>CBDFHD010000001.1:0-47204 GCA_965247285.1 Candidatus Poribacteria bacterium
CTATCTTTGGAAGGTTAACACGTTTTTTACAGACATCAACAGTTCCTTCGCCATTGTCTGCTTGGTAAGAGCATTTACCACTTCGGTTCTTATAGACAGGGAACTTATTTTGTCCTTTTTTCCAACGTGTTACAGCGTCTCCAAGATTGTGAATAGCATTCTTGGACGCATTCTGTGAGAGGTCTTCACACCAGTCAAACTTATTGTATTTGACTGCATTAAACTCACGCTTAATGTCAATATGACTTCGCCACTCGTCTGTGTCTAAACCGACTTTGAAAGACGATAAAGCAAAGTTGAAGGCAACACGGGCATAGCCAGCGTGCTGTGCCATAAGCGTGGCTTCCTTGTTATTCGGATTCAGTTCTATCTTCTGTGTTCGGAGGTCCAAGATTGATCTCCAATTGTTGTTTTTCTTCGGAGACGATATTCTCTATTTCCTCTGCCATTTTCTTGGATTTATGAGAGCGTCGTCCGTAGAGTTTGGCACAAAACACTGTCATGATTTCCATTACATCACGAGTCAGTTCTTCCTCAAAAGAAGGTTGTTCGCCTTTATTGATAATGACAACCTCTATGCCTTTGAGTTCACAGATACGAAAAACTATCTCCGCACCAAATCGGAGCAGTCTGTCTTTGTGTGTGATAACCAGACGAGACATTTGACCCCGCACTATTAACTCAAGGAGGTGTCCGAGTCCTTTCTTATTGTAATTCATGCCACTGCCGAGGTCTCTTATGATTTCAGTCTGCCACCCATTCTTATTACAAAATGCCTCAAGGACAGCATGCTGACGTTCTAAATCTTCCTTTTGATCCGAACTGGAAACACGGGCATAGGCAATCGTAGGATAGGCTAAATCGTTGACACCTAATAACTCTTGGAGACTGTAAAGGCGTGTGCCTTTCGGTGTTCTTTTCGCAGGCTCGATAACACCACCTTCTTCCCAACGTCGAAGCGTTTGAGGATTAACACCGAGTATTTTAGCAGCTTCACCAATCTTAACAAATCTATCATTCATACTATAATTATACCATATTTCTATAGTCTTTGTCAAATAAAATCTTACAATGTATAGAAATTACCAAGTTTGTATAGATTTGTCTAAATTTGACTATATTTTAGCCGACTGCAACTATCCCTTGTAATCGAATGTTCAATGCGTCCTACAGTGTCCAAAAGCGTATCAAGGATACCTTTCAAACTCGGTAGGTTCAGATCCGCAAGGGATGTATCTTCTTCGGAATCCTCGGTCTCTTGCGCATCATCCCGACAGGTTTCCTCCGTTTCTGCGGGTGTTTCATCACTGGCATCCGATGTTTCAGAAGGTTCGGGTTCAGACGGCTCGGTATCCCTGAGTTCGTCCCGAACTCTACGTATGAAAACATAAGAATCACTTTTCATAAGTTTCAACAGGTCTTTGAGTTCCTCGACTGTTACTGCGCCGGATGTCTCTGATTCACGATACACGCGCAAAGCCCTTATCAACTGAGATTTACTCGCCCGACTGACGAGATCGCTTTCTTTATAACCTGTTTCCTTATACCGCTGTTTCCATTTCGGCATCTCGGCAGTGACCTTCTCCCATAGCGTTTTGAGGTCATCATCGGGTTCGGGTTCGGGATCAGGTTTAGGTTCAGGTTTAGGTTCAGGTTTGGAATCAGCCTTAGAGAGGGCATTCTTCCGCCATTGAAGCATCGACTGTATCCACTCCTGATCCTTCCATTTCAGAATGTCAAACGCGTAGGTCTTGATGGCTCTGCACTCTTTCTCCAAATCTTCAAGCGAGACATCGGATTCAAGTGCGCGTTCTTGAAAATTACTGAACGAATTCGCAGACGTGATGCGTTTCATACCGGATTTGAAAGGGGCTTCATAAACCTCATGATACCTTGCAAACCCGTCTTCCAACTGCGGAAGTGAAAGATACTGATTCAACTCGGTATCTGCGTCCCCAGTGTAATCTCTTGCCGCCTGTACCCGTGCGTCCCACATAGATTTCAGCACCTGTTTCTTCTTTTTCAAGAGTGTGCTGGCATCTCTGTCGTCCGCTGTTTCCGATTCCGATTCGACGGGTTGCTGAGAGTCTTTCAACACCCGACGCACCTCAAGAATAAAGGAAAGCGTATCTGCCTTGATAAGTTCGAGCAGCTGCTTAAGTTCCACTACCGTTGCCGCGCCGTCTGCATCGGAATCCTTATGGAAACGCAATGCCGCAATCAACATGGATTGACTCGCCCTGCCGATGTGATCGCTCTCATACTTGGATTTTTCCTTATTGCGGCGTTTCCATTCAGGCATTTCGGCACTGACCTGCTCCCATAGCGATTTCAGGGTTTCTTCCTTGATGACCTGAGAAGCCGTTTTCTCACCGGAGATGACGGCTTCGGACTTACCGAGTTTCTCAACTTTCACGGCTCGGTCGATCGTGCTTGCGCCGACATTCGCTTCCGTGGCGAGGTCAGCCTTGGTTTTCAACGCGTCATCTGGTGTTTTGCTCCGATCGCCACCCCACCCAAATCGTTCATTGAGAAATACAACGATCTGCCCACGTTGCGAGGCAGTCAAGTGTCGCCTTTCAAGGTTTTGGGCAGAGACGAAAGCAATGGCTTTCCCGTCCTTTTCTTCCTCCCATGCCATAAACATCAACTTCCGCACGAGGTTCAACGAAAGGGCGGCTTGATACCGATGCCAGCCATCTAATATCTTGCCATCCAGCACACGGATCAGCGAATCCATGAAGCCGTCATTCTCGACAGATTGCACGAGGTTCTCAAAGTCCGTCTCCGGCATATCGCCGAAGATGCTGCTGAGTCCATGCCGTTTGAGTGTCCCAGCGTCGATAAACTCTCTCTCTAAGACGATAATCGGTGAGATACAACACGTCGGCACACGGTAATGCGTGTACGTGTCCGGGTTCTCTCTGTTGTGGTATTCCTTGATCTCATAGAATGCATAGCCGTCTATCGCGATTTCATCGTGATTATGATTCCTACCACCGGCATAAACATCTCTGACATCCGCTGCTTTTATAAACTCGAAC
Source organism: Candidatus Poribacteria bacterium (assembly GCA_965247285.1). Lineage (GTDB taxonomy): Bacteria > Poribacteria > WGA-4E > WGA-4E > WGA-3G > WGA-3G. Next base: position 3,045 of record CBDFHD010000001.1, read on the forward strand.
CGCGGAGCTTCGCCGTCATGGTCGTGTGCGGCGTGGTAGTTGTTAAATTTTTGGCGAAACTGATCCCGTGCGTCTGGCGACGGGAATTTTATGTTGTTGTGGTGATGGTCACCGTGATAGATTCTACCATAGCGGGTGCTTGCCATCTGTTTTTACAGGGACGCGTCGCCGCGCCCTTGCCTCTTTTTTATTGCTTTATTTCTCTGTTCTGAGTCTAACTTCATCTCTTTTTACGGATTGGAAACCCCCGAATTCATTCGGGGGAGGAAAATCCGCCCTCTTGGAAAGGACCAAAAGTCGAAAAAAACACTTGACTTTCAGTCCAAATTGTTGTATAATTAACATATCACGTTGGCAGACATAATGAGCGTAACCGCAAGGTTACGTGTCTGCCTACCCACTCATTAGGGGTTAAAGGCGTGAGACGTGAACACATTATGAAACGCACATTCAAATATCCTGTATCTCCTACACAGATGCAAGAGCCGTGGCTTTTTGCGGAGTTGAAACACCAAAAGCAACTCCAAAACTACATGCTCCAGATGCGTTGGCAGATGTGGAATTATGGCAGTATCTCGGTGTCGATGTATGACCAGATTAACCATTTGGCAGAACTCCGTCAATCTAACTCGCATTATTCCAAACACCCACAGGATATGCAGGTATCCACTATCAAACGTGTTGACGCAGCGCAGGAACACTTCTTTCGCAGATGTAAAGACACGAAAGAGAAAAAGAAGGGTGCGCCGCGCTTCAAGCGTTCTGTGCGTTCGCTCACGTGGTCTTTGCGCAAATCCAAACTTAAGACAGGTGAACGTGTCCGTCAGAATCCTATCCGTGAAACAGGTTCTCGGTATAACCGCTTGAAAGTGCCGAAACTCGGTGAAATCAAAATCCGCCAGCACCGTCGGCTCCTCGGAGACCCGAAAGAGGTCACGTTGAAAAAGACGGCACGCGGGTGGTATTGCTTTATCGTTTCTGAAGTGCCGGATACGATTTCCTGTGTCCCAAAATCCGCTTGTGGTGTGGATGTAGGCATACAAGACTTTCTGACGACTTCTGATGGCGAGAAGATACCCAACCCTCGCTTTTACCGACAGGCCGAACGCAAACTCGTGAAACTTCACCGCGACCTGTCGCTCAAGAAGTACCAGAGCCGAAGAGGGTATAAGGCGAAAGACGCATTGGCAAAACAGGCGGATATTGTCGCCTGCCAGCGTCTTGACTTCATCGCAAAAACGACTTACTCCCTTTTCCACCACAAAGGTTTTGATGCTGTTGTTACAGAGAGACTCAAACCGAGCAATATGGTAAAGAACCGACACCTTGCCAAGTCTATCTCTGACGCGGCTTGGGGTATGTTCTTTGACGGGTGCAACTGGGTTGCTAAACGCGACGGCAAGCATTTCCATCAAGTGCCGCCACACAATACCAGCCAAACCTGTTCGGAGTGTTGCCAAAAATCCAAAGTTAAACTGAAGTTGTCTGAGCGTCTGTTCCATTGTAAATCTTGCGGTTTGAAACTTGACCGCGACCACAACGCGGAAACCTTGAATATTCTAAACAGGGCGGAAACCTGCGCCCTTCGTGGACGAGGGTCTTTGCGAATGCCACACGCGCATTCGCTGGGATACCATCCTCACTGAAACGAGAAATCAGTTGCTACAACTGGAAACCTGTTGGGGATAACTCCCTACAAGCCCAGCCCTTTAGGGTTGGGTACTTGACGTCTACGGGCATTTCCACTTCGTTAGCGTTGAGTGCCGCCGACAGCACAGTGGAAAGCGCGGACAGCGATTCTCGGTCGAGATAGGCAAGTTCGTCGCCGTTGCTCCAAAATATATCAAATTCGTTCTTCTTAAAATCGTAGTTTGGCATCTCTGTTATCTCCTTTTCTGATGATATAATACCACATTTTCAAGTTAATAGGGGCGGTTGTCTGTCCCTGCCCCTATAGGTTATTGGGTTTGCTCCTGAAAGCCGATCCACAGGCGGGCATCGTTTTCTTCTTCCGCTTGCATGTAGATGTACAAATGCCCTGCGGGAACAGGTGCGCCATCGGCATAATTGAAAAGCCACTCGTCAAGCGTGCCGGCTGTCTGTAGCGTGCCGACCTTTCTATTAATCTTATCTCTGCTTTTTTGAAAGATCGCTATTTGCTCGTGAAGTAGATAGATCAGCACCATGAAGTCCTCACCGAGCGTTGCCTGTATCGCTTTAGAGACCGGATGGTTGCTCTCGTGAAAGACGGCTTGCGTTGCGTCAATGTGCTGTTGCGTTAGCGGGATACGTGTCCCGTTAAGTTTCTGAAAATCCATTGTTAACAGGGACTGTTGCCAGCCCCTGTCTCCGTGTTACCAGTCGCGACGGACGCACCGACGCGCCCGATGCCGCAGACGTTCCGAGCGATCGCGACGCTGTTTTACCATTTCATAGTTTGCCAACAAAATCCCTAATGTGACCATGAATGCACCCGCTAAAATGATGTAACTCACATCAAACTCCTTGACGGATTGAACCGTCTGGTTCTATGATGTCGGGGAAGGGTTAACTTCCCTTTATATGGATAGTTAGGGCAGGGTTGTTTTTCGGCATCCTGCCCTAACACGTATCCGCACGTTACGGATACAATACGCAAGCGCGGAATCGAACCGCGCCACGCGCACCAGCGTTGCGTTATTTCTCGCTTACCTTCGCCCCCTCTTGATAAAGAAGCGATGTTTCGGTTGGAGTCTCGTAACTGAAACCGATGATCCCTTTCCTGCGGAGTCGGTAGATGTCCCGTTTTTTGCGCAAGTCATACTCGAGGCAATCTGAATGCAAATATGAGCCGTCTTCGGTCTCTTTTTTCGGAATACTGACCTTGAAGATTTTAGAGCCTTCCACCTGCACGAAAGCAGGCATCCGATCCCCTTTCTCAAAAATGGCATAACCGCCAAAACTAAAGTCGCGCCTGAATTTCCGTTTCTGATTCATGCTCTTGTGTCTCCTGTAATGCATCAAGCCGACTCTGCGACTTTATGGATAATAACAGCGTCCATTACTTCATCAAAGGCTTCTTCGCATTCCTCACACGTTGCCCCTGCGTCTTCGTGGACACCTAACTTGTAAATTTCCAGTGTCGGCAACTGGAACGGTAAATTCTCCCTGACATTTTCAAAACATTCTTCACAAATCGGGAAAGCCTCACCGACGCGTCCCGTTGAGATGTTGATATACTTTGCTGATAACATAGTTAAACCTCTGTGAGTGTGGACGCGCCCCGAAGGACGCGCCCCGTTGTTTCGGTTAGCGTTGCCAAATCACTGTGTCCTCGTGCGTGATTTTCACAACTTCCTTGAATTTCTTGTAGAGTCGCTTGAATTCAAGGTAATTCTCCAACGCCTCTGTGTTGCCTGTGAGGATACGATTTGACTCGTAACCGCTGACCTTATCCGTCCACGTTTCACCGTCTGCCATGTGGTGAACAAACTTTTTTCGCTCATGAACGACATACGGCTCTAACATGAATGTGGTCGGCTCTACGGCTTCCCCTGCATCACAGCGTTTCATGAAATCATTGACCGCATCGGAGAGAACCACGAGACGATAACCGCCCGGACTTGGACTCAAATGTGATTGACAAATCATCTTTCCGCAGTCGTCGCCCGTTTGGCGTTTGTAAGCCTCCACAATCGCCCCGCCATACCGCATTTCGTTCTTACCATTGATATAATTATATCCAGACGGCTTACGGCTCTTGCGTCCGATTTCAATGTCCGCCGCGGTCACGTGCAGTTCCAGCGGTTCAGGTATCAATGAGAGTAGCCCCAAATATTGAAGCACCAACGCGCCGTCCTCGTCCTCCTCGTTCCAGCGCGGTGTCCCCGTAAATGGCTGATAGTGCTTTGGCAATTGCGCGATCCTTTTATCCGATAACCAGATTCCGCCATGCCCTGCCGTTGAGACCGAGACAACGCCATTAGCGATTCTGTGAGAGTCTTGGATTTGTCCCCACGGGGTTGCCATGCCTTTGTAAAATCGGTTTCCCAAATTCATCGTTAACTTTCCTTTATGGGTTGTGGATTGGTGGCTTCGTTGGACAAGTGCCAATCCGATTGTTTTAAGCCTTTACTCTCGCCCCGCGCGCCCTGATGGACGCGCCTTGTTTGTTAGTCATCAACAGATTCATCTAACCAACAGACGTGATGATTTATCAAGGTAAACCTTTCAACACCTACCGCTTTCAAATCTTCTGTTGTATAATGACGTTTGCCTTCTTTGTCCTGCAAACAGATGACTTCGCCAGTCGCTTCAATCTCTGCGTCCCAATCTTCGCCCGTATATCCATCACCAACGAAGAAAATCTGTGCATAACATTCTTCGGGTATCGTGTGAAATTCAATTGCCATCGTAAAATCTCCTGTAAGTGAAGGACGCGCCCCGAAGGACGCGCCTTGTTTGTTAGTCCGCAGGACGCGTGACCGCATTCTTAAGTAAATCCCATTGTTTGTCACCGCCCTTAACGTGCCTGCTCTTGACGTGCCACTGCCCCTCTTTGAATAGGAAAAGGCTTTCAATATTAATATCCTTGTATTCTAAAAACTTGGAGAGAGGCATTGTGGAGATTTTACTCTCCGCTCCGCCCAAATACGAGTCATCATCAGCATTACCTATATATGACATGTCGCCACCCGCGATTAAAGCCTTCACTTTGTCCGCTTCGGTGTAATGCTCGAGTAAAGTTAACCCGTTGTCGTTCATATATGCACCGCTGTGGCAATATACGAATTCAACATTGCTGTCCTCTCGCAATTGCCCGATGTAACTTCTGCTTCCCATAATACAATTCCCCTTTGTTAGTAGTCCTCCGCCAACATTATTATCAGCACACGATAAGCGTTTTCGATGTCCTCTGCGCCTGCATCCACGTTCTCATCTGCATAATAGTCAATCTTCCAAAAGACTTTGCCAACCCCCATCATTTCAATAGTCCCAAAATCGTGTTCGCGGTAGGGGTCATTGTCTTCGGTGAACGTGTCAAACGCTTTGACTTTCTGCAAAATTGACATCTTCACATCTGGATCAAGTCTATGCACGCCCTGCGTTAGAATGCATCGCCCGTTTTTCTGTGGTTCGGTTAGCACCGCAACACGAAATTCGCCGTTTATCTCTGCAATTCTACTCATTGAAAATAGGGGAGGCTCGCGCCCCCCCGTCCTCACTATATAAAGTTTTCTTCCTTGAGAGATACAAATATCCCGTCACCGATGATGATGTGGTCTAAAACCTTGATTCCGATTTGGTTGCCTGCCTCTATCAACTGCTTCGTCGTCCTGATATCCTCTTGGCTCGGCTGTGGGTCTCCGCTGGGGTGGTTATGGAGAAGCACAACGGAATTCGCGCATTCCTCAATCGCAAATCTGAAAACCTCGCGCGGGTGAAAGTAGCAAGCGTTAAGCGTGCCTTCAAATACGGTAGACTCCGCGATCATCTTGCCCCATGTCAGGTCGCTTGTAAGGTCGCCCGCTTTGCCTGTGCTGGTCACGCTCCCTTTGGTATCCAAAGCAAGCACAACAACGATTTCTTTCGTGAGATAGCGCATTTTGGACATCATCAGGTCTGCCACGTCCGCAGGCGATGTGATTTTATCCTTCTCTGCGTGAAACCGCGCAAGTCGCTTGCCGAGTTCAAACGCCGCGGTGATTTTCTCCGACCTAACCTCACCGATGCCCGAAACTCCCTGCATCTGCTTGGCTGTGCTTCCTGCCATTCTCGCAAGGTTGCCCTCGTAGGTTATCAGCACGTCCTCTGCGATTTCTAAAGGCGCGCCCGCTATCTTCGCCAAAAGTTCTTGATCCGTGTATGCCTCAATCGGTCGGCTCGGAATTTTCGCCTTAATCTCAGCGATTAGGTCTGATTGGGTTTTTCCCTTGCGCTCGGCTTCTATCTTCGCCTTACGCTGTTCTTCTATCTCTGCCCGTTCCTCTGCGTCTCCCTTGACTGCCTCAACAAACCCATCAGGGGAAACAGGTTGATAGGTGCGTTTGATGAATACGGCACGCTCTAAAGTGTCAAATTCAATCATTGAACCATCAGAGAAATGCACGTTGATTGTCTCGTGTTCCGTGCCGTCCGCGTCGTCAATTTCAGTGTAGCCACTAAACTTGACAATCTCAATTTCTGGGTTTCCTTCGGTATCCGTCAACACATGCCCTATCTCAAAATCGCCTACGCCTCCGCTAAAATGCGTTTGCGCGAGTTCGATTTTCATGTTATAATAATCCTTGTCTTGTTAGACATTAGGGAGTGGCGCGGTCAACCCCCGCGCCCTTCCGCTTTAAATAACCGACTGGACACAAGACACATGAAATTCCATCGTGTCTATCGTGCCGAATTCGTCTAAATAATCCACCTCTACCACATCATCATAAACCTCGCTAACAACGCCTCTAACCTCCCAATCGCCGTCCGTTGCTATCACAGCGTCACCATTAGCGAAATCAACTTTCGTTGCGTCTGCCATTGATATAATGCCCTCCTATGCGATGTAACCCGCCTGTTGTTCGTCAGGAATCCAACCCGAATTTCGCGTGTCGTTCTCTTTGATCGCGATCGCTTCAATCTCGGCAAGCAACTTAAACGCCTGCGACTCTCCACATTCCGAGCCTGACAGCGTGAAATTCAGACACTTTAACAACCTCTCCAATTCATCACCAGACATCGCTTTAATGCGTGCCTCAATGTCCATCTGTATATCTCCGTAGTGAAGGACGCGCCCCGAAGGACGCGCCCATCTGGTTTATTACGCCTACCAACCGATTTTGAGAGATGATCGCGTCGGCAAGCCTCTATCGTTTAATTCAAATTCAAGGTAGAACATCATCAGCACGTGGTCAGCACGCGCCTGCAAGATGTTTTTCTCTATAATCTGCGTGGCGTGGTATGCTTTCAGCAACTCTGCATCGCTCTTTTTGCTCAATGCGTGGCGTGCTTGCTGTTTTGTCATGTTTCTCGGTGTCTCCATAAAAAAGGACGCACCCGAAGGTGCGTCCGATGCTGGCGTTACGTGCCATCGTTCACTATTTTTGTGTTTGTGAGAGCGCACACATTAAGTTAAATGCGCGTGCTACCTTGGTTATACCACATCTTACCACACTTTCAAGTATTTGTCAAGCCTTTTCCGTGTTTGTTAGTTCGTGAGCGTGTAAGGCATGCGTCGTTGATTTGACTGGGTTTGTGGCGTGTTTGCTGGCGTGCTGGACGACCGAAATTGACCGATTGGGTGTGCGATGAATGCTACAAAAGAAGAGTTCTGTAGCATTCGCACCGAATTCTGACGATTTCGCCGCGTCCACCAGTGCGATCGCGACGCTCAGGAAAAAGGGACTCCTGAAAAGCGCGAGGGGTATGGGCGTGCAGGCACAAGGGCAGTATCACGGGCGGGATCGGGGCGACTGGCACTTGCTTGATAAAAAATAATAAAAAAATTATCAAAAAAAAGCGTCGTGAACCCTTATATTTACTGACTTTTTGCTTGATTCAAACCCCATCGTTTTTCTATCATTCAGCCATCGGCGGTTTGCCATACAACTCAAAGAGCATATTCAAGGCTTTTACCAACAACTCACGCGTCGATAACTCGTTTTCTGCACCTATCACCTTCAACAACCGGTAGACCTTCACTGGGAAATAGCCACCGATGTGTTTCGTACGCGGATCGTCTTCGTCTTTGCCATTGTTCTCGGATGTGGGTTGTAAATCCTCTGCGTGTTTCGTCAAAACATCGCTATAGTTGGGTTTCTCTCACATTGAGTGCCTCCATGTTTTTCGCAATGTAGGTGTAAATCGTTTAGGTTCAATGCTTTAAGACTTCTTTCCAAACCGCGTCTTCAGCTTTCCCAGAAACGTCTGCCGTATCAAGAAGTCGTACCCCGACATTGTGGGCTTGAATTTTATCGTTTGCTTGCGTTAATCACCGTGATTAAGGTAAAATATCATTGAAAAACAAGTCCAACAGGAGGCGTGAAATGCCAAAATTGAAATCCTACGGGATTCTCACTTCTGGTGAAATATCCAAAGCGGAACATCTCGGTAAGTTGTCAATCGCTGACCACTTGTCTTGTCCGTTCTGCGATGGCACGATCAACACGAAAACCGGTGAGCGAGAGATTGAACAACCCTTTTGCGAGACCTGTGGGGTGTTCCTACCGCTCTTTTGGGAGATACATCAGGGTCGCTTACAGGTTCAGTGGTTTCCAAGAACTAAAGATATTGCAGACCACGACACAAAAGAAATCAAACAATCCACCGGCAACGACATACAAGTATCAAGGCAACGGGGCGGGACAATCGCTGACGAAATTCTCGTATATCTCGATAAGAAGCCCATCGCAGAAACGGCAGAACTCCGGGAGGCGACGCAATCCTCACCACAAGGGTTTTCGCTCGCTATCAAGAAACTCATCAACGCGGGGGAGGTTCGGAAAATAAGGCGAGGGTGTTATGCGCGGATCACAGCCGATACCCATGCGGAAAGCGACTTAATCACTTGTTGATTAAGTATTGACAACGCACTCGATACCTCACTGTCAACCTCTGCGCATATTTTCGTCGTCCCAGTCATCGCGATACCGCTTTTTGCGTTTCTCTGCCTCTTTGAGAACATGAAAATCAAGTAAGGCGTGCTTGTAAGCGATGAGTATCTTGCCACCCTTGCCTTTCTTCCCGCCGACACGCAGCACCATGTAGAATCGAGAGTCCCACACCTTTTCACCGACCACCACCAGCCCGTTTCGCATCATACACTTAACAATCGAACCCAGCCGTGCGTCGGTCTTGATTTTCGTTCGCTTGCTGATTTTTTCGATGGGGCGCAAGCCTTCATCTGCAATACTTTGTCGGCGTACGACCCCTTTTTTGATAAAAGGCATGTTTTCATCAGGGAACGCTAAAACAACATCGAGTTTATCAAGTTTTTTATCGTCCAATCCGCTGTCCCACAACACGAAATGGTATCTCTCGATGTATTTAACGCGTGCGATAACAGCCGCGTCGTAGGTTGTGAAATGGATACGACTGTCAGGATGTTTCTGAAACGCTTTGAGAATCAAATACGACTCTCGGAGCGAAATCGGGCCTATTTCGGAGAGCAATTCTTCTTGGGGTGTCGGGTTGCCATGCCAGCCGTAACTTTTGACGACTTCTTTCCACAACGGCGTTTTCGACCAGTTCAGGATTTCTTGAGGCGACACATTGGTGATTCTCGCGAGGTCTGTCACCATCGGTGAGACCTTCACGAAGTGTGCCGCCGCCACATACAGCTTGATAACAGCATCGGCGAAACGACGGTTGCGCTCGCCTTCATCTTGATTCAGACGTTCGGATTCTTCTTGACTCATGACGAGAAAGAAAAAATCGTCGTTGCCGAGAGATTTGATAAAGTTGTAATAAATTTCTTCGGTCGGCAGGATGATTTTCTCTGAGGCTTCGTCTTTCTCTTTTTCTTCTTTTTTCATGGGTGGTGGTTCCTTCATTTGTGTGCGCACAGATGGCGCAACGATACAGACTTAACGACACAGAGGACTCAGACGACACAAACAGCGATTTGTGCAGCAAGACGAAGTTTTGTGCAACAAAAAAGCGAATGTGCAACGACGCAACGACGCAACGATGCTACGACGTAGTAGACGAAACTTCGAGCGTCAGCGAAAAATATTCAAATAAATTTTATGTGAAAGGCGGCTCTAAAATCACTGTTTTTATCTGGTCGATTACAATTTTATACGATTTTCTTTTTTTGAACAAGTGTTAAGTAAAACCAAAGCATTTGCGGGGTTTTTAACAATCACTCCGGGTGGCAACGCCTTAAGAATCTCGCGGCCATAGCGTTTCGTGAGCGGTCGCGGCGACAAGACCGCGATGACACCGCAATCGGTTGTACTTCTTACCAGCCGTCCTGCGCCCTGCTTCACCTTCAAGAGCATATCCGGCAGGCTTATCTCACGAAACCAATCATTTTCGGGGTCGGGTAGCAAGGCACGCCGAGCGTCTAAAAGCGGGTGGGGCGGCGAGAACGGCAACTGCGGAATGATGACCGTCTCCAGCGTCGTCCCGGGCGCGTCTAATCCCTCCCAACACGATGCCACGCCCAACAAAACAGAGGTCTCATCTGCCTTGAAAGCGTTGAACGTTTGCCGTAAGGTGTCGGTGCCGATCTGACGCAGTGCCGTGATGCCCATGTCGTCAAAAACGGGGTCAAGGCGGTCGTAGAGTTCATGCAGCTGCTGATGACTCGCACACAGCACCAACGCCCGACCGTTGCGAAGTCTAACGTAATACTCGACAAGCCGCACCTGCTCCTGCCAATACCGTTCTTTTTCACTGGGGCTGGCGTGTGGGGTGGGACGGTCTAAAAGCACGTCATCAAAAACGTGGATTTCAACGTTTTTCGCAAACGGGAAAGGCGACGGATACACCCGTTCAATGACGTTTTTCTCGGTTTCACCGGCGGTGATGCCCAATTGTTGCCGAATTCTCGCGAATCTTTCATCGACTTGGAGCGTCGCAGACGTGAAAATGACGGCGTTTTCTGCGTTAAACAGGGGTGCGATCTGCTCGGTGATGTCGATCGGTGTCCTTTTCAGCGAGAGGCGGTACGCAGCGTCTGTGTCGGTATCCGTCGCCCTTGCCACTTGCGACCAGTAGCACCACAAATGCGGGTCATCATCAGAAACGACAGCCTCCACGCGCGCGGCCAATTCTTTGCTGGCTTGTGTCAAACCCTCCAAGGCGATATAAATCGGGGTGAGTTCCGGGTTATCAGCGAGGTCGGCGTACTCGATACCAAACGCTTTTGAAAGCGATTTACACGCAGCGACGTATTCTGAAAGCACGCTCGATAACGCCTTCGCCTCGATCTTCGGGGTCAACACGGCATATCCAAAACGGTCTGATTCTTTTCTGCTGGCGGTTTGGACCGCGGCGACTGCGGTCTGAAAGAAAATCTTGGCAGTATCGGCATCTGTGGACTTGCGTTTCTCAAACCTGTTCAACAGGGTTATCATTTGACGGAATTTCTCGGCATCCTGCATCACGAGGTCGCGAAGTTTCCGCAGTCGCGTCCGAAAGGTTTTGAAAAACCACTCAACCTGTCGGAGCGTGATTTCCACTTCATAGACGGAGCTGACAACATCGTAAAACTTGTGAGCTTCGTCGATGATGAACGTGGAACACTCACTCGGTAAGACTTTCTGATAGGCGATATGCAGTGCGAGTAAGGCGTGATTCACAACAAGTATATCCGCAGTTTTGCGCTTGGATTTGGCGCGCTGGTACGGGCATTTGGCATAAAACTGGCACGCCTCGCCATGACAATCGGTGGGGGTGGACTCGATTTCAAGGCGGATCTCGTGGGGTACGGGTTCAGCAAAATCGGCAAACTCACCGGCATCGGGATCGATCCAGTCCTGAAGTTGGGGCGCGATACGGCTGGCGATGGCGGCGGTTTCAGCGGTCGCAAACTCGGCAGTCATATTTTCAACCCCCTGGGCAAACTCGTGTAAGCGACGCGCCGAGACGTAGTTATTGCGCCCTTTCGCGAGGACAACCTTCAACGCTTGATCGGTCGCTTTGAGGATTTCGGGGACATCTTTCTCCCAAATTTGATCCTGTAAAACTTTCGTACTCGTCGAAATGACGATTGGGGCATCAGCGTTCATCTCTGCAAGTGCCTGACGGATTGATGGCGAGACCGACGCGATGAGGTACGCAAACGATTTGCCGACACCGGTCGCGCCCTCCGCCAGTAAAAGATCTCGGTTGAGAACGGCTTTCGCACAATCGACGGACATATTCACCTGTTGCTCACGAATTTCATAGCCATCGCCAAAGGCTCTATGAAGCATTCCATCTTTGCCAAATACGTCTTTTTTGAAGTTTCCCATTGGTGTATTTTTCCCTTTTAAAATTACTTATTAAAGTTCGGGCGGATTTTGAGTTTGTCATGCAAATGTCCATCGGTTTAGTAGTTAAGTACTCTTTAATTACTAAATGAGTGGACATTTGCATGACAAACTATTTTGATAATGTCCTCTTTTCATTCGGAAAATCGCTCCAGTCTCCACTAATTTTTTGAGTGCGGTCATAACATTTTGGCGTGCAAATCGCGAACGCTCGACAATATCAGGCGTTTTCCAGACCTTTCCATCGCTGAGGATACTCAAAACATCCATTTGTGCGGGGGTAAGAGGTTTGATACCTTCACACCATTTTGCGACAGTCTTGCGATTCCGATTCAGGCTTTCGGCAATTTCTTTGACTGTTTCGCCTGCCTCTCGGCGCGAGCGTGCTACATTTTTGAGTTCAGCATCCGGATCGGGCAGTTCTGTCGTCTCAAAGATGTCTAAATCTATCTTCACGCCGTCGGGAACGCTCGGCTGGCGCATCAACCATCGTGAGAACGAAGCGAGACATAAATCAGCGTTTTTGGCATGACAGAGTGCGTAGGTATCCTCATTTTTTGCGATCCGTGCTGGATACCATTCCGAGACAAACCCGCGCACCCAGTCCACAACACCGTCATCGTCAGCAATGTGTAGGAAGCGCGCGCTACGATACGCACTTGCCCCTAACGCCCCGGATGCTATCTCCGCGCCGAAAGTCTTACCTGTTGATGAATCCGAAGCCAACACCTCGCGCACGACCGATGCGAGTGCTGCGGAGTCAAAGACTTTATCCGCGAGACGCGCCAGTAAAGCCGTCAGCAGTTTCCCGCGAAACCTGTCATCGTCGATTGCTGTTGTTTCTATGCCTAAGCCGTCGAGTCGTAATTGCGACTCAGATTGTTCCAACGCCGCTTGGAATTGGCGCGCGGTCCAGTCCGGGAATTTGACAGCCAAATAGCCACGTCTTTGTTTTGCGAGTTTCTCAGTATTGATATTCTCTGCGGCGAGCGTCATAGCGATATTGAGATCATCGTTATCCACGTCTATCGTGAGGTCGGTTTTCTCGTCCCACCCCACAGCCTGTGCAGCCGCATTTGCTGTCTCGTGCGCAAGTCGCATTTCAGGTGAGAGTGCGCCTTTATTGCTCAATTTTCGGATGCCTGAAGTCGTCAGAATATCACGCTGTTGCAACAAGTCCACTGCGGTCGTTATCCGCTTTTCGCGTTCGGCACGTATGATTTCGCTCCGGCGCACCGATATTGCCGTGATACGTTCGGGTTCACACGCGAGTGCAGATGCTTGATAAACGGGCATATTCCCGACGGTTTGAAGATGGTGCTTTATGAACGCCTCGATCTGTGTATCGGCTAATGATGCCAACGCCTGTGCGTGTGCGATTTTTCGGATACTCGCAGTCGTCTGCTGTTCATCTCGCGCCGCAGCCGTTTTGAGAGCTTCGTGATAGATACTGACGCTCTCATTTTCAGTGGGTCTCACCGGTAAAGGCAGGTCATACTCGGTATAATGAATCGAACCGCCCCGCCGTCCGCGGTCTCTAACGCCTTCCTGTACCGACATGCTTGCGTCGCGTGAGCCGTAATTCAATCCACTTATGATGACCGTTTTCGCTTTGGAGTCTAATATCGAGATACCGACACCCGCCGCGGACGTAGCGATAAAGAGGCGTGAATCCGTCAGTTTTTGCTTTCGTAAGAAGGTATCGGCGCGTACATCGCCTTTGGTGTAGGCGTTGTAGATGACGGGATTCTCGCTTTTGAATATATCCGCAATCACATCACAATCGCGGCGTGTGCTACAGAATACGTAGACGTTATACCCCGCGGCGAGTAGATCGTAGATGTCATCTATCGTGCCGCATACGATAGCATTCGATTTGCCTTCAGTGTTGGGGTATTTGTGCATCACCACGTTCCCGTCGGCGGGTTTCGCAGTGTTGTAAAACCCCTGAACTTGCTCACATCCCAATACTTCTGCGAGTGCTTCAAGTGCCAGCGTCGATTCCGTCTGACCTGATACCACCAGTCCTGTCGTGTTCAGCGCGTCGCGTAGGCACTTTTTGACGGCTCTCGCTTGCTCAAGCGAAACAGATAGCAGATTGTAGCAAAAATCAACTTCGTCTATGGCGATATAGAGTCGTTGAACGCCTGCATCGTTTGCCGATTTAACTGCCTGTGGTAAGGACGGCAGACAGACAATCGCGCCGAAGTCGCCGATAAACTTGTCCGATTTGTGGCACCCTTCATGCCACAAGCCCCACGATCGGGGTCCGTGTTTATAGCGTAGGTAGTGTGCGAGTGAGCGTGCGAGTGAGACCCGCGGCACGGCGATGATACCTTTCCCAAGCCCCTGTAATGCGAGTGAGATCATCTGTTTATCGAGTTCTGTTGTTTTTCCTGTGGACATCGCAGCACCGAGATGCGTCATGATTCCCGGTTGCCATAACCGAAAATTCGCAAATTCAGGATCGTCCCCAAGAAAGCCTTGATACTCAGAAACAATCGAGTTCGGCAGTTTCCGATTCAGTTCGAGTTCAAGGTATGAGCCGAGATGATAATCCTTGTGGCAGCCGTCGCAATACAAACCCGCGGTGAGCAGATACCGGTCAACCCATTGTGCTGTAATTGCCCCGCAGACTTCACAACTTCCAAACTGCGTATTCCAGACGCGCCGCTTTTCGACCTCACTGGGTTGCCCGTTGAGTGCGAATTTCTGTGTTAAAGGGTATAGGTATTCGTATTTTGGCGTGAACACCGGCGTTTGACCGTGCCATCCGGCATCCGGATCGAGCGAAAGCACATTGCTAACGACAGCGCGCTCCTCTGCTGAAAAGTGTCGAAATGACGGGGATTCACGCACTTCCACAGGCGGTGCAGAGGTCAGGAGAGGGTGATCGGGTGGCAACGTTGTAACAGGTTCGAGACCGCGGAGATCGTTTGAATTTCGGGGTGTCTGCGTTGGCGTGGCGTGTAAGGCGTTGAATTCGTCATCAGAAAGCCATGTGCCGTAGCCGCGGTGTGAGAGGTTTTCGTTGAGGTCTTTCCACTCGGTGCTATCGGGTTGGAGTCCCTCGGTGTCGGTATTGAATTCGTGATAGCAGTAAAATCTCGCGAAGGGCATCGCACCCGAAACACCCGGAGGCAGAGGTATCGAGTTAGCAAAGACACGGATTTGGTAGTTGCCGCGCTCGGATAACCACACCGACAGGGCTATATCGCTCTGCTTTTCCGTTCTGCCCCAATGCTGATATTTCCCGCTCTCGGATTTCAGGGATAAGCCCAGGGACTCTAAAAAATGGCTTGGGTCTGATTTCGCCAAGGCTTCAAGTGGAATTTCGCCCTCTCGCTCGGTGACCCCCATCGCGGCGCGTTCGGCGTGCTTGCGCTTGCGTTGCTCTGCGTGTCGTGCGCTTTCTGCGGCTTTGGCGGCTTTTTTCTGCTGTCCGGTCGCGATCGCAGTATTGAACCAGTCCGTATCAACGATTTTGCCGATTTTGACGTGTTCTGCGCCGACCTTACCGAGTCCGCCGTTGGTGATTGAGTTCGCAGATCCGTCGTCGCACCCGGGCAGGGCGTTCACCAAAGCGTCATAAACCCACTCGCGTTCATCAATCGTTTTGACTGCGCGGGGCATACACAACACGATTCGCAAGCGGAGCTGTCCGTTGCACTTATCGTCGTGAGGGTCATCGTATCGGGAGCGGAGACTCTCGGTGACAAGCCACGCATTTTCTCGCAGAAACGGGCGCGCCGCGATGAATTCAGCGGGGGTGGACTCGGTGGTATCGTCAAATTCAATGAGAAAGAGCTGTTGAGAGACCCAGTTTTCTTTATTGCGGATACCGGTGTCATGTGTATCAATGAATTCACCCGGAACGAATTGGTAGCCTTTTAGGAGGGTTTCCTCGCAGACGCTATCAAGCGGTATCTGCTCGGTTTTATAGTTTCGGTGTGCGTAGTAGGAGGGTTTATCGATAGATTTTTTCTGTTTCGGGTCCTTCAGGGTGTGAGAACGATTGACGAGACAGTGGATCAGGAGGGTATCGGTGCTATTTTCAATCTCGCGGGGAGGCGTGGGTGCTTCAGGTGGCGGTTTGGGCAACAAAACGAGGTTATCGGTGTTGATATGGATGTCGCCTTCGGCGTGCATGTCATTGAGCAGCTGACGAAATTCGGAGCGGGTGAGAGCGGAACCGCGAGCACAGGTATAATAAAGATCGAGGGGGTATCGCGAATGCTTGGCAACACGCGCAATAATTGTCTCTCGGACGGTGGCGACATTTTTTTTGTTGTCATTTTTTTTAGGATGTCGTATCATATAAACATACCTTATGACGTATCATATAAAGATACCTTGAGGCATACCTGAGTAGGGTATACTTTTAAGACGATCCCCTCAAATGATATGGGGGCGTGTCATATAATCTGACCTTCAGACCTTGTCAGTCTGTTGTGTCGGTTAGTAATGAACCAAATTTTCGATACTGTGGACTTGGATGCCGCTTCTGCCCGAAGCGGTTTTTTCTTTGTTACAGACTATTGTAATATATCTATTTATATTAAGTCTACTTATAATTACAAATTCAAATCGAGTATTTCGCGGACGCGCCGCAAGTCTCACGACGCGTCGTCGTGTTATCGTCCAAAGCGTGAAATCAGATAACGCAGCCCCACGCCTGCGATCACAAGAATCCGCTACTACTACTTGTCTTTTTAGTTGCTCATGATATAATTGTCTTTAGCATTTTTACCGGATAATGCGAGAGCGCAAAGAAGCCCGCAGTGCAACCCAAGGCTAGGGGACCATAGAACACTACGGGCTTCCTTGTAGGAATACGAATTACAAACTTCGGACGATACGATAAAATAGAAGGTGTACTGCCTACGGTTTTTTGGACCACTCCCTAAAGGAAGATTGTGATATAATACAATCTCATTGAAAGGAGTATCCAATGGCGAAACGAAGAAGATTCACCCCTGAGTTTAAGGCCGAACTTGTTCTCGAAGTCCTCAGCGGTGAAAGTTCCCAAGCAGAAGTGTGTCGACGCCATAATCTCAACGAAAATCAACTCTCACAGTGGAAGCGACAGTTGCTTGAAAATGCGCCCTCCCTGTTTGAGTCCACGGATAAGCAGTCCAGCGATGCCGAGAAGCGTATCGCTCACCTTGAACAGCTCGTTGGGAGGATGGCCGCGGCGTTAGACATCCAAAAAAAACTATTGACAGGGTTGGACTAACTTTATCTGAAAAGCGATGCTTCATTTCGGCATTGCAGCAGGAGCATTCCGTGCGAGATATTTGTGGAATCCTCGGCATCAACCGGAGCAGTTTCTATTATCAACCCAGAGAAGATCCGTCCGAAGCGGTCCTGCGCGCTGAAATAGAGAAGCTTGCCGGACGGTATCCGAGATACGGGTATAGGCGTATCACACAGTTACTCCTGCGTCAGGAATACACCGTTGGCACCCGACGCGTCGCTCGGTTGATGAAAGATAATAATCTCTTGGTCTCCGTCAAGCGTGCGTGTCAAACAACAAAATCGCTTCAGGGGATAGGTCCATGGAGCAACCTGCTTGAAAACCTTGAGGTCTCTCATCAGGATCAGGTCTGGGTGGCTGATATTACCTATGTTCGTCTTAAGGGACGCTTCATCTATGTCTGCCTGCTCATGGATGTTTTCACCCGAATCATCAAAGCGTGGCAGATCCGTCAGCACTTGAACCAATCTCTGACGCTCAAACCGCTCGAAGAGGCATTGTGCCACAGCGTCCCTGAGATTCATCATTCCGATCAAGGCGCGCAGTATCTTTCAAAGGCTTATATTACCACGCTCCAAGAACATGGCGTTGAGATTTCCGTCGCCCAACGCGGACGCCCTTGGGAGAATGGATATGCTGAAAGACTCATACGCACCCTCAAAGAGGAAGAAGTTGAGATCAATGACTATCAAAACATCACCGAGGCGAGAGATCGCATCGGGCATTTTATTGAACAAGTGTATCATCAGAAACGCCCACACTCGGCGTTAGGGTATTTGACTCCTATGGAATTTCAACAACAAACCTTATCTTAACTTTGCGAAATTGTGGTCTAAATAAGCGTATGCACTTCACACCACATTTGAATAAAACTATGATCTATAAGTATGGCTATTAACTCAAGGACAAATCCGAATACAGCTATAGCAAAAATCATCTTAACATTGAGCATCAAGAATTTAAAGTTTTCTATGTAGTTGAAGAAATACATTTGCGAGATTGAAACGCGTATAAGCGAATCACTGCTTGTCACTTTCGGTAGAAAAGAAGCACCAGAAAAAATAAGATAACGATCCAGTAAATGATATTACCAAAAATATCATGTAATATAAAATCTGAGAAATAAGATGTAGCTATCCCACAGATGAAAGCAAACACTAAAAAAATAAGGAAATGCCACAACTGTTGGCTCCCGCGTATTATCTTTTCAGGATTTTTTCTGTATATGAACCACGACATGCTATACCATACTAATAGCATTGTGCCAATAAAAAGCAAATCATTCGTTGCGTAACCGCTCATTAAAAGCATACTGGCAATAAAGAAAATAATTAAACCCACAATTCTAACGGTTTCTTGTTTCTGTTTATCTGGTGAGAGAAATCTCATATATGACTCCTAAAGGATTGAGAAATGAAAAAAAATAAAAAGAAAACAGATATGTTCTCAACAGTTATGGATATTTTAGCAACTATTTGGGATTTGTTCGCATCATTTACGCGTTTTTAATAAGAAGGGTGCGAGCCGACAAATGAGTTTTGATTATCTACGCTCGCACCCTCGTCGTTAAAGAATAAATATATACCGTTTGTAAAAATTAGTGACGACTATAGCCCCAGTCATCGCCTCTGGCGCGTGCTGCTCTACATTCAGCACAGATCATCAAATTGTGAAAATTGGCTATGCCATAGCCAATATCAATCACCACTTCTTTTACCTTATTAACTTTCGGTTCTGTACCTGGCTTTTCTACAATGTTGCGAACCGTGCGTTGCCCTGACGGTGAACTTACCCATTCTGTTGCTTTTCTCCAAGCCATTCCGGCCAATTCTCTCCAATTGGCATCAGATTCTCGAGGCATTATCACGCTTACAAACAACAATATCATAGCAACTGAAAAAGTTTTTCGGAACATATTATCTCACCTTTCATTAGCTGGATGTGTTGAAAGGTGAGGAGGTGTACTGCCATCGGAAATTCGGGCCACCCTCTAAACCAAGATTGTGATAGAATACAATCTTACTGAAAGGAGAATCCGATGGCGAAACGAAAACGAAGAAACTTCACCGCCGAGTTTAAAGCGGAGGTCGTTCTTGAGGCACTTAGCGGTGAAAGTTCCCAAGCAGAACTGTGTCGGTGCCATAACCTCAGCGAAGACCAGCTCTCGAAGTGGAAGCAGCAGTTGCTTGAAAATGCGGCCTCTGTGTTTGCCGCCACGGATCAGCAATCCAGCGAGGCGGCGGAGCGGATCGCCCACCTTGAGCACCTCGTTGAGCGGTTGACCGTGGCGTTAGACATCCAAAAAAAAGCCTCGACGTGGTTGAGCTGACCCCGTCTGAAGAGTGCCAACTCGTTGAGGCATTGCGGACGGAGACGGCTTACTCGGTTCGACAGATTTCTGAGACGCTCGGTTTCACTCGGAGCAACTTCTATTATCAACCGAAAAAGGACCCTTGTGAAGATGTCCTGCGAGATGAAATAGAGAAGTTAGCTGCGGCGTATCCGACATACGGGTATAGGCGTATCACAAAGCTGCTGGTGAATCAGGGATACACGGTTGGGTATCGACGCGTTGCCCGATTGATGAAAGCCGAGAACCTCTGCGGGGTTTCCGTCAAACGTGCGTGTCAAACCACCCACTCTATTGACGGTGTGCGTCCTTGGGGGAATCGCCTGAAGACGCTTGACCTCTGTAGACGCGATCAGGTCTGGGTGGGCGATATAACCTACGTCCGACTCAAAGGACACTTCGTTTATGTCGCTCTGCTCATGGATGTCTTCACGCGTATGATAAGAGGGTGGCAACTCAGTCAACACTTGACGCAATCTCTGACGTTGACACCGCTACAACAGGCGTTGTGCCAAAGCGTCCCGGAGATCCACCATTCTGATCAAGGCGTGCAGTATCTTTCAAGGGCTTATACCTCGACTCTGACCCGTCATGGGATTGAGATTTCATTAGCACAAAGAGGCCGTCCTTGGGAGAACGGATACGCCCAACGCCTCATCCGAACCCTCAAAGAGGAAGAAGTCCACCTCAATGACTATGAGGATATTACTCAAGCCAGAACACGGATCGGGCATTTTATCACACAGGTGTATCATCAGAAACGTCCACATTCAGCGTTAGGGTATCTGACACCTATAGAATTTCAAAGACAAAACTTGGCTTAACTTTGCTAATTTTTGGTCTGAATAAACGTTGGCACTTCATATCCTCTGTGAGCAAGTTCAAGGAAGAGGGTTTCATCTTGTGCGTTCTCAAGGGCGGTTTACTGGTAAAAGAAGCTGACGAAACGCTGTTTCTGGAGAATGACATCCGAGGCACCTATTGTGTCGGAATGAAAATAAACCTGAAATATTGTTCGTCGGGGTCTTTCCCTTCAGCCTTCAGAGCAGCGATCCATTGCTCATCTCGTTCAACCGATCCTCTCTGAAGCCGGATTATCTCGTAGGAAAAGTTATTGTCTACAACCATTTCGAGGACAAGTTTGTTGAGTGCCAGCGTCTGTGGGAGGGTCGCTTCACCCGCAGCGTTTAACGCAAATAACAGGGTCACATATTCGTCGGACTTCGCATGACCCTCAAACTGTATCTCTATGGCTTTCTTGAGCTCCGCTAACGCTAACGCTGGATTCGTCTCCTTGATTTGAATATATTTGTCAATGTGTTCGTAAAATGCTGTATGAACTTCAGAATATGGACCTCGAAGTCTCATCGGGATATTCAAAACGGCATCCTCCGGTACCGAAGACTCCGAGCAACCGGTGCTTATCAGTAGATAGAATATAATAGCGATGTGTAAACATCTATCTGAAAGTCGCAAAACATTCTCCAGAGAGAATCTATAAACTTCGTTCGTGCCTACTACTTCAAAATGAGCATTTTCCGAGTAGCAGTAAAGTCTTCTGCTGTCAGCCTGCATCACCAATAGTCGCAACCGATTCCATCGGGGGAACGCCCACACATGGTGTGCAGGCTGACAGTCCCCTCACCGGCATATTTATAGTATGCAATTTTTCGTTTTTTTGTTAAGCTTTTTATTTAAAGTCATCAGACGAACGAAACGTAATTATGAAAACGTTAAGTCCAAAATTAAAACCCTTGTGACAACTATGTTCGCACACGTTTTGCGTTTATCAGAATCTACCGAAAGGTCTCCCAAATTAACATAGAGTTAACTCTATGGTTTCTGACAGCATTTATGCCAGACACCTGCCTCTCTGAAAATTCCTTGCGAGAATGCCCCAGAAAAGCGTTCTGCGGGCATTCTCTGTGTGGTACGCTCCCTATTAGGCAATGGGCGGTTTATTGTTGGCTATAAATATGGCATTCAACCCCTGTTTGAGAGCATCCTCAATATTCATATCCGTCTCGGCACAGAGAATCTTGAGTTGTCGGTATGCGTCCAAATCAAGATAACAGGCTGTCATCTTTTTGCCGCGGCGTGACGGGCAACGTTGAGAATGACTTTCGGGAACGGATTCAACGATTTCCAATTTCGGCTTCTGTGCTTGATTTTTCTCTAAAACGGCTCTCATATCTGTGTTGGTCTTCTGCATATTACACCTCCATCTCCTTGACAATATACCTGTATAAAGCGTTGACCTCTCGTGCAGCTTTGCCTGTGGGTTCAAACTCTTGGGCGTTCAATCCATAGATGACAGACCGCGTGAACGTCACACGCTCACCGAGCATGCAGGGCGCAATCTGTACGCCGTACACCGCGACTGCACTTTTCGCCTCGTCTATCAATGAAGAATTCGCGCGAACTGCGTTGAAAAGGATACGAGCCGGCATTTGCGCCATCTCTGTAACCAAGATCGTCGATTGAATTGCCTCGGAGTCAAACAGACCCGGACGGCAGGGGATGAGCGCGAGATCGCTCGATTTCGCAACATTCAGGAGCAACGGGTCTGTGGAAGGGGCTGTGTCGATGATAGCGAAGGTTGCCCCATTCTGTTCCGCAGTGTATAGGGTTTCTTTCAGACGGCTGGCGTGCGCGGAGAAAATATCGGGTGTGTTACCTTCGCGCCGATCCCCCCATCTCGCAGCAGACGCTTGGGGGTCAAGGTCAATAAGTGCGGTTGGGTGTCCGGCAAGTTGTGAAGCAACCGCGAGATTCACAGCGGTGTTCGTCTTGCCAGTGCCACCTTTTTGGCTCAATATAGCTAAGGTTTTCATGATGTCTCCTCTGTTAGCGTGATAGCACAATAACAGGTTAGCGTGCTATCGTGATAACGTGTTGGCATGTTAGCGTGATAACATAGGAGACAAACGATTGGGATTCAGAGGCGGTTACAGGAAAGTTGGGCGGGGCTGCTAACAGGCTATTGTGATAACGTGCTAACATGTTAGCATAGGTAAATTCAACAGCTCTTAACACGATTATGATTTCCCATAACCACTCCAGCGGAGACCCACAGCCAAGTCAAGAGGACATTCGGGCGACAAGGCAGTTGATTGAGGCTGGAAACCAAATCGGGATAAAAGTTCTTGACCACATCGTTATCGGTGACGGCGTTTACATGAGCCTCAAAGAGGAAGGATTCATCTAATCTTTCAGTTGGGCAAGCTTGCGACCGATCCCTTGCCTGCCCGCAACACAATCCACAAAATCGAGAGCCTCAATTTAAGTCAGTGTTTTTCTCAGTTCTCCGGCGGTAATAACAGGCGCTTCCCTAATATCGTCGTATGGTATTGAATTAACTATGTGTCGTGTAGATTTCTCGTTTGTGATGAACATATCGCAGAAATTTAAGTAGTGTAGGTACCTGAAATCACGCCAATATGACCTGTCCAAGTGTTCTGCATTGATTTGTCTGGTATAGGTTATAAAGTTGAATAGATAATAGATGTAGATCGGATATGCCAGATGCGGATAATTCTCCATTGTCAGTCGCTCACTGCCTATGATTTCAGAGCGTAACGCGTTGACATTTTTTCCAGTAAGATCTAAAACTTTTTCAAACATTTCTGAGAGTATTCATGTAAAGATAGATAAAGCAATTTGCTGATAGCGGCGAAAGATTTCAGGAGTCGTCAAAGCAGACCATAATTTCATCGCAGCATCGACCATCCGTATCCTTTTTGAGACAATTTTCGTCCGACGCGTAAATCGCCCCAGATGATGACGGGTGTTGCTATTATCTTGTTCTATCAACACTGTGCCACTTCTGCTAATCTTGTGCCGAGACGCAGGTAGCACTTTTGCGAACGATCGCCACTCGTCGGTGTAAAACTCGCAGGTCTCTAAGTGCTTGACTTTTTCATATAATCGCTCGAACGTCGCAACATCACGACCGCCGATAACCCAGGCAAGAGTTCTGCCTGTTTGACGAGAAACTGCTTTGAGAAGCCAACATTTGTTTTTTTTCAACCGATAAAATGCCACATCTCATCAAACTCTATTTCGCGGATAGTTTCAGGGATCTCAGGTTCAGGCACTCGCGCCGCTTCGCTCTCAAGCCATCTTTGAACAGTGCTTGGTGATACATTAAAGAGTTTGGCAATGAAGCCGTAAGATGCTTTTCCAATAGAGTAAAGAATCACTGCGAAAGCGCGCTTGACAGCGGTATCAGGGTTAACTCGACCATCTCCGCTGATAAAGTTGTATCCGCAGGTTTTACAGCGGTATCGCTGTTTTGAACGCACGAATCCGTTTTTTGTCACTTGCTGACTTTCACACTTTTTACAGTTTGGCATAATAACTCCTTTCTCATTGGGAGAATTATACCATAAATCTATCTATAAGGCAATACTCTCGAAAAAGCATATCGGGGGCTATTTCGACGAAGCCGTCTATCGGCAGATGAAACATCTCGGTATCGAGAAGAATATGACGACTCAAGATATATTGACGGCAGCTCTCAACGCATTCTTTCAGATGTACGATAAGCCGCCGATTGCATGAGGGTTACCACACTGGAGATGCCTTTTGAAAGCGTTCTAAGGGCATTCTCGCAAGTTTTTTTTCAACGATTTCTAATTTACACTTCAAAATCTTAGATACTGCCAATCAGGAGCTGGCGCGCCGTTTTGAGAAACTCCGTAAAGCGCGCGCCAGTCACGACACGCCCGGCATTAAACACGCCGAAATGGAATACTATCACGCACTCCAGCACCTTTACACCGCGGTGCAAGATGCCGTCGCTGACGGAAACCATCAGTCAAGCAGGCGTGAAGGTTAAAAAAACAACCGCTCCTGTTACAAATTCTTATTGTCTAAAGAGCGTAAGCCCAACCAACGGGCGGGCTGGATATACGGAAAGGCACTTCATTCGTCAAACTGACTTGACCGAACCGCAAGGAATAATTAAAAAATGAAAGGCACAAGACCCCTCGACAACTTCGAAATCCGACTCGTTTCCGCCTGTTTTGACGGCACGTTTGGGGACCGCAATCGCGGGCTTTTCATGCTCGGTGTGAGCACTGGGGGCAGGATCTCCGAACTGCTCAGCCTGACGATCAGGGATGTGTGGCAGAACCAAAAGCCCGTGACCGATACCGCCGAAATCATCAAACTCGCTTAAAAGTAGTAGGCACGCGCCGCGTGCCGTAACCTCCAACCTTCGCTTTCTCCGCTGGCGCGGTTTCCCACGAGAAACACCCCAGCAAAAACACCTCGCCCTCTTGTTTGTATATGTTAGCATTTATGATTATGGCATATTCAACAGATTTACGCAAACGCGTCCTTGATTTCATCACGAACGGTGGCAGCAAAGCCGCCGCTGAACGGACCTTTGGTGTCTCAAGAAGGACGATCTATAACTGGTTGGCAGCTGAAGACCCTTTTGACTATGACAAGCCAGGCCCCAAGGGCCCCCGCTCCATTGATTACGATGCCCTTGGGCAACATGTCGCTTGATAGTTGCAGTTTTTACATTTATAACGTTGTTTTTCGTTGACGAACCCGTTTTTAACGAAGTGTGTGTGTTGACCTTGTTTCCTAAATTCGTTATACTTTACTGACTGAACAGTTAATTGAATATGATGCAGCGGTTTTACGAGGAAACGCCAGCACACCATTATTTAACGAAAAACCCTCAAACTTAAAACTAAATCATTATAATGTCTAATGTCTTATGCATTGGAGAACTCCTTTTATGAGAAAAACGCTCTTTTTCACACTCACGTTACTTATTTTTTTGATATGCCACTCTGTGCCGACAGGTTTCGCACAAAGTGGCGACCCCGATTATACTGTGCGGGTGATCTACTTTCTCCCACGTGGCAACACGCCGCAGCCAAACATAGATACAAATTTGGACGCGATCCTGAAAGATGCTAAAAAATTTTACGCCGACCAGATGGAACGCCATGGGTTCGGTAGAAAAACATTTAAACTTGAAACCGATAAACGCGGCAATGCTGTCGTGCATCATGTAAACGGAAGGTTCAACGATGCCCATTATCATGATACAACTGAGGGCAAAATCTGGGAAGAAATCGAGGATCGGTTTGACAGATCACACAACATCTATTTTGTTGCTATAGACATCAGCATTGAAGGGCTAAACAATGGTAATTCATGCGGGACGGGGAGTGACCATGGTCCTGGAGGACAAACAACGGTCCCCGCTTCCGGTGGCTGTTTTAATCTTTTTGTTATCGCGCATGAGCTCGGACATGCCTTTGGATTGGAACATGATTTTCACAGCGATACCTACATTATGTCTTTTGGCTGGATCGTAGACAAATTGTCACCCTGTCACGCCGAATGGTTGAATGTTCATCGCTATTTCAACACGCCCCGAACTGATTTCAACCAAAACACAGAGATTGAGATGGTGCCGCCGGCAGCATCTCCGCCGCATGCGGTCCGCCTCCGTTTTGCGGTAACCGACCCCGATGGGCTCTATCAAGCACAGTTGCTTGCACCCGCAACGGATGAATCGGAAGCACCAGGAAACTTCAGAATCCTGGATTGTAAATCCTTAAAAGGTCAGAACGGTACGGCTGAATTTGTCACGACCGAGTTAACGACTGAAGCCGACAATGAAGTAGGGCTTCAGGTTATCGATGTGGATGGAAACTTCATGACTCGGGTGTTTCCGATCGATGTTACGGGGCTGCTGCCGCGTGGCAAGGTGGTGTCAATACCCGATGCGAACTTGGCAGCAGTCGTACGAAAAACACTCGGATTGGCACCGAGCGCGCGTATTAGACAACTGGATATGCTGAAACTGACAAGGCTTGAGGCCGAGAAACACCAGATCACCGACCTCACCGGGCTTGAACATGCAAAGAACCTAAAGTTTTTAAACCTTGGGGCGAATCAGATTCGCGATCTCACACCGCTCGAAGCGTTGACACAATTGAAGAACTTATGGGTCTGGGAAAACCAAATCAGGGACATCACCCCGCTCCTTGGATTACCACACTTAACGGAATTAGATTTGAGTAGAAATCTGATTGACGACATCACATCTCTCACAGGATTGACGCAATTGCGCAAATTATCGCTCGGCGGAAATCAAATCAGCGATATTTCCTTTCTTGCAGAATTCACACAATTGAAGAACTTATGGGTCTGGGAAAACCAAATCAGGGACATCACCCCGCTCCTTGGATTACCACACTTAACGGAATTATTTTTGGATTCTAATCAAATTCATGACATCACCCCGCTCACAGGGTTAAGGGAGTTAGAATATTTACACCTTGCTAGTAATCAAATCAGCGATATTCGTCCTCTTTCAAGATTGACGAAGTTGAGGAGCTTAGCACTTGCTGGCAACCCGATTCTGGATACAGTGCCGCTCCAAACCCTACGTCAAAACAACCCAGATTTGGAACTGGATATTGATATTGCACAGGGGCCCGTCGTCAGGAAAGTCCCGCCACCCAGTCCGCCAGCGATGTATTGGATAGATGCTGAGCAGGGCAGACTTTATCACGCCACAGGTGCGAATGTAGAAGAACTGATGCCAAGCGTCCGGAATGCAACCAGTCTCGCCACAGATGTCGCGGGCGGGAAACTCTACTGGGCAGAGAAGACCAGCGAACGAACCGGTAGAATCCGCAGTGCCAACCTTAATGGGACTCCAAACATCCGACTCGTCAAGGAATTAACAAGCGTCCCGCTTGACATCGCGCTTGATGCTGTCGGTGGCAAAATATATTTGACGAGCTCTTGGGGAAAAGTGCAAAAGTTGGATGTAGATGGCACGAACTTCAAGCCAAACCTCATCACGGATTTAGATTCCCTAACTGAGATTGCCTTAGATGTAGGAGGTAGCAAGATTTATTGGGCGGAGCAGTCGAGCCGCATCCGCTGTGCAAACCTTGACGGTTCAAATGTTGAAACCCTCGTAACCGATTCGGCAAGGCTCACGGGCATTACCGTCGCAGGCGAAAAACTCTATTGGACGACACAACCCAACGAAAGTGCGGGTAAGATTCAGTGTGCGAATCGCAACGGTTCAAATATTAGGGATCTCGCCACGGTGCCGGGGTCTCCTGAAGATCTCGTGGTTGACACGACAGGACACCAGTTATATTGGACGAACGCGCTTGGAGGCATCCAACGTGCAGACCTCGAGGGTAAAAATGTTCAAAACCTTGTCACAGGCTTAGGGGCACCCTCCCACCTCGCTTTAGGCAACGCGCTAGTTGGCACACCGGAACCCATTGTGACCGCTATGCCCAAGATCACGGGGCCTTGGCTCTGGATGATCGCCCCGACGAAACCGGGGCAGGGCGGTGCAAGATCCACTGATGTGGATTCACTGGCGATTGCAAGTGGTGGAGCAGTGACGGAGGCAACTGTTGCGACAAGGGGTGCCAAAGCCGGGGCTGTGGTTGGCGATTATGCTTGGACACTCGGTGAGATTGCTGAGGCGGGTGAGAATAACATTAATGATGCTATCAATAAGAACGGATTGGTTGGGGGTCAGAATCCAAAGAACAGGTGGGATGACATAAACATCGAGGACCATTCGGCGTATGCGCTTATCACATTGCAATCCGCTGCAGCTCGATCAGGTGTGACGATGCGAGTCGGTAGCGATGACTCTATCAAAGTGTGGCTGAACGGGACAGTGGTTCATAAAAACCGTGTAGACCGGGCTGCGACAGATTTTCAGGACAGGTTCACAGTTAGATTGAAAAAAGGTGGTAATCTCTTGCTGGTGAAAGTTAGTGAAAGCGGTGGCGGTTGGAGCATGTTCGTTGGCATTGATGCAGATGTGAAGACGAAACAGCCATCAGCTGACACGGCTGCAGCACCTGTGCTGAGTGCTTTAGACATGGGGCTTTCGACAGAGACGGTTCTGTTGGCAAACTACCCAAACCCGTTTAATCCGGAGACATGGATACCGTATCAGTTATCTAAACCTGCGGATGTTACGCTCACTATCTACTCTGTGGATGGACAGATCGTTCGAAGGTTGGCGTTGGGACATCAGCCGGCAGGTATGTATCAGACGCGGAGTCGTGCAGCGTATTGGGATGGTAGAAATGCACTCGGTGAACCTGTAGCAAGTGGCGTGTATTTCTACACATTCACAGCAGGCGACTTTACCGCAACACGTAAGATGCTGATACAGAAGTAACGCTTATCGGAGAAACATGGAAGATTAGAAGGTGCAACATCAAGATTCATTCGGTTCTCTCCTAAAAGCATCTCCTGTATATCCAAGGATCTTTTGTAGGCGCGATCTCCGAATCGCAATGTATTCTATAGAACCGATAAAAACTGAAAGCTGAATAGTTCTGATGAATTACAAATATCTCACTTACCCCCATTTTTTAGAGAAGTATTGTGGACTTTTGGGCAGTTCACTGAAAACAATCGCCGATGCAACCCTTTTCCTCGAACTCGCACTTCGCGGATACGACCTCTCCCGTCTACGAGACAATGAGATGACAGCCGAGAACGTCAAGCTCGGATGACTTCCTTGTAGGTGTTTTTGCTTGGGTGTTTCCCCAGGTAGAGTGCCAGCAAACCCCAACAACCGATCCCTAACCGTTGACCGTCGTTTCCAATCCTATAATCCGCGTCATCTGCGGAATCCGCGCCAATCCGCGATTCAGACGAAACCTTGACCACCGACGGCTCACTGCCGCTGGCCTGTAAATCTGCGAGAGTGGACCCGGAGGTATCCGATTCCTCGGGGGCAACTCGTCTCTAAATCCCATAAATCCCGGTTCAGACAATTACCACCTACTTATTGCGATGTCTTCAGTTCTCCCCACGTTGTCGTCGCTTTCCCAATCGCACCCACATGCCCTTTGAGGCGGATGCCACGGGTGAGCGTCTGACGATTCCCGTCGAGAGATACATCTTCAATTTGGTAGTAGTAGACGGCATTCGATTGAGCAGTCGTATCCGTGTAGGTATAGAACTGCTTTTCACTACTTGTACCTGCGCCAAGAATCATCGTCGCATTGATGATTTGGAACTCGCCATCGCGTTGCTGACTCCGCTTGATAAAGAATCCAGCGTTGTTCAACTCCGATTGGGTCGACCAGGTAATCACCACTGCACCAGTGTTCTTATTACGCTCTGGACGGAACTGTGAAAGTTCGACAGGCAACGCACCACCCGCACGGAAACCCGGTGTGCCGACATCAATCGGTAAGCCGTAGTAACTGTGTGCGCTCAGATGCGTCGATTGTGCGAAACCCGTATCCGAGGCAAGCACCCAAGACTCCATCATTTCACCGTCTTTGGGTTCCGCAGGACCGACAGAGCCTGCGACATGTCGACGGATGATAGAACTTCGAGCATTACCCTCAGCGATTGGCAATGTCCAGGTCGCTGTGCCATCCGCACCGAGGTTCCCCACGACATCCGTCACATCTGCTCCTGCGAGCGTTGTTATGAGGGCTGCCGGGGGTGCGAGCGTTATTTTGAACACCATATCACTTAGCAACGAATACCGACGCTTGAAAATATCCAACCGAAACAGTTCAAGTTGCTGATCCGTCCAGAGGTTGACCACCTGACTGTCTGCCCTCGTGCCGTCAAGGTTGGTACGTCCCTGTTCAGTAACGACGAGTACCGTGGACGGAGTATCATTCTGACCACTCGGATTGATCTTCATGCCTTCCGGGATCGTGAAGGTTGCCTTTGAACCGACACTTACGTCGGCATCGGCAGTCGCATTCTCGACCGTCAGCGTCCAACCGCTCAGGTTCACCTGCTCTGAACGCGAACCGTTGGAGATCTCAATCCACTGTGGCAGTGTGCCACCGCCAGCGAACATAATCTCGCTGATATAGATTTGACCGGCCTCTGGGATTGGGACAGAAGTATCCACGGCTGGTGCCTTTTCTGTCGTAGCTATTGGGGCGGCTTCAGTAGCCGCTGGCGTGGTTGTGGTGGCTGTTGGGGTTGCATCGGCTGTTGCGGCATCAGCGGTGGGGATAGTTGTATCTTGCCTCGAAACAACCTCAGAACCTCCGTTTTTCGCTGTTAGAACCTCTGTGTCGACTGTGCCGACCTTGACAGCGAGTTTGTCAATACCCTTTTTATATCCAGCCTCGATTGAAGGTGGGGTATACCGATTTGGAGTAGGCAGGGCCGTATCTTCAAACGCTTTGACCTTCACAACGAGGTCGTTTGTATTCTCATACTTCGGCGTAATCGTCAAAACATAAGGATAAAGTTTACCGTCATGTCCTGTAGAAGGCATGTTATCCGTTTCAAGTATCGCTTCTAAAGCGACAGGCCCATCATGTGTAGCGTTTGAGACACTCACATGATCCTTCGTGAACGCTCTCGGCATTTCACTGAGTGTGATGATGACTTGCACTGTATCAGCGGTAACAGGCAGTAAGGGAGTGTCGACTCTCTCAATAGAATATACCGTCGGGGGTACCTGATCTGCGACTACCACCGGAGATAGCGGAAGCGGTCGTATTAGCGATCTAAATCCATTGACTAAATAAATATCCCAATTTCCTTCTTTACTCGTATCCGCATTAATCGGATCGGCAGACGCAATACCCTTGGCTATCTTAATATTCACTTTAGCTACTGCGGCTGTGATTGGTATTGTCAGAGCTATTTCCTTAGATGCAGTCGCCGG
Source organism: Candidatus Poribacteria bacterium (assembly GCA_965247285.1). Classification (GTDB taxonomy): domain Bacteria; phylum Poribacteria; class WGA-4E; order WGA-4E; family WGA-3G; genus WGA-3G. The sequence goes on from CBDFHD010000001.1 coordinate 34,280, forward strand.
AGTAGACGTTGCCCCGGGGAAGCCAAGGATATCACCATCTTCATCGTAGGTCGTCACAAAAGCGTTGCTGGCAGCGAATACAACAGCCCGACCAAATTTAACTGTAACTCCAAGTGAGGTGCCAGGGTGCGCCAATTGCAAACCGCCGGCACTACTCACATCACCCGTCGTGTCAAGAGACGCGCCAAACTCGCCAGCCATCGCGGAAGGTGCCACGAAAGCAAGTGCGAAAATTGTTATTAAACGCATTAACGAAAATGCCATTTTCTTTGACAACATTCGTTTAATCTCCTAATGTTTCCAATTCCCCCTGATAAGGGGGTTAAGGGGTTGCTGATAACTGATAACCAATAACCAATATGCAAACAAAAAAGGGCAATGTACCGAAGTACACTCCCCCATTTTGTGGTTAAGGTTAGTTCAAACAAATTTTATCCCTGAAATAACCTTGGTGTTCCTACTACTTATTGTGATGTCTTCAGTTCTCCCCACGTCAGCGTGGCTTTACCGGCGACACTTACATGCCCTTTGAGGCGGATGCCGCGGGTGAGCGTCTGACGATTCCCATCGAGAGAAACATCTTCAATTTGGTAGTAGTATACGACGTTGGGTTGAGCAGTCGTATCCTCATACGTATAGGACTGCTTTTCACTGCTTGTACCCGCGCCGGGGATCATTGTCGCATTGATGATTTGGAACTCGCCATTCGGTTGCTGACTCCGCTTGATGAAGAATCCAGCGTTGTTCAGCTCCGATTGGGTCGACCAGGTAATCATCACTGCGCCTGTCTCCTTATTCCGGGCAGGACGGAACTGTGAAAGTTCCACAGGCAACGCACCACCCGCACGGAAGCCAGGGGTCCCGACATCGTTCGCAGCACCGTAGTAGCTGCTCGCACGGATATGCGTGATTTGTGCGAAACTCGTATCTGAGGCAAGTGCCCAAGACTCCATCATTGTGCCATCTTCGGGTGCCGCAGGACCTCGAGCGATTTGGATGTGACGACGGATAATCGAACTACGTCCACCTTCCTCGCTCATCGGCAATACCCATGCGGCAGCACCATCAGCACCGAGGTTACCGACCATATCTGTCGCATCTGCTCGGTCTTTGGCAGCTACCTTCTCATCGGCTTGACGCTGTGCCCTCGCAGTAACTGTTTCACTCGTTGGCGGCGTAGCAGCCTTCGGTACCAGCGGTGCGAGCGTTATCATGAACGCCATATCGCTGAGCAACGTGTATTTGCCCGTCGTTACACCTGCCAGAATCAGGTCTACTTCGTTATCCTCTTCAAGGTTCAGGACCTGATCCGCTGCGTCCGCACCGACAAGGTTGTTACGTCCTTTTTCGGTGACGACGAGTATCGTTGACGGGGTATCGTACTGACCGCTCGGATCAATCTTCGTGCCCTTGGGTATCGTGAAGGTTGCCGTAGCACCTACACTCACATCCGCATCGGCAGCCGCGTTATCCACGGTAATCGTCCAATCGCTCAGATCGACCTGCTCTGACCGCGAACCGTTGGAGATCTCAATCCACTGCGGCAGTCTGCCACCACCCGCGAACATAATTTCGCTGATGTAGATTTGACCGGTCTTCGGCATCAAGACAGAAGTATCGGCGGCTTTCGCAGCAGTATCAGCATCATCATCAGCTTTCAGTTTTGCAGCGTCTAATCTCGCTTTGGCTTCAGCTGGGGTTTCAAAGTCATCGTCACCCGGTGAGGCGATACGGTTGCCACCTGCCGCGGGATTCATGTTGACCGCTGGCGGTGTGGACTCTGTCCAACCAGCCGCTGTGTTACCCAGACCCGCTGTCGTCACACGAGACATCGAAATGAGCTCCAGCGTCGGGATAAGAGTCGTTAGATCCGATGCCGTTTCTCCGTAACCTGTCCGACCACTTTGACCTTGATCGGTACCGACGAGCGACCAGTAGGCACCCGTATCATCGATGGTGCCGACACGATCGACAACACCTGCTGGCAATGCCGCTGGCTTCGCCGCTGTCGTCGGAGTCGCTGCCGCAGCAGCCGTTTTCGCCGGGACTATCTCATTGGGACCGTAGAAAATCAACTTGTGCGTTTTATCGCCCGTCTTGATATCTGCAGCAGTCGTGTTCATGATTTCAATCCACTGACTATTGCTGTTCGTGGCGAGACTCGCATCCGAACCCCACATGATCTCACTGATAATCAGACCCGCATTCGGTGAAACGAGATCTATCGTGCCACCATTGGCGAGGAAACTTTCCAAATTCGGCAACGTTACCGGAATCGCGTTGTACTTCAGTTCAGCAGGTGACCGCTCACCCACAATCGGTGTGTTGTCATCTGCATTATGATTGGTCGGCAGATTGATGCCAGTCCCAGCCAGATCTGTCGCAACAATGAGGTAGCCGCCTGCGGGGATTACCCGCTTGTTCGTAAGAAGAACCTCATGACCTGCCGCTAACGCTTTCGCTGCCCCTGTACCGACCTTGATCGTGAGTTTGTCCCTGCCTTCTGTATAACCAGTTTCTATTCTAGGCGGTGTATACTTATTTGGAAGCGGAAGGGTCGTATCTTCCCACGCGCCGATTTGCAGGACGATGTTGTCTTTGTTCAGATACTTCGGCGCAATCGTCACAACATAAGGATACAACATGTTGTCGCGTCCCGTGCTAGTCGCCACCGTTGTACCGAGAGTTTCCTGGATATATGTATCCCGGGCAGCCGTATCCAGGGCCTTCTCTGCATCAACAGCAGCATTATACGCGTCATACAGAGCCTTTTCTAGCACATACTCATCATATTCATCTTTCAGTTCGTCATAAACCTCTAATGCGGCCGCCAAGGCCAATATGGTTGCAAACTCCGTCGAAACAGGCTTTACAGGTGCTACAGCTCTGTCTGTATTACCAATGTCTGCATCAGCGATCGCTTCTTCCATATTAGCCTGAGTAGCGGCATCATTAGCACCAACCAACCAACTGGGTGGTGTAATAGGTGTAATATCAAGCTCCGGAGGGTCGTCTGACGTCAGGCCCAATGTATACGTCGCGAGAGGTGGATGGATTCCAACCGTATGTGTAATCGAATCTCCTAACTCTGGTTCTGTTGTTTCAAGGGCAGTATCTAATACAACATTGGTGGTGGTTAAGGCGTTATAAGCAACAAGAGCCTCTGCGAGATCCGTTGGGATATCTGCGAGGATAGCCGCATGTATCCCCTCCAAATCATCATCATCGTCATACAGTCCACGTAGAGGAGGAAGACCTGTAAGAGCTGCGGTAAGCTCCCTAAAACCTGCGGGGTCTTCAGCCACGGGATCCAAAGCTTCAGGCTCTTTGCTAATCGTAGCGTTATCTGTAATGCTCAGATTACCCTTCTTAAATTCCTTCGGCATTTCACTGAGCGTGACGATGACTTGCACTGTAGCCGCGGTAACAGGCAGTAAGGTACTGCCGACTCTCTCCATAGAATATATCGTCGGCCCCAGTGCATCGTCGGAGCCTACCAAGAAAATATTGACATCGAACGCGTTACTCTTATCGGCGTTAACCGGATTGGCAGAGTCAATATCCTTCGCTATCCTAATACTCACTTTATCAACATCATCAACACTAACATCGTCTGTATCGAGGGTTATTGTTAAAGTGAGTTTATTAGATGCAGTTGTTGGAGAAACCGTAACTACAGGGAAGTCAAGGACCACACCATCTTTATTATAACTGGTGACAAAAACATCGGTTGCAGCGAGGACGATAGCCTGACCAGACTTAATTGTAACTACAAGTGAGGTGGCAGGGCGATCCATTTGAAAATCGGCGGCACCACTCACATCCTCTCTATTGTCAAGTTCCAAGTCAAACGCACCCATCGCAGATGGTGCCACGAAAGCAAGAGCAAAAATTGTTATTAGACTCATTAACGAAAATGCCATTTTCTTTGACAACATTCGTTTAACTCCTTGTTCTTATGGATAAAATTTTAAACTTAAACCTAAAACCTTATGTACAAAATAAGAACGGATCCAGGGATTGTAAATCCATTCCTCATTTGAACCTAACCTTTTTGCACACTAAGGTGTGCTTTCTTCAAGGGTTGCCAATCGATGCGGCTCTAATAAAGACTCTTTGTGCGCTGAGATGAGTTCCTGTTCAAACTTCTGCCAAATCTCATTCTTCCGCCACCGCGATACCGCTGAGACAGACGCTCCCAAATCGGTCGCTATCTCACTGTCGGTGTTCCCAGCGAAGGACATCTCACATGCAGTCAAAATAGTCTTCGTATTCGAGCGGCGCATTTTGAATTCCTCGCGTAAACGTGTAAAATCTAGCACTTCAACCCTTTACGCTATTAATTCTAACCTATTTAACGCTCCTTGTCAACTTAAAATTACAAAAAATTGCGTTTTCTTGCGAAAAAAACGCAAAACTCATCAAAAAAAGTGCGAAATTCCCAAAAAAAGTGTAAAATACATTAAAAGTAGTAGGCAAGCTCCGCGTGCCGTAACAATTCTTTGTATTTATAAAGTAGCAGGTACGCGCCGAGTGCCGTAACAATTCCCCCAATGCTTCTGTCCCTGACATGGGGGATCCAACAAAAGATTAGAAGATAGAAGGGAAGGTCCCTAATCCTCCCCTTCCATCCTTTTAGTTTGATTAAATGGAGGAGATTAGCGTCGTCCTCAGGACGGGGTAGGTTTAACCTCACTCCATGAGGTTACTTTAATTATCCACTATTTACGCACAAAAGTCAAATAAAATTGCAATTCACCCATCATCTGTAGGAGGGAACTCTCTTGTGGGAGGGCTTTGTAAGCCCGACTCTAATACTATCTTCGGTAGGAGGGAACTCCGATTCCCGACACTTTCTGACAGCCATTAACCATGTTCTATCGCTGGCGAGGTTTGTAACCTCGCCCACTAACAACTAAGGACTAAAAACCCATGAACCAAGAAATCTATCTCTCCGTCGCGCAAGCCGCCGATCTACTCGGCATCTCACAAGAAACCCTCTACAAAGAGATCCAATTCAAGAACCTCACCGCCATAGAGAACCCAGACAGAAAGCGGAAGCATCAGGTGATCGCCCACAGCGAACTCTCGCGCCTATATGGCAACGTATACATCCCTGAAGGGTACCTCGAATACTCCGGAGACAAATCCGTCGACTTCGTGAGAATCGCGCTCCGGCAAGAGAACCAGAGGCTCCGTAGGGAACTCAAAGACACCCAGACTCGCGAGCAACACGTCAATGCGCAGCTGAAAACTGCCCTTGAAAACCACAAATCACTTATCCAAACCCACGCCGACTTCACCAAAACCATCGATAACCTAACCGCCGTGCTGGACAAAATGACGTGATAGACCCCCGACTGAAGTCGGGGGAAACCTCTGCCAAAGTTAAGCAGAAGCATTTGTAGAATTCAAAAGCGGACTGTTCGCTTTAACAGAGGTGCCTACGATTTTGTTAAACAAAACGATAGGTCTTACAACTCCTAACCTAAAGGAAGCTACCCCTTCCTTGAGAATGTTCATAGCAGCGTTCTGGTCTCGGTCCAGGTGCGTATGGCACTTCGGACACTGCCATTCCCTATCTGATAGCGTGAGGGTTTCGTTTTTATGTCCACAAACAGAACAGCACTTTGTAGAGGGTATCCACTTGCCAATCTTCAGCACAGAGCGTATCCGTTTATGAGATTGGTGCTTGAGTTTCCGCATGAACTCACCGAAGGCGAGGTCAGACACCTGCTTACCAAAGAGGGCTTTCATACCCCGAAGGTTCAGGTCTTCAAAGAACAGAATATCAAACTTACGACACAGTTGTATCGCAAGTTTCCAATGGTGGTCTGTTCTTTGATTAACAGTTTTCTTATGAATACGAGCAACGTTCTTGCGTTGACGTTCTCGGTTGTTAGACCCTTTCACCTTACGGGAATGTTGACGCTGTGCTTTCGCCAGTTTTTCAGCATTCTGTTTGTAGAACATTGGAGACGTATACGCCTTACCGTCACTGCCAGTCAGGAAGTCTTTGATTCCAAAATCAAACCCTTCAGCTTTACCCGTCTTGGGTTCATATTTGACTTCCGAGCAATCTTCAGTGAGCGTGATATACACGTCTCCGAGTGCGTCTCGTGTCACTTGAACTTGCTTGATTTCGCCTTCTATCTTTCTATGCAAGGCGAAACGATACCAACGACCGTTGAGACGAATACGATACGTCGGGTGGTTTCGTTTCTGTTTTTGTTTGTCTAATAGTTTTTCTATCTTGACCTGTTCGCCCCGAAACGTCATGCCTTTATGTTTCTTGCATGACTTGAACTTCGGGTGACCTCTCCCAAGTGTTTTCATTTCACCGAAACTCTGTGCCAGACGCTTAAGGATATTCTGCAATGCCCACGAATATGGGATATTCCAATGCTTATACTTCTCAAGTTTCTTGAGTTTCGTTAAGTGCTTAGACATTTTTGAGTATGAAAGACCTTTACCATACATGCGGTAATATCGCATAGCGAGTGCCAGAAAATGGTTCTTCACAACACCACAGATATTGCACTCGTCGTGCACGTGACGCAACGTCTTATCATGGAAAAGTTTATGTTTTGTATTTCGCATGGGTTTTCACAGTATCACAACTTTAACCCCTTCATAGTGGGTGGGCAGACACGTAACCTTGCGATTACGCTATGAATGTCTGCCACTGTGATACTCTCATTATACTACATTTGTACCAAAAATGTCAAATGTATTTTTCGGTGTTTGGTCTTTCCCAACAAGGCGGTGTCTATATCCCCCGAATGAATTCGGGGGTTTTGACACCGAAAGAGATAAGGGCGTTATGTTTATAGAAAACGGTGCACGTCCATTTTTGAGCCCTATAAGGGCGGCATTGATTATCTTTTGTGGAGGGATTTCTAACCTCGCCTCTTTGAATCCTGCAAATCCCTAAAATCCTGTCCCCTGATAAGGGGGATTGAGGGGGTTATCCCAGTTCAGACAATTGTTGATAACTGATAACTGATAACTGATAACTGATAACTGATAACTAATACCATTTCTAAGAGACTATATTGCATTTACGGCTCTTATCAAACAGGAACAGAACTGCACAGGCTAACGGTCTCCTATGCTACAATTGGTTTTTTCATTAAAATCCTATTGAAGAATTTTCAATCAGAAATGGTATAACTTCCCAATATTCTCGCCTTCTCCTCCGCATACGCCTCAACAACCGGCGCGAGCAACTCCTGACAGAATTCCGCCGCAAGGATACCGTCGATCTCTGCCTTCACCATCCCACCTTTCTGATACGCCTCTCTGGCGGAGGCGTGTTCAAGGAGCCGTTCTCGGACAAAGTAAGATTGGATGCGTTCCGCAGCGTGTTCAACGAGTTCAGGCTGAGCATGGACAGCTTGCCGAAGGATGTTATCGCGTTTGACTTTGAATTCTGCCGTCAAGTCCTCGAGTTCCTTTTCTCTCGCTTTTTCCGCTCGCAGCTCGCGCGCCTTTTGCACCTCTAAATTCTGATAGTTTTCGCGGAGAGCCTCAACGATAAAACCCCCACGATTTTTGACTTCTGCGGCATGGCGTGATATTTCAATCTTCTCGGCAACATACCCCAGAAAATCAGGGTAAGTACCGGGCGGTGGCAATTTTTCGGGATTCACGAAATCCCATTCGGCATCAGCAATCTCCAGTGCAACTTTCCGATCGATCTCCGCTTGGATGAGTTCGACAGCGACAAGCGGGAGGTTCTCTATATCCGGGAACAACGACTCCTGAACGGGCAGCTGCTTGACTTTGGTAATACGAAACTTCAGTTCACCGACCCGCCGTCCGAGACGTTTCTGTTCAACTTCGACGAGATAGTTCGTCAAGTCGTTGATTTCTTTCATGGCAGGTTTGATGACATCACGGTTGAGGACTTTGAACACAGGATATTCATCCTTTTCGAGTCCCATGAGTTCTCTGAACCTTTCGAGTGGAATGAACGGCGTTTCGCCTTTATCGCGATCGGTATCGAAGTAGTCGAAACAGACTTCCCATAAAATCAGGGCATATCGACTCGTGAACCGGTTTTGCAGGCGGAGGTTGAGCTTGGTATAAATATGAGGGTTGTGAAGTTTGAGGCGTAGATGTGGTGCAAACCCGTAAGTGCAGATACCGTTTTCTATCTCTGCGGACGCTAAGAGTGAGGCAACGCCCCATACCTGCTTATTATCTTTGTTGAGGAGATTCCATTCGACCTCACAAGAGCGAAGCGAACTTAACACCTCTTTGAGGTACTCTTGGTTCTTACTATCAAAACCGAGTTTCGCCGCGAGTTCGACCATGCTGACACTATGGATGTCCTTACCTGGGAGCTCGTTATAAGCATTTGCGAGTAGGACATTCCATGCACGGCGCTGTAGATGCGTGATCTTGCTCTGGATCTGGATCGCTGGACTCGCTTTAATGACTTCGTTGATTTCAGCTAAGTGCATCGGAGGTTCCCCGTTTCTTTCGGATATATGATATGTATTAGACATTATATTGATTTAATCGCGAGGTATCGGATAAGCCCAAGGTCTGAAGTTGAGTCTAAAGTTGTGTAAGCCACAGCAAGTTTCCATGACTAAATCAGCGAACCCTTTTTGGGTGTTGCGCAACTTCTCCTTGACGATGCGGTATCTTTTGATGCCACCGATGGCGTGTTCAACGCGTATGCGTATTGACGAAATCTCTCGATTCTTTGCTTTTTCTTCATCTGTGAGGTGGCGACCTTTGGGTTTCTTTTTCGGTTGAATGATCTGAACATCAGGGCAGGTAAACCCTTGAAAACCCGAATCTTGATACAAAATGCTCCCACGCGGGGGTGAATAGCCTGCTCTGTCAGCGATACGCTTGTCGTGTATTCGACCTTCGCACGACGGTGTGAGAAACACGACTTTGCTATCGGCATTGATCATCACATTATTTTTGATGGTGTGTTGCTTCTTTTTACCACTGTAATATGCCTTTTGTGCCTCTACGTCTTTTGGACGCTGAATCGGGCGTTCGGGGTTCTCCATCATGAAAAAAAAGGATGTGAAACCTGATCCTCAACCGAGATTTCCGCAGATTTATCAAAGGTTACGGGAGGTGTTTCCCGAGATGGAAACCACTCTCCAAGGTCTGCCAAAGCACGATTGACGATTGGCAAAAGCCGGTGAATCCACTTATTCGCAACAGGTTGAGACGTGCCGAAAAGTTCACCGAGGACATCTTGGGTCATTGCCTGTCGCAGGTAAATCAAAATAAAGAGCAACTTATCTTCAAGACTGGGTAAGCAACTATTTTTATAGTGAGTATACCGTCGCTTTTTTCGGTCTTTACCCTCAAGCGTCTTTGTTTCCACGGAGGCCAAAAATCGCTTGGAGAAATACGGAGCGAGTGCCGAGAACTCTTCAAGCGTATAGCCTGTCAGCGACAGGAAGCGTTTCGGTTTATTCTTCAGAGTTTCATAACGTGTCATCAGTTGGGCTCCACTATGATATTTCTTCTGATTTTATCATAAACCAACTACAACTTACAAGTAAATCGTTATAAGGTCTATTATATCACACAGGTTATCTTTTTTCAATACGAATATCACCTTTAACCCCATAAACTATCACCTTTAGGATGAAAATTCCAATTTTTGCCGCTGCTGGACGTGGGTTTTCAGAGGTATCCCATAAACTATCACCTTTAACCCCATAAACTATCACCTTTAACCCCATAAACTATCACCTTTAACCCCATAAACTATCACCTTTAAGTCTGAGAACGCAGGTGTGGCATGGGTTCGTGGCACCCTTAAACATTTTAAAAGGTATATATTAAAATTGTTAAACAACATGCACCCCAATGGCTTCTTGGAGGCATGAGAGTCCCTAATTTTTGTTGTTTTTTCAATAAAAAATAAGAAGGGGGGATAGTTGCAGTAGGCTAAAATATAGTCAAATTTAGACGAATCTATACAAACTTATTTATTTCTATACATTGTAAGATTTTATTTGACAAATACTATAGAAATGTGGTATAATTATAGTATGAATGATAGATTTGTAAAGATTGGCGAGGCTGCTAAAATACTCGGTGTTAATCCTCAAACGCTTCGGCGTTGGGAAGAGGGCGGTGTTATCCAGCCTGCGAAAAGAACACCGAAAGGCACACGCCTTTACAGTCTCCAAGAGTTATTAGGTGTCAACGATTTAGCCTATCCTACGATTGCTTATGCCCGCGTCTCGAGTTCAGATCAAAAGGAAGATTTAGAACGTCAGTATGCCGTCCTTGAGGCATTTTGTAATAAGAATGGATGGACGGCGTTCTCATAAATCCAAGAAAATGGCAGAGAAAATAGAGAATATCGTCTCCGAAGAAAAAGAACAATTGGAGATCAATCTTGGACCTCCGAACACAGAAGATAGAACTCAATCCGAATAATAAGGAAGCCACGCTTATGGCACAGCACGCTGGCTATGCCCGTGTTGCCTTCAACTTTGCTTTATCGTCTTTCAAAGTCGGTTTAGACCCAGACGAATGGCGAAGTCATATTGACATTAAGCGTGAGTTTAATGCAGTCAAATACGATAAGTTTGACTGGTGTGAAGACCTCTCACAGAATGCGTCCAAGAATGCTATCCACAATCTTGGAGACGCAGTAACACGTTGGAAAAAAGGACAAAATAAGTTCCCTGTCTATAAGAACCGAAGTGGTAAATGCTCTTACCAAGCAGACAATGGCGAAGGAACTGTTGATGTCTGTAAAAAACGTGTCAACCTTCCAAAGATAGGTTGGATACGCATGCGTGAAGAATTGCGATATAGTGGTGAAATTACAAAAGTTGTTGTCTCCAAGCGTAACGACAAGTGGTATGTATCTATCACCGTCAGACGATTGGATAGCAGCAACTATAAGCACCAACCCCCACTCTTTGACGATAAAGCACCTATCGGTATTGACGTAGGTATCAACACACTTGCTACGTGTTCTAATGGTGATACTTACGACAACCCACGACCACTCAAGCGATATGAACGTAAGTTGGCACGTGCGAACCGGAGTCTATCGCGTCGTCAAAAAGGTAGTCAGAATTGGTATAAAGCGAAGTCTATACTCACCTCTGTTCATGCACGTATTGCGAATATCCGTGAAGACGCTCACCACCAAGCAACGATACGGATTGTCCGTAAAGCCGCTGCTATCGGTATTGAGACGCTTAAGGTTACTAACATGCTAAAGAATAGGAAACTTGCCAAAGCGTTATCCGATTCAGCACTTGGTGGCTTTCTAACGAAACTCAAATACAAAGCAGATAGGCGTGGTATACCGATAACCGAAGCACCCCAATTCTTTGCCAGTTCCAAGACCTGTAGCCACTGCGGACACAGGAAAGCAGATTTGGTGCTTTCTGATAGAACATATCATTGCTCCGAATGTGGCTTTGAATGTGACAGAGACCTCAACGCTGCGATAAACCTGTGTCCTGCTTGACCTTAAACCGTCGCCACGAGTTGCGAGGAGACGGGCAGAAAAATGGCAGTTTCAATCGCGAAAGCCGATTGAAACGTTACCTTTTGTTTTGATTTTGAAAACAAAAGTGCCATTTTTCTAATAAACGCCTGTGGAGTCCGTGTAAGACCTCGTTGAGTGGCAGTGGACGTTGAATCAGGAATTACGGCAGCAGTCAAACACGTGTGTTAGATTTGTATAGATTCTAATACATTTTAACACATTTGTGAGATTTGTATAAGTCCTAAACAACGGAGAGAAGAAGCACCTACGTCAAGGTAGATCTCTTGGGGGAGAGGTATGGTTATCTTCTGTAGGAGGGAACTCCGATTCCCGACTTTTGACGAATAGCCCTATAAGGGTGTTATGTTTATAGAAAACGGTGCACGTCCATTTTTGAGCCCTATAAGGGCGGCATTGATTATCTTTTGTGGAGGGATTTCTAACCTCGCCTCTTTGAATCCTGCAAATCCCTAAAATCCTGTCCCCTGATAAGGGGGATTGAGGGGGTTACTGACAACTGAGAACTGACAACCGACAACTACTCCCCTTCCGCCTTCTTCCGTTCGCGATATTCCCGCATATACAACCGCCGCTTCTCCCGATACTCCGGATTATCCTGTGCAAACTCCCGACGCCGTTGCTTCTCGAGCGCCCGATACTCAGGGTCTTCTGCATACCGTTCCCGACGCGCCGCCTTCCGACTCTCCGCGTATTCCGGGTCCGTGGCATACCTATTTTTATCATACCCCGGATTCTTCGTTCTCCACGCCTTCTGACGCGCTTTCTGTTTCTCCTTATATGCAGGGTCATTTTCCCGCCGCTTTCGAGTATATTCCCGCTCATACGCCCGATCTTTCTCGGTGCGTTTCTTACTGGGTTTCGCGGCACTACGTTTTCGCGTCGTGCGTTTTTGCGAAGACCGGCGTTGATACTCGCGCTCCTTTTCACGGCGCGCGGGATCGTTCTGAAAGGCATCTTTGAAAGCATCGAGGGTCGGAGGATTGGACATGCACTCGGTTTCCAGCCACTGCCGGACAGCATCATCGAGGTGTACCCACGCCCGGCGGTCAGCAAGCCGCTCAAACGTTTTCAACCGTTGTTGATACGCCGTGCGCGCCTCGGTTTCGGTATCGAAAAGCTCTATCCCGAGGAGTTCGATATCCTGATAGGCGACGGTCTTTGCGGCTTTGATGCGTGCGTAGAAAGTTCGGGGGGTACTGATGCCGAGTTTGCAGGCTGTATCGTCCGTGTAGCGCCACGCGTATACAAAGTGCTGTTCGGGTGCCAAATTCATGGGGATTTGGGTATAGAATAGGGAAAGGCGCGGTGTAAAAGCCGCGCCTTCGTTCATCCAATGGTGGTCAGTAGTCAGTAAAGAGGGTTTCCGAAAACCGAAGGACACCCACTGAAAGCTGACTGCTG
>CBDFHD010000002.1:0-1398508 GCA_965247285.1 Candidatus Poribacteria bacterium
CGAAAAAAGTTTCCTGTCGCCTGAAACTCAATGACATCGACACCGATCTCGAAGTCTTAGCCGATTACGGCCTGGCAGGTCTCAGACGACATCGCATCCTCCGATTGACCCAAGAAGCTTATGATCAAGATGCCTTGCTGAGTTATGAAGATTTAGCCGTGTTATTAACCAGCAGTCCTGCCACGATGAAACGCGACATCCGAGCGTTGAAACAGGACGGATATTTCGTGATGACGCGCGGGGCGAAACACGACATGGGCCCAGGGCTGTCTCATAAGACGCAGATTCTGGAGTTGTATTTCAAAGCATACACCTTCACCGAGATTGAGCAAAAGACGAACCACTCCGAACGCGCCGTCTCCCGCTACTTGAGAGACTTCACACAGGTCGCGACGCTCTATCATCAAGACTTTCCCAAAGCACAGATACGCCTGATCACCCACCTCTCTGACCGGCTGATCCGCGAGTATCTCTCGCTGTATGAGGAATACCAACATACCGATCGCATGACCCAGCTGCTTCACCCAGAGTCCGTGGATGAAAAAAAGGGGGACCTCCGATGAGCAAACCTTTGACGCGCACACAAGTCAATGAGAAGAAGTTCAGACGCATCAACGATAAATCTCTACGACAGTTGCTGATCCATCGCTTTCTCAATGACTACGGGTATGACAAAGGCGAAGTCACTGCGACTGCTATTGTCGATGACATTCTCAAGACCGTTGAGGACTATTTCGTCATTACCCTCCCTTTGGAGAAACTCGCCACGGGCGACTCACTCCCAGAGGAGCGATACCTCAGCTATGGACACCTCGTTTGGATGGCTGTCCCGATTGATGAATATCCACAAAGAGGCAAATCCATCGTCAAAACCCGTATGAAACCCATCATCCTGACTTACCTCGCCGCAGAGGATATTGAATCCTTTCGCAACGGTTTTACCTCCCGGCAACTGCGGATCAATCGCTTGGTCCGCTGGTGTTATCAAGCTTATGACCAAGGCGCCTTATTGACACAACTCGACTTGGCGGTCTTGCTCAACGTCTGTGATCAGGTCGTCTGTGATTATGTCAACGAATGGCAAAAAACCACGGGAGAAATCTTACCCACTCGCGGCAATATCCATGACTTATCGGGTGCTATTACCCACAAGAAAGAGATCATAACCCTCTATCTTCAAGGGCATCTCACTCCCACTATTGCCGCCAAAACCAAGCACTCTAAGGAGGCAGTTGACCGATACATTCGTGATTATGAGTCCGTCAAAGTCGTGCGCACCGCTACCGCTGATATTGACAAAATCTCACACATTACACGACTTTCTAAACGCGTCATCTCTCAATATCTCGACCTGATCCCGCAGCAGCATCTCCAAGCTATCGATGAAAACCTCGCCAATGCAGCTGCAAACGATGAAACCACTGAACAAGGAGAAACTCAATGATACCTGACCTCCTGTTCTTGACGAACTGACTTCGCAAAACCGGGGCAGGGGTTGCGTAAAAATACGCTTGACCCCCGCTCGTAGTTTTGCTACACTTTAGAAACGTTGATCGCCAAACGCATCATTTCTCAATGAAGATGCCAGCGAACCCAACTCAACCCACTCATCGGCGATGACTGGGAAGCTAATAAACATCAGCATCCCAGCTATCCTATGGTCATTTGATACTATTTAAGAATTACCATCTTCCTCAGAAGGGAGATATTATCCGCCTCGAATTGATAGAAATAGATACCACTTGAAACACTCTCACCCATATTATTTTTGCCATCCCAATACGCCGCATGACTCCGACGCGTGTAGTAACCCGCAGGTTGGTGACCGAAATCCAACCGCCGGACGACCCGACCCCGCCCATCATAGATCGTAATCTTCACATCACTCGGATTTGCTAACTGATATGGGATCCACGTTTCCGGGTTGAACGGGTTGGGATAGTTCGCCGAGAGCGTCGTTTCCTCCGGCAATACCACCACTGCGGCTATCCCGGGTGCCGCATTACCGAGCCCCTCTATGACTGTGAGAGGCAAATCAGACGATTTGACGAGTTCATAACCCGAATGGTTGTTTTTGGGCAGACCGGGTAATGTCCCAATATCGACCCAGACGGCATCCGCTGTCCCAGGTGTCCGTGTTACCGTAACCGATTCGCTCTCCACCTTACCTGTCGAAATCGTGATACTCGGGGTGCCTCCACCGTCAATGCTACCGTGGGTAAGACGCAAGCGTAGAACAATATCAAATGGCGCACCGGTGGGTGCGGTTGCCTTGAACTCCCCTTCTCCAATTTTTTCCAGGGACACCGTCAGCGGTAAAGGGTCAACAATATTGCCAGACAGCTCGAGCGACTCCAGTTTAGTAAGTCCATCAAAGATGCCCTCTGGTAAACTGCTCAAATCGTTGTCGTGCAGGTAGAGCCGCTTCAGTTTGGTGAGTTCATCAAAGATACCCTCTGGTAAACTGCTTAAAGTGTTGCTTCCCAAGTCGAGCAACTTCAGGGCGGTGAGTTCATCAAAGATACCCTCTGGTAAACTGCTCAAATCGTTGTTGTACAGGTCGAGCCACTCCAGGGCGGTGAGTTTATCAAAGATACCCTCTGGTAAACTGCTCAATGCGTTGCTGGACAGGTCGAGCCACTCCAAGGCGGTGAGTTCATCAAAGACACCCTCTGGTAAACTGCTCAATTCGTTGTTCGACAGGTGGAGCTGCTTCAGAGCGGTGAGTTCATCAAAGACACCCTCTGGTAAACTGCTCAATGCGTTGCTGGACAGGCTGAGATACTCCAGAGCGGTGAGTTCATCAAAGACACCCTCTGGTAAACTGCTCAAATCGTTGTTCGACAGGTTGAGCCACTCCAAGGCGGTGAGGTTATCAAAAACACCCTCCGGCAAACTGCTCAATTCGTTGCTGGACAGGTCGAGCCACTCCAGAGCGGTGAGTTCATCAAAGACACCCTCTGGTAAACTGCTCAAATCGTTGTTGTACAGGTGGAGCCACTCCAAGGCGGTGAGTTCATCAAAGATGCCCTCTGGTAAACTGCTCAATGCGTTGTCCGACAGGGTGAACAACTCCAGGGCGGTGAGACCGTTGAAATCGTTCGCTTTGAGGACGGTGATGTTTTGGGATCTAAGGTTGAGGATCGTAATTCCTGCAAGGTCTGCCGCGGTTACATCGGCGCAATCGCTTACGTTTGGCACGGCGGCAACGATCGCATCACGCACCTGAGGCGTGCGATCGCAGACCGATACGAACACATCAGCCTCGAATATTTCCGTATCGGCAGCCACGTTCATAATGATGTTCACTGATCCCGTCGTGTGGGCACTATTATTGTTCCCGACAGCATCCATAGCAACATCAGCGGGAATACTCAGCGTCAGTGTGCCACTCGTCGTCGGTGTAATCGTTGCCGTCCAGACGGTGTCATCTGTCGTTGACCATGCCGTGAGGCTCGCTGTTGCTGTCCCGGAAAGCGTGACGTCTGCTTGCTCAAAGCCGGACACCGACTCTGTGAACGTGATGACCACATCAAACGCACTGTTCTGAACACCTGTCGGCACAGAAATACTGACACTCGGCGCATCCATATCTACGGTGACGGTTTGAGTCTGTGCCGCCGTATTGTTGTTCCCGACAGCATCTATAGCAACATCAGCGGGAATACTCAGCGTCAGTGTGCCACTCGTCGTCGGTGTAATCGTTGCCGTCCAGACAGTGTCGTCTGTCGTCTGCCACGCTGTGAGGCTCGCTGTTGCTGTCCCGGAAAGCATGACGTCTGCTTGCTCAAATCCGGACACCGACTCTGTGAACGTGATGACCACATCAAACGCACCGTTCTGAACACCTGCCGGCACAGAAATACTGACACTCGGCGCATCCATATCTACGGTGACGGTCTGTGAGTCGGCAGCCGTGTTGTTGTTACCTGCGGCATCCATGGCAAGATCTGCAATAACACTCACCACCACGTCCCCACTCGTCGTCGGCGTGATTGTGGCGGTAAAGACGGTGTCGTCCGTCGTCGCCCACGCCGTTATACCCGCAGTCGCAGTGCCAGACACCAAGACATCTGCCTGTTCAAAACCTGATACCGACTCCGTGAACGTAATTGTTACCTCAAACGCACCCTTCTGAGTATCCGCGGGAACAGCAATCGTCACACTCGGAGGTTCTGTATCCGCCGGGGGCGGTATATCAATATCGACATCAATCAAACTCCCCTGTGTCAATGGGTAAAGCACGGACGCATTTGATACCGGATTCCCCAACAGACGCAACGATACCAACGCCTCCATACCCCGAAGCGGACTGACATCACTTATCTCATTCTGCGCCAGAAACAACCAACCCAACTCCGTCAAAGTTGACAACGCACCAATATCGCGTATCTCATTGCCCGTGAGATATAACTGCGTCAGGGTCGTTAGACTCCCAAGCACGCTGAGATCACTGATACCCGTGCCACTCAGATGCAACACGCTCAGACCCGTCAAACTCGAAAGCGGATGGAAGTCTGTGATTGGATTCCTATCAAGATGCAAGGATGTCAGAGCCGTCAACCCCGAAAGTGCTTCTATGTCCGTGACGTTATTTTTACCGACATCTAAGAATATGAGACCTTCGAGTCCTGATAGCGGACCGAGATCGGTGAGTTGATTCGAGTAGAGGTTGAGCGTGGTAAGGTGCGTCGCATGCTCCAAACCGCTGAGTTCACTTATCTCTGCCTTCTTGGCTTGCAGACTGCTGAGATTTAGCATATCTGTAGAGGTGAGCGTTGCGTCTTCGGCTAAGCCGAGGGTTGACCGGATCGCAGCTGCTAAGTGGGTATCTATAATCACGATGGCTTCGGGAGCTTCCGGTGCACCGATTTGATCCCCGCCTACCTCACCTACATCGCCGTCTTGTGCATGCGTGACGGGAGGTACACAAATGTTGAGAGCCAGTAAAATCGCAAAAAGCACATAAAATCTTTTCATCATTTTCAGTTCCTTTCAGTCAAAGTGAATTATAAAAACAGATAAACTTTTCAACTATTTAAGAATCACCATCTTCCGCAAGACCGATATATGCGTGAACGTTTTTCCGCTGTAGGAGCGAGCTGTGCTCGCGATAGTGCGCGAAACCCTAAACATCTGCGAACGAAAACCAAGATCGGAACCGAAAACTAAATAGTCCTGGGAGACATTGGCTGTGTTAGCACCGTCCTACCGGTCATCAAATCCAATTTAGTGATATTAAGTCAATATATAATTAAAAATTATATAAAAAATATCTACCTAATAGCATTAATTATACTTTTATCTGATGTGCATGTCAAACAAAATTTGAAAAAGTGCTTAATTTCCGCCATAAATGCATGGTGTTATGAATTTCTACAATCTACTGAAAAACGTATTCCCCAAAGCTTGCTGTTCATAACATCGCGAGGTCGCGGTATTTTTCCAGAGAGACTGACAGATCCGCGTAAACTGAGCAACGGATGGAGTTCAGACATCTCACAACGCGGGCTATGATCAAAATTGCGTAAGTCCTGTTGATTTTATATGCGTGAACGTTTTTCCGCTGTAGGAGCGAGCTGTGCTCGCGATATTGCGCGAAAACCTTAACATCTGCGAACGAAAACCAAGATCGGAACCGAAAACTAAATAGTCCTGACCTGTTGGGTGAAATATATTGCTTCTTTACGCAATATGAGGATTAATAAAATATTTGGGTAATTCTATGTTCCCCCAAACCCGGTAGGTGCGGTTTCCTAACCGCACCGGGCATAGGTAAAAACTACCCGATTAAATTCTTAATCTTCATTTTGCGTAAGTCCCGTTCTTGTAACTTTCAGCGCGAAACACTTCAGGGTCGCGATACCTACGGCGTTGCTCGTAGATTTACGATTCGATGGGTTGCCCGTTCCGGTTTTTAAAAGTGATACAAAGACAATTATAATATAAAATATAATTTATTGATAATGTCCTAATATGATTTACCCTTAAAGCCTTGCTATCATTGACTTCTTTCGGGTTTAAAAATTTGATTAAAAAGCGAATTTATGCTATTATATAACCCAAGTTGCTACTAACAAGTTTTGAAGGTTCAAGGAGATTGTTCACGCACTTTCCTCAACCCAGATGAAGATAAAAAAATAAATTGGGTAATTTTCTGGTGATATCCAGTGCGGTTAGGAATGCAGATCGCATGAATCAACGCCGAGTGCGCGTGTGGCACTCGGCGGGGCGCGTACGCCGCAAAACCGCACCTACCGGGTCTGAGGGAAATATAGAATTACCGATTTAGAGAGTTAGTCAATAACCATGAATTCCTTAGAAGATATTATTCAACGCTGCCACAGACGGCATGAAAAACCGCTTCAGCAGCGGAAGACTGTGTTAACACCTACGCTGTACGATAAGGATTACCCTTATCAGTTTGCGGCCTATTGTGCACATAGACACCGCGTGCTACTTGCCGATCTGGAGCAGGCAGATATTTCCTTTATGCCGATAGGACGTGCGCCTCATCACGACCGGAGTCCAAGAAATTTTGGCGGGGATCGGTTCTCAAAACGCCAAGGGATACAAGGCGCAAAAAACAGGGAGATCAGACGATGGGAGTCATCATGGGGGATTCAGGTGTATATAGGTCTCCCTTCCCAACGCGATGGCTCACAATGGCATGACCTCGACTTTAAATACGAGTCACTCTCTGCCGCACCCGATGCCGTTTTTGCCTGTATTGAGGCACTCATCAACGCTGTCGCGAATCCGTTGTTGACGATTGCAAAGGATGGCGGACTGCGTTTTTCATGTAGGGTGCCAGATTACTTGCATCCGGATACCGAGCAAGAGCGACTCTACATCTATAAGCGCAGACCGACTTCGGAAGATCTGCATCAACGAGATGTGTATCTTGAAATCCTTGGAGAAATGGGGAGCAGCACCTGGGACGCCCGCTACGAGATTTTGCTTGGAAATCTATTAGATCCGCCGGTCATTGCGAAAGATATCCTCTTTGGGCCTCTTGATGCGCTCCGTGCTGCGCTCCACGAACCTGCGCCACTTGGAGAAAAAAAACAGAAACCGACTGTTATAGATGTGCCACTGTCTCTGGGTTCGCATCACCTCGATCTTGCAAAAGAGGCGTTTTTGGAGCGCGATTTTTCTTATACTCGAGAAGAGAACGGTCTTCACCACTGGGTTCCATTGGGCAGTGATATTGCCATGGGATATGTATCGCTATGGGAGAGCGATGGCACTGTGTGGATACGCGCATCTACTTCTAATATCGGGCTGCCGATGGATGCGACATCAATCATCGATATCTGGGACGATACCGGCATTTTACCACCGATACCGACTGCTGGGCTACCTGTCTCTGAGGAGATGCTCGCCGCCCGAGAAGGGAATTTGAGCCCGTTGGCGGTAAAACGTTCGCTTCCGGTGCTGCAGAAGTCAGAATCGACGAAAAAGGTTTATGGGACACCAGAAGGGATAGACTCTCAGATACGACGTGTTTTTGATGAGAACGTTCGCATTCTCGGACTCATTACCCAGACGAGCACCGGGAAAAACTATGAAACAGAATCCTATGTTCTCAACGGCGGCACAATTTGCATAAACGTGCCACCCGGCATAGCAGGGGAAACAGAGAAACGTTTTCAAGAGCGAAATGTGTCGTCGGTTGCCCACTGGAGACATCGGATGTACCTGTGGGATCAGGTGAAAGAGATACCTGTTGATGTGCGCATGGCAAACCCGTTTCAATACGGGAATGTCTGTGAGGATCCCGAACGGTGTTCCGCACTTGAAGAGAAAGGCGGAAATCCGAGTGACAGCATCTGTCCACAGTGTCCCGTCTACAGGGACTGTCAGCAGCGCGGTTATCTATCGCAACCCACTGCCTTACAACACGCCAAGGCACAGATATCAACGACCTACCAACTTTTTTACAATCCTCACAGCACCGAGGCTTTGGAAGAAATACTCGGACAGGACGATCAAACAGAACGGATTTGTATTCTCGATGAGACGCACGCACATGAACTATTTCTCAAATGTGAGTTATCAAAAAATATATTAGAGGCGTGGCGTATCAACTCGGAAGGGTATGCTTTGGGGAATTTCGCCAAAGCCCTACTGAATGTCCTTGAGATTAAAAACACTGCCCATGGGGGTCTTGTCAAACGAGTTCGTGCAACGCTACCGACGTTTCAATGGCAGGAGGCAGCCCTCATTGAACAGATGTGCCAAGTGAATGTGGGGGGTAAGGTCGTGGAACGCGGGATTGTTGATGATGAAACCGGTAGGGAATTGGCACGCTTTACCATCGAGTTTCAGGGAGGCGTTTCTGCTTACATTCCTCTGGACGATAACGCTGCAGAGAAACTCACGACGAGAAAACTACCTCTCTTTCGGCTCCGTGGTTTTGTGATTAACGAGAACATGAAAGTCCCGATGCCGATGGCGCAAGCCATTCAACTGGGAATTTTGGACCCAGAAACTGTAGAGAACATTCGGGAATTCCCTGCTGTCTGTCAAAATCCAAACTGGACGTTTTGGCATCAACTCAAACGGTTTTTTCAGCACTACACTCGAGATACCGACGCACCGATGCTCTGGGATGGCGATGTGCTGCATTTCTGGGTGCCGCCGATGCTGCATTCGGGCATCAAACGCCTTATGTTAATATCTCCCACACTTTCTGATCAACATATCCATAAACTATTTCCAGATGACAAAGTTGAAGTCATTTGCTCCGAACCAATGAAGTGGGCCGCAGGAAACCAGGTCTTTCAGATTCGTACAGGGACCTATCCAGTCGAGTCGATTATGGACTATGAAAGTAAATGGGACATCATTGGGCTGTCTAAAACCGGACAACGCTTTTTTACGGGTATCGGCGCAGAAATTGAGAGGGATCCGAGCGTTAAGCATGCCATTGTCACCTATCAGGGGAGTGTTCTTCGGCACCTGACGCATATTGCTGAAAAAGAAAACGTCTGCTTCGTAACGGCTCAGAAAGACACAAGAAGGTTTCAGACAGGTTTTGAGGAAGCAGACGTTATATGGATAGTCGGTACCCCGCGATGGTCGCCCTACCTCATTTGGCGGCGAACACAGATATTGTTTGGAAACGATGCCGAACCCCTCTGTTATGAGACAGAAAACGACGCTGACGGCTACAAAGATGAACGGGTCCAGAGTATTTATGAAGAGAGCGTTATTGGCTTTCTCACACAGACTGTAGGGCATGCAAGATTGCATCACCTGGCAGACAAGAAAATCGTCCTGATCACGAGCTTTCCATTGCCTGACATCACAGACCGACCTGAAACGATTCTTTTTGACTGGGAAGATTTTGAGATTGCGGGCGGGCTTGACAAACTTGCTGAGGTGGTAGAAATACGCCAGCGTTTTGAAGCAGAACGGGAGAATCTCACTGCTGACACCAGCAGAGAAGAGGTCGAGCGTGTCTTGGGGTGCTCCGCAAGGCGGGCGAACCGGCTCTTGAAGAAACTTCGGGGCGGAAATATCCCACGTATCCTCTTCCGAGAGCAAATCCAAACTTTACTTGCGGATGGTGAGAAAAAAACAGCGGAACTGATTGCGGGTATTGAGGGACATCCCGAAGCGATAAAACATGAACTCAGGCGGCTTGTGGACGCTCGTGTGATTGTGAAGGTCAAACGCGGAGTGTATACGCTTCCAGAGGTTTAGGGTGGTGGGTGCCCTAATCAACCGGGCAATAGACGATAGCCGATGCCGGTCATCAGTCCGACAACGATCCAGATACCGCCGATGAAGCACTCGCCTAATACAATGCCTAATACGAAAGGACGGAGTTTGCGGTAGAGGGCAACGCCGCCGAACTTGAGGACGGTGTATTTGAGAAACCAACCGATGAAGAATGAACCCCAGAAACAGTAGGTTGCATAACTCGTCATCAGTAGAGAGCCGATCGGATGCAGTTTCCACCAGAGATAGTGATGTCGCATCCAGAGCATGCCGAACATCGTGGCACCGCCGAAGATGAACGAACCGAGCCGTTCTACTTCGATTCCGGTTGGGTGCTGCAGAATACTCGTGAGTCGGTTGAATGGGACGGTCGTGGAGATCATATAGGTCCAGTGTTGCAAATTCACCGCACCGTGCGTGTAGGCGAGGTCTAAGGATGAGTAGTAGGAGACACCCATCGCCAAGACGAGTGCGATGCCCATGGCAAGCAGGAACGGACGTTGTTTGAGACGCAGCGGTTCTGCGAGTTTGAAGTTGTTCATCACCCCCGGCATGAGGATCTCCCGCATATCGAACATCAAGACCCGTTCGTATGCGACCAACGTCCAGCTTGGCGCGTTCACTCTGGCACTGCCGAACAACGTAATCAGGAATTCGCCGGGCAGGAAGGAATAGATGATAAACAGCAAACCGCCGTTCGCGACCATCCACGTGCCTACCGTTGTTATGCCGAGAAAGATCCCGAGCATAACGAGCGCTACCCACACACTCATCCCCGCCATGCTACATATCAGGGTAAGCAGTAGAATCCCTACGATTAAACCACCTGCCGCCCAAACGTAAGGTAGCGGTTCGTTGGTATCATCACTTGGTGGGAGGGGTTTCCAACCCCGAATCCCAAAGATGGTAGCGAATGCCCGTCCGAAGTGGCGTTTCCCGATAAAGAGGATAAATCCGATAAAAACCAGCAGCGCACCCATCTGTTGATTTTGGTGGAAGTTCCACTGATTCACTTTTGAACCTGTCGCATAGATAAGCACTGTCTCCATCTTTCCGAGTAGGAAGAAGAACCAGAAACTAAACGAGATCTCAAGGGTCAGCAGATAGACAATAGCGATGATCGAAGGGTAGATAAACAGATGCACCGCGGGCCACCACCCCAGCGCGGATAGCGGTTTTTCGGTAAAGAATTGGGCAATCGGAAAATCGAGGGGCAGACTCGGAACGGCTGGGAAGTACAAGTGCAGTCCTCTCAAGCCGTGCAATATGACCGGTATCGTGAAACCGCACCACATCAACGGCGATTTGAAGAACCGATTCAGCAACGCGCCCCCTGAGGGGGGTTGAAACATTTCCTGTGGTAATTGAACGATCGGGAAGGTGAAGCGTTCGTGTTCCACCCACTGTTTTCGGAGGAGGACTGTCCAGCAGATCGTGACGAAATAGAAGATGAGGACAAACGTGCTCCATCCGACAATTGGCTTTAGCCATGCACGCCACGGGATCGAATCTCCATCTGGCAATTTCTCATAGAAATAGAAAACCGCTTTTGGGTCTTTCACGACCATCCAATCTGGAAGGTGCTGATGGAAGAGCGTGATCCACTCGTTTTCAGCGGTTGCGAAGTAGTACGGACTGACGGCGAGTGGAACGAGGTAGCGCATCAGTCCTGAGGACGGGATGCCCGATGCGACCAGCATCATCCCCCAGATGATCAGGAGTTCGCCGCCTTGCAATTCGGTGCCGGGTTTCAGTTTCTTGAGGAGAAGGTTAATGCTGAGGACGAAAATCAGCATTACAAAGACAACGGCGATCGGCAGATGATTCCCCGCAAGGTAGGTGCCACCGACGTGGAAGTCGTTATAAGGGGTAACGAGGCATTGGCATATCACTGCCACCATCCCAATGAGCACACTCCGCGCCGTGAGTCCAGTGTGAGCGAGATGGGGAGTTTGTGGAAGGTTCTGAGAGGTGGCAGGAGGTGTCATAATACAGGGTTGGTGAGGTTTTTCATGAAACTAATGGATGATTGTTTCGTTATTCTAACACAGTCTATAGAAAATTACAAATCAAGATTTTGAGGGGTGAATTCATGAGAAACCTGTGGATTTTGACCGAGGAGCGGCCGAAAAAAGAGGTCGTTATTACAATCATCAAGAAATTCGCTGAAGATCGAAACTTGGAGGATCCTTTCATTAATCAACTTCAAATCTTACCGATTCTTGAGAGCAATCGTTTTACATTCCGTTATCGTGTTGCAGGAGTTTTTTGTCAAGATGTAAGTGAAATCTTTCTGGAAATTATCGGTGGATTTTCCAGCTTCGTTGACTTCCTAGTTTTCTATCAGGATGAGCGACCTTCAGATTCCCATCAACCAATTTATGCGATTGAGGAAACAAAGACTGACGATTCGGAATCGCGAAACACTGGAGTTTATCAAAGATGTTCGAAGTTTGTTTTTATAGATTTTTATTATCCGCATACCAAGAAAATTATGCTCTATAACCTCAGGGTTGAACAGAAAATCCATCCGACATCTACGTCTGTCTTTGGGACAAAACTGTTGATGAATTTAGGGGTTGAAATTCTTGGGAAGGAACTTGATCCAAATCTCTTTAAACCTTTTGAAACACTGGAAGAAGTGATTGAGTTCAAAAATAATATGAGACGCCCTCCCAGAGGAAATGTGCCTATCCTAATAGAAAAGGGAACTAGCCAAATTTACATTTCAGGGCGGCTGGTAAAATCTGGAAGTCTCTCACACGATCCTAACATTGGAGCTTTGACTTTGATAAGTCAAAGCCTTAGGAACTTAGGATGGACAGGGGATATTGTCATTACGCAACATGGATTAAAACAAGATTATATCGGAAAAAATAATAAATTCATTCAAATAGCTAATCAAGTTGGTATCCAATTGGAAGGTCTTACCGTTCCAGATGCTGAACTCCCTACAACTTATTGGAAATATGAGATGGAATCGGAAAAACTTGCTACCATATTTATCCACTTGGTTGTTGAGGAATTTACACAAGCCCGGGCTATTTATGACAATCATGCAGGAGGTGAACAGGGATACTTTCAAAAAATAGAAGACCAAGAAACTGATTACATGGTCCTTGAAAAGTACGAGGACAGAGATGCATATAAAGCAGGAGACAAATCAAAGCGTCTTCATCGCCCTGATTTGATTTTATTTGACGATCAACGAAGTGAAATTATCAATATTGAGGGTAAAAAATTTGGAAATAGGAAGGTGGGCATTAAACAATTGGAGAAATATGATGCCATTGAAAGAGAGTACATTCAGCAGCACTATAGTTGGTGTAAAATCATCCGGACGGTAGTGATTTATGGAAGCCAACAAACAAAAATCACTGAACCCGAAATAAGCTTTTTATTGAATAAGCGTGGGGATATTATTTTGGGGCAGGAACCACCTCAAATATTTGTTGAAGCTATCGAAACCTTGAGAAATGAAGCAGTTAAAGTAGACGATTCCTAAGAAAATCTCTTGTAGCATTAACTCTAAATTTCATTTCTCCTTACGGAATATCAAGATGAATTGATGAAATTGATTAGAAACATAGGCGTACGGATAACCAAATGGATAGAGTTTCTGAGATTTATCGTACCAAATTTTGTAACCTCGAAATTGAAGATTTTTTATGTCAGCAAGGGCATTGACAACATCAACGTGGGTCATATTATGGTGTTCTTTGGTCGGTTGGAGATCTTTGCAGAAAACAACAACATATCCTTTGGGTTTGAGATATTGCACTGCCCCACCGATGACCTGCTTGAGGGATTCATAAAATTGCGCTATCGGCATATTTCCTAAATCATTTGACTGATCGGTAAAAGGGGTCGGACTGTCGTCTCCGGTTTTCTTTTTTTTGTCGCCGCTTTGTTTTCGTGATAACATGTCTGCATAGGGTGGATCGGTTAAAATGAGGTCAAAGGGTTCCGTGTCTTTTAAAATTTCTTGTAAATTTCTGGAATCGCCAACCAAAGCAGTTTGGGGAGCAAGTCCAAGTTCGGCAGATGCGTTGTGGTAGAGCTCAAGGTATTCGGATGAGAGATCTATACCAATTCCCTTCCTTTCTGCCATGGAACATGCTAAAAGGGTGCCACCAACACCGACAAATGGATCTAGGACCCTGCCGCTTTTCTTAGTAAAAAATTCGATAAGTTGTTTCATCAATTGGGGTGGTTTGGGCGAGGGATGCAGTTTCCTAATATGATGCGCGTGTGCTTCTTTACCTCGCGTTGGATAATGCGTATCCCAAACTGGGACATGTGCAAGAGCCCATTCCATTTCAGTCAAATCATTTAGCGATCCTAAATTATGTTCTTTTCCCTCTAATTCAACTGATTTTAGGAAATAGATCCATTCGCTTCCAGACAAATCGTTGAGTTTATTTCTTGGATCTTGAATCCTTTTCGGTTCCACCGCGGAGGTGTCCGCTTCCGGTGGTAATTCAACGCGTTTGGGGGCAGTCGCAATCTTCACATGGAATAATAATTCTTGTACGCATTTATCTCCATTGTTGCCTTTAGAATGGCTTTTGTAGCGTTGATAATCGATAGCAGAACTCAGATTTGCTTCACCACGACTGGATAAGACCGAAAGAATTTCGTCAGCTGAAAGAATACCCTCATTACTGTAACTGAACACAATATGTTTCGCATCCGCTTTTTCGACTAAGTCAGTCAATGCTGAAAGACATGTCGTTTTTGAGCAGTACGCCGATTTCTCGGATTCTTCATAGTCGCGTAACCCAGTTTTTCCATGAATTGACGGATTGTCATAACGAGCAATCGTCTCTAGCAAATGATAATTGGTAATGTATTGGCGTGTATTGTATGGCGGATCGATGTACAACACATCGCACTGAATTTCGTTGATTAAGTCATTTGCAGTTTTGCGGTAAACGTTATGCGTTAGTTGTGAGGATATAACATCTACGGGAACTAACGTTAAGGGTTTGTATGTGCGGGCATCCCAGTGTTTTAAATAGGCAGCATAGGTTCCAGAGATGTTTGATACCTTTGATGTTGCCTCCAACAACGGGAGTAGCAGTAGATAGAATTCATTTTCAGTGATGTCGCCAGCCCTTCGCCACGTTTGAATTTGTTGACGCACAGCATCAATCTTTTGTCCATTCACGTCGGACAAGTATTGTCTGCCGCACTCATTATTCCCCGATGGGCAATACGCGTTGAAGATGAAGCCTTTTTTCCCAGGTAGACAATTTAACCAAGCTACAACCGTGTTATACGGTGAGAGTGAGGTGAACAGATCCTCATTTCCGACATCACCAAGGGTGTCAATGATCCCAGAGAATTCTGGCTCCGTATTATTTGCAATCAATGCATGTTGGAAAGCAGCAGAAAGTTCGAGTAAGTCATTGGATATTATCTGGAAACCCCGTTTTTTGAAATATGCGCCTACAGTGGCAGTGCCTGCAAAAATATCGCAGAAAACACCTTCTCTGATACCGAGCGTTTCCGTGACAAGCCTTTCAATATAGGGCATTAAGTTTAATTTGCAACCGATAAAACGCATAAACGCGTATCTCCTGTATATCTTTGTTGTCGCGGTGAGGTAGGACGCGAACCTTGTAGAAGTTTATTAGATATTTATAACCAAAATGGTATTTCACCATCAAGTATCTCAGGCTTCAACCCTTTTATAGCCATAGAAGATATTTTATCAGCATAGTGAGTGGTGACGGGTAAGCGTGGCGGTCGAAGAGATCCATAATGCAGCAAAGTTAAAGACAAAACAGAGTGCAGAGCATGTTCTAGTGAAAAAGGAGGATGAGTACGAACGCGAATTGGTTGTGGAGTTGCTTTGAAACGTGCAGAAAATTCTGATGAAACTAGCAATGCCTCGATCTCACTCAGTTTAAGTATGCTTCCTTTTGGAGCCTTGACAATTTCCTTGTTTTGGCTTGCATAAAGACGAGGAGTCCCACTTTTAATGACTTCCACGAAGTAAAATGTAGCACCGATTTGATCTCCCCATTCCATTAACGCCTTTTTTTCCGACTCCGGTAAGAATCCATCTCGGTGAATAAGAATTTTTTTCTCTGCGAACTCCTTTTTCGGAAATATGTCTTGTAAAATCCGCGATGGGATTATTTCTCCTTCTAACATCGCTTCTCTGATATTATATCGCATAAGTTGGCCACTGGCAAAGTAAATTCTGGCCATGCCAGCAGAATTCATAGTCCCTGGACGTTTACGCTTCTTCTGACGAGCTACATCAAGCCCGACAACTAAATCCGCATAGGTTATCGGTTCCGCTAGTATATATGGGATATTCCCTGTTTTAGCGAGTATCCCTAAAACAACATTCTCTATGATATAGCGATTATTAACATTGAGAGGTTGGACAACTTGACTTTGTAAATCTTTTTTTAAAGTCAGATGCTTAAATTCGTCATAAGGTGTCCACTCGTCCGTGTCAAAATCAAGTTTTGGGATGATTCCTAAGATAATGTCAGGATTCTTTTCAGCTATTTCCTCAAGAGCAGGCTCTAACACTCCTCGTGATGCGTTAGGGACCTCTTTTTCTATTGCTAATATCAACTTGTAGTCCATTCCTTTGCTCAATTCATTTCTCAAGTTCCTTCGGAGAGTCTCCAATGGTGTTTGAGGGGAAGTGTTTAAGATAGCAATGTGTATATGTCTGTTGGTTGTGGACTTGTACAAACCAAATTTCTTCAGAGAACGGAAGATTGAATCTGGGACTACAATTTCTCCATTACCAATTTTCAGTCTAGGATTATAGCCGATGTCATTTCCGTTGAGAAACAAGTGCTCATGTCTATTTTCTGCATAAGCCTGACCTAATAAATTGCTTTTTTGGAGTATTGAGAATGCCGATCTGATGTGATCTGCGCGTTGTGCATCCGAGATTTGCAAGTTCTCTTTAATTTTGAAACGAGAATAATCGGCACTGTGAATCCGAATTTGTAAGGCACTAACGATATAATCGTATTTGCCGTCGAGTCTAACAACTAATTCATCGTCGGATGCTTGTTCAATCAAGCGTTTCATCTCAAGAGGTGTTTTATACGCTAGCAGTCTGTCTCGCGTATTGTTTTCACCGAGTTTTCCTACAATTTCTGTGATTGTCATTGAAGTTTCAAAAGTAGGTTTAGTCTTATCTATAACGTGCAAACCTTCTAATTGGTTAGGACTGTTACAGGTTGCAAGATAAGTTTTCAGATCCCCCTTGTACTGCAGTTCTGAAGCGATAGAAAGGGATACTGCCGGATGGTTGTCAACTACCCAACCGCGTAACCGACATTTGAGGTTTACATAGTATGTTTTCTCTTCTCGTGTATGTTTGGCTAATGCCTTGTTGATCATTTGTGAAAAATCATCTTGCAGGGAACGGGCTACAAAGTTAGCTATTCCTTGAGTTGAAGCTGTGTTGTTAGGAGATACCTCTATGCTCTCCAGTCCGCGGAGTATATCTTCTTCTGTCGAAGTTTCCCATATTTCACGAAGAGTTTCCTTTATGGAAGATTCGGTTTGGGGACGGTCAGTAATAACATATTTCTTTTCCTGGTCCCAATTCCAATGCCCGCCAAGCTTCGTTTGTAGGCGATAACACACTTTTCGTCCAATTTCATCTGAGCTTACAGATCCACTAACCTTTAGTTGGTACAAAGTCAGGTCTGGAAGTGCTTTTAGTTGAACTGGGAAAATCTCTGTAAATATTGTTAATTCATTAGCCATATTTGTGGTTGTTTCTCCGGTTTTGAATTGAGTTTTTTAGAGTATCGCGCCCTTCAATACTATATTAATTAAAACATATATATGCTCACATTCGCAAGTCAAAAGCGGTTTTCACCGTGGCGGTTTTTCCAGTATTCATGGCAGTCTGGATGGCGCGTTTGTAATCTCGCAGTGGAAAGGGCTTGCTCACCAGCGGACGCAGTCCGGGTCCCATCTTTTGGAGGAGACGCATACCGAGTGTGAAGGTATGGATCTGTTCTCCATTATGAGTTTCGAGGCCATACGTATAAGCACCTTTGACGTTCAACTGCTTATACCAGATTGAAGTCCAGTCAACGTTTTTGGGTATCCCCGGCATACCGACTAAGATGACATCGCCACCGGCTCGGGTAAAACGGAGTGCGTCGTCTATTGTGACGCTGGAGCCGATGCAATCAAAGGTAACGTCTACACCGCCAATTAATACCTGTTGTCCCAATTCCGGTTGATGCGATGTTGCTCCTGTGAGTTCACAAAACGCCGCATATCGACCGCTGTTCGGTGATAACACCTCATCCGCGCCGAGTTCGAGTGCCAGTTGCTGTTGATGCGGATATTTGGCGAAGATGAGGATTCGATTTCGGTGACCGAGTATCCGAACTGCTGCGACAGTGAGAAGGCCGATGGTGCCGCCGCCAATCACACAGATTTCGTCTGTTTCGTTGAATTCTGTCTTCAAAACGCCGTGTAGTGCACAGGCAAAGGGTTCAAGCAGTACAGCGGTTTCGTCCAAGATATCGTCCGGAACGAGGTGGAGTTGTGATTGGTGAGCAAGAACGTATTCGCTCCACCCACCCCCTGTATCGCGGCAGTAGCCTGTTTGAACCCCCGCAGAGATGTCTCCTTTTGTGATATTTTCGCAGTTGGCGAAACGTTGGTTTCGGCATTGATGACACGGCGGCGAAATCCCTCTCACTTTACACGACAATGCCGGTTCGATTACCACTCGCGCACCGACAGGGAAACTCTCCACCGCAGCACCTGTCTCCGCGATTTCGCCCATGATTTCATGCCCTAATACAAAAGGGGTTGACGTGAACGGCGAAAAGTAGGGACTCCCTTTCGCAGTGATTATCGCTAAATCGGAGCCACAGATACCGCTGAGTCGGGGTCTGACTTTGACCCATTCAGGCGTTGGCAGTTGTGGCTCCGGAATATCAACGAGATGCACACAGGAGACAAAGGACGTGTAGAGATTTCGCCACCGTTTCCCAAGGTGGCGCATCACCAGATAACGTGGGATGCTTTTGGTGTATTGAATGGCTTTCACTTCAACTATCTCACAACGTTAGTAATATTTGAGAAACTCTTAATTGCTGTCAAATTTGACGCGTCTGTAGATGTGCTGCAAAGGCAGTTTACACCCTATAGATACAAGCGGCATCACATCTTCAAGTGCTCGAAACTCGGTTGGCATCCATTGGGGCACTTGGCGGCGATAGTGCACCACCTGCACCCTATCTTGTGAAATCAAAATGTATTCTTGCAAAGAATCAATTTGGCGATAGTGCGCGAATTTCTCGTCTCTGTCATACATTTCAGTGGAGACTGAAAGTACCTCTACAATGAGTGTCGGATTCACGAGTGTGTCAAAGGTATTATCCTCAGCCTGTGGATCTCCGCAAACGACCACAATATCCGGGTAAAAGTAGGATGCCGTTTGACTAACTTTCACACGTAGATCACCTGTAGAGGCGACTTCACAGGCACCATCCATCAATTGGCGGCTAAGATAGATCGTTGTATCTAACGTGATGAAATTGTGTGCGAAACTGGCACCGGCCATCGCGAGTGTCTCTCCGTTCACGTATTCGTTTTTTGTGGTCGCCTTACGTTCCAATTCGAGATACGCTTCAGGGGTTAGGTAAGTTGGTGCTGCCATAGGTGCCATCTGACTACCTCCTTCTCCAGTGTTTTCGTCTAATTGGTTAAGTTCAATTATAACGAATTATAACGAAAGTGCGTCCGCATATCAACTGAAATGTTGTGATAACATCCGAAAAATGGTGATCGTCGCCAAATCGGAGCCACTGTTATGACTCGGTATCCGATAGATCTTCGCCTTCGCGGTTTGCCGGTTTACTTACGCATTCGCTTCCGACTGATAGTACTCCATCAGGATCTCCGCGACTTCGGGACGCGCTATTTCCGGTGGCAGTGGTTCGCCTGCGGCGAGAATCTCACGCTGCTTTGTGCCAGAGACGTTGAAATAGTCATCGCCACCGTGAGGGCAGTCGCGCATCATGACGATCTCATTGCACTTTTTGCACCAGACCGTGAAGTCGCCGCGGAAAATGCCGATTTCTAAAGCACCCTCTGGAATTGTGTCGAAGATCTCTTGTGCGTCGAACGCGCCGTAATAATCGCCTGCACCGGCGTGATCCCGTCCGACGATGAAGTGGGATGCGCCACAGTTTTGACGGAAAACAGCGTGGAGGAGTGCCTCCCGCGGTCCAGCGTAAAGCATATCGAATCCGTAACCGGTGATAGAGACGGTATTTTCGGGGAAGTAGTGCTGCACCATCGCACGGATAGAGGCGTCCCGAACGGCGGCGGGGATGTCGCCCGGCTTTAATTTACCGAGAAGCATGTGAATCAGGATACCGTCGGCGTTGACTTCTTTTTGCGCGATCTTACAGAGTTCCTCGTGGGCGCGGTGCATGGGGTTCCGCGTCTGAAAAGCGACGACTGTATCCCATCCACGCGCCGCGATGTCCTCGCGAATCTCAACGGCTGTACGGAATGTGTCCGGAAAATCCTCGCGGAAGTAGGAATAGTTCAGCACTTCGATCGGACCAGAGAGGACATTGTCCCCAACATCTGCGAAGGCAGAGACACCTGGGTGTTCTGGATCGGTGGTTCCGAAGGTCTTTTCAATGAGGAGTTGCTTCTGTTCTGTTGAGAGTGTCTCGATTGCCGAAACCTTCATGACAGCGAGCGGTGGATTGCCTTCAACGTTCGGATCGCGTAGGGCAATTCTGTCAGCGTTCTTTACTGCATCTGTAAGCTGCTCCGATGGGACGATATTCATCACTGGAACGGGCCAGAAGAGTCCGTTCGGCAGTTTCATATCTGTGGCGACGTTTACGGCTTCAGCGACGTTCATATAGCCCGTGAGGGGTGTAAAGTACCCTGACGCGAGCATAACGGCTGATGCGGCGGCGCCTGAAGAAATCAGTACGGACGGAAGTTGTTCCGCCTCTTTGGTGAGTTCGGCACGTTGGGCATCATCCGAAACGTAAAGCGGGGTTAAGGTTTCGGCTCCATGTGGTTTAATCATTTTTTTATTAACGTCTCCCTGCTCATTTTCTCCGTTGCCGAAAAATGGTAGGTTTATTAATTGTAAGGTTTTTGTTAAGAGCACGGTTAATTGTATTGTTGTAGAAAAAACGTGTTCTTAATCACAGGTTCGGTTTGGACAACGGGCAAAACCGAGCAACCTTAATAGTTCAAAAAATTTGTTCGACCGTACAGCCGTTCCAAATCCAAAAATGGTTTTTATGCCCCCAGTCATTTTCATGACGCACCCGGTCTTTAGGTGTAAAAATAACTTGGGTGAGATAACCCCCTGTGACTTCTGCTGTATAGGTATGTTGAAGCACTTCATCAGCGTCTGATATTGTAAAGTCCTTAAGAATTTGCTCCCCATTTGCGAATAGATTGAGCGTATGCATTGCATCTTCTCTTTCAGCAAAGGTATTGGTTACGCGATAGGTTCCATTGGGTAAGTCGATTTTGAATGCCGCATCTCTCTGACCCCAAACACCGTCCTGCGCGAGTTCTGTCGTCCTTCTGTCGACTCGATAGCCTTCGTGGGGTGAGCGTGTATCCCATCCAAATTTGCCACTCTCATATTCTGTATCCGGTCCAATCGCGTGATGATCTAAGGCGGTTGCACTGCCGTTGGGTTGCATGTCGAAACGAATTATCAATTTACCTTCTTCCGTCTTGTTCCACAATTCAAGTATGGGTCCAGTTGCTCGCTTTTTCCGATAGAGTTGAAGATGTTTTGTCTCGTAAATGATTTCGTGATCAGCGGTGTACGCCCGAAATTCAGGCGTATCAGGCGGATACCACGCAATAACATAATCTACAACTGCTTTATGATACCATAAATCGAGATAATTCGCTGGTGCGTTCTCGGTGTTGCGATTTACCGGAAAGTAATTGAATGCGGCTTCGTAGTTTTCCAAATGTGCTACATCATCTGCGTATACGCCATAGAGTGCCATGTGGTGGGCATAAGGTGTGACGTATTTAACCGTTCCTAAAGCATCAGATTTGTGCCAATTCTCACTTCGCATCTGGTACGTTGTATGGGGTTCGATAAGATGTGTTCCCGATACCAATTCCGCAATCTCTGGTGCAATCCGTGCGTGGTCATACGCCGTCCTGCCAAAGTGGAGTAAGCTAAAAAAGACAAGACACGCTGCGACAGCGTAACGAAAAGATTTACCCATATCAGGAATTAGCGATGCTGCCAACATCGGCAAAATATAGAGATGAATTCTATCGTTAATCCATCCGCCCGGTCCGTAGCTCCACGGTGCCCTAACGAACATATAGGTGAACAAGATCGCAATTAACAAAAAGGCATCCGTCCGTTTCACCCACTCCTTCCGGTGAATTCGGTAACCGATAGAGATGATAACGGCTATTCCTAACACTGCAAGAAGAAAATAGTTGGCTCTCAGATGCCAGTCGCTAAAGTAGACAATCGATTTAACGCCCCAAAAATATTCCCAAACCCATTCCATACCGCGATGGTTACCTTGTTGATGTTGTTTTGTACTCTGTAGGTAATAGTCTATCAGGACAAAATACATCGGCACCATATAGAGGAAAAGGCGAAAGACGGGCTTGAGACTGACAACAAATTTTTGCAGCAGCGCAGTGAACCCTTCTCTACGCGTTCGCCACGCTGCGGTTATCGCCGGGATCCCCCACAAACAGCCGCCTGCCACAGAGATACCTAAGACGGCAAGGCCATAAGAAGCGATATGCGACAGATATGTAAGCAGTAGCAACACATACAGTCCAATCAGATGTTTTACTTGGATGTCGTCCTTATGTTTCCACCAGAACCCGAAACTAAAGAAGAAGAACGAAATGCTCAACTGGAAGTTGTAAAACCCCATGTAGAGGAGGTAGTTGTAAGCGAAAGGGAAACCGAGCCAGGCATACACAAACTGCCCTTTTTCACCTCTGTGGACTGTGTTAAAGAAATAGTAGAAAGCGATCGGGACCATGCCTATCGCAATTGTGAGAAAGACCTTCTCCGAGATGACAGGTGGGAACACGTAGAGGAATGCTGACAGCATAATGTGAGACAGCCAGTTCGGGAAGACAGTGATATTCAGCTCCCATGCATCCCGCAATTTATAGTTTTCGTGTTGTCCGTATTCCTTCAGTACTAAACCGTTGTAAATATGGCTCGCGCCGTCTTGAGAGGGGAAATAGGCAAAGATCCAGAGCGGGAGAATGTGTAGTAACAACAGCACCACAAATAGATGTTTCCACGACAAGTTTCTCCAATTAAACATGTTTTCCCCTCCGATACAGGGAAGCACTGCCTAAGCTTGTAAGTTCTCTCTAAAGTAGAGGCAGTGCTGCGTCAACGGACACCGTTCGCATAACGGCTTTCGAGCATTACAGATTTTTCTACCGAAGTAAATTAGGTTCATATGGAACGGATACGCCTTATCTTTCGGCACAATTGCGGGTAGCAGTTGATGTGCCTTCTCTGCGCTACAATTCGGTGGAATCAGTCCAAGGCGTTTGGAAATTCGCAGGATGTGTGTATCAACTGGGAAGACCTCCCGACCACACGCGAAGGAGAGTGTAACGGATGCGGTTTTGATACCGATACCTTTGTGTTGACACAGGAATTCTAAGGCTTCCTCCGTTTCCATGTCGTGAATGAACTCCAATGAGAGATCGCTGCGTTCGGCTTTGAGCCAAGTGAGGAAGTTTTTAATGGTAAGGCTTTTCTGTTTTCCGAGTCCAACAATCCTTATCGCTGCCTCTATCGCTTTGGCATCGGCATACAGCACATCCTCCCACGTTGGAAAGCGATCTTTCAGCACGGCATACCCCTTATCGCGGCTAACATCTGTCGTGTTTTGCGACAGGATCGTTAGGATAAGGCATTCTAACACGTCTCCTGCGCCTTCGCGGGTCGGGACACCAAATAAATCTTCCAGTGCTTCTGATATGAGTTCTGCTTTCTGTTTTAGTTCCAATTCCTTGTTCCGAATATTGTGTTTTAAATATTATACCACAAACAGAAAAAATAACAACGCCTTTTACACATCTTTATAGTTATTTAGTTTTCTATATTTCAAGTCCTCTGGTTTGTAGTAGGGAAACCATTTATTGCCCGTTATAAACACTTTTAGGACGTGCGATGAATCGCACTGCTACAAACATACTCGTCCGTGTTCCGAAAGTTATTTATTGCTCGTTAATCCAAACAATCCGGTAAGTTTTTAAAACTAATAGGACTTACGCAGGTTGCTCTTTTGTAGCATAACCTGTTAGGTTGTGCCCTGAGAACGTCTGTATTTTTTAGAGTTCACCCTCTAACGGAGCGTCATATCGTCAAAATTGCGTAAGTCCTGACTAAGTGCCCTAACGCAGGTTGCTCTTTTGTAGCATAACCTGTTAGGTTGTGCCCTGAGAACGTCTGTGTTTTTTAGAGTTCACCCTCTAACGGAGCGTCATATCGTCAAAATTGCGTAAGTCCTGACTAAGTGCCCTAACGCATTTTATCCTTTGTTAAAAAATTAAAACAGGAAACGATACATCGGTTTATCGAGTATAACAGCCAGCAGACTCCAGAACGAACCGATGACGAACTCACCGAGCACAATGCCGAGGAAAAACGGAACCGCTTTCCGATGCAAGTGGAGTCCACCGTATTTCAGCACGAGCCATTTGAGTAGCCATCCAACAAAGATTGAACCCACCATCGGGTTAATTGCCCAGCTCCCGGAGATCGCGTAGCCGACAGGGTGTAAGTTCCACCAGATGAATCGCATCCGCATTGCGGCGAGGAGTAACGTCAGGACGAATCCGAACGATGCGAAACCGATCGCAGGCACATCCGGTGGCGCGGCGTAAGTTAGCCATGTCTCTAACCGATTAAAGGATTCTCTACCAAAACTTGAAAAACCACCCTCTGAGTAATACATGGATAGATATGCCCAGAAGGAACCGAGCGCGCCTAACGCCGAAGCCAGCATCATGAGAAGCGAAAACCGGCGCAGTGGAATGTTAGCACCCTCAGCCAATTTGAAGCCTTCAAGTTGATGCGGCATGGCGTGTGAACGGTGGGCGCGGTTCAAACAGTAGAGGTAGGCGAACCCCGTTAAATTCACGGCTCCCAATCGGCGGATGCCTAACAACCGTGGCAACATTTCATCGGGACCAATGAAGTGCAAGTCGTGCACGGGTGAACCGAGTTCCGCGCGTAAACGTGTAATCGCCATCGCAATTGCGAACCAGATGGCAAAGTAGACGATGATTATCCAAAAACTCATACCCATCTTCAGGCAGAATCCGACGATAAACGCCGATGCGCCGAGAAATCCGAGAATGATCAGGCGATATGAAATCGGTTCGTCTGCCTTTGGGGACACGAGTTGGCGTGCAATCCCCATCAGATAGCGTCGACTCATCCAGATTGCCACGACGCAAAGCCCTAAATATGCGCCGTGTGATTGTTCGGCTTCGTAAGGGAAACGCGGCAGTCCCCGCCATCCAGCAATGACCCCTAACAGCCGTTCTGCTCGCCAGATTAACCAGAATGCCCAACAGGAGAAGGAGAGATCCAGCGGTATAAAGAACGAAAGCCCTACACCGAATGGGAAGATGCCAATTGGACTCCAGCCGATGCCGCTCCACGGACGTTCTGTAAAAATCTTTCGCAGGTCGTATAATTTCCCACCAAGACTCGGGACGACAGGAAACAGGAAATTTAACCCGTTGATGACATCAATTGAGACCCCGATCGAAAGTCCAAGCCACATCCACGGTGAGTTGAAGAATCCACGGGTGCGCGTTGTCATCTCAAAGGGCAGTTGGATGATCGGATAACTGAGTCTTTCTGATTCGACCCACTGCTTCCGAAAGATGAGACAGAGGCAGAGCATCACGAGGTGGATTGCTACAATGAAGAGTGTCCACCACAAGATAGCCGGCAGCCATGCTGTCAAGTAGCGCGATTCGTAGATACTCGCAAATCCGTGGTAATATCCCTCAAGCGCGCGTTTATCGCTGACAACCAACCACTGCGGAACGTGCAGATGGAACAGGTTTGCCCAGTCGTTCTCCGGTGTCGCGAACCAGTGTGCATGCCCGATAATCGGCATAAGGACGAGGAATCGGTCTACGCCTGCAAGTCCTGCCCCTACTGAAATGCAAGTGTAGATGACGAGCAATTCAGCGCGGTTAAGCACGAGCGCGTTATGCAATCGGCGCAACAGAAATCCGATGCCCAGTAGGATTAAAATGGTGATAACGGCGTTGTAGAAAAGCGAAACCTGCGTTGGACTGCCGCCGCCACGGATAATAGAGGCGGACACCCACCAACAGTTGGCAGGCACTAACACGCAGATGAGGAAAATAGTGAATGGCCGAATTCTGAGATCTTTGGTCGGAACAGTGTTCACCCTCTTTCAAAAAGTAACTCTAATATTCTACATCAATTTTTGGCTTCAGGCAACTTTTTTTACAGCTGCCACTAAGATCATTTATGGTAGAACCTACAAATAACTCTCACTGCGAGGCAATCTCAATAGAAGCGAAGACCTCCACCCTCGCTGGCGAGGATTGTATCCTCGCCTCTTTAGAATGTCCAATTGATTCTAAAATCTACCATAAATAGTCGTGGAATTACCCGTCAATTTGATTGTTTACCGAAACGAGGTGTGATATAATCAAATGGCAGTTTTTAAATTATGGGCACCTGGGGGTGCTCTCTGTTCCATTACGAGTGGGTTTCTGACGGGGTCATTTAGTTTTACCTATTTCCTTACCTGTAGTTCGTAATGAAATTATGCCTTAAATGGCATAATTTGTCTTTGCTTTACATTTGGAGAGCGGGTATACGGAGATGAACTTGAAAGTCTCCGACCCCCCTGACCGAACCGCAAGGAATAATTAAAAAAACCAAAACCGTAGCCCGTAAGTGTAGCGGAGGGCGGATGGACGGAGGAGAACGTGAATGTTTTAACCCACCTGACCGAACCGCAAGGAATAATTAAAAAGATCATTTTCATTAGCCTAATCGTCCTTATTGGAGTTATCATTTTGCTATCCGTTATCTATCACCGGACTGCGCTGTGGGAACCGGAACAGCATCTTATCACGCTACTCCCGAAATCTCCAATCTGCTACTTAACGCTCAAGGAGTTGAAAGGCTTGGTAGAAACCTTCAATCGCAGTGAGTTTGGAAAACAGACTGCTAAAATGCCGATTCTCGCTGAGATTCAAAAGCAGCCATCGTGGAAACAACTCGTCTATCAGAAGCAGTTATGGGAAT
The DNA here is from genome assembly GCA_965247285.1 of Candidatus Poribacteria bacterium. GTDB lineage: Bacteria > Poribacteria > WGA-4E > WGA-4E > WGA-3G > WGA-3G. The sequence continues at coordinate 27,068 of CBDFHD010000002.1, forward strand.
ACGAGATGGGCGGCAAACTTGACCTTAAGACGATCACTGGCTATTTTGGGGAGGAAGCTATCCTTGCTTTTTATCGACGTGAAGGAGAACTCTCGTTTATGCTCATCACCGCAGTGGGAGCACAGGAGAAACTGAGCATTGAAGCGATTACGGCAACGGATGCAATCAACCCAAAATACGAACGGATTCAAGCCGATTACAGCGGATTCACGATTAATACCATCATAGGGTATCCGCGCAATTTTAGTTATACCTTCATCGGAAAAATTGGGGTCTTAAGCCTCGACCCGCTGTTATTAGCTGAGACGCTTGACCTCTATACCGGGCTTTCTGACACGAAAACTACATCGAAAAAGCAGGGGTTTCTCGCTGAGCATCCCATGGCGGTGGATATACAGGACGATTATCGTCAGGACAAAAGTACTGGATATATGGATTTGCAGCAGTTTGTTCCTTTGTTGGATAGTATGAGTTCCGATGTGCTTGTTAAACAAACTTTGGGGTTGTTTGGGGATTCAGGATCTTGGGCGTTTGGCAACCGATATGAAGAAGGCGTGATTGTGTCGCGACATCGGTTCCGAAGAAGTGTTGACACCAGCCGTTCTCATATTCCAACTGCGGATGACTCAAAACCGTTCCTTGCTTTTCCCGAGCGTACTGCCTTTGTTGCTTCGCTGCCCATTCTGAAACAGATGCGAGAACTCTTTGGTAATATAGATCTCTCCCAAGTTTTGGGCGCAGACTTAACCGTCTTGTTAGTTGCTCCCGATCCGGGTGAAGTATTGGTCGTGCCTTCGTTGGTTTTACTGGCTCATGCGAAGGCTCCCGATGTCCTAAACTCGGTTTTAGGAATCGTGAAGGAAGGAAAGCCCTTAATTGCTGGCAAGCCCCTCGAATTCCTTGAATCGCAGGATTACAAAGGGATCACGCTGCAACCTGTGCAGCTCCGTCTCAATTTTCTATTAGCGGTTACGGGTGGATATGCAATCGTCGATGACTATTTCGTCTTCGGTACAACACTGGCGGGCTTGAAGTCTGTGATTGATACGACTACAGGCAACGCGCCTGTCTTGAGCGACATAACGTTCTCGGCAGATGCAAATGGTGTTCAGGTATTCGTTCAACCGAATCTGTTTGTGCCGGAATTGAAACGTTTTCTGCCGATCATAACGGTGCTCGTTTCTCTGTCGGGACAGAAATTGGATCCAACAGTGACGCAACGTATCACGGAAAACCTCTTTCCGTTGGAGTCCCTCGGTCCGATTTCCGCTGAAGTGGATTTTGCGGAGCACGGCATGGACACGGAGGTTCGGATTGTTTTGGAGAAGTGAATCGTATATTGACAGGACATCTTATGACAGGACTTACGCAAAATTGGCTTCCCTGCTAAAATTGAGGGGATATTCCGGAAGAAAGCGCAATGAATTGCGCTACTACGAACCAAAGCCTACGCGAAGACGGGTCAACTGCGTAAGTCCTATTATGACTTTAGTGGTATTCTTAAATAACCCGAGTTGCTACTAACGAGTTTTGAAGGTTCAAGGAGATTTTTCATGCACTTTCCTCACCCCAGAGGGGTGGTATGTCTATAGAAAGGGCGTATTTAAGCGACTGCACTCCAGCGGAGTGCTATGTCTATAATAGGTGGCTTGGGTTTAAATAACAGAATAACGGGGAGAATAAACGGAAATAGAGGAGGTGCTTACGATGGAAAAAGCGACACTTGAGGCTGTTGTCCAGCGTTTAGATCGATTAGAGAAGATAGCTGTGGAAATGCGTCAGCAACTCTCTTGGCTTGTTGATGAATTTGTGCCAAAACCGCCAAAGAATTGCAAAACAGGCGAGGAAGTGATGGCATATTATGGACGACACAAGAAGGAAAATGCCAAAATTGTCTATGAAATATTTGAGGAAATGGGGATTTCCGGTGAACCAATTCCTGCCGAGGAGCTGCAAGCGCGCATGGCACAGCACGGAATTCGTGCTGAAGATAACGAGTTTAGTCACTCAATTATCGAAGGGCGGGAAAGATAAGGGGGATTTTACAATGGAAAAAGCGACGCTTGAGGCTGTTGTCCAGCGTTTAGATCGTTTGGAGAAGATGGTTACGGAGGTGAATGAGCAACTTTCTTGGCTCGTTGAGAAATTCGTCTCGGATGTTCCGAAGGATCGCGATACTGACGTTGTGAATACAGTTGATGCACAGAACAACAAGCAAGATGCTGATATCGGTGCAAAAGTGATTGAGGAAATATTGAAGCGGATGGGATATCCACCTGATTTTAAGCCCAGACCTCTTGAAGAAGTTCGCAAGAGTATGGTTGAGAGTGGCATCCGTCCAGAGGACAACGAGTTTAGCCGCGCAATTATCGCAGAACGGGAAAAATAGTCGTGCATTATTTTTACTTTGATGCGAGTGCTCTCGCCAAGCGATATATTGAAGAAGTAGGTAGCGATAAAATTGATTTCCTTTTTGCAAATGTGCCGTTGACACGTTTACAATGCTTGACAATCGGAGCGGTGGAAGTCTTTTGGATCTGTATTCGTAAAAGGAATGATGGACGCATTTCAGCTGACCAATTTGCTGAATCTACCACCCACTTAAAGTCGGAGATTATTGATATCCAGTCCAACTTCAGAAAAATTTCGGTTCCAGATCCTCTTGTCTGGAACTCAATGCGTTTGATTGAAACCCACTCACTCAACAGCGTTGATGCGATGGTCTTACGTTCCGCATTAGACGTGGTAACAGAACTCCGTGGCGATACACTGGTACTTGTTGCCTCAGATCAACGCCTTCTCAGAGCCGCTCGCGCTGAGGGATTGCAAATTTTTAACCCAGAAATAGATTCACAACAAATACTCACAGATTGGATAGCTTAATATATGGAAACAAAGATTGGTATCGGTATAATCAGTTTTGCACATGGGCATGTCAACGCATATTGCAACCAGATGCAGGCGTTTGACGATGTTGAACTCATTGCGTGTTGGGACGATAACGTTGAACGCGGGGAAGCCGCGGCAACGCAATACGGCATGAACTACTCACCCCATCTTGAAGATGTTATCAACCACCCGGATATTCACGCTGTTATCGTGACGTGTGAGACGAATCGGCACGCCGAGATGGTGGTCGCAGCGGCATCGGAGGGAAAGGATATCCTCTGCCAGAAACCGATGGCACTCACGTTGGAAGATTGCGATCGCATTGCCGAGGTCGTCGAGAAAACGGGTGTGAAATTTATGATGGGTTATCAGATGCGGCGCGATCCAGCAAACATCGCAATGAAAGAAATTATTGACAGTGGGGTTCTCGGAAAGATCGGTGTGCTACGCCGCCGACACTGCATCAACGCACTGTTTAGCGAAGCCTTCGTGACGGGACCCAGCCGCTGGCACATCGATCCAGAGAAGAACATGGGGATGTTCATGGACGATGCCTCTCACGCAACCGATTTTATCCACTGGATGCTCGGCAAACCAACGAGTGTTATCGCCGAAATTGATAACATTCTGACGGATGTCGCGCCTGATGACACCGGGTTGGCTGTCTATCGGTTTGCGGGTGGAGAAATGGCGATTCTGCTGAATACATCTGTGACACTCGCCGGTGAGAATACGACCGAAATCTATGGTGATGAAGGCGTGGTAATTCAGAATTATGGCGATGCACCTTCATGCAATATCCCTCGATCCGCAGATGCGATTGCGCTTAAGTTGTATACGCGAGAGGCACCCTCGTGGAAGGACTTGGGTATCCCAATTCCGGATGGGCATGGAGAACGGATTGGCGGCGTGCCTCGTCCGTTTATCGATTGCCTGAAGAACGGGACAGAACCCGATGTCACGGTGGAAGATGGACGGGTTTCAGTAGAGATGGTGTTGGGAGCATATCGTTCCGCACAAGAGGGACGGCGTGTTACATTTCCGTTGTAAAAAATGTGGCATTTAGCGTCTATGCCTTACGGGCTGTTTCGGCGCATGATGCTCAAAATCTGACCCGTCATGCCGCTCGCAGGGGGTTGTGCCGCGAGGAACAGTGCCGATGCCACAACCTGTTCCGGCTCTTTCCACGGATCGCTTTGCGCTCTGAAAGTTCCCGCATTTTCCCAAGCAGGTTTTGAGAGTTCAGTTCTCACGGGACCCGGGATAAGAACGTTCGCGATGATACCATCCTGCCATACCTCTTCAGCGATCGCTTGTGTCAACCCGTGCAACGCCGCTTTCGACGCGCAATAGACACTGAGGTTTGCATGTCCAACCTGTCCCATACCGGAGCCGACATTAATAATATTTCCGCTTCCCTGCTGTTGCATGATCGGTAATGCGGCGCGACAGCAACGCACAACCCCCATGACATTGATTTGCCACCCCTGTTCCCATTCTTCGTCTGTGCTATCCAGAAACAGGCCTCTCGGATTGACACCCGCATTATTGACGAGGATATCTATCCGTCCGAACCGATCTACGGTCTTCTGAACAACGTTTTCCACGTCCGCATTGATTCGCAAGTCGGTAGGCACGGTGAGAACTTCCGCACCCTGCTCGGTTATGTCTGTGGCAGCTTCGTCAATCTGTTCGGTGCTTCGCGCGGCGATGACAATCCGCGCGCCTTCAGCGGCGTAGGCGATAGCAATGGCTCTGCCGATGCCGCGTCCACCACCGGTGATAATAGCGACTTTATCTTTAAGTTGCATGATTGATTCCCTGAATAAATTTAGTGTGCACGGTGCCACATATTAATGAGGCGTGTGAGTTGCCCTCGGCTTGCCTTGGTTTTTCGCTCTAAATCTTTGATGAGGGTCGTAAGCAAATCTGTTCCCGCTTTTTTCGCGTTTTCTATCTGTTGTTTCAGTTGATAGGTGCGTCCTGCCTTGAGTCGATTTATCTCAAATCGCAATTCACTCGCGGCTCGGTTAAGTTTTCGCAGTTTTGTTTGGAACGCTCTTCGTTTCTCAGTAGCTGTTTTTTCAGAGACATGCAGTTCTGTTTCGCCGAGGCTTAACCGCTCTAAGGTCTCAAGGTCCTGTTCGTTATAGGCTCGGTTAATGAGCGGCATGAGTTGTTCTCGTCGTCCCTCCTCCTTGGCATCCATAGCCTTGTCCGGATGATACCGTTTAGCGAGTTTGCGGTAGATATCTTGTAGGTGCTTCGCTTGGGTGTCAGGAAGTTTGTCCTCTTGAGGCGTTGGTTCAGATTCATTGACCGCCTCGTATGCGTCAACACGCGCGCGACTCGCTTTGAAGCACGATTCCACTCGTGCTTCTATCTCTTCTTCACTTACATGCTCTCGGCGTAGTTGTAACCGGAGGCGATACTCTTTCATTTCGAGTTCAACTTTATCAAACTCAAGGTAGTAGCGGCTGACCTGGGCGTTGTAGCGTCGCTCAAACACGTTGACTTCTGATTTGAGCGTCTCGATTGCTATTGTGAGTTCTTCCACCTGCCTCTGTTTCACTTCAATCGCCTCCAGGAGTCGGGCTGTTTCCTTTTCATCGGCGGTATTGATGTGAATTAAGGCAGCAGGTTTCATGGGAATTTCCTATAGTATCGGGTGGTCAAGTGGTTTTGCAAACAGGACGTGCTTTGAAGCTGTTCGGGCTTACGAAAACCTATGACCGGTGCGCGGCGGGAAACCGCGCCGACGAGTCTTTTTGGAAACTACTTTTTCCGGTAGGTAATACGTCCCCTCGTGAGATCATAAGGGGAAAGTTCTACAGTTACCTTATCACCCGGCAAAATTTTGATGAAGAACTTTCGCATTCTGCCGGAGATATGTGCGAGAATCTGATGCTTATTTTCCAATTCCACACGGAACATGGCGTTGGGTAAGGGTTCCACGACGGTCCCTTCCACCTCTATTTTATCGCTTTTAGCGGGAGTTTGCTCTTCGCCTTCGGCTTGGGGTTCCGTATCTAACTTGACATCAGCATCTTTACGTTTCTTAGGGGTTGACTTCCGTTTCGGTCTAACCTGCCGCGTTTGCGGTCTTCTTGTATTTCCTGAAGGTCTGCGATTCATGGTATAAATCTCCTTTTTGTGGTACGTTAAGGGGTGTGAGGCATAGATACTTCACACGAAGTTACAAGGTAAAATTAAGAGTGTTTATCCAAAGCACGTAGTCTGTAATGAAATGGAGGACGGATTTAAGAAAGGCACGCTAAGTTCCAAACCCGTCTCATTTCACCGCAAGGTAAAATTAAGAGTGTTTATCCAAAGCACGTAGTCTGTAATGAAATGGAGGACGGATTTAAGAAAGGCACGCCAAGTTCCAAACCCGTCTCATTTCACCGCAAGGTAAAATTAAGAGTGTTTATCCAAAGCACGTAGTCTGTAATGAAATGGAGGACGGATTTAAGAAAGGCACGCCAAGTTCCAAACCCGTCTCATTTCACCGCAAGGTAAAATTAAGAGTGTTTATCCAAAGCACAGAGTCCGTAATGAAATGGAGGACGGATTTAAGAAAGGCACGCCAAGTTCCAAACCCGTCTCATTTCACCGCAAGGTAAAATTAAGAGTGTTTATCCAAAGCACAGAGTCCGTAATGAAATGGAGGACGGATTTAAGAAAGGCACGCCAAGTTCCAAACCCGTCTCATTTCACCGCAAGGTAAAATTAAAAAGGTAAAATTAAAAATTTTCCTGCTTCAACAACAAGTTCTTGGAAGTAATACGTAGCGGCTTGCAATTGCGTTTCGGCATCCGCTTTGTTCGTGCTCGTTGAAACAAGGTCGACCGGCATAGTATCTCCATCCGCTTTTCGGAGGGCAACATACGCCTTTAGATAGACATCTGGGTAGCGTTCCATCACCTTCTGCATCAGTGGTGAAACTTCGGCTTCGAACATGTTGACATGAACCCGCGTTGTGGTAATTTCTGCGCGGTAACGTTCTGCGATTAAGGGTTGAATATGCGTTTCAAAAACTGACTTCATTTCGCGAGGCGGACCAGGCATCATCATAATTGTGGAAGACTTGTGTGCCACGCTGATACAGGGTGCCCATCCTGCGGGGTTCTGCAAAACAACAGCGGTTTCCGGTACAATTGCCATTTTCATCAGGGCTTCGCTAATCACATCGTTCTCTGGCATCTCACGGCGTTTCCGAAATTCAGCGACAGTTTCTTCGCTCACTACGGATTTCGTGCCGATGAGTGAAGCGATCACATCAACGGTCATATCGTCGGGTGTCGGTCCGAGTCCGCCTGTTGTGAGAATAAGCGATGTTTCTCGGTCTATTGCCGAATCCAATGCCTCGGACATCTCATCGCGGTTGTCGCGTAGCATTGTGACTCGCCGTAGTTCGCCACCAATCTGAAGGATTTGCTGTGCAATCCAGTGTGCGTTGGTGTCCTGAATCTGTCCAAGCACTAATTCTGTGCCGATCGAAAACAGTTCAATTGCCACTCTATCCTCCTTATTTATAGTACCCCTTTGAGAAACTCGAATGCGCCGACACCGTGGAAACTATGCCCTGCCTCGAATGCTGCAAATCCTAATTTGTCTTCGGCATCGAAACATTTGTAAATTGCTTTTGCCTCGTTAACCGCAAAGCGGGTGGCTTCAATTGGAAAGATCGTGTCTTCCGTACCGGATTCAACAAACAGGGCGCGCGGCGCGATCAACCCCGCGATGTCGTACATCTCAGAATATTGTAGCACATTCGGTATATAGTTGTCTATACAATGGCTGAGGCTCAAGATACTATCCCGAAAGGTGTTGAAATAACCGCTCACAACCGCCGCCTTGACACGCACATCAATCGCAGCAGTGAAAAAGGTTGTTGTGCCACCGCCAGAAATTCCCATCACGCCGAGACGGTCCATATCGACCTCCGGACGAGTTGCCAGATAGTCAAAGGCGCGCATGGCATCATAAACCCGCCAACCTACCATCGTATGACCTAAGAGTAGTGCAGCACCAGCACTCGGTTGACACGAGGAACTCCCGCCACCCTTCTGATGCGCGATAGGATCCCGTCGGTGACCAAACCCGAATTGCTCAATGGCAAGCACGGTGTACCCGTTTGCTACACACTGGAGGGCAAAGTCGTTCTGATAACCGCCATATTCTGATCGCATGGTGCCATCTTCCTCAATTCCGACAATGTCATCTACACCGCGCCCGTGGCCCGCTAAACAGAGAATCGTAGGGTTTGGGGTTGAACTATTGAGAGGCTTCGGAGAAAGGTAGTACCCGAAAATAGCGGCATGTGGACGACTCTGAAACTGCACCGTCTCGCGGAAATAAGTAGGAAATTCGCAAGAGTCCAGGACTTGCGGTTGTAAGTCGCATGTTTCCTGCGGAAAACCACCAACTAATTCGGTGAGTTTTGCCCGCAGTTCGCGCTGCCAGGTTTCTGCTTCTGCAATACTCGTCGCCTGAAATGCAAGTTGACGAGGTGTCTCTGCATATAATTGATGCGAAAATGCTAAGGTATCTCGTTCGTGTTCGTGATACATCGTTTCACCTTCAAAAGTTATTCCGTCTCGGGCGTTTGTGGTATTACTCGTTCAACAGGTTTAAAACGAACCCGGTTGCCATCTTCGGATAGAAGTAGGTGGATTTCTGTGGCATTGTCTGACCTGCCATAGCTACCTCCAAGACCTGTTCAACGGGAGTCGGGTTCATCAGGAGTGTGACACGGTTCGTCCCTTCTTTCACGTGTGCGACAGCATCATCCGCATAGGCAGTATAACTGATGTGTTCCGCCAGTGTTTCAATCTGAAATAGATCTTTAATGAGGGTTTCTTGAACAAGCGTTACATCCAATTGCTTCGGTGTTGTTGAAAGCGGAATCAATAGACGGTAGGTATCGTCTGTTGTGTACATGCCGATCGCAGAAGATTTCCGTTTCAGTATATCTAATTTTGCCATGAGGTTCGCTTGTGTGTCAATCTCATGCACCTCAAACACCTCCGGCAGTTTAGCGATAGCATGTCCGATCCGATCTGCGCTGAGGTTAGACAGTAGCCGATGAATCGCTAAAACCGCCAAACCCGGTGATTCCATCCTGACGAGGTTCACCATCATATAGCCGTAGCCGGAGGATGCGCCGTTTGACGTTTTCTGAGCCATTTCATCCCGAAAGGCGAGGGCGGTTTCATAACGATGATGTCCATCGGCGATCAGGAGCGGTTTTGTTGAAAAAAGGTCTTGAATCTCACGGTTGCGTTCTGTGTCGTCTAAACACCATACTTGGTGTGTGCTTCCAAAGGTTTCGGCACAGTCGATCTGCGGCGAATTTTCATCGGTGAAACTTTCCAGTATCCGTTCGATATCCCCGACGGGATCGGCATAGAGGAGAAAGATCGGACTCAGATTTGCGTGGCATTCCCGCATGAGATTGAGCCTATCCGCCTTCGGTCCAGCGTGTGTTTTTTCGTGCGGTAGGATTACCCGATTTTCAAAGGGTTCGAGTTTCACGAGTGCTATTAAGGCGCGGCGCGTGTAGTTTTTCCCATCAGGGGCATTAAAGGATTGGTCATAGATGTAATAACGGGGCGTTGCGTCCCGGACAAGTGTGCCCTCTGAAGTCCACTGGTTCATGCGTGCAGCGGCGCGTGTGTACTGACTTTCCTCGTCGGTGTCATTGGCTTGTGGTTGACTTAAGATTAGGCGGATGATATTGGCGGGATGGCGTGCCTCTATAGCGACCCGTTCATCGGGTTTGATGACATCGTAAGGCGGTGCTATGACGTTCTCAATCCCTTGCACCTTGGTCGCGTTGTAGCGTAAGCCTCGAAACGGAATAACTGTTGTTTCCATTTTTTAATTATACCTTGCGGGTAAACTTCGGACGTTTAGACTTTCACGGATGTTCCTTATACCCGCCCTCCATTACATTACGGGCTACGGTTTTTCGTTTTAATACCTTAGCGAAAACCTCTTGGTTTCCAACCGACGGTTTCCGACTGCCGACTGAAGTTAATCCCAGAGTCTTGTGCTGAAATAGCGTTCGCCGAGGTCATTAAAGACCGTGACGATAACGCCTTCCTGAATTTGTTGGGCGACTTTATATGCGCCGTAGAGATAGCCACCGGAAGATTGTCCGACGAACCACCCCCGTCGTGCGAGACGGCTACACATTTCGTGTGCATTTTCAATCGTCGCAGGTATCCGGCAATCAATCACGGATTCGTCCAGGATTTCTGGAACGATGTCGTCTGGGTGCCCGAGCGGTTTGAGTCCTTCAATACCGGGGAATGCCTCTGGTGAAATGGAACAGACTTGGATGTCTGGGTTATAGTTTTTAAGCCGTTTGCCGACACCCGTGATAGTGCCGCCAGTCCCTACACCTGCGACAAAGTGCGTAACTTTCCCACCTGTTTGGTTCCAGATTTCGACACCCGTTGTTTCAAAGTGGGCGCGCCAGTTGTTTTCGTTTTCGTATTGCGATTTGAAAAAATACCGCTCAGGATCCGCTTCATAACGCCGATCGACTTCTCGTAGTGCTTCATCATAACCGAGAATAGCATCGGTATAGATGATGTCTGCCCCGTGTGACTGGATACGTTTTTTTCGTTCTTCGCTGGCGTTGTTTGGGATCACAAGTTCAACTTTATAGCCGAGTATCGCGCCTATCATCGCGTAGGCGATCCCTGCGTTGCCGGAACTGGAATCGAGGATAACTTTTTCACGTGTGAGCTCTCCGGAGGCAATCGCCTCGGTGAGCATCCTTAAGACCGGTCGGTCTTTGATCGAGCCTCCGGGGTTGTAGGTTTCCACCTTTGTGTAGATGTCAACGTTCGGGAACTCGTCAGCAAAGAGATTTATTTTAGCGAGCGGTGTCTGCCCTATTAGTTGAAGCAGTGGATATTCTGAAAGATTCACTTTTTCAGGCTTTCGCTTGCTCATGTAATGTTATTTATCCTGCCTTTTGTTTTCTGTTTCGTGGTGGTTGAAGATATTTTGAGTCGTTCGCGCAGTAAGCGTTCCATATAATCCTTCGCTGCCTCGCCTGTTAATTGCCCATTGAGAATAGATGTTACTTCAAATTCGGCTAACCGCACGGTTGGATTGAGGCCGTGCAGGGGGGGTAGCCAGTCCCGAAACGTATCGAAGAAAGCGCGTTGCGCCGCGCGACCGTTCGCATACGGAAAGTCCGTTGTGTGCCGCCGAAACCGATCCGGTCCCTTTGCGAGTGCTGCCACGTGATGTTGTCGACAAAACTGACAGTATTTTTGTGGTTCATAAGCGAGCGGGATGTTCGCAGGGTAAAACCGGAAGGTCTGCTCTCGATATTGTGTAAAATGTTGAAGTTCGTCAAATTCAAAGATAAAGTGATATGGTTCCGGGAAATAGGCATCGGGGATCAGGTAACCGTCAGCTTTCGCTGTTGTGCTTTGCCAGTTCCCTTCAAATTCGGCATAGAGTGCCATCACGGTATCGTAATGCGCACCGAAGTCTTTGTGCCGTGGTTTATTACGAAGCCAGTCAAAGTGGGTGCGGCGTTCTGCGGTTATTCCGAAGACCTCTTCTACCAGTACGATGATACCGACCTCTAATCGCATGAAGATCCTCAAGGGTTTCTATGTCAATTTTAGACGGGTGCGATGTCGAGATCCTTCAGCGTTTCCCCGTTTGTCGCATTAATTAAACTCGCAAGGTAGTCGCGATCGCTTTGGAGTGCTTCCAATTTGTTATCGCCATGAACGAACTCTACTTCTAAGTATCCATTATATCCAGCCGCGCTCAGCGTTTCAACGATTCGGGTGTAATCTACCACGCCGTCTGCGATGGGACATCCTTTTCCGTTTTCGTCAAAATTTTGGGCGTGGACGTTTGCGATATGTTCGGCGAGCTTTTCAGCGGCAGTGTGTGGTTCGTCGGCATCCGAACGTGCGAGGGGTTGATAGTAAGTTTGCAGTGAAGGCACTCTGATCCCTTCAATCGCCTCCAAGATGCTGGCAACACTGTCAGTGAGATGGTTATTGTGCATTTCCAGTCCGAGTCGAATATTTCGGAAATTTGCCCACTGTGCAAGGCTTACCAATCGAAAGAGAATCAGGCGTTTATCCGAGGGAGCGATTGATTTAGAGGGACCGCCACCGGACCAAATTCTGACGAGATCGGTGCCTAATTCATTCGCAATTTTGAAGGCTTCCTCGAAATGTTTCTGGTGGAGAGTCATCAACGGGTCCACGTATGAACCGAACGCTGAAACCGCTAATCCCTTCCGGTGCGCCATATCCCTAACGTTTTTGACGTAATTTTCATCGTAGTCCGCTGGTAGATGCGGGGGCTTTCCCCAAATTTCGATGCCATCAAAGCCGTGATCCGCGGCTATGTCAATGACCTCTTCCAACGGTTTTTCCTGAAAGGCGATGGTGCATAAACCTAATTTCATAGTCTTTTCCCCTATTCCCTATTTCTGTATAAATAGAATACCACACGTATGAACGGATTGCAAGAAAAGTTTCTGTTTGTCAGAAGCATTCAGTTTAAGGTTTTCAGGCACTTTCCCCACCCTGTAGGGGTGACATGTCTATAGAGGACTTGACATAGTTTAGCAAATGTGCTATACTTGTCAAGAATTTTTTGTGGATTGACGGATAGGTGTAAAGGAGAATGATAATCCGAGTCATCAGATTTTGTGTCGCGATCGGTTTGCTGGTGCTGTTTATGGTGCTTCCAGGATGCACAAAGGAGGGACAGGAACACACGGAGTTAGACGTGTTCGCTGCAATCAGCTTGACAGATGCGCTCACTGAAATTGGGGCAGCGTTTACAGCGGAAAATGGGATTAAAATCTATTACAATTTCGCCGCGTCTACGATGTTACAACGCCAACTCGAAAAGGGAGCGTCAGCGGATGTCTTCATCTCGGCGAGCCCGCGCCAAGTCGTTGCCTTGGAAACGAATGGGCTACTTGAAGCCGAAAGTCGCCAAGATTTGCTAACCAATCGGTTAGTGCTTGTCTCTGGTGAAAACTCGGGGGTTTCTGTGGAAACGCTTGCGAACCTTGCTGTACCTGAGATTTCGAGAATTGCTATCGGGCATCCAAATATAGTCCCTGCTGGCACTTACGCGAAAGAAGCCTTGACTTACTTTGGATTGTGGGAGACGCTACAGCCGAAATTCGTTTTCGGTACGGATGTACGTGCCACGCTTGCGTATGTAACCGCCGGAAATGTGGATGTAGCGATTGTCTATAAAACTGACACAACACTCACCCGACGCATAAGAGTGCTTTATCAGTTACCGCCTGAGGCATATACACCGATCATCTACCCGGCTGTCGTTATGAAGAGTAGCCCGCGCAAGCAATTGGCGCGTAGATTTATGGCTTATCTTCATTCTATGAAGAGCGGTGAAATTTTTGAAAAGCACGGATTTACCTTTTTGGCACTAAAATGAGGATTACCCCCGCCGAACTTGCCGCCCTCTCTTTATCTATAAAAGTTGCGTTGCTCAGTCTTGTTATAATGCTCCCGCCAGGACTATGGGTCGGTTGGCTACTTGCAAAACGTACATTTCCCGGAAAGACTTTTCTGAATACGCTTGTGATGTGTCCGTTGGTGCTGCCGCCTATCGTAAGTGGATATTTACTCCTTATCCTATTGGGCAAACACGGGGTCATTGGTAGTTTTATCTATCAAACTTTCGGTATAGAGATCGTTTTTTCCCAATTCGCTGTTGTCATCGCAGTCTCAATTATCTCATTTCCACTGTTAGTACGTGGTATCGTGACAGGGATGGAGTCTGTACCGTTGGAGCTTGAGAATGCAGCGCGGACGCTTGGTGCCTCACCGATCAAGGTGTTTTGGACGATAACCTTCCCGCTTGCCTATCGCGGAATTATCGGTGGGACGATCCTCGGTTTCTCCAAAAGTCTTGGTGAGTTTGGTGCCACAATCATGGTGGCAGGCAACATTCCCGGCAAAACCCAAACGATGGCGTTAGCGATTTTCAGTGCCGTCCATCTCGGAGAAGATGCATCTGTTTATCGATTGGTGTTTATTTCAACCATTGTTGCCTTCATCGCACTCTGGTTAACGGAACGTTTCACACTCCGATAGGCATACTTTTTCTCAAGATGTACCGATGTCTACAATCCATCTTACCGAACCGCAAGGAATTTTTAAATGTTAGCGAGGTGAGAGATGAAGTGTTTTGTTTATTGAGGGTTTCCTCTTCTATCCGCCTGCGTCGGTGTTGCAGGCTGCTGTCTTGGGTAGAATAAAAAGCCGTAGCCCGTAATGAAATGGGGGGGTTTTTGCTTGGGTGTTTCTTCAGATATACGGAGAGGTACTTTATCTATCAAACCCACCTCACCGAACCGCAAGGAAAAATTAAAAAATGGCAGATAGTACCAAAATCAAACTCGATTTTCGCAAACGGCTTGGGAGTTTCACCTTAGAAGTTGATTGCACGCTGGAAACGAAGGTTACGGCGTTTTTAGGTGTGTCTGGAAGTGGTAAAAGCACGCTTCTCAATTGCATTAGCGGCACACTGACACCTGATGAGGGTGAGATCGTTTTTGGAGATGAGATACTTTACGCCTCTGCTTCTGGAATTAATCTACCGCCTGAAAAGCGGCGATTCGGCTATGTTTTTCAGGAGGGATACCTTTTTCCGCATCTCACGGTTGCGCAGAATATCCGATATGGGCAACCTCATCCGCGAAGATCATCAGTTGCGATAGATGTTCTCGAAATTACCGAACTCCTCCAGCGGTATCCGAATGAACTCTCTGGCGGCCAACGTCAGCGGGTTGCGATCGCGCGGGCAATCGCTATGGAGCCACGGATGCTTCTGATGGATGAGCCACTTGCCGCACTTGATAGTGCCCTAAAAGATCGAATTATACCGTATCTTCACCACGTTAAAGAAGTCTTTGAAATACCAATCCTTTATATTACCCACGTCTTTTCCGAGGCAATGGCACTCGCTGACGAAGCCTTCCTGCTCGCTGATGGCGAAATTATGGCGAGCGGTGAACCGCACCGATTGTTAACTGCCCCTTCCGCGATGCCCATCGCACAAATGACCGGTGTCGAAAACATACTATTCCTTCCTGTGACAGCTTCAGACAAGGCACGCGGTTTGACTGCGTTGGAAATCGGGAACCAATCTCTTATAATACCTTATACCGATATTGAAGTCGGCGAGATAGTTCCGGTCGCTATCCGTGCTGAAGATATTATTATCTCGCTTGAACCGAATCTCTCGGTGAGTGCACGCAACATATTACCGGGAAAAATTCAGTATCTTGATGTCAAGAGCGAACGAACATGGGTATCTATTCTCATTGAATGGCATCACCTTGCGGTGAAAATCACGCACGAAGCGCGAGAGCAGCTGCAATTGAGAGAAGGATTAGAGGTTTACTGTGTTATTAAGGCGAGTGCCATCAATCTTCTCTGGGACTAATTTCTGTAGGAGCGAGTTGTGCTCGCGATGTCTCTATCTGTAGGAGCGAGCTGTGCTCGCGATTCTTTACTTCTGAAGTTGATCCCAAAGTGCATCCACCTGTCTGTGGAGTTCTTCAAGCATCCCTTCATTCTCTATGACAACATCCGCATACTTGACTTTCTCCGTAACCGGCATCTGCGCATCAATTCGCGCTTGGACCTCGGTTTCGGTGAGAGGTCTGCCCTGCGCTACACTGCGTTCGAGTGTGCGTCGCAGTTGCGTTTCCGATGATGCCGTCACGACGACAATCAAATCGACGGTGTCATAAGCACCCGCTTCGATGAGAAGCGGCGCATCCAGTAGCACGATGCACGTAGGGTCTTCCGTAACGAGTTGGCGCGCATGTCCCCGTGAGCGTTCGATAATCAACGGATGCAGGATGCTGTTCAATTGTTCACGGGCGGCTTTATCGTTAAAGACGATGGCTCCGAGTTTTTCTCGACTCACATCCCCAGATTCGTCGAGAATGTCCTGTCCAAAAGCGTCGGTGAGTTCACCAATAACAGGGCTGTCTGCCTTGAGGAGTTGATGTCCGATTTCGTCTGCATTGATCGGGATCGCACCTTTTTCTGCAAGGAGGTCTGAGACGGTCGTCTTTCCACAGGCAATCCCACCTGTAATTCCCACAATAATGCCGCGTGTACGGTGTGTCGTTTCTGTTTCCATGGTCTTGAGTGTATACGATACACCAAAATTTGTCAACGCCCTCTCCTGTAGGAGGGATCTCCGAATCCCGACTCTTTTTTTCTGATCGCGACAATTTTCTACGTTTTCGCTGGCGAGGTTTCCAACCTCGTCTCCTTGATAACTCCCAATTTCGTTGACACCCACAACTTCTTCTGCTATGATTTTAACCTACTACATCTATTTTCATTCGAAAAGGGAAGATTTTTCATGGGAAAATTAGAGGGTAAAGTCGCAATCGTAACGGGTGCCGGTAGAGGGCATGCCGAGGCAGTCGCAAGACGTTTCGCAAAAGAGGGTGCCGCGGTTTCCATCTGTGATGTGCTCCCGGTGGAGGCGTTAGAGGCAAAGGTCGGTTCGGAAATTAGAGCCGCCGGTGGAGACGTAATCTGTTTTGAGACCGATGTTTCACAGGAAGAACCCGTCAATGAGATGGTCGCAGGGACCATCGAAAAATTCGGCACCATTGATATTCTCGCCAACGTCGTCGGTATTGCGGGACCGACGAAGGATGTCTGGGACATGAGTTTGGAGGAATGGCGGCGCACGCTTGTGGTCAATCTTGATTCGCTATTTATCTGTTCTAAGGCGGTTCTACCGGAGATGATTCGCAAGAAATACGGGAGAATCATAAATTTCAGTTCTGGGACAGGCAAACAGCCGCTTTCACACAGAGCCCCTTATGCGACCTCGAAGATGGGGGTCATCGGCTTCACACGCACACTCGCTGCCGATGTCGGACGCTACAATATCACTGTCAACGCCATCTGTCCGGGCTGGCATATGGAGAGAAGCCTTGAACTCGCAAAGGGCAGGGCTGAATACAAGAATAAATCCTTTGATGAAGACGCATTACGCGAGCGGTATAACCAGACAAACCCAAAAAGCGTTATTGCCGGTAGATGGTGTTCGGATGAGGGGTATAGCGATAAAGGCTCAGGATCTGAGGATGCCGCGGCGTTGGCCGTCTTTCTCGCGTCAGAGGATTCCGCAAACATGACAGGTCAAGACATCAACACCGGTGGCACGGTGATGTGGTAACTGTGGGTAATTTTCGGGAGATATGACACAATTAGGACTTACGCAAAAGTAGGTGGCTCTTTGGAAAAGCCACACGTGCTTTTCGCCCGCCGAGTGCTTGCGGACTTAAATCCTGACAATAAACGGGCAAGCACCTTAACTGGAAGAAAAAAGAGATGAGAACATTTGGAACCCGAGGCACTGTGCGACCCGACCAGCACTATGTTGTTGCACGCACAGCAGAGGTTAAAGATTTCATCAACCGCATCAAAGAGGGACGGTACATCGTTCTTTTTGCGCCGCGCCAAACCGGAAAGACGACCTTCTTTCGATGGGCACTCGCTACACTTACAGCCGAGGATCCAACCTACTTCCCCATTCAAATAGATTTTCAAATACAACGTAATACTTCTACTGCCACTTTTTACTCGCGACTCTACCAAATGATCCGTTGGCAGATCCAGTTTGTTTTCCAAGAACGCGGCGAGGTTCCTTCTACGGCGTTAGCACAATTTTTAGCGAGCACACAGCTGACTGATGCTTTTTCAATGGTGACGTTCTTTGAAAGACTTGGGAATTTACTTGGGGATCAGCGAGTCGTCCTCCTCATTGATGAGTTTGATGGCATTCCGCAAGCCCTTGTGAGCGATTTTCTGTATGCCCTTCGCCACATCTACCTGTCTGATATGCTTCTATGTCCGCACAGTGTCGGTATCATCGGGGTCAAAAGTATAACGCAGCTTGATTATGACCGATCCATCTCACCCTTTAACATCCAAGATGAGCTTCTCTTGCCCAATTTCACACTTGAGCAGGTAAGCGAACTCTTCGGACAGTATACGGAAGAAGTCGGACAAGCCTTCGCGCCCGAAGTCGTGAAGTCTATTCACAAACAGACCACCGGGCAACCCTTTCTTGTCAACCGCACCGCGCAAATTCTCACCGAGGAACTGGACATTCCCAAAATTGAGACAATTACGATGGCACACTTTGCAAAGGCATACGAACAGTTACTTGGGGAAGATAATACCAACCTGACGCACCTCGTGACAAATATCCGCAGGGATCGCCGCTTTGAAACCCTCCTCATGGACATCATGTCGTATGAGGAAGGGGTACGCTTCAATCCACGCGATCCGCTCATCAGCGAACTCACCACTTATGGGGTTATTGTCAGAGGGACAGATGGAAAGTGTGAGATTATCAATCCGATTTATCTGCATTGCATCATAGAGGTGTTCACACCAACTGTGAACGGATTGGAACGAAACTACTTTGCAGAAGACAATAGCAACGGATTCCGAGATTACCTCACTTCCAGAGGACAGTTTGAAATGGTACCCCTCCTCGATAACTTCCGAGATTTCATCACGCGCGTAGGGTTCAAAATTCTACAGGTTCCAGAAACCCCACAGGAATATATAGGTAGGCACCTCCTCCTTACCTACCTCGATTCGTTTGTCAAGGCGGTGGGAGGGGTCATGTTTTTTGAAGTCGCAACAGGCGCGGGTAAGATGGACCTCCTTATCCTCCACAATCAGCGAAAATATATTGTTGAAACAAAGATTTGGAGAGGCAACGTCCGTTATGAGGCGGGAAAAAAACAACTCGCCGCTTATCTCAAAACGGAAGGAGTCAGCCGGGGATACTACGTCGTCTTCGATCATCGCAGGAATCCAGAACAGCGCGTCCAGACAG
Source organism: Candidatus Poribacteria bacterium (assembly GCA_965247285.1). GTDB lineage: Bacteria > Poribacteria > WGA-4E > WGA-4E > WGA-3G > WGA-3G. The sequence goes on from CBDFHD010000002.1 coordinate 45,887, forward strand.
AAATCGTGGACGGTGTGGAGATTCGGAGTTATGTCATTCCTGTAATCCAAAAAGCCCCTTCTGCTTGAATTCAATTAAGTGATGCAAGTGTTAATTGTCTGAATCAGGATTTGCAGGATTACGCTCTGCTTCCTTTAAGGTGTTACCGCGATCTTCCCTTAATTGTCTGAATCGCGGATTATCGCAGATTTCACAGATTTCGCGGATTTTTGGTTCCCCGTTCCGCCGAACCTACATGCTAAATTAGACTAAAGCCCGAAAATATGTAGACATCTCAGGAGACACCAACCCTACTCAACCGCTGGCGAGGTTTCCAACCTCGCCTCCCTGATAAACTCCAATTTCGATTGACACCCACAACCTCTTCTGCTACGATGTTAACTCACTACATCTATTTTCATTCGGGAAGGGAAGATTTCATGGGAAGATTAGAGGGTAAAGTCGCAATCGTAACGGGTGCCGGTAGAGGGCATGCCGAAGCAGTCGCCAGACGTTTCGCAAAAGAAGGTGCCGCCGTTTCCATCTGTGATGTGCTCCCGGTAGAGGCGTTAGAGGCGAAGGTCGGTTCGGAAATTAGAGCCGCCGGTGGAGACGTAATCTGTTTTGAGACCGATGTTTCGCAAGAAGCACCTGTCAATGAGATGGTCGCTGCTACCATCGAGAAATTCGGCACCGTTGATATACTTGCCAACGTTGTCGGCATTGCGGGACCGACGAAGGATGTCTGGGACATGAGTTTGGAGGAATGGCGGCGCACGCTTGTAGTCAATCTCGATTCGCTATTTATCTGTTCTAAGGCGGTTCTACCGGAGATGATTCGCAAGAAATACGGGAGAATCATAAATTTCAGTTCTGGGACAGGCAAACAGCCGCTTTCACACAGAGCCCCTTATGCGACCTCGAAGATGGGGGTCATCGGTTTCACACGCACACTCGCTGCCGATGTCGGACGCTACAATATCACTGTCAACGCCATCTGTCCGGGTGGGCACATGGAGAGGAGTCTTGAGCTCGCAAGGGGCAGGGCTGAATACATGAACAAATCCTTCGATGAAGACGCATTACGCGACCGTTACGGACAAACAAACCCCAAAAGCGTTATCGCTGGTAGATGGTGTTCGGATGAGGGGTATAGCGATAAAGGCTCAGGATCTGAGGATGCCGCGGCGTTGGCCGTCTTTCTCGCGTCAGAGGATTCCGCAAACATGACAGGTCAAGACATCAACACCGGTGGCACAGTGATGTGGTAGGTAAGTTTGGTTTTCGTTATCTGCATCTGGCTTATCGAATGAACAAGACGAACAGTAATCGTTTGATTGAAATTCTCTTGAATGAATTGCCACCTTGCTTTTTTTATTTTCTCGTTCTTAATCTACTAGAGGAGGTGAAGAATTATCATGAAGCATAACGCAGAAACGGGAGATATGTTCGATTTCACCGACCTTGACGAGAAGTTAACCGAAGCCCATTACAACCTTGCTTTTGATTATCTGAGATTGGGCGAACTTGAATTGGCTACTAAAGCTGCTCAAATGGTCTTGAAGATTAATCATGATTATCCTCCTGCCCTTTCGCTTTTGGAACTGATAAGACGGGAGTATTTCGCAAGGGGACTCACTTTCATTAAAGAAAACAAGGTTAACGATGGAATCCGCGCCTTTCAATCAGTCCTAACTATTGATCCAACTTTTGTAGATGCGTATTGTGAAATTGGGCGCGCATTCCTCAGACAGGGAAAGTTGGATGAGGCTGAAAAGGCTGCTAAAAAGGTTTTGCGTCTTGATTCAGGTTCTGAATCTGCACATGAGTTTTTGGAAAAGATAAAACGTGTCTACTGTAAGCGCGCCCGGACATATCTTAGACAAGGCAAATTTACGTCTGCGGAGAAAGCAATTGGTGAAGTTTTACGCCTTGATTCAGATTATGAACTTGCTCACGAACTATTGGAAAGGGTAAAGTGTGCATACTATGATCAAGGTATCGCTTTCTTAAGACAGAATCAATATGACAAAGCAATCGCTTCTTTTGAAAGTGCTCTTGCAATAGACAATGGCTTTTTGGAAGCACATTGTGAAATTGTTCGCGCTTACCTTCGTCACGGAATGTTAAAATCTGCAGAAGACGCAATTAGAAAGGTCTGGCGTTTTGATTCGAGTTATGGACCTGCTTATACCCTTTTGTCAGAGATAAAGGATGCGTACTATAATTTTACGATCGAGTACCTTAAGCAGGGTAAGTTTTCGGATGCGGAAAAAATGGTTAAGGAACTTTCACGTCTTGATGCCAGTGGTGAATTGTTGTTAAAGATAAAGGATGTTTACTGTGATCGAGGACGTGGATATCTTAGTCAGGGCAAGTTTGAGTTTGCGAAGAAAGCGGTTAAAGGGATTTTACGTCTTGATTCAAGCCATAAGTCCGCTCACAAACTTTTGGAAGAAATAAAGCACGCCTATTATGAGCGCGGGTGTGTGTGCTTTGCGCGAGGCGACTTCGAGGAAGCGGAGGAAGCGATTAACGAAATCTTAGGTCTTGATTCAAGTTATGAATTAGCCTACCAACTTTTAAAGGAAATAAAGCACATCTACAAAGCTCGAGGCACCGTCTTCCTGAATGAAAAACAGGATGAAAAAGCGAATTCTGATTTTCAAAAATCTGATATGATTGATGCGAGTTTTACAGAAACCGATCTTATAAAAGCGTACTGCCAACTTGGCGATTTCTACCTTCAACGGGACGAACTTGATAGGGCACACGTAGCAATTACCGAAATCTTATATCTAGATTCCGATTATGGACCTGTCTTCAAACTTTTGGAAAGTTTAAAGTATGCTTACTATAACTATGGACGTATGTGTCTTAATCAGGGCAAACTTGAGGATGCCGGAAAAGCAATTAATGATGCCTTGCGTCTTGATGCTGATTATTGGTATGCCCGCGAACTTTTAGAGAAGTTAAAGCACGTCTACTATGACCGTGTATTCATGTTCCTGTCCGAAGATCAATATAACGAGGCAATTACTTCTTTTGAAGGTCTTCTTGCGATAGATCCAGATTTTGCGGAGGTAAAGTGGGGAGATGTTCTTACTTATCTTGGGCAAGGCGATTTAGCGGCTGCGGAAAAAATGGTTAGGGAGATATTAGAGTTTGGTTTAGATTATTGGTTTGATTTAGACTATGAGTTTAGTTTAGATTATGAGTTTGATTTGAACTATAGTTTTGCCCCCGCTATTTTAAAGAAGATAAAGGATATCTACTATGACCAAGGTATCGCTTTCTTAGAGGAGAATCAATATAATGAAGCGATCGCTAATTTTGAAAACGCTATTGTTATTGATATGAATTTTACGGCAGCGTATATCGGTCTTCAGGACGCTTACTTTGGGCAACTATACACCTCAGAGACAGAAGTCGAAGAAATTGATATAATAGCACAAGTTCCGAAGCACATGAACCTCCTCGCTTTAGAAACTGAATCGATGATCGAAGCCACATATCTGGCCGATGAAACGGAGGATTCAAAGAGTCTGACGGAGGATGACCAACGGGTTTTGATAAGTTGGCTACAGAGGGTAGCTAGTTACCCCTTGTTAACGCGTGCGGAAGAAGTAGAATTGGCAAAACGGATTGAAGCAGAGGAGATTAAAGCATTAGACGAACTATTGGAAACACTAGTGAAGAATTACTTACTATCTCGCGAGAAAAAAGACTTACTGGTAAAGCGAATTGAAGTCGCTGAAGACAAAGCATTAGACGGAATATTGGATGCCTTGGTGGAAGTAAACCTATTATCTCTTGAGAAAAAAGAACAACTAGAAGAACAGATTGAAGACAGGAGCAGGGTGCTAAAAATGCTGGTAGATGAAATATTGGGGACAAGTTACTTATTAACTAATAAAGAAAAAGAGAAACTGGCCAAACGTATTGCAGCCGCGGAGGGTGAAGTGCGGAGTGCACGAAGTGAACTAGCCCAAGCAAACCTGCGACTAGTTGTTTCTATTGCTGTAAAATATCAAGGGCACAACGTTCCACTTGAGGATTTGATTCAAGAAGGAAACATCGGACTTATCAAGGCGGCAAGCAAGTTTGATTATCGAAAGGGGGTTAAATTCAGTAATTATGCAACCTGGTGGATAAAATTGGAAATTATGCAGGCACTTGATAAAACCTCTCGTTTAATTCGACTACCTGCCTATTTTATTATGAGGATGAAAGAGTTTGATGCTGTCTATGAAAGATTGTGCCAAGAACTGCAACGCGAACCACGACGCACCGAAATAGCTGAAGCTTTAAACTTGACAGTGAGACAGATTAAAGAGATTTTAATATCTAACATTGATGTGGTTTCAATAGATTTACCGCTTGACAACGAATGCTCTACTGTGACATTAGGTGACTTAATCGAAGATCCAACAACGAGCGAAAAAGACGCTCCAATTGCAGAAATGATTAACACGGATTTGACTGCCCAATTTCTTAAAAGACTGCCAGAGCGCGAACAAAGAGTATTGAAGATGCGTTTCGGACTTGAGGACGGAGAACGGAAAACATTCCGAGAAATCGGTGTCGCTTTGGAAGTTACTCGGGAACGAGTCCGTCAACTGGAAATAGATGCGATCAAACGATTGTATGACCTTTATGACGAAATGGGTGAATTCCGATCATTTCGACAACATTGGGTGTAGAAAAAACTGCCGTGTAAACATCGCTCGTGGTTGGAAATATATCTTTCCCTTCTTTAACTACATAGAGATTATATGTGTATAGTCAATACCTTCGCCAAATTATGAGGTATTGAGTTGAGAAGGTGTATGATGAATAACCCCGATTGAACCAAGATGTTCAGCGATATTGTCAATAACAATCGTTTCAGGTTTTTGCGGAAGCATTTTTAATGTTTCTTGTAAATACTTCACCCCTCGATAGCGTGCTTTGAGATCTAAGACGCTACACTTGGCGTGTTCTAAACGCAAGGGTGCTAAAAGTTTCGCAGACACATTGACCATGAACATTGATAGATTCGCGGCATTGTTGACGGGTGTCTTCTTGACATTCATAAAATCCTCTAATCCCCAATACTGTTTCGCATCGCGGAAGTTAAACTCGATTTGAAAGCGGAGTCGGTAATAGTCAATCATCTTTTCCGCCTCCAGTGCTAAGTCAGAACTGAACAATAAGACGTGTGATTTTTTCTCCGTCAGCAGATGTGTCTTGAGAATACACACCACATTTAGGGGCTCTGGGAACTTTTTATGGCGCAACTTTGCTTGATACACTTCCGTGGTAATGTTTTCATGCGTCTCGATAGAGACACGATATTTCGCATCTATCTGCTGTGGATTGAATCGCTGTCCATACAAGCGTGGGCGTCCACGTCCGGTGTAAGGCAGCGTTGATGGAAAATAAAGGGCGGTATTGCTGCGCAACTTTGAGATCAGTGCCAATCCACATTGTTGGGTCATCTGTAGCGCAGGATTGTGTCCAAAGTATCCATCAAGCACAAGGTAGCGCACGGGTATCAAATCGCCAATACGTCTCAGCAAGGCCTTGATCAGCGTTTGCAGATGCTTCAGCGTGTCGCTGAGCCGCACCTCCGTCTTGTTTCGGTTGCGACTTCCCTTGGGACGCCCGCGGTTGCGTCGGGGAACCGGTTTTTGCGTCTCCTCAGGGGATTCGGAGGTTTCCGGTAGACTTGGGAGACCACAGGTATCGCCACGCACGATTTGCTCCATAACCAGTGGGTAGCAACGCCGCTCCTTGACACTCACTAACGACAAACTCAAGAATGCTAAACTCGGTATCGTTTTACCATACACTGACGAGAAGAAACGCGATAAACCATAAGTCGATTGACCCGATTTTGACACGGTTGTTTCGTCACCTGCGAGGATATAGGTGCTTTCACGATCCAGTAGATACGTGCTGAAAAATACCCAGTATACAGTCCCCCAAGGGATAAGGGTATTGAAGAAGCGTTGGACCGTCCGGTAACTCCCGCCTTCCGACGTCCAACGTGAGATATTTAGCATGCTGACCTGACCCGTCATCGCAAGCAATCCCAAGACCACCCGAGAAAACTGACGCACGCTGGTCGTTGATAAGTGTGGATACAAAACACTAAAGACTGATAGTATGTCATACATGGGTAAATGTCCTTTCTCAGTTATATGTTTGCTTACACATAACTTTAGGACATTCGCCCTATTTATTCAATATATTTTGGCGAAGGTATTGTATAGTATCACTTGCTATGCTTCCCTTTTTTATAGATCTAATGGGAAGATGTGCCTGTTGGTTCCACTAATTCAATTGACCACTGTTTATCAAATATGCTATAATAATGTTAAGTAAAATTAATGTTGTAATTGCAGTCATTGATTTGTGAAAGGAACTATTATGTATCTCGAAAAAATCTATCTCGAAAACACCAAACCTATCTCAAGATGCCATGTCGAACCTCCATTTCAATTATAGCGTATGTTGTAAGAACATCTCTGTATTTATCTACCATTTATGTAAAGAAAATCTATGAACCGCCAACACACCAACAGCGAAGACACCATCACCACCCTGTTCGTCGAAATCCTGATGCCAATGAGTACCACGTGGAGTATCCACGAACAGACAACGAAACCACTCGTCGAAAACCAAAGGAAACCCGATGTAATTATCCGCACAGTCGAACGATATCCGATAGCGATTGAGGTGAAAATCGACTACAAGCGGGGTCCCAATGAAACAGGCGAAAAACAGGCACGTGAACAGTACTTAGGCAAGACACTCGGCATGACGCTGGAGACGCTGACCAGTGCAATAGCAATCCGTCTTCCATACAGATTCCGCACGATGCCTCGCGACGAGATCCGCGAGAATTTGGAAGCATCAAATGATTTCGCGTATGCGCTTCTTAGTGTTGACGAACCCCACAGATTTCCAGAAAAAGGATGGCTTTACGGCAGCATCGCCGACATCGCAACCGCTATCCGTATCGGTGCAACCCCTATCACTAAAATTGAGCAAGCCGCCGAGGTATTGGAAAACGGCATCCATCGCGCTGCAGTTATCGTCAATGGCGCAATTCAACACCGACCGCATATCGGCAAAAGGATAGGTGAACTCCTTGTTCAGCAACCCGGCGAACAGACGACACAGATGGCAATGCTTATTATCAGCAACGCGCTGGTGTTCCAGAGTTCCCTCGCCCGCAAACCAGATTTGGAAGCCGTCCCGTCGCTCAGCGAACTCACCGCCGATTACGGGCAACTCGATTCAGACGAGGTTCTCCACGCATGGCGAGAAATCCAAAAGGTTAACTACGCCCCGATTTTCAACGTCGCCTACAATCTCGTCGAGACGCTCGCCGCTGACGATAAACTCGTCGGTGAGATTTTGAGTGTACTACGCGATACCGCCCGCGAATTGGAGAAGATGGGACTCGCACAGGAACATGAACTCGCGGGTATCGTGTTCCAGAAACTCATTGACAATCGGAAAATCCTCAAGGCGAACTATACCCGTCCCGAATCCTCCGCACTGCTCTGTGCACTCGCATTACCGGAATTCAACGGGGATCCAAAGAAACTGAAAATCGCAGATTTCGCCTGCGGCACAGGTTCACTCCTCAACGGCGTTTACCAACGACTTCTCATGCTCTACGAGCAGGCAGGCGGTAATGGAGAAACCATTCATCAGTACATGATGGAGAAGAATCTCGTCGGGTGTGACATCCTACCGAACGCGGCACACCTGACAGCCTCTATTATTGCCAGTACCTATCCCGACGTTCGTATCGGTGGCACGCGCATCCACACAATGCCCTACGGCACGCAGCGCGCCGATGGACTTTACGCCATCGGGGCCCTTAACCTTCTCAGTGATCCGGCGGGGACACTACCATTGGACCTTGGCGCAACGGAGACTGCCACTGGGCAAGGTACTGAAACTATAGAACTTCGAGATGCTTTCAATCATGGCGAATTCGACATCGTTATTCAGAATCCGCCTTACACGCGGAGTGGTGCCGATGGGAACTCTAACATCCCTAAGAGTATTTTTGCTGACAAGAAGGAAGCGGCGGCAATGCGCGCATCGCGGAAGGCACAAGGACGTCGGCTTGGAGGCAACAATCCTGGAGAGGGTCCCGATTTTGTCGATTTGGCAGACAGAATGCTAAAACGCAACGGTACAATGGCATTTGTGCTACCTGTCACGGCGATTACTGGTAGTAGTTGGCAAAAGGTGCGAAAAATGTGGGCAGAGGAATATCACAATGTCCTTGTTATCACTATCGCAAATGAAGATATTGAAGAATGTGCTTTCTCGGCAGATACCGGCATGGCAGAGTGTTTCGTTGTTGCGAAAAAAGGCAAACGCAAAAATACAGGACACGGTACGTTTGTTTGCCTCAAGCGATGTCCGCATGGAGAGTTAGAGGCGTTGGAAATCGCGAAAGAGCTCCACAGGTTCAAAAATATCCGCCAGTTGGATGACGATACGCTGAGCGGTGGCGAGCGACTCCAAATAGGGGATGAAGTTATTGGACATCTGATCTCCTCGTCTATTATTCAAAGCGATGCAGGATGGCCTCTTTCCCGTGTTAAAGACATGAGTGTCGTTCAGTCTGCACACTATCTCGCGAGTGGATTGGTACGCATCCCACGACAAACCTCAGATATTCAACTCGCTATACGTCCGGTTTCAGAAATTGCGACGTTAGGAATTGGAACCAAAGATATAAGAGGTAGCGGCGGCAGAGGTGCGTTTGATGTTGAAGAGGAATGCCCTGACACTGCAATATATCCCTGCCTCTGGCATTTAGATTCGGATTCGGATACTCAGCGGGCAATGCTTGTTCCGCCAAATGCCCACGCGCACCCTCGTCCGAATTCCACTGAAAAAGTTCAAAGAATCATGATGCTAAACGGGCGGGTGCATTATAACGTGGAATTGCAGTTTAATGCGAATGCATTGACAGTGATGTTTACTGAGCAGGAAGCTATTGGCGTAAATAAACTTCCGAATGTCTTCTTCGATAACAGAATCCATGAATACGCGTGGACGTTGTGGTGCAATTCAACGTTTGGTTTACTTTGTCATTGGTATCAGAGCGGGAAGCAGCAGCAAGGCAGGGGAGTTCTAAGTCGAGCCACTTTTAACGCGATGCCGACGTTGGATGTCCGCCAACTCTCCGATGAAGCACTCGCGAATGCAGAACAGATTTTCAATGAACTGAAGCATCAGAAGATGCTGCCGTTTAATCAGATGGATGCAGATCCGGTGCGTCATAAACTGGATCGGTTGTTGTTATCGGAGGTATTGGGCATCACGGAGTCGGAACGTCCTGACGTTCATGAAGGGCTTGCGCTGCTTCGCAAGATGTTGTGCAAGGAGCCGAGTATTCATGGCGGGAAGAAGTCGAAGGTTAAGTTGGATTCAGAATAGTTTTGTAAGGGCGAATGGCAACATTACCAAGAGTTTATGGAGAAATTGCCTCAAATGGCGAGAGAAGGGCGGCTAATAGTTGAAGAGTTGGTATTTAACGATTATACTTCTATGGTTACGCAGTGGTTGAGAACTAAGGCAGGTCAATTATCGTAATATGGTTCAAGGAGGCACTTAGAATGGCAAGAGGAAGAATTGTCAAGGACACGCCCAAACGAGGGCAACTCACCAAAAGCCAAGTTAAACGTATAGTAGAGAAGGTTGTTTATGGCGAGGAAGGTAGCAGAAAAACGACATCTTCAAACAGGCAGAAATCGCAGGGGGCTACTTTTAAGGTTGGTCGCGATGCTCAGACAGGTAGGTTTATAAGTCGTAAAGAAGCCGAACACCAGAAGTCAACGGCTATTGTCGAAACTATTAGGATCCCGAAAAAAAAGAAGTAGTTTCCTTGTGCGTGGCAGTGTGTGACTATTGTCTGTCCTTAGATATTATCTGGAATCGCTTGACCAATTCAAAACGCGCTATGGTAAGGGGAGTGCCCACCAATCTACGAAAAACTGGATATATCAGTAAACTAATTTATCGCTCGTTTACAAAATGTTACACTTTCCGCTAAATTATTTTTTCCGCAGAGGAAAATCGAAAAATAAACGTCCATGAACCCTTACTGTCACTGGGTTTGTTGCCGATACCTTCTATACACCAAATGTTACACTGGTGTAACATTTTGAGAGAACTATAAATAACGGTTAGGTTAGAATAATTTTCTAATTCGTTAAATATAGAACATCTTTTGCCTGAGAACATCTCATTGCGTTCCGAATGAACGACATATCAAATTTCATAGTAAATTTCATAGCAACTTTCACAGCGGACTTCTTCAAAAACGGCAAGAGTCCAGTCATGGCGTAGGTTTACGGCTTTTTTAAGCCTTTCACTTTTCAGAGTTTGCTATGAAAACTGTGAAATTCGCGCCATACAATAATTCAGAGGCATTCAGTTTTAATGTAAGACGGATCTCCGAATCCCGATTTCTGACCATCTTCTGCTATCATCCTGCCAATCCTAAAATCCTGTCCATCCTGATTCAGACAATTAACCCAAAATTACCGCTTGACATTTCTCCCGAATTTCTGCTAAAGTAGGGAGTGTTATTCAAAAAAATGGAAGGAGCAAAATAAGTGGCACAAGATACAATTAAAGTCGGGGTTATCGGTGCGGGTGGCAACACGACATCACGACATATTCCGGGACTCCAAGCAATCGAAGGCGTTGAGATTGTCGGGGTCTGCAATCGGAGCCAGGAATCCTCGCAGCGGGTAGCAGACCAATTCGGCATCCCTAAAACCTACGGCAATTGGCAGGACGCCATCGCCGATGGCGATACCAACGCGATTGTCATCGGGACATGGCCCTATATGCACTGCCGGGCTACAATAGCGGCACTTGAAGCGGATAAGCACGTGATGTGTGAGGCGAGAATGGCGATGAACGCCAGAGAAGCACATGAGATGCGAGAGGTATCGCATCAGAAAACACATCTCATCGCGCAGATCGTCCCTTCACCGATGACACTGCGGGTGGATAAGACGATAAAAAGGCTCATCGCTGAGGGGTATATCGGGGATGTCCTTGCCGTGGAAGCACGCGCAGGCGGCGCGTTTCTGGACAGTGAAGCACCCCTCCAGTGGCGACAGGATTTTGATCTCAGTGGTCTTAACATCATGAGTATGGGGATCTGGTACGAGGCGTTGATACGTTGGATCGGAGAAGCGACGCAGATTATGGCGATGGGCAAAACCTTCGTCAAGATGCGTCCGGATGCCGACGGTGTGATGCGTTCTGTGCGGATTCCTGAGCATATTGATGTCGTTGGGGATCTTGCGTGTGGTGCACAACTCCACATACAGGTTTCTAGCGTTGCAGGATTAGCAGGAGCACCAGAGGTTTATGTCTTCGGTAGCAACGGGACTTTGCGTTTTTCGGGGAATCGGCTCTATGGTGGACAGAAAGGCGACACTGAACTCATCGAGATCGACATTCCTGATTCAGAAGCTGGCGCGTGGCGGGTCGAGGAAGAGTTTGTGAACGCTATCCGTGGCGAAGAGGTTATCACGCACAGTGACTTTGAGACAGGTGTGAAATACATGGAGTTTACGGAGGCGGTCACGCTGAGTATGCAATCGGGGACAGCAATTACGTTGCCGCTTCATATTTAGAACGGGTTACGGCACATCGGTGTGTGCCTACTATCTTGGAAGGAGAGAGGTTTGACATTAGGTGAGCTTTTTGATCTTTGTCAAGACATTGAACTGCGGCAAGCGAAACTTTATGCCTCCCTCTCTTTGCGGTTGGGGAGCGTTGACGAACGGATCGCACGATTTTGGGAACAGATGAGCACAGAAGAATGGCAGCACTATATTCTCGTGGATTTCGGGCGATCTTTGTGCGTGGATGCCTTCGGAATTGATTCGCCAGTGACGGAGTTATCGGGTGTCCCAGTTCAGCAGATTACGGACGCGCTGGATGCCCACGAACAGAAGGTCAGTGGTGGGGAAATTTCGCTCGATGAAGCCTTCGAGATTGCGATCGCAATTGAGGGAAGCGAGGCGGATGCTATCTATATGTATCTTCTCTCTATTATGCGAAAGGCAATCGAACAGAGCAATCAGCCGTATTTGATGGACCGGATTGTGCAGGTGGAGAAGGACATGGTGTCACACGTAGATGGGTTGGTTAAGGCGACACAGAAGTTTGCGAAGGATGCCGATCTGATTCGGAATGCACATCGTTTGAAAGCAGAACATAGTTAAACTGTAGGAGAGGTTTGTAACCTCGAGGCTATAGATAGGCACTATGAGTGTTGTGCATTACACAGGAGATTTCCCGCTTGCGCACATGCGATCTGTTCAAGTTGCAGAGTGGTGTGGCTGATGCCGAAGTGTGTTTGCAATTCGGCGTTGATCTGCTCGAGGATCCGGTCAGGGGCTAAAGTTGTGTTTTCGTCAACCACAACATGCGCGCTGAGTGCACAATAGTTGGAACAGAGCGACCAGATGTGCATGTCGTGAACATCTTTGACTGCGTCTAAATCGCGAAGATGCGTTGCGACGGTGTGTGCGTCTGCGTTCCGCGGCGAGTTTTCCAGCAAGATATGCACCGCTTCTCTCGTGACATTCACCGCGCCGAAAAGAATAATCCCACCGATAAGGAAACTCAGCAACGCGTCAATCGGATACCATCCTGTCCAAAAGATGATCGCACCTCCGACGACAACGGCGACGGAAGATAGGGTATCCCCTATCACATGGAGCATGGCACTCCGGACATTGAGGTTTCCGTGCCACTCATTGTTACTGCCACCGTGCAGTTTCCATAAGATAAGCAGGTTCCCTACCAATCCGAGGCACGCGACAATAAACATCCCTGTTACTTTTATTTCTGTCGGCGACATGTAGCGTTGGTATGCTTCGTAGAAAATCCAGCCGGAGATCCCGATGAGCGACACCCCGTTGACAAAAGCCGCAAAGACCTCTGCGCGATGATACCCATAAGTCCGAGAAGAGGTCGCCGGACGAGTCGAGAGATAAATTGCCAACCAACTAATCAGCAGCGAGAAGACATCCGACATTACATGTGCCGCATCGCTTAGGAGTGCGAGGCTACCTGACCAGATACCTCCGATGAGTTCACCGAGGAAGACGCAAAATGTGACAGCTACAGCAAACTTGAATTTCTTCTGGAGATGTGCTTGATGGCTATGTGCCTGTCCATCGTCGTGAGGGTGGTGATGGTCGTGACTGTGATTGTGCACAGCGTCTCCCTTAAGGGTAACGGAACTGAGGCGTGGTACCTTGCCCTATAATATGGGTTCGTTTGCTTCTAATCGGTAGATTTGCTCTTTGATTCGCTACTCGTATCGGTTTTCTTTTCTTTTTTCTCGCCTTTGTCCGATGAAGTGCTTTTGTCTGATGAAGTGTTTTTGTCTGATGGCTCGTTTTTATCCTTCTTTGCTGATTCTTTGTAGCCGTCACTTCGGTAGTCTGTAATGTAGAACCCGGAGCCTTTGAAAATCAATCCGGCACCTGCTCCGATGAGTCGCTTCACTTTGCCACTGCATTCCGGACATTCCTCGATTGCGGGGGCGTTAATGCCCTGAAACCGCTCGAATCGGTTGTCGCACTCGAGACATTTATACTCGTATGTAGGCATATAGACTTTTCCTCTATTTCGATGTGTTTCGCGGATAGAACTCCTTGCTCTTTGTAGGAGCGAGTTGTACTCGCGACTCCTTACGATTTCTGAATCGCTATGTTCTGTTACGATAAAAAGTTTGTTGATAAAAAGAATATATTCTGATACATTTTAATCGTTACGCGTGTAAAAGTCAAGTAATTTCTGTAATTGGCAGAGCCATTTGGTTTTCCATTCTTGCTTTATTCCCGTTTTCGTTGTTGGGTTTTGTAACTGCACCTACTGCGTCCGGCTCCTACTTTACTATGGTAAAACCTAAAAATATGTAGACAATTGCTCAGTGAACAAAAAATCATCCCCGCTGGCGAGGATTGTATCCTCGCTTTCCCGCAGTGTCCAAGTAATCGTGGGTTTTACCATAATTGCTGATTGCTGAAAACTGAGTACTTCTGTGTGATCGGAGTTTTTTATGTTTCGCCTTCCTATTGATTCTGAGAGTTTTCCGCTCGGCAAGGGACCGATGGTAATGCTCATTCTGTTTCTTGTCTCTACACTTTTCATGTTCGGACGTTCCGAGGAGGAAGGTGAGAATCTCGAATTCTGGATTTTCGCGAACACTCACTACGAGGAGTACCAAGCACGCGTGCCTATCTTTGAGGCGCAGAACCCAGGGGTCAACGTCCAACTCATCAATTTCGGTGGCACGATGCACGATAAACTCCTCGCTGCGATGTTGTCCAATTTCGGTGCGCCGGATCTCGTTGAGGTTGAGATTACATCCATCGGTCGGTTTCTCAAGGGCGCAATTGATGAGGTGGGCTTTGTCGATCTCCGTCCGCGTTTAGAGAGCGAAGGCTGGATGGAGAAATTAGTTGTCAGTCGATTCACGCCGTGGTCCTACCGCGGCAAGATTTTCGGTATCCCGCACGACTTGCACCCCGTTATACTGCTCTACCGAGATGACCTCTTTAAAGCCGCTGGCGTTGAGATGACAGAGATTGAAACATGGGATGACTTCATCGCTGCCGGAAAGAAAGCGACGCGCGATCTTGATGGTGATGGGGAAATTGACCAGTACGCAATCGTGTTGGATCGGCTCACAGAGAGCGACTATTTCAGTTTACTCCTTCAACAGGGCGGAGGATTTTTCGACGAAGCGGGCAACGTCATTATCGACAGTGAACTCGCGATTGAGACATTGGAATTTTTCACGGCGTTGTTCAATGAACATAAAATTGCTACCCCGGTATACGGCACATGGCACGGCGATCCGAGTAATTTCGCCGCAATGCAAGATGGCAAGATTCTCTCTATTCTCGCACCCGATTGGTACGTCGGCATTCTCAAAAGTCAGGTGCCGCAGATGTCTGGTAAATGGAAGGCGGTTGGCATGCCTGCGTGGCACCCCGGCGGTAGGCGTACCACGACGCGCGGGGGTACCATGATCGGGATTACGAAGCAGTCTGAAAACCCAGACCTCGCGTGGGAAGTGCTCAAGTTTACCTATTTTGATAGACCGGGTCTCATCAATCGGTATGAGACAACGCGGATTATTCCGCCTCTCAAATCGGCGTGGGATGCACCTATCTTTAGAGAACCCGATGTCTACTTGGGTGGACAACCGCTTGGCGAGCTGTTTATTGAATTGGCACCCGATTTGCCGGCGCGCTATCAAAATCCCTACTGGTCGGAGGGGGCGGATCTGCTCAACGATGCGATTTTCGCGGCTGTTACAGAGAAACAGACACCGAGAGAGGCTTTAACCGATTTGGCAGAGAAGGTGCGAGCACTTATTGCCAAGGACAGGGGCAGATGGGGAGACATGTAGTTTTCGCAAACGGCATTACTTGATGAAACCTGGATCAAAGTCGTTAGCATTGCGACAACGGGATAATTAAGAAATCGTCCAGAAAACGTAGCTTGAAACGAAGTGGAAAGCGGGTCTACGGAGAGGCACGTAAAGATCCCAACCTACCTCACCGAACCGCAAGGAATAATTAAGAAATCGTCCAGAAAACGTAGCTTGAAACGAAGTGGAAAGCGGGTCTACGGAGAGGCACGTAAAGATCCCAACCTACCTCACCGAACCGCAAGGAATAATTAAGAAATCGTCCAGAAAACGTAGCTTGAAACGAAGTGGAAAGCGGGTCTACGGAGAGGCACGTAAAGATCCCAACCTACCTCACCGAACCGCAAGGAATAATTAAGAAATCATCCAGAAAACGTAGCCTGAAACGAAGTGGAAGGCGTATCTACGGAGAAGCGCGTGAAAACCCCAACCCATCTCACCGAACCGCAAGGAATAATTAAAAAACTGTTTTGGAATCAACAACAGAAAATCGCTCCGTATCTTTTTATCGCTCCGTTTTACCTGCTGTTCGTCATTTTTATGGGGTATCCGCTTATTTCGTCGCTCGTTATGAGTCTCTATGAAATGCGTGGGTTCCAAAGCCGGATATTTGTTGGCATCGGTAACTTCACTGACCTGTTTCGCGACCCAATTTTTTGGAAATCGCTTCGGAACACTTCCTATTTCGCAGTCGGCACGCTCACCCTCCAATTGCCGATTGCCTTATTATTGGCGATCCTCCTCAACTCCAAGTTCGTCAAAGGGAAGAATCTCCTACGACTCGCCTTTTTCGCACCAGTCCTTGTCGCGGGTGTCTTCGTCGCAATTATTTTCAACCTCGTCTACGACCAGCGGGCAGGCTTGATAAATCAGGAATTCGTTCTCTTTGGCAAAGAGATCGGTTGGTTAAACGAGGAAAAATATGTGATGCCAGCGGTCATTCTCACAGGTGTTTGGCAGTGGGCTGGGTTCAATATGATTTATTTTTTGGCAGGGTTACAAGGGATTCGGCAGGAGTTGTATGAAGCGGCAGCAGTCGACGGTGCGAACTGGTGGCAAGCGTTCATCCATGTCACGCTTCCTTCCTTGCGGCCCGTGATAGCCTTCGTTTTCGTCGTTTCTATGATAGGTTCGCTGCAACTCTTTGATCTTCCGTTCATTTTGACGAACGGTGGCGAACCTGCGGATGCAGGCTCGACGATCGTCATGTATCTCTACAAAAACGGGTTTCAGTTCATGCGTCTCGGTTATGCGGCGACAATCGGCTGGGTGCTATTTTTCATTATTGCAGTTATTTCAATCGTCCAATTAAAATTGCTCGGCATTTTCCGAGATGAGTAGTGGAAAGGTTTTTTATAGTAAAACCTAAAAATATGTAGACAGTTGCTCAACGAACGAAACCCTCACCCCGCTGGCGAGGATTGTATCCTCGCCTCCCGTAAAATCCAAGTAATTGTGGGTTTTACCATAACTATGTACGCTTGGGCTGTGCTCCATTCCAAATTGCATCAAGCACCAAGCCCGTAACGAAATGGAGGGCGACTCGAACACGAAAAGCGTCAAAGTACAAACCCCGTCGTTTATCCGCAAGGTAAAATTAAAAAATCGCAAGGAAAATTTAAAATATGCAAATACTACCGGCAATCGATCTTCGCGGTGGAAAGTGTGTAAATTTAGTGCAGGGTATCGCGTCGCAGGAAACTATCTTCTCGGATGCACCTGTGGAAATGGCGTTGCGGTGGCAAGCCGAGGGTGCGGAATACTTGCACCTCGTGGATCTGGACGGCGCGTTTCAGGGTGAATCGGCGAACCTCCACATCGTCAGCGAAATCGTATCTGTGCTTGATATTCCTGTCCAGCTTGGCGGTGGCATCCGCAGCATGGCGCAATTGGAAGCGGTTTTGGCGTTAGGCGTAGACCGCGCCATTTTAGGCACGATTGCACTCAAACAACCGAGCTTGGTGAAGCAGGCATGTGCCGAATACGGTGCGCGCATCGCTGTCGGTATTGACGCAAGGGACGGAATGGTCGCGACGGACGGATGGTTAGAAGTCTCCCAAAAATCTGCCGTTGAATTTGCGCAGGAAATGTCGGAAGTCCAAACGCTTATCTACACCGACATCAAGAGCGATGGGATGCTCAAAGGACCCAACGTTGACGCAACTGCTAATATTGTTGATGCCGTATCTGCCGATGTGATTGGTTCGGGGGGTGTCACGTCGCTTGCTGACATAACTGCTTTGAAGCAGATCGGTGCCAGCGGTGCGATTATCGGGCGTGCTTTGTATACCAGCGACCTCGCGCTGCGTGACGCGATTGCTACCGCTCGTTAGAGAAACATCACTCCACGCCAGTCACAAGGCCAAACCCGATTCGCACCCCCATCTTTTTTACCTCAAACCGGGTGCCAACCTCCATCACCAGCGGTAGGTCAAGCGTAAGGGCGACATGCGCATAGGTCCCCGGTATAATAAGGGAAAGGCTTGGCGGGAGTTTTAGATGCGCTGGCATGTCAGTACCCCATAGATAGATGTCAGGTCTATCGTTTTCGATGAGCGGGATGTGTGTGCCGCTCTCTTCGTGTGTTAGCAGATAGATGAGTGCGGTAAATTCGGAATGCGATTTGACTGTCTTCGGAGTGCAAAGTACTTGCCCAACAGACAACCAGTCGGGTTCAGATTCGACGCACACTTCATTCTCCTTTATGCTGAGAACCCGTGTCTTAATCCTGTCCCCTTTGCCCACAATATCTACCGCCTGTCCGACAGCGAGTTGTCCCTGCACAATATCGCCGCGGACGAATACATTCTCCTTCGTTTCCTCAGTGATTTCATGGATTGGCATAATAAGTGGTAAGCGTGCCGTGTCCGCGGGTGCGGGCATTGCCCGATTCATAGCGAAGATAAGGTCAACGATCGGTTGCCATTGTGTTGAGGTAATACTATCTCCTCTGTAGTCTAATGCCTTGCGGGCATCTCCAACGATTATTGAAGCGGTTTCCGCATCCCGACCACACGCGTTCAGCAGTTCTTCCATTTCCTGTTGGCAAATGTCTATAAGCTCATCGTCATTTGGAATACCACCTGTGTTAAGAAAGGACAACACTGTCGGGAGTTGCATCTGGCTGGCAAGGTGGAGATGTGCCTCTGCGTCCGGTGTGATCCCCTCGACTGCATTTACTATCCAAATTGCCCCCTGGATTGTTGGTGAACCGCTGATGAGCATCTTGACAACATCGATGTGTGTCTCGCAATCGATTTGTGTGTAAAGTTTACCGCTGGTTTCATACGCTATTGCACGGTAGGTGATGCCGACCCCCTCTCGGATTGGGTGACTGATCGGGGTTTGTGCTTCAAAATCGCTATCTCCGTTTGTGTGAATCGCACCGATTCTCGCGACGACCTTCGCTATCGCCGCTGTCAATGTTGTTTTGCCGTGTCCGTGGGCGCCGAGCGTGCAAATAGGTAACCTACGATGCGTGTGTTCTCTTTCCTGAGTCATCTATTTTCTCCTGATCGGGATAATTTTTTACTGCAATTTCTACTTCATTATAGCACAGAATCATGAATTGGGCAATAAAGGAAAAACTTGCCAAACCGTCTGATGCGTGCTAAACTATACTAAAGTTTGGGTGCTTCGTGTCACGTGCAAGTTGAGTTTCAAGGGGCTGTGTCTTTTTCTGTGAGTCTTGTTCTCCGATGAACTCCTAAAAAACTCCCGCACTCCAGCGGAGTGCTATTGCTTCGCAGTGAGAATAAAAAACGGTATATCCAAACTCCCGCACTCCAGCGGAGTGCTATGTCTATAGAAAACGGTATATCCAAACTCCCGCACTCCAGCGGAGTGCTATGTGTCTCGGCTTATTGGAAATTGCTCGAAGTTTAGTATATTAACGCTTAGAACTTTACGCATTCACCCGAGTACGCAGGGAGGATATCTATGTGGAATTCGTGACAAAAGTATTAGTATTCATGGTACGTCTTGCATTAGCGATTTTTCCGTGTTGTGTTTCAAGAATTAAACGCCGCATCGCGCAGATCAGAGAAGCTTGCGGAGGGCCGAATCAGGAGAAGACGTTGGTAATCGGGAAAACTGCCACTGTACAGATAGAGAGTTTGAGCATTGAATCCTCTATCGTTAGGGAGTGGCTCCTTCATCCTAAATGTCCGTCCTGATCTCAAAGCCGATATTGAGGAAGCACTTCGCCTTTTGGAGTAGCGTTGTCCAAAACTCTGGAAATAGATTATGTTAAACCAAAAAATCCATCAGCGTAGCGAACTCGCATCCATCCTTCAGCAAGCGAAGGCAGATGGTGCGGTTGTTGTCACGACCAACGGTTGTTTTGATGTCCTGCACTTGGGACATCTCCGGTATCTTCAGGCGTCGCGTCAACTCGGGGATCTGCTCGTAGTGGCGGTCAACAACGATAGTTCAGTCCGACAGCTCAAGGGCGAAAATCGTCCACTTGTCCCTGAAGAAGAGCGCGCAGAGATGCTCGCTGGGTTGGAATGCGTCGATTACGTCGTCACTTTTTCAGAACTAACGCCAATCTCTTTGCTTTCCGAACTCAAACCGAATATCCACGTTAAAGGTGGCGACTATAAACTGGAACAACTCATTGAAAGGGATGTCGTTGAGGCAAACGGCGGTAAGGTTATTGTCGGTTTGAACGTCCCGGGTAAATCCACAACCAATCTCATCCAAGTGATATGTGAACGGTATAAAGATACTCATTCCACTGAGACACCGTGATGCAATTTTAGAATTAATAATGAGTGTACTGAGGAGGCAACTATAATAAAATGCAAATAAACGATTCATTACGTCCCGCCGATCTGAAGCCTCAGATTGAGAGGCTTTTTGAGTGTTCAGGTCAAAAGATTTTAGCCATAGAGGACACATGGCTCCCCGAAAACGGAACACCCGTTTTTACCGTCGCTGGCACCTACACGACACGTGGCTGGACCGAATGGACACAAGGGTTTCAGTTCGGCTCCGCTATCCTCCAATTTGATGTTACCGGTAATGAGCAGTTCCTTGAGATCGGTAGGCGAAACACGATTGAGAAGATGGCACCGCATGTAACACACGTCGGTGTCCACGATCACGGTTTCAATAATGTCTCTACTTATGGCAACCTCCGGCGTTTGATGCGGGAGGGTGTGATTCCGTGGAACGATAGCGAGATGGATTTCTATGAACTCGCATTGAAAGCCTCCGCTGCCGTGCAGGCGAGTCGCTGGACCCGTATTAATGATGGGACAGGATATATTGCCTCTTTCAACGGACCACATTCGCTCTTCTCGGACACTATTCGTTCTTTGCGTGTTTTGGGACTTGGGCATACCCTCGGTGCAGTGCTGATGGGTGAGGGTGATGTCGCTATAAGCTTACTGGAACGCTTGCTCCAACATTCGCAGACGACAGCGAGCTATAACGTCTACTACGGCGAAGGACGTGATGCATTCGATCTGCGTGGACGGGCTGTGCATGAATCTATCTTCAATACGAACGATGGAAACTACCGCTGTCCGAGTACGCAGCAGGGGTATTCACCCTTTACGACGTGGACGCGCGGGCTTGCATGGATTATTACAGGCTACGCCGAACAACTTGAGTTTTTTGATACACTGACTGAAGATGACCTTGAACCTTACGGCGGATATGAACTGGCAACGGCACACATGTGCAAAGCCGCGGAAGCCACTGCCGATTTCTATATTGAAAATACGGCGCGAGATGGAATCCCATATTGGGATACGGGTGCTCCCGATTTAGCGGAACTCGGTGATTATTTGGCTGAATCTTCGGACCCGTTCAACGATCATGAACCGGTGGATAGTTCCGCTGCGGCGATTGCAGCACAAGGGTTAATTCGACTCGGTAATTACCTCAAAAAGCACGGTGAATCGGAGGCGGGAAATTCATACTATCAAGCAGGTTTGACAGTAGCGAAGACGCTTTTCGCTGAACCGTATCTGTCTGAATCCGATACGCATCAAGGGTTGTTGTTGCATTCAGTGTATCACCGTCCGAATGGATGGGATCATGTGCCGGAGGGCAGAAATATTCCGTGCGGAGAGGCGTCCATGTGGGGTGATTATCACGCCCGCGAACTCGCAGTCTTATTATGGCGGGAGATCGTCGAAAAGCCGTATCTGACGTTTTTCTAACCTGTATATGTAGGCGCGCTTTGATGAAGTTTAATAAAATTAGGACTTACGCAGTTTACCCGTTTTTGTGCAGTCCTTGGTTTGTAGTAACGCAATTCATTGCGCTTTCTTCGGTAATACCCTCTCAAGGTCGGCATGGACTCCAAATTTGCGTAAGTCCTGAAAATAATCGGGTAATTCTATAAAGATAGGACTTACGCACGCTGCTCTTTTGTAGCACAAACTTTTAGTTTGTGTCCCTGCCGGTGTTTGTTTTTTAGCGGATCGTAATCGAACAGGTCGTACTACAGTCAAAACTGCGTAAGTCCTGAAAGGATAGTTTTCAATCACGAAAATTCTCTAATCCTGCAAATCCGATAAATCCTGTAAATCCTGCTTCAGACAATTAACACCCCACATTACCGAATTAAATTCTGAATCTTCATATAAACGCACCTGTGGAGACAAGTCAGATTAGGGGAAATAAAGATGAGTGAAATCAAAGACACACAACAACATCCGAATGTCGAAATCGCTGTTGAGAATTTCGGTCCTATTGCCAAAGCGAGTATCGACTTGCGTCCGCTAACGGTATTCGTTGGACCAAGCAATACAGGGAAGACATATTTTGCTACCTTGGTGTATGCGCTGCATGGTGTGTTTCCAGATATTACAGGACCACGGTTTCTGTTTCCTTCTGGGTTTAAGGGGGTTTATGATGTCTTGGAAGTTCTTTTGCGACTTTTTGCTTTAAAGAAAGCTCGACTGTTTGAAGAGGAAGCAATTCAGGGTGTAATCGAGAAGTTAGGCGAGAGCGAAAGAGCGTTTAGATTGTCAGATCTACCCACGGAGATCCGTGCCTTGTTGTTGACTACTATTGACAATTCCGAGGTTTTCGGAGATAATTTTCAAGATGAACTTAAAAACTACTTTGATGTGAACTCCATTTCTGACCTCAGACGGTTAACAGAAAAACAGTTGGATGAGATGATAGTTTCACTCAATGTTGGTGGGAAACATCAAGGTAGTTGGAACATCAAGATGGTCACATCTGAAGCGGAGGTAAGCTTTAGTAGTTCATTCGACGAAGATATAATTCTTCTTCCTGAGGGGCTGGCAATCTCTACGGATTGGTCCGATGGGGAAGATTTCAAATTTACTTTTAGAGGAAATCTTGAATTTGGTTTTAGTGAAGACCTTGTCCTAGATCAATTGGTTAAGACAGAGGGGCGTGTTAATCCTAAGATTCACAGATTGGAAGCAGGGGACCAGTATTACCTTCCTGCTGCTCGGAGTGGTATCATGCAAAGCCATCGCGTCATAGCAAGTTCACTTGTGAAGCGCACCACCCGGGTGGGCTTGGAACGTTTCCCCGAGGTTCCCACTATGTCAGGAGTGATAGCGGACTTTATGGAAAGGATTATCCTTTACGAAGAAGACAAAGGCTCTAATGACGAAATGAAGCACATAGCAGAAACATTGGAGTCAGATGTACTTGCAGGAGAGATACGCCTTAAACCTTCATCAAGTGGGTATCCAGATTTTCGCTACCGTCCACAAGGTATAGAGGAAGAAATGCGACTCAGCCAAACTTCGTCGATGGTATCTGAACTCGCTCCCTTAGTTCTATATCTTCGAGGTCTCGTTAACCCTGGCGATACACTTATCATTGAGGAGCCTGAAGCACACCTACATCCCGGTGCCCAAGCAGACATGGCGGTCATCCTCGCGCGTTTGGTTCGTGCGGGGGTAAGAGTGATTATAACAACACATAGTGATTGGCTGCTTCAGGAAATAAGCAATCTAACGCTTGAAGGACTGCTGGAGGAAGAAACTGATGAGCCTACGAGTTGGCTACTACCGGACGAGGTCGGCGTATGGCATTTCCAGAAAGATGAACCCGTGAAGGAAATTCCGTTTAAACCCAGAGAAGGCATCTCTCCAGAAGATTATGAGGATGTTGCCGAAGGACTTTACAACCGCTCTGTGAATCTCCAACAGAGGTTTGAGAAAAAGAAAGGTGAAAGCGGTCGTGAATCTGCGTGAAGTTCTTGAGGAGATTCGTCAGTGGGTAGGAAACAGGAAGGCGACATCTCCCTATACCAAGAAAGGGTGTCGCGTTTCTATGGCTAATATACCATCAGAACGCGTCGTGTTGGATGTAGATCTTGTTTTTCCAACAGGTAGAGCAGATACAAACCAATGCGATTTTGTTCTCTTCTACATTGATACTGCCCAAAACAGCCTCGTTGGGGTTCCAATGGAACTTAAACGAGGCGATGTTGATGCGTCAGAAGCAGTTGCTCAGTTGCAAGAGGGAGCGCGCATCGCTGACGGTTGCACTCCAAATGATGTTGAGATGAACCTTGTTCTTATCTTAGTTCACGGAGGTAGCATGCACAGAAGTCAGCGGAACAAGCTTAGAACTGCCAGAATCACATTCCGAGGCGAAGAATTTCCGATTAATACGACGCGATGCGGTCATCAAGGGAATTTAGCACAGGCTTTGGCAAAGTCAAGTAAGCGTTGACCTCGCGTATTTGGAAATTGAATGGGCAGCACATGTATTTTACAAAACATGTCCGCCCATCTCGTTTTCTGATTTTCTCTCGGTTATCCCTCAACCTGCTCAACCTGTCCTGTTTCCAAGGAACGGTTCGCAGCGAGTGTGACGGCAAGGGACTTGACAGCATCGGCGTAGGGTGAAATGACCAATCCCTGATCGTTTGCGTCGACTGCTTTGATGAACTGCTCAACCTGTCGGAAGTAACCCGCTTCTGTGCCGGTGTAGTCGATTGCCTCACCGCTGATCTGACCGCGCAGCCCGAGGTCGTGCGTGAGTTTGAGGTAGATATCATCACCGACCAATTCGGTCGCGAAATTGTCGTGTGCGCGGGCGACGCAGGTACTGGTGATATTCCCGACTCCGCCACTCTCAAACTGCATATTGCAGACGGTACATTCTTCAAAGTCAGTTATACCGTCAGACACCCCCTTGATACCGGACGCATGAACACTCGCAACATCGCCGAGGAAGTAGCGGATGAGATCAAAGACATGCGTCGTCTGCTCTACCATTTGTCCACGGGATACGTCGTATTTTCCCCACCACGGGTGATTAGACCCCATACGCGTGAGAAACCGTCCAATCCCCATTGTAAGTTTCCGATTGCCGACTAATTCCTTCGCTTTCGCAGCGATGTCGCTGTAGCGCGCCATATAGCCGACTTGGTTGATGACATTAGCGGTGGCAATCGCATCGCGGGCGTGTTGAGCGGTTTCCAAGTCCTGTGCAACGGGTTTGGCGACGAAGACTGCCGCTCCAGATGCTGCAGCATCGGCAACCTGTGTCGTGTGTGCCCCCGGCGGGATGCAAATAAAAACGACATCAGGACTTTCTTTCTGTAGCATCTCACCGTGGTGGGTGTATGCTGTCGCATTTTCTTCGGCGGCGATAGCTGCGACGCGTTCAGCATTTATATCACAGACCGCTGCAATCGGACGTTCGAGTTGTTTGAGGCTTTGGCGGTAACTTCTGGTAATGCCACCAACGCCGATAAAGGTAATTTTCAGGTTCTTTTGATTCACGCTTTTTTCTCCTTGGTTTCCAATAATGTGAAGGATCAACAGCAGATATTCAAATCATTTCTCGAATCTTATCTCGAAAATAACAGAAACTGGGTGACGCGTTTTTGTCTACATTCATCTCTGGAGCAATTTTCTTTGCCCAAGTTGATTTTTCTTTCCCGATTACATACCAAGGTTTCTTTCCGAGTGCATTTGAGCCTCCGGTGAATATGGCATCAGCCAGAAGTTCCCATGTGCCGCAGATAGAATCGTTTTGGTAACGCTTTAAGACATTGTCCTTAGCTTTTGGATAAGCTGCTTTAATCGCAGGAATATCGCCAAGCAGCCACGCTTCACCTTCTTCTATGGCAATACAAAACCTGGTTTCTGGTTTAGGGTTGCACGTATTTAGGACAGTGAAGAGTTGTTGGCGAAACATTTTCAAACAGTTATTATCCAAATCGCAAACCACAATTACTACCTTGGTAGGATCATTGGCGTAACTTTTTCCGTACGCCCTAAGTTGTATGGGAAGTTGATCAAGCAAGAGGTTAGTATTGGCATTTGTAGGATTGTTGAGATTTTTGGGAATGTGTCCTATTCCTCGGTACGGATGGATATTGAATGTATGGTGAGCACTGACAATTTTCTGTATCAGAATGTCAAGGGCTTTCTTGCCAGACAGGTCTTCAACAAGTATCTCAAAATGCATCCTATCACCTCGGATCAAGATAGTCACTATACCAGAGTCCACCTAATGGCAATCCCTCCGCGACAAGGTCGTTCACGAGTTGATCTTCGCTTGCTCGACGGATTTCAGAGAAGCCGTCTTCACCTTTTTCGAGGATCCAGACCTCTTTCGGCTCTAAGGCATTGACAAAGTACGGCTGGTGCGTCGTAATAAAAACCTGTGACCCACCTTTGTGTCCTGTGGCATGTTCACGGAATTCGGTAGCAAGGGTCTCCAGAAGTTTATGATACAAACCATTTTCAGGTTCTTCGATGCAGATGAAAGGCGGTGGGGTTGGGTCTTCAAGCATCAGTAGATAAGCGAATACTTTGAGTGTTCCGTCAGACATTTGTTGGGCATAGAATGGATCTTGAAAGCCTTTATCATTGAACCTGAGTAACAGTCTGCCGTCACTGGTTTTTTCCGTATCAATTTGGTCTATGCCAGGAATTTTATCGGCGATTTTTTTTAGAATCACGTGGAAACGCTGCTTATGTTCACGCGCCATGAATTGCACAACGTTACCGAGGTTGTCACCGTGGATATTGAGGTGTTCTTGGGGACCAGCAAGTGACAAACTACGCGCAGCATCAGGTGTGAAATAACTGAGATACCATCCCTCGATGAACCGACGAAAAGCGGAAATTCTCGGATGTTGTTTCAAGGCACCGATTGTAGCAATACCAAGTTTTCGCGGGTCATCCAATTCGATAATCTCGGTCTCGCTGGATTCCTCTGCTTTTATGGATTCAAGGAGAGTAAAAAGGTCTAAGTGTTCGGCTTCTTCGTTGATTTGGAACATTACTTGCTCCCCTTTCCATGCGACACCGCTGCCATTATTGAGCATTAAAAAAGAGAAGGGCCAACCGCGCGTCTGTCCTTTTCGTCTTTGTCGGAGGCGTTCTCGCAGGACATAAGGTCGTCCAAATTCGTCTACCGCAATCGCAATTTGGTATGTAATGGGTCTGGCGTTTCCGTGTTCTCTATAGTATACGTCAAATTCAATCGGATCTGTTGCCCCTTGAGTCCGCATTTTCTCGAAACCACCCCGCCCCCGTGCATCGCAAGCCTCCTCGACATTATTGAATTTGAGGGCATCAGCAAGGAAACCGAAAGCATCGAACAAAGCACTCTTGCCGACCCCATTTTTCCCAATTACGGCTGTCATTGGCGTGAGTGCTTCTTCTTTCCTTCTGTCCCATAGACGGCCCAATGTTACATCCTTAAGAACTCCGAAATTTCGCACTCTGAAGCCTTCTAATGTTGCCATTTCGCAATCTCCATTTTCATTTGTGCGGATATCAAAACAAGCTCTTGGTTATTGTAGCACATCTTGCGTTATTTTGAAAATTGAAATCCTTCGATTATGGCATCGGATAGAAAGTCGTACCAAATGCTCTGGCCTGCTTCCACGCTGTGGAGGTTGATTTGAGAAGCACTGGCTAATCGTCTGCCGGAACCGCAACACCCAGCAATTTTTCGTCTGAAACGGGACGGAAGCGTTCCTCTGGATTTCTCAGGACGAGACCTCGTACGTCTGTTGTGATTGCGTAAAGCGCGGGCATCACAAACAGGGTCATCAAAGTTGCAAAGGACAGTCCGAAAATGATAGTATACGCCATCGGCATCCAGATCGGTGATTTACCACCAAGACCAATCGCCATCGGAATGAGTCCGATAATTGTTGTCAGCGAGGTGAGAATAATCGGACGCAATCGGACACTCCCCCCTTTGAGAATCGCATACCACCTGTTGTAACCGTCCTCGCGGTACTTGTTAATGAAGTCGATAAGAACAATTGAATCATTTACCACAATCCCTGTGAGCGCAACGATGCCAAACATCGCTACTATGCTCAGTGTCGCATTGGAAATGAGGAGACCAACCATCGCACCTATCATCCCGAATGGAACAGCAAGCAAAATGATGATCGGTTGTATAAAAGACTTGAATTGCGCACCCAATACTACGTAGATGAACAACACTCCAACGATGAACAATTTCCACAACTCTGAAAAGGATTCTCTCACCTGATCGAAAATTCCCTGAAAGTCAAGTTGATACCCCGGATACAAGGATTCGATATCAGCGAATGTATTGATGAGGGCTTGATTTACTTCAACGGGAGTCGTTTTTTGCCTATCTACGGATGCATAAACCGAGATCGCCCGCTCCCCATTGAAGCGGTGGATGTCTGCGTAGCCCTTTTCTTCCGTTATATCTGCGACATCCCTAAGGGGAATAATCGCACCGGTGGGTGTCGCAATCAAGAGGTTCTCAAGTTCTGCGAGATTCTTAAGGGTATCTTCCTCATATTTGACGATGACATCAATTGCCTCATCTACTTCTCGATAGGTCGTTGCTTTAGCACCTTCAATAGCCGTTCGAACGGTTTGTGCGACCTGAAACGTGGTTAATCCATATTGATGCGCTTTCTCCGGCTTTAAGTAGATGCGCAGTTCAGATTTGCCGGTGCGAAAGTCATCATGAATGTCGTAAACGCCGTCCATCTGAGTGAGTGCTGTCTTAAGAACCCCAGCGAGTTCCGTCAGTTTCTCAAATCTGGGTCCCTTTACCTTGACTTCCACGTCTGCTCCTTGTGGGGGACCGCCTTCCTGTGTGATGAAATTCAGTTGCTCAATTCCACTAATTGTCGCCGTTTTCGTCCGCAGCGCTGCGATAATTTCATCTACGCCTCGTGTCCGTTCCTGCTTCGGTGTAAGTTCAACAATAACCTCACCAAAATTTGAGCCGTAAGCAACACCTCTTACCAAACCCGAAGTGAGTGTGTGTAAGCCGATGTTACTGACGATCGCAGCAATTTCATTTGATGGAAGTTCTTTAGCAACCTTCTCAAGTTGGGCGATTACTGTTGCCGTTTCCCTGATGCCGTAGGAAGGTGGCATCTCCGCTCTGACATAAAATTGTGGGAAGTCTTCCCCGGGGAAAAGCTCCCTGTCGAGAATTAAGAATGCACCGACACACACAATCAAGCCAATCAAGAGAATACTTCCGACAAAGGCATATCGCCATCGAATCGTTCTTTTGAGAATTCTCACATATCGGTCCCGGATGCGTTCAAGCCATCTGTTAGGATGTGCTTTACGGTTTTCTGCTTTTCCCCACTCAGCGACGTGCGCTGGTAAAATCGCGAAGACTTCAAAGAGAGAAGCAATCAACACCAGAATCGCCATAATTGGCACGACCCGCATGAACTGTCCAGAAACACCGGACATAAACATCAGGGGTCCAAATGCGCAGATTGTCGTCAAGCTGGCAGCTACGACTGGCCAGCCGACTTCTTGTGCGCCACGAATGGCGGCAACCTTCGGAGATTCGCCAGACTCAATATGTCGATAGATGTTCTCTATAACGACAATAGCGTCATCAACAACGATGCCAACGACTAAAATAAGCCCAAATAGGGAGACACCACTGAGCGTATAACCAGCGGTAGACATAAACCAAAATGTTGCCATGAACGCAACCGGTATTCCGAGTGCTGCGAACAATGCGTTCCGCCATCCGATAAAGAGGAGAAGCATTAATATAACAAGCACCAAACCGAAAAATGCATTTGTTTCGAGAATCCCCAACCGTTCTTTGAGTATAACCGAATAGTCGCTAACGACTGTCAATTCGGCACCTTCAGGGAGATCAACGCTCCGTTTTTCAACGAGTTCTCGGAGTTGGGCAACTAACGCGATTGTGTTTCCTTCAGTCTTTTTTTGCACACTCAGGCTGATAGAGGGTCTTCCATCAATCCGAGAGAGGGTTCTCGTATCTTCGTAAGTGTCCGAGACGGTTGCGATATCCTTCAAGCGCAGCGATGTCCCTGTCGGTTGCACGGCGATGATGGTTTCACCAATAGCGTCGGGACTTGAAAATTCGCCTATCGTCCGCACCATGAATTCCGTATTTCCAAGTTCCATCGTGCCAGCGGAGAGATTCAAGTTGCTCGCACCGAGTGCGGTAACGACAGTCGCGATGGGGATATGATACGCTCTCAATCGATCCGGGTTCACCTCAATCCAAATTTCCCTTTCACGGAGACCTGCGATTCGGACAGACGCGATGTTTTTGATGTCTAACACTTCGTCTTTGAGGTTTTCGGTAATATCCCGCATCTGCGTTTCCGAGACATCTCCCCCTACGACAATCGTCAACATGGGAAAACCGGACGAAATATCGAGTTCTTCAACCTTGGGGTCATCTAAAATTTCCTCTGGCAATTCATTCACCTGCTCTATAGCAGCCCGCAGGTTCTCAAGTTCTTTACTGAGGTCCCGATCGCTCATCTCTTCAAAATTGACAAAAATAACAGAGCGCGCCTCTGAAGAGGTGGAAAACAGTAGGTCTATTTTGTTGACGTTCTCCTCAATTGCATCTTCAATAGGGACGGTGACGAGTTTTTCAACCTCTTCTGGAGATGCGCCCGGGTATAGCGTTGTCGCAACTGCGCTCTGTAATGCGATTTCTGGGGTGAGTTCTCGTGGTAGGTTTACCCATGCATACAACCCGAAGATGATGATTATAATCATTAACATGTTCGCTAAAACAGGGTTGTTTACAGATATCTTGGGGATAGACATGGGGATCGGATTTTACTGTGTAGGGTCGGGGTACTTAGCGTTTACCCGCAGATATTTCGTCTACAAGGGGAAATAGCTGTATAAGGCGAGGTCCGGAAACCTCGCCTTATCATTCTACTCAATCATCAGCCGGGACCGCAGCACCGAATAGGTCTTCGTCTTCAACAGTCTGGAAGCGTTCCTCTGGGTTTCTCAAGACAAGTCCGCGCAGGTCTGTTGTAATGGCATAGAGAGCAGGCATCACAAATAGTGTCATTGTGGTTGCGAAGGCGAGCCCGAAGATGATGGTATACGCCATCGGCATCCAGATCGGTGATTTACCACCAAGACCGACAGCCATCGGAATGAGTCCGATAATTGTTGTCAGTGAGGTAAGAACAATGGGACGTAATCGGACGCTGCCACCTTTTAGGATTGCATACCACTTATTGTAACCGCGTTCTCGGTATTTGTTAATGAAGTCGATAAGGACAATTGAATCGTTCACGACAATTCCAGAGAGTGCGACGATACCGAACATCGCAACAATGCTCAGTGTCGCATTGGCAAGGAGAAGCCCAACCATTGCACCTATCATCCCGAACGGAACGGCGAACATGATGATAATCGGTTGTATAAACGATTTGAATTGCGCACCTAATACCACATAGATTAACAACAGTCCGACAATGAACAATTTCCACAATTCGGCAAAGGAATCCCGAATCTCATCGAAAAGCCCCCGAAAGTCGAGTTGGTATCCCGGATACAGCGATTCCATGTCAGCAAAAGCACTGATGAGTGCCTGATTCACTTTGAACGCTGTCGTTTTCTCACTGTCTACTGATGCATAAACCGTAATTGCCCGTTCACCGTCGAATCGACGGATATCGGAATATCCTTTATCTTCTGCGATATCGGCGACATCCTTGAGCGGGATAATCGCACCCGTGGGTGTTGTAATTAAGAGGTTATTAAGTTCTGCAAGGTTCGTGAGGGTGTCTTCTTTATATTTCACAACGACATCAATCGCTTCGTCTCCTTCACGATAGGTTGTCGCTTTAGCACCTTCAATAGCGGTACGCACGGTTTGTGCGATTTGGAATGTAGTTAACCCGAATTGATGTGCCTTCTCTGGCTTCAGGTAGATACGGACCTCGGATTTACCAATCCGAAAGTCATCCCGAATATCGTAAACACCATCCATCTGCATAAGTGATGCCTTAAGGGCATCAGTGAGTTCCGTAAGTTGGTCAAATCGCGGTCCCTTTACCTTGACTTCCACGTCTGTTCCTTGTGGGGGACCGCCTTCCTGTGTGATGAAATTCAGCTCCTCGACTCCACTAATTGTTGCTGTTTTCGTACGCAGTTCTGCGATGATTTCATTTACGCTCCGAGTACGCTCCAGCTTCGGTGTGAGTTCGACGATAACCTCACCGAAATTTGAGCCATAGGTAACGCCTTCCATCAATCCTGAAGTGGGAGTGTGTATACCGATGTTGCTAACGATTGCGGCGACTTCAGAGGATGGAAGCGTTTTGGTGGCTTCTTCGATCTGCACCATAACTGCTGTTGTTTCTTGAAGTCCATAGGAAGGCGGCATTTCGGCTTTGACATAAAACTGAGGAAAGTCCTCCCCAGGGAAGAGTTCCTTGTCAAGCACCAAAAACGCACTGACACATGCAATCAAACCTATGAAGAGAACAAATCCGACGAAGGCGTACCGGTATCGGATTGTTGTTTTCAGGATTCTAACGTATCGGTTCCGGATTAAGTCAAAAACCGTGCTGAACCACAACAAAAAACCAACGATGCGTACACTTGCGGTGAAAGCCCCCTGAGATCGAGTCCGAACTCGGTCAAGCTTACTGCGCCCCGTTTGCTCCCTCGGTTTCCCCCACTCGGCGACGTGTGCTGGTAAAATGACGAATACTTCGAAGAGAGAAGCCAACAAGACGAGAATCGCCATGACTGGCACGACCCGCATGAACTGTCCAGGAATGCCAGACATAAACATCAGCGGACCAAATGCGCAGATTGTCGTTAAGCTCGCAGCTACGACTGGCCAGCTGACTTCCTCTGCACCACGAATAGCGGCAACTTTCGGGGATTCACCTCTCTCAATGTGTCGATAAATATTTTCTATCACGACGATAGCATCGTCTACAACAATGCCAACGACTAAGATGAGTCCGAACAGAGAAACGCCACTGAGTGAGTAACCTGTCATAGACATGAACCAGAAGGTGGCCATGAACGCAACTGGTATGCCGAGTGCCGCGAATATGGCGTTCCGCCATCCAATAAAGAGGAGGAGCATCAACACAACAAGGATTAAACCGAAAAATGCATTTGTTTCAAGAATCCCCAACCGTTCTTTGAGTATAACCGAATAGTCGTTAACTGGCGTTAATTCGGCACCTTCAGGGAGATCTGCTTGCCGTTTTTTAACCAGTTCTCGGAGTTGGGCAACTAATGTGATTGTGTTGCCTTCAGTTTTCTTTTGCACGGTTAGGCTAATAGAGGGTTTCCCACTGATCCGTGATAAAGTTCTGGCTTTCTCATAGGTGTCCGAAACCGTTGCGACATCCTTCAGACGGAGTGGCGTGCCTGTCGGTTGCACGGCGATGATGGTTTTACCAATAGCGTCGGGACTTGAAAATTCGCCCATTGTCCGCACCATGAACTCCGTGTTACCAAGTTCCATCGTGCCAGCGGGGAGATTCAAATTACTGGCACCAAGTGCGGTGATAATAGATGCAATGGGAATCTGATACGCCTTCAACCGATCAGGGTTCACCTCAATCCAAATTTCCCTCTCACGGAGACCTGCCATTCGGGCGGATGCAATGTTTTTGATGTCTAAGATTTCGTCCTTGAGATTCTCAGCGATCTCCCGCATTTGCGTTTCTGAAATGTCCCCGCCCACAGCAATCGTTAACATCGGAAAACCAGAGGAGATATCCAATTCTTCAACCTTCGGATCGTCCAAAATCTCTGCTGGCAATTCATTTGCCTGTTCTACAGCCGTGCGGAGGTTTTCAAGTTCCTTGTCGAAATCCCGGTCGCTCATCTCTTCAAAATCAACGGTGATAATGGAGCGTCCCTCTGAAGAATTAGAGAGCAGTAGATTGATTTTATTGACGTTTTCTTCAATTGCGTCTTCAATAGGGGCAGATATGAGTTTTTCAACTTCTTCCGGGGATGCTCCCGGATACAATGTTGTCACAGTCGCGCTCTGTAATGCGATTTCTGGGGTGAGTTCTCGCGGTAGGTTTACCCATGCATACAACCCAAAAGCGATGATGATAATCATTAGCATGTTCGCTAAGACGGGATTGTTCACGGACATTTTGGGAATGGACATGGCGGTAGCATCTCTCCTTATCCTCTGTTTTTTTATTGTATAAATGGCTTTAGACGTTGTCTTTTGTTAATCAGTGTTATAGGGGTAGTGCTTGCACCACCCCACTTTGGATTTACTAAGGTTATTGACTCGCTTTGAGGGTGCCCCATGTTGTCGTTAACTTGCCATCTGGGGCGACTGACATGGGTTCAATCCCGTCACCTTCGATGGAGAGTGTGTCAACAAAAAACGTGACCGTCTGGCCTCCCCAATTGTTCATGAAGCCGATACCGACGCGTTCCACATCAAACTTGTGATTCCACGTTTTTGCACCGGAAAGCGTCCACTCATCTTTTTCGTTCTCACGGTAGTAGCCGGAGAAGAGATCGTCCTCTTTGACAATCTTAAGGTGGAGCGGGACATCAAAGCCGGTATCAAAATGTCCGTTGTCTTGCCAATTGGCTTGGACCATGCTCCCAATCAGCGTTTTTTGGGGATCCCCGGCTGAGCCACCAAAGAGTAAGCAGGCGTAGTTCAGGTCGTCATCACTATAGAGAAAGATACCGACCCAATCACTTGCGGGTTTTTCAGGTTCAGAGGAGAAAATTCCACTCACTGTTATGTCTTTCGCGGCACTTTTCGGGATTTCCCGTTCAAGCATCGGTTTGTCAGGGGTGGTGTGCCCCCAGCCGCCATTCGGATTGGTCATTTGAAGGAAGCCATCTTTGACTTCAAACTCCGTAACTTCGTCGCGATAGTCGCGGAATTTCCATTCTTCAACGGGTTCGTTGCCGTCAAACGGGTCTGTCCATACATCCGCAGAACCTGTCCCAATGATACTGCACATCAGGAATCCACATACGAGAATCATAGACGTTTTCATCGTTAGTCCTCCTTTTAGTCTGCATTATAGCATGCTGTAAGCCCGCATCGCAAGGGAAATTTTAGCAGAAACTGGATTGATAATCTGTGCCTCATGTCTAAACATCTTGAGTTGTTAGGAGGGATGTCTTTTGTATCTGCCCTGCTTTAAATCCGATGCAGCTGCAAATTACCGATTCGCTTTAATGGCACCCCATGTCACCGCCAATTTATTCGTCGGTTCAATGCCTAACCCGCCAAGGGCTTTTCCTAATCCATGTTCCACGATGGTTGTTAGATCGTCTTCACTGAGAACAGTGTTGAAAATAGCGGCTTCGTCGATAATACCGACGAAGAATGAACCACCGCCCCATCTGCCAATCTCAACGGGATTTGCTGTTACAGCGATTTTCCCAGGACGTGTGCTTACACCGGCACGCTCGCCATTCACGTACACAACGAGATGTTCATTTTTCGCGTTGCTGTCGTAAGTCGCTGCGAAGTGAATCCATTTTTTTTCGTCAGGAACGTGTGCGGAGGCTCTCGGTTCCCAGCTGCCTCCCGGCTTGACAAATGATGACATTCTGTTACCTTCTCCTGGTGGGTCAATGCGTAGGAGATATTCGTCGCTTTTCGCTATGAGTTGTCTCCAGTCGCCGATATCTGTGGCAAAAAACCACGCCATCATCGTGAGTTCTTCGCCGACTTGTAGTTCCGGTGTCGAGTCGATGGATACCCACTGTCCGCCATCAAACTCAAGTCCTTTACCGATTTTTCCGTCCTTCCACTTGGCACCGTTGATTGTGCCGTCATGTCCGAGTCCTGAAGCGTCTTGAGTTGTTTTGCCACCGCCTTCATCAAAGAGCCACACACCAACGGCTGTTTCAGGGTCGATTTCAGCAGAACATATCTGTGGTAGTGTCCAAGCGATCAAACAAGCGACTCCTAAAATCAATATCGATTTTCGCATTTTTGTCTCCTGTAGTTACTGTATCTCGGAAAAGTTCCTCGATAATCAAACTTTAGTAAATTGTATTCAGTCTCATAATTATAACTTACGCACGTTGCTCTTTTGTAGCATAACCTGTTAGGTTGTGTCAAGAAACCGTCTGCGTTTTTTACACGATCTCTCTTTCAAGGCGCGGGCGATGCTCAAAATTGCGTAAGTCCTGATAATTATAACACGCTGCACGCGGCTATAACAAAGAAAAAATCTGGAAACATTCGCTAAATTTCTAATTGGACATTCAACCGAAATTGTGATACACTAAGTATCAAGTAATCAGAAATTGCCATGCAGAAGGAATAGATTATGGACCAGAAAGAACAACTCATTGCTGACCTCTTTACGCTCCTTGGGTCTAAAAATGTGCTAACGGATGTGACTGCACTCTCGGTATACGAATGTGATGCCGCACCGTCTTTTAAGGCGATGCCGGATGTCGTTGTCTTTGCAGATACGGCGCAGCAGGTGTCGGATATTGTAAAGTTAGCGAATAAATACGACACTCCGTTTATCGCCCGCGGCGGCGGCACCGGCTTGAGTGGGGGTATGCTTTCTGTCCAAGGCGGGATTATCATTGCGCTCAACCGGATGGACCGCATCTTAGAGGTGGATCTTGAGAACGAACGAGCGGTGGTTGAACCGGGTGTGATTAATCTCTTGTTGACACAGGCGGTGCAGAACCGAGGCTATCACTACGCGCCAGATCCGTCAAGCCAGAAGGCATGCACGATAGGTGGAAATATCGCCGAAAATTCAGGCGGACCCCATACCTTGAAATATGGTGTCACGTCCGACCATGTGCTTGGATTAGAAGTTGTTTTGCCAGATGGTGAAATTATAGAATTCGGGGGGACTGTTGAAGAAACACCCGGTTATGATTTGCGCGGTGTACTGGTCGGCTCCGAAGGTACGTTTGGAATCGTAACAAAGGCAGTCCTCCGTCTCACCCGGAATCCGCAAGCATACCAGACGGCACTTGCTGTCTTTGAAACGATGGATGATGCTTCAAACGCCGTCTCAACGATTATCGGTGAAGGCATTATTCCGGCGGCGCTCGAAATGATGGACAGCCTCGTCATCCGTGCTTTGGAGGAAGCCTTCCATTTCGGTTTTCCGCTTGATGCCGAAGCTATTCTGATTGTGGAACTTGATGGTGTTAAGGCGGGAATGCAGAACCAAACAGACCAAATTCTGGAAATCTGCACACAGCACAACGCCCGGAAAGTGGATTACGCCAAAGATGAGGCGGAGCGGCAGCAACTTTGGAAGGCGCGAAAAAGCGCGTTTGGTTCATTCGGGCGACTTGCTCCGAACTACATTACGCAGGATGGTGTCGTGCCACGGACGACGCTGCCGAAGGTACTACGTCGGATCTCTGAGATCTCTGAGAAGTATCAGATTCCCATCGCGAATGTGTTCCACGCAGGTGACGGCAACATTCATCCTATCGTTCTCTATAACGAACGAGACGCTGACCAATGTGAACGTGTAGAGCATGTCAACAAAGAAATCCTGACGGTATGTGCGGAAGTCGGTGGAACAATCACCGGAGAACATGGCATCGGTGTTGAAAAAATGGATTACATGCCTCTCATTTTCAGTCCTGCTGATATGCAAGTAATGGTGACGGTCAAAGAAGTCTTTAATCCTACGGGACTCTGCAACCCTGGGAAGATTTTCCCAACAGCCGAGTCTTATGCGAAGTTGGGGTTACCACATGACGCAGCCGGGAATTTTTATAGTAAAGTCCAAAAATATGTGGACAGTTAGTCAGTGAACAACGACCCCACCGCCGCTGGCGAGGATTGTATCCTCGCCTCTTTAGAGCGTCCAAGTAATTATAGGCTTTACTATAAATGAAAACCTATTCCAAAGATGATGTTATCAGTACTATCCGAGATATGCTTCAAAACATTTTGGTGGTATCGTCTTATTAGTTGGGCTTCTGGCACCTTTTACGATGGGGAGTTCCGAAAAAGTGGCGCAACTCTTCCAATCTGCTCAAGATTTGTATGGACAGGCGGATACTGAGATTCAAAACACCAAAGGTATTAGCCCGTAATGTAATGGAGGGCGGATTTAAGGAACGTACTTGATATTTCAGGCGCACGTTGTTTAACCGCAAGGAAAAATTAAAAAATTGCACGATGAACTTAAAGGTATTGTCGGCGAATCCAGCATCCTTCCAGAGGAACAGGTCGCAGCCTACACTTTTGATGGCTATGTACCGAAGGCAGTCGTTTTATCTGCATCTGTCCAAGAGATGCAAGATGTCCTCCAATTTGCGGTAAAACAAGGTGTGTCGGTTATACCGGCGGGCGCAGGCACGAAACTTGGCATTGGAAATCTTCCAGAAAAAGTAGATGTAGTGCTGGCAACAACGTCCCTGAATAGTGTGGTGGAATATGAACCGGCGGATTTGACCGTAACCGTGGAAGCGGGTATCCGTTTGGGGGACCTCCAGACCGAGTTGGCGAAGCATCGTCAGTATCTGGCGTTGAATCCACCGTATGCAGACCGATGTACCATCGGTGGGATTGTAGCAACAAACGCGAGTGGTTCTTTCCGTTTACGACATGGGACCGCCCGAAATCAGGTCTTGGGATTGCGGGTTGTTCGGGCAGACGGCACCGTTGTCAAAAGTGGTGGAAAAGTTGTGAAAAATGTCGCCGGCTATGATCTTAACAAACTCTATATTGGGGCGTTTGGGACACTGGGTATCATTACCGAGGTAACCCTCAAGTTGTCACCCATACCCATGCGGCAAGCGATACTTACAGCAGACTTTCAGAACGTTCAAGAGGCAACTGACACGGGTTTAAGCATTGTCGGTTCGCAGACATTGCCGATGTTTGTCAATCTGTTCGTCAATTCGGATCCAACGCCTGGGGGAACCGAGGCACCCACGGATGAAAATAAGACCCTGCTGGTGGTTGGGTTCGGTGGGGATCCCGAAACTGTGGCGTGGCAATTGACGCAGTGCCAAGGAATTATGGAACAAAACGGTGCGATAGGTGTGACAATTGCAGAAGGCGAATCGTTACAGCACCTTCAGGGGACTGTTCAGGAATTCTCAGAAGATAACAAAAACACCGAAATAATAGTTGCCAAATTGAACCTGAAGCGCACCGATGTCGCAGAATTTGCTGCGCAAATTGTGGAGGCGAATTGGGCTTGTGATGTCCAGATGATGGCGTTGCTCGGGAGTGGTGTGTTGTATGTCACTCTTCCTGTGACATCCGATACGGATTACCAATCGCTTGCGAATGCGCTAACACAACTGCGCCAAACTGTAATGTCGAGGCAGGGAAATCTCATCATAGAAGTTGCACCGCCTGAACTCAAACGGCACATTGACGTTTGGGGTTCCGTCGAAGGAACGCTCAGTTTAATGAAACAGATTAAAGCGAAATTCGATCCGGCTGGTTTGTTGAACCCAGGACGGTTTGTTTCGAGTATTTAGTTTTTGTTTGCTTCAGTAGGATAGCACCACATGCTTTTCTGCTTTTTGTCGGAGGGTTCGCGACTGCTCACCCCGAAAACATCGGGCAAGTCATAGGTTGCCCGTTTATCAAGATGTGGGGCAAATTTGCAAACCTACATTCCAAAAAGGGGGCATAATATGCAGGAAAAAAGATGGAGGCTTCTGTGGATTGATAACCAGATAGCTGATGTAGAACAATCTGGGGCACAACTTAAGAGTCAACATCGTGAGGGGCAGACCAATATAACATCCAAGTCCTACATCCGATTTCTGGAATATCGAGGGTACGACATTTCTTTAACAAACGCTATTGCTGAAGGCATTGCGTTACTCCAGGATGAAGAATATCACGCTGTCCTATTGAATTATGATAGAGCGACGCGAGAGGAGAATCTGCTTTCGTATATTCGGCATGTGGATGCACATATTCCTATTATTCTCGTAACACACGAGGGTGGACAGGAAGTGCTGCAGCAAGCAAGTCTTTACGATGTTGACACTGTTTTCATAGGGACAGCAAATGATCAGGATGATACTTCGTCTCAACAGTTAGAGACATCGCTTGCTTTTATACTTGAAAAACAGGCGGGACGGGAAGCATGTACACCACAGGCATACGCTCAGAGCTTTAACAGGGCACAAATATCGGACGGTGCTACACACGGACGCGGTTCCGTTGACGATTGGCAGACCTGGATCGATACTTATGTTCGTCTCGTTGAATGGGATTTACGACTTGACACGCTTCATAACGTTGATGAAATTAAATCTATCCATGAGATGGAGAAACGAGAGGCAAACGCCGCGTTCGCTGACTATGTTCAAGCCAACTATCACAATTGGCTTGCGAGTGAAGCGTCGCCTACTTTATCCGTGGATGTCGTTTACAAATATGTCATCCCTGAAGTTCAGGCAGGGAAGCAGGTCCTGTTTGTTGTTATGGATTGTATGCGGTTGGACCACTGGCTGAAAATCGAACCCTTGCTGTACCCCCTGTTTAATATAACCACAGATTACTATTATTCCATTCTGCCAACGGCTACCCGTTATGCACGGAACGCTATTTTTAGTGGGTTGTTTCCCCTTGAATTTGCTGACAGGCACCCAGACCTATACGCAGAACCCGATAAAGCGCACACGAGTATCAACCGCTATGAGAAAGATCTAATGCGCTTACAACTTGAACGGCACGGTATACTTCTCAAGCCGCCTCTCCATTACTTCAAGATTTTTGATACACGCGGCGAAATTCAATATCTGCACTGGCTAAGCGTTACGGACAGGATTAGTTTGGCGGCACTTGTTGTTGATTTCCTTGATATGTTGACACATACACGGCATGAAATAGATTTACTACAGCAGCTCGTTCCAGATGAAGCAGCGTTTCGGACGCTCTCGCAGGCATGGTTTCAGCATTCCCATCTTTATAGAGTATTCAGGATTGCAGCTGAACGCGGTATAACGGTCGTCTTAACGTCTGACCACGGTTCGCTTCTTTGCCAAAATGCAGCGAAAGTTTCAAGTCAAGCTGAACTCACGACTGGCCTTCGGTTTAAAGAAGGAAAAAACATCTCGTGTTCACCTGAAGCCGGGTGGGTCATAAAGGAACCAGGCGCGTATCGTTTACCCGGTGAAGAAGCACAAAGAAGTTATGTTCTCGCAAAAGAGGACTACTACTTTGTTTATGAAAGACAATTCGATGTCTATAAAGAAATATTTCAAGGCAGTTTCCAACACGGTGGTGTTTCACTTGAGGAGATGATTCTACCTTGCGTTGTGCTTGAACCGAAGTAATTGAGGAGAATTAACCCTATGGCAGAGAAAACAATCTTAAAACCGTACATACCCTTAACCCGGTCGCGGTTCACCAAACGCCATGCCCAGGATTCCATAGTTAAAAATCTATTCTGTGGGCTGGTAGTGCTTATCGCAATGATTTATCCTGCTCATATACAGGCACAGTTCGCAGATTTCGGATTTGGTGAAAAACCGCCTGTTGAAAAACTTTCGGCAAAAGGGTACCTCTCGATTGACAAGGTGCAACCTGGTAGCCAATTCCAAATTGCAGTTGTCGTT
Source organism: Candidatus Poribacteria bacterium (assembly GCA_965247285.1). Classification (GTDB taxonomy): domain Bacteria; phylum Poribacteria; class WGA-4E; order WGA-4E; family WGA-3G; genus WGA-3G. The sequence goes on from CBDFHD010000002.1 coordinate 87,161, forward strand.
GAGATTGTCGAAGGGTGGCATGTCAACGCCAATCCAGCGGGTGAAGGGTTGATCGCGACCGAGGTCATTTTCCCGGATACGCCGCATTTTACTTTCGGTGAAGTCGTATATCCCACGGGTGAAGTATTGGCACTCGGTTCAATCGGAGAAGCCCCGGTCTATCACGATACCATCGCTATCGGTGTCCAAGCCGATTTAAGTCAAACTGCGCCGATCGCCCCTATGATGCTGGATTTGGAACTGAGATATCAGGCGTGTAACGATGAGCAGTGTCTATTACCCGAAGTTCTCACGTTTGCGGTCCCTATTGAAATTGTCGGTATTGAGGATACCATTCAGCGGATTAATGAAGCGGTTTTCGCCAATGTCCAATTCGGTGCACCGCCGAGTACTGGTGATGACGAAGGTAACCTCGCGCGTGCACTCTCTGGTGGGCAGGTTTGGCTCGCATTTCTACTGGTGTTTGCCGGGGGCATCTTGACGAGTTTGACGCCATGTGTTTACCCACTCATACCGATCACCGTTTCTGTCTTCGGTGCCAATGAATCTGCAAGTTTACTCAAATCTTTGCTGCTCTCTGTTGTGTATGTGCTCGGGATCGTTGTGACCTATTCGATTTTAGGCGTAGCGGTTGCATCGACGGGGGCAGTCTTCGGTCAGATCATGGCAAACCCGTGGGTCGTCGGTTTCATCAGCCTCATTCTTGTTACCTTGGGACTGTCTATGTTCGGTGTTTTTGAGATTCGGTTGCCGTATGCGGTGCAGAACCGTCTTAACACCGTTGGAGGCACCGGGTTTGCAGGCGCGTTCGCTATGGGAACAGTCGCAGGGGTGATCGCCGCGCCTTGCACAGGACCAGCGTTGGCAGTCGTACTAACTTATATTGCGACGACCGGAAGTCTCTTCCTCGGATTCTGGCTTATGTTCACTTATGCTTTTGGAATGGGACTCCTCTTTATCGGTATTGGCACCTTCTCCGGGTTGCTCTCCGCTCTACCACGTTCAGGCGGATGGATGTATGTGTTGGAAAACGTCTTCGGCATTGCTATTATTACAATGGCATTCTACTTTCTCAAAGATGTGTTTCCTCCCTTGCAGGATTTCCTGCAGAACTCGCTGCCGTTTTTCGCTATTGCGGGGGGTTTAGTGATCATTGGGATGTGGCTCGGCAAGGTAACCCAACGTTTCAGCGGTATCTCTCCACGAATGCAATTCCGAAAGGCGTGCGGGCTTTTGCTGGCAGTACTCGGTGCCTATATGTTTGTTGGAGGTATCCAACAGCCTACCGGACCCCATTTGAATTGGGTTTACGACGAGGTCGAAGGGTTTGAAATCGCTAAGCGGGAGGACAAACTCGTAATGCTTGACTTTTATGCCTCTTGGTGCGCGGCGTGTAAAGAACTCGATCATAAGACGTATGCGGATCCCGCGGTCGCTGCGAAACTCGATGATTATGTGAATATCAAACTCGATTTCACCCGCAGCTCCGAAACAACTGAGGCATTAACCGAGAAGTATCAGATTCCCGGATTGCCGGTCGTCATTCTCATGGATGCTGATGGCACTGTTCTCAAGCGATTCACCGGGTTTGTTGGTGCGGAGGAGATGCTTGGCATCCTTGACAACATTGAAAAACGTCCACTGTAGCGTGCCGTTTTGAGTGCCCGATGAAGCGACCGTCCTATTACCTTATGCTTTGGGTCGAGACAAAGGAGTAAATATGCCTTTTAATGCAAAGTCCTTAATTTCCTCGCGTAGTTGGCTTTTTTATGCAGAAGTACTAGCAGTAATTGGCTTTGTCGTGCTTGCGTTTTTCTATATTCAACGCGGCACTGCGGAATCCGAATCGCCACCGCTGTCGCAGGTGGGTGGTTTCATTGAGAAGGCAGATGCCCTCTATGAGAAACAGGATCTTGTTGATGCCGCCCTCTACTATTGGCAGGCATTGCGAGCGTTGGAAACGGAGGATGAAGTCCAGGGGATCTTGATAAACGGCACCTCACAGACGAGTGCGGAAGTTCGTTTGCACGCCAATCTTCACATTGCGGAGATCTATTTACAGAGTAATTGGTTGAGAGATGCGCAGTCGCGTTTGGAATATGCGGAGCGCATCCAACCTGAACATGCGGGTATCCGTCTTTTACGCGGCAAACTTTTTCGTGATGAGGGGTTACTCGCGGAAGCCACTCAAGAATTTCTCGCAGTACTCAAAAATGCCCCAGACAACGCTGAAGCACACTATCTCTTGGGCGTTCTCTATCAGGGGAGTAAGCAGTTTGAACAAGCCGCTCAGTACTATGCAAAAGCAATTGAAAACGATCCAGAGTTCTTAAACATCCCGTCTGAAAAAGCCCCAATCGGTATCCTTGCTCGCCTTCAGCTGTCAAGGACATATACCAAAATGCTTCAGAGTTATCAGTTCCTTGATAGAGAATTCACCGCAGAGGATTTGGCTGCGGTTACACGACTTGAGTCGGAGTCGATTCTCCGCTTGGAGCAGGCACATGAAAATATGCCTGAAATGAACGAGGTTGTTGACGATCTCGTCCGATTGCTCTTTGCGCGTGCGTCTGCACTTGAGCGAGAGGATATCGAGACGCGTCAATATGTGGGTGCGCTGCAAGTCTATGAACGGATTGTGAAGCTTGATCCGGAGGAAGTTCGCGCGTTGGAACGGATGGGTGAAATTTATGCAAGTTTCCTTGGTGATAAGGAAGCTGCGCTGGAAGTGTATCGCAAAGTGTATGAAATTGAGCCGCACCCGACTGTCTTAGCAAATGTCAAATCGCTTGAGGAAGATGTCGCTGCCGAGAAATTGGAAGAATAATAATGCCAAATCGTGCTTTATCGGTTGTTGGTGTTTCCAGGTAGGGATTAGGTTTTGAATTGAGGATGGTCTTGTTTCTCATCGTAACGATGCTGACACATATCAAACCAAAAGCCGATGAGAGGATTTGAACCTCCGACCTACTGATTACGAATCAGTTGCTCTTCCACTGAGCTACACCGGCTTAGCAAATTATTACAATTGGAGATGAAGTGCCGAGAGGCAGAATTGAACTGCCGACACGAGGATTTTCAGTCCTCTGCTCTACCGACTGAGCTATCTCGGCATCAGTGACATTATAATACCATAAAACGGAGGGGATGTCAAGTTTTTTGAAAAAAAAGATCGTTTTTTTCGGGACATCTGCACGCGAAAGCGAAGGCGCGAAGTAACATCTATCCCTATGATATAGGGTGATGTCTTCAGACCTTGTGGCTACAAAATTCGTCTTTAGGATTCCAGACGCATCGGCATCACAAGACAGATGTGATTTTCCACACCGATCGGTTTAAAGACTATAGGCTCCACTTCACTTCCAAATTCTATTGCAATCGATTCCGTCTCGATGTGTCCCAAAGTCCCTATCAACAAGCGTGCATCGATTCCAATCCGTATGCGTCCAGTACCGGACTCTACTGGAATGGGTTCGTATGCCTCCCCTAATTCTGGAGTCTTCGCCGAAATCTGTACCTGCTCAGTATTGATTTCCAAAGCAATCGCATAATTCTTCGGATTCGATAGCAACGCAACGCGCCGTGTCGCATGCAGCATCTGTTCTTTAGAGACTGCCACTCTGCCTTCCGCAGATTCAGGGATGATTTTTTGGTATGGCGGATAATCCCCCTCTACGAGCCGTGTGGTTAAGGTGGCGTTCTCATCAGCGAAGAGAATCTGATTTTCAAAAATTGAGATCTGCACTGTGTCAGATTCAGCGAAAGTGCGAGCGATCTCTTTAACGGCTTTGAGTGGGATGATGAACCCGTTTACGTTCTCCGACGACGTGAGCGGTTCACAGCGTGTGAGTGCAAGCCATCTCATATCAGTTGCGACGACTTCCGTTTTATCTGGAAGGAAATTAAAGTAGAGTCCGTTTAGGAAGTAGCGGACATCCTCCGTTGCGGCGGCGAATTCGGTTTTGTGGAGTAGATCCCGCAGGATATGTCCATCGATAGTTAATGAGTCTCCCTCAACAGAGGGCAATTGTGGGAATTCTTCGTCTGAAAGCCCGATGATTTTATAAACGCCGTTCCCACAAGTGATTTCAACCCGGTCATTTACTGTCGTTGCGAAGTGTATTGGTTTATCTTCGGGCAATTCTTTGACGATGTCTGCCAACTTTTTAGCAGAGACAGTGATTGCGCCGTCTTCTTGAATGGCACCTTCCACCTTGATCTTAATCCCGACCTCCAGGTCTGTGGCGATACATTCAATTTTCCCATCAGCGGCTTGGATAAGAACGTTTGAAAGAATCGGTAGGGTGGTGCGCCCGCTTGCTACGCCTTGTAGCACTTGCAGAGTATGCAAGAGATCATCTTTTTCAAAGGTTAATTCCATTTCCTATGCTCCTTATAATCATTTTTACAATTTTATCAAAAAAGGCGCGTTAAAGTCAAGTGTTTTTTAACTTATGTTAAGTAATTTCGGTGATGCCAATGACTTAGTTGCCTGCTTGTATTCCTGCAAACTGTTTCTGGAATAGGGCGTGGTATACACCACCTCGTTGAATCAGTTCGGCATGTGTGCCGGTTTCAACGAGCCTACCGTCTTTGAGAACGAGGATTTTGTCGGCATCTAAAATGGTTGAGAGTCGGTGTGCGATGACGAAACTGGTTCGTCCTTTCATGAGACGTGTGAGTGCGTCTTGGACGAGTGCCTCGGATTCTGCGTCCAGAGACGATGTTGCCTCATCGAGAATCAGGATTTTGGGATCTCTAATCAACACCCGCGCGATAGCGATCCGTTGCTGCTCACCACCAGACAGTCGAACGCCGCGCTCACCGACTTTGGTCTCGTACTGTTCTGGGAAATTCATGATGAAGTCATGTGCGTTTGCTAACTTGGCTGCCGCGGATTGAAATCCAATTCTATTCCAAAATATTTTCAATACTTAAAGGCTGAGTCATCTTCTGATTTTCGGCTTCCAATTTCTCACGACTTGCGACGACACAAATTGAGGCTTTATCTTTTGCTCCATAGAAGCGGTATATAGTTTCACTACACATAGCACTCCTCATGAAGATTAAGAATTTAATCTTCATCTGGAGTGCCACGACCTATCCGTCATCGAATCTGCGATAGGTATAACCCAAGTTGCTACTAACAAGTTTTGGACGTTTCAATGGAGTTTTTCAGCCACTTCCCCACCCCGTAGGGGTGCTATGTCTATAGAAAGCGGTTTATGCAAGTAATTGCACCCCGTAGGGGTGCTATGTCTATAGAAAGCGGTTTATGCAAGTAATTGCACCCCGTAGGGGTGCTATGTCTATAGAAAGCGGTTTATGCAAGTAATTGCACCCCGTAGGGGTGCTATGTCTATAAAAGGTGGCAACTTGGGTTAGGTATAGTATATCGTGCTGGGTTCTTCCAATCCTCAGTCCAACTCACGTTATTATTAGGACGCGAATGAGACCTCGGTCTGAAAGGAGAGTAATCTCCTACAGACCAAAGTCAACCGGAAACAGCAGCATTTCAATCAAGCATATTCTTGACCGAGAAAACCGTATTTCCGGTCCCTCTCTGCGCGTATTATTACTACAAACGAGTCGCTAAAAGGTTGCACATTTCCATTGTCTTTGTTGTTAGTGACGCGGTTTAGAGACGAAAAGGGTGCACTGTTTTTAAAAAATCGTAAAAAATGGAAGAGAGGTGTTTATTCCTGCCAGATGCCGATTTCGCGGTAGAAACGGATAGCACCTGGGTGGAAAGGTGTGCCTATATCTTTGACGACATTTTTCGGATTAATCGCTTTGCCAGCACCGTGCCGTTTCACGACTTCCGCGCGGTGCGTATACAAGGTTTTGGTGAATTCGTAGACGGTATTTTCATCTGCGTTTTCAGCAGTGATGAGGTGCATCGCGCCTACGTTCATGCTCGCGAACGGTTCTGTCTGTCCTTTGTAGGTATTGGCAGGGATAGTTACAGCGTTAAAGAAGGGGTAGTCTGCAAAGAGAGACTGTTTCGCTACGTCGTCGAACGGAATAAAGAATATGTCTTGAGAGGTGCTGGCTTGCGTAGCGGCTGGTGTTGGGATCGCACCACCAACGAATGCCGCGGCGGCGGAACCGTCCGCTAATAGATCTACCGCGCCGATGTAAGTACTATTGATCGGCGTGAAATCGTCGTAGGTGATACCGTGTGCCGCCAGTATCGGTTTAAGGAAGTACTCGAAGCCTGCACCTGCCGGTCCTATGACAATCCGTTTACCGGCGAAGTCCCGGATTCCACGGATACCGGAGGACTTGGATGTGAGGAATAGTCCGACATTGGGAGCAAGCGTCATGACGTTGCGGATAGTGTGTTCGGTTGCCCATGCACCTTCGCCACGCACAGCAAAATAGGAGATTGCGGCGTTGGCGAGCGCGAATTCCAGTTCACCATTCACGATACGGCGGATGTTTTCCTGTGTGCCTTTCGTGGCTTCGGCGGTCACTTCCCAGTTCGCTTCTGTGACGTTACCGCCAACGACCTCGGCGATTGCGGCACCGACGACGAAGAACGCGCCACCGGCAGGGGCGGTGCCGATGCTGATATAGCGGCGTTTTGTGGAAGTATCGTTCACTAACTTGGCAGAAGTATCACCCTTCTCATCTTGGGCGGTGTTGCGTTTTGAAGCGTTATCGCAGCCTATGACGAGTATAACGCAGAGAATCGATAGATAGGACAAAATTGATTTCATCAGTATCTTCGAGCTGGAAACCCCATGCTTTAGCGTGGGGAGGAAGCCCGCTCCTGTTATTTTTTTTGACAAAGTATGTCAAAAATGTTAGAATACGCTTTAGTAGTGGTTCGATCACACGGTAGTCGTGTGTGAGGTTGTCCGCAGTCTATTGGTGCCCATAATTTGCGGAGCGTAAAACTGAAAAAAATTATGCACTTTCCCCACCAACAGACAACTTTGAGTGTAATAGACACGAGGAAGTAAAACACCCGGTCTCGAAAACGCACTCTTCAACAACAACAGACACTTTCAGTGTGGGGGCTGCTTGGGTCCCCCTGTGGAGATAGCGTAAGACCTTCTACAGAAGGCTGCCGTCTATGAAGCACAAGCCCCGCTCTTTAGGGCGTGGGTGCCTTGACGAGGATCTCCTATAGGTTATGGTTGTTTCGGACTTACAAGGTTTCCCTCCTATCCCGTATCAATGGAGCGGCACTTCAGGTGGAAATGGGCACATTTCTGACATCGCTGGGAAGATATGCGTTACGTCTTTTCTAAACACATCTCCACTCAAGATGTCAACGATGCCTCCCTGATGCTCTGGGTATTCTGAGAGGAATCGTGCAAAACTAAATTCCTTTGTGTAGAAAGCGTAGACGAGTTTCCGAAATGCCTCCATCCCCTTTACAAACGCAGGTCCGAAACTTCCGAGTTGCGCTTCGGAGAAGTCATTTTTGTGGAACGCCTCTATGATGACATCCGCTGCCATCTCACCGGATTTGAGTGCGAGAAACAGTCCTGTCGAGTAGACAGGATCCAAGAATCCGAATGCATCGCCTACGAGCACCCAGTTGTTGCCTGCGATACGACTGGCGCGGTAGGAGAAGTCTTTCGTGCTTTGGATGGGGAAAAGCTGGTTTGCCCCTTCGAGCCGTTGTTGCAAGGGTGCGCACTTCGCGAGTTCTTCGTTGAAGATTTTTTGGGCATTGAGTTTGCCGTCGGCATCTCTTCGGTTTTGAAGGAGGTAGTCTAACTCGCCCACAACCCCGATGCTTGTGCGGTTATATGGGAGTGGAATTGACCAGAACCAAGAATCTTTCTCTTCGGTGTGTAGGATGAGCGTCGCGCCTTCGTCGATGCCTTCGTCTCTATGTCCGCCTGCGTAGTGTGTAAAGAGCGATGCCATTTTGAGGTTCGGTTCTGTCGTATTCAGGCTCAGCTGCCTTCCGATAAGTGACCGCTGCCCGGTGGAATCCACAATGACGGTGGCGTTAAGGGTTTCACGGGTGCCGTCTACATTCTGTGTTACAACACCGGTTGCTGTGTTCCCTTCAAAAAGGACTTCTCGCACGCCTATCCCTCTACGAATCTCTACCCCTTTTTCTTTGGCGTTGTCCAAGAGCATCTGGTCGAACTCACTCCGTAGTACCTGCCATGTGACAGCACTATCATGGGGATTGGTTTGAAAGAAGTAGAAGGGATTGGAGGCTTTGCCGGAGCGAGAGTAGAACTGCACACTGTACTTCTGTGGAAAATGGCTTGCCCGTAGTTTTTCGAGCATGCCGAGTCGTTTGAAAGTCCAGTAGGTAGCGGGAATCAGCGATTCTCCGATTTTGAATTGCGGTGTGGATGTCCGTTCGAGGAGCAGGACGCGGTGTCCTTGTTCCGCGACAAGCGTTGCAACAGTGCTTCCAGCGGGTCCGCCCCCGATAACGATGGTGTCGTAGTTGTGGTGTGTGTTCATCTGCGCGTGTTCTGTAGAAGGTATTTTTTCAACTTGTTAAGAGTCCGGAGTCAATCCGCAGCTTCTCCGTTCTTCGATTTCGCCGCTTTTTCAGGCTTCTCAGACGGTGGCTCCACGAATTTGTATTTGCCAGACTTCCGGTATTTTTTATCTAACTCCATATAGTACTCGCCCAGTTTTCTGACATCGTGGTTAAATCTCTCAGAGATTTCCTGTCGGATTCTGTGAATTTCATCAAGTTCATAGTTTGCCATTTTAGTCATCAACTCCAAAAAAGTTTAGGGGAGTTACCAATTCCGGCGTTGGTAATCCAAGTTCACGATTAATCTCCCGGATACGGTGGGTCTTGTTAAGGTTGGCGATGTGTTTACAATTCCATGTTAAAAGCACATCTACATTGTAGAACGAAGCAAGTGCTACATGATGGGCATCACCAAATAGACCTTGAGGCATTATCAACCGATCTACATAGATTTCTGCAACCTGATTAATCTCAGCAGTGACTGTCAGTATTTCAAGATTCTCGACTAAGTCAATCCGATCTTGTGTTTTTTCGGTTGATCCTTTGCGAAGTTCCTCAATAACAGCAGTACTTGATACAAGGATGAATTGATTCGCGTATTGCTCCCACCACTTCCGAGTCCAACTCTGCCTCGCAAGAGATTCAGTGTCCGTGCGCAATGTATAATAGAAACTCGGAATTGTCGTTTCAATGTAAACGCGATGTTGTGTTTCGTTATACACTAATTATAAACTCCAAAGATTTAGATGTCAAGGGAAAGCAAATCATTGAGACCCGAACGCGCAATGAATTGTGCGATTACGAACCGGGGGGTGTCGTTCGCGAGGGACGTTCATCGGTGAATCGGTTTGACTTGAGTTCGTACCGCGGTAACGTTTCGAGTGGGACTGCTTTCACTACGGCGCGCAAGCCTAACTCGTCTCGGATCGCCGTGGCGACAGTGATGGTGGTTTCAGCAGGATTTGGGTGCGTAGATTCAATCTGGATTTCCAGTTCGTCAAGCGTGCCTGTTCCGTAAACACGTGCCGCGAACTCGCGGACATCTGGAAATTTGAGGATGATGTTTTCGAGCGTAGCAGGATACACGTTTAAACCGCGAATGATAATGGCTTTGTCTAATCGTCCAATAACACCGCCATCAAGGACACGGCTTTGCCTACCGCATTCACACGCTGCTGATTTGAGTTTGACGTAATCCCCCGTCCGGTAACGGATAACCGGCATACCGACGCGTCCTAAATTCGTGATGACTAACTCACCGTCGTCTGCGGGGTTTCCAGTTTCTGGATCAAGCACTTCGCAGATAAACTCTTCTTCGTTGAGGTGGACACCCGCTTGCGGTTCGCACATAACACCCCATGCCCCGACTTCAGTCGCTCCGGCATGATCGTAGGCACGTGCCCCCCAGTGGCTTTCAATGCGGTGTTTCGTAGCGGGTAGACTCGCTCCGGGTTCACCGGCGTGGATTGTTACCCGAATTGAAGTTTCTTGAGGTAGATCGATGCTATCTTGTTCAGCGACTTCAGCAAGCCGCAACGCGTATGTCGGTGTAGCGATTAGCACCGTCACATCGTTGCTAAGAATAGCACGTATCCGCTGGTCGGAGGTCATGCCTCCATTTGGGATTGTGAGCGCGCCTAACTGCTGTGCACCGTGATATGCGCTCCAGAAACCGATAAAGGGACCGAACGAAAAGGCGATCATGAGTCGGTCGGCTGCGGTTACGCCAGCGGCACGATAGATTTCTCCCCAGCATTTTCCCCACCAATCCCACGATTCAGCAGTGTCTAACCATCGCAGCGGGGAACCCGTTGTGCCTGAGGTGCGGTGAAGGCAGGTGTACCGTTCCAACGGAAAGGTGAGGTTTGTACCGTAGGGGGGATGCGACACTTGATCGGTGCTGAGCTCTTCTTTTGTGGTAAACGGGAGTTGCTGGTAATCCGCCAACGTTTGCACGTTGTTTGGGTGCGTGACCCCGGCTTCAGTGAGTTTTTGTCGATAAAAGGCGTTAGTTCCCAACACCGGAGCAAGCATCTCGCGGAGACGATGTAATTGCGTTTGTGTTTCCATGTATTAGGTATATCGCGTGTTCTGGTATTCACGGGCATAGAACGCAGGAAGCAGGCTATCGACCTGAAGTAGTCCGCGTTGTGTCAGTTGAATCTCGTCCGATGCGGCGTTGACACGCAACATGCCGTCGTTTTGCAGTTTTTCGTAAGGTTCAGCGAAAATGTTGAGGATATCTGCGTCGAACTTCGCTTTGAAATAGGAAGGTCTAATCTTTCCGAGTTTGAGTTGCAGTATCATCTCCCGCGTCAACCGTTCTGTTTCCGTTGGTTTCAGTGCTCGGTAGACTGGAATCCTATCTTCCTCGAGGTGGTTGAGATAGTCTCCCCATGAGGGTGCATTTTGGAAATGAATCCCGCTGAGATGTGAGAAGGAGGCAACGCCTGTGCCTATCATATCGCTGCCCTGCCACACGGCATCGCGATAGACGAACTGACACGGTTTATCCTTCTTGAGCACTGTATACGCGCTGGATTGTGCGTAACCGGCTTGCTCAAACTGTTCAAAGGCGTATTGGTGCCATTCGCGTTTCAGTTTCCAGTCTGCGACCGGCAGTGTATCGCCGCCGAGGATATCTTTAGAGTAGACGGTATTGAACGGCAATTCCAACTGATAGACGGTAATACTGTCCGGGTCAAGTTCAATGGTCTTTTTGACGGTTTCTCGCCAACTCTCCCACGTTTCGCCTATCATGCCTGAGATGAGATCGATGTTGACCTGATCGAACGCCAACGTCTTTATCCACGGGACAATGCGATACACCTCTTTGGAAAGATGTGCCCTACCGTTTTCAGCGAGGATTTCGTCGTTCAGGTTCTCAACACCGAGGCTCAATCGGGTTACACCGATCCCTTTGATCGCCTCTACTTTCTTTTCAGTCAAGGTGCCGGGTTCACATTCAAAAGCCACCTCTTCGGCGGCATCCCACGGCATCACCCGTTTTATTCTGTCAACGAGAGCCGTCAGGTGTTTGACACTGATATAGGAAGGTGTCCCGCCACCGAAATAGACAAATCTCAGAGGTCTGCCAGCAATTGCGGGTTGTGCGCTGTAAAGTTCGATCTCTTTCGCAAGTGCGTTCAGGTACGTGTCGATGTCCGAACTGTTTTTATCGGTATAGACGCGGAAATAGCAGAATTTGCATCGCTTGCGACAGAAAGGGATGTGGAGGTACAGCCCCAACGTGGCATTTGGGCGCGGCTGTTCACCGAGCGAGCGCTGTACTTCTGGTACATCGGACTCGCCCCATGCGGAATACGGCGGGTAGTTAGAGACGAAAACGCTTCCTACGGTTGTGTCTTTTGAATCTATACCTGCTGTTGCAGGTTCCGGTTTCGTTTCAGGCATTATTGATGATCCTTTACCTTAAGCGGCATTGACATCTTCACGATCCTGAGGTGTGGGATGTGGCGCGAACATTCGTATAACGTGAGTGCGGTTTTTATTCTCACTGCGAAGCAATAGCACTTTCTTCGGCTTGCGGTGATCTATCCGTCATCGGGGCTGCGACAGGCGTGATGTGTTGTGTCGATTCCTCTGATTCTTAGTCAAATTCACGTTTGTATAAGTTCACAATATTATAACATGAAACGGTAAATCATGCCAATTCTATGTTGACAGGTTGTGGTAGCACATGTATAATTACCTAAGTCAACGTGAGTTCGACCTAAGGATTCAGGGAAACCGACACAGTGCATTACACCTACCAAAGATTTGATAATCGGAGTCTCCGCACTCCAGATGAAGTTTAATAAAATATTTGGGTAATTTTATGTTTCACCAGGCCCGGTAGGTGCGGTTTTGCGGCGTACTCGCCCAAATGCGATCTGCATTCCTAACCGCACCGGGCATCGGTAAAAATTACCCGATTAAATTCTTAAACTTCATGAGGAGTTCTATGTCTATAGAAAATACGACATCCAAACTCTCGCACTCCAGATGAAGTTTAAGTATTTAATCAACGTGAGTTCGGTAATAAAAATGCGAGTGTAGATGTAGGGAATCAACGCCAATTGCGCGTGTTGCCTCGCAGTGAGAGTCGGTGGGATTGAGCGGTAAACCGAAAAACAATATGAATTTTGTTTATATCGAGAGTTCTGCTTTTCAATACCGATCATGGAGATAAACATAGCGAAACCCAACAAATCAAACGCTGTAGGTGTAATGATGTGTTGGGTTTCACTCCTATTTTGGTGATTTCAAATTTCTGAGCAAACTTGAAAGTCTTTGTTCTTTGTAGAATTTTAGTAGGTTTCCGTTCAACCCAACCTACGCGTTTAAGTCGAACTCACGTTAATTCACCCGAAGCAATACAGGATCCCGTCCTCGGTCCCGATATAGATTCTACTGTCGGAGACGCTGGGTGAGGCGACGATAGATGAACCTGTTGCGAATTCCCACACCGATTCCCCAGTCGTAATATCTAAAGCGATGAACACCCCGCCGGTTGTCCCAAAGAAGGCGCGCCTGCCAACAATGACGGCGGAAGACTCAATACGGGATTTAGCGGCGTAGGTCCATAGCGACTCACCGGTCGCCTGTGAGAGCGCATGCACCATCTTATCGCGTCCGCCGATGATAACGCTGTCTTCCGTGAGGGCGGCTGAAGCAAAGAATGGGAATCTGCGTTTGGGATGCCGATACCGCCACGCAATCTCCCCAGTGTCTAACGCAACCGCCAATATTTCGGTGCCGTACGTGCCACAATAGACGCGGTTTTCTGAAATCGCAGGACTTGCCCCGACATACGCACCGAGATTTATCTGTTGCGTCTGTGTACCATCGTCGATGTTGATGACGCGGAGATAACTGTCACATCCGGTGACAATCGCAAAGTTCTCTGCTTTACCAGAATCGTTTGCGACGTGTGTCCAGACTCCAGGAGCACCGTGGACGTAGCCTTCAGTCTCTAATTTCCAGATCAACTCTCCGTTCTCTCGGTTGAGACAGTAGAGGAATCCGTCGTACGAGCCGAACAGCACGCGGTCGCCAACGACATTTGCCGATGATATAATTTCGCCTTCTGTAGTGAACTGCCATTTCGCTTCTTGGGTGTTGATGTCCACTGCATGAAAAATCCCATCCCCATCACCGAAGTAGACGACACCGTTGTGAATAGATGGTGAGGCTTTGATCGCTCCCTCTACCTGATACGTCCACCTCTTTTCGCCGGTTTGTGCGTCGAGTGCGTAGAGGGTTCCATCTAATGCACCGACATAAACCGTACCATCAACGACTGCGGCGGTGGATTCAATCATATCTCCCGCTTGGAAAGCCCAGCGCAATTGGGGATTTTCAGGGAGTTGGGAATCGGCGACACCGGTGAGTTGTGGGTTACCGCGAAAACTTGCCCAGTTGCCGAAAGTTGCGGCTGAGGCGAAGAGTAGTAGCGCAAGGAGGAGGAAGGTAGCAGGCACACTCCGTTGTGCCGTAGCCTTTGACTTAAGATAAGTAGAGTTACGCTTAGAGGCTTGTATTTCAGTACACTTGTTCATAAAGTTTCATAAAGTCTCTAATGTTCAAAGGACGCGGGTTGAACTGTGCTGTCCACTGTGTCGCCGCTTCCTTTGCCAATGTCGGTATGTCTGCTGTTCCTATTGTGAATTGGATCGGGTAATCCCGAAGTCTGTTCGGCAAATTGCCAATCTGTTTTAGTGCTGTAATTCTGTCTGCTAAGTCTCCGTCCGGGTACAGTTCACGATAGGTTTCTCCTGCGACAGTGCTATTGAATCGGATGACGTGCGGTAACATCAGCGAGACGGCAACGCCGTGAATGACTTCGTATCTGGCTGTCAGGGGGTTAGCGCAGGCGTGTGCGGCACCCAGCATCGAGTTTTCAATCGCGAGTCCCGCGAGGTAAGCACCAAACAGCATTTTGCTTCGGGCTTTGGAACTGTTGGCTTCAAGGCATGCCTCAAAGTGAGTGTTCAATAACTCCCATGCGTGCCTTGCGAAAATTTGGGACATCGGGTTATGTCTGGTTGAGACGAAACTTTCAACGGCGTGTGCGATCGCGTCTATACCGGTGATTGCGGCGATCGGGCTCGGCAAGGTTTTGGTGAGCGTCGCATCTAAAAGGACGGTGCCGAATCGTGCTTTTTTATCGCCACACGCCATTTTGATATGTGTATCTGGCTGTGCGATGAGTGCGAAAGATTGTGCCTCGCTACCGGTGCCGATGGTCGTCGGGATACCGATAGAGGGGAGCATCGGTTGTGTTGCCTTGTTTGTGCCCCAATAGTCCTCCATCTTACCGCCGTTTGTGAGCAGGAAGTTTGCGCCTTTCGCGCAGTCCATTGGGCTACCGCCGCCGAGTCCGATGATGAGGTCTATCGGTGCGTTGGTTTTCGCAACTGCAAGCGCAGCGTCAACGTCTTCTGTCGTTGGGTTGGGGGTGGTGTCGGCAAACACGTAAGCGGCGATCCTTTCGCTTTGCAGTGCTGAGACGGCTCTCGCGAGGATGCCTGCCTTTTCGATGCCGGTGTCTGTCACAACGAGGACGCGGCTCCCACCGCGTTCGCGGGTTAGTTCGCCGAGTCTCTCAATCGTGTTGTCACCGAAGATAACCTGTTGGTTCAGTTCGCAGTCAAAAGTTTCCATGTATAAAATCCGATATGATATAGCGCGCTTATTGTGCGTGCCAGTGTGTGTTTATAAAGCCTATTTTTTGCTGGCGAGGTTTCATGAAGATTAAGAATTTAAATCGGTAATGTGGGAGGGGTTTGTAACCCCGATTTTCTTATCCTTGTAGGAGGGGTTTGTAACCCCGATTTTCTTGTCCTTGTGGGAGGGGTTTGTAACCCCGAATTACCGAAATATTTATTTAAACTTCATCTCGCTGGTTTCCGAGGCGTACCAGCAGAGAATCGTATTGTATAAATCCTATAACAGGATACCAGATTCTGGAAGGTAAAGTCAAGGGAAAGGTGGATTGTCAAAATCGCGGATTACACGGATGGCACGGATTGAAGAGACTAACGGTGGTGTTTCGTGTCTATTGTCAGAATCGCGGGTGACGAGGATTGAAAAAGCTTTGCTGGCTGCATTACTCGTTTATAGTAAAGCCCGAAAATATGTGAACATACGGTTTTAGGAACTTCCCTTCTCGCTGTCGGATTTCCTCATAAACCTGCCGAAACAGTCGTTCCTGCCAGAGAAAATAGCCATCAAGCGTCCAAAATCCAAGAATGATGGGCATAAGTATTGTAAAGGTTAGGGTAGCGGAGACGGTATTTGGCTCCCGGTCAACTAAAACCGCTTCTGTGATAATGATTGCCAAACTCCCGCCTTTTACAAGGAAACCGTTGTTTCCCAAACGATTGACGATGGCTTGTATCATCTCCAGATGCTTTACAATTTTCTCTGTGCCATTCATGGATTTTTGTGCCTACGGCGAAGTTAGCATGGCGGCGATGTCTTCTGGTAGATTGATATCGGGTATCTCTTTGAAGTTTACGACGCTTCTATTGATGTGTTGGAATGAGCGAATACTGTCTTTCCCGATGATTTTAGCGACGGTCAGGTCTAACCTCGCTTTTTCCCACTGCTGCAAATGCGACCATACCACGCCGCGATTGTAATATGCCTCGGTATAATTGGGGTTAGATTCAATTGCTTTGTCCAGGTCGTCGATGGCAAGTTCCAGCTCACCTGCAGTGAAGTAAGCAAGCCCGCGGTTGTAATATGCTTCGGCAAAGTTTGGATCGAGTTCTATGGCTGTGTTATAGTCTCCAATAGCGAGTTCAAATTCGCCTTTGATCCAATACGCGTAACCGCGACCACCATAGGCATTGGCAAACTCCGACTTGAGTTGTATCGCCGCGTCAAAGTCTTTGAGGGCAAGATCAACCTCGCCTTTTTTGTTGTGAACCACGCCGCGATTGTTATACGCCTCGGCATAATCGGGTTGCAGTTCTATCGCTTTGGTATAGTCTTTGATGGCGAGGTCAAGTTCACCTCTGCTCTTGTAAGCGACACCCCGATTGCAATAGGCTTCGGCAAGTTCAGGGTTCAAATGTATTGCTTTGTTGTAGTCTTGGATAGCGAGATTCGTTATGCCTTTCCTGACATAAGCATTGCCGCGATTATTGTAGGCATGCGCAAAGTTTGGTAGGAATTCTATTGCTTTGCTGGTGTCTTCAAGTGTCTTGTCAGCATCGTCTTTATCTCGGTAAGCAATAGCACGGTTGTTGTATGCTTTGGCAAAATCGGGTCTCAGTTCTATTGCTGTATTAAAGTCTTGGATAGCGAGATCAACTTCATTTTTCTGGTGGTACGTCAAGCCACGTCCATTGTATGCATCGGCGAGGTTTGGTTTAATTTGTATCGCTTTGTTGAAGTCTTGAATGGCGCGCTCAAAATCGCCGTTTTTGCTGTAAGC
Organism: Candidatus Poribacteria bacterium; assembly: GCA_965247285.1. Lineage (GTDB taxonomy): Bacteria > Poribacteria > WGA-4E > WGA-4E > WGA-3G > WGA-3G. Next base: position 104,074 of record CBDFHD010000002.1, read on the forward strand.
AATCCCGCGATCACAATATGCATCGGCGTTATCAGGTCTGAGTTCTATCAGTTTAGTATAGTCTTTGATAGCAGATTCAAAATCCCCTTTAATACGGTAAGCATACCCACGTATACTGTAGACAGGGGCATAGTTTGGCTTCAATGCAATCGCCTCGTTATAGTCGTCAATAGCTTCATCGTACTTCTTCGCGAACAACCTCTGATCACCCCGTTGCAAATATTTAGAGAGTAGTTTGTCATTGTCGGTTAATTTGTTGTTCATGGTAGTACCCCTCTGTAGTTAAGAGTGTCAATTGACAGATTGTAAGGCTGTGCAGCACTGTTTCTCTCAAAGAAACCGATCAAGTCGGAAAATAAGATTTTTTCCGAGATGCTCATTTTTTCTAATGTCCTTCTGATATTCTCTTTAGCATCACTATGGATTATGATTTCTTGGGTGATCATCTCTGAATCCATTTCTGGTAAGCCAAATAGGAATACCGATTGCTGTATAATCATCCGTTGAGTTTCCACCACTTGGCTGTCCAGAGTAGGAGACCAGAGATACCACTCTTCTTCATCGACCGGAAAAAGTACTTCCAGATCCTGTTGAAGTTGTTCGATAGTTGTTATCTCTTTAATTTTCTCACTATTGTTTTCCAACACAATAATCTTGCCATTTGTATTCTCATCAGTGCATGCGAACCACAGGGCTACCAAGGGACTGAACGTAAAATCGATTAAGCCTGTAGCAACGCGATTGTGTTGTAGATGAGCCATGCACTCTAATGGGGATAGATCCTTGTATGTAGACGGATACCTTAGTTTAATCTCATCAATGATTTTTATAAGATAATTCTGGCAAGGAAGCCGCAACGAATTTGGGAGAAAATCTGTTTCATTTTCCAAATCTTCGGAACCGCTTACCAAGCGGCGATAGGCACTACTGGTCACGCGCCACGCCTCGTTTTCTTGACCGCGATAGAGATACCTTGTTTCGGAACGTGTTATCTTATCTATTTGGCTAATGTAGTCTGCTAAACTGGGTATCTCAATCGGTGTGTTCATGTGTTGATGTTTCTATTCGATGTTCTTCCGACTCATTCGGTGTCAATTATACGACTCAAGGATGAGTTTGTCAATTGATTTTTTGCGTTGTAAATTTTTACGAATGGCACGAGGCAGACTGAATCAGAAAATCATGAAATCTGCGCAATCCGCGTAATCCGCGTAATCCGCGATTCAGATAATTTATGTCTTCGGGCTAATGATAACAGATGTGGGGGAATAAACGGAGGTTGTCTCGGATACCGGATTTGAGAGATATTGTTCTGATTGACACCCTAAATAGACAAGGCGCAAAGGTCATCGCTGTGCCAACTAACGGTGCGATCATCAATCTTCTCGGCACCCCGTTTCAGGTGCCCGTCAATTGATTTACCTTCAAGAACCCGGACTTCAAACGTATAAGGGGGATCGATTTTCAAGGGGGCAATCTCAGTGATATTTCGGCAAGCATCCGCAGCAGTCTCTCGAATCAGTTCTTGTGATCGTTGCGGTGATAGATGCAACGCGAGTTCCTGTCCGAGTCCCTGTTTGGTTTCAACACCATAAATATTGGGTATAAGTTGCTTCGCTTCTGCAACCGCTTTGTCGTCACCAGAGATGAAAACCGTTGGGACATTGAAAGTGCCTGCCATCGCTGCACGGCATCCAAATTCTCCGATCATTTTCCCGTTGAGTTTGTAGTATTCAATTGACAAAGAAGAATACGTATGACTCAACGGAGCGTTTGGCGTGCCTGCCATGGCGTGTTGACCTAAGAAAAAGAGCGCGTCATACGTCTCGTCAAGGTAGTAGGGCGGACGGATAGGACCCCGCGCGATGAGTTTCGCCTTCGGATGAAATTCGAGTACATCAATTCCGCCAGTCCCGTGTCCATCCCAGACCACAATTTCTGCGTCTGCATCCACATCAAGAATGCCATCAACAGCAGCATTTAACTCCTGCGTCAATAAACGCATAGCAGTCTGTTTCTGGGGACCTTCTTCACGGGTTTGACTGAAGCGGGATACCATCGCAACCCCTTCTAAGTCGGTTAAGATGTAAATCTTCATTGTCGGAATCCTGCCAAAATTGACATGAGTTAACGATACGAGAATGTCATTGTCAGAATCGCGGATATTCACGGATGACACGGATTCAAAAATCTGCGCAATCTGCGTAATCCGCGATTCAGAAATTTATTATAATGATCTTACGTCACAGTCCACGTTTCGCCGGCGTTGAGGAGTGCTTCGATGTTGCCTTCGCCCATGCTCTCTTTTGCGGTGCGGATTTGGTTCGTCATCAGGTCTTCGTAACAGGGGTGTCGGACGCTGCGGAAGATGCCGATGGGGTCCGGCATGTCAGTCGTGTCGCTCATCCGTGCGAGGAAGTTCGCCAAGGTGGTGTTCTCGGCGTACTGATCGTGGACGATGAGATCCTCAGTGGAGTATTTGCCGTTTGTGGTGTCGACGACTTCGGGTTGGAAGCCGTTCAGCCGGATACCCTTATCGCGTTCTGTTCCGAAAACGAGGGGTTCGTTATGCTCCAAAAATACCGTGTTGTCAGCTTTCGTGTCCTTTTCTGTGTATTGAAAGAAGGCTCCATCGTTAAACACATTGCAGTTTTGGTAGATTTCGATGAAAGAGGTGCCTTTGTGTTCAAACGCTGACTTGATGATGGTTCGGAGGTGATTTGGGTCTCTATCCAGCGAGCGTGCCACGAATGTAGCACCGGAAGCCAGTGCAAGGCTAATCGGATTAAAGGGTGTATCCACTGAACCGAGAGGGGAAGACTTCGTCTGTTTCCCTTGCTCGGATGTGGGTGAGTATTGTCCCTTCGTAAGTCCGTAGATGCGGTTGTTAAAGAGTAAAACGTTGACATCGAAATTACGGCGCATCAGGTGGATGAAATGGTTACCACCGATTGAGAGCGCATCACCATCCCCTGTGATGATCCATACAGAGAGGTCGGGGTTCGCCATTTTTACACCGGAGGCGATCGTTGGGGCTCTACCGTGGATGGTATGGAAGCCGTAGGTGTCCATGTAATATGGGAGCCGACTCGAACACCCGATACCGGAGATAAAGACGATGTTTTCTTTCGGGATGCCGAGTTCCGGCATAATACGTTGTGTCTGAGCGAGAATCGAGTAATCGCCGCAACCGGGACACCAGCGTACGTCTTGGTCGGATTCAAAGTCCTTTTTGGAGAGGGTGGGTACCCCAGCGGGAATACCTGAGGTTCTTTTGCTTCTCATGATTTGTTTACCGCCTTTTGGCGTTAGAGGCTAAGCGTGCCCTATTTCTTTAAGTATTTCGTCAATTTTCGATGCCAACTCAAAAACGTGGAAGGGTTGCCCTTGCACCTTGTTAAACCCGATTGCATCAATGAGATAGGTGCTACGAATAAGTTGGAGGAGTTGTCCCCTGTTGAGTTCCGGAATTAAAATCTTTTTGAATCTCTGTAGAATGTCAACCAAATCTTTTGGGAAGGGGTTGAGATGTCGGAGATGGACGTGTGCTATTGGAAGTCCTTCAGCGATGCAGTTTTCTGCTGTGGTTCGGATTGCGCCGTAGGTGCCGCCCCATCCAAGGAGCAGGATGTCCCCTTCTTGTGCGCCAAACACTTCCGTCGGCGGCAATTCATCAGCGATGCGTGCAACCTTTTCCGCACGGATTTCTACCATCCTTTGATGGTTTTCAGCGTCGTAACTGACGTGCCCCGTCACATCTGATTTCTCCAAGCCCCCAATGCGGTGCTCTAAACCGACAGTGCCGGGTCTCGCCCATGGACGCGCCAAGGTCTCTGGATCGCGTAGGTAAGGTTCAAACCCGTTGCGGGTATCTGCGCGCACTGCGAAATCGGGTCTAATTTCCGGTAGTTCGGAGAGTTGCGGAATCTTCCACGGTTCAGCCCCCATCGCGATGTAGAGGTCGGAGAGGAAGATCACCGGTGTCCTATATTTCACGGCGATACGACAGGCTTCGTAGACGGTCTCGAAGCAGTCGAACGGACGTGAGGGAGCGATGATAGGCAACGGCGATTCACCGTTCCTGCCGTAGAACATTTGCAAAAGATCCGATTGTTCCGTCTTTGTCGGCATCCCTGTTGAGGGACCCGCACGCTGGATGTTACAGACGACAAGCGGAAGTTCTGCAATCATGGCGAGGTTAATCGCTTCCGATTTAAGCGCAAGCCCCGGTCCACTGCTGCCGGTCACACCGAGCGCGCCGCTAAAGGATGCACCGATTGCAACGCCGACGGCGGCAATCTCATCTTCCATCTGCATTGTAACGACACCGAAATTCCGGTATTGCGCGAGTCCGTGGAGAATATCACTTGCGGGTGTGATTGGGTAGCTACCGTAGACGAGAGGTAGACCCGACCGATGCGAGGCTGCGACAAGCCCAAGCACTGTTGCCATATTGCCTTCGATGTTCCGATAGGTACCGGGTTCAAAGGGAGCGGGTTTAACATCATAGGAGACGGCGAACTGCTCGGTAGCTTCGCAGTAAATATTTCCAGCGCGGAGTGCGAGAATATTGGATTCTATATACTGTGGCTTTTTCGCGAACTTCGCTTTGATCCACTTCATCGTATATTCCATAGGGCGATTGTAGAGCCAGAGGATCATACCGAGTGCGAGAAAGTTTTTACATCTGTCGATTTCTGGGACGCTTAATTCTGTGGCTTCGAGTGCTTTTCGAGTGAGTTGTGTTAATGCGACGCGGAAAACTTGGTATTTGGTAAGTTTATCGTCTTCGAGTGGGTCTTCTTCATATCCTGCGAGGCGTAGATTGCGGCGCGCGAAATTGTCAGTATTTACAATCAGAATGCCGTTCGGTTTGAGTTTGTTTAGGTGTACCTTTAACGCGGCGGGGTTCATCGCGACGAGGACATCACAGAGATCTCCGGGGGTATGAATTTGTTCACTTGAGAAGTGGAGCTGGAACCCGGATACTCCAGCTAACGACCCGGCGGGTGCACGAATCTCAGCGGGGTAATCGGGTAGCGTGGCGACATCGTTCCCAACGAGGGCGGTGGTTTCAGTCATTTGTGTGCCAATGGTCTGCGACCCATCGCCGGAGTCGCCAGCAAATAGGATTGTCGCTTCCTCGATTTGCTCTACTGGCTTGCGCATCACAATCATCCTTTTTTAAGATAGATGTGTATGTGGTAAGCACACCTACGAGAAATTAGAGGATAGGTGTGCCGTTGGTAAGCGCACCTAAGAAATATGAAAAGCACTGAGGCATTTAGGCACCCTCTCGGGCTTTCATTGCATCTCGAACGGGTTTCGGCGGAAGCGTCAAGACTTCTTGAGGAAATTTCTCGATGAGATAGGAGATTACGTCACGAATGGATACCATACCAATCGGGCGATTTTCCGTATCAACGATCGGGACATGTCGGTAGCCACCGCGCGCCATGTGGAGAATGGCGGTGTTCAGTGAATCTTCGGGTTGTGCTGTCTGCGGACCTGCGATCATGAATTCTTTAACGCGAATGTGGTCCAAGTCTCCGACTTGTTTATTGAGAATTTTGTTTAGCACATCTCGTTCACTAAATATTCCGCGGAGATAACCGTTCTCAACAACAGGGGCTGCACCGATTTCTTTAGTAAGGAGTAGGTCAATAGCCTCATTCGTGCTGGCGTTGATGTCAATCGTAACGATGGGACGCATCAACTCTTTAAGCGAAACCTGAATCTCTTGCGCACTCCATGCTCTTAACGCATCGTCTTCGTCCATCTCCTCTAATTCTTCATCAATTGCCAAGTCATATAGCATGGTTACGCCTCCTACTTCTGATTTTCTATAAATATAGCGATATGTTCTAAGATATCGCGGGTTGAAATTATTCCGATGGGGTATGCCTCTCCTTGGTCGTCCCAAACACAGAGAGGTAGGTGCCGGAAGTGACCAAGATGCATCAGGTTTAGTGCGAAGGCAATAGGGTCACTGGCGCGTAGTGTCTCTGGGTCCGCTGTCATCACCTGCTCGACCTTAAATACCGCGGGTGCGGCGCGCTGCCCGCTCACATGCCGGAGTAGATCCCGTTCGGTGATGATGCCAACTAATTGTTCATCCTCATCAACGACGAGGACACACCCTCTTCTTCCCTCTTGCATCATATCAATGACGACAGAAACGGGGGATCCGACTTGCACGGTGGCGGGTTGCTTGTAATCCAGTGTGCTGATCGGTAAAGACAGCGTTCTTGTGTCCATCGTATCTATTCCTTTACTATAACGTCAGAAAACAGATTTGGGTTTCTTATTCTCTCACTTAAAAAGGATACCACATTTTTCACCGATTTGCAAGAAAATCTTCGGCAAAGAATTTCGGCTTTAATTTATCAAAAAGAGGCGCAGTCAAGAGATTAATTATAACGTGAGTTCGGTAAAAAGTTCTCCGCAAACGCAAGTCAATACGATTTAGATACATAGCACTCCGCTGGAGTGCCTTGACTTCAATGCGTTCTTCTATTCTCACTGCGAAGCAATATCACACCTCTGGCGTGAGGAGGATGACCTAAGCGGACGTATAAACACACACGCGCAAAGCGTTGAAAGTGGGAGTCTCAAAAATCGGTCTCCTTGCTCCAGCGGAGCAATATGTCTATAGAATATTGATTGCCAACCGGTTGCACTCCAGCGGAGTGCTATGTCTATTTATCCTCAAATGTCCATTTGTGTTCATAATCCACCATAAGTCGAACTCACGTTTATACATAGTCGTCGGTAATCAGTTATCAGTCGTCAGTTAAAAGAGTCTTTTGTTAGTCTTTTGTTAGACGGTACTCTCATGACTGATAACCAATAACCGAAGATTGAAAACCAAAGGATTTGGAGACATTTCTACCGCTTGTTTGGATATGTTGCGTTTATACTACCAGTGTGACGGCACAGGAGGTCGGTGAGCCCCATCCGGGGACGACGATAGTCCATCTTCCTGCCGGTCCACCCGCTACCATCAGCAGCAGATCTTCTGCCGAGTACTGCTTGGTAGTATCGGCGATGTACTGCCGGACATCGGCTTTGTTGAACCCGTCTTCTGAGATTGTCTTTGCGTGTTCAACGCCTATGACGAGGAGGGTTTCACCGCTGCTGTTGCCTGGGGCGGTAATGTTCTGCGCAATTGTGTTGAGGATGCCTTCTGCGGTGTTGTTGCCGTGGTCGTTAACGGTTTGGGGACCGGCAGCCGCAAAGATGGTGACAGTGCTATCGTCCGCTTGGAAACCGCGTTCGACATGCAAGGGAACCCAAGGGCTTGCCTCCTCTTTTTCAGCGATGCAACAGGTGTATTTTCCAGCGTGCCCGAATGCCGATCGGTCGAGTTCGCCGGGCAATGCTCCACCAATGTTCGTGCAGGTAAGTCGTAAGGCGCGACCGATCGTTGCATTCGCTCGCCATCCTTGCCCAAAGAGGTTAAATCCGTCGTTGATTTCTAACTGCTTCCGGATAGGTCCGTTCACGACAAGCATCGGTCCCACGTGTGAAGTTGTGACCTGAACGCCGTGGAGGTTAAACGGCTCGGCTGTCATCGCCTCCACAGCGGTGAGAATGAGCGGTAGATATGACGGTTTGCATCCTGCCATGACGGCGTTAATCGCGACCTTTTCGACGGTGGCTCTACCCCATTTTGGCGGGACTGCTGCGATGAGTTCATCCGGATCTCGATCTGTGCCGCTAAGCATGCGTTCAACGCGTTCAGGTGTCGGTGGAACGACTGGGAGACCATCTGTCCATCCGTTCTGATAGCAGACCTCGATGAGGTCCTCGGTTTCGTCAATTTCTAACGCTGTGGAATGCCATTCTTGTGCCATGTGCGTTTCCTTTCTGTACATTACTTTTGAATATGTGCATTGAGGTATGTTATCATATTAGCACGGATTTTTTAGGTTTGCAAGAGGTTATTTAGGGTTTTCAGTTGTTGGTTCTCGATTGTCAGTACGGAGACGCTCTTTCTGAAGCGATGGGAGGACGTTTCCCTATCCGCTATTCACTGAAATGCCTACATATAGTAAAATCGGAAAATATGTTGACATTTTGGGAAACAAAACACCCCACCTTCGCTGGCGGGGTTTCTAACCCCGCCTATCTACAATGTCCAAGTAATTATAGATTTTACTATATTTCTAAAATTTATCATAGATTCTGACGAAATACATAAATCTTACAACTTTTTTAAAATACAGGAGTAAAAAATGAAATCTATTACCCTTCAGGAAATTATTGCGGCGCGACGCGTCGTATCACGATTTTTAAAGCCTACACCTTTGGTTCACTATCCAGAATTGTCCGAGCGGCTCGGATTTCAGGCATACATCAAGCACGAAAACCATCATCCAACGGGGAGTTTTAAAGTGCGTGGCGGCATCAATTTCATGCACCACCTACCACAAGCACAACGTGAAAAGGGTGTTCTTACGGCGACACGCGGGAATCATGGACAGTCGATCGCCTACGCAGCGGCGCAATATGGTGTTAAGGCTACTGTTGTTGTGCCACACCGGAATAACCCTGAGAAAAACAGCGCGATGCGGGCGTATGGTGCGGAACTGATTGAACACGGTGCCGATTTTGGCGAAGCACTTGCACTGTGTGAAACGCTTCAAGCCGAACGCGGGCTTTACTACGTTCATCCGTGCATGGAGCCTGCCCTCTTTCACGGTGTCGGCATCTATTCGCTTGAGATCTTTGAGAGCCTTCCAGATGTGGACGCAATCATCGTGCCTATCGGCGGTGGGAGCGGTTGCTGTGGTGCTATCACAGTTTCCAAAGCGATTAATCCAGATGTCAAGGTTATCGGTGTGCAAGCGGAAAATGCACCGGCTATCTATCGTTCGTGGAAGACGGGAAAGCGTGTAGAAACTGATTCTTGCGATACTATTGCAGATGGGCTTGCGACCAGTGCGCCGTTTCCGTTGCCGTTGTCCATTATCAAAAAAGGCATTCACGACATTGTCCTGCTCAGCGAGGCGGAACTTGAGGAGGGCATCCGTTTGGCGTTGCGGTGGACACACAACTTGGCGGAAGGTGCAGGCGCGTCTCCGATAGCCGCTGCGCATAAACTCACAGAGACGCTGGCGGGGAAACGCGTGGTAATGGTGATGAGCGGTGCGAATTTGGACACGGAAACGCTCAAGAGGGTACTCGGCTACCAATTGTGAATCACGTAGATCGGGGCAGATCCGTCAGTCAATTGGATGGTTGCCGATTCCGCACCTTCTACGAATTCGTTGCGAAGGGCGTTTGTTAAATCGGGATGGATGTGTAACGATGCCAAGTCCCAACGTAGGTTTTCGCTTTTTTCGACGATGACGTTGGGAGATTCCGCAATGAGAGAGACGCGTTGCAGTCGGCTGCTTTTTCGGGTTAAACGCACTGCTGATAGCACATAGTGGATTGTTTGTCTCGGATCCCGAATTTCGGCTGTGTAAGGTTCGCCTGTGGACACCCGGTAATGCCCAAAGCGCATCAGTTTAAAGTTGCCAAGGAAATGGTCTGTTTCATATTCTCCTGGACGCGGTAAGCCTCCGTAGATGATGATATGTCGGCAGTTCAACTGTTCCAGGGCGTAGTCTACGGCGAGTTGTCCATCGGTGTAATCTTTGTCCGTTTTTCCTACCCATTCCTGAACGATCTGCTTTGCTTGTGGAAGGGTCTGTTCTTCCTGTGGGAGGGGTTTGTAACCCCGATGTGGGACGATCTGCTTTGCTTGTGGAAGAGTCTGTTCTTCTTGTGGGAGGGGTTTGTAACCCCGATGTGGGACCGAATCCATGTCCCCGATAAGAACATCAGGGATAAGCGACATATCCGTATCCCTATTTAATTCATCAAATATACGGATGCCTCCGTCGGCACAGATGAGTGGAAAACCGTTTTCCACTGCGGTTTCGATCTCTTGACGGTAAAAATCGAGATGCCGTGTGTCGTAGTAGCCGTTGAGGAAAATAAGTGCTCGTTTCATAATTTAAATTTTCCTTGCGGTTAAACAACATGCGTCTGAACCATCGAGGACGTTCCTTAAACTCGCCCTCCACCAATATTGTACGACGGAAGCAGTTGGCTGGGATGGTAGGAGCGTTTGACACGTTTTAGGTTCTCTAATCCTGAATCGTCCATTGCGTTAACCCATCTGTAGGTGTCCATCAATTCCTTGCAAAACTCGCGGTAGATGAACTGTGCGAGCCCTTTTATCCCAAGGTCTGTAATCTCAAATAGTACACAGAATGTATCCGCATTCAGTGGATATCCGAAGGTATAGCCTCTGATTTCCTCATCAATACGGACAATCCTGCCGAAAAGTCCGAGTGCCTCCGCATGCGTGACCGCAATTCGGTGCGCCGATTGAGAATCCTCAAGCATCGCGCAATAGATTGCGTCGTCACGTTTCACTGCGCGTGTGGTGTGCCACGCGTCATAGAGTGCGAGACACGCGTCGCTGTCGGTGGTGCGATAGGGACTGAATGTTGCCGACGGATAACGCTCAATAAAGGCGTTATAAGCGTTCCGCTTACTCTTGAAGCGATTGCCACTCAACTCGCTGAGTACGGCTGTTTCATAGAGATATTCGGTCTCCTTCAAGGTGGCACGGAATCCGTCCTTTTCAAAATAAGTCCGCAGTTCTTGTGGAACATTTTCGATTCGGGCGATGTGTGGATTCCGATTTGATTCTAACATAAATTGATATACCGTGCGAATAACATTTCGGTAGGTGTGGTTTTCAGGATCGCACGGCATCGGTAGAATCGGCATGAAATAGTCTTCACCCTGTTTTGCGAAGATGCATAGATGTTCCGCGAGCCGTGCCCAATAAAACTGAAAATGCTCTTTCCACACGTAGAGTGGCGCGAAAGCGTAGTTGGAGAGGCGTGTGCATGTCCGATGAGCGTATTCGTCAAAAACTGGCTTGTCATTAAGGGTGAGCGATTGAAGTTGCATCTGAATAATTAAGAGGCCAAAGTACGAAAGTTGTAGCCTGCAACAACGGCGCAGGCGGGTTTAAGAAACGCACTTGATAGATGGGACGCCCGTCGTTCCCCCGCAAGGAAAAATTAAAAACCTGCAACAACGGCGCAGGCGGGTTTAAGAAACGCACTTGATAAATAGGACGCCCGTCGTTCCCCCGCAAGGAAAAATTAAAAACCTGCAATAACGGCGCAGGCGGGTTTAAGAAACGCACTTGATAAATAGGACGCCCGTTGTTCCCCCGCAAGGTAAATTAGAAAAATTGAAGCATCGCGATCAGGAGATCGCTCCTACCGAGCGTGTGGACAACTTTCACGGTGTCTTGATAGTCGCCAATGAGGCTCCAGTTGGCGAGGATCTGCGCGGTGACCGCTTCGGATTCGACGTAATCGATGACGTGACAGATGTGCTTCTGAAAGGCTTCCGTTTCGAGATGTGCTTCGCCAAACGGGCAGAGGGTGTCCACGCCGAGCACAACTTCGCTTCCATCCTCACTGAGCATGAGTGCGAACGGGTAGAGTTGGCAGTCAAGCGGACGGATCGGATAGATGGTGCAGTGACTCGTCTCTGGCTCAAAAAAGGGACAGATATAGAAATCGTTGTGCGGTTTTAGCTGGATCTGTGCACTTTTTCCGTCTGCCTGTGGACGGAACAGCGCGGGATCGGCACCGTGTACGATAGCTTTTTCTGTCTCGGTTGTTGTGAAGATGGGCGCGAGGGGACTGTCTGCCTCTAAAAATCGGCAACAGACATCACACGAGAAACAGACTTCGCTGGGGATGATTTGGTAGAGGGTCGTGTTCGCTGGGTTAGGTGTTTCCATCTTCTTGCTGAAGTGGTGTTAGGTCTGTATTGCCTGAATCGCGGATTTTTGGGCTTTTTGTGTATCCACGCCTTTAATATAGGTCGGGTTTCACTTCGTTCAACCCAACCTACAAAGAGCCATTTCTGTGGTTGAATTATGAACCCAAAGTCTTTCCTATCGTGTCAATTACGATGTGAATCTCCGCTTCGGTTAATCCGGGGTGAAGGGGTAGACTCACGACGCGTTCAAATGTTGCTTCAGCGCACGGGAAATCGCCGACACGGTAGCCGTATTGCTCCTGATAAAATTCAAAGAGGTGTAACGGGATGTAATGGACACTGCATTCGATGTTTGCATCGCGCAGGGATTCGACGAATTCATCTCGATTGCCGGTGTGGAGTTGGATAATGTAGAGATGCCACGAATGTTCGTTGGGATTATCCGGTACCACAGGCGTGCTGATTTGCGGAAAATTTGCGAGTTCTGTTTGATAGATCTGCGCGAAATTTCGGCGGCGTTCATGCTGTTTGTTGAGTTTCATGAGTTGGCACAATCCCATCGCTGCTTGAATATCGGTCATGTTGTATTTATAACCTTCAGTAGCAATGTCGTACCGCCAGATGTTTCGCTGTGATTGACGCGCCCAAGCGTCTTTGTCGATTCCGTGGAGCCGCATTGTGCGGAGCGGTTTGGCGAAGGCATCATTATTGGTAGTAATCATCCCGCCTTCTCCTGTCGTAAGATTTTTATTCGCATAAAAACTAAAGGAGGATAGGTCGCCGATGTTGCCGATGTATTGCCCTTTGTATTCCGTCGGGATGGCGTGGGCAGCGTCATCGATAAGAGCGAGGTTGTGGTTTCGGCAGATGTCCAGTAGTGCATCCATATCACAGGGGATACCTGCAAAATGTACGGGCAGTATCGCCTTCGTGTGTGGGGTTATCGCCTGCTCAATTTGGGTTATGTCGATGTTCAACGTATCGGGATCGATGTCCACGAAGACGGGTTTAGCACCGACATATCGGATCGCTTCAGCAGTCGCTGTGAAGGTGTAAGGGGTCGTGATGACCTCATCACCGCTACCGATCTCAGTTACAACAAGGCTTAGATGCAACGCGGCGGTGCAGGAACTGACAGCGATGGCGTGCTTAACACCGAGGTATTCGGCGAAGGCGCGTTCAAATTCGCGCACTCTGGTCCCCGTACTAATCCATTTGGAGGCGAGTACCTGACTGACGGCTTCGATTTCGGTGTCATCAATCCAAGGGCGACTAAACGGTATGAAAGGGTTTTTTGCCATAGAGGATTCCTTCTTTTTCATGATGTGTTATTATTCCGAATCTGTTTAATATCTCATACTAAGATGTGGACGCAAATAACTCTCGACGGCTAAAATGTTTATACCGAGGGCTCCAGTTTTTGTTGCAATATCTGGATCATTGCTTCAAGAGCAAGGGTGTAACTATGCGTTCCGAAACCACCGATGACACCGACGGCAACCGCTGATATGTAAGAATGATGCCGAAATTCTTCGCGGGCGTAAATGTTAGAGAGGTGAATCTCTATGACGGGTAGTGCGACAGTAGAGAGTGCGTCTCGGATGGCAACGCTGGTATGTGTATAGGCTGCAGGATTAATCAGGATACCGTCTGCCCAGTCGATGTGGTTTCCGATGATAGAGACGAGTTCGCCTTCGTGATTGGATTGAAGGATTTTGAGTGTAATCGCGTGCGGCGATGCGGCTGCGTGTCGGTCAAGCATAGCGTTGATGTCTGATAACGTTTGGTGTCCGTAGATCTCCGGTTGGCGTTTCCCTAAAAGGTGTAGGTTCGGTCCGTGGAGGACGAGAATGTTCATGCGCGTGTTTCCTTATTTCTGTGAAGTATTGCCTGTGCCGTAGAAAGTATATAATGGATTGGAAAAATTTGCAAAGTTTTTTCGTGGCTGTTGGCGTTATTGTGTTTTAGGGGTTGGGTGGCGGAAGTGAAAGGAAGTAAGCTTGCTATGAAGGAGAAATTGGGTTTCGCAGTGCTCAACCCAATCTACGGAACTCAATTGACACCTACCTTAGATTTGAATGAAGTTTCAATAAATACTTCGGTAATTCTATGACGGAAGTTTCAGGCAACAAGGATGTTCACTCCTGCAAATCCGATAAATCCTGTAAATCCTGCTTCAGACAATGAACACCCCACATGACCGATTTAAATTCTGAATCTTCATGAGAAATTGGTTATGTGAATAGATGCTGTTACTTATCAATGGCATGCCCGAATTTTTGGCGGTATTCGTCATGAACCATCTGCTCATAACCCGTCGTTTCCGTTATCGGGAGGTCGATAGGCATCATCCCCAAACGTGAAGATTCGTATAGAGCGATGCACATCTCTACATCTTTCCTGCCACCGATGCCGTACTCCGGTGATTCTCCTGTGAGCGCTGCCCTCGCGATGGTCATGATCTCTTCGGCGGTTCCGACATTCCAATCGTCTATTGCATACGTTCTGAAAGGATTTTCATAGACAATCTGTGGGTCGGTATGCACGACGATTCTGGAAAGAACATCCACCCCGTCAACCTGATGACGTTCCGTTTCGATCGGGATATCTTTCATTTCACCGTTGACGAGGACACGCAGCGGAAAATCGGATGTCCAGAAATCGACATCTGTTATCACACCTTTCGTTCCCATAATCTGTCTGTACTTAATCGTTTCTGCCCCGACCTGAGAGGTTTCATAGACACCGACAGCACCGCTTTCAAATTCAATCAGCGCGTGGCCCCAATCTTCGTAAACCCTGTCGGGACCCGGAACGAATTGCTTGGTGATTCCGATGATTTTTTTCGGTTTGCTTTGCGCATAAAATCGTATCTGGGACATCCGGTGAACACCCATGTCAATGCAAACACCGGAATGAGAAGTAAACGTTGATATAGGCGACTCTATGCCGCGCGGCTTTCCTGAACCGTGCACAAACGCCCTACGTCCGAACGGTTCGATAAAGTGAACCCGCATAATGTCACCAAGCACACCTTCCTGGATCAATTTTATGATGATTCGATCCCCCGGCATCCGAAAGTAGTTCTCGGCGACCTCAAAATGGACACCGTTTTTTCTGCAACTGTCTATGATTACATCACAACAGGCAAGAGTGGGTGCCATCGGTTTTTCGACGATCGGGTGCATTTTGTGTTCAGCAACTATCTTCGCGATAGGATGATGTGTATAATCGCCTGTGCTGATGTCTACAACGTCGATGTCACTGTGTTTTTCCAGCATCTCCGCGACATCCGTGTAGTAAGGTATACCGTACGTTTCACCGGCTTCACGAGCGGTATCCGCGTCTGCATCACAGACGGCTATGTAATCCAGATCCCCTCTTTTCGTCAATTCAGCGATTGTTGGCAGATGCCACCGTTTTGCCACCCAACCGCAACCTACGGATGCAATCTTGGCTTTCCGCATACCTTGTCTCCTGAATAATTGTGAGATTCTACGTTAGTTAGCACGAAACCATAAGCCCGTAATGTAATGGAGGGCGGATAGATGGAACGCACGTTATTACGCAACGCACCTCATTACTCCGCAAGGTAAAATTAAATCGGTGTTAGTTCCTGAATAATTGTGAGATTCTACGTTAGTTAGCACGAAACCATAAGCCCGTAATGTAATGGAGGGCGGATAGATGGAACGCACGTTATTACGCAACGCACCTCATTACTCCGCAAGGTAAAATTAAAAATCCGCAAGGTAAAATTAAAAATGAACAACGCCTACCTCTGCGAGCCAAGCGTCCAGCAGTTGCATGTTACCGAGTGTGTCGTCCCAAGACATCGCCGGTGCTTGTCGATCGGCGATATGTGCAGCAACCGTATCCGCTTCGTAAGTAAAGAGATCCCTATCAGCAGCGATCGTCACTTCGGTGGTTTCTCTGCTCTGGGACGATTGGACAATAAGTTGCGTCGCGGGGAAAGTTGTGTCAGGTGGCAATGGTGTCCTCGCACCTCGGCAAGGCGATGATGGCAGCCATGGATTCGGAATCGTTAGCGTTCCCTCCGTGCCGTAGATGATAACGCTACTTCCGTAACTGCATTCAACGGCACAAATTATCTCCGCGATAATGTCGTTCTCAAATTTCAGGGTCGCAACTGCGATATGGTCAACACCCGTAGGACCGACTTTCCCGTTTCCTTTTACAGAGATCGGATCCAGAAATAGTTCATTCACCGCGGCACCCGCGATTTTCCGAGCCATTGAAGCGGTATAGCCTCCGATGTCAAGGATACCACCCCCTCCCATTTCATGGTTATAGATCCGACTCTGCGGGTTGAAACCCGAACGGTAGCCGAACGTCGCACGGATGACTTGAACATCACCGATCGCACCGTCCTGTATCAGTTCGACCATTTTTGCGATCTGCGGGTGGCAACGATACATAAAGGCTTCCATGAGAAACACGTCGTTTTCGCGTGCTGCGTCTACCATAGCCACGGCTTCGGCACGGTTCATGCTGATCGGTTTCTCGACGAGAAGGTGCTTTCCGGCTTCGGCGCACTTTATCGCCCATTCCGCATGAAGTGGATGAATCGTTGCAATATAGACAGCATCAATATCGTCATCCGTCAACAGATCGGCGTAATCGTTGTATTGGCGGGGAATGCCATAGTCGTTGACGAATCTGTCCATGTGAGATTGAGTGCGACTCGCGACGGCAAGGATCTGCCCAGAATCTGTGAAACGCATTCCGTTACAGAAGACATAGGCGATACCGCCTGCACCCATAACACCCCAGTTTAACATATCTTATTTCCTCCTGTTAATTGTTCTATCCCTTTGTTGCTTCTGCGCGTTTACTTGCAAGTGGATGCATAATACCGGCACCGGGCGGCCAGACATCTGGATCTGCTTTGATCCAATCACATAATTTCTGAGCGTACGGTGTCAAGGTTTCCCAAATTTCGTGCGGCATAATTTTGCTAAAACCGTGTTGTGAACGCCACGGTGCGGCGTATTCAACGTTTGGTAGTGCGCGAATTTCCTTTGAGAGATTCGGGGTGGCACCATGCCATGCGCGGTTATCTCGGAACACACCGGAGCCAGCCGTCGCACCGACGAGCGTTGAATGTTTCATCCAATCGGGTTCATCGCCCGGAGGGGGCGGATTCTGTTGCAATGTATGTGTTCCTGGGATCTGACGAATCGGACCGTTTTCCCAAGTCAAATCACACATGACGAAGTTAATGGTTACGGTCGGCGGTGTCATTTCCGTGATCATCTTTTGTGATGGGACATCAAGATTCCCGTTGTCATCTCTATGGAGTTGAACGCCGAGTCGTTCCGCTTGCCGAATACGTGCTTCGGAAAGATGTTGTGAATCCCTGCCGTCGAGATGTAGGTGTTGATACTCTATTGCCCCGGGGAGGCAAAGGTCGCCGCCCGAACCCCAGACCCGGTAATCTGACGAGCCGAAAATTTCAGTAACAATCGGGGTTGTTGTCGGCAAATCTATCATGCTTGCCCAAGCGAGATGGTGCAGCATCTGTCTTGAAGCGGAAGAGGTGCCGTAGCTATAGCGGTGCGGTAGCCGTCCGGTTTCGGCTATGTATTTTCTGTTCCCTGGTCCCGGTATTGAGAGGATGTCACGTAGTGCTTCGGCGCATCCTGCTCTCCAGCGAGCGAGTTTCTCGGCGTTGAGGAGGTCTTTAACGACGACGAAACCATCACGATGGAAGATTCGAGCGATTTTCTGAGTTTCGTGTGGTTCGCAGATTTCAAGTCCGCGAATGCCGTTGTGCTCGCGTAACTTTTCGCGTAGTGCCCCAACCTCTGGATCGTCGTAAACACGGCGTTTAGGCGAGTTAGGGTCTGCTACGCCGAATCCTCTCTTGCCGGGGAAAATATTTCCTTCCGCGTCGACGGTTTCATTGACAGGTGTGTGCTCATCCCATCCGACCCGCGTTTCGCCATAGACTTCCATTTCTTCCAGTTCTGCGGTTAAAGTTCGTTTGTTGTCACTCATGAGGCTAACTCCTTATTTTCCGAGATGTTGTAATTGGGAATCTGTGTTTCTATCCGAAAAATGTTGGATTTCGTTGTAGACAACGATTATGAGAACAATAGAGTTTAGAATAGGTTTTAATTTAGCACGCTCCGCTTTTTTTGACAACGGTTAATTTCCTTATAGTAAAGCCCAAAAACATCTGAACATAATACGGTTTGGTGCTTCAAGGTTTCCGCTGGCGAGGTTTCCTAACCTCGCCAATTCCTTAGTGTTCATTTAATTGTAGGCTTTACTAATGCTTTGGAAATGTCCGATTCAATGAACGAAGAAAAATGAAAAATTTAAGCCGATACTGAAACCTCTATCGAAACTTTGAGAGGAAAATCTTTGGATAAGAGTCTCAACTTGGATTTATGGTTTTGTGGCAGATGGAGGGGGAAATCCGCAGAAATACGCAGAAATGCCCAAGCAAAAACACCCCAACAAAACACTCCGATTTCCGATACCTACCGTAGCAGCTACCTCAAATACGCCGACAAATTTTCAGTGAACAAGGTCACACCCCCGCTGGCGAGGATTGTATCCTCGCCCTCTTCGTTGTGTAGGTGGAAACTCCAATTCCTGCTTGATTTTCCGTATAACGACAAAAAACTGAAAACTACATGGCTATGGGTTTTGTGGTGAATCTGCTTGAAAATATAACTAAAATTTGTTACGATAATACCTATTAGAACTGCGAAACAAATTTCAATAGGTGGTAAACGTACGAAAAATATGAGAATTCTGCACACCGCCGATTGGCACATCGGTCAACGACTCCACGAACGTTCCCGGCTTGACGAACACAAACAATTCTTGGACTGGCTCCTTGAGACAATCCAAGAACATAAAGTCGAACTCCTCCTCGTTTCAGGCGATATCTTTGATACAGCCCTCCCCTCATCGGACTCGACGAACCTCTATTACCGATTCCTCTACCGCCTTTTTGATGAAACCGATGCGTACACCGTGATTACCGCTGGCAATCACGATTCACCCCGACACTTGGAGGCTCCACGAGAATTCCTTGAGATGGGCAGAATTTACGTTGTCGGACTTACGGATGAACCCGCCAAATGTGTCTTCACCTTCCCGCGTAACAATCCACGGGTTGCTGTTGCCGCTGTCCCATTTCTCTCAGAAAGCGACCTCCGACACCTTTCGTATGAGACAGAGGTAGATAGAAATAAACGGTATCGGGAGTGGCTTAAGGCGTTCTACGTCGATTGTGTTGCCTGTATGCCAGCAGAACTCCCTAAAATTTTAATGGGACATCTCTTCGTTCAAGGTGGGAAAGTAAGCGATTCTGAACGAAATATCCAAATTGGAGGCGCAACCGCTGTCCACGTCAGTGATTTTCCAAAAGATGTCAGTTATGTTGCCTTGGGACACCTCCACAGACCACAGACAATCAAAGGCACGGATTATCCGGTTCGGTATTCCGGTTCGCCAATTCCACTGAGATTCAACGAAACCAGTTATCGTAAGGTTGTGTATCTACTAGAACTCTCTGAAGATGGCATGCTGATCCGAGACGAAGAAATCGAGATTCCCGTTTTTAAAAAATTGTGTACTGTCAAAGGTAATGAAACTTCAGTCTTATCAGACGCGAGGAAAGGCAATTGGGATGGTAAGTACATCCAAGTCAAACTGAAATTAGATGCACCAGGAATTGACATCAATGATAAAATCCGGCAAGAATTCAGGGAGCGCGGCGGCGATGTGCTGATCGTTGAAGTGGAGCAGCCAGAGGCAAAGATCGGACCGCGGATCCGTGTTGAAGACATGAAACGGCCACAAGAAATCTTTGATCAGTTCCATAGGACAAAGTTTGACGACGAACCCCCCGATGACACTTTAATGCAAACATTTAATGAATTAGTTAAGATGGTTGAGGAGACAGAATGAAAATTTGTAAGTTGAAACTTAAGAATCTGAATAGTTTTCGTAAAGATGTTGAAATTGATTTTGAGAAGTCTCCGCTGAATGATGCTTCATTGGTAGCGATTACCGGTCCAACGGGTTCTGGGAAGACAACGTTGTTAGACGCAATTTGCGTCGCTCTCTATGGTAAAACACCACGCCTGAGTGGAACTACGACTCAGCATACAAGGCATCTTATCAGCCATGGTGAAACGGAGGGTTTTGCTGAAGTGTATTTTGAGGCAAACAATATTCGTTACCATGCGACGTGGTCCATTAGGCGTAAAGGCTCTCCCAAAGCACAGTTGTTTGATGATGCCGGCGGCTTAATCACTACCAAAGTTGCTCAAGAGGTAGAATCGATTTTGGGGCTTGATTTTGGGGCTTTCAAACGGTCGGTCATGTTAGCACAAGGCGAATTCGCAGCATTTTTGAAGGCGATCCCGGAAGATAGACGCACGATATTGGAAGCGACCGCGGGCATCGGCATCTATGATGAACTGAAGAAAGCGTTAAATGACAAGGTTGGCGAGGTTGAGACAAAGTATGCCGAAGTGGCTGATGCCTTAAACAAAATCCCAGAAGCCTCGCGTGAACAGCTCTCGGAAGCTGAGACAGTGTTTGATAGGTTGCAATCGGAAGCCGATGCATTAGGTACGCAAAGTCAACAAATTCAGGATAAAAAACAGCGAGAAGAGGAACGCAAAAAGGACTTTGAGAAACTCCAGTCGTCAGAAGAACGCAAGAAGGAACTCGCGAATCAGCAACTGGAGATTGATGTGCTCCAAGAGACGCTGGAAAACGCGAATCGTGCTCAGCATCTTCTTCTTGAAAAACGAGAGTTTGATACTGCGAAATCAGATTTTGAAAATGCAGAAGAGGCACTTCGTGTAGCAACGGCGGAGAAAACGGATGCAGAGGAGCAGGTTAAAACCGATCAAACTGTTTATGACGAAAAAGAGGTGGCGTACACGGCTGTATCTGGCGAACGTGATCGGAAAATGAAAGTCTATACTGACGCGAAGTCGGATATAAAACAATCAGAAGAACGATTTGCGGAGGTGAATAAGCGTACTCCCAAGTTAGCAGACTTTGATAAGCAGATTGGGGCATTGGAAAGCCAGTTAGTCAACAGACAAACTGAGAAATCTCAGTTGCAGATAAAGATTCAGGAATCGCGTACCTTTTTAGATGAGAATCCGCTTCCGTTAGACCGGCAACACCGTCTCACGCGGGCAACCGGTCTTCTGGTACAACTGAGTTTGCGAGAGAAACAGTTAGAAACAGAGTCTGCAAGCAGGACACAGCACGAGGAAAAGGTGTCGGTGTTGGAGCGTAATATCAAAAACTTGTCTGAGACTCACAAAAAATGCCTTGCGGAAAAGATAGATGCGGAGGCTACATTGAAAACTGCTACCACTGAGTTGGACAAACTACAGACGGTTGGAACTCGTGAGGAATGGGACGCTCGAAAAAAGCGGGCAATTAAAGTGTATCCTATTGCACAGGGATATGAAACGGTGAAAAGTGTCTTGGCAGACTCCGAAGGTGATTTGCATGAATTAAACGAGGCGAAAGCAGAGCTGGATGCAAAACTTGAGCAGGTCGGAGTCGAATTGGCGAGCCGAGAGGAGGTGTGTCAGCACGCAACGACAGCAGTCCAACGCTGTGAAGAGAAGTTAAAATCCGCACTTTTGGCAGACTCGGCGAATCAACTTCGACAACACCTTCACGAGGGAGAACCTTGCCCAGTGTGTGGTGCGACGGAGCATCCAGGGCCTGATGTCGTGGAGTCTGAAGGCGAGGAACGTCTCCAGAATGCTGAAAGTGCCTTGGAACACGCGAAAGCCGAGGCACAAGCTGCAGAAGCACATCGACAGGCTTTGAAGACAAGGCAGGCTCAAACTGAACGCGATAAGCGTAACATTATCAGCCAAATTGACGATCTGACTGACGAGGTAGAGACACTGCGTAACGAAGCATCACGACTTCTTGCAAAATGGCAGCGGATCTGCCCGGACACTGGCGTTTCATCCGACTGGGCAGCCGAGCAGGTTACGGAGGCGGACATGGCTATTGCAGATATTGGAAAAGCCGAGCAAACGCACGCACAGGCATCGTATGATTACCAAACGGTATCACAACAAGTCGAAACCAGTGAAAATAGTATCACTCATGAAACGAAGTTTCTAAAGGAATCTGAGGAGCAGTTGCATAATGTCAGCAATATTATTGAGAATTTGAAAGAGGACATTGCTTCTACTAAGGACAATTTTTGGGGGGTGCTACCCGAAGTTTTTCACGGTGTTGTGCCGAAGGAGGCTGTGCAGCAGTTTAGCGATAAGGTTGAGGAAGTTGCAACGTACCAAAGGGAGTGGGATAGCGCAGAATCTGAACTTAAACTGCTTAACGCTAAAATTGAGACAGATCAGAACAGTCTTGAGGCTTTACGCAAAGATCGTAAGGAATTGCAAGTCGAAATAGACGGATATCGGGACGAGGGACAAGCGTTTCTGGCTGCCGCTCGTGAGAAAACCGGCGGACTGGAAACAGAAGATAAGATTAACAAGGCTATTGGGGCATTAGAAGCCGACCTACAAACGAAAGAGAACGCGCGCGATGCAGTCGAACAGCAATTACAGAACAGCCGACAGTTGTTCACGCAAAAGCAGACCGCTCATGAAATTGGCGAGAATCGGCGTGAGGAATCCGGAGAAAAGTTTGAAGCAGCGCGCCAAGCCTACTTCAATAAGTTAGGTGACACAGGATTTGAGTCACCAGACGCACACGACAACGCCTTCCGAGACGATGACCAGATACAAGACTTAACCGACCAAATTGACGTGCATGAGGAGGAAATGCGGGATCTCGCATCAGAAATTCGTGAACTGTCTGCACGATTTGATGAAAATCCTTTGGATCCAGACGCATTAGGATGTATTGAAACCCAACTCATGGAAATCGAAACGCAGCTTCAGGAAAAGCAAAAAGAGATTGGCGCACAAGGAGAGATAATCAAGGGCTTAAAAGATGCACTTGAAAAACGTGAGTCGCTTGGAGATGAACAGCGTGCAGCACAACGGGAATTGGAGCGTTGGCAGAGGTTACAGGGCACAATTCCCAAAAATGCCCTACGCGATTTTGCTTTGGAGATTATGTTCAAACAGATGGGCAGTATAGCCAACGTACAGTTGAGTTACCTCACCTCTGAGCGTTACCAACTGAAAGTTGAGGGGATCGGTGATTTGATTGTTATTGACAGGTGGAATGCCAACGAAGAACGCCCTGTTGAAACACTCTCTGGTGGCGAATCATTTCTGACGAGCCTCGCTTTGGCTCTCGCACTTGCGGATTTGAGCCGCGGAGGTGCGCAACTCAATTCACTGTTCCTTGACGAAGGATTCGGCACCCTTGATACGGAAACGCTTGACGTTGCTATCGCCGCGCTCGAAGGACTCCGCATGCAGGGACGAAGTATCTTTCTCATCAGCCACATTCAGGAACTAACAAGACGCTTGCCTGTCAAGATCAACGTTAAGAAACAGGGGAACGGCAGTTCATCTGTTGACATTTAGGGCTAGCCTAACAAAATCAGGACGGACGCACGTTGATCTTTTGTAGCATAACCTGAACGGCGCAGGCGGATTAAGAGGAAAAACGTCTGAATCGCGGATGACGCGGATTACACAGATGACGCGGATTTTAACGAAACTGTAGTCCGTAATGTAATGGAGGACGGATAGGAGGAAGGAAACCTGTTAATTTTCAAACTTACTTCATTACTCCGCAAGGAAAAATTAAAAATCCGCAAGGAAAAATTAAAAAATGAAATTTGGTTTTATGTCGTCTGTGTGTCCGCCGTTAACGCTGGCGGAACTTATTGACAAAGCGAAACACTACAACTATGAACACTTAGAACTCCGCGTGGAGTGGGATCACGGACACGGCGTGGAGTTGGATTCGTCACCGCAGCAGCTTCGGGATGCGCGCCACCGTTTTGACGATAGTGGTATTGAGCTTTCTTGTATCGCAACTGGGGTGAGATTCATAGATCCGGACGCACAAAAGCGCGCCGAACAGGTGGATTTACTCAAGCGATATATTGACTTGTCCGAAACGATGGGCGCGAAGAATATTCGGATTTTCGGAGATCGGGTGCCCGAAACTCCCGTTGAGGTGTCTCAGACTTTGGATTGGGAAGCGGAAGGCATTCGTGCTTGTGACGGTCTCGCTGGCGATGCCGGTGTTGCGCTCTGTTTGGAGACACATGGCAATCTCATCGCGAGTTACGTAACGGAGACTTTATACCGAGCGGAGGCGCAGAACACCTTTGCGAATTGGCACGCTGCGCATCATGTTCGACATGGAGAACCGATCAATGTCGCTTATGTGCACCTGCGCGGCAAGGTACGGCATGCGCATGTCAACTTCGACGACAGTGGTCCCTTACCAGACACAGAAAAAGAGTCGCTTACGCTTCTCGCACAGGATGGATACGACGGGTTTGTCTCTATAGAGGTTATCAACCCGCCGGACTCAGATGCGGTGCTGCAACGACATATAGAACTCTATAACGCTTTGTCGTAACTCTACTTAGGAACGACATCTACACATAAAATAGCAACAACGGCGCAGGCGGATATACGTCGAGTGAAATTCTTTACCCAATGACCTAACCGAACCACAAGGTATAATTAAAAATAGAGTGTTGCTGTTAGATTCCGTCTACCACCGCTGTTTCGGAATTCGCACAGGTATATGCCCTGCCATATACCTAAGTTGAGACGATGGTCGGTGATTGGAACGGAGACGGTAAAACCCACAAGGGACGCTTTGATATGCGCTGGCATATCGTCATCGCCTTCTATTGTGTGTTGATAGAAGGGTTCGCGTTCCTTGACGAGGTGGTCGAAACTGTTGGCAAAGTCTTCACGGACCGTAGGATCTGCGTTTTCGTTGATAGTCAATCCTGCTGACGTGTGCTTAATAAACAGATGCAGGATACCTTCTTTCGGCAATTCACCGAGCGATTTCATAATCTCATCTGTGACGAGATGGAAACCGCGTGGGTATTCCGGTAAGGTTATTTCAATTTGCTGAATCAATTTTTAATGTACTCCAAGTTTGCTGATTAATCTGGATGTATTATAACACAATTTGTGAAAACCTGAAAAGTTGAACGGTTTTGCTACAGTGTCATTCGGCTTTGCCATAGGAGCAACCAATCTTTGGATCTCGCTATACCTGTTACCATAGGCATGGCCTCCTGGGCTCGACTCTTTCTGACCGCTGTGTGTTCGCCATAACTCCAAATTGTAGCCTGCAACAACGGCGCAGGCGGATATACGCCGAGTGACGTTATTTACCCAATTGACCTAACCGAACCGCAAGGAATAATTAAAAATGGACATTATCTGTGCTTCTATCTGTTACCGCGGCTACGCTGAAGATGAGGTCGCCGCAACTTTGGAATACGCACCACAGATCGGCTACCGGCTGATGGAAATTCATGGACCGCTCATCTGGAGTGTGGACGCTGCCCACGCTCTTGACATAAACGATATGAAGGCAAAGATTGACGCATCCGGCATGAAGTGTGCTGGACTCTATCCACCCGGATGGGGTGGACAGGACAGTGCCGATGTTGACACACGCGCAGGGGCGATCGCAAGGTGTGTCGAAGTCGCTGAGGGACTCGGTGCGACACACCTGACAACAAGTGGGGCACAACGGAGAACAGAATCCGGTGCATTGGACAGAGTCGCCTCCTGTGTACGCGAGGTGTTGCAGCGCATGCCAGCAGAAAGTCAAATCAAGTTGACGCTTGAACCACACCATGGGAATGTCCTTGAGCAACCAGAGGATTTCCAAACGGTTTTAGACGCTATTCCCGACGAGCGAGTAGGGGTCTGCATAGATACAGGACATTTCCACTCGTCCGGTGTTGATACGCTTGCCACGATTCGTCAATTCGGTTCCCGTATCTATGCGGTGCATCTCAAGGACCATCTCGGTACTGTATCTGTCGGTATTGGGCGCGGCGAACTCAAGCTCAAGCAGATTATCGAAACGCTCCAAGAAGTCGGCTACCAAGGCGACCTAACGTTGGAGTTGGAAGTCGAAGATCCGGAAAATCTGCCGCGCTATACTGAGGAAGCGTATTTCTATCTCAGCGGGATGCTCGGTTTACCACTATAGTGGCGCGGTTGGAAACCTGTAGTTACCACGATTTAATGAAATCTGCAACGCCGAAATTAGCGGGCATTTCATTGAAATAGTAATGCATCGGACCGGATTGGAAACCGGGTAAGTACAACTCTTCGTCGGTTTTAAGTAGCGCATCAAGCGGCTTAAAACGTTCCCACAACGCAACGGCTTCCTCTTTGGTAAATCGTTCGGCGAAGGGTGGTCCCCAATTAAGGGTGATTGCGTGGAAACCCTTGCCACGATTCCCAAGGTCATCCGGGATTTCTGGAAGTTTACAGCCGTGTTCGAGTGCCACAAAACAGGCGGCTTTGCACAAAAAGACAGTAGAGAGCATCTTCCCCTTTTCACCTCTACCCGGATGTAGGTTTTCAAGCGCAGTGTGGTAGACAGCGGCATCCTTTTCTATAGCAGCGCGGAGTACATCTTCACACCATATCTGCATCTGATTACTGCGTTTATTCCACCGATCGAACCTCTCTTGGACTTCCGGCGACAGATAATCTACATAGTCGAGTGCTTGATAGTGAGTGTAGTTTGCAAACCCGCCGTGAATCGTGCGGCGCATTTTTTTGCTATAGTTGCTTCCCCAATGCAAGATCGGCAGAATGTAGACGACACCGTCACCGGCGTTGAGATGCGTCTGAACGGCACCGGGTAGTGGCACTTTCGGATCTGCCAACAATTGCTGGTTTTCTTCTTCAGTGTTCACCCGCAGATGACTACCGGGTACTACCCACAACACGTTATCGTCGTAGAGTGAGAGATTCCACTGAATGTAGCGCGGTCCTGTCTCCACAATATCGTCGATATAGCCTTGTAATGGGGCGGTATCAATAGGGTGATGATCGCGGTGCCAAGTGGCGGGTCCACAGTCTTTGACTGGGCTGCACATCAGCATCATCTCGGTAACGCCCGCGTCCTCCTCACCGAGCAATTCGCTGCTAACCCCTTGCATGTTTTCGTGTGCCCAGATTTCGACGGCACTTGCTGTTTTTTCATCGACAAGTCCTGCGAGTGGGCCGTGTCCAAGTTGTAGGCGGGGTTGTGGTGAAGTCTCCCAAACACCGCCTGGTGGCTCGTGCGGTGCGCGTTCCCTTGCCCAGATGTCTCGCTGGCGCGATACCATTAATTCATAACTTTCCCGAAGCGCGTCCAATTCTTCCGGCGGGACTACTTCTCGGAGAACGAGATACCCTTCTTCCATGAATTGGGTTCGATTGACTTGCATGATTGCCTCCGACTGTACATTATAATATCAAAAACCAAGCCCGTAACGAAGTGAGGGGCGACTCGAACACGAAAAACGTTAAAGCACAAACCCCGTCGTTTATCCGCAAGGTAAAATTAAAAAAATCGTTACCCACGCCCGACATAGAGTTGACCGATCGGCAGGACGGTTGCTTCCAGCATATTGATATTCGGCGGGAGCGTTGCCATGAGAACGGCGGCTTGTGCGAGATCGTCAACGTTCATCATCGGTTCTGTCGGTTCCTCTGAACGATTTTGGTGGCGCTCTACGTACGTGTTACCGGGTTGCAGACAACTCGCCGCGATGCCGTGCGGTCTACCTTCAAGTGCTGTTACCTGTGTCAAGCCCCAGATGCCGAATTTGCTGGCACTGTAAGGTGCCGTACGGGGACGGACTCGATGGGCAGAGATACTCCCGACGTTGATGATACGACCCCCTTCACCTTGCACTTTCATAATTGCGAATGCCTCGCGTGTGCAGATAAACGGCGCACGGAGATTCACATTAATAACCCAATCCCAATCCTCCGTTGCGAGTTCACCTATGGGACCCCCATTGAATGCTCCGGCGTTATTTACGAGGATGTCCAAACGACCGTAGGCGTCCATCGATTTTTCAAAGAGTGCTTTGATCTGTTCCTCGTCCGTTACGTCGGTGGGGACAGTCAACACTTTTGTACCATTTGCGCGGAATTCGTCAGCGGCTTCTTCGAGGAGTTCCGCATCCCTTGCGGCGATTGTGAGGTTCGCTCCCTCAGCGGCAAGCCCCCTCGCAATCCCTTTCCCGATCCCTCGGTTTCCACCAGTTACAATCGCAAATTTTCCATCTAATTGCCCCATTATTAATTCTCCTTTTCCTTGTTGTTTATGAAAATATAGTGAACTCTATAAATAAGTAGACACTTCAGTAAGTCGTAGACCCCAAACGCTGCCGCCGCCGCTGGCGAGGTTTGTAACCTCGCCTCTTTAGAGTGTCTAAGTAATTGTAGGCTTACCATAGTTCTGTCAATACGGATTCTGTTCTGACGGCTTGTACTGTTTCGCCTGCAAGTCGCATCGCTGATATGTGCGCGTGCAGAAACGCCAAATCTTCAGCCGTATCTATATCATACCACGGTGGTAGGAGCCCTAAGGTCGCCTTTAGCGAACGAATACTTGCTACTGTTTGTTGAAAAACATCCGCTGTGCTCCATGCAATTTCCTCAAATATACGCGGTACTGTTGTTTCTAAGGTTTCCACAGAGAAGCCGATGAGGTAATAACCGCCATCTGTACTCGGTCCGATGGCGATGTCACGCGAGTCGAGCAGTGTAAATGCTTTTGAGACATAAGCAATCGGTAGTGTCGGGCTGTCGGACCCGACGAGTAAAATCTTTGTGTATTTGTGTTTGGCTGCCCACTGTGTTGCTGAAGCGAGCCGTTCCCCAAGGTCAGTGCCTATTTGCGGGATGTAAGTGGCATCTTCTCCGATTAAGGCTTGTAAATCGGAATGTGCCTCTGCGGGTGTATGCGCGATGATTAAGTCCACGCCGGAGAGTTTAGCGAGGGTCTCACACCAATCTGTGAGGAACGCTGTGTACAATGTCGCCGCTTGTTCCGGTGATAAGGTTGGGACGAGCCGTGTCTTGACCTGATTCGGTATCGGATTCTTGACAAAAACAATGACACATCTCTTCACCGGTAAAATTCCTTACTGTTATGGCTCTCTTCCCATAGTATGTGGAGCAAGACTCTGCTTCTACAGATGGAGTGCTTGACGGAGACGCCCCCAGAAACTACCTGTGTTCTGCTTTTGCGGTGGATTTGCCGGTCGTTCTTTGACTTTAATGTGAAGATCCACCACGTCTTCAAAAGCAGCACGCAATTCTACATCGGTATCTCCGTGGAAACAGATAATATCATCAATATCCACCACATCACCGACAAAACACTCATCTTCTTGACTATAGGTAATTTCAGCGGTATAGCCTCTGTATGTCATTGTTTTCATGGTTCCCCTTACCTCATTCGCCACGGTAATTGGTTCATGAATTTCTGACGAAATGTTTGACCCATACGTGTGAGAAAATTACCAGCAGATTGCTTTTGTGTTGAGCTCTCCGGTTCTGCAAGGGTTTCAATGTAAAGTTCTACCATGTTTTCAAAAGCGTCACGCAATTCAGCGTCCGTGTCACCGTGAAAGCCTGATATCACATCAATATTGACAATGTGGCCGACAAAGCATTCGTCTTCGACACTATAGATAATTTCAGCGGTATAGCCTTTGTACGTCATTGTTTTCATGGTGTTATCCCTACCTGTTCTAAAAATTCTCGCGCTTTTTGGACCTGATATCGCTTTGCCTCTTTTCGGGGATGAGGTCGATGAAAAAGGGCATCTTCACTCTGTAGTTTAAAGATCACAGTCGATCCACTTCTCTCCTTTTTTGTAGCACCAAGTGCCATGAAAAGGGTTTCAATTCGCCGCCATTGCAACGTTGCTGGAATTTGTGTGCTAAAAATAGCCTCCAGTGTTTTTTGATGCTTTTTGTTTAGACGGACATTCATACGCTAACCGTGGGTATACTTTGATTCTTAACTCTACCATATACCGGTTGGGGTGTCAACTTAAAAATTCAGTTCACCTACAGTCCTTAATACCAGACCCGATACACCGGTATCCCGAAAATGGCACCCACTAAACTCCAAAATGTTCCGGTCAAAAAGTCACCCAAAATCACGCCAACAAAGAAGGGGGCTGCCTTCCGATAGATTCGTAACCCCCCGAATTTGAGTAGGACCGCTTTGATGATCCAACCGACACAGATTGCGCTCCAGACCCAAACCATTCCTGCTGATAAACCGAGTGCGTAGCCCGTTGGATGGAAAGGAAACCAGATAAACTGCCTTCTCAGAAACATTAATCCCAACGTGAACAGCGAGGCGAATGCCGTGAAACTTAATCCTGTGCTGTCTGTAGCATGTGGTTGTTGCAACCACGGCAGCAGTAGACGTTCAAAGGTTTCAATACCGATACCGATAATGTATCCCTCGGTTTGAACCGCGCCGTGCTGATATATGAGATGTAAATACGCCCAGAACGAGACAGGAGTGGCAACCAATAGGGCGACTATCATAGCGATCGCCATCTTTTTCTGCGAAACCGGTGCGCGTTCCGCAATTTTGAATCCTTCTAATTGACTCGGCATGGGGTGCGAGACGTTGTCCCGGACGTAGGGATATAAGAAAGAGAAAAGCGTCAAATTCGCCGCGCCGGTCCGTCGTGCGCCTAAAACCGAGACAATCATCAGTTGTGGATGCGTCCAAATGACTTCATGATACGGCACACCGACCGCTGCCCTTGCATACGTTATGGCGATGGACATGAGAAAGTAGAGACATAGAAAGGCGAGGAGAATTCCAATAGACATACCCGCCTGATGGAAGATGAAAACGAGAACTGCGATGCCTACCAAGATGCCGATCAGGGCAGTGCGATATTGAAAAGGTTCGTTTTTGAAGGTGGCAGGGATGTCGCCAGAAGGCTTCAATGCCATCGTGAACACTGTTTTGAGATGCCTACGACTTGTCCATAGGATTAGAATTCCGAGTGTCAACCACGCGCCAATTCCTTGTTGGTTGTAATATGGAAAACCTTGCAGCGATTTCCATCCGCCGATGCTCCCTACAATCAACTGAAATTTTGTAAACAGGAAAAAGAACCAGACCGAAAACGAGAGTTCGAGCGGTACGAAGAAGGTCAATCCGATGACCCAAGGGTAAAAGAAGAGTGGTAACCATCCAATGGCGTTCCAAGGTTTCGCCGTAAAAAGTTTCGCCCCAAAGTCGGGTATTTTCAGTGGCACGCCTGGCACAAACGGATAGAGAAAGTGGAATCCGTTGAGGAGTTCTATCGCTGCACAGATGCCAATCCCAAGCCACAACAGCCTTTTCGAGAAAAAGCGTGGGGTGGTCATCTCTATAGGGAGTTGCGCAATCGGATAACTGAGTCGTTCCCGTTCGCTCCACTGCAAACGCTGGATGCTGTTGAAACACATCAAAATGAAGAAGAGAACGAACGTGACAAACGACCAGAGCAGCACGGGACCTATCCATGCTAACAGGTGTCTTGATGTGTATAGGGTTGAGTTTCCCTCAAAGAAACCTGTGAGGGCACCTTTATCTTGAACCGTTAACCAAGGCGGGATATACCTATGGAAGAGGGTTGCGTATTCGTTTTCAAAGGTGGCGAACCAGAACGGATGCGCGAGGATTCCGAGAATGAAGTCCATCGGGTTATGTCCAGAGACCACACAAAGCATAACCAGCATCTGGTAGACTAAGAGGAGTTGGGCGCGGTTCAGGGCGAGTTGTGGACGGATCCGCTTTAGCAGTGTATTGATTAGCACCGCCAAAAAAAGGTTGACGATTGGGGCGATAAACAGAGAGGCATAGGCGGGGTTCAAGGAGTGGTGGATACCGCTGACTAATGCGATCCAGTATGCGTTGAGAAGGATTAGGAGCACACCGATGGCGAGCGGCGGAAGGAGCGAGGTTGTTTCAGTTCGGATTTGGGAGTGACGTCTTTTTTCTGACATGGCTGCCTTCCACACACAGGCACTGCCTCTGATTGAACTAACGTGAGTTCGACTTCGGAATTTAGAGAAACTCGGCACAATGTATCACGCCTACCACAGATTTGATGACGAGTCTCGCACTCCAGCGGAGTGCTATGTCTATAGAAAACCGGATGCCAAAGTTCCCGCACTCCAGCGGAGTGCTATGTCTATAGAAAACCGGCGTGAGTTCGACTTCGGAATTTAGAGAAACTCGGCACAATGTATCACGTCTACCACAGATTTGATGACGAGTCCCGCACTCCAGCGGAGTGCTATGTCTATAGAAAACCGGATGCCAAAGTTCCCGCACTCCAGCGGAGTGCTATGTATGGTGAAACCACATACCGCACCTACGGAGTGGAACGTCGGGGCGGATGTCTGCTATAGACATGTTGCTCCTAATGAAGATAGAAAAATAAACTGGGTAATTTACTCCAGGTCCGGTAGGTGCGGTTTCCTAACCGCACCGGGCCCGACAAGAAAACCGAAAATTACCCGATTAAATTCTTAAACTTCATACGGAGCAAAAGCATACCTTTTGGGCGTGATATTGTGTCTCGTTTGCGTTCGATCCAACCTATATGATGAACCGATCTCTTATATCGAATTCACGTTAAAAAGGTAGAGTAAGTTGATGTGGAGTCGATTGGGCTGATGGAAGTTGTGCTTTGCCTGTTATGAGTGCCAAGTAACGATCTCTGTTTTGAAGTATCTGTTCATTGATTAACTCGTTTTTGGACAAGGCAACAAACAGAGCAGCGGCACGCGCTTGGCAATTTAGCGAGCGGTTGGGGTTGAAGACGATGTCCGAAAAACCTTGAAACACTTCGAGTTCTGATATGATATCTGTTTTCTGCTGGCACAGCGCGGTCATGTACAACCAGTCGTAGAAAGCTGTTTTGGGTTCAGTAGGAAAATCTTCTCCACAGAAGTTGAAGGCGATTAACTCTCCTGAATTCTTTAACCGTTCATCCGTTTTCGCTTCGCGGCTTGCCACCGAATAGAGTTCGTGGTAGGGTCCCCCATTTTTAAACACTTTGCTTCCCTGATATGCACACTCCACGCTCATTGTCTGTTCGCTTGGTGTTTTCAATAGCAGTTTAAATGCGCTCAGACTATTCCCTAAGTCTGAGGCAGATTTTCCCGATATTTCCAAGATTGGAGAGATTTTGTTCAGTTTTTTGGAGGCTTCGTGCAAAGATGCTATGGACTTTTGCAGCTGCGATTTTGCAAAGCCGGAGTACCATTTGAACTCTATATTTATCGCATCAACGTATGGAAATCCGCTGAAATTGGGCGTAAAAATAGGGCGTTTTGCCATTGTTCTCAACTCCTAAAAAGGTATATCATCATCCAAGTTGTCATCTTGCCAAACTATCTGATCCCGTCCATATTGGAAATATTGCTGGTTATGGAGAAGTCTTTCAGAATTAATCCATGGATTGCTATCACGCCACTGTTTCAAAACGGTCTCATCATAAAAATGGACTTCCTTAATATAATCTGTTTGAATTCGATCAAAAACGAGGACTTCTGTTTGCGGATGCGTTGGATAGTGGTCGGGTATTTGCAAAGATTGACGCTGGTAAATAGTCTCGTTTGTATCGCAGCAAACATCTACAAACATGCCTTTTAACGCATCAGGTTTTTTCCTTTCTTCCAATGGAATGTGACGAACAGCGTTAGAAGCAGCATTTTCTTGGCAAAAGGCACAATCTAATTCCCATAACACTTTTCCATCAAGAAGCAAGACAATCCATCCAGAATAATCTGGTTGACTTTCATTGTCAGACCAACTGAACTTGGAAAACAGTTGATAGTTTGGAAAACTAATACTCAAACAAATTGCTTCCTTATGTCCGTCAAGACGCTTCCGATCATTGGGAACAAACTGTTGTCCGTGTCTTTTGAGCAGGCTCTGATGATCCAGCAGACCTTCATGTAGAATATTTCGTAGATTTTCAATTCGGGTAAAATGAACAAGTGTTGTGATACCTCGTTCCTTGCAAATCTGTTGTATTTGGGACTCTCGATTGATAAGAGTGTATTTGCATGTTCCAGAGCTCACGTTCCATAATCGTACTGTATTGATACCAGCACTGGCAAGTGTTCGTCCATTAGGACTGAACGCAACACTTTTGACGAGACCAGTGTCTTCTTTGAAAGTATCCTTGTGTTTACCTGAAACTACATCCCACAATTTTACATCAGAAACTCCTACACTGGCGAGTGTGTATCCATCAGGACTGAACGCAATATCTACAAAAGCAAATCCAGAATGTCTAAGGATATGTTTGCATTCTCCTGAAGTTAATCTCCATAATAAAACTTCGCCTGAAGCAGCACTGGCAAGTGTTCGTCCATTAGGACTGAACGCAACGCTCTCGATGGGACCAGTGTCTCTTGTGAAAGTATCCTTGTGTTTGCCTGAAACTACATCCCACAATCGTACTCCATCAAAACCTTCTGCACTGGCAAGTGTTTGACTGTCAGGACTGAACGCAATATCAGAGGCTCCCGTGAGGATATGTCTGCGTTCTCCTGATGTTAAGTCCCATAGTAGGATATTTTCATCCGTAATACCACCAAGCGTTTGTCCATCAGGACTGAATGTAAGAACCCTGGCCTTTCCTATAAGGGTATCTTTGCGTTTTCCCG
This sequence comes from Candidatus Poribacteria bacterium, assembly GCA_965247285.1. Taxonomy (GTDB): domain Bacteria; phylum Poribacteria; class WGA-4E; order WGA-4E; family WGA-3G; genus WGA-3G. The sequence continues at coordinate 138,557 of CBDFHD010000002.1, forward strand.
AAACTGTATTCCATAACCACACTGTGTTGTCAGTAATACCACTAGCAATCGTACGACCATCGGGACTAAACGCAACGCTTAAAACAGTTCCAGTGTGTCCTGTGAGTAGTTTAAGTTCTTCACCCATATGGGCATTGTATATCCAAATTCCAATTCTACTAGCGACAGCGAACCGAGTACCATCTGGAGAAAATTGAATATCCTCTATTATTCCTTCAAGGTGGGCTTTAGCACCCTCGGATAAATTCCCTTGGCTTATTTTCATAGATTTATTCTTCTTTTGGGATTTTTGAGGACAACGCAAAATCAGATATTCATTTGATTATATCGGATTGGCTTTACAATGTCAAGCAAAATATCATCTTAGAGCAGAGGCATTCAGTTCTCCTGTAGGAAGGAGGAAATCCGCAGAAACGCCCCAGCAAAACCTCAAGCAAGACCCGATACAAAACACTCCGATTCCTGAGGGAAACATCCAAATAACACACTTCCCACTAAAACGGGTAGAAACCGAAAACTGAATGGCTCTGCATCTTAGAGGGTGGCATTCAGTTGAGAGCTGGTTCATAAATCTTGTTGAAATATGTCGGGATAATGGGTACACTTTAATAAGAATCAAAAACGAAAGGAGAAGGTCATGGAAGAAAATTTCGATCCAATCGCTTACGCAAATCTTGTGGGCAAGGAGTTAGTTCTGTCATTTGATAAAGCTGATTTAGGGACTACCGGTGTACTGGTTGGTTCTGCAAAAGAGCATCCAGTTAGAACAAAGTTGGAGCACATCCTTCCCGCAGGAATTGGAGTAGGAGCCGGTTGTGTCATTGACAGTTATGGAAAAACCAGTAGACAGATGGATATTGTGCTCTACGAGAAGGACATTTGTCCTGTCTATTCTATAAACGATACCCCTGAAACAACGTACTATCCTTGTGAAGGAATCGTGGCTGTTGGAGAAATTAAAAGTACTCTTGATTCCAAAGAGTTAGAAGATATTTTTCACAAAATTGAATCTGTAAAACGGTTAAAACGCTTTTCAGTCAAACCTTCGGGTATGCGTGTGGTAGGGACCTTGAGTGTTCCATATCGTCGCTATGGAACGACGACGCTAGTGACGCACCAAATCCTTGGTGATATGGATTATGATCAGGCGCAAAATTCCTTAGATCAAATCTTCGGCTTTGCACTTGCTGGTAAACTAAAACTTAAGCCTCAGACATTCTGTGAGAAATTTGTCGATCATGCGAATGAGATGGAGCCAATCTTAACACCCAACCTAATAGTGACATTAGACCAAGGGGTTTTATGTCCTGCGACTATCCGGGAAGAAAATGAGGAAGGTGAAATACACATATCGCTTCAAGAGGCAAAAGGAATATACCACGTAAATAAATGCGACGAGAATTTCCGATTCCTTCTATCAAAGATTTACGACATATACAATCACGGGCGAACTGTGCCTGTCTCGGCGTTTGGGCGTTACTTCGATCATGAAGGAGTGTTGAGGTTGCCAGAAGGGGGAATATACATTCCAATCGAAAATCAGATTTCAGAAAATGGGTCCTAACACAAGTCCCGATACTCCTACCAGACTTCATTTCCGACTGCGGGTCCGGTGGAGACTTCTCCATGTGCGTTTTCCTCTGTAACTTGGGCTACGAGGTCCTCTAACTTCAGACGAGGCAACTTCATCGTGCGGCGAACTTTGGCATGTTGATGAGATTTACTGTTTGTCTCTTTAACATCTTCTTTGTCACCAGATCTCTCTGGAATTAGAGGAGCGTCAAACTTCGTTAGTTTTTTCTTGGAAGTGATCGTTTTTTCTGCCATGGTGTATCTCCTTCTTATGCTGCATTTGAAAAAGTATACTACACTTTACGGATGAAATCAATCCGATGTTATTTTCTGAGAATCCGCGAAAATCCGTGATTCAGACAAAAAATACATCACAACAAACACCCCTGAAAATCATATCATCCAGCAAATCCTGCTTCAGACAATTGGCGAAATTTTCACACACCCTACCGATCATTGATCGACTCGCGAGCGGATGGATTCGCTGGTTCTACGGGTTCTGGACGCTGACTCAGCCACCACGCAAAGACGACGACGAGACCCGCAAGCACAATCGCGCTCAAAGCCATCGGAACACCTGTTGATTTTCCGTCACTGACATCGATCTGGTGTTTGGCGGCGACCGCCGATGCCACAGCAATGACTGCTAACACAAGATTTACCTGCCACGGGATCTGAAAAAGCACTGCAATGAGCGAAATCACTGCAACAGTGAGACTCAATTGGGCGAGCGGATGGTAAGGGATCGCATCGAGTTCTGCGGCATCAGTAGCACCCCTGGATCGATGTGGGAGAGGCGGCGCGCCCTCTTGATACGTCATCTCGATGAGACGGATGAATTCTGCGAGGAGTCTCCCCTCTTGAATCCACTCGAAAAGCTCAGGGTATTCGTGGCGAAGGAGGATCACAAACTCTTGACGTTGCGCGCTAAAATCAGTGAACTCTTCCCAATCGTTCTCCGGTACAGTGACATAGGGTTCGGGACCGACACGGAGTTCATATCCCTGTCCATCTACATAAACGACACTACCGATGCCCTCGCGTTCGGCGAGGACGAGTTCTGTCGAATCGCCGGGGTTAGCCTGTTGGCTTGTGTCTTCCTGAACGACAGTCATATCGCGTTGTTTGAATGCCTCTGCTGTTTCTTCAGATTGTGCCGTCATTTCGCTATCCGTGACGATTGCATCAATGCGGCTTATCAGTTCCATCGCTGTTTCCTCATGTTCTGGTGCTACAAGGAGCACGGTTTGACGTTCCTTTTTTAGTTCAATCGGTCGGCATCGAATCTGTTGCGCGCTCAAACTGGCTTGGATGAGTTTCACTTCCCATTCATCGCTGGTGCGGTGGATCTCGACCCACTCGGCGGTGTCGCCGATGGCTTCACCGAACAGCTGAGACACTTGTCTTACTTGTCCTTGGCTCGCTTGTGCACCTTGCCCCGGACTAACTGTTTTTCCTCTCATAATAACGGTTCCTTTTTTAGTGTGGTAGAACGTGAGGTTTTTGTTACTTGTGCATTCTACAGGAGAAGTCGCGGTTCGGAGATCGTTCCTACAGAAGGAGCGGAAACATCTTATCATACTGTTAACAGTTCAGCATAGACAGCCTCTGTCAAAATGGTGTTCTTTTCGCTGCTAAATAACTGCTCGGCGCGATTGTGGGAGGCTTTTCCCATTGCCCGCAATCGTTCTCGATCGAGTGTGAGAATCGCGATAGCGTCTGCAATCGCCGACGCATCTTCGGGCGGCACTAAAATTCCTGTATCGGGCGTGACGAGTTCTTTACTCCCACCGAGTGGCGTGGCAATGACCGGTTTACCGACCGCCATCGCTTCAATGATCGTGCGTGGGCATGCCTCTGGAATAATAGATGGCACCAGCACAATGTCGAGCAGACTTGTTACAACCCGCGTATCCGACAAAAATCCAGTGAAAATGATGGAGTCTTCAACGCCTAAATCTGCGACCTCCTGTTTTAGTTCGTTCATATAATCAATATCTTTCTGGAAGTAAGGACCGCCGACAATTAGCAGTTTGATGTCTGTCCCAGTCAGTAAGGAAAGCCCTTTGAGTTCTGCTATCGCTCTGACTAAAAAATGGATACCTTTCTCCGGTGTAATCCGAGTCACAACCCCGGCGACGATTGAGGCATCAGATGCATTGGGAAGGAGTTCTGCCCGGAGGTCTTGCACTTCTTCTGGCGATGCCTGAAAAGCGTCTAAGTCAACGCCGTTATAGATTAACGTCTGCTTTGCTGTAGAAGCAAAATTCCAGCGTGTTGCCTCCGATACGAGAATCACGCGGTGCAAAAGTCTTTCGCAGATCCGATCCAGAACGCCGTAAGAGGTGGCGTAGCGTTTGTGCATCAGGATCGGGATACGATTTATCCGCGCGACGATGCCGCCGAGCAGTGCTACCGAAAGAGAATTGGCATGGATGAGATCAATCGCATTCCGCTTTACCATCCGATGGAGTTGCAGGATAACCTTAAGCTGACGGAGGTCTTCGAGTAGATCGCCGAGGGTAAACCGTCGGATCTTGTCGGTTTTATTATGTGCGGCGGGTAGAGACAGTGGGACGACACGTGCCTCAGTCTTTTCTGCTTCCGCGGCGAAAGGGCTATCGCCAAGGCATCCGACAAAAGGCGTAAAGCGATCCTTATCTAATAGATTCAGCAGGAGCAGGAGGCTCCGTTGTCCACCGCCGATGCCCGAACCGCTATCGAGATATAGGATATTGGATTTCGATGTGTCGGATGTTTTCATCTTCAGGGCTTTGTGATAGTGGTTCACCGGTTTCACCGCCGAATGAGGCGTTTGCGTCTGCAAGCGTTATGTGTATCTTTATACAGGTATCAGGCAGTGTATCTGCCATTCGTTCTGCCCACTCGATGATGCAAACGCCGTCGCCTTCTATATATTCGCTAAGTCCGAGTTCGGCAATCTCCTCGCTGTTTTCGAGTCGGTACAGATCGATGTGATAGATCGGCATTACGCCATTGTATTCGTTAATCAGGATATAAGAAGGGCTGTTGACGACCTCACCTGGAGCGATGCCGACGCCGCGCGCGATGCCTTGCGTTAAACAGGTTTTGCCAGTGCCGAGGTCGCCGACGAGTGCGATGACATCCCCCTGCTTGAGGGTTTTGCCCAGTTTTTCGCCGAGGATTTGCGTTTCCTCTGGGCTTTCTGTTTTAAGGGTCTGATTTCTGTTTTCCATGTGTCGTTGCGATTTCGCGTGAAGTTGAGGTTATACGACTTTTAGGCTCCGGCGGCACATCGCAAAATTTCCTCTTGTGTCAGATTGTCGTTGATAAATTCACCCGTGATTTTGCCTTCATGTAGCACCAGGACCCGATCGCTCATACCAAGGATTTCTGGGAGTTCGGAGGATACAAACACGATTGCGACCCCCTCTTGTGCGAGTTTTGCCATCAAAGTGTGAATTTCTGCTTTCGCACCGACATCAATACCGCGTGTCGGTTCGTCAAGGAATAGCACCTTCGGATGTGTCATCAACCATTTGCCGAGAACGACTTTCTGTTGGTTTCCGCCGCTGAGATGGTTCACAGGCACCTCAAGCGAAGTTGTCTTAATCTGGAGGGAGTCCACATAGTGCTCGCTTTTTTCAAGTGCCGTGTTTTCATTAATTATCCCGTGTGATGTGATGTCTGACGACGCGCCGAGACTCGCGAGCGTCATGTTCTGAACGACATCTACGTCTAAGAGGAGTCCGTAACGTTTCCGATCCTCGCTGACGAGTGCCATTCCGTGCTGTATTGCCTCGAGCGGAGAGTGAACCTGAACGGTGGTACCGTCTATACTGATTTCGCCGTTCCACTTACCGTCATAAGCACCGAAAATGGTACGAATCAATTCTGTCCGCCCCGCGCCCATCAAGCCTGCGATACCGAGGATTTCCCCGCGTCTTACCTCAAAATTGATGTTTTCAAGTTGTGGCGGTTCCGATGGGTAAGTGCTTAAGTTTTCCACTCGGAGTGCTACGTCTTCTTGACTTGACCTGTTCTCAGCAGTGGGAGTTGTTCTCCGTTTCGGAAAGAGTGCGGTTAACTCGCGTCCGACCATTTGTGAGATGAGCATTTCTTCAGTACATTCAGATGATTTGATGGATTGCGTTGCGACTGCTTTACCGTCCCGTAGCACCGTCACGCGGTCGGCGATTTGAAAAATCTCCTTGAGTTTATGGGTAATATAGATACAGGCTACACCCATTTCTCGAAGTTGGGTCAGAATCTGCCGAAGAATGTCTACTTCGCTTTCGGTCAAGGCGGCTGTCGGTTCGTCAAGCACGAGCAACAGTGCGCTGCTTGACGGGTCGATGTTGGCTTGCAAGCTCCGCCACTGTGTAATATCGGCTTGCAAGCTCCGCCTTAGGGCCTTCGCGATTTCTACGAGTTGTTGTTGTCCGATACCGAGTTCATGGACAGGTCTATGTAGTGGAATTGTCAATCCGAACTGCGAAAGGATCTCACCTGCTTCGTGATGGAGCCGGTGCCTGTCAATAGTCCCGAATTGGCACGGTTCCTTGCCGAGATAGATATTCTCGGCGACCGTCATTTCTGGAATAAGTGCCAGTTCCTGATGAATAACGGCGATCCCGGCGTGTTCTGCGTCGCGTACGGTGTGGAACTGCTGCTCGTTTCCATTGATGCGTAGGTGCCCTTCGTAGGTTCCGGATGGGTAAACACCGCCAAGAATCTTAATCAGCGTCGATTTGCCGGCACCGTTTTCTCCACACAGGGCGTGGATTTCACCCGGATGTACCTCGAAAGAGACATCGTCTAAGGCACGCACACCGGGGAAGTCTTTGGTAATTGCTTGCATGTGGAGAAGTGGGGCTGTCACTGTTCGTTGATACTCCAATGCTCGGTTTATTGCTATTATAGCAGAATTCGGAATGAAGATCAAGTGTATTGAGTGGTGTCTTTTGAGCAAATTGGATAGGTTTCCCATATAATTTGACATGTTAAATAGAAGTCGTTATAATCCTTAAACCAAACGGTAGCCTGCAACAACGGCGCAGGCGGATTTAAGGAACGCATCCGATAGTTCTAACGCACGCTATTTAACCGCAAGGTATAATTAAAAAATAATCCTTAAACCAAATGGTAGCCTGTAACAACGGCGCAGGCGGATTTAAGGAACGCATCCGATAGTTCTAACGCACGCTATTTAACCGCAAGGTATAATTAAAAAACATGAAACTTTTTACATCTTTATGTGCTTGCTTTGCTATTTTTATCTTTGGAGGCTGTGCGAAATTTCATCAGAAAACCCTCAACGTCGGACCTGTCACCCTCACCGATATTGTCAACGATGTTGAAGTAAACGGCATCAACTCAAAATACAAGGGACAGAAGGTTACGATTACCGCTGCTGGCAGAATTTATCCGAGTGCTGATGGGGTTTCTCCAACGTTAGAGTTGTTTACGCATCACAATAAAGTACTTTTTTTCATTACGGACTCGGACGCTAAGTTTGTGCTCGATCACTATTATTCAAACTACATGCAGAGCGATCTGGCACATATTCGGGGTCATACAACTTACACTTTCACACTTCTTATAAAAGACATTTCCGAAGACACAACCATACACGGAGATCGTTTCTTCACCATCTGGGCGGATGTCCCTGAACACACCGTGAAAGCTGATGTTGAAGTTATCGACACGACACTCGAACAAATTGTCGCTGGTGGTCAAAGGGACGTCGGGAAAACGGTGCGTCTTCAAGCGACTGTTTCACTTAACAGACTAAATGAGTTGTTAGGCATTCAAGCAGATGTAGACCCAGAATTGGTAAAGATTTATTCAGGCACGCTGACCCTTGCCACAAATAATAGAAATGTGACATTTTGGATTATAGATGATGTTGCGGCGGGTGGTTTCTTTCCTTCAAACCTTCAAAAATACGAGAATCATCAGACGTATACGTTCACACTCTACATTGAAAGCATCGCGACAGATGAAGTACAGGTCGAGATCACTACGGGCATTGCCGACGATTAATACAATGGACTTGCCATACTTGAAAAATTCCCTCGCCAGATTTAACGAGCAGGAGGTTTCCCCACCCTCTAGGGTGGGGAGGAATGCTCGCCCTCGTGTGTTAGGCCATAACGTGTTCACATTTTGAAAAAACACTTGACATTTCTATGAAATTGTGGTTTAATATATGTATCAAGTTGGCAGACATACAGAGCGTTACCGCTTGGTAACGTGTCTGCCTCCCACTCTGTAGGGGATAAATGCTTGATACTTGATAAACCATGAGATTAACATTTAAGTATCCTGTGTATCCAACACAGGCAGAAGAAAGAACTTTAGAAAAGTGGTTAGACCACTTGTGTGAACTTCAGAACGCTGCGCGCAACAATCGCAAGTTTGCGTATGAAGAAGAAGGTCGTTTTGTTTCGCGATATGACCAAGAACAACTGTTGAAGGTTGCCCGTGAGAAATATGACGATTTTGGTGAAGTGCCTCAAGACTTTCAAGTTTCTATCCTCAAACGCGTTGACAAAGCCTTTGATGCGTTCCGTCGGCGTTGTAAAGCAGGGGAAACTGAGAAAAAAGGGTACCCTCGCTTCAAAATGCGTGTGCGTTCTCTGACGTGGTGCTTGCGAAAGCACAAACTCAAAACAGGTGAACGCGTCCGCCAAAATCCGATAATAGAAACCAATTTTAGGCATAATCGCTTAAAAGTGCCGAAGTTAGGCGAAGTCAAGATATACATGCACCGCCCGCTTGTCGGTGATCCGAAAGAAGTTACGCTTGTGAAAAAAGCCAGTGGTTGGTATGCCCATATCTCCTGTGAGATACCCGATACCCCAAAAGTTGAACCGACTGGTGCTGTTGCAGTTGACGTTGGCACTACACACTATCTAACGACTTCGGAAGGCGGAAAGGAAGATAACCCGCGTTGGTATCGTAAAGCAGAAGGTTTACTCCATAAACACAATCAAACAATGGCACGCCGAAAGAAAGGCTCTAACCGCTGGCAAAAAGCCGTGCATGCGAGTGCCTTACACCAAGAACGGACGACAAACAAGCGAAAAGACTTTATCGGCAAACTCGTTTACAAACTCTACCACCACCAGGAAAATAATGTCTTAGTGGCAGAGAATTTACGCGTATCTAACATGGTAAAGAATAAACACCTCAGTAAGAGTATCAGCGATGCGTCTTGGGGAACGTTCTTTGAGTGGGCTGGAAACATAGCCGAAAGAGACGGTTTCCATTTCCACCAAGTTGACCCCAAGAACACCTCGCAAACTTGCTCCGCTTGTGGTAAAAAAGCACCGAAAAAGTTATCCTTATCGGTGAGAACCTTTAACTGTCAGTTTTGTGGCAACTCTATAGATAGAGACCACAACGCTGCATTAAACATACTCTTAAGGGCGGCTTGCGCCCATCGTGGAGAGCGTTGGGTTACCAACCTCTATGAAACGAGAAACTTATCGGTAGACCGATAGGCTTGTTAACACTCTTAACAAGCCCAAGTCTTTAGACTTGGGTACTTGACATAGGCATAGGTGTCAATTTAAGAAAAATAGGCGTGTTTCTCGCTATGGGAAAAGCGTTGTCGAGCAGGAACCTCTATGGTATCGTCTCTAAGGATGTGAGGTGAATGTGTGGTCTTTGGTCTCCCCGGAGGGTCGGCATTTGTGTAGAAACGTGGATCAACCAATGACAAAGCCCCGGAGGGGCGGCATTTGTAGACTCGATGCTACCAAATACCCTGAAAAATCCCTAAATTGAGGGCTATGAGAAATATTTCCTATTTCTGATGAACAATTTTACTTGAAGATAGCGGTATAAAGTGGTATCATATGCCTTGAAACGTGACAAGCGTGATTCAGAGGGTATCCGCTAATTTTTCACATCATTATTTAACATTTAACCAGAATCCTCGATTTTTTTACCCGAACTCAAAAATGGAGGCAGTCGTCAAGTACCCCCGACTGAAGTCGGGGGCTTGTAGGGAGTTATCCCCAGCAAGCCAGTTGCAATAACTGATTTCTCGTTTCATAGAGGATGGTATCCCATACCTCTCCACGAAGGGCGCAAGCCGCCCTATGTAGTATATTCAAAGCCGCGTTGTGGTCGCGGTCAAGTTTGAGTCCACAGGATTTACAATGGAACAGACGTTCAGACAACTTCAGTTTGATAGCGGACTTTTGGCAACACTCCGAACAGGTTTGACTCGTATGGTGCGGTGGCACTTGATGGAAATGTTTACCATCACGTTTGGCTACCCAACCGCACCACTTAAAGAACATACCCCAAGCCGCGTCAGAGATAGACTTGGCAAGGTGTCGGTTCTTTACCATATTGCTCGGTTTAAGTTTCTCGGAAACAATGGCATCAAAACCTTTGTGATGGAAAAGGGAGTAAGCCGTTTTTGCGAGAAAGTCAAGACGTTGACAGGCGACAATATCGGCTTGTTTTGCCAGTGCGTCTTTCGCCTTATACCATCTTCGGCTCTGGTACTTCTTGCGAGACAGGTCGCGGTGAAGTTTGATAAGTTTGCGTTCCGCCTGTCGATAAAAGCGAGGGTTGGGTATCTTCTCACCTTCAGAAGTCGTCAGAAAGTCCTGTATGCCAACATCCACACCACAAGCGGATTTCGGGACACACTTCAGCGTATCCGGCACTTCAGAAACGATAAAGCAATACCAGCCGCGCGCCGTCTTTTTCAACGTGACCTCTTTCGGGTCTCCGATGAGCGGACGGTGTTGGCGGATCTTGACTTCACCGAGTTTCGGCACTTTCAAACGGTTATACCGAGTGCCTGTTTCACGGATAGGGGCTTGGCGGACACGTTCACCCGTCTTAATTTTGTGTTTTCGCAAACTCCACGTCAACGAACGCACAGAACGTTTGAATCGCGGCGCGCCTTTCTTTTTCTCTTTCGGGTCTTTACATCTGCGAAAGAAGTGTTCCTGCGCTGCGTTAACACGTTTGATGGTCTCTACTTGCATATCCTGTGGGTGTTTGGAATAATGCGAGTTAGATTGACGCAGTTCTGCCAGATGGTTTATCTGGTCATACATCGACACCGAGATACTGCCATAATTCCACATCTGCGAACGCATTTGGAGCATGTAGTTTTGGAGTTGCTTTTGGTGTTTCAACTCCGCAAAAAGCCACTGCTCTTGCATCTGTGTAGGATATACAGGATATTTGAACGTGCGTTTCATTGGACTATCGCTTATCGCTCTTTAACCGCTTATCACAGTCGGTCGGCGAGGAGACCGTGCTTGCACACGGGTGATAAGTCCTCGCCAAGCGATAAGAATAGTATAACATTTCTGACACTTTTTGTCAAGAAAAAAGTCAGATTAACTTACATACCACACGCTGTGGTCTAACACACGAGGGCGGATTTTCCTCCCCTGAATGAATTCAGGGGTTTCCAATCCGTAAAAAGAGATGAAACCGAAATGTTTAAATTGGTGGGTCATTCAAACCAGTTTTATTTTCCTCTGTACTTTCATTTTAATGAGTGGCGTGAAAGCTCAAGTCGTCACGGACGGTTTAGTGAGTTATTACACGCTTGATGAAAACGACATTGTCGGCGATACGGTTAAAGATATCATTGGCGGCAAGGATGGAACAATCGTCGGTGAGCCGGAGTCCATCGAAGGTCATCTCGGAGACGCACTCAATTTTGGCGGAAAACCGGATTGTGTGGAGCTGCCGATCATTTTCAATATCGGGGAGAAACCAGCGTCGTATGAAGCCTGGTTTTTGAAACCCCCCGACAGTCGCATCGGTTGGCAATATATCCTGACAAACAAAACGAATTTCTTCGATCATTTCTTCCGGCTCGGTTTTAATCAGGATACCGGACAACTCCGATACTACACCGAGCAAGCCAACAACATCAGAAAAGCGTGGATAACCGATGAGGATTACGCCGATGGCAAATGGCACCATGTAGTGGCGACACGCGAAGAGGATAAGGCACAGGTGTATGTCGATAGCGTCCTCGTCAAAGAGGAGGAGGCAATGTCCGGCAATTTAGGCGGCGGTGAGACGAACTGGAACATTGCTCAAGATGGCAATACCGATGGGTACTTGATAGGCGCGGTGGACGAAGTGCGCATCTATAAGAAAGTACTGACCCTGGAAGAAATCAAGCAGAACTTTGAGTCACAGGGCTTGGCGGTCCAGCCCATCGGGAAATTGAGTCTCACCTGGGGGCGGATTAAAGCCGCGCAATCTTATCGGGAATGATTGTCAAATTCAGAGTTTAACCAAAATCCTCAACGAAATAGCATTTTTTCTTTGATATATATCTAATGATATGTTATACTAATTATATATTTAGGTTGTATATTTGAAAATCGGAGGACATCATGGCTGAAGAAAAAAACAACGAACTGGTCCCGGTTGCCGCTGAATATGAAGTCGTCGATCAGGTAGATGACCAAGCTATCATTGAGTTGATGACTGGACAGACGATTCAGGATTATGTCTATTCCTTCAAACAGGGAGGACGTACGGTTGAAGGGTTGACCTTAGCCGGTATTAACGAAGCCGCAAATCGCCGTGGCGGTATTCAGATCGAAGAGATCGATTATGAGGATCGCGAGCATTCTTGGATTGCTACTGCTAAGGCGGTCGATACAATCACCGGTTCGTCTCGTTATGGCGCGTATGAGCAACCGAAAATGGCAGGCGGACGCCCCGATCCCTTCGCGTTCACCAAAGCAATTCATAAAGCGCAACGCAACGCAATTAAACAATTGATACCTGTGCCGGTAATCCGTGAGGTCCTGAATTTCTATCTGAATCGAAAAACCGGGAGTGATAATGCGACGCAACAACCGCAGTTGCAACAGGGTGGCGGAAATATCGCTAACGCCCAAAAAGCGGCTTTTGCAATCGCGAACAATCTGGCGGGACACCTTGAAGGGAAAGGCATCGGTAAGGCAGAGCTCTGGAATTACATCAAACGTAAATATGGTGTGGAATCTCGGAACGATATGAGCGAGATGCAGTGGACGCAACTTTCTGCTGAACTGAAAGCGGCGGAAACGTCATCACAGCTGTTAGATGAACTCTGCGAACGTATAAAGCAATTAACAACGGCTGCGCACGAGAGTGAAGTCTCTGAATCTGAGGAATCCGAGAATCAAGAGACTGCATCTTCCGATGGCGCACAGACAGAAAATACACAAGCCCAAGAATCATCTTTTTAGTTTATACATCTACACTGTTCGCCATAAGCTCCGCTGTTGGTGCTGTTTTGAACCACACTTGCCGCGGAGCATTTTTTTATGGTGAATTCTATAAATAAATAGACACTTCAGTAAGTTGTGGACCCCAAACGCCTCTACCGCCGCTGGCGAGGTTTGTAACCTCGCCTCTTTAGAGTGTCTAAGTAATTGTAGGTTTTACCACAAATCCTATATTCTCACGGTTTTTGTTGACCTCGCGGCAAAGTTCTTGTAGAATAGCAACATTGCGGTTCTATTCATGCAAAAGGTGGCGGTCTAAGAGCGAGGCACTTATGAAAGCGCGTCGATTATCTATCCAGCATATTGTCTTGATTGTGCTATTGGTGATACACGTTTTGCCGACCTGGCTATTCAAGTATACCGGGACACAAGACGGACCAGCCCATGTCCACAACGCACACGTCTTAAAGGTATATCACAATCACGAAAACTACATCCTGCGGGAAGTTTATGAACGCAACCCGACGCTTTTTCCGAATTGGACTTCCCATGCCTTTATGGTAGGTCTCATGTATATCTTTCCGCCGCTCATTTGCGAAAAGATATTCTTTAGCCTCTGCATAGGACTCCTACCGCTCTCCCTTCTCTATTTCCTCAACGGTATTCAAAAAAGCAAGCCGCTTTTCTGCCTCGTCGGTTTCGTTTTTGCCTATAACTATTTGCTACACATGGGTTTCTATAACTTCGCCTTGAGTGTCTCACTGTTTTTCTTCGCCCTCGGTTATTGGTGGCGATGCGAGGATAAACTCAGTCCAAGAGCGTTTGTCACGGTCTATGTGTGGCTCACGGTTGTCTATCTCACGCACTTTCAATCCTACGCCCTGCTTACAGTATCCCTAACGTTCCTCGGCGTTTTCCTCTATGTTTATGAAGCCTTCGAATCGCCTCGCGTGCGGTTAGCTGCGCAGCTGAAACCTATCTTGCTTTTCTTGGGTTCTCTGCTCCCCGCTTACGTAATCCTGCTGTCCTATTATCTCGTGAAACGGGAAGGTGGGGGCTTCCATCGGAGTTTTGAGGGCTTGATGAAGTACTTTCTCTCGATTGGTTCTATTGTCTCCTTTCGGGATACCCACATCTTGATAGGCAACCTTCTCCTCGCTGTGCTTGCAATCGCTTTCCTGCTCACCGTAATCGACAGGGTACGCAAAATCTATGCGCTCCGTGCCGCGTCGAAACCGGGAAACGGAGGGGCTGGAGGTATTACCGCAATTGTCGATCGGACGGACGCTTTTTTAGTGATTGCCCTGATGCTGACCTTCCTCTATTTCAAATCCCCGTGGAGTTTGCGCTCTGGGGGTATGTGGATCAGCGATCGGATACATATCTACATTCTACTTGCCCTGCTTCCATTCTTTAGTTTCAACCTTCATAGATTCATTGACTACGCTTTTAGTGGTGTCCTGATTGTTTTAGCGTTATGGCATCTCGGCTATCACGTTCAAACCTACTATCTGCTGGACAAAGATGCTCAGGTGGCACTTTCATCAGCGGAGATGATAGAACCGCATACCGTTCTTGCGAGTCGTCCGGGGTCGTGGGGCGGCACACCTGATTCGGCGAAATGGGATTTCAAATACATCCTTCCGTTTGAGCATATAGAGGGGTATCTGGCGTTAGAGAACGGTGTTGCTTATCTTCAGAACTATGAACCCAGCACCGACCATTTTCCGCTCCGTTACAAGAACAGGAAGGTGCCTGCGGACTATGTGCTCGTCTGGCGCACAGAGTATGATAGCGTTGAAGATCTTGCCCAAGATTATGAAGTGATTCATTCAACCAACTTTAATCGGCTTTACCGGCGGAAAAAGGCGGCACCAGACGCACAATTATGGGAGGGCACAACCGAGATGACTTTCGACATGCAACCGAGCGATGGAAAGACTGCTTTGAGACACATTGCTATAGACAAGGACACCGATTATGCAGATGGGCGGTACGGTTGGATATCGAAATCTGTTGAGGATAGGTTTAGAACCGGCGGTGGTGGTTTTGAACTCAAATATTGGCACACCGAAGACACGAAATCTGCGCCGGACATACGCGATGTCTTGGCAGTCGGCGAACCGAATCTTCTTCTATATCAAGATAGCCTCTGGGGTGAAGAGGACGGCGTTTTCAGAATCGCGCTCCCCAATGGTACTTATGAAATAACATGCTATTTCCACGCGGGGGTTGTTGCACCCGTGGATATTAACCTCATTGCGAACGGCG
This sequence comes from Candidatus Poribacteria bacterium, assembly GCA_965247285.1. GTDB lineage: Bacteria > Poribacteria > WGA-4E > WGA-4E > WGA-3G > WGA-3G. The sequence continues at coordinate 153,604 of CBDFHD010000002.1, forward strand.
AAAAGAAATTCCAGAAGCTACGTCTCACTTCAGCAGATGAATCTGCGGAAAGGCGATACACTGTTACTATCACCGATGAGCGTCTAACCCAAGTGATTTATACACAGAAAAAGCGTTGGGTGTGGAACGGATTTACAGTTAAACGGCTGTCAAAAGGAGAATAAGAATGAAAATTAATACGAATTGGGTATACGCAGCCCTTATATGGATGCTGCTTACCTCAGTGGCGATGGGTTATGCTGAAATAGATTTAGGCACCTTGGCTGGTGTGTGGCTCTTTGATGAAGGTAAGGGTAATACGGTAAAGGATCATTCAGGTAACGGCAACGATGGGACAATCGAGGGGGATCCGAAATGGGTCGATAGCGATCTCGGTTCAGCCCTTAAGTTTGATGGCGAGGACGACTATCTTGAGATTCCACACAGTGATACCGTCAACGTTGCGGAGAATGATTTCACCTTAGTGGCATGGTTGAATCCCGCTGCACCGGGTGATGGAAAAGGGATCATCTCCAAGGGTGCGTGGTGCTGGAATGGTGGCTGGATTCTTGATATTGGTGACACCGGTCCTGGCGCGATCCGTTTGGAGACCTCAGCAAACGGATCGGATAACGGAAGTATTATCAGTCCTGCCGGAACGATGGAGGTTAACACCTGGCAGTTTGTCGCTGTGTCTGTCACACGGGATGCTGACTCTTTTATCTACAGAGATGGTGAGGAGGTTGCTGTGAAAGTCATCAAAGGAAACGACTTGACGCAGGAGGCTTACCCGCTGCTCATGGGGTGTCTGTTAGAGTGTAATAAACTCCCCGGTGCCTTCTTTCCAGTTTCGATTACGCACGTTGCCCTTTTCAACGGTATCGCACTTACCTTTGAAGATACAGAGATGATCCATAAGCTGGGATTAGATACAATATTGCCTGTTTCTCCTAAAGCCAAGCTCGCTACTACGTGGGGTAAGCTTAAGGCGATGTAGACGAGAGATCTGTCTCGCGTTATGTGTCGCTAACTTAGCAACTCAGCAGATACTCTCGGCTCCGCAAGGCATCTTGTAGGGAATGCGCAGTTGGTGTGTTTTCGAGTAGCAGATCGCCGGTATAGTGTTGTGTTCTCAAGCGTTCGGCAATTGCCCGGAAGTCGACGAAGCCGTCACCTACTTCTGAGAGAACACCGTCTTCGGTTTTCTGTTTGAAATGTACCGACGTGAGATCCGCCATTTTGACGGCACCCCAGAATTCGTCAGGAGGATTCACCGTTGTCCCGTCAGCGCGATATGTATTTGTTTCATCGTAGGTGAGTTTGGCACCGCCCGCGACTGCTAACTTCAAGGTCAGTGTGGCGGTTTGCCGCGCGTTCTCTACGGCAAAAATCATCGGAAAGTCGGGTAAAAGTGCGCTGTAATGCTTTAGGTTGGCGATAGCCGCGGATTCGTTGATGTCTCCTTCGGTGTCGGGATCGACGAGTCGGAGCCGCGGTCGCGCTGGGCAGAGTAGGTATGCCAATTTCTTCGCCCTAACGATCTGTTGTGTGTCTGCCTCACTGTCCTTTGGGGATGAGAGCCAAGGATGGGACATGGCATAACTCAGGGTAAGTCCGGATGCTTTTTGAACGAAAGATGTAACCTCTGCAAAAAGCGAGGGATGTTTCGTTTCATAGGGTTGTTCTGTCCAGACGGCGTCACAGATAGTTTTGTATTCCGCGTCGGTGTACGCAGGCATCACGGATTCGAGGTGTTGAATGAGTTTCCCGAATTCAGAGTTGCGGAGGTAATCACCTTCACGGACCTCCATATCCTTAAACCCGTTTGCGCCGAATTCCACCATGAGTTCATCAAAGCGCGCCCCATTTTCTACCTCTTCAGACCAGATATTGGTTACGATTCCGAGTTTTTCAAACATTTTGACATCCTTTCCCTGTTAGGGTATGATACACAATAAAGATTATAGCCTGTTTTTAAGGAGTTTCGACCAGAAGTATGGCACAAAATAAACTGTTTACTGATGAACTCAGACACACTGTGGCACCGATTTGGGAGGCTGACCTGAAGCATCCATTCGTTCAGGGTATTGCTGATGGAAGTCTCCCCAGAGAAAAATTTAAGTTTTACCTCATCCAGGATTATCTTTTCCTGTTGGACTATAGCCGGGTATTTGCGCACGGTGTTATCAAAGCCCCCGATGAAGCGACGATGGCGATGTTTGCGGAGTTGCTCAATGAAACACTGAACACCGAGATGGATTTGCATCGCGGGTATTGTGAGAAATTTGGTGTCTCTGCCGCTGAGATGGAAGCCGCACCCATAGCGCCTACGACGCATGCTTACACCCGACACCTGCTTGATGTCGCACAGGTCGGGACTTTGGCGGATCTCGTTGCGGGTGTTCTACCGTGTCAGTGGGGCTACGCCGAGATCGGCACAACGCTCGCCAAACACGGAGGATCGCCGGAACCGCTCTATCAGGAGTGGATTGAGATGTACGCCTCTCCTGAATTCCTATCGCTGGGTACGTCGCTGCGGGCTCTGCTCAACAATCTCACAGCGGAGCATAGCACCTCTCAAAAAGAACGGATTAAAAACTACTTCTTGTTGAGTAGTCGTTATGAGTACCTTTTTTGGGAGATGGCTTACACGCAAGAGACGTGGAAAATTTAGCCTTATTTTCTTATAGTAAAGCCCGAAAATATGTAGACATCTCAGGAGACACCAACCCACTCCACCGCTGGCGAGGTTTTTATAGTAAAGCCCGAAAATATGTGAACATTTCGGAGGGTGGCAGCCCCACCCATCCCCGCTGGCGAGGTTTGTAACCTCGCCGCACAATGTCCAAGTAATTGTAGGCTTTACTATAACCTCGCCCATCCGTGATGTCCAAGTAATTGTGAATTTTACTATAAGACGGCACATTCATAGAGGCAGGGCGATATAGAATGTGCTGCCTTGCCCTAAGGTGCTTTCCAGCCATATCCTGCCGTTGTGACAGCGTACAATATGCTTAACGATTGCGAGTCCTAATCCAGTGCCACCCATTTCTCTGGCACGTCCTTCGTCGACACGGTAAAACCGCTCGAACACGCGAGGTTGGGATTCCATTGGGATGCCGATACCTGTATCTTTTACACGCAAGATGATCTCTGCCGAGGCTGTGTCGGATCCTTCAGTTTCTTCGCGCGAGCGGGTTTCTGCCGAAACGGTAATCGCTCCGCCATCAGGTGTGTATTTGATGGCATTGTCGATCAGGTTCACAAAAATCTGCATGAAAAGTTGTCGATCTACGTTAACTTTCGGAAGCTTTTCAGGAATCTCCCATTTTAAAACCAACCCTGATTCCTCTAATAGCGGTTCAAACACATCTAAAATTAGTTCGTGGAAGGTGTTGAGGTGGCAGGGCGAGCGTTTCAATTCTACCTCACCCAACTCGAGCCGAGAGAGCTCCAACAGGTCCGAGACTAATCTTGTAAGCCGGGCTGAGTGATTGAGAATTTTTACAATAAACTGTTCACCTGTCTTTGTCCGAACGGAATTTTCACTGAGTAAAGTTTCGGCGTAACCTCGGATTGTTGTGAGTGGCGTGCGGAGTTCGTGCGAAACGTTCGCCACGAAGTCAGCGCGAATCCGCTCTAATTGCCGTTCCTTAGTGACATCGTGGATAACGATAATGTACTCTTGACCCGCAGGAACGGGCACAACCGTGACCTCTGCTTCGGGTTCTCTCAGGTTACCCAACTGGATTTCTGCGAACGCGATGGTTTCTGTCTGTTCTGCCTTTTTCAGCAGTGCTTGTAGTTCTGGAATCCGGTTGATTTCGATCAAGGCTTTGCCGATATAAGCGTCGGGAAGTTCCAGCATAGCGATAGCCGTTGGGTTGGCGTAAGTCATCTCGGAGGCACCGTTCACGAGTAGTACACCTTCGCCCATGTTCGTCAAAATGGTTTCAGAACGCTGGTGTTCTTCGGATATCTTGTCAATCTGTTCCTGTATCCTGTCTGCCATTAGGTTAAAATTCTGAGAGAGTTGTCCGAGTTCATTTCTGGAATCGACGGGTACACGCGAGTTTATGTTGCCAGCCGCAAGCGATTGTGTCATCTGGGTTAATTTCTTAATCGGTTTAGTGATGGCACCGGTGCTAAAGACGCTAAATACGATTGCGAGAATGAGTCCCGCCACGCTCGCAATTAGAGCCATCTGTTGGAGGTTGCCAATTGCTGTATTGACGACTTTCATCGGAAGCGCGACACGGCAGATGCCAATCAAAGTTCCTTCTCCATCTGGTGAAATTTCTGCACCCACATTGCGATGTATTGGCAGGGCAAAGTAACGAAATCCTGTCTGTGTTGTATCGCTGTAGCGGTCTCGAATACCGCTTCCATTCTTGATGGCATCCTGTACCTCTGGACGCGTGAGGTGGTTGTCCATTTCACGCAGTGCCTGTCCATCCCGTTCAGTATCACCCCAGACAACACCATCTAAGCCGATGAAGGTCACCCGAGCGTTGTTAGCCTTTCCGAGTCTATCGACGAGGGGATCTATTAGGTCGTAAGTAAAGTTATCCTTAGTAGGGAGTTTTTCAATGAGAAATTCCCGAGTTAATGCTACCTGAACTTCCAATTCGCTGGTAATGCGACTGCTCATGGAGTCTTTGAGCATCGTAGCAAGATAGAAATACATCGCCAGCAACACTAAAAGCACAATGCCGATATACCTGAATGTCAGTTGCGTGCGGATGTTCATTATGATTTCCCTTTTGGCGGGTTATCCTGTCTATCTTCTACTCATTTTGCGTCTGCTACGGAGCGGACAAACGGATTGAGTTTAACAGCATCATAGCACGTTTTCGGCATAATTTGCAAACGGAAACTTGATTGGCAGTTAGTAGGATAGCGATCAGCCGTCAGCAATCGGCTGTCAGCAAAAGTACCTCGTGTCAATCAGGCAAGTTTCGCAGACTTCACGCCGATTACTGAGACGGAGTCCCACCCGTTACTGGGAATGGGAAAGTAACCACCGCCGTGATGGTTGACAGCGAATGTGTTTGTAGTCGTGCGATTCATCGCACGTTCTATAAGGAACGGGCAATAAATGGTTTCCCTACTACAAACCGGTGGACTTGAAGCATGCCTGAAAAACTATGGTGAATGCTAAAAATAAGTAGACCCTTCAGTTGTAGACCTCAAACGCGCCCCACCCCCGCTGGCGAGGATTGTATCCTCGCCCGTCTTTCGGTGTATAAGTAATTCTATAATTCACCATAAATAGCTCTGATCCTTTTTTCGTGTCCTCTTGACATCTAAATCGGATTCTGCTACACTGAAATTTTAAGTCTGGCAGGTAATTCGATACTGTATTCCTAGCAAGCCATATGAGCGAGAAAGACAGCAAATACTCTCTATAGGAGGGATTCATGAATATTCGATTTGAAGGCATTTTTTCACCGACAATAACGCCACTTGATGAAAAAGAGCGCGTTGATGAGCTCGGGTTTATTAATCAACTCAATCGTTTGATCGACAATGGTGTCCACGGCATCTATCTATTGGGGACTTCTGGCGAATTTACGACGTTGACGAATACGGAGCGCGAACGTGCGATGGACATCGCTGTCAAAGCAATCGGCGGTCGTGTGCCAATTATCTGTGGTGTGATGGACACGAGCACCCAGCGCGTTATCCAAAACATTAAAGTCGCCGAGCAGTTCGGCATCGATGCGGTTGCCGCGACACCCTGTTACTACTATCCCTCCACCGACGATGCCGACCTGATCGAGTTTTATTACGATGTTGCCGCAAGCACCGACCTTCCTGTTTTCATTTACAACATCCCTTCAACCGTCAAGACAGCGATTAAACCGTATATCGTTGCCCAACTCGCAGCAACTTGTGAGAACATTGTGGGAATTAAGGACAGTTCCGGCGATTGGACGAATTGCCTCAGTCTTTTGGCTCGGCTCGGTGACCGGACGGATTTTTCTATCATGCTCGGTTCACACACCGCGATCGGTGCAGCGGTAATGTTTGGTGCTGACGGGGGTGTCATCTCGGTTTCAAACGTCGCTCCGAAAGAATCTGTCGCGCTCTACAATGCCGCAAAAGCACGCGACATTGACGAAGTTCACCGGTTACAGAAGTTATTGCTTCAGCTCGGCAGGATGTATAATTATGGACAAGGGGTCAGCGGTATGAAGGCATGTCTGGAAATCTTGGGGGTCTGTAGCGCGTACACAACGGGTCCGTTGCTGCCAGTTAGCGAAGCCGCGAAGGGCGAACTTCGTCAATTGCTCACAGACCTGGAGATTACCTAAGTTTCTCCTATAAATAGCCGCTTTCCGTATGGGTTTAGAATATTAGAAATCTAAGAAACAGGACTTACGCAAACAGGCGATAAAGGGTTTCCTTACTACAAACACAATCTCTTGAAAATAGCCGTGTTCTCAAAACAAGCATGGTTCGTAGTCGCGCAATTCATTGCGCATTGCGTAAGTCCTAAGAAATTCAAAAACATCAGGTGCTGCTTATCTTCTCAAGTGTAAGTAGCAAACTGACATCGGAGGTTTGCGGATATTCATCGAAAATGTTTGTCTAACCAACGGTGTCATTTAACGCTTAGCGCATGATTAAAAATATGATTGAGATACAGCCGATTCGTAAGCCGCTTGATGCCACGATAGAGGTCCCCGGTTCCAAAAGTTATACCAACCGTGCGTTGTTAGTTGCCGCGTTGGCACGCGGTGCTTCAACTCTGACGGGTGCTCTCTTTAGCGATGATACGCACTATATGTGCAATGCCCTACAAAATCTCGGTGTTGAGATTGACGCTGATGAGAAGCGGGCAACGTTTGATGTGCAGGGGAATGGTGGCGATATTCCGGTTTCGAGTGCGGAGCTTTATATCGGGAACTCAGGGACCACTTCACGTTCGCTTACCGCCTACGTTTCGTTAGGTCGTGGCAGGTTCGTCATTGATGGCGATGAACCGATGCGACACGGCCGCCCTATCTCCGATTTGCTGGATGCCCTGACACAAATTGGGGTTTCGGCACGCTCGCAATTTGACAATGGACATCTTCCCGTCATTGTTGAGGCAAACGGACTGGAGGGTGGAAGTACCCGACTTGATGTCAGTAAGAGCAGTCAATTCTTAACGGCGTTACTACTCATCGCACCGTATGCTAAAAACGACGTAGAGATTGAGGTTATCGGGGATCGCGAAATGCCCTATATTGACATTACACTCGCAGTCATGGAGGCGTTTGGTGTACAGGTTGTCAGCGAAGGCTATAAGTATTTTCGGATTGAAGGTGAGCAGCGGTATCAGCCGCGTATCTATAACATTGAACCCGATGCTTCCAACGCCTCCTACTTCTTTGCGGTTGCTGCACTCACAGGCGGACGTGTCACTGTCCAACATTTGCACTTAGATTCCATGCAAGGCGATGTTCAGTTTGTGCGTATTTTGGAGCAGATGGGGTGTCAGGTCACTGTTTCTGACATTGGGATTACCGTTACAGGTCCGCGCCAATTGAAAGGGGTCGATGTGGATATGCGTGGGATTTCGGATACTGCTCTAACCCTCGCGGCAATTGCGCCGTTTGCCGATAGCAAAGTAACCATCCGAAACATTGAACACACACGTTGGCAAGAAACTGACCGGATTCATGCAATGGTGACGGAGTTGCGAAGATTAGGCGTGCCTGTGATTGAGCATCAGGACGGACTCGAAATTTCGCCTTCATCTATTACGCCTGCAGCGATTGACACCTACGAAGACCATCGGATGGCGATGGCGTTTTCACTCGTCGGTTTAAAGGCACGCGGGATTCGGATTAACGATCCAGACTGTGTCAGCAAGACGTTCCCGAATTATTTTCAGGTATTTGAGGAGTTATATTATTAATGTGAGTTTGCATTATAGTAAAGCCCGAAAATATGTAAACATTTCAGGAGGCACCAACCCCACTCCACCGCTGGCGAGGTTTGTAACCTCGCCCATCCGTGATGTCCAAGTAATTGTGGACTTTACTATAAACATTCTCGTTTGCTATAAGTTGTGTTGGAAGTTTCCTCCGCCCGCGGTAGGCGAGGTTTCCTAACCTCGCCGGTCTCTGCGTGAAATAGAGACCGACAGTTTATGCTATCGACAGATTTTTATTCAACTCACGTTATGTTCCCTAATGTTAGTGTGTAATAATTCACTTCTTTAGTCCCGTAGGGACGATATTTGTATAGTACCCATTGCTGCAACCTTCACAAGCCCTGTAGGGGCGGCATCTGTGTAGAAATAGATATAAAATAATAATCAAGCCCCGTAGGGGCGGCATCTGTGTAGACTTTTGAAGATTTGTGCATGTAAGTTTTAGAGGAACAAACAATTTGCGTTTTTTTACCATAATCATTCTCAGTGGGATATTCTGTCTAAGTTATTCCCAAGTGGCGCGGTGTGCCGAGATTAAGGTTGTCGACAATAACGTCTTTGTCGAAACCGATGCCTATGAAGTTCAGTTCTCAGATGGCGTTATTACCCAGATCCATAACAAACTAACGGGAGAAGCCTATACTCTCCCCCTCGGCATTGGCGGTGTGCCTACAGGTATCAGTGGACGTAGTGGATTATTGTGGAGAAGCGGCGGATCTATCTGGACAGACCAAGCGACGCTAACAGCGGCAAGGAAAATCGCACCGCTTAAAGCAGAAATGCTATTTCGTCAGGGGCAAAATGAGTTCCGTCTGTTCATAGGAGTTGACGCGAGGTCAGGGGATCTGCTGATTGAGCAAAACGGAATTTCTGATACAGCAGGTGTTTATGGGATTCAGTGGGGGTGTAGGAATTTGGATGTCGGAAATTTGGACCTTATTCTTCCAGCGGAAGGCGGTCAAGTTATTGATGCGACATCTCCAGTCACTTCCAGAAGTTTCAATTATCCGGGTGGTTGGGAAGTACAACTCGCGATTATGCAAGGAGAGCAGGGCGGATTTTTTATTCGGGGCGCAGATGAAACCTTTCAGTTTAAAGTCCTCCATTATGAAAAAGATGTAGAGAGTTTTGCACTCGGTTTTGAGACACAAAACCAAGCACCTTTCGATGCACTTACCTCCGCGAAATCTGTTGTATGGAGATTGAATACATATAGCGGCGACTGGCGTGTGCCTGCGCGGCGGTATCGGGATTGGATGGAACAGACGTTCAAGCCTTGGCGGTTGGATGAGATGCCAGCATGGGTTGGCGAGATCGGTCTGGTCGTTGCCTATATCGATCCTCGTTTGGATATTGGCATATTAGATAAGTTAGCCGATCAGGTTGATCCCGCAAAAACCTTGCTGTATTTGAATGAATGGCGAAGGGATCCTTTTGACGTTAATTTTCCAGATTATACAGCAAAACCTGAGTTTGGTCGTTTTGTTGAAGCGGCTCGCCAATACGGATTTCGAGTGATGCTTCACGCAAATCTCGTTGGGGTTTCAACCTATCACCCACTCTACGCCGAATTACAGAAATTCCAATTTCGAGACCCATGGAATGGAAATCTTTATGGATGGCGATGGGAACAGACAGATGCCCCCTACCGTCATGCCTTTATTAATCTTGCAAATTCTACGTTTAGAAAAATCCTTGTCCAACAGCTGAAAAACGTATGGGAAAAGTACAAGGTGGATGCATTCCACTTGGATGTCAGTCATTTTGTAGTTAATGATGCAAATGGATTGATTGAGGGGTTAAATGCTGGTCAAGGGAACGTCCTAATGCACAAGGAATTAGCTGAGGCAATGCCGGGTGTTGTTTTTAGTGGTGAGCACCTTCATGAAGTGACATTCTTCCGTGAAAGTTTCGCGCAACGTTGGAAAAACCCGCCACAATGGGATCCCACGCGACGGAGCACCCCACACCCGATTAGTGCCTTCTTATTCTCTCCTTACACATTACCCTACGGCTATTTGTCGTTGCCTAACCCTGATAGGGGTCTACAACTTTACAAAGAGTATCTAAATGCGTATGAGATTTGGGGCGTTTTGCCTACGCTTCGGCTCTTGTCAGTAGATGACTTGGGACCTGAACAGGTGAGGACCCAGGAGTTACTCGCAATTGCGCGAACGTGGCAGCAACTTGGTCTGAAACCTGACTTTGAATCCGATTGGACACCTAACACTTTATTTCAATATGTTGGAGAAGATGGCGAAATTGCAGCACTGCAAAAAACAGAAACGGGTGCCACGCTTATTCTACCTGAAGAAAGTCTGGGGTATGAACGCGTTTTGGGTGTGACGCAGGTGAAGACCCAACGGAATATACCACACTGGAGTGCCTACAACGAAACAACAATCCTCGGATTGCATCCTGAGAAATCTTATTTCTTAGACGACACGCCGCGCGATTTCTCTCAAGCGCATATCAACGCCTTGCCTGATGGTGTTTCTGTGACGGGATCACGTGTGACAGAAAGTGCTGCGCTATTTCGACTTGAAAGGATGGATACCTCTCACGAAATTGAGTTATTATCAGAAATTCATCTTGTAAGGACAGGCATTGTCCACAATGGTCAGGAATTACCACGACAAAGAGGGGCTTCTTTTCAGAAAACGGAGGTTTCCATCGCTGGTATTCGTAAGTCCGCGATTGATGCTCATCCACCTTGGCAAGGTATCAGTGGGGATACATTTGGGGAGTGGAACCTTTCGCTACCAGATAGCCCTCACATCCGTTTGGAATTCGATATTGGGTTGGCGGAGGATTCTGAAAACTCTGATGGTGTAACTTTCATCGTCTCTATCCAAGGTGATGAAATTTTTCGTCGACATCACACAGAACAGAAGTGGGAGCAAATCCATCTAGATTTGACAACCTACCGAGGTGAGGACATCAAACTCCGCCTTACTACGAACCCAGGTCCCAAAAAAGATACTGGATGGGATTGGGCAAGGTGGGGAGAACCTAAAATCGTCTCTGTACCATCAGATATACCTGTGAAAGTGGGATTTTACCTCCCTAATGAACCGATAAAGCGTTTTCCTGATGCACGAGGAAATGAAGGAAACGGACGATATTCGCTCGAAACCGAACTACCTGCACAGATTCTTTTCTTATTTGATCCTGCTCAACAAGTAACCACTCCGTACAACCTGAGGGATGCCGAATTTATTGTTGGTCTCCAGTTTGACGGTATATTCAGACTCGGACGTGTTTACAGCTCAGGCAATCCGAGCCATCGAACTGTAGGTGGGGTGCAGAAGAAGACTATTGATGCTTACCCGCCTTATAAAGGTCAGACCCTTCTCCAATTCTTACTTTCTCTGCCGCAAGTAGAAGAAATAATGTTCTCTTTTTCGATGGGATTGTTGAATGAGAATGCTGATAGTGACGGTGTCTCTTTTGCAGTGCTTCTAAATGGACAAAACCTATTTGAACACTTCACAAAGGCACCAGGATGGACAGACGCACAAATTCTCCTTTCTGAGTATGCAGGTGAAACCGTATTATTGGAATTGGTGACCGACTCCGGTGAAAAAGACGATTGGGATCAGGCACATTGGGCGGATCTGTTTATTACTGCAAAGGGAGTTGAATCTAACGGCGATGTCAATCAGGATGGAACTGTCAACGTTCTGGATATTATTCTTGTAGCCCAGAATCTTGGACAAAAATCACCGTCTAATCCGAGAGTAGATGTCAACAAAGACGGACTGGTGAATATCCTCGATCTCGTATTTGTTGCGGAACGTCTCGGTGAAAAGGTGGTCTCCGCCGCACCTGCTCAGGTGAATACCATCAAATCTGGGACATCTTCTCCTGGAGACATTATTGTGGTACGGCGTGCGCTGAATGAATTAGAAGCCATCCCAGAGAAATCGGATAATGTTAAGATGACCGTTCAGTTTTTACGTGCTTGGCTGGCAAACGCCGATCAAGATGTCAGAGAGACGAGACTCCTCCCGAATTACCCCAACCCCTTCAATCCTGAGACGTGGATTCCGTATCAGTTGGCAAAAGTGGCAGATGTGAGCGTGACGATCTATGATGTCGGTGGGCGTTTGGTCCGAACAGTTTCTGTTGGGTTCAAACCTGTTGGATATTATCTTACACGCGAGCGAGCCGCCTATTGGGATGGACGGAATGAGACAGGCGAACCTGTTTCAAGCGGTGTCTACTTTTTACGGTTCTTGGCGGGAGATTTCACTACTACACAGCGAGTAGTGATAGTGAAATAGCGTTGATAGCTAACACATTTTTGTGGTATTCTTAAATCGCTATATTTTTTGGTGACGGTTGGCGATGAATACACTGTTTAAGGAGAACTCACACATGGAATTTGATGAACACACAAAGAAAACTGTTAACAACCTCATTACCTGCAATCCGAGAATTATGAGTGGCACGCCTGTTTTCAAGAACACCCGTGTTCCCATCAAAAACCTTATTGACTATTTAGAAGCCGGGGACAGCTTAGACGAATTTTTAGAGGATTTTCCTTCTGTCAGTCGTACGCAGGCTATGCAGGCTTTGGAATTGGCAAAGGAGATGTTGCTCACGCAAGCCTATGCATATTCTGATTGATGAATGCTTACCTAAAAAACTCAAACAGGAGTTACATAGGCAAACTGTTTTCACGGTTCAAGAAAAAGGTTGGTCTGGTTTAGAAAATGGGGACTTGCTTCGCGTAGCGGAAAACGAATTTGATGTTTGGGTGACTGCGGATAAAAATGTTGAATATCAACAAAATCTTGACCGTTTTGATATTGCGATTGTTGTGCTTGTTGCTTATCGGAATAGATTAGACGCTTTACTTCCGTTGATGCCCCAGTTACGCGAGGTTCTACAAGTTATTCAATCACATCAAATTGTTTACATTGAGTCTTAGCCCAAATTCTGTCATCAAGCGGAATTGTTTGCTTGGCATTGTGGCTGCTCTTTAATGCTACATAGTTGCGTTAGCAAGACGTTCCCGAATTATAGTGAATTCTAAAAATAAGTAGACCCTTCAATAAAAGCGAAAACCCTCCACCCCTGCTGGCGAGGTTTCCTAACCTCGCCCTTATAGTGTATAGGTAATTCTAAAATCTACCATATTTTGAGGTATTTGAGGAGTTGTACGCCTGAGTTCCAGAGGAGGACACAGTTGCGTTTTTTGACCATATTCATTTTGAGTGGAGTGCTCTGTATGCTTTATTCTCAAACTGCCCAGTCTGTCGAGATGAAGGTTGTTGACAATAACATTTTCGTCGAAACCGATGCCTATGAAATTCAGTTCTCGGATGGCGTTATCACCCAACTCTATAACAAGCTGACGGGAGAAGCCTATACTCTCCCTCTCGGTGTTGGCGGCGTTACAGGTTTTCGTGGGCGCAGTGGATTATTAAAAAGAGACGGCAGATCTATCTGGACAGACCAAGCGACGCTAACGGAAGCAAGGAAAATCGCACCACTGAAAGCAGAAATCGTGTTTCGTCAGGGGCGGAACGAGTTTAGTCTGTTCATAGGCGTTGACGCGAGGTCAGGGGATCTGCTAATTGAACAGGAAGGAGCTTCCGACACAGTAGGCGTTTATGGGATTCAGTGGGGTTGTGGAAATCTAAATGTCAGGAATCTGGATCTCATTCTTCCTGCGGACGGTGGACAAATCATTAATGTGATGTCTCCATTCACTTCCAGAAGTTTCACTTATCCGGGGAGTTGGGAAGTCCAACTCGCGATTCTTCAAGGGGAACAGGGAGGCTTTTTCGTTCGGGGAGCAGATGCAACCTTTCAGTTTAAAGTCCTCCACTATGAAAGAGATATAGAGAGTTTTGCGCTCGGTTTTGAGACACAAAATCAGGCACCTTTCGACACACTTACCTCCGCGAAATCTGTTGTATGGCGACTCAATACATATAGCGGCGATTGGCGTGTGCCTGCCAGGCAGTATCGGGATTGGATGGAAAGAACCTTCAAACCTTGGCGATTGGATGAAATGCCGACATGGGTTCAAGACATCGGCTTGGTGGTTCTCTATCACGGTTTGGATGTTGAAATATTAGATGGATTGGTGGAACAAGTTGATCCTACAAAGACTTTACTGTATGTAGCAGGGTGGCGAAAAGACAGTTACGATGAGAATTATCCTAATTATACGGCAAAACCTGGGTTTGGTGACTTTGTTAAAAAAGCGCACCAACATGGATTTCGGGTGATGCCGCATGTGAATCTCGTTGGGGTTTCAACCTATCACCCACTCTACGCCGAATTACAGAAATTCCAATTTCGAGACCCATGGAATGGAAATCTTTATGGATGGCGATGGGAACAAACAGAGAATCCTCAGCGTCATGCCTTTATTAATCTTGCAAATTCTACGTTTAGAAAAATCCTTGTCTCGCGACTAAAGGATGTCTGGCAGAAATACCGTGTGGATGCTTTTCATTTGGATGTCAGTCATTTTGTAGTTAATGATGCCAATGGATTGATTGAGGGGTTAAATGCTGGTCAAGGGAACGTCCTAATGCACAAGGAATTAGCTGAGGCAATGCCGGGTGTTGTTTTTAGTGGTGAGCACCTTCATGAAGTGACATTCTTCCATGAAAGTTTCGCGCAACGTTGGAAACTCCCACCAGATTGGGACCTCACGCGACGGAGCACCCCACACCCGATTAGTGCCTTCTTATTCTCGCCTTATACATTACCCTACGGCTATGTGAGATTGCCTAATCCAGATTGGGCTCCAACACTTTATCAAAAGTATCTGGATGCGTATGAGAGTTGGGGTGTTTTGCCGACGCTTCGCATCGGGTCGGTAGAGGATTTGGGGCCTAATCAGGTTGGGACACAGGAATTGCTCTCAATAGCACGAACTTGGCAAGAATTTGGCTTGAAGCCCGATTTTGAGACGGATTGGGCATCTGACACGCTATTCCAATATATGGGGCAAGATGCTGAAATCGCAGCTCTCAAAACGACAGATGATGGCACCATTTTTCATTTACCGTTTAATAATACCGGATATGAGAGAGTTTTTGGTGTAACACAGGTGGAAACGAATCGAAGTCTACCACACTGGCGTGCTTACAATGAGGCAAAAATACTTGGGTTGGATCCGAAGCAGTCTTATTTCTTAAGCGATGCACCGCGCGATTTTTCGCAGGGGCATATTAATTCCTTGCCAGAAGGTGTTTCCGTGACAGAGTCGCGTGTGACAGAAAACGCCGCACTGTTTCGATTGGAAAGGACTGACGACTCTCACGAAATTGATTTATTGTCGCAGTTTCATCTTCTAAAAACGGGCATAGTCGTCAATGGAGAGGAATTGCCTCGGCAGAAAGGGGCTACTTTTCATTCAACTGAAGTTTCCATTTCCGGAATACGTAAATCCGCTATTGATGGGCACCCACCTTATCAAGACATCAGCGGTGATGTTTTTGGCGAATGGATCCTCTCGCTACCAGATAGTCATAGTATCCGTTTGGAATTTGATGTTGGCTTGGCGGATGGTTCTGAAAACTCCGATGGCGTAACGTTCATCGTTTCTGCCCAAGGGGATGAAATTTTTCGCCGACATCACACAGAGCAGAAGTGGGAGCATATCCGCCTGGATTTGACATCTTATCGCGGACAGCACATTAAACTGCGTTTTACTATCAATCCGGGTCCTAATAGGGATACTGGATGGGATTGGGCAAGATGGGGCGAACCTAAAATCGTCTCTGAACCGTCGGACACGCTTGCGGAAGTAGGGTTTTTTCTCCCCAATGAATTCATAAAGAGTTACCCTGATACAGTGAGGCATGTAGGGCAAGGGCAATATGTTCTCAATACTAAACTGCCTACACAAATTCTCTTTTTGTTTGACTCTGCCCAACAAGTAGTCACGCCCTACAATCTGAGAGATGCCGAATTTATTGTTAGTCTCCAGTTTGATGGTATATTCCGACTTGGGAGTGTTTGGAACTCAGGTCAAAGAGTGAGGTTAACTTTAGATGGTGTGAGTAAGGAAACTATTTTTGCCCATCCGCCTCCTGGGGGTCAAACCGTTCTTCAGTTTATGCTATCTTTGCCCCAGGCACGCGAGGTGATATTCTCTTTTTCAATGGGATTACAGGATGGATGCAGTGATGGTGTATTTTTTAAGGTGCTTGTAAATGGTGAAACGCAATTTGAACATTTCGCAGATACCTTTAAATGGGAAGATGCAAACATATCTCTTTCAAGATACGCGGGAGACCATGTGTTGTTGGAATTGATAACCGATCCTGGTGAAGATGTAGATTGCGACTGGGCACATTGGGCGGATCTGTTTATTACCGCTGAGGGAATTGAATCCAACGGCGATGTCAATCAGGATGGAACTGTCAACGTTCTTGATATTATTCTTGTCGCACAGAATCTTGGACAAAAATCACCGTCCAATCCGAGAGTAGATGTTAACAAAGATGGACAGGTGAATATCCTTGACCTCGTGTTTGTTGCGGAACGTCTCGGTGAAAAGGTAGTCTCCGCCGCCCCTTCTCAGGTGGATACCATCAAATCTGAGACATCTTCTCCTGGAGACATTATTGTGGTACGGCGTGCGTTACGAGAGTTAGAGGCTGTACCCGAGAAGTCTCACAATGTTGAAATAACAATTCAGTTTTTGCGCCTCTGGTTGGAGAACGCCAATCGAAGTGTATCAGAGACGAGACTCCTCCCGAATTACCCCAACCCTTTTAATCCTGAGACGTGGATACCGTATCAGTTGGCAAACGCGTCAGATGTAAGTGTGACGATCTACGATGTCGGTGGTCGTTTGGTTCGGACAGTTTCTGTTGGGTTCAAACCTGTCGGATATTACTTGACACGCGAGCGAGCCGCCTATTGGGATGGACGGAATGAGACAGGCGAATCTGCTTCAAGTGGTGTCTACTTTTTACGATTCATAGCCGGAGACTTTGCTGCGACACAACGAGTAGTGATAGTGAAATAGGGACTGCTAATCAAACCTAAGTTTTGACCGGAATTCCCCCAGAATGGCGATCCCGCCACCATAAAACACCACCGCCAGCGGAATCAGCACCCAGATGGAGAGAGAACCCTTTAACAGTACCAAACCGATACCCATCAGAGCAGAGAAGATAGATGCTTTCAAAAGTGTAGGGAATATATGAGGGGTTTCCCGGAATTTGATAATGTTTCCTGAGATGTAGCCGATCCCAAAAATAAGTAAAAATGCCTCGCTCATAACCATCGCTTTCGCCGCACCGACATGGCTGTAACGTGGAATCAAATATATATTCAGGCAGATGTTCAGGAGTGCAGTTGCCCCCATGAGAACTGAGAATGCACGGCGTTTGTCTGTCGCCCGTAGCACTGCCTGGACCGCTGTCGTTACAAAGATGAGTCCACCCGCCCAACTGAGCCATTGAAGTGCTGTTGCTATTTTACCTACTTCACTCGGTGTGTAGGTCGGAAATAACACCGCCGTAATTTCAGGGGATAGGAGTGATAGCCCGACCGCGAGTGGAAATCCGCTCAGTACCATCCACCGCATACCGAACGTGTATGCTCCCGGAAATCTCCCTTTTTCTCGCTCCCATGTACGGGATAGAACAGGGAACATCGCACCCATCATAAACGCTCCCGGCAGAATCGTGAAGGCGTTAACAATCGTATACGCTAAACCGTACCATGTGTTGGCATCTACCCCCTCTGAGCTCAGTTTTGACAGCATAATTGCATCAACGCGAAAATAGAGGAGATTGAAGAGGTTCCCAACGGCGAATGGCAGTGCCTGCTGCATCAACACTTTCACGGTCTCTCGACTCGGTTGGAAACGGAGCGGGGTGAAGCGGAGTCGGGTGAGTCCAACGCTCAGAATCAGGTTAATACAACCTGCTGCAAGCATCACCTGACAGACGGGCACTAGTCCGTATCCGCGTAAAATTGCACCACCGCCGATAACAAGAAACGCCCCACGCTCGGCTATTACGGTTAAAGCCTCGTATTTCATTTCCTCATGTGCGCGAAAGACGCAGCGATACAATTGGGCTAAGGAATTTGCGATCTCTGCTAATCCAAGGAACACTATCATCTTTACGATTATCGAAGGGTAGAGCCATATACCGCTGATAATCATGATACCATAAGCAACAATTGAGAGAATGACGCGAACAATGAGCGCGTTGCCGAGGTAGTGTCGAGTCTGTTGCGGGTGCAACGTCATCTCTCGGATGAGTGGGTTTTGTAGCCCTAATTCTGTGAGAATCGCAATAAGGTTCGTGAGGACGATAGCGACAAAATAACCGCCGAGTTCACTTTCAGTGAAATAACGAGGCATGAGCCAAATCGTTATCACGAGTGAGCCGAGGCGACCGATAAGGTGCGCACTAAAAAGGGAGGACGTGTTTTTAAAGATACGGTTCATCTAATTGCTATACTTTACCTCTTCAGTTGTGCGGAATTTTCATGTTGCCTATCTATTATAGGACTTACGCACGTTGCTCTTTTGTAGCATAACCTGTTAGGTTGTGTCAAGAAACCGTCTGCGTTTTTTATACGATCTCTCTGTCAGGGCGCGGGCGATGCTCAAAATTGCGTAAGTCCTGTATTACTAAAGTTTGGACAATTCGTGTTGCATGTGAGTTGAGTTTTCAAAGGCGTGTGTGTTTTTCCGAGGGTTGCAAACACTCACGGAACTCTGAGAAAAATACCGCACTCCAGCGGAGTGCTATTGCTTCGCAGTGAGAATAGAAAACGGTATATCCACCCTCCCGCACTCCAGCGGAGTGCTATGTCTATAGAAGGTATATCCACCCTCCCGTACTCCAGCGGAGTGCTATGTCTATAGAAGGTATATCCACCCTCCCGCACTCCAGGGGCGTGGTATTGCTTCGCAGTGAGAATAGAAAACGGTATATCCACCCTCCCGCACTCCAGCGGAGTGCTATGTCTATAGAAAACGGTATATCCACCCTCCCGCACTCCAGCGGAGTGCTATGTGTCCTGAAAGGATATACCGCATCTCTAAGAAAAATACTGAAAATTGTCCAAAGCTTAGTATCTATTAGGGTTGAGTGAGTTGTTCGAGAATCAGTTCCGCGGTGGGGCGGTCGGAATTTCTCTTACCGATATAGAGCCATTTCAGATGACCTTCTTTGTTGATTAAGAATGTTCCGGGCAGATACATATCCCGCCGATGGAAGTAATAAGCTTGGATGATGCCGTAAGCCTCATGAACAGAAGAACCGGGATCGGCGAGCAAGGGGATGTCCATTGTTTCCGGATCCTTGAATTTCGCTATAACTGAAAGCGGTTCCGGTTTAATCGCTACGACAACGGTATCATATTTTTCGCTGAATTCCGCTTGATCAGTCGCAAACTGCGCTGTGTAGTTGGCACAAACCGGTCAGTAGGTTTGGAGTAGCAGACTGACAAGCACGTTCTTTTTTCCCTTATAGTCTGAGAGCGTGAACTATGTTTTTCCATCCGCTTCAGTGAGGCTGAAATCCGGCGCAGGCGAACCGATAGGTAACGGCGTGTTCCGTTTGAGTTTCGCGAGTTCTGTTGTCAGTTCTTCTATTGTCGGGGATGTGGTTTCATTGACGTGCTTCCATCTCACATATCCCGATTTATCAATAATAATTACTTCCGTTTCTACGTTCTTAGGGGTTTCCTGCCACACTGTCACTGCGTTGTATTTTGATGTGAATTCTTCGGTGAGATCCTGCACCGTTGACTTCCAGTCGGCATCGGCGTGAGACACGACAATTAGATTCACTTTTCCGTGAAATTTCTCGGCGTATTCAATGGCGGTAGCGAGTTCGGAATCAAACACGCGGTCGCCGACTTCCAAGGCGTGTGCAGCGACGGTAACGCATACGATAAGTAACGGCGTGAGTAGGTATCTACAAAGGCGTGAAGATTGCATAACGGATCTCCTGAAACATTTCGGGTTAATATAATCCGACTCTAACGTAGTTCGGGACTAAGGTCCAGTAACTATCGTTATCGCCGTGCTGTAGACGTTGTATCCCAAGGTGTGCAATCGTTGCCCCCCGTGGAACGTTGAAAATAGGATTGGCGAAGTGTGCCTTCCCACCGAGCCTTTCTCGGACTGCGTCTCCGTACGTCAAAAGTCCATCTCCAACGAAATTGAGAGTGCCATTTGACGGGACATCTGTATTGAGTTGATCGAGGAAAGCATCGATGGGTAAGCAGAGGTCTTCGCTAAGGCGTTGCCATTCGGTGCCACCGTGGAAAGCAGTGCCATAGATTTCACTCCGTCGGGCATCGAGAAGTGGACAGATAACGCCGTTTGTTGATTGGAGGTTATAGGCAATCGCCTCCAAGGTCGAGACACCCACAATCGGTTTGTCGAGGGCATAGCAGAGGGATTTGATCGTCGCGACACCGATACGGATACCGGTGAAAGATCCGGGTCCAACGCCAACGGCACATCCGTCCAGAGCATCTACCGTGATGTTACCCCATTTCAAAACGCTATCAATTGCAGGCATTAGTCTGGAGGAGTGCGCTTGGACAATATTGAGCGTATGCTCCGCGACTAAATTATCGCCATCTATTAGGGCAACGCTCCCAATAGGGGTTGCGGTGTCAATGCCTAAAATTTTCATGCTTCGATTCTAATTTTCCTGACTGCCGTAATTATAGTAAAGCCCGAAAATATGTAGACATCTCAGGAGGCACCAACCTCACTCCACCGCTGGCGAGGATTGTATCCTCGCCCATCCGTGATGTCCAAGTAATTGTGGACTTTACTATAATTTCTGGTTTTTTCATGGAAGTCCCAAAGGGTTTTAAGACCCTCCGGGACATCTCACACAATGACTCGTATCCAAATGCTACTCCGTTTTCAGCCGTGCCCATGTCGTCGCGAGCTTACCTTGCGCTTCCACATCAAGCGTGTCTGGCAGTAATTTTTTGATCTCTGCCTGACTGAGAACGGAGGCGTAGATTCGTGAATCCTCGATATGGGCATCGAGATCGCCGGGACCTCCACCTAAACCCCCGTGCCGTTTCCCCCAAATTGCCTCGGCATCGTTATTATCAAAAGGCTCGAATTGGCCAAATGTATAATCGCCAATTTCGTCCCCGTTGCGGTATATCCTCACACGTGCAGTGCCACCATCGTCTGCGTACGAGATCGCCATCATAATCAGTTCTCCCGCTTTCTTTTCCTCGAACCCAGGTTTCGGATCTTGGGTGCGGTGAAACCAGCCGCTACCTGCCATCCAACGATGATGCTGGCGTTCCCCAAAGACGATCGCGTCGAATGTGGGATCAGAAAGACGATCAATGGTTAATATCGAGCCTTGCTGGACATCAAGGTCATCCATGATAGCCCACGACACCAAGGTCTTTTCTCCGATATCCGGTCCATCATATCCGCTGGCGATTGCCCATTTGCCAAGGTCAACATTCAATTGACCGTCCTCGATTGTAGCACCCATGAGCTTAATGTCGGCAAAGTTGCCCGTAATATCTTCGAGTTCGACACCTTTCTCAAAGGTCCAGTGTCCAACAAGGGTTTCTGCCTTTTCTCCCTGTCCCAGTGCTGGCAATGATAAATTGAGCAGAAGCAGGACAGCACATACCCAGGTGCAATAGCGTTCCAGGTACTTCATAGTTATCTCCTCCATTGTTAATACAGGTTGAGATTCTTCCAGAAATCGCTGAAATTCAAGTGTGGTGTTTGCCACTAACCGTTATGCGGACCGTCACGGACTTGAAAGCGGAAATCCGCCTCACCGCGCGCATCCACTAACAGGACGTTCGGACGCAGTATATCACGTCTGTGAAAAAATGTCATGTTTTTTAGGTGATAATGCGTGTGTGGGCGTGAGCTTAATTCAGGCGCGAAAGGAGTTTTTGGAGGTGTTGTATGTTTCGCTCGACCGCCGTGGTGTCGGGCGGTGCGTCTGCAAGTTGGAGATATGTCTCGAAAGCAGAAATCCCTTCGCTATACGCATAATTTTTATAGTGTAGGTAACCGAGCAGGCGATAATCGGCGGCGGCGTTCGGCAGTAACCATGTGATGCGTTCAGCGGCTGTAAGTGCTTTGTCGTAGTTCTCAAGGAGTGTGTAGGCACGCGTCAGATTCCGCAAAATGCGTGCGAGGATCTCTTTATCTGTGGCTTCAGTTAACATATTCGATTCCAGCGATGCCGAGTCCCCGAGGGTTTCTTGGAGTTTCGCCTCGAGTGAGTCTTCGCACATAAAAGATCCGTTTTCAAACACATCAAGCAGAATGTCTATATGTTCACGTTGGTATCTTACAAGGAAATGCCCTGGGAAATTTACGCCAACGAGTGGTAATCCAGCGCGTCTGCCGACTTCAATGTAGACAACGCCGAGTGTAATTGGAATCCCTGTCTTTTTATCCAGTACAAAGTTGAGGAAGTTGTTGCCCAATGCGTAGTAGTTGTCGGTATTTCCCGTGAACCCTTTTTCTTCAAAGAGATAGCGGTTCAGTTCAGCAATGTGTTGCTCAGGTAATGTCGTCTCTTGGATCCGTTCCCGAACCACATCCGCCATCTCATCAAGTTGATGGAGGTAATTCTCAATATTGAGTTCGCGGTACTCGCTTTGCGCGATAAGCAGGGCACCTATTGCGAGTTGAACTTCGTTATTATCACGGTTCGCGAAGGAGAAAAATGGGTCTGTTTGCGGTTTTTTTGTCATTTTTCCGAAAAAAGGTAATTTTTTTTGCATTCCCTGAGAATATGTGATATAATTAAAACAGTCTTTGCGTGGGGGATTAGCTCAGTTGGGAGAGCGCTTGCATGGCATGCAAGAGGTCACCAGTTCAAGTCTGGTATCCTCCACCTTTTTTATTGTGTCTGCTGTTCTGGAGGCGGTTTAGGCGTTTCGCCTGTGTTTTTGTTGGCTTGTGCCTTTTTTGTTCTGCGTGGGATACCGTTATCCAACACGCCCATAAGCGTTAAATGGAGTTGAGCTTGCGTCGGCAATGTCTCAATCAACTCTTCCTCGATCTCTTCAATCTGTCCCCGCGTTTCTTTCCGTTTCGCTCGGAATTCGTCCAAGGTTTCTTGGATTTCCGTATCTTCTACAAGCGAATCCTTTGCAAGTCGATTTAAAGTTTTCAAGTCATTGATTGCCTGAATGTCCTTTTGGCGTTTCAGATCCCACAATCCTTCAAGTCGGATTTTCTGTGCCTCTGTAACGCCGAGATCTACCAAGGTGATCCCTTTCTTGTTTTCATCGTCGCTCTTTTGTGCCCATGCGATGACCCCGCAAAGCGCGACACCTATCAGAATCGCCAAAATATGCTTTCCATGGATATGTGAGTCTTGGTTTCGTCTCCGTTTAGCGTTTTGCATAAGTTTTCACCTCTAACTTCGATATGGAACCCAGTATTAACGCTCTTTATATCATAATACCATGTAAAATGAGGGATGTCAAGGAGAAACGGCAGAGGCATCAGAAGCATTCAGTTCTTCTGTAGGAGGGAACTCCGATTCCCGACTCTTGCTGACGGAAACTGATGGCTGACGGCTGACGGCTATTGTATGAGTGAACTCCGATTCCCGACTCTTGCTGACGGCTGACGGCTGACGGCTATTGTAGGAGGGAACTCCGATTCCCGACATACTGAATGGCTCTATCAGAGGCATAGGGCGGTTTCGTTCTCGATTATAATTCATCAGTCGTCAGAGGTGATCACGATCGAGATTTACTCCTGCAAAAGAACGTGGCACGGCTTGGAGATTGCTTCTATGGCAGCGTTGAATACTTCTCACCTGAGAAAAATTTCGCTTGACAAAAAATAACGTATCCATTACAATTATCTTTTAACATTACGCAAGGGAGGGTTGGATGCTGTACAAAGGGTTACAACTGGATCGGTTTCAGGAGAAAGCAATCGCGGCGATTAATCGGGATACCTCAGTGATTGTCACTGCCCCCACAGGGGCTGGTAAAACTGTCATTGCTGAATATGCCGTCGAAAAATGTCTTAAAGAGAACCAGCGCGTTATCTACACCGCACCGATCAAAGCCCTCAGTAATCAAAAATATCGGGACTTTTACGCCGAATATGGGGAGAAAATTGGCATTGTTACAGGCGATGTGGTACTCAATCCGTATGCGCAAGTGCTGTTGATGACTACCGAGATCTTTCGCAATACTATCTTTGACGATACTGAACGGTTACAAGATGTCTCTTACGTCATCTTCGACGAAATCCATTATATTAATGATATTGAGCGCGGCACCGTCTGGGAAGAGAGTCTCATCTTCGCCCCTCAACATATTAAATTTGTCTGTCTGAGTGCCACGATCCCGAACATTAATCCTTTTACAGAGTGGATGCAAAGTGTGCGGGATATTGACATCGAGATAGTCGAAGAATTAAATCGTCCAGTTCCCTTGGAGCATTACCTCTATTTTAAAGATTACGGCATCGGTGGTGTAGAGCATATTTCCGCTCTTCGGAATCGGGCACAGCACGATGCGCGGAAACGAAAATCTGACCCACCTGATGATAAAACGCCTCAGGCACTTCCTTCTGGTTTTACAGAGACAAGTCTTATCCCACACCTTCGTCGAGAGAAGCAGCTTCCCTGCCTCTATTTCTGCTTTAGTCGTAGGGGTTGTGAAGAAAACGCAATGTCATTGGTGTTCGGATCGCAGTTACAGTTGCTTGATGAAGGACAGACGACAGAGATTTTAAAGCAATTTGATGAAATCTGCCTCCAATTTGACATCGTTGAAGAAAAGAAGATTGCCGAGTTTCGCAGGTTAGTCAGTTGTGGCATCGCCTATCATCACGCCGGTATGCTACCAACGCTTAAAGAGGTCGTTGAAAGGTTGTTTACCTCCGGGTTAATTCAACTCCTCTTTACCACCGAAACGTTCGCCGTTGGTATTAATATGCCAGCGTGCTCGGTGGTTTTTGACAGCCTTGAGAAATTTGATGGAATCGGATTTCGACACCTCAAGACAGCGGAATATCACCAGATGTCAGGGCGCGCTGGCAGACGCGGTATTGACACTATCGGTTATGTCTATGCGCAAATTATTCCCTCATACGCCGATTCAAACGAGATTCGAGGTGTTGTTTCTGATAAGATCGAACCGATAGAGAGTCAATTCAATCTTTCCTATTCCAGTATTCTCAATCTTTATCAGAAATATGGCGATGATATTTACGATGTTTACACGATGAGTTTGAGTAACCATCAAAACCGGGTGCGGGTCGCTAACCTCAACAAGCAGATTACGTCTAAGACGGAGAGACTTCAGACACTTCCTAAACCGGAGTGTATTCACGATGGTATTGATGGGAGTGCGCAGATTGAGAAGCATTATCGCCAGAAGCGAGATCGTGAAAAAAATCTTCAGCGTTTACATGTAGAGATGGCGCAAATCAAATCGGAGACGCGAGGAAAGAAGCGGGAAAAGGAACGCGTGAAGAGGTTAGGGGCTGTTCACAAGAAAATTAAGGGTTTTCAAGCGAGTGGTGAGCAGAGTCTTTGTGACGAATGTCAGCATTTGAACACATGTACTGGGAGATATAAAACCATTCGCAAGGAAGAGGAACAGCTCCAGAAACTCAAGAAGAAGACGACATCTGTTGAGAATGATCCGCAGCGGCAGATAGCCGCCCGTTTGAAGGTGCTTGAAGAACTCGGATACATTGAAGCCCGGACCCTTCTACCCCGTGGGAGCACCGCTGCCCATCTTTATGGATATGAGGTGCAATTAACCCAATTACTATTTAGCGGTTTTTTTGAAAGGCTCACGGAGGACGCAATTAACTGTTTGATGGTGGCGATTATTTCTGAACCCCGTAAAGATGGATACTTTAAGCCGCTCAAAGACGAACGTTTGTTAGATGAACTTTATGCAGTCAGTTCTGAAATTTCATTCATTCAGCATTTAGAGGTCAAGCATAAGGTGACAGAAATCACGCCTCTGTTAGAACTCCGACTCTGTACTGCGACGCTCGCTTGGAGTCGAGGCTGTGACTTTGACAAGCTTGAGGAATATGCACGTTTAGATGCTGGCGACTTTGTGAGAACCTTTCGACTTGTCATCGACCAACTCCGCCAAATCCGTCGTGTTATGAGTGGTCACACTGCCCTCGCTGATAAACTCAGCCGATGTATTGGCAAGATTAACAGAGATGTTGTGGATGCGGAACGGCAATTGCGAATTGGGCAGGAGAATCTTGATGAAACGAAAGCTGAGGTTTCCGAACAGGTGCCGCCCATTGCCCTTGAAAGCTCCGATGCTGCTGAAGTAGAAGATGAAACATCGCTTTCTTAGCGCGTTTCGCTTTCAAATCGCAACGCTTTGGAAAGTGCTTGTAATGTGAAATAGAATGTATTACAATGGCATAATATAGTAAAATCGGAAAATATGTTGACATTTTGGGAAACAAAACACCCCACCTTCGCTGGCGAGGTTTCCGAACCTCGCCAAACGCTAATGTGTATAGGTAATTATAGATTTTACTATAGATGTGTATAGATGCTGGATATCGAGATGTACTGCCGCACAGTGCGCCAAGATGCCAGCACCTTGTTAAAAACGAAAGGAGCATAATATGGCAAATCAAGACTTTGGCTTAACCGGTGCACTCAAAGTACGCCCGGCTGAAGAAGGCGATGCGGCACATTTACACACATTTTGTTTTCCTGAAAAAACCAAAACGCAGGTTACGAACGAATTGCAAGCCGATTTGGAATCAGACGGTCAGACCCATCGACTCGTTGCGGAGTCGAGTGGATACCCGATCGGACAGATTACCGTGAGCATGAATACCAGCGATCCTGAGGTAGCCCAAATCGGGGATCTCGCTGTATCTGGACCGTTTCGGCAATTAAAGGTGGCAGACCATCTCATAGAAGCTGCGGGAACTACCGCGGAAGAAAATGGCGCGAAAATCCTTGAAATTGAGCTTCCGTCCTCTGAGACGAATGTCATCCAGAGATATAAGGATTGGGGGTTCGTTGAAAAGCCGCTTGTTATCCTGCAGAAAACGCTTGAAGCAGAAGAAGCAGAAGAAGTAGAAGAAGTAGAAGATACGGACGCACACGAAGATCAAACCGCTGAGACCAGCGGCGAACAGCAGGAACTGCTTAATGCCTAATGGTGTGAGTTCTGTTTCGTTCAATTATGTATTGGAGTGAGCTGTGTTAGCGATGCGTCTACGAAACGGCTCACTCCCTATCACCATAATTTGCCGCGGTATAAATTCAGAAAACCGTCTGGCATATTGAATCGCTCTGAAGATAGAGGCGGCACTGACCGACAGTAGCTTAGGAGAGTGGACTATGAAAAAAATCTGGCTTGCCCTTGTGCTTACACTCTTTGTAATTGGGTGCGGCACCCAGAACGAGAACCTCGCGAAGGGTAAAGAACTGATTAAATCGGATAAACGCCGCAAAGAGGAACGCGCTGTCCGAGAATTTAAACTTGCGCTTCAACAACAGATTGATAATGCTGAGGCACACTATCTGCTCGGATTATACAACTCGCAAGAATTTTACGAGCCGAACACCACTGATTGGCAGGAAGCGTCAATCACTGATCGCGGCAAACAGATGTTCCTCGCGTATCAAGCCGAGCAGCGGAAGTACCTCGAAAGACTTGTTTTTGAGACACTCCGCGATGACGACTTGGTTGTCCAAAACGCTGCACTTGATGCGCTAAAACGGGTCTATAAGCAAGGCGACAGAAAGCGGCTCCTCAGCCAACTCCAAAAGGCGATTAAGTCCAGTGACAATCGCGATAGGCATAATGCACATTGGATACTTGGCCATATCGGTAGGGAGGATCCGGGGACGATTGTTCCTATTTTGGTAAAACTTCTGGATCATCGAAGAACGGAAACTCGCTTGAATGCCGTCAAGGCACTCGGAGTGGTTGGAAGTGAACAGGCTATTCCAGCACTTGCTGCCCTGATTGAATCCGGTTCTGCGAGATGGAAGCGGGATCGAGAAGAACCTGAGGTCCGACAACTTGCTGTAGAAGCACTCGGGAAGATCGGGGGTGTTGCTGTGCCGGAGTTAGTCAAGATTGTGCAGAATAAGGGGTCATCGCTTCGCGTTGATGCGATTCGAGCGTTGGCGCTCCTCGGTGACGAAAAAGTTGTGGAACCTTTCTTAGAGGCTTTGAAAGAACAGAGCACCCGGGATGTCGTCATTCCTCTTAATTGAACTGTGAACCGTTCTCGTACCCTTCGGCGCAACTTGCAATCCGAAATTTGCTATAACATAGAAAGGTATCTATAGATGAGTCGGATCTAAAATGCGCAATCTGCATAATGCTACATGCGTAGCTCGTAACATTGTACCGCAAGCCTCTATAGGCTTGCGCTGGGAGAGCGGGTTTGAGAAAGGATTGTCAAAGTTCCAATCCACGTCATTTAACCGCAAGGAATAATTAAAAAATGCTAAAAAAAATAAGACGGTTTAACAAACCTCGCCACTTGGCATTTATCGTGTCACTCCTTTTTGTATTGATGCTGGGACTTGGATGTGATAATCAGTATTACGATGAACGCCTAAAAATGCAGGTGCAGCAGTTAGACAGCGACCTGAAAGACCGTTGGTCGACCAGTGGTGTCGTTGTTTTGAATACGACACCGAACGGACCCGCAGATAGAGCACAACTTGAGGCTGGTGAACTCATCTCTTATGTCATTGCAGAATACCCTGTCCGAGATATTGGAGACTTTAATAGTGCTATAAAACAGGCACTGGATGAGGATAATAACTTCATTCTTCATTTAAAAGATAAGCCGCCACTGCGTATCGCGGTCCGCAAACAGGGGGATAAGGTAGGGCTCAGCGTTGAAGGCAGTGGCACTGTGCGTGTCAAGCAGATTCAACCCGGTACCCCCGCGGCGAATACCGATATTCAGGTAGGGGACATCGTTGAGAAAATTGTCGATGAGCGCAAAATTTATAGCCTTAATGATTACAAGAAGACGCTCGGAAAACTTTCTGAAAAGCGGTTTACGTTCCGAACCACTGAATTAATAGGCGTGAAAATTGCCGCTGTGGACGCACTTGGAGATTTAGGCGATATCCGTGCGGTTGAGCCACTCGTGGATCTCTTCAAAAATAGCACAGAGTTCTCGCTCCGGAAAGGATCCATTAATAGTCTTCAACGCCTCGTTGAATTGAGTGTCCTAAATGACCTGTTTCAGGAGTTTCAAAGTGCGGATGTGAACCAACTTCCAGTTGATAGTCTTCAGGTACAGCCGTTAGAGTCTGCTGCGATTCTTGGTTTACTCACTGTGGATAGGACCGAGAATACCGCTACCCTTAAGGCTCCCTTCGGGACACAATTCAGACACAGATCCGAAGCACTTTATCAAAGAATTAACGAAGGACAAATCGCTGAACTTGCGCAGGCATACATCCAAATTGAAGTGGAACCGGAGCAGGAAATTCGACGCGCCTGCCTTGCTATACTCGGAATTCTCAAACCAGCTTCTGCGATTGATGCCCTCATTGCTGTTCTTGAAAACCTCTCAGAAATTCCCGGCATCCGCTTCCAAGCTGGGTTAGCACTCAGTCAGATTGGTGAACCCGCTGTTGATGCCCTCATTACTGCGTTTGAAAAGGGGGACACCAGCACGAAGGATATTGCTGCTTCTGCTCTCGGGGTC
Source organism: Candidatus Poribacteria bacterium (assembly GCA_965247285.1). Taxonomy (GTDB): domain Bacteria; phylum Poribacteria; class WGA-4E; order WGA-4E; family WGA-3G; genus WGA-3G. The sequence goes on from CBDFHD010000002.1 coordinate 183,195, forward strand.
ATTGGTGGATCTAAGGCGCGGGATCAATTGATTAATGCCTTGGAAAGCAGCACTGAATCCGCGATTCAACTCACACTTGTCGACGCGATTGCCAAAATCGGCGATGTGCCTTCAGTCCGAGCGTTAGAACGCCAGCTTCAACAGTACCAGCAGGACGATGACAGTGGGGTGCGTATCTTTCTGGATGAGGTGTTCAGGAGTTTGGAAAAGGAATCGATGTAATTCAGCGGAACGCTCGCTCAACGGATTGTGGGCTGCTAATGAAGATTGGACTCATTTCAGACTTGCACACGGACGTTACGCCTTGGAACAAGGCTCTTGTTCCACATCTCATTGATGCCGTCAGTGCCGCAAACCTTGATGTTTTAGTGCTCGCAGGAGATTTCGCACGACATTTAGTTCAACTTTCCGAAACGCTGAATGCTTTTCATCTTGCGGATTTGGCATGTGAAATATTGTTCGTTCCCGGTAACCACGATATTTGGGCTATTGAGACTTCTACCGTTACAAGTCAACAGAAATGCGGGATAATTTCGGAACTTTGTCATGCCTGCGGATTTCATCCGTTGATGGACGAACCCTTTATCCGAGAAAAAGTCGGTTTCTGTGGGACTATCGGTTGGTACGATTATAGTTTAGCCCCGGACGGGTACGATTTTTCCGACGCTCAATATGCCGAAAAGGAGTTGATGGGTGCGATCTGGAACGATAAGCGATACGCCAAATGGAATGATACCGATCCAGTTGTTGCCCGACGTTTTGAAGCAGCTCTTGAGACGCAGATTGCCTCTATTCGGGACGATGTATCACGTATCATTGTGGTCACACACCATGTGCCGTTTCGAGAGTGTGTTCGGTACCGTGGCACGTTGCCGTGGGACTTCTTTCGCGCGTTCATGGGCAGCAAAGGTCTTGGCGCACAATGCTTACGGGAGCCGCTTGTAACGCATGCCCTCTTCGGACATACGCATCAGGCACTTGATATGCAAGTTCACAGTGTACGGGCTATCTCTGCTCCTGTCGGTTATCTTCAGGAAGAACCTACGGTGGGATTGCAGACTTACGCCGCACAATGTTTGACGTGCTTCGAGGTATAATTGTCGAAAGATAGGACTTACGGACTTCCTCTTGAAGTCCCCCTGATAAGGGGGATTCAGGGGGTTAAATAACTGAAATAACCGACCTGTTGGGTGAAATATATTGCTTCTTTACGCAATTTGCGTAAGTCCTGAATTGTATTCAAAAGATAGAAAGGAAACCGTTATGGAAATAACCTTAACCAATAGTAATGACACTGGGGCACTTGAATTTCCGTGGGGCGCGATTAAATGGCTCTGCAACGATCAGATTGATCCCGATGCTGAGATGACATTCGGTATTGTCTACATTAACGCCGGTGAAGGCAACCCCACACACTATCACCCGAACTGTGAGGAGCTTATCTATGTCCTCTCTGGTGAGTGCGACCACAAGTTGGGAGATGAAGTCATCCCGCTCAGACCGGGGATGATGTTGCGTATTCCGCGTAATGTCAAACACAATGCTGTCAATACCGGTTGGCAACCCGTAACGATGATTATCTGTTATTCGGATGCTGATCGGCAAACCGTCTTTGAAGAGTAAGATAACCCAAGTTGCTACTTACAAGATTTTGGCATGCGAACATCGTTTTTCATTCGAGCGGGTTGATTATTCGCGAAGGTTTTGTAGCGCAAACTAAAAGTTTGGGCACTCACGGGAAACCCAATCTAAGAGAAAACCAAGCCCGTAATGAAATGGAGGGCGACTCCAGGGAGAAAATCGCCACATTTCAAACCACGTCATTGAACCGCAAGGAATAATTAAAAAACCGCAAGGGATAATTAAAAAATGTCTAAAGAACCCCACTGCAGTGTTAAAATCTGCGGTATCACCTCTATCCATGATGCTCGACTTGCCGCTGATGCGGGCGCGGATTACGTCGGTGTGTTGGTTGATGTTGCCATATCCGAACGAACACGCACCGCTGCTCAAGCCGCGAAAATTGCGAGCGAGAGTCCTATTCCTACCGTAATTCTACTATATAACCGCTCAACGTCCGACATCCAAGAAATAGTCTCACAGGTTCAGCCGTTTGCCGTTCAACTCCTTGGACAGGAGCCTCCACAACAGGTTGAGGCGCTTAATCGCGAAGGGGCATGTGAATTCTGGAAGTCAGTCTATTTGCCAGCGGGCAGTCCCAAGAATGTGGATATACCGGCTGTTCGGGAGGAAATGCAAGCGTATCGGGATGCCGGTGCGGATTTCCTACTGTTTGACAGCGTTGATATGAGTCTTGAGAAGCCGAGATACGGTGGTACGGGAAAAACCTGTGATTGGAATGTCGCCGGTGAACTCATTGCGGAGAGTCCACTACCGGTTTTCTTCGCCGGTGGTATCCGTCCAGAGAATGTCAAAGCCGCTATTGAAACAATCCGACCTCACGGCATTGATCTTTGTTCCGGGGTTGAAGCATCTAAAGGTGTCAAAGACCCGCTTAAACTGGAACGACTTATGGAACAGATCGACCAAGCTAATTAAACGTGAGTTCGATTGAAAGATGTAGAGGAATCTGGCGCGGTATATCACGCATATCGCAGATCTGAAAGATGACCATAGGAGAGACAGGTATGAGAGTGCTGTTGATTTTTTGTATCATCCTCTTGATGCTGATGTGTGGGGCAGTAGGTCGACTTTTTGCCGAAGCCCCGACGACTCCGAAAATCCTATTCACTTCCGCACGTGATGGTAACCGTGAAGTCTATATCATGAACCCGGATGGCTCTGAACAGGTAAGACTTACAGACCATCCCGCAAACGATCTGAACGCCGTTTGGTCTCCAACAGGTGATCAGGTTCTGTTCATCTCCGATCGCGACGGTAAGCGAGACCTGTATCTGATGAACCCTGACGGATCCAATATCCGACGCCATTTCGAGAAAGAACGGAAGAGAAACTTCACTCTTCGGGATTATCCGACATGGTCGCCGGATGGTAAACAGTTCGCTTACATGCGCATCAACTGGGATAAAGATATATACGCCATCCACATTACGAACTTAGAAGAACAAGAAGAGAATTTCGTAGCGAATGGTTTGCATCCAGCGTGGTCGCCCGACGGTGCGGAAATAGCTTATACTCCCCTTGAAGATGGCCGAATGACACTCATCAATGTTCGCACAAGTGCGCAAAAACGGATCCTGCCGAGAAAAGAATTGGGGGGTCAAGCGATGCCATCTTGGTCTGCTATGGCGGACAAACTCACCTTCTCTTGGAATAACAATCGATTGCCGCCAGATTTCAAGCCGGGAGACGAGCTACCAGAGGGATGGACTGATAAACATACAATCTATATCGCCAATCGCGATGGTACCGGTCTCCAACAACTTGTTGATGAGGCGGGTCCGATGGCAGAGTATCCTGAGTTATCACCGAATGGCAAAGAAATCCTTTATACACAAAAAATTAAGGGTTCTTTACAGATTTTCAAACTTGATATAAACAGCGGCGTTCGGACGCAGTTGACGCATATTGGAGGTATTTTTCAAGCGAATGCCGGCGGGGACTGGTTTGATCCGGCGTATGCGTTGCCGGTTTCACCGCAACCCCAGTTGCTAACCACGACATGGGGTGAACTGAAAAAGGAGTAGTGTCTTTAGGTTCTCTTGAGACAGGTTTGGATGAGGTTTAAAGAAACATTTGGGTAATTCCGATAATAGTAAGGATAAATTATAGGGCAAGGTGCTTGTGTTCCTGCCCTATCAGCTAAAGGAGATTTCTATGAACGATCGTTTCGTCTGCTGTGTGCAGACTTCTAACACTGTTCCTCGGTTAGCTGCTGTCGTAGCACTCGTATGTCTGATGGCTATTGGTAGCTTCTCTACTGCCTTCGCTGACAGTCATGAAATGGAAGATGAAAAGGCAGAAGAAAAACCGATGGAAGAAAAGCCGAATATTACAGGCTGGTTCCAGGTTGATGTTGATAGTTTAGGCACCTATTTCTTAATTGGTGCAACCCATCCACTCGGTGGCGTTTCGCTTGACTCCAACATCTATGTTAACGATCATTTTGGTGAGTTTGACATCGGGGTCTCATTCCCTGTCGTGAAAGGGGACAACTTGACGCTTATTCTGCTTCCGATGCTCGGTGTTGGGTTTGATTATACCACGGCAAACGGTCCAGATTCTCTATTTCCGCAAATATTTGCTTTTTTACCCGCCGGTAAAATCTATGGTTTCCATTGGACAATCGGTACGGTCAGGTCCATATTTAATAGCGAAAGCTTAAACGAACTCTACACCCGTAATTACCTTACCTATGCCCTTAACGAAACTGTCGCCGTTGGCCCGCAGGCTGAAGCTGTGCTGGGTCTCGGCGACGGTGGCGGACTGTGGGCTCTCAATTTCGGTGGACGTTTGAACATCGGTTACGGTGAGAATAACACCCTCGGTTTGTATGTCGGATATGAAACCAAAAAAGATGAGGGTGAAACGGGTCTGACGGGTAGAATGAATTTTACGCGTACCTGGTAGGTATACCTTTCTCTATTGTCTCGTAAACGCTTCAAGTTAGGCAGTCCTTGTGGCTGCCTTCTTAAAATCCGCGTAATCCGCGTAATCTGTGTAATCCGCGATTCAGACAATTAATACCTACAACCCAATTTCGTTCTATTCTAACAGATAAACGTGAATTGTCCTGTCTTTTGCGCGTGAAAAGGCAGGCAATGTTTTGACCATACGTCCCCGTTGCCGGATCCAGTTGCGAACTGCCACGTCCGCATCAAAAACATTAAAACTCGCCACGTCTACAAGAAACCATAACCGTTTTCTCCCCGAAGTTTCCCACTCTCTTTCAAACGCTTCCGAATCGTCTAATAGCCCTCCGATGTAGATGGGTGTCAGTTCTGGAAGATAATACCTACCCATCTCAGGTTCTGAAAGTACCACTGTGTCGGTGGGTTTCTTTTCTGCTTGTACGACTTCAAATGCCTCCCGCCATTTCGGTCTCCCTCCGTTTTCGATTTTAAAATAGAGATAGTCTTGGGACAGAAGTGTCACGAGAAGTACGCACGGCACAAGTATGCCGAGCATGTGTTCTGATTGTGTCTCTGTTGCTTTCCATATCCGTTCGCACGCAACTCCCGCGAGAATAAAGTAGGCGGGTGTTGTCCAAAATAGGTAATAACCCGCGACGTTTTGGAGTTGTGATGCAATCAGAAAAAGAATCAACGGTACACCCGCATAACAGAGTAAGAAAAGCGTGGATCTATTGAATCGTGTCGCGACAGTAGCAAAAAAAGCCGCAACGGCGACTGGAATACTCACGCCTTGGACGAGCGTTAGCACGATATAAAGTGGGCTCCGTTGCCATTCGTTGCGTCCCCACCCGGAGAAGAGGTAGCCTCGAACTTGTGGCAGTGCGAGTGCCAGCACCGGTATCGCGAACGGGATGAAGAAGATGAGTAGATTCAACCACCGCTTTCTATCGGATTTTTCTAATAGACAGATCACGGCATACGTAGCTAACGCTGGAACTATCACAACGGAGAGGGTATGTGAAAGGATTAAACAGAAACAGGAGGCGAGCGCACCAATCATCAAAAGCGTCGCGTTGCGTTCGAGAGATGTGTAGAAAAACCACGCCGTCAGGACGGCAAAGAAGAAGGTAAAGACGGGATAACGCGCATTTTGTGCCCAAAACAGGTGCCAACTTGAACATGCCACAAATGCGCCACCAAGGAGTCCGATCCTCCAATTGAAGAGTGTTCGTCCTAACCCAAAAACCGCGGGAATTGAGACGATTCCGACTATGCACGGGATTAATCGGCTCCCCCATTCGCTACTACCACCCAGCAAGATTGATAGTTTCACTGCGAGATAGGGAATCGGGTTTGGGATAACTTGCCAACTGTCGAATGAGAGGTTTTGGGCATCCCGGACAGTGAAGACCTCATCGATCCAGAAACTCCATTGTCCCAAGTTCCAAAATCGGAATGTTGCCCCGAACAGCACAACAACGCTCAAAAACACCATTTGCATCTTTTTTGGGCAATGTTTTGTTGAAAATTTCAGCATTTTTTGTTTTTTAATTATGGGATTTCTTGCAAATTGACCTTACAGGTTAATCTGGTTTCCAACTATATTTTAATCTGGTTTCCAACTATATTTGGACATTTCTGAAGGTTTTGGATAGTTCTATGTTCCTGTTCAGTTGGCAAGGTCTTGTGTTTATCTATAACTTACGAATCCCAGTCTTTGCGCGCGACAGTATTGGCTTTCTTATATGGGTTTGCCAACGGAATATTTCTCTATACCTTACGACAGCAAGTTTTGGCTTGCAAGCTGCACCAAAAGGCAATTGGCACACTTTTTGCTTAAAATGAAAACAGGTGCAGAGTAAGCACTGGTGAAGCCTGCTCCCTTTTGTTGAAAAAGTGTCGAAAAAGACAGGCAAAACCACTATATCACAAATTTATGATGAAGTCAAGCGGGCTCTTTCTCCATGAAAGCCGCAGACTGGCACTATCGCACCGTGAGAGTACGTTGCTCAAATTTTAATATAACCTTGTAGGCGCGCTTTAAAACGCGTATAAAGGAGATTTTGATGAAAACGCATACGTTTTGGTTGGTTCGTTTGTTAGTAATGGTTTGTATTTTCGCAGTTGGTAGTATCCCCATGGTTTATGCAGATTCGCATGAAATGGGTGAAGAGATGGAGATGGCTGAAGAAGAGTCATCAGGTGCTTCTGGGTGGTTCCGTACCGATACAGATAGCTTAGGAACGCAGATCTGGGTTGGTGCCAGCCATTCCCCAAGTTTCCTCGGTGATCTTTCTTTGGATACCGATATTTACGTCGTTGGGACATTCGGTGAGTTCGACATCGGACTCGGCATTCCAGTTGTTGATAGTGATTCAATGTCTCTGAGTTTCCTTCCCATGGTCGGTATTGGTTTTGACTACGCCGCCGCTAATGGTCCCTCTTCCCTGATTGCCCCGCAGTTGTTTACATATCTCACTGCTGGTTCCATCTATTTTGAATCCTGGATACAAGGTTTCTTCAATTCGCCGTTTGATTACGGTGACGATGCGATCTACACTCGTAATTTTGTGCTACTGTCACTCAATGACACGCTCTCTGTTGGTCCGCAGGTCGAAGTAACCTTAGGTTTAGGCGATGACGGTGGTCTCAGTAGTCTAATCCCAGGCCTCCGTGTCAATGCCGGCTATGGTGAAAACAATACGATCGGTGTCTTTGTTGGATTTGAAACCAAAAAAGGGGACGATGAAACAGGGATCACCGGCAGAATGACTTTCGTTCGTACCTGGTAAGGAAGAAGTGTTCTGTAAGGACGGACAAGTCGCTGTTGTCGCGAACCGTAGTTATCATCGATACCTTGTGGTTCGCGATAGATGTCATCTACCCTCCAGCGGCGTATTACAAGTGGGTTTCATAAACATCTAAATGCCCGCCGCCGTTCGCAACACGACAGTTTTAAGGATGAATTAACACAAAGGAGATATTCCAAATGAAGAAGAAGGTTATCATAACAGTTTTTGTGCTCACCTGCCTCCTGAGCCTAAACGTTTTCGCCTTAAACGGATCCGTTGAGGGTGAGAAGGTTTCTGATGCAAAGTATATGGCAGACACGTTGTGGGTGCTTATCGCCGCATTTCTGGTTTTCTTTATGCAGGCAGGGTTCGCTATGGTGGAAGCTGGCTTCACACGTGCCAAGAACGCTGTCAACATTCTCATGAAAAACCTGATGGACTTCTCACTGGGTTCGATCGCTTATTGGGCGATCGGCTTTGCCATCATGTTTGGTACCGGCAACTTATTCATGGGAACAAGCGGTTGGTTTGTGCCAACGGATTCCACTGCGTTTGCTTCATTAGAGTGGAGTTCCGTGCCGACGCATGCCGCGTGGATCTTCCAGTTGGTATTCGCCGCTACTGCCGCGACTATCGTTTCTGGCGCAATGGCAGAACGCACACAGTTCAAAAGTTATCTGATTTACAGCGTCTTCATCACCGGTATCATTTACCCCATTGTTGGACATTGGATTTGGGGTGGTGGCTGGTTATCAAGTCTGGGTATGTCGGATTTTGCGGGTTCAACTGTGGTCCACTCGACGGGTGGTTGGCTCGCATTGACGGGCGCCATCGTCTTGGGTCCCCGCCTTGGTAAATATGATGGTGAAGGGAAACCGAGACCGATTGCTGGACACAATCTACCGCTTGCCGCACTCGGTGTCTTTATCTTGTGGCTCGGTTGGTTCGGGTTTAACCCTGGCAGCCAGATGGGTGCGGATGCACTTGACATATCCAAAATTGCCGTAACTACGAACCTTGCTGCTGCCGCAGGTGCTATCACGGCTATGGTTACTGCGTGGATACTCCTCGGCAAACCCGATGCCGGTATGTCGCTTAACGGTGCGCTGGCTGGCTTAGTCGCAATTACTGCCGGTTGTGCAACTGTGAGTCCGGTGTCCGCTGCGATCATCGGTGCCCTCGGTGGTGTTGTAGTTGTCCTGAGTGTTCTGTTATTTGAAAAACTTCGGATTGATGACCCGGTCGGTGCCATTTCTGTACATGGTACGTGTGGTGCATTAGGGACGATTCTCCTCGGATTTTTCGACAGTTCAAGTGGGGTTTTCTTCGGTGGAGGATTCGGACTTCTCTGGGCACAGATCGTCGGTGTCTTTGCTGTTTTCGCATGGTGTCTCGTTACTGGCTTTATTCTGTTCCACGGAATCAAGGCTGTTACAGGTTTACGAGTCACTGAAGAGGAAGAGCAGGCAGGACTGGACTACGGAGAACACGGCGCAAGTGCCTATCCTGACTTTAACGTTTCCTCAATACGTTAATACGTTAGACGTATTATTCAGATAGCCTTCGGGCTATAAATCTAATAGGGATGCCCACAGGAAGTTTCACTTATATCCCTGAGTTTTACTTCACTGCTTGTGGGCGTTCCCTTTTTGCTATTTACCACTTATCCGCAAGGTAAAATTAAAATTCGTAATACCCAAAACCAAGCCCGTAACGTAGTGGAGGGCGACTCCTCAGAAAGGCACGTGAAGTTCCCAACCCTCGTTATTTCTCCGCAAGGTAAAATTAAAATACTCAAAACCAAGCCCGTAACGTAGTGGAGGGCGACTCCTCAGAAAGGCACGTGAAGTTCCCAACCCCCGTTATTTAACCGCAAGGTAAAATTAAAAAACGCTTGATACTATTACGATATTCTGCTAAAATGTTGAATCAATACCTTCTGAGCAATTTTAGAAAATCAATATTAAGTTTCAAAGAAGCGTGAAAGTGAAGGAAGACTACAAGAAACGCCGTATATGCTATCTTCCCAACTTCCAACTTTCCAACCTAATTGTGGATTCAAACCTTGAATGTTAATATTGAAACTTGCTTGGGAATTAGGCTCTATTTTCAGAAAACGATTGGTGGGACAAAAGTACCTGTCCCTACAGAAATTGAAGCGGTAGACAAAGTTGTCTGCCATACAGAACAACAAAACAAGCGACCCTTGCTTGTAAATATTATGGAGGATACAGATGCAACAACGATGTGCATCGCAATCTGCAAAGGAGCGATCTGGTTATACACGAATTGGAACGCTAATTGTTATTTTATTGATATGTGGTGTGCCGAGTTTGGCGATGGCACAAGACGCTACAGCCCCTGATTCCGGCGACACCGCTTGGATGCTTACCGCAACTGCCCTCGTTCTCTTTATGACCATACCTGGGCTTGCGCTTTTCTATGGCGGACTCGTGCGCGTCCAAAACGTACTCTCTGTCCTTATGCAATGTTTCGCATTGACAGGGTTGATTACGATCCTATGGATTATCTGTGGTTATAGCCTCGCCTTTAACACCGCTGGCATGGAGGCGGGTAAAATCACACTCACTTCTTTTGTCGGTGGGCTTGGTACGATGTTCCTACGGGGTATCGGGGTAGACACCCTATCTGGGACTATCCCCGAAACCGTTTTTGTTGTTTTCCAAATGACATTTGCCATTATTACCCCTGCCTTGATCGCTGGCGCATTCGCGGAGCGGATGAAGTTCTCGGCGATGTTAATCTTCTCGGCAGTCTGGTCTCTCATTGTGTACGCACCGCTCTGCCACATGGCATGGTCTGGTGACGGTTCATTCTTTGGTGATATTATCGGAGCACTTGATTTCGCAGGTGGGAATGTTGTGCATATTAATGCAGGTGTCGCGGCATTGGTTGCTGCCATCTTGGTCGGCAAACGACTCGGTTACCAGACAACCGCAATGCCTCCACACAGTTTGACCCTCACCGTCGTCGGCGCATCAATGCTTTGGGTCGGTTGGTTCGGGTTCAATGCTGGTAGTGCTGTTGCAGCTGATGGTACCGCTGGTATGGCGATGCTTGTCACGCAGATTTCAACTGCCACCGCCGCTGTTACATGGATGTTTATTGAGTGGGGGAAACACGGTAAACCGAGTGCATTGGGCATTGTAACGGGTGCCGTTGCTGGCTTAGTTGCGATTACGCCTGCTTCTGGTTCTGTCGGACCGATGGGCGCACTCGTGATCGGGCTCGTCGTTGGCGCCGTCTGTTTCTGGGGCACTACGAGTTTGAAATCGCAACTCGGATATGACGATTCCTTGGATGCATTCGGCGTTCACGGTATTGGTGGGATTGTCGGTGCCTTACTGACCGGCATTTTTGTCGCTGAGGGCTTAGGTGGTAATGGGTTAGCTGAAGGTATGACAATAGGTAAACAGGTCTTGGCGCAGCTGATCAGCATCATTATTACCATTATTTGGAGTGGTGGGCTTTCGTTTATCATCCTCAAGATTGTGGATGCCACAGTCGGCTTACGCGTTGAAGAGGATGACGAACGGCAAGGGCTTGACCTATCGCAACACAACGAACGTGGATACAACCTCTCATAGAGGCATCTGTTTTGTGATTTTGCGTGGTTACAAACCGCGCGTACAGATTAAGGGCGGACCGTTGTGTCCGCCCTTAATCTGTACGCAGCTTGCAAGCCCATATTGCAAAGTATGGCGTAGCTTGCAAGCCCATGTTGCAAAGTCTATCCGATTACCTGTGTGACTATCTCTTCATCAGACAACTTATCTTTTTCGACAAGTAAGTCCTGACCTGCCCCGATATTTCCGTAAACCTCAGCAATCCATCCTGTATCAAACGTATCACCGGTGTTGTGAATAATCAGCGGTCGGGGTGCAACGAGTGTTCCGGCTGTTCGGAGATCGCCGACTCGACGGATGCTCGGTATCGGTAAAGTTTCCAAGAAAGCCGCGTCGCTGTCGAGAGCGTATTGTGCCGCATCCACGACAACGTTTTTGACATCCGTAAATCCCGCCGCCAGCAAACTCCACAATCCCGCTTCACCTATCCCGATCAGATTCACCTCTGAGACATCGCCTCGGTTTGTGAAGCAGTGCAGTGCCGTTACAATATCTTGCACGCGTAACGCTGCTGTTGTTCGGTTATAAGTGGTAAAAAAGTTGGTATCTTCCGATCTCTCATAATCGCTATGCTCGCCTGTTCCAAAGACATCAATGATCAGAACTTTCTGGTCAGCACTAAGTAAGTCGGTGATAAGCGAAGAAGGTTCGCCTGTTTCCGAATTGATTAACTTTTCCTTACCCTCTGGGTGAACAATGAGCGTTACTGGATCGTGTCCTACTTGGGGTTCTGAGCTAAAGAGCAGAGCAGGGATAGCGTCCCCCATACCCTTTCTACCGATGACAAGGTGTCTCGCGGATAAGTTTGTATGATAAGTTGTCGGAAATGCGCCTTCTGGTTCAACAAGTGTTACGTCCGTGCTTTTCGGGATGTGTAATCCGAGTGCGTGTTGCAACCCACTTTCCGTTTCTGCGCGAAAGGTCTGGAGTTCTGCTTCGTTCGTTGGCTTCAATTTTTCGATCGCTTGTTGGGAACTGTTCACCCAAGCCGGTAGAACCTCGTCCTGTTTTATAGCATGCGAGGGTAGATCGCGTTCCGAGAAAACCAGCAATGCTTCATCTGATTCAACCTGAAATGCTACCTCTTTAAATGCCGAGAGGTCTTCCGCTCCCAAAAACCATTTTGCGAACCATGCGTAGACCGCCTCGCGGCTTTCTTGGTTGTAATTATGCTCTGCGTCTACTTGAACCTGATGCACTTTGTCTTCCGCATCGAACTGCGCATAGATGCTTCGGATGGCTGGGTATTCAACCGTCGGTGTTTTTACCGTCCAGTCGCCTGTCGCGGACACAAGCAGGAGTGGACGTGGTGCCATCAGCGCACCGATTTCAATGTTGCTTGTATCCAAGCGGAGGTTTGGAGCATTTTCACAGATGCAGCCGCCCTGCATTGTCGCTGAGATCATATTGACGGGTGCTGAGACCTTAATGCGTTCGTCAACCGCCGTCAATATAAAGGCCTGTGTCCCGCCGCCTGACGCGCCTGTACACCCAATGCGTTCATTGTCTACATCGGGTAGGCTCTCTAAAAAGTCGATGGAACTGATACTGTTCTGGAGTTGAAGTCCCATCGCACTGAGTCCCCAGAGTCCTTCATGCGCACCGCCATAGCCGTGTTCTATCTGTTTGCCGCTGTCGTTGTGACCGAGCATATCGTAGGCAAAAATGACGTAACCCTGTTTGGCGAAATTGATACAGCGACCGGGGATTGAACCACGCTCTATATTTTCAAGCCTCCCGCGCGCCCAGTGTCCATGCGGACTCACAATCCCAGGGAAGGGTCCTTGTTTCCCAAGTGGACGGTACAGGTTTCCTGTTGTGAAGAAGCCGGGGAAGGGTTCAAAATGGACTTTTTCGACGCTGTAATCTTCACGCTCGATTTTCCCGAAGATCTCGGCATTTAGCGGTGTCGGTGCGTGCGTCGGAACTAAGCCGTTGGCAACGCGAATCTGCTGACGTAATGCTGCCGCTTTTTCGGTCCATTCCGCTTTGGTATAGCCGGGAAAAGTGTAGGGTATATTGAGGGTGCGAGGCGCGCCGCCTCGTGCATCGTTAGCACGCTGCGAAGCCTCAGCAAAAACGTGAGCGAGTTCGTGATGTTGTTCAGCCATTATCAATTCCTCCATTGTACAGTCAGATGTTGTTTGTATACGCCTGCCAAATCAAGATGGGTGTGATTTTGCCAATTGCTTGGCGCGTTGTTCCAACACCGTGTTTGCTCTTGTGGTATCTGCACCTGCAAGTTCAAGGCTGTGCTTAGTCTTTTCTAACGGTTCAATTGAAAACTTGCATCCCAGAGCGTTGAAGATGATTCTGAGCGTATCAACGCGCGGTGCATCATCGCTTGTAAGCACTTCCAAGAGGGTTTGTGCCTCCATGCCAGTTTTTTTTCCAAGTTCAGCAACTCCGCCCTGCGATTCTATAAAGGTCCGGAGAGACAGCAGAAATACAGCAGTGTCCCCGTCCACCTGGTATTCTTCCATTGCGAATTGAATATAGTCTAGTGCCGCGTCCCAGTCGGCGGCAAGTTGCTCTATTACGATCTCTCGCCATTTTCGGTACTTTCTCATTACTGTTCCTCTTTATGTTCTAACCAATAGGTTTTTGCGCGTTGGATGTCCCGTGCCTGTGTTGATTTATCCCCGCCACAGAGTAAAAGGACGATTGTTCTATCCACTTCACCAAAGTAGATGCGATAGCCTGGACCAAAATGGAGACGCAGCTCAAAGACACCACTACCAACAGATTGGCAATCGCCGTAATTTCCATTTTCAAGCCGATCAAGTCGTCCTCGAATTCTCGTTTGTGTTTTTGTATCTTGAATGGATGCAAACCATTCAGTAAAGGGTACTTGACCGTTTGGGGTCTCGTAAACTTCTATTTCTCGAGGCTGTATGTTGCGCATTGCGGATTTATTGTTTTTCCATGACCGACAGTTTGAGATGAATGAATTAAGTATAACACATCTGTAGTTATTTTTGAACCTAACTTAACACCCTTGATTCTCCGAACACATTCTGGTATAATACAGTCAAAAAGGATATGTGGCATGAAAATTCTGGTTGTTGGGCAAGGAGGACGTGAACACGCGCTCGTCTGGAAACTTGCACAGAGCCCACTTGTCGAAAAAATCTATTGCGCGCCCGGTAATCCCGGCATCTCACAAATCGCAGCGTCTATCCCTATGCCGGAGCGATTTGCTGACCTTGCAAATTGGGCAAAATCCGAAAGTATTGCACTAACCGTTGTCGGACCTGAAGTTCCGTTGGCTGAAGGGATTGTCGATGTGTTCCGTGAACGCGGATTGAAAGCATTTGGACCCGATAAGCGAGCAGCGCACCTTGAAGCAAGTAAGGATTTCGCCAAGCAGCTGATGATGAAAAACGATATACCGACAGCGGCACACCGCACATTTACGGATGCCGAGGAAGCGATGGTCTATATCGAAGATCAAAATACACCTGTTTTCGTTAAGGCAAACGGACTTGCAGCAGGAAAGGGAGTTATCCCGGGACGTACCTTCAAAGAGGCAGTGCAAGCTGTCACAACTATTTTGATAGACAAGGCATTTGGCGATGCCGGTGATAGCGTCGTGATTGAAGAAGAGCTTCTCGGTGAGGAAGCCTCCTTTACCGTACTTACCGATGGTACCTACTGTCTCCCTTTTGTCAGTTCGCAGGACCACAAGATGTCCCACGATGGTGATACGGGTAAGAACACCGGCGGGATGGGTGCATACTCTCCTGCGCCAGTTATCACACCAGAATTGCACGACTATGTGATGGAACGCATTGTCTACCCTACCGTCAATGGCATGGCGGATATCGATAGGCTCTTCAAAGGTGTGTTATACGTGGGATTAATGATTACAGACGCAGGTCCAAAGGTGGTGGAGTTCAACTGCCGTTTTGGTGACCCGGAGGCACAAGTCCTCTTACCTCGCCTCAAAAGTGATTTGGTGCCTTTGCTAATCGCGTGTATTGATGGAACGCTTAAGCAGCATGCTGATGTTCAATGGCATAACGAAGCAGCAGCGTGCGTCGCTATGGCTTCTGGAGGGTATCCAGACCCATATCAAACAGGGGAAGTTATCACGGGGCTTGAAGATGCGAATGCAATTGAAGGCGTTACGGTCTTTCACGCAGGAACGGAGCAAGACGGTGAGGACATCGTCACAGCCGGCGGTAGAGTATTAGGTGTCACTGCTGTTGCAGGCGGATTACACGATGCCATTCAACGCGCATATCAAGGCGTTTCTGCGATCCATTTTGATAGGGCACACGTGCGGAACGACATCGGGTACCGGGCATTAGGGCGAAATTGAGACACTAATATAACCGAAGTTGCTACTAACAAGTTTTGAACGTTTCAGTACAGTTTTTCAGGCACTTTCCCCACCCCGTAGGGGTGCTATGTCTATAGAAAAGCGTCCATTGAAGTTCCCGCACCCCGTAGGGGTGCTATGTCTATAGAGAAGTGTCCATTGAAGTTCCCGCACCCCGTAGGGGTGCTATGTCTATAGAGAAGTGTCCATTGAAGTTCCCGCACCCCGTAGGGGTGCTATGTCTATAGAGAAGTGTCCATTGAAGTTCCCGCACCCCGTAGGGGTGCTATGTCTATAAATAGGTGGCAACTTGCGTATAATATAAGGCATTGTAGTAAGGCAGAGATATGGCTGCAGAACTAACCTATAAAATTGCTAAGTGCTGTACGCCCCAAGAAGGGGACTTGATCACTGGTTATTTCAAGGAAGACAGTACGATAACTGTCCATCACGCCAAATGTAGCGCAGTACAAGGCTTCCGACCGGAGCGGCTATTGGCAATCGCGTGGGATGAGATTCGGACAACTGAGACACCAACGGATACCGTTGCCCTTCCACCTGAGTTTGCCGAACTTGATGAGACCGATTACTTTATACTGAAGCACCATCAAGAATTGGGAATGGACTACTCTATTGTTGTTGCTGAAGCCTTGAGAATTCCGCTTGAGGAGATGCACCAGCGACATCGCAAATTGCGGGATCTCGGGGGGCTGAAACGGGTTGAAGGGCGTATCATCCACTATCGCAAGAACATCGTCAAGGGGAAATGGATTAAACACCGAAATCATACGTATTATGAACTGACACCTAAAGGCAGAACGTGGATCCAGGCTTTTGAAAATAAACAAACTGCGTCAGAAACGTAAGCACCCGGAAATCCCAAAACATATTGCTTACAAATCTATGCTTTCAAAACATATAATAAAAAGAGAAACGAAACGCGGAGGACTTGATCATGTTAAATCATTTGCTGAGCTGGGGCATGGATGCACGACGACGTAGAAACCGCACGCGCTCTGTCATCTTGTTATCGCTGATTCTACACATGATGTTCGTTATTACCTACCTGTTTCTTCCAATGAATCGATTCAGCCAAGAACAGGCGGATGCACTCGCAGTTGACTTGATTAACGATGCTGATGCGCCCAGAAAACGGAAACTGAAACCCAAACCACCGCTGACCAAAAAGATGTATGATCCGAATCAGGATCTCGCCAGAGACGCAATGGAGAAGAAAATTGAAACCGCTCGAAATAAGATGGATGAAGTCATTAAACTCAGTTCACGCGTTGTACTCAAAGACGTGGAGGTCAACAAAGCACCTTTGAGTGAGGTTGTCCCAGATCTTATGACGGATGCCCAATTACGGGATGCGGAAGCCTCGAACCTCCGTAGACTTATCGCACAACCCGGACAGACCGATGGACGCGGTATTGTTACCGGTCGGGTCCGAGCACGCGGCGACGGTATGGGGAGATTCCGTGGGGGTGGGCAAGATGGCTCCGACGGTGGACTTCTCGGTGGTGATGGAAGTGCCGGTATCGCAGATCGACTCGGCATCATTGATTTCCTCGATGAATTCGGGGGACCCAAAGAGGTCGTCTACTGTCTTGATATAACCGCAAGTATGCAGGCAGCCGGAATGAAAAAATTACCAATCGCGATAGACTCTCTCAAAGATTCCGTAATGATGTTAGGGAACAATGACAAGCTGAATGTTGTAGCGTTTTCCGACGCAGCTAAACCTATGAGCGAGAAAATGCTCCCGGCGAACCCCGTAAACATAAAACGCGTCTTGAAGTATCTTGACAGATTCACACCGCAAAGTATTCAGGGCAATCTGGACACTAACATTCTCTCCGCCATTAAGTCCGCTTTAGCGTTTGAACCCACTGTCGTTGTTTTGATAACAGATGGCTTACCACAGGCAGATGAGGGTGCTTTACACATCGAGACAAACACACAGAAGATTCTTGATGTAGTGCGTGAGCATAACCGCAACAACGCTATTATCTATGTGGTTGCTCTTGAGATTGATTTGAAACGCTCACCCGGTGCAAAGTTGCTTGTCTCCCTTGCTGAGGAATATGGTGGAAAAATAAAAGCTATTGACGGTGGGCAATTGTTTGAATTTACAGAACAGGATGAACTGACCGATTAATTACAGTTTGGAATTGGAGTGAAATATGAATCAGAAATCTGCTACAGGGATCGTTGAACAATTTCGATTGGATGGTAAGGTGAGCCTCATCACTGGGGCGAGTCGCGGCATTGGGCTCGCAATGGCAGAAGGGCTTGCGGGTGCAGGTTCGGATCTCGTTGTTGTGGGTAGAGAGATAGAGACATTAACCCCTGTTGCTGAGCAAATTGCCGGTGAGACCGGTAGAAACGTCCTTCCTATTCAGGCGGATGTCAGCAATCTTACAGAAATTGACGCGCTCGTCGCGCAGACTGTGGAAACTTTCGGGAGACTTGATGTCCTCGTTAACAACGCTGGGGTCAATATACGCAACCCTGCCTTGGAATTTACCGAGGCGGATTGGGACTTCGTTACGGATGTTAATCTGAAAGGTGCGTTTTTTCTCGCAAAAGCCTGTGGCACTGTCATGCAGCGACAAAAATCGGGTAAGGTAATCAACACGTTGTCGCTTACCTCAGCGATCGGATTGCCGACGAGTATCGCTTATACGGCGGCAAAAGGAGGACTCCTCCAATTGACAAAACTTCTCGCTGTGGAATGGGCGGAACACAACATTCAGGTCAACGGCATTGCGCCCGGCTTCATCCGAACCGAGATGACTGCCCCCGCACGCGAGGACAACCGAAACCGATGGATTCTCAATCGCACCCCTGCAGACCGATGGGGTGAGCCTGAAGACTTAGCAGGCTTAACAATTTTCTTCGCCTCTAACGCCTCTGATTTTGTCACAGGACAAATGGTGTTCGTTGATGGTGGATTCATGGCGGGTAGCGACTGGAGGCGACAGTCCTAATATGGAAAAAGATCCCGATACGGTGCAAGCCGAAAGTCCCGCAACATTGGTAGAGGTCAAGCAGATCCTGAGCGAATTCGAGCTTGAAGATGTTTTACTCTTTGACCAGGCACCTGTTTTGCGGATACAGGTGTCGGAGGCACAATTTACGCGTGCCCTCCAATTGCGAGAAACTTTAGTCGATCGGATAAAACCCCTTGGATACCGATTCATTGCACTCGATTTAGATGAATTGTAGAGCGTGAGAGGTGGAAACGAGAGTCTATCTGTGAACCCTGCGTGTGATAAAGCCATATTTTGCTGATCATTTGCAGGTCACTGGAACAGGTAACGATTTTTTGGCAGGATTACCAACTGCGCATTATCCACTTAATCCTAAAATCTCCACGGAGAAGATCATGGAAAAAATAAAGACTATCGAAATTCATGACAAGATCTTTGAGGAAACCTATACCGCCCATATCCAAAGAAATGGGACGAATTGGCTGGGGTGGATTCCGGACGTTCCAAAAGTCAAGTGTGAGGAATCTACAGAAAAAACACTGCTGAAAACTCTTGAAAAGAAACTTCATGAGGCACTTGTCGCCGAAGAAGAAGCTTGGGAAAAGCAGTTTGAAGAGGACGTGAAAACCGGACGGCTCGATCACCTTGCTGAAAAAGCAGTTAAGAATTATCGAGATGGCAAATGCTATAGCATAGACGAACTTCAAAAGTTGTTGTAGCATGGAACATATTCTTGATGAAGATTTTTGGAAATCTTGTGCTGGACTTCCGCTAAATGTCCGAAGACGCGTTCCTCAGAAGTTTCAACTCCTTCAGCAAAATCCCAGACACCCATCACTACGTTTAAAAAAGGTCGGAGTTCTTTGGGCAATCCGAGTCAGTAAAGGTTATAGGGCTTTGGCGCGTGAAGAAGAAGGGAAGTTAATCTGGTTCTGGATCGGAACACATGACGAATATGAGCGGCGAATCTGAACGCATACCTACTGGCGTTTTTAGTGTGTCCGGTAAGCCAGATTCAACACCATACAACCCACAGATTTCCTTGCTAACGGAGAACCAATGACTGACATTTTCATGGCTGACGGCTACCTCAATAAAATGTTACACTTTCCTCCAATTTATTTTTTTTCACAGCGATGGGTCAAAAAAAATGCCTCTGAATCCTTACGGTTACTGGGTTCCATCCCGATAATCGCTCTACACCAAATGTTACACTGGTGTAACATTTTTAAGGAGAATTCTCACGCAACCGTTTCCGAAAAACTGACAGCCAAATCGAAAAGGAACTATAATCCTGAAGATGACAAAATCGTCGAGGACACCCGAAAAGATAAGCACCTCCGGTTCTAAAAACACTGATACGATAAGTTAATTCTATTTTCACATTCGTTTTTTCACGGAGAGACATCATATTGCATCTTGGCAACGCACGGCACACCTACGCCGGTAAAACCTCCGTGAAAGTTAGCCTTCCTTCGGAACATTTATAGGAAAATCCGCAAATACATGGCCACTTTAGAAAACACAAAACACCTCTCCTTCGCTGGCGAGGTTTGTAACCTCGCCCTTCTGTTGGTGTATAAGTAATTATGGGTTTTACTATATAACGTCAGTTTGACTTAAACATTTCGTCCGTCTAAAGGTTCCGTTTTCGCGTGTCAAAGACATAAATTGTAGCACAAACTTTATGAAGTTTAAATAAATATTTCGGTAATTTGATTTTTCCCCAGGCCCGGTAGGTGCGGTTTGTAACCGCACCATAGGTGTCAATTTAGTGAGAAATATGTGTATTTTTAGTGTATGAAAAAAGCGTTGCAAAGAGGAAACACCTCCCGCATAATGTAGAAAGAACGATCCAAGTTGATTCTACAAAAGAGGTGTTTCCAATGTCCATTTTACAACAAGTTCGCAATAATATGCAAAGGATTCTTAGAAGTATTGCTGATGAAGCAGCCGTGGCGAGCGGAATGCTCCGCAGAAGGCGTAAACTCACCGGTAGTGCGCTTACCGAAATTCTGGTCTTCGGATGGTTAGAAAACCCAGAGGCGAGCTATCATCAACTTGCCGAGACCGCCAGCACCCTCGGCCTCAATGTCTCCCGCCAAGCCATTGCGCAGCGGCTCACGCCTGAGACTGCCGAAATGCTGAAAACGACCCTTGATGCTGCCATCGCAGATGTCATTGAGATTGCCGCTGAACCCCAAGTGCTGCCTTTACTTGAGCACTTCACGGGTGTTTTCGTTCAAGACAGCACGTGGCTATCGCTCCCTGATGAACTCAACGCTACCTGGCAGGGACCCCGGAAAAAGAATCATCCTCAGAAATCTGCCTTGAAACTCCACCTGCGGTTCGATATTTTGACCGGTGGCTTTGAACACTTTCAACTCACCGATGGCATCACCGCTGATAGCACGGCAGAAAAGCAGTTTGACCCCCTCCCGCCGGGCAGCTTGCGCCTCGCAGACCTCGGTTATTTTTCGCTTGATGAACTTGAAAAACTTACTGAAAACGGCGTCTATTGGATAACACGTTTGAAAGCCGGCTGCCACCTCTTTGACGCAACCGGAGAACCGTTGTCTTTGGAAAACCTCCTCAACGCAGACCTCGAAAACACCGTGATCCGCAAACCTATCCGTGTCGGGAAAACAAAGCAACTCAACGCATATCTCATCGCAGAGAGACTCACTGAAGCAGAAACAAATAAACGACGGCGATATATCAGATACCGAGCCAAACGAAAAAATGAAAATCCTTCAAAAATACGACTGCGCCTTGCAGGATGGAACCTCTACATCACCAACATCGAAGAACACCGCCTCACCCCGGAGCAGATATGCGCCATCGTCGGCATCCGCTGGCAAGTTGAGTTGATGTTTAAATGCTTCAAAAGTATCGGGAAACTCCAGGTCTCCCGAAGTCAAAAGCCGTATCGTATCTTGTCTGAAATCTATGCCAAACTCATTGCCGCAGTCATCCGACACGCTGTGATGTTGATTGCTGGCTGGCGATGTATACGTCATAGTCTTATGAAGACCGCTGAACTCATTACAGGCTATGCCCGAACACTGACGATGAGTTTTCATAAATCAACAAAGGCAGTCATTGAAACCCTGAAAGACATAAAACGCGCATTTCAAAACGCAGACGCTCTGGAGAAAAGCAGTGGAAAAAATACGACCCTTAGACGACTTCAAAACGCAGCGAAAAATCACTAAATTGACACCTATGGTGCGGTTTGTAACCGCACCGGACCTCATTAGAAAATTACCGAATTAAAATCTGAATCCTCATTTAGTTTGTGGTGTATTCCGCGTACACTAAAAGTTTGCAGTACAAGTAGAAGTCTTTTATCGAACTCACGTTATATAGGAAAATTAGGAAAATCTACAATTATCCATCCCGCACCCAGAAAGTTTTATGACGGATATAGACCGGTGTGAACTTTCATAGCAACTTTCATAGCAACTTTCATAGCACCCTTTGATGAAAACCGTCTAAAACCCAATCATAGTCAGGGTTTATCGCCTTTCACGACACCTATTGATTTCTCGGGTTTGCTATGAAAACTGTGAAAGTATCGTCTAATTTCTTAAAACTGAACGCCTCTGGTCTCTCTGCTCTCTCTGAGCAAAAAATTTGATTTTCGCCCCGCAATGTGTTATAATTTAAAAGCGAAACTTGCGAGTCAACGCTTGATAAAGCTTGATGTTTGTGCTCAGGGATCCGACGAAATCATGGGAGGACTGAGTAAAATAAAAAGACGGCGAAAAACATAAGGAAAGCAATGCAGCAAACTGGACAAGAACCCTCACTCACAAAGCATCTTGTCACAACATACCTCAGCGATGTCAAAAGTAGAGTTGATGCCTGTATTTTTGACTTTCTCCCGACTACCCACAAGCACCCGGATGTCCATCAGTTGTACCAGATGATGTTAGACTACCCGCGCCGCGCCGCGAAGGGATTACGTCCCGCGCTCTGTATGCTCATGTGCGAGGCGTTCGGCGGAGATACGCAGCGCGCCGTTAACACTGCTGCCTCACTTGAACTCCTCCAGAATTGGCTCCTGATTCACGACGATATTGAAGATGGTTCCGAACTCCGCAGAGGCGAACCGTGTCTCCATCAAAAGCACGGGATCCCAATGGCTATCAACGTTGGGGATGCCCTCCACTGCAAGATGTGGGAGATGCTTCACCGAAACACTGAGATTCTCGGACATCAACTCGCCTTCCGTATTTTATCTGAATTCATACAACTCAGCAACCAAGTTGTTGAGGGGCAGCACATTGAGTTGAGTTGGGTTAGCGATAACCGCTGGGATCTTGATGAAGAGGATTACTTAACGATGTGCGTACAGAAAACCGCATGGTATACCTGTATCACACCGTGTCGCGTTGGGGCAATTATCGGTGGTGCGAATGAAACAGAAATAGATGGACTCGTAGAACTCGGTAAAGAACTCGGTATTGCCTTTCAAATTCAGGACGATGTCCTTAACTTGATTGGCGATGTCGGCAGGTACGGAAAAGAGATTGCTGGAGACATTAGTGAAGGCAAACGAACCCTCGTCCTTATTCATCTTATCAATGCTTGCAGCTCAGCTGAAGCCCAGCATGTGATTGACATCATGGCACGTCCGCGTGATGAGAAAACCGAGGCAGAAGTCGAGAGTGTGCTCCACTTAATGCAAAAATATAAATCGATTACCTATGCGCAACAGCGGTCTCAGGCACTCTTGCAGGAAGCCGCTGGACGGTTTAAGAACAATTTTGCCCATGTCCCTGATGGACGGGCAAAGCAGTTGTTTTTCTCTTTAATCCGTTTTTTCGTTGAACGTGAATACTAATTAGTTTTCAGTTATCAGTTTTCAGTTTGCCTCGCAGTGAGAGTTAAAGAGGAAGACCCTGGTTTAACCATAACCTCTTAACTGATAACTGGCGACTGACAACTGACAACTATTAAAAAAGGAGAAGCTAATGAACGATATTTCCTCTGGTAAATTGCGGGGCATCATGAAACTCGCCGATGCGAATGGTCGCTTTAAAATGATGGCGATTGACCAGCGTGGTTCCATGGTACAGGCACTCGCAGATGCGCTCAACAAGGACAATGCTGAAGTCCAATACGAAGATGTCGCAGCACTGAAAACTGTGATTACCCGAGTCCTTTCCCCAAATGCTACAGCGGTCCTGACTGACCCAATTTACGGGCATCCCTACTCTATAACCGCGATTCCACGAGATGTTGCATTGCTGTTAGCCTATGAAGAGTCAGGCTATGTCAGCGAAGGGGTTGGCGAAAACGAACGTCTCTCCAATCCGATTGCAAACTGGAGCATCGCCAAGGCACAACGCGCCGGCGCAGATGCTATTAAACTCCTCGCCTATTACCATCCTGATGCCTCCGCGGAAACCCTTGAACACCAGCAAGCCTTTGTACGTCATGTCGGAGACGAATGCGAAAAGCAGGATTTGCCGTTTTTGTTGGAATTAGTCAGTTACGCCCTTGAAGGTACGGCGAAGAGCGTCGCCTTCGCGAAACAGAAACCGGATCTTGTGATTCGGAGTGTCGAGGAGTTCACGGATCCAAGCTACAAAGTTGACATCCTGAAATTAGAATTTCCTGCCGACCTAAAATATACAGCAGATTATCAAGATACCAGTTTTTATGCGGGAGATTCGGCGTATGAACTCGCCGAAGTGAAGGAAATCTGCCAGAAATTAGACGAAACCTCGACACTGCCGTGGGTAATTTTGAGTGCCGGTGTGGATATTGAGGAATTCATCGAGAACGTTGACCTCGCGGCGGGTGCTGGGGCAAGTGGTTTTCTCTGTGGACGAGCCATCTGGAAGGATGCTGTCCAATACTATCCTGACACTGCGGCAGTTGAGAAATTCTTGGAAAACGAGGCGACAATGAACTTCAAGAACGCAAACGCTGCGGCGGAGAACGCGTTACCGTGGTTTGAGCATCGCCAATTTGGTGGTGTAGAAAACGTTCAGATTACCAAGCAATCCGCGACGTGGTATCAAGATTATTAAATCGTGCTCGCATTTACCCGCTTACTGTTTCGACAGCACCGCGTTATGGATTTTCTCGGAAATTTTTCGGGCAATATGGAGGGTTGTTTCCTCGAGAACCCGCCCTCCTATTTCCGTTACCAGCACGACGATGGTTTGTTGTACGAAAAGGAAATTCGCGCCAGCCTGCCACACTACATCCCCCAGTCCATGTTGGTCATTTGATGGAGATTGATAGATGGAATCACGTCCGCCCAATTTTCGCACCGTCTGCGCTGAAAGCCGAAATCTGCCTTCATCCGCGGCTGTACGTGCTTCGTCGTGGGACTCGAAGAACCAGTAATTAATGGTAACCTGTTGTGCTGCTGTATGGTTTAACCACCACCTGTCACGCCAACCGAATTGGGCAGTCGGGCACCTTGGGGCTGTTGGAGAGTAGATTTCTTGGGCAGAAGTATGACGTGCCGCTACGTCCGCCAAATCATCAGTTGTAAGTTGAATTGATTCGAGCGTAAGTTTCATGTGGGTATGATAACATCATTCATAGCAAAATTTCAAATTAAAAACAGGCTGCGCTGCTACTAATGTATTAAATTATGAAGGTTTTTCCGGCACAAATCAACTCATAAAAAAAGAACGGCATCAGTTTATAGTGAAACCAATAATTATTGAAATCCGTTGATTGGTATGTCTGCAAAACGCATCTATCGTGAGACATCTACGGCTCCATCAAAGATATGAGAATATTAGCGCGGTATATACTTAAAGAATTTTTTCCACCGTTCATAATAGCACTTATCTGTTTTACCTTTATCCTCATCTTCGATGACCTTTTTCGGTTGACGAAGCTTTTTGTGCAGAAAGGGATAAGTCCGATTTACCTTGTCGAATTGCTCACCTATGTGATGCCAGCGACAGTTGTGCTATCTCTTCCGATGGCGACTTTGGTCGCAATTTTACTTTCTCTGGGAAGACTCTCTACTGATAATGAGATCATCGCGATGAAAGCACACGGTGTCGCTTTCCATCATCTTATGCTTCCCCTTTTAGGCATTACAATGGTGCTGAGCGTCGTTGATCTCGGATTGATGGACTACGCGCTGCCAAAGGCGAATCTTGCTTACGCTACGCTCAAACGCGACATCCAAAGACACAATCCGACATTCATTTTGGAAGAAGCCACCGTCATGAAAGAGTTGGAGAGAGAAGGTAAGCTGTGGATGTACGAATCCACGGATGCCAAGAGTGGTCGCATGCGGGAGGTCAAAATATGGGATGGTATCTGGAGTGGACGTCCTCGGTTCAGTCACGCGCGAGAGGGCAGTCTCGGTTTTGAAAGTGGCAGAGCCATGCTCACGCTTTACGATGGACTCACTTACGAACCGACAACCGATAATTCAGATGGGTATCGTGTAACAAAGTTCCAGCAGCAACAACTTGCACTGCAGTTGACCGAGGATCTGGAGCGCGGTGCATTTCAGAACAAGACACCACGGTCGATGCGTATTTCCCAGCTTAAGGAATTCGTCACTGACCTGCGATCTACTGTAGAAACCAGCCAAAACCCTGACTACACCCTTAGTAAACTCCGTTTTGCGCAGGTTGAGTATCACAAAAAGTTCTCTATCCCTTTCGCGTGTTTGGCATTCGGGTTAATGGGCGTGCCGCTTGGGTTGATGGTAAAACAGAGCGGTAGAATGATTGGGTTTGGTGTCGGCTTAGCTGTGATCTTGATTTATTACCTACTGCTTCAAATCGGGCAAAGTGCAGGTTTGAACGGCATGTTATCTCCTGCCCTTGCCATGTGGCTTCCAAATGTTGTTATTGGTATCTTCGGCATTGCTCTGAGTATCCGTATGATAGGCGAGGGGACGCTGCGGACGTGGCGGGACCGGGATAGTAAGATGCCGCTTGTTGTCAATAGGAAAGTCGAATCATAATCGAAGGGAAGCTATCAGCAGTCAGTTTCAGTGCCTGTGATTCTTTTCAAAATCCAAAGCCTGTAACCCGAAACGAAGTGGAAAGCGGATTATTTTAAACTATTGGCCTCTGGACTGTGCTCCACTACGTTACGCGCATGTTTTCGAGGAACCTGTACCATCTTCTTAAAGTCGGACACTAAGCCCGTAATGAAATGGAGGGCGACTCGAACACAAAAACCGCTAAATTCACAGATGCCATGACTCATCCGCAAGGTATAATTAAAAATTGAATATTTTAGATCGGTACCTGCTTCGTGAATACCTCAAAGCCTTTTTTGTCGGGCTTTTGTTCTTTATCGCCCTGATTATTATCGTGCGTTTGCTGGATAAGGACATTAAGAAGTTTGATGATGATGTCGCTTATATGACGGCTGTTAAAATTGTTCTCTTCCAAGCACCACGTCGGATTATGGAGGTGGTGCCTGTTGCTGCATTTGTGGCTATCTTTTTTGTGCTGGGTAGGATGGTACAAAGCAACGAGCTCACTGCAATGAAAGCGAGCGGTCTCAGTGTTTACCGGCTCCTCGTTCCTATTTTGAGTGTAACACTCGTTATTTGTGGACTCTTCGCGCTTTTTTATAACCGGGTCGCGTCGCCTGCCTTTCATGAAGCGTATCTCTTACAAAATAAGGTGAGACCGCGTCGCGGCAGGAACATCGTCTTCAAAGGCAAAGGCGACCGTATCTTTTACTTACAGCGGATTGATTTGGACGCTCGCAAAATTCAACAGCTCACTATCTATGAGTATAATACAAAGGCGGAACTCGCTCGTGTGACGTTCGCGAAGTCAGCGGCGTGGACGCCTACCGAGTGGCAATTAACTGATGGATACATCCGGCACTTTGAAGGAGGGGTGGAGGTGGGTTATGAAGCTTTCGATACATATATGATAGAGCGGCACGAAGATCCTGCCCGTTTTATTGGGAGTGAAAAGGATCCCAGGGCGATGACAATCGAAGAACTCCGCCAACAGATCGCCTATAAACAGGAAGCGGGACAGATTTCGCGCAAAGAGCAGGTGAAGTTGTATCACAAAACGGCGTATCCCTTTGCAGCCGTCGTTGTTGTTATGCTTGGCGCGCCTATCGCTATCCGTTTTGGTAGAGCAGGTTTCTTCGCGGGTTTGGTGATGGCTTTCTTTCTCTCTTTTATCTATTGGGCGGTCTCCTTTGCAACGCTTGAGGGATTGAGTGAAAGCGGCAAACTTCATCCGTTTCTCGCTTGTTGGGGAGCGAACATCCTGTA
Organism: Candidatus Poribacteria bacterium; assembly: GCA_965247285.1. Classification (GTDB taxonomy): domain Bacteria; phylum Poribacteria; class WGA-4E; order WGA-4E; family WGA-3G; genus WGA-3G. The sequence continues at coordinate 210,760 of CBDFHD010000002.1, forward strand.
CGCTATTGTTGGGGGTATCATGATCTGGCGTACACCGAAATAAAAATTCAAACCTACTTCACCGAACCGCAAGGAAAATTAGAAAAATTGGCAACTTCTTCTTCAAAATCCGTAGTTTCACACCTATCCCTTTTATCCTCGCGCTACTCTATTTTGCTGAGCCTCTGTGGTACACCGTAGTGATTGGCGTGCTGCTCATTGCTACGGGTGAATTTCTCAGGATATGGGCGGTCGGATATGCCGGAGCATCTACCCGTGCAAGAACGCTTGGTGCCGCGCGAGATCTCGTCACAACAGGTCCGTATCGTTACGTCCGCAATCCGCTCTATCTCGGTAATTTCCTGCTCAGTCTTGGCGTTTGTTTTGTTGCGAATGTGTATTGGCTCGTAGCAGTGTTAATTGTTGGCTATTTCTTTCAATACCTACCGATTATTGCCGTAGAGGAGTCGTACCTGATAGAATCCTGCGGTCCGGTCTATCAGGCATACCGAGATCGCGTGCCACGCTTTATTCCCCGATTCCATCCCTATCCTGAACCATCTCCCCACGATTTTTCTTGGACACGCGCCATCAAAAGCGAAAAGCGGACTTTGACAGCAATTGTCTGCGTCATCGGATTGATTTTCGCAAGGCAGCTTGTCGACCTGTTGTAGTCATTCCGTACCGAAATTCACGATTTTCCTTAACATTATTTTCACAATAGTGTATTATAAGAAGCGATGATGTTGTTCGACTTTCAGACGTATGTTCACAAGTTGCTGCCCAGATAACCTGAAGCACACACTTTTCGGAAACAGAAGGAGACGTTTCTCATGAAAAAAATGTATTTCTCGCTCATGATGCCCTCCGTCCTCCTGATACTGTTGGTTTTACCCATTAATATCGCCTCAGCGCGAGCGTTTAACAACGATTTCGAGACGGGTGACCTCACGGATTGGGAGAAAGACGATGTGGCATTCGACTTCCAGCCAACTTGGGGAGATAACCCAACGGCGCGAGGCCGCGGTCAGCCCTCTGAGCATCAAGGGGATTGGTGGTTAGGTTTATATGAAAAGTACCAAGGTCCGAAGGTAGGGAAAAAACTCGGACAGAATCCAGGTGCCACGCAGGGCGATGGACCCCAAGGCACCCTCACCTCAATCGAATTCACAGTTATCGGAAAAACGATGAATTTCCTCATCGGGGGCGGCAATCACCCATGGAAAGATGACCCCGCGCCGTGTAGTGTTAACCTGGAGATTAAGGGAAAAGTCGTGCTCACATCAACCGGTAAAGCTACCGAAACCATGGCACGAGTAGAGTGGGACATCTCCGAATTCAACGGCAAGACCGCCCAAATTGTTGTTGTTGATAACAATAGTGGTGGCTGGGGACATCCGAACTTTGATGATATACATCAAGCCGATTCCAAAGGAAAAAATATCCCGTGGGAACAGGTTCTGTCTGTTGATGCCCGCGGGAAGTTAGCTGTCACTTGGGCACAGATGAAAAAGTACTATTAGTTTGAGAATTGAACAACATCATCATTCTTTCATTCGCTAATAGCCGGAGCACTCTCTGCCCTATGACAACTATATTTGCGCCAACCCTGCGCGCGCTCGGAAACGATTGAACGTTTTCAGAATCCCTTGCTCCATCGTGTAGTCAGGCGTAAATCCCATCTCTTCAGCGATAGGCGTTGCGTCATAGTCCCACGAGATTCCAAACACTCCTGGCTCCAACGTAATCTGTGCATCTGGCACTAAGGTCTTGAGATATGCCACGCCGTCTTTGACGGGGCGGATACCACCCTTCACATTGAAGACGCGTGTCTGCATTGTTGGACAGGTGCAAGCGACCACGATCGAACGAGAGACATCCTCTACATACTGCCAATCCACCGCATCATCACCAAACGGACAGACGTATGGTTTACCTAATGCCACTGCTTCGATCATTTGCGTTGTGAATGAACTCATGCCGCGGGTTCTACCGACTCCATAGACCGCAGTAAACCGAAGTCCGATCGAATCCACACCGTAGGCATCAAAATAGTGCATTGCGTATCTTTCGTTGAGGGATTTGCATGCCCCATAGATGAACTTCGGATAGTGCGGGGCATCGTTGAGAATCTGTTCGTGGTTGTAATCCTCTGGTGCCCCGAAGACTGCAACACTACTTGCCCACACAACACGTTTGAGCTTGAAAATACGCGCCGCTTCCAATATGTTGATCGTGCCTTCGCAAACCACCTTTAGTGCCTCCGGTGGATTCGCATTGCACGCCGGTACCTGCCACGAGGCGAGATGGATAACCCGATCAATCTCATGTTCTTGGATAGTGCGCAGGATGTGTGGCAGGTCGGTGATGTCGCCCTGCACGAAGGTGAACCCTTCAAGTTGTTCGTCTGCAAGTACCATTTTGGGAATGGTTAGGTCGTAAGCAAAATCGTATACGACTACCTTTTCACCGGTTGCCAATAGGTCGCGGATGACGTAAGTACCGATGCACCCCATGCCACCGGTGAGCAGATATGCCATAGTCTTTCTCCTTCTTTTCAACGGGCGCGATCGGATGACCGCGCCGCTCTACCAAAACTCTACCAAAACAGGTGCTAACTCGCTTGGAGGGGTGTGTCCACATTCACAAGGATATCTTCGCCCTCTACTTTAACAGGATAGGTGGGTAATTTCTCCTCACCTGGCCACACACACGCACCTGTGGTTACATCAAACTCCCACATGTGGAGTGGGCAGGTAACACAGTTGTTATCTAAAAAGCCGTAACTCAAAACGCCACCGAGGTGTGGGCAGATGTTGTTCATGGCGTAATACGCGCCCTTCACGTTGTAGATGCCGATGAAAACACCTTCGACTTTCACACCAATACATCTACCGGGTTGAATTTGGTCGGTTGTCGCGGCTTTTACAAATTGTGACATAATTTCTCCGTCTTTTCGTGCCTTTTACGAAACACGAGATTGAAATTGCATCGGAAAACGCTGCTGGAATTTTCCGATTGATGCCGTTACTTCTGAAAGGTTTCGGTCCTCGGCTTTGGTTTCAAAATAGATGAGAACCGTCTGACACCGAAACTTACTTACTAAACCACGCGAAAATTTGTTTTGTCTCTCCTTGGCGGATTAGGCGTCATCCATTGGATACAGACTACATCCACCGTCTACGAGTAGCACTGTCCCAGTCATATAATCTGCAGCCGTGCTGCACAAAAATAGAAAGGCGTCTGCCACCGAATCAAGCGGTTGCATAACGCCAAGAGGGATTGCTTTCTGTGCCCGAGCACGGTAGATTGGATCCGTATCCCACTGTTGTTTGGCAAGCCCAACGCTGACGATCCCGGGTGCGACTGCGTTTGAGCGAATTCCTTTGTCCGCGAGTTCCCGTGCAAAGGAACGCATTAACTGCTTCATTGCAGCCTTGCTTGCGTTATACGGTCCAATCTCGGGCCACGGCACATCAGCGACCCAAGATGTCGTAAAAATGAGGTGTCCTTTAATGCCATCTTCAAGCATTGAACGGGATGCGGCACTGCCCAATAAGAACGCTGTCCGCACGTTGATCGCCATGGTCTCATCCCACTCTTCTACTTTGTATTCCAACAACGGTTTCGGAATCACCATACCGATATGGCACAAAGCGACGTGAATAGGTCCGAACCGTTCACGAGCAGTATTTACCAGCATATCGGTTTCATCGGCATCCGTTAGGTCTGCCTTAACATAGTCTATTTCCGATATGTCAATGCCGTTCTGACTGAGTCGGTCTGCTGCCTGTTGATCCGACAGGATGTCGTTCACCGTTACGTTTGCGCCGTGCGCCATTAATTTTTTGATGATTCCAAGTCCGATCGCTCCGCACCCGCCGGAAATAACGATATGTAGTCCAGCGAGTGCATCGTTATGGAAAGCCATTGCCAGATCTCCTGTTATTTCCGCATTACCTTACCTTCACCGCGCGGATCCGTGCCACCATCGTGGTGAGTTCCATCGTCCGAGACGCGGACACCGTGTCCTGGACCTCCGATGCCTGCACTTGGGGTAACCTCGTGTCCGAGTTCCCGTAGTGCTACGAGCACCTCTTCGCCTGCACGAGGTTCGACTTGGATCGGTTCAGCTCCGTCTGTATGGATCCGCGGCGCGTCCAGCGCGCTTTGCATCGGCACCCGCAAATCGAAGAGATTAACACTAATGTTAAGCTGATTGTTCGGGATAGTTCTGCCGCCGGGAATACCGTAAGTGGCGAAAGGGTTACCATCTCGCGTGGCGAGAAATGGAGCCATGTTGTGAAGTGGACGTTTGCCGGGTCCTACTGAGTTCGCAATCCCTGGTCTTGGGTCGAAACGTCCGACACCGTGTCCGAAGAGGAGTCCTGTTCCCGGCACTGTCACCATTGAACCGAATCCACCGCCGTGCGTTTGTGTAAGGGATACCATATTCCCGTGTGCGTCCGCAGTAGAGATGTGACTCGTACAGTTCATCGGTTCATGGTAGACGATCTCCCCCGGTTGAGGTAATTCAAGCCCCGCCTTCAGTTTTTCGCTGAGTGTAGCGGTGAAACTATCGGAGAGTTCCGTTTCGATATCTATGTCAACGAAAGTTGGGTCCCCGAATCGACGGAGTCTTTCGGGCCAGCAGACTTTCATGGCTTCAGCGAACAGATGAAACCTTTCAGAGACGGACATCGCTGCCACGTCAAATCCCTCCACCAACCGGAGCATCTGTAAAGTGGTCAGGCCACCTGCTCCGAGCGGTGCGGTATAGACCGAGTAGCCTCGATACTGAATTTTGTAAGGTTGCGTGATGACGGGGCGGTAGTTCTTGAGGTCGTCCACGGTTAGACATCCACCTAATTCCTGGATGTGGTTTGCGATTGTTTCGGCTATTGTACCTTCATAGAATGCGGCGTGTCCGCCTTCAGCGACTGCCTCCAGGGTTCGGGCGAGTTCAGGATTAGTGAGTGTTTCTCCTTTCTTCGGCGGTCTACCATTTTTGAGAAAGACCCGTGCCGTTTCAGAGAAGTCCTGTTTCCATCGTTCGGCATTTCCTGCTATCCCACCGCGGTTCGCGCTGTTCGGAGCATAGCCGTAGCGGGCAGAATTGATGGCTGGTCGGAGGACATCCGTGAGTGGCAGACTTCCGAACTCTTCTAAAGCTAAGCATAAGCCAGCGACGACCCCCGGTACACCTATAGACAACGGTCCATGAACGTTTACGCGTCCCGGCACCCTGTAACCGGCAGGTGCGTCGGGAGCCTCTTCAATCGTAAACATATCTTCAGAGGTGGCAGCCGGTGCAGCAGTGTTATAGTCTATCGCGATAACATCTTGCGTTTTCTTGCGATAGATAAGAACACAACCCCCGTAGCCCGCGATACCGTTGTGCGAAGGCTCAACAACACCTTCCGCAAAAGCGGCGGCAACAGCGGCATCAACGGCGTTCCCACCTGCAAGGAGCATTTCAAACCCCGCTTGGGCAGTGCGAGGGTGTGGTCCAGCGACGGTACCATATTCCCTTTTGTGTAAATTCACAAGTTTGTTCCTTTTTCTTCTTGTCTTCTACCAAAATCTGTAGTCCGTAATGAAATGGAGGACGGATTTAAGAGAGGAGCGTTAAAGTGCTAATCCACATTGTTTTACCGCAAGGAATAATTAAAACTCCTTTCGCTGAAGGCTAATACGCGGAATTCTAAAAGTTTTTCACAGAATTGTCAAGTATTTCAAGCAGTGTAGATGCCTTTTTGACATATTATAGTGAAATCCGAAATTTAAGGGGACATTTTTGCTGGTAGGTGTGATTATGAGTTTAACGTGAATCCTGAATCGTGAATCTCTGAACTCCTGCATCTTGAATCCAATACCGAACACCAGAGAAAGATAGAACCGCGGTGTGATCGCTGAACGGCGTAAGTCCTGTTAAGAATTTCTGTTCAATTTTTCAAGGAATCGTGATACAATCTGGAGGTTAGAATTCTCAAGTACCAATCATCGAAAAAGGAGACATGATGAACAATCAAGTGACTTCCCCCGAAGCATTCTTTGGATTCCAACTTGGCTGTGACCGTAAGATCGCCGCTTGGGACAAGATCGTTGCGTACTTGCGGCTGTTAGAGCAGGAAAGCGACTGCCTGCAAATCATAGATATGGGGCCTTCCACAGAGGGGAACCCGTTTCTGTTGGCTTTCATCTCATCGCCGCAAAATCTGGCGAATTTAGCGCGTCTGCAAGCGGTCAACGCCCAAATAAGCGATGCCCGGGGACTCTCCGAGGACGCGGTGAAGTCCCTGATCAGCGAAGGAAAGGTAGTGCTCTGTCAGTCAATGGGCATTCACGCCACGGAGATCGGGAGCACGCAGATGGCATCGGAACTCACCTACGATTTGATAACCAGAACGGATGCGGAAACCCAACGCATTCTTGATAACGTGATTTTCCTGATGTTTCCCTGCCTGAACCCCGACGGTCTGATCATGACAACAGATTGGTACAACAAATATCTCGATACCGAATATGAGGGCTGTGAGCTTCCGTGGCTTTATCATAAATATGCCGGGCACGACAACAACCGGGACGCCTTTATGTTGAATTTGGTCGAATCGCAATACGTCGCACGGATTCTGTTTCAGGAGTGGCACCCACAAGTGTTCCAAGACCACCACGAGATGGGGAGTTACGGGGCACGCCTGTACGTCGCTCCTTATTGTGAACCGATTCATCCGCACGCCGACCCGCTCGTCTGGCGGGAAATGAGCTGGTACGGGGCGCACATGGCATACAGACTGGAGGAAGCGGGGAAGACAGGTGTCCTAAATGCCGCGCAATTTCCAGCGTGGAGCCATCTCGGCTTCCATTGGATTGGGAATTATCACAACATCGCCAGCATCTTGACCGAATCTGCACACACCAAGTTGGCGACGCCCCTGTATATCCACAAGGGGCAATTAAAATCCCAAGGTGGGCAACTCAGAGCGTTTCCACATTATAAACCCCAGACCAATTTCCCGCATCCGTGGTTGGGCGGTTGGTGGCGATTACGCGACATCGTCGAGCAACAGAAGATTGCAGCGTGGGGCTTGCTTGATTTAGCCGCACGGCACAAGGATACCATCCTGTCGAACGCATATCTGAAAGCGAAGCGGCAGACAGCGCGTGGCGCGACGGGTACGCCGAACGCATATCTCATCCGTCCGATACAGCATGATACGTTAACCGTCGTGGATCTGATTAATAAACTGCTCGCCCAGGGCATTGACATCCAGAAAGCAACGCAAGCCTTCACCGCCAATGATTTAACCTATCCGGCAGGTACATACGCCATTTTCCTCAATCAGCCGAAAATGGCGATCATCAATACCCTGCTCGGACAGACCTTTTTCCCAGATGACGCTTGGACACGCACTCCGGACGGTGCACCAAATCGCCCGTATGATACGGCGACAGACACAATCGCCGAGTTTATGGGCGTGGATGTCGAACCTGTCGATGCTTTGGCGTGCGATAACGCTATTTTCGCTCTGCTCACAGCACCCGAGCAGCCCACGGGGCGGGTGGTTGGCGAATCAGAATTTGGCTATATCTTCGACGGGCGACTTAATGAAAGCTTCAGGCTCGTCAACCAGTTGCTGGCGCGAGACATCCGAGTCATACGGGTTGATGAGGCTATCGAAGTCGGCGATACGCAATTTCCACCGGGGACGTTTGTGGTCCCCGCTGAATCAAAAGAGACACTTGAGGGGTTCACGCTCGATTCCGGAGTCACGTTCTATGCCTTAGAACAGGAACTTTCGGTCCCCCGGCATGAAGTCCAACAATTGCGCGTCGGTATGTACCAGCGATACCACGGGGGCAATATGGATGAAGGTTGGACGCGATTGGTCCTTGAACAGTACGGATTCCCCTATCAGACGTTGAAGGACGATGACATCACGAGCGGCGACCTGAGTCAGCGACTTGACGTTTTCATACTCCCCAACGACACGATCAACAGGATCGTCGGCAAAGCGGAAAAGGACGAAACCGACGAAGATGAATCGAAGGAGTTCGACGTTCCGCCAGCGTACCGGAGCGGCATTGGTAAGGAAGGTGTCAAAGCGATTAAGCAGTTCGTCGAGGCGGGTGGAACGCTACTTGCCCTTAACGAAGCGTGTGAGTTTGCAATTGAGAAATTGGATTTGCAGGTCAGCAATACCCTTAAAGGGAAGTCGTCGAAGTCGTTCTTCTGTCCCGGCTCGACATTGAAAGCGGCTGTTGACACAAATCACCCGCTCGGGTACGGCATGCCTGATGAAACTCTCGTACTGTTCTGGGATAGCCCGGCATTCGAGATTCAACACTCACGCTTCAGCGAAAGATACGAACTCGTTGTTCAATATCCAGAAAAGGCTATCTTGAAAAGCGGCTGGCTTGTCGGCGAAGACCAACTCGCGGAACAGGCGGCTATGGTCTCGGCGCAGTATGGTGCGGGGCGTGTCATCCTTTTCGGATTTCGACCGCAGTTCCGCGCACAAACCCGCGGGACGTTTAAGTTGTTTTTTAACGCCCTTCTCGGTTAGGTGCTGACAAGTGTGCGACAGTTAAAACAGAGCGTTTCAGAGTTCAGGACTTGGGTGAGGCTTAGGGGTTCTCTCGCTCAGTTTCTACCGTGCTTTTATTCTCAACCTCACGTTCACGTTGGTTTAGGGTTTTCAGTTATCAGTTACGAGATGTTTTTGACAACCGATAATCTCTATGAAGTTTCAGTATTTAAATCGGTAATACCCTCAAGAACCTATTGCTGTAGGAGCGAGCTGTGCTCGCGATTCCTACGGGGGTTAACACAAACAATTACCTGAATGCCTTTGGAGTTTTGTTTGACATGCTGTCCGAAACTGTGTATAATACTAAAGTAGCGTATGCGAAAAAGTCTGCGCACATTAGCATTCTGAGTTAGATTCTGCAGGTTTAACGAAACCGTAGCCCGATTCCTATGAAAACAGAAAAATACGAGTTATATCACCAGTCAAATATCATACAGATTGGCAATCTGATAGACGATATGCATAGCGTGCATGTCCACCTGATATTATTGCAGAGACGCTATTATCGTATCTATCGTAAGTATGCCGCACTCTCTCGTATCCTGAAACACATAACGAAGTTGAAACGAACAAGCAAACCGCATTGGAATCAATTCCCGTCGCAAATGATCCAAGACGTTGCGATCCGTATAGATTTAGGCTATCAGCGTTTCTTTGATAATATAGAAGACAGAAAGTTAGGCAAAACGAACCGCAAAGTCGGCAAACCGAAAATCAAGCCAAATCACAAGTATAACTCCGTGACGTTCACACAGTCAGGTTTCAAAATAGAAGGCAATCGTCTGACGATCAACTGTCTGAAAAAGTCCTTCACCTTTTGGAAACACCGTAAATGGACAGGCACACTAAAGAAGGTGATCATTAAGCGTGATAATGTAGGCGACTACTCTCTATTTTTCGTCTGTGAGAATCCGAAACCACCCAAGAAACTCCCATTGACCGGTAATGAGGCAGGGGCAGACTTTGGTTGTAAAACATTTCTCACACTTTCAGATGGCATAAAGATAGATTCTCCACAATTCTATAAACAGAGTCTCACCGCAATCCGTTCCGCAAACAAGGTGCTCTCCCGTAAACAATATCTTTCGAGTGGCTGGTTTCGTGCGAAACGCCACCTCTCCCGCGTCCATAAGAAGATAGCCAATAGAAGACGCGATTGGTTTTTCAAGTTAGCCCTCCGCCTTGTTCGGAAATACGATAAGATTGCGATTGAGACGCTCAATCTTGAAGGTATGAAAAAACTTTGGGGACGCAAAGTCTCTGATATAGCCTTCAGTGAGTTTTCATTGATACTTCAATGGACGTGTGCCAAATATGGTAAAGTGTTTGCGAAATCAGGACAGTGGCAACCGACAACGAAAGCTTGCCACGTCTGTAAACATAAGAACCAAACACTCACACTTTCCGATAGGTATTGGACTTGTCCAAACTGCAGCGCCTCTCATGACCGAGATATAAACGCTGCGATAAACATTTTGCAGGCAGGGGTAGCGGTCTAAGGAGACCATAAAACCGTTCTGATTCGGCATAATTGCCTGCAGGTGGAGCGATACTAAGACGGTGGACTCTTTGAGAAAACCGCAGTCGCTACGAAACCGAAGCCCCACGCTTTAGCGTGGGGGTGCTATCACGAGAGACCCGTTAACATCTAAAGTTATGTTATTCCTCCGCAAGGTAAATTAAAAATATGTATCGTCGTAGACAATCTCGCATCGTTGCGATTCAAATACTGTATCAGATTCAACTCTCCGCCGCTCCGGTGCCGATTGTTATGGAGCGATTTTGGCAAAGCCAAGACACATCGGTAGAACTCCGTCCCTTCGCGCTGGAACTCGTTGAAGGCACGACTGCGCACTTGGAAGCGATTGATACAGTACTTCAAAACACATCCGAAAATTGGAAACTCCACCGAATGCCTGTCGTTGATCTCTCTATTCTGCGATGTGCAACTTATGAAATTCTCTATATTGACGACATTGATCCGGCAACGTCGATCAACGAGGCTATTGAGATTGCTAAATCTTACAGCACCCCGGACTCCCCTAAATTTATCAATGGTGTTTTGGACAATATCCACAAAAAACATCCGGATGTTCCTGAATCTTAGCATAAATTCAAAAACATAAGCCCGTAATGTAATGGAGGGCGGATTTGAGAAAGGCATGTAAAAGTCCAAACCCATGTCCTTTAACCGCAAGGAAAGTTAAAATCTTGAGAAACTTGGCGTTTTGTCTGCTACTTCTGTTACCAATGTCTGTGAATGCCGCACAGGAATTCAAATTTGTTAATGCATTCGGTGAGAAAGGGGCAGGTGAAGCACAATTCGCAAAAACCGTGTTCATGGCGTTTGGACCTGACAGTGGTATTTATGTAACGGATACAGATAACTTCCGAATCCAGAAGTTCAATGAAATGGGGGTTTTTGTATTTGAGATCCAGATGAAGGCAGAGAGCGAGTTTCGGTTCATTAAGCCTACGGCTATCGCTATTGGCACGGATAATAGTATCTATGTAATGGACTGGATGTTCGTGGAGATTTCAGGCGCAGACCGACAAGAAGCGCAGAGTCCCAAGATATTTAACTACGGTCCGTGTATCCATAAATTTGATACGCACGGTGTATTTGTCGCAAGTCACCCGATTCAAGATTTGAGCCAGCGGATAAAGCGTCTTGAATCCGCCGCCCCCGGCTTAGATGCAGATGGTAATTATGCGCTGATTATTCCACAAGGGGACACGAAACGAGAATTTTTATTAACAACCGATGTTCACAATAATGTCTATGTTTGCGATAGTGATGTGCCGAATAAACTGATCGTCAAACTTGATGCGAACGGCAAGACGGTTGCCCGCTATTTTCTTGACCAACCGGGAGCAGGACACATCGCACATCCCGCGGATATGGCGGCGGATAAAGCTGGAAATCTCTATATTGTTGATGAGAAGGGGCATCGGGTACTAAAATATAATTCCGATGGGAAATTCGAGCGTGCCTTTGGCACGTATGGCGAGGCAGCTGGGGAATTTATCGCACCTTTTCGGATAACGGCATTGACAGATGGGACACTCCTTATTGCTGATACAGCGAAGTACTTAAAGGACTTCGCCTCCACGCTTCCGAAGCGACTTGACAATCCGACGCGACGCTACGATGGCGATACACGGTTGTTTCGCTATCGGCTACGGCGTATCCAACGGTTTACCACAGATGGTGCCTATACACAGAAGCTACTTATCCCATTCCGGCGAGAAGTTGAAACCGATGTTGCACTCCAACTCAAAGGAATTGATGGGCGCGGAAATCTTTACTATCTTGATCCAGCAGAGTTGCGATTTAGGAAATATGCACCGACCACGTCATTGATGTCTTCGATGTTCCAGACGGAACTCAAACTCCGTTATACACGCGACTTGCACGATGTTGAAATTGACAATCAAGATGATTTGGACGCAGATCTCTATACCAAATCCGATTTTGATGAACAGATTATTCGGGATGCCGCACATGCGAATTTAATTTTCTCTTACGATCTCAATGAGGCATACAGCATCGCATTGTCGAATCGACTTACTTATGTTCGAATGACCGATACGAGTTTTTACCGGGCAAGGGATTTTGAGGACTTCCGCGGACGGTTCAATCAAGATGATCGGGCGACTGAAAACTCTTGGGATGATCGCATCCAGCTTGACTTTACGTGGATTCGCGATCACAGCCTCTACAATTATCGAGAAGCGCGTGCTTTTGCATATTTTAGCGTCATCCGCGTCGATTTCATCAACGATGCCCTTGACAGTTTTAATTACCGATTCTTCGACTTCAATGCCAACCTCTCTGACTGGGGGGCAGGTGTACATTACGACTTAAGTCGAACGTTCCGCTTGAATTTTGAAATCACACATTTCTTCGGCGAGAATCGGTATACCTATATTGACGAAACGAATGTTCTCTATGCCACTGGTTTTCAGGAAGGTAACCTGACGCGAGCGGTTTTGTTCGTAAACGGGGTCTTTTAATCAGAACGAACTGTCTTGAGATGTTGAAAAAATGTTGCAATATCTCCAAAAATCAGGTAGGATTATTGACAGCAATGAGACGAACAGAAGTGATGTCGCTTGGGTAAACCCATGCTATGCCCGGCATCGAACAAACTGCGTCAAAAGCACAGCGCGAAAGAGGTTTTAAACCATGTGCACCTATGCATTATCACAACTCACCGAAGAAACCCTTGTGGTACTCGTGACGCTGCATGAGGAGGGCGGTACGTCAAGAGAATGGGAGAAAATGCAGATAGCCTTGACTCCCGAAGAGCGCGTTCACTTAAACTACATAAAGTCAGATGTGCACCGGGACCACCTGCCAATCATGAACGAAGCCACAATTTGGGGGCGTGCAATCTATCCGCTGTTATGTTTGGCAGAACACGGACATATTCAGGCGTGGGCAGGTGTTCCACTCAAAGCCAGATACCCTACATTTAAATTGGAAGGCGAAGCCGATGGCGCACTCGCCCCTTCAGTCGGCGGCAGAATTCAGCCCCCTTATCTTGTTGTTCATGAAACAAAGCGCGGCATCAATGCACCTAACCCCCAATTCCAACTCTATGGCGAAATGCTCGCCGCCGCATGGCTCAATTGGGAAACAGATGCCAAGCCAGAACAACAAATCTTTGGATGTTACACTATCACTGACGATTGGACTTTCGTGCTCGGCACCGTTGCGGATATTGAAACCGAAAAACCGACCCTTCATATCAAATTTTCGCCTCGCTACAACGGAACTGCGGATGCCGAACACATCGTCCAGATTCTGAAGTCCATCGTTTCTAAGCACGCAAACATTAACACCTAACAGGAGACATCATTATGGCAACTTTTGGGACAGGTGATTATCAGTATGAAGTCGTGGAAGGTTGGGGTATGATTCCGCAGCTCGGGCTCGTTTCCGGCGTGGCGTGCGACTCAAATGACAGAGTCTATGTCTATAATCGTAGTCCGCAACCTGCTATGCTCGTTTTCGAGGCTGATGGCACGTTCGTCACTGAATGGGGCAAGGATATCTTTCAGAAACCGCACGGTATCTGGATGAGTCCCGACGATAAAATCTATACCACAGACACCGTCGATCACACTGTACGGATATTTTCGCTTGATGGGGAATTGTTGCAGACGTTCGGCACTGTCAACCAACCGGGCGCACCGGGCGGACCTTTTAATGAACCCACGCGTGCTGTCCTTTCAACGTCTGGGGAGATGTACGTCTCTGATGGCTATGGACAGTCGCGGGTGCACCGAATGACTGCCGATGGCGAGGTTATCGTTTCATGGGGGGCACCCGGCACGGGACCTGGGGAATTTAACCTCCCGCACGATGTTACCGTTGACCATAATGACCTCGTTTATATTCTCGATCGTGGGAACCTTCGCTGTCAGATTTTTAACAACAACGGCGAATACTTGACTGAGTGGACAGACCTTCGTTCCCCGAACGATCTCTTCATTGATAGTGATAACATCATTCACATCGCTGAAGGTGGGCAGCGCATCAGCATTATGACGCTTGAGGGTGAAGTCATCGGACGGTGGGGTGAGAAGGGAGATGCTCCCGGACAATTCAGTGATTCCCCACACGGTATCTGGATCGATTCAAACGGGAACATCTATGTCAGTGAAGTCGTTGCTGACAGGCGTTTCCAGAAATTTGCAAGGGTTTAGTTTTGATTTTTTCAGGACTTACGCAGTTCCCTTTGCTGGCGAGGTTTGAAACCTCGCCAGCGGTGTGCGTGCCGTAGATCCTCCTTAGAAATCGCGTAAGTCCTATTTTTAATTATAGAGGGTCGCTATGATCTGACCGATGGTCAGATTAGCGGTTTCTGACGAGATCGGTACGCTCTCGATAACAATTGGATTTTTTTATGCTTCAACGTCTTTGTTTTAGCAGCGCAGCTTGTAAACGTATATTGCAAACCAGTATCATTCTTATCGGTGTTATGGCGTGTGCATTGGCTTTTGCTGATGAAGGGCATGAACATTCAGGCGACCGGCTAAAGGAGTTTATGACCCAACCGCTTACGCTTCAATTTGCAATTGCTGCCCTCGTCATCTCATTCGTGCTTGGCGGTTTACACGCATTAACACCAGGACACGGAAAAGCCATAGTCGCTGCTTACCTCGTCGGCTCTAAAGGTAGAGTAATTGACGCTGTTTTCCTCGGAATTGTTGTTACCTTTACGCATACTTTCAGCGTCATCGCACTGGGTATTGTCATGCTCGTAGCGGGGAGTTTTGCACCAGATGATGTTGTCCCATGGTTGAGTCTATTCTCTGGGATCTTGATTGTCGGCATTGGCGCGTGGCTCCTTACTAAGAACATGAAACAATATTATAGCGGCGGCGCACGCAGCCACGATCATGGACATTCACACGACCATGACCACGATCACGATCATGGACATTCGCACGAAGACGACCACGACCACGGACATGACCACAACCACACAGACGACCACGATCACGACCATGATCATTCACATAGCCATGGTGGACGTACGCATAGCCATGCCCCACCAGAACGGACCGGTTTTTGGGGTTTACTATCGCTTGGTATCTCCGGTGGTATTGTGCCATGTGTCGATGCACTCATTGGGCTTCTATTTGCGATTAGCCTCAACAAACTTGTGTGGGGTCTAATTATCCTATGTGCTTTCTCATTGGGACTTGCCGCCGTGTTGGTTGCTATCGGCATCTTGATGGTGCTGGCGAAACCGTTGATTGAGCGTTTTACAGGCGAAGGCATCTGGCTCCAACGCCTGCCGATTATGAGTGCTGCTGTCGTCATTCTGCTCGGTGCAATGTTGGCATTCAAGGCACTCAGTGATGTAAGTATTCAGATTTAAGATGGATTTTGTGCGATTTATCGGTAAACCTTTCTCCTATAGGCGCGCTTTGAAAGCGCGCCTACCAAATTTGCATGAGTTGTGTTAAAAAAGAGAGGAGATGTAACTATGCTCAGCACAGTTGGAATTTTAAGTCCCGGTGATATGGGACACACCGTCGGGAATGTTCTCCGTGAAAACGGTTTGCGCGTCATCACCTGTCTGACAGGAAGGAGTCAACGCACCCAGCAGCTTGCCGAGAAAGCAGGCATTGTGGACGTACCGACATATTCACAATTCGTCACGGAAGCCGATCTTATCCTCTCAATCATGGTGCCTGCACAGGCGATGTCCGCTGCGTCAGCAGTCGCAGAAACGCTGCAGCAGGTGGACACTACGTTAGCATACACCGATTGCAATGCCATTGCGCCACAGACGGTTCGTAAATTGGGGGACATCATCACCTCGGCAGGTGGAACGTTCGTTGATGCATCCATCATCGGTCCACCACCTCGTACCCCAGGAGCGACGCGCTTCTACGCATCGGGACCTGACCT
The DNA here is from genome assembly GCA_965247285.1 of Candidatus Poribacteria bacterium. GTDB lineage: Bacteria > Poribacteria > WGA-4E > WGA-4E > WGA-3G > WGA-3G. Next base: position 226,762 of record CBDFHD010000002.1, read on the forward strand.
TGACCTATTTTCAGAACTCAACAATTATGGATTAGATGTGCGGGCTCTCGGCGCAGAGATAGGACTCGCCTCTGCGATTAAGATGTGCTATGCCTCCCTGACAAAAGGGTTAACCGCGCTCTGCACTGAATTGCTCACAGCGGCGTCCGTTTTAGGGGTTTCAGATGCACTCACTGCGGAGTTTCAATTGAGTCAATCGGCACTTTTTGAAAGGATGGAAAAAGGACTGCCGAGTATGCCACCGAAAGCGAGACGCTGGATCGGAGAGATGGAAGAGATTTCGGCAACTTTCGCGCATGTCGGGTTGACACCCAACATCTTGACGGGTGCGGCGGACATGTATCGGTTTATTGGGGACACGCATCTCGCAGATCTCCCACCTGAGGCACGTGACGAGTTTCCCACCTTGGCTGAGTTGATTAAGATCTTGGCGGACAATCTTAAATCGGAGTAAGGGATCGCGCTTAGTTTGTAATTAAAAAACTTGTCCTCAAACGTACCATTGTGCTTGTGCTCTGAAAAACTGGGCATAAAGCCCATCTTCTGCCAGTAACGTCTCATGATCCCCATCTTCAACGATTGTTCCGTTATCAATTACAAGAATCCGATCACAGGTGCGTACAGAGGAGAGACGGTGTGAAATTAACACCGATGTCTGTCCTGCACTCCGTTCAATAAATCGTTCAAAGACCGCTTGTTCAGCGAGCGGATCGAGTGCAGCAGTCGGTTCATCGAGGACAACCAGCCATGGGGTTTCCCGCATGAAACTCCGGGCTGTTGCGAGGCGTTGCCATTCGCCACCGGAGAGATCGCGCCCTCCAAAGGTGGGACCGAGCATTGTCTCGTAACCTGCGGTGAGTCCGTCAATGACCGAGGCTGAACCACCCGCGATGGATGCCGCTTCCATACGTTCGGGATGTTCTAAATCTCCAAAGATGATATTTTCGCGTGCGGTGAGGTGGTAGCTGGTGAAGTCCTGAAAAACGGCACTGCAATGCGTCAACCACTCTTGACGATTATCTTCGTTTAAGGGGGTATCTCCTACGTGAATTGTGCCTGTCTGTGGACGGTAAAGACCCAATAGTACACGTGCAAGTGTCGTCTTCCCGGCACCGTTGGGTCCTACCAGTGCGACTCGCTCCCCTTTTTCCAAAGTCACGTTTATGTGGCTTAACACCGGTTCTTGCGTATTTGGATAGAGGAATGAAACATCTTCTATCCGGAGATATGGAGGTTCTTCAGTGGTCTGGAAGAGATTTCCGTAAGATTCTGAAGGGTATTCGCCTCCTGTCTTTGCCTTGATTGTGCCTGAGCCGCGATCTAAAAACGGGTACAAATCTCCTGACAAACGGCGCATCTCGTTTCCTATCCACTGAAAATAACTGGTGACTGCATTCCAGATACCATCCAATTGAATGAGGGCGGCGGTAGCGGCGATATAAGTGCCAACGGTTAACCCACCACGAAATACCTCCAGCAATAAAACAGTGAGCGAGCAAGCGTACAACAAGCCGCGTGAGATATCGATCGCAAGGTGTGCGAAGAATTTGCGCCGCTCAATTACGTGTTGCTCCTGTATTAACGCTTTCCATAACTTTTGCCAGCGCGTGATCCATAAATCCTGAGCTTGGTATAACCGAACTTCTTTGCCTGCTCCGCGATCCGTCAGAATTCCTTCTAATGCATCTCGCTCTCGTCGCTGTGGTGTTTGTTCTACATCAAGATTGTAAGCACTGGCAGCAAAACGTGAACCGCTCCACCAAGAAGCTAAACCTGTGACCATGGGGAGCAATGCCAGCAACGGATGATAACGCCAGAGCACAATACCGAGTGTAACGGCACTAATTAATTGTTGGAGACTATCAAAGATCCACCAGACGATCTCATCAAGTTCTATACCGGACATTGCGCGTGCTCGCGCCAGCGCATTTTGAAATTCTGGGGTCTGGAATTCAGTCAACTCTATTGTATTGGATTTCCGAACGATATTCTCATTCATCCATGCCTCAATGTTTTCTCCGACGTGAAGACGCAACGGTTCCCGTAACAGATCGACAAGGATGTTAAAAATTTGTAAACCGATCAAACCTATCAACCACGGAATGACTTGTTGCCACCAGTTGGCATCCCCTATAGCGGCGATGATTGCATTGATTAAGCGTTCCGTCACAAAAAACTGACCGGCAGGTAGGACACCAAGCAACAGCGTGAGAAGCAGTACGCCCAAAAGTGCCAATGAACCGTTCTGCCAAGTGATCGAAAAGGTTCGGATATAGGCGACGAGGCTTTCTTTAACTACGGATCCCCCTGTCTTCAATGTTTCTTTTACATTTCGCATTCTTTAATTGTTCCTTGCGGTTTTTTAATTATTCCTTGCGGGTAAATAACGTGGGTTTATGGGTTGACGTGCCATTCTTAACAGTCGCCCTCCATTACATTACGGGCTTGGTTTTGGGTGCTACAAAGAATTTTTAATTATTCCTTGCGGTTCGGTCAAGACAGACGGTTTCCATTCTTGTGAGCAGTTTCTACTGATACCAGTGTGCCTGTGCTCTAAAGAATTGGGCATAGAGATCATCTCTGGCAAGTAGCGTCTCGTGCGTGCCGTCTTCAACAATTCGACCTGCATCCAATACCAAGATACGGTCGGCGAGGCGAGCGGATCCGATACGATGTGAAATCAGGAACGTCATCCTGCCAGCCGCGAGTTCGACAAAACGTTGGTAGAGTTCGACTTCAGCTTGTGGATCTAAGGCAGCCGTCGGTTCATCAAGGACAAGGACTTGGGGGTTTCGTGCCAAAGCCCGCGCAAGCGCGACTTTTTGCCATTCTCCACCAGATAACTCGGCACCTTCCCCATCTTCGCCGAGTGAAGGGTCCAGATATGTATCTAAACCGTGTGGAAGGGTTTGAAAACGATCACCGATACCAACGGCGTTGATAACGCTCCAAAGGGTATCATCGTCAATATGGAGACCCGGCGGTCCCGGCACGAGTTCTTCCCTCACCGGTCTACGGAACCGCGTAAAATCTTGGAAAACAGCGGCGCAGTTAAGGGCTATCTGTTCCGGTGCAATTGACGCTGCATCTACGCCATCATAGCGGATTGTTCCGTCATCGGGTTGGTAGAGACCAAGCAACAATTTGATGAGTGTCGATTTCCCCGCGCCGTTGATGCCTACGATGCTGACTATCTCCCCGGGACGTACATGAAAATTTATGTCCTGTAGTACATCATCAGTTGCCTCCGGGTACCGGAAGCGTAGATTACGGACCTCCATTCCTTGCTGTAAGGGTTTCGGAAATGTCTCGGTTCCTGCTTGTGTGCGGGTTTTTTCTGCGCGTTCTAAGAAGAGATGCAAGTCCCGAAGCAGGGGTAAGTCTTCAAGTATGTTTTGTATTTGTGAAAGCAATCCTTCCATATTTCCTTGGAAGGTCGCCGCTGCACCTGTAAGAACGACGTAATCTCCGAGCGTAAGATCGCCGTCTACAATGCGCGCCGCAAGTATGCCGATTGCTATTGCATAAGCAACAATTTCAGCGATAGTTGTGCCGATGGAAGCCCTTATTTCCGTCCAAATCTTTGCAAGCGATTCTTTCCGCCATTTTTGATGGTTCGTTCGCCAGCGTCCAAAAAAGCGATCGAAAAGTCCATAGAGTCGGACTTCCTGTCCAGATGATGAACCGAGGAGTAGACCGAGCATGTAATCCATCATACGACGTACGGGTGTTGCATAGTAATCATAGAGATACCCACGCTTAGCTGCCTTAACTTTGAGCCAAGCGGAAGGGATTGCGGGTAACACGACCACAAGCACGAGGAGCGGATCCGCGATCCAGAGGAGAACACCGTACCCCACGAGCGTTACGCAGAGTTGCCCAATCTCCGTTAGAAATCTGAGGAAATTGGTGAGTCGATGGTCCAAAGCCTGTCGCGCCCGTTGTATCAAATCGTAGGTTTGTGGCTGATCGAAGACGGCGAAGTCGATATGCGTCGTGGCTTCGAGTAAGGCGTGCTGTTGATGAACTTTAATGTGGTTCTGTATCTTCCATCGTAAGTAGCCATCACAGGTTCCTACTACGTTTCTGACGGTCGCCAAAAGAACCAAAGCGATTATCCATGGCGCGGCGGTCTCTAAGCTTGGTTCCGTTTCCTTGGCGAGAATCGCTGTGATGAGGTTCACCAGCCCCCGACTTGCCCAGAGGATACCAATGGGGATGCACCCGTGGACGAGTGTTAGGAGTGCTTGTGCGATTGCCCCGAATGGACTGACATGCCAAGCGACGAAGAAAAAACGGCGCAGCGTCTTTATCGCCGACGGGCGAGATTCTGATTCTGTGTTGGGGGAATGTGTATTGTTGGTATCCATTTTTTTTCTCCAATAAAAATAACCTATGGGGTTTAATCCAAAGGTTATGGAAAAAATCACTTAAAATTGAGAAATATGGAATAAATTATGTGGAGATCCAAATATCGGAGCGCGCCCCACCGCCGCTGGCGAGGTTTGTAACCTCGCCTCTTTGCGCGCCCCACCGCCGCTGGCGAGGTTTATAACCTCGCCTCTTTAGAGTGTCTAAGTAATTGTAGGCTTTACCATAAATGGACGAGGATGTGTAAAAGCGTTGGGTTTCGCTGGGATTTCGGAGTGTTCAAGTATCTTGAAAACGGAAAATTTTCTGTGTCATAAGCACTTGGTTTTCATGTTCCGCTCAACCCAACCTACGCGCTTAAGTCGAACTCACGTTATTAAAGTATCCATGACCCATCAGATTTGTCAGTGGAGACAACTCTACTCTGCAAAAGAATTGGCACCAGATAAATTTTCAGGGATTGTTTGGTGCCAGTTCTGTGGTAGGTGCTATTGTTTCGATTCTTGTGCTTCAAGTTCTGGACGTGTGTAGTCAGCAGGCGAACTTTCCAAGCATGACTGTGAAAAGGTATTATCTTCCGCGGAACACTCCTATTCCCCTTCAAGCGAGATGTGAAATATCCCGCGATCTTCGATGGCACTATAGAGCTTATCATTATTGACTGCGAGAGAAACAACTTCACCGAGAGCTTCTGAAGAAATCTGTTTCCATTGACGACGGGTATCCAAACGATAGACTCCGATATCGCCGGCACCATAAACCGTCGTACCATCCACAGCAAATTTGTCTATGATGGGACGCGTCCCCACACTATCTGTTATCACGCGCCAGTGTGCGCCGGTTTCTGAACTCAAGACACCTTCGTCTGTGGCGACATAAACTGTTGAACCTATAAAGTCTATCTCCTTGAAACGAGCAAAGTGAAGCGGTAGGCTTGGCGTAACATCTCTCCAACTGTTCCCTCCATCAAGCGACTGAAACAGTTTACCATCGCGTTTCCCAACGTAGATGGTTTCTCCCAAAACCGCTAATTTTAGCTCCGCTCTGGAGTCGCTATAAGACAATTGGCTCCTGTCTGTTAATCCTGTGTTTGTCCACTCTGGATCACCAAGGCTCCACTTAAAAAGAGTGCGTCCGTGTTCAGTGTAGAACACAGCGTAGAACACATCGTTACAGACTACGACCCTTCTGGCTTTCAGGTATGTTCCTTTTTTAAAAGGAGGTGAATCGATTGATACGATTGATTGATGCTCTTTTTCAGAACCATCAGATAGGTGGGTCTCTTTCGCTTCCTCACTACCTATCCGTAACTTACGGAGTAATGTTTCATCATCAAAAGTGGGCATGCTTTGAACAGGACTTGGTATATTGCCATCTGTAGATAGAACGGAAATTCGCAAGTTGTTATCTTTACGTGAAAGAAAATAAAGATTGTTGTCGTCAACCACTAATTTTGAATCAAAAGAGGCGTGGAAGTGAGCCCTGTCCGGCTTTGATGATACAATTGTAGTTGTATGCTCCTTCACAAAAAACATCTCGGCAGTTGAGATGCTTTTCCAAGACACACCTGCGTCTGTTGATTGATACACCTCAAAGCCAGTATGCGCGTATAATCTGTTGTTGAACACAACCAAATCCTTTAGCCTTGTTCCCACCATCCCGTCTATAAGTAGGGACCACCCCTTCCCACCATCAGTTGTGCGAAAAATTCCGAATGGTCCAGCTTTGTAAAACGTCGTCTCGTTCACCGCCACAGCTGGAAGCCTATTGGTCATGAGCATATCCGTATCACCTAAAAGTTCTGTCCAGGTGTGTCCGTTATCTGTTGAACGATATTGGTGCTTGGCACTCGACGCTAAGAGCGTTTCACCAGCAGCCAAAACCATCATGCCAGATGGTATCACCCGATCGTCAGATTTATAACTGGGTGTTATTTCAGTCCACGACGCTCCCAAGTTAGCCGAATGGAAAATCTTGAGTGTATGCGACTCAAGATTTTGCACTTCTTGTTCTACTGCTATTGGCGTGAATCCCAACAGATCGGGGCCGGTTCCAACATAGAGGTTATTCTCACACACTGCCAAGGAGTAGATGGCTCTTGATGTCTCCACCGGCAACTTTTTCCAAGTACCTGAGTCGAGACGATAGAGACCGCGCGCTGTACCCGCAAACACTGTTTTTTCAACAGCAGCGATTGTGGAGATCCTTTTGTTTGCTAATCCGTCATTAAATAAGCTCCATTGTGTCCCACCGTCTGTGGATCGATAAATCCCTTCATCGCTAAGGGCAAGATACATCGTAGAACGTGCTTGCGCGCTGCGCGCTTGTTCCTCATGCGTGATGATGAGACCGACAGCGTCTCCCTTTGGTCTGGGACCAATCGTATGCCATGTCTCACCGCGATCAGCTGACGTAAATATTTCATCCATAGAGGCGATGTAAAGGCGACCACCATATTTTGCCATCGGCATCAGAGATTTACCAATTGGAATATCCGTGTTGATGCGTGTCCACGCGGTCGCATCTGCTCCTAATCTGTATATTCCTGTCGGAGCAACAGCATAGACTGTCCCTTCAGATGTAGCAAAGATGTCGCGTACCTGTCCCCCTGGCGGCGCGCTTCCCTGAGCCCACTGCGAAGTAGAAAACTTGGCGGAGTCCTCCAGTGTAACAGACGCTGTGGTAACAGCAGAGAGTTGTGTACCAGTACCGCTGCTTTTACCGGCGGCTGCCCTACCAATTTGATTTCGTACAGTGGGTTTCGCCACAATATCAAGAATGATAGGTGTGTCAATGATTTCAATAGTAGGTTCAGATTGTGCTTCAAAACTGTACGGTTTCTGAAAACGAGCAAGATATTGATTACTCACACCGAGCATCAAAATAACAAAAACCACAGCCGTACCGAAAGCTGCCCACGGCAGCAACGGCTTTCCAACCGGAGCCGGTGTCGGTTTCATGTTAGCCACTTGTTCCATGATACGCTCGGTTACGTGGGCAGGGAATGGGATGCTCCCGAGTGTTTCGCTAACCAAGAGTTCCTCTTGTTGTTCCTGTAAACGTTTCCGTCCGCGGCGTAGCCGACTTTTAACAGTGTTCACCGACACACCTAAGTATTTCCCAATTTCTTTCGCTGTCATTTCACCGAGATAGTAGAGCGTTACAATGGTGCGTTCACTCTCGGGGAGTTTTGCCAGAAGTTTCTTGACGAGTTCATGGCGGTTTTCGGTAATCTCTGTCTGTCGCTGTTCTGATACGTAATGTGTGTAAGAAGATTCCTCGATTTCTTCCACAGGTGTGTCCTCCAATGAGGGCATCGCAGATGTGTTCTTGTGCTTTTGGAGCCATTTAAGGCAGAGTCGACTGGCGATGACATACATCCATCCCGCAAACTGATTCGGGTTTTTTAGTTGAGCGAGATTCTTGTATACCTGGAGGAAAGTATCTTGTGCTATCTCTTCAGCGATGTGAAAATCGCCAACTTTTCGCCACGCAAGCGCGTGAATACCTTTTTGGTGCTTTCGGACCAAAGCATTGAATGCTTCATCATCACCCAACAAAATTCGCCGAATGAGTTGAACATCGTTTTTCTTATCCATCAGAATACTCCATGATTACTGAATAGATTCGGTTGTGATTATATTCCGCTGAGTTTAAACGGACACACAGTAAAATAAACAGGGTTTCCCAATATGACAGTTTGACGTTAATTGTGGCTTTCACCTCTGTTTTTCTGCGAAAGCGAGATTTATTTTAGCACTGAATCTATCCTGATTTCTGGGGTTTTTATCCGCCTTATGTTTATATATGTTTATATAAAACTACATTTCGTTTTTTTGAAGAGAGTATACCAAACAGGATAGTGAGCTGCAACGCTTAAATTTGGGACATGACTTTATCCTTCTATAATTAAAGATACGATTTTGAGGCAGAAAGGGTGCATAATCCGAGAAAAATGAGAGAAACGAGAGTTTTTACCTGAAAAACAGCCACTTTCAAGTTCAATTTATTGAGTCCTAAGACACTTTCGTTATAGACTTTCGTAAGCTCACGGGTTTCTAAGGGATCATCTATAGTGATGCCTTTATCCAAAAGGAGCTGAAGCCACTCCGCCCGTGGATACCTCGCATCTATCTCACTGATTGTGAGGTCGCTTCCCACAACAACGTTGTTAAAAATCACGGTTTTTGTACCTGCTTTTGTACCTGCAAACTTACCGGATATACTCACTCTGATCTTTACCACTCTCTTATTGTAATCCGCATCTAACGCTTTCATCAATTCCTGCGCGTTTTGGGGACCGATGAACTTTTTATCACTGGGCGGTGCTTTCGAATCGAATTCAATGTGTTCGCGCAACGACATATTCGACGATCCAATTTCATGGCCGTGTGCGGATAGATAGGTAAAGACACCCCAAAAAATGGCGAGTCCTAAAGTTGCGAAGAGTGGAAGTCTTACGAGAGCTTCTCTCCCGTGAAAAATGCTTTTCATTTTTTATCCTCCAGAGGCGTTATGTTGCCTCGTGTTTGAAGTTTAACCTTTGACAATATGCGCCTGTATCCAAATGACGCGTTTTAAACGTTGCTGGCAATTCAGCTATTATTAACATCAAATATCGGAACGGAAGAATTTCAGGAAAGCGACAGTTGTCAACGCAACCGCAAAGAAGCAGAGTAGTAACACATCCACTGCAGATTGACGGAATGTCTCTCCTAAGGTTGCGGTTTCCAAACGTGGAGGTTGTGTAATTTGGACAGTATCTTCTGGTTTCATAGTTCTCATAGAGATATGATCTAGGACTTTACTGAACAGATCCTCATCAAGCGCATCATAATAGCGATCGCCTGCTTGAAAGTAGTTTCTTCTTTTTCTCTTTCCTGTCTGGGTCAAGTTCGTAGTGAGATAGATGAGGGAGGAGGTCGGTGTGATTCGAGAAAGTGTTTCGCCTACCGCTTCTTGCTGTGCTTTGTCCCGCTTATAACGCCGGTCTATCTTGTCAGCACTATCCTTGAATTTCTGCCGAAATTCCTCTTCAAGAGGTTGCACCTGTTTATCCATCTCAAGACCCCCGACTATCTGTTCTTCAAAGGAGGATTGAGATCGATCTTTCCAGAATTCTTGGTGTATTTCCTTTTTTCTCTCTTCGAGTTCTGCATTGAAATTCTCGCGGAGAGCAGTCTTTTCGAGATAGACGCTCTGCGATGTTTGTGTCGGTGCGATGAATTTCGCAGCGAGAAACCCAACGCGTGGCGTAATCAGAACGGCAAACACCCAAACGGTAAAGGCTACGATGAGTGCTGTCTTGGAGTTATCTAAGTACGTGGAAATCACTGTCCCTATAGCGAAGAAAACTGCTATGTAAAGGAGCGATATGAGGGTTAGACTGAGCACTCGTGGAAAAATATCGGGTTCACCCAGAGGAAACTCTTGCCAAACAAGCACGAGTAGACCGAATAGAAATGACACCAAAAATGGGACAACGAACACCAGGTATCCTCCAATCAACTTGCTCCATAGGAAGAGATCGCGTGGCAGGGAATTTGCTAAGGTAATCCGGAGTGTTCCGGCTTCTCTTTCCCCTGCAACGGCATCAAAGGTAAACAGAAGAGCAAGTAAGCTGAAAACAGTGCCTACAAGAAAAAGATAGTCGAGGTGTCCCAAAAGATAGGAAAGAGAATCTGAAACCAAGGCTGGAGCTCCCTGAATAATTCCGTTTCGTGTCATTCCAAGATAGTTCGGCAATGCGTCCCCTAATCCGATTGCGAAGACGCTCAAAGGGGTCGGCTTGAGAAAGAGTTTAGAAACCTCAATCTCCGGTTCCAGCGGCATTTTCGGGTTCACCGTGGTTTCTTCGATATTTGCCAGTTTAACAGATTCTTGATAGTCGACAAGGTTTTGGAGGTAATTGCGATAATTGATAGAGAGCGTGAGTGGTATGAGCAAGAGGCACATCACAAGAAGCGCGACGAACCGAGCACTCAGGATGTGATGCATTATCTCTTTTTGAATCAACGTCATTAACATATTGATTTCTCCTCTAATGCTATATTACGATATGGATGCTCTTCATTCACTGTTAAGAGGATTCAGTTCTCTTGAAACCAATTTCCGTGAAGTGGTATACGATCCCCTTTTATAATTAATGATACAGTCTTGAGCCAAAAAGGGTGCATAAAGCGAAAAATCTGGATTTTCACCTAAGCAATGACAAAATTACGCTATTTCTGCTGCCACTCCAGAGTGGGATGAACAGCAAGGATGCTCGCTTTTAGAGAGGGTGTTTCTCAATAATTTGGTTGCCATCGGTGGGGAATTAAATGCTGAGTGGTTGGTTGTAATAAGGTAAGAGTGCTTTAATGGCACTTCAGAGTCGACTGGCGATGACATACATCCATCCCGCAAACTGATTCGGATTCTTTAGTTGAGCGAGATTCTTGTATACCTGGAGGAAAGTATCTTGCGCAATCTCTTCAGCGATGTGAAAATCGCCAACTTTTCGCCACGCAAGCGCGTGAATACTCTTTTGGTGCTTTCGGACTAAAATACTAAATGCCTCATCATTGCCTGATAAAATTCTACGAATCAGTTGAACATCGTTTTCTCTTTCCATCAGAATACTCCATGATTAATGAATAGATTGAATGAGGGTTAACGTGTATTCGAGAGATGAAAGATATTTTTCTAAAACTGCTTCAAGTTTCCCCAAGTGGTCGCAAGTTTTGTTCTCGGTGTTACGGATTTTGGAATATCGTCCCCGGTGGTGATGCTAAGGTTATCAAAAAGCACGGAGTAATTTGAGACCCCGAAACCGACTTTACCCTTCGGATAGTCAGGAAACTCGCGCTGCGCTTCTTTGAAAATTTTCGCTTCTAAAATTACGGGTCCGAGAATTTGCTTGCCATTAATCCAAAAAGTCAAGAGTTTTCCATGAACGCTCAACTTCAGGTGAGACCAACGTCTCACGCTTAAGGAGCGATAAGGTTTCGTTTCAAAGTGCAGAAAAGCATCTCCATCCAGCAAGCGACCACCAAAACAGAGGGCCATGGATTTAGGTTCGGGTATCGGGGTGTCCCCAATTGTACAGAGGACTCCCCATGTCTGATTTTTTTGGTTCTGATAAATCCGCGAGGCAATCACAATATGGGCAGGTCCATGTTTTCGGAGCGGCTTAACGTCAACCTCAATATCGTAATCTTGCCACTCTTCATCCCCGATCACAAATAAACGCGTCACACGCTCATCACCAATTATTAAAGACTGAAGTTGACCGTCAACAATTTTCCAAGAATGGAGACCGGGAAGCCCAAAGTTTAATATTATCAGTTCCTGCCACTGTTCTATAACGTGAGTTTGAAAAAAGTTTAGTCGTTAGAAAAGCACCGGAAACCAATCGCTGATCTGCTGAAGTTCATGGATGTTCAGCGAGGGTTTGTTCTCCAACAACTGATACGCGATCAAAGCAGAGAAGACATTGACTTGAAAGTTTTCAAAACTTCTATGCCGACTGTGCTCCACCTGCATCTGTGTTTTCAGTTCCCGAATCACCGATTCAATCAGCATCCGCTTTTTCAAGAGCACCTCATCGGACACCGATAAGTCCAGGGGTTTCATGTTCTTACGGACTTTGTAAACCAAGTTTACACCTTGCTCACGGAGTTCTTCGCGAAGGTCCTTGGAGATATACCCTCTATCTGCGTAGAGACTCCCGTGAAGTCGCTCTGCGAACTTTCGCAGCGGTTTGCGATCATCTATATTCCCAGGGGTCAACGCAACATCTAAGACTTCCCCTTTCTCATTGATGGCCAGATGAAGTTTGAACCCATAAAACCATCCCATAGATGTTTTCGAGCATTCCGCAACATCTGCGAAGACGCGATGCGATGAAATCCGCCTGTTATCGCAGACCCGCAGACGTGTAGAATCCACGAAGGACACACCGCTACAGTCTCCGAGGGTCGTGGACAAGTAAGACACTAAGAGCGTTAGCACTTCCGATTGGAGCTGCACGAAACGACTATAACTCACCAGATGTGGGAACTCATCGCCCCAGTAGACGCAGACGTGTTTGAGATAAAAATGCTTTAACGTCCGATAGTTGCTTTGATGGAAAGCAATCAGGAGCGTCATCACCTCACTCGGATGCAGCTGTCTCGGTCGCCCGCGTGTTTCAAGCGGGGGTGTCTCAGGCAAGCACTGTGTTGACACCCATTTCTCATACGCAAGAAAAAAGTCGTCTATTTCGCAAAAAAGTGTTATGATATTCATCGGAGAACTCCTTTTGGTGGAAGAAATGAAACCTTATCACTTCATTATACCAAAAGGGTTCTCTTTATACAAAAACTCTTCAATTATTTATCAAACTCACGTTTCTATAATATCTCTATCATCAAAAGTTTCCAGAAACACCCCTGCCCCTGCGGAACAGGTTAGGATAAATATGCCCAATCCAATGCTTAATGCTTTCATGATGTTGCTCCTTTTTCGGTGTTATTGATAACCCACGCCGATTTGAAATACCGTTCTACATTGCTCAAGCTATTTTATAATTAAAGATACTATTCTGAAAGGGAAAGGGTGCATAATCTTGAAAAATAACAGGAATCTGAATTTTTATCTGAAAATAGGTGTGCAATTAACAAAGTCCGACCCCGCTAATTCGGCTATCATTGACATCAAATATCGGAACGGAAGAATTTCAGAAATGCGACCGTTGTTAACACGACTGCGAAGAAACAGAGGAGTAGCATATCAGCCACCGATTGACGGAATGTCTCCCCTAAAGTTGTGGTCTCTATAGGAGACGGCTGTGTGATTTTAACGTTATCAGCCGGGTGGTAAGCTCTTGAGGAGACATGATCTGAAATTTTACTGAACAAATCCGTATCAAGTTCATCATAGTAGCGAGATCCCGCTTGAAAGTAGAGATTTCTTTTTTCATTTCCCGTCTGCGTCAAGTTCGTGGTAATATAGATTAAGGAAGATGTCGGCGTGATTCGGGAAAGTGTCTCGCCGATCTGTTCTTGTCGTTCTGTTTCACGTTGGTAACTCCGGTCAAGTTTGTTAGCGTGGTTTTGGAATTTCAATCGATATTCCTCTTCCAAAGGTTTCATGCGTTCATCAATTTTTTTCAGAGCGTCCCCCATTATTACCATGTTGCCGCTCATATCCGGGGGTATCTCACGAAAAATTTTTATTTTTTCTTTTTCGAGTCCCGCATTGAAATCGTCTCGCATGGCTGTTTTTTCCATATAGATGCTCTGCGAAGTTCGTGTTGGGGCAATGAGTTTGGCGGCAAGAAACCCAACGCGTGGTGTAATCAGCACGGTGAACACCCACACAGTAAAGGCAACGATAAGTGCGGTCTTCGCACTATCTAGGTAAGTGGAAATTACCACGCCTATCGCAAAAAATACCGCAATGTAGAGCAGTGAGGCAAGGGTCAGACTGAGCACTCGTGGGAAAATGTCAGGTTCGCCCAAGGGAAACCCTTGCCACACAATCAACAGTAAACCGAATAGAAACGATACTAAGAACGGAACGACGAACACAAGATACCCACCAATCAGCTTGCTCCACAAGAAGAAATCGCGCGGCAGGGAGTTTGCTAAGGTAATCCGAAGGGTCCCTGTCTCTCTCTCTCCGGCAACCGCATCGAATGTAAACAACAGCGCAAGCAGACTGAAGACAGTGCCTACCAGAAAGAGAAAATCGAGATGCCCCAAAAGATAGGAGTGGGGGGCGGAAAACAGTACCGGTGGCCCCAGCGTAACCCCATTGCGCGTCATCCCAAGATAGCTTGGCAGTGCGTCCCCTAATCCGTTTGCGAAGACACTCAATGGTGTCGGTTTGAGAAAGAGTTTGGAAACTTCAACCTCGGGTTCTAGGGGCATCTTCGGGTTCACCGTGGTTTCTTCAATGTTTGCCAGTTTAACGGCTTCTTGGTAGTTCACTAAGTTTTGGCGATAATTTTGGTAATTGGTAGAAAGGGTCAGTGGGACGAGAAGGAGGCACATCACAAGCAGCGCGACGAACCGGACACTCAGAATGTGATGCATCATCTCTTTTTGAATCAACGTCATTAGCATTTGAATTCTCCTCTAATTCTATATTACGATATGGATGTTCTTTTATTCACTGTTCAGAGGATTGGGTTCTTTTGAAACCAATTTCCATGAAGTGGTATATGATCCCCTTTTATAATTAAAGATACAGCCTTGAGCAAAAAAGGGTGCATAAAGCGAAAAATCTGGATTTTCATCTAAGAAATAACAGAATTGTTTGAAATTATAGTAAAATTTACAATAATTTGGACATTACGGGGCGAGGTGTTTTTGCTTGGGTGTTTCCGCTATAAACCTCGCCAGCGATGGTAGGTTTGTGATGTAGAGATTTTGGACAATGGGGTTAGGAAATCCATCAGCGATGGAAAGGGGAGGGTATAGTCAGGTTGTAGTAGATACTATTGTTCCGATTCCTGCTCTTCAGGTTCTGGACGCGTGAGTATCCATTCTTGGAAGGCTGCCATGTCCGCAAAAAACGATCGCATGAGCGCGAATTCACTCGGAGCGGCAATTGCGCACCACAAAAGACCTTCTTGTTTTTCATGCGTTTCTAAGCGTTCACGCCAAGCATCTTTGAACACGTTGTTGTCCTCTGTCATGAATATGGAGGACATACCGATTTGGACGATTTGGGTGCGCAGGTCGGCTATCTCTGAATCGCTCTCCATTAACGGTGCTATCAAGTGTGTCTGCTGGAGTTCATTAAGTTCTTTTATATTGTCCCGCGGGTCTTCAACCGTGATCCCCCACTCTCGGACAATGAAATAGTAATTCGTCCATATACTAAGTTCCTCATCTCCTATATCCATTCCGAGTGTGTTTTTGATTCTGGAAAGGGCAATAATTTTCATGTTTTCTGTCGGCATTGCGTCGACGTACGCCGGAAAGTCTTCGTAGTCCGCTCCTTCTTGCACTTTTAGATATGCGAGATAGGGTTCGCTTGACAAAACACCTTCTAAATCGTTTGGGTTTTGTGATGCATCTGTTTCCGCGACAATTTCAAGGAGTTGGGACAGAAGGTTTTCCTGTTCGTCAGTCAACGGTTCGCGTGCAGACATTTTTAATGCGCGCCTGTGTTGTCTGTGTTGTTCGGTGATCTGCTCCATCTCCTCCATCATTTTACCGAACCACGGGACGACAAAAACAACCCCGCCAACGAGAAGCAGAACGCCTATACCGATAAGAATTAGAAAGACAGGTTTTTTCATCTGCTCTCTCCTTTTTTCTTGAATATTGTAACCGCATCATAGCATCTTTTGAGGTGGATTTCAACTTTTAAGTAAGTGGCGCGCCCGCGTTAAAATTCATATATGATTCCGACATTGATACTAAAAGGGAAGCGCACAAGACTCGTATATTCGGTGGGTGATTCCAACTTCAACGGGAATTCTTCTGCATTCTCAACCGTTGCTGCGTTGATTTCCTTCACGAGTTTGTCGGCGAAATTGAACCTTATCTTGTTTTTGCTGTTGTAGACATTCCAGATTTCGGTAAACATCGTCACGGGGAGACCCCACCACTTTCTTTTGCGCGTAAAACGGAAGTCCAAGCGGTGATACGCCTGAAGTTCCGTTGGGACAATCGCACCTGCAACATCAGAGAGAAGTGGGTGCATGCCAAGGGTCACAGGGTCTTGAATCATTAGAAGTGTGCTTAGGGGGACCGCGGAAGTGCCGCTTGCATATTGCCATTTCGCGCCGATCTCAGTTTTTGTTGTTGGGCTATAGTTGGCAACAATGCTAACAATGTGTGTGTTATCGAAGAGGAATGGTTGGTAGACATCGTCGGGTGTCTCACGCCGTTCGGCGTGGGTATAGGCGTATGATACCCATCCGAAAAACTTTTCGCTAATGCGGTGCCGTAGGAACGCTTCTGCTCCATTCACAAACCCACTTCCTTGATTGAGATATTCAGTTGTAACCACCGCGTCCGAGTCATCAAAAAATGCGTCAAGATTGACGGATCTTGTGACTAATCTTTGCACGTCTTTGTAATAAACAGCGAATTTAAGTTCCGTTTGTGGTGATAACTCGTGTTCTAATTCCATGACATAATGCTCGGTTAGACTCGGTTTTAGGTTTCGGTTTCCATCCGCCTTTAGCACCTGATACGCTAATGGACTCTGTTCATATCTGCCGTAGGCGAATCGGAGAGTGGAAGTCGTTGGCAGTGTGAGACTGAGACTCCCGCGCGGCTGAATTGAGAATTCTTCTGTCAAATTGAGATAATCAAACCGCACACCGAGTGCGACTGACAGAAACGATAGCGGATCATAACGCGCCTGTAGGTACCCCTCAGTACGCCGAAACGTCCAATTAAATTCGTCAAGTTTCTGCATCCATGACGGTTCCTCGTCATCAGCAAAATCTATGTTTTCTGGAGAAGAGGTATGTGTGTGGCTTTTGGTCGGGCTGATGGCGAGAAGGAATCCCGGTTCAAGTTGAAACGTCCGTGTTAATTTGTAAGACACGTCTTCGCGAAGGGTGTACATTGGGGCGTTAACTTGGACATTGTAGATAAATTTTTCACCAGCAAGTCTATCATCTTGGCTTGAGCCGCCACCGAGATTGATATTGAGAAAATTGTGGGAACGCGTAACGGATAAGTGGGATGTAAGTTTATCAGTGAAATCAGAACGGAGGTGAATGCCTTCCGATTCAAATCCGTTTTTGAAATAGGCGGAGAAGTCACCTACTTCTTCGATCTCTTCCGACCTAAAATTGGAGAAATCGAAATGGTCTGTCGCTCCTAAGCCGTTGAGTGTAAGGTGATGCTTTGGTGTAAGCTGATATGCAAATTTAAGTTGATAGTCCGACCAGTCGGGAAATGTGAAATCAAAGAAAGGTCCTAATACGAGATTAAGGGTGTTGAATCGCCCGGCAAGGGAGGCGTAACCCTTGTCCCCAATTTTGGCTTCAACGAAACCAGAAGGGGAGAAAATGTTCAAGTCTATTACGCCCGCCCACTGCTTTTTCAAGCGTTCACGCGAGCGGATATCAATAACCGATTGTGAATCTAAGCCAAATTCGGCACCATACCCACCAGCATAAATCTGGATATCCTCAATACTATTTGAATTAATCGTTGAGAAGAGTCCACCGAAGTGGAACGGGTAACCGAGTGGCGTTCTGTCGAGGTAAAGAAGTGTCTCCCCCGGTGCACTCCCACGAATATAGAGGATACCGAAGAAATCGTTGGGGATACCGATGCTCGGCAACGTCGTAAGTCCTTTGAGCGCGTCGCGTCCAGTACCGGGGATCCGGATCAACTCGCTGCCTCGAATTTCCTTACGGCTAATCGTAGGCGGTAGACGTTGCCCTTCCACAACAACTGTTTCGAGTTGGACCGCTGTGCCGAGATAGATTTTCACCCGCGTGGTATCGCCTGCTGTTACCTCTATTTTTGTAGCCGTCGGTGTTTTGTATGTTGTATGCGTAATTAACAGCGTATAGGTGCCGGGCGCGATACCTATAAACTGAAAGTTTCCAAATGCATCCGTTCTCTCTAACACGTCGATTTCGAGAAAGCGCACCTCTGCACCGCTGAGAGGTTTTCCTGTTGTTTGGCTATAGATGTGCCCGTTAATATCACCGCTATCGGTAGTGTTGACAAACGGGATTTGTGCACCAGCGTAAAATCTTCCGCGGAGTGTCTCACCGGCGCGAATCTCAATCGGAATTTCTAAGGGTGTACTGTAAATAGAGTGGGAGATGGAAAGTGTATATGCCCCAGTAGGAATCTCGGTAAAGCGAAATGTTCCGTCTTTACCTGTTTTTTGATGTTGGTTGATTTCAACGATATGCACCTCTGCTTCAACTAACGGTGTGTCGGTGTCGTACTGATAGACGGTGCCTTCTATATCACCCGTGCGCGGAAAAACTCGCTGCCAGATGCTTCTTTTAGTTTTTGGGGTCTTATCTTCTTTAGGACTGTCCGTTTCAGCGGAAACAGAGAACGGCATCATGAGTACAATAAACAGAACAGGATATAGGTAAAATTTCATAAAAGGGTTTGGACCTCCATTTGGAACCTGAATTGTAGGCTTTAACGCTAATTAAATGTTTTAGTTGACACGGAGATCGAGTTTATCAACAGAACGCAGAACAGCCAAACCTATGGGGGACCTTCGATCCACACAATGGCTTGGCTGTAATTGCGAAATCGGAGCTTATTTATCTTTCGTTGTTTTAGTTCCGTTTTCAAATAGAGTCAGTCTTTATGGAACCAGAGGGTAAGGTCATGATTTCTCTCCTACGGTTTTGGCAGAAAAAAAATGCCGTTAGTCCATTCATGAAACACAACGGTATTGGTGAAATTATTGAGAATTTCTGCAGTTAATAGAGGGTTGCGGAGGGCAAGCCATAGAAGTCCGTCATCTTTCCCGTGTTTCTCAAACTGCTCTTGTATTAAAAGGGTATCCTCCCTCTCAGTTTCCGTGACGAAATTATCAAAAGCCTTGAAAAAGTCTTGGTTTGGCAAATGTAATTCTAACCAAGCCTTCACTTGTGCATCGTCAAGAATCCCTAACTTTTTTTCGAGTACAGCAAGCAGTGCCTTAACAAAATTTCCATCGTGAAACATTTGATACTGAATTGCATTCGCGCAGCGGTACTGCAACGTCATCTGATGAACGATGGCTATGTCTTCTTCATTGGGCTTGTTGATGAATTCCTTCAAAAAAGGTTTGTATCTTTCAGGATCAGGCGGTGCCGCATTAAGGTACTCTGCCAATGTTTGAAACGGCTTCTCCGCTTGATATTCTTGGGTAAGAAAGTCCGAATATGTTTTAGAAGCTGTCACCTCACTGAGGGTTGTGAAGTCTCCATCAAAAAGAGGTCCAGGAAATAACGTTTTTAGTTTCGCGAGGGTGTCTTCCGGTGTCGGTTTGGGTGGTATAGGTTCAGCAATAAAGGTTTCAACGGGTGCGGTATCGTTGTCAGTATCTTCTGAGCAGCCCAGCAATTGAAAAACGATAGCGAAAAGTATAAAAACTGTGAAACGTAGAGAATGCTGCATTGTTTGCCCTCTTCGTATTGTAGATGATAGGTGTTTGATGCTGCATGGGCAGGCACGAATACCTGCCCATACAATGGAGTCCTGATTTTTTAATTTTCCTTGCGGTTCGGTCAGGTGCGTTTAGATTACATAGTGCGTTTCCGTATATCTGAAGAAAGGGAAAAAGAAACGCCCTATCAAAAACCCCTTCATTTCATTACGGACTGCTGTTTAGCCAAAAAAACATAGTCTAACACAACGTGTTAGACGGTTCCTGA
Organism: Candidatus Poribacteria bacterium; assembly: GCA_965247285.1. Classification (GTDB taxonomy): domain Bacteria; phylum Poribacteria; class WGA-4E; order WGA-4E; family WGA-3G; genus WGA-3G. The sequence goes on from CBDFHD010000002.1 coordinate 246,470, forward strand.
TCGAAAACTTTCAAAGCCTCAACCCAGTTGTTTAACCGCAAGGTATATTTAAAAAATCGTAATCTGTTTTTCTTTAGACCCTGTTACGATGAAGCCTTCAATAATGAGTTCAGTTTCTAAGCTCTGTTCCTCAGAATCGTCTGGGAGTGGGAAGCCTTCCGGCAATGCGAAACCTCCTGGAATTTCACCTTCTTCGCCATCTTCTGGTATGTTCAATGGGAAGCCTTCTGGCAGCGGTAAATCATCCAGGAACGGGAATCCGCCGCCAAAGCCCGATGGTGTGAGGGTTATTGTGATTAACCCCGCATCCATCTGATCTTCTTCCTTCTGTTGGATGAGTTCGTCCAGATTCCTGGGCAACGGTTTTTCATCATCCTCTTCCTCATCCAGGATTCCATCCAAGATGTCACCGAAAAGCTGTTCAAATTCTGTATCGTCAGCCGAGGCGTCGGCGGAAACCGTGAGGGTCGCTTCACCCGTAGGGAAGTCGGCAGGGATGTCAAGTATAACTTCTCTTTGAATCATCCGTTCGGCACCAGCAGTACTCCAGTGCGGAAGTAGCACAACCGAGACCGTGAGGCTCTCCCCAGGCATCACTTCAGCAGGCACAATGATTTCGTCGATCTCTGCTTTGGCAATTTGAGGTTTATCCACGATAGAAATCGACACCGCTTTCAAGGTCGCTTTGCCCGCACTGTTTGTAAGGATACCAGTGAACGAAGCAATAATTGAACCCGTTCTTATGAACACATCGAAAAACGGATTTGAAGAGGCAGTCCGGAACGTCTCTGTATAGACAGTTTCGGTTTCTTGAAAGTGAAGCGTCACAGTCCCTTCAACTGTTGCAGCGTTCCTCTCCATCCGAATTGCATCCATCGTCACTGCCGCAACAAACGGAATCGCCCACTCTTGCCCATAAGCCACAACGTGGTGTTTCTCTATTGGCGTGTTATTAACAGGACGATAAGAAAGCTTCACTGGAATCATTGCTGGTCCCGGGCCGAGTTCGCCTACAATCGCCGGATGTAGGTCTTTCGTTATTGTTCCGATGGGATTTCCATACGCCGAGACAGATTTCGTTGATAGCACCAGCCTGGGCACAATTCCATGCGTTACAGCTCTGTATACCGGTAATGTAGACTTCCCATCAGCGAAGAAAGGATGACCGAACGCTACAAATTTATCGTCATAAACCTGTGTCACCGTCCCAAAGCCAATGAGGTTCGTAACATCTCCTGTAACTACGGCGGCACCAATCATATCTCCCGCAGAGAGTTTTGTTGTGGCACCCGCAGGCGGTGCTCCAGGGGCACCTCCAATATTACCAAACAATTCAACAAAATTGAATCTTGAGTCGGAGAAATGTGAAGAAAGTTCCTGAATTCTATAAGGCTGAACCCCTGTAATCATCATAGGTGTTTTAACGGGTACATACAAGGAATTAATCGCCAGTGCGGGTGCCGCGGGTGCCGCCTCTTCCTCCAGAAACTCACCGAACGTTGGGTGTTCGATCGCCGCTTCCATATAATCAATGGGTGTGACCAAGAACCGATACGGCGGCTTACTATACGAATACGTGAAGGCGAGAGCACCCATAACACGACCCGGCGGACCGACAGGACTGCCCGACATCCCTGCTGCAACACCACCTAAAGCCTCTGCTGATTCGTCAATCAGTTCGCACTCATAGACGGGTGTTCCAAAGGGACCATCTCGAACTGATCGGAATCGTGCCTGAAGGATGACTTTGCTGGTGCCTTCAAGCACGGTAATGATCTCCAGTGGTGTTTTGCTCGTCAGTTTTCGAGCTTCATCCTCGTACATGTTTTCCAGTACAACGTCCCCGACAAAGCGTGGGGCGTTAAATTCTGCTATTGAATCGCTGGCTGTAGGATTTTCGAGTTGTGTTTGCTCTTCATCAGGAGAACAGCCGAGTTGACATAGCGTTGCTATGGCGATGCCTGCAAAAACGAGAATACGTTTCACTTTGATTCCTCCCTAAAAAGGATTCTATTGGTTAAGGTTTTGAAGCACTTTCTTCACCCCGGGATCCCCACCCGTTACTGGGAAGGGGAGGGGTGCTATTGCTTCGCAGTGAGAATAAATAGGTGGCAACTTGCCTTATAATAACCCAGGTTGCTACTAAGAAGTTTGGGACAGTTCAAGAAGGGTTTTCAGACACTTTCCCACCCCGTAGGGGTGATATATCTATAGAAAACTTCTTGTAGGAGCGAGCTGGGCTCGCGATTCCGAAGCGTGTGAGAAAATATGGAATTACCTAATTTATTTTTTTATCTTCATTAGGGGTGCTATGTCAAATAAGTGGCAACTCGCGTTATAATAGTGGGAGATAGATGGTTTTTCAAAGTCACATAGCATCAATCGTTTTCCTTTTCAATTGAGGTGTGAAATATTCCACGCTGTTTGGTGGCGATATAAAGCCTATCGCTGTCAGAGACGATGGAGATGACGCTATCTGGGGCTTCTGGTGAGATTTTTTGCCATTCTCCGCGCCTGTTCAATTGATAGACCCCTTCGTTACCAGCACCGTAAACCGTCGTGGCAGTTACAACCATTTGATCAATAATAGTGTGCGTTCCTGTCTTATCGGTTAGGGCGCGCCAGTGCTCGCCTTCTTTTGATGTCAAGGTTCCTGTGTCTGTAGCGACGTACACCGTTGAACCCGCAAAGATTATATCGTTGAAATGTTCAAAGCGAAGTGGCAGAGTTGAAGTCAAATCTTTCCATGTGTTACCCGCATCGATGGATTGGAAGAGATGTCCATCGCGTTTTCCAACGTAGACGGTTTCTCCTGAAACAGCGAGTCTAAAGCCTGTCATAAAGTCATTACTATCATTCGAGCTTTTGCCTGTATCTGTCAATCCGGTGTTGAACCATTCCGGATCGCCGCGTTTCCACCGGAAAAGCCTCCGTTTATATTCCACATAGAATGTCTCGTCACTGACTGCAAACGCACCGGGGTATTTTTCAAGGTGATGCTTTGTATCTGCTTGGCGTATTACATCCATTATGAAGGAGGAATCTTTACCAAGAGCCGGGACCGCTTGGATAGGGACGAGTACATTACCATTTGCAGAAAGATGGAAAAGGTGAAGTTCGTTTTCTTCTTTTAATCTCGGTGTAATACCGTAAAGCACTCCGCCAGAAATCGCTAATTTTGCGAACGTCAGCAGGTTGGCAAGATTGATTTTTGCTGTTGATTTTAGGGTGAGTTCGTCTGAATTGAAGCTTAAGGTTTTCCATGACTCTCCACCGTCAGTGGATTTGGTGATAGCTGAACTTGTGCTCGCGTAGAGTGATTTTTTCAATGCTACTAAGTTAAAGATGCTGGTTCCTACTATTCCGGTCATAAACGAATGCCACGATTCGCCCCCGTCGGTTGAGCGGGTAAGACCTAAAGCTCCCACTTTAAAGAAAGTATTTTCATCTACGCTGACAGCTGGAAATACACTGAGTGTCACCGAATTCACAATCGAATTCGGGTCGGATGTATCAAAGTCAAAGCCGGAGTCTGTCCACGTTTTTCCACCATCGGTTGAACGGAATATCGTGATTCCCAGTGCCAAAATTGTCTTTCCAGCTGCTAAGACTTTAACACCCGGTGATATTTTCATCGTGAATGAATTGCTTGTCGGGGTTAGCTCAGTCCACGAATCACCCAAGTCGCTTGAGTGAAAAATCTCCCATGAACTTGCATTGTCGCTGCTCATAATTTGACCTATGTACGCCCCTGTTCCTTCAGGGGTTACCAATTGAGAAGGATCGGGACCTGTGCCGACATAGAGATTGTTTTCAGAGACTGCTAAGGAATGAATGGCTTTGGTGGTATCTACTGGCAGTTTTTCCCATGTCCCTGTGCTGATACGATAGAGACCTTTGGTTGTCCCGAAAAATGCTGTATTTTCAATGGTAGCAACGGCGAGAATGCTTATCTCAGCCATCTCATCGTTCAGTAAAGTCCACTGCTTACCGCTGTCTGTGGATCGGAAAATGCCTTTATCTTTAAGGGCGAGGTAAAACGCGTGATCTGTTATCGCCAAGCCGGTGGTCTGTCCCTTTGGGCGTGCACCAAGGGACTTCCACGTTTCTCCTCTATCGGTTGAAGCAAACATTTCATCAGCAGACGCAAGATAGAGGATGTCGTTTCGTTCTGCCATCGACATCCAGTTATTGAGCCCAGAAGTTTCCATGGAAGTTCTCAGCACAGTAGTATTGACAAGTGTCCATGCAGGCGCACTTGGTGCTAATTTGTAGATACTACCTGATGACGCTGCGTAGGCATCCCCATTGGAGCTTAGGAGTAATCCTGATACTGGACCCCCTTCTGGACCGTTTGATTGTATCCACTGCTGTTTTGTTGATGGACGTGTCTCTTTTTCTATTTGCGCAGCGGCAAGTACAACAGGTTCGGAAATTTGTGGACCGGCACCTCTACTTTTACCCGTGGTATCGAAACGTCCTGCTTGGTTCCGTAAATCGGACTTTGCTTGTGTATCCAGGACAATAGGCGCATCAATGATCTCAACGGTGGTTTCCGATCGGGCGTTCAAGTTATATGGTTTCTGAAAACGGGCAAGGTATTGCGAACCCACACCCATTATTAGGAAAATAACGATAGCTGCTGCGGCAGAGATTGCCACCGGGATTAACGGTTTGCTGTTTGGAGGGGGTGCCGGTTTTATATTGGCAATTTGCTTTACAATGTTTTCAGTGAAAGTTGTAGGGAGATCTACACTGCCAAGGGTTTCGCGTACCATATCATCTTCCTGCTTTAAACGGTTCCGTGCGCGTTGGAGGCGACTTTTAACTGTATTTGGGGACACGCCTAAAAACTCACTGATCGCTTTATATGTCATTTCTCCAAGATAGTGAAGTGTCACAACCGTACGTTCGCTCTCCGGCAGTTTTTCTAAAAGACTTCTGATACGTCTGCGACGATGTTCGACCGAGGCTTCCTCACGTTGTTCGTCTTCGTAGTGACGGTAGGAAGATTCTTCAACCTCCTCTCCACTGGTGGTTTCCAAGGATTCCATGGGGGGTTTCCGCTTTCGATGCCAGTCGATACAGATCCGGTCGGCGATTACATAGAGCCATCCAGCAAACTGATTCGGATTCTTTAACATCGCGAGTTTCTGGTATGCTTTGAGAAAGGTGTCCTGTGTGAGTTCCTCGGCGGTATGGAAATCGCCAACCTTCCGCCAAGCGAGCGCGTGTACGCTTTTCTGGTATTTTTTTACCAGCACGGTGAAGGCACCTTCGTCACCTGCTAAGGATTGGTTGACCAGTTGTGCGTCTTCGTTTTTCATGCGTTTCTCCTACGTAAGATACGGATGTACGCTTTTAACGCGCGGCTGTCGTACTGCTGTCACTAATTAATGACGTGATTTAAAGAACAGAATGGTGCATGACGAGAAAAAAAATGGAGAAATTATATCACAACTACACTTTAACGCAAATTTGTAAGTTATAGTTGGCGAGAATCAGACTTTTCAACAGTACGCGAAACAGGCGAGCCAATACAGAATCTTTCAATTCCCATAATGGCTTGGCTGTAATTGTGAAACGGAAATTTATTTTTTCCCTTGTGAGTTCATTTCCGTTTTCAAACAGGATCAATCTCTTTGCAACCAGAGAGTTAGCATCATCGCTCCTGTTCCGATGATAGTCATACTCGGATAATACCACCATAGAAATCGGTTACGTTTTTTCTCAATCACTTTTCTTTCCTTTTGGATTTTCGCAATCGCTCTTTTTCCTTTTTCAAGGGAGGCGGGATCATCGTTGAGTAACATCCAGCGTTGAACGAACAATTCGTCCTCAGTAAGTTTGTGAATCTCTGCGTGCCATTCATCTAACGGTGTTAGCCAGTGTCCAAAACTGGTAACGCCTATTACAACGAGAGTTGGGAGTCCGATAAGCGGGCTGCTTTTTTCGTGAGTGAACGAATCATTTGATTCTTTAATGGGTGTGGCGACTGAGACATCTGCCAATAGGATGGCAAATATTAACGTGCAGATGAGCGTGAGACGCGATGCAAGGGGTAAGGTCATGATTTCTCTCCTACAGTTTAGGTGGAAAAAAATGCTGTTGATCCATTCCAGAACACAGCGGGACTGCCAAGTTATCTGTCGAACAATGGCATCGTCTTCTATGTTGGGTTTCGCGATAAATTGCTTCAAAGAAAGAGTGGTAATTTATTCATAAAATCACCACTCTATTGGAGATACATAGATAGAATCGTTGCCTTGAACCCCTGCTACTCTTATTCGAGAGAAACGTGGAACATCCCCCTATGTTCAGTCACGATATAAAGCCGATCGCCATTGATAACGAAAGAGATGACGCTATCCGGCACTTCTGGTGCGATCTTTTCCCATTCGTCGCGATTGTTCAGTCGATAGACACCTTCATCACCAGCACCGTAAACCTGCATCCCAGCCACAGCCATTCGATCAACGAGGGTGTGCTTTCCTGATGTATCGGTGATTGCGCGCCAATGTTCACCGTCTTCTGATGTCAGGACACCCGCATCCGTAGCAATATAGACTGTTGAACCCGCAAAGGCTATCTCATTGAAACGTTCAAAACGCAATGGCAGGTTTGTGGTCAAGTCTTTCCATGTAACGCCGCTGTCAAACGATTGGAATAGGCTTCCATCGCGTTTTCCGACATAAACGGTCTCTTCTGAAACAGCAAGCTTGAAACCCATCATAGAATCATCGCTTTCATCAGCGCTGTCTGTATCTGCCAATCCGGTATTAAACCATTTTGATTCACCGCGTTTCCACCGGAACAGCTGCCGCATGTATTCCACATAGAAGGTCTCACCGCTGACGGCAAATGCAAACGCTCCTATAAATAGATCGGCTGGGAACAATTTATCTGCCCAATCTTCTATATCCTTGATGGAGGGAGCTCCCTCAAGGGAGGGAGCTCCCTCAAGGGCAGGTATTCCTTGAATAGGGACTAACACGTTTCCATTCGCAGAGAGACGGAAAATACGCAATTGATGCTCGGGGACTAAAGAGAATGAGACCACATAAAGCACACCATCAGCAATTGTGAATTTTGGAAAAATCAGAGGGGAGTCTTTCTCTGCTGGTTTTAGTGTGAGTTCACCAGAACTCACGGTGAGTTTGTTCCACGACCCGCCGCCATCGCTGGATTTGGCAACACCTTTGGAGGCAGGCGTATAAAGTTCATTTTTGAATCCAACTAAGTTGAATACGTTGGTGCCTACGATTCCATCTGTAAACAGATGCCACGATTCGCCCCCATCGGTTGAGCGTTTAAGTCCAGAGGAGCCGGTTTTGAAGATGGTATTTTCGTCCACTGCGACAGCAGGGAATATATCCAACATCATTTCGTCGCTATTGAAGCCAAATTCTGTCCATGTTTGTCCACCATCGGTTGAGTGGAAGTTTATAATGCCTAATGCCATAACGGCATTTCTGGTTGACAAAACTTTAGTCCTCAATGAAGTTCTCATCCTGTGAGATGTGCTTGTCGGTGTTATATCTGTCCACGACTCGCCTAAATCGGTTGAATGGAAAATCTCCCATTGCCTGGCATTGGTGTTACTCGTAAATTCCGCCATAAGGTTCTCAAAGCGTGCCTTCCTTCCCTCCTCGGTTTTCAATTGCGTTAGATCGAGTCCTGTCCCGACATAGAGATTATTTCCAGAGGTTGACAAAGAGCGGATGGCTTTCGTGGTGTCTATTGTCAGTTTCTCCCACATCTCTGAATGCAAGCGGTAGAGCCCTTTGTTTGTCCCGACAAACACTGTGTTTTCAACGGCATCTATTGCATTAATACCGCTGTTTGCTATTTCGTTGGCGAGTGAGGTCCACTGCTTCCCTTCATCTGTAGATCGGAAGATGCCTTCATCGTCTTGAAGCGCGAGGTAGAATGCATCATCCGTTATCACCAATCCAACAGCGCGTCCCTCTGGACGCCCGCCAAGTTTGGTCCATGTTTCGCCTCTATCTTTTGAAGCGAACACACCATTCGGAAAGACGAGATAGAGGGTGTCGTTTCGTTCTGTCATCTGTATTCCGTGACCGTCTACAGAAGCCTCTGGAGGAAGTAGACTAACGAGCGTCCATGCAGGGGCATCAGGTGCTAATCTGTAGATACCGATTCGCGAAGCCGCATAGACATCCCCCCACGAACTTACCAATAAGCCTGATGCTGAGCTCCCTTCTTTTGGACCACTTGCCTGTATCCACTGCTGTTTTGTTGATGGACGCGCCTCTTTCTCTATTTGCGCAGCGGCAAGCATAACAGGTTCCGAGACTTGCGGACCGGCACCGCTGCTCTTACCGGTGGTATCGAAACGTCCTGTTTGATTCCGTAAATCCGGCTTTGCTTGTGTATCAAGGACATAAGGCGTATCAATGATTTCAACGGTGATCTCCGATTGTGAATTCAGGCTATATGGTTTCTGAAAACGGGCGAGGTGTTGAGATCCCGCGCCCATTATTAGAAAGATAAAGATGGCTGTTGCGGCAGAGATTGCCACTGGGATTAACGGTTTGCTGTGCGTAGGTGGTGCCGGTTTTATGTTAGCCACTTGCTTCATAATGTTCTCGGTGAAAGTCGTAGGTAAATGTACGCTGCCAAGAGTTTCTTGAATCATGGTTTCTTGCTCCTTTAAACGGTTCCGTGCACGCTGGAGACGGCTCTTAACTGTGTTCGGAGAGACACCTAAGAATTCGCTAATCGCTTGACACGTCATTTCTCCGAGATAGTGGAGTGTCACGACTGTGCGTTCGCTCTCCGGTAGTTTTTCTAAGAGGCTCCTGATATATCCTTGACGGTGTTCGGTAGAGGCTTCCACACGCTGTTCGTCTTCGTAATGGCGATGAGAGGATTCCTCTATCTCTTCTCCACTCGTGGTTTCCAAGGATTCCATCGGTGGTTTCTGCTTTCGGTGCCAAGCGATGCAGAGGCGATCGGCAATCACATAGAGCCATCCAGCGAACTGGTTGGGATTCTTCAACGTCGCGAGTTTCTGGTATGCCTTGAGAAAGGTGTCCTGTGTGATTTCTTCGGCAATATGGAAATCACCAACCTTCCGCCACACGAGCGCGTGGACGCTTTTCTGGTATTTTTTTACCAGTGTGGTGAAGGCACCTTCATCGCCTGCTAAGAATTGGTTAACCAGTTGTGCATTTTCGTTTTTCATGAGTCTCTCCTAAGTGACTTAAGAGTGCACATTTTTAATGCGCGACCATCGTACTGCTGTTACTATTAAGGACGCGATTTAAAGGGCAAAAGGTTGCATAGCGGAAAAAATGTGAAAAATAGATCGCGACAGTGCTGAAATGTTTCATTTGACATAAACTGAGAAAACCATTATATTAATGTGCATAATGAAACTCTTATCTATAAACGTTTCAAAACCAAAGCCTATTCAATACGGCGGTAAGACTATCCAGACAGGGATTTTCAAAGAACCGGTGTCAGGCACCATCATGCTCAGAGAGGAGAACATTGACGGTGATGGGCAAGGCGATCTTCGGGTACATGGCGGCACCTATAAAGCCATCTACGGCTATCCGTTTGAGCATTACGCCCACTGGCGGCAGGAATTGCGAAGAGACGATTTTACCTATGGGCAGTTCGGCGAAAATCTCACCGTTGAGGGTTTGCTGGAAGAGGTGGTTCATATTGGTGATATCTTTCAGATAGGTTCAACGGTAAAATTACAGATTACGCAACCGCGCGTGCCGTGTTTCAAGCTTGCATATAAGATGGGACTGCCGGAATTTCCCAAACAGTTTTTAGAGAGCCGGCGCGTCGGTTTCTATTTCCGAGTGCTTCAAGCAGGCGAAATCACTGCTGGCGATGCGATCGCGCGCATTGAAGTTGCATCGGAACCGATGAGTGTCACAGAGATAGTCAACCTCCGCTATTTTGATAGGGATAACCACGAGAAGATTGCACGAGCCAGAAAACTGCCTGCTCTCTCGCCGAGTTGGAAAAGGGATTTTACCAAGATTTTAGCAAAATGAATATATTTAAAGCAACAACCAAACGCGAAACGAGCGAAGCAGCAGCGCACCTCGCACGTAAAAAGCTTCGCGAGGCATTGGATGCAAATGGACGTGCCAGTTTCATCGTTGCGACAGGCGCGTCTCAATTTGACTTCCTTGCCGCGCTCACTGCTGATGAAACGATTGATTGGAGCAACACGACGATGTTCCATCTCGACGAGTACATCGGCATTCCTGAGACGCATCCCGCCAGTTTTCGCAAGTATCTGCGAGAACGTCTCGTGGACATTGTTCACCCCGGAACAGTCCATTTTTTGGACGGTGAAGCGAATGACCCACAAGCCGAGTGTGATCGACTGAATCAGATTATCTCGCAACATCAGATTGACGTGGCGTTCGTCGGTATCGGTGAGAATGGACATCTCGCCTTCAACGATCCACCGGCGGATTTTGAGACAGAAGATCCGTATATTTTGGTCGAATTGGATGAGGCATGCCGCCTACAGCAGGTTGGTGAAGGTTGGTTTGCTGGAATAGATAACGTACCGACTCAAGCGATTTCAATGTCCATTTGCCAAATCGTGAAGGCGAAAGCAATCGTTTGCACTGTGCCAGATGAACGAAAAGCGGAGGCAGTGCGGAATTGCTTGCACGGCGAGATAACGTCAATGCATCCTGCTTCGATTTTACAGACGCACCCGGATTGTGCGGTATTTCTGGACGCAGGGTCGGCATCTTTATTGTAGCGTGGGTTTGAGAATTAAATGTCCAATTACATCATGATACCAAAATCCAAGCCTGCAACAACGGCGCAGGGTTTTTGCTTGGGTATTTCTGCGGGTTTCTTCAGATTTGAGAAAGGCATGTAAAAGTCCAAACCCATGTCCTTTAACCGCAAGGAAAGTTAAAAAGACCGCAAGGAATAATTAAAATCCAAAGTTCAAAGCACATAGCCCGTAACGTAGTGGAGGGCGGATTTGAGAAAGGCATGTAAAAGTCCAAACCCATGTCCTTTAACCGCAAGGAATAATTAAAAAATGAAAGATGCAATCAGAGTAGGGATCATTGGTGTTGGTGGAACGATCGGCAGTACAACCGCTGTTCTCGCCGCCGAGCCAAATGTAGAACTCGTCGCTTTGGCAGATCCGGATCCCAACCGTAGGAAAAGGGTCTTGGATGGGATTAAAGGTGTCCGCGTTTTCGACGATTATCGTCAGATGTTCGACGCATGCGATTTAGATGCAGTCTGTATTGGACTTCCGACGTGGATGCATGCCCCCGTCTCGCAGGAAGCAGTGGAGCTTGGACTGCATGTACTTTGCGAAAAACCACCCTCAAATGATGCGACGGAGTTAATACCGGTCACACAACTTGCTGCAACCAAAGGGCTTGCCTATATGTTTGTCCGCCAATCGCGGTTTACGCCCCAGTTGATGGAAGGACGTAGGCTTGTGGAGGCTGGAAAACTCGGTGACGTATATTACGCTGAGACTCGGTGGATACGCACACGGTGGTGTTCCGCACGGGGATGGCGGCACGATAAAGCGAAGGGTGGCGGAGTTCTTCTCGATCTCGGTATTCACGCGATTGATAACGTCTGGTTTATGATGGGGAATCCGCGTCCTACAGAGGTAATGGCTGGACTCTACCGGGCATTTTCTGATCTTGCCCCTCCTGAACAAATCTACACCGCAGACGATGCCGCCTGCGGGTTTGTGCGATTTGAGAACGGATGCACGCTACACTTTGCTGTCGCGTTTTCGCTGAATACCACAAACCGACAAGCACCAGCAGCCGGAAGCGATCTGGTCAAAAGCGAGATTCAGGAGTTTCAACTTTATGGCACAAAGGCAGGACTCGAAAGCGGTAAGTTGCTGGTCGGGACACCGGACGGCGTTAAGGTCAAACCCATAAAAGCACCAGCACAAAAAGCGAATGATATAACGCTTCAGGCACGAGAATTCATTCGTGCAATTCGAGACGGGGATGAACCCCTTAATTCCGGTTCGCAGGCAGTGATGCTAATGCAAATACTCGATGGAGCGATGAAATCCAGTGAAATCGGCAGTGCCGTTGCGATTCAGTCTTTCTAATTTTTCTGGCAGTTAAACGACTGTCGTTTTATCTTTGTAGTGTGTTTCTCAAAGCCGCCTGTGCCGTTGTTGCAGACTAAGGTTTTGGTTTCATGTTTTGAAGGGAAAAGAAAGGTCAAAATTCACAAATCCAGTGGCGACGTGACCGAGAACCAGCATTCTGCGCAGGTCTCCTATAGAGGCTTGCGGGACAATGCGAAGCAAACGGACGCAGCAACCCAGGAGTACATAATTAAAAAAATGTCTACACAACGCAATTCGGAAACACCTCAACAGGACGAACTCACACCTCAGCAGAAGCAGCAATTTCACGAGGACGGCTTTTTGTTCGTCCGAAACGTGTTATCGAACCAGGCTCTTCAGCCGTTGATTGATGAGTTATCACAATTGGTTGATGAAGGCACTCAGGCGGCGGTCGAACATGGAATCCTTGACGCGTCAAATACTTATGATGATGAGCCTTTTGAAACACGGTTGGCACGCGTCTCGAATGCCTGCTCCGACCCCAACTGGATTTGGAGTAACTATTTCCGAGACCAGAAAATCCGGACCGCTGGGATGTTCACGCTCAGAACAGCACCCACGCTACTCGATGTCGTTGCATCCCTCATTGGCGAGGAGGTCTTTGCACATCCGCAGTTTAATTTCCGTGCCAAGTTGCCGGATCAAGCAATTACTGTTATCCCGTGGCATCAAGATTTGGCGTATCTCGCACCAGAAGAGGCAGGGGATACGCTGGTTGTGAATGTCTGGCTGCCGCTCGTTCGGGCAACTGAAGAGAATGGGTGTATGCAAGTCATTCGAGGTTCACACCGCTATAATCTGATTGAACACAACTATCAAGACCAGACCCCTGGGCATACGGGTGGTAAAGGCATCAGCGATCAGGAATTGCCGCCCGGCGATATCGTTACTGCTGAACTGGATGTCGGGGACGTATTACTCACGAGTGAGCGTGTCGTTCACCGTGGGCTTCCGAACCGCGCTGACATAGTGCGTTGGAGTGTTGATACGCGCTACAGTCAAATTGGTTTGCCAACGGGTCGAGAGAATGTTCCTGGGTTTGTTGCTCGGAGTCGGGTAAATCCTGAGGGTATTGCCAAGTCCCATCACGAGTGGAATCGGCAATTCACGTCGGACTGATGATGATACGCTAATGTGTTATCCACGAAGTTTTGAGCGGAACACTTTGCACAGTCAATCAAGAATCTTGACATCCTCGAATTTTTGTGTTAAACTAAGTAGGTATGAAATTAGTTAAAGGAACATCACTTACATCTACCTTAAAGGAGGTAGTTTATCATGATATATCGGATATTACTATCCTTTCTGATCCTCGCTGGATTGCTACTGATGCCCTTCGGTGCTACCGCGTTAGACCCAAAAGATAAGGAGCTGCTGCTGTATTTGTCACTCAATGAAGGCAAGGGAGATAAGATAGAAGATCTTTCCCCACAAGGGAACGACGCAGAACTCGTCGGAGATGCTGATTGGGTTGATGGTAAATTTGAAAAAGCCTTGGAGTTCGCTCAAGCCGGTGAGGTCAAGGCTCCTTATATTGAACTGAACGAAAAGAGTTTTACGGTAACGATGTGGGTCAAACCAGCGTTGAGCGGAGGAGACCAACAGTGTGTTTTCACACAGACACAGGTTAATGCCGTAAATACGAGTCTTCACTACCGTATCTACAACAATGGTACTGTCCGTATGGGGTTTTATGGCAATGATCTTGATGCTCCCGCTGCAGTTGATGCTGACGAGTGGGCACATATCACTTTCTGGTTGGATGTAAAAGGCAAGTCCCGAAAGATCTACATTGATGGCAAGGACACAGTTGAAGACGCAGGCAAGGCTGGGATTGAGTACCTTGGGACGGCAGGAGATACGATGATCGGCTCATGGGGTGCAACAGGTCAAAAGTTCAATGGGGTTATTGATGAGGTTACGGTCTGGGATCGGGCTTTGTCGGAAGACGATATTAAACAGAGCATGGAAGACCTAAATGCTTTCGCTGTAGATCCCGCCGATAAACTTGCTACCACGTGGGCAAGTGTCAAGGCATGGCATTAGATTTCGCTCTTAGTTCAAATCACCGTTTTACCAACGCATCTGTCGTGTGGTATTAAAGTGAAGTGGTGCAGAATTGTACCACTTCACCCTATGTTCTATACTGAAGCGTCCCCGAACTTTTTCTGGAATAGAGAGACCGTATCGTGTTCGGGATGATTCGGCAGTTCAGCGGGGGCTTCCCATTCTTCGGCGACATCCGTTAATTTCACGGGTTTGCCATCGTTTTCCAAGACCGATTTCCAGCCTGCGAGGAAGACGTTCGTCTTCTGCAAAATCTGATCAAAGGTCTGTGGCATCTCGTTGTGGAGTGCCATGTTCTGGAACGCCCAAATCGCCGGCAACCAGATCTCTGTCTTGTCGAAGGGATAACCGGTGCCGGTGTAGATTCTGAAATTCTCGCCACCGTAGGCTTCCTGTGTGTGAATCTGCACTGTTCCCCACGAACCGCTCACCTGATGGAGCGTCCCGTAGAATTGACGACCGTCGCTGTCAACATGTTCGAAAGTAAGAACACCGGGCGGGCTATGCCAACTATCCGCTTGATATGCGACGGACACAACCGGATTTCCCGCCTCTGCAACTGCTCTACAGACCATATAGAGACCGTGGATCCCATGTGTGGGATAGTCGTCAAACGAATTCGTCGCCGTGTAGCAGACGATTTGTTTATCGCTTGCCCACGCCTTGGCGCGTGAGATGGCATCGTTGTGCTCATGACTCGATGGCGCAAGGATGGTCGCGCCGTTCTTTTGCGCAAGTTCAATCATTTGCCGTGCTTTAGCGAGGGAGTTTGCAAACGGACGATTGATTAGGTTCGGCAAACCCGCTTCGAGATACGGTTCATGGAGGATGTGATTCCATGGGTGATTATAGTAACCACCAGAGATCACGCCGTCTACCTTCCCCAACATATCGTCAAAATTCTTGACGACTTCGCAACCGTAAGGCTCAGCAACCGCTTTTGCCTTTTCGTATTCAATATCCCAACAGTGGGTGATCCGCATCCCAGTGAATGGGGTGTCTTTCTCACCAGGACGCGGATTGATGTGCGGTGCCCACAACGGCATGTGTGAATATGAGTCTACGTTCAGAAATCCGACGCGGAAAGGTTCAGAGTTAGGTGCTTGCATAACTATCTCCTTTTTGAATAGCCGTCAGTATGCTTCGCAGTGAGAACTAACGGCTTTCAGTAAGAGGTGTTTGGTGCAGTCATAGCCCTCTTTCTGAGTGCTGACTGCTGATCGCTGATGGCTATTTACGCTGACAACTGATAACTTTTATCACATTGAAACCCACGTCGAGCCGTTTTCACAAGACTCAACCGCTTTGTAGATGAACTGCATGCCCCGCAACCCGTCATGGACTGTCGGAAAATCGTACGCATCTGTCTCCATGGGATCGCCGTCAATGTGTCGCCGGATGGCTTCAACAACACCGACGTAAATCGTTGCAAACGCCTCCAAATACCCTTCGGGATGCCCGGTCGGGATACGTGCCCCTGCCGCAGCTGCATCGGAAAGGTAGCCCTGCCCGCGGGTAAGCGTCTGTCTCGGTTCACCGTAGCGATAGAGTTCAAGGTAGTTTGGATTCTCTTGCGTCCATTTCACCGCGCCCTGTTCGGCGTAAACGCGGAGTGTCAGTCCATTTTCTTCCCCGGTGGCGACCTGACTTATGCTTAAAACGCCTTTACCGCCACCTTTGAAACGGAGCAAGGCGTTGACATCCTCATCCAGTACTCTGTCAGGAAGGAAAGTACTCTTGTCAGCACAAAGTTCAATGATCGGGTCGCCAGTGACGTATTCAAGTAGGTTCACGCAGTGTGTGCCGACATCACCCATCGTGCCGCCGATGCCTGACTGCGTTGGATCAACGCGCCACGCGGCTTGCTTCTGACCGAGCTTTTCGTGTGGGACCATCAGGAACTCTTGAAGGTATTCGACGATGACCTTACGAATTTGTCCCATTGAACCTTCGGCGAACAGCGCGCGTGCATGCCGCACGAGCGGATGCCCCGTATAATTGTGTGTCAATGCAAAAACAAGACCCGAATCTTCTACGAGTTTTACAAGTGCCTCGGCTTCATCGAGACTGTAAGTCATCGGTTTATCGCAAACAACGTGGAAGCCCGCGCCCAAAAACGTCTTTGCGATCTCAAAGTGGGAGATGTTTGGTGTGACGATGCTTACAAAGTCGATACGCTCATTTTCCGGAAGCGCGGCTTCGGTTGCCGCCATTTCTGCGTAACTGTTGTAGCAGCGATTTGGATCGAGATACAACTCTGCACCGGTGGTTCGTGTATTTTCTGGGTCGCGTGAGAAACATCCAGCGACGACTTCGATTTGCTGGTCGAGCGTGGCAGCGATGCGATGAACGCCACCAATAAAAGCGCCCTGCCCGCCACCTACCATACCCATTCGTAATTTCCGATTCCAAGATTCCATAATGCCTCACTCCAATTTGGTTGTTACAGTTGACGATATCAAGAATTCAAGCCGAGAATGTCCCGATTCTGTGCCGTGTCGGTCTCGCCGCCTGCAAAGTCATCAAAGGCGACATCGGTCGTTTCGATGATGTGTTTGGCGATAAACGGCGCGCCCTCTGCTGCACCTTGCTCTGGACTTTTGACACAGCATTCCCATTCCAGTACTGCCCAACTGTCGTAACCTGCTTCGGTGAGGAGTGTGAACACCTGTGTGAAATCCACTTGCCCATCGCCGAGTGAACGGAATCTCCCGGCACGTCCAGCCCATGACTGGTAACCGCCGTAAACCCCGACCCGACCTGTCGGACGGAATTCGGCATCTTTAACATGAAATCCCTTGATGCGTTCGCTGTAAAGTCTGATAAAATCGATATAGTCGAGTTGTTGAAGGAGAAAATGGCTTGGATCGTAATTGAGGCAGGCGGCGGGGTGGTCGTCCGTGTAATCTAAGAACATCTCGTAGGTCGCACCATCGTAGATGTCCGAACCCGGGTGGAGTTCGTAGGCGAAGACCTGACCGTTATCGTGTGCCAGATCCAAAAGTGGCAGCCACCGTGCGGCGAGTTCTTTGAACGCTTCTTCAATAATTCCGTCGGGACGTTGGGGCCATGGGTAGACGGTATGCCACGCGAAACCGCCTGAAAGCACAGGAATCACGTCCAATCCCATGTTTACCGAAGCGAGGATACATTTCGTCAATTCACCTGTTGCCCACGCTGTTCTTTCGGTGCCTCGCAAGCCGGGAGGATGGAACGCCTCAAACATGACTTCATACGCCGGATGCACAGCCAGTACCTGCCCAGCGAGGTAGCCGGCGACCTCCGTTGCTTCAAGCCCCATCTCGTTAAGTGTCCCTTTAAATTCATCGCAATAGGTTTTGGACTCGGCAGCTTTTCCGAGGTCAATGACGCGGTCGTCCCAACCGGGGATTTGGACACCTTTGTACCCCAAACCCGCAACCCATTTCCCGATATTTTCCATCGTATCGTATGGTGCCTCGTCCCGCATGAATTGGGCGAGGAAGATAGCTGGACCTTTAATTTTCGGCATTATTCCTATGCTCCTGTATGTGTAGTATAAACCGTAACAATGTAAGAAACGTGGAGGTCGTTGTTAGGCACGCCACTCAGTTTCAAATCAGTGAAAAATAATTACCAAATCATCACTAACTTTAGGTATAATATATAAAAGTCCGTGTGCAATGTCAAGGGTTTTGGAGGCAGTTCAGTTTCGTGAAAGGAAAAAGGGTGAAACAACCTATCTATGGATTGACTGTTCGCGGGGTAACGAAACATTTCAATCGGACCAAGCGGACAAACGATAAACTACGTTTTCATCAGAAGATTCAGCATATATTCAAGCGCGAAAAGGAAGTCATCCGCGCAGTTGACGACATCTCCTTAGAGGTAAACATCGGAGAAATCTACGGTATTCTCGGTGCGAATGGTTCGGGAAAATCGACGCTAATTCGTCTTATTTCGACGCTGCTATTGCCTGATGCTGGGAGTATTCACGTCTTCGGGGACGACGTAGTGACAAATAGTCTGAAGGTCCGACAGGTGATGAACCGCGTCTCTGTTGAGGCGTCCTTCTTTAAACGACTCTCTTCGGAAGAGAACCTGATTTACGCCGCCCGCCTCTACGGGATCTCGGCTCCCGAAGCCGAACGGAAATCGAAGCAGATTTTAGAAAGGCTCGGTTTTGATACAGATCGGATGAACGAAGAGATGGAGCATTTATCGCGCGGGATGCAACAGAAAGTCGCTATTGCGCGCGCCCTACTCACCACCCCTATGCTCCTTCTGCTTGATGAACCAACAACGGGACTTGATCCGAAATCCAAGCGAGATGTGCAAACGTTTATTGAGGAGATTCGTCGAGAACGGAATGCTGTCATTGTCCTAACGACGCACGATATGGTGGAGGCAGAGAGGTTGTGCGACAAGATCGCAATTATCGATAAAGGACGTTTTATCGCAGAAGGAACGGTAGAGGAACTCATCGCCAAGATCTCACTACAGAATGGCGCACCCGCGACTTTGGAAGACGTGTTTATTGCGCTAACGGGTAAAGGGATTGAGGAGGAAGAGTAAAGCCATGCTGAATCTGGTCCGGGAGATGATTGTCTCTTACGCGTTCATTGAACGGAACTTCAATCTGCTGAAGCGGTATCTGAGTTGGGAAATCCTCTTTTTCAGTTATTCCATCGTCAATGCGCTAACGATTGGCTTGATTATGGTAGGACGTGGTAGCAGCGAAGATGTACTTTACCTCGTCATTGGCGCATTAATCTGGGGTTTTCTCTCGATTATGATGCGCGAGGTGAGCGATGCGATTACATGGGAGAGATGGGAGGGGACGATTGAATATACCTTTATGGCACCGATTTACCGCATCACACACCTTGTTGGTTCGTGTCTATTTGCGATTCTGTACGGGTTGCTGCGTACCGCTTTAGTTTTGGCGATAATGCCGCTCTTTTTCGGGGAACACATTGATTTAAGCAACGCGAATTGGCTAACGCTGGTGGTCACTGTTCTTATCTCCAGTCTCTCTTTCATCGGGATCGGTCTGATGGCGGCGATCTTTCCGTTGCTCTCGCCAGAAAAAGGACAAGCCGCAACGGGTATCATTCAATCAATGTTACTCTTAGTCTCCGGTGTCTATTATGAAATTGAGGTATTACCGGTATGGCTTCAGCCGATTTCCAAAATTTCGCCTGCCACGTATACACTCAGGTCGATTCGCGCGGCGATGCTTGAGAACGCACCCGTTGAGAGCCAAGTGGGCAATCTGTCTTTACTGCTCATTATTGGCGTCCTACTCATTCCACTTGGATTTTGGGTTTTCCATTTGGGTGAAAAATACGCCAAACGCGTCGGTAGGCTTAAAAGAAGCGGGTAACTGAATTGGGTTTCACTTGCGGTTCAACGCAATCTACGTTTATTTGTGTTTGTATTCCATCTTATACCATTTCTGATTGAAATTGTAGCATAAACTTTTAGTTTGGGTTTCCCCCTTGTAGCATAGACTGTGAGTCTGTGCCTCCTTGTAGCATAGACTGTTAGTCTGTGAGCTCAGGTGCGGTTAATGCAATATAAACTTTTAGAAATGGTATTACTATCGCGGAGGAGTTGATGTCAGGATATTATAGATTTCCGACAATTTGTCAGAATACCACTGTTTTTGTGTGTGAAGATGATTTGTGGACGGTTCCAGTCGAAGGTGGAGTTGCAAGGCGACTCACGTCGAATCTCGGCGTAGCGAGTTCTCCGCGCTTGTCGCCGGATGGTGAATTGCTTGCGTTCACGGGGCGTGAAGAGGGACCATCAGAGGTTTATGTTATGCCTGCACTCGGCGGCGAGGCGAAGCGTCTCACCTATCAAGGAAGCAATGCTGCTGTCGTCAGCTGGGATGCTGATGGCAAGACGATTCTCTATTCGAGTAATGCTGGTTTGGCATTTGATCCGTGGATATGGAAAATCTGCTCAGACGGAGGCGAACCGCAACGACTATCGTACGGTCCCGCGAACCATATTGATTTCAGCGGTGCTGGCGGCGTTGTCCTCGGCAGATTGACGCGAGAACCCGCACGCTGGAAACGCTATCGCGGCGGTACAGCAGGGCAAATCTGGGTGGACCCGGAAGGGGATGGGCAATTTCAGCTTTTCGCACCCGTGGATAGCAATTTCACGACACCGATGTGGATCGGCGAACGTATCTATTTTATTTCTGACCATGAGGGTGTTGGCAATATCTATTCCTGCCTCCCTACGGGTGAAGACATTCAACGCCACACGCATCAGGATACCTATTACTGTCGTTCCGCTCAGACGGATGGCACACATATCGTCTACCACGCGGGGGCTGACCTGTTTGTTTATAAAATTGAGAGCGACACTGAAACCCGCGTTGATGTCGAATTTCACAGCCCGCGTGTCCAGCGGCAACGGAAGTTCGTCAGTTCATCGCGTTACCTACAGGATTATGCTCCGACGCCAGACGGTCACGCATTGGCGGTGACGGTCCGAGGGAAACCCTTTACAATGGCGAATTGGGAAGGAGCGGTTCTCCAGCACGGTGAACGCAGTGGGACGCGTTACCGCTTTACTGAATGGCTCAACGACGATAAACGTCTTGTTACTCTCTCCGATGCTGAGGGTGAAGAAGCACTTGAAATCCACACTCGCGATGGGAGTGCTGACGTTGTTCGCCTTGACACGCTTGCGGACATCGGGCATGTTCGGCAACTTTCGGTTGCTCCCCAAATTGGAGACGATCAGAAAGATCAGTTGCTTCTTATCAATAATCGTCTTGAACTTTTGCACATCGATTTAGAGACACAAGAGATGCGGGTGCTTGACAAGGGACATTATCAGAATATCCGAGATGTAGCGTGGTCGCCTGATGGTAAATGGTGTGCCTATAGTTTTGCATCTACGGAAACCACTCGTTCGATCAAACTCTGCGAGATTGAGACGGGTGAGACGTGGTTCGTCACGGATCCAGAATTCAACGATTTCGGCCCTGCGTGGGATCCGGAAGGGAAATATCTCTATTTTCTCTCTTATCGCGAGTTCAATCCGGTCTACGATGCGCTCCACTTTGATCTGGGGTTTCCTACGGCGATGCGGCCTTTGCTGGTGACCTTGCAAAAGACGTTGGGCAATCCGTTCCTGCCAGAACCCCGTCCGCTTGAGGAGGAAAAGGAAGACAAGGATGAGGACGAGAAGGAACAGGATGACGAGGATAAGGCATCTGACGAGAAATCTGAGCAGAAGACAGAGAAACTAATCACGATAGATCTGGAAGGCATTACGCAGCGCGTCGTCGCGTTCCCGTATCCGCACGGGCGTTATGGACAGATCGCTGGTATTGAAGGCAAAGCGATTTTTACGTCGTTTCCGGTGCAAGATACACCACCGGACGATGATGACAGACCGAGAGGCGTACTTCACGCCTACGACTTCAAAGAGCAGAAAAAGGAGACGCTTGTCTCCGGCATTAATGACTTTCAACTGTCGCGTGATGCGAAAACGCTTGTCTATTCCACTGGAAATCGATTGCGCGTTATCAAGGCGGGCAAAAAGGCTGAGGCGGACTCCAAGTCCGGGAGTAGAGGGGGTCCGAGCCGACAGACCGGTTGGATCGACCTTAATCGTATCAAAGCATCCGTTGTCCCGACAGCTGAGTGGCGGCAGATGTATCGCGAGGCGTGGCGGCTTCAGCGGGAATACTTCTGGACAGAGGATATGTCTGGTGTAGATTGGGAGCATGTCTACCAACGCTATCTGCCGCTCCTTGAACGGATTGCGACGCGCGGTGAATTTTCGGACTTGATGTGGGAGATGCAGGGAGAACTCGGCACCTCGCATGCGTATGAAACGGGTGGGGATTATCGGAGTTCGCCGAATTACGCGCAGGGGTTTCTCGGTGCGGATTTTGCTTACGATGCGGAGAGTAATGGTTATCACATCACGCACATCCCTCGTGGCGATGGCTGGGAGGCAACGAAGGATTCGCCGCTCAATGCACCGGGGATTAATATCCGTGAAGGCGATGTTTTACGCGCTATCGCTGGACAGCGTGTCAGCGAAACCGTTTCGCCGGGTGAACTGCTCGTGAGTCTCGCAAATCAGGAGGTTCAAGCGACGTTCCAAAGTGCAGACGATGGTGAGGAACGCGTCGCCACACTCAAGGTGCTGGGAAGCGAAAGCGAGCTTCGGTATCGCGAATGGGTGTCCAAAAATCGGCGGTACGTCCATGAAAAGACGGATGGTAAAGTCGGGTATGTGCATATTCCTGACATGGGGCGGCGCGGGTATGCAGAGTTTCACCGCGGTTTTCTCACAGAGGTGAGTTATCCCGGTCTGTTGATCGATGTCCGCTACAATGGCGGTGGGCATGTTTCGCAGCTGCTTTTGGAGAAATTATCTCGCCGGCGCATTGGGTATGACGTTCCGCGTTGGGGCACGCCACATCCGTATCCAGATGCTTCCGTTTTGGGTCCGATGGTGGCTGTCACGAACGAGAATGCGGGTTCCGATGGCGATATTTTCTCGCACTGTTTTAAGTTGATGGAGTTGGGTTTGCTCATCGGGAAACGGACGTGGGGTGGTGTTATCGGTATCTCACCGCATCAGGCGTTCGTGGATAGAGGCGGCACAACGCAACCGGAGTACTCGTTCTGGTTCGTTGATGTTGGATGGAGTGTTGAGAACTACGGAACAGATCCGGATATTGAGGTGGATTATCGTCCGCAAGACTATGCCACAGAAGGCGATCCGCAGCTTGACCGCGCAATTGAAGAACTCCTCTGGCAGATGGAGGAGAATCCACCCGAAGTCCCTGATTTCGGTGAGCGTCCACGTTTGACATTGCCCACGTTACCGAAAGCGTGATATGATATACGTAATGTGCTTGGTTGAAAAGGAGTGTATCTGTTACGGATGTATTCTGCTGTAGGTAAAAGGAACTGATAAATGAGGGAATCTGTATGGCAAAGCCAGAAGTTGAAGTCCAATTTACATTCACACTCCCGATTGACGAGAGTTTTTTGCAACACAAAACCGATGCAGAGCGTAAGGCAAAAGAGGCTTTTGTGCTTGAACTTCTTCGGCACGGGGATATTAGTGCCGGTAGAGCTGCAAAACTCCTTGATATTTCTCGGTGGGATCTCTCAGACTTAATGTCTGAGGCTGGAATTTCCCCTTTTGCTGAGGTTACCGCTGAAGAATTAGCTGCTGAAGTTGAGACCGCTTTGAAGGTTTTGAATAACCAAGAAGATGAAGCGCGTAGGTTGGGTTGAACGGGAATGGATTAAAATCGCGCCGAGAAGATGACTTTCAAATTCATCGAGAAACCTGAAATTACCAAAGCCCGAGTGAAACCCAACGTATTTTTACACCTCTAGTGTTAGGGTTGTTGGGTTTCGCTATCTCTATCTAAACGGATGGTTTACTGAAAATCAGAATGCTCCGTATAAACTGGCGAGTTCTTGGTCTTTTACCGCTCAACCCAACCTACGGAATACTGGCTTGAAGGTTTGCAATAAAGCGGAAAAATCTGCTTAGCTTAATGATGTTCCTTGACTGAGGGATTGACTGCTAATTTGAGAAGAGAAACGAAAACCACTATGCGTATACTCTGTGCGAACGTAGGGAGCACCTCGTTCAAATACCAAATTATTGATATGGAGACCACAACCTCTCTCGTCAAGGGAGGGGTGGAACGTATTGGTAATTCACCATCTGCCTTCACACATGCGGTGCCGGGTAAACCGTCACGCGAGGGCGAAATCGATGCACCGACACATACTGCGGCTATCGCTCACGCGATGGATCTGATCACCGATACTGAAGTCGGATGCCTTGATGATTTGGGGCAATTAGACGGTGTCGGATTCAAGACCATTCTTGCCAGAGGTTACTGGCGTTCAGCACGAATCACCGAAGACGTGATAGATGCACTGGAGACATCTACGCCGCTCGCGCCGATGCATAACCCCGCATATATCGCCTCTATCCGTGCCTTTCAGGAGCTGCTTCCGACAACCCCGCTCGTCGCTGTTTTTGAGACGTGGTTCCATCAGACAATCCCGGATTACGCCGCCGAATTCGGTGTGCCTCGCTTCTGGGTAGAACAACATGACATCCGTCGGTACGGCTACCACGGGGCTTCGCACCGATACATCTCTGAACGCGTGCCGCAGCTGATCGGACGGGAGACAGCGGAAGGGTTACGTATTATCTCTTGCCATCTCGGTGGCAGTTCATCTCTCTGTGCCATCAAAGACGGAGAATCGATTGATACATCGATGGGAACGTCTACGCAATACGGGATGATTCAGTCTACCCGTTGTGGTGAGTTAGATGCTTTTGCGGTGCTGTATATGATCGACAAGGAGGGGTTCTCTACCGATGAAATTCGCCGTCAGTTGATTGAGGACTCCGGGTTGAAAGGGATCTCTGGCACGAGTGGTGATATGCGTGATATCGAGGCGGCGATCGAAGCAGGCAACGATGATGCCCGGTTGGCACTGGATACTTACGTTTACGGTGTGAAAAAGTATATTGGTGCGTATATCGCTGCGCTTGGAGGAGTGGATGTTATCGCTTTTGCTGGTGGTATCGGCGAGAAAAGCCCGATAACGCGAGCGAAGATCTGTGACGGGCTTGAATGGTGTGGTATTCATTTAAATGCTGTGAAGAATGTGCAACTCACTGGCGAAGTAGACCTCTCGGCGGATGATAGCCGTGCCAAAATTCTGGTTGTTGCTACGAATGAGGAATTGATCGTCTCACGTGAGACTGCGCGGGTTCTCAAGGAGTGCGGTTGAAAACCGCACCTACCATTGTGTTGGTTGAAAACAGGTTTTCAAGGTGCGCGGTTGCGGATGGCTTACATCAAATATTCTCGTCCTCGGAAAATTCGGATGGCGAGCCAGAGCAATACTGCCGTCAATATGAAGATTACGAGGAGTGCTACCCATGCTGGTGGTGGCGATGTCCCTAAGAATCCACTGAGATCACTACGCGGCAGTTTATAATCTGGAAATAGCGTGAAAAGATAGTGTGATATAGATAACCTCTTGATTCCCGTTGCCATCACAGGACTTGCGGCAATATTTTCCCACCCCATCACAAATATCAGCCCCCACAGTACTGGATTCTTGAATTTGACTGCCAGAACCGCAGCGAGTGCCCCGTAAACTAACAATGCCGATGCCATTGAGGCTGTGTAGCGCAAACTCATACCCAACTGAAAGAACACACCGTTCTGTAGTTTTGGATGCGTTATCATAATACCGGTCAGAATCAGATGAGATGTTCCGATAAGCGTAACAGTCCCAACGAGGTATGCAGCGAATTTGCTAAGGAGAATCATCGATTTGCGGAGAGGACGCATCTGGAGATACGTCAAGCCTTTTCCGTCGATTTCATCTGAGATAATTGCAGTGCCGTAGAAAATTGCGGATAGATTCACCAAGAGTCCGTAAAGTGCCAACGTTATCTGTGGGATGAAACGGTTGACACTTCCGCCGCCTCGTGCTATGAACCGAAACGCGAGTGCTATGGCAAGTGATAGCAGACATCCGATCAGAATCAGGACGGTTCGTTTACTCCAAAACATTTGGCGGAGTGTTACTTTAAAGAGCGAGAAATAGGCGGGAAAAGAATTTGTGTTAAAAGCCATCTATAACCTTTCAGTGGATGAGAATCTTAGATAATATTAACATTAATTTTGGGGTTTCGCAAGTTTTTTGGGTGTTATGTTATTTACAGGGGTGTAAAGTTTTTAGCAACCCTTTTTTGATGAGGGATAAGTTCCCGCACTCCAGCGGAGTGCTATGTCTATAGAAAACGATTCGTCCAAACTCCCGCACTCCAGCGGAGTGCTATGTCTACAGAAAACGATTCGTCCAAACTCCCGCACTCCAGCGGAGTGCTATGTCTATAGAAAACGATTCGTCCAAACTCCCGCACTCCAGCGGAGTGCTATGTCTACAGAAAACGATTCGTCCAAACTCCCGCACTCCAGCGGAGTGCTATGTCTATAGAAAACGATTCGTCCAAACTCCCGCACTCCAGCGGAGTGCTATGTCTATAGAAAACGATTGTCATGTCAAAATATTTATATCCCTCATTTGCAGGACAGATTGCAAAATTATGGAAAAATATGCTATCATAGCGTATTAGTGATGAGGTTTTCTGGCGTTAAGGGAACCAAATATACGTTTCCGAGGTTTCCTATCCTCTTCTTAGCCTAAGATTGCAAGCCTGTAATGTAATGGAAGTTCTCACTGCGAAGCATCTACGGAGAGGCACGTCAATTTCAAACCCACTTTAACGAACCGCAAGGAAAATTAAAAAAATGAATCAGCACGATTTCAGCTTCACCGATTCGGAGATGAATTTTTTCAAGACGTTCGGTTATCTCAGTTTCCCGCAACTGATGGCGGACCGGATTACCGCAATTCAGGACGCTTTTGAAGCGGTCTGGGAGGAGAGAGGCGGCGGACATAACGGTAAACCGCACGAAGGCACTGCACGTTCCTGCATTGTGCCGTTCATCGATCAGAGCGAGGAGTTGTCATCACTGTTAGATGACCCAAGGATTTTGGGGATCGCGAAAGCGTTAATCGGTGATGATTTCAACTACATGGGAAGCGACGGCAATTTCTACGTCAGCGATACGGGGTGGCACTCAGATGGTGGGCATAGGTTGGAAGATCCGATGCACATCAAGATTGCGCTTTATCTCGATCCACTGACTCGCGATACTGGCGCGCTTCGCGTTATTCCGGG
This sequence comes from Candidatus Poribacteria bacterium, assembly GCA_965247285.1. Classification (GTDB taxonomy): domain Bacteria; phylum Poribacteria; class WGA-4E; order WGA-4E; family WGA-3G; genus WGA-3G. The sequence continues at coordinate 273,441 of CBDFHD010000002.1, forward strand.
AAGCCATCTCTTCGGCGATAACTATGCGGATGCCCTCTCTAAGCAGGCTGGAAAGAGCCAGGACTTTTGGGAAATACACGGTAAGGATGTCCCAGCGACGGTCTTTGAGACAACCCCCGGGGATCTGGTCCTGTTTAACCATAACACCAAGCATGCGGCGTTCGGTGGTGGCAAGCGGCGACGTATGTTTACGATGAATCTCTGTCAACGGTATCCTGATGATAAACTGGATGCGCTGCAAGCCTATATCGCTGGATCTTCGCGCTTCTGGATCGATCGGAAGTATGGCGAGAAGATGATACGCACAGCGACACCTGAACGGTGGATACATCTTGAACAGGTCAGGGCAAACGATGGGCATCTCGCTGAACTCTCGCGCCAAGCACAAGAGCGGATGAGTGAACCTTCACGCGGATAATGCTTGTTCCCACGTTTCTCGAACATACGCGATGGATTGCGTGAAGCCTTCCTGTCCTGAACGGCTGGCTTCTTCGATGCTAAGCCAACCGTCGTAGCCTGTTTGTCTCAGGCGCGAAAAAATTGGCTGGATCGGTGAGGCACCAGTGCCGACGCGGACAGGTTCAAACACCTTAACTGCCCGAAGGTCGAAGATATGCAGCACGACGATCCGCTGGATAACCTTCTCCAGAAGTGCGAGTACATCTTCTCCGAGTACGAGCGGGTTTGCGGTGTCGAAGCAGACGCCGAGGGGTGTGTCAGAAAGCGCATCTAAGATCTCTAAGAAAATCTCTGTGGGTTGTGAGAAGTCCCAATAATCCCAAGGTGCGCCTTTGGTATGATTCTCATAGGCGAGGGTGATACCGTGATTTTCCGCTTCGTCAAGGGCGCGACGAAATCCGTCTGTCACCCAACGCACGCCTGCTTCACGTTCGGTGCCGGGATGGTTTTGTCCTGCTGTTACCCGAATAAATTTTGCTCCCAATGCTTTTGCCAGTCCGATGTCCGCCTTCAGGTCGGTTAACTCCTGCGCGCGTTGTGCTGCATCGGGGTGTGTGAAGTCGGAGTAGCAGGCGAGCATACATGGCTCTATACTGAACCTTTCGAGAGCGGTGCGTGTGTTTTTTATCGTTTCTGCGTCGCGCTTTGGGAAGAATTTGATACTGAAATCGACTGCATCCAATCCTAATTCTGCACCGAGCTGAATCCAATCGGCGACGGTGCTTTTTCCTGTGAAGATGTCATCGTAAAGAGAGACAGGGAGGCAACTAAGTCTCATTGTGTGTTTCCTCTGGTGGTCTAAGACATTCTATAGACATAGCACTCTGCTGGAGTGCAGTTATTTGAATATACCATTTTCTATAGACATATTGCTCCGCTGGAGCAAAGAGGCATAGTTTTCAGAAGCAAGGAATAATTAAAACATCACCCAGAAAACGTAGCTCGTAATGAAATGGAGAGCGGATTCAAGAAAGGGACTTTAGAGTCCAAACTCACGCCATTTACCCGCAAGGAAAAATTAAAAATTGTCCAAACTTTAGTAAAAATTAAAACATCGCCCAGAAAACGTAGCCCGTAATGAAATGGAGGGGTTTTTGCTTGGGTGTTTCTTCAGGTATACGGAGAAGGACACTAATGTCCACAATCCACCTCACCGAACCGCAAGGAATAATTAAAAATTAGAACATGAACCGATACATTGGACGTTCTAAAGCGATGCCAATTAATGTCCAGATGGCACCGAGGAGAAACTCGCCAATGACTAAACCGATGAAGAACGGCATCGCGCGACGATAGGTGCGTAGTCCTCCCGTCTGAAAGAGAATCGCTTTTATCCCCCACGACAAAAAGATCGAGAACCAATACCAACTTGTGTTCCAAAAGCTGAGTGACAAGGCGTAGCCTGCAGGATGAAAGGGCCACCAGATGAAACGGCGACGTAGCACCATCAAAAGTGTTGTTAAGGCGATGGCACCGCTGGAAGCGGAAACCGCACCAACGTCTATGGATTGTGGATTAATGAGCCACTGCTTCAACTGCTCGTAGGTCCAGCGGCATTGTGCCTGTTCACCATAGACTGCCGCCCCGTAATGATAGCCTTGTGCATAGTATGCCCACGCCGATGAAATCGTTCCGACGATAGTCACCAAGATGATAGCAACGATAAAGCGATTGTGCGATAACCCACGGACCTGTGCTACCTTGAAGCCTTCCAACATAATCGGCATCGGATGGGAGCGATAGGATCGGTTGAAACCGTGAAACATACTAAATGCGGTTAATCCCTCTGCACCGATACGGCGGGTGCCGAGAAAGGAGACGAGTACTTTGTCCGGTCTCCACGGCACGTCGTGTGCAGGGGGTCCGACTTCAGCGCGAATACGAGTAATAGCAATGGCTAACGCAAAGAAGAGTGTAAAGTAGCCGAGAATGCTGAAGATCGGTGTGCCTGTGCTTTTGAAGAACACAAGGATGAAGATGCCACCAACTATCAACCCGATGATCGCGTATCGGATGTGTGTGGAAGGTGTCCCTGCTGTGTCTGGTTCAACATCCCTGCCTCGGAAAGCGTTTTTCACTTGTCGTGCGATGAACTTTCGGGTAAGCCATATTGCGGATATCCCTAAGCAGAACCATGCCCCGAACGATTGCGCATCGAGGAATGGGAATCCGGGTAGATGTCCGATGCCTGCCATCGTGCCCCATACGCGCGTCATTTTGTGAAAGAGGTAGAAAAACCAGATAGAGAACGAGAGTTCTAACGGAATAAAGAAACTCATCCCGATAGCAAATGGGTAGACGGCGAAGGGGAGATTACCAATGGCGTTCAGTGGTTTTGTCTGGAAATACTGTCCTAAGTTGTGGAGGCTTCCACCCAGTCCGGGCACAACAGGGAATAGAAAATGAAGCCCGTTGAGGAGGTTTATCCCGCCTGCAAGCACAGCCCCTAACAGAAACAGCCGATTGGTCAGGAGGACGCGTCCCCCGTTTTCTGTCAAGTGAAGTGGGATCTGAATGACGGGGTAGCTGAGTTTTTCATGATTCACCCATTGGTGTCGAATGAGGATTGTTATACAGAGCATCATACATGTTAGCACGATGATAAGGGCTGACCACCACAGCACGAGGGGCATCCAGAGTTCTAAATGTTGGACTGTGTGAAGTGAGGTGTCCCCTTGATAGAAGGTTGCCAGCGCGTTCCGTTCTTTGATGGTGAGCCAATCCGGCATGTGGCGATGGAACAGTTCACCCCATTCATTCTCTGGACTTGCGAACCAGATGGGATAGGTGAGCAGGGGCCATAGTATCTGGAGTGTGTCGTGTCCGGCGATGGAGGAAGCGATGGAGACGAGTAGGTAGACCACCATCAATTCGGCATCGGTGAGGCTTGCATTTTTCCCGATGGCTCGGAGCAAAGGGTTTACCGCCATCAAGATTAGCACAACAAAAATGACGTTGAAGTAAACGGTGGAGACAGTCGGGAAACTCTGACCTGTGCCATAACCACTGGGACCCCAGTTAATCATGAGCCAGTAGGAGTTCGGGATAGTGATGAGGAGTGCGAGTAGGACGGCGCGAAAACTAACGTTTCTATTTGGCATTTTTTTATTTCCCACTTTCATTATACAGAGGAGTTGGGAAATTGTCAATGGAACATTGAAAAAAAGAAAACCCATGGCGGTTGCATATTGGTGGATCTGGAAACCAATGTTGCATGCATGGGCTTTTCTATTTACCGGAAACGGTGTAAAGGTTTATTTCGACTATGCCTTTAAGTCTCCCCAGGTCGTTGCTAATTTACCGTTCGGTTCGACGGCGAAAAACGCTGAATTTTCTGCGAGGTAATTCAGCACGTTTGCTGTGAGTTTTCTCAGGTTATCTCCCTCTTCCGATTTTGCATCCGTATAAACGCCGTTGTGATGCCCAAGGGTGATGAGTAGTCCGTCGCCGACCTCATATTCGACGAACGGACGTTCTCCGCCGCCAGCACCACCGCCGCGTGTTTTCGTTCCGAGAATCGTGCCTTCTGGATCTGTTCCCCCGAAGTTATGGAAATCTGAGGTAAACCCAACCTGTGCCATACTGGTGAGGTAAACCGGTTTATTGGTATCAAATCCTTTTTAGGTCCTTTGGTTTGGGGCGTTTGTGATTGATTAAACGTGTTGCCTATATATTAGCATGTGTTGAAGTCGTTTGTCTACGTGTATTCAATCTTTTTGAGCATTCTGTCTTGACTTCAGATATTTTAATGCTGTATAATAGGAAGGCAAAAGCATAATATGGGTATTTACACCAATAACCATAAAATGTAAGAAAAAACTTAATCGAGGAGAACAAAATGTCTTTTAATTTAACACATTTGCGTATTCGGAACTTGGAAGTTCCAGTCAGTCAAATTCAGGTGTGCTTCGCAGTTCTGATAATGCTAATAACTTGCACGGTTTCAACCGAAGCCGATCTCAGCGATCCAACATTGTCCGTGTACTATAATTTCGATGCAGATGGTGACACCCTCAAAGACGGTTCCATTTACGGCAACGATGGGACAATCGAAGGGAAATCGAGAAGAGAAGATGGGGTCATTGACAAAGCTATCGTCTTGGAGGATCAATCGTGGATAGATTTGAACGGTCCCGAGTTTGAAAATGTTCCACTTGAAGGCATCACCATCGCGGTCTGGGTGAATCATAACGACTCGCCGAATCCACAGAGCATTTTCGACTCAATTGGGACTGACCACGGTAGTGGTCTCTACCACGTCGAAATCCGACCCGCTGGGTTCAGATTCTTTCATCGAGATGGTGCCGAAAAACAGGTCTTCAACATCAATCCCGGTCCCATTATCAAAGGTGGGAAATGGGTACATTTCACGGGTACCTACGACAGCAAGAGTGGTGACGCGAAAACCTACATTGATGGAAAGGTGACACACGAGGCAAAAGGTGACGGCGAACTCTCGGACAACTGGGATGTCCAAGCTGAAATCGGACACCACAAGAATGATCGCTGGTTCGATGGGTTGATGGACGAGTTCTACATATTTGCCCGCGCGTTGTCCGAAGACGAAATTAAAGAGGTGATGGACGGGGAATTTTTGTCGGTGGAACCGGCGGATAAACTCGCTATAACTTGGGGCAGCCTTAAATCACGGCGATAAAATTTTGGTTTTCGTTCCTAATGCAGCTAAACGGCTTGAGCACAATTCTTTCTCGTGTTCAAGCCGTTTTTTGTGTCAATCTACCGGCGGTGCGGCGCATATTCCCAATCGAAGCGCTGTCGTCCGTAAGTTATACCGTCAATTTCGGTCTGGTGGCAGATGAAGCATCTATGGAATTCTGTGACACCGTGCAACTCATGCACTAACTGAATTTCTTCCGTGTTATGCACGTGGCATTTGAGACAGGTGTAACTCCGGTAATCCGAATCGGCGTAGATGGCGATTTGATCTGCTACCTTCCGGATATGGTAGGTGTGTTTATTTTTCGTGTCGGTGACTGTCCACGCATTTCCGGGTTCCTTGATTGAGATAGGAGCAGTTATGGGTACCCTGCGTTCATTTTGTAAGAACCACCAGTGCAAGTCTTCAGGAACAGTGTCTGACGTGTCCAAGTCTTCAGGAAAAGTTGTATTGACATGGAACAGTAAGCGTTCAGGCGTATGACATCTCGCACAAGGCACATCGTGGACTTCTGTGAGTGGGAAGAATTCGTCATGCTCCAGTTTTTTTTGCCCGTGGAATACGATGCTGACGAGTAGAATCGGGGCAAGAATGAGATGGCATCGGAGCAGAATTCGTCGCGCTCCACGAGAGGTCAGACTCACAGCAATACCGGTACCTAAATTCGATAAAGCAAGCAGAAACGTAAGCCATGAGTGCCACGCCAGCGGCTGGAATGCAGAATGCAGTAGCACCAAGCACAACCCTAACGAGGCGAGCCGTTGATGGTATCTGAGCCATGTTTGTCGGTTGCCCCACCGAATCCAGCGGCTTCGCAGGAGATAGAGACTGGCAATGACGATGGCGATCGCACCGATAATGCTGAGGGTGTGTCTCGCTTCACCGAAACTGCCTGCTTGCCATATACATAAACCTGAAATAACAGCGGCACCGACGATGCCCTGTCCGATTTGAATGAAAACCTTCATAACGTTAGTTTAGCATGAAGGAGAGGGGAGATCAAGGTAAATCCCAAGCACTGGTGCTTGGAATGTAAAATGCTTGTTGTGTGGCTATTCTCAATTGAATTTGATACCTTTCAAACTGTGCTTGAGAGTGAATTGAGGAGGCAGATGTAAACTTTTTTTACGGGTCTCTCGTATAATATGTTATAATGGTCGGAACTAACGGATAAATCTAAAGGAGAAAGAGACATGAAGTTGCAAGTAACTTTCGTACTACTCTCGCTTTTGGCAATGGTGGCGTTTGCTGGGTGTTATACGCAACTCGGTTACCAAGGGCGTAGCTTGCAAGCCCATATTGAAAGTGCGTCTTCGGATTTCGATCGGAAACACCGGACGGTTTTGGAGGAAGAGAAAACGGAAGAGCACTCTGAAGCAGAATCGGAAGAAGTGGAGCCAGAGCATACCGATGCTGAAGAGTCGGAAGGCTATTACGGACGACGGAAGTATACCCGTCGTGACACGTACGTTTACCCTGACAGGCACTACGGCACCTATTCGGGACCCTACGCACTATATCCGTATGGCTATTATCCGCCGCCCGTTAGGTTTCCGTATTATTCGTCCCCTTGGTTTTACGGATATGGATATTACGGTTACACGCCGTACAACCGCTATTATAGGGGCTACTACCCTTATACGAACGTCTATCGGCGGTCTTACGGTAGTTACGGTAGGAGTCGATATGTACCCCTCTCACGGCGGACTTACAACAGACGCAACTGGCAACCTGAAAATCGGCGTTCTCGCAGTTCACGCAGTGTGACTTCACCAAAGTCAAGATCGGAACGACCGCAGCGACGAACGAGAAATCGAAACGAAAGGTAGCGGAATGGTGGGTCTACGGAGAAACACTTAAAAACTTTGCCGATGAAAAGTGCGTAGCTTGGAACGTGCAGGGGCTGGCAATGTAATACAAGGAATGGATTTAGTCTATTCCCAGACTAAATCCCCCAGCCCGTACAGAAAGCGGGTCTACGAAAAGGTGCTTCAAAATCCTAAACCCACCTAAACGAACCGCAAGGAAAAATTAAAAAATGGAGGAATCGGAACGATGAAACGAACAATGTATATTATCTTTATTTTCCTATTTGCGGCAGTGTTCTGGACGACTGTCAGTACCGCGCAGGTAGAAGAGATGGCGATCGGAAGTACGTTCGGTGTTGGTGCTCGGGCGATGGGAATGGGCGGTGCCTCGCTTGCCCTTGCTGATGATTTCACCGCGCTCTATTGGAATCCCGCAGGGATGGCACAAATCCAAAAGTTTGAGTTGTTTAGTAGTTTTTCGCATAATACGGCGAGTACGGATGCGTACTTCACCGGTGATGAGATAACTGGGACAACACGCTCCCAAATACGTCCGAATTCGATCGGGTTTGTTTATCCATTCCATGCAAAGCGTGGAGGTTGGGCGATTGCTTTCGGCTACAATCGTCCACAGAATTTCGACTATCAGACTGCGATTCAGGGGGTCGATCCGAGTTCTGATACTGAATTCAGTGGACTTGCTGTTGATGAGACTGACGTGAACAGTGGTGGCATCGGGATTTGGAGTTTCGGCACCAGTGTATATGTTTCAAAACGCGTTCTCATTGGCGGTTCACTGGATTTCTGGCAAGGTAAGAGCCTGAATGAGTTGGATACGACAGCGACTGATCTGTTGAAGGTGGATAGCGAGTTGTCGCGTTTCAGGTACGATGACGAAATTGACCGGGAGTACTCAGGTGTAGGTGCTCGGATAGGGCTTCTGGCGCACCTGACGGATGCTGTTAGTGTGGGTTTAACCTTGGTCGCACCTGTTGAATTGGGGGTTGATGAACTTTGGTATCAATCGACTCGGGCGGTTTATGACGACGGAGAAGAGGTGTCCGATTCTGTAGATGGGGCGCAAGCGTTTGATATTGAGCGGCCCTTTGAAATTGGAACGGGAATTGCTGTGAAATTATTCAACAAGCAGTTGATTTTGGCAGGGGATGTCCAACTCACGGATTGGACGCAGACCCGTTACGATCCAGTTCCAGCGGACGACATTTCGCAGGATAATTTTGAGGAGTTCTATGCAACAACGCTTCAGGTGAGGCTTGGCGCGGAATATAAGATACCTGCTATCGGTACACATATCCGTCTCGGCTATTTTCGGGATACGATTCCGTTCACCGATGCTGAGGTTGAGAACGCCCGTGACTTCTTGACAGCAGGTGTCGGAAAAATCTTCGAGGATTCCCTGAAGTTTGACGTAGGATATATGATGGGAACTTGGCAGCGGAGCAGAAATGAATTGACCACGAAACAGCTTACACATCGGGTGTTTGTATCTGCTGCGTATCGGTTTTAGGAAATCATGAGTCGTCAGCAGAATAGCCGTCAGCGATCAGTCATCAGCAAGAAAATCTCTTGGCTGATAGCCGACGGCTGACGGCTGAAAGCCATTAAACGAGTTGAATGTAGCCCATCTGTGCCCCGTCGCCTCTTCGGAGTTCACCTCGTATGATACGTGTATATCCGCCGCTTCGGTCTTGATACCGAGGTCCGATGTCATCGAACAGTTTGCGGAGGATGGCGTGTTTGTCGAGGCCACTCGCTTCTTCTCCTCTTCTGGGCGTGTAATGCAGATTGGTCCCATGGATCATTTTTGCGGCTTGTCGACGTGCGGTTAAGTCGCCGCGTTTTGCGAGCGTAATCAGCTTTTCAGCGACACGCCGAAGTTCTTTACACTTTGGTAGTGTTGTCCGAATTTGTTCGTGTTCAAATAGCGCGGTGGCTTGGTTGCGGAAAAGTGCTGTTCGATGGCTTGTCGTTCGTCCCAATTTCCGCCCACGTTTTCTGTGACGCATCGTTTTCCTCCATTTACGCGTTGTCGTGAAGAATTATACAGCGGGTTGCAAAGGTGCTTGCGTCATATCGTCTTCACTGATATCCGCGTCGTCTAAGTCGTCCAAATTCATTCCGAGGGAAAGTCCCATGTTGGCGAGTTGTTCCTTGATTTCATTCAGCGATGTTCGCCCAAAATTCTTGTATTCCAACATATCCTTTTCCTCTTTTGTGACGAGTTCTCTTATGGTTTTGATATTTGCCGTTTCGAGACAATTACTGGCTCGGACCGAGAGTTCAAGTTCAGAGACGGGCTTGGCGAGGTATCGATTGCGCCGGAGTTTTGCCTCATCGATCTCAGGTTCCGGTTCAACGTAGCTTTCATCGAATTCTGTGAAGATCTCGAGTTGTTGCAGCAGAATGTTGGCAGCGCGTGTGACAGCTTCCTTTGCCGTGATGGTAGCATCTGTCCAGACTTCGAGGTTGAGTTTATCGAAATTGGTCATATCGCCGACGCGAGTTTCTTCTACCCAGAAGTTCACTTTCTCAACAGGTGAAAACTTTGCATCGACAGGAATCAATCCGATCTCGTGCCCTATAAGTCTGTGCTCTTCGGCGAGAGAGTATCCTCTGCCTGTTTGTGCATGAATCTCTATGTTCAATCCTTCGCATTCGTCGAGTGTTGCGATATGCTGGTCGGGGTTTATAATCTCAACGAGAGCGTTAGAACGAATGTCGGCTGCTGTAACTTCGCCAGATCCGTCTACTTTCAATGTGAGTCGCATCGGGTCGTCCGTTGCGATATTTAGCCGGACCTCTTTGAGGTTGAATATAATCTGTACAACATCTTCCACGACACCGGGAATCGTAGCGTATTCATGCTTTACTTGCTCAATTTGAACGGATGTAATCGCCGCGCCTTTAATTGAGGAAAGGAGGACTCGGCGTAGCGAGTTGCCAAGGGTTGTTCCGAATCCGCGCTCAAAGGGTTCAGCGGTGTACTTTGCGTAATCGGGGCGTAAGGTATCTGTATCAGTTTTTAGCCGATCGGGCATTTCTAGCTTGGACCTTATCATCGATTTCCTCCTATAAGATTAAAATAAGTGTAAAATACGGACAAACTGAGGGGTCGTGGCTATTGTGTTGCGCACGGCCTCTTAATTTGGTGTCTGTATTGTATTTTTGACATCCCCTGATTCCCTCGCGCGAGACAGGTTTCCGTTATGCCCTTAATTATATGTAGGTGTGCTATAGCATCGCATACATGTTAATGAGACACCCGGTATTCGATAACGCCCAGGTATAGGGGATGTATCTATCGGGAGTAAAGTTCAATGATGAGTTGCGTTTCAAGGTCAGTGGCGAGTTGCTCTACCACGGGTGTTCCTTGAACACGCCCTTCTGCTTTGTCCATATCAATTTCCAGCCATTCAGGTGCACCGCGGTGCTGTGTGTATTCTAATGCCTCTTGAATAGTCGCAAGGTTCCGGCTCCGTTCGCGAGGGGTGATGACATCGCCAACTTTCACGATATAAGAAGGGATATTAACCCGCTTGCCGTTGACGGTGAAGTGGTTGTGTTTCACGAGTTGACGCGCCTGATTTCGGGAGGTAGCGAACCCGAGTCGGTAAACGACATTGTCCAACCTGCGTTCAAGGACGCTAATTAAATTCTCGCCAGCGATACCTGTTTGGCGCGCTGCTTTGGAGTAATAGTTCCGGAATTGTTTCTCAAAGACACCGTAGGTGCGTTTGACTTTCTGTTTCGCGCGCAACTGCCGTCGGAAATTGTCCCCGCGACTTCTGCGTGGTGGTGTCTGACCGTGTTCACCAGGCGGGTAGCTGCGGCGTTCAAAAGCACATTTCGGCCCGTTGCATCGGCGCCCTTTCAGGAAGAGTTTCTCGCCTTCCCGTCGGCATAATTTACAGACTGAATCTAAATATCTACTCATTCCCTCTCCTTGTATATGAAGCTCTTTAAACCCGTCGTCTCTTAGGGGGACGACATCCATTGTGCGGGATAGGAGTCACGTCCTTCATTAAGGTAATGTCGAGTCCAGCAGCAGCGAGTGCTCGTATAGAAGACTCTCGCCCAGATCCGGGTCCTTTGACTCTAACCTCCACACGTTTCATGCCGTGATCCATTGCTCTGCGCGCACATGATTCCGCTGTCTGTTGTGCGGCAAAAGGCGTTGATTTCCGTGAACCTGTGAAAGTCATACCCGCGTTCGCCCAAGCAACAGTGTTTCCGTTTAAGTCTGTGATCGTAATAATTGTGTTGTTGAAGGTAGCTTGTATATGTGCTATACCCTCGGGAACGTTCTTGCGTTCTCTTCTTCTTCCACGCAAAATGGCTCTCCTTTCGCTGTTTAGTGTAGATTCACGCGCTGAGAGTGCAAACCTTCGTAGGGTTTACGCAAGTGGGAACCACACCTGTCGAAAATTATAGTGTGTGAATTCTGTCGTATAAACATATGTACCATAGAGTGCAGTAATGCCATGACGGTGCGAAGATGCACCGTCATACCCTTTGGACATAAGGACACAGTACGGAACTAAGCGCCTTTGCGTCCTATCTCTTTGGCTTTTCTACCGACAGAGATGGTTCGTGCTTTTCCTTTACGGGTGCGTGCGTTAGTATTCGTGCGCTGCCCGCGGACAGGTAACTGCCGGCGATGTCGCAGACCGCGATAACTGCTGATGTCCATCAACCGTTTAAGATTTTGGTCGATTTCACGGCGTAAATCACCCTCAATTTTATACTCTTGAATCTTATCTCGGAGTTGGCTGACCTCGTTTTCGGCGAGGCTTTCAACTTTTTTCCCCGGATCAAGGTCGATATCGGTAACAATTTGCGCTGCGGTGTAACGACCAATACCATAGATTGCCGTCAGGGCAATATCCACCCGCTTGTTTCGGGGTAAATCAACCCCTGCGATCCTTGCCATGAGTTTCCTCCTTTTTTCGTCTATAGACATGGAAACCCTCCGCTGGAGAGCTTCAAAGGAATTCCTTTGAAGCACCCCAGCGGGGTGCAATGTCTGTAGGGATTAGCCTTGGCGTTGTTTGTGCTTCGGGTTTGAAGGACAAACAACGCGGACTATCCCTTTTCGTTTAATAATTTTACACTGGTTACACATCTTTTTAACAGAAGCTCTGACTTTCATAGTGTCCTCTTTCAGGTGAAAGCGCTTAACGCCGTCTGCCTCTGAGTTTTCGATCTTTTAAGAATCCTTCGTAATGGCGGACGGTTAAATAGGATTCGATTTGTGACATTGTATCTAACACGACACCTACAACGATCAAGATAGAAGCACCTTCCACCATGTTTCCAACATTAAGCTGGCTTGTGATAATAATCGGAATCACAGCAATAGCAGCGAGAAATACTGCGCCTGGAAGCGTGATGCGTGTAAGTGTAGTGTTGATGTAATCCGCGGTCTGTTTACCTGCTCGTATACCCGGAATAAAACCGCCGTATTTTTGTAAGTCCTCTGCCATTTGAATTGGGTTGATTTGCACAGCTGTGTAGAAATAGGTGAAACCAATAATTAACAACGCGTAAACGGTGAGGTACAACGGTGCCCCTGGAGCGATGAGGGCTTCTACGCCAGTTACCCATCCCCAGTCCCGTGGTAGAAAACCAAGGACAGTCGGCGGGAACTGGATCAACGTCACAGCAAAGATGATAGGAATCATACCAGCGGCGTTAACGCGTAGGGGCAGATGTGTTGATTGTCCGCCAATCACTCTACGTCCGCGAATCTGCCTGCCGTATTGCACCGGAATCTTCCGAACAGAGAGTGTGATGAACACAGTTCCCATAACGGCAACAACAATAAGTGCAACTAAAAGGGCGAGTTGTAGGATTCCGAACTCAGGTCTTGTCACGAGATTGCTGAAAACGCTTGTAACACCGCCAGGCAATCCAGCAACAATGCCAACTGTAATAATTAATGAAATACCTTGTCCAATACCGCGCTCTGTAATCTGTTCACCCAACCACATAACAAAGGAGGTTCCAGCAGTGAGTGTTATAACTACAAGGAAATGCCACCAGAGGTCGGGGTTTCTCACGATTTCGTCTACCTGTCCAGTTATATTTTCTGGATTCCGCAAGACGATGCTGATCGTTGTACCCTGAATGATACTGAGAATAACTGTGCCGTATCGGGTATACTGCGTAATTTTCTTTCTGCCGTCAGGTTCTTTGGAGAGTTTCTCCAATGAAGGCACAATGACAGCCAGGAGCTGCATAATGATTGAGGCACTAATATACGGTTGTATGCCGAGCGCGAAAATAGTCATCTGACTAAACGCGCCACCAGAAAACAGATCGATGAATCCAATGACATTCCCACCGCGCTCCATGAGTTGTTGAAAGAAAGCTTCGAGTGCTATGTCGTCAATACCCGGAAGCGTAATGTGGGCACCGAGGCGGTAAACAATCAAGAGCAACGCTGTAAAAATGATGCGTTTCCGCAATTCGGGTATTTTAAAAGCGTTTTGAACTGCCTTAATCACTTATTTTTTTCCCTCCTCACCTGCGGATGCTTAAGCAGGGTCGTTAGTATTCGCATGCATCCCGAGGACCTCGGTTGTGCCGCCTTTGGATTCAATTTTCTGGACTGCAGATTTTGAGAAGCGGTGTGCTTGGACTTTCAACTGTTTTTCGAGTTCACCGTCGCCGAGTATCTTTATCAGGGCGTTTTTCCGCTTAATTAATCCTGCTTCGCGAAGGGCTTCAGGACTGACAACCGCGGCATCTTCAAAAAGGTTGAGGGTTTCTACGTTAATGACATCGTACTCTAATCGTTTGTGTCCGGTTCGCCGCGGTCCTCGTTTGGGAAGCCGTCGAACGAGCGGCATCTGCCCACCTTCAAACCATGCAGGGATTGAACTACCGGATCGGGATTTTTGACCCTTGTGACCACGTCCACAGGTGCCGCCCGAACCCGAAGCGTCGCCTCTGCCGACTCGTTTTCTGGTACGGTTTGCGCCCGGTGCAGGTTTAAGTTCGTTCAGTTTCATCAGAATTTACTCCTATAGTATCAGTGTGGCTTACACACGCGTGTTCGGTGTATCCTTGGGTGTGCACGGACAAAAAATTCTAAAGCGCAGTGGCATTCTCACTGAGAAGCATGCTGTTTTAGCGTTTCTTGAGCAATTCTTCGACAGTTAGGTCTCGTAACCGTGCGACTTCGTTAAAATCTTTGAGGTTCTTCAATCCAAGTATGGTAGCTTCAGCGATATTTTTCACATTCCGAGAGGAGATGCATTTTGTTAGCGCATCTCGAACGCCTGCGAATTCAAGGATAGCACGCGTCGCATGTCCTGCGATAATACCTGTCCCGGGGCTTGCCGGTTTTAGCAAGACTTTGGCAGCTTTAAATTCGCAGGTGATCTCATGTGGAAGTGTACCAGCGTTGGTGATTGGAACCCGAATAAGATTTTTTCGAGCATCTGCGAAACTTTTTCGGAGCGCGCCAGCGACTTCGCTTGCGCTACCAAATCCGATACCAACAATACCATCGCGATTTCCAACAACGGTAAGCGAGTTAAAACTGGGCGTTCGCCGCCCCTTACCGACTCGCATCACACGGTTGATAGTAATCATGCGTTCCTCAAATTCAAAATCATCAGGGTTGATTTTATCTTTCAGCAAAGAAATCTCCTATCCGGTGTAGTCTTGTTTACCACGAGGTGTAGTGAAATCGCTACAGCCTTTAGGGTAACAGAACCCGGTATGCGGGGCAGTTAGAACTTCAATCCTTCTGACCTCGCAGCTTCAGCAAGGGCTTTTATGCGCCCGTGGTAGAGATGCCCGCCCCGGTCAAAGACAACTACCTCAATTTCCTGTTGCTTGGCTTTCTGTGCGATAAGCGCGCCAACGCTCTCCGCTGCCTTAACGTTTCCACCGTTTGAGAGAGCCTCTCTCAGTTCGGGCGATAAAGTAGAGGCTTCGGCAACCGTCATGCCAAGTTCATCATTAATAAGCTGCACATAGATATGTTTTGAGCTTCGAAAAACAGAGAGCCTCGGTCTGTTCCCAGTGCCGCTGATCTTTTGACGGACGCGCTTCCGGCGTCGTAAATGGCTCATCCGTTTCTTTTTTATAAGTACCAAGGGGTCTGTTCCTTTGAACCTGAGTATTTCTATAGAAATCTATAGAAATCTCGCTTTGCAATCACCAATAAATTGGTGAAACCTACAAAGTTAGCACCAAATTTTGCCCACACGCGGCAAAATTTGTCTTTGCTTTACATTATGCTAACGCCTTTTAACTTCTAATTGCGAATTGTCGGATGTTTCTATACCGCTTCGACATCGCGGAGGGTGCGGATTGTGTGGTTCTTTAGCAAAGCCAATGTTTACGACTTTGCTCACACCAACACTTCGCACAGATTTATCTGCTTTTTATCGCTTTTCCACAGATAAATCTCGCTTTATTCAGAATGAGACTGGTCTTGCAAAAACTCGTTATCACTATAGGCACGCTTTCATTTGCCAGCGCGCAAAATCTAACAACGTTAGCCAGCGACAGTTTTTCCTTCTTTATCTCGGACGCGCTCACCATCGTAACGAATACCTTTACAAGGTTTATAAATCTCCGGTTTCTTAATTTGACGAATAGAAGCTGCTACTTGTCCGACCAATTGTTTGTCGATGCCACTGACAGTGAGAAGTGTATGTGGCTGCCCATCTACTGTTTCAGTGGGTTCAACGCTCAGTGTTATTCCCTCAGGTGTGGAGTAGGTGACGGAATGCGAATAGCCAACATCGAGAACCAAATTGTTCTCACGATTGACCTCAGCACGATAACCCGTACCGACTATTCGTAGTTTTTTCTCAAAGCCCTCTAAAACACCGGTAACCATATTGGCGATGAGGCTGCGCGCCAATCCGTGCAGGGCTTTGTATTGTTTTAGTTCACTCGTTCTTTGGACGGTTAGGACGTTTTCCTCAAGCGTCGCATTGATTCCTTCTGGAAGGTTCCAATTGAGACTTCCTTTCGGTCCGTCTACCTGCACGTCGCTGTTGTTTAAAGCGACTTGCACCTTGTCGGGCAGTGGAATCGGTTGTAGTCCAATACGTGACATTCTATGTCTCCCGTTAGGAAAATAAAATGAAAATGTTTACATTTTCATTTATTCTCTCCTGACCGTTGAGCGTCATCAGCAAGATGTTACCAGACCTGACAGAGAACTTCGCCGCCGATTTTTTCCTGACGGCATTGTGGCGTCGTTTTTAGCCCATTAGATGTTGACAAAATTGCGACTCCAAGTCCTCCGTAAACCCGTGGCAAACTATCGGATTTGACGTAAACCCTTCTGCCGGGTTTGCTGATACGTCTTAGGTTTGTGATGACCTTCTCTTTTTTCGTGTTTCCGTATTTCAAGTAGATTCTTAAAATTCCCTGTTTCTTATCTTCGATTAAACGGTAATTTCTGACGAAACCTTCTTCTGCCAGGATGCGTGCGATCTCGGTTTTGACTTTTGAAGAAGGGATTTCGACGCGTTCATGTCCTGCCATGTTGGCATTGCGGATACGTGTTAGCAGATCAGCAATCGGATCGGTCATCGACATGAAAGACTCTCCTTATTTTGTTCTCGTTTTTGAATAGCTGTTGTACCTGTCATGTTTGTGTAGAGAGGGACAACTTATTCAGTCCTCTACCAACTTGCCTTTCGGACACCGGGTATTTTACCGGCGCGTGCAAAGAGGCGGAAACAGATACGACACAACTCAAACTTACGAAGATACCCACGCGATCTGCCACAACTTTTACAACGACTGTATTCTCGGCTTCGGAACCGCGAGGTTCTTTTCTGTTTGGCAATCCATGATTTACTTGCCAACCTGGATACTCCTTTTTTTGTTTACCCATAATACTTACGGGTATTGAAGGTTAGTTGCTGGTAAAGGGTGCCTGTGAGGTACTTTGACTACAGTTTAGCGAGTTTAGCGAAAGACCTCATCGATCTATTTCCGGAAAGGCATTCCTAAAAGACTTAGCAACTCGTGACCTTCTTCGTCAGTTGGGGCGGTAGTAACAACGGTTACATTCATTCCGCGAATATCGTTAACCTTGTCGTAATCAATTTCGGGAAAGATTAACTGTTCCGTGAGACCCAGGGAATAGTTGCCTCGTCCGTCAAAAGCGTCGGGTGATATCCCACGGAAGTCCCGAATTTGGGGTAGCACGACGTTGATTAAGCGATTGAGAAATTCATACATCTTGTGCTGCCGCAGTGTAACCTTACATCCGATTGCCATGCCGGGAGTCCGTCCTAACTTTGATGGACCTCTGATTTTGAATGCAGAGATGGACTTTTTCGCACGGGTGATCACCGCGCGTTGGCCCGCAATAAGTGTCAGTTCTTCTACGGCATCTTCCAATGCACTTGGATTCTGAATTGCTATACCAACACCGATATTCAGTGTAATCTTGTCCAATTTCGGAATCTGCATCACATTTTTATAATTAAAATGTTGTTGCAATGCGGGCATGACTTCCGTTTGGTAAAATTCTTTGAATGGGCTCATAAGCCTTGTATCCTATAGAGATTGCATATTTCGTGAGAGATGCTTTGCAATGTGCTTCTTCAGCAGTATCTGGGGCACTTTGTTCCAGTTAGCCATCAATCTTTTTGAGATTAGAAACGTGGATGGTGCCCTCGCGCTCAACGATACCGCCTTGTCCAGCCTGGTTTGGCCGGAGGTGACGTATAACCATATGAACACCTTCAACGATTGCTCGCTGTTTCTGTGGGAACACCTCTAAAACGACTCCTTGTTTACCCCGATCTTGCCCACTAAGAACCACCACTGTGTCGTCCCTTTTGATATGGAGTTTTCGTTGTGCCACAATTGTCCTCCTAAATGACCTCGGGTGCGAGCGAGACAATTCGGGTGAACGCCTTTTCTCTCAGTTCCCGTGCGACCGGCCCAAAAATTCGAGTGCCGCGCGGTTGATTCTGCGGATCAATGAGAACTGCAGCGTTCTGGTCAAATTTAATATAGGAACCATCTGCGCGTCGATATTCTTTAGTAGTGCGAACGACAACTGCCCGAACTACTTCACCTGCTTTTACCTGTGTGTTAGGTGTCGCCTCTTTGATGCTCGCAACAATCACGTCGCCAACACGTGCGTAGCGACGCCGCGTTCCCCCAAGCACACTAATGCACATTAACTTCCTTGCGCCAGTATTATCAGCACAGGTTAATCGAGTATATGATTGAACCATTTTTGTATCCTCCTCTACCGTCTTCAAAACGGCTTGTTTTGGAAACGTCAGAGTGAAGATGAAACCCTTTCTTTTCAAGTGCCATATGAACCGCGTTGCTGCTTCTCCCACCCTCTCTGGTGGTAACAAACCTCACACACTGATGTTGGCACTTCTTAGTCGTTTGCGGTCTGCATTGTGCTTACTATCGCTTGGACCCGCCACCGTTTATGACGACTCAGCGGCCGGGTTTCGACAACCTGTACCACGTCACCGACGTTACAACTGTTCTGTTCATCATGAGCCAGAATCTTTTTTGTTTTCCGGATTACCTTTTTGTAAAGGGGATGTTGATAGCGTCGAACAAGCGACACTGTAACAGTTTTATCCATACCGTTACTGGCAACATGACCTGTCCGAAATTTGCGATGTCTTCGTCTTTCCTCGCTCAACTTTATCCTCCAAACCAGTCAAAACTAATTGTTTTTATGAGCACACAGTACAAATTTGATGAGACGGAATCAGGGTTCAACATGTAACCTATTCCTATAGGTCCCGTCTACTCTGACCGGAACCGTAGGACGGTTTTCACGCGTGCGATGTCCTTCCGAATCTTACCGATATGTGTTGTGTCCTCTTGTTGTCCTAAAATACTTCGGAATCTCTGGTTGAACAGATTCTCTTTAAGAGTTTTCAATTCACCTTCCAATTCTTCAGTCGTTTTTCCTCGTAGTTCATCCGCTTTCATTTTTCCGAACCTCCATGCGTGTTATCAAAACCACAGTGCTGCGTCAGCAGACTCGTAATTTTTCCAACGTCGGAGTCGCAGACGAAATTACTCATTCCGCGCAACAAACTTAGTCTTGATTGGCAATTTGTGGGCGGCTCGAGTCATCGCCCCTTTTGCATCTTCAAGCGAAACGCCGCTTAATTCATAAAGAATTCTGCCGGGTTTAACAACAGCAACCCAATGTTCAGGAGGCCCCTTCTTGCCCTTACCCATGCGCGTTTCAGCAGGTTGTTTACTGAGTGGCTTATGTGGAAAAATTTTGATCCAAAGTTTTCCACCACGGCGTACATATCGCGTGATAGCGACACGTGCCGATTCAATCTGATTGCTGGTAATCCAGCCAGCTTCCATTGCTTGCAAGCCGTATTCGCCGAAGCTAATCGTAGAACCTCGGAGTGGCTTTCCACGGCGTTTTCCGCGATGCACGTAGCGGCGCATCACGCGTTTCGGCATTAACACGTTAAATGCCTCCTTAAAAATCTGTATGTGCGGTTATGAATTGCTACCGGGACCGCCTTCGCTTCGACGCGGGCGCCGCCGACCTCTTCCTCTACCCTGCTCCCCCCCGGATTGTCGGGGGCCGGGACGCCTGTCACCCCGTCGGCGTTCAGGACGTTGTGAACCAGCGTCCTCACGCCGTCCGGATTGACGACGGACGGGCGCTTCACCCTTTAAATTATCCGGCACACCAATAATTTCGCCTTTGAAAATCCAAGTCTTGACCCCGATTTTGCCGTATGTTGTAGTTGCTTCCGTAAATCCGTAGTCAACATTCGCTCTGAGGGTGTGAAGAGGGACCCGTCCCTCAATACTGGATTCAGTGCGGGCGATTTCCTTGCCGTCCAGTCTACCGCTTACCATGATTTTGATACCCAATGCCCCAGCTTGTATTGAACCCGAAATTTTCCGCCGCATCGCTTGTTTAAATCCTGCACGACGTTCTATTTGCATTGCGACATCTTCTGCTACGAGTTGGGCATCCAGTTCTGGTTCTCTAATCTCCGAGACATTAATCCGTACAGGGCAGCCGACCTCTTTTTCGAGCAGTGCTTGTAGTTTCTCAGCTTCTGCACCACGACGACCGATCACAATACCTGGGCGTGCTGTATGAATATTAATGCTGCAACGGTCCGCTACGCGTTCGATTTCAATACGCGAAATACCAGCACGCGCAAGTTGTTCCTTGATAAACTTCTGAATTTTAAAATCTTCATGGAGCCATTTGGCATAATCCCGCTCGCTGTACCACTTTGAATCCCACGTTTCAGTGATTCCTAAGCGTAATCCACGGGGATGAGTTTTTTGTCCCACGCAAACCTCCTATCGAACTCTTCCCCGTTCGCGACGCGGAGTTGAAGCAGTGCTGTTGGTGTTTTGTAAGTCTACGCCGTTACTCACCATTTTTACTACTCTCCTCATCAACGACGACGGTGATATGGCTACTCCGTTTTAGGATTTTGTTTGCCATACCTCGTGCCCGGGGACGTATCCATTTCCGCGTAATACCTTCATCAACCCGAATCTCTTTAACATATAAGTTTGTGAGATTGATGTTCGGATCTTGATATTGCGCGTTCGCAGCTGCTGACTGAATTAGTTTGTAAATTATAGGGGACGCGGCTTTATGCGTAAAGTTCAGCTGACTTAACGCATCTTCAACGTATTGATTACGGACGAGATCAGCTACTAAGCGGGCTTTCCGCGGGGCAACCGACACGTTCTTAATCTTAGATCTGGCTTCCATCGGTGTCTCCTAATAAAAGCAATTTTTTCTGGTTTCATTGTGATTCGCGACAAGGCATCCAAACGCAGTGTCTCATAAAAAGATGAAGTTGCGGTGAGCCTCACTTTACGATGAAAGCTATCACAAAGTTATCTTCTTGCGCCACTTGAGTGAGTACGGAAGGTGCGAGTTGGCGAAAATTCCCCGAGTTTGTGTCCTACCATATTTTCTGTTATATACACCGGGAAGAATTTCTTTCCGTTGTATATCGCCAGAGTGTGGCCTACCAACTCAGGGGTAATCATTGAACGGCGGGACCAGGTCCGAATCACCCGTTTACTGCCAGAGCGTTCCATAGCGGCTATCTTCTTAGCAAGTTTCGGGTCTATGTAAGGTCCCTTTTTGAGAGAACGCGCCATTGTGTTTCTCCTCTACCTTGTAAATATTAAGCCTTTGTTGAGTGAGGCATTCACGAAAAAACTATTTCCGTTTTCCAACAATGTAGCGGCTTGATTTCTTCTTCGGGTTTCGGGTTTTATACCCTTTGGTTGGAACACCCCAAGGTGTGACCGGATGCCTACCACCGGAGCTTTTTCCTTCACCACCACCATGCGGATGATCGACTGGATTCATAGCCACGCCTCTAACCTTCGGACGTTTGCCGAGCCACCTCGAACGACCGGCTTTACCAATGACAATCTTGCTGGCATTGCCAACCTGTCCGAGTGTTGCCATTGCTCGGACGAGGACGAGACGAACCTCGCCAGAGGGAAGTCGAATACGAGCGTACTTACCTTCTCTGTCAACTAACTGCGCGGCACCGCCAGCACTCCGGACGAGCTGGCCGCCTTTGCCCGGATGCATCTCTATATTGTGGATTGACGATCCGAGTGGGATCCTCTCAAGTGGTAAGGCGTTTCCGACCCGAATTTCCGCGTCTGCGCCTGAGGTTAACATGTCGCCGACCTGAAGACCGACAGGTGCAAGGATATAGCGTTTTTCGCCATCAACATAGTGTAGTAGGGCGATATGCGCAGACCGATTTGGATCATATTCAATCGTGGCAACTTTGGCGGGGATGCCAAACTTGTCTCGCTTGAAGTCAATGGCTCTGTATCGGCGCTTATGTCCTCCACCGCGGCGTCTCACTGTCAAGCGGCCACTGGCGTTCCGACCGGCTTTCTGTTTCGCACCTTTGACAAGAGATTTTTCCGGTTTGCTCCGCGTAATCTCTTCGAAGGTATACCCAGTCATAAACCGGCGACTTGGGGTTATGGGTGAATAAGTTTTAGGCACTCTGATTTCCTTTTTTTAAACGTGCCAGCAATAACATTTCCTTAGGTTGATATGTTCTCCCTAAGTTAGTGCTTTTCTGACACTCTCGTCCATTTGAGTTGAGCGGATTACCCGTTTGGCAATCATCATTATGTGAATAGGGATGTCAATTTATTACAAACTTAAATTCACCAGCGAACGACTATATACGGACCGTTGTAAGTTTCCTTCTTGCGATTCCTATATAGTTTCAAACGCTTGGATAGTTGCGCCTTCTCTCAGGGTAATAATCGCTTTCTTCCAATGTGGTTTTCTGCCACGTTGATAACGCAACATTTTACCTTTGGGTTTACCGCGAACGCGCATCGTGTGAACCTTAAGAATATCCCCTTGAATGTCAAACAATTCTTCCGCAGCTCGACGAATCTGTGGCTTCGTTGCCTTGCGATCGACAACGAACGCGTACTTGTTAGACTCGCGATGTATTGTGCTTTTCTCCGTTATCAGCGGTTGTAATATGATCTGATATATATCCTTCATCAGTTTTATCCTTCTTTATCTGAACTGATGCTAACAAATTTGGATTCCAACTTCTCAGCAGCATTCTCGGTGATTATCAGCGTGTCATGCCACATGACCTGATAAATGTTGATGTTGTCCCATGTGCAACTGTTAACTTGCGGTATATTCCGGACAGAGAGGTGAATATTCAGGCTGTGTTCATTGAGAACAAACAGCACTTTTCCTTCCGCATTCACCGCCTCTAACATCTTAACTATGTCTTTGGTACGTGGGTGCTCAAGCGTGAAATCTTCAACAAGAATGCACTGCTGATTCTGAAACCTGTCTGCCAGTGCGCTGTGAAGTCCAAGCTGGCGAAGCCGTTTCGGGGTGGCTTGCCGGTAACTACGCGGTTTCGGTCCAAACGCTACACCACCGTGTACTCGAATTGGAGACTTGGCATCCCCGACACGAGCTCTACCCGTTCCTTTTTGGCGGTACAGTTTTCTCCCACTGCCTTTCACTTCACTCCGGGTTTTTGTTGATGCAGTGCCTTGCCTCTGATTCGCGAGGTAAGCAACGACACACTGGTGAATGACAGGACCATTCACTTCAGCATCGGTGAATGCCTCGGCTAATTCTTTTTCCCGGAGAACAGCCCCGGATATGTTGTGTACGTCTAAAGTTGCCATATTTTCCTCTTGACAATCTACTTGGTAAAGAAGGTCTACCTATGCACTCGGTGCTTTAGATGCCTTTCTAATCAGCAGCAAACCGTTGGGGGGTCCGGGAACAGCACCTTTAACCACCAATAAGTTGCGCTCAGGATCGGCTTGGATCACGGGTAAGTTTTGGGTGGTATGCCGTTTGGCACCGTAACGTCCCGGCATCCGTTTTCCTTTAAATACCCGGGAGGGCGTCGCGCTTGCACCAATGGAGCCAGGACGACGCAGATCTTGCTCGCCGCCGTGACTTTTCTTACCACCGGCGAATTTCCAACGTTTCACCACACCGGTAAAACCGCGTCCTTTCGAGGTGCCAGTTACATCAACGAGTTCACCCTCTGAAAAGACGCTTGCATCGACAATACTTCCTACAGACACGTCATCGAGACTCTGTACACGAAATTCCCGAAGTACGAATGCCGAGTCAATGCCAGCTTTGGCGAAATGCCCCTGCTTAGGCTTATTGATACGGCTCTCTTTCTGCTTTCCGAAACCCAATTGAACTGCCTGATATCCATCTTTTTCTTGCGTTTTGAGTTGGACAATTGGACAGGGACCTGCTTGGATGACGGTAACAGGGATCGCTTCACCTGAATCCTCAAAGATTTGTGTCATGCCGACTTTGCGGCCGATAATTCCATTAAGCATTTTTTTTCGCTCTCCTCCTTTAGGGTCTGCAAATCCGCGAGCGATTCACGTTCTCTGATGCGTGCGCTGCGGCTTCCAAACCTCTGGAGTGGAGAACAATCATTTCTCCGACTACAATAACGTGATTTTGACATCGACACCTGCAGGCAGGTCCAAACGCATCAAGGCATCAACAGTTTTAGGTGTGGTCTCTAAGATATCCAGCAGACGTTTATGAATCCGCATCTCAAATTGTTCACGCGACTTCTTATCTGTAAACGTAGAACGTTGAACGGTATAGATATGCTTTTTCGTCGGCAATGGAATCGGACCGGAAACAGCTGCCCCTGTGCGTTTCGCAGTATCTGCTATCTGCTTTGACGACAGGTCTAACAACCGATAGTCAAATGCCTTGAGCCGGATGCGAATTTTTTGATTGTCCATTTTTTCATATCGCCTTCATCAAACAGAGGGTTTTGTTGTTTACATCTTGATGTTGATGTATGAAATTCTCTGTGTTGATTACTTTAAAAAGGCGGAGCATAAGTCCCGCCCTATCGTTTTATTCAATAATTTTGGAGACAACACCGGCACCGATGGTCTGTCCACCTTCCCGGATTGCGAATCGGAGTTGTTCTTCCATCGCTATCGGTTTGGAGAGTTCTACGGTGATCTGTGCATTGTCGCCAGGCATAATCATTTCGATGCCTTCAGGGAGATCCATCTTTCCGGTTACATCAGTTGTTCGGAAGTAGAACTGCGGTCTGTATCCGCTAAAGAATGGATTCCAGCGTCCGCCTTCATCTTTTGTGAGAATGTAGGCTTCGGCTTCAAATTTGGTATGTGGCGTAACGCTTCCGGGGATTGCCAAAACTTGTCCACGTTCGACTGAGTCACGCTCAATACCACGCAATAGTGCGCCGAGGTTGTCGCCAGCTTGACCTTCGTTGAGGTTTTTACGGAACATCTCAACACCTGTGACAACAGTATCCTGGGTTTCGCGTAATCCAACGATTTCAACGGTCTTTCCAATTTCAATGATGCCGCGTTCCACTCTTCCAGTAACAACGGTACCGCGTCCACTGATGGTGAAGATATCTTCAATCGGCATCAGGAAGGGTCTATCGGTATCGCGAATGGGTTCTGGAATGTGTTCATCAACAGCTGCCATGAGTTCAAGAATAGGCTGGCATGCTTCGCTTTCCGGATCGCCACCAGATTCCATTGCTTCAAGAGCGGAACCTGTGATCATAGGAACATCATCCCCGGGGAAGTCGTAAGCGTTTAGCAATTCACGGACTTCTAATTCGACGAGTTCGAGCAGCTCTTCATCATCGACCATGTCTGCCTTATTCAGAAAAACGACGAGAGATGGCACATTCACCTGCCGTGCGAGTAGCACGTGCTCACGCGTCTGAGGCATGGGACCGTCAGCGGCGGATACGACGAGAATCGCGCCGTCCATCTGTGCTGCACCTGTAATCATGTTCTTGATATAGTCAGCGTGTCCGGGGCAATCGACGTGTGCGTAATGCCGGTTCTCGGTTTCATACTCAACGTGTGCTGTGTTAATTGTAATGCCACGTTCTTTTTCTTCAGGTGCCTTATCGATTTCGTCATACTCCATGACGTAATCTGCGCCAGCGAGTTTTGAGAGCACCATAGTAATCGCAGCTGTCAGTGTTGTCTTACCGTGGTCAACATGGCCGATTGTTCCAACATTGACGTGTGGCTTAGTCCTTTCAAACGTTTCTTTAGCCATTTTTGTCCGAGCTCCACTAAAAGTTTATTGTTGCGGGCATATAAACGCAGTGTAGGAGGGGTTTGTAACCCCGATTCCTTATAGATGTAAAACTACGCATTCCCGTTTCTGTTAGGTATTCAAACGCTTTAACGTCCGAACAGACCGTTTAATCAAATCCTGTATCCGCTTATCGGAAGTGAGAACACTCCGACAGTTCGGACACCTTAACAACTACTTAACGATTCGCTGATGAAATTAAGTCTTCCATCACGCTTGTTGGGACTTCGTTATAGTGTGAAAACTCCATAGAGTAGTTGGCTCTACCCTGTGTGAGTGACCTAAGAGTTTTGACGTACCCAAACATTTCTGAGAGAGGAACATCAACACGAATAACTTGAATACGAGATTTCGCTTGCATTTCTGTCTCACGTATCTGTGCACGCCGCGAATTCAAATCACCTATCACTTTGCCGAGGTATTCGTCGGAGACGATAACCTCAACATCCATAATTGGTTCAAGGAGTGTCGGCGTAGCGCGCTTCAGTGCGTCTTTAAACGCCATCGAACCAGCGATAGAGAACGCCATTTCTGATGAGTCTACAGGGTGATGTGAACCGTCTACCAGTTTTACGGATACATCAACAATTGGGTAGCCTGCCAAGACACCCGTATTCATCGCGTTCTCAATGCCTTTCCGCACTGCTGGGATGTACTCTTGCGGAATAGTGCCACCTTTGATTTCGTTAATGAATTCAAAGCCTGTTCCTTTCTCAAGAGGTTCAACCTCGATCACAACGTGCCCAAATTGACCTCTACCACCAGATTGACGTACGAAACGTCCCACAGACTTAACTGCTTTGCGGATCGTTTCCCGATAGGCGACTTCTGGGCTACCAACATTCGCCGAAACGTTAAACTCGCGCACGAGCCTATCGACGATGATTTCAAGATGAAGTTCACCCATACCGGACAATAATGTTTGTCCTGTTTCGCTGTCTTGATGCACTTTAAAGGTCGGATCTTCTTCAGCGAGTTTTGAGAGGGCAAGGTTGAGTTTATCAATATCAGATTGGGTTCGAGGCTCAATGGCGATAGACATCACCGGCAGTGGGAACACCATCGTTTCTAATGTGATATGTGCCTTCGGATCGCAAAGTGTATCACCAGTTGAGAGGTCTTTTAGCCCAATTGCGGCGGCGATGTCGCCTGCGTAAACGGCTTGGTGTTCTTCCCGTTTGTTGGCGTGCATCTGCATTATCCGCCCGATCCGTTCGTGTTTTCTCGTTTTACTGTTGTAGACCGTATCCCCTTTCTTGAGGACACCGGAATACACACGTAGGAAGGTAAGTTTACCAACGTGCGGATCCGTCATGATTTTGAACACCAATGCACAAAAAGGTTCATTATCACTTGGGGGACGCGTTACTTGTTCCTCGGTCTTCGGATTAAACCCTACCACTGGCCGCACGTCGGTGGGTGCCGGTAGATAGGAAACAATCCCGTCTAAGAGGGGTTGTACGCCTTTATTTTTTAGTGCAGTTCCGCACAGAACAGGGACAATATTGCCATTAATTACAGCATTCCGTATTCCTGCTTTAATCTCTTCGGGTGAAACTTCAATACCGTCCACGTATTTGCGCATAAGTTCTTCGTCGTAATCGGCGATAGCCTCTAACATCCGATCTCGATATTCGGTTGCCATCTCCTCCATTTCCTTGGGGATGTCTGTCTCTTGAATGACAGTACCATCGCTACCAGCGTCTTTTCCAACGTTCCAGACTTGGCCCTTCATGGAGATGAGGTCTACGATACCTGTGAATTGTTCTGCTGAACCGATTGGAAGTTGCACTGGGATTGTTGCAGCACCGAGGCGTTCTTCCATCATTTCAACGGTGCGAAAGAAATCGGCACCGGTTCGATCCATTTTGTTGACAAACGCGATTCGAGGTATATCGTATTTATCTGCTTGTCTCCAAACAGTTTCAGATTGAGGTTCAACCCCGCCGACTGCGCAAAAAACAGCGACTGCACCGTCAAGGACGCGAAGTGAGCGTTCAACTTCGACGGTAAAGTCAATATGCCCCGGTGTATCAATGATATTGATTTGGTGTTTTTTCCACTGACAGGTTGTTGCGGCGGCAGTAATCGTAATCCCGCGTTCCTGTTCTTGCACCATCCAATCCATAGTGGTGGTGCCATCGTCCACATCCCCGATCCGATAGACTTTGCCAGTATAATAGAGAATGCGTTCGGTGACAGTGGTCTTCCCGGCATCAATATGTGCCATGATGCCGATATTGCGCATGTGGGGCAATTCTAAGCGCTCTGGGTTGCTATTTTTTTTATCCGCCACGGTTGAACGACTCCTTATGTGTGTTTACACTTGGCTATAAGCCGTGATGCATTTTTTACCATCGGTAATGTGCGAAAGCTCTGTTAGCTTCTGCCATTCGATGCTGATCCATTTTCCTGCGGATTGCGCCGCCTTCGTTCCGAGAGGCTTCAAGTATTTCGCCTGCAAGGCGTTCTGCCATTCGTCTTTCGCCACGGCCGCGTGCGGATTGAATAATCCAACTAAAAGCCAATCGTTGTTTCCGTTCTGCTTTTACATCAACAGGGACTTGATAGGTCTGGCTGCCTACACGCCGAGGTCTGATTTCCAACACCGGCTTGACATTGTTGATTGCTTGGCGGAATACGGCGAAACCGTCTTCGTTTGCTCGAGATTCAATAATCTGAAAGCTCTCATATAGGATCGATTGCGCCGTGCTTCTCTTCCCATCGAACATGAGGCTATTGATGAATTTGGCCACCAACTTACTGTTATATTGAGAGTCAGGGTTCACATCCCGTTTGCTGATGTTTCCGCGTCTCGGCATCTACTCTTCCTCCGTTGTTTAGTCCGGTTTCCGTGCGCCGTACTTTGAGCGACCTTGGCGGCGGTTATCGACACCTGCTGTATCCAATTTGCCGCGGACGATGTGGTAACGCACATTAGAGAGGTCTTTCACTTTCCCGCCCCGGACCAGAACGACTGAGTGTTCTTGCAAATTGTGATCGATCCCCGGAATGTAACAGGTTGCTTCATAGCCACTGGTGAACCGCACTCGAGCAACTTTACGCAGAGCTGAATTCGGTTTATTCGGCGTTACTGTTTTCACCTGTAAACAGATACCGCGCCGCTGGGGACACTGCTCCAGTACCGGAGATTTCGTTTTTTTCCGGGACCTTTTGCGCGGTTTTTTGATTAACTGATTAATTGTTGGCATTTTGAACCTCCGCAATAATGTCTCTATGGGTCTCTGACAAAAATAAAAAAGCCCCGCGCGGGGCATTGCAACTTCAACAAATTAACGTGGAATTGAGGTACGACGTTAGAATGTTTCCGGATAATTACCCCCCGCTTCTAAATATCTAAATATCTAAATAAAGATTGATTAGGGTTTCCAATAACTAAATTATTATACACGATAAATTAGGTATTGTCAAATTTTTTTTCAAAAAAAAGCAAAAAATGCGTAAATCCTGCGAATTTTCTAATTTTTTACCAATTTTCCACGTAAAATAACCGTATGAACGCTCAAATTATCATCAACGATAACGAGGTCGGCTGTTTTACCGGTCGCAATTGAACCGACTGAATCTGCAACGCCTAAATTTTGTGCCGGTGTTAAGGTCGCCATCGTTAAGGCATCTTCCAGAGAATGCCCCCAGTTGATAACGTTACGGATGCCATCCATAAGTGTAATTGTTGCACCTGCAAGGCGTTCGGTAGGCTTTCCTACATCCAACCACATTGCTCCGTTACGGACATATTTCTCGGTACTATTCGTTTCAAAGGCTGTGTCGTGTTCAGCAATCGCATCTTCGTTGAGGCGATAGGCATCGAGCGCGGGGATATATGTTGCCGAGGTTTGCCAGTCTTCCTCAGGGACACCGGCGAGTTCTGTGCAGTCTGTAATTAACCCAACGGCGTGAATCCCTTTTTGTTGAATTAAGTTATTTCCCCAGAAAGGATGGACATGATGTTCATCGACGATAAGCTCTGCGTGGATGTCTGGGTGGGAGAGTACCGCTTCAACTGCGCCGAGTGTACGGTGGTGCATCCCGCTCATGCCGTTGTAGGTATGAGTCGCACGTGTCACGCCTGCGTCAATCGCATCTATTGCTTGTTGATATGTCGCGTTTGTGTGTCCCATCGCGATAACGATATTATTATAGGCATCTGTGCTAAAGGTCGAGAGATGCTTGATGAACTGCAGATTTTCATCGTTTTCTGGCGCGACGGAGATTACTTTTAAGGTGCCATCGGAAGCCGCCCACATCGCGTGGAATTCTTCAAAGTTCGGCGGTGTAATGTACTTCGCGTTCTGCGCGCCGTTTTTGGCGAGACTCCCGAATTTTCCTTCTACGTACGACCCTAAAATCCGAGAACCATCTGATATCGGTTCATCAACGGCATGTGCAATAGCCGTTAATGCATTGTTGATTTGTTCCATGCTCCCCGAGGAGATTCCTAACACCAACGCGGTTACGCCGCTGCGCGCATGCGCTCGTGCGATTGTCGCGATGTCTTCAACTTCACCGGTCATGCTATCATAGCCACCGCCACCGTGCACCAATCCGTCAATCAATCCCGGAATGATAAGACATCCAGAAGCATCAATAACTTCCCCTGATGGTTTCAGTGCCTCTGATGTTATCGTTGAAATTTTGTCGTTTTGAATGACGATACTTCCCTGTCCATAATGTGTTGGGGTATAGATGTCGCCATTCACAATCGTCAGTGTTTCCATATCTCCAAGTGCCTCTGTTAGAGAGCGGAGGCATAGCAAAGTGGGATGCCAATCTTACGGTTCGGGTGTTTGAACTCCCCTATATAGATTCCGATACCCACAGAATACTTTGTGCCAGGAATCGTAAAAAGGGTTCTACTTCAAAGTCTTTCTGATGCCCTAATGAAGTATAACAGATACGACCGCCATTATGCAAACGAGTCCATGCTACAGGTTCTGAGTGTTCGTCCGTGTGTCCCATCAACAGTAAAGAGGTATCGTCGCGAAGTGATGGGTTTTTGTAAAGGCTTCCGTAACAGTCAAACGCTGGAATGCCGTTCAGAATAGGATGTTCTGTGGTGATCAATTCCACCTGAGTGGGGGGGCCTTCACCGTAATGTCCTTGATAGTCGCCCCCCAGCACGGTTTTATCGAAGTCCAACCAGTTTTGATATCCGTGGCTGGCTGTTCTGATGCCAACGAGGGGTTTGCCTTGTTCGCAGTACGCCTGAAATTGCCTGAGCGATGCGCCTTCTGTATTCAGGCGGCGTGTAAAAACTAACAGAGCATCTGCATCATCCAGTACGGCTAAAGAAGGATCGTGATCTTCAGAATTGTAGACAACTAAATTCGCTTGGATCGGATAGTGTTTTTCAACGAACGTTTTGAAGGTCATCAAAGATGCCTCGGAGTCGTACTCAAAGGAACCGGAAAGCATACACAAATTAAGCACGGATCTGCTCCTATTTTCTTTCTAAAAACAAAAAACTGTAAGGATAAGAATTTTTCTCGTCAGGTTCACCATCAATACGGTTTACTTCTTGCCACGCGTCCATATCGAACGCCGGAAAATAGACATCGCCTTTGAATGTCGCGTGGATCTGCGTAAGATAGAGTCGGTTGGCGTGCGGTAAGAAGGTTTCGTAGATAGGTGCGCCGCCGCATATCATGAGTTCTTCTGTTCCTTCACAAAGTTTAAGAACCTCTTCTACCGAATGTGCGACGATGCACCCTTTCGGTGTCTCGTAAGTCCTGTTTCGTGTGAGAATGATATTGCGCCGCTTGCCCAGAGGACGTTTAAGCGTTTCAAAGGTCTTACGCCCCATAACGACGGGCTTGCCAATTGTCATATCACGGAAATGCCGTCGATCGGCTGGCATTTGCCATGGGATATCCGGTCCATTACCAATCAGCCGGTTTTTATCCATCGCGGCAATCATTGAAACTACCATTTTTTTAAGGCTCTACTCCTTCCTCCTGTTTTCCTGCCCTTATCCCACTCAAGACCTGGGCAGCAAAATGGATCACTGTCTCTTTAGACATGCGAGGTACGAGTTTGGTTTGATTTTCCTGTTCCCATTCAATCTCAAATTCTCCGACGTCCACAAGTTCGTTAATCCCGGTCTGGATGGTCTCCAGATCGATTTCAAACTGTTCGACGAATTCCATGAGGTCCAGAGGTTCCTCAGTTTGAAAAGCGAGAACTTCTATCCACAGCCACATTCCCAACCGCCGTGCGAAGTGCGACAGACTTTCAGTTGTATCCACTAAGCGGGTAATCGATGCGAAGCAGTAGGCGGCGTGATGCGGGTAATTGATTATAATCTCTTCAAATTCCTCAAAAGCGATTTGAATGAGAAATCCTGCTTCCTCTGGTAGTGTAACTTCGTCTGAGTCTGAGGGGTTACCGTTCTGCTCTGAATTGCCGGAATTGCCTTGATTTCGCTTTTTTTGTGTCATTCTCTCCCTAAATATTGCCTCTTGTCAGGCTTATAGTTTTCACGATAAGTGTATGCGTTGCTTTCGGAACGGAAAATGCCATGCTCGTTTGTCTGTACACAACTTGCGAGTAGTAATGTAATACAACTCATCAGCACTATCTGCCCTTTCATCGGTAACCTCCTTTGTAGCATGGTGCCTCAAGGATTCTAAACAATCATAGGGGCGTGAATAGTCCCGTGGTGTTGGTAGTCTACCAACTGAATGTGTTGCATCTTGAAAGCGTCAATTGACTTAATCTGCGGATTCAGTTCAAGGCGCGAGAGTGGGTAAGGGATCCGTTTCAATTGGGTTTGGACGGCTTCAAAGTGTTCACGATAGATGTGAGCGTCGCCTAAAGTAAGAACGAACTCACTCGGCGTTAACCCTGTTACCTGAGCGACCATGTGCAGGAGGAGCGAATAGGATGCGATATTGAACGGGACACCTAAAAACATATCGCAACTTCGCAGATACGTCTGCATCGACAATTTGCCATCCGCTACAAAGAATTGATATAACACATGGCACGGTTCCAATGCCATCTCATCTAATTCCCCAGCGTTCCATGCTGAAACAACGTGTCTACGACTATATGGATTGGTTTGGATCTGTTTGATGACATCACCTAACTGATCTATCGTGCCATTTTCTGTTTTCCACCTTCGCCATTGGACACCGTATATGCGTCCAAGGTAACCATCACGTCCCCATGCCTCAGCGTTGGCGTTCCATATCTGTGTGCCAAGTTTTTGGAACTGATCGACATGATCGTAGCCGCGCAAAAAACCTAAGAGTTCTGCTTTTACCGACCGGAATGCGAGTTTTTTGGTGGTTACAGCAGGAAACCCATCTTCCATGTTGAATCGCATTTGCATGCCGAATAGTGCGCGGGTTACGGCGTTTCTACCCTCGCGGTCAACGCCGGTATCTAATATCTGTCGAAGTCCTTCTATATATTGTTCCATGACTACCTATTCCATATTACCGATCTGTGCTACCGAATCCACCTCGGGAGGCGGCGGACATCTTTTCGACCTCATTCCATTCTGCTGTGTCTACACGCACGAAAATGGCTTGGGCGATGCGACTGCCTCTTTCAACATTCACGATGCTGTCTGTGAAATTGTAGACTTGAATTTTCAGTTCGTCCTCTTCGCCACAATAATCGTTGTCAACAATGCCTACGCCTTGCGGCATCATCAAGCCGAATTTGCGCGGTGTACTACTTCGCAAACACACCATCAGCATATAACCGGGGGGTGTTTCAACGATAACGTTCGCGGGGATAAGGACGATGGACTGTGGGGCAATCTCTGCTGATTCTCGACAAATCAGATCGAAGCCGACGGAACCGGCGGTTTCATATTTCGGCAACGGAAGCGTCTTGTCAATGCGTTTTATATTAATTTTCATTGGTGTTACGGGACTGCGACTCCGACTGTCTGGCATTCTACGCGATAAACGGAGGTACTCGCCGTGATAAACAGGCTTGTCCAGCCATCTCCACCCCATGCCAAGTTCGCCGTGCGCTCAGGAACAAGAATAATTCCGAGATGTGTTCCGTCTGGTGCGAAGACCCAAATTCCATTGGGACCTGTTAAATAAACATTTCCGTGCGTATCGACTTTCATCCCGTCCGGTTTCCCGTTATCTCCCTCTTCTTCACCGAAGATACGGTCGTTTGTGATTGTACCATCGGGTTGTACATCAAAGGCGCGCACATGCATCCGTTCAGTGTCGTTAATGTAGAGGATGGACTCGTCTGGTGAAAAGCAGATACCGTTGGGTCTATCAAAGTCGTCGACGAGAAGGGTCAGTGTCTCACCGTTTGGGGACAGGCGATAGACACCTTGAAAGTCGAGCTCCTTCTCTGATTCAACGCCGTAGGCGGCACTGAGTCCGTATGGAGGATCGGTGAAATAGATGCTTCCATCGGATTTCACAACGACATCGTTCGGACTGTTCAAGCGTTTTCCCTGATAGTGTGATGCGATTGTGATAACTTGCCCATCTGCTGTTGTTCTCGAAACCCGTCGGTTTGCGTGTTCACAGGCGATGAGGTGTCCGCCTTTATCGTAAGTCAAACCGTTTGACTTTCCGGAGGGTTCACGAAAAACAGTCATTCCGGCGTGTGCATCCCATTTCCGCATCGTGTTTGCAGGAATATCGCTAAAAAGCAGAAACTGCTCTGTAGCGTGCCAGAGCGGTCCCTCGGTGAATTGGCATCCTGTTGCTATTTGCTCGACAGCTGCCTCCGGATCAACCAGATCCGTTAATCGTGCGTCGCGTACCTCAAGTGCCATGTTTTTCCTTTCAAATGTTCTTGACAGGTTATTCTAATTAATGTTAACATAGTCTTTAAATATGGTGGATATAAGGTTTCGCGCAGTGAGATTGACGTGCACGTCCATTAAAAAGAAAGAACGTGCCTGGGGCGACTCGAACGCCCGACCTTCAGCTTCGGAGGCTGACGCTCTATCCATCTGAGCTACAGGCACATGAATCTATACTCAGGGAGGTTAAGTAAACGAAACCGTCCCGATTTAGATATATCTTTAATTCTAACAAAATTAGTGTCTTTTGTCAAGTTTTTCCAGTGAAAAAAATTTAAGGAGGAAGATCAGGGTGAAACGTAAATTGCAAAAATTCTCAATCCTTGCGGTTTTGGTTGTCTTTTTATTTAGTTTCGCACCGGATATCGTAGAGAGTCGTCGCGGTGGTGGTTTTCGGGGAGGACGAAGTTTCAGTCGCAGCCGGAGTTATAGCCGCAGCTCGAGTCGGCGGAGTTCCACACCGAGGCGTACCTATCGTAGCACTCGCAGTCAGAGTAAGCCTCGAACTTCGACACGAGCGACCCGCAGTACGGGCAGCACTTATAGCAGAAATAGCGCGTCAAGAAGCACCGGCACACGTGCCAGTACCACAGCACGCCAGAGACAGACTGCGACAAGTCGTGCAAAAGCAACGACCGCAACAAATCGAAGCACGACTGCGACCCGGAACGCAACGCGCGGCCAGCAACGGCAGGTGAAGGCGCAAAATCGGAAACAGGTGCGGCAACTCAAAACAGAAAACCGTAGTTTGAAACGCCAGAACAGAACGGCGAACCGTCAAACTGCACGCGCTCGCCGAGAGGGACGCCAAACGATCAACGTCAATAACTTCGGTGGCTACTACCCGATGATGGGCTATTCGATGTACGGCATGGGTGCGTCTATGGCGTTTAACAACCTCATGTTTGGAATTTATTTCCATGATCATTACAACCATTCGATTCGCCATAGTTACATGTGGCACTACCACCATCAGAGTTATGACCGATCGCATTGGGATGCCAAAAAGCAGGCGGAGTACGACCACTATAAAGAGTACTACGAGAATCAAGGCATTGAGTCGAACCCGAATTACGTCGATCCGGGGACTAATCCGGATGAAAACTATGTGGCAAGTTATGTTGAGGAAAATCCGGATAAATTTTATGGCGAAGGTGCCGAAGTTTTCACTGTTGATGAGCTTCCTGATGAGGAGGCACTGAAGGTGGAACTCCTTGCCGCTGCCGAGGAAACACCCACGGTAACTACAACAAGTACAACGCGCGCTCCACCTGCCACACGAACCGTTGTTGTCCAGAAGAGGACATCGGGGGGAACTTGGTTCCTGCTTATTTTCGGAGGTATCCTCGTTGTTGGCGTGGTTATGTTAGTAATGTATAACAAGGGTTATTTTTAGGTGGAATATGGCACTATTTGGTAGAAAAGATGGCAAATCCGTGTTTGGTAGCCGAAAGGACGCTGAACCCAAGAAACCGGAGCGGCATGAGTTAGCCGACATTCCGCTTGATAGCATGATTGAACTCTCCGACATCATCACTTATGAGGAGACAGGAGATACTTCGCACGCCTTCAAACTGGTCATACGAAAGAAGTATGAAAGTGACAGTCTCCGTCGCTATATGTATCACATCCGTGATGCAGAGGAAGAGGTCGTTATCGGTGTCGATCATGTTGCTGGCACTAAGGACGACTACGAGATTTCCCGATGGATTGTTGACGACGAATGTGAACTTGGCGATCCGTTGCCGGATGTGATGACCCTCTATTTTCCAAACCCAGACAGTGAGGATGAGGACATCGCTGTCGAATATAACCGACAGGACGTTGTCCCCGCAACACTCACCTTGGCTAATGCCGAAGGGGAAGAGAAGTTCGACGTTGAACTCCACGAGTATGCCAGTGATAACGACGAGTACATGTCTATTGAACTCTGCGGCGACTGGTTGACTTTCTACGTCGGTGGACTCATCACGCAATCGGATATAGAAATCTATCCGGCGATGGAAGAACCATCTGAACGCAAGTAAATTTTATTCCTAAGCTATCCGTAAGGCGAGGTCTTCTGACTTCGCCTTATTTTTCTTTAAAAGAGGGAATTTTTTACTTGAGCAGGCGAAATATTTCTAAGTGCAATTGAGGATATGCCTATGGCAAGACATTGTCTCCAAGAAAATCCTTGAGCGGAGCAAGCATTCGTGCGGCAAAAGTCGCAGTGTAATTTAGAGACAGGTGGACGCAGAGCCATTCAGTTCTTCTGTAGGAGGGAACTCCGATTCCCGACATACCCCAGTACGAGCGACCTCCAGCTCGCGACTTCCTGCACAAATCAGCGAAAATGGCGAAAACTAAATAGCCCTGCAGGTGGACGGAAATTGGGTTGAAATTTGGTTTGAGATATGTTAAAATATTGGTATAAGGCGTGAGCGACAAGAGGTATGAAATATGAAAAATGGATTTGAGGAAGAACAAAATTTATTACAGCCGCCCGTGAGGTTTCAAAACCGCAATTCTGAATTATCTCCACGGCAAGCTGAAATTTATCGGAACATGGAAGCTATCGGTCCCGAAATAGCTGCCTTTTATCTATCTGGGGTAAAAGTGCTACAAGACGATGACCTAGAAACTTCTTCCTATCTTTTAGCACATATTGCTCGGGAAATTGAGGGTGGTTTAAGAGACGTGCTGTCAGAAAAGAGAAAAGAGGAACTTAAATTTGTCATTGAGACCCCTGATGGTAGCAAATCAATCTATGAGAAAGGAAAAGAAGGCAGTTTTAAATTCGTCAGCAGTGCTCCTGGCATCGTCAAAGTGACCTACAACCGAATCGGCAAACATAAAGCCTCAATTCTACAATCCTTGGGTGTTGATGAAAATTCACCTATTGCTGAGAGATGGATAAGCGTTGCTAAACGTTTTGCTGAGTTTGCCCATCGTCACGGCACATGGGAACCCCCTCGAGAAAAAGAAGCGTTTGTTCCGCTCTGGAACGAATTTGAAAATGTCTTGGTGGACTTGGTAGGTAACCATTTTAATTTTCTCAACAGAATAGATCACATCCTGCATAAGAAACCGACGAAAGAGAGAATAAAGAGGCTGCCTAAACTGCTAAAGTCTAGGGTTAGATATGCCTACTTTTTCAACAACCTTGATTCTTCTGCTTGGTTGAAACCTCTACAAGATGCAGGATGGTTCCACCCAGATAGTCAACCAACTTCTCAGGAAATGTCGGATCAGCCTGTACATTTTTGGCATGCTTTGGGATACGTGGAGAAGGTTGCCAATCACACTAAGGAGGCACCTTGTGAGGAAACTTTCAATATCCTGGCTGACATTGTCAACACCATAGTTAATTACACCCATGGCTCTAAGGCAAGTATAGCAAGCGATCACACAAATTCGCAAGTCATCAAAATTATTTGTGCCCTTCCTATAGAGAGAATAGAATCTCGGCACATAGCATTTATTGGTGTTGTGTTGAAATCCAGAGTGGGAGCCACATTAATAGACCCAGCAATCGGTGAAACAGTTTTACCGAAGCTTCTTAATGGAAATGCCAAAGAACTAACCCTCGCGCTGCTAAAAAACATGCTTGGTGCCGAAGTCATCCATGGTGACATAAGGGCTGTTATGGAGGAGTATTGGCTATGGGATGCCCTCCAGAAACACGAGCAAGCCATCGCAGAATTATGTGGAATTGAAGCGGTGCAGATTGCATGTGCGCGCATCCGAGCACTTATCAATGAAGGAGCATATTCATTTAATGTTATAGACAAGATTGATACTGCCCCTTCCGACTATCCTCACCGACGTTATGCCGAGCTGTTGGTTGGGTTTACCTCTGGTTTGTTACGATCTGTTGAATTTGATAATAGCATTGAAGAAACAGTAAAGGATTTGTTACAAGAAGGATTGGCGGTAACTTGCAATGACCCTGTGACAAACGAAGCGCGAGCTGTTTTCGGGCGAATCGCTCTCAATGCAATCATGCACCATCACGAGGATTTGAAGAAACTGTTTTGGGAATGGGAAGGCAATCCACTTGAAGAGTTTTGGTTGAAACCTTCAATTTACCAGTTAATCCACACCCACTGTTTTACTTTTGATAAAGGAGAGTTTGATCAGATTTTAGGTTGGGTAGAATCCTACCAGTACAGTAAAAATCGGGAAGACGATGAAGATCTGCTTAAAATTGAGGCTCTCAAGAAACGAGAGTGGTTATCTGCGCTCATGAAGACAGACAACGAAGAAATTATCTCTGCCTATCAGAAGTATGAGCAGATTAACCCAGCAAAACTTGAACGTCCTGGCCTTTTGCGATGGACGGAAGTTGGCTGGGGATATACCAGTCCTATAACGGTCAACGTCTTATCTGGTATGTCAAACGCACAAATTGCTGAGTTCCTTAACGATTTTAAACAAGATGGAATAGTGGGTCCGCCAGAGCCAAGTGAGGACGGCTTAAGAGAAACGCTTGAGGAGTATGTGACAGCGAATCCACAACGGTTTACGGATGACCTACTACCCTTCTACAGTGTCAAGCTTCAGTACCAATATTCGCTACTTCAGGGATTCCTAAAAGCATGGCGTGATAAGGAGAAGTTCAATTGGGCACCATTGCTGGAATTTATCCATCACATCCTCGCGTCAAAGCAGTTCGGGACAGCCGAGCATAAAACCGGATTTAACTATAGGGATTGGATCCTTTCAACTACTGCAGAATTGATAAAATCAGGAACAGTGGATGATAAGCATGCGTTTGATGTTCAGCTTTTGCCGCTTGCAGAGAAAATCCTTTTGGTTCTGGCAGAGAAGGTTAAATCAGATAATTCTGCCATCGCGGATCCTCCTCTGACTGTTCTGAATTCGACTCCAGAAAAGGTGTTCTCAGCGATGGTAGACTATGCTTTACGGTTTGCCCGAACTAACGAGACTGAAAACGGGATCCGATGGCCTCAAGCCATCAAAGTGGATTTTACCAAGAGACTTGACCGCAGCCTTGAATCCTCCTTTGAATTCTCATTTATCCTTGGTGCTTACTTGCCAAATCTGATGTATCTTGATAAGGAATGGGTTGTCGGTAATATAAACCGTATCTTCCCACAACAGGATGAATATCATTGGCAAGCGGCTTTTTCAGGCTATTTGTACAATTCTGATATCTATGCGGATCTCTATTCTCTGCTTAAGGAACACGGACACTATTGGAAGGCACTGAATACCGATTTTGCTGATAGGGAGGTCCCTCGCGGGCTTGTTGAACACATCTGTACAGGTTGGATAGAAGACAGCGAAACTTTAAAGGACAAAACCAGTCTCATTTATGGGTTGATAAACAGCGTCAACTCAAATCTCCTCTCAAACTTAGTTCATTTTTTCTGGAGGCAAAGAAATAATCTCCCTCCGAAAGTGAATGCAAAAGTCATACCAATCTGGCGAGCCTTGTATGAATCCCTTTCCCAAAAAGGCGATGTAGAGAAATATGGGGAAGTTTTATCTCGTTTATCTGGATGGGTGGCTCTCGTTGATAAAATAGATGCGGAA
This sequence comes from Candidatus Poribacteria bacterium, assembly GCA_965247285.1. Lineage (GTDB taxonomy): Bacteria > Poribacteria > WGA-4E > WGA-4E > WGA-3G > WGA-3G. The sequence goes on from CBDFHD010000002.1 coordinate 313,412, forward strand.
GTGCTAAAATGGCTAAAAATGTCTACAAAGTACATCAGAGGGCTTTCCGATTCCGCGTTTTTTGTTGAACACTTACTAGCGCACGTTCGCAAAACACCGACGGAAGTTGGGGACATTTATCTGGGAATGCTAATGCATAACGTCTATCCGTATCACGATCAGGAACATATTCAGGAAATTATCCGTGTTCTGTATAGCACGGAATACAAGGAGGTTGCCGACCGGATTTGTAATCTATACGGCGAAGCCGGTTTTGACTTCTTACGGTCTCTTTATGATGAAAATCAAAATTGAGACGAATGAGGAGCAGCCTGCGTGATCTATTTCTGGTTAGATGCGAATGCTATCGCTAAACGTTACGTCGTGGAAAAAGGAACCCCGTTAATCAATCATTTCTTCACTCGTGTTTCTGCAGGGCGAATGATTTGCCTTTTCGATAGTATGGATGAAACCCGTTTTGTCATCGTCAAGAAGAGAAATAGCGCAGAAATTACCTTCTCAGAATTCAACCAAGCAATTCAAAAATTTGAGGTGGAAATCGTCAATAACTCCGAGGTAGTACAAGTACATGCCACCGTCGATCAAAAAGAGACTGCTCGGCAACTCATTCATGATTACCCTATTAACAGTAGTGATGCATACATCCTTCAATGTGCGCTTGATAAATCGAACCAACTACGAACAACCGGAGATGATTTAATTCTGATTAGTTCTGATAAAAGCCTGCTGAACGCAGCGAGAAGCGAAGGGTTGCTCACATTCGATCCTGAAACTGATAGTCAAACTACCTTAGATGTTCTCATCAACTCATCATAGGAAACCATATCTATCTTCCCAGCAGAGAATCTAAGCACATCAACGCCGTATGTTTACAAGATAGATCCCAGCTGCCACGAGAACGGCACCGCCCAGCAGGCTGAACGTCAGTTCGTCATTTAAGAACAGGTGACTAAACACAACACCCGACAAGGGGGTTGCGAAAAAAAGCACAACGAGTTTACTCGCACTGTATCTTTCAAGCACTGAAGTCCACGCCAAAAAACAGAAACCCGCGATAACGCCACCTTGATAGAGGAGGGCGGCACTACTTCTGAGTGTCAGTTGCATCGGTTCTCCGCGCTCAAACAGTAAACTCATGACGACATAGCAGGGGAGACTCAAGGTTAACAGCCAAGCCAGGAGTCGGTATGGGTGGATGGACTGAATTAGCAACTTCGTCACGACAACGCGTAGTCCTAAAAAGCATCCGCTCACAAGCACAATAATATCGCCGAGGACGCTCGTTTCACCTTCTCCGAGATTTGGGGCAACGATTACGAAAACGCCACTGAAGGCGACAACGATCCCTAATGTCTTTGGAACAGAGAGGCGTTCGCCGGGAATCCAAAAGTGCGCAAAGATCGCGGTGAAAAAGGGATAGACGTTAATAAAAATGGTGGAGCGGGATGCTGTCGTGAATTTGGTCCCGGTGTTCAACGAAATAATTTGGAGGATGAAGATCGTTGTGAGCAGCAGCAGTCGAGGGAGTTCGCCCTTGCGCAGGCGAAGTGAGACACCGCGATAGAGTGCCCAACCCCCAACAACGGCAAGCCCAATCACAAAGCGAAAGAACGCCAGTGCCAATGGAGGAAAGTCTTCCAAGCCAATTTTTATGGAGGGCGAATTCCCGCCCCAAAGAAACGCGAGGAGAAGAGTGAGGGCAATAACTTTCCCGTGCGGTTCCTCGCTAATAACGTTTGGTCTTGGCGGTGTCCCGATAGTCTCTTTTCTATTCAAAGGAAACTGTTATCCTCGGTGGAGGTCATTGTTCTCTGAAAAATTTAGGATCAATCGTAGGCACCCGGGCGGTGATTGCCCATTAATCGCTGTTGACGTTCCGTTGCCTGCTCCAAGATTTCCGCATTGAACTGAAACTGGTTCAGATAGGGTGGGAATTTCTGAGTTATCATCCGCTTCGCGTAGTGCACTTGTAAGAGGTACCGGGTCTGGTCGCTACGGTTGGCAGTGCCTCGGTGCCAAACTTCGCTTCGGAAAATCACGACATCACCACTGTTGCAGAGGATACTCTTTTCTGACGCGCCTTTCCATTCTGTCTCACCATCGGGTCTCCGTCCGGAAAGATGGCTGCCCGGTACGAACTTTGTTGGACCGAGGTCTTCGTAGAGGTCATCCAAGTAGTAGTGTGCGGTTGAGATGAAAATTGGCACCTTGACGCGCGTATCTTCCAGAATGTCTGTTGGCAGCGGGATCGGCAGCCAATCTATGTGCAACCCTTGGTCGGGGCGCCCGGGTCCCGTTACCCACGCTGTCATACCGATAACGTGACAATCCTCGCCGTGCACTGCCTCTGCCAATTCAATAACTGGAGACCGATCAAGGCATCGTAAGAAGACGGGGTCGCGGTTGAAGGCGTTGTTAATATGTTTGTTAAGGAAACCGTTTCCATTCTCTGGCGTGCCGTGCCGATCAAAACTCTCAGGAATTGCGGTTAACCGATCCATCGCGTCACGAAGTTCCGCAAGTTGTTCGTCTTCGATAACCTTCGGTAGATAGGCATATCCGTCTTCCTCCATCGCCTTGACTCGGCCTTCGAGGTCAGGATAGGCTACAAGGGATAAGGCTTGGCTCATTATTTTCTTCTCCTTTTATAAAAAACTCGAAATGGAATCTTCCTCTTGTGTATTTTACAACTTTTTAGGCTTGATGTCAACTTTTTTTCCGAACAATTCGTTAACAAAGTGCATCCAATATAATGTTAAAAGTAACAAATAGTCATCACAAAAAGGAGAAAATAGAAAATGAGAAATGCAACCGTGACAACCAAGAACCGTGAAGTCTCTAAAGACGTGGGGATCCGCGTCCTCGGAACTGTACTCGAATCCCTACCGGGCAACCTATTTCAGGTGAAATTAGAAGAGAACGACTACAAAGTTGTGGCATATCTCGCTGGCAAACTGATGCAGCACAGAATTTGGGTGCTTCCTGGCGATCAGGTTACCGTGGAACTTTCTCCTTATGACCTGACGCGTGGACGCATTGTTTGGCGGAATCCTGGCTCTTAGGTGCTGTTGCACGAGGAATTCTTTGATGCTACCTCTGGATCAGACTATGGAAGGCATTATAATAAAAGCGCACAGTGGTGCATACGAGGTGCAAGTTGGCAAGCAATGCTATACTTGCGCCTTGCGGCACCAGCTCATTGAAGATGAAAAACGGCGACTTGCTGAGACAAAGGAGATGCCGTACGTCGATCTTGTCGCCGTTGGCGACCGGGTACGTATTTCTACTGCTATGTCCACAGCGGAGAGTGGATACATCGAGGAATGCCTTCCCCGTGACACCCAGTTTGGACGTATTCGCATGGACGGTTGGCGACAGGTGATTGTTGCTAACTTAGATATACTCCTCATTATCTTTGCGGCACGGCATCCGACACTCAATCTGCGGATGCTTGATAGATTTCTCGTCACCGCGGAGGCATCTGATGTTGAGCCGGTTATCTGTATTAACAAACTTGATTTGGCGAAATTCGAGAATGTCCAACGTGAACTCAGTTTATATGAAGAATTAGGTTATAAAGTGGTTTATACAAGTATCGTGACAGGTGTTGGTGTTGAAGAATTGCGGGAGGTGATGCAGGATAGGATTTCTGCAATTGTAGGTTCATCGGGGGTTGGAAAATCATCTCTGCTCAATGTGGTGCAACCGGGACTCCGATTACGCACGGGTGAAGTGGACACACGCATCCACAAAGGACGGCATACGACAACGGAGGTCATGCTGTTGCCGCTCGAATTCGGCGGGTTCGTCGCGGACACGCCTGGTATCCGAACCCTCGGCTTGCTTGAAATTGATGAGGAACAGGGATTAGATATTCATTTTCCGGAGATGCGGTCTTATATTCCGGAGTGCAAATTCGCCGCATGTACGCACCAGCACGAACCAGCGTGCGCTGTTAAGCGAGCAATTGAAACTGGTAATATCAGTCCGGACCGATATGAAAGTTACCTCCGGATCTCTGGATTCAAGGAAGGGAGATATGAACGAAACACAGATAAGAGAAAAACGGACCGAAACACGCGACGACGTAAACGTTGACCCAAAAAAGTGGGAAGATGCCATTCAGAACTTGGTGCGTATTATTGAAAGGAGTGAGCAAAAACTTGGATATTTCGAGAACCGCGTAAAGCAAGCACAATTCATGGATCGCCCGAATCAGCGTATGATTCGAGCCGCGGGGGCTCAAGTCGGTGCGCACTCGGCACAATTGGAAGGCTTGAGAAGTCAGTTGCGTCAGTTGGAACGGCTTCACGGTGGAGGCATTCACCTCCGACAGATCGCTGAGAATGAGCTTCGCCGAATTTGGGGATGGATAAACCGGCCCGGCATCAGAAATCTCCTCTACGCGACACAGGTGTCGTTTGAAACGTTTCTCGAAGATTGGCACCGTTGGATGGAAAATGAACAGATGCACGCGCTCGCTATTGAGATCCGGACGACGCGCATTCTCGTCGGATTTGCCCTCCTCCACTATGATACAGACACTGTTACCCTCAAATTCTTCATCATTCGACCTGATTATCGCGCTCGCGGATACGGCACGGATGCCCTCCTTGAAGCAATACGTTACGCGTTTGAACAACTGGAGGCTGAGCACATCGCACTACAAGTATCACCTAACAACGGACCCGCACTCATCTGTTTTGAGAATGCTGGGTTCCAATACCTCAGTTACACCGACACCACAGAACAGGCTTACACGATGGGCATTGAGCGCAGTGAATGGAGCGGTGAAAAGGTGGTAGATGAAGAGGTCGTTGCTCCACAGTTGAGTGCTCCACTCAAGGTGTTTTTCGATCCCGAAGAATGATTTTTCTCGCAAAAACTGATTATGTATAGGAGTGTTGTACAGCGCATCACGCCCTTTAGAAAAGGACAGAGGATTGATATTTCTCTGTCCTCTATTTTTTCTGAGAGAATTTCCAAAAATTTGGTTTCCTTACGACATTTTTATGAGATGATTTGTGTAATTTGATTAGTTTTCTGAAAATGCCTCCAAAAGTGTGTATATACGACGTATCTTAATATGGCTATCAGGGTCAGTAAGAATCGCGAGCAAGCTCGCGCCTACAGAAGCGGGCTATCAGCAGCCAGCGGTCAGTAGGCGTTACGATCAAGAGATCACTCCTATAGGAATTTCAGATCGGTGCGGGGTTTTTGCTTGAAGTTTTTGATAGGGCGTTTCTTTTTCCCTTTCTTTTTCCTCCAGGAAACCGCACCTACCGTGTTTGGGGATTATAGTAAAACCTGTAAATAAGTGGACATCTTTGTAGCATAAACTTTTAGTTTGGGTTTCCAGTGTGAATGTCCGTTAGCGGCATTCACACTGTTTGAGAAGTGTCCAATTAATTCTAAACTTTACTATAATAACCCAAGTTGCTACTAACACATTTTGGACGTTTCAACAAGGGTTCTCAGGCACTTTCCCCACCCCGTAGGGGTGCTATGTCTATAGAAACTGGTGTATTCAAGCGATTGCACCCCGTAGGGGTGCTATGTCTATAAATAGGTGGCAACTTGCGTTATAATATGAGAACAGTACGCTTTGTTTACTTTACGCTTAGCCTCTTGTTGATTGCGGCTCTCTTTCCATCAAGCGGTTCTGCTCAAGATTACACCCGATGGCACCTGCCTGAAGGTGCTATCGCGCGTTTTGGGAAGGGTAGCATAAACGACTTCGTATATTTTCCTGATGGTCATCGACTTGCCGTTTTGAGCTCAATCGGCATCTGGATATACGATGTGCACACGGGTGAAGAACTGGATCTGCTCACAGACCTTGAGACAGAACAGATGTGGAATATCATGGATATCAGCCCCGATGGAAGAACGCTTGCTGCTGCCACTGATGGTCAGGTGCTTTTATGGGATCTGCACACTAACGAACTGAAAAACTTTCTGGTAGGACACGCAGATAGGGTTTATTCGCTGGCGTTCAGTCCAACTGGGGAAGTACTCGCTGGTGGGAGTCGGGACAACACAATCCAGTTGTGGGATGTTCAAACCGGTAAACTGCTACGAACCTTTATAGGACACACGGATCGTATCCGTCTGGTCGCCTATTCAAACGATGGAAAGACATTGACGAGTGTCTCGGATAGGAGCGACAATACCATTCGTATTTGGGATGTCCGCACTGGGAAACTCTTGCAGACCATTGCGGACCACGCCGATAGAATCTATGATGTTGTGTATTCTCCGGATAATCGGACGCTTGTGAGTGTCGGTCGAGATTCCGCAATTCGCTTTTGGGATGTCCGTACAGGGAGACTTCTTAAAACCTTTACGGGGCATACGGATTCTGTTAATTCGATTAGTTATTCACGGGATGGTGCAACCCTTGTCAGCGGAGGCTCTGACAGTACCATCCGCTTTTGGGATGTAAGGACAGGGGAGACCTTGAAAATTCTTAGCGGTCATACGGGTGGTGTCGGTGCTGTGATGTATTCACCGGGTCAAAAAACCGTTGTAAGTCGCGGATACGATGGGGCAATTCGTTTTTGGGATGCGGACACCGGCGGACTCTTGAAAACTCTCGCGGGACATACGTTTTTCGCGAGATCAGTGGCGTTTTCACCAGATGGCAGTACACTTGCGAGTAGTGAGATGGCGGACCATACAATTCTGTTGCGAGATGTACAGACTGGAAAACTGCTGAAAACTCTCGTTGGGCATACAGATAGGGTGAGTTCAGTGATGTATTCGCCGGATGGCAGAACGCTTGCGAGTGGGAGTTGGGATGGCAAAATTCGTTTTTGGGATGTGGAAACTGGGAGACTTCTCGAAACTCTTGCTGGGCATACGGAAGGGGTGCATTCTATTGTGTATTCACCAGATGGGACGATACTTTTGAGTGGGAGTTGGGACAATACGATCCATCTGTGGTATGTCCATACCGGACATCTCCTACAAATGATCACTGGGAACCTTACAGAATCGGATCCGGTTGACGGTGTCAGAGCTATTTCGCTTAACCCCGATGGACGGATGCTCGCCGTGGCAACTAACGAAGAAGTGATTCGGTTGTGGGATACACGCACCGGCAAGGTCGCAGCAACTCTCACAGGACATACAAATTCAGTGGCTGTTGTCAAGTTTTCGCCAAGCGGAAACCTGCTTGTCAGTGGTGGCGATGATGCTACACTCCGGTTGTGGGATGTGAAAACGGGTAAACTGCTGAAGACCCTTGTGGAACCTACAAGGAGTGCTGTTTACGGCATCGATTTCAGCCCTGATGGACGTACACTTGCAAGTGGATGTTATCAGATGATTCGCTTATGGGATGTTCTCACTGGGGAAAGCAGAGGGGCTTTCACTGGGCACCCGGATTGGAATCGATCAGTAGCGTTCAGTCCAGATGGGCAAACGCTTGCCAGCGGTAGTGAAAATGGCACGGTTATTCTGTGGGATATGGGACAAATTCCGGATCGGTAGGGTTTTGAGAGAATCGCAATGCTTTTTCCGATAAGGGTGTCTGTGAACAGATGGTTGATGTTTTTGCTCCTATTTTTTAATTTTTTTCACAAAAACATGCAAAAGTGCATCCGAAAATGTGTTTAGGTGAATCATTGTCATTTTTTGACGATGATATCCTAATGCCGCTGTATCGCGGAAAAGGAGGTATTTGTTTATGTTAGCAAACCAGAGGAGGTGTAACACTTAGTGTTGCGCCCTTGTGGTGTGACACTGAGTGTTGCACTCTTTGGAAAGGAACGGGGGGTTTAAACCCCTCCGTTCCCTATTTTGAGGGTATGCTGTTTTCGGGGTAGGATATGCATCATGTACTAAACCGAATTTTTATGGCATATTTTTGCGTTTTTTGGTATACTGTTCTTAGTATATTGCCACGTGCGGTTTGCAAAAGGTGGTCTTTACAAAAGGTCATTGACACGTTTGCACCGTTTCCAATCATAAAACAATGAACACGATAAGGAGGTAGCCATTATGTTATCAATAAACCACGCCATACTTCACCTGAACGTATTCAATTATGGCGATGGTGCCTCTGCCTTTTATCGATAGTTTGATTAAGGCATAGGCGCGATCGCCCGCATTTGAGGGAGTTGCTTTATCTATGCCCAAATTCAATACCGACTTTTGGGAAATTCCGGTGCCACCGGAGTATTTCGATCAGCTCACTACCGAGGACTATTTCTGGTATCGGGCACCTGATGACGAGTATACAGAGATGCGTCGCGCCAAGCGACGGGTAGTTATCAAACAGATTCGTCGGATTATCGCGGACGAACTAACCAAACGCCAAGCCGAATGTATTCAACTCTACTTCTATCAAGGTAAAACACAAGAGGAGATAGGGGACATTCTCGGTATTTCCCGCCGCGTTGTAAGTCAGCACCTTTTTGGTGTTACGCGGAACGGGAAACAGATAGGGGGTGCGGTTAACAAAATCCGAAAGGTGTGCCGAAAACTGGGGATACAGTTTCCGTAGGTGCAAGAGCTGAATCTATATATCAACCCTACACGTGCACTTCAATGCGGGAGGAAACCTTAAGGGTTACCTCTCGCTTGAAAGCACTTCATCAGCGGTCGGTTTCCATCAGCAGTTAGCTTTCAGCCGTCAGTAAGCGTGGGATTCGGAGACCCCTCCTACAAGGGAATTGAATGCCTCTGGTGTAGCAGTCCTCAACTGGCTTCCTTGAACCGATACCCAACCCCATGCACTGTCTCAATATGCTTACCAAATTCCCCAAGTTTACGGCGAAGGCGGCTGACATGCGTATCCACTGTCCTATCGATGCCGTAATACTCCTGTCCCCATATCACCTCCATTAGAATATCGCGGGTAAAGACGCGTCCTGGCGAACGTGCGAATAACGTAATGAGTTTGAATTCGGTCGCTGTGAGATCAATTGAACCGTTTTCAGTCAAGACTTGATGTTTGTCGAGATTGATTGTGAGTCCGTGCGTTTCAATCTGCTTGGTACTTTCCGCTTGTTTGCCGGCTTGGATCCGGCGTAGCACAGCGGATACCCGGAGTACAACTTCTCTTGGACTAAAGGGTTTTGTGATGTAATCGTCTGCCCCGAGTTCCAACCCCGCCACCCGGTCACGCTCTTCGACCTTCGCGGTTACCATCACGATCGGAATATTTTTAGTCCTTGGGTCGTTCTTTAGTAAACGGCAGACGATAAGTCCGTCCACCTCTGGAAGCATCAAGTCTAACAAAATGAGGTCCGGCGGCTTTTCGACAGCCCGATGGAGGGCATCTGCACCGTTCCGGACGTAATCCGTTTCAAAACCTGCTTGCTGTAGATTGTAACACAGTAAATCTACAATATCACGTTCATCTTCGACAATTAGAATCTTTGCGTCCATTTAATTCCTCCTTACGATCAATTATGATTACATTCCTAATTTTAACAAATTATGCAGTATCGTGTCAATGCACTTTCTTTGGCTTGCGAGATATTCTATAACCTGTTCTATTCTTACTGCGAAGCAATATCACGCCTCATGAAGTTTAATAAAATATTTGGGTAATTCTATGTTCCCCCTGGCCCGGTAGGTGCGGTTTCCTAACCGCACCGGGCATGGGTAAAATTACCCGATTAAATTCTTAATCTTCATCTGGCGTGAGGACGCAGAACATAATCAGCAGTCAGTAAGAGTCGCGAGCGCATCTCGCTCCTACAGCAGAATAGCAGAAAGAACGGTGGAAAATCGGACAGACGAAAAAAATATAATGAAAACTCGCGGGAAATATGTTATCATTTTCATAAAACAGAAGGAGGGAATGACTTATTACAACGCTAAAAAATATATCTCATCTGTCGTGGGGGGCTTGGAGACCGAATTTTTGTTTTATCTGCATTTTGGTTGCCTTTGCACTTTCTTCTCATAACGTCTTCGGTATGCGTGGGTTCACCGCAGAGAGTGCGGCTACACAAAAGCAATATGAAACCCGTTTTAAGGAACTGGTTTCAGCCGAAAGATGCCAACATAAATTGCGTTATCTGACGGAGGAGCCTCACCTTGCCGGTACGGAGAATAGCCGTAAGGTCGCGGAGTACCTTCGGACTGAATTTGAAAACTACGGTTTGCAGGTTCAGATGTACGAGTATCATGTATATCTCCCGTATCCGCTTGAGGTGCATGTAGAACTGCTCTCGCCTGTCCAGCATCTCGCAGTCGGCAAAGAAGCGAGTTGGGAGTGGGACAAGGATTCTTATGAAACAGAAATTGTACAGGCGTATAACGCCTATTCGCCCGATGGGGATGTAACAGCCGAACTTATCTACGTCAATAAAGGGTTACCTGAGGACTACCGAATTCTCGCTGAACAAGGCATTTCAGTGGAAGGTAAGATTTGTATCGTACGATATGGTGGCAGCTATCGTGGCGTGAAGGCTAAAGTCGCTGGCGATAACGGGGCAGTCGGTTTGATTCTGTACTCGGATCCGGCGGACGATGGATACATGCGTGGAGATGTCTATCCTCGTGGTCCGTGGCGTTCAGATGACGCGATACAACGCGGCACCGTGAAGTATATCTTTCAGCACGCCAGCGATCCGCTGACACCCGGTTGGGCGGCGACTAAAGATGCCGATAGACTCTCATTTGACGAAACTACAGATCTTCCCAAAATTCCTGTTGTGCCTCTGGCGTATAGAGATGCCAAACCGTTTCTAAAGGCACTCGCGGGACCGAATGTTCCGTCCGAGTGGCAAGGCGGCTTACCTTTTGCCTATCACATTGGACCCGGACCTGCGAAGGTGCGGATCAAGGTGCGTTCTGAACACAGCATCCGCCCAATCTATAATGTTATTGCGACTTTAGAGGGCACAGAATATCCAGATCAGTGGGTAATCTTGGGCAACCACCATGATGCTTGGGTTTATGGTGCGGCAGACCCTGGCAGCGGCACAACCTCACTCTTAGAGGTCGCACAATGCTTGGGTGAGCTTGCGAAAGCGGGGACGCGTCCGAAGCGAACAATTGTATTCGCATCATGGGACGCTGAAGAATTCGGTATCCTCGGTTCAACGGAGTGGGTTGAGGATTTGAAGACGACGCTTCAGCAGAAAACGATCGCATACCTCAATGTAGACATAGCAGCAACGGGGGGTCGGTTCTATGTGAGTGCAACGCCATCGCTGCGGGAGCTAATGCGCGAAGTAACCCAAAATGTGGTTGATCCGGGGACACTCAAACCGGTTTACAAGAGTTGGAAAATGGCTCAAGGCAAGGAGATTCCGCAGATCGGTAACCTCGGAAGTGGTTCGGATCATTCGCCATTTGTTGGACATGCGGGTATCCCTGCTGTCAGCATGGGGTTCGGGGGTCCTTATGGGGTTTACCACGCCATGCAGGATAACTTCTACTGGATGGCACACTTCGGTGATCCGACTTTTCGGTATCAGGCAACGATGGCACAAGTCTGGGGCACACTTGCGCTGCAGCTTGCCAATGCCGATATTTTACCCTTCGACTATGAGACGTATGCGACAGACCTGATGACCCCTTTGAAACTGTTGCAAAATTCTGGCGCGAAAAACAAGATTGCCAAAGATATTGAGAAATTAGACGGTTTACTCACAGAATGGCAGCAGGCGGCAGGGATACTCAATCGGGAACTTGCACGCTACCTCGCTTCTGACGATCTATCTCAGATTTCGGAGGTAAACCAGCGATTATACCAATTAGAGCGGCGTTTGACGAGTGAGACAGGTTTGCCGTTACGCCCTTGGTTTAAGCATCTTATTTATGCACCGGGTCTCAACACCGGCTACGCGGCGGTCGTTTTCCCTGGCGTGCTTGATGCGTTGGAGAATGGTGATGATGCCGCGGTGCATGTGGAAATTGATCGGTTGGTTGAGGCGTTCACACGAATGATTCAAGGGATTAATGAGATCCGAGGTATGCTGTAATTTGTTGTGGTGCGGTGCTTATGCGGGGTCAGGCGTAACAGCTACCGCCGATTCTGCTTTCAACAGAACAGTGTCCCCAATCTGAAACGGACAACGGTAGTCGGTCTGGATGAAGTACTGCTGTCCGTCCACCTCGACCTGATATGTGAAATCATGCCCTTTAAACGCCTGTCCCACGACACGCCCGCTTTTGGTGTTGCCCTGAGAGTCAGGCGTTATCATCTGCAAACATTCAGGTCGGATAGAGAGAAGAGCGTTCCCACTGTCAGCCCCTTCTACTTTTACACGTCCGAACGGGGTTTCTGCGATCCCATCTTTGATGTGTGCGTGAATGAAGTTTGTCTGTCCCAGAAAATCTGCGACATAAGCCGTTTGCGGATGGCGGTACACCCTTTCAGGGGTGCCGATCTGTTCAAGGGTGCCTTCTTTCATCACTCCCAACCGTTCAGCAAAACTCAATGCTTCCTCCTGCGCGTGTGTGACGAGCACCGCGCTAATCCCCTCGGCTTTTAGGAGCGAGCGGACTTCCTCGCGGGTAGACTGCCGTAGTCCCGGATCGAGACTTGAAAAGGGTTCGTCCAGGAGGAGCAGTTTCGGACGTGCGATGATGGCACGCGCCAACGCGACCCGTTGCTGCTCGCCGCCGGAGAGGTGGTGTGGTAAACGCGAATGTAGGTTCGTCAATCCGACCATTTCCAGCACCTCAAACGCCCTCTCCTGTCGCTTCTTTTTGGATACCTTTCGGAGACCGAAAGCGACGTTTTCAAGCACATTTTTGTGTGGAAAGAGGGCATAGTCCTGAAATACAAAACCGATGCCTCGTGATTCAGGTGGTACATGGATATTGCTGTCATCAAGTGCGCGCGCTGCCATAGAGATTGTGCCAGTGTCTGCCTTCTCAAAACCGGCGATGAGGCGCAAGGTGGTGGTTTTTCCGCAACCGCTGGGTCCCAAAAGCGCGAAAATTTCGCCCGTGTATACGCTGAAGCTAATGTTTTTAACTATTGGCGGTTGGTTAGCTACAAACCCTTTTGTAATTGCGTTTACGGTGAGTAATTGTGTCGGCATTAGGTTTCCGTCTCATTTTGACTGTTGATTCGTCTGATTTCTGGCGGTGTATAGTAATTGTATGGCGAAATACCCGTTTTGTCAAATCAAGGTCAGGGTCATTTACTTTTGCTCCAGCGGAGCAACATGTCTATAGCAGCTAAAGTGTATGCCCCGCACCGGATGATGGCATGTACAGATGCAATGCGAAACTGATGAGGCTCAGCATGCTGCGCGGGATATAATCCCCCAAAACTAATCCGAGGAAGAAGGGGATCGCTTTACGATACGTTTGCCAACCCGAAAACCGGAGAATCAAAAACTTGATGAGCCAACTTACCATCACGGGAAACCAGAAGTAGATGAGTCCGCCCCATGACGCACCTGAAAGCACATAACCTGATGGATGTAGCGTCCACCACAGTAGGCGTGTCCGTAGGAGGTTAAGGAGAAACACAAAGGCGAACCCGCCACTCATAAAGATCATCGCGCTGACATCCGGTTCTTTGGGATGCTGTAACCAATTTTGAAGCGGGTTGAAACTCTCCCATCCGAAGCGTCCGACAACACCTTGGCATTGTGCTAACACACCGTAGTGATAAGCGACGTGCAGATAGGTCCAGAACGTCGCCAGCGCACCCACTGCGATTGCCAGTGCCATTCCCAAAAGCAACGTCTTGCCGGGCATCCCTGAGCGTTCTCCAATCCGAAGGGATTCGATCTGGTTCGGCATCGGGTGCGAACGGTTGCAACGATTAAAAGCATAGAGAAACGTCATGACAGTGAGATTTGCACCACCCAATTGTCGCGTTCCGAACATACTCACCATCATCTGTCGTGGATTGATACCGATGACTTCATGGTAAGGTGGACCGAGTTCAGCGCGGACACGTCCTATCGCTATGGCGAATGCTATAAATAGGGCATAAAATACGCTGATTGCCCATAGGGACATACCCGCGGCATAACAGAATGCGAAAACGAGCCCTACACTCAGCACGGTCAATACTGCCGTTGTCCGATAGGAGAAGGGTTCGTTACTGTCGTCACCACGTTCACTTCCGATTACGTGTTGGAAAAATCGGGCGAAGTGCCGACGGCTCATCCAGAGCGTCAGCACGGCGATACCGACCCAAGCACCCGATGCGCGGTCGTTGAGATGCAAGACGCTGATGTTTGTGATGCCGACTGCGCTTGCGATTACGCGTTCGGCACGAGTGAGCCAGAAGAAGAACCACGTTGAGAAGGCGAGGTCGAGCGGCATGAAATAGGTTAATCCGACGATTGCAAGGTTAAAGGACATTGAGGCGTGACCGATCGCATTCCAAGGACGTTCCGTAAAGTGCCGGTCAAGCCGATAGTTGGGTGGCAACGCGGGGATAACGGGAAAGATGTCGTGTAACCCAGCCATCACACGGAGAAGTGCAGCGATTCCGAATCCGAACCAGAGGGCGCGAGAACGGAAAAAACTGCGATTGGTTGTCATTTGCAGTGGCAATTGCGTCAGTGGGAAACTCAGTTTTTCGCGTTCCATCCACTGCTTGCGGAGGAACAACCCTAAACAGAGCAATGAACCGTAGAGCAGAAAGATAAATCCTGACCAGAGGAGTGCGGGTCTAATCCAAATGCGGAGATGTTCTGCCCAATAGATGCTCGATTCGCCTTCGTAGTAACCGGCTAACCACTCGAACTCATGTACTGTGAGCCACGGCGGGATGTGGTGTAGAAAGAGTTGTGCCCATTCGTTTTCAGCACTTGCGAACCAGAAAGGATGTGCGAGCGTCCCCATGAGAATCGCCATCATCGCGTGTCCTGATATCGTGGACACCATCGTCACCATAATGTAGATGAGCAGCAGTTCTGCGGGGGTAAAGGCGATGCGTGGTGAGAATTTATGGAGGAGGACGTTGAGCGCGAGCAGCACAAATAGCGTGAAAACCGCGTTAGAAAACGGTGAGACGAGTGTGTAGACTGCATACCAGAGTTCACTCGCTATCCCTACCCAATAGGCGTTAACAACAACCAGAATTAGTCCGACAATTAGTGCTTTTTTTCTGATGACATCAGGTGGGTTTGCGGTTCTGGAATACATGTTTTTGCAATGGCTATCAGCTGTCAGCTATCAGCCTTCGGAAAGAGTGTTCTGATACACAGGGAGTCTCTTTCTGGAAGCGAAAGGCTGAGGGCTATTCTTCGGTGATAACCTCATCTTCCA
The DNA here is from genome assembly GCA_965247285.1 of Candidatus Poribacteria bacterium. Classification (GTDB taxonomy): domain Bacteria; phylum Poribacteria; class WGA-4E; order WGA-4E; family WGA-3G; genus WGA-3G. The sequence goes on from CBDFHD010000002.1 coordinate 328,622, forward strand.
GAGGGACGTTCGCTTGCGTCGTCGAAGGTGGTTCCGTTTCTTCTGGTGAAGGGTTGAGATACTTTCCAACTTCATCGGCATTAATGATGCGAATTGCCTCTTGCAATTGTCGGTCATGCGCTAAATTCACTACCCGATCAATACCGACATATAGATTAAAGAGCCGCTCTGCCCGGAGTCCGAGCCATCGTAGACTGGGGGTGATGTTTTCTTCTTCTTTGAGCGTTTGCTGTAATTTCGGCAGTTCAGTTTCGAGGCGAGAGAAATCTTTTGGCATTTCGCCGGGGGTCTGATGCGCGTCATCAATCCATTTTGAGACGAAATTTTCGACGGAATCGGTTGTATCGACCTTTCTGAGCATTATCTCTTCTATCTCATCGGGTTCCTCGAGATCAATAGAGACCTGTGGCGTAATCCCGACCTCGTTGATTGAGGTGCCATTTGGTGTATAATAGGTGGAGATGGTGAGCGACAGTGAACCGCCGTCAGAGAGTTCGTAGCGTTTTTGAACGACCCCTTTGCCGTAAGTTTTCTTTCCAACGAGGATGCCACGGCGCGTATCTTTGATCGCACCTGCTACGATTTCGGAGGCACTCGCGCTGTATTCGTTGACGAGGACGACGAGTGGAATATCTGGTGGACACAAGATATTAGGCGTTGCCGGGTATTCTTCATTAAATTGGCTATTTGTTTCGCTTTTTGTTGACACGATGAGCAGACCTTCGTCAATAAACGCATCGGCGATGTGATATGCGGCATTCAGGAGTCCGCCTTGATTGTTCCGCAAATCCAAGATGAGGGCTTTCATGCCAGCGGCTTTGTGCGTCGCAAGCGCGTTTTTAAACTCTACTTCTGTCCCATCCTTGTTTCCGATGAACCCTGAGATCTGAATGTAACCGATATTCCCCTCAAGCATCGTTGATTTCACGCTCCTGATAGGAACGATGGCACGGGTGAGCGTTACCTCGAAAGGTTCGAGGAATTTGCGTTGTACGGTGATGGTTACATCGGTGCCGGCTTTTCCTCTGAGCAAGTCGATGACATCGTCCCGTGTTATTCCTGTTTTTTCGCTGAGATGAATCCGTTTACCGTTGACTTTGGTGATGTAATCTCCTGCCTGGAGATTGGCAAGCGCAGCGGGTGTATTTGGAATCGGTTTAGAAATCTTAATAAATCCTCGATGATCACTATAGATATGAATACCCAGTCCTCCGAATTCGGCATTGTAAAGATTTTCGACAGCACGTTGGTGGTCGCGCCGTTTGATGTAATAAGTATAGGGGTCATTGAGGGAGGCGAGTGCTCCTTTGATGGAGCCACGGAACATTTCGTTGGGGTCTTCGATCGGTTTATAGTAGTTTTTCTCGGCAATGCGGATAGCGGTTGTGAGAGCGTCGGTTAACATCATACGGGTGACGCGTTCGTCTCCGCTTATCGCATCTTTTTCACTCGGGTTAATGAGTAGAAACGGAATGCCGATAGCAAACACTACGATGATGAAGGACAAGGTGTATCTTTTCATGAGAATTTTCCTCAGCAGTTCAAAATTTAACGCAACGTTTTCACTGTTTTTGAGAATCCTCACTATTCTAACATGGATTCAGTGTTGATGCAACACAATTTTTACGGCTATGGTTGTGTTTTCCATCGGTTATGGAGCCAAAGCCACTGTTCTGGATATTTATGGATATACGTTTCCAGTTGTTTTAGCATCTGTGTTGTGTAAGTTTCAATGTCTCGTTCAAAATTGTCGGAGGGATTGGGGTGAATTGGGGGTGAAATATAGATGTGATGTTGGTCGTCTGGTTGGCGGACGCTCAGTGAAAAGAGGAGCGGTGCCCCGGTCTTAAGTGCTAATGTAACGGGACCGCGGACTGCTGATGCCGATTTCCCCAGAAAATTGACGAATACACCTTCTGGACCGGCGTTCTGATCAGCGAAAAAACCGACTGCCTCGTTGTTTTTAAGGGCGCGTAGTGTCTCTCGGATCGCTCGCTTCCGAGGAATCAGTTTTAAACCCATCTGCTCGCGATGCTGCCAAATGTAGGTGTTAAGTCGTGCATTTCTCAAAGGGAAAGCGATGGCTTTCGCCCGATCGGGAATTAGCGCGCCGTATACCAGGGATAGGAGTTCCCAATTCCCGAAATGCGGTAGGAACACAATCGCACCTTTGCCACCCGCCAAGGCGGTATGGAGATTTTCTGCACCTTTTACAGAGACTTCGTGCCAGATGTTCTCGGTATCGAGTTTGGGAAACCGGAGGAATTCAATACAGGTTTTGCCGACATTGATGAAACTCGCCTTGCAGATCTCTGTCCGTTGCGAGTTCGTGAGGTAGCTGCCGAACGCGATCTGTAGGTTGTTTAGGGCAATCTGTCGGCGTTTTTTGACGAGATGATAGGACAGTATCCCGATACCGCTCCCGAGTTGCATTGCCCACCCTTTGGGAAGACGGCGGCACCACCACCCGAAAATAGATACTATCCAATGGACGCATCTATCTTTCCATCTAACGCGCTCGCTATGCATTCCGGTTTCTCCTTTGTGGCTAAATTCTCTAACAGATAGAGTATACCACACCTCTGTGTCCGAGACAACGCATTCGGTTTTGTTTGTCCGATCTACTCAGTTCTCTGCGGTCAGTGGTCAGCGGTCGGCAGTCAATAAGAGTCGGGAATCGGAGTTTCCTCCTACAGAGTTGTCAGTCGTCAGCCATCAGCGGTCGGGGTCTGTCGGTAAATTGTCTGAATCAGGATTTACAGGATTCAAGGATTTGCAGGATTGTAGTGGGAACCGTCAACAAATCAGCAGTCAGTAAGAGTCGGGAATCGGAGTGTTTTTGCAATGTAATACAAGGAATGGATTTAGTCTATTCCCAGACTATGGTGAATTATGAAAATAAGTTTACATTTCAATAGAAGCGAAAACCCACCCCCCGCTGGCGAGGTTTCCTAACCTCGCCAATCTTCTGGTGTATAGGTAATTGTATATTTTACCATAAATCCTGTGTTTCCCCTCCTACAGAAGAACTGAATACCTCAGAGGGGTGGGTACACAAAATCGTCCAACCCGTCAATTATTGCAGAGTATGCATCAATTTTTGTGGTATATCCTACAATTTATGCGAATTGGTACTCAGGGGTAGGTCGCAAACGGATTCACATTTCTTCAGTGGACTATATTTTATATAATAAAGAATGTAGACGTTTCTTTCGATAAATTGAGTGTGCGTCTATGTTTAAGGCGAGTTGCAGAGGTGAATAGTCTTGGAATTGCTGAGGTTTTGTCACGGACATTGCAATCTTTTAAGGACATTGGCATGAAACTTGCCTATATAAAAACGTGAGTTCGGTAAAAGTTCTCCGCAAACGCAAGTCAATACGATTTAGATACATAGCACTCCACTGGAGGGCATTGACTTCAATGCGTTTTTCTATTCTCACTGCGAAGCAATATCACACCTCTGGCGTGAGGAGGGGGACCTAAGCGGACGTATAAACACACACGCGCAAAGCGTTGAAAGTGGGAGTCTCAAAAATCGGTCTCCTTGCTCCAGCGGAGCAATATGTCTATAGAATATTGATTGCCAACCGGCTGCACTCCAGCGGAGTGCTATGTCTATTTATCCTCAAATGTCCATTTGTGTTCATAATCCACCATAAGTCGAACTCACGTTATATAAAAACTTTAAGGGGTTCCAAGATATCCGCTTTGGGGTATCGGTAGCACGCTTTTATAGTAAAGCCCGAAAATATGTAGACCTCTCAGGAGGCACCACCCCACTCCACCGCTGGCGAAGTTTGTAACCTCGCCCATCCATGATGTCCAAGTAATTGTGGACTTTACTATATACTTCAACCAGCGAATTGAGAAAGAGGGTTTTGATATTGAGATGCAGGCACGCACTTCAGGGTCATTTAGTTTTACATATTTACTTTATGTGTGTGAACATTTTTCCGCTGTAGGAGCGAGCTGTGCTCGCGATATTGCGCGAAAACCTTAACTTATGTGAACGAAAACCAAGATCGGAACCGAAAACTAAATAGTCCTGCAAACACCTCACAGAACCTTGATGGCAAACATAAGATGTGATACAATAACCGTATTCCGATAAATCTTTTCAAAGGTGGGAGATTATGCAAGAACACAACGATTTAGCGCAAGAGAATAGCAATGAGACCGGGACAACACCTCTACAACCGATGGGTTTCACGGATATTCTGGACGGGATGTTCAGTCTCTATCGGAGTCACTTCCGGTTGTTTTTAGCGATCGTAGCTGTTTATCTCGTCTTAGCATTTGGTATAGATCAAATTTCTGTGTTTCTTATTGAGGCGGGTGCCGTGTCAAACACAAATGAGATGGTATTGGGATTTATGATGCTTTGCATTTCTGTGTTGTCTATTTTGGTTGTTGCTGGAGTGGCTTACGCGAGTGCGCACGTCTATTTAGATAGGGAAATTGCCTTGAAAGATGCTTTACGACAAGCGTGGCGACGCTTTTGGCCATACCTCGGCAGTAGTATCCTCTTGTCATTGGCTGTAGGCGGCTTGTGTATTACGATTATTGGTATTCCCCTCATTATTCTCTGGTTTTTAGATGTGGGCAGCTTGTTTATTATGATTGTTGGTATACCCTGCGCTATTGTTAGTATTCCTTTCGCTATCTATTTTTTTGTTCGGTGGGGTCTCTATACCCTTCCTGTGCTATTTGAGGAGACCACGGCGAGGAATGCTTTGCGCCGCAGTACCGAATTGGTTAAAGGCACTTGGTGGCGCGTCTTTGGAATTATGTTGGCGGTTTCCCTCATCTCTTTCATGATATATTTTATACTTGAGGCATCTTCAGGATTTCTCCTCTCTTGGATGGGGGTTCTTGAACCCGAGGAGGCTACGGATCTTTGGGAGAGGATCCGCCGTCAATTCATTCCAGTCCCGAACGAAATTGGGTGGTTCTCTTATACAATTCGGAGTTTGGTTAGCCTAAGCATTTCTGCCCTCACGATGCCAATCAGCATCATCGGTTCCACACTGCTCTACTTCGACCTACGCATTCGGAAAGAGGCTTTCGATATTGAAATGCGGGTAACGGATTAAGAACTCGCTTCCGCACTTTTCACGTCCAACATTGAGGAATGAAAATGCCTGACAATCAGGGCACCAAACTCGCTGGAACAATTGTCACGCTGTATCGCAATCACTGTGGGCTGTTCTGGCGGATTGTGATGCCGGTTGCGATCATCGCAATTGTATTGGATATTGCGATGTTTTTCTTTAGCATCCCACAATTTGATAAGGATATTAAGGAGAGAGGCGATCAAAATATCGAGGCAGTTACCGCCAATGTCAACACAATCAGCTGACGGGTTGGATAGCCTCGGTTATTACTTCTGTGCTGCTCGGTATTGCGCTGTTGGTGTTTTCTGTATTTGTTCCAGATCTCGCACTGGTTCGCGATGCGTTGCCTCCTCTCAAATTCTTGAGCCTCTTCATCGGTGGTGATATTGAAATAGTGTTGCCGAAGTTATTGAGTGTTCCCACTACGGTGGCAATCTTTGTCGTCAAGGGTTTGATCACTTCCTTTCTGGTGCCGATATGGGCGATTTTAACGACGCTTCTGTATCTGGAACGAGTAAGTGTGAAACTGGACGCTTTAAGAGAGGCGGTATGACTGTGAGAAAAAGAGTGTGCATTGGTGTTATCGTCTGTTTTATCACGCTTTCTCAGCTTTTCGCAATGATGGTCGAAGAACGGACGTTTCGCGAAGAATTAGAGGCGCGTGCAGAGATGGATATCTCTTACGAAAAATACAGGGAGGCTTTGGCGAAGATCCTTGAACCCAGAGGGAGATGGGATGCGGATCTCAGGTACGTGTTGTTTCCGCTTGGAGCCATCGCCTTGGGGATTGTGATTGCCGTTTTTATCCGACAAATCCGGAGGAACCTGATTATTGAAGCGCGCGATGATGTGTCAGGGACCACGCAGGAGCAGGTAGAGACGGAGCGGGCTGCCCTTGCCCGCGCGGAGACAGCAGAAGCGTCGAACGACTTTCGCAGCGCACTCCGTTTCCTGTATCTCTCCGCAATTTTGCACCTTCAGGAGCGCGGCGTACTCCCTTACGATAAGAGTCTCACCAATCGCGAGTACCTCCATCAAGCGCAAGTAGACATCGACCTGCAGGCGAGGCTCGGACCCGCGGTTACCGTTTTCGATGAGGTGTGGTACGGATACAAACCGTGCGATGCCGAGACCGTCGCCGATTATCGGAACCTGTTACAAGAAGTCTATACAAGGAACTGAATTTGCTACAGTCTTAGGTATTTTCGAGTCGTCAAAGCAGTATTGACAAGGACAAAAGATGCGAATCGTGCGAGTCTCTTTTTTGGCGCAGCTTGCAAGCCAAAACTTGCGATTAAAAGTCAGTCTCATTTTAATTGTGCTTATCTGTTTTCAGTTTTCGTGTGATTCTTTAGAGACAGGCACAGTCCTTCATCGGACCTTACGCAAACTGAAGTTCCGCGTCTCGGAAATATCAGAGATATATCCTGCGCGTCTGGAAAGGTACGATGCGTTGTTCATGCGAGACCTCAACAGGGCTCCGACTGAAACGGAAGTTAAGGAGATACAGGATTTCGTCAACACCGGCGGTACTTTAATAGTGGCTGGGGACGATCGAGTACTGGATAGACTTTACATGGCATTCGGCTTGAAGCTGCGCGAGTTACCGAAAAGTCAGGAATTCTCACAGCGAATTGCAGACGAACCGTTCTTCCCACGGCATCCAGTTGACGAGATTCGCGTCCGTACAAATTTTGTTATTGAACCTTTGGAACGTGAGGTCGCGGTGCTCTATGGGAAAGAAGACGAGGCTGTGGTTGTGACGCTACGCGACGGTAAGGGACGCGTCTTCTTCATCGCATCAGCCTATCTGTTCAGCGTAGATGGGTTGCGGTATGGTGATGGTAACGCTACGTTTCTTTATAACCTCGTGTCAACACTTCCACACAACACCCGAATCGGACTTGCTGAGAAGAGTTACTACACGATTGAGACACGACCTCCGAATCCGTTTGCGGCACTTGTGTTTGGAACACGGGGTGGTTTGGCGGCTGTCTATATCTGTCTTACCCTTTTCATTTTTCTGATGTTGCGGGGGCGTCGGTTTGGAAAGCCGTTAGATGTTCAGAAGGGAAATAGAAGGTTGAGTTCCGAGTACGTTCACGCGATGACTGCACTGTATCAGAAAGGCAACACGCGCTTGGAGATTTTAAGTCACATTCGCGATAAGTTCAGGGCGGACCTTGGGAACCGTTGGCGGGTCAATCCGAATTTAGACACACCGACTTTTTTGGCGGAATTGACGCAACGCGGTGCTGTTGATGAGAACGAAGAACTGACAGATCTGGTGACGGACTTGGAACCGTCCGGTGATATATCGGAGGCACAGTTGCTTGGCATCGCGAAGCGAGTTGATGCCTACCGTGAAGAAGCGAATATTGGTAAGACAAGATTGGCTGTCAACCGGAATTTGTAAATTAACGTGAAAAGGTTACCAGCCGTTAGGTATTTTTTCCGTAAACTGCCGAGGGCGCGTCTAAAGAAACAACAAAACACTTCTTAAGCTATTTTACGTAGCCATAGTCCGTAACGAAGTGGAGGACGGATATACGTAAAGGTACTTCAAACCTGAAACTCACCTGACCGAACCGCAAGGTATAATTAAAAATCCGCAAGGAAAAATTAAAATATGACGAATCTCGTTCAAACGGTTTTTGAAAGAATGAAGCAAGAAGCACAAAAAGTTATTGTTGGACAAACGGAGCTTTTTGAGCTTATTGTCGTCAGCCTGTTTTCAGGTGGTCATGTGTTGTTAGAAGGGGTGCCCGGTACGGCGAAAACACTCGTTGCGAAAACCTTGGCAATGGTAGTCTCTGGGAAATTCAGCCGTGTACAGTTTACCCCTGACCTGATGCCGTCAGACATTATCGGTACCAGTGTCTACGATTTGACGACGAACCAATTTAACCTCAAGCGCGGTCCCGTTTTCACGAATGTCCTCCTCGCTGATGAAATCAACCGTGCACCTGCGAAGACGCAATCGGCACTCTTAGAGTCTATGGAGGAACGGCAGGTAAGCATTGATGGTGTTCGTTATGTACTCCCACCGCCTTTTATGGTATTAGCAACGCAAAATCCTATCGAATACGAAGGGACCTACCCACTTCCCGAAGCGCAGCTTGACCGGTTTCTGTTCAAATTACGGGTGGATTATCCCGCTCCCGAAGTGGAGACAGAGATTTTGATGAACTATCATCACGGTTTTAACGCCACACGCTTGGAAACAATAGGTATTGAAAGTGTCGTTGACAGTGCGTCCCTTCAGGCGTGTCAGGAGGCGATCCAAGCGGTCACGGTTGAGGATTCGATCTTCAGTTATATTGTCGGTTTGGCGGCGGCATCGCGTGCGTCCAATGAATTAGTATTAGGAGGGAGTCCACGTGCCTCGATTGCGCTATTGTTGGCGAGTAAAACCTACGCCGCACTTCAAGGACGGGATTATATTCTGCCTGACGATGTTAAATTCTTGGCACCATCTGTTTATCGACATCGGATTCTCCTGAAGCCAGATGCCGAGATTGAGGGGCTAACCCCAGACGATGTGATTGATAGGTTACTCGCCGAGGCAGAAATTCCGCGTTAAGTTATACCATTTCTGATTGAAATTGTAGCATAAACTTTTAGTTTGTGTTTCCCCGTTGTAGCGTAGACTGTGAGTCTGTGCGCTCAGGTGCGGTTAATGCAATATAAACTTTTAGAAATAGTATAATACCATTTCTGATTGAAATTGTAGCATAAACTTTTAGTTTGTGTTTCCCCGTTGTAGCGTAGACTGTGAGTCTGTGCGCTCAGGTGCGGTTAATGCAATATAAACTTTTAGAAATGGTATTAGATAGGCAGTGAGAATCTGGTATGGTAAACTCCAAAGACCAAGCCTGCAACAACGGCGCAGGCGACTCGTGAGGGAGGCACGTTGAATCTGAAACCTGCGTGATTTATCCGCAAGGTAAAATTAAAAATCCGCAAGGTAAAATTAAAAAATGCATTTAAGCAACCGCCTCCTCATCTTCCTACTTCCAATCGCCGTTCCGATTGTGCTTAGCAGCGTTGCACCGAGCCTGTTATTTCTTGGCGGAGCCTATATGGTGGTGCTTTTCGTCGTCAGTGCGGTAGATTACGTTACAAATCCGCTCTTAAAAAGGGTCGAGGTTCACCGTGAGATGAATTCCAAGTTTTCGTTGGGAGTAGAGAATGTCGTGACGCTGAAGGTGATCAATCGCTCGCGCTACCCGCTCAAGGTGCGTCTCAAAGACGATTTCCCCAACGAGTTTCTGTTCGATGCGGTCGTCCACGACTGCTCTGTTTCGCCGATGGACCATGTAGATATACCGTATCGTCTGATGCCGTTACGACGGGGAATTTATCAGTTCGTAGATATACATCTGCGGTGTCAGGGGATCTTGGGACTTGTCGTCCGGCAACGGCGTGTGCCGGCAGCAACGGAAATAAAAGTCTATCCGAACCTACAGGCGGTCCGACAATATGAACTCTTGGTGAAGCGTGGGATGCTCTATCAGATCGGACTTAAGAATTCACGGCGATTCGGGGAGGGCACGGAGATGGAGCGACTCCGTGAGTATTCTCCTGACGACGATTTTCGCCGTATTGATTGGAAAGCGACTGCGCGGCAACGGAAACCGATTGTTCGGGAATTTGAGACCGAACGGAGCCAAGATGTCATCATTATGTTGGACACTGGGAGACTTATGGCATCGCCGATTCTGTTAGAAGCCACCACACTCCCTTCTTCAGAAGTTATATCTCAAAAGGCGATGCTTAAATTGGATTATGCCATTAATACAACTTTGATGACTGCGTATGTCTCGACACTCAAGGGGGATAAGGTTGGGTTGATCGCTTTTGCGGATACCGTTCATCAATACCTTGCGCCGAAGCCCGGCAAAAAACAGTTTCTCACGATGCTGGAAACGATCTATGCACTGCCTGCTCACTCGGTGGAACCGGATTTTGAAGTAGCATTCAAGTATCTCGCTTCAAAGCAGCGTAAACGTGCGCTTATCATCTTATTCACGGACATCTTGGATAGCGATTCTGCTGAAGGGATCGCCGCCTATGTGTCGCAACTCTCTAAGCATCACCTCGTTGCGTGTGTGACCTTGACGGACTCCGGTATCGTTGAATTGGCGGAACAGAAATCTACAGATTCCAAGTCGGTTTACGAGAAGGCGATCGCCGAGCGATTGTTGCAGGAGAAACAGGCAACGTTAGAGATCCTGCGTCGTCGAGGGGGCATCACGATTGATGTTCCTGCGCATCAGTTGACAATGGCGGTGGTGAATAAGTATTTGGAACTGAAAGCGAAGTCTCAGATTTGAGTTTTTAATTATGTGCCAAATTCAATAGTTTAAATTAACGTGAGTTCGACTTAAGGACTTAGAGAAGTTTGACACGATATATCACACCTATCGCAGATTTGAGGGCGGCTGAGTTCCCGCACTTTCTTCGGCTTGCTATGTCTATAGAAAATCTAATGCCCAAGTTATTGCACTTTCTTCGGCTTGCTATGTCTATAGAAAATCCGATGCCCAAGTTATTGCACTCCAGAGGAGTGCTATGTCTCCTGAAACCACATACCGCTCTCTACGGAGCCGGAACATCGAGTTGAATGGCTGCTATAGACAGCTTTCTTATATCGAACTCACGTTAAATTAACGCGCTTTCACTGCAAAGAGGTAGGTGAACAGTAGGATTCCCGTCAGTGCACCGAATCCGATTTTGACAGACGGGAGTAGGCTCGAAGGCGACACAAAACCTTCAATAATCCCCGCAACGACGAGCAAGGCAACGCACCCACCGATCAGTTGAATGGCGGTTCTCGCAGCGTCTGTCAAAGTCCGTTTCCGCGTAAAAAGCGATGGTGCGATGAGTGCGTACCCTAACTTCAACCCGGCACCACCAGCAATGAAAATTGTTGTGAGTTCAATATAGCCGTGTGGCGACACAAACGACCAGAGTGCGAGCGCAACCCCGTTGGCATGGCACAGACCTGCGACCGCCCCGATCATAATACCGTTCATGACTAAAATGTAAGCGGTGCCTACCATGAAAATGATGCCGCCAGCAAACGCAAGAAACGCGACCCGAATGTTGTTCGTCATCACAAAAGAGGCAAATAGATTGCGCTTTTCCGCTGATGTATCATCCCACGCGCCGTCCTCTAACTCTTTAATGTGCGACGCGACGCGTTCAGGGATGATTTGTTCTGCGAGTTCGGGAGTGCTCAAAGCGATCCAATATGCTGCCGCAAATGAGAGGATGAACATCAGGAACGATACCACGACGAAATTGAGGTTTTCACGAAATACCTTCGGGAAACCGGAGAGCAAAAACTGACGAAGCGTACCACGCTTGAAAGGAGAGGTCTGGTAGACCGCGGCGTGTGCGCGTGAAGCCAGCGCGTTGAGATATGGGACGCACGGATCTTGTGGGAAATCGCGCCGGGCTACCGCTAAATCGGACGTAACGCGCCGGTATAGATACCCGAGCCGATTGAGTTGGTCGGCACTCGCACCACGTGAACGGTTTAGCAATGCCTCGAGTTCATCCCAAGTCTTCTGTTTTTTTGCAATGAATTCTGTGGTGGTCATGTTTAAATTCACCTTACGTTGGCGGGGTATTCGTACCGCAAACTTGCCTCGCAGTGAGAGTTTGCGGAATGCTACACGTCAGGTCACAAAGTGTGATGCACAAAGCCACAATCTAAATGAAGTTTAAATAAATATTTCGGTAATTTGATTTTTCCCCAGGCCCGGTAGGTGCGGTTTGTAACCGCACCGGACCTCATTAGAAAATTACCGAATTAAAATCTGAATTCTCATACAGATTGTGCTACATACGGAGTTCCACCGCACGATCTTATGAACTGAAGCATTGATTGCTACCATAGCAGTCCTAATGGTTTACGAGCCACTCTCATATAATTAAACACCGATTCGCACTGAAAATCAACCTATTTTACAGAGAAAGGTCTCTCACATCTACAAATGAACGAACAAGTATCCGTGGAAACACCTGAACAGATTGATATAAACTTTCAGCAGGCAGGCATCGGTTCTCGTTTCTATGCGGCACTCATTGATACCGCGTTGCTTACGCTGATTGCACTTGTCGGATATTACGTCAACAGACGGTTTATTTCCGAGCTTGGAGATATTGTCGGCAATTGGCTCGGCGCATTGGGAGGGATCCTTGTCTTCGCGGTGTTCTGGGGTTACTATATGGTGTTCGAGGTTACCACAAATGGTCAATCCTTTGGAAAACGCGTGCTCGGTTTACGTGTTATCAAGGAGGGTGGCTATCCGATCGGTTTTGCCGATTCTGCGATCCGTAATCTGGTGCGGATCGTCGATTTTCTTCCTGTCTTTTATGGGGTGGGTTTGCTTTGTATGCTGATAAATAGAAAATGGCTGCGATTAGGGGACCTCGCGGCGGGGACGCTTGTTATTAAAACAGCACGCACGGAGTTGAAACTTACCGGTGGAGGTTCGCAAGCAGATAACCCATCTATCAACATTCCACCACGAGAATTTGTCTATACTGCTTGGATACAACCGGCGTTAGTGACGGAGACGGAGATGGGGGTGATACGTGAATATCTTGCGCGTCGGGCAACACTTCTCGGGTACCGCCGATCGGAACTCGCACGCACCATAGCCAGTCCTATCGTTGAAAAGATGGGGGGTACGGGTTCTATTGGCTACGATAGATTTTTAGAGGAGGTCTACATGCTTAAGACCTCAGAGACGACTGACGGTAATACGGAACATACAGATGTCGGAACGGATGGATCCGTCGCAAGTGAGTAGCGTTATGGGACTTGACTTACGGAACAATAGTAAGAATAAACTTCCGAACCTACATGCGATGGGGTTTGGGGAGCTTCTTGATACAACGTTCAGCCTCTATCGGGCACATTTCCGGTTGTTTCTTGGAATATCCGCCGGTTACTGTATAGCAATACTCATTGTGATTTCAGCCGTTTTTTTAGACGATTCGGTTGGAAGAGGCGCGAAGATAGCAATCTGGATCCCCACTATTGGTGCTTTCCTGGGTGCTTCTGTCTTCATGGTAAGCGGACTGGTGTTTGCCAGTGCTGAAGTTTATCAGGGAAGGAGTGTCAGGATAGGTGTTGTCCTGAGGCAAGCAGGACACCAATTTTTACGATGTTTCGCCGCTTCGCTTTCATTCGGAGTGCTTGCGGTGCTCGTGATATTTCTCTCAGGCGTTCTGTTCTTGGGGATTTTTAGGGTTTTCTTAGGGGATGCCTCAAATATTGTGGGTCCACTGTTTATTTTACTCCTTATAGCTTTTGTTACAGGTGGGTTTGTAACCTATTGGTGTTTTTTCACCGCAGCGGTTTTAGTAGAAGGAAAATCGGTGTCGGATGGATTAGGGCGCAGAGGTGAATTAATTCATGGTGCCTGGTGGCGGATCGTTGGCACGATGTTCGCAATTTTCTTGTTACATTTCGCAATTGGTCTTGTATTCCGCATTGCTTTCGGATTTCTGCTGAGTTTGACTGGACTTGTTGGTACGATGGAGTTTCTAAAAACGGTTCATTGGACGACTCTCATGCAGCTTCTGAATAATCAACCTGAGGCATCTCTCTCTTACGTGATGATGTGCTTTATCAACTTAGGTATTGATATTTTTACGATGCCAATCTGGGTTATCGGTGGCACGCTCCTCTACTTCAATCAGCGTATTCGGAAAGAGGGATTTGACATTGAAATAATGGTGACACACCAAGGAGAATAGAAGGATGGCAGACGTAGTAGAGGAAACGAACGCCACTGAGGGACAGACCGAACAACTTGGACTTGTTTCGACGATATTTCGGTGCTATCGGGAAAATTTTGCGATCTTTTGGCGCATCATGATGCCTGTTATCATCTTCAGTTTTCTGTTTGATTTTGGGATGAATCTTTCCGACGGTTTTTTCGGTACAGAAAATTTGTGGCGTTTTGACACAACACGGGGTCTGTTTGTAGGTAAAAGCCCAAAGTCAATAGGTGTAGATTCGGGGATGATTTTCGGTCTCCACTCCTTCAGCATCGGTTTCCTATGGTTAACGATGTGCCCGATTATTCTTGCCATAGTGGAACGTCGTCGCGGTGTAAAAGGCACCTCGCGAGGTGTTTGGCGGCGTGCCCGCGGCAACGTCGGACCGGTTTTGTTCGCATTCTTCCTATTATCCCTACTTGGAGTCGCCGGTCTGCTTGGCTTCATTATTCTTACGTCGGAAAGTCTCCTTAGTATTCCTGACGCTCCTTATGGTTCAAGTCTCTGCTTAGGACTTTTCCTGATTGTGGGTGTTATAATTTATTGGGGCGTGAACTGGAGTCTCTACAACCAGAGCATTATCATTGAGAATCAGCAGTCGACGATGGCATCGCTACGCCGCAGCAGTGAACTGGTTCGGGGTGTATGGGGACGGGCTTTCGGCATGTATCTATTGCTCGCCTTGGCGACCATGGTGTTTACTTCTACGATCCTCGGTTTGACGTTGCTGCTGTTTTCCGTGACTGTCCCTGAGTTTGGTCCACTCCGTGAAGTGTTGTTGTCTGCGCAGTTCTTGACGCTCTTTTTGGGTGGTTATGTGAGGATAAGCTTCGAGAGTGCACCGAATTTCTGGACTGTTGGGATAATAGTTCTGGTAAATACGCTTGTAAATGCGGTTGTGGCACCGGTGTGGGCGATTCTGACGACACATCTCTATATGGAGCGGACAGCGATCAGTCATCAGCAGTCAGAAGAATAGCCGTCGGTTCTCCATCAGTAGTCAGTAATTGACGGGCGATAAATCACCCTACTACAAACGCTTAGATTCTTGGCAAAACCCTTACTTGGACATCACGGGTAGGCGAGGATACAATCCTCGCCAGCGGAGGTGAAGGTTTTGTCCCTGAACAACTGTCCACGTATTTTCGGATTTTGCTATAAAATTTGCCTAAATATGGAAACCGTGCTAAAATGGATGTGTTACCTAAAGGGAACTACATTATGCAGAAGCTATCTGAATTTTCATAGTAAGTTACACTGTAACAGGAGGTAAACTTCATGAAGGTTTTAGCCGTATTTCTTTTATCACTGGGGTGTGTTATCGCGTTCAGCACGATGAGCGACGCTGTCCGGGAGGCGGATTTGGCACTCTATCTCTCCTTCGATCAAGCGAAAGGTGATACAGCCAAAGATAAGTCCGGGAATAAAAATGATGGGATAATCCACAAAGGGAAACGCGTAAAGGGAAAAATTGGTCAGGCAATCGAGCTGAGCGGCGATGCCGGTGGTTGGGTTGAAGTGCCAGATTCCCCTTCTTTGGATATCACCGATGAAATCACCTTGATGTGTTGGGTGTATCCGACCCAGTTCACAGATGAATGGTTCCGTATTATTGTGAAGACGTGGGCAGGAGATACCGCCCCATGGATGGTCTATGGGTTCTATGAGTTTGGCGGTAATAATGGAAAGACAGGTTTTATTATCTCTGTTAATAAGGGGACAGAAAAACGGATCGGCGATGCTACGACTCCGCAGTTGCCCCCGAAGAAGTGGACGCATCTTGCCGCCACCTACGATGGGAGCAAGATGAAATTTTACTATAATGGTGAAGTAGAAGTGGAGGGGGATGCCAAAGGGAAGATTGATACAAACGATGTTCCTGTGTCGATTGGACGCAACAGCGAAGGGAATCGGGAACATTACATTGGACTTGTTGATGAGGTTGCAATCTGGAACGTTGCACTTAGCGATGCCGAGGTGCAGCAAGCGATGGACCTGGTTTTTGCTGTTGAGGCTGTAGGCAAACTGTCGGTTCGTTGGGCTGACTTGAAAAGCGATTACACTGGAAAGTAGGATCGTAGTAGATGGGTCTGAATGTATTTTTATCCATTGCAAACCTTGTTAGTAAAAATAAGGCGCGGTTGCAAACCGCGCCTACCAACGAATGAATAGTTCCCTTATCATACGACATACGGTTCAGGATTGCGCTCGACCTCTGCCAGAAGTGTGTCCACATACGTCTGGATGTGGAACAACCGACAGGCAGAATCTCCCACCCTTCCTTGTCTCAACTGACCAAGTCTCTCCCAAAATTCACCGAGTTCTGGACGTTTCAGGCTGATATATTCCGCCTGCGCATCGTCGGTGCGGCGTTTATTCCAATGGATAACCTCAACGAGATGGATATAGGTCGAGGTTTCATAATCAACACCGATCATGAGGAGTTTGGCGTTCATCGTGTAGGCACGAAACATCGGTGAGTGTGTGCCGTAAGTCTTGCCCCACGGGTAGTGATCCCACGGTGATTGGTAGCCTTCGCGTTGGAGGTTATCGGACACAAACGCCTTCGCACCTTTCCCACGAGCGGCAATGGCGTGCGAATAGTGGTCGGAGCGATGGGTGTTCGGCATCTGCCGGAAAAACTCCGTCAGCCACCCCACTGTGGACGGCGTTTTATCAACATCCCACGCGGCGACGCGTTCTTCGCGACTCGGTAAAAGGCTGAAGGTCGGCATCAGAATCAGCCCATCTTGTCCGACTGCTGTTTCTAATGCAGAGATGACTGTGCCTGCCCCATCCTCGACTGGACCTAAACTTTTGAAGGAAGCGTGGATAAAAAGCGTATCCCCATGCGCAATACCGATATTGGTAAAGTCTTGGGTGAGTTTTTTGCGTGTGTAAGGTGTTATCATGTTTTTGTTTTTTTCTTTTTATGTAATGTCGTCGAAATGGGGTTTACAGAACAGGCTTGATCTTTCAAGAAACAGACAATGACTTTGCGCAGAAGAGTGAATCAATTTTAATTTATAGTAAATCCCGAAAATATGTAGACATCTCAGGAGGCACCAACCTCACTCCACCGCTGGCGAGGTTTGTAACCTCGCCCATCCGTGATGTCCAAGGAATTGTGGACTTTACTATATAAACGCGAGTTCGACTTAAGGGCTTAGAAGAAGTTGATGCTATATATTATGTCTATCACAGATTTGATGGCAGCTGAGTTCCCGCACTCCAGCGGAGTGCTATGTCTATAGAAAACGGGAGATCCAAATTCTCGCACTCCAGCGGAGTGCTATGTGTCCTGAAACCACATATCGCGCCTCTGGATCGGAAGCACCAAGTCAACGCACTGCTATAAACATGTTGCTCCTCTGGAGCAAAGGTATGCGTTTTGGGTATTATGTTGCGTTTCACCTATGCTTACTTCGAAAATCGCATAACAATTCGCTTATGAAACCTACATTCACACTCTCGATTTTTATTATCGAACTCACGTTACGTACGAAACGGCATCGTATTTTCGCAACAACTTGACAATTTTCCCTGCGTCTGCCCGTCGCATTTTCTGAGCGACTTGCAGCGGTGTCAAACCTTTCCGATTCTTGACGTTCGGATCGGCACCTTTGACGAGCAATGTTTCCAACGTTGTCCGCTGTTTTTTGCCGTTCTTTATCGTTGATCGGATTGCTTCAAACAGTGGGGTTTCGCCATCGTTGTCGGTAGCGTCAAGGGTCGCGCCTTTTTCGATGAGCAGATTGATGACTTTGAGAAAACCCGCCTTCGCCGCACAATGCAACCCCGTTTTCCCTTTGTCATTCCGAACGTCGATATCGGCATCGAGTTCTAACAATCGCTGAATTTCGTCTGGATGTTCACCGTTGTCGCCGCGGCAGGCATAAACAAGCGGGGGCCACCCCATGTGGTTCTTTGCGTTTATGTCCATAGGCGGGACACCGTGCGCCTTGAGTAGCACGCGCATTTCAGAGGTGTCGTCCAAGATGCGGGGTGCTGTGCTTGGATCCGCCCCGTTTTCGATCAGCAACTTGGTGATCTCCACCCGGTCCTCCGAGACGGCATAATCCAGCAGGCGTTCGCTGTTTGGTTTGATTGTCGCCCCTTGCGAGATGAGCAATTCGACAATGGCAAGGTTTCCGCCCATGACGGCGTAGCAGAGCGGTGTCGCCCACGCCGTCTCGCGGTGTTAAAAGGTATGGGGTTCCCCTACGGGTAGCATCACTGTCTGAAGGTATCCGCTGTTAACGAGATCTGCATCATTATCAAGGTGCGAGCGGACAGTTTCGTAGTCTCCGAGGTAGGCGGCGGTATGGATGTCAATTGTCGCGCCGTGCTGGCGTAGATAATCCGCAACACGGTCGCGTCCCTTATGCCATGCGGCGCAGTAGGGTGTTATTTCAAGGCGATGCTCGATATGGTAGCAACCCGGTAGGTTTATATCGGCACCGCGTTCAAAGAGGAATTGAACGACCTCCAACTTGCCCCGGTATGCCGCTTCCCACAGCATCGTCCGACCGTGTGAACCGACGGTGTGAATCCAAGCCGGATTGTCATCGACCAATTGTCGGACGATTTCGAGATCACCGCGTCCTGCCGCTGCGGCAACGATTTTCAAAAAGTCACTCTGGTTTCCAGTGAGTTGGATGTTTGGCATAGAACTCCCATTGTAGCACAATCTATATGAAGTTTAATAAAATATTTGGGTAATTCTATGTTCCCCCAGGCCCGGTAGGTGCGGTTTCCTAACCGCACCCGGCATCGGTAAAAATTACCCGATTAAATTCTTAATCTTCATTTAGATTGTGCATGAATCCGCAAACTAACCGGTTGCGGTACGAAAACGGCGTGAATAACGATGGATAATCTGGCTCGGGCGACGCGCCATTCTATGAGGAACGGACGTTCCTCATAGACTCATTTTCGTGATTGCTTCTCAATTCTCATCTACGACGTAGGGACGGCGTCCGATGGAGGGTGGCAGGAGCATCCGCTTCTGTTGTTCGGTGAGTTCGCCGTATTTGCTGAGATCGTGATATTCCCCCGACCATGCGGAGTGTCCGGGACTGTATTTATAGAGCAGTGAGCGGCGTTGATGTTTTGCCCGCCAAGTCATCGTCCCGTGAACAAGGGCTTCAGTGAAGAACAACACATCTCCCGCTTCGACAGGCGGCTGCACAGCGTAGTGTGCTGGACGCTCGAAATGCCGCACATCTGACGGCAATTCCCGTAAGAAATTGCTCTTGTGGCTGCCGGGAATACAGGCGAATCCGCCTGCGCCTTCGGGTGCGTCTGCAAGATTAAACGACATCACGCATAAACCGTTGCGCATGACCCCGTCTCGGTATTTGTACCAGTGATCGCCTTCGGGTCCACCGGGTCCACCGCCGTCTTCACCGCCGTGCAATCTACTACCTTGTTGCCCTTCATCCATAAAGATGGCATAATCGTGGTCTAAACGGACATGCGGCCCTAATAATTCGAGTAGATAAGGGAGAATTTTCGGATGGTCAATCAGGCTCTTAAAGGGTTCACCCCAAAGACTTGACACTCTATCACCGTGTCCTCTCAATCTATCGCTGGATTCTCTATCGATAATCTCATTCATCTTAGCGACTTCGTCGGCGGTTAAGACGTTCTTTATGACGAGGTAACCTTCAAGGTCTGCTGTGAATTTTTCTTCGCCTGTCATGGTGGTAATCCTTTCGGCTGTGATGAGGTGTTTTTCTCATAACAGTCAACGGTTGTGTAAGAGCATTTGATTTTCGGTTGCCAGTTCTCAGTAACCCCTCTAACCCTCAACCCCCTCAATCCCCCTTATCAGGGGGACAGGGGGAATAAGTTAAGAGTCGGGATTCGGAGATCCCTCCTACAAGGACGATTTTAATTCTCTTCAATGACGCGGGGACGGCTGCCGATGGAGGGTGGCAGGAGCATCCGCTTCTGTTGTTCCGTCAACCCTTCGTATTTGCTGATGTCGTAGTAATTCTCCGCCCATGAGGAGTGTCCGGGACTGTATTTATAGAGCAGTGCGCGGCGTTGGTGTCCGGCTGTCCACGGCATTGTCCCGTGAACGAGTGCCTCAGTGAAGAATAGCACATCTCCTGCTTCCAAAGCGGGTTGGGCAACGTAGTGTGCGGGACGTTCAAATCGCCGAACTTCTGACGGAATCTCCGTCAAAAAATTGCTCTTGTGGCTTCCCGGAATACAAGCGAATCCGCCTGCGCCTGCCGGTGCGTCTGCCAGATTGAAGGTCATCACGCATAACCCGTTGCGCATGATACCGTCTCGGTATTTATACCAGTGATCGCCTTCGGGACCACCGGGTCTGCCACCATCTTCACCGCCATGTAACCCACCGCGTCTTTCGCTACCGTTCATAAAGATGGCGTAGTCGTGGTCTAACCGGACATTTGGTCCCAACAAATCTAAAAGATAGGGGAGGATTTTCGGATGATCAATCAATCTCTTGAACGGTTCACCCCAGAGGCTTGGGGGTCCTTGACGTTCTGTGTTGTCGGTAATGTCGTTCATTTCGGCAACTTCGTCGGCGGTCAAGACGTTCTTTATGATGAGATAGCCTTCAAGGTCTACCTGAAATTTTTCTTCGCCTGTCATTTGTAGAAACTCCTTAGTCGGCGATTAGCCGTCAGCGGTCAGCCGTCGGCTTTCAGTTTGTAGGTTGGGTTGAACGCAGTGAAACCCAACTCCTTTGTGAGCAAAGACTGGTAGGTGCGGTTTTCAACCGCACCGTATTGCTTCAATTCTCTTCAATAACGCGGGGACGGTGTCCGATGGAGGGTGGCAGGAGCATCCGTTTCTGTTGTTCCGTCAACCCTTCGTATTTACTGATGTCGTAGTAGTTCTCCGCCCATGAGGAGTGTCCGGGACTGTATTTATAGAGCACGGAACGGCGTTGGTGTTCCGCTGTCCACGGCATCGTCCCGTGGATGAGTGCTTCTGTGAAAAAGATCACGTCTCCCGCTTCGGCAGGCGGCTGGACGACGTAGTGTGCCGGACGCTCGAATCGTCGAACTTCTGTAGGGATTTCCGGGGCAAAGTTGCTCTTATGGCTTCCCGGAATACAGGCGAACCCACCTGCACCTGCGGGTGCATCTGCCAGATTATAGGTCATCACGGACAGTCCATTTCGCATGACCCCGTCTCGGTATTTGTACCAGTGATCGCCGACGTGTCCACCGGCGCGTCCACCGTCCTCGCCACCGTGTAATCCGCCGCGGCCTTGCCCTTTTTCCATGAAGAGGGGGTAGTCGTGGTCGAGTCGGACGTGCGGACCCAATAGATCCAGGAGATACGGGAGGATTTTCGGATGATCGATGAGCCGTTTGAACGGTTCACCCCAGAGACTTGGGGATCCTTGGAGATCGCCTTTGTCGATAATGGCGTTCATCTCAGCGACTTCATCGTCGGTGAGAACGTTCTTTATGACGAGGTAGCCTTCGAGGTCTACCTGAAATTTTTCTTCACCTTTCATTTATACGGGTTCCTTTTCTTCTTAAGTAGTCAGCTGTCAGCAAGATGTCTTCTTTACTGGACGCTGATAATGAATAGCCGAGATTTTGATGGAGCGATACTCTATTAATCCTGCGTGATGCCAAACAATTATGGACAACCCTCAATTATATAATACCATTTGTGATTGAAATTGTAGCATAAACTTTTAGTTTGTGCCTCCTTGTAGCATAGACTGTTAGTCTGTGCCCTTGTAGCATAGACTGTTAGTCTGTGCCCTTGTAGCATAGACTGTTAGTCTGTGCGCTCAGGTGCGGTTAATGCAATATAAACTTTTAGAAATGGTATAACATCTTCATTAAAATAGGAACTCTACTTTAAGCAAAACCATTCAATTCGACGTTATCGGTGGCATAGAATTCAAGCAAACTGTGTTATAATTTCAGATAGTTTGGTTATTGTTCCCACATCAAGAGTGAATTCTTTTTCCCCTAAATCGTGTTTATTGACGCTGAAGTCGAACGCATTGCCTTCATTTTTCCTTTGTATCAGTATTGGAACAATACCAGCGGCGTGGGCGGCTTTTGTATCGTCTTCCGTGTCCCCGACGTAAATTACTTCTTTAGGCTTCATGCCAGTCCGATCAAGAGCCGAGTCAAATATCCGCGGATCCGGTTTCTTGACACCCACCTCAGCGGAAATAACAACCGAATCAAAAAAATGCGTCAGACCGAATCCATATTTCCGTACACCAAGAGTGTCCCGTATAAATCAAAGAAAATTCCGTTAGTGGTCATTTTGGGTCCCGGCTCCCAATGATAGATTCAATTGCGGCAGGAATTTTGTTGGAAATCGTCTTCGGCGGTCAGGTGTCGCGTCGGTTTCGATGGAGCCTTGATCTCGACGTACGTCATCAAAATAGCAAGTGCATCGGAATAGTTCTGCGGGAGATGCTGGCGCAGGACGCGACCGATGGCTTTCGTCACGTTGTAGAGTATCTGCCCCTCCATCTCCGTCCGAACGTCTGAAACGAAAGCCGACACATCGAATTCGGGATAGATACGCTGGATCTTTTTGCCGATGACCAAGCCGTCTTGTGTCAGATCGAAAAGCGTGCGTTGCTCTCTCATTTTCAAATGTCTTCTCTTTTTCGGAGACCGGTGATTTCCGCGCGTGTGAAAATGATACCATATCCACTGAACGGATGTCAATTATTAGTTATCGGTTGTCCAGAGGCATTCAGTTTTAAGAAATTATCGGATTTCACGGCTGTTTTTGACGATCCGGTGCGGTTAGAAACCGCACCTACCGGGTCTGGGTCCTCAAAATCGCCCTAAAGAACGGAAAACTGAATGGCTCTGACAAAATGACGAGGTTGGAAACCTCGCCATCGGTGAATAGTGTCAGTAAGAAGCGAGGTTGGGAAGCCTCCTCAGTATGGATAAGGGGAATGGCAGAGCCATCCAGTTTTCGGTTTTCTGTCCGTTTTAGATGGAGTATCGCGACGTGGAGGTCGCTCCTACAGCGACGTGTGTTTTTGCTTGGGTATTTCTGCGGATTTTCCTCTCCTATAGCAGAACGGAGTGCCTCAGATGACAAACAGATTTATGAATCTGGAAACATTTCAGGAACCACAGGATTCCTCTTTTTTCGATGGCAAAGCTATAAACCGCAACGGCTTCGTCAAAGCAGGCATGAAATCCGATAATTTCTTAAAACTGAATGCCTCTGAAAGGGGCAAGGTTAGGAAACCTCGCCAGCGGGTATAACGGAGTGGCAGGGTCATTTAGTTTTACATATTTCCTTTATATGCGTGAACGTTTTTCCGCTGTAGGAGCGAGCTGTGCTCGCGATATTGCGCGAAAACCTTAACATCTGTGAACGAAAACCAAGATCGGAACCGAAAACTAAAGAGTCCTGGACGGGGTGGTGTTGGAGATTGCAATGGAGATGGAGGTGTGTTATACTGGAAGTGGGAAGTTTACCCTAAGTTTTTTATCAGAGGATCTGTACACCTGACATGCACATCAATACACTCGATTACTCTTTAATCCATATCCCCGCTGGGGCGTTCACGATGGGGACGATTCCGACCGGACTGCGGAAGACCGATCCAGAGGAACCGCAACGGAACGTTCTCCTTGATGCTTACGCCATCGGCATGTATCAGGTCACGAATGCGCAATATGCGCAGTTTGTCGAGGAGACAGGGAACCCGGAACCTCTGTTCTGGAACGAGGCGCATCTCAACGCTCCCGATTTTCCGGTAGTCGGTGTGAGTTGGCAGGATGCGACGAATTTTTTGCGGTGGCTCAGCGGGCTTGAAAGCGTGGCGTATCGCTTGCCGTCGGAGGCGGAGTGGGAGAAAGCGGCACGTGGCACGGATGCTCCGGAGTATCCGTGGGGAGATATATGGGATGCGAGTCGAGCGAACACATCGGAGTCGAAGAATAAGCGGCTGATGCCTGTTGGGAATTATCCATCGGGTGTGAGTCCTTACGGGTGCTACGACATGGCAGGGAACGCCTACGATTGGTGCTACGACTGGTTTCATGCGGAGACGTACAAATACTCGCCTGCCGAGAATCCCCTCGGCGCGAGTGAGGGGCGGCGTAAGGTGATTCGCGGGGGTTCGTGGATTGCGCGTGGGGAATTCGCTGCGCGTTGTGCGAACCGTGCGGCGTATGAGCCGATTCGAGGGCTTCATAGTGTCGGTTTTCGGGTGGCAATGGACCTTTAAGTTAGCTAATCTTGCGCTAGATCTGGGTTCTGATTAAATTCTTAATCTTCATACGGAGCAAAGAGATTTGACATGTTTCTATCTATAATTTATTTACATCGGCGAAACCTCTTGTAATCCGCGAAATCTGTGTAATCCGTGTAATCCGCGATTCAGACGAATTAGCAGTCAGCCATCAGCCATCAGCAGTCAATTCACAAAAATCACGTGTTGATGCGACAGCGTCTGTAATCCTGCAAATCCTTTAATCCTGTGAATCCTGATTCTGACAATTCAACCCAACCTACGTTTCAATATGCACAAAAAACCTTTACACGAACACTACCAAGATTTTCGGGATGCGTTGTTAGCGTGGTTCAAGGATTATCAGCGCGATATGCCGTGGCGACGGACGGATGATCCCTACCGGATTTGGGTCTCTGAGGTGATGCTCCAGCAGACGCAGGTCAAGAAAGTTGTGGATTACTATGAGAGGTTCATCGAGCGGTTTCCAGATGTGCAGCATTTGGCAGTTGCCCCGCTACAGGATGTGCTGAAGGTCTGGGAAGGCTTGGGGTATTATGCGAGAGCGCGGAATCTCCACAAAGCGGCACAGGTCATTGTGGAGGAACTGGACGGGAAAATACCGGTGGATTATGCGACCTTTCGGAAGTTGCCGGGTGTCGGGGATTATAGTGCGGCGGCGGTGCAAAGTATCGCTTTTAATGTGCCGTATGCCGCCGTAGATGGCAACATCAAACGTGTGCTGGCGCGCCTGTTTCTGATGGAGGCACCGATTAACGACGCGAAGTCGGCGAAGTTGTTTCAGCAGAGAGCGGATGAACTTTTGGATCGGAGTGCGCCGGGGTTTTTCAATCAGGCGATGATGGAATTGGGGGCAACCGTGTGTCGTCCGCAATCGCCGACCTGTCTCGTCTGTCCCGTGAATTCGTTTTGTGAGGCGTTCCACACGGCACGACAAGATGAGTTTCCGTATCGGCGTGAGACGAAACCTGTCCCAGAACACCATCTCGCTGTCGGGGTTATCTATAGGGACAACGCGGTTTTACTCACGCAACGGCAATTGGACGGTTTGCTCGGTGGACTCTGGGAGTTTCCGGGTGGGCGGCTTGCCGAAGGTGAACCCGCTAAGGCGGCTTGTGTTCGGCATATCGCTGATGTCGTCAATCTCTCTGTCACCAACGTGCGGTCTCTCACGCGTGTCAGGCACGCCTACACCCATTTCAAGATTGTTGTGGATGTGTTTCAGTGCGATTATCGAGCGGGCGAGGTGGTTCTGAAGGGTCCGCGGGATGCGAAGTGGATCGAGATTGCGGCGTTGCAGGATTATCCGCTCCCGCGTGCAACGCATAAGTTTTTGGAGAAGTTGATTGGGGAATAGCCATCGGCGGTCAACCGTCGGTTGGCAAGGTTTCATGAGAATAAAAAATAATTCGGTAATTCTATCAAAGACAATTGTCAATCACAGAGTGTCTCTAATCCTGCCAATCCTTGAATCCTGTAAATCCTGATTCAGACAATTAACACTACACATTACCAAATTAAAGTCTTAATCTTCATTAAACCGCACCTACTGACAGCTGACGGTTTCCGACGTCTAACAGCTAATTTGATCCGAAGCGTGCTTCGTATTTCTCCCATGCCTCATCGGGTAGCGGTGTGCTGGCAGCGCGGATGTTCGCTTCAAGCTGCTCGACATTGAGGCTCCCAATGTTATTACCTTGAATCCGTTCTTCTTTCAGACAGAACTGGAGTGCAAGTTGAAGCAAGCTTATTCCTTCTTCAATGCACCATTCCCAAATTGGGTATGCTGCTGCAACATCGCCTTCTTTTTTCCAACGTCCTCTTTCAATCTCAGCATCGATATCAACACCTGTGAGGATACCGCGCAGGATTGACCAGCCGTTCATAACACCGATGTCGGCTTCAGCGGCGGCGGGGAGGATGTCGTCAGCGGCGGTCCGCCGGATGAGGTTATAGTCGTTGAAGCAGAGGATGAGGTCTACATCACCTGTTGCCATCGCCTTGAGATGGAAGTCGTGGGGACGCATCCCGTATCCGAGGTGGCGTACGAGTCCGCGCGCTTTACACTGGAGCAGACCATCAAGCGTACCACCCTTTTCGAGGGTCGGATCAATCTCGCCGGGGTCGTGGATGAGCATCCCGTCGAAGTAGTCTATGTTGAGGAGTTCGAGTTGGTCTTCAAGGTCAGCGATTGCGCGTTCGGCGGAGTAATTGGGTCTGCCATCTCCGTAGCCACCCCAATCCGATGCGGAATGGCAACAGAGTCTTCCGGTAATGATGACATCCTCGCGTGGGATCTCCTTCATCGCCAGACCGAGTTTCCGCATTGAATCGCCATAACAGCGTGCACAATCGAAATGGTTGGCACCGATGGACACGGCGTGCTTGACGAGTGCCACAGCGTCTTCATCTGAGACGAAGCCGAAATTGTTTCCAAACCCCTGTGTGCCGAACGGAATGACCGGAATACTGAGTTCTGTTCGTCCGAGTCGTCGCCTCGGAATTGTGGGAAAATCTTGATTGGTTTCCATAAAGTTCCTCTCTATCAGTTGGCGGTCAGCCGTCAGAATATTAGCAATCAGCCATCGGTTTCCGTCAGCAAGAGTCGGGAATTGGAGTTCCCTCCCACAGAAGAGCTGAATGCCCTTATGTGGTAGTCAGAAATGCTTGTAATACCCAAACGCATTACTGACCTCTGACCTCTGATGACTGATGGTTAATACGCTGACGACTGGACACCGAAAGTTCCTATCGAAATGCGATCTAATACTGGTCAGAACCCTCAAATGGGAGTGAGACTGCCCAGATGTTCCGATACCGAACGTCATTGCCGTGATCCTGCAGGCGAAGTGGTCCTGGTGTGGCGGCTTCTGAATCGATACTCCCGCCGGTTGACCCCGCCATCTGCGCGTTGTTGATGATTACCAAACCGTTCTGAATGACGGTTATGCGTGGACCTTCAACCGTCTCACCTGCGTCGTTGAAACGGGGTGCTCGGAAGATGACATCGTAAGTCTGCCACTCAAGCGGTGGTTTGCAAGCGTTGACGAGGGGTGCGAACTGGTTGTAAATTGCGCCGCAGTCACCCATTCCGGGGACTTCAATGCCGTAGGAATCCAAGACTTGGACTTCATATCTGCCTTGAAGGAATACACCGCTGTTGCCTTTTGCCTGTCCGGTCGCTTCGGGCATATCGGGGCACCTGAATTCGACATGAACGAAATGATCCAAGAAGGTTTCCTTGCTGATTACGTCGCCGCTGCGCGGGACGACGAGCATTGCATCGCCTTCAACTTGCCAACCCGGGGCGCTGCCATCTAAGCTTGTCCAGTTGCTAAGGTCTGTGCCGTCAAAGAGGATGACAGCAGATTCTGGAGGAGTTTGTGTCATGAGTTTTCCTTTCGCATGCTGTGTATGTGCAAATTGATGTAGTGAAAAAACAATTTTCCCTATTTTAACGAAATTCGCTTTTTTGTCAAGGGGTTATCGGTACAATAGCAGGGTCATTTAGTTTTACATATTTCCTTTATATGCGTGAACGTTTTTCCGCTGTAGGAGCGAGCTGTGCTCGCGATATTGCGCGAGACCCTAAACATCTGTGAACGAAAACCAAGATCGGAACCGAAAACTAAATAGTCCTGGGTACAATAGCAGTCAGCTATCAGCAGTCGGGATTCGGAGATCCCTCCTATAGGTGTGGTCAGTTGTCAGGTTTGGGTTTTCAACGATTGGCTCAGGGTTGCGATGGAAGGGCTTGAAGGACGGGAATGACGTAACTGTGAATCGTCCGACCGTCAACTATATCCGTTTCTGCTCGGGTATCCGGATTTTCGCGGTAATCAAACACCACATAGTAGCCTTCTGTTGCGCTTTCGGACTTCAGGTATGTTGCGAGTTGTTGTTTGCCTGCCTGATAATTTTGTTCGCTGCGCCATACCTTTGTTTCGACAATATAAGTTTGTCTGCTGTGTGAGATGACGAGATCGGATCTGCCCCTGCCGGTTGGGACTTCAAGGTACATGGCGGCACCAACGATTTTCACAAACTCGTCGAGATAAGCAAAGAGGAGATATTGCCCCACGAATTCTTGTGGTGTATCCGGGACTTGAAGTATTCTAAATCCCGCGCGTGCGATGAAGTCCTTAAAATTTTCGATGAGCCGCTGCATCTGAAGCTGCCCAGTTGGTGCGATATATTCTGAAAAGTCGATTGGACCGTCTTCAGGGAAGTATTCGTCCTCAAGTCCATTTATAAGGGGTTGGAATGCTTGCAAAACTCGGTGCAAATAGATTGGGTTGAGAATTTGACACATTCCGTCCTCGTTTGGTCCGATGATACCATAGGTTGCGAGTTCGCTAATGATGTCATTGTCGAAATTGAAACGTCTACTTTCTTGGTAAAAAGCGATACGCATAAGCATCCTTTCAAAGCGTGGATCTCTGCGTACATTTGTAATCAGATGTGAGATGTTAGTGTTGCGCTCCGTCAAGAGTTGTTTGTGTGCCTCAGAAAAGTGGGACGTTTGAATTGTCTCGGTTTTGGAAAGGTCAAGTTCCTCAGTGAGAATCTGCGCGAACCTGTTGACGAGGAAAGGTTGTCCTGCTGTCTGTTTATGGATCATTTCAACGACTTTGGGTGCGAATCGTTGTCCGACCTCGTCGGTGTACTGAGCAAGGAGTTCACTGACCTGTTCTAAGGTGAAGTTTGGGAGTGTGAACTCATCCTGTATGTTGAACGGCGAGATAGAGCGATCGTAATTAAGTTGTGTGATGTTTTTAACCCCGACAATACCGACACTATACGGAGAGCGGACTTCGCGTCCGGTGAGATATATCCGGCGGAGTGAACGGAGAAATCCGTTGATAGCAGCCTGTGGAATACCGTCGAATTCGTCAATGATAACGACGACCTGCTGGTTTGCCGCTAAGGTGGTGAACTGTTCAAAAAATTCACGCATTGAAATGTGGTTGGTTATCTGCGCATTCGTCAGAAAGGTGTCCAGTTCTTGGGAAAGCGGCTCACCGCGTTCTCGGAATACCTTTCGGATCTCTTTGCAAATTTCTTTACACAACGACTGGTAAAAATCGGCAGGTGTTATGTCTTCGTACTCCTCGAAGTTGAGTTGTATTGGAAAATAGTCTGTTCCTTCGGCTGCGAATGCCTTGAGCGCATCTTGGAAAAACGTGGTTTTACCGGTCTGTCGTGGTGCGAATAGGACGATGTATCGCCCCTGCTTAACGCGGTCGATGAAATCGGAAAGTTCCTCACGCCGCGCGACGACATAATTATCTTTGGAATTGACGGGACCCTGGGTTCCAAATCGTCTCATGTTTTTCTCCTATTGTCTTAGGTGCAAAACATTATATCAGGTTTCCGTGTGAAAGTCAATTAGCAATCGGCGGTCAGCCAGGGTCATTTAGTTTTACATATTTCCTTTATATGCGTGAACGTTTTTCCGCTGTAGGAGCGAGCTGTGCTCGCGATATTGCGCGAAAACCTTAACATCTGTGAACGAAAACCAAGATCGGAACCGAAAACTAAATAGTCCTGGGCGGTCAGCAGTCGTCAGTGGTTAGCGGCAAACGTACAAAAAACTTTTTGAAAAAAGAGAAGGGTATGGTATAATAGAATTGTATTTGGACGAGTTCGATGGACGCGCTTGCAGTAATAGAGACAAGAGCATTGAGAAGCGATACGTTATGCTAAAACCGAAACCCAGCATTGACACGATTCAACCCTATCAGGGTGGTAAACCGATTGAAGAGGTCCGGCGCGAACTCGGCATTACCGATATTACCAAACTGGCATCCAACGAAAATTCGTTAGGTCCCTCGCCGTTGGCGATGCAAGCGATCTCAGAGAGTGTCACGCAAGTGCATCTTTATCCTGACGGTAACGCCTACTATCTTAAAGAGGATCTCGCAGAATATCTCGGAGTTTCTGCTGAACACCTGATTTTAGGAAATGGCTCGAACGACGTGCTACAATTCGTCGCCGAAGCATACATTGCACCCGGTGATGAGGTCATCTATGCAGCTGGGGCGTTCGTCGTCTATAGTCTCGTGACGAAGCTGTGCAGTGCGACAGCAGTCGTTGTGCCGATGGTGGCGCATACACACGACCTCTCTGCGATGGCAGCGGCAATTACCGATAAGACGAAGGTTATCTTTGTTGCGAATCCGAACAACCCTACCGGCACGATGGTCACAGTGGATGAGACGGCGGCGTTTATGGAACGTGTGCCGGACGATGTGCTGGTCGTTTTTGACGAAGCCTATTATGAGTACGTTGACCGTTCGGACTACCCACAGACGCTCCGTTATGTTCTGGAGGGACGGAACTTTATCATTACTCGCACCTTTTCTAAGATTTACGGGCTGGCTGGGCTGCGCGTCGGATACGGTATCGCGCCACCTCCGTTGATTGAGACCTTAAATCGGGTTCGTCAACCCTTCAATTGCAGTTTAGTCGGACAAGCGGCGGCGCGAGCGGCACTCAAGGATACTGCCCACGTTACGAGGAGTCGAGAAGAAAACAGCATCGGTAAAGCCTTTCTCTACAATGCGTTTGACGACATGGGATTCCGTTATGTCGAAACCGAGGGCAATTTCATCATGTTGCACCTTGAACAGTCGGGGACAGACATCGCCGACGCACTTCTGAAACAGGGAGTCATTGTACGTCCAATCGGGGGTTATGGCTATCCAAATGCAGTGCGCGTAACGATCGGCACACAGCCGGAAAACAAAAAATTCATCACGGCTTTAGGAGTTGTCAGTCGTCAGTTAAGAGCAACGTTCTGATGGGTCTGTTTGCGATAACTGTCACAAGAGATGTTACTGAAAACTGAAAACTGAAAACTATTAAAAAATATGAAAGAACTGATACAGATTAACAATAAACGCCCTACGCGAAAAATTATGGTCGGAAATATCCCGATCGGCGGTGGGAGCCCCGTCTCCATCCAGACGATGACGACGACGTTGACGCGCGATGTTGATGCCACACTGGCACAGGTGGAACGGTGTGTGGAGGCGGGTGTGCAGATTGTCCGCGTTGCTGTCCCTGAAGAATCGGACGCGAAAGCACTCAGTTCGCTTGTAAAACGCGCTCCCGTTCCGATAGTCGCAGATATCCATTTCAACTATCGATATGCACTCGCCGCGGTAGACGCGGGGGTAGCGAAGGTACGGATCAATCCAGGTAACATCGGTAGTGAGGAACGGATTGCCGAGGTATTGTCTGCGGCGAAAGCGGCGAATATCCCCATCCGTATCGGAGTCAATGAGGGTTCACTGGAGCGGGATCTCTTAGAGAAATATCCATCGCCGACAGCGGAGGCGTTGGTAGAAAGCGCAATTCGGCACGTCAATATTTGTGAGGAACACGATTTTAGAGACATCGCGATTTCCGTGAAGTCGAGTGATCCACTTCGGATGATAGAAGCGAACCGTCAGTTTTCAGCGAAAGTCCCGTATCCGTTACATCTCGGTGTAACAGAAGCCGGTACGCCTCGACGCTCACATGTCAAATCGACACTCGGCATTG
This sequence comes from Candidatus Poribacteria bacterium, assembly GCA_965247285.1. Taxonomy (GTDB): domain Bacteria; phylum Poribacteria; class WGA-4E; order WGA-4E; family WGA-3G; genus WGA-3G. The sequence continues at coordinate 360,338 of CBDFHD010000002.1, forward strand.
GAACGCTCTTGATGGAAGGGATTGGTGACACCATCCGTATCTCGATTACCGGTGATCCGGTTGAGGAGGTTTTGACCGCTAAAGAACTCCTTCGGGCATTGGGTATGGCGGATGATATGTTAGATGTTGTTTCCTGTCCATTCTGCGGTCGTGGTGACCCCACGGTAGATTATGAGAACATTGTGGCTGTCGCTGAGGAACTTTTAGAGAAACACGGCATCAATATCCCAGTCGCTGTGATGGGGTGTGAAGTTAACGGACCCGGTGAGACACGCAACGCTGAAGTCGGCATCCATTTGGGTGGCAAGGAGCTTGCGGTTCTAAAGGTTCGCGGTGAACGGGTACGCACCTTCCGAGGAAAAGACGAGGTCAACCCGGAATTTTTGGCGAATGCGTTGTTAGAAGCGGCACAACAGTTAGAGGCATCACAAACCGATAAATCTGTGTAGGGGAAGATGAATCACCTTCGGCTGCATATCCAAAAAGCGATTCGATTGATTCCTGTCCAAATCGGGTTGCTCGCGCTATTTTTCTTAGTCTATCATATATTCCTGTATTACACCCTGCGCGGGATGTCTATCAATCTCGGTGCGGTGAGGTTTGATAAGCACATTTTGCCCCTTTATGCCGAACCGAGTTTCGACTTGAGTTGGTGGATATTGCCTGCCCTCGCGGTGTGTATCGGTTTTCTGTATCTTTGTTACAGGTGCCTGCTTTCGGGCGTGGACGGTCGTCGATTAATTGGCATAGCGGTTATCTGCTTCCTTGCGATTCATATTAGCGTTGCCCAAATTGATGGCTACCGAGAGTTGGAACGGGATGGCAAAACGGAACGGGTCTTGACGCTTTTAGAGCCGTATACGCGGACTTCGTTGGAGTATTACGGAGACGTGCCGCTTATTGACGAACTCGGACTCCACACGTTTCTACGGGATTATAGCAAACCAGAATTGTTTGATACCCTTTCGGGGCACGCACGCACCCATCCACCGGGCGGTGTGATTTTTTTATGGTTTTTTAGCAAAATCTTCGGTTACAATCTTTTATCGGCATCGTTGGTTACGATTCTCTTCACTGCGATCACAGTAATACCGATCTATCGCCTCGCCGAACACCTCTACGGTGAAAAGGCCGGTCGGTATGCGCTTCTCCTTTTTCTGATCACCCCCAACTTTGTGATGTTCACCGGCACGTCAATGGACGGTCCCTTCAGTGTCTTCCCAATCCTGAGCGTTTACCTGTTTTATAAAGCACGAGATCAAGAAACCCTACCCGACCAGGTGTGGTATAAATTTCGACCTTATAGCTTATTGACGGGGGTTTCGCTTGCGCTTGGGATGTTCATGACGTATGCAACGGTAGTTGTGGGGGTCTTTTTGTGTGTTGTCGCCTTACTGGAGCGGAAGCAGTTCGGGCAGTACCTGAAAGTCTTGCTGTTCGCGGCTATCGGATTTATCGGATTTTATCTGTTGCTTTTTGTCCTGACTGAGTTCCATCCAATTGAGGCACTCTGGGCGGCTATCAAAAAAGATGAGAAAGGTATGGGGACGGGTTATGAAAGCACTGGGCGTTATTTCCATCTGAGTTTCGCGAACCTATTTGCGTTCCTCATCGGCGTGGGGCTACCCATAACAACTGTCTGGCTTCGGGAAGTCGTAGCGGCAGTGAAAGCGTGGTGGCAGAATACCCATGCATCGGAGCAGGCGCGAGATGACAATCATATCCCTTGGATATTGCGCCATGAAGCGTTGGATTCGTTCGTCATCGGTTTCCTAATCACGCTCCTCTTCTTCACATTCTCGACGCTGTTTACGATGGAGGTCGAGCGGATATGGATTTTCATGGTGCCGTTTTTCGTTATTCCGGTCGCTAAACACCTCACGGCGCGCCCGATATCGGATCTTTATTGGGTCGCGGGCATACTCGTTGTGCAGCTTATCGTGGGGGAAGCCCTGCTCTATACGTATTGGTAGGGAGTGGCGGTTAGCCATCAGTTCTCGGTTATCGGTAAAGAGGTTTTCGTCTCACAAAGGGTGACTCTTTGTAGTGTAGGAAGCTGTTGGTATCCTGCACACCCCCTGCTTGTGGGGGTAGGGGGTGGCACAACCTAACAGGTTATGCTACAATAGGCTCAAAACCGTTAGCCCGTAAGCGTAGCGGAGGGCGGATTCGAGGGACGCACGTCAAAGTTGAGACGTCCGTTGTTCCCCCGCAAGGTAAAATTAAAATTCTTGGGATAAGATAATTTTGAAACCCGTAGCCCGTAAGCGTAGCGGAGGGCGGATCTACGTGAAGGCAGGTTCATGCTCCGAACCCACCTCACCGACCCGTAAGGTATAATTAAAATTCTCTACGTCATTGATTCCATGACAAAGGACGGTGCCGAATCGCAACTGCTCAAGACATTGGATCGATTGCCGTCAGAGCAGTATGAAGCAACCGTTGTGCTGAGTCGTGCCGAAGGGGAACGTGTCAAGGAACTCACAGCACTGTCCTGTGTGCGGGAGGTTGCAACACTCGCAGGTGAAGGCAAACGCATGAGGTTGCTCGAAAAGGCGTTTGCACTCGGTGGCATTGTCAATGCTGCTGAGCCCGACATCGTGCACAGCTGGTTGTGGTATTCCAATTTTCTCTGCGGACTCTCCCGTAAATTTGGGATGTGGCGACAGGTTCCGTTCATCGCTTCACAACGCGGCGACTACCATGCGAGATACGGCAAGTTTCGGCTCTGGCTTACAGAAAAACTCATCTACAATACCGCCGATGTCCTTCTGACGAACTCAGTGCAGATCCAACGGCATCTCCACCAGCGGTATCCAGACAAAAAGATTTTTAGCATCCCCAATCTATTGGAATTACCCACCGAGACGTGGGCACAACCGCACACGTGTAGTCCCGAAGAGAAGTTAATCGTAAGCGTCGGACGGTTCGCTCCCGAAAAGGGACATCAGTATCTGATTGAGGCGTTAAACATGTTGGACCGAGAGGATGTCGCATGGCGATGCACATTTCTCGGTGAGGGTGAGTTGGAAACAGAACTCCGAGCACTCACGGCAGAATACGGACTCTCAGAACGGGTGGCGTTCCCGGGTTTTTGTGAGGATGTTTTTTCTCTGCTTTTGACAGCAGATGTCTTTGTGCTTCCGTCGCTACACGAGAGTTCACCGAATGCCCTGATCGAAGCGATGGGGATTGGGATGCCGTGCATTGCATCGGATGTGGGTGGCATCGCAGATTTGATTGAAGATGGGAAGAATGGCGTTCGGGTTCCGCCACAGGATCCGGGGGCGTTAGCGGCGGCACTGCATCGAGTGTTGGTGGAGCCTGATTTTGCAGGAGAGTTGGGTGGGAACGCACGCCGGACGATTCAGCAGAAATTTGACAGTACGGTGTCTATTCAGAAGTTGGAAGAGATTTATTCAGGACTTCTGGGATAGGAGAAATCTTCTGTAGTTGTTCAGTTGTGGTGAGCCGGAATATCAAGAACAATGTCGTTACGGAGCGCGTTTGTGGCATAGGTAAGGACCACTCTACAGGAGTTCAACACTCCCACCTCATTGATGCGGGACGTAGTTTCCAAACACATAGCACTCCTCTGGAGTGCATGGATTCGGACATTCGTTTTCTATAGACATAGCACTCCTCATGAAGATTAAGTATTTAATCGGGTAATTTCCATAGGTGCTACAAGTAGCCCCGTTCGTAGTAGTGCGATTCATCGCACGCTGTGTCGTCCAAGATTACCCAATTTATTTTTTAATTTTCATGAGGAGCGATATACGGTCTTACCATACATAGCACTTTCTTCGGCTTACGAGAACTTGGAGATTCCGTTTTCTATTCTCACTGCGAAACAATAGCACTTTCTTCGGCTTGCGGGGACTCATCTGTCCCCAAATCTGTAGTTTTCGCTCCAGAGGAGCGATATGTCTATAGCACGCTCTCATTCCAAAAGATCACAAAACAGAACTTCATCAATATATCACTGGCATTGTTACAAACAGAAAGCAAAAAATGATTCAAATCAATTCAATGCCAGATCACGTCCACATTCTTGTGGGTATCACCCCTGATATTGCCCTCTCTGATTTAGTGAGAGATATTAAGGTAAGTGCCACAAAATTCATTAACCAAAAACGCTGGGTCAGAGGACAGTTCAAATGGCAAGAAGGATTTGGGGCGTTTACCTATTCGCACTCTCAGTTGGGAGATGTTGTCACCTACATCCAAAATCAAGAAGCACATCATTCGTGTAGAACGTTTAAAGAAGAATACCTTGAGTTATTGAAGCGTTTTGATGTAACCTATAATGAAAAGTATGTTTTTGATTCGGTTGATAAAGATACTTCCTAAACATGACATCCTACAACATTACTATGCTTTACATACCGCTCCGCTGGAGCGGAAGAGGAACCTCGAAACCTTTCTATAAACATACCGCTCCGCTGGAGCGGAAGACATGTTGCAGACTCGCCCATTTGAAGAAAACAATAGCCTTATGCAACTTTACAACACCATAACGTGACATCCTACAACATTACTATGCTTTACATACCGCTCCGCTGGAGCGGAAGAGGAACCTCGAAACCTTTCTATAAACATACCGCTCCGCTGGAGCGGAAGACATGTTGCAGACTCGCCCATTTGAAGAAAACAATAGCCTTATGCAACTTTACAACACCATGAAAGAGGAACCTCGAAACCTTGACCTACCACTCCGCATGAAGATTAAACAATAAATTAGGTAATTTCATAAAAATGCTCGGTGCGGTTAGGAATGCAGATCGCATGAATCAACGTCGAGTGCGCGTATTGCCTCGCATTGTCCCGCAAGCCTCTATAGGAGACCTGCGCAGAAGTCGTCGGGACGAGTACGCCGCAAAACCGCACCTACCGTGATTGAGTGAATCCGGTCTTACCCGATTAAATTCTTAAACTTCATCTGGAGTGCGGGTATTCATCCATTGGGATAATGTGATAGATGCGTAATTTTCTTAAAAATATCGTGGCAATTGTCGTCTGTTTATCAGGCATGCCGCTTCTTATCCGGGAGTGGGTGTGTCGGAATCGGGTGACTATCCTCCTGTATCACGACCCGAAACCGACAGTTTTCGCGAAACATATCGCCTACCTCTCACGTCATTGCACGGTTATCTCACTGGATACCCTCGTCGCGGCGATCCACCAAAAGGACTTTTCAGAAATCCCCTCGAAAAGCGTTGTGATTACGATTGACGACGGACACGCTGGCAATATCGCGCTCCTGCCGATTTTCAAGCAGTACGGTATTCGTCCAACGCTCTATGTTTGCACGCAGATTATTGACACACACCGGCATTTCTGGTTTAAGATAGCGGGGCAGTCCAAAGCAGAAAAGGAGAGACTGAAAAGACTCCCAAATGCAGAACGGTTGATGCACCTCAAGTGGACGGCTGACTTTGAACCTGAAAAGGCGTATCCAGATAGGCAAGCACTCACTATCGCGGAAATGCAAGCGATGGCAGAGAACGTTGATTTTCAACCGCATACTCGATTCCATCCGATCCTACCGCGATGCCCCGAAACAGAATGTAAGCACGAGATTCTTGAGAGCAAAACGGATTTGGAAACGTTATTGGGACGCGAGTGTTCGCATTTCAGCTACCCGAACGGCGATTATACCGAACGCGAGGTTGAGATTGTGAAAGCGGGTGGATTCCGCTCGGCACGCACAACGGATATCGGGTGGAACACTTTGGATGCACCACTGTATCAGCTGAAGGCTATTCCGATCACCGATGACGCTGGACTGACGCTTTTCCGCGCGGAACTCACGACGGTTCCGCAACGGATTAGCAGATGGGTGAATTCTTTAGTGTGGGGAGAAGTCACGTGACGAAATGGCACCATGCCTACATTCAGAACGCTTACCGCGAATTAGAAAATGGCGCAACGCGAAGGCAACTCGATACTTTGAACATCAATGCTACTGGCAAAAGGGCGTTGGATGTCGGATGTGGACCGGGAAATCTTCTGGTTGCCCTCTCCACCGATACCCCGGATCTCCTTGTCGGTGTCGATGTGGATGCAATCTTCTTAACGTCCGGAAGTTCTCAAGTCGGGAAGTTAATAGAGCCGCCTTCCGCAATTCCTGCTTTGCTACGTGCTTCGCTGCCGACCCTACCATTTGCAGACGAAACCTTTGATCTCGTAACCTGCTTCCTCGTCATGCCGCATGTGCCTGATGACAGAGCCGCCTTAACCGAGCTTACGCGCGTCTTGAAACCGGGTGGGACCCTCGCGATCTCCGGGCACGGCTTGGGGTTTCCGCTTCGGTATCTCAAACGTTTTAGGCTGAAGCCGTTGCAGATGTATCTTGCCAGTCTAATTTATAGATGCACTGGGAAAAAGTGGATTCGGAACACACTGCAAAACGATAGGAAGATGTGCGACATCTTAAAGAGGCTCGGTGTGGTGCCAGAGATGCGGCACTATAACAAAAAGGTGTTCGGCTGCGTCGCGACTTATTGGATTAAGGCGATTAAAAGTGAGGTTAGTCCTAAAGCGACACAGTAGTAGGAGAACAGCGAGAATTTGCCTCGGTTTAGTATAACCAATAGGAATCGCAACGCGATGTAACCAACGATAAACGAGGCGAGCATTCCGGTTCCCACGATGTGAAGCGGGATCGCGGTGTCTCCAACATCTCGGATTTTGAGTGCAACCGCGCCGAGTATCGCGGGAATTGAGAGCAGGAAGGAGTATTCCGCGGCGGTTTTTGCGGGAATCCCCAAAAAAAGTGCCAATGAGATTGTCGTGCCGGAACGGGAGATGCCGGGTGTGATTGCGCATCCTTGTGCGATTCCGATGAGTGGTGCGTGCCACGTTTTCAATTCTCCGGTGGAAGTATCGGGACTATCTGCTTTCTCTCTGCGGAGTCGGGGTAATTGGAGAATAACGCCTGTGAGGATTAAGGTGATGCTCACGAGGCGGACCTCATCGAAAAAGGATTCCAGTTGCGTCTTAAACACCACTGCGATAATTCCGGTTGGGATAGAGCCGAGGAGTATCAGCCATATAAACTTGAGCTCTGCCGACGTGTTGAGCGTTGCCTTTGGGGGTTTCCGCCAAAATTGGGTATCCCCGAGTGCAGAAAGCCCGCCTATTACTAATCTCCCTATTGCATCACGATATATGACGAGCACGGCGGCTAATGTTCCGACGTGAAGCATCACATCAAAAAAGACGAGGGGTTCCTTTAGTCCGAGGAATTGCTGTGCCAAGACAAGGTGTCCTGAACTGCTAACGGGTAGGAATTCGGTTAAACCCTGTAAAATCCCGAGAAGAATCGCTTCAAGAAAGGTCATGCGGTTATTGTAGCACTTAATGTGTTGGCTTGCAAGGGCAATTTGGGCGGGTATAGGGTATTTGGTTTTCGATTGTCAGCGCGTAGGTTGGGTTGAACAGAAGATCGAAAGCAAGCACATTCGTGCAGAAACCTACAGATTTTCAGGCAACGTGAAGTCTCCAAAAAACCGAGTGAAACCCAACACTGCATGGCACGCCGGTGGTGAAAATGTTGGGTTTCTGAAAGTATCTCGCAATACATTCCATTGGCAAAAGATCGGTTCTCTTGGTATTGGTAATGTTTTGCCTTTCACCGTTCAACCCAACCTACGAGGATTTAAAAGGTCTGCGTATTGGACAGCTGCCGACAACCGATTGCCGACAGCCGATTGCCATTGCTTTAATTCCCGGACTGTGGTATAATGCATTGATGCTGTTCGATATTTATGTTAAAATTCTTGTTAAAACTCTTGGGGGGAAATGAAAATGCGTAGAAATATAGTCTTGTTGGGGCTTACGGCGATCTGTGTATTTGCGGTGAGTCTCTCTTATGCTGTCGAGGAAGAGGATATCCTCGTCTATTATTCTTTTGATAAGCTGAGTGGTAATAAAGTCATCGATGATTCCGGCAACGGGAATGATGCAGAACTAGCCGGAAAGGGTTCGCTAGTTGATGGTGCATTTAAGAAGGGCATCCATCTGAACGGTGGTGTCGTCCAAATGGAGGCGAATGACTTTATCGTTCCAATTGGTGTGAACGGCGAAATCACGATGGAAGCATGGTTTTTCCTTAATCAACACGCCTCATACGATGGGATCATCTCGATAGAAGCCGCTGCCGGTGGCTGTTGCGAGTTCCGTACGATGGTGAACCCCGGTTTCAACCCATTTTGGGATGCTGGGCATCACGCTGATAAAAGTCTTGCGAACTACCAATTTGAATTGAAAGAGTGGTACCACTACGTTATGGTTGCCGATGGGAAAGATGGTAAAATCTATGTCAACGGTAAATTTATCGGTGAGCAGCCAGAGAATTTTGAGTGGCCCAAGTTCAAAGAGGCGGCGATTTACATCGGAGCAGGCGAAAATCCGACGCTCCACAAAGTCGAAGATGCGATTATTGATGAGGTCGTCATATACGCGAAAGCGTTGACTGAAGAAGAGATTCGGGAATCGATGGACCTGAGTGTGCCGGTGGTGCTTGCCGTTGAAGCCCACGACAAATTGGCAGTGACGTGGGGAGAACTGAAAACCGATTTCTAAAATAATTTGTAGGGCGAGGCATTTCCACCTCGTCCCTACACTCATTCGGAGACGCTATGAAATTAGGATTCTTATCAAAGATTTTTGAAGGTGCGTTGAGTATTGAAAAAACATATAACCAATGCGATGCGGCACTGAGTGAACTAAAAGCCTACAACCAAAAACGCCAAGAGGCGGATTTTCGTATCTCAAATGAGGACAAAGCGGCATTAGACGAGGTTGTCAATACCGCTATTACAGATGCTACCCGTATCATTGACAAGGAAGGCGAACGGAATTGGCCCGGTGTGTTTCGGGAAATGCACAAGAATTTGGCAAGTCTCTATTTGGAACTTGACGAACACGATAAGGTCCGAACCGCCTGTGAACGCCTCCAAGACTATGGCGAGACCGGTAGGCTGGATGCCGATGAGGTGCTGCAGAGCCTCAAGGAGAAAGAGGATTCTTAATGTTCCTTGCGGTTCGGTAAGATAGGCTGGAGACTTCACGTTCCTTTACGTAGACCCGCCTTCCACTACGTTTCAGGCTACGCATTTTGGAAGAAGGGAAGAAAGGAGGAAGGCAAAAGCACTTCTTAACAGCAAGTTTTAATAGTTTTCGGTTCGCCTGCTGCGCAGGAAACCTTCAGTTATCGGTTTTCAGTGAAGAGGTTTTCGTTTAATAAGAGAAACACCCAAGCAAAAACACCCTCTTGTAACCGACAACTGACAACTGACAACTAATTTAAAAAATGCAATTCCTAAACCCTGCCGCGTTTTATTTGCTGGGTGTTGTTCCGATTGTGGTGGCACTTCACTTTCTGAAATTACGCCGTCACACCCGCCTCGTTCCCAGCATCATGTTTTGGCTCTCCACTGACGAAGACCGGAGAGCGAATGTCCCTTTCCAACGACTCCGTAACCTACTCCTTCCATTGCTACAGGTGCTGTTTTTGCTGCTCCTCATATCCAGCGTCGCGCGCCCGGCGCTGCGTAGACCCGGATTTATGCCCGGGAAAGCGATTCTCATCGTTGATAATTCCGCGAGTATGTTGGCGAAGGAGATGGGGCAGACCCGCCTCACACTTGCCAAACAGGAAGCGCAGCAGTACATTAAAGCGGTATCTGCGAGTGGTGGGATGATGCTCATGGTGACGAATTCCCCTGAAACCTATATCCAACAAGTTTTTACAACGGATACCTCGAAACTCCACCAGGCGATAGAGGACATCGCTGAGACCCATGCCCCGCGGAATCTACGTCCTGTCTTCGATGCGGCAACACGCTATGCGGATTCGCCGCAAGACAAGATTGTCTTTATCAGTAGGACGTTTGAAAACCTACCGGACATATCGCTGCCGGTGCAGGAAATTGGCGTAGGTGGAGATGCAGAGAATATCGGTATCGTTCGGTTCAGCGTTGAAATGTTAGAGGATCGTTATGAAGTCCTAATCGGCATTCAAAATTTCACGGATACACCGCGGGAATTAGACGTTCAATTGGCGGTGGAAGATGTTCCTCTTGATGATAGGACGGTGTCTATTTCTCCGGGTGAAACCAAATCGGTGCTGTTTTCAGGTGATCCGAGCGGTTTAGAGGGAAAGGTTCTTAGCGGACACCTTGGTGTGGATGACGACTTTCCACTTGATAACAGTGCGTGGGCACTCCTATCTGCTGTGTCTCCGCTGCGAATTTTGCTTGTGAGTGACAATCGAAAGTCTTTACTGCCCGAACTTTTGAAATCATACGGGGATCACGTGCGACTGGATTTGGTTGATCCGGCGGATTATCACGGGACTGGCGATGCGGATGTCGCAATTTTCGATGGTGGCACGCTCGCCGGACGCGAGGCTTTCGGGCCCCCCATATTATATGAAGCGTCTAAGACTGCCTCTGGATCGCATTTGGTCTTCATCGCACCGGGTAACAACCTACCCTTCATTCGAGAAGGTGCTCCGATTGTCGAAACGGAGACAACACCTGTGCGCGTTATCAAAGAGGATGGGAATCACCCGCTCATGGGTGGTGTATCGCTGCAAGGGTTACAGGTGAGCGAGTCTATGTACCGAGCGTTACCACTCTGGGGACATTCGCTTGTTGAAACGGAGAAAGGAGCATTGATATGGCTCGGCAACAAAGCGGACACTCGGCTTCTTGTTTTCGAGTTCGATGCGTTTAACCCCGAAGTCTCTACCTTTGCGCTGACCGTCCCTGACGGACCGCAATTTATCTATCAGTGTTTAGTGTGGTTTGAAGCAGGAACAGCCCCGCTGCAGCCGCTTCAGTCTCAAGAAGATGGAACCCGGCACGCATTCCGAACTGGAGAACCGGTGAGAGTCGCGTTGACACGCGAGGGACGCACGCTTCACGTGCAGAAGCCAGATGAAACGACAGTTAAATTGGAGAATTTGATGTTCACCGAGACGGATCAGATTGGGGTCTACACGCTTTTTGTGGATGATCGCCGACTTGAACGGTTCACGGTCAATTTGCTGAACGCTACGGAATCGGCACTGTCGCATTCCTCAACTGTATCGGTTACCGAAGTTCCGCTGGAGGTAGGAGGCGGATTACAGCCGATGACACAGGAGATATGGCGTTGGTTTGCACTTGGGGCACTCCTGCTTCTCCTATTGGAGTGGTGGTTTTATCATCGGAGTAGCGTGTGAGTAGAATCTTTTTTGTAGTAAAATATATAATTGCCGATAAAGTGTTGCTGGCGAAGGGTTTTTGCTTGGGCATTTCCCTGCGGATTTTCCCACGGAAACCTCGCCAGCGATAGCGTGAAAGTCTAAATTCTCCTATTTCTACGTATTATCTGGTTTTACTCGATGTTTATGACGCTAAGAATATTCTTAAGCAGCTGGGCTTTGGTCATCCTTCCCGTGTAACTTCTAACAAATTTTCCATCTTGGAACACAATATAAGTAGGATGTGTCCTAACCTGATATTTTCCGGTTGTTTGTCGACTATCCGCATCACTAACATTCATTTTCGCGACAGCAAACGTGTTCCGGTTCTCTAAAGCAATTTCGGCGACAACTGGCGCCATTTGTTGACAGAACGGTCAGCCGTCCTTTATAAACTCAAGCACGATAGGGATTTCTGATCCAAGCACAAGCGTATTAAACGTCGCATCGGTGACTTCAAATGGGATGCCGGAGGTTTTACTGGCGGTGGTAAACCTAATGTCGATGTCGGTTGAATTGCCAGCCGCGTCCTTGACTTTTCCCGCAATGACGTAGGTTATCTCGTTGTCAAGTTCTTTCCCTTTGACTAACTCAAGCGTCCCTTTCTTGCCTGCAATTTTGCCGAGCCAACCCGCATCAGCACCTGCTGTGGTTTGCAGTGCGATGTTGCCAGTTACCTCTTCGCTGAATTCAACTTCGATCCGCCCACTGCTGTTAAGTGCTTCGGGGTCAACGTCCTTATCACCGTCGTTGACGCTTCCGCTGGTAATTTTGGGTGCCTCGGTATCTGGAACACGGACGGTATAGGTGAGCGTTTGGACGCCATCCGCCCAAACGATGGTCAATGCGAGTGCCCCTGGGTCGAAGGGACCCGTGATCTCCACAGTTTTGCGAATAGTTGTGGCATCACCCGTACTCACAGTAACGTCCTCTGGTGGGTTGTCAAAGGTAAGTGTGATGGTATCATCCACAGTAAGTTCCGAGTTGCCTGCTGGGTTCGCACTAACGAATGCGGCAGGGGGTCTGATGGTATAGTTGAGGGTCTGTGTGCCATCCACCCAGGTGACAGTCAATGTGAGTGCCCCTGGGTCGAAGGGACCCATGATTTCCACAGTTTTGTCAGTGACTGTAGCGATGCCTGCGCTCACAGTAACGTCCTCTGGTGGATTATCAAAAGTAAGAGTGATGGCATCGTCGACAGCAAGTTCCGAGTTGATTGCTGGGTTCGCACTAACGAACGCTGCGGGGGTTCTGATGGTATAATCGAGCGTTTGGGTGCCGTCTGTCCAAGCAATCGTCAACGTAAGGGGACCCGAATTAAAGGGACCTGTAATTTCCACGGTTTTGTCAGTGACTGTAGCGACACCTGTGCTTACTGTAACGTCCTCTGGTGGGTTGTCAAATGTAAGGGTGATAGTATCGTTCACAATCAGCGGCGAGCCGATGGCTGGGTTCGCGCGAACGAACGCTACAGGTGGGCGGACAGTTTTACCCAAGTGACTCGCGACAAGCGTCAAATCGAGGATATTGACGGTGCCGTCCCCGTTGACATCCGGGTTAGGGGTCTGATCTGCAGTGGATGTCGTGCCAAAATGCGCGGCGACCAACGTCAGATCAAGGATGTTTATCACTCCGTCGGCGTTGACATCGGATGCTCTTAAAGCGTCGAGTTCCGCATCTTGTGTATAGCCTACGGTTAAATTAGTGAAAATTAAACAGGTCGTTAGGAATAAAAAAATGATTTTTCTCATCTGTTTTTCTCCGTGGATAGTTTATGCTTGCGTGCTGTACCAATCTTGCACTACTTCGGGAATCGTTTGCAGATTTTCGATTGTGGTTTTACCACCGAAGTTACAAGCAGGAAATGATATAACTTTATTCGGTTTCATCAATCCCTAAGATTCCAAGGATACGTTGCACCAATTCAGCCTTAGGCATTGCCCCACTGAAGCCTTGGGCAATTTCTCCGTCTTTGAATACGATATAGGTCGGTGTTCCACGAATATGATATTCGGCTGTTTTCTCCGGTTGGGTGGTTACATCTACCTTGACGAAACTAAAAATCTCGCGATATTCCAATGCTACTTCTGCGACCACCGGTCTCATTAGTATGCAATATATTCAGGCATCGTTTTTAAATTCTACGACAATAGGCAGTTCAGAACCCAAGACGACATCGTCAAAAGTTGCATCCGTGACTTCAAACGGGATGCCGGATCTCCTACCAAAATGGCTCGCGACGAGCGTTAAATCGAGGATATTGACGATGCCATCGCCATTGGCATCCGGGTTAAGGCTCTGATCTGCGGTGGGGGGCTCGCCGAAATGCGCGGCGACCAGCGTCAGATCAAGGATATTTATTACGCCGTCAGCATTGATGTCGGACGCGCTTAAGGGGTCAAAATCCGTGTCCTGTGTGTAGCCTACGGTTAAAGGACTCAAGATTAAACAGATCGTTAGCAGTAAAACCGTAATTTTTTTCATCTGTTTTTTCCCTTAAGGGTTTATATTTGTGCTTGGTGCCATTCTTGAACTGCTTCCGGAATTGCTTGCAGATTTGCGATTGTCGTCTGAAGTGGGATAGCGCACTCCGGTCCAATCAGTGGCACCCCTGCGTCAAGATTCTTTACAACCTCTGCTTTAACGTCTTCCGGTCCTTTGGAAAACAGTGTTTCAGGATTGTTAATGTTTCCAACGAGCGCAATGCGCTCTTTCACAATGTCCATAGATTCCTGCGGCTCGTTTTTGGAGTCGTAATGGAAGGCGGACATGCCGGTTTGCGCGATGTATTCCATTCTGTCAACGGTGCGCCCACAGATGTGCAGGATTAAGGGGATCGGGATACGTTCAACAAATTCGATGTGGAGGTCCCGTAGGTAGCGTTGGTAGTATTCGCCACTGACGAGATCGCCTGTGGCGTGGTCGGGGAGCGTAAGCGCATCGGCACCTGCCTCGATTTGTGCGACACCAAATTGCACAGTGGCTTCCTTCATCCGATCGAGTGCGAGTTTCGTTTTACCCGGGTCATCGAGCGAGAGCAACAGGAAAGGTTCAACGCCGAAGCAGTGGTAACCGAGCGACCAGGGTCCCATGGTTTTCCCGATGACAGCGACTTCATCACCGTATTCTTTTTTCAGGATTTTAATCGCTTCGAGTACGCATTGGGTATCTGGATGTGTCAAGAAGTCGTCAGGTATAACGACATCGTCAACGTCTTCCCAGATCGGTTCTCGCATTCTAACCGTGGGCCAGTTGTCCTTCTGTTCCCACTGAATTTTACAACCGAGTGCGCTCGATTCTTGGATAATTGTGAAAACGGGCATGATGGTATCGAACCCGAGTTCGGTATATCCTGTCGCGGCGAGTCGTGCCATGAGTTCTGGCTCTCGGTTTGCTTGTGGGAAAGGGGCATCGACGAGATCCATCAGTTCAACGGTCGCGACGGAAGTCGGATTGCAGATAGGTGTGCGATCGGTGGGTTCATTATTGAGCGCAGCGAGCACCCGTTCACGCCCTGTCATTGGTGTTTGCATCTTCAGTTTCCTTTAGGTTTGTTGACTTGGGGCGGCAAGTACGCCGCGTGCGGCACCCATCTCCTCTTCTCGTAGGATGACTCTGACGTTCGGGGCGCGGATCAGTAGAAGTCCGATAAGTGCGTCGTGGGAATGCCCACAGGCAAAACTGACAGTATCATTGTTATCGGTTTCAATGTTGTCCATTTCGCCCAATTTCATTAAGCCGCCAGCTATCGCTGAGATTCGCCGTGCTGCGCCTCTGCCTTCATCATTTGCGTTAACCCGATAGATACCGTTTCCAGTTGAATCGACCGTGATGGTGAGTCGTGATTTCCTATCCAGTATGTTTAAAGGGCGTGGTTCGGTATGGGTGTTTGATGCGAGTTTGCATGCCTCTAAGAAGACGCGACGACATGCGGCTTCATGGATATTCTTACAAGGGAAATAGAGCAGACCTTCGGGGGTTTTTAGCATGCCACCGAGTGTTTGCATTGTTTGTGCAATTGCCTCAATTCTCTCGGTAGCCCCCGTCATTTGGCTATAGGTATGAACAAGGAAAGCAGGGAAATCCGTTCCAGTCGTTGCATCGGCAATTTGCTGGTGATAGAGTCCAATAGTAATATCGTGGAAGTGTGGATCAATGGGTATGAGTTCAATACGTCTGCCGATGTCAACAATGCGTCGCATAGGGATTCCCTCACAGCAATTAGCGACGGGCGAGTCGACCGCCGTAGTGATTTTCATAGATATACTTGTAGGCGCGTTCGGAGAGCCGCCGCAGGATATAGGTGCGCCGATTTCTCCATTTGGTAAAGGACTGCCACCGATTCTTTCGGTTTGTCTTGGTCCTGTCCTCCATCAACCCGATAAAAACATAAGGTCTCGATTTGCCTTGCGGGTCTCGGAATACTAATATGCCGCCGTCTCCTACCAATCCGTAAACAGTCCCAGTTTTATTGTAAACCGCCACCGATGAAGGGATGTAGGTTTTTTTAAAGATATAGTCTCCATTTTTGAGTTTGAAGTACCACTTCATTTTTTCAGAATGGGGGAGTTGCTCGTGCCACAACCGCATAAAGAACGTGCCGAGATCACTCGCAGAAGTCATATTCCTGTAAGTCCGTCCTCCCTGTGGTATGTATTCAACAATGTGGGTCTGCTTAAAATAGGGGTAATTAACTTTCAGTATCCGATTTACCCGTGCCGGTCCCCCAAGTAATCGAATAAAATAGTTGGTTGATGGATTTGAACTCCGTTGGATCATTGCTGTCAGGTGTCCCCGATTTATAGCAGTGTGTGCTTGCCGTCTGTGTTTAACTTCATGAAAATAGGCGAGCATAACGAAGTTCTTAATAAGTGAGGCTGCCATCATCTGCCGATCTTCGTTGATCGATACTATTTTTTTATTTTTTGAAATGTCGTAGACGACAAAGCTTGTTCGATCGGTTGTTGACAGAATCCGGCGACTCCGCCGGTTTTTGATATAGAGCTCGAAGGTTGCCTCCAGAGGCGAATCAATTGTTCCCCGGAGTTTACTTGGGATGCTCCAATATTTTGCCGCTGGCGCGCTACATATCGGAAATAATAGCGCGATACTACAACAGATCACAAGAAGGTTTAACTTTCGTATATATCTAAACATTTGCCGTCTATTTCCTTTCTTATACTTGTCTTTCTAACAGATAAAGGGAATGTTATTTATAAGTGCAAGTATACATCTGAGTTGTGAATCACTCAATGTTGGAATTAATATCCGGATTAATAGTTGGTAACTGATAACACGCCGCCTCGCGGTCGCTTCGAACGAGAAGATAATCACCGGCAAGTGCGGGTGTGTTCCAAGCTCTACCCTTTACGGCTGCGAAACGTGCGTGTTCTATATGGGTGTTCGGGTTTGGATCTACGAGTACAACTTCGCCGGATTCGGTCAGGACGAGGAGAACATCGGAAATCAGGAGAGTCTGTCCATGTCCATATCTACCTCGTTTCCATTGACGTGTGCCGTCGGCTGGGTTTATACAGGCAAAAATCCCATCGTCCAGTCCATATAGATAGTCGTTGTAGTAAATGATGTTAGTGAATTTGGCTTTTAGATATATGGTTTCCCATATAATAGAGACGTTGAATTCACCCATCGGGTTACGAGAAATTTGGAACAGTTTAGCACCGACACCGTAACCGCTTGAGACGAGAAGTTTGTCATCAGGTAGCGGGACCGGTTGCGATACACATTCCACTGAGGGGGGCCACGGTTGCTTCCATAAGAGTTCACCGCTCAACGGTTCATGCGCCGTGACGAGTCCTTGGTTAAAAATTACGATTTGCTCTACACCCGCCAGGGTTGTGAGGAGTGGTGAGCTGTAACCGCTCTTGTTCCTGTATCCTACCCAAACGATTTCGCCGGTCTCTCTGTGGTATGCAACTGCGCCGCCAGCACTGACGACAACGAGTTCACCGAAAACGAGCGGCGAAATGCTTACGCCCCAAGGTGGTGCTTCTGCCTCGTGCTCTTCAAAGATGTTGGTTGTCCAGAGTTGTTCTCCCGTCTCAAAATCGAGGCAGTTGAGAATCCCTGTTGAACCGACGGTATAAACCCTGCTCCCTGAAATCGTTGGTGTTGCTCGCGGCCCGAGCCCAGCGGGAGGGGCGTGGTATCTCGCGTTATCTTCGCGGCTCCACTGGACATCGCCGGTGTGTAACTCATAACAGACGACTTTTTCCCAGTCGTCTTCCTGTTCTTGCGTGATTGCTGAGTTACCGGCAATTGCGAATCCTGACCAACCCGCGCCGACAGGTCGCCGCCACACTAACTTCGGTGGAGAGGATTCCCAATCAAGTTTCAATTGCGTCGTAGATATGACACCGTTTCGATTCTGTCCGAGGAATTGTGGGTAGTCCGTTGCGGACATTTGCGGATCCGACGTGTTTTCAGAACTTGGTCGGAAGGTAGTTTGACTCTCTTGCCAACGCCATTCAAATATCGGCACGAGGTCGCCGCTGAATCCTTTGAATTGGAATAGGTTGGTGCTGAGAAAAACACCCAAGACGATCACCGCAAGAGCAAGTAACTTAACCCGCCGTCTCATCTCAGAGAGGAATAACAACCATAATATACCCAAGATGATTGTGCCGATGACAATCATGGTGGTTAAGAGAATCTTGTCTTGGCGATGGCCCGCGTCCGAAATCCATGTCACCAGCGTGCCTAAAATGGCTAAGATGATGACAACCCAAAGGGGCCACCAGCGGATCGATTTTGGGGTGTGTTCCACTATGAGGGTTCCTTTTTTCCTTCATGAAACGTGAAATTACGCCTAAATTTCAGCGTTCCACGCTACCTTACTAACTATAATAGTGTTTTTGATTAGAATTTGTCAAGGGGAAATTTGTAGGATGCTGGGATGAACGCATTCTTCCGACCGTAAATCGCGTGAAACTTTGCAAAGTGAAGGAACGTTATGATAAAATAATGTAACACAGAAGAACGAAGAACAGGAATTGTGTGAAAGGGGGAACTGGATGCGTTTTGAGAACAAGGTTGCCTTTGTAACAGGCGGCGGTGGACCGTTAGGTATCGGGAGAGCTGCGTGTTTGGCGTTCGCGCGTGAAGGCGCGTCTGTCGTTGTTGCCGGTGGTAGGAGTGCAGATGCTGTTGCCGCCGAAGTCCGCGCCGAGGGTGGAAAAGCTATTGCTGTTCCATTAGATGTCACCGTGCCTGAGGCAGTTCAGGAAGCCGTAGAGATTGCAGTGGGGACATTTAAACGGATCGATATTCTCTTCAATAACGCTGGAATTCTCGGTGGACAGCCGTTGTTTGAAGTAACACCGGAGCAGTTTGACAGGGTAATGGCAGTGAATGTGAAGGGATGTCTTCTGTGTGCACAGGCGGTCGCTCAAGTGATGATTGCTCAAGGCATACGGGGACGAATCATTAACAACTCGTCTATTTTTGCCGAGGAATCTCACGTCGGTGTTTTGAGTTATTGTGTGAGTAAAGCTGCCCTGAATAGGCTCACGCGGAGTCTTGCACTGGAGCTTCGTCCACACGGTATCACCGTGAATGCTGTCGCACCCGGAGGTGGTGCCCCGACCGGAATGAATGCTTCACGGAATCTTCCTGAAGATGATACCCTACCTGATTTACGGCCTGCTTCACCGGACACGCCGCCGCTTGAACGGGGGGCAACAGTATGGGACTATATCGGTGCAGTGTTGTTTCTTGCCTCTGATGAAGCCGCTTATATTAGTGGTGATATTATAACTATTGACGGGGGTGCCGTCTCGCGTCGATGAATTGTGATTAGGAGAAAACTTTCTTGTCATTTGCTGACCCGTTGAAAGCTTACTGGCTCATTTTTTTTGGATGGTTAAAACTGCATGGGGTAATGCTAATTTTCGTCTCCGTCGCGAGTATTGTCGTTAGTATCCTCTTTTGCACGCTGGTTATTGCCTACTTACCTTCTGACTATTTCTCGCCTAATAGACGATTGCGTCGCATCAGACAACCCGTTTTGCGGATAAGCCTCAAGTGCTTAAAAAATCTATTCGCGGTGGTCCTTATTATTGTAGGGATTATTCAGCTACTCTTGCCGGGACAAGGTGTTTTGACGATGCTGATAGGAATTATCATCAGCGATATTCCCGGAAAGCGGAGGTTGGAACGTCGGATTATACGTTCGCCGGTCATCTTAGCCACCGCAAACGGCATTCGTTCTCGTTTTAAACGTCCGTTGCTTGTGTTGGATGAATCGGTGGAATAGAAGCGATTCACCGGATGGGATCATCTTGTTCAGAGTCGTTATCACGATGGGGATGAAGATGATCGGGCTACCGTGGTACCAGTTGCTTGTGAATCTCCAATAACCGTTGGAGTTCTTCGATCGGCTTCTCGGCATCGTCCACCCGTAGATCGATGTACCGGTCATTGAACCCCCCGTAGCCACTGCTTTCTTGAACGACGAGCAGAGCGGCTGACTGTTGTCCACGGACATCACCACCTGCTTCTTGCCCTGCGAAGAGTGCTACCATTAATTTATCCGCCAGTTCACCGTCTGTTTCCTCAAACGCTTTGCTCATCGCCTTGACGACCTCTTCACCAGCGAGGATATTGCCTTGAGCGGTATAGTGTTTACCTGAGACAGCACCTGCCCACTCGTTACATTCATCACCCGTGTAGTGAGCAACATTGCCCTTCGCATCCACGATACCTACCTGACGCGTTGCACGTCCCGAATCATCCGCGATGAGACGTTCCAAAGTCTGTTCAGCGGAGAGTCCGCTTTTGAGCAGTTTTAACCCGTTGGGTCCGAAGGTCGTATTTGCCCAAGATTGGGTCGCAATCGCACCAACACCTGCCTCTGCCCACGGCACAACCGAGCCAACAGCGAAAAATTTGGATTGCACGGCAATCCCAAGAGCACCGGTTTCTGCGTCATATCCGACAATTGAAAACGTCGCGACGGGCGGCAGCGCAGGTCTTTCATGGGATATGTCGGGATCGGAAAGGTGGAACAGTAGGCTAAAGGGAATCAAAAACATCTTGCGTATCTCCCATGACAACGTATTAGTGAAGTATACGATGACTGAGTCGTTGTGGGGCGAGGTTAGGAATGCAGATCGCATTTGGGCGAGTACGCCGCAAAACCTCGCCAGCGATGGTGGGGGCTTAATCTTCTTCAAATCGGATTTTCATAGCCGCGGCGTGTCCTTCGAGTCCTTCAACCTCAGCCAGTTTAATAACTGATGGTGTGACTTCCTCTAAAGCCGCTTTGGTGTATGAGATGAGACTTGACTTCTTTAGGAAATCGTCAACGCTGAGAGGCGAGGCATAGCGTGCGGCTGTTCCTGTAGGTAAGACATGGTTTGGTCCTGCAATGTAATCCCCAACGGCTTCTGGCGAATAGGGACCTATGAAGATAGCCCCCGCATTATGCACGTCTCCGAGCCAATCAAATGGGTTTTCAATATGTAGTTCAAGGTGTTCCGGTGCGATTTCGTTGGCGAGGGTGAACGCCTCCGATAGATTTGAGGTGATAAACGCGGCACCGAAGTTTGCAAATGCCTCTGTAAGTTCGTCGCGACGAGGTAAGGATTCGCCCTGAACTTCGATAGCGGATTTGACTTGTTCGGCGAACCCAAGTGAAGGCGTGATGAGGATTGCAGCGGAGTCAGATTTGTGTTCTGCTTGTGAGATAAGATCCGCGGCGACGTAATTTGGGTCAGCTGTGCTGTCGGCAATGACAAGGATTTCGCTGGGACCCGCTAATTTGTCTATATCAACATGCCCATAGACCTCTTTCTTGGCAAATTGGACATAGAGGTTCCCCGGTCCGACAATTTTATCGACAGATGGGATGGTCTTGGTGCCGTACGCCATCGCCGCGACGGCTTGTGCACCACCACATTTGTAGATTTCTTGGATACCACATTCTGCGGCAGCAACCAACATATAGGGGTTAATGTCCCGATTTCGCATCGGGGGGATACAGACGGCGATTTCTTCAACACCGGCAACGGTAGCGGGGATAACGTTCATCAGCAATGAAGAGACGAGGAGTTGGCTGATGGATGGAACACAAACACCGACACGCCTGAGGGGACGAATCAGAAGTCCGAGCAGTACACCCTTGGGTTCTATTGACATCCATGAAGTCCGTAACTGTTTCTGGTGGAATTTTTCGATGTTTGTTCTCGCGTGCGTGATTGCGTCTATAAATTCAGATGGAACTTCTAAATAGGCTTCCCCAAATTCTTCTCGTGATACCTTGAGCTCCTTTGCTGAGATACGGGGTGCGTCGAGTTTGCGTGTATATCGAACAACCGCTTTATCCCCTTCCGCTTGCACATCACTCAAAGTACGCCGGACGACCTTCAAGATACCTTCATCTGTTAGTTTACCCCGTGCCTTCAACTTTGAGAGAAAATCCGCAGCTTCTTGGGTCCGTGTCTCAACAATTTGTAACATCCTTCAATAATCCTTCCTCTTCGTTGGTGACGTTTATAGAGCGGGTTTTAGGAACTGACAAACGTTGCCAAAAGCGGCTAAACTTCTTCATTGCTGTCGCTGACTCTTTTAATGTTTGCGCCGATGTTGTTAAGTTTTCCCTCAATGGATTCATATCCACGGTCAATGTGATAGATTCGTGATACGACGGTTTCACCGACTGCTGCCATTCCAGCTGCAACAAGGACAGCACCGGCACGTAGATCGGAAGCCATCACGGGTGCACCACTGAGTTTGGAAACGCCGTTAATCACTGCCTTGCTACCATCAAGCATAATGTCCGCGCCCATCCGGTTCAGTTCCGCTGCATGGATGTAGCGATCTGTGTGTACGTTTTCTGTGATAACGCTGGTCCCGGATGCGAGGCAGAGCAATCCCATAATTTGTGCCTGCATATCTGTCGGAAAGCCGGGGAAGGGTTCTGTGATGACATCAATACCTCTAATCTCGCGTGGTGTTGTAACGCGGACGCCATTGTCATCCCAATCTAACTCGACACCTGCTTCAGTGAGTTTTTCTGAGATGGCGGGAATTTGTTGCGGTGTGATGCCTTTGACATAGACATCGCCTCTGGTAATAGCCCCTGCGACAATGAAAGTGCCAGCCTCGATATCGTCAGATATAACGGTGTGTTCGGTTCCGCGCAGTTGCTTGACTCCGTGAATCGTCAGGACAGAAGTGCCGATGCCTTCTATATCTGCTCCCATCGCGCTGAGGAAACGGGCGAGATCAGAGATATGCGGTTCACGTGCCGCGCCACGGATAACCGTAGTGCCTTCAGCTAAGGTGGCAGCCATCATAACGTTCGCAGTTGCACCGACGCTGGGTCCGTGTTGTCCCATGAGATACATCTCTGTGCCGACCAGCCGTTCCGCTTGCGCGTAAATGTATCCGCTTTCCACTGTGACTTCTGCGCCTAAGTGCTCCAAACCTCGGGTATGCAAGTCGATCGGTCGGGGTCCAATGGCACATCCGCCGGGGAATGAGACTTTTGCCTTTCCTAATTTCGCCACGAGTGGACCGAGGACATAGATAGATGCGCGCATTTTTCGCACGAGTTCGTAAGGCGCTTCGTACTCTAAGTGGTTTATTGGTTCAATATAGAGCGAGGAATTTTTTATTTTTGTTGTTGCCCCGAGCCCTTCCAGCACGGCACTGAGGGTTTTTACGTCTGTTAGATTTGGCACATTGTGGAGCACACTGGAACCATCGCCGAGAATCGCAGCGGCGACAGCGATAGGTAGGACTGCGTTTTTGCAACCGCTGACTGGGATTGTTCCTTGAAGTCGAGTGCCCCCTTTGACAATTAATTTTTCCATTTCCTACTCCTTCACAAATTTTCGTCACCGAATGTAATGGGTTGTGTTAACCCTACTTGCATAAACGATGCCAATCGGTTACTTGTTACAGGTTATAGACACTATATGGCTTTATATGGCTTTTTATATGCAAGGAATGTAAGGGTTTCATTAACCCTATCGCGTAATTGATACCAATCGATTACTTGTTAGACACTATAGACACTATATGGCTTTATATGGCTTTTGGCTTTAAAAAATGTGTCAAAAAGGACACATGTTATCTATTCTCGCAGAATTTGCTTGTATTGACGGACAATTTTTGATAAAATGTGAGTCCAGTAGAACTTACGTCAATTTCTTTGATGGCTCGGTTTCCAATTGAGGTTTTTTCAGAAACAGTGTGTTTGAGAAGTTCGGTTGAGACCTCACTGTGTCACATCGGCGTAAGTCCTGTTCACAATCTATTTTGAGGATGAGGATAAGGTAAAACAGATGGCAGACAAGACATATCGTGTTGGAATTATTGGGTGCGGTGGCATGGGACGTTCCCATGTGAATAATTGGACAAGTACGGGTCGTGCCGAAGTTGTCACGGCTTCAGACATTAGCGCGGCGTCCGCGGCGAAATTTGCGGAAGAGTTCGCTCTCCCAACGCACTATACCGATTTCGGTGAAATGTGCGAGAAAGAGGACTTGGACATCGTCAGTATTACGACATGGCAGAGTGTCCGCGCCGAACCGACTATCGCCGCTGCAGCGAGCGGTGTACTCGGTGTTATTACCGAAAAACCGATGGCGGCTTCGGTTGGCGATGCGCAGGACATGATGGATGCCTGTGAGAAGCACAGTGTGAAGTTGGTCGTTGGACACCAACGGCGTTTCAGCCCCCAAAATTGCGAGGCGCGCCGCCTCATCCAAGAAGGTGCCATCGGTCAACCGCAGGCGATGCTTCGTCGCGATGGACACGGATTGTTGAATCGTGGCACCCATGAAATCGACGAAATGCGCTACATCCTCGGTGATCCGGATCCGTTGTGGCTTATTGGTCAGGTTGCACGCAAAACTGATCGCTGGGAACGACGTGTAAGAACTGAAGACCTGTGTATGGCAGAAATCTGCTTTGAAGGCGGTATCCGCGGTATCTACGAAAGCGATTTACCGGAACCCGTGCTCCGAGGCGATGTCGTCTATGGAGACGATGGGCAACTCCGCCGTGGTAACAACGGCACGATTGAATTGCTCAGTAGCAAAGCCGAAGGATGGCAGGTTATTGAACCCCGCCAAGGTGAACCGAATCAATTTGATGAGATGTTAGCCTGGATTGAAGGTGATGTTGATGAACACCGCAATGCTGGCAGACATGGACTTTGCACGATAGAAATCCTGATGGCGATTTATGAATCGTTGCGTCTCCAAGATGTCGTTACTTTCCCGCTAAAAACGCGCCCCAACCCGCTTGACCTTTTGGTTGAAGGTGGAAAGTTACCGGTATTTGTTGAGGGACGTTACGATATCCGTGCGCC
Organism: Candidatus Poribacteria bacterium; assembly: GCA_965247285.1. GTDB lineage: Bacteria > Poribacteria > WGA-4E > WGA-4E > WGA-3G > WGA-3G. Next base: position 384,937 of record CBDFHD010000002.1, read on the forward strand.
GTTCCCCGAAGAGACGAAGTAGCATAATGGTTGTCAGTCTTCGGCTATCGGTTTTCGGTAGGAGGTTCTCGTTTAAGAAGACCCTCTTGTAACCGATAACCGATAACTGATAACCGATAACTAATACTCAGCAATCTACCTCTTTTCCTTCACTCCCGTAAACATCCATCCGTTCCTGTGTTGTGATCTCTCCGGCACTCGCCGGTTTGTAATGGAGCTGTAGCGCGCGCCGTCGTTGTTCCGATTGGTTGACAGGGCTCCCGTGATGGGTCAAGCCGTGCCAGAAAAGGCATCCGCCCGGCTTAAGAGGAACCATCGTGTCCCGTGCAACTGGTACATCCGTATCGCAAATCTGCCAATCCCGTCGTTTGAAATGGATCATCGGTCCCTCGTTATTTGAACCCGGTATGACGTGCAAACATCCGTTTTCAGGCGTGGCTTCGTCTAAGGCGATCCATACACCGACAACCGTTGTTCCCTCCGGTAGGTTAAAATAGGCGCAATCCTGATGCCACGCCTTTTCTGAACCGTGACGCGGCGGTTTGACGAGTGCCATGTCTTGGAACAGCTCAGGCGTATCTCCCATCATTTGGTCAAGCACACCGAGGAGTCCTGAATGGGCTGCCATCGCGTTCAGACGAGGTTCGTAGTCAACAAAACCGAAGATTTTCCTGATAGCGTCACGGCGTGCTTGACCCTCCAACTCATCCTTCTTCTTGACGAGTTTCGGTTCAAATTGGATCGCTCGGAAATCAGGACACTTCCCATCCATGAGATGGAGCATACCTGCCAATGCGTCCTCGATTTCGGTAGGACTGAAGGCATCGTTGATGACGAGGTAGCCGTGGCGATGAAAGTATTCGATGTCTGCCTCGGTTACGGCTGGAAATCCACCAGTAATCCCCTTCGCAGTCGTGTCAAAACGATAGAGATCGAGTGGATATGGGATTTGGGCGATGTCTGTCCGTTCGCTTGTCGCTGGGGTGTTCATACATAAACTCCTTTTTGGCGAGCTACGCTTTAAATTTCTCCGTCGCTTTCGCGGGTCATTAGGGTCAGAAAATCGTCAACCCGATCGATTGCGGCTTGGGCGCGATCGCGTGCCGATCCGTCCTTCTCCTCTTCAGCCAGCCATTGTCGTCGCTGTGGAAGCCACTCGTTTTTCAGGTAGTCGAGTTGGTTCAGGAAGTGGGGATCTTCAGTTACACTCACAAAATACTCAATGATGCCGAGTAACCCGTATTTTCGATTTATCTCCATATCGTCTAATTCATCCACCATTTGCAGGAAAAGATGTTGATTTCTATCTTGTCGTGCTTGGGCGACTTCACGGGAGGATTCGGTCAGGAGTTTGTCAACGAATTCCTGCTTGGAATTAATCCAACGTGGTAGGCTCCGGACGTAGTCCTCCAGGTCAAAATTTCCGCGTTGGATCGCGAAATAGGAGTGGATGTGAATGTTTCGGAAGAAAGCGGTATAACCAACATTTGGATCCATGGTGTCAGCATCATAGAGGATCTGGTTTTCAATCCTATTATAAAGCAGTTTAAAGTCCTCCGCTGTGAGATTCATCGGCTTTAGGTGCGCGAGGACAACAGACGTTGCAGCTTCCACGAAATCGGATTCAAAGTCGTACATTCCCAAGATGTTCTCGGTAATGACTGCCCCGGATTCGTGATGTACCTTGCCGTGGAGGTTGTGCTTATTGTAAAGCTCGGTAACGACGTTCTGACCAGCAGGGGTGAGTGTCTCGTTTAACCAGAAACCGCTGTGGTCAAGGACACGTTGTCCGTTGTCGTCAGTCAAGATAACGCCGTCGTATCGTTTGGTGATGTCGTGCAGGGTGCCGGCGACTTCAAGTAGCTTCACATCGCCACCTTCCCGCTTACCTAGTTCCATGCCCATCGCACGCACACGCATGGTGTGGTTCCATGTATAGTGTCGCCACTGGAAACCTACGCGGTTGTGTTCCCAGAGTCCGAAGGTGTCATTGACTAATGTTTCCAATTCATTCAAGACTTGGCTGTAGTTCATTTTTTAATTTTTCCTTGCGGTTAAAGTTCGTGCGTTTCGATTTTGACGGGCGTTGCTTATATCCACCCTCCACTACGTTACGGGCTACGGATTTTGAGTCTATTTCAAGAGGAAACCTTTGTAGGACGAAACCCTCTTTACTGACTACTGATTGCTGGCTGCTGATTGCCATCCGCCAAATCCGCGTCAGGCGTTATATTTGACTTGAATGAGGGACAATCCGTGCGCAGGGACTGACATCCCTGCTGCGGCTCGGTCTTTGGCATCTAAAATGCGACGGAGTTGCGTTTCAGCGTCTTGGCATTTCATATTTTTGGCGCAGCTTGTAGGTTTCCAACACTTTCTATTAAGAGTTAAAACGGTACCGGTGATGGCGCGAACCATACCTCGCAGAAACGAATCCGCTTCGATCTCAAAATAGAGGTACGGTTCTTTTTTCCTCCAGCGTGCCTCATAAATCTCGCAAACGGGGTTTATTCGGTCACTCCCTGCCTTTTGGAAGGAGGAGAAATCGTGTTTGCCGACCAGCATTTGGCAAAGATCATTGGTTCGCGGGACGTTGATTTCTGTCGGGAAGCAGTAACTTGCTTGTCGCATAAGTACGCTCCGATATTCCCGATTCAAAATCGTGTAGCGGTATCGCCTGCTTGTCGCACTGAAACGGGCATGAAACTCGGTGGACACCTCTGTTGCGGAACAAACGACGATATCCCGAGGCAGAATCGCGTTGAGTCCTTTCTGAAATGCGACGATGGGTATCTGTGAATCCGTATGGAAGTTGGCGACCTGCCCCTCTGCGTGGGCGCCGGTATCGGTCCTCCCCGCCCCGATGATCTGTATCGGGGTTTGGGTTAGTTTTGCCAAGGTCTCCTCGATTGTGCCTTGGATTGTTGGCAAGTTCGGTTGCGTCTGCCAGCCGTGGTAATTCGTGCCGTCGTATTCAAGCACGAGTTTAATGTTTCGCATTGTGTCACCCTGTTGTAGGGTTCGTAGGAGTCTGATAAATAAAGGGTATCACATTCCAGTATTAAGTGTCAAATCAATTGTGGAGCGAAGCTTAGACACCTGGATAGAATTATTTAGGTTTCCATTTTTTAGGACGCTTTTGGTCGCCTTGGACCCGATAGGAGTGGTTGATGGAGATTAAAAATTGAGTTAGGAAATGCGTATGTTTGTAGTAGTGCGATTCATCGCACGTTCTTAAGGTCCAGCTAACGGGCAATAAATGGTTTCCCTACTACGAACCAGAGGACTTGAAATATAGAAAACTATGGTGAATTCTATAATTATTGGGCATGTAGGAGGGGTTTGCAACCCCGATTGCGGGTCGGGCTTACAAAGCCCTCCTACAAAGACTACCGGAGAAGTGTCCACTTATTTATAGGGTTTATCATACAAGAACTTGATAATTTCTTTCACGATATGCTATTATATTTTTAGTGAGAGACAGTGGCGAATACAGGTCGTGGTGATAGGAGGGATTGTTTATGATCAGCCGACAAGAGATTCAGGCTACTTGTGATGACATCGTGCGCGAATTCGCGCCGTTACAAGTGATCCTCTTTGGTTCTTATGGGTATGGCACCCCTACGGAGGATTCAGATGTCGATTTACTCGTCGTCATGGCGATTCCGGAGTCGGAGACGCGTCGCCAAGCGTCAGAAATTAGACGGCGCATCCCCCACCGCTTCCCGATGGATTTGCTTGTCCGGTCGCCGGAAGAGATTGCGTATCGCCTCTCATATAATGACTGGTTTCTTCGTGAGATAACTGAAAAAGGAGAGGTCCTTTATGGCACTGCGGATCCCTTGCAACGTGCGTTTGCGAGATGCTCTGTTACACGCCGCGATGCGTTGGAAAAGGAGAAGGATGCAATGAATCCGTTGACATTGGAGTGGATTCAAAAAGCTGAGGGTGATTATACTATCATGCACCAGAATTATTACTCATCGAATCCAATACACGATGCCATCTGCTTCCATGCCCAGCAGTGTGTTGAAAAATATCTCAAGGCGTGGCTTCAAGAAGCGAACATTCCCTTTACAAGGACACACGATTTAGAAAGGCTACTGAGTTTGATTATCCCTACGCTCCCTGATTGGGAAGCTTGGCAAGCCGATTTCTCGACAATTTCTGAACATACGGTGGATTTCCGGTACCCGGGCAAAGCGGCGACTGCGGCTGATGTCCAAGACGCTATAAGAACTTGTGTTCGGGTTCGCCGATCGGTTCGGGAACAGTTGGGATTACCTCCCAATGTAGCAAGCGATGATCAGCTGCTGACCCCTGATGAATAACCATTTTTGACTACAACTACCCCGACTTTTACCTCTGACCCGAATTGGTCTGAAAAGCGTGGGAAATTCTTGTGTGCGAACGATTTACAGGTATCAGTTGTGCAGATAGGTGTGGTGTTCCGCGATGAAAAACGAAACGCAGGTCTATGACATCCAAGAAAGTCAACGCGGGACACGTCTCGATCGCTTTCTTATCAACGCAACGGAAGGGGTATCTCGCACCTATCTCCAGCGGTTGATTCGCGATGGTGATGTCACCGTCAATGACAAGATCGCTAAACAGCCGAGTTATGTGCTGCGAGACGGTGACCGGGTGTGCTTGACGATTCCACCGCCGCGCCCTTTGGACACTGCTCAACCTGAGCGAATTTCGCTCGACATCCTTCACGAGGATAGCCACTTAATCGTTCTGAATAAACCGGCGGGTATGCTGGTTCATCCTGCGAATGGGGTGAATGTTGGAACGCTTGTGAATGCATTGCTGGCGCATTGCACAGACCTGTCCGGTATCGGAGGTGTGGAGCGACCTGGGATTGTTCACAGGCTGGACAAGGGGACGTCAGGGGTGCTTGTTGTTGCGAAAACGGATATAGTGCATCGGGAACTCTCTGTTCAATTTGAACGACATAGCATCACACGCCAGTATGTCGCAGTGGTGTGTGGTGCTCCTACGGAAACCGCGGGGACGATTGATGCCCGAATTGCGCGGAGCCGAAGGGATCGACGGCGGATGACAACGGTCAAAACGAACGGACGGCATGCTGTCACACACTATGAGGTATTAGAGAGGTATCCCCAATTCGCGCTCGTTCAACTTACGTTAGAAACCGGGCGACTCCATCAGATCCGCGTGCATCTACAACATATTGGGCATCCAGTGGTTGGTGATGCCGTTTATGGTGGCGAACAACGTGCTATGAACGATGCCGATACACCGGAACTGAAACATGTGCTCTCGCAACTGAAGCGTCAGGCGTTGCATGCGCGCTTGCTCGGATTTGAGCATCCAGCAACGGGGGAACACTTGACTTTTTCAGCAGAGGTGCCGAAAGAAATACAACGGGTTGTGGATGTCTTACAGCAGTCGGAAACCGTCAGCGCGTAGGTTGGGTTGAACGGAAACCCTGAGAAGTCCAATGCTGATATTCCAAAGGTCCGTCAAACCCGTAGTCTATTATATAACGTGAGTTCGATACTAAAAATCGTGAGTGTGGATGTCGGTTCCATAAGCGAGTTGTTATGCGGTTTTGGGAGTAAGCATAGGTGAAACGCGACATCATACCCAAAACGCATACCTTTGCTCTGGAAGAGCAACATGTTTATAGCAGCGCGTTGACTTGGTGCTTCCGCTCCAGAGGAGCGGTATGTTGACCATACATAGCACTCCGCTGGAGTGCCAGAACTTTGGCATTGGGTTTTCTATAAACATAGCACCCCGCTGGAGTGCGGGCATTTACCCGTCAACAAATCTGTGATAGACATAATATATAGCGTCAACTTCTTCTAAATCCTTTTATAGTAAAGCCTATAATTACTTGGACGCTCTAAAGAGGCGAGGATACAATCCTCGCCAGCGGCGGTGGGGTCGTTGTTCACTGACGAACTGTCCACATATTTTTGGACTTTACTATAATCTATATCCAATCTCGTCCATTTCAAAAAACCAATCTACAAGAAGCGAAGGAAATCTATCTATGGAATATGTCAATTTTGGAAAAGCAGGGGTTAAAGTGAGTCCACTCGCGTTGGGTTTAGGACTCAGAGGACAAAGCAACGCGAATGATGCCCAAAGACTCATTGAACACGCCATCGATTCCGGTATCAATCTCATTGATTGTGCCAACATCTATGGACTTATGGACGATCGCGCCAACACCGGTCGTTCTGAGGAGGTTCTCGGTAGAGCGATTCAGGGCAAACGCGATGACGTGGTGATTACGTCGAAGGTTTTCAGCCAGATCGGTCCGGGTCCCAACGATAGCGGTTTGTCACGATTCCATATTATGCGGGAAGTGGAGCGTTCTTTATCGCGTCTCAATACCGATCATATTGATGTTTATCTCATCCACGCGCCTGATGAAACGACTCCGCAGGAGGAGACGATCCGGGCAATGGACGATCTGGTGCGTTCGGGCAAGGTACGCTATATCGGCTGTTGTAATCATCAAGCATGGCAGGCGTGCAAGGCACTCTGGATCGCCGATCGGATTAACGCAACGCCCTATATGTGTATTCAGAACATGTATAACCTGCTGAATCGGGATCTGGAGACTGATATGTTCGGTTTGGTACGTGAGGAAGGGTTGGGGGTTATGTGTTATAGCCCGTTGGCGGTGGGTTTGTTGAGCGGTGTTTATTCGCCAGATGAACCGCCTCCTGCTGGTACTTTGTGGGGGACACGATTACGTGAGGAATTTTCGCAGCGGATGAGTGGTGCAACCGGACAGGTGGTCACAACCCTCAAGCGACTCGCAGCGGAGTTAGGCAAAACGCCTGCGCAGCTCGCTGTGGCGTGGGTGTTATCGCATCCAGAGGTTACCGTTGCGATTAGTGGTAGCGACACGATTGAGCAACTTGATGATACACTCGGTGGTGTCGGTTGGGAACTCGATCCAGCGGTTCGGGATGAGTTGGACGAGGTTTCTCGTTCGTTCGTCCGTCTCATTGCACCAGCAGCTTAATAGCTATCAGCCATCAGCGATCAGCAGTCGGTAAGCGTCGCGACCGTGAGGTTGCTCCTACAGAAGGAGATCGGTGGTCGGCTTAAAAAACAAAAGAGGCGGATCTTCTCTGGATCCGCCTCTATGTTTTGTGCCGTTAGGATACGGTTTGGTATCGTTCCCACGCTTCGCCTGTGGCGGCGGCTTGGCGTTCCAATTCCGTTCGCCATCCGACGACTTCGCCTGCTTTGATGCGTTGGATGTCAAAGCCTGCGTAGCGGTCTTCAAGTCTGTCGCCGAGTTTGAGATTTGCTGCCCAGCGGTCCCATGCTGTTTTCATCCATTCATGCGGCAGTGCCTCACGGACGGCGGGGTCGAGCTGCCATGCGAATCGCGCATCTGCAGCCTTTGGTTCCTCGTCGGAGGGACCGTCCCACTTCGACCAACCGATGGAGAGGGTATTGCGTTCGCGCTCAGGCACGGTCTGTCCGGTATGGATCGTCGTGCCGTTACGGATGAGTGCCTCGCCTGCCTTGAGCCGAATCGCAACCTGTCCGGGGAGCGGATCTGTCCCGTTCCAACTTGGTGTGTAGGGAACCCCCTGATCCTTCATGGATTGTGGGAGTAGTACGTCGTGCTCAAGCGGGGTGCGCCATCGATGATGACTACTGGAAATGAGTTCATGACATTCGTCGTCCGCAAGTGCCAAGAACATACCCACACCGTTCCGTTCGGTAATTCGCTTCTCATTGTCTTCTTGAATTTCTTTCCATCGGATCCGTTCGACCTCCTCGGAATAGGCTTTGGGCCCTTCTTGGCGATCTTCTTGTGAGAAGTAACTCTCTCCAGTGCCCCACCATGTTGTGTCTCTGTGCCATCCGAGTCTATTCTCTTTTTTACGGGGATTGCACCAGAGAAGTATGTTCGTCATGACGAGGTCTTCAAGCTCCGCGCCACACCACGCCTTGACGAAGCCGGTGAAATCTGGCGATCCGTAAAATTCAGTGAAAACGGGTTCTTTAAATGCTGGATGGATTATGCCTCGGATTGCCCAAGGTTCATTCTCACCTGCGCGGTGGACATATCCCTTTGAGCAGTCGATGATGTCGTAGCCGCTTTCTGGCGCGCACGCTTGTGTAACCCGTCTGCCTGCTTCTCGGAGGATTGGAATCCACGGATTGTCAACGAAGTCGGTGATGATGACGAAACCGTGCTCCTTCAAGTGTGCCAACCTTTCAGGTGTGGCACCGGGTGCCGAGAGTTCGGGTTTTGAATCCGCAAAAGCCGGGGCGCGGTAAACTTCCTTCGCTTGTGATTGATCGGTACTCATTATCAGAACTCCTTTTGAGCCTTATGGAAAAGTAGTTGAAACTTGGCGTTGTATTATGAGACTCCTTCACAAATTTGTCAAGAATTACGATGTTTTCTATTGAAGGTTTCCAAATCTGGACTCTTTCTGGGGCTGATTGCCGACTGCTGACCGCTGATAGCTTTTAAGGCATCGCAATTGAAAGGACATAACTCAGGATTGTCACCAGGAGCCATGTGCCGACCAGTACGATCCCGAACGGACGTTTCAACTGATCGCCGGAGACAAAAATCCCACACCGGAAGATGATTAGGATAAACAGCATCGCAGGGAACAGGAACTGGAAGAACTGACCGTCTGCCTGCAAACCGCCTTGCGTTGCCGAAGCGGAGACACCGGCGACAAAAAGGACGTTGAGGATATCCGCGCCGATAATGTTGCCGACTGCCAACTCGCCGTGTCCGCGTCTGACTGCGGTTATTGCCGTCACCAGTTCTGGGAGCGATGTGCCGAACGCAACAAGTGTTGCGGAGATAATGTGTTTCGGGACCCCAAACCTTTCTGCCATGATACTCACAGTTGGAATCAGAATCTGAGCGGAGACAACGATGATGGCAATTGACCCGATGAGTTTAATGAGCGTTCCGAATGTACCTGATGCTTCGCCGTCTGCTTCTTCTGTGTCCTCAGCGTCTGACGGTGTTGAACCTGCCCATCGGATGGACTGCCAGATGTATAACGCCAGAAGCACAACGAAGACGACACCTACAAGTTGTGGCAGAACGCCGCCTTGCGTGAAGACTTTCGCTGGAGAGGTCCACGGAAAACATCCGAGCACCAAAAGGATGCCGGCACCTACCTGTACGTTTGACAACCGTGAAGTCAACTGGCGGTTGAGGGGTAGCGGACCGATGAGGGATGCCAATCCGAGAATAAGTCCCGTGTCGCAAATAATTGAACCGACTGCGTTGCCGAGCGCAAGTCCCGGTTTCCCTTGTATTGCTGACAGTACAGAGACTGCCGCCTCTGGGGTTGTGGTGCCGATGCTCACGATCGTTGCACCGATGACCGCTTTTCCTAAACCCCATCGGGTTGAAAGGAGAACGGCTTCATCGACGAGCCGATCTGCACCTTTGCCGAGTGTGTAAAGTGTTACGGCTATTATCGCAAAAAGAGCCAGGCTGGGTAACCCACCAATAAGATCTGTGATCCAGTGTTCCATTAACTTAACCTTTCGAGAAGATACAGGATATTTATTTCCAAAGGATAGATTAGCATATACCTATGGTGAAGTCAATTAGTTTTCAGTTGTTGATTATTAGTGCGTAGGTTGGGTTGAGCGAGCATGGAAAGTTAAACACATTTGCCGCGTAAGATTTTGCATTTTCGGAATACTTGAACACTTCTAAATTCCAGCGAAACCCAACACTTTATCATACGCGTGTCTCTTTGATCAAGATGTTGGGTTTCACTCCGTCCGTGAGGATATATGATGGTATATGGGTTTGACGTGTGTTTGGAACGTCATCATTAGACTTAGCAGAGTCGTTCAACCCAACCTACGCGCTGACAGTCTTTTCTGCTGAAGACTGAAGACTGAAGACTGAAAACTGATGGCTAACGGCTATCTGTTTGAAGTTATACCCAACTCTTTTTCCGAAATCGGGATGTTAAAGACGGCACGATGTACTTGCATGATGGCTTTTCTAAATGTTGGCAGGGGCTTTTGTTTCGGGTTCAAATCCCTCCACTCCCAACGAGATGATCTTTTTACGGGACTTCACGGAATGAAAGCCCAATGCTTTAGCTTTGGGATGAAATTCCGCCCTCTTGGAAAGGACCAAACGCCTAAAATAGATTTGACTTTCAGTCCAAATTGTGGTATAATTAGAGTATCACGTTGGAGACCGACATTTGTAGCGTTACCGCTTGGTAACGTGTCGGTTTCCTACCCACTACAAAGGGGTTAAAGGCGTGATACGTGAAAACCCATGAAAACCTATAAATACCCGTTGGGTAAACAACTGAACACAATACGCATTGGTAATTTGCTTGACGATATGTGGCAAGTGCATGAGTATTTCCATAAATGGCATCGTCAACGGTATAAAGACGGGCTGCCGTATGCGAACTACGCGGCAATGTGCACGCACCTCACTGAACTTAAGAAAACCACACACCCACATTGGAACGCCTTGCCGAGCCAAGCGATCCAACAAGAGTTGAGACGGATTGACGCAGCGTATGACAGATTTTTCAAGAAACTCGGTGGTAGACCGAAAATCAAAAAGAGACACAAGTTTAAGTCTATCACCTATCCAGGAGAAGCGGGTTGGTCTCTGAAAAACAATCGTATCACCCTCACATTTCGCAAGTGGGATAAGGGTAAGTGGCGATTTGATAAAGTGCCTTACACTTTCCATAAACACCGCCAGTGGCACGGAACTATTAGTCGTATCACCATCAAGCGAGATGCCTGTGGAAACTATTGGCTTTACATCATCACAACCTACACGGATTTTAAACCGCTGCCGACAACAGGTCAAAGCGTTGGGGCAGACTTCGGTATGAAAGACGCATATTTGACGCTTAGCACGAGTGAGAAGATACAACACCCACAACCTTTGAAACAGTCCTTGACGAAACTCCGCAAACTCAACAAAGCATTGAGCCGTAAGCAAAAAGGTTCGGGCGGTTGGTGGCGTGCTGTTCGTGAACTCGCACGGCTTTATCGAAAAATCATCAACCAACGCAAAGACTTTCATTGGCAACTCGCCACCGATCTTTGTAAGGCTTTCGACACAATCGCCATTGAAACTTTGAACCTGAAGGGCATGAAGAAACTTTGGGGATGTAAGGTCTCCGATCTCGCCTTCTACCAGTTCGTTGAGATATTGAAGTATAAGTGTATCAAACATAAGCGTCTTTTGAAGCAAGTCGGTCGATGGACTGCTACAACGAAACCGTGTAGCGATTGTGGTTTTCACAACGAAACCCTAACACTTTCTGACAGACAGTGGATATGCCCTGAATGTGGTTCACACCACGATAGGGACATAAACGCTGCGATAAACATATTGCGGGCAGGGATAGCCGTTATTTAACGATATGCCTACGGTTTCCGTAGGGAAATGCCCACAGGTGGAGCGAAAATAAGACGGTGGACTCTACGAGAAAACCGCAGTCGCTATGAAACCGAAGCCCACGCCTTCAGGCGTTGGGTGCTATCACCGCACACCTGACCCCCATTGTGCTGAGTGTCAATGTCGCCTTCGCCGGGCATTTTAGTCATTTTAACTCAGCAAGATTCGATAACCCGTGCTGACGCCCGTTGCCATTCCAACAAGTGCCCAGATTCCAGCGCAGGTCATCTCGCCAAGCACAAGCCCAAGGAATATCGGCCTCGCACCTCGATACATTCTCAATCCCCCGTACCTGACGAGAATATACTTTATCATCCAGCCTATAAAGATTGAGGGCCACAGCTTTAATGAGGCCCAAGAACTAAGCATTGTATACCCGATTGGATGAAGCGGCCACCACACGAAAACCCTTCTCAGCCACATCAACAGCCCCATGAAAAGGCTGCCTCCGACCATAAAACCTGTGTTCGTCCAGTCCGTCCCGGTCTCGGCGTTAACGAGCACAGAAGTCAGCCACCGCATGTCGCCCGCCCCGCCTGTGTACGGCGCACGATGTGCATAGCTGACCTTGAGGACGGAATAATATGAGACAAGGGTTCCGATAACCATCGCCGCGCCCATACCTATTAACAGCCCCCTCCGTTTGACCTTGACTTCATCGGCCGCCTTGAGACCGTTTGCGACATACGGCATCATAATCTCCCTCAAGTCGCGCGTTAGAGAGACCGGATGCATAAACAGCGATGTCATGGTTGAAGGATTGATTCTCGCCGAACCCAGCGTGGTAAAGAGAACGTAATGCGCTGAATACGAAGGATTGACAAAAGGAATTCCTCCGTGGATGACTTGCCATGTCAAGACAATGTAAATTCCTAAAAGCACCAGCACAAAAAGCAGTGCGAATCCCAACGACATTCCCATCAGATGATTTGCAAACGCTAGCAGCAATATCCCGCCGACGAGACCGGTAATTGCCAAACCAGAGGGCATCGCCTCGTTTGAGTCATCGCTTTTGCGAAAGGCACTGACAAGCATGCTTCTGATGTGATGCCGTGCTATGAAAAGGGTGTAGATGACAAAGGTGAGGCACGCACCGATTTCCTGAGAAGCGCTGAATGAATACGCGTTCCACTGCACGCCTGGACCTTGGGTGATTTGGAAACCGAGCATCGAGCCGATAAGACATTGGAGTTTGAAGAATAGAAAGAAAAACCACAGGCTAAACGACACCTCAAGCGGCAGTAAATAGCTGAACCCCACTATCGAACAATACAAGTTGAGTTGCAAAGGTCTCAGTGCACTCCAAGGCTTTTCAATTAAGTAGGGATGGGGATTGAATCGGACGGGAAATTCCGGCACGCCAGGGAAGAACGCATGAAGGCCGTTCAACGTGTGAATGCATAGGGGAACGGCAAATCCGACCCATAATGCTTTGTTCCTGAAGAGTGAATTTCTCGCTCCCGGCGGGTTGTTTGCCATCTCCACAGGCAACACAACCAGCGGAAAGCTACACCGCTCAATCTCGACCCATTGTCTGCGCAGCAGCACCGAGAGGCATATCACAACGAAGTAGAGGACAAACACGTAAAGTGTCCAAGCGAATAGAGGTATCAGCCATGCTCCCCAGGGGATGGATTCACCCAAAAAAATGCCTTCATAAAAGGATTTGATAGCATTCTCATCACGAACAACGCGCCAGTGGGGAATATATTGATGGAAAAGTGCTTCCCAATCATTTTCGGGTGTTGCAAAATACTGGTAGGCGACAAGCGGGCGAAACGCATATCTCATCATGCCTGTCGAAGGAATGCCGGAGGCGGCTGCCATGATACACCAGATCGTCACCAATTCACCCGCCGACAGTGCGAGTTTGGGAGAAACTGCGCTCAAGATGCGGTTGCCAATCAGCACCAGGATGGTCAGGACAAAAAATGGACCGACAGGAAAATGACCACCAGCGAGAAAGACATTGCGAATCACGTAATCATTGTAAGGCGCAATCATACATTCCCCGGCGGCACAGACGAGCCCAATGAGAACTGCCCGCGATGATATGCCAACAGATTTGCTCGTGGGGTTTAAGTAAGTATCGAACCGTTTTGACTTGTTCATAACGCTTTGGCTGAAGCCGGATTTTGTCCAGTTGAAATGTCCAATCAGTCGAGGGGATTGTCCGCCTCAAGCACTCGGCGTGCCGCAGAGGAGAGCCTTCCTTCCGCCGCGGCCCGTTCCACCCAATGGGCAGGTATGCCATTTGTCCACTTGGCCGGGCTTGCGTCGGGGTCTGGTGTCCGATAGGCTATCAGCAAGCCACATCGGGTCGGGGTTCCTGGCTTGCGATGGCCGACATGATGCGGCATGTGATGGGGAAACGAGACCATGCTCCCGGGCGGTAGCGAGAAGCGTACCATTTCCAACGGCTTGCGGGTGAAGGCGTGGATCTTTCCCTTCAGCCAGCCCGCTTTCATGGCGGCGTCATCATCGGGTCGCTCGGTGTTCCATTTGTACGGAATGCGGTAGAGATGAGCGCCCGGGATGACCCCAAGTTCGCCACCCTCCTCGATGGTTGCACCTTCTGGGTAGCAGAGCGTCCGAATACACTGCCGTTGCAGAAACTCGGTGGTAAGGGCGTGTCCGGTACCGATCGGATCTTCGACCTCGTACTGCCCCTGCCGATACTGGTGAGCATGCCACCGCCGCCCTATTGAGCCCGGCGTCCGGTTGAGCATGTTGCAGTGGTCGAGTATGAAGCGGTCACCGAAAAGTTTGGTGAATAGCTCCATCATCTGAGGGTGGGCGGTGGCGACATCCCTGATGAAGTCGTCGTATCCAATCGAGAAATGTTCCGGCATGACTCCCTGCGACTCGTACCGGCGTGTCACCAACGCAGGACCTGGGCCGAACAGCCCGGGGTCGCGCATGTATTGCATCAGTCCTCGTGGCATGAAGCGCATCTGCTCTGAGCCCCCGCAACAAGTCGCCAAAAACTCCGGGGTGATTTGCTCCGGCAACGGCGGCTGTAGCCCCCGGCCCGCGAAGTCGATGGCAGCCCAGTCGGTGTCCATGACGATCTCATCGTTCATCTGCTGTAGTTTCTGCAAGCTCTCCGTCCACCGCTTGCGGCCGGCGTCGGTCAGTATACCCTCCCACACCCAATATCCTTCGCGCTCGAAGAATGTGCGGTCAAATGCCTGAAGCACTTCCGGCCGCAGCAGGTCATGCACGCGGCTTGCTGGGGCGACGTTGTCGGTTTGACTCCAATGTATAGATGATGTGTCCATTCGCTGTTCCTTTGATAGAAGTTCGACAGTTAAGATCTTTCGAGCGGATTCTTAGATACAGAAGAGCCAACGGTATCAATGGCAGTGCTAAATCCTGGACCTCCAGCCGCCACATAGCCATCGCTGGCGCCTGTTAAATCGGGACTGACCCAGAAAGAATATAACTGTCCGTTTGTTAAATAAAACCTAAATTTCACCGACTTACCCGCCAGAGAAGATAAATCTTCTCCTTTTTTCCACCTTACTAATTGACAGGTAGTATCCTTGCTTATGGGAACGCAGTTTATATGGGAATATGGCTCAATCACATTGCCTTGATCGTCTAAAATTTCAACTTGGAGCATACCCTTTTTTGTATTCGTATTCACAAAAAGATGCTTGCCCTTATTAAATATCACGGGTCTCGTTGTTAAAGATTCAGTAGATAAACCGGCATTCATGGAAGCAAAACCGTCTCGGCGAAGTATTGCTAGTCCAGTCGTACCTCCTGCATACATATGTCTACCGAGTGTAGGTGACTCTCCGGACCAGGCGCCAAAATAAAAGTAAATCTTATCATTGACTACCAAACATCCACCACCTGCCGCATGAATATAACCCCTATTCCATCTGCCTTCCTTTCGCGATGCGGCTATAAAAGGACTGCGAACAGGTCTATGCCAGTGGAAACCATCGCGGCTATAACCTAACACCAGTTCATTAATCTTAGGGAATCCCCCTATGGCACATAGCTCATTGGGTGGACCTTTAAAAATTGCAAACAAGCCCAGAAGCAAGCTCTCATAGGCAACTGCGTTAACGTCATATAGCTGAGGTGAGTATCCGAGGTCAGGGTCAGCTGGGTCCAGTTCATCAGCTCTCGCCCAGAATACCACATCTTCCTTCTTCCATGAAGCGCCTTTGATAAAATCCTCGTGTTCGCGATAACTTCGGGTGCGTCCAAGCGTACGATGAGAGGTCCTAATACTGTAAACCCACTTTTTCCTGAAGGCATTATAGAAGAAAGTCGTATTATCCCCACAAGGACCCGTTCTTACTGGCTTCCCCCAGTGGATACCATCAAATGAGGTATAAACTTCCCCGCCTTCCCCGTCAGGAGAACGGAAGTATACAAACATTTTAAACCTTTGATTCGGGTCGTCTGTTTGGGGGTCTAACCAGACTGTGGCTCCATCTCGCCGATATCCTTCCCTTACCGGAAGTACCCTGTTAGTAGCTGGCACTACATCTAACATGGGTCTATCCCAATGTAAGCCATCTTCACTTATTGCATAACCAACACCATCGAACCATCCAGCATGATACCACATTTTAAATAACTGTTCTTCGGGATCATAAAAAACGCCGTCATTAAACGGAGAGGCAACCGGACATTTCCCATTATTGATCTCCAGTTGCGTTTCAGGCTTTAAAACCGGATTATCTTCATATAAGCGTGGTTTGTGAAAATCCCTTTTTAGATTGGTATTTTCAATGAGAAAGTCATCTACAAACAGTTGTCTTCCCTTATCTATATAAATAACTGTCGGGGGATTTTCTAAGTAGGGTACTGAGATAGGTGAAAGGGTTGTGTCACACAAATTTCGTGGGGGCCACTCTTCCGGCAGACGAATTCCATTATATAGAATTTCTTTCTCATTATTTTCCATTATTTGAAAGCCTCCTTGCCTCTTCGTTCTCTCGAACTTTTTTATTTTAATGCTCATAAATTGGATTTGGGGGTATGCCCTGATCTTTGAATCGCTGGTAATCTCCGCTCCGAATGGGGATAAAATTACCGCGGATGCTGTAGATCCTGCCGTTGAAGAGTTTTACCTCGAGCCGCACCACCTTCTCCATAAATTCTGAGACGGATGGGTGATTCTTCCACTTTGGTTCCCAAAAAAGATCATCACCCGTAAACGGTATGCAATCTTCAAAGGTATAACCTGGGTGAGGTTTCCCATCTGGATCTGTTATCTGAACCCGGACCTCCCCCTGAGGGGTCTCGACGTTGAGGATGAGTTTTTCACCGTGGAAGAAGAACAGCCGCGTCGTAAAAGATCCTGGACCGCTCTGCGGTTCAAAATAGGAAAATCCATCGAGCCTTAACTCGTGGGTTAATATTGCCCCTTCACCTAGATCCGGACGTGCGTGGATCTGGGCATGTTCTCCCTTTGAGGCGCTGGAATAGATCCTGATCTTTTTGTCTTCAGTAATGACCATACTCGATGGGTAGATACAACCATACCCGAATTCACCTGGCTCGGCGTTCGGTAAAAACGGCTCTCTGAGGGCTCGCTGGAAGTGCAACCCATTATAACTGTAAGCCAGTTGGCACCGCACCTTCCCATGTATGTACTTATTCGGGCTGTCAACAATAGGGGACACTTGATATATCCACAGGAATCCGACAAATATGCTCTCATAGGGGAAAACGGGCATACCATAGACCTCAGAGGCTGGCGTATCCTGGGCATCGGTCCGGATAGCCACCTCGGGTTGGGAGAAGGTACGCCAATCCTTGGTTTCATAAACCGAGATCCGGCGATCTCCCCCTTTAGGCCTTGCTGCAATAACGTAGCTACCCCGGATAGGGTTCCAGAAACCCGATACCGCCGGGTCTATTCCAAATGGGTGCCACCTAGCATCTTCGATGAGTTTCCAGGATAAACCATCGGGTGAAACATACAAAGGAGAGTGTCTTTGGGAGCCTTTTTTTAGGTTACTAGAACTGACAAAAGCCTTAATCCGCTCAGCGGCGTTATCCGTATGGGCATCAAAGAAACACGGGCCCCATTCGCCGAACCCTTCAAGAGGAAGGACCTGGTGAGAACAAGCACGATCTGGGATTTGTATTTTATCCGATAGGTCTTTAATCTCCCATCTGACGCCGTCATCGCTTTCGACTGCTACCGCGACGTGCTGCATCCGACGGCCTGGCCTTGTGTATTGAGTAGCGAGTTGACCCTGATACAGACAACGCCAGCGACCGGTATTGGCGTCTACAAAGACAGTTGGATAGCCCCAGGAAGGATCGAGATGAGGGTCTATAAATATCCCCTCAGTTACTAATTTAGGACGTCCGACATGACGGACGAGGTTTTCCCGGCGATGCAGGTACCAATCGTCAAAGAATAGTAGGGTCGAACTACCGTTATTGTCCATGAAATTTTCTCCTTAATTCATCGGATACTCAGTAATAGAAGGTCCGTCTGCTATGTAGAACTTTCTGTCCGTAAACTGCCTCATAAGTTCGCCATTCTTTCTCTCGTCGAGAAACCTTGCATAGATAACATCGGATTTCAAAAGCG
The DNA here is from genome assembly GCA_965247285.1 of Candidatus Poribacteria bacterium. Classification (GTDB taxonomy): domain Bacteria; phylum Poribacteria; class WGA-4E; order WGA-4E; family WGA-3G; genus WGA-3G. The sequence continues at coordinate 402,954 of CBDFHD010000002.1, forward strand.
GATGGTTCTGTGGAAATACACTTCTATAACCCATAGGCCTATCTGATCTGACGAACACGATGGCGTTCTCTATCTGCATCTTTTTGACGGCTTTCAGAATCTGCGCGTTTGCGCCCCAGTAGCCGTCCGAGTAGACTCTCAACAGACTCGGTATGTTCGATGCGAAACCCAGGCAAAAGCAGGCTATGAGGATAATGGCAATGTAACCTTTCACTCTGCTTTTATCGACGATACCGAAGAGGTTGTGGACAATATCTGGCACGGCGGCTATTCCACGTGCGGTGAGCAGAACGAAGCCAGCAGTTGATGAAAACAGAACCCGGGGACCCAAACACCAGTCCTGATGCCAGTAGGTAAAGTAGGCAAGTATCAGCGACGAGGCATAACCTATGAGAAGCAAATCCCAGGTATTTGCTTTTAAAGAGACGAATGCAAGGAAAACGAAGATCAGAGATGGAATAGGAAGCTCAAAGAGAAACTTGTTCAAGGCATTGAGGTTGTTGAGGGTCTGGATGAGACCCTGCCGGGGTGTATGAGGTTCACCCCAGCCACTATGACCAAAGCCGGGATTATGATCCTTGCCATGCAGGACGTGGTACCCGAAGGTAAGCGGATCGCCGTTCGTGAGAGAGTTGAACGTTAGGAGTCCTCCTAACATCACTCCGAACATTGCCAGCGCCGTGAAGCAGAGCACTGTAAAGCGAAATGATTCCTTCCTCGATGTCATAAACAGCATAACAAGTTTGGATATGGCATAGATAAGAAACGGAATGCCAATAGCAACAGCAGTCAGTGGGCGCATGTTGATCACATATCCCAGAGCAAACCCAGCCAGTAAAGCGTCCCTTGTCCTGAGTCTCTTTACCATACGCACAAATCCGAGCAGGAAAAGCTCGAAGAAGAAGAGTGTGGGTGTATGGTTCATATACTCAGACGACATGAAGACCAAGAACGGTGACAAAGCACCCAGGAGTGCGGCCAGCCTTCCTATTCTTTCAGAGTATATTTCTTTCCCGATGAAATAGAGCACAACGATGCAGAGGGATCCAAGCAAAGGGTTAATAATCCAGGGGGCGTGAAGAATGTGACCGAGACTCAGTAAGAGGGTCTGTCCCGGCGGATACTGGGAGTACCACCTGCCATTGTTAATCATGAGTGTGAAGTCGAAGAGTTCTCTGGGTTCAGGCGATGGAACAGTGAGCCTGCCCAGAAGAAATATCTTGGCATGGAAGACCTGGTCAACGCTGTCTGCGACGTGGGGTATGTGCTCGAAAAGGAAATAAGAACCCAGATTTGTTGCGGTGAAGACCAGGGCGAAAAGTGACGCGAGCAGCGTCCAAGCCGGCATCCCATAGAACCATCGCTCAATCTTTTGTCCTAGACTTCTCAGCTTAAAGATTAAAGTGTCCACCAGGGATGAGGCGCCGACGAATATCATCGTTATCCCCGCTGTTCCAAGCGTGAGGTATAACACAATTGGCCAGCCTTTCTCACTTGGCTTCAACGTGAAGAGTAGATATCCCAAAGCGAGAAGCAGAAGAGTCAGCCGCCGAGGCTGGCGGATAAGCGACTTAAGGCATTTCCGGGCCGAGGGGGTTATCAGAATCATGCCGACAAATAAAGCGGCTAACGACAGTAGAAAGGCACCCGCAGATAAAGTGAACTCGGATCGGAAGAATTTAACCTCGATGAGCATATTCTCGCCAAGCGCGCTCTGGATATACTTCATCTTATAGGCCATTCCAGTTTCTCTAGCAGGATAAGTGATTTCGTTTGGCGCGCTCAGAGCCAGTATCAAGAAACCCGTTATTATCAGGATTAAACGCCAGATATATCTCATTGCAGTGTTCTATCCATGCCTTTCGGGGGCTATCAGAAGAATGGATCAGGGAAAAGGGACGAGGGACGAGGAACGAGCAAGCGTCTGCTTTTTCATAACATGTTTGCTGCCAAAGAACCCGGGGAAATGAGAAAGCGGTGAAACCTCCGCTTTCTCACTTCCAAAAACTCGGCTTATGCGCTTCGCGGAGCATCTCATCTGCCGTTTGCGCCATAAGTTGTATCACAGGCAGGGTCTATTGGGAAGCCTGCTTAACCTTACCCCATGTGGTCGTGAGGTGCCCCAATGGAGAAACTGGGAGAAATTCCTCCATATTATTCATGACCGTCTCGATATCGTCTTTATCCAGCTCGCCTTTGAAAATGGCGACCTCGTCAATGACGCCGTTGAAAAATGAACCGCCTCTGTGATCACCCATGCTGACTCCGATTGCAAAGCCGTTCTCGTGATCAATGCTACCTTTGACCACGCCATGGTCAATAGGGCCTCCCTGCTGTTCTCCATCGACGTAGATATATCGCTCACCCTTTGTTCTGCTAAAAACCACCGCAAGATGATGCCACTTCCCGTCGTCAAGACCCGCGCCTCTGTTGTCACAAACTGTGACAGGTTCAGTCTGCAGTCAGGTCCTGATTTGTCCTCCGCCACTGAACTTGACTTCAAACCCAGTCCAGTCTCCAGCCAGCCTTGTTTTACTCATTACGAAACCCGTGCCCGCATCCGTTTTAAACCAAGCGGTGGCCGTAAAGTCGGTCTTATCGCCGAGTTCAAACTCTTTCAGTTTGTCAGCACTTTCCGTCTCGACCGAGGTCCCGCTGCCATCAAATTCCAGAGCACCGCCGAACTTACCTTCAACCCATTTGGGTCCGGCTATGAGCTCGCCGTCATTGCCATTGGGTGAGGAATCTTTAGCTACATTTCCTTTACCTTCGTCAAAGAGCCATACCCCGATTGCGTCATCTACGCTAACTTCAGCTGCGCTTAGTAAAGGGAAGGCAGAAGTTAGACATGCGCAAGCTATGACCTGTATCACCAATACCCGTATCATCGATAGTTCCTCCTTACTTTCTGAGATAGAATGAAAATGGAAAAACCTGAGATAGAATAGAAAATGGGAAAACCGTCCTCTTACAGCTTAATCTTACCCCATGTAATGGCAAGATTACCAGACGGTTTAACAGCCGTAATGGAAACTGCCAGCCCTGCATCAGGGTTCTAATATCAGCATCGGATAGAGCGATGTTGAAGAGGGCGACCTCATTGATGACTCCGTTGAAAAACGATCCTGCTCTGAGATCACCCAGACTCACTCCACCTCTTCCACGTTGGTTTCCAAACTGTATTATCCAATTATACCCAACTCGATATATAATGTCAAGTTAACACCTCGATTTCGCCCAAATAAGCCAGTTGTCGATTGCAAAGATAACAGGAGTTGACCCAGCAACACTTCATCATTTCATCCGAACTAGTGTTGTGTCAACCCTCTGTTGAAGGATAGAGTCGCTTGAGTTTGATACGCGCATCTTTGGTAGTAAACCGCCATTGGACAGTCTCACGTCGCTCATTTCTTCGATTTTGCCATGCCTGAACCTCGCGCTTTAGGGTCTGTTGGTCAGATATACGTCGTCAACTACCCAAGCCTAAAGACTTGGGCTTGCGATAGCACTAAACAGCATTAGCTGTGTTGCGTTTTGCAAGTCCAAATCTCGTGCTTCGTTCGTGTTTCCCGCTTCAGTGAGGGTGGTAACCCACCGCTCTCCACGAAGGGCCGCAGCAGCCCTGAAAAGTATGTTTATCGCAGCGTTGTGGTCTCGGTCTAAAGACGTGTCACAAGACTGACAATCGAAGGTGCGTATCGCCAGAGAGAGCTTCTTTGGCGACTTCTGACCGCAGCAAGAGCAAGTTTGTGAGGTGTTCTTGGGATTCACTTGGTGGAAGTGGAAACCGTCTCTTTCGGCTATGTTTCCACACCACTCAAAGAACTTACCCCAAGACGCATCAGAGATACTCTTGCTGAGGTGTTTATTCTGAACCATATTGGAAATGCCCAAATCTTCAGCGATAAGGACGTTATTCTTCTGATGATGATAAAGTTTGTAAACGAGTTTACCCATAAAATCTTTTCGCTTGTTTGTTGTGCGCTCATGGTGCAGGGCAGTCGTGTGAACGGCTTTTTGCCAGCGGTTGCTCCCTTTCTTTCGGCGCGATTGTGTTTTAGAGTGTTTATGGAGCAAGCCTTCTGCTTTACGATACCAACGTGGGTTATCCTCTTTTTCGCCTTCAGAAGTCGTCAGATAGTGCGTTGTCCCCATATCCACGGCAATCGCAGCAGTCGGTTCAACTTTCGCGGTGTTAGGCATCTCAGAAGTGATATGAGCATACCAACCCGACGCTTTTTTCACAAGAGACACTTCTTTCGGGTCTCCTTCTAAAGGACGATGCATGTATATCTTAACTTCGCCTAACTTCGGCACTTTTAAGCGATTGTGCCGGTAGTTGGTTTCTATGATTGGGTTCTCGCGAACGCGTATTGTCTGTTTGTCAGTGTCTTTCGTCTTTTTACGAACCACTTTGGTATATTTTCGTAGACTCCATGTCAGAGAACGCACGCGCTTTTTGTAGCGAGGGTATCCTTTTTTCGCAGCGTTTTCTTTACAACGTTTACGGAAGGCAGCAAACGCTTTATCGTTTCTCCGTAGGGCATGGTTCTGAAAATCTTGGGGAACCTCGCGGAAATCGTCATATTTCTCACGCGCTGCCGTGAGAAGTGTCTGCTGGTCAGTGAGCGAAACAAAAATGCCTTCTGTTTCATACGCCACAGTCCGATCATGGCGGGCAGAGTTCTGTAACTCACATAGGTGGTCTAACCACGCTAATAATGTCGTTTCCTGTGCTTGTGTCGGATACACAGGATAGGTAAAAGTCAATTTCATGGTATATCGTGTATCGTGCGTTTATCCCCTAACGAGTGGGAGGCAAGCACGCCACCAAGCGGTGACGCTCGTTATGCTTGCCAACACGATACTCTAATTATACTACATTTTGGACGGAATGTCAAATATATTTTGGTGTTTTGGTCCTTTCCAAGAGGGCGGTTTTTCCTCCCAAAGCTAAAGCATTGGGATTCCAAACCGAGAATTCCCTTGAACAAACCAGAGCGATCAGATGTGCTTCTTTTTCGCCATCAAACTTTTCGGGTCTTGAGGCTTTACGTTCTTTCGGATTCAGTAGCAGTGTGTGGCGGTAGACTCGAAAGTCTTTCTCAGTTGTGTGTTTCCGCAATTAGTGAGATCATAGCATGTTCTGAGAAAAAAGTGAAGAATTGATCGGCATTTAGTCAGAGCACACTTTAAAAAACGTTTGACTTTGGTCAGAAATTCTGGTAGAATAGGCGTATCTGTTGCAACCTGACACCTATCAGTGTTTTCGTCCACGCCTCACAATGGACAAAGTAGATGCAGAAAACCATAGACAATGCGAAAAAACGTTACTCGGTGGACTCTGCAACAGAAATTGTCTCTTTGAAAATCCGACACGTTAACGTTTAGGAGGCTTATGATGATGATGTTAAAGCGAAGTTTGGTATTCAGTTTCGGACTCCTGTTTTTGGGGGTCAATGCGTTTTGCGACGTGTGGTACAGTGAGGGTTTTGACAACTTCAAAGATGGTGACATCGCTGGGCAAGATGACTGGGAAACAGCAATGAACCAAAAAACTTGCCAAATTGGAAGCGAGGTGAAGCGCGGTGACATAGGCAAAAGCATTCTGGTCATAGAAAACACAATGGTCACCAGAAGTTTCAAAGGTACGCATGATGGAATTCAGTATGTTTCATTGTTCACGCAGCGGGAAAAGGGCGCGGGCACAATGCTGTTTTATATCGGTGGAGATGCCATCAAGTGGGGAGGGGCTGCCGTGTTTAATATTTCGCCGGATGCCACTATCAATGCGCTCGACGGCACTGCGGGGCAACCGGTGGCGCAGGGGGAACTGGGTGAATTGCATCATTTCCGCATCGTGCTTGACTTTAAAAAGAAAACTTACGACTTTTACGTTGATGACGAACAAGTCGTCGATGATTTCGGTTTTAGAGGCGAAGGGGGCAAAGGCGGCGTGAATCCGAGTCTAAGCTGGATCTTCTTCGGTTGGGACCACCCCACTGCTCTGACTGCTTATATTGACGATATTGAAATGGGAGACGGTGAGGGCGAAACGGCTGGCAAACCTCAAGCTGTTTCCGTCTCAGACAAACTCACGACCACTTGGGGAAGAATCAAGCAGCGATTGTAGCATTTGTTCATGTGATGGTCAAAGTCTGTCAGTTAACGGTAGCAATTTGCAATCAACGGGAGCTTGAAAAAAGTTTAGAACTTACAAAAGCACGGGTAAGCCATAAATTTTAGGTTTCGCGGACGGGGAGAAAAAGGATGACAGGAAGAAACGCTGTGTTCTTTATCTTCCCGACTTCCAATCTTCCAATGGATCTGCGGATCAAATCTCTCGTTACATGAAGAAATATTTTGGTAATTCAGGGTGCTTCCTCTCCCACAAGAAGAGGGTTCTCACAGTTCCGGTTTAATAACCCAAGTTGCTACTAACAAATTTTGGACGTTTCAATGGAGTTTTTCAGCCACTTCCCCACCCCGTAGGGGTGCTATGTCTATAGAAAGCGGTTTATGCAAGTAATCGCACCCCGTAGGGGTGCTATGTCTATAAAAGGTGGCAACTTGGGTTTTAATAGTAAAAGGTGTACGTCGGTCTGTCAAGAATAATGCTTAAGATATTCCAGAAGCTTCCCATGACAAAATCGCCGAGTGCCAATCCGAGAAAGAGCGGCACTGCTTTCCGGTAGAGACCAAGCCCGCCATATTTTAAGACACTCCATTTCGCGAGCGCGCTGATGATAAACGCCGCCCAGAAAAGGTGCAGATGGAAGGATACTCCGTAACCGAGCGGATGAATGGGCCACCAGAAGAGTCGACTCCGCACTGCTGAAAGCAGAGTTGTAAGAGAGAAACCGAATATTATCGCAGCGATATGACCGCTGTTTGCGTCTCGTGGCGAAGTGAGCCAGCCCTCAAGAAAGCGATACGCCCGTCCACCGAAGCTGTTAATCTGCCCACCCACCTTGCCAGTATTAACCCCAAGTTCAAAGAATGTATCTACCAGCATGAAGATGCACAACGGCATCGCGATGATTGTTAGCATAATCATCAAACGAGAGAGACCTTTTACGTCAAGGTTGCCGCGTTCAGCAAGTTTAAACGCTTCAAGTTGATGCGGCATTGGGTGACTCCGGTTGTCTCGATTGAACCAGAAAAAGAGGGCAAACCATGTCAGATTTCGTGCGCCGATGCGCCGCGTGCCGAGTATACTGACAAGGCTATGGTGCGGACCGATAAAGGTTGTTGAGTGAATCGGGAAACCGATTTGTGCTCGAATGCGTGTAAGTGGAATCGCAATCGTTGCAAAATGTGCGGCGAAAAATAGCACCGCGATCCACATCGCCATTCCACCGCGCATCGCGAATCCGATGATGAATATTCCACCGAAAATAATCCCCAAAAGTGCGGTTCGATAGCGCATCGGTTCTTCTGCGTCCGCTGTTTGGTTTCGTCCAAACGCTGTGCGGAATGCCCGCCAAATCTGCCGTCGTGTGCTCCAAAGGGCGATTGTGCAGATACCGATGTATGCCCCGGTATTCTGCTCGTACGGATAGGGAAAGCCAGGGACGTTTTCCAATCCGGTGAGGATAGCGATAAAATATTGCACTTTATAAAGAAAGAAAAAGAGCAGGCATGATGAAAGCAAATCTAATGGCATTAGGAAGCCGAGTCCGACGGCAAACGGATAGATAATGATTGCATTCCCACCGCGGAGAAAGGCTGTCCACGGCCTTTCAGTGAATAATGCATCGAGAGGTATATGCTTATTTGGGAAAGTCGGAATTGAAGGAAAAAAGATGTTAAGCCCGTTGGCAAGACTGATGATGGACGCGATGCCGAACCCCCACCACATCGCCCGGCTCCGAAGGAATTGATTTGTGTTATAAGCGAGTTGATACGGAAGTTCAACAATCGGATACACGAGACGTTCCTGCTCCGTCCACTGTTTTCGGATGATAACATTGATACACTGCATCACGAAGATAAGCGCAAAAGTGAAGGTGCACCACCAGAACGTCGGTGTTACCCATTTCTTCACATAATGGGTTTCAAAAAACGGTGCATCGCCGAGATAGAACGCACGGAGCACTTTCGGATCGTTGATTGTTAACCAATCCGGCAGATACCCCCAAAACAACTCGCGCCATTCGTTTTCAGGCGTGCCGAAATAGGAAGCGTGAACGATAATTGAGACGAGCGGAAGAAACATGTCGTAAGACATGAACAGCAATGTTATTGACATCAGGACATAGAGGCTGATCAGTTCACCACTGGTTAGCGCATGCTTCGCGGCGTATTTCTTTACAGCGATGTTGAGCACCGCAATGATCAGGAGTGTAAACACTACGCTGTAGAAGGGTGCCATCAATGTTGGAAAGGTGTATCGGAGGGCTTCACATTCAATATGCCATTTGTAGATGAACGGCAGGAGTAGCAGGGATATGAGGATGGTACGCGCGGTGATTTTTTCGGGTGTCGGCATGCGTGTCGGTGGACTTAAAGGAGACATAGTGAAAGTTTAGCGAATGAATAGGCGGTCGGTGAAAAGTCGTGGTGTGTTCTGGCAGAAATGTGAACCTTCTCCTTGTATTTTACGTTTATTCAGGTAAAAGTTCAAGAAAATCCATTGTGAGCATCGGGGGATGTTTGGTTATGAAAATTACACAGGTTGAAGCGTTCGCGCTCCGATACCAAACGGAGAAATCATCAGAAGAACACGCTGACAATTATTACTTGCCTGACGAAGGATGGCGTTGCATCTACGCACGTCACCATGAAACGATGGTTGTGCGGATCACTACGTCAGATGGCATCGTAGGATATGGCGAAGGACAAAGTCCTGTCTCACCGCGCACGTCGAAGACAATCGTCGAAGATTTGTGTCGTCCGATACTGATGGAGAAAGACCCGTTTGACGTGGAATACCTTTGGCAACGTATGTTTACGGCGATGCGGGAACGTGGACACTATACCGGCTTTTTTATCGATGCACTCGCTGGGTGTGACATTGCCCTGTGGGACATCATCGGGAAAGCGACAGGTAAACCCGTTCACAAAGTGCTGGGTGGCCGCTATCGGGATCGGATTCCTTTATACGCCGGTGTAGGAGGCAGCACACCGGAAGCGGCGGCGGCACAAGCGGCTAAATATGTCTCACAGGGTTATGGCGGATTGAAGATTCACGCGACACACAGTCGCGCCGAGATTTTGGAGATCGTCGCAGCCGTGCGCGAACAGGTCGGTCCACAGATTAAGTTGATGGTGGATGTCCATACCCAGTACAGTGTTCCAGAGGCGACGCTGCTCGGACGCGGGCTTGAGAAATTAGACGTGATGTGGTTAGAGTCGCCGACGGCACCAGAGGACATCCCCGGACAAGCGGCATTGGCACAGGCACTGGATATGTCAGTCGCTATCGGGGAATGGACACGCACCCGTTATGAGTTACGGGAGGTATTTGAGCGTCGCGCCTGCGACATTACCATGCCCGATATTGCCCGTACTGGACTCACGGAAGGGAAACGCATCGCAAGCCTCGCCGATACCTATAACATTCCGGTGACACCGCACATCGGTGGCGGTGGCATCCTCTCGATTGCCGCAACGGTGCAATTTTCAGCGACGATCCCCAACTTCTTGATTATGGAGCATTCCCCTGAGGCGTATGAATCGAAAGGGCAAATCACCACGCGAATGCCGACGGTCGAGGATGGGGCTTTCGTCATTGATGATATGCCCGGACTCGGTATTGTTATTGACACGGAAGCGTTGGAAGCCTTCGCAATAGGCAGTTAATACCCTTTTTCCTTATCTACAACATTCGTGAGCGGTTCTCCCTTCACGTATTTGCGCATGTTGTCGATAAACAGTTCCATCGCGCGTTTGGCGATATTCTGCGAGGCACCAGCGGTATGGGACGTTAGGATCACGTTCGGAAGTGTCCATAATGGATTGTCTTCTGGACACGGTTCCGTATAAGTCACGTCCAGTCCAGCACCCGCCAATTTCCCACTTTTCAGCGCGGCGATAAGTGCGTCCTCGTCGACCACCTTACCGCGACTGACGTTGACGAAGAAGCAGCCATCTGGTAAGGCATCGAATTCTGCATGGGATAGCAGTTTATGGGTTTGCGGTGTGATTGGACAGCATACCGTCAAAACGTCGCAGCGAGACAGGAACTCCGGTAGCCAGTCGAGTTGCCCCAATTCATCGACGGTGTCTGGCTTCTCCATCGGTTCGGGATCGACAGCAATTACGTTGAATTCGAAGGCTTTGGCACGTTGCGCGACCGCTCTGCCGATACCCCCAAGTCCGAGAATGCCCATCGTCATTCCGGATACCTCAACGCATAGTGTCCACTTCCACTCCTTATCACGCATCAAATCGAGTTGTGCGTTAATCCCACGTGTCAGGGACAGTAGCAACGCGAAGGCGTGTTCGGCGAGTTGGGGTCCATACAGACGCTTGCTGTTTATCAGTGTGATGGGGCTTTCCTTGAAGGCGGGGTACATTGACCTTTCTACCCCCACGAAAGGTTGCATCACCCACTGTAGGGATTTCGCATGAGGGAGTGCATCTTCCGACACCACTCCGTAAAGAATTTCAACATCTGAAAGGTGGTCTTTAAGTTGCTCACCTTCCGGTAGAAAGCTGATTTCCATTTCCGAGGGTGCGCCCCCCAGCATATCCGCGACCTCTTGGCTAATTCCACTGGCAATCAAGACTTTGATTTTCGCCATTGATAATCTCCTTCGTTATAGAATGTTCTGTGATGATGGTTCACATAAACCGAAGTTTATCACAAATCAGGGAGACTGTCAACAGGAACATTTACATAATTTTTCTTGAAAAATAATGCAGGAATTGTTAATATTGTTAGTATCAACAATACCTTCGCCAACTTATCCAGGCCTGAGTTGAGCAGGTGTTTGATGAATAGAGCCAATAGAATTCAGATGTTCAGTGAGTTGGTCAATAACAATAGGTTCAGGTTTTTGTGGAAGCCTTTTTAATGTTTCTTGTAAATACTTCAGTCCACGGTAGTGCGTTTTGAGATCTAAGACGCTAAAGTCAGTGTTTTGTATTGGTAAAGCGAGGAGAAAAACAAGCGCAATGAAGTGCGCTATTACAAACCTAAGGAGGATATACGCATGAAATATATGCGGTTGTTATTGATTCAATTTGTACTGCTTGTATTGGGATTGGTCGGTTATTGCATTGCTACTGAGATTGGCTTTGAAGCCGAAGATGCAGATGAAATTGTAGAAATCATGGAAATTTATGAAGATAAGAAAGCTTCAGGCGGTATGTATATATCGGCGGGAAAGGGCGGGGGTGGTCGCCACCCCGGTAAAGCCGATTTCGTGATTAACGTTAGAACACCCGGTCAGTACACGATGTGGGGGCGGGTGATTGCCCAAGATACGGCGAAGGACTCTTTCCATATCACAGTCGATCAGAAGAAAAGTCCACAACCGGGTGATGCCAACATGATCTGGGATACAGGTCAGCATCAGGAGTGGACGTGGGCAAAAGTAAAATGGCGCGAAAAGAATCCGTTGACCTTTGATCTGAAACCGGGGAAACATACCGTTACATTTTGGTCTAGGGAAGGCGATACCCGTTTGGATGCCGTTTACATGGCAATAGACCCCAACGCTGTCCCCAAACTACCGAATGAAATTGAGGGTTTTGCTGTGCATCCCCGGAATCGCTTAACGACAACTTGGGCGGAGCTAAAAAAACGGTAGGGCTGGACTCAAGCACTGTGACATCAGAGCTGTTAGTCCTAACGGGTGGAGACCAGATGACTTGACACAACTTAACACAAGTCAACGCAATTTGGCGGTTCCAGCAGGAGTGGCACTGGACTCGGCTCTTTTGGTTCAGGCTCCGGTTTTGAACAAGGACGGACACAAGGCAGTGGCAAGCTAAATGCACTCGTGGAGGGTGCGGGTGCTGCGAATATCAATGCTTCGTTATCAGATGTAACAGGGAACATGGTTCTGGGTAACGGTGTACCACAGCTTTCCAAGGGAAGCCCTGGTGCTATTATTCAGGGGCGCGGCAAAGAGATTATTGGAAGCCTCAATCTCGTCCGTCTTGATGACCCGTTACATCCGAACCTTGATTTCTGAGGCAGCGGCATCGGACACCTCCGATTCGGGGCAGGTCTGCCCTATTTAGTCAAGTCGCTGAATACAGAAACAGGCATCCAAACCCAAATGGTTGACGCGGTCCAAATTACGGATGCAGCGTTCTTTGAGTCACCGATTATCTTTATGGAACCGATTTCCGGTTCCTCAGGAAAACTCCAGAACGGATTACTGAACGGTCAGGCTATCTGGCAAACGAAAGGGGATCGTCCTTCCTTCGGTTATACTGATCGGGAGGCGCAGCGGATTCGCGAATATGTCATAAACCGTGGCGGGTTTATCTATATGCCCACGCACGGAAACACGGAATTGGCAATGCAACCCGCGCTTCGCATCCTGCGTCAAATTCTCCCTGAATACCACTTGACCACTATTCCTAAGGATCACGAGATTTACAATGCTTTCTATGAGTTGAACGGACCGCTCCGATTTCCTGTTCGGAAAATGGGGAGTACCATTCTCCATCACGGTCCCTACGGTCAGTTACAGGGCGTTTTCATTGACGACCGACTCGCTGTTCTCGTTGATACGGAAGCAATGATACACGTGATGGATGGGGCAGTGCAGAAACCTTTCTTCGGTCACTATCAGGACCGGAATAAGATTTTAGAGGAGTTCGCACCCGCTGCCGCACGGCAACTCATTAACGTTGTCATCTACGCGGTAACACATGGGAGTATCTCGGATTATAGCAACTATATCCCCGAAGACGCGCTCGCCGGTGGAGAGACAGACAACATTCCGAAAAAGGCACCGGCTGCCGCAAATCTCTTTAAAATCCGTGCAATCCCTGTACTCCGAGATTCACACAGGAAAATCTTTGAGGTAACGCATCTCAATCCTAATCTTTGACAAAATATTTACACACCCACATAAACATAAACCTTTTCCTCCACAACAACGGTAGGTGCGGTTTGATGAAGTTTCAGAAAATATTTCGGTAATGCTATGCTTCCCTCAGACCCGGTAGGGTTTTTGCTTGGGGGTTTCTTCACGGTTTGTAACCGCACCATAAGTGTCAATTTAAGAAAAAACTGTGACATCGCATCGTAGGTTGGGTAGAGCGGGATAGAAAAATAATAGACAACCCACCAGAACCCCTATGGTTTCAAGAGACTTTGGAAACACCCTAAACGCAGCGAAACCCAACTTGACGGCTAACCGATCTGTGATGTGTTGGGTTTTACTATTTTCTTGGGTGTATACGAGGCTATGTTGGGTTTCAGGTGTATTTGGCACACCGACATCTGTTTTCTCAGTTCCGTTCAACCCAACATCATACCATCAGGTGCTTGAAGTGATAGGCGTATATCGTTGGGTTTCACTACGTATCTCTGTTTTTTAGGGTATGAAGGATTAGATGCCGGTTTGACGGCACACGGCATGTGCCTACTACTGTAACTGTTTATGCTTGACAGATTCTGCCAGAACGGGTATTCTCAAGAAAAACCGACGTCTCTCTACCCCGTGAAAGCGAGTAACATACCATGCTACAGGTCAGATACGCACGCTATACCCCACACGATGCCTACCTCCGTTTGACGAATGAACATTACATCCTCGATGTGGACAGACGCAGCGGTGTTATCAAAGGTCTGTACCTGACAGAGGACGCACAAGGCACGAACTTCGTCGGAAATGAGCAGAACATGCGCCTCAACATCTGGTGGAAGCAACAGCACGTTCCTGAAAAGGCGCAACGCATTCCGATGCACACTTGGACTGGCGATCTTGTGCTGAAAGCGCGTCTCGCCGGTGAAGCGGCGTGGTGCGCGATGCACACCTTCCTCAGCGACGATGTCCGTACGGTGACGTACGACGATGATTTCATAACGACCCGTTATGAGGGCAATTCTGTCAACCGAGGTGGACTCCAGCATCTCAATATCGAACAACGTTACGAGTTTAGGGGAAACCCACAGAGCGGCGATGCCATTCTATGGACGATCACGCTTCACAACACTTCGCAGGAACATGTCGAAATCGGAGAACTCGGACTCCCGATCACACTGAATACGAACTACAGTATCGGTGATGAGAAACAGGGTTTCAACCATCGGTCGATTGAGTCTACGAAGTATGTCTTTGAGCAACGCGTGATTGAGAGCTCGTTTGTCTCTGGACATTCGTCCTATATCCTCGCGACCCGTGCGAGCGGTAAAGGCGACCACTTACTGATTGTCCCACAAGGCGACACCGCACTGGAGGCGATTTCTGGGTATGGACTTTTCCCTAACACCGAGATGGTGACGGGTGCTGGCTCCATGTTTTACCTGTTTTCCGAAGCCACTGCGGAGGAACCTTGGTACAATGGACACCGTTCGCTCACTTTGGCACCCGATGAAAGACGGACTTTCAGCTTCACACTGTGTCGCGTCAAGGACTATGCCGATGTCAACGAGAAGTTGTATCAGAACGGGAACATTGCCGTGAAGATCGTGCCGGGGATGGTGTTACCTGTTAGCACGACGGCACATCTTCTGCTCCGATGCAAGAAGCCGATTACGGCTATTGAGACCGCTAACGGCATTGAGGTTGAACCCGTAGCAGTGATGGGCGACCGTTACACCTATACCGTCCGTCTCACTTCCATGGGGGAACAGAAGGTGACAATCCGCTACGGCAATGGCGAGTGGACACACCTGTTGTTCAACGGTATCGCGGAGATAGAGACCTTGATGAAGGCGCGCGCCAAATTCGTCGTGGAGAATCAGCGTGTCGAAGATCCTGACGACCTCTGTCACTACAGTTTTCGCATCTGGAATAACGAGGATGAAAGACGCATTGTGGAGGAGGAGGCGCCTTGCGGCTCGATTGATATGGGGGGCAGCGATGACTGATGCTTTGCAGCACCCGTATTCCTCGCCGGAAAAAACGCCTATTATCCCGACGAGCAGGAGATCCACGCACTCGATGAATTCATTGAGAAATTTCTCTACGGGAAGTTGCAGAACAAAGACAACTATCAGGTGCTGAATTCGCTCATCGGACTCCGACCGGGGTCGTGGCGGCGATGGGATTACGTCTGGCGCATCTATAACTATCCGCACGTCTATAATATCTACTATCAGATGTATCGGATCACCAAGTTGCACGGGATAAAAACGAGTCGCGAACCGTTGTGGTATCTCAACCTCGCCTATAACACCGCACTCGCCTCTTACCTCGATTCTACCTACGAGAGCGTCTATGAGACGAAGAATTACATCGACTACCACCGTGGCAACATGTCCAAAACGCATGCACCGATGGGTTCACCGATTCTGGCGCATCTCCTGAGATCGCTGAAAACGGAAGGCATGGTTCCTGAATACTGGACGCTTCGAGAGGCTATTGAAGGGTGTCTCCCGTTTTTCCTTGAGGAGGAGTACCCGTTCGCATCGGAGTATTGCTTCGATCACGCCTCGAAAGCGGCGTTATACTATTTAGCACAGGTCGCCGATGATGAATCGCTGAAGCAGCGCACTGTGCAGACGATCCTCGCCAGCCGCGACGCAACCCCGATGTGGTTCTCCTACTGCACGAACATGCGATTTATCGGATGCTACCCAACGCCACTATTGGCGCGTCCGCTTTTCGATAGATATGAGCAGACAGGGGATCTACACTTCCTGCAGAAGGCTTATGGTGCAACCTTGGCTGTCTGGAGTTGTGTTGATCCTTCGGGGAAAGGCTACAACGGTAGAGAGTGGCGGTTCAACCCGCCGGAGAAGGGGTCACCGGAATACAACTACTATCGGAACGGCTGTTTCTCTGGTGAGGTCGGTATGGGACTTTACGGCAACTTGAGCATGCTGAAATCCTACCTCGTTCAAGATCCGGATTTCGGGCTCGTCGGATATGGATGTGCTGTTTCGGAGACGGCGGACGGCTATACGCTCGTCCCGCAGGATGGGTTAGGGGTTAGGGCATCCTTTGTGCCGCTCGGTGTGGCGTTGGAGACGGTGAAGGCTCGTATTGAGAAGGCGACACTCACGAAGGATTTGCGACAGTTGGAGCTCGTTTTGTCGAAGCCGTCCAGGCATGCGGAATGTGCGCATATTTCTGTCCGTGGGATGCCATCAGGCTCATATCGGTGTAGCACAGGTCGCATCGAGATCCGCGAGCAAATTGAATGGGATGTTCCTTATGCAGAGGGGCAGGATTCCGTTGTCGTGACGTTAGTCCGCTAAACGATTTGCGTCTCAGGTCCGGTAGGTGCGGTTTTGCGGCGTACTCGCCCAAATGCGATCTGTATTCCCAACCGCACCGGTGTCCGCCTGAATCGCGGATTTTCGCAACTTTGGACCGCTATGACTTCAACTCCAGCGGGTTCTCACTGCGAAGCAATCTGTGTAGAAAGGATGCTGTGTAGGGGTCAGCGATTGGTATTCAGCCCCGTAGGGGCGATATGTTGATAGAAACCATGGGATATAAAATGATAGCCCTATAAGGGCGGCATGTGTATATCGTAATACATCAAATCACACCAGCGCGGTAGGAACATTGCGTCGTACAAAAAAAGAGACCGGTAAAACCGGTCCCCTTTTTATATATCACTGAACTTTAGGTGCTATGCCGATAGTGCTGAGACTGCGGCATCCTCGCTGTCGAAACACTCAAAGAGACTCATTAACCGATTCAGAGCGACCAGGTTTTTGATGTGTTTACCGACATTGATAACCCCGATACGCCCTTTCTTGCGGGTTGCGGCGACACGTGCTTCCATAAGGGCACTGAGCCCTGAACTATCGATTCGATTGACGCGCTCGAAATTGATGAGGACGCGTGGCTCATCGTAAGCCTCTATCTGTGGTGAAATTGCCTTCCGTAATTCTGATGCTGAGGATCCCACTATCTTTCCACTCGGTTCCAAAATCGTGATGCCATTTTGCTGACGAATTTGCGTTGCCATGATTTTTCTCCTTCTCCATTTTTTAGAACACTGTAAATCTCAATTCATTTTTCTAACTTTTACACTCTTTTAACGTTCAATTGCTGTGTTTGTTTACATTAGTCAGATTTTGTGAGAAAAGGTTCGTTTTTTTAAGTGTATCTCGCAGATCGTTCATCGTCCTCACATGGCTATCAGCCATCAACCGTCAGCGATCAGCAAGAGTCGGGATTCGGAGATCCCTCCTACAAAGAGGCTGTCAGCGGTCAGCGGTCAGAAGTCAGGATAGGGAGTCGGGGTTACAAACCCCTCCCACATAAAGAGGCTCCTACAAGGGTGGCAGGTTTTTGACAATCTCCACGGTTTTCAGGCTGACGGTGATGACGCTGGCAATCAGATCCACAATATACCGCGGCTCCGACTCACGGTTCGGGTCGTTCACAATCCCGCTCCGTTTGTCCGTCTTGACCCGATACTGATCCACCACCCACTCCAACGCAGAACGATTGCCGAGCCGATAGTCGTACGCCTCGGCAGGGATACCGTCCAACGTCAGGAAATCGTTGTATACCAACTGCGTCTTGTCTTTGGAGAGTTTCATCTTCTCAACCCGCCAATCGACTGTCATCCCCGGCGTTTCAATGTATTTCAGTTTATCGTATTTGGGAACGGATTCATAGTTGACGTGGAGGTCTGCTAACTGCGCACCTGCGTTGGCGAATCCCCAGAAATCCTCGGCGAACGGGATATGCGGAAGGTCGCGCTTGAGGTTCATCTGATACTTCTCGCGGTAGTCGGGATGGTGCAGGAGACTGTAGTTGTAGTGGAAGATGTCCCATTTGGTGATGGTGTCATCGTCGTAGTGGGTTCGGAATTCCGTCAACGCCCAATCGGTGATGTTCTCCTGTGGGTTCGTGCCGTCCTCGTTGTAGATATAGAAGGGGAAGCATTGAGAATCGCCTGTAAGATGGAGATCTGGAATCACGTCAACCATCAACGATTGAAACGGTTTGTTACTTCCAATGCCACTGACACAAATCACCCGATTTTCCGTTTCGGATGTCGGAAATATGGAAGGGAAGTGGGAAACCTCATCATTCATAATTCGGTCGAAAAATAGGTAAGATTTTGTGAAAGGACGGTAAAGTAGATTTCTTACTTTATCTTCAGCATACTCAGCGATTCTAATTCGTTTTAATTCCCGTTTTAAGTTACGACTCCACTTGATTTTTGTGTCATCAGAAATCACGAAATCATCAACATTGGTATCCCGGTCTAGTCTTCGTTCCCACTTAAACGCTTGATCGTTGTAGGTCTCAATCATTTTGTGCATGTTGTCAGTCAGTGTGTTATGGGTGAAATTACATACCCATGCGTCACGGTTCGTGCTAACACCAAGACTGTAAGCTTTGAAAACTACATCTATTGCTTCCTTTTTTACGCGTCTTGCTTCTTTACTTCCCATCGGCAGAAAGGTGTCAAATTCAGCATGGAGTCCTTCAGTTAGCCATGTATGTTTTTTATCCGGTGTGATTTCTTTCCACTCAATCCCGTTGATTGAAATCGCACTTTCGACTCGGTTGAACTTTTCTTGTCTTGTGGCTTTCCAATCCGTCCCACTATAGTAAATCTTGTGGTCATGATAGTGCCGACTTTTCACAAAGAAGGTCACGGTAATCCCAACCATCGCCGCAAGTCCAAATACGGTATGCTTTTCTCCAATGGGAATCCCCTCTCGCATTGAATCTTTACGGACATTGCCTTTCAAATCCAAAATGTAGATACGGTTAAAATCCTGATAAAGATGTTTCCGCATCCCGTCGAACGCGATACCGTCGAGAAATCCGTTGTTCGTCACAAATGCAACAACACCTTCCTCGCCAATCCGTTCCGATGCCCATCGGATCGCCTTCACATACGGATCGTGGAGTTTATTTCTGAGTGTTGCCTTAGAATCTTTTACGTACGTCTCCGTAATCCGCTGGTCCATTACCTCATACTTACGATTTTTGTTATTATCGTTTTCATTTACTTGCTGCGTGTTATAGGGCGGGTTGCCAATAACGACAAACATATCCGCCGCCTTCTGTCGTTCCACGCGTTCTGTGTTCTCCTGCGTGAACATAATATGCTGCTGCTGTCCCTCAAACAGCTCAAACGTGTCCGCAAGCGCGATTCCTTCAAACGGCAGATACGTCCCCATCCGTTCAAAGTACTCCTGTTCGATGTTCAGACTGGCGATGTAGTAGGGTAGGAGCATCACCTCGTTGCAGTGGAGTTCGTGGCGGTATTTCGCCTCCAATGCTGTGCCTTGGATGTCCTGCATGAGTCGGACGATGAAGTTACCTGTCCCGACGAACGGATCGATGATATGCACACCGGTATCCGACAGTGACCGACCGAATTCGGTTTCCAAGATGTGTGCGACGCTGTTCACCATGAAATCGACGATCGGTTGTGGTGTGTAGACGATGCCGTGTGTATCTGCTACATCCTCGGAGAACCCTTGAAAGAACTTCTCGTAAAATGTATTGAGAAAGTGCTGTTTCTGGGAGAAGTCTTGGCAGAGCGTCGCCGCCTGTTCAATGGCGACGTAGAATCGGTTCAGCGGTCCAAGAAACTCGTCGCGACTCATAGATTGCCGCATGAGCACATCGCTGACGTTTTCGATCTCGCGTGCGATGATGTTTCGACGCGTGAAGTCCGACCTGTCAAAGACGGTGCGGAAGATGCGTTCGGTGAGGATATGTTGGATGAGCATCTCCTCGACGGCATCCTGTGAGAGTTCTGGATTGATGGAGGTGCGGCAGGTCTCGTAGAAATCGGTGAACGCCTTTTTGAAGGCTGGATCGGTTTCGTGGCGTTGCTCGATCCGTTCTTTCAACTCGCTTGCGAGGTCTGGTACATGCGTTCTGAAATCGGCGACGGCGGTCTGCCAATTGTCGAGTGCGGGTGCGGTGTAGGAGCACAGGTATTGGAGTGCCGCAATCAGATTTGCGGGTTCGGTGATGTCGAGATCCAGCACCTCATGCCCGTTCTGATACAGGATGGCGCGCTGTGGGTTCTGGAAGAGGATGTTGTCGAGCGGATAGCCCGCCTCACGCTTGTCAATTACGGACCTTGACAGGTCGTCGTCCATATCCTTCGCTTCCCAGTAGGCGAACGGAAGTCCGTATTCGTCGAGTATGGTGCCGTCGATGATGATGCGGTTGTCTGCGGCAGTGCGCATCGGATATTGTGGGACGAAGGTACCGTTCACCTGTTTTGCACAGGTGTGTAGGAGTGTATCGAAAGGGGAGCTGACCGCGCCTTCGTGTGTAATGTCGTGTTTATTGTATTGCTGCAGCGTGGCGTAGTAGTCTCGGACTGCTTTGTGATTGGGTTTGAGGTTGAGTTGCGGCATAGGGGTATGATAGCAGGTTTTGAGGGGATACGTCAAGGGGAATTTGGCAGATGTCGCCTGTCTGGGGCTTTGTTTTTTTGGTGATATGCGTTTCTACACAGATGTCGCCCCTCTGGGGCTAAAGGGATAGGAAGGATGCGTTTCTATAAACATACCGCCCCTCTGGGGCTGAAGACGTAGCGGTACAAAACTGCGAAAATCCGCGCAATCTGTGTAATCTGTGTAATCCGCGATTCAGACAAACACCGGTGCTGATAGCTGACCGATTTGTAGGTGAGCTCTCCGAATCCCGACTGCTGACGGCTGATAGCTGACCGCTGACCGCTGACCGCTGACCGCTGATAGCTGCGCTGCTGACTGCCAGCGAAGCGTTTTCATTGGCAAACGGGGTCCGAACCTGTTATACTTATCTCAGAGGTGCAAACGAAAAACCACACAATGCGCGATACCAAACTCGAACCCCGTACCAAAATCCTGATGATGCTCATTAGCGGATGCCTCGTCATTCTGCTGGACAGCCCGACGGCACTGCTTGTCTGTTTCCTTGGGAGCCTCGCGTTGGTCGCACTGTCCGTCCCGACGTGGCGGCAGATCGGGTTGCTCTGTGCTTTCCTCTTTTTTACGACGTGGGGTTTGATTTACAGCCAAGCGATCTTCTATAACGAATTTCCACGCACCGTGCTGTTCACGCTCGTGCCTGCAGACCTACCGCTCATTGGGAAGATGACAGGTGGCATCCGTGTCTATCGAGAGGGGCTGTTCCACGGAATCGTCCAATCCCTCCGTTTCAACACGACACTCGTCATCGGGTGTTTTATCGTTTGGACGACGCAACCCCGCGATCTGCTCCTCGCGTTGGCACAGTTGCGCGTGCCAGCGACCCTCGCTTTTATGGTGACGACGGCGTTACATTTCATTCCTGTCATTGCGAATGAAGCAATGACTGTGTTTCGTTCCCAAAGGTTAAGGGGATTTCGTTACTTCCGTCTCAATCTGTTTGCGACCTGCCGCGGGATTCTCAACAGTTTTCGTCCTATCTTAGCGGGTAACATCCGGCACGCGACGCACCTCGGCGAATCCGTTGAAAGTCGCGGGTTCTCACCGGAGACAGTGACACAACGCACCTCACTACGGGCTTTGAAGATGAGTGCTTGGGATTTCAGTCTGCTCGCGGTGTTATCTGTCTGTTTGATGGGTGTTGTTGGGTTGAAGATACTCTATTTCTTCTATGCGAACGGTATCTATTACGCCTCGTGGTTGCGGCATGCGTATACCTTCACCCGTGAGGTTTTGTGAATAGTTGTCAGTTATCAGTAGTCGGCAATCAGTTATAGTAAAATCCAAAAATATATTTACAGTTCGTCAGGGAACAAACACCTCACCCCCGCTGGCGAGGATTGTATCCTCGCCCATCTTTTAGTGTATAAGTAATTACGGGTTGGCTCATGTAAAGACTGTGTGCTAATGAAGATGCCCAACCCGCGTGGGGACTGCCTTCGCACAAAACAATCGCACATACTTTTTACATGAACGAGTAATTACGGGTTTTACTATAATAGGCGTTTTGTAACAATCTACCCTAACTTGATATGCTCCACAAAGAGATAAATTCTTACAGAAGTCCCTCTTTAACTGAAAACTGAAAACTGAAAACCGAAAACTATTTTAGCGTCCGACTTCCCATGCCAGATGTTGCAATTCCGGTCCAATCAACTTTTCCCATGCCAATTGCACTGCGGCAGTTGAACCCGGTGTGGAGATCACCACTTTTCCGCGATAGACACCCGCTGTCGCGCGTGAGAGCATCGCCGCGGCACCGACCTGATCGTAACTGAACATCCGAAAGAGTTCGCCGAATCCGGGCAAGGTCTTTTCCAGTTTGCGACTGAGAATGTCAAAAGTGGTGTCGCGCGGGGCGATGCCAGTGCCACCGTTGAAGAGAATAACCTGTGCGTCGCTTTCCGCCATTTTATCTAATACTGCCGCGACTTGGTCGGGTTCATCTTTTATGATTTGATATGCGGCGACGCTGTTTCCCTCTGCCGCGAGTTGTTCGCGTAGGAATGCGGCGTTTTTATCTGTTTCAGGGGTGCGTGTGTCGCTCACGGTGACGATCGCAACGGCGACAGGTCCCTCCTCGGTTGCCATTTCTCGGTGTTGTTGTGTACTTGTAGAAGTTGTTGACATTATATTGTTGTCTCCTTTCGATGGTTAACTTTTCAATCAGTTTGGGTCCCGTGGTATTGGGACATCCGGCAAGGAAAACCTTAGCGTTGCATTCGGTCTCTTATCAATATAACTGTGAGAAGCCACATCAGATGAGGCAGCGGGATCAATAAGTTCAATGTGATAGTCTGTGATTTTGGGGCTGTCGAGGTTAATCCACCTTCGCCAAAATATTGAACATGTTTTCTATGTGGGAGCGAATTGTTGCATCCATAATGACAACTAATTACTGATTCCGGTAGATTCTATTGAGATGTTTCGGCATTGTGAAGAAGCGTCCGCCCGTCTGCTCTGCGAGGGTTTTCTGAAAATCTGTAGGACCCGGATGTCCGATAACATAGGCACGGATGCCTAACGACAGGCACAGACTGAGTGCGCGTTCAGGCGGGTATTTTCCTGTTGTCGGTTCATCTGTCAGAATAAGCAGGAATCGGCTGGCATACGGACTGAATTTTACTCTCGGAACCCCTTCCACGATTGCATCGATGAGGTGTTCGTCTCCCCCAAATGGGTCCTCCATGTAGCTTTCGAGCATGGATTCGTTGAGCGGCATCTGCGTCACAACCGCGCCGTTGATGACTTTGATGGCATCCTTCGCCTCCGCGAAACGGATTAGCCCAATCCGATACCTGATGGGTAGGATTTCTAACCTGCCGATAAGTGTGCTTAAACCGAGCATGATCGCTTCGGATTTGCCGCCCATACTCCGACTATAATCGAGCATTACTACAATATCCACGACAGGTTCATATCCTTTCACTGCGTTGTCAGGAGACGCACTGAGTGCCGCCCCGTTGTAGATGTTCAGTCGATTCTTTTCACTTCGGATGGTATACATGCGATGCCGGGTTGGGTCGTTTACGAGCCATCTGTTGCCGCGTTTTTGCGTCATTGCAGTGAGACTGTTAGAAGGGTTCCAACTTTCAGGGTAGATCCCGGCGAAAACGTTCAGTTTATTACCCTGTTTGCGGATGGTGTAGATGCGCCCGTTTGTATAATCGGTAATTACCCACAAATCATTCTTCTGTTTCTCCCAGACCGTGGAACTCCCAAACAGGTTGTCGGCACCGGCTAAAGAGACACCGTTTTTCTTGAATTCGCGTTGCAACTTTTTGATTGGGACATCGCCATCTTCGAGTAGCACCTCGAATTGGGACTCCATACTGAATAGCAATTGACCGCTGTTTCGGCGAAGGTCGGTGACAATGTCCCGAAATACCTTCATAAATGCTGCATTGGCGACGCGATCACTTGGAAGCGAGGTTGCCTTACCGAAGCCTCCCGGAATGCGCTGCCAGAGTCCACCCGTCATTTCCGCTAACTCTTGTTGAAACGGTTCTGGAACCCCAAGAACGTTGACATGGATACCCTGAAGTTGATATTCCTTGATAACCTTTTCCCGCATCTTGGTGTGGGCATCTTCCTTTTTAAAAGCAGTCGTTGCGGGTTCATCGGTTACGAGGATGATGTATTGGTCCGCATCGGCGTGGAAGTCGATACGGTAGGGTGTATCCATGAGTGCGTCGAGCGCATGTTCATCGCCGCTGAGTGCGGCTTTTTGCATCCGTCTGCGCAGCATCCCGACATCGGGTAACAAAGTGCGGATCTCCAGTTTTTGACCTTCGTACCTGACACTGAATTCCGACATGCCGAAGTGGTACTCCAGATTGACGAGATCGAACGCATCGACCATGGCGAACAGGTTTGCGGCGACTTCTTGGACGTTATCGCGCATGCTCGCGCTCGTGTCGAGTACGAAAACGACGTTCACCTTGTCCACTTCTCGTGTTCCGATGATGTGGTCGGCGATACGTTTGAGTGCTTTCGCGAACGGGTTGTTACTATCTCCACTGCCGGTTCCTTCGCCCTCGCCGTCTCCATCACCGTCCCCGACAGTCCCAATTTCAGAAGCACCCGTAGATTCGAGTTTGTGAAATCCGCCACCACCATCACCTTTGACGCGTTGCCGCAGACTGTCTACACCTGCCCCCGCAGTCGTCTGAAAAGGGCTCGCGACCTCTTCTGAGATCGGTGTTTCTCGGCTATTGATCCGTTTTGCGTCCGTTGTCACATCGGGGAGAGTCGTTTCAACGTCAGACACGGATCTCGTTGCGCTGTGTAGAAGTGCCTCCTCCGATTGCCGTCGGGTTTCATCGATTAAATTCGCGGAAGCCATGAGGTCCAGGTGCCGTTGGTTTGTCTCGGTAGACGGATCTGTGTGCTGTGGCGTTCGTAGTTTTTTGGGTGGCGGTGGTTTGAGGGTACGCCGTTGTTCCCGAAGGGCTTCCGGCTTGATGAGTTCCACTGCCAGCGCGTCTTCACTGTTGTTCTGCCTTTGGGTATAGAACGAGAACATAAAGGTGATGGCGAGGCAAAGATGGACGATACTCGAAAAGAGCAGCGCGCGCATGGAACGGTGTCGCCTGTAGGAACGGTTCATGATGTTTTCTCCATTTTAATATAAGTCTGTTTGTCCCTCAATCCGATCAATTCTATTGGCTATTCTATTTAATTTTCACTTTTCCCCACGTGGTTGTTAGCAGTCGGGGTTGTGGCGAAACCGGCAACGCATACGCCGGGTCAAACCAGTCTCCTCCAGTATTCCATGAAATATGTGTCAATTGCGTCCGAACCTCGCTGTTCAGATCCAGTTTAATGATTTGGAAATCTCCGTTAATTTCTCGTGTATAGAGGACTTCGTTTCCATCCGGTGATAACACTGGATACTGGGCATAGGGACCTGCTTCTTCGATAAGCTGCTGGAGTCCAGTGCCGTCGCGATTGATGATGTAGATTGTTATTTTGTCCTTCCATTCATCGTGCAGATGTCTTTCCGCATCTGGAGGTGGCACCCGATGTTTATTCCAAGAGAAGACGAGTTTGTCACCTGCAGCAGACCAGGACGGGTCGCGTTGAAAAGACTCCACATTCTTGGGTAGGAGTTGTTTTTGTGCTCCCGTACGGATGTTGATTAATGTAAGTCGTTCCCGTACAGAACCGGCGATTTCCGCGCCATCCGGCGACCATGCCGGGTAAGAGCCGCTCACGAAGAATTCCGATTCTTGTTCCCCTAAGGTCGCGATGTCGAGAGTGATCTTTAAACGACCCCAATCTACAGATTCATAAGCGAACTGGCTGCCATCAGCAGACCAAGTCGGGTCTATTCTCCAGTTTTCTACCTTGAATTTGAAGACGCGCCGGACATTAGAGCTATCTGGGTTCATCATATATAGATCTCGGACACCACCGCGATCGGAGACGAAAAGAATCTTCTCACCCGTTGGAGACCAGACGGCTTGCAGATCATTTCCGCGGTGTTGTGTGAGTCTCACCTGCTCGGAGCCGTCCGGATTCATGGTGTAGATTTCACGATTGCCATCTCGTGTGGAGGTAAACAGGATTTTCGGAGTTGTTGGTGCTTTTGCGAAAAGCGGAGAAACGCTTCCATTCAGCACGAAAAGAATAGATATGGCAAGAACTGACAACTGTATCTTTTTCATACAATACCCTTCATAAAGGGTAGGCACAAGACCTACCCCTACAGCCTATACGACTATTGCTTTTTGACATCTCCCCATGTTGTGGTTAGCAGGTGGGGTTGTGGTGAGACCGGCAACGTATACGCTGGGTCGAACCAATCCCCACCAGAATTCGCTTGAAAAATGTGCCCAATATGTGTCAATTGGGTACGCACGCCACTATTGACATCAACTTTGAAGATTTGTAAAAGACCCTTAATTTCTTGTGTATAAAGGACCTCTTCGCCATTTGGAGATATCTCAGGTCCTGATGCCTTCGGACTGGCTTCAGGAACGAGTTTTTTGAAACCACTGCCATCGCTGTTCATAATGAAAATGGTCTGCTTATCCTGCCATGCCTTGTGCAGTGCCCTGGCTTCCTTCAGCTCCAAACCCTTGAGGTCAGGCAATGGGTGGTTGTTCCCAGTAAAGGCAATTTTGTTTCCCACAGCCGACCAAGACGGCTGCAATTGCCAATCTACTATTTTCCTTGATAAGGGGCGTTTTTGTGCTCCTGTGCGAACGTTGATAATTTTAATTCGGGCAGATATAGAGCAGGCGATTTCCGTCCCATCGGGCGACCACGCTGGATTGTGGGCGTTCATAATGAGTTCCTCCTCTTTTTGTTCTCCAAGCGTAGCGATGTAGATAGGATACTCGTCAATGTCCCAGCGTAAGTGCATATAAGCAATCTGTGTGCCATCGGGTGACCACGCCGGTCTTCCTCTGTAAACTTCCTTCTTAAAAACACGTCGGACGTTGGATCCATCAGAATCCATCAAGAACAAGTCTCGCACACCATCGCGATCGGAGATGAAAAGGATTTGCTCACCTGTGGGGGACCAGACCGCATGTAGATCGTTTGCAGGGTGGTGTGTGAGTCTCATTTGTTCGCTTCCATCCGGATTCATGGTGTAGATTTCACGATTGCCATCGCGTGTGGAGGTGAACAAGATTTTGGGAGTCGTCGGTGCCTGTGCGAAAAGCGGCGAAACGCTTGCATTCAGCACTAACAGAATAGATATGGCAAAGGCTAACAAATGTATCGTTTTCATATACTGCTCCTCGTAAACAACCGCGTCCATCTCAAACGCTATTGCTTTTTCATATCTCCCCATGTCGTGGTTAGCAGGTGAGGTTGCGGTGAAACCGGCAACGCATACGCAGGATCAAACCAATCCCCGCCAGTATTCCACCCGATGTGCGTCAACTGCGTCCGAATGCCACTGTTTAGCTCAAGTTTGAAAATTTGGAACTGACCATTAATTTCCTGTGTATAGAGGACTTTTTCTCCATTTGGTGATAACGCTGGATCCTGTGCATAGGGACCGGCTTCCTCGATAAGCTGCTGGAGGTCAGTGCCGTCGCGATTCACAATGTAGACTGTTATTTTGTCCTTCCATTCCGCGTGCACACGCCTTTCCGCATCGGGAGGTGGCAACGGATGTCTATTCCAAGCGAAGGCGAGTTTGTCCCCCGCCGCAGACCAGGACGGAAAGCGTTGAAAAGACTCCACATTCTTGGGTAAGAGTTGTTTTTGCGCCCCTGTGCGGATGTTGATTAATGTAAGTCGAGAGCCTACAGTGCAGGCGATTTCCATTCCATCCGGCGACCATGCCGGAAAAGAGCCATTCACAAGGAGTTCCGCATCTTGTTCTCCAAGGGTCGCTATATAGATGGCGAACGTTAACGCGTTCCAGTTCACGTACCCGTAAGCAATCCGTTTGCCATCGGGTGACCACGTCGGATCTTCTCGCCAAGCTTCTATCTTGAACTTGAAGACACGCCTGACATTAGAGCCATCTGGGTCCATCGAGTACAGGTCTCGCGCACCGCCACGATCGGAGGCGAAAGCAATCTTTTCACCTGTTGGGGACCAAACTGCTTCAAGGTCTTCTGCGCGATGCTGTGTGAGTCTCACCTGTTCAGAGCCATCTGGGTTCATGATGTAAACTTCGCGCTGACCACCATCACGTGTGGAGGTAAACAGGATTTTCGGGGTCGTCGGTGTTTTTGCAAAAAGCGGGCAAACGCTTCCGTTCAGCACGAAAAGAATAGATATGGCAAGAACTAACAGTCGTGTCGTTTTCATAAAACGTAACTCAAGAAATCAAAATGCGTTTCCATAGTATATGTAAAGAGAGGGATAATCGGCATTTTCCGGAATTCAGGCTATTATATCATGTAAAACGGAGTTGATCAAATTAAAGTTGACAAAATTGATGCATTCTGCTAAAATTATAAAAATTCGGTTATTTTGCACTTTTTTCTTGCAATTCATATTTGAAAAGTGCTATAATTTACTGTGTGTATTCTATCAACTTCTCGGGGTGACGTATACTACCTCGCGGAAGATCAAAGGAAGAATCGCACCGCTGACGGAAACCGACATCGGTTTACCGGTGGAACATCAGCATTAAAAAGCGTGATTTGCACGCAGTACTGCTATCACCAAAAGTAAAATCTGATGAGGTGATGAGACTTTGGGAAGCGCGCTTCTTGCTCAAAACTCTGAACCTTGTGTATATTGAAGAAGGAGATTTCATAGCTATGAAAAAATTCACAATCTTTATCGCACTTGTCTGCATTGTCATGATTTCGCCGATGGCGTTCGCGCAAAATTGGCAGCCGGCGGGTGATAACTGGATTGGAAAATGGTGGGGACTCGATCTCGTCACCGATACCGGTGGTTTTAACACATCCGCAACAATTGACTATCTCGCGGAAGGTAGCGGTGGTTTGATTTCCAATGCCTCCGTTTCCACACGCGACGGTGCTGGAAAGACGGCGAATGCCATTGTGAGCCTCCCAGATAATGGCGGTTCGCTCGCTTGGTCGATTGTTGACATCAATACCGAAGATCAGCTTAACATGTCCACAAGCCACGGACTCGCCGACGGAAGAGACATCACATGGCACGGTCTCATCGTCGTTATTTCACCGAATGAACGGACGACTGTGATGCATCCCGCACACGATGATTACGCCCAAATCTGGATCAATGGCGAACAGGTCTATGACAATTCCGCATGGACAGGCGGGGTTCGCGAAGTCACAACGCCAACAGAGATTCAATTCAAGAAGGGTGAGAATTTCTTGCACTACAAATGTGGTGAATCGGGCGGCGCGGATTACGTCAACCTCCGCTTCGAGCCTACCGATACCGATCTTCTCATTGCACCCACGAAGAACAACCTTTTCTTGGATGTCCTCACACCCGTTGAACCCCAAGGCAAACTGGCGGTTCGATGGGCAGATCTCAAGCGGCAGTAATTTCTATTGTTAGCGAAAAACCCGTGTCCAAGTCAGGATGCGGGTTTTTTGTTGTCTACTTTTATGCGTTGGTGGATTTTGAAATTGTCCTACTCTTCTGACTCTACAATCGTCAAGGTCTGGTTGATAGAGACATCTCGCAATTCTTGTGTGGTCCCGCTTTGCCAGACGATGCTCACTTTCTCAATACCCTGATTTTTTCCCAAGCCGAACAGCAAGCGCGTATCGCTTCCTGAGGCGTAGCTTGAACCACTCTTCACTTCTCTTATCTGTGTCATGTCTCCAGTCGTAACCGTGACCTTCGCCCCGATCCCGTCGCGGTTGCTTTGCGTTCCTACGAGTTTAATGCTCAGATAGTTTTTCCTGTTTCCGCCATCGTTGCGAAGCAGCACTGCACGCTGATTGGAATTCATGATAACAATATCGGGATCGCCGTCGTTGTCGTAGTCGGCGGTAGCGGTGGCTCTACCAACGAGCGTTTCTGAGAAATAAGTCCCAGCGGTTGCAGAGACATCGGTATAAGTACCGTCGCCGTTGTTTTGGAAGATCTGGTCGCGTTGTGCGTAGGTTTCATTGTCCATCAATATCTCAACGACATCTTGTGGGTGTCCGTTTGCACAGAACATGTCAAGGTGTCCATCGTTATCGTAGTCCAGAAAGAGCGGACTAAAACCGACAAACGGGAGTGTCGGTTGTTCCAATCCACTGTCCGCGGTGGCATCGGCAAAAAAAAGTCCCTCCTCGTTCTTATAGAGCGTTGCCTTCTCCGAATTCGCAACGATCAGATCGAACCATCCGTCGCCGTCATAGTCTGCACAGTCTACTCCCATAGAGCCTTCAGCGACACCTCTTTCGTCGTAACCCACGCCGATGAAAATGCTTTCATCCGTGAAGGTGCCATTGCCGTTGTTATGATACAGGAAATTTCTATTGGTATCGTTGGCGACGTAAATATCGGGCAATCCATCTTGATCGTAGTCCCAAGCGACAGCTGCCATACCCCTTCCCTCAACCGGATTTGTTATGCCTGCCGTCTCTGCGATATTCGTGAAGGTGCCGTCGCCATTGTTTCGGTAGAGGACATCGGAGGTTCCCTTGTAGCTACGCGGATGCCCGTAACCGACAATGCCTTTGTAGGTTGACACCGGCATTGACAACTCATACACTAAGTAGTTAACGACGAAGATGTCCAAGTCGCCATCCACATCGAAATCGAGGTAGACGGCTGCGATACCCCAGAGCGTGTTATCAATACCAGCGGCTTCTGTGATGTCGGTAAAGGTGCCGTCTCCATTGTTTCGGTAGAGTTTATCCTGCCCAAAGTTGGCGACATAGAGGTCGGGATCGCCGTCGTTGTCAATATCCCCTGCGGATGCCGCCATCCCGTATCCTGTATCCCCTGTTCCTGAGATTTCGGTAACATCCGTGAAACTTCCATCGCCTTCGTTGCGATAGAGGACGTTACCGAGTGTTTGTTGGTTCTCTTGAGGAACGCTACCACTGCTAACGAAATAGAGGTCGGGATCGCCATCGATGTCGTAATCGAAGAAGACCGTGCCGGAACCCATTGTCTCAATGATGTGTTTGTGTTCGGTGGCACCGTTGTTGTGTTTGAAGTGGATACCTGCTTCTGTGGTGATGTCTACGAAGATAGGGGATTGTGAGGCAGCACTGCCTACGGTTAGCAGGAAGAATAGGAGTGCCTGTAATAACGATTTTAAATGGCGATAGGGCTGTGAGAGGGACATTATAGTAAATTTTGGCATTGCCTTAGTGTAATCAGCGGTCAGCGGTTAGCCATCAGTAGTGGCGATTTTCGTTAGACCCAAGTGTGTAGCCTGCAGCAACGGCGCAGGCGGATTTGAGAAACGCCCATCAAAGTCCAAACGCCCGTTGTTCCTCCGCAAGGTAAAATTAAAAAGCGGTTTTTGCCAATCGAAAACCGACAAAGGCGGTTTTTAGGTTAGGATAGAGATAAAACCGAAATGTGGTGCTACATCGGGCAATCGTATCGATCCAGGAGCCTCCGCGGATGACGCGCCAGCTGCCGACCGCCGGTCCTGTCGGATTCTGCTTCGGACGTTTCGTGGCGGCTTGTGAACTGTGCCAATAATAGACATCGCTGTACCAATCGGCTGTCCATTCCCAGACATTGCCTGCCATATCCATTACGCCGTAGTAGCTTTTGCCTTTCGGGAAACTGCCGACAGGCGCGAGACGATTCTCATAACCATCGTCGTTCGCAACGGTGTTCGCGTAGGGTTCGAGCGCGTTGCCCCAGGGCCATGTTCTATTGGTATAACCACGTGCCGCTTTCTCCCATTCCGCCTCTGTCGGGAGTCGCATGCCTTTCCACGTTGCGTAAGCGTTTGCATCGTGCCACGACACACCGACGACGGGATGATTCGGAAACTGTTTTGCGCGTGCGGGCCAATCGCCGATTTGTGAGAGATGCGTGAAGTTTTCTGGGGTGTGTTGGGGTATTTGTCCCGAAGAAGCCGTTTCTAATTGCTGTTTCCAAAATTCATAGTACTCGGCGTTCGTTACCTCATATTTGCTGATGTAATAGGCATTGAGGTAGACTTTATGCATCGGTTTTTCATCGGCGGCGCGGGTATCGCTTCCCATTGTAAAGGTGCCTGCAGAGATTAATATGAGATTCTCTGTGTCCTGCGCGGATGCCCCAAAACTCATACCAACGCTGAGGAGCAGGAGCAACAGGCCTCTTGCTGTAATGTGGAAGTGGCTACTTCTGTTTAGACAAAAGGTATTCATAGACGCGATAATGCTCCTGCGCGAGTTTTTGGTTGCCGATGCCTTGATAGAGTCTTGAAAGGTTGAGGTGGTAGTAAGGCTCCTCACTGTCAAGTTCGACCGCTTTTCGGAACGCATTAATTGCTTTTTGCGATTCGCCTTGCATCGCATAAGTACTACCGAGGGTGTTATAGAGAATCGCTTGATTCGGCATCAGTTGGACGGCTTTTCTGGCGGCTTCCGCGGCATGTTTAGGATAGTTGAGACTCATGAAGGATCGGCTCAGCCCATGATAAAAGCTGGCGTTATTGGGTGCGAGTTCAATGCATTTCTGAAAGACGGGAACTGCCTTGGCAAAGTTTTTTTGATTCATGAGGAGTGTGGCTAACTCCGTCCATGCCTCAAGGTTATGCGGCTCCGCTCGCGTGAGGCGAGTGAGGCGTTCGTATTCAGCGAATTCCTTTTGAAGTTGCTGATAGATTTGCATTTCGACTCTGCTTTTCTCCCGATCGCCTGATCGAAAATACGCTGTGCCGAGTCCGTGGTGTGGCTCAGCATAACCTGTTGGACCATACGCTATTGCCTGTTTAAAGTTCTCTATCGCTTCTGGATATGCTTTTAAATTGAGGTGTGCTATGCCGAGTTCGTAGTAGACACCTGCTACGTGTGGGGTCAGCGCGAGTGCCTTCATCAAGATCGGAACGGCTTCTGCGTACCGACGGAGTTTTACGAGTGATTTGCCGAGTACTTCATACCCGCGTGCGTGTTTGGGTGAAAGTTCTACAACCCGTTGGAGTGCTGCCACTGCGTCTGTCCACTGATCAAGGTTGAAATAGGCAACACCGAGTGAATAGAGTGCTTCGATGTTGTCAGGCATCAGTGCTAAGGAGCGTTGGTAGTTTTCGGAGGCTTTGTTCCAGAATTCCTCTTGAGCGTGTGCCATGCCGAGATAGTGCAGCATTTCGTGATGATCGGGTTCAATCGCGAGCGCGGCTTCAAACTCGGAGATAGCTTCGAGATTATCACCTTGAAACATGAGAATGAAGGCTTGCTCTACATGCTGAACATAAGTGCTGTGGTCGCCAGATTTCTCGCCAGTGATTCCAGATAATGGCGAGCAGAGCAAAAATATAATTACAATTGTCAATTTTTTAATTATACCTTGCGGTTCGTTGAGGTGGGTGTTTTTGCTTGGGCGTTTCTTCAGTGATTTCATGTTCTATTCCGTATATCCGCCTGCGCCTGCTTCGCAGTGAGAATGTAGGCTACAATTTGGGTTCGGGTATTCGTTCTTATCCAGAAACCCGCTCGTAATGAAATTATGCCTTAAATGGCATAATTTGTCTTTGCTTTACATTTGGAGAGCGACTCAAGGAGCAATAAATTAAAAACTTCTCTTGGATTAAATTTTAACCGTAGTGCTGAAAAAAGTCAAGTTTTCCATAGAGAAAAAGACGCATCGGTGCTATACTTGTCTATGAATTCTTTAATGCATAATTTGCAAATCTATATCACGAAGATGGGGGAATAGAGACAAAGATGCGACAAGTTACAATCTATCGCGAGCCGGGTCGCTACGCAGGCTGGCCAGCGAATTACGGTATTTGGGCATGGGACAACGAGATCGTTGTCGGTTTTACGGTTGGGTATCATAAATCGGATGCGGGATTTCATCGCCGCGACCGCGATAAGCCGTTTGTGGGGATGCAGGCACGAAGTTTTGATGGCGGTGAGACATGGAGTGTCTCGGAAACCCCGTGTCGTTTGCCAGCAAGGGGCACACTCTCTGCCGACGAGCATGTAGAAGAGCGCCATAGGTCAACAGCGGAGGTTTCGTTTGACACACCGCCGCGTGTCGATTTTACGCACCCGGATTTTGCGATAATGTGCAGCCGATCCGGACTGAGATCGGGATCGTACTCATGGTTTTACACGTCTTTTGACCGGTGTCAGAGTTGGAATGGGCCATTTCGGCTTCCGATGTTTGACTACACCGGCATCGCGGCACGAACAGATTACCTCGTCTCAAGTCCAGATGAATGTCTGCTGTTCCTCACTGCATCGAAAGCGGACGGTGAGGAGGGTTTGATATTCTGCGCCCAGACAACCGATGGCGGTGAATCCTTTTCATTGCTGTCTCAGATTGGACCGGAACCCGAAGGATTTGCGATTATGCCAGCGAGTGTTCGGTTATCTGATTCAAGGATTTTAGTGGCGGTTCGGTGCCGGGCAGGTGGTGATTCCGCAAACCCAGACTGGCAAAAATGGGAGAACTGGATTGATTTGTACGGCTCAGATGATAATGGACAGACGTGGAATTATATGAATCGACCCGTGGAAAACACAGGACGTGGCGGAAACCCGCCCACGCTAACCCATCTTCACGATGGACGATTGTGCCTTATCTACGGCTACCGGGATGCCCCACATCGGATATGTGCGAAGTTGAGCAGTGATGCTGGTGAGACATGGGGTGAAGAGATCGTTTTGCGCGATAATGGCGGAGATCACGATGTCGGGTATCCGCGCACAATTCAACGTCCTGATGGGACTGTGGTAACCGCTTACTATTTCGATGAAGAGCCGGACGGTGAGAGATTCATTGAAGCGACACTGTGGAAGCCGTAGTGAAAGGACAAGGCACTCAGTCTTTCTGCGGGGTGAGCGCAAAGCAGACTAACCTGTCTTTGCCTCGAACATATAACAGCCCATTTGACAGTACAGGTGCCGACCAGGCAGGATATTGTATAAATTGCTTTCCATTTTCGTCTCTGGGAACTGTTTCAGAAAGGATGTCCATCTTTTCAGGCGTGCATTTGAGCAGCATCAACCGTCCGTATTCACCGAGATAGATAAAATAATCGTTTACCCATAGCAGCGAAGCACGTTCGTCAATGCGTTGTGCCCATACGACTTTACCTGTTTTGAGTTCTACACACCGAAGTTCGGCACCGTTAGAGCTTCTTCCGCTACAGCCGTAGAGATAACCCTCGTGATGGACAGCGGTGTTCCAGTGCAACCGCATTGATTTGTCGCGGCGGAACCGTGAATCTTTCCAAACGACCTTGTAGCCACCGGGGTACACTTGGAGGACGGAGCTGCCTATCTCATAAGATTCACTGATGAAGACGAGGTCGTCAGCAACAACTGGGCATGAAGCATTGACGGATTCAATCTTCGGACAGCGCCAAGGATAGTGAAAGTCGAGTTTCCCAGTTGTCGGTTCAAAGCCGACAAGTCCGCCGCGAGCAAACATGAATCCCCAACGTCGTCCATCAATTGTTGCCATGATAGGACTGGCGTAACTCGCTAATTCGTCACTGATTTTGTAAACCACTTTGCCTGTCTTTTTATTGAAAGCGACGATACCCGTGCCGTTTGATGGTGGTTTGCCGTTTGATGCCCACATATCTTTCGGGGTGCCCAGTGGAGAACCCCCAATTTGAGCAATGAGTAAATCACCTTCAACGATCGGTGTTGAGGCAGTACCAAAGAAGTTTTGAATTACGTTAAAACGAGCCGCCGTATCCACCTTCCATAATAGGGTGCCATCCGAAACATTCAGACAGTGCAACTTTCCCTGAACACCGAAGATATAGACACGTTCTCCATCAACGACAGGACAAGCCCGCGGTCCATTGTTATATCCGTACATATCCTCGTAGTCTGTGGGATATTCAAATCGCCAGAGTTCAGTACCGGTGTCGCTTTCCATACAAGTGAGGCGCGCCATGTCGCCATGACGCGCGAAGATAAACAATCGTCCGTCTGCGATGGTGGGTGCCCCGTAGCTGGTGCCGATCTTCTTGTGCCAAATGACCGGGGGACCCGTGTTTCTCCATGGCGCGATGTCTATCTTCTCTTGCGATTTGCCGTTTCGTTCTGGACCGAGAAAATCGTTCCAATCTGCTAACACGGTCAGTGGAAGGCTGATCAAAAGCAAAAGGGCTCGTGCGGATGTCCTCACGCAGCGACCTCCTCGTTCGCTCGCTTCACGAGTGCATTCATGTAGGCGATTGTGTACGCTGTGCCGACGCGACCGTCATCCCCCATGCTCGGAATATGGTCTGGAATCAACACACCGTTGAAATTGACCTCGCGGAGAACTTTCGCGACTTGATACATATCTTGATAACCGTTGTCAACGAAAGTCTCAACGAAGTGTGGGAGCGGCTGATCGACGTTGCGGAAATGGACTTTAAAGATTTTGTTCCGTTCGCCGAAGTAGCGGATGGATTCAACGGCATCTTTGCCCATTAGCTCACCGCCTTCCAGCCAGCAACCAACACAGAAACACATACCGACATTCGGGCTGTTGGCGATTTCAAAGGCGCGTTTATAACCTTCAAAACTGCTGAAAATACACCTCGGAATTCCAGCGAGATGCACTGCGGGTGGGTCATCGGGGTGGATACCGATCATTACGCCTGCTTCCTCAGCGACGGGTGCGGCTTCTTTGATGAAGTAGGCGTAGTTATCCCAGAGTTCATCTTCACTGAACTCGCGCCCGTGAGAGAGCGGCATCGGGTACAGTTTGCCTCCCCAATGCCCTTCCTGTGCTGCGTCAAGGTTGAACCCCCTCGCACTGGCGCCACCGCGAGTCGTCTCACGTTCGGTACTCCAGATACCGTTGCCCATGTGCGCGTAGGTTGTATACGGAATCCCCGCCCTACCGAGGTCGCGAATGTACCTTTTGTACTGTTCAACCTTCGCGTCGCGGTTCTCCAAATTAAGCACAATCCCGTCCTGATTGTGGACATCGCTGTTGCCGAACCCGTAGATTTTGAGTCCTGCGTTCTCGAAAATCTCGCGACGGCTCATGAAATAATCGTAATTCGCATTTTCGCCGTTTGTCCAAAGGACGACATATTCGACATCCATCTGTTTGGCAAACTGCAGGTCTGCCTCGCTCGGTTCCGGCGACATCTGTGCTGTAACTTTCATACCGGGCGCAATGTTTTGTAATGGGTTTTGAGTTGCCATTTTTTGCCTCCATTTTTTGTAGCAGTCAGCAATCAGCAGTCAGCGGTCAGTCAAGATCTCTTTGTAGCAAATGGAACGTTCACAGCTGCCACAACGAGTAACCGACAGCCGGCTACTGAGAGCCGACGGCTATTTACCTTGCCAATAGTGAGCACATGTAATCTAACTACTCTTCGTCTCCTGCCTCTGCTTTGAGTCGATACAACTCCGCAGTCAATTCGGTGACGATGTCGGCATACGCCGGGTCGTCATAGACGCTGCACATCTCATTCGGATCCTTCTCAAGATCGAAGAGTTCCCATTCCGGTTCTTTCGGTTCATCAATCGAACCCGTTGTGCCGAGTGCCTCGCCGTAGTAATAGATGAGTTTATAGCGATGCGTTCGTATCCCGTAGTGCGCTGGGACATAGTGGTGTGTGAGGTGCATCCAGTAGCGGTAGTACATTGACGTTCGCCAGTCGTCCGGTGTTTCGCCATTGAGAAGTGGCCTCATACTCGTCCCCTGCATGTCGTCTGGGGTGAGGAGTCCTGCATAGTCAAGCCAAGTCTCTGCGAAGTCGATATTCAGTGCCATCGCGTCGGATGAACTACCGGGTTGGATCTCGCGCGGGTAGCGGACGAGGAAAGGCATCCGTAGGGATTCTTCGTACATGAACCGCTTGTCATACCAACCGTGGTCCCCTAAGAAGAAACCCTGATCGGACGTGTAGATGACGAGCGTATCGTCTGCGATGCCTTCTTCATCAAGATAGTCAAGCATCCGTCCGACGTTATCGTTGATTGAGGCGACGCAGCGGAGATACTCTTTAATGTACCGTTGATACTGCCAGTTTGCCAACTCCGTCTCCGACAATCCTTCAGGTGGTGGACCGAGTGTATCGATCTTAAGGTCCGTTTCGCTCATGTGGCCGAAGACCCGCATTTTCGCGTCCTTTGCGGCGTTTGAACGGTTGGCGTAATCGTCGAAGAAGTTGTCCGGCATCGGGACATCTTCGTCCTCGTACATGTGTGCGTGCTTC
Organism: Candidatus Poribacteria bacterium; assembly: GCA_965247285.1. Taxonomy (GTDB): domain Bacteria; phylum Poribacteria; class WGA-4E; order WGA-4E; family WGA-3G; genus WGA-3G. Next base: position 441,167 of record CBDFHD010000002.1, read on the forward strand.
TCATCGGAATCCCACGGACGGTGTGGTGCCTTATGGTGACACATCATGAAGAACGGTCTCTCCTTATCCCGATTCTGCAACCATTCCAACGAGAAATCGGTGATGATGTCGGTGGCATAGCCTTTATGGGTTTTCTCGCCATCGGGTTCGAGCATCACTGGATCGTGATAGAGCCCTTGTCCGGGTAAGACGTTCCAGTAGTCGAAACCTGTCGGGTCTGCGTTACCGCCGTGACCGAGATGCCATTTGCCTACCATTGCCGTCTGATAGCCGTCCGCTTGGAGCATCTTCGCGACGTTCGGTTTCCTACCGTCAAGGGGGTCTGATAGTGTCTTGACCCCGTTGAGATGACTGTGCTTTCCAGTCAAAATGTTCGCACGACTCGGTGTGCAAATGGAGTTGACGCAGAAACAGTTTTGGAGAATCATACCGCCGTCTGCGATACGATCGAGGTTTGGTGTTTGGTTAATCCGACTGCCGTAGCTGCTGATAGCATGTGAGGCGTGGTCGTCGGACATGATGAATAGGATATTAGGTCTGCTCAATTTTTCCTCCTTTAGATTTACGTACGAATGCGGGTTGGTATGTTGTCTATCCGGCAGTGTCGAACAGTGGCGGTGGCACGTCAAAGCGGGTTTCCTGCGTTTTCGCTTCCTGTTGTCGGTGATGCCACTCCGTCCACGCCCGCCGCACTTTGGCAATTCCTTTCACGGTGCCTCTCGTCTCTTGGTAACTGGAAAGAAGAGCGAGTATAGCAGGGATTATAAAAAATTCAGGAAGCATCCTCGCAAAATTGCTCGCCGCTGCAACAATACCCGGACGGTACGTCATAGCATATAGCAAAACAAAGGCAAAAAACCAGCATGCAAAATGGACGATAAGAGGCACCGGATTACGGACCATAAATAGTAGTGTCCTTAATGCTTTTCCGAAATAGGAGTTGACCTTCCTGTCCTCCGATGATGGTAGAGATTCCTCAAAAGTGCTTTCCTGCGCTATCGTTTCCTGTTGCTGATGATACCAACGCATCCAGGTTTGCTGATTTCTGGCAATACCTTGTAAATTGCCTCTCGCTTCTCGGTAACTGATGATGAAAGCGGGTGTAGCGATAAAAAAAAGAAACGCTCCATCTCTCGTGAACTCTTTGACGATTTCTTCAAAAATGATCGAAGCGGCTGTTGCAAAATTTCCAATGGACGAAGGCGGTTTCACAATTTGAACAATATGGGGCCATGTCCCTTCTACGAATGGATCGTCCAGTACAACACCTAAAGTAGCAAACAAAAACCACCACGTCAAATGAACGATGAGAGGAATCGGGTTAAGAAACATAAAGCGCAGCGTTTTTGGGATTTTCATGACATCTGCCTTCTATTGCATGCGCTATTTCCACGTAGTACCTTGTTTCCATGGCAGTTAGTAAGCGTTTAATAGTGGTAGTGGGGGTGCTTCGGCAAGGGTGTATCCATATGTTTTCGCTCCGTGTTGCCTCTGATGCCATTTCATCCACATGTCATACCATTTCGCCCACACCTGCCGCTCTGTGGCAGCCCCCTTTGTACTGCCTCTTGTTCCTTGATAACTGGAAAGAAACGCGTGTATAACAGCCAGAATAGCAATCTCAGGAAAATGCCTCACAAGATAGTATGCGGTTTCTACAATTCCGTTGCCGGGTTGCATGATAGTGGCTAACAGTGCAAAAGCAGAGAACCAGCATGAAAAATGAACAACAAAGGACATCAAATGTTGAATCGAGCGTAACAGGACACTTTGTGCTTCCCTGAAATAGGAGTTGGTTCGCATATTTTCTGATGCTGGCGGCGACTCTTCAAGAATGTTTCCTTGTGTTATTGCATCCTGTTGTTGACGATACCATTGGACCCAAATCTGACGTTCTTTGGCAATGCCTTTTACGTAACCTCTTGCCCCCCAGAGACTGATGAGGAGGGAGCAGGGTATGACAATCCGATATACCTCATATGAGAAATCAGCAACAATTTCTCCGATGATGAGCGAAAAGGCTCTCTGAATGGATGCTGCCGCAACGACATCTGGCCATGTGCCGTATATGAATGGGTCGTCTGAAAGCGTGGCTAATGCAGAGAATGAAATCCAGCACACGAACAAAGAAACAGTGAAGCTTATCAGGTTAGAAACTATGAACGCAAATGTTTTTGGAATTCTCATGGTGTTCCATCTCACAGGCGAGTTCTTTGTTTAACACTTTGTTGCATTACGTGCTGGTTTTCTTTATAGTAAAACCTATAATTTTGTGCTCTACACAGGTAGGTTTCCCCCTTATAGGGCTGAAAAACCGCTAATTCAAAAACAAGTATATCAGTTTTTTCTGTAAAGCGTGCCTACTGAGGTTACGGAAACGTCTATTTCGCCTTAATCTCCTCCCACGCGCGGTTGTAGTGTCTCGTGAAATCCCCCTGATCTTTCAGCCACTCAAGGGATTCCAAAACCTCTGCCGGCGGATAGATGAATTCGTGTTCCCGCAGGTGTTCCGGTAAGTACTCTTTCGCTGTCGGCACGCAGGTTCCGTATTTCGTGAAAGCCGTAATTTTGGCATTGACTTCGGGACGAAGCAAGTAGTTGATAAACTGCTCAGCAAGTGCCTGATGCGGTGCGGATTTCGGAATGCAGACGGCGTCGATGAACTGGCTTGATCCTTCTTTGGGAATGATGTACCGAATTGTCGGACGAGTTTCGGTTGCCCGGAACGCATCGCCACTCCAGCAGTGTGCCATGACGACATCCCCTGCGATGAGGAGTTCTTCCGCCTCGCTTTTATACTGTTTGACAAGCGGTTTCTGGGCAATTAATTTCTCTTTCGCCGCTTTAATCTCTTTCGGATCGGTTGTGTTGAGGCTGTATCCGAGCAGTTTAAGCGCAGCACCGATGGTCTCGCGTTGGTCGTCTAACATACTGAATTGGTTCTTGTATTGCGCATCCCAAAGCACTGTCCAACTGTCGGGGGCTGGCGAAACGACGGACGAGTCGTAGGCGATACCCGCTGTGCCAAATGTGTAGGGGATAGAATATTGGTTTTCGGCATCAAAGTATTTGCCGAGGAACAGGGGACTGATGTTCTGGAAATTGGGGATATTGTCGCGATTCAATTCGGCTAATAGGTTTTGTTTGATTAGGATTGACACCATGTAGTCGGATGGCATGATGATGTCATAGCCTGTCGCACCTGCTAATAACTTCGCGAGGAGATCCTCGTTACTGGCGTAGGTGTCAATGAGAACATTCACTCCGTATTCCTTCTCAAATCCTTCGCGGATGTCATCGCTGACGTAACCTGCCCATGCAAAGATGTTGAGTTGTTTCTTTTGGCTGTCGCTATCACCGATAAAAAGCGTGAGGAGTATCAGGACGAAGAGGATGTATTTGTTACGCATGCTTTTCTCCCTTGATGTCTATTCTGTGGTTATCGCTCGCGAAGAGTGCTGAATAGGACGATTGTGTTTATGGAAAACGGAATCGTCCGGTCTTCTCAATACCAAGATGTTGACAATGTCTGTTATCTATGCTAATCTACGTGCATAGAGGTGTTTATTCATCGGATTCTTCGGTTGGGAGTCCTTCGGTTTTCCAACCGCGGAAGCCACCTGTTAGCACTGATACGTTTTCATAGCCCATGTTTTTTAAGGTCTGTGCGGAAAGTGTCGCACGGGTACCGCCGCCGCAATATGTGACGATATGTGTATCTATGTCGGGAGCAACCTCGTCAATGTCGAGTTCAAGGTACCCGCGCGGGAGTGAAACCGCATTCGGTAAGTGTTCTTCATTGTAGTCCGGTTCGTCGCGGACATCTATAACAACAACCGATTGTTCTGTTTCCGTGAGTTCATCGGCTGAGATGTGTCCGACATTCGCTTTTGCTTCTGCGACGAGTTCTTCAAGAGTTTTCCGTGGCATAGTTTTCCTCCAAAAAGGTTGAAGACTGCTGATTAAATTTGAGGGAATTTTGGCGTTGTAGGGCGCAACTTACAAGCACATATTCAAAAGTACAAGCCAAAATTTATTGGTACACAATATAGCATAATGCCCGCAGATTCGTCAATGATTTTTCGGTTTTTTAAACTTACCTTGCGGAGTAATGAGCGTGGTTTTGTGAGTGAAGTGCCTTCCTCTGGAGTCGCCTGCGCCTGCTTCGCAGTGAGAATGCAGGCTTGCGGTTTTGCTTTATGGTAAAACCTACAAAGTTTAGAAAGGAGAAGTGATGGAATTGCTTAAAAAGTCTGTCCAGTCTGTGCTTGAAAAAGAACGGATTGGGAGTCCAGTGTTCCTACGGTGTGTCCTGCACGTGGCGGGTGATGCATCGAATCTGCTATCGTCGGTGGCAGAGATGGCGGCACTCGCGAATGGATGGATGACCTCACCGCCGGCGCGCGTTTACGCACAAGGAGAGGCAGACGGAACACAGGTTACGGTAATGGTTCACTATGTCGGAGGGCAGATGGCACTCTTGAGTGTCAATCGGGTCGACCTTGAGACAGCGATTGACATCATGTTGGTTGGCAATAAAGGCGTTATCTACCATGAAACGCCGGTCGGCAGGCACTACCTGAACGCTACGTCGCCACAATTGGGTGATACGGGTGAATTGACAGAAGCCATCGCGCAATCGCTTGAGAGCGGTCAACCTATTATGTTGGAGGCTTAAACATGCAACAGGATGGAAAATATGGGGTTCTCCTGCTTGGTGGGAATCGTACGCATCAAGAGAATTACGCCTTGAGTTTTGCGCAGGATGCACGCTGTCGGTTAGTCGCGTTCGCTGATGAACCCGACGCACCCCCAGAGCGGATTACGTTGGCACGTTCGCTTGCTGAATCTATGGATTTGCCGTTTATTCCTGACCTCGACGCGGCATTGGCACGCGAGGATGTGCATATTGTGAGTCTCTGTACAGACGTAGAGCGTCGCGGACGTATAGGCACGAAATGTGCTGAAGCGGGAAAGCATGTCTATCTCGATAAACCGATGGCATTCACCCCGGAAGGTGCCGAAAAGATCGTTGCGGCGGTTGCGAAGAGTGGCGTACGGAGCCAGATGTTCAGCAACATTCACAGTGCTTGGGCACGCACCGTACAGCAGGCGTTGACAAGTGGAAGCATCGGCGAACTTCGGGCAATTCATTGCGATGTCCTATTCTCCAAGGGACATCCCGGTAGCGCACCTATCGGAGAAAAAAGAACAGAAAAATCCGCACGCGAACGCTACAGTTTCGTCGAAGCAAAGCCTGAGATGTTCGATGTCGGTGTCTACGCGGTGTCTATGGTGAATTGGTTGACGCAGAAACGGGTGCAGCGTGTGTTCGGTGGAACGGCGAACTATTTCTTTAAGGAGCATCTCGGTTGCGATGTTGAAGACTTCGGAGCTTTAGTCTTGACGTTGGAAGAGGGAGTTACAGCGACGATTGTCGGTGGACGTTACGGTTGGCAGAGTCACGCGCAAGGTGGTGTACGGAAGGTGCATCTCGTCGGTACCGAAGGGAGTCTGACCTTTGATGCGTCGGCGAACCGATTGGAAGTTTTTGCGACTGAACCGGCGTTTGAACCGCCTTCACCTCATCCGCTTGATCCGATGGGGATGTGGAGTAGCACGCAAGCGGGGATTGGGATGCCACCCAAGCAGCAATGGATAGACGTTGGGAGTGATGACGATGGACCGCGGGAATTCGGTGCGTTTGTCGATTGTATTGAAAACGGTGTAGAGAGTGAAATGAACGCAGAATTTGCGGCGCACTCCGTGGAAATTATCTGTGCCGGGTATCGCTCTGCAGCGACTGGAGAGGTTATTGATCTCTAACACCGATCGCTTCGAGTTGGGCAATCTCTTTCATCCACGATTCTCGAATCTCAGGGGAATAGTCTCCGGGGAGTAGGGATTTTCGTGTGCAGTTGACGAGGGCTTGCAAGGTTTGATAGTGTCGAATCGGACCGATGTTGGGTAGGATTCGGTCTTCCGCGACAGCGATGATTTCATCGAGTGTCAGTTTGTCTTTTTTCATGAGACTGGCGGCTTCCAAGTCGGAACGTAGCGATGCGAAACTCGCCGCAGAATAGCCTTCTGTCAGTTTCACCAGTCGTTCGATGGCATTTTCAGGGAGGGGACCGGGAAGAACTTTGGCGAGAGTCCAACGAAGGAATGCCTCGCGATCCTCGCCCTTCGGGTCGAGCACCGGAATGACCATGTCCCCAACTCTGCCTTCTCGTCGCAGGTCGGGTGAGAGGTGATAGATACGAGCCGTCATTAGGAGCCAGGTGATGTTGCCACGAAGTTGCGGGTCCGACATCATCGCCTGTATTTTTCCAGTTAAACGCCGCTCTGTGCTGTGTGCGTCTCTCCCGACATCGCCGAATTGGGTGTCCGCTTCATCAACGAAGATAAGTACCTTCACAAGTGCCATCAGCAATCGTCGGAGTCGTTCAAAGATGACATCTGTCTGTCCGAACCACATACTCCGAATGCTTTTGAGGACGAGCACAGGGATGTCGAGTTCACCGGCGAGTCCCTCGAAAATGAACGTTTTTCCGCTACCAATGGGACCGCAGACGCTCATACCGGAGATCGCATCGGGACCGGTTGAGGTGATGCGCGGAATCAATTGCGCCTTCAGAAAATCCACTAATTTTTGGTTGCCAACGATGTCCTTAAGACTGTGTGCAGGCTTTTTAAACTCTACGACGTCTTCGCCTAACTGCCCTTGAATGAATTCGGACACTTTATTGATAACATCCTCGGGTTGCAATTTCTCACCGGAGTAACGCGCAGAAAGGAGCATCTGTCGCAGTGCTTGGATGGATAATCCCGCTGTGAACATCGCGAGTTGGGCTTGCGTGCCCCAAAGATTTAGGGGTTTTTCCACCAATTTCGGTGTGTTGTTAAACCATGAGATGAAATGCTGACGCGCCTCCATCCCCGGTGCTGGTATTTCGACGGTGATTACTTGGGGCAATCTTGTAATTCGAGAGTTCACGAGACTCGCTGATTCGGCGATGAAGATGACGGTGTCGTTCCCGTCCATGAAACTGGAGTCCGAGATCCAATCCTGAACGATGCTGACCCGGTGCCTGTCGGGTAGCGATAAACTCCGAATTTCGCCTTCCGGTAGCAACATGTCCGTTGCTTCAATCAGGATTATCAATTTCTCCGATAGTAATTTTTCGCCCTGCGCGTTCGTGGTGCGGGAGAGTAGACAGAACTGCCGTAGGAGTTCAAGTGCCAACGTCGGACTGCCGATTGCATCGTTCAGGTACTGCGTGAAAGAGGTATCTGCAGGTTCATCGACTTCGGTAGGTGTAGTGCGTTCAGCGGTTGCCTGTATTGGACGGGAAACGCTGGCACTGGCATTTATGTCGAGGTTTGCCTCAGTTGAGCCTCGCCATAGATTGAACGCATGCTTAACTTTTTCGCGTTCAGCCTCTTTTGAAAATCGGATGGGTCCATTGAGTTCGTAAACTATTAAGATGAACCCTGGAATGTCCCAGCTGCGAGTCAAAAAGGGGACGAGTGGAATATAATCCGTGTCATCTCCGTCGCGGACGAAGAAGAGATCGTGGATATTTCCGGATAAGACGAGGCTATGAGAGGTTCCCGAATTGATGATCATCCCGGCTTCTTTCCGGAATGTATAGATTGGACTTTTAACGGCTATGGCTCGTCGCCCCCTTCTATTCGAGGTGACGCAGCTGCGCGTAAGATGCTGCGTTTTGCAGAGCGTTATACTGGCAGTTCAGAATCGGAATCTGTCGTCTTTTTGGTAGTCTCCGTCTCTGGCTTTGCGTCAGTTTGCTGTGCTCCGAAAATTAAGGAATCAAATTCGTCATTCGTAGAAGAGGAACGCGCTGCAGAGAGGAATTCTTCCTCTTCGCTTTTTGAATCCGTTCCAGCCAATTCCTGTGCGACTTTTGAACGCCCTTTCGCGTTCTCACGTATTTCGCGCATGCGGGTCAATTCGGCAGAAGTGCCGTCCATGCTGATACCGGAGAGCATGTCGGCGATTTCCTCTTGCTCCCGTGCGGTAATGAGATCCGCAACTGCCTCGGACTGTTCGGACTTAATCTTCTCTAAATCGCGATGTAGGCTGGTAATCTGAAGCTTATGGGTCTCAATATCAGCTTGCGCACCTTCAATCTCGTTTTCGAGTTCCTCAATGCGACCGGTTTTCTCCGCCAAGTTGGAATTGAAGTCTTGATAGGCAGTGACGCATCGCGTATATTCACCGTGCACCTTAATTTCTTCCTGTGGTAGTCCTTCGCCTTGTAATTGGGCAGCGGTCTGCTGTGCCTTGGTGATCGCTCCTGTTTTTAGTTCTTCCAACCGCTCGACTTCATCGGTCAGGTTTTTGACCGCGGATCTTTTCTGTTCAACGAGTGCGATAAGTTGCCCGATCGCTTGCTTATAGCGTTGGATAGTCCCCTTTTTGTCCTTGATGATGTCTTCGTAAGCCCCTCTGACGGCTTCAGGGTTTTCCATCATTCTGTCTGCGGATTCGTGTGCCTTTCCTGTCAGTGTGTACCAGATAGCCTTAAAAAATCGTGTAAATCCATTTGCCATTGTTATTTCTCCTATTGAGCGTGCGCATTAGAAGCGCGGTCTTCCTGTATTGATTTGCGAGTTATGCAGGTGCCTTCTGCGGTTTTCCACCGCGTCCAGACACTCATAATATGGTATTTTAACATATTTTCTCTAAAACTGCAAGAGAATTTTTATAAGTGTATAAGTACACCTATCTCGCTGGCGAGGTTCCTGACCTTTTAGTTATGATCAAATAAAAGTTCGCGTAAGCAGTGTTAAGAGTCATTATAGTAAAATCCGAGAATATGTTCACACTTGTAGCATAGGAGACCGTTAGTTTCCTGTGCCAAGTACCTTCACAGTTCGCGTGACAATACGAGTGTATAAGTAATTACGGAATCTACTATAAAGGTAGAAAAAACTGGTTAAAGGGGGCACAGCGTGATAAATGATGGATGAGAGACGCGAAAATTTAAGTTATTAACACAATCAACCTCCGTAATTGTACAGGCTTATCCGATTTTTGTCAATATCCCTGTTTGGACGCAGCGTTGTGTCCAAGGAATCGTTTTTTGAAGAGAACCGAGCTCGTTGGCAACTAAACCTGAAAAATAGTGGTCAATAGGAAGATAGAGGCATTCAGTTTTCGGTTTCCTGTCTCGGGAAACCGAATGTCGCGACCAGAGGTCGCCCCTACAGAAGAGGCGTCGAGATTCAGAGATCCCTCCTACAAGAGGAATGAGGGTGGAATTCTGCTTGACACAGAGGAGATATCTCAGTAAAATAGACACTAAACACGACTGTCAATTTTTAAGAGATGCTCATAAAACTTACGATTCACAGGACATTTTCATATTGGTTGTGGTTCATCGCATTCGGTGTATTGGCACTGGTGCTTGCCAATGTTCCGTTGTTTAACATTCTTGCTTTTGAGTTTTGTGCCGTAATAGCACTTAGTATCTCTTTGGCGGGCGCGCACGTAACACTGACAGTGTTGCAGCAGATGAAACGGCATCCCAGTGCCCTTACCGGTACGCCGGGTCAGGTCGCCATGCGGTGTTTTTGGGAGGCACTGATATTTAACGCAGGTTTACTGGGACTGCCGCTCGGTATTATTCTGCTGAATGCGTTTCGCGTTGAAAACTGTAACTTCGGTGAGGGTTTCCTCTTTTTTACTGTTTTGCCCGTAATTAGTTGCGTGTACGTAACAGCAGCAGGCGTGTTTTTCGGGTTCTGGATTAAAAAACGGTGGTTGGCATATCTTGTCTATCTTGGTCATCTTTTTGTTTTTTGTATTCCGGTGGTTATTAATCTAATATTTCATCCGCCGGTGTTTGCGTATCACGTTGCATTCGGGTATTTCCCAGGACCGATTTACGATTTCGTCATTCCGATAACAGATACACTGCTGATCGCACGGGTGGAAACACTATTGTGGGCATTGCTGTTTTTGGGATTTACTGTCAGCATTTGTGAGGTGAGCAGGGATACAGGATTGATGCCACAGTTGAGGTGGCGTAAACTTTTCGATCCGCTCACAAGACGTGTATGGTTATATCTGTTAGTCATCGGCTTACTCGGTTTCCAGTTCTATGCAGGGGCATTGGGAATACGACCTACGCGCGACGATATTGCCCGCGAACTCGGAGGCTTGCGTGAAACGGCGCATTTTGAAATCTTCTACGCACGTGAACTGGAAGCGAAGATTGAACGGATCGTTGAAGATTGTGAATTTCAGTACGCGCAGTTGTCTGACTATCTCGATCCTGAGGGCACGATGCAATCTCGAAAGGTCCGTGCGTATATTTATGCATCTCCTGAACAGAAAAAGCGATTGATTGGCGCACGTGGCACATCTGTTGAAGACCCGTTCGGACATGGGTTTCATATTCATGCGCAGGGATTTCCACATCCTGTCCTGAAACATGAGTTGGCACATGTCTTTACTGTGCCGTGGTCCCCATTGAAGGTGAGTCTGAAGATAGGGCTTCACGAAGGAATAGCAGTTGCCGCGGATTGGGATGAAGGTAGGCTTACGGGGCACCAGTGGGCAAAAGCGATGCATCAGATGGGGGTCTCGCCTCCCTTGTCAGAGGTCATGGGGCTTGGATTTTGGGGACACGCGGGTTCACGGAGTTATCTGTTGGCGGGCTCTTTCGTCCGGTTTCTTGTTGATACCTACGGTATAGAAAAATTTAAGGGGGTCTTTCCGACCGGCAATTTTGTGCAACACTACTCAAAGGACCTGCTTGCCTTGGAAGCCGAATGGATTGAATTTTTGGAGACTGTTCCATTGCAAGACGGTGATGTCGTTTACACGACATATCGTTTAAAGCGACAAAGTGTTTTTGAACAGGTCTGTGCCCATGAAATAGCAGCATTACGAGATACCGCTTGGCAGGCATATTACCGCAAAGATTTTGCCACCGCTATGGAGACTTTTGAAACCATACTATCAGATGAACCGGACAATTTGAGCACGTTATGGGGTTTGATGTACACCGCATATCGGAGGCAGGATTATGATAAAGCATTGTCGTTAGCAACCCGTATAGCCAGCAAGGAAGACACGAGGTTCAGCCCAGAAGCGATGTTATTGAAGGGCGACATTTATTGGCTGAGAGGTGAATATGAACAAGCGATAAATGCATACACAATGGTTGAAACAGAGCATGGAACAATTGAGCGAAGGCGAATCAAGCGGATTGCAGCACTCTCTTATCCCGATGTAGTTCCAGTGGGAGGGAATACCGAGTTGAGCGGGACGGTGCGAGAAAATAGGTCTCTACGAGAATTACTCCGTGTGGTGTTAGTCGAGCCCAAAGATTCTGCGGAGAAGATGGCATATCTATCGATGTGTATGCAAACAGAACCTGATATGTGGTTGGCGTATCTCTTAGCCGGCGAATTGCTTCATGGAGAAGGCGCATGGCAAAGTAGTAATCAGTACCTGCGTCGGGCGGTAGCACTCTTGGAAATAGCCATCAGCCATCAGCCGATAGCCATTCCGCTGACACCGCAACAGCACCAAGATCTTGCGTTAGCGACATGGAGGACCATGGGCGTCAATGCGTATCATCAGAGAGATTATGTGAATGCGACAGAGGCGTTCTCCATGATAGCAGAAGACGTAACGCTACCCCTCGGGACCACGCTAAAAGCGGAAGAGTGGAAACAAAGATGTCAGTGGGCGCAAAATCGAACGCCGTGAATTCTGTGAACATCTCTGTTTGCGTTCTTGCGGTGTGTATTGATAAGAGTCTTGTTGACTTATTGGTTAACTTCATAATATAATATAAGCGATGATAATGACAATTCAAAGCGCAAGCGGAGAAAACCGAGGCTTTCTAACCGGGCAGATCCCCAGTCGCGTCGGAATTCACCAAAAACCATCACGAAACGTAGTGGAGTGATGTCCAGGAGGCCATAGTTAAAAAGATGAAACTTTTTGTGCCGGGAAGAATTTGCCTGTTCGGAGAACACAGCGATTGGGCAGGTGGACACCGGCGAAGTAACGCAGAGCTCGAAAGGGGCTATACGTTAATAACAAGCACAAACCAAGGTGTATACGCCGAGGTTAAACCGCATCCGAACCGCCTGATTTTGAAAACGACCCTCAGCGATGGGACACGCCACGGTCCGTATAGCCTGCCTATGGAGCGAAGTGCGCTTCTCGCTGAAGCTGAAAAAGGCGGATTTTTTAGTTATGCTGCTGGGGTCGCCTATGAAATTTTAACGAACTATCGGGTGCAAGGCTTGGAAATCGACAACTATCTCACTGATTTGCCTGTCAAAAAGGGCTTATCTTCGAGTGCCGCTATCAGTGTTTTGGTGGCGCGTGCCTTCAACCGCACCTATGATCTTAAATTAACAACGCGCGGAGAAATGGAGTATGCCTACCGGGGTGAAACGACTACACCCTCGCGCTGTGGACGAATGGACCAAGGGTGTGCATACCAACGCCCTATCCTCATGACGTTCGATGGTGACCATATTGATGTAAAAGAGTTCAGTGTGCCTCATGACATATACCTCGTAATTGTGGATCTCGCTGCCAGTAAAGATACACGACTTATATTGAGCCAATTAAATCACTGTTATCCATTTGCAGAGAACGAATTAGAAAAGAACGTGCAACACTATCTCGGTCCGTTGAGCGCAGAGATTACGCAACAGGCGTATCAGGCACTCCGCGATGGCGATGCAGAGGCAGTCGGTAAGCTCATGATGCGAGCGCAAGCAGAGTTTGACAATCATTTAATACCTGCATGTCCATCACAATTGACTGCACCTGTTCTCCACGAAGTTCTGAATTATGAACCGATTCAACCGTACATTTGGGGCGGCAAAGGTGTGGGTTCGCAAGGCGACGGTTCCGCACAATTCATTGTAAAAGATGAGGAGAGCCAACAGCGGGTCATCGAAATTATCGAACGGGATTTGCAAATGTCGTGCCTGAAACTGGTTATTGAGGCAAGTAGGGATGTACGCAAAGCAGTTATTCCTGCCGCTGGCTTCGGAACGCGGCTATTTCCAGCGTCAAAGGCGATGAAGAAGGAACTTTTTCCTGTGATTGACAAGTCTGGGCGCGCAAAACCAGCAATCATGGCAATCGTTGAGGAAGCGATCAACGCTGGCATTGAGGAGGTCTGTCTTATCGTGCAACCCGGAGATACGGAACTCTTTGAATCATTTTTCAAAACGCCTCCGCGGATTGAACACTATAACAAACTCAGCAAGGAGAATAGGGCGTATTGCGACGCTCTACTGGAATTAGGGAGTCGGGTTACATTCGTCACACAAGACGTTCAAGAAGGTTTCGGGCATGCTATCTATTGTGCAAGAGAATGGGTTGGAAACGAACCATTTCTGCTCATGCTCGGTGACCATCTCTACGGTTCAGATGAGGAAAAATGTTGTGCCCGACAGGTAGTAGAGGCTTATGAGCAGGTGGGACATAGTGTTGTCGGACTGAAAGTTACACCGATTGAGCAGTTGTCGAACTTCGGTTGTGTCACCGGTGCGTGGAGAGAGGTGAACTCCCTGCTTTCGCTAACCGAGATTTATGAAAAGCCGGATCCTGAGTATGCGATGGAACATTTGCACGTAGATGGGATGGATATGGACCAGTTCTTGACGGTGTTCGGCATCTATGTGCTTCAACCTCAGATTTTCGAGTTTCTGGAACAAAATATCACCCATAACCTCCGTGAGCGCGGCGAATTCCAGCTTACATCTTGTTTAGACGAATTACGGAAGGTAGATGGATTTTCAGGATATGTCGTCAAAGGACGACGGTTTGACATTGGGCTCCCAGAGGAGTATCGGCAAACAGTTATTGATTTCAGGGACGCATAGGGGATAGTTGTCAGTTCGCCTGCTACACAGGCTTTCAGTTATCAGTTTTAACCATCAACTCGCCTCCGTTATAAGTGTTAAAGCACGAGTTGATGGTTAAGGTTAAGAAAAAGTTGCGTTAAACTATATCCCTCTTTAACTGAAAACTGATAACCGATAACTGAAAACTATTAAGGGATTTTGATAGCAACGATTGTCATATCGTCGTATTGTTCCGCTTCGCCGACGAAGTTGCGGACGTCCTCAACGATGCTTTGAATTACTTCCGTTGCCGTGAAACTATCAGGGATTTTTGAGATTGATTCCTTTAAACGTTCCGTTCCATACATCTCTTCGTCTATATTGAGTGCCTCAATCAGACCATCCGTATGAAAAATTAGAATATCACCCTCATTTAAATCGAAGGTTACGGACTCATACTGTACCTTTTTCATACTGCCAAGTGGAAGGTCGCCGCTTTCAATTTCAATGATCTCTGCATCTCGCTTAAGAACAGGATAGGGTTGTCCTCCATTCGCGTAGTCAATCCGTTTCTTGTCTTCATCAAGGATAGCAAGGTTGAGCGCGATGAAACTCGGTCCGTACATGCGTGGTGATAACCCTGAATTGAGATCGGTGAGAATGATACCCGCTTCGGATTTGAAACGCGAGACTTCATATAGCATTCCATTCGTTAGCACGGCATTCATTGCGCCTCGTAACCCTTTTCCGGCAGCATCTGCCACCGCGATGGCGGTCTGTCCGTTCGCTACAGTGAGATAATCGTAGAAATCACCGCCTACCTGTGTTGCGGGGACGGACATTCCCGCAACATCAAATCCTTTCGTATCAGGTGCTTCGGTTGGCAGAAGTCCCATCTGAATATTCTGCGCTTCGCTCAGCTCGGCACGGATACGCTGCATTTCCGCTTCTTCCCTTTGACGTACCTCATTACGCAGTTGTAGGGTATGGCGGCGATTTGCAACCAGGCGACCAACCAAAGTTAGGACGACGGTCATAAAGATGAGTGTCGGGAGATATGTTCGCCAACGTGTCCAGAGCGGTGGCGAAATACTAAAATCTACCACTGCTGGGGTGTGCGTGTAGGGCCAGTCTTTGCGGAATGCCTTGACGAGGAACCTGTAGTTACCTGCTTTGAGCCCTGTATATCGGATACGTAGAATCCCGTTTTGGTTTTGGAGTTCTTGGACAATGCTGCTGTCGCGCATGGGTTGTTGAGTTGTCGATCTGGATGCAGCGGAAGGTGTCCATTCGTCGGATAGAACCCCAGGACCTGTTGCCAGAAGAGAGAGCTCCTCTGCCGAAACATTTGTCCATGTAGGGGTGTCCAGCCCGATTAATTTAAATCGGTAAGAGAGGCCTTCGCGGAGTGGACTGATACCTTGGATATTTAAGATCTTAGTTCCGCGCGACGGTAGCGGTAAACTGGATGAAAGGTCAGTGTAAGTTTTATCAGATTCAAGGGAGATCAGTCGGCATGCTGGCAATCCGCCACGCGTTGGTGTATATTGCGTGACACCTCCTTCGGTTGTAAACCAAATATCTTTATTAGAAGATTCATGAATTTTCGAGATATTGTTATGGGCGAGGCCGTCTTTTGTTGTGAGGTTATAAAAGGTTTCACCGTCATATCGGACAGTGCCACCGCCCCATGTCGCGAACCATATATTTCCGCGGCTATCCTCCATGACATCTTTCACGTTGTCAACGAGAAATCCATCCTCTTTTGTTGTATAGATTCTGGCTTTTTTCCCATCATAGCGGGCTGCCCCGCGGGATGTTGCTAACCAGAGTACCTCCTCTTGAGTGGTTAGAGAGTCTTGGAGTTCAGCAAGTTCAATGTCCTCAAGAGAAATGAGTGCTGTGCCGTGATATGTCTTGAGAGCATCTGGGAAAAGAAAAGTTATTCGGTTATTTTGCTGTCTCGGATTCTTCCAAACAGCAAGTGGGGCTGATCTGGACTCCCCGTCCATCAGAATCGGTCCACCGAGTTCAGTATCACTCCAAAGTGTCAATTTTCCAGTTCCGGCGTTAAAAAACCATTTGCTTCCTGAAGCGGATTTTAACAGCATTGTTGCTTTAAGGGGAAGGGTTTCAGGTTTACTGAGGCGAGTTGTTGACGTTGTGACGTTAATTTCTTTCGGATAGCGCAGGACCCTTCCGTTATCGAAGTGCACCCATAATCTGTCGTTGGGATCTCTGTATAGGTCGGTGATAGCGGCTGTGCCGAACTCTATTGGGGCTATTGGAGTAGGGGTAATGTTCGTACCGATTTCTTGAAAGGGAATTCTCTGAAAACCGGTGTCTGTAAACCATAATAACCCTGTTGCGTCCGCTTTAAAGAGGTGCCCTCCGAAAGCCATCCAAGTATGTGTTCCTTCGTGAATGAGAACATTAGTGCTGCTATCTGACCGTTCCCCGCCAGGACCAATTATTGTTTGGATGGGAATAGAAACTTGACCGAATTTTCCATTTGCGTACCGAAAGAACGTATATCGTAATCGCGTGGAGTTGCCACTCAACCCTGGTTCGTCAATAAACCAGACGTGCCCACCAACTTCAAATATTTTTTCGATTTCAGTCCGAGTTAACCGAGCGCGCTCCCTGTTTCTGGGATCATTTTGAACTGAACTTACTCTGAAAATATGTGTGGTAAGTTCTTCAGATTCTGCATCATAGCGGGCAACACCTCCCGGCACACTAAACCAGAGGTAACCTCGATTGTCCTCATATATCATCCGGACTCTGTTGGTGCCGAGTCCAGCGTGTGTACTAATGGCAGGTGTGGGGTCAAATGCTGTTACCCCATTATCGTGTCCAAACCACAATTTACCGTCTATGGCTTCAAAGATCGTATGAACCCCCTCAACGCCAAGTCCACTATTGATTCTATCGGGCGTTGGTGTGAGGTCGAGGTCGTACTGATGTGCTCCACTTGCGTCGGTAAACCATAGATTTCCCCATGCATCCTCGAGCTCAAGAAACCCTGATAGGTTTCCGTGCCGAGAACCATCCCACCATCTTGTAGTGCGTCCGTCGCTGAACCAGACTCGATCTTTCGTATCATTCCGAATTGATGCCAGCCTCTGAATTGACGAAGGTCTGCTTCCTGTAGATTCGCTGGGTCCCCAAACTAAAGGGAGGATTTGCTCAAATGTTTTCCCGTCAAACCGCAAGAGAAGATTATAGCCGCCGAACCAAATGTCCCCAGAAGTATCTTCACCTATTGCTTCAATGGTACTAACAGCGTTAAGGTTCGATGTGTCATAACGCGTGAATCCAGCATTGGGGTGAATACGCGGTGTTTCCTCTTCTGTTTTGTCGCTTGCGTCATCACTATCCTTGATTTTTAAGGGGTTTTGTGCCCAACGATTCTCTCGAAAACTCAGTATTACACCGTGCTGCTGTTCTTCTCCTTCGCTTCCGCCGATCCAAATCGTTCCGTCTTCGCTTTCAAAGATAACGTTTATTGTCAAATCCGTTGAGCGGAGCATATCTTCACTTATAATTTCGTTTGGATGTGCTTGTGGCGGACGTTGGACTCCTGGGGTGATGTACTTCGTTAGTTGCTGATTCTCACCAACCCATATATCGCCATGCTCGTCAACGATCAGCGAATTACCTGTGCCGATAAGATTAATCGAAGCACCGTCAAACCAACTTATCCGTCCTGAGTTTTCTGAACGAAAGTGCGTAAGAAACCAGATATGTCCCCACTTATCTTCAACGATTTGTCGTGTCTGTCCGAGTAGAGCACCTGGTCCTACGTTGGATGTGGGCGCGTTCTCAGAAGTGTCCAGAGATCCGATGTAGGATTCAAATCTGTTCCCATCAAATCGACTCACTCCACCCCGATCGGAACCGAGCCATAGGTCGCCCCGGCTGTCCTGAAAAATGACAGGAACAACGGGACCTACCAATCCATCTGCAACGGTGTAGGTATGGATTTGCTCAGACTCCGTCTCAACGCAAACAAGGAGCGTAAAAAAGACTATGCTAAAAATTAAAATGGCGTTTTTCATATTTTAATTTTACCTTGCGGAGTAATGAAGTGAATGTGGAACTTTGACGCGTATTCCTCAAATCCGCCCTCCACTACGTTACGGGCTTACGGTTTGGTTTTATCTTTAATAGGACTTACGCACGTTGCTCTTTTGTAGCATAACCTGTTAGGTTGTGTCAAGAAACCGTCTGCGTTTTTTATACGATCTCTCTGTCAGGGCGCGGGCGATGCTCAAAATTGCGTAAGTCCTGTTTAATTTTGCGTCCGAAGACAGCAGCCTGCAACAACGGCGCAGGCGGATATACGAAAAGGCACGTGAAATCATTAACCCACCTGACCGAACCGCAAGGTAAAATTAAAAATCGCGAATACGCGAAATTGCTTCTGTAATCACTGTGTCTGGATACGTAAGCGAGATCCTGAAGTAGCCTTCGCTCCATTGCCCATATCCGAGACCTGGTGTTACCACAACCCCTGCTTCTTCAAGCAGTGCCGTTGCAAAGGCGCGACTTGAACCGTTGAAACGCTCGGGGACCGGTGCCCAAACATACATTGTCGCTTTCGGTTTCTCGATTACCCATCCACTGTCTGTAAGAGCATCCACCACTATATCGCGGCGTTTTTGATAAACTACATTTATCGCTGGTGTAATCTCGTCTGCTATTGAGAGTGCCTTTGCACCAGCGAATTGAAGCGAGCGGAGTGAACCGTTATCGATATTGTCTTTCACCGCTTTGATTGCGCCAACAACGGTTGGGTTGCCAACGACAAATCCCAATCGCCATCCTGTCATATTGAACGCTTTGCTTAATGAGAAAAACTCAACGGCTACTTCAGCGGCACCTTCTACTTGCAATATGCTTGGTGAGCGATAACCATCATAGGTGTTCTCGCTATAGGCGTTGTCGTGTGCTATGAGGATGTTATTTTGTCTGCCAAATTCCACAGCACGCTCGAAAAAATCGAGATCGGCAGTGGCTGTTGTCGGATTGTTTGGATAGTTGATCCAAAGGACTTTGGCAAGTCGTTTCACTTCATCAGGAATAGCGTCAAAGTCAACAAAAAAATCGTTTTCTCGCAGAAGCGGGGCATAGTAGGTCGTCGCACTGGCAAAGACGTGTCCGATGTTGTAGGTAGGATAACCCGGACTTGCGGCTATGCCGATATCACCGGGATTGAGAATGCCGAGTGCCATTTTGACAATTGCGTCTTTACTGCCGAGCGTTGTCACTACCTGATCATCGGATAGCGGAACCCCGTAACGGTGTTGATAAAAGTCGAGCACTGCCTGTGGAAAGTCGTCAACAGGGCTATCGCACCCGTAACGGTGCCGGTCCGAGTCTTCAGGGTTTTGGATCGCACTACACAAAGTTTCGACGACCAGATCTGGTGTTGGGATATCTGGGTCACCGATGCCGAGGCTAATCACGTCGACACCTCGTGCTTGTGCCGCCTGCATTTTTTGGCGCAAATCTACAAAAAGATAGGGTGGAAGTTTCTGTAACCGTTCTGCGATTGTGATCATATTTTTAATTTACCTTGCGGTTAAGTAACGTTGGTTGAGGAGCTTCACGTGCTTCTGTGTAGAACCGCCCTCCATTTCATTACGGGCTTACGTTTTTGATTGATGAAGAAACTGTCAGCCGTCATCAGTTATCGGAAAAAGATGTTAGAACTATCAAGTCCCCTCTTTTATTTAACTGGGAGCTGATAACTGCCGACTATTTCAGATGAAGGATTGACTGCTGGGCTTCGTTGAGGTTTTCCATGACGTTTGGGCTGAAGTGCAAACCTTGACCGCCCCAATCCGGCATATAGCCGATGCTATAGCAGTAATAGAGCGTCCGACGTGGTTTGCCGGAAACATTGATGACAGACCCATGTGTGAGTGCCTCCGTAAAAATGATGGCATCCCCTGCTTTCGCTGGTATCGGTGTCAGGACAGGGTTTTCATCGGGATGGCTTCCCCAAGGCTTTGGGAAATTGCTCTTATGTGCACCCGGTATAACAGCGAAACACCCGTCCTCTACATCGCAATCCAGCATCGGAAAGACCGCTTTTGTTAGCGTTGATACGATCTCTCCGTTTTTGCAATGATACTGGCATTTCGGGATAATCGGTGTTCCGTGCATGTGCAACCCCGTATAGCCACCACCCCACCTGTAAATTGTGTAGGTATGATTGAGCCGATACGGACCGCTGGTTACGCCTTGAATTACGTCCAGCACCTCCGGAATGTCGATCAGCGCGTTAAGAGTATTATCCGCCTCCAAAATATTGGAGATGTAGAGTTCTTTCTCCGTTTGCTGTGTGCCGAGGCAGATCGGTGGTGGATAGTCGTCCGGTGGCATATTCTCGTACTGATCTAACACAGCGTTACACGCTTCGACCACTGCTTGTGGAATAACATCCTTCAAGACAATAAAGCCTTGCAGATCAAATAGATATTTTTGTTCGTCTATCATGCTCTTTTTCCTCACGGTTTTAGATGTCTTACAGTGAGAACAGTTGTCAGTTGTCAGCGGAATAGCCGTCAGCTGTCAACCGTTGGCAAAAGAGGTTCTCTTGCTGAAAGCCGAGAGCCGAAAGCCACTTAACTGAAGACTGTTAACTGTTAACTGATAACTATTCACGGAACAGCTTCATATCTGAGAATTGTTCCGTTTTGGCCAACCACCCATCCGCTACCTGTGCTACTAATGTGGATAGCCTTCAGATCCGTTCTGGTGTCTGTGTGCTGAGGTCTCCAATTTTGCCCGCTGTCCATTGTGTGGAGAACGAGCCCCTCTTTTCCAACAATCCAACCTTCTGTTTCTGATATAAAAAATACGTCGTCAAGGAAATTGCCGGTATAACTCTCTTGACGTTGCCATGTTCTTCCACCGTTCTCGGTATGTAGGATTAACCCATCCCTACCCAAACTGCGTAAATCCAATCCTACGACCCATCCTATCTCTGGCGTGACGAAGGTGACAGCGTCTAAGTAAAAAGATGGGTAACGCCTACTGACAGATGACAACTTCCAATTAGTGCCACCGTCAACTGTAGAGAGCATTGTCCCGTTCATGCCGACTGCCCAGCCGTGCTGTTTGGAGGTGAAATGGACATCAAAGAGGTTCCAGGGCGTTCCACTCTTTTGCTGTTGCCATGTTTTTCCTCCATTGTCTGTGTGGATGATTTCACCGCCGCTTCCGACACACCATCCATTTTTTTCGTCTGCAAAGAAAACACCGAGTAGGTCCTGCTGTGTCCCCGAAACTTGACGTTGCCATACACTTCCACCGTTTGTGGTACGCAGAACGACACCGGCTTCTGCAACCGCCCATCCTATTTGTGGGGACATGAAATGGGTTGCGCCAAAACACTCAGTCGTCCGGCTATCTTGTGCGCTCCATACAACCCCGCCATCTTCGGTTCGTAGAATCGCGCCCCGGTCACCGACAACGTATCCTTCATCGGGTGAGATAGCACATACACCCACCAGAAGATGACTGGGACTTGATTGTGATTCCCATGTTACACCACCGTTGCGGGTGTGCAGAATTGTGCCGTTTTCACCGACTACCCAACCGATTTGCTTAGAGACGAAGTCAACACCTAACAGGACAGCGTCAGCACTGTTGTGAAAGCGGGGACCGCCGCGTTGATGTTTCCATTTTTCTTTTCCGCCAGACGAGGTGTGGAGAATCACCCCTAAGTCGCCGACAATCCAGCCGTTTTGGGCATCTATAAAGTCAATATCGTAAAGTGTAAAGGTATGCAGCGGCTCATTGCCGAGATAATCGGGTTGACCGTAACTACTTTTGTGGCGTTCGTTGGTTCCGCGAGTGACGAATTTCCACGTGTGTCCACCATCGGTTGTTATGAAGACGCTCCGCCGGTCGCCGACAACCCAACCCGTCTGTTTGTCTATGAAATGAAGGTTGAACAGGGCAGCTTCCGTCTCAAATTGAACTTTCCAAGTTTCTCCGCCATCGGTTGTCCGATAGATGGAGCCAGCGTTTCCCGAATTTGCTGATGTCGGTGCGTTATAGGTAACGATCCATCCCTGATTTTCGTCTATAAAATGGACCCCTTTCAATGACTTTCCATCGAACACTTTTCCATCAATCTTTGTGAACGTCTGTCCGCTGTCGGTCGTTTTCAGCACTGTGCCCCAGTCGCCGACGGTCCAGCCTGTTCGTTCGCCTATAAAAAGGTCATGCAGATTATTTTCCGTGCCGGTTTCAATATGCTGCCATGTCTGCCCGCCATCCATTGTATGGATCAGAACACCGCTTTCGCCTATACACCAGCCTTCTAACGCCGAACGAAAATGCACATTTCGCAGAGGTTTACTGAAAACGCCACTGTGCTGCCGGTGCCATGTTTGTCCGCCGTCGTCTGTATGGACAATAAGGCTCTCCGCACCTTCTCCGGGATCGGCTCCAGGTGTTACATCTACAGGATTACCAGCTGCCCAGCCCTGCTTTTCAGAAATGAAATGGACATCGTATAGGTGTGAACTCCAATCGCCTTCCATGACAGTTTTCCATTCATACCGGACCTGTCCCTTGGGCACTGTTTGTTCACAGCCAACCAAAAATAGAATACCGATGAATAGCACGATAAAATAGTTGTGAGTTATCAGTAGTCGGTTTTGACCATCAACTCGCCTCTGTTCATAAGTGTTAAAGCACGAGTTAATGGTCAAAGTTAATTTCTGTAGCAGTTGCGTATTGTGCGCATGCCACAAACATCTCTTTAACTGAAAACTGAAAACTGAAAACTGAAAACCATTAAAAAAGGACTTCGCTGACATCGTGTAACCCTTTAGGCGCGTCGATTACCCATTTCGCCGCGCGGATCGCGCCTTTTGCGAAGGCTTCTGGGCTGTGTGCTCGATGGACGACGCTTAGTTGTTCACCTTCTGTTGCGAACAGCACCGTATGATCGCCAGCAATATTGCCACCTCGAACTGCATGAATGCCGATCTGCTTCTTCGGTCTCGCACCAACGATGCCGTGGCGACCATAGACACCCACTTCATCTAAATCTTGTTCAAGTGCCGTAGTGAGAGTCTCCGCTACACGGAGTGCTGTGCCACTCGGTGAATCTGCTTTGTGATTGTGGTGTGCTTCTATCACTTCAATATTATAATCATTTCCGAGGGCTTTGGCAATTAATTCCAATGCTTGGAGCATCACATTGACACCAAGGCTCATGTTCGGTGCCATTACACAGCGAATCCGTGATGCGAGTGCTTTGATGGTCGCGAGTTCGTCGTCGGTAAAACCGGTTGTTCCAAGAACCATGGCTTTATCTGCATCGACGACTTGTTGGAGGTGGTCCAGGGTTGCGTTAGGTTTTGAAAATTCGATGACAACATCTGAACTATGAAGCACATCGTCAAGTTCGCCTGTAATGGCTACTCCAATGACCCCGATACCGGCAACAACCCCCGCATCACTTCCGATCTGTGGATGCGACGGGTATTGGACAGCCCCAACGAGTTGCATATCGGTGTGTTGGGCAATGCCTCGCGTGATGCACCGTCCCATGCGACCGCAAACACCAGTGATAACTACACGCACCATCTTTTTAATGTTCCTTGCGGTTAAATGACGTGGATTTGAGCTTTAACGGTTTATGATGAGGTATTCTTGAGGTTAAAGGTCGGGTCTATTACTTCTGAAAAAGGACTTCGCTGACATCGTGTAACCCTTTAGAAGCGTTGACCACCCACCTCGCTGCGCGGATTGCACCTTTAGCGAAAGCCTCTGGACTGTGTGCTCGGTGGACGACGCTTAATTGCTCACCTTCTGTTGCAAACAGCACCGTATGATCGCCGGCAATGTCGCCACCTCGAACCGCATGGATGCCGATCTGCTTCTTCGGTCTCGCACCAACGATGCCGTGCCTACCGTAGACACCTACCTCATCTAAATCACGCTCCAATGCTGCTGCAACCGTCTCCGCTAAGCGAAGTGCTGTGCCACTCGGCGAATCTGCTTTGTGATTGTGGTGTGCCTCTATCACCTCAATATCGTAATCATCCCCGAGGGCTTTAGCGATTAATTCCAGTGCTTGGATCATCACATTGACACCGAGACTCATGTTCGGTGCCATTACGCATCGAATCTGTGACGCGAGTTCATTCACAGTCACAAGTTCATCGGGTTCGAACCCTGTTGTTGCGATTACCATCGCTTTGTCGGCATTGACGACTTCTCGGAGGTGTTGCAGGGTTGCCTCAGGTTTCGAGAATTCGATGACAACATCTGCGCTTTCAAGTACATCTTCAAGGTTGCCTGTGACGGCGACCCCTATTTCTCCGATACCCGCAACGACCCCCGCATCACTTCCGATCTGTGGGTGTCCAGAGAATTCAATCGCTCCAGCAATTTCCATGTCGGCTTGCTCAGAAACGCCTCGGATAATGAGCCGTCCCATACGGCCACATGCCCCATTAATAATTACACCAATCATATTTTTAATGTTCCTTGCGGTTAAATGACACGGTTTTGAACTTTGACGGTTTTTGATGTAGATCCGCCTTCCATTACATTACAGGCTAAGTTTTCGGTATTATTAACCCAAAATGTTCCTTGCGGTTAAATGACAGAATAGCGGTCAGCCATCGGAAACCATCAGCCATCAGTAAAGAGGGTTTTTGCTTGGGCGTTTCCCCTGTTAAACGAAAACCTCTTTACTGAAAGCCAAGAGCGAAGCGACCTGACTGCTGACTGCTATTGAAGTGTGAACAGATACGCCAGAAGGTCATGCATCTGCTTTACTGAAAGAATATCTGCGAAGTTTTCAGGCATAACGCCTGCTTGTGGGACGCTGGTGCTCCTCAAATCCTTTTTAAAGTAAGTTGTCCACAACTTCCCAGAATCGTCGAGTATCTGCACTGTTTCCGGGTCTTCTCTGCCTCTGTGATCGTACTGAAGACGCTTCCTACCAGTGATTTCCTTTCCATCCTTAGTGAAAGTAGTAATCATCTCATATTCAGGCGCGATATAGGAGCGCGGATTGAGGATGGATTCGACAATGAATTGCGGTGAACGAGTACGAGCAACATACGTCATATCGGGACCTATTTCGCTGCCGGTGCCGGTGGCACCTCTCCCGTGGACTGTGTGGCACTTACCGCAAGCGTACCCTTCTGAGAAGAAGATGGCTTCTCCCGCTTTGATGTCGCCCTTCATATAGGGTGTCCAATCCTCAGTAGATTTTATCGCCTCCAAAGAGACCCCTGCCGCTTTTGCTTGTTCCGAGCGGACGTAGCCGACAATCATATTGATCGCCTCATCAGAGAGTTTGCCACCAAACTTTTGCATCTGGGTCCCTGGAAGTCCGTTGAATACGGTCTGGAAGATGCCGTCATCAGTCCATCCGTAAAGCCATTGGGGTTTAAAGAGATCGGGTGCTTTGCCACCGCGTGTCTGTGCGGCATGGCAACCCCAACACATCAAACGGAAATAGAACGCACCATCGATAACGTCTTCGTCATAACTAACTTCTCTCGGTGCTGCGGGGGCAATATCCACCTCTAAATCCTGGGCATTTACGAGCGGAAAAAAGAAGAGACTCACACCCAGAAAGAGGAGGAAAATGCGCCACGTTATGCGTATGATAGGCGTTTTAACGTGAGTAGCGTACATCATTTCTGTTCATCCTCCTGAAACGGAGCGAAGTAAGGCAAATAATACTTCTGACAGAGTTCTTTGAGTTCCTTCTCACTCCATTTCTGTTCGATAATTGTGTTAACAGCATCTTGAAGTTCGCGTGTTTTTCGTGTCGGTGTATCTTTGCTGAAAGCGATAGCGACATTCCAACGGAGGCGCGCTTCAGGAACGTACCCTTCAACAATCTCTAATTCAGGGTAAGCAGTGCTTGTCTGTTCTGCCTGCTGAATTCGGGAACCCTTTTCAATTAGCCACCCAATATTTGCCCAGACACACGCGTAAGCGATCTTTCCGTCCTGGAGAGCGTTCAGGACATCAATTTGCGAACGATAGACGCGTCGGTTATATCCCATCTGTCGAAGGACATCACTTGCGATGGAACCTGCTTCGGTGCCAATCGTTTCTGACTTAATGTCCTCCAGTTTTTTGGGCGACTGTTGGTTGTTTTTCTGCTTTACCAATACATAGCCAGTGCCGTAAAAGGGTTTAGAGAAGTCAACGCGTTTACCTAATTGGATGGATTCGCTCATGGCGCGCTCCTCAATAGGAACTCCGATCACGCAGTCACAATGCCCGCGTATCATGTCAGCAAGCAGACTATCACGGAGGGTGTTAAGCCAGTGGAGTTCCAACTTAACACCGAGTTCCTCTGCCAGTAGATGTGCTACCTCAACATATAATCCGGGAAGTTCCGGGTTAGCATTGGAATAGGGCAGATTTCGGACATCCATACAGACCGTTAAAACACCCTTTGCCCGAATTTCTTCCAAGGTGCTGCCAGCGTATGCATTGTGTAGCAGCGAAATGGTGAATATGAGAAGTGCTATCCACAAAGTGGTACAGTATTTCACGGAGCAACCTCCTTGTGCCGATAACAAACATTAATCAAAGAGCGCGAACACAAAGAGGGTTCCGCCTTGACGAGCATTAACTTCAGCGTATTTCACGGCACCTGACGCTACCGCAACGTATTGGACACCGTCGAGTTGATAGGTAATTGGCGGTGCGAGAACACCGGATCCGGTCTGGAAATCCCAAAGCACTTCACCGGTTTCTGCCGACAGTGACATAAATCTACCCTCTAAATCACCAGCAAAAACGAGTCCTCCTGCTGTTGTGAGACAACCGCCCCATTGTGGGAAGTTCGTTCTATGCCGCCATTTAATCTCACCCGTAGAAATATCAATCGCACTGATATGTCCCCACATCTTCATGTCGCCGTCTTCGTCTTTCTCTGCTGTCATACCGCTTCCGACATAGGGTAAACCTTTCAGGTAGAAAACGCGTCCTTGGTGATAAGAACCACAGAGTTCCAGCGAAGGGATATAAAGTAGGTTTGTGAGGGGATTATAGGCTGAGGGGGGCCAGTTCTTTCCGCCTTCAATGCCGGGACAGACACGAATCGTGCCTTCTTCCGAAGTAGACACTCCGGATAGGACGGTAGGACGACCATTTTCATCGAGTCCCGCGGACCAGTTCATTTCACAGTAAGGACTCGCATATAGAAATTTACCGTTGGTTCTATCGAGTACATAGAAATAGCCGTTACGATTCGCTTGCATCAGTGCTTTAACCGGTGCGCCATCAATTTCCATATCGATCAATACCGGTTCACTCACACCGTCCCAATCCCATAGGTCGTGCGGTGTAGCCTGAAAATACCATTTGAGTTCTCCAGTATCGGCATCTAATGCGACGATACAGTCTGTGTAGAGGTTGTCGCCCTTCCGGACATCGCCATTCCAGTCTGGCGCGGGATTACCCGTTCCCCAGTAGACGAGATTCAATTCCGGGTCGTATGAACCGGTAACCCAGGCGGATCCACCACCTGTCATCCATGAATCCCCTTCCCATGTATCACCACCGGGTTCATCTTTTGAAGGGACGGTGTAAAATCTCCATGCCTGTTCACCGGTTTCAGCGTAATAGGCATCAATATAGCCGCGGATGCCGTATTCTGCCCCTGAGATGCCGACAATCACTTTGTCATTGACGACTAAGGGAGCGACAGTGAGGGATTCAGCGTTAGTTGGATCACCGACAACTCTGTCCCAGAGTACCCTACCGGTTTTCGCGTCAAGGGCGAGGAGGTGAGCGTCGAGCGTCGTCCAAAAGATTTTATCGCCCAAGATGGCAGCCCCTCGGTTCACCATGCCGCAGCAGATAGCTAAATCGTCGGAGAGTTCATAATTATACCGCCACAGTTCCTTGCCAGTTCTTGCGTCCACAGCGTAGATACTGCTATAGGGGGTAGTGATGAACATCATACCGTTGACAACAAGTGGGGTACATTCAAACTTGTCGTATGGTGTTCCAATTTGAAACGCCCATTTCGGGACGAGTTTTTTGACGTTTTCAGTGTTAACTTGTGTGAGTTGGCTGTATCGCCAGCTTTTGTAGTCCCGTCCATACATCAGCCAACTCTCAGGGTCGTCTTGTGCTGAGAGTAACATCTCGTTCGTGACAGGTTGGATATCGGCATCGGTGCCGGCTGTGATTGTACTTGGCATCGCAGCAAGTGCTAAACTTACTACAAAGATAACAAAACTTACGCGTTTTATGTGTAAACAATAGTTTGCCGCTTCAGAAAAGATGTGCCCATTCATGTTCCGCCTCCTGGTTCTGATAGTGAGACAATCCCAATTTCTTACTGCTTTAGAAACCGTGTCATGAAGGAAAAGCGAGGCATTTCGCATTGTTGCAAAAATAGATACTTCAGACATTAGTTTACCAAAAATCAGATTTTATGTAAAGCCTGAAAATTTCTCGACGATGTGTGGATTGCGCGCGATTGGAAGTAGGACGGGTGTTAAATTCTATGACTGTAGTTAGTTTTGTCCCAGTCTTGCTTGTTCACCGGCATGATAGGAGCTTCGGACTAATGGACCCGACTCTACATGTCGAAATCCCATTTCGATGCCTGCTTCTTTGAGTTCTTCAAATTCTTCAGGGGTATAATAGCGTTGAATGGGCAAATGGCGTGGGGAAGGGGAGAGATATTGACCAACGGTGAGAATATCACATTCGGTATTTCGGATGTCTTCCATTGTCTCTAAGAGTTCCGTCACGGTTTCACCTAAGCCTACCATGAGTCCGGATTTTGTGAGCATCTGGGCATCGAGTTGTTTGCTGGTTCGGAGAAGGTTCAGTGTTTGTTGGTAATTGGCATAGGGACGGACGCGACGGTAGAGACGTGGAACTGTTTCTGTATTATGATTGAGCACTTCAGGTCGTGCTTGCACGATGACAGTGAGTGCGTCCCAATTTCCTTCGAGGTCGGGGATGAGGACTTCCACGGTGCATCCGGGACGATTTTTCCGTGCTTCGGCGATGCATTCGGCGAAAACGCTTGCACCACCGTCTGCAAGGTCGTCCCGATTGACTGAGGTGATAACGACGTGCTTGAGTTTTAAGTGGCCGACGGCTTCACCGAGTCTACGCGGTTCATCGATATCGACGATCCCTCCCGGCGCGCCTTTTTTCACAGCGCAGAACATGCAGCGACGCGTACAGACATCGCCTAATATCATAAAGGTAGCGGTGCGGCTGTTCCAGCACTCACCGATATTGGGACATCGCGCCTCTTCACAGACCGTGTGAAGTTGCAGATCCCGCATTAATCTCTTGAGTTCAGCGTAGTTGCCACCGCTCGGCATCCGGGCTTTAATCCATGTTGGATGTCGTCTTTGCTGTGTGCCTTGATTGAGTAACGGAAGTGTTTTTAACATTTTTAATTTTACTTATCTGTGAAAAAAAAGCCATTGACTTAATCAGCCAATGGCTTTCTTATAGATTAATTGCTATAGATTTACCATAGTATTATGCTGCTTTAGAGCTAGAATGCTGATTGACCTTGCCATTCTTTTCAGCATTACGTGCTTCCAGTACTTCTTCCAGCGTTTTGCCTTCTTTTTGAGCTTGCTCTAATTTCTTATACAATTTATTTTCGGCTTTAGCTTCGCCTTCAGCAAGGATTCTGTTTTTAAAGAGTTTGGCATACCCTAACATAATAGCCTCCAATATATGTGATAGTATGAAAAACCAACCAACTATTAACGTCATTAGAACTGCCATTCGTGCTAAGGTCGTTTCTCCTAAATCTTTCCAAGCCCAACCGAAACAGAATTCTGCTACAGTATTAGCAGTGATTAGTCCTGAAAAAACTACAACAAACACGAAAAACCACTTACGAGGAATTCTTACCAGCGATACATATTCATTTCCGTTTTCATTCATAGCAAAAAGCCTTGTTCAAGCAAGGCACCTCAGTAAGAATGTATTTACCTCTTTTAAGTAGTATAGCCTTTTTACGCTTATTTGTCAAGTTAACAAGTTTTTTGTTAGAAAAAACGCAAAATATAGCCTAATAACTTTGGACATGTAGAAAAATTCTATGAAACTCTTGCCGATGGCGGGAGAGGGTGGGAGTCGAACCCACCTATCCACTTGCATGGACAAGCCGGTTTTGAAGACCGGTAGGGCCACCGGACCCTATCCTCCCCCACAATTTTAAACTATCAAATAGTGATGTGTTTATGTTTCCATGTGCCGCGGATGCAATCTGCGGACGTTGCCATCTCGGATCGTGAGGCTCTGACTGTCGCAATATTCCAAGAACGGCACCGCATATTTTCGTGAGGTTTGTGCTGTTTCTCGGAATTCGGCAACGGCTATTGTATCATTTTTACGGAGGTAAGTCACTAATAATTCTCGTATCTCTTCAAAAACGGTTTTGTGAATAAAGAAATTATCCGCTATTTTGACAAACTGCCCCAAGTTCAGAAGCGCGAAAAACGTGGATTCAAGCAGTTGCGGTGTATATTCTGGAAATAGCGTGCTGAGTTCGTTGAGGGTGGGCGTATTAATACCTGCTTCCAAGAATAGTTTCTCAAGTCTTTCCTTCGCAGTTTCTTCCTCTTGGGAGAACTGGATTTCGTGAGATGCCAACCGGAGAAGATTTCCCTCTTTGGCGAGCTGACCATCGGCAATAAGTCGATTTTCGAGTTTCTCAAAACCGATTTCGTCCAGTTTGAGTTCTCGGCGCAGTTGCGAAGCATTTTGACCGGCAAGAAGTGGTTTTGCCGAATGGAACGCTTTCAACGCTTCTATGATTTTCTCTTTGGTGTTTGCCGTTCGGGCTGCGTCAGAAACGAGAGGTGACCTACCCGATTTACCCCAGCGTACAATTTTTCCATCGCTTTCCAGACTGTTCAAAATGGCATTCACGTTCGTCTGTGACTGCGGTAGATAGTAGTGAAGGAAGGACTCTGGCATACAAAGGGTTTCGCTATTTTCTAATACAGTGTTCACGATCTGTGCATCATCGGCTTCTTCCCATTGTGCTAAAGTGGCGATAGTTTCTGGCGTGAACCGCTTGTGCTTG
Organism: Candidatus Poribacteria bacterium; assembly: GCA_965247285.1. Classification (GTDB taxonomy): domain Bacteria; phylum Poribacteria; class WGA-4E; order WGA-4E; family WGA-3G; genus WGA-3G. The sequence goes on from CBDFHD010000002.1 coordinate 472,119, forward strand.
GGGGCAAATGGGTTAATAACTTCACCACCACCGACTGTATATTGCGCTGAAAAATCGCGTAAAATAATTCTGTCGCCTCTGAACGTTAGAATTGGTTGTTCTAAGCGAAGTTGAACCTGGACAGTATCCCCCGGTAGAATTGCTTCGTCAACGAGTAGAATTAATCTGCAAAATATTTCGCGGGTGCCGAGATACGCGCGGAGACGCGTCCAATGTTCAAGTATCCTTGGAAATGAAGACAGAACTTGCATCGACACGTCAATATTGTCAGTCACTTGTGAAAATTCAATTGGACAGAGTACATCGCCGCGTTGGAGGTCCTGTGCAGAGATGCCGGAAAGGTTCAATGCTGTCCTCTGCCCGGCTTGTGCTACGGATGCCGCTTCATTGTGCACCTGTATCCCTCGGATCCGTACGGCATTACCCTGCGGTAGAATCACCATCCGCTGTTCTCGATTAATCAATCCACCGATGAGAGTGCCTGTCACAACAACGCCAAACCCTTGGACAGTGAAAACCCTGTCAACGTATAACCGCGGGATACCATCATTTTCTTCGGTTTCCGTCGCGAGTGCTACCTGCTTGACGATAGTTTCCTTCAGTGTTTCAATACCTGCACCGGTTATCGAGGAAACACTGACGGTTGGGATGCCTTCAAGGCTCGTGCCGATGAGCATCTCCTGCGTCATTTCAGCCGCTTCTGACAATTCATCAGCGGTTGCTAAGTCCGATTTTGTCATGACGAGAATACCGTTTGAGATTCCGAGCAAATCCAAGATTGCCAGATGTTCGAGCGTCTGTTCCTGAACCCCTTCTTTCGCATCGACGACAAAGAGGACGATATCCATGCCGTAAGCACCGGAGAGCATGCTTCGGATGAATTTCTCGTGACCTGGAACGTCAACGATACCTGCGCGCGAGTTATCTGGGAGGTCGAAGTAGGCGAAACCTAACTCAATAGACAAACCACGTTCTTGCTCTTCCTTGAGCCGATCTGTCTCCATGCCGGTAAGTACCCCGACGAGCGCGGTTTTTCCATGGTCAACGTGTCCTGCCGTTCCAATGATGAGGTGTCGTCTGTCTTGGTGCATCAGCTTTTGCGGTAGTCAGTCGTCAGTAGTCAGTTATTAGTTAAAAAGGCACTCTGTAACAATTCGACACTTCCTATAACCCTCGAAGTTTGCGGAGATTATTACAAAGCGGAAACTCTTAGCCGACAACTGATCGCTGCTAACTGACAACTGTTAAGAATGGGCACGGATGAGTTTGCCAATTCGATTGAAGCGGACGTTACCTACCATTTTCCACACTTCCCACAATTTCGCTGGGCGAGAATCAAATGACCAGTACACCATAAACGCTTGTCCTTTGATGTCGCTTACATCCACAGGTCCCCACGAACGGCTATCACTACTCTGGTCGCGATTATCACCCATTGCAAATACCATGCCTTTAGGCACAGTGAACGGTTTACCTTCAGGGAACTTACGCTTGAATTGATTTGTGGTTAGGGCAAAATCAGAAAAAGCATCGCCCTCTGGTAGATACTCTGGCTGACGGAAGGGTGGAAAATTACCTCTTCTGAAATGGCTAAAGGTCATGTATTTCGTGTAGTGGTCATCATCAAGCGCTTCGCCGTTTACATAAAGTGTGTCGCCGCTCGTTTCGATTGTATCCCCTTCAACGGCTACGATACGTTTGATGAAATTTCGTTCCCGATCGTGGGGTGGGATGAAAACGAAAACATCTCCCCGGGTAGGCTTATGGAAATCAAAAACCTTGATGTCCGTGCCGGGGATTTTAATGCCGTAGATAAATTTGCATACCAAAATCCGGTCTCCGATAAGTAGCGTGTCTTCCATTGAACCGGAGGGGATTTTGAATGCCTCAACAACAAAAGGACGTATGAACCCGAAAACGAGAATGAGTGCTACAACAATGACTTGTGTATATTCCCATACAATAGTCTTCCGAAATTTTTGCCATTTGGATAAGTGAATATCGTTGTTATTCATGATGTTGTGGTGCCGTCATCGGTGAGAGAGCGTTCTCCATTTTCCAATGTAGGTAGTTTTTTTGACCATTCGCTATTGTATATTTTATTCATATTACTCATCAGTCGCAAGTATTGCGGTGAATGCTTCTTGTGGAACATCGACATTACCGATCTGCTTGAGTCGTTTTTTGCCTTCTTTCTGTTTCTCCAACAATTTTCGTTTTCGCGTCACATCACCGCCGTAGCATTTCGCGGTAACGTTTTTTCGGAGTGCTCGCACTGTTTCACGGGCAACAATCTTGTTGCCGATTGCGGCTTGAACTGGGACTTCAAACATTTGACGCGGAATTAACTCTTTCAATTTGCTCACCAATGCCTTGCCACGCGTTTCTGCATCGTCTCGTGGTAGAATCGTCGAGAGCGCGTCTACGGGGTTACCGTTCAGCAGTACATCTAATTTGACGAGTTTTTCAGTTTTGTATTCTCCAATGTCATATTCTAACGAACCGTAACCGCGTGTCAATGATTTAAGTTTCGGATAGAAGTCCGTTAGCATTTCGCTGAGCGGAAGTTCGTAAAGCAGTTGCACACGGCTTGCGTCCAATTGGTTCATCCGCTTATATACACCCCGACGCTTCTGACAAAGTTCCATCGCATTTCCAATATAGTTGCGAGGGACAATAATGTCAATATTGACATACGGTTCTTCAATTCGTTCAATATCATTTGGTTCTGGGAGATGCGCTGGATTATCAACCGGCATGTGCCCACCGGTTTTCAGGTAAACCCGGTACATCACACTCGGTGCAGTCCGGACGAGTTCGAGCCCGAATTCCCGTTCAAGGCGTTCGTGGATAATTTCCATGTGAAGCAAACCGAGGAAGCCGCACCGAAATCCGAAGCCGAGGGCAATGGATGTCTCCGGTTCAAAGTTGAAGGAAGAATCGTTTAGGCGTAGTTTATCGAGTGCATCGCGCAGCGCATGAAACTGATTTGTGTCTGCTGGATAGAGACCACTGAACACAAGAGGTTTCATTTCTCGATAACCGGGAAGTGGGGTCGTTGTCGGCTTCGTGTGGTGTGTGATTGTATCGCCAATTTTCGCCTTATCAATTTCTCGGATACCTGCGATAAGATAACCAACCGCACCGGTCCGGAGTTCAGAGGTCGGTTGCATTTCTGGTGTAAAGATGCCTACCTCCTCAACTTCGTAGGTGCGTCTCGTCTTCATGAGTTGAATCTTTTCTCCTGGCTTCACACTGCCGTCGAAGATTCGTGTGTACATGATGACACCGCGGTAGTTATTATAGACGGAGTCAAGCACGAGTGCCTTTAAGGAGGCCTCAGGTTCGCCTGCAGGTGCGGGGATTCGGTTGATAATTGCTTCCAATACGGCGGGAATGCCGATCCCCATTTTCGCGCTAACGAGGAGTGCGTCGTCAGCCGGAATACCGATGATTTCTTCTATCTGTCGTTTGGCTTCATCCGGTTGTGCGGTTGGTAAATCAATTTTATTGACAACGGGAATAATTTCAAGATCGTTGTTAATAGCCAGATAAGCGTTGGCAAGGGTTTGCGCTTCGACCCCTTGAGTGGCATCAACGATGAGAATAGCACCTTCGCACGCGGCGAGGCTACGGGAAACCTCGTAGGTGAAATCGACATGTCCGGGTGTATCGATTAGGTTGAGTTCGTAGCTATTTCCGTCAGCGGCGGGGTAATGGAGTTTGACAGCCGTTGCTTTAATGGTAATCCCGCGCTCACGCTCTAAATCCATCAAATCAAGCACCTGTTCGCGCATATCACGCCCGGTGAGCGTGTCCGTATGCTCGATGAGCCGGTCGCTCAGTGTGCTTTTTCCGTGGTCGATGTGCCCTAAAATGCAGAAATTCCGTATGTTTTCAAGATTCGTTGGCATAGTATAGATAGTATATCACAACTTCTGTCCAGTTGTCCATAGAATTTCGTTCTGAGTCAGAAGCACTAAATGCCTCTACCCGAATGAACGAAACGGTTGTGGCATTCTATAGTGGCTTAACTTTAATGTTTCTGCACCAGATTTTTCCGCCGTGGTCTTGGATACCGATATGTCCACTTCGGGGGAAGTCCTTGAGCGGGATGCCGAATTTGTTTCTGCTACCATCCGGATTTTGGTGGGGTGTGTCCCACTCGTCCAAATCTGCGTGGACAATTTCTTCACCGTTGAGTGTCACAGCAATGATGCTTCCATCGCATGTGATGCTCATCTGATTCCACTCACCGGCGGGTTTACAAGTGTTCCGGGTCGGTCCCAGGGCATCGTAGAGTGCTCCACAGTCGTGGCTATCAGCGGGCTCCTTGCCGTGTGTATCTAAAATCTGGATTTCAAGTCCACTCTGGACTGCGTCATCCAGATCTGCCCATCGGATGAAAATTCCGCTGTTGACTTTCGGTTCGGTTTTGAAGTCGAGTGCCAGTATGAAGTTATCGTAGTGTTGTTCGGTATAGAGGTATTTTCCGCCCTGAACGGTGCAGAGAATATTGCCATCGTCAACAACCCACCCTTCGGCACTTCCAGTGGCTCCCCAACCGGTGAGTGTCTCACCGTCGAACACGGATATCCATCCTTCAGCTTTCTCTTTTTCTGTTAACATAATTTCTCCTTTTATAGTAGATTTTAATAAAGTTTGGACAATTTTAAGATGGCCATAATGTTTTTGATTGGATGCCATCTTTCGTAGCATAGGCTGTTAGCCTGTGCACCTGTAGCTTATGAACCCGTTCGCCTATGGTTCTGATCGTTGACGATCTTCGGTGCTTTTTCTCCAAGTTCCGAGACGTATGAAACTCATAGAAAAAATCCCCGATCTTTGAAAAGTCAACCCAAAGTGATATGAATTGTCCAAAGCTTAATAGATTCCAGAATGACTGACACATAGATAGGGTATCAGGTATGGATTGTCAGTCAGGGATCAGGAGTCCATACCTATCGCGAGCACAACTCGCTCCTACAAGGACATATCGCGATTTCGGGCTTGTCTTTTATATGCCCTGTGTTTTTCCACCGAATTTGAAAAAATCACTTATAGTCATTTGATACTATTTCCTTATGAGCATCTTCCGTGTTGCTGTGAAATCGCCCGCTGAGAGTGTATAAAAATAGAGTCCACTTGCTACTTTCTCGCCTTGTGCGTTTCTGCCATCCCAATACGCGGCGCGGCTTTTGCGATGATACGTGCCTGCTGGCTGATGCCCCAATACCAATGTCCGCATCACCTGTCCGTTCGCTGCATAGAGGGTGAGTGTTACCTCTGCATCCGTAGCGAGGTGATACGGTATCCACGTCTCCGGGTTGAACGGGTTTGGATAATTTGCCAAGAGTGCGGTTTCTTCAGGGATCAGCGATGCGAGAAGTTTCTGAAGGTTGGCGATACCGAGTTGGAACGCGATAGAACCGTCATTTTCAAGTTCAGCGCGTTCTATCCACGCCTGTATCATCGCGGGAGTGAGTGCTTCTGCTCTCAGAGAAGGTGCCGCCGCGGTGGACTCACCGAAATGTTGTGAGACCACGATAAGGTCAAGGACATTGACAACACCATCGCCATTGACATCAACTGCCGAGTTCGCAGGCTCGGTTTCACCGAGGTGTTGTGCGATCAGAATCATATCCAGTATGCTGACATCTCCATCTCTGTTGACATCGCCCGTGGCGAGCGTGCCTTCAATGGTGATAACAACTTCATGAGGACCCGCGGCGATCCCCTCTCCTGTGCCCGAACCCAACTGAAAATTCTTCAATCTCACCTGCGTCTTGCCCGCCGTCTTGGTGGAGAAGGTTACCGATACGAGCGTTCCTGTGCCGTTAACACCCTCTTTGCTCAGGCGTGCTGAACTCAGCCCAGTAATCCTACCCGACTGATTATTAATTTTGCCTTTCCGAAAGAAGGTCGTTTCAGCATCTTTCTTCAGGAAATCACCTTCATTGACCTCAATCGCCTCAAGCACGGCGGGATCAAAGGCAATATCAAATTGCCAGCCTGCAAAATCACTAACATTTCTTGCGCTGATGTCGAGCGTGAAGGTATCACTGACGTAGATTGCTGGATGTGAGAAAGTGTATTCTATACCGTGAACAGATGCAGTATATTCTGTACCAGGGGCGAATCCAGGAAGACGACTGTTTCCACCTTGACTCCCGAATAACAAGACATTTTTCCCCGCTTTTAACGTAACAGGGATGAAATTTACGTATGTTGGTACCCTTCCACTCCGATCACCGCCTATACGCCAACTGTGGCTTAACAAAACACCGTTGACCCAGACTTTTACCGCATAGCCCTCAGGGACGAATAGCGTGGTTTCCTGCCCCCGCGGTGAATCCACGAAGGTACAGCCGTAAACGATGTTACCGAGACTATCGGCTCCCTCCATTCCCATGGCAGCCAGCTGGGGACCGAGGTGCTGATGTCTGTCAATAGTAATTTTGTGTGCTGTCCATACATTGTCTCCAACAGAGCTGCCCACTGTTGCACCACTTGTTGCGATCCCCAGTTCTGTCACAGCGTTGCCACTTGCCAATGCCAGCCCATCCCGGTTCCGCCAGTTGCCGGTCTGTGGGACCACCATCCATAACCAAGATCCCTCTATTGGGATACCGTCTTCACGGAACCCTGGATTGTTGCACCAATGGACGTTGCGTCCCTTTTCGCGTAAAGCCCTCAGCGGCGATATGTCTGAGATGTTGTTCACTCTGAGATCGAGAGTCCATAACTTAGTGAGTTCTGTGAGCGGCGATATATCGGAGATGTTGTTATTGTTGAGACCCAGATCCGATAATCCAGTAAGCCCTGTGAGTGATGATAGGTCTGACATGTTATTATTGTCGAGACCCAGAAAACTTAACTTAGTTAACTCTGCGAGTGGCGAAACATCCGATATGTCGTTATTATCGAGATACAGAATGGATAATTCAGTAAGCCCTGCGAGTGGCGAAACATCCGATATGTTGTTATCATAGAGATACAGAGAAGTTAATCCAATAAGCCCTGCGAGTGGTGATAGATCGGATACATTAGTATTCTCGATTGTCAGGGAAGTTAATCCAGTAAGCCCTGCGAGTGGTGATAGATCGGATATATTGGTATTCCTTATACCCAACTTCTTTAATCCAGTTAACTCCGCATCTGCGAGTCTGCTTGTGAGTAGCGATAGGTCGGATACACTCAAATAAAGGCTGGAAAGGTCTTTCAAATCTGCTAACGGTGATAAATCGGGTATCTGGTTTCCCCCAAATGAAAAATGAACGAGCGTTGTAGCGTACTCAATTCCTGTCAAATCGCTGATGCTTTCAGATAAGTGAAAGTTCCCAAAATCCGCCGCCGCCATTTCCTCCGCTGTAATTGGGGCATCAGGGGCTTTACCAAGAACCGCTGCAATTGCCGCGCGAAGATTCGGGTCAGGGATACTCACACCAGCTCCAGGAATGCGTTCTGCTTGGGGATCAACGCTTACAGCACGCCTCTGCGGGAAATCCAGGGCAGAGACGACTTGGCTAAATTTTGAGGTCCATGTGTCCCGTTTGATCGTCCCGTTTTCTAACACTAACAATCCTAAGTTTTGTAAGCCCACATTCTGACGAATCCGTTTGAGAAAGACTTGGGTTTCTAAGCCGACCGAAGCGGCTGCGTTTGCGGCATCTAAGGGTCTTGAGAATGCTTCATAGAACCGCTGAACCGGTTCAATGCCACCAAGGATGCCCCCTGTTGCCTCAAGTGCCTGTCGATACCGCTGGGTATCTTCATCGATCAGGGTATCCATCGTCGTTTCGTCTGTATAGAGACGCAGGGCATGCTCCTTGTTAAACGGGGGATTCGCACTCCGTTTGATAACCCCCCGAACCTCATCTGTGAACGTCTGCATCCCTTTCGTGTGGCACCCGATACAAGAAAGTCCGCTACGAACAGTTGGATCGCTCGCCGCAGGATTGGAAACGATATTTATTGGGGCAGCATCCAGACGCTTGCCTTCAGCATCTGCGAGATAGTACGCCTGCAATCCGTTGGGCAGATTGAAGATAATTTCACCACCATCGTGTTCAAAAGACAGCGGATGTGTAAAGATGTTCTGGCTACCAACACTCCCGGCAAAGTCATAACTTTTCCAATACGCACCATACCGAGAGGCGTGGCGTTCGACGACTCGATTGTTCTTCGAGACCCGCGAATCGTTTAATCCCGCACGCCAGACGCGCTTCCCCGGAGCATTGCGGATATTCTCAGCAACATTCACTTCAAGCCGTGATTCTAACTCCCGATCGGTTTTGGGAAGATCTAAGATGTCATGATACAGGGGGGGCAACGAGGCGGTCGCAAGAAACCAATCGACATGAATAAACGGAACCTCGCAATCCATTGTCTGGCGTAGACGCTTGAGGGTTTCCTGCTGACGCTTTTGCGAGGGGGCATTGAAATCAATATGATACGGATATTTCGCCTCAATCTGCGTCCACCGGTTGCTCCCAATCTCCCATTCGTAGTCGCGAAGATCAATGTAGAAGATGGTTTCTGCTGGATCAATGGGCTGTGGGGGGATGACCTCGCGTCCCCAAGACAGAGAGTTGACCAGTTTCGACAGTGCCCGTCGATAGGCATGCAGTGCCTCCGTCGTCTCACCGGCGTTATACAAGTGCGTCATCGTGAAATAGCGGGCGAAACGTCGATCAAACGCCGATAACGAGTTGACATGCCTCTCAATACGCCCAAGCATGTCTTCCGGTGTGATGAAGCTACTCTCTCGTTGGGGTGTCTCCCAATCTGCTGCGCTGGCTTTTATCCAATTGCCAATCGTTAGAATGGCATTGGCAGGAAGGGGCGGTTGACCCAATGGCATCCGTTTCGCCGGATCCTGCAACAGTAAACGCGTATAGAGTTCGGATTCTATCGGGTTCCCTGGAACAACCGCACCTGACGCGATTAAGCCCGCTGCGGAGTCTATAACGATTTGCTCGGTATACGCACCATGCGGACCGTGGCAGTTCAGACAATTCTGTTGAAAAATCGCATAGGCTTGCCGTGCAATATTCTGTTGTGCCACTGCACTTGAAAAACCAAGAAAAGTGAATGTTAGCATTATCACTGAAAAAAAAATGCGGATTTTCATCATCAATCTCCTAAATTATCAATTTCCGAGAGGTACCGACCCCGTAGGGGCGGGGTTTCCCCCGCCCGTTATTGATGTACAAAGGGCATATTTAATATTGAAAATTGCTTAAATGCAACGAAGTCAGTTGTTCGAGTTCAGCGAGTGGGGATATGTCCCAGATGTTGTTATTATTAACGCAAGTTGCTACGGACAGGATTTCCGGCATATAGGGTCCCCTCTTTCATTGAAAACGTTGATGAGCCGCAGGGTTTTGTAGCGTATCCTGTTAGGTTGCGTACAGTCTTTTGCACAGGCTGACAGCCTATGCTACAAGCGTGACAACCTGGGTTATTGTAATAGATAGGCGTTTGACTTGCACGTCAGCATCTCCATTAACGCAAACTCTCTAAAAATAGTCTTCCGACATCGACATTATATTCAAAATCTGTTGCCGACCAAGGGCTATTGTAGCCAATGATTGGCACATAACTTTCGTGCCGCGATCCGTGTGAACGCACCGCGGTCGGTTCTACTGCGACTTCCAACTCACCGAAAACAGTCGTTTGGTCTGCCAATACAAAGATGTCTCCGATCCGTTCACGATGGAGTCTAAATGTACGTGCCGCCTCTTCCGCAGAATAGGCCTCTTCAATACCGGGTGTATTCAGAAGGACCTGGATCGCTTGCGTTATATCGGCAGGGTCCTTGAGGAACACGTAAGCGGCACCCCCTAAATTGCCGTGATGCGCTATGTATCGATCCTTAATAATAGGGATGGAACTCGCAGGAATCCCGTGTTCTATGAGGACACGTCCTGGATCAATGGCAGTGGTTTTCTCCAACATCCCGTGGTCGGCTGTAATATAGATTTCACGTTCCGGTTCATCATCAATAATATTCCCGATAATCCGATCCAACTCTGCGAGATGCTGTTGGGACAGATCGTCATCGGGTGCGTATTTGTGTTGAACCCAATCTGTTGTTGAGCAGTAGACGAGTTCTGGGTTGTCTGTACGCAATACCTCATGCACGGCACGGAGCAACCACCAATTGATTTCAGCTGAATAAATCGGTTCAACCGGTCCAACTGTGTGAATGTATTCTGGGGGAGGTGATTCAGCCGCGAGTGCTATATCGGTGCCTGCTTCGAGCATCCGTAGTAATTTTTTCTTCGTCACGAGAAGTGCTGATTTATCTGCGAATTTGCAGGTTTTTGCGATCTCAAAGAGTGTTGGCGCGAGGAGGAAGCGATTGTCCTCGATAAATTCCCCTTTGCCGGTTGCCCTGTCTACATGGTAATTCGTCGTGATACCGTGTGTTTCTGGAAATGATCCGGTTGCAATGCTGACGTTGTTTACATTCGTGACCGAGGGGATAACGGCGTTGGCGTGGGCATAGAATCCGGATTTTGCCAACTCGCGGATGGTAGGAAGGTCGCTCGCAGCGAGATAGTCGTGGCTACCCGCATCAATACAGAGAATGAGAATTTTTCGCCTTTTCACGCTATGTGTCTTGCTCCGCTTTCTGATATTCTGTTGTGTTAACCTGCATGTCTGCCCTAAAATTATAGCAGGTATCTGTTAGAATTGCAAGTTTTTTTGCGTCCGCTGGGATTTTAGATTGTTATTCCAACGGAAACCTGATATAATTAGTTTTAAATCGGTAGTATACGGAGATCTGATCATGTACGGAAGCAACGGATTTTCCGAATTAGCGAAGCTGATATTCAAGAATTCGGCGGACGAGGAGAAACTCAAACAACTTCTGATTTCTAACTATTCAGAAGCCGATCTCGCTGCCTATCTTCATAGCAAAGAACCATTACTCGGACGCGCTGCGGGGTTCGCGCTTCGGTTAGTTGGCAGTTCAAATGCGATTCCTGCCTTGGTAGATGCCCTTAAAGATAAGGACAGTGGGACCCGCTTCAATGCGGAATACGCGTTGTGGGAAATCTGGTCTCATTCTGGCGATGACGCTGTTGACGCGATGCTTGAGGATGGTAAAAACTCACTCAAAAATGAGTCGTATCAGCAAGCCGTTGAACGTTTCACTTCCGTAATTGAGACAGATCCGAAATTTGCCGAGGGGTATAACCAACGCGCAATCGCTTATTTCATGCTTGAGGAATGGAGTAAGGCGATCCGTGATTGCAAACGGACCATCTCTCTTAACCCGAATCACTTCGGTGCGTTTGCTGGAATGGGGCACGTTTACGTCAGACTCGGTAAGATTGACGAGGCACTTGAGGCATATAAGCAGGCGTTAGTTATTAACCCGAACCTAATCTCTATCGCTGAAGCAGTATTACGGCTTCGTAGCCAGCCGCAAAGTGAATGAATCAGCGTATGGATACGACTCTGGGCGATCGAAACTACTTCCTGAGAACACTTATAACTTGGTTTGTCATCGCGAGTTTTTTGCTCTGGCTTATCTATCGGGTGTTGATGCAAGCAAAACTCGGTTTACCGATAGAGTGTTTTTTCATGGCGCAGGTGTTCGTCGTACTTTTGGTAGCACCTTATCTTGCCGCCCGTACTGTTCATTACGACTTCCTAAGCACAAGCGTTGACTCACAGTATACACTCAGTCTCATTGCTTCTGGACAACGGCTGTTAAGACTGCTTCTGATAAGTCAGATACCGATGTTATGCTGGGTGTTTTTATCGACGGGGGCAGCTCTGTTCGTTACTCGTGTTCCCTTCACGAAGGCGTTCCAGATGTTCGTCATACTGGGGATTTATAGTTTGTCGGCAGCGGCGGTCGGGATGTGGGGTGCTCAGGTTTTCCGGGATGCCCTCTTCAGTGCAGAGTTTGCCACCCTGTTATGGTGTGTTTTGATTGGTGGCGCGTTTCTGCTCAACCCATTAAAACGGTATGTGGACGATCTTCAACCTTTCATTCCACCGGTCTTACACCTGAACCCACTTATTGCTGTGTGCTGTATCTTTGAGGGGTTGGACATCTTTAGAAATCCGCTTCTTTATGAACTAACGCCGGTGCCATCATATATTTTCGTCTATCCAAAGCCGTGGTATCTTGTGGGAATATGGCAGATAGTGATTGGTGGGTGCTGTTTTTTGGGAGCATGGCAGATAAGCAGATCCCGTAGATATGCGGCATAAAAATTACAGAGAGGATGGCATGGGCAAAATAGAAAAACCGATTGTTAGTGTTTCAGGGGTTCGTGGGGAGATTGGCGTTTCGCTCGATGTCCGAATCATTACGCAATTTGCAATGGCGTTCGGCACTTTTGTTGGCGGTAGAACAGTCGTTATTGGCAGAGATTCCCGAACCTCAAGCCCGACAGTCCGACACGCGGTACTTGCTGGGCTTTTCGCCACAGGATGTCACGTCATTGATGTAGGACTTTGTCCGACGCCGACTATACTCCTCATAGCGAAAGCACTGCGTGCACAAGGGAATATTACCATTACAGCCAGCCATAATCCTGTTGCATGGAACGGAATCGAATTTGCCTCTGCTTCGGGATGCCTTCTGACCCAGGCGGAACGAGACGAATTGATGCGGATTTACGAAACAGAGGATTTCGCGCTTGCCGCTTGGAATGAACAAGGGACTCTTGAAACCTATGGAGATGCAGTCGGCTATCACCTCGATCAGATTCTGGGTTCCTCTTGGCTGGCACCGGAATTAATCCAAAAAACTGGATTGAAAGTCGTAATTGATTGTGGCAACGGTGCGGGAAGTGTGGTGAGTCCGTCCCTCTTACGAAAACTTGGCTGTCGAGTTGTTGAACTTAATTGTGTCGTGGATGGGCACTTTCGCCGTCCTGCCGAACCTACACCTGAGGCGTTAGATGAGCTTTGTAAGACAGTTCTTGCCTCTGGTGCCGATATTGGCTTTGCCCATGACGGGGATGCTGACCGACTTGTCATTGTTACAGAGCGCGGTGTTCCATTGAGTGGTGAATGGACGCTCGCCTTTATCGCTGATTTTATTCTGAGTAAGACGAAAGGCGATGTAGTTGCCACGGTATCAACGAGTCGAATGTTGGATGATATTGCGGCAAATCATGGTGTCGCACTCCACCGAACGAAAGTCGGTGTCGGTTGGGTCGTTGAGAGGATGCACGAGGTTGGTGCAGCTATCGGCGGTGAAGGCACCGGCGGCGTTATCTATCCTGATATCCACTATACGACGGATGGCATCGCTTCTATTGCTGCCATTGCGCAATATCTCGCTGAATCTGGCGCGACGGTAACGCAGCTTGTGGAGAACATGCCGCAATATCAGATGTGCCGAAAGAAATTGGAAATTTCGTCGCAAGAACTTGCGACACGTCTTGTGGATCTCGCTTTGGAGGTTTATAAAGAAGCGTGTGACGCTGGAACAGAACCGCAACTCGAACTAACGGACGGTGTTAAACGGGTCTGGAACGACCGGTGGGTGAACATCCGTCCATCCGGAACCGAGCCTGTAATTCGGGTTTTTAGTGAGGCACCGACTTTCGCTGTGGCGGAGCAGTTATGTGACGAAACGATTGAAACCTTAGAGATGTTAATGAAACAAATTTCGTGTTAATTCCGTTATCTGTTACATTGCGTTGTCCAGCCTTTTTTCTAACTATTAACCCTGGACACCGTTTCTTTATGATTACGTAGCGGTTTTCAGTTGAGGTCTCCTACATGAGACGAAGGAACGATGACCGGAGTCAATAGTTTAAAAAATTTGGAGAAATTATGGCTTTGAAACTTGCCTGCATCGGAGGCGGCAGTGGTTTGTCCGCTCTGCTTAGCGGCATTAAACACTATGCTGATCTGGAGAAAGGTAAAGATCCCCTTATTGATTTGGATAGTTTGGCGGCAATTGTTACCGTTTCTGATGATGGTGGAAGTTCAGGACGCCTCGTTGAAGAGTTTGACATGCTCCCACCCGGCGATATCCGTAGGCTTTTGTTCGCGTTATCCGATGCTGATGAACTCGCGGGGCTTTTTGAATATCGTTTTTCAAGCAATGGTGAACTCGGTGGGCATACTGTCGGAAATCTCTTGTTAACAGCACTGACAGAAAAGTTTGAGGGAAACTTCCCGAAGGCGATTCAGGCGGCATCAAGATTACTCTCGGTTCGTGGACAGATTATTCCTGTTACATTGGATTATACCGTTTTGTGTGCAGAACTCGCGGATGGAGAGATTGTTCGAGGCGAATCCACGATACCCGTGCGAGAAAATCGTGAACCGATCAAACGCGTCTTTTTTGAACCTCGCGAGAATGGGAAGACGCATCATTCCCCCGATGAAATCTATGAATGCCAAGCGCATGAAGGTGCTGTGGAAGCACTGATTAACGCCGACGTTATTATCATCGGTCCAGGAAGCCTTTACACCAGCATTATGCCAAATCTGGTTAGCAAAGGTGTTGTCGAAACGATTCAGCGTTCAGACGCGATTAAAATCTATATTTGTAACGTTATGACACAACCGGGTGAAACCGATGGTTATGCGGTTACGGATCATGTTAACGCTATTTTGGACCACGCCAAGATTCCGCTAAATTACGTCGTGGTTAATAACCAACCCGCTCCAAGGGAAATCATGCAAGAGTATGTTCGGAAGGAATTGGTTTCGCAGTTGACTCGGATTCGCTCGCTTGCCGAGGAAGGGCTTTCGATGCTCTATGAAGATACTCAGCATCTCATGGACGTGCTGAACCTGGCGAAAGATATTTCGTCCTTGTCTGTTGAGACAATGCAGGTTGCAGACGCGTCAACAGTGCAGGTCTCTTATGATCGTGAGCAGGAGCACCTTGAAGGACAAGGGATTCGGGTGGTTGAGGCGGACCTCATTCGAGATATGGTCGTCACTGAATTTGGCACATGGTTAGGCGGCGTTCAGATGAACGTTATTCGCCACGATCCCGAAAAGTTAGTCCGCTCTCTTGTGAAGATCTTTCGGAACCATCCAAAATTCCAAGAGTCGGTTTGATTAAAGACGGTTCCTCCATGCAATACGGAAACGGATTAGTGCTGTGATTGGTTAGATTGCCTAGAAAGGGCAGTGCCTTTAGTTTCAATCTGGTAGGCGAATGTATCACAAATCTGTGACAAATTATCAATAAAACGTTCCCAGCGAAATTCGTCTTGAGGCGCTTTCGCTATGGCAAGGCACAAGGCTATTTCGTATAGGCATGGACGGTTCTTACGTACATCGGTGGATTTCATAACTTGACCCCTTTCTAAAAGTAGTTAGTATAGATTTCTCTAAAAAAAATGAATATATATTCCAACATAACGTATAAACGGACATTCTCCCGAAAAAGTTACATTTTTCATTAAAAAAAGAATAATTTAATTTCGTATTCCAGCGAACGAGACATCTTTAGAACCTTATTGTAAGGTTCTTTTTTATTTAACTTGCAAGAACAATGCCACATTCACAAATTCGCTTGCTATGAGTGCTGTGTGGCGGAAGTCCTTGAATAGTGTGTGCATCTGCCTGTTTTTTACGCGGGCTTAGTGTGTTTTTCGCACACTGTCTAACGTGAGTTCAATGTAAGAAACGTAAGTTTGACATCAGAAAGGAAACACGTTCTATCTATTAGATACAATTAGATACAATCTAAAGGCAAAAAGGTTGCATAATTTTTCAGATAGTCGTCTGAATCAGGATTTTCAGAATTATAGGTTGAGCGTAAGTGAAATCCAACATTCACTCTCCAGCGAGACGGAATGTGTGTAACATCTGAAAATCTTGACTTTATCGTGTTTTGAGAGTATAATTATTTAAGAAGATGTTCCAATCTCTATAAACATGCCGCTTCTTGAGAGCGGTAGTCTCTGTAACACGCCCAAAACAGGATATATTGTATGGTATTATAGATATGAAGCATTCAGATCCCCATTTAAAAGAAGACCTTAACAAACCCTCCGACACAAACTTTATTCGTCAAGCGATTGAAGAAGATCTCAAGGCAGATAGGTATGACGGTAGGGTGCATACCCGATTTCCCCCAGAACCGAGCGGCTACCTCCATATCGGACATGCCAAGGCTATCTGTATTAGTTTCGGTATTGCCGAAGATTTTGGCGGACTTTACAATTTGAGGTTTGACGACAGCAACCCGCTCACAGAAGAGAGTGAGTACGTAGAAGGAATCAAGCGAGATGTCCGTTGGCTCGGATTCGATTGGAAAGATCGGGAATATCACGCTTCGGACTATTTTGAGACGCTCTACGGATATGCCGTCAAACTGATAGAGAAAGGGAAAGCGTACGTCTGTGATTTGACGCCAGACGAGACACGTACCTATCGTGGCACTTTAATCGAACCGGGGAAAAACAGTCCTTATCGCGACCGATCCGTTGAGGAAAATCTGACATTGTTCCGCGGCATGCGAGATGGCGAATTCCCTAATGGTTCCCGTACGCTTCGCGCAAAAATTGATATGTCGAGCCCGAATTTAAATATGCGCGATCCCGTGATGTATCGTATCCTCCGTGCGCATCACTATCGCCACGGTGATGACTGGTGCATCTACCCCACCTACGATTTCACGCATGGGCAATCCGATTCGATAGAAAGCGTAACGCACTCACTGTGTGATGTCCAGTTTGAAGACCATCGTCCGCTCTATGACTGGTTCTTAGAGTCGTTGGAAATTTATCAGCCTCGACAAATTGAGTTCGCACGGCTGAATCTCACCTATACCGTGTTGGGCAAGCGGAAACTCAAAGTCCTCGTTGAGGAAGGACACGTCAGCGGATGGGACGATCCGAGGTTGCCGACGCTTTCCGGTATGCGTCGCCGCGGGTATACGCCTGAATCTATCCGCGATTTTTGCAACCGCATCGGCGTTTCAAAGGCAGATAATCTCATTGAGATGGGACAACTTGAATACTCTATCCGCGATGATTTAAACCGTCGTGCGCCGCGTGTCATGGCAGTCCTCAATCCCGTTAAGGTTATTATCGACAATTACCCAGAGGGACAGGTCGAGATGCTCGACGCTGAAAATAATCCGGAAGACGAGAACGCCGGGACACGGCAGATCCCATTTTCGCGGGAAATCTATATCGAACGAGAAGATTTTATGGAGGATCCACCACGGAAATTCTTCAGATTGGCTCCGGGACAAGAGGTGCGGCTTAAGCATGCCTATTATATCCAGTGTGAACGGGTCGTTAAAGACGAAAACGGCGAAATCGTTGAGATTCACTGCACCTATGATCCCGAAACACGTGGTGGTTGGTCGGAAGACGGACGCAGGGTAAGAGGCACATTGCATTGGGTTTCTGTTGCGCATGCTGTTGAAGCTGAGATCCGCCTCTATGATTCGCTCTTTACGGAACGTGAGCCGGAGAGCGCAGCGGATGGTGCAGACTGGATGCAATTCCTCAATCCGAACTCCTTGGAGATTCTAAACGACTGCAAAGTTGAACCGAGCCTTGTTGAGGCGACCCCGGAAAATCGGTATCAATTCCTCCGGATGGGCTATTTTTGCCTTGATCCGGATACAACGTCAGAAAAATTAGTGTTCAATCGCACAGTACCGCTAAGGGATAGCTGGGCGAAGATTCAGAGGAGGCAGAAATGAACGAAACACCAGACGGTGCATCGGTTTCCGTTGTGAAAGACCCAGTTCGAGTACGGATGGCGCCCTCGCCCACCGGTTACTTACACATCGGCGGCGCACGAACGGCTCTATTCAACTATCTGTTCGCCAGACACCACAACGGCAAATTCATCCTCCGAATTGACGATACGGATACGGCGCGTTCCACGGATGAGTCCATGCACGAGATTTACGATGCGTTGAAGTGGTTGGGCATCAATTGGGACGAGCACTATGTGCAATCCGAACGGAAAGCCATCTACGACGGTTATAGTGCGCAGTTGCTTGAGAGTGGCAATGCATACCACTGTTATTGTACGCCGGAAGAACTGGAGGAGATTCGCACGCAGGCTCGCGCCGATAAGCAGACCCGTTCCTACGATAGAAGGTGTCGACACCTGACATCGGAAGCCGTAGAACGCTTTGTCGCCGAAGGTAGGAAACCGGCTGTCCGCATAAAGATGCCTGACACGCCGATCCGTGTTGACGATCTCGTTCTCGGTTCGCGTAATATTGATCCGGATACCTTAGAGGACGAGGTGATTGTGCGTTCAAACGGAATGCCGAACTACAATCTCACCTCAATTATCGACGATGCGGAGATGCAGATAACGCACGTAATTCGGGGAACAGAGCATCTCAACAATGCGCCGAAGCAAATTGCGATCGCGAATGCCCTCGGTTTAAACGTTCCACAGTTTGCACATATTCCCCTTGTGTTGGATAGTAGTGGCAGGAAGATGAGCAAACGGCACCACGGCGACCTCGTCGCTGTTAACCGCTACCGTGAACAAGGGTATCTGCCTGAAGCGATGTTGAACTTTGTTGTCCGACTCGGCTGGTCCTACGACGACAAGCAGGAGATTTTCTCTGTTGAGGAACTCATCGAGAAATTCGATCTTGCACGGGTTGGGAAGAGTGGCAGTGTTTTTGATATTAAAAAACTGGAGTGGCTCAACTCCCACTATATTAATCAACTCGATGTTACGGCACGGACGGAGGCAGTGATCCCGTTTTGGCAGGAAGAGGGCTTGCTGCTAAATTCAACTGAAGATCGCGACTGGCTGGAAGGCATTGTGGAAGCGGTAGGTGAACGTTTGACGACACTTCAGGACATCGTTCCACAGACCTCCTATTTCTTTACCGATGGATTTGAGTATGAACCGAAAGCGGTCAAGAAATGGTGGGGAAATTCAGAAAAAAAGAGAGATAATACGAGAGCGATTCTGACGAATATCTCACAGATTTTGGAAGATATTCCTACGTTTGATATAGAAACAATTGAGGCGGCGATTTGGCAATACACAGATGAGAACAACATCAAACGCGTCGCGGCGATGCAGGCGTTGCGTATCGCACTGACAGGGACATCGTTCGGTCCGAGTCTCTTTGATATTGTTGTGTTGCTCGGTAAGAACGAAGTTTTAAAGCGGATCCCTAAGGCGATAGCGCATCTCTGAGTCACTGTCCTGCGGCGCGCTTAGACCTCTATGAGGAGGGCGCTCATGGCAGCAAAACTCGCTATATATGGTGGCAAACGGACTGTCCCTGATGGATTAATTCAACCGTGGCCACAGGTTACTCAATCCGACAGAGACGCGATTGCCGAGGTTATCGCGTCCGAAAAAATTACGGAACAGCAACGGATCCAATCCGAAGGTCTCGCAAACGAATGGGCGGAATACATGGGGGTCGAGTATTGCATCCCTGTTAACAGCGGGACGGCTGCATTGCATCTGTGTGTTGCGGGTGTCGGCATCGAGCCGGGTGACGAAGTCCTTGTTCCCGCCTTCACTTTCTGGGCAACGGCAGCAGCCGTCCTCCATCACAACGCTATACCCGTCTTTGTTGATATTGACCCAGTAACCTACTGTATTGACCCAAACGAAATCGAGGCGAAAATCACGGAGCGAACGCGTGCGATTATGCCGGTTCACATCCACGGCATGCCCGCCGATATGGATCCGATTTTGGAGATTGCTAAAAAGCATGACCTGAAAGTCATGGAGGATGTCGCTCAGGCGCACGGAGCATATTATAACGGCAAGTTTTGTGGGTCCTTTGGCGATGCCGCGGGGTACAGCACGCAAGCCTCAAAGACGCTGAGTAGCGGGTGTCAAGGTGGTTTGTTCACAACGAATGATGAGCAAATCTACAAACGCGCAGCGTTGTTGCAGTATTTCGGGGAAATCGTCGTGCCGGGTATGGAACGCGAGGAACAGGAATACAATGCTTACGGACTTGGGTGGATGTATCGTGGGGATATGTTCAGTCAGGCACTCATCCGCAGTCAACTCAAACGGCTTGACGTGAACAATACACTGCGAATCAGAAATTGCCACTATCTTACAGAGTATCTCGATGAAATTGACGGCATCGAAACGCCGGTTACACCAGAAGCGTGTGAACCGGTGTATTACAACTATGTCGTCGGTTTCGATCCAGAGGCATTGGGATTGGAGATTCCTGCAAGAACCCTGCGTGAGAAAGTGCAAGCGGCACTACGCGCTGAAGGTGTGCCAACGGGACAGTGGCAACGACTGCCTGTGCCGTCTCAAGAAATTTTCCAGAACCGGAACGGTTACGGGACAGGTTGTCCGTGGCGATGTAACCAGTCAACCGTCGAATATAAGACGGAGGACTATCCTCGATCGGTTGAATTCATTGATTCTCACTGTTATATCTTTGATGTCAATCCCCCAAACGATTTTGAGTTGATGTCCTTTTACGTCGAAGCGTTCCACAAGGTGATGGATCAGCTTGATGCCGTGCTTGACGCGCCAGAGACCTCCTAAATTGTGTCAATTATTTTCTTGAAACCGACAATATTTCATGATACACTATAGAGAAATAAAACCGAGAGTCTACCTTGAGACAACCGTTATTAGTTATCTGGTAGGCAGGCCGAGTCGCGATGCAACGTTAGCGTCTTGGCAACAGATAACTCGCCAGTTTTGGGAAGAGTACGTGGATGAATTTACATTTCGCTATTGCCACGGTGCACGGTGTGGAATACCTGGCATCGTGGAATCATAAACATATTGTGAATGCCAGTAAACGCGAGCATATCCACCAAGTTTGTCAAAAGGCAGGCTTTGAACCGACGACCATCTGCACGCCAGCGGAATTAATTAGGGAGTTTCACATGAAAGAAGTTCCTGAAGACTACACGGATCCCGTGATTGACTACACAGATCCCATGCTTGAAGAATGTTATCGAATGAAAGAGGAGTTCGCCGCTCAATTCAATTCTGTTGAAGAACTCTCCGCGCATTTGCGAAAGGTTCAAGAGGAATGCAAGCGGAGAGGCATGAAAGTTGTTTCGTATTATGTACCACCCGAGAAGCGCAAATCAGAAGAAGAATCTGGCGGTACTGAAACTGGAAGCGATACACCACCCCAAAAACCCTCATCTGAAAACACTTCGGCATAAATTAGATCCCATGCCTTTCGCCCCGATCCAAACCGTATGGGCAGAATGCCACTCCTGCCCATACTCGCAAGGATAACGAGGAAACCATATTATACCATTTCTGATTGAAATTGTAGCATGATGCACGTCGCATCTGGGCGATTACGCCGCAAAACTTTTAGTTTGGGTTTCCTGCTTGTAGCATAGACTGTGAGTCTGTGCACTAAGGTGCGGTTAATGCAATATAAACTTTTAGAAATGGTATTACTCAACAGTGATGACATCCTGACCGAAGAACTCATAAACCGCTTACCGCGGCACGATGGCAGCAAGATTATCCATTGCGGTGGCACCCAACTCACCGAAACTACCTTGAAGCAACTTGGCATCACCTTCCGCCAAATGCCTTATAATCTCGTATAGAGTCCGAGATTGTTAATAGTATTGACAAATCCGTTTAAATCTCATATACTAACCTAAGTTGCCACTTTGTAGCATAATCTTTTAGATTGTGCATATCCGTGCGCAAACTGAAAGATTATGCTACAAGACCCCTACGGATAGTGGGCCCCTTTCACTAAAAATGGTGTCTGGATACCTAAAATCTTGTCCGTAGCAACTTAGGTTATACGGTTCTCAAATCGATCCCTTGGAACAGAATCAATTAGGTTTGACAACTGAATACTGAAATATCAGAGAAATAGGGATCAAAGGTTGCTAATTAGGAGAAGCCTGATGCTTCAATCATTGGAATTAGAGAATTTCAAAGCGTTCGGAGAGCGATCACGCATCTCGTTTGCACCCATAACGCTCATTTTTGGTGAAAACAGTGCGGGAAAGAGCACAATCTTGCAAGCACTCAATCTGCTCAAGCAGACGCTGGAAAGTCGAGTCCCTGCTGGGGCTCCGCTGCTTCTACAACCCGAAAATGGAATCGTCGATCTTGGCAGCTTTCAGGAAATGATTTTTGACCATGACCCCGACCGGACCCTTTCGATTCGCGTTGGGATTGTAATAGAGGCCTCAGATATGGGATTTCCACCGGTTCCAGTTTCAGATCTACCACCAGTTTTCCAGCATGACCAGATAAGTATTGAATTAAGTTTTAGCAGACCTTCCCTTAAGGAATCTGTTCGTTTAGATCAAATCGGAATTTATGATGGAAAATCCTCTAAGTGTATTGCCAAATTTAAACCGTTAGGTAAAGACACGAGCTTAAGTATGTCTTTTGATTCGTATTCTACCTTTCTGCCCTCTACTCTAGCAGAGTGTATTTGGTTAACACAGGAACCAGAGTACTGGAAACCCTTGTTTAAATACTACAAAGAGAGCCAGGAATCCATGCTTCAAATGTTACAATACAGAGTCCAAAATCTGCTGAAAAATGATTCCGAGAAGGACCGATTCTTTATAGGCGATTCCCTTGATTCCTTAAACAATTTGATTGAACTTTTTTCTTCAGATTTTGATTTGGAAACCTTCACTTCTAAGATCTACAAGGAAGAGATGAATTCTTTATTAGGAGTGCTCATTTTTGTACCAATGGTACCCCTATCTAATTACACTGGTGTTCAGTCTGGTATAAGTGATACGAATCAATTAGCAATAATAGCAGGCAAGGGGTTGAGACGTACTTTAGAACAACTTTTTCCAATGAATTCTATTCGGAAACCCCCGGAAAGATCATATATCTTTAGTGGTACCGACCCTGATAATGTCGGATACCGTGGAGACTCGCTTCCGGATATCCTCTTCCGTAACCCTGAATTGGTGGAAGAGACAAATAAATGGCTAAAACGACTTGGGATTGATTATGAGTTAGAGGTGAAATCGATTGGTGCTCATTCAGACGATTTTTTTCAGGTGAGACTCATAGACACACGCCGAAAAGAAAGGGTAAATGTAGCACTGTCAGATGTTGGTTTTGGTATCAGTCAACTGCTCCCCTTTATCGTTCAGAGCTTGGTTTCAGAGAAACAAATTATTTCTATCGAACAGCCCGAGGTTCACGTGCATCCGAAGTTGCAAGCAGATCTTGGGGACCTCTTAGCAGAAGCCATTAAAGAACCTCGCCAGAACCGGTTTATTGTTGAAACGCATAGTGAACATCTAATCTTACGTCTTCAACGCCTCGTCTATAAAGGGGAGATCAAGCCAGAGGATGTCTCGGTTATCTATGTGAGTCGTGGACCTGAGGGAGCAAAAGCAGAACGTTTACATCTGGATGAGGAAGGCGATTTTATTGATGAATGGCCCAACGGATTTTTCTTGGAACGCCTTCGGGAATTGAGATAACAGAAGGGAATTGCATAAATGTTAGTCAGTGCAGTGCTTGATCCTTCTGCGTTTGATGCGGAGTATTTCGATGCACTTTATACGATTCAGGTAGTAGATTTCTTAAAGGGTATCCAGAGGAACGGATTACTGATTGTTGATTCGGAAAATAGACTGCGAGATGTTCTGGTTGAACAATTTAAATCTCTTCCGATCAAGCCTCAGCAGCGATTGCGATTTTTGATTCAAGAACTCCTCCTAAAAAAGAAATCAAAGCGAGTTATTGCGTGTGTTGTCTCCCCAAATGATACATCATCAGCAAGTCTTTTGGATTTAGCATATCACCTGAAAACAGACACCGGAGCCGATGCTTTAGTTGTTGGAAACGAAAGTCTGGAAACACTAAAATCTGACCGAAGGTTTAATGAGGGCATCGTTCCATTATCAGAATACCGGGATAGCGATTTTGAAGCGAAACGCCAGCGATATGAGAACCAAGTAGGACCTATAGATGAACTCTCAAAATCGGAAATAGAAGACCTCATCATCCGGACAGTCCGTTTCACCAAATGGCTGCGGTTTTATGATCCGCATATTGGGAGAGGAAGCAATACGGGCGATTTCCGAAAGGGTATTGAATATATTCTATCTCTTTGGTATGAACACGGTTTTTTTGCTTCTCAACAAGGCGTTGGAAGTGTGGAGATATTTACGTGTGGTGCCCAAAATGTTCAAATTCAGAATCAACACCAAAGAATCGTTCAAGAACTCACAACACCCCTACAGCAACGATTTCCTTGGCCAGTAAATTTCTTGATAAAAAATGATACCGGGCGTATCTTTCACGCAAGATATTTGGAAACGCAACATGCTATTATACGAGTCGATCGGGGTTTTGATTTTTTTAATCAAGGCAATGAGTTTAAGCGAAATTTCTTTACCCTAAACATGGCGGAGGCCTCTCACTTAAGAGAATGTCGTGATTTACCGGACGCGGACCTGGACGGTATGTCTTAGTAATATGTATAGAAATTATACATATTAGCGGTGATATGTATAAAACTTGCGAAAAATTATACATATTCGGTTGTTAAGCGTTCAGAATTAACGTAAGGTTGAACATAATGACAACAAATATTACAGATATGACTTCCCGACACTTGCTCGACTGGGTCGCGTCTGTTGTTAACGGAGATATATTCATATCCCGTGAACGGCTCATCGCGCTGCTTGCAAAAGGTGCTCCTCACACCGAACTTGAAGAAGAATTCCGTGAGTTCTTTAACGGTTACTACGGGCTTGCTTTAGAACTGGAGGAGTACGAGGAATCCGTACTTAGAGATATGAGCAAAAACCCTGCATTTGCACACTTGAAGCATCGTGTATCGGCTGTTGGAACCCAGCGTAAGAGCTCGCCACTCGGACGTGAGGCGCGGCGGATGGGGTTATCCGTACATGATGATCCTGTGCCAGAGATAAAGGTAACAGTGTTATCTCCTGATGAATTTCGAAGGTTGGTGCATACCCTCGGAGATTGGCGGTTTTTTGTATCGCGGAATCGTCTCGTTAAGTTGATGGAAACGAAAGACTCTATTGAAATAGCAGATCGTCTGCGGGATGAGTTTTACGAGTTTTTCGTCTGTTATTTAGAACTGGAATTGTTCCTTGAGAATTACGATTACGATCCAGACGAAGGATTGGAGTTGCGTCCAGAATTCATTGAAGAACTCAAACGTGAGGAGGAGTATATCCGGTCTGGTGGAAAAATGTTTACGCTTGAGGAGGTTGCCAAGGAGTTAGGGATTAAGCTGATCTAAACTCTCTTATAATAAAGTCAACAATTAAGTAGACACTTTTCCGCTAATAGAAGGCGGCTCGTAGGGGCGAGGTTGCCTCGCCCGTTGTGTCAGGGCGTGCCCAATTATCTTTAGATGTCACTATAAAATCCCTATTGATTCAAAAAAGGGCAGGACACATCAGTGCCCCACCCGTTTATTCCTATTCATCTGACTCGTCAGGATAGTCGATTGACCATTTGCCGCGTCCGTCGCCAGAGGGTTCTTCCTTCCAGAGATCAAGGAACTTCTCAGGGGCGTTGTGCTCCGTGAGATGCGCCATAAACATTTCATGTAACTCCTTGACGAGTTCCATGTTGTCCGCAGCGATGTTGTTCTCCGCTATCGGATCTGCAGGCAGGTCGAACAGTTCCGGTCTACCGTATTCACCGACGGGTGCGTATCCCCAGCGTTCGGTGACGAGGAACGGTGTCGTTGCTCGACGTGGCACACTTCCGTCCCGTGCGCCGATATTGCAACCCGTTACGGCGTACTCCCTGTGCTGTGTCCCGCCGTTAAGGAGAGGCTGTGCGAAGGAACGCCCTTCAAGCGGTTTTGGTGGATCCAAGGTAACGCCAGCCAATTCACAGAGCGTTGGCATAATATCCATTGGCTGTGCGATGAGGTCGAGGCGTTTTCCGCTCGGTACATCTCCACCCGCAATCAGGAACATCTCATGATTGATTTCAGGGTATGTAGGCCAATAGCGAGAATCTTCTGGATCGATGTTGGATTTACCCGTTCTACTGTGTTCACCGATAGACATACCGTGGTCGGACAGCACAACGACGAGAGTATCATCCCATAACTCCAGATCCTCCACTTTCTGTAGAACCCGTCCGATGTGTCGGTCAATGAGTTCGGACTCACCTGCGTAGTGTGCCCAGAGGTTGTGCAGTTCCGCATCCGTAAAGAGGGATGACAAACCGTAGTTCGGATGTAGCATCGGTGGACCGGTGTAATCCGGATCGTAGCGTTTGACGAGGTATTCGGGTGGATCCCATGGTTCGTGCGGATCGAAGAAGTCTACCCAGAGGAAGAAAGGACCCGAGCGGTGATTCTCCTCTAACCATCGAACCGTGGTTTCAGATGTCCTGCTGGAGAACGTCTCCGCCTCGTACTGGTAGTAGCGGTTCGTCCAGCGGTGGGTGTTAGGTAGCGTGTGTCCTCTATATGACGGATGCGGTCGTGTCTTCTCATCTGGCATAACGATTTGCATTTCGTCGTTGTGATGAAGGAGGGGTTTGTCTCCCTCTTGCCCGCGATGCTGGAAAGCGGCATCGAAACAGTGCTGGAAACGGACGTTGAACAGGTGCGGGGTGTCACAGATAAGTTGCGTTGCGTAGCCCTGATCGCTCAGGAGTTTCGCGGTGATGTTCCGTCCACTCAGATCGATTGGCTGCCACGGGTAGTGGGGCCACCCGACTGTCCCAGTCATAATATCGGTGCGGTGTGGCACAGTCGGGAAACTACTCATATAGAATTTGTCGATAGCGGTTGCACGCTCTGCTTCAAATCTATCAAGCATTGGTGTGCGAATCGGACGGCGCGCCCGTTCGCCGAGATTGTCATACCGAAAGGTATCGGTAATCAATAGAACAATATTTTTCATATTTTTAACTATTAACCTCGCTATGATCGCCCCGTTGAGGCGACCATCGGTTTCTAATGAAATCATTACCGCTTTGGATAATGATGCCTCAATTTCTCTTATCTGAGAATTCCTAATTGTCCATTGTAATGTGTGAAGTTTCAAATCTTGCCAGCGAAGGATTTATAGGGAGTCGGATAGTAACCCTGACAGCAGAATTGGACTTACACCTCTTGGCGTGTTGTTCTTAACAAAAGTAGTGTTGCTAACAGCAACGGTACAATGACTGCAGCAGAAACGGTGATCGGGACCAGGGCACCGATGAGACACGGAAAAAAGAGGATTGAGCCAATCATCGAGCCCTTCAGCGCGAGATAGCCATTTTTCTCGTTCGGTTGGAGGTAGAGTGAAATACGGGTGGCAACGGTGGCGATGATGCCTAAAATCACCCAAATAATATAAGATTTTTGTATATCTGGTTCCAACCAATACGGCAAAAACGCAATGGCGAAAGCGAGAGCAGTCGCAACTGCCGAGAGCAGGAGTGCCGGACGGATGCCAATCTGGAGCGGAGTCGTTACGATGCCGAGTTCTTTATCACGAGAAATGTCTTTGAAAGTGGTGGTAATATGCGTGCCTAAATCATAAAGCGTCGTGGCAGCAAAAGCATACCATACCAACCGTGGCACGGTCCCGCTCACTGCTAATGCTCCGAAAACGCTCAGGAGCCCAATTCCCAGAGGCAGTGTGAGGCTTCCCAAGATGCCTCTTGCTTTGAAAATAGCGTTGTAGAGATGTGAAATTGCGACTAAGCTTATCACCAAAAGACCGGTTTTGATATTGAGCCAGAAACCGCCAATGACACATAAGCCATAGATAATGCTTGCCGGTACGATTGCCTGACGCGGTGTCAACCGCTGTGATGGAAGTGGACGTTCTGGGTTCGTGTGACTGTCTGTTTCGTGGTGAAAATAGTCGTTCTTTATCATGCCGGCGAAGTAACCGCAGAGTGCAATCACCAGTGCCGCAGCGACGCGCCGTGTAAAGTGCCCCTCACTGGCGATGAGTGCCCCGGGCAGTGTTGCGACAATCGGAATTGCAAAAAGTGGATAGCGGATGAGTTCGAGATAGGCTTTGAAGCGGTTCATGTATCGACTTCCTATTAGAAATTTTCGCGTGGTACACCTGCTTCTGTTACCGGAGAATTTCTCGGCTCATACGCTTCGTCTACACCGTAAAACTGATCGCTTTGGTTTCCGATACCGAGTTCGGTGATGTTGGGTCCAACCTGTTTGTTCCCTTGAATGAAATTGTCTCGGAGCCTGCCGCCGTCGTAGACTGCCCAGCCGACGTTCAGCGTTATATTGTTGGAGACTATCTCTGGTGAGGCGGTGGAATAACAGACAATAGCGTTCTCATAATTGGCGCGGAGAATGTTATACTGAATGCGGGGTCGAGCGTCATCTTCGCATATTATTCCGTAATTATTAGCAGTGAACTCGTTGTATTCTACATCTGGTGATGCGCTTCCACGGAATTGCGATCCCGTGCCGTTCCTATTAAATTCGTTGCTGGTAATAATAGGACTGGTGTTATCAGAAATGACCCCTGTTTTGTTTTCGCTGAAGAGGCATCTCTCAATTTGGACGGCATCTGTTCGGCATGTGATACCGATAGTTGCATGTTGGATACGGCAATATGTGAGTCGACTATTCGGGCTTTCGGTTTCGATCTGAATTCCTGCCCAATCTCCTGCCTTTGGCGGATCAGCGGTTAAGGTTATCTGAGTTTCGGTGCTGGTGCTTTCTTCCATCTCCATTGTAGCGAAGTCTGTCGCCATTGGCGTGAAGGATGTCTCTGTCTCAGGTTCTGGTTGCTGTTCGCGCTGC
Source organism: Candidatus Poribacteria bacterium (assembly GCA_965247285.1). Classification (GTDB taxonomy): domain Bacteria; phylum Poribacteria; class WGA-4E; order WGA-4E; family WGA-3G; genus WGA-3G. Next base: position 500,806 of record CBDFHD010000002.1, read on the forward strand.
CTTCCTAAAGAGCCAAAGACGATCATCCTGTCAGGCGATCCTTCAGCATAGAGTTCACCATGCACGATGAGCTGACTCGGCGTATCCATCGGTTCAAAACCGACGATGGCTCCCGATCGGATCGTCAACGTGATACCTTCCGGGACAACAACGGTGTCGGTAATATAGATGCGTCCGTCCCAAACCTCATTCTCTGTCAGTTCACCGGATTTCTCTATGATTTCTGAAGTGCCACCTACGTCGAGATTGAATGTTTCGCCTTGGCATCCGCAATAAAAGGCAGTTAAAACGCAGATGAAGGGGATTAGGAGGTTGCAGAATGAGAATTTCTGGTGTTGTTGTGCGGTGGTTGCTATTTTCATGCTATAGTTTTAGCATAGGGACAGGTTTATGTCAAGTACGAAAAAAAGTTTGACATCAGGCATAAAATTTGCTATAATTGTATAATTAGGTATAGGCTTGTCATTGTGCGACTTCACATATCAGGACTTATGTGCCAGGACTTATGTAGCTGTGATAGAACATTTTGGTCGTTTTAGATAACAGAATCGATAATTACACATTTTACCACCGCGCACGGGTCGCAGGCACATTTCACTCCTACAACAAAGGACGCGAAAACAATGTTTGAAAGCTTGGGCGATAGGTTACAAAGCACTTTCAAAAAACTCAAAGGACAGGGGAAGTTAACAGAGAGCAATATCTCTGATACGCTGCGTGAGGTGCGTCGTGCATTTCTGGAAGCAGATGTTAACTATAAAGTCACACGTGAGTTTATAGAACAGATTAGAGTGCGCGCCCTCGGCCAAGAAGTACTCGGTAGTCTTACACCAGAACTGCAAATTGCTCGGATTATTGGTGAGGAACTCACCCAATTGATGGGTGAAAAGGCAGAGAAGATTCGCATAGCACCGAGTGGTCCAACAGTGGTGATGCTTGTGGGGTTGCAAGGTGCGGGTAAAACGACTGTCGCGGCGAAGTTAGCCCTTAGATTTCGCAAAGAGGGGCGTAAACCCTTACTTGTTGCCGCTGATGTGTATCGACCTGCCGCCATTAAGCAGTTGCAGGTTCTCGGCGAACAGACTGAAACGCCGGTGTTTTCAATGGGGACAGAGGTTTCGCCTGTTGATATTGCTGAGTCATCTGTCAAGGAGGCTTTAGCACACGGGCATAACTGCGTTATTATTGACACTGCTGGGCGTTTGCACATTGATGAGACGTTAATGGGTGAACTTCGGCAGATTAAAAAACGGGTTGAACTTACAGAAATTCTGCTTATCGTTGATGCAATGACGGGGCAGGATGCCGTGAATGTCGCTGAAAATTTCAATAATGATTTGGAGATTGATGGCGTTATCCTCACGAAAATGGATGGCGATGCTCGCGGTGGTGCTGCGCTCTCTATTCGGCATGTCACACAGAAACCGATTAAGTTCATCGGTGTCGGTGAAAAAATTGAGGCAGCGGCGTTAGAGGAATTCCATCCTGAACGGATGTCTTCGCGCATCCTCGGACAAGGCGATTTCCAAACTTTGCTTGAGAAAGCGGAAGATGTTTTCAGCGAAGATCAGGCAAAAGAACTTGAACGTAAACTCACAGAGAACAAAGGTTTAGATTTTGATGATTTTCTCACGCAACTGGAGCAGCTTAAGAATATGGGACCCTTGGATCAATTGATGGATCTGATGCCCTTTAAGAATCAGTTGCCTGTTGAAAACCTTACACCAGATGAAAGCCATTTGAGAAGCGCGAAAGGGATCATCCATTCAATGACACTTGAGGAGCGCAAGAATCCTCGGCTATTGGATAGGAGTCGAAAGCTTCGTATTTCCAAAGGCAGTGGAACGACAGTAAATCAAATAAACATGCTGGTTTCGCAGTTGCAGATGATGAATCGTATGTTAAGCCAGCAGACGGCGATGGCGATGCCACAGATGGGGCGGAAAATGGGTTCTCTGCCGGGTTTGAAACAGCAGACATCGAGGAAGCCCCGAAAACGGAAACGCCGCAAATCACGATAGGGCGACTCAGAGATGGTTGCCTTCTATACACGCAGCGTAAATACCAAGGAGGTATTTTTTGGCAGTTAGAATTAGATTACAACGACACGGTAGAAAGAAACGTCCTTTTTATCGACTTGTCGCGGCTGATGTTCGCGCGCAAAGGGATGGCGTGTTTTTAGAACGCCTCGGCCATTACGATCCTATGACGGATCCAGCAGATGTTTTCATTGATGAAGAAAAAGCCTTAAAGTGGTTAAGGCGGGGCGCACAACCTTCCGATACCGCGAAGCGGCTGCTCAGCAATAACGGGATTTTGATGAAATTCGAGTACGAAAAATTAGGAAAACCGATGCCGGAGAGTGAAATCGCCGAAGAAGTCGCAAAAACGGAGGAGGTCGAACCTACCGAAACACAGGACGCAACGTCTGAAACGAACACCTCGCTCGACGAAGCAACACCTGACGAAGAAACGCCGGAGTCCGCTGGAGAAGAGTAGCGCCTACTTCAACGGGTTCTGGAGACATGGGCAGCAAGCACATCTACTGAAATCCGAAAGTCAACTATGTTCAAAGATTTGATTGAATACATCGTAAAATCTCTCGTCGATTACCCCGACCAGGTGGTGGTTCATGAAGTAACTGGCGAAATGGTCGTTATTGTTGAGTTGACTGTCACAGAGGAAGATCTGGGGAAGATCATCGGTAGATATGGACGAACGCTTAAAGCGATAAGAAGTGTTCTCTATACCGCGGGGTTGCAAGCCAACAAAAAGGTTATTCTTGAACTGATTGAACACCCGAGATCCGACGCGCAGATTGAAGAATAGCAGTCAGGACGGAAAACCTTTTAGGTTTTCCTTTCAGCAGTCAGCAGTCAGAAAAGACGTTAGAACTATCATATCCCTCTTTAACTGATGGCTGATGGTTTCCGAAAGCCCAGACTCTCCCACGCACTTCAAAAGCTTTGTATCAGTAGGTGTGGGCGAATCTGAGCCAATAAAAATGAGAATTGATGTTCTTGCCCTGTTTCCAGAGATAATCGAGCCAGCGTTGAAGACTGGCATCCTCAAACGTGTTCAGGATGCCGATAAACTCGTCGTCAACCTCCATAACCTACGAGATTGGGCGACTGATAGACATAAATCGGTTGATGATTACCCTTATGGCGGTGGCGCGGGAATGATTCTTAAACCGGAACCTATTTTCGCAGCGATCAACACGTTGAACCCGGAAACTAATGCACACGTTATCTATTTAACACCGCAAGGGATACCCTTGACCCAAGGGGTTGTGGAATCGCTTTCCTTGGAGGCGCATCTCATTCTTTTGTGTGGGCGTTACAAGGGTGTTGATGAGCGAGTGCGCCACCGATTGGTGACAACTGAGGTCTCTATTGGGGACTATGTGCTGAGCGGTGGAGAAATCGCTGCGCTTGTTTTGATTGATGCTATGGGTCGTGTCCTTCCCGGAGCCCTCGGCGATTATGAATCAGCACACGTCGATTCGTTCAGCCATGAGTTACTGGACCATCCGCACTATACGCGACCTGCTGAGTTCGCGGGTATCACTGTCCCTGAGATGCTTTTGAGTGGACATCATGAGAATATTGAGAAATGGCGGTATGCGGAGGCACTTAAACGTACCGCAGAGTGCCGTCCGGATCTACTTCAGAAACTGGAGCTGAGCGAGGAGGATATCCAAATTCTCAAAGCGGCGGGATTGATGGAGTAAACCAGTTTTCTAATTTTCCTTGCGGTGTGGTGACGTGGGTTTGGGTATTCACGTGCCTCTCTGTAGAGTCGCCTTCCACTACGTTTCAGGCTTGGTTTTTTTCTAATTTTCCTTGTGGTAATCGTACATGTTCTTAAGCATCACACCTTTCATCATTCACCGTTGTGAAACGTAGTGGAACAACGAGCGGAGGCCCATAATTAGAAAATTTGTAAGTCTACGTTAAATATATATCAGCACTTGTATTACATTAGGACGGACGCAGACCCCGCGTATTTGCTGGCGAGGTTTAAAACCTCGCCAGCGGTTCGCTGGAGCACGTCTCAATTTTGCGTAAGTCTTGTTACATATTACATAAGGAGGAATAAAAGATGAATTTGATTGAGTCTGTTGAAAATCAATATATGAAGAGTGATATTCCTGAGTTTGGGCCTGGGGATACAGTCAAGGTGAACACTCGTATCCGTGAAGGGCAGAAGGAACGGATTCAGGCGTACGAGGGAACCGTGATCCGTCGCGCTCATGGCGGATTAAGCGAGACTTTTACGGTTCGGCGTGTCGCATTCGGTGCCGGAAGTGAGAGGACCTTCCCTCTCCATTCACCCAATATTGAGAGTATTCAGGTGATTCGATACGGTGCTGTTCGGCGCGCGAGGTTATATTACTTACGCGAGCGGACCGGAAGATCTGCCCGTGTCAAAGAACGTAGAAGATAACCTGATGGAGATGAACGTATTTGAGCTCGCTTGCCAACAGAGCGGTTACAAACAGATTGCTGGCATTGACGAGGCGGGTCGAGGTGCCTTGGCAGGTCCCGTCATTGCCGCTGCAGTCATTTTACCGACGCATTGCAACATTAACGGTTTGCGAGATTCAAAGCAGTTGTCTCCGAAACAACGTGCCCACCTGTTTGACGAAATCCACAACGTCGCTGTGTCCATAGGTATCGGTTCCGCTGATCATCGGGTTATCGATCGTTTGAATATTCTTGAGGCAACTCTTTTGGCGATGCAGGAAGCGGTTGGAAAACTAACACCGCCCCCGGATTACTTACTCGTTGATGGTTTGGATTTACCTGAAGTAGATATTGTGGGTGAAGCTATTCCGAAGGGTGATAACCGAAGTTATTCTATTGCGGCAGCCTCTATTATCGCCAAAGTCACACGAGACCGGCTCATGGTTGAATTGGATCCGATCTACCCCAACTACGGATTCTCGCGGCACAAAGGGTATCCGACATCCCAACATCGACAAGCGATTGCCCAGTTTGGTGCCTCGGATATTCATCGTCGCACCTTTAAACTCCTTCCGGATGCTTAAACCATTTACCGAATTTCGATATAAAATCCTCGGTTTTCAATTAGAGATATAAGACTTTCCTCTTTTTTATAGATTATGCACCCTTTTCGCCTTAAAATTGTATCATTAATGATTGAATAGCGAGAGAATGTGTTAAATTTAATGGTTTCAGTTCACTTACCACCGTGTGTCCTGTTTTCAATAGATTAATGCGAATACATAACTGCTTCTCTGGCAGTGTGCGAGGAGGAATGCGATAATGAGATGCCATAGGAAAATTGTCAACCCTATGGGGAACTCTCAAAAGGAAGCAATAGTCGTGGTTCATACGAAAATTGTAGCCTGCAACAACGGCGCAGGCGGGTTTAAGAAACCCACTTGATAGATAGGACGAACTCTCTTCCTCCGCAAGGTAAAATTAAAATATGGATTTTTCAGAAGGTCAAACGAAAACCAAGCCCGTAAGCGTAGCGGAGGGCGACTCGTGAGAAAAGCACGTCAAAGTTCTAACTCGCGTCCCTTCTCCGCAAGGTAAAATTAAAAAATGGATCGTTCACGCTTGAACATCGCAAAAACTGGTGAGTTGCTGGCACTGAAGCATCTTAAGACGCGTGGGTGTAAAATCCTTGCCCAGAATTATAGAGCAAGACGCGGCGAAATAGATCTCATCGTGCAGGATGGCGAATTCACCGTTTTTGTGGAAGTTAAAACGCGACGGAGCCTCAGATTTGGGTTGCCCCAAGCGGCTGTAACCCTACAGAAACAACGGCAAATCTCCAAGGTTGCTTTGGCGTATCTGCAAGCCCGAAACCTCTTAGACGCGCCCTGCCGTTTTGATGTTATTGCAATTCACTTGTCCCCGCAGCTTGAATTGTTAAGGCTTGAGCAAATTGAGAGTGCGTTTGATTTTCAAGCCTAAACCGAATTCTGAACTGTCTCCTGTGAGTTTCAGGACCTTAGCGGTCGGGAAACCTTAAAATCCGTTTCGCATTCCCGCCCATAATGTCCGCCAATTCCGCTTCAGATAGATCTGGTAGTAATTCTTCTATCACTGTGGTAAGTTTCCCATACCCCGGTTCTTCCAATATCCATGGAAAATCGGTTGCCCACATCAATCGTTTTGCGCCAAAGCCGGTCAAAAGACCCCGGTGCCATCCTGCCAAATCTTTGTAGGGGAATTCTTCTTTGCTAAAGGCGTACTGACCGGAGAGATGCACATTAACATTTTCAAAGCGCGCGAGTCGATAGGTGGTGTGCATAGTAAGGTTGTAACCTGTCACCTCTATCTGGGGTCTGCCCAACTCGTCCCAACTGAATTTGCCGTTTCCTGGGCACACAGCGAGATGATTCAGAACAACCCGTACCTGTGGAAACGCTTGTATCAGGTATGGCAGAAGGTGCGCGTTGATAGCGTTTGGATAGAGCCACAGAACATAGTCGCGTTCGGCGGCACACTCCCAGATGGGGTAGGTCTCAAACTCGCGAACATCCATTTTCGCAAAAATATCACGCGGTCCGCCGAATGTAGAGAGTCGGAACCCAATAATCCCCGTCCCATCTGTTAACTGTGCCATGTGTTCGGCGGGATTTGGGTGTCCTTCTGGAATCAGGCCGATTCCTAAAAAACGGTTCGGATGCTCTTTGAGGCAACGGATCAGATAGCGGTGCTGTTCCATGCTCGTGCCAGCCATTTGGACAAGGACTGCTTGATCGATCTGGTGTTTTTCCATTTCGCCTAACAGTTTTTCGACAGGCTCTTCCCGTTCTGGGGGCCAAACGTCTGATGTCTCCCTCGGAAACTCGGAGGAGGCTTTTGTGAATACGTGCAGATGGGCATCGATTCGTGGCATAGCGTAACCCTCCTTTGATTAACCGTCCAAGCCAAACAATCTGCGACGTTCCGGGGTCTGGCAATATGCTGAGATAGACGCATACTGTTCCGGTCCAATACGTCCCGGTGTTCGCTTTTCATAAATCAGGATGATTGATTTCCTCGGCACATCCGAAAAGTTATCCATGGAAACGTGCCATCCGCACGAATTGAACATAATCGCTGTGCCTGCTTTACCGGGGAAAGCTTTGTGTCCCGGCATACTCTCTTGCCGCATCGGGCGCGTGTAGGGACCAGCGTCCGGTTTATGACTGCCCGGCACAAAGCCGAATTCCCCGCCTCCCCGTTCGACATCGTTGACGTAGATTTGTACCTTGATGTGGAGCGGATTGCTCTGCGGGACATCGGGATGCCATCCCGTATAACTCACGGGCCACGGTGCCACAGTCCGAACCTGAGGTCCCAATAGAATCAGGTCGTGGTCGGTGAACTCCATTAATGCGCCGTAGTAGCTTGGATAGTCGATAATATCGATGAAAATCGGGTCTTTTTCAAGTGGGCTTGGGATGTCATAAAACGTCGCGGCGGCTTCCGCCGCTTCGACTCTGTCTAACCATTCTGCCTTACATGCGCCTGCCCAGTGGTCGAAAGCGGTTTGGAGTCGCTTAAGGTCCTCCCCTTGAATTGCGTTTTCAAAAACGAGATACCCTTCTTCTTCCCACTGTTCTTTTTGTTCGGGTGTTGGTAGAATCATAATTTCACGCTCCTGGCGGATTATGGTGGTATCCATAATTGCTGAAACATTCGTGGATCAGCGTGTTTTTAGGTTGCGCTGTAAAGTGATATGAGCAGGCGACAACGGAAGCCTGCGGCTCTTAGGTGGAAACCGTTGTTGGATAAGAACCTATCTTTTACACGTTTTACGCCAAATTATACTCTTTTGACATGTTAGAGTGATATGAGCAGGCGACAACGGAAGCCTGCGGCTCTTAAAAGAAAAACGTTATTAGACAAGAAACAGTGTCTCACACGCTTGCGCTAAATTAAAAAACTTTGCCTCTTCCTGCAATTTGCCAGATTGTCTCGACGTTATTACCTCTTATACCAACGAGTTCATTGTGCAGATTGCTTGTCATTCCTTGGTGTAGCGGGATAACGGAGAGTTGCTCACCGACCTTAAATCGGTGGGAACATTCACTGATATCGACATGCCCGTGTTCAACGGACATACCGTAAATCTTCGCATCGGGGTGTTCAATGATGTGTCCATAAGGCGTTGGCGGATAACTCGTAAAAGTCTTCATCCCGCCGTCGATGATAATACGTTCTGGTGTGGGTGTGCTGACAACGGTTACGATGACACGCAGAACACACCTTTCAGGCGCGAGCGTTTCCGAATTGCCGATCCGAGTCAAACCCTCGTAGACATAGGAGCCGCTCCGTGTTTCCGTACAGCCGAGTTCTTTCGATGCGGCTTCCGAACCTGTGCCGCCGCCACTGATGATGTTCACCGGGATACCGTCGTGTGTCAGGAGGTCGAGTGTCTCTGTGAGAAACGGTTTGGCTCGGACATTGCTCGGATACGTCATCACACCTTGGAAGTCGATGCCGGGCATTTTCACGATCTGCCGTGTGAGGTGTTGTGCTTTTTGGGGGGATTGCACACCACAGCGTCCACTTCCGGTATCGAGTTCCACAATAACAGGCACAACACAACTGTCAGCAAGTGCTTCTTGAGAGATACCGGTTGCGGTCTCCTCTGAATCGAGTGCGACGGTAATTCGCGCGCGTTTTGTGAGTGCTGTCAATCGCTTCAGTTTCGGGGTTCCGACGATGTTATAGGGGATAAGGATATTGTCGATGCCAGCATCCACCATCACCTCGGCTTCGCCTAATTTCTGGCAGGTGATACCTTGGGAACCGGCGGCGATTTGCAATTTAGCGATTTCTGGCACTTTGTGCGTTTTGGTATGAACGCGTAGGGGAATATCGAGTTGATGGCAGTACGTCGCCATTCCCTTGATGTTCCGTTCAAGCACATCCAGATCTGCGGCAAGCGCGGGTGTGTCTAAGGTAGCAATGTTCATAATTTTCCTCGTGATACAGACTGACAAGAAACGCCTTACATCAAATAGGTTTCTGCGCTTAGTTTACCCGTTATACACTTTTCTGTCAAGCGATTGGGCTACGATGGTTTGTCCTTGAAATTTTCTCAAAAACGGATATAATAGGGACACTTTGCAAGCGCACACCGTTTGGAGTTTGAATGCGATTTTCTCAAGGGAGATTTTAATACATTGAAACGATTAATTGTAGGAATAACAGGAGCGAGCGCAGGTGTATATGGAGTCCGTCTGCTTCAAGTGCTCACGAAGCAGGAGGATATAGAGATACATCTAACAATTTCTTCATCTGGGGCGCGCGCTTTATCAGAAGAACTTCAGATTGAAGTCGACCTTGACAATTTCAAGTTGGAATCACTCATTGGTGTTTCTTCACCCAGAGTCGTTTACCATCATGAATCAGACATCGCAGCACCGATTGCCAGTGGTTCTTTCCGAACTGAAGGGATGATTGTCGTACCTTGTAGTATGGGTAGCATTGCATCTATCGCTGGTGGTATGTCGCGCAACCTTATCCAACGCGCAGCGGACGTGTGTATCAAGGAGAATCGCAAACTCGTTGTTGTCCCGCGCGAAACCCCATTAAGTCCCATTCATTTGGAAAATATGCTGAAATTGTCGCGCTTGGGAGTTTGCGTATTGCCAGCGATGCCGGGGTTTTATCACTTCCCAAAAAACGTAGATGATTTACTCAACTTCGTTGTCACAAAAATCTTGGATCAGTTTGGGATAGATACTGAACTGATTCAGCGATGGAAAGAATTTTAATTAGGACTTACGCACGTTGCTCTTTTGTAGCATAACCTGTTAGGTTGTGCCAAGAAACCGTCTGCGTTTTTTATACGGTCTCTCTTTCAGGGCGCGGGCGATGCTCAAAATTGCGTAAGTCCTGTTAATTTTACCTTGCGGGTGAATAACGTAGGTTAGAACTTTGAGGTGTCTTTCTCAGGAGTCGCCTGCGCCGTTGTTGCAGGCTTGTTTTTCTTATTAAGATGTCTATACCATAACGACCATAGCAGCGTTGGAATAAGTGTAAGTGCTGCCATTCCCCACAAGATCGTTTGTAGCTGGAACTGATCTAACAGCATACCAACGATCAGTGAGCTGGCTCCGCCCATGAGTGTAAAAAGGGCGAACTCAGTGCCGAAGATACGTCCTCGAATCTCGTTCGGGGCACTTTGAAGTAGCAGTTGTGTTGAAAACACCCATACGATTCCGCCTCCGATGCTTCGGATGAGCCCACCGAAAAGCACAGTTCCGAAATTAAAAAGAGGCGCGATGATAGCGATTCCAAGTGCCGCTATCAAATAGCCGAAGATGATACTTATCCGGAGTGGTTTGTCCCGATCGCCCGTCCAACGCCGCGCGAGAATCGGTCCAACGCCACTTCCGATGCCGTTCATGCAGTATATTATCCCTAAACTCAATGCACCACCGACCCCAATAACGAAATAAGTATTGGCGATTTTAACCAACACTACCTGAATGCCAGTGGACAGTAAAAGGGATATCGCTGCCTTATGCATCGCGATGCAGAGAATGTCGGGATGCTGAAGCATGTAGCGTAGTGCCGTTAACTTCGCACGCGCAGGAGTCCCGGGTGCTGCGGGGGATGGACCCGGGAGTCTAATCTTAAGCAAGAGTCCTGCTGAAATAACAAAGGTACATCCGTCAATAACGAAGGCTGCCTGACTGCCAAAGAGTCCTGTTGTTAAACCACCGATGGCGGCACCGACGGCAAGCATTACCGACCAGGTCGCTGCACCGAGAGTATTGGCAGTGCCGAGTTCTTGTGGGGAGGTAATGTCTGGTAGGATCGCGCTTCGTGCCGGGCTGAAGAAACCACTGATACCGAACAGAAGTGTCGTGAGGGTGTAAAGCAACCAGATGTCGCTTGCGTCTCGGACGAAGAGAAACCCAAGAACGACGAAAGCACGTGCGAAGTCGGTGATGATTAGCAGGTGCTTCCGGTTATACCGGTCGGCGAATATCCCCGCGATCGGAGCGATGACGAATGGGGCTGCCATCCGGATTGTAAACAGAATGCCTAACGCGAAGCCAGACCCGCTTAACTCAGCAATTAATATTGCTGAGGCGATGAGGTTAAACCAATCCCCAAGCAGGCTGACAACCTGTCCACCCCAGAGCCAACGGAAGTTGGGATTCTGTTGAAGTAGTTCAAAATAGCCGATCGATTTCCCGATTTCCCTTTTTTCTTCCGCAGGCTTTGCTGGAGAGCGTTCCTGTTTAGACAATTAAAGGTTCCACCGTTCGTTAATCGGTTTCTGGTAGACTTCAATGTTGCCTGCGACCACCTCTTCATAGTCAACTGCCTGCCCACAGGCATTAGACTCGTAAATCGATTCGCAGATCGATTTAGCACGAAGTCCTACCTCTGCATCAAGTTCGGGTGGACGGTTGTTCTCTATTGCATCCGCAAAATCGTAGCATTCAAGGACTACGCCATCGGTGAAATTGTGTGGAAAAAGCCGCGCTTCTTCTTCATCCGAAAGGCTTGACCTATATTCGGCGATAAGACTTTCCATACTATGGCGAGTGCCATCTTTAAGAATCACTTCCGAGCCGTCGAACGGACCGTGGAAGATGTCGCCGTCATCGAGCAGACAGCCTTCGCTACCATAGTAGACAACATGATTGAAGCCGTGTCCGACCGCCGCCCATGTACACGTCCAGAGTCCGATGACTCCATTTTTGAAGTTAATAGTTGCGACCCAAGTATCCTCTTGTTCGTTTTTGACGAGTTCTCCGGCTTTGGTAACTTGCAAATCCTCAAATTGACAAACGCGTCCGTACACCGTGCTCGGGTCCCCGAAGAGAAAGCGGAGTGTATCACAATAGTGGGCGCCAGAATCCATCACCATGCCCCCGCCGCCGAGCGTTAGATCGAGTCGCCAGTGCCAATCACTTTGCGGATCTGGTTCCCGGTAAGAGGCGTGTTGTGCGGAAAACATCCGTAAATCTCCCAGCATCTGTTTCTTGTTCATTAACCATTCCGCAGTGCGTCGGCTCGGCATTCGACGGATGTTCTCAGCGGTTGCAGCGATTTTGTTATTCGCTTTTGCTGCTGCAATAATCGCATGGCTGGCTTTGACGGTGACACCCATCGGTTTCTCTAGCATGACGTTGACACCACTGTTGAGGCACTTTATCGCGTTGATATGGTGATGTGCATGCGACGTGCAGATATCTGCGCCGTCTAAGTCTGCTTTCGCAAGCATCGTATCGGTGTCATCATATACCGCAGGCTTTTTACCCGTCACCTCTTTGACTCGGTTGGCGAAGTTGTCTGCTCGTTCTTTGACTTCATCGCACATCGCGACGAGTTCCACTTTACCCGGTTCCGCTTGGTGTATTGTAAGATAAGCATTGAGATGCCCATTTGCCATCCCGCCGCATCCGATAATTGCAATTTGGACCGCCATAATTATCCCCTTTTTAGCAAAAATGTCTGATGAGTTATAGTATCATGGATGCGCTTTCTGGGCAAATTGAAAACCGTTCATTTCTTAAGTAGGAGCGATCTTTGAATCACTATTTCTCCTTATGATGTGTAGAAAAGGAAGCTGAATGCTTCTAAGTTTCGTTTGACAAACACTCTCGTGGTGGATATGATTAATATATGAGGGTTTTCCCTAACTAATGATATTTTCAGGACTTACGCAAATTGCGTAAAGAAGCAATATATTTCACCCAACAGGTCGGTTATTTCAGTGATTTAACCCCCTAAATCCCCCTTATCAGGGGGACTTCAAGAGGAAGTGCGTAAGTCCTATTAAGGAAGGAGAAAAGTGGAGAACTTCGCAGAGGCGCTACCACTGTATACCGAGCATACGCGAATCAGCAAATTGTGTATGCTCCCAATTGCAGTGCTTTTCTTGATGGTTTGGACGATGCCGGTGTATTGCCAGTTCGCTGATTTACCGCAGGATGCAAAAACAATAGACATCGGTGTGAATGGCGACGGGGCTTCACAGGCACTCAGCTTAACCATTGTTGTGCCGCTCCGTAGGGTTAATGGTTGGGCGGGTGTCTTTGGTTCGCGCGCTTCCAGTAAAGAGGAAGTACTTTCTGAAATTGTCAAAGCGCATGTACAGGGCGGCTTTCGCATCGGAACATTCGGCATTGAGGCGTTTACGGATTTAGAACGTAACATCACCAAAGGCAGTGCCCTGACATCCCAAATTGGCAGCTATATCCGTCCGGCAATTTTTGAGAGAGGCACACTCCGTATATCTGGGGGTATCGGTGCCTTCCTTGAGAATGTACAACCGCATGAAGACCTTGTATTAAGAAAATTTGATCCTACGACATTCCGGTGGTTGGCATTTTCATCTGTCGGATGGCGAAAACTCAATACGGTGTTAAAATTTGCGCCAGAGGTTGGTTTCAAGAACTTCAAATTTTCAGCAGAGCCTGCTATGACCTTTAGTTTATCCACTCGATTAAGGTTGCGCTTAAGTGGCTCTATGACTTATAATAGTGAACCGCTAACAGAGAAGTGGCACTACAAATATTTGTCAATGTTGCGCGTTACGTTGTAGTGATGTAGTGCCTTGCTTGAGAGTGAATTTTTTGGCATACTGGAAATGTAGTACGGATTCGGTTAGAGTGTACCCTCCTCGCTTACAATATCAGCACTTTACGGTCCGCCATTTTGTTCAAATTCTTTTAAACGAGAGGAAATTGACGATGCTTTCAAACCCAGGACAGCAATCCGAATCTCAACGCGGCGGCAATGCTCCGAGTTCCCAACAGGGACATGGTTTCGGTACCGCGCCCGTGTTCCTTGCTTCGGTGAGCACTATCCTCGGTGCTATTCTCTTCTTGCGGTTTGGTTACGCTGTTGCACATCTCGGACTCTGGGGGAGTCTCATGGTTATTACCCTTGGACATCTTGTGACGGTTCCGACGGTTCTGGCGGTGTCTGAGATTGCGACTAACCGTCGCGTGGCGGGTGGTGGTGCATACTATATTGTCAGCCGTTCGTTCGGTGAGAGCATTGGAGGTTCTATTGGAATTGCCCTGTATATTTCCCAGGCCATCTCGGTTGCCTTTTATATTGTGGCGTTCGCGAAATCTTTTCAACCGATCTATGACTGGGTTGCGACGACGTATGGATTGATTCCCGATCCGCGTTGGGTGAGTCTTCCGTTCACCGTCCTTATTCTTGTGCTTATGCTAACGAAGGGAGCGGGTATAGGGGTTCGAGTCCTGTGGGGGGTTTGTGCAATCTTGGCGGCATCAATAATTTCATTCCTTTTGGGACAAGGACCTGAATCAATTCGGCCCGAGGGATTGAATCTTACAGCACGCATCGAGAATCCTGATAGTTTTGGTACGGTTTTCGCGACATGCTTTCCCGCATTCACTGGTATGATTGCAGGATTGGGGTTATCCGGTGATCTGAAAAACCCGCAGAGAAGTATACCGCTCGGTACGATCGGCGCGACATTCACAGGCATGGTCATATATGTACTTGTCGCTGTTAAGTTGGGACAGAGTGCCACTCCTGAAGCACTCAATGCGGACGAGTTTATCATGGCAAAGATCTCCCTGTGGGGTCCGGCAATCTACGTTGGATTGGCGGCAGCGGCGTTCTCTTCTGCTCTCGGCTCAATTATGGTGGCTCCCAGAACGCTCCAGATGCTTGCCCGAGACAATGTGCTGCCTATTCCCAAGTTAAACCATCTCATGGAAAAAGGTGTAGGAGAGACGCAGGAACCCGTGTATGCAACATCCGTATCAGGTATAATTGCGATAGTGTTCGTGGCAATCGGTGAATTGGACTTTATCGCGCAGATATTGACGATGTTTTTCATGGTAACTTACGGGGCTCTCTGTGCGGTGTCCTTCCTTGAGCACTTTGCAAGTAATCCGTCTTATCGTCCTACCTTCCATTCTCGCTGGTACTTATCCCTGTTAGGAACTGTAATGTGCGGTTTGATGATGTTCCAAATAAGTGCACTGTATGCATTCATCTCAATTGGCCTCATGGCGGTAACCTACCTTGGTCTCCGTCGGGGGCATGGGGGGCAACGCGACTTGACGGCGATTTTCCAAGGGACAATGTTTCAGTTAACACGATGGCTGCAAATTACTTTACAGAAAAGCCGTGTTAGCTCGTCTGAGGGCGGGTGGTGTCCGTCGATTGTCGCGGTGACCCGGTTCGGTGAACGACGACTCGGGCATTTCGATTTACTCCGCTGGATTTGCCACAGACATGGATTCGGACACTTCATCCGGTTGTTCCACGGTGATTACTCGTTTTCCAGCGAACTCCAGGCACGCGTGTATGTTGATGAGTTGATTAAAAAAACGGAAGTTAGCAGAGCCGGTATCTTCGTCGATTCCATAATTTGTCCGACGTTTAAACTCGCTCTGGCACAAATATTGCAAATGCCGGGAATTTCTGGTTTGCCAAATAACTGTGTTCTCCTTGAATTCGATCAAGACACCCCTGACGAGATTGAAGAGGTTGAAGAAGGGATACGCCTTGTTGCGAATTCGTTGTTCAATGTCCTGGTCCTGCGATCGACGGGATACCGCTTTGGATACCGTTCCTCGATTGATGTGTGGGTGACGGAGGACAACTTGAAAAACGCTCCACTGATGCTATTGCTTGCGTATATCATTGTAGGGCATCCAGATTGGAGACGTGCTGAAATTCGGCTTTTTGCTTGTTCCGAGGCTACGGATGCTGAGCGTGAAGCGAACAGACTTTCGACGCTAATGAAGGAAGGGCGACTGCCAATTTCAATGCATAACGTGACTTCTGTGTCTTACAGCAGTCAGAAAGCTTTGGAGGAGGAGGTAGCGCATCGGTCCTCTCAGAGCGATTTGGTTATCGTCGGATTAACGGGGGAAGACCTCTACTCTGAAAAATTGGCGCAAACACTACGGTCCTACAAAGGAACCAACGATGTCCTGTTTGTTCATGCAATTGAACAGATCTCAATCGATTAGTTGGTGAATACGGTGGTATCAGATGGATGAGTTGGTTCGACAATTTCTTGATTTACTTCAAGCACGTGTAATCACTTTGGGTGAAGAGCCTGTAAAAATCATCCAAATTATTTGGTTGATTGGAACTTTATCAGTCACATTGGCAATTGGGGGCTTTTTGCGCCGATGGTTCCGTCGTCTTTTCAACGGGTTCAGGATGCCACAAAACCTCAGAAATCGATTACTTGCACTCCTCTTCCTTATCGTTCTAATTTTTGGAATAGGTTTGGCATTCCGGTTAGCGGGAATTAGCACAGGATTCCTTGGCAAACTTTTCAATTATCCACTCACGGACCTGTTTGAACCTCCCCAGCAACCTGTTGAAGCCGACGAAGATGAGGGAAAATTAACTTTAGCGAGGCTATTTTATGGGTTCGTGATTGTCTTCGGGATGTTTATCCTGTCTAAATATGTGCAATGGGTGCTACGGCGGCAGGTGTTACAGGCTTTTCAAATTGCGGCGCATACCCAGTTTATCTTACTCCGCTTCCTTCACTTCAGCCTAATCATTATCGGGGTCATTATCAGTCTTAGCACCATCGGGGTGAGTTTCACAAATTTGGCGTTAATTTTTGGCGGGCTGAGTATCGGTATCGGTTTCGGATTACAAAATATTGCCTCAAACGTGATTTCAGGGTTTATTCTAATTTTTGAACGCCCTATCAAAATTGGGGATCTCGTGGAGATTATGGACATTAACATATTTGGTAGAGTGAGTAGCATTAATCTACGTTCAACGATCATTGTTTCGCTTGATGAGAAGGAGATTATTGTTCCAAACTCTCAATTGATTACAGAATCGGTTCATAATCTTACGCACTATAACAACCGCTTTAGAATTCGCGTCACCGTTGGCGTGTCGTATGGTTCAGACGTGGTGCTTGTCAAGGAAGCACTCCTCGAAGCGGCGCATGAGCATCCTCAAGTGATTAAGGAAGCGATGCCTAACATAAGTAACGTTACTGCCCCTTTTGTCCGCTTTATTAGCTTCGGAGATTCCTCTTTAGATTTTGAGTTGTTGGCGTGGATTCCTGATGCCTTTCAGCGTTTTGATGTTACGAGCGATCTCCATTTTATGGTTTGGGGAAAGTTTAAAGCGTACAACATAAGAATTCCTTTCCCGCAACGAGATGTCCATTTTTATCCAACGGAGACCGAATAGGAATCTTGACAGGGATACGCCGCGGTGTGTGCTGTCAGCGGCGGTTGAATTAGATATTTACTGTAAATTTCGTATTGATGGGAGGGTTGGTAGTTCAGGAGTGCCGAATTACATCGCCTTTGACGAGGTAATAGACCTCTTCGCTGATATTTGCCGCGAGGTCGCCTATCCGTTCCAAGTGTCGGAAAAGGAGCAGCAGGCTGATACCGGGTTGGATGAGTCTGGGATGTTCACTCAAAATCGTCAGAAGTTCGTGGAGCATTTTTTCATAAATCTCGTCAACCTCATTGTCACGCTCTCGAATTTCTAAGGCATGTTCAGCGTTCCGATTGACGAATGCATCTATAGCGTCCTTTACCATCGCCTGAATCACTTGTGTGACATAGGGTAGATCTACGAACGATTTGACCGGTGGATGTTCCGACAGTTCGATGCTCCGTTTGGCGATAGCAACGCTTTTATCCGCTATCCTTTCAATGTTGTGGTTAACCTTCATCGCTGTTGTTAGAAAGCGGAGTTCTATTGCTACGGGTTGGTGGAGTGCGATCAGTTGGATGCACAATGATTCGATCTCGTTTTCAAACAGATCAATCTTATCGTCTGTAGCAACAACGAGCTGAGCTAACGTGCTATCTCGTGTTAGGACAGATTCGATAGCTTGGCGCAGCATCTGTTCCGCAAGCCCTGCCATTTCCAAGATTTTGTGCTGAAGTCCCTTGATTTCGTGTTCTAACATATCTTCTTTAGATGATAGTTAACAGTCTGCAGTTATCAGTGAAAGAGGCATGTTGTCTCATCAAAAACCTCTTGCGACTGTTAACTGTTAACCGACAACTCTATTGGTGGTTACCCTAATCTTCCTGTCACATATTGTTCTGTTCTGGTATCTTGTGGATTTGTAAAAATCTTTTCCGTCGTTCCGAATTCGATCAATTCGCCGCAGTAGAGAAACCCCGCGACATCCGAGACGCGCGCGGCTTGCCTTCTTTTGTTGGTGACAAAGATAAGCGTGCAATCGTTTGTGAGATCCCGCACGAGGGTCTCGATTTTAACGGTTTCGATCGGGTCAAGTTCTCCACACGGTTCATCAAATATTAGGATTTCTGGTTCAATAGCTAAGGCACGTGCGATACAGAGGCGTTGCTGCTGTCCTATAGAGAGTTGTTCCGGATTTCCGTGCAAAATAGGTTCAACTTCATTCCAGAGTCCTGATCTTCGGAGGTTTTTCTCAACGATGGTATCCAGTTGTGAAGATTGACTTATGCCTGAGATCCGAGCCCCGTATGCCACATTCTCGTAGATAGAACACCGAAAGGGTTCAGGTTTTCGGAACACCATTCCAATCTTTTTCCGAATAGCGGTGACATCTGTTTTGTTGGCATACATGTCACTGCCCCTAAAAAGTATGTCGCCGTTGAACCTGAAATTCGGCGTAAAGTCATTTAAACGATTGAAGCACCGTACGAGTGTGCTTTTACCGCAATTCGTAGGACCAATGAGTGCAGTTACCTGTCTCGGCTGTACCTCAAATGAGAGGGAGTTCAGAATCTGATTATCGCCATACCATACATTTAGGTTATGGATGCTCAGGATGGGTTGTTTTTTTTCAGTCTGCATCGCTGGTATCGCGAGGGATTTAGGATTCGCGCCTCCGTTTATTTCGTAAAAGTCAATCGTGTCGTGGCGGAACGGGATCATATATTTCTATCAGGAAATTGGAAACAGTACTCAACAGTAGTGCCCCTCCTGAGAATAATATGAATCTGTCAGGTATTCCCCTGGGACCCGTTGTATGGTCCCATATATGAATACCGATAAGTAATGCAGCTGCAGCAAGTGCTCGCGACATTGCTCGGCATCCGCCTGAAAGTATCCTTGGGAAGGCGAGTGGCACGACCTGTTTTGCTAATACTTGCCATTGATTGGCACCTAACACGTAGGCAGATTCACGGATTGGTATCGCAACCGATCGAAGTGCTTCTTGGGTTGTTTTGATTGCTACCGGCATTACCATCGAAATGAAGATTAAAGCCTCTGCGTAAAACATCGTGGTATTACGCTGAAACGGGACTACTGCTAATCCAGATTCATTCACGTTCTGGACAGGAGGAGGCGTTCCAATCTCTTTGAAAACGCCAGCGTAGCTAAAAAGAATCGCGATTGCTAAAAGTCCATACAAGAGTGAAGGAATTTCAGTCAAAAAGGCGACGTGGCTTTCGATGAAACGCCGAACCCAGCTTGTTGCTGAAAGCCATTCCTCTAAGTAAAAAGCACAGGCTACCCCGAACAAAACTGCCAAAAGGCTGATGGGTAGAATCAGATTGAGATCGCTGAGTAGACTGGGCAATGTGCCGGAGATACGAGATGCTGACGACGTTTGAATGTTAGCGGCGTCTGTTTTTTTAAGGTCATTCCAGAGGAAAATAAACGCCGTTCCCACTATAATGAACGCGGTACCCTGCAAAGCGATTTTTTTTCTGAGTTGTGGACGAGTCGTAGAGAAAATAGCCATTGGTCTTCAATCTTCGGAAGAATGGTTTCCGTCAGCCATCAGTCAGAAAACCTCTTTGCTGATGGTTTCCTTCTATCCATACCGCATCTGCACATAATCCGCCGTTTTAGGATGTTGTGGTGTTTCAAAGAGTGCTTGCGTTTCTCTGTGCTCCAGAAGTTCTCCGAGGAACATATAGATACACTCTTTACTAACTCGCCGCGCCTGTCCCATGTTGTGAGTCACAATAAGAAATGTGTATGAGCCCACCAGGACTTCCATTAATTCCTCAATAGCAAGCGTGCCTTTTGCATCTAACGCTGAGCACGGTTCGTCCATCAGAATGATTTTCGGTTTAAGTGGTAGCAAACGCGCGATACAGAGTTTTTGCTGCTGTTCAAGCTGGAGTGATGTTGCACGCACCTTCAATTTATCCTTCAGATCCTTCCAAAGGAAGACGGATGTAAGTGCTTCTTCAACGATCTGATCTGATTCTGTCCGCGTTATACTCCGCATTGGAGAGTGGATACGCAAGCCGAACAATATATTTTCGTAGACTGAAATCGGCAACGGGTTAGGTCTTTGGAACACCATACCGACCGCTTTTCGGAGTTCCGGCAAGGAAACATCCGCATCGTAGATGTTTTTTCCCAAAACCTCGATTTTCCCTTTTGTCGTAACGTTGCCGTAGCGTTCGTTGACGCGGTTGAGGCAGCGCAGTAGCGTTGATTTCCCACACCCAGAAGGACCGATAAGCGAGGTTATTTGACCGTCCGGTATTTTCACATTCACATCAATGAGTGCTTGGAAATCACCATACCAGAGACTGAGATTTTCAGTTTCAATGCTATAATTCATTTTTTTTAAAGTTATCAGTTTTAAGAGTTGTCAGTTTTCAGTTTTAACCATCAACTCGTGCTTTAACATTTATAACGGAGGCGAGTTGATGGTTAAGGTTACAAGGGATGGTTGGTTATGCCAAGTGCTTCTTTCACTGACAACTGTTAACTGTTAACTATTAACCAAAGGTCCCGTTCACATAGTCATACGTGGCTTGCTCTGACGGATTTTCAGAGAAAATTATATCTGTTGTATCGATCTCAATGAGGTCCCCGTTGAGAAAAAAGGCGGTGCGATTAGCCAGCCGTTTTGCCTGTTGCACCAAATTCGTGACGAGCAAAATAGTCATTTTTGTTCGTAATGTTTTGAGCACCTCTTCAATACGCATTGTGGTGACAGGATCGACGGCAATTGAGAATTCGTCGAGACAAAGAATGTCTGGTTGATGTGAAAGAGCACGAGCGATCGTCAAACGTTGTTGTTGTCCGCCTGATAATTTAGTGCCAAGCACTTTCAACCGATCCTTTACCTCTTCCCACAGTGCCGCCTGTTGTAAACACCGTTCAACGGTTTCGTCTAATTCTGATTTTGAGCGAACCCCTGCTGTGCGAGGTGCAAAAGCGACGTTATCATATATGGAAAGCGGTAGACCGACCGGTAGAGGTTGAACCATGCCGATGCGCCGACGTAAGCCGTATACATCGCCAATTGTGCTAATCTCTTCGCCATCCAGTTTCACGGATCCTTCTACGGTTGTGTCCGGTGTAAATTCCAGTGTTCTATTGATAACTTTCAAGAGTGTTGTTTTACCGGATTGCGCAGGACCGATGATGCCGAGGATCTCGTTCTGGTATACATCGAATGAGACTCCGTTCAGGGCGGGTTTATTTCCATAGTGCACCTTCAGGTCGGTAACCTCAATTACAGCAGCGTTTTGCGATCCATTCTGGCTATTTGATTTCATGTCTATTTGTCGATGCCTTCCGCGGATTCATTTTCCACGTTTTCTTCACTTTCCTCTGCTTTTTTTCGTCCCACCCGTGCTTCCGTTAAAACTGAGGCTAACAATCCAGACGGGATCGCTATCAACCCCACTCCAATAAGAGTGACGATGGCAGTGAAAATTTTTCCACCCGGTGTTGTCGGATAAACATCTCCGTAGCCGACTGTTGTGAGTGTCACGACAGCCCACCACATGGAACCAAGAATGGTTCCGAAATCTTCGGGTTGCACTTCTCTTTCAAAATAGTGGATACCACACGCAGCGAGATAGACTAACATCAATGATAAAATGACCAGTGCCAAGAGTTCCCGTCGGATTTCACTCAATGCCTCGGTGAGCCGATCTACTGCTAAAATAAATCGGGTCGCTTTGAAAATTCTGAAAATTTTCAGGAACCGAAGTATTCTAAGTACACGGAATCCCGTCACAAGAAACAGAGACGGTAAGATAGCGAGCAAATCTATTATGCCGTAAAAACTGAAAATGAAATCCCGTTTTCTATGTTCAATATGAACACGCAGGATATATTCGATCGAAAATAGGACAAAAAATGCCCAATCCAGAACAACGAAGTGAAACGCGTGAGGCGCGTGTGGATCTGTCGTACTGTCGGATTCAAGCACAAAGACGACGGCGGAAGCAAGAATCAGGAACTGGATTATTCCGCTAACTATGTGTCCTTCGATGATTGCTCGTAATCTTTCTTTATTTGCCATGAACGTTCTTCCTTCACGAGTTTGTCTTACTTACCACTTTTTCCGAGTTCGGAGATACACCCTTAGCACAATCGCTGCTGCATTGACGAGTAAGACACTGCCTACAAGGACAACTGCAGTCCCGTACGGAACGCCTTCCGCAACGTCCGGAACCTGTGTTGAAATCGTAAAGAGGTGTAGCGAGAGTGCCATGCACTGTTCTGTTATATTGTAGGCGAAAAGGTTTCCCTCTGCAATATCTTTATAAAAAACCGCACCCGTGAACATGATGGGTGCGGTTTCACCCGCGGCTCGTGATACCTGTAATATAACGCCCGTCAGAATGCCGCTGATAGAGTTTGGGAGTACAATACGGCGAATCGTTTGCCAGCGCGTCGTTCCGAGGTTCCAACATGCCTCCCGGAAGGACATAGGTACGGCTTTAAGAGCTTCCGTCGTACTGGCGATGATGACTGGGAGCGTCATGATTGCTAATGTGAGCGAAGCCGCTAAGATGGATTCACCTAAACCCGCGAAAAGCACAAACGCACCAACACCGAACAGGGCATGGACGATGCTCGGTACACCTGCAAGGTTCACAACAGCTAAATGCGTTATACGCGTGAACCAACTCTCACGGGCGTACTCGTTGAGGTACACTGCCGCGAATACACCAATGGGTGCCGACACTAATAAAGAAACTACCACCAAATAGATTGTACCCAAGAAGGGCGCCCATATTCCGCCCGCACGCATGTTGTCCTTCGGGTTCGTGAATAGGAACTCCAAAGAGAGAACCGGTAGTGCCTTGTAAAGAAGATAGCCGATAATGAGAAGCAGCGGGAGAATCATCAGGCTTGTCATCACAAGGAAGAAGATTCGCATCACATTCTCTGTCCACCGCTTTTGTTTGCTGATGTCTGTTTCTGTAAACATTTTTTAATTTTTCCTTGCGGAGGCACGACGTGGGTTCTGTCTTTGGAGTGCCTTTCTTAAATCCGCCCTCCATTACATTACGGGCTACGGGTTCTGAGGCTATTGTAACCCAACTTGCTACTAACGAATTCTACACGTTTGAAGAACCTTTTTCAGCACATTCTTCACCCCAGAGGGGTGATATGTCTATAGAAAATGGCGTATTTAATCCCTCGCACTCCAGCGGAGTGCTATGTGTATAAATAAGTGGCAACTTGGGTTATTGTAGCATAACCTGTTAGGTTGTGCATATTCGCGCGCAGGAGACCAACATTTTTTAATTTTACCTTCATGACTCCTGGCGAATACCTTTAATCACTAAGTCGGCGATAAGGTTCACCACAAATGTAATGGTGAACAGCAGGGTACCAATGATAAAGAGCACTTGATAGTGTTCACCGCCTCTGGCAACTTCACCCAATTCGGCGGCGATTGTTGCTGTGAGCGTGCGAATCCAGGAGAGGGGACCTGATGGAATGTTAACGGAGTGTCCGGTTGCCATAAGGACAGCCATCGTTTCACCGATAGAGCGTGCGGCACCGAGTAGCACCGCTGCCAGCAACCCGTTTTTTGCGGCTGGTAAAAGCACACGGTAAACCACTTGCCACCGAGTCGCACCGAGTGCCTCCGCCGCTTCTCGATAGGAATCCGGTACGGCTTTTAGCGCGTCTTCAGCAATAGAGACAATAATCGGGACACTCATCAGTGCCAGCATGATGCTACCATTCAGCATCGTTAAGCCGATCGGGACTTTGAACACTGCGATAATCAATTGATTCATCAGTGTCAATCCGATGAACCCCCACACAACGGAAGGGATGGCGGCGAGCAGTTCAATGACGATCTTAAATGTTTCTCTCAGTTTCGGACTACAGAACTCCGATACAAAGATAGCCGCACCGAGCCCAAACGGAACAGCGAGACACATGGCTAAGGTGGTGACGCTGACAGTACCGACGATCAGCGCAAGTGCACCATACCTTTTATTGTTCAATGAGGTCGGTTGCCACTCTACACTTGTCAGAAATTGTCCCAAATCTAAACCGTTGAAAAGGAAACCTGCTCCCTCCCGAAATACAAAGAAGAAGATACTGAATACGAAGATAATGGAACTAATGCCGCATAGGCGGATAAACAGTTCAATCGCGGTTTCGGAAAATGGCAGATGCGTCGCGCTTTTTTTCCCGAGGATGTTCATATTCATTGTTACTTACTTTCTAACGGTACGAAGCCGACTTTCTCAACGATCTTTTGACCTTCTGCTGATAATATCCAATCGAGATAAGCCTTCACTTCTCCTGTAGGTTCACCGAGGGAATACATGTACAATGGACGCGCGATAGGGTAGGTTTTGGCAAGGACATTCTCAAGATTCGGAGCATAGTAAGGTGCATCCGGGTTAGCGGCAACTTCTAACATTTTCACATGTGAGGTGGCATATCCCATTCCGCTGTAGCCGATAGCACACGGGGTCCTTCCCACAACTTCCACAACATCTTTAGATCCATGTAGGTCCAGCGAACCGATGCCGAAATCACGGCTTGTGCCGAGAAGTGCCTCTCGAAAATAGAAATAAGTGCCGGAGTTAGATTGGCGACTGATACGGATAATCTTGTCACTTGGACAGTCGCTATGTGATATACCAAGATCGCTCCATTTGGTTATTGTGCCGTTCTCACCATAAATTTCTGCAAGTTGGGTGATCGTAATTTTATCGAGGGGTGTATCCCGATGGACATAGACTGCGAGGGCATCGTAACCGACGATAAATTCCTGAGGGGTTTTACCGGTGTTTTGCGTCGCAAGTTCCAGTTCTTTCGGTTTAATCTGGCGACTGCAGTTCCCAATATCGACGGTGCCATTGATGAGTGCCGCGACACCTGTTCCGGAGCCGCCACCTGATACCTCCACCGATGTGGTGGTGCTGATATCCGTATACTTTTCCGCCCATGCTTGTGCCAGATTCACCATCGTGTCTGAACCTTTATTTTTGATGGTGAATTGTGTGCCCTTTCGCATCTGCCGTACGAGCATTTCATCTTGACGAACTAAACTTTTATTTTTGATGGTGAATTGTGTGCCCTCTGTCTGTGCAACGCTTGTATCGTCTTGGGGTGAACAACCGTTCATGACGAAGCCGCATGCTAAAACGACAAGAAGGCATGTCGTCGTGTAACCGATCCGACCCTTTATTTGCATCAGTCTACCTCCTTCACGAAATTCTAATTTAAATTATAATACCCAATTGTTACGAAATTCCAACTTATATTATAACACCCAATTGTTACGAAAATGAGACAAAATTCAGAATTTTTTGTCAATTGACTATGCAAATAGTCCAGAAGCATTCAGTTCTTCTGTAGGAGGGAACTCCGATTCCCGACATACTCCAGTAGGAGCGACTAAATCGCGACTTTCCAACCAAAGTGGTTAAAAAACCGAAAACTGAATGGCTATGCAAATAGTCAAAAGGGTCTGTCGTTTTCTTGGGCAAGCGGGTACGGGTTTGATTATTATTGCAAAATCGATTGATTTTAGAACCCGACTGTGATAAAATAGAAAAAATAGATTTGTGAAGAAATGTACCTATTCAACATGTTACAACGCAATAGCCTTCGCGCAGTGTCAGCACAAATGATAGCAATACGAAATGTCAGTTCCCCGTGCCAACCAATAGGCAATGATAAAACAGGAGAATGTTGTGCAGTCCAAATTCCAGCAACTCAAAACCCGCCTGCTTGAGGTGAATGATATATCGTCCGCCGCCGGACTACTCTACTGGGATCAATCCACGTACATGCCGCCCGGTGGTGCCCCTGCTCGGGCACGCCAAAGTGCTACACTTAGTCGATTAGCGCACGAAAAGTTTACTGATCCCGAAATTGGAAGGCTGCTTGACGACCTCCATCCGTATGGAAAGAGTCTCGCTTACGATTCCGACGAAGCAAGTCTCCTCCGGATCTCACATAGAAGCTACGAACGTGCTACTAAAATACCCGCTGAATTCATGGCGGAGGTGACGAACCATACATCGGAATCTTATCAGGTGTGGACTGAAGCGCGTCCAGCAAATGACTTTGAACGGGTACGTCCCTATCTTGAGAAAACACTGGACTATAGCCGACAGGCGGCTGACTTCTTTCCGGGTTATGAACACATCGCGGATCCATCCATTGAATCCAGCGATTACGGAATGAAGGCTACGGATGTCAGTCGCGTCTTTGCGGAATTACGCCAAGAACTCGTACCGATTGCTTCTGCGATCACATCGCAAGCCCTCGCCGATGATTCGTGTTTGCACCAATACTTTCCAGAGGAGAAACAGCTCGCATTTGGCTTAGAGGTTGCCCAGAAATTTGGTTACGATATGAATCGTGGGCGTCAAGACAAAACACATCACCCTTTTATGACAAAGTTCTCACTCGGTGACGTGCGAATCACAACCCGTACAAAGGAGAATTTCCTTGGCGACGCGCTCTTCAGCACTTTACACGAAACAGGACATGCACTGTATGAGCAGGGGATTCGTATGGATTTGGAAGGTACACCACTTGCCCGTGGCACTTCATCGGGTGTCCATGAAAGTCAGTCGAGGCTTTGGGAGAATATTGTGGGACGCAGTCGAGGGTTTTGGCAACACTTCTATCCGCAACTTCAAAGCGTTTTTCCTGAGCAGTTGGGTTCCGTCCCCTTAGGTACGTTTCACCGTGCGATTAATAAGGTAGAACGCTCCCTCATTCGCACAAATGCGGATGAGGTTACGTACAACCTGCACGTCATGTTGCGTTTTGATTTCGAGTTAGCACTCTTGGAAGGCAACTTGGAGATTCGAGATTTGCCGAATGCGTGGCGTGAACGGTTTGAATCCGATTTCGGTATCGTGCCTCCTGATGACAAAGATGGTGTTTTGCAAGATGTTCATTGGTATTATGGGTTGATTGGCGGTTCATTTCAGGGTTACACATTGGGCAATATCTTGGGATCCCAATTCTTCTCGGCTGCCCGAGAAGCGCATTCTGAAATTCCATCTGAAATTGAAAATGGCGAGTTCGCTACACTCCATGATTGGTTGAAGGAGAATCTTTACCAACACGGATCGAAATATACGGCACCCGAAATTATCCAGCGTGCAACCGGAGGTCCTCTCTCCATTGAACCTTATATAGCCTACCTCCGGACGAAATATGGTGAATTATACGACTTAGGAAATTAGGTTTTTTAACTATTAAGTTTTCGCCCTGCCCTCCGCTACGCTTACGGGCAGGTCTTCGCGTAGAACATAACCGTAGCCCGTAATGTAATGGAGGGTGGATAGATGGAAAGGACATCAAAGGTTCAAATTCACGTCTTTTCTCCGCAAGGTATAATTAAAATTTTACTCCTCTGTGGGTTCTTGCAAGCATGTGGAGGACTCAAGCTAATTGATGTTTCTGAGAGTTCAGCGGCATTGCAACTGACAACGCCACAGCAGCAGGTGATTCACCCGAAACTGAAACTCATCCGTGATATTGTTGAAGATTACGATTTTGAGAAGCAGCAGTTAGAAGTGGATTATCAGATATTTCGAGCTGGCATAACGCAACGTCAATCTAACCGATATGAAGGTGGGTTCATGAATACGCGAACTCGTCGGGAGCTAAATGCGTTCAGGGATGAGGCGCGAAAATTTCTGAGGCAGCGTGCGATCTACCTCAACGAAATTAACGATCTTATTGTGGAAGTCGCTGCGGAACTGACGTCTGAGCAACGCGTTAAATTCGCTGAACTGAAACTCCCCAAGTTGGAGGTGCCGATGATGCTCCAGCGCGACCCGTACAACGATCTCCGCTACATTTCGAATCATCCACTTGGTGGAATGAACGTATTTTAACGTGTCTCCTTTGAAATCTTTAACAAAAAACGTAAGCCCAACCAACGGGCCGGGCTGGCTCTACGCCAAAGATCGTCATTCATCAAACCCGCTTCACCGAATCGCAAGGCGTAATTGGAAAAATCCAAAATCGCGTAGTCCGTAACGAAGTGGAGGACGGATATACGGGAAGGCACGTCAAAATCGAAACCCACCTCACCGAACCGCAAGGAAAAATTAAAAAGTGGATTATTACGTGAGTTTGCTCGGTGACGATTCAAACGTCGGTGCGTCCAGAACGTATCCTTGGCAAAGTATTGATCGGGTCAATGCTGCCCAGTTGTTGCCGGGTGATGCTGTCCTGTTTCAAGCCAACCAGACCTTCCTTGGAAATCTTAATCTTGCTGATAACTGGACGGGGCGGGTGGACAAACCGATAACCGTCGGTTCCTACGGATCGGGTAGAGCAACTATTGACGCGGGGGCGGGTGCCGGTTTTGTCGTGAAGAATATGGGGAGTGTCCACCTAAAAGAACTCAACTTTGTCGGTGCTGGTGCATCTGAGAATGCTGGTTCTGGCATCGTGTTCGTTAATACGCTGCCCGATGGGATTAAGTTGGGAGATATTCAGATTCATCGCGTTGATGTCAGCGGTTTCAAGCATTCCGGGATCTGTTTCGTGGCAGAACCACCAGATCGGAGTTGGAGTGGTTTCTGTGATGTCAGAATTACGTATGCCATAAGCCATGACAACGGTGATGCAGGTATCAATTGTATCGGTGTTTGGAATCCGGAACGAGATGGCTATGCGCATGCCGACTTTTATGTGGGTAACTGCAGCGTTTATAGGAATGCAGGCATCCCCGGCAAGAGAAGTCACTCAGGGAACGGCATTGTCCTCGCACAGGTGGATGGGGCGTTAATTGAGCGGTGTCGTGCCTACGAAAATGGCAGCTTAAACAATTACGAAGGCGGTGGTCCCGTTGGAATCTGGGTATGGGATGCGAATCGTGTTGTCATTCAGTTCAATGAATCTCATCACAACCGTACTGGCAGCAGTAAAGATGGGGGTGGGTTCGATTTGGACGGTGGCGTGCGGAATTCAACTGTTCAGCACAACTATTCCCACGATAACGATGGACCCGGGTATCTGCTGGCACAGTTCAGCGATGCCCGTGCGTTTTATGGGAACGTCCTTCGCCATAATGTGAGTGTAAACGATGGTAGAAAGAACCGCTACGGAGGCATTCACCTCTGGTCTACTGGGGCAAGTGGTGGTATCACGGACACAACTTTTTACGCCAACACAATCTTCACAACGCAATCCGCTGATGGAAATCCTGCCGCAGTTGACTGTACGAGCGAAGGAATTCGCAACATCCGTTTCTATAACAGCCGCTTCCAAACCGATGGGAAGGCGGTGTTAGTCCGTGGCAAAACCAATCCAAATGCTCTATTTGCGGGCAACACTTTCGACACGGATTGTCGGTTTCCGAAATTTTCCATTGGTGATGTCGGTAGTTATCAGGCAGGATAGTCCTATTTCACCGGAGACGCTGAAAAAAGTGATCCAGAAATGCATCGGCAGCCACTTTGACGCAGACGTGTGCGTTCGGATTGGAGTGTTGACGTTCAGGGCGCAGATCGGCAATTGTCATGCCGTTTGTTATAGTGCCTTCGGTTTCGACTTGCACGTCCGCCGCAACGCTTTCAAAATACTCTGGGTGTGTGAGCATACCAATTGGGAGTGCGTCGTGGATATGAAATCCCCAGAATCCAACGTATTGTCGGTAAAATTCCATGCAGGCTTGTGTGGCATCCTTAAGGAATTGGGAAATTCTGTCTGATCGGTTGTTGGTTTCGGCGTGCAATCGTTCACCGGTTAAGACGACTTGATGTGTTGCATCGAGCGGTGCGATGTCGATAGGGATATTGGCGTGGAAGACTTCCTGGGCTGCGTGTGGGTCGACGAAAATATTGAATTCTGCCGTTGTTGTAACGTTCCCGTATACCTCAAACGCACCACCCATCACAAGGATCTTCTGCAGTCGTTGCATCTTCGCTGCATCTTTGCGAATTGCCTTGGCGATATTTGTTAGCGGACCGAGGGCTACGAGCGTGAGTTCATCTGGATAGCGTGTTACCATCTCAAGAATGAGATCTACCCCTGGGGTGGATGAGATGTTTGTGTTTGTCGGCGGGTACAGCGGACTACCATCGGCATTTCGCAGTTGGCTAACATTTCCTAAACCGTCATCACCGTGGACATGGGCGGCTGTCACGAGGGGTTTGACGAGTGGTTGTGCTTCTCCTTGGGCGATAAGTGGAAATTCGTCGGGGTTAAGAATCCCAAGGATTGTTAGCAGGTTTTGTGTCGCCTGTGTGACGGGGACGTTTCCGCAGACGGTTGTAATTGCTTCTATGTGTAATTCGGGTGAAAGCATTGCAAGGAGAATTGCGAGGGCATCGTCTACACCTGGATCCGTGTCTATAAGAATTCGTTGCATGTTTGTCTTCCTATTTTGGTATATTTCCAGAAGGTAATTTTTGCCATTTTCTTTAGTGATTTTACTACCACAGAGCGATTTTGTCCATTGTATTTTCCCTTGAATAGTTCCAGTCAGAATAGGAGCAACCGACTTGTCAGTGTTTGTTGCATATTATTTCTTACTTGCTGTTCTCCACTTATAGCACAGGTGAATATTTTTACGGGTGAAACGATGCAGCAGATGCGGTTGGAATCCGGTTTGTATAACAGTATCACACTGGATTTAACCTATCGGACTGGCAATACGGATCTCCTTACGACTCGGACTCGGTTTCGCTCAGATTATCTCACGAAAGCATATCACGGCTTCGTTTTCGGGAGTCTTCAGCAGGGCAGAAAGAGTGGCGAATTTTTTATCAATAAGGGCATGGCACATGCGCGAATTATTCGAGGTTTGACGCAACACATCCTTTTTGAATCCTTTGTTCAGAAGCAGTTCAACGAATCTATTCTATTGGGCGATCGGAATTTAGTCGGTGGTGGCGTTCGGTTCGCCTCGCATCCGCGTAATTCTAAGTTTAATCTCTATCTCGGCATCGGTGCGATGTGGGAACACGAACGCATTAATGACAAAGAGAGTGGCGCGATCACAACCCGTGTCGTTCGGTCAACAAATTATGTCAATTGGACTGGACACCTGGATGAACGCGTCACGACGAGTGCTACAGGCTACTATCAGGTCTATGTCCGGCGTTTTCGAGATTATCGCATCCTTTTTGAAGGGAGCATGACATTCCGCCTGACGACAAAGTTGTCCTTTCCGCTTCGAGTGAATTTCCGATACGATAGCGAACCTCCTACCGGTATCCGAAAACATGATGTAGAAATTTTTAACGGATTGCGGTATACTTTTTAAAAAATCGAATAGGAGTGATCAAATGAAAAAGGTGGGAACCAGCATTTGGCAGGCGGCAATAAAAATCTGTATCGGTATCTGTCTTATCGCGTTGGGCAATATCGGATGGGCAGATGGGCATCTCCAGATCATGGAAAAAGAGAAGCAGATTGTTTTGAAGGGCAAAATTTCCGAAGCTCTCGGTGAATACGATGCACATTTGAAGGGTGCCGTTGAATACCTCGTTTGTGGACGCAACGGCAAGGAATATGAGAGCATTATCGTCGTCGATGCGACAGCGAAGGAAATTTACGATGCACTTGAAAAACTCGGTGTTGCGGTGGGTACGCCTCCCGCCTACGACGAAGAAAAAGATGAACCGACACCCCCAAAAGGAACGGCGCTTATTATCTCTGTCGAATGGAAAGATGGCGATACAGCGAAAAAGGTACGTGCTGAAGAGTTGATTTTCAACGTGAAAACCCAAAAGCCGATGCAACAGGTCGCTTGGATCTATTCCGGTTCACGGATAGTATCAGATTTGGATAGCGATGATGAAGATGCGATGATACCACAGGCATTCATGAGCAACGATATTGTCGCCTTGAAGCGGTTTGATGCGAGTGCGCTCTGCCAGAATCCACTTCCTGAATCGGAAGAGGAGAACATCTATAAAAAGAACGATGCCTTGCTGCCAAAACTGGGGACACCTGTTATACTCACGATTGAGGTCAACCCGCAAATGCAACTGTTTGTGTTAATCGAAGGCAAGGTGCAAGGCGTAGGATTCCGCAATTTCACACAGATGAATGCTAAGCAGCTTGGCATCAATGGCTATGCTAAGAATCTACCCAACGGTAAGGTCGAAGTCGTCGCAGAAGGGGATAAGACACAGTTGGATGCGTTAGTCGCTTTATTAAAGAGGGGACCGCGCTATGCGAGGGTTGATTCGCTTCATGTTGATGAACGTCCGTTCACTGGGGAATATGAAACTTTCGGCATTCGGTATTAAGTTATGACGCGAACACCGTCCTGTAGCACGCCGCTTGCACGCGCATATCAAAAAAACATATCGGGGATACTCCTCGCCGCGGGGCTCTCCACTCGGATGGGAGAACCGAAGCAGCTACTCCCTTTCGGAGAAAGCACTATTATTGAGACCGTGGTGGACAGTATGCTTGGTGCCAAGTTTGATGAGGTTATCGTGGTTGTAGGGCATTGCGCGGCACAGATTCAAGAACAACTGTCGGAGCGTCCTGTCAAAATCGTTTTTAACCCTGACTATCATGAGGGTATGCTGACCTCGGCGCAGGCTGGCATACGTGCCCTGAATGTAAGTGATGCGTTTGCGCTCATGTTGGTCGACCAACCTTTCATTACTTCTGCGTTAATCGATCAGGTTATTGATGCCTACGTCCGAACGGACAAAAGGATTGCCCTACCGAGTTATAATTATAAACGGGGGCATCCAGTTATCTTCCATCGGGAGTATGCCGACGATATTCTTGCCTTGGGAGCGGAGAGTGGTGGCGTGCGGACACTCTTCAAAAGATATGCCGACGATATTCATTATGTTACAGTCGATACAGACCGGGTGCTTCGGGATATAGATTATCGCGAAGATTATGAACGCGCCTTGAAGGAAAAGTTTTCTATCAATCGCTCCTGAGTTGCTGCGTTCATTGTCCTTGCAGATGCTGAATCATTCAGAAACCTTTCATAACCCAGAGGCAGTTGGAATTAACCAAAAACCACCGTGAAACGAGGAAGAAAGATGAAAAACACAGTTTTTCATTTCTCTTCTCCATAGTGGAACGGTGACCAGATTCAATAGTTAAAAAATGTTTAAATCCATCGAAAATATTCAAGTTGTATGTGAAAAACATGCGTATATCGCGGATAAAGGTTTAGCAACGACCCTTTATCTCGCGCATCATCTCAAAAAACCTATCTTTCTCGAAGGTGAACCCGGTGTCGGCAAGACTGAAGTCGCTAAAGTGCTTGCGGATTCAACAGGCGCGAAACTCATCCGGTTGCAGTGTTATGAAGGCTTGGATGCAAACAGCGCATTGTACGAATGGAACTACACGCGGCAAATTTTGCAACTTCGCATTGATGAAGCGCGCGGACGAGAGAAAGAAAACATCGGTACGGATCTGTTTAGCGAAGCGTTTCTACTGAAACGTCCTTTGCTGGAGGCTATCCAGAGCGATGGTGATGTGCCGCCTGTCTTACTCATCGACGAGGTAGACCGGAGCGACAGTGAATTTGAGGCGTTTCTACTCGAGATCTTGTCCGATTTCCAGATAACCATCCCTGAAATCGGAACGATTCAAGCCAAACATATCCCCTATGTTGTGCTAACCTCAAACCGGACGCGAGAGGTCCATGAAGCACTCAAACGCCGGTGTCTCTATCAGTGGATCGATTATCCTACTGTGGAGAAGGAGTTAGCGATCATTCAGGCGAAGTTGCCACAAATTGATGACCACCTCGCGCAGCAGTTATGTGAGATGATGCAACTTTGGCGACAAGGGGATTACTATAAAAAACCGGGTGTTGCGGAAACCTTAGATTGGGCATTGGCACTCGTGGCACTTGGTAAGGCACAACTTGACGCGGAGGTCATTGCTGAGACGCTTGGCTGCGTCTTCAAATATCAAGACGATATTCAACGCGCACGCGCAGTGGAATTATCTGAATTAGGATTTTAGGATGAACCACAGGAAAAAAACGCAACAGGTTGAAACAAAAATTTTCAGAGGGGTCGGTTATCTCCTTTTAGTAGGGGCAGCGTTTTGTACGATGATACCGCTGCTGTGGCTATTGACCTCCTCTTTTAAAACCGCCAACGAAATTTTTGCTGTCCCTATTCAGTGGTTTCCTAATCTGCCCCCGCGCGTCGCATCATCACCTTACATTGTCGAAGATGCCTATCCTAAGATTGAAAAACCGATGGCGGTGGATGAAGCGGTGTGGAAAACCCTGCAGCCCCAACTCACACAGGTAATTTGGGCGGAAGCGCAGTCACACATCGCAGCAAATGGGAAGTTTTCCAATTATGTCTCGTCCGAAGAATTACAAACCGAAATAATAGAGGGTTTATGGCAACAACTGGTCGCAGGGTTGCCAGACGAGGTTTGGAACGGCACGACGGATTCGGTTACTGCGGCGGTGCGAGACACTATTATTCCTGAAACGGTTGACACGATCTGGGGGTCAGTGTATCGCGAAGTCGCCGTTGGGACACTTCGGATAGAGGACCTTGACTTCAATCGCACACCGATTGAAATTGTGAACTGGGAGGCAGAGACAGGCACGCGTATTCGTACGTCAGACGATTTACAGACGGCGGCAAGTTTATCCTACAATTTCCAAGACAGCGACACGACTCGTATGACGGCTACGATTTCCTCCCCTATTCCGATTAAGCGGATACGACGCATTACCCTTCCTGTGCGTGGAGATGCTTCGTATCACCGTCTCTCTTTAACCGTGTCTGTTCCTCAGTCTGGAATGAATGCCGGCAGCACTAACAATGGCATTACATATCAACCAACACGTTCTTTCGTTTTAGGAAGCGCGTTGTGGACAGATTCGGTCTGGCGAGTGCACGGTATCCCCGGTGAATTAGAGTCGTCACAAATCACGATGCAGAGAGTGGAGACCAACCTCGCTGCCCAATCTGCAGTGGAGGTAGGCGCAGGAAGTCAATTATTCCTGCAATTATCGATTCATCAGCCGGCTTACCTCTCAATTGTATGGGATAAGCTCACATCAAACTATCGAAACCTGTGGAAGACGGTGCCGTATAATCGGTATTTTGTCAACAGTGTTTTCATTGCCACTGCGTCAACACTGCTCACACTGTTTTTCTGCTCACTCGGTGGGTATGCCTTTGCAAAGTATAAATTCCGCGGTCAGAAAATTCTGTTCGGTATCCTCCTCGCTTCTATGATGGTACCTTTTCAAGTGTTGCTCGTTCCCTTGTTTGGATTGATGTACGATATTGGCTGGCTCAATAGTTACAAGGCGATTGTCATCCCGTTTTCGGTCGGTGCGTTCGGTGTATTTCTGATGCGTCAATTCATTGTAACGATTCCGTCTGAACTCCTTGATGCGGCGCGTATTGATGGCTGTTCCGAGTTCGGCATCTATTACCGGATTGTGCTACCCATCATCAAGCCTGCTCTCGGTGCGTTGACGATCTATTCGTTTTTGGGTTCATGGAACGGTTACCTCTGGCCCCTCATCATTTTACGGGATGAGGCGAAATACACGCTACCGATCGGTTTAGCGAATCTCGTGGGGATCTATCGTCAAGATTACGGTATGTTGATGGCAGGAACACTGCTGTCGCTCATGCCAATTGTTATTCTATTTTTAGCGATGCAACGTGAATTTGTGCAGGGTATTACTTTAGGAGGCGTCAAGGAATAATTAAAATTCTGTAGGACCCAGTGCGTAGCTCGTAATGAAATTATGCCTTAAATGGCATAATTTGTCTTTGCTTTACATTTGGAGAGCGGATGGACGGAAAGCGACTTCAAATTTCAAACCTACCTGACCGAACCGCAAGGTAATTAGCAGTCAGTTATCAGTTTGCTTCGCAGTGAGAATTGTCAGTAAAGAGGTTTTCGTTAAACCCAAAGATGTAGCCTGCAACAACGGCGCAGGCGGATAT
The DNA here is from genome assembly GCA_965247285.1 of Candidatus Poribacteria bacterium. GTDB lineage: Bacteria > Poribacteria > WGA-4E > WGA-4E > WGA-3G > WGA-3G. The sequence goes on from CBDFHD010000002.1 coordinate 536,897, forward strand.
ACGGAAAGGGCCTTCATTCATCAGACCCACCTGACCGAACCGCAAGGTAATTAGCAGTCAGTTATCAGTTTGCTTCGCAGTGAGAATTGTCAGTAAAGAGGTTTTCGTTAAACCCAAAGATGTAGCCTGCAACAACGGCGCAGGCGGATATACGGAAAGGGCCTTCATTCATCAGACCCACCTGACCGAACCGCAAGGAAAAATTAAAAAATGTCAGATTACACAACGGTCACGAAAACATCAGCCATCCGAGAGGGACGCGGCAAAGCGTTTACCGTCAACGGAAGGCGGATCGCCATCCTCAATGAAAATGGTGAATTCTGCGCTGTAGACAATACATGTCCGCATGCCATGGGATCCCTCGGCAGAGGTAGGATCCGAAACGGTGTCGCTGTGTGTCCTGTCCACGGCTATGCATACGATACAAAAACAGGTGAATGCCAAACCGACCCACGCCTCCGTATCAGGACGTATCCGGTGGTTGTTGAAGGTGAAGAGATTAAGGTTGAGGTAAAACAGTGAAATCCAATTGTGTATACGCAATCCTTTTAGGTATAGTGTTCTGTTTCTGCCCGGTTCTTCTGAACAAATCGTTTTGCGAACCACAAAAATCCGACGGTAAAATGATGAAAGGAAATACCGGAGATGTTTGGGATGTGTTCTCGAATCTGTACCGCAACGACAGTGGCAAGTTGGAAACTTATTGGGCGAGCGTGCCCGAGTTTCAGGCGGCATTAGCTGTCTACCTCAAGGCAAGAATCGATGCAGGCGTTGTTAATGGAAAAACGTCACTCCCGCCCAATCTCGTTTGGTACGGGTTCGTCTGGAGTAGTTTTCCTGAGGAGTTGTGTAAGGACTTGTATGAGCATGCCCAAGGTGTCTTGGAAAGCAGCCCCGACAATGGGGCAGCCGCGAAATTTGCGGCTATCGTACTCGCAGGAACCCCGTACGACATACCACATGATGATTTCTGGGATGTTGTCCAGAAAGCAATGGTACTGCTGCCAAACGACGTTGAAGTCTGCTATTTGGCTTTTGAAAAGGCTGGTTTTGATTATCGCCACGAAGAAGCCGTCACCGCACTCGAAAGACTCTTTGAGCGGCATCAAGAACATCAAACACCTACTGTGACCTCTCCTTTTCAATGGGACTTGCAGGAAAGTGAAAAACCTGCTTTGTCACAATGGGTATACCGTTTTTGTTATGATTACGAGTATGTAACAGCAAGACCTAACGATTTTTATCAGCGGCTTGAAAGCAACCATCCGCTAAGGGAACGATGGATTACAGTGTTCGGCAAGATTCAACTCGTTTTTGAGGAACAATTAAAACTGGTGCCTGACGATTGGATTAACACAAGGCTACTGGCTGAAATTCACGAAACCTTAGGGAATACTGAAGAAGCTCAAGCAGTTTTTCAGAGGTTACAGTTGGTGCTTGAAGATCGGTTAAAGCAAAATCCGGATGACCGAACTGCTTGGAACGGCTTAGCTAATCTCCACGAGAAATTAGGCAACTCCGAACTCGCACACGCATATCGGGTGACGGCCGATCCCACCCTTGCATGGAAGGGGCAGGTGCTACCCGACTTTACGTCTACCATTGACTTGGACGGTGATCCGATTTCACTCACCGACTACCGTGGCAAAGTTGTTTTGCTTGATTTCTGGGCAGTGTGGTGTGGACCGTGTGTTGCAGAGATACCGAATATCAAAGCGGTATACGAGAAGTATCATAGCAAAGGTTTTGAGGTTATCGGAGTCAACTTTGACTCTGACGAGACGGTATTGCACGAGTTTATCAAGGAGAATCAATTGCCGTGGCGGCAAATTTTTGCCGGTGAAAAGCAGAGCAGTTCTGTCGCTCAGAAGTATCGTATCAGGGGTATTCCGGCGCAGTTTCTGATCGGTCGAGAAGGCAAAGTTATTTCGGTTAAGGCGGGAGGTAGCCGCCTCGACAAACTTGTTGCGGCAGAAATAGAACGTAGAACGGATTGATGTGTCGCCCCTTTGTTGGAGATAACACTAAAAATTTGTGCTAACGCCTACCATGAATGAAGTTTTGTGGATCGGTTCAAATTGGGAAATTCCGTCCGCTGTTTCAACGCGGCGGAACCGGTACTCACGGGTAACAATCGTTACAACCGGCGGAAAGACTTCGTAGCGGACCTCCACACTGAATGCCGATTTTTCATCCAGATCGAACAGATCTCCGAAGAAGTTCGTCTCCCCACCCGCGCCAATATCACGTTTTGTGTAGAATGCCCGCAACGAAAAACGTGGAACTAACCCCGACTCTGTAAATGCCATATAAAGTTTGGGTTCGCTATTCGTATAATCCTCAAACGTTCCAAAGAAATGAATTTGTGGCAGCGGATGCCAGACGAGTTGTGAGAAAAAACCGCGTCTCGGTTCCGTGTTTGACTCCAATCCCAAGAATTGGGGCATGTCTGGCTCTGGGGATAACGATTTCGCGGATTCATACGTATAGTCGAATACGGAAGGGATGTAGCCCTCTCCAAAGGTGCGGTACTCTATTTTGAAAAGGGTTTGGGTGAAAGAGAATCCGACACCAACAGCGTTGCCCCATGCAAGATTCGTTGTTACGCTGTTTTCTTCTGTCAGCGCAATTTCTGTTTGTGTGTTTTCTTCGGATAATGTATTAAGAAAAGCGATGTCGTCATAGAGATCCAACCGAAAGGTGCTTGTCTCAAAAATTGGAAATCCCACATCAAGCCCGACGGCACTCAGAGGATCTTCCCCCGCTTCTTGTAAATTCGGGTTGATGTCTGTGAGATAGGTTGCGCCGAGTTCAAACCGCGTCAGTAAGTTGTTATTTTCTTCTCGTTGGAACGGACGATAAAATCCGCGCCCTCCGAAAATTGTGGGATTACCAATGTCATTCATCATCGTTTCAATGCCGTGGCGGTTTTCGGAATTTCTGAGGTTCAGGCGTAACCCTCGTCGGTCGTAATTAGAATAACCGGACATAATTGAACCGTGCCCAATGGTTAGGTAGTCCAACTCCCCAAATCGAAAATGGAAGGGATCGTAAGGCTGACCATAACGAATGTAACGGATGAGTCTTAACCAGGTGCTTGGACTGTCCCATGCTTCACCGTCCTCAGCGAGGATTTGAGGTTCGGTGCCTTCTGCATACGGATTATAGAGCAGGATTAAGTCTAACCCGATGCCCACTTTTCCGAGTGGTATATCCGGCTGTAGTTGAAGTCGAACGTAGGTATCGCCGTTAATGAAGGTTAGACCTCCGCCGTACAATCCGCTTGTCAGGAAGTCCGGTTGTTCCATTTGGGTTAAGGTGCTGTCTTCTTGGGCGGGGGTAGAAGTCGGGAGGATGAGGAGAAAAACTAAAATTTCGATTATTGAGGCGAAGAAACCTCTTCCACAATATGCGAGGACATTGTTTCTGTTCATGGAGTGAGAATCCTTCCATCTTTCATCTGGATAATACGATCGGCGTTCTCTTTTAATCCTTCGTGGTGTGTTACAATAGCGATAGTGGTTTGGTGTTCTTGACGCAGTTCTTGAATAAGGTTCATCAGATTGTCGCTCTGGCGGCTGTCTAAATTAGCAGTAGGTTCATCGGCAAAGATAATTTTTGGACGGTTGGCGAGGGCGCGCGCAAAAGAAACGCGTTGTTTTTCGCCGCCTGAAAGTTGGGCGGGACGATGGTGAAGCCGTTCACTTAAGCCGACCTGTCTGAGTAGTTCTGTCGCGCGGCTTTCCGCTTCGGCTGTCTTTGTTCCGGCGAGATCCATGACGACCATAACGTTTTCGAGTGCTGTGAGATAAGGTAGCAGGTGGAACAGTTGAAAGACGAATCCGATTTTTTCGCGACGAATGACGCTCAAGTCTTGCACTTCAGGGTTAATCGGTTCTCCATCAATTTGGAGTTCCCCGGTATCCGGCGTTAAAATACAACCGAGGAGACTGATGAGCGTTGTCTTGCCACAACCGCTGTCTCCCATCAGCATCACCAGTTCACTCTCTTCAATTCGGATATCAACTGCGTCAACTGCGACAACGGTTGCATCACCACTGCCAAAGCGTTTCGTTAAGCCTGTTCCTTCTACTATTGCTGCCATTCTGTATATACCTCTTAGATTTCACCACGGAATGCAATCATCGGATCAACTGTAATCGCTTTACGCGCTGCCAGATACCCGCTACCACAACACACGATGAAACTGATGCACGCAACGATGATTGATTCGACGAAATGAATCGCAACGAAGATTGGTGCCGCTGCCGCGAACACATACGACAGGATAAGCCCGAGTAGCACACCGGCAGAGGAGATCAGGACAACCTGTTTGAGTAGAAGTCCCATCACATAACCGTTTGAACCTCCGATTGCCTTTAGTACCCCGATTTCTTGTGTCTTTTCGAGCATCGTCACGTATGTAATCATCCCGACGAGGATGCCTGCCGCTAACCACAACATCACCCGTAGGAATTGCACTGCCTTCATCGGTTCGTCAACATAGTACTCAATGATGTTTCCAAGGGTCTGTTTTAAGGTGCTTGCTTCAATCGTTTCTAATGCGTCGTAATCACGGGCTGTCTCCGTTAAGGGCAGATTCTTATTCGCCTTGGCAATCATCATATTAACATGTGGCGTGTTTCCGAGTAAAAGTTTTTGGGCGATGCGGACATCCATGAAAAGCAGCGGTGTGTCTAAAACGAACATCAGGCTTTTTGTTTTGCCGACCACTCGGACCTTTTCGTTGCCGAGGCCGATCTGCTGTCCGATTTCCAATCCCATCTTCTCGTCGATGACCACTTCATAGGGAACAGGATCCTCGGGTCTATAATCTTCAAAATTGCTTGGAGTGAACATTCTGCCCTCGATCGCTTGCTTAGGTCCGCCAAGTTGACCCAATTTATAGCCGACGATGATCGCCTTGGTGGATTTACCATTGACCGTCGGGCGTGCTTGTGCGAAAACCAAAGGTGACGCGGAATCCGGGACTAAGCCTTGCCCTGAGTTCAGAAATGCCATGTATTCCTCAACGACGAGGGAGAAACCGATGAACGCACCACCGGAACCCTCCGCTGAAATCCAGAGGTCTGCCCCAGTGGATTCGACGTATTGCCGCGCTTGGATGCGCATACCGTTCATGATGCCGCCTAACAGCAGGATCAATGAGATGAGTACAGTAATGCCGAGTGTTGTGAGTACAACTCTCGCTTGGCGATACCGCATGTCTTTGAGGAATAGTGTTTTCATATTTTTAATTTTCCTTGCGGTTCGATGAACGACGGTTTTTTTGGGAACGTGTCTTTTCGTAATCCAGCCCGGCCCGTTGGTTGGGCTTACCGTTTTTGAATTAGAGGAAACAGAATACAATCCTAATAAATGTTGTTTGACCTCGGCGAGAACCCAATAATTAAAAAACCTTTTCGGGCATTATTTGTCGTTTGCGACGATGCAACTGGACGTGCTCCTGATACGCACTTGAATCCGCCTCAGTACCAGTTTCGCGTTCGAGGAAAAGTGGAAACTCTGACGCAGGAGGCTTGGCGTTGTGATACGCATGACTATAACTCCGCATAATAATGCGTTGTTCACGGTTGAGTGTCTCTAACCATTCAGGTGAGGAATGGAACCGGTCGGCAGGGGTGATCCAAGACGGGCAATAAGCGACGAAGATATTGTAGCGCACCACATCGCTCTCGTTCGGTTCAACACGATGCCAGATACTGGAATGCATCACCGTCATCGTTCCTTTACGCGGACAGACGACCCTTTCTCCCGGAAGACTTTTGTGTGTATCGTAGCCGTCCATATACTGGTGCCTGTGGCTTCCCGGTAACACGACGAGATTTCCCATATTCTCTCTCGGCAGATCGGTCAGCCAATATCCTATTTTGATTTGCAACGGCAATTCGGGTGAAAATACACCGTAGGGAAGTGCACGTGCTCCGTCCGGATGCCACTGATTGTACTGTTTGCCGCCGGGTGGACGTAGGAAAAATTGGCTCTGATGGAGTTTGAGGAGTTCCCCAAAAAGGTCATACGCATAGCCGACATGCCGTTCATGATCAATGAGGTCGGTAAAAACGGGGTCGCGTTCGACGATGTTCTCCATGCCGAGATAGCCACCTGGCGCGTATTTTGGACTGGTTGCCGAGATGCGGTCTATCGCATCAATATAGGTTTGGAGCTCTGCCTCGGAGATTGCGTCCTCAATGAAGATGATGCCGTCTTCGTTAAACGTCTTCCACTGTTCTGCTGTGAATCCGGGGGGTGCAACACGATATTTTTCTTCGGTTTCCATTGGGCAACTCCTTTCATTTGGTTTTGTAGCAAATTATGTGCCAGTCAGGACAATACCACACTGGTTAGATTCTTTGTGCTGTGTTCAGAAGTAACTGCACAAAATAGGGCAGATTTCATCTCGGATAGCACGGAATAGGGCAGATGCGATCAACATTATGAGTTCTGGCTAAATGCTGAAGGGCAACGCATGTTCAAATTAAGAATATCATATTTTACCAGCAGCGTCAATGGTAATAACAAAATACCCCAAACCCAAAGTGTAACCATTGGGTTTGGGGCAACAGAATTTCAATTCATAGCGAAGGAACTATCTAAACATTATTTCAGAATAACCATTTTGCGCGTGGGTGAAGCCTCACCCGTCCAGCGTTGATAGAAGTAAACGCCACCTGCGACATTTTTCCTTGCACTTATATTCGGGTACCGAAGAACACTGCGATAGGAACACGTCTTACTACACCGCAACCCCTGTTTCGTAAACATCGTTCTGGACTAACCATACTGAAACAGCCTGAACAAGAATCTGATTTGCCCGTTCAATGATCGGATTTAACGATGGGATATGAGTAAACATATTTTGTGCTTGATGTTTCAGGTTTGCAACTGATGGCGACTCAAGGATTTTCATCTCTTTGAGAAAAGTTTCAACCTCTGATTGACCGATGTGAGCACGGTTACGTAGTTCTTCTAATTTTGGTGTATGTGCCCACGCTTTTAAAACCGTTTTGCCGACTTGTTCAATCGAGAAACTCGCAGCGAGTTGTTGGGCTGCGTTTTCGATGGTAGTTAGAGATAATCTACGGTTACCTTCAACCACATGTGCTGGGGGTAAGCGAAGGTCCCAAACGATTCTGAAGATGGACAAAGCTTTTAAAATATAGTAGGTGACATCAATTTGCCACCAATGAAAGCCTTGAGCGGTAGAACTCGGGAAGTGGTGATGATTGTTATGCCATCCTTCCCCTAACGTGATGATAGCGAGGAACAGGTTGTTGCGTGAATGGTCGCCTGTGACATACGGCTGTTTCCCGAATACGTGAGAGAGAGAATTAATCGTAAATGTCCCGTGAAAAAGAAGCACCGTACTCACGAAGAAACCTACAATGAGTCCCGACCAGCCTGCAACCGCCCAAACGAGAACAGCTAATACGAATGGCGGGAATCTTTCCCATTTTTCAAGCAAAGCGAGCTCCGGATATTTCTGGAAATCCTTAATTGAACTGTAATCTTCTGTTAGCCCGCGTTTAGAGAAAATCCAAACCACATGAGAAAACCAGAATCCGTGTTGGACCGGGGAATGTATATCTTGTTCTGTGTCGGAGTACTTATGGTGTTGACGATGTTTCGATGCCCACCAGAGTACGCCTCGTTGTGCTGAGCTCTGACCCAGAAACGCCAGAATAAATTGAAATCCTCGACTGGTTTTAAATGAACGGTGCGAAAAATATCGATGAAATCCAGCAGTAATTCCAAACATGCGGATAACATACAATGCGCCACATATAATCCAGTCGATAGGTTGAACGTCTACCCAGAAAATTGCAAAACATGCAAGGTGAACAATTATGAAGGGGAGAACGCGCGGATGAATAATGTCATCTTCATCGGTAGGTATTGAACGACATGGCTCTGTTGACAATTGTGTGACTCTCCTTGCTACGTAGAGCTGTTAAGTGTTTTGTTTAATCAAGTTGTTCTGGGGCGCATCGAAATTTTCAAGACGCACACCACGCTTGTCAATGGAATATTAGGATAATATTAAGTATACTACATTTTACCACCAGAGTCAATATTTCTTGTTGCCTTGCTGAAGTAAAACCGTTAAAGAGATACCCCACATCCAAGGTATCATTGGATTTGGAACGACTGGATTTCAAGAGCTTGGGTTGCGACACTATATTTAACGTGAGTTCGATAAGAGGCTTCTACTCGTACCGCAAGCTGTTAGGTTGCGCGGAATACGCCACAAACTAAATGAAGTTTCAATAAATATTTCGGTAATTTGATATTTTCCCCAGACCCGGTAGGTGCGGTTTCTAACCGCTTTTTCTGGTGGCAATTTATAAACCTCGGTAAGCACTTTTTTAAGAATAGGACTTACGCACGTTGCTCTTTTGTAGCATAACCTGTTAGGTTGTGTCAAGAAACCGTCTGCGTTTTTTATACGATCTCTCTGTCAGGGCGCGGACGATGCTCAAAATTGCGTAAGTCCTGAAGAAGCTGTGTCATAATTGTTCCATCCTTTGTGAAACCCGGCTGCTTACGGATATACACTTAGGTATTTATGAATTGCTCTCAGGTTAACTATAGGGCAAGGCACGGGACCTCGCCCTATAATCGGAGTCAGTAGGTTTTATTGCTTTTCACCCAAACGCGCTTCTAACGCCGCCAATTCATCGGATAACGCTTCCGGCAGTGTTTCCTCAAAACGTGCGTAATGTTCCCGAATGGATTCAATTTCGTTGAGCCATTCTTCGACATCGACATTCAGGAGTTCTGCTATCTGTTCGTCCGTTACGTCTAATCCGTTGGTATCAATAGCACCGGGTGCGGGTAGGTAACCGATTGGTGTTTCAACTGCCTGTCCCTTGCCAGAGACACGTTCTACGATCCACTTCAGCACACGACTGTTTTCACCGAAGCCGGGCCAGAGCCATCCGCCGTCAGCGTCTTTGCGGAACCAATTGACGTAGAAAATTTTTGGCAATTTGCTGGCATCGGTGTTTTTGCCCATCTCTAACCAGTGTGCGAAGTAATCGCCCATGTTGTAGCCGCAGAACGGAAGCATCGCCATCGGATCGCGTCGGAGTTCACCGACTGTGCCGGCAGCTGCTGCTGTGCGTTCGGAAGAAGCGATGGAGCCGATAAAGGTCCCGTGCTGCCAGTTAAACGCTTCAAACGCGAGCGGGACGGTAGTAGCACGTCGTCCACCGAAAAGGATCGCCGAGATTGGAACGCCGTTTGGGTTCTCCCAATTCGGATCGATAATCGGACATTGCGCTGCGGGGGTTGTATAGCGGGCGTTCGGGTGTGCCGCTGTTTTTTCGTCGCCGGGGTGCCACTCTTCACCGAGCCAACTTGTGAGCGTCGCAGGTTCCTCTTCGCTCATCTCTTCCCACCAGACATCGGTATCCTCTGTAAGGGCGGTATTTGTGAAGATCGAGTTTGATGCAAGTGTGTGCATCGCATTCGGATTGGTATCCATTGAGGTGCCGGGGGCAACGCCGAAGAAGCCTGCTTCGGGATTAATTGCGTAGAGTCTTCCGTCTTCACCGAATTTCATCCATGCGATGTCGTCACCGATGGTCTCAGCTTTCCAACCGGGTAAGGTTGGCGTGAGCATCGCAAGGTTCGTCTTACCACAGGCACTTGGGAACGCTGCAGCGATATAGGTTTTCTCGCCTTCCGGACTCGTTAATCCCAAAATGAGCATGTGTTCTGCCATCCATCCATCGTTTTTCGCCATGATAGAGGCGATACGAAGGGCATAGCATTTTTTACCGAGCAGCGCGTTCCCACCATAGCCGCTACCGTAGGACCAAATGGAACGTTCTTCGGGAAAATGTACGATATATTTGTTATCCGAATTGCAGGGCCAGACAACATCGGCTTGTCCGGGTTCAAGCGGCATTCCGACGGAGTGTAAACACGGCACAAAGTCGCCGTCTTCGCCTAAGACATCTAATACGGCACTGCCCATGCGTGTCATAATCCGCATGTTGACAACGACGTAAGGTGAATCGCTGATTTCAACACCGATGTGTGAAATGGGTGAACCGAGCGGTCCCATGCTGAACGGCACAACGTACATCGTTCTGCCTTTCATGCAACCCTTGAAAAGCCCTTTGAGGGTTTCTTTCATTTCATTGGGATCGTGCCAGTTGTTTGTCGGTCCTGCTTCGAGTGGCGTTTTAGCACAGATAAACGTTCGGTCTTCAACGCGTGCGACATCGGCAGGATTGGAACGCGCGAGGTAACTCCCGGGACGTTTTTCGGGATCCAAGCGAACAAAGGTCCCTTTTTGAACTAATTCTTCGCACAGTCGATCGTTCTCTTCTTGAGAACCATCGCACCAGTAGATAGAATCGGGTTGGCAAAGCGCAGCGGCTTCTTCGACCCAACTCTGTAATTTCTTGTTTTTGGTCATTTAAACCTCCAATTATTAAATATGCTTGTTATTGCTTCCATATATAATTTTATAACATATTTTCTCACTTGGCAAATTAAAAGGACAGGGTCATTTAGTTTTGGTTGGAAAGGCGCGATTCAGAGGTCGCTCCTACTCGGGTCTGTCGGGAATCGGAGTTCCCTCCTCCAGAAGAACTGAATGGCTCTGATTAAAAGGATTAAGGCTATTTATGGTAGATTTTACAATTACCCATACAGTAGAAAGAGCGAGGTTAGGAAACCTCGCCAGCGGAGATGGTGCGTTTGCGTCCTCATCGTCCATTGTGCTTCTGTGTGGAAGATCGCGAGCAAAGTTCGCTTCTACAGCGACGTATCGGGATTCGGAGATCCCTCCTACAGGGGAGTTATTAAGGAAGAATCTAAAACGCCGCGCCAAGGTTAACGTGGATTTTCCCTCGCAATAGGGAGTCTCCTGCCGCGAGTCCATAATTGATGCGTAAGATACCGCCTCTTGATTCAAGTCGCGCCCCAACTCCGTAGCCGACTCGGAGTGTATCAAAAACGGATGGGGTTTCAATCAAGGTTACAGCACCTAAATCGGTAAAGACGAAAATCTGGGAGTCGGGTCCGACAAGAAATCGGTATTCGAGGTTGGCATACACACGGCGCGGTCCTGAAAACCAATCTTCATCGTACCCGCGCAAAGTGGTCGCACCCCCGAGATAGAAAAGTTCAGTTGGCGGGATATTAACACCCCATGTGGCGGCACCGTGGAGTTCAACGGCAATAGTCTGTTTCCGCCATGTTGGGAAATATTGCTGGAGAGAAAGCCACGCTTTCCGAAGACGAAAATCGCTCCGTGACACTTCAAAGGCGATGCTATCACGCCGTCCGCGTGTCGGATTCAGAAAATAGTCACGGGTATCCCGTGTCAACCGGAGTGTGACGCTGTATTTCGTGCCGATGTACGGCGTAGGTTCGATGGGTGAAACAGCGCGTGAATCGGAGAAAGTCGGCGTTTGGAAATCAAGCGTAGGGGGTGTCCCTGAAGGCGGACCAACATTTGGCACGTTAATCCGTTTGTATCCCAATGTCATAACCCCTTCAAAGACACGTCCGAAGTCCGTTGTCGCACTCACGTTGCCCGATTGTTCTTCGGAAACGGTTTCTGAAGCATTATCAGGAAAACCTTGGAGTTGTCCTCTATCGGGAGTGCGTTGTTGGAGCTGCCCATATTCTATGCCGATGGTTAGCGGTTTGTCAAATATCCACGGTTCTGCGTAGCCAAGCCGTAAGATCTTCAGCAGACCGGATTTCCAATAGAGGTTAAGCTGTCTGCCCGTTCCTAACAGGTTGGTTTCGCGCGCTTCAAGCACGCCAGTGAGTTGTGGAGCCGCGTCAGCGTCTGAATCTGGTGGGGCATATCCGATAACACCGCTCAGTTGTCCTGTTCGTGCTTCGGTGACTCGCGCGTGGAAATTGATCCTATCTTCTGTTTCACCCGCTTCCAATACATTCGGATTCACTTGATAGAAATACCCCAAATTTCGTAGGCGACGGTAGCTTGTGTCTATGTCACGCTGCTTGAAGTTATCGTTCGGTTTCACGTGAATTTCCCGAAGGACTATCTTAATTTTTGTTTTCTTTAGTCCACTTACCTTGACTTCACCAATCCGGACCTGTGTCCCTTCCCGGATGTGTAACTCGAAATTGATGGTGCTTGTTTCTGGCAAAAGCTGAATATTCTTAGACTCAATCTCAATTTTTGGGTATCCGTGTTCACTGTACAAAGCTTGGATGCGTTCAATTCCTCGTTCCAATGCCACCTGTGTAAACAGTTTTCCCTCTTTTATACCGAATTGATCTCGAATTTCGGATTCCGAAAAGCGTTGATTACCCGAAAATGTTAACGTCCCAGTGCGGATCGGTTTGCCTTCAACAATTTCTACTGTGATAGACACAGACGTTTCGCCGTTGACTTGCGCCTCTTCAGAAATCACTGTGATGTTGGGAGATGTCTCTGCGAATATAAAGCCTTCGTCCCGATAACCTGCTACGATGCGTTCAAATCCTTCTATAATTTCTTCACGAGAATACGGTTTTTCTTCGTTCCATCCGAATAGAGTTATCAGTTTTTTCTCATTGAAATGTGCGTTCCCATTAAAACGGAGTTGGCGAATACGGTAGTGTGAGTGTGTCGTTCCTTCTGTGTCGTCATCTGGTGTTATTGCGTTTTCTGAAGAGGTGCTCTGTTCAGGATCATCTGATCCATACAACAGTGTTTGCGGGTTACTTGCCAGACAAAGGAGTACACCGCTGAAAAATAGTATGAGTTGTGGTAGTCGGGGGCTATACATCTATTCTCTCCATTAGATAAACATCTGTGCCATCGTAAGTAATTTTAACATGCACACTGCGCTACAGGCAAATCAGTGCTTCTGCAGATTGTTTCCTACTTACGACAATGTCAACTGCCCAAGCCTAAAGATTTGGGCTTCCAATCCGTTAACTTAGGTGAAAAAGAAAAAACTTGATAAAATTCTGGATTTGTGGTATTATAATGGGTAGGAGTCGCTAAATTTATAAATTATTCAAAAAAATTGACAATATGGGCATGGAAGTTACGCCCACAAGGAGATATATATTATGCCGAATGCCTTATTTGTTTATCCTAAATTCCCGCCATCCTATTGGGGATTTAAGTACGCTTTAGAATTTCTTGATAAAAAATCATCGATGCCTCCGCTTGGATTGTTGACGATTGCTGGTATGTTCCCCAAGAATTATAACCTTAAAGTCGTCGATATAAACATTGAACCGTTGACGGACGCGCATCTCGAGTGGGCGGATGTAGTGCTGACATCGACAATGATTGTTCAAAAAGACTCTCTTTATGATGTTGCCGAACGTTGTAATCGAGCAGGAGTCCCTATCATTGCGGGTGGACCGCACCCGACTTCCTACTATGATAATATCAAAGAGGAAACTGATGCTGAGATTAACCATTTTCTCTTTGGTGAAGTTGAGGAAATATTTGAAGATTTCTTAACCGATCTTGAAAGTGGCTGTGCGCAGGAAACCTATCGTGAGAAGCGGAAACCGGATATCACGATTACACCACCGCCTCGCTACGACCTCATCGATATCAATGCTTATGGGTCAATGGCACTCCAGTTTTCGCGTGGGTGCCCTTTCAATTGCGAGTTTTGCGACATTACGAAGTTGTTCGGGCGCGTGCCACGCACTAAAAGCAATGAACAGATGCTTGCTGAGTTTGAAATTCTCTATAAACTCGGTTGGGATGGTGCGATGTTTGTTGTTGATGACAATTTTATCGGTAACAAGCGCGACGCGATGCGTTTACTGCCCGCTGTGCAACAGTGGCAGGAGGAACGTCAATTCCCATTTTCGCTCTATACCGAAGCCAGCGTAAATCTCGTGGAAATCCCTGATATGCTCGACGCAATGAGCGGGGCAGGGTTTAACATGGTATTCCTCGGCATTGAAAGTCCCAATGATGAGGCACTGCTCGGCACCTCCAAAGGACAGAACACCAGTAAAGAGGAAGATGCCGGTAGTTACCTGTTGCGTGCTATTAGGCAGATACAGAGCAGGGGGATGGAGGTTACAGGCGGATTTATTATCGGACTTGATGGTGATACTGAGTTTGATTCTCACATCAAGTTTATTCAGGAAGCCGGTATACCAATAGCAATGGCAGGTTTGTTGACTGCTTTGAAAGAGACAGACCTTTGGCATCGATTGAAACAGGAAGATCGGTTGCTTGTGGAATCCACTGGAAATAATACCGACATGAGTCTCAATTTTGTTCCAGAAATGCCGCGCGAGGAACTGCTTTCGGAATATCGACGGGTCGTATCAACACTCTACGATCCGACCTTAAAGAACTATTTTGCGCGGTGTTTGAAGTTGCTTGAGCACATGCCGTATACACCACGCAACGTCCGATCGATTCGGAAGGAAGAATTGAGCGCATTTCTCCTATCAGTCCAGCGGCAACTTTTCTCCAAACAGGGATTGGAGTACGCACGATATTTAGTGAAGGTACTCAAAGACTATCCTAAGATGTTCGCGGAAGCCGTGCGATTGGCGATTATGGGTTACCATTTGGAGAAGACGACGCGTCATACGATCGCTGTTGAGGATTTCAGGAACTTCTTGGCACTTGAGATGGACACGTTTAAAGAGAAGATTTCGCAGTTTAGCCAAACTCAAGAAGACCGGATGAGTGAGGTTCAAAGCTACTCGCGGCAACTCTTTGCGCGCGTTAAGAAGGAATACGATTCGATTCACGAGGATTTTCGATACGCAGCATACAATGCCCTTGCTGGTTTTCAGAAATCGGTGTTCAAGGAATACTTGGACGCGGAACTCAATGCTTTTAAAGCAACTGTCAGCACTTTCACAAAGGCTCAGACTGAAAGGCTCGGTGAACTCCAAACGTATGTTCACGACCTCTTTACCCGCGTTCGTGCCCAACACGAACAACTTCACGACGATCTCAAGCTGAACGTCCAAGAAACCTTTGACGCTTTCCGAGACTCCGTCCAACGGCATTTAGAGCAACTTTTCGGTTCTGTCCCTGTACAGATTGAAGAACTGAATTAGTCAGACCATGGTGTCTATTGAAATAGAGAATCTCGGTTTTACCTATCCGAGTCGTGAGACTCCGACGCTACGCGGAATTACGACTCGGATTCTTTCTGGGGCGTTTGTTCTACTGACGGGTCCAACAGGGTGCGGCAAGTCGACTTTGCTGCGGACACTCAACGGTTTGATTCCGCATGCTTCGGCAGGAACGCTCACAGGAACGGTACGTCTTAACGATAAGGACATCGCTACGCAACCCCTCGCGACCACATGTCAACAGGTCGCGCTCCTCTTCCAAAATCCCGACGATCAACTCTTTTGCACACGAGTTGAAGACGAAATCGCCTTTGGACTCGAAAATCTCGGTTTCCCTTCCGAAGAAATTAAAGAACGGATCGCTGTTGCCTTGAAACAGGTAGGACTCCCCGATTTTGCGTTACGGGAGATCTCATCGCTTTCTGGCGGTCAAAAACAGCGGGTTGCTCTTGCTGCTGTCTGTGCGATGCAACCACAAGTCCTGCTGTTAGATGAGCCAACGAGCCATCTTGATCCGTGTGGGGCGCGCGACATCCTCACTATCGTCACGCAGTTGAATAGGGAGTTAGGGATAACAGTTGTTTTGGCAACCCATCGAACCAAGGAAGTTGCTCCACTGTGTGACCATGTATGGCTGATGGACGAAGGGAGACTTTATCTGGATCTGCCCGAAGCGGAGGCGTTTCAAGACCTCGCTCTATATCAACATTTAGGCGTGCAGGTTCCCAAAACAGAGGCACCTTCAGTAGACGCATCGCTACCGAATTCGTCATCTTTGTCTCCTAAACGCACTTACAGGACAACATTCGAGACCTCTCTCCTCAGTATCCGCGAACTTCAATTCCGTTATCCGAACACCGATAAGGATGCGGTGCATTCACTCTCCTGCGACGTGCCGCGTGGAGAGGTGCTCGCTATCATGGGAGCGAATGGCTCTGGCAAAACCACGTTGATTCGTCTTATCGCCGGTTTGCTGCGTCCAACGACTGGAAAGGTTGTCATTGCTGGGAAGTCGTCCAGTCGTCCGAAGCTTCATCAATTGGCAGGCAAAATCGGTATCGTTTTTCAGGATCCAGATCTATTGCTACAAGCGGAGACGGTTCGCGATGAGGTTGCTTTCGGCCCTAAAAATCTCAAATTCGCTGCACAGATTCTTGAAGATAGGGTCGATAGAACGCTTGAGCGATTTGACCTACGGGATATTGACTTGGAGGCACCGTATTCACTGTCTCGAGGGCAACGCCAACGGGTTGCTGTCGCAGCAACTTTTTCACTGCACCCTGAACTTTTCCTTCTCGATGAACCCACCACGGGTCAAGATGCCCAACATCTCCATCAGTTGATGGACGAACTCTGTGATGAAATCCGGCGCGAGAATAAAACCCTCATTTTCGCAACACACGACACGGAACTTACCTTGAAATACGCCGATCGTGTCCTTTTATTGCGCGACGGTGAAGTGATTTTCGATGGAGCGCCTGATGCTGCTTTTGCAAATCTCGAACTCCTACAGCAGGCATCGCTTCTCGTGCAGTTCCCGACCGCAGTGAATCCATCCTAATCGCTTCGGACCTACCCAAGTCTCTTCCCTTAAGTTGCCAGTTCCATTTAAGGACGGCATGTGTGTCCCTTGTTATCGTATTATTTACATTTTGGTAAATTCAATTCGCTGTCATGTAGTGTAAACATAGTCTGTCACAGAAACGTTGTAACAGGTTACTTGTTTTTAGGTTAGAGGGTTATATGTAGGGTTTGTAGGGACAATCCACTTTTTAAAAGGAGAGTAAAAGTGCAGTTAAAAAAGAGATGGACTTGCATAGGTTTCTTATTCGTTTTGCTCCCTGTTACCGCCTATGCTCAAATGGATTTATACGAATTGCAGCAGGGAAGAAAGGAGGCAGGAACGGAACGCAATCGAGCATCTTTTGACTTTGGAGGTCATGTAGGGTTGGATGTTGAATTGTCACCGGCGGTAAGTGTAAGGGGAGGTTTCGGAGTCTCTTTTACAGATTTCGATAGCGGTTTTAGCATCGGTTTGAATTTTCATTGACGAGGTTTCCAATTGCGGTAGGTATGAGGTCTTGATGAAATAGATTGCTATACATGTATCTTCGCTAAGCGACTAAACAGTGGAGAACTAATATCTTTGAGAATCCACTGAAAAAATTGATTGTTTGCTGTGAATAGGGTATAATTACAGCACAATTTGAAAATATAAAGCGATAGTAGGACTTAGGCTTTTACTTCCACGATGTTAATGTTTCCTGACCCCTTCAATAAAACTGTATCGTTGATTGTAGATTTTCAATTAAATTTGTAATCCGCGAAGGAGAAAATTAAGTGAAAATAAACGCAGCGTTTCATGTTTTAGTTTTTTTCATGGCAGTGCTGACCTTCAGCACGCCTTTTGTTACCATGGCTCAACAGAATTTTGTGCAAGCCGAAGCTGCAACCGCTGCTGAAGCGGATGCTAATAAAGATATCAGCAAGTTATTATGCTTCAGTGCTGGTTGTGTACTTTCTGCCGTCTTTTTTTTACCAAGTCCGTATGGTTATCTTTTGCCTCCAGCTGGCATAATTGGGTCATATTCCTATCGACCGGGGCCACCACCTTCGCGATTGATTGGGAAATCACCGGAATATATATCCGCTTATACAACAACTTACAAATCAAAAAGAGGAAATATCCAAGCACTATGGACCTCAGCGGGTTGTCTCAGTGGTTGCGTTGTCATTACGGTTGGACTCGGAGCGGCGGCTGCGACACAGTGAACTTGAAAACTGGCGGGTGGTAAATGTCTGCTAACATGCTATTTCTAAAAAAACAGATGTCTAAAATCCTGCAATTTTCCATGACGCTTTTATTGACATGCGTCCTCTGTCATGTGCTTCATGCCTCGCCGTTAAAAACCCTCTCCTTAGACTTTACGCGCGAATTGACCGAGAACGACAAAACGGAGTACATCGCCGGCACACTTCACTACGACGCAAGCGTGGCGCGGGTAGTCGTTGAGGTTGCTGAGCCAATTAAGCAGATAATGGTTGTAAAAGACAAGGAATTGGAGATCTATTACCCTGTAGAGAAACAGGCGTTCCGTTTTATCTCTGAAGGGCGGATTCCGCTCCCGTTTGTTGAATCCATCGTTCAGTCTACACAAGCGGAGCATGGGTTGACAGCAGTTGGGTATTCTTTGGAAAAGCACGATATCGTAAACGAGGTTCTCTATAGTTATTGGAGTCCACCTAAGAAAGCGAAAGACAAACTCGGCACTATTATCTTAGGGATGCAGGATGACAGGCTTATTTCTGCTGAAGTCAAAAATCCGAATGGACATATCATCGCCAGATCGCACTATCAGAACCACAGCAAGGTCGGGATGAACTATGTCCCAATGATGGTTACCTCCAGTACGTATGGTGAGAAATCTGAAGTCCTTCAATACGAACACATTGTCTATAGCAATCCACAGGTGAACGTAAATCCACCAAATCAAATCCTGAATTTCGCAATCCCCGAATCGGTAGAGGTTAAAGAGGTCAAATGGTAAATCGTCTCGTTTTTTTCTGTGTGTTGTGTTTATCTGGTATTTTCTGTGTTCAACCCGCGTTTTCGGGTGAAGCCTCCGACTTGGCGTTCATCCGAAAAGTCAATCCAATTATGAGCCTGAACCACAAGAGGTTGTCCACTTTAATCCGCAGGAAACCTCGGAATTGAAGTTCGTCGCGACAGGATTGATTCGGCTGTACCAGAAATTCGTCTCCAGTCAAGACGGACCGACATGCAACTTCCAACCGACGTGTTCTCGCTTCGGCATGGCATGTATACAGGAATACGGTGTGATACGCGGTGTTCTACTTACCGCTGATAGACTCCTTCGATGCAACGGGTCCCAATCGCAGTATTACCATAAAGACAGCGTAACAGGAAAATACATCGACCCAGTTTCAGACTATGCAACACTGAAATAGTCAAGAAGTTGGATTTCACAGCGTTCAACGCAACCTACGAACTATATGAACACTTCGCAAGTAGCCAAATTTCTGCTCGTAATCCTCCTCACTATTACCCTTATGCCCTTTGCAGCCGCTGAAGAATCCATTGAATATTATACCCCCGAAAACGTCCGCAAATTTGCCGATTTTCTGTATGAACAGGGCGACTATCTCCGAGCTGCGGGTGAATATCAACGTTATCTCTTTTATCAGCCGCAAGAAAGCGGGCAGATGCGCTATAGAATCGCCCTCTGTTATCGTTTTGCCGGTCAAACTGAGCAAGCCATCCAGAATTTTCAGGCACTTTTACGGACGCATCCCGAAGGGCAGTTTGTAAGTCGCTCCTATTATCAAATCGGTGCTACCTATTTTCTGACGGATCAGTTTGAGCAGTCTGCGCGATTTCTGCGTGAGGCATTACCACACATAATAGATACACGACAACACGCTGAAGCCGAGCAGCTGATTGGACTCTCTTATCTGATGCAAAAGCGATGGTCTGAAGCAGGTGAGGTTTTTAAAACGTTGCAGGGATCGAAGGCGGCTTCGGTCAGCCAAAAGGCGATAGTGTATCACAATTTTGCAGAAGCGGGTGCACATCTGCCTACCCGTAGTCCGTTTTTGGCTGGAATTCTTTCTACAATTGTTCCTGGGGCTGGACGGCTCTATACGGGCAGGCTCGGCGATGCGTTTACATCTCTGTTCACTGTTACTTTAACAGGCTGGCAGGCTTACGACGGTTTCCGGAGAGATGGGCTTTCGTCGGTGAAGGGGTGGACGTTAGGCACGCTCAGCGGTATCTTCTATGTCGGCAACATCTACGGCTCGGTGATTTCAGTTCGCGTTTACAATCGCCACATAGCGGACGAGTTCTTGACAACACTATCTGTAGAATTACCGTATTGATTGAGAAATGCGTGGTACTGCGTTCAACGCCTTGCGACAAATTCAGGTTGTGCGACTTGCATACGGATCGGCGGTAACCCTGCCGCGATGGCTTCAACGTCATCTGTAACCATTCTCCCGATGTCGAAAAGGGCGTGATCGATGGCACCCGCCATGTGGCAGGTGAGTATCGTATTTTCCGTCTCTCGGACCGGATGATCGGGCGGCGGTGGTTCTTCAGGATAGACATCAATCGTCGCTCGAAATCTGCCGGCATTTGTCAATTCAAGAAGTGCGTCGAAATCAACAAGATGCGAACGGCTTGCTAAAACAAGTACTGCCCCTTGTTTAATCTGGTTCAGTTTCTCGTAAGTAAGCAGCTCCCTATTCTCCAGTGTTGGAATCGCTAAAACGAAGGTGACATCGCACGTTTGCAGCAGTTCCTCCAGTCCCATCGGATTTACCCCCTGTTGTTCTAAATGTGTGTCAGGGAGCCATGGATCGTAGACGTGGAGTTTACATTTGAAAGGTGCTAACAGCAGTCGCAGTTCCCGTGCGAGGTTTCCATAGCCGATGATACCCACCGTTGCATTATAGAGCGTGCAAATGTCGGCTTGTCCATGCCATCCCCATTTCTCTTCACCACGACGCATTCGCCGATCCGCATCGACGATATTCCGTAGGGAAGCCAGAGCATGTCCCAACGCCATCTCAGCCACCATTTTGGCGAAAGCAGGTGCACAACTCAGCACACGAATACTCCGTCTGAAGCAGGTCTGGTAATCAACTTGTTCTTTTCTGGGGTGCGCACCGCCTACCTCCATAATAGTCTTCAGATGCGGTGCGGCATTTTCGTCAACGTCGCCGACCCCGTAGCTGGGAATACCTATCAGAATGGATGCCTCTTTTTTGACTTCGTTCCACGCATCTTCGGGCATCTGCTCGTCCTTACCCCATATTACTTCAACGGTATTCCCGAGGCGTTGCAAATCTTCTTGTGTGAAAATAGTGTCGAGTTGCCGTACCGGACGCGTATGCAAAATCGCTTTTAACATTGTTGATCCTTCATTACTCTGTATCGGTTTTCAGAAAAATCTCCCCGTCAAAATCTGAAACCTGATGGTGCAGCTGATGCTTACCACTTCTATCGCGCAAGATTTGACTTCAGTTTTCCCCATGTTGTCGTCAACTTGTCCTGAGATTTGACTGCCAGTACCCCTTCGATGCCTTTGTTCATTAATTCCTGAATCTCTTGCTCAGAGCGTGCGATGTTGGAGATTCGGACTTCGTCCATCTGTCCTTGTAGAAATGGTCCGGCACCGCGTCCGAGCCACAAGACATCGTTGTTGGGGACGATATTGCCGCCAATTTTGCCTTCGCCGTCTATAACACCGTTGATATAAATCTTGCCTTCACCTGACTTCCCGTCGTAAGTACCGGCAACGTGCATCCACTTTTTCAGGGGCATTTCTGTTTTACCGTGAACGACTGCAGCCCCCCATGCTTGCTTATCCGTAGTCAACCGGACGAGCACCTTCTTGTTATCTCGAGGTCCCACTTTGTAGCTTAACTCTTTCGTGGCACCTGTCCCGCCAGCGGTTGACCATGCCTCAAGGTAGAGCCACATTTCGACGGTGAGACCCTCAACCAGATCTAAGCTGTCGCTGTCAGGGATTTCTACAAAATCCCTCGGACCATTTCCTTCAAAGACAAGCCCGCCACCGGGATTTCCCTCTCCCCGCTTCGGACCCATGAGTTCACCATCGTTTCCGTTACCAGAGAGGTCCTTGACGGCTTTCCCCGCTCCTGACTCAAAGGTGTAAAGAAGGACGGTGTGTTCATCCTGTGCAAAACTGGGTAGACTTCCGACGGATATTAACAAAAAAACTAACATTAACCAACACAAGATATTTATAGCGTTCTGCATGATAAAATTTTTCCTCCTTAAGTGTCATTGACATTTTAGCATAGATCGATCCGACCCACAATCCAAAAATGGGCATACCGTTTTTTCTGAACAAATTTGATGCCGATTTGCCTAATCTAACAAGGGGAGATGGACCAAAAATTTCCAGATGAAATAAAAAGATATTATCGTAGTTCTTATACCGAATTAACAGAATTGTTTTTGCGTTATCTCTTTTCAGCGTTATACTGGAGTCATGAAAAACACAAAATAGCGAGTTTCGCCTCATTTTTTCATGGAGACGCTCAAAATTAGGATTTGACATGCAGTACACATCACAGCAAAATGATTGGTTGGTTCAGCCCTTTTGTCAACCTGCTTCAGTAACAGAAACGGACAATCGGCTTATTCTCGGTAATGGTCTCATCCAGCGTACATTCGTCGCTTCACCTAATTTCGCAACGGTCAATTATACCAATCAAATTACGGGTAGTAGTTTTCTCCGTGGCATCAAACCAGAGGCGGTGCTTACGATTGACGGACACCAATTTGAGGTGGGTGGCTTGAAAGGACAGCCCGACTACGCCTATCTTGATTCGGATTGGATTGTGGACTTGACGAGTGACCGGAACGCATTTCAATTTCGCGAATATCGAGTCGATGAAACTGAAATCCCCTATCCGTGGGTACGCAGGCGTTCTGCTACATCATCAGTATATCCTCCAGAGGGTGTGACACTGA
This sequence comes from Candidatus Poribacteria bacterium, assembly GCA_965247285.1. Classification (GTDB taxonomy): domain Bacteria; phylum Poribacteria; class WGA-4E; order WGA-4E; family WGA-3G; genus WGA-3G. Next base: position 559,500 of record CBDFHD010000002.1, read on the forward strand.
CGATTGCGTTCTCACCGCCGCCATCTGTTGATTCCCTTCAGGTTTGTGTGCATTATGAACTATACCAAGGCATTCCAGTCCTATCCAAGTGGATCACTATCCGCAATGAGGGGCAAAAACCGATTCAACTTGATGCCTTAAGTTGTGAAATCCTTGCGGTCAACGAGCAGGAGAAGCATAGGCTACATGTCGAGAGCAATTATGCCTTCAGTGGAGTGGAAACGACGCAATGGGGTCCAGATGCGGATTACAAGACGCAAGTCGATTATCACTATCAGATGCCACTGTTGATGACAAGTTGTTATCCACTCGGTCCGGGAATACTTCTTCAACCCGGAGAGACTTTCAAGAGTTTTCGCACCTTTGAGATTCTGCATGATAGTGATGCGCGTGAGCGAAAAGGACTCGCACGCCGCAAGATGTATCGCACGGTCGCGCCACAGGTCACGGAGAATCCAATTCTAATGCACGTTCGGAGTGCTGAGCCGGACCCAGTTCGTTTAGCGATTGATCAATGTGCCGAAGTCGGATTTGAAATGGTGATTATGACCTTTGGGAGTGGATTCAATATCGAGAGCGAAGACACGGAATACATCGCTACAATGAAGGAATTGACCGATTATGCACACGGGAAAGGTATTCAACTCGGTGGTTATACGCTGATGTGTGCTTCGCGGAATGTGGGTGAAGACTTCAACTGTATTGACCCAGACACCGGGCAACCCGGAAGTAAGTTTGGGCAGAGTGCTTGTCTTGCGAGCAGATGGGCAGACGGCTACTTCCAGCGAGTGCTGAATTTCATGGATGCAACCGGAATGGATGTCATAGAGACGGATGGTCCTTATCATGGTGACGTCTGTGCGGCAACGACGCACGAATACCATAACGGCTTGGCGGATTCGCAGTTGCGTCAGTGGGAAGCATGCGTTTCTTTTTACCACGAATGCCGAGCACGCGGTATCTATATCAATTCGCCAGATCGGTATTACCTCAACGGTTCAAACAAATGCGGTATGGGCTATCGCGAAACGAATTTCAGCTTGCCCCGCGAGCGGCAAATTCTGATTGCCCGACAGAATATCTACGATGGGACATTTGAAAAGACACCAAGTATGGGCTGGATGTTCGTCCCGTTGGTAGAGTACCACGGCGGCGGAGAAGCCGCAACGTTTGAGCCGCTTTGCGAACACCTTGATGACTACGAATCACATCTTGCACAAAACTTTGGCAGTGGTGTGATTGCGTGCTATCGCGGTCCCCGGCTTTTTGATACTGAAGAGACGAAAGCGGTCGTTAAGAAATGGGTTGACTTCTACAAAAAGTATCGCCCAATATTGGATTCTGACCTGATTCACGTGCGCCGCCCAGATGGCCGTTCCATTGATTGTGTGCTCCACGCCAACACGCAAATCAGTCCCTGTGGATTAGCAATGCTCTATAATCCTACGCGTAGGGTGCAACAGATGACTTTGAAATTACCGCTCTATTATACTGGATTGTCTGAAATTGCCAAAATTCGTGAAGAAGAAGGAGAACCCAAACGGCACACAATTGACCGGGATTACAACGTTGAGATTCCAATTAAGATGGAAGCAAAGAGCGTTAGCTATCTCGTTATTGACCCTGAAATTTGAGTCCTCCCTAATTTTCGATACCAGTAGTCCGTGGTGAAAAACAGCGTAATTGGTGATAATTAAACCGTACGTTCACAAATGGAGGTAAAAATGAGAGGAATCCAATTAGCGAAAGCAATTTTGGTATACGCAACGTTGATCTGCATCAGTTTAATGATTCCAGATCTCAGTTCTGCCAAACTCGATCCGGAAGCACTTTTGGGAATATGGTTCTTTGATGAAGGTAAAGGCGGTACGGCAAAAGATTCTTCCAAAAATGGCAATGACGGAGAGATTGTTGATCTCCAATGGGCAGATGGCAAGTTCGACAAAGCCCTAAAGTTTGAGGGTGGAGGTCATGTTGCTGTCGGCGATTTTTCTGACTATAAAGATGAAGTGTCGATCGTTGCTTTGATTCAAACGCCTGCAGCCCCCGCATGGTCTGACATCATCGTAGGTCCCTGCGGCGACGTTATCTTGACATTGCAGAACCACAAATTAAATTTCGCTGGACAGTGTGGACAACCGATTCCGCATAACACGTGGTCTGAAACCTTGTTGAACGATGATAAATGGCATCAGATTGCGGGGGTTTATGACGGTAAAACAGTGGAGGTCTATGTCGATGGTGAGTTAGAAGCATCTAATGCTGCCGCAGGTCCGTTTATAGCCGGAGCTAAGTATATCGGCTCCAGAGACGACAAGCAGGAGGCTTTCACTGGTCTCATTGATGAGATCGCATTTTTCAATGTTGCACTCTCAGAAAATGATGTGAAAGCGATTGCCGACACTGGATTATCTATCGCACTCGGTTTTGCAGCGGCTTCTCCTCAAGCGAAACTGACCACGGCTTGGGCAAAATTGAAAAGCGGAATGGTAACCCACTAAGGGTGTGAGTTTCGTTATGAGCCAACTCCTTGACTGCTCCTGTTCCACCAACAGTTGAAGTGATTTTTATAGGACTTACGCACGTTGCTCTTTTGTAGCATAACCTGTTAGGTTGTGCCAAGAAACCGTCTGCGTTTTTTATACGGTCTCTCTTTCAGGGCGCGGGCGATGCTCAAAATTGCGTAAGTCCTGTTTTAGACGCGAATGATACGAGTGTTGGTCCCACCTATCAATTCTAAATTAGCCTGATTCAGAGCCTACAGAAAAACCTGCGTCGCGAAAAAGACTCTGTCTTTTCTGAACAAATTCATTACTTATTTGCCTAACTTAACAGAAAGGTGTATATTCAAAAAATTATCAACTGTTCGCGAGGAAGACGTATGAAACGAAAACATGTTATTATAACCCTTTTCCTGTGTGCACTGGTGTTTTCATTGGCAGTCGTCCTAAATACTTGGACGCAAGAAGGACTTTCAAAAGAGGAGAAACGGTTCGACCTTGACCGGGATGGTGAACTCAGCGACGCTGAAACCACTCTCATGATTCGGGTGATGCGACTTGAAACCCAGAGAGGTACTCAATTCAGCGAGAGCGAGATCCGTCAAATGCAAAGTGGAGAGCGAGATAGATCTCGCGGAAGAGGTGGGTTCGGTAGAAGGCGAGGTTCTAGGGGACCTTCAGGGCCACGCTTGAATCCGGAGCAGATCGCATTTAAGGATGGGGCAGCGACAATCCCCGACCGAGAGACCTTCGAGAAACTGTCGTATCAGGGTTTAGAGGTGCGTATTGACACTCAACTTACCGGAATCGAATTTGTAAAGTTCCAGATTGAGAATACACATACACAAAACCCACAACTTTATTTTATGAATACGGAAACACATCGGTCGCACGGGAGTTTCATGAATGCTGCTGGTTTGGGACGAGGTCAAGGACAGATGCGGGGTGTGCTGAGTTACCGCCCACTTTTCGTGGCACCGAACGGTGAACCCGGGGTCTATACCTTTGAGTTTAATCCAAACGATGCATTCCCGTTTGAAGAGATCAAACTCGCACACGATCTGCTCGTCGCGAAAATGCTGTCGCTGAAGAATCGACTCGGTTATTGTCCGTTGTGGGGAGCGATCGACATTTATAATCGCGAAAAGATATACTATGACGCGGCGGAATTTCCCGTATATTTTGAGGACGATCTCTATGCCAACATCGGTTACCTTCCGCTGAATCAAGCGGCATCATTCGGTCGGCTTCGTGTCTTGGAGGCAGATGAACGTCCCACGGTTCAGGACATCGTTATCTGTAAAACTCTACCTAACGAGATGCCACGAGTTGCCGGCGTTATCACAGGTGCTCGGCAAACGCCGCTTTCCCATGTCAACCTCCGTGCTATTCAAGACAAAGTCCCTAACGCTTTCATTACTAAGGCGTGGGAAAACGACGCGATTGCACCGCTTATTGGGAAATACGTCTACTATGGTGTAAACGCCGATGGTTTTGAAATTAGGGAAGCGACACTAAAGGAAGTGGAGACCCATTTTGCTGATTTACGTCCGTCAAAAACCCAGAGACCCGAACGTGATCTCTCAGTTACGAAGGTTCTGCGGCTTGACAACATAGGGTTTGCTGACTCGTCACGTTTTGGTGTGAAAACGGCTAATCTGGCGACGCTCCGCACATTCGGATTCCCTGAAGGTACTGTGCCGAACGGGTTTGGGATACCATTTTATTTTTATGATGAATTTATGAAGCACAACGGCTTCTATGAGAGGATTGAGAGTTTGCTCAGAGATCCGGTATTTCAGCGTGAACAGGACACAAAGGAAGCAGAACTGAAAAAGTTTCGGGTGGAAATCAAGAAGGGTGAAATGCCGGCATGGATGATGGACGCGCTTTCCGATTTACAGAGCGAATATCCTGAAGGAACACCTCTCCGGTGCCGCTCCAGCACGAACAACGAGGACCTGCCCGGTTTCAGTGGTGCGGGTTTATACGACTCCTTCACGCACCACTCAGACGAGGGGCACTTATCCAAGTCAATTAAGCAGGTGTTTGCGAGCCTTTGGAATTACCGAGCGTTTGAGGCACGTGATTTTTATCGTATTGACCATATCGCTACTGCTATGGGTGTACTTGTGCATCCCAATTTTGAAAGCGAATTGGCGAACGGGGTAGCTGTAAGCGATGATGTTGTGTATCAGACGACAGGAAATTATTATCTCAACACCCAAGTTGGCGAGGACCTCGTGACCAACCCTGAAGAACAATCTGTTCCGGAAGAGATCCTCTTGGATTGGTGGGATAGCAATAACTACCGAGTTGTGACGAGTTCTAATCGCACATCCGACAACAAACGGATTCTAACGAGAGAATACTTACGCCAACTCAGTTTCTATCTCGGCACGGTACACAACAAATTCAGTCAGCTCTACAGGCCCATTTCGCCGACGAAAGTGTTCGCTATGGAGGTTGAATTCAAGATTACAAGCGACGGAAAGCTTCTAATCAAACAGGCGAGACCGTGGGGACAGTGAGTTTTCAATTTAGGGCTTACGCAATTTTCTTATGAACAACGACTACCACACGCCGCTGGCGAGGTTTCAAACAGGGGTGCCTACCCGTTACTGAAAAAGAGTGCCAGCAAAAGAGGACGTAAGTCCTATCAATATTGACATGTGCGCTTTGCAGCGCACATGTATCGGTTCTATAAGTTGGTTCAGTGACATGTATCAATTGGCTTTGAGTTTACCCCATGTCACCGCGAGCTTATCTGCCGCATCTACGGCGAGGATTGTGTTGAAGCCGGAATTCATAAATTCCTGGATTTCCTTTTGAGACTTCACCTTGTTGGAAATCCAGAGTTCGTCCATACCACCAATGAAATGAGATGAGCTAGAAGTCCGTCGATATCCAATATCAAGACTGGGTTCTCCTGTGACGTCAATGACCCCGCCCCCGGCGATTGGACCCCCGTCGTCTTCTTCACCATTGATATAGATAATCGCCTCTTTGCCATCCCATGTTGCGGCGACGTGACTCCATTCGCCTTCAGCAATCGTAGTTTGTCCGAGAAAATCTTTGACATGATACGTAGTCCAGACGAGTTTCTTTGAACCGTGGAATCCAAATTTCCAGCCGGCTCCGCCGTCCATCTCTACAATATTTTGCCAATTGTTAATGCCATCAGGGTTTACCCATGCGCCCACACTCATCGGGTCGGTGAGTTCTTTCAAAGGCGCAGCGTTTTCGATTGTAATAAACGTTCCGCCATCAAATTTAAATGCTTTGTCAAATTCGCCATCAATCCAAGATGCCTTTCCTTCAGCAGTACCATCGTTTCCATGGTCTGAGAGGTCGGTGAGCGCGTCTCCTTTTCCCTCGTCAAATGTGGCGAGGAACACAATATCTTTCGGTAGCTCCGCGTATACGCTCCCAATACAGATTGTTAAAAGTAGGAGTGAATAAATTAAAGTTCGCATTTTATAGCTCCTTATGAGGAATTTGCTATTAGCAAAACCTACTGATACCGGATTTCGGGTTTGGTTAAATGAGGGTATTGGTTCAAGAGTGATGCGAGAATTAGCGTGATACCCCTCTGGATCACGCTGCATCACATTTCAACGGTTATTCGTAAATTTGACAAAAATTGTCAATCAAAAAACAAACGCAATCCAAATTTTAGAGGCAAATATGATACCCACTTTACGGGTTCCACCAATAGGTTATTTTTCCGAGAACCGACCAGTCAAGGGGGTCAACACCCCCGTCGCGGGTATCATAGGTCTGATTGAGAACGAGGTAGAAATCGCTGCCCGGACGATAGATGTAGTTGACTAAAAAATTCGCAGAGATTATGTCTGTATCGGTACTCCATTGCGTAAACAACTTCGTGAAAAGCGTTGTAGAGAAGGAATAACCGACACGTCCGCCGAAAGCGTTCGCATCAAATTCTTCATCAGTCAGCGTAATGCGGTTAAATTCGATGAACGGTTCTATACTAAACCGTGCGCTCGGTCTGACAGTCGCCTCTATTGAGAAACCGCGTCTCGTGCCGCTATAGAACTCCCCAATTTCCACTTGCAGTCGCGCCGTAATCATCCTGCTACTGCTGGTTCGAATTGAGGTCCGAAACGAAGTAAAATTATAATCCTCGACCGGGATACTAATGTCTTGAATCAGAAACTCCTCGTTCAGATTTTCCGTTGTGTTCTTGAGTTGGAACCCAATGTCGTCACCCGTTTCAAACGAAAATCGCGTATCAAAGGTTATCTCTTGGGTTTCCACCTCGTTGTCTTGTGTCAGAATGAGATCGATTTCGGGTCCGATCTGAATCTCGCGAATGCCAAATTTACCGGGCCACGGGGTGTAGCTGGCATCACCGCGAAAGCGACGGAGGTCTGCCCGTTGAACGAAACCGACTTCCGGATTAAAGTCCTCACCGATGTCCATGTATGAACCGTTGAGTCGAAACAGATTCGTTCGCCAATCACCCGTCAAGGAGAAGGCGTTGCTCTTTCCAAGGACATCGGTTTCAAAGGTGCGTGCCCATAACCCTTGGAGATTAATCTCTCGTGTCGGACGGTACGAAAAATCAAGTCCGGTCGTGCGGTTGTATGCATCGGCATCTTGCTTATTGACAAGAATCGCGCCGACAGTCGATCCACTTAAGATGTCTCTGTTCACCCGCACCACTGAGTAATTTGTGCGGAGTTCGTTGAATATGTCTGCCTCGGATGTCTCCGTCCCATCATCTTCAAATTTATCCGTCAACACATTCAGGATCCCGATACCGTAGGGCCCGATTTTCCCCGTCACTTTACCGCCGCCGAGAAGGGGAATTGCGCGCTCTTCTGCAAGCCCGATACGGCGGCTATAAAAGAGCAGTAAAGGTGGGGGTATACGGAAACTTGTGCGTGGAATCCCGACATCGAAAATACTGGCACCTTCTAAAAAAAATGGACGCTGCTCCGGGAAAAAGAGACTGAAACGGGTGAGGTTCACCTGCTCTTGGTCTGCCTCGACTTGGGCGAAATCGGTATTAAAGGTCAGATCGGCAGTTAAATTCGGTGTTAAGCCGTACTTGAGGTCCAAGCCAGCTTCAAACACACCCTGAGTTTCTTCAGTTTCTGGCACGGAACTCATACCCGGTAACACATAAGGTAGCAATTCCAGATGCCTTGATGGAGAAATGCCCTCTAACCCTTCAAGCGTGCCGAAGTAGGCAGTGCGATACTTCGCCAAGCCACCGTACGTTTTGGGAGCCTCATTCCATGCCGCAATTTCTTGTTTTCTTGCGATTTCGCGTCCGAAATTTACACCCCAGTTCATTACGTCGCTTTGTTCAAAGCGGAGTTGGCTGAATGGAATTGCGATTTCCACTGTCCAATGGTCTTCGTTAATTCTACAGCGGCACTCCCAAACGATATCCCAGCTGTGGTTAAGGCTACCACCGCTGTTAGATACTGCCGTGTCTTCTATCCCGCCTACCGGTGTGAAGCGAAAGAAAACGGCATTGCGTCGGTCATTGTAAGTATCTAATAGCAGAAACCCGTAGTCGTTGGAACGCAAACCTTCGGAGTCCCGACGCATGTCGTTAGCGACAATCTTGTCCATCTCTGAATCGAAAAAAATAAATCCGAAGTACAGTTTTTTGTCATCGTAAAGAATACGTACTTCGGACTGTTCTGTCGCCGGTTCGCCTTGATCGGGTTGGATTTGGTATAATTGGCGGATCGGTTCTACATTTTGCCAAACAGATTCGTCAAACACCCCATCGACTTTGATTTCCTCAGAGGTGCGGTGTGCTGACATGCGTGGTAACTCCCGTTCGGTCTGTGCATCGACACTGATAGAAACACATAGCATACACATCCACAGTAGCATTAAAACATTCGCCTTTCGCCAACGTTGTCGAAATTGAAAATCAATAGTGATGTATGACATTATGGGTTAGTGCCTCCTTTTTAGGCATTTCTATGTGAAAGGCGGGGTCGAAAACCCCGCCATTGATTGCTTTCTCTGAAATCAGCGATGATAGATGCTAACTTCCATACCGTCGCGTCTACCGGGTTGCCGTCTACTTTCAAACCAGTGTGTTTCGGAGTCGTAGTGTGAACGGACATGCTCCAGATAATCAGCCATCTGGTCTGCCCTACCGACGTTGTCAGCGACAATCGTTGCTGGATTGGTTAATCGCGACGCTATTGCTTGGAAACATGCAAAATAACCATCTTTGTTGTTATCAAGGAACAGAAAATCGACGGGATCTTGGATGGTTTTGAGGACTTCTGCAGCGTCTCCGATACGGGAATCGACAAGGTCAGCTACGCCGGCATTTTCAAAGTTAGCGCGAGCGCGTTGGGCGTTTGCTGCCTCTATTTCCACTGTTATCAATCTTCCAGTGCCTAAGGTTTTCAACACGCGTAAAATCCACAATCCAGAATAACCGATAGCAGTCCCGCACTCTACAATTAGGATAGGCTTCGCATTTTCAACACAACTCGCAAGTAGTTTCGCCTTGTCAGGTCCCAACATAGGGACTCGTTCTTCCCTGCACTGTTCCTCGACTTCTTCTAAAACTTGATCAAACATTAGTGCATCTCCATATTTTCTGTATCTTGCAGACTGGCGATGCTATAGTCAAATAACGTGTTGCTCATTTTGTGATGATCTTCAAGCGCGTAGTGTTCCAAGAGCGTTTTGGGACCGTGATTCAAGGCAAAAATGCCGTAATCGTTCCCGTTCGGTGCGCGGGTAATCGAATGGATGTGATCAAGATTATTACCACCACCACCGCCACGTCCACCACCACCGCCTTCGTTGTTGAATTCAATCCAGACAGCCGGATTGAAAACACGGTAGTAAATCGGATCGTCTGTAGTGGTGCCTCCGATCCAGACGAAATAGGTGTCATTGAGTCCAGCATCGATATCAGCCATCCAGATGTCGGCAAACTCGGTTTCAAGATTGTAGACATACGTCTTAATCAGGTTCCGAAGGTTTTCTTTTTGGGTGGCGTTCATTTCCGATGCTTTCACACCGATTCCGACAAAATCGGAATAGTCGTAATTTAAAAACGGGTCTGATGAATTACCCGCACCCACCTGAAGTCCACGACGACCTGTTTGAATCGCTTTTTCTCTCTGACTGGCATCAAGGCTATTCATTAAGGTAAAAGCGTTGCCCCTTTCATCCTCAAGCACCTCAATGCCGTTGATGGTTGCAGGTTCGGATCCAATGAAGGCAGGGACAATAGAAACAACATCACCTTGCACCAGAAAGTTGAGTGCTAAATGATGTCCATCTAACTGAAAACCCCACGATCCATCTGTCTCTGGATTGCCAAATAAAGCAATGTGGTAAGAGTTCGGATCCCAAAAGCCGGGTCTGATTCTGCTGAGGTGCGTTTCAACGTCTTTTGTAATGAGAGAGACTTTGGTATAGCCGTCGTCACTCAAAAATGCGTCCAAAACTTCATAGAAGAGCGTGAGTTGTTCAGAGGACAACCTCCCAAAACGGACTCCTCCTCGATCACCTCCCATACTCGGTGGGAAATTCGTCCAAGAGTAAGATTCTTTGTGTCCGAGTGGGAAAGATGCTGCGTCAAGAAGTTCACTGCTCAATGATGTGCGGAAATTGTTCATAACCGCCGCCAAAGCCACAATTGACGGTTTTGTGGAGATTTCAGCGATCCCTTCTGTTTTTTCTGCTTCAACGGTTGGGGTGTCGAAAATATTGAGTGTAAGTCCCGCGATACTCAGCGTGGACAGTACAATAAATGTGAGTAGAATCTTGTGTGACATGAAAGTCCTTTCGTTTCGGTGTAATTTAATTGAAGGGGTGCTCAGAATTCCATCTTCCGCACCCCTTAATTTGACACATTGGGGAAGTTTGTGGGTTGCCCGATCCGTGGATTTCCCCTTTTCATTTCTCAATTATTCAAGCGAAAGTTCCACCTCAACCTGCTCTCCATTTCGCAGCAGTTTTACAGGTAAAGTTTTCGTTTGAGGTTCTTCCTGTAGCACGTAGGCGATAATACCGCTTTCTGTCAACCGATCGGTTCGGTCCCCGTAAGCGATGACAATGTCGCCGCGTCGGATACCCGCCTTTTGGGCATTGGTTCCTACATTTGAACGCCGTTCACCACAATATTCTCCTTTCAATTATTTGTTAAAATTAATATTTCCAAGGTCAGCGTGTATCTCTATCCTTGAAAGTTGGTGTTCCCGGAGATTAAAGCGGGAATTTCTCATTAATCAGCATAAGCGGCTTCTGATTTGCGAACACTCGATAGGTGCGACTGATAAACTTTTCGCCTTCAAGGTGTGCGATGGCGGACGGTAGATCGGTTAGGACCTCGATACCGCACCAGAGTAGCTCACGCCGAGTCTCTAAACCACTGCACCGCAAAAGACCACCTAAACCTTGTTTGTCGGATTTCAAACCGTTCAAAATGGATGTCGGCAGACGTTGGGGCACAATGAGCGAGTCCGCATAGGTATGTATTATCGGTGATGATTCTTTCTGTGAATGGGTTTGGAGTACCACTTGCCGTGAGATGACCTCTGCTCCGGTAGGCAGTTGAAGCCATGTATGTTCAGTAGATAGTGTCTGTTTTGCTTGCTGTAGTAAGGCTACCTCCACCGGTGCGAGTGTATACGCTTCGACAAATCGCGTAACCGTCCCGTCCGTGACGAGCAGCCCTCGTTGGAATGGCGTGAGGCGTGCGAGGTTAATTTCTTTTAACGTTGTTGGTTTATCTTCTTGTGCGACAAAGAGTGCTTTCATGCGTGTATTGATGAAGGCTCCTGATTGTGCAATTGTGTCCGTTTTCATGCTCAGAGTTCTCTTTCTTTTGTAGAAAAATCGTCTTAAATTAAAAGCACATGCAATGTGGAATTCTTTATGTAATTAGACACGCGAATTAGAAAAAGGTTCGTTTCTGAAAACATGAGAAACTTATTCCTTCTTGACGCACGCTATGAGTTGGGGTATACTGTTTCCACTGGTGCGGTTTTAATTAGGCTTGTGTCAGATTATTGAGGGACGTTCCGAGTGTCCAAAACATTATACTGTTCTGTATCGCTTTTCTTAATCGTCTTATTCTCGCGCTTCTGTGTTTTCACTGCGACTGCAGATGAGTACCCGCTATCCCTTGGCAAACATCTCTTCGCGCAAGGCAACTACGATGCCGCTATCACCGAGTATAAACGCTTCCTCTTTTTTCATCCAGATGATGTCCGTGTTAGTGAAGTATATCACAACATCGGACTTGCCTATAGAGCACAAGGTCTGTGGACAGAAGCAGATACTTCCTTGCGGGCAGCTACACATCTCGCTACGGATGCCGAAGCAAAATCGGAATACCAACTGGAACTCGCCGTGACACTGATCGCCGCGCAGGACTACGATCTCGCCCGATTGGAATTGATTAAGGCGATGATGCGAACCTCTTCCGCGCAGCTGTACCGACGCGCACTTTTCTTGCAAGCCGTTGCGTATATCTATCAGTTTCGATGGGAGGATGCCCGCGAATCACTGCGAAACTATACTACCGATGAAAGACTGGGCGCGCTCCTTGATGTTGCTACTGAGATACCGCTGAAATCTGATAGACTTGCGAAGGTGTTATCGGCAATTTTCCCCGGTGCAGGACAGGTCTATGTAGGCGATTGGAGAGATGGGATAAATGCGCTTCTGTTGAACGGTGCGCTCGGTTTTCTCACTGTTGACGCGGTATTAGATGGACATTATGTAGACGCGGCGTTGTGGGGCGGATTCATTTTCTGGCGTTACTACCGAGGTAACACCTTCCGTGCGGGACAAGCGGCTGAGCGATTCAACCAGCGAGAATCTCGCAGTGCCGCCGATGCACTCTTGCAGCGACTCCAAGAAATTGTCGGCACGCCTTTAAAGCCATAGCGGGACGACAGGTCTATAGGGGTTTCCCTTGTTTCGCAGGTTTCCTAAAATCATGCTCCCTTTCGTTCAAGAAAACTGCCCCAGAAAAATAAGCCGAAGCATTTAGCACGTAATGTAATGGAGTGCGGATATACGGAATGGAGCATGGATGCTCCAACCCACCTGACCGAACCGCAAGGAAAATTAAAAATACGGTTCTGAGCGTTTCTGAAGGATGTACACAACCGCGACGAGTACTATAGCGATGACGAACGTCCAGATGTTATAGACGTATGCCAGGAACGCCGCAAGCGCAAGCAATATCCACTCATACCAGCGCATCTTGCGGACGAAAAAGCCCACCGTTACAATGGAGAAGATAACTGTGCCCACGACAGCCGATACCACAGATAGTGCGTATTCCACCGGTGTGCCTCCTGTGAACAGGATGTGGGTATACGCAAACAGCAGCGGCATGATATAGAGAAGTTTAGAAAACTTGAAGCATGCCCATCCTGTTTTCCATGGATCGGCACGGGCGATAGCTGCGGCTGCGTAAGCTCCCAAGGCGACCGGGGGCGTGATGTTGGAGTCTTGACTCAACCAGAAGATAATGAGGTGTGCAGCAATAATCGGTATGCCCATCTCTGGGGTTGTCAGGATCGGTACAGCGAGTTCAGAGGTAATCAGGTAGGCGGCAGTCACAGGAATTCCCATACCCAGAACTAAAGATGCCGCCGCAAGAAACAGAATTGCGATAACCTTGCTATCCTCCGCAACCAACAGCACTAAATTTGGGAATATCCGTCCTAAGCCTGTTAAATCTATAACAGCAACAATGATGCCGATAGTGCCAACCGCACCGCCAATGGCGATCGAATTCTTTGCCCCGGTCACCATCGCTTCCCAGATACGTTTCGGTGTGAGTCGTGTCTCTTTTCGGAAATAACTCACCGCAATTGTGGCAAGAATCGCGAAGAATGCCGCCTTATAAGCGGTATAGCCAGCGATTAAGATGCCGACAAGCGTCAGCAACGGCAGTAAGTAATACCAACCACTTTTAAGGAGTGGCAGAAGTTTCGGGATTTCTGCGTCTGGTATCCGTTCTATTCCCTGCTTTTTCGCTTCGAAATGTACCATTACCCAAACGGAAAGGAAATAGAGAATCGCTGGCACGATGGATAAGAGGGCAATTTTACTATAGGGGAGTCCTGTCCGTTCTGCCATGAGAAACGCACCTGCTCCCATCACGGGTGGTAGAAATTGCCCGCCTACGGAGGCGGAAGCTTCGACTGCACCAGCGATGTGCGGACGAAAACCGCTCCGTTTCATCAAGGGGATCGTGAACGTTCCAGTAGCGACTGTGTTTGCAATCGCACTTCCCGCGACAGAGCCAAAAAAACCGGAGGTCATGACCGAAACTTTCGCCGCTCCGCCAGTTGAACGTCCTGCTATCGACATCGGTAGGTTGATAAAGAATTGACCGACCCCCGATTTCTCCAGAAAAGCTCCGAAGAAGATAAAGAGAATCACGTACGTCGCCATCACGTTTGCCATGATGCCGAAGACCCCGGCTTGACTGAAAAAACAGTATTCGATAATCCTGCGAGGCGTAAGCCCACGGTGTGAGATGACATCCGGCAAAAAACGACCGAAAAGGGCATATAGGATACCGATCACAGCGATAATAGGCAGTGCCCAACCGACCGTCCGACGGCTCACTTCAAAACTAATCAGAATCGCGACCGCGCCTACGAAAATATCGAGTTGACTGTAATTGCCTGCCCGATTGGCGAGATTCGGGTACTCTACAATCCAGTAGCCGATGGTGAAGATGCTGAGGGCAATCATGCCCAGGTCTATGAGTGATGGACGGGAGGCTGGGGAGTTCTTCCGACATCGGTAAAAGATGCCGATCAGCGCGAAGGTCAGCAGGAGATAGAAACCGAGATGGAATTGTTCACTGGCACTTCCAAACCCTGCACTGTAGATATAAAAGAGGACGAGGGCAGCTGCACCGAGTTCAAAAATCCATTTATATATTTTTTCTAATTCAGTCCGTTGTGTGGTTTCAAAGCCAGCAACTTCTTTTGGTTCAGTCTGTGTCATTTTTCCTCCACTGGGGTATTCCTTCAATAATTTTACATCAAATTGGCACAGAAGGCAACAGTTTTCAACTGAATAGGGCTATTGAGTTTTCCAGACATGCTTCAAGTCCGCTGGTTTGTAGTAAAGCCCGAAAATATGTGAACATACGGTTTAGGAACTTCCCTTCTCGCTGGCGAGGTTTCTAACCTCGCCCACGCTAATGTGTATAGATAATTATAGGTTTTACTATATTGCCCGTTATATACACCTTTAGAACGTGCGATGAATCGCACGACTACAACACATTCGCGCATTGAATACGGATGCTTGCCAAGAAAAGGCAGCTGTGATAGAATAGCAGTACGTCAACTGACTCAGGGAGGAGACACAAAATGGCAATAGGATTGGGCGTTATTGGGATGAACCCCACGAATATGGGGTCGACTGCGACACTGTTAAAAGATATACCGGACCTGAAATATGAACTCCGTGGTATCTGCGCGAGGCGTGCAGATGTGCTGGAGAACTACGCCAGCCAAATCGGTGTGGATTTTTGGACGACAGATTACCGCGAACTCGTACAGCGCGAGGATATTTCTGTCATCGCTATCTATTCCCCCGACCATCTGCACGCCGAACATTGCGTCGCTGCGATAGAAGCTGGAAAACACGTCATTTGCACTAAACCAATGGTAACCAAATTAGCCGATGCGCAACAGTTAGTGGATCTGGTGCGCGAGCACAAGGTCAAATTCCTTGTGGGACAGACGATGCGGTTTGATCTCCAGTTTTTGACGATGAAACAGTTCTTCGATGATGGTGATTTAGGCGACATCATGCTGGCAGATGCCTATTATGTCCACGACATGCGCGAGGTCTACGATTTCACGCCGTGGCGGCTTCATGAACCGCAAGATTTGATGTTCGGCGGTATTGTGCATCCTGTTGACCTATTGCGCTGTCTTCTCGGTGATGTAGATGAGGTGCACGCCTATGGGACGAAAGGCTTGCTCACACCGGAATACCCCATAAAGAACAATTTTTTTCTCAACCTGAAGTTTAAGAGCGGACAGATTGCGAGAGCAATGGGGCTTTACGATGTCGTCCATCCCCCGATGCCGATGCAGCAGATTTCCATTTTCGGAAGTAAAGGGACGGTAATTGGGGACTTTACGGACAACAAAGAAGGGCACGTCAAGTTGATGCTCGATAAAATGTCCACCAGAGAGCCCTTTGAAGTGACCTGCTCACCTGAAATAGACACAAGTGTTTATGGGCATGGGCAAACGGTTATCCGATATATGCGCCATTTTCAGCAGTGTCTTGAGGAAGATTTGGAGCCATCGCCGAATGTGATTGACGGTGCAAAATCTATTGCTGTGGGTGTGGCCGCGTGGGAGTCTATTGAGACGGGACAACCTGTGAAGGTATTCAACGAGTTTTAACAGTCAGCAATTAGCAATCAGCCATCAGTAAAGCGGCTTCTGAGCAAATCGGAAGTCCGCGTGCTTCTATTTCTTCTGTTAAAGAGAAACCGTAGCCTGCAACAACGGCGCAGGCGGATATACGGAGAGGCACGTGAGCATCTAAACCCACCTGACTGAACCGCAAGGAAAAATTAAAAACTTGACATTTTGTTTTGCATAATATATAATTTAGGTATGCCTAAAATAATTTCTCAACATTTCTAACAATCTTGGTACGTAGTGCCTAAAACTGAATGGGTGTAACGCCCATACATTTACTTACCGCAGCGGGAAAACGAAGTGCATTGTCTGTTCCCTTTGCGGATTGGAAAGAACAATGCTTACACATGCAGCTGAGGATTACCTCAAGTCGATCTACAAATTGCAAGAGAAGGTCGGTAAAGTTTCGACTGGCATTTTGGCGGAATTCCTCAATGTGAAGCCTGCGTCTGCCACTGGGATGATTAAAAAACTAAAAACGATGAAACTGGTGAAACACGAGCGCTATCACGGTGTTACGCTGACGGCTACCGGGAAAGCAATCGCACTCGAAATTATCCGACACCATCGTTTGTTGGAACTTTATCTATTCAAGGCACTCGGTGTTCCGTGGGATGGTGTTCACGAAGAAGCCGAGAAATTGGAGCATGTCATTTCAGAAGACGTGGAGGCACGGATGGACGAATTTCTCGGATACCCGACTGCCGACCCGCACGGTGCACCGATACCCGATAAAAATGGGGTCGTAACACAGACAGCGTACGTTCCGATGACAGACTTGTGTAGTGGACAATCCTGCATCGTTGCTGAAGTGAGTGACACCGATTCGGCGATGCTTCGGCATTTAGGAAGTTTCAATCTCTACCCGGGCACAGCATTCCGAGTGATTGCGGTTGCTCCGTTTGAAGGTCCCTATACTATTGACGTCGCAGGACAGCAGGTCGTTATTGGACGCGAGGTTGCGAAACATATTTTTGTCGAGGATGTACAGGAATAGCAGTAGGCTTTCGGTGAGTACCCTTCGACTCCGTTATAAGTGCTAAAGCACGAGTTGATGGTTAAGGTTATGAGAAAACCTTCTTTGTTCTGTACTGGCGAGGTAACCTCGTCCCCGCGAAGCCAGGCTGGCAGCCGATGGTTTCCGACTGCTATTAAGCTGTGAAGCGCGCTTATTACCACTAACGGGAGTCTAAAAATGGAACAACAAAAGCAGATTCGACCGGATAATAAAACAACCAAAGTGTGGAAACGCCATTTACAAGATGAAGTTGACGCGAGTTTCCTTTATAGTGTTTTCGCCGGTCTTGAATCCGATCCGAAGCGAAAAGACATATTAAGTGGACTCGCAGGGGTGGAAAATCGGCATGTAATACGTTGGCGGGAGATACTCGCTACCTACGATATAAAAGTTAAAAGGCAGCAACCAACATTGAAGGCGAGGTTGATGGCGTGGTATGCTCGCCGCTTTGGTAGTGAATTTCCACTCTCGCAGATGCTCGGTGAGGAGGCAAATGAAGTCAAAGACTATTTAACACTTCACAGGAACAGCATAAGGAAGGATGTGAAAGAGACCGCGCTTGACTTAGCCAAAGAATCCGCGATGCATACAGAGAGTTTGCAGGAACTTACCGGAACGAGTGGCGAGCCGTGGCACAAAACTGAATCTGGAGGGATGGTCGGCAACATTGTTTATGGGTTTAACGACGGTTTAACGGCGAACTTTGGTTTAGTCGTTGGCATCATCGCTGCGACATCGGATGTCTCCACGATTCTTGTGACAGGTATCATTGGGACGGTCGCGGATTCACTGTCGATGGGGGCTTCAGGCTACCTTGCCGCGAAAAGTGAACAAGAGGTTTATGATCACGAAATCGAGGTCGAAAGAGACGAAATTCGCCTCATGCCTGACATTGAGGAGGATGAGTTTGCTCTCATTTATGCAGCCCGCGGCATGCCTTTGGAACAGGCGCGTTCCCTCGCACAGGAGGTAATGAGCGATCCTGAAAGAGCACTGGCAGAGAAAATTCAAACCGAGCTTAAAATTGGCGAAGTCTATGCAACCCCGTTTAAAGAGGGCTGGATTACAGGAATCGCGACTGCTGTCGGTGCTTTCATTCCTGTCGCTCCATTCCTTTTTACAGAAGGCATATTAGCGATCTGGATTTCGTTCACACTTGCGATGATATCCCACTTTGCTGTTGGTGCTACACGGAGTTTCTTCACTGGGCGGGGTTTGTTTCGTAGTGGTATTGACATGTTCGCTGTGGGGCTTGGAGTCGCAGGGGTTGGCTATCTCGTTGGTAAACTCTTAGAACGCTTCTTTTTGGGGAATTAAATTATGCAAAGAATCTACATATCATTACTGTTAATGTTCATATTTGTGTATACTGGATGCGATCCAAAACAGCAGCCTGATGCTTCCACAGGAGGTAAACTTCGCATTGTCACAACGATCGGTATGATTACCGATATTGTAAAAAATGTTGGTGGTGAACGCGTTGAGGTCACAGGATTGATGGGTCCCGGTGTAGATCCACACCTCTATAAGGCGAGTGCAGGTGATGTCCATAGGTTAACTTCAGCACAAATCATTTTCTTTAACGGACTGCACCTTGAGTCAAAAATGGGTGATATCCTTGCCAAGATGACAGGAAATACCAAGACTGTTGCCGTAACAGATGCCGTTGACCGGAACTTACTGCTAACACCACCGGAATTTGAAGGGCAGTATGACCCGCATGTATGGTTTGACGTAACGCTTTGGATGAGAGCGGTGGGAAAGGTTCGCGATACCCTGAGTGAATATGATTCGGATAACACGCTCATGTACTGGAGCAATGCCGAACGCTACCTCGCGAAACTCGCGGAACTGCATGAGTACGTGAAGGCACAGTCGGCACGCGTGCCATCTGAACAACGCGTACTCGTAACAGCACACGACGCTTTTAACTATTTCGGGAAGGCTTATGGGTTTGAGGTGCGCGGGCTACTGGGTATTAGCACCGCAACAGAGGCAGGTATTGCTGATGTCCAGGAATTGGCGACCTTTATAGCTGAGCGGCGCATTCCTGCAATCTTTGTGGAATCCTCTGTTTCGTCAAGGAGTCTTACAGCGGTCCAAGCAGCTGTCAACTCAAAAGGGGTTGATGTAAAAATTGGTGGTGAACTTTTCTCTGATGCTATGGGAAACAAGGGAACCCCTGAAGGCACTTATATCGGGATGGTTCGCCACAATATTGATACGATTGTGACTGCACTCATTGGGGGAACGTCCGCCAGTTCTATGGTGGGACCGTGATACTACCCACAACCTAAAGGTTGGGGCTTCGGCTTCATAGCGACTGCGTTCTCACCAGAGGTTTGAACGTCTTATTGCCGCTCCACCCGCAGGCTCTTATTCCGAATCAGATCGGTTTTATCTGGTTTAGGTCCAGGGTACCCCAGCCTGCAAAATGATAAATGAGGAGGGTAGCGATACAAGGCGTAGGGTTATTACTCCACAATCGTCTTACATGAACGCTACCTAATAATTGATGTTTTACAAGGTCTCACTTGCAACTCGCCACATACCGTATCACGGGTAAGGATAGGACTCTACCAAGTGGTAGAGGTGATACTCCTATCCAGCAAGTTACATATAGAATACCATAATTTTAGGTAAATGTCAAGTTTATTTTGGTTTCCATAAACCCTAAGCCGTCTACATCCCGCAAGCTAAAGCATGGGGATTTGACGGAAGAGCGTTAAGGTGATAGAACAAAGTCCGTAGTTCGTAATGAAATGGAGAGCGGGTTTCAGAACGGAGCGTCAAAGTTCAAACCCACATTGTTTAACCGCAAGGAATAATTAAATTACATGCAAGCCTCGGAAACGAAAGCCATTGAAGTAACGGATCTGACAGTTGCCTATCAAGATCAACCTGTTTTGTGGGATATCGATCTGGATGTGCCACCAAGCGTGCTTTTGGCAATCGTTGGTCCCAATGGCGCAGGCAAAACTACATTGATTAAGGCGATTTTAGGGTTAGTACGCCCCGCGGCAGGCAACGTCTTGATTTACGGCAAACCTTATGAAGCACAACGCCGGATTGTTGGTTATGTCCCGCAACGGGGGAGCGTTGACTGGGATTTTCCAACAAACGTGCTGGATGTCGTCATGATGGGACGTTACGGCGCACTCGGATGGATGAGACGACCCGGGAAGCAGGAACGGGAACTCGCCATGCATGCGTTGGAGAAGGTTGGTATGGAGGCGTATACCAACCGACAAATTAGTCAACTCTCCGGCGGACAGCAACAACGTGTTTTCCTCGCTCGTGCCCTTGTTCAAGATGCTACGATATATTTGATGGATGAGCCTTTTCAAGGTGTTGATGCTACCACGGAACGCGCGATTGTTACACTCCTTCAGGAATTCCGAGAAAAAGGGAAAACGGTTGTCGTGGTACATCACGATTTACAAACGGTAACGGACTATTTCGATTGGGTGATGCTTTTGAACATTCGCCGGATTGCGAGTGGACCTGTTGGTGAAACGTTCACACCTGAAAATTTGCGTACAACTTACGGTGGTCGTGTCGCGTTTATGACAAAGTAGTAGGCATACTCCGTATGCCGTAACCAAAGCAGTAGGTGCGCTCTATGTGCCGTTCATAGATCATGGCAAATTTGAGTATTCTTATCCATCTTGATTATACGCTCATGATTGTTGCCATCGGTGCTGCCTTGCTGGGTGCTGTAAGCGGATCACTCGGTACCTATGCTGTTTTGCGACGGCAGAGTCTCCTCGGCGATGCCATCTCACATGCCGCCTTGCCCGGCGTTGCAATCGCATTTCTGCTGACGGGAAGCAAAACGCCTCTGATTCTGGTCCTCGGTGCGGCACTTGCGGGCTGGCTCGGCACGCTGCTCATTTTAAGTATCGTGAGGCTGACCCGTATCAAATACGATAGCGCGCTTGGAATCGTACTCTCTACCTTTTTCGGATTTGGTTTAGTGCTGCATACACTAATTCAACGCACGGGCAATGCAAATCAAGCCGGGTTAGATACGTTTCTCTTCGGACAAGCCGCTACGGTCCTGGAGAGCGATGTCTTGACGATAGGTATACTCGGTGGTGTCGCAATCATCATCATGTTCGTCTTTTGGAAAGAGTTGAAGTTGCTGGTTTTCGATGAGGGTTTCGCTGCATCGCTTGGGTTCCCAATCCGTGTGCTTGATATTCTGTTGACGAGTCTCCTTGTTATAGCAATCGTTCTCGGTTTGCAAGCTGTCGGTGCCGTCCTGATGAGTGCGATGTTGGTCGCGCCAGCAGTCGCCGCACGGCAGTGGACAAATAAGCTTAGTCTGATGATGTTTCTCGCCGCATGCTTTGGAGCACTGGCTGGGGTGAGCGGAACTATTATTAGTAGTAGTGCTTCACGCATCCCGACCGGTCCAACGATTGTGCTGTGTGCAACGGTTGTGGTGGGGCTCTCGATCGCTTTTGCCCCGAATCGCGGGCTTTTATGGGACTGGCTTCGGCACCAACGAAACAAACAGGGTCTAAAGGTGGCAATGGATCGGTTGTTGAAGCATCCGCAGCGTGGGAGCGAATAGGAAAAAGTGATACAAGACCATCTTGATATCCAACTCATTGCGATTGTCACAGCGGTGGCGTGTGCTTTGCCGGGTGTGTTCTTAGTTCTACGGCGGATGACTTTGATGAGCGACGCGATTAGCCACGCGATTCTTCCCGGCATCGTGCTCGCCTTTTTTCTTACAGAGAGTCTGTCATCGCCGCTCCTAATTCTTGCCGCTGCGGGAACCGGTGTGCTCACTGTTGTTTTCGTTGAATTGCTGCAGCGGACGAAACTGGTGAAAGAGGATGCCGCGATTGGGTTGACATTCCCTGCTCTTTTCAGCATCGGGGTGATCCTGATTTCCAAATTTGCAGGCAGCGTTCACTTGGATATGGATGCCGTCCTTCTCGGCGAACTTGCTTACGCCCATTTAAATCGACTGGAGGTCTTCGGATACAATCTCGGTCCCGTTTCTCTGTATGTAATGGGAACGATTCTTCTGCTGAACCTCGCCTTTATTCTACTATTTTACAAAGAATTGAAGTTAGCAACCTTTGACGCAAGTTTGGCTGCCGCGTTGGGGTTTGCGCCGACGCTTATCCACTACGGTCTGATGACACTGGTATCCGTAACAACAGTTGGAGCATTTGACGCTGTTGGGTCGATATTAGTTGTTGCTCTCATCGCTGGACCACCTGCTACCGCTTATCTCATAACAAACAGGCTTTCCGTGATGCTCACCCTGAGTGCGGTTATCGGGAGTGTGAATGCTGTGAGTGGTTATTGGGTCGCGTACCTCTTCGATGTCTCTATTGCGGGGTCGATTGCGACGATGACGCTCCTCGTGTTCGGACTGGTTTTTCTGGTTGTTCCGAGCCGCGGACTTATCGCTATCGCACGTAGGCGGACACGCCAAAAATGGGAGTTTGCCCAAACGATGTTAGTGATTCACCTCTTTAATCACGAGGGACTTCCGGAAGCAGAGGCAGAATCAGAGATAGCACACCTTCATGAACATCTTCGCTGGGATCCGGAATTTGCGACCCATGTCGTAAAATACGCATTGAACAACCGATGTGTCTCTCAAGAGGAGACACTGTTAACGCTAACGGAACACGGACGCGCGGTAGCACAGCAGGCACTTGTGCAATAGCGATAGACTGGTATCCTGAATCAAGAATAGTTTCTTGAGGTATCCTATATATTGTTGAAAAATAAATCTGAAAAACATCGTTTTTTGTGGTATCCTATACTAACCCAAGTTGCTACTAACAAGTTTTGAACGTTTCAACAAGGTTTTTAGCACTTCTTCACCCCGGAGGGGTGCTATGTCTATAGAAAACGGTGCATTTAAGTTATCGCACTCCAGCGGAGTGCTATTGATTCGCAGTGAGAATAAATAGGTGGCAACTTGCGTTATACTATATAACAGGGTCGGGTATGCAGTTTCGGACGAACCTACTTCATAATAAAGATTTGATAACTCTAAGGGATTGGGTTATTTTGTGAACAAAAAAAGAAGCAAAGCCATACCAAATACGGCGGGTACAGCGTTTTCTACAAAATACCATGATTACAATGACGTATAAAGAATATATCGCTCAAATCGTTTATAGCGAAGAAGACGGTTGTTTCATCGGAGATCTTGTAGGTATTCGTGATATATAGTAAAGTCCAAAAATATGTGGACAGTTAGTCAGTGAACAACGACCCCACCGCCGCTGGCGAGGATTGTATCCTCGCCTCTTTAGAGCGTCCAAGTAATTATAGGCTTTACTATAATTAGTTTTCACGGTGATTCTCTTGAAGAGATTCGTACCGCTTTTGAAGAATCCGTTGATGATTACCTCTTAACGTGTCAAGAATTCAATCGCTCACCACAGAAGCCTGTTTATGCCAAAGAGACGACAGCGGACTGATAGGAAAATTAAAATATGCTCCTTACGATGGGTATGGAAATAAATGGAAAAGCCATGAAACAAATCGGTTGGAAATGGTTTTTAGGAAGCGTTCTCCTTCTCAATATGGTATGGGTGGCAAGTGCCGATGAAGCCGCACTAAAAAATCCAGATGGCTCATGGAAGTGGACGAATCGGCTTATCCATGAAACCAGTCCTTATCTGCTGCTCCATGCACATAACCCCGTAGAGTGGTATGCGTGGGGCGATGAAGCAGTGGAGCGTGCGAAGAAAGAAAATAAGTTAATTTTTCTCTCTGTCGGATACTCTACATGTTATTGGTGCCACGTCATGGAGCGGGAGGTCTTCTCAAATCCAGAAATTGCCGCTGTGATGAACAAGGACTTTATTAATATCAAGATTGATAGAGAAGAACGTCCAGACTTGGACGAAATCTATATGACAGCGACGCAATTACTAATACAGCGCGGCGGATGGCCCAACTCTGTTTTCCTCACCCCTGATTTAAAGCCGTTTTATGCTGGCACCTATTTCCCACCGACGGATATGCCCGGCAGACCGGGGTTTCCAACGATCCTTGATGCGGTGCATGAAGCATGGGTAACGCGAGAGGCGGAAGTCATTGAATCCGCAAACCAGATTTTAAAAACTATTGAGTTGGCAACAAGCAGAGGGTTCACGGCACTCACTGCCACACCACTGGATAGATCGCTTACGACTGCTGCATTGGACTATCTCCGTACGACTTATAGTCACGCCTACGGTGGATTTGGTAGAGCCCCGAAATTCCCAAGTCCTGCCAATCTTGAATTTTTGCTCAGTGAATACGAGCGAAGATCGGGGTTACAAACCGCTCCCACAGAAGATGAATCGTTGTTAGAAATGGTGACGTATACGCTCGATATGATGGCTTACGGTGGGATGTATGACCAGATAGGCGGCGGTTTTCACCGGTATTCTGTTGATGCAAAGTGGCTAATTCCGCATTTTGAGAAGATGCTTTACGACAACGCACAATTGGCGAAAGTTTATCTCCACGCCTATCAGTTAACACAAGAACCTCGCTATCGGCGTATTGCTGAAGAGATCTTCAGTTTCATTTTCCGAGAGATGACGGCACCTGAAGGTGGGTTTTACGCTGCTTTAGACGCTGAGACGGATGCCGAAGAGGGGAAGTATTACGTCTGGACTGCCGATGAGATTCAGAAAATTCTCGGTAAGAAGAGTACCGCACGTTTTGCTGGTGTTTACGGCGTTGACAAGGGACCTAATTTTGAAGGTAAAAGTGTTCTCTATGTTCCTAATGGAGCAGCGGCGGAGGATGCGCTCAAGGAAGTAGAATCTGCGCGGGAGAAACTTTTAACGGCACGCTTTGATCGCGAATACCCCTTACTGGACACAAAAATCATTGTCAATTGGAACGGCTTGATGATAGACGCGCTCGCTTATGGCTATCAGGTGCTTGGTGAGGAGCGATATCTTATCGCTGCGTCAAAAGCTGCACAGTTTATTCTTGACACCCTGAAAAAACCGAATGGTGAATTGTGCCATGTTTATACTGCTGGTGTCGTAAAACAGGATGTGTATCTTGATGACTACGCCTTTTTTGTCCGAGGGTTGCTTGGATTGTATCGGGCTACAAGAGAAGAGCAGTGGTTGAATTCAGCGAAAAGACTGACTGATGCGATGATTCAACTTTTTTGGGCTGACAAAGATGGGGGCTTCTATTACACGAAGGCGGATGCAAAGCATCTTATTGTGCGGACCAAGAAACCTTATGACTCCGCTATTCCGTCTGGCAATGCTGTCGCTGTCGCAAATCTTTTGGCATTTGGGACAGATTATCGAGGTTACGCTGAAGAAACCCTGCAGAGTTTCGCTCAATCTATGTCACAAAGCCCCTCGTCCTTCATGTATATGCATTTTGCTCTTAACCGCTATCTAACCGCAGGAGAAGAAATTGGTGCGGCAACGCCATCAATTTTAAGCGCGACCGCTGAAGTTAATGCCCAAAACAAAGGAATATACGATGTGATGCTTCAACTCAATATTGCTTCGGGTTGGCACATTAACGCAAACCCCGCGGGGCAAGACAATTTGATTCCAACAACGATTACAGTGAACACAGATACCCCGTTAGAAATTGTCGATGTAGCGTATCCGAAAGGGAGATCGGCGCGTTTTGAATTTAGTAGCGAATCCTTGAATGTTTATGAAGAAAGTCTCACGATTCCGTTGCAGTTAAAACAGAAGCCGAATACGAAGCACGACAAAAACGTCGCAATTATCCTAAAACTCACCTATCAACTCTGTAATGAAACTGAATGTTTGTTGCCACAGACATTGGATATTCCGTTAGAGGTGCCGTAGTTTTTACCTATGAGCAGTGAGGCTCCTTCCGCAATGGGTGCGATTACAGCGGACACTCCTCACAATTTTCTTGCCAATCAGATTCTCGTTTGATATAATAGAATTTAGTGATCGGTTTTAGAACCCTACCCAGTTTTATGAGTATACATTTCCAACCTTAAGAGGAACCTTACATGAAAACCTTTATTTCAATTTGCACCACGCTGCTTTTCCTATTAATGGCGTGTCACGCTACGTTTGCTGATGTTGTTGAAGATCCTGTGCTCTATCTCGATGCCGCTGACAACCCTGCGCATCCGAAGGCATGGGAGAATCTTGGTACCGAAGGCGGTGAATTGCTTGTGGCAGACAAGCCAATGGAACTCGAAGAAGGCGAAATTAAAATTCCTGCCCTCGGTGTCAGCGAACCGAATGCGAAGTATTACACAACCAAGGAATCCCATTCAACTTTTGGCGGTCCGCCACCCAAAAATCCACCACTGTTTTTCGAGGACTGGACATTGGAATTCCTCTGTAGGCGCAACGGCGATTTTTTTCTTGAGGAGCATCACTTCGCCGGTTTCCAGAACAGTCCAAGAGAAGGCAAGCAGGGAGTTCGGCTGTGGATAGTCGGCGGTCAGAATTTGGACATGTCCATCCATGCTGGTGGTTCTAAGCAAGGTGTTCAACCGCTTAACCTCAAACTTGAGGAAGGTGTTTGGACCTGGATAACGGTTGTCGGCACGAATGATAAGTCAATTGTAGCGTATCAAGATGGTAAAGAAGTCAGCGAACAAGCCGGTTTTGAATTCGACAAGAGTTTACCAATAGACGACATCTCAATCGGTGCCAATTCCTTCGATGAACGCCGTCGAACGTTTAATGGTTCGTTTGCGATTGTCCGCGCTTATGACAAAGCACTATCCGAAGCGGAGGTTAACCAAAACATCTCTGACACATTTGCTGTTGATCCGGCAGACAAACTTCCAACGGTTTGGGCAAAGGTAAAACGCGACTATCAATAGAATTGCACGTTTACATCCTACTTGTAGGCGCGACCTCCCGGTCGCGATACATCTTCGCTGGCGAGGTTTTCAACCTCGCTATGCCAACTGTACACGTAACACCGTTCAATACTAATTGATAGAGAGAATAAAGATGTCTCAGCCTTCCACTGTTCCTACGCGAGTTCAAGAAACCCGATACCTTGTTTTGGATGATCGCCTCATTGACGAGGCGATCGCGGCGGAACTTACCCTTATCAAGCAGCATGTTGAAGATGTCGCATGCTGTTTCTACAACGTCCCGGCGTGTGCCCGAATCTTCTGGAACGCATCTAAAATCTGTTGCATATCGTCCGTATCCCCTAAAAACATGGAATGTCCGAAACTGCAGACCTCTTCGCTATAGACGCGTTCTGCCTGTGGGCAATTGAGCGTGCTGTAGTCAATCGCCTGGTCCCCGAGGTATTTACGCGGTAATCCGAGCTGATCAAACAGTTCGGGATTGCCGAAAGGACCTTCGTTGTAAATGGGTTCACCATGCGCACCGACACCACACGAAACGCCTTCTGCGCCGAGTGCTTCTAAGAACCGATCGCGTGAAACACCGCCGAACTCCTCAGAGACAAACCGGAAATCCCAATAGTAGAAACACCATCGCGTGGCGCGCGCATCGCGCGGGATCGGGTGGAGTCCGTCTATCGCCTCCATGCCCTTGGAGAGGTATGCGATATTTCGTTCGCGCGTCTCTACCTGCTCTTCAAACCGTTCCAATTGATTCAGTAAGAGCGTCGCTTGGAAGTTGGTCATCCGCATGTTCAACTGCGCGAAGCGACCCGCATTTTCTGCGAGTGTTTCATCGTTTGTGAGTACCATTCCACCTTCGCCGCAGGTAAGTGTCTTTCCCATCTGGAAGCTGAATGCGCCGAGGTGTCCGATTGAGCCAAGTCCTTTTCCGCGCCATTGTGAACCGTGGGCATGCGCACAGTCCTCAATCACTTTGAGATTGTGTTTGTCAGCGATCTCCATGATCGCGTCCATGTCTGCAGGGTAGCCGCCGTTATGTACTGGGATAATCGCCCGCGTTCGTGGCGTAATGGCTTTTTCAATTGCATCGGGTGCGATGTTGTAGGTGAGCGGGTCGATGTCAACGATGACAGGCACCGCATTGACGCACACAACCGACGTTCCTGTCGCCACGAATGTCAGGGCGGGAACGATGACTTCATCACCCGCGGTAATGCCAGCAGCCTTTAGTGCGCATTGTAACGCCACAGTCCCGTTTGCGAGTGGAATACCATATTTCGCATCCTGAAACGCCGCGAACTTTTCACCGACTTCATCGACTTTCTCGCGTCGGTTCCACGCGCCGCTCCGTAGGGTCTCTAAAAGTGCGTTCTCTTCGGTTTCATCAAAAATCGGCCAACTTTTCCCTAAACTGCCTTTAACGATGGGTTCACCGCCATTAAGTGCTAACTTTGCCATATCTCTGTCCCCCTTGCTATGTGCTTCAGTGTTACGGGTGGTTTGATTTTAGCAGTGCTCCCTTTTTTAGTCAACCTCTTTGATCGCGTTCGTATCATAGTATTTGTAGTATTCTTCTTGCAGATTTCGTCAGGATTCGCTATAGTAATCTTCGGAAACCCGAAACGGTGTGTAAACTATGGAATCAATAAATCGAACACTCACAGCAATAGACGGAATCACGGTGGGGCATGCTACCAATTTAACCGCTCGAACAGGGTGTACGGTTATCCTCTGTCCAGCAGGAGCAACGGCGGGTGTTGATGTGCGCGGTGCTGCACCCGGCACGCGGGAGACGGAAGCACTCCGTCCCGGACGTTTAGTCCAAAAAGCACACGCGGTACTCCTGACAGGTGGAAGTGCCTTCGGATTAGATGCTGCGGGTGGTGTCGTCCAATATCTTGAGGAAAAGAATGTCGGCTTTCCCGCAGGTCCCGTTCGTGTGCCGATCGTTCCCGCGGCTGTTATTTTCGATCTGGGGGTTGGCGACGCAAGCATCCGCCCTGACCGAGAGATGGGGTATCAGGCATGCCTTAACGCTACAGATGAACCCGTAGCGATGGGTGCTGTTGGGGCAGGCACAGGTGCCACCGTCGGTAAAGCCCCCGGCGTTACATCTTCTCCGGGTGGGGTCGGTTCGGCATGTATGCGTCTCGATTCTGGCTTGATTGTCGCTGCGATCATGGTTGTGAATGCGCTTGGGAATGTTGTGCATCCAAGGACGGGTGAGATTCTCGCAGGTGGAAAGGAAAACGGTGATTTCGTAGACATTACTGAACGGCTTTTGGATGCAAATTTGGTTCAGGGAACCAACACAACTATCGGTGTTGTGGCTACAAATGCGACACTTTCCCCCGCAGAGGTTCACCGAGTGGCAGAGATGGCGCACGACGGGATGGCGCGAGCGATTCGTCCTGCACATACTATGTTCGATGGGGATACGCTTTTTGCCCTCGCCACAGGATTGCACACTGGAAGCGGTGTAAACGCTGTTGGTATTCTCGCGGCGGAGGTTGTCGCGGAGGCGATTGTTAACGCGGTGACCGCTTAAATCGGTTGCCCTTGCATTGCTTCTGGAATGTCAATATCGAATTCGTTTAGGACTGTCGGGGCAATGTCGTATATGCTTTTAGCAGGCACGTTTCCGAGTTGTCGCGACCGGGAGGACGCTCCTACAGGGGCGTTTGACGCGGATTTGAAAATAAACATTCCCATCTCTGCATGGTTGCAATCGTCGGGACCGGTATCGTTTTCGTAGGTATAGATGCTGTTGTATCCGACGCTTCCGACCGAACGCCAAAAGAGGTTACCGAAGTAGACGATGAGATCAGGAGCAATGTTTCGGCATTCTCGGTAGACCTCTTCAGGTTTAAAGACCCGTGTGCCGATGTTATGTCCCGCCTCGTCTACAATTGCTTCAAGTTGCACCTTCAATTCATCGCGGATGCTGTCGTAATCTTGTGCGCTGACAATCCCGTTAGGTTCTCTGCCTTCAACGTTTATAAAAATTCGCGCGTAATACCCGCCCTCTCCCCACGCTTTTGTTTTTTCCCAGTCCACTAAATCCGCTGTCCATCGTGTAATTCCTTGCGGTTCGGTTTTAAGTGTCAGATAACCGTGCTTTCGGAGCCATTCATTGACACAGATACCCCCATCCATCCGTTTTGCGCCGTGATCGGAGACCACCATGACTGTGGTGTTTTCGTCCACACACGCTAACGTCTCTCCGAGTTCGACATCGAGGGTGTGGTAGTAGTTCCGCATCGTCTCCGAGAATGGCGAGTTCGGCTCATACGCACGGTGTGTTTTGTCCCAAAATCGCCAAAAGGCGTGGTGAAGCCGATCGGACCCCATTTCAACCATTGTAAAGAGGTCCCAGTCCTTTGTTTCAATCAGATAACGTGCGAGTTTGAAACGTTCGGTGGTCATTTTGAGGAGTTGTTGCTCCAGCTCGGCGCGCCGATCCGTGCGAAAATTGGGAATATCGATCATGTAATCGCTGGAGACTTGTGCGATTTCGCGTGTCAGTCGCCGTGGAAAAGTCCATTGCGAATTGAGATTGGGTGTGAGGAAACTGGTAACCATCCATCCCGGGAACGGTTTCGCTGGGTAGGTGAGTGGCACTCCCAAAACGACTGATTTCTTTTCTGATTGTCCTAATAGATCCCAGAGTGTCGGCACTTTGACGGCGTGTGAGTTGGCGATGGTGAGCGCATCGTAGGAATAATCCTTGCGGTTGCGGAAACCGTAGATGCCGAGTTCACCCGGATCACGGCTGGTCATCATGCACATCCACGCAGGAACGGTGATAGGCGGGATCGTGCTTTCCAATTCGCCATAGATGCTTTCTTCCATTAAACGACGTGTATTGGGCATATCGTCTTTGAACGCATCAAAGACAAGTTTAGGCTCCGCACAATCCCAACCGATAATAAGGACCCGTTTCTTCATATTTTTAACTATAAAATCTGGTCACCGTTCATTTTAAATCACGGCTTGGTATTGGTATTAACAGGCGATTCGTCGTTGCTAAGGAACCGCTCAATCGTGTTTCTCGTTGCCGGACGAGTACGGAAATCCGCAACCCATGGTTCACGGAAGTACGCTTGCTTTTCACGCGGTAAAGCGGACAGAACTTCAGGCGGAATCGGTAGACGGTGCCAATGTGTTGCGAGATGCGCGTAGGCGTTTAGCACTGCCACACGCGGTGTCTCCCGTTGCCACACGGGACCGGCGTGGCACAGGTTCTCCGTGAAGAAGATTGCACTGCCAGCGGGGCATTCATAGGTCATCAGGAACGGGCTCCGCTTCCCCTCCTCTAACGACATGTGGTCAGGATGCATTGGGAAGTTAGATTTGTGACTACCGACTATAAAATGCGTCGCACCATCCTTTTTGGAAATATCTGTCAATTCAAAGACGACGCGCACCATTCCAGCGTGGATCTGTTCGTTGTTGACGCGATACCCGAAGATCGGATCTGCCTGTTTCGGTCCACCACCGTGGAGTTCACCGTGCCTCTGCCCTTTTTCGCGCCAGGCAGAGTAGCAGTGCTCTAACCGGATCTCAGGTCCGATAATTTCATGTAGGACATCCAGAACTTTGGGGTGATCAATCAGGACGCTCGCGGGACCGCCCGGTACGGCACGGTGTTCCGGCGGTAAGGATTCTTTGTTGTGATGTATCCGGTCGATCTGATTAACGATTGCATCTACTTCGTTGCGTTCAAGGATCGCGGGACGAACGAGGAATCCGGTTAAGTCGAATCGAAATTTTTCTTCATCAGTCATAGGTTGATAGCTCCTATGTTAGTTTTGTGGTAAAGCATAAAATACGTAGATATTTAAAGTCTAATAATTAGAAAATTATGCCCAACGGGGATTTCTTCCACCAAACCGCTGTTCACTGATATTCCACAACTCTGATAAGCCGAGTTGCCGAATGTGCTCCAGTCCGGGTAGACACGGATCGTTTATCCGAGTTAACCAGCGTTGGAGTTCCGCTTCAAGTTCTGCACGAAGGTCTTGTGAATCTTCGTCGTCAATGAGATTGTTCAACTGAAACGGATCGTTGTCGTTGTCGTAAAGCAGCCAACCTGTTCCGTCATAGTGGCGTGCGTACGTATAACGATGTGTTCGGACACCGCGCCACTCACGAATACCGAAGTTAAAACCTTCACTTCCGTGCAGTGGGACTTCAAGCAGTACGGATTGTGGTTCGTCAATTGTGTTACCGAGCATCGCTTCTGAGAGATCGATACCTTCCACACCCTCTGGGATCGGCAAATCGCACAGCGATAGCATTGACGGCATAAAATCCACGAGGCTTAGCAGAGAGTCGCGGGTAACACCGGCTGGAATTCTGCGGGGCCAACGAATCATGAAAGGAATACGACTGGATTCGTCCCACGGACGTTCTTTTCTGACGTGTCCGTGGCTACCGAGCATATCACCGTGGTCAGACGTGTAGACAAGGATAGTATCGTCAGCGATACCGATTTCGTCGAGTGCACGCATCAAACGTCCGAGATTTTCATCCAGAGCCGTGATATGCGCGTAGTATCCGGAGAGATCCTCTCGTGTCGCGGGTGTGTCTACAGCATTCGGACGTAATTGAATCTCTTCTGGCGGATACATCGCTTTGTAGCGTTCTGGGACGTGTTCATACGGGTTGTGTGGCGGTCCCCAGCTCATATAGAAGCAGAAGGGTTCATCGGCATGATCGCGGCAGTATTCAATGGCTTTATCGGTCTGGAACTCTGGTTCATAGCCGTCAATCTGGAATTGATTTCCGTCAGAGTCGTGATACGGGGCATTGAAGTAATCGTGGTGGCAATTCCACCCGATCCAATCATCAAAACCGAACCGCATCTCAGGGGTAATGAATTTGTCTCTGGGCATACCGCCGAGGTGCCATTTCCCGATGTAACCGGTGGCATAGCCTGATTCTTTGAAAATCTCGGCGATGCCGGTTTCGGTCAGAGGGAGCGGTAGATCGTTGGAGACGGCTTTGTGGTTCAACGGATATTTGCCTGTCATCAGGCATCCACGCGCCGGCACACATATCGGGACGTTAGTGAAGGTATTGGGAAAAAACATCCCTTCCTGTGCGAGTTGATCCATCACTGGAGTCTGCACTTGCGGGTTGCCTGCGCATCCGACATCACATTGGCGATGCTGGTCGCCGAAAACGAAGATTAAATTGGGTTTACGGGTTGACATTTTTTAATTGATTGCTCCTGGACTGCTCTCCATTTCATTACGAGCAGGTTTTTGGTTAAACCGCAACGAATTTGCGAACTTGTACACGAACACGAAGCCTGCAACAACGGCGCAGGCGGCTCTACATAGAAGCACGTGAAGTCCCCAAACCGCGACACTTAACCGCAAGGTAAAATTAAAAAAACTGCATCCATGTATAAATTTGGCGAAGTGCGCCCTCACTCTTTGTCCACAATGCTCTTTTCAGCGGTGAAATTACCTTTGTGTAACTGGCGAAATCTGTTCTTATGGCGCGATACTGTTCCTTATGCGCAATTAACCCTGTGTTCTCTGATGGCGATGCGCCGAAATCTACCCATTCGTATTGTTCACGACACGCCCGTGCGATGATGTGGTGGAAAATCGCGTTGTTAGGTCGATATTTCAAGAATGCTGGCACAGATGCTTCACACCACAACGTTACGGTCTTATTGAAGCGTAGATAGAGCAATCCTGCGATAACAGTGCCACGGTATGTAGCGATAGCAAGTTTGGCGATTTTCCGCTGCAGGAGTGTCTGCATAAGTGCCTGCGGTTTCGGCGTGCCACCTAACCGTTTTACTGTCATGAGATACATGTCGTAAAAGGTGGATAAAGCCTCTTCACTGTCTGTGTCCGTGACTGTCACACCCGATTTCTCTGCCTTCCTGATCGCGCCCCGTACCCGTTTGTTATAGGCGTGCCAGAGGGATTCAACATCTCCGTTCGTTTTCAGAAAATGCGTGAAGTGATCTGTGCGTTTGTAGCCCATTTCAACGAATAGATCGCCGTAAGTCACCATTTGCTTAGGTGTCAGTGTCCAACGAATTTCACACCATCCCTTTGCTGCTGCTGCGGATTCGATGGATGTTATCAGTGATTCAGGGTTTATTTGCACTGATTCGATGAGGTGTACACCTCCAAATAAGTTCCACGGCATTGAATGCCATAGACGGATGCCCGGTATCGGTTGAAAGACGAAGGCGGGCAGCCCTCCTATCACTGAGTCATCTTGATTGATGAGTAGGTAAGTCGGGCGTAGGGGTTGGGTAACCCAACCCCTACCAAACGCGCCCGCTAATGCATCTCGCCACGCGAGACTTTGGAAAGCAGTCGTATCTGGAGATTGCCGAAGAATGGCATCCCATTTATCCTGATTTTGAGGGGTCAAAGAATCTAAGGTGTACACATGCACATCTTGTAGGAGCGAGCTCCAGCTCGCGATTCCTATAGAGTTATGCCGCCAGTGCCGCGAACAGTGCCTTGATGTAGCCGACGGAGTAAGCTAACCCAACATTGCCTTCTAATTTCGGGATGTGATCGGCGTTGATACATCCGTCAAATCCGACCTTTTGTAATTCTCGGACGATTTTGAAAGCGTTCATATCACCATCGTCAAGGAGGACTTCCTCAAACGCTCCTGCTGTTGCAAGGCTACCGCGGACGTTCCGTAGATGAACCATGAAGATACGCCCTTTACGTCCGTAGTTGTTGATTTCATCAAGAACGATCGCACTACCACCAGCTTCCGCCCGAGTGCCACAACAATAGAGATAGCCAACGTTTCTGCTGGGGAAGGTATCCGTGACACGGTGGAAGCCGAGACTGCCGAGGGGTGTGTCCGGGTTCGGCACATCTGACGGATGGACAGCGAGTTTTATGTCGTATTCATCGGCGATAGGTACGAGTGCTCCGTAAACTTCGGTAAAACGTTTCCACCATTCGTCGAGGGTTTCCATCGTCGGTGTAGCTGGTGGATTTTCGGTTGCGGCACGGCTTTCGCCACGGGAGGTATAACCGCCCCTATGTACGGATGAATAACGCGTCATTAGATAGTCAAACGTATCGCCCCAAAATCTCTGGCGTGCAATCGGGACACCTGCTTCGGCGAAGACTCGGAGGGCATGACACGTATTTTCCAGCTCCTTTTCGCCATCAGGCTGCCCTTGCATAAACTTTTCTGTAATGTTCGGGAGCGTCACACGGTTGATGTCAAGTCCCCAGGAACGGATCCGTTTCTTGATTTTCAACAATTCGTCTAAGTCCGGGTAACCCTGTTCTTCAACTCCAGGAAAGGCATTACCGCCTCCAAAGTCGATACAGTCTGCACCGAGTTGTGTAACCTGTTTGAGATAGCTATCAGAAAGTCCGCCATCCCAGACTGAAATTTTCATCTTTTTAATTTTCCTTATGGAAGTGTTAAGAATAGACAACACAGAGAGGATAGGTATTTTTTATAAATCAAAAAACCAAACCTGTAATGTAATGGAAGGTGACCTTTAAGAAAGGCACGTCCCTCTCCAAACTCCCGTTATCTCTCCGCAAGGTATAATTAAAGCAGTTCGATGGACGTGCTTAGGAAATTGACATGCCTTTCCATAGAGTCGTCCTCCATTACATTTCGGACTTGCGATCTTTAGTTAATTTTCTAATTTTCCTTGCGGTTTGGTAAAGTAGGTTAGAGCATTGACATTTATCTCCATTTACCATTAAAGGGGTAACGGAACGGATTGCCCGCTCTCAACAGATTGGTACGCGGCTAATGCGATTTCGGCGGCGGCGCGACCGTCTAAGCCTGTAATGGGGGGAGACGTGTCGTTACGGATTGCGTCTACGAAGACACGAATCTCTTCTTGAACCGGTGACGGCACCTTTATATCTGCTACTTTAATCTGCCGCCCTTCACCCTCAAAAGGTTTAATCTGGATGGCTGCATCGCCGCCCCAGATCTGTGGAAAATAGATGGAGCCGCCTTCACAATCGACGCGTCCGCCATACCCACCAGCAGCGGAGACATGGCTGGAGTGGAGCAAGCCAACTGCTCCGTTTGCAAACTGTAAGGAAGCAAGCACAACATCTGGATAGTCGCTCTTATCTGGTCCGTATTGTCCGCCGGCGGCATAGACAGCAGTGACATCTCCACAGGTCCAGCGCATAAAGTCAATTTCATGGGCATTGATTTCCATGAGACTCCCACCAGACTTCGCACGTTCCAGTCGCCACGGCGTGTGACTGTACCCGCTACGCCACGGTCCGCCGATGCGATGCACCATCATACAGGCGGGTGCCCCGAGTTCACCACTCTGCACAATTTCGCGAACAACGGAATGCGTGCCGTGGTAACGACATACCAAACCGATCGTAAGTTTGACACCATTTTCATCTGCGGCGGCAATCATCGCGTCGCAGGCATCCAATGTAGGTGCCATCGGCTTTTCGGAAAAGACGTGTTTGCCTGCGTTCGCGGCATCAACTGCCATCTGTGAGTGCATAAACGGTGGGGACGCGATTAGGACCGCACGAATCCGATCATCGGCGAGTAATTCGTGGTAATCCAGTGTATAGGACGTACCGAGGTCTGTGGCAAGTTTTTCAGCCAGTGCTTCTTGCACATCACTAACAGAGATAACTTCTATTCCGTCAACGGCGTGTGCGCTGGTGGCAAGGCTTCTGCCCATGCCGCCGCATCCGATAAGGCCAACTCCAATCGTTTCCATTTTTAATTTATCGCTCCTCGGCTGCCCTCCATTTCATTACGGGCAGGTTTTCGTCCTTCCTCTCCTGCTTTTTTAAAATTGAGCAGTTCAAAAACAACTGCATCCAAAACACTAAGCCTGAAACGAAGTGGAAGGGTTTTTGCTTGGGTGTTTCTTCAACGCTATACAGAGGCACGTGAATGCCTAACCAACGTTACTTAACCTCAAGGTAAATTAGAAAATTATCTCCGTCTGGCTTTGATATGTCCCCATGTAACGCTCAGGTGGCTTGCAGAAGGACTGACATCAAGCCCTGTGGCTTCCATGTTGTTCTGGACTTCTGCTGCACTTAGAACGCGATCGTAAATTCGGAATTCGTCGATATATCCCTGAATTGTATCGCAATCGCATCCATCTGACCGATCCCCGATGCCGAGGAGGAGCCCTCCCTTTGGGATTTTACCGCCCTTCATGGCATACTTTTTTTCGAGTTTTCCATTCACATAGTAGTGAACCATGTTGCCATCGTAGGTGCCGGTGAGGTGCAGCCACTCTTCAAGTGGAATATCCTCCAGTACATTGTCTTGTGCTGCCACCGTTGATTGACCACCCGCTCTAATGAAGAAACCGTGCTGGTTATCGTCATCATCGTAATAGAGGCTTACGACTGCGCTGTTCGTTGGCATATCGTCAAGTGAGATAATCCGGTTCCAACTGTCATCCAAGGCGTTAATATAGACCCAACATTCCAGGGTGATTTCCTCCCAATCACGGTCGATTTTGGGTGGGTTTGAATCTTCAACGAGAAAGCGGTCAACACTGCCATCAAAAAGAATGCACTCACCGACTTTACAATCGGAGGCGGGTGCGAGTTCGGGATCCCCGTGGACAGCTGCCGCGAGTCCTGACAAGAGATCTACCGCCTCAGTTTTAATTTTTACTGTGTCTTTGTCGAAGGTCCAATAGGCGACTAAGCCATTTTCAACCGCTCCGATGATTGCCTCGGTGGGTTGCGCGTTCCATGCAAGGAACGCGATAAGGAGAAGGGCGAATGCGCGTTTGGCATTCGCAAAGACTGTAAAGAACCGTGAATTTTCCACAAAATATCTGCTCTGAAAACGGGTGCCGTTCTGTAGACGCATGATTCATTTCCTCCTTCAGAATAGCGGTCAGCAAAGAAAAAAGGGATTTGAACGTTCAATCCGTCTTAACTTTAACCATCAACTCGACTCCGATATAAGACAACAAAGCACGAGTTGATGGTTAAGTCTGATAGCCGACAGCTGAAAGCCATTAAAACGTGTCACGCATGGCGCGTCTTCGTTGATCCGCGATTTGGCGTTCACGTTCCGCATCAGACTGCTGACCATGGGGTCCAGCACTGAGCGGACGGTATTCGGAGACCTCACTCTTCCGTTTGAATACTCGGAAGAAATCGAAACGGGTTAAGGTTGGCGGAATATTCCCCGGACACAGCGAATGTAGTCCAACATGTACCGACTTTCCCATGCCAACATTCGTTTGTCCACAGCTTTTCCACTGAATGCTATCGCTACTGGCGAAAGCCGAGAACTGGTTCCCTCTGCGTTCCATACGTAAGAAAAGTTCACGTACATCTCTGAGTCCACTGCCGCGTCCACGTAAGTTAAATGAACGTCCGACGTGGCGTTCAAAACGGACATCACCTCTGAATGCGTGTGGTCCCGAGGTTTTCTCAAGTCTGAGGAATTGATTGGGATTTTTCCATACCAATAAGCCACCGTGTTCTTTCAGTTCTGGCGAGATTCGCATGCGAGTTTCAATAGCGAAGTCTCCAACGACTTCCATGAGGAGACGTGGTGCACTCATATCGCCGCTTCTACCGTCCGGACCGTGCCAAAGGTCTTGCCCGGGTTCAGTCTTCATTTCTAAGTAGCCTTGGCGTTCTGCCCAGGAACCGCCGCCTTTCGGGTCGTCCCATCGCCATTCCGGACGCATACGGTTTCCGATGAACTCATCTTCAAATACCATCTCTGTGAACTCGCCGGAAGATGCCCATCCTTCAATCTTCACAGCGGAGATAGAATCCCCGAAGTTTTGAGGGAGTAAATGGAGGTTCGGCAACTCCTTCTTATATTCCGACGGTTCCATACGGATGGGTAGGGGCATGCCCTCAAAGTCAGGGTGTTCGTAAAAGACGACCTCCGCTCCGTGTGGCGGGAAATCCGGTCCTTTGGAAATACGGATTGACGAAATCCGGTCTTCAAACCAAGTTCCGCCTTGGGCATCCCGCAGGTTGGCGATGTCGCGCAGGATAGTGATTTTTCTGCCGCGGAATTCGACGTGTTCGTAGCAATCCACAATCAGGGGGATAGTGCCCCATTCTGGTCCAACCACTTCCAGTGTGGAACCGAAGTTGATTGATGAGATTCTGTCGGCGAAGTTGTAAGAGGTATCGTGCAGGTTCGGATAAAATCCGGGACCGAGTGCTAATTTTTGACCGTGGAAGTTACCGTGCTGATAAAAGATGACTTTATAGTTCGGATTCGACGAGAAGTTTGGTCCCTTATACACACGGACAGAAGATATATTGTCTTGAAATCCGATGGTTTGCGTCTGCTGAACAGGCTCCACAACATATCCCATTCTGCCCCGGAAGTTTGTGTGTTGGAACACCTCAACAACAAGGCGGGGTATGACGATTGGCATTTTCTTCTCCTTTTATGGAAATTATACCAATGATGGCATAATTTGCCTTTACTTTACATTCTTGTAAGCATTGCCTACGTATTCTTTGTGTGTTTTCCGTTGCAACGTGGGAAACCAAAATCAGTTTCCTATATCTGTTTGTCTTTATGTATCACCGAGAATTGCCTCATAAATTTGAGCATATCCACTTCGATCGGATGTGAATACAACATGCTTGCCATCCGGACTGAAAGACGGATGTGGATGTGTATGCTGTGGTGCGTAAACCTGAATTGGACCAGCGGCATACGGGAACGGTCCGTTCCAATGCTCGCCAATAGACGAGGCGTTGGGATAGCATAACGTCTGAGGTTCGCCAATACCATCACGTGGATCGAAAATTTGGATACCAATATCTGGGAAGTTAGTGTCTGCTACCATAAGTGTTCCAGCAGAATTACTAATGGCATGCCATGCGTTGAACGTTGTCACTTGTCGGGCTATTCCGGTATCGGCGTTGATACACCTCACGCCGCGGGGCCAATCGACAAAAGCGAGTTCACGCGTTCCTGGGATCCAGGTTTCATGTGTGATCCATTCGTTCTTTTCGACGTTACGGGCATAGAGACGACGGTTACCCGTTCCGTCGCGATGGATTACCCACACTCGATCAGTAAGGGGACCCGCATAGTAGAGCAGGTTGGAATCGTCGGGACAGAATTGAAGGTGTCCGATACTCTCTCTCCGCAAGATGATATCGTGCCCGCCGGTGTCTGTGTCTATAATAGCGAGTGCGGATTCTTTACCGATGTTGAATCTGACAGCCCACCATCGATTATCGTGACTCAAGGCGGTAGTGCCCATAGCGGCGGCTACCATACCTTCTTCCCGCATCGCCGTTGCTGCGAAATTGACAAGTTCGTGCGCTTCAAGCGTCTCCAAATCTACTTTCCATCCGCTTGTGCCTGCTGTGAAGTAGACTGCTTTTCCATCGCGCGAGGGATGCACCGACCACTCGGCGAGGTCAGGTCTATCTGTTAATTGGCGGAGTTCACCCGTGGTGCGTTCTTCTGCGAATATCTGCGGTGTCCCTGTTCGGTATGAGACAAATATGAGCCGTTGCATCGCGTCGTCATACGCAGGTATGATGAAGAATGGATGGTGGTGCAGCGCGGATGCAGTCGTCACCTGTCGGATTTGTGTTCCGGTGCGTTGGTCGACAAAGGTTCGAGATTCAGAAGGATGAACTGTGCCTTTCGCCATTCTTTTAATTTTCCTTGCGGTTAAACGACGTGGTCTGTCTTTGAGCGTCCTTTTCTTAAATCCGTCTTCCATTTCATTTCAGACTACGTTTTTGTTACTACTTTAATTTGGTTCCTTGATAACGCTGGGTCTCCTATAATTCAGACTACACAGATGCCACCGCTACAGGACTGAAGAGGGATACCTGTTGGAAGCAAAACAGAAACGGAATCCTTACATTGTCCCGTAAGCCTCTATAGGCTTGCATAGGGTCGGCGGGGATGGTGCCCCGCCAGACCAATCATTGAATTTCTTATTCTTCAAAGGCGGCATCAAAGGCAACAGCAGAAGGTTCAAAATCATAACCCTTGACAGCACCACACGATTCGCGTGCGCCGTGTTCTCTGTCCATGCCGCTGTCCTCCCACTCAATGGAGAGTGGACCGTCGTATTCCATGTGGTTGAGGGCGCGGATGATTTCTTCGAAGTTAATATTACCACGACCGATAGAACGGAAGTCCCAATTTCTCCGGGCATCCCCGAAGTTCAGATGTCCGCCGAATACACCCGATAAGCGGGGTGTATCTGCCCACCAGACATCTTTCATGTGGACGTGATAAATCCGATCACTCAGTCGTTCAAGGAATGCTACATAGTCAACGCCTTGATAGCCGAGATGGCTTGGGTCGTAGTTAAATCCGAACGCTTCTCTACCGTTGACCGCCTCAATGGCACGTTCTGCGGTGACGATGTCAAAGGCAATTTCGGTCGGATGAACTTCGAGTCCAAATTTGACACCGACTTCATCAAAGACATCGAAAATCGGGTTCCAGCGGTTGGCGAAATCTTCAAAACCGGCATCAATTTGTCCTGGGTCGTTCGGAGGAAAAGAGTACAGAAGATGCCATATTGAGCTACCGGTGAAACCGTTGACGACACTTACACCAAGTTTCGCGGCGGCTCGCGCTGTGTTTTTCATCTCTTCGGCGGCGCGTTCTTGAACGCCTGCAGGATCTCCGTCACCCCAGATCGCCTCTGACACGATGCCTTGATGTCGGCCGTCAATATTATCGCAGACTGCCTGTCCGACAAGGTGATTACTGATTGCCCAAACTTTGAGTCCGTATTTTGCGAGTAGATCGTGTCTGCCTTGGCAGTAACTATCGTCTGTGAGTGCCTTGTCAACTTCAAAATGATCGCCCCAACAGGCGAGTTCTAAGCCATCATAGCCCCATCCACTCGCTTTTTCTGCTAATGCCTCTAATGTTAAGTCTGCCCATTGGCCTGTAAAGAGTGTTACAGGTCTTGCCATAGTGTATCTCCTTCATAATTGCCCCAACTTCGGGGTAATTTCTTGCCTGGTGCTGTATCAACTTTCTTTTTCTGTAGGAGCGAGCTCCAGCTCGCGAGGCCTACATCACAAATAGAGTTCCAGACACTTGGCAGATAGATAGAACAAAGACTAAGTCTGTTCTTTTAAACGCTCAAGCTCCTCTCGGAGTTGTGCGATCTCCATTTCCGCTTTCTGGCGTGCCGAGGCTTCCTGTTCAGCGCGTGTTTCAGCCGTTTGTGCGCGTGTGGCTTCCTGTTCAGCGCGTGTTTCAGCCGTTTGTGCGCGTGTGGCTTCCTGTTCAGCGCGTGTTTCAGCCGTTTCAGCTCGTGCTAATGCTAACTCCGCGTATGCTAATGCTGACTCCGCCGGCGTTTGCAGCCAATTATCCCCAACCGGATCGTAAATACCTAAACCCACATCACCAACATAGAAATCTAAACCGAGAGCAGTGGAGTGCAGACCCCCATTTGGACCTGCCGAAATCGGGACATACGAACCATCAACCAAGGTAAAACCCATTATAGGCGACGGTAAATATAGACCCTCCGCATCATACAAGAAATAGTCTTGGATCCCCAATAAAGCGTAGAGTTCCATCTTGTGACCTAAGTCGTTGCGATAGGTGCTTTTGCTGGAAAACTCCATCACAAAATCAGGTACCTTTCCCTCCTCCCAGACGAGATACGTCCGTCGGAGTTTCTTACCTAAGCCAAAAGCGACCAGAACATCCGGCGAAACCGATTTACGCGGGTCTCCTTCCACGTAATACATGAGTATATCACCAGAGATATAGACCCCTGGATTTTCTTCAAAATGGGTGTCAAGGACTTGTAAAGTCCGCATGAGGATACGCCTGTGAAGGTCGCTGACGGCCATGGGTTTTCCATCCTCTTCGGGGTAAAGTTCCGCGTCCTCTGTAGGGGCGTAGGGGATATGATTCCTGTTTCTGTAGGTGTCCATCAGTGTCCCTCCCATTTCGTGAGATACCTGAATACACGAGCATTTTGTTCTATATAACCTTACGAAAAGATTATGCCGGCGGCGCATACCTCGCATCGATCCACGCGCGTTGTTTACCGCTGTCGACAGCCGCATTGATGAAATGTACCCCGC
Source organism: Candidatus Poribacteria bacterium (assembly GCA_965247285.1). GTDB lineage: Bacteria > Poribacteria > WGA-4E > WGA-4E > WGA-3G > WGA-3G. The sequence continues at coordinate 602,375 of CBDFHD010000002.1, forward strand.
GAGCCCCATCTTGAACGGTTGGAAAATCTGTGTCGAATTCAGTCGGGGTTTCGCCTGATATTTTTGCGGCTATTGTCCGCCCTGCGTTTACATAAACATTTGCGAATGCCTCAATGAACGCTTCAGGGTGTCCGAAGGGTATCCGCGAATTGTGTTGGACGACCTCCGACAGATAATCGTTCCCACGTTTGTAAACATGTTCGGGACCATCTGGAAAACGGACATAGAGGTAGTTCGGATTTTCTTGTTGCCATTCCAGCGACGCGTCAGTGCCGTAGACACGGATACGCAAATTGTTCTCTTCACCTACCGAGATTTGTGACGCATAAAGTACCCCGCGGACTCCGTTTTCATAGTGCACGAGTAGGTTTCCATCGTCTTCTAACAAGCGTCCCTCTACAAAAGTGGTCATATCCGCACAGATTTCTTCGATGTCGAGTCCTGTGATATAGTGTGCCAAATTCTCGGCGTGGGAACCGATGTCCCCGATACACGAGGAGGCACCCGCTTGATTCGGATCGGTACGCCAGACGGCTTGTTTCGCGCCTTCGTTCTCTAAAAATGTGGCGAGCCAGCCTTGAGGGTATTCTACGACGATTTTGCGAAGTTTTCCGAGTTTTCCGTCTTTCACGAGTTCGCGTGCCTGCTTCACCATCGGATAGCCTGTGTAGTTGTGTGTGAGCGCAAAAACGACATCGTGTTCTTTGACGAGGCTGCATAGCGTTTCAGCATCGGCGACTGTCGTTGTCATCGGTTTATCACAGACGACATGAAACCCGGCTTCAATAAAGGTTTTGGCGACATCGAAATGGATATGGTTCGGTGTCACAATTGAGACGAAGTCAATGCGTTCGCCATCGGGTAGCTGACGCTCTTTCTCTGCCATTTCTTGGTAAGACCCGTAGACTCGATTTGCATCGAGGAAGAGTTCAGCACCTTGTTGTCGGGATTTTTCGGGTGATGATGAAAACGCACCCGCAACGAGTTCAATTTCTCCGTCAAGTGCTGCGGCTTTACGATGGACGGCACCGATAAACGCGTCCGGTCCACCACCTACCATGCCGTAACGTATTTTCCTGTTCAGTGGCATCTTACGTGTTTTCTCCTTTACTGTGTAATAAATATGGGCTTGTAAGCTTCGCCCTATAAGGATATTTTGATTCCAAAATACATTATCTCATATTTGAGTGTTTTTTTCAAGATTTTTGTTCAGAAGCATTCAGTTATCAGCACTCAATAAGGTCGCAATAACGGAGCAGAAGCATTCAGTTCTTCTGTAGGAGGGAACTCCGATTCCCGACAGACTCCAGTAAAGGATAAGAAAATGCTGTGAGCTTCAGAGGATTCAGAGTAAAATCTGAAAAGTGGTGGGTTCAAAAAAAGTTGTGAATATAGACAATGACTGGGTTTCGAGTGGTTTTGATAGGAGATTTCTGAAACGCTTACTCTGAAACTTCAGTTCTTATGGATAACAGATGGGAAAAAAATAATTTTCTGTAAAGTGTAACATTTTTTCAGATGTTCTGAAAGCCTCGCGTTTCTTGTGGTGTATCGTGGTGTTAACAGTGGTCTGAAAGCACTACAAATATTATACTATATTTATCAATAGTTTTTCAAGATAAAAGTCAGAGCCATTAACATCAGGTAATCCGTGAAGGGGACGTTTTTTGTTTCACTGCCATATCTAAGAGGGAGTTAGCATTGCGGCTATGTCTTCCGGTAGTTTAATCTCATGTTTCTGCTCAAAGTCGGCAACGTTTTCATAGTCTTTGCGAAACTGTTCAGTGATGATATTTTCCTGCTTGTCTCTGGCAGTCGTAAGATCTTCTTTGGATTTTTCCCATTCTTGCAAGCGTACAAACATCATACCGCGATTGTAGTATGGCTCTGCTAAATCGGGTTTGCGTTCTATCGCCACGTTATAGTCTTTGATGGCACGTTCATACTCGCCTTTTTTACTGTAGACATTACCACGATTGTTGTAGGGATGGACAAGGTCAGGTCTCAGTTCTATTGCTTTGGTATAATCTATGATTGCGAGATCATACTCTTCTCTTTCATAGTAAACAATACCACGGTTGTAATAGGCGTAAGCAAAACTGGGATCAAGTTCTATTGCTGTGTTATAGTCTTTAATAGCAGGCTCTATCTCACCTTTGAGTTTATAAACTATCCCGCGATTGTTATAGGCTTCTGGCAAATTTGGGTCAAGTCTTATCGCTGTGTTACAATCTTCAAATGCGCGATCATAGTCCTTTTTCATGCGGTAAGCTGCGCCGCGATTGCTGTATGCCTCGGCATAGTTTTCCTTGCGCCTAATAGCTGTGTTGAAGTCTTCAATAGCGCGGTCAATTTCACCTTTATTACCATAAGCGATGCCACGATAGTTATAGGGTGTGGCAAAACTTGGTCTTTCTATAATTAGTTTGGTAAAACGTTGGATGGTGCTATCGTTAGGATCCTGTACAACTTCGGGCTTCATGTTTATGTCTCCGTTATGTTTGGTATTGAGTGTATCAAGTCTTCAAAGTATCTTCAATCAACTCCATTTCGGCTTGATAAATTCCTATAGAGGTTTTCTGGTGGCTGCTCTGGTCTCTAATGAACCCGTGGAGATCGTTGTAGACGGTCTGTGTTGAGATACCGTGCTGTTTTTGCAGATGATCTAATATCGGTTCTTTGAGCGATTTAGGAATGTCAATGACATCATACTGTCCTGATTCGAGAAAACCTTTGGGAGGTCGAACAAATATGCTTTTCTGTGTTATGACACGGTTTCTTGGATTCTGTGGTTCCCTAATTTTGTAATCTTCATTTGTCTTTTCAGTTCTTTGAAATAAAATTATCCTGCCGGGTTTGTCAAGGAAGCCGTCGCATGCGAAGAAAAGGGCTATGTGGTTATCGGTTGTAAAGTCTATTAGATTGGTATGGCCGCCGTAGTGTTGAAGTTCCGTCAAGATTTCAAAGGGATCTGTTTCGTGGGTATAGTCTTTCGCTGCTTCGAGCATTCGCTCTTGGATGGCTTCTATACCAAACTCCTCTGTCCCAATTTCTTCCCGGCATTCACGCCACAGGCTTGAAGATACCTTCTCATAATGTTGAGGTTCGCCGCGATAGATGAAGTCACCATCGGCGGTCATTTCTGCTATCCTACCGATTATCTCCAAAATCCTGTTCAGTTCGGTTTCTTGTGTGTTCAAACGCTGTTCTCCACGATATGGATTCTTTCCGATATTAAATCATACAAGAAATAGACAATCAGCATCGCGTCTAATCCGCGCGGCGCGAATTGATCAGAAGATAAGGTCATCACCGCTTACCTCGGACAAGTCTAATACCGAAGGGTTTTCTGTTTTAAGTTTCTCAGCATAAATATCGTCCCATGTCTGTTGAGTGTAGGGACGGATTAATATGCCATTGTCTACCCTTTCGATCACGACACACGATTCTAACCCTAATTCCTTCACCCAGTCGAGGGGCAATTTGATTTTATGATCAGTCTCTAATGAAAGTGTTTTCATAATATCTACCTCTTCCTATAAGCAGTTAGAGAAAGTATATCACGACTTGCGGTGAATTCTCAATTGTTTTAGTAGAATAGGACTTACGCACGTTGCTCTTTTGTAGCATAACCTGTTAGGTTGTGTCAAGAAACCGTCTGCGTTTTTTACACGATCTCTCTTTCAAGGCGCGGGCGATGCTCAAAATTGCGTAAGTCCTATAGAAAATTTCTAATTGACGAATTAGAGATTCGGTGTTTTTTGTCTGAATCGCAGATTTACGCGGATTGGCTCGGATGACGCGGATTATTGTCTGAATCGCGGATTGTCGCGGATGACGCAGATTTCGCGGATTGAAGAGGTTATTCTATCGCCGCCATCCACCTGTGGATCCGTGATTGGGTTGTGTGAGAATCAATCTTTTTATTTCTAAGCTTTTCGACCCGAAATTGAGTAATAAGCCTATTTCTAAGCGATACGCCTTCAGGTAGTTTAATATCTGTGCCTCATGCACATCTTCCAGGGCAGAGATTGCTTTTAATTCCACCAACACTTCTCCTGCTACTACAAAATCTGCTCTGCGAGTACCGATTGGCTCTTGGAAATCTTTATAAAAAATATCCTGTTCAATTTCGCGAGCGAATTCCAGCCCTGCTTTTCTCATTTCTATAGCCAACGCTCGCTGATAAATTACCTCTTGAAAACTGTTACCCATAAACTTATGTACCTCAAATGCAGCTCCAATAATCTTTTGCGTTATATTCTGATGTTTCAGGTTATTGTTCATTTATTTGGGGTATCCTTTTATATGTCTGAATCGCGGATTACATGGATTACACGGATTGCGCGGATTATTGACTTGGCATATCTGAACCTCGCTTTCACAAAAACACATGTCTGAATCAGGGGTGACATGGATTTCTCGGATTTTTTATCCTTGCCCATTCCAAATTTACTTTCACAAAAGACGTTTGAATCGCATAACACTTAATGAAGAAAAGTCTATACTTTTTTCACCAAGATTGCCTAAAGCGTATTTTACTACAGAGCGGACACGGATAACGAAAACACAAAAATCCGTGTAATCCGCGCAATCCGCGTAATCCGCGATTCAGACAATTTATTCCACCGCACCCTCCACAATCGCAATCTCATCGGGGGTTAAATCGTATAAGGTGTATACCAGATGGTCAATCTCATTTTCGAGATTGGAAATGTCTACATAGGATTGCCTGTTAGGATAAGCGTTAGGTTTGTGTATTCGGGGTTTGTTGTCAGAATCGCGGATTACCGCGGATTACACGGATTACGCAGATTTTAAGAGTGCCTCTGCTCGTAGTAGCGCGATTCATCGCGGCTCTTTCTGAATCTCGGATTACGCGGGTTGGAAATCTGCCATCAGTAATATGTAACCTCTGATATTCCGGTACCAGCGGCGCGAAGTAATTAACTTTCTCGTCATATCACACTAAACATTTCTCGAACGCTTTGATAAACGAAATTTTGCCTTCACACATTTGTTTCCGAATTCTCAATATTTCCCATGCAGTAGGCAGTCCCTTCACCACGATTTCTGCGTCGATTTGTAAGCGTAGAAATAATTGATTTAGCTCTTTGATAATATACTCGCGTAGACATGCCTGTGCCCACTTTAATGTTATGCTTCTATACATACCATAAAATTCATTCCAGTTTTCAGAGTTATAATCTCGTTGGCTCCAGCCCCACCGCTCTGTTGCCCTTGCTATGAAAAGTTTCGTTTCTTGAGCATAGTGTTTAGTATTAAAGTTTGTGGGCCACTCCTGCACACTTACTGTGTATTTTAAAAAAGATGGAACGAGATCCGGAAACCGTACGAGTTTCTTGAGCATTGCACGATGCCCCCGGTACCCGCCTAACTTTTCCGGCATTACGATATCCCAGATATCCGTTTCTGTGATACTATCATAGGGTTTGTCGTGGGGATGACGGTGTGTTTGCGGAAGTATTCGGGTATACCTTCCAAATACCCGCAACAACCACTGATAAGCGAATGCATGCAATCTATATACTCCATTGTTTTCTTTATCCCAGAAAATCTTGCGGACTGACCGACCTTCCCATACGAGTTCCAAAACAATTGCTTCTACGGCATCACTTAACAATTTCTTCAAGGGCTGCCGACTATACCGGTTGTACTCATACCTACGAACAAGTGACTCCAAAATTGCTACTACACGAGGTTCATCACTATCTTTACCTTGTATCTCTACAGAAAAGTTGGGAGCGTGATCTGACTCACCTCCGATCGGCATTATCCCAAGCCGAGCATCTTCTAGGAACATAGATAGATTCAAATTGTGATTGACTTCTTCCCTAAGTTTGGAAAAGGACTTAGCAACACGCGGTGTTTTCAAACGTTTGTGGGATTTAGGTTTCATGATCCTTGATGCCTTGTATTATGGTTTTCTTCTCTTCTAATATCTTCTTCGAGGTCTCTACGATTCCGCTTCCAACCGAAATCAAGATTTTCTCCGACTTCCTGTTGGCGAACGTACTTGGCGATAAAAATGTCAATTCCATCATAGGGCATGTAGGGGAAAGGCTGGGATCGTCCAGCGAAAATTCTCACCAAGGCACTTTCGTGTACCGGAACTGTGTCGGGCTCAGGGTCAACAATGATACGATTTGGATCGGGCGGGATTTCTTGGCGTTCCACATTCGCCAGAAGTCGTTGTATCATTTGCTTCCATCTGGTCCTATTTATACCACGGTGTTCAATCTCGAAACCAGATTCGGAGAGCGAGGTAGCTGCTGCAAGAGATTGAAGACGTTGATTTTCTTGTTCTTCGTTGAGGTATTTATCCCATGCTTTCACTATGGGTTCCTTCAGGCGTGGTGTTTCGTGATAGTCAGAAAGCAGATACGCGTAGCCACTAATATCCATCAGATCCAAAAGAGGTGCAGCAGCGATTTTTAAATTATTCAGATTCTGCCAATCAGTTCCCAATTCTTCAGAACGCAGTTTGTCAAACTGTAATAGACTGCCGCCGAAGTAATGACCGAAAATTGTTTCGATCAACTCGCAATCATTCTCAACCATAGCGACAAATAACGCTTCTCCAACAGTGTGAAGGAATTGTCCGGCAAAATCTGGATAAGATTCAGGTCTTGATATCAAGGAGAGTAGGAGATTTTCTTCGGACATGAGTTTCAAAAGTTCCTTATGTCGCTGCCTGCATTTTTCCACCAGTTCCTCAATATCTAAACTTGGCCAAGGAATTCCTTCGATCCGCCGGTCAGAATTTAAATCACTCCAAAAATCGTTCAAGGTATCCATGTGGTGATCAAGCTTATTCCAGTACTCTAACTCTCCTGATACAATCACTGTCTCCAACCATGGATGTCGTGAGGATTTCGCAATTTCTATCCAATGTTTGTAGAGTTCACATGCCTTTTCACAAAAACTGATTAGTGCTTTGTGAAGATTCTCCACTTCTTTTTGCACAGTTAGTTCTTGAAGATACCAGGATGCGCTGATGACGTGCCCTTCAACTCTATCCTCAAAAGCTAGTTTTGGGCGCAGCCATTCAAGTCGTTCCAAGACATGTACTGCGAAACCTGTTCTGTAAATTGACCTTTCTGATTTCCATTTGATGTGATGAATTCGTTGGAGTATTGCATCTCGTCTATGAGACTTAATAGTGCTAATGTAGGCCAAAAAAACATTAATTGGCATTGCTGCTAACTGTGTACAAATTTGCATATGTTCCAAGGGTTCTTCTGTAACAAGGTTATCCTTTTCAGCAAAGATGAATTTTTCACACCATGAAAAAATGTCACTTATCAGGTTGAATGCATATTCAATTTGGTGATCTGCTGCAAGTAGTCGAACATAAATGTCAAGACGATTTAGCAATTCAATGACTATCGGATAGCGTTTCTCTTCCATATTGATTTCCAAACAACGCCCCACAATTGGCAATATTGCAGATTCAATCCATCTGAGGTCGCTTACGGTTTCCGGCTGTAGTCCAGTGGCCGTTTCGTATGCCAAAGATGTCTTTGTATCACTCGTTCTATACCAATCCGGGTGCACATATTTTTGCCGGTACCACAAACTACCGGTGGGAATTGATTTTTTTATTCTTTCATAATCACATAAAAATACAAGGAGATTTTTGCACAGATCTGCGAATGGACGACCATTGAGATACGGTTCTTCGGCCGCTATGTCGGACACAGCGGTTAGGGTATTTATAGTATTTTGGGCGCGCTGACGGGTATAATTTTGGAACGAAGGATCTAACCAACGATACCCACCCGCCTGCACTTGTCGGTGGTACTGGAATAACTGTTTGAAGAGACGATGTGAGAGAATTGTGGGATCGAAGAAATAAAAGGCACGAGCACCTAATCGGACAAATCCAATAATCATAACCCCTGCACCTAGTATAAGGAGTGGTATTGCTAATATGATCGGTTCAAAACCTGCGGTGTGAAAAGCAAGTAAACACACACCGAAAGAGGTAAGCAAGGCAAGCAAGCGCATGTACACGTTGCCAACTTGTTCTTTGGCTAGTAAGTCCCGGATGTCATTGGGTAGTCTCGCGTAGATAGCACCACCTATTGTGCTGATGGCAGCATAGTAAAGACCGATGAATATTCCGCCTACCGCGATCACTGTTTCAAGCAAGGTCCCGTAAGTGCTATCCTCAGGAATAGTGAAGCCTATCTTTGTGAACAAAGGAACACAATAAGGATTAATGCCTTGGAGTCCGATAGTTATGAAGATCGCCAAGATTAGTTGGCCTAATATAGACCACAATAGAGAAAATAGAGATTTCGTTACTGTACCGCCTTCTCGCACACGGTGTTTTATTCCGAACAGCGTTCTGTAGGAGAAGAATCCGAGACGCGAAAAAGCGTTTCTGGCCTTCCAGAAGATTCGAGTTTGAGCAAAAGAAAGAAATAGAGTGTTAAACATCGTTAGTCGTTCATAGAGGCTTCCGAATTGCAGATAAGTCCGAAATGACACAGAATCTTAAAAATCCGCGTTAATCTGTGTAATCCGCGTAAATCCGCGATTCAGACAATTTATTCCACCGCACCCTCCAGAATCGCAATCTCATCGACAGTTAAGTCGTATAAAACGTATACCAATTTATCAATCTCATTTTCAAGGGTAGAAACGTCCGCGTCTAAGTCAGCGCGTTTGACGTTGAGAATCTGATCGACTAAAGTTGCAACCGAAGTCTGCTCTCCAACTGAACGTGAAATTAAGGGTATTGCTAATAAAGGTTGCTTGTCAATTTGATAATTTGTCCCTTGCATTTTTCCCCTATGTTTCAACCAAAAAGTGACAAGCCTTGAATTCAAGAGCCCCGTCAAGTATTTTAGATTGATTCTTTTCGTCTTAATTAGAAAAAAAGTTTGCGATACATAGCTATCAAAATCAACATAGGTAAATATAGGTCTTGCCCATTTTCTGACCGATATAATCTTCTCTCCTTGAAAAATAGACTGTTTTCTTGATCTATGCAATCCATAAGGTTTATTAGACATTATAACGATTAAATTGCAAGTTGTCATTAGTCTATGTTAGAATCTTAAAAAGTATTATTTTTGAGGTAGACCCATGACAAGTTATCAAGACCTAAAGGATAAACCGAAACGATTCCATTCTTTGACAGGATACACGCCCGAAGAATTTTCTGCGATCGCTCCCACCTTTTCTAAGTGTTTTTTAGAGTTTGTCGAAACAAACACACTGGATGGAGAACGCCGAAAAAAACGGAAGTATTGCTCGTATAAAAATAGTTTCTTACCCAGTATTGAGGATAAGCTGCTGTTTATTTTCATTTACCTGCGAAAGGCAGTGACACAAGATGTGCTCGGTGAACTCTTCGGTGTGTCTCAACCTGTAGCGAATAAATGGATCCACCGACTTTTGCCCATCGTCAATCGTGCTTTGGCAGCCCTTGGGGAGTTACCATCTCGAGAGCCAGACCCCTCAACTTTTGATACGCCTGGGGATACTTCGTCTGACAATCAAGTTTCAAATCATTTTTTTTCAGGATAGCACTGAGCGTCCGATACAACGTCCCAAAGACCCACAAAGACAAAAGGCTTATTATAGTGGTAAAAAGAAACAACATACCCACAAGAATAACTTGGTCATTGATGCTGCGTGCAAAGTTGTGTTATTGACACCCACTTGTGAAGGCAGAATACATGACAAGCGTATCGCTGATGCCACTCGTTATTGTCTGCCAAATGGTAGTACTTTGTTTCAAGATTCGGGTTTTCAAGGATTTAGCCTTCAAGGAATAAACATCATTCAACCGAAAAAGAAACCCAAAGGACGAGACCTCACGCTTGAAGAAAAAGAGAGGAATCGTCTTATTTCATCCATCCGTGTCCGAGTCGAACATGTGATGAGTGGTATCAAAAGATACCGCATCGTAAAAGATAAGCTGCGCAACTGGAAAAAAGGGTTTAGTGATTTAGTTATGGAAACATGTTGTGGGTTACACAACTTTAGATTAAACTTCCGACCTTGGTGTTATAAGACGACTATTGATTAAACCATTATAATGTCTATTACTAGAAGTGATTACATCTTGGAACTTATCAAGATGTTTTTTTATATTAGGATAATCTTCTATCTTTTTCTTATCTTTTTTAAAGCTGGAATCAGTGTAGATTACCCATTTACGGTTTATAGGGTTAGCATAATGACGATTCAATTCTTGGGTTGTATAACAAGGATTTATGATATCTAGCTCCTTCTGTGTAAATGATATTTGCTCCTTCTCTTTTTGGCTTAAAATGAAAATGCCATCTCCTATATTGAAATCGTTCCCCAAGATATTTTGACTATCATCATTTACACTATCTTGAGGACAAATAAATCCTTGAGCAACTTCATTTTCACGAAGAGGAAAATCACGTTTTAATGAAATCTTATCAAGAATCAATTCAACTTCAGGATGGTTAAAAGTCAAAGTCGTATTTGTATATTTGCTTCTTTTAATTATCGGGTTTATGTGCTCTGTTTTGTTATTCTGGTCCCTATTTAATAGTGCTATAACGTCGTTTATATTTAAATCCTTACCAAGCAGCCTTCTGTAATCAAACGGGTAATTGTCAGTATCAATGTTTTTCCTGAAAACCATAATCATAGTTTGAATACCAGATGAAAATATCTTAAAACTACCGAAATCTATGAGACTCAGAATCTGTGCGTCCTGAATAACTTTATTCCTCATTTTTGAAGCACCGTCACTGGTTACCCAATTATTCTGCGCAATAAATGTGACTAAACCGTTATCATTTTTTACAAGGTCTAATCCTTCACATGCGAACATATACCAGATATCCATTTTGCCCTTATAGTAAGGTGATTCTCGCACTCCATCAAACGCTTCTCTATTAGTATATTCTTTAATATACGGAGGATTGCCGATGACCACATCAAACCCGCTTGTGATCCCAAACATCAATTCCTTGTCAAACCAATCTGCAGTCGCATTCTGGTCATATAGATCCCATTTAGCGATCTTTTTGGCATCAGCTGCAAGCATGCCGTGATTCATTAGTTCTGTGGCCAATTCGGTGCGTAATCTCTTGTCTTCGATTTTGCAGTCACGTTTCTGATTTCGTGTAGTAGCGTGGAAATACCGCTCTCGGTTGTCTCGCAGCTTTAGTTCTAACTTCACTGCTTTTTCGCTTCTCAACTGTTCTTCAATACTTATGAGTGTATTCGCTGCAACAAATCGCGTCTCCAAATTTGGCAACGGTTTGATGCCAAAGTTCCCCGCGTCTTTGTCAGGTTCCTGCTCAATGGCAAGTGAGATAAAAAATCGAAGCTTAGCAATTTGACATCCAATCGGTTGAATATCTACACCGAAGATGCTATTTTGTATCAGATATAACTTCCGTCCGAAATCTGAATCTTGGTAACGTTCAAAAGTCTCACTGATTTCAGTCAATTCATCATCGCGTTCCTGTTGGTTTTGGGTGTTGAATGCAGCAGCAGCGCGTTTTCCGGCAATTTCCTTCTGTAATGCTTCCCATCGGTTGTTATCGAGGTCAAGCCTTCGAAGTGCCAAAGTCAACTTATGAAGCATACCCATCGGAAACGCACCAGAACCGACCGCTGGATCCAATATCTTAAGTTCGGAAATTGTTTTCACAATCTCATCCGTTTCGCGGTCATCAAACCATACGCTTGCATCGTCAAATATCTTAGCATAGTCAAAAAGATACCGCAGTCGTTCGTTCCAAGGTATTTCATTGTCATCAGTCGGTTGACACTTTTGGGATAACGTAGCGATGAGTGCCTCCTCCACCATATAGTCCACAATAACGCGTGGGGTGTAGTAGGAGCCAGTCTTTTTGCGCTCGGATGCAGCTTTTTTACGTGTTTCAGGATTAAATTCAGCAAGCAAATGTTCAAACACCCTACCGAGCAGTTCAGGGTCTAACGCCACTTCTTGCTCAATCGGTGTGTTTTCCTCAACGGTGAATTTGTAATGTTCAAGTAGCGGGACCAGTCCTTGCTGTGTGTCAAAAAAGAGATAGTTGGGAATGCTTAGTTTTTTATACTGATTATCAGAAAAACAGTCTATTCGGTAACTCTCTTCACCCGTCGCTTCCCAGCTATCCAGACAGTCAAACAAGCCACCGTTGATAAACGGTGTTTTCGCAAAAATGTCCAATAGTTTATCGGAATCGCGCATCTGATCTTTATAGCGATAGCGTGAGAAATCACGATTGGTGGCATAGCCAACGGTACTAAACTTTCGCTTGTCTATTTCGGTGTTCAGTGTGGCGAAAAAGAGGTTTTGCAGCACAGCACGGTAATAGGAATCGCCGTTATCAAAGTCATCTTCTGTCAACAGGTCTTGAATCTGTGTCCTGTTGAATAGTTCCGCGGCGATCAGTCCCTTTTCCTTGATAAACCAGATAAAGAGTAGGCGCGTGATGAGGCGTATCACATGCTCCGCCGGTTTTATGACGCGGTTTTCATCTGTCGGGAACGTTGCTTCATCAATTGCCCATTCAAACCATGCAAACAGTTTTCGGTAGAACTGTTTATTGAGTTCTTCGGTGTCCAGTTTGGCGAGCCATGTCGCCAGCAGTCCATCGAAGTTTTTCGGTTTTTTCTTATCGTTCATCCACTGGACACACTCTTCAAGTGAGAGTTCGGAGAGGATATCCAGATGTGCGCGATGCGGGTTGTTCAGACGGATGTCTTTGATGAGGGTGACCTGTCCAAGCACATCGCGCTCCCCGTCAATTTTGTCTGGACGGCGATCGGCAAACGCAACTGTCAGGCGGTCGGCTGCGCGAAACAAAATCACAGTCGGTGCGAACAACCGTTTATTGATTTCTCGTGTGAACTCGGCGTATTTGGTTCGGGAATAGTTGTTATCTTTCAGTTCGACTGCACAGAACAGGAAGCTTTTTATATTTCCTTTGTCAAACGCATTGGATTCAAGCAACGTCATCTGCTCTGGATCATCTTCAATTTCGTCTTTTGTGAATTGGAATATAATTTGTGCGGATTCAGCGTGTTTGCGGAATTCCTGTTCGGTTTTGGTATTTGGGTTGAGTGGTGGGAATTCCTCAAAAAAGTCGTGGACGGTGCCGGAAAGTTCAAGTGTGAGTTCACTGCGGTAGCCTATCGTGTCGAGAATTTCTTTTGACTTCTCTAAAAAATCACCGGTAGGTATTGCTGCTAATGCGGATTTGATTGCCTCTTTGTTCATTATTGTGTTCCTTTTTCTGAACCGCGGATTATTTTTTGTCAGAATCGCGGATTATCTCGGATGACACGGATTACGCGAAAAATGTTATTGTGTCTCCTATATTTGCTTTCACAAATAGATGTGTGGACGTGAATAAAAACCTCTAATTTCCGCGTCTTCTGTGTTCTCTGAACCTTCCATGATTCAGACAGAATAATCCGAGATTCAGAAATCATGCAATCACCAACCATGTCACCAATTTGAAATCACCGGTGTCTTTAGGGGCTTTGGATGCTGGTGTAAGTTTTGCATCGCGAGGGCTACCCCTCTTCAAAATTTGGCTCTGTGTCTTCGTATGCGACCGTGTGATATGCGAAATGACGGTGTCCAAAAGTTTGTTGTACTGTGTCATGTTATCACCATATTCTGTTTCTTGGTCGAACCACAGACACAGATCATCTATGGCGTTCTCCTTGCCAACAGCAGATGTTTCAAACAGATCCAACACCTGTTTCGCATTGATACACCCGTAACGGATATCCCCACTGTTTCGGATATAAATGGCATAGTACGGATGGATGGGACTGGCAGTTTTCTGTTGCTTATCTGTGTTTGCGTTTGTTTGTTGAAGAACGAAGATGACACCGTTTTCTGTAGGGTTATTTTGGTTGTTGGTAACGGCATAAGCACCATCAGGGGTTGCCTCAAGTTTCGCTCTATTTCTTTCGAGGTACTTGAGGAGTTGTGCAAAGAAATAATCTAACGTAAAGTCGCTCATTACCACACCGTCAGAGAGGTCATCTAAATCAAGCACCTCTTCACGAAGCCGTTCCAACTGCTTATCCCGGAAATTGAGTTCCATCTGTGCCTGTTCATAAGCCCATTCATTCAACGGATCGTCATCACCACTTGCAGTTGCATCAGCGAGTGCCATACGGGATTCAACGCGATTTCGTAAACGGAGATAGACCTCCATATCCTCGGTGGGCCAATAGTTAATCATCTTGACCGTGACGTTATTGCTCCCGATCCTGTCAATCCGTCCAAAACGTTGAATGATACGGACGGGATTCCAGTGTATATCGTAGTTTAGGACCGTATCGCAATCCTGAAGGTTTTGCCCTTCTGAGATACAGTCTGTAGCAATAATCAGGTCTATAGTGTCGTTTGTTCCATCAGCACGTCCTCTTGCGCGAGGTGCAAAATTCGTTAGAATATCGTTGAATTTATTTTGTCCACAAGTCGTTCGCGTCATATCTCCAGAAACCAGTGCCATGTTCAGATCTAATTCCGATGTGAGTTCAGACAAGTTATCATAGAGATATTCTGCCGTATCCTTGAAAGTCGTAAAGATGAGTAACTTGCGATTAGGGTTTCCGTCCTTATCTTCCGTAGAGTTTAGCCCCTTGTCTCGAATATGCTTTTTAATCTCTTTCAATTTTCCATCTCTTTCTGGCGTGATGGATTTCACTTTTTCCGACGCAGCGGTTAAGGTCTGTTTATCTTGGATGATGTCCTGTTTCCAGCGGTTGCAATCCAATTCCCTCAAATGATACGGATTTTTTGCACGATTGATCAAAAATTCCTCATCGTCTTCATCGTCATCGGGGAGGACGTCTGCTGCGTCCGCTATATTGCTGTTTTTCTGAAAGCGTTCAATCTTCTCCAGCATGTCATCATGTTTGTTGATGGTGCGTTCAAGTGTTTCAGAGAGAGAATAAGCCGAGCTTTCCAGCCGTTTGAGGAAGTTGGTCTGCATCATGCCGATGAGAAATTTCTCACGGTCCTCTTGATTAAAACGGAGTCGCTTTTTCTCATCTGCCAACCGCTGTTTTGCCGTTTCATCAACAACATAACTGGAGGGTCTATAGATGGATAGCTCAAAATTACCTATCTGATCCGCCAACGCTTTATATGAAAGTTCACCTAACAGGTCGGTAGGTGGATGGCAATTGACTGGATCCAGTTGTGTGGGAAATTTACCAATTTTTTCTATTTCTTCGGCATAGTATTTTATGATATGCCTTCGGGAACGCGCAATAGAAACGCCGCCGAGCAGTTGGAAAAAGTCTGCGCCTAAAGTATTAAATAATTCTGTTTTATCTCTTGTGCCATCTTTAGGTGCATTTTCCTCCCACGCTTTGAAGGCTTTTTGCGCCTGTCGTATTAAAGTGCGGATATTGCTAACCCCCAAACTGTTTCTAAAGACATCCTCGCGTTTTTCAGTCATGAGATATATCTGATTGCGGAGGTCGGTGAGTGATGTATTTACCGGTGTCGCGGAAAGCATCAGCACTTTGGTTTTTGTGCCTTCCTTGATGACCTCCTCTAATAGGCGGGAATAGCGACTGTGGCGGAGGTTGCCATCTTTGTCCTCACGGGGTTTGGTATCGTTTCGGAAGTTGTGGGATTCGTCAATAACAATCAGGTCAAAATTCTGCCAATTGAAATTTTCTAAATTGACACCGCCAGAATCACCGCTATATCTGGATAGATCAGTGTGTGATAGTAAGGTGTATCCAAATTTATCATCGAGGAATTCATTAGATGCTTGTGAATTATAGGCTGGATAGAGTGCCCAATTTTCGCGGAGTTTTTTCGGGCAGAGAACGAGGACGCGCTCGTTTCGTAATTCAAAGAACTTGATAACCGCGAGTGCTGTATATGTTTTTCCTAAACCGACGCTATCTGCTAAAATACAACCGTTGTGTCTTAACAACCGAGCAATAACACTTTTCGCCCCTTCTTTTTGGAATTCATATAACTTGTCCCAAATTTTTGTGTCGTATAGATGTATATCCTCAAGGGTCTGTTCGTTTGTTTTTCGGGTTTCAATTTCTTCACGGAAAAGTTCGTATAGTGTTTTGTAATAGATAAGTTCTGGTGGGTGATCTTGCCCTATCTGCTTCAGTTTTGCGAGTACTTTATTTTTAACATCTTCAACGAGTTTATCGTTATTCCAGAGTTCATCAAACCACGCTTTGAGGTCAATTCGGTCTCGGTCGCTATCCACCTCAAGATTAAGTTCAATGTTGCTGTTATTTGAACTGAGTCCGAGTCCGCGCACCGTAAAATTGGAGCTGCCCAAAATTGCTTTATCAACGCCGTTATTGGCGATATGGTACATTTTCCCGTGTATCAGGTTTGATTCGCGGGTCGTGCGGATTTCTACCTTCTCTTTTATCCATTGGGCACACGCTTTGGCAATCGGTTTCTGTCGAAGTTGCTGGTTGAGTTCTAAACCTGTGTCTGTTATGTCAAACGCTTTTTTATCTGTATTATTCGGATCCATACGTGTGACAAAATCAGGGTCACCAAAAAGAAAACGGAGTTCCTCTATTTTGTTGAGGGAGTGTTGCATCTTTTCGTATGCATAGATGGTGAAGTAGGCGGATACGATGGAGAGTGCGGAACCGTTTTTAATTTCCTGTTCTAAAAAATCGTGAACTGTTTCACGAAGAAGGTTATCTCGGATGCCGGATTTTAGGGATGCGTTTTTATTTGACATAGATATCTCTATTTGTAGTGTAATTTGATTTCGATGAAAGCAGTCGTGTTGTGTCCATTCAAACAAGTTATTACAGTGCTTCTCATAAATAGTTTATAGTAAAGTCCAAAAATATGTGGACAGTTAGTCAGTGAACAACGACCCCACCGCCGCTGGCGAGGATTGTATCCTCGCCTCTTTAGAGCGTCCAAGTAATTATAGGCTTTACTATAAGACTATTGCCCAATAAGGATTTTTCATGCAAAAACCCCCTAAATCCCCCTTATCAGGGGGACTTGCGATATATCTCCTAAAAGAGGCTTTCTTTAGGTTAATACGGACTGGTATTTATGAGATAGGCTCTATCAGGCGGTTTACTCCGGACACTGTATGTAATCATCGCAATTGTATCATGCTGGTATAAAAAAGACAAGCGAAAAGGTGTGGACATATTTTGTCAAAAGGAGACCAATAACGACTATAAACACGCCGCTACGGACGCTGTTAAAAGGGATGTAAGCCCTCTCATCGGTGCCATAAAAAAGGACTTACGCGTTATCGTCATCAATCCGATCCATGAGATGAAATGGAATTCCTTCTGCTTTTGCCTTTCGGAATTTTTCGAGTCTGAGCCGTGTTAATTCATTCACTTTGATTTTGAGTTGATCTTGTGCTTCAAGAACAGCGTATTCTTCATCACGTGGTAATATAAATTCTTGCTTCGCTGCTAACCCTCTCATTTGGCTGTGTGCCTTAAGAAAGGTGTGGCATTCCGCATCGGTTCTCGGTAGCTGCAGCTCCAATTTGCGTATAAAATCTGCAACGATCTTAACTTGTGGCGTATTCCCGAACTCTTCAATGAGTTGGGCGCGGTAGCGTTTAGCCCATGCTTCGGGGTCCTCTTTTCTAAGCTTATCCAATTCAGGTCCCCCGATCGGTTCTGGCTTTCTGGCATCTTCAAGCGCGCGTCGATTGACTTCATTCGGGAAGAGGAAATATTGTGCTTCAAAATAGGCGATGAAAGTCTCACGTGTTACCGTTTTTACGCCTAACGGACTTAGGAGATGGAAATCTGCCCTAATGTGAACCTGCGGTATGTCCCCGAACTGTTTGATGAGTTGGGCGCGTTCATATTCGGCGTGTAAGATGGGATCCGTTGTCTTGTGCCAGTCTACAGGAATATCTATTTTTCCTCTGATGAGTAGGGAGCGGGCGTATGCAGCGCGTAAGACCGGGTCTTTTTCCGTGTCCCAGTTGAGAGGAACACGCCTTTCCCCAGAGTTGAGTTGTTTATAGATGGATTTAACGCGTAATAAGATGGGTTCCGTTTCTTCGATGCTGTAGGCAGGTAAGCTGGGTGTTACTATTGAATTGAAGGGTTCCGTCGTTTCTGTTTCCTTATCTTCCATGTCTCCACAGCCAATGAAGAGACCTAGACCGAGGATGCATGCGAGATAAAACCTCAAAATTCTGAATAAGGGTAAGGTGAAGGAATTTTTCATTTTCACTCCTGAAAGTGATTCGTACGCCTTCTGCTCTTTCGTTTCGCAGGGTTTCGAGTGTCCGTAGTGTTGTGTCGCTCGGCAGAGATAGTATTGTGCTTCAAGGAAAGTGATGTATTCCTCCGCATCTCTTATAGGGATTCCTTAAAGAGATTATGAATTTTAAAATTCATCAAGAGATATACATCATGATAATGTCTTCTGATCATTTTCGCGAATCTCTTAAATTATAATATCAAGATATGGCTTTTTTGTAAAAAAAAATGACAAATTTATGGCAAGGTGTATAGATTGCCGCTATTTTCGTTTACTCTTCACAACTTCGTAGATTAAGGCTCAAAGTTTTTCCTACATACATCTTCTTGATTTGTGATATACTATTGCAGAAGTCGAAAGCGTTCTGCTGCTTGTAGTGCTATTTGGAGGAGATTTGCATGAGTACAGAAAGAAAATGGGATGATTCAATTGTCCGCTATCCAGATCCGGCGATTGAGGTGCTGGACCCGCGTTTTGGAAAATATAAGATTGGCAATTCTGTTGTCGAACGGTTATGGTCAGGATCGCGATGGGCAGAAGGACCCGTCTGGTTCGGCGATGGCGGGTATCTGCTCTGGAGCGATATTCCGAACAATCGGATTCTGAAATGGGAAGAATCCACCGGCGAAGTGAGCGTCTACCGTAAACCGTCCAATTATAGCAATGGACACGCCCGCGATCGACAGGGAAGACTCATCAGTTGTGAACACGGTACGCGGCGCGTCACTCGAACCGAATATGACGGAACGGTTACTGTGCTGATGGACAACTTTGACGGGAAGCCGCTCAACGCTCCGAACGATGTAGCAGTCCATCCCGATGGGCATATCTGGTTCACTGATCCCGGATACGGTATTATGCTCAACTATGAAGGGCATATAGCCGAATTTGAGTTGCCGACCTGCGTTTATCGTCTCGACCCTGATACCGGCGCGGCAACCATCGTGATAGATGAACTCGAGAAACCGAACGGTATCTGCTTTTCGCCTGATTACGAGAAACTTTATGTCGTTGATACTGGGGTTACGCATAAAGAGGGAACCCCACGGCATCTCTTCGTCTATGACGTAATAGATGGCGAGAGGTTAGGCAAGCAAGAGGTGTTCTGCGATATGGCTCCCGGTATTGCTGACGGCATTCGGTGCGATGTTGATGGAAACTTGTGGGCGAGCGCAGGTTGGATTGGCGACGGATACGATGGGGTGCATGTCTTCGCACCAGACGGAACACGTATCGGGCAAATTCACCTCCCAGAAATCTGTGCAAACCTCTGCTTCGGTGGTGTAAAAAGAAACAGACTGTTTATGGCAGGCAGTCAATCTCTTTATTCAGTTTATGTGGAAGCGCAAGGGGTGCCGATAGCTTAGTACACCCGCGGAACGGTAAAGCGCATGGATACCTTAGAACATATTAACTGTCCAATTTGTGAGCGAGATGAAACGGAAGAACTTTTCAGTAAGGACACCTTATCGGTGGTCGTCTGCAAGCGATGTCAGTTGCGCTATGTTAATCCGAGAATCAACCGTCAGACGCTTGAAGAGGGGTATGCTGAGACTTACTATCCATCGGATAAAGTAGAACGCATCCATACGGACAGCATGGAATGGTTGCAGATGGCGGAGCGTCTATCTGAGTTGGAGAAACAGCGTCAGCGGAAGGGACACCTCTTAGATGTTGGATGTGGTATCGGGACCTTCCTCCACCTCGCTCGCGAACAGGGTTGGGAATCGCACGGCGTTGATCCATCCAAGAGTGGCAGTGCTTTTGCACAGGAGATACATAAATTGGATGTGAAGTGTGGAGATGTCTTTGAAGCAGGTTTTCCTTCTGACCACTTCGATGCGATTACACTCTATCATGTGTTAGAGCATATCTCGGAATTGAATCCCTTCCTCAGCGAGTTACGCCGAGTTCTGAAGCCTCAGATCGGGACCCTTGTCATTGAAGTACCGAACGGTGAGAGTTTGCAGAGCCGTCTCCAGAAAGCGGATTGGCCCTATGTCCACCCGCATGACCATCTCTACTATTTCTCTGCGCGTTCCTTACCCAAATTACTTCGGAAGCACGGTTTTCGTGACATTACGTTGGGGAAACCGAAGCGCGTTAGCTCGACAGTTGGGACGGGTTTCGCATTTCGTCAAGCCGCGACGGCTACCTTAGTTCGGTTCCATTTAGGCACAGTGATTCGAGTGTATGCGAGTTAGGAGATGCGTTTCACGATCGTGGTGCCTGATAGGAGAATGTTTGAATCACCTCGTTCATGAGCAACCGCTGGGCAATCGTCTTAAGGACTTCTGCATTCAAGGCACCCGTGAACCAATATTTATGTCCCGTGCGAACGGTCGTTACACCCGCGATGCCTAAGTCTCTGATGCCTTTGACGGTGCTATCACCGACAGCATCCGTAACACCGGGCTTGAATTGCACTTCAAGCGTCCAATCTGTCTCGGTATTATTTTCGGTTCCAAAGGTGTAGGCTTGTGTAATCGGATCCGCGAGGAGTTCAGTTCCGATGCAG
Source organism: Candidatus Poribacteria bacterium (assembly GCA_965247285.1). Lineage (GTDB taxonomy): Bacteria > Poribacteria > WGA-4E > WGA-4E > WGA-3G > WGA-3G. Next base: position 623,152 of record CBDFHD010000002.1, read on the forward strand.
TCAATAGTTTCTGCGTCAAGGGATCCTTCGATCCAGTAGACCGTGGCTGTGCGCACAGAATCAATACCAGTAATACCAAGATCGGTTATATCCTCAAGAATGCCTTGTCCAACGGTATCAGGGACTTCAGGTTTATAGTAGACTTCAATTTTCCAGTTTTTCATAAGTGTTAATTTGGCAGTTGCTGTTCCTGTGGGAACGAAAAAGCAATCTTTCAGAGTGTGCTTGTAAGCGGTGGAATCCGCATCATTTTTTATTGGAAAACGAAAAATGTCAAAAAAACAGATAAATGTCTTGGTTTTCGGCGCACATCCCGATGATTGTGATATTAAAGCGGGAGGTGTCGCTGCCTTGTATGTACAACAGGGACATCGCGTTAAATTTGTTTCTGTTACGAACGGCGATGCTGGACATCACGAAATGGGTGGCGGTCCTCTGGCGCAGCGGCGATATGAAGAAGCGCAAGCCGCCGCCGAAGTCGTCGGTATTGAATATGAATTGTTGGACAATCACGATGGTGAACTTATGCCGACGTTAGAAAACCGATATAAGATTATTCGAACAATTCGTGAATTCCAGCCAGATTTAATAATGACCCACCGTCCGAACGATTATCATCCCGACCATCGGTATACGTCAACCTTAGTACAGGACGCTGCGTACATGGTTACTGTTCCGAACATCTGTGCCCTGACGCCACATCTGGAGAAAAACCCTGTTATTGCCTATTTGAGCGATGGTTTCATGAAACCCTATCCGTTCACGCCGGATATAGCCGTTAGCATTGATGCTGTCGTTGAACAGAAGATTGATATGCTCCACTGCCACGTATCGCAGTTCTACGAGTGGCTTCCTTACAATGGCGGGTCGTTAAATGCCGTGCCTGCTGGTGCATCGCAACGGCGTGCGTGGCTTGCTGAACGAATGTTAAATCGTTTACAAGATGTTGCCGAAAAGCATCGGGATTTACTCATAGCACTCTATGGCGAAGAAACGGGCGCACAGGTCAAATATGCTGAGGCATTTGAAGGATGCGAGTACGGTTCCGCACTAACCGCAGAAAATATCCCAATCCTCTTTCCATTTTTCAACGAAGGAGCCGCGTTTTAACTATATGCCAACGGAACAAGCCAATCCCAGAACGCTTTTTATGATTGTCAGCGTTATTGGTCTTATCTTTGCGATTGTTATGGTTATTCTTTTTTTCAACGCTGCACCCGCGCGTTCTAATATAGAGGAGCATCGTGCTTCAGAGGAAGCGGTTGAGTGTCTAAAGTGCCATTTAAGAGGCGATGAAAAATCCCCGACAATGCCACATCTCAATCTCGGTCGGTGTAACCTCTGCCACGGGTTATCGAAAGAAGATTCACAGTAGGGGCGAGGTGACCTCGCAACTACTGAGCGGCTTTGATTCCTACCCAAGTCACCTTATCTTCTGCCTCGCTGACGACTTCAAGACATTGAAACTGATTTGCTTCTAAAACTGACTTAACTTGTGCAAACTCAGTCTCCAAAATTCCAGAGAAAATGATGATCCCTTCAGGATAGATCCGCTGTACGCAGAATGGAATCATGGGAAGAATTGTCTTCGTTAGGATGTTCCCAATGATGAGGTGGTATCTGTTTTCGATTCCCCTGAGCCCATCACCTTGAGACAAATGGACCTTTGGTGCCACACCGTTTGCCTGAAAATTGGCGGCTGCAATAGGGATTGCTGTCGGATCAATCTCAATCGCGTCAACGTGTTTCGCACCTAACTTGATAGCGGCAATTGTTAAGATACCGGAGCCTGTCCCGATGTCAGCAACCTGATGGTGCGGTTCGACGGTGCGTTCCAATAATTCGAGGGAGAGCCGCGTGGTCGGATGGTAACCTGTCCCGAATGCCATGCCCGGATTGAGTTGAATCAATATTTCCGTTTCGTTGTGGGGAACATCGATCCACGTTGGGGCTATGACAATCCTGCTACCAACACGCTGCGGTGGAAAGGCGGATTTCCATGCCTCTTCCCACTTCTCGGATTTGACATGTTTTAAATCAATCGTTGCAGGATGTGGTTGGATACCCCATGTTGGAAGTTCCGTCAGGAAGTCGCGGAGTTTCTGCATCCGTGCGCCAACTCTATCATCTAACGGATAGTGGGCGATGAGGTTTACTGTCGATGCCTCGTTATCCTTGAGTTCAACGCCGGTGGCGTTTAATTCAAAGAGAAGGTTCGCGACAGCTTCTGATGCCTCTTGAGCGGTAGTTACTGTGATTCTTGCCCAGTCCATTTAAAGACTAAATCCCCCAGGCCCTACGGACCGGTAGTTCTATTCGGGTTCCTCGTCTTCGTGTCTACCCAGCAGTTTGTCCCAGAATCCGCCGTGTTCGTTCTGATGCGATTCTCCTCTCAGTTTCGCAAATTCTTCTAACGTTCTTCGCTGTTCCGCGTTGAGATGCACTGGTGTTTCAATCTCCAACCTCACGACCAGATCTCCTGAATAGGAACGTCTGTAATGTGGAACCCCTTTGTTAGGGATACGCAGTTGTGCACCGTACTGTGTACCCGGTGGGATATGCAATTCTTCCTTTCCATCAATACTATCAACTTCAATGTTCCCACCGAGGGTGGCTTGGACGAACGGAATTTTGGCGGTTGTAATAAGGTCGTTTCGATCACGTTGGAAGCGTTCGTGCGGTTCGACATTGATAACGACAAACAAATCACCTGGAGGTGCGCCGTTTACACCCGCTTCGCCTTCACCTCGTAACTGGTACTTGAAACCTGTATCAACGCCTTTGTCAATATTTAACGGAATATCGCGCGTGTTTCGAACAACACCTCTTCCGCCACAGGGTTGGCAGGGTTCTGTAATAATCGCGCCTTCGCCACGACATCTCGGACAGGTGCGGGACATTGTGAAAAAACCTTGTGATTGGCTGATTTGACCTCTGCCGTGACATTGAGGACACCTTACAGGACTCGTTCCCTTTTTGGCACCGTTGCCTTCACATGTGGGACACGATTCAACCCGTGGCACTTGGATTGTGACCTCTTTGCCGTGAATAACGTCTTCCAATGTTACGTCAAGGTTATATTGTAAACTGCGTCCGCGTTTAGGTGTACGCTGCGTACCACCGCTGAATCCTCCGAAGAGATCGCCAAAGACATCACCGAAGATGTCGTCAAGGTTCACACCAAAGTCTCCGAAGTCGCTACCGCTGCCATCCAGTCCTGTATGCCCGAATCTATCATAACGGTTCCGTTTCTCAGAATCTTGCAGGACTTCATAAGCCTCTGTAGCTTCCTTGAATTTGTCTTCGGCGACTTTATCGCCTGGGTTTTTATCCGGATGGAATTGTATGGCGAGTTTGCGATAAGCCTTCTTTATTTCGTCTTCATCGGCATCATGATTGACGTTCAGAATCTCATAATAATCACGTTTTTGTGTCATATACTACCTTTCCTGTGCTTTATTCAGTAGTGTCAGTAGCATCCGTATCTGTATCATCTGCGACTTCGTTTGATGCTTCTTTTTCAGCTGGTCCTTGTGAGACGACAACTTGCGAGGCGCGTAGGACACGGGTGTGCAACATATAGCCACGCCGAAATTCCTCAATCACTTTCCCTTCTGGCACATCATCCGATGCTGTGACAAGGAGTGCCTCGTGCTGATTTGGATCGAATGTTTCACCCACTGCTTCGATCGGCACAAGCCCGTGGATTTTGAGCGCATCTAATAACTGTTTGTGAACAAGTTGCACGCCTTCGTTGAAGGTCGTGAACGCTGGCGTAGTGTCGCTTGCCTCGACTTTTTCGGTTACGCTTTTAATGGCGGCTTCCAGACTGTCCAACACCGGGACCATCCCTTCAAGGATTCCTTCGTTGGCAAACTTGAGCTGCCGCTGATAGTCCGTTTGCAAGCGTTTTTTGGTGTTCTCAGCTTCTGCAGCTGTGCGTAGGAGGCGATCACGCTCCGCTTTGTATTCCTCGTGTACCTCTTGCACGGCAGTCTCTACCTCTTTTTTGATTTCTGTGTGCAATAGGTCTTCGCGTTCTGCTTCGTACTGATCACGGACTCTTTGTACGATCGCTTCTACTTCTTTCTTAACTTCCGATGTGAGGTTGGCAGCAGTCTCTTCGACGGGTGCCATGCGCTCTTCTATCTCCTTTTTCACTTCCGATTTGACTGTATCAAGTGCCACCTCCGCGATTTCTCGCATTCGCTCGACAAGTGTTTTTTCTTTATTGTCGGTGGAATCGTTATCAGCAGACGTTTCTGTTTCTGTTTCTGTTTCTGTTTCTATGTGTATCTCTTTAACTTCAGCCATGATGAAGTCCTTTTGTCTTTCTATAGATGTGCTTGGGACGCACGTTTATTTTAGCCGTGAACGGCGTTAGCGAATGCCCTCATCAGTTCGAGGGATCCGTTTTCTTCGAGAATGTTACCTGTGACGATGAAATCAGCACCTGCTTCTACCTTTTTAGCGGCAATTTCTGGTGTGCGGATGCCGCCCCCGACGATGAGTGGGATGCTGATTTGATTTTTCACTGTTGTGATCATTTCCTCTGGGACAGAGTGCACAGCACCACTTCCTGCCTCCAGATATACCATCTGCATACCGAGATACTCTGCCGCCAATGCATGGGGTCCCGCAATGTCGGGTTTATCGCGTGGGATGGGTGTTGTGTCACTCATAAATTCAACAGCGGTTTTGTTCCCGCCTTCAATCAGCATGTAGCCAGTTGGAATGGGTTTAAGCGCGTAACGTTGTATCCACGGTGCCGCTTTGACCTGTTCGCCAATGAGATAGTTCGGGTTGCGTCCACTTATGAGACTGATATACAGAATCGCATCAGCGTGGGGAGTGAGGTGCATCGAATCGCCCGGGAATAGCACCAGTGGGAGTTCTGTTTCTTGCTTAAGTGCTTTCGCGATGGGGTGCAAATCGTTCGTTAAAAAACTGCCACCGAGCAAAATTGCGTCTGCACCCGCTTTCTCAATTTCGCGCGCAAGTTTGACGCATTTTTCAATTTCACACTGCTCCGGATCAATTAAAACGAAATAACCAGCATGGTGCTTTTTCAATACCTCGTGAAAGTAGTTAAGAACCCAATTTGATCTCAAATGCGATTTTCCTTCTTTGCCTATGCTAAATCTCAGTCTAAATGCTATGCCTTTTCTGATATTGAGGACTTATGGATCATCAGTTATTTTAAGAATTCTATCATATTTATTTCGATTTGTCAAATTCTGTGTTGTCGCGTGAGTTCATAAAGTAAAACACCTGCGGCGACTCCTACGTTGAGTGATGATTGCCCTGATGCCATAGGGATGCGAACTAATTCCGGGCAGCATTCACGTGCATCAGCGGAGAGACCGGTATTCTCGTTACCTACGACGATAGCCGTGGGGAGTGTGAATTCCATCTCATGCAGTTGGTTTTTGGCACTTGCTGTGGCACCCAGCACTTGCCAATCTGAGGCACGGAGTGCCGCAATTGCACCACCGATGCCTGGTGTGTAGAATAAGGGTAAACGACCAACTGCCCCCCGGGAAGCACGGATACAGTTTTTATGAAAAGGACTTGCGCCTTCACCACTTAATAGGACAGCGGATACGCCTGCCGCGTCTGCTGTCCGTAGCGTCATTCCGAGGTTGTCGGGATTACCAATGTTCTCTGCGATGAGCAATATACATCTTGGGCTAAAGTGAAAATTGAGACTTCCGGATTCCGAAAGGAAGTTGGGGTAACTGAGATGAACCGAAGCGATTATAGATGGCACCGGTCGCGTCGTCGTAATTGAACCCATCACGCCATCATTCACCTGATAAAAGGATAGGTTTTCTGCCGCTGCCCGATTGAGCAGAGATTTCCCTTCGGGTGTTGCCACAAATCCGGTGGTATAGAGAAGTGTTTCGATCGGAAGTCCGTCTTCCACTGCTCGCTCTACTATCAGGTGCCCTTCAATGATAAATTCGGAGTGTTCAAGTTTCCCCTTCAGAGAGGCTAATTTGCGAATATGTGATACTATTGTATCCTTCCGTTTAGAGACGGTTCGTTGTTCGGCGCGTGTGCTGCTGCCGCGTTTGATGCCCCGATAGAAAGAACCGACATCGGTCTGAATTACGTCCCCTTCTAAAACATCGTGGATTCTGTTTTCTATCCACTTTTCGCTGAGATGAAACAGACCTGTGTATCGTCTCGGAAAAGCGATGAGTAGTTCTCTCAAGCTCCGTTCGGTTGTCGTTGCGAGATGAACTCGGTAGTCGCTGTCAAATGTGTCCTCCGGTTCTAACAACATGACCCCCTCAAGCCGCTGCCAACCTGTAACAAATACCTCGTATGCAGGGTGCCATGTGCCTGTTTTGCTGAAGGTATGATACGCCTGCTTAAAACGGGAAACGGCATCTGCATCGGAGTTCTCTTTCTCCAAAAAGGCGATAATTTCATCGTAATTTATCATTGGCAATTAGCGGTCAGTCGTCAGCATTGTCCCGCAAGCCCATACGCGGCTTGCGTCGCAGTCAGTAAAGAGGTTTTCGTCTCACACTGGATGTCTCTTAAGATAATCTCAAAGCCCGTAGTCCGTAACGGAGTGGAGGACGGATTTGAGAAACACACGGGATAGTCCAAACGCCCGTTGTTCCTCCGCAAGGTAAAATTAAAAACCTAACAGGTTATGCTACAATAGCCTCAAACCCCGTAGCTCGTAATGGAATGGAGAGCAGATATACGGAACGCACGCAAAAGTTGAAACGCACGTTGTTCCTCCGCAAGGTAAAATTAAAAATCCGCAAGATAAAATTAAAAACCGAGATAGATTGCGCCGAGTCCGACGAATATATCCCACTTCATCCAACGTTGAATGGATGCACAACTTTCTCTGGAGGCATCTTGACACAGGCGAATTGCCAAACCTATTAGCACAAGGTCAACACCGATGAGCACGGCAATTAAGTAGTGCCATGAATACCAACCGAATAAATATGGGATGGGGCTAAACAGAATAACAGATGCCATGAAACCGATGGCTGTCCGGACTGCAATCCGTGGGTTGAGAGTCGCAAGCGTTTTTGCGTTATTTTTCAGGTCGCCTTCCGTGTCCTCAAGGTCTTTGACGATTTCCCGCGCGGTTGTGAACAAAAAGGCAAAGATTGCTGGAATGAGTGTGCCTTGCACCGAATCTATTGCCACACCCCCAGCAATGAAGGTTAAACCCGTTAATCCACTGACGACTAAATTGCCGACAAAAGGCGTGCGTTTCAACCAGAAAGCATAACTGACAAGCGCAATAGACACGAGGATGGCGAAGCCTATTGCATTTCTGTTAATGAGTGTTCCCAACCAGATGCCGATTACAGTAAGGATTATCGCAAAAATTAGTGCATCCGTACGCCGAATGCGTCCAGAAGGTAGCGGTCGTCGCGGGCGATTGATTCGGTCAATATTGTAATCACAGTAATCGTTTATGGCGTTTCCGGCAGAAAGCAAGACAAGTGCGGCGACAGAAACCAACAGAAGTCGGATATTGACGAGGTTTTCCATGTTCCCTTGGCTGGCAAACATCCCACCGAGCCAGGCAGAGATGAAGGCGATAATCCCGTTAAGTGGACGCGCCAACTCAAGATACGCGATCAATGTCTTCATTTTTTCTGATCTTGACCGTTGACTGATAGTTTGTTAGGGATAACGGATACCGAAGCGCGTTCCATACTACCAGTGGACAGATTACAATAGTGCTTGAACCGGAGGAGGTACAGTGGAAAAAATGCCTACGCGGAAACCGGGTGCGTTCGCGGGTTGGACCCAACGCTAAAGCATTGGGGTTGTGAGTTAATCTTCATCCTCTGGCTCTTGAATTTTCGCTTCCAGTTCCGCAACCCGTTTTTGGAGTTTTGCGAATTCAGGGAGCAGTTCTGGCAATCTCCGAGTCGCCGCGTGAATTCGTAATTCCTGTTTATGAGGGCGTGCGGGGAATCCAGACAGATGACTACCGGCGGGCATATCCTTGGTAACTGCGGATTTGGCGTAAACAACGCTGTCTTCGCCGAGTGTCAGATGTCCTGCTGCGCCTCCATGGCCCGCAATATTGACTCGGTCACCGAGCGTCGTGCTGCCAGCGATACCGACTTGCGCGGCGAGGCAACAATCTTCTCCGATGACAACGTTGTGTGCGATTTGGACGAGATTATCCAATTTGGTGCCGCGTTTAATCAGCGTTTCAGCAAGTGTCGCTCTATCAATAGTAGTATTCGCTCCAATTTCAACATCGTCTTCAATGACCACGGTTCCGATTTGGGGGATTTTGTGGTGTCGGTTGCTAACGGGTGCGAATCCGAAGCCGTCGCTGCCAATAACTGCGCCGCAGTGGATGATCACCCGGTTACCGATGGTTACCTCTTCTCGAATACTGACATGTGGATAGATAAGACCATCAGTGCCGATCTTGGTTCCTTCGCCGATGTAGACAAAAGGCTGAATAACGGTATCATCTCCAATTTCAACGTTGTCAGCGATATAGGCAAACGCTTGGATTGCGACGCGCTCACCGAGTTTGACGTTCTTTCCTAAAATTGCGGTCTCATGAACTCCGGGAAGTGCGCGATGGTTTTTGTCCCACGCGAACATTTCTAAAACTTTGACGAAAGCCCAATACGGATTCTCAACACAGATAGTAGGCTTACCGTTACCGTTGACACCGCGGCCAATAATAATCGCGCCTGCTTGTGTTGTCGCTATGGCGGCGAGGTACTTGGGGTTAGCAACAAAGGTAATCTGACTTGGGAGTGCCTCTTTGATTCCAGAAACTCCTGTAATTTCAATATTACCGTCCCCAGAAAGATCACCATCCAAGCGTTCACAAATTTCCTTGAGTTTCATACGCATTTAGCCGTATTCCTTTCTCCGTAGATGTGAATGGTTATTCGGGGTTACAAACCCCTCCCACAACTGGAGTTTAGGCAGTGTAGCGTTATTCGGAGCTTTCGTTCATCAAGCCGATTAACTGTTGTGTCAAATCATATTCCTTTTTCACATAAAGTGTGATGAGTCGTTTTTCGAGGATGATGTCAAAATCTTCGGACTCACCGACTTTGATAATCACTTCTTGAAGGTTGTTGTAAATCGGTTCCATCAACTCTTGCTCTTTTTCAAGCAGTGCCTGCTGTCCTATTTCGGCCTCACGCTGGTATTCCTGCTGTTTGAGGCGGATTTCGTTATCCAAATCCGCGGTCTGTGCCTTTTCCACGAAGAGTTCGGTTTTTGCCTTCTTTTCTTGTAGGGTTCTGATCTCATCCACCAATCGCTGTAACTTCGTTTTCAGGCGTTCGCTTGCCGCTTGGAGCAGTTCGGTTGCATCCGTCGCTTTTTGGGATCCTTCCAAAACCTGTTGCGTGTTCACGACACCGATTTTGAAAGATTCCTGCCCGATACTTCCCGAACTGAAACAGAAAACTGTGAGACCGATAATTAATAGAGTTAGACGTGCTTGGTAAGCACTTAACTGAAATAGTTTCATAATTTGAATCCTTAATAGAGGTTAACAGTTATCAGGGGTCAGTTAAGAGGTGGGTCTGCTAAATTAGAGCCCTCTTTAACTGATAACTGACAACTGAAGACTATAATTTAGAAGCCGGGTCCAACGGTGAAATGGAATTTGCCAGCGGGTTCACCGCTAACGCGATCCAAGCCATACCCCCAACCTAACCGAACTAACATGCCGAGCATGGTAAACCGTGCCTCAAGACCGAGACCTCTTTTCATATTGATTTCGCTGAAGACGTTTGTAGTCTTTTCATCCCACACCTGCCCTATGTCAAAAAACAGTGCTGCTGTGAGTTGCTGAGAAATTGGGACACGATACTCAAAGTTTGCAAAGAATACCTTATCACCGCCGTACGGATTGATAAAACCCGTTGCATCTGGATCGGGATAGATTTCCCAATCTTCGTAACCACGAATACTATCTACACCGCCGAGGAAAAAGCGTTCATAGAACAGGAAATAAGCATCGGTGCTGTCACTGCGCATGATACCTGCGCGGACATGCGCAGCAATGACGTGGTTCCACCATCCACTGTAGAACAAACTCGAGTCAGCATAATATTTCTGGAATTTATTGTCCGCTCCCAAAATACCGCCGGAGTATTCATAAGAGAGTGTATGGAATGAACCTGCTGTTGGGTCAAACAAGGAGGTGCGATAATCGCGGGTATCCCTTCCAAGGGAAAACAGAATACTTCGCGTGGAGCGATTGTATATTTCCCTATCCGGGTTGTGTGATTCCACATGTTCGTTCCGAAAGCGGACGGACAGATCAATATCATGGGCAATGGGTCTTCCGAGCGTTAGAGACGCACCTCGTCTCGCCCAAACGTATCGGTCGTATAAGTAGTTACCTCCTATCTGACGATTAAGGAGGGCACCGACCGTTCCATAATAGCGGCGGAAGCGGCGGTTGTCGTAGATCCGGGCATTAAGTCGGGTTGGTGTTCCCAAAACCCAAGGGGTTCCAAAACTGAGTTCGGCGGTATGGTGATCCCTTGTGCCTAACTCGCCTTTTAAGTGGACCCGATACGCTTGTCCACGAAAGTTGTTTTGTCCCACCTCTGCGACACCGAAGATACCGCCTTCACTGCCGTACCCACCTCCGAGACTCAGCATTCCTGTTCGCGGTGTTTCCGCAATATTAACTCTTAACTCCTTTCGGTTCTCTTCGGGGGTATCACTTGGGACAAAATCAACAGCACGAATAAAAGAACCCATCTGGAACAAACGTTGCCGCGCTTTGCGCAGTGCTTTGACATCTAATAACTCGTCCGACTCGATGCCCAAAAAATCCAACTCACGTTTAACGACGTGTTCTTTCGTTTTTTCTAACCCGGTAATGATTACCTTGTCGATAATTATGACATCTCCTTCGTTGATTCCCAAGGTGATGTCAACCACGCCATCCACTTCATTGAAAGTGGGGGTCGGTAGGACTTCTGAAAGTAGGTAACCTTTATCGAGATAAGCCTGCTGTAACTTTGCGATTGATTCGTCGAAGGTGGCACGGTTAAAAACCTCACCTTCCGCAGGGTCGAGCATCCCGCGTATCTTCTTTTCAGAGAAGAGGTTCTTAGCACCGGCTTCCACTTCAAGTGTGTAGGTTCCGATAATAAATTCGGGACCTTCATCAACAGTAATGTCAAGTATTAAGCCGGTCTTGTCTTCTGTGAACCGTTTTTCGTAGCCGATGACTTTCACCTGGGAAAAGCCTTGATCCTGATAATAATTTCGGATGTTTAGAGATAAGTCTTCTTCCTCAAACAACATCTGATCGAAGGGTTTACCGGTGCGGGTTTTGAGTTTTTTCTGTATGGTATTCCCGGAGATTTGTGTGTTTCCAATAAAGTTGATTTCCTCAATTCGCACTCTCGGCCCTTCGTTTATCTCAAACGTGACTTGGATGGTATTCGCCTCTTCGTCTTTATCTCCGATATGGGTTTGGATACCGACAAGATAGTATCCCTTTTCGTGATAAAGTTTCTGTAGGGCTCGCTCACTTTCCCACCGTCGTCGGTCACTATAAATTTCTGAAGGGCGGAGTGTAATCTCATCCTTAAGTTTGCCGGTATTTAAATTTTCGTTTCCAATAATGTTAATTCCGGAGATTTTAGGATTTTCGACGACCTTGTAAATGACTTCTAATCCACCGGTTTCAACGGGTTCTACATCTACTGTGAGTTCGGAGAAGAAGCCTGTGTCTTTGAAGAGGCTTTTCACATCTTGTGTAAGAAGTTCTTCAGAGACTTCCTGCCCAACCTGTGTCTGAATAAGGGTGCGCAGCATATCTTCGGAGGAAGTTTTCACGCCTTCAAAAGAGATTTTCTTGACGAGAAGCATCGCATCGCCAGCGGGTTTGGTGGTGTCTGCTGTGGTATCTTTATCAGTCTCAGCTTCCATCTGCTGTTCGATAGTAGCTACCTGCGGACCAAGTGTGGGTTTTTCTGTTTCTTCTGCGAAAACCGTGATCGCCGCAAATCCAATGAATAGACTTATCAGAATCAGAACGTTTTTTGGCGCACTCATAATTAGATGTCCTCCTGTATGTTAACACCCGTCAGTCATTAGTCATCAGTCGTCAGTTAAAAGATGGTTTAGTTGGACGAGACTCTTTTTGTCTTTATTTAACTGAAAACCGACGACTGAAAACTGAAAACTATAAAGCGGTATAGATTGGGGTGCCGCAGTTATGTGCAAACTGCCGAAATGCAGCAATGAGTTTTTCTGTCACTTTTCCGGGTTGCCCGTCCCCGATGGCGCGTCGGTCTATTTTTACAACAGGTATAACCTCGGCGGCTGTACCGGTTAGAAAACATTCATCAGCAATGTAAAGATCATGCCTTGTAAAAACGCGCTCTTCAACTTGCATGCCAGCATCGCGTGCGAGGTCGATAACGCTGTTCCGTGTCACACCTTCCAGAATACCTATGTGAACCGGTGGCGTGACGAGGACCCCATTCTTTACCCAGAAAATATTATCACCGCTACATTCAACAACATAACCTTCTGCGTTAAGCATCAAGACCTCTTCTGCACCCGACTGTTTCCCTTCAATTTTGGCTAAGATATTGTTTAGATAATTCAACGACTTAATGCGTGGATTGATGGCTTCTGAATAATTCCTTCGAACAGAGGCGGTTACGATTTCCAATCCATCTTCATAGAATTTTTGTGGATAGAGGGTGATTTTATCTGCAATAATAATGATGCTCGGTTTTGGGCATTTATCCGGATCCAGTCCGAGATCTCCTGCGCCGCGAGTTACAACCAATCGAATATAGGCTTCTCTGAGATGGTTTCGACGGAGTGTTTCCAGAACCGTTTCCTTCATTGTTTCAATAGGAATAGGGATCTGTAACATGATTGATTTCGCAGAATCGTAAAGCCGCTCGAGGTGTTCATCGAGTTTAAAAACTCTACTGTTATAGGAACGGATGCCTTCAAAAACACCGTCACCGTAGAGCAAACCGTGATCGAACACCGAAACCTTTGCTTCTGCTTTTGGTAAAAATTCTCCGTCAATATAAATCAACATTTTTTAATTATGGCCTCCTGAGCTGCCCTCCAAATGTAAAGCAAAGACAAATTATGCCATTTAAGGCATAATTTCATTTCGGGCAGGTTTCTGGTGATCTTGGGCTGATATTCTAAAGTCGTGCAGTTAATAAGAATTCTAAAGTCGTGCAGCTAATAAGAAAAAGAAAACCGTTCAGATACTTAATGCGGTTGGGATTCACCGAAAACCGGGGTCCCCACCCGTTACTGGGAAGGGGCGCGAAATGTAATGGAGCGGTGCCCAGGAAGCCCATAGTTAAACAACCTTTCCATCAACGAGTTGGATAACTCGATCTACTTGTTGGGCGAGTTCTTGATTGTGAGTTACGATAACAAAAGTCTGACCAGATTTGGCGTTCAAATCCCATAGCAGTTCTAAGACGGCATCGCTACTCCGCCGGTCGAGGTTACCCGTTGGTTCGTCAGCGAGTACAACCTTCGGTTGATTAATCAGTGAGCGTGCGATTGCGACGCGTTGCCGTTCACCACCAGACAATTGGTTTGGATAGTGTGAAAGCCTTTCGGATAGCCCAACATAATCGAGCAATGACTCTGCCTCTTTATAAACCATTTTATTATTTGGTGATGTAATTAAGGCACCCATTGCGACATTTTCCAGTGCTGTAAATTCCGGTAATAAGTGATGAAATTGGAACACAAAGCCAATTTCTTTGTTCCGAAATCGAGAAAGTTCTGTATCGGATAGCGTGAATACGTCTTGTTCGTCGTATAAAACGCTTCCTGCTGTGGGTCTGTCAAGTGTCCCAATAATATGAAGCAATGTGCTTTTCCCTACTCCTGATGCTCCGACGACTGCGAGGAATTCTGACGTGTATACTTCAAGGTTGATGCCTTGAAGAACAGGAAGTTCTGACTCGCCATCATAGTAGGACTTGTGTAAATCTACGATGCGGATAAGTGTCTCTACAGGGTTTGCCACTTTTTTAATTATTAATTCCCATAGTTATAGTAAAGTCCAAAAATATGTGGACAGTTCGTCAGTGAACAACGACCCCACCGCCGCTGGCGAGGATTGTATCCTCGCCTCTTTAGAGCGTCCAAGTAATTATAGGCTTTACTATAAAAGTTGCTATTCATGTTGTAAGGCTTCAACCGGCTTCAGGTTTGCCGCTTGCCATGCCGGATATAGTGTCGCAAGCCAACAGATTAAAAATGAAAGTGTATTGATGAAAATAACAAAGAACCAATTCACCTGTATCGGCAGTTCATTCATCTGATAGACTTGACTCAGCCCGAGATCCACCAGCGAAATTGGTTTAACAGCACAGTAGAGCGCGAACCCTATCCCCATGAGCCATAAAACACCGGTTGTGAATATCCATCCCGTACGGCGTGGTGTAATTCGCCTCAGGGCAATTAGCACTTGTAGGAAAATTGGCACAATGAGGACAACGGCGTACCAGTAAGCGGGACGCGCTGAATTGAAACTCAGGAGCCAACAGAGCACAAGTCCCAAAACCGTGCCTAAGACTGTTCCAAGCATCCCGATAATGCTCCCTTGAATCATGAAAATTCTCATAATGTTTCCGCGTGAAGTACCGAGTGTCCGTAGGGTCCCGACATCTTTTGTCTTTTCCATCACGGTCATGATCAGTGTGCTTGCAATATTGAAGGATGCGACCAGGATGATAAGTGCTTCAATAATGACAGTTGCTATCTTTTCCAATCGAAGTGCTGAGAAGAGTGGTGCCTGCATCTCCATCCACGTTCTGGCATCCGGCATTCCTTCTAAGACGGAGAACTGAACTTTATCCTCAATCCGTCTGGCGATCCGAGGTGCTAATTCCGCATCGGTTAGTCGAACGAAAATCGTATTGACTTGATTCTTTTTATTATACATCTTTTGAGCGGCTTCTAAATGAATAAACCCGAAGTTGTTGTCATAAACCGCCAACTCGGACTCATAGAACCCGATCACAACGAAGCTCGCCAAGTCTGGTATGAGCATTGACTCGTTTACGGGGTGTTTCGCAAGATTCACGATAAGTCGCAGCATGTCACCTTTAATGACACCGAGGCGAGCTGCCAAACGTCCTCCGAGTACAATCCCACCTGTGATGGTTTCATCTCTGATGAGGCGAGCGTTTTCAATATACTGTGAGTCTTGTAACTCAGTTGAGCCGTCCACAAATTTTGAGAAACCGGTGACTTTGTCTTCCTGAACTGGATCGATGCCCTTGATGTAAATTACGTCCTGAATGGTATCGCTGCGCTCTCGAAGAACAGCACTCTGTGCCCAAACAACGGGTGATGTCGCTACAACTTCATCAATGGTCTCAATTTGTGAAATACGTTTTTGGTAATCATCAAAGAAACTGTTATCGTGTAACCGGAAGACAACATGTGCCTCATTTGCGAGGAACCTATCCTTCAACCCCTGTTCAACGCCATCTAATATAGCACTTACGAGTATCACTGTTGCTACACCAAGCGCGACACCCCCAATGGAAATAATACTGATAATTGAAATAAAGGATTGTTTGCGCCGTGAGCGTAGGTAGCGGGAGGCTACGAACCATTCAAATCTCATATATATCCTAAGACGAGATAGGAGCCAATGAATCATAGTCCGCTTTTAGCATCCCGTATCCCATTAAATCCTCAAAGTTATCCCATTTTTTTACATGCTGCCGGAAGCACCCTTCGTAGCGCATCCCGATTTTTTGCATCACCCGTCCAGAAGCGGTGTTTCGTTTGAAGTGCTTCGCATGAATTCGGTTCAACTTCAAGACTTCAAAACTATACGCCACAACGGCTCTTGCTGCTTCGGTGCAGTAACCGCGGTTCCAATAGGGTTTACCTATCCAATAACCGATCTCGCCATTCTCGTTCTCTTGATCGAGTCTAAGCCCTATTCCGCCAATTAAGTTTTTGTCGATTCTAAGCGTAATTGCGAAGTGTAGTGCTTCGTCTTTTTCAAACTTTTCGTAACAAGAACGAATCCATTTTTCAGCCATACCATCTTCATAGGGGTGCGGCATATTCGGTAACGTTGCGGCTATATCGCGATCACCAGCAAGGCGTTGCACATCAGTGGCATCTTCAAGTGTAAGCGAGCGAAGTAGCAGTCTTTCCGTAAGAAGGGGTGGCGCGGACCTCATTTTTCTATGAACTCACTCTTTAGTATTCTGTACTGGATCGTATCTTCAAAAAATATCTTTCTGGATCTTTCGGAATATATTCAACAGCGACATCTTCACGTGTAAACAAACGGAGTATCAACCTTTCTGTGTGGAGTATCGGTGCGATTTTCATCTCAACTTTCCGGACGCATCTGTGGAAACAGAATAACATCGCGGATGGAGTATTGGTTCGTTAGCAACATCGTAAGCCTATCGATACCGATACCGAGTCCACCTGTCGGCGGCATACCATATTCCAAAGCGCGTAAATAATCTTCGTCCACCATAAATGCCTCGTTATCACCAGCCTCTAAACTGCTTGCCTGCTCAAGAAACCGTTGGCGTTGGTCGATCGGATCGTTGAGTTCGCTAAAAGCGTTTCCAACCTCCATCCCACAGATAAAAAACTCAAAGCGTTCAACGAAC
Source organism: Candidatus Poribacteria bacterium (assembly GCA_965247285.1). Taxonomy (GTDB): domain Bacteria; phylum Poribacteria; class WGA-4E; order WGA-4E; family WGA-3G; genus WGA-3G. The sequence continues at coordinate 639,810 of CBDFHD010000002.1, forward strand.
TCTGGATTATCGGGCTTCTTTTTCGCAAACGGTGAGACCTCGATAGGATGATCCGTTATAAATGTTGGTTGAATCAGTTTCGGTTCCACAAATTTGTCGAAGAGTTCAGCGATGATCTTCCCTTTCGTTTCATCACCTACCAGTTCAACACCGGCGTTGATTGCTTTCTTGTATAAATCGTCCGCTGAGAGTGGAACGGGATCTATACCGCTGTGCTCTCGAACTGAATCCACCATACTCAGCCTGCGCCAAGGCGGTGTGAGGTCGAGTTCATGTTCTTGATAATGAATCTTCGTTGTCCCGTGAATGATTTTTGCTGTCTCAGCGATGAGGGTTTCGGTGAGCTCCATTATCTGGATATAGTCAGCGTAGGCTTGGTAGAGTTCAAGCATTGTGAATTCGGGGTTATGATCCCTGTCCATTCCCTCGTTTCGGAAATCACGCGAGAACTCATAAACACGATCGAATCCTCCTACGATTAGACGCTTAAGGTAGAGTTCATTTGCGATACGCAGATAGAGTGCTTGCTCCAATGTGTTGTGATACGTTGTGAAGGGACGAGCGTTTGCACCACCGTAAATTGGTTGAAGGACCGGGGTTTCTACTTCAATAAAGTTTTGCGCGTTGAGCATGTCGCGAATCGCTTGAACAATTCGTGTCCTTTTAAGGAAAACGTCCTTCACCTCAGGGTTCATGATGAGGTCTGCGTAACGTTGTCTGTAACGTGTTTGTTTATCTTGTAAACCGTGCCATTTTTCAGGGAGCGGTCGAACAGATTTGGAGAGGAGGTGTATGGAGTCAACAAGGACGGTGAGTTCACCTGTACGTGTCCGGAAAAGTGTTCCCTCGGCACCGACGATATCGCCAGTATCAAAGCGTCGATAGATTTTATACGGCTCTGCACCTACATTGTCTCGTCGGACGTAAATCTGAATTCTACCTTCACCGTCTTGCAGATGGGCAAAACTGCTTTTTCCGTGGTCGCGTTTCGTCATGATCCGACCGGCGATTCGGATTTTTTGGGTTTCATCGGGCGTTTCTTGAATGTCAGCAAAGTCTCTATGGATGGCGGAGCTTGTGTGTGTAGGTTCATATTTATGCGGGTATGGTTCTACGCCAAATTTGCGAATTTCTTCCAACTTCTCGCGACGTTGCTGAATTAGGTCCTTTGTTTCTTCCACAGTGCTTCCCCTTTTTTATTTATTTTGTATGATAGACCGTTGCTATACTTCAGTAATATCCTAATAATTATACCTTAGTTTTGCCCATAAAGCAACCAAAAAGCAGTATTATTTCCGCTGAGCCTTCATTTTGAGGTAGCTTTCGATGAAGGGGTCTAAAGCACCGTCCAACACGGCGTTAACATTACCTGTTTCGACATTCGTGCGCAAATCCTTGACGCGTTGGTAGGGGTGCAGTACATACGACCGGATTTGGCTCCCAAAGTCTATGTCTAAGCGTTCGCTTCGCTGTTTTGAGAGTTCTGCTTCCCGTTCCGCACGGTATTTCTCATGAAGACGGGAACGGAGTAATTTCATAGCGATTTCTCGGTTCTTATGCTGCGAACGTTCATTCTGGCATTGGACGATAATTCCGGTGGGTTTGTGTGTAATCCGAACTGCTGAGTCCGTGACGTTGACGTGCTGCCCACCCGCGCCGCTTGCGCGATAGAAATCTATCCGTAAGTCGTCGGGTTGGATATCCACTTCCACAGTGTCGTCGATTTCAGGGGTCACGCCAAGAGCGGCGAAGGAGGTATGCCGCCGCTTGTTGAAATCGTAGGGAGATAACCGAACGAGCCTGTGCACACCCGCTTCGGCTTGCAGATAACCGTAAGCCGAGGCACCTGTAACAAGGATTGTCGTTCCTTTGATGCCGGCTTCGTCTCCTGAGGTGAGGTCTACGATTTCGGTCTGATAGCCGCGCTGGTCGCACCAACGGAGGTACATACGCATCAACATCCCCGCCCAATCCTGCGCGTCAATCCCGCCAGCACCGGCGTGAATGTTGAGGATGGCGTTGTTCTCGTCAAACTCACCCGTTAGCATTAAACGGAGTTCCATCTGTTCGAGACGGTGCGTGACATCACCCAATCCGTCGGCAATCTCGTTTTGTAAACTCCCATCGTTCTCTTCGGTCGCGAGTTCGAGCAGGGTTTGGATATCTTCAATTTTCAGGGCGAGATCTTCGTACGTTCCGACTTCATCTCGGATGATGGCGATGCGTTGGTTAACCTTTTGGACGCGTTGTGTATTGCTCCAAAAATCAGGGGCAATCATCGCCTCTTCAAGTTCTGTTAATTCTTTTCGTTTTTCAGCCAGGTCAAAGATAACCTCTCAGTTCTTGAAGACGGGTCTGCATCTCTTCAGCCTGGTTCTTTAAATCTACAAGCATATTATACCTCACCAATTACTTAAGAATGTTTATGACGAACCCGCATTATGGTTTGACTGCCGAGCCATCCAACGCAAATAAGCGCGCAAAGAATCGGAAACCAATCGCCGTAGCGGGTATAGAGTGTCTGTTCATGTTCCGTGGACGAAAGAAGTGGGACGGATGCGATGAGAATCTCCTGAGCGGTGTCAGGTGTAATCAAGGGAGTCGTTATCCTACCAAACTTGTCTACCACGCACGTAAATCCACCGTTTGCGCATCGGAACACGGCAATTCGGTTCTCAATCGCGCGGAAAGGTGCCATTGATAGATGCAGTTCAGGGAAAGCAGTGCCTTTGAACCAAGCATCGTTGGTGAAGATCCCCACCACTCTGGCACCCATTTTTACGGGTCTGCGAAATTCATCTGGAAACACCGATTCAAAGCAAATCGAAGCACCGATCTCTATCTTCCGGGTGTTCGTCTTATTTTTAACGTCAAACACCGGTAAAAGGTTTACTGTTTTTCCATGAGCGAAGGGTTCAAACTGGATAAAATTGGGGATAAAATCCGGCAGGAGGTGTGCCAGAGGCACGTATTCACCAAACGGAACAAGGTGCATCTTCGCATAGTCTCCATGTATCTTTCCATCTGGAGCTATCGAAAGGACGCGGTTGTATATGTCCGTATTTCTTCGTTCAGCACTTTTGGAAAATTGACCTATCGCTTTGTCTGTTTCTCCCCTGTTCGCTGTACCGAGGAGTATTGGAATCCCTATATCACGGAGCATTTGCGAGAATCTTCCGTAATATATGGGCCACTCGCCTGTCAATGCTCTGCTTCGTGTTGCAGTTTCGGGCCACACAATTAACTCGGGCTGTTCTCCGCTGGCTTTATGCGTCAACCCGATATAGCGTTGCAAAATCTTTGGAAATTGACGGGGATCCCACTTCTGAAGTTGCGATATATTACCGGGGACAAGCGCAACTTTTAAGGTCTCGACGTTTGTTTGAGTCGTTGCGTTTGCGCTCTGGTCTAAGGGGTCAGCCTCCTGGAGTTGGAAGATCCCGTAACCGAAACAAAGAAGCGTCAGAATCAGTGGCAGGACTACGCCCCAAATTTCCTGTCGCCACCGATGGCGGTTACAAAGCAAGGTAGCGATGCCGGCATTGAAAAGCACAATGACGAAACTGATACCGTGTACACCGACAAGCGAGGCTATCTGTATTCCCAACAGATTATTCCATTGCGAATAGCCAATACTTCCCCATGGAAACCCTGTTAGCATCCAACTCCGAACCCACTCCAATGCTGTCCAAATACAGGCAGCGGACAGAGAAAACATGACGCTGGAATGCCTCGGCACAAACCTCATCAGCACTGCGAAAACAGCGAAATAGAGTGCCGTGTATCCCACTAATAGTAGGTATCCCACCATTGTAGCAAAGATGTTCGCATACGGATAGAGGAAGAGGATGGCGGGAAGCAGACCTGCGAAAAACAGAAAACCCGTTAGGTAGCCGATCCAAAATGCCTTTTTCCAATCTGTCGCTCGCGTCAAGGCAATGAAGAACGGCACCATCGCGATCCAAGCAAACGGAAAGAGGTTTGAATTTGGGAAGCTGAGGAACAGCAACAGTGCTGAGAGTACCGCAAGTATTTTAATTTTACCTTGCGGAGAAACGACGTGGATTTGGGTCATTGATGTGCTTTCCTTAAATCCGCTCTCCACTTCGTTACGAGCTACGGTTTTTGGTTTCATCTTTAACTCCTGTAACCGAAGACGGTAGCCTGCAACAACGGCGCAGGCGGATATAAAAAAAACTTCAATGAACAAATGACTTCATCTAACGCCTTGCGAACAATTAGAAATACCTTGTGGTTCGGTGAGGTGGGATTGATGCATAAAGTGCCTTTGCATAGATCCGCCCTCCACTACGTTACGGGCTTCCTGTTTTACTTTTGACGGTAGCCTGCAACAACGGCGCAGGCGGATATAAGAAAAAACCTTCAATAAACAAATGACTCCATCTAACGCCTTGCGAACAATTAAAAAATGAACAAATGACTTCATTTAACGCCTTGCGAACAATTAAAAATACTAAAAAAAGTCTGTTTTCAACAAGTGCGAGATTTTGATGAACACAATTCGTTCAGTGTCCCCTTCTACATCACGATTGTCGTTGTAGACGATAAAGAAAGTACTTTCGGGGAGGTACTCATAAGCAAAGAGAGCGAAGACCCGGCGTTCTCTTTCTAAGGTGAATTCTGCGCTTGTTCTCGCATACATCCGCTGCGCAAACTGATAGTTCACGACAAAACGTCGCGTCCATTCCGAAAGTTGCCACTGTGTTTCGTCTGGTTGCTTTTCGTGAAGTCGCTGTAGGATAAACTCAAAACTGAGTTTAGCAGTCGGACGGATCGTAATTTCCGGACGGATAAAGAAGGTATCTTTATTATCACGTATACCGAAACTTCCGGTGTTTCGGATCTGCACATATTTGGGTGGGAACCATCCCATAAAGAACCGCGCTGTTCTATCGGTAAAGGGTTTGTTGTCTTCATTGACGTGATAATACCATTCGGGCCCGACGAGAAAAAAGAAGTCTTTAACGCCGAGGAGTCCACTAAAACGTGCCCTGTGGTTTGTCAGTTCGCCTGCGTGATTCGCGAGCCGTTCGTATTCGGCTTCACCGCGGAGTCTTTCAACCGTACCTTTGTACTGTTTATTATAGCGACTCCTGATAACCACTCCTCGTCTATCCACGCGTGGGACGAAACCGGTTTCAGGGTAAAAATGCTCCCCAATATCTGCGTAGATCGCATCGAGTGAAAATACATTTGTCCGACGGGCGAGTTGGACAAAGACAAGATCGTCCTCAGTAGCCTCTGCCATATCCAGACCCCCTGCTTTCCATTCTCTCGCATACTCGAGATTAAGACTCGTAGCGGCGGGGAGTTGAATGCGGGCATCAAGCCCGCCTGCTCGGTCGTACGTGGCACCGCGTTGTTTGTTAACACCTAAGAACCCCACCGATGACGTTTTGCCGACCTCCCGTTGCAATCGAAGAACGGAGTAGTTATAGTTCGCGAGGGGTAGTTCCGTTGCTTCAATCTCTCTATCCGGGTTTTCCGGGCCCGCGACGGCTCCCACGAAGGCGAGATTGTACTTACTGTATTTCCCGATAACCTTTCCACCACCGAGCAGGTTTTCAACCCGTCGGCTATAGAATAGATCCATAGGCATCTGGAAAAGTTCGTTTCCTTCAAGGAAAAACGGGCGTTTCTCAGGAAAGCGGAGTGGAATGTCAGTGAGATTCACGAGGTCGGGGTCTGCCTCGATTTGGGCGAAATCCGGGTTTAAGGTCAGGTCAACTGTGAAGTCTTTTATAGGATATCGGAGGTCAAGTCCAGCATCTGCTTTCACGGCAGTTGTTGTTTCACCATCTCCCGGTTGCATCATTTGTGGCTTTAGCGTCGCATAAGGTTTGAACTTCACGGGTCGTTTGGTAACCAAGTCTGAGATTGGGAGGTCTGTCAGATGTCCGAATTCTGAGACAGCGTACTGGCGTTCCCCCAAATCTGCCCAGGTTTGTTCTTCCGCGGGTGATTCATCGTTTCGCCAAAAGTTGATGCCCCAAGTCGCTGTTTCCATTTCTTTTGAAAATCGGAGTTCGGCAAACGGAATGGCGAATTCTGCTGTCCAACTGTCTGTTCCTTTTGCGGCTTGACCTTGCCAGTTGCAATCCCATGAGATGGCAGTGCCAATCATAGACTGGCCCGTACGCCTATTGGTACCTTCATTAATCAAGCGTCGGTCGGTTTGTGTGCCGAGTGGGTTTAGAGCGAATGCATAACAATTTCTGCCATCAAGGAAGGTATCGATTAAAACTTCGACATGATCATCGGAAAAGAAGAAAGAGTCGCGCCGTGTGAGGTTCGCTGCGAGCTTGTCCATATCGGTCTTAAAGCATTCAAATGCAATATAGAGATTATTGGCATCGTAGGCGAGGTAGATAGTGGTTGGCTGCGTTGAGGGTTCGCCCCGCTGCGGTTCAAATTGAATCAATTCACCGGTTTTGGCACTATTTTGCCAGCATGCGTCGTCCAATTTTCCATCAATTTTCGGAGGTGTTTCCGTGCGTACTGCTTTAATTAAGCGGTTCGTGAGAATTTCGGGGACCTCGTCATTCGTGTCTGCGGGTAATACCTTAAGGCTCCACGAATAGAGGATGAGGTAGACTGCTAAAATCAAATACGGGCTAAGTCGTGCCCTAATTATTCGCATTGGTTTATGTATTCAGAACTCCTTTTAGTATCAATCTATTTTACGATTTTAGCGTGTATCTATTTTTCTGTCAATATCAAAAAGGAGAGGCAATGTTTTTCGCTGCTGTGAATGTAAACGAAATTAAAGCGATTTGCGTTATTGCTTGCGTTGTTATATAATATGTAAGTAGCATTGTTTTTGAATCAACGAATGGAGGGATTAAGTGTACTCTTTTAGACGCAAAATTTACATACTGCTTTTATGTCTTGCCATCTTTTTTCCAGTGGTGGCTCTTGCAGGACCTGGTCGGACAGGCGCGCAAATCTTGAACCTCGGTGGTGGTGCGCGAGCAAGAGCTCTCGGGGACGCGTTCTCTGCGATGTCAGGTGATGTGACCACGTCGCTCTGGAACCCAAGCGGACTCGCAGATATGCCCGATAGTAAATTCCGGTCTGGCAGAAAAGCGGCACAAGCCTCAATGTTTTATACAGATTACAGCGCACCTTTCGGAGAAGCAGGGGAAGGGTTATACTATACCTTCATCTCTGGCGCGATGCCTCTCGGTGATGTCGGAACTATCGGCGCGACACTCCAGATGCAGGGACAGGGCACAATCGCCGTGACAACCGATTCTCCCGAGATCCTTCGTGAGGAAAGTCTCGGTACCAACTTCGCATTGACGTTCTCCTATGCCGACCGTATCACAGAGTCTTTATCTGCGGGGATTAACGGTAAAATGATTCGGATGGTTCTCGGACGCGAGAATGGAAGTTCTTATGCCGTTGATATGGGGATGCAATATCTCGTTCCGTTCGATCCTATCCCCACGACGCTCGGTGTTGCAATTCAGAACGTTGGACCGGGTATATCTTTCATTGATGAAAACCAAGCAGATCCCTTACCGCGGTTTTTACGAGTCGGTACTTCTATGAGCCTTTATCGTGCGAAGTATCACCACATTCGCCTCGTGAGTGGTGTCACAGCCTATATCGATAAATTGGCAGAGAATGAAAACGAATTAGCCGTGGATTTGGATCGGCTTAACGCCGAGAGAGAGGAAAAACTGACACGGGAGCAACTGCTTTCTGACCGTGGGGTCGGTGTCCGGGCATTTGAGTGGCGCCATCTTCAAAAGAATCTCGGCTTGGAGTACTGGCTCGGTGGTATGCTTGCATTCCGTGTTGGCTACAAGTCGGAACCCGGCATTAACTTACCGGACTTGACAGATTACATTACTGCCGGTGTAGGTGCCCGATGGTATCTATTCAATATTGACTTTACAATTGGACCGAGCTTCGGTCCAAGTCGCTCGCGACTCTATGAAACCACTTTGATGTTCATCTTTTAGAAGGAAAACAACGAAAAGTGAAATCTAAGACCCAAATTTTAATAATCGTGCTGATGTTATGTTTAGCGTCCGGTCTCTGTGTAGCATCCGAAGGTCCTCGCGCGCCACTACTCACAACTTTTTATTTAGATTCTGCCCTCGGAAGCCGCACGCTCATGAATCAATCTACTGTCGTTATGGAAGCGACCCAAGAGTTCCAACCCCGGAAATCTCCAAACGAGGCGTTCCTTTATTCGCTCGTCATTCCCGGTATGGGACAACTCTATACAGGCAAAAAACGCGGTTATCTCTACGCTGCTGCAGACGTGGTTTTACTCGGAACCTATTTCTTTCTACGAAAAAATGCCTCGGACACTCGAGAAGACTATCGCGATGTCGTCAGACAACACGTTACTTTTATCGGTCCTGGTTCCTTTGAGGATTGGGATCCTATAGAGGATTTTGAGCACGCCACGCAATATGAAACATGGAATCATGTCTACGACTCGGAAGACACTCGGGCGCGCACTGGCAAGTGGTACTGGGCAGATCTCGATCCAAACTTAAAAAGCGAACCTGACTTAGAGATCGGTTTTGACTCGCGTCATCGGCTGGAAGCGTTCGACTTACGGCAAAAAGCGAACGACACCTTTCAACTCGCTCGTACGATATTAGGCGTGGCGATCTTAAATCATGTTGTTAGTGCTGTGGAAGCGAGGATTACAACCAAGCGTTTCAATACCCGTTTACAGAATACGCCAACACAAACACAAGCCAACGCTCTTGAAATAGATTTACGCACTGACATAGCGGCAGGTGCACTCACAGGTGTGCTCGTCCTACAGAAAAGGTTTTAATTGTAGCATAAACTGTTAGTTTGTGCGAGTTTGAAGGACAATAATGGACATTGGGACGTGTTTGGAAGTATCCCACTAATTCTAAAATTTACCATAAAAGAAAAGGAGAACTCTATGCCATTAGAAATATCAAATCTTTTGGATGCACTCAATTCGGTTACTGCGATTCCTATTGTCCCTTTCAACGGGGACAAGATTGATTACACCGGACACGCCAAAAACATTGACTATTTGATGCGCAACAACTATCTTGACGAAGGACGGCAGCGCGTCATTGCCATCGCTGGAACGAGCCTGATCCATCACATCAGCGAAACCGAGCAGCTTCGTCTCATCGACCAGACTGGACGACAAATGGGGGATAGCGGTATCCTCATGTCTGGTATTGTACCTAATCCCATCCGTCAAGCCGGTCAACTCATTGAAGCACAGTCTGAACTCCATAGACCACCAGATGTCTATCTGCTCATGCCCCTGACGGGGGTCTCCAGCCCAGAGGGAATCTACCAGCAGTATATGGAATTCGGTGAGAAATACGGCACTGCTTGTGGGACGCGGTTTCTCTACTATTTCCGTCAGAAACGCGACATGGCAGCAGTCATTCGTCTCCTCAACGATTCACCGCATTTTGTCGGTGTGAAGATCGGAACAGGTGAAGAGGATGTCGTGCCACTCGTCGAAGGTGTTGGGAACAGCGGAATAGTGATGTGGGGTATCGGGGACAGATGTACCCGTCCTGCACAACTGGGTGCGAAAGGGCATACCTCCGGTATTGCAGTTGCCTTTGCGCGTGCCTCTGACGAGATTAACAATGCACAACGAAGAGGTGATTATGAAACCTCTGCACGCATTGAAGCCGACATAGCACCGCTTGAGGAGATTCGGTTCATGAACGAGCGAGTCTATAACTATTCTGCCGTCGTTGAAGCGATGATCTTAAGCGGTTTTGACGATATTGCCGCTGGTGGCGGCGGTCCATTTAATCCGCGTGTTCCGTCAGAAATTCAAGCACAACTCCGCGGAGTGGCGCGAAACTTAAAGCGATATCATTAGGATCTGCTGTGCTGCTTCCTGTTTTACATGGAGAGAGATTTCCACTATGTCGTATGATAGTTTAGCACTTCGTCTGGTTGTCCAAGAATTGCGTGAAACCCTTTTGGGCGGTACAATTCGACACATTGAACAGACGAACCCCAACACCTTTTCATTGAAGGTAGGTCGTGCCGTCCAGACGCACTGGTTTACTTTATCCGCACATTCGTTGCATGCCCGCGCCCACCTCATCCAGAAACCTCCACCCGGACAAAAACAATCCTATCTGGCGGATTTTCTCGCAACACATCTCAGACGTGGCACTGTTACTGCGATTGAACAACTCGGTTGGGATCGGATACTCAAGATAACCGTTCAACCCGTTTCTGATGAACCGATACAGCCTTCCCCTAAAGCCATTATCGGCGAATTTATGGGCAAACATAGCAACATTATCCTGATCGACGCAACCGACGACAGGATTTTGGAAAGTCTCAAACGTATTGACGAGACAATGAGCCGACATCGAGAGATTTTGCCCGGTGAAACTTATATTTTGCCACCGCAGCAAGAGAAGTTAGATCCACTGACGCTGGATGAGGCAACGTTCACTGAACTTGTCGATGGGCAAAAGGAGGTGGGTTGGCGGCAACTCTTTAACAAAATTGACGGTTTTAGTCCAACACTCGCAAAAGAGGTCGTCGCTCGGGCAGCGGAAACGGGACTCTGGGAAGCGTATCAGCAGGTTATCCATTGTTTCGATGCGGCGCACGCTTCACCACAACTGCTCATGGATGGAGATGAACCGATTGCCGCGTCGGCTATGATGCTTCATCAACTCCCGCATGCTTCCTCTCAAGCGTTTGACACAATGAGCGATGCGCTCACCGCATACTACGAGGCAGTCACCCTGAAGGAGAATATCGCTTCGGAACGCCGGACGCTCACGCAAGCGTTGACGAAACAGGAGAATCTACTCCAGCGAAAAGCAGATGGGCTACACGCCGATCTCGGACGAGCAGAGAAAGCGGAGGATTACCGCATTCAGGGCGATTTGCTTCTCGCCAACCTACATGCTATCACCCGCGGGCAGAAACAGGTAGCGTTGCAAAACTATTACAGCCCTGACCTCGAAATGTTGTCGATTCCGCTGAATCCGGAGCGAGGTCCATCCGAAAACGCACAGGCCTATTTCAAGAAATACACAAAAGCGAAACGGGGGCATTCGCGTATCCAGCAACTCGTTTCGGATGTAGAGGCGGATCAGGGGATACTTCGACTGTACGCATCCAAATTAGAAGCCGCTGATACTTTAGACGCACTCCAGCGTCTACGGACGGAATTTGTCGCGAACGGCTATCTCAAGGCACCACAGCGCGGTAAGCAGAAACAGGAGGTAGGCGGTCCTTTCCGAAGGTATACCTCTGCCAACGGCTTCCAGATGTACGTTGGACGTAACAGTGAGTCGAATGACCTGCTCTTACGCCAAATTGCCAAGCCGCGCGATATGTGGCTTCATGCCAAGCAGATTCACGGATCACATGTCATCATCCGCAATCCAGAGAATCGTCAAGATATCCCGATGCCGACGTTGTTACAAGCCGCGCAACTCGCTGCCTACTACAGTAAGGCACATCATGCCAGCAATGTCCCTGTCGATTATACATGGGCGCGATATGTCGTGAAGCGCAAGGGTAACGTCGCCGGTTATGTGCATTACACGCGTGAAAAGACGTTATATGTTGAGCCTGCTGTGCCAAAATCTAAGGATTGAGAATTTTGTTTTCTTTGAGGTTAGGTTGTGATTGAGTACAAAGGTTATATAGGGGCTGTCAATTTTGATCCAGAAATCGACCTTTTCCATGGAACGGTGATTAATACCAATGACGTAATCACGTTCTACGGGGCATCTGTAACCGAGCTTCGCAAAGAGATGCAAAAATCAGTTGAAGGTTACCTTGAATTCTGCAGAGAGCAGGGGAGAACACCAGAAAAACCTTTCTCTGGTGAATTCACGGTTCAAATGAGCCCGGAGATGCATTGCCTGCTTGCTTTGAATGCCGAACGGCTTAACTTGGACTTTAATGTTTATCTTCAAGAAGTATTGGAAAAGGCAGTTTCGGCATAGCAGTGATTTCATAAGAAACAACATGAGTTCGACTTAAGGATTTAGAGAAATTCGACATAACCTATCACAGATCTGATGACAGATATGTTCCCGCACTCCAGCGGAGTGCTATGTCTATAGAAACCCAGGTCCGGTAGGTGCGGTTTGATGAAGTTTCAATAAATATTTCGGTAGTTTGATATGTTCCCCCAGGCCCGGTAGGTGCGGTTTGCAACCGCACCATAGGTGTCAATTTAGGGGTTTTTCACGATATTTGGTCGCATCTGCCCCTACAAATGCCTCCCCGCTGGGGAAACCTGGATCTTTGGGCTTCACGTATACTACACAAATGCCGCCCTGCTGGGGAAACTAAAGAGGATTTTGGGGTATACAAGGTTTGTGTCTAAGTGCCGATTCAGCAATCAAGAAGACCTATAATCCTGTTCATCTACTAATCCTGTAAATCCTGCTTCAGACAATTAACAGGTTTCCATTCCACCCTTGAGACCTTTCAGTCTTCCTTTTCCAACCTGAACTTTTGACAAAATATTTACACACCAAAATGTATGGACATCAATTCGTAACCTTGTTATACTATCCCAAGTTGCTACTAACAAGTTTTGAAGGTTCAAGGAGATTTTTCACGCACTTTCCTCACCCCAGAGGGGTGCTATGTCTATAGAAAAAGTGTATTTAAGCGACTGCACTCCAGCGGAGTGCTATGTCTATAATAGGTGGCAACTTGGGTTAAATTAACATAGGAGAAACTCTTATGAAATGGGTTAAATTATTCACACTGATTGCACTGCTATGTGTTGTCAGTCTTTTTTCGGTAGGAATCGCTGCAGCGTTAGAAGAATGGATACATGTTGACATAGAGCCCTATGCAAACACGAAACTCGTTAAACACGAGTGGTGGACGAAAAATGCTGGGGATAGCACCCTTTCACTATTGCCTATTGGTGAGGTGGACGAGTTCGAGGGACCCGACGGAAAGGTAGAGTTTCAAATTATAGACGGTGCCATTGTTATCTTCGGCACCAATGCCGCGATATGGCCCAAAGCAGTTGAAGACATCGTCGTTGGAGGTAAGGCAAAGTTCATCTATTTTTTCCACTCGACCGGGTGGGAACAGAACGGCGTTCCAAGCTACAAGTTCGTGATGAATTATCAGGATGGTAAGAAGGAAGAGCTTGAGATGATTTCAGGTTTTAACTCGGATGATTGGTGCCACGACGATGCTGCGCTCCAAGACGATAACTCTGTTTGGGGATGGGTAAAGAAGGAAGGCGCTCCTTGTGGACACGCAGGGTTAATTACCACAAAGTGGGAAAACCCGCGACCCGACACAAAGATTGAGACGATAGATGCCATTTCTTTGGAGTTAGGGTCAGTGCCTGTCATTCCGGCGATTACCTTAGGTGAAGCGTCACTCGCAGTTGAGCCTGCCCAGAAATTGGCGATCACTTGGGGAACTCTGAAAAACCCACGTGGATTCTAAACTTTACTCGCAGGCGAGGTTTCATGAAGATTAAGTATTTAAATCGGTAATTCTAATTTTCACCAGGCCCGGTAGGTGCGGTTTCCTAACCGCACCGGGCATCTCTACAACATTACCGAATTATTTTTTTTATCTTCATCTAACCTCGTCTATTTTTTTTGTCTCGTGTTCCGGTATAACCCAGGTTTCCTGAAGCGTTATAGGTATTCGGATACGTTTCTATTTGAAGAGTCACCGAAGTTTTTAGGGATACACCTGTTGAAGAACACCCAAGTAAAACCCCGCTGAGGCTAAACGCGTCGAGAAAACAATACCGTTTCCTATTGATAGCAACTTGGGTCACTATAATAAAATTGACTTTGTCTGACGTGTATGCTATAATTATAGCAGCGATTTGTGATCGCAACATTTTTAATATCCAATATCACAACACTAAAATTGATACAGGAGGAATTCTATGCCAGCAAAGCAAATTATCTTTGACGAAGAAGCAAGGGTGGCGCTCAAGCGCGGTGCGGATACACTCGCTGATGCCGTGAAGGTTACCCTTGGTCCCCGTGGCAGAAATGTTGTCATTCAAAAATCTTTCGGGGCACCGCTGGTAACATGCGATGGTGTCACCGTCGCAAAGGAAATTGAACTCCCGGACCCCTATGAAAATATGGGTGCCCAGTTACTCCAATCTATTGCAACCAAAACAAACGATGTCGCAGGCGATGGAACTACCACTGCTACCTTGCTGGGTCAGGAAATCCTGCATGAGGGTCTCAAGAACGTCACTGCCGGTGCCGACCCAATGCAGTTGAAGATCGGTATAGACAAAGCTGTCGTCGCTGCTGTTGATGCGATCACCGCACGGAGCCGTGCTGTTAATACACATGAGGAGATTTTACAGGTAGCCTCAATCGCAGCCAATGATCCCGCAAACGACAGTAATATCGGTGCTACCGTCGCTGAAGCTCTTGAAAAAGTTGGAAAAGACGGGGCTATCACTATTGAGGAAGGCAACACCTCAGAGACTGCCGTTGATATTGTTGAAGGTATGCAGTTTGATCGCGGTTTCCTCTCACCGAATTTTGTAACTGACATGCAGGCACAGGTGGTCGAATTTGCGAATCCTTATATTCTCATCAATACCGAGAAAATTTCCACAGTGACGGATCTTGTGCCAATTATGGAGAAGGCGATGCAACTCGGCAGACCCTTGTTCATTATCGCTGAGGATATTGAAGGGGAGGCACTCTCTACATTGGTGGTGAATAAACTTCGTGGCAACCTTCAAGTTGCCGCCGTTAAATCCCCCGGTTTCGGTGATCGACGTAAAGAGATGTTAGAAGACATCGCGATTCTGACGGGTGGTCAAGTCATCTCTGAAGAGACGGGCATCCGTCTGGAAAACATCGTTGTGGGCATGCTCGGAACAGCCCGACGTGTCGTTGTTGACAAGGATAACACCACAATCGTTGACGGTAGTGGTGCCAAAGAGAGCGTTGAAGGGAGAGTCGCACAGATTCGGACGCAAATAGAGGAAACGGCTTCCGAGTATGACCAAGAGAAGTTGGAAGAACGGCTCGCTAAACTCGCAGGTGGTGTCGCTGTTGTCAATGTTGGTGCGGCTACGGAAGTCGAGATGAAAGAGAAGAAGGCTCGATTTGAAGATGCTCTCGCCGCAACGCGCGCTGCAGTTGAAGAAGGCATAGTCCCGGGTGGGGGTATAGCACTTTTACGAGCCGCAGCGTCCCTTAGCGATTTGGAACTGGCGGGAGACCAGGAAACAGGGATCAATATTATCCGCCGCAGCTTGCTCTCACCGGTGCGTGCTATTGCAGAGAATGCAGGTATGGAAGGTTCGGTCGTTGTTGCCAAAGTACAGGAAGGTGAAGGGAATTACGGTTTCAACGCCGCAACATCTGAATATGGCGACATGCTTGAAGAAGGGGTTGTTGACCCGACAAAAGTTGTCCGATCCGCCCTGCAGAACGCTTCCAGTATCGCAGGCCTGCTGTTGACGACGGAAACGCTCATTACAGAGATTGAAGAGCCACCGGATGCTGATGCCGCTGCTGCTGATCCGCACGCTGGACACTTCCATTAGGTTCATTCATCGTTAGGCGCGCTTCCAAAGCGCGCCTACCTACACAAATACACGACTGTATTTACTATTCTATCTGTCGCTGTATTTAATACCGCGCTTCCATCCCGCTATCCCAATCACAATCGAGACAAAACATCACCTTCGGTGCTAAGTACTGGATGTTTTTGCCACCACACTCCGGACACATTTTTATCGGCTTTTCGGTTTCATCCTTCTCATCGTGTTGGAAAATATTCAAATAACACACCTTTAGCACACCCGGATAACGGTGTCCCATCGGACAACGGATCAGATTGGAACTATCATTCTCAAAACGTTCCATTGTTTCTCGGAGGAACGTCAACCGGTGGTGGCAGGTCGGACAGGGGTTAGGGGTCAATTCTTTCAGAACGACCAAGTCCGTATTTTCTTGTTGGATGGAGACTGGCAAGGCGAGGTGATGCGCGAGTTGCAAATGCGATATGCCTTGACACTCAAGTTTTTCGGCGAGTTCAGAAACGAGTTTCGCGTAACTTTGTGGGCTCAGGACCACTTCTGTCGGAATCATCGTTTCGCCCTTTAAGCTGGAGAGAAGCTGATAGATGCGTTCTAAAATGGGCAGCCACCCCCTATACCTTCATAGCGGAAGAGAACTATACTGTCCTACCTTCGATTGGCTCAGAAACCAGTGTCCGTTCATTACTCCGCGCGAGTGGTGATGATGAGACACCTCTTTGGGAACGGTAAGCATCAGCGGGATGGTTCCGAATCAGAATCAGATCGTCCCCGTCACGCTCAATAATATCGTCCTGCATTAATGTGGCTTCAAACTTTCGCATACTGGTTATGAAGTTGATAGTGACGCGCGCTGGTGCCTCTAATTTAATCTGCCAGCCGGTTGCCGTTTTCGTCCGAGTGAACCGATCACTAATATCAAGGGACTGCATCTGCGCAGCGTTGACGATCATACCGCTTTTTGCCTGGGTTTGCTCTTCGGTTTCGCCAGCACTCTCGTTATTATTTTCTTCAGCCATGTTGCACTCCACCTCTACAAAATTTGGATTAAGCATATTCTAACAAAGAGAGGTGTCTGTTGTCAACCTATTTTTCTCTGTTACCGTTCGGTACCCGATCTTAACCGAGAACCGATAGTTCTAAAAAAGCAGAAATCGGGTTGACATTGATTCGCTAATTGGACTATAATATGTTGTGAAAGGAAGTAATCCAGATATGCGATTCACCTATTTTTTGCCAGGGTGGATAGTTGTGCTCGGTATCGGCGTTGTCATCGGTATAACCGTCTATGTTTATTTTCGGATAGCGCGTCCATTACACCCGAGGTATAGATTCTTGCTCATTCTGCTGCGGATCACCGCAGCGTCGATTCTGCTCGGTTGTCTCTTAGCCCCCGTTGTCATTGAAAAGAAAGACATCACACCACCGACGCACCTCTCCATTTTAGTGGATACCTCGCGAAGTATGCAACTCGTCGATGCATCCATGAGTGAGATACCTATATCCAGACTCAGTCAGGTGAATCAACTGCTTTTTAATGTCCCAGGGCAATTCCTGCAAACCTTACAAGATAGGTTTGAAGTTCATCTCTATCCTTTCAATACGCGACTGCAACAAAGTGTCCTATTGGCACAAGAAGATGATGCTCCACCGCCACAATTCGGGGCGGAAGGCGCACTTACTGATATTGGGGGTGCTATACGGGAAGCCGCGTCAGCGTGGAAAGGACAACAAACCGCTGGTATTGTCCTTATTACAGATGGTGCACACAATTCTGGACGGTTCCCTTTGGAGACGATCACCGCATTGGAGGTGCCGATCTACCCGATAGGTGTCGGCTCTGTGGAACCGCCAAAAGACATTCAGATTCAGCGTGTTGATTACACGCCGATTGCTTACACAAACCATGAGAGTGTCATTCGTGTGAACGTTGTGCAAACGGGCTACACCGGTAAAACGACCCAGTTGTCTTTGCGGGAAGTAGAGAGTAAAAGACTTGTGGATGTTGTAACGTTGACCTTCAGCTCCCATCAGGAAGTAAACGCTGTGGATGCCAGCACAAAACAGATGGTTGAATTAAAGTTGACACCGCAGACAGAAGGTAACTTTCAATACAGTGTTACACTTCCAACGCTTGATGGTGAACTCACGGAAGCGAACAATCAGAAGACGTTTTCCATGAAGGTTGTGAAAGCAAGGCTGAACGTTTTCTATCTGGAAGGCAGACCCAGATGGGACTACACCTTTTTGAAACGAACATTGGAACGAGATCCAGATATTGAGGCTACCTGTGCAATCTTATCGTCTAATAGATTAAAGCGTCTACCGGTAGATAGCGTGCTCAATCGCTTAGATGGGTATTATCCGCAAGCGACCCCGGCGTCGGAAACCCCACGGTTCCCTGAAACGCTCGCCGAACTTTCTAAGTACGATGTGCTAATTTTAGGTGATTTAGGGGCTGAGCATCTCACTGAAACGCAACAGCGCGCAATCGTTGATTTCGTTGAGATGCAAGGAAAACCGGTTATCTTTCTACCTTCTCGGAACATGCTCGGCGTGAATGGGCTCGGAAATACAGAATTAGCGCAGCTTTTGCCAATTGACATCCCGAAGAATGGATGTCGTATAGAGGATACGGAATTCACTGCGCAGCTAACCCAATCCGGGGCGTTTCACCCGATGTTGCAGCTTGCTGACACCCAAATGGCAGTCAGCAATCGGCAGTCGGCAAAAGAGAGTCTTGGGACTACCACAAAAACCTCTTTACTGACGGCTGATAGCCGACACCTGATAGCCAATATGCCAGCATTGTCGCGATCCTTCAGTGGATTCCGTCTCAGGGGCGGAGCAACTGCGCTGATGGAGAATGGGAAAGGCATGCCTATTCTGATTCTCCAAAGAGCAGGTTTAGGCAAAAGCCTGATGATTGCGGCGGAAGGCTTCTGGAATTGGGGTTTTGGTGTCAAAACCTTTAAAGACACGCGTTATCACGCAATCTATCCTCGCTTTTGGGCACAGGTGCTGCGGTGGATGGCAACAAATACCGATGACAAGAACGTATACCTTACGACAGATGCCTCCACTTATGCGATAGGGGATACAGTGAAGGTTACAGCGTATCTATACTCTGAAACCTATCAACCACAAGCGGGGGCAACAGTTCAGATCGAAGTGGTGCCTCCTGATGGGGCCCCCTTCCAACTCCAGATTAACGCAGCGACTGAAAGCACGAACGAGATGCTGTCGCAACCGGACACAATCGCGAATATGAACAACCTCTATACTGCCCAATTCGCGCTACTGCAAAACGGGAAGTACCGTATTCGCGCAACTGGCAGGAGCGGCAATCTGAAATTAGGCGAGGATCAAATCGATATTTATGCCCATCCGCAGCTTGCCGAATTGGAGAATCCGCAGCTCAATGAAGACTTGCTGAAGCAACTTGCCGGACAAACCGGTGGTGCTTATTTTAAGATGGCTGACGCGGAATCGCTCCCTGAAAACATTGCAAATGTCCAAAACCCGATATTCGTTGACGCAGAACGCGAACTCTGGGCACATCCGTTGATTTTCATCACAGTCCTTGGATTGTTGGGGACTGAATGGTTTTTGCGTAAACGGGTTGGCCTGACTTAAATGAAGACTAAAGACCCTAAAACTTGGAGTCCTCCAAGAAATGGTGAATTGTTACATTAAAACCTCTTTGACTGATAACTGTAAACTGAAAACTGATAACTATTTTTGGATCGGTTGTTTCCTCTTTTGTGCCGTGATTGGTATTCAGGTGAAACGGGGTTTGCAGGCTTCCGATGTCCCGATAACGATCGCCCAAATCCACTATGGTGGGGGTGGTGATTGGTATGGCGATCCTACAACTATCAAGAATTGGCTCCGGCTTCTCCGGGACCGAGCAGATATTGAGACCGCTAAGGACAGGGTGATTATTAAGTTGACGGATCATACCCTTTATCAGTATCCGGTACTCTATCTGGTAGGACACGGGAATATCCGATTGACTGAGAGTGAAGTTGAAGCGTTAAGGGATTATCTCAAGAGCGGTGGTTTTCTGTTCGCGAACGATGATTACGGGCTTGACAAAAGCTTTCGCAGCGAAATGCGGAGAGTATTTCCAGAGCAGGAGCTACAGCCTGTCCCAAACACACATCTGATTTATCGCTGTTTCTACGAGTTGAAAGGACTCCCCAAGATTCATGAACATGATGCTGAACCTGCACAAGGGTTTGGGCTTTTTCATGATGGACGTATGGTCGTTTACTATGCCTACAGTGCTGACATCGGTGATGGGCTTGAGGATGCCGATGTACATCCAGACGATACGCCTCAGGTCCGCGAACTCGCAGCGAAAATGGCAGTAAATATTGCTGTATATGCTCTGACTCACTAAAGGACGAAATGAAATGGACAGACAAAATGTGAACGAGGCTTACGGAAACCTGATTGATCGACTCGGTGCTATTCGGCGACAGTGGCGATGGCTCACTTTCTCTGAAGGATTCTTGAAGTGTATCGGTGTTCTTGCACTTGTAATGGCAGGGACACTTCTCATTTTAGCGGTGAGTTTCCAGTTATGGCAGTTCCCTTTCTCGCGCTGGATACGCATCGCGATCATCCTATCATCAATAGGTGGTGCCGTCTATGCAGTGATTCGGACATTCGTTCTACCTCTCTGCAATAAGTTGACGGACGCGGCTGTCGCATCGCGCCTTGAATCAACGCAGACAGAGGCGGCCTTCGCCGCTGAAAACAGGGTGCTCAGTGCTGTCCAACTTTGGAAGACTTTAGAGAACAACAGACTTGGGTATGCACTGGAATTCGTTGAACACCTGATTGTTCAAGCCAGCCGGGATATGGAGCAGGTTCAACACCGACGGATATTTCAGCCCGAATTTCGGAAGATTCGGCGAAATGCAGGGGTCGCTGTCGGCGGAGTCGTCCTGCTCCTTGTTACACATTTTCTGTTACCTACCGCGTTTACAGGCTTCGCACAGGCTTTCCAGACCTTACCAAAAACGCTGCAAGACGATCAGGAATATCTAAAGGAGTCTATTCAGATTACAAAAATCCAGCCCGGTAATATCCAAATTGAACGAGGCACCGATGTTAACGTAACTGCTAAAGTAGGCGGGCACCTTGGTACTCCCGTCGCACTTTACTATCGCGTTGGCGATGAAAATGAGGTTACGTCAACAGCGGAATGGCAATCGTTGCTGATGCTCCGTACAGCCACTGATGCCGGACGCAGTTT
Organism: Candidatus Poribacteria bacterium; assembly: GCA_965247285.1. GTDB lineage: Bacteria > Poribacteria > WGA-4E > WGA-4E > WGA-3G > WGA-3G. The sequence continues at coordinate 660,632 of CBDFHD010000002.1, forward strand.
ACAGGTTTCCGAGATTTCGAGGTTTCCCTACAGTGCCACGCTTGAAAATGTGACACGTCCGCTTCAATACTATATTTCGGTCAAAGAGGTGACATCGGAGCAGTATCAAATAACAATCAGCAATGAACCGATTGTTACGCAGTTCCAGTATCGACTCAATTACCCTGCCTACACGCAACTCCAGTCCCAGACACTTCCAGCAAACGTCGGGGACATCCAAGTGCTTTTTGGAACAGAGGTTGTGTTCACTGGAGAGAGCAACAAACCGCTTCAGAAGGCACACCTCGCTTTTGATGCGTCGGGTAATGTGGAATTGGAGATTACGGAAGGGCAGTTGCACAGTGCTGTTACACAATTAATGGAGGATGAACAGGGACCGGAAACCCCCGCTACGCCGCAAATAATACAAGGATCTTTCGTTGCCCAACAGAGTGAAAACTATCGTATCTCCATTACCGATATTGACGGGTTCACGAATCGAAGCCCCATTAACCGGACGGTTACCGTTCTCAAAGATGTCGCACCCGATGTTGCGATTGTCGCACCCGCACGGGACACCGTTTTAAACGATGCTATGTTGATTGAACTTAAGGTGGAAGCGACAGATGACTACGGTATACAGGAACTCCAATTGGTATACCGCGTTGAGAGTGAAGGTGCCGAGGCGGTAAATGTGCCTTTAAAACGTTGGGAGGTCGAGGACGCTATCTCGCACAGATCGGTTTTTGTGGCATATACGTGGGATGTGGATCGGATTGGTATTTTCCCCGGTGAAACGCTTGCGTATTACGTTCAAGCCTTGGATATTGACGATGTCTCAGGACCGAATATCGGGAAGTCTCATACCTATACACTCCGCTTTCCATCCCTCTCCGAGTTATACGATGCGGTCGCTACAGGGCAGGAAACCGAGCAACGAGGGCTTGAAGAACTCGTTGACGAGCAGGCAGACGCGACCGGTCTGGTTGACACGCTCCTCGATAAAATCAGGAAGAGCCAGGAACTCACCCTCAATGACGAAAATCTGATGCAACAGGTGCTTGAAAATCAGAAACAGATTGAGGAAAAGGCGAAGCAGTTAATCGAAGACATGAAAAAGACTGCGGAGGAAATGGAACAGAATCAACTCTTCGACACTGAGACGATCGAGAAATATCAAGAACTGCAAGATCTGATGGAGAAAGCACTTTCTGAAGAACATAAGGAGCTTTTACGGAAATTATCAGAGGCACTCGCGAAACAGGAAGTAGATGATCAGGAGCGGTCGATGGAGGAAGCGAATCTCAGTCAGGAACAGTTCTTACAGCAATTGGAACGTGCCAAATCGCTCTATGAACAGATTCTCCTCCAACAGGAACTCGAAGCGGCGGCGAAACAGGCGAAGGCACTCGCCGAACAGCAGAAGCAGTTGATGGATACATTGGAGTCGTCGGAACAGTCCGAATCTACGGGTGACCTCGCACAAAAAGAGGACCGGGTGGGGGATGAATTCGACCAACTCAGCGGAAAGTTAGAGGAACTCGGCACAAAAATGGGTGAACTGGCACAGAATCAGGAGAACGCACCACCGCAAATAGAACGACTCGCAGATGAAATCCTCCGACTCAATCAGTTTGCGCACGAGCATAAACTGCCTGAAATGCTTGAGACGACCAGTGAGAACCTCCGCGGTGGGCAGATGAGCGAAGCACTTGAATCGGGACGAGATGCAGAACAGACGCTCACGGAACTCGCACAGGGGTTGGATAACGCCATGGCGTTCATGGAAGGCGCAAACGCCAACGAAACCTTGACTGCGCTGCAGGAAGCCGTTGGAAGTGGGCTCCACCTTTCTCATCTGCATGAGAAGGTCCTCACCCAAACAGGCGACATCCTCACCACTGGGCAGTCTGATGCTTACATTTCAAGTGAGATTGTGCGATTGCAACAACTCGCCGCTGATGAACTCAGTACGGCAGAGAGTATCACACAACTTTCCAGTAAACTTTGGGAATTAGGGAATCGACAGATAGAAGTCCCACCTGAAGCGTTATGGCATCTTAACGCCTCAAACGATGCCTTATCGCGTGCCGCACGCGCCTTAGAGGATCGGCAGCCAAGCCTCGCGGTACCCATCCAAAGAGCGGCGCTTGCTGATCTTAATCAGGCGGTCTTTGAACTCCTCGAGGCGATGGGACAGATGAACCAACAGATGGGTGCCAGCGGATTTGAAAACATGATGGAGCAGCTCCAGCAGCTCGCCGAGAGTCAGGAGCAACTGAACGAGATGGCACAGAATCTGAATCAGCAGTTGCGAGAACAGGGACAAACGCCAGGGCTTGAACAGATGATGCGTCAACTTGCTGGTCAGCAGCAGCTCATCCGAGAGGCGACCGAACGGCTCGCTGAGCGTGCAGAGCAGATGGCGCAGATGCTCGGTAGTCTTGAAGATGTCGCTGCGGAGATGGCTGAGGTTGAGAAGTCACTCCACCAAGGTGAACTCAACGAGGAGGTCCTCGATAGACAGGCACAAATTTTGACGCGGATGCTTGACAGTTTAAAATCGTTGCAGAAACGGGATGTCGGTAAACAGCGCAAAGCAGAGGTGGCGAAAAAGCCCGAAACACCCGCACAGGAAGTGCCGCCTTTGCATCCTGAACTCCTCGAAATTGTTCGGAAATTAGAAATCACACCTTATGCAAAGGAATTTGAGGACATTCCGTTCCAGTATCGGGAGCAGCTGCGAAAGTATTTTAAAGCACTTTCGCAGAAGACACAGTAACAGGACTTATGCAAGTACCTTTGCTGGCGTTGTAGGGGAAACCTCGCCAGCAGCGCAAGTCCTCAATCCCAGTCGCGAATTAACCGAAAACCTGCCTGAAATGCAATGGAAGGCAGCCCAGGAGCAATTAATTAAAGAATGAAAACAGCAGTTAGCATCATTGACGATGCGTTTTACATCAATGGAGAAATTACCTATCCGGGACGTTTCTACCAAGGGAATAAAGTTGAGGGGTTGCTTCTCAACACCCGTATGGTGCAAGGCATCTTTGATGATCGGAACCCCGAAACGATACATCTCTGGGAATATCCAGATACAGGTGAATGGGACCCAGAGCGCAATACGCGTGAATTTCTATCAGCGATGCCGACATGGCGCGCACACGGTGTGCTGGCGTTCACTCTTAACCTCCAAGGCGGCAGTCCCGAAGGCTACTCCAAAGCGCAACCGTGGCACAACTCCGGGATAGAAGCCGACGGTAGTCTCAATTCAGATTATCTATCACGGCTTGAACGTATCATCGACTTCGCTGACGCGCTCGGCATGGTTGTTATCCTCGGCTATTTCTACTTTGGACAGGACCAACGGATCACTGACGAAAACGCTGTCAAAAAAGCCGTGGATAACGCAACAGGTTGGCTCTTCGACAAAGGGTATACCAATGTTATCATTGAGGTTAACAACGAGTGCAACGTGAGATACTCACATGAAATTCTGCAGCCTGAGCGGGTGCATGAATTGATTGAGCGCGTGAAAGCGACGACACACAATGGCAATAGATTCCTCGTCGGAACCAGTTACGGCGGAGGTAGAGTGCCGTTGGAGAATGTCGTCCGTTCCTCCGATTTTCTGCTTATCCATGGAAACGGCGTGAGCGATCCAAACCGCATCATTGAGATGGTCCAACAGACGCGTGAGGTGCCGGGCTACCGTCCGATACCAATCCTTTTCAATGAAGACGACCATTTCGATTTCGATAAACCCCTCAATAACTTCGTTGCTGCCGTGAGCCAATATGCTTCATGGGGCTACTTCGATCCGGGTGAAAATGACTATTGCAACGGTTACCAATCCGTGCCAGTGCAATGGCAACTTAACACCCCGCGCAAACGCGCCTTTTTTCAGAAGGCTCGCGACATTACTGGCTGCCATTCTTGATAGCATCATGCCTAAAAGTCTAAATGCACGTTGTTTCTCCGTAAGGAAAAATTAACGGTTGGCAGTTGGCAATTAGCAGTTAGTAAAGAGGTTTTCGTCTCACAACAAAGGTTTCTTCTTGAGATAGTTTCAAAACGCGTAGCCCGTAATGAAATTATGCCTTAAATGGCATAATTTGTCTTTGCTTTACATTTGGAGGGCGGATTTCGGGAACGCCTGTCAATGTCTAAACGCACGTTGTTTCTCCGCAAGGAAAATTAAAAAAAGGAAAATTAAAAATATGCCACAAGTTGATCCTCTCTATTTTGCCATTGTAATTACCGTCGTTGTTATGATCGCGACGAGTGTAAGAATTCTCAAGGAATACGAGCGCGCCGTTATTTTCCGTCTCGGACGATTAACGGCTACCCGTGGACCCGGGCTTGTGTTTATGATACCGTTCTGGATTGAGCGGATGCAGCGCATTAGCTTACGTGTGATCGTCAACGATGTCACCCCTCAAGACGTGATTACAAAAGACAACGTCTCCGTGAGCGTCAATGCAGTGCTCACCTTTCGGGTGACCGAAGCGGATAGAGCGGTGATCGAGGTTGAAGACTTCGGTTTTGCAATTGCCCAGGTCGCACAGACCACGCTCCGTAGTGTGCTTGGACGTGCTGAACTGGATGACTTACTCTCGGAACGCGAAAAATTAAATCAGGATTTGGAGGATATCACCAAGGCACATTGTGGACCGTGGGGGGTCGAGGTGCTTTCGATGGAGATCAAGCACGTGGATCTCCCCGTTGAGATGCAACGCGCGATGGCGAAACAGGCGGAAGCGGAACGGGAACGGCGTGCGAAGATTACACACGCCGAAGGTGAGTTCGAGTCTGCCGAGGTCTTAACCAATGCCGCTGAAATCCTCAGCAGAACCCCGACCGCCGTGCAACTCCGATTCCTTCAAGCTTTGGTAGAAGTCAGTGCAGAGAAAAACTCAACCGTCATTTTCCCAATCCCGATTGATCTGCTCAGTCCGTTCCTTGAGAAGACAAAAGGTTCAGAAGGATAGACGTTTATGCACGAGGCTTCGTAAAGTTAAGCTTTTATAGTGAAATGTAAACTATGTACGCATCTGAAAGTTTCCGATTTGAGTCTTCTAAAAAGCGTGAATAAAAGGAGCGTGCAATGAATAACGAATTCATCTCGATTATGACAGAGCGTATCGTGCGTGACTTTGACCCTTTGCAGATTATCCTCTTCGGTTCACAGGCACGAGGGGATGCAGATCGGCAGAGCGACATAGATCTGCTCGTCGTTTTTTCGGAACTCACAGATAAACGGAAAACTGCCCTTGATATTCTGCGCTCCCTGGCTGGCTTACCCGTGGCAAAGGACATCCTTGTCTCAACGCCTGAAGAGTTGGAACGCAGCCGCACGCGAATCGGCTCCGTGCTGCGTTATGCCCAACAGGAAGGTAAAGTCCTTTGGAAGAGTTGGAACGCAGTCGCACGCGGATCGGCTCCGTGCTGTGGTATACCCAACAAGGAGGTAGAATCCGCTATGCAAACGACCGATCGACTCGTAGACACCGCCCGCTGGCTCCGCTATGCGGAGGAAGACTTAGTAACCGCTGAAACCCTTTTAAGACAGCCGCATGTTCCACCTCGCCAAGCGTGTTGGTTTGCTCAACAAACTGCAGAAAAGGCACTGAAGGCAGTCTTAATCTTCTTACAGATCGATTTTCGGAGAACGTATGACTTGAATGTTCTACGGGATCTCGTGCCTGAGAGTTGGCATCTCAAAACCGTACATCCAGACCTATCGCACTTAACCCGATGGGCAGCTGAAGCCCGATACCCAGAGGACACGCCGGAAACCACCAACGCAGACGCATCTAAGGCTGTCGAACAAGCACGAGCCGTTTGGACATCTGTATCTACTACGCTCACAGAACACGGTTATCGTGTAGAGAGAGACCTATGATTCGTTGGAAAAGCGGTTCACAACCGCGACAGTTTCATGGGAAACAGGAAGTTGATAGAAAGGAGAAGAGGGGAGATAACCCTTCCACGACTTTGTTGACAAACGGTTGGATTGCCAAGATGTAAATAGGTAGAAAAAAATAGGGTGGGCAAGACCACCCACCCTTACAATAAATATAAATGTTTCTGAATCTACCAATCCTCATCAAAGAACGGTGTGCTCGGGTAGCTATAGACGTTGCCTTCGTAGTTGCGGAGGCGAATCTCGTCGTCATCGAAGGATACAACTGGGTCAGGGATCAGCGCAATTTTTCCGCCGCCACCGGGGGCATCAACGACATAATGCGGGACACCCATCCCAGATATATGCCCACGTAACGCCGCGACAATGTCTAAACCCGTCTTTATCGCTGTCCGAAAATGGTCGGTGCCGACGACAAGGTCGGCTTGATAGATGTAGTACGGCTTGACCCGGATGCGCAATAGTCCTTTCATCAGTTCCACCATCACAGCCGGATCGTCATTCACACCTTTCAGGAGCACTGTCTGGTTTCCGAGGGGTATACCTGCATCGGCTAACATACCGCACGCCTTCTCTGTTTCGGGTGTAATCTCACGAGGATGGTTGAAGTGGGTGTTGATATAAAAAGGGTGGTGTCGCTTCAAGATCGCACACAACTCTGGTGTGATGCGTTGCGGCAACGTTACCGGGACGCGCGAACCGATCCGAATGATTTCCAAATGTTTAATCGCTCGCAGTCCCCCGAGGATCATATCAATTTTCTTATCCGTCAACATGAGCGGGTCACCACCGGAGATGATTACGTCACGGATCTCTGGATGCGCCTGAATGTAGGCGAGCCCGATCTCAATGTTATTTTCGGAAATGGAGTGTGGGTCCCCGACTTTCCGTTTACGGGTACAGAAACGGCAATAGATTGGACACATGTAATTGACATAGAAGAGTGCCCGATCGGGGTATCGATGCGTAACGTTTGGCACTTCGCTATCGTCTTCTTCGTGCAGTGGGTCCTCTACGCCGGTACTCACGAGTTCTCTTGGATCGGGAACTACCTGTTTCCAAATCGGATCGCCGGGTTCTTCTATGAGGCTCAGATAATAGGGATTGATGCGGATTGGGAATTCTTTGTGAATACGCCGCATTTCTTCTAAGTCAACATCGAATGCAGCAGCAAGTTTTTCTGGGGTGTTGACAGTATCTCTCACGAGACGTTTCCATTCTTCCATCTATTATGTCCATCCTTTCCAAATTTCCGCGCGAATGCTTGTTGCGCCGTTGGCACGATGCGCTGTATAAAAACTCGCGAGCAACGTTCTACATTAGGGACCATGGGACGTGGAATTAATTAGATATGCTACGGTGCGACTGCGTAATTTTCGATTGTCACTTTGTTCATGGCATCACGTTCACGGAGTGCGTCTACCACATCCATTCCTTCAATAACTTTCCCAAACGTGGTGTAGCTGCCGTTTAGATGTGCATAAGGTGTTGGATCTGAACTGATGCAGATATAAAATTGGCTTCCAGCCGAGTCAGGGTTCTGTGTCCGTGCCATTGCAACGACACCTTTTTCGTGAACCGGCATCTTGTCACGAAGTTCTGGGTCTTGGAATTCACCCGGAATTGTCCACCCAGGTCCGCCGCTACCTGTTCCCTGTGGATCGCCACCTTGGATAACAAAACCGGGGACGTGTCGATGGAAGATCACGCCATCGTAATATCCTGATTCGATCAATCGCGCGAAATTCTCTACTGTGGTTGGAGCCGCATCCGGGTAAAGTTCAATAATGATGTTTCCTTTTTCAGTTTCAATCGTTACATAAGGGAGTTGATCGTTGTTACATGAAACAATTGCCGCGCAAAACACACCTAATAAGCTAAATCGCATAATTTTAGTGTGAAAATTTGGGGATCTTCACGAATTCCTTTTTGGGTTTGTCAAAATTTCCGACGAGTGCCCCTTTGATAAATTGATTAGGGCATAAACTACACTTTCATCGAAGGTGAAAAGTTTGTATACATTATACACTTATTTGCGCGTAAAGTCAAGCAGAATTTTGAAGGTTTTCAGTTTCTGTAGACTTTGCGTTTTTTCAGGAAAAACGGAACGGTTTGCAACAAGTATTGCATATCAGGTTTGTGTGGTAACCTATATCTCACAGATATAAGCAAGGAACTTCTGACGGCAAGGTGTTCACCTTGACACCACCTGTCGGATATGGTATTCTATTAATGTAGGAGGTGGTTGCAGTGCAAAACATCTCAACGGAAAATCAAAAAACATGCGAATTATTTGCGGCACTGAAGCTGCTATCGCCAGGGACTTATCTGAGGGAAGGTATCGATTATATCATCCAAAGTAAAGCCGGTGGGCTCATCGTCTTGGGTGATACGCCAGAAACTCTGGATTTGACAGAAGGTGGCTTCCGGATTAATTGCCCATATACACCGACACGTTTATATGAGTTGTCGAAAATGGATGGCGCGATTATTCTTTCTGAAGATATAAAACGCATAGTGCGCGCGAATGTAACGTTGAGAACCAGCTCGACGATTCCCTCGAATGAAACAGGACTCCGCCACCGCTCGGCGGATAAATTTGCGAAAGAGACTGAGCAGATTGTCCTCGCAGTGTCACAAAGCCGAAATACGCTTACCCTGTATCTCAAAGATCAGCACTATATTTTCCGAGAATGCTCTACGTTGCTTTCCTGCGCGAATCAAACGATGTTCGCACTGACGCAGCACCTCAAAGCACTGCAAAACGCCGGTACCATTCTGAATTGGGCTGAATTAAGTGGAGATGTGACCTTGGCGGATGTCGTCGCGGCTATCCAATTGTGTGAACGCGTTCGCCGCGCTGAGCAGGAATTGGACCGTTACAGGATCGAGTTAGGCACACAGGCGCAATCTCTACAGTATGTTATTCCCGAACTCACAACTGAAATTGAGAGTGGACTTCTGATTATAAAAGATTATTATCATGAGAGTCTACGTGACGCCTCTGAAGCGTTTGAAGCAATTTTGGGTCTTGATGTACACAGCCTCGCAAACCCGAGTGACATTAGTGAAGCTTTAGGGTATTCGCGTGATGTGTGTAACACTTTCGAGGTGCTTAAACCCCGCGGGTATCGGATGCTTAGCCAAGTGCCTCGTATTCCCTTCAATATTGTTGAAAATATCGTTCACAAATTCAAAACATTGGATCGGGTCAACATAGCTGCTGTTGGTGAACTCCAGGCAGTTGATGGAGTTGGTAAGGCACAGGCATCAACAATCAAGCACACACTCGCGCACATGAAGTCAACATCCGTCCAACCGGAAGTCACGGCTTTGTCTGCATTTGAATAATGAGAAAAGACATTTGTTACCAAAAGGTAGTTCTTTTTAGAAATTAATACCCAAGTTGCTACCTAATAGGGTTTGGGTGTTTAAACACAGATTCTTTAAGAAAAAATGCCTCTTCACACCCCGTAGGGGTGTTATGTCTATAGAAAAAGGAGTTAGAAAATGAAACGATTCATCGCTTTATCACGGAAGGGTAACGTCGCACCCAGTGGGATTTTATTCATTGGGATGCTTCTCGTTTCGTTCGGTTTCGTAGGATGTGGCGGAAAACTCGGAAAAATAGAAACATCAGCAGTTGATATGGCGATCGCGGACGCTGAAGCCGCTCTGGCAGCGGCAGTGGATGTTGATGCACCGACACTCGCATCTGATTTGTTTGAGACTGCGAAAGCCGACCTTGAGTCTGCAAAAACAGCACTCGACGAAAAAAAAGGAAACGATGCACTCCACCTCGCGTATCAAGCGATAGCTAATGCTACACTGGCACGAACGAATTCCATTAATATCACTAAAAACTCGGAATTAAATGCCTCTATACTCCAGAAGGGAGCTGAAGCAGAATCACTCCGCGAGACTGTTAGCAGTAAAAAGGAAGAACTCGCAGGACTTCAATCCGAAATTCAGAACATTCAGAGCGAGGGACAGCAACTGAAACAGACCGTTCGCGACCTCCAGAAAGAGAATCGTGAACTGGGCGATACACGGGCAGCCTACGGGGAACAGGTCGCACAACTCTCTGAAACTTTAGCAGAGATTCAGGGGCGTACTCGAAGGGCGGAAACCGAGATCCGTAATTACGGTAGAGAGGTTGCCGCACTCCGTCGGAAGCTTGAAGTTGCTGACATAATGGTGAAAGAGGAAGGGTATCAGAAACGGACAGTTATTGCTGAGATAGATTCCCTTAAGAGACAACTCCGTGAACAGGGGCAAATCTATACCGAGAAACTCGCAGAAGCCAACCAGCAAAATGCGGGTACAAAGCATGCAGAATATCTCAAACAGAAAGCACAAGAGGCTCGGGCGTATGTTGACAGTCAATCTCCACTCCATCCTGCTAAAACGGGACGCATTACGCTTTCTACGGAACAGATCGCAACGGGTAAGGCTGCACTTAGTAATTGGGAACACGCGTGGCATGCGAAGAACCTCAATAGACACCTTGCCTACTATGAACCTAATATTATTACCGACAAAGTCGTGATTCGCGAGAGCAAAGAACATCGAAGTAAAATCGATCTCCAGCAACTGGAGGCAAATCTTCACCAGATGGGCACCTACGCGTGGAATAAAGCCAAAACCAATATCGAGGTCGAGGGAGAAAGCGTTATCGGTATCCATCGACTGACCCGATTGGCGATGCCAGCCGCAGACGAGAACGCGACGGAGCTTTACAATATCTGGATTCGCGAAGTCTGGATGCATCAAGTTGGGAACAACTGGAGAATTCATCACGAAATCTGGCAAATCTATGAGAACGTGCCAAATTTTTAATTATGGACAGTTGGGCTACATACTACAGACAGGTTCTACCTCACGGCAGAAAATACGCCAGCAGAGCAAAATGTCTGTAGGTTCTGCATCACGGCAGAAAATACAATGCCCTCCTTGCTCCAGCGGAGCAAAATGTCTGTAGAAGCGGAGGTTAAATTGTGAACGACGCACAGAACCGGCAAAACAGCCAAAAGAAATTCACTATACCCCGGAACCTGCTGTGGGGTGGTGCGATTGCTGCAATCGTCATCGCTTTTGTTTTATTCCTTGTGGTCTTCATGAGTTCCAGTGAGACCCCTACAGCCTTTTTGGTGAAATGGAAGAGCGCACTCGAAACTGGCGATCCTAAAAGGTATGAAGCACTCTGGGTGAAAAGTGCACGCCAGCGTCCCGATACGGGCTATCAGAGGACTGCGAAACTCCTTAGGGATAACGTAAATTTTGAGGTTAACCTTGGAGGTGCCAGCCAACCCTATCGAGTTCCTCGCTATACAAACCGCTTCCGGATTGAAGGGATTCCGCTCACGGCTTATTACCCGGGCGAAGCGCAACAGCAGCTACGAAATCTTGTTATTGAAAAGAAAGGTATTATTCAACAGCGGTGGAAAATTGTCCAAGAGGAGATAGTCGGTAGTGAATTCGCTCCCACACTGTCAACCCCTCCCACGCCGCAACCCGGGATGACAGAGCAGCCCAATAGCCCTGTCGTACCCCTCGTGATGGCTTGGAAGGCTGCCTTAGAAACCCAGAATTTAAAGGCGTATACCAACCTATGGGATAAATCCGCTCGGAAAAAACGATCTTCAAGTTTCGGGCGTGCTAAGGACCTGATGTCGCAAACCCATGTCGTCGATCTTACTGGAGCCACTTATACTGTTGTTCCACGACACAAAAACCGCCACATGGTTGACAACATTCAGATAACTTTGCAAAATGGTGGCGATACCATTGAGACCCATACCCGCACACTCACGGTTGAGAAAAAGGGGTTTTTCAGACGAAGATGGAAACTCATGAACGATCAAATCAATGTCATGTCTGATGCTATCGCACTCGCGCCAGATGTGCCTGGGGTGGACACTGTCTCTGGCGAAGAGTCCGGGGGCACTTTCGATGGAAATGCTCCATTGGATACGCACCTCAAAGTGAGACAGGTGTTAGGGAAATGGCAGTCGGCTTGGGAAGTGAAGGACCTGAAGACCTATATGTCTATCTATTCGGATGAAGCACAAATTACCCGCGTGAATGTCCGGGGCGGAAGGGAAACTTCGGTCTATCTTACAAAGGGGCAGCTCCGCGCCAAGATGAAGAAACTCAACACTATATACGCTGACATCCAGGTCTCCATCTCTAATTTACAGGTTAACGGAGATCGGGCAGTTGCAGATGTCAAGTTTCTACAAAAATTCACTGGCACTCCGGCGAGTGGTAGCCGACCCGCTTACTCCGATTACGGCACTAAAAAACTCAATCTCATGGTAGATCCAACCGATGGACACTGGCGCATTTACGCTGAGACGTGGAGTCGATATGAGGATGTACCGGATTTTCCAAAAATGTAATCGTGTACATATTTCTCAGTAGGAGCGCTTGCGAAGGGTCTCAGTCTATGGAACGCCTCGCAAGCGCTGCTTCGTTTATACATTGCTTCTGTAGGAGGGAACTCCGATTCCCGATACATTCCTGTAGGAGCGAACTCCAGCTCGCGATCCTCCATCTAAAACCGACAGAAAACCGAAGACTGAAGAGTCCTATAAACCAGATAACCCAAAATGTACACCGAGTACCGCACCAAACGCAAAATCGAGTTCGTCGATACCGATATGGCGGGTATCGTCCATTTTACAAGGTTTTTTGTCTTTATGGAGACTGCTGAACACGAATTCCTCCGTAGTTTAGGTACAAGTGTCGCAACCGAATGGAACGGTGATAAGATCGGATGGCCCCGACTCGCCGCTTCGTGTGAATATTTAAGCCCGCTCCGATTTGAGGATGAAGTAGACATTCGCCTCCGAGTTACCAAAAAAGGGACGAAGTCCCTCACCTACCAATTTCATTTTACGCATCAGGGAAAAGACATCGCACGTGGACAAATCACGACAGTTTGTTGTATAACGAATCCCGGTGAAAAACTACGCGCAATTCCTATCCCAGGTTTTATTGCAGATCAGATACACTGTCCATCATAGATTGCAGTTTGCGACCTTTATCCATTGCTGAAATGCATGTAACCTTGTCTACCGGAGTATTATAGATTATGAACCAAACCGAGACGACCACCCCCTTGCTGAAAGTATCCAATGTATCTAAAGATTTTGGGACAGTTCAAGTCCTACGGGATGTTTCGTTTGACTTCATGGGTGGAACGTCTGTCGCCATTACGGGTCCTTCTGGCTCCGGTAAAAGTACACTTCTGCACATCGTCGGCACCTTAGAAAAACCTTCTGGCGGACAGGTTGAGATTAACAACACCGATCCATTTACGCTCTCTGAACCTGAACTTGCGCGATATCGAAACGCTGTCATCGGGTTCGTATTTCAAGAACATCATCTACTTCCGCAATATTCTGTGCTTGAAAATGTCCTCGTACCTACACTCGCCTTTAAGCAGAAACCTGACGCGACCCAACGGGCACATGAACTCCTTGAGCGGGTTGGGCTCACGCATCGGACATCGCATCGACCCGCTGAACTTTCGGGGGGTGAACGACAACGCGTTGCGATCGCTCGTGCACTTATCAATCAACCCGGTATTCTTCTCTGCGATGAGCCGACCGGAAATTTGGATACTGCTACTTCCAAAACTATCGCTAATTTGCTCTTTGAGCTGCACCGTGTAGAGCAGAATATACTCATCGTTGTCACGCACAACCTTGCACTTGCCTCAAGCTTTCAGCAACACCTTCAGCTTTCAGATGGCACTTTCACTCTCAACGGAGATACCTAACACCCGCAAGGTTTTTAATGATTCGCAAAGCGTTAAATTAATAGGACTTACGCACGTTGCTCTTTTGTAGCATAACCTGTTAGGTTGTGTCAAGAAACCGTCTGCGTTTTTTACACGATTTCTCTTTCAAGGCGCGGGCGATGCTCAAAATTGCGTAAGTCCTGATTAAGCAAAGAGTCGCCTGCACAGTTTTTGCAGGCTGCCATCTTCAATTAAAAATAAAATGCAACCGCAAGCCCGTAATGAAATGGAGGGGTTTTTGCTTGGGTATTTCTTCAGATTTAAGGAACGCACGTAAAAGATTCAAAATTCACGTCGTTTCTCCGCAAGGTATAATTAAAAATTTCAAATATTTTTGGCAGATACATCTCATCGTCGCGCTTTGTACGGCTGTGGCGACGGGTGTGCTTGCGGGGGCATTGATTGTCGGAGATTCTGTGCGAGGAAGCCTGCGGAGCTTAACAAAGGAACGACTCGGCACGATCCAACATGCCCTCCTCGCTGACCGCTTTTTCCCGCCAGACATCCTGGACCGACAGAACACGGTCTCAGCAATCTTGCTGAACGGGACAATCGTTGCTCCGCAAACGCAAACGCGAGCGTCAAGGGTAAACATCCTCGGTGTAACTGAAAACTTCTTCACCTTTTGGGCAGGAAATGCCGCGCCACGTCTCGACAAAACAGGTGAACAACCCTTCAATGCCATCGTTATCAACGAGTCCCTACAGAACGAACTGAACGTCCAAGTAGGCGACACGCTCCTCGTAAATGTCCCCCAAGCCGCTGACATCCATCCAGAATTCCTTCTCGGCGAGCGCGACGCATCCGAGGCTATCCAAAGCCTACGCTTGATTGTCAGTGAGATTGTGCCGGCTGAGAACGCTGGGAGATTTAGTCTTCGCGCCCATCAAAGTCTTCCGTTGAACGCCTTCATCGCGCTCCCAGTTTTACAAAAAGTACTTGGGCAAGGGGATAGAGTCAACGCTCTGTTTACGGCGGAAGCAGTCCCAATTGCGTCTGACGATCTCGCGTTGAGCATAGACGGACTCGACTTGGACATTCAAGAACACGGCACTCACTTTGATGTTCAAAGTCAGCAGTATCTCCTTAAGCCGATCTTTTCTGACCTTGCGCTAACAGTCGCGGCTGAAAACCGCATTCCAACGCTCCCAACACTCACCTATCTCGCGAATACGATTTCTGCCAACGGTAAAACCGTTCCATATTCGACAATCGTCGCACTCCCCACTGATGAGGGGGAGTTTTCTGAACTTCTTAACAGAAGTGCTACCGAAAGCGATAACCAAGCCCGAAATGAAATGGAGGGCGACTCGAACACGGAAAACTCTCAAACTTCAAATGCCGTTACTTATCCGCAAGGAAAAATAGAAAATCCTGAAATTATCCTCAATACATGGACGGCGACGGACCTTGGCGTGGAAGTCGGGGACGAGATCAGCGTCACATACTATCGCGTCGGGGCGGGGGAAGAATACATCACCGAAACGGCACTGTTCCGCCTGAAAGGGATTCTGCCAATTGAGGGTATCACCGCAGATAGAGACGTTATCCCTGCTTTCCCCGGTATCCATGGGACAGCTGACATGTCGGAGTGGGAATCCCCATTTCCGATTGATTACACCCTTATTCGCAGTAAAGATGAGGCGTATTGGGATGCGTACGGAGCAACACCGAAAGCGTTTATTCCGCTGGAAACCGGTAAGCAACTTTGGAAAAACCGATTCGGGGACCTCACTGCTATTCGGATGGGTATTGCACCAGACGCAGACCTTCAAGCGACACGCACGCTTTTTGAAACAGAGTTCCTCAAAAAGATTCAGCCAGAACAGGTTGGATTTCAATTCTTAGCCCTTCAATCTGACGGACTTCAAGCCGCCGGCGGTGCAACAGATTTCGGGACGCTCTTTAGCAGTCTGAGTGCTTTTATCATTATTGCTGTTGCATTGTTAGTGGGGATGCTCTTCCGTATCGGTGTAGAACAAAGGTCGCGTGAGATCGGTATATTACAAGCGGTTGGTTATCCGCTCACGAAGATCCGCCGTCGGTTTCTTTATGAAGGCGGCATTATCGTCGGTATCGGTAGTCTATGGGGGTGTCTGCTCGCTGTCGGGTACGCGCAATTGATGATATTCGGTTTACAAACGTGGTGGCTACCTGCCATTGGCACCCCGTTTATGGAACTTCACATCAGTGTATGGAGTTTGCTGATTGGCGCACTTATTTCGCTGGCTGTGGTGATGCTCTCTATCCGTCTGACTGTCCACAAAGTGGGAAAAACTTCCACCGTGTCCCTCCTCGCCGGTAAAGCCGATTTTGTTGAGGCAGCTGTAGGAGACAAACCCAAAGGTAGGAGGATGGGACCCCTGAGCTGGTTAGCCGCCGCGATTGGGCTCGGAATAGGTATATGGGTAGAACAGCCTGTGGTGAGTTTACTGTTTGTGGCACTATTGGTTATCGGCGTAGGGTCGGAGGTATTCAATAAATGGTTAAAATCACAGAATGTGCCAAAGCAGCTGAACAGAGCGCGGTTCGCCGTCAGAAACGCGGCGCGGCAACCCGGACGGAGCAAGACCTGTGTTACCACAATCAGTATAGCGTGCTGTATCATTGTTGCGGTGGGCGCAAATCGACACGACACACCACCAGAGACTGAATACGCCTTTGTCGCTGAATCCGCGCTCCCTTTGCACCATAACCTGAATACACCGGACGGTAGGTTTGATCTCGGTTTTTCCGATAAAGCCTCTGAACTCCTGAGTGCGTCGGAGGTAATTCCGTTTCGCGTATTGCCGGGTGAAGATGTCAGTTGTCTGAATCTCTACCAGCCCCAGAAACCACAAATTTTGGGTGCCTCTGATGCGATGTTAGACGGATCCCCGTGGGTCAGCCTGCATTTAATGCCCACTGAAAACGGTAAAGTTCCTGCTATCGGTGATGAAAAGTCGCTCCGTTGGATTTTGCATCACAACCCGGACGATGATTTTATCGTCCAAGATGAATTTAGAAAGCCGCTCCGTCTCGAACTTGAGACGGTTGTGAACAGTCTTTTCCAAAGCCAATTGATTATCTCTGAATCCAATTTCACGAAATACTTCCCAAGTCAAAGCGGATACCAATTTTTCCTCATCAAAACGCCACCTGCTTTGCGGGACGAGACGGCGCAGGTCTTAGAGGAAGCATTAGCGGACTACGGTTTTGACCTTGCGTCTGCGTCCGCACGTTTGGCGAGTTATCGAGCAGTTGAAAATACCTATATCTCCACTTTTCAAAGCCTCGGTGGCTTAGGCGTGCTACTCGGTACTTTCGGGTTAGCACTCGTTCTGTTTAGAAATATCAGTGAACGGCGCGGCGAATTAGCGACCCTACGTGCCTTCGGTTTCAGACGGCGGTTACTCTCGCAGATGCTTTTCCTTGAAAGTTGCTTCCTTCTCGTTATTGGAATGCTTATCGGCATTATTGCCGGACTTGCCTCGATTTTCGCGTCGCAGGGACATCTCCCCTCTTTTCCGTGGTTTTCCCTCACAATTACCTTGCTTTTCATCTTCGGTTTTGGTATAATTGCAAATGCCGTTGCCGTTGCTGTGGCACTTCGAAGTCCACTCTTGACAACGCTGAAATCCGATTTTTAATTTTCCCTTGCGGAGGAATAACGGTGTTTGGGCTTTCAAGGTTTCTGTGTTAGAGCCGCCCTCCATTTCATTACGGGCTACATGCTTTGGCTCATATTTTAACGCAAGTCGCCATCTTTGTAGCATAATCTGATTTTTAATTTTCTCTATCGAAATCGAAGCCTGCAACAACGGCGCAGGCGACTCTTGAGGAAAGCAGTTGAAGTATCAAACACACATCATTCCTCCGCAAGGTATCATTAAAATTGTATATATAACCCTATTTACCTCTTGCCTCCTGATGCAGAGCGGTTGTTCCAGTGATTCCGATCCAAACACCTCAAGTGCGCTGAATCACATGGAGCAGGGATGGCGTTCCTACGAATCGGGGGACTACCCACAGGCGTTACTCAGCTTTGAGCGCGCAACTAACTTCGATGAAAATCTTGCGGATGCCCATAACGGTGTCGGATGGAGTCATCTCAGCCTATCGCTAAATCCGCCACTGGCACAAGGCGCTTTCCAGAACGCCGTGCAACTCGATCCGTCAAATGCGGACGCATGGGTCGGATTTGCGAATCTGCTTTTTTTGCGCAACAAGGATACAAACGATTTCCGATCTGCTATCCGAGCGATTGATAATGCGCTACAGGGTGATGCCCAATATCTCTTCCGGCACGACTATCGTTCCAATGCCGAACTTTATGTGCTGAAGGCGGCATGCTACTATTATCTTGGCGAAGATGTATCTGCAAAACAGGAAGTTGACAAGGTACTCCAAATTGAAACTACAAATAGAACAGCCATCGTGCTACAAAATCTACTCAAAGAATAAAGAGTTGTCAGTCAATAGTTGTGAGTTAACAGTCACAAGAAGTTCCTGTTGAGAACCAGGCCCGGTAGGTGCGGTTTCCTAACCGCACCGATAACCGAGAACTCTCACTGCGAGGCAAACTGACAACTTTTTAAATACAGGAGAAGCAAATATGTCCGAGAACGTTATCACGTCTACAAATTTAACGAATTATACACCTGCACACCGTGGAAAAGTCCGAGATCTGTATGACCTCGGGGACGAACTTCTGATCATTTCCACAGATCGTATTTCCGCCTTTGATGTTGTTCTACCGAACGGCATTCCAGATAAAGGAAAAGTCTTAACCGGTTTATCCAAATTCTGGTTCAAGTACACCGAATCCGTCGCCGACAACCATCTCATTTCAACGGAGGTCGAAGAGTATCCCGACGCTTTGCAACCCGATGCAGAACTTCTAAAAGGACGTTCCATGCTTGTCCGCAAAGCGGATCGGGTTGATGTCGAGTGTGTCGTGCGCGGGTACCTCGCAGGTTCCGGTTTGTCCTCCTATCAGAAGACGGGAGAAATCTGCGGTCAGAAGCTCCCGGACGGACTACAGGAATCTGACCGGCTTCCAGAACTTCTGTTCACGCCAACGACAAAAGCCGAGCAGGGTGAGCATGACGAACCGATCTCCATTGAGGAGATGCGTAACGAGGTCGGCAGCGAACTTACAGATACGTTGATTGATACCAGTTTCGCACTTTTCAGAGCCGCCACTAAACATGCCGAAAGTGCTGGGATTATCCTCTGTGATACCAAGTTTGAATTCGGGGAACGCGATGGAAAACTGATCGTCATTGATGAAGTTTTCACACCGGATTCCTCTCGATTCTGGCCCGCGGATCTCTATGAACCCGGTAAACCGCAGCAGAGTTTTGACAAGCAGTTTGTGAGAGATTACCTTTCCGAAATCGGTTGGAACAAACAACCGCCCGCGCCTGAACTGCCGGAGACTGTTATCTCTAAAACAAGTGAGAAATATCGCGAGGCATATCGCCTCATCGTTGGTGAAAAATTGTAGCACACGGGAGAGATAGCTGATGGCAGGACCCCTCGATGGAATGAAGGTTTTGGATTTAACCCGAGTGCTCGCCGGTCCCTATGCAACGATGCTCCTCGGTGACCTCGGAGCAGAGGTAATCAAGATTGAGCAGCCCGGTACAGGAGACGAATCTCGAAATTTTGGTCCCTTCAAAAACGGGTTTAGCCTCTATTTCATGAGCGTGAATCGTGGAAAGCAGAGCGTGACGCTCAACCTTAAAACTGAACGTGGACAATCAATATTCAAGCAGTTGTTGAAGCAGACCGATGTTCTTGTTGAGAATTTCCGTCCGGGGACGATGAAAAAATTGGGGTTGGACTACGACTCGCTGAAAGTCGAGCATCCATCGCTTATCTACGCCGCGTGCTCCGGTTTCGGACAGACCGGTCCCTATGCCGAGCAAGGTGCTTATGACATGATTATCCAAGGCATAGGCGGTATCATCAGCATCACGGGTGAACCGGGGGGACCCCCAGTGCGTGTTGGCACCTCTATTAGCGACATCACGGCTGCCCTCTTCACGACAATCGGTGTCCTTTCCGCATTGCATCATCGTAATCAGACAGGGAGTGGACAGTTTGTCGATGTTGCCATGTTAGATAGTCTTGTTGCTGTCTTGGAAAACGCCGTTGTCCGCTATTTTGCTACGGGCGAACCGCCTAAACCCTTGGGGGCAAGACACCCCGCAATTACACCGTTTGAAGCGTTTGCCTCTGCGGATGGACACGTCATTATCGCAATCGGAAACGATACGCTCTGGGCAAAGTTCTGTGAACACGTTGATCGGCAGGAACTCACTACAGATAAGCGGTTCCGAACGAATGCCGATCGAACGGAGAACCATAGTGAACTGTTTCCTATTCTCTCGGAGATCATGGCACAACGGAAGACTGATGACTGGATCGATGCGCTTGGAGCCATTGGCGTGCCGTGTGGTCCCATCAATGCGATGGACAAAGTTGTTAGTCATCCACAGGTGCAAGCACGGGAGATGATTACACGCGTCGCACATCACATCACAGGCGAAGTGGAGGTGCCGGGAGTACCGATTAAATTATCGGAAACACCCGGAAACGTAGATGCCCCTGCACCGAGCCTCGGAGAACATACGGACAAGGTCCTCACCGGCTTGTTGGGAATGCATCCAGATGAAGTGGAACAGTTAAGACGACACGGGGTTATTTAAGTAGGACTTATGCACGTTGCTCTTTTGTAGCATAACCTGTTAGGTTGTGTCAAGAAACCGTCTGTGTTTTTTATACGATCTCTCTTTCAGGGCGCGGGTAATGCTCAAAATTGCGTAAGTCCTGTTAAGGATAACCCAAAAGGCTTTTAATTTATGGATCTCTGTTCTGCGCTTGATTCCATAACCTGTAGCCTGCAACAACGGCGCAGGCGGATATAATGGAAGGTCTCCGATAGTTCTAACGTCCGTTATTTACCCGCAAGGTAAAATTAAAATTTGGTCGGGGCACAACGCCCTCAGAATTTGTACAGGACCTGTAGCCTGCAACAACGGCGCAGGCGGATATACCGGAAGGTCTCCGATAGTTCTAACGCCCGTTATTTACCCGCAAGGTAAAATTAAAATTTGGTCGGGGCACAACGCCCTCAGAATTTGTACAGGACCTGTAGCCTGCAACAACGGCGCAGGCGGATATACCGGAAGGTCTCCGATAGTTCTAATGCCCGTTATTTACCCGCAAGGTAAAATTAAAAAATGTCAAACGAAACCGCTCAAACGCTACATGGAACGACCCCTTTAACGGTGGAAGGTGACCTCGCCGCGCAGATGGTTGAGGTACTTGATGGTTATGTTTCCCGCGCTGTGACAAATTCTGTCGAAGGACGGGAAGGATTGTGGAATCGGGATTATAGTTCACACAATGCGTATACCGAATCTGTCGAACCAAACCGCGCGCGGCTTCAAAAGCGGATCGGTTGCCTCGATCCACGGCTGCCAATTGAGGATCTCGCCTATATTGCCACGACAAAAACCGCCGCCCGTCTCACAGAAGATGAGAATTACACGGTATCCCGCGTTCGATGGCAGGTTTTCGAGGAGGTAGAGGGCGAAGGACTTTTGTTGGAACCGAAGCAGAATGTCCCAATTACTGCACAGATTGTTGCCCTACCCGATGCCGATTGGACACCGGAGACGATAGCAGGGATAACAGATGAATTGCCAGCGAATATCCAGTTTGCGAGACGTTTGGCGAAGGCAGGATGTCGTGTCGTCGTCCCACTTCTGATTAACCGAGACGATACCTATTCAGGAAACCCGACTCTCGGCGCGATGACGAATCAACCGCACCGCGAATTTATCTATCGGATGGCGTTTGAACTCGGAAGAAATATCATCGGGTATGAAGTTCAGAAGGTGTTGTCGTTAGTGGACTGGATGTCTCAATCCGATGCCCCAATTGGTGTAATTGGGTACGGCGAAGGTGGTTTGATTGCGCTCTACAGTGCGGCAGTCGATACGCGGATTCAGGCGACGGCTGTCAGTGGATATTTCCAATCTCGGCAGGAGGTCTGGCGAGAACCCATCTATCGAAATGTGTGGGGACTGCTACACGAATTTGGCGATGCTGAAATTGCGAGCCTTATTGCGCCGCGTCTGTTGGTTGTCGAAACAAGCCGAGGACCTGAAGTCGCCGGTCCGCCATCCGTTCGCGATGGACGGGGTGGTGCTGCACCAGGACAGTTGGTATCACCACCGATCCAGGCAGTAGAGTCGGAGTTTGAACGCGCTCACGGTTTTTATCAAATGCTTGACAGCGGCGATGCCTTGCGTCTCGTTTCTCCTGTAGATGGATTACCGGGTTCTGAGGAAGCGTTAACTGCTTTGCTTACTGGACTCGGTGTTGAAAACGCACGTATTGACAGCCACTATCTCCTCTCCTCAAGCACGGTTGACGATTTTGATTACGAGGCACGTCAGCAGCGACAGTTTATGCAGCTGGTGAATCTATCCCAACGCTTTTTGAGAGAAGCCGCATCGCGACGGCAGCAGTTCTTCTGGGATAAAACTGATACCTCTTCGCTAACACGGTGGGAGGAAACGTGTACGGATGCCAAAGCCTATTTCTGGGACGAGGTTATCGGTAGGTGTCCACCACCCGATGTTCCCGCCAACCCAAGGACGCGGCTCATCTACGATGAACCCCTCTGGAAAGGCTACGAAGTCGTTCTTGATGTTTGGAAGGACGTTTTCGCTTACGGTATCTTGCTTCTTCCGAACGATCTCCAGCCGGGTGAAGAGCGTCCCGTTGTCGTTTGTCAGCACGGCTTAGAGGGACGACCGCAGGATACCGCTGACCCAAGAATAGAATCTGTCTATCACTCCTACGCCGCACAGTTAGCGGATAGAGGGTTCGTCGTCTATGCCCCACAAAATCCGTATATCGGTGTGGATGCCTTCCGCGTCCTTCAACGCAAGGCGAATCCGGTAAAATGGTCGCTTTTTTCCTTGATCGTCCGCCAACATGAGCGAACACTTGATTGGCTCGCGGAACAGTCCTTTGTTGATGCGGATCGGATTGGATTTTACGGGTTATCTTACGGTGGCAAAACGGCGATGCGCGTCCCTGCCCTGCTTGAACGCTACGCCTGCTCAATCTGTTCCGCCGATTTCAACGAGTGGATCGTCAAAAATGCGACCTATTATTCTCGGTACAGTTATATGTTCACGGGTGAATATGAGATGCCCGAGTTCGATTTAGGGAATACCTTCAACTACGGTGAGATGGCAGGATTGATCGCGCCGCGCCCCTTCATGGTGGAACGCGGACATGAAGACGGTGTTGCCCCGGATGAATGGGTCGCACACGAATTCGCTGTCGTTCGACGGCTTTTCGTTCAACTGGGTATCGCTGATAGAACGGAGATCGAATTCTTTGACGGTGGACATCAGATTAATTCCGCTGGGACGTTCCGGTTCCTACATCGCCACTTAAATTGGCCCGAACCCCAGTAGGTATAGCCTTCTAACTGTATTGGTGCTTGTCTGAATCTCGGATTGACGCGGATTATCGCAAAAATCACGGTTCAGACGAGACCGTAGTGCTAAGTCAAGTTCCAAATGATGGATATAAAAGTTTAGATCTCGGGTCTCCTAACGGCGTTCTTCCTGTAGGAGCGAGCTGTGCTCGCGATCTTTTCACCTATCAACTTTGACATGACAAAGCAGTAGCCCGTAATGAAATGGAGGGCGGATACGAAAAAAGGCACGTTAAATGTCAATCCTACGTCGTTTCTCCGCAAGGTAAGTTTAAAAATGTCAATCCTACGTCGTTTCTCCGCAAGGTAAGTTTAAAAATCATGCTTTATGCAATCACTGTAAGCGCAGGGCTCGAAACCATCGCACGCGAGGAGTTATCGGAACGCTTTGCAGACACCGGACATCTGAAAAATATCGAACGGAAACCGCAACGGATCCTCTTCCAGTATACTGGTAACCCGCGGGAATTGCTGTCCCTCCGAACAGCTGAGCATCTCTTTCTCATTCTAAAGCAGATGCCGAAGATGACACGCTCACGCAGCTCCTTAGCCGCACTGAGAAGTTCACTCGGGCGTTTCAATTTCAAAGAGACGTTTAATTGCTGTCGGCAGGTGGGTATCACTGTCCACAAACGGATGCCGTTTCGGGTAACGAGCCGACTCTCAGGAAAACGCAACTTCCGACGCGTTGATCTGCAGAGTGTCATTGAACGGACGTTACTGGATCGGGGATGGTATCTGACACCGGCGAACTCAGCTTTAGATATCTGGGCAGAAGTCCATGGAGACGACGGCTATATCAGCGTCAAGCTTTCCCCAAACGATATGGCGCAACGTCCGTATAAACAGGCACATATACCCGCATCCCTCAAACCGACTTTGGCATACAGTATGGTGCGCCTTTCACGACCACATCCAGAGGATGTCTTTTTGGACGCGATGTGTGGTGCCGGGACTATCCTTTTGGAACGCGCACTTATCAAACGGTATCGTTACTTGATCGGCGGCGATGTCTCTACAGATGCTTTAGACGCGACCGTGTCGAATTTCGGGAGGCAACATCAGCCGCGTCAATTCTTTCACTGGGACGCACAGAGTTTGCCGTTACGATCAAACACTGTTGATAAAATTGTCTGTAATCTCCCGTTCGGAGAGACCGTCGGAGATGTGCCGGAGCTTACGAGTCTATATCGTCAATGTCTCAGAGAATACGAGCGCGTCCTGAGACCGAGAGGGAGGATGGTGCTACTCACTTCACAACACAGGCTGCTTAATGATGAGCTGAAGCAACGGCGTTCTCTCAGGGTTGCCCAGCAATTGACAGTCGATGTGCGCGGTACGCGCGCATGGATGTGTGTTGTCTGCCCCAAAACAAGGTAGATTCGGTTTATAGTAAAATCCAAAAATATGTGGACAGTTAGTCAGTGAACAACGCCCCACCGCCGCTGGCGAGGATTGTATCCTCGCCTCTTTAGAGCGTCTAAGTAATTGTAGGTTTTACTATAAAATTGGCTGCCAGCCGTCAGTGGTCAGCCGTCAGTAGATACGGTTTTATGAAGAATTAGGACTTACGTATTTCTCCTCAAAGTCCCCTGATAAGGGGGATTTAGGGGTTTCTTCCAAAGGGAGATTCTTATTGGAATACCCTCAAAATATTTATGAGATACGCTGTAGGCACTAAATATATCCTCTCCGCTGACGACTGATTGCTGACTGCTGATCGCTATTAAATCTCTGGCACCCGAACCGCAACCTCTTTCCCCGCCGCGTGCGAACGGGAAATACCGTCCATAATCACATTCGTGAGCAGCACACCCTCCGGCGGTATCGGGGACGGTGCGTCTGCTTTGACGGCTTCTCGGAACGCCGTCATCTGTGCCGCCCAGTTATCTTCCTCTGGAAATCCTAAAAACCGGATCGTTGTCATCCCTTCCGGCGGGTTCGGTTCCGCTGTTAATCCCTCTGATTCGACAAACTTCTTGAGATCACCGGCATACGCATCGGCGTAAACAACCGGTCCATTCAACGAGAACCCCGCTTTCGTCCCAAGATGGAAGTTGCCACCGAGCGAATCCTGATGCACTGCCCAGGAGATTTTGAATACCATTACGCCACCGTTTTCAAACCGCACCCACGCCGCACCGAACTCTTCAACATCCATGATACCCCGAAATCTCGGATCTTGCTGCGAAATATAATCTTCAGTAATGGCAGAGACCCGCACCGGCTTCGGATACCCCATCGCATACAGCGAGGCATGCATATTGTAGACACCAATATCGACGGTTGCCCCCGCCCCCGCTGTCTTTTTGTAGATGAAGGTATGTCCCGGATTCCCGCGTCGCCTGCATCCTGCGGATTCAGAGTAATAGATATCGCCGAATAATCCCGCATCGAACGCCTTTCTTACAAATTGGAGTCTCGGACTAAACGTTGGATTGAGACCGATTTGTAAAATGTTGCCTGATGCCTTTGCTGCCCGTACCATCGCGGTCGCATCTGGGAGCGTCGCCGCCATCGGTTTTTCACAGAGGACGTGTTTACCGGCGTTCAGTGCCGCGACTGTCGGTCGCCGATGTCCCTGATTGTAAGTGCAGACACTCACTGCATCGATCTCATCCATTTCAAGCATCTTATTGTAGCTTGAAAAGACGTTCTTTTTCGGGACACCCCACTGTTCAGCGGCTTGGTTCGCCTTACTTTTGATGATGTCGCAGACCGCAACGATTTCAAAACCACCTACTTTCTCGTATGTGCTCTGGTGCGCACGTGAAATGCCACCCGTACCAATAATACCAACCCGGACAGTCATACTGTTATCTCCTCATAATCAATTTATGTAGGCCTGACGCGAATTCCCCGTATTTGCTGGCGAGGTTTGAAATCTGACCACCGGTTTATCGGCGTGCGTCCCAATTTTGCGTAAGCCCTGTTTATGGTGAAATATAAAAATATGTAGGCACTAAATCTGTCCTCTCCGCTGACGACTGATTGCTGACTGCTGATCGCTATTAAATCTCCGGCACTCTCACCGCAACCTCTTTTCCGGATTCATGTGAGCGGAAGATACCGTCCATAATTACGTTCGTAAGCAGCACACCCTCTGGCGGTATCGGGGATGGTGAGTCTGCTTTGACGGCTTCTCGGAACGCCGTCATCTGTGCTTCCCAAACCTCGACCTCTGGGAATCCTGAGAAATGGATCGTCGTCATCCCTTCCGGTGGGTTCGGTTCTGCTGTCAATCCTTCCGATTTCACCAATTTCTTGAGATCATCGGTATAGGCATCGGCATAGACAACAGCTCCATCCAAGGCGATACCCATTTCTTTACCGAGACAGAAACTCGGACCGAGCGAATCCTGATGAATCGCCCAAGAGATTTTGAACACCATCACGCCGCCATCTTCAAACCTGACCCACGCTACACCGAACTCTTCGACATCCATGATACCACGGAATTGTGGGTCTTGCTGCGAAATATAATCTTCAGTGATGGCGGAGACTCGCACCGGTTTCGGATACCCCATCGCATACAGCGAATTGTGCATGTTATAGACACCGATATCTACAATCGCACCCGCTCCCGCCGTCTTTTTGTAGATGAACGTACGCCCAGGGTTCCCGCGTCGTCTGCCCCCCGAGGACTCGGAATAGTAAATATCGCCGAGCAGTCCTTCATCAATAACCTTCTTCGCGAATTGGAGTCTCGGATTGAACGTGCTATGGAGACCGATCTGCAAAATTTTACCGGATGCTTTCGCTGCCCGTACCATCGCGGTCGCATCCGGGAGCGTCGCCGCCATCGGTTTTTCACAGAAGACGTGTTTACCGGCATTCAATGCCGCGACCGTCGGACACCGATGGCCTTGGTTGTAAGTACAAACACTCACCGTATCGATTTCGTCCATTTCAAGCATCTTATTGTAGCTTGAGAAGACGTGCTTTTTCGGGACACCCCACTGTTCGGCGGCTTCATTTGCCTTACTTTTGATAATGTCGCACACCGCGACGATCTCGAAACCGCCTACTGCTGTGTAAGTCCGCTGGTGCGCCCTTGAAATCCCACCTGTGCCAACAATACCGACTCGGATAGTCATGTTGTGATCTCCTCATAGAGGCATTTAGTTCTTCTGTAGGAGGGATCTCCGAATCCCGACATATCGTGGTAGGAACGATCTCTGAATCGAGAGTCCTTCTCTAAAATAGCCAAAAAACCGAGAACTAAACAGCCCTGATTTCCTCATAAGCAGAATTGAATTGCTAAATGAGTTTAGACGAAATCGGTTTGTAATGCAAGGGAAAAAAATACCCATCGCTCGCGCTTATACCTCTAATGTGGTAGGTGCGGTTTCCGAACCGCACCGGGCACTCCTAAAAATTACCGAATTATTTTTTTTATCTTCATATTAGCGAGATTATCCGCTAAATCTATCTATAACCCAAGTTGCTACTAACAAGTTTTGAACGTTTCAGCACAGTTTTTTAGGCACTTTCCCCACCCCGTAGGGGTGATATTGCTTCGCAGTGAGAATAGAAAAGCGTCCGTTGAAGTTCCCGCACCCCGTAGGGGTGCTATGTCTATAAATAGGTGGCAACTTGCGTTATCTATAAGGAAAAACTCCGACTATTTTCCAGATTATAGTAAAGCCCGAAAATATGTAGACATCTCAGGAAGCACCAACCCCACTCCATCACTGGCGAGGTTTGTAACCTCGCTCATCCGTGATGTCCAAGTAATTGTGGACTTTACTATAATAAAATAATTGGGTAATTCTATAAAGGGCAGTTTTCAATCAAGAAGGTTCTCTAATCCTGTAAATCCTTTAATCCTGTAAATCCTGGTTCAGACAATTAACACCTACATTACCTTTGACAAAATCGTCAAGTGCGCCCGAAAAGATAAGCACCTCCGGCTCTGAAAATACTGATACGATAAGTTAATTATATTTTCACATTCGTTTTTTCACGGAGAGACGGCATATTGCATCTTAGCAACCCACGGCACACCTACGCCGGTAAAAATCTCCGTGAAGCCTCCGTGAAAGTGTAAGTTCGATAATAAAACTTGAAGAGTCTCCGTAGGTTGGGTAGAGCGGTGAATGACCAAAAAACCTTCAGTCAAAATAGGCATAGCGAAACCCAACAATCCAACTTATATCGAACTCACGTTTTCATAGCAACTTTCATAGCAACCTTCATAGCAACCTTGATGAAAACCGTCTAAAACCCAACCGTGGTAAGGGTTTATCCCTTTCACGACACCTATTGATTTCTCGGCTTTGCTATGAAAACTGTGAAAATATCGTCAGATTTGCGAATCCGTAGACATTTCAGGAACCACAGGATTCCTCTTTTTTCGCTGGCAAAGTTACAAACCATGCCAACCGACGCTGTATAATTGACACCTATGGAGCAGTTTCAAATCGCACCGGTCAATACAAAAGAGGCTTGAAATCCAAGACACCCATGTCCTGTAGGAGCGAGATGTGCTTCGCGATACCAGTTCAGTAAGCATCCGTGATTTCATGGAGGGCATATTTATGGCTTCCATGAGTGTCCCTTCTGGTTCTGGTTACATACAAATAAAGGAGAAAAGAAAAACAATTTCAATAGGCTTTGGGCAACCATCTTTGAATGTGCTATAATAATCCAAGTTGCTACCTTGAAATAAAAGGTATTATTTTCATCGCATTTTTAGGTGACATTTCATACATCGTCGGACGGAAACCTCGTAAGCCCGATCTATAATGCGTTAAAGCCCCAGCGGGGCGAAATGTGTGTAGAAGTGGGTTATCCCCAAGGATAAAGCCCCAGCGGGGCGACATCTGTATCGCTGAAGACTTTTGTGACTCTTCAATACAATTGTGCTTGAATGCCTACAATCTTTTAGGTGGCAACTTGGGTTATAATATTAGTATCTGCTTTAGGATCCGTATTAACCTAGACAGGGAGTTGAAATGCAATCATTTAGTTGGACTTGCCCCTACTGCAATAAACTTACAACAATCACTGGTGCAAACATCACCCAATCAGAACATCCATTTCTGCGTGCATTTCGGGATGATGCCTTTGTTCTGGTAACTGATGTGATTGTCTGTCCAAACCACGAGTGCCAAGAGTACGCGATTACAGCAAGCCTTCGGAAAGGTATTAAAGATAATCGTCCCTATAGTATAGGAGTTAGCGTTCACCCAGTTTTGAATGAAGATCCAATTCTATCTTGGAATATAAAGCCGCAATCGCATGCGAAACAATTTCCGAGCTACATCCCCCAAGTGATTATCGCCGATTATAAAGAAGCATGTCTAATTCAAAGTTTGAGTCCAAAGGCTTCAGCGACACTGGCAAGACGTTGTTTACAAGGAATCATAAGGGATTTTTGGAAAGTTAATGAGCGAAATTTGTTTGAGGAAATTAATGCAATTCAGGGAACCGTCGATCCTCAGACTTGGCAGGCGATTGATGCAGTAAGATCTATCGGGAACATTGGTGCTCACATGGAGAAAGATATTAATTTGATCGTTGATGTTGAACCTAAAGAAGCAGAAGCCCTTATCAGGCTGATAGAAATTGTTATTGAAGATTGGTACATAGCAAAACATGAACGCGAAAAGGCTCTTGCGAACGTCATTGGAATTGGCAATCAGAAATCAAAGGAACAGAAGGGAAACAAATAAACTTAGTCCTCGTTGAATCGTGTATAGATTCATAAAATTATCAGGTATTAGGAACTGTCGATGTCATCTATTGTTGCATGCTCAGAGTGTTTTTGTGACCAAGGTTTGCGACTTGATGCGCAACTGCTTGGTGAAAATGATTCTTCTACGGTTGTCTGTCCGAATTGCGGATCGACTACAGGAAGTAAACTGACATCAAAAATCTTGTCTAGGTTGGCCTATCGATTCTTTGTTTGGGGTTCTTGGAACCGTACAGATTTCGGCGGTGCTCCAATGATACAATTTAACGATCGCCGAGACACTGACGTTGTTTTTTCAACGCAAGTTCAGACTGATGTCCAGATATTTGAGCGAGTTATAGGAATTGGGTTTTTTCTTTATGGACCCCGGTTTTGGATGCTTGGAGAAGTTGAACCTCTAAAAGCATTACAGGATCCAAAATCTGTCCTGACGATTATTGAACGGATCTTTAATGAATATCCGACTTTTGAAATTTGTCCTGAGCACATCTTTTACCGCGTTCGTAAATCCCCGGGTCTACCTACAGATCCGCGTGAGTATGATAGTCCACCAAGTGACTTTGCTGGAGATGGACGATTTAATTGTAAGAATTCTCCTGTTCTGTATGGATCGCCAGACTTACAAGTGTGTATTCATGAATGCCGAGTTACAGAAGAAGACGATCTTTACGTAGCAACACTTGCCCCAACTACTCCATTACGTATGATAAACCTCGCTGTTCTTTTACGGGATGGTGCCGTTCCCATAAGTGAATTTGAGAATCTTGATATCGCTATTCACATGCTCTTCCTAGCCGGGACTCATTCTTATGATATAACCAGACAAATTTCATTGGCAGCACGCTCTGCTGGTTTTGACGGTTTGATTTACCCTTCATACTTTAGCTTGCTACGAATCGGGGCACCACCGTTTGAGACGACTTACGGGATTTCGCACCGTCGTATCCCGGTGCTTCAAAAACACGAAGAATCAAAGACGATTCCAAACATTGCAATATTTGGGCATCCTATTAAAGAAGGTAAAATTTCTGTGCATTGCATCAATAGGCTCATACTCAATCGGGTAGAATATGGTTTTCATTTTGGTCCGGTTGGTTTTGAGTAAAAACCTTGGAAATAGGATTAGAGTCTCACATTAAGTTATTGTCTCAGCATTTCCTCACGGTGCCATTTGAGCGCATCTTGCGCAGGATAGAGCGCATCATGCTCAGGCAATAATATCATTGTATCGCGCAAGGTAGTTAGCAGCCATTCTGTTGGTCCGCGCTCCAATATGAATTCTGAAACAATCACTTTATAGTTTTTGTCCAACGAAATCAAGCCTTTTTCAAACGCCCAATGGTGTGATTTACAAAGAGAAATTCCATTCCGGACATCGTCATTATATGACTCACTAAAGGGGATGATGTGAGCGGCCTCCGTTATACTTTCTCCATTCAGTGTGAGGATACGCAGCTGACAGACGGCACACGTGTAGTGATACATTCCCATGATCGCTTGACGAAAACCCACTGTACGAATCGGTTCTTCTGTTTGACCGGATTCTATGTGGTTTCGCGTTGAAAAGGCGTGTTCCACGCGTCGAAGCAGTTCCTCCCGATACACGCTAATCTGCTCTGTTTCTGAGAGGATCCCTTCGATTGTTTGCTTGTACTCTGAGAGGTACGTCTGGATAAGCGTTTGACGGAGCACCTCTCTGTCATATGAACTGGTGAGCAAAGTAAAGAGTTCATCATCCAAACTTGCATACGCAACAATTTCCCGAAGCCGAGAAAACGTTTTAATTTGAGTTACGACTCTTAGTGCCGTTTCGTATCCCGTATTTGCATGGAGATGCCAGAATCCGTCGCTTTTTAAGTGGAAAAATGGCATAGCAATATTAGGTTTCCGATCCGTTACCCGAGACCAATATTTCAGGAAAGTTTCCGCTAAATCTGGGGAAAGGGTGACTTTATTTTCAGGTATCTGTCCTTGCTCGATTAGTTCGATAACAGCTAACAGGAGAAGAGGCTTGTTAGGTGCCGCACCGTGCGCTCTGTCTATTCGCAATTTTTGCATTTTCTGGGCATATTTTTGTAGGATATTATTAGGCATCTTTCGTATCCCCTTGGAAGTTCACACACAGGTTGTTTTAATCCGTAGTCTAATACCCTTTAATAAAAATGTCAATTTTTGCTTGACACATTTCTCCAGGACGAAATTCCGTGACCTAATTAAATGCTTCTTAACATTTCTGCTTAAGTGTGTTATACTAAATCAGATGATGAAGGTTAGAACACTACAACCGATTTGAAATTGTAGACGAGGAGGACAGGAGAATGAAAAGATTATTTTGTTTCGCTTGTGCTTTGGTGCTAATCTGCACGAGTTACGCATTAGGGCAGGATGTCGCTGTTTTTTATGACGAAGCCGTTGAAAATGGGGGTGGCTTGGCTGTGCCAAACCCGAAGCAGTTAGCAGAAATGATGGTGGAGGAGCTTGAGGCAAAAAAGTTAACCGCTGAAATTGTGGATAGCGACGAGTTAGCTGAGTATATGAAGGCGAACCCACAGGGAATCTATATCATCACGCAAGGGAATACGCCGGGGACGATATTTAAGAATCAGGGCAAGAAGGACCTTGTTCATTCGTGGTTAAGAGAAGGCGGTATCGGCGGGTTTATTGGCGATTACGCCTTCTACTATTATTGGGATAAAGGGGCACGTGTTACCGCTGCCGGTGCAGGACAACAAAGTGTGTTTGGTGCCACAGTCACCAATGGCACGGTCTCAGCAGTTAGCCCGACGGATCTTGGTAAGGAGTATATACCTTCCCTCAAAAAGTGGAATTCAAATCGTGCCTCGGGTCTCGCTGTTTTGAAGCAAAACGATTTTGAGTATGAAAGTTACGCCGACGACGGTGTAAACGCTGATCCTATTGCTTACCGCACAAAAGACATGGAGGGGTGGTTCATCAATTTCCACACCTCGTGTTGTGGTACTGCGATACCGCCAAATGATCAACTCGCTACGGAGTACGCAGAACTCATTTCAAACCGTTTTGCGACCGCAAAAGCGGTAGAGCCCTCCGGTAAGATTAGCGTTGTATGGGGACGACTAAAGTCACGCCAGTAGATTCTGTCATTGGAACCCTCTGTTAAGCTGTAGCCTCAATCTCCGTATTGGGGCTACAAGCAATTATAGTGAATTTCGGAGTGTTCCATTTTTTTCTAAGTTTACTACACTCCCAATTCTCAAATTTCAGCAAATATGGAGACATCAGTGAAGCATTACACTGTTATATGTTTCATCATTGGATTGAGTGCTATTCTCGTTGCATGTGGTGGCGATGAGAATCCAGAAGCCCCGATAGATTCGCAGACATCTTCGGAAGCTCTCCATACCGCGATTGATGTTGATGAGATGATCCTTGTTCCCGCGGGAGAGGTTAGGCTCGGCACGAATCTCAAGACAGATTTGACGTTCGGAACCGAAGCCGATGCACGCGTCGTTTTTGTCGATGCGTTTTACATTGATAAATATGAGGTCACAAACAAACAGTACGCGAAATTCATCTCAGAAACAGGACATCGAAAACCGAAGTTTTCGGATGATGCCATGCTGAACGTCCCAGACCAGCCGGTTGTAGGGGTCAATTGGGAAGATGCTGAAGCCTACGCCGCATGGGCAGGAAAGCGGTTACCTTCAGCGAGTGAATGGGAAAAGGCGGCCCGCGGTATAGGCGGAAGACTTTATCCGTGGGGCGATGCGTATGACGCAGCGCTCGGTAATTTCGACGACGATGGGAAAATGGACGGTAGCAGTGATGGTTATGCGATGACACCTGCTCCTGTCGGGAGTTTTATTGAGGGGATAAGTCCGTATGGGCTGCATGATATGGCAGGAAATGTTTGGGAATGGGTAACCGAGCCGTCGAAACCGACGGATGAGAAAACCTACGCAATTCGAGGGGGTTCATGGACGAATGGGGCAGGCGACACAAGAACAACCATCGCGTATATCTACCCGGCACAATGTAGTGATCACAGCAGTTCCGTCGGATTCCGCTGTGCAAAGACACCTTAATCCTTGGGTTAGTTAAATATCAGTCGCGAGTTTGACGGTATATCTAAAAAATAACACTTATGCGAAACATACTGAAATCCGTAATCTGTTCCTTGATATTATTGCTGGTAAGCCTGTTGGGTTGTGGTACTGATGAGCAGATGCTGATTGAAGAAGAAACAGAAGAAGAAACAGAAGTCGTTCAAACCGATGAGATACCAACTGTAGCGATAGAATCACGACCCATACCAGTGGTTGCACCTAAAGGAATGGTATACGTTCCTGCTGGCGAGTTTATTATGGGCAGTGATCCAGATGTAGACCCGATGACAGATGAACTTGATGAACTCCCGCAGCATAAAGTGTTTTTAGATGCCTATTTCATTGATAAACACGAAGTGTCGAATGCCGATTATACCCAATTTGTCGAAGCCACGGGGCACCGAAATTCAATCTTCTGGGATAACCCGAAGTTTAATCACCCTGACCAACCGGTAGTAGGTGTAACCTGGGGGGATGTCTCTGCTTATGCCGCATGGATTGGGAAACGTTTGCCGACCGAGGCGGAATGGGAAAAGGCGGCACGCGGCACAGATGGACGTATCTGGCCCTGGGGCAATGAATTTGATCCGACCAAATGTAACTTTGATGACGAAAGAAAGTTTGATGGCCATCTCGATGGCTTCGCGATGGCAGCACCCGTGAAGAGTTTCGAGCAAGGCGCGAGTCCGTACGGCGCGCTTAACATGGTGGGAAATGCCGCAGAATGGGTAGCGGATTGGTTTGACATGGAATACTACGCAGTCAGTCCTGCGGAAAACCCGAAAGGACCTCCAACGAGCGGAATGGGTAAAAAGTCGTGGCGGGGTGCGAGTTGGTTCGCCGGTTCAGAACAGATGCGGTGTGCATTCCGAGAATATGACGACATTGTCGCGAGTGGACAGATCCTCGGATTTCGGTGTGCGAAGGACGCGCCACAACCGGAGTAACACCCGTCAGAATTTTTAGCACGCGAACCTGAATAGAATTTACGCACAACGTGCATATTGACGGATGAAGGATGGAAGGAATGGAAGGATGGAGTACCTCCGCCTACGCTTCCAATCTTCCAGTCTTCCAATTCCACAAGCAAACGACAGGGTCTTGCGTAAGTTCTACTGAATTGAGAATTTGGGAATACTATTCGATCATGCGTTTACTAACTCTCTGGATACTACCCTGCTGCGTAATATTGCTCTTCGGGTGCGGTGCGGAAGAACTTCCAGAAATGACAGAGATGCCTGAAGAAACAGTTGATATATTTACCGAGCGCGAGTGGGGAGTGATTCAACGATTGTCCCCACTACCTGATGTACCACCGCCGAATCCTACAAATCGCGTCGCTGATAATCCGGATGCCGCTCGGTTAGGGCAGATGTTTTTTTTCGACGCTCGTTTTTCAAAGGACGGGACAGTCGCTTGCGCTACATGCCATTCACCATTTCACGGGTTCGCTGATGTTGAAGCGACTTCCTTGGGAGCAGGGAGAGGCACCAGAAACGCACCAACTGTGCTGAATACCGCCTACAACAAATGGCAGTTTTGGGACGGTCGAGCAGATACACTCTGGTCACAAGCGTTAAGTGCACTTGAAGGCGAGAATGAACAAGCCGGCACCCGACTTCAGTATGCGCACCTTATCAATCGGAACTATCAAGTAGATTATGAAGCAGTGTTCGGTCGCCTCCCTGAGCTTGAAGATGCTACACGCTTCCCGCCTGATGGTAAACCGGGGGACCCAGCGTTCGACAGTATGTCCGATACAGACCAGCGCGCCGTTAACACCGTCTTCGCAAATATCGGTAAGGCGATCGAGGCTTATGAGCGTCTTTTGATCAGTGGGAATGCGCCGTTTGATCAATATGTCGCAGGCGACACTGAGGCAATAATACTTGAAGCGAAGCGTGGATTAAAAGTATTTATCGGTAAAGGTGTTTGCATCCTCTGCCACGATACGCCAAATTTTACTGACAATGATTTCCATAACTTGGGTGTACCACAAGGCGAATTGCCAGAAGATACCGGACGTTATGCAGGAATCTCGTCGCTTTTAGCAGATCCGTTTAACGGTGGGAGCATCTATAGTGATGATACCGCCGTCGCTACGCGTATTCTGAATTTCTTGGAGCCAACATCGCAACATCAAGGCGAATTCAAAACACCAACGCTCCGTAATGTAGCACTGACCGCACCCTATTTTCACACGGGTGAATTTCCAACACTCGCCTCCGTGATTGAATTTAATAACGCAGGTGGAGCCGGAGGCAACTTTGTCGGTAGACGTGAAGGGACACTGGAACCGCTGCATCTCACTGCGCAGGAGAAAGATGATTTGGTTGAATTTTTAAAGACATTGACAGGTGAATTGCCACCCGCACATTTGCTAAGTAAACCGAAACTCCCCGAATCTGACTAAAACAGCAGAAATTGAGAGGTCTTTCGGAAATGGTTGAGCACCGAATTATCAATTGTGCCCGGTATCCATAAAAAATTAAAAAAGTTGACAATTTCCTAACAATGTTGTATAATTTTATTAATGTTTTAAGCCGCCTTTGAGAAAAAGCGTCTATTGAATGCCAATTTTGACAGGACGCAACGATGGCACCTTCTGGCGATCTTTTCACCCATGCTGCACAAAGTACAACTTTTCTGAGTGCTCCGCGAGTGAATACGTTTTGAAAAATAAGAGTTGCGTACCAAGTGCACAACTTTTCCACAAACAATTAATGCGTTCTTCTGATGCTACTGTACATTTCCATTTCAGTATACGTGGTTGAAGAACGGCAACGTTCATAACGAACAAGAGAGGTATAATTGAAAAAATTAGCTATTACGATATTGAGTTTGGCATTTCTGCTCGCCGTAGCTGCTTGCTTGCCCTTCGCTACCGCTGCTCCGATGGGAGAGGTGGCACTCTTTACAGAGCAAGCCGGGTGGATGGGTCAGCCTACTGCTGTCAAAGAAGGTGAGGAAATGATAGACATGCTCAAAACCCCGGCAGATGTTGTGGTATTAACCGATAAACAGATTGGCAAATGGGCAGAAAAACACACCGATAATGGGGTCTCTGATATTATCGTCACATTCGGCTGGTTCCCCACAACCCTCTACACCCCCGGTAACGCTGATCCTGACGGTTCGATCGCTGAAGAGTTCCTTGAAGGCGGAAACGTTATCCTCAACACTGCGGATTATATTTTCTACGTTACGCAAGGCGGCGGTGCTAACGGTGAACAGGGGTTGAAGAATATAATGGACATCAACGCCGATATGTGGTCCAATGGTACAGCTATCAAACCCACTAAGGATGGTAAGAAGTATACCCCTACCCTCGAAGCCTTTACCTCAGCGCGAACGTTCAAAGAAGCACAGATTGACGATCCTTGGGAAGTTGAGGTAGTCTTCGGTGATAATGGGAAAGGGTTCCTGGATCCCGCTATTGTCCACGATACCGAAACCGACGGCCGCATCGGAATTGCCTATCAAGTACCAGGTGACGACGCGCTCCCGCGGGGCGAAGTCTTCACCGAAATGATTGATAACTTTCTGTTTGAAGTGCTCGGCCCCCAATCGGTTGACCCAAATAAGAAAGTTACCACTACGTGGGCGAAAATCAAGTCAGATTATTAAACTTGTATCTGTATCCTATCTGTAGAGACGTGCTGCGGTACGTCTCTACAACCTAACTGCTCCGGTAATATCATTCATTGGAGCCAATTCTCAAAAGGGAGAAATTAATTAATGAAAGTAGGAAGATTGTTGAGTCTATGCGCAATCCTTTTCACCCTCGTCGCTACTGCTTCCAGTTGGGCAGCCCTTGGCGATGTCGCGATCTTCAGTGAAGGCGTAGGTTGGATCTCGCAGGCAAATGCTGATGCACAGCGCGCCATTGTGTTTGATGGTCTCAAAGGTGTCGTGCCATCCGTCGATGAAATCGTTTATCAAACCGACGCAGAAATAGGACCTTGGGCAGAATCACGCATTGACGACGGTGTTGCGGATGTCCTCATTATTTTTGGATGGTTCCCAACAACACTATATACCCCTGGGAATTCGCAAGAAGATGATTCCATCGCAGAACGGTTCATTTACGATGGAAATATTATCCTTAATTGCGCCGATTATATCTTCTACGTTACCGAGGGTGGTGGTGCGAATGGCGAAAACGGTTTGAAGACCATCATCAACATCAACGCAGACATGTGGGGCAATGGCACACAAATTACACCGACAGCCGATGGCGAAGAATATACGCCAACACTTGAAGAGTTTACTTCCAATAGACCTTTCAAAAGTGAACAGATCGTCGATCCGTGGAGCGTTGAATCTGCTTTCGGTGATAACGGTGCAGGATTCTTTGACCCCGGTATTATCAAATTGAACGATAGTAGCGGACGCGTCGGTATCTGCATGCAAGAAGGAAATAACGGTGAATTGCCACGCGGACAAATACTTATCGAAATGATCGATTTCATCTCGCAACAACCTGATATGACCGCAGATACGACCCCTGTTGAACCGGCTGGGAAAGTTGCTGTCACTTGGGGCAACATCAAATCTGTACAGTAGCCTAATAGCAAACCAAAATCTTCCGCTCTTATATTCTTACCCTTAGGTGGGGATATAAGAGCGGTTTTATTTTTAAGCGACACCTATCTGTGCGATTAGCATCACATAACGCTTACGGCACACGGAGTGTGCCTACTACTTTGCAAACCCATACGCCAAAAATCTACGCAATCCGAGATTCAGACGAGCACCGGTGCGTTTATAGTAAAGCCCGAAAATATGTAGACATCTCAGGAGGCACCAACCTCACTCCACCGCTGGCGAGGTTTGTAACCTCGCCCATCCGTGATGTCCAAGTAATTGTGGACTTTACTATAAAACCACACTTGCCAACCGCTGACGGCGGATAGCCAATTATTTGACATTTATTTGTCTGCTGTGCTATACTTCTTTTGATAATAACCGTTGTTCACGCATCCACGACCTTCTTGACAATCGTTCCATAAATTCGGTATAATAGATAAACAGAAACAATGCCTTGAAACAGATTATCACACACATTCATCCAGACCTTGATGCTATCGTCAGTGCATGGCTCGCCCAAGATTTTCTCTTCAACGGACACGAGTCAGAGGTCCTGTTTGTAAGTCGAAAAGTGCCAGAAAAACTCATGTTACATGCCGATTGCGTGGTGGATGTTGGAAACACATACGTCCCTGAAAACTACAGATTCGACCACAAGCCTCCCGCATTTCAGAATAGAAATAGCACATGCGCGACCCGACTCATCTGGGAATATTTACGCGACACCGGTGCCGACATCGCGCATCTTGAACCTTTGGTACAGATTACATATCAAGGCGATACACATCGGAATTCAGACGCACTCATACAGAGCCGAATTGATGGACCGCATGCGGAATTAGTTAAACTAAAATCAGAATATAAAGAGATACCAGAGGTTTATCGACAGATGGTTCTCTGGCTAAGGAGTTATACAAAAAACTTATGAAGCAACTTACATGCTTACTCATTGCCCTATTTGCTGTAACCGCAGTGCCAGCGAAATTCGTAAGTGCCGATGAATGGAGCCAGTGGCGTGGTGAAGACCGTAAAGGTGTTTGGAACGAAACGGGCATCATCGAAGAATTTGAAGGAGAGCAGATCCCACTCCGTTGGCGGGTCCCTATCGGAAGCGGGTATAGCGGTCCGAGTGTTGCTGATGGTCGTGTCTATATTACCGATCGGGTTACAAAGCCGAAACAGATCGAGCGTGTCCACTGTTTTGAGTGGGAGACAGGTGAAGCCATCTGGTCCTACGCCTACGATTGCGCATACAGGATTGATTATACAGCAGGACCCCGTGCGACTGTGACTGTGCATGAGGGACTCGCTTACACGTTAGGCGCGATGGGACATTTACACTGTTTTGATGCTGTCACGGGGGACATCGTCTGGAAAAGAGATCTCAATTCTGAATATAATATTAATATGCCTATATGGGGGATCGCGAGTGCTCCTATTGTCGAGGCGGAAAATCTAATCGTTCAAATCGGCGGTAAGCCGAACGCCTGTATAGTCGCATTTGATCGGAAAACGGGTGAAGAAAAATGGAAAGCAT
Source organism: Candidatus Poribacteria bacterium (assembly GCA_965247285.1). Lineage (GTDB taxonomy): Bacteria > Poribacteria > WGA-4E > WGA-4E > WGA-3G > WGA-3G. The sequence goes on from CBDFHD010000002.1 coordinate 700,764, forward strand.
TGGACGATAATGCCTCTTATTCGGCACCGATCGTGATTACGCAAGCAGGTAAACGGGTTTTAATCTGCTGGACGGGAGCCAATATCGCCGCGCTTGATCCGCAAACAGGGGCAGTGCACTGGCTCTATCCGTTTCTACCGGACGGTTTTGAGATAGCAATTGCTACCCCTATTTTCGATCAAAACGAATTATTCATCACGGATTTCCGTCAAGGATCTCTTCTCCTGAGGCTACCATCAGATAAGTTGGCAGTAGAACTCGGCTGGCATCGTAAGGGCAAAGACGAGCAGCATACCGATGCACTTCAGACGACAATGGCGACACCTGTGCGTCTTGGTGGTTACATTTACGGTGTGGATAGTTATGGCGAACTCCGTTGTTTAGATGCGCGAAACGGCGATCGGGTTTGGGAAGACCTCTCTGCCGTTCCGAAAGCGCGCTGGAGCAATATCCATTTAATCCAGCATCCCGCGTCATCAGAAAACCGAGTCTGGATGTTCAACGAGCGTGGTGAACTCCTCATCACAGAACTCTCTCCTGAAGGATTGAATATTATCAGCCGCGCGCAATTAATCGAACCGACGCGCGATCAGTTGAACCAAAGAGGCGGTGTTACGTGGGCACATCCCGCGTTTGCCTATAAACACGTCTTCATTCGGAACGACAAAGAACTCGTTTGTGCCGGTTTAGAAAAATAGTAGCTTTCTTCTTTTTCGCCAAAACACGTAGTCCGTAACGTAGTGGAGGACGGATATATTGAAAGGCACGTGAAAGTCCCAGCGAACGTTACTTACCCGCAAGGAATAATTAAAAAACCGCAAGGAATAATTAAAATATGGAAACGACCCGAATGCCGGATATAGATTTACACCCCGGTGAACAACTTCACGGTTTTGAAGTAAAAGCCGTCACACCGATCGACGAATTGCGAGCAGTGACGATTGAATTAACACATCAACATAGCGGCGCACGCTTGCTACATCTCTACACAAACGACACGGAAAATCTCTTCTCCATTAATTTTCCTACCCCACCCTCAGACGATACAGGTGTCCCACATATACTTGAGCACGCCGTCTTAGCAGGTTCTCACAAATATCCGGTCAAAGAACCGTTTTTTGAAATGATTAAGATGAGCATGGCAACCTTTATCAATGCCATGACGAGTTCAGATCATACCTACTATCCCGTAGCGAGCAATGTAAAGAAGGATCTCTTTAACTTAGCAGAAGTTTATTTTGATGCGGTATTCCATCCGCTACTCACGAAGGAGACGTTCAAACGCGAAGGGCATCATCTCGCACCTGCCAATCCCGAAGATCCGACTGGCGATTTGAAGATAACCGGCATCGTCTATAATGAGATGAAAGGGGTCTTCTCGGATCCAGAATCACTGTTGTATCGATCAATGACAAGCCGACTCCTTCCAGATACGCTTTATGCCTGTGAGTCCGGTGGAGATCCTGATGCCATTCCTGAATTGACGTACGAGCAACTCAAAAAATTCCACGAAACCTATTATCATCCGAGTAACAGTTACTTCTTTCTTTACGGTGATATTCCGACAAGCGACTATCTTTCCTTTCTCGCGGATAAGTTGGATAAGATTCCGAGAAACGAGGAGAGTGCCGCCTTGCGACCCCTCAGTCCAGAAGTCACCCATCAGTCGAAATGGAAATCACCGCAAGTCGTGAAAGATACCTATCCCGTCGGCGTAGATGAACCGCTTACGGAGAAAACGTACCTGATGCTCAGTTGGTTCATCGGGGATGCAACCGATCCGGAAGAGGTTGTTTTGGGACGTATTTTAAGTCTTATTCTACTCGGCAATGAAGCCGCACCCCTCCGAAAAGCGATTATTGATTCCAAACTCGGTGCGGATCTCGTCTACTCTGGTGCTGGGTCTATTGGGGCAGCAGCCACTTTTTACCTCCTACTCAAAGGGAGTGAAATGGATCGCGTCGAAGCGTTTACCCAACTGGTCACCGATACCCTAACTCAGATTGCGGATTCAGAGATTGAGAGTGAGAAGGTGGAAGCTACGTTCCAGCAAGCAACCTATCACTACCAAGAAGTCGCGTCAATGTTCCCGCTCCGCATGCTCCAACGCGTCATTGAGGGTTGGATATATGAGAAGGATTCAAATACCTTCCTAAATATGGGTAAAACGCTCGCTGATGTCCGTCAGCAGTGGCAGAAAAATCCAGCGATTTTCAATGAACTCATCCGTGAACGGCTTATTGAAAATCCACACCGCTTGACGAGCGTGCTATCTCCAGATAGAGACATGCAGGCGAAAAACGATGCTGAACTCGCTGAACGGATGAAGGAAATACGGGCGCAATTGACTGATGAGCAGGTGAAACATATTGCCGCTGATGCTGCTGAACTCGAACGTCTCAATGAACAGCCTAATTCACCGGAGGCATTGGCGAAACTGCCGCAACTTCAAGTCAGCGATCTACCCGAAAAACCGAGACATATCCCGACAACGATCGAGAACGTTGGTGGACGCGCCTTTCTCCGCAATGATGTCTTTGCCAATGGCGTTAACTACCTCGTGTTAAACTTCGATTTACAAGGGTTGCCGGAGCATCTTTGGACCTATCTGCCGAGATATACCGATGCTATAAGCAAACTTGGTGTCGCCGATATGGACTACGCAGAGATAGCGCATCGAACATCGGCAGTCACCGGCGGAATTGGATGTTCACCGGGGTTCAGTACACACGCTCTTGATGTAAGCCGTTCCCTGCAAAACATGCAATTTCACCTCAAAGCCCTTGATGGTAAAATAGACGCTGCGCTTGACGTGCTCCATGACCTGATCTTTGATGTCAACCCGCGCGACACCGAACGCCTTCGCGATGTCCTGGTGCAGGCTGTTGCCGAATACCGTACAGAAATGATTCAGGACGGATTGAATACGGCGATTCATCACGCTTCGCGGGGTCTATCGCGGGAAGCACATCTCTCGGAGATTGTTTTCGGTCTTCCGCAACTCCACAACGGTGAAACGTTACTCAGCAGTTTTGACGAACTTAACGCCGATCTCATGTGTCATATAGAAGGGATTCGTGACTTCTTACTGAGCCGCGGGCGGGTGACCGCGAGTTTCACTGGTTCCGACACCGGTTTTGAGAAGGCGCGCACCAAACTCGGTGAATGGCTCAGCACGATGCGAGATGAACCGATCCCTTCGGAATCAATTGCGTTTCAACCGTTTGGGACACCGCAGAGAGAGGGATTGGCGGGTCCTATTCAGATTGCGTACTGCGCGCACGTGATGCCTGCGCCGCACTATTCGCACCCCGACTCAACGTTGCTCAGCATCGGGGCGCATATTTTGCGATTGGATTACATCATGAGCGAAATCCGATTTAAAGGCAACGCTTACGGGGCATATTTCACCTATAGTCCGTTTGATGCTCACCTGTATCAAGCTTCATATCGCGATCCGCACGTCGCGCGGACGCTCAACGTCTTTGAACAGACAGCCGACTATGTTAAACAGGTGGAATGGACGCAAACAGACATTGATCGGGCGATTATCGCGACCGCGAAAAGTGCTGAAAAACCGATCCGTCCGAGTCAGGCGGCAAGTGACGCGCTGAGTCAATATCTTGTAGGACAGACACGCGAAATGCGAGAAGATCGCTATGCACGACTCCGGCAGGCAACGCCTACTGAGGTAAAACGGGCACTTCTCCAACTCTTGGAGGGAAATCGAGATAAAGCCGCGGTGTGTGTCGTTTCAAGTCGTGAAAAACTGGAAGCAGCGAATCGTGAATTGGCACTACCTCTTGTCATTGAGGACATTGTAGCCTAAACCTATTTAGGCATGTATGATTTTGCTCGGTAGGTGCGGTTTCTAACCGCATCACTCTTATTATAAAAAATGAAAGGAATTAAACATGAAAATAATCGCAATTTTGACCCTATGTATCTGTGCTGTGGCGGCAATCGCAGCAATTGCATCACAGCCGATCGGTTTCGAGAAAAACTGGCATCATTGGCGGGGTCCGCACGCAACCGGTGCCGCAGCCGAAGCCAATCCACCCGCTACATGGAGTGAAACTGAAAATATTCGTTGGAAAGTGGCTATTCCGGGTACGGGGCATGCTTCGCCAATTATCTGGGAAGACAAAATATTCATCCAGACTGCAGTTAAAGGTGAAGTTCAGAAAGCGGAAGCCGAAGAATCAGACGATGACAATCCGTTCGGCGGTTTCTTTAACCAGAGGCGTGGAGAAGGGGCTATTGAGAACTCTTACAAGTTTGATCTCATCGCCATCAGTCGAAACGACGGCAGCATCTTGTGGCAAAAGACGCTGCACGAGGCAAACCCACACGAAGGAATACACCAAGATGGGACTTACGCGTCAAACTCACCGGTTACCGATGGTGAACACGTTTACGCCTATTTCGGTTCGCGTGGACTCTATTGCGTTGATATGATGGGCAATGTGAAGTGGGAAAAGGACATCGGGACGATGTATAAGAACCTCACCTTCGGTGAAGGGAGTTCTCCTGTTCTTCACGGCAACACGCTTGTTATCGTTCAGGATCATGAGAAGGACTCTTTTATCACCGCACTCGACAAGCGGACAGGAGATGTTCTATGGAAGACCGACCGCAACGAAGGGACGACGTGGTCTTCACCGATTGTTGTTAAACAGGACGGAAAACCTCAGGTGATCACTGCAGGCACAAAGCGCATCCGCAGTTACGATTTGGAGACCGGCGAACTGTTATGGGACGGTGATGGCTTGACACCTAATAGCATTCCTTCACCCGTTGCTGCTAACGGTTACGTCTACCTCATGAGCGGCTTCCGAGGCAATGCGTTCCGTGGGGTTCACCTCGCAGAGGCCACAGGCGATATTACGGGCTCCGATGCAGTCGTCTGGGAATACAATCAGGATACACCCTACGTGCCGTCGCCGCTTCTCTATAAAGGCATCATCTATTTCTTGAAAAGCAACAACGGTATTCTCACCGCTTTCAATGTCGAAACAGGACAAGTATATTACGGACCCCAACGGTTGCAAGGGGTTTCTGGGGTCTATGCTTCAATCGTTGGAGCGTCAGACCGCGTCTATATCGCCGGAAGGGGTGGCACTGTCAATGTTATCCAGCATGGACCCGAATTTAAGGTCTTGGCAGAAAACAAACTCGACGATAGTTTCAACGCATCACCTGCAGTTGTAGGTTCGGAGTTATACCTCCGCGGCGGTCAGTATCTCTACTGCATTGCGGAATAAGTAGTTAACAGTTGTCAGCAGTCGGCAGTCAGCAAGAGGGTGTTCATTCATCAAAAAACCTCTTTGCTGATGGCTGACGGCTGATGGCTATTCTAATACGTCGCTCTTCCACCGCTCACATCGTAGCATTGCCCCGTCACAAAACTCGCCTCATCCGAAGCCAAGAAATTCACAACAGCCGCAACCTCCTCCGGTTTCCCGACACGTCCCAACGGAATCTTGCTTATCATATAATCGACAGTCGATTGTGCCATGCCTTCCAAAATTGGTGTCTCGATAACCGCAGGCGATACCGCGTTCACACGGATATTATAGTCGGTTACCTCCTTGGCGAGTGCCTTTGTCAGACAGATAACACCAGCCTTAGATACCGAGTACGGGATAAGTGTCGGATTACCCTCCTTGCCAGCGATTGAGGCAATGTTCACAATCCTACCATAGTCCTGTGCAATCATTTGGCTGATGACTGCCTTGCAACAGAGAAAGACACCCGTCAAATTTACAGCGATCACGGTGTCCCAATCTGATTCCTCTAAGTCGGTTAATGGCAGTGTCCGCCCTGCAATACCGGCGTTATTGACGAGAATGTCGACACGGCTGAAGGTGGAAATAACCTTTTCAACTGCAGCATTGACATCAGTGGACTGTGATACATCTGCCTGAACCGGTAATGCTTTGCGTCCAATGGATTCAATTTCCCCTGCTACCGCTTCAGCCGCTGCCATGTTCAAATCCATGATAGCAACATGTGCCCCAGCGTTCGCGAGTCTGATGGCAATCGCTTTGCCGATACCTTGCCCCGCGCCTGTCACAATCGCAATTTTATCCGTTAGATTCATTAAAATTTCTCCCTTCCAGAAAATCGTCTAATTCTATTCCGAACGCGTCCGCTATCCTGTTGACGTAACAGAAAAAGCCGACGACCTCCACAATAGCGAATAAAGCCTCATCAGTGAGTCCATAACTGCGGAGGTGTTCCAAGTCTGCCTGTGTAACAGTAGGTGCCGCCTTCGTTACTTTGACGGCAAACTCAAGAATCGCTTTCGTAGTGTCGTCAATATCAGCCGTCTGAAAATCTGCCACAATTTGTGTAATCTGTTCGTCTGTGAATTGTTCCCGCAATTCATCGGCATGCGCAATTATTCAGTAGTGGCATTCGTTCACCTTTGAGACGACGGTGGCAATCATTTCCCGTTGCATCCGACTTAGTGGGCAGTCCGGGTCGTGCATCACGATTTTGTAGAGTTCGACGAAGGCGTGCATACTTTTCGGTCGGACGCTAAAAAGTTTGACGACATTGTAAAGTTGTCCCGCCCGCGCGATTGCGGTGTCATATTCCTCTTTCACGATGCCAGTGGCATCTGCCTCATCTACAGTGCGAATCCATGCCATCTCTCACTCTCCAATCACAACGCCGTATTCACCAACAACCGCGCCTTTGTGTCCGGTTTGGTAATGTAAGTGTCTTTCACCGACAATCGGTTGTGTGCTTTGCACCTCGACTGTGCCGCGTACTTTCCCCATCGCACCCTCATCCATATCTACGCAGCAGAGCGGCTTAATTTGGCGATGTACTTGCCGATGAATATGACCCTGCCGATTGCGGACGATGATGTTGACAAAGGCATCTGCTTCTCCGACGTTAAGAAATCGGAACCAGTCCCAGGCACCACCTGCGACTTCAGGGAAAAAGAGTCGGATTCCAATCTGTCCCCCTTCCACCGATGCGCCGGGTAGATCGATAATGGCTGTCCCACTATGCATGTGTCGTTCCGCGACAACCGGTTGATTGCTCCGTACCTCTACAGAGGATTTCACTTTAATATCATCTATGGGCGGAGTCCAACACTCAAAAGGTCTCAGTCGATCGCGTTTTTTTGTCCACGTCGATTGCGCGTCGTCATCTTTACGCGCGATCATCGTCACTTCTGCATCTTCTCTTCCGACGTTGACGATTACAACCCAATCTTGCCATGCGGGTCCGACCTCCGGGAGAAACAAGGTCCGAGGGGCATCCGAAATCAACTGTCCAAACTGTCCGACAGAGGTTTTCCCACCCTGATAGTGGAGATGGCGTTCACCGACAATCGGTTGTGAACTTTGCATCTCGACTGTGCCGGTGACGTTCCCCATAACACCTTCGTTGAGATCCCAACAGCAGAGAGGCTTGATGACGTGGTGGCGTTGCCTCAGCACATCGCCGTTCCTGTTTCGGACGGTGACGTTGACGTGCGCGTCCGCGTCACCGACATTTAGGACACGAAACCAGTCGTGGGCACCTGAAACTAATTCTGGAAAAAAAAGTCGTTGCCCGACTGTTCCGTATTCTGGAGCCGCGCCGATAAAATCAAGCACATTTGTATCTTTGTGCATGTGTCGTTCTGCCACAATCGGCTGATCCGCACTGAACTGCATTGAGGAGTTCTGTTTAATCTCTTCAACGTTGGGTATCCAGGACTCGAAGGAACTTATTGTTTTCTCCGCAGACCAGGTTGGTTGTCCGTTGACAGCGTGCCTCGCGATTGCAGTCACTCGGGTATCTTCAGTCCCCACGTTCGTAACTTGGACCCAGTCTTGCCATTCGGGTCCCACTTCTGGAAAATAAAGGGTTGTTGCGCCTGCCATTACTGTCTCCTATTTAATTTAAAGTCTGTTTTATTACGATACATGCTTACAAAGTGTGATTATTGGAAGCTTAAGAACGTCGTGATTAAGATTACTTTTACTATTTTAATGTGAGTTCCATACTAAAAGTATGGTAGAGAGAGAACCTCTTTGGTATAATGGGGTGACCTAAATCCTCACACAAGGTGTGCTCTATGCATATTATATCACTTTTCTGTGGAATTGACGACTTTTTTCTCGCAGTTGTCGGGGACACCGCTGCCTGGAACACACCGATGCCGCTGAAGTCTGCATCCCAGCGAGGTGATGACGATACTCGTTAACTTTCATCGAAGTCAACAACTTTCAAGTGAATATGGTGTCAGCAGTGGATCACCCGGCGTGACGGATAGGTTTCGGATATAGGGATGGCTGTTATGAATCAGACCAAAGCGTGATTGAAAAACACTTGACATTTTTTCTCGGTTTTGGGATAATCTGCTGAGCAGCGTTGGTAGAGGATGCCGCTCTTGTCGCTTGGAGAGATTCCTACCGCCGCGTGGCATTGACCACGATGCGAACCTATAAATACAAGTTTCAACATCATTGGGATCTTGTCCGTTTTGAAAAGGCATTATGACGACGCATCACGAAATGGCTCTCGCAATTCCACTACACATCTTGAGGAGAACATTCAATGGCAGCGAAGAAACTCTCAGACGCTGAAATTCAGGAAAACTTGGGACAACTCAACGGTTGGACCGTGGAAAACGGTAAGTTGCACAAGGAATTCCAGTTTGATACCTTCGTCACGGCGTTCGGTTTCATGGCACAACTCGCTTTAATCGCCGAATCCATGAACCACCATCCCGAATGGTTCAATGTCTATAACCGTGTGACGATTGACCTGATGACACACGATGCAGGTGGTATCAGCGAACTCGATTTTCAGTGGGCAAAGCACGCAGACGCGATTAGCGGTTAAACCGGTTTTCTATAGATTAGAATGACCTAACCGGTACAGGAGAGACGCATGGATAATACGAAAGTCTTAATTGGCAGCCGGCAAGCCCCAGGAATTGAGGCGATGCTATCGGATGCCCCACCGGGCGTTGAGGTTCGCTTTTTGCCTCGCGGTGTACCCCTGCGTGAACACATCGCCGATGTTGATATTTTATTTGGAGGCATTGGCGAAGATGTGATGCCAGAAGCAACTGCCTTGCGTTGGGTGCATCAACCGCATGCAGGGGTTGAGGGATTTATGTATCCCGCTTTCAAGGCGAGCGATGTGATACTCACCAACTGTCGAGGCTTGTACGGCACACAGATTGCGGAACATGCCTTTGCCCTTCTTTTATCCATCACCCGTCGGATTCCCGACCAATTGGAATTCATGAAGACGAAGCATTGGGAACGCGTTCCATGTGTTGAACTGGCGGGTATGACAATGGGCATCCTTGGGCTGGGTGGCATCGGACGAGCGATTGCGACACGCGCACAAACGTTTGAATTTAATGTCATCGGTATTGATACAGAACCGATAGATAAACCCGATACCGTCTCAGAACTTTACCGTTTGGATGGATTGATGGCGTTCTTGGCGAAATCAAACGTTCTCATGGTTTGCTGTCCAAGTACCCCCGAAACGCATAAACTCCTATCAGATGCACAATTTAATGAGATGCCTGATGCGAGTTATGTCGTGAATGTCAGTCGTGGCAAGATTATTGACGAAGCGGCATTGGTAACCGCTCTTCAGAGTGGGAAATTAGCGGGTGCAGGGCTGGACGTAACTTACACGGAACCGTGTCCACCGGAAAACCCGCTGTGGGAACAGCAGAATGTGATTCTGACCTCACACAGCGCAGGTTCCTCGCAGCACATTCGGAGACGTGCCATGCAACTTTTTATAGACAACCTACACCGTTACGTGAAGGGTGACCCCTTAGTCAACGTCGTTGACAAACAGAAGGGATATTAAGTTAAAACATAGAATGCTTAAAACATAGAACGGAGGAAAAATGAGCCAGAAAACGTATCGTGCCGCAGCCATCGGGCATACAGGTGCCGGCAACTTCGGACACGGACTCCACACCCCATATAAAAATATAGAGAACGTTGAATTTATCGCTGTCTCTGACCCGAACGAAGAGGGTAGAGAAAAGGCGGCAGCAGAGGCAGGTGCCTTGCGCAGTTACGCCGATTATCGAGATATGCTTGAGAAAGAGGATCTTGATATTGTGAGTGTCTGCCCCCGTTGGCCATCGGAGCACGTTGCTATGGTAACTGCATGCCTTGAGGCGGGATGCAGCGTCTACAGCGAGAAGCCGATGACGAGTACGCTCGCGGATGGTGATATAATCGTTGAGACAGCAAAAGCGCGCCGACTCAAGGTCGCTGTGGCGCATCAGGCGGTTTATCTTCCGGCGACGCATGCGATCAAACAGATGCTCGACGATGGGAAAATTGGCACGATCCAAACCATCCAAGCCAGCGGTAAGCAGGATCGTCGCGGTGGTGGTGAGGATATGATTGTTCTTGGCACCCACATTTTCAACATGATGCGCTTCTTCATCGGCGATGTCGCCTGGATGCAGTCTCATGTCACAACGAACGGCAAAGAGATCGCATACGGTGACGACCACGAACCCACAGAACCTGTTGGACCCGTCGCAGGTGATTCTATCAACAGCTACTTCGCTTTCAAAAACGGTGCCTCTGGCTTTTTTGAATCCCGGAGAGATCAGGCTGGCTCCGGCAGATACGGCATGGAAATCGTCGGCAGCGACGGTATTTTCTCGCTTCGCGGTGATGTTGCGAACCGACTCATGGTCTATCCGTATCCAGTGCTGCTCCCTTCAAATCAGGATCAGGAGTGGGAGGCAATCGACTTAGACCAAACGCCTTTCTCCAGTGGAAATGAACTCGCGATTCGTGATCTCATCGATGCCGTTGAGAACGATCGGAAACCGATTTCCGCTGCGCAAGACGCTGTCGCTGCGCTGGAAATGATTCTCGGTGCCTACGAATCTCAACTATCAGGACAACGCGTTCCCTTCCCAATCACAAACCGCGAACATCCTTTAAGCAGATAACTCCAAAACGCTTCGCTGGCGGGGTTTGATGAAGTTTTAATAAATATTTCGGTAATTTGATTTTTCCCCAGGACCGGTAGGTGCGGTTTGTAACCGCACCGGACCTCATTAGAAAATTACCGAATTAAAATCTGAATTCTCATTAACCCCGTCATCCTGCGAGTACTCCTTTATATGTTAGCGAGGTCCCTATGCCTCGCCAATACCTTCCTATACCGGTATCGTCTTCCGAACACCGTTTTCATAACGTACCTGATAATCGGAATCTGGCACGTCCATTGCGCGGACAGCAAGTTCGCCAAACGTGATGAGCGGTTCGGAAAGTAGCAGCAGTTCATCAAGCGATTCGGTCGGTGTCTTGTCCGTTGTATCCAGCACAATCTTACGTCCTTTTTGTGTAAACAAAGACCTGTCGATCTCCTCCTGAAAAAGGCGGTTGAGTGTAGGAATATCGGCTTCCTTGATAATCTGATATTCGTGTGGGTCTGTTGCCATCCGTTCCTTAATCGCCGCGTCGCTGGCAGTGACGTGGATCATCACCACATCTGGCAATCGTGCTTCAATCACCTGTGTTTCATAGCCGCGTTGCGCGTTGATGTGATATTTCGAGTAGTATGGGCTTTCTGGATCATCGCCATAAAAGGATGAGTAAACAAGCTCCTCGATATGCCACCCGGCAATCATCGTATTCGGATAGTTTCTAATCACCTCCACGTGATACTGAAGCTGCATCCGCTGCATCCGTTCCTTTACGTCGTCTGGGAAATCTATATATGCGGCTCTCGATTCTGGACTGAGCGTCGAGTCGGGGATCGTGAAGTGATCATCGACGTGGACAGTCAATTTCCGGTGCCGATAATAGTCAGTTAATAGGTCTACTAATGTCGATTTTCCAGCATATTCGATACCCACAAAAATACATCTCATAAGAAAATACCTCGCTATTGGAATTGGTGTGAATGAATAACGTCCCGCAGTTTATCTGTCTTTATATCTATCATGAAAGTAGAAAAATGTCAAACGTCCATTTCCGTTTGGGTGTGTAAAGTTTTTGTTATTTCTTCAACCCCGTAGGGGTGACATCTCTGTAGAAGTATTTACCAAAGCTAAACACCGTAGGGGTGACTTCAACGAAATATTTACACACCTTTCCGTTTCTAATCTCCTTGACAATAGCGCATTTACGGGGTATAATAACTGTAAATTGAGAAACTTTAATGTAAGGAGGTCCACATGGAAAAAATTCAGACCGTCGAAATCCAATATCAAGACTACCTTGAAACCTATACTGCCCACATTCAAAAGAATGGCAGTAAATGGATAGGGTGGATACAGGAAATTCCTGAGTTGAAGCGAGAAAAAGACACGCAAGAGGAGTTGCTGAAAACTCTTAAAACCGAACTTCATGAAACTCTGGCAGATGAATGGGAGGCCTGGTGTGAGCAATTTGAAGAAGACGTGAAAGCCGGTCGATTAGACCGACTTTTCGATGAAGCCCTTGAGGATTTACGGGCAGGTAGGTGCAAAGATTTATAGGACCACTCATAGGTTTTGGACATACTATGAAAATCTGCCGCGATCGGTTCAGCGGCTTGCAGACAAAGGTTTTGAGCTGCTAAAGCAAGATCCAAGGCATCCTGCGCTGCACTTGAAGAAAGTAGGTACGCGTTGGTCCGCGCGAATTAATAAGGACTATCGCGCTTTGGCACGTGAAGAAGATGGAGTCCTCGTCTGGTTTTGGATCGGAAAACACGACGAATACATGCGGCGAATTCGACTCGCCTTATAATATGTTTAGGAGTAAGACCTTATGGAAAAAATTCAGACCGTCGAAATCTACGATTCGGAATATGAGACAACCTATACTGCCCAGATTCAAGAAAACGGCAGTGGCTGGATAGGATGGATACAGGAGCATCCCAAGGTGAAGTGCGAGGACAGGACACAAGAGGCATTGCTGGAGACCCTTGAAAATACGCTTTACGAAACTTTAGAAGCCGACTGGGAAGCCTGGGATAAACAGTTGGAAGAGGATGCCAAAACTGGTAAACTCGATAGACTCGATGAGGATGTCCTTGAGGATTTGCGAGCAGGTAGGTGCAAAGATTTATAAAACGAATCAAGCGTTTTGGGCATGCTATCACAGTCTCCCGCCGGAGATTCAACGGAGCGCAGATAAGAGTTTCGCTTTACTGAAGCAAGATCCCGAACACCCATCCCTAAATTTTAAAAGGGTTGGAAGAACACGTTGGTCTGCACGAATCAGCAGGAACTATCGTGCTTTAGCACGTGAAGAAGATGGAGTCCTCGTCTGGTTTTGGATCGGAAAACACGACGAATACATGCGGCGAATTCAGTGACAGAAAGGTTCCCTAAAATTATCTCATAAATAAAACACCATGTTAACAATCGGCAACTTCAACATTTCAGATTTCCCACTCTTACTCGCGCCAATGGAAGATGTGAGCGATCCGCCTTTTCGCGCCGTCTGCAAAGAAAACGGTGCCGATCTTATGTACACGGAATTCATCTCCTCCGAGGCACTTATTCGTGACGCTGCCCAGAGTGTCGCAAAATTAGACATTTTTGAGGTGGAGAGACCTATCGGTATCCAAATTTTTGGGCACAACATCGATTCTATGCGCGCTTCTGTCGAAATCACTGAAAAGGTCCAACCCGATATCATCGATATTAATTATGGTTGTCCCGTTAAGAAGGTTACCTGTAAAGGGGCAGGGGCAGGCATTCTGCAAGACATCCCCAAAATGGTGAAAATGACTGCTGAGATGGTGAAAACCACGGATCTGCCTGTAACCGTCAAAACACGGCTCGGTTGGGATGATAACACGAAGTACGTCGTTGAAGTCGCAGAACGGCTGCAGGATGTTGGTATCCGCGCGATTGCTATTCACGGCAGAACCCGGCGACAGATGTATAAAGGGGAAGCGGATTGGACACTCATCGGTAGAATCAAAGACAACCCGCGCATGACGATCCCTGTCTTCGGCAACGGTGATGTCGATAGTCCACAGAAAGCCGCACAGATGCGGCAACAATACGGTGTTGATGGTATCATGGTTGGGCGCGCCGCTATCGGTTACCCATGGATTTTCAACGAGATAAAACACTATTTCGCAACCGGTGAATTGCTCCCACCGCCTTCAATAGATGAACGGATTGCTGTTTTTAGAAAGCACCTTGATTTCTCCATTAAATGGAAAGGATTAAAACTCGGTCTCCTTGAAATGCGCCGACACTATAGCAACTATTTTAAGGGCATTCCACATGTTAAGCCTTTTCGCTATCGTCTTGTCACATGCGATAGTTACGACGGTGTTTTAGAGATTGTGGCGGAACTCCGCACCCATGCGCTCATGTCAGTTGTTTCGTAAGAGCGGTTAGCAATCAGTCGTCAGCGGTCAGTAAGCGTCGCGAGTTAAGTGCTCCTAAGAAGTTTCCAAAAAACGCTTGACGCGAAAGCCAAATAATATTACCATATAACAAAACTATATCTCCGCAGTAAAGGACCTGGAATGGACAAAATACACTTTATGAAACTCAGCGGTGCAGGCAATGACTTCGTCATTATCAATAATTTGGCGGGAATCGTTGATAGCACCGATACAGATTTTGTGAAAAAACTCTGCCAACGCCGTATGTCGGTCGGGGCTGATGGTGTTCTCCTCGTCGAAAAGGCGGATGGTGTCGACTTTCGCATGCGCTACTTCAATGCCGATGGCGGTGAGGTGGAAACCTGTGGAAACGGCGCACGATGTATCTCCAAATTCGCTTATCTGAACGGTATCGCGTCTGAACAGATGCGATTTCTGACGAACGCTGGAATTTATGAATCCGAAATAGTCGGCCAGGACGTTAAGGTACGTATGAGCGATCCTACGGATATCCGGCTCAATGTTCCACTCCAATTGGAAGACGGAATGCACACGGTCGGATTCGCGAATAGCGGGGTGCCACACGTTGTTTTTTTCGTAGAGGACTTGGAAGAAACGGATGTCTTTGACTTAGGACAGCAGACGCGTTATCACGGCGATTTCAAACCCGCCGGCACAAACGCGAATTTTATCCGCATCCAGTCGCCAGGGTTGATTGATATCCGGACGTATGAACGTGGCGTTGAAGATGAAACGCTTGCGTGTGGCACGGGGTCAATCGCTTCTGCTATTATTGCGGCGACGTTAGGAAAAGTAGAACCCCCTGTTGCTGTCAAAACGGCGAGTGGGGTTGCATTGAAGATTCATTTCGATGTAGAGAACGGTGAAGCTCGAAACGTCTATCTTGAAGGCGATGCTCGCGTTATCTATGTCGGTGAACTCACAACAGACGCATGGAATTATTAAAAGTAGCAGGCCACGCGGCGCAGCTTGCAAGCGCGTATTGCAAGTCCGTTGTGCCGTAGCCATCAAGGAGGGTTCACATGTTTCAAGGCTCTTATGTTGCACTCGTCACACCATTTAAGGACGATGAATCGCTTGACGAAGCGAAACTCAAGGAACTGATCCAATTTCAGCTTGACGGCGGCACACACGGCATCGTCCCGTGCGGCACAACAGGTGAATCCCCCGCGCTGTCTGAGGCTGAACATGATAGGGTGGTAGAACTCACTGTTGAAACTGTAAACGGGCAGGTGCCTGTTATCGCGGGTACCGGGTCCAACTCAACAACGCGCACCTTGCGTGCAACGCAACACGCCAAAGATGCCGGTGTGGATGCTGCCCTGATTGTTACGCCCTATTATAACAAGCCTACCCAAGAGGGTTTGTATGCCCATTACATGAAAATCGCGGACACAGTGGACATCCCGATCGTTATCTACAACGTTCCAGGACGTTGCGGTACAGACATCCTTTCACCCACGATTGCCCGGCTTGCCGAACATCCGAACATCGTCGCACTCAAGGAAGCGACTGGCGAACTCAAACGCGCCAGTGAGGTCGTCAACTCATGTCCTGATGATTTTGTCGTGCTTTCTGGTGATGATGTGAATACGCTACCGATACTTGCTGTCGGAGGTAAAGGCGTGATTTCGGTTGTCGCGAACATCTCACCTGCGGATGTCGCTGAGATGTGCAACGCTTTCCACGCCGGAAATCTTGAACTTGCCCGCAAACTCCATTATAAAACGTTGCCGCTGGCGGTGGATCTCTTTATCGAGACGAATCCCATTCCTGCGAAAACCGCGCTCCAACTGATGGGGAAACTCAATGGAAAATTGCGGTTGCCTCTCGTACCCATGGTCCCGGCGAACCTTGAATCCTTACGCAGGACACTTTCGGAAAGCGGATTGATTTAGTCCATACCGCATCGGATCAGATCGCTCGGTGGGTGCCTGATTGGGCACCCACCGGTGAACAGCCTTAACAGATATAAATTTTCAAGGCTATTAGGCAACCCGGCAGGGTCATTTAGTTTTACATATTGACTTTATATGCGTGAACGTTTTTCCGCTGTAGGAGCGAGCTGTGCTCGCGATATTGCGCGAAAACCTTAACTTATGTGAACGAAAACCAAGATCGGAACCGAAAACTAAATAGTCCTGGCAACCCGGTGAAAGTGAGGGAGTACACTTCTGATAAAGGTTTTGCCACAATGAGTTATAGCGATTTCACCATAGAATCAGTCCTGACAGCGTTTCAACTAAAGAAGGTTGAATCCGCAGGCCTCTTTTCTGAAATAGAGCCGATGCCCCCAAGTGCTTATCTCACAACAGGGCTGGCGAAAAAGGTAGCCTTAGCAGCCGCCATTGGGACCGAAAAGGCACGCTCTGAACTCATTGTTGCCGATGTCCTGGTTGAACTCCGGGAAAAGTCCAACTACCGCATCAGTTTCTTTTCGGGAATTGATTTTAGTGTCGATCCTGAAAATGATTTAACGGGGGTTTGTGATTTTTTGGTAAGCTTGTCACCGGGTCAACTCCTTTTAGAAGCCCCTCTTATCATTCTTGTTGAAGCAAAAAAGGACGATCCGAAACTCGGGATCGGACAATGCATCGCCGAAATGCTTGCCGCACAACGCTTTAATGCTGAAAAAGGAAACGATATCCCTTCTATTTACGGTGCTACCACTACAGGGACAGAGTGGCAATTCCTCAAATTGGTGGATAAGAATCTACAGATTGATATGGAAATCTATCCAATTCAGCAGTGCGACAAAATCCTCGGTATCCTCTCTAGCATGGTAAGTCAAGAAGCATAAAGCGCGTCCTATCGCTGATAAGCCGCTGGCAGTAACCTATGCACAGTATCAATCACCAACTGCTCAACCCCAGAGGCAAATCGAGTCGGTGGACCGAAATAGAGCATCGCACCGCCACCCTCATAGCCTCCTTCGGCTAACACTCGCTCCGACGGAATATAGCACGGAAACGCGTTTGAATACGCACCTACCCACAGTCGATCGGCATCTAACTCCCTTTTCAAACGGAGCGAATAATCGACGACCACCTCACTTGCGAGGAAAACAATGGCGAGTTCCTCCCCGAATCTCCACGCTTGTACCGGATAAGAAAGTTCCGCTTGCACGGGTTGTCCTTTCTGCAAGCGTTCAAGATGTTTTTGAGCGTGATAAGCATTTGACCCGCCTTCCGCGACGCGTGCCTCCCATTCTTCAAGTGTCGGTAATGTATCAAACGGCAGATTAACCCTTTCAAAAGCACCCGTCAGGACTTTAGAGAGCGGTTTCGCATCTCTCTTCAGGAGACGTTGGATCTCCTCCGAGAGTGCTTCTCCATGTGCTTTCGCATACGCAAGACGAGTGCTGAAAACCTCTTCTTGTCCATCTGGCATCGGCATCATCCGTGATTCAGGATTCGCATCGGCACCACATCCGATGGAGATTAAAGCGGTTACGCCGGGTAGAGCGTCTTCGATAGCATCTTGGGCAAATCCTGCCCAATCTCCGCAGATATGATTATCTGTACCTGCCAACGTCGTGCAATGGCAGGCGTAACTTGCCCACACGGCGCGTAGTGTGCCATCCGTACTTGTGATTTGCATACACGGTAAAGAATGGTCTACCGGTCCGCCTTCCGTACGCCGATTTTTTGCGAAACCGAGTTCACCGATGCTCCACGTCAAACGCGCGGGCTCTCGGTTTGCGAGTGCCTCCAGTGCAACGGCTTCCATCCAGTCTTTAAGTTGGGCGGTGTACCGATCTATCGTCTCCTGTTCTGCGGGGGGTATATCCGAACTAAACAGGAAAGGCGCGGCGTTTGTTAGGCACGGTGCACTGTGTGTATGTGTAAAGCACGCCGCAAAATGGGCACGCGAGATTCCAGTTTTCTCCTTAATTCGGTCGGACACTTCCTCGGTCAACTCATCCGGTAAGCCACAGTTTTCGACTGTTACTAAGACGACAGGTTCATCTGCATCGCCGCCAATGGCGAGTGCTTTCGCCCATATTCGCTGGATGATACCGTCGGATTCTGTACGACGACTACCGTAACCGCTAAGTCGAATCGGATAATCTGGCGTAATATCTACTTCAGCAACACCAACCGGAATTGCATTATGTGTCGGATTCATGTTGTTCAGCATCAGGGGACCCCTCCTCTGTAGTTAGGAAAAGCATACAGTATGTATCGTCCGGATATTCTTGGAAATCCAGTGAATGGACGCGCCAAAGCGGAACACCCTCCGGGATTTCGTCATACCTGATGTCATCGCTTGGCAACTTCTCAACGGGTGTCACTTGCAGTGCTAAGTGCGCGATAATAGGTATATCAGCCAGTGCCGTAGCGAGTTCATGTTCATCTACAAGAATATCAAATCTGATTGACGTTTTGAGCTGTTCACTGCTGATTGACAACAACAGTAAATGGTCGGCGAAGTGCCAACTGGTCTCCCGGATTTCGCCTGTAAACTGCCCTTCAAACATGTCATCTATTTCGAGAGGTTCTGGACGTAATCCTTGCTCAGCCATGTGGAAGGCAGTGGAGACTACTTCTGCTATGCGCGATATATGTGCGTCGGACAGCTTGCTGAGATATTTGGGCTGTTTGCGATATTTGGGTGCTTTGCGATATTTGGGCGGTTTGCGATGGCGTTTCCTCTTCATCTATCCTCCATAGCCTTGGCGGTTTGCCAATTGAGTGATTGTTTAGACAACAAACAGATATTGTTTTACGCTACAACCGCAGGGTCAATGCGAAAAGGTGATGTGCCGCGGTAGATACGTATGTTAACGGACGGCTCCAAGTATATTCTGTAGAAAGTGTACCAAGTCCTAAAGCGATCCCGGTAGTGAAATGTGTTGATGTTTCAATATTCCGCATCCCACATCGGAAAGCGATAGAATAACCATTTTTCCATATTTTGTGGAGTTCTGCTCCAACCGCATAATTGACCTTAGACGGCTCCGTGGCGCGAGAGAGGTCCGCTGCCACCGTGATCCACGCCAAAGGTTGATATGCGACACCGATACCGACTCGGAAAGGGAGAGGTTCCACCAAGTCTGCGTGCAGGAGATTTTCAAAGAGGACACCTACCAGCAGTGGTGGGTTCGTCTGCTTTCGGTCAAACCATACCGGACGTTGAAATCCGATGTCCAGTTCTAATCGGTTGACTGTTCTCTCAAGTGTCGGCTGTCGTTCATGGACGATATCCCGGACTCTGTTCCCGAATTGCAGCTCTTCAACGATTGCCTCAATCAGTTCTTCAGGGACATCTACGTCTACTTCGGGTCCGTGGCGTGCTTCCAAATTTAAAGTCGAGATCACCGTTCCCCGGTTTACAACTTGCCTCAACAATCTAAGACGCAGACCCGCCGCTGATTTTCCGAGTTCGCGGCTGAATCCTATTACCCAACTCCTTTCTTGGAGCAAGTTGTAGTCTGTGAGCAGATCCGTTGTGGCGGAAAATTGACGCAAGTTTCGATTATATTCGGCACGGGTACTTTCAAATGTGAAGTTCGCAAAATTTGTAAATCTTGCGGCATACCCAGCACTCGCACCCCATTTACCAAATGCGTGTGAATAGTAGAGTGCCGGCGAAATGTCGATATTGGCTTCGGCAGCAAGTTGTGTAGTTCCGTGTTTCGGTAGTTCTGCCCAGTGGACATTTTCAGCAGCAGCGCCGAACGCGAGGTTGTGGTGTTTTACATGCACAAGCGATGCTGGATTCCCAAATATGCCTGTGTCTTCTGCGGACGTTGCGATACGGGTACCGCCCATCCCAGCGATGCGGAGCATCTCATTTGCCAGACTCAGTGGTGGTATCACAGCGGCTAAGATGCAAAGCACTAAGGTAGTACTGAAGTGGTGCCCCGATGCTCTATTGTGAATCCACACGCATCACCTCAGCGAAAATATCCTCTAACGTATGTTTCACCCCACGAAGTTGGCGAAGCTGGACACCTGTATCATAAGCGAGTTTAAAGAAGAATGTTGTTTCCGTCTGTTCCTGACTTCCGGACGTAACCCGCAGGCGTTTATCGGGGTGCAGTTCAACCTGAAAGTTGTGGTGTTCCAAAGCGGTGATATAAGCCTCGCTGTCACCCACAATCTTCAGATCGAAAGATTGTCCCTTGTTTCCTTTGAGTGCTTGTATCTGTCCTTGGATAGCAACACTACCGTGTGATAGGGCAACAATCTCTTGGCATGCGAACTCCACATCGGGGAGCAGATGCGAGGATAAGATGACGTTGATGTTTTTGTCGGTTGCTATGTCTTTGACGAGTTTGAGCATCTCTTCTCTACCACTTGTATCCATCCCATTTGTGGGTTCGTCAAGAAGTAGCAGCTTCGGGTCATGTGCCAGTGCCTGTGCTAACTTTACACGCTGTTTCATACCTGTGGAGTATTCTTCCACGGTTCGATACCGTTCTTCATCTAAACCGACGTAATAGAGTACCTCGTGTGCGCGTTGCAACGCATCTCGTCTCGGAATTCCACAGAGTTCTCCGGCATAAGAGACGAGTTGGACGGCGTTCATACCCGGTATTAGACATTCATCTTCCGGCATGTACCCAATCTGTTTCCGAATTTCCAATGGATTCGCCTGTACATCCAAACCAAATACAGTCGCTGTGCCTTGATTCGGTTTAAGGAACCCGAGGAGTGTCTTAATCAGTGTGCTTTTCCCTGCTCCGTTCGGTCCGAGTAAACCGACAGCACCGCCTTGTACCTGCAGTGAAAGGTTGTCTAATGCAGTTGTCGTGCCAAATAAAAGTGATATATTCTTTAGTTCAATCAACATTTTTTAAATCTTTTAACTATAGTAACTCGCTCTGGTCTTTCCGTTGTCAAGATCAGCGGTTTCCGACGAGATTTAGTGTTCGTTGTTATGAGTAACGGGACGAAAGATTCTTTTTACACGGGCACCTATCTGCGTTAAGATTTCGTAAGGAATTGTTCCCGCGCGTTGGGCAATTTCGTCAACCATGATTTCCGCGTCCCCCTGCTTCCCTATTAATACGACTTCGTCACCAACGGACACCTTATCTGAAGGTTCCAACTGTACCACGCTCACGTCCATGCAAACCCTTCCGATAATCGGGCGGCGCATTCCATCAATCAACACTTCGCCGATACCGGAGAGTGAACGAGGATAGCCGTCACCGTAGCCTATCTGCACCATTGCCACGCGGGTTTGATAGGGTGCTTTGTATGTCAACCCGTAGTTCACACCCTCCCCTTTTGAAATAGTGCTTACCCAACCGATGCGCGCCTTCCATGTAAGCGCAGGTTTTAGTGAAATAGGTTTTTCAGCTGCGGGATAGATGCCGTATAGACTCAAACCGGGACGGACTGCGTCGAAATGGGATTCAGGAACCGCCAGCGTTGCTGCACTGTTCGCCACGTGAACCATTTTCCCGTTGTTGTACGCAAGGACGGATGCCAACCGCTTCAACTGAACAGAAACAAAACTTTTATCAACCTCATCCGCGGTAGCAAGATGTGTAAAAATCCCTTCAACTTCAACACGCTGCAGGGTCTTCAATCTACTCAGAAACTGCAGTGCTTCCGTCCGACACACACCACTCCGATTCATGCCAGTGTTGACATTGACATGAACCTTTGTAGGTGCGGTCTCTGAGGCGACCTCATTCAATGCCGTCGCGAATTCCCAATCCCCTATTGTTGGCGTTAGGCTGAATTCAACGATTTGTCCTACCTGTGCAGGTAAGCAACTAAAGAGAATAAGAACAGGTTTGCGAATGCCTGCTTGGCGTAACTCGATTCCTTCTTCAACGGTTGCAACCGCAAACATATCAGCGACTGGACGCAGCATTTCCGCTACAGGCACCGCTCCGTGCCCGTAAGCATCAGCTTTCACGACCGCAATCAACTGTTTACCCGTGTGTCTCTTTATTGCTTCAGCATTATGTTTGATTGCCAGCAGATCGATTTCTGTGTATGTTCGGAAATAAGGCATCTCGTCTTCTAACCTTGCTGTGTCAGCAAAAGAATTATACCACAACCTATACAAATTTGCGAAAAATTTCAAACTTTTGTCAGAGTTATTCAACCGAAAACCGAGCCTGAAACGAAGTGGAAGGGTTTTTGCTTGGGTGTTTCTTCAACTCGATATCAACACCCTTCAAGGTTCAAATCCACGCCACTTACCCGCAAGGAATAATTAAAAATCCTGCTTTTGCGGGGAGGTAGTACCCTCTTGGAACCACAGGAACAGCAGGATAAATACAATGGAGTTCGCCAAGAGCATCGTTGAGATAGCGTTAATCTTCGGAGTAATCCCGAATTTCAGCAGCGAATAGATATGTACAGACAGCGTTGTATAACCAACGCCAGCGGTAAAGAAAGTGATAACAAAGTCATCAATGGAGAGCGTAAATGCGAGCAAAGCACCACCGATAATTCCGGGGGCAATGAGCGGAAGTGTGATCCGCCAAAATGTCTGCCATTCGTTGGCACCGAGGTCACGTGCTGCTTCTTCCAATGTGTGATCGTAGCCTTGTAGGCGCGCCCGTACGACGATAGTAACATAAGCGATGTTGAAAACGGCGTGTGCGATAATTACAGTGATTAAACCGAGTGGAATGCCGACTTGCACGTAAAAGGTCAACAACGCGATCGCCAACACGATGTCTGGAATAATAATCGGGAGATAGAGCGTGCGAACAAGAGCGGTTCGGATACGGAAACGGTGTCGTTCTATAGCGAGTGCAGCCGCCGTACCGATAACGGTAGCGATAAGAGTTGCTACGCCCGCCACCATCAAGCTATTTCGGCAGGCGCGCCACAATGCGGCATCCTCAAACAGCCTCGCATACCAACCGAACGTAAAGCCTTCCCAAACAGAAATCTGTTCCCCGCTGTTGAATGAGAACGCCACAACCGCTAAAATCGGTATATATAAAAAGAGGTAAACCAATCCTATGTTGGCTTCAAGTACCCGTTTCATTTTTTTAATTTTGCCCTAACGAGAGTTTTCAGGTTGCCCCTCATTCTGTTGTAAAGCGCGGAAATATAGCACAGTGCCGACCAGAACGATACCCATCAGCATGAATGAGAGTGCAGAGCCGAAGGGCCAATCTCGCGCCGTTTTGAATTGTCTTTCAATGACGTTCCCAATATAACTCACTTTTCCGCCACCGAGGATGTCTGGTGTTAGAAACGCTCCTACCGTCGGGATAAAAACTAACATCGATCCGGCAAGGATACCGGGCAGACTGAGCGGCACGGTTACGTGCCAAAACGCGCGCCTCGGCGACGCACCTAAGTCTTGTGCGGCTTCTAACAGCGACAAATCTAATTGTTCCAAAGCGGCATACAGTGGGAGTATCATGAAGGGTAGGTATCCGTAAACGAGGCCTATCTGCACGGCGAGTGGCGTATTCAGCAGTTCTAATGGACTCCAGTTAGGAAAGACTGCTCCCAATAGACTGTTCAGGAGTCCTTCCGTCCGCAATATCAGTATCCACGCATAAGTCCGTATGAGGAAGTTCGTCCAAAACGGGACGACGACGAGTAGTAATAAGACATTCCGATGTTTCGGTCTATAGCGTGCCAGATAGTAAGCGAAGGGATAACCGAGTAGCAGACAGATCGCAGTGCAGACCAATGCTGTCGATACTGAACGCCAAAGGACACCAAGGTAGAGTCCATCGAACAGGCGTTGGTAATTTTCGAGTGTGAAATGCCACTGTACCCCGCCGTATGTGCCGCGCTCCAGAAAACTGTAGATAAACACGGACACGAGCGGAAGCAAAAAGAAGCAAACAAGCCAGAACACAACGGGAAAAAGGAGAATAAAGAGGTGGTAGTTACGACGCATATTCGCTCATAAATTCTCGGATAGTGTTTGGCATATCCATGGTAACTTTTGGCATTATCGTTCCTATTCACCCTCGATCTTCATCATTTTTTGCACATTCTTAATTGATTTGTAGACGAATCGCTTGTCCTGGTCAAGCTGGTTTGCGATTTTATGGAACACTATCGCTGTGTCAGTGTTACTGTCGAACGCATGCATTACCATGAGTTCCCAGATTTTCTTTTGAGTATCCTCTGTCTTTTTAGCGGTTTTAAGCATCTGTTTAATCTGCCCGATTGAGATCTCGATTTGATGGATTGGGTAGTCTTCGTTTAATATCGCAATAATTTCATCAAGTTCGGGGTTCTCCCAATTTTCAAAAGCTTTCAGGATGGTCGCCCAAACCACAGTGGCACTCAACTGCGTTTGCGTCTGTGTCCAATGCACTTGCTCAATTCGATGAGGTTTACACTTATATATACGGACTTCGGAAGTATCTTTTACTTTTAGATACCATATGCTGCCTTCCTCGCCTCTAAACATGGGCACTTGACTCTCATTCAAGCCGATGAACTCCAGTCGCCTATCAAGGTCTTGCTGCTCTTGCTCATAGTGCCACACATAGTCTTTTTCAACGGTGCCGAGCTGTTCTGCTTTCGGGATATCGCCCGCCTCAAGCTCAGTATTCATCACAATTTGCCCCCGCATCCCGTGCAGTCCGAACAATAACACAATATCCAACTTGACATCCTCGTATTGAATCATGTGCGGGTTATCCGATCCATAGAGCTCGAAACTGAAACCTGTGATATCTGGGTTCATTTTGAACAATTCGGTGATCTGTGGGTATTTTCGGAGCATATACTTCCACATCGTTATGTAGCGACCCCGCAAGAATGGGAACAAGCGCACCTTAAACGTGATGTATTCCGCCCCGTTATTTCTGTAGCGGTACATAAAGATGTTGGTACCGTCGTATTTGCGGAAGCGGTAAATCCGCTCCGCGCTCGGAAACCGGTAATTATGCCCTAATCCGAAGGGGTAAGCAATTTTCGGTGTGCCAAAAATTTGAGACTGATCGACGGATTCACCATTGATTTTTTTTATTTTCAACGAGCCGTAGCCCGTGTCCTTACTGAAGCTGACCTGCCCCTCAACGTGGTTTTTGGAGTTAAACGGGTCTATCGCGCGAAATTCAGAGTAATCCGAATCTAAAACTTGTTGTCCCCTTTTTATTCTCTGTTGAGCCATTGCTGTCCTCCAAGGGGCCTAGTGGGTTGTCCATCTAAACTTACTGTCTGTTCGTAGTAGCGCAATTCATTGCGCTCTATGCCTTATTCTCAGGTGGGCAGAGAAAGTCAATCTGTACGCCTTCTCGTTCAAATGCCTTTCGGAACGGTTCCCATTTTCTATCTAATGCCTGCAAGATAGTTGCTTTTTTAGCATGGTCCCGCTCATAGGCGATAGCAACCGCAATAAATTTTCTATCAGCTACGTCAAAATCGCTTAATGCTTTGATGGTTGGAAACTCGTCAAAATCCGTTTCACTGCCAGCCAACGGGTTGATACGCACCATTGTGCAAATTGCCGGTCTCCGCATCAGATTCTGCAGCAACGTTTTTACAAAAAGATCGCCGATTCCTTTCCGGGTCTCTAAATTAACATATCTCTTGTACTCGTTAAGAATTCGCCATTCATCATCAACAAGTGCTGTTTCCTGTTGATAGAGAATCTGTTTAATTCGTTTCTGACACCGTTCTACACAGTCAGGTGAGGCATGCTCTGCCTCATCGTTTGCAGTTATGATAACGTTTGTATCCACGATAACAGCGTCCATTAACCCTCCGCTCTCTTTTGACGTTCCCTTTGTGCTTTTGTCATTTGCTTGGCGCAATAGTGGTTCCTTCTATTAATTCTGTCTCTCTTTTTTGACGTTCTCTTTGTGCTTCTGTCATTGCAAACAGGTCTCCCATCTCGTCACCAAAAAAACTTTCTGGCCAGTTCGTTATATTACCGAATTCATCCATGTCTAACTTGTCAATTTTAGAAGCACCGTCGATATGCCGGCAAAAATAGAGGGTAGTCTGGTCAGCAGCAATCTTTTCCTCCGCGACGCGTCGCTGCAACCGGTTTAGTAGGTGTTCGCTGTGGCTCTCTATCAAAATTTGGAGGTTGCGTTCCGTGATAACCTCTATCAGCAGATCAGCAAGATCGGCTTGTGCCTTCGGGTGGAGATGAACACCCGGTTGTTCTAAAATCAGGGTTGAACCCGGCGGTACATAGTAGCAATGAACCAACACTGGTAGAAATTGCGATAGACCATATCCCATATCTGCCAGTGTTACCTTAGCACTATCAGGACCTTTTTGAATGAGAACATCAAAATCTCGATCTGCTTGCCCGTCAGCCCGTTTAATAGAGAAGGAGTAGGCGAGATCCATCTTCCGGAGCCATGCCGATACTCGCTCTTCAATAAGGATATCTTCTCCTTTATAAGGCGTTGTTCGTTGATCTACACGTGCGTTAAGTAGTGAGTCAATCATGTTTTCGCCATTTTGTCCAACGCTCTCAGGATCTTCTCCTTCCCAGTGGTAGAGGCGTTTCGGTTGGATTCGGCTCGGACCGAGAGGGTAGACGTGCTTAAACAGATTTTCAAACACAGAGGAAAGCGGTGATAAAAAGGCATCCGTTATCTTTGTTCGGCGACCATAGCAGTTTGTTCCGCTTACGCTGTATGCAAACTTGTTTCCATAATAAAGATTTCCATTTTCCCATTTTATTTTGTCGATCGCCTCGGGTCCAACCGTGTAAGAAAGAGAATCAATAGACATACCGCTGGCATTTCCGCGGATGGCAGTGTCAAAAGTGAAACTATCAATATCCGATGTAGCAAATTCATAACGCTGCCTATACTTATCAATTTCTTGAAGGGTCCTGATGGTTAATGGTTTTAGGAGTCTGCCCCCAAATTCCAACTCGAGCAATTCCTCCTCTTTATGTCCATGAATCACTTCTCGGAAATTGCCAAGATTGACAAGCGATTTTTCGTCTCCGAAGAAGAGAATTTCCTCTCTCCCAACAGTCTGCTTCAGCAATAACAACATCTGCAACAGACTGCTTTTCCCAGAACTATTTGTCCCGAAAAACCCCGTCAACGGCGCAAGTTTCACCTCATCGCTGTCTTCCCATGATTTGAAGTTTTTCATTCGTATATGTGTAATCATTTTTTCTGCCTCCGTATTACCCTTATTATACACAGTTTCCCGCCAAAATGCAAGAGAATCAGAATGACAGATAGGGCCATTGAGTTTTAAGAAGTTATCGGATTTCACGCTTTTTTTTCACAATCCGGTGCGGTTAGGAAACCGCACCTACCGGGTCTGGGTCCTCAAAATCCTCCTAAAGAACGAAAAACTAAATAGCCCTAAATCACAGAGAAGCAGGGATTCACGGAAAATGCCCTCTTAAAATCCGCGTGATCCGCGTAATCGGTGTAATCCGCGATTCAGACAAGTATCTACCCCAATTTTTATTTGATTACAACCACAAAATAGGGTAAACTACTTTTAGCATCTCGCCTTGATACAAAAACCGCACACAACTAAAAGGAGACGGACATTGGAAAAGATTCGTGAACTGATTTCTCTGTTGGAATCCGGGGTTGAGGACTACGATGCTCAGTTGAAGGTCCTGCAGGCCGAACGGCTGAAATATATTCGACTCTCAATGACAAACGGATTTGGGACAGAAGAAGGCGATTCTAAGGAATCATGGCTGCTGCACCTCAAGCAGCTGGAGGATGCCCTCACGCTCCGCCGGGACAGCATACGACAGGCAATTCAACAAGCCGCAGAAGATATTCAGAAAGAGGAAAATGCATGATATTGAGATTCACTGCTCCTGACACGAGAAAACAAGTGAAGTGTGTACTGCTACTAACGTGGCTCTTCGCTGCTTGGGCAGTAAATGCGCAAGAGATGGACAGTCCCCAAATTATCGAAGAGGCGGTCCGGCATCAGAATTTAGGGTTGGCATATCTCGAAGAATCCCAGCCGTCAAAGGCGGTCGAGGCGTTTACAGCACTTATTGAACTGCTCCCCAATGAAGCAATCGGTTATGGGAATCTCGCTGTCGCACATTTACGGTTACAGCAGGCGGATGCCGCTGAGGAATCGGTTAAGCGCGGGATCGCTGTTGCACCGATGGATAGCCGGTTACATTTTATCCTGTCCGAGGTTTATCAACTACAAGGACAGAGCGAATTAGCCGTGGAAGCGATGAAGGAAGCCGTGCGGTTGGCACCCGATGAGTTGGAGTTTCGTTATAAACTGGTCCGCCACTATCTGGCACAACGCAACGATCCAGAGGCACAGCAGGAAGCGGTTCGACATCTGCAGGAACTCCATACACGTTCTCCAGTGAATGTCGTCGTGCTGTTGAAATTGACACACGGACTTTTGACGCAAGAGAAACTTGAAGATGCCGAAAATCTTTGTCAGGAATTGATGCTTCTTTTAGGCGATACTGACGCAGATAAACTGAACTATCTAACACAAGGAATAGCCGCGTTACAACAGAGCGACCTAAAAATCGCTACGCGAAACATCAGGATTTTTGAGAACGTGCATCGAGCGAGTCCACGCTATCAGCAAGGTATCGGTGAACTTGTTACCGATATCCTTGGACATCCGATAGAGACCTTTAGCCCAGGATTTAAGGCTCGGGTTGTAGCCAAACAGACTACACCGATTACAGTGGACTTTGTGGATGTTACCGAACAACTTGGGCTTGGAGACGTGAGCGCACCTCCCGGAACCCCCGCGACTGTATCTTTAATCGACTACAATAACGATGGGAATCTGGATTTATATATGACATCGACCGGGCGACTCCTTCGGAATACAGGTGAGAGGTTTGTGTCTGTCCCACAATTCCAAGAAACTTTGGAGTCACACACTGTCGCATTTGCGGATCTCGATAAAGATGGGACACAGGATTTCCTACTGCAGACCTTCGATGGGATAAGATACCTACGAATGGATGCAGATGGAAATTGGGAGGCATCTTCACTCGTTCAAAATGAGCAGATATCAGACGAAACTGGCGCACTTCTCCCCGTTGATTTTGACCACGACGGCGATCTGGATCTCTTTTCGGGACAAGCTGGCGTTACGATGTATCGGAATAACGGCGATGATAAGGGAAATGTAACGTTCACCGATGTTAGTAAGCAAACCTTTGTAACGACAGATGCGGATAATGTGCTTCCCGTCCAGCGCACACCGGCTGAAGCAGTGTCTGCCGATTTTGATGACGACGGGGATATAGACATCTTCGTGACGCATAAAGGAATCGGTTGCACCCTTTACGATAACCTCCGCCAAGGGAAACTCCGTGCAGTTTCCAACGAGACGGGTATTCCTCAGGATGTTCGCTATATCGCGGCGGCTGCCGGTGATTATGACAATGATGGTGACATTGATCTCTTCTTGGCTACAGCAGTTTACATCCACCTCTATCGTAATAGAGGAGACGGCAGTTTCGTCGACGCGCCGAATTCAGAGGCGAGTGTCCGAGATTTGCCGCCTGCCCTATTGAGAAATTTGGATTACGAAAACGATGGGTTTGTTGATGTATGGGTTGCCGGACGAGACGGTATGTTCCTGTTTCGGAACGATGGAAATGGGATTTTTGCTGAACCGTATCCCTTAATAGAATCGGTCACACCAGCAGGCGATATGCTTCTCCAGAACGCGATTGCTGGTGCAGTCGGCGATTATGACAACGATGGCGATCTCGATCTCTTTTTCATCAATACCGAAGGACAACTGCGCGCATTGCAAAACGACGGTGGGAATCAGAATAACTGGATACAGGTGCGCTTGGAAGGTATCACTGCTGGGAATAACAAAGTTAATACAGATGGCATCGGCTCGAAACTGGAAGTGAAGGTCGGGGATCTATATCAATTACAATATGTAACGGAACAGGTATCGCATTTTGGATTGGGAGCATTTGACGCGGCGGATGTCGTTCGCGTCGTCTGGACAAATGGTGTGCCACAGAACGTTGTAGCACCGCAGGCGAAGCAACGTATTCTGGAAAAACAAGTATTAAAAGGCTCCTGTCCGTTTCTATATGTTTACGATGGCGAACAATATCAATTCGTTACGGATTTGCTCTGGCGTGCGCCATTGGGACTCGTTACATCCATGGGATTCGTCGCACCTGATGAAACGAAGGATTTTGTGAAGATATCGGGAACGCAAATACAACCAAAGTCCGGCAAATATTCCATTCAGATTACGGAGGAATTGTGGGAAACCGCCTATTTTGATCAGGTTAAGCTGATAGCGGTCGATCACCCCGTAGATACTGGTATTTTCGTGAATGAACAGTATACACCGCCACCCTTTGCAGAGTTCAAGATTTATGGTGTCGCAGAGAAACGGTTCCCGAAATCTGCTGTCGATCATCACGGTGAAGATGTATCCGATGCTTTAAAGGCATTTGATTACCGCTACGCCGTTGAACATGCTCCCGGCGCCTACCAAGGCGTTGTTGAACCACATGCCATTGTCCTTGACCTCGGCAATGTTCCAAACGATACACCACTGACGCTTTTCCTCAGTGGGTGGATCTTCCCGACAGATACCAGTATCAATGTTGCCCTGTTCCAGAATCCACGAATCAATCCACGCTTCCCTTCCGTTGCTGTAAAAGACAAGACTGGAGAATGGCGGACCGTCATCGATAGGGTTGGACTCCCCGCGGGGAAAAACAAAACGATCACTGTTGACCTGACGGGCAAATTTCTATCAGATGATCGGCGCGTTCGGATTGAGACTGATATGCAGATTTACTGGGATACAGCGTTTTTCACTGTCGGCACACAAGCAGTCCCAATGGAAGTGACGACATTGAACCCGGATAGCGCTGATTTACACTACCGCGGCTTTTCTGAGATGTACCGTCCGAACCCGCATGCCCCGCATCTATTTGATTACCAAAAGGTTACAAAGTCTGCACAGTGGCGAGACTTGGCGGGATATTACACCCGTTACGGGAATGTCGCTCCGTTATTGCAGGAGGTTGATGACATGTACGTTATCCTCAATGCAGGGGACGAGATCACAGTGGAATTTGAAGCCTCACGCTTGCCGACATTAAAAGCAGGTTGGGTGCGCGATTTTATCCTCTATAGCGACGGATGGGACAAGGATGGCGACATCAATACGCTCACATCGCAGACGGTTGAACCCTTACCGTTTCACGGGATGTCCAGCTATCCGTATCCAGATACTGAACGCTATCCCAACGATGAAGTGCATCGGCGGTATCAGCGTGAATATAACACGCGGCGTGTCGAACACCGATTGCCCCCGTTGGACACGGGGACAAAAAAATAAAATAACGGACTTCACATCCAGCTCGGCAATATTCTAATCTCGCTCCTTAATTCGTCGTAAAGGGATGTACAAGCAGAACGTTGTAATGAGCAAAATCCCTGACAGCACTGCATAAGGATAAGCATCTTTTGCGTAGAGCCAGCCACCGAGGAGGGGTCCCAGGATGCGTCCCAGACTTAAGAAAGCATCCATGATACCGATAGCCGCACCTTGTCCAATCCGGGTCTGTTTGGAAATCCACGACGCATTCGTCGGACGAATCAGTTGATTGCCAACGCCAGCGATAGTGAGATACACGGTGAGTGTTACGAAAGAGTAAGCGTTGAGCAAAAGTGCCATGCCTATCGCACTGAGTAGTAACCCAATGAGGATGATACGTCGTTCCCCCAGACTATTGATTAATCTCCCGAGCAAACCACCCTGTAGTGGCACGGCAATCGCACCTATGAACATGAACATCCATCCCATTTCTCTCTCTCCGTAGTTCCAACGATCCTCAATGAACAGTGGAAATGTCATCTCCAATCCCGCAAAACTGAAGGTTGAGAAAAAGGCGACAAGAAAAAGAGGGGTGAGGGGTGATTTTAAAGTTGTCTGACGGAATATCTCGCGTGGAGAGACCCATTCATGCCGGTCTTCAGTTGTCTCATCAGTAATGCCTTTCTGTAGGGATTCTGGCAGCAAGATAAGCGCGAAGAGGAAGTTTAGGACGGACAAACCACCTGCAACAAAGAACGGCATATTGTGGCTACCCATGACACCACCGATCGCCGGTCCGAGGATGAAGCCGAGTCCCATCGCAGCACCCATGAGTCCCATACCTTTGCCGCGTTCCTCTGGCGTGGTTATATCTGCAACGTAAGCCATTACACTGGGGAGTACAGCTGC
The DNA here is from genome assembly GCA_965247285.1 of Candidatus Poribacteria bacterium. Taxonomy (GTDB): domain Bacteria; phylum Poribacteria; class WGA-4E; order WGA-4E; family WGA-3G; genus WGA-3G. The sequence goes on from CBDFHD010000002.1 coordinate 733,256, forward strand.
TGAAGCGATACCTGCTGCGCCGCGCGCGATGAGAAGCCAAACGTAATCTTTTGCCAGTCCGAAGCCGATTAAGGCAACGGCATTCCCAATCAATCCAAGTAAGATCGCAGGTTTTCTACCGTGCTTGTCCGATAGCCTGCCCCAGATCGGTGCGAACAGCAGCTGCATCCCGGAGTAGATAGACATCAAAATCGCTATTTCGGCGGTGGTTGCCCCGGTATCTTTAGCGTAATAAGCGAGGTTCGGAATGATGATGCCAAAACCGAGCATCACGAAAAATAGGGTTAAGAACAGGAGGAGAAGTCTTGATTTTTCCATCTAATTGAACATAAAAATCCGCGATGAAGAATACATACCTTTTTACGCCACAGTTGCGGTCTGGGAGCGGGTCTATAAATATAATAGTGTTTATTATAGCAGGTATGAGGCGAATGTGTCAACTTAATAGCAGATAGTTCGCTTCCTAATTTCGCTGAATCGTTTGATTAAAAAGATGCACATTTTGGAAAATTTGTTATGGAATTTTAAGTGTTTTTTTGATATACTTAAAGACGATTTTATAGTTCATAATACATTTCGCAATTAAACTTAATTAAACATTGGAGGAGAGATGGCAACCGAATTTGTTCATCTACACAATCATAGCGAATATAGCATGCTGGATGGCGCGTGTCGCATTGAGGATATGGTCGATTGGGCACTCGAAAATAGCGCGCCTGCTGTCGCACTTACCGACCACGGCAATATGTTCGGCGCATGGGAATTGTACAGTAAAGCGACAAAGGCGGGAGTCAACCCAATTGTTGGGTGTGAAGTGTATGTTGCCCCCGGCAGCCGATTGACGCGCGGAAAGGAACAGGGCGGTCCCTACCACCTCACGCTGCTTGCAGAGGATGCAACCGGTTACCAGAATCTCCTAAAATTAATATCGCTTGGGTATACAGAGGGTTTTTACAGCAAACCCCGCATTGACATGGAAATCCTACGTGAATACCACGATGGGATTATCGCGTTGACGGGGTGTATCCAAGGACAGGTGCCACAGCTCCTCTGCTCCAATCGGCGAGAAGAAGGAATCCAAAACTTCAAAACGATGATGGAGATAATGGGAGAGCGCAACCTCTACGTTGAGGTACAGAATCACTATATAGACAAGGAGCTTGAAGCCTATCCAGTGATGGTTCAGTTGGCGAAAGAGTTCAATCTCCCGCTCGTCGCCACAAACGATTGTCACTACCTCCGCAAATCCGACCACGAGATGCACGATGTGCTTCTTTGTATCCAAATGAAGAAGACCGTCAACGATCAGAAGCGGCTACGGTTTGATAACCATTTCTATTTTAAAAGTGTTGATGAAATGCGTGAGGCACTTAAGGATTACCCGCCGGAAGCCATCAGCAACACACTCGAAATCGCGAATCGGTGCAACCTTAAACTCGAATATGGCGAGAGTATAATGCCGAAATATGAGGTCCCCGAGGGACACACAAATGACAGCTACCTCAAAGAGTTGTGCTATCAAGCCTTACGGGAAAAATATGGCGGTGAAATCTCCGAACCCATTCAGCAAAGGCTGGATTACGAACTGGATATTATCAGTAAGACCCGCTATGCCGGTTATTTTCTCATCGTATGGGATTACGTAAAATACGCGCACAAACAGGGCTATCCGCTCTCTGCACGTGGTTCTGCAGCGAGCAGCCTCGTGCTTTACGCACTTGATGTAATTACTTTCAATCCGATGGATTACGACTGTCTCTTTGAACGGTTTCTAAATCTTGAACGTATCAGCCCTCCCGATATCGATATTGATTTCGCTGATCGTGCTCGTGAGCATGTTATCGATTATCTCGTAAAAAAATATGGTGAAGATTCTGTCGGCAAAGTCGCGACCTTTGCCACATTGGGTGCAAAAGCCGCGATCAAAGATGTCGGGCGAGCACTTGAGGTGCCTCTTGAAGATGTTGAAAAGTTGACTGAACTTATTCCATCCACGCCTGGAATAACGCTTGATGAAGTTTTGGAGCAGGTGCCTGACTTTCAATCACTCGCTGAAAGTTCTCAATATCGGGAGTTAATGGGTCTCAGCAAATCGGTTGAAGGTATGAAACGCCATGTCTCTTGTCACGCCTCCGCAATCGTTATCTCAAACGGTCCGTTGACTAACTACGTCCCGCTATTCAAGGATAAACATGACCAAGTTGCGACGCAGTTTGATGGTAAAATCGTTGAGGATGTCGGTATCGTTAAATTCGATTCCCTGGGTCTACGGAGTCTTACCGAGACATACGACTGCCTACAGATGATTAAGGCAAATCACGGTAAAGCGATTAAGTTGGAAGATATACCTTTTGATGATGAAAAAACCTATTCTCTGCTCAGCAAAGGGTTAATCAACGGCTTATTCCAATTGGAAGCCTCTCCAGGTATGTATCGTGTTGTCACGCAACTCAAACCTGATAACTTTGAGCAGTTCTCCGCTATTCCCGCGCTCTATCGCCCAGGTCCATTGGAGAGCGGCATGATGCAACAGTTCATCGATCGAAAGAATAAACTCAAGCCTGTAGAACATATTCACGAGTCGCTTAAGGACGCTCTCAAAAATACCTACGGTGTGTGTGTCTACCAGGAACAGGTGATGCAAATCGCTCGCGATATGGCAGGCTTTACCCTCGGCGAAGCAGACACACTCCGTTCCGCCATGGGAAAGAAGGACCAGGCACTGCTCCAAGCACAGCGTGAGAAATTTATTGAAGGCGCGGCAGGAAACGGTATCGCCAAAAAAGAGGCGAAAAGGATATTTGAACTGATCGAACCTTTCGCACGTTACGCCTTCAACAAGTCACACACCGTTGCTTATTCGATGTTAGCGTACCGCATGGCGTATCTGAAAACGCACTATCCACACGAATTCATGGCAGCAATGATGACTGGAGAAGCGGGCGATTCATCGAAGATTACCCGATACCGCGGTGAATGTAAGAAACTCGCTGAATTTCTGGAAGTCGAAATTAACCTACTCTCACCGGATGTTAACAGCAGTAGGCGAGAATTCACGGTGGATGACAACGATATCTGTTTCGGGCTTGTTGCTGTAAAAGGTGTCGGTGATGGCACTATAGATGCAATCGTGGAAGCACGAGAACAAGGGGGTTCATTCACATCGTTACAGGATTTCTGTGAACGCGTTGATATGAAACAGGTTAATAAACGTGCTGTTGAAAGTTTAATTATGAGCGGCGCGTTTGATTCACTTGAAGGGCACCGCGCCCAACATGCCGTCAGCTTAGAGAATATCATGAAAGCGGCACAAAATGCACAGGCAGAACGTGACCGCGGACAGATGAATCTCTTTGGAGGTGACGAGGAAGCACCAACGGCAACCCTAACACTTGTCGATGCTCCCGAATATGACCCCTTGGAACGGCTTATGCGGGAAAAGGAACAACTCGGTTTCTATGTTTCCGGACACCCACTTGAGGAATATAGCGACATCATTGAAAACTACACAAGTGCAAGCACCCAAACCCTCGTTGAACACCGTATTGACTCTGAGGTTGATGTAGCGGGATTGATAACGGAGGTTAAAAACATCACCACCAAGAAAGGGGCTCCTATGGCGGTGATTGGACTGGAGGATTTGGAAGGCGCGATAGAGATTGTCATTTTTCCAGAGGCATACAAAACCGCCGGAAACCTCGTTGAAGGCAGGGTTGTTTGGATTCGCGGGAAAGTCAATGTCAATCAGAATAGCAGGAATCGGAGGTCTGAGAATGGCGACACCGAAAGGGAAGAGCGTCAGATACAGGCAGATCGGGTGATAGATATTGAATCTGTCAGTGAGCAACAGACATCTGCTCTTGAGGTGACGATTCCGGAATCTGATATTGAAAATGTTGAGAAACTGGAAAGGCTTCAGAAAATTGCCCGTGCGAACAGGGGCGAATTGGACCTGATTCTACGTCTTATGAGCCCTCGTTACGGGGAAGTTATCGCGCGGTGTAATCAAAAGTATAATGTGGCATATGAACCGCAGGTTATTGAACAGGTAGAGGGGTTATTTGGGGAAAATTGTGTCAAGCGGAGCAACCGCACGATACGCGGGAATAAAGCCCGCACCTCACAGATGGATTTTGTGTAATTTCCGTCAGCCGCGCGTTGTACCGCGATTGTTTAATCGTATAGAAGGTTTTTTATCAGGTCTTTGCCCCGCACTCCTCTCCGCTTACGCGTAGGTTCTCGCGTAGGACAAAACCCATAGCCTGCAACAACGGCGCAGGCGGATATGAGGAAAGACGTCAAAGACTCAAATTCACATTGTTCTCCCGCAAGGAAAAATTAAAAATATGCAATACCGAACACTCGGTAAGACAGGACTCAGTGTGTCAGAGATCGGATACGGTGGGGGTAGGGTCCGCCCAGAACACGATGAAACATCACTCGTTAATATGCTCCATTACGCTATGGATTCCGGGCTTAACTATCTCGATACCGCCCCCGATTATGGAGGTGGCCACAGCGAAACAATTATCGGTAAGGCGATCGCTGGACGGCGAGAATCGTGTATTGTCGCGACCAAGACGGAAGCCTATGATCCCGATGGTATCGCCACAGATGTAGAAGGGAGCCTCCGACGACTTGGCACCGATTATATTGATGTCCTGCAATTCCACGGTGGATGGTTCTACGCGGAAGATCTGGAACAGATTCTGGACGGTGGTGGGTTGGCAGCGTATCTCAAACTCAAGGAGGAAGGGAAGGTCCGATTTATCGGATTTTCCGCAGATGGTCCCTCTGGAGGCACAGAGCAGTTGATTGCTACTGGCGAGTTTGACATGATGCAGATCCACTACAACCTGATGTACCAGAGTACGTGTGACGCATTCGGCAGACGCGGGGTCATCCCGGATGCGGTTGCACAGGAGATGGGAATTGTGCTGATGCGCTCTACCACCAGCAATGCGTTCCAGAATCTCATGAAGCACTGCTTTCCCAATGAGATGGCGAATGTTGATGTAGATAGTTTCCTGCTCAATTATTCTATCTCGAACCCATTGGTGAATGTCGCCCTGATGAGCCTGCAAAGCGTTGACGATGTGGATTGGACAAATGCTGTATCGGACAATGTCGATGCAAGATTGGATCTGCAAGCGATTTATGGGAGGTAGTCAATCCCATGGAAAATGTGAAAAATATTACAGAGATGTCGCCAGTTGAATTCCGAAAGTTGTTGGATACCCTTGTCAATGAAGAACTCTTCAAATCACGTGAAAGGCTTGTCGAGTTGCTGGCAAGGGATAGTTCGCGTGAAGAACTGGATACGGAATTCATGGAATTTCACGGGGACTACGAAGATTTAGGGTTTTGGCTTGAGACCTATACGGAAGATCCGCTAAAGGAATTGGACCCGCACGCCTCGTTCACTAAAAAGTTAAAGCGGCATCGCGACTATATCTTTGCAAATCGGAAGACTACCGGTAAGGAGCGGATCTATAGACGCATGGGGGTTTACTTAGAAAGTGACCCAAAACCAGAGAAGAAAGTTATTGAGCTGCCACCAGACGAATACCGACAACTGCTTTACAATCTCGTGACGCAAGAACTCTTTGCTGTCCATGAGGGGCTTGTTGCGTTATTAGCAGGAGACACCTCATTTGAGGAATTGAATGTTGCATTTCGGGAATTTTTCGTCGCTTATGAACTCTTGGAACTCGCCTTAGAAGATTACTACTACGATCCCGATGAAGGTTTAGAGATCAGTCCTGCGTTTGCCGAAGAATTAGATCAGGTAGACGCATCTTTCAAGGCAGGAGATAAGACTTATTCACTGGAAGAAGTTTACAAAGAGTTTGAGGGTGAATAGGCTTGTATACACTAAAAATAAGCGCGGATGCCAGAGCGGATTTGCGACGTTTAGACCCTACGATCCGTGCCAGGGTCCATTTGTAGCATAAACTGTTAGTTTGTGCCAGTGTGAATGCCGCTAAGGAGCATTCACACTGTTTGAGAACGTCTAATTAATTCTAAAATCTACCATAGTTTTACTATACACTTGGTAGTGTTTGCTTTTTCCTGAGTTAATGACGCACAGAAAAGAAAACCAATTACCTCAATTCGGGGTATGTCTCAATAATGACGGGTACGCTGCTTCACTTGAAACAGGAAAGTTGTATCGCGTAATCCGTGATGATGATATGGTAGCTCAGGGCTATCTGCGCGTTATAGATGAAAGCGGAGAAGAGTATGCCTATGTAGCCAACCGTTTTCACTTGATTCATCTGCCCGCCGCTGTTGAGAAAGCACTGTTGTCTGCCTCGCAAGGATAGGCACTACTTTTCTGTGATTATCAGTACACTTACGGTATACGCGGCGGTCTCTCATCTACCGATGCCTCTTCCTTTTTCAACACCTCTACGAGCCGATACTCGTACGGTCCCACATCTGCGATTCTCTCATCCCGTTTATGAAGACTGACGATTAGTGTATAGATATACCCCGGCTCAAATTTAAATCCACGTATACCTTCATAAAAAAATACCCACTCCTGACGCTCTTCATTGAATTCAAGATAACACTTCTGTGGAAAGGCACCCACACAGGTTGTTCTATAGGGACCTATGATGAGAATTTCTATATTGTCTTTACCCAATCCAATCAAGGGTTCCACTATGGCTTCCTGATCACATCCGATGGCGAGCGATAAGAGGATTAATGTGATTGGGAGTATCAGTTTTATTGGGAATAGCATATTTTCTCCAATAATTGGCAATTGTATGCAGATAAAAACAGATGGGACAATGAAAAGGTGCGGTTGTGAAACCGCACCTATCTTATAGTAAAGCCCGAAAATATGTGAACACAAGGATTTGGGAACCCATCCTCGCTGGCGAGGTTTCCTAACCTCGCCAACTCTAATGTGTATAGGTAATTATGGGCTTTACTATAAGTTGGGAAAGCCTATTAATCAGACAGGAAATTCCGAATCACGTAATCCAGAATCCCACCGTGTTTATAGTATTCCACCTCCACGGGTGAGTCAATTCTGATTAACAACTCCGTCATCTGTGTCTCACCATTTGCACGGACAATGTTCATTGTCGCCATCTGTCCCGGCTGGAGATCCTCGGCAAAACCTGTGATACTGATAATCTCGCTTCCGTCAAGGTTGAGCGTTTGGACGTTCTCCCCCGATTTGAACTGCAAGGGTAAGATTCCCATGCCGATGAGGTTACTGCGGTGGATACGCTCGAAGCTCTCCACAACGACAGCTTTGACACCCAAGAGTTTGGGTCCCTTTGCCGCCCAATCCCGAGAACTTCCCATACCGTAGTCCTGTCCGGCGAAAATAACGGTTGGAACTTCGTTTTCGCTGTAGTGGAGTGCCGCTTCGTAGATAGTCGTTTGTGTTTCCTCAGGATACTGAAGCGTATATCCGCCCTCTACATCGGGGGTCATCAAGTTCCTGACACGACGGTTAGCGAACGTACCACGACTCATCACACGGTCGTTACCACGTCTGGATCCGTAGGTATTGAAATCTCGTATTTCAACCCCATGTTCTTGGAGGTATTCCCCCGTAGGACTCGCTGCTGCGATTGCACCCGCTGGGGATATATGGTCAGTAGTGACAGAATCGCCGAAGATGCCGAGAATACGGGCATCCACGACATCCGAGATAGGAGCAGGTTCACGTGCAAACCCTTCAAAGAACGGGGGATGTTGGACATAGGTGCTTCTCTCGTTCCACGGATAGAGGACTCCTGTCGCGCCTGAAAGTTCTTCCCATTCCGGTGCTTGATTGCCGATCGACTCATATATCTCTCGGAACGTCCGTCGATCAACTGCGGCCGCGATCATTTCGGTGATCTCTTGACGCGTGGGCCAGATGTCCTTTAGGTAGACAGCCTCCCCTACATCGTTGTGCCCAAGGGGTTCAGTAGTGAGATCAATGTCTATCCGTCCCGCGACACCAAATGCGACGACGAGTGGTGGGGACATGAGGAAATTGGCTTTTATCTCTGGATGCACGCGTGCCTCAAAATTTCTATTGCCACTCAGAACGCTTGCAGTAACGAGATTTCTTGCGTCAATCGCCTCTTGAACCACGTCGTTGAGCGGTCCGCTGTTGCCGATACAGGTCGTGCAACCATAACCTACGACGTTGTAACCGAGTTCTTCCAAATAGGGCAGCAAACCGGTATTCTGTAAATACTCGGTGACGACGCGCGAACCTGGGGCTAAACTGGTCTTAACATAATCCGGAACACGCAGCCCTTTTTCCACAGCCTTTTTAGCGAGCAACCCGGCACCAATCATCACAGAAGGATTACTTGTGTTTGTGCAACTGGTAATTGCCGAGATGACGACTGATCCGTGTGTTATGTCGTCGCTATCGTCTACGTCGTCTGTTACGCCGAATCCGTCTTCCGCTACAGGACGTGTGAGGAGCTCAGTAAAAGTCTTTTTAACATTCGACAAGGCGATCCGGTCTTGTGGCCGTTTTGGTCCAGCAACACTCGGTTCAATCTCTGCGAGATCGATTTCGAGGACATCGGAGTACTCAACTTCTCCGAGGCGTGGGATACCGAAGATGCCTTGGGCTTTAAGATAAGCCTCTACCAGGTCAACGTGTGTTTCGTCGCGTCCAGTGAGACGGAGGTATCGCATCGTCTCTGCGTCAGGTGGGAAGAATCCGATAGTCGCGCCGTACTCCGGACACATATTAGAGAGTGTCGCCCGATCGGGTAGAGAGAGTGCTTCTACACCTGCACCAAAGAATTCCACAAACTTATCGACCACCGCAGCGGCTCGGAGACGTTGCGTCACAGTCAATACCAAGTCTGTTGCGGTTACACCCTCACGAAGTTCGCCTTTCAAGTGAACGCCGAGGACTTCGGGGGTCAGAATATAAACCGGTTGCCCTAACATCGCGGCTTCCGCTTCTATACCACCGACACCCCACCCGACGATACCTAAGCCGTTAATCATTGTGGTATGCGAGTCGGTGCCGACAACGGTATCTGGATAGGCAAGGGAATCTTCTGTCATGACCACTTTGGCGAGGTATTCCAGATTCACCTGATGTACAATACCGATAGAGGGTGGGATGATATTGAATTTTTCAAACGCCTGTTGTCCCCATTTGAGGAACTCATAACGTTCCTTGTTACGTTCAAATTCCCGTTCGGTGTTGTATTGAAATGCGTTCTCTGAACCGTAAGCGTCAACTTGGATAGAGTGATCGATAACTAAGTCAACAGGGACGAGTGGCTCTATCATGACAGCATCACCGCCAAGTTCTGCAACAGCGGAGCGCATAGCAGCAATATCGACAACGAGCGGAACACCTGTGAAATCTTGAGCGACCACGCGTGCCGGTTTGAAGGGAATCTCCAAGGCTTTTGGAGAACGCGCCTCCCAATTTGCCAAATTTACAATGTCATCTTCTGTAATTTGGTGTCCATCGTAATTTCGCAGTAATGATTCGAGTAAAATGCGGAGACTGACGGGCAATGTGGTTGTTGACCCGATGCCGGCTTCTTCTAAGGCAGGAAGCGAATAATAAGTACACGCAAACCCATCGCTTTCAAGGGTTCGGTGTGTATTAAATAAATTGTGAGCAGGTTGGGGCATCTGCTAACTCCTTTGTGTTGTACATTGCTTTTTGTTATTTTACCACAAGTTGGTGCTATATTTCAATAGCCGTTAGCAATCAGTTTCCGTTGGCAGTCAGCAAGAGGGGGTCACTTTACCAGAAACCTCTTTACTGATGACCAATGGTTTCCGATGGCTAATGACTAATAAGCTTCATAATTTCATCAAGTTGCTGGCGAGCATGGACGCCGATAACGTTTTCAGGATAATCTGTAATGAGCGTGGTGTAAGTAGCAGCAGCGTTGGTGAAATCGGCTTTTTGTCGGTAAATTTCGGCGATATTTACGAGTGCCTTAGGGACAGTAAGGCTTTCCCGCGCAACTACCTGTTGGTATGCGTTGATTGCCTCAGTATCTTTAGCTTCTTCGCGGTAGATATCACCAATAAGGAGCCACACCGCATCAATGATAGTGGCTTGCGGATAGGTTTCAAGGCTTCGTTCACACTGTTGTAATGCCTCCGCAGTCTGTCCGCTTAGATAGAGTTGCACAGCAGTGGCATAATCCGTGATCGGAATTTTGAGGTAATCGGAGTGATTCTGGATAAGGACAATCCGTTCAAGAGCATCGTTTGTGAGTTGGTCGGATTTTGAAATTCGGATAACTTCATTGTATTCTTTGGCGGCTTGCTCGAAATCGGCAGAAAAGAAATAAGAATCGCCAATAAACTTGCGGGCAACGGCACGGAAACGGTTGGGACGGTTGGCGATCGGTTCGAGAACTTCTCTCGCAAGTGTATAGCGTTTCAGTAGAATATGACATTCCGCCAGTCCCAATTGCGCTTCTACCAATTGGGTAGTGACCAAGCGTTGTGTGAGCAGGGATTGGAAAGTTTTCTGGGCGATTTTCGGCGCGTGTATACCGTGCAGTTGCATCTGTCCAAGTAAAAGTCTGTTTTTGATAGAAGCCGCACGCTTGCTAACCAGTTCTTCTAAGAGAACGATGGCATCGTTCCATTGCGCCATTCTTTGGTAGAGTCCTGCAAGTTTGGAACGGGCGTTTCTTATGCGTGTGCTGTTTGTAGAACCTGCTATCAATGCTTTATAGAAATCTATGGCTTGTGGGTTTTCGTTGCGTTCTAACATTCGTGCGTATGTCTCTAACGTCATATCAGTGTGAGTCGGATAGTTTCGATGGAGGTGTGTAAACGTTTCGAGTGCTTGCGACACTTTTCCGGCATGGAAATATAATTCTCCCAAGGTCATGACGATATTGGCGTTTTGTGGACTTTGTGCCCGTCGTTTCTCAAGTTGGGCGACGAGTTTATCATGGATTGGTTTGTAGTGATCGCCTTCATAAATTTCAAGCATAGCATTCCAGATCGTTTCACGTTGATTCCCTGTGAGTCCGACCTTTTGCAAAGCATCAATATAGACCTCGGCGGCTTGTTCAATGTGTCCTTGAATTTTGTACGCTGCTGCCAATTGTGTATAGAGATAGCTGTTTTTTGGACTTAAGCGTATAGCTTGCTGATATGCGGCGATTGCTTCCGGATACATCTTATGGGAGAGATAGATTGCGCCAAGTTGTTTCTGTTGGTCGGCTTGATTTGCCTCATCTGCGGTTACTTTTTCCCATTCGGCTACCGCTTGCGCCGTTTTACCTATTTTGGCATAAAGCGTGCCCAATTTTCTGCGGAGATTCGTATTGTGAGGGTCCCGTTCAATCGCCTTACGGTAGAGTTCGAGTGCCTTCGGATAGGCGTTTTGTTGTTGATAAAGTTCTGCTAATTGCTCCAACAGGGCGATATCCTCTGGGTGAAGTCGCATCCGTTCTTGGATTAGTTTTTCGGCTTCTATGTAGCGTTGATTAGTGATATAAAGCCGGATGAGGCTATTGACGGCACTTACGCGATAGGGTGAACTCGGAAAGTTGTCAAGGAAGTGCTTGTAACTTTCTATTGCTTCCTCGGATTTACCCTCTGTTTGCTGGTATTTTCCGAGGAGATAGGCAGCTGTCGCGGCGGAAGTTGTATTAGGGTGTTGCTTGAGAATCTGCTTGCACTCCCTGATTGCTTCTCTGAACTGATAACGCCGCCAGTAAAGGTCCCCTAACCGATGAACAGCCTGTGTGGCATAGGAACCGTTCGGATTCTCGTCAACAATTTCTTTGAAGACTCGCTGTGCAGCAGGGTCTTCACCTGTTTTGGCGTAACTTTGTCCTAACATCAACCGGATCGAGTCCTTTTGACTTTGCCGAAGGGGTGTATAAGTACCATCACTCCTCGCTATGCCATTTTCAATCAATTCTTCGTACGCTTTAATCGCTTCGGCGTATCGTCGTTCGTGGTAATGGTCATGTGCGGCTTCTACGGGGTCTGACACCGGATTCACGCTTGGAGTGCTCCGGGGAACTTCGACTTGAGCGAAAGTATATAAACTATCTCCAAGTGTCATAAGAGAGAATAGGAATAGAATGGCAAAAAAGATGATTCGTTGTTGCATTGTAGCGTCCATTTTTACTGGGTGTCATATCTCGATCTGCAAGGTCCTCTGCCTTGCCCATTCTTATCAGGATAGACACGTGTTAACTATCTCCTCAAGTGTTCGCGTTTCCATCTCTAATTTGAGTCTCTCAACTTTTTCGCTGCCGAGTTCTACCGCTAATGCATCGATAGTGTTATTCACTGCATCTACATAAAACGGCGTTGTCGCGCCTATTTCGGCGTAGATTGACGCGACCTTAAGAAAGAGGCACAAACTCTGTTCAAATTCGCCTTCCGCGTGAACTAACTGTCCGAATTGATAGAGCGAGTCTGCGATCTCACGGGGATTTCCGTTCTCTTTGCGGTACGCCAGACTTTCTGTATAGTAGTGCCTTGCTTCCTCGTGTTTACCGTGACGAAGTGCTACCTTGCCGAGACTATCCAGTAGATACGGAAGCCCAGCGTTGGAAGTAGAGAGGTCACGAGTGAGACGTAGACTTTCTGTATAGTGGTGCCTCGCTTCCTCTCGTAAACCTTGCTGGTTTGCGGTTTTCCCCAGATTATTGAGGGCGTAGGCAATACCCTGTCTGTCTCCAAGTTCACGCGCGAGGCGCAGGCTTTCGGTATAACGCAGTTTCGCTTCTTCAAAACGGCGACAATTATATGCTGTGAGTCCCAGATTGTTTAGCGCGAAAACGATATACGATTTGTCGCCTAATACCTTCGCGATCTCTAAGGCTTCGGTAAAGTGTGTATCCGCCTCTTCAAGTTTTTTTTGATACCTTGCGATAATGCCGAGACAATTTAATGCCTTGACGACACCGAGTTGCTGCCCTATTGTTCTGAAGACTTGTAAGGCGTTTTCGCATAATTGTCGAGCAGTTTCACATTCCTGTCGTTCATTATAGAATTTTGCCAGAGCCACTCGAAGCTCTGCTATTGTCAGCTGGAACGATATTTCGTCCGTTTCAGACGTGTCCTCTAATCCTTGATGTTCGCCGAGTCGCTGGTGCAATTCGGTCTCTGCTTGTTTCAGCCATTCCAACCCTTCATTCCATAACCCGTGTATATAGAAAAACTCCGAGAGAGCGACAGCAAGTTGCCCGAACAGGAGCCATTCATTATGCTCCTGCGCAAACCCAAAAACAGCACGAAAGTTATCGAGTTCAATCGTCATTTCTGAGAGTGCATCGCTCTGTTCAGGACCCTCTAACTTCCTATCCTGTTCTTGTGCTAACGTGAGATAATAGTGTGCATGCGCTTCTCTGAATCCAGTGGGGTGTTGCTTCTCCCGAAGATACAATTGTAACGGAACGGGGAGTCGGTAGCGGGTTCGCGTCAGATATTCTTCAGTCATGAGTAACGATTTATCGTGTAAATTAAAGATGAGGTCGATTGTTTCCGTATAGGGCAAATCCTGTGCTGCATGAACACAAACTGAACTACAGATAGTTTCAGCGGCTTCCAAGAAAAATCCACCTGAAAAAAGCGAGAGTTGACAAAGCAGGAGTTGTTCTTCTGGTTCTAAAAGTTCGTAGGACCAGTCAATCACCGCATTAAGGGTTTGGTGTCTCGCTGGCACGTCTCGATCACTTGTTGAAAGAAGTGTAGATGGCTTACTTGAGGGTGGGCTGTCAAGTAAGACCTTTAAGCGAGCGAAAATGTGTTGTGGTGTCATCGCACGGACGCGCACTGCGGTAAGTTCAATCGCGAGGGAGAGTCCATCTACCATACGGCAAATCGCGCCAATCGCCTCGGCATTGTCGGTTGTTAATTGGAAATCCGGCGCGACTGCTTCTGCTCGCGCCAAAAAGAGTTGGACGCTTTCATAATGATGGAGGGCATCATAATCCACGTCTTCAGATGGAATAGATAAGGGAGGCACGATGAATCGCTGTTCACCTGCGATCTTTAATGGTTCCCGCGATGTGGTTAAACAGTGTAAGGTCGGACATCTGAGCAATAATGTCTTGATATCTTGGGAGGCTTCCATCAAGTGTTCAAAATTGTCCAATACCAATAGAAGTGTCTTTCCTAAAAGATATGAAACCACCTGTTCCATGACATCCTGCGTTGATTTCAACGGAAGCCCGAGAACCGTCGCGATTTCCGTGATGACATGCGTAGGTTGTCTCAAATCAGCTAACGCAATAAACCATACACCATCAGGATAAGCGTCATGAAGTTCCGTGGCAACCTGTAGGGCGAGACGCGTTTTGCCGATACCTCCAGGTCCAGTCAGTGTCACCAGTCGTTCCCGCCCATCGGTAAAATATCCCGCAATACGGCGGACTTCGACGTCTCTACCGATAAAACTGTTTATAGGTGCTGGTAGGTTATTGGGTAAATTGTTGACGGTTTTCAGGGGTGGAAACTCGGTTTGTAGTTTAGGAATAGGAACACAGTCTGCAGATTTCTCATCCTGCGATATGTTTTCTTGTGTCTCTTTGCTGAAGACTTCTTGCCACCTTCCTTCACCCGTAATTTTTAAAATAGAAGCCAGCGGTGCGAGAAATTGAAAAATCGCTTCAGGATGTTGAATGTTTTTCATCCGATGTTCGCCGAGTGCGACAAAACTTCCATGTGGAAATTGCGTTTTAACGAGTGCATGCGTCACAGCGGAGAGCAGGATCTGTCCACCGTGTCCCGCATCCGTAATTCGTTTGGCAAGATTCGCAGGCATCCCGTGATATCCGTCATCCAACAGAATCATATCACCCGTGTGAATACCGATACGGACGCGTAACGTCTCGATGTTTTCATGCCACTGATATGCATTGAGTCCTAACTGTATCTCAAGCGCACACATAACGGCGGCACTTGCCGTAGGAAAAACAAAGAAAAAAGCATCACCTTCATTTTGGATCTCTGTGCCACCCCACGCCGAATTTGCAGCCCGCAAAATCGTGTTGTGGGTATTGATAACCTCCGCCATCACCTCATTGCCGTGTGCTTCCCAAAGTAGTGTTGAACCTTCGATATCAGTAAACATCAAGGTAAGGGTGCCGACTGGCAAATATGGCTGTGAATTGTGTGTTGACACAGAATTATCCTTCTTCAATTCCATCGTGTGAGAGTTCCCAAAGACTCCGAGCATTAGAGCATCGCGAGATTTGTGAGCAGTGCCATGCCGTAGATCATACAAGTTTCGTCAATATCAAACTGTGGATGGTGGCACATATTCACGATGCCTTTCTCTTCATTACCTGCCCCTACCATCACGAAACACGCTGGAATTTTTTGTGAATAGTATCCAAAATCCTCGCCCCCTAATATCGGTAGCACTGGGAATATGAGATTGTTCTCTCCAACTAACCCACGTGCTGTAGAGACGGCTGTGGAGACACAAGGTTCGTGGTTGTAAGTTACCGGATATCCTTCTTGGTAGTCGAATGTATAAGTTGCGTTGTGTGCCTCAGCTAATCCAGCGAGGAGACGCTCTAATTGTTCTCGGACCCGTATCTGCACCGCTTTTTGGAGTGTGCGTACCGTGCCCCCTATTAGGACTTTAGGGGGAATGACGTTCAGCGCTGCACCCGTAAGTCCGTTTTGCAAGTTCGCATCTCCGCCGTGGAATTGTGTGACGCTGACTACCGCCGAGTCCAGTGGATTCACGTTTCTTGCGATAATAGATTGTATGGCTGTCACAAACTGCGCGCTAATAACAATTGGATCGACAGTGAGATGTGGAAACGCTGCATGTCCACCTGTCCCGGTGAGTGTAATCTGAAAAGTATCCGATTGTGCCAACATCGGACCAGGACACGTAGCGTATTCTCCCACGGTATAGAGTGGAAAGACGTGTATCCCGTAGATTTCATCTACGTCTTCCAACGCACCGTCTGCGATCATCGCTGGTGCTCCGCCGGGTAATGCCTCTTCGCTCGGTTGAAAAATAAATCTAACGTGTGTTTTGAGGCTGCTTCGGAACTCTGAAAGGATCCGGGCTGTGCCGATAAGCATCGCCGTGTGTGCATCGTGTCCACAGAGGTGTGCTTTTCCATCAATCTTAGATTTGTAGGGAACGTCGGTGAGTTCTTGAATCGGGAGCGCGTCCATATCGGCGCGTAAGGCGATACGTTTTGTTGCTCCCGGCACCTCCAAATCTCCGACAACACCTGTCCTACCGATACCCGTCTTGACAGGGATTTCGAGTGCCTGCAGTGCATCAGCGGCGATACCTGCTGTACGGTGTACATCAAACCCCAATTCAGGATACTGATGAATGTCACGCCGGATGGCAACGATGTCATTGAAATGGCGGTGGCACTGTTCAAAAATCTGGTCTTTCATTTTTTTAATTTACCTTGTGGGTGAATAATATAGGTTTAGACTTGAAGTGCCTTTCTTAAGAGTCGCTTTCCACTTCGTTCCAAACTGGGTTTTTGAAAAGTGTAAGTTAGAACGTTAGTGTCCGGCGCAGGATACCTTGATGTCCTTGTTCGTTTTCAAGTCGATAGATGATAGTATAAATTCCTGGTATTGTCTGAAATATTTCATTATCCAGGGCGGGTCTCATTTCCACCTCTGTCGAACCATCATCTGGGATAATTTTTTTCTCAGTGAATGGACCGTAACACCTTTCTCCTAAAGGGTTAAGTACTTTCCATGTCAAGGTAAGTTGCTTAGGACGCGGTGGATTATTGATATAGACGGTAATTTTATCGTCCATCTGCCTGTTTTCAAGATTGAGCGTTCCTAATTTTGAGAACAACTTCACTGTCAAGGTTAGCGGCGGCACATATTCCAGATATCCTCTACCGGGGATGGCACGCCATGTGCCACCTGTTGCGAGCGCGATCTGTCGGATCGGTAAATAATCAATTCCGATTACATCAACGCGAACTTGTGCATTTTGCAGGGTTTCAATAACCTGATCCAAACTATAAGCAGACCTTCCATCGTAATCAGCATCGTGAAAAGCACCGTCACTTGCGAGAAGGATGAACCGCTGTGCACCTTTTCGGAATTTGGTCTCCGTTACCGCAGTCATGAGTCCGTCTAAACCGGCTTCTGTGATGTCTCCACCGCCGTCAACACCTATTTTAAAAAGCCAGTTCTTGAAGGTTCCGAGATCGTCAGTGCGTCCATATTTTCTTGTTTCATCTGTGAAAGTCACCAATCCAAAAGTAGCATCACGTCCTTCTCGCTCGAATGCTTCAAATAGAAAATCAACGTATGCACGAATCCCGCGGATGTTATCTGTCATACTTGCCGTTTCATCAAGAACAAAAACAACATCAACTTTTTTCGTCTCGCTTGCTTCTGCAAGTTCCCGGGCAATGTCTTTCATCATATAGACGAAGGCACCGCCCACGTTGGCACTTCCAGAAGACCCTCCGCCTCCCCAAGAATTGCCCATGCCGGTAGCCCGGAGTGCGTCCCCGCGTTCACTGCCGTAGTGAATTTTTGGTGCGTCAACAGTTGGCGAAGTGCCATCTAATAAGGCATCATCGGTATCTAAAGAAACTGGGTTGGTTTCGCTTTGCGGTGCCACGTAGTCTGTTTCGGGCGTGGAGGGCAGTGCCACCGTTGGCTGATCGAGTGATTTCACTGCTAATCGGCTTTCAGGAGCGTAGTCAGCTGGCTTCCCTACGACAGGAGTCAATTGTGATAATCCATCTCCGATCTGTCGCGCTTGACTTGCGTTTTCCTGTCTGCGTGTTTCGGGTTTTGAAACCTCTGATACGTCTTGGGTTTCCAATTGCCAAGATGCGCTCAAACCTGCTTTCGGTTTCGGTGGTGGTTTGGGTTTCTTTTTTTGCACTACGACGGGTGTGGCAGGTTCAACAAAGGTCGGTTGTTCAATCGGGAGAGGTGGTCGTTCGACGTGGGTTATCGAAACTGCTATCTCGTCATAGAACGGTAGCACAGGAACTTCTTGGGGAGCCACCCACCACATTACTAATAGCAGTGTAACGTGGATGATGAGTGAGTATATGAGATATGGAGAGGTCGTCTTTCGTTTCAACATCTATACCCCGTCTGCTACTGTAGAGAAATTACAAATGGAATTCAACCACATCCCCATCGTAAACGACATCGTTGCGACTGACAGATTGTCCATCGTGCCACTGGGGTCCCCATATTCGCGCGAACCTGAATTCGGCAAAATCTTTGTGTAACTCCATAGCCGCGTCAAGCACGGTTGAGCCTGTAAGGAGAACGATGGGATCATCGCGTTCTGTGGCTTTGCCGGGTGCCTTGGGATAAACGCGCAAGATGTCCAATTCCGTATAGATTGCCTGCGATAAAGTCTCTTTGCCTGCACCGGTCTCGGCAGAAATCGGATGAATCTGAAACGTTTCGTCGTAGAATTCTTTAAGAATTTCCAACCGCTCTTCTGCGCCTGTCGCGTCGAGTTGATTGGCGACAACGAGTTGTCCATTTTCCGGGGTGTCGCGGTCTGCCTCTTTAAGAAACGCTACCACCATATCAAGATCATCCAGCAGGTTATCGCTCGCGAGGCTTACAATCGGCAGGACAAGGTCAGCGTTGCGGGTGAGCGTCAGGACTGTTAATGAAATGAAGTCCAGCATAATAGAAGGTGTATCAATGAGTTGGAATTGGATGTTTTCATAGCGTAGCATTCCGACGGCTGGCATAGTCGTCGTATAGGGTGTTGGCGAGACCTCTATTTTGGCATTCGTAAAGTTTGATAGAATTTGTGATTTGCCACTATTCGGTGGTCCTATGAGGACGATCTGCCCGGCTCCCTGCTTTGGAATGTGTTCGCTGTTGCTTCTTTTACTGGCTCCCTTGCCTTCTTTTTCTGAAGGACCTCTCTTGTGTTTGGCGATACGGTGACGGATATCAGAGAGCACCTTCTCTGAACCTTTATGTTTTGGAGTGATGCGTAACATTTCCTCTAACAGGCTCAGCCGCTCTTCATCTGTTTTGGCGGCTTCATGCTGGTGCTTGAGTTTATAGTAGGTCGGGGGTAGATTTGCTGGCATTTTTGTCCACTTCCATCATCATGTGTACAGGTTCAGCAGATGTCGATTCTGGACGAATGAACGCTCTATTTACAATCACCGTAGAATCTGTTATAATGTGAGACAAGTCTTACAATAGGATACATAATTTTCGTTCTTATGTCAAGGCAATTAAGACGACACCTACACGCTGCTGTAAAAAAATACATAATTTTCCTCCTTGTTGTATTTATTTCCTTGCCTATTATGGCGGAAGAGGGCAATCAGTCCTTGAGTCGTGGTGATGAGCTGCTCACGTTAGTGCAATCCGATGCTCTTGAAGCACAGGTCATAGGGTTGCAGGAAAACTTTTCATCAGGACCCCACTTGCGAGCCCATCGCACACGCAGCGCGCACCATCGCGAGGCGACGGATGACATTGTGCGTTACATTATGAGTCAGTTTAGCCGTTCTCCACGTTTGAAAGTCAGTGAGCAGGTGTTTGGGGGCATTAGAAACGTAACGGCTGTCCTGCCAGCGCGGCCAACTTCATCCAGCAACCGTATCTTTATCATCTGTGCACATTATGACACGCAGGCTGTGCGTGAACCGAATTGGAATCCATTAACGTCCACTGCACCGGGAGCAAATGATAACGGGACAGGTGTCGCTGCGATGCTGGAAATTGCTTACCTTTTAAGTCGCTATGAATATGAACACGAGATAAAATTTATCGCCTTCGGGGGTGAAGAACTCGGTTCCCTTGGGAGTCGGCACTATGTTCGGGAGGCTTCTTCTACAAGCGTGAGTGGTGAAACTGACCCTATTCCTGTTCCCGAAAAGATCGTTGGTGTTTTTAACCTGGACATGTTGGGTTTCAATTGGAAAACCGACCTTGTTGAAATTGTTACCAATAACGATTCTGCGTGGATAAGCCGTGCTCTCATAATTGCGAACACATGGTATAACATCGGTTTGAAGATTCGCCGAACCCAAGATGAATTCGTTGATATTTCCTCTCACAAATCGTTCTGGGATGGCGGTTATGATGCCGTCACTTTAACTGAGAGTTCTACACCGTGGCGGGATTCTCAAAACTACGATGCCAATCCTTTCTATCGGACATCTAACGATACCGTGGATAAAGTTAATTTCGGTTTGGTGAGAAAAGTAACGCAACTTGTGCTCGTTACGGTGGACAGTCTTCTCACGTCTATGTTCGATCCGATGCGAGAGATTCCACAAGTAACATTGGAAGTTCCACCGACCACCAAAGAGGATAAATTGGAAATTAAGGGGACGTTTCGTTCAGGTTTTCCAATTGATGTCATTGTCTATCCGAGTCAGGCGCTGGCGGTTTTGGATCGAGAGACGCACACCTATACTGCAACAGTGCCATTGCACCCGGGGGAGAACACCCTCCGCGTGACGGCGCGATATCCGCTTGGTGCGGTCTCAGTTGCGAAATCCGTTATTTTAACGCAGGCGTTTGCTTGGGAAGATGTAGTTGTGTTTCCGAACCCAGCACGTTCAGACGGTTTGACTGAATTTCGAGTTGCGGCAAATGTGGATATAACAGACATGCAGGTACGTATCTATGATTCGGGTGGTAATCTGATAAAGCGGATTGAAGGGGTCGCTGACAGGCTGGATCAACGTATCTCGCGGACATGGTGGAATCAGCAAACCTCCTACGGGTTGGCGGTATCTCCAGGTGTTTATGTCTGCCGTATCTCGGTTGTTTCAAAGGGAGAGACGTATACTTATCTGGTAAAATTGGCGATTTTTCGGTAGTGAGAATACTTTGACAAATTCTGCGTGATTGTGTTAAAATAGACTACACACAAATGGAGACAAAGGAGAATTGGACGATGGCTGAACTGACGAGGCATGAACTGAACGCCCATCACAGTCGGACTGAATTCATTGAATGTGCTGAGGTATCAGAGATTCCTGATGAAGGTGTTATCGCTGTCAATGTTGCGGGACAACCCATTGCTTTGGCAAAAAGCGATGGCAAAATTTTCGCAGTGGACAATCGTTGCCCGCACATGGGCTATCCTCTTAACCGTGGGAGTGTCCACGATGGCATCCTAAATTGACCCAGTCCCTCGCTTATGCTGCCGCATGCCGCATCGCGCAATTCCACACGAAGAACGAATTTGGGGATTGGATTGCGGTGCTGCACACCTACACCTACTGCAATGCACTTCATCAGTGCGCGAAGCGCGCGCCTTCAGTGGAGATTATCCGCGGGATTTTTCACGGTGCGGTGGCTATCTACTTTGATCGGTGGTTCAATATGCCAGCGGCGCGTCTACCGCAACACCGTCGGGAAACCGATACACTTCCTACAGACGCTGATACGCTTTTAGAAGAGTTTGTTGAACTCCTTGATACACAAGCACAAGTGGACAAAGCAGGGATGTACATCTATAGATATCTGTCGCTTGGGCATCCTCGCGAAGTATTGTTAGAGAGGCTCGGTCATATTCTTCTCCGCGAAGATGCGGAATTCCACTCTTTCCAGATGCTGGAGGCAGCCTTTCAACAGGCAGAGGAATTGGATGAAGCACGCGCTCAGATGACACTCGTAGCGGCATCACGCTATCTCGCGGCGCATGCACCGACGGCACGCGCACGCCGACAGACAGCGAACCTGGCACTCCGCTTACACCGCGGCGATGATTTGTCCGCGGACAACCCAGATGAGGCAGTGGATTAGTTGGTTGAAATTACACTGGACACGGATGTCTTTCCTATTTGTGAACCGGAAAAGATGTCCGTGTGCCTTATGGAATAGGGTGTAATATTAAGGACATTTGACTAAGGAGGCAATTCGATGCGGAAAACTGTAGATTTTTATATTGTCTTACTATTTATTGTAGTCTTGGTTTCTTCTTGTGCCCAACCGATTAACCAACAGCGCGACCTGGAACTGTTGACTTCTATTGAAAATGTGTTTGTGAATGTCGTAACACGAAGTAAGCCCGCAATTGTTAGTGTTTTCGTCAGTGGTATGGAAGAGGCTCAATCTCAAGATCGTATTGGTTCGGGCTTTATTTTTCGCGAAACAGGTTACATTCTTACGAACCATCACGTTGTTCATGATGCGAGACATATCACAGTAAAGTTGTTGGACGGTAGTAGGTTTGAGGCAGAAATCGTCGGTACAGATCAAAACACTGATGTCGCGGTTCTTAAGATTGAGCGAGATGAAGCGTTTCCTGTCATCCCGTTGGCTGATTCCTCAAAAGTTCGGGTAGGGCAATTTGCAATTGCTATCGGCAATCCGTTTAGACTTGATTACACCGTGACAACAGGTGTTGTGAGCGGCAAGAGTCGCTCGATTTTCGGAGGTTTTAGTTTTATTCGATACCAAGATTTTATTCAAACAGATGCTTGGATTAATACCGGTAGTAGCGGAGGTCCGTTGCTGAATATCCGTGGTGAGGTTATTGGTATCAACGCATTAATTCGGCGTATTGGTAAAAATGAAAATACACCAGCTCCGGCGATGGCAGGCGCGGGGTTCGCTATTCCGATTAACCTCGTCAAGACCGTTGGAGATCAACTCATTGCCAATGGACGGGTCATTCGTGGTTTCCTCGGTGTAAAGATGCAAGAAGTGAGAGGGGGCATCCGCGTCAGACCTGTCGGTGGGGATACACCGGCATACCTCGGCGGTTTGCGACGCAATGATATTGTTTTTGAATACAATGGTAAAAAAGTGAAAAAAACTGTCGATCTCCAGATGCTCGTTGCCGAATCACAAGTAGGTGAGCGGTCTGTCATCAGGGTTCTAAGGCAGGGACATGAGAGAACATTCAATGTGACGATTGGAGAAATGCCACCCGAATTGACGGGACAATCTATCGAAATAGAGTCTGTAGCTTGGGAAATGCTCGGTTTATCAGTTCGGAAGTTGAGAACAGGCGATTTTGAAAGATATACGTACCTAACCGATGAAGATCGCGGTGTTATTGTTGAACGGGTTAAGGAACAGGCACCTGGATTCAAGGCAAAGATTCCAAACGGAGCACTTATTATCGCGATGAATGACCATAAAATCACGGATGTACGGACTTTTGAGGCACTTCTTCAGACGAACCAAAATGCCGAGGAATTAATCCTTAACATTAAAAGCAGTCATGGTACAGAGAGGATAACTGTTAACCTCGGAAATTAGGGATAGACTCGAAAATAATGGATCGGATTATGGCACAAACATCACAAAACATCACTCTCAGAGAAATCTTTAGTCCCGGTGGTCTCATTTCTCAGCAACTTGAGGAATACGAGTTTCGCCAAGAACAGTTACAGATGGCACACGAGGTAGCTCGCGCCTTTACAGCATCTGAGCATCTGATTGTCGAAGCCGGGACGGGTGTTGGTAAAAGTTTCGCTTATCTGATTCCTGCGATTTCTCTCGCACTGAAGTCGGAGCAGAAGGTCGTCATTTCGACGAATACTATCAGTCTACAAGAACAACTTGTCACGAAAGATATTCCTTTTCTTCAGCGTGTACTCCCGCGCGATTTCAGTGTGGTTTTAGCAAAGGGACGGCGTAATTACCTCTCGCGAAGAAGACTCAAAAATTTGATGAGTTATGAACGTGGATTGTTTGATACGCATGAAGAAGTGGAGGAAATCGCAGAGATTGAAGAGTGGGTGAACCGAACGGTAGATGGCAGCAGGGCTGACTTACCTTGGCAACCTCAACCGCAGGTTTGGGATAAGGTTGTTTCCGACAGAGATAATTGTCTCGGGCGTAATTGCGAGACCTATGATGTTTGTTTCTATTTCAAAGCCCGAAGAGAGATGTACAACGCCGACTTGCTTATTGTGAACCAT
This sequence comes from Candidatus Poribacteria bacterium, assembly GCA_965247285.1. Lineage (GTDB taxonomy): Bacteria > Poribacteria > WGA-4E > WGA-4E > WGA-3G > WGA-3G. Next base: position 757,102 of record CBDFHD010000002.1, read on the forward strand.
CATTTACTCTTTAGCGATCTCGCAATCCGTAAGGATAGTGAGGCGGCTATGAGTGTGTTACCTGATTACGATTATCTTATTATTGATGAAGCGCACCACTTAGAAGCGACAGCCACAAACCACGCCAGCATCGACTTCAGCAATACTCGCGTCAAATGGCTCCTCGATTCTCTGTATAATGAACGGAGTGAAGACGGTTTAGCGAAGCGGTTCGATTCACCACAATTAAAGACGCAGGTCGAGACAACACGCGAGCAGGCAAATATCCTCTTCAGAACGATTATTGAAGCTATGCAAGAAGAGATCGGTAGCGAGGAGAGTAGTCACCCCCTGACACCACGCATCCATAAAAGCAATTTCGTCAGGAATGTGCTGGATGCCCCCCTTGCCGATATTGAAAAAACCTTGAAACGCCTCCATGACGATGCTATGACAGACGATGATGAACAGGAAATTACAGCGAATCAACACTATTGTCGACGTCTCCGTGACGAATTGGATATGATCATTCGGCAGAGCGATCCGGATTATGTTTATTGGGCTGAAATATCGACGCGGGGACGAACGCCGCGCATCCTTCTCAACGCCACACCAGCGAATGTGAGTCAGATGTTGCAAGATCACCTGTTCACAGTAAAAAATAGCGTTGTGATGACGAGTGCTACGCTCTCTACAAATAGCAACTTCGCTTACTTTAAAAAACGGGTAGGTATAAGTGAGTGTCGTGAACTTCTTGCAAATTCTCCGTTTGACTTTAAACGACAAGTCCAGATCCATATCCCGCGTAATATGCCGCATCCGAACAGTAATGGATTTGTGCCGGCGGCGATTGAGAAGATTAAACACTACCTCAAATTGACCCATGGTAAAGCGTTTGTCCTTTTCACAAGCTACAAAATGATGGACGAAGTTTACGATGCTGTCGCACCTGATTTGGAGGAAATAGGGATTGATACTTTCAAACAGGGAGGCGAACTTTCGCGAACAGCGATGCTTCAGGCGTTTCGTGAGGATACCGACTCAGTTCTATTTGGAACCTCCAGTTTCTGGGAAGGCGTTGACGTTCGCGGCGCATCGCTCAGTAATGTTATCATTACGAGGCTTCCCTTTGAAGTACCGACACACCCGGTGATGGAAGCGCGCGTGAAACAGATTAAGGAAGAGGGTGGAAACGAGTTCTTTGAATTCAGTCTACCAGAAGCAATATTGCGCCTAAAGCAGGGATTTGGACGGCTCATCCGTACACAGACTGACAACGGGATTGTCGTGATTCTCGACCCGCGGATTAGAACCGCGAATTACGGGAAACAATTTTTAGAGTCCTTACCAAATTGCGAGATTGTGGAAGACTAAAAAAAGATGCCCGCGGTATATGACCCACGAGCATCTTGATGTGTGCGAATAGTCTGAAGTGCTATCTTCTTCACTCCAACGCTACTGTAATTAATAGCGTTTCGGTGAAGGCTGTGCAACGCGAATTCCTCTATCATGCGTGAACGGGAATTCAAATTCTATCGTCTGATAACGTTGTGCTGCCCCTGGTGGCGGAGCCTTTTCGACCGGTAGCACAATCTTGAGTTCGAGCGCATTCAACTTCGTCTGTACGAATGGAAGGAACCCTTCTGAACTCTCACCAGGACGCACTCCTGTCCGACGTGTCCCGACCTGTTTTTCTACGATTTGCATCCGTTTCTCGATTAAAATCCGCCGTGCAATTTCGAGCCCATTTGTGACGTAAAGCCCTGTTGCACGCGCCATGTATAAGAAGCGCTCCTTTAAATCCTCGTAATCCATACCGTTATAGACATTCTCGCCTTGGTCGATGATCTTGCATTTTTTGACATTAAAGATGATGTTTTCATTCCGATTATTAGTAATCTTCACATAAAACACATCTGTTTTATCACCTTGGTGGAGTGCTTCGGTCTCGTAAAAAGGTGAAAAAGCATTTCCCCGATTGTACTTCCTGTCAAGGTCTGCCCGCCGCCAATACGCGATAGAAACCGTGATTCCATCCTTAGTCCTGGTTAGGATTGGCTGTCGTGCCTGAACATCAAATAGTTTCGGATGATCAGACATCATGATGACATCAACAACCTTCCTATCTTCACCGCTCCCAATTTCAATCTGAGTTTGGGTATCGACCCAGTCGTTGAGGAATTCACTCCACTGATCCTCGGCATGTGCATATTCGTTGAATGCGAAGATGTAAGTTAACGCTTCCATATTAGCATCACGTGCTTTCCCAATTCGGAAGCCGATAGTACTCATACCGTGTTTGTCCAGCACCGGCTTCGCGAGTGTTGCAGAAGGGACAGCCGGGACAACTACCTCTTCATTTGGGTTTGCAGTCTGTAACGTCAATGCTGCCGCGATATTATGCACGGGTTGAATGGGTGACAAGTTGCCGAGTGCTGTCCCACAACCTGCAACGCTAACGGTCAGCGCAAATAGCAACCCAAGATTGAGTACTGTGAATTTATTCAACCATTTCATTGATAATATTGCCTCCTTGGTTACCATTCTCCGAATGGCAAATTCGTTTTTCGGTTTCCACTCCGGAGATACTCAAAAGATCCACACGCGAGTGTCTACGGATGGTTTTGAGAAAGCCAGAGTTAGATAAAAGTGGTGCGTCTAAAACTGATTTATGATTTTAAAATAGCATAACTGCAATTTTTAGTCAAGAAATAAGTAAGAAGAATTTGTTGTAATCATTTTACAATGCTCAATTTCCCAATTTCTTGGACAAGCACACCCGCCTGCATTGCAGAAATACGGTAAATATAAATGCCCGGTGCAAGGGATATACCGTTGCGTGTTACACCATGCCACTCAAATTTACCTTGCGTACCTACATTTTCTCGCGTTTCACTATAGACAAGATCCCCCGTAGGGATGAAAATCTCAAGGCGAATGTTATCGGCGACCTGCGAAGCAGACAGCCGATAGGCGAATGTCACTGCTGTATCGCCGGTAAGGAAAGGATTTGGATATACCTTTATCTCATCAAGTGCGAAATCCTCTGCCTGAAGTTGCTCTACACGCAAACGATAAGAATCAACACTGCTGAATCCACCATCTGATTCCACAATCACATAGAATACATCTGTCCTATCGGGTTGATAGATGAGTTTCAGTCCCCTGATGTCAGTTGCATTTTCCCCAGTAGCGATCATCTCACCACTTGCTGTGTGGAGGGACAGCCGGTAATTTTTGCCCGGCGGGATGTCAGCTAACGTCACCAAAATCGTGATGCCACGAGTTGCTTCCAATGTGTAAACATCGCGTGTATCAGATAAGTTGAAAAGGAAGGATTCGTAAGTTTGCGCATAAGTGATAGGGAACGCAGTCGCAAACGTATCGTTTGGTTCGTAAGTATCACCGAACGACACAAGAATAGGAATCGTCCGACCTTCCGGTCCAATATTCGTAATAGAAATACCGGTTACAGTGCCGTCGTTAGCGTTACTATTTGGTACCGTCCCGGGGGTAAAAGCGGTCTGTTCATCATCCGTGGAGTAAGCGGCACCATTAGTTATCCTTCGCACATCTATAAATTCAGCACCATCCTGTTGATAGATGCCGAGATGTTCAGGATCTGCTGGATCCTCAAGCCAAATCTGTTGAGATGCATCAAAAGTGCCGAGCGGATACGGATGAGTCTCGTCAATATGCCAAATCAGTATGCCAGATTCAGGGAGGTAGGTATCAAAAGTCGCACCCGACGTTTTGTTCCGATTTTCTATGAGGAAGAATTCTGTTGGTTCTCCATGAATGGGGGTAGCTGACGAATGAATGTCAATTTTGAAAAGTTTACTGTTTTTGGGTCCGAGTTCAAAACTGGGTACATCAATCTTTTGGTTTTGTGTTATCTGAACGGGTTGAATCCAGCCAAGGCGACCGTTTTGAGGTCTCGCATCAAAATCCCATTTGAGATACCCCATGATATGGCTCGGCTGTAAACCGTTCCCAATTTCTGCTTCCTCCGGACCTTGATAGGGTCCAAATTGGCTCATCAGTCCCCATTTATGGTCGCGTGCATCGGTGAAGTTGAATCCATAAACATCAGGAGCACCGAAGTCGTGGAAAAACTCGTGGAAATAGATTCCCAAGCGCGGGTGCTCAAAATCGGGTTCCTCGGCAACAATGGCAGCGGTATTGACAAGGACTCCATCGTGAATGGCATTAACAGTGGGTATTAGAAGAGACGCAATGTCCTCAAATACACCTGTGGAGGCTTGGTCATTACCTGAATGTATAAGGATGACGTGGTCGACGATTCCATCAGCGTCTCTGTCATATTGCGAAAAGTCTACGGTTGCATCGATGGCTTCGCACGCTTCACGGACCAATTCTCGGTAGCGTTCAAGGATTCTGTCGCCTTCACCGTAGTAGGTCATCGGTTTTTTGGCACGAATCCATGTATTGCCTTTTGGGATAACTCCGCCCATCGGACCGGGCTGGATATCCATCTGTCCATAAGAATTTTCACGATAATACGTTTTGAGGGAAACGCCTTCCGTTGCGAAAAGGTATCTATCGAACGCTGCGCCCTCTCTACGCCCAGGCATATCAGCAAAATCTATTTTCAAAGCGAGGACATATTCTATGCCATCCGACTGCAAGACCCCCTGTTCTCTGGCGAAGCAGCATCCTTCAAGAGCCTCGAGAAATTCTACTCTGCTTTGAGGTGCTTTAGGCACTAATTCGCCACTTGCTGAATCTTCATTAAAATAGAGATATGGATTTGGTGGTGCAGCGATGCTTAGCGGAGAACAGAGGACCAGAGTGATGATACCAATAGTCAATCTCTCCAGGGTTTTTATTCGCCTGGACGAAGAGAGGTGACAAAGAACTAAAACAGGCTTAATCAAACTCCCCTCCGCATTTCCTGCATAAAATGTAGAACTGGATATCATCGGATTGGGCATGTTGTATCATGAGGTCAACGGCTTGTCGCGGCAGATCGGTTCCACATTTCGGGCATTTATAGAGCGAACCTTCTGTTTCTGGGAATTGCGTGATGTCTCCCCATATATCCTGAAGCCAGTATTTAAATTCCCAAGGTATTTCAGTGTTAACAGCAGTTGCGATCTGAACAGCATGGCGGATTAGCTTTTGGCATTCGTGAATGGAGATGGGTTCGTATGGGTGCGGTGCGTGCTTAATTGGGAGGGGTTTCCCTTCAGTCTCAGTTTGCGTGTTGAAACCGCGGGCACGTGTAAGCAAAATCTGGTCTAAACGTGAACCTGCTTCTCTGCCTTTTGACCAGAGGCGGTAGTAACCCGCCCGCTTAATATGGAAAAAAGCTGGCTTGATTCCTTGTTTGGTATTTACAACACTGTCCGGACCGGTATTCCATAACCAGCGGTGCCACTTAGAAGTATCATCCGGATCGGGGCAAATTCGAATAGCACCTGGCCCCCCGTCCCTATCCCACGGTTTTGCGAGTGCATCATCCATACCGATCCAATATGAGTCTTTACTCCATTCAAAGAAGGCGCGAGCCCAGAGGTACCACTTCCCCGTTTTAGGGATATAAATTTCGTGTATTGCCCGCGCACCTTTCAAACTGTCGATAGCTTTTCCGCCGGAGGCTTCCTCATGCTCAACCATTTTCACACCCTTATCGAGATGGATTGCGGCATTTGCTTCGATAACGAGTGTGTCCTTTGGCAAGCGAATGAGCTCTTGGAGTTCGTCATCGCCCGGTTCTGTAGATTCCATGAGATCATAGTTCTTCGCAATCCTTTGTGATACCTTCTCAAACTGTTTTTCAGAAAGTTTTGCGTCAAAAAAGCAGTCTCGGATGCCTTTCTTCCAGAGATCCAGGAGTACAAACATCGCCTTCAGGTTGCCATCTGGGCGCTTCCGGGTACCAACCACGATTAACATACCGGTATCCTTAGAACGACTGACTAAGCACCGATGTAATGGAAAATCAGGTGCTTTAAGAGCTCTGCTGGAAACAATGAGTGGTGAGTAATATTGGCATTTTTCATCACATCCGGGGATCTTGGCACGTTTGGCTCTACAGCATTCCGGACAAATTAACGTGCCGTTGAGTGCTGGACATATCCGTTTGCCATTGTCTGAGCGACACGTTCGACACCGCTGGCGTTTGGGCTTTCTTTTTGAGGTTTGATATTGCTGATGTCGCATGTTTTTCCAAAAAGGGCCCTGAAGGCAGGGGCTCCAATCCGAAGATTAGATGAAAATATTCCTTAATCAGGTTGTAAGGTATCCACCTACAACGAAGGAGATTAACTCGGACGATTGACGAGGTCAGCCAGATATTCAGCAATTTTGTCTGTAATTTGTTGGGCATCTACATCCGCAAAGTTAAACAGTTCCTTAAGCATAGGAGAGATTGCACCCGTATCAAGCAATGCATTCGCGAGTCTGCCCATATTGCTTCGGTTGAGGCCACCTTGTCCATCATTATTCCCCATATCCAGGATCTTGATGCTGTCGATTTTCTCAACAGGTTTCATGAGCTGCTCAACAATCTCAGGGGCTTCGTTAATGAGCTCTAAGATTGCCTCTTGCACGAGGACGCGTTGTTCAGCAACATTTCGAGCTTCATACTCTGCCATCTCACCTTGTGCTTTCGCACGCGCCTCGGCAAGGATAGCATCGGCAAGACGTTCGATCGGTTGTGCTTGTGATTCAGCACCAATGATTGCCACCTCACGCTGCCATTCGGCTTCTTTCACCTGTTCTGTTGCCATCACACTCACTTCCGCGCCCATACGTTCAGCTTCCGCAACTAACTGCTCTTTCTCTGCAAGTGCCGTTACCTGCTGTTTATTCGCTATATCAATCTTCCGATCCTCGTCGGTTAAGGCAACCTGTAATTCCTGATTAATACGGGTTTGCTCCACCATCAAGGTTTTAGCAATCTCGGCGAGTGAAACCTGTCGTACTTGGTCGATTTGTGCGGTTTCGATGACGAGGTGCTTCTCGATTTCGCGCTGTTGGACCTGTTGTTCTTGACTGAAGCGTTCCGTTTGCACCGCCAAGTCACGTTGGATGTCTCGTAAAGACACGCCTTCTTCTTGGGCAATACGGGCTCTTTCCACAACGAGTTGTTTTTCAATCGTTCGTGTTTCTATCTGTTGCTGTTGTCCAATTCGTGTTATCTCTACTGCCAAGGTTTTGGCAACTTCTGCGAGTTCGACTTGGCGCATCTGGTCAATTTGCGCGGTTTCAACGACGAGGTTCTTCTCGATTTCACGCTGTTGGACCTGTTGTTCTTGACTGAAGCGTTCCGTTTGCACCGCCAACTCACGTTGGATGTCTCGTAAAGACACGCCTTCTTCTTGGGCAATACGGGCTCTTTCCACAACGAGTTGTTTTTCAATCGTTCGTGTCTCTACCTGTTGCTGTTGTCCAATTCGTGTTATCTCTACTGCCAAGGTTTTGGCAACTTCTGCGAGTTCGACTTGGCGCATCTGGTCAATCTGTGCGGTTTCGACGACGAGGTTCTTCTCGATTTCACGCTGTTGGACCTGTTGTTCTTGACTGAAGCGTTCCGTTTGCACCGCCAAGTCACGTTGGATGCCTCGTAAAGACACGCCTTCTTCTTGGGCAATACGAGCTTTCTCTACTATGAGTTGTTTTTCAATATCGCGGATCTCAACCTGTTGATCTCTCGCAATTTGTGTTATCTCTACTGCTAATGTTTTAGCAATCTCAGCGAGTTCGACTTGGCGCATCTGGTCAATCTGTGCGGTTTCAACAACGAGATTCTTCTCAATCTCACGCTGTTGAACCTGTTGCTCTTGACTGAAGCGTGATGTGTCCACCGTCAAGTCACGCTCAATATCCCGTAGCATAACCCCTTCTTCTTGGGCAATGCGGGCTTTCTCTACCGTCAACACTTTATCTATTTCGCGAACAGCAATTACCTGTTCCTGTGCAATTCTCTGCATTTGGACGACGAGATGTTGCTCAATTTCGGCGAGCTGCACAACTTTGGATTGCTCAATCTGTTGTGTTTCGACAATGAGGTTTTTCTCTATTTCGCGTTCGGCGACGATCTGTTCCTGTTGGACCCGAGCGACTTGGATGTCACGGTTCATCTCAATTTCGCGTTCTTGGATGACCTGTTCTTGTCTGATACGTGCGCGCTCAACCTCCTGCTTCATTTCGTATTCACGTTCTTGCACACCCTGTTCCATCTCAAATTGGAATTTAAGGGTCTCTGCTTCCCGTTCAGCCGCATAGATAGAAATATTTTTCTGCTGGTCAGATTCTGCCCATGCCTGTTGTTGTTCAGCTTCAAGTTTCTGTATGCGGGCATCGACCTCGATTTGAACAATAGCGACCTCTTTTTCCTGTACTATCCGTTCTTTTTCTCGTTCTTGATCGGCGGTGATTTCGATGATTTCACGGATACCGACTGCGTCGAATCGGTTTTCGGCATCGAGCGTTTCAACGGGGGCCTGATCTACCCGAATAATCGATACGGTTTCAAGGGTTAATCCGTTTTGGGTTCCGAGATCCTCACCGCATACGGATTGCACTTTGTCAGCGAACTCTTGGCGTTTCTGGAGGAGATCCTGAATATCACTTTCGGCTGCCACACTTCGCAATGCACCCTCGAGTTTTGGTTCAATTAATTCGCGCACAGTTTCTGGGGTCATAGATTTATCGCCGAGTGCTTGGGCAGCGCGTAGAATATCAGTCTCTTCAGGTTCGACTTTAAGGTAGAAAACAACTTCGACATCACCGCGGTTAAAGTCGTGCGTAATCAAAGCCTCGGGACCTTCTCGTACAACCTCAATACGCATGGTATTCAGAGAGATCTCTTTGATTTCATGGATGATGGTGTTAACCCAGAGACCACCGGTGATACGGATTTTCTCTCTTGCACCACCTGTTCGCACGAGTGCGATATCGGCTTTCGGTATACGATAGCGAATGACTGTAGTGGCAAAGGTAGCCAGACTCGCCAATAGTACGAAGAGAAGCACTGTCAACCACCGTATGACTTGGTTCTGTCCAAAACCGTCGAGGTTTTGATATGCAAACCAGCCAACAGTGACTGCTACAGCTATTAAGAAAACGATAACAGCAATGAAACGCATTCAATTCTCCTATAGAATGATGGCACGGAGGCGCGGGTACGTGCACATTTTCAAAACACGCCTAAAAGTTTTATCGGAAAATGGTCTCGTTACGGCGGTGCGTCCGGTATCGCCCCTTGAGCGGTTGGCGTGGGGAAGTCTGCCACGCGAGATTCACCAAGTAACAGAGTGCATTCTCAATGAGAGGTTTCGCTATAGTGGTGCGATATGCATCACGGGTATCAACTGCAAAAGCGACGTAATAACCGTCACCCCATTGCAACTGCACACCGATCGGATCCCCGTTATCCTCTCTAACAGCCAACCTTCGGTAACTTGCGTCGTTTGTCACCCAATGATCGTCAGTTATGAGAGTATCTACATTCACTTTATGGGGCCAGGTAAACATACCGGTTTTCTGACCATCATCGGTAATCCGTACGTTTCCATCGTTGGAATTAATCACGCGGATCGGGTGCCGATTAACCGGCAGCCAGTCGCCACGCCACGCAGGCTCAGTCGTATGGACACCATCGGGAGGCGTGATGTTATTGTCCATCGCAGAAGCCCAGACAATCCCTCCCTTACGAACAAACTCCTGAATCGCTTGATCGGCATCTTCAACGAAATACTCACCGTCGTGTCCGGTTGCGTTCCAAGTAAACCAGATGATGTCATACTCTGAAAGCGTTATACTTGAGAGTTTGATCGCATTGTTGGGGTCCCCGCGATTATCGGGATTGTCATTAATGTGCACGGTCGTAAATTGGAATTTTAACCCTTCAACAGAGGTGAGAGACTCCAATACTGCCGGCTCACCACTCAAACTATCGCCAACAACAATCAGCACGCGAAATACCCCTAACGGCACAATTTTTACGGAAGAAATAATATCTGAAAATGATTGCGAATGTGGAAGTGATCTGAGGTTCCGAAGTGCTAACTGAAACTCTTGTGAACTTAGGTTTAGGTTTAACCGTCGCCCTTCAAAGTTAACGTGCTCGTAGAAAATAACATGACATCCACTGAACGGAAAGCTCGGACCGCGCTGGATGCGAATTGACGAAACAGTATCATTCATGCCAACGTCGAACATCGAACTGACATCGCGCATGACAACGCTTCGTTGTCCATTATAATCTACGTCACGAAACATTTCAATGATGACCGGGACCGCCCCATACTCCGGCGGTGTTGGATGTGCTGATGGACTGAAACTGATAGCCGTAATTGCGTCCCCGAAGTTGTAAGGGATGTCATGAATATTTGGATAGAATCCTGGAGCAAGCACCAGCCGGCGTCCCTTGTAGTTCTCATGCTCGTGGAAGACGGCTTTGTAGTTGGGTGACGCGTTGAACCCTGGTCCCTTGTAGATTTTAATCGAAGAGATAATATCTTGTGCCCCAATCTCTCCGGTGTTCGGGATAGAACCAATCAGCGTGACCTTGCGTCCATGAAAGTTCACATGTTCAAAGACTTCAACGACGAGCCTCGGCATGTTGGTCATAGCGCGCTCCTTGTTTTCAGGCGTAACTTACAAACGAAATCGCAAGCTTAATTAAAATATCATTAGCAGAAGCAGTTTGTCAAGGGAAAACATCATGAACTTTCTGCTGGTTATTTCAATGCCCAATTGAGAACTTCTCTGTCTTGTTCAATAGGTTGCCTGAATACCTATGCCATTCTTCTCCATATTATAACGAAAATTCTGCTGGATGTCAAGATGTGTTAATATTCTTGCCGAATGCATTCTATAGAAAAATTAACGTTTAACAAGTCCTCCCATTTTTCTTGATTCTCTGAAAAGAATATGATACAGTACAAACAAGAGCTTGGAGAGAACTCTTTGAGAATGTGAGATGGAGGAAATGTGATGTCTTACAAAAGAGGACTTCTGATTTTTTCGATCACAATTATCAGCATAGCGTTAGTCTATTTCCTAATCCTAATGGAGCAATCGGCGACGAAAGAGACGGTAGCATCACGTCCAGTCGCGCTTCCGTATAATTGGATTGGGAATATAACGCAAACACAAATAGCGGAACCCTCCGGGATCACCTACCATCCGACTCGGCGCAGTCTATTTCTTGCTGATGATTCTGGGAGTGTCCATGAGGTAAGCCTGGAGGGCAGGCTTATTCAGTCAAAAGGATTGAACGAGCGCGACATTGAAGGGATTACTGTGGATCCGAGTACGGGATTGCTGTACGCTGCTGTAGAAGGCGACGAAGTGATCTTGGAACTGGAACCAGAACATCTCGCTATTCAAAGAGAATTCAGAATCGGCAGAGATTTTAAAGGTGAACAACTTTTGAGGAAAGGCGGCATGGGAATTGAAGCGATCGCTTTCGTTCCAGATGCTTCACACCCGGAGGGTGGTACTTTTTGGGTCGGCAACCAATCCTTCAGTCTCAAAGCGAAAGATGAGCCTTCGGTCGTATGCGAAGTCGTTGTGCCTCTCCGTTCCACAACAGCGAAACAGGCAGACGGCGCGATCATCCACGCTTACAAAATGAACTTTATTGACATTTCAGGGTTGGCTTACGATGCTCAAGGCGATTTTCTGGTATTAATCAGCGATACAACAAACCTCTTGGTGGAACTCAAACGGGAAGGCACAATTCTAAGGCAATACCTCTTGCCCGGTGACGAACAGGAAGGGATTGTGTTAGACGGACTCGGCTATATATACGTTGCGCAAGAGAACGGGGAAATTATCAAATTAGCGGATCGTCGGCTCCGTTGAATGAAAAGACCTCGGTTTCTTGGTATTTCGACTTCACTTTTCTAATCGCTACCGTTTTTCCCCTCATCACCTTCAAGGCGCAACACAGCGATTCCAGGGACCAAATCTAATACCAGATTGATGGATGCGTACTGTTCTGCTGTATAACCACAATCGTCTCGCCACAGAATTTGTACGTTTCCTTCATCATAGAGAATCCCATAGGCGAGTCTCTTACCATCAGCATTTTCTAAGTGGAAATATCTACGGCGTTTTGCATCCATGATGTACGTGAATATACCTAAAGTGGTGAGGTCTGGAAACCTCACCGTGACAGAAACAACACGAAGACGCTATTCAAACGAGACAAAGTCAGCATCTACACGATGTGGAATAATTCCAGCTGCGTTACCACGGTGGAGCAATTCTCGCACCCCTGCTCTACCCTTTTCCCCGTAATCAAGCGTATAGTCATTGACATACATCCCTACAAACTTATCCGCGAGCGAGGTTTCCATGTCGCGTGCGTAAGTCATTGCGTACGCTAACCCGCTTTCTCGATGTTCAAGTGAGTACTCGATGCTCTGTTTGAGTAATGCTGTTATCTTGCGAATTTTCTCAGTGCCGAGGTTGCGACGAATTACATTAGCACCGAGAGGTAGCGGTAGTCCTGTTTCCTCATACCACCACTCACCCAAATCGATGACTTTGTGAAGACCTTCGCGTGCGTAAGTTAATTGTCCTTCATGGATAATGAGTCCGGCATCTACTTCATCTTGTTGGACGGCATCTAATATTTTATCAAAGGGACGGGGCTCTGCCTCAAAATTTGGCTCGAAGAGGCTAAGTGTGAGATAGGCGGTCGTCATTTTGCCGGGAATAGCGATGCGTTTACCCGCGAGTGTGTCCATCGGTGCCTTGGAAACAACAAGGGGACCGTACTGATCGCCGATACTCGCGCCGCAAGGCATGAACATATAATCCTTCGCGACGTAAGCGTAGGCGTGAACAGAGATTGCCGTAACTTCAAGTTCAGCTGCAAGCGCGCGTTGATTGAGGGTTTCAATATCTTCAACGACATGAACAATCTTATAAGGATCCGTTGGAATTAACCCTTTGGCGAGAGCGTAGAACATGAAAGCATCGTCGGAATCTGGGCTGTGCCCAATCCGAATTTTTTCTGTTTGTGACATAGTATTCCTTTTTGATATCTGATTGTAGTTTTCTTCAGATAGTGGTATAATCAGATTAGTCGGACTTATCTTCAATTTTTGAGCTGAGAGGCAGGCTTACGAACTACACGAACATGCAAGAACGCGGAATTCTGTTAGCAATAAATGAGTTTGAAAGCAATACCTAAATACCTTTATCTCACAGCAACACCACATGGACTCGCAGAGTTAGTAAGTGCGGAATGCGTTGCTCTGACAGGAGCTGCGCCAAATACGGATGGTATAGCGATTTCAGACAAGTGCGTTGATGTACGTCGAGGCGCATATCTGAAAAGTTGCAGCGAAATCTTTTTTGAAACAACCAGTCTCACTGAACTCTACGCGAACATCAGGTCCGTAGGTTTACATGCGGACGAATTTCGAGTTTCTGTCGTAAAAAAACCCCGCAACCTGAAAGTAAACTCCATGACACTCGCGCGGGACGTTGGCAGTGCCATCGGTGGTAGTGCGAATCTACGCCAACCACGGACTACCTTTCTAACGGTTGTGATGGCTGATAAAATATGGTTCGGACAACTCCTTTCCGAGTCCGATGGCGTATGGCTTGCGCACGACCAACGTCCTTATGTGACATCGAGTTCGCTACCGGCTCGGCTTGCGCGTGTACTCGTCAATTTAGTCGCATTCCCAGGCGATCGCCTGCTTGACCCGTGCTGTGGAACCGGCACCATTGTGATGTCTGCCGCACATAGCGGTATCCATGCAGTTGGTTACGATGTCAACCCACGCATGGTAGGTGCGACGACGAAAAATATTCAGCATTTCGGACTCTCAGCAGACGTAGCACTCGGCGACGCGCGACAAATTGATGGGCAGTATGACGCTGTTGCAACAGATCTGCCCTACGGCATTAATCTTGTCAGAGATAGTTCGCAAGAAATAGAGATTTTGTCAAATTTGCGGACATGTGCGCCGAAAGCGGCGTTCATTGATCTTCGGGATATCAGTAAAACACTGACCGACCTTGGCTACCAGATTGAGGCTGTTCTACCAGTGCCAAAGTTGAGCATTGTACGGCGTGTTTTTATTGTTTCTGTAACAGCGTAATAGGGTTCCTATAGTATGGGAATCCTTATGCAAATGAGACGAATCTGGACTCAATAGTCCTCAATGTTATCGTAAAAATTCGTTTCTGGCAAGTACTCATCTTCGTTGAGCTCCTCCTCTTCATGTTCCTCGTATTCTTTCCGGCTAAGGAGCGTGTCTATTTCATTTGAGTTCTCAAGTCGGAATTTACAAATCCATCCATCTCCTTCTGGAAAACGGTTGAGAAGTTCAATATCATCTTCAATAGCCGCGTTGATTTCGTAAACTTCACCCGTTACAGGTGCGTAAATATAGAAATTTCTCCCGTCTGATGTTTCAATACGTCCAATAATTTCGCCCTGCTCGTATTCACCGAGAATGGGTAACTCTATAAAAACAACGCTGCTATAGATCTCCTGAATCCGTTCAGTGATCCCAACATTACACGCCTTTGAATTGAGAAATTCAATCCATTCATGTGTCGTTGTATATTTTATCTCAATGTTCTTCATCATGAACCTCCTGCCATTAAACATGATGAACCCTATCACTTTACGATACCAAGACCTTGAAGTTGTGCTTGGAAGGGTTCAAGTGCGTTTTGCCGAATCTGAATCTGAATAATCGGGTCCGGGTCATATTTTATGTCTATTACTTTCCCGCCCGCGCGTTTGCACAGAGTGACGACAGTACCTATATCCGGATAGTTGACCGTTAGGTACATGTTTTGGTAGAAGATACGGTTTTCAATTGTAGCATTTTGGAGACATTCCCTTGCACATTGACCGTAAGCACGAATTAATCCACCGACACCAAGGTTGATACCACCATAATATCGAGTGACAACACAAATAATATTGGACAAGTCAAAAGCGTGGATCGCTGAGAGAATAGGCGGACCGGCGGAGTGAGTGGGTTCTCCTGCGTCTGTAGCATACTCACGCAATGTGGCATCGCTGCCAATAGTGTAAGCATAGCAGTAGTGCGAAGCACGTGGGCTTCGTTCTTGCACTTGACTCAGAAAATCTTTCACTGCTTCTTGGGTATGTACAGCAGTTGCCTCTCCCAAAAATCGAGATTTCTTTACAACGTGATACGCGTGGGCTATTCCCACTACCGTTCTATATTCGTCAGACATACGTCACGATTGCAGTCCCAATTGCTAAAAGATTTGCCCGATTGAAAAAGCATACACAGCTTTCCCTTGCACGATGTGGATACGCTCTTCATCTACCACAACAGGTGTAAATTGCGGCGTATATGCTATATTGAGGATAATGTTTCTGAATCTGAAACCGATCCCGAAGCAGAAGCCTTCTGCTTTCCAGAGTCGTTCTTCTGTTTCAAACGAAGCATTTTGCAAAAGGAACACCGATGTGTAACGCTTTTGTGTGTCCCTGAGGTACCCAATTCTAATCCCAATTCGGTAGCGATACCACGCTTCAGCCCCCATATTTACTCGAATACCATCGCGGAAAGGGGAATGTGCGTCTAAACCGAATCTCAAAGCCACGTCTGATATTTCGCGTTGGTATGCGATGCCGGTTACAATTGTGCGCTCCATCATACCCGGAATAGACGGATCAGAAAAGGAGAGTCCATTACTTAAGTTTCGGACGACAGCGCCAATCTGAATGGCATCTCCAATCTGCTGGATAAGACCAACGTTATAGGCATATCCGTGCCCAAGGTCTTCGTTGCCATCAACGTCGATTACCTTAGAGCGCAGCCATTTCGTGTCAACACCGACAATTGTGCCGCCAAATATATTTAACCCGTAACTGAAACCGATCGCAAGGTTATTTTCGGGAAAATTGTTAAGTGCCTTTCCAAGATAGTCTACTCGGCGAAACGCACCCTCCTGTTCAAAAGCGAGTGCCAATCCAAACGTGCCAAATTTTCCCATCGGAAGTGCCCAATTTAAAGTTTCAACACCGGACGAACCCTGTTCATACCGACTATAATCCTCATAATTGGCATTCAAGTTCGGTTTGGAAAGCAGGGCAATAGTGTGCGGGAAACGGGTTGCGTGAATAACGAATCGGTTTCCTTCTGTTTCACCTATGCCAGCAGGGTTACTACCTAAGGCATTCGCGCCGCGGGTTGCGCCAACAAAACTCCCTCCCATCCCATAATGTTCGGCTCCAAGCAACTGTTTGAGGAATCCATCTGCAGATGCCCTTGTGTTTGCTATTGATGCAGTACTACTCAAAACAAAAAAGAGGATTACCATACAGGTTAGAACAGTCGCGACACAATTTTGAACGTATTTCACTTCTTACCGATGAATTAAACCTGTAGATTTCCGAATATATCTGTAGAAACAGACTTTGGACTTTGCGATAGGTCCACTGCCTATCGTTTCGGAACTACGATTTTGCAACCTACGCATTAGGCGAGGCAGGCTTCATCAAGCAAAGCGTGAATCCAAGTTAGAAACCTAACGAGGATACCACGCGCGCCATTCAAATCTCGATGCATGGACGCACCATCAGCAGCGGTGATGATTTTTTGACCGCCGATATTCTTCTTAACTTCTCCTGTCCATGAGACTGTCTTTGAAGTATAAGCTTCATTGACAATGATGACGTGTTTTCCGTGGTGCGCTGCTTTCTCAAGTAAACGTTGTTTGAACTTGTAATGAGAGAGCGTCAACATCTGCCGAACAGATTTCTTTCGGATTTTTCGCTCGTGGCGAAGTGTCATCTGTGATGTATCAAAAGACGGAAGAAGAATCACATCGAAATTCGAGACGAGAAAATGCACCAATTTACAATGGAGTTCCTTGACGAGGTTTCTTATGCGTCTACGGATCTGATTAGCGGCACGGCGCATCGTTCGCTTTTTCCGTCTGACGGTGCAAGTCGCAATACGAGAAAGCAAACGGTCAAGGTAAACACAGAGACGCTGGATTCGGTTTATCGCTTGATGTCCAAGCCAGCCGAAGCCGGTCTCCGAAAAATAAGTCAGAAAATCTCTCACGCCGGGATCCAATGCGACCACTCGCATCGCTCCGGTGGGAGGACTCTGTTTTGTTTGGTTATAGGTGACACAGAGATACCAACTGCCATCTTCACAAAGGAGGCGTGAGTCTCGGATCTCGTCTATAGGCTTAGGTTCCCCTTTTTCACGTTTCTTGGCGATCGGTGCGGGTAGGGGTTCGGTATAGTCAATATCACCTAAAACTGTCGGATAGATACCATTTTCACGGATTGCCGAGGCGGGAATAAACAGCGATTGCGTTGGCATGCGACGACTTTGGAAGCGAAGTTCCTGCTTTTCACCGGCTTGCTTTGCTTTGAGTTTCGCATTCCGCATCGCTTGCCATGCCTCACGGACGGCATCGCCTTTGATTTGGTATGGCACAGACTGATAACAATTCGGCAACCGACGGAGTATCTTCGGTTTCAGGGTACTCCAATGCGGGCTTTTACCGCGATGCCGTTGG
Source organism: Candidatus Poribacteria bacterium (assembly GCA_965247285.1). Lineage (GTDB taxonomy): Bacteria > Poribacteria > WGA-4E > WGA-4E > WGA-3G > WGA-3G. Next base: position 774,607 of record CBDFHD010000002.1, read on the forward strand.
AGATACTTTAGCGTTTCATTATATGCAGCACGCTTGCCAGCTGCCCAGAAACGGAGCAACTTCTTCTGCTCACGGGTCAATAAGAGTGGAATCTTCCGCGATTTCGTTACGGTAGCGGCGGAGTCTATGCATTCGACAACTGAAGACATGGAGGATTGAGAGCAAATCAGCGGTGAGTTCTTCTGTCGGACTGTGAACAGATTCGCCGAGAACCACGAGTTCCTCACCGTTTTGTTCCACCATGTATTATATCGCTTCGATGCCAAATCTACAGAGTCTATCCCGATGGGCAATAACAAGTTGGAGTTTATCACTTGTGAGAAGTCTGTCCAATAGGGCTTGAAAGCCTCGTCTTTTGAAGTTGAGACCGCTTCCAATATCTCGGATAATCTCAGCGTCTGGATAGATGTCTCGCATGAAGGTGACTTGTCTTTCGAGGTCATCTTTTTACTTCGTTGATGAGACTCGGCAATAGCAAACGGTAGTCCAAGAAGTTGGTTCGGATTCTCTCTGGATAAACGATTCGACATTATATCTCCGGTGTCTGCCGGGGGTGCGGATAAAATCAATCTTTCCTTGATTGGCAAGTTCGCGAATGCCTGTTAACTGAAAACTATACGGAACAGAGTGTAACTTGTGCTACAGCATAGTCATTTGTATGGGACATAGAGACGAATGTCGAGTTGATATTGCGTTCCTGCGCACAGCGTTGAACCTCGCCGTGTAGGACGAGTTCCGGTTTTCCGACAGTGTTCGACCGAATTTCGACATCTTGCCAGCGCATACCTGTAGTCAAGCCTGTACCGAGAGCCTTGAGCGTAGCTTCTTTAGCAGCAAAACGAGCGGCAAGCCGCCAGTACCGAGAAGGGGTATCCCCACAATAGGTGAGTTCCTGTTGTGTGTAAACCCGCTGTTCAAAGCGTGATCCCCATCGACGGGAAGCGTCTCGGATCCGTTCAACTTCAATGATATCAATGCCGATTCCCTGAATTTTTTGCTGGTGCATCAGTTTATCTATAGAGGGCATCCGTCATTTGTGCGGCATGGACGTTTGCTTTGACATCATGAACCCGCACAATGTCCGCACCGTGTATGATAGCCCAACACGTTGTTGCTGTTGTTCCTTCAACGCGCTCCGTTACAGGGAGCCCTAAAATGTTACCGATAAATGATTTCCGTGAAGTCCCAATGAGCAGAGGTTTATGTAACCCTCGGAATTCCGCAAGGCGTTTTAGGATTTCAAGGTTGTGTTCTATTGTTTTACCAAATCCAATCCCGGGGTCGATAATGATGCGGTCGGCGGTAATACCTTGGGATTCGGCAGTCTCGATACTCTTCTGAAGCGAATCACAGACTTCACTAACGACATCGTCATACTGAGGTGCTTGTTGCATCGTGCCCGGTGTACCTTTCATGTGCATCAGAATCAGCCCTGCTTCCATTTCTGATACAACCGCTGCCATTGTCGTGTCACCACGCAATGCTGTGATGTCATTGATAAGATGTGCGCCGGCTTCAAGTGCGTGCCGAGCCACTTCAGCTTTATATGTGTCAACGGAAAGAAGAACATCAACGGTGTCAACAATGGCACGAATGACGGGTAGGATTCGCGCCAATTCTTCACTGATGGACACTGGCGATGCCTCGGGGCGGGATGATTCTCCTCCAATATCAATGAGGCTCGCACCTTCCGCCACCATCAGTTCGGCATGTGCGACTGCCTGCTCGACATCAAGGTAACACCCTCCGTCGGAAAAAGAGTCAGGTGTAACATTCAAGATGCCCATTACATGTGTATGTAAACCCAAAGTGAGCGATTTGCCACGACAGTTCATACGATAGGTTTTACGGGCAGTTGTGGCCGGGGTCCGAGAATCTCATCAATATCTTCGGTAACAAGCGTTTCCCGTTCTAATAATGCATCCGCAAGCAACTTTAATCCCTCAAGATTCGTTTCCAAGATTTCTCGTGCCTTATTATAGCACTCTGTTACAATATCATGGACCGCCTTGTCGATTTCAACGGCAGTTTTTTCACTATAATCCTGATGGTTACTCAATTCTTTACCGAGGAAGACCTGTTCATCGCGTTTACCGTAAGTGAGAGGTCCCATGTGGCTCATACCCCACTGTGTAACCATTCGGCGTGCGAGGCTCGTCGCTTGCTCAAAATCGTTTTGTGCACCGGTCGTCTGTTCTCCAAATATAATCTCTTCAGCAACTCTGCCTCCAAGTGCAAAAATGATATGGGCGAGTAGATGGTTTTTGCTCATATTATGTCGCTCTTCAAGAGGGAGCTTAGCTGTCACACCGAGAGCTCTACCGCGTGGAACAATAGTACACTTGTAGTTTGGATCACTTTCTGGTACAAAGTGTAACATGAGTGCGTGTCCAGCTTCGTGATAAGCCGTAACTCGCCTTTCTTCATCGCTTATGACAAGGCTGCGCCGTTCAGGACCCATAAGCACGCGGTCTTTCGCTTCGTCAAAGCACATCATGTCAATTTCGTCTTTGTCACACCTTGCGGCAAATAGTGCTGCTTCGTTTGCCATATTCTCAAGGTCTGCACCGGAGAAGCCTGGTGTTGCCTTTGCTAAGATTCCCAATTTGACGTTTTCAGCGATTTTATAAGGGTGTTTTGTATGGACATTAAGTATTGCTTCCCTGCCGCGTACATCGGGAAGATCGACAACTATCTGCCGGTCAAATCTGCCCGGACGAAGGAGTGCTGGATCTAAAACGTCAGGCCGGTTCGTTGCCGCAATGAGTATTACGCCTTCAGATGCTTCAAACCCCTGCATCTCAACGAGAAGTTGGTTTAAGGTTTGTTCACGTTCATCGTGTCCACCCCCGATACCCGCGCCACGGTGTCTACCAACAGCATCTAATTCATCAATAAAAATAATACAGGGTGCGTTCTTCTTTCCAGTTTCGAACAGGTCCCTGACACGGGATGCGCCTACACCCACGAACATTTCGACGAAATCGGAACCGCTAATGCTATAGAACGGCACGTCTGCTTCACCCGCAACAGCTTGGGCAAGCATTGTCTTTCCGGTACCGGGCGGTCCCATGAGGAGGACCCCTTTAGGAATTTTACCCCCGAGTCGTTCAAATTTTTTGGGTGCCTTCAGAAATTCGATGACTTCTTCAAGTGCTTCTTTCGCTTCATCGACCCCAGCGACATCTTCAAATGTCACTTTCGTTTGGTTTTCGGAGTGGAGTTTGGCACGGCTTTTGCCAAAAGATAGGGCTCGATTCCCGCTGCCTTGCATCTGACGCGACAGGAAAATCATCAAACCTAAGAAAATAAGCAGCGGTACAACCGTTGTCCCAAAAATAAGCAAACCTTGCGGGAATTTAGATGGTGGCTTGACGTTATAGTGAATGCCAAACTCGTCAAGTTTCGCTTGGATGTCATAATCATCGATCGTATCGCGGCTTGCTCTAAATTCGCCTTGCCATCTTGGCGGAAGATGGGTTTCTTGCGCTTCAGGATCCACGCTCCGCAGAATTTCGGTGCGGATTTCATTGAGTATGTTTTGATTGAACTGTCCTTCAACCCATTCTTCATCTAAGACCAGATATCCTTCAAACAGGGATGAACCGCGCGTTATGTATTGGTGAAAATCAGAGGTCGCGAGCTGATAAACTGGATCTCTGCGATTGAATAGTTGGTAAATGCCGAGGACGACGAGTCCGGCAACAACTACCCACCAAATCACCATGTTTTTTGTACTTTTATTCACAACGAATTGCCTCTCTGTTAAATTCTGAGCACTTACAAAAAAATGATTTCAAACCTGTTTAAAAGTATAACAAATTTTTTCCCAAATTTCAACTGAATTTAAAAAAATCGTCTATTTCCATATCACGAATGTGTTAGTAGCGATTTTAATTGGATAAATAACTGCGATTAAGATATACTATAATTAGAGTGAAGGAACCCACTAATAGGTGCAACAAAATGTTCAGATCTGTGTTAGGATGCTTACAACATGCTCCCGCGCGGTAACAATAAAACTAAGGTTAATTAATTGGATTGCGATGCCTAAAATCCCCACATAAAAATCGACAGGGCGTGCTATGAAATCCAGCCGGACATAAAATCCAATCCTACAGGCTACCCTGGGAAGGAGGAGTTTATGAATTTTAACAAACAGATGCTTGCGACAATTATTCTTCTGCTGGTTATGGTGTCTCATGCATTAGGGCATGTCACAGGCAGGAATCTTCAAAATTTTCAATATAATGCTGAACTCGCACCGGTTGCACCTATCGTAGATGGATATCTTGATGATCCGGTCTGGAAAATAGCGATTCAAGGGAAAATGGAACAAGACTTAATTAGTGGGGAACGCTGGGTTGAATCCCCTGATTTTACGGGAACCTTCGGAGCGGTTTGGCGAAACGGTTTCCTTTATGTAGGTATTAAATTAATAGACGATCAACTGGAAAACCGCCAAACGAAACTACTTCGCGAGGATCATCTTATCCTTTACGTAGATCCACATCATTCGGGACGAGCGGAAGATATCTACCGTTTTGAGATCCCGATTGAGAAAGAGTTAGGCACGCTAAAATCGCCGTTGACGCGAGTTGCGTGGGGAAACGATGGACAGACATGTGAGTTAAGTTTCCGTATGGATAACCTCGCGAGGAAAGGCAATAGTATTGGGTTCCTCATCGCCTATAACGATGTTGATAGCGGAAACCTTCGGCATGAAATTGCTTGGGCTCCAGAAGGTTACACTCTGGAGAAAAACGCTACCATTCCCCCTAACATTCCCGATCTCGTTTTCACTGCGAGGATCGAACCAACTCGGCAACAAAAATTAATCCAGTGGGGACATATCAAAAGTCTCTATTAGTTTGCGACTATAGGGCGAGGCATGAAAACCTCGCCCTACGGTTAAATAAAATACCACTAAAAAGCACTGGAGCATTCGTGTATTATATCGGTAAAACTTTGGAAATGATGGGCATAGCATGCTTAGGAGCAGGACTCTACTTAGGCTGTGTCAATCCGTATAGCTACAGTGAATCCAAAGCAATGGGCGTTGAGATGGGCTTCCTAACGCTCGGCGTTTTGGTTTTTTTTCTCGGAAGACTCATTGAGAAACATCAATAAAGATTAACAACTAAAAATCAATACCTTCGCCAAATTATGAGGTATTGAGTTGAATGGGCGTTTGATGAATACTCCCGATTGCCCCGAGGCGTTCAGCGATTTCATCAATAACAATCGCATCAGGTTTTTGCGGAAGTATTTTTAAAGTTTCGTGTAAATACTTCAATCCTCGGTAGCGCGCTTTGAGATCCAAGACGCTGAACTCGGGAGATTCTAAACGCAAGGGAGCTAACAACTTCGCACTTACATTGACCATGAACATTGAGAGATTCGCAGCGTTGTTCACGGGTGTTTTGTTGACATTCATAAAATCCTCTAACCCCCAAAACTGTTTGGCATCTCGGAAGTTAAACTCTATCTGAAAGCGAAGTGCGTAATAGTCAATCATTGTTTCTGCGTCTAATTCCAAGTCAGAACTGAACAACAAGACGTGTGATTTACGTTGCGTCATCAGCTGCGTCTTGAGGATACACACCACATTTAGGGGATCCGGGAACTTTTTATGGCGCAACTTTGCTTGATACACTTGCGTGGTAATGTTTTCATGCGTCTCGGTGGAGACACGATATTTCGCATCTATCTGCTGTGGATTGAAACGCTGTCCATACAAGCGCGGGCGTCCACGTCCGGTGTAAGGCAGCGTTGATGGAAAATAAAGAGCGGTATTGATACGCAACTTTGAGATCAGTGCCAATCCACATTGTTGGGTCATCTGTAGCGCAGGATTGTGTCCAAAGTATCCATCAAGCACAAGGTAGCGCACGGGTATCAAATCGTCAATACGTCTCAGCAAGGCCTTGATCAGCGTTTGCAGATGCTTCAGCGTGTCGCTGAGCTGCACCTCCGTCTTGTTTCGGTTCCGACTTCCCTTCGGGCGCCCTCGCTTGCGTTTCGGCATCGACGTTTGGCAGTGGGAAGTTTGAGAACAAGGATTTGATGAGGACGCCGGCTTGACGATTTGCTCCATAAGCATCGGGTAAGAACAACGGTGCTTGACACTGACCAAGGACACAGCGAAAAACGCCAGACCGGGGATCGTTTTGCCATACATCGAAGCGAAGAATCGGGACAAACCATAAGTTGAATCCCCTGATTTTGAGACGATGGTTTCGTCGCCCGCAAGGAGATAAACACTCTCAGGATTAAAGAGATGCGTTCTAAAGAACACCCAACAAAGCGTTCCCCACGGAAGAACTGTGTTCAAGAAGCGTTGGATCGTGCGATAACTTCCACCTTTTGAAGTCCAGCGTGCGATATTCCGCATGCTAACCCGTCCCGTCATCGCAAGCAGGCCGAACACGACTTGGCAGAACTGACGCAGCAGCGTCGCAGATAAATGTGGATGCAAAACACTCAAGAGTGATAAAATATCAGACATGGGAAAATATCCTTTCTAAGTTTAGTTTCTTTCACCTATAACTTTAGGATATTTTCCCTATTTATTCAATCTTTTTTGGCGAAGGTATTGAAAAATGCAATACATTCCTGAAAATGCGCAAAATGCTGATAGTTCCCTCCCAATCGACCAAATTTTGTGTGGCGACAATCTTGAACTCATCCAGAAGCTACCGGATTGCAGTATCCAATTGGTAATTACGTCCCCTCCCTATTTTCAACAGCGCGACTACGGCGGTGGTATGGGCAATGAAAAGGATGTCAATGAATATATTGATACATTACTCCACCTTTTCCGGGAATGTGTCCGCGTGGCCAAAGATGACGGTAGTATCGTTTTCAATATAGGCGACAAGTATGAGGATAGCAACCTACTTCTTGTTCCCTACCGGTTTGCGATTGCCGCGACGAAGACAGGTTTAGTAAAACTCGTGAACGAAATCACGTGGGTTAAACGGAATCCAACGCCGCGCCAGTTTCGCTGCCGCCTCGTCAGTAGCACAGAGCCATTCTTCCACTTTGTCAAGTCAGACGGCTATTTCTACGACCTCAACGCCTTCTTGGCGGAGGAACGTACTCCGAAACAATCAAATAAAAAAGCCAGTACTAAGGTTGGACAGCGATACTTTGAACTTATTGCAGAATCTGAGCTGTCTGAGGCAGAGAAGACTGTTGCGCGTCGCGAGCTTACGGAAGTTATCCAAGAGGTGATCCAAGGACAGACGCATAGTTTTCGGATGAAAATTCGTGGCATTCATTCGGAACCGTTCGGTGGGCAGATAGGTGGACGTACATTGCAATTAAAAAACAAAGGTTTTACAATTATTCGGATGCACGGTAATAGACTCAAGCGAGATATGATTGAAACATCAGTAGCTACTGTCAAAGGAAATAAACATCCGGCAATCTATCCAGTGGAAGTTGTGGAGGAGTTCTTACACCTGCTCACTCCGACAGGTGCATTAGTTCTAGATCCGTTTATGGGTTCAGGATCAACTGCGGTTGCTTGCAAAAGACTGGGGAGACATTATATCGGTTATGATATTAATGCTGAATACTGTGAAGATGCCCGACAGCGGATCTCAGAGGCACCGAATGCCTCGCTGCGCTTATTTGAAGGTAAATGATGAGTAAAACACGCTCAATTTTGGAAGACACTTATCAACTGGCAGAGTCAAGGAATAGTACTCATCCTGAGCTCTCAGAAAGCCAAGAAAATTGGGTCAAGACTATCATCGAAAACGCGGAGTCCTACAAAGGAGTTCTGACAGTCCTGATTACATCGCTTACCAAAAAGATTGAGACACCTATCCAAGATGTCCGCAATCATAAAACGGAACTTCCAAATGGTTACTCAGGAAGAGGCTTCGATACACAGTACATAACGCCCTTTATGAAGGAGAAATTTCAACGGCTTGCTATGAAAGAAAGTGGTTAGTTGACACGATCACTTGAACAGGTTCACGCTTTTACACTTGACTTTCCTGGCAAAATTCGCAGTAAGCTTGTGAAAGAGGCCTTCCTTGAGATTCTTAACGATATTGAGGAAAATCAAACAGATCCAGAAAGATATCTCTATGCTGTATTTGCTTCTCTGATTACCTTGATGGAAAGATCAAAGGTCGACCTTGGTTTATTGGAAACGGCAAACGCAAATCTTGACCAGACACCGCAAACAGATGCGGTAACGATCGAAAATATAGTCAATCTCCTTAAATACCACTTTTCTTACAACTATCGCGTCGCTGGTGCTTCGCGGTTACCTGTATTGGCAGTTTACTCCGCATATGAAATGCTCATGGCACTTGAGCGATATGAAGGCAAAATACTTCCTCCATTGAAAAGTCATACCACATCGGATATTAAATCTGGTGGAATTGGAGACATTGAAATATTGGAGGAAAATGGGGATTTTTTCGAGGCAGTCGAAATTAAACACAACATTCCGATTTCGCCAAATCTTGTCCAAGATGCATATCAGAAATTTGCCGAGACTGCTGTTCGTCGTTATTATCTACTCACTACAGCGGAACCAAATGTTAATGATCCAGGGGCGGTAGAGCAATTAGTTCATCAGATCCACAGACAACATAGTTGCGAAGTGATTGTTAACGGCATCCTTCCTTCATTAAAATATTACCTACGATTGTTAAGTAATCCCAAACTATTTTTAGATCGCTACTCAAAAAACCTCCAGTTAGACTTCAAGCAGAGTACAGATGTCAAGGAAACTCATTTACGGTTTTGGAGTGAACTGTTGGACTCTTTACTATGAAATATCCATTTTAAATAGCAGAATTCACTAATCAGTTAACTGCATAATTGCAATCCCCTGTTCCCCTGCCACCGAATAAAGAAGCCACGTCTCGCCATCCTCACAATAGATAGCCGGATCGCGGAGTTCATGTACGCGTTCCCGATCTAACCCACCTGTCGACGGTCTAATCGGTAGATCCACACCCTCAAAATCGTATTTTGGCGCGATAACCTCTGTTGGTTCAGATGGGTGCCAATCATTCCAATCATCTGTCAACTGCACAGTGCTTTTACGGATGCGCTCTGGGCTATCTCCGTAAAGTGAGTAATAGACAGTCAAGGTATCCCCTTCAAGAAGGTTTGCTGTGTGGCGCGGGAAACCTGTGTTGTCCGTATCCGATTTGCGTGGAAAGAGCGGTGTATCTCGCTGAATGAACGCTGCTGTCCATTCCAGTGTTTGCGCACGGCTTATCCAACCGTGATACGTCGCATAGGGGTGTCCGTTCCACCAAAAGACGCGAAAATAGGCACCGTTTCGTTTATCCAGTGTATCCGAAGGGGTATAATTCACTCCGTCAGTAGAGGTTGCCCAGCAGGTCGCTTGTCCGCCACCGTAGCTTCCGTGAAAATACATGAAGAAACGGCGATTTTCCTCATCTATGTGGACATCCGGGGAAGCGATGTGGTCGCATCCCTGAAACACGGTATTGTCCCGATGCAACGCGCCGGGACGATGGACAGTGTACGGTCCTTCGATTGCATCAGCGTACGCTAATCGGATATAGGCACCGCGATGATGTGCGAAGTAGAGGTAGTATTTCCCCAAAGGCCCACCTCTGGAACAGTCCACCCACTCCGGTACACGAACGAGTGAAGGTCCATTGATATTCGAAAACCCGTGTTCCCTGTCAATTTCAGGCATTTCTGGATGAATTAGCAGCGTTCTTTGCATATGTCTCCGATCTATATTTCCTTAATCGTGTGGCTGAAACCGATACATCTCTTGCGCTTCTTCAGACATGTTGTTCCATATATCTTCTGAAATTCGTGATCTGAAGATTCCTGGTGCGTCGGGGGAGTGGTGAAACCGTCGGAAATAGACGAGGGCAAGCATGGGCCGAACAATTTGCGATCGGTTCGGCATTGCTCGGTGCCAGCATCGCATGTCGCGGACCACTACAGAACCTGCAGGCATCTCTAACTGAAAAGAGGCGTACTTTGCCCCGCGTTCTTCCTCACAAACGTTATAGGGGGAATTACGTACCGCCGCGTCATCAACAATGAGATGTGAACCTGGCCACACCTGAGTGGCACCGTTTTCCACTGTAAAGTCGACGAGTGGAATGTTAACGACGATTGTACAAACCGGCAGCGCAAACGGCAGTTCAGGAAAAAGTTGCCCCGAATCTCGATGGATCCACTGAATGTCGCCACCGGGACGCGTCGCGTTACAGCCATAAGGCAGATACGCGAACACTTTTTCACCCATTGCCGCTTTCAGAATCGGCATGGCAAAGGGGTTGTCAATGATGCGCGAATCCATGAACGGCATTTTTAGCATTGGGTTCTCACCGTTTTGATCATTCTCCTCATTATCAAGTCTAGTTTGCATGGCGGTATTGAGATCTGCTATCCAATCACGTGGAAGCACGTTTTCAATGACCACCAATCCAGCCTCGCGTAAGAGACGCTCACCCGCGTCAACACTTTCTGGCGTAGGTTTGCCTTCAGCGCGTTCCTGATCGGTGATTTCCAGTTTCGGAATGTTTATTGTTTGTCCTGTGGTTTCCATGTGCTAAACCTGCCTTTCTGATTGGTTTTGAGGAAGTTTCAGTTCCGATCGAACTGCTTGACGCACCTTGATACAGATTTCCACCGCCTGTTCTGCCTCGCTAGCAGTAGCGAACTTGCCGGGATAGCGAGGGTCGATAGCATGTTCGGAAATCGTTGAAAATTCAGAATACCAAGTCTGCCAAGCGGGAATAGTAGGCACTATCAAATCCAGTAATGTTTCTAAATCATGTGTTTTTGAGAAAGGGATATTTGCCTCTTGAAGCCACGCTTTGAGGTATTTTTCTATACACTGCTGAGCGTGGAAACAGATGACATCTTTACTTGAAATTGGACTCTCCTGAAGTAACTTTACCGTGGTATAATCACCTTCAGCCTTCTGTATCCATTCCAATGTTAATGGATTCATAAGACATTTCTCTCTTTTCAAAGGTTTTGAAAAAAAATTGCTGCCCCCATAAAGCACCTCACCTTTTTCAGTGATTTCGCGAAGAAACCAGTCGTTATACGAAATGCGATAAGCAATCTCTTCTGGTGAACGTACAAGCAAGTCCATAGGGAAACGGCGGGGGATGCGTTGCCGAATTTCCACAGCTTGGCGACGCGTCTCTGATTCCGGAATCTCCATGACTACCAGCAAATCGACATCTGAATCCTCTGTCGGAGCACCATACGCATAGGATCCAAAGAGAATGACTTGCAACGGAGCGAATTCACGAACGATATCATCACAAGTCAATTGAATGTCTTCCCGATTGATCATCTGCCTTGCCTCCTATTCTTCGTAAAGTATAACATAAAACCGAAAGGAGATCAAAAATTTTATTGCTATAGCAAAGCAAAAACAGATCGGAATTGAGAAAAAATTGTTGTTTTCTGTTACTAATTCGTATAAAATAAAATAAGCTTTCAAGTTACACCTGATTAGAATTAGTTTCAGAACCACATTTATAGGTAAAGGAGCGTGTGATGACACCTGAAGTCGCTTTACAAAAACGGGAGCAAATGATCGAAGAGGGTTTCTGCATTGTTGATGATGTTCTGACAGAGGAGTTTCTACAGGAACTCCGAGACGAATCGGAACGACTTATCGCAGGACATGTGGAACCGGAGGATGTAATTTACCAAGGGCAGCATGTCAACGCCCGCGGTGACGATAACGCGCACATCCAAAAACTTCTGGAATGGCAACCATCATGTGATGCACTCGAACAAATTGGATTTGGGGATTTTACGACATCCGGCGGAATTATTATTCTGACGAAGGAATCCGGGGGACCCCCACTCTATTGGCATCAAGATTGGATGCGCTGGAACGATCCGCTGAGTTGCACACCGTGGCCTCAGACGATTTTCCTTAATTATTATCTTACCGATACGGACCGGGAAAATGGCTGTTTAAAGGTTATTCCGGGGACACACCGCAAGCGAATCGATTTACACGACATATTGGTGCCAGCACATGAGCAGGGCGCGCGGTTTGTTGATGAAGATCATCCTATCATGTTCAGTGATCACCCGAATCAAGTGGATGTCTGTGCAAAAGCGGGTTCGTTGGTAATAGCAGATGCGCGCATCTTGCACTCCGCCCATAAAAACTACACTGATGTTCGACGCACGCTAATTCTCGCATGGCATAGCCGTCCGAATACCGTGCCAGAGTATTGGGATAGCGAAATCCCGGAAGTCGTTGCGAATCGCGACGAAGACGCAAGTTATCCGATGTCTCGTATTCCTGGTGATCTCTTGCAGCCATAACACAGAGCAGCACTTCTAAGACATGGAGGGGAAATGATTCCGATTGACCTTTCCAATAAAGTAGCGGTAATTACTGGCGGTTCAGGCGCGTTAGGACGCGTGATGGTAAGGACCTTGGCGGAAGCGGGTGCGGATATTGCAATCTGCTACTACAGGGACCAAGAAACAGCACGCCTTCTGCAAGACGAAATCACCGCCAAAGGCGTACGGGCAGCCATAGTACAGGCGGATGTCACGAATCAGGATTCGATAAACGCTATGCGTGATGTCGTCTCAGAGCGACTTGGTTTGGCAGACATCATTGTCAATAACGCCGTCATTCAGTATAACTGGACCTCGGTTTTAGAACAGTCCGCTGAAGACTACGAGAGCCAGTTCCAGTCATGCGTTCTGCACAATGTATATATGGCACAAGCCTTTGTCCCTGGAATGATCGAATCAGGATGGGGGCGGGTTGTCAGCATTAATACGGAATGTTCAATGCAAAACTTCGCAACTCAAAGTGCCTACACATCGGGCAAGCGGGGTATGGATGGTGTCTTGCGGGTGCTCGCTAAAGAGGTCGGTGCACACGGTGTCACTGTCAATCAAGTTGCTCCGGGATGGACTGTCAGCGAAAAGAGTGAAGCGAGTGCCTCCGACGAACATTATTGGAGTAAGGTGCCGATGCAACGCCGTGGGACTGCCCAAGAAATCGCCAATACCGTGCTTTTCCTTGCGTCAGATCTCGCGAGTTACATCACAGGTGCGTATATTCCGGTGTGCGGCGGGAATGTGATGCCGACAATTTGACGAATTCATTCCCAATACACTGCAGGACAAGTTGTGTCTACTGAGGGAAATATGGAACGACATAAACTCGAGTACGAAATGCTAAATGACCACAATCCAAATGCGGAAACGGGGCAACACTGGGAGGTGGATGTCCATGCCACACCCGAGGAATTGCAGACGTTCGCCGAAACGGGTTATCTTGTTCGCGAAGGTCTCTTTCAAAGCGAGGCACTCCAAAAATTGAGAGACGCCCTTGATCGCTTGGAGGAACGAGAATGGGAAAAGCGGGACAGTGCGATTGCTGGAAAGCGGGGGTGGGGCTTCATTCCGCGTCATCTGATGGATAAAGATGAAGCATTCTTAGAACTCCTAAAATTTCAACCGACTGTATCAATTGCCCGTGCGATGATGGGACCACTGGTTCGGTTGCGTGGTCTAAGCGCACGCATCACATATCCCGGGGATGATCGGGAGCATCAAACGCCGTGGCACCAACATCTACGCGTAATTTCTAATCCGCTGCCGCCGTGGTTCTCACGGCCACACTGCATCGATTGTCTCATCTATCTCGATGATTTGAACGAAGATACCGGCGCGGTCGCAGTCGTCCCTGGATCGCATGACTGGTTAGACAAGGCAACACCAAATGTCTATGGACCGGTAGAAGGTGAAGTCGAGCTACGGGTGGAAGCCGGTGGGGGGGTCCTGATCCACGGCAATCTTTGGCACCGAGGTTTACCAACGCTTAACGCCAAACGGAGAATGTTAATCTTAAGTTATACGCCGACCTGGCTACGGAAGTCGCCACACGGCGGCGAACAACCCGAAGACGGGTTAACCCGCACCTTCCTTAAAGATGCAGATCGGGAAGAACGGATGCTATTAGGTGTGGGTGGATATTCCTAAATCACAGGAGAATTTCTTGAATGAGGTATTGTTTATCTTTAATTGTTGTTCTGTCTATTTTCACGATATGCCTGTCCAGCTCTGCCCAACACCCGGATGCCGTTGGTATCTGGCTCTTCGATGAAGGGGCTGGCGATGAAACCGCTGATAGTTCAGGGCATGAACACACCGCCAGTGTTGTTGGTGGAAAACTGGAATGGGCTGATGGCAAAATTGGTAAGGCGGCTGGTTTTAAACCCGGCACGTATCTTGAGGTCGAACATACAGACGCGTTAAACTTAGAAACGTTCACGGTTGCGGCATGGATAAAATTCGTGAGTGATACAGATGGCGGTGAGCAGAACATCGCCTATAAGCAGGTTGGAGATGATCGAGCAACGCGCAATTATACCCTGAAAATGTGGGGTAGCAAAATCTACGGCATCTTTGCCAGTGATGGGAACACGGACGCTGTTGAATTGGAGAGTGCCACGGATGTGGTTGACGAAAAATGGCATCATGTCGCACTCACCTATGACAAAAAAGCATTGCGGTTATATGTTAATGGCAAAGAGGAAGGTTCCGGCAATTTTGCGAAAAACCCCGAAACAAACGATGCACCCCTCCGTATTGGAAACGGTATTGACGGGTTCATTGATGAACTTCAGATCCTGAGTGTTGCCCTTTCCGCAGATGAGATTCAAAGCGATATGGATAACGGCATACAACTCCCCGTCGAATCGATAGGCAAAGTTACTACGACATGGAGCAGGCTAAAAACACAATGGTAGAGGATAGATTCTGGTGATGTATTCTATTTGGAAAAATTTCTAACAGATGACTCCTAAACGTGGCGTGACATTTCGTGCGGTGCTGATAGGTGTGGTGTTTATTCCGCTTAACGCCTATCTCGTTGTGCAGTTGGAAACGGTGTGGGGCATCGGCGATCCCACAACAATGACGATATTTTTCAATGCTATCTTCTGCTTCTTCCTCGTCATTGTCCTCAATCTCTTGCTCACACGGTGGATACCCAAAAATGCATTAAATCGAGGCGAATTGTTGACGATTTACAGCATTTTGATGGTATCTGTATCGGTGAGCGGGCAAGATTTCACGCATACCATTTTTGGCACCTTAGGCAATGCCCGATGGTTCGCTACACCTGAAAACGAATGGGCGACCTTGTTCCTGAGCTACCTTCCGCAGTGGCTTGAGCCTTCCGAAAAAGCATTGGAAGGCTATTTTTCGGGCGAGTCTTCATTCTATGTATCAAGGAACATCAAAGGATGGATTCAACCGTTAGTGTGGTGGGCACTCTTCCTAACGGTCCTGTGTTTTGTGATGATTTGCATCAACAGCATCATCCGCCGACAGTGGGTAGAACAGGAAAGATTGACATACCCATTAGTCTACTTACCCTTTGAAATGACGCAGGCGTACTTCTTCAAAAACCGGCTCTTATGGCTCGGCTTCGGCATCGCTGGCGCAATCAATCTTCTCAACGGTCTAAACGCACTCTTCCCCATCCTCCCTAAAATTCCTCTCTCCTATAATCTCGCGACACATTTTATAGAACGCCCTTGGAATAGCATTCGAGGCTGGCCCGGTATGCCTGTTCAAGCGAACCCTTTTATTATCGGACTTACCTTTCTAATTCCTCTTGGGTTGCTCTTTTCCTGCTGGTTTTTCTATGTTATTTGGAAACTGCAATACATCGTTGGGAGTATGGTGGGTGTTAACGTTCCACACTATCCATTCGCAAATCAGCAGGTATTAGGCGGGTATTTTGGTGTCGTTGTCGTAACGCTGTGGCTCGCGAGAAAACACCTATGGCGAGTACTGAAAGGAGCGGTGAGCCCAGAATCAGATCCTGATGATGCCACCGAACCGATGCGATATCGGACGGCAGTTTGGGGGACACTGTTGGGAATTGCCTTCTTAATCGGTTTCTGTTATCAAGCTGGAATGTCCTTGAGTTTTGCCTTCGCATTTTTTGGCATTTACTACCTCATCCTGTTCGGGTTTACGCGGATGCGGGCTGAACTTGGTCCTCTTATGCATGGTATCCATTACTTCGGTCCTTTCCAACTCATTGTAGCGGCAATTGGAAGTCATCGTATTTCCCCACAAACGCTAACTGTCGCAGCACCGTATTGGACACACACGAAAGAATTCCTGAACAAGCCGATGCCTGCCTATCTGGAAAGTTTCAAACTGGCGGAGCGAGCGAATGTTACCGCGGGCAACATTGCCATAGATACTCGTAAACTCTGGAAGGTGTGTTTGTTGGCAACATTTCTGTCTATTGCTGTAACCCTCTGGGCATTCCTTGAACTCGGCTATAAGTGGGGTGGGCCAGGAGCATGGCGGGGCAACCTCGCCTACAATGCTATTGCGCGAGTGCTGAAACAGCCAACAGATCCAGATTTCGCGCAACTCGGTGCTACAGGTTTTGGTATAGTCTTTGTCCTTGTCGGGACTGCTTTACGGTTAAGATTTCTGTGGTGGTCCCTCTATCCGCTTGCTTACCCGCTCGCGGGCTATTACTATTTCAACTACCTCTGGTTTCCATTTCTCGTCTGCTGGTTGGTAAAGTGGGTAATCCTGAAATACGGTGGTATTCGCGGATATCGCAGAGCGGTGCCACTATTTCTTGGATTGGTTCTTGGAGACTTTGTTTTGGGATGTATATGGACGATCCTTGGCTTATTGACAGGCGAAGCGACATATATGTTCCAAGAATTGGTGATGGACCCGTGGTTATTCAGTACCTCAACAGTGTATTTCGTATCATGAGGGCGATAAGGGATGCATGGAGATTTTAATTAGATTTCTCGGAAATCAGCGTTATATTAATTCTTGCATCTTTATAATAATTTTTGTATACTGAAAATAGGTTTGTGAGTCGTGAGCAAATCAATTTTGTTTTGTGAAATAGGAATGTCTTTAGAAGGCACACGCTTATACCGCGTGCTTGTTACAAAAGGAGACCCGCAATGAAATATGCTCTTACGTTCAGCCTGTTGATGTTGATGCTAATTTTAATGGGACCGGTGTTGATGACCAATGCCCAAGTGGTCAAAGAGGATGATCTCATCATCTACTACAGTTTCAACAAAGACACCCTCAAGGGTGATGATGTCGTCGATGTATCCGGTAATAAAAATGACGGACTTATCAAAGGCAACGATATTAAGTCAGTGAAAGGCAAGGTGGGGGAAGGCATGGAGTTTCCCGGGGTGAGTTCAGATTACATTTCAGTTCGGGAACATCAGTATGCTGATCCGATTGAAGAGATTAGCCTCGCCGCGTGGGTTAAGACGGGACAGAGAGGCATGATTGCGTCCTGGGATCGGAGCGAATTCTTCCGTTTTGCTGTCGGTGATGACGTAGGTGGAAACAACGGCACAACTTTTGTTGCTTTTGACACCTGTTGTCCGTGCTGCCATGACTGGTTCGGCAAAACGGACGTTGCGGATGACAAATGGCACCATCTCGTCGCAACATCTGATGGTAAGGAACATCGCATATACGTTGATGGCAAATTGGATGAGAAGGCAGATGCCCCCGCGAAAGTCATTGGTGCAGGACTGGCGCGATTCGGATTCATCGGAATTGGCTCAGAAGCAGGTGCGTTTGATGCAGCTACGGGACCAACATGGGCGTATGGTGGGATTTTGGACGAGTTTATGTTGTTCCACCGTCCACTTTCTGAGAAAGAGGTCAAACACCTTGCCAACGGACCTGAGAATCCGTTTGCGGTCGATCCCAACGGCAAATTGAGTACAACTTGGGGCGATATTAAAGACATCCAGTAGTAAAGTAAACGGGCGGTGACATAAAACCGCCCGTTTTTTTGCTTTTCGATCAGTGGTTTTAGGCATCAGATGCAGTTATTGCTTCCTGAATCCCAGGCCATTCACCCCAGATATTCGTGTAGGCATCATAACCATTTTTCTCACAATCAACGTGACGTAGGCGAAAAATAACAGCGTAGCGAATATCAGACACCGCGTTTGGCGCCGCCGTGTGAACGATCTGGTGATGTGTCAGGATCACATCCCCTGCTTTTCCGACTATCTGCGTTGGTCCCTCCGGTAGTTCCTGTCTCGGCATTCCGTCCGCCAACATCTCATGTCCTTCTTTCTTGAAATAGTCAGCGAAGAAACTGTGCGATTTGGGCCAAACAGTGAAGTTTCCGCTATAAGGTTCAGGGACATCCGCGAGATAAATCACAGCGAGTGCGGTAAATCCACGCCGATAAACCCCTTTTTCCATTCCATTTTTACCGCTCCCTAACCCGTCAAGGTGTCCGTGCGGTTCATTTGGATCCACGTGCAACGGACCCGGGAAACGCAGTGCTATCTGTCCTGAGTTCGGAATTTGAACCTTCCCTTCACCCATTAACGACTCCGAAAGTCGGAGGATAGGCGTTTTACTGAAAAGATCAACGACCTCAGGGGCTTCACGAATTTCGCTGCAATAGGATTGCGCTCGGTAACGCTCTAAGTCGCCTTCGTTCATACCAACAGCACCGATGGAGTGATTAATTGCTTGCCGCGCCGCGTCTACCATCAGTTGCGGTACAACACCAGGGACAGATATATAGCCGTTTTCATAAAACTCTAACTTCTGTTTATGACTGAGCATATTTGCTTTCTCCATTTTGCGGGTATTAAAGCGTTCTACACGCCAAAAGTTTACGATGAATCAATTATAACATGTCCAACCCTGATTGCCAAAAGGTTTTTGAATATAAGTGTGGCTGTAGTTTTAGGGAATTAATGCGTGAGTGCATAGACAACCGCATTGATACCCATCTGCAATGCGATATTTGAATATTCTCGTGGGTAGAAATCCTCAGCGGCATGCTCCCATGCGTCTCCGAGGTCGGTATTGAAGTTGATCATCATCATAAGCCGTCCATTGTCGTCATAGACACCGCGGCAGTATGCGGGATAACCATCGTATCTTTCATACGTGCGTCCACTAAAAAGTGAGCGGAGCCCAGGAATCTGGACGAGTTTTTCGATTTTGAAGAAGCATCGGAAAATCGGATGCGATATTGGGATATCCACCGGCTCTCGTTCTGGAAAAATCTTCTTGAATTCCGTGTAAAACCGTTCCCATTCGCGTTCGCCGTGGAAATCGTCAACGAAGATAAAACCACCTCGTAAGAGATATTCACGTAAGTTCTTTGCCTCTCTTCGGCTTAACCTGAGACTTCCGACCTCTAACATGTAGGCAAACGGATATTCAAATAGTTCCGTCGCACCAATTTCAATAATCTTTTCACGGGGATCGGCATCAATATTCGTTTGTTTGCGGAGTTGCCAGATAAAGTTTCGGTCGGAGGCGGGCCAATCCACTCGCCAACTGCTGCGTCTGGTGAGTTGGCCACCATATCTTAGACGGACGAAGGTGAATCTGTCCGAATCACCTTCCGAATTCGGCAGGATAACAGATAAGGACATCACGATGAAAGTAGCTAACAACTGGATGGTTCGCATATTTTTCCGGCTTGAAGGTAGGCTCAATATCTCGATAATAAATCCATTCCTTAATCCCTGAATTAGAGTGTAACATACGAAACGAATTTAATCTACCCTTATACCAGATTTGGACAGAGCCATTTAGTTTTCCGTTCTTTAGGAAGATTTTGAGGAACCAGACCCGGTAGGTGCGGTTTTGCGGCGTACTCGCCCAAATGCGATCTGCATTCCTAACCGCACCGGATCGTGAAAAAAAGGCGTGAAATCCGATAATTTCTTATAGTAAAGTCAAGAAATAAGTTGACATTTTGGAGAGTGGCAGCTCCGCCCCATCCCCGCTGGCGAGGTTTGTAACCTCGCCCCACAGTGTCTAAGTAATTGTAGACTTTACTATAAAACTGAATGACCCTGCAGATTCGGATGCCCAAGAGTAGGTCAAAATGAAAGTAAGAATTTAGACTAAAAACTTTTGGACCAGACTGTCGTAACTTGGATACCTTTGCCAGATTCAAAGGCTTTTGCAATATTGACCCGGAAAATAGAATCGTTTCCTCCAAGTTGAAAACCAATGCCGATATTTCCTTTCGGATCAAAGGTATACTTTGGACCGGATACATCCCAGACCTGTCCCTCATCAAAGAAGACAATAGCAAAGGCGTTTTTGAAAATACTCCAACTCAATAGATTGGATAAACTATGATGATATTCGATGTTGAGTAGAAATCCGCGGTCTCCTGCAAACGAGTATGGAGAAGACGTATGTCCGCTTTTGTAGGTTATTGGACCTTCAGATTCACTTTCCTGTCTATACCAAGGATACCCCCTGAGACCCTCTATTCCACCAATTACAAATTGGCGTTGGATTGGCAACGCCGCGTCGGAGAACCCGAACAGAAACCGGGTGCGGATTCGGTTATTCTGTAGTCGGAAAGCATACCGAAGGTGCAATAACATACGTGTGAAATCGAAATCGGAACCCACAGCGGCGTTGCTGTGTTCAATGAAAAGCGTATTGTGCCAACCCAAGGAATTTGGTCGGTTATTAAAATCGTATTGGAAGGTGAGGCTTCGCATTCGACCGGGGGTTATCGGTGGATTTCCCCTCACACTGAGGCTTGAGCGCAAATTGGCGACAAACCAATCCGTGCTTTTCTGCAGACTTGTGTGTGATTCTGTAACCGTCGCCAATTTGAACGAGTGGGTCGGCATAACAGGTGCCCATCGCAATGCAAGCTCAGCCCCTTGTCGCAAATAGTAATTTTGAAAGTCTGGTATCCCGACAATACGTTGAACAATAGCTGTATTATCATTGTAGTTCGGAAAAAGTTCAGGGGCAACCGCATCGGTCAATCGATGGATTTGTGCTGTGAGTCCGAGGTTCCAGACGTAAGATTTTCCCCAATTCGCTGTGCCACCCATCCGATAATGGAGATGCGGATTACCGAATGCGTAACTCACCTTCCCAAAGAACTTTGAACTTTGATCGCTCACTGAATCTCTGATGCTCCACGTCCAAAGGGGTCCGATATCCTTTCGTTTGCCGAGTTCAAAACCAGTGCCGATTTCCCATCCTGTCACTCGGTTGAATCCGAGACGGAACGGTGGATTGAGACCAAGATACGCATCGGTAGAAAGCGGCTTCTCATCAACAGTAATCGTCGCGATATACTTCGAATTTTCCTCATCGACCTGTAGGTTTACCTCCTCAAAGTAGGGCATCGCTTTATACAGCGTTTTGAGTGCTTGTTCAAGGTCTTCAGAACCGTTTTCCAGCGTCTGTTGGATCTGTGTTTCTGATATTTTTTGATTCCCTTGGATGCGTATTTCGTGGATAGGGGCATTCCCAGCCCGAAAGCGGGTTCCGCCAGTTGGCGTTTGAGCATCTGATTTTTGTGAAACCAATTTGTCAAAAGATGATTTGTGGACTTGGTCACCGCGGGAACCAAAAATCTTCAGAGATTTCAGGACTGATATTGTTCGGGTAACGGGAATATCTGCCACCGTAATTATCGCAATGTGTTTGGCATTCGCTTCTTCAACGCGTAGAGATGCCTTTTTAGAACTATTGAGGAGCACGCTTGTAAGAATAGGCATAACCTCAGCAATGTCGCCAGATCCATTTTCAAGGACTTTCACAATGTTGGAACTTTCAATCCCGTTTACACCTTGGATTTGAATATCGTGAATTCGCTCACCATCAAAAGTCCAATTCCATGACTTTGCTGGCTCTTGGGTTTCTTGTAACGGTGGGGCTTCTTCAGCAGTATCGGTTGTTGTAATGGGAGGGACTGGCGTTGGCTCGACAACTTCAGGCGTTGGGGGCGGTAAAGGGGGCGCGATTTCCAGATCGCGAGGTTTGAGCGATATCAGTTCAGGAATCTCAATACCGAGTTGATTGAGATTGAGTAGCAATTCACCGAGCTGCTTTTTCGGGATTTCGCCAACGATATTTATGAGATATACATCGTCACCACTTTTAACAATGACGAAGACCCCCTGAATAATTCCATTTACTTCGAGGGTATAGAGATGCAAGTTGTCGTTTTCGACATCGCCTTGAAAAGGTTGTCCTAATACATTCCAGCCGCGCGCTTTTAGCGTCTCTCCGTAATATTGAATAACTTCCTTAAGATTGACAGACCGACTTCGATAACTACGGAGATATAAGTTGTCTATATTGTTAAACAGTGGCACAATATTGGAAGTCGGATCCTCCATCACGAGTGCAATGACGCGTCTGTCTAAATCAAACTGGAATTCAGGTGATGGCAGATTTGGGCAATCAAAGGCGGCAGTGCTGTTATTGGACTGTGATTGCACTGTAGCGGTAATGAGAAGCAGGAGTGTTATCATTACTTTTGTAACAGCATATTTCATTTAATATCTCCCTTACTAATCACTTTCGATATTCTTTAAACGTTGTTGTAATTTCCTCAAGGCATCTGGAATGCGAGGTTTGCTGGGTCGATAGATAACCTCGGGTGGCACAATCCTTCCGAGCATATATTCCTCCGTGCGCCATTCCAAAGTGGGGATTGTTATTGAAATGGAACGCCTCGTCTCAGAAAAAGGCTCCTTCGGGGGAGCATAGTACCACTGTAGTGCAATAGAGTATCGGGGTCCTTGGAAATATTGAATCTCAACGGGATATATACCTTTTGAGAGCGTTATGCTGCCCCCTTTCCCCTTCGTGTGAACTCCATCATTATCCACGACGAGCCTCCCATCGATATATAGTTTTGCGCCGTCATCTGAGTAAAGCCCGAAACGGTACAACCCCGGTGTATCAATTGCTAACTCCCCTCGGAAGCGAATTGCAAAATCCTCAACGACAGATTGCATTTCCGGTGTCGGAAATCCCTCGGTATAGTCTCGTTTAGAGACATCTAAGTTTGCTGTAACAAAGGTATAGATTGGGGTCAAAAGATCGAAATCCGGCATCCGGTGGATCTGCCCCCCGGGGACGTAGACTTGCCCGATTAAGCCGTGTCCTGGCATTACGTCTGTTCCGAAGATACCAAGTCCAGCATCTATACCATCAAGGGTTGCGAGTTCGACATCCGACGCACCTGTCCCTTTTGCAAAGTGTTTTCCTGTCCCATATCCCCCTGTTCCACGTCCATTACGTCCGGGTCCACCAACCCCGGTTCCTCGCTGTCCCTCAACGACAACAGGACCCGCCAGTTCGCCATCCTCGCCAAAACTGGAGTTGGACACAGGACTCGGAGCATCCGATTGCGGAAGATCGGCATGCGTAACGATGTCGGGAATTACATCGGCATGAACGGGTGCCTTAGGGACGCTTACCTCCGGCGCATACGTTGGTGAAGCGGGAGAAGAGGGTGACGATTCCGTCTCACTCACTTGTGGCACTACGGGTGTGCGTGGCGGTAAAACCCGCTGTCTCACTCGCTTCTCGGATTCCGGCTCTAATATCTCGGCTGATATACTTTCTTTCTCTACATGGAAATGGTTCACGAAAAATGGCGAAATCGCTAACATTACCGCGATATGGAGAGTAAAAGATAGCAATAAAGCACGGTTTGTGTGTTTTCGCATTTTAGTCTGTTTCCTCAATATGCTCGAGCCGTTGCTGTAGTTTCTTTAACGCATCTGGAATTCTCGGTCTGCTTCGATATATACGCTGTTCAGGAGCAAGCGTATAGATAACGGCATTAACACCCATTTTGAATGCCATATCTGAATACTTGTCTGGATAGAAATCTTCTGTGGCGTGCTCCCATCCATCTCCAAGATCGCTATTGAAATTAATCATCATCATAAGCCTACCGTTGTCATCGTAAACACCGAGGCATCGTGCGGGAAATCCATCATGTCCTTGATAGGTTTTCCCACCACTAACAAAACCAGATCCGGGAATCTGTATCAATTCATCAATGTGATAGAAACAGTGGAAAAGTGGGTGCGACAGCGGGATGTCTTGTGGTTCGCGTTCTGGAAAGATCCTTTTGAACTGGTCATAAAAATGCAACCACTGGTGCTGTCCATGGAAATCGTCAACGAGAATGAACCCACCGCGTAAGAGATATTCCCGTAGATTCCTTGCTTCCGCGGACGTGAGACGCAGTCGGTTCGCCTCTATTATATAAGCAAAAGGATAACGAAAAAGTTCCTCGGAACCGATATCAATTATCTTTGCTTCTGGCGCAACGTCAAGTGTCGTGCGCTCACGGAGTTGCTGTATAAAATTGTGATCGGCATCGGGCCAATCCACCTTCCATGAACTACCCGTATATCTTAATCGGACAAAGGTAAAAGCATAAGCTATTTTTTCAAATGCCGTGGAACTGATATCCGATACTTCTGTGAGGTTGGAAAAGTGTTCGCCAATACCATTCCCGCTGCGCCCAGTCCCATCTCTGCCAGTTCCATATCCTCCACGTCCAGGTCCACCAACACCGGTACCTCGCTGTCCTTCAATGACGACGGGACCTGCAGGTGTGCTATCCTCACCAGAACTGGCATTGGATACAGGACTCGGCGCATCTGATTGTGGAACATCGGCATGCGTAACGATGTCGGGAATTACATCGGCATGAACTGGTGCCTTAGGAACGTTCACCTCTGGTGCGGACGTCGGTGAAGCAGGAGAAGAGGGTGATGCTTCGGTCTCGTTCACTTGTGGCACTACAGGCGAACGCACGAGTAAGACCCGTCGTCTCACAGGCTTCTCGGATTCTGGCTCCAATATCTCAACTGATATGCTTTCTTTCTCTACATGGAAATGATTCACGAGAAACGGTGAAATTACTAATATCGCAGCGATATGGAGACCGAAAGATATCAATAAGGCTCGATTTGTGTGTCTCCGCATTTTGGTGTTCCTCATGGGTTTAGAAACGACGCGTCTCCAAAGCACGCCTATAGAAGAGGTCGGGATTCGGAGATCCCTCCTACAAGTGTCCCTTTTATGTTACTACAAACGAGTTCCCGAAAAGTTGCATCTTTTTCTAACTATCTTTAAAAACTATAAAACCAGAGGACGTTGAATTGCACGCCTTGTTCTGATTCAAAAGCCTGCGCAACATTAAATCGCAAAAAGGAGTCGTCTTCACCGAACTGGAAACCGATGCCGGCATCGCTCTTCGGCACAAGTGTGCGTGTGTCATCGGTTACATTCCACGTTTGACCTGCATCCAGGAAAAACACCAAAAAGAGATTAAAGTCAAAATCAAATTGCCTGTTTCTCCAGAAGAACAGTTCCGGTAAACTGTAGAAATATTCGATGTTGAAAAGGTAGCCACGGTCACCGGAAAAAGCGTAAAGTGGATAGCCGTTCAATACTCCTGGTCCACCGATGGTAAATTGGCGTTGGATTGGAAGGGATGCGGTTGAAAAACTGCCGACTGCCCGAGTACGTACCCGATGCTTACCCAATGGATGTGCATAGCGGAGGTGGAGTTGATACCGCGTAAAATCGAAATCCGAACCCAAGGCGGTGTTGCTATGTTCAACAAAGAAAGTATTATCCCAACCGAGATGATTTCGGCGGGTGTTAAGATCGTATTTGAACATGACGCTCCGCATTTGACCGGGTGTTATCGCTGGATTTTCTCGCACTTTTGATGTTGAACGCCAATTGAAGAGATACCAATCTGTGCTTTTTGCCAGACTCTCGTGGTTTTCAGCAAGAAGCTTCAACGTAACTAAATGCGGCGGGGATAGATACTCCATCCGTGGCAACTTCTGCCATCGGAAAGCTATTTCAAAGCCGCGCCTTAAATAGTAGTTGTGTAAATCTTGCGCGCCCGAAATGTTATAAAACAAACCGAATGGATCATTAAAATTATTGGTAAGGCGATGCGCAATCACGTTGTTCGGTGTGATATCTGTGGTGCCGTGGACCTTTGCATTTATCCCGAATCCGTGATACCATCTGTTAGCGTCCCCTTCGGGATTATTAAATCGCGTGTATGTCGCAAACGGCAATGTATCTATGCCAATTTCGTAATCCGTTATCTTATTGCCAAATCCGTAGCCTGCATACGTAAAGATATTTGAGGTTGGCATGCCATTTGAAAGACGCGCCCTTGCTAAATCAATTTTAGAGGTGAACCCCAATTTCCAACCTGAAACGCGGTTAAATCTAATCATCCGGTTTGCTGTAAAGGAACCAGAAGATCGTGATGAAGTTCGTTCCTTTACGGTAATCACGGCGATATGTTTCCCATTTTCTTCCTCAATACTCGACTCTACTTTCTCTAATTTGGAACCCATTTTTTTCCGTAGCGTTTCTACCGCTTTTTCGATATCCTCATCACCTGCTTCAAGCGTTTCGAGGATCTCTGCCCTATCAATTGTCTGATTGCCCTTAATCTGAACTTCATAGATCGGGGAACCATCGGCAGTGCGGAACCGTGTTGGTGAAGACGAGGATTGTTCCTCAAATTCTAACACGGGAAGCGATTTCAATTCAGGGATATCAATGCCGAGTTTACCGAGATTCGTTAAAAGTTGACCCGCCTGTTGTGATGGGACACTGCCAACGATGTTTAGCAGATAGACTTCTTTATCGCTTCTCGCGACTGCAAAGATGCCCGTGAAGGTGTTAGCTACACTGGGGCTTTGCATAGCGGCTCCGTTCAGTACATAGAGTCGGACCCTATCATCTTCCTGTATGCCGTTCCAGTTTTTCGCTTTCAATTTCTCGGTGTAATATTGAGCGAGTTTATCATAAATACCTGCTTCATCATCGTAGGTTCGGATGTAAAGATCGTCCACTGTGTTGAAGGGTGCTGTCGTAACGGAGAGCGTGATCAGTTCACGGGTGAAGTGGAATTGAAACTTGGCATTTGGCATACCAGGGCAATCGAAAGGGATTGTGCCGTCTGGCGTTTCAGCGGACGTTCGCGAGGATATAATAAGTAGTAGCAGAAACAAGATGAGAATACTGTTTTTCATATTTTTTAGTACAATGGAAAAAGTTGTATCATTTTAACAGGTTAGGTCCGTATTGTCAAACGCAACACGGAGTTTGCCCGATTTATATTTTCAATCAGTTATAACGGATTTTGGGGAATCGCGTTGACACCACGTCAGGAAAGTTAATCGCCTATAGGTTTTTCTTGTCGGAGAAAGCGATTGAGATAAGCGGTGCTCTACTCTCCTATTTTGAAATTGAAGATGACTTTTACGTCTTCACCATCTGCTTGCAATTTCTTGAGTTCTTCAAACATCTCAAGTTGTGCTGATAACCCTTCAATTACCTCGGTCTGATCTGCAGGCATGACGCTTAAAGTCGCTGTTACCATATCAATTGCATCATCAACTGTCAATGCCCCAGCATTTGCCTTCCTAATGACATCTACCAGAGTATCGACTTCGGGACGATCCCCATACATCTCCCGGAATCCCTCATCAAGACGTTCGTAAGCATAATCCGGATGGATTGCGAGAAAATCGTTGTAAGCCTGCCAAGCGGCCTTTGTCTCGGTGAATTCAATACCTTCAACAGGCGAATCTGGAAAGGCTTCTGGGAGTTCTACCATCGAAAGCGATAGATCTTCCATTGCTGGGTCGTCTTCGGGGATGTATGCCTCTTCAAATAACACCTCTCCTATTTCTATATCAGGCACATCCGGCGTTACGCTCTGTCCTTCCAAAGGTTGGAAGTCTACGCTTACGGGAGGGATCTCCTGTTCCGTTCGTTCTCTTGAGATTAACGCTCTTTGCTGCATGAGTTCTGGGGAAACTTCAAACTGAGGTGCCTTTGGAAGTTGTGCCACAAACCGTTGATTATCCCAGCGCGTGTAGAAAAAGATTCCAGCACAAATAAGGATAGTTAAAATACTTGCGAATCCCAACACTTTAATATAATATTGCGTATTCATGTCATGCTCCTCATAGTAAAAAATAAGTACTGCATTCTCTATGGAAGAAATTTGAACTCAAAGGTATCCAAATTATCGCCTTGTCTTTCGATGACCTTACCCAACGCTTTGAGTTGCTTCAACGCGCTCTGTTGAATTCTGATCCATTTTGTATCATGTTCAGTACGTTTTCCGGGTTCAATATCTGTAAGCATCTGAAGATTCCACTCCGAATAATGCTGCATATCTCGAAAAGTTCCTTTCCCCTCGCGAGTCAGACGACACAAGAGTTGGAACCACTTTTCAGCGAGAGGGTGTTCCCCGAACCGGATTTTGACATATTTAGAAAGTTCAACGAGTGCTGCTTCTGGATCTGTTGATTCCAGTGAATAAAACATGTCGTAATACTTTGAGGCATCGCTCACGTTGGAATCGACAGGTCCACTTTTCTCTTCATCACCTGTGACTGTCTCGCTTTGAGAAACATCCTTCGCACTATCAGTAGATGCAAGGCTCTGTTCATCTTCCATAGCAGTGTAAACCTGATCCGGGGCTTTCGTCTGTTTCCCCGCACATCCAGCAGTGATCGATACTAAACAGATAAGACCCATGATGATAAAGCGCATCGCTATCTCCTTTTCTATGGGCTGCTAATTGGAGCCTAATGTGTAACGTTTCATAGAAGTTACCTCACGCGCTTCCATGCTCTCCACGCGTGCTTCAAACCACACTACTCGTCAATTGTGAAACGCAGGACACCACGATTAAGGGTTCCGACATAGAGCGTGTTGCTATCAACAACAAGAGAGATAACAGTACCTGGAATTTCGGGTGTAGCCTGTGTCCATATATTAGAACCCTCTTTCAACAGATACACGCGTTGCTCGGTGTGTCCGTATACTGTTGTGTCTTCCACTGCTAATCGAACCATGACGAGGGGACTACCTTCAGCGTCGGTCGCCGCGTGCCAATGAATTCCGTCGCTTGAATACGCAACACCTTGATCGGTTGCTACATAAACGGTTTCTCCAGCGAAGGCGATTGCGTTGAACTTCGCAACGGGAAAAGGAAGTTCTGCAGTGGCATCATTCCAAGTTTCACCTTCATCAAACGATTGAGCGAGGTGTCCATCCCGTTTTCCGACGTAAACGGTGCTGTCTGACACGGCGATTTTGAAACCCATAGAATCAAGCGAATTATGAGCAGTAACCATATTTGCCGAATAGTCAAGAAAATCCGAAAAAGCGTTTTCGGATTTATCGACTAAACCCGTGTAGTGCCACTCAGTCGTGCCGGGTTTCCATCTGAAAAGCTTCTGTCCGTATTCGACATAGTACGTATCACCGCTAACGGCAAAGTTCCCAAAAAAC
Source organism: Candidatus Poribacteria bacterium (assembly GCA_965247285.1). GTDB lineage: Bacteria > Poribacteria > WGA-4E > WGA-4E > WGA-3G > WGA-3G. Next base: position 803,791 of record CBDFHD010000002.1, read on the forward strand.
GACGGTATGCCAGATGTGGCTTGTTCCTGGCGCGCCTTATTGAATGCTTCATTTTTTAACTGGTCAAAATCAATGATATCCTTGAGCGTCTCATTTAACTGGTCAGAATCGATATTCTCGAGTATCTCCTTTAACTGGCTCAGATCCTCAGGATTTGGTGGCGCGTCCCCTTCAAAATTTTGCTTACCCTTATCCGCAAATGTTTTCAGCAGGATCTTGATCGTTTCTTCGTCCATCGGTATCTCTATCGTCGTCCGTCCCGTATTATGTGAATCGCCTTTCTTAAAAGCGGGCATGTCGCGGATAAACTTCAGGTTATGGTCCTCGGTAGATAGGCGAAGTAGCGGCGAAGGTGAGTTCATATCATTTCCTCTCTTCACATAGAGGGCATCGTCAAATGCCTCGATAGAGACACCATGATCTATATCACGGGGCAGCGGGGTCCACGATTCACCACTGTCCGTTGAGGTAACAAACCCATTGTTTGAATTTGCGTAGAGTGTCCCTTTAACAGCGATTAAAGTTGTAACGGGAATGCCCACAAGACCGGTATTAATCTGATCCCACGATTTTCCGCCATCGGTTGTGCGCTGAACCCCAGACGCTTCTCCTCTGTAGAAAGTGTTCGCGTCCATCATCAGCACAGGCGGAGGGACGCTGTAACCCGACCTACTCTTTACGTCTAAGGCAGTCCAGGTTTCCCCGGTATTCATGGAGTAGAAAAATGCTCCATACGCATCCACCACCATCACCTTTCCTTCTGTTGCAAATATCTTGATACCCGGAATATAATTTATACCGAGCGGTGAAAATTCACCCCCAAATTGACCATTCCGCTGCCTGTCATTCTCACGTTCCTGTCTCTTCCGTGGATCTATAGAATACCACGTATCGCCCTGATCGGTTGAGCGGTAAAGTGACCACCACAAATCCCCTGTTATTGATGTTTTAAATTGCGTCGCTGGCTGATTTGTAAGGTCCTTCCCCGCCCCAACATAGAGACGGTGTTCATCAACTGCTAAGGCATGAATAGATAGTTCATTCTGGGGTATATCTGTCTGATCGATGGACAATTTTTCCCATGTATCAATGTTGAGGCGATAGAGTCCGTTATCCGTGCCAGCAAATAGGGTGTTTTCAACGGCGGCGATTGCACGAATTTTCCGATCCATCAGATTTCCATCGTTTAGAGGTATCCACGATTTACCTGCATCCACAGAACGGAATATCCCTTCAACGAGCCCTAAGTTCAGGGTCAGGTCGCCCGCTGTTCCGGATATCCCATCCGTTACCACGATACCGATCGGTTGTCCTTTTGGGTGCGCACCGAGGGAATTCCATGTCTCACCGCTATCTGTTGAAGCCAGCACCCCGGTATCAGTGGCAAAATAGAGTGTATCGCCGTGCTCTGTCATCTGTATTCCGCCTATTATCCAATCTTCCAGGCTGAGTGAGGTTGGACTTCCGGCGATGACGAGTTTCCATCCGTGCCCATCGTCTGACAGTTTGTAAAGATTAGTGGAAGTTCCTGCGTAAATGTCCCCACGAGTTGTAGTGAAGAGGGAATTGACCATACCCCCTGCTGGTCCCTTTGTTTGGACCCATTGTGGTTTGGGAGTTGAAACTTCAGTGTCATCAACAAGTGCTGCGGCGAAGAGTCGAGCGTCCGGTTTCTGACCGGCACCAGGATTTTTACCGGGACTAACTGAACTTCCCGCCTGATTCCGAACGTCGGGTTTTGCCGGTGAATCTAAGACAAAAACCGCCTCAATGAGTTCAACCGTCCGTTCTGATGTGGCGTTTAGGTTGTAAGGCTTCTGAAAACGAGAGAGGTATTGTGTACCAACCCCCATCAGCAGAAAAATCAAGACAGCAGATGCGGCAGAAAGCACCCAAGGCACTACAGGTTTATTTGCCGCAGGTGCAGTGGGAACGATACGTGAGATTTCTCGCATAATGTTCTCTGTTAATTGCGCGGGCAGTTGGAAACTACCGAGGTTTTGTTGAATCATATCTTCTTCCTTCTTTAGACGATTACGAGCGCGGCTGAGACGGCTCTTGACGGTATTTGGGGATACACCGAGAAATTCACTGATAGCTTTGATTGTCATTTCACCGAGGTAATGGAGTGTTATTACTGTCCTTTCACTCTCTGGCAGTTTTTGAAGTAGTTTCTTAACGACTTCACGGCGCGTTTCATCGGCTTCGGTTGCCTGGTTTTCTGCGACGTATTGAGAGTATGACACTTGATTCACCTCACTCATATCAGTAACTTCTAAGGATTGTTCCGGTGGCGGATTCTTTCGGAACCAGTCAGAACACAGGCGTGCCGCGATGACATAAAGCCACCCAGAAAACAAGTTGTAATTTTTTAAGGTTCCGAGTTGCTGGTATGCCTTAAAAAACGCGTCCTGCGTAATTTCCTGGGCGATGTGAAAATCGCCGATTTTCCGCCATGCAAGCGCGTGAACCCCTTTCTGGTATTTCGTAACTAAGGGGCTGAATGCGTCTTGATCGCCTTGCAATACCCGTTGAATGAGTTCAGCATCATTGTGTTCCACCGCAAGCCTCCCTCGGAATCGTACTATGTTTTAACTTAAGTGACGGATTTTAGGTTCTAAAAGGTTGCATTATTTTTCATAAAGTGGCATCAAGGTTAGGAAATTGAAGCTATTGACGGTGGTCAAAGGAGAAGCGAACGGCGTAATTGCGATGTGGCGGGGGTTGGAAGTGGATAGAATCGATGTGAAATTTAGTTTTATTCTGTTCGCAACGCCTCAATTGGCGAGAGGTGTGACGCTCTAATTGCCGGGTAAAGCCCAAAGAGAATACCGATACAAGCTGAAATTCCAACAGAAACCGCCATCCACTGTGGTGAGATCACAACTGGCCAGTGTGGAATCACTTTGACGATTTTGACGGCGATATATGAACAGACATAGCCAGTGCCTATACCGAGCCCAATACCAAATAAGCCGCCGATGCCGCACATCATATATCGGAACGGGAGAACTTCAGGAACGCCACCGTCGTAAACGCTAAAGCAAAAAAACCGAGTAAGAACACATCTACTGCAGAGCGACGCAGCGTTTCCGATAAATCAGGTTCTGTCAGGGTTGGAGGTGGTGGGATTTCTTCTGATTCAGAGAGATTATTCATCTGTCGATCCAATATATCTATGACCTGTGCCATTGCGTCGTCTGAGATTTCACTGAAATATGAATCATCAAGTTGCTTGTAGTATCTCTCACCGGCTTGAAAGTAGAGGTCCCTTTTTAGTTTACCGGTTTGCGTTAAGTTTATCGCAGAATAGATGAGAGAGGACGTTGGCACGAGCCGAGAGAGCATTTCTCCAATGTGCTCTTGACGATCCTTTTCACGTTGGTATTCCTTGTCAATCTTGTTTGCGTGATTCTGGAATTTGAGTCGAAATTCCTCGTTAATCGGTTTCCTAATGTTGTCCAATTTCTTTTTCACCTCTGGTGTTGTCCCAAAACTCGTCCCGAGAGTTTCAACCATTTTTTTATTCAATATCTCTTGTTTCTCTTTCGCCAAGTTATTGCGAATTGCTGTTTTTTCCATGTAAACAGTCTGCTGCGTTCGGGTCGGTGCGACCAATTTCGAGATGACAAACGCGCCGCGTGGCGCGATCAGCACCGCAAACACCCAAAATGTAAAAGCGACAATCAGCGCGGTCTTGGAGTTGTCGAGATACGTTGAAATGACCACACCTATCGCAAAAAACACCGCAATATAGAGGAGCGAGACAAGCGTCAGACCGAACACTGGCATCGCGATCTTGAGCTCACCGAGTGGAAACCCTTGCCAGACGATCAGGAGTAACCCCAAGAGGAAAGACACTAAAAACGGAATAACGAACACAACGTATCCACCGATCAGCTTGCTCCACAAAAACACATCTCGGGGAACGGGGTTTGACAGGTTTATCCGAAGGGTGCCTGCCTCTCTCTCTCCAGCAACAGCATCAAATGTGAACAGAAGTGCGAGCAGACTGAAAACGGTCCCGACAATAAACAGGAAATCCAGATTTCCTAATACATACGCGAGAGGTGCTTGAGCAAGTGCTGTTGAGCCCGTCCGCATGCCATTACGCGTCATTCCAAGATAGATAGGCAGTACTTCCCCTAAACCGTTTGCGAAGACGCTCAGAGGCGTGGGTTTGAAAAAAAGTTTGGAAACTTCTATGTTTGGGTTCTGTGCATTCGGAGGATTTTCCTTTGTTTCTGATCGTGAGCGATTCACCGATTCTTGATAATCTGTCAAGCTCTGACTATACTTGCGATAACTGATAGAAAAGGTGAGGGGGATGAGCAAAACACACATTAGCAGGAGTGCGACAAACCGGACGCTGAGAATGTGATGCATCATCTCTTTTTGAATCAATGTCATTAACATGGTGATTTCTCCTCTGTTTTTTACGTGAGTTCGGTTGAACACCTTTTACCGAACTCACGTTATTGTGGATTGAAGTCAATGGAGGATAGCACATCAGGGGACATCGACATCGACAGTTGCTGAAGTATGTCTTGCCCTTCTTGCGTTTTAAAAAATTCCGCTCCGAGTTGTGCCTCAAGTTGCGACTGTAGTTGTTCCTTAATCTGACCTTTCACCTGCGGTATTGCTTGTTTGAGTATATCCATCCCCATTGGCGTTTTGAGAATGTCTTTTCCGAGTTGTGCCTCAAGCGCATGTAATTGTTAGAAACACGAAATCAGTCGAAAAAGTTAAGAAATTATGACGCAGGAATCAGATGTGTCCAATGGCTATTGTGCATGCCCCAGGAGTGTCGTGAAAGCACCCACAACAGTCGGAGCACATTATGGCGATTCATCAAGCGTGAAGCGGAGCAGACCCGTGCCAATGGTGCCCACATAAAGTACGTTACCATTAACAGCAAGAGAGGTAATAGGCATTGGAATTTCCGGGGCAACCTGTTGCCACACACCAGAACTCTCTTTGAATTGATACACCCATTGCTCGCTTGTTCCATACAACGTTGTCCCGTCTATCGCAAACCTTTCCATAATGATAGATGTGCCTTCCGAATCGGTTGCCGTGCGCCAGTCGGTGCCGTCGCTTGAATATGCGACCCCTTTATCGGTTGCGACATAAACGGTTGATCCTGCAAAGGTTACTGCCCTGAAATGCACAACAGAAAACGGAAGGTTCGCCGTAACATCGTTCCAAGTGTTTCCCTCATCAAACGATTGGAAGAGATGTCCGTCCAGTTTACCGACGTAGACGGTACTCCCTGAAACAGCGAGGTTGGAAGGGAGGGAATCAGGAGTGTTACCACTGTCAATCATATCAATAGTAAGTTCATCTTCATTTATGAGTCCGGTATCAACCCATTCAGCCGTGCCGGTCTTCCATCTGAAGAGTCTCTGTTTAAACTCCATATAGTAAGTATCACCACTGACAGCGAAATTCCCGATAATCGACACCAAAAGCTCAGTTAGGATATCCTTTATCTGGGCTGTTGTTGAAAAAGCTTCCTTGATTCTTTCTTCCATCAGTTCGGCAGAGTCTGGCTCATTTAAAATTGGCATCCATGGAATAGGGGTTAACCGATTGTCCCCGGTAGATAAGCGAAAGAGGCGGGGGTGAAGTTTCATTTCTTCTATACCTCTGGCATAGAGCAGATCGTTGAATCTCGCCAGATTTATGATGTTTCCGAGGCTGCTTGGAACAGGTGTCCACGACTCGCCCGCATTGGATGAGGTGAGAAGTGTGCCTCCCACATTGGCATAAAGCACATTCTGCACAGAAACTAAATTCGTCACAGCTGTCTTTACCAATCCGGCGTTAAACGGATCCCACGTTTTGCCGGCATCGGTTGTGCGATAAATCCCAGACTTTCCGTTCCGATAGAAAGTATGCGCATTCAAAGACACAAGCATGGAAACATCCGCTCTGTCTGGTATATTTGGATCCAAGGTAACCCAGTTTTCACCTGCGTCACTCGAGTAATAACTGTTTTCGTCGTCCAATACGAAAAGGCTTTCTTCCAATGCTACTATTTTGAAGATTGAAGTCTTTTTCGTTTCCGAGTCTTCAGGTCCACCCTTACCATTTTGGTCCGATTTCGGAGCTGCAGGTCCAACACGAATAGTCATTCCGCTTGGGGACGAAGGCTCTGTTTTTGTTTTTATAAAGTCTAATGTCTGCCACGAATCTCCCAAATCTGTTGAGTGATGAAGTGACAGAGGTGTCTTCCGTATCATTCGTGCTGGCAGCGCGAACCCAAAGTCCTGGTTCACAGCCTTTTCCCCCACGGCAACATAGAGTCGATGCTCGGCACTTACCACTGCGCGGATATTATCGGATTCACCGACCGGTAATAACGTACAGCCTTCCGAATTGCAGCGATAAAGTCCAGAATCGGTACCAACAAACACGACATTTTCAATAGCAGTGATTGCGCGAATTTCTTTGTTCACCAACTGATCGCTGACAGGAGTCCACGATTTCCCAGCGTCCACAGAGTGGAATACGCCACCAGCGAGCCCCAAGTACATTATAATATCGGCTTGCGCCCCAGAGTCTCCATCTGTTATTACGAGGTCAATCAGCTGTCCTTCTGGACGTGCACCGAGTGAATTCCACGTCTCACCTCTATCTATTGAAGTGAGGACTTCTTCATCAGAGACAATATAGAGAATACTATTATGTTCTGTCATTTGCGAAGATCCATTAATGGGCATGTTGGCATTGACAAGACCCCACCTACTTTTATCGTCCGCCAATCTATAGAGACCGGTATCTGCTTCAGCGTAAAAATCTCCATTAGATGCTATGAATAGGTTCTGTACGTTGCCACCTTCAGGTCCCTGGGTTTGATTCCATTGCGGTTTCGGCGTTGAGACCTCCGTCGTGTTGACGGGCAGTGTGGCAAAAAGGGATTCGTCCGGTTTCTGACCTGCCCCGGGGCTTTTACCCGGGATAGCCGAACTTCCTGCCTGACTCCGCACTGCGGGTTTCGCGGGTGAGTCTATGACAAAGACCGCGTCAATAATCTCGACAGTCGGTTCAGAAGTAGCACTGAAGTTATAGGGTTTCTGAAAACGGGAGAGGTATTGCGTGCCAACACCCATCAGCAGGAAAAGCAAAACAGCCGAAGCAGCAGAAAGCGCCAAAGGTGCGACCGGTTTACTCACAGCAGGTGGCGGAACAGGAGCCATACGGGAAACTTCCTGCATAATGTTCTCCGCTAAGCTATCAGGGAGTTGGAAGCTGCCGAGATTTTGCTGGATCACGTCTTCCTCTTTCCTCAAACGGTTGCGAGCGCGCCTAAGTCGGCTTTTGACGGTATTTGGAGATACACCGAGAAACTCGGAAATGGCTTTAGTTGTCATTTCACCGAGGTAATGGAGTGTCATCACCGTTCGCTCACTTTCAGGCAATTTTTGGAGCAGTTTCTTGACGACTTCACGGCGCGTTTCATCGGCTTCGGTTGCCTGTTTTTCTGCTACATATTGAGAGTACGACACCTTATCCACCCCATTCGCATTGTCAGCATCTAAGGATTCCATAGGTAACCGATTCCTTCGGAGCCAATCAGAACATAAGTTTGCCGCAATAACATAGAGCCATCCTGGGAACTGGGTATGGTCTTTCAAGGTTCCGAGTTTTTTATAGGCTTTGAGGAACGCGTCCTGTGTAATCTCTTGTGCGATGTGAAAATCACCGATCTTCCGCCATACCAGCGCGTGAACCCCCTTCTGATATTTCTTGACCAAGGGACTGAATGCGTCTTGATCCCCCTGTAATATCCGCCGGATGAGTTGAACATCGCTCTGTTCCATTGCAAGCCTCCTCTGGAATTATAACCTTCATTGATTTAGGTGACGTAACTTAGGTTTCAAAAGGGTGCATTATTTTGAAAAAAAGTGAAAAATCAATCCTTTGGTGTTCAAAAATATCTGTGGAAAACGACTATATGTGCGCCAATTTGTAGGATAACCGAGGCATGAGACCCCAGTTTCTTCGGCGACAACTACCTCAAGTGTGCTCCAGCGGAGTTTATAGTAAAGCCCGAAAATATGTAGACAGTTGTTCAGCGAACCAACCCCCACCGCCGCTGGCGAGGTTTGTAACCTCGCCCATCCATGATGTCCAAGTAATTGTGGACTTTACTATAACCTTGCGAACGACTCCATCTCCATCAAACTATAGAAAGATAGAGGGAATCTCTGTGATATTATACATATTTATTATTGGAAACGGGGCAAACGCTATCCAAAAGTATGGATAGGGTTTGTTTCCTTTTTAAGCACGCGCTTCAAGCATCGGCTCTGCCATGTATAGGCTCATAACTTCAAATTCTCGCCCTTTGAATAGATTCAAGTTTCCTTATCCCATGCCAGCGGCTCATTTTGCAGGTAAGGAAGCAGCAGACTTCGGAGTTTTTGACGGGCATGGTACAGGTATGTTTTAACGGTGCCCTCAGATTTGCCCAAGCGTAAGGCAATCTCTTTTATCGGGAGGTCTTCCCAATAGCGCAGATACAAAACACTGCGTTGACCTAACGGCAGTTTATGCATGGCTTTACGGATGATGTGTCCAAGTTCTTCCTTCTCAAGGATTTGACAAGGTGATGGCTGCGTTTGGAGCATCGGGAGACCATCGTCTGCGTTTTGTGGTAATTCCTCGCACGCAAAAATGATTTCCCTATTTCGTTTGCGGATGTAATCAATGCTGCAATTGAAAGCGATTTGGTAAAGCCACGTATAAAATACAGATTGCTCTTTGAAGTTCGGCAGTGCCTGCCACGCCTTCAAGAACACCTCTTGACAGAGATCTTCCGCTGTCTCACGGTCACCAACCTTGCGGTAAATCAGGTTATAGATTTTTTGCTGATATTTGTACACGAGTGGGTTAAACGCTTCCGTATCGCCATTCTGGGCACGTGCGATAAGTTCCTGCTCATCGAAATGGTTCAGCTCAGCGTGTAGTGTTAAAGCACTTCTCATATTTTTCTCCTTGCGAATATCTTTGGTGAGTATCTTATTCAATCCATCCCATTGTTTCCCGGAGTTTTTCCTTTGCCTTGGCGTAATCTCGACGTGCCTGATAAAAAACACGTTGTGACTCTGTAAATTGTGCTTGTGTTTGAAACGCGTCGTTGTAAGTCAGAGCTTGATAACCCGGTATTTCAACCGTGACTTCATCCAGCACGCGCTCTATCGTCCGTAAATGTTGCTCACGGATTCTCACGCGCTTTTCTTCAATTTCCATCCGTTCTTTCGCATTCGCCACCGCACGATAGTCGCGTCGCACCTCTACACGGATTGACTTCGTTATTTGGATGTACGCCAACCCAAGCCGTTCGAGTTCTGCGATTTCTCGGGAACGGAGATTCTTAGTCTTGTTCCCATCGTATAGAGGAATGTTGAAGTTGAAACGGAACTCCCATCCGTCTTGGGCGCGCGGGCTTGTCTCAAAAAGACTCGGCACATCTCGCTCCCGGTCAAGTATCACTGGATCATAGAGTGCCTTTGCATCCCATGTCCTATTCTGTTGATGTTGCTCCAACAGCACATGGAGATCCTTATAGCGTGCTTCGGCGGAGAGTTCAGGGAATCGACTCCAGATTGTCTCTGCAGCGAAGCGTTCTTGACGAACGATGTCGCCTTGTAGGTCGCGTAAGTCAAGGTTGTTCGCGAGTGCGAGTTCAACGGCAGTTTCCAGTGTCACATCGTCATCAGGAAGGGGTTGTGAGAGGACAACTTGTGCCAATGGATCGAGTCCGATGAGACTGATGAGTTCCGCAGTGTCCACGTCGAGCCGTCGCTGGAGTTCATTGAGCGCAAGCTGCTGTTCGGAGAGTTCAAGTTCTTTATTGAGGCGGCTGAGGAAAGGAATCCGCTTTTTGTCGTGCTTGATTTGTGTGCTTTGTAATTTTTTCTGGAGTTCTACCTCGATCGCCCGACGTTGCTGAATCTCTTCTTGGGTGAGGATGATATTGTGCCAGAGATTTCGGACAGCGTAAACGCTCTCCTTTTTCGAGTGTTCGTATTCAATTTCCGCCTTACGTACTTCTTCTTGCGCAGCATCAAGTCCTTCGGGGATCTCACCGAATTGTGCGAGAAGCATACTTGCCTGTGCGCGGGTGAGATAGTCTCTATCATCTATGTCACCCTCTTTTTGGCGTTGATATTCACCGGTGAGTCCTACCTGTGGTAGGTAAACAGCCTTGGACACGCGGAGGTTCGCCTTGGCACGTTCCACCACTTTTTCCGCCTTTTTCACCGCCTCGTTGTTCTGTAGCGCGAGTTCGATTGCGCGTGCTGGCTGAAGCGAAACGAGCCGCTGCGCCGAGACGGGAACCCTCGCGATACTAAGAAATAGAAAGAGTGCTAACACTGTCAACCTTTTGTTCATTCTTAATCTCCTTATATTAGTTATCAGTTTTAACCATCAACTCGTGCTTTAACATTTATAACGGAGGCGAGTTGATGGTTAAAGTACGCTCACTTCGTTCGCTTTCAGTTGGGTAGGGGCGAGGTCACCTCGCCCGTACGAGGTTTTCGTTTAACAAAACCCTCTTTTAACTGATAACTGATAACTGATAACTGATAACTCTTTTCTCAACGTCGGCTAATGCGGATTGTGACAATAACAATCGCAATCATCAGGAGTATCAACGCGCCAAACAGCAATGTCGTCACCGACATTTGCGTCTGAGACTCGACTTGCACCGTGATGGAACGATCGCGTGCCTCAAACTTACGGTTATCGACGGTAACTTCGGCGTTCAACTTCGCTTGATATTCCCCCACTCCGATGTCCGCAGGGGGGCTCAACGTCAGTTGGATCTCCTTCTCCTCGTTCCGTGCCAATGCGCCAATGACTTCGGGGACAACCGTGTATTTCCAATCCGTGTTGACATCGACGATCATGCGGATATCAACGAGGTCGCGGGTGCCGATGTTCTTTAGCGTCGCTGTGATGTTGACCTCTTCACCTATCTTGATCGTCTGGAACGCGTTCGGCACAAATACCTCAATCTCCGGTACACCCTTTGGAATCAGCTCAAACCGCTCAACACCCCCTTGTATACTCGCAATCTTATCAGCGGATAGATCCAATCGACTGTTGACACCACCGAGTTCATCGGCTTCCGCCTCATCAAGAACAGCGACATAGAACTCAAGCGTGCTGTCAAGGTAAGACGCATCCAATTCCTCCGGTAGATAAACAATCAACGATAGATTTCGCTTTGACTGTTCCTGCGTGAACTTTACCTGCGACTGCCGAGATTTCGTCTCCGGGTCTTGGAATTCAAAGGAGAGGCGATTCAGGAGGTTAATGAGACGCAACTGAAATGTATTCTCAGTCTCTGCCAACCGATCGAGTGTCAAATCGTAGGTGACACTGCTTCCCAAGTTCCCTTCCTGCGAAAAGCGAAGCGAGCTGACATTGACCACATCCAGCGCAGACTCTTTTTGCAGATAGATTAACCGTGTTTCGGGTTCTGGCAGTTCGGGGTAATTCAGTGATACCTTCAGGCTCTCGACATCTTTCTGGAGTTGGAACGTCAATTCCACGGTTTCGTTGTAGCCGAGCACTGAGATTTTCTCTTCGTACGGTTTGACGATGTTTGTGTCATCGGTGACATCGAGTAAGGAGACATAGAGAGATCGAATCTCGTTCGCCGCTGCGATCTCTTCAGGGGTAGCATCGCTCGGCATTGCTTCCGTCGTTGATGTGTTTTTCAGTTGAATCGTCACCATCATCTGGTTGTCGATGCGAAACTTCTTCGCACTCAGAATAGAGATGTGGCGCGTATCCTCCTCAAGGTGGATTATATACGGATCTTCCTGATCGAGGTATGTCAGAGTGATAATGAGACTGTCCACATTCCGACGCAGTTCAAAGTCGAGGGTTTTCTCCTGTCCATCTTTTAACGTCGGAATCCGGTATTCGTATGGAAAACCGATGATAGATTCCGTGTCGTCTTTGATAGAGACATAGACATTGTTGATCTCTTGTGCGGTGTTGGTGTCTGTTGCCTCTGTCTCGCCTTCGAGCGCACCGTAGGTGAGGACGACTTCTAAACGCCGCCGGTCACCCTGTTTATAACGCCTCGCCGATACGACAGAGATATGCGGATCCTCCTGTTTCAGATGGATGTTTTTCCGCTCCTCAAGCTCCGAGTACTTCAACTCTACGACGACATCTCTCACATTCTCTTTTATGAGTTCAAACTCCAAAGTGACAGATTCACCCTCTTTGAGCGTCTCAATGCGTTGTTCGTAAGGTTCAGTGATAATCGCACCACTTGCGCCATAACTTTCCTGCTCTTTAACCGAGACGAAGATGTCGTCAATCTGTGCGCTGATAATAATGTCTCGTCCCAGGACTTTCGAGCTTTCAACGAGTTTGACGGGGGACGAATTATTCCGCAGGATGATTGAAAACATTTCCCGACCATCGGCGGATTCGTAGAGCCTTGTCTTTTCAACGGTGATATGCCACTCATCTTTTAACGACTCAAGCTCTACCTGTTGGAGCGTCAATTTTGACTGTTCATATACATCGACGGCACGTTCGTAAGCTTCCTCTGCTTTATTCACTTCGGAGACGGTGACAATGTTGTCGTCCTCCATCATCATCGCCTTGAGGTTTTCGAGGTCAACCTGCTTCTTTTTCATCAACTTTTCTGCCAAATCCATCTTCAAGCGCTCGACTTCTATCAGGATTTGGCGACTCTGTTCCGCTTTGGTTCTCGCGCGATCTCCATTAGCGGGTTGGATCTCTTCTGCAAATCCCAGCGACGTACCTGACAGCTGTATTCCCATCGCACTAATGAAAACGATTGTAAGTATATTGATTCGCATTTTTAATTAATCCCGTCATAATTGGGTATCCGATTCGCCAAACCGAGATTTGGCGAATCGTTTGGTATTGCGTCAGGTGGACATTATGCGGCTGAATCGTCTGCAGGTTCGTATCCAGCAACATAGTGCAGATACAACGCCTCAAGGTTTTCTCTTAGAATTTCTTCGCGGGTCAACTCACGTTCAAGATTGCCTTCCACGAGAATCCCAATTCTGTCGGCGATTTCCTTCGCACGGAAGATGTCGTGCGTAGACATAAAAATAGATTTTCCTTCCCCCTTCAATTCACGGAGTAGGTTCAGGAAATCGGCACCCCCCTTGGGATCCAAGCCCGAAGTCGGTTCATCGAGCAGGACGGCTTGTGCGTTTTTCATGATCGCAATGGCAATCCCCAAGCGTTGGCGCATGCCTTTGGAGAATGTCTTGACGCGTCGCGTAAAGGCTTCTTCGGGTAAGCCGACACGTTCAAGGGTGGCATCGAGCTCGGCATTTGATACCTTCTTGCGTCCACCGAGTTTCGCGAAGAAAGACAGGTTTTGCCGCGCCGTAAAGTTGCGATAGAGTTCGACGTTCTCCGAGACGTAAGCAAGATGCTTTTTCGCCTCCAGAGGGAACTTCGGGATCTCAATATCACCTATCAATGCGGTGCCGCTTGTGGGTTCGATGAAGTTCAACAGCATAGAGATCGTCGTGCTTTTCCCCGCACCGTTCGCACCAAGGACGACATAGATTTCGCCATCGTCCACCTTCAGGTTCAATTTATTGAGGGCTAAAACACTTTCGTTATAGACTTTCGTGAGGTCACGGGTTTCTAACATGGGTTTCTCCTTAGGTTATTTTTTTCCCTTTATAATTAAGGATACAATTTTGAGGTAGAATGGGTGCATCGTGGAATGGTTAAGGGTATCTATTTTCGGAGAAATAGTTGTCAGTTATCGGTAAAGAGGTTTTTGCTTTGCCATGTCCCTCTTTAACCGAAAACTGAAGACCGATAACCATTCACATCATATATCGGAACGGAAGAACTTCAGGAACGCCACGACTGTGAACGCCAGTGCGAAAAAACCGAGTAAGAACACATCCACTGCAGAGCGGCGCAATGTGTCCGACAAAGCAGGTTCTGCCAGGGTCGGCGGCGGTGGGATTTTGTCTGTTTCGGATTCAGCAGAATCATTCATTCGATCCATTACTTGTAGCATCTGTGCCATCGCGTCGTCTGAAATTGTGCTGAAATACGTATCATCAAGTTGATCGTAGTACCGCTCACCCGTTTGAAAGTAGGTGTCCCGTTTTAACTTGCCGGTTTGTGTGAGATTCATCGCAAAATAGGTCAGTGAGGACGTTGGTGCGATCCGGGAAAGCATCTCACCAACCTGCTCTTGCCGTTTCTTCTCACGTTGATAGTCCCTATCAATCTTGCCCGCTTGGTTCTGGAATTCCAGTCGAAACTGTTCCTCAATCGGTCCTCTGAGTTTATCCAACCTTTTTTGCGTCTCTGGATCGTTTAGGGAAATATGGGCAGTCCCCCCGCTCTCAAAAGCTAGAGCCATTTTTTTATTGATCTTGTCTTGCTTATCTTTCGTCAGGTTATTGTGAAGTGCGGCTTTTTCCATATACACAGCCTGCTGTGTTCGCGTGGGTGCGACGAGTTTCGCGACTACAAACGCGCCCCGCGGCGCGATCAGCACCGCAAACACCCAAAATGTAAAAGCGACAATCAGCGCGGTCTTGGAGTTGTCGAGATACGTTGAAATGACCACACCTATCGCAAAAAACACCGCAATATAGAGGAGCGAGACAAGCGTCAGACCGAACACTGGCATCGCGATCTTGAGCTCACCGAGTGGAAACCCTTGCCAGACGATCAGGAGTAACCCCAAGAGGAAAGACACTAAAAACGGAACAACGAACACAACGTATCCACCGATCAGCTTGCTCCACAAAAACACATCTCGGGGAACGGGGTTTGACAGATTTATCCGAAGGGTTCCTGCCTCTCTTTCTCCGGCAACAGCATCAAACGTAAACAGAAGTGCGAGCAGACTGAAAACAGTCCCCACAATAAACAGGAAATCAAGGTTCCCGAGTGCATACGCCACGGATGCCTGAGAAATTCCTGCTGAACCTTGCCGAACGCCATTCCGCGTCATCCCAAGATAGGTCGGCAATGCTTCCTCTATCCCGTTCGCGAAGACGCTCAACGGTGTCGGTTTGAGGAAGAACTTGGAGACCTCTGTGTTTGGATCTTGTGCATTCGGTGGATTCTCCTTTGCTTCTGTTCGTGCGCGTTTCACGGACTCTTGATAATCTGTCAAGTTCTGGTTATACCTACGATAATTGATAGAAAGGGTGAGCGGGATGAGCAGCGCACACATCAGCAAGAGCGCGATGAACCGGACGCTGAGAATGTGATGCATAATCTCTTTTTGAATCAATGTCATTAACATGGTAATTTCTCCTCTGTTTTTTAGGTCAGTTCGGTGTTCGTAGCACAAACTAACAGTTTGTGCTACAAGGTCCCTTTATGGAACTCACGTTATTGTAGATTGAAGTCATTTGAGGATAGCACATCAGGGGACAACAACACCGATAGCTGCTGAAGTATGTCTTGCCCTTCTTGCGTTTTAAAAAATTCCGCTCCGAGTTGTGCCTCAAGTTGCGACTGTAGTTGTTCCTTAATCTGACCTTTCACCTGCGGTATTGCTTGTTTGAGTATATCCATCCCCATTGGCGTTTTGAGAATGTCTTTTCCGAGTTGTGCCTCAAGTTGCGTGCGGATCTCATTCTCCACGGCACTCAGCAGTTTTGGCACGAATTTTTTGAGGACTAATTCTTCAGTGGCTTGTTTGAGTCTCTCTCTACCTTCTTGGGTCTTGAGAAACGCGTTTCCGTGTTGTTTGTGTAAGTCACGCACAACGTCAGCTAACGCAGAGACTCCCATCTTATTACTATCATAGATGTCTCTTTGCGGACCGTTACGATAGAGTTTTCCGCTGAGACTTAGGTTGAGACGATGGTGTTCACAGCGAACGATAGGTATCATACCCCCTTCCTGTGTCCATAGCATTTGTTGACTGTCTTTCTCAGAAGGCCGAATCTCATAGAGATAACTGCACGGGATGGTTGGGTCGGATGCATCTTCGGTGAGAACCCCGGGGGTTCCTGTTGTCGCATCTGCTGGGCAGAGGAGCACTTCCTTCTCCAAATATTGTGGAGAAAGCTCGGAAAGCCATTGTGGATCTATATCTGCATTGGAAGCCCGATAGTTCTCACGTGCCATCTTTATCTGCCTCAAATTTTCTCTGCACGCCTCAATGCCTTTGGAAACCTCGGAATTTTGCTGTTCTGAAAGCGAGGCGAGTTCGTATGGATAGGCATCTGCTAAGAGAAAACGGTTTAGACGCACCAATGCTTCCCCACTTTGCGGGTTTTGCGTAATCAGTGCCTGCGTCTGTTCACTGAGTTCAATATTGGCGAACAATTGCGCATCGTAGAGTGACTTGGAAACCTGAAGAAGCCGATTCAGATCTGAAAGCAGTACCTTCTGCAGCTTAGCGGACGGTTTGCTTGCCCCATCGTATCCAACTAACAACCATTGCATATCCTCGGACAATTGCGATGCAATCAATTCGGACACCGGTGCACGCGTGTCTTGGAATTTCACGACTAAACTACCGGGATCTTGAATCGCATCCTCATCAAAGAGAAACTGATGTGTGCCTGCGTGGAGTGTCATTTGTATGCCCACCACCATCAATAAAGTTGCGATCAGAAGCACTATTGTTTTGCCCAATGGGTGCATGGGATCGCGAGTTTTTAAGCGTCCAATTAATTTCTTCATTTTCAAAATCTCCTTAGAGTGTGTGTATACTTTAGCGTTCTCAGAGGGTTATCTGTGGATTTGATAATGCGAGCGTGTGCGGAAAACCCTCATAACCGCGCACCACCGCATGTCCTTGTTTGAAACACGAAATCGGTCGAAAAAGTTAAGAAATTATGATGCAGGACTCAGATGCATTCAATGGTTATCGTGCATGCCCCAGAAGTGTCATGAAAGCACCCACAACAATCGGAGCACATTATGGCGATTGATCAAGCGTGAAACGGAGCACACCACTGCCAGCGGTGCCAACATAAAGCACACTTCCATCAACAGCGAGAGAGGTAACAGTGCTTGGAACTTCCGGTGTCACCTGTTGCCACACACCAGAATTCTCTTTGAATTGATACACCCGTTGCTCGCTCGTTCCATACAGCGTTGTCCCGTCTATCGCAAATCTTTCCATAATGATGGGTGCGCCTTCTGTATCCGTTGCCGTGTGCCAATCGGTGCCATCGCTTGAATATGCGACCCCTTTATCGGTTGTGACATAAACGGTTGATCCTGCAAAGGTTACTGTCCTGAAATGCGCAACAGAAAACGGGAGGTTTGCAGTAACATCGTTCCACGTGTTTCCTTCGTCAAACGATTGGAAGAGGTGTCCGTCCCATTTGCCGACATAGACGGTGCTCCCTGAAACAGCGAGGTTGGAAGGGAGGGAATCAGGAGTGTTAGCACTGCCAATCATATCAATAGTAGGTCCACCTTCATTTATGAGTCCGGTATCAACCCATTCAGCCGTGCCGGTCTTCCATCTGAAGAGTCTCTGTTTATAGTCCATATAGTAAGTATCATCACTGACAGCGAAATTCCCGATAAGCGACAGCACAATCTGAGCCAGGATCTCCTCTATAACCTTACTGTAATCTTCAACAAATACATCCGCATCCAAATCGTCAAGGATGTTATCGTCAAGGATGTTTTTCTGTCCCTCGGTCTGGGCTATTGTTGAAAAAGCTTCCTTGATTCTTTCCTCCAGCAGTTCGGCAGAGTCTGGCTCATTTAAAATTGGCATTCCCGGAACAGGGGTTAACCGATTATCCTCGGTAGATAAGCGAAAAAGGCGAATGCGAGGTTGCGTTTCTTCTATACCTCTGGCATAGAGAACATCGTTGAATCTCGCCAGATTCGTGATGTTTTTGAGGCTGCCTGGGACAGGTGTCCACGATTCTCCACCGTCAGATGAGGTAACAAGTACTCGTCCGGTGTTCGCGTAGAGCACATTTTGCACAGAAACTAAATTCAGCACACCTGTCTTTACCAATCCGGCGTTAAACGGATGCCACGTTTTGCCGGCATCGGTTGTGCGATAAATCCCAGACTGTCCGTTCCGATAGAAAGTATGCGCATTCAAAGACACAAGCATGGAAACATCCGCTCTGTCTGGTATATTTGGACCCAAGGGATCCCAGCTTTCACCTGCGTCACTTGAGTAATAACTGTTTTCGTCGTCCAATACGAAAAGGCTTTCTTCCGATGCTACTATTTTGAAGACTGAAGTCTTTTTCGTTTCCGAGTCTTTAGGTCCACCCTTACCATTTTGGTCCGATTCCGGAGTTGCAGGCCTAACACTAATAGTCATTCCACTTGGGGACGAAGGCTCTGTTTCTGTTTTTATAAAGTCTAATGTCTGCCACGAATCTCCTAAATCTGTTGAGCGATGAAGTGACAGAGGTGTCGCGACTGTCATTAGTGCTGGCAGAGTGAACCCAAAACCCTGGTTCACAGCCTTTTCCCCCACGGCAACATAGAGTCGATGCTCGGCACTTGCCACTGCGCGGATATTATGGGAGTCACCCACCGGTAATAACGTCCAGCCTTCCGAATTGAGGCGATAAAGCCCAGAATCGGTCCCAACAAACACGACATCTTCAATAGCAGCAATTGCGCTAATTTCTTTGTTCACCAACTGATCGCTAACAGGATCCCATGATTTCCCAGCGTCCACAGAATGGAATACACCATTAGCAAGCCCCAAGTACATTATAATATCGGCTTGCCCCCCCTCTGTTATGACGAGGTCAATCAGCTGTCCTTCTGGACGCGCACCGAGTGAATTCCACGTCTCACCTCTATCTATTGAAGTGAGGACTTCTTCATCAGAGACAATATAGAGAATACTATTATGTTCTGTCATTTGCGAAGATCCATTAATGGGCATGTTGGCATTGACAAGACCCCACCTACTTTTATCGTCCGCCAATCTATAGAGACCGGTATCTGCTTCAGCGTAAAAATCTCCATTAGATGCTATGAACAGGTTCTGCACGCTACCCCCTTCAGGTCCCTTTGTTTGATTCCACTGCGGTTTCGGCGTTGAGACCTCCGTCGTGTCGATGGGTAGCGTGGCAACAAGGGATTCGTCCGGTTTCTGACCCGCCCCAGGACTTTTACCCGGGATAGCCGAACTTCCTACCTGACTCCGCACTGCGGGCTTTGCGGGTGAATCTATGACAAAGACCGCGTCAATAATCTCGACAGTCGGTTCAGAAGTCGCACTGAAGTTATAGGGTTTCTGAAAACGGGAGAGGTATTGCGTGCCAACACCCATCAGCAGGAAAATCAAAACAGCAGAAGCCGCAGAAATTGCCAAGGGTGCCACGGGTTTACTCACAGCAGGTGGCACAGGAGCCATACGTGAAACTTCCTGCATAATATTCTCCGCTAAGCTATCAGGGAGTTGGAAGCTGCCGAGGCTTTCTTGAATTATATCTTCCTCTTTCCGCAAACGGTTGCGAGCGCGACTGAGCCGACTCTTGACGGTATTCTGGGAGACACCGAGGAACTCACTGATGGCGTTGATTGTCATCTCACCGAGGTAATGGAGCATCATCACCGTCCGCTCACTCTCTGGCAGTTTTTGGAGCAGTTTTTTGACGACTTCACGACGTGTTTCATCGGCATCGGCTTTCTGTTTTTCTGCTACGTATTGAGAATATGACACTTTGTCCACCTCATTAGCATCGGTAATATCTAAGGAGTCCATCGGCAAGCGACTCTTTTTGAGCCAGTCGCGACACAGGTTTGCCGCGATGACATAAAGCCAGCCCGGGAACTGGGTATGATTCTTCAATGTTCCGAGTTTCTTATACGCGGTGAGGAACGCGTCTTGCGTAATTTCTTGTGCGATATGAAAATCACCGATTTTCCGCCACGCAAGTGTGTGAACCCCTTTCTGATATTTCTTGACCAAGGGACTGAGCGCGTCCTGATCGCCCTGTAATATACGTTGGATGAGTTCAGCATCTTTCTGTTCCATCCTAAATCTCCTCCGGAATCATCATATCCATTGATTTAAGCGACGTAGTTTAAGCATCGAAACGCTGCTTATTTGACCAAAAAGACAAACATACAACATGTTCTTTAAAGTTCAACACGCGGCTATCGCTCGGTTTTGTGAAGTTTCCTGAACGTTCCAAGAGACCCCGTCCAAAAAGGTCGTCTGCATAGTGAGTGGATGCGTGAGTGTTCGGCTCTGGGTTAGAATCAGTTTCAACGCTACCGAAAGCGAGGTAAGCGATGCCGAATAGTAGCAAACAAACAAGGAGTAGGTTAATCATCATAAAGCGCATGGTTTTCTCCTCTAAAGCGGAAATTCTGTTAAGTTTGTCAGTCACAACTTGGCTAAAATTTAACATCCAATGATTAGGGTGACGACACTTAGGTACCCAAAGGTTGCATCATTTCTGAAAATCGGAAAATAAACTTATTTTCTAAGTATTTCCCAAAATCCATTACATCCAATGATTAGGGTGACGATACTTGAGTACCGAAAGGTTGCATTATTTCTCAAAAATGAGAATATTATTCAGATGTATAAGTAATTCTAAAATCTATCATAACGTGAGTTCGATATAAGAAATTGGTTTATAGTAAAGTCCAAAAATATGTGGACAGTCAGTCAGTGAACAACGACCCCACCGCCGCTGGCGAGGATTGTATCCTCGCCTCTTTAGAGCGTCCAAGTAATTATAGGCTTTACTATATTATGTAGGTTTGATTGAACAAAAGTAAGACACAACACCAGAACGCATGCTTTTGCTCCAGATGAAGAATAAGAATTTAATCGGGTAACACCGACTTTCCCAGACCCGGTAGGTGCGGTTTCCTAACCGCACCGGATATCACCAGAAAATTATCCAATTTATTTTTTTATCTTCATGCGGAGCAACATGTTTATAGTAGCCATTCGACTCGACGCTCCCGCTCCGCAAGTGCGGTATGTGGTTTTTGCACACATAGCACTCCTCTGGAGTGCGGGAGTATATCCGTCACCAAATCTGCGATAGGTGTGATATATCGTGTCAAACTTCTCTAAGTCCTTAAGTCGAACCCACGTTACCATAGTTTTCCGATAGAACGGACCAAAAGTCCCCTGAGAAGGGGATTTAGGGGGTTCCATCTGCTGACCCCTGATGTCTGAATACCGACCTTTATAGTAAAATCTACAATTACTTGGACATTACGGGGGCGAGGTTACAAACCTCGCCAGCGGTGGAGTGAGGTTGGTGCCTCCTGAGATGTCTACATATTTTCGGGCTTTACTACAAATGGTAGGCACTGTTTCTAACGGCACCGATCTTCCCTAAAAAAGCACCCGATGATCGCTGACTACACAATCCTGCAAATCCTATAAATCTTGATTCAGACAACAAAAAAGGGAACCAGTAAAACCAGTTCCCTTTTGACATTTATTGAACTTCGGAATCTACGCTGACAGTCCCGCGACTGCAGCGTCCTCACTGTCGAAATGTTCAAACAGGTTAAGCACCCGACTCAGAACAATCAGATTTCTGATGTGTTTCCCCAGATTGATAACACCCATCCGACCTTGTTTTCGCGATGCGACGGCATGTGCCTCTATCAAGGTTCCGAGTCCTAAACTATCGATCCTATTGACCTGCTCGAAATTGATGAGGATGCGCGGGGTATCGGAAGCCTCTATTTGTGGCAAGATAACTCCCCGTAATTCTAATACGGAGTGTCCGGTTATTTTTCCATTGGGTTCCAAAATCGAGATGCCATTTTGCTGGCGAATTTGCGTTGTCATTTTTTTCTCCTTTAGTTTGAAAGTTTCATTGGACTTACCAATAACAAATTAGTTGAAATTTTACATCCGTTGATTTAGGTGACGACCCTTAGGGACCCAAAGGTTGCATTATTTTGAGAAAGGAGTAGAAATCAGGGGATTTCGGGAAAAATAGATTGCAAATACAATTTTCTTTTATACTTCTTGAAATATGTGTTATACTTTTGTATACCAACTTTTGGCGTAACTTGTAGGTTTACGTCAACTACCTCACCCTAAAGGGTGAGGCTTGTGCATAGCGTAGCCACACGTTCTCTGCATAGGACTAAAAAGTTTTCTACCGTAAAATATCGCAGTGTCTGGGCGTGGCAGCCCGAACAATGGGTGTCAAAAGGTAATATCCTGTGGTGGGATATTACTTAAGGATGCTCCCCAAGTCTCACTCCTCTTGGACACTGTGATCGGGATGGGGAAATATACACTCCGCAAGGATCCCGAAAGGGATTTTACCTGTTTTCTCAAAAGCACCGTGTCAGGTTGTAGGGGCTGGGTAACCCAGCCCCTACGGGTAGAGAGTGCGAGTTCTACTCAACGAAGCAGCACACTGGTGAGAATCGCCCACATGCAGGTGGCGAAAAAACGGCATGCACTTTTTATATCACTCAAATAGGAGGCGAGGTTTCCATCCCGAAGATTTTGATGAAGATTGAAAAAATGAATTAGGTAATTGTTTGTGTGAACCACGACCTGCTCAACTAGGAGGCATAGCATGGAACACCATATAACTGATGAACAGTGGGAACATTTTTGGGAAAACGGCTATGTGCGCATCGGACAAGTCGCCACGGACGCCGAACTCACGAGGCTGCAGGAGCGGATGGATGACATCATGCTCGGTAAAGCACCACTGGATTATGACCAAATCATGATGCAACTGGATCGGGCACCCGGAAAAAACTCGCCGGGGCCGCAGTCTAAGGGACACAAAGGTGCCACGTTGTTGTATCGGAAAATTCAGAACCTTGAACTCGATCCGATTTTTTTGGAGTATCTCCAGAAACCGGCTTTCCAAGAGATCTGTGCGAAAATCTACGGAGATGACACGCCTGTTGCCTGTTTTCGGGCAATGTTTATGAATAAACCCGCACACGAGGGCACTCAGCTTACATGGCATCAAGACAGGTGGACAGACCTCGACCAAGACCCACAGATTACGATTTATACCGCCTTGGATCCAGCAATGATTGAGAACGGCTGTGTACATATCATCCCACGTTCACATAGCAGGCTTATCAATCCTTCAAATGGATCCGGTTTTCTAACACAGGAACACATTGATGATCTCGTCGCGCAGGCGACACCGCTACCGATGGAGTTAAAGGCTGGAGAAGTCGTACTGCTCCATAATTGGATGCTACACAGTTCCGGGACGAACCACACGGATATTCCGCGGCGCGCCTTCAGCGTCTGCTATATGCATGGCGAGACGAAATCGAATCACGGGCATGCTTTTACGCGGGTGTTCGGCGATAGTGCGATCAGTGTCGCCGATTTATCGAAGTTTAAGTATGAAAGCCCAATCGTTTAGATTTTTTAATTATTCGCAAAGCGTTAAATGGGGCTGATTGGTTTATTAAATGTTTTCTCTCATATCCGCCTGCGCCGTTGTTGCAGGTTTTTAATTTTTCCTTGCGGAGGAACGACGTGTGCCCTATCTATCACGTGCCTCTCTTAAATCCGCCTGCGCCGTTGTTGCAGGCTGCTATCTTTGAAAAAATAAATTCGTAGTCCGTAATGTAATGGAGGACGGATAGAGGGAACGCACGCAACACTTCAAATGCCCTTCATGACTCCGCAAGGGAAAATTGAAAAATCCGTAATGTAATGGAGAACGGATAGAGGGAACACACGCAACACTTCAAATGCCCTTCATGACTCCGCAAGGAATAATTAAAGGATTCTTTCTCTCTTCCAGCCAAACTCGTAGTCCGTAATGTAATGGAGGACGAATAAAGAGAGCGCACGCAACACTTCAAATGCCCTTCATGACTCCGCAAGGAATAATTAAAATAGGAGAAACATAATGTCGAAGATTCGACTTGCCATGATTGGATGTGGTGGAAACTCATCAG
Organism: Candidatus Poribacteria bacterium; assembly: GCA_965247285.1. GTDB lineage: Bacteria > Poribacteria > WGA-4E > WGA-4E > WGA-3G > WGA-3G. The sequence goes on from CBDFHD010000002.1 coordinate 827,695, forward strand.
GCCACGCCAGACGCATGAATACTAAGCCCGACGTGCAAATCGTCGGCACTTGCGATGTGAACACTGACATCGCTAACGGTTATATCGACCGAAACTTGCCTGATCTGCGTCCGCGTCCGAGTGCTTATGACAACATCAGCAAATTGCTCGCAGAGACGACACCGGACGCCGTGGTCATCTCTACACCACACACACTCCATTTTGAACACGGCATGCAGGCACTTGAAGCGGGATGCCATGTTTTGATGGAAAAACCGATGGTTACGTCTTCTAAGGATGCCTATACGCTCACAGAAAAGGTGGAAGAGACCGGATTAACACTGACTATCGGCTACAATACCCCATGCTCACCCAATTTCTATTATACCCGAGAAATTGTCCGTAGTGGAGAATTTGGCAAGCTGGAATTAGTCATCGGCTACATTACACAAGGCTGGAAAGGTGGAACAACGGGAACGTGGCGACAGAACCCGAAACTTTCTGGCGGTGGACAGGCTTACGATAGTGGCGCACATCTCCTGAACAGTCTCTGCTGGGCAGTCGAGTCGAAAGTCGCTGAAGTCTATGCCTATACAGATAACCAAGACCGAGACGTTGACATCAACTCTTCGATTAACGTCAAGTTTGAAACTGGCGTTCTCGCTGCGATGGCGGTGAGTGGTAATTGCCCAAGCCCGGGGGGTACGCACATGGCGTTGGTGTTTGAGAACGGCAGGATTGAGGTTGACGGCTGGGGTGGCGGTTGGATTCGCGTCTGGAAAGGTAGTGAAGCGTTGGATCCACCTCCAATTACAGATGACATGTCCGCTGGCACACCTGATGACAACTTCATCGATACTATTTTGGGTAGGGCAGAACCCCGGACCAGTCCGATGAACGGGATTATCCAATCTGAATTGATGGATCTCATTTACGAATCTGCGGATACTGGGGTCCCGGCACGTCCTGAACGCTAAGGTCGTGAATCCTTTTAGAACGAATTTGCAGGCAGGTTGTAGGCGCGGTTTTCTAACCGCGCTTTTATATTAACGTCGCACCTTCAGGACGTGGTGCTGTCGGCCGGATAGGCATCTTTCCGTAGGAACGATATGCAAGTTCTGCTAAATGCGGTGTCTCAATTCGGACGTACCCTTCCGCTCGCGAGTGCATGAGTACATCAAGAACACCTGTCACGAGGAGTGTCCGTTCCACAGGATACTGCGGTTCCCCTGTTACGAACATCTCTTCAATATTAAGACTCAAATAACTAAAATGTGCATGCGGCGGCCCGTTCTGTAGGTAAAACTCCGTCGCGTAGTGGGTGTCGCCCACTTTTGCTGCATAAGCGAAATCAGAGACATACCCGTTCAGCATCAGTACTGCAGAACGGAACCCGTCGCGATGCTCCAGCAAAAACGCCATTGGATTAGGACAACCTTCTATAAAGGTGGTATCGGGACGATTGTCAATCTGGGCACACGCCTTCTCCGCCAAGTCGAGGGACCACTTTCCAGCCTCACCTGCCTCCCAGACCGCATCTCCTTCCAGATACTGAATTGCCACGATTCCAGCCTCACCACCGTGTCGGCGTTCAATCATACATTGTAGCGTCTCGATCGAATGAAAACCGTATGACTCTACGCCGGCATAGCCGATACCGATAGCCGATTCCAGTTCTGTATCGAGAGGATGTTCCAAAAAGGGTTTCCGCCAACTGAGAGGGAGCGAGGAACCTGCCATAAACGGTACATCAAGCGCGTTCGCACGATTATACATCCAAATCGCGTCGTCCCAATTGTAGGCGAGGTGTTTATCATTGAACACAGGGACCGACCTACCACTCGACGCAAAGACCCCGCAAATCTGTTCAAACATGTAACGGCGCGGATACATGTGTTGTTCAAACTCGTTATACGGATAGTCGCCGTGCTCACCGATCAATATCACACCATCGACAGCCAGTTCATTGCCACCGAGTGTCAATGCTTGTCGAATGCTCGGATAGATAGGAACGTTATGCTCGGCTGCTAAACCGACCCCGATGTCCCGATCGTCTACCTGATCCAGATAGATGGATACCAATTCGACGCGAGGCATCTGATGCCCGGTATCTGTCGGGAACCCCTTCATGTATTTCGTAGCAATCACATCTGCATGCGAGTGCTGAAAATATGTCGTGATGATTGCGGCAATTTTTTTGGTTTCCGTCATTTTTTTCTCTCCTTGCCTATCTAATGACTTTGATTCCGATTCTACACGGAAGCGTCGCGATTCGGAGATCGCTCCTACAAACTTATCTAACAATTTCGGTTCCGATTCCACCCTCTGTGAAGACCTCGAGCAGTAACGAGTGGGAAATACGCCCATCAATAATATGCGTCTTGTAGACACCTCCCATGAGTGCTGTCGCGCAGGCTTCTACTTTGGGACGCATGCCACCCGCGATGAAACCTTCCTCGATGAATTTATCTATTTCTCGCAGACGAATGGTAGGTATCAGCGATGAGGCATCTGATAGCTCTCGGAGGATGCCGCGCGTATCTGTCAGCATAATTAACTTCTCTGCTTGGAACGCGGAGGCAATCTCGCCAGCCATTGTATCGGCATTAATGTTATAGGTTTGTCCATCAACACCAACACCAATCGGTGCGATGATAGGGATATAACCCGCTTTGTCGAGTGCCATAATCGACTCGGTGTTAACCCCGATGATTTTACCGACGAATCCGAGATCCACATCGGTCTGTTGCCCGTTTTCATCGGTAACCTGAGTTTCCTGCTTCTCCGCGAGAATTAGGTTCGCGTCTTTTCCAGATAACCCAATGGCTTTTCCGCCGTGTTGGTTAATACGTGCCACAATCTCCTTGTTGATTAATCCAAGCACCATCTCAGCGATTTCAACCGTTTCCGCATCGGTTACTCGCAACCCCTGTATAAATTCCGGGACTTTCCCAATCTTATCCATCCATGTAGTGATCCTCGGCCCGCCGCCGTGAACTACAATAGGCCGGATGCCGACATATTTCATCAGAACAACGTCCTGCATGACGGAATGGATAAGCGTCTCATCCTCCATCGCGGCACCGCCATATTTGATAACAATCCGTCGGTCGTAAAAGTGGCGGATATAAGGTAAGGCTTCGATAAGAACTTCAGCAGTTTTGTTCATGTTGTTCAGTCTCGTTCCCAATCTTTTGATAAAATGGTGTATAATATATGATACGGAAACCTTCTGAGTTTGTCAAATTAAATGTAGTTGTCAGTTATCAGTTATCAGTTATCAGTAAGGGATTCGGGTGGATTGGAGCTTCTGGATAAGGAAGATCATTCTATGAAGGAGAACTTTCAATCAAGAAGGCGGTATCATCCTGAGAAGATCGAAGAGGTTTCCTGTAAATCCTAATTCAGACAATTAACAAGGAGCACGAACGCGATGCAAATATCGGCACAGATTTCACAATTTCACGGCGTAGGTATACCATTTGAGGTTTGCGAGATGCCTGTGGCTGCCACGCCAGATACCCTTTTTGTCCGGGTTTCACTTGCAACCATCTGTGGCTCGGACCTTCATACGGTATCGGGTCGCCGTGGCGCAGAGACCCCATGTGTACTCGGACATGAAGTCGTTGGTACTGTTGCGGCACCGACACATCTCCATTCAGCGACTGGAGAAATGCTACGTGAAGGGGATCGGATTACGTGGAGTCTCACGACTTCCTGTGGAACATGCGACTATTGTGCGAATCGGAACCTCCCACAGAAATGCGAGACGATGTTCAAATACGGTCACGCCCGGAGTGAAGGTGCCGACGCTTTCTCAGGTGGGTTCGCTACGCATATCCTACTACGCCCAGGAACAAGTATCTATCACATCCCTGACACCATGACAGACCAAGAGGCGGTCCCTATCAACTGCGCGCTTGCAACTGTTGTGAACGGCTTGGCGAACATTGGCACGCATCCCGGTGAGACAGCTGTCATCCATGGTGCTGGCATGTTAGGCATCTATGCTACATGCTATCTGCAGGAGAAAGGGTATGAGGGTGTCATCGTTGTGGATACCAATGAAAGTCGTTTGGAGATTGCCAAACGCTTCGGGGCAACACACACTTTCAATCCGAATAAGACCTCTGTTATGGAGATTGACGCAGCACTTAAAAAACTAACGAACGGGCGGGGTCCTGACCTCGGGGTAGAAGTCAGTGGTGCAACAATTGGAATCCCTAACCTGATTACATGGTTAGCAATCGGCGGGAGATGTCTGACACTTGGTTACGTCTACCCAAACGCCAATATCACTGTAGATGCCCATCAACTCGTTACAAAATGTGTGACGCTCCGAGGTGTTCACAACTATCACCACACCATTCTCGGTGATGCCATTCGCTTCGTGGAGGAACACCGGACCCGTTACCCATTTGCCGAGCTTATCGGAGAAACATATCATTTAGCGGACATTGACACGGCTTTTGAGCACGCGCTACGTCAAGAGGCACTCCGTGTTGCTATTACGCCAGAAGTATAGCAGTCAATAGTCAGTAAGGGGCGGGATTCGGAGATCCCTCCTACAACCCTTTATCAATCCAGCATCTTGTTCCGTCCGTACGGAGGGTAATTGCGCCTGCTTCATCGGTTCGGAACATCGGACATCCACGCTCCCGATACCGCGCAACCACCTCCGCATGTGGAAATCGATAGCGATTCCCTTGACCGAGTGAGAAGATCGCACAACGCGGTTGAACGGCATCTAAAAACGGAGCACTGCTCGATGTACGGCTTCCATGATGCGGCACTTTTAGGATTTCCGATCGGAGATCTTGTCCAGACGCGATGAGTCGAAACTCTGCGTTTTTGCCGATGTCACCGGTGAACAGGATGTCTACCTCACCATAGGTAATCTTCATCACGAGTGAATCGTCGTTCTTGTCCCTATCAAGTAGATTAGTGGAACTGGCATCGATTGGATGCAAGAGGTTGAGCGTGGCAGTTGCTGTGAATTCAATCTCTCCGGCGTATGGAAACGAGTACGGGATGTTCCGCGCTTTGACAATAGCATGTAATCGCCGATGGGTTTGAGAGTCGAGTGGCATATCCGATATACCGATGACTTGTCCTACTTTAAAATTCTCTAAAACATAGCCAAGTCCGCCACCATGGTCGAGGTCAGGGTGCGTCAGCACCACCATGTCGATTTTCCGAATGCCGTGAAAGTCAAGGTAGGGTTCAATGATCCGTTCACCGACATCATATTCAACTCGCTTCCGCTTCTGTTTGTCGTAATAACTCCGTTGGATGCCACCGTCAATCAGCATCGTTCGGTTATCTGGAAATCTGACGATTGCCGCGTCTCCCTGTCCGACATCAAGCGTAATTACTTCCAACAGTTTTCCCTTCTCGTGGAAGGCGGTATCCCAGATCCAGATCGCCACAACGGACAATCCAATGAGGCTCGCGACTTTCCATTGACGATAGACAGACCGCCAATGTGTAATGCCTAAACAGCAAGCGATGTAGAGGACGCACAGACCGAACGTTGGTGGCGTTAACTTGACTATCCCCCATGTCTGTCCGAACATGCCAATCAGGGTCAGGAAGATGGAGATAATGGCGTGATTGAGAATGCCAAGCAGTTTCGCGAACGGGAGCCAAATATAACCGACGCATACGGATGCCATGCCCACAGCAACAATGAGCGATACGAGTCCGACTGCGAACGGACCGATGATGATGCCGAGCGGATATGTCCGAAAGAAGTGGTAGGCTATTAGGGGACCCGTTCCAATTTGCGCCGCGAGTGTCACGAGATAGGAAAGTACCACCCATTTGACTGCGACCTTCCGAAATTTTGTCAGGACTGAACCTTCGCTTTCTGAAGATGAACCCTCCGCGTCCTCCCACAGCCGACGCAACGGTTTTTCCATTTTCGGGACGAAATAGACAATTGAAGCGACGGCGACAAAGGACAACTGGAACCCGACATCCGACAGTTGCTGTGGATTCAAAAGGAGCAGCACCAACGCCGCAAACGCTAACAGATTGAAGAGATCCGCATCCCGATCGATAAGGGTCGCAACGAGAAATAAAATTGCCATCAGCGAGGCACGAAAGACTGAAGGACGGAAACCGATGAGACCGGCGTAAATTAGCACGACTATAATCGTCAAGAAACAAAGAATCTTCTGTGGGAACCTGAAAAGTGAGAAACCGAAATAGCAGAACATCGCGACAAGCCCGACGTGCAGACCGGAGACGGCGAGCACATGGAAGGTTCCACTGTTTCGGAAGAGATCCAACGTTTCTGTGGGCACATCGCTTCGTTTACCGAGTAAGATACCTTTGAGGAGCTGGGCATGCAACGAGGGTTCAAGGAGAGGTGTCTCTACCTCAGTTTGCGTATAGATAACGTCAATCAGACGTTCGGTCCGGATACGGAGTGTCTCTATCCACCGTAAGGGTGGAAATCCGCCCTGCTCACCGATTCGCACAAGCCCCTCCGTATCAATAATTATCCCGACCACCCCTTGCTGAGAAAGGTAGGCTTGGTAATCAAAGCCACCGGGATTGCGCTTGGCTTGTGGTTGACGCAGGACACCGGTCAGCGTTAGGTGTTTACCGTAGCGGAGTGGTAGCAACTCCTGAAACCTGATGAGGAATTTCGCCGATACCTGTTGCGTCGGATCTGATAACAACTGGAGTTCACCGACGGCATAACAGGCACTCCATTCCTCTCCGCGTTCGGGCTGATATACTGTGGTGCCAGAAAAACTGATGGGTTCGTCGTAAAAGCGGTTGGGGATTGGTGAATCGGAGGCGGTTTCTAATCGTAGGATTCCGCCAGCAAAGATAGCCAGATGGAGCAACGCGTAACAGAAGTACCGCTGACGATTCCTTGTTACGACGCTACCGATGAAGCAGAGTAGCACAAATATCCAGAGCCACAGAAATGGGATGGATGCCCATCTGCCAGCAATAATGCCCAGTAGATACGGGATGAGAAAGTAGAGCGCGGGGCGCAGTTTAATTTTCATTTTTTTATTTTACCTTGCGGGGGAACCACGTGCGTTAGAACTATCGAGAGGTTCCCTTAAATCCGCCTGCGCCGTTGTTGCAGGCTAACGTTTTTGAACCTTTCTGATTATACCTTGTAGAGCAATTAAGTGCATTAAAACTATTAGGAACCTTTCCTAAATCCGCTCTTTTCCAAAGACATGGCACTCCACTGGGGTGCTTTAAGAACATGCATTGGGTTTCTTGCCCCATGATGATGTTTTACCAAATATTTTTAACACACCGCTTACGCAGGGTCATTTAGTTTTACATATTTCCTTTATATGCGTGAACGTTTTTCCGCTGTAGGAGCGAGCTGTGCTCGCGATAGTGCGCGAAAACCTTAACTTATGTGAACGGAAACCAAGATCGGAACCGAAAACTAAATGGCTCTGATCCGCCTACCGTTACATTTGACATGTTCCCTGATTTATGATATGATCCTTCTGACACCACTCTATAGGGAACGTAAATGCCAAAAAACAGTATTCTTTCACAGATGCCGATCAACCTCGGTAACAACTTGAAACTCCGATTTGCTACTCCTGCCGACACGGATGCCCTCGCTGAGTTCAACGCTCGCTTTCACGAAGAAGTGAGCGTGGGGCCAAATGTCCGAGATCTGATGTCTGGGGATCATCCTACCTGCAAGGCAAGCGATTTTACCGTTGTTGAAGATACCCAAACAGGGAAGATTGTATCATCTCTCTGTCTGATTTCACAAACATGGATATACAGCGGCATCCCGTTCAAACTCGGGCAACCCGAATTCGTTGCAACTGAACCTGAATACCGCAGAAGAGGACTCGTCCGCAAGCAGCTCGAGGTCATTCATGCATTAAGTGAAACACGCGAGGAATTGATGCAGGGTATCACTGGCATCCCGTGGTATTATCGGCTTTTTGGGTATGAGATGGCACTCGATATGGAAGCGGGACAGGTCATTGACGGAATACACATTCCTACACTGAAAAAAGGGGAAAACGAGACGTGTCGGCTCCGATCACGGACGGATGCGGATAACGCTTTCATCCAAGACCTCTACGAAACCGCCATTCAACACTACGTCTTTGCATGCCCGCGTACATCAGAAATGTGGGCGTATGAATTCAATGGACGCTCGGCAGGAAGCGACGCACGGCACGAATTCTTACTCATAGAAGATATGGAAGGGACGCGGCTCGGATATGTGCAACATGTTCAGTGGTGTTATGAAAATTTTCTTATCTTGCGGATGGAGCTAAAACCCGGAGTCGGGTATCTAAACTTGATTCCTTCCCTCCTGCGCGCATTGTGGGAAAAAGCGAAGGCAACGCCGGTGATTGCTGAAAACGATAACCCCAAAGCGATAGGGGTCCAGTTCATGTTGGGACGTGAGCATCCGGTCTATAAGGTATTCCCTAAAAGCGTTGTCCGCAAAGCACCACCCTACGCGTGGTATATCCGTGTGCCGGATTTAATAGCGTTTCTACGGCATATCCAACCGGCTCTCGAAAAACACCTCATCGGTACTGTCGCAGAAGGGTACTCCGGTGAACTCAAACTCAACTTCTATCGAAGTGGGGTACATTTCACATTCGATCGCGGTCGCGTGACAAAACTCACCGATTGGATTCCGGGAAACGTTGAGGATGGAGATGCCGCATTTCCAGACTTAACCTTTTTGCAACTGCTGTGCGGACGGTGTCGAACAGAAGAGTTGACTTCTCAATTCGTCGATTGTTGGACCAATAGCACGGCTTCCGCGGTACTCCTCGATTGCCTATTCCCACCTTTTACAAGTGAGATGTGGCATCTTTAGACTGGCTGACTGCTGACTGCTGATGGCTGATTGCTAATATAACAATGGTTACCCAAACACATGTCATCCTCAACATAGCCATCCTCTCAAAGCAAGATAAACCCTTCCTTCACTTCTACGCCTTCATCGGTGCTGTCCTTCCTGACCTACCGATGTTCATCTTCTTTATCGTCGAAAGCCTTATCCTTAAGACACCCCAACGTGAACTCTGGGGCTCTCGATACTTCGCGGAGGCGTGGCAAACTTTTTTTGACCTCTTCAACGCCATCCCGTTGATTCTGATCGTCTTGGGACTCGGATATTACCTACTGAACTCCGAGAAAATCGTCGTTTTTGCATGGAGTATGCTCATCCATTGCGGTTTCGACTTTATGACGCATCACGACGACGGACATCATCACTTCTTCCCGCTCTCCGATTTTGTCTTTGAAAGCCCGATTTCGTATTGGGACAGGGATCACTATGGCGGTATCGTTGCACCGATAGAGCGATTGGTTATGCTCGTCGCTTCTATCTATCTATTTCCGAGGTTGAAAACCCGACTTGCGCGTGGTGCCTTGGTGGTGGTAAATGCCTTGTTTTTGGGTTCTTATTTACTCTTTTTTCTAAGGTAACGTGAGTTCGACTTAAACACGTAGGTTGGGTTGAACGGAACCTATCTAACGTGAGTTCGACTTAAACACGTAGGTTGGGTTGAACGGAAACCCACTAAAATTCTACAAAGCACATAGACTTTCAAGTGTGCTCAAAAACTTAAAATCACCAAAATAGGAGTGAAACCCAACGCATCATTACACCTACAGCGTTTGGTTTGTTGGGTTTCGCTATATCTATTTTAGATGAACAGGTCATCGAAAGGCAGAATCTCCATTGAAACACGGTAGAATTTTCTTTTACCGCTCAACCCAACCTACAGAAACCACACTTGAATCCTTTAAACGTCTAAGGGTATTTACAGCAGAACCTACAATTATTTCCTGAAATGTCTACAGATTCGCAAATCTGACGAGACTTTCACAGTTTTCATAGCAAAGCCGAGAAATCAATAGGTGTCGTGAAAGGGATAAACCCTCACCACGGTTGGGTTTTAGACGGTTTTCATCAAAGGGTGCTATGAAAGTTGCTATGAAAATTTCACACCGGTCGATATCCGTCATAAAACTTTCTCGGTGCTGGACGGATAAGTGTATATCTTCCTATAAATGTTCCGAAGGAAAGCTCACTTTCACGGAGGCTTCACGGAGATTTTTACGGACGTAGGCGTGACGTGGGTTGCCAAGATGCAATATGCGGTCTCTCCGTGAAAAAACGAATGTGAAAATAGGATTAACGTATCGTATCAGTGTTTTTAGAACCGGACGTGCTTCTCTTTTCAGGCGTACTCAATGATTTTGTCATCTGAGGCACGCCGTTCTCCTATAGGAGAGGGAAACCCGAAGCAAAACACTTCGATTCGTGGAGGAAACCCGCAGGGAACCCCCAGCAAAACCTCAAGCAAAACACACATCCCTGTAGGAGCACCCTCCACGTCGCGATACGCCAAGTGAGACTAAAACCTGAAGTAGGTTTCAATTCCATACTGGTTCGATTAAAAGCGTGACATAAATCCTGACGGGATGGAATATCAGAAGTTTCAATTCCATACTGGTTCGATTAAAAGTGAATGTGGCGGACATCGCATGCGCAAAGCCGCCACGTTTCAATTCCATACTGGTTCGATTAAAAGCCACACCGGCAGCAATGCTTAAACCTTCATAACGAGTTTCAATTCCATACTGGTTCGATTAAAAGTGAACGACACGCGCATCTTTCTGTTTGAAGATGTTTCAATTCCATACTGGTTCGATTAAAAGTCTGTCGTAGAGGTAATTCCAAAATGCTTTATACATGTTTCAATTCCATACTGGTTCGATTAAAAGACCGTCATGGAGAAGATACGCAACTGTGATTTGAACCTGAGTTTCAATTCCATACTGGTTCGATTAAAAGGCAAGTTAAACGGCACGCCATAACGCAAGTCCTTGGTTTCAATTCCATACTGGTTCGATTAAAAGCTATGATGAACGCCGAAACAGCGACCGTTACGGCGGAGTTTCAATTCCATACTGGTTCGATTAAAAGTGAAGAATTGATTTTTGTCAACGAGTATCTTCCGGTGTTTCAATTCCATACTGGTTCGATTAAAAGCTCGATAAAATCTTCTTCTTTGCCGTCGTGGATGTGGTTTCAATTCCATACTGGTTCGATTAAAAGTCATACATATTACCCGAAATAGTAGTAATTAATCAGTTTCAATTCCATACTGGTTCGATTAAAAGTTTACATTCTGAACATATGGGCGGTGGTGCTATTTGGTTTCAATTCCATACTGGTTCGATTAAAAGATGCTTTAGAAACGCTGTACGGTGTTGATATTGAAAGTTTCAATTCCATACTGGTTCGATTAAAAGTGGCTACCCTGCAACACTTTCCAGACGCGTAGTGTTTGTTTCAATTCCATACTGGTTCGATTAAAAGTCCGATAAGAGTATTCGTTCTTTTGTTGTTGAGACAAGTTTCAATTCCATACTGGTTCGATTAAAAGTATAGACTGGAATTTTGTTAGAATGACTGTTATGCGTGTTTCAATTCCATACTGGTTCGATTAAAAGTGTTTTCCAGGACACAGATTTTGGCAAGCGAACCTACGACAGTTTCAATTCCATACTGGTTCGATTAAAAGCATCAATGACGCGTGGGTTGAATCCTTGCTGTTCGTGTTTCAATTCCATACTGGTTCGATTAAAAGAAAAAGATAGACGCGAAGTATGCAGAGCGAACACAAGTTTCAATTCCATACTGGTTCGATTAAAAGTTTATCTTATTTACACTATCCCCGAAGAACATGACTACGTTTCAATTCCATACTGGTTCGATTAAAAGTGTCTCGCAGGTGTCATATCCGCATCGATATGTGGGTTTCAATTCCATACTGGTTCGATTAAAAGAGAATACAAAACCTTTGGGGCATGGAATACCTTGTTTCAATTCCATACTGGTTCGATTAAAAGTCTAAAGGAGCAAGACTGCCACGTTTTCTGTATATTCGTTTCAATTCCATACTGGTTCGATTAAAAGGCAAAGGAGAAAAGAAAAGATGCGCCTCCATCTTGCGAGTTTCAATTCCATACTGGTTCGATTAAAAGAAAATCATCAATAGCAACGCCTGTCAATTCACGATTGTTTCAATTCCATACTGGTTCGATTAAAAGCTACGAAACTGTCTTTGAACTCAATGACGAGGAGCGTTTCAATTCCATACTGGTTCGATTAAAAGTCGCTTTTACCGATACAGCCTGAAGTTGCCAAAGCGGTTTCAATTCCATACTGGTTCGATTAAAAGAAATACCATTCCGCCCGCAAGTGTTTGGTCGGTAATAGTTTCAATTCCATACTGGTTCGATTAAAAGAGACACATACGCCGCCGCTTTACCCGAGTCGGATAGTTTCAATTCCATACTGGTTCGATTAAAAGGTCTCCTTTATGCTTAAGCTGCGTGCGGATCCGGAAGGTTTCAATTCCATACTGGTTCGATTAAAAGGTAAAGTCAACGTCCTCGCCTGCGCGGATGTTGGTGTGTTTCAATTCCATACTGGTTCGATTAAAAGCCGTCAAACTGTTTTCAACCCAAAAGTTATTGGGTGGTTTCAATTCCATACTGGTTCGATTAAAAGTCAAGTTGGATCGGTTCATATTCTAACATGACACGCAAGTTTCAATTCCATACTGGTTCGATTAAAAGTGATGAGTTGTCCAAGGAGTGCGGCTTCAGCAGGGGAGGTTTCAATTCCATACTGGTTCGATTAAAAGGCTCACCGTTGCGAACTGCCAGCGTTGTCACGTAACCACCGTTTCAATTCCATACTGGTTCGATTAAAAGCGAATCGTTCGCTTCACAGGCACTGTATTGAAGAAGTTTCAATTCCATACTGGTTCGATTAAAAGTCTTCGTGATCTGACTCTATCCAACCGTTAAAATCGTGTTTCAATTCCATACTGGTTCGATTAAAAGACCCAATTTGTTGTCGTCTCCCGCTTTCGTTCGTGAGTTTCAATTCCATACTGGTTCGATTAAAAGGTAAAAAGGCTGTTGGTTCTCTGGACATGTCATGTTTGTTTCAATTCCATACTGGTTCGATTAAAAGCAGGAGACAAACAACTGAAAAACTGTGTAACCTGGTTTCAATTCCATACTGGTTCGATTAAAAGTATAGAAATCTAATTCTATGTCTTGACGGAACTCGGTTTCAATTCCATACTGGTTCGATTAAAAGCGGATGCCATCGCTCCATCAAGGTTGGTACGCCCGTTTCAATTCCATACTGGTTCGATTAAAAGCTGGATAAGGTGAATCTCGTGGGGTTCGGTCGGCTTGGCGTTTCAATTCCATACTGGTTCGATTAAAAGGGTTACCAACCATATCGGTTGCGGCTTTGCGTTCCAGTTTCAATTCCATACTGGTTCGATTAAAAGTCACGGAGTGAGGCCGTGAGCATAGAACGCTATAAGTTTCAATTCCATACTGGTTCGATTAAAAGACTTTGCGAAAGCCACAGACATATTATACGCGATCCTTATGGTCCGTGTCAAGTCAATTCTTGCGACTGGGATTTTTAAGGGGGCGTTGCTGTCGACCTACAGTCGTGCAAATTTACTGGGAGGTTGACGGCTCCTTATGAGCCAAGTGTTTAGGCAGACTTTTGTCCAGAAATAGCGAGTTTTCCACTATCTCAAACGCCCATTTGACCGAGGTCGACAGCAGATTTTAAGCTTGTACCGCTGAGGGAACTTGCTTAGAGTAGGTTCGTCGCAGGGTTTTTATCTATACCTATAACTTCTTTATTCATCCAGCGAGCATCACGCAACTGATAAATAATGATAGAGTCATATTCAGGGTTAGTAAGTGCTGCTAACCCTGACTTGACCCGTGCCATCTGCGCTTTGGTTAACTGTCCCTCAAAAACCGAGTTTTGAATCCAATTGAGATGTTGGCGGAGGTATTTACAGACCTTTGCGACGCGTTCAACTTGAATATCGTAAACGAGGATGATGTACATTGTGGATGGTTCCTCCTGAAAATAGGGCAAAGGCGAGGTTAGAAACCTCGCCAGCGAACGATGCAATATCTACCACCAGGGGCGGAGTGCTTGATAGGTCTCCATCGCAACGAGATGTTTGATGAGTTTATAGCACTCTAAGCGAACGAGCCGCTGATAGGAGACGTGGCGTTTCAATTTGCGACGGGAAACGGTCTGCTTGAGTTGTTCATCAAATGCGGCGATAAAGAGTTTGCGCCCTTTTTCATTGAGATAGCACCCATCGATACTTGTCTCAAAATGTTTTGACTCGTCGAGCTGCCGACGATTGAACAAACGGAAGATAATCCGATCGATGATGAGAGGTTTGAAGATTTCAGCGAGGTCCAGACTTAGGGAGAAACGGCGGTCGCCGGGTTCATGGAGGAAACTGATTGTGTTTCGATTCCATACTGGTTCGATTAAAAGGTTTTGTGAAAATTACCATAATAAACCCCACAGACACTCTTAAAATTGCCCAAAGTTTAGTATATTTCTCGGATTTATCATAAACCCCAACCCTAATCTACATTCGATTGTTATTTTTCCCCTTATGAACGTGCTATGAACTTGATGAGTATGTCAAAGGTTCTTATTTTTGGATGTTTCTCATTGTCAAGGATTTCGGTGATAATTTTTCGATGCGTTTATGATAGCCTCCTGATCAAGCCCAACATCAAAGGTGTAGTCGGCTTGAATTGTTTTAAAGGGAATTGGTATCTCTCGTGTTTGTCCTTGGCGGTTCTTCAATTTTTGAGTTGCTTTTCCTTGTGAAATCTTATTTTGCCTGACGGCACTGCGAAAAATCCACTCTGAAATGCTGAGGTAATGTGCCTTGTAATTTCGATAATCCTCCTCAACGATTTCAGCAAATTCATAAGGAACAACATCATAAGTTTGGTAATTCTTCTTTCGGATAACGACCCGTCCCTCTTCTTCTATATCATCTCCCCAATTATCTTGTGGTTTTTTTCCAAAGACCAGATCGGTGTTAATTGCCTCTGAGAGTTCACTATGTATGAGGAAAGTCCTTTCTGGATATACAACATCGACCCATTCACATGCATTTTGAAAAGTATAAAACTGCCCAAGGACTTCCCATGAACGTTGTAAAATCTCTCGTTCGTACGGTAGACAGGCTCTGTCGTTCTCGTAAGGTGGAGCAATGTACATTCGATAAACATCACCATCACGATGTGGAATCTCTCCTTTTCGGTGGAGTCTGCCTCCTCGCTGGACAATTGAATCAATAGGTGCGATTTCAGAATACATCACATCTGCGCTAATGTCTAAGCTAAGTTCGCTGACTTGAGTAGACACAAGTATGCAGGGGTCAGTATTGTGAAAATCACAGCGTTCTAATGCCTTAACTTCCTCTGGCTTTCGGTCTTTCGGAGACTTGAAAAGGGCACGTATAATTTTTTCTTTTTCGTTTCGGTGTTTACTAATGAAACCCGAATGATAACAGATTACATTTTCGGTAATATCCGATTTTTTTAAGCTCTGATAAATGTACTTGGCACGTTCAACTTGGTTGACAAAAATGATCTGTTTTCGATCAACGTTTCGTCTAACAAGCTCCAGCAGCTCATGTGAAAAGGAGTTATCGTTTTCATCAACGAAGGTATCCGTTAACCTCTCAATTTCAAATGGAGTTTTGGGTTTTGAAGTTCCTTGGATAACTGCTGGGGCGCGTTGAAAACTATATGGTTGATTTGGTACAAGTTCATCCAGTTCTTTATGAACAATATGCGGAAAGGTGGCTGTCATAACAAGATGCGGAATTTGCAATTCAGTTAATCTACGCAGCGTTTCAGCGATTGCCCCCAAAGTGTGCTTTTCATAATAATGGACTTCATCGAAAACCACTAATGAGGAGGCAACATTAGAGAAGGCTCTATCTGAAAATTTATAACCGTGATAGAGACTCATAAGGAGATGATCTACTGTGGAAATAGTTATCGGTTTCGCGTAGATGCTATTCTCAAAAACCTGTGCCATAATTAAGTTTTCAATTTCATCTTCGTCGATTTCTTGTTCCGTCTGTTGGTTTTCGGTTTCATGTAGCCTTTGCCGAAGGAATTCAGACGCGTCACCATGTGTGATTCCAATGAGTTCTTCTGCGATCGCGTACTTTTCGGTTAAGTCCCTGCTGAGATTGTTTGCGGTAAATTTGGTGGGTAATGTGAAGATAATTCGGTCAATACGGTTTTGCTTTAGCAATTTTTGTGCAAAAAGGAGTGCGGCGGCGGTTTTCCCTTCACCACATCCAGCGTTCAAAATTACGCGTTCCGATGCGTGTCTAACGATTTCGCTTTGCATATCATTCGGCTTTGAAACAAAAGATACCGTTTTCAGGGGTGTATTATCGTAGAGCGGGAATCGGTTTTGAATATGAACAAGCTCTTGCGGGTGTAGGTTCACGCCTCTTGGGGTTTCAGTGTTGCCATCTGCCGGAGCATTGCCGCTTGCGTAACCATCAGCGGCTGTCAGCACACTAAGCATGAGGGCATAAAGTGCCTTGAATTTTATATCGCTTTTATCCTTAATCTCCCTTTTCAAATGATCAACTACTTGACAAGCCCATCGGAGTTGCATAGATTCTTTTTCCCAAGGTTTGAAGTCGAAGCTTGGCTCGAGTTGGTAGAAATGGTCAAAATGCGTGTTGATGTAGCCAACAGGCAATGTAACAGTTGCCCACTGAAAATTTACTTTTCGGAAGATGTCTTTATGAAGTTGTCCGTGGTGGGCAAGCACAGCCAAGAGTGCAGCGTAACGCGGACGACTGTCAAAGCCTCGAGGCACACGTCCTACTATAAGCCCTATACCGAAAGAGGGAAGTGCGTGTGTAATTCTCCGACCCCGTCCTCGGATATAAGCCTGCCATTCGTCTGAGGCTTTCCCAATGTCATGACACCACACAGCAAAGCGGAGTGCCTGTCTTACTTCTGTCCAATCCCAATTATATCGCAGACAGAATTGACGTAGAAAATGTTGGCGCTGAGCGATAATCGCGTCACAAACCGCCAAACAATCCTCCGTATGTCCGCGCAAAGTTTGATTCGGTTTAGCGAGTATTTTCATTGAAAATGATGTTCCTTCCTTCAATTGAATAGGCGATTCGGGATTCGGTAAGCGAGAGGGCTTGACCTTGTGGTGGTATAGAATAGATTTGCCGTTGCATCTGCCATTGCCCCCTTGCCGCTTCGGTATAGTGGTTAGGCATGTTTACTAATTGGCAGCCTTCTACAAAACCTGGGATAATAGAATGCACAGATGTAACTTCGCTCAGTTGTGTTTCAACGATCCTCGGGTTGATAACATCTACGAGATCGTCTGATTCACCGAGATAGAGGGGCCAATGCGGTGCCCTGAGTGCTTCCAGTGCCTCAATGAGCAACATGTCATCGGCTTTCAGGTAGACAATGTAGTGGGCTTTTAGCAATTTTTGGCGAATCAATATCGTCCTTTCAAATACGGGACCTGCCTCCCGGGCGGATTTGAAAATCTTACTGAAGGTTTCAAGAAGTTTGCCGTTTGTCTCTATGACGATTGAAAGCTGCCACGCGTCTCGATCCTCACACCAATCTTGCGGTTTCCCTCTCGCTGCATTCAACATACCGTAAAGTGTAGTTGGCGGTGGAAATGGATAAGTAACATGAACATTAACGGTTTGTGGTTGCCGAAAGGATGCCCAAAAAGGAGAGATGAGACCGAACGTCAGTATTTTTTCCATAACATCCTCCATTATAGAGACGGACTTCTGCAAGAAGTCCGTCTGCGTTAGTTTATTGCACCAGTGCTTCTCGGACATGTGCAGTGAGTGCTTTTAGTGCGCGGAGTGGATTTGGTGCCTCGATTCCAAATTCGCTTAAGAGAGTTTTGAATGCCTCGTCGTTTTTCAAAACACCCGGTGTGTACCCACAAAAAAGTTGCGCGTTATCGTCTTGCAAATCTTGCAAAACAACTTCAAGTGTCTCCGTGTTCACGTTGCCCGCGTCGTCGAGTTCTAAGGCTCGCAAGGTTCTATGTGAGTAACGGGTATGAGTAGATGCGATGAAAATGTCGGGGGCGAGCGAGACAGCATTACGTGCCTGTTTTGCGAAGTCTGCGATACCGCCGATAGCGTCTAACACAGCTGCTGCCCGTTCTGCCTTTTCTGCAGGTTGGATGTCCACCGTGGTTTCCCAGCCGGCGAACTGTGCATTTTTCCCCTTACCCTCATATTTCGGGGTAATTACCTTACCGACATTCGCGACATCCAGGGATAACCCGACGCGATAGATATTCGCCATCATTTGGACATAAGCGATCCGTTGGTCGGCAGTCTGCGTATCCTCTTTTTCTTTGTCGCTCATGCGAATAAGGAGATCCGTGACGATACCGCTAACGGTTTGCCCGAGAGCAGGTGTCGCTTTAATGGGCGACCAACGCCGGTCGAACCCCTGCCCTGATTTCGGATTGAGAAAGCCGAACAAGTCACAAAGCCAGCACTCATCTACTTTCGTGCAGGGAGCCTCAGGAACGCAACGAAACACACCTAGATGATTCCGCTGGATGGCTTCACGTAGTGCGTGTCGTACCGATTGTCCAGAGGCATAAGGTTTGCGTCCGTTATCGTAGGTCTTTAGTTCGGTAACGTTACCGCCACCGCCTTCGCCGGCGTTGAGGTTACTCAAGTCTGTCTTGCTGAGCCAAACGATTGCAACCCCTTTCAGGGAAGTTGAAGCATTAGTCATTTTGTCCTCCTTGCGTGTTAGATTTCGCGCCAAAAATTTTGGTGTTGTATGCGGAGAGACTCACGTAGATAGAAAGGGTTTCCGCGATTTCTTTGTAGTTAACTTCCGTGAGACTCGTTAGAATGTTGTCAACACGCTCCTCCTTTATCGGGATAGCTTCCTTTAGTTCACCACTGGTGTTAAATTTCTTGTAGAAGCGGAACATAACGGTATTGAGTGCTTCTCGGAAGGCGTTGACGCTGGAGATGTTGAACAGTTTACTAATGAGTGTGACATCCTTGCAAAAGGTGCGTCCGATTGTGGTGCCGAAGGCGCGCAAGTCGTCGCGCAATTTTTCATCAAGCATTTGGTTTACCTCCAAAAAGTGATTAATAAAAATTCGGAGTTGACGGACAGGGTGTGGTGCGTCTGGTTGTGGAGAAATCAGAACAGCATCCGTATGTTTCCACAGGTTGAATAATGCAAGCTTCATAAGAGAAGGTGTGCTTGTCGCGATCGCTTGGCTCAACTGTCCAAGCGCGTTATCGCCATCAGGTGATTTCATTTTAGGTCTCATCCGAGCGAGAATGTTCGGAACCAACTGGATTTCGTTTTGCTCGAAAGGGATCGGTTTTATGAAGTCGTATAACCGCGCATCGACATCAACCGTATGGAAATTTTGAAAGATGACGTTTTGGCCCTTGGTAAACGGAATAATAATCCAACGGGTGAGTTTATCAGGCTCCGCCAGGGTTGATGAAAAATTCCATTCATCGCCAAGGATGTCATCCGCAACGGGTTGAATGCCTCTAAATTCATAGAAGATATTATGAAACAGTGAGAGTACTAACGCATAGCGGTTAGACACCTGAATCCTGCCGCGCAAGTTTGTATAAGGATAGAGTTCCGTTCCGCTCAAGTCGTCTCTGAGATTTTCCTGTAACCGATTATAGACTCTGCTGAGAATTTCAAGATCGGGAATCTCTGGGAGAATCAAGTAAACTCTCTGACTACCTGGTTCGTAGACAAACGGTATATTTTCATCAAACGTCGCGTACATATTAATCAGATAGTAGACTCCACCGACATTCGGGTTCGCGCTGTTGTTAAACACGCCGCGCACTTTCGTGTTGTGATGCTTGCTTGCGAATGGATTCACCACTTGAAGCAGTTTTTTCGGTTTGGCGGTGGGGTACCCAGACACCTCGCAAACCTTTTTTCCGGCGGCCCCTGTCCAATCTTGGATGAAATCTCGGATATTATCCGCCTGCCCTTTTTTGAAGGTCTCAGCGTTGTTACGTATGCCGATAAAATTAAACCGCACCTGCGTGAGAGTCAACTTATCTTTAAGAGTGCTGCCTTTCCACTTTTCCTTTATTTGGGCACTCTCATCTTCAGTAATCTGTATGACTGATTTATCGTAATCCACGAAGTCATCGTTATCATACGTTAACGCACTTAAACCAGTGCGTCCGAGAATTTTTGCACCGCGACTGAACCAATAGAGTTTGTTCCATCTGTCTCGTAAACGCTGATTTAACCACTCGGTAATCCGATCCATATCCGTTGCATCAATTGTGATATGTGCATGATATGGTGTCAGTTCTAACGTGTTAGGAAAATAAGCGTGGGTCAATTCCTGGCAGAAACTCACAATTCCGAAATCTGTCCACGGGTTCCCAGTCAGTTCTATGATTAAGGACGATTTTCCGCTTAAATCCAATTCCAATTGTTGGTTCTCCATAGCACTTACCTCCTTTCAAAAACAATATAAATATATTATACATAAAATTACTATGTTAAGTCAACTTAAAATTTACTTACATTTCCGCCATGCCGAAACCGGCACTGTTTTTGTCGCCGAAGCCGCATTCGTAGCCGGTCTGGATTAACGCCAGACTTCCAGAGACATGGAATGGACACATCACGCCGCGTATCTTGATTCCCTTGTAGTCTGCGAGGCGGGTAACACGTCCCTGTCGTTTGCGGATATACGCTTCATCAAAGGAGAAGGTCAGGGTATCGTCATGGGGGACGCTACCGTGGATCGCTTCGTGTTTGCGGATTAGGTTTTGACGGATGAGGTCAGAGAGTTCTGGATCGTCCGGGAGGCAGTAGTGCATTGCCTGTTTCCCGTCCCACTCACGTACAGTGGTCATCACGATCGGAGAGAGGCATCGAAACTGCATTTCTGACTGAAAGCGAGGGATACGCGGCACCGTTACATCTCTGATTGGCAATTCATGCTGACCGATGGATAATCTCCCCTCGGTCAACAGGGTGTCCGCAAAATGGGATAAAAATCGTTCGACTGGAGAGGAGACGTACCACGTCAACGTTGAACCGAAATGGATCGTCGCACCGGTGATGCGTCTACGGTCCGCCATGAGTTGTGAGAAGGTGAAAAGCTTGAAACGTTTCTCTGCCGCCGCGTAGCCTTCGTTGTGTAGGAAGGAGGCGTATTCGGGGTCGGATTCGGCGAGGAACCGGTAGATGACACCGGCGAGTTGGTAATTGTAGTTGATCGGGAGGGTAATTCCGTCGCCAACGTTGGCGAGGATTTGGATGCGCATTCGGCTATCTCCATTTAGAATGGCTGTCGGCTGTCGGCTGTCAGCAGTCGGCGGTCAGTAGGCGAGGGGTTTTTGCTTGGGCGTTTTTCTGCGGATTTCTGCGGATTTCCCCAAGGAAACCTCGCCAGCGAAATATGTTAGCATAATAGGAAACCGGTGCGGTTAGAAACCGCACCTACCTTGGTTGGGTACGTTATATCCCCATCCGAAGGGCGACCGCGGCGAGTAGGATGAGTAGCGATACGACTCCTATCAGGCTCGACACTATTGACATCTGGGAACGGAGGGGCTTCACCTCCGGTGGGAGTTCCTCAATTGTGGGATCTAATGTCTCGATTGCGGCTGCGAGTCGGGGTGCAAAAATCATACTGTGCAACGCCGTGAGGATAACCAATACGAAGAAAAGCACAATTTTGATCAGGAGCGTCCGCATAAACGCGTTGGAAATCGCAGTGGAAGAGGTGAGATCCACTGCCAAGAAGATATTGACGATACCGGTGAAAAAAAGCACGCCGATACAGCCCCATACGATGGGTTCAAAACGTTTGCCTATCTGTGTCAAGAGCTGGATGCGCTGGACAGGCGGCAGGCTCTGTCTGAAATGAGGAACGATCACCATCGCTAAAATCAGATTGCCGCCGACCCATACGACAGCGGCGATAACGTGTAGCCAAAGAACGAAGAGTGAGAATATATCCATTTTTTTATGACTCCTTTTTTCTACATAGATTGCTTCGCAGTGAGAACCGCTGGGGCTTTATCTTTTTGTTGAGATGCGTATCTATCTGTGGAAGGCAAGAATTGTTGGCTTTCGTTAAGCGCAACCCAACCTACGTGTAAATTCGCATCTACGCGTCGTGAGCGTTCTGAAGGTTTTCTATATCGTTGATAACTGCCTCGGCGCGGGCGATCAATGCGTCTCGTTCGTCCGTAGACAGTGGCACAGGCGCGAATCGGTGGTAATCACACTTCGTGAGAAGATCAATAAGCCCGTCAAGAACAGGCTCGGAGATTCCGGCGTGCGTGCATACCTCGCGTGCTGTGTCGATATTCCGTTGTGACAAGGCGAGTGTCCCCTCAAGATATTGATAGAGCGTTTGTGCGAGTGCGTTGGCGAATGTCGTTGCATTTTCTGTGGTGTCGCTATGTGTGAGTCCTTCAAGTGCCTCACGTGCTTGTGAAGCGGGTGTTATCGGTTCTGTCTCGGTCCCCTGTGTGTTTCGCTTTCTGAGTCCTCCCCGTTCGAGTGTATCCGTTCCGGTCTCGGCATTTGGCTTCCTTCGCGTAGGTATCACAAACCCGACGCGGTACCAGAGATACCCTCCTATTCCCAGCGCCACTATCAGAATCGCCAACAGGCTTAACCAGAGTAACCACGGTGAACTACCGGTCTCCTCTTCAGCTATCTCGTTCGGATTAGGACGGACAGAGACAGGGATGGGTGCCGTTTGTGTCGTTGCGTAAACCGCACGGATCGGGTCGAAGTAGGTGTATTCGATCGCGGGGATGCGTAAGACTCCTCTTTGAGAGGGGATCAGGGTGTAGGTGTAAGCCAAGCTTGTTGATGTGGAATCTTCAGTAAGATTGGGTCCGTTCACAATAACCCCCGGTATTGGTGGGAGCTTGGGAGCCGTGACCGTTTTCATGTTGCCACGTCCAGAGACACGTACGGATAATGTTAAGGCACTTCCAACTTCTACCCAGCCACGCTCAATCTGTGCCGAGATTTGGTATTCACCAATAGCACCACTGAAATGCTGCGATTTACCAGCCTCCGGTAGCGGTTGTACAGTCAACTTCAGGGGTTTCGTCTTCAACGTTTTGCGTCCACTGCGCAGCGGGAGAACAAGTTCGGCGGGTTCAATCACAATCTGCCCTGTTCTCTGTGGATATAACTTGCGGACATGCTCTTCAACCCAATAGGTCTTCCCGCGGATCTGCCGCGTTTGAGATGGCAGTGTTGATATTTCTTCAACCCTGAAACCGGTGAGGGACGGGAGTAAAGGGGTTGGGGATTCTCGAGTCGGAAGTACAGTCGTATAGAGGTAGCGGAAGGTATAGGTCAGAGGTGACTTGAGATACGGTTTGGATGCATCGACCTCTGCTTCAATTTGGTGAACAGCGTTGGTTGAGGTATCTACATAGGTGTCGGTACCACTCACCCGGATTGAACCTGGATTTGCGAAATACGGTGTGCCTTGATATGCAAAACGGATATCGGATAGTGTGAAATCGCCGACTGCTTGCGGAATGAGTTCGTAAGCCCACGCCATAGAAACCGCTATTTTGTTTGCTTCTAACCGTGGTGTCGTTTCGGAATGCAGCGGCACCGCAAGGAACGCCGGTAGGAAATTGAACTGCGGGGCTTCAATATACTTGATGAAGGTTTCCCCTGAAATCGTGAGGTCCAGCCTCGCTTTCTCGCCAAATTGGATGTGACGAGGACGCACCACGGCAGCGACATTAATCTCCTGACTTTGTGCCTTTGTTACAAGAAAGATGAAAACGATGCCGACGACAAGGATTAGAAGACTGGAAGATTGGAAGACGCTTGGATGGAAGGTTGGAAGATTGGAAGGTTGGGGGGCACCCATCCTTCCCACCTTCCATTCTTCCCGTTTTCTCTTCCATCCTTTCATCTTTCCATCCTCCTGAAGTTTACCAATCCTTTTCACGCCGATACCCGCTTTTGCGCTGTTGTTGTAGTAATTTTTGACGTAGCCTATTTTCATTCTCACTGAAACGTTCCAAGAGCCGAAGTGCTTCCGCTCTGCCAATGTCGTTCGGCTCGGTTTTCGGTGCAGTGCTTTTATTCGCCTGCTGTTGTGCAAGGTCTTCCTGCTGTCTTAAGAGTTGAAGTGCCAGGGCAAGGTTATGTTGTGCATTCGCATCTTGAGGGTCCAAGCGGAGTGCTTGCTTGTAAGACGCAATCGCGCCTGTGAGGTCACCGACTTTAAATTGGGCGTTTCCTAAGTTATACAAGATACTTGATCGGTTGAGGATATCTTCGGTTTGTTCGGAGTGCCTTAAGAGTGATACCTGAAATGCCCGTGTTGCCTCTCTAAACTTACCCTGTCTATAGAGCGCAGTCCCCAAGTTATAGTGTGCGATAGGGTTATCAGGCTTATCAAGCGTTGCCTGTTGAAAAGCGGCTTGCGCCTCGTCGTAGTTTTCGCGCGAATACGCTTCGTTCCCGGCATTCATGGATCGGGTCCAACCGCCTATCCATCCGACGAGGACAACAACGAAAACAGTCGTAAACGAGCAACAGAGCATCTTGTTCCACATCGTTTTATTATAGCAGATATTTTTCGGTATTTGCAAGCAATTGCGAATAGTTGTCCAGAAGCATTCAGTTTTTCTGTAGAAGACAATAGAATGGTGATGCAAAAAACATGGCGAATTGCCGTACACGAGAGTGCGACAATTCGCCATGTGTGCGGATGTGCTTGAAAACACACCCACAAAAATAATAAAGCGTATCTATTGCCGTTTGATGTCCGCCCAAGTTGTTGTCAATTTCCCAGTGGGTTCGACGGAGACAACCAGCGGTTGGATTTCATCGAAGAAGCTCTGCTTATCCGTTGCATCTTGGGGATAGATTGTAACAGCATTGTGCGTTGCATCGTCAAAATGCAAGTTGAGATAGGCAGCACCGCCGGACTCACCACAGCGGTAAAGGAGGACGTTGGCACCTTTTTGCAAGTCAACTTCAACGGTGTGAAGAATCGTTCGTGCGGCCCCTGTCCACCTGGTATTATTGTACCACTTTTCACCGTTAATCCAGATCTGCGCCCAATCATCATGTGCTGGTGACATTACAGCTGTCATATCGTTCGGAGAATCAATAACGCACATAACATAAGTATCGATATTATCAGCGGGACCGCCCCGGTTCATATTGTTGTCGTCCGCGACATCAAGTTCAAAGACCGTCCACGCACGTGTGCCGCCGTGGTCATCGCCCCATTCCATATCAATATCTTTGGTCATGAGCAGGCCTTCAAGCGTTGAAAGCGAGGCTTGCGTCAGTTTACCGCCGCTGCCTTCCTCGATGAAGTCCATTGAACCTGAAACTTGGAAGGTTCCATTGTCTTCATAGTTTCCTTCGGGACCATACCACTTACTGATCCATGTTTCTACGGCACTATCATCTTGTCTAAGGCCGTCAGCATTGGGCTCTGGATCTTCTAAGAGTGCGTCTTCCCCCAGAGGACCACCGGAGATCGCGTTCGCCTGTGCAAATACAAGCTGTGAACCACTGACAATGAGTGTGAATACGATCGCGATTGTGAGCGTTAAAGTGTAAAATCTTTTCATTCTATATCCTTTTTTAGAGATTAAAAACTAAAGTGATTAGGCGGCGTTATGGTGCCTCCTAAGATTCTTTAATGGGTTATAAACGTTGAAATTGCATCCAACATTACAATATATTATAATATCTAAAGAGAAATTTGTCAAGAGAACTATCAGACAATACAGAACCTTTCAATTTTCCTACCATTTAGGTTTTATCATCACCCATCTAAACCGCAACCGTAAGAGGTAAGAGATCAAGAAAAAGCCCTTGCCATAGAAGGGGAGACAAGGGCTTTGGTTTAACTAACGATTCCGCTTAATATCTGCCCAAGTTGTTGTCGCCTTTCCGGTCGGATCAACTGGCAGAACACCACGAACCTCATCGAAGAAACTTTTCTGGTCTTTCGCCTTGTCAGGATAGATTTTGACAGCTTTGTGGGTCGCAGCATCAAAGTGCAAATTGATGTATGCGGCACCGCCGGACTCGCCAACCCGGTAAAGGAGGACATTCGCGCCTTTCGTCAACTTGACTTCGATGTTGTAGTGAACTTTCTTCGCGCCACCTGTCCAAGTCGCATCGTTGTACCATTTATCACCGTTGATCCAAATCTGTGCGTAATCATCGTGTGCCGGTGACATTACGGATGTCATGTCCTTGGGTGCGTCAATAACACACATAACGTATGTATCAATGTTATCTCCAGGACCGTCCCGGTTCATATTGTTGTCGTTCGCGACCTCAAGTTCAAAGACAGTCCACTCTCGCGTACCACCGTTCTTCTTATCCCAAGCCATTTTAACGGTCTGCGTCAGTTTCAAACCTTCAACCGTCGAAAGTTTGGGCTCCGTCAGTTTACCCTTGGTACCTTCATCGATAAGGTCTCTTTTCGAGGAAACTTGGAAGGATCCATTGTTTTCATAGTTGCCCTCGGGACCGTACCACTTACTGATCCATGTTTTAACATTGGAATGGTCTTCTCCCAACTCTGCGCCGGGGGCTTCCGCCAGCCAGTCCTTCTCTTTCAAAGGACCGCCTTTGATATTGACTTTGTGCTTCTGTGCGAATGCGAGAGATGAGATGCTCAAAACCAGCGCAAATATAATTGCCGTCGCAAGTGTAAATTGATACATTCTTTTCATTTTTATCTCCTTCTTTCTGAATGAATAGTTGAAAATACTGGGTTAAACGGCAGTATAACCCAGATTCTCTTATAGGGTATGCAACGTTGGCACAGTCCAACGTTACAATTAATCACCCTAACATTTATACCGAAATTTGTCAAGAGAAAAGTTGGGATTTGGAAATTTCTTCTACAAAGCTGCCAGTCGTTAGTTGTCAGAGAGTCGCGATCAGGAGATCGCTCCCACAGATTGGCAGTCAGCGGTCAGTCAAGAGTCTGGATTCGGAGATCGCTCCTACAGATGCAGTTGGGAATGCATATCGCATGAATCAACGCCGAGTGCGCGTATTGCCTCGCAGTGAGAGTCGTCGGGGCGAGTACGCCGCAAAACCGCACCTACCAAGGTTATGAGAGAGTTATGGATAAGCATCCAAAGCCGACTGCCATTTGGTCAGC
Organism: Candidatus Poribacteria bacterium; assembly: GCA_965247285.1. GTDB lineage: Bacteria > Poribacteria > WGA-4E > WGA-4E > WGA-3G > WGA-3G. The sequence continues at coordinate 854,804 of CBDFHD010000002.1, forward strand.
TGCGCGACGCGCTGCTGTGCATCTGTCGGCACTTCAAACGGTCTACCACGAGTATCAACGACCAACCCAACGACACCCCCCATCGCCTCTACCTCAACAGTTTGTCCATTCCCCGCGCCGACATCAAACCTTCGCGAAGGCTGGAGTTTTAATGATGCCTTCTCTCCCAACGGAAGTGGATAGAGACGGAGTTCACCGTAAGGGACATCTTCCATAATTGGTGGGTTGCCTGCGATACGCACTTCAATTGAGAGACAGATTTCACCTGCTTTTGCAACACCGACCGGGGCAATCGCAGTGCCTAAATGGATAAGGCAATCCCGTTCAAAGACCTGCGTCGCGGCTTCTGGGTTGACCTGCGCCAAGACACCGAGTTGCGGCATCATGAAGATGCTATCAACAGTGAGATGGGTTATGCCTTCAGGCTGAAACGCGTCTATCATCATGAGCATCGCCTGCTGACGCCGGGGTGCGTGCGATAAAACGCCACCGCTTCCGACGAGCATATCCAAGGAGAACATGTCTACAAGGGTTTGACCGCTTTCCGCTTGATCGAAGGCTTCAGAGATTGTCCGTTGCTGCTGGACACCGCGCAATTCCACGGCGAGTTGTTTGTGTTGTTCAAAAGCGAGTCGGAGTGCCTCACGGGCGATCGCCTGTTCAAGAATCAGTTCTTGCAAGGTCTGTGGAATTGTCGTCGGACGAATCATCTTGTTTTTGACTCGGTTGCGGAGGTCGCCGACCTCAATATCAAACGGCACCCAACGGAGGACGTTTTCTAAACCTGCTTCAACAAGGACATTGGAAACACTATAACTCATTCCGAGATTGGCACTCACAGTGCGGTTAAAGATAGGTTCGCCTTCTTTGTTTTTAAAGACAGAAAACACATCCGTCGTTGCCCCACCGATGTCAACACCGATAACTTCAATACCCTGTTGTGCGGAGACGGTCTGAATTATCTCACCGACTGCTCCAGGGGTCGGCATAATAGGGGCGTCTGTCCAGTCGATGAGTTTCCTGTAGCCGGGAGCGTGTGCCATAACGTGTTCAAGGAATTGGTCCTGAATCTTGTGGCGCGTCGGCATGAGGTTTTCACGCTCTAAAACCGGACGGAGGTTATCCACCATCTCCAGTGCCATTACGTCCTGCAGGCGTTCTGCAATTGACTCGCGCGCTTCAATGTTCCCAGCATAAATGAGCGGAAGTTCATAAGCAATACCCAACCGAGGTCTCGGACGCGCAGCGGCGATAATCTCAGCCAATTCAACGACGTGCGAGGTTGTCCCGCCGTCAATACCCCCGGATAGAAGCAACATATCGGGACGTAGATGCCGGATACGTTCAATTTTTTCGTGTGGCAGGCGTTTATCGTTGGAAGCGATGACATCCATAACAATTGCCCCCGCACCGAGCGCGGCGCGCTCCGCGCTCTCACCGGTCAGGTTGCGTACAACGCCTGCTACCATCATCTGAAGTCCGCCACCGGCACTGCTCGTTGATATGTAAATATCGACCCCTTCATCCCCGCGTTGTGGTTTGAGGATCACACCGTTATCAAGGAGTTTGCGTCCTGCGAGTTCTTCAACTTCGGTGATAGCATTGATAACACCCGCCGTTACATCCTCGACAGGTGCTTCAACCGTCGTAGGTGCCTCACCACGTACAATGAGTTGGTATTCCTCGCCCCTTTTCTCAATTAGAATTGCTTTCGTTGTTGTGCTACCACAATCAGTAGCAAGAATAGAGCGGATGTCCTCCGCCGGTTTGTTCATACACTCGATCTCCTGATTTTTAACTTGAGTTCGGTAAAAGGTTCTCCTCAAATGCGAGTCAATACGATTTAGATACATAGCACTCCGCTGGAGTGCAGTCGGTTGACAATCAATATTCTATAGACATGTTGCTCCGCTGGAGCAAGGAGACCGATTTTTGGTGCTCCCACTTTCAACGCCTTACGCGTATGTGTTTATAGGTCCGTTTAGGTGCTCTTCCTCACACCAGAGGTGTGATATATCTATAGAAGATCGCATTGAAGCCAACGCACTCCAGCGGAGTGCTATGTCTATTTATCCTCAGATGTCCATTTATGTTCATAATCCACCATAAGTCGAACTCACGTTATCTTTAGATCTTCGATTTAACCTGTCGCGAGGTGGAGATCGCTGCCACAGATTAATAGCCTAATTGGTGCAGATACTCGCGGTTCACCGTCATGCGTTCGAGATCCGAGCGTTCTTCAACCTGTCCCGGACACGCCGTAACCCACCGGTCATAGTTGAGTTCCGCCAGTGTTGACATGATACCGGGAAAATCCATGACAGTGCCGGCACCGACATCTACCCAACCCACATCGTAAGGTGTGTCATCATCGCCACCGGTTACGCTACAATAATCCTGTAGGTGAACGTAGGCGAGGACATCGCTATAACGTCGAATGGATTCAATCGGATCGTACCCCCAGAGTGCGGAATGTGATACATCTATACACAATTTACACTTTCGGAGGAGGCTCATATATTTCGCCCAGTCATCAATCGAGTCCACTGTCGTATTGGTATGGATATGATAACAGACCTCCAAACCGTATTGTGCGGCGTATTCTGCCCACGCCTCGGAGACATCAGCGAGCGCGGCGAGATCTGAATTGTTCACTGGACGGTCTTGGGGTTTTCCCGCACCCATGAACATGAAACAGTCGGCTTCAACTTCTGCGGCGAAGTCAATACGCCGTTTGTTGAGTTCCATCTGTTCTGTGTCTTTGTCGATCGGCAGTCCGCGTGCTGTTACAGCAGCGATAGGTAAATCCGTATTGTTACATACCTGTCGAATATGTTGAGGTGTGCCTACCCAGTCCAAGGATTGCCGCATCTCCCAACCGTCCCATCCTGCATCCTTCAGTTGTGTCAACAATTCTTCAAAGTCTGGTGTCTGCCAGCGTAATGTACTATATCCAAATTTGAAACCCATGCTATTCCTCCTATTTTGGCTATCGACTGTCGGCTATCGGCTTTCAGTTTCAGAAGTAATGACGTGCTTCGCAGTGAGAACTATCGGCGGTCAGCTATCAGCAAAGCGGTTTTCCTGCTGACCGCTGACTGCTGACCGCTGACTGCTATTCCTCTGACAGTCGTTTAAAAATATTATAGCACAATTTCAAAAAAAATCTATTGCTATATAACAGATGCATTTGCTAAACTATACCCGTTAAACTTAGGGATTTTCCGTAATTACCCATTTTAAGGAGAAAATATGGATAAAGTGAAACTCGGTTTTATCGGAACCGGCGGTATGGCAAGCGCACACATGCGCAACCTCAAAGACGGCTTTGAGGATGTTGAATTTTGTGCAATGTGTGACATCTCGGAAGACCGGGCAAAACAGCGTGCCGAAGAATTCGGCGGAAACGCTTACACCGACTATCGCGCCATGTACGACAAAGAGGACTTGGACGCGGTTTATATCTGCACACCCCCCTTTGCCCACGGTGAACAGGAACGCATCGCTTGCGAACAGGGCATCGCGATGTTTATCGAGAAGCCGGTCCATTCCGAGCTGGAACCTGCGATTATCATCAATGAATACGTTGAACAGAGCGGCGTAATCACGAGTGTGGGTTATCACTGGCGTTACGGTGGTAATGCGCAGAATGCCAAAGCGATGCTTGAAGAGCAACCGCAAATTCTCGGTGCACTCGGATATTGGATGGGTGGGATGCCCGGTACACCGTGGTGGCGCGTCCGCGCAGAATCCGGCGGGCAACACGTTGAACAGACAACACACATCTTCGATTTGGCACGGTTCCTCGTCGGTAGTGATGGGAAGACCGTCCACGGTGTTGCCGCAAGCGGTAGTATGGCGCATATTGAGAACTATGACATAGACGACATCAGCATGGTGAACATCGAATTCAAGAACGGTGCTGTCGCGAATATCGTCTCGGCTTGTGCGATGGAAGGTGTCAATCGCGTGCATCTTGAAGTTTTCACGCGTGGACTCGTTGTCACTGTCGGTGGTTCGAACGAAGTGAACCGGGGCGGAGAGACAGAACCGCTGCCGAACGGTGGTGGAGCGGATCGTGATCGCGTCTTCATTGATGCCGTAAAGACTGGTGACGCCTCACAAATTCTATCACCTTACAGCGATGCGTTAGAGACGCTCCGCATCATGCTCGCCGCGAGTACCTCCTTCCGTACGGGTAAGGCAATAGACCTGTAGAAAGTTGTTACGGCACGACGGAGCGTGCCTACTACCTTATTTACCCCGCTGGCGAGGATTGTATCCTCGCCTCCCGCAATGTCCAAGTAATTGTGGGTTTTACCATAGTTGTTACAGCACGACGGGGCGTGCCTACTACCTTATTTATGTTGTTACGGCACGACGGAGCGTGCATACTACCATAACCTAAGCTGCCATATCCTGAGGAGCATCCATCACTTTCAATGAACGACGGTCTCTGCATGCCTAAAATCTTGTAAGTCGCAACTTAGGTTACCTTAAAGAAAGAGAGAATTATGCCAATTAATCAATCCATCTGTTTCGGCGGTTTCAGCCGTGGCAGAGATCCAATAGAAGTCATTAAGAAAACCGCTGAAATCGGTTATAAATCCATTGAAATGCTACCCGCAGAATACTGGTCGGTCGTCCAGGACCATGGGATGCGCGTCGCTATTATCGTAGGACACAGCTCACTTCCGTCCGGATTAAACGATCCGAGCAACCACGACCGGATTGAAGATGAAATCCTCAAGAACATTGACATCGCGGCGGAAAATGACATCCCCGGACTCATCTGTTTTTCTGGAAACCGAGAAGGCAGATCAGAAGAAGAGGGACGTGACAATACAATAGCAGGCTTGTCACGCGTTACCAAAGCCGCCGAGGAGAAAGGGATCAATCTCTGCGTCGAGCTGCTCAACAGTAAAGTCAACCATCCAGATTATCAATGCGACACAACGGCATGGGGTGTTGAGGTTTGCAAAGGAGTGGGTTCACCACGAGCACAACTGCTTTACGACATCTACCACATGCAGATCATGGAAGGCGACCTGATTCGTAATATCACGGATTATAGTGACTATATCGGGCATTACCATACCGCAGGTAACCCCGGACGGCATGACCTTGACGACGAGCAAGAGATTTACTATCCTGCCGTGATGCGCGCCATCGTAAACACCGGATACGACCTCTATGTCGGACATGAATTCGGTCCCAAAGGGGACGCGTTCGATGCGATGCAACACGCTTATGATGTTTGTAACGTCTAAGCACACCTCATACAAATTGTAGGGCAGGTCACTGTGCCTGCCCTATTTTTTCATTAACAAAACGTGGATTCAATGCTATAATTTAGGTGTAGTCGTTATGCACGTTTTGTCTGAATCGCGGATTTGCACGGATTTATCGGATTACGCGAATTTTACTGTAAAGGACACTGCACATCGTCCACATAAACGAGTCACTCAGAAAGCAAACAATTCTGAGACGGTCATCCAGCCAATAAATTCTGGATGTAATTGGATGTGAAACCACAGCAATTGAAAATGGAACAACCACCTAAAACCGATAGAGGTTAAAGGAGTCAGTTAAAATGCGGAACGTAACTAAGGGGTTATTTCTCACCCTCATCGTTTCTATTGCGTTGAGTTCTATCGCTGTTGCGAGTCTTAAAGATGGGTTACTTGGGTATTGGAACCTTGATGAGGCAGACGGAAAAACAGCCGCGGATTCAAGCGGAAACGGGAACGATGCAACGCTTAAAGGGAACGGTATCCAGTGGAAACCCAACGGTGGAAAACTTGGCGGTGCCTTGGAATTTGATGGCGGTGGCGATGGTGCAGAAGACCATAACGGCGCAGACTATATCAATGGACTCACCGCTATTACTGTTGCGGTTTGGGTTAAGTCGGCTGAAACCAAATCTGACCGGGGTTTTATCGATGGACGCGATCCGGGTGGCGATGATACCGTCCTGTCATTACGATATGATGCCGCCGGTTTTGAAGCTGGAGGTAATGACGTTGTCAAAGCCGGCATTACCACAACAGGCGGGATCCAGCGACTTGAGAGTTCAAACGATGTGCAGACGGATTCCTGGCAGCACCTTGCGTTGACATGGAGCAGTGGCAACGAGCTGGCACTGTATATTGATGGTGAACTCGATACACCCACTTTTAACAGTCCAGTGACGAAAGGAAAGTTGACGGATGCCACTAAATTGGTCATAGGGAAGGGTGAGAAGGACCAAGGGCGTTCATGGAGCGGACTCATTGACGATGTACGTATTTACGATAGAGTCTTAGATGACGGAGAGATTGCAGACCTTGCTGCAGGGGTTCTTGCAGTTGAAGCGAGCGGAAAGTTAGCAACCGTTTGGGGACATCTCAAGCAAAATGGCACTCGTTAGGAACTGTCATTGGTGAATCCAATACGTGAATTGACGGAGTTAAACGATCCTCATCACTGGCGAGGTTCCCTAACCTCGCCAAGTGACCAAGACCACATTGATTATAGATTTTGTCATAAACGTGTAGCCCCATTTGTCAGAATCAGGATTCACAGGATTAGAGGATTTGCAGGATTATGCTTCTCTTCTTGACCAACAACTCTCCTTCATAGATTTACTGTAATGTTTCTAAAACTTCATCAAATCTCGCCAACAAAGTGCATCCAAAAAATGACCCCTGAAGAGAGAGCAAGACGCAACATAGACAATATGCTTGGAGCAGCGGGATGGTGCATCCAAAATCACTCTGAACATAACACTGCTGCCGTGCTTGGTGTGGCTGTTTGCGAGTATCCGTTGAAGGCAGATCAGAGGGCTGATTACCTCCTGTTTATCAATGGAGCTGCAGTTGGGGTCATAGAAGCCAAACCAGAAGGGACAACTCTCAGCGGAGCCCTCCAACAGGCAGAACGGTATCGAGCAAGCTTGCCGGATGACTTACGTCGTCTTCCCCAATTCCCGTTTTCCTACGCGTCAACAGGAGTCGAGACTTGTTTTCGAGATATTCGAGATCCTGATTCTCGCTCACGGAAAATCTTCACATTCCATACACCAGATGCCCTCACTCACCAAGCTATTGAACTGAGAACTCTTCAAGAGAGACTCAAAAATGATTTACCTTTATTAACGTGAGTTTGATAAATACTCAAAGATTTTTTGTATAAAGAGAACCCTTTTGGTATAATGAAGTTAGCAACATTCTTCAACCAAAAGGAGTTCTCTGATGAATATCATAACACTTTTCTGCGAAATAGATGACTTTTTTCTGGCACATGAGAAATGGCAGGCAACACAGAGTCTGCCGAGGGCTACACCGTTGGAAACACGCGGATGTCCGCGAAGGCTACATCCGAGCGAGGTGATGACGCTCCTCATCGCCTTGCATGAAAGTGGGTATCGGACGTTTAAGCATTTCTATCAAAAACACGTCTGCGTCTATTGGTGCGCTGAGTTTCCCAATCTCGTCAGTTATAGTCGTTTCGTGCAGTTGAAAAAAGAAGTCTTGGAGGTCTTGACGTTTTATCTTTCGGCACACCTCGGGACCCGCAGCGGTCTGTCTTTCGTGGATTCTACACGTCTGCGCGTCTGCGACGACAAACGGATTTCATCGCATCGCGTCTTTGCGGGACAGGCGGAACGTTCAAAGACTTCTATGGGGTGGTTTTACGGTTTTAAACTTCACTGGGTTATCAATGGCAGCGGTGAACTCTTAGACGTTGCGTTGACCCCCGGGGATACTGATGACCGCAAACCTTTGCGAGACTTCGCGGATCGACTTCACGGCAGCCTCTACGCCGATAGAGGAAACCATATCTCCAAAGACCTTCGGGAGACGTTCCGGCAGCAAGGCGTGGATTTAGTCTACAAAGTGCGCAAGAACATGAAACCCCGGTTTCCGTTATCGGTTTCTGATGAGGTGTTGCTGAAAAAGCGGATGCTCATTGAATCGGTCATCAGGGTCCTCAAAACACAGACGCAGTTAGAGCACACCCGGCATAGAAATCTCGTCAACTTTCAAGTGAATGTCGTTTCGGCTTTGATTGCTTATCAGCTTTTGGAGAACAAATCCTCGCTGAACCTCGCTGAACTTCAGGAGATCAACGATTTACCGATGCTTTTTTAACGACTAAACTTTTTTCAAACTCACGTTAGTACTACTTCCTGAAGACATTCCAGCACCTGACCCAGGTTGGGCAGAAGATGGCAGTCTGAGTCTGGAATGGCGACCAGAGAATGGTATAGTGACCATGGGGCTATATGGTGACAAACTCGTTATCTATGGTGCTTTTTTCAATGATAAACGGGAACTCAATGGAATTTGCCCATTGTCAGACTCTATTCTATTGCCGAATTTCCTGACGATGCTCAGTGAACTTTTTCGGTAAGGTTGAAATTGGTATTGCCTTTATAGTAAAATCCGAGAATATGTTCACACTTGTAGCATAGGCTGCTAGCCTGTGCCAAGTACCTTCACAGTTCGCGTGACAATACGAGTGTATAAGTAATTACGGAATCTACTATAAAAACTTATGTTAAATTCAGGTGTGACGTAACTGTGCCACTTGCTTTTTAAGTGAACAGTTGGCTAAAGACCTTATAGTAACTTATCTCGAATTCGTAAAGGTAACATATTATGGAAACTTCGGAAAAGAAGCTGGATTTCCCACTGCCTCCGACGGACAAATCTCTCTTCAAGAAACACATCCAACGCGAATTAGACGAAATCCGCAAAGAAGTTGACGAAACCTGTGCTGTGGCTGAAGACGTTTATTGTGTGCTGGAATCGGCGTACAACGAGACGCTTTCCTTACTCACGCGGGTGCATCGTAATATTCCAATGCCCGACATGATGTGGTTAGAAGATGGCGGAATTGGATTGGAATGGCGACCTGAAAACGGCATAGCGACCATGAGCCTTTATGGCGACGGGCTTGTCGTCTACGGTGCTTTTTTTAGTAAAGATCGGGAAATTGCAGGCATTTGTTCTTTGACTGACGTTTCTTTCCTGCCAGGTTTTCTTACAACATTGACCAACCTCTTCCAATAAAGGATATGGTATGAATTATTCGGGAGGTGAGAAACTTACTCGCTTCATTTTTTCTAAAAGACATTTTTCCGTAGAAAACAAGACGGACATCGTTGATAACGTCGTCCGTCTCTGTGTGATGAATCTATACCTGCGCGGTATCGCTGGGACAGAGAGCCCAATTACAGCCGATGATAGCCTCATAAGTGCCACGAAGGATCGCTACGACATGGTGCTTACGAATCCACCGTTCGGGAACAGGAGCAGTATTACAATAGCGACCGACGGAAGTAAACAGAACAATACCGCCTCCACTTATGAGCGTGAGGATTTCTGGGCAACAACCTCCAATAAACAGTTTAACTTCCTCCAACACATCAAGACGATTCTGAAGACAGATGGGCGCGCTGCTGTTGTCCTACCCGACAATGTCCTCTTTGAACGGGGAGCCGGGGAAAGGATTCGACGGCAGCTCCTCAAGCAGTTTGATGTCCATACCCTCTTGCGATTACCTACCGGTATCTTCTACGCCCAAGGTGTCAAGGCGAATGTACTCTTTTTTGATAAGAGACCGGCGCGTGAAGAACCGTGGACCAGGAAACTCTGGATCTACGATTTACGGACAAATAAACGCTTTACACTCAAGACGAACCCCTTAAGCGATTCCGACCTGCAAGACTTTATCAACGTCTACAATCCAGAAAATCGCGAGGCAAGGGTTGAAACTGAGCGATTTCGCGTCTTCAATTACGATCAACTTATCGAACGAGAGCACGTCAATCTCGACATCTTCTGGCTGAAAGAGGATTCGCTGGAGGATGCAGCGGATCTTCCTACTCCAGACGTATTAGTAGCGGAAATCACCGAGAATTTAGAGGCAGCATTAGCACAGTTTCAATCCATCCAAGCTGAATTAGACAATAACGAGTAAATGAAAACACATTTTCTTGAAAACCTTCTCGGTTGCCAATTGGAAGATACGCTCGCGGCGATTTCAGTAGATGCCGCTGCGCTTGAAACTTTTCTCGCGAAACTCCCAACAGACAGTCTTGAAAACTACCTCACACCGCAATGGGTGGTGCTTGCTGCCGGTAAAGGCACCCGTATTGACCCCAGTGGACGTTTGAGCAAAACGCTGGACATCATGTTCGGTGAGCAGAACACCCTCCAATACTCGCGACGTTACCTACCCGGCAATCGTCCCAATATTGTTGTCATTAATCCACAGATGGCATCGACTCTTGAGAAAAACAGATCTGCCGCGCAGCTGCTCGGTGACGATGTTATTACCTGTATCCAAGAAGAAATGAACGGCACAGGGGGTGCGCTGCAAGCGGCACTGCCAGCACTCCATGCGTCTGACGCAGAATGGATTGGGGTGACGTTCGGTGATGAACCGTTTTTGGATCGTGACATTTTCGTACAGACGTTGCTCTCCCATTTCATTTCTGGGGCAGATGTCAGCCTCTGTGGCAAGATCCCTGAAACGGTCGTAGATAAGGGTGGACTCTTCTTCGATGCAGCGGGTAACCTCACGGGGACTAAAGAGTGGTACGACATGACGGAAGCTGAAAAACAGGAGATGTGGGAGCGGTGGCATAGCGGCGAGGCGTATACCAATACGGGTATTACACTGATTCGGAAGAACGCGTTGATAGAACGGATATACCGGTTGCAACCCCACACAAACCGAAACGGCGAACTCCATCATGTTGACCTGATTCGACACTGTTATGAAGATGGATTGAAGACGAACGCTTTTATCTACCGCGGTGAAGTACTGTCAGGCGTTAACCGATGGTCGAACGTTCTATCGGGTGAAGCAGCACTGTTTGCACAGACTCGGGAGTCTCTCGCACGGAAGGGGATTCGTGTTGACCCCGCAGCACAGATAACGTTGGACAGTGAAGATATTGAGATCGGGACGGCGTGCTACCTTCTCGGCAGGGTACATCTCGGAGAAAAGGTTCAGGTCGGAGACTATTGCAGGCTTGAAAACGCCACATTGCTGGGAGCGACAACGGTAGGAGATGCGGTTGGACTGCAGGATGTCACTGCAAATGACACGACGTTTGAATCAAATCCGTTACCTGAAAGGTTAGCGGCACCTGTTCGCGGACTTGCCACAGGGAGTACGATTGAAAATAGCAATTTTGATGCAGTGAGTGTAGGAAAAAGTGTCCAACTATCAGACGTTGTGGCACGTGGGACGGTGATCCCCTCCGACACCGTTTTGTCAAATCGGGTACTCGGTGTTCCGCCAGTGCAATCCCCACCTGCGGTGCCGAAGTCGCTTTTCGAGCAGATTGTAACAGCCGAATATAGCCCTGGAGTTTTTACCTTCGGCGAGAAAAAAGCGTTGCCAGATTGGGAGCACCTTCGGCAACACGTCCAGTCACACAGTGCGACAGAATTGATTCCACGTGCGACGCGTAACCCGCAATTGCAACAAACCGCGTGCGACGCCGTAAATACACTCTTGGATCTTCGACGCGCCAATGGCGATTACCTCATCGAATCCCTCACACCAGAAGAACTCTGGGGGAGTATTTTTGAGATGGTAACGCTCCACACTGGCAATCCTAATCCTTACCACGACGACAAACTGAAAGCACGACAGACTGCACTCGCATTACTCACGGAGTTTTGGAAAGACAATTGGCTAACCCGTTTGAAGTTGGTCGTCGCTGGCAATATTATCGATTACAGCAGTGAACGGGTTGTCAAAAAACTGAACGCCAATCCTGACTACTTCTCCGAATCGCTACGTGCGGCGGTTGAAACATCTTTTTCCATCGACTGTTATGAAGTGTTCTGTGAAAAGGTGATTGACGCGATACCGCAGCAGATCCTTTGGCTTGCTGACAACGATGGAGAGGTGATTTTTGACATCGCCTTCATTCAGGAACTCGTGAAGTGTGGACACCGTATCGTTATTGTTGGGAAGGCGGACAATGCGAGCAACGATGCAACAGTGGCAGATTTACAAGAAATCGTGAACTATCCGCAATTCCGAGAACTCCAGACAGCAATACAGGAAGGTGCCGTGAAACTCATATCATCAGGCGCGAAGACGATCGGGACGAATCTCTATCGCGGAACTCCTGAATTTTTCAACGCCCTGTTGGAGGTAGATCTTGTTATTTCAAAAGGACAAGGGAACTTCTTTACAACGCCCGGTTGGACAAAAGACACATTTTACCTACTACTTTCCAAAGGTGTAACGGCGGAGCAGAGTACAGGTGTTGTCGCCGATCGGAATTTATTGATTGATGGGTTTATTCTGGCTTATGTCCCGGGTGGGACAAAACGTGTTGCACCGCTTCGGGAACTTTGCGTTTTCTAATTTACCTTGCGGATAAGTGCCAGTGAAAAAACTGTGATAGTGCCCGTGTTCGAGTCGCCCTCCGCTACGCTTACGGGCTACGGGTTTTGGTTTAAGTTTCACTCTTAACCAGAAACCTGCGCGTAATGGAATGGAGCGCAGTCCAGGTCCCATAAATTAAAAAACTTTTGAAATTGTGAATTCCCGTTTGCCCGAAGTCGGAAGTGGAATCTCTTCTACAAATTTTACCGTGACAATGACATCAGCACCGAGTGCCCCCTGAATCTTCTGAACCATGTATCGGCGCGCTGTTTCTGTCCACTGTGCGTTAATAACCACCTTCAAGACACAATGTTTAAGGGTCTCTTGGATCAGTTGGAACTGGTCTACACCAATGACGTTATAGAACTGTTGCGTGAAGTAACCCCCGTGTATCAAGGTCCCAGTCCTCGTACGGAAGGTAGCAGTACTACGTCCGAGCAGGTCCTCCAAAATAGGTAACTGATTCCCACATGAGCATGCCTCATCAGAGAGGCGGCCAATGTCTCCAATCCGATACCGAATAAACGGCATCGCGTAGTTATTGAGTTGTGTAATTAGGATGTCCCCCGACGTGGTGTATGGATTAGGACTGTCTATTTCAAGGTAGAGATCGTGGCAGTTGATATGCATGCGTCCCGCTGCACATTCCATAGCAATTAATCCGACCTCGCGCCCTCCGTAGCGGTTGTAAACCTTCGTGCTGAAAACCGTCTCAACTAAGGAGCGATAGTGCGAATGTAGCATCTCCGCTGAAGTAATAATCCCTTTTAAATCCCACTTGGGTGCCAAACCGTTTTCAAAAAGAAATGCCGCGAATTGGTAAAGCGATGAAGGATAGGCGAGAATTGTTTGTGGGTGGCATCTGTTCATCTTCCGAAATGTTGCCCACATCGCCGCGTCTGTGAGATGAAAGCCATTGAGCCAATGGTGATTCCGCCAGAAATTATTCAGTTGACGCTTCCAATCTTGATTGTCTTCTACATCTGAAAGGGCACCCCAGATAATCAGCTGGGATTCGCCGAAATCCCAGCCTGCCCACCGATCGAAGTAATAGACGCTCAAATTTCGTTGATTCCAATAATTTCTATCCTGATAGAAGGTAAGGGGTGCTCCCGTTGAACCTCCCGTGGCGTTCTTTATACGCTGCTCCTGGGGAACCGCCTCAGAGCAGAGATGCTCCAATTGTTCACGAATGTTCCTTTTCTCAAGTGTCGGAATTTGCGATATGTGCGAGGACTCTGTCTTGAGCAATTCACGGTAGTAAGGTGTTGTCTGGTATGCGTGCCGGAGGAGTTTTGCTAATTGTTCTTTCTGGAATGCCAAGATGTCTTCGCGCGGCGCGCTTAGTAACGCAGCAGTCTTTGAAAGTTGCGAACGGTAACTGACACCTTTGCGGTACGTATTATAGGCGTGCCATGCCGCCTTCGACATCAACTTTTTGGTAGTAGAATTGATTGGCATGTTTTTAATTATACTAAAGTCGAAAATTAAGTAGACACCTTCCCTTTAACAGAAGGCAGCTCGTAGGGGCGAGGTGGCCCTCCTCGCCCGTCGTGTCCCCAGTGCACAATTAATTGTAGTTTTATAATAATTGCTCATGGGCATCGTTCCTCTATAGACATGGAACCCCTCCGCTGGAGAACTTAAAAGGAATTTCTTTTTCCGATGTAGCACCCCGGTGGGGTGCAATGTCTATAGGGGATCAATATGTGGTGAATATCCTGACGGGAACTGATCACTTACAGAGCGTCCATCTTGAAAAAGCTGACCGGCATCCGGATTTTCAGGCTCAATCGGCGGTGGGAAATCGCGCCACTTATTGCCATCGAGTGGAAGTTCGTAACCGTCCTCACGGAACCATTCAATCAAACGCTGTCGATAGATGTTAAGAATTCTACCGTATGCGGGATTACCGGCAAGATTTCGATCATCAAGACTCCCCTGTAGCCGCCTGAAAAGCCATTCCTGTCGATCGGCGGCAGAGTAGATATATTTGTATTCATCCGTCAAGAGCATATAGAGTCCTGTGTCTTCCTGTCCCAATTGTCCAACGATCGCCTCTCGCTGTGTATTACCGGCGGCGATATCGGCGAGATCAGTGCCGCTGCGATCCGTCTGTGGTGGTAGGTTAGCTACACCGAGACAGGTTGGAAGCACATCAACAAGGCTCGTCGGTGTATCGCACTGTATGTTTGCCTCAAAACGTTCGGGATAGCGGACAAGCAACGGGATCCGAGCGGCAGCGTCAAGGAATGAACGTTTTCCGTAACAGTCATAGTCGCCGAGCAATTCACCGTGGTCGGACGTGTACAGGATTAAGGTGTTGTCCAACTCGCCTTCCGATTCGAGGTAGTCAAGGATTCGAGCGACCTGATAATCAATGAAAGAGATCGCAGCGTAGTAAGCCGCTCGCATCGTCCGAAGAAGGTTCATATCCCGTCCCTGGTCCCGGTACTTATACCGATTTTGATGTCGGTTCCAGTAGGTATGCAGATGCTCATAATCTGGCGGCAGGAACGGGAGTGGCATTTCAACCGAACGATAGAGGCGGCTCCACGGCACAGGGGATTCAAACGGTGGATGCGGTTTGATAAAACTGCTCCAACACAGAAACGGACGCTGGTTATCACGTCCAGACAGGAACTCCAGTGTTTTATCGCCTACCCATTGCGTATGGTGTAAACGGGCAGGCAGTTGGGAAGGTTGTGGGATGTAGTAGTACTCACTCCGTTCACCATGCGGGGCAACAATATGGTCATAACCGTTTTCCCCTAAAAACTCTGTGTAATCATCGGGACCGGGACCTTCCTCAGAGAAATCTCGCGTTTCGAACCCCCACATCTTGCGTCCCTGCGGCGTGAAGTGCATTTTACCGATACCGTGCGTCTGGTAACCTGCTTCGTTGAGCAATTCCATCACCGAGACGCGGTCCTGCGGCATCGGCGAATTGCCCGTACACCCTGTCTCGTGTACCGATTGACCGAGTAGGAAACTACAACGAGACGCTACACATACAGGAGATGGACAGTACGCCGATGTAAAACTTGTTCCCTCCCGAACAATACGATTCAATCCTGGGGTCTGAATGATCGGATTTCCAAGAGCACCGATCGTATCAAAACGCTGCTGATCTGTCATGAGAAAAATGATATTCGGTTGTTTCGCCATAAAGTTCCGGTCCTTTGAAAAAAGTAGTTCTGTTGGCGGATAATTACAGACAACATATCAGATTTTCAGACAGAGCGCAACTAAAAATTATCGATCTTCCGACGGCTGTCCTTCATTTCCTGTTGACATTTGATGGGATATATGATAACATTTTTGTTATCGGGAGTGCGGCAGGACCTCTGATGTGATCTCGCGTGCAAGGATTTTCCGACCAGAAAGCGATTTTGTATTTTTGATTGAAGTATTTTTGATTGAATAATTGTCAGTAAGAAAACTTTCTTTCTGCCAACCAAATACTGAATATCGACACCTACAAAAAGCAGAGACTTTCACATGGTGTATAGCAACTTTACCTTAGAAGCAGTCCGAACAACGTTCAGGTTAGAAACGGTTGAATCGGCGGGTACCTTTTCCGAAATAGCACCAGTGGCTCCGAGTGACCATCTTATGACCGCGTTGTCGAGAAATGTGCCTTTAACCGTAGCAATAGGTACAGAAAAGGCAAAGTCAGAAATGATAGTTGCTAATGTGCTTATAGAACTCCGCGAGCAGTTTGAGCAGCGCATTAGCCTATTTTCGGGGATTGATTTTAGTGTTGATGTTGAAAGCGGATTAACCGGGGTCTGTGATTTTTTGGTAAGTCTGTCGCCAGAGCAGTTTTATTTAGAGGCGCCTGTCATCGTGCTGGTTGAGGCAAAAAACGCCGACGTGAAACTCGGGTTAGGGCAATGTGTTGCTGAAATGCTCGCTGCACAACGCTTTAATAAGGAAAAAAGGAATAACATTCATTGTGTTTACGGCGTTACGACTTCAGGTACAGACTGGCTCTTTCTCAAATTGGAGGGACAAAAACTCCACATTGACATGGGAGTCTATGCGATTGGGCAATGCGACAAAATTCTGGGTATCCTTTCAAGCATGGTATCCCAAAAAGCGTGAAGAGAAGGCGGACACACATGGAAATCCGTCCCCTGGTGTAAAATGCAGAAATGGTATGAAAATAGAAAACTTCTGAATACTCTCATCATTTTTATGTGTGTCAGTTTTAGTGCCTATTTTTTCTTTAACTGGATATGGGGATTACCCCTATTTCTCTGCGGCGGTACAGCAATTATGGTGAGAGGGGTCGTAAAAATTACGATGCGAATGCGAAGTAGAAAAAGACGCAAGGAATAATCAGCCATCAGCCGTCGGAAACTGTCGGTAAAAAGGTTTCCTCAAGGTATCATCAAAAAACGTAGCCTGCAACAACGGCGCAGGCGGATTTGAGGGATGCACGTCAAAATCCAAACGCACGTTGTTTCTCCGCAAGGAAAAATTAAAAAAGGTTTCCTCAAGGTATCATCAAAAAACGTAGCCTGCAACAACGGCGCAGGCGGATTTGAGGGATGTACGTCAAAATCCAAACGCACGTTGTTTCTCCGCAAGGAAAAATTAAAAAAGGTTTCCTCAAGGTATCATCAAAAAACGTAGCCTGCAACAACGGCACAGGCGGATTTGAGGGATGCACATCAAAACCCAAACGCACGTTGTTTCTCCGCAAGGAAAAATTAAAAAATGAAAAGACGAACTTTCATAAAACTGAGCGCGATTAGTGCGGCTGGTATGGTCCTACCCCTTCAATTGGAAGGACACGCAGCAGCGGTGCAAGGACTTAAGCCGCTCACCATGATAACCCCGAATTCCGATTTCTATATCCTACAGATCGGCGATCCTGCTGAGCTTGACGCGACGACATGGCGATTGCTAATTACCGGTCTCATCGAAAAACGGATACCACCGCTGCGACTTGAAGACATCACGGCGATGGAGTCTGTCACGGCGATGCGAACTCTGAAGTGCATCGGTGACCCGATCGGTACGGAACAGATGAGCAATGCAGTGTGGAAAGGAATTCGGATGCGCGATCTGCTTGAGAAGGTCGGACCAACCCCCGAAGTCAAAGTGGTCGTCTTCCGGTGTGCAGATGGTTACCACACGGCGATTCCTTTGGAAGATGCGATGCGTGAAGACACACTCCTCGCTTACGAAATGAACGATGAACCACTACCGACTGAGCACGGCTTCCCCGTTCGATTGCTTAACCCCGGTCATTACGGCACGAAAAATCCGAAATGGATAATCAACATCCAGTTGGCAAAGGAACACGAAAGTTACTGGGAGAAACGGGGCTGGGATCCGATCGCGAATGTGAAACTTGCCACAATGATTGGAGCACCGAGTGAAGACGAGGAAATTCCCGGCGGCAAGGTTTACACAGTAAGCGGTGCAGCGTTCGATGCAGGCAACCACGGCGGCATCAAGAAGGTAGAAGTCAGTATTGACTACGGACAGACATGGGAAGAGGCAGAAATTTGGGCGAAAGATACCCCGCTTGCGTGGGTGCTCTGGAGATGGAATTGGCAGGTTCCTGAGAAATCGGAGCCTGTTGAGATTTACGCAAGAGCCACCGCCAACAGTGGTGTTACGCAAGACGAAATCGGAATCGAAGTAGAACCGGTTGGCGCGACAGGCTATCACATGATTGACGCAGCGATTGTGATGCCATAACATTTGTAGGAGGGGTTTTCAACCCCGATGCCTTAATGCGCCTAAAACCGCTCCAACTCCTCACCGTTTATCTGCCAGTCCTACTGATTGACTTTGCCTTTAGCAGCATCTTAACCAATACCTCTTTTTATACCAGTCATTTAGGACTCTCCTCAACCTTCCTTGGCGTGTTGATGGCAGTAACCAACGGGATTTTCGCGCTGCTTGCGATCCCGTGTGGGAGACTCTCGGACCGGATAGAACGTCAGTATATCCTTTACGCCGCGTGCTTGATACTTAGTGTCGTCAGCATAGGACTCGCCCTTTGTCGAAATAGCGGACATCTGATGAGTGTCTTTCCCGGAATCGGCATAAGTATGGCACTCTTCTTTCCGGCTTACGAAGCATGGCTCGCTGAACAGGAAGGCGAAGGCGATTTAATCCAACGGATTATGCTCTTCAACCTATTCTGGAGCATCGGCATGACCTTGGGTCCGGCGTTCTCCAGTTATCTATACGGGAGTGCAAACCCGTTCAGACCTTTCTATCTCGCCGGTATTTTCGCCATACTCACCTTAGTGACAATTTGGTGTTCTCGTATCGCCAAATCCGACCCATCAAATCTATCCGTCCACACAGACGAGTCTGACTCGGAACCGCCTGAGATACTGTATCCACCTCTACCCGTTCGGATGACTTATCTCCATCTGGCTCGGTGTGCGAATTTTGTCTCGTGGTTCGCGCTTGGTGTACTCCGACAACTCGCGCCAAAACTCACATTGGAGATGGGAATACGCCCGGTAATCTACGGAAATTTAATGCTAATACTCGGTGGTGTTCAAACGCTGGCGTTCGTCGTCCTCGGGACCGGCTACTCGACGCGGTGGCATTATCGTTTTAGCCCACTACTGATTATTCAACTGCTGGCAATTCTGAGTTTCCTCGGAATAGGGTTGACACAGCATACAATTCTTTGGGCTTTTGCTTTTGCAGCTATCGGTGTGTCTGTAGCGTTTACTTACTTTAGTAGCCTCTACTACGGGTTGGACCGGCATGCAGATAAAGGGAATAAAAGCGGGTGGCACGAAGCCATATTAGGGGTTGGAATCCTGTTAGGTCCGTTCCTTGGAGGTATCTCGGCGGACTCATCACTGGGTGTTCAGAGTCCTTACCTACTCTGCGCGGTGGCAATTACTATCGCTATTCCCATAGAAATATTCATACTGCTTAAGAACTCTCAACATCAAGCAAATTCGCCTTGATGTAGTCTTCATCAGGCGTAACACCGAGACCTGGACCCTCTGGTACTGTTACAACGTGGTCGTAGATTTGGATGCCGCTCACTGCCATAGTTTCCAGAAAAGCAGGTGCGTTGAGTTCCGCAGGGAGAACAAGGTCCAAAGTTGAAAAGAGATGGACGCTTGCGATGAACCCGATTCCCGCTTCTGTCAATCCGCTACCGAGAAGTTCAAGTGAATTGGCTTCGGCGATAGGCACGCTCTTAAGACATTCGTTTAACCCTCCAGATTTACACACTTTCAAAACGACAGCATCTGCACACTCCAAACGTGCGATCTTCGCCAAATCGAAGTAGGTGAAGCAACCCTCGTCAATGGCGATCGGAATCGGAGCATCTTCTCGGACTCGCTTCATACCGAACCAATCTTGACTTGCCACGGGCTGCTCCATGCAGTAAATTTCACGAATATCTGCGACTCGTTTCAGCAATTCAAGCGCATTCGATGGCGTATAAGACTGATTCGCGTCGATCCAAAGCTTGGCATCTGGCATCGCTTCATGTACTGCGCGCAGGCGTTCTTCATCTTCCGTTGGCGTTCCGGCAACTTTCACTTTGAAACAGGAACATGGAGATAGGGCTTTCGCCTTCATCCCCATTATTTCTGGCGTATCAATACTCAATGCATAGCAGAGGGGTAGCGTATCGTGGCGTTTTCCACCGAAGAGGGTATGTAGTGGGATGTCAAGGATGCGTCCACGGAGGTCATGTAAGGCAATATCAACAGCGGCTTTTGCGAAGGGATGTCCATTGCTAACGGCAGGTTTCAACGCCTGATAAATCGCCTCATGGATTTGGTTGAGATTTAATGGATTGCGTCCGAGCAGCAAAGGGGCGATGTAATGCCGAACGGTGGTTGTGATGGATTCGGTGGTTTCGTAACTCCAGGAAGGGAGCGCGCGTTGTTCACCCCAACCGACGTAGCCATCGTCTGTTGTGATCTTGACAAAAACATGGTCCCCAGCGGATCCAGGGTCCCCGACGAAACCGGTCCCGATATTAAATTTGTCTTTCATCCCGACAGCAGTCGGATACACATCTACGTGGGCTATTTTGGACATGTGTGGTTGTTGGCTTTCGGCAGCCGTCCTGTTAGATAAAGTGTTGGGTTTCACTGACTTCTCCGCGATTTCATGGTACTTGGAAAGCCGGCGGCTTTTGCCTCATAAACATCTGATATTGATAGGTTTCCGTTCAAGCCAACTTACTGGCTGTTTTTCCATCGAACTTGGGTTATTTTAGCACAGAAGCCGCGAATTAATCAAAACAATTTCCGTTGACATGTTCTCGACTATCCGCTATAGTAATAGGAACATCGGTTGTTCTATGTCGTTCGTTACAAGGAAACCATGCATGCTATTTATTATTTTTGTAATTCTCGCACCTATCGCCGTTTGGTTGATTTTGCACTTTCTGTCTCGGCGGAAAGCCAACACGGAAGCGACTGACCCCGGAGCACTGATAGAAGTCTGTGCGATCTGCCAAAACGAATTTACGATGAACGAATTGCTTGAAAAAGAGGTCGGCGGATACAGCAGAGTCTACTGTTTCTGTGGGCAATGTATTGAAAACCTCTATAACGAATACCGGAACAAAACAGACACCAAAGCAGGAGAATGAACATGTACGATTTAGTTACGTTTGGGGAAGCGATGATCCGACTCACCGCGCCGGAGTATATGAGGCTTGAGCAGGTGTCATCGCTCTCAATCACAGCAGGCGGTGCGGAGATGAACGTCGCCGTCAATGCTGCACAACTCGGATTGCGGACTGCGTGGGTATCACGACTCGTAGACAACTGGTCAGGTCGGTATATCCGCAACAAGGGGCGCGAACTCGGTGTGGATATGTCGAACATTGTTTGGGTCGATTTCGATGGGGTCGGCTTGGAACGCAACGGATTTTATCATCTTGAGTTAGGCGCCGGACCGCGTGCGAGCAGTGTCACTTATGATCGCGGTTATTCTGCGATTTCTAACGTGCAGCTTGGAGAAATTGATTGGGCATCTATTTTCAGCAATGCGCGCTGGTTTCATCTTAGCGGGATTACGCCTGCGTTGTCAAAATCTGCGGCTGCCGTCTCAGCAGAGGCACTCAAAGCGGCACGCGCTGCGGGGGTCAAAACGAGTTACGACCTGAACTTCCGTTCTAAATTGTGGAGTGCAGAAGAGGCACAGGCAGTGAACCGACCGATGATGGAGCATGTCTCTGTTCTCATCGGTAATGAGGAAGATTTTGAGAAATCCCTCGGCTTCGCGGCGGAAGGGGCGACCGAATCCTATAGCAAACTTGAACCTGATAGCTACAAAGCAGTCGCACAACGTGTCAAGGACGCTTTCCCGAACATTGAAATGATCGGTACGACGTTGCGTGATGCCAAAACGGGTTGGTTGAACGATTGGCGGACACTACTGTATGATGGCGAAGCGTTCTATTTGTCACGTATCTATGAGAACTTAGAATTGGTGGATCGGGTTGGCGGCGGTGATAGTTTCTCATCGGGACTTATTTATAGTCTACTGAACGGAAAATTACTACAAGAAGCAGTCGATTTCGCAGGCGGGTATTCTGCGTTGGCGCATACTTTCCCCGGCGACTTCAACTGGGCAACAGCAGAAGAGGCAGAAAAAGCGATGGAGGCAGGGAGTGTCCGCATCAGTCGCTAAACAGAAAAAACTATGTCAAAAATTTTTCTCTCTCCTATTTTTGAAAATACCGAATTTGATTCTGCGGAACGCCGGGCAGCGTTGGCAGATTTGCAGCAATTCGGTGAGTTGAGTATCCATCCCCCGGAACTGACTGCAGAACACGCCGATGGCGTTGTTGGTGTGGTCGCAGGGGGAGTGCCTTTTCATGAAAGCTTCTACCAAGCCGCTGAATCGCTCCGAATTATTGCGCGTTGGGGTGTCGGATATGAAACCGTTAATGTTGATTTGGCGACCGAATACGGTGTCATTGTCACGATTGCTCCTGAACACATGGTAACCGTCGCCGAATATGCGATTGCACAGTGGTTCGCGACCATGAAGCGGGTCTATACGCTAAACAACGCCTCCCATAACGGGAATTTCGGACTTATCAAGACCCATGAGGTGATGGGTTCTACGCTCGGTTTGTATGGCTTCGGGCGTATAGGTCAAGAGGTTGCCAGCCGCGCTCGTCCACTTCTGGGTGAGCAGGGAAGGCTTTTGGTGTATGATATCCGTCCGGATATCGCTGAACTCGCCGCGCAATTTGGTGCGGAGGCTGTTGATACACCACTGACGCTCTTCCAAGAAAGTGATACTGTATCTCTGCACCTATCGGGTGCCGACACTGTTGTCGGCTACGAGGAACTCAGCGCGATGAAACCGCATGCGTCTCTCATCAACCCATCGCGCGGGAACCTCGTTGACGACGCAGCAGCCAACCGCGCTGTTAGTGAGAACCGGCTCTGGTATTATGTCGTGGACGATCCGGTTAACGGTCCTCGAGCGATCCACAAAGACCATCCGCGCATCATCTGTACGAATCACAATGCGGGCATGACTGTTGAATCTGGCATTCGGCTGGATCTTTGCACAATTAAGCAGGTTACGGATGCGATTCAAGGACGCGCGCCAGCGCATGTTCTTAACCCGGAAGTATTGGAACATCCGAGAGTTAAGGCATTTTGTGAGAATCCTATATAACACTGTTAAGAAGGACTATCGGTTGGGAGTCGATACATCGGAAAATTGCCATCTCGCGACTCCAGATAAGGTTGGTTTGCAATCAGGGGGTAAATTATGCCATTCAACATGCTGATGCTTACATGTGTGATCGCCGCGCCGTCGGAGCCAGAGATGCATGAGTCGCCCACGAATCCGATCTTGCTCGCTCACCGCGGTTTGGCACGACACGCGCCCGAGAACACTTTACCCAGTTTTGCCGCCGCCATCGAGTTGGGTTTGTCAATCGAGTTGGATGTCTATCAGACACGTGACGAACACTTGGTTGTCATTCACGATGGGACTGTAGACCGCACGACCACCGGCACCGGCGAAGTCATCAAAATGGCGTTGGACGACATCCGCAAACTGGATGCCGGAAGTTGGTTCGATCCGCGTTTCACTGGCGAGAAGGTGCCGACATTGGAAGAAGTGTTCAAACTCATTCGCGAGCGTCAACGAACACCATTGACTATCGCATTGAATATGAAAGTCATTTCGCCGGGAATTGAGAAGAACATCGTGAGTCTCGTCGAAAAGTATGAGTTGTTCGATCAACTCTTCGCCTTCGGTCAGTCCAGCGATTCAAGTCGTCGCTTCAAACAAGCCAACCCAAAACTACGCACCACGGTGTATCTAAATGATAGTGAAGCCGATCATTTCACCACAACCTTGCGTGATCCGCTGGCAGATTGCCTGTGGGTGCGATTCATTCCAAACGTGAAATCGATGGATCAGGCTCGTAAGCTCGGTAAGCAAGTCTGGCTCGCCTTGCACATCGGTGAAAACCGACCGGACACCTGGGACAAAGCCCGCACCAGCAAAGTAGACGGTATTTGTACCGATTGGCCGCTGGAGTGCAGTATACATTGGCATCTCGTTGCGAAAGGTAAAAGCGATGAACGTTAGGCACGCCAACAAGACTCGCGAGCGGGTCGCGTAATTGTTACGACTCGCTCTCTTGTGGAACGCAGTATGGAAAGAGATGGTTCAAATGAGGAACCTGTTTTTCTCAAGAAGGAAAAGGAATTCGCGGTTCGGCTCTTCAGCAATGTCTACCCATTCATGCGTCCATCGCATGCCTGCCATGACGTTCTTTTTGTAGTCAAGTTCGAGGACAGCGAGGAGTTTTCCACTGTTCTGCATAACTTCGTTGAGTTGTTGGGCAGTGGCGCGACCTCCGGAACTGTAAGAGAGCAAAATCCAACGGGCTTGTGTCTCTCGGATTAACTTCGCAATAGCTTGAACAGCGATGAATTGTCCGTCATCGTTGCGCCGGAATTCCTCGAATATAGAAGCGGCGAGGGGATCTGATGTATCCTGTCGCCGTTTTGCTTTGCCGAAAAGGGTGGGTTTGTCGAAGAGAACAACGCTTTTCCAGAGGTGATAGTAAGCGGCATATCTGACACGGGACGGAGGCATTTTCTCGTTGTTTGAACCATAAGGCGGATCAAAGTACGCAAGATCTGCGGAGACACGCGGCACGAGTTTAAAAATGTCGGTTTGGTGGACCTGGTGGTCTCCTTCTGACGTAAAGACTTCAGGCACCTTAAGTGCTAATTCTTTATAGGCGCGGGGTGCCCACTCTCTGAGATAAGCAGAAAAATGACCGAGGGTGCTATCGACGCGATCGAGTGCGAGTATTAGGCTTGTGAGTGCCACTGCCTTTTCGATTGGATCGAGTTTGAGGGTTTCGATCTCCTGCCGAATCGCATCTAATTTACGGGTGTTGTGGAACTGCCACGGTTTCTTGAGTCCATCTTCCTGAATTGCGCAGCCGTCATTGGCGTGTCCGCCGTAATGCTCCGTAAACCAACCGTCAATAGGTGGCAGCGCGTTGAGATGATCGATGAGCGGTTGATATGCCTCTTTTGGTTTTGTGTTGAGAAGATAGCAGGTGCCGAAAATTTTCGACCAAGGGGCGACATCGTTGGAAATAACAGTGTAGCCGAGTTTGGCGAGTGCTTGTGAGACGCGGGTTGTGCCTGAGAACCCGTCCAAAATTGTCTCGGCGTTGACTTTTTTGACAAGCTCGAGGATGTGTCGGATGAGTTTCAGCTTGGAGCCGATGTATTTGATGCTTTGTGTGGGAGGGGTGTTGTAGGATAGAGGGGTATGTTGCATAGGTTTATGATGGATTCTCAGCGCGTAGGTTGGGTTGAACGGGAATTTACTAAAAATCGCACATAACAGCTAACTTTCCGGTGCATCCAGAAATCTGAAATCACCAAAGGACGAGTGAACCCAACACATTCTCACGCCTAATGTAAGGTGAATGTATGAAATTTAGCCCCGGAGGGGCGGCATTTGTGTAGCATGCGTGAAGTCCAAAGACCCAGGTTTCCCCGGAGGGGCGGCATTTGTAAAGACGCTGCCACAAAAAGTTTCCGTGAAATATCCCTAAACTGACACCTATGGGTAATTCTATAAAGGCCTGTTTTCAAACAAGAATGTTCTATAATCCTGCAAATCCTTGAATTCCGTAAATCCCGGTTCAGACAATTGACACCTACATTACCCGATTAAATTCTTAATCTTCATTAGGAGTGCTATGTCAAATAGGTGGCAACTTGTGTTATCAATAACTGCCCACCGGCTATTTTCAAGCTAATCCTCCAGATGTTTTTCAAGTTCAAGGTTTGTTTCTTGTGCAATGATGAGTTTATCTCCGTCTAATCTAAAAATAGGCATTGTTTCTCTTTAAAATCTACTCAAAAAGTAGCGCGACTGGACACGTAAATCCTTTGACGACATCCTCACCTGTCAATGCGTCTTCACTCGTAAGCAGTGTGAAATCTGTTTCAGAGCGGTAAACCATCACCGTTTTCGCGACAGGTTCAACAACCCAGACCAGACGTGTCCCCGCCTTCAGATAGGCGAATGCCTTCTCGGTGACATCGTAGTGTTTATCTGTCGGGGAGACTATCTCGACAGCGAGATCTGGCGGAATAGGTGACCCCTTACGCCTATTTTCCGGCAGCCGTTCCGTCGACACAAACGCAACATCCGGCTTCACAAGTCTATCACCCAAATCAAAAGTCGTTTCGGCAATATACAAACGCCCTAACTGATTTTCGCGAACGTGCAGACCTAAGCTTAAATGAACGTTGCTACTTATTTCACCGTGTTCCATTGATGGGGGCGACATTGGGACTAATTCTCCTTTTACATATTCATAACCCTCTAAGTCGTTTTCAAGAAATTCCTCCAAAGTTATTGTATTCTCTCGCGCCGATATCTCTTGAACGGATTCAGGATTGGTTTCGGGATTAGGCATCAGTTTTCTCCTTTCAATTTGATATTACGCACTGCTTCTACAACCATCCGACAACTTATGTATGACGAATTGCATCGATGGGAGCCATTTTAGCGGCTTGGCTGGCGGGATAATAACCGAAAAAGATACCTATCACTGCACCCGCAGTAACGGAGATGAGCACGGCTTCGGGGGTAACGACGGAGGGCCAGGAAAGTTCATTAAAGAATTGACTCACCGCCCATGCGAAGCCTTTCCCGACGACAGTACCAAAAGCGATACCGAGCAGACTCCCAATCAGACATAACAGCACAGATTCTGTGAGGAACTGCAGACGGATGTCAAAACTTTTCGCGCCGACTGCTTTTCGCAGTCCAATCTCTGGGATCCGCTCTGTCACCGAAACGAGCATAATATTTAGAATACCGATGCCGGCAACAATCAACGCGACAGACGCAATGACGACGAGCACCATCTCTATAATGAAAATGATCCTTCTGCCGCCTTCAATTCCCTTTTTTGCGTTCCACGTTCGGAAAAAGGTGTCGTCACCCCCGTGATTGCGCATGATTACGGTTTCTACCTCTTTGAGTGCCTGCTCAACTAACTCGATGCTCTTGGCACGCGCCATGATAGCCCCAACCCGATTACGCCCGCCAAAACGGGTTTGTGCGGTGGTAATGGGAATGAAGACCATATTGTCGTCACTTCTGCCCATCTCTAACCCATCGCCACGGCTCTCCATAATGCCAATAACGGTAAAGCGTTTGTTATCGATACCGACTTCCTTGCCAATGGGGTCCTGTCCTTTAAATTGCTCTTTCCAGACCCTTGCCCCGATAACACAAACCTTGTTCCAGAAGTCCATGTCGGTATCAGCGAGAAACCTACCGTACTCGGTCTGCCATCGCCGGACGGCTTGATATTCATTGGTTGTTGCACGCATGTAGGTCCGTTGATGTTTGCCCTCAACTTCAAAGTCTATAGAGTGACTTCTTTCGACGGTAGCAACCTCAACTGAGGGACAGTCCGCCAGAATGTCGTCCAGATCTCGCATCTCCAGATAATGTGGACTGGTATTGCGTTGCCAACGGTTATTCTTTTCAATATGCCCGGGTCGGTAAACGCCGAACATACTGGGACCACCGATACTTTCAATTTGCGTCATCATGAGTTTTTCTGCACCCGCGCCGAAAGACATCATCGCTATCACACCCGCAATACCGATCGTTATCCCCAAGAGTGTGAGAATCGTGCGGAGTTTGCTCCCGCGAAGCACAGAAAATGCTGAGATGAGATTCTCTAATATTTGCATGTTTATCTTCTCTATGTATGACGGATGGCGTCAATGGGAGCCATTTTTGCGGCTTGGCTGGCGGGATAGTCACCGAAGAAGATGCCTATCACCGCACTCGCGCCAAAAGACATCATCGCTATCACACCCGCAATACCGATCGTTATTCCCAAGAGTGTGAGAACCGTGCGGAGTTTGCTTCCGCGAAGCACAGAAAACGCTGAGATAAGATTTTCCAGGGCGTTCATTTCTACTCTTTTTAGCGTAGTGTTTGTTCAGGATTTAGGTATAGATTGGACAAAAACTTTTGATTGCATCAATTCCCAAGGTATGCTAAACTTTTTAATATTATAGGATGGAGAGAACTCGCGAATCTTTACCCTTTCGCTGGTGTTAAAAGTATACCACAAACGTTTAAGCGTTGCAAATCTTTTAGGTTAAAATTAGGAGCGGAAAGTTGTGCAGACGGTTCCTTTTGACACGGGAAGCACGCTGTTGTGGCGCGGGTCACAAGAAGCAGCGGTACATCAATCAGAATTAACCCATTTGTTGCGACGCGGGGAACGCGCATGGGTTTCGCTACCGTCTGCGTTGTTGGAAACGCGGTTTCAATTGAACGCCGTAGAACAGTCCTTTGGCGACACAGAAACAACAACAGCGATTCAAGCGAAACTTCGCCAATCTCATCGGCAGGACGGAGCGGAATACAATCAGCACTACTTAATTGCGCAACCGCACGCCGATGTCCCCTGCTATAATATCAGCGAGTATGTTGAGCGATGCGTAGCAGGTGACCTCGCAATTGCAGAACGGCTTCGCGGACGAACGGTGATTCACCTTTACCAGACCGAAGCGGCAGCGGAAGATCTTTTGAACAGCACCGGAGTTTCAAGGTTCGTGAAACGCGTGCTGGTAGACTATTTAAAGACCTACGGCAAGAAGCACCTTATCGGTTTTACCTGTGAACTCCCGAAGTTTTTGTCTTTAGCAAGCGTTCTGGGAACTGGTACAACCTCAGTGCCGTGGAGTCCGACACTTTTAGAAACGGCTGAGGGGACACTTACAACACATCTGCCCTTAGTTTTCTACGAAACTTACAACTCGGCAGCCGTCAGGAACACATTTTGGAGCGAATTGACAACGCGATTCGCAACCTGTTTTCTTAGAGGTGTACGTGATTTCTGTCATCAGGAACGGCTACAGTTTGCTTTAAGTCTCCGTGCGAGTGCAAAGGCACTGGAGTTTGAGTTAGGGGCAATGCTGGCACAAGTGGACTGTCCTATCCTAAACGCCACCGAAATAGATACACCGAAACGACTCGTCATTGCGAAATGGGTCTGTAGCGATACACAGTATGCTGGTATTTCACGAAAGGCATCCCAGAAAACGGACAAACGGACAGTGCTTGAAGAGGCGAGCCTCGGTTTTAATCTGTGGATACATAGCGATCAGACGACAGTCCCGAAATCCTCTACGCTAACGCAAAAATTATCACGCGGTTATCCAAAGAGACCGCTCCTTATGGTCGCACCGACACAGAGCCTCTGGACGAAACCTGATGAGAAGCAGTGGAATGGATTGACGAAAGCGTGGGGATGGTTGTGTCAAAGCGTCTGGGAATTGGGCTACGACTTCAGGATTGTCTCGGAGCAGGAACTGGGTTCAGCAGAAATATCGCAAGCCTATAGAGGCTTGCGGGACAATGCTGACGGCACAGGAAAACGGGACAATAGGAGCGGTGGACTCAGTTTCCCGAACGACCGAGCAGACATCAAGGAGATTTATAACGTTATTCTGCTTCCGAGTTGTGTCTCACTTCAAGAAGAGACTGTCAAGTGTCTGCGCGCATTCACAAAAGCGAAGGGGAGATTGATAGCAGACGATCCGATTCCGTATTTGCTCAATGGAAGGATTGGACTTGAACCGTATCCGTTGGAACACCTTATCTATGGGCGGCGGACAACTATTCTACGAGCTCCGAAAAACGAGAAGATAGCGAAACTCGAAAAATGTCTCCGAAAATGGGTGAATTGTCCCGTATCGGTATACATGAAACCCAACAACGAGGAGACGAATGTCGTTCAAGTACACCACCGGGTAGCGGAAGAATACGAACTTTTTTATCTTTTCAACAGAGGCACAGAATCGATTGATGCCTTGATTGAGATACAGGGTAAGGCATCCCACGTTACGGAATGGGATTTGTTTAAGGGAACGGAAGAGATTGTTGATTTTTGGCACGCGAATGGAAGGACATACCTCAATAGTACGTTTACAGTCAAACAGGGACGGCTTTTTGAGGTTACGTAAAATTGGAAGTCGCTTCTCATGTTAACACTATGAAAGGAGTCATTATGACGGGTGGAGATTTTTTGGTCGAGTGTTTGAAGGCACAAGGTGTCAGTGACATTTTCGGTTTGCCGGGCAACCATTTAGACACTGTTTATGAATCGTTATACAACAATCAGGACAGCATCCAACACTATGTCACACGGCACGAAGGCGGTGCATCATTTATGGCGGATGGTTACGCCCGCGCGACAGGCGATGTTGGTGTCTGTATGACCGTCCCGGGTCCCGGTTCAAACAATGCCTCTATCGGTATCGGTGAGGCAAATACAGCGTCTTCGCCGGTGCTTTGGATTACAGGGCAGAACCCATCCCACTTGGCATCACGGGATCCGAAGAAGAGTTTTCACGGATTGGATCAGAAAGCTGCCTTCAGCACGATGACGAAACATCTGGAAATTGTGCATCGGGTAGACCAGATTCCGGGTGCCATCAATCGGAGTTTTAGTGCCTTACGCTCAGGTAGACCTGGACCTGTGCTGATCGAGTTGGCAAAAGATGCGTTGGATGCCGAAGCCGACTTTCCAATCCTGCCACGGAACAACGGTATTCAGACGACCGCAAGTCCACAAGATATAGATGCGGCACTGGCATTGTTGAGCACCTCAGAACGTCCATTTATTATCGCAGGTGGTGGTATTAACCATACACGCGCAACCGCAGAAATACTTGAGTTCGCCGAGTTGCTGGACGCACCAATCGTAATGACAGGTTTTGGCAAAGGTTCGGTCCCGGAAGACTCACCGCATTCCATCGGTATCTTCCGAGACGGCGTTGCCCAAGCGGCGATGGACGCGTCTGATCTCATAGTTGCCGTCGGTACTCGATTTAACTATCGTGATACTGGCAACTGGAGTCTTAAGATCCCGCAGCCACTGTTGCACATTGAAGCGGACACAGAGGAAATTCACAAAGAATATCCTGCGACTGTTGGCATCGGTGCGAATCCGAAATTGGTTTTACGCCAGTTAAACGCCGCACTCCGCGACGAGAAACCGAAAGGTGGTTGGGGGGAAGGGTTACGCGAATTACGTCGACAATGGACAGTGATTGAACGTCCTCGGATCCTCCAAGAGATGCGCGATGTGATGCCTCGCGATGCAATCTTGTCTGTTGATGTCAATATCACTGGTTATGGTGCGCTGCCACATTTTCCATGCTATCACCCAGGGACTTACATCTTCTCCGGTGTATCTGTTGCGATGGGAATCGGATTGACAGGTGCTATCGGGGCACAGGTTGCTTATCCAGAACGGAAAGTCGTCGCGCTGAGTGGGGACGGTGGATTCTTAATGACGTGCCCGGATCTGGCAACCGCGGTAATGTATAACCTACCCGTTGTGACGCTTGTCATGAACGACAACCAGTACACTTCAATCGAACGCGGGCAACTCCGCCGCTTTGGCAAACGGATCGGTGTTGAACTCGTCAACCCGGACTTCGTGCAGTTTGCGGAATCGTTCGGTGCCATTGGGTTACGTGTCGAAGATCCAAGTGATTTTAAACCGACATTTGAAAAAGCACTCGCTCTGGATAAACCGGTTCTCGTGGAAGTTGTCAAGTAGTCTTGCCACTACCTCAGAGGCATTCAGTTCTCCTGTAGGAGGGAACTCCGATTCCCGACTCTTGCTGACTGCTGATAGCTATTGTAGGAGGGAACTCCGATTCCTGCTGACTGCTGACTGCTATTGTAGGAGGGAACTCCGATTCCCGACACGCCACTGACGGCGCAGACGACAGCGGACAATGGAATAAAAAATACATAAATAATAAAGGAGTTTGATATGGCAAAAAAGATCGGTGTTCTGACAGGTGGAGGCGATACAAGTGCTCTTAACGCCACCCTTAAAGGCATTGCGTTGAAAGCCGAGGAACTCGGTTTTGAACTC
Organism: Candidatus Poribacteria bacterium; assembly: GCA_965247285.1. GTDB lineage: Bacteria > Poribacteria > WGA-4E > WGA-4E > WGA-3G > WGA-3G. The sequence goes on from CBDFHD010000002.1 coordinate 886,677, forward strand.
ATCGGATTCATGGAAGGGTGGCGTGGTGTCTTGAAAGGTGGACGTTACTTTACGCTAACGCCTGACCTGATTGATGAAAACCGGGGTGGGACGCTGTTAAAGAGCTCACGCACGAACCTGATTAAAGATGGCAAATTAGATGAAGCAGTCAGCAATCTGAAAAAACTCGACATCAGCGGTCTTATTCCAATAGGCGGCGATGATACTTTAACAGTCGGTACGGCACTATCAGATCAATTCACAACCACGTTCGTCACCAAAACAATTGATAACGACGTGGGTGTTAATCCGCCCGAAGGTGATGCCGTTGATTACTCTAAGATGGTGAACTATTTCTGTCCCGGCTTCCCTTCATCAGCGAACAGTGTCATCAACGCCGTCCGAGATCTACGGACGACTACCTACTCCCATGATCGTGTGATTGTTGTCGAAGCGATGGGAAGAGATGCGGGTTGGTTGACGTTATCAGCCGCCTATGGACAAGCGGATCTTATCGTTGTCCCAGAAGTGCCGTACCAACCGGAGAAACTGGCGGAAGCGATTCGCGAAAAACACGCAGAACAAGGCAACGTCATCGTTGTCGTATCAGAGGGTATCCGAAATGACGCTGGAGAACTGATGATTACCTCACAGGCGGAACTCGATGCCTTTGGGCATACGAAACCGGGGGGTTGTTCAGAAATTATCGTTGAGGCGATGAAGAAACTCCTTCCCGAAATTTCGAGTTCAGCGTTTCGCGCCTTGATACTCGGCTATCTCCAGAGATGCGGTAGCCCGATTCCGATGGATAAAGACATCGCTATGAAGGCAGGCGCGATGGCGGTGCAGGCACTCTCAGACGGCATGTTCAATGGCGTTGCGACTATTACGCGGACGGAGGCTGGCATTGAACCGACCCTGTTACCTTTAGGACAGGTGCTAAAGCGGGATGCATCCGGTCATGTGATTCGGAGAAGTCTCGATCTGCGGTTCTACGATGCCGAACGGTATCAGATGTCTCCGGCGGGTGCTGGGTATTTCCGTCCGCTGTTCGGCGACTTGCCACGTTCGGAGCGGTCATTGGACGATCGATTGATTGAGATTGGTGAGATCGGGTGATAACCCGATATTTTCGATAAATGTAGGCGCGGTTTAAAACCGCGCCTTTAATTTTGGGTGTAAATGCTTTTTCCTTCGCCATAGTAAGAATCGTAGATGTGCTGATAAACCGCCTCAGATTTTTGATTGAACAGTTCGTGTGTGTAAGGTTGGGGTAGTTCATCATCAAGTATATTGCTAACTGTTTCTTTAACTTCAGCTTTCGATTGTGTCCATTTACGCCAATCCAGCACCAATTTTTCCTGTTTGAGTCTCTCAAGCAATCTCCTCACAGCAGTCTTCACTTCATCTCTTTCAGGAACAGTTAGATGCGGTTCATGTCGCGTCAACAGATCAAACACCGCTAATTCCTCTTCAGAAAACTCTTCAGTACCGGCGCGTTGGTCTTCTTGGTGGAGCTCGCTAGCAAAGTTAAAAAGCCCCTCAACGAAATCATCAACACCAATAGTGCCTGCATTGTATTCCGAGATCATCTGCTCAAATTTCTGTTGATAATCCATCCGATTTCTGTTGAGACGGATCATAGCGGCGAGTTTGCCATTGATCGCGCCTCTGAGTCTCTCCGCTTCGATACGCTTGTGTTCCGATCTGAATTGTTCACTTAGCTGATCGAAGTCAATTTGGCTCAAATCTACCTGATTCATATCGTAACTGTCAGGCGGTATCTGAATAAGATAGCCTTCAGGTGCGATTGACTGATTCAGCAGATTTTCAACTTCTGTCATTACACCAGAGATGTCAGCGGGTGTTGTCAAGTTTTTGATTTTCTGTGCGATGATATTGATAAGTTGGCAGATTCTGATAAACTCATGCACATCGCGGTCGGGCAGAATCGCTTTGTATAGTTTCGTGACACCGGTGGCGTATTGTAGATAATTCTTTTTGGTTTCATCATTAACCAAGATGCGTTCCATTGCATCATTGATTTGGCTGATGTTTTTCCAAGCGTCATCCGTTTCGGATTTCGCTAAGTCAACGCCGAGACTTTCGCAAAATTCGGTGATTTCAGCGATCGCCTCTCTGAGTTTTTCAACCAGTTCCGACTTATCCGCAATCGGTTTCTGGTTTCCTTCCGCATCGGCACCGGTAGCATAAATCGCCAATGCTCTTTCAAGATAACGGAAAACGCCGATGTAGTCAACAATCAAACCGTTATTTTTATCACCAAAGACACGGTTGGCTCTGGCAATCGTCTGCATCAAAGTATGGTTTCGCTGAGGCTTGTCAAGATAAATTGTGGAGCAAGAAGGCACGTCAAAACCTGTGATCCACATTGCACAGACGAAGACAATTCGGAAGGGGTCATCTGAATCCTTGAATTTGGTATCTAAATCCTCAGTGTTCGCACGGGCGCGGTGGTGTGTGATGTCAACCCCTTTCTGTCTGAGGTCGTCAATCTCGTTTTGTCCCGGAGAAACGACGACTGCCATATCAGTCTCCTCCATGTAGCGAATCCTTTTCTCTAAGAAGATCCGTTCGCTACCGGTCTGTGTGGTTATCTCGGATTTTAGACGCTCAGTGTACCGCTTCCAATGCTTCTGAACCTTGTCATACATCTTGACAGCAGTCGCTTTGTCAATTGAAATGACCATCGCTTTCCCCTGATAGCCTCTGCCCATAAAGTGAGCGACTATATCTTTGGCAATGGTCTCTAACCGTTCATCTCGCGTGATGAGGTGATACTCTCTGGCAAACTCGTGTTCCAGCTTCGCCTCTTGTGCCTCATCCAGCTCGGCATTTTCCAGAACCTGTTCGAGGTCTTCGTTGAGGTTCTCGTTCGTCAGTTGTAGGGTTGGCACACGGTTTTCATAGTAGAGCGGCACGGTTGCGCGATCCACGATAGATTGGTTGAAGTCGTAAACACTCACGTAGTCCCCGAATACCGATTTGGTTTTTTCCTCGCCAGCCATGAGGGGTGTTCCGGTAAACGCGATGAATGCAGCCTTCGGGAGTGCGGTGCGCATGTTCAAGGCGAGTGTATGATACTGACTCCGGTGTGCTTCATCGGTGATGACGACGATGTCTGACCTCTCTGAGAGAACAGGGTGCCGCTCGCTACCTTGCGTCTGGAACTTGTGGATAAGGGTGAAGATATAACGGTGGTCTTCGGCGAGGAGTTGGCGTAGATGGACAACATTTTCCGCATGTACTTCCTGCTGCGTTAGGACACCACTTGTGCTCGCGAAGGTTTTATAGATTTGGTTATCCAGCTCCTTGCGATCGGTTACGACAACAAATGTCCAATTTCCCGGCACCTTTCTAAGCACTTTCTGCGCAAAGAAGAGCATTGAGATGCTTTTTCCACTACCCTGCGTATGCCAAAAGACACCGAGTTTACCTTGATTATTTTCAATCTGATTCAGGGATGCAATCGTGTTGTTGACACCAAGGTATTGATGGTTTTTGGCGAGAATTTTGATTAACCCGCCTTGTGCTTCCATAAACAGGATAAAGTTCTCAACGATATCAAGTAACCGCTTGGGTGTGCAGAGTGCTTGCAGGATCGTCTCTAAAGAGACCTTGGGAGATTCATCCTCACTGTGAACGCGTTTCCACTCGGCGAAATGCTCCCAACTGGCGGTGAAGCTTCCGACCTTGCTGTCTGTGCCGTTAGAGAGCAGAATGAAGGCGTTATACCAAAAGAGGTGTCGGATGGTGTCTTTGTAGTCCCTGAGATTGTCACTATAGGCATCGTGAAGGTTGACATCAATCCGCTTGAACTCCATCAGAACTAAAGGAATCCCATTGACGAAGCAGATGAAATCCGGACGTTTGGTATACATCTCACCGGTGACCGAGAATTGAGATGCGGCAAAGAAATCGTTATTCTCTGGATTTTCCCAGTCAATTACCTCAAGCACTTCAGAGTTCTCGTCTTCGTCGATCGGATCGCTGGTAGTGACCTTTACGCCATCTTTCAGGAGGGTGTAGATTTCGAGGTTGGCTTCAACACTGCTCATAAGGGAACGGGAGCGGGTGAGCTCCTCGATTGCCTTGGTGATGGCATCTTGGGTAGCAGTGGGATTGAGGCGTTCTAATACAGCGTGAAGGCGAGCGGTTAGGACAACTTCGGATTTTGTTTGCCTGCCGAGAGGACTTCCATCTCTCTGATCGAATTCACTGTAGCAGTTTAGGGTCTCCCACCCCATTTCTGCGAGGAGGGCAATGGCGGGTTGTTCGATGAGTTCGTCTTCACTGTATGGGTTCATTTGAAAATCAGGTCAGTTGTTCGGAATTTGAGGCGATCTTTCATCTCAATCTTGTTTTTGGTTTGTGAAGACGTTTAATGTGCGCAATCTGCGCTTTCAACGTTTCTGCTGAATCAACTTCAACGATTTTCAAGATGCCTCTTGCCGCCAAAGCCTCTTCAAACTCAAAACGGTGGATACCAGCCAACTCAGAGGCTCTTCCGAGGGTCACTTCCCCCTCTTGATATAGCAGAATTGCGGCATCCAATTGTGATTCCTCTTCAAGGGATTTACGCAGTCGTTCGCGCTCAACTTTAGGCAGCTTTTGTATCAATGGCAACAATTTTTCAAGCGTTATCGGTTCAGAAATTTGAATCATTGTGATCTACCTCCCTATCAATGCTCATGTCGTTCACGTCTCACCTCTGCAAGTGCTTCCTCAAAATCGCGTATCACTTCTTCTTCTGGTGTGTCAGCAAAGGTCTTGTGAAAGTGTGCTACAGTCCTATCCCATTCTTCCCGAAACCATTTGCGTTCACTTTCAACTTCAGTATGGAAACGCGAAATAATGCTCTGCCATTGCGTTGCCTTGGCGGATTCGCCTTCTTGAACCTCCGGCATGAAAAATGCTCTGTCAGAAAAATCGTAACCCTTGACTATATGTCTGAGTTGATTGACAAAACCACTTGATTCCTGCTGGTCAGTATCAATGATAAAAATAATATAGTCGTCTTGCGCGAGGTAGTGCTGGAGGGTCTTCCTCAAGTTACTGCTCACAGGTACGCCCTGCCTATGGCACTTGCGGAGAGCACTTCTTCCCGCTGTCCGGATCGCCAGATACTCAAGCTGCCGAAATCTCAAAAATGTATTCTCCAAGAATCTGACTGCCTCAGCATCTCGATCAGATTGTAAATTCCAGACTCTTACACTTATCATAATTACCATTCACTTGAATTGCGCTAATATGTTCCCTAATTCACGGAGGGAATTGTTACGCCGCAATGTTTCTCTGTCAATGACTACGTACTTAGCTAGCTCAGGTGACATCCTTTCATGATATCGACCACGGTTAATGTTCTTTTGCGGTATATTTGGATTGAGGGCGCGCAGAACCTGCTCAGAAAAATCTTCCAAGTATTCTTTGGGACCCTTGCCTCCCACTTCCTTTTCGACAATGTGTTGCGTATTGCCCCTCTGATAACGCCTGAGAAATCGGACAAAGGCTTGATTTGCTAGTACCTTATCACGGCACTTATTTCTATACTGTGCACGCCGACTAGCGAAATAACAGAAAATTCCAAGGCAATCAATTAACAACCACGCTTCAAGTTCTTGAATGGCAGGCGCAAAAAAGACTTTGCCTCTAAAACTGCTATCCTGAGCAATTCGTTCGATTTGATTGATAAGCGAATTCTGCTGCTGTTTGCGTTGGTGGCGTGCCATAGGGCTATCATTGTCAATGACGAAAATAACATAATCATCTTTCTTAAGGTATTGCTGGGTTGTCTGCCTGATCCTGTCACCTAAGGATTGTCCTCTTTTATTGTACATCAGGGATTCCATGCCACCAACTGTTTGAATAGATAGATTTCCGAGTTGCAAATGTGTCATCAACTTACCAGCTAAATGTTTGACAACTTTGGCATCATTGGTTGATTCCAAAGTCCAAATCCTTATTCGTGGCATGCAGGCTCATCCTCCATCATGTCTTGCAGAAGTTCACTATGAAAGATAGCACTGCCAATTCCGAAATCTATAATCCAACCATCCAAGCCCTTTCGATTTGGATCATCTCGGATTTCTTCAACATTGATTACTTCTGTACCCATCCCGGGCCGGTTGCGTAAGAGCAAAACACCGAGGGAGTCCGATAAACTATCAGAACTGAAGGTGTCAAGGAGTTGCGAACTATGGGTTGTGATAATCACTTGCGTTCGTTTGGCAAGTTGCTCGAGGACGTATGCGATTTCTTTCAGGGCACCAGGGTGCAGGCTCCGCTCCGGTTCTTCAATAGCAATAAGTGGTGGCAATTCAGGTTGGTTAAGCAAGGTGTTATATGCCAACAGGCGTAATGTGCCATCAGAGGCATTTATCAGAGGTATCGGCTTCTTGTATCCTTCAAGAAGGCAGAGTTGGAATTCCCCATCAATTTTGTGGTAGTCTATGTTAATATTCGTGGAAGCCACAAGAGAATCATTAACGTAGCGGAAATCCTCCCGTGTATTCTGGTGCCAGTCCCAAAGTATATCTGGTACATTCACACCATAACGATTAAGTTTTAACAACTCTCGAATACCCTTTGTAATAGGAGAGAATCTATTAGAATTAGTTCGTATGTGGTTTGGTTCAAAGTCATAAAATTCCCATCCTTGAATAAACTTTGTTAATGCACTCGTAACGGGTTTACGTCCATAATCACCAGCTGACCTTAAAGCAAGTTTGTTGGATTTGTAGGTTGTTATGTTCTTGTCATCTTCATCCTTAACCTTACCCTCTCCACTCTGAACTGAAATAACACCGACATCGTCAACCAATAATTCTTCGTCAACAGAAAGATTTTCACCCTTAGCCTTAAACACCAATGTATATTGTGCTGGTTTCTCCTTCACTTTGGCATGTAATTCGCAGGTGATGTGGTCGGCTCCGCCCGCCCAAATCTGCCCTTGGATAACATCAAGCGTTATGGGAGGCGTTTCAAACATTAGCATACCGTTGACAAGGCGCAGAGATCTCAAGGTGTTGGACTTACCACTTGCATTGGGACCAACGAGAACCGTCAAGGGTTTTAGCGGAAGCGTAACATTCCGCAAACTCAGGAAATTTTTGATATGAAGTTTCTCTAAAAACGCTTTCTGTTCTGACATGGGTTTCGCCTTTATATCGGTATCGGGATTCAACCTTCGGTGCAGCTCAGTTTTCAAGTTCCAAGAGGGCATGCGTAAACTCATCAATGTCTGATGCTCGGGCGGCGACCCGATGTAACTGATCCAGACGTTTTAGATCGTCAATGGCTCCAAGAAAAGGCTTTAATTTCTCTGCGACATCGGTCTGAAATCGGACCTCCAGCACCGTGAGTATCGCTTCGACAGCGTGCTGTTTTTTACCTTGCTCGATCCCTTTCTCAGTGAAGTATTGGATGATAGAGGATTCTTGCACGATGACCTCCGATATTGCCTCGCGGATGGTTTGAGAGTCATAAGCTAACCCACCGAGAATCGCTAAGTCCGCGAGCGTTTCCTTATCGCCTTGCTGTAATTATACACCGTCGCGTTGTATCTGTCAATTGCTTTTAGGATCAGTGTCAATGTCGAGTTCGGATATGTCTATCTCGCCGGAGAGGAGTTTGGGGAGAAGGAGATCACGGGTTTGACGGAGGTTGGCGTTTTTCTCCGAAAGGTTTTGGATTTTCCTAAAGAAACGTGAGTTTGATAAATAATTGAAGAGTTTTTGTATAAAGAGAACCCTTTTGGTATAATGAAGTGATAAGGTTTCATTTCTTCCACCAAAAGGAGTTCTCCGATGAATATCATAACACTTTTTTGCGAAATAGACGACTTTTTTCTTGCGTATGAGAAATGGGTGTCAACACAGTGCTTGCCTGAGACACCCCCGCTTGAAACACGCGGGCGACCGAGACAGCTGCATCCGAGTGAGGTGATGACGCTCCTGATTGCTTTCCATCAAAGCAACTATCGGACGTTAAAGCATTTTTATCTCAAACACGTCTGCGTCTACTGGGGCGATGAGTTCCCACATCTGGTGAGTTATAGTCGTTTCGTGCAGCTCCAATCGGAAGTGCTAACGCTCTTAGTGTCTTACTTGTCCACGACCCTCGGAGACTGTAGCGGTGTGTCCTTCGTGGATTCTACACGTCTGCGGGTCTGCGATAACAGGCGGATTTCATCGCATCGCGTCTTCGCAGATGTTGCGGAATGCTCGAAAACATCTATGGGATGGTTTTATGGGTTCAAACTTCATCTGGCCATCAATGAGAAAGGGGAAGTCTTAGATGTTGCGTTGACCCCTGGGAATATAGATGATCGCAAACCGCTGCGAAAGTTCGCAGAGCGACTTCACGGGAGTCTCTACGCAGATAGAGGGTATATCTCCAAGGACCTTCGCGAAGAACTCCGTGAGCAAGGTGTAAACTTGGTTTACAAAGTCCGTAAGAACATGAAACCCCTGGACTTATCGGTGTCCGATGAGGTGCTCTTGAAAAAGCGGATGCTGATTGAATCGGTGATTCGGGAACTGAAAACACAGATGCAGGTGGAGCACAGTCGGCATAGAAGTTTTGAAAACTTTCAAGTCAATGTCTTCTCTGCTTTGATCGCGTATCAGTTGTTGGAGAACAAACCCTCGCTGAACATCCATGAACTTCAGCAGATCAGCGATTGGTTTCCGGTGCTTTTCTAACGACTAAACTTTTTTCAAACTCACGTTAAAGAAGGATACGATCGTAAGCTCAAATTGATTAAGTATGTCTTGATTGGGGTTTGGAAAAAAGTAATCATCAAAACACTGATTGACAACACGCTGTCTTCCTGTAGCCCCTGTCATACTTTTGATAGCATTCTCTCTGAAATCACGCGTTTGTGCAAGAAGGTAGACGAAATACGGATTCAACGTTTTGGACCTGAGGACGATAAATTCGGTAGATCCAAATGCAACTGCATCGTCGTGAGGGAGAAATTGGACAAAGCCTGTCCTACCATTTTCAAGACATGGAGTGATACGCGCAAATAGCGTGTCATCATTTTTAAATTTCGCCCCACTATTCCCCGTTTTTTCCCCTATCTCAGTGATTAACATCGAATTTTCTGTTGCTGACTTCATTGGAACAAAAGGTTTTATAGTATCGCGTGGAACAGAGGTTTTTGGATTTATAAATATAACTTCACTTGCACGAACTACCTTCCACCCCTGTGGTATCGGTCCCAACGGCGATTCTACCATCGCTACATTTTCATGTCCGGGGAATCGGAAGTGGACGAACCATTCTTGGTAGAGGGTTTGTGCCATGTCCTCAAGAATTTTGATGCGGCGGGTGTTGTTTTCGATGAGGTCGTCGTAGGTGGAGAGGACGGCGGCGATTTTGCGTTGGGTTTCAAGGGGTGGAACACAAACCTCAAGGTTTGCGAACGTTGATTTTTTTACTATAGGAGTTGCAACACCCCCAGCAATACTTTGAAGTATTGCTGTTTTGGTTCTAAGAAGGTAATAAACAAAGTATGCGTCGTACTCTTCTTGGTTCACTATAATGCTGTTAATTTGTTGGTTTGTTGCGCTAGGAACGACTGTCATGCAAATCTTACCAATACTAGCAATGCAGACTACACATATCGCATTTGGAGGAAGCAGACGATTTTTCCGATATTCATATCCTTTTTGCGACAAAAATCGTTCTGTTTGAACAGTACGAGTAGCCATTGTTATGTCTGTTGGGGTTATGAAAGGATATTCACTACCATAATATTCTGTTTTTTTTATGGCTGGAGTGTAGCCTGTGATAACCTGTCCTAAGTCACCAATCATTAGGTTTCGCCACGAACTCATATTATGTCCTCTAAAACGTTACACTGCTTCTATGTCAGTATATTATAGCATATTTCCCAGAATCTTCTTCAGATTTTTTAATGTATTAGCCATACAGATGTCACCTCTACGGGGCTTTGTTTTATTGGTGTTGCCGTTTTCCTACACAGATATCGCCCCTATGGGGCTGAAGAAGATTTTTATGGAACAACCCGTTTTCTGAGTTAAGCGTCGGGAATCGGAGTTCCCTCCTACAGAAGCGGCGAGGAAACATCGCCAGCGGGGAAAGTAAAAAGGTGCGGTTAGGAAACCGCACCTACCAATTTCGGGGTAAGGTTTGTTGTTACGGCTCAACGACTTTGTAGAGTTCTATTTGCCCGTTGCGAATCGTGTAGAGCGTCAGACCTTTGAGAGGATGTCGGTTCTCATCAAAACGGGAGATGGTGGAGGCACCTTGATAATCGGTCGTGTTTGCCAAGGCATCCCGAACCGCATCGGGTTCCAATGTCCCAGCATTCTTGATGGCGAGTGTTAGCAGTGCCATCGCATCATACCCCCACGCGGAAGGACCATCCGGCGGTTCCATATACATCGCAGTGTAAGCCTCAACAAAAGGCGCGGCATCGGGGGAATCGATACTGAAATCCCTTGTAAAGTAAGATCCCTCTAAAGGGGCATTGTCATCTAAAGTGCCGAGAAGCTTGTCAGGTTCATCCCAACCGTTTGTGCCGATAAAGGTCGCGTCAATGTCCATACGCCTCGCTTGCAGTGCCAATAAAGGAATCTCTGGACTGAAACCCGCAATTAAGAGGACATCCGGGGCGGCGGTTTTAATACGTGTTAACTGTGCGTCGAAATCCCTATCACCGTGCTGATAGATTTCACTTGCAACAAGTTCCCCGCCGAGCTTCTGGAAATTCTCTTCAAAAACATCAGCAACGGCACCGGAGTATACATCTCCAAATTGACGGATTGTTGCGGCGGTTTTGGCGTTCAGTTCGGTGGGATTCAACGCGAATTGTGCTGTCGTCGTGCCCTGAACTGAAGATGGAGCAACCGTAATAAAAACAAATTCACCGGTGGATGTCACCTTCTCACCAGACGAACCGGTGATTATGGGTCGTCGAAGTTCAGTAACAACGGGTCCAACCTGCATGGAATTCGTCGAGAGTAGGGGACCCAGAATTGCAACAACACCTTCCTCTTGAATCAATACTTTGGCAATGCGGACACTCTCCATTGCATCTGGGAATTCCCGATCTCCCTGATTGTCCATGACGATAAATTCGACTTGCATGCCGAGCAGTCCGCCGCTGTTATTGACTTGCGCTCTGGCGAGTTCCGCGCCTTTGGTGAAATTGGGGGCAAGTCCTGTGGGTTGAATCACACCAATTTTGATGGTGGACATGGTGTCCGAGGTGGACGTACCCGGTGTGATGACCTGCTGGGCTCGTTCGCAACCTGAAAGAGATATGACGAAGATTGCAATTAGGGTTAGGAAAATTTTCGTGTTCATCACTGACTCCTTTTCTGGAAGGGAAACCGCTCCGCAACCACAAACCGGTCATCTGTTTCAGGTGAGCGATAAATGAGACTGATCGCTTCCATTTCACACCCGACCGACTGCCATTCGGTGTGGAGTTGCTGCTGTTCGGTGCGAAGGGATCGGTGAGAGAATTGTCCAACCGAGAGGTGTGGATGGAAACCGCCAGCAAATTGCGCCGTGTTGTCATAATCGGGAAGATGCCGCATTAACGTGCTGTGTAACCGCACAATTTCGTCTTCGGGTTCTGGAACTAAGAACATCGTACACGATTTCCGGTGCTGAAAAGCATCAAAGCGAGTGAGCTCAACACAGAAGGGTGATACCTGTTGTGCGGCTTTTTCGAGCGCCGGGATAACATCTATAAAATCGTTCCGTTCCGCGAATGGATAAAGCAGCGTTATGTGTGGCATCCATCGCACGAAATTACGGTCGTGGATTCTACGGATGTCTTGGATAGGTGCCTGTACGGATTCCGGTGGTATGAGGACAACGGCTGTGGTGTGGGTCTTGTTGGGCATTTTTTACCGACCAACGGACATCCCCCATCGTCCGCCATCTACATGTATCGTTTGCCCCGTGATGTAAGAAGCATCATCGCTTAGGAGGAAAGCGATAGCCGATGCGATCTCCTCCGGTCGGGCGCGACGTCCCATTATGCAGGAATTGATCGGTGATTCCTCCAATTCCTTCTTACGTGCGGCAGGGTCGGGTGCCTTACCGAAGTGCATCTCTGTAACGATCCAGCCCGGTGCAATAGCGTTGACCCGGATGCCATATTCGACAAACTCGGACGCCATTGTCTTGGTAAGAGAGACTAAACCAGCTTTAATGGCATCGTAGATCCATTGCCCGGGTCTACCGAGGAACCCACCTTCCGATGAAAGGTTAACGATAGCACCTCCATCTTTTTTTAGCAACGGCAACAGATGCTGTGTCATCAACACCCAACCTCGGAGACCGATTGCGGTTTCAGCCTCCCAATTCGGTAGCCATGCACCATCTTCAATCTTACCCGACCGCAAGATAGCGGCGTTATTGACGAGGACATGAAGCGCGGAAAATTCTTCGGCGACTGCATGCGCAGCGGCACGGACGCTTTCGTCATCAGCAAGATCGACTTCTATGTAGAGTGCCTTGCTGCCTGTTTCTTGGATTTCGGAGACCGCTTGGTTCGCCATTTCAGCGTTATTATCGGCGATGATGACGTGCGCGCCTTCAGCTGCGAGACAGTTCGCCGTTGCCCTGCCGATGCCGGAGGCACCGCCAGTTATCAATGCAACTTTATCTGTGAAGCGGATCGTCCCCCATGGGTTTGTTTGCATTATGTTGTTAGTCCTTGTGGCATAACGGCACACGGAGTGTGCCTGCTACTATTTAAACGCCTGCGGCGAATCCACCATCAACGAGCAGAGAAGCACCGGTGATCCATTCTGCATCATCGGAGGCGAGGAAAATCGCGGAGCGTCCGATGTCTCTCGGCAGACCGAAACGTGGCAAAGCCGTTTTTTCTAATGCTTCCTCAATTTGTTCGGAGGTGAGGTAGTCCTGAATTGCCGTCTCGATGTAGCCGGGACAGATGGCGTTGACGGTTATGCCGAATTGCCCGATTTCCAAGGCGGTATCTCGAACCATGTTGACGACAGCGGCTTTCGCGGGAGCATACGCAGGTCCTGCACCACCGCCATACGCGTGGACGGAGGCGATCTGGATAATCCTTCCAAATTTCGATTGTTTCAGGTGTGGGATGGCGAGTTTCGTAGTAACAAACACCCCACGAAGGTTGACACCAACGACACTGTCCCAATCAGCGATTGAGAGTTCCTGCGCGCCACCGGGGATATGAATACCGGCGTTATTGACGAGAATGTCGAGTCCCCCAAAGTGTTCTACGGTTCGCTGAATTACGCGTGCAACCTGTGCATCGTCGGCGACATCGGCTTGGAGAAACAGTCCTTCTGCTCCGAGTTTCTCGATTTCTGAAACGGTCGGGGTTGTGGTATCGGTTTCGTGGTATTTGCCGCGGAGGGGTGTCTCCAGTTTATCGACGACAGCGATTCGCGCACCCTCGCGAGCGAATTCGAGTGCGATGCCCCGTCCGATGCCTGAACTCCCACCGGTTACAATGCAGATGCGATTCTTGAGTAGCATTCCGGACTCTCTCTTCCAAAATAAAGGAACATCATTAGGTCACAAAAACTCGCTGGTGCCTGATTGTTCCATCCGAAGGCGTAATATGAATTTCAACGTTACGATTTAGTTTCTTCAGGATCATTAGCAGCCGCTCCAGAGCGAAATCTGTATCCATCTTCTTCAGGCGAGACACATCACTCCGATTGAGTCCAAAGCGTGCCTCTGCTTTCGCAGGAGTCAGTTTTAGTTCCTCAAGAAGACGGTGGATTGCAAAGGCGAGGTCTACTCTTAACTGATGGTATTCCGCTTCCTCTTCGGAGAAACCGATATCTAAAAAAACATTGCCAGAACTTTCCGTAATTTTTATTTTTTCACTCACGAGAATCCCCAATCCATTTCACATCTTTCATCGCTTGGTCCAAAATCCTATCCTTTTGATATTATACCCCATCTTCCAAAATCTTTACAACATTTTCTGCGATGCGTTCCTCTAATTGATGTGCTTCAGCATTTAAGATTTCTAATTCCTCATTGAGTTCCCCAAATCGTTCTGCGAAGTCGAAATCATCAGGAGCTTGTTCGGCGACTCCGACATAACGCCCAGGGTTGAGACTCCATCCTTGTGTTTCAATTTCGGCAATAGTCGCTACCTTGCAAAGCCCCGGAACGTCAACGTATTCTGTATCAGGGAACCTTGTGGCGAGGAAATCCGCGCTGTTGTGTTGGTCTTCAGGGGCTTCTCCCCGATAGAGTCTAACAATATTGGCAAGAAATTCGAGTTGCAAAGGCGTAAATTCCCGATGTGCGCGACTTACCTGTTGATAGAGATGGCGTGCGTCTATAAACAAAACTTTATCGTGTCTATCACTATTCTGTTTGGATCTGTCGAAAAACCAGAGGGTACAGGGCAAAGTGACGGTATAGAAGAAATTTGAAGCAATACTGACAACGACATCAACAGCACCGGATTTGATAATCTGACTGCGAACTTCAAGTTCAGAGGCGCGAGCATCAGCGGCAGAGTTCGCCATAACAAAGCCTGCCCGACCGGATTCAGAGAGAGAGCTGTAAAAGAGTTGAATCCAGATATAATTGGCGTTGTCGACGCGAGGCATGCCGAAGGGAAATCGGGGATCGTCTTTGATACGTTCTCTATCCACACGACCTACGTTGAAGGGCGGATTTGCCATAACAAAATCAAACTTGCCAAGGCAGTTATGGGAATCTTCGTAGTAACTGTTGGCTTGTCTAACATCGCCCTCAAGTCCATGTACAGCAAGGTTCATTTTGCACAATCTGATAGTTTCAGCACCGCGCTCAACCCCGTAAAGACTAATATCTCCTTTATTTCCATTTCTCTTGTGGTTACGAATAAATTCCGCGCTCTGGACGAACATCCCTCCAGAACCGCATGCGGGATCAAGGATACGCCCATGAAAGGGTTGGAGGATTTCGACGATGAGTTTAACGAGGGAGGTAGGAGTGAAGAACTCACCACCGCGTTGTCCCTCGCTCATAGCGAAATTGCCGAGAAAGTACTCATAGACCTTTCCGAAAGCATCGCCTTCAATGTCCATAGGAATCTGTTCCATGATACGAAGGAGTTCAAGGAGCGTATTCTTTTCAAGGCGATTGTAAGTCTTGGGCAGGACTCCATCAACCTGAGGGTTTTCCGCTTCTATTGCCTTCATAGCGTCAGTGATAGCTTGCCCAATGTTTTCGCTCTCCGGTAAACTGAGGAGGTACTGGAAACGAGCGTTCTCTGGCAGGTAAAACACGCCGCGCGCTTGGTATTGTGTTCTTGGATCGGTCCGTCTGCGCCTGCTCGTAGAGGTTTCGCTGATGATTTCTTGCTCAGTTTGCGTAAATTTATGATCCGCGTACCGTAGAAAGATAAGCCCAAGCACAGGCGTTGAGTATTCTGATGCCCGAAGACGTGAATTGGCTCTGAGTTCATCGGCGGCACTCCAGAGTCTGTTTTCGATTTCTGCGAGGTGGGTGTTCATAATGTTCCTTTTCCGATGAAATTGATATAGGCAAGGTTAGAACCCTTGCCAGCAGGGAGGGACGTGAATTTAGAAGTAAGATCTGCCGAGTGAACTTCCAGAACCGAATGCGTTGTAAGGCATGCCAGCCGGGACGGTTCGGACTCCCCAGGTTTCAGTTGTTGCGTCATAACCGACACCCATCGAAACCGCAGGCTCCTGAATCAGATTCACCTGGAACGTGAAGTCTTGACGGACGTTGTTGTAGGGTGAGTCTTCGCGTTTAATGCCGACACGGTTCCAAGAGATGCGGAGGTTCCAATCGTGGAGATTGCGTGTCATACTAATGCGCTGTGAATAAAATTGCCCCTCGATAGGATAATAAATAAGGCTCACGTTAAATTCGAGGTCTTGGCTAAACCGGTAGCGTCCAGTCGCCGTAATAGATCGGGATGCCTGCCTTGACGTGTGCCGATTGCTAAAAGAGTTTCCGAGACTGATGTTCCAAGACGGTCGGGTGTAGCGGATGTTGGTGCGGAACCCGACCATTTTAAACTGTTTCCCATCATCGGGATGTGGATTGGGGTCGTGTGTAAATCGGACGGTCATATTTAGGTTCCGACTCGGAAGCGGAACGAATGTGAAATCGCTCTCAATGGGTTCGTATTTCCGCCTATACAATGGCTCGAAGTCCGTAAAATCCGCGGTGAGTCGAGTATCAAAATAGAAGACACGGTGTGCCGACTGACTCCGTCGGGTCTTGATTTCAAAGTTTGTATTGAAGTTATAGGTGAGTCTTTTCCGCTCATAGAAATAGGTGCTGGGACCGAAAGGATAGAGGTTCTCATTTTCATCAACAGCCGGCTGATAATTGAATCGGAGTGAGGATTGGATTTCGTGTCTCAACCTTCGGAGTCCAGGGATATAGTCGACGTTGAAGACACGGAAGAGCGTGTTTGTGGTGGATCCATTAAAACTGAAAACCCCTTTTACGATGTTTCTATTCTTCTCCTGGTCCTGGTCGTGCCATACCATGTTTGTATTGAGATCAAGGCTCATTTGGAGTTCCCGCAAGGGTGTAATCAGGAGCGTTGACTGCTTGCGGATATCGAACCCAAGATCCATCGTCTGTAGATATACATCTCTCTCCTCACCCGCTTTGCCCTTATAGACTTGTCTAAAGAAGTTACCGAGTTCAATATCCAAGTCGAAACTTGTGCTTTCAAGGGTTGGAACAGTAAATAGTGAGAGAAAAGGTTTCTCAGTTTTGAATTTTTCCGCAACGCTTTCCATGCGATTGTTGAGTCTACCCAAGAGGGGTAGCGCACTCACACGCATCCGTGAGAAATTCACAGTGAGTCGTGGCAGTTTCTGTAGCGAGGTTGTGCCTTCATCCGTGAAATCGTGAACGTGTCGGACTTCGAGCCTACTGGTAATATCTCCGATTGTTTCCCGAGAAAATGTGGGGTTGCCGTTCTCGTCGCGATCGGTGTCAGAAATGGTTGAGAAACCGCTTCCATAGGTGAGTATTCCGAAAGTGTTAAGCCTGGATTCTCCGGGGAGTTGTAGGTCTTCCTTAAAATTACGGGCTTGCAACTCTGTTCTACCCGTGAAATTGATTGGGCGTCTACCTGCCTCGCGGCTATCCCACGGGGTATAGAAGGATTGCGTATGCCCCCATCGCATAATCCACCGTCTACCGATGCGTGTAGCGTTCTGCCGCTCGTAGGAGTACCGGTCTGCGCCGTAGAAGTAAATATCGCCTCGAAACGTTCTCTTTTTATCGACTTTGATGAGTCGGAAGGACTTTTTGGTTTGAATAGGACGACTACTAAATTCACCAGCGTATAACCTTTGTGCATCTGAGGCGACGGCACTCGGATCCTCCCACCGTCCTCGAAAACCGTGTTTCCGGTAAACTTTGAGTTCGTCTTCGTCTTCGGCATCTTCTTCAGTGGCGGGGTCTTCGGAAGCAACATCGCCATCGGACTGATCGGAAGGAGTTTCGCCTTCTACCTCATTTTCTGACGCGTCCTGCTCTATGTTCTGATTTTCATCAGTATCATCCGTCTCAGGCGGATCTATGTTCTGATTTTCATCAGTATCGTCCGTCTCAGGCGGATCTGCGATCTGATTTTCATCAGTATCATCCGTCTCAGGCGGATCTATGTTCTGATTTTCATCAGTATCATCCGTCTCAGGCGGATCTGCGATCTGATTTTCATCAGTATCATCCGTCTCAGGCGGATCTATGTTCTGATTTTCATCAGTATCGTCCGTCTCAGGCTGTTGCAGTGGCTCCTCTGGTAGCGGAGAGACATCACCAGATTCTTGTGTTTGCGTTTCTTCAGTCATATCTTGCGATTCACCATCTTCCTCGGTTTTTTCCGGTGCGGGGTTCATCACCTCTTCGTAAAAAGCATCCCACTCCGCCTCGAACTTTTCAGCAATTGCCTCGAAAGTCGGGGTTTCCTCTTTTTCAATCAATTGGAAAATGTAAAGACCTTCAGGCATGGTGATAGGTCTACGTTCAATAACATCCCCTGGATTCTTTAAGCGTCTGACTGCGGAGCGCCACGAGGATTCCATCTCATTTAAGAGTAAACCTTTACCTTCATTAGGTTCGGATAAGGTCGGTTCGGCGATGTCTGCGAATTGATCAGGAACTTGTATAAGTTGTTCAAAGGGCTCACCTTCGTGGGCACGTTCGAGCATGTCATCTGCTAATTCTCGCAGGACGAATTCCGTCTCTTCACTGGCGGTAATCGCGATGTCAATACGGCGGAGTTTAATTTCACGTTCGCCATAGACATCAATGACCCGTTCTGCTTTAAGGATGTGGAAGGCAGATTCAGTTTGGACGACAGGGCTAATTTCACCCTCTTGTAGTGCGAACGCGACTTCCTCTAAAACCGGATCGAGTTTGGGTTTGTCCTCCTCATCAACTTCACCGGGGACGAGGAATCCGAGGTCGCCGCCATCGTAACGGGTGTCGAAGTGGTCAGAATTGCTCTGTGCGATTTGTGCGAAGTCAGCACCTTCCTCTTGGAGCTGGCTGAGGACTTCTTCTGCCTTAGCTTTCGCACGATTGACATCATCGTCAGTGATCTTATATTCAATAAAAATCTGCCGCAGCCAATAGCGGTCATATTCACCATCAAGCCAGTCTTGTAATTCCTCTGCTTTGTCTTTTAACTTCGTGCGCTGGTTCGGTGTTACATCAGGTGGAATAGGGATATAGATTTCTTGGAACTGTGCATCATTGAATCGGTATTTACCTTCAAACCCGAACCCTTGCCCACGTTTTGAACTTCTGTCATAGAGCAATGCGCCATCATAACGGCGTTTACGTGCTACGGGTAAGATGATGCTGATGTTGGGACCTTGGTAGCTATCCGTTCCAATTTTGACGATAATTTTTGCGATCTTACCTTTGCGGAGATCTCGCCGCATAACGGGGAAATAGAAGAGCGGAAACCCACCAATACGTAAAACGATATTTTTGGAGATCATCTCCTGATTCATTCGGACTATGACTTCGGAGACGCTGAAATAGTAGTGGGGATATTTCAGCGAGCAGGTCGTCAGCCTGGCACCGCGGATATAGGAGCGGTCTTCCTCTATTTTAAAGATTTCACTGCCGCCGAAGTACCACGGGTCGCTGAATGTAAATCCGTTTCGGGCAATGCCTTTTTTATTTTCGAGGTTAAAGATGAGTTCATCGGAGTAAGTCTCTTCGTTCCCAATCTTTAGGTGGACGTTCCCGGATGCTCGCACCAGGTTTTCGTCGAAGTCTACCCAGATATGGTCTGCTCGGAGAATGACATCTTCAAACTTGATAAGGGCATTTCCGTGAATTTGGACAAAATTATCAACCATAGCCAGATCGTCGCCATCGCCGATTACCATGCCTTCTTCAGGTACATCTGTCTCCGGGTTCAACCGCTCTGCGGCGGATCCTTCCTGCTCTGTCTCATCCGTAGATTCAGGGACCTGTGTTTCAGTAGCGGGTGGGTCAGAGGGTTGTGCCTCTTGCGCGATACTGAACCCGACCGGGAAAAGGAGACAGGCAATGACGAATAGTGCCAGTGCTATGCGCTCAATTCCGGACGCTGGGATATGGAAGACATGATGTTGATTTTCTAATTTACCTTGCGGATCAGTCATAGCCTCTGGGTATTTAACGGTTTTCGTGTTCGAGTCGCCTGCGCCGTTGTTGCAGGCTTAGGTTTTGATGCTATACCGTACATATCCTTATTTCAGTCGCCATTTCACCAGAAATCTGCTCGTAATGAAATGGAGAGCAGCCCAGGAGGCCATAAATTAAAAATCTTTTAATTCAATTCTAATGTAAGCGTTTTCAAGAAGTTTGTTGGTATACGCGTCCCATTCCTCTTGAAATCGCTGCTGGCGGAGTATTGAAGTGATCTGTTGTTTCTCTATCTCACTGAGACTTGGACTATTTCGCTCGTCAACCTTAAAGATATGAAGACCGGATTCAGTTTCGTGGGGTTGGCTGTAAGTGTCGGGTTCAAGTGCTTCAATGGTCGGCCGAGTTTTCGGATTAAGCTCCGTTAAAGAACGGACCCCGAGGTCGCCGCCGTTATCTCGCGTTTCAGCATCGTCGGAATCTGTCGCTGCGAGTGCATTGAAATTTTCGCCGTTTTCCAATTTTTTGAAAACTTCAACAATACGTTCGCGTGCTTCCTGCATAGCCGGTGCACTCGGTGTGAGGGGAACAATGAGATACCGAAATGCAGTCATCTTATCGGTTTTCGTTTCGACAGTGAAAACATAGAGTCCCTCGTTTCCTTCAACGGGTTCGCTGAGTTCGCCAGCCTGCAAGTTTGTAAGAACGCCCTGGAATATCTCTGGGAACTTTTTGAGCTCCTCTGTAGTAGCTTCTATGAGCATTCCCGCTTGTGAATTGGGGTTCTGCTGAGAGGTGTACCGTTGTGCCACCTCCTCAAACATCGTGCGATCTGCTGCGATTTCATCAAGGGCATTTTTAACGGTTTCAGATGCGGCATCCCGGTCGGCTTGATTCGGTTTAAATGCAACGAAAATGTGCCGCAAATGGACCCTATCTGTTTTAGTGGGGAGTTGTTCTCGATTTTCCTCAAAAAATTTTTGGATCTCGCTCTCTCGCACTTGGAGTCGAGGGACAATTCTCCCCATAACAAGTTTCTCAGCTTTGAGGTTCCGTCCTGACTGCTCTCGAAACGCCACGACGGTCATACCCTCTCTGTTTAATTGCTTTTTAAATTCTTCGTCGGTTTCAATTTTATATCTATTTTTAAAGTCTTGGATGTACTGCTCTATTTCTACGTCGCTGACGTTAACCTTCAGCGTTAATGCGGTTTCCAAAAGGAGCATTTGCCTGATAAGTCGATCAAGTAACTCAGATCTCTGCCGTTCAGCCGCGTTGAGAGCCTCTTGTTCGCTGAAGCGATATACCTGTTGGAGTTCCATGGCGCGCTGATTCACTAAGACATCGAGTTCTCGCTTGGTCACGATATCGTCATTAACGTAAGCAATGATTTTGTCAAAGGTGCGAGCGGAAACCCTACTCCGCACACCACTGCTGATAAGTAGTAAAATGAGTATAAAATAGGCAACTATTTTGTTAGCCATTTTTTAATTATTCCTTGCGGATTTTTAATTATTCCTTGCGGTTCGGTGAGGTGGGTTAGAGACCTTCAAGTTCCTCTCCGTAGACCCGTCTTCCACTTCGCTACAGACTACGGTTATGTAAAATTAGCTTAAGAAAGCAGCCTGCAACAACGGCGCAGGCGGAGGCACCCAAAAATCGTTATGAAACTAACCCCTTCATTTAACGCCTTGCGAACTATTAAAATTTTCATTACGAGCTACGCGCTTTGTCCTATTATACTAAACTTTGGACAATTTTCAGTTATCAGCAATTAGCAATCAGTGGCGTTGTCGACTTGAGAAAGTTAACCCGACGGAAACCGACCACTGACTGCTGATTACTTTTAAAGCTATTCTTCAGGTTCTGCCTCTATAGGAGCCTCTTCGGGTTGGTCTTCCTCTGATGGCTCTTCGGTTTCTTCAGATTCTCCCTCTGGGATGCGATCTATGTACGTTTTGACTTCAGCGCGTTCGCGAAGTTGGACAATCCAGCTGTCCATGAGTTCTTGTCGCCTCTCGCGTTCCGCTTTTCGGACGACACTCTTACGAACATCTTCCTCCTCAAACGGTTTTTGGTATTCATCGCGAGCTTCGTTTTTTCGGAACATCATGTAGTATTTCTGCCCCTGAACGTCAACTTCAATGACACCATCGTGCAGCTGACCGATCTCTGCACCAAACGCCGCGTCTAAAAAGGGTTCAGTTCCCGCAGGAAAGGCATTCCGAGCAATATAGTCTGTGTCACCCGGAGAGGCTGGATTCGCACCAGGGCCTACGAGTTCACCGCGATCGGAGAGTTCCTGAGCGATTTCAAGGATGTCTTTGCCTTCCTTGATTTGCGCGTAAACTTCATCAGCCCGCTCTTTATTGAGGAGCGTGATACAGGAAAGCCTCACTTGCGCAGGACGCACGTACTCCTGTTTGTTCGCTTCGTAGTGCTGAACATAGTCGTCTTCAGTCAAAGAGAGTTTGTCATCGACCTCTTGCGCGGTAATTTTCTTAACCATCAACTCGTGAAGATAATCCTGAACCTTCTTGAGAATTTCCGGGTCTTCGTTGAGTTTTTCGTCTCGGGCAAGACCGAGAATTAGCCGACTCTCCGCCATGAGGAGCATATAGGTTTCCAGTCCCTCTTTGTCCTGATATTGACGCTGTTTGTATTCCGGGAGTTCGCTAATTTCCTGCATCATCTCTTCAAGAGTGATGCGTTGTTTGCCGTCCCATTCAAATTCAGCGATGACCGTTCCATCAGCACCGATCGCCTTGTCGCCGCAACTATAAAAGATAGGATGCGTGACAAGGATCCCAATTAAAAGTAAGGGGATAATCCGAGACTTGGACTCATGAATGATAGCCGCCTGCAACAACGGCGCAGGCGGAACTTCATTAAGAGCTGTTGTTAGACCAATCCGGTTATTTAACGCTTTGCGAATCATTAAAAAAATTCTGCCCATGAAGCGGGCAACTACTGTGAGCATTTATCTAACTCCTTTTCTCAACCCAGCACTCTGGCTGGGGATGTTGCTTCCACAAAATGGGAATAAATTACTGATCTGATTCTTCGGTCTCCGCTTCTTCTACTTTCAGCGGTTCCGGAATATTCTCAGGATAGGTTTTTAACTTGCCTTTCTCAGTGATTTCGACAACCCAGTCATTGATGCGTGCGCGTTTCTTGTCGCGTTCAACAGTTCTTCGGATATCGTCTTTGACCTCATCGAATTCCTCCTGCCGCTCTGGCTGATGCTCTTCTTTACGGAAGATGAGATAGAAGGTTTCGTCATTGACATCAACCTCAAAGACGGTATCTGTCATTTCGCCAATTTCTTGGTTAAACACAGTCTCAATGAATTCCGACCACCGCGCCGATGAGGATTCGGTAAACATGTTGGTATTCCCTGGATCGTCCTCATTATAGCCGGGTCCGTTGGCGAATTTCCCTGCTTCGGCGAGCTCCTTCGCCATCTCAACGATGTCTTTGCCAGCTTTGATAGCATCCAGTGTCTCGTTGGCAACATCTTCATCGTCAACGGTAATGCAGGTTGCGCGAACTTTGGCTGCCTCAATGTACTCACTCAAATTCGCTTGATAATGCGCCATGAGATCCTCATCGGTATAGACGACTTTGGCATCCACTTCTGCCTCAGTCAATTTCTCAACCATAAGCTGATGGGTATAGTCTTCAAGCTTTTTGAGGTGTTCAGCCAGTGAATCAAACCCTTCATCGGCAGCGCGAAGAATTTTGAGCCGTTCCTCTATCAGTTCTTCAAGATACTCGGCTTTGTCTTCCCGAGTCTTAAAGTTCTGCTGACGGTAAACCGGTAATTCGGCAATGGCGGCGTTCAAATCTGCCATTGAGATTTGATAAGGCTTGCCATTCCATTTGTACTCTGTCAAAATCACCTTGCCTTCGTCCATAGCGGACATGGGTTGTTCATGGCTATCGGACTGCACAAACCTCCATGTCAGTAGACAGGTCACAGTGACAATTACAAAAATAGCAATCGTTTTTTTCATATTTTTAATGTTCCTTGCGGTTCGGTCAGGTCGGTTTGGGAAATGAAGGGTTTCCATTCCGTATATCCAGCCCGCCCGTTGGTTAGGCTTACGCGCTTTGGACAATGCGCGTAGCACGTCTTTTTTAGTTGACCTTTCGTTTTTACGATTACTCAACAAACAACCTTAGTGCTTGTTGCAATTCGGTCAACATACTCGCGCCAGTCACTCCCGGCATGCGAATCATAAGTTGTGCCGGAGGCTGTAACTGGAGGTTTTTATTTTGGTGGACTATCTCAACGAATTTCTTCACATTAATTCGTGGTTTTCTTTCATCAAAGGTAACCTTCACCTGTTCCTTTCCAGCAACAATGGTTGTGATACCGAGATGTTGGCTGAGTTGTTTGATGTTAGCGACTTCCAGTAACATCTCAGCCGGTTCGGGTATCGCACCGTATCGATCCTTCAATTCCTCTCGGAGCTCATTAAGTGCGTCTCGATCCTTCAGCCCAGCAATTTTCTTATAGATAGAGACCTTTTGACGGCTATCTGGGACGTAGTTATCGGGCAGATAGGCTTCAACGGGTAGATTGATACGCGTTTCCATGGTTTCTTCAACCTTTTCACCCCTTAGTGCCATCACCGCTTCTTCAAGAAGTCTACAATATAGTTCATATCCGACAGTGACGATATGTCCATGCTGTTCCCCGCCGAGGATATTTCCAGCACCCCGGATCTCTAAATCTCGGAGGGCTATTTTGAAACCTGAACCGAGGTCTGTGAATTCTTCGATAACGCGGAGCCTCTTCTGCGCGCCTTCTGTGATCGCTCGGTCCTGTGGATAGAAGAGGTATCCGTAAGCCTGTAGCGTAGCACGTCCGACACGTCCTCGTAACTGATAGAGTTGCGCCAAACCGAGTGCATCTGCTCGATTAATAAGGATCGTGTTAACGTTCGGGATATCCAGTCCTGATTCAATAATCATTGTGGAGACAAGGACATCATGTTTATGCCGAACAAACTCCAGCATAATGGTCTCTAATTCACGTTCAGGCATCTGTCCATGTGCGACGGCAATGCGTGCATCCGGGACCAGTTGTTGAATGGTTAAAGCGATACTCTGGATGTCCTGAACGCGGTTGTGGACAAAAAACACTTGCCCGCCGCGCCCTAATTCTGCGATGATGGCTTCGCGAATCACATCACTGTCATACGGCATGACGTACGTCTGAATCGGCAATCGATCTGCTGGTGGTGTGTTAATGACACTAAAGTCTCGTATGCCAATAAGCGACATGTGGAGTGTACGTGGAATCGGCGTAGCGGTCAATGTCAGGACATCAATGCTTTCTTTGAATTGTTTTATTTTCTCTTTATGCTTAACGCCGAAGCGATGTTCTTCGTCAACTACTAAGAGGCCGAGGTTGTCAAACGCAACCGTTTTGGAGAGTAGGCTGTGTGTTCCAATAACAACATCAATAGTGCCGTTCGCCAACCCCTCTTTAATCTGTTTTATCTCTTTCGGTGTGCGGAACCGGTTTAACATTTCAATATTGACAGGGAACGGTTGAAAACGTCTTTCAAAAGTGTCGTAGTGTTGGAGAGCGAGAATGGTCGTAGGGACAAGAATCGCCACTTGCTTTTCGGACATGACGGCTTTGAAAGCGGCACGTAACGCTATCTCAGTTTTTCCGTATCCGACATCTCCACAGACGAGCCTATCCATCGGACGTTCATCTTCCATATCTGCTTTGACATCTTCAATTGCCTGGAGCTGATCGTCAGTCTCTTGATACAGAAAAAGTGCCTCAAATTCGGTTTGCCACGGCACCTCAGCCGGAAAACTGAAACCTTTGCGCGCTTGGCGAAGGGCGTACAACTTCAGGAGTTCACCCGCCATTTGTTCGATTGACTCTTTGACGCGTCCCTTTCGTCGATTCCAAGCAGTCCCCCCAAGCCGATCAACACGTGGCTTATAGGCGTTGTCTTTGCTGCCGATATACTTCTGAACGAGATCGACTTGATAGGTCGGCACATAAAGGATGTCACCTGCGTTGTATCTGAGTATCAGAAAATCTTGTGATTTTCCGTCAATTGCCAATCGACGTATCCCATCATAGATAGCGATGCCGTGCGAGACGTGTACGACATAATCCCCAACTTTTAGATCGATGAGACTGAGAATCGGTGTTCCGTCTGTAGACGAACGGTGTCGGATGGGACGGCGATGGTGACGACTGCCAAAGAGTTCATCTTCGGACATAACAACGAGATTCAGTGATTCATTGAGAAACCCTTCACTAATTCTTCCCACACTGGTATCAATATCTGGAGGAAATAATTCGCGTTCTGCTAAGATTTCAGACACGCGCTTTGACTGTTGAGGCGTTTCACAGAAAACATGAACACGGGTTCCTTCCTCCGTCCAAGTTTTCATCTGATTGATAACCGTTTGATAGTTGCCAGATGGCAGTGCCAACGGTTTCATCTCAAAATGCAGAGGCGGTATCTTAGTATCCATGACCTCACGGGGTGGGGCTAAGGACAAAGAAATGACAGAATGCTTCTCTAATTCAGTGCTGAGGGTTTCAAAGGAGGCGAGAAGCTTATCCGGTGGAACCATGAGATTAGATTCCGCCAACTTCTTCTCGTACAACTCTTGCATCTGTTCGTGCATTTGGGAGGCTTCGCGCTTCTGCCACTGAGGCTCAATCAAGCAGAGAATCGTGTCATTGGGCAGATAATCGGAGAGCAATTCGGTTTCCGGAACGAGCATCGGCAAAAAACCCTCTATTCCATCATTAAGTGAGCATTCCTGAAGCCAATTTTGAGAAGATGCCACTTCTGTTAAAGATTGTGTTATCTCCCGGACAGTGTTTATCAGTTGTGGCGTCGCGTGTTCTTGAATGAGGGCATCCGCTTGGGTTTGCCAATGATCAACAGATACATCAGCAGAAAGGACTTCCCGCAAGGGTGTAAGTGTAACCGATTCGATTGGTTCAGTTGAACGTTGCGAAATCGGATCGAAAGCACGGATCGTATCAATTTCATCGCCAAAAAACTCGACGCGCATTGGGGTGTTGGCAGTAAGCGGATAGACATCTAAGATGTCGCCTCTGCGTGCAAATTCGCCTTTGACTTCTACAAGTTCAACGTTTTGGTAGCCTCCACGGATAAGCATGGCCGCAACATCGTCTGGATCTATCTCATCTCCAATATTAAGGACGCGACATGCCTCGGCAAATCGGTGGCGCGGCGGGAGCCTATAAAGCATCGCTTGACTTGATGTTACAATGATGCTTCGTTCTTTATAGAGTAAGTGTTCCAAACATCGAATTCGATCAGCGACGGTTTCCCTGGGAGGCGAGATGCCATCAAAAACTTTTCGGTGCCAGCCGGGAAACAGATTCATTTTGGACTGCACATCGAGCATACGTGTCGCTTCTGAAGCCGCTGATACCGTATATGTACATATCTCTTCTAAAACTTGCTCGGCTTCACGTTGTGAAGGAAGGACAATCAGGAAGGATTTATTTGGAAAATCGTCAATGAGGGTTGCCAAAAGATACGCCGTTGATGCGTTTGCCAATCCTCTGAGCCATGGAAGTTTCTGGTTTCCAGCTCTGAGGTGTGCCACCAGTGTTTGATAATTTTCTGTTTTGCGTAAAAGCTCTATCACTATTTTTAATTTTCCTTGCGATTAAACGACGTGGCTTGTGCTTGAGCGTCTTTTTCTTAAATCCGCCTTCCATTTCATTTCAGGCTACGGTCCGTTACTACGTTACTATACTACGTTACTATTTTATGTAGGACTTACGCATGTTGCTCTTTTGTAGCATAGACTGTTAGTCTGTGCCCTGGAACCAACTGTGTTTTTTACAGGTGCCTCCATCTCACAACGCGGGCTATGATCAAAATTGCGTAAGTTACGCATGTTGCTCTTTTGTAGCATAGACTGTTAGTCTGTGCCCTGGAACCAACTGTGTTTTTTACAGGTGCCTCCATCTCACAACGCGGGCTATGATCAAAATTGCGTAAGTTCTGTTATGGTAGGTTTTAGAATTAAGGATTGGGTAACCTTCAGTCCGAGAACTTGGTAAATTCGATCTCGGCTAAAGTGACTTTCACTGTCAATTGTCCTATTTTGCTCTCCGCTTTGACAGGTAACCGACGTTCGTCGTCCGTGAGCCAGAAGCGGTCGCCTGCCGAAGTTTGCAGGACGAGCGTTTTGACGATGCCCAATGCCTTACTTTTTACTATCTCCCTACGCTCAACAGTGAGCGTAACCTTCTGGACCTTCCCCTTCGCGATGATCGGAAAGAAATAAGTTTTACCGAGCTCGAATTGTTTAGAACGTAGAAAGTAGAGTGTTGACAGTTCATCCTGTGTGCCAATGGGTATTTCTATGACCTTTGCCTCGCGTTTTTCAGACGATTTCGGCTTCGGGCGTGAGATTTTTTCATATTCTGCGGTTTCCTCTCGAAAGTCAACTGTGACGGTGGCGCGATATTTTTGATCCTGCAACTGGTTCCGAAAGCGGACGGGTGAGAGGGTGATCGGATTTAAATACGTTTCCTCTTGTCTCTGGAAACGATAGACTCTGAAAAGTGCCCGGGTTTTCATTTCGGACTGGATGCGATAAACAGCCTGCCCGTCCATTGACTCCTCTTTGACAATCCAATCTGTTCGTCGGGCGGCAGGTATTTTTTTCCAACTAATATCATAGGTTAATTTTTCCCCCACCCTTAGCGGATTGGGAGAGATATTTGGACTTTCAACGAGTGAGCGGGAGGCACTGTTTACGGCAAGAGTTCCTATAAGTAAAAAGATGAAAATTAGATGCTTTGCATACTGCAAACTTTTTGTCCTCACGATTCTTTAATTATACCTTGTGGTTAAACGACAAGGCTTGGGGATTGATCGTTCTCTTCTCAGGAGTCGCCCTCCATTTCATTTCGAGTTAGGTTTTTGGTGGAATAGAAACCACCGGAAACCATCAGGTAGGAGCGAACTGTGCTCGCGACGCTTTCTGACTGCTGACTGCTGACGGTCTCCGACAGCCATTCCACAGGCGTTAGAACCTATGTGTAAAGATTAGAGAACTGATGCCACTACCCCTTTGTTGCACTTGTACGGAAAATCTTTGATTATTATACGCCTCGGCTGTCTTTGGAGCATCAAAAATATTCCAAATGTGGATTCCGATGCCTGTTGCGAAAAGAACACCGCTGAGAAAAGCGTGGTTCTTCATCCGAGTGCGTCCCTGCTCGTACGATAAGAATTCACCTGTCCGGATGTCTTGAAATCCTGTCTCGAAAACATCTTGTTTGTTGTAATGCAGGGCGCGTGCGAAGTTGTAGCCAGCAAGTGCGAAAGTCCCTAACTCGGCAGTAAGGAAAAGCGTCGCTTTTGTATAATTGCCGGCGTAAGCTTGTCCCAATCCGGGCATAAAAGTTGACAGTCGCGACGCTTTTTCGAGATCAAGTGCTGGATAGTAGCGTTCTGCGTGCATACGAAACAGCGGATAATCCGACTCAGTTTCAGGCGTATCCAAATAGTTAGGCAGAAGCGGTTGCGTTCTGTAATTTTTAGCGTCAGATTTTTCATCAGCGGGCGCGATTTCAGCGTTTACCGAAACAGATCCGGTGATGAAAAGCAGCAGAAACGCAAGAAGTATATAGAGCGGCGGCACCCCTGCCGCTCCAACTTTTTTTAGCATGAAGCACACTCCTTATCAAGGGATATTGAGAAATGGAGCCAACTGTACGTTATCCAGATCGGTTTGGTATGCCCAATCGAAGATGACAGCATCATCAGAAATCTTGCGCACCTGAATTTTGGCGAAGTTTCCATCAAGTGTATAGATGGCATAGATATGCCCTTCAATCAGTTCAACAAATAGCGTCGTATACCCAAATTCCGGAACAATATCAACGCCATCAAAGTATTCATGATAACCCAAATCTTGCATGAATGTTTCATTGTCGGAATAGAGGTAGGTGACATTGACTTCAGTATCAAAACCAAAATAGACATCGGTTGCGGGTGTGTCCCACGGGATACTTCCCTTTTGCGGTTGTGAGAAATCGAATCCGCTTCTATCGGGAAAAAGGTTGTAGTCGTCAAGGACAACGTTCCGTCCTTCTGGTCGCGGCGTATCCGAAGCATCTTCGGGACTCAACTCGCTCTCATTTCCGTCAGCGTCATAAGCAGAAACAGCGTAGTAGTAAGTCTCCCCGTTTCGCACTGTCGTATCTGTATAACGCGTGGCACCATCCGACACTTCTACTAATGCATCAAAATTTGCGCCGTCGCGTCCACGCCACACTGTGTAGCCCGCCAAGTCGTATTCGCCGTTAGGATACCATTCAACGATAACCTGTTCATCACCTGTGATTGTTTTGACCCCGCGCGGCGCGGCGGGTGGCTCATCATCAGTATCGCTGGTATCAACATAACATCCACCGATATTCCCCAGTAACATAACAAAGAGTAGTATTGTGAGAATTCCGTTAATTTTGAATAACATAATCTATTTCCTCCAGAGTTTGAATTGTGTTGAACTCTGTAACGGATATCCTCTTAAATGCGTTGACAGGCTCTTTATAAAATAATATCACAAAAGGCTTGGAAATGCAAGTCAAAGTTTCCCTATGATAGGGCTATTCAGTTTTCCATTCTTCGGTCTGGTTTTCGCTCCAGACCCGGTAGGTGCGGTTTCCCAACCGCACCGGATCGTCCAAAAAAGGCGTGAATCCCGATAATTTCTTAAAACTGAATGCCCTTATCACCATAAATCTCCCAATTGACATTCCGTCCAGATTGTGATATGATATGCGGAGAGACTCAACACAAAGGAATTATTATGAAAACTCTCTTGATTCTGCGGCACGCCAAATCCAACTGGAATTATCCAGACCTCTCTGATTACGACCGACCCCTCAATGCACGGGGTAAACGGGATGCGCCGCGCATGGGGGAACATCTGCGTGAACAAGAGGTAATTCCCGACAGGATCCTCACTTCATCAGCAAAGCGTGCAAGAAAAACCGCGAGCAAGGTGGCAAAAGCGTGCGGTTATACCGGGAAACTCAAAAAATTAGACGTGTTTTATGATAGCGTCGTTGGGGTCTACTATGAAACATTACAAGCATTACCAGACAAGTATCAGCGCGTCATGGTCGTCGGACATAATCCGACAATGGAACTACTCGTAGGCTACTTGACTGGACAGACCAGACCGATGCCGACGGCAGCACTTGCCCATATCGAACTTCCCATCCAACGTTGGGAAGCACTGAACTTGGATACAGAGGGAACCTTAGCCAACTTATGGACACCCAAAACGCTTTTCACCGATTGAGCCAATTCTTATCAGTGGTGACGCTTCTCCTACTTGCGGGATTTTGCATACTCTGCAGAACTGCCTTGGCTGAGATCCCGGTTTCGACGGCTAAAGATGGACAGTTTCTCCCTTGGGTCGTGGATGACGGTGCGGGTGGTGTGATTGTTATGTGGGAGGATTATCGCACCGGTAAGGATTGGGATGTCTACGCCCAGCGCGTTGATAGCAGTGGCACAACGCATTGGGAAGAAAATGGGATCGCAATCTGCAGGGCGGATAGGAATCAACGCCGCCTACGAATGGCTCGACACGAACAGCATGCGATCGTTGTCTGGAACGACAGACGCGACAGAAGCAATTGGGATATCTATGCCCAAGCCGTGAATCTTGAAGGCGATGTGCTTTGGCAAACAGATGGCATACCTGTCTGTGTAAATGGGGCAGATCAATCGACACAAGCGATTCTGAGCGACGGTGAAGGCGGTGCCATCTGCGTTTGGGAAGATGAACGCCGAAGTTCCGAATTCCAAGATTTGTACATCCAACGGATCAATGCTAAAGGTGAACCGATGTGGGAACCCGACGGAATACCGGTTTTTCCATCGGAATCTCTCCAGAGCGATCCGATTCTGCTTGCAGACGGAGTTGGTGGCTTCTATGTGGTCTGGTGGGATGTCATCGGGTATGACGCTTGGCACATCATGGCATACCGACTGAGCTTAGACGCGAAACCGTTGTGGGACGCGCCGCGCCGCATCTCGCCAGCAGAAGGGACGCAAGGCGAACCGCGGGTGATCGCTGATGGTGAAGGTGGATTCATCGTCTTGTGGCAGATTTACGAAAATTTTATCAACGATCAGCTTTACGCCCAGCGGGTTGCCCCTGATGGTCGTAAATTGTGGCAGGACACGGGTGTCCCGCTTTGTACTGCGCAGGGTATCCAGAAACACGCCTCGGTTGCGAGCGACGGAGAAGGCGGTTTTATCGTCGTCTGGCGAGATGAACGTGATGTGTATTCGGATTTATATATGCAGCGTATCCGTGCCGATGGAACTCTCGTCTGGGAGAGGGATGGTATCCCTCTTTGCACTGCAGGTGGACATCAGGACAAGCCTTTCATCGTCCAAACTGCAGAAAATCGGTTCTCTGTGGTGTGGTTAGATTATCGAGAAGATTTCGGTGAAGAAAGCAGTGACGCCATCTACCGCCAGCAAATTGATTTAGAAGGTAAACCGTTAGGGGACAGAAACGGGATTGCTATCTCTACAAGTGAGGGGAAACATTATCCGCCGTTTGTGGTAACCGTTGGAGCGGGAAAGTGGATTGTTGTCTGGAGCAACACCGAGCAGGACAGCGGGGATATCTATCTTGAACGGTTTTAGGCGGGTTCTCTGGTCATCTCAATGAGATTCGCGCCTTCTAATCCGACGCGGACATCTTCATCATAACTCGTCACGACGACTTGATGTTCTTTAGCGAGTTGACGGATAAAATCTACCATCAACGCCTTCCGTTCTTCATCTAAGTGGAGCGTCGGATCGTCGAATACAAAGAAACCGGGGTTGCCCAACACCTTGGCGAGGGCAACTTTGAAGCAGAGGTAGAGGAACATCTTCTCGCTACCGCTGAGCAACATCAAACTCCGATCAACACCATCTATCGTAAGCGAAGGGAGTAAATGTTGGCGTTGTAAGTCAACGCGAGTTTGTCCCCCGCTCCCGCGAGAAATAGACCCGCTCCCGCGAGAACTTGAAAAGAGTTGCATCTTCTCAAGCCAATGGTGTAATTCATCTTCAGCGGGTTTGAGGATCTGCCGTTGGAGGGTTTCGATGGTTTTGTCAACCCCAGCGCAGGCGAGTTCTAAACTCAGGAGTGTCTTTTCAACCTTAGCGGCGTCTGTGTTAACTCGCTGGAGTACGCCAAGCCTATCTAAACGGACAGCCTCTTGCTGCTTGAGGTGTTCAAGCCGTTTCCGCTCCTGATCAATTTGGGCTTTCAATTTCGGTTTGTCTAAACCTGTGGATGCTTCGGAAGGCAATTGTCCGCCTTCTTGGATGCCTCTTTCAGCCAACCGAGAAGACACCGTGCTGAGTTCGCTCTGAACTCCCTCAATTTCGCCGGAGTGCTGTTCAAACTGTGCTAAACGTCCCTTCAAAGTCTGGAGCCGCTGTTCAAGCTCACGCCGACTCTCTAAATTCTCGGTTTCTGTCTTCAATAATTGCTTATGGGTATCTAATTCGGTGCAGCGTTGCGATTTTTCGGCTTCCTTTTCGTCAATAATCTGTTGAACGACCTCGCGCTCAACCTCCTGATAACAGGTTGGACAGTGCTGTTCATCGTCCTCAACCAAGGTGCGGAGGGTGTCACAGACAGTCATCAATGCCGCAATCTGTGAATCAAGGCTGCCAATTTGCTGTAGAAATTCCTCTCTTTTCGCTTCTAACCCGATGGCTTCCTGAATGCTATTTTCGATTTTAGTTATCATTTCGCGTAACGGATCGATGTCTTTGAAACCGCTCAACGTCCCTTGTTGCTCGTGTGTGAGCGTGTCCAATCGCTTTTGCAAACGGTTCTGGTGCTGTAGCCATTCTGCAATTAATGCGGCATCCCCGGTTTCGGCACTGTATGCGACTTCCAAGCCCTTTAACTTTGTTTCTATTCGTTCAACCTCAGCTTCGTTCACATTCTGTGCATTGAACCGCAAACTATTTTGATGTGCCCGAATTCTGCCCTGTTCACGTTTCGCGATGCGGCGTGTGTCAATGAACCGCTCCCGTACCTCAATTAATCTGTCAATACCGAGGAGTGTGTGGAGAATATCGCGCCGACTCGTGGATTGACGGGCAAGGAACTCAAAAATCTCGCCTTCGCGTAGGAACGTGGTGAGAGCAAGTTGCTCGTGCATAATACCAAATCGCTCTTGTAACAATGTTTCCGTCACCCGAACACGATTCTCATCAAAGACGATCTGCCACGCGCCATTTTTTTCTGAACGGAGTTGGATGCGTTTCCCCGTCCCGCGGTAGAGTAAGTATCGCTCACCATCTGCGGTGAATTGGAGACCTGCCGTGCCGCTGTAGGCTTTGGCGTTTTTTATAGCGGAGGTATCCACGCGTGGGACAATCGGTTTTCCGGTTAATGAAAAAAAGATTGCATTGACGAGCGTGCTTTTCCCACTGAAGTTGGGACCGAAAATGAGATTGATGCCGTCGTGAAGCTCAAAATCGCGCTGTTGGAAACAGCCGAAATCCTTAAGGCGGATCCGTTCTAACTGCATATCAGTCGTCTTTCTTTTGGTGAATGAGGTCGTAAAGCATTTGGGCTCGGACTTTCTCACGCCCATTCGTCAAAGTCAGTTCAAATGCGCCCACAATCGCTTCAATTTCAGCGGGACCGAGGGCTCTATACTTCTCTTCCCGCTGAATCAATGCCTCAATTTCTTTTCTGTAAATATGTTGCGTCTCGTTTTCAAGGGAGATGTCCATTTTTAATTATACCTTGCGGTTAGATGACGTGCGTCTGAACTTTGACGTGCGTTTCTTAAATCCGCACTCCATTCCATTACGTGCTAACGTTTTCGGTATCTTGAAACTCAGTTATTTGTAGCGTGTTCTTCTGCGTAGTTGTTTTCAGATTTTTGTTTTAATCTGCATCAACCGTCCAGCGGCTTCTGCGAGGATGTCGTCCGCCATACTAAACATGAACCGAAATTTCGTCCTGCCGAGGTGTGGACGACTGTAGAAGCTTGATCCCGGCACACCACCCACCCCGATTTCTTTCACCAACCAATTCGCAAAGGCTGTATCATCAGGAAACCCAAAATCGGCGATGTCGGTCATGATGTAATACGCACCCTCCGGCTCATGACAATGGAACCCTGCTTTCGTGAGGTCATCAACGAGGCGTTTGCGATTCTTGTCATATTTCGCGACCAAGGTTGCATGGTAACTCGGCGGCAAATTAAGGGCAACGACACCAGCACGCTGAAGCGGATGCGGTGCCCCGACTGTCAGGAAGTCGTGCATTTTGCGGATGGCATCGGTCAAAATCTCCGGGGCGATGACATAACCCAATCGCCACCCCGTCATAGAATATGCCTTGCTCAATCCCGACACGGTAATCGTCCGATCCCGCATTTGCGGTAGCGAACCGATACTGAGATGGGGTTTTTCATCATAGATCATGTGCTCGTATATTTCATCAGTGATAGCAAGGCAATCGTATTCACAGCAAAGGTCGGCAATCCCTTGAAGCTCGTCTTGGGTGAAAACCTTGCCGAGTGGGTTATTCGGGGTGTTTATAACGATTGCTTTTGTGTTGGCAGAGAAGGCATCTCGGAGTTCGGTCACGTCGTAGGTAAAGCGGATAGTACCGTCAGATGCTGGTGTCTCCTGCAACGCTACATAGACGGGTTTTGCACCAGAGATGATGGTATCCGGTCCGTAGTTCTCATAAAAGGGTTCAAAAATGATAATCTCGTCGCCGGGATTGATGATCGCGAGAAGCGAGGAGAGCATACCTTCAGTTGAGCCACAGGTGACAGTGACGTTTCTGTCAGGATCAGTGGGGATGCAGTTAAAGGTCGTCATTTTATGAGCGATTGCTTCACGAAACGCCGGTGCCCCCCATGTAATACTGTACTGATTATATCCGTCTTGGATTGCTTCAATCGCTGCGGCTTTGACTTCTGGAGGGGGTTGATACGCTGGCGTGCCTTGGGAGAGATTGATTGCATCATAGCGCAGGCAGAGTTGCGTCATGCCGCGGATGACGGATTCGGTGAAACGGGTGGATTTGTCTGAGAGTTTAGATTGAACGGAAATCTTGGTTACCTCTTTTTAATTTTACTTTGCGGTTAAACGACATGGTTTGGGGATCGATCGTTCTCCGCTCAAGAGCTGAGGAAACACCCAAGCAAAAACCCCTCCACTTCGTTACGGACTAAGTTGTTGGTGGAACGGATTTGATTTTTTTCCATCAGCAACGGCACACGTCTCACCTTCATCAATATTATAGTAAAGTCCAAAAATATGTGGACAGTTCGTCAGTGAACAACGACCCCACCGCCGCTGGCGAGGATTGTATCCTCGCCTCTTTAGAGCGTCCAAGTAATTATAGGCTTTACTATAATACACTATCAACACCTATGCCTCGGTTTTATAACTCAAAATGATGCCGTCGTCTAAAGGAATGTCAACAGAGTGTAGTCTCGGTGTGCTAAAGACGAATTCAACATAGTCAGGCATTTCATCGCGCATTGTTACGGTATCATCAGCGACAATCAGACCACCAGGACGGATGTTAGGCAACGCCAATTCGAGATAGCGTCGATATTCATTTTTCTCCGCGTCAAGGAACACAAGGTCGAAGGTTACGTCGCACTTCGATATTTCGTCGAGTGCGTTTCCGACGCGTACTTCGACGACACTGTCTAACCCGACTTCCTGAAGATGCGTCTGTGCTTCTTCTGCCCGTTTCTGATCAAACTCAAGGGTAATGAGCCTGCCCCCCGTCTCCTTCAGTGCGGCAGCAAGCCAGATTGTGGAATAGCCGTTACTCGTTCCGACTTCAAGCACATTTCGCGCCTGAATGGAACGGATGAGGATAGAGAGAAATTGCCCATTTTCCGGCGCGATATTGGTATACTGTTTTGCTGTCTTTTCAAGGCGTTTTAGGACGGATTCGTAATTTTCCATGGTGTCTGGGTTTCGCGGGCTTTTCCATAAAGAAAGAGGCGACAAAAATTGCCGCCTCGTTTCAGTTAGCGAAGTTTCTTAATTTTGCCCCAAGATGTGGCGAGTTTATCTTTTGGATTGACAGCCAAAAATTCATCAGCTCCCATCTCCATGCTCTCTGCCATCTCGTCATCAGAAAGTACGCGATTCCAGAGCCGAACCTCGTCAACAATGCCGGGCCACGCTTCGCCTGCCCAAGTCCCGATTTGAATTTGGCTCGTTGCCCCCGCAGGTGCTACAGGATTGTTAGAATCCTGCTCGTGCGTGACTTCGCCATCCACATAAATCTTAACCTTGCCTTTGTTGTCCGATGAATGGGTATAGGACAGGTAATACCACTTACCGGTATCAAGGGCAGTTTTGTTATCGTTGATGTCCAAAAACCCACCACCGGCACCATTCGTCCAAACTTTGATACCGTTTCCGGGGTTCATCCCGTAGCCGAATCCGATGTGTCTTCCACCACCACCCATGCGGGTGCCAAAAACGATAGCGTGTGCACTTGGGAGTCGGTCAAGATTAATCCATGCGGCTTGTGTGATTTCGTCTTCAATATGGAAAACCGCGTCGTCCTCAACAGCGACAAAATCGCTGGACGCGCTGAATTCAAGAGCCTTTCCGAATTTACCATCAACCCACTTGGGGCCGCCGCCAAATTCACCTGTAAAGCCGTTTTCGGAAAAGTCATCAACCTTATTGCCAGTACCTTCATCAAGCGGCATGTACAGAACAAGCCCTTCCATCAAATCAGCAGCGGCAAACGTGTTGAAAGCCAAGGCGAGAATTAAAACAATAAACAGTTGTCTCATGATTTACCTCCATAATAGATAGTTATACGTATAATAATACCACAAAGTGTAGCACCTGTCAAGAATGTTTCCATTGTGAATCAGAGATTCAGTTTTCATTGGAACAACTGCCAGCTTCTACCGGGTAGGTCGGCGCGGAACACTTCTACATTACCTCTGTCCGCCATTGTAACGTAACACGTGCACCCATCTGGACCACCGAAAGCAATATTGGAACAGAGTCTACCCGTTAACTGTACTTCCAACAACACTTCACCTGCCGGTGAGAGTTTCGCGACTGTGCCTTTGCCGTGCCGGGTGACATAAAGGTTGCCTTCAATATCGCATCGCATTCCATCCATACCGAAATCCGGGAATTGAATTAGGAGGCGTTTGTTGCGAATCTCCCCTTCAGGGGATAAGTCGTAAGCCCAGATATTACGTTGCGCGGATTCGTTGACATAAAGCACCCTTTCATCGGGACTCACTTCGATGCCGTTTGTGGTTCCCATATCTGCTTCCAGTAGTGTTACCTCTCCATCTGTGTCCACTCTCCAGATTTGCCCGGTTGACGCGCCCCAATTTGGATCACTCGCATAGAGGATATCGTTCGCACCGATGGCGATATCGTTGGGTTGATTCATTGTTGCTTCGTGCGCATGGACAGTGATGTTCCGTGTGTCCATATCCACCTTGAGGATATTGTGGTTCGTGTAGTCAGCAATGAACATAAAACCTTCGCTGTTGAAGCGGATACCGTTGCCGATGCTACCGGTTGGAAGTTCAACAAAAACGCTGGCAGTGCCATCGGGTGTCACCTTGCCGATAGTGTGCTGCCGTTCATAGTTAACAGCGTATAGGTTCCCCGCTGCATCACAGGCGGGTCCCTCGATTCCTGATGTAAATCCGTTAACGGGTGTAAATTCCCGACTGACAAAAAGTTCATCATTCATTTCTTGACTCCTTAGGTTTATGTTACAGGAACAGCATGAAAGCAGGGTACTTGGAAAAGTGTCTACAAACAGGGTTAAGGGGCTTTTTTCAGTTTGCCGTGCAGAGCACAAATACACCTGTATAGGCATGCGAGAAGTTGCGTCCACCGATCGGTGCGAACTCCGAATTCCCGAAAAATCCGATAACGGGAAGTCCTGGAAACTTCTCTTGGATAACACTGATGTCGTGATTTGCTGTGCCATATAGCCCCTTACCACGACCTAAGCAGTTGAAATAGAGTCCGAATGCGGGTGGATGTTGACGTGTTTTCTCCGCTAATTGTGTGAGAATCGCCTGTATTTCTTCAGCGGCGGCGTTTGGATTCCGTAGATGGAACTGCACCAATTGTCCTTCCGTTACCTCCTCGGATACAGCCAGTGCAGCATCCTCCTCATTAATACCGACAAGATTACGAATCAGAAAATCACCCCGGATCGGATTTTTGTTTTCAGGATCCATTGCGATACCGACGAAAACCGTGCCACCTGAGCGACGAATATCGTCTTGGGTTAGCAGTTGCAAGGTCCCTTTAAAGCTTTCCAATGCGGGTTCACCATCCAATTCAAAAATAACGCGCCCCTCCGCTCTTGTGATCTCGCGCGGTTTACCGATGGGTTGACATCCTTGGGCAACGCCGATCTCTGTGTCGAAATCACCAGTTAAGAGGATACCCGTCAGTCCTCCTTCTGTTGCCTCTTCTCCTTTCCAATGATACATCTGTGCCCCTGTTGCATCACCAGAAACAGCGGCACCCACGACAGGGAGCGCGGTCCCATCGCTACCAATATGCGTCACGAGTTCTGCTGGGTTCACAGCCCGAACATCGGGGAAGATTACGAGAACGGAGCCATCACCGAGTCCAGACTGAATGTCTTTTTGTATCTGCTCGCCCACTTCAGATGCCGTGCCTCGCGCGCTAAACGATACTGCCGAAAGTTGCTCGCTACGGATAACCATGACTGCAAGAGCCGGTTCTTCCTCAAACTCTCCTGCTGAAGTCAGGACGCTCATCCCACTACATCCGACGAGTTCATCACAATTGGAGTTCGATTGAACCGCTTTGTACAAGTCCTCATATTCCGTTTGATAGTTGATGGTTGCAAATACAATGGCAAGGTCGGCTTTGGCGATACCTGCGTTTCCCATTGCCATCAGTGTTGCGCGCTCCGCTGCTTCCACAGTTGAGAGGCTTTGCGAATGTCCCACACCCACATGAATCATCTGGCTCACCTACCTTTTTGCGATAATAATACAGTATCCACGAGAAAAGGTCAACAATTTGTATAAACACACTAAGGCTATTGAGTTTTCCATTCTTCGATTTGGTTTTTGTCACAGGCCCGGTAGGTGCGGTTTTGCGGCGTACTCGCCCAAATGCGATCTGC
The DNA here is from genome assembly GCA_965247285.1 of Candidatus Poribacteria bacterium. Classification (GTDB taxonomy): domain Bacteria; phylum Poribacteria; class WGA-4E; order WGA-4E; family WGA-3G; genus WGA-3G. The sequence continues at coordinate 926,550 of CBDFHD010000002.1, forward strand.
ATTCCGAACCGCATATTCCCCAGGTCCGGTAGGTGCGGTTACAAACCGCACCGGATCGTGAAAAACAGGTGTGAAATCCGATAATTTCTTAAAACTGAATGACCCTGTACGCCTCGAAAAAACAGTGCGTGAAAACAGAGATATATGGTATACTAATCATTATATAGCACATCGTGGTAGAATGGGCAGAAGCACTTGGTTTTCTATCCATATTCAGCAGTCTGCTGTTTAGATGAAGCGTCGTGACCCGTTGTCCCTCATACCGGAGAACCGAATAATTCTGCGATACCACATTGAATCAAGAGATGCGTAAATTGGAGGAAAAGGGATTTGTCAGCAGAACTCCTTAACGGTAGTCAGCTTGCGAAGCGCGTCCGGAGCCAGATCCGGCGAAAAATAAAAAAACTCACGTTTACTCCAGGCCTCGCTGTTGTTCAAGTAGGTGATGATCCTGCCTCAACGCTCTATATCAAACACAAACAACGTGATTGTGAAAAGGTGCATTTCCACTCCGAAGTCCATCGCTTACCAGCAGATATTAACCAAGACACCCTGATTGAACACGTTGAGAACCTAAATGAGCGAACGGACATCCATGGAATACTGGTGCAAATGCCACTCCCAGAGGGCATAGATAAAGAGATAGTCATCGATAAGATTAACCCACATAAAGATGCAGATGGATTGACGCCAGTCAATTTAGGGAATCTCCTCATCAACCGCGAGGGTGTGACACCTTGTACACCAACAGGGATTATCCGCCTGATTGAATTGACGGGTGAACAGATTGAGGGCAAACATGCCGTCTGTATCGGTAGAAGTCCGCTGGTTGGCAAATCTGTTGGGATGATGCTGCTGAATCGAAATGCTACCGTTACGTATTGCCATTCCCGAACGGTAGACTTGACAGCGGAGGTTCAGAAAGCAGATATCCTCGTCGCTGCTGTCGGTAGACCGGAGTTTGTAACTGCGGACATGGTGAAGCCCGGTGCTATAGTCATCGATGTCGGTATTAACCATGTCAATGGACACGCTATCGGGGATGTTAAATTTGAGGAAGTTAAAGAGGTGGCTGGATTTATTACCCCTGTTCCGGGCGGTGTTGGTCCTATGACACGCGCAATGTTATTAGAAAATACTTTGAAATTAGCGATTGGAGGCTAAAATATGGCGTTTCCAGGATTTGAATTGAAAGATAAGATAATGTTAATCACGGGTTCCGGCAAAGGTATCGGCAGGGGTATTGCGCTCGCTGCTGCTCAGATGGGAGCGAAAGTCATCTTGAACAGCCGTACCCTCTCTGATCTTGAGGAGGTCGCGAGTGAGATCCGTGCGAACGGCGGTGAAGCAGAGTCGGTTGTGTTTGACGTTAGCGATATGGCACAGGTTGCGACAGGCGCACAAGCGGCACTCGATGTTTGGGGTAGAGTAGATATCCTCGTCAACAACGCAGGTACGAACCGTCCGAAACCCGCGCTTGAGTTAACCGAGGAGGATTGGGATGCGATCTATGATCTCAATCTTAAAGGACTGTTCTTCCTAACCCAGGCACTCGTAAAACCGATGCTGGAGCGGGAAAACGGGAAGATTATCAATATTTCTTCGACAATGGGTTTGGTAGGCGGTCCGTTGCGGACTGCCTATTCAGGGAGTAAAGGTGGCGTTGTACTGCTAACGAAAGGGCTCGCCGTTGAATGGGCACCTCGTAACGTCACAGTGAACGCTGTAGCACCGGCGTTTACGCGGACCCCGCTCGCGGATGTTCTTTTACAACGTAAAGAATTTTATGAAGACGTTATCCGCCGTATCCCAATGGGACGTGTCGGTGAAGTGGACGAGGTTGTCGGCGCGGTGCTGTTCTTAGCATCAGATGCCGCAAACTGGGTGACTGGGCAAACAATCGCCGTTGATGGTGGCTGGGTTGCTTGGTAATTTTCACAGTTCTCAAAATTGCAGGCGCGGTTCAAGCCGCGCCTATTTTTTGTACAACACCCCTGAAGATACACCATCAGAAAACAGGACGCGCGTATGGGACTCCACAAAGATTCGAAATTGTGCTATCAAAACGGTTCTACTGCTACGTAAATCCAGAACCTCATGTAATCCTTTTTTGACACCATACACTACAATTCTTGCGTTATATACCACAATTGTTGCACACCCACAGTGGGAAGCGGATTGCAAGCAAACTTCGATCTCTCTCACAGACGATATTTTTTGAAAAACGAATGCTTTAATGAAGTCAGTGGACATCTGTATTTTAGGGGGATACTAACAAAAAATCGCTGAAATTTAAGCGGGTTCGATAGAAATTGTTGGCGCATTTAAAGGGATTGGCACGAAATTTGCCTAAATTAACAGCGTGCTGCGATTTTATAGTAAAGTCCAAAAATATGTGGACAGTTAGTCAGTGAACAACGACCCCACCGCCGCTGGCGAGGATTGTATCCTCGCCTCTTTAGAACGTCCAAGTAATTATAGGCTTTACTATAATTTCAATAGATTTGTTAATTGAAATCCACTAACCAAGCATAATCACAACTACGCAGTCGCGAGATTGCATGTATTGGATATGGACAATCGGAATGATTGAACATTTCATTTTACTCTTTTCCAACATAGTGTCGTTAAGATACCACACATCTATTTTAGAATTCACGCTTGGCTCAGTTCCACATGGAAACTGACAACCTTGTGTAAACTTTACCTAAAATAACAAAAACAGATAGAGGAAACTCTATTCTGGAGGAATATAAATGAAAACGTACTTTGTACTGGCATGCATCGCTATTGCGATTCTCTGCCAATGGAGCTGCTCTCCTGATGAAGAGCAGACACAACTTGAAAATCCTGTGGCGGACGATCTAAGAACCGGGTTCAATGCTGCTCCCCTCTTAGGCAATGTCGTCTTGGAAAACATGTATGAAGATGAAGCGCGGAAACTGACAGATAAAACGCCTGTCCAAATAGTTACAGTGATTGAAGGGACGAGCAGAGTTGTGCTTCAGGCGCGGTTCCGTGGCGTTCGGGATTTCGGTTTCGGATTTCCGCTCTACGAGTGCGAACTGATGGACGAATCGGCTGAGGCTATGGGAGGCATCGCAGCAGGGATGTCAGGCAGTCCAGTCGGTCCTCCGGGACGTATCATGGGAGCACTTGCTTACGGTGACAGTTTCGCGGCGGCACCCACCCGATTCTGGGTTACATCTATTGATGCGATGGAGGCTGCAATCGATCACCAAACGCTTGGCGAACTGCTTGATCAAGAACTTGCCCCGGCTGCCCCTACTGCAGGCATTAACGCTACCTATGTGCCAGTTAAAACACCTGTGATGATTACAGGAATACAGTCCCACAGACTTCAAGAACTCTCTTCATATCTGGCAAACTCACGCTATAATTTCGTCGAACTCTTTGCTGATTTTGGTGGCGCACCTGCCGCACCTCCAGCAGGAACCTCACTGAACCTTGCGCCGGGAGATATGATTGGTGCTGCTATAGCAACAGGCGACATTGCCAACGCAATAGGCTTTGGAACCGTGACACAAGTTTATGACAATAAATTTGTAGCGTTCGGGCATCCAATGTTTGGCGATGGAAAGTCCGCATTACCGGTGTATAGAGCCGTCACCAATGGCATTGTCCCGAGCTTCGCGGTATCCTATAAATCCGTCTCCGCTTACGGCAATCCAATCGGAACGATAACAAAAGACCTCACACCCGCCATCGTTGGTGAACTTGGTTCGCCGCCACCCATGATTCCAGTCAAAACCTCTTACCATCCTGCTAACAGTCCAACAGCGATAGAAAAACACCATAGCGTGGCGTATGGACAAGAATGGTATATTCCGCTTGTTGCGGCGATCACTATGGATGCCCTTCGGATGGAATTAAGCAATGCTACGGTGGACGGCACTGTTACACTCCAGTTTCAGGAAACCGATACCGTCTATACTGAACCATTCCGGAGTGCTTCTCCTGTCCCATTTCTGGATGTCCTGATAAACGTTGATCGAATCGTCCGGTCTTTCAGCGATACGCTTACAAACAGTGCAGGCAGAGCGACACTGAAAGCGGTATCCATCTCTATCACAGACAAACCGCAAATCACGAAAGCCGAGGTTGCAGAGGTTATCGCGCCTGAAGAGATTATACCGGGTGAGAGTGTTACAGTCTCAGTCGTTCTTGTTCCTCACTGGAGTACTGCCGGCGAAGAGCGCACCATTCAGAAAGACATCACGCTTGAGATTCCTGAAGATTTTCCTGCTGGCGAAGCAAACATCAACGTTTCTGGAAGCGCATTCGACTTCGGAGACTTTGGACCGCCGCCTGGGATACCCATAGATTTCGGATTTGGTGGATTCGGTGACGAAGAGGAAAGACCCGTACCCAAAAATCTGGATGAACTCATCAAACAGATGGAAGAGGATCAGGTGGATCCGGGTCTAATTACGGTAACCCTGACACCATCCTTTGGTGGAGGCTTCCCAGGATTACCGCCAGACTTGCTACCCCCAGGGGCTTTCCCATTACCTGAAGGTTTCTTGCCACCTGAAGACGGCGAAATGCCTGAAGACGGTGAAGGCGATGGTGAGGAAGACGGTGAAGGCGATGGTGATGGTGAAATGCCTGAAGATGGTGAGGAGGACGGTGATGGCGATGGTGATGGTGAAATACCGGGAGATTTACCATTCCCCGAAGGCTTCCCACCGTTAGACGGATTCCCGTTTCCAGAAGACATTGGACCCCCACCGACCGTTGAAGCGGAACTCACTATCGACGGCTTTATCGTGACGGGTTCCAGAGATACAACAGTCACGATAAAAGGGGAAGACATGGGTGATGATATGATGCCAGCAGAACCGGAACAACCCATGGAACCTGCCGAACCCGTAGAAGAGGAATAATTTCCAAGTAAGCGCGATTCCCGATCGCGACACATACATTTGTCTGGATAGGTTTCTGTACCTATCCAGACTTCCCCCCTTTACTACACACTTTGACACGCAACCGGTTTTCGTTCCACATAACACCGCACAACGTCAATGATGAGTGCGATGTCGTGCCTTGCAGATTCCAGCGCAGTATAACACGGTTCACCTTCCGTGATACACGCATGGAAATGACGTAACTCCCGTACAAACGCGCTCTCCCATTCGACAGCCGGGGTCTTGCTATAAGTCGTGCCGTCGGGATCTATCCCGTGTATCGTTACCTCTGACAGGATACCCCGTGAAAAACCGGTCGGATAGGATACGATTACGCGTTTGGTATCGCCATAGATTTCCAGTGTCTCTTTAAAGTCCCAAAGATCTGGCAGGTCAACCCATGTCGCGACACAGCGCGCGCCATTCGGATAGCCAAACACGATTGTTACACCGCGCCCATCAGACCAGACTTCCGCGCTAACCACCTCACTCGGTGAACCGAGCATTACTCGCAGGGTGTAAATGTCGTGGATCATACTGCCGGCAAGCAAGTAAAACACGCGTGCTGCCTTGCTTTGGATGTCGCTTTCGAGTCCAGTTTGTGATAACAGGTCACCGATGGCTTCTGCCTGTGCTTTCTCACGCGCGACGCCAGCAGGTTTAAAAGCGTCCGGTGGGACATCGTTGAATCGTTCGACATCAAATTGGCTCAGGTGTAAACTATTATTCGGATGGAGATGGTTGATCTGCACAAATCGGTAACTCTCCATTGCATCCACTTCACGCTTGGCGAGTTGGAAGGCAGGATCATGAGCCTTCATATATCCGGCTTGTGCGACGGTGCCTGCCTCACGCTGTGCCGCGAGCATTGCATCCATCTCTTGAAGTGAAAAACAGACGGGTTTTTCTATAAAAACATTTTTCCCCGCCCTAAATGCGGCGAGTGCGACTTCCGTCTTTGGATCGCCGTGGCAAAGCAGGACAGCATCCACATCTGTGCTTAGCAACTCATCGTAATCTGTTACGAATTGCGGAACATGGAACCGCTTTGCGGCGGCTTGCGCAGCACTACGCGAGAGATCACAAACGATAGATACCTCAAATTCTCGATGAAGTGCGGTAAGATTGGGGAGATGATGTACTTGTGCGATTGCACCACATCCGATAACACCTATCCGTATACGACTCATATCTTTTACCTCCAACAGATAACGCTTTCTATGCGTTTATCGTATCATATACACGAAATAGATGCAATGTGTAGTTATCAGTTATCCAGAGCCATTCAGTTTTACATATTTACTTTATATCCGTGAACGTTTTTCCGCTGTAGGAGCGAGCTGTGCTCGCGATATTGCGCGAAAACCTTAACTTATGTGAACGAAAACCAAGATCGGAACCGAAAACTAAATAGTCCTGGATCCCTTCTACAGGGAGGTTGACAATAAAAGTTATAACTCTCATAATAGATGCAACAAATTGTGTGTAAGAACAGGGGTTATAGATATGGACATGGCAATAATTCCTTGGCAAATGGTACTTCTGTGTGGGTTGTCGGTTTGTGTTGGATGGGGGATACGTGGCAACTTCGGACATGAATATGGTGCGGCACTCGCAGGCGCGCTCGGAGCGATGGCAATTGTCCTACTCTCTGGACGAGAGGATTGGTGGCGGCATATCCATTACTTCGCGCTGTTCGGTGCCATCGGTTGGTCCTTCGGCGGAAGTATGTCATATATGATGGTCGTCGGGTACAGCCATTCCCCACACGCACTGACGGTATTTTACGGGTTTGCGAATCTGTTCGCTATCGGTTTCCTATGGGCAGCTCTCGGTGGTGCAGGCACCGCGCTACCTGCGTTCCTGACGCATACCCAATTGTCTCTCCTCTTTGTGCCGATCGCGGCAGTCTTCATCGGTTGGTCACTTCAGGCGGTGATCATCGACCGGGTTCTCGCACCGAAACGGATGCGACGACAAGAGAGTCGGCTCTATTGGTACGATACAGACTGGGTGGCTGCGCTGGTGGCAATAGTCGCTGCACTTATTGTCGCGCTCTTCCGCGGCGGTTTGGACATGGGCACGAACCTCGTCCTGTATATGGGTGTCAGTTGGTTCGCTGGGTTTTTGTTGCTCGTAAACGTTTTCCGACTCCGTATGACACCCCCGCGCGGGGACAACTGGGCAGGTTGTGTCGGCATGGTCATTGGGATCTTGGGGTATTGCTGGCGTTATGAACTCAGTGGTGTCGCTTTTGCTACCCTGATGACAGGTTTCGGAGGTGGTATTGCGTTTTCATTTGGACAATTGCTGAAACTCATCTACCTCCGGACGGGACTCCAAACGAACTGGCATAGCGTCATGGAACAGACCCAAGGCTTGTTATTCGGGCTTGGAATTGCTATACCGTTTGGTCTCCTTCTTAACCGAGCACCCCTCTTAGAAACCAATCCAAATTTTCCGCAGTGGACGGAAATATTCGCTGTGTTCTGTGTGATAATCGCTTTGACGTATGTCAATTATCGGAAGGCGGCACAAACATGGGTTGATTTGGTCGAAGGCTTACCGGAACGGTTTTTTGGTCTGCCTGTCGTCGGCTGGTTTCGACATTCAAGAGGATGGATAGGTTGGTTTGAACTCTTCTATATCGGCATCGGTATCGCCTGCGTCTGGATTTTGTCGGTACATTTCCGAGAATCGCTTGCCTTTATCCCGACGACTTGGCTGGGGAAGGGGCAACTGCTCTACTTCGTATTTCTATGGTGGGTGGTTATCTTCAACTTTGAACGCGCTTTAGTCGGTTTTAGTCCACATCGACTGGTAACGGAAGGTGTGATTACGCTCAACGCGATTATCTGTACCGTGCTGATGGCACTGGGTCCACTGGCGGTTCCGAAACAGACAGGGAGTCTCTTTTCATTCAATGAATGGGTTTGGCGGACATCGATCTGGGGTATCGTCGTGTTGGTAGGATCGACAGTTGTTTTCTGGGGAATGAAGCACGTCCTTTATGGAAAGGCACACGCTCCCGGCGCGGCACTCCATATCCGCTTTGGTCCGGATGCTAATGCGCCGAAGGAGAAACCGAAGGTAGGAGAACAGCATCCGTAGGGGATGTTATAAGAAAGGTCGGGGTTACAAACCCCTCCCACAAGTGTTGTAGTTGTCCAGTACGGTTTCATGAAGTTTAAGTATTTTAATCGGTAATTCTAATTTTCTCCAGGCCCGGTAGGTGCGGTTTCCCAACCGCACCGGGCTTCGCCAAGAAATTACCGAATTATTTTTTTAATCTTCATCTAACCGCCCCTACCATGGCTGGAACGGACGAGGATAGAAACCTTACCAGTGAAATTTTAACCGTGAGTTCGTCGTTGGCGATACACCTGTCCACCTTTGACAACGACGACCGGTTCCAATATCTGTTTGCCAATTCTAACCTGATCGCGGGCATCTACGAGTTGGAATTCACCCTCGCGGAGTTCAAAAATCACCGCATCTCCCCACGCATCGACAGCCAATGTTCCAACCTGTCCCGGCATCAGTATGGTTTCTGCCGGAATGCTCGTGACTTTCGCTAAGGCATCGTCAAGCGACATGCCGAGATACAGGAATTTGTTGACGACATTCACGAGATCGTACACAGGACCGTGGACATTATAGATGTGCAGATCGGACGAGATTGTCGTCGGTTCAACACCTTGTGCCATCGCTTTCTGAACGACATCCCAACTGAAAGAGCCTGCACCGTGTCCAACGTCGAAGATAACACCGCGTTCAATTGCGGCATGGACTGAGTCCCGAATCCTGCCGTTTTCGTCCAAGATGCCGCACCCCATATCGTGGAAGCAGTGCGTTAGAATATCACGCTCACCCATCAGTGCCAATATATCGTCTATAGACTCACACCAAGCGTCTTGCGGATGAACCATCAGGGGTAACCCTGCGGCATCGGCGGCTTCGCGCGCCCTGTGTAATGGGAGCATGCCCGCTCTCGCGCCGACAATAGTCTCCCGCGTCAAACGGACCTTGACACCTAAAATGACGTCGCGGTGCTGCTCAATCATTCGGCACGCTTTTCCGACATCCGCATAGTCAGGGTTTTCCAATTCTCCGATTTCTTCGGTGAGCATGCCTTGTGAAGAGATATTCAACTGCGCAAGGATGCGTGTATCGCTTACGTCAATGACGTATTTACGGAAACCCGGAAATGTGTCTGCTCCCGCTGAACCCGCATCGACGACAGTCGTTGCGCCGCGTGCCAAGCAGGTAGGATCCGGCTCAATCCCAAAATGGCTTACGCCGTAGAAGACATGTACGTGTAAGTCGATTAAGCCGGGTGTAACGAAACACCCTTCAGCATCTAATACTTCTCGTGCCTCAGATGTCGGTATATCGTCGCTAACTGCCGAGACGCGTCCGTTCGCGAATGCCACATCTTTGCGTGCATGGATGCCCTGCGCCGGATCGACGACGGTTCCGTTTTTAATGATGAGTTCATAGTTCATAAGCGAAGCCTTTATTTTATGAATTTATACGGAATTCTGTAATTATTTATACACCTTCGATCAGCCCAACCCCCTAACTCCTCTTTATCAGGGGGACAAGAAGGGTTGGGGTTAGAAACCTCGCCAGCAAATATACAGGTTCGTTAGAATGTGCTTTCACGATTTGTAACCGAACACCACCGCGCCATCAGTAAGTAGTCAAACAGTGCTGAGTCCGCTTCTGGGGTGTTGATGCGTTTTAGGGCTAAGACGACGTTGTCTCGGACGTACCGGTTTTCGTCGCTAAAGGCTTTTGCCAGCACTGGAACGGCATCGCTTGCGGCGGGCCCAATTTGTCCCAATGCTAATGCCGCCTCAAACCGCGCTTGGTCATCATCATCACTCGCCAGCATATCGGTCAGGACAGGCACAGCGGAAGCGGCAATGGGTCCCAGACCTCCGAAGGCTTCGGCAAGATAGCGACGGACCTCAACGCATTCATCCTTTGTGCGTTCCATCAATGCCGGAATAGCAGATTCCGCTGGATTTCCTATCTGTGCTAAAGCGTAGGCGGCTTCGACCCGGACAACATCTTCGGTATGTTGTAACGCTTCGCTCAAGGCAGACACAGCGGGTTCGCCGACCGCCGCGAGTGCGTACGCCGCTATCCGTCGCGTAGCATCGTTTTCATCACCGAGCGTCTCAATCAGATGTGGAACGGCGGGTGCACCGATCGATCCGAGTGTATACGCGGCGTTCAAACTCACAGGCTCATATGGATCACGCAGTGCCTGGATGAGGAGCGGAATCGCGTCTGCGGCAGATTCACCCAACGTCCCCAAACCGTCAGCGGCACGAGAACGGACAGAGGCATCGTCATTGCCTAACGCTTCAATGTGCTTCGCTAAGTTTCCATTGGCTGGCTGTGTCGAATGCCCGTTGGACTCGCCTGCCATCCAATTCCAGACATGTCGCCACGTCCCTTGATGCGTGGGAGTTGCTGAATCAATATCTTCCAGTTTCCAGTGCGGATCCGTTACGTTCCACTCCGGTTTCTGCGGTGCGTCCATCCGAACGAACTGGAACTTCATCATGTAGCGCGTTTTGTCCGTCAGGTTTGCCATGGCGCGATGCCACAAGTCAAAGTGGATAATCGTTAAGGTGCCTGCTTCGCCACTGAGTGCTAATTCGCCATCGTTGTTCTCTGTGATCCGGGTGTTGTAATACTGTGTCCCCGGTAAGATGGCTGAGGGACCAATTTCGAGCGGTGAGTCCTGTGGATAGTAGAACGCCATCGCCCAGCGCGGACAGTGGTGCCGGACTTTATGATAGCCCCAGTAACTATCCTTATGAAATCCCTGTCCATCGCTATGGGGACGATTCTGATGGGGGTGCCGATGGGAATGCATGGCGTAATTCTCGCCCAGAATACTCGTAAACGCGCCACGGACAGTAGGCTCCTCGAAAACGGCTTGCAATTCGGGGACGCGCGGCAAGATGTTGTTCCCCAAATTTCCCTCTTTCGCCGTGAGTTCCTGCGTCTTGCGATAGATAGTTTCATGGAAACTACGCGGCAGATCCGCTCGGACAGTGAGATGCCCATTCACAATAAATTCCCGTATCTGCGCATCGGTCAGTTTGTGGCTTTCCTTTAACTGTGAATTCGGTTGCATGGTCAAGTCTCCCTTTTAAGGGTTATCAGTTGTCGGTTGTCAGTTGTCAGTTTTAAAAAAGCATCGGGATTGAGAGGTACTCCTACAGAAGAACTTAATATTCTGCCTCTATTTTACTTGACATGAATTTATTTGTCATCTGTTTTATTTTAGTTATCAGTTATCAGTCTTCAGTTATCAGTTACAAGATGTTTTTGAGGGTATCAGAATCCTCCATAACCGACACCTGACAACCTTTAAGAGTCGGAATTCGGAGATCCATCCTACAAAAAAGCGGTCAACTATGGTGAAATCTAAAAATAAGTAGACCTCTTTGTAGCATAAACTTTTAGTTTGGGTTTCCAATGTGAATGCCCCTTAGCGGCATTCACATTGTTTGAGAATGTCTAATTAACTCTAAAATCTACCATATTAGCCATCAGTTAGAATCGCGAGCAAAGCTCGCTCCTACATGGAAGAAGGAATCCGGATTCGGAGATTCCTCATACCGGAGAACTGAATCTCTCCATTCAAGATGCTGAATGTGTCGGATAGTTTAGAAGGTTGGTAGAATGCGGAATGGAAGACTGGCAGAAATGCAAAGCGTGAGTGAGGTTGAAAAATGCAGCCATCTGCCCTTTGAAACGGGAAGGCACGGGTGGTTTAGTTATCAGTTATCAGTCATCAGTAGAAGTCGATTGATAATAAAAACTCTTTAACTGAAAACCGAAAACTGACGACTATTACATTCCCTTCAAACGGGAAGGCACATGTGAACTAAATGTGAGTTTAGCAGATTCTGTTAAAGTCCGTAAGTTTCAATTCCCTTCAAACGGGAAGGCACATGTGAACCAAATATCTCAGACGTGAGCGTTGGTGCCTCCGAGTTTCAATTCCCTTCAAACGGGAAGGCACGTGTGAACGCAACTGCTGACAATACCGTTGCAAAGTCTCCCAAGGTCGTGTTTCAATTCCCTTCAAACGGGAAGGCACGTGTGAACCCGAGGAAATGGAAGAAATAAAGGGGTGGGGATTCCGTGTTTCAATTCCCTTCAAACGGGAAGGCACGTGTGAACTATCAACGCATTAGATCAGGTAGATCAGGGGAAAATAGTTTCAATTCCCTTCAAACGGGAAGGCACGTGTGAACAGCCCCTATTTTGCACCCAGTCGGGCCGTGGCTCTGTACGCCTAAAACCAAACGCGAACTGCGCGAGGCTTTTTTTGCGCAAAAATTCGGGGCAAATATCCCATAAACCCTTATGAACATTGACCCAAACGCGATTTTTTAGCAGAAACGGCTCGGAACCCAGATGCCACCTAAGTTTCCACGCAATCTAAGCAGCGTTCACACCTGATTGGGGAATCGCGTTTGTGTTCACGTTTATAAGTATACACGAAACCTGAAAAAATGTCAAATTTTTTTATGGTTTTTTATCAGTTGTCAATTATCAGTTTTCTGAGACATTTAGGGAATGCCTCCGATGCATTAGATTAGGACTATTTAGTTTTCGGTCTTTTGAGCAGTTTGATCAGAAGATCGCGAGCACAGCTCGCTCCTACAAGCACATATCGCGATTTGACGTTCACTCTTAGCGGAGAACTAAATGACCCTATGCATTAGATTATTTTGCTTGACATGAATTTATTTCTCATCTATTTTATTAGGTAATTAGCGGTCAGGCAATCGGAAAGGATCGCGATCGGGAGATCGCTCCTACAAAGATATTCAGTTATCAGCGGTCAGTCGGAGACAGCATGGAACGGATAAAGGCGTAAATTGGCGAGACTGGAAAACTCGACAACGGAGGTCACGATATAGATGGGAATTTTAACGAAGGATCAGCGTAAGCAGTGGAAGACAGACGGTTACCTCGTTTTGAAAGGGGTGCTCTCTCCCAAAGAGGTGCAGGGACTGACAGCGACGGTAGATGAAATGGATGCGGAGTTTCGGAAAGGCGAAAATGTCACTGCCGATTCTCTTTTCGACAAGCGAAATGTGATGGAAGATAACGATATTTTCGTCGATCTGATGGATCACCCCGCGACGCTTTCGATTGTGCGTGAGTTGATAGGCGACTACATCCAGTTGAGTATGTCCGAGGTAATCATTCGTCCTCCGAATCCGAAAGATCAAGGTTATTTGCATACGGACGGCGGACAGGCGATGCGAACCATTCGGGTCAGCAGATCGAGTTCACCCCTGCAAATCAAAATCCATTATTTTTTGACGGATATTGAGAGTCCAGAGAGTGGAAATTTCACCGTTGTACCGGGGAGCCATAATCGCACTTTTCCAGAAACCGGAGTCAAGGACGGTCCCTACATCCCCGAAGCCGTGCCATTGTATGTGAAAGCAGGCGATGCCGCCATTTTTCCGCACGCGCTATGGCACGGTGTTGTTGCAAACCATTCGGAACAAGCCCGAAAGACGCTAATTTACTGCTACAGCCATCAATGCTTTCGACCATTTGATTACGAGAAAGCGTCGCCTGAACTTATGGAGCGATGCACGCCACGCCAACGTCGGTTAATCGGAGATATCGGGGATTGGAAGCCGGGGTCTTATTTCTATTCGCCAGGTGATCAGAAAAAATTAATCGACGGGTTAGAAGAGGAGAGTTAGTCGATTTCGATGACAACGTACTGTTGCTCAACGGTGACTGGAAAGGTATCGGCGACATAGGGACCTTTTTCGGGACCAGAACTGGATGCCTCGATGTTCTCACCGCTCTCGACTTGGACTTCGTATTTTCTGACGCGTCGCTGCGCCGGACTCCACCAAGATTGTCCTGTTTTGATGTCGAATTCCCAACTGTGCCATGGGCATCGGAGAATTTCACCTTGGCGGGTATAGTTATAGTTGCCCGGCGCGGAGGACTCTAAAAAGCCGGTGACCAGCCCACTGCACAGGGGTCCGCCTTGGTGTGGGCAGCTATTACGGATGGCAAAATATTCGCCATCAATATTAAAGACACCGATAGAACGTCCGCCGATTTTGACGATTTTGCGTTCACCGGGAGGAATTTCATCTGGGGTTGCTACTACGTATTTAGCCATTTATGGTAGATTTTAGAATTACTTTGACTCTTTACACTGTAGGAGGGAACTCCGATTCCCGACGCTCAAGGCGTTTGGCCGCGATTCAGAGATCGCTCCTACAGAAAACATGTTAACTTATTTATATAATTCACTATAGTTGTTAGTTAGCCGTCAGCAATCAGCAAGAGCATAACTCGCTCCTACAATTGGTTATCAATTATCGGTTTTCGGTTATCGACAGGAGTCGGGATTCGGAGATCCCTCCTACAAGAGTTTAGGGATTGATGTTCGGCGAGGTGTTTTTGCTTGGGTGTTTCCCCAAGCAAACCTCGCCTATCAATTTTAAAGGAAAATTGCCGCTATAGTTTATCAAATGCGTAAAGTTCGCGGGCATTCTCCGCTAAGATCTTGCGACGCAGTTCCGGTTTCAGGAAACTGGGTAAAGCACGGTCGGGAGAATCAAAATCCCAATGCGGGTAATCTGTGGCGAACATGAGTTTGTCGTCCATGTCCATTTGCTCCAGCAGTTGCTCGAAATACTCGCGTTTCGGTGGCTCTTCCATCGGTTGCGTACTGAACCAGAAATGATCTCGAATGTATTCCGAGGGTTTCCGTTTAAGATCAGGCACCTCGGCATGTAGTTTTTCCCATGTCGCGTCAAGTCGCCAGATAAGGGGTGGTAACCATGCGAACCCGCCTTCAATCAGAATAATCTTCAGCGTCGGGAAACGGTCAAATACACCTTGCATGGCGTAACTGATGACTTGGGTATGGAAGGCTTGCGGCATACCGCCGTGGTCTTCAATGTAATAAGAGGGCCATCCGGCACCTGTAATGGGACCCTGATTGCCTCCAAAGTGGATACCGATAGGTAGATCATACGCAGCGGCTGCCTCGTAAATTTTCCAGTATTTTCGGTTGCCAAGCGGATCTCTCGTCCGCGCGAGGAGCAAGATCTGAACAAACGCTGGATTTGGCCCGCACCGATGGATCTCCTCAGCGGCGAGGTCTCCATCTTCATAAGGGAGAACAATAGAGGCACGCAGGCGTGGCTCAGGTTCAACCCAGTCGGCGACCTGCCAATCGTTGACTGCGCGTGCAAGCGCGGCACCAAACTCAACATTTAGCTCCTCACCCACAGGTATTAGCGGGTTAAGCACGCCGTATTCGATGTTCCATGTATCAAGGAGCTGCTCCTGCATGAACGATAAATCTGCACCGGGTGAAAGCCCTGAGGGGGGCCAAGCATCACGCCGTGCGGCATTAAGGAGCGCACGCGGATAATAGCCTCCGATGCGGCCCCGGAGCCCGAAAGTCTTGTAGTGCTCCTGCCACCGTTCGGATAGGTACGGGGACAGACCCCCTGGTGGAACGGAGTTGTGGATGTCGCAATCGATGATTGACTTTGCAATATGGGCTTGCGAGCTTCGCCCTACATTAGAACGTTTCGTCGTTGTGTTTTCCATTGCGCTTACCTCCAAAAGACGTAAAAAAGTGGAAATTACCTAAAGTTGATAGAAGGCACGTGCGTTCTCGTGCAAAATTTTACGAGCGAGTGAGCCCGGTAGCTCCGCGGGGAAAGCATCGTTGGGCGTATTGAACTGCCAATGCGGATAATCTGTTGAAAACATTAACATCTCATCGGACTCCAATTGCCCGATAATCTGAAGAAGTTGCTTCGGTGTCGGCGGTGAATCAATAGGTTGTAGGGTAAACCGAATGTGCTTCCGCATGTATTCAGAGGGTGGACGTTTCAGCCACGGTGTGTTGTTTCGGAGGCTCCGCCACTCTTTATCGATCCGCCACATAACAGCGGGAAGCCACGTAAAACCACTTTCAATCAGAACGACACGCAGTTCCGGGAACTGGTCGAAAACGCCTTCCGCAACGAGGCTAATCACCTGTGCTTGGAAGACCTGTGTCATCCCACTATATTCCTCTAAAAACGTAGAGGGCCACCCTGTTGCTGAGGGCTGATTGCCCGGTGCCCCACCGTACTGGATACCGATAGCGATATTCTTTCGGACTGCGGTTTCGTAAATCGGATGGTAAATGCGGTTACCGTATGGGATACGTGAACGGACAGGCAGTATCGCTTGGACAAACCCTGGATGATCGCCAACTCTCTCGATTTCCTTCGCAGCGAGGTCGGGAAGTTGGCTTGGAATAACAAGGGAGGCACGGAGTCGCGGTTCGGGATCAAGCCAATGTTCTATCTGCCAATCGTTTACCGCCTGTGCCATAGCGGCAGCAAGGTCCGGGTTGTGGACGCTTTGCACGCGATAGGCACAATTGAGAATACCGTATTCGAGATTCCAAGCATCAAGCAAGTGTTCGCGGACATGTTCAAGATCCATATCCCACGGAGACGACGCATCGGGATGCGTCGTTAGCGGTGCTTGACGCGGATAATCATTCGCATCGGGACCTCTGAAGCCGGAAGTACTACAATAGTCGCACCAAAAATCAGACATGTAAGGGAAAAGTGTCTGTAAGGTTGGGACTTCGTTATGGATGTCGCAGTCGATAGCCTTGAGCCCTGCTTGGACGAAATTCGGAGTATCCTTGATTTCCATCTACTTTTCCTCGATTTGACAGACAATGGGGCGTACTGGATTTGAACCAGTGACTTCTACCGTGTGAAGGTAGCGCTCGTACCCCTGAGCTAACGCCCCACGTAGGGATATGGGCCCACTAGGACTCGAACCTAGGACCAGTCGGTTATGAGCCGACGGCTCTGACCACTGAGCTATGAGCCCCTTTAGAACAGTTTCAATAGTAAGAATTATATCATATTACGCTTTAAAAATCAAATTTTAATAGCGGTCAGCAAGAAGCATTCATTTCTTCTGTAGGAGGGAACTCCGATTCCCGACATACTTCTGTAGGAGGGAACTCCGATTCCCGACTCTTGCTGACGGCTGACGGCTATTGTAGGAGAGAACTCCGATTCCCGACTCTTGCTGACGGCTGACGGCTGACGGCTATTGTAGGAGGGAACTCCGATTCCCGACATACTCTAAATCGTGACTTTCCAACCAAAGTGGTTAAAAAACCGAAAACTGAATGACCCTGGCGGTCAGCAAGAATCGAGCGCAAAGTTAGCCGCTAATTAACAAAATCGCGGAGTTTTCGGCTTCGCCTCGGATGTCGCAACTTCCGAAGAGCCTTTGCCTCAATTTGTCGGATTCGCTCGCGTGTTACTTTAAAGATATTGCCGACCTCCTCAAGCGTCCTTGGATAACCATCCTCAATCCCAAAACGGAGAGAAATCACCCTTCTTTCGCGTTCATTTAAATCGCCAAGGACTTCTTGAATCTGCTCCTTGAGTATATTTAATTCGGCTTCCTGTACCGGGGAGGGAGAGTCAACATCCATAATGAAAGCACCGAGAGGGTTCTCATCCTCTTCACCAATTGGGGTGTCTAAAGAGGCAGTTTCTGGTGCGACTGACAAAGCTTCGGTGACCTTATTGCTGGAAATCCTGAGATCGGTGGCGATCTCGTCAGCCGTTGGTTCAGTGCCTAACTCCTGTAAGAGTGAACGTTGCACACGTCTGATTTTGTTAATTCGCTCGTGCATGTGGACAGGGATGCGGATAGTGCGTCCTTGGTCAGCGATAGCACGTGTGATACCTTGTCGAATCCACCATGTAGCATAAGTGCTAAATTTATATCCGCGCTGGTAATCAAATTTGTCCACTGCCCGCATCAAGCCGATGTTTCCCTCCTGGATTAAGTCGAGAAATTCGAGTCCCGATGCACGGTGCCTATGTCTCTTCGCGATGCTGACGACCAGTCGGAGGTTTGCTTCAACAATCGCCATTTTTGCGCCTTGCGCCTCGGATTCACCTTTGTCAATCTGCTGTGTGAGGGTCTTGAGCCGTTCCCGTGGGACACCAATTGCGGTCATGTGCTGTCGGATATTGCGTTGTAAACGAACAATGTTTACATAGGCAGTTTTTACCGTGCCGGTTTCAAACTGATGATCAGTTCCGTTACTTCCGTTGATCCATTCATCAGGGATATTATGTGTCTGCTGAATACCCCGGATTTCACTTTCCCAAGTGCTAATCTGATACTCGGCTTGTTTGACGAGGTCAGAAATTTTGCTAATCTCCTCTCGGTCAATCTTAAGTTCTTCGAGCGTCTTAATGAGATTGGTACGGGTTTTCGATTTCCCTCCGGTTTTCCCTCCGTTTTCAGCCGCGGAAGGCGGGGTAGCGGTGAGACGTTCCATCTCCAAGTTTTCAAGTACATCCAACGCTTTCTTGACCTGTTCGCGTAATTTGCGTTCCTTATGCTGGGTCGAGGTACTGGAAACAGGCATATCGATAATATCAGAGGCACGCTTTTTAGCCGTGACGATTTTATAGAGAAGTTTCCGAACTTCAGTAATAGCCAGTGCTGTGCCGAAGGTTGCCTCATGAGCCGTCTGATGTCCCGCCTCAATCTGCTTAGCGAGTTCAACCTCTTGCTTCTTATCAAGCAGTTGAAATTTCCCCATCTCGCGCATATACACCTTCACAGAATCGTCCGTGTAACTTGTGCCTGCTGTGGCTATTTCAGCCATGTCATCTTCGTATCCGAGTTCATCGGTTCTCTCGGCATCCAGATAATCAAGAGCGGAATGATCTTTGAAATCCATCATCAACTCCTTCCTTCATTTGGGTTTTCACCACGAGTGTCCACAATATCTCGATCGCGTAAGGCACGTCTTTCGTTCGAGAGTTTCACCAACTCCCCAAGGGTTTCCATTTCATCTGCCCCTTCAGCGAGGGCGTGCGAGCGAACACGCTGTTCAAGATCTTGTGAGAGGAAATGCCGTAGTTTTTTAAGACACCCCTCCACCCGTGCCTGTAGTAGATTCGGTGGAGGCATTCTCTGTAGAATTACACCTGAAATAAACGCGCTTAGTTTTTCGTCAGGGCATTCATTAATTAAGGTTTGGATATCTACATTCTCATCGTCTGTACAAGCTTCCCACAGCAACTCTGCGATTCCAACAAAGCGGGGTTCCGTGAAACTTTCATAATGGAACCGAGATTTGACATAGGAAATTAACGCCGGATTTTGGATCAATGCTTCAATCAATTGACGTTCAATTTGTGCGCGGGGTGTCAATCTTTGGTTATTTATCTTGGTTCGCCTCTGCTGACTGGAAATAGGGGTCTCCTTGAACCCGGCATCTCGCAATTCCTGCCAAAGCACAGGCTCCTCTACATGGAGTTCCCTTGCAGCGTATTTGACGTATTCGTTCCGCTCTACTCGATTCTTGAGGTTCAGGAGCGTCTCGACAACTTCTTTGACGACTTGTGTTTTCACATCAACCCGATGAATGTCATGCCGTTGGATGGCAGCTTGAATCTGAAATTCAATGAGATTTATCGCTTTGTCTGTGAGTTCTGTGAACGCGGCAGCCCCGTGTTGTCGCGCAAATGAGTCTGGATCTTCCCCCGCAGGCAAGAGTGCAATGCGCACCCGCAACCCCTCTGCGAGCAGTCGGTGCAACCCGCGTTGTGCGGCTTGGAAACCGGAGGCATCTCCGTCGTAGACAATGATAACTTCGTCGGAGGCAAACCGCTTCAATAATTTCGCATGATTTTCACTCAACGCGGTCCCGGAGGACGCCACTACATTCTCAATCCCAGACTGCAAAAGCATCAAAACGTCCATATAGCCTTCTACAAGAAGCACGTGCTGCTTTTTGTAGATAGATTGGCGTGCTTTGTCGAGGTTGTAAAGGATATTACTCTTATCATATAAAACTGTCGCCGGAGAATTCAAATACTTTGGCTGATGTTCTTCAGAGAGCGAGCGCCCGCCAAAGCCGACGGGTACCCCGCGTTCATTGTAAATCGGAAAAAGAACCCTGTTCCAAAACCGATCCTGCGGACCCCGATCTTCATCCTTAATTAGCCCAGCATCAATGAGTTGCTGGATAGTAAAGCCTTTATCTGTCGCGACTTTAATAAGATCGCGTCGCCCAGATTTTGCGTAGCCCAACTGGAAGGAACGGAGCGTTTTCAATTGGACACCCCGGTGCTTGAGATACTGCATCGCTGACGCACCCGCTTTATCAATCAGAAGTTGGTTGTGGTAGTATTCCACTGCAAACCGATTGAGGTCTTCTAAGGATGTAACCCTTTTTCGGTCAGCACTCGCGCGTCCATCCGGATTCGGGAGGTCGATATTCAGCCGACCCGCTAACCACTCCAGCGTCTCCCTGAAGTCTTTACCCTCATGCTTTTGCACAAAAGAGATGACATTCCCACCCGTTTGACATCCAAAACAGTAGAACATCTGCTTTTGAGGTGAGACTGTGAAGGAGGGTGTCTTCTCATCGTGAAAGGGGCAGAGTCCCTTGTAATCTCGACCGGCAGGACGCAGAATGACACCACACTCGGAGACGACTTCAACAATATCGCTTCGGCTCCGAATCTCATCAATTGTTTCGCGTGGTACTTGACCTGTTGTACGGGTGTTGTTCACGGTAAATCTGCCTTTATGTGTTATGGTAAACCTGTTCCTTCAAACCCGGTGCGGTTGAATGAAGTTTCAATAAATAATTCGGTAATTCTATGACGGGAGTTTCAGGCAACAAGGATGTCCGCTCCTGAAAATCCGATAAATCCTCTAAATCCTGCTTCAGACAATTAACACCCCACATTACCGATTTAAATTCTGAATCTTCATAAAACCGCACCTACTTTGATTCGTTAACGACAAGCCTATGTAAGACCTCATTCTTTGAATGTGACAAGGGTTACGCCCTCACCGCCTTGGCTGAGTGGGGCGTGGTGGTATTTGGTTACACGTGGATTCTCACGCAACTCGTCCTGAACGGCTTTTCGCAATGCGCCGGTCCCTTTGCCGTGAAGAATACGAACTGTCGGGATACCGGCGAGATACGCATCATCAAGATACTTATCGGTCAAGTCTAATGCCTCTTTTACAAGCATCCCTCGGATATTAAGCTCACCACTGATTGTATTGGATTTAGTATATTGGATATCAAGTACAGACGTCGAAAGGTGTGATGTTTCTTGTTTTGGGTGCACAGAATCGATTTCGTGGTAGGCGGCTTGCATTCGCATATTCCCAACCAGAATCTGAAGTGGCATTTTACCGCGCGGTTTAATAGCGGTGACTTCTCCGAATCGGCTGAGTTTCTTGACTCTGACCTTATCACCGACGTTAACTTTGAGCTTCGGTTGGTTAGGCTGTTTTTTCGGGAGTTCTTTCTTCAGCGATTTTTTGGCAGCCTCTATCTCTGAAAAAGCGTTTTGGATACTATCTTTAGAGGCTTGTTGTTTGCGAATATCAGCGACGAGTTTCTCTATGGTTTTGCGTGCGTTGGCAACGATGTCGCGAGCCTCGCTCTCAGACTGCTGTTTTAAGGTATCCCATTCCGTTTCAAGGGTTTGAAGGAGCTGTGTATGTTTCTCGGATGCCACCTCAGCTTCTCGAATTTTATCGCGCAGGAGTGCCCGTTCTGCCTCCAACTCATCTTGTGTTTGCTGCAAACGCACGAGGAGATCCTCTATAGCCACATTAGTATTGCCCAAATGCGTTTGTGCTTCATCAAGAATTTCAGAGGGGATTCCGAGTCGCGAGGCAATTTTTATGGCATTGCTACTTCCGGGTATACCTATTTGGAGTCGGTAGGTCGGAGACAGGGTCGTCCAGTCAAACTCCATTGAAGCGTTTTCCATACGTTGCTGTGTATGGGCATACACCTTGAGTGCGCCATAGTGCGTCGTGACGATAGTATTCACCTGTCTTTCTCCGAACCAATCAAGGAGTGCCATACCGAGGGCGCTTCCCTCGGTCGGATCTGTTCCAGCACCGATCTCGTCCAGCAACACAAGCGAATATTCAGCGTCCTCGATTTTCCTGAGCATCTCCACAATTTTTGTGATATGTGAGGAGAAAGTACTCAGACTCTGTTCTATACCTTGGTCATCGCCAATGTCAGCGAAGACATGGTCGAAGATAGCAACCTGACTCCCGTGTTCCGCCGGAATATGCAAACCGGATTGTGCCATGAGCACTAAAAGTCCAACCGTTTTGAGAACAACGGTTTTGCCACCCGTATTCGGACCGGTGATGATGAGTGTATTGAACGTTTTCCCGATATGAACGTTTGTAGGTATAACATGCGCCGGGAGATCCACACTTCTTTCAGTATCGGGATTCGACTTACGCGCGTTCTGAAGATGGAACTCCAACAACGGGTGCCGCGCCTCAATCAATTTGACAACGCCATGGGTATTCAGTTCCGGTTCAACAGCGTTTAATGCAAGGCTAAAACGTGCCTTTGCGTTCAAAAAATCCAACTCCGCTAACAGGTCCAGAGACAGTTCCAATTCGTGTAGGTTGTCGCGCACGCGATCGGTGAGCTCAAGGAGGATACGTCGAATTTCACGTTGTTCGGCTTCAGCGGCTTCATGGAGTGCGTTGTTCATCTGAACAATCTCCAAAGGCTCCACAAAAAAGGTTGCACCGCTTGTGGATTGCCCCTGAACCACGCCTCGAAAAGATGATCGTGCTTCCTGCTTTATTGGGATGACATACCGATTGTTTCGAGAGGTGATGACCTGTTCCTGAATTGCTTTCTGATATTGCGGTGAACGCAGTGTCGCTTCCAGTTTTTGGTGTATATCTTCACGAAGGCGATACAACTTGCGGCGGATGGCACGTAACTCAGGGCTTGCGCGATCCAGCAACATTCCCTCGGCATCGATGCAATAGCCAATCGCCTCAACTAACTCTGGAAACACCGGTAGTGCATCGACAATAGAAAAAAGGTTGGGAAACTCCTCTCGATCGCGTTTCTTGAAGGCATGATGGATGTCTTCGGGAATCTGTGCGACCTTTCGGACATCAAGAAGTTCCTCAGCATCTAAAAGTGCCCCTACCTTCGCGGCATGGCTTAGCGATTTACGGATATCCTTTAAACCGTTCAGCGGTATTCCACCGTAAACTTGATGAAAGAATTTCGTCTCACTACACAAGGTGAGCAGGTAGCGAACTTTATCGACGTCACAAGATGGCGTGAGGGTGTCAACACGCGCCGTCCCAAGTTGAGAAGCGGTGTACTTTTTCAAAAGCACACGGATTTTGTCGTATTCTAACGCTTTTTCAACACTGGATAACACCGGTTTTTCCTTTTTTGGGTGTGCTTGGAGGTCCAAACTACAATCGGTAAATAGTTATTGTTAACGTGAGTTCGACTTAAATATTTCGCGTGTTACGGAGAACCCACGGAGCGTGCCTACTACTTTATGTGAACGGAGAACCCACGGAGCGTGTCTACTACTTTTAATTAATAATTCTTACGCTTAAGGTTGCTCCAAGTCGTGACTAACTTCTCCTGTGGTTCAACAGCTAACACAGCACCCTCCCTCGACCACGAAAGGACGAAGATACTCCCATCAACTTCCACTATTGCCTCGGTCTCATCGGTCGCGAAGTCATACAGGTAGACAGATCCCCACCGAGAATAGACTATATAGTCACCTTCAGGCGACCAGTTGCCCCAATAGCCAGTAGCTTTGTCAACATCAAACAAGGGTTCGATTGTTTTGGTCTCAATGTCAATCGTGTAAAACGTGTCAAACTCTCTATTCCATCTAAGGAAGAGAATGCGCTCACCATCAGGAGACCATACGGGATAAAAGTCTTTATGGAGTTCGGTCAAGATCTCTATCTCTTTCGTTTCAACGTCTAAAATATATAGGTGTTCCAACCAGCCGGGTCTGGCTAGCGAGAAGGCAAGCTGCTTGCTATTCGGTGACCAGGATATTCCGTAAAATGAGAAGGGCCATCCCAAGTGCGGCACTTGCGTCATGACGTCCATCTGTCCCGTCTCGATATCCAGCACCCAGATCTGGTTTTCTTGGGGTAACTGGTTTAGGGTATAGCCGTTGAAAGCGAGTTTTTTGCCATTCGGAGAAACCGAAAGAAACCGATACGTGCCAGAAATCGGTGTAATGAGTTTCTTATTCTTCGGATTTTCCGGATCAATGGCATAGATATCAGATTGTCCAGCATCCCGTTGGATGAAATAGAGCACTTCCCCGTTGCGTCCCCATGATGGGTACATCCCTTTGTGGTTCAAAGGAATGGATTTTAAATCTTTAGTGCCGCTAATTTCGGTGATGTAGAGATTCCAATCAAAGCGCCCCAGATTTTCATCGAATCCATTGACTGCATAAGCGAGATATCCGGTCGGTGCCGCTTCACCTAACGATACAAACGGGAGCAGAGTTAAAAGAAGTACACTCAAAAGAGCGAACCCAACGGTTTTAGGAACGAAAAAAGGAGGACGACTATATTTATAAGATATCATTGCTGCTCCTTATGAATTATTGGTAAAAAAGAAAATTACTGGGCAGATTCAAGACGTTTGTAGTGGAGCAGTGCGCTCTCATAGAGGCGGCGACTTAACCCCAGTTTTTCAAACTCAACGACCAAATCGTAACTGTAAAGTGCTGAGTTTTCTCTGCCTTCGTCGTCGGCGCGACGGGCACTTTGAACGTTATTTATGATTGTCAACGCCTCTTTTTCAAAACTTCCGATCTGCTTTCGGAGTTCCGCGGACAACCCACCCTGAATGTCTTTGTTGACTTTATAGGTGCGAATCGCGTCGGCATACGCGACATAAGCGTTATAGTAACGCCTTTCGTTCTCCAATTTTTCTGCATTTGAGAGATCCAACGTTTCCCCAATGGCAGCGATAACCACTTTTGCATCTTCAATGATTTCAAGGCTTTTTTGGGCAAGACCTGCTTCCAGTGTCGTCCGAAACTCATCTATGATCTCTTTATATGCGGCACGCGCTGCATCGGCATCGCCTGACTTTTCATAAACAATTGCCTGGTTAAATTTGGCTTCGGCAAGTACGAACTCCCGAATCTCTAGCGAGAGTGCTGGTGTGGGCGGGAATGCTTTTGCCTGATAGGCAGCGATGGCTTTTTCGTAGTTGCCTTCCTGCTCGTAGGTGTTGCCTATTGCCTTCTGTGCATAAAGACCGTACATCTGATTTTCGGGTTGACGGTTTTCAATGACCTGTTGGAAGTGCGAGCGTGCTTCTGCGTAGTTGCCCTGATAATAGAGTGAAGTCGCATATTGATACCGTGCCTTGTCAGAAAAAGCGGTATTCGGATACTTCTCAAAGACTTCTTGAAGGTGCGTCTGTGAGGTTTTGAGAGATTCTTCGCTTTCCGCTAATTTATCTGCATCGAAAAGGCTCTCTTCGGCGGTTCGATAGCCTTCGGTGGCTTCCCGCAGCGCGATAGTTGCTTCGGCGCGGCGGCTCTCCTGATTCTGAGAATATGCCGCATAGCCTGCGACAGCCACAAGGACTATCCCCACTACAATGACGATGGTTCGCAGATTCTCTTTAAGGAACTGGTAGGTTTTCAGCAGCCCTTCAATGAATTTATCTTCTTGGATCTCTTCTTTCGTCAATCGTTGGTCTCGTGCCATGGATTTCCTCAATTTTAGGCGATTTTAAGTTAAATATTCAAGTGGGCAAATATTCAAGCGGGTGACGGGAATTGAACCCGCGACCCTCAGCTTGGGAAGCTGACGCTCTACCGCTGAGCTACACCCGCGTTAATGGTATTATACCACATCTGTTTGGCGTTGTCAATGTTGTCAAAATTAAAATGAAAAGCGGGCGTTGGCAGGGTAGAGAATCGGGGTTTGCAAGTTTCGCCAGATGCCCGCTTTTCCGTAAGGTCGAGGTACGCCGACCGTGCGTACAGTCCCGGTTACTCCGGAATACCTATTACAATTTGTCCAGCTCGTCCAGAACTTGATCAGCTGACAGCGTATTGTCGGGGGGAGCCGCTTCGACGTGTTTGAAGGCGACATTTCCAGACTTATCGATGATGAAGACCCCACGCGTGGTAATGCCGACACCTTCGATTTCCATACCGAACTGCTTAGAAACGGCAAGGTTCATATCCGCGAGGAGCGGAAAATCGACACCACCCAGCACCTCACTCCATGCCTTATGAGCAAACGTTGAATCGCGATTGATTGCGATGACTTCAGCACCTTTCGCTTGAATCGCTGACAAACTTCCGTTGAAATCCGGCACCTGTTCAGCACAGACAGGGGAAAAAGCGAGTGGATAGAAAAGAACCACTAAATTTTTGCCTGCGTAGTCGCTCAATGAAACTTCAACATCTTCTTGGTTAACTGCACCTGTAAGTGTGAAATCCGGTGCAGCACTTCCTACATCTGCCATGAAATTCCTCCTATGTGCGCCTGAAAAACGCGCTTAGATAATGAGAGTTTTCTTTAAAAAATGTTACACCCGTGTAACATTGGGTTGGATAGGTTCTCGATATAAAACCTAATAACTGTAAGGGTTTGTTGAGATTTCTTGTGTGGCTTCCCGCGGTAAAAAAACAGTTTCTACATAGATGTCGCCCCGTTGAGGCTGATCATCTGGTAAAAACAACGCTATTTTTTGTAGATGGCAACTTAGGCTAAGATTATTGTCTTTTCAAGGCTGCCCATGACACCGCCAATTTTCCTCTGGGTTCAATTGCAGTAAGAGAGGCCGTAGCGAAGCCGTTCACACTAACATCATCAAAACTGGCTTGTGTATCCCACGTCCAGACCCCGACTTTCCCAACGGGATACGCGTCATCAATAAAGACACCCTGTTCTATATCGTTAATAGCAACTGCGATGCGACTGCCTTCAACGACGACGCGGAGTGTGAACCACTCGTTGCGCGTAATCGTAAGCCCGATAGGTTCAATATCGTGTTCAATTTCATCGCGTGCTTCAAACCCATCTTTAAAAACAGTGCTGTGCCGGTGCCGCCACAACTCAGACTTGTTCTCTTTCGGGCAGATGAGGTACACATAGTACTCAAATTCATTTTGTGCCCGGAAAACGATACCACCCCAGTGTCCGTCATCAACACGGACCCTTGCTTCCAACGTGTGGTCTGTCCATTCTGCCCCGTCAACCAACGCCTTTTGTGCTTCACCCCAGCGCATCGTTTGTTTATAGATGCCTTCTTCTACTTGCCAGCTGCCATTCGCCGGTGTCCAATCGACAGCATCATCGTCAAATGTCCAAACGTGCTCCTCAGCAGTCGCAAGCGGAACGGCATAGATACTGATGCACATCAGAAGTAGTACGAGTCGGCTTTTCATAACGTCCATCACGGTTGGTAATTTTCGCTGAACCTAACCTAAAATAGGACGAAACCACACGGGTTTCGCCCTATAATTCAAGGATTTACTTCGCTTTAAGCTTTGCCCATTTGGTAGCGAGTTTACCTTTGGGATCAACTGAAAGCGTTCCGATTTCCATTTCCTTCACTTCGGCCTCGGTCAATGCAACAGCGTAAATTCGGGATTCTTCAATGTGTGCGTTGAGGTCACCGGGACCGTCAAGTCCACCTGTATGCCGTTTACCCCAAACTGCTTCGGCATCACCAGTGGGCCAGGTTTTGATTTCACCCTTTTCATAACTCCCAAGGCTCTCACCGTTACGGTATCCGGTAATCTTGTAAGTCCCACCCTTATCTTCGTACGTGAAGGCTAAGTAGACCATTTCGCCTTCTTTCTTTTCATTGTGGGCTTTTGGGAAGTCCTCAGTGCGATGGAACCAACTGCTTCCGGACATCCATTGACTCGGTTGGCGTTCAGCGTAAACAATCGCGTTAAATTGGTCCTCTGTGGCTTTATCTAACGTGAGTGCTGAGCCTTTCGTTGCAGCGAGGCTGTCCAGAGCAACCCATGTCATCAATGTCTTCTCTTCGATGTCGGGTCCGCCGTATTCGAGTGCGTGTGCCCATTTCCCGGTCTCAACAATCAACTGACCATCTTCGAGTTCGGCACCGTGGAGATCCATATCGTCCCAGTTCCCCATCTCGTCTTTTTCGCTATCAAATAACCACCACCCAAGTAGATTGTCCGCTTGAGCGTCTTGTGCGAAGACTGCAGGTGTCGATAAGCTCAACATCAGCAGGACAGCACAGATATAATACACTTTTACTCTCATTGTCAATTGCTCCTTTTTAGGTTCAAATTGAGGTTTCGAGCGGGCAGATTCCCTCAAGGACAGAAAACAGGTTATGCTTCCACCCGCATAGGTAAATTACATATTATTATAACACATAATTCGTGCGAAAGTCAAATGTCCAAACGTGCTCTTCAGCAGTCGCAAACGGAACGGTATAGATACTGATGCACATCAGAAATAGTGTGAGTCGGCTTTTGATAACGTCCATCACGGTCAGAAGTTACCGGTAACCTAATCTAAAATAGGGCGAATCCACTTGGGTTTCGCCCTATAATCAAGGACTTATTTCACTTTAAGCCTTGCCCACTGAGTGGCGAGTTTACCATGGGGTTCGACTGAAAGCGTTCCTGCTTCCAGGCTTTGGACTTCATCCTCTGTCAACGCGACGTTGTAAATTCGGGATTCGTCAATGTGCGCGTTGAGTTCACCGGGACCATTAAGTCCGTTTACGTGCCGCTTCCCCCAAATTGCTTCAGCATCATCTGCCGGCCAGGTTTCAACGGGTTCCTTTTCAAAACTACCAAGGTTCACGCCATTACGGTAGCCGGTGATCTCGGTATTGTTTTTGGCATCCCTGTAAGTGATGACAAGGAAAACAAGTTCGCCCGTTGCCTTTTCAGTGACTGCGTCGGGGAAATCATTCGTATGTCGGAAATGGCTGCTCCCAGGCATCCATTGTTTATCCACCCTTTCAGCCCAGACGATTGCGCGAAACTGGTCTTTGCTGAGTTTATCCAGCGTGAGTGCAGAGCCATTCGTCTTGGCGTAGTCGTCCAAACTGACCCAGGTCGCCAATGTCAATTCCGTGATATCGGGACCATCGTACTCAGGGGCATGTGCCCATTTCCCGGTTTCAACGACCAGTTGTCCCTTCTCAATTTTGGCACCTTGGAGTTCAATCTCTCCCCAGTTGCCTGTTTCCTCTTTGAGGTTATCAAATAGCCACCATCCAACCAGATGCTCTTCTTGCGCGTCTTGTGCGAAGACTGCAGGTGTCAATAGGCTTAACACCAACAGGACAGCACAGATGTAATACACTTTTACTCTCATGATCAATCGCTCCTCTTTAGGTTCAAATTGAAGTTTCGAGCAGGCAGATTCTCTTGGGGACAGGAAACAGATTATGCATCTACCCGCATAGGTAAATGAGCATAGGTAAATTATATATCATTATAACACATAATTCGCGTGAAAGTCAAGTGTATTTTGGTTGTTAGTCAGAGCCATTTAGTTTTCCGTTCTTTAGGAGGATTTTGAGGACCCCGGGCCTGGTAGGTGCGGTTTCCTAACCGCACCGGATCGTGAAAAAAACATGAAATCCGATAATTTCTTAAAACTGAATAGCCCTAAGGTTGTTAGTTTGCCTCACAGTGAGAGTTATCCGTTGTCAGCAGAGTCGCCATCAGCAATCAGCAATCGGCTGTCAGCTGCCTATAATTGACGGGCGATAAATCACCCTACTGTTTCGTCAAGTCGCAAATGATGGTTATAAAAGTTTAGATAGCGTGTCACTTGCCGACGTTCTTGCTGTAGGAGCGAGCTGTGCTCGCGATCTTTATACCTGTCAACTTTGGCGTGGCAAAGCACTACTACAAACGTCTAAACTTTTGGTAAACTGTGTTAGGGTCAGTAAATATTTTGGCAGTGTCCTCATGGCAGCACTCCAAGACATAGCATTTTCTGCGGCTTGCATCGATCGAAATCTCTAAATCCCTATAGACAAAACTCTTTACCCGTCAAGAAGTCTCTTTGCTCCAGCGGAGCAATATGTCTATAGAAAAAGATGAGTTACTTCTCTTGCACTCCAGCGGAGTGCTATGTGTCAAAGCAAGTAACGCGGCATTAAAAAATAATAGACAGATGCGGGTCAAAAGTTTACACACCCAGAAATATTCGCCACTTGCAAATTATACCCGCATGTGTTACCATATAATAATCTAAACTGCCATTGTCTGAATCAGGATTCGCAGGATTACATGTTTCTTTTTCATTGATGGTTGTTCTTTACGGAACGACTGCTTTGTCCATCTAAATTTTGTAGCATGGGTATAATAATACATAACACTCAATAACAACACAGAAGAAACAGGTGTAGCAGGAATACATGATGAAACGATTGATGCCGTTACTACTCGTCATCAGCATTGGGCTTATCGGCGAGGGTTTCTGTCAGAAACTTTTCGCCCAAGAAAACGCCGCCACCCGAAGGATGACAGCAACCTTATCAGGAAGTGTTATTTGGGAGGGGCAGGACCTATCCCACACGAGCGTGTCGGTCTACCGAGATGCGGCACTCAGAGAGTTGTACATCAGCGGGGTTCCACAACTCGGCGATGGGCAATTCACGCTCCGTGTTGAACCGGGTCGCTACTATATCGTTGCCTACGTTGATGTTGACAAATCAGGTAATTTTAATGCGGGCGACGGCTTGGGTATCTTTGGTATCACCGATTGGGGCGACGAAGGACAAAAGTATCAGTTAATCGAAGTAGACCACGGACAGAAGGTTCCGGAGTTAGAGATTCCGATAACGGCGCGAGCGACGCATATTCAGGGGAAAATCAAAATTGTTCCAATATCACAATATGAACCGAGTCAATTACAACAATTCCAGACGGCTTTGCGCACTGTGACATCCGGTTGTCATGGCACGCTTAGCCTTGGTCAAATCCCTGCAAATCCTCAAGCTCCCCTTGGAAACCGAAAAGCATTGATTCTCGCGTATACCGATCTATCTTGGAAATTTCGCGCCGGTATCGCCCCAGTGACAGATACAGGCACGTGGACGCTGAACCTGATGCCGGGGAAGTACTACCTGATGGCAATTATCGACAACAATAACACGAACAAATTGGATATGGGCGATAACTTCGGGTTCTACGGTGTGAAAGATATGCGGAAGCGCGGCGAATTCCCTGAACCTGTGCTAATCTCGCTTAACAAGTTCACTGAAGATATTGAGATAGCCATTACCGCGACCTATCAGATACGTAAAAAGACATCGACCGAAAATACGAGTATACTGACGGGGCACGTATCACTTCCTGAAGATGCAACGGCACAGATTGAAGTATATGCCGAATCGACTTTAGTCACGCCGATTGCGAGCGGAGAAACCGCGGCTGGCGGTATATTCCGCATCGCTCTTCCATCGGGAGAATACTATGTTATCGTTAATTTCGATGCAGATAAAGACGGTAGATACACTGATGGCGACGGCTTAGGCGGTTACGGGACAGTGGACATCACGACACAGCCGCCGGCTCCGATCGTACTTACGGAGGGTGAGAACCTCGACATCGAACTTGTGATAAGTGCGCGTTACGACGCGAATGGTCTTCTTCATGCTGCTCCTCCCGGCATCGAAACACATATCGAACAGGGCAGGATAGCAGGACGCATAACGTGGGATGGACATTCCGTTCAACAGGGAATTTTGACCCTCTCTTATAGCCCTGACTTCAGCGCGCCGGTTGCCATGCCTATTTCTCTGGCGGGAGGCGGCAGTTATCAGGTCAGCGTCCTACCAGGGATCTACTACGCCATGGCAGTGATGGATGCAAATAATGACGGAACAACGGGAATCACCGATGGGGTCGGGATATATGGCACACGTCGTCCGGCGCGCGGTGAACCCACCGCGATCAGTGTGTTTCCCGGACAGACAACAGCACATATTGACATCGACATCCATGCCAGTTACATCGACGAAAAGGGGAACATGGCGGAAATAGAGGACGGGGGTCGCTGGGAAATCAGAAAACGGCACGGTGAACCTGAAGATATTTTTAGTCTCACTCGTAATGGACGGGTGAACGAAGAGTGGAGATATTGGACAAAAGGGCTCGGTTTTCTTTGGAAAGCCAACGGGGCAGGTTGGGAACTCGGCAACGAAGAACATTTTACCCCGAAGGACGGAATAGCAGTCAGTGGTCAGCAATCCGCCGTCAGCAGTCGGACAGAGAACTCCGACGGTTTCCGACAACCGACGGTTTCCAATAGCCAACATTATATCTACTTTGCTTACGACGATATAATTTGGGGACTTGCCCCGGATGGTAGCAATGCTCCATTGGGTGCTGGACACAACCCAACCGTCGCGAACGATGGCACACTTCTCTTTCAGGATAGGGAAGGAAACGTTATCGTCCGAAGTCGTGAGAAACTCAACGGTGCTTTGCTACTTGACAGCCGACAGATGGCAAGAGATGTGGCAATATCGCCCGATGCGAATTATGTTGCCTATACACGCCCGGAGTATGGGAATCGGAGTCGCGTTGTCATACGGCATATCCCGACCGAATCCGAGTTTATTGTGCCATCAACGGCGTTACAGAGTTTCACGCCTGCATGGAACAGTGACGGCACAGTGCTTGCTTACGTCACAGCCGGAACAATCGAAAATCCGGACGACGAGGGACACAACCGAAACATTTACGCTTTTGACCAAGTAGCAACAAGTGTGGAAGCGATTGTAGTGTCTCCTGCTGATGATACAGAACCGACATGGTCACCTACGAATCCGAACCAGTTAGCGTTCACGCGAACAGAAGGTAACTACCAACAAATTTGGCTCATCACCTACTCAGATGAGGGTGTGCCGACGGAACGGCAGTTAACGCAAAAAAGTGGCTCGCATCCAGTATGGATAGCACCGGAAGGACGCTGGCTCCTGTATGAGAATAATGGACAACTCTGGCAAATTGATACGGAAAATCCGGAAACGACCGAGGCACCGCTGATGTCCAACGGACAGGTTGTGTTTGGGCACGAACCCGCAGTTTTAAGACGTGCTTCTAATGATTGAATTTGAGTTGCTGTGAAACGAAGTCGTAGAGGTTTTCGATCAGGTCGGAAAACGTGGAAGCGTGGAAGCAGCCTCCTTGCTCCAGCGGAGCAACATGTCTATAATTGAATTTGAGTTGCTGTGAAACGAAGTAATAGAGATTTTCGATCAAGTCGGAAAACGTGGAAGCGTGGAAGCAGCCTCCTTGCTCCAGCGGAGCAACATGTCTGTAGAGGAACGGTGCCCAGATTGAATAGTTTAAAAATCTCAGCTTTTATATTAATATTGTCCGTGATTACAGTAAACGTGGCTGTGGCGGAATGGCTTCTGATACCGATGGAAATCGGGGCACAAACCAATCATCTAAAGGCTTACGGTTTGACATACTGGGCATTAGAGGTCCCACGTGAGTACCGATGCTACTGGTGGCTCAACTATAGCGGCGGTGCATTCGTCCTGCCGGATTCGCAAGACGTGCGAATGCGTGCGGCATTGATGGGTGTGCGCTTCAAACCGATAAACCATGCCGACTATCTCAGTATAAAGGAATCTATCCTCGAAGGTAGCAACATGGACGAGATTCTATTGGAAAAAGCCCCCAAAATCGCTGTATACGCGCCATCAGAGGCATCGCCCTACCGAGATCCTTGGGATGACGCAGTCAAAATCGCCTTGGATTATGCACAGATCCCCTACGACGAAATCTGGGACAAAGAGGTCCAAAGTGGCGTGTTAGAGACAGAGGATTACGATTGGCTACACCTCCACCACGAGGACTTTACAGGTCAGCACGGCAAGTTCCACGCCGCATTTTCCACTCAGATCTGGTATCAGCAACGGATGCTGATGTTTGAGAAAGCCGCCACAGAAGCAGGATTCCGACGGGTGGCGCAGCATAAAGGGCAGACGGTACAGATGATCGCAGACTATATCGTCAACGGTGGGTTTATCTTCGCAATGTGTTCTGCCCCAGAAACGCTCGACATTGCTTTGGCGGCACGCGGCGGGGCAGTCGATATCGTTGCCCCTGAATTGGATGGGACACCGATTGATTCCGATGCCGAGACGCGACTCGACTTTCAGCGCACTTTGGCATTTGAAAGTTTTAACCTTTACACGAACCCATACCGATACGAATTCTCAGACATAGACAATCCGAATCCTGATCGGGATGCCCAGAGCGGGGTTGAGGATTTCAAACTCTTTGAATTCGCCGCAAAGCACGACCCGATTCCGACGATGCTCACGCAGAATCACGTAAGCGTTGTCCCGGGGTATCTCGGACAGACGACATCGTTTAATATGGACAAGATTCGTGGCTCTGTCACCATCTTAGGGCAGGTAGAAGGTAGCAACTACGCAAAATACATCCACGGCAAATTGGGGAAGGGAACCTTTACGTTCCTCGGCGGGCACGATCCGGAGGATTACCGTCATCTTGTCGGTGAGGGAAAAATACCGACGAACCTTGATCTGCACAAACATTCGCCGGGGTATCGGTTAATCCTGAACAATATCCTATTTCCGGCGGCGCGTAAGAAACCACAGAAGACCTAACTTTCAACGCGCTGTGAGAAGAGAACATA
Source organism: Candidatus Poribacteria bacterium (assembly GCA_965247285.1). Classification (GTDB taxonomy): domain Bacteria; phylum Poribacteria; class WGA-4E; order WGA-4E; family WGA-3G; genus WGA-3G. The sequence goes on from CBDFHD010000002.1 coordinate 961,088, forward strand.
AGGAGTTTACAGTCAAGGCACCCACAACCTAAAGGTTAGGGCTTATGCTTCGTAGACGGCAGCCTTCCGTAGAAGGTCTTACGCTATCTCCACAGAGGGACCCAAGCAGCCCTCTCAACCGAAGTTGACTCTTTTGTTTTGAGAGTGTGTTTTTCAGACCGGATTGTTAAGTCACGCGTCTATTACACTTAAAGTTGTCTATGGTGGTGAAAGAGTATATGTTTTTCAGTTTTACGCTCCACAACATATAGACACCCGTAGACTTGCGGACAACCTCACACACAACTGCTGTGTGCTCGAACTCTACTATAGACTATCGTAACATTTCTGACATATTTTGTCAAGAGAAAAAAGGAGACGGGCATTCCTCCCCTACCTTAAGGCAGGGGGCTCCTGCCCGAAGATTGATGAAATTTATTGGTTTCGTTCTTGTTTGTGGGCTCGGCCTGTTCGTTTTTGAGCCTATTATACCGGTTTCGGCACAGGTGCCCCCAAGAGAAAAAATTGTGTTTGTATCGAACCGGGACGGCAATTCTGAAATTTACATTATGAATCCCGATGGCAGTGGGCAGATGAATTTAACCCGTCATCGCGGGAACGATTACTCCCCAGCCTGGTCACCGACAGGTAAACAGATTCTGCTTGCCTCCGATCGCGCCGGGAAGATTTCAGACCTCTACGTGATGGATGCGGATGGGGAGGGTGTTCGACGCGTTTTTGGGAAAAAAGTGGAGCGACGGCATCCGGCATGGTCGCCCGATGGCGAACAGATCGCCTACTATCGGGTCGACAGGGGTGAGGTGGCTATCTACACAGCCTCAATTGATGGCGGGGCTGAAAAAAGGATAGCAATCGGTATGCAGCCTGCCTGGGCACCGGATAGTTCTGAAATCGCTTTCATCTCTGCCGAGATGCTCATACCTATCAATGACGGATTTGGGGGCATACAGATAGCCAAACCCAGAATTGAGATTGTTAACGTGCAAACCAGGGCAAAAGAACAAATCTCACCAGACAGATTTCCTTTGATGTTTCATCCGACATGGACACCTGATGGCACCAAATTCGTCTTTTCCGGTATAAGCGTGGATGATCTTGAGCCGCATATAATGAGACTCTATATTGTAAATCGCAAGGGGAACGGGAAACCGCGTAAGGTTGAAGTGGATGGTACGGGATCGTATCCGGCTTTGGCACCCCAGGGCGATGCCCTCGTCTACCAAAAGGAAACCCGTAATGGAAGTCAACTCTTCAAAGTTGCCTTAGCCGGGGGTATATCCGAACAACTCACGGATAAAGGCGAGAATTATGGTGCGGATTGGTTCGACCCAGCGTTTGGACTGCCGGTCTCACCCCAACCCCATCTGTTGACAACGGTCTGGGGACGCGTGAAAGTCCGAGATTAGGGGTGTTTTCGATGAAAGTAGTCCTCGCAACGTGCAACCTGAATCAATGGAGTCTCGATTTTGAAGGGAACACGGCGCGCATCATTGAATCCATAGAGATTGCGAAAGAACGCGGTGCTCAGTATCGGTTGGGACCGGAATTGGAAATCACGGGGTATTCTTGTGAAGACCATTTTCTGGAATTGGATACGTTGCGGCACAGTTGGGAATCGCTGGCATGTATCCTCAAAGGCGGACATACAGATGGCATTCTGTGTGACATCGGGATGCCTGTTATGCATAAAAACGTTCGGTACAACTGTCGGGTTTTCGTATTAGACGGCAAGCTCCTGTTAATTCGTCCCAAGATGGTCATGGCGAGCGACGGTAATTATCGGGAACATCGCTGGTTTACAGCATGGGGACGGGGTTGGAACACCGAACCGTATACACTTTCTCGCGAGATTGCCGAGCTGACTGGACATCGGACAGTGCCTATCGGCATCGCGACGATTGCCACTGCGGATACACTCTTGGCATCGGAGACCTGTGAGGAACTCTTTGTGCCGATGAGTCCACATATTCACTTCGGCAATGCCGGTGTTGAAATCATAGCGAACGGGTCAGGTTCTCACCACGAGTTACGGAAATTAGACACCCGCATCGCACTCATAAGGAACGCAAGTGCCAAAAACGGGGGCATCTATCTCTATGCGAACCAACAGGGATGTGATGGTGGTAGACTCTACTTCGACGGCTGCGCGCTGATCGCCCAAAACGGCGAGATTTTAGCGCAAGGTTCCCAATTCTCGCTCAAAGATGTAGAGGTCGTCACCGCGACGGTAAACCTTGACGACGTGCGGGCGTATCGGGGTACGAAGGCGAGTCGGGCTGTACAAGCGAGCAAAATGGAGCCGTTGCCCCAGATAGATATCGACTTTGATTTTGAACCTGCACACGGGAATAGTGTCCTGAACGTGAGTACAAAAATCGAGCCGTCCATGCACGAACCGGAGGAAGAGATCGCTTTGGGTCCGGCGTGTTGGCTCTGGGATTATCTACGCAGGTCTGGTGCGGCGGGGTATTTCATTCCGCTTTCTGGCGGTGCTGACAGCGGTGCCGTCGCAACGCTTGTCGGTTCAATGTGTCAATTGGTGGCAAAGGCGATATGCGACAAAGACACCTCGGTTATTCGCGATGTAGAGCGGTGGCTGGACGACGGTGAAACCCCTGACGTTTTCACGGATCCGCGTGTGCTCGCCAATCGTCTACTGTATACGTGCTACATCGGCACGGAGAATAGTTCTCGCGACACCCAAAAACGCGCGAAACAGATCGCCGAGCAGATTGGGGCTGACCATCTTAACATCAATATGGATGGGATCGTCAATGCCCTGCAGACACTCTTTACCCGTATCACGCAGAAGACGCCTCGATTTAAGGTGGAAGGCGGCACGTATAGAGAGAATCAGGCACTTCAGAACATACAGGCACGGTTGCGAATGGTACTGAGCTATCTGTTCGCTCAGATGATGCCGTGGGTGCGGAATCGTGAAGGCACTCTCCTTGTATTAGGCACGGGAAACGTTGACGAGGCATTGCGGGGGTATCTCACAAAATACGATTGCAGTAGCGGCGACATCAACCCGATCGGTGGGATTAGTAAACACGACTTACGTCGATTCCTGAATTGGGCGCAACACAACCTCGGTTATACGGCTCTCTCGGAAATTGTTGATGCACCACCGACAGCAGAGCTGGAACCGATAACGGAAACCTACACGCAAACCGATGAAGACGATATGGGGATGACTTACGCCGAATTGAGTCGTTTTGGACAACTCCGAAAAATGGAGCAGTGCGGTCCTGTCAGCATGTTTGAAAAATTAGTGCAGGAGTGGGACCATCTGCCACCCGATGCGGTTGCCGAGAAGGTCAAGCGGTTCTTTAGGTACTACGCCATCAACCGACACAAAATGACAACGCTAACGCCTTCCTACCATGCTGAATCTTATTCGCCAGACGACAACCGCTTCGACCTACGGCAGTTTCTCTATAACGTACAATGGACATGGCAGTTCCGTCGTATTGATGCCTGCGTTAAGAAATTGGAGACGGAGTAATGTGGCTATCGGCTGAAGGAGGGAAGGAGGGAAGGAGGGAAGAAGAGGGAGGGAAGGGGTTCCAGCCTTCTATCCTTCCAGTTTTCCAACCTTCCACTCTCAGTCTTTCAGTCTTCTACACTTCCACTCTTCTCCTCGCCTCTGTGCTCCTTCTCAGCACGGCGTACGGCGCGCCCGATGTTCCCTTGAATTTCGATGGTTGGGTTACTGAGGCACTCGCGAAGTTGGAAACCGATGGCATCACAGGCGGATTCCATCGACACACAGCACCACTTTCAAGAGCAGATGTGGCGGAAGCGATACGGCAGGCTGAATCGCGCATTCGCACAGGCGTTGTTGTGCTATCAGCGATAGATAGGAAACTCTTAGAAAAATTGAAACGGGAATTCGCAAAAGAACTCGTGATTCACGACGGACGGAGGATGCGATTCCTGCCACAACTTCGGACGACGGAAGAAAAAGTGGCTCCGGCGTTTGAATGGGCATTTCACTATACACTTGGGCAACTCGAACAACGAAACGTACCACGTCTCGCGCTGTATTCTGAATTTGAGGCACATAACTTTGACAGTCCGCCGCTGGACGGGAAAACAGCAGGACAACGTCTTGAACGCTGGCGCAGGGACTATACCGTCGACTTCAAGAGAGGTTACTTGCAAGCCAATAGCGAACATCTTGATCTGCTTGTTGGCAGAGAGTGGCTCTTCTGGGGTGCAAGTCCATACAAAACGGTTGGCATCTCTGATAACTCGCCGCCGTTTGACCAGGTCCGACTCAGCAGTAGACTCGGAAAACGACTCAAAGCGACGGCTTTTACGGCACAACTCGATTCAACTTGGTACGATGACGGTGAAAAACGCTATCTCGCGAAACGTTATATCAGCGGACACCGACTCGACTACCAATTCAACGATCGCGTGGAAATCGGTGTCGCGGAATGGGTGCTTTACGGTGGCGATGCCCAGACGCTTGAATGGAAATACGCAAACCCTATCACTTTCTATTACGCGCTACAATACAACGCCAAAGCCGACGATAACGTCATGTTCGCTTTTGATGCGGCGATCCGACCGATAGATGGTGTGCGATTGTATGGTGAATGGATCATCGACGATATCCAATACGTCCCCAGTGCGTACGACCCACATGCAGTCGCGTGGCTCGTAGGAGCGACATGGTATCCGCAACACCTCGGTCGGCATTTCGGAATTCATAGCGAATACGCACGCGTCAACCGATGGGCTTACACGCATCTCGTGCCTGATAATCAGTTCACACATTTCGGCTATGCAATCGGACATCCGATCAGCACCGATTCGGATACGGTTCGATTTTCAGCCACCTATCAATTGACTGTTTCCACTGCAGCAGCGATTCGCGCAGCACTCACCCGACAGGGTGAAGGCGCAATCGCGGATCGGTTTTATGGAGAAGACTACAAGGCACTCCCGTTTCCGACGGGTGTCGTTGCGCGGACAACAGAAATCGGCGGACAGTTCTCTTACCGTCCATTGAACGGATGGAATACCTCGTTCTTATACGTATGGCACCACACGCAAAATGCTGAACATCATAAAGGGAAAACAAGCCAAGCACACCGACTCGCGATTCAGATGGGTTATCTGTTTTAAGGTGCGTGTGAGATTGTCTAAATCGCGGATTTTGGGGCTTTGGCGTGTTCGCTGCCACAAAAGATTTCCGTGAAAAATCCCTCAATTGACACCTACGGGTAATTTCGAGGTCATCCCTTCTACAGAGAAAACAGAAATGCGACGTAAACGGACACTCATTCTTATTCTCGCGACCCTTGCTTTAATCCTCGTGTTAAGTTCGGTCACCAACATCCCGTTGGATCTGCGGTTGCTTGTGCTGACCCCGAAGATCCTCAAGTATAGAGGGGTGATTCAGCAACACGCCGCTAAAGAAACGTTGGACGCTCGACTGATTTGCGCCTTGATTGTACAGGAATCTGGGTTTGACGAAGAGGCAAAAAGCGCGGTGGGGGCGCTGGGGTTGACACAATTGATGCCAACCACAGCAAAGGAACTCGGCGTGCAAGATCCATTTGATGGGAATCAGAGCATTGCAGGCGCGACGCGTCATCTACGCACGTTGTACAACGCTTTCCCAGAAAGCCCACACGAACATCGGCATCGGTTAGTGTTAGCGAGTTACAACAGCGGTCTCGGACGGGTTCGCGATGCACAAGCACTCGTTCGCTACCATGACGCCGGAGACCCACTTCTCTGGGAACCCGTGAGCATTGCACTCCGCCAGTTGACGAAGCAACACACCTCTATGCATCGCGAGGTCTGGAAAAGCGGCAGACCACCCCACGGTTATTTTGAAGGTGCCAGCGAAACGTTGACGCACGTAAAACGGGTGATGCGCTACTACGCACGCATCCGTTTCTATGAGGGATTGCTGTTTTTCCTCTGAAGGGTCACGTCCGATGGAAGATTTCATCTAATTGCTTGAAGCGGTAAGCAAAGATTTTTTCTAAATCGGGACGGACAAAGAATTTCTCAATGAACCCACCTCCCCAAACAGCGTATTCGACCAAATCGTTCACGACAACACCCTCCGCTGTCTCATCAAAGGTATGCGTATGTCGCCAGAGCCGATACGGACCGCGCCGTTGTTCATCTTCAAAGGAATGGGGCGGGTCCCACTCTGTAATCTCGGTCTGCCAGCGGATTGGGATGCCATACAGTTTCAACCGATAATCGATAAGCGTTCCGGCAAACATTGCAATCGGTGCGGGGGTTAGGATTTCTAAGTTTAGTGATGGTGGTGTAATCAGAGCGAGGTTATGTGCATTGGAGAAAAATTCAAAAACTTCTGTCAGTGGCTGCTCAAGTGTTCGTTGTGATTTAAAAAGGAACGTTTTCATTTTTATTCGGTTATCAGAAGTCGGGAATCGGGGTGTTTTTGCTTGGGTGTTTCCCCCGTCCTACAGTGTGACTACCATCAGCAGTGTGGTTGGGAGACCGTATCTATCGGGGCACGGGGGCAATTGGGTTCACTCGGCGTCAGACTCAGAATCCTGTTCCAATTGTGCGAGGCGTTTGTCGAGTTCTTGCTGCTGTCTCTCCAAGTGCAATACATATAGAATGAAGACTAACCAGATAACGAAATAGGCGGAGGCAAGATATTTGAGGCGTGTGCTTTGTGCCTTTTCCAGTTTTGAGACGGACAGTTGCACTGCCTGTGCTAAGAGGTCTTCATCCACAGGAGATTCGGATTCCGAACTTGCTTCCTCAATAGCCTTCGCGACTTCATCTTCGGTCAAGGTGATCGGGATTTGGGTTGCAAAGATGAATACTCCCAAAACCATCAAAAAACTCACAAGAACCGCTATTTTCATTAGGATGCCTCCCTTAAGTATTTCTGTCGGACTATTTCATAGCGCGCTTCCGCTTTCTTCATCCGATACCGCACGATTAGCAACAGCGTAAACAGCATGATGAGTGCGAGCAGTGCCACCATCCATGTATGTCGCATTGTCGTTTCGAGGCTCCATTTGGTTCCGCGGTCTGGATGCAAGCCCCCATGCCAGATATCCACGGCATAATAGACAATGGGTACGTCAAGATAGGCGATAATACCGAGGACGGCGGAATAAAGTCTCCGTTTGTCGTCTTCCAGAGCAGAACGGAGAATAAAATAACCGACATACATGAGCCAGAGGACGAGTGTACTCGTGAGGCGCGGTTCCCAATTCCACCATGTATTCCACGCGTATCGCGCCCAGATTGGACCCGACAGCAGCGCGATCGTGCAAAAGACGAGACCCAGTTCCGCTGCAGCGACTGCGAGGAGATCGTCGTTCGGTTTACGTTGGATGAGGTACTTGATACTAAATACGCAGTTGACACCGAAGGCTACAAAAACGGTGAGTGCGGCAGAGACGTGATAGTAGAAGATTTTTTGGACTTCGAGCATCGTGCCTTCAATGCGCGCGTATCCGAAGACGAGATAGAGTGAGAGAAAGACGAGGATTGCAGTGAGAGTGCCTACAATTTTAGTGCTTAGATTTCCCACAATGAACTCCCCGTTAGAATTTCGGGGCCGTCCGAGAGGATCGCCACCGTATGCTCAAAGAGCGCCGATAAGGTGCGATCAAGCGTCGCAACACTCCAGCCGTCTGCCAGTATGTGGACATCGGAAAGCCCAACGTTCACCATCGTTTCAATCGCGAGGACCATACCCGGTCTCAAACGTAAACCGCGTCCAGCGACCCCCATGCAGGGCACCTCTGGTGCTTCATGGAGGTTCCGCCCGATGCCGTGTCCGGAAAAATTCTGGAGGACCGAGAACCCTGCGGACTCTGCGCCGTCTTGTAACTTAGAAGAGATGTCGCCGATACGGTTTCCCGGTTTCGCTTCGGCAATGGCATCGTAGAGAGAACTCCGAGTTACATTAAGCAACCGTGCGGCTGACAGTGAGATGTCTCCAACGGGGAAGGTGTAAGCGTTATCGCCGTGGTAGCCGTCAATGCTGACCGCTGTATCGATCCCGATGATGTCACCCTCTTGCAGCACTTCACTTTTATCTGGAATCCCGTGGATGACAATATCGTTAATCGAGGTACATATTGTGGCGGGATAAGGCTCATGCTCCGGGAGCTGGTAGCCTAAGAAGGAAGATATGGCGTTGACTTCGGCAATTGTATCACGCGAGATGCGTTCTAAGTCGGCAGTCGATACCCCGGGTGCAATTGCCTCTCCGATGCGGTTTAGCACCGTCGCTGCTGCCTTGCCACTTCGCTTCATCTTCTCAATTTCGAGTTTGTTCTTGATTCTAACTTTGTCCATCAGACTTTCTGCCCAATTAAGGTATGTGCTGTTGTGCTGTGAACGCGAACGTTGACAATTTCGCCAATGTGGCTGTCCGCTTTGGGGAACACAGTCGTCTTGAAACCGTCCGTTTTTCCGTAGTATCTATCTGCATCGCGACGGGATTCGCCTTCTACGAGCACTGCGACCATATCACCAACTGCGGCATTGTTGATGTCCGCGGAAATGTTTTCCTGGAGTTCAATAATCTGTTCGAGGCGTTCTCCCTTTACTGTTTCAGGGACATCATCAGGTAAGGCTCTGTGTGCGAGGGTCCCCTCACGTTCGGAATACTTGAACATGAACGCTGAATCGTATCGGATATCCGCCATCATCTGATACGTTTCCATAAATTCGGCATCGGTTTCACCACAGAAGCCGACGATAATATCGGTTGTAAGGGAAATATCAGGGACGCGTTCGCGGAGTTTTGAGACGAGTGTGCGATACGCCTCCGCTGTATAAGTGCGGTGCATCCGCTCAAGGACTTCGGTTGAACCCGACTGTAGTGGGAGGTGCAGATGTTTACAGACGGTCGGTGAATTCGCCATCGCATCAATCATGCTGTCCGTCGCGTCTGCGGGATGTGGAGAGGTAAATCGCACGCGTTCCAATCCGTTGACTTCGCCGACAGCGTAGAGGAGATCTCCAAAATCGGCACGGTCATTGTGATAGGAGTTAACGGTCTGTCCAAGAAGCACAACCTCTTTGAATCCTTGATCCACGAGTTTTTCGACATCTTCAACGAGGAGTTTTAGCGGGAGACTGCGTTCTCTACCGCGGACGAAAGGGACGATGCAGAAGGTGCACATCTTATCACACCCTCGCTGAATGGTGAGCCACGCTCGAATCCCTTCTTTTCGGATGGGAGCAATGTCGGCGTAATCCTCGTTTTTGTCCAACCGTAACCCAACAAATGGGTCGCGATCCGTCAGGGAAACATGCGATTCAACACCACGCGCCAAAGAATCCAAAGCTACCGGCAGATCTCGATAGGCATCCGGTCCCATGACGAGATCGACGTAGGGTGCGGCATCTAAGAGTCGGTCTCGAAGGTGTTGCGCCATACAACCACAGACCCCGATAATGAGTTCGGGGTGGCGGCGTTTCCGGTGATGCAGATGCTTCAGCCGATTAATGACTTTCGTTTCGGCGTTTTCCCGAATTGCGCAAGTATTGACGAGGACGACATCCGCATCGTCGAGGTGTGGGACGGTCTGGTGTCCACTTCGCGTCAAAATGCCTGCCATCAGTTCGCTGTCGCTGACGTTCATCTGGCACCCGTAGGTTTCGATGTAAACACGACGGGCATGTGCCGGTGTTACACGAGAGGAGCTGCCGTCTTGCGATACGTGTGGCGGCGGATGCGGTGCGTCTGCGCCTTCACTTTTATTATAGAGTGGGAAAAGCGTATCGTTTTTCATTTTTTTAACTATGGGCCCCTGGGCTGCCCTCCAAATGTAAAGCAAAGACAAATTATGCCATTTAAGGAAACCTAATTTCATTACGGGCAGGTTTCTGGTTAATTTCAGGCGCGTTTGGTATAGATGCCGTGATTTCAGTACTATATATAATATCGACTCAGCCGATGTAGTCCTGATGGCATTCCCAGACATCGACCGTAAAGAGATCACCGACGTATGCGAGGACACGGTATTTTAAGGTGCGTGTCACACCGACATTTACTTTGAAAGGAACAGCCTGTGCGAAGAGGTATCCGAACGATGCGTCCTCCGCGAGAAACGTTGTTTCACCGTTTGTTGGATGCGGAAAGATAGCGACACCGACAGAACTCTGTTCCTCAGTCGTGATGCCAGAGAGCGTTCCCCACGCCGACCGATTTCCATTCACTTCTGACTCGCCGATCCGTCCGTTGGCATCCGCGGCTTTGCGGTACCCCATCTCAACCGTCCGACATCCAAGTCCGATGTTACCCGCAAATTCGAGCGAAGTCGTAGGTGCGTACAGTGAGATAGCGATGTCCAGCACTTGGACTTCGTTTTTAGGCGGATGCACATCCATCGTGCAAGTTTCTACGAGAATCGGTTCCGAGGCATCCCACGTCGTGACAACCGTGAATTCTTTCGAGATTTTCCCCGTTGACGGCATCCTTTTACGGGTCAGTGTGGTCTGATCCAGCGGCTCGCCATTGACGGTTCCGAGCGTGAAGCAGATTCCCGGTGGACGCTGTCCGTGGGTGTACTCACCCTCCGTTACCACCTGTCCGTTCGGTGCATAGAACGGATGAAAATAAGGGGGACCTTCAGCATTACCATAACAGTAAGTGAGTATCGGTGCGTTGTCTTTTGTAATGGATAATTCGTTGTTGTTAATTTCGTGTATCATAGATTCCTTTCATGGGAATTATACCACGCATCTTCAGAGAATGCAAGCGCGATTTAGCATTCAGTTATCAGCAATCAGCAATCAGCCGTCAGGTGTCGGGAATCGGAGTTCCCTCCTACAAGGGTGGCGTTGGTTTGTTATTTGGCTCTAAAATGGGGTATAATTTATAGTAAAGCCCGAAAATATGTAGACAGTTGTTCAGCGAACCAACCGCCACCGCCGCTGGCGAGGTTTGTAACCTCGCCCATCCATGATCTCCAAGTAATTGTGGACTTTACTATATATTGAAAAATGACCCAAAAGGAGATCTTTTTATATGCGCCCCATTATCGGAATCATATTTAGCGAAAATATTGAGGACAATCCTTCTAATAACTATATAAACGCTATTACAGAGTTCGGTGGCATACCTCGCACGCTGTACCCCGGCATATCCGAAGACGCTTACGCTGGTATTGATGGACTTTTGCTAACAGGGGGTGACGCAGGGGGTAGCGATATTCATCCAGACAATTTCGATGCCGAGTGGCACCCAACGCTAAAATATGTCAACGAAGATCGAGATGCCTTCGAAATATCGCTCTGTCAAGAAGCAATAGCAGCGGACATGCCCGTTTTCGGTATCTGTCGCGGTATTCAGATTATGAGCATTGCGATGGGTGGCAACCTCTACCAAGATATACCCTCGGAATTTCCAAAAGAGGCATCACGCCAATCACAGGTAAACGGTGTCGATGCCCGGCATGCAATTGAGATCGTCGCGGGCAGTCGGCTAAGCAAAATCACGGGTAAACGCACAGACGAAGTCAATTCCGCTCATCATCAAGCCGTGAAAGAAAAGGGTGAAGGGTTTGAGGTGACAGCACGTACACAGGAAGGGATTATTGAGGCGACGGAAAACCGATCAAAGCGGTTTGTGCTGGGTGTGCAATACCACCCGGAGCGGATGATTGAAACCGATGATTTTCAGGAACACCGGCGTAAGCTTTTTGACGCGTTTATTGAGGCTGCCTCCCAACAATAACCTCGCCTCCCAGGTCCGGTAGGTGCGGTTTTGCGGCGTACTCGCCCAAATGCGATCTGCATTCCTAACCGCACCGGCACTTAGACACAAACCTTGCATACCTCAAAATCATCTTTGGTTTCTCCAGCGGGTTCTCACTGCGAGGCAATCTATGTAGAAAAAGAAACCATTCAGGGTCTGTTATGCTTAAAAATTGGCGACTAAGGAGAAGCGGTGCGTTAATCCGAGAACGCCAAACGGCACGAGGGCATAATCGATTTGGAAGCGGAGGAGCGTCAACCCAAAACCACCCGTGAGTCCAGAAATCGCGCCTAAATCGTTACCACCGATCTTGTATTTATAGCCGGTGCGGAGCTGTAAGATATTGCCTATCGTGTAGCCTACACCGACACCGATAGCGATATCGTTGTCAGAGGGACGAATGATGTCCGTCGTTAAGATGAATGCATCATTCCAGAGCCTGTAAGCCGCGCCGAGTCTGAAAGTAAAGGGTAACCCGAAAGCCTCCTCTACGAACTTCACCCGCGGACCGACGTGCTGTGCGTTGAATCCCAGCGATAGAGGTGTCTCAGGAAAGTTGTATAGCCCACCGAAATCAAAAGCGATGCCGGTCCCGCTTTCGTCAGCAATCTGCTCGCGCAGAAATTTCGCGTTCACACCGAAAGCGAGAGAACTCCCAAAGCCACGAGCATACGAGAGGATCAGTGCCACATCGTAGGGACGGAAAATCGTCGTTTCATTCCCATCCCGATCGCGTCCCTGCAATTCACCGAAAGACAAGAAACTCGCGCTCGCGCCGAGAGTGCCAGCACCCTTAAGCGGAAGCGCGAACCCGACGAATTCGTGGTTAATCCCAGCGAACCATTCGTTATGCATGAGTGCGAGTTGTGGCTGTTGGAGTCTTGCGAGACCCGCGGGATTCCAATACGATGCGTAAAGGTCATCGGTCGCCGCGACTTGGGATTCGCCCATACTCATCGCCTCTGCACCAACGCCGATTTTGAGGAAGGTCATGGCGCGGGTGCCGGCATTTTCGTGGATGTCCGCATTATCCGCGGCTACGGGCATGCCCGCGAGGATGAGAACGATGATGAAGGTATATGTAAAAGTGCGATAGTTCGCCGCACACAAATGGTTCTGGCTTTTAAACTGTCTCATTTTTTTTCCTGTCGATGAAGTTCAATTTAGTATATCACATCGCTATGTGGAAGTCAAGATTGGGATTGTACGTCACATTCAGTTCAACTCAATCTCTGCACAGTACAGATATGAAATTTCACAGCACTATGAAAAATTGTTCGGTGAAAATTCGGGAAAACCCAGTCATGATATAGGCTTACGACCTATTCTGAAATATATCAATTGTGGAGTTTGCTATGAAAACTGTGAAATTAAGCCCTTACGAACCATCGGCAAATAGATTACTAACTAATACTATTTCTGATTGAAAATTTTTCAATAGAATTTTAGCGAAAAAGCCGAATTGTAGCACAAACTTTATGAAGTTTCAATAAATAATTCGGTAATTCTATGACGGGAGTTTCAGGCAACAAGGATGTCCACTCCTGAAAATCTGATAAATCCTGTAAATCCTGCTTCAGACAATGAACACCCCACATGACCGATTTAAATTCTGAATCTTCATCCAACCGCACCGGCACTTAGACACAAACCTTGTATACCTCAAAATCCTCTTTGGTTTCCCCGGAGGGGCGGCATTTGTGTAGCATGCTGCCACAAAATACCACGAAAACCTTAAATTGACACCTATGGGTTTCGCTACGCGCTACCCACCCTACGAGCAAAAGCGGGGTCGGGAATCGGAGTTCCCTCCTACAGGGCAGGCAAGTTTTCAACGATGTCCACCGTCTCTAAACTGACGGTGATGACCTGACCGATTAACTTGACGATGTACTGCGGATCGTCGGCACGGTTAGGGTCGTTGACGATCTCCGTCCGTTTGTCCGTCTTCACACGATACTGATCTATTACCCATTCCACGGCAGAACGATTGCCGAGTCGGTAATCATGCACCTTCGGTGGAATCCCCGATAGCGTCAGGAAATCGTTGTAGACAAGCGAGGTTTTGTCTTTGGAGAGTTTCATCTTCTCCACACGCCAATTGAGTTGTACATTCAGGTTTTGGACGAACTTCAAATTATCGTATTCGGGTTGGGATTCGTAGTTGACGTGGAGATCTGCAAGTCGTGCCCCAGCCTCCGCAAATCCCCAGAAGTCTTTGGCAAACGGGATATGCGGCAGATCGCGTTTGAGGTTCGCCTCGTATGTCTCGCGATAGTCGGGGTGATGTAAGAGTCCGTAGTTGTAGTGGAAGATGTCCCACTTGGTGATGGCGTCGTCTCGGTAGTGGGTCCGGAAATGCTCCAATGCCCAATCGGTGATGTTTTCGCGGCGGTTCGTGCCGTCCTCGTCGTAGATGTAGAAGGGAAAGCATTGAAAACTATCACTTGCTGAGAGCGTATGGAAGTCAGGAATCAAATTTGTCATCAGTGTATTAAAGCCTGCGCGGAAGCCGTGATCACTGACAATTATCACATGATTTTCCCTTTCAGTTCGCAGCGAAGGAAAAATAGAAGGGAAGTGGGAAACGTCATTGTTCATAATGCGATCAAAAAATAAGTGTGATCTTGTGAAAGGACGATAGAGTGCATTTCTCACTTTGTGTTCAGAATATTCAGCAATTTTGTTTCGTTGCAACTCCCGTTTTAAGTTACGACTCCATTTGATTTTCGTCTCATCAGATACCACAAAATCATCAAGGTTAGTATTCCAATCTGTTCTTTGTTCCCATCGAGCAACCTCTGTGTTATAAGTTTGAATCGTCCTGTTCATATTTTCAGTCAGTGCATCTTGATTGAAGTTGTAAGTCCACGCATCCCGATTGGTTTTAACACCGTTACTGTAGATTTTGAAAATTGCATCTACCGCCTCGCCTTTTTGTGCCTTCGCTTCCTTAGTTCCCATCGGAACAAAGGTGTCAAACTCAGCGTGGAGTCCCTCGGTAAGCCATGTATGTCGCGTATCCGGCTGAATTGGTTGCCACGCAATATTGCCTGCGTGTTCACGTTCATTCAGAAAATCGAATTTCTGTTTTCTGTTCCACAGCTCATCGGTGGGATAGTAAAAGATACGCGGGGATTCAGACGTGTTATCCTTCTTTTTCACAAACAGGTTGATGCTCACGCCCACCCGAATTCCGAATACATTCGCATCGGAGACCTTCAATCCCTTTCTGGCATTTCCACCCAAGTCGAAAACATAGATCGCATCGCAATCGGCTGCGAGGTGTTTCCGCATCCCATCAAAAGCGATACCATCAAGAAAACCGTTGTTCGTTACAAAAGCGACCAGACCTTCCTCATCAATTCGATCCAATGCCCATCGGATCGCCTTGACATACATATCCGAGAGAGCAGTTTTATTTGTCGCCTTGGAGTCCTTCGCGTATGTGTCCGCAATCAACTTATCCATCGTCTCATAGTCCCGATTCTTGTTGTTGTCGTTCTCGTTGACCTGCCCGACATTATAGGGTGGATTGCCGATAACAACAAACATCTCGGACTCTTTCTGCTTCTCGACGCGTGCGGTATTGTCAGGCGTGAATAGCTGCAGCTGCCCCCGCTCCTCTGCAACCTCAAAGGTATCAACCAAGCATAACCCTTCGTAGGGGACATACCGGTTCGTCGCTGTGTAGAACTCGTGTTCAATGTTGAGGTTGGCGATGTAGTAGGGTAGGAGCATCACCTCGTTACACTGGAGTTCCGGCGGGTCGGCGGTGTATTTCCGCTCCAGTGAGATGGGGTCGAGTTCTTGCATGATGCGGACGATGAAGTTGCCGGTGCCGACGAACGGGTCAATGATATTGACACCGGTATCGGAGAGCGAACGATTGAACTCCGTCCTGAGGATATGCTCGACGCTTTTCACCATGAAATCGACGATGGGCTGTGGTGTATAGACGATGCCGTGCGTGTCTGCCACTTTGATGGAGAAGCCTTGAAAAAACTGCTCGTAGACGGTGTTGAGGAATCCCTGTTTTTCCGAGAAGTCCGTGATCGTCGCAGCAGTTTTCTCGATTGCGGTGTAGAACGGTTCCAAGAGACGCAGAAATTCCGAGCGATTCAGCGTTCGCTCGGTTAGCACATCAATGACGGTTTCAATTTCACGGGCGATAATATTGCGTCGCGTAAAGTCGGGATTATCGAAGACGGTGCGGAAGATACGTTCCGTTAACAGGTGCTGGATGAGCATCTCCTCTACGGCGGCAATGGAGAGGTTCGGATTAATCGAGGCTTGGCACTGTTTGTGGAAACGGGTGAAGGCTTCTTGGAAGTGCGGGTTGTTCTGGCGTTCCGTCTCGATGAGCATTGCCAACTCTTCGCCGAGTTGTGGCACCTTCTCCCTGAATTCAGCGACGGCGGTGTGCCATGCGGCGATGTTCTCTTCCTGATATGCGAAAAAGCCCTGAAGCACGCGGACGAGGTTTCTCGGCTCGGTGATATCCAAATCCAGTTGTAGTTGCCCGTGCTGATAGAGGAGGGCATGCGTCGGGGATTGGATAACGATGTTTTTTGACGGGTAGCCTGCGGCAAATTTCTTGGACGCTTCGGTGTAGAGGTCGTCCTGCGTATCCTTCGCTTCCCAGTAGCCGTAAGGCAAGTTGAAGGTGTCAACGACTTCGCCGTCGGGGGTTATTCGTCTTTTCTCCGGTGTGTAGTGTGTCTTTTCGCAGAGGAGCGTGAGATTGGATTGGTGGCAGTAGTGTTGGAGCAGCCCTTGGAATGCGGCACGGACAGTGCCTTCGTTCTGTTCGCCGAGTCGTTCGTATTCTTTGAGTTCGGCGTAGTAGTTTCTGATGGGTTTGTGTGTGGGTTTGATATTGAGATTTGGCATGGTGGGTTATAAGTTATTATAAGTTGTCGGGATACGCCGATCCCTCCTATACGAATTATTGGTTATTAGTGGTTGGTGGTTGGACGACACATAGCACTTTCTTTTTGTCGGAACATAACATATATGTCATCACTTTAATAATGAATCCGGTGCGGTTAGATGAAGTTTCAATAAATAATTCGGTAATTCTATGACGGGAGTTTCAGGCAACAAGGATGTCCACTCCTGCAAATCCTATAAATCCTATAAATCCTGCTTCAGACAATTAACACCCCACATGACCAAATTAAATTCTGAATCCTCATCAAACCTCGCCAGCCGCACGTCCATCGGAACAACTTACTTCGCCAAGTTCAGTATGATGGTTATACCGCTGATAATGATGTAACCGAAGGTGCTGACGAGCCCCCAATTCACCTGAAACTTCTTTTCCACCTCTAAAACATCACCCGGATAGAGTAAAATCTGTTGTGTCGCGCCAGCAGCAGGATCGGACGTGAAAGGGACTTCCAGACTCGTGCCGTCACGGCGGTGGATGAGGACCTCTTCACGGTTCGCTGATGCTTCAAATCCGCCACTGAGCGCGACTGCCTGCGAGAGATTCAACGGCCCGCGAACCCGTTGTGCTCCCGGGGTACGAACGTAACCCGTTACATAGATAGGCTCGACCTTGAAAACATTGGGGACAAACAACACATCACCATTTGATAAAGACGGAGAAGCGTCACCATTCGGGGTCGATCTCCAAAACTGCTCAGAGAGGTTGAATTCGGACAGATTCCCGTTTTTCTCGACTTTCACCAGTGCCGTCAGGTCTGCTTCTTGGGTGAAACCGCCTGCGCGTGCGAGTGCTTCCTCAATGCTAATCTGTCCCCGAATAAAAAGTTTGCCGGGTGTCTGTACCTGTCCTTGGACTTCAACGACACTGAGAGGCATGACGAATACGAGATCGTTGACGTTGACGTGGATATCGCGGTAAGGGTGCGTTGGTGAGAGATCGTAGATTTCAACCTTCTGTGGCAGGTCGGTACGAATTAATTGCACTTGTTGGTGATCGGCATTCTCAGCCATACCCCCTGCGAGTGCAATGGCGCGGTATAAACCGATGTCGGTTTCTGATGAAATGGGATAACGTCCGGGAACTTTGACTGCACCACCAACGAAAACGCCGCTCTCTTGTAGCACCGGTGATACCATAACGACAGGGTTCCTGACAAGATTCTCTGAGACGAGGAACTCGCGAATCTGTTGGTTCACCATCTCGACTGTCTGTCCAGCAACTTCAAGGTCGCCACCGAAGTAACCTATTCTGCCGTCTTCGCGGACCTGTGCGGAGTGCGTATATTCAGGTTGTCCGATCACCGCAATCAGAACGGTATCGCCTTTTTTGATACGGTAAACATCGCTGAAGAGTGTGGTCGTTGCGATGAGAAACAATAAAATCGTGTGAGCTTGCAAGCATCGGAAAGTAAAACGGGATACATGCAAGCTTCGCAAAAAGTAGATCATAGCGTTTTTCCGAGAAGATGAGGTTTGGACAGGGTAATGAGTGCCATTGCACCGGTATTTTCTCGCACAACCCTTTCGCGGTGTGTTAATCTGAGGTTTCACTGTCTACAACGAAGGAGAGTTGCTCCTCTGTTGTATGAAACCGTTTGGAAATGCCAAACTTCCGGTGAGGTCGACTCCGCCAATGCTCTCTGACGTAACTACCGTTGCGCCGCCGGTGCCCTCTTACATGAATTTTATCAGCCATGCGACTGTGAGATTTGTGAGATTTTGCTTCTTTAAAGAGGTAGAGTTGATCGGCTTTCATGGCAACCTGTCTGCGGATTTTAACGGTCCTGTAGTGAATCGAAATAGACTTTAAGGCACTCTCGTGCTTGTGGAAGTAGATTACTTGGCACAAGGACATCACCCCATTCGGATTGCCAGATATTGCCTTTCACTCCACCATAATTAGGGGCTTCATGGCAGCGTAGACGAACAGGGATGCCGTCCTCCTCCAAAACACCTTGGAGGATATTTCCGGCTAATTCATTGGGTACAGATTCAAGCGTGTACCAATCCCCATATTCCGTAACCTCGGTCTGTATGAGTTGAGGCACGAGCGTTACTTGACAATCCGAACACACTGATATTTCTACCTTATATTCAGCATTGCATTGTGGACAGAATGGCATCGTTTTTCCTCCCAGTGGATGGGCGAGGCTAAAACCTGACCCGTAAAAGCGTATGGAGCTTCATAAAGCGTGGTGCCTTGCCACGGTGCTGTTTTTTTGCAGAGGGTTGGAAACGGGGATACGCTATTACATTCAACTTAATTCTTTTATGGTAACATACCTATGAAAATTTGTCAAGTGTTTGTCAAAAAGTTATCGGTTGTCATTTGCTTCGCAGTGAGAACAGTCAGCAGTCGGAAACCTCGCCAGTACCGTAGGTTGGGTTGAACGGATAACCACAAAGATCTCAACTCAGAGAAAACTTATGCTCTGTTCATACACCTACCATCGTGGACATACCCAGTGAAACCCAACAACCACTACCCAAGCCGTTGAACACACAAAAACCTCAAAATCCGCGTAATCTGTGAAATCCGTGTCAATCCGCGATTCAGACGAGACACACCCCGACTCTACACCAAAACGTGCTAATTTCCTTTAAAATTGACACCTTTGGGTTCTTTGCGTTCAACCCAACCTACAATCCCACACGGAGCAAGAAGAATCAACTTTGAAATTGCCAGAGGCGGAGTGCGGTTTTTCCTAACACCCACTCCCGGTCTTCCGGTGTAAAGAAGTCCATCTCATCTCGGACGACCGACAAGGCTTCTGAATAACCGGCTCGCGTGAGACAGACGGGCCAATCCGTTCCCCACATAAGTCGCGAACCTCCGAATGCATGATAAACCTTTTTAACCTGTTCAAAGGTATCTGCCCACGGGTACCCCGTTTTCGATATCGACCATGTATGGCTAATTTTGACGTAGACGCGAGGAAACCGTGCGAGGTTCAGTAGTAATTCGAGTTTTTCAGGTGCGTCCGGCGAACAGCCTGCCATGTGATCTATGACAACATCAAGCTCGGGGTGCTGCTCCAAGAGTGGCACGAGATCCACCAATCGCTCGGCTCCTGTGAGAATAAGCATCGGGACACCGAGGGTTTCGGCACGATGGAAGATAGGTGGCATCAACGGTCCGGCAAACCAGTCCCCTGCCTCACCGACAGAGGGACTCAGCCGTACGCCGTGGAAACCGTCCTCCTCCGTCCAACGGCTGAGGTGATCGGGTGCGTCCGGATCTTCGGGGTTGATTCGGCATACGCCCATAAATTTATCAGGATACCTTTTCATTGCGTCAGCGGCATAACTATTATCCCAGCGGTAATGTATGACTTGAACGAGAACAGTTTTTTCTACATCGTTCGCCGCCATCAATTCCAGTAGCATCTCTGCTGTCGCATCCTCCGTGGGTGGACTTGTTGTCTCCGGTGCCCATGGGAACTGCGGATCGTTTTTCCAAACGTGAACATGCGGATCAATAATTCTCATATTATTTTATTGTTCCTTCGGTTTCATCAAGAACCCGGACGCGCCTAAGGGTAAACAGTAAAGTAGAATTAGAATGTGCAAACTAAATCCGGTAACAGTGGCAGTCTCTATCGATGTGCCGAAATGGTTTAGCAACCAGACGAAGGGGAATTCTGTTGTCCCGAAATTGCCGATGGTTTGAACGGGTAACAGGTTAAAAACGTTGGTAAATGCGAGTGCGAACAGCATCTCGGTCATCGGAATTTCAACTCCCATCTCGGTGACGAGGTAGCATTGAAATCCGAAACGGATAACGAGACACAGAACGGAATATACCCAGACCTCCAAGAACCGCTTATTCGATCGGAACGTCGTTAGTTCTCGGAGCACTGCCAAGACTTTATCGACCGTCCACGAAACGGGGCGTTTTTCAAGTGCCAATAGCGGACCGGCACACCGTTCTGCGATTCTCATACAGACGTTCGGGGCAGCGTAGACGAAAATGACCACGGCGACCAAGCCACCACTCATCAGAAGCGGGATGAGATAGAGGACTGTGCCAGAGAATGTGTCTCGAAGCGCAGTGCGCAGTAGCCACGCCGTGGCGACCACCAAGCCCATTAGTAGCACCAAATCAATCAGGCTTGCCACCAGCAGCGAAGCCACTCCCTGCGTTGCATCTACCTTTTGACGGCGTTGCATCAGATAGACATAAGAAACATCGCCTGTCCGCATCGGGAGAATATTGCCCCAAAAGGTGTGCATCGCCAAGATCGGGAAGACCTGATGGACACCGCTATTGAGGTTGAGCAGTGCCCGAAATCGGAGGGCTTTCGCTAAGACTAACAAGCAATAGCATCCGAACCCGATTAAGAGTGCCTTCATTGACAATCGGCTCAGGGTTTTTGGTATCTGTTGAATGTCAATCTCTTTTAAAAGAAAGTAAGCTATGACGACTGCTAAGACCGTCGGTAAGCCGATTTTGGTAACCCGTTGAATTTGCTTCTTGTCCAAAGGCGCGCTCGCTGTGTGATTTTATGGATGATTTATTTTTAACCGAGAGTTCGACCTATGATGAATTATCAACATAAATGGAGATTTCAGGATAAATAGACATAGCACTCCGCTGGAGTGCCATCCTTCGCCAACCGCTTTTCTATAGACATATTGCTCCGCTGGAGCAAGGAGACCACCTTTTCAACCTTACAACTTCAAACGTCTTGATAGGGTGTATTTATACGACCCTTTATGTTCTGCGTCCTCACGCCAGAGGCGTGGTATGTCTATAGAAATAGGTTATAGATATCTCGCACTCCAGCGGAGTGCTATGTCTCTAAAGAGTGCCTGAAAGCACACAAGACATTAGCATTTGTGGAGAATCTTTTACCGAACTCACGTTATTTAAGGGATTTGCATTATGGTATATACGAAGGGTTTAATTGTCAAGAGGAAATGGCAATCGGTTGTCAGCGATTAACTATCAGCGGTCAGTTATCAGCAAGAGTCGCGAGCACAGCTCGCTCCTACAGAAGAATAGCCATCAGCAATCAGCCATCAGAAGTCGGGATTCGGAGATCCCTCCTACAGAAAGATAACGGTGATCGCGTTTAGCAGAAAAAAGATTTGCTTTTTCGACGGATGTATTCTACAATACACATTATCTAAATCTTCTATAGAAATACGGTATCTATTTCGCCTCATGGAAAACCCTCAAAATCCTTCTAAAGCGGCTTCTCGGAAACAGTTCTATTTTCTGACTTTATCGCACACCGTCCTCGACTCCTACGCGACACTCCTGTCGCACCTGCAACCCCTTCTACTGACAAAGTTAGCAACCTCAGCGGCAACACGGAACAGTTTAGCCGGCAACTTCATCTTCGTTTATAGCATCTTTAGTTCACTTGGACAGATACTCTTTGGGTGGCTGTCGGATCGGGTACGGACAGTGCATTTCCTGACGTTTGGTGTCGGTTTCACTGCGATCGGTCTAAGCCTCCTATGGGTCGCCCCTTCGCCGCGTGTCGTATATCTGTTATTAGCGATAGGCGGCATCGGCATTGCCTCATTCCACCCACAAGCAACGACCTATGCGGGTGCGCTCGCCGGAGGCGGTAGAGGTATGGGGACCTCCATTTTTCTCACAGGTGGTAACATCGGTCGGGCACTCGGTCCGTTGGTGCTGATGTTCATTCCATACCGTTTCGGCTTGGAATACTTGGTTTGGGAAATGATACCTGGGGTACTTGTAGCGTTGTTAGTGCCGAAAGTGTTGAAATTCGAGAAGTCGCTGGATCTCACCGTTACTCCCCGAGGAAGGTTGAACGACGGACCAAGACCGCAAGAACCCTTTTGGACTGTCGCCCGTCCACACCTTCTACCGCTCAGTGTGCTATTTATCATTGCAGCGTTCCGAACCGTCACAGCAGTCGGGTTGGAAAACTTTCTATCAATCTATCTGGATGACCAAAATTATACGAACCAGATGCGTTCGCTTGTGATTGCACTCTTCATCTTCGCGGGTTCCATGGGTATCATGTCGAGTGGTTGGCTTATCACCCGAGTAAACACCTACGTTCTGTTGTTAGTCTCACTCCTTGGATCGCCACCACTTCTCTATGCCTCACTGCATTCTGATGGTCTGGGCTTTCTTGTGTTCCTCTTTTTAGGGAACGTGGTGCTCTCAAGTTCAATTACAGTTAACATCATCTTAGCACAGATGATCCTGCGCGGGCATGAAAACATTGCGTCGAGTTTTATGATGGGGGCAGCGTGGGGTGTCGGTGGATTATTGAATAAATTCGTCGGTGTTTTGGGAGATCAATACGGTTTGCCTATCATGCTCGATGGGTTAGTGATGATTCCGGTGGTCTTGGCACCGCTCCTGATTTTGCTACGCGATCAACCGAACTTGTCGAAACCGAACTTGTAGAAGAATCCTGTGTTGTCTGTTCTTGCAATACTTCAAATTAAAAATGCCACAACAGACTCAGAAAGTGCGTGCTAATTAGGTCGCCGAGGAGGAGTGCGTAATCGAGTCGAAGTTGGCGGACCTGGATGCCGATCCCACTTGTAATGCGGTTGTCCCGGTAACCGACACGGAGTGCCAACGGTTGGCTGATACGATATTCTATACCGATATGCGTTTGTCCGCCGTAACGCTGTTGCCACTGATAGGAAAGAATCATCTCTCGGTTGAAAACGTGAGTGTTCGTATACGCGACTCCGATATTCCAATTCGCCGGAATAGATTCTTTAGGTGCAGATAAAGTGTTCCACGTTAAAGTCGTTTTTGAGATGTCCTGAAGATTGATCCCAAAGGCAAGACTACCGAAGTCCTCTACATTGAAAAGGGCATTGAAATCGGGCAAACGGACGAGGAACCCCGCATCAAAGCCGTACCCCCAACTCCCATAATTATAGGCATCAAGGTCTCCGCCGTTCAGGCTCTGTGTAATCAGTTTGGTATTTATACCACACATAAACTCTGGTGGCAGTGAATCCCTTCCGAAATTATCCCACCACGACTGACTCACGACCCAACGCGTGGCAAGCGTCAAAATATAGGCGTTTTCGCTGTCGTTTAGGTAACCTGCTGGAACGAAATCGGATTCCCTGGGACGGTTTTTCGCGACGTTTCGCCGTGCCTCTGGCGTAATATTGGGATCGAACGCTGGCACGAGTGGATAGATAGGGATGTCGTCCACTCCTGCGCGAAGCCATGACAGTCCGAGGTTGAGTTTCGGCAGGACTCGTGTTGTGCCACTGATATAGTTGAATGCACCTAATCCGGAACGCCGCGCGGCGTGCATCAGACAGAATTGATAATTATCGGGGACACCAGCGATGCCTGCGGGGTTCCAATAGGCAGCGGTTGCATCGTCAGCGATGCCCACATAGGCACCACCCAATCCGAGAGCTCTGCCACCAACACCGTTCGTCAAAAAATCTCCAGTGTAGTTTTCAGCGGAGGCAGGTAAAACAGCAATTCCTATCCATCCGATTAACACCACTACAAAACAGACAATATCGGCAGTATTGGGTTTTCGTTGTTGCAATTTAATCAATTGGCTTCTCTTTTCCTTTAAACTCTGTTCAAATCGAACGCATTCCAGTAATACTGATATTGTGAGGATGTCCAGTCCTTGTAAATTTCGTCCCACGCCATCCGATTGAAATGCGGTAAAAGCGATCCATCTGTGACGGGCTTGGAGTGTCCTTGATAGCGATAATCCACCGAGAGACGTATCCGATCCGAGGTCTGATTCGGCATCCCCTTGTGAACGGCGTGGCTGTGAAAGAACAGGGCATCGCCAATCTCGTAATCACCGGCGACCCAGTAGAAATCCTCTGCTTCTAAAGGTGCTGTATCAATACCGCGTCCGCCTGCGCCGAGTGCTGGTTTGACGGGATAAATACCCCTTCGATGCGCGCCAGAGAGCACTGACAATCCGCCCAGCTCTTCTGGACAGGCTCCAAGCGGTATCCATCCGGTATAGGTTTCCTCTGTGCCTCGGATGTGGATGAAATCTTGATGTGCAGGCGTTGTGTATTTTGTGTTCTCCGGGAACATAATTCTTCCAATATTCCGCGGATGCACAAGTGTCTTTTCGCCGAAGAGTTTGTCGCACACGTCCAAAATTGCGGGATGGTGCGCAAAGGCGTGGAACGCTTCCAAGGATTGAAACTCATCCAAGACGGGCCAATAGCCGTCATCACCTTCCATGAAGGGACCCCCCGTGCGAATAGCGTCCATCAATACTTCTCCACCCTGTGCCCATCCGTGCCGATGGCAGATTTCCAAGAAATCTCGACGCAGCTCGTAAATGGAATCGGCATCAATTAAGCCACGGAAAAAGAGATAACCGTCCTGCTGTGCCTGTTCCCGGAGTTTTTCAGGTTGATCTAAGAGTTCATTTGAAATAAAAAAGGGCTCGATTCTTGCCATAATTCGCTCCTTGCTTGTGAACCTCGCGGTGTTCTCATGTAGGAAAATGTTAAAGATATTATACCAACAAAAGGCGGAGGTGTCAACTGTGTTGTTAGTTATCAGTTATCGGTTTTCGGTTTTCAGTTTTGGGTTGTCGGTGCTCAATAAAACTCGCGATTGCCTATTTTCACAATTTTCGTTGCAAATCGCGTCGGTTTTCTTCAAGGAAATATATATGGAGAAGTCGGAATTCGGAGATTCCTCCTACAGGGAGTCCGCCTTGGCAATATTTTCACCGCGTAATTTTGGAAGTGTGCTACAATTTGGGGGAATATAAGTGAAACACGAGATTGAAATCCTGATTCGCGACAGTATCAATTTGGGAGGGAGCTAATGCTTAGCATCAAACATCTCGAAGTGATTCCGTTGAACGTCCCGTTCTATCACGAACGGGTCAGCCGACACATGCACCGTGCCTTGACACACGGGGAACGGGTTCACGTTTACCGGGTCGAACTCAGTAACGGCGTTGTCGGATACGGCGAAAATTTAGCAGATGAATCGGCAAATATTGAACAGTTGGTTGGACAGAACGCGTTTGCATGTATGAACGACGACAGCATCGGGTTTGGCATCCAGATGTCGCTTTTCGACGCAGTCGGTAAATCCGTAGATGTGCCTGTCCACCAACTCATCGGACCTAAGGTTCGTGATAGGTGTCCTATTTCGTGGTGGGACATCGATATGCCGCCAGAAGACTGGGTTGCGGAAGTCCAAGAGTCGGTCAAACGGGGTTACACGTCTGCGAAACTGAAAGCGCGTCCGTGGCGAGACATCTTCGCACAAGTGAACGCTGTCGGCGATGCCGTGCCAGCAGATTATCGGCTCGATATTGATTTCAACGGGTTTCTGCGGACTGCGGATAACGCGATCCCCGTGTTGCAACAATTAGATAAACATCCGAACGTCGCAATATACGAGAGTCCGTACTATCTCGGCACAGATGTAGAGGGTGCGGCGAGGCTACAAGCGGCTGTTCAGAATCGGATTGTCGAGCATTTCAACGAATCGTGTTTGCATGCGCGCTGTTGCGGTGGGTTCGTTGTCGGCGGCAGCGTGAACTCGCTCCTGCGGACAAACGCGCTCTGTGCTTCGTTTGCGCAACCTTACTGGCTCCAGATGGTCGGCACGGGTATCACAACGGCATACTCGGTGCATCTCGGTGCGGTGTTATCGCAAGCAGAATTGCCAGCGATTACGTGTCACGAGTTGTGGGAATCGGATCTGCTCGAAACGCGGCTCCCTGTTGTCGATGGGACAATTCAGGTTTCGGATGCACCGGGGTTGGGGATTACGGTGGATGAGAATGCCCTGACTGCCTATCGCGTCGATGCGTCTACACCGACACCGCATCAACTTTTCCGAGAGAGTGAATATACCTGTAGGGTGCATATCCCAGATGGCAGCGGCGGGGAAACGGTTCACGATTTCAGTGGCGAGGATGTCTATTATCCGGCGTTCAGTCAGGGAGAGTATCCGGGGTTCGTGCCGGGGATTTGGATGGAAGTGGTTTGATGTTTTGCTGGATATGATGCTGATAAATCGGATTGGCGATTTCGCACATTCTATTAGTCCCTTTTACAATAACCCCATACGCTACGAGTTCATTCATGATTTCATTGTCTATATTGAAGGGCAAACCTATCTTATAAGACATAATTCGGATGAGCAGACTCTCAAAACGGTGATCCTTGCGAATATTAGTCAACAGATGCCTAATGTTGGTGTTCCCTTCTTCAAGAAGTTGGGTATGTGCTTTTGAAAAGTGTGCCATCGTAATCGGTTCAGTTTTAGGAATGTCCAGTTCCTCGGTGAGAATTTGCGCGCATCGATTGACGAGAAAGGGTTGTCCAGCCGTCTGTTTGTGGATAGCGGTGATAACTTCAGGAACGAAGGCTTGCCCTACTTCATCGGTGTACTGCTCAAGCAACTCGTGGACTTGCGCGAGCGTGAAATTGGGCAAGTGAAACTCATCTTGGATATTGAAAGGTGAGATTGACCGATCGTAGTTGAGCTGTGTGATGTTTTTAACCCCAACAATACCGACACTATAAGGACATCGGGGCTTCGAGTCATCAAGGTAAATGTAGCGAAGTGAATGTAGAAAACCGCGAACGGCTTCTGGAGGAATAGCATCAAACTCGTCGATGATAAGGACAACTTTTGGGAAATTACCATGATCGGGCAGAAAACGAACAAGCTGCCCAAAGAATTCCATCATCGTAACCTGATCTGTTACCTCTGTATTATCCAAAAATTGGCTTAACGCTTTAGAAGACGTGGTGCCTCGCCTTTCAAAAACCCACTCAATCTGCTCGCGAAGCCTTTTATAGAAAGAGACATAAAAATCGGAAGCCGGGTAGTCTACATACAACTCAAAATTCAGTTGAATTGGAAAATACACCTCGGTTATGAGGGTGTCTATAGCGGCGCGAAAGAGGGTCGTCTTGCCTGTCTGTCGTGGCGCGAAGAGGACAATGTATTTCCCTTTTTTTACCCTGTCGATAAAATCCGCAAGTTCCTCGTCGCGACTCACAACGTAGTTTGCTTCAGGATTTACGGGACCTTGGGTTCCGAATGTTCTCATTTCTTTTCTCTCTTACTAACACGTTAGGGATTTTCGGCGTCTTGAGCAAAGTAATCGGAATCTACGCGTTTGATTTCGTAGGTTTTTTCTATGGAAACGCCGACATCGTGATCAATCATCAACTGCGCGAGTTGGTGTCCATCAATGAGAACAATTTTGAAACCGGAAGCATCGTACGCTCTGGCAGCCCTTGTAAAATCGGACGTTGTTATGAAAATTCCCTTAGTTGCACCTCTCCCAGCTAATGCACCTGCGAACCTTGCGATTTCAGGTTCACCAACATTCCCTTCCCATCGTTTCGCTTGAACGTAAATTACATCAAGACCGAGTCGGTCTTCGTTAATGATGCCGTCAATACCGCCATCTCCACTGCCACCTACGGCTTTTCCAGCATCTTCTCGTGAACCGCCATATCCCATTTTGACGAGGAGGTCAACAACCAGTTCTTCAAAAAAAGCAGGGGTGTTGTCCTTAATTTTCTGTAGAAGTTCTGCAGCCAACCCTTCTCGGATTTTGTGATAATTTTCTTCAATAGATTTCTCAGGGGCACCTTCACTATTATCAAAGTTGTTTTCAATCGTTTTGCCCTGTTCATCTACTTGTTCGCGATTAATATCCCTCCACCCGCTTTTTGTTTTCACCATCTTTCCGGACTTTATTAGGGCACCAATCACTTTACCAACATGAGAGTTAAAAACTCGATTAGGACTCTTATATTTTGCATTTTTTTGTTCATCAGTCAGCGAAAACTGTTCCGCTAATATCTCCACTATTTTACTTCTATGGAGTCCACCGGGTGGATAGTCAACTTTAAGAAGAACCATTTCCACAATACTCTCTGTTGGCAGTTTTACTTCGTATTCTCGCTCTGTATCTGGATCCCAAGCCATTTTTGTCACAGTTTCCATACAAAATCTCCTTAGATTCAGAAATGTGCTTAAAGCATAACACACTCAACCTATTTGTCAAGGGATTTCACGTGATGCTCAGGGTCATTTAGAGTACTGTAACGTGAGTTGGACTTAAGGACTTAGAGAAGTTTGACACGATATATCACATCTATCGCAGATTTGGTGACAGATATACTCCCGCACTCCAGAGGAGTGCTATGTCTATAGAAATCCGATGTCCAAGTTCCCGCACTCCAGAGGAGTGCTATGTGTCCTGAAATCACATACCGCACCCTACGGAGCGGGAACATCAAGTTGAATGGCTGCTATAGACAGGTCGCTCCTCCGGAGCAAAAGTATGCGTGTTGTGTCCCATTTTCGTTCAATCAAACCTACATAATAAACCAATTTCTTATATCGAACTCACGTTACCGTAGGTTGGGTTGAACGCAGCTGAGAAGCCAGATATGCGGGTTCCAAACCACACCTACCAAAACTGATACATCTCCTGCATTACGTCAAGCATGTCTGGGACATCAATGAGGTAGATGCTTTCTGCACGTTCTTTGAGTTCATCGGGAATACCGTGCAACGCTTCAGCGATGGGACCGGCGATGGCGGCAAGCGTATCAGAATCGCCACCGAGAGAAATGGCGTTACGCACTGCATCTTCATAACTCACGGATTCCAACGCGCACGTTATCGCCTGCGGGACAGAACCTTGGCAGGTTACATCAAAAAAGTAGTCGGGACGGATTTCGTCTACGCTATGACTTAAGTCATAGCCGTATTCAGAGGCGATCACGTGTCGGATGTTATCCGGACTCTCACCTTGAAGCGCAAGCCAGATGGCGTGTGTCGTTGCGCGTGCGCCTTTCATGCCTTCTGGGTGGTTATGCGTAATCTCGGTTACTGTGTCGGAGGCAGCGAGTGCGGCACCGAGATCTTCGCGGTTCAGGAACGCCGCTGGAGAGACACGCATAGCGGCACCGTTTCCGTAACTGCCGTAGGGTTCCGGTGGATCGGCATAGATCCACATACCAAAGTTCCCACCGTAACCGCGATGTGGGTGACGGCGACACCATGCCTGCATCGTCTCCGCCGGTGAAAGGTCGTGTAGCAAAATATCAGCGACAGCGACAGTGCAGACCGAATCATCTGTGAAACGGCAGTAACCCCCAAAGAAAGGGAAATCCTTGGTTTTGATTGGATTCGCTTCGTAGATAGAACCGACGATGTCGCCTATAACCGCACCTAACATGGTTTCTCCTTTAATACCTAATGACACTCTCACCGTGATTATACCATATTTGAGCGAATCCGCCAAACCGTCCGTTAGGCATAACAGGGTCATTTATGGTAAATTTTACAATTTAGGACTTACGCAAAGCGCAATGAATTGCGCTACTACAAACCGCTACTCTTTGGAGAAATGCTTGTATTATAGGAGGTTTGTGTTCATAGTAAGGAAACCCTTTATCGCCTGTCTGCGTAAGCCCTAAGCAAATTAGCCATATTCGGAGTGTTTTCCGCTCCAGAGAAGCGGTATGTCAATAACCAAGTTAATTTGGGATTATGCCAAAAACTTTACACACCCCGTTGCGACTAATGAATAGAATAGTCTATTTTCTTGACAATGTGTTATACTATCATCGAAGCTTAAAAGGGTTGCCATAGGCCGGAAAAGAATGCTGAACACCATTGCGAGACTCACAGAAAAAAGAGAAAAGGAGAAATAAAATGAAAGCAATTTTGACTTTAGGAATCGTTTTAGGGCTGATAATGATCTTCGCAAATCTGGAAGTAGCAGAACAGCATGAAAAGAACATCGAAATTTGCACACAAAATTTAATCGCAATAGGCACGTCAATCCAAGTTTACCAGAAAGAAACAGGTGATTACCCTGAGTGGCTCTCGGATCTTCACCATCCCAAATACTTACCAGATCCAGACATCCTGATTTGCCCCGCAGATAGGTTGGGTGGCAGGGCAGGTTTTGCTCGGAACATAGACCCGAAAATGCCCGTGAGCTATGGTTACCAGTTCCGTTCTAAGTATCGAGAACGGATACAAGAAAACCGAATCATGTATGGGGATGTTGTACCACTTGTCCGTTGTCGACACCATGCAAATCCAGCATTCCATTGCTTAAATTTAAGCTATGCCTATAAGGTCACCCGATCTCCGAGCATCTGGGAAGCTGTCCCGGAGCAGCTGCATGAAAGTCGAGAACAAGCGATCGCCGCTATCGAAGCAGGCCTGCAGCAAATACCTGACAATGAACGTCTATCCTATTATGTGTACCCGTCACTTGCGCGCCTCTATATCGAAACTGGGCAAGAAGAAAAGGTTGAGAGTCTTGTTAACCTTTTCAAATCATCCGTAAATTCAGATTATCCTCGATACTATTTTACCCTCAGCGCGTTGCTTGAGATGATGGATCGGGATGCAGAACTACTTCATCTTTTTCAGGAACTTGAAAAGCAGTCTCCAAACGACCGTAGTGTCCATCAGAAACTCGCTGAGATTTATCAAAAACTTGGCAATGATGAATTGGGAATAGAACACCGCAAAAAGGCTGAACCCGTCCAGGCGTTAATTGGACAGCCTGTGCCTGATTTTTCAGCAACGGACCTTGATGGAAAGCCGATTTCACTCCAGCAATATCATGGAAAAGTCGTTTTACTCGATTTTCGGGCGACATGGTCAAGTCCATGTCTTGAGGACACGCCGAACGTCAAGAGGGTCTACGACACCTATAAAGACAAAGGATTTGACATCATCGGTATCAGCCTTGACAACGATGAAAAGATGCTGCGGACTTACCTCAAAGAGCACAAGATTGCTTGGCGGCAGGTTTATAGCGGGAAACGGTGGCAGAGCCCTATCGCGCAGCAATACGGCATTGGTACTGTCCCGACAGGATGGCTCATTGATAGAGACGGCATATTAATCTCTCAGCAAGCCAGAGGGAGAGCGTTAGAACGTCTGGTAGCTGAAGCAGTGAAGAAATAAAATGCGACCAACTTCTTTGATCCTGTGTGTTATTATTATTCTATTCGGATGCGGTTCCGATGAAACACCGGCACCGATGGAACAGATGCCAAACTACTTTCCCGATGCCGTTGGAAGCCGATGGATTTACAGAGATCCTGATGGGTCCCAATGGACACGAGCAGTTAGTGGCGAGACAGATATTAACGGAAAACACTATCGGATCTTCAGGGATACACCGCCACTTGCGGAAACCGAACCCCATTTCCTGAATTCTACATACTATCGGGTTACACCGAACGCGGTCGTTTTCACCGTCAGTGAAGAGATAACCGACTATGTTCAAACCGAGCTTCCGAAAGCAGTGCAGGACGAATTCGCCGGTTTAGAATTGACCGTCGTAGTAGAGCCGTTCGCGCATCCTGAACTCGTTTTTCTTCAGATACCATTGGTTCCCAATTTTCAGTGGGACGCACTTAACATAAAGGTTAACGGAAACATCATTTTGCAAAATCTCGTACTGCTCCAAATACCCTTTGAGGTACATATAGGTGTTAAAGGGGAAGTTGTTGCCGAAAGTCCGCTTGAAACCCCCGCTGGGAACTTTGAGAAAACATATCGGATAGAATACCAGACTGAAATCAGGCACACTCTTTTTTCGGCAGATGAGACGGTTCAACAGAAGCAGACGCTATGGTTTGCACCGCATATTGGTATTGTCAAAATCGAAGACGAACACAGTGTAACGGAACTGATTGAGTATTCCTTTTTTTAATTATACCTTGCGGAGAAATGACGGGGTTTGTGCTTTGATGGTTTTCACCGACGAGTCGCCTGCGCCGTTGTTGCAGGCTACGTCTTTGGTGCAGAAGTCGGGAATCGGAGTTCGCTCCTACAGAAACCAGTCGTGAATTAAGCAGAGACCCGCGAGGACAACGGACGCAGCGGCCCAAAGGTCATAAATTAAAAAATGAAAGTTATTATCTTAAGCGACAAGAAACCGGGGCATTATAAGCAATCCTTAGGCATTGTCGAAAAAATGCCTGAATGTCAAACGGCATGGCTTGAGATACAATTTCGGCGCAAATGGCGTGACAACCTCCTACGCGTTTTTATGTGTATTTTTGGAGATACGCCGCTTTCCATGTCCCTCGTCCACACACTTCTGCGGTGGAGCCTTACCCCTGAGTCTTACAACGCACTGGTACAACTCCAAACCGCCGATATTATCCTCTCAACAGGCTCATCTGTGGCAGCGGTTAACCTATTCCTCGGCAGGACCCTCGGTGCTAAGACGGTGACGTGTCGTAGACCTTCACCGGTAGGCACCCGATATTTCGACCTCGCAATCCTTCCAATGATCTCTTGGCACCAGGCATCGCGCAAGGACAACATTTGCCGAACAATCGGCGTGCCAAACCCTATTTCACCAGACATGCTGGATGCCAAACGGAAACAACTGAAGGATGAACTGAACCTATCGGACTGTCCGCGGATTGGCATCCTGCTCGGCGGGACAGATCGGCATGAGACTATCACGATAGAGGATGCCGAACGGCTCAGCAAGATTTGCAAAGCAACCGCAGAAAGGATGAACGCGCAGATATTCGTAACGACTTCTCGCCGAACGCCATCGGATGTGACGGCACATTTGGTATCAACCGTAAAACACACCGACTGGTGTCCATTCTTTATTACACCTGATACGCCTTCAGAACTTGAAGATCCCTACCAAGCCATTCTCGCCTTAAGCGACCTGCTCATCGTCACCGCGGACAGCTTTTCAATGGTGTGTGAGGCAGCGAGCAGTGGACGCAGCGTTGTCGTTCTCACGCTATCACAAGAAAATGCAAGACTGCCGAAGCGATATAAAGTCTATCGGTATATGGAAGAACATTCCATCGTGAGTCGGTGCAGACTCGACGGCTTAGAAACGCATATAGCCAATGCTCTCACTTCCGATGTGTCGAACAAACCGCTCCAAGATACAGAGACAGCGGTGGAGGCAATCCGTCAATTATAGTGGATTTTAGAATTACTTTAACACTTTACACTGTAGGAGGGAACTCCGATTCCCGACTCTCAGGACACTTTACTGTAGGAGGGAACTCCGATTCCCGACTCTCAGGACACTGGATCACGATTCGGAGATCGATCCTACAGAAAACGGGTCAACTTATTTATATAATTCACCATAGTTAGGTACGGTTGGAAACCGCACCATAGCCGTCAATTTATAGTAAAGTCCAAAAATATGTGGACAGTTAGTCTGTGAACAACGACCCCACCCCCGCTGACGAGGATTGTATCCTCGCCTCTTTAGAGCGTCCAAGTAATTATAGGCTTTACTATAAGAAAAATAGGCGTGTTTCTGGGTACGGGAAAAGCATTGCCAGACAGAAACCTGTATCGTATTGTCTACAAAATGTGAGGTGCACGTGTGGTCTTTAGCCCCAGAGGGGCGGCATTTGTGTAGCATGCAGCCCCCCAAAGACCCAGGTTCCCCATCAGGGCGGCATTTGTAAAGACGCTGCTACAAAAGGTCTCCGTGAAAAAATCCCTAAATTGACACCTATGGGTGTTTCCCCAAGGAAACCACACCTATCATAGCTCCACTTAATTCGCTTCTGGTGCAGTATCTTCCGCCATCGGTTCATAATACCCTGAACCAAAGAGGTATCCATCATGCCGGATTGCCCACGTGCGTTTCAGTTCGAATTTGCCAGTTTCGGGGTTGGGCCACAAGTAGTCGATCCAACGTCCGTCTTCTGTCGCTTTGGCTATGTCTACACCTAATTCATAACCGTCAGAACCAACGAGATCTTTTAAATCAGTATCTATTAGATTTGGTATTGTACATTGTATACATTCATCACCCGATTGTCAAACATACTATTTTTTTCTTGCCATTTTTCCGCGAATAGAGTATATTCTGTAGAAGATCGACATACGCTATGGGAAAGGAGACAAAATCATGAGATATACTGTGCGCATCTTTCTATTTTCGCTCATCCTCGGAGTTATCTTTGTTGGGTGTTACTTGAAGTTGGATTCCAAGGTAAAAACAGAGCGATACACCGGACCCCAAACCGTTGAGGCACTTATGAAGACGTTCGATGCCAGATATAGTTCTCATGAGAGGACCACTACTTCGGAGATACTTCATGGCGAAAAACGCCACATTGCGTTCACGTTGGCAGATATAGATGCCAAATATCCACGTGAAGAATGGCTTCAGATGCTCCTCAACAGAGGCATAACGATAGAGAATTTCAAAACCTATAGTGAATACCTCAATATACGCTCGGATGTAATCTTGGAAGAATTTTACACCGAAAATGATTGGGAGATCGTTAAAGCGAGTTATATTGACACCCTGATCCAAGAGCATCAACGCATCACAGAAGCGAATCGAGCCAATCCAGAAATGGAAGAGTGGTTTGTGATAGCGGAAAACGCGTTGCCCCAAGTTCCCGGAAGAATCTACGTACAAAAAACGGAATCAACGGCTGATATCTGGCACACGACACGCGCCACAACGAATTCGGAGAACGGAGAGCATATCTCGGTTAAGGGTCCCGACCTTTCTGAGAAACAGAGACTTTACCTCTTGAATACCCGTGTGCCACCAGCAGGCTGGGAAGTTGTGTATGTGGACG
The DNA here is from genome assembly GCA_965247285.1 of Candidatus Poribacteria bacterium. GTDB lineage: Bacteria > Poribacteria > WGA-4E > WGA-4E > WGA-3G > WGA-3G. Next base: position 996,363 of record CBDFHD010000002.1, read on the forward strand.
AAAATGGAACCCCCATCCGCTAAAACAGATAACGTCTCCACAAAGGGTATCTCTACCATTTGACGGGCAATGAAGAGTCTCCCTACGACAATCCGTGACACCTCGCCAGTGGTGCAAGAGGCGAAAAAGAAAAACTGCACAAGTCCTCAATCCCAATGGCGAATTAACCGAAAACCTGCCTGAAATGAAATTATGCCTTAAATGGCATAATTTGTCTTTGCTTTACATTTGGAAGGCAGTCCAGGAGCAATTAATTAAAAAAATGTCCAACCCATTAGCGATTTCAGGCGGCACACCTGTGCGAAACACAGAAAGCACTCCGTGGTCCTCATGGCCACTTACCACGACTGAGGAATGGGAGTCAAAAGTTGAGCCGCTGCTCCGTGAAGTGTACCTGAGTGCGAATGAAGGCTCTGGTGGCTCGATGATTGAGCGTTTTGATGAACAATATGCCCAGTATTCTGGAACAAACTACGCACTCTTTATGCCGCATGGGACCGATGCAATCAGTGCCGCTTTAGCCGGCGCGCTTGATCTCGATGGATTTAGCGATGGCGGTGAGGTTATTGTACCGAACTACACGTTCGTAGCGACCGCAAGTGCAGTGTTGGAACGCCGGTGCACCGTGGTGTTTGTAGACATTTTACCGGAGACCTTCACGATCGATCCGCAAGCGGTGGAGGCGGCTATTGGTCCAGAAACGCGAGCGATTCTGCCTGTCCATCTCGGCGGTCATCCAGCAGATATGGGGTCTCTACAAGAAATTGCCCAACGCCATAATCTCGCGATTATTGAGGACTGCGCGCAGGCGCATGGAGCAGAGTACCAGACGAAAAGGGTTGGATCCCTCAGCGATGTTGGTGCGTTTAGTTTCCAAGCCTCAAAGAACCTGACTTCCGGCGAAGGCGGTATGGTTACCACAAACGATAAAGACATTCACGATCGGGTCTGTGCCTTCATGAATGTCGGACGCGCACCCGGTGGAGCGAGATGGGAATATCCGCGACTCGGATGGAACTACCGTCCCTCAGAGTACCTCGCTGCAATATTACTCGTCCGGTTGGAACTGTTAGAGGCACAAACCGATCTCCGCAATCGAAACGCAACCTACCTCTCCAACGCTTTAAAAGCAATTGAGGGTATCACACCACCGAAACTTGCCCCGTGGGTTACCAAACACGGGTATCATCTCTACTGCTTGAAGTATGACCCCCAAGGATTTGGCGGTAAATCGCGACAGGAATTTGTAGACGCGCTGTCTGCCGAAGGCATTCCGTGTTCTATCGGTTACCGTTCCCCGCTTTCACAAGAATCGGGAATGGCACACGTCGCGAAGAAATACCCGCACCTCATCCGATCATTGCCTTGCCCAAACACAGCATCAGTCTGTGAGCAGAGTGTATGGCTTTTCCAAAATCTCTTCCTCAGTTCAGAAATGGATATGGATCAGATTGTGGAAGCTATCGCCAAAATTCATCAGGCATGGCGTTAATCATCTCCGTGTGGTTGTGCCCGACAGCCATGAGACTCACCTAATGGCTCCACAACGCGATACCGCAAGCCTGCAACAACGGCGCAGGCGACTCGAAAGCGAAAAACGTCAAGTTCATAAGGGCGTTCCCTATCCGCAAGGAAAAATTAAAATCCTTTGATGCAATCACAAAGCCGCAAACCGCTCCTTATCTACGATAACGCTTGCGACTTTTGCCGATATTGGATTGCGCAATGGCAGCACGTCACCGGCGACCGCGTTGACTACGCACCGTCCCAAGAGGTGGCAACACAATTCCCAGAGATACCCCTTTCAGCGTTTGAGAATTCAGTTCAGTTAATTCTTCAGAATGGGACGGTTTTGAGCGGGGCAGAGGCTGTCCTGCGCGCCTTGAACAACGGTTCGTTTCTCTGGTGCTACTACCGTTTGCCGGGTTTCGCAAGTTTGGCTGAAGCGATCTACAACTTCATTGCACAGCACCGTCCGTTTTTCTCCGCGGTGACACGATGGTTGTGGGGGACACACACGGAGCGAACAACCTCCTACTTTTCAAAATGGCTATTTCTACGAGGACTCGGTTGTATCTACCTCATCGCTTTTTTGTCCCTGTGGGTGCAGATTCACGGACTCATTGGAAGCAATGGAATTTCACCAGCAGAACAGTATTTGGAAGCTGTCCGTCAGCAAATCGGAACAGAAGGCTATTACCTCGTTCCGACGTTGTTCTGGCTGAATCCTTCAGACATTTTCCTTCACTTTTTGTGTGCTGGTGGTGTTCTGCTGTCCTTAGTCTTAATCGTGGGCTTCTTCCCAACTTTCACTTTAGCCGGCTTATGGGTATTCTATCTGTCGCTTGTGACAGTTGGGCAAGCGTTTCTCAGCTTCCAGTGGGATGTCCTGCTCTTAGAGGCAGGATTTTTGGCAATCTTCTTCGCGCCGCTGCAACTACGTGAAACATTCACACGTGCATCCCAACCCTCTACAGCGTTTTTGTGGCTCTTACGCTGGCTCCTGTTCCGGCTCATATTCGCCTCTGGGTATGTCAAACTTGCCAGTGACGAGGTGTGGCGAAACCTCACTGCTCTCAACTTCCATTATGAAACACAGCCATTGCCGACATCGTTAGGATGGTATGCGCATCAGCTGCCGGAATGGTTCCAGAAAGTCTCCGTGATCGGTATGTTCGCGGCTGAGTTGGTCGTTCCGTTCCTGATTTTCGCACCACGACGTTTACGGCCTGCTGGATGTATCGGGTTAGTCGGTCTGCAAATGCTAATCATCCTAACAGGGAACTACTGCTTTTTCAACCTACTGACACTTGCGCTATGCCTGCTTCTGATTGACGATGTGACGTGGAAAGGATTGCTCACAAAGCGATTTATGCCTGCTATCCGTTTCATCGAACAGCCACCGCGCCGATATAAACGCATCTGCATAGCAATTGTGGCGGCGCTCCTCCTTCTGCTGAGCGGCATCCGATTCGGTGGACAACTTTTCAGAGATGCACGATTTCCAGATGTCGCTTGGATCGCGCCGTTTCGGAGTGTGAATACCTACGGACTCTTTGCGGATATGACGGAATCGCGCCCGGAAATTATCGTTGAAGGTAGCAACGATCGGATAACATGGGAAACTTACCAATTTCGGTGGAAACCCGGAGACCTGACAGTTGCGCCAAAATGGGTTGCTCCGCACCAACCGCGCCTCGATTGGCAGATGTGGTTCGCTGCCCTACAAGGCAGTTATCAAAGGACACCGTGGTTTCTCAATTTCATGGGAGCATTGCTACAAGGGAAGTCTGAGGTGCTACAATTGTTGGCAGATAATCCGTTCCCGGACACACCACCGCGCTATATCCGCGCAACCCTTTACGATTATCGCTTCACGGATCTCGCAACAAAACGTTCGAAAGGCACATGGTGGCACCGCGAATGGAAAAGTATGTATTGTCCTGCAATTTCACTCCGTTAGAATATGGCAGCTGGCAGTCAGCCGTCAGCTATCAGCAGTCGATAAAGAGGTGTTCGTTAAACCTAAACCCGTAGCCCGTAAGCGTAGCGGAGGGCGGATCTACGTAAAGGCACTTCAGTTATCAAATTTACCTGACCGAACCGCAAGGAATAATTAAAAAAGGAATAATTAAAATATGCCGAGTCAATTTTTAACTGTCGCGTTGGAAGCGGCGAAAAACGCTGAAGAAATCATCACCTCTTACTACACCAGCGATGCCATGAAGGTGGAACTGAAAGCCGACAAAACACCGGTCACTCTCGCCGATACTGGAGCGGAAAAAGTTATCCGTGAGACCATCAAACAGGCGTTCCCCGATCACGGATTTATAGGCGAAGAATATGGCATAGAAGAAGGTGAATCACCATACCTCTGGATCATCGACCCGATCGATGCAACAAAAAATTATATCCGAAAAATTCCGATCTTCGGCACACAGATTGCCCTGATGAAAGGTGAGGAGCTTATCCTCGGCGTTTCCAATGCACCACTCTTAAACGAACTCCTCTACGCTGAAGCCGGAAGCGGTGCTTTCTTGAACGGCGAACCGATAACCGTTTCCAGTGTGACACACCCCAAAGACGCAATGGTATGCCACGGCGGTCTGAAGTGGTTCATAGAGAAGGGCACCTTCCCCGGCATCTACAATTTTATTAAGGATGCTGCACGCACCAGAGGCTTTGGCGATTTCTACATGTATCATCTCGTGGCTTCTGCGAGAGCAGATGCTGCCGTTGAAGCGGCGATCAGTATATGGGACATTGCTGCCATCAGTGTTATCGTGAGGGAAGCAGGTGGAAAGGTAACGGATATACGCGGGCAAGATATTACAAAAGATACTGAATCAATGGTAGCAACAAACGGAATCCTGCATAACACCGTATTGGATTATTTCTATGATGCCTAATCACAAACTCTTGATAAATCCACGTTCCTTATCTGTACTAAAGTTTGGACAATTTATATCAAGTTTTAGTTGAGTTTTCAAAGGTCCGTGTATTTTTCTATGAGGTGCGTCCCCTCATGGAACCGGGGAAAACGCGACCCCAACCGAGCCGGCTTCAACCCTGTAGGGTGGCAACTCTGTAGAAATTCCTTGCTCCAGCGGAGCAACATGTCTATAGAAAAAGGGACCCAGCACCTCCCGCACTCCAGCGGAGTGCTATGTCTGAAAATTGTCCAAAGCTTAGTATCTGTAGGCATCTAACAATTAACTACCAAAAGGTTCTGGCAAGTTTTGTCCAATCAATTCCAGTACCAAGGGGTAACAGCATATCTACCCATTCCGTCGGTTCAAGCGCGTAACCGAGTGCGCGAAGTGGATCTTCATATCTACTTCCGACAGCGGTTTGCCACGCGCGCGGTTCAGGAATCGCTGCCTGCACGGATGTGATAACCTCCATCGGGTCTTCATCTGGCACCATTGGGTCCCAAATGAGTCCTTGTGGACGATGTTCTGAGGGTTCATCCCATTTGGCATAACCGACGACGTTTGCTCCGCGACGTAAAGTGCGGTACTGCTTGATATTGTACTGATGCACCTCCGGATACTGACCATTCCAATAAACTGGGAAATTTTGACTTGCCCACCTCTTTTTAAGTTGATGTAAAATATCGAACTCTTCAGGATTCACCTCCGTCCATTTAAGTAGAGAGGAATTTGGACGTGGTGAGAGTTGCGTTCGTAACTCTCTGGTAACCTCTTGATAACCGACTTTCCAATACAATTGATAGGCTTCCGCAGTCTCTACATAAAGGATACTTCCCCGATAACCTTTCCTCCCAAGATATGGATTCAGTTCTTGCATCAAGCGGGTTGCAATGCCTTGGCGGCGCATGTCGGGGGCAACGTACATAACTGTTACCATCCCGAAATCCTGACTCCTCCCCTCAATAAATAGGTAAGTCTGCGAGCCAAATACATGCCCAACAACTCTTTCGCCAACCAATGCCAAACGAATGCCTTCTGGTTCAAGATATCCGTCAAATTTCTTTTCGTAGTAGTCTCTGGTGATACCAAATTGTTCGTCTTGCAAAAACAACTCCAAAACTGCGTCATCGTCCCCGGGTTGCCAATGTCTGTAAGTAATCGTAGTACCCATCTGCCTCCTCTAATTTTGCACTAATCATTGATCGAGTTTACCACCACGCGGTTCGGTGGTATCCCGTCAAATCAATTTCCTGATCAAAAGATAAAAGCATCAAAATTGTTTGCATCGGTTCAAAGGGGTAACCTTTGGAACGAAGTAGACTTTCATATCTGCTCCCTTCAGCGGTTTGCCACAGTCGTTGTGTTGGGATCGCTGCCTGTACCGATGCGATGACCTCCATCGGGTCCTCATCTGGCACAATAGGGTCACGGATTAACCCATGTGGATAATATTCTGAGGGTTCATCCCATCTCACATAACCGACGATGTTTTGACCACGACGTAAAACGCGGTACCCACTCATATTGTACTGATGCACCTTCATGCTTTGCCAATCGTAACTAACTGGAAAATTGTGTCTTGCCCATTTTTCATCAAGTTGGGGGAAAGTGCTTAAATCTTTTAGGTTCGTCTGTGTCCATTTGAGCTGTGATTCATTCGGATTTGGTGGAAGTTCCGTTTGCAAATCTTGCGTAAATTTCTGGTAGCCAACTTTCTGATACAGCCGAATAGCTTCTTCTGTATCAACATCAAGGATGTTGCCTCGATACCCTTTTTTTTGGAAGTATTCATGCAGCTCCTGCATCAAATGGGTTGCGATGCCTTGCTGACGCATGTCCGGGGCAACAAAGACAGCCCCTACTGTTACGAACCTTTGAAGCTTGCCTTCAATGAAAAATGACCAAGGTTCACCCCATACATGACCTACGACTCTTTCATTGACAAGTGCTAAACGTATTCCTTCTGCTTCTATTCCTTCTGCTTCAATGTGTGAATTTTCAAACTTATTTCGATACATACCTTCGTTAACTTGCTCTGCTGGCAACAACAATTCCAAAATCGCGTCATCGTCGCCGGGCTGCCAATGTCTATAAATGATTTTATCGCTCATACGTTCCCCTTGAATCCCGAAACAGTTTACTTACCTAATACACAGAATCGGATGCACTTTTCTCTGGTAACCCGAACCGAAATCTCCACTTGACAATCAGAACCATTCAGTTTCCGGTTTTCTACCCGTTTTGTGACAGGTGTCGCGGTTGGAAAATCCGTTCTACAAGGAAGTCGGGAATCGGAGTGTTTTGCTTGGGTATTCCCTGCGGATTTCCCCCTGCTACAGGAGAACTGAATGCCTCCGTCCGTCGATATGATTTTCTTGAATTGTTTCGTGGATATGTGCTATACTATATTCATAACAGATAAAAAAAGAGAGCGGGAAACACAATAAATGCACCTTGACTTTCAAAACGTACTGGATCTGTCTTATGTGGTCGATGAAAATAGTCCATGCGAACTGCCGATTGATCCTGCCAAAATTTATGACCAAGCGACGTTGGAAAAAGATGGCTACTTCGAAAGCCGTATTGACACGTCCGGACACTATTCTACGCACATGGATGCCCCCTGTTTAATGTACCCCGGTGGAGCAACTATCGCCGAAATCCCAAAAGAGAAACTGACTGGGCATGCCGTGTTGATGGACTTCTCCGCGATTAAGAAGCCGAACGACGCTGTGACCGCAGAGGATATTAAGGCGTGGATAGCCGAAAATGGCGAGATTTCAGAAGGCAGCATCCTCTTTATGCGGACAGGAATGGACAGATTCGTCTATCAGGACAATTTCAACCGAGAGTGGATCGGCTTTAGTGAAGATGCCGCTGAACTACTCGTGAAAATAGGCATAAAGGTCATTGGAACGGATGCATGTAGCATCGACTCGGTGGCAGGACATCCACCCCTACACGATGGCTTACCGCCTGCACATCTCGTTTTTCTTGGAGCCGGTATCCCGCACGTTGAAGATTTGTGCAATTTAAGCCAATTGCCGACGCATTTCTATGTGGTCATTGCCCCGCTAAAGTTGGCACACAGTTCTGGAGCACCGACGCGAGTTTTCGCTTTTGTATAGGAACCTTAGAGATAGCCATCTCTCCTTCCAACACGATTGCAGCGCGGTGTCTCGGTCCGACAGCAGAAAAAATGATACCCAACACTCCTGAACCGATCTTGAATCTGTTACATGAAATTGGCGAGGTAGGTGGAAACGGAACTTACCTTGTCGGTGGATTTGTCCGGGACCTCCTGCTCAAACGACCGAGTCTCGATATCGACATCGTTGTAGAAGGAGATGCACTCCGAGTTGCAAATGCGATGTGTGAACGCTGGAACGGGACACTGGATGCACACCCGCAATTTGGTACTGCAACCGTCACGCCCGCCGATGTTAACCTTCCCAAAGTGGATTTCGTTACCGCCCGTCGTGAAACTTATCAAGGTGCCGGGACGTTACCTACAGTAGCACGTGGGACGATCACGGACGATCTGCGAAGACGGGACTTTTCGATTAACGCCCTGGCAATGTGCTTAGATACAAGTGCTTTTGGTAAGATCGTTGATAAAACCGGTGGTTTGGAAGACCTCAAGACCCGGACTATTCGGGTACTGCATAAGCACAGTTTCACGGATGACCCGACGCGCATTTTTCGCGCTTTTCGGTATGCCGGACGCTACGGGTTTTGTATTCCTGAAACCGATACGGCTCTGATGCGGGAAGCACTCCCAGTATTAGCGCAACTCAGCGGTGAACGGATACGGAATGAGATTGATAGAATACTTATTGAGAAGAACGCACCGGAGATCGTAGCACACCTTACACGACTCGACGTATGGAAAACTATCTCTCAAGAGTGGAATATATCGACGACGTTTGCATGCGATTTTAAGAAGGCAGAACAGGCAACAACCTGGGCATCAACGCATCTTACAGACGAAGAATTTCAGCCTGAACTGGTGCGTTGGATGGCATTTTTTGGAACTGGTACATCAATATATCAGATCGAGGCACTCAGCTTCAGATTGGTATTGGAACATCAACTTCAACGACTGATAAGCCGGGCACAAGCGTTAGAACAACAGGTTTCGCTCGAACAGGTGACACAGGATGCCTTTACGAAACTTGGAATCTCATTATCGGATGATGCCTCCATTGCCCAACAAAGTGGGAAATGGAGGATTGTTGACCCAAAGAACACGGCAACTTACGTATGTGGCGATGGGAACCTTTATCGGGTAGAAACGCCGCTCACTGCTTACAAACACTTAGAACAAACACTTGCAACGTTGCAGAAGACAGTGAAACCGAGCGAGATTTATCAATTGCTAAAACCTTATTCGATTGAAGCATTAGCACTCGGCTATGTAGACACGGCTCTACCGAAGTGGAAACGGGAGAAAATAAAAAACTACCTGTTTGTTTTACGGAAGATTGAACCTTTTATCACAGGAAAAGACTTGATAGCGCTTGGTGAAAAACCGGGAAAATCTTTTGAAGCCCGACTTTGGAAGTTGTTTGCGGCACAATTGGACGGAGAGATTACCAAAAAAGAGGAGGCATATTCCCGCTTACGGACTTTTGTATAGCAAGATTTGACTTGCAAGCGGTGCCAAATACATAATGCCTAATTTCGACCCTTATGAAGCAATTCTTGTAGTTACACAGTTCATCATTCTGTTAACCTTTCATGAATGGGGACACGCTAAATCAGCGAACATGTTAGGGGATCCAACAGCACGCGATATGGGACGGATGTCATTGAATCCGGGTGTACACATTGACATTGTTGGTACACTCATACTCCCGCTACTCGGTACACTTTTCGGGGGTGGTTTCTTCGGCTGGGCTAAACCGGTGCCAGTCAATCCTTACAACCTGAAAAATCCGAGAAAGGACATGATGCTTATCGCGGCTGCGGGTCCATTCATGAATATTGTTCTCACTTTTGCGATTTTGGGAGTCGTTAAGCTATTACTCACATTTACCGCTTTCGATCCGGCTGGATCTCCACTTCATGCTGAGATTAACAGGCAATTAATTCGGACATCACTGATTAGTGTATTTCTCGCGGCGTTTAACATGCTCCCACTTTTTCCTTTAGACGGTTTCAGTGTTGTGAGAGGCTTGCTCCCCGCAGGTACAGCGCGCCAATTCGAGAAACTAAGTCCGTATGGGATGCCGATTCTGATGTGCCTTATTTTTCTACCGGGTCTCTTCGGTATACCGAACTATGTGTTCGGATTTTTGAGCAATATTAGTTTTGAAACCCTAAATCTGATTGCGAAAATTGTAGGGATACGATAGATAATACCAGAGACATCCAGTTTTCATGCTTCGCAGTGAAAACAGTTGGGATCTGAAAATCCGTCCTACCATGCGTCGGGAATCGGAGTTCCCTCCTACAGAAGAACTGATGCCTCTGCCAAAATACTACAAAGACTACGTTGACTAAAGAAAATCAAAAAATGCTAACTGAAACAACTTCAACTCTTGCCTCTACAGCCCCAATCTACTCCGTGAAGTTAGAGGGTTTCGAGGGACCGCTCGATCTGCTCCTCCATCTGATCCAGAAAGAGGAGATGGATATTTACGATATTCAGATTTCACAAATCACTGATCGGTACCTGGAATATGTAAGTCTAATGGAGCAGTTAGATTTAGATGTGGCATCCGAATTTTTGGTGATGGCGGCAACACTTCTGCACATCAAATCGCAAAGTATCCTCCCACAACTCACACCAGATACTGAATACACGATCGGTGATCAAGAGCAACTCGTTAGACAACTCTTGGAGTACAAACAGTTCAAAGAGGCTTCCCAAGTTTTGGAGGTTTATGCTGAACGCCAGACATTAATCTATAATAGAAGTCCTAAGATGCACGAGGATTTAGATGATGCGCGTGCATTTGAAATCAGGGCTACGTTGTTCGATCTCCTTACCGCCTTTAAGGGGGTAAACGACCGGGTTGCGGAGATAGACATTGAAGAGGCATACGAGACGGTTGAAGAAGAAACAATAACCGTTGAAGACAAAATCGCCTTTATTGACCTACAATTGGAGAGTTCAGACCAATTGCTATTCGAGGATCTGTTCCTGTTATCTTCAACCAAGACAGATCGAATTGTAACATTCCTCGCCATTTTAGAACTCATTCGGATAGGAAAAATCGTTACCGTTCAAACCGACCATTTTGAGAGTATCTATATCGTTAAACAGGAGTACGAGGGGTCTGATCGAGAGATTCCACCACCTCCGACCGTTGAAAACAATCGTTCAGAAGAACGAAACAATTAGGAACTTTGTTTATGGATTCTGAATACGTTACCGCTGTCGATCCGATGGAGGAGCCGGACCCGATATCAGCGCAAAAACCTAAATTAATTTTGGAAGCGATTCTGTTCGCCGCGAGCGAACCGATCTCGGTGGAACAGTTTCAAGCGGTGCTGCCGGAGTTAGACAAACGCGCCATCCGGAGGGAGCTCGACGAACTGTGCCAAGACTATCAAGAAATGAGACGTAGTTTTCGCATCATTGAAATAGCGAATGGTTACCAAATTTGCACGTGTCCACAATATTCAGAGTGGATTCAGAAGTTTTATACGCGTCAGGTTCGTGTCAAACTATCCCCATCAGCACTTGAGACACTCTCAATTGTTGCTTATAAACAACCGGTAACGCGGAGCGATGTCGCCGCCATTCGCGGTGTGAACAGTGACAGTGTACTCAACTCGCTGGTAGAGAAAGGGCTGGTCCGCATCGCAGGCAGAAAAGATGGACGCTCGCTGCTTTTCTCAACCACAGACGAGTTCCTCCAGCAATTCGGCTTGAAAGATGCCTCTGAGTTGCCTTCACTTGAAGAAATCGACGAACTCCTTAACACATCAAACGGAAACGAGCCTGCCCAAAGCCCCCTTCCAGTTCCTATGGAGGAGAACGCAGAGCAATGAACTACGACGCATGGTTCCAGTGCAGCGAAGGATGCGATGAAACCTATCCGCTTACAGAAGTTATCTATCGGTGCAAAAATTGCGATGGGCTGTTAGAAGTCCAGCACGATATGGACATGCTGAGGCAGCGCAGCGCGGCTGACTGGAAAACTCTCTTTGAACATCGCTACATGAGCACGCGATACCCGTATGGTAGCGGTGTCTGGGGGAAAAAGGAACTCGTCTGCCCGATCATTGATGATGATAACGTCATCTCTATGTGTGAAGGTGGCACGAATCTGTTCTGGGCAGAACGCTTTGGCGATCAACTCGGTTTGGGCGACCTGTGGATTAAACAGTGCGGTAACAGCCATACAGGATCGTTTAAAGACCTCGGGATGACCGTTCTGGTCTCAATGGTCAACCAGATTATGGCTGAGTCCGGAGATATTCGTGCTGTCATGTGTGCATCAACTGGCGACACCTCCGCCGCTTTGGCAGCGTATGCATCTGCCGCGGGCATCCCTGCGATAATCCTCTTACCGAAAGCGAAAGTTACACGCGAGCAACTCATTCAACCTATTGCTAATGGCGCGCTGACGCTTTCACTTGAGACCGATTTCGATGGGTGCATGTCAATCGTCCAAAAACTCTCTGATCGGAAAGATTTCTATCTCGCCAATTCCATCAATTCTCTCCGAATTGAAGGACAGAAAACGATTAGTATCGAGATCGTGCAGCAATTCAATTGGGAAGTGCCGGATTGGATAATTATTCCGGGGGGTAACCTCGGCAATGTTTCAGCACTTGGACTCGGCTTTTTAATGATGCTGGAACTCGGTATGATTGACAAACTTCCGCGCATCGCCTGTGCCCAAGCTGAACGCGCAAACCCACTCTATCGAAGCTACCAAACAGGGTTCACAGAATTCAATGCCATCACAGCACAATCCACACAAGCCACAGCGATTCAGATTGGCAATCCGGTCTCTATCCACCGTGCTATCCGAACGTTACGACGGTTCGATGGTATTGTTGACCAAGCAACGGAAACAGAACTCGCAGATGCCGCCGCGAGAGCGGATAGAACAGGGTTGTTTAATTGCCCACACACCGGAGTGGCGTTGGCTGTTCTCATAAAAATGGTCGAGCGTAAGCAGATTCGTCCAGACGACAAGGTTATCGTTATCTCCACAGCGAATGGACTCAAATTCCCTGATTTCAAGGTGGCGTATCATAACGTCGCACCCGGTGAACCACCGCCTCGCTATCTCAATGAACCACTGGAATTGGAAGCAGACTATGAAAAGGTCCTGACACAGATCGCCACGCACCTTGACGCATAACACACCACTTACACAACACCCTCAACTTCAGTTGTAAACTATAGGGATGACCTCCTTAAGGGTGAGAGTTCTATTCATCAACAACCAACGCGTCTCATAGGCAAACCTTCTACATAGACGCAATAACAGAAGTAGACAACCAGGGATATTCAGTTTTCCATTTTTTACGACGTTTTCGGGTGACCCGGTAGGAGCGGTTTGCAACCGCTCCGGATATTGAAAAAGGACATTCAAACTCCGAATAATCCGATAAATTTTTAAAACTGAATGACCCTGTAGACAACGGTCAGGGTCATTTAGTTTTACATATTTACTTTATATGCGTGAACGTTTTTCCGCTGTAGGAGCGAGCTGTGCTCGCGATATTGCGCGAAAACCTTAACATCTGTGAACGAAAACCAAAATCGGAACCGAAAACTAAATAGTCCTGGACAACGGTAAGAATTTGCAACAAATATGTCAAATATGGTATAATCTGAATGTTGGCTCATAAATTTCGCCGAAATTACAAGTAATAGGAGTGTAATGAATGTCAGAACAGTATCAGCCTAAGCCTGAGCATAAGTTTACCTTTGGATTATGGACAGTCGGTAATCCCGGGCGCGATCCATTTGGTGATGTCGTCAGGCCCCCCTTGAAACCTACATACACTGTCCAAAAATTAAGCGAACTCGGCGCATATGGCGTCAATTTACACGATAACGACTTGGTCCCCTTTGGTGCTTCAGCCGTCAAACGCGATAAAATCGTTAGCGAATTCAAGAAGGCACTCGCAGATCACGGTATGAAGGTGCCAATGGCAACAACAAATCTTTTCTACCATCCAATCTTTAAAGATGGCGCGTTTACCGCTAACGATCCGAAGGTACGAGCGTTTGCAATTCAGAAAACCTTGAATGCTATTGATCTCGGTGTTGAACTTGGCGCGACTATTTATGTATTTTGGGGCGGTCGTGAAGGCGCAGAAGTAGATGCCTCTAAAAACGGACCTGATACCATCAGGTGGAACCGTGAGGCGATGAACTACTTCACGCACTATGTTAAAGACCAAGGATACGATCTCCGCTTCGCGCTTGAAGCAAAGCCGAATGAACCACGCGGCGACATCTATCTTCCCACAACAGGACACATGCTCCACTTTATTGAAACGCTTGACCACCCAGAAATGGTCGGTGTTAACCCCGAATTTGCCCATGAAACAATGTCAGGTTTGAATTTTATTCACGGTGTCGCACAAGCCTACGAATCAGGAAAACTTTTTCACATTGACCTCAACGACCAGAAGATGAGTCGTTTCGATCAGGACTTGCGCTTCGGTTCCGAAAATATCAAAAGCGCGTTCTTCCTCGTCAAGTTCCTTGAAGATGTGAAATGGGACGGATCCCGCCACTTTGATGCACACGCCTACAGGACTGAAGACGAACAAGGGGTTTGGGACTTTGCTGCAGGATGCATGCGGAGTTATCTGATTCTGAAAGAGAAAGCACACCGTTTCAACGAAGATGCGGAGATTCAGGGAATTCTCGCTGAAGTACAAGCACGCGATCTTGAGCTTGAATCACTCATGGCAAAGTACAACGCCGAGAGTGTCGGAAAACTGAGGAAAATAGATTTTGAACCGGACACCATTGCCCAAAAAGGACTCGGATACGAGAAATTGGATCAGCTCACATTCGAGGTTTTAATGGGAGTCAGATAAGCCAAACTTTCACCTGTGGGTCTACGGGGAGACGCGTGAAACTCCCGACTCACCGAACCGCAAGGGGTAATTGGCAGTCGGTTGTCGGTAAAGAGGTTTCGTCTCACACTGGATGTCTCTTAAGATAATCTCAAAGCCCGTAGTCCGTAACGGAGTGGAGGACGGATTTGAGAAACACACGGGATAGTCCAAACCCATGTTGTTCCTCCGCAAGGTAAAATTAAAAATCCGCAAGGTAAAATTAAAAGAATGAACACGCTTATTATTGCGGTTTTGAGCTTTATCGGTTTCATCGTTGCCTATCATACCTATGGTAAATGGTTAGCGAGAAAGATTTTCGGATTAGATTCCGAAGCCACGGTACCGAGTCAAGAACTGCGAGATGATGTCGATTACGTTCCAACTAAAAAAGAGATCATCTTTGGTCACCATTTCACGAGCATCGCCGGTACAGGTCCCATCGTTGGACCTGCCATTGCTGTCTTTTGGGGATGGCTACCGGCGTTACTTTGGGTTGTCCTCGGATCCATTTTCATCGGTGCTGTCCATGACTTTGGTGCGCTTGTTGTATCCCTTCGCAATCGCGGGCAAAGTGTCGGCGAAGTTGCGGGTAGAATGATTGGTTCCCGCGCTAAATTTCTCTTCCTTTTCGTCCTCTTTATAGGATTGACCATTGTCCTTGCCATCTTCGGTTTGGTCATTGCCCTGATTTTCTCTTACTATCCTGAATCTGTGTTATCGGTCTGGGTAGAAATTCCGCTGGCAGTCGCCATTGGCATCTGGATCTATCGCAGGGGTGGCAATATCCTCATCCCATCCATTATTGCGCTCGGTATCATGTACATTGCGATGGCACTCGGTGCGTACGTTCTACCAGTTGATCTCGGACAATGGTTTGGCATTCCACTGCTTGGACAAACTTACCTGAACGTCGTGGTGATTTGGACACTGGTGCTTTTCGTCTACTGCTTTATCGCTTCAGTGCTACCCGTCTGGACGCTTCTACAACCGCGTGATTTCATTAACAGCCACGAATTGATATTGGCACTGCTCCTATTAGTGCTTGGACTTGCCGTTGCGGGCTTAACAGGCAGAGCCGATCTGACAGCCTCCGCGCCTGCTATTGCCTCAGACATCCCACCCGATGCCCCACCGATTTGGCCCTTCCTGTTCATTACGATCGCGTGTGGTGCTGTCAGCGGTTTCCACTGTATGGTGAGTTCTGGAACTTCCAGTAAACAGGTTGCGTCCGAAGGCGACGCGCAATACGTAGGATACGGCGCAATGCTACTTGAGGGTGGACTTGCCGTTATCGTTATCCTTGCCTGCTGTGCTGGCATCGGTATGGGGATTTTCAACCGGACGGGTACCGGTGCAAACTACACATTCCAACCGATTGTCAAGGCAGAAAGCGCAGTCCCTGTTACGAATCACGATGCCTGGAAAGCGCGCTATGCTATCAAGACGGAAACAAATGCTGATGGGACTACCAAGGTCGTCAGCGGTTGGGCAAGCCACGGACTCAAGGCAAAGGTGAGTGCGTTTGTTGACGGCGGTGGGAATTTCCTCGCCTCCCTCGGTATTCCGCTCAAAATGAGCATTGCGATTATGGCGGTACTCGTTGCGAGTTTCGCCGCGACAACGTTAGACACAGCGACGCGACTCCAACGCTATGTTATCCACGAACTGGCGCAAACGGTTAACATTAAGCCGTTGACGAACCGTTATATAGCGACTGCATTTGCGTTAGTGCTCGCCGCGGCTGTCGCTCTGTTCCAGGGACCAAGTGGTCCCGGCAGTGGCGGTTTGACGCTCTGGCCCCTCTTCGGTGCGACGAATCAGCTCTTAGCGGGATTAGCCTTCATGGTCATCGTTTTCTATCTCCTACGCCGCAACAAACCGATTTGGTTTGCGCTCCTCCCGATGATCGTCATGCTTATCATGCCTGCCTGGGCGATGCTACACCAGATGTTCAATCCTGAGACAGGTTGGCTTTTCACTGGCAATTATCTGCTCTTCGGATTCGGCATTGTCGTTGAAACTTTACAGATTTGGATGATCGTCGAAGGCATCATCGCATGGCGACACGCTCGCGGAAACTACCCAGAACTTCCGCCTTTAGAAAGTGTTGCTGCCAGAAGCGGCATATAATTCTTACCATTCTGGTATTTAGCAGAGGGAAAAGACATGTCAGGTAGGATTAAACACGCTTCCTTGATAATGGTAGCCTATGTTTTGTTTGCGGTCCCCACGTTGTTTGCCGAAACTCCAGATCCCTACAAATTGGACAATGGGTTGACCGTTATCCTTCGTCCCATGCCCAAGGCGAGCAAGCTGGTCTTCGTGGTGCTATTCAATTTGGGCAGTGCACACGACCCGATAGGTAAATCCGGGATGGCTCACCTGCTCGAACACCTGTATGTCACCGCTGCAGCAAGAGACACGCCAGCACGGAATGCTATGCAGTTCATGAAACGCTACCCCGCAGGCCAGAACGCTCAAACAGGCTTGGACTTCACCGTTATCGCCGGTGTCGTTGAACCGATACAATTTGCAGAGGAGTTGACGGATGTAGCCGCGCGTATGAACGATCTACGCATCACCGAAGTAGACCTTACGCGCGAAGTGCCCCGCGTATTGGAAGAATTGAAGAGTATGTACGGTGGACTTCCGTGGTTAGCAGGCTTAAACCATACGCGGGCGCAGTTACACCCTATACCTCAAGGCGGGCAATACGGTGGTGCTCCCGCGCATGTCCAAGCAATCACGCTTAATGAATTACAGCAATTTTGGAAGGACTACTATAAGCCAAACAACGCGATCCTTATTATCGTAGGCAAATTCGACCTTGCCGAAGCGCGAAAATTCATTCACGCACACTTCAGTCAGATCCCCACCGGCAAACAACCCCCAATAAAGCCTCCCACACCTACAGCAAAAACTGGCGAAGTTCACCGTGTCACTGTAAGACCTCTGGTAAAAAATGCAACAGGGGTCGCTGCCATCGGATATACGCCACCAACAATAGGGAGTGAGGAATATGCCCCGTTTCTGGTAGTCGTCTCACGTCTGTGGTCAACTCTACAACGGACATTCCAGATGGGTAAAGTTCAACCTATCTATTACGTTCCATTGATGGACCCGACGACATTTGCACTTCAGGCTGAACTATCGGATGAAAAGGACGCTGAGACTGTGTTGCGCGAGCTAAATCAACATTTACACACGGCATTGACATCAAAACTCACACCGCAGGACAAACAGCAAACACTCAACACTTTTGCAAGTCTGCTTGGTAAACTTGAGTGGATCTTAGACTTGTACAGTTTCGCTTTTATCGTTGGTCGGCAGTATCAATTGCAGATAGATAACAAAGCCCTTATTGATGCAGTTCAGCGTGTAACGGATGCAGACATCCAACTTCTGGTGACAAGTATATTCGCTCCAGAAAAACGGGTAACGGTAATTATTGAGTTGGAAAAGTAAAGTCCGCCCCTTTGCATTCCACATAAATCAAGCGGAGACCTTGTTTCCAATATCTGGTGGAGGAAAAGAGATGTCCAAAAGCCCAGAAAAGCAGTCAGAAACTGAAGACCTTCACAACCTTCCCTTCGATACAGAAATCTTCCAAAACACGTTCAATGGATACATTCGGAAATTCAATACCATCTTTGCGACGCTAATTATCTTGGTCTGTGCGCCTTTCGTGGCATACGTGATTGCTTGGTATTTAGAGCTGACAAAAGTTGACATCACCGGTTTTTTAGACCTCTGGCATGCCAGTGGGGATCTGCTGCTGGATTTGGGGTTCCCCCACATAAGTTACGGCATATTTTCATCAGGCATGATTTCAGCCGGGAGCTTCTCTGTCGGGATCATCTCGGTAGGCATCAACTTTTCTTGCGGTATTATTTCAATCGGTGGTTTTGGCTCCTGCGGTGTGATCTCCATAGGGGGCATATCTTCTGTTGGTGTTATTACAATCGGGTATTCACACGTCTATGGGGTCATTGCTATCGCTACAGGGAACAAACAACCTTTTGAAAAAAATCGGTATATCAATGGAAAGTCTTATGGATTAATTGCAATCGGGCGGCATGCACGAGGTGTCTATGCCCTATCGTATGATGAGGACGGAGAAGGCACTTATCAGTTTTCACCAAAACGTCAGGATGCGGAGGCCGTGGCACTCTTTACCCGGTGGTTCCGAAAGTTCAAAGGCGCATTCGTCTTGCCTTCTTAAAAGGATTTTTTATTTTTAACTCAAGTTGCTACTCACAAATTTTGGACATTTCAACAAGATTTTCAGACACTTTCTCCGCCCCGTAGGGGTGAGATGTCTATAGAAAACGGGAACCTATACGACCAATCGTACCCGGTCGGAGTGCTATGTCTATATAGTAAAGCCCTTAATCACCTATACACCTACCTTTTCCACAAATCGCTTCGTAGGGGGTTTTTGCTTGGGTGTTTCTTCAAGGTCACTCGCCCGTTGAGATAAAAGTGCGCAAGTATTCTCGGAATCTACTATAAATAACCCAAGTTGCTACTAACACGCATTGAACGTTTTATAGTAAAGCCTATAATTACTTGGACATTGTGCGGCGAGGTTACAAACCTCGCCAGCGGGGATGGGCGGGGCTGCCACCCTCCGAAATGTTCACATATTTTCGGGCTTTACTATAAGAAGGTTCTCAGGCGTTTCCCTACCCCAGAGGGGTAGTATGTCTATAGAAAATGGCATATTTAAGCGATCGCACTCCAGCGGAGTGCTATGTTTATCAATAGGTGGCAACTTGGGGTATAAATAGGTGACTTGCGTAATTTTAGAGGAAAATAAAAGTGGATAAACCTTACACAACTGTTCAGCGTAATGACTACCAATTAACGATCTACCATGGAATTGACCCTCTGGATCCCGACAACGATAATGTCGATGTTCAAGTCACTTTTCCAAACGGCGAGAGTTTCTCTGCTGTCTTCTTTACCCTTCAAAATATCAATACCTTGATGAAACACTACAAAAAGACTGGGGAATGTGCTAACGGCTTGTATTTTTGGACATCTGATATGTTGATTGTTCAAAAACTAACGGAACAGACCATCTGCGAAACAGTTGACAATTTATTAGCACAAGAAGAGTTTGAATCTATTTTTTCAAAAAATGAGGAATCTACAATTATTTCACCTAAAGATGGGGATAAACTCTTCAAACGCTTTAATGAATCTCTATAAACGTCAGTTCAACTTAAACATTTCGTCCGTCTAAAGGTTACGTTCTCGCGTGTCAAAGACATAAATTGTACCACAAACTTTTAGTTTGTGGCGTATTCCGCCCACACTCACACTTACGGTACAAGGAGAACCCTTGTATCGAACTCACGTTAATATATGAAAAAAGGCGAGGTACAGAGACCTCGCCCAACAGTGAAAAATGGGAGTTCATCGGTAGAATTCTATGCTGGAAGCTTCCCAACCGCCTCAAAGAAATCGGCGTTCGATGCACTGAATCCGTACTGCTGTTCCACCTCCCGAATCGCGATCTCTGTTGTGAACAGGTTATCGTAAGTATCGGGAAACTCCACACCCGTCGTGGCATCGCGAAGTAGCACGATGTTATAACCATATCGTGCCATAGAGCGAATGCCGTAATCCCTGCCCAATACACACCAATTTGTTGCAAAACCAGCGAAGAGCAGATGTAAGATACGCCGCTCCTCCATGAGCGCATGTAACTGCTGTCCGGTAGCGATAACAAACTCCTCCGGTTTCACATCAATCGCTGGAGAGACAGAGAGTTGTGAGTCGAGTTTGTCCCAATGTATACCGATACCCGGTGGTTGACTCCGAGGACCGCGGTAAGCGGCGTAGTCTCCGTCCCGACTTCGGAAATCAGAGGGGGGCCACGATGAAGGTACAGACGGCTCAGGCGGCTTGTGCCGTTCGAGTTGCGGATATTGCGCGGCTACCGGCGGAGAGGGGGCATGAACAATTGTCAAACCTGCTCCCCGCGCGGCATCCAGCACAGGCACGACACACTCGGTCGTTACCTGTGCTGCGCGTTCTATCCAACTCTCAATGAAATGCACATTCCACAAATCGACGAGGACCAAAGCGGTTTCCTCAATCGGTAACGGCATGTCAAACTCACGCCGAATGAAAGCGGTTTCACGGCACGGTACATCTGCCGGAGTGCTATCTTGAAAGTAGCGGACACGTAAATTTAGCGGTTTCACTTTGGCTCCTGAAATAGTGAATCGTCGAGTTCTGCGTTCAACATGACGCTGCTTAAACGAGTTTCGGTGAAGAGTTCACCCTCTACATTTTGCTGAATATGATGTGGCATTTTGACACCATCTACATCGCGATAATCACCCAAGAACGTTTCTTTATTGACGACAACGCCCTGCTCCGTCTCACGGAATCCCATTTTCACGATATAGTGTGTCTCTTCACTGATGAAAACGCTGAGGACTTCACCTGAAGGTTGCGGAACAAGCACAATCGCAGCGGATTTTCCCATTACCTCTTCTGTGCCAGCGTATTGGATTGAACTATCGTCCTGCATAAGCCTCACGAGCAACCAAATCGGTTCCCTGAAAATACCATCTCTCATGGACGCTATCATTTCAGGAGGTAAAGGTTGCGGTCCCATAGGGGTCATCGCAAACCCAGAAGTCCCATCGAAGGCGTAACTCATTTCACCCTGAGGCATCCTGATATCTTGCCGGAGTTTGTCCGGATAGACTTGATATCCCTTTACATCCAGGTTCATCTGCCCCATCGGTGTACTGGCTGTAGAGCGTCCTTCCACAACAATATTTTTGATGGCTTGCAGTTTCTCAAATCCACCGTATGCCTCGACTGCCGCCGCGATGACCTCCTTGGCTTTCGCCATGTCTCCTTCACTCGCTTCAGGCATGGGTTCCGCAGGTGGGGGTTCGGGTTGTTTTATCTCAATCTCGTTAACCTCACCGAATTCATCAAGCGATCGGTCAAAATTGGCTTTATTGCCGACAGTGACAATCGTAAGTGCATCTGGGTGGAGATACTTTTGTGCGACCGCCTGCACATCCTCCGCTGTAATCTTAGCGATATTATCGGTATAGGTTTCAAGGAAGTCGGGTGCAAAACCGCGATAAGCGAGCATCATTTGTTGGAAAGCAATTTGGGAACTGCTCTCAAACCCAAAGACAAACGAATTGATGAGTGAATCTTTGGTGCGCTGCAACTCTGCTTCCGGTACAGGTGTGTCTCGGAGACCTTTGACGACATCAATAATAAGCGAGATCGCCTCTGCCGTCTTATCAGTACGGGTCTGTGAATAAGCGAACCATTCCCCTGGATTCGTGTAATACGTCGTTTGCATCATGCTGCCCACCATATAGGCGAGACCGTGTTTCTCACGCACTTCCCTCATAAGACGAGAGGTGAAACCGCCTTCACCGAGAATATCGTTCATGACACGGAGCGCGAAGAAATCGGGAAAATCAGGGGTGCGCTTGATGCCGAAATGCCCGATTAGCATCACCGACTGCGGGAGATCTTTGAAAATATAATGAACGGACGGCTTGGAAGTGGGATCCACGCTTGGAACATCAGGGAATGCAATATCTGCGGATTCCCAGCCTTCAAACACCTTTTCCAGTTGTGCGATCAAAGTCTCCGTATCGAAATCGCCAGTAACCGCGAGCATCATGTTGTCGGGATGGTAATATTTCGCATGAAATGCCTTGAGATCATCAGCAGTGATACTCTCTATACCCTCAATTTCAGTATACCACCCGAAAGGATGGTCGGTTCCGTAGAGCTGAGCGGAGAAATTTCGCCACGCCAGCTGGATAGGGTTATCGTTGCGCCGGCGAATACGCTCAACCGACTGCTGCTTACGGAGTTCCAATTTATCTTCACGAAATGCGGGGTTCCTGAGTACATCGGCAAAGATTTCCAATCCTTTTTCGATGTCTTCTGCGAGCGTTGAAAGGTTGATTGTCCCGTACTCGCGCGACATACCAACTTCAACGGAAGCCGCCATAGATTCCAGTTCCTCGTTCAACATGTCCGGTTCACGCGACACCGTCCCGCCAGTTCGCATAACGGTAGAGAATATTGATGATAAACCCACCTTATCCGCTGGATCGTAGATGTCACCGGTTTTAATCAACCCATTGATGTTAAACAGGGGTAATTCATGGTCCTCAAGGAGGTAGAGCGTCATCCCGTTTGAGAGCATTCGCTTCTCTGGAACGGGAGGTTTAAACTCGATCGGTTCAAAGGTAAGTTCTTCGTGTGGTTTGGCAAATGTAGATGGGATACCCCACACAATGAGACAGGCGACCAGTGTCGCGAAGACAAGCCCGGTAAAGGTTCGTTTCTTCATTATTCGCTGCCCTCCGTATCTTCACCGGCGGGTGCTACTGCCTCTTTCTTAATGAGTGTGCCGACGGTGCGGTTGCTTTTTATGAAATAGGTTTTTGCGACCCGCATGATGTCCTCTGGCGTAACTTTATATATGTTTTCACGCCATTGTAGCACATAACGCCAATCGCCAGCGATCCCTTCAAAGAAGGCAAGTTGTTGCGCCATTCCAGCGTTCGAGCTGAGGTTTCGGATGAAACTGGCATCCACCTGTTTGAGGATACGTTTGAATTCTTTTTCTGCAACAGGTTCGGTCTTGAGCCTTTCGAGTTCGGCGTAAATCGCTTCTTCAAGATCGGCGGTCGTGTGTGGTGACCGCGGCGCGCCATCTATAACAAAAAGATTGTCATAGCGCCCCCCCGGATAACCGTTCAATGACTCAGTTGAGACGGCGATCCCTTTCTCAACGATGTTTTTGTAAAACCGAGATGTGCGACCATCAGCAAGGATTGCACTGATAAAATCCAGCACATAATCGTCAAAGTGTGGGAGTGTCGGTTTATGGTACCCAATCATGAGTTGCGGCTCAGCATCAAACTCGACTTCGACACGACGTTCACCTTCCTGCGGAAGTTCTTCAGTTGTCACTTCAGGCGGGAGCGGTTGTGACTGCATATCGCCGAAGTACTTTTCAATGAGCGCAATGGTTTCGTCTATCTCAATATTCCCGACAATGACCATGACAGAGTTATTTGGGGCGTAGTGGACGCGGAAAAATTCTGCTGCCTTGCGTCGATTTAGCATGGCGATATCCGAGGGCCAGCCAATAATCGGTATACCGTAAGGGTGCGCAGTGAAAGCGGCAGCGATAAACTGCTCGTAAAGTTTACCACCCGGACGAGTATCGACACGCATCCGACGTTCCTCTTTGACAGCCTCACGTTCGACATAAAATTCGCGCAGGACGGCATTTTTCAGCCGATCAGACTCAAGCATCGCCCACAATTCTAACTTGTTAGACGGCAACTCCACTGTGTAAATGGTATAGTCAACAGAGGTGCCAGCGTTGAATCCGGTACTACCGTGTTGCGTATAGATTTCGGTATATTCGCCGGTAACGATCCACTCCTTGGCGAGTTCTTGTTGCGCTTTGAGTGCCTCTTCTAATTCGGCTATTTTAGTAGCATCCGCTCTTGTTCCCTTTGCGCGCTCCATGTCGAGTGCGTCCCCTATCCGATCGATTTCGGCGAGCACGACCTTCTCTTTTTCATAGTCTTTTGTGCCGATTGTTTTAGTGCCTTTGAACAACATGTGTTCAAGCATGTGCGCGATACCGCGTGTATCATCTGATTCATCTACAGAACCGGCTTTAAAGAGGATATAGGGTGCGATAGTAGGAGAGGTATCGCGTTTAATCATTAACAATTTCAGACCGTTGGGAAAAGTGTGCTCCACCACACGGTCTGAGAGATCCTGCGCTGATGCTATCCCTTGCAAAGCAAGGAGGAATAGAATCAGCAGATAACGTATCTGTTTCATTCTCTTATTGCGGCACTTTTTCTCAATAGAGAGCCCGGCGTTGGGCAATGCCGCTTCCTTTCTGTTTAAAACCCTCGATCAGAAAACGAGGCTGTTGGCATTTTAATGTAAATATCAATTAAAAAATGGAAACTACAATAGGAAAGCGGGAAAGGAGCCTCAATTGGAGAATCGAGGCTCCCCACGCCTTATTTTTTCTCAAGGGCACCGAGTAGCCCGACAAGGGCAAATCTAATGTGCGACGAGAGTGCAGAGTTCTCTGCACGAAGGTCGGCTCCTTCTTCATCCGGGTACATAACATGTGCCGCGACTGAGCGTTTAACCCACCGCTCTGCTCGGTCATCGTAAGGAATGTATTTTTCTTTGGGTGCCGTGCACGCTGGGCACTCTTCTGGTGGGCTATCTGCTTCTTTCCACAAATAACCACAAGCTGTACAAACAAACATTGCAAAGTCCTTTCTCTGTTCATCAAGAAGATTAATATTTCAATAGGGAATTACCCAAATAATTAATCCTCAGTAAATCAAAGTTACAGGTTTTAAAATTACGATCAACTATTGAATTTTAGCAGATTCCACTTTGAGATACAAGGTTTAAATTCGGACTCTTGGTTCAAGTTACGCATCGTGCGATCCAGCCTATTATTTCGCAGGCTGCTC
This sequence comes from Candidatus Poribacteria bacterium, assembly GCA_965247285.1. Taxonomy (GTDB): domain Bacteria; phylum Poribacteria; class WGA-4E; order WGA-4E; family WGA-3G; genus WGA-3G. Next base: position 1,021,378 of record CBDFHD010000002.1, read on the forward strand.
TTTCAATTCAGTAATCTGGTCACGTAAGGCGGCGGCTTCCTCATAATCAAGATCTAATGCCGCTTTTCGCATCCGTCGCGTTAAGTCCGTAATTATCGCCTCAATATCTTGCGGTTCAACGGTTTCCGAGATGATAGCAGGCTTGCCAGATTTTTTAGTCTTATACGCATCAGTTGATTCAGCGATAAGATCCTGAATTGCCTTTTCAATCGTTGCGGGTGTGATATTATTATCAGTATTATATTGAAGTTGAATCTCGCGTCGGCGATGTGTTTCCTTGATTGCCTCTCCCATTGCATCCGTGATCTTATCTCCGTACAAGAGCACTTCCCCATCGACATTTCGGGCAGCACGTCCAGAGGTTTGGACGAGAGATCTGACAGAACGGAGGAAACCGGGTCGGTCCGCGTCAAGGATTGCAACGAGAGAGACTTCAGGGAGATCAAGCCCTTCGCGCAGTAGATTGATACCGACAAGCACATCGAAAACCCCCTCGCGAAGCTCACGTAGAATGCGGGCGCGGTCGAACACATCAATCTCAGAATGCATATAGTCAGCACGGACACCCGCCTCAGTCAAATACTCGGTTAAGTCCTCTGCCATCCGTTTGGTAAGCGTCGTGACAAGCACGCGTTGATTGCGCCTGGCGCGCTCATGGATCTTACCAATGAGATGGTCTATCTGTCCTCTCACGGGATGTATCGTAATTTCGGGGTCGATGAGCCCGGTAGGACGGATAATCTGTTCGACAATTTGCGCACTGTTATCCATTTCATAGGCACCGGGTGTCGCGGAGGCAAAAATAACCTGATTGACGCGTGCTTCAACCTCGTCGAATCTGAGCGGACGATTGTCGAGTGCGGAAGGCAAACGGAAACCATACTTGACAAGCGTCTCCTTTCGTGACCGGTCACCACGATACATACCTCGCAACTGCGGAATCGTTACGTGGGATTCATCAATAAAGAGGAGAAAATCATCCGGAAAGTAGTGCATCAGACAATAGGGCGGATCACCCGGTTGCAATCCTGAGAGATGTCGTGAGTAGTTTTCAATACCGGAGCAGTAGCCCACCTCGCGCAATATCTCTAAATCAAAGCGGGTACGTTGTTCAATCCGTTGCGCTTCCAGCAATTTACTCTCTTTCTCAAAAGTCAGAATATGGTCTTGGAGTTCAAGTTCAATATTAATTAACGCCTGATCGAAGATTTCACCATCCGTCATAAAATGCTTGGCAGGATAGATTTCAAGGAAATCCCGTTGTGCCAATACCTCTCCGGTTGTGGTATCAATTTCGTTAATTCGATCAATCTCATCGCCAAAAAGCTCAATACGATAGGCGTTCTCACTATACGCAGGAAAGACTTCAACGACATCTCCGCGAGCGCGGAACACACCTTGCCAAAACTCGACATCATTACGTACATATTGAATATCGACTAAGGATCGTAGAAGTGTGTCGCGCCGAACGACATCTCCGACCGATACCTGAACCCTTTGATTCTTAAATTCCTCTGGTGAACCGAGACCGTACAGGCAGGAAACACTCGCAACAACGATAACATCGCGACGCGATATTAAGGACGCTGTTGAGGCAAGCCGCATCCGAGTAATTTCTTCATTAATGCGGACATCCTTTTCAATAAAGGTATCCGTGGATGGGATGTACGCTTCAGGTTGATAGTACTCGTAATCGCTGACGAAATAGTGGACGGCGTTATTTGGGAAAAATGTCCGGAATTCGTTGTAAAGTTGTGCGGCGAGTGTCTTATTGGGCGAGATTACGAGCGTGGGCAATTGGACGTGCTGAATCACATTCGCCATCGTGTAGGTTTTGCCTGAACCCGTCACGCCGAGGAGCGTCTGTGCTTTGTCTCCGCGTCGGAGCCCTTCGGTGAGCTTGTCAATGGCTTGCGGCTGATCGCCTTGTGGTGAAAAGTCTGAGATTAGTTCAAGTTGCGGGATATCCAGTTCGGGCTTGTCATCTTCTGGATCAGCAATCTTGGTCAGCAATTCCCAATTCTCTTTCATCGTGGCTTCTTGCTCCTCGTCAAGTTTTCGATCGCCTTGCAATATGGGGTTGCCGGCGGTGGTCTACATCAAGACTACAAGAAATTTGTATGGTTTGTGTTGCGTTTTACGCCTTATATAGTATACCATACTCCGCCAAAAATGTGTAGAGAGATTTGCGCTATCTCCAAGACTATTTATGGTGAATTATGAAAATAAGTTTACATTTCAATAGAAGCGAAAACCCGCCACTCCCGCTGGCGAGGTTTCCTAACCTCGCCTATCTTCTGGTGTATAGGTAATTGTATATTAGGACTTACGCACTTCCTCTTGAAGTCCCCCCGATAAGGGGGATTTAGGGGGTTAAATAACTGAAATACTCTCACTGCAAGGCATTTTTTGGTGAAATATATTGCTGATTTACGCAAATTGCGTAAGTCCTGTGTATATTTTACCATAGTTTTATGCAATAGGTCTCCGTTGCCTTCGCACAGAAAGCGGAATCAATATCTGTCATCCTCTAAAGCCCCAGAGGGGCGACATGTGTGTAGAAACGCGTGTAACCACCCCTTAGAGCCCCAGAGGGGCGACATGTATATCTCTCTTCCGCGTATTATCAAACATAATAGTACTCAAACATCCATGATTTATTAGGTGGCAATTTGGGTTAGTTATCAGTTGCCGGTCCGCCCCTACCTCCTTATCAGGGAACAGTCGGGAATCGGAGTGTTTTTGCTTGGGTGTTTCCCACCTCCTACAGTGTGAAGTAAGGCATTTTTCATTTCTCAAACGTCCATATCTATCGCGTCTCCTATGGATTATGGGCGATTCTCAAAAGGAATTTTGAGAGTTTCTCATGTTTTCTCATATTGTCTCATTTTCACTTGACATGTTAGGTTTAGTATGATATTTATAATTAAACCGTGTGGAGGGCATTTTGGAAAAAGAAAGTGGCTTTTGGCGAGATTTATGGAGAAATAGTAAAACCGGTATTGCCCTTTTCCTGGGTTCTCTCCTTTTTCTCGCCTATAGTAGAGTCGCTATAAGATATGAGATCGGGCAAGGATGGAGTGGACACCCATCTGTTCAGAATGTCCTGCTGGATATTTCGAGGTTTATCCCTGTTGTGGGGGCTGCTGTCGCTGCACTGATACTCTTTATTGACGTCATCGTATTCCTTTGTGGTTTACTGGTGGATTGGAGAAAGAAGCGTTTTCAAGAGGCTATCGAAGCAGCCGTAGTCGAAGCCCGATCGGAAGCTTACAAAGAAGGTTACATGGCTGGGCAACAGGAGAAAGACTCCGAAGACCCCTCAACTGAATAGGAGGCGATGCTGTATTATGTTACTTTCAGATTGGTACGCAAATTGGAAAGAGAAGCGTATTCAGGCAGCCGTCGAAGCCGCCAAAGTAAAAGGTTATGAAGATGGGTACGCTGATGGAAAATTGGGCACTCCCAACCTAAAAGGAATCCGTCAGACGCGAGGGAGCCATACGGCGGATGCCTCTCGTGGAAGAAAATCTCATACAGAAAAAGAAAAATAGTCACCGAACTCCGGCTTTGATTCTGCATCCGATCTTTACGATCTCCGCTGTAGATTCTTCGTCGCGGAGTTTGGAGAGGTCGTATCCGCGGCGTGCGAGTTCCAAAAAGAGCGTTTCGTCAGCCTCTTTTTTCAGCGAACTGCTCAAAAACCCGATTTGCGGCAGTTAAAAACTTACCGACATCTCCTCCACCGCTTCCGCTCGCACTCCCTAATCTCGCTGATAAATTTCCACTCCGGCGGAATGATTCAGCCGTGTCGGTACTCAAGCGGTTGGATAGGCTCCCCGTCCTCAAAGATGATTTCTACCTTCTTGACAACCCATTTGTCGTCGACTTATTCCTCCCAGATCCGCTTGATGACGGTTCTAAACAGATCGTCTTCGTCGCGATACAGCGACTGGATTTCACTGACGACCATTTTGATCTTCTACTGTAGGAGCAGCACCACCGCCCAACGCTCCTGCGACCAAGATGATATCCACAATATTGACGACCCCATCTCCGTTCACATCCGCAGTATTTCGTCCGGTTTGTCCGAAGTTTGAAGCAACAAGCACCAGGTCCTGAATGTTTATGACACCATCCGCATTCACATCCTCGCTTATTTGGAGGGGTTGCCCATCTGCATCGCTACCGTCGTCATCCTGGGTTATGCTAAACACAGCCCAGACTGGACGGTGGTCACTAACGGCAAGGTTCGCAGCTTTATCGTCATTTCCAAAATCCGTTTCATCAAATCTGTCGATTCCGTACCTACCGAGGTATTCAGTGACAGCATCCGTCTGAAAATAGATGTTGTCGTAAAGACTTGAGTCTCTAATGTGTGATTTCTGTGGGAGCTCAAACAGGCGAGTCATCGAAGGGATTGCCATAATTCGACTGTAAGACTCAGCATCATTCGGGTTTCGGTTAAAGTCACCTACGAGCAAAACATCTTCCTCGGTTCCGTTCACTTCCTGGACATACCTATAAACATCCGCCAACGCTCTGACTTCGGCTTTCCTTGGCCCAACCGTATCACCCCAAGTGACATGCACGGCAATCACCGAAAAATCAAACTTACCCGCTCGGAAGGTCGCCCAGTACGGATCGCGAGCGAAGTCATCTTTACCATCAGCCGCATCAGGATAGAGTTCCCCTGGTCTAACAACACTGACAACGTTTTGCTTGTAGAGGAAAGCATACCGCTCTTTCACACCGCGCCCGACCGCGGGACTCAACTGGTACTGATACGTCTTCCCCATCTGCGAGAGGATTTTCTGAGTACGTTTTAGAACGAGTTCATCACGCAACTCCACAATCGCGATGAAATCATAGTCGGCGAGCGTTCGCGCAATTTGCTTTAACTCGGCATCCGTCCGACTTTTGTTGCTCATGATACGGATATTCCATGCAGCCAACCGGAGTTCTGCAGGCATACAAATGCCAACATCCGACATCAACCCGAAAAGTGCTAAGATGAAAACCAGCCCAAAGATACCGGACGAAAACCGACGAATACCAATCATAATGCCTCGCTGAAAAAATTAGCGCATATTGCCAAATCGCTTTTAACTTGACTAATAAAGTGGATTTTCCAGTCTCCAGTCCTTTATCCCCTTGCTACGGTGGAAGGGTGGCAGAGAAGGGCGTTGGGTTACCCTCTCGTAGCAGTGCCACCCAAGACTGGATTTGCAGAGTGTATCCGATGGGTAAAAAATAGGCAAGTCGCTTTTTTGATTCGACGGTGCTATCGCGCGCCGACAAAACGGAGCAGCCAGTTGGGTGATTTCTGTTTCTTTTCGTCTACTGGGGCATGAACACTCGTTTTTCCGAACACTGTGTTTGTTAGGGATTTACGATCTGCTTCAGTGTTTCTATTTCTCGTGTGAGTGCTTCGATTTTTCGCTCTTGGTCGCTGTCTCTTTTGCCGCGCCAAGCGGGGATCCCTATGGCGACGACAATAAGGGAAACCATTAGCCCATACGTTACATTTGTGGCGTGTGAAATCTGTTTTTCAATGCCGTTCAAACGTCCCTCTAAGCCGGTTATACGCCCCTCTAAGCGCGCAACGTCAGTCTTTAGCGTGACAATATCCGACTTTATCGGTGCAAGTTCTGCTTTAATGTCCTCTTTGACAATCAAGCGGATCTTATCGAGGTCGGCATCTGTCAAGTCGGCGAGGGCTGGCAATGCGATCGCACATAAGAGTATAGAGAGAACGAGAATGGTTCTCATCGGGTGTCTCCGTTTGGAGATAGTCAATCACATTTGGGCTTGGGTGTCAATCTCAAAAAATTGTGATGCCCGATTCCGAAATATAGCAATCGGGCGTAGTAGGCGTTTCAGGGGCAGTGTGAGGTTTGAAAGTTCACTTATGCACTACCGTTATATTTTCGTCTCGATTGGATCATACGGATCGAATTGTGTTTGAATTTCAACCCACGAATCCCATTTATAAGTTTTTGCGATATTCATGGCAAAGTTTTTTGCATTATCCTCATAGTGTTTCAGGATTTCTGGGTTGAGATCAGGGGAATGCCTAATTCGCAATATTACTGTTTTTCCATCTGCATCAGGGAGGTATGCGCAGTCCGCGTTCCTGCCAGCCATTATGTTGACATATTGAATAAGGGAATTTAGCATAACCACTAGCCACTCTAAACGGGACGGTGTGTATTCTTCAAATCCGGGTACTCTTTCGGACATCGTCGATCTCCTTCTTTATTTCTGAACAATCAGGGTGACTATGATGCCTATGAGCGCGACAAGACTCGAAACGCCGAGAACTATTAAACCCATTACCTGGGTTTTTATGCTCTTGAGGTCAGCTTTAAGATCTGCCTTGACTTCCTTAAGGTCATCCTTGAGATCCGTTTTGGCTTCCCTAATGTCTTTCTCAAGGTCTGTTTTTACCTCTTTAACGCGCTCCTCTAAATGGGATCTCGCCTCAGATAACTCTTTACTATACTCTTGCTCTTTCTGAGTTAGATAGTCCCCAAGTCCTGCAGTTAAATCCTCACCCAGTCTCCTATTTTCCATGAGTTTCTCCTGTGAAGTGGCGTTTTGTAGTGATGTCCATTGGACAATTATGAGTATACCACAAAACGCGAAAAAACAGCAAATTGATGCTACTTGCCTGTCAGCCGTTGCCACCATGTCTGTTTTGTCCGCGGTTCTGATGGGAGCATGAGAACTTCATTCTGTTTCTGGAGGTGGTCGGCTAAATCAAGGAAGAACTGAATGCCTTTGGTACTCACTAATGAAGCGTGCAAAGTTGGGCAGGTTCCTGTCCTTCAATGAAGGGTTCCGTGCTAATGTTCTCCTCCGGACATCTATCCGCCCTTTTGAGGAACCCACTCTTTTTATCTATCTCCCGAAAAACGATACCTTTCGGAACAGGGAACGGTTTTTCTGGACCTCGGGCGGCATCAATCATAAATTGTGCCCAGATCGGCAGTGCCGCCTTGGCACCTTCCTGATTGTAGTTACGGCGAGTCGACCGATTCTTATCGAACCCGACCCAAACACCGACAACAAGATCTGCAGTATAACCGACAAACCAAGCGTCTACGTTTTCATTGGTAGTCCCTGTTTTACCCGCTGCCGGTCGAGTAAGTCCCATCCGCAGCTTCGCGCGCCTACCTGTTCCATTCTGAATTACATTCTCCAAAAACGAGGTAATCTGATATGCGACCTTTTCATCTAAGACACGGGTCCGCTCATCTTGACGGTTATCAGAGGTATAGATAATTCTCCCCGCCGTGTCCAGCACGTCCTGAATATACACCGGTTCCGTCTGGACACCACCGTTTGCGAAGATACCATACGCCGAGGTGAGTTCAAGGACTGTTACACCAGACGAACCTAAAGAGAGAGCCGGCACTGGATCCAATGGGCTTTTAATGCCCATTCTTTTGCTCAAATCCACAACACGATTTAGCCCTTCCCATTTACCATTTTCAGCTATTGGTGTCTCCAACATCGCTTTAGCTGTAGGAACGTTAATTGAACTCGTGAGGACATCGCGCACGGTAACTTTGCCCTTAAACCATTTACTATAATTACGGGGATACCACATCGGTTGTCCGGGGAAAGGAAGTATTCCCCATTCCTCATCAACAATAATCGTTGTGGGTGTCACAATTGCAGGTTCTTCTAACAACGCCGCAAAAACAATCGGTTTAAATGCAGAACCGGGCTGTCGTCTTGCAGTGCGAACAGCTCGATTATAAAAATTAATCTTATCCCCTGTAATGTTGTAATCCCTACCGCCGACCATCGCTTTAATGTGTCCAGTCTTCGGTTCATAAGCAATAAGTGCCGCCTGTAAGTAATCATTAATGGAATCGATGCGGCGTGGATTCCGCTTATTGGTATCGTAATCCGGTAGACGCCGACCACCGTATGTTTTATCCATCACGCGGAGATGCCTTGCGACCTCTCTTTCCGCAACGGCTTGCATGGACATATCTATCGTGGTGTAAACTTTCAATCCGCCACTATACAAATTCTTTTCGAGTTCAGGCAGCCGAACGAGTTTTTGACGGACGTAGTCAAGAAAGTGTCCAGCCTCTTTCAGTGCGGTTCTTGTCCCTTTTCTGGGCAGGTTTTGCGGGAGGAGTGGAGCATCTCGGCTTGTACGCCATTCAGATACACTCGTGATATAAGCCTGCTCAAACATCTGGTCGAGTACGATATTCCGGCGATTTAGTGCGTTTTCCGGGTTGGAAAACGGTGAAAAAGCGTGCGGACCTTTCGGAAGTGCCGCGAGCAATGCACACTCGTGATAGTCGAGTTCCGAAACCTCTTTCCCGAAATATCCGAGTGCCGCTTGCTGAACGCCGTGATACGTTTTTCCGCCATACCTCGACCTACCTAAATCAACGTGGTTCAGATAGCGTTCAAAAATCTCATCTTTAGAAAATGCTTTCTCAATTTTCACAGCGAGAAGTATCTCTCTCGCCTTCCGAATCACGCTTCTGTCCGATCGCTGCTCGAAAAGATAGATATTTCGTGCCAATTGTTGGGTCAATGTGCTGGTCCCAGCCAAGCGACTGCCGTGCAATACGCTGGCTTTGAATGCTCCGGCAAGACGTATCAGATCAATTCCCCAATGCTCAGAAAATCGCCGGTCCTCAATAGCAGTGAATGCCCCTGTGAGTTTGTCAGGCATTTGCAGGAGTGGAATCAGACGACGCGTGGAACCTTCATCATCGGCAAATTCGCCGATTTTCTCCGGTTCAAGGTAGAAATTCTGGCGCACAGAATTATCCGCATTCCGGATGGCGGCAATTTTCCCGTCCTTAACCGAAATCCGAACGTTTCCTGCCTTCACATCAAGATTCGGATATTCAAAATCCCGCAGATGGATGCGAACGGTTCCACCCTTTTCCACTGCGTACTCTCCCGGAGCACTCAACCTTGGAATGAGTTCCGCAACCTTCTTATATTCCAAACGTTCTAATTTATCGAGCAAAAACGCGATTTTATCAGTTTCCTGCACTTCGCAGACTGTGGAGTAAACCTCCAGATGCTGCCGCCATGTCTCAATATCGGCATCGTATTCAAGTCGATATAGGTCGATGTCGCGGACATCCTCCCAACAGGCGAGCAACATGCCGCTGGCAACCCCGATGCCCGCAAAAATCGCCAGAAATACGCATATACCTACAAGCCAAAATAGCGTTAACACTGCCTGAAAAAGATGATATAAGAATCGAAGCATTTGTCTTTTCGCCCCCTGCGTGACGCGCAACGAAGAGATCAAGGGTTGCGGTTGGAATTTACGGCGTTCTATCTACATCCGTTTTCCGAACCCGCTTAATCGTACATCCGACCGCTCTTGTCTTTCTGGATGATTTTGGAATATCTTTCCCGGTGATTACTAAATCCAAAACGTCTTGAAGATAGTGTTTCGTAGGCTCCTTCGGACTGTTGTCAATTGCACCTGCGTAGCGCAGGACACGTTCCGCGTCGAGAAGAAAGACTTCTGGTGTTCTTCTCGCTCCGAAATAATCAGCAATTTTGTTCTCCGGGTCTTTCAGCACAGGAAATTTAAAACCGTGCTTCTCACTGTATTCTGTAATCTCTTCGACCTTCTCTTGTTTATTTGAATTTATTCCGATAAATTGCACGCGCTTTTCATCATAAGTCTTGACTAAGGCAACGATTCGCTCCGCATAGTCTGTCGCTATTGGGCATTGCGTAGCGAGAAACAGGACAACCGTAGCAGGTTTCTCTTCACTGAGTTTATACAGCGCATGAGAGGTGCCACCGGCATCCTTGAGCGTAAAATCCTTGACGATGGTATCAAGTTCGACCTTCTCTGCCTTCTCTTTCGCAAACCCTACACCTATAACCCCAATAACCGAAGCAGCTATTAAAACGGCAAGGCTGTGCTTAGCGAAAAAACGTGCAAAACAACTTAAACTTTGCATTTTCCAAATTTTTCCTTTAATCCATTCAATTAAGACGTTAACAGCTCTATTCGGTTTCAATTCTCTCTTGACCAGACAGTTACAACACACGAAAACAGAAGATTAATTTTTCCTTGCATTTTTAAACTGAATGTAGGATAATATATAAATATAAACTAATGCTTACTATAGGAGCATGACCTAGAACCCTCTAAATCTAAAAAAACATAAGAATATCTTGAGAAAACTATTTTCTGAGGCACCAGTCTCTTCAAAACGGTAAACGTAGGCGTTTCGGGGGTTCAATTCCCTTCTACCGTATCCAGTAGCGTCGTGTAAAAACCAAACACACCCGACAACAACCATGTCGGTTCTACTGCGATGGGTTCATACGCGAGTGAGACGAACCCAGACCCTGTGAGGACACTCGGAAGTTAAGAGCGTTAGTGTTTCGGTACTAACTTTGTAGGTTTCACCATGCCCCGAAGGGGCGTGCAAACCGAGATTTCTATAGATTTTTATAGAAATGCTCAGGTTAAAAGGAACAGATAGACTCATGGCAAAGACCTTGACAGGTAGACAACGCGAGATCTTTACCTATATTCAGGCGCGTATCAAGGAAGGCTACCCTCCGACGATTCGCGAGATAGGTAGTCAATTTGGCTTTTCTGAAAAGGCGGCGCATGACCATCTCAATGCACTTGAGAAAAAAAAGTATATTAGTCGGGAAGATGGTAAACCACGCGCAATTTCCATTTTAAAAGAGGCAGATCCCAAGCTTGCTACCAGCAAATGGCTGGAAGGACAGAATGCGAATCTGGCTTTGGCGGAAGTGCAACGAGATATTATAGAAATCCCGATCTTTGGACGGGTGGCAGCCGGCGAACTTCTCCTCGCATCGCAGAATATTGAAGGGACGCTTCCAATGCCGACGCGCATGCTTAACGATTACGAGTGCTTTGCCCTCCGCATCATCGGATCGAGCATGATCGGCGTTGGAATTCTGGACGGTGACTTCGTCATTGTTAGAAGGCAATCAAATGCCGACCCAGGTGATATTGTCGTCGCACTGGTTGAGGACGAAGCAACAGTGAAACGCTTCTTTATTGATGGCGATCAAGTCCGGTTGCAACCGGAAAATCCAGCGATTGAACCGATCCTCTTCGATGTCAAGGACGTGATGATACTCGGTAAAGTCATCGGTCTGCATCGAGAAATATAGCAACGTCCCGTATCCCCGTAATGCAACCTGATGGGCGGAACGAGGTGTCTGCCCATTACCTCCTGAAAATTTTATTTTTCACCCAGAAAACCGGTCAATTCGTGCAGATGCGAGAGCCGAACATCTACCATAGACGGATCAGGGCACGCTTTTGGCTGATCTCCAACAAGCCACGCTGTCCACATGCCGGCATTCTTACCACCAATCATATCTGCGGCGTAACTATCTCCAACATAGATAGCTTGACTCGGCATAACCCCCAATTCCGACAAAGCCGCCTCAAATATGCGAGCGTCCGGCTTCGCTATACCCAAAACCGTTGAATCTATAACCACCTCAAGTAACGGTGATAGTCCATATTCATCGCACCACCCGCGGGTGTTCCCAAAGTTATTACTAATCACAGCGAGTTGATACGTGTCGTGAAGTGTTTCGAGCCATCGCCGATTCTCTGTGAGGCTTTTAGCCGCCCCCTCGCAGAACCATGCGACGTACTCGTCCTTCATTTTCTCGCTCAACCCCAACCGCTCATAAATTTCCACTGCAATTGCATCAGCCGTTTCTCGCAGCGTACAACGCGCTGCAGCCTCACTCGCGATCGCACCGACCGGTAACATCGAACCGTCTTGGTAAGACCACTCAACATCAGAATCACCGAGTGCGAATGCTGTTACCGCTGCTTTATCCGCTACGTCGAATGCCTCACGCGTAATCTCAGGATGCCGTTCGCGGATAAACTGATACGTTCGCTCTAACCAATGTATGCCATTTCCATCTAAAGTTCCGCCGAAATCGAATACCAATGCGCGGATGTCCTTCATTCACTCTTCCTTTGTTCTTAGTTTTATGTTTAAACGACACAATCCTTATGATACAACCTTGTCTCTACTGCTTTTACGACTTCACCTGTTCCGATCTCCTGCATGCAGAGGTGTGGTGCGTCTTGTCGATGACACGCGCGTTTGTAGCACGGACGACACGAGACCGGTTTCTCAATGACCGTATGTCCAATACCGTAAGGACGATGTCGCATCGGATCCGTCGGACCGAAAAGGGCTACCGTTGGTGTCCCAACCGCTGCGGCGATGTGCATAGGACCGCTATCACAGGTTAAACACACTTCACACCTTTCTAACAACGCACCCAGTTGCAGAATCGATGTCTTTCCAACGAGATTAATTATCGGGAGCGAAGCAGGCAAAACTTCTGTAAGTGTCTGTTCAGTGGGTGAACCCGTTAATACGACCTTCGCTTCTCGGTTAAGGCGTGTAATTTGTTGGATAACCTCGGTGAAATTTATGACATCCCACCGTTTTGTCGTCCACGTTGTGCCTAAGTTAACAGCGATGAGCCGATCGTCGAGCGAAACACCTTCAGCACGCAAGAGATTTTCAATGAAACGCCGGTCAGTATCTGTATGCCAAAACTCCAAACCATCCGATGTGGTATCAATACCCAGCAGCTGTAGCACTCGTAGATACCGATGTATCTCATGGACGTTTGTATCATCCCTGCAAGACTTCGTTAGCAGCATGCCACGTCCACTGACATTCGTACCAATGCGAGTGGGAACACGCGCGAGGAACGGTAGCAAAGCGTTTCGAAATGAGGTAGGATGCAACACGACAGCAAGGTCAAAAGATTTATCTCGTATCTGACGTACTAACCTCGTGAGCGATCGGCAGCGTCCTTCCGTTTTTTCATCAATGATGCAGGCATCAACATAAGGGTGCGATTCCATTAAATCTGCGACACGCGGGCGCAATAGAAGTTCCAAACGGGATTCGGGGGACGCCTGCTTTAGTGCGCGCAACGCCGGGGTCAGCAGCACCATATCACCGATCCAGCCACCTGTCTGGCACACCAGAATGTTTTGCATTACAGCCCCCGTGAAAACACCGAGACGTCCTGTTTTAGAAAAATAACGGGTTCGACCAAGCCTTCTTCCCTGTTTCGTCTGTTACTTCAACCCGAACGTATTTCGCGCTTCCCGGCATGCTATATGTCGCCTCGGTCAAGAGTTCACCCTCTGACGGAAGAATTCGCCTACCGCGACTGCATTCCGATTTAAACACAATCGATTGTGCTGGTGAACATTTAACTGTTAACTCTTTACCCTCTAACGTCATATCCTCAATTTCGGGTCCAAGCGTGGAATAAAACGCGCCTGTCCGGAGTGCTCCCATGATACCCTCAATTGTCAGCTCCTGCGCCTTTACCATAATCCATCCGTGGAAGCAGTCGTGTTCGGTTCCATGTGCATCGTCCGATGCGATACCGAGAACGGGTCCGCCTCTATCCAGCAAATCATCCCATGCCTGCTCGGAAAAGCCTTTGCCGATGCCCATACAGGTGTCGTTGTAGACTTCAATAGCGAAATAACCCCGCAACGGCAGATAATCTGTAATCGTATGCCCAGACCAATAGGGATGACATAAAACGGCTTCGCCCCCCTGCGCTTTAATTTCATCAAGCACTGCGTTCGGGTGCATCTTTGCACAATTCAGTGTCTCATGAATATTAATGGCAACAAAGTGGTAAGTCGCGCCACCATACGGATTGGATGGGTGTACTTCGCTTCCTGATATTGCCAAAAAATCTGGCGTACTGTAAGCACTTACATCGTTAACCTTACGGTGATCTGTTAGCACAAGGAAATCGTATTCTGCCTCACGATATGCTGCGAACCGGTCCGACATGGGAAGCTGCCCATCGGACTCGGTGCTGTGGCTATGCGTATTTCCTCGGTACCATTGCCCTGGCTGGTGGAAAGGATTAGCGTTGAACATTGATGACTCCTTATTCCGTGATGATGTGTTCAAGTCTTTAGGGATGATGCGTTAATCTATAGGACGGACTTCGTATATCTACATCTATTTTAGCATGTCTATAGTCCGTTTGTCAATTTTTAGTTGTCAGCAGGATAGCCATCAGCGGTCGGTTCCATCGGCAGTCAGTATGTAGTATGCACGTTTCGCTTGAATGCCACAGCGTTTTCTTGCTGATTCCTGACGGTTTCCGGCTGCCGACAACTATGGTGAATTATCAAAATATGTAAACATTTCAGGGAACACCGTCCCCCGCCACCGCTGACGAGGATTGTATCCTCGCCCGTCTTTCGGTGTATAAGTAATTCTATAATTCACCATAATTGAGGGTGACTCATTATTCGCAGCATTTTTGTACCGCAAACTGTGTGAAGATTAAGAATTTATAGTAAAGCCCAAAAATATGTAGACATCTCAGGAGGCAGCAACCTCACTCCACCGCTGACGAGGTTTGTAACCTCGCCCATCCGTGATGTCCAAGTAATTGGGGACTTTACTATAAATCGGTAATGTGGGAGGGGTTTGCAACCCCGATTTTCTTATCCTTGTGGGAGGGGTTTGTAACCCCGAATTACCGAATCATTTATTGAAACTTCATACAGATTGTGGTACAAAGGGAGTCGCATCGTGTAGCCTTTATGAAGTAAGGTATTGATGGCTACCCTTGTAGTTGCGATGATTTATGAACCACCCTCAAATAATTCGTCTGAATCAGGATTTGCAGGATTATGGGTGGTTTCTCGTTGCTCGATGGGGTTAGAGAATTGGACCTACAAGGGTTGGAGACTGGATGGGCGGTGGACAATCTCTTGTTCTGTCGGGAGTGCTAATCTGATAGCAATATCAATGGTCTTCAATCATCCTGCTCTGACGTTTGAGCGGTTTCTATCAACGCCGCATTGAGGTCATCTTTGAATTGGTTTTCGTATCTCTCGTGATAGAATGATGGGACACCGATGATGCGGTATTTGCTGTTTTCCGTCAGGATTTTACTTTGGAATTCGGCACGGATTTCTGCCAGAAATTTCTCTTTCCACCGGTCGGTTTCTGCGAGATGTTCACCTTTGGGTTCAATGAAGAGTTGGTAACTTAGCGGCTCTCCATTTTTCTCACGTAAGAACAGCACAAAGTCGGGTTGAAACGGACTGCCATCGGAGAAGCTATAGATAGAGAAATGTCCCTCATTACGAAGCAGATAGATGTCCTCATAGGTTTTAGTTGATTCCTGGATCCATCTGTCTAACATCGCTACAAACGCTTTTTCTTCACTCGTGCCATAGAGAGTGTCATAAGCGAACCAGTCGCTGACTTTGACCAGATACGCCGTGTCGCTATCATCAGCACGCGGCGTATCCACACTGAATTTCAGAGTTTTGTCGGTGAAAACAGCTCGGATGTGATGCTCATAAAAGTGTTTCGTGCCTTGATATTCGGTAATCTCTTTACGGATTTCGGATTCGATTTGACTGAGCAACCCTTCACATACGGACAATTTTGCGGCGCGATTTTCTTCCAAACCAACGAGATTTCCCTTGAAAGTAATTGCCAAACCGCCCAGATAGTTTTTGGAAGTGATAAATTCGCGTGCGGATGCCAAGTGCGGAAAATACTGTTTAAGCGAGGCGAACGTGAAAAACGGATTTCGCGCAAGGGCAGACCTGACGATATTCTGTTCGATGTCAACTACTTTTATGTCCCGACTGTTTTGGTTTCCTTGTGCGACGGGTACCGCGGCATTTTCCATTACAGTCGTTACACCTCCAGCACCTGTATAGATGGCATGCTCATAGTTTTTCTGCTTCACATCTAACTTCGCTAAGTCCGTAAAAGACTGGACGTGTTGATAATCTTTCGGGACCTGTTTGTTAAGCCAGACAACGCCGTGTTTGTAGAGATCGGTGTCCTTGAAATCGGCTTTCAATTTGAGCTGGCGCGTCTCAAGGCGTTCGTCCATCATACCTTCGTCAATCAGTGCGGTACGGATTTCGGAGATGTAGCGTGAATCGTGGATGCTGTGGTAGTGAAGTTCTTCCAGTACGCGCAATTCGTGGTCAAGATCTTCATCAAACTTACGGCGGAACCGGTCTGTGTGGTCAGGCAGGACGAAAGGGAAATAACGTGCACCGCGCCCGATCAGTTGTGCCTCGGATATTGTTGTTTTTCCGATTTTGTTCTTTCCTGAGTCGCGCGCTTCATAACAGCGAACGATGTCGAAGAGGTTCAGCACATCCCACCCTTCATTGAGTTTTTGCACAGCGAAGATTGCACGGATCGGATTTCTCTTGTCTTCGAGATTGTTAAGCCGGAGTTGATAAGTCTCTTTCTCATTCTCGTCGTTAACCGAAAGGCAGTGTTCCTCACGGAATACCGATTTTAGACGTTGGACCAACGCCTCGGTAGTCATCTTTTCATCAAAGAAACGGAATGCCTGTTGAATGATTACAAGATCTGATCCGCGAAAACTGTCAATTTGGTCGGCGGTGAGCTCATCAATCAGTTTATGAAAATTTGCCTTGTTCTCTTGCGATTGCGCGATTGTCCGCTGTGCCTTGAACAGGATGACAGGCTTTAGATTGATGCCGTTATTCGCCGCGACCTGTTCTTTGTATTGATTGAGAATGAGTGCTTGCAACATGCGTGAGTGTGGATCTAAATCGGAATGTACGAGCACCACCTCTTTTGAGAACCCGTCGTTCCGAAAGTTCACGAGATCGTAACGATAGATGACCTTGTTCCGATACTTATCTACGATTGCAGGTGTTTCGTAATCGTGTGTA
Source organism: Candidatus Poribacteria bacterium (assembly GCA_965247285.1). Classification (GTDB taxonomy): domain Bacteria; phylum Poribacteria; class WGA-4E; order WGA-4E; family WGA-3G; genus WGA-3G. The sequence goes on from CBDFHD010000002.1 coordinate 1,038,158, forward strand.
GCGGTGAATTCCAACAGTAGGTTGTTTGGGTTAGCGTTAAAGATGTTCTCTACCGTATTCTCCCAACTCGGTTTCTGTTCTTCCAATTCCAGTTCCAACTGCTGAGCTCTGGTCTGGACGTTCATGTGGTGCGCTTCATCCGCCAAGAGAGCGATTTTCTTTTTCGCGAAGTCCTCAAAGGTTAGGGCGTTCTCCTTTTCCGCTGTCAGGTCCGAATGGAGTTTCTGAATTGTTGTGAAGCAGATATTGATGGATTTCTCATTGATTCCCTCAAAATTTTCTACTTCCGTGGCTTCGATATGCTCTCCTTCAAAATAGATGTTTTCACTAAAGAGGTATTTTGAGGAACGCGGATTGAGAAAGTTATCCCTCGTTTTTTCGATAATATTGGTGGAGTTGACGAAAAAGAGGAAGTTGCGGTAGCCTTTCTCGTAGAGATAGAGGATCAAGCCTGCCATGATGAGCGTTTTACCGCTACCGGTCGCCATGTTGAACAGCAGATGTAGGGGGGTTTCCTTGCCCGGAAGGTCATTATTAAAATAGTGAATAAAACTCGCAAATGCGTCTTCTTGGTAGGGACGGAGTTCAAATTCGGGATTCAGATTTTGCGTAATGCTATTCGGCATTTCGGGTTTAGGGATCCCAAAGTTGAACGCGATTTCGAGTTGTTCATGAAGGAATTGCTCAAGCATCGGACAGTTTCCAATTACCCTTGATCGGCAAACGATGGCATCCCAGGGATGTGTCGGTTCTCCGCCAAATCTTCATATACAATCCGGGCGATTTCGGGTCCAATTTTCTGGAGTTCTTCTTCCAACCCCGCTTCTTGGATAGGGACGGTGGCAACGAATGCGCCTTTGTGTAAATCAATAGGGAAACCGTTTTCTTGTTCAACACCGTCGCGGGCATACCGAACCCGCGCTCCAGAGAGGGGGCCATACTCCCCATCATAATAGAGTTCCACTCGCAGGAGCTCAATAGAATTAGGTCCTGGCACCCGTCCTGCCAAGTCAAGTGTCTTAATCCTAAGGTCCATTTTATTAACGTTGTCAACAATATGTTTCATGAGAGTATCTCCTCTTCATTCCGAAAGCGGCGGCTGTGAATACTCATTAAGTTTACCTCTTGTTGGGGCAAAAGTCAAGTGAAACTCAACCGAGTATCACGTTGTTCCAATCGGGGAATTCACCATCTTCCAGAATCTTTATTATTCATTGCCGACAAAGTTCTGAACTCTTGATAATAAACTTTGGTATAAGAGAATGCGGGTTACACTCCCTTGACTGTAGATACAGAAGTGGGCGTAGCACAAACTGTATGAAGTTTGAATAAATAAATCGGTAATTCTATGAGGGGAGTTTCAGGCAACAAGGATGTCCACTCCTGCAAATCCGATAAATCCTGTAAATCCTGCTTCAGACAATGAACACCCCACATTACCGAATTAAATTCTGAACCTTCATAAAGTTTGCGGTACAAGGAATCTTTATCGGATTCACATAATTTAACCGAGTGTCAAATTATCCCAGTAATCATTTTTCGGGAATTTCCCTTCTTCCAAACACTGCTTCATAAACTTTGATATAGGAATTGTCTCTTCTGCAATCGTAACATTTTCCTTTAGTTCTCCGCCATGCACTACCCTAGAACGACACTTATATAACTCCTTAAATACTTCAAAGAGTTCCGCCCGCTTTCCCCGACCTTCTTCCAAGTGCCAAGATGCGCGAACAGCCAATTTAAAAGTTGATTCACCCGCGTCTGGTAAGTAAAGTGCTTCAAGGGCTATTACCAAGTCAATTATTTTATCTTCAGGAATCTGATATGTTTTTGACTTTATCCACCTATCAATTGCGATCTGCAGTTTTTTCTGAGATTTTGAATTGAGATTAGCCAAATTCTCATGCAGACACTTAGCTTCCTCTATTTCAGACTGCCCTGCTTTGACAGAATTTCCAAACAGGCGGGGGGAATACCCCATACCGCCTCCGGAAAATGGACGAAAGATTTCATCTTCCGCCAAAAACCACCAATCGCGAGCGATTTGAACTGGAGAATTGCACGCTAAAGACAGGGCTCGGCAAAAAAACTTTCTGAAGGAATCAACCTCGTCAGAGTTCGGAAATTTGATGTCATGAGTGTCAACTTGAAATGGAAGACCGTTTACTCCAACTTCGTCGAATGTTTCCTCGGAGGGGTTGTGAAATATGGATAACATGGGGCGATCAATAATGAGCAGTGTCTTTCCCATATTACGCCCTAAATCAGCACCAGGAATAGAAAAGTCAGGAAAATAATGCTCAAGTTCAAATGTTGTCGGACGGGAGAAAGGGACAAGTCGTACCCCTCCATAAACTTGTATTTCTTTTTCTACTACTATTCCTTCCAGTGATGCAATGTCTTGGAAAAAACCTTGCTTACCTTCGAGACAACTGCCATCATCAAAAGTTGATATTGCTTTCTCTACTCCCCATGCAATAGCAATTTTCAGAAGGTGCTCTCGAAGAATACGTGGAGAAAGAAGGGACGATCTTAGACCATAAAGACGAAATTCATTGGCTAACCAATTATCAACAGCATAACTAACGGACCTAATCTCGTCTTTGTGGATAAGTTGATTTAATTCTTCTCTAATGAACTCAAGAAGTTTAAAATTTGTTGTTTCGCTTGCAATATAAAGTTCAAGATACATCAATACAGATGAAGAATCTACGCCATAAGATGTCCAGCGTTTCTGTAAGTAATCTTGCAATTTAACTCTGGATAGTGGTAGAGAACCGTTTCCGAAATAGACTTGAATAGCTCTACTAGCACCATCTGTAGTAGGTGGTAGTAATAAGGAATTACTTCCGAAACGGATGCCTATTTGCAAACCTTCCATTGCTTCATTTAGTAATTGCCTTAGTTCCTGCTTTCTTTCCTCAGTCATTTCTTTCACCTTTCTATCAAGAATCTCCATAAAACGCCTTATTTGACACTTTATCTTCCGCACTCACATCAAAATCTGCGTCCTCTATTTCGGAGAGGTTGACGTAGAGTTGGTTCTTATCCAGTAACTCCGCCAACATTTGTAGTTGAGGTACCACTTATGCAACCTCCCATTAAGTAAAATAGCTTTGACATTAGCAAAATAACTTTGACATTAGCAAAATAACTTTGACATTAAGTAAAAAATGTATTATACTTTTAAAAAGCTAGGGACGAAATGGCTCCATGCCACGTGATTGTCGGGCTGCGGTTCTTACAATCCTATATCCCTGGCTTTTTTACTTTCTCCACATCAAGCCTGCCGCTGTCAGAGGTTTCTTTTGTGTGTAATAGACTCCATAACTGGCTTCCCGCACGTCATCAATATCGTGTACAAGTCGAAAAGAGTCCCATAGATATACCAGATATCGCTCCTCACCTCGCTCATAGAGTCTCTGTAATGCCCAAACAAAATAGTCAACTGCTTGCAAACCGGCATGTTCCTTCGGCGTGGCAGCAGATACACCAGTAAAAGGAGTACCGCTGATGTTCTGTTGTTGTGTCAGAGGTTCGGATGTGGTTTCAATCAGCTTCCGCAAAGCGTCGAGTCTGTCAGATTTCCCACGCTTTGAGAAAATAATACGATACCTATTATGCTGACTTAATCTTTCTTTGAACAAGCACCCTGTCAGATAGTCGTAAAGTTCATTGGGATGATAGCGATAAGCGGGTTCCCGTTTGTTGCGTTGGCGTACGTATTCAAGAACACTCAATTTATCGGCAACGACAGCAAAAAAGCGTAACCCCTCAGTGTCACGTAAAATCTGAAAAACATCCCTGCGGACTTCCGGCAGATCATCTTTAGCGTGGAATGCAAGTGCGGTTTTGCGCTCATCTGGTTGCATAGAGGGGACACTCTTGAAATAGGAATCGCTCATGAGTCGCGCCCGCAGTTCATCAAAACGGTCATTTAACGCCACTGGATCCGGGACATCCAATAAGCCGAGTATGAAAAAGCGGGAACATCCTTCTGTACCGACCAATGTCTTTCCTGTTTTGGAAAAGAGGGTGCTATCGCCACCTTCATCTACAAAGTAGTGCCGAATTGAGAGAGGTGCCCTTGCGGTTTGTTTATTCTCCATAAAAACCCTTGTTCAACACCTTATCTTCTTCACTCACCTCAAAATCCGCGTCCTCTACTTCGGAGAGATTGACGTAGAGTTGGTTCTTATCCAGCAGCTCCGCCAGTAGATGCCTCTGTTTCTCTACGTCGCTGATAGCGATGAAGTCGTTTATTGCTGCTTCTGGCATTTCGGGGTTGACGTACCAGTTCAGGAATGCGTTTTCGGCGATGTCTCGCCAGAGTGCTACCAGTGCTTCGGAGGATTGCGCGGATTGGATCTTGTCTATATAGGTTTGGTTATATTGCATCAGTTCGCAAAAGACAAAATCACCACTATTGTTTTGCTCTATGACTTTCTTGACGCGCTCCCTTGTTACGGTTTCAACGTAGTGCATTTGCTCACAAATGATGAATTTTCGATCACCCCCGTCTTTATTTAATTCCAACACGGCGTGAGCAGTAGTACCACTTCCACCGAAGAAATCTAAGACAATTGCATCTTTATCGTTTGCCACTACCGAATATAAACAGTCATAGACATTCCAAAGCGACTTTGGAAAAGCAAATCCGCAGTCAGGTACAAGTGCCTTAACAATTTGTGTTCCGTAGATATTAGCATCGTATCTGCTATCTTCCCAAACAGTACGATAGGCTCCGAAGTCCTTTCCTATCTCAATTTCGTAGCCAGTTTTCGTTTTCTTTGCTCGGAGTAAATGCTTGATTTCGTCTACACTTTGCCGGGCATATCTCCATTTGCGTTCAATCTTGTTCGGATCAATTGGATACACAAGATCTCTTTTCTCGTCCTGTACTGTTTGAGCAAAAGGGTGTTCATTGTCATCAAGAACATCTCCAAACCCAACAACTTTGCCATCTTCTACAATAACTGGATAAAAGCAATTCTTTGCATTCTCGCGTTTCGATTCTCCACCCCAATTTCTGAAGTTGGACCAGGTAATTTCTTCAGCGAGGATTTTCCTATTACCAATAACTTTTTTTCCTTGAGGAATTACAAAAATTGCATATTCGTGAGTATATGAGAAATTTGTCCCTTGGACCCCACGCGGGTTGTGAACAATAGTAATACAATGTTTTTCGTGTGCTGGAAAGACTTCATCCAATAGAACCCCTAGATAAACCTGTTCATTTTCATCGATTGCAACAATCATAGTCCCGTCATTTGTTAACAACTCCTTGGCAATCTCCAATCTGTTTTTCATAAAAGTCAGCCAAGAAGAACGCTTGAAATTATTGTTATATATGAAAGTATTTGACGGACTATCAGGGTTGTACGGTGGGTCGATGTAGATGAGTTTGACCTGTCCGCGGAATTGCTGTTTGAGAGTGTGGAGTGCGATGAGGTTATTGCCCTTGATAATGAGGTTTTCGCGAATGATACCGTTCTCGTCCCGTTGGATGTCCGTTACGTCCCGTTCACCTTCAGCAGTATGGCGTTTCCAGTGGGTGAGCACCTTCGGATCGAATATCCGGTTGATTTCGTCTTGTGCAAGAGTTTCATTGAAAAAAATCTCTTTGCGCTTCTCCTCTTCCTTCGTCTGTCCACCCTCTAAAACACAATCTTTGTAGGGCCAAACGAGTGAGACTTCGCCGCGCTCGCGGAGGAATTTGCCGCCGATGTTCAAGCCGATCTTATTGCGGAATTGGGTGTAGGCGTTGGCGAGGAAGTTTTTGTCGGTGATGTAGTTGATGAAGGTGTTGTGGTTGAAGACCCAATGTCCGTCAATCTCGTCAAAGAAGGTTGCCTTTATCTCATTATCGGTGAGCAATAATTTGATGAGGCCGTGGTTGAGTTGCCATGCGTGGTCTCTGACGGTGGCGGGGATGAGTTCGCCTGTGTCGTCGAGGAAGTTGGGATGGGTCTTGAGGAGCGTGGTCAGTTTTTCGTTAAAGTTCTGTTTTGGCATAGGAGGCAGTAACCTTACATTTGATTTAGCGTAATAGTTAGGATAATAGCGGTTTAGGGACAGAGTTTTCCACCAATATAACTTATTTTTAGTTTACCATGTACCAAGCGAAAAGTCAAAGGAATATTGTTTTTCGGAAACGTATTTCCCTAAGCATAACCTAAGTTGCCACCGTTGTAGCAGAATCTGTTAGGTGGTGATAGTTGTCGTAGCATAGACTGTTAGTCTGTGCTTGTGCGTCCGAAAACTAACAGTTTACGATACAAAAACGCAGGAAACCTCGCCAGCGGAGAATACGATGAACGGGTTCAATTCAAATCCGACATTATGTTTTATTTAATTTATCATTTTGTTTTTTCACGGAGAAAGGACATTTTGAATCTCACGAACCCACGTAACACCTGACATGAAAAAATCCTCCGTGAAACCTCCGTGAATTGTTCCCATTAGAAGTATCGCGAGTTAAGAGTCGGGATTCGGAGATCCCTCCTACAAAGTAGAAAAGAAGCTAATATTCGTCGGGATTCGGAGATCCCTCCTACAAGAGGTCTTTTGAATAGAAAAAATAAAAGATTGACAATATCACGCGGATGTGATATAATTGTGGAAGTGCAAGAAACAAAAATTTATGGAATAAAAATATGAAACCCGGATCTTTATATTCCTTTTCCGCAGGAGAAAACTCTCATGAAATCCTATAGGCAAATCGTTGAGGAAGCTAAAACAGAAATCCCGGAGGTAACCGTCGCTGAGGTGAAAAGCGAACAGGACAACAAAGAAAACGATTTCGTGCTACTTGATGTACGTGACGAAGATGAATATCGCGCCGGTTATATCCCCAACGCGGTGCACGTCACACGGGGCATGTTGGAATTTTCGGTTGAGAACTATATTCCGGATCGAAACCAAAAAGTTGTCGTTTACTGTGCGGCAGGACTCCGCTCTCTCCTCGCTGCCAAATCCTTACGCGAAATGGGTTACACCGATACTGTCTCTCTTGCGGGTGGATATCGCGATTGGGCGGCAGCGGGTTACCAGACTGCACAAGATAAACCGATGACGCATGCGCAACTCGATCGTTACAGTCGCCACTTTATGCTCACGGAGGTTGGGGAACAGGGACAAGCGAAACTACTCGATGCTAAAGTCTTAATGGTCGGTGCAGGCGGCTTAGGTTCACCTGCGGGTGTGTATCTCGGTGCCGCCGGTGTTGGACACCTCGGTATTATCGATTCCGATGTCGTCGAGCTAAGCAATCTCCAGCGTCAGATCCTCCACCGTACAGAATCGGTCGGCACACCGAAGGTTCAATCCGCGACAACAACAATTAAGTCCTTGAATCCAGACATCAACATCATACCGTATAACCTCCGCCTGACTGCCGACAACGTTGAAGAAATCTTCTCGGAATACGACCTGATTGTCGACGGCTGCGATAACTTCGCGACCCGTTATCTCGTCAACGACGCGGCTGTGCTGATGAACAAGCCGATTGTTCACGGCAGTATTTTCCAATTTGAGGGACAGGTATCGCTCTTTAAACCACACGAGGGACCTTGCTACCGATGCATGTACCCGATACCGCCGCCTCCGGGCCTGGTGCCCAGCTGAAGTGAGGCAGGTGTCCTGGGCGTGCTCCCAGGCGTAATTGGTGTCATGATGGCAACCGAAACGATTAAATACATTATCGGTATCGGCGACCCCCTCATCGGTAGGCTCATCCTATACGACGCACTCGGCATGACCTATCGTGAACTGAAAATCAACCGAGATGAGAACTGCCCACTTTGTGGGGACAATCCCGTCATTACTCAATTGATTGATGATTATGATGCCGCGGCGGAGAATCCTGAGACCTTCGCCCCCGCTGCTGATTAACCCTTAGCACTCGATCCTGTGATCGAGACGACTCCAAGGAGGAAGGTATATGCTACCTTGCCCTGATTGTAATAATCCCTTGACGCAGTTTCCGATTGAAAAAAACGATGTAGATCTCGTCAGTTGTGACAGCTGCTACGGTGTATGGCTTGTGCATCCGGGTGACGATCTTGAACGTGTAGATAACGTCGCTTTTGATGACCTCGTTGAAGCGTACGGCACTGAGTACCCCATTGATGTTGACCCAAGTACAGTCGAACTTCCTGAAGAAGTCGAAGATGCATTGATGTAGACGCTTGGAACTTTACATTTTTTGATAAGTCACCGAAAATATTCCGAAAAATGCACAAAAAAAGTAGCATATTTTTTTAAATGTGCTAAAATAATTTTAATCCACTTTTCTAAGGAGGTTCGTTAATGCGAACTATCATTTTATTGGCGATGCTAAGTCTCATAGTTTCACCGGCATTCGCCCAGAAATATATCAGTTGGGAAGCAGAAAGCTTCAACGATGCAAACGGCACCAAATTTGAAATCTTTGAAGCCCCGTCTGACCAGCCTGGCAACGCCGCCGAAGGTGTAGACGATTACACTATCGCGGAAGCATCCGGCGGTAAGTTCATCGGTTCATCTAACGGTGCTACAAACGATGGCGGTGACTGGGTCAAATATGAATTCTCAGTCGATGCTGATAATTGGCACTTCTGGGGACGCGTTATCGCTCCGTCAGTCGGTGATAACTCCTGCTACTGGGCATTCGATACCGCCGACGGTGATATCACTTCTACCAATGATGCCCCGATGAACATCTGGGACTTTTTTGAAGCAGAGTCTCTCCGGGTTGGCTATACAACCGAATGGATCTGGTTCCGATTGAACACGCGCGACGGTCCCTTTGAGGGGACTGAACTTATCCAGCACGGGGACGATCCGGTTCCGGTAGAACTGTCTGACGGAGATCACACACTGCATATCGCCCATCGCGAAGATGGTACATACATCGACAAAATTTTCGCGACAACAGATATCGAATTCGATCCGAATGAAACCGATCCGCAGACTGCTGTTGAAGCGCAAAACAAACTTACAACAACTTGGGGTGCGCTGAAAAGCGGATTCTAAGGAGAACAAACACTTAAAGGCACCCACTCGTTGGGTGCTTTTACTGTTAAAGTTGCTACCAACAACGCGAGATATACGGAACAATTGAAAAACGACTGTTATCTCTCGCTCAATGCGCAAGTAGAAACCCTCCTACTCACCTTTCTGATGCTTGTCTGCTGTGCCGCGATACCATCTGCCGCTGAAACAACACTCCACTTCACAGACCAAACGCGGCAAGCGGGTATCCATTTCAAACATACCAAGGGGACATCTGAAGAGAAATACCTACCGGAAACGATGGGATCTGGTGGACTTTTCTTTGACTACGATAACGATGGACATCTCGACATCTATCTCGTCAATAGCGGCACTCTCGGTCCCGCGTCCCAACCTTACAGACATCCTGAGCACATGAACGTCCTCTACCGCAATAAAGGTGATGGAACATTCGTTGATGCCACAGTAGAAGCCGGACTTCAACAAAATCACGGTTACGGCATGGGATGTCTCGCGGCAGACTACGACAATGACGGTGACGCAGACCTTTACCTCACTAACTTCGGTAAAAACCAACTCTATCGGAATAACGGCAACGGCACCTTCACGGACGTTACGTCACACGCCGGTGTCGGGGACGGTCATTGGAGTGTTAGCGCGTCCTTCGGCGACTTTAACCTCGATGGACACCTTGACCTTTATGTAGCAAACTATTTGGATTATCAATTAGAGACCGCTCATGCTTGCTTTCTTCAAGGGGTTCATATTTTTTGTGGCCCACACGAGTACCCCGGCATTCGCGATACGCTTTATCGCAACAACGGCGATGGCACCTTCACGGACGTTACGACCCGTGCGAGGGTTCACAACACCGGTAAAGGGTTAGGCGTGCTCTTCACAGACTATAACAATGACGGCTACCCCGATATCTTCGTCGCTAACGATGCCGTTCCAGACTTCCTCTACCAGAATAACAAAGATGGAACATTCACAGACATCGCCATCACCGCGGGGGTTGCCTATAATTCAGAAGGACGTGCGACAGCAAGCATGGGTATCGCTTCCGGTGATTACGATAACGACGGCGTTCAAGATCTCTTCGTTACAAACTTCTCTCTGGAAATCAACAGCCTCTTTCGCAACGATAATGACGGCTTTTATACGATGACCACCTTTGAAGCAGGACTTGCGGATCCGAGTTTCTCAAAACTCGGTTTCGGCACCCAGTTCCTCGACGCAGATAACAACGGCACGCTTGAACTCTTCGTCGCAAACGGTCACGTGTGGGACAACGTATCAGAGATTACGCCATCGCTCTCCTACAGGCAACAATGCCAGATTTTTGGGAACACAGGAACAGGACAATTCAAAGATCTGTCTGAGACAGCAGGTCAGTTTTTCAAACGTTCTGTTGTCGCCCGCGGTGTCGCTGTTGGTGATTATAACAACGATGGCGCGACGGATATTCTCGTCACCTGTTGTGGTGAATCCCCTATTTTGCTGCGAAACGATTCCGAAGTCCATAACTGGGTGAAAATTTGGCTCGTCGGTACCGAAAGCAACCGCGATGGGATCGGTGCGAAAGTGTGGGTACATACAGATGAAACAACACAGTTCAAGGAGGCAACGTGTGGTGGGAGTTACGCCTCTGGTAGCGAGCGGACACTTCATTTTGGCATCGGTGCTCAAAAGACCATTCAATCCATCAAAGTAAAGTGGCAAAACGGGCACACGCAAACGCTTGATTTCTCAGATGCCGAGAGTCCCGTAAATCAAACTATCTATATTACTGAGAAAATGTAGGTGTTAATTGTCAGAATCAGGTGCGCTTTGACAAACAATAATAGAATGTAGGTTAGATTCCTATCAAACAATTAACGCACAAAACACACACAATCCTGTAAATCCTATAAATCCTGTAAATCCTGCTTCAGATGCTCATCTCATCCTGCCACTCCTCAACTCCTGCTTCAGAGGATAAATGCCGATGGAAACCCATAAAAAATCCGCGAAATCTGTGTAATCCGCGTCAATCCGCGATTTAGACAATGGGAACTCTCTCCTACAGAAGAACTGAATGCCTTTGCGAATTGGGTTGACATTATTGATTTCTGCACGTATAATAGTAAAATGATTGTATCTGGCGATAGAGGCAAATGTGGAACGCCTCAATTCTATGAATTCTAAAATATGTGAGGAGTAATCGATTGGCTCAACAGAAAGCAACCAATATTACGTGGCACGATGCGATTGTCACGGCAGAAGACAGAGAAAAATTGCTGAATCAGAAAGGCTGTGTGATTTGGTTCACAGGTCTCTCCGGTTCAGGTAAATCGACGTTAGCAACCGCAGTTGAACAGGTACTACATCAACAACAGCACCATACCTACGTCTTGGACGGCGATAACGTTCGCCATGGACTGAACAAGAACCTGGGTTTCTCGCCTGAGGACCGCGAAGAAAACATCCGGCGCATCGGTGAAGTGGCGAAACTTTTTGCAGATGCCGGCACCATCGTTATGACAGCCTTCATCTCGCCCTATCGCGCCGATAGGGATCAGGCAAGAGAACTGATTGCTGAAGGTAGATTCGTTGAAGTTTTTGTCGACTGTCCGCTTGAGGTCTGCGAAGAACGCGATACGAAAGGCTTATACAAAAAAGCACGCGCTGGAGAGATTAAGGAGTTTACCGGTATCAGCGCACCTTACGAAGCACCTGTCGATCCAGAGGTCACGGTGAATACAGCGGAACTCTCCCTTGAAAAATCCGCCTACATCGTCGTCTCGTCTCTTGTGAAAGCCGGCTTAGTTCCGGGTGGAAATTAGGCGAGAAACAGAGATATTCGCGTAACACGAAAATGCCACGCACAGAGGGAAACCTGAAAATGGAATCAGTTATCAGGAACTTCAATGAGAACGGGTTCGCCATCCTGCACGGCGTTTTGGAACCGGTAACGCTTAAGGCTGTCAAACAGGAATGTGAAGCGTTAGTCGCTGAACTGGCGTTGCAACGGTGTGCGGAAGGAAAACTGACGGACACCTATCCCGATGCCCCTTTTGAAACCCGCCTGATCCGGCTCTACGAAAACTATCCAGACGAAAACCCAACCATTTTTCGTTCGGAACTCCATCGGGAAGGTTTTTTTGACGTGTTCGCACACCCTACCCTCCTTGAACTCGCGGGTCTCATCCTCGGTCCAGAGATTCGATTGTACCCGAACTACTCGGTTCGTCCGAAACTGCCGGAGAACAAACGCACAGAGGTTTTGTGGCATCAAGATGCTGGTTATACTTCAAAAGAAGCTGATGTCTTGCGGATGATGAATGTCTGGACGCCTTTAGTGCCGGTCAACGTTGAAAACGGGTGCATGGAATTCATTCCGGGGAGCCATAAGTGGGGTGTTGTTCCACACGAACAGGACGAGTACTATCTGCGCATCCACGATGACTATATCAAACCGGTTGAAGCGGATGCTGTCCGTATTGAGATGATGCCGGGGGATGTCGTCATTTTCAGTAATCTTCTGTTCCACCGCGGGTTATCGAACCGTGCTTCACATATCCGATGGAGTTTAGACTTCCGTTATCAAGATGCCAGACAACCGACGCTTCGGATGACCCAAGGGCATCTCCTCCATTCACCAATTACGCCAGACGCGGTCGTTAAGGACGCAAAAGCCTGGGCAGAACTCGAATTCCAGTAAACAATCTTTTATGGTGAAATGGACAGTTACTTATACATCAGAAGATGGGCGAGGTTACAAACCTCGCCAGCGGGGGTGGAGGATCCAGTGTTCCGTGAGATGTCTACATATTTTGATAATTCACCATATATAGTATAGGCATCATACCCAACCGTACAAGGCAAGGACAACAACGAATGAAACTAATTCAATTTCATCTACCTAATTTAGGCAAGCGGGTTGGGATTGTCACCCGCGATGACGAAGTAATTGACGTAACAAGCGAGGAATCACCCGGTGTCTTAGAGGTGCTGGAACTCGCTGACAGGGAGCAAGTAAGCGTCGGTGTAATACTTGCCGACATCCAAGAAAAAGTGGCGACTCCCGCACCGATGAAATTCCATTCACTTCCAGGTGCCGGAAACGAACCAACCGAATCCGAAGGTCTCACGCTCAAAAAATTAGATGCCGCCCCTGACGAAAATATCCCACATCTCTTATCTCCGATTGATTCCCCTGAAGTTTGGGGATGCGGCGTAACCTACAAACGGAGTGCGGACATGCGTGATGACGATAGTGAACAGGACATCTATAGTCGTGTCTATTCCGCCGACCGCCCGGAGATATTCTTCAAAGCGACCCCCTCGCGATGCGTTGGACCTAACGGCTTTATTGGCATTCGGAGCGATTCTGTCTTGACAGCGACCGAGCCAGAACTCGCTTATGTTCTTGACAGCAACGGTGAAATCGTCGGTTACACCCTCTGTAACGACGTATCCGCATGGGACATTGAACGCGACAACCCGCTCTATCTTCCACAGTCTAAAGTCTTCTACGGATGTTGTGCGCTTGGACCTATGTTTGTCACACCCTCTGAAGTGGATGATCCCTACAACTTGGACATACGGTGTACCGTTCTTCGTGATGAAGAGATTCTCTATAAAGGCGATGTCAACACCTCTCAAATCAACTGGAAGTTTGAAGAACTCACCGAATTCCTGATGCGGGATAACCCGATTCCGTTTGGAACTGTTGTTTCAACTGGTACGGGCATCATCGTTCCGAACGATTTGCCGCTTGCCCCAGGTGATACTGTCCAGATAGAGATTGATGGGTTCGGCACGCTGTCAAACCCCGTTAAGCAACTTTAGGAGGCACAGCAATGAACACCGGTACTGAACCTTTCATCGGCATGCACAAAACGGAATTAGACACACCAGCACTGCTGATTGATCTGGATAAAATGGAAGCCAACATACAGACGATGGCGGACTACTTCAGCACAGTAAACGCAATGCTGAGACCTCACGTTAAGACGCATAAAACGCCTATCATTGCCCATAAACAGATTGCTGCAGGTGCCATTGGGGTTACTTGTGCGAAACTCGGTGAAGCAGAAGCGGTGATCCACGCTGGCGTTCGAGATGTCCTGATCGCCAACCAAGTTGTCGGTTCATATAAGATTGCCCGCCTCATCAACCTCGCGAAGCACTCGGAGATTATGGTCGCAGTCGACAATCCTCAGAACGTGCAAGCCATCTCCGAGGCGGCAGTCGCCAAAGGTGCAACCGTCAGAATGTTAATAGAAGTGAACATCGGCATGAACCGGTGTGGTGTTGAACCCGGCAAACCGACGTTAGAACTGGCAAATCAGATTCGCCAAAGTCCAAATTTGAAGTTTGAGGGATTGATGGGTTACGAAGGACATACTGTTGCGAGGCCCGACCTAAAGGAACGGGATGCCGCCGCACGTAAGGCTATCCAACATCTGATTGACGCGAAACACTACCTCGAAAAACACGGTGTAGAAGTTTCTATTATGAGTGGCGGTGGCACCGGCACCTTTAACATTACAGGAAGTATTCCAGAAATGACAGAAGTGCAGGCAGGTTCCTATGTCTTCATAGACTCCACCTACCGAAATGTAGAAGGCGTTGGAGAGCATTTCGACTGTTCGTTGTCTGTATTGGCAACAGTCGTGAGTCGTCCAGACCCACATCGAATAATAGTGGATACAGGCTTGAAAGTGCTTGCAAAAGAGTTCGGAATTCCGCAGCCGATTGGTATAACCGGGGTGGAGATGACAGGACTCTCTGAAGAGCACGGCACTTTAAAAACTGTTGGGCAGGTATCTGATACCAATGTTTCCCTCACACCGGGGGATAAACTTGAAATTTTACCAACACACTGTTGTACGACGGTGAATCTCCACGACAGATATTACGGCATCCGTAACGGGATTGTCGAATCCGTGTGGGATATCGCCGCGAGAGGCAAATCGCAATAATGATTACAACGACTACACATACTATTGAAGGTAGACATATTCGGCAATATCTCGGACTCGTTACGGGTGAGGCTATCATGGGCGCGAATGTGCTTCGAGATTTTATGGCGGGCTTGACCGACCTTGTCGGCGGACGTTCAGGCACTTATGAGAGCAAATTCGCCGAAGCGCGTGAAACAGCACTTCAAGAGATGGAAGAAGAAGCGCAGCGCAAAGGTGCAGACGCTGTTGTCGGCATCGACATCGACTACCAGGTACTCGGTGCCCGTAACGGCATGCTGATGGTAACGGCAACCGGAACTGCTGTCAAAATTGAATGAACTTTCGTGGGAGGGGTTTGTAACCCCGATTTCCTTTGGGATACGCTTACAAACGCCGCAAGCGTATCCCATAAAAAAACATATCGGACAGGAGAAAAATTCAATGAAAACATCCGCTTCTATTCGGAAATTTGGTTGCCTTTTCAGCGTGCTTGTTGTGACGCTCCTCATGCTGATCCAGTCTCCTGTGGAAGGATACATCTCAAAACGTTACACGATCAGACAAATCATTTCCGAAAGCACCAATGTCGTATTCGGGACCGTCGCCGAGGTTAACGTCAAGCGACGGACTGCGAAGGTTAAGGTCGAAGAAAACCTTAAAGGCACGAGCGAATTTCAGGAGATTCGGATTCGGTTCGATGTCTACAAGGGAGAAGCAGATCACAGGGAAGAGATTATCCATTTCCTGAAAGAAGGCGAACCTATGATTGTCTGCTACCTGAAAGCGGGGGGACGCATTGACAGTATCGCGCATACAAGAGGGAAATGGTTCCAAACTCAAGTCACGGCAAAAAACAAGGAACGCACAGAGTGGGGCTGGTGGCTCTTTACACACTTTGAGAAATACCTCAACAGAGACAAGGCATCAAGACGTGATTCAACACAGGATTTTCAAAATGAATTGCGTGATTTACTCAGTGGAGACGCGCTTGAGCTCCTGCTACTCAAAACGGATAGATATGACTCAGAACCTCGCGCCATCGCCGAACTCGACACTGTAGCAGACTACGGTTTTGTTTATCATGCGACGACCGACCGTAATTTACCGACACTCCGCGAAGCAGACATTTTATGGCTCGGTTTCCGCTCACTTTCCGAAGGGAGATACCGGCTTAACAAGGAACAAGAAAGACGGATTAAGGAATTCGTGAAAAACGGCGGTATTGTCATCGCCTCTGGACAGGATAGCGATAAGGAACGTCCCTGCGGTAGCGGTTGGCTACCCGAACCGCTTACGGGTGTGGAAAGCCCATCTCGGAATGATTTCCAACCCACCTCCCACGCAGGTGAACTCTTTAAGACACCGAACCGTATCCGTTCAGGGCAGCTTTCGCTTGATGATTCATGGAAGGGATGGAATGAGAAATTTGAGATCCTCGCGACAACCAATAATGGCAAAGAGATCGTCATCGCCAAGTTGAAACACGGCAAAGGGATGTATCTGGTCACCAGCCTCCACAATCAGAGAGACTCGCAAGTTTCTAAGAATCGTCGAATGCTTGAGAATTTGGTGCATTTCGCTGTCCGATTTTTGGAAGCACCCAAGAGGAAGGAAAAATGAGAAAAGCGAAATTGAAACAAACAATAAAGCAACCTCGGGCTGAAATGCGGCATTTCGGTTTCCCTGCGAAGACGCTTCTACTGCCGAGTCTGCTCTTTGTTTTCTTGGCTTCCGCAAACCCCGCGCATGCGGTTATTCCGCAGCTGCTGGGACCGCTCACGGCGTTGCTGAGTATCGTTCCGCAGATTCTCGCCTTTGTTGGGGTCGCACTGATAACAGGACTCGTGTTTGCGCGAGACACGACCAAAATGCTTTTCTATAAGTTCCGTGACTTTGCGACTGACCATAGGGTCACCGCCTCTGTTCTGAGTATGATTTTCCTCGTCGGATTTGGATGGGGCACCTATGAACTTATTCGGATGACCATAAATCCAATTACAACATCCCCTGAAGCGAAGGTTCACAGAACGGAAATAGGGAACACACACGCAAACATGTCCTGGTCAAGCTTCCGAGGCGGAAAAAATCGAACCGGACATGTAGATACGCTCTCAGGACCAACAAGCGGAACACCCGCATGGATTTTCAAAGATGAAGAGTCGATGGCGGTTGACTTCTCCTCGTCTCCAGCGGTTGTTGGGAATCGGCTCTATATCGGTTCTTCACACGGTTCGATCTTTTCATTAGGCGGTGCGACCTACTGTATTGACACAGAATCACAGAAGGTGCTCTGGCGGCATACTTCTCCGACCCCAATATTTTCATCCCCCGCAGTTGCCGGCGGCAGGGTGTACATCGGTGAAGGTTATCACCACGATAGCGATTGCCGCCTCCGGTGCCTTGACGCGCACACGGGTGAACCCATTTGGTCATTCCAGACAGCGAGTCATGTTGAGTCAACCCCATTCATCAGTCAGGGGAAACTCTACTTCACAGCAGGAGCTGATGGAGTCTACTGCATTGATGCATTGGAGGGGCAACAAATTTGGCATTATGAAGGGGTTCACGCCGATATGTCGCCTGTAGTGCATAAGGACAAGGTTTACTTCGGCACAGGTTACGGGGATTATCGGGTTTACGCTGTCGATGCGCAAACAGGTGCTGAGGTATGGTCGAAACAGATGCCGTATCCCGTGTGGGGAAGTCCGAGTGCAGAAGAAAATATTGTCTTTTTTGGGCTTGGAAGGGGTAATTTTTCGGACAGTGCTCCGATACCGGCTGGTAAAGTTGTCGCTCTTGACGCGGGAACTGGCGATATCGTATGGGAACATGAGGCAGAAGATGCCGTCCTAACGGCAATCGCCGTTCAGAACGGTT
The DNA here is from genome assembly GCA_965247285.1 of Candidatus Poribacteria bacterium. Lineage (GTDB taxonomy): Bacteria > Poribacteria > WGA-4E > WGA-4E > WGA-3G > WGA-3G. Next base: position 1,055,980 of record CBDFHD010000002.1, read on the forward strand.
CCGTTACTTTTGGTTCGCGCGATGGGTATGTCTATTCTCTCCAGTCAACAGATGGAAAACTCAACTGGAAAACTGACCTCGGTGGACCCGTTGTTTCCTCACCCGCCGTAACGATGGATACTGTCTATGCGGCAACGAAAAACGGGGACATTTACGCGCTTTCTACTGGCGACGGAAGGGTGCAGTGGGAATTTGATACGAGAATTATTACCCGAGACATAGAACTGTATTCCTCACCCGCGGTTGCTAACGGATTAATTTACATCGGTTCAAGCGACCGATACATTTTCTGCTTGGGTAGCGATGATGTTGGTAAAATTATTGGTAATCGATGATGAGGGGAAAAAATGAAGAAGCATGTTTTAATCGCAATAGCCCTGCTTGTTTTCGTCACAAACACGATAGCAGACGCGCAGTGGCGTAGTAAAACCCATGACGTTTACAATGCGCTTACCATCCCACCGGGTGTTGCCATTAAGATCGGTGATTTCAGTGAGTATTGGGAAGGGGTCTTTGAAACAGTTAAAGGAAGCGACGGAACTATTTTCTGCGGGGTCGAATATTCTGGAAATGTGTTCGAAGAGCACAATGGTGGAAAGTGGAAAGGAACCGAAGACCATCAAACCTGTTTCGCTATCCTCTGGGAGCCCGAGGCAATTTATCTTGCGATCGCCGTCGATGATGACGAACACGAACACGCCGCTGCTGCCGCCTGGAACGGTGATGGTGCGCAACTTGCCTTTGAAATGAGTGGCAAACGAACCGCTGGACAGCAGATGTTTCTCTACAATGTCGGCTTAGATGATAAAGCGGAAAACATTCTCCAAAATGCGCTCAATGAGAATCCCGGCGGGGCAGGTATTGTCCCGGACGAAGATATCGCAATTGTCCGAAATGAGGATGAAAAGGAAACCTATTACGAAATCAGATTCACAGCGGAAGAATTGCAGGTAAAAGGCAAGAAATTCAGTGAAGGTTTCAAATTCGGACTCGGTATCTGTGTCAATGATGGCGATAGAGAAGCAGGACAAGAGGGACAGAAGGGATGGAGTGGTTGGTATACCCATTCCATCGTTTTTGGCAAGAATTCGGAGCATACCGGCTTAGTCGTTCTTACGGACGAGGTGCTTGCCGTTGAAGCTGCTGATAAGTTAGCCACAACTTGGGGCATTCTAAAATCTGTGCGATAAAGGCATACCGTAAAAAAATGAGAAAAGCCGCCAAGGTTGGCGGCTTTTTTTATCGACTTGATAGACCTAATGATCGTGATGGTTCGATTTGTGGTAGTGTAACCGAAGCAGATCTACGCCAAAATCGTCTGCGATGTGCCGCCACACGGAATGGACATGGTTCGCATTGTTCTGCGTGTTATCATACTCTACAAAGAAAAATGGACCGTGTAGCCTATAGTAGTGCGGGGTCTTCGGAGTTTCTTCCCCCGCCCACGCGAAGTGAATATCATTGACGTTCCCCTCGCGTAGTTTTCGGAGCTCGATTTGGGCGACCTCGTCAGGCAGTCGATCGATGTATTCATGAACGAGGTTCATCAGGAGTTCGCGCTGAGATGTTTCCATAGATTCTGCGGCTAACCCTTCAACAGCCTCAAACTCAACTTTAGGGACATCGCGCGTCAAAATATCGGATGGTGCATCCGCATTGATGATTGTCTGACGCTTCTGCGTGGCATTCAGGCTTGTAAGGAGTTGGCGCGCCAGATCTTCCTCGGCAGAAAGGACCCTTAATCCCTTTTTCTCACCTTGGGGCACCTCTGCCGGATTCGAGCCGAAGAAAGACGGATTAGGTGAAATGAGTTCGCGATTGACAACGGTAAAATTGAGCGAGACATGGTGTCCTTCAGCACGCCATCCCCATGCGCCGTTACCTGTTGGATCGCCGAAAACGGTGAAAAAATAGAGTCCAGGGTCGCGCACCAATCGTGCTTCCCCAGCGGCTTTTTCAATCTCACCAAGCGTCGTCTCCAAATTAATAATTGCGCGGGCTTTCTGATAACCCTTCACACTCAAGCCGCTTTCCATGAGAGCAAACGCGGCTTCCTGCTGCTTTGTACTCAGTTCATTGAGAGAAACGCCTTCCCGCTCCCACATTTCGATTGGAATGTAGTGCCATCGGAGTCGTTCATTTCCATCAAATGGAAGTGCTGCCTTTTGGCGTAACGTGGGCGTTAATGTATCTAAAAAGTTCCCTGCTGTTCGTGCCATCTGTTCCGCTGTCGCCGAAGCGGGGATAAACAAAGGTTTTTGTTCGGGATGGGTATGTGTGTGTGCCACAAAAAATACCTCCATTAGCACAGGACAGCGGTGCAGAGACCGCGTCCTACAAATCAAGTTAATTCAGTTTGCCTTACGAAACATCTATTTTAAACCAACTGCGCGCGAAAATCAAGTATTTTAACAGTCCATCTCGGAATCTTGCAGTAAAATCAAATATCCTTGACAACCGATCACAAATTTTGTAAACTTATTCAAATCGTCTCCGTTTAAGTAAGCATTTAGTACGCTATCGTCCACCTCTCGCTTCAGGTAGGACAAAATTTCCAACCGATAATCAAAAGTCGGGAATTATGGACAAATTGATTGACGATGAAATGTTAGTTGCTCAGTTTCAATCCGGTCGCCAAAACGCTTTTGATGAGTTGATGAAACGCTACAAATCCAAGATTTTCTCGTACCTTCTGCGTTCGGTCAGAAATTATGAGGATGCTGAGGATATCACCATCGAAGTTTTTTTTAAGGCGTACCGCGCCCTTGAGAACTGGCAACCGAAAGCCAAATTTTCAACATGGCTCTACAAGATCGCATCCAATCTCGCTATTGACTATCACCGTACAAAAATGCGGCATCCTGTCTATGCTTTGGAGGATACGGAAATCCCTGAAGCGAATCTCGTTGCCACCGATCTTCACAGCGATCCCGTCCAGCAAGTAGAAGAGCAGGAACGCGGACGTATCATCCGTGAGGCGGTCGATCAGCTCTCCCCGAAACAGAAAGCAGTCTTTATGTTAAGTCGATATGAAGGTTTACAACTTAAAGAGGTCGCTGAAACGTTGGATATGGCGGAAGGGACCGTGAAAATTCACCTTCACCGTGCGGTAAAGCGCCTGCAAACACTGTTGCGCCCCCTCTGGGAAAACAATGAAATCTAAAGAAAGGAGAAGAATTTATCATGCCTAAATGTATCAAATCCGAAGGGCAAGCGATTGATTATGCTTCCAAACTTCTGTCACCAGAAGAAGAGGACCCCTTCGAAGAACACCTTAAGAACTGTCCAGACTGTACCGAAGCAGTCCAATCTTTTAGCACTGTCCTACAGTTGACAGACAAGGCACAAGCAGAATTGCGCGTGCCCGAACTCGCTTTACAAGACATTGAAATGAATGTGTACAAACGTCTCGCTGCGGTACACGAGCAAACGCTGCTTTCGCGGGTCCGTGCGTACCTTGTTAACTTCGGATCTCTTTTCCGGTGGCAAAGAACCGCTGCCGCGAGTACTATTGCTATTGCTTTAATTACGATCGCACTCCTCATGGGAAATCCGTTTCAACCCGAACCGGTGCTGCGACTGACCAAAATGCAATCCGCTGATGCCCGGATCGAACAATATCGTCAGCAAGATATCCAGCGAAATTTGGAGGAGGCACTCATCACACATCATCTCCGAAATGATGCGTGGGACACAGAAAGCCGTCTCCATCGAATGAAGGAGCACGCGCATGGGACCACTTGGACAAAGGTTGCGGACGAGCATCTTCAGAACCTTCACTCCGGAACCTTGAACACGCCGTAGCGGAATAGCAAGAGCATTTTTAAATGATTAACACTTGGGCACCGCTTCTTTTTAACGATTCGCAAAGCGTTAAATCAGGCAATTGGTTTAAGAACGGTCTTCGATTAAGGATCGTTTGTGCCGTTGCGGCGGTGGCTAAAATTATAATGCGTCGGATTCAGCGGAGGCGTGCGATATTAACGAAGAGAAGCCAAGTACAAATCCTCAATCCCAGTCGCGAATTAACCGGAAACCCGCTCGTAATGAAATGGAGAGCGGACAAGAGGCCCATAGTTAAAAAGATGGAAACGCGAAGTAGACTTATACTTCTCTCACACGTGCTGCTGATTTTTCTCCTCTGCCCGCTGGCTTACACCCACTTTGAAGAGGTGCACACCTTAATTCAAGAGAGACAGTATACGGAAGCCACTAATAAGCTTGAAGCACTTGCCGAATCTACCAACGACATTGCAGTGCAGAGTTGGTGCTACTACCAGATCGGCGAAATCTACTATAACTATACGCATCAGTACACCAGAGCGATCGAGGCATACGACAAAATTCTGAAACTTGAGAAAAATGGGCTTGCTGCCGAGGAGCTCTTCCTCGCCATTATCAAAAAAGGTGATGTCCATAGCCGTATGGGCAATTACCACGAGGCTATCCAAATTTACGACAGATTGATTAAACTCGCTCCTGCCTCGCATTTCGTGCATAAAACTGGCTTGCAGAAGATACGGGATATTAACAGGGCACTCTCTGACCTAAGGGAGCAGCAGCGTATTGCGATCCAGTACAAAGGGACACCCCTTGCCGCCATCGCTCAATTTCAGATCGCTGAACTCTATCGGAATCATTCCCAACTCAATCAGCCCGAAAAGGCAATTGAGGAGTATGCGTCACTTCTGGAAGCACATCCTGATGCGATTATGGCACCAGAAGCGAGATGGCGTATCGCACATTTACGGCATACGGTTCTGAACCAATCGGCCTTAGCAATGGCAACGTACAGAAAAGTCACTGAAGATTACCCGAGCAGCAATTTCGCTGCGGATGCACTCTTTCAAATGGCGAATATCCATCGCACAACCAAGAAGTATTCATTAGCAATCCCCATCTTTGAGAAACTGAAACATAGACACCCGAACTTCTGGAACATGCATGCTGTTCTCTATTGGACAGGCGTTTGCTATGAACAAACCTTGAACTATCCGAAAGCAATAGCGTCTTTTGAAACGTTTCTTCATGCCTATCTACCACAACTCGATCCGGGGTATTTAGGACAGATCTCAATGCATGACAAAAGCGTGCCTGAGGTGAAAGCAGAGATTCGTAGGAAAATTGAGGAACTCGCAGAACAGATGGCGGAAGTGGAATTAGGACGGTTGAACAAAGCACGTGCAGATCGAGACTTTTCTGAAGCCTTAAGTATTGCTCAACATCTCATCGCCACAGCACCCCATACCCCTCAAGCAGAGCAGGCAGCGGAACAACTTCCGACACTTCAGCAACTCACAGCCATCGAAAACTTGCGTGAGAAACTCCAAGACCAAAACTTAGTCCCTATAGAGGCGGCACGCGCGCGATTGCAAATCGGGACCATCTACGAGCGGAAGCCGTTACAGGACCATCCAAAAGCAATTGAGGCGTATCAAGAAGTATCGAAGCACCACGCCGATTTGACGCATTCCGCCGAAGCACTCTACCGCAGCGGACTCATCTACGCTGAGCAACTTTCCGCATCTAACGAAGCAATTCAAGCCTACAAAAAGGTAATTGAAACGCATCCGAACACCCTGCAAGCGATGATGGCAAATTTTCAGTTGGGCGAGCTCTACAGAAAACTTCACCGTTACAACGAGGCACTGCAAGCCTACGAAACGACGATCGGATACCCAGAACGGGATCGCTATCTCGCAGGGGGATATAAAGACAGTTTCGCCGATAGGGCACAGTTTCGGATCGGACGTGTCCATTACGATGACAGACGTTACAATGAGGCGCGTTTCGCTTTTGAGGAGTTCATTCAAAACCGGACGCAGTCGCCACGTCTCGCTGCGGCTTACGTCTACCTCGCCACCATCTGTGAAAATCAGAGTGAAAATGCACAAGCCGCCTATTATTATAAAAGGGCGGAACATCTACTCACAGATAATCCTATGCAAATGACGATGCTCATAGAAGAAGCGAGTGCGCTCGGAAACCTACAAGCCACCGATTCAGATGCAGTTATGCGGTTCCTCAAAGAAAATCGCAAACGTCTTGAAACCGCAAAGACGGGATCCAATCAATAGCCGTCAGCGTTTTGGTTTGGAGTTGGCGGGTGTTCATTGTCAGAATCGCGGATTACACGGATTTCGCGGATTTTTTATCAGCAGTTGGTCTCGATTAGGAGTCGGGAAGCGCCCAAATCAGGATTCAAAAGTCCCTCCTACAGAAGAGGTACCCTCTGCGACGCTCTCGAACTTACGTTAACTTAGATTATCACAAATTCCTTAGCGACGGGTGTAACTCCACAAGGTAAGGTTCTGCTTCCGTCAAACTTTTATGCGAATCTGGCAATCTTTTGAGTTCTACGGCTGTCTGTGTCTGGATGTCATGCAGATCCGGAAAATCATATACCAACCCCCCGTCTTGGATAATCGGTATTAGGAGTGGCTGTCCCTCAGAAATCGGTTCATCCCAGAGTGCCACGCAATCTCTGACATAATTCCCATCAACATCGGCAACGCGATAGATCTGCTTTTTGCCCGGTATAGTTGCTTTAGACGGTTCATCCAGCGACCGTTTTCCAACAGGTTTGCCATCGCTCTCGACTAACTTGTAAACACCACCGAGGGCGGACGTAGAGCCTTCACCCGTGAGCGAATTGTAGTTCGCCCCCGTAGCGAGCCGTGTGCCTACTCCGAAACTATCAATCGGTGCACCGTTTTTGAGCAGAGCGTCTATCTGGAATTCATCAAGCTCGTGACTTGCGATAATCTGGACATAACCGAGTCCTTCAGCATCAAGGATACAACGCACCTCTTTGCTGAGGGTTAAGAGGTCGCCGCTGTCCAATCGGACTGCACGCAATTGCGTACCGCGCGTCTCCATCTCCTTTGCGACAATGCAAGCGTTTCTCGCACCATGAAGTGTATCATACGTATCAATTAGAAGGGTGGTATTGTTCGGAAAGGTTGTCGCGTAATCACGGAAGGCTTCTAACTCGGTAGGACGTTCGGAGATGAACTTATGCGCCATCGTGCCAACGTACGGAATATCAAAATAGTGTCCTGCAAGCACTAACGATGTCCCACTCGCACCACCGATGAAGGAGGCACGAGCGGCGAGGATTCCGGCATCCCTGCCGTGTGCCCGCCTCGCACCGAAGTCGAATACAGGTCTGCCTCTTGCAGATTCTACGATTCGAGAGGCTTTCGTGGCAATCAACGTCTGAAAGTTCATGACGCAGAGTAGATAGGTCTCAAAAAGTTGTACATCTCTGGAGCGACCCGTGACATTGATAATCGGTTCATTGGGAAAAACAAGCGTGCCTTCGGGAACAGCGAAAATGGAGCCGTCGAAACGGAAATCTTTAAGCGAAGCGAGGTAGTCAGGACTCAGGTCACCCCGTTGTGCCAACCAGTCGAGCGCAGTATCAGTGAAGCGCAAGTTTAAGATATAGTGGATAACTTGTTCCAATCCGGCTGCTATGAGATACTGTCCTTGCGGGACTTCTCGGACATAGTAGTTCGCGGTAATAATGGTGTTATTCTGGACGTTGAAATCTGCTTGCCCCATCGTGAGTTGATAATAGTCCACAAAGAGAGCCATCTCATCCTCTGTGAGTAGGGCAGGTTTTGGTGAATTTCGCATTTTTTAGGTTATTGAATCTGAGCACCGTCTCCCTCCCCATATCCTCCTGTCACCTGATAAGGATGTTTATGCGGAGGGATGAGGTGGAATGTGCGTGAGTCCTATTCTTTAGAAAAAGCGTGTAGCCTGCAACAACGGAGCAGGCGGATTTGAGAAAAAAGCATCAAAACCTAAACTACGTTGTTTCACCGCAAGGAAAGTTAAAAACCTTCGGTAACAACGAGTTTCTGGTTGACAGATAGGTTTCGATGCGTATCAATTTGACCGGAGGGCCAGGCGATTTCGAGCGTATCAACTTTTGTATGCGTTCCGAGGCCAATTTCAAGTGCGAGACTATTGGTCGAGCCAAATCCACATCCACCGCTGACCTCTCGGTAAATTACGTCATCACCCATACGTAAAGTTACCTTAGCACCGATGCCATCCCGATTACTTTTGACCCCGACCAGTTTTAGGGTAATCCAATTGTTTCCAGTACCACTGTTGCGGTAGAAGAGATTGTGCCACTGGTCGCCGATAAACGCACCACCGACAGGCACGTAGATGTCAACATCACCGTCAGTATCAACGTCACCAAAGGTTACACCGTGTCCTTTTCCGATGTTTCCTAAACCTAACGCAACAGTCGCATCTGTAAAAGTGCCGTCGCCGTTGTTGCGAAAGAGTGCGTCGCGTTCAAGCCGTCCCATCTGTGGTGCACCGGTGGCGAGATAGATGTCAAGATAACCGTCGCTATTGATGTCTCCGAAGTTTGCCCCCATCGCGCCATAAGCGTGGTAGAGTCCCGATTCACGGGTGACATCCGTAAAAGTGCCGTCACCGTTGTTGCGATAAAGCACCTGCCGATCGCTGTTGTGCGTCGCGCCACCCGTGATTTGACCCGCGATGAAGGCTTGAAACGAACCCGAATTTGAGATGAAGATGTCCAGATCTGTATCGTTGTCTACATCCAGAAAGAAGGTAACAAAGGCATCCGTAACGGGGAGATTCATGCCAGTTGACAGTGTGACATCAGTGAACGTCCCATCGCCGTTATTGCGATAAAGTACATTGGATTGTCCGAAATTGACGACATGCAGGTCGATATGCCCATCCTTATCGTAATCCCCCCAAGCGGTTCCGAGAGAGTTTCCCGTATTTGCTACACCGGCTGCCTCTGCTGTATTCGTGAAAGTGCCATCCCCATTGTTCCGGTATAAGACATTCGCCGCGCCATCACCGATAACCCCGTCCGCAATGTAGAGATCCAGGTAGCCATCGTTGTCGTAATCTGCCCAAGTCGCGCAGAAACTACTCTGTGGGTCTGCGACACCGGCAGTGTGCGTAACATCGGTGAACGTGCCATCGCCGTTGTTGTGATAGAGCGTGTTCTCCGCTGCGCCAGACCAACCCCCACGGGTGATGTAGAGATCCAGATAGCCGTCGTTATCGTAATCGGCGAAGAGTGAACCCCAACCGCCTCTCGGATCGGCGATGCCTGCTTCATTCGCGGTGTTCGTAAAGGTGCCATCGCCGTTATTGCGGAAGAGCGCGTGTGGTTGATACGTGCCGACAGCAACGATGTCCAGATCTCCGTCATTATCGTAGTCACCCCATGCACTACCGCGCCCGCCGTCAACTTTGTCCATTTTTAAGTCGGGGGCAATGTTTGTGAATAGAGAACCTTGTCCCACAGAATTCGGGGTTACAAACCCCTCCCACGGTTGGATTTTAAATTCCTCCGGCAATTCGGCTGGATAGCCGCCGAGTTTTGTATAAGCCGTCCACAAGTTCCATAAGGTTTCGGGATCGCGAGGTTTGAGGCGGAGGGACTCCTTGAAATTCTCAACGGCTTTTTCAGGTGCACCGTGTCGGAGATGATAGACTCCGAGATAGTAGTAGGCACCCGAATGACGGCGGTAATTCTGGATGATATTTTCAAACCGTTCAGCGGCTTTGTCTGCTTCGCCGAGGCGGAACTCTGCCAAACCGAGTTGGAGCATCGCCTCCAGATTATTCGGTTCAAGTTCCAGTACCTTTTCAAACTGCCGTTTGGATGCTGAGAGGTCCGGGACGAGCATCTGTTGTGGCGCGCCTAAGAAATAGCCGAGTCTGATGCGCGCTTCGGTATCGTCAGGGTTAACCTCCAGAGCATTGGTGAGCGCAGTGGTAGAATCAGAAAAGCGTTGTTGATAACTGTAAACCTGTGCTAATGTTAGGTAGGCTCTTGAGAGTTTATCCTTGTGGAAGGGGTTTCTAACCGCGATGCTTTCAAGCAGTTTTATTAGCGTTTGTAATGTCTCTTCGGCACGTGCGAACTCCTGTTGTCTGATATAGGTGCGTGCAAGCAACATGCGCGCATCGTGGGCATTGGCATCAATCTGCAGGCACGCCTGAAACGCTTTTTCCGCCTCAGCGAAGTTATTCATGTCCAGCGCGTCCATCCCTTTTTGATAATGTGCCGTGAATTGCGGGTTTACTTTGCTCTGGGGTGCATCTGGACTGCAGCCGATACTGATGAGGAGGATAAGGAAAATAGAAAAAATTGTTCGCATATCTGTTTTTTTGTCTGAATCAGGATTTTAGGATTTGCAGGATTACAGACAGGGGATCAGGAAGATCAGTGTTTACGGAGACCCGACGGAGCGTGCCTACTACTTTTAAGTGTTTACGGAGACCCGACGGAGCGTGCCTACTACTTTTAATCTACAAATCTGCAGCCTTGCCTTTAACGCTTCTTTTTGGACGGGTTTTGTCAAATCCATGAGATAGATTCGCATGTGATCGGAACGGTCGGAACTGAATACAAGCATTTTTCCGTCCCGTGAGAGGCTCGGTTCAAAATGCGCGCCGATGTGGTTCGTGAGTTGGGTTTTGCTTGGGTTTCCGTTGGCATCCATCGTCCAGAGCGTATAATGGTTATGCGCGTTCGAGACATAGATAATCCGTTTGCCATCCGGACTGAAAGTGGGATGATAATGGCTTGCATTTTCAAATGTCAACTGCTTCACCGTGCCACCCTCGGCGTTGACGCTGAAAATTTGGTAGATGTTGTCCACCATTCCGGTGAAAGCGATCTGCTTTCCATTGGGTGCCCACGTTGGATGTCCATCGTCTACAGCGTTATGCGTCAGCTGCTTCTTGTTTGTGCCATCAATATGAATGATGTAGATTTCTAATGTGGCGTTGTTCTCAGTGCTTCCGGGGTTGCTCGGCGTTTCCTGAGTAGGTGCCTTGGATTCAAAAGCGATTTTTTGTCCGTCAGGCGAAAAGGCAGGTGCGCGCTGTGCCCCCTCTATATCAATTAATGGACGCTGGTTTCTCCCATCAATATCCATGAGATATATGGTGGCAGCACTCGGATCAGACCCACTCGCTTGGACAGGTGGGAGCATCATACCCCCTCGGGTGCGTTCTGTAACGAAAGCGATAGACTTGGCATCTGGTGAAAAAGCAGGCATGTATTCGTCAAGTTCATCGGTATGCGTGAGCTGCTGGAGCGTGCGAGTTGTGAGATCCATGAGATACAACTCAGCGTTCTCAAGGCGATTTGAAGCGAAGGCGAGCCACTTTCCGTCAGGCGAAATTGCGGGACTATAATCGTCAGTATACTTTGCAATAAACGTCATTATATTTCCTTTTTCAGTGAAGGTCTGCTCGTAGTCGTCGCTGCCTTCGGTGCGAATACGCTGGACGTGGTAGGCATCCCCGGTGAGACCTGCTAACTGAAGGAGGATTTCCTTTTTGGGGGAACCGATCAGCAGATTTTGAAACTCGGTGCGCGCAAGGGAACGGTTACCGCTGTGCCAATAGACGCGCCCGAGTGCGAGTGTTATTTCTGGACGTTTCGGTGCCAATCTTGCCGCATTCCTGAATGCATCGATCGCTTGCGTAGCATCTACTAATCCTTCATACACCAAACCGAGCTGATAGTACGCCTCAGCATTGGAAGGATTCTGCTTAAGTGCTGCCTGAAACTGCTGAATGGCGGACGTAGTATTGCCTGTTTCAAGAAACGCTTTGCCGCGCTCAATGGTGGGATCTCCACCGCACGCGAGCAGAATTAAAAATATAGAAATGGATAGGTAGAAATAGTTGCTCATTTTTGCGTTATATGGATTCGCTGGTTTGCCGGGATATTATGAAGCTTCTGCGTTTCTCCGTTCTGCCAAGTAACCTGTAACGTCTCAATCTGTGTGGCGTTCCCCACGCCAAATTCCGCGATGAGACTGTTAAAGGACATGTAACTATCACCTGCGTAAATCTCTCGTATCTGCGTCTGATCTGCCGTTTTCACTTGGATTTTCGCGCCGATGGCATTTCGATTCGCTTCTGTTCCAACGAGTTTGACATGGAGCCAATTGCTGCGGTTTCCGCCCTCATTACGCAACAGGGTCGGTGGGGCATGGTTATTGACAATGAAAATATCGACATCGCCATCGTTATCATAGTCTCCAAATGTTGCGCCGCGACCGACTCGGATAGGGAGTGCCGCAATTCCTGCCTCCTGACTAACATCGTTAAATGTCTCATCTCCATTGTTTCGGAACAACATATCAGCCTGCGGGATAAGCACCTCTGGTTGTCTCAGCTCTTGGAAAGTACTACCGTTCGTCACAAAGATATCCAAATCACCATCGTTGTCATAGTCAAAGAGGGTGGTGCCCCATCCGATCTGCTTGATACTCGCCTCAGCAAGCATGGCAGTATAGGATTCATCTACGAACCGGATGCGGCTTGGATGGAAGGATGGAAGGGTGGAAGACGTTGGGATGGAAGGATGCAAGGATGGAAGGGTGGAGTCCGCATCCTTCCCTTCTTCCATTCTTCCCGTTTTCTCTTCCATTCTTCCTGCAATCTTCCTGTCTTCTTTCAACAAATTTCTATAGAGTGCGTTTTCTTCGTCCACCCAATGGCTCATAAAGAGATCGATATCCCCATCAGCATCGTAATCGCCAGCGGTGAGTCCCATAGAGCCGCGAAAATCTGCCGCCCACGATTCGGCACTGACATCCGTGAACGCGCCACCTCCATCGTTGCGATAGATATGGTTCGTGGAGGTATCATTTGCGACATAGAGGTCCACATCGTTATCGTTATCAAAATCGCTAAAGATGGCTTGCATGCTTCTACCACCTACTGCTGCGATTCCTGTTTCATCGGTTGCATCGGTAAAAGTGCCGTCCCCGTTGTTCCGATAGAAGACGTTATCTTGGGGTTCAAAGACATGCGGATTCAAGGCACTCGGTACGGGTTTTCCAGATTGTAGGGACTCTTCCTTCATCTGTTCCAACTGCTCTAAATCGTAGGTGACATAGTTGCAAACGTAGAGATCTAAATCGGTGTCGCCGTCTACGTCTGCGAAGGCGGCACCTGTGCTCCACAATTCGCAACCGACACCGGCAGCTTCCGTGACATCGGTAAAGGTGGCATTCCCATTGTTCCGATAGAGGACATTCTCACCATAGGTGGTTAGGTAAAGGTCGAGGTCGGCATCACCGTCATAATCTGCGAAGACGCACCCCATGCCGTAGCCTTGATGCCCAACACCTGCGGCACGCGTAATGTCTGTAAATGTGCTATCACCGTTGTTACGATAGAGGGCATTGGCGTTTCCCTTATGACTCACTCCACCTTGTGTAAAGGAACCGGAGATATTGACAATGTAGAGGTCGATGTCCCCGTCGTTGTCTATATCGGCAAAGCCTGCGCCGGAGCCCATGTCTTCTGGGAGTAGGCTGGAACGGGTTCCACTTGAATGCTGAAAACGGATGCCGGCTTCGTTCGTGACATCAACAAAAGTAACCGCATTTAGCGTCATAGCCGTGAGCATAGAGATTGCAAACGCTACGAAGAAAGTATACACGTGTGGCATATTAGAGTTGTCAGTTAACTGATGACTATTCCTTATGTTTCTAAAAAATTGGTAAAAATGGTTGCGCCGCGAAAGCGTTCATCGTTGAGGATAGTCTGGAAGAGCGGAATCGTGGTCTTTATGCCTTCAATTTCAAATTCAGACAATGCGCGTTTCAACCGTGCAATCGCCTCTTCTCGATCCCTGCCCGTCGCGATGAGTTTCGCCACGAGTGAATCGTAGTGCGAAGGGACAGTATACCCCGTGTAGAGATACCCATCAACCCGAATACCGATGCCGCCGGGAGGATGGTAGTCTGTGACGAGCCCTGGTGAAGGCATGAACTGATTGGCTGGATCTTCGGCATTAATTCTGCATTCAATCGCGTGTCCTTGAATCTGAACATCGGATTGGTTATATCCGAGTTGATCCCCCATTGCGAGTCGAATCTGTTCTTTGATGAGATCAATGCCGGTGATACTCTCAGTGACAGTATGCTCAACCTGAATCCGTGTATTCATCTCTAAGAAATAGTAATTCTCATCTTTATCGACTACAAATTCAATGGTCCCAGCATTTGTGTAGCCGATCGCTTTTGCGGTTTTCGCGGCGGCTTTACAGATTTCGTTACGAAGTTTAGGTGGAATCGAGGCGGCAGGTGCTTCTTCCAAGAGTTTCTGTTGTTTACGCTGGATAGAGCACTCCCGTTCGCCTAAATGAACAACGTTGCTGTGTGTGTCCGCCAGAATCTGCACCTCAATATGTCGTGCTTCTTCAATCCATTTTTCAATATAGACATCCCCATTACCAAAAGCCGCCTCACCCTCTGCCTTCGCGGTATGAAAAAGATTAAGTAGACTCGGCTGATTTTCGGCAATTCGGATGCCGCGACCACCACCGCCTGCCACGGCTTTGATTCCGACAGGATACCCGATTGTCTCAGCGATCTGCGCGGCATCCTCGGCGGTGTCCACTGTTCCTTTTTTGCTATTTTTACGCCTACCGCCCTGGCTGCCGGGTACAAGTTTCAGTCCCGCTTTTGCCACAGTTTCGCGTGCCTTCACTTTGTCACCCATCGTAGCGATATCTGTGATGGAGGGTCCAATAAACTTTATCTGGTGTGCCTCACAAATTTCCGCAAATTGTGCGTCCTCAGCCAGAAAGCCTGCGCCTGGGTGGATTGCGTTGACATTCGCATAATCCGCAACAGTGATAATATTGGAGTATTTAAGATAACTCTCAGTTGATGGCGGTGGACCAATACAGTATGCCTCGTCAGCGTGTTTAACGTGTAGTGCGTCTTCATCAGCGGTTGAGTATATCGCTACCGTCTTAATCCCCATGTCTTTGCATGTCCGGATGATGCGGACAGCGATCTCACCACGATTTGCTATAAGTATTTTTTTTATCATGTCTTTCGCTACAAAACCCAATCCTTCAGATTTGGGATGTAGTAGAGGCTCCTTAAGTTATAAAAAAAGACTTGATATTTGTCTAAAAATCTGCTATAATGTTCATTGTATTCGGCATTGGTTGTGAGTTGATGCACTGGTATATTGCTTGATATTGAGACAACTACGTAAAAGCCTATACACCTCAGAAATATCTAAAATATGCTCGACATGTGTTCGGGAAATCCAAGTCATGTTGTATCCCACGAGAATGTAAGGGGTTAATAACCTCACACAACACATCAAACTGTTCATAAGGCACTTCGGTGCGGGGTCGGGATAGCGTCCCTTGTGCTTAGGCATCGTAAGACTTTCGTTTTTGACATTCTCAAAACAAAAGCAATGTCGTTTGAAGCCACAAACGCTTCCGCTTAGCACAACTTTGCGGAAGCCCAAGTCTTTAGGCTTGGGTCTATCACCATGTTTTTTTAATGTTCCTTGCGGAAACCAAAACACTATGCCTGCTTCACTCGGAACAACGGTTGTGCATATTCAACCGCCTCGCCATCTTCAGCGAGAATCTCTAAGATCTCACAGTTAAACGGAGCTTCCACGGGATTGTAAGTTTTCATAACTTCAAGGACGGCAACGGGTTCACCCGTGGCAACTATATCCCCGACTTTTACAAAGGGTGGCTCATCAGGCGCAGGGGAACGGTAGAAGCGCGAGGGCATCGGTGCACTGATCAATGCATTATTTGCTTCCGCGCTGCCGTCCGTATCTGGGTTCTCTACAGGGAGCTGCGGTGTCCCCACCGCTACGCCCGTCTCTGCTGATCGTAGCGCGGGCTGTTCATGTCCTGGGGGATTCCCGCGATACCTGGAAACCTGTATCTCAAATTCCTTATCCCGGATGCGGACTTCCGAAAGATCGGTGCGGTCAAGAATTTCCGCCAACTGTTCAACAATTTCCAAGACATCGCTGTAATCTTGTTCAGCAGATTGAGATTTATCCTTGGATCTGTTTTGACGCATTTCTCTTTTTAATAGTTTTCAGTTTTCAGCCATCGTAGAGGCGGGGTTACCCCACTCCTACAAAGCCGATAGCCGATGGCTACTATATCCTTTCTACATATTTTCCGGTGCGCGTGTCAACTTTGACACGTGTTTCGTTCTGAACAAACAAAGGAACATTAACGACACCACCCGTCTCAAGCGTGGCGCGCTTTGAACCGCCGCTGACAGTATCACCTCGTAACCCGGGGTCGGTTTCAACAATCTGAAGCTCAACGAAGTTCGGAAGTTCAACGGCAAGTGGGATTACACCTTCCATTTTGACGGTGACAGTTTCACCCTGCTTTAGGAACTTCAAGCCATCTCCAATGAGATCTACAGGGAGTGTGTGTTGTTCAAATGTTTCATTGTCCATAAACCACAACGCGTCCCCATCTCGGTACATATACTGCATCTGGTGGTCCATGAGCCTGACGGTTTCGACATTTTCGCTGGAACGAAACGTCCTGTCCAAGACAGCACCGTCGGAAATACGTTTGATTTTGGTTCGTGCGAAGGCACCACCTTTCCCTGGCTTGACATGATCACAGTTGACTATGGTGTAAATTGTATCGTTGAGCCGGATAACCAACCCATTGCGTAACTCGTTAAGTACTGCCATCTTCTCCTCTTTTAGTAGTTATCCTGTCGTCAGCATTAACTGTCGACTCAGACTCGCCCACGCCTACTGATACAAAGCGTTCGGTGCGCGTGGGAGAGTCTGAACTGATAACTATCATAGCAAGGCGATTGCCTGTTCCAACGCCTTTGCTCTGTGACTAATCCGGTTTTTTATTTCTTCCCCTAATTCTGCGAAAGTCTGATTATAACCGTCAGGTACAAACACGGGATCATAACCGAAACCGCTCTCTCCGACGGGATCGTGCCTGATGTGTCCCTCACAAACACCGAGAACGCCTTCAGGGTCGGAATTAGGGTGTACGACTGCAATCGCGGCGATAAACCTCGCACGCCGATTGGTCGCGCCTTCAAGTGCTTGAAGGAGTTTCGCAATTCGGATATCATCCGTTGCGTCTTCGCCTGCCCAGCGTTTGGAGTTAATGCCCGGTGCACCGCCGAGAGCATCTACCTCCAACCCAGCATCGTCAGCGAGGGTGAGGTGGGATGTATACTCAGCGATAATAGATGCTTTTTTAATGGCATTCTCCATATATGTTTTCCCATCCTCAACAACCTCTGGGGCGCCTGGATAACTTTCCAAAGAGATAACTTCGACCTGTTGCTTGGAACTCGCTTCACCGCAGAGCATGTTTGTGAGTTCTCTCACTTTGCCTTGGTTACGCGTCGCCAATATGAGCTTCATCTAAATTCTCCAACATCATCCGATTCTGGAGCCGGATGAGTTGCTGTATACCCCCAACGGCGAGATCCAGCATTTGGTCATACTCGGCACGCGAAAAGGGTTTTTCTTCTGCGGTGCCCTGTATCTCTATAAATTCTCCGTTCCCTGTCATAACAATGTTCATATCAACATCCGCCGATGAGTCTTCCGTGTAGCAGAGGTCTAACATCGGTTGACCCTCGATAAGTCCAACACTTGTGGCGGCAATGTTGTCGGTAATAGGAAAATTTTTAATTCTGTTGCTTTTAACGAGACTTTGGCAGGCATCCCAGAGTGCGATAAAGGCACCTGTAATGGCTGCGGTGCGTGTCCCCCCATCAGCTTGAATGACATCACAATCAACCCAAACTGTCTGTTCTTCCAAGGCATATAAATCTACAGCCGCACGCAAGGAACGACCGATGAGGCGTTGGATTTCCTGCGTTCTACCACTGACACCGCCACGGGTTATCTCACGTTGCATCCGTTCAGAAGTAGAGCGGGGTAACATGGAGTACTCCGCCGTTACCCATCCCTTATTTTTGATACGTTGGTTGCGCATGAAACGCGGCTGTTGGTCAATCACAGAGGCAGTGCATATAACACGAGTGTCCCCTGTCGCAACGAGCACAGAGCCTTCAGCGTGTTTGATATAATGTCGTTTGATTGTGACGGGACGCAGTTCATCTCGTCCGCGTCCATCCTCTCTTACCATATTTCTCTTCCCTATTTTTTTAATTGCGGCATCTGGGCGCAGTCCAGGTGCCAATTATTTAAAAAAGGTTTCGAGTAACGCTAACGCTTTTGTATAACTTTTCCGCTCAAGATAGTGCAGCAAATTTTTTGGAGCCGCCGGCGCGAGTTCCTGATGCAGCGCGTCAATTCGTTCCAACTGTTCCAATATGTCCTCGCCAGCCTCGATCCGTGATAGCATCGTCTCTAACGCCTGCTTGAGCTCAGAAAAAAGTTCAGTTTGCATCCGATGGCTCCATTTGCTCAACAGCTTTGCAGGTGCGCAGGGAAACGTTCTTAGACGGTGCATCGTAGCCTTTCCACGCATAAGGATCGACACCAGAGACCGGAATGATACATCGGCGGTCAGCACTTGCCGCGCGTTCCCCCTCCTTAATCGCCCATGGCAACAACGACCATGAATTGCAGTAATGGTTCACCAAAACCCTGCGATATGTATCTCCACGGTTTTTACGAGAGCGGTGGAGTAGATAACCGTTAAAAAACACTAATGTGCCGGTTGTAACTTCAACGGGCACCTCATCTGTGTCATCAAAACCGTGACTCTCCCAGGCAAAATCGAACTCATCTGGGTTCTCGTGGTATCTCTGTGGATAGAGATATCCTGGACGATGCGAGCCGGGAAGGACCCATAAACATCCATTTTCTATGGTTGCCTCGTCCATTGCGGTCCACGCGCCAATCAAGGAGCGATCGCGGGTCGGAATATAAAATTCGTCCTGATGCCATGCCTGCCCTTGAAAACTGGGCGGTTTTACAAAGAGCATCGACTGCATACACTTGACGCTTCCGTCCCAGTAGGGTAAATGTGCGGCAGTTATCTGGCTCAGAATACCACAGATTTTCGGGTGCTTGACGTACTTCTCGATAATTGGACTGACGAAATGGGGTTGATGAATGCAAAGGATACGTCCAATGGCTTCGTCATCGCTGACATCCTCAGGAAGCGGTTGGAGACTGTCGCATGGGTGTCCACCTTTGGCAAGCGTAACAGTGTCCTGCCGCAACTCCTCTATCTCATCCAGAGAGAGCAGATCTGGGACAACAAGATACCCGTTGTCGACAAAAAATTGGACCTGCTCATCGGATACAACTTGTGGCACTTCAATCGGTGCACTCGGTTCAAAGTTCATTTTTTAACTATGGCCTCCTGTTAACCATCAATTCGTGCTTTAACATCTATAACGGAATCGAGTTGATGGTTAAATCGCTCCACTACGTTTCGTTTTTCTAACTATGGGAATCTGGGTATTGTTCCAAATGTAAAGCAAAGACAAATTATGCCATTTAAGGCATAATTTCGTTTCACGCAGGAAGAATAAATGAAAATGTTTACATTTTCATTTATTGTCTCCTGACAGGTTTCCGGTCAATTTTGCGGCGTACTCGCCCATAAGCGATCTGCTTCAACGGGGACTGAACCCCGTAGGGGTAATATTTCTGTAGAGGAACTGCGCCCAGATGCTCATTATAAAAACCTAAACGCGGTTGGCGAGGAACATCTCTGTTACTGCTAAAGCAAAGACTGCTAACATGAGATAGATCCATACGTTTTGATTCCTCTCTACATCTTCATTGTATTGCGCCACGAGTTCAGCCGTAGGTTTATCTTCGACTAATTCATCCGCTGCGCCTTTCAGCATGCTTGCAAGCTCCTCAACATCGCGCACCGCAAGATCGGACTCAGTGGTATCGACGTTGACTACAAAGTAGTCCGTAACTTCTGTGCCAGACCTATGAACTGAATAGATACCCGGTACAGACGTGTCTGTATATAAGACGCTGCCTTGTGGAGTATTCTCTGCTGCCGGCGTAACATCTTTATTTCGTCCGAAGCGCGTCTCAACGTTGTTTGGATTGAAGATCGCGATCTCTCTGCTCTCGGTTATGTTCTCATTCTCAGTTTGGGAAACCTTTAGTTCTATATAGTCTCCGACGCGGTAATCGGGCATGGTTTCTACGTCTTTAAGTGCAAGATACTTAATAGATTCATGCAGGAAAGGCAGATAAACGGCGCGAATCGGTAAATCGTTCCATTCTCGGTCTATCGTTGAGGTAAAGCAGAGCACACGCCCTAAGTTTCCGTAAGGCTTTTCAAAGAGTGCAGGACTGCCATCATCATAAGAAGCAATGACGGTAGCATTTGCCGTTGGTACCGCCTGAAAAATTCTATAAAACCGCGCCTTACCAAAATCGCCATGGTTCGGCTCCTTGAACGGAACGAAAATCGGGTGTTCGTACTTCACTGTCGCAAGGACGCGAAACTGCTGACGATCAAAAGCGTCGCCGACGGGTCGGACGAAGTTACAAGGCATCAAACCTATCTCACCACCAAGACGCTGTTCATAAACATCAGTGTCTATATTATCACCCACTGTCACAATCAATCCGCCGCCTGAAGCAACGTAATCTGCCACGCGTCCAGCTTCGTCGGAAGAGAGTTGTGCTACATTGGCAAGCACCAGAACATCGGTGCGACTGAGTGCCGCCGCACCCGGCACCGAACTTGATTCGGTAAAATCAATAGGCACCGCGCCACTTCCTGCTGTGAACGCCATTTTCATGAAAAACGTTTCCATCGTCTGATAGCGATTTTGCGTCCGTGGTTTGTCCCTGACGGCATGAACCTTGATTGAGCGCAGGCTTTGCAAAGTAAAATAGCGTTCGTTGTCACCCCCCAGCGCATCTTCAGGCAGTTCAACCCAACCTATATGTGTCGCCTCGTCTTGAAAGTCGACCCTGAAGACAGCATCCGCGAGGTCGTCCGGCTCAATGTCAAGTTCGACAGTGTGAATCATATTTCCATCTACGAACAGACCAACCGGTAGATTCTCAACAGCCTCATCGCTGAAATTACGGACGCGCGCGACCAGATATGATGCTTTCTGTTCCTTCAATATAACAGGCGGTACACTGAGGTCTGTTATCGCGAAATTGCGCGGTTGTTCGGGATGGACATCAATAAACTGAATTTGGACATCAGGGTTGAGTTTGTCGGTTTCAATGAAGTTTTCCCATCCCCGCTTTTGCATATCAGCAATCAGATAAATCTGTTTTTCACCGATAGGAATAGACGCAAGTATTTCGTCAGCGGTTTGCAGTGCATCCAAATAATCTGTAGGTTTATAAGTGGCTCCTGCATCGTTCAAAGCCGCCCTAATGTGTGACAACTCTGAACCGAGTGGTGCAACGACACGGGCATTGTCCGAAGAAAGAATAAGACCCGCGGCATCGGTTGCATCAAGCCCGTCAAGAATTTTGATACCCTCCCTTTTTGCGTTCTCAAATACCTTCTCATATTGCATACTATAGGAGGTATCCAAAATAACAATTGCGTTTCGTTTTCCACCTGTTTTCTGTGCAATGACTGGCGCTTCAGCGAAGAACGGTCGCGCAAACGCAAAGCCGAGTAGTGCCAATATCAGAATACGCATTAGCAGAAGCAGTAACCGTTTCAACTTATGCCGTCTCACGTTTGTCTGATGCGACATCTGGATGAAACGGATGGTGCCGAACACCAATCGCCTCGCACGTTCTCGGTTCAACAGATGCAAGATAAGTGGGATTGAGGCACCTATAATACCTGCCGCCGCGAATAAAGGGGCTAAAATTCCTAATCCAAACATCTTTTAACTATGGGCTCCTGGGCATCGCTCCACTACGGAGAAGAGAAATGAAAAACTGTGTTTTTCATCTTCCTTCCTCGTTTCGCGATGGTTTTCGGTTAATTCTAACTGAGATAAGGACCTGTGCGATTCCTATTTTCTAATTATGTGCTTTTGGGATCGTTCCTCTATGCTGGCGTGCTTCATCGGAAATTTCTATTAAGCTCTCCAGCGGAGAGCCATATCTATAGGACTCCTTGACGCTTAGCGAGATAAGATGCCAGTGCTAAATCAATCGGTGTTGCTGTTGTGATCATGTTGTAATCAATATCCGATTGCCGCAGTGCGAGCCTATAAGTATCAAGAAATTCGTTGAAATTATTCAAATAACTCTCCTGAATCGCTTGCGGCGTTGTGATAATCTCAGCATCATTTTCCGAATCAATAAAACGGATAAGTGCTTCTGCGCTCCTTCCTGCTGCAAAGTCGGCAAAAGCAAGTTCCTGATGTGCGAGAACATGAAAGACGATGACCTCATGTCCATTATATCTGAGATGTTCTAAACCCTCGACAACTTCTGCCTGATTTTCATCGTAGAGGTCGGAGACGAAGAGGACTAAGCCGCGCTTGGTTAGACGTTCTGCGATTTGATGCAAGGGCATCCCCATCCGTGTACTTTTTGCGGTTTGCAGCGTCTCCAACGTAATCAAGATCGAGTGCAAGTGCGATGTGCTACTTCGAGCGGGAAGGTATTGGCGAAGTGTGTCATCAAAGTACGCAAACCCAACAGCATCCCGCTGCTTCGCCATAAAATAGGCGAGTGAGGCGATGAGGAAACTTGCGTATCGCAACTTTGTTAGTTTTTGCCCTGTTCCCCCCACCTCTATAGTCGGATCATCCACTTGCGCCTCATCTATCGGATGCAACATAGACTCGCTTGCATCTAAAAGGAGGTAGCAATTGAGATTGGTTTCCTCCTCAAATTGCTTGATATAGTGACGGTCGGTGCGAGCGTAGGCTTTCCAATCTATATGTTTGGTATCGTCTCCGGGCATATATTGTCGGTATTGCGAGAATTCGACACTGAACCCGTGATACGGACTTTTGTGGAGTCCGGAGATAAAGCCTTCAACGACGAATTTTGCAATCAATTCAAGATTCCCGATTCGGGCGAGGATTGCTGGATCTAAAAATGAGCGTCCGGCTGCTGAACTTTGTTGCATGCGTATTCTCTCAATATAGCGGTCAGCAATCAGCAGTCAGTTTTAAGAGGTTTTCGCTTAAGAATACCCTCTTCTTGCTGAAAGCCGAAGGCTGATGGCTGATAGCCAAACTTTACTGCTTCCTCAAAATAAGTAGGGTAAGGTCGTCAAACTGATCGGCTTCTCCCTGAAACCCCATGACTGCGCCGTGAAGATATTTTCGGATACCCTCAGCATCTGAATCCTTGCACGCTTTGGAATCCGCTACGAGTCGATCCTCCTCATAATACTCGTCTTCAACATTCACGGTTTCTGTAACACCGTCTGTATAAAATACAACGACATCACCGCTTGTGAGTTGGATATGCTCGGCTGCATATTCAGCGATGTTGGGAACCATCTCGTTCGGAAACATACCGAGTGGAATACCGCCAACATCTTCACCCAACCACTTATAGGTACCATCTTTTCTAACGAGCAGTGGCGGATTATGCCCTGCATTGAGCGTTGTCAGGACATTCGTATCGGGGTTAAGATGACTATAGAAAAAAGTAGCGTATTTCTCCTCTGTACCGCTGGCGTAAAGGAGCGAGTTAAGCGTCATAGCCATTTCAATAAGCTCACCGTACAAGGCAGCCGAACTCAGGTCATCTTGTACTGAATCCTCAACTGCGGTGCCTTTTCCTCGTGATAATTCAGAGATGAGCCCTGCACGTAGTGTTGCCATAAGAAGTGCCGCTTGCATCCCTTTTCCAGAAACATCCGCAATCGCGAGTCCCCAATGTCCAGTCGGCAAGGGAATACAATCATAATAGTCTCCTCCAACGGGACCACGTGGCTCATAATGTCCGGCGACTTCATATCCAGGAATGTCCGGGAGTGTCTCCGGAATGAGATTCACCTGGATTTTGCGTGCTTCCTCCATTTCCGCTTGTAACTGGCGTGCATCCAGTGCTTCCTGATGCAGGTGGGCATTTTGAATTGCAACCCCTGCCTGTTTAGCAAAAGAGTCAAGCAGGATTACATCCTCATCGGTGAAAGGTGTGATCATACCACCACGTTCCTCTTTATCACCAACAACGAGGATCCCCAGAATGTCACCGTCGCGTCCAGGAATAGGGACAGCCATCAAATTCTTGCCCCCGAAAAGGGTGTCTGACTTTGGAGGACAGTGTCCCGGCAATCCTTCCCTGACAACAAATTTTAGCATGTCTGCGGACGTTGCTTCCATAGATACGGGTGGTTCCTCACCATACGGAACAACGAGCCCATTAGGACCAGAATGGTCTGTGGCATCTTCAACTAATGTCTCCGGAAAGGTGAAGTGCATCTCAAGTTCCTGACGTTCCGGGTGCTTGAGCATGAGTGCGCCAGCGTTGGCATCTAAGAGTGAGACAGCCTGGTGCACGACCTGTTCTGCCGCGGCTTCAG
The DNA here is from genome assembly GCA_965247285.1 of Candidatus Poribacteria bacterium. Taxonomy (GTDB): domain Bacteria; phylum Poribacteria; class WGA-4E; order WGA-4E; family WGA-3G; genus WGA-3G. The sequence continues at coordinate 1,080,230 of CBDFHD010000002.1, forward strand.
GTTCAAGGAGCTGGCAGATTTGCGGCGCGCTCTCTGCGAGCATGAACAATCGAAATTTTTCGCTCTGAATCCCCTCCACCATTTGCGAATAAGCGATGGCGATTGAAATTTGGTGAGCAAGGGTTGTTAACAATTCCATCTCCCATGCTTCCAATGCCTCTCTGCCCAAGAAACTTCCTAAACCAATCATTCCGAGAAATTCATCTTGAATCTTTAGAGGCACCCAAAGACGTATGTCAATAGTTTCGACGAACTTGGCAGTCCGAGCGAAGAATTGTTCAAGACCTTCTGGGAGGTTTGTACCTTCAATGAATGAATGTTGTAGCAAACCCTCGATTTCGCTGGGTTCAACCGTAATTGGGGGAAATACTTTATCAGGCGACGATGCAACGACTTCAAGATTTTGCCGCGTCGTGTGGTAACGAAGTATCGCCCCGCGTGTGACTTGCAAAGTTCCGAGCGTGATCCGAAGATAGGTTTCACTTGAATGATTAAAGTTGGTGTGTCCGGAGATCAACGTTTGCCCCAAATGTTCCAACTCAGATAGGCTAAAGATAAGCCGCTCCATCGTCTGCTCTGCGGTATTTGGTGTTTGATGGGCTTGCAAACTGTCTCCTGACGTAGGCTCGCTTGGATCTTTCATAGTATTGCATCCAGATAATGTCGGTTTTTATTTTTTGTTATATCTGTTACTACAAGCATATAGCTAAGACACCGGAACATGTCCTACCCAAAAGGCATCCGCCAATGTAAAGCAAAACAATTTTCGATTTATTTCCGAATCAAAATTTACGCCTAAAAAAGTTATAGATTGGCAATAGCAGATTCTTCGTCTGGGAAGATACCAGCATATTTGGCAAGTGCCATCATGCGGAATGTGCGCTCCTGTGTGGTAGACAACCCACAGAAATTCAGGGTGCCTTCGCGTTCAGTAAGTGCCTCTATAATTTCAATAAGTATAGATATACCGATGCTGTTAATGAGTGTAGTTTTTTCAAGGTTAATTACGAGTTGCGTACAACCATTCTGAATGAGTTCCTGTGCTTTCTCGGAAAGTTGTTCTCCGAGGGCATCATTCAGGTATCCAGTTGTTTCAATCACCGCGTGCTCTTCCGCCTCGCGAATTTGAATATCGAATTTGTCCAACAAATCGCTTACCTCCTTAAGTTCTTAACATGGACTTGTGAACCGCCCCAAAACAGAAACGTGATAGATTAGAAAAGCGTGTCGTTTAACAACACATTTGACACAATTTCGTGAATTATTCGCGACGGTTTCAAAATTGTGTTGCTGACATATTTTAATCATCTACTCGTGCATTTAGATATTGTATCAGAGACGAGTAGATGGTTAACCGCAAGCCTCTATAGGCTTGCGCAAGAATGACACAGCGACCTATTTAGGCGTTTTCTTTTTCGTGAAACTAACAGTGGTCCCGTTAGGGCTGCTTTCTATAACCACTTCATCCATTAAAGCTCTAATAATTTGTAAGCCTCTTCCACGCTTACGTAAATCGGGGTGTACACCTGGGCTACCGAGTAAGCGGGTGCCATCCAGTGTATCTTCAGTTATACCAACCCCTCGGTCAGTGATTTTGACTTCCAACCGATCGTCCGTAACTAAAAACTGAATATGTACTTCCTTATCCTCGCTTTGGCTATGTTCAGAAGCGTTGATACAAGATTCAATGATAGCGAGTTGAATCTCTTCAATTGCCTCCTCGGTGAAGTCCTTCAATTCAGCGAGGACAGAGCCAGTTTTCGCGGCGGCAAGCTCCATATCAGGGTACATTGGTATAGTGAGGAGTACTTTGTGTTCAACTGACACGCTACTTTTCCCTCCTTGCTATGGCTTGTGTTTATATTAAGAAGCTTATAAAATTCGTTCATCTAAGTTGGCACTTTCCGTAAATTAAAGGTTAATGAAAAACTTGATTAAACATAATACTATACTTTTTGAAATTATGTCAAGGCTTTTATCCGCTTGATTTTCTCAGGGTATCCGTAGTATGATGACCCACACACTATGATTAACACTGACTCGGAAAACTATCGCGCGTTTCTCTTTTATAATCCAAGTTGCGACCTTGAAATAAAAGGTGTTATTTTCATCGCATTTTTCAGATTGGACCCATAGTTTCATGAAAACTCAGGTGTAGTAGCAGACGAAACAAGCGATTTTGTTTCATCAACGATCCAACGAGCCTCTGCTATCCGTGTAGATGCGTCTGATAATTCCGGTCGATAGGTTGCAAATTTCACCATATCACAGATGGCGAGTAATTGCTGCGTCCGTTCAACATAAGGCATGGCTATTTCAGCGCGTAGCATCGCCTGAAGCAATCCGGTCGTTGTCAACTCCAACGCTGGAATATGATAACGTGCGTCGATATATTGGCGGAGGACATACGCAATCTGGGTATGATATGTCTCCATGTCGCCACGCTTTAGCCAATCCGAGGCTTCAATTGCCGCCAGTTTTTCGTATGCTACCTCATGTGCTAACGGTGTGTCATTCTCATCCGTTACAAGGATAGGCAGTGGTTGACGACGTTTTTGGAGATAATACCACACCAAGATAGCGACAAAGCCGAGTATCACTGTACCACTGATGAAATAAGGCAGTGGGTTCTGCGGCACCTCTAAGGGCGGTTTGATATCGCGTAGGTTTTGCCCTCCTAAAGTACTCTGCATAAGTATTTGTATAAGTACAGACATATTTCTTTCGGAAAGGTGCGAAGGGCAATCAGATATATCCGAAACCAATATACAACATCTCACTCAGCACGAGGTTCAATCACTATTGACTTTGGTGAAGTTGGACAGGCGTATTGACACACCCCACATCCTGTGCATCCGGCATCAATAACCTCTACAACGCCATCTGCCGTGAGGTGTATCGCATCCTCGCCAATCGGACACGTATCAACACAGTACGTACAATCCACATCTTTTGTCCGAAGACAGGTTTCAGCACTGAAAACTGCCAAACCGATTTTAATGTCTTCGGCATAAACGGTCTGCAAGGCACCGCTTGGACAGACGTACATGCACGCCAATGAATCGCAGATGACGCATGGCTGTTCCTCTGGGTCGATGTAAGGTGTATTCGCGATGTCGGGTTGGGTGCTTTGTAAGGGGAAAATAGCGTTTGCGGGACAGTTCTTGACGCAGTTGCCACACCGATGACACTTTTCTAAGAATTCCGCTTCGGGCAGTGCTCCGGGAGGGCGCAAGAACGTATGCGTGCTCGGCTCCTCGGCTGGCAAAGGGTCGCTTATCCTGTCATCCAAAAATTCGGCGACAGGTTGTATGAGTTGGTTCAAGGCTTCCTTGAAAAAGCCGCGTCTCCCCGTTTCATCAGGCATTTTTAGGTTCCATCCCTGCGAGTCGTGATCCGCGTTCGCGCGGCACCTTACTCTTCGCTGGCTTTAGGAATCCGGTAGCAACATCTATCGCTCCCTTGCATCAGATGTTCCTCTCGAACGACTTTCACACCCAAGGATTGCCGGAAGAGTGCCGTTTCAATTTCGCAGACGTGTGGATATTCCTGCGCAATCGCCACGATAGGGCAATTATGCTCAATTAAGACGTAGTCATCTTCATTTTCGTCAAAGCGCGCCATGTACCCTTCTTCATCACGGATACGGGCGAGTTCCTTGACGCGTTCGGGTAGGTTTTTACCTTGAAGCCGTAATTGATACGTTTGCAATTGCGCTTTCATCCGACCCCGAAAGACTTTGTTGATGAAACCGGGTCCATTGAATTTCGCCACTTCATTCATTAAACCAACAGCAAAGTTGGCATAAGTCGTGGGGAAGAGGCCGTTTGCGGCATCGGTCAATCGATAAATGTGAGGTGGGCGGCCACGTCCCTGCTTTTTTTGGTGGTATTCGACTAACCCATCTGCTTCAAGTATGGCGAGGTGTTGTCGGATTCCCATTTGGCTGATATGCAAAGCATCTCCCAGCTGACTCACAGTCATGCCGGCCCGCATTTTCAGCAGTTGCAGGATTCGCATTCGGGTTTCGCTCATTTGACAATTCACGTGATTTCCTCGTAATATGGGGTAAAGTAATGCGGGTTAACAAGCAATATCTATATGTTTTTCCATCTTTTAGAAGATTATACCACAACTGAGATTACAATTCAACATAATTCAACATTTATAGCAGAGCCATTCAGTTTTCGATTCTTCGGTCAAGTTTCTACCTCACGCCCGGTAGGTGCAGTTTTGCGGCGTACTCGCCCAAATGCGATCTGCATTCCTAACCGCACCGAATCGTCAAAAGAGATGTCAAACCCAATCCTACTACTTTGTGAAATCGAAACTACTGTGCGCGGCTAACCACTGATAACCAACAACTGAATATCCCAACTATTTTTCCTTTGTCTATTTATTGCCCATGTGATACAATTTTGCAAAGGCTTTATCGCAAGCCGAGAGTAAAAGGACTGAAAGGAGAAGGTGAAGCATGCACAACGAACTCACCGAATCACAAATTAATTTTTATCAGGAAAACGGCTTTCTTGTCATTGAGAACTTTCTTGATGCTGAGGAATTGGCGGAGTGGCGACGTTGCACCGATGAATCTGTTGAGGAACGACTCGGAAATTCAGTCAAATTTATGACGAACCAGATGGACGCCAAGCAGTTCTACGCGCGGGTCTTTACACAATGCCTCCGTTTATCAGACACACATACTGGCATGCAGAAACTGGTGCATGATCCGAGACTCGGTAAGATGGCAACACAGTTAGCCGGTGTCGATGGCGTGCGAATTTGGCACGATCAAGCATTGATTAAACCGCCCCACGGCAATCCGACCGCATGGCACCTCGATGTCCCGTACTGGTCTTTTGATTCACGGGATGCCCTCTCGTTCTGGGTTGCGCTCGACGATGCCACACTTGCGAACGGTTGTATGTGGTACCTCCCCGGCACCCATAAAGCAGCCCGCTTTGATAACGTTGGCATTGGCATAAACATCGGTGAACTCTTTAACGTATACCCAGAATGGAAACAGATTGAACCGCAGTGTGCGCCGTGTCCTGCAGGTTCTATCGCGTGGCATAACGGTCTTGTTGCCCACGGTGCCGGTGCGAATATGACGATCCGCCACCGTAGAGCGATGACGTGTGGTTTCATGCCCGATGGATGCACTTTCAATGGGAAGAAGAACATCTTGCCCGAGGACTATTTCGAGTCTCTTGAAATTGGAGATGTCCTTAATAACGACAAACAGAATACGCTCATTTGGCATAAAGATCGGGACGCTTAACGGATAAATCCTGTGGCACTGCCTCCACAGAAATAACGATATTAATCAGCCATCGGCTATCAGCCGTCAGCTATCAGCAAAGAGGGCTTTCTAAAGACTGTCGGTTTTCTTGTGAGACGAGCGTTTACAAAAACTGACAGGGTGCCACTGAAGGTTTCCGACCGCCGATCGCCGACTGCTAAGAAAAGGAGTACAGGGATATGGCAAAACAGCCAAATATTGTATTGATGGGAGTTGATTCACTACTCGCGACACACATGAGTTGTTACGGGTATCCGCGACTGACAACCCCTCACATTGACCACTTTGCAGAGGGTGCCACCCTTTTTGAGAAAACCTATAGCCCGCACGTCCCAACAACGAGTGCCTATGCGTCTATGCTAACCGGGTTGGATACGTTCAGCACACAAGTCGTTGCCTTGCGGCACCAAGGACCACTACGCGAAGAGGTCAAAACGTTGGCGGAAATCCTCGGGGACGTAGGCTACGATACCACCTGTGTTGGATTTGCTGGACCAAGCGCACGTGGATTCGATACCTATCTTGAATTCTCTGGATGGGGTCCCGACGAAAGTGGACGTAGCCCCAAAGCGGAAAATCTCAACAAAACAACCATCCCAGAACTGAATCGACTGATCGATCAGAGCGACGAAAAACCGTTTTTCCTATTTCTGCGCCACATGGATCCTCACTCCCCTTATTTACCGCCTGCGCCATACGAACGGATGTTCTACCACGGTGATGAGTGCGATCCGAGCAACACCTCTATGGAACCGGTGATGTCGTTTAAACCGTTTTGCGATTACTTCGCCTCATGGATGCCAGAAGGAATCACTGATAAGGATTATGTTATCGCACAATACGACGGTGCGATCGCTTATATGGACGCATGTATTCAGAGGCTCTTCAATGCCCTTGAAACGCGCGGCGTGTTGGACGAAACAATCGTCGTGCTCAATGGCGATCATGGTGAAACCCTTTATGACCACGAGTGCTGGTTTGACCACCACGGTATCTACGATGTCACTTTGCATGTGCCGCTCATTATCCGTTATCCTGGGCGTGTGCCTGCCGGAAAACGGGTTGCCGGATACAACCAACACAAAGATCTCGTGCCAACACTCCTTGAATTAGCAGATATCGAGACAGACATCGCATTCGATGGAAAGAGCCTCACCCCGTTAATGAACGGCGAGATAGCCTCCTACGACAGCGAGTTCTATATCACAGAATGCACGTGGATGCGGAAGCACGGCTGGCGCACGCCTGAATGGAAACTCATCGTCGCACTTGAACCGGATTTCCACTTCAAACCCCCTGTCGAACTCTACAATCTTATCCAAGACCCCGATGAGAATAACAATCTCGTTGACGAACACCCAGATATCGTCAATGTGCTCGAAACACGGATGAAAAATTGGATTCTTCAGCGGGAACAGGAGACAGGCTTGACGAACCCGATTATGACACAGGGCGATTGGCACGGGAAAAAAGGTATCGGACCGTTCAAGACCTCCGAGCAGGCATACAATACGATGCACATCGGGGATGCAGGGGCAGCAGCACGTTTACAGGCAAAATCTCGCGAGGCGTAATCCGCGATCTTCAGGTGTAATTCTCGATCTTCATAGCACCCAAAACGCAGCTCGTAATGAAATGGAGAGCGGATTCAAGAAGGACATGTCAAAGGTCAAACCCACGTCATTTAACCGCAAGGAATAATTAAAAAATGAAATGGAGAGCGGATTCAAGAAAGGCATGTCAAAGTTCAAACACACGTCATTTAACCGCAAGGAATAATTAAGAGGCGTAATCCGGGTCTTCATAGCACCAAAAACGTAGCTCGTAATGAAATGGAGAGCGGATTCAAGAAAGGCATGTCAAAGTTCAAACCCATGTCATTTAACCGCAAGGAATAATTAAAAGATGCCAGACTATAGACGAGATCAGGTTTTAGAACGACTGAAGGCAGAATTGGATAGAGGTAAACCCTTACTCGCTGTGGGTGCGGGAACAGGTATCACGGCGAAATTCGCTGAACAGGGCGGCGCGGACCTGATTGTGATTTACAATTCTGGTCGCTATCGGATGTCGGGGTTCGGCTCCTGCGCAGGACTTTTGGCTTACGGTGATGCGAACGCTATCGTCATGGAGATGGGCGAACGCGAGGTACTCCCCGTTGTGAAAGAGACCCCCGTTATCGCTGGGGTTAACGGCACAGACCCAACACGCCGGATGAGCAACTTCCTCAAGCAGGTCCGCGACGTCGGTTTCGATGGCGTTAATAACTTCCCGACCGTTGGCGTGATCGACGGCACTTTTCGGGTAACGCTTGAAGAGACAGGAATGGGCTTCTACAAAGAGGTCGAGACGATCAGTATCGCGCACGAGATGGATCTTTTCACTATCGTCTATGTCTTCAACCCAGAGGAGTCCGAAAACATGGCAAAGGCTGGTGCAGACGTTATTATTGCGCACATGGGAACGACGATAGGCGGCACTATCGGTGCGGAAACCGCTTTCACGCTTGAAGACACCGCGGTGCGCGTACAAGAGATTTGCGACGCGGCAAGGGTGGTGAACTCAGATGTCATCTGCCTTGCGCACGGCGGTCCCATCTCAAAAGCACCGGAGGCAGCGTTTATCAATGAGAAAACAGATGCCGTCGGCTTTGTAGGTGCCTCCAGCATTGAACGGTTCGCCTGTGAAGAGAGTATTCCGAGGATAACGGCTTCGTTTAAGGAATAGATTAAAATTAAAGCCATTAGACTTAACTATGGTAGATTTTAGAATTAATTAGAAATTCTGCTGAGTACCCATAGGTTGGGTGCCCACAAGGGATGCTCTCACAACATCATGGAAGGTCTACTCGTTTTTCTAATTCACTATAAAAACGACTGAAATTAACCAAAAACCTGCCCGAAACATTGTCCCGCAAGCCTCTATAGGCTTGCGCAAGGAGGGCAGTCCAGAGGTCCATAGTTTAAAAAATGTCCAGTCAGGTCAAAGAAATAGAGATTTTAACTGCCGATGATACCGAGTTAATGCGTATCAGTCGAGAAGGGACGCTGTCTCTGAATCTAAACGAGATGCAGGCGATTCAGACCCACTTCGGAACCCTCGGACGCAACCCTACCGACGTAGAGATAGAGACCATCGCCCAAACATGGTCTGAGCATTGCGTTCATAAAACATTCAAAAGCACCATCCTCTATTCCGAAGAGGGAAAAGAACCCGAGCAGATTGACGGCTTGTTTCCAACCTTCATTCAACGTGCGACCGAGGAGATAGCGAAACCGTGGTGTGTCTCCGTTTTTTCTGACAACGCCGGTATCATCGAATTTGACGAGAAATTTAACCTCGTTTTCAAAGTAGAAACGCACAACCATCCATCAGCGATTGAACCCTATGGTGGTGCGGGGACGGGGATTGGTGGCGTAATTCGCGATTCACTCGGCACAGGGCTTGGTGCGAAGCCGATTTTAAACACGGATGTATTCTGTTTCGGGATGCCGGATACGCCTTATGCACAACTGCCGAAAGGCACACTTCACCCGAAGCGTGTACTTAAAGGGGTCGTCGCTGGCGTGCGTGATTACGGCAACCGAATGGGCATCCCTACAGCGAACGGTGCTATCCTTTTTGACTCCCGCTATACCGCAAATCCACTCGTCTTCTGCGGAAATGTCGGTTTAATACCGAGAAACAGATGCGAGAAATCCGTTGAACCCGGTGATCTGGTAGTCGCCATCGGTGGACAAACGGGCCGTGATGGTATTCATGGCGCGACCTTTTCTTCAGCAGAATTGGACGACACCTCTGAATCCCTCGGTAGCGTGGTGCAGATCGGTAACCCAATTATGGAAAAGAAGATTGTCGATGCCCTGTTACAGGCGCGGGATCGGAATCTTTATCGCTCCATAACCGATTGCGGTGCCGGAGGGTTCTCGTCTGCTGTCGGCGAGATGGGAGAAGATATAGGGGCAGAAGTGCACCTCGAACGCGTTTCTTTGAAATACGAAGGGCTCGCTCCGTGGGAAATCTGGCTCTCCGAAGCACAGGAGCGCATGGTAATCGCTGTGCCACCTAAGAATCTGGATGAACTCATGGAAATATGCGAGGCAGAAGTCGTTGAAGCCACAGTCCTCGGGACTTTCACAGATACGCACAGGTTACAGGTCTTCTATGAAGGCAGAGTGGTCGCTGACTTGGAGATGGAGTTTCTGCACAACGGACTGCCGATGCCTGTGAAAGAGGCGGTTTGGGAGCCGCCGAAGCACCCGGATATGGCATCGCGAGACGAAGGAATCGGGGTTGAAAACCCCTCCTACACGAATGACCTCGAACGCCTTCTCGCGAGTCCAAACATCGCGAGTAAAGAATCCGTTATCCGGCAATACGATCACGGTGTACAAGGCGGTATGGTTATCAACCCACTTGTCGGTGCAGAAAACGACGGACCGAGCGACGCATGCGTTACAACGCCCGTCTTAGGCAGTCGAAAAGGCGTAATCGTTGCGAACGGCATCAATCCGAGATATAGCGACGTGGATCCGTATCTCAGCGCAGCAGCGGCGATTGATGAGGCTTTACGGAATATCATCGCTGTCGGCGGAACATTAGAAAAGACAGCCTTACTGGACAATTTCTGTTGGGGAAATCCGGACAAACCCGATCGGCTCGGTGAACTCGTCCGAGCAGCAAGAGCGTGTTACGACATTGCGACTGCTTACGGCACCCCTTTTATTTCCGGTAAAGATAGCCTCTACAACGAGTACAGGGACACTACAACCGGTGAGCAACGCGCAATCCCGTCAACACTCCTCATATCCGCTATCTGTGTTATGTCCAACATTCAAAACGCCGTTACAATGGACGTGAAAACTCCCGGCAATTTCATCTATGCCGTCGGCAACACCTACGCTGAATTAGGCGGTTCGCACTACTTCAACATCCACGGTTTTGTCGGAAACACTGCTCCCGTCGTTCGTCCAAGTGAAGGCAAGTTGACGATGGAACGGCTCAGTACTGCCATCAACAGTGGATGGGTACGCTCGTGTCATGACTGTTCTGAAGGCGGTATCGGTGTGGCGGCAGCGGAAATGGCATTTGCCGGTGGGTACGGGATGTCTCTGAGTCTTGACGGTATCCCTACAGGCGAAAAGGTCAATGCTGACGACTTCCTCCTGTTTTCAGAATCAAATAGCCGTTTTCTCGTAGAGATTGAACCGCGACACCAACACGCTTATGAAAGTCACATGGCAGGGGTGCCGATAGGATGCCTTGGCACCGTTTCAAACACACCCGAATTCGTCATCAAAGGAAAGACTGGACGTTCGATAGTTGACACGTCAATTGATATTCTCAAATCTGCATGGCAGGTTTTTTAAGTATTCGCAAGGCGTTAAATCAGGCAATTGGTTTATTGACCGTTTTTTCTTATATTCGCCTGCGCCGTTGTTGCAGGCTATCGCTTCGGGTACGGGCATTAAAGATGAAACCAAAAACCGTAGCTCGTAACGGAGTGGAGAGCGGATTTAAGGAAGGGACATCAAAGTTTCAAACCTACGTCGTTTCTCCGCAAGGTAAAATTAAAAAAAGGAAAATAAAAAATGAAACCAAGGGTACTCATCTTACGGACTGCAGGCACTAACTGCGACGCAGAAACGGATATGGCGTTCCAATTTGCTGGGGCAGATACAGCGTTAGTCCATATCCAACACCTTATATCAGACAAAGTTAACCTTGCCGACTATCAAATCCTCGCGATCCCCGGTGGATTCTCCTACGGCGATGACATTGCGGCGGGTATCCTGTTGGCAGTCGAGATGAAACACAAACTGACGAACGCCCTGAATCGATTTGTCGAAGATGGCAAGTTAATAATTGGCATCTGCAATGGGTTTCAGGTGCTTGTGCGAACAGGCTTACTGCCCGGGAACGATACCTCAGAGATGACGCAGCGCGCGACGTTAGCGATGAATACCTCAGCAAAATTCGAGTGTCGGTGGGTGGATTTGGAAACACAGGAGAGCCTGTGCGTCTTTACAAAAGGCGTTAAAGCCCAAGTTTATCTCCCCGTCGCGCACGCCGAAGGTAGATTTACTGCACCAGCAAATGTGCTGTCAGAATTAGAAGCGAACCATCAGGTCGTGTTTCGGTACGCCGAGAGTAGATACCCCAACAATCCGAACGGCTCCGATAGCAATATCGCCGGTATTTGCGATGCAACAGGCAAAATTTTTGGATTAATGCCTCACCCAGAACGGTTTCTGACAAAATGGAATCATCCACGCTGGACACGACTTGTTAAAACCCAAGACACCTGTTCCGAAGAAGGCGACGGATTGGTTATCTTCAAAAACGCGGTTAATTACGTCAAGGCGAATCTTTTGTAGGAACGATCTCCATACCGCAATTCTCGCCTTTATCCGCTTTTCTGTCATAATCTCCGTTAAGCGCGAACCCGTTTTTTTGACCATCAACTCGTGCTTTAATATTTATAACGGAGGCGAGTTGATGATCAAATCGAAAAAAACGGATCGAAACCCCAATAATTAAAAAAATGCAAAACAAGTTATCGAGACACCTACTCCCATTCTATATGAAATTGCCTGTCTTTTGGGCATTCATAGTTCTCTCGGTGTTGGGACAACTGCTGTGGGTCGTTGTCATTTCGCAGGACGTACGGATCGACCTCCGATGGTCGAGTTTCGGCTACGGCTTAGGGATCGGCTTGGGTTTCATGCAGGGGAAGTGGACATCTCGTCTGTGGGATCAATCGTATCTACAGGTTTTAAGGCGGCAGATAACTTTCTGGGAAGCAAAAGGTGCGAAACTCCTGACCTTTTACACCTGCTCGGCACTCGGTCTACCAATCCTCTGCACGCTCCTCATCCGGTCGCTTGACACATTGGTAGGTATTCAATCCTATGTCTTCGGATTTATCGGTGCGATGAATGTGGCGTTGCTGCTATGGGTGCGGCGTATGCCGAAGTGAATTTAGCGAAAGGAACCCTTTCCGGTAGGAACGATATCTGAATAGCAACTTTCCATCCAAACGGTAAAAACATATCTGGTATCATAAACAAGAATGAAACTCGATAGAAACCAAGAAAAAGCCGTGAATCACGTCACAGGTCCCGCTATCGTCATCGCAGGACCCGGCAGCGGTAAAACGACAGTTGTAACGGCACGAATCCTGAACCTCATCCAGACCCACAACATCCCGCCCTCACAGATCCTTGCTATCGCCTTTAATAGAAAAGCAGTTGAAGAGATGGAGACGCGCATCTTACGTGAACTCGCGTCATCAAAACCTTCTCACGAAACCGAGAAACACCAAAAACCCGAAATCCGGACACTTCATGCTTTCGGTAAAGACATTATCACCGAAAACTATGAACGCGCAGGATTTAATCAAGAACCTGATATCTGGACGGGTCAGATAGATGAAATCATCGCACAAGAACAGACCCAGATTGAACGGGATGCCTCCACCATCTCAGTCGCCATCTATAAAATAGAGAACAAAAGGACCGGCAAGTGTTATATCGGACAGACCACAAACCCAGATCGGCGACGGAAGGAACACTTCGACCACTCATCGAACGACAGACTTCGACAAGCGATCCGATCTGAAGGCGAAACACAATTCAGTTTTGAGGTGCTTGAACGGGTCCCAGGACGAAAGGCAAATCGTCGCGAAGCACACTGGATTGCGTCCTACAGAAACCGTGGAGGCGTGTTTAATCGTGCCGATCCCTTGCGGGTACAGTACAGCAACCAAGTCATTCTTGAAATGTTCTGCCAGCATTTCGAGATTCCATACAAAGAACACCTCGATAGAGATCCCGATTTCGAGAACCTCCGTGACCGCTTCAACGACATAAAAGAGACTGTCATGCGAGCAAAACGGCACGTTACCACAGGGCTGTTCGACCCAACCACGCTTAATGACCCTGTAGCGCAAGCATTTGCTGTAAAATATGAAATGCTCAAAACCGAGGCAAACGCTGTCGATTTCGAGGATATGATTATTCATGCCGCGAACTTACTTAAAACGTGTCCGGATCTCCGCCAAACCTACCGTGACAAATACCCGTATCTGCTCGTCGATGAATTCCAGGACATTGCACCAGCCGATTTCCGACTGATTAAACTCTTATCCGAAAATCTTTTTGCTGTCGGTGACGACGATCAGGCGATCTACGGATTTCGCGGTGGCAACTCAGAAATTATGCTGAAATTCACTGACGAGAAGGACGTAACAAAATATGAAATCACGCGCAATTATCGGTCTACGTCAACGATCGTTGAACACGCAAGAGCCTTGATTGAGCGAAACGAGCCGCGAATCAGCAAAAACCTTCGCGCCCATAATCCGCTACAGCAAGAGATAAAAATCGTCAAGACAATGCCTGAAACTGTAGAAACCATCCTACGCCGTGAATTGAAATCCTCTCAGGAAACCGCTGTTTTGGCACGCACTAACTACGAAACTGACCAGATTCAAGGGATGCTCACCAAGCACGCGCACCCTGTCGAGGTGACGACAATCCACAAAGCTAAAGGTAGGGAATGGGAAAAGGTTATCCTCATCCATAACACATTGGAGCGGCGTTTCCCGCGTCGTGATAATAAACTTGCAGAGGAGCGTCGTGTCTTCTACGTTGCGATGACGCGTGCCAAGGTGCAGTTAGTGGTACTCGGTGGAATGTGTCCGTTTGTGCCAGAGTTTGAGAAAATCCCGAAAAACGCCGGTTACTATCTCCGGAAGTTTGCGTATTGGTGTGCGAGAAGGAGACTGAAAAAAGAGAAAGATGTAAAATAGGAATTGTGCTATAATCATCGAAAATAAATTGCTCCACTACAAATCCTAAGTCCAGTCCCTTTATGGTAAACGCATCTCTGAAAAATCAAAATTCCCATCCCGGCGTAACCGTTCGTGCCATTATACTCGGTTTGCTACTGATTCCAGTGAATACCTACTTCATCATGGCAAACCACCTGAAATTCTGGAGCACCCTACCGACGACGATGTCCCTCATCTATAACGTGATTATCACGTTGATGGTGCTTATACCCTTCAACCTCTTGTTGAATCGGTTTCTGCCACGGTTCGCGCTGAGGCAAGGTGAACTCTTGACGGTCTTCGTGATGCTGTCACTCTCCTCAGCGATAGCAGGGCACGATATGATGCAAACGGTCATTCCAACAATATCCGACGGTTACTGGTTCGCAACCCCTGAAAATGAGTGGAAACAACTGTTCTGGCGGTATCTCCCTCCATGGCTGACATCTAACGATGAGGCAAGCATGCAGGCGTTCTACGATGGAGAGAGCACTATTTACAGGATGGTGCATCTACGGGGATGGTTGCGTCCGATTTTCTGGTGGACTATCTTTCTGACCGTCCTTATCTGGGTGATGATCTGCTTGGATGTTTTTCTCCGAAAACAGTGGATCGAGAATGAACGGTTGACGTATCCTATTGTGCAATTGCCTTTGGAAATGACAAGGCTCGACGGACGACTTTTCCGATCACCGATGATGTGGCTTGGATTTTCGATTGCAGGCGGTATTAACCTCATCAACGGTCTTCATGTTCTCTTTCCTGAGATTCCTGAAATCCCGGTACGGCATGCTGAAATGGGTCAATACTTCACACAGAAACCGTGGAATTCGATGGGTTGGACACCGGTTTATGTCCGCTCGTTCGCCGTTGGACTCGCTTATCTGATGCCACTGGAAATGTCATTTTCAATTTGGTTTTTTTACTGGTTCTGGAAAGCACAACGGATACTGGGCAGTGCCCTGGGGCTGGATGTTATGCCCGGGTTTCCTTACGACTGGCAACAAGTTATGGGGGGCTACCTTGTGCTTGCTTGTCTCGCACTTTGGGGCGGACGACGCTACTTTCTTAGGATTCTCAAGTATATCTTTCGATGGCGTAAGTCACCGGGCGATATCGACGACAGTAGAGAACCGATCCGCTATCGCTGGGCGACAATCGGGTTAGTCTGCGGCTTGTTTTTCCTATTCACTTTCTCACGACAAGGTGGGATGGAACTCTGGACAATCGGCCTCTACTTTTTAATTTACTACCTCTTAGCGATGAGTCTGACGCGTATCCGCGCCGAAGTCGGACCACCAACGATACGGACATACGCAACGCCTCACGATATCCTCACCGATGTTTTCGGCACACGCTTGATTTCACGTGGTAGCTTAACAATGATGCGCCTTTATCTAACCTTCAATCGCGGGTCCCGCGCACATCCAATGCCGCATACACTTGAAGGGTTCAAACTCGCCGAGGAGACAGGCATGCGTTCGGGCAGACTCATTGTGGCGATGATGTTTGCAACGGTGATTGGCATTCTCGCATCGTTTTGGGCATACTTCGTCGTTGGATACAAAATCGGTGTTGTCAGCGACCTTGGCACGGGGGGCTACAATCTACTACAAAGTTGGATCTATCACCCAGTTGATACCGACATTCCTGCCGTGATTTTTATTGCCATCGGCGCACTCTTCACCGGTTTCTTTTGGTGGCTACGAACTCTGTTTCCGTTCTGGCCCCTCCACCCTGCCGGTTATATGGTCGCTGGTGAAAAATCAACGATCGGTCGGCTGTGGTTTTCGATACTCATCAGTTGGGCAGTCAAAACAATCTTGCTGAAAGTGGGTGGGATTCGCCTTTATCGCAAAGCGTATCCGCTCTTTTTAGGACTCATACTCGGCGAATTCATGGTAGGTGGCGTATGGGTGCTGATTCGACTTCTTACAGGGATGCCGATGTATTCGTTTTATAGATAGCAGTCAGCAATCAGCAGTTAGCGATCAGCAGTTAGCAGTTAAAGGGTACGTTTAGACCCGTGCCTACAAGAGAAAAGGAGACAAAATATGAAATTAGTAGTTTTATCTTATAGCCACCATGGGCGTAGTATGGCACGCACAACGAATGGACTCGGACACGAGATTGTGGGAGTTATGGATGCCGAAGCGGGACCTCAACAACAGCTGTCGGACGATTTTCAATGCCCCGGATACGAGACAGCAGCAGCATGTCTTGAAGCAAGCAAACCGGATGCCGCTCTCGTCGCGGGTAAACACATTGAGATGCCAGCACACGTTCAAGCGTGTGTCGATCGGCGTATTCCGTACCTTTTGGACAAACCGTTCGCGGATTGTGCCGATCGGTTGCGTCCTGCCGCTGAGGCATCTGAAAAGCACGGCGTTTTTAGCGCGCTTGTACTACCGAATCGTGCGAGCCGAATCGTGAGCGTCGTCAAAGAGATGGTTGCTGATGGGAGTCTGGGGGACCTTGTCCTATACAACAGCAGGTTGAACAACGGACCCCCGTCCCGCTACGATCCGACACCTTCGGCTTGGCATAGCAATCCAAGTATATCGGGTGGCGGTTGTTGGGCGGTTGAGGCGGCACACGGTATAGATACATTCCTTCAATTTGTCGGCGATCGGGAAATAACAGTCGTTGGTGCGGTCATGTCCAATTCCATGCACAGCCGCGGTGTAGAAGATAGTGGTGTTGGTGTGCTACGAACAGAAGACGGTATCACGGGCATCATTGAATCGGGGTATAACTATCCGTCGGGAACGCGCGGTGGTGATCACTTCTTTCGATTTATTGGAACGAAGGCATCCGTATTTGAGCAGTACGGTCGCAACGGTGAACCTTTGATTGAAGTGCATACCACCGAAGGTGTCCAGTTTAGCGAAGATATCTCTCACGGGGCACGCACACAGGGCGTGATGGGCAAAGCTTTTGACGCAATCCGTGACGGCGGCACCTTTGAACCGACGGTTGTCGATGCGGTGCGTATCCTTGAGATTCAAGATGCCGTTTACGCACATGCCCGACAGGGTGTGATAACCCACGGTCCGCATCCGATGGGTTGACAACGTTCAGAATGTGTGATAGAATCTTGCCATTCAAAGAATGGAATTGGAAGGAGTGGAATAATATGCTGAATCTAAATACGTCACAAACCCTCGCATGTGCTATCGCTACAGGTTTCGCGTTAGCCCCTGTATTGATCGGGAACGCTGCAAGCCACAATACCATCCTTGCCCCAGACGCCGAACTTAAAGAACTCTTCAACGGCGCACATTTCACAGAAGGACCCACCGTCGCACCAGACGGGACGGTCTATTTCAGCGACATCACCTTCACGGATCAAACGGATATGCAAGCCGGACATATCATGAGATACAACCCGGAGACTGGAGAGACAACCATCTTCCGATCTCCCAGTGGAATGTCCAACGGGATGGAATTTGACGCACAAGGTCGGTTGGTTGTTGCGGAAGGTGCTGACTTCGGAGGACGCAGGATTACTCGTACGGATATGGAAACCGGTAAAAGTGAGATTATCGCAGGTTTATATAACGGAAAACCCTTTAATTCACCGAACGATTTGTCAATCGATGAGCAGGGACGCATCTATTTTACAGATCCACGGTACGCCGGACATGAACCTGTTGAACAACCCATCTTTGGTGTCTACCGGATCGATCCAGATGGCTCTATTCATCTCGTCGTTACGGACGCTGGCAAACCGAATGGAGTTGCCGTTTCACCTGATCAACAAACCCTTTACGTTATCAGTCATGACAACGGTGCCATGGGTAGCTTCCCTGATGAGGTGCCATTGACTAACGGACGTATGGCACTGCTCGCTTATGATCTCTCACCGGGAGGCACCGCGACTTTCCGAAAAATCCTCATTGACTATGCCCCACAAGACGGACCAGACGGTATGGTGGTTGATGCTGAAGGAAATCTTTTTGTGGCGGTGCGAGATGAGGCCCGACCGGGAGTCCGCGTCTATACACCTGAAGGGGAGGAACTGGCGTACGTCAAGACACCCGATAAACCCACTAACGTCGCCTTCGGACGTGGAAAAACGAGCAAGACGCTCTATATAACCGCAGAAAATTGCCTCTACAGCATCCAAACGATGAAAGAGGGGTATCACCTGCCACAGAAGTAGCGTTGCTATTCCGCTTAAACATCCGGATGGAGGTTGTGCCACGGTGTCGAACTCTCATAAGCGTGCCCGACTTGACACAATAACGGTTCTGTCAAGTGTTTTCCGACAAACTGAATGCTCAAGGGTAACCCTTCGCTGCTCATGCCACACGGCACAGATAGCGTCGGTGCACCGTTGTAGTCAAACGGCACGGTGAACCGTTGGAACTTTGTCGATCGATCTTCCTTCGGTCCATATAATATCTCTGGCGTGATGACGTGCGGGGGCGCGGACATTGATGGACATACCAAGACATCGATCCCTTCAAACACCCTTTTGAGATGCCCAGTGCAGGCGGCTCTCAAGTTGTTCGCTTTCGCATAATCAGCACCGCTTACCTGCGCGCCCATATCAAGCCACCCTTGAAACCAAGGACCGTAATCATCTCGTTGGGAAGGATAGGTGGCTGCATGCGCTAACACCGCCTCTGTTGAGCACAATGTGGGCCATGCGGAAACATATTCATCCACATCCGGCAGTTGTACGTCAACGATTTCAGCACCTTGGGTCGCGAGGACTTCCACGCCAGCACGTACCGCTTCGGCAAGTTCAATGTCAATGTCGTTTGTCGCATAGTTCTCGTCAAACCCGATACGAACACCTGCGATGCCCCGCCCAATCCCCTCAAGCATATTGGGGACAGGATTCGGCAGAGAGGTGGGGTCGTTCGGATCGAACCCAGCAATCGCCTCAAGCATAATCCCCGCATCAGCGACACTTCGCGTCATTGGCCCGACATGGTCCATCGACTCAGCAAGCGCGAGCACACCGTAACGACTGACTCTCCCCCACGTCGGTTTTATTCCCACGATACCACATGCCGCTGAAGGAAAGCGAATGGAACCTCCAGTGTCGCTGCCGAGTGAACCCAAGCACAGTCCCGCCGCTGTTGCGACCCCAGAACCGCTCGACGATGAGCCTGTCCAACGGTCAGGATTCCACGGGTTTTTGGGGATGTCGAATTCAGGATTGTAGCCTCCCATCGCGCCTTCAGTCAGGTTGAGTTTACCAAGCAATATCGCCCCAGCCGATTTGAGTTTTGCGATAACAGTGCCATCAAACGATGGGACGTGATCCGTGAGTACTTTCGCCGCTCCCATCGTGCGGATACCCTTCGTAAAGCAGAGATCCTTTACTGCAATCGGCACACCGTGCAGGGGACCGCGGGACATTCCCGCGTCAATTTCCTGTGCGGCTTTCTGTGCGGCAGCCATCGCGGAATCCGCCATCACTGTGGCGTAACTCTTCAATCGCCCATCAAGTTCGTCGATGCGCTGCAACATCGCAGCCGTAATCTCTACAGGCGACACCTGTTTTGAGGCGATCGCTTCCGCGACCTCGGTAATCGTTCTGAAGTGAAGTGGTGTTTCAGCCATGTTTTTCTCCTCGTTTCCAAGCCCCTTAATTCAAGTCACTCACACGCGGACGTCCTAAGAGACTTACCAACCGATCATCCCCATTTTGCAGAACGTCTTCTGGAACAGGCACGCCGTTGCAGAGACTAAATCGCCAATATGCCCAGTAGGCGGCGTACTGCGACTGTAAAATATAGCGTGTTTTACCAGAAAGGTTCGGTGCGCCGCGGTGCCAACACTGCGGATCCTGCAGGTAGATGTCGCCCGCCTTGCAGAGAATAGAGGCAGGTTTGTTTCCTTCAAATTCAGGATTGTCCTGATCGTTGGGATGTCTGCCAGAGTAATGACTTCCGCGGACGTATTGCGTTGGTCCCTCCTCAAGCGTATCAATATCGTTCAACGCCATCTGGACGGTGAACCACATCACAGGCATCCGCAGACGTGGATCGTGGTGCGGCATCTCATCGGTAACAGGGAAGTGAACCGAGCCGTCAACATGCCACCGGTCGATTGAGAGTCCCGGAAGGTTTCGGAGCACATTCTGCCCACAAAACTTGCAGTTCTCACCGACGATTGCCTCTGCCAAACTCAGAATCGGCTCTCGAAGGAGCATATCCCGGAAAATCGGATCGAGTTCAATTGTGTTTCGCAAAATGAAGGGCAACGACTCACCCGATTCGGCGTGCCCGCCCATCTGGACGTATCTGACATCCGCGAGGTCGGGATTCGTTCTCTCTGCGAGCTGTGGGTCCGCGAAAAGTTCATCGCTTTTCTCGCGTAATGCAGTAACCTCACCTTCAGTCAGCACACCGGGAATATGAACGAACCCATCACGGAAGAATTGCTGCGCAATCTCCGTTGTTTTCTCTTTGCTAAAAGCTTCACCCTTGAGTATCGGACTGGTCGCCATGTTGTATCTCCTTTTACGTGAAAATTGAACCAATTATTCAAGGCCATGTAATGTTGTCAATTCAATCCAGATAATCCATTTCTGGTAACAAGTTCCAGCGGTACTGGTCGGCGGGTTGCGTGTTTCGTCCCCATCTGCCGAGAATGTGCGTGTCGGCTCGTTTCGCTACCATCTGTGCTGCAACCGAATCTGGGTCCCACCCATCCAATACCTTCTCAGTCAGTTGTGCCAAGATGTCTTGGCACGCCGAATCCTCTGCTCGGTCATGCAATTCGTTTGGGTCGTCCTTCAAGTTGAAAAGCTGCGGTGGCTGACCGTGATAGTAATTCAACTTCCACTTACCATCACGGACCATCCGATGATAGCACCCGTCGTCGGTACAATATTCAGAGAAAGCGATGTCTTCCCACGGTGCGTTTGCGTCGCGAAGAATTGGTAAGGTGCTTCGCCCACGAGAGTGTGGTAAAGGTGGTGCCCCGAGTGCATCGAGCGTCGTCGCGTTCAAATCAAGCGAACTGACAACTCGATCACACCGTACGCCTTCAGGCAAAGCACCGCGCCACGATAAAATTGCCGGGACTTTCACGGAATGTTCATAAAACGTCTGTTTCCACCAGAGTCCGTGTTCACCGACCTGCTCGCCGTGATCTGAACTATAGAGGATGAGGGTATCCGCGTCCAACCCGTTTTCTCGGAGTGCTGTTAAGATCTGTCCAATCATCATATCCATCCGCGTTACCAACGCCCAATACGCCGTGCGTGCGCGAAGAATTTCGGCATCGGAAACTTCAACAATGCCGCATTTTTCACGCCACCACCGAAAGTAGGGATGCAACGCCTCTGAAAAGGGTTCAGGAGTTTGAGGCATCGTCATCTGTTCTTCATACAGTCGATAATCCTCTTGACGGGCAACGAAAGGTTGATGCGGCAGCATAAACCCAACGGAAATCGAAAATGGAGCGTCTAAAAGTCCTGCCCGTTTCTGGACTCCGAGTCGATTGAGGTAATCAACTGTTGCAGCCGTCACATCCTCATCGTGCACCTGATAGGCACTTTGGCCCGCCCCAGATTTTTGGAGACTCACACGTGCCGGTCCTGCTGTGCCGGACAGTTCACCGTGGTCAACCCCACTTCCACCGTGATAGTTCGGACCGTGGTCTCCGACGAGACGTTCGGCGTATCCGTGCAGCTGATCCGGTCCGAGTGCGTGCATTCGCCCGATAAGCACCGGTTTATAGCCCGCTGCCCCCATCGCATGTGCAAAAGTAGGAATACCGGAATCGAGGATATGGCTGTTGGTCCAGACTCCGTTCTCGTGCGGGTAACGTCCACTCAACATCGACATCCGGGATGGCACACAGATCGGAGATGGACAATAGACGTTTTCAAGCACCACCCCCTCAGCAGCGAGACTATCGAGATTTGGGGTTTGCACCAACGGGTCGCCGTAGCAACCCGTCACATAAGGGTCATGTTGGTCAGAATGGATATAGAGCAGATTGGGACCCTGAGGATGCATCTAAAATCCCTCGTGAAACTTCATTGGATTTCCTCCATTATAAACAGATATAGGTTTTTGTCAAGAAAAGTGGTTTTCCAAGGCATGAATTCCAATTATTAAGGCATTTATGGTGAATTATAGAAATAAATAGACATTTCAATAACTTGTGGGAGGGGTTTCTAACCTCGACCTTCCTTAGTAAACTCACTGTCTCCGCTGGCGAGGTTTCCTAACCTCGCCCTTATAGTGTGATAATTGTAAAATCTACCATAGTCTTAAAAATTTACTGGATTGTATGGTTGCCCAACTATGAATACGATAAGAAAATCGGGGTTACAAACCCCTCCCACATTACCGATTTAAATTCTTAATCTTCATCTAACTGCTCCGGATTCGTCAAAAAAGGAGCGAAATCCGATAACTTCTTAAAACTGAATAGCCCTATCCAGTTATCAGAACCATTCAGTTTTCGATTTTTTAACCATTTTGGTTGGAAAGTCGCGATTCAAAGGTCGCGCCTACTGGCGTATGTCGGGAATCGGAGTTCCCTCCTACAGGAGAACTGAATGCTTCTGATCCAGTTATCAGAGCCATTCAATTGTCAGTTTCTGTTTTTTGGATGATTTTCAGTGCTTCAGTGGGGCGTGCGGCGAAAAATCGGAACGCCTTAGCGATGTGTGTATATCCACAGATACGTAGGAGTGTTAGGACGGTATTGCGTAGAGCTGCCATGACTTGTGGAATGTTGCCACATCGCACCTGTGAGGCATCCTCGCCCAGAAGCACGTCGCGTGTGCGATGGGAGAGATTTTCTATCGCCCAATGTCCGCGTCGGAGCTGTAATAAGCGTTTGGCAGTTGCTTGATGTGGCGATAAACTCGTAATGCCATATTGTACCTGGTGGGTGATCTTCTGTGTGCGTATATGCTTGCGCTCTGATCTGTATTCATAGACTTGCGCAAGTCCCGGCCAAGTCAAGTGTTCGTTGAGCAAAGTGGAGGTCGTCAAAGTTCGTGTTGTGATGTATCCATGTGCCTTTTCTACAGTGGAAGCCGTGTCGGTATGTGCTTTCGCCTCATGATGCAGTGTTTCAAAGATGCGTGCTTGATATGCTTGAGGATCCACGTCATTCTTCGGCGGTGATTCGGGTTCAAAGAGACATTGTATGTCTTGATATGTCAGTTTCTGATTCGCTTTGACGGGTAAGACATAATCTGCTTTTTTTTCCCGCAGTGTTTGGCAAAAATCCTTCTGTGTCAGCAAGGCGTCGGTTGTGATGATCTTCCCGGAGACATCAAGTGCCTGAAGTATCTCTATAGCGATAGGTATCTCATTTGTTTTGGCATCCACAGGTTGCTGTGTGAGAGTGATTCCGAGTTGATGAGACACCACAGACAAGAGATGTGTAATCGTGGCGTCGTGTTTACGACTCCCGCATAAGGTTTTGCCATCTATGGCGAGAGTTTGTGTATCGGTTTGAGGCGTTAGGTCTTCTAAGATGACTGTTGCCCAGCGTGTGAGTCTGTTTTCTAAAGCGGTGGCATCAAGGTCTTTGAAAACGTAGTGAAGTGTTGAGGCACACGGTGTCTTTGTATGTGTGAATCCGAGTGCTTTCGCCAAATCAGTGTGATAAGTGCGTCCCCACTCGGCAATGGCAGCATAACTCCGATAGCCACACATCATAGCAATCACAGCAAGTCCGAGGATGGCAGAGAGTGGGTGTCGTTTGCCTCGGTTGTTGCGAGAATCGGGGACTTCTGCTAATATATCAAGTAAGTGGCGAGACGTTGTTTTCGTCATGGTTCACCTCAAAATATGTGGTTGTATAATGAGGTGTATTCTATCAGGAATGGCGTGACGTGTCACGCCATTCCTGATAGAATCATTTACCTTTACTTCTGTGAAGTCTCACCGACAATTGAATGGCTCTGATCCAGTTATATGTCCGTATTGACATTTGAACAGTTTTTATGTAAAATAAAGCCTAATTCCAATACGTCTTTGACAAATTCAGTTCATCTCACCAAAAAGGAGCAAACACAATGGCATTTTTGAGACACATCGCGCTGCGGACGCAGGATATGGAAGCCTCACGCCTTTTTTACGAAACCATCGGTTTTCAGTTTGTCGGATATCGGGGACGCGGCGGGTTAGACCTCTCGGACGGCACGCTGAACATGACGATTCTCCAATACAACGGTACGGAACGCCCACCGTTTGAGGAAGGCACAGAGTTTATCCATTTTGGTATCATTGTTGAGGATTTGGCGAGTATCTACAACACCCTCCGAGACGGCGGTTTTGAATTGATTATGGATAATGTGAAAAAAGGTGATGATATCGACGATAACAAACCGCCGGAACGCTCCTTCAAGGTAGCCGATCCGGATGGAAATGTTGTCGATATTACATGCGCGAAGGATGAATGGCGGGGTGTGACAGTCTAAGAAGAAATCGCTCTATTGTGAAATCGAACTTCAAAACGTAGCAAATAACAACAAGCATATAAACTCTGTTTGTATTGGGAAAGACAATGGCATTTCAATTTCAAGACGCTATGGTTAACGAGTACCTCTCGGAAGGGTATCTCATCTTTCGAGGGATCGTTCCACCATCGTTACTCAGCGATTTACGCCGAGAGGCAGAGAAAGCCCGAGATCTGGCACACAAACTCAATGGACCGCAGACCCAACGGATTCAACCACTATCCAATTACGGCGATGAACTGGATCTGAAGCCCTTCTACGACTACACGGAGTTACCGGAACTTCGAGACGCTATCGAAAAATTGCTCGGTGCCAACTATACACATGGACACGTTGACATCATGGGACTCCTCGTTGAGCCGCTTGAATATCCGTGGCATGTCGGTTGGCACCGAGATGGCGTTGTCGAGGTCCCCCCGGAGGCACGTGATGAGATTGTCAACACGAAGTTAGCGGAAGTCTGGTACGATCTGCGCCACTTTAACCAAGTCAACTGCGCGATTTACGCCGACTCCTGTACGTGGTTCGTCCCCGGCAGTCATCTACGCCAGTGGGATATGCCCGGCGAGGAACAATCAACAAATGATCCGAAGCTGCGGAAACCTGCTGAAGGGCAATCTAACGCTGAAGCCGAACGATTCTGCTTAGAGCACTGTAGACAGTTTCCGGGTGCGGTTCAAGTGCATCTGGGACCGGGAGATTTCATGGTGTATCGGAATCACGCATGGCACACGGGCAACTACATTACCTATCAACCGCGCGCAACGATTCACGATGTCGTCCGTTATGAAGGGAAAAAAGACTGGACAGACTGGCAACAGACGAAATTAGATGCCGTCAAACGAATGAAGGAGAAGCATTCAGATAGAACCGTTTAGGGGCTTCATGGGCAAATTGCAAACGCCACAACTGTCCCTACAACCGATCCACTGTGTACGCCTCTAACAACCGTTCGTCAAGTTCTACGCCGAAACCTGGCGCATCGTTTAAACTGAAAAACCCATCCTGAGGTGCGGGACGTAAGAGACGATACAACTCGTTCTCAACGCCGTCGCGGGAAGGACCAAAGGTCTCTGCCATACACGGCATCGGAAGACAGGCAGTGAGATGTAAACCCCACGGTGTGCCAGCTTGATGGAGCCACGTCGGAATATCCAGTTCAGCGGCTTCACGCGCGATGCGTAGGCATTCCGTGAAACCACCTGCCCAACTGATGTCCGGTTGAATCATATCCGCCGCCTCCCAACGCAACAACTCTCTAAACCCGTATCGTGTGAATTCATGCTCACCGGAGACAATCCAAGCCGGTTGAATCTCTCGCACTAATTGCGCCATGCCTGCATAATCGTCAAGTGGAATGGGTTCTTCGATCCATTTGAGATAGGCATCGGTGGCAGCATCTGCGAAACGGAGTGTGTAGTCTACATCCCAACGGAGATAGATGTCTGCCATCAATTCTGTTTCCGTTCCGACAGCGTCTCGTGCAGCATGTATCAGCTCGACGTTTTCCGTAAATCCGCTCTCACCCTCAGCGAGTCCATGGCGAAGCGGCAGCTTGCAAGCGGCGAACCCATTCTCTGCGTAATAGCCAACATCGGCACCGGTGGCATAGGCAAGAATCTTAAAGCGTGGTGTATCCGTAATAAGACTATAGACAGGCGCGTCCACAATCTTTCCACATAGGTCAACAAGCGCGAGTTCTATGCCGCTCAAGACATAAATAACCAAGCCGCGCCGTCCATAAATTGAAGTGATATGATACAGACGTTCCCATACCTCCTCAACATCAAGCGGATCGCGTCCGATGACGAAGTTCTGGAGGTGTTTCTCAATAATTAGCGCGCCAGCAAGTCCCCCGCCTCCAAGACCGTATCCTTTCAATCCCTTATCGGTGGTAATTTCTACGATTAACGCCCCTGCTTGTGCCGCGAAGGGACCTCGCCAATCGACATGTCCTGTTTGGGTAGTGGGTTTTTGCCACTGCCCCTTGGCAAACCCTAAACCGGGCATTGCACGAGGGTTCAGATTGACGTGCCATGTCCGAATTCCGACAACGGTATGTCGTGTGTCTGCGCGCGCTTTCCATGTATCCGCTAACGTAGATCGATTGGATTGCATGATGTGTCTCCTTTGAAAGTCCCGTTTGATTCATAGTCTTGCTCTACAAGCGCGCCTATAGGTCACGATGGCAACGCAAAATAGCCAATTCCTGTGAAGAGGCCAACTATCATCCATAGCCCCACCATCACATATTCTCCGAAAATCAAGCCGAAAGCAACAGGTCTCAACTTGCGATACGTCGAGGCACCGCCAAACTTAAGCGACATGTACTTAATGAACCATCCGATCATAATCGACGACCAGAGGTGGAAGGGTGGATAGGTTGCCCCCAGAAGATAACCGATCGGGTGTAGGGACCACCAGACAAAATTCTGTCGCATCCAGAGCATAAAGCCTGTAAATCCTGCCCCAGCAATCATGCTGTACACCTCATCCCACTTCGTCTCGATGGGGAATTGGATGAGACTGCTCATCCGTTGGAAATAGTTACGCGGCGCGACGACAAATGTCCAACTCTGTAAAAACAGAGCACCTTTGTCGTAAATTAGCGTCAACGATGCGTAAACAGAAACAAGGATTGCTACGGCAATTGAGATAGCTAAGATTGGGGCAACGCGTCGGCGGAGGAGTTTTACCTCATCCGCCGCCTTGAAACTGTGGAGAAAGTTTGGCATCATAAACTCGCCCCAATCGCGTAGAAAGGTGCGCTGAAAACTCAGGATTGCAAGACTCTTATGCCCCAATGTGTTGGAACCCAAAGTAATATCAATGTATTCCGAAGGGAAAAAAGGAGCCTGCACAAGCAACAAGCCACCGTTAACTACCATCCAAGTCAAAACAATAGATGTGATAAAGATAGAGAGAAGTGTCACCACTGCAACCCACGTTGTTACACCTGCGACCACTAAAAACACGACGAGAACGGTAAATCCTAAGAGAAATCCAAGCAGTGCCACACGATATGAGACCGGTTCGTTTGAATCATCTATCGGTTGTCCTTCTACAGTGGCGTGGCTCGTCCTTGCGTGTCCGAGACCAAACGTCTTCCTAAAAACGGCTATGATGTGTTCACGCCCGATCCAGAAAACTGCGGGAACAAAAACGAGATAGCCTCCCATCACTTGACGGCTACAGCTAATCCATGGACCGATGCTGAGTCCGATCGCATTCATGATGATATATTGGAGTTTGAAAAAGAGATAGAAGAACCAGAGGCTAAACGAAACCTCAAGCGTGAGTAAAGAGGCTATCCCGATGACCGAAAAATAGATGACGAACCGCATCGCGGGCCACCATCCGAGTGTATGCCACGGTTTTTCGGTGAAGACGGTGTAGATATTGTAAATAAGTGGTATCTCTGGCACTCTCGGAAAGTGTGCATGCAACCCGTTGATAAGGTGCAATACCACTGGCAATACCATTCCTGCCCAAAGGAGTCTGTTTTTGAAAAAGGTGTTGAGCAGTGTGCCGTGCGCCGGTTCGGCAGCGAGTTGTACCGGAATCTGAATTAGAGGGAACGAAAACCTTTCGCGTTCTACCCATTGCTTTCGGAGAATTGCCGAAAGACAGAGCGTTGTGAAATAGAAGACCAGGACGAAAAGACCCCAGACGAGTAACGGCTTGAGCCAGAACATCCATGGAACGCTTTCACCCGGAGAAATCCCTTCATAGAAGTCTATTACAGCACGAGGCTCCGTGACGACGAGCCACTCCGGGACGTGCGGATGGAGTGTTTCTGCCCAATCATTTTCCGTCGTCGCGAAGTACTGTAGTGCAACAAGAGAGGGAAGCAGAAACTGCAGTAAACCCATTGACGGAATGCCGACTGCGACGATTAACATCATCCAGACAACGGTTAATTCAAGCGCGGAGAAGGCGAAACGCCCATTTCGCATCAACTTACGCAACGGCACGTTGACGAGAAACACCAAAATGAGAAGCCCGAAGATCGAACCAACCGGGAGATGATTGCCTGCGATCTTGGTATTTTGTAGGAAATAGTTGTTGTAGGGTGTGATTGCACACATCACCCCTATCAAAAGCAGTCCTACGAGAATGGCAGGAAATCGGATTTTTTGGTTTTTTAACGCTTGGGTGTTCGCTCCGCTTTTGGCGAAGCTTGCAAGCCAAAACTTGCTGTTAAAAGCTCCGCTCTCAAAATCGGGTTTTTGACGCGTATTTAGCAACATCGGGGGTAATTAGGGTGCCTCGACTTTGTGAATAATGGCTTTAGCAACAAATTTCGACTGGCAGCCAAGCGTATATGTATCTCCCATTCTGATGTTTGTTAATTCCAAACCTTGCTCTTAAAGCACCATCAGCCTTCATCTCTCACTGAAGGACGATAGAGACAGGTTTCCGCATCAACAACACGCCCATCAGGTAGTGTATACTGGTTCGGGGTGCCTTTACCCCACGGCTCTTTGAAATCTCGGCTTCGCTCTCTATCTGAGGCTATTTGTTGTCTAACAGACTCCCATGAGAATCCGTCCATGAGCTGTTCATGTAGGGACGCTTCCAGTTCTTGGGACGCCGCCTGACCTGCGAGATTCTCAAATTCATTCGGGTCTGTTTCTAAATCGAAGAGAATGGATTCATCTTCAGGGAAGGCGACATATTTATAGCGAGGCGTTCGGAGCATGCGCATGGGTCCCGTAGTCTGGTTTGACCAGTATTCGGTGATTGCGGTGTTCCGCCACCCTTCAGTGTTACCCAACATAAGATTCGTCAGATCTGCGCCATCTAAATCTTCGGGAATAGGAATATCAGCTCTGGCGCATAACGTTGGGAAGAGATCATTCAACTCGACAGGGGCTGTCACTCGCTCTCCATGTGATTGCGACAGATGCCTGTCCCATACGATTAAAGGCACCCGTGCGGCTGCTTCATAGTAACTTGATTTCCACCATTGTCCGTGTTCTCCTGCCATTTCACCGTGATCGGTCGTATAAACGATGATGGTGTTATCCAATAAACCGTCCCGTTCTAAAAGAGTGAGCAGATCTCCGATGGTCTCGTCAAGGAATTCACAACAGGCGTAGTACGCCGCTCGCGCTTTAAGAGTTTCCTCCAACGGGATTTCGTCCGTCTTGAAGTTGTCACGCAAACCTTTCGCGTAGCGGTGTGTCTGCTCCAAGTGCCCATCTGGAACGTTGGGCATATCCACATTATCGGGCCAATACTTATCGAAGAGCCGTTTGGGGGCTGTGAGAGGGAAATGTGGACGACTATAACTTGCCAGTAGGAACCACGGCTGTTCCGAGGGTTGTGATCTTAAGTATTCAAGCGTTTCCGTATTAATAACCCGTTCTTGTAGCATGCTGGTCGGGATTTCAGTGATCCCAGCGAATCGTGTTCGTGGTCGCGTACCAGATGGAGTTTCCAACGGATCAGTTTGGTGCCCGGCATATCCGCGTAGGTCGCCGTAAGGTCGAGATTGGAAACCGTTGTTCTGCTCTTTCCCACCGAAGTGCATCTTCCCAACGAGCGCGGTCGCATAACCGTGCTGTGCAAAATGCGCAGGCATCGTGAGATGTTCAGGAAACAGGACAGACCCGTTATTCCACGCTGAACATTGATGGGCATGTTTTCCAGTTAGCATACACATCCGGGACGGGGTGCAGAGCGGTACTTGGCAGTATGCACTCTCAAAATAAGTTCCAGACCCCGCAAGTCGGTCAAGATTTGGTGTTTGGACACTGGCGTTGCCCTCACAGCCTATAGCATGCGGACTATGCTCATCGCTCATCAAAAATAGGATATTCGGTTTTTGAGCCATGAATTCAAGAAATCTCCTTTAATCTTCTATAGGGAGTAGATTTCCACAATCTACATTTAGAACATTTTTAAGTACGCGGCACAGCATCTGCATGAAAATCTACACCGAAAGGCAGCGCGATGTCTGAGTCCTTTTGAGCGAAGTGCTCAGAAAAATCAATGAGCGTGAAACCCACCAGTTGTTTTGTCTCTGGATGGAAGCGCAGAATAACATCCTCGGTATATTCAACATAGTCGGTGTGCTCGGGTGCTCCCTTTGTTACATAGAGTACATCTGCCTCCCGGTCATAGACAATCTTAAGTCTATCTTTATTGAGATCCATGAAATCTCCTTTTTCTTATGGGGTACGCGGTAATAATGAAATTGTTACGAATCAGTTTAACAATAACAACAATGCGGGTGTAATTGTGAGGTAAATTGTCAAAATCTTTATAATAGGTATACTTGTGAGGATCTATAGTGGACTGTTTTCTTCTACCTGTTTGGACTGTTTCAAGAATCGCGTCAAGATATTCTCTCAATTCCCAATGATTTTCAAGGATATGCTGCCATCTCTCATCGGTTAATTCAATTAGATTACCCACCTGTCAGTAACCTGCCACATAAATACGCCTTTGTCGTTTCGCTTTACCCTCGTATACGCTTAGAAAGTACGTTGGGGAAAATTCTTGCCTTCAATTTAGTTTACACGATTTATCAACGATACACAAGCAGAATCTGGGTGAGACATAGGGTCATTTAGTTTGTGATTTTTAGCCATTTTGCTCGGAAGATCGCGAGCACAACTCGCTCCTACTGGGGTATGTCGGGAATCGGAGTTCCCTCCTACAGAGGAACTGAATGCTTCCGGGGTGAGACACGGAAAAAATCGGGCTTCCATTTCGCAAGTGTAGAGTGGCAATCATGAAGATGTTTTACAATCCTGATACAAGCATGAAAGCGAATGTGCTTGTCAATGCGACGGGTTTGCCTTGCGTTTCCCTACACCCATTTCGAGTGCTGGTAATACAGTCTCAGAAATATCAAGGGAATAGTCAAAAATCGTCCATCCTGAAGCCCCTAAGGAACGCGAGAGATAAATCTGTTCAACCACCGCATCTGGAGTCAGTAGCGAATTAGTGGCAGTCGCGCCAATACCGGGATAAATGGCTACCTCTTTAGGCATCAGAGCGAGTTGGTTGACGAATAACTCCGTGAAATAGTTCGTATCCTCTGTATAGTTCATTGGACAAACGAAATCGACATAACCTGCCTTTGCCCATGCGATCCAGTCCTGTCCGATAGAAGTGACACATGCTGGGTAACCCCCGAAGACGGCTGCAGAAAGTTTGATGTCAGGGTTCGCCTCTCGCAGCCGTTTGTGTAGCATGCGAACCAAGCGAGTGATTTGCTGTGTCCGCCACTCAATATACTCGTCGCTATAGGTCCCCGTCCCCGGCAAAACTGCGGCGGGCCATTCGTCAATCTGCTGTCGCGTTGCAAGCGTGAATCTTTTACGGCACTCCTCACAGTAACACGCATGGCTTCCCGGATAACGGATATAATCCAGATGGATGCCATCTACGTCGTAATTCGTTACAATCTCCAGTATGATCTCTACTTCCAACTGGACGTTTTTCGGGTGTGATGGGCAGAGCCAATTGAGCGGCTTTCCGGCCGCGGAGACTTGGGTCCGTCCATCTTTCCGCATTTTTTCAACGAATCCCTTCGGCGCACCCTCCAAATTCCATGTAATCTTCCACACATGCACTTCTAAATCGTACGTGCGTGCCGCCGCAACACACTGTGCCAGCTGATCTCCATAGTGCGTAAAGGTTTTGCTCTGTGGTAAGACTTTACTGGAATAATGCGCCACCCCTGCCCACGCCATATTGGGGAGAATCATGTTCACGCCTGCCGCTGCTAATTCTTTGGCAGACCTGTCCCAATCACCGGGGTAGGCACCGAGTCCAGAGTGATTCCACACTGCGCGCCCCTCGGTTTCAAGGCTAATATGCGACAAGAAATAGGCTTTTGAAAATGCCTCCCGGCTTGCACGTGCTGTAGTTATCGCCGCATTGTAAGCCTTACTGTCATACTCGGAGCGCGCCTTCTCCATCAAACGTTTTCCTGTTTCCAAAGCCTGCACCGCTTCCGGCACACCGCTTTCCCGGACAAACATCACCAAAGCCTCAAGTCCATCTGTATGTCCCACAGTGGTCATCATTTCTATAGCCTGTTTGGCAAGTGGGTGCCGAAATTCTGGAACGAGATGTCCTAAGAGTGCAGCGAGGAATCGTGTCTTGGTTAGGATGTCGTCTGGAAGGAAAATATGGCTAAAGAATACACCCGCTTCGCCCATAAAAAGAGCAGGTAAACCTGTCGATTCTCCTGCTATATTGTGCCAATACCCGATAACTTTCGTCTGAGGCGTTGTCGGTACTGCGACTGTAATGTTCCACGATGCCTGTCTAATAGATGTCGGCATATTAGGTATTTCGGTCGCGTTCAACTGAATTGAAGCAAATTGTCCAGGTGATTCCTCTTTTAGCCAATCCGTTTGCTGCAAACCCAAGAGCGGTGCCACCGTATCCGCTAAGCTATAGGTTACGAAAAGTTTACCACCACCCGCAACGAAATTTTTCAAGAGTCCCGCCGTCTGTGTTGACAGGACAGCGTTCAATGGAAGAACAATTAACTTACGGGATTTGAGTTGCGTCTTAGAGAGCGACGATTCTTCAAAAGTGTCGGCAGTGAACCCGATGATGCCGAGCATTCGACTGAATCGCTTAGCGACAGAACGAGCATATTGAACGTCTCCCTCTGGCACTCCGGACGCGGTTGTCGGTAAGACAATCGCAATCTGTGCTTGCTGCGAGACGGCAGGGTTGAGTTCACCAATACGCCAGAGGAGCACACATACAAGCAAGATTATCGTGATGCTGCGCCGTTTATTTTCGGTTTGGATCAAAAGCATTACCTGTTCCTCTCAACACTTTTAGCGGAAAGTTTTGGATCTCCACCTTTGACAAGAGGTGCGTCCTCGGTCTTCCCCAAAAACTTCTCGATGCCTTGTGCGATAGCAGTGGCGATTTTATGTTGATACGCCGGTGTTGTGAGTTTTTGTCCTTCCGTCGGATTCGATACAAATCCGGTCTCGACGAGGACAGCAGGTACGTTTGTTCCGATCAAAACAACAAACCGTGCGTGTTTGACCCCACGGTCAACCGCCCCTGTAGCCTGTACCAACGCTTGCTGTATGTGTCTTGCCAATCGCTTACTATCTTCGCTTTTGCTTTCCTGTATGATCCCCTTCAACAATGTCTCCAGTTCTTGAATACTGTAGCCGGAGTCCGCATTTTCCCGCGCTGCAATATCTTCTGAGGCTTTGTCCGCACTGGTTACACTCAGATAGTAGGTTTCGATACCCTTTCCTTTAGGGCTTTCATTGCCGTTAGCATGAATGCTCAGAAAGAGATCCGCTTTGTGGCGCGTTGCGAACGCAGTACGCTCCTTGAGCGGAATGAAACGATTGGTATCACGTGTCATCAGGACAGTATAGCCTTTTTGCGTTAGGACCTCACGAAGTTTTTCAGAGATGCTGAGAACAATGGCTTTCTCTTGTAATCGCCCCTTGCCCAATGCGCCTGAGTCTTTGCCTCCATGACCAGGGTCAATAACAATCGTCTTCGCCGTTAATCCAAATTGACGCGTCAGTGATTCAGGAGCCAAAGGTTTTTTCGTTTCGGGAATAGGTGATGCCTGCTTGGGTTGTGGTTTGGATCGCGTTTGTGCTTGAACTACCCTTTTAGGAAGCGATACTATCGGTTTTCGTTGTATTTTGAAGGGTTGCGTTTTGAGTGTCCTTAGCTCCTGAGTTGCAGCAACAACAATTCCGTTATTTATTGAAGATTGGGTAAGATTATTATAAAGCGTCTCGGCGCGTGTGACGTAACCTTGCCTCACATATACGCGTGCCAATTCTAATCGTGTGGAGTCTGATATTTCAGAACCCGCATAGCGACTCTCCACAATCTGGTATTGTGTGATGGCTTGGTAATCGTCACCAATATAGGCATAGCAACGTCCCAACCAGTAATGTGCTCGTGGGACATAGTGCGAGTTAGGATAACTGCGAATCAGTTTCTGGAAGGCCTCAATCGCCTGCTGCGGTGCTTCAGTGTCACCGGTTTTGATGCTCCAAACCCAACTGGAAGCGATCGCGTATTGCGCATCATCTGCTGACCGACCTCGCGGGTTCATGTCAATAACTTCCTGAAATTCTGAAATAAGCGTACGCCATTCAGCGGCAGTCGCATGCATTTGTCCGCCGGTATATGCTTGATGACGCAATGAAGCCTCTTGATAACCGGACATACTTACACACCCAGATAATACCATCAAAGAGAGAATTAATAGGCAAGCACAACATATTTTCATAATTCTTCCACCCCTTGCGTGATGTTTCTTTCTCATTTTTTTTATCTTATATGTTATAAAACAAAACGAATTATTTTCATCTTTCGTTACCAAATTACGCTATCAAGGTGTAATTGTCTTGGATTTCTCAGAAAACTTTACGGACCCTATTTCTCTATTGACTCTCTTCCCAATTCACGTTAAACTAACGGCTAATACTTGACGCTAAAGACGAGGTAAGGAGAACCGATGGAACTGACGCCCCAAGAAATCCAACTGTTTCGCCACAACGGCTTCATCAGATTTCCGACGCAACTCTCTAAGGATCATGTGGAGGCACTTAAAGCGGCCGCACTGAAAGATATGGAAGAAGGAGCGGAACCTGTTGCCCGACAAGAGGGTAGAATTATCAGAATCTCTGCAGTCTGGCAGCGGGGTGGCATCTTTCAAGAAACGATTACTTGCGACGAAATCCTCAATCCGTTGGAATCATTACTGGGTTCAAATATAGAATTTGTGCTAAATCGACACAATCATGTCTATCTCCGAGATGCTGGTTCAAGCCATTCGCTCGCGTTGCATCGCGATGTAAGCCATTGGTCCCGGACGATTGCGACTGTCTTGATTTATCTGGAGGATACAAATTTGGAGAATGGCTGCACACGGATTGTCCCCGGCTCACATCATCTACCTGCGTTCGCGAGTGTTAAGGACGAAACAATTCAGCAAATCGCTGCAAACCAAGCGATTCCGTTACCGATGCCAGCCGGCGGTTTGCTCGCGATAGATAGCATGATAATCCATTCGGCTGGAATCAATCAAACGGATGGCACGCGGATGAGTATGACCCTCGGTTACCATAGTGTTGATGAACTCGCGTCGGAAGATAATTCAAAGAAAGTGCTTGTCCGTGGCACGCGACCGTACAGCGGAAACGACAAACCAAGGGAATAATTACTATTGGAATCAAGTTTATTGTGCGATTAGGATTAATCTGCAAACAGTGACTGAAAAGTTGCTCTTTTGAAAAAGTTATTCTTTTTTATTTTTTCAAAAAAATACAATTTTTTCTTGACAAACACTAAACTCTGTGGTATACTTAATAAAGTCCTTTAGGTGAGATGATACCCAAATCTCATTTTGGGCGGGTAGCTCAGGTGGCTAGAGCGACAGCCTTACAAGCTGTAGGTCACAGGTTCAAGTCCTGTCCCGCCTACCTGTTAGGTGTTTCTTATGGGCTCGTGGCGCAGTTTGGTTTAGCGCGCCTGCCTGTCACGCAGGAGGTCGCGGGTTCGAGTCCCGTCGGGCCCGTTTTTATTATACTGAATTAGCCACAGGTTGTGTTCTACAATGCTGTGGTTTTTTCGTTACAAGACAATCTACCACATAGCAACAATCTACGAATCTCACTCCTGAATATAGGTATTCAAGCAACACCCACAATAGAGGAGCGGCACCGCTGTGATTGATCTTAAGTTTATTCGAGAAAATATCGAAGATATCCGCCAGATGTTAACAGATCGCCATACGGAAGCTGACTTGGACCGGCTGGTAGAATTGGATACACGCTGGCGTGAGAACTTGACACACACCCAATCCCTCAAAGCACACCAGAATCAGGTCTCACAACAGATCGCTGAACGCAAGAAGGCAAAACAGGATGCGACAGAGACTATCGCGGAGATGCGTGAACTCTCCCAAAAAATCAAGGAACTCACTGTCGAAAACAACGACACAAAAGCCGAGATAGATGCAATCCTATTGACGATCCCGAATATGCCAGAGGCAAGCACACCTGTCGGCACCAGCGAAGACGATAACATTGAAATCAAAACATGGGGTGAATTGCCCAGTTTCGACTTTGAACTGAAACCGCATTGGGAAATCGCTGAACAACTGGATATTGTCGATTTTCAACGGGGTGCTAAGGTCGCGGGGAGCAACTTTGTCCTCTTCAAGGGTTTAGGGGCGCGGTTAGAACGCGCGTTGATTCAGTTCATGCTTGATTTGCACACGACACAACACGGCTACACTGAAATCTCACCGCCGTTTCTTGCTAATCGTCCTACGATGACCGGGACAGGACAGCTCCCTAAATTTGAGTCAGATATGTACCGCTGCGACAGAGACGAAGAGAACCCGGACAGCGATCTGTTCCTCATTCCAACGGCTGAAGTTCCGGTGACGAACCTTTTCGCGGGCGAGATACTTTCCGGTGAAGATTTGCCCATCTATTATACTGCTTATACTCCGTGTTTTCGGCGTGAAGCGGGGGCTTACGGCAAGGACACACGCGGTTTACAACGCCTCCATCAGTTCGACAAGGTGGAGATGGTAAAGTTCACCACGCCTGAAACCTCTTATGCCGAACACGAAACGCTATTGGCGAACGCCGAGAGCGTTCTGCAGGCACTTGGGTTGCCGTATCGTGTCGTGCAACATTGCACAGTGGAACTCGGCTTTGCCGCAGCGAAATGCTACGATATTGAGGTCTGGGCACCTGCTCGACAACGGTTTTTAGAGGTCTCCTCCTGTAGCAATTTCGAGGACTTTCAGGCACGTCGTGCCAATATCCGATTCCGCCGTGAAACCGGGGCGAAACCGGAGTTCATTCACACGCTGAATGCGTCTGGCACAGCTCTGCCGCGTGTCGTCATCGCGCTGCTGGAGACGTATCAGAACCCCGACGGAACAGTGCGAATCCCTGCGATCCTACAACCGTACATGGGCGGTTTAGGGCAAATTGGATAAAGCCGAAGTCTTCAACTTGCTATAGAAAATCAATGAACTCAGGGTTGAAAGTAACATCTTAATAAGGATAATAAACATGGCAAGAAGTAGCGATGAGAAAATCAATACCGTTATAGCACGGAACACTTTCTGGCTTAATAATAAAGCATTTGAGGAAGGATATGAAGCGTCCATCAACGCTCTAAAAGAAACTTTGCTTGTTCTGAGAAACCAAGTTCAAAACCAAGGTCTCACCAAAAAGTTACTTGACGACCTAATTTCGGAAAAAGAGTACGGGCTAAAGGCTTTGCTGGCACTGACAGGATTTTCTAATGAATCCTTCAAGCGATTGATTACATTTATTAGGGTAACTGACGATAAAGAACTCTCACGAATATCCTACAGAGACCTGTGGATAAATGAAGCAGAGTTAAACAGCGCGAATATAACAGAGTGGTCAGATTCAAAAATCGAAACTAAAATACAAAACTGCGCCAACTTTAGGAAGGGAATCGTTAACCTTTTCTATCAGGGCTCTAGCGTTCCGGTGCTTTCAAAAACTCTCCCACTTTTTGAGTTAAAAAAGTTGAGCATTTGCAAACTCAGTTTTGACCCTGACGCGATGATTGATACACTAATTCGCTACAAAGAAAAAGGGTCTTACTCCGGACAGGCAGAGAATAACGCCGAAACTGTTATCAAAAACCTCTTAAACGAAATGAAAATCAACTCCGAAAGTGGGGACCTGGACAAGTTGAAAGAACACGCTCCAAACGAAAAGCGCACAATGGATTTTATTATTCCCAATCAAGAAGATCCGCAAATTATCATTGAGTCCTCATATCTGCAAACAACCTCTTCGGGACAAGGCGATAAAGCAAAAACCGAGATTGCCATTAGGAACCTCCTCACGAAACATTATCCTAACGCGCACTTCTGGGGATTTGTTGATGGTATCGGCTGGTATGTTCGCAGAAAGGACTTGGGAAGGATGGTTGAAGCATTTGAAGATGTTTTCACTTTGGAAGAATCAGAACTTACACGCTTCAGGGAAGCATTAACTACCGTCTTGAAATAACACTGCCCTAACCCACTCACATAAATTTTCAAGGTGCCCAATGGAAAAATTTATTAACAAAATCATTCACGGCAATTGTATAGAGGTTATGCAAGACATACCTTCAAACAGTATTAACGTTACATTTGCCGATCCACCCTTTAATCTCAAAAAGAAGTACGGAACTTACAAGGACGAAAAAGATACTGACGATTATCTCAGTTGGTGTAGGCAATGGATTTTGGAGATGGTAAGGATTACAAAGCCGAGCGGATCCATCTTTGTTCACAATATCCCGAAGTGGCTACTCCATTACGCGGGATTCCTAAACGAAGTCGCAGATTTTCGCCACTGGATCGCATGGGATGCCCCAACCTCTCCGATGGGTAAAACCTTGCAACCCTCACACTACGGCATCTTGTTTTACGCCAAAAATCAACAGGAAAACAAATTTTATGAAATCCGCTATCCACATAAGCGGTGTCGGAAATGCGGATATTTGTTGAAAGACTACGGTGGAAAAAAGAATATTTTGCATCCCTTTGGACCACTTGTTTCTGATATCTGGTCAGACATTCATCGTATCCGCCATAATAAACATCGAGATCCTCATCCTTGCCAACTCCCAATTCATCTATTAGAACGTCTCATTTTGATGAGCACGGACGAAGGAGACGTAGTTCTAGACCCATTTGTGGGAACTGGCACCACAGCTGTCGCTGCTGCTAGATTAGGAAGGAACGTTATCGGTATAGATCTCGATCCCCAATATGTAGAGATCACACAACGGAAACTGGAACAAGAATCACCAAATTCTAAAATTGACGATGTTTGGGTGAGTTTTCACCGCGGCGAAATCATCACAATTGTTGATAAAGACTGGGAGTTGTTGAAATCAAATTTTGTGATTCCACAAGACATAAGACGTATTGATTTTGAAAAAATAAAGACCGGTAGTGCGGTAGTAGCGACTGCACCGCAAACGCCTCAACAGTACATGGACATTCATGAGGAAGAATGCTGCGATTGCTATTAGGCAGCGTTCTGAAGTCTATCTTAGTTTGTAACTAAGTGTCGGATTCCATGCGCGGGCGAAGTACTTTCAACTCCTTGAGAAGGACATCTCTTTTTTCTGTTTCTTCCTGCTTGAGTGGTTCCGTATTATCACTGTTTGTTTTCACCGTAAACCCGGCATCCCGAATCATTTCAAGCGTGCGCGATGCCGTCGAGCCTTCCGCATTCAGGTAGCCGTCTATAAACATTGAATTCGCTGGATAGAGTGCCATCACTTCCATGCTCCGAAAATGATGCTCCCTGCCTGCAGCGACCCGTATCTCAGCCTGAGGATTCAGAAATCGGTAAAGACATAACACGCGTAGACAATAATCGGGCGTTAGCGTAGGCGTTTCCACCAGCTGCGTGCCGAATATTGGCAAGAAAAAGTTTACTGGAAGTGAGGCGACCTCAAGTTGCCGAAGTGCTTTCGCCACCTTAATTAAGTCATCTATCCCTTCACCCATCCCCACGATCACACCTGAACAACAAGCGAGCCCGACCGTCTGTGCGGCTTGCAACGTATCCATCCTATCCTGATAGCTATGCGTGCTACATATCTTTGGATAATGGGCTTCGGAAGTATTCAGATTATGGTTCAATCTGTCCAATCCCGCGGACTTTAAGATACCAGCAGATTCTACATCAACCAATCCGGCGGAGAGACACACTTCGATCGGGTAGCGCGCTTTTACAGTGCGGATGAGTTTCGCAAGGTGAGCGACTCGTTTTGGTGAGGGACCGCGTCCACTCATTACAATGCAGTAGCGATACGCGCCGGATTCATAAGCGCGTTCAGCTTCCGCCAGAATCTCAGTATCAGGTTTTAAAGGGTAGGCTTCGATGTCTGTCGTTGCGGAATTTGCCTGCGCGCAATAATGGCAATCCTCTGGGCAGTAGCCGTTCTGGGCGTTGTTGAGGATATGCAGTTGTACCTCATTTTGAAAGTAGGTTTTGCGAACCTGATACGCTGCATCTAGAAGTGGGAGTAATTCTATTTCCGATGCGGTTAGAAGTTTTTCACAGGTAGCATCGGAAAGGAGCTCGCCGCTGAGGCTAATAGTTGTTAATTCTTGATAAAATGTTATTTTCATGTTTTTAACAATTGGGTTTTCGCTCTGATTTTTCCGTTCTCAAAATCGGGTTTCCGATCAATCTCAACCATATTGGTTAGGACTTACGCAATGCACAATGAATTGCGCGACTACGAACCACGCTTGTTTTGAGAACACGGCTATTTTCAAAAGATTGTGTTTGTAGTAAGGCGATTTATCGCCTGTTTGGGTAAATCCTGTTGGTTATGATTAAACTATTTTAAGAATGATGCAAGCGGGCAACAACGACAACCTGTGGATTGTAAGATGAAGCCGATATTTAATTGTCTGTCTTACGCCTTGCACCCGACTAAAAAACATCCCATGCAATGTCGGTTGCCTTAAAGACAGGACCTTCGGTGCAAACACGTTGGTATTCAACGCGATTCGTATCTATTCGGACGGGACAAACGCAACCGAGACACACCCCCATCGCACATCCCATCCGATTCTCCATAGCAATTTGGGCAGACACCTCAAAGTCAGTGGCAATTTTTGTAACAGCGGCGAGCATTCCGTGCGGTCCACATGCATAAATCGTCGGACGATGCCATTTGGTTTCACTCAGCAAATCCGCAAGGACATCAGTTACATACCCGTGATGCCCGATGCTCCCATCGTCTGTAGCGATATGTACTGCGATGCCGATAGATTCTAAATCTGACACACTCAAGAGTCGGGCACGATGCTGGGCACCGACGAATCCGAGCGTCTGTATATCGTTTTCACGCAACGCAGCAGCCAGTAACATGAGCGATGCAATACCGGCACCCCCACCGACAAGGATGGCTGGCTCAGGCTTTGTGGTAAGATTAAACGTATTGCCGAGCGGTCCCAAGACTTGTAAAGGTGCGCCCGTCGGCATCTCCGACAATTGCTTTGTCCCTTCGCCGATGATCTGATAAAGCATTGTTATCTCGTGCCCTTCCACCGTATAGATAGTGAAAGGACGGCGAAGTAACATTCCTGTATCCTGTGAAATCATGACGTGGACAAACTGCCCTGGACGTGCATGCTGCGCGATCTCAGCACATTCACAACGCAACAAGTAATGCGCTTCCGCTACCTCTTCGTTAGAGAGAATAGTAGTCCGGGTGTCGTAGGTGTTCAATGAACAGTTATTTCGCATAGCGTATATATGTTACCACGTAAAGACGGATATAGCAAGACTATTCTAAGTCAGAGTCAGGACTATTTAGTTTTCGGTTCCGATCTTGGTTTTCGTTCACAGATGTTAAGGTTTTCGCGCAATATCGCGAGCACAGCTCGCTCCTACAGCGGAAAAACGTTCACGCATATAAAGCAAATATGTAAAACTAAATGACCCTGAAGTCAGAGTAGGGCTATTTAGTTTTCCATTTTTTACGACGTTTTCGGGTGACCCAACCCGGTAGAAGCGGTTTGTAACCGCTCCGGGCATCGAAAAGGGTGCTCAAACTCCAGCCAATCCGATAAATTTTTAAAACTATGGTGAATTATGAAAATACATTGACACTTCACAGATCAAGGAATAAGAAATCTCCTTCCCACCGCTGGCGAGATTTCCTAACCTCGCCCTTATAGTGTATAGATAATTGTCAAATCTATCATAACACCTTTCTTACTATCTTTTTTTACACAGTTGACTCTATAGGAAAGAAAGGAACATTCTATTTCCACAACAACATATAAAACAATTCTGGCAACAAAGAATTCGCTTGCAATTTTTGGGAATTATGCTATGATTACGCGTAAAGGAGAGCAACAGATAATGGAAAATGCATTGCAGTTTCGCAGCGACCAGCGTTTTAAAATCGTGCAATTTACTGATATTCATTGGCACAATGGTGAAGAACCCGATCAACAATCGGCAGCATTAATAGCACGAGTAGCAAAAACTGAATCCCCAGATT
Organism: Candidatus Poribacteria bacterium; assembly: GCA_965247285.1. GTDB lineage: Bacteria > Poribacteria > WGA-4E > WGA-4E > WGA-3G > WGA-3G. The sequence goes on from CBDFHD010000002.1 coordinate 1,122,884, forward strand.
TGATTGTGCTGACTGGCGATATTTTGGCGGGCGGAGGTTGTGATGATGCCGCTGAATCCCTCCGACAAGTTGTTCAAACCGTCGAAGCGTGTGGGGTTCCGTGGGCAGCAGTCTTCGGGAATCACGACGATGAAGGCACCGCTGATCGGCACGAACTCATGGCAATCATGTCGGAGAGTCCGCTATCCCTCACGCAACCAGGACCGGCGGAGATTCCCGGTGTTGGGAATTACGTCTTATCCATCCAGAGTTTTAAGGAGAATGTGCCCGCTGCAGTGCTCTACTTTATTGATTCCGGCAGTTACGCGCAAACAGATATTGGTGGCTACGATTGGATTAAACGGGAACAAATTGCGTGGTATCTGCAAGAATCTGCAAGAATCACTGCTGGAGCGGGGAATCCACTTCCTGCACTCGCCTTTTTCCACATCCCAATTCCTGAATATGACGAGGTATGGGACTTTCACACCTGCTATGGGGTGAAATATGAGAACGTATGCGCGCCTCAGGTCAATACGGGTTTCTTCGCCGCGATGCATGAAGCAGGCGATGTCATGGGAACGTTTGTCGGACACGAACATGTTAACGATTTCTGGGGTGATTTGCACGGGATTCGCCTGTGCTACGGGCGCGCTTCTGGCTACAATACTTACGGTCGAGAGGGATTTCCCCGCGGCGCACGGGTCATAGCGTTACAGGAAGGTGAACGTCAATTTGAGACATGGCTTCATCTGGATGACGGGACAGTAGTCGCGGAGCAACCGGAGCATACGCCGCTTCAGCGAACTTTTACCGAAGATTAACGGAACGCACTGCAACTAATAATCGGATTTAACAAATTCAAGACTCATCTTACAGGAGGAAATTGTGAGGGCAAATTCTCAAATCTCTATTCGACACGAAGGAAAGATCGCTATATTTGACATTACAGGGTATCTCACCGATGGTTCTGAACCTATATTAAGTGAAGCTTACGCCGATGCTGAAGTTCAGGAAGCAGAAAAGGTTTTACTTAATTTTGAACGGCGCAGTTTCATTACAAGTAGCGGGTTCGGTGAGATCATCAGACTGCTTTGGAAAATGCGAGATAAAGGACAATCTTTGCGAGTGGCACATCCGTCTACACAAGTCCGAAATATCTTCAATACCATTGGACTGACGCAGAGTATAGGCGTCTTTGAATCGGAAGCAGACGCATTAGTGGACTTCTGATATGTTACTGACCGTTTGATTCACTAAATGTAAAAACACAAATTATGTCCTGATGACAGAATTTCATGGGAAAAGCGTGTACATGTTCATATTCAACACTATACCTATCAAACTCCAGAGGCTCCCCGCGAGGAACTGACCGAAGACGAAACCCAAAAATAGCGGTAATGCTCTGCGATAGGCTCGAACCCCACCCCCTGTGAAAAGTAACTGCTTGAAGAACCACCCCAAAAATATTGAGAACCACATCCAACCGATAGCCCAACCGTTCCCCACAGCATAACCCACAGGATAGAGGGGCCACCACAAAAATTGACGTTTCAGAAACGTCAGTACGCCGGTGAACAGGAAGCCAAATACTATATGCTGGATAGCGGGTAGATTCGGTGCTCGTGGCGCGATAATCCAACTTTGCAAGCGGTTAAATTCACCAACTCCCCACTGTGCGAATCGATATTCATAATAGAGTGCCACGTGCCCAACAATCGAAACGATCGCGCCAACAATTGACGCAACAATCAGGGCAATAACCAAACGATTCTCATGCAAACGGAAATGCCTGCCGATTTTGAACGCCTCCAATTGATGTGGCATCGGATGGCAGCGATACCCATACGCAAGCCATGAAAGTAGGGTCGTGTTGGTTAGGTTTTGCGTGCCCAAGGGTCGACTTCCCGCAAACATCAACATAATTCTGTCCGGATGTACATTGTGTAATTCATGTGTCGGAGGCCCGAGTTCGGCGCGCATGCGTGTCATCCCAAGGCATAACACCAAATAGATGCCGAAATAACCCAGCGCAACCCACGGCGATAACCCAGCGAAATACCAGAAAACTAACACAAGAGCCATACTGATTACCAATCCAAAAACAGCGAGCCGATATAAGCCATCTTTAGATTTAAAGGAAAACACGCCGCCGAGGACTCCGAGAATCTGTCGCCGACTTGTGACGAGGGCAAGTGTCCCAATGCCGAGCCAAGCACCGGAGCGTTGTTCCGTTTGTAAACCGATGGCGGTCGTCCACCCCGTTGCGCTGAAAAAGACGCGCTGCGCACCCCAAAACAGGTAGAAAAACCAAAATGACAGCGACAACTCCAGCGGCATGAGATACCCAAACCCAATTGCAAATGGATAGACATAGATTGGTAAACGCCCCACTGCGTTCCAAGGTCGGTCAGAAAAATAGAGTAGATACTTGATTTTGAGCGAAGGTATCACAGGAAAGAGATAGTTCAACCCCGCCAGAATCTCCAGTCCAAATGCGATCCCGAAACCGAGCCAAAACAACTTATTGCGAAAGAGTGTAGACGTATTACCGAGCAATTCAACAGGAAGTGTCGTCAAAGGATAACTCAACTTCTCGTGGTCGATCCACTGTCTCCTGATGATGATGTTGACACACAGCATCATAAATAGAATGACAATCACCAATCCACTCCACGCTATGATGGGCCACATCCACGCATTTAGGTAGTGTTCCTGCCAAAACGTATCATCACCCTCAAAGTAGCCCTGTAGAATCCGCCGATCAGTAACCGTTAGCCATGTCGGCATGAATCGGAAGAAGAGATCTGACCATTCATTTTCAGGTGTTGCAAACCATCCGGCGTTGGCAATCATGGGCACTAACTGCCGAACGATGTCGTGTCCAGCGAGCGCAGTTGCTACGGATACCATCGTATACGTCAACGCAAGTTCGCGCGCCGTAGGCGCAAAACCTCTAAAAACCTTTTTGAGAAGTGGATTGATGAGAGCGAGTAGGAAAAAGGTGAAGAGTACCGTCGGAAAGATAGAAAAATCGGTCAGCTCCCATACTACCCGGTTTTCTGCGGAGATAATCCAATAACAGGTGAGGATAATGAGAATCGAACCGAAGACGAGAGTCCCGAAAAGAAAACGGAGTGCTGAGGATTTCCGGTTATCCGCAGTTATGGGTGATGCTCTGTGCTGCATAGTTATAGTATACCACATTCGTCAGCGTTGATACAACGAACGATATGTGCCCGCTGTAGGGCAATGACTTTGGGATTTGCCATTTCCATCGCTTCGTGCTATAATAAACAATACTTTAACTTCGCATGCAAGGGAAAAGTTATGCTACCCGGCGGTCTGGACAATAATGCACCACTTTCTAACATCGATAAGATACTCGTCATTCGCGTTGACGGGATCGGCGATTTGCTGAACTCGACCCCGGCGATCTCGTTGTTGCGAGAAAACTATCCATCAGCGGAAATCACAATATTAGCGCGCCCACTTAATGCCGCTGTGCTAATCGGTAATCCCGATGTGGACAGAATTCTCGTCTTTGATAGGGGTGGAAAACACCGAGGGATATTAGCACGACTCCAATTCTACCGCGATCTGCGTCGTGAGCGGTTTCAACTTGTTGTCGCAATGCAGACAGCAATGTGGTCCCATCTCGTTGCCTTTCTTTCGGGTGCACCATACCGTTTAGGACGTTATCAGAAACGCTTCAAATCCACCCTCACACACGCGTGGCGCGGTAAATATCCAAAAGGCGAAACCCACGAAGTTGACAGAAACTTAGAACTTGTCCGATTAATCTGTAATGGAGGAGGCAAACGGAAACTCATATTCCGCTTGTCGCCTGATGAGATTGCCGTCGCAAAAGCACAGATCGCGTCATGGAACATCGGTACCGGGACATTTCTCATCGGTATTCATCCTGGTGGGAGTTCGTTCGATAAACGCTGGCCCGAAAAGCAGTACGCTGAACTTGCTAACAGACTGGCACACCACTATAACGCCACGATACTTCTTTTACGGGGTCCCGGTGAAGAGGCATTAACGGACAATATTCAGAAAGCGATGCAGTCCCCTGCTATTACCCACGCGCCAGAAACAATCCGCGAATTAGGGGCACTGCTATCGTGTTGCGACTTGGTCGTCTGCAACGATTCCGGTCCGATGCACCTCGCCGCAGCAGTGGATGTACCGATGGTAGCGATCTTCGGTCCCACTGATCATGTGGCGTGGCATCCGTTGAGTGAAAACGCCTCTATCGTGCGGCGGGATATGCCGTGCTGGCCCTGTAGTGCGCACAAGTGCAAAATCGGATGGGAATGCACGAAAAAACTTCCTGTTGAACCGGTTTGGGATGCAGCGACGATAACCGTAGAAGCGAGACGAAAATGAAGATTGTCGTAGTAGGGTGGGGCTCAACGGGAGATGTCTATCCTGTCTTGGCACTATCGGAACGTTTGCTCGAAAGAGGGCATCAGGTGCGTGTCTGTGCACCAGGACTTTATAGAGACAAGACTCTCGAGATCGGTGCGGAATTCTATGAGATAGGTATCGTTTTTGAGCTGTCAGAATTTCAGACAGCGATGGATGCAATTATCCCCAAGCGCGACCCGCTTGCGATGCTACGACTCATTGTAGAGGAAGGGATTGTGCGCCGTGGCGAAAAATGGTATCACGACTGCTCAGCGGCAATGAAAGGGTTTGATATAGTCCTTTGCCATTCCGTGGACATCCCTGCCCAAGAGGCTGCAATTCGCAACGGTGTCCCGTGGCTGACTGTAACATATTGTCCGGGTTTCATCAAGTCTCTCGACTTCGCCCCGCATCCATTTCCAAATTGGGGACGTATATTCAACGCGATTGCGTGGAAATTGGCGCAACTCCGTCTTGCTTCAAGTGTGGACGTGCTTTTCAATCAATTTATCGCATCTGTCGGCGGAGAACCACGGACTTCAGTCGCATTAGACGGGATGTATTCACCACATCTGAACCTCATTGCCGCATCTCCATCTCTCTGCCCACCAAGTGACTTCCCATCGAATCACAAATTCACTGGAGTATGGCATCTTGCGTCGCCATCCTATGTCCCGCCGCCTGAACTTGTCAATTTTTTAGCGAAGGGTCCGCCACCCGTTATTATCTCTTTCGGTTCAATGGGAGGTTCAAATGGACGTGAAACAACAGAAATCTTGATCGATGCTGTTAAGAAAGCAAAGCAACGCGCGATCATCCAAGCGGGATGGGGACAACTCGGCACAAAAGATACACCACCGGACATCTTCTGCACGGAGTATGTGCCACACCAGTGGCTGTTTCCCAAGGGTTGCTGTGTTGTGCATCACGGTGGAGCCGGAACAACAGCGTCAGTGTGTCGTGCGAAAGTTCCCTCCGTTGTTGTAGCACACCACGCAGACCAACCATACTGGGGAAAACGACTATCGGACTTAGGGGTGGCACCGAGGCACCTGCACCGTCGCAGTCTTACCGCCGAACGTTTGGCGAAACGGATTCAGCAAGTCTTGGAAACGCCTGCGATGACAGCGCGTGCCCAGGTTTTGGGAGAACAGATGGAAACGGAAGATGGTTTGACTGCAGCTGTTGACCTGATTGAATCTTTTTAAGGAGCTAGAAAAATGCTAAACTTGTTTGACATTCCAATGCACGACAGAGAAGGCTTTATTGAAGCTTTAGAAAAACTTGACGCAAAAACAACTGCTGTTGCGTGGGAGTTTTTGGAGCGTGAGATTCCCGGCGTTGCTGACGATGAGGCGTTTGACGGGCTGTGCTGGTTTGAGATCGCCGAAGTAGAACTTGACTTAACCTTGGAAGAAATGTTGGCTCTAACAACTTTTGACCCTATAGGTGTGAGTAGCGACGCGATGGACATGCAGGGACGGGATCCGCTCAGTGACGTGCAGTATCTTCACAGTCTTTATGAATGGTGGGAGGTATTAGAAAAAGATCGCGAAACACTTGAGAACCTTTTTCAAAACAAAGCCGTTTCTGAAATACTTGAGGAGATGCACACCGTTCTAAAAGTCTATAGTATCCCTTTTGGTAGCATAGAGAGCGTTCACAGGTTCTGTGAAAACGCAAGGCGGGAAGCAATGGATGCGTGGTTAAAAGACGAGAAGCGTTAAACCCTCTCCACTTCAATGTTGTTTCTTCTATTTACTCAATTTGCGTAAGTCCTGATTAAAAAACCTTTGATAAAAAATGCTGAAGAAAATTCTCGTCTTTAGTTTCTCTTTTATCGGTGATGCGGTCCTGTCTACTTCAGTTATCCAACCCCTGCGAAGACACTTTTCGGATGCACATATTACCTTCCTCGTCGGACCGCGAGCGTTTGACCTCCTTGCGACCGATCCCAATATCAATGCAGCATTGGTTTATGACAATCGCGGCGAACACGCTGGTTGGAAAGGCAGGCTGCGTCTCATAAAAACCTTACGACTTGAGAAATTCGACCTCATTGTCAATTTACGGGATAGCCTCATGGCACGGTGTATCGGCGCGAAACATTGGGGGCTGCTCCATGGTGACGGCAACCGGCATGCTGTCACTCGATACTTGGAAGTGCTTCAGCGACAAGGCGTTGACACAACGGATGCGTCTCCACTCTTAGAATTGACTGAAGCGGAATATGCTGATGCGCGCCACCTTCTTGCCGAAGCAGGTCGGACACCAGAACAATTGTTAATTGGTATTCATCCGGGTGGGAATTGGGAATACAAGTTGTGGGATGCAAAGAACTACGCGAATGTCGCGAGTATTTTAGCAGAAAAATTAGACGCAGCGATTTTACTCTTTGCCGGTCCGAATGAACGGGAACTCCAAGCGCAGGTTGCAGAAATGATGGATGTCCCACCAATACTCGTCAGAACGGACGACCTCCGGCATCTCACGGCGTTAATCTCTGCATGCGATGTGTATATCGGAAACGACACGGGACCGATGCATATCGCTGCAGCCGTGGGAACACCTGTCGTTGCACTTTTCGGTTCAACGAACCCTATTCGAAGCGGTCCGTACGGGGACAAACGGACGGTCGTACAGAGTCGGATAAATTTGGGTTGCAATCCTTGTCATCCGGGGAGGCATCCGGGGGGGTGCGGTGCGGGTAGTTGTGAGGTAATTGCGGGGATTAGAATGGAGCAAGTATTAGAAGCAGTAGAACGTTATATTTCTGTTGCTTGAGATACTGGACCTCTGTGTCAGGCATCTGTATCTTCTTGAAGACGTTTAAGCGCAGCTAAAGCCTCAGCGAGTTCTGCTTCAGCCCGTTGTCGTGCTTTTGTCTCTTGTTTAACCTGCTCTTCAAGGGGTGGCAACCACACCGAACGGCTTGGATCATAGAGTCCGAAAACACCATCACGCTCACCTAATTCCAAACCCAAAACAACCGAAGGCATACGTCCATTCACAATTCCTATCTCTTTGTATATACCGTCTACAAGACGGTATCCGAGGAAATAGGGATTGACTTCGTGATACGGATCGTAGATATAATACTCGCGGACACCGAGAACCGACGCATAAAGGTCCTTTTTGTGCGTTAGATCCTGCCTGTATGTGCTTGGACTCGCAACTTCCAACACAAAATCGGGGGCGTGTCCTTCCTCCCATATTTTATAGGTGCGTCGCCGTTTCTTACTGACCCCGAAGGCGACGAACACATCTGGGGAAACCGATTTCCTGATGTTGCCTTCTTCATAATACATCAGTAGATTTCCAGAGACATACGCATCGCTAACGTCGCGGAAATGGTGTTTGAGCATCTGAATGAAATCTATCATGATGTCTCGATGGTATTCGGTTTCTGCCATAGGTTTACCGTCCGATTCGGGATAGACGACTGTCGGTGCAGCCTTTATTTTTTTCTCCATCGTGCTACCTCCCGTCTCTGTAATAGTAACAATTTGTAAAGCAATTATACCATAACAATTAGCAGTCGTAAACCGTTAAGTACAACGGACATACTACTAAACGCCATCACAAACATCACCTTTCGACTTTTTCAATTTCAATTCAGGCTTAAGAATCAACCCATCTTTTTCGTCCTTTATGAAGTTTCCGTTTTTGTCAGTTAAATAGTCTTGCCGTTTTTGTTGTTCAATGTCCTCAAGTAATGCTTTAGCATCATAGTTGAACTTCGCGGCCCATTCTTCGCGTATCCGATGGATTTCGTCAACAATCGGGTCGTTCCACATACTAAAAATCCTCCATTAGCAATTGTTGCGGCGTGCAAAGGATTGGTGGTTGATAACTGAAGTTTCAATATAAACGCGCGGTTTAGATCGCACACATATTTTCTCATGAACTAAACTGACAATCAAACGAAATATATCCGTCCCGCCACTCTCTGGGGTAGATACCTTAATACAGAATTTTAAGAATATTATATCATGAAAAATTTAGAGTATCAAAGCAAATTTCTCGAATGCCGTGAGTTATCTCAGCCAAGACCTGCTTCAAATCTGTTTCTAAAGCCCGGGTCAACGATCCCAAGCACCACAATCAAAGACGAAGATTTTTTCTCCATTGCAGTCGCAGGCTGTTTAGCACGACAGATACACTGCTAAACGCCATCGCGAACGCCGCAAGCATCGGGTGTAGTTCCCGAAACATCATCGGCACGAAAGATAGCGGATAAAGCACGCCTGCTGCGACAGGAATTAAAAGCACGTTGTAGAAGAACGCCCAGAAAAGGTTCTGTTTAATCGTGCGCATGGTCGAGCGGCTTAGCCGAATTGCATCGGGGAGTCCACGCAAATCGCTGTGCATGAGCGTTACGTGTGCTGTCTCCCTGGCAATATCGGTGCCTGTGCCGAGTGAGATTCCGATATCGGCTTGTGCCAATGCGGGGGTATCGTTAATGCCGTCGCCTACCATCGCGACGAGTTCACTATTTTCCGCCTGTAACTTTTTAACGGCTGCCGCTTTATCTTCGGGTTTGAGTTCTGCCATGACATCGCTAATCCGCGCAGCCTTGGCGATCGCGTCAGCTGTAACGCGGTTATCCCCTGTCATCATTACTACAGTACATCCAAGTTCGTAGAGTTCCGCGACTGTAGCCTGCGCTTCCGATCTCAATGTGTCCGCGACCGCCAGAAGTCCAACAACGTGCCCATCAACGACAACCCATAGAACGGTTTTCGCTTCCGTCTGTAGACGCTCTGCTTCTTCTTCAAATCTTTTAGTAGGAATGTTGTGTTGTTGAATTAAGGATAAATTGCCTATGACGACCCTATCTTCACCGACCTGTGCGGCGATACCGTGTCCAGCAACCGCTTTAAACGCACTTGGCGTAGCGATGTCAATTCCACGTTCCTCAGCTGCTCGAACAATTGCTTTGCCAATAGGATGTTCACTACCACGCTCCGCAGCAGCAGATAGCTGTAGGAGTTCTGATTCGTCTTTATCCGTGAGAATATCGGTAAGCGTGAGTTTCCCCTCTGTCAAGGTGCCTGTTTTATCAAGGACAATTGTGGTTAAGTCTCCAGCGCGTTCAAGTGCTTCGCCGTTTCGGAAGAGGATGCCGCGCTGCGCACCGATACCGGTTCCCATCATAACAGCAGTTGGGGTGGCAAGTCCCAATGCACAAGGGCAAGCTGTGACAAGGATTGCAACTAAACGGAGCATTGCCGGGGTGAATCCTGCTCCGATGCCGAACCACCATACGAGAAACGTCACAATGGCAATTCCGCTGACAACGGGCACAAACACATTTGTGACTGCATCGGCGGCGCGTTGGATAGGGGGCTTGCTCTGTTGCGTTGTTTGTACCAATTGGACAAGACGGGCAAGGGCTGTTTCTGTCCCGATATGCGTGGCTTCCATTGTGAGCATTCCACTCTGGTTCATCGTCGCTACGGTCACAGGGTCGCCGGGTCCCTTATCTACGGGTAGGCTTTCTCCGGTAAAGACGCTTTCATCGATGGCACTTTTGCCGCTGCGCACCACACCATCAACAGGAATACTTTCGCCGGGACGTACAAGAAGAACATCTCCTACGCCAACCTGTTCAATAGGGATGTGCTGTTCTTCGCCGTTTTCTAAGCGGCAAGCTATTTTAGGAGAAAGTTGGGGGAGTTTTTTGAGGGCTGCGTTTATCTTACCTTTGGCACGTGCTTCAAGAAGTTTCCCTAACTTAATCAAGGTAATGATAACCGCGGCTGTCTCAAAATAGACGTGAGTCCCGAAGCTTGCCCCGGCGCCCATCCCTAATGCAATCGTTACAGTGAGGCTATAGAGAAACGCCACCGATGAACCCATAGCGACAAGGACATCCATATTGGCGGATCGGTTGCGTAAGGCTTTAAAACCACCGACGTAATAGTCCCAAGCAACATAACCCTGCACCGGTAATGCTAAGCCAAACATGAGCCAGTTAACCCAGTTTGCTGATGCCCACGCGCCTAACAGATTCATATCTCTACCCATGCTGAGGAGAAAGAGTGGGAGCGTGAAGATGATCCCGACAATGAATTGCATTTTTTGTCGTCGGAGTTCCTCAGCGCGAGCTGCGTCTTCTTCGTTCTCATCGACAACGTCAAAACCGAGATCTCGGATCTTGTCGACAATGATCTCCTCGCTGAGCGTGGATGCATCAAAGGTAACCGCGGCATATTCAGTGGCGAGGCTGACCTCTGCGGTAAGGATACCCTCCATTTTTTTGAGATGCCGTGTGATGGTGCTTGCACAGTTTTCGCAGTGCATGCCAGTGATGGGGAGGTTAAGTTGGTGTTCCATTTTTTAAACGATTAATTCTGAGTATCGCTCCACTACATTTCACGGTGGTTCTCAGTTTTTAAATGATTAACTCTGGACACCGCTCCACTACGTTTCGCTGTAGTTCTCAGTTAATTCCCAGGGTCATTTGGTTTTCGTGATTTCTCTTAATTTTCGGAAGGGGTCGCGAACTGGAGAAGCGAGAGGGTAGGCACAAGACCTACCCCTATATCTACACGGAAGTGTCGGGAATCGGAGTGTTTTTGCTTGGGTGTTTCCCCCCTCCTACAAAAGAACTGAATGCCCTCGTTAATTCCAACCACCCCTGGTACTTAAAAAGTTACTTTACCAATTTTAGCACATCGCGGACAAGAGACGCAAGGAAAGTACCGGATATAATAAGCAAAAATTTTCCAGCTATCCTAAGTGTACAGGTTCACCTGTTTCCAAAGAGTGATTGGCAGCGATTGACAAAATAGCGGTTTTGGCGGCATCCGAATAGGGGGAACGGATTGCACTGCCATCACCTGCGCGGACTGCGTCAATAAAAGTGCTATCCATTTCGATAGTGCAATTGTTTTGCGGATTCCACGTGGTCGTCTCATCAGCAGTAGAGAGCACAAGCGCGCTACGGAGATGGTATTCAAGTGAACCGTCCTCACAGAAAATGTCTAAGCCGGAACGCCGCATCCCATTCGTTGTGAAGCAAGCAGAGAACATAACACCGAAGACACCACTCTCAAATTGTAACGAGACGGCAGAGGCTTCCTCGATATCATAATCGGTATTCGGAATCAGATCGTAACGCGCGACAGCATAGACGGTTTTGACCTCACCGAAGAGGTATCTCGCCATATCAAATTCGTGCGTCGTCTGCTCCATGAGCTGTCCACCGGATTTCGCCTTCTCACGCCACCATCCGCCGGGCATACCACCCATCCAGTAGCCCATAAAGAATCCGACACGTCGGTCTGCGAGAAGTTCCTGCGCTTTGTCGATAATATCAAGGTAACGTTCCTGATACCCACAAGCGGTGATGATGCCTCTTTCTTCCACTTCCGCTGCAATGTCCTTTGCCTCGGCTGCATCCATGTGCACCGGTTTCTCTACAAACATCGGCAGTCCGGCGGCAACGACAGCGCGCTCGGGGGCACCATGGGCAAACGGTGGAATTGAGATATAAACGGCATCCAATTCCTCGCTCGCGAGCATCTGATTATAATCCCCGTAGGCTTTACCACCGTATTGGGTAACAGCCTGCTCCGCTTTCTCCACTACAATATCACAGAAGGCAACGAATTTTGTGCCGCCGATCTCGGTTAACTCGCGCAAGTGGCGATTCATGTTGCCACCTGTGCCGATAAAGCCTAATCTAACGTCTGACATAACGTCCTCTTTTTTGTTTTCCTTAAGACTTATGCAAAATCCCTTGCTTTGTTATCTGGGCAAGGGAAGAACGGAAGTGTGGAAGACCGAGGAATCCACCCTTCATTCTTCCACACTTCAATTTAATATCTATCGGCTTTCGGTTTGCGGTGGAGTTGGGGTTACAAACCCCTCCCACCGCCACACGTCCTTCTGACTGCTGACAGCCATTAAAAAACGGAATTCTGTGCTGGATTCAGCATGAGCGACGGCAAAATACCGATAAGCAAAACACCAATCGCGGCGAGGACTAACCCAACCACAAGGGTGCCTGGGTACGACGCAAAACTCAGTTCCTCTTCCGGCTCACGCATATACATCGTCACAACAACACGGAGATAGTAGAACGCCGATATCGCAGTGTTAATGGCACCCACAATAACAAGCCAGATATGTCCTGCCTGAACTGCCGATTTGAAAATATAGAATTTTCCGACGAATCCAGCAGTCGGCGGGAAACCCGCGAGTGACAAAAGCATTATCGTCATAAACATAGCAAGTAACGGCTTTCGGAGACCAATCCCTGCGTAATCGGAAATCATAAGGCTCTCGCCATCCTCCGTTTTTGCCAAGATGACCGCACCGAACGCGCCGATGTTCATCACACAGTAAACGAGTAGATAAAGCATTGCGCTGGAAATTCCGTCGTTATTTGCAGCCGCCAAGCCAATTAGTACGTAACCTGCGTGGGCAATACTTGAGTAAGCGAGCATCCTCTTGATGTTTGTCTGGGCAATCGCGACGACATTTCCGACTGTCATCGTTAACATCGCCAACACAATGACAGCACCACTCCATTCGACTTGCAGACTTGGTAATGCTTCCATGAAAATTCTGAGGAACGCCGCAAACCCAGCTGCCTTTGGTCCGGCGGAGATAAATGCTGCTATCGTTGTGGGAGCACCTTCGTAAACATCTGGTGCCCATTGATGGAACGGAACAATGGCGACCTTAAATCCGAATCCAACAATAAGAAGGAACATTCCGGCTAACAACAGTGGCGATTTATTCGCGGCAGTAATTGCCTCAGCGATCGCGGGGATATTCGTCGTTCCGGCACCCCCGTAAATAAGAGCGATCCCGTAGAGGAAGAACGCGCTTGCAAACGCGCCGAGCAATAGGTATTTCATACCCGCCTCGCTTGAAGCAGGATTATCTCGAAAATAACCTGCCAACACATACAACGATAATGACATCAGTTCCAAGCCAAGGAAAACGATAATCAACTCATTGCCTGCAGCCATCAACATCATACCGAGCGTCGCGAGCAGAATAAGTAGATAGTAAGGACCCTGCTTTCTATCGTCCTTGCCCAAATAACTCATCGAAATCAACGCGACCAAAATCGTCGAAACAAGGAAAACAATGTTGAAGAAGAGGGAGAAATTATCCACCTTGAACATGTCGTTGAATTGGGTACCAACTGTGCCTGCTTGATGCATCTGGATAGAGACCCATAGCGCAATCCCCGCCCCAACGATTGTCACCCAGCCGAGAACCGCTTTTGAGATGGAATCAAACAGATCAAAAACGAGGACGATGAGCAATGTTAAAGCGATAACCAACTCCGGCATAAGTAATTGCCAGTTAATCTCTATTGGCATTCAAAATCTCCTTTTTTAAGAGTTGTCAACCGTCCGCTGTCAACAGTCAGTAAGAGAACCTTATGGCAGTTGCGTATTGCTTGCACACCACGCTCTTTGCTGACGACTGATGGCTGATCGCTGACGGCTATAGGAACACTAACGTCACAATCACAAAGAGAGGGACTAAAATTCCTACCGACCAGATCATATATCCGAAAAAACTCGGCATGCGGATACCGCTTTGTTCCGCTATTGCTTTCACCATGAAGTTCGGGGCATTACCGATATAGGTATTCGCGCCCATGAAAACTGCACCGACGGAAATAGCCGTTAGCAAATTGACAAATGTTTGATGGTCCTTAGGCAATGAATCAAATGGCGTAGACAAGATCTCCGGTACCATGGCTTCAGTGAGATGTAATTGACCAAGTGCTGTGTTAAAAAACGTCAAATAGGTCGGCGCATTATCTAAGAAACTCGACAGAGTTCCGGTTATCCAAAAATAGTGAATCGGTTCTTTTATTGCCCCAATCAACCCACGTAACGCACCGTTTTCACCGGCTTTCAGAATCGCCAACGCCGGAATAATTGTCATAAAGATACCGGCGAACACTTTCGCAACCTCTTCAATCGGCTCCCACGAAAACTCGTTCGCTTGACGCAACTCACCACTAAAGGGTGTAAACCTGAGGGATAGCAGCCCCATGACGACAATCAACACATCACGAGCGATATTCTGCCACGCCACATGTACACCGAGGATGTTGATCTCTCCCCATTTCGCGGTACCGCTCATCAGGACAGCCGCGACAATACCGAGCAGGAAGATGAGGTTAAACAGTCCATCTACACGAATAGGTTCACTGGCACCATCATCTGGAACGACACCGCCTTCCCGTTTAAACATAAATGTGTCTACTACAAAGAACAGCACAATTAAGATCACACTAATAAGCAGCATGTGTGGGAAGAGAGCCGTTGTTGTCCAGAAGAAAGGCACGCCGTGCAAGAATCCCAAAAAGAGTGGTGGATCCCCCAACGGTGTTAAAGAACCACCGATGTTACTCACGAGAAAGATGAAGAAGACAATCAGATGAATCTTGTTCTGCCGATATGCATTCGCTCGAATTAGCGGGCGGATGAGGAGCATTGATGCCCCTGTTGTGCCTACCCACGAAGCGATAGCAGTGCCGATAAGCAGTAATAATGTGTTAACCAACGGCGTGCCACGCAATGTCCCTCGCACGAGAATCCCACCTGCGACCGCGAACAATCCCCACAAAAGAATAATGAACGGGATATAGTCTATAAGGTAAATATGCAGAATATCGTAAAAGGCTGCTCCTCGAAATGCTGCAAGGTAGGGGATTGCGAAGACTAACGCCCATATCAATGACATTTTTCCACCGTGGTGGACAAGAAAATGGGAATCTAACACAAGCGGGAAAATCGCAATAGAGAGTAATATACCAACAAACGGTATGATACTCCAAATAGGCAAGTTTGCCCCGTCTACCCCATGACCGTGGTGCGCGCCTTCGGCACCCTGTGCGTCATCTGCTCCGAAGGCTCCCATTGAAACTGACAACGCAAGCCCCAAAATAATACAAAAAATAAGACCGGATGCAAGTTTAAACTTCACTTACTTCGTCTCTGCCTCCTTTTCAATCTTTTCGTGCTGAACGCGCTGTGTTCCCTGTAGAGCGAGTTCGGTGTCTTGTAGTATTTGTTCTCCGGCGCGCCCCATAGTAGGTTCGGTTTGCACCTGCGTCACGACAAGTCCTACTGATTTCTCTATCTTACTCAAGAAAGGTTTTGGATAAACGCCGATCCAGAAGATGAACAGCAGTATCGGAAGCATCACAACGATCTCGCGTGCGTTCAGATCAGGCAAATCTTCATTTGTCTTATCCAGTGTCCCAAACATCACCCGTTGGAACATCCACAACATATAGACAGCTGCCAGAATCACACCTGCTGTTGCCAGAACTACATATACCTTCGAGAACGCTCCCTGAACAAAACTACCAAGCAGTATCATGTATTCGCCGACGAATCCATTCAAACCCGGTAGCCCAATTGACGATAACGTCACAACCATAAAAATTGTAGCAAAGATCGGCATTCGCTTTGCCAACCCCCCGAAATCTACAATCATTCTGCTGTGTCGTCGTTCATAAATCATGCCGACCAAAAGGAACAACGCGCCTGTGCTCAAGCCGTGATTAATCATTTGCAAGACGCTTCCTTGAATACCGATGGGGTTTTTTGAAAAAAGCCCCAATACCACAAAACCGAGGTGGCTCACACTGGAATATGCGACCAGTTTTTTCAGATCTGGTTGAACCATCGCCACCAATGCTCCATAAATGATGCCAATTACAGCAAGTGGCACAATCAACGGAGTGAATTCAGTCGCTGCATCGGGAAAGAGTGGTAGACAAAATCGGATTATCCCATAAGTCCCCATTTTTAGCAGCACCCCAGCAAGGATTACACTTCCCGCCGTAGGAGCTTCAACGTGGGCATCTGGTAGCCACGTGTGGAACGGAAAGAGCGGAACCTTAATGGCAAATGCAATGAAAAACGCCAAGAACAATAGATGTGAATGTTCAAACGGACCGCTGAGCGTCGTGAAATCGAAACTATTGTTGTTTTGGAAGTACAGTACCAAGATGCCAACAAGCATTAGCGCACTGCCCGCCATTGTATAAAGAACGAACTTCACAGTCGCATAAATTCGACGTTCTCCACCCCAAATACCGATGAGGAAGTACATTGGAATCAGCATCGACTCCCAAAATACAAAAAAGAGGAACAGATCCAAAGCACAGAAGACACCCAACATCCCAGTTTCGAGGGCGAGGAGCGACATCATAAAACCGCTTAGCCCTTTCTCAACCGAGTTCCATGCGGCAAGGATACACAACGGTGTTAGGAAAGTCGTAAGCAGCACCAACCACAGCGAAATACCATCAATACCGATATGGTAGCTTGTCCCTAAACCGGGAATCCATGCTTGCTGCGTAACATTTTGGAACGTTGCAGTCGTCGCGTCAAACCCGGTGTAAAGCCCCAACGAGGCAATAAACGTCAGGAGCCCAATGACAAGCGCGATGCCTTTAACAGCGGATGCCCCGAGTCCTCTGAGCAACGCGATCGCTATCACGCCGAGCAGAGGTAAAAAAATGACTATTGAAAGTAACAAGGAAACCTCCTTTGGGACCAATTGTCTTTCATCAATAGGAATGATTTACTGGTTGCGCTTCCCTCTATTGAATAAATAGATTATCGCTTGAACCAAGTCTTCCAGAGCCACATCGAAGGGAAGAACCAAAAAAGCCAACGATCTTCATCTTTCTGATGCAATTTGCGTCGGCGTTTTGAAAAATCGTCACGAGGCATTTTACGCTGCCACCAAGATATTAACTTACGATTGAACGTGGAGAGGTCTTTATCTGATCTTCCACAGTTACCCAAAACCCACGCACCCAGTCTGACATCATTGTCAATTTTCACAGCGGCTTCCTGAAAAGCTTCTGCTGAGATACCGAGGAAGGATAAAATCCCCATATCTTGCTTGGAAGCAGCACCGTATTTATAACTTCCGATTTCCCCAGCGTGGGCAGCCCGCGCTTTATCTGTCAACCTTGCGACTCCACAGATTCCGGCAACCTCTTTGTTAAGCAGATCCCGCGGTCGAAAAGCATTCTGTTCCATTTTTCAAACTATCAAATCTGTTAACCATCAATCCGCTCTACAGATATTGCACCCCACTGGGGTGCTTAAAAGGGATTCCTTCTTGAACCCCGTAGGGGTGACATGTCTATAGAAAAAACAGATAGTATGCGAGGAATAACACAATTCCGAGAACCATTGATACAATATAGGATTGGACAAGTCCTGTCTGGAGGCGTCGCAACGTTCCGCCAATCAAACGGATGATAGATGCCACACCGTTGACAATCCCATCAATAATGCCGTTATCTACAATCCGCCATAAGAGGAAATGAGAACCGTTTTTAATCGGTTGCACAATGAGTGCGTTATATACCTCATCAACATAATACTTGTTCGCAAGAAGCTTGTGTAGTGCATTGGTAGGTTCGTCAGATGGTACTCGTTTGCTATAACGTGTCCACGCGAACGCAATACCCGCCAGACCGACAACCGATGAAATTGCCATAAACAGAAATACATTACCGGATGCCTCATGGTGCGTCTCTGGAAAAACACTCTTCGTGAAGTCGTGGAACCAACTCTCATGTCCACCCCACCCCAACAGCAAGCCAATTAAGGCAGAGGGAATCGCCAGAATCGCCAGCGGCACCCACATGACTGGTGGCGATTCGTGCAGATGCGAAGCAACTTCGGATTCAACACGAGATCCACCATAAAACGTCACGAAGATCAGGCGGAACATATAAAACGCCGTTAAGAATGCCGTGACTAAACCGATGACGTAAATAAGAGGCGAACTCCCCCATGCACTGTGTAAGATTTCATCTTTGCTCCAGAATCCGCTTAGAAACGGAAATCCGGCAATGGCAAGCGCACCTACTAAAAAGGTCCAGTGCGTTATCGGCATCTTTGCCTTTAAGCCGCCCATCTTCCGCATATCCAATTCATTCGCCATCGCGTGCATCACACTACCAGCGGTGAGGAACATCAGCCCTTTAAAGAAGGCATGCGTTACTAAATGGAAAACGCCAGACGCATAAGCACCAACACCAACACCAAGGAACATGAATCCGAGTTGGCTCACAGTGGAATAGGCGAGAATGCGTTTTATATCGTTCTGGGTAAGTGCTATCGTTGCAGCGAAGAACGCAGTCAAAACACCGATCCAAGCGACCACTTCACCGGTGTGCGCTATGTTATAAAGCACAGCCGAGCGTGCTATCATATATACGCCTGCTGTCACCATTGTAGCGGCGTGAATCAAGGCACTGACAGGTGTAGGACCTTCCATTGCGTCCGGGAGCCATACATAGAGCGGAATCTGCGCCGATTTACCTATCGCGCCAACGAAGAGTAGCAAGGTCGCAATTACAAGGGTACTGGCACCAAAGATTTTCTGAAAATTATCTGCCTCAGCGGCATCAAATATCGATGCGAAATCGAGAGTCCCAAAAGCTGCAAACAGGGTAAACATCCCCAGCAGAAAACCGAAATCACCGATTCGGTTCACGATGAACGCCTTTTTCCCAGCGTCTATCGCTGACTGCTTTTGGTACCAGAACCCGATCAGTAGGTAGGAACAAAGTCCGACCCCTTCCCATCCGATGAACATCATCAGATAGTTGTTGCCGAGGACCAAGATTAGCATTGCAAAGATGAACAGGTTCAGATAGGCAAAATAGCGCGTATATCCTTCATCGCCATGCATGTAGCCGATGGAATAGACGTGGATGAGAAACCCAACACCTGTAATCACTAACAACATCACTGACGTTAGTGCGTCCACACGGAACCCAATATTGAAAGCGAACGACTCACCTGTAATCCATTCATATAGCGTTTCATCAAACGGGGCAGCACCGCCGTGCAAACTGGCAAAAGCGATAATCGAACAGACTAAAGAAACAAGCACTGCAAGCGAACCTATCCACCCGCTCAGTTGCTCGTTACCTTTTAGCCCCTTATTTTCTGAAAGTCCTAATAACCCGTTAATCAGAAACCCAACAAGCGGGGCAACTAACAAGACAACAATTAATTCAAGTGACATAATTTTTTAACGATTGGGTTTTCGCTCCCTTTTGGCGAAGCTTACAAGCCAAAACTTGCTGTTAAAAGCTCCGTTGTCAAAATCGGGTTTTCGTTCCGTTTCAACAACGTGAGTTATGATTAAATTGTTCTGAAGAACAAGTGAATAGGAACGGTCATTTTACATCTCATGACTAAATCAAAAGTCCTTGCTAACCTTTCAACGAATTAATTTCATCCACATTAACCGTCTGCCGATGTTTGAAGACGCTCACAATAATTGCGAGCCCAATCGCGACCTCGGCAGCAGCGACAGTCATCACAAAGAAAACGAATATTTGTCCTGTTGCCTCACCGAGACTACGACTGATTGCCACAAAAGCGAGATTCGCCGCATTTAGCATCAGTTCAATACACATAAAGATGATAATAGCGTTCCTGCGGACGAGGACCCCGATGACTCCCGTTGCAAACAAGAGTGCGCTCAAAATGAGATAATACTCTAATGACATATTTTTAATTTTCCTTGCGGTTCGGTCAAGTAACTTTGGAACTTTGACATTCCGTGGCGTAAACCCGCCTTCCAAATGTAAAGCAAAGACAAATTATGCCATTTAAGGCATAATTTCATTACAGGCTACGTTTTTGATGCTATAAAGATAAACACCTCACCTACTGAATTTAGTTTTCTTCTTGAGCATCGCGTTTTACCAAAACGATAACGCCAATCAACGCCGCCAACAAAATAAGCGAGGTAACCTCAAACGGTAGGAGGTACTTGGTGAACAGGAGTTCACCAATGTCATAAGTAGTTGTCGTTATCGCTCCGGTCGCAGGCACTGCCGATGCCACTGCGGTGTTGTTGGGCGAATTCACTGCGATATAGATGCCTTCGGCGGCAAGAAGGATGCCTAAAATAATAGCGAATCCCTTGAGTTTCCCCCCAAGAGCCCCTTTCACCGAGAGTGTACCCAAGTTCAGGAGCATAATCACAAAGAGAAACAGGACCATGATCGCGCCAGCATAGACAATTACTTGTACAGCCGCAACGAAATGTGCACCGAGCAGGACAAAAAGCCCCGCTTGTGCGAAAAACGTTACAATAAGCGAAAGCGCGCTATAAATCGGATGTCGAAACGAGATTACAGCAATCGCGCCAATCAGCGAGACCGCTCCAAAGAGAATAAATAGAATCTGTTCTGCATTCATCAGCATGCCTCCTATTCTATTGCGTCGAGAGCGGTTGATGTGAGTTCTCGTCGCTATCCTGGATTGCAGGCTTAGGGGTCTTCATCACAAGCAGTCCTGCGACAATAGATACAACAATAAACGCGGAAACCACATTGCCGATCCCCACGATCAGACGAGAGCCGGTCATTATCCATAAAGTGCCGGTTACGACGATTGAACTTAAGGCGACAGGCAATAGGTATTTCCAACCGAGGTTCATAAGTTGGTCATAGCGGAACCGAGGAAGTGTCCAGCGAACCCAAATAAACACGAATAGGAATATCGCCGTTTTGACGAAGAAAATACCAAACGAGATGAGTCCACTCCAGACGGGGCCACCGATATTCTCCAATCCGAAGAAGTGCCATCCACCTAAGAAGAGTGTCACCACTACAGTGGATCCAACAATCATGTTCATGTATTCTGCCATGAAGAACATCGCGAATTTCATACTGCTGTATTCGGTGTGATATCCGGCAACAAGTTCCTGTTCCGCTTCGGCAAGGTCAAAAGGCAATCGATTTGTTTCCGCAAACATTGCCGTTGTAAATGCCAGGAATGCGGGGAAGTGAATCAGAAAATTCCAATGCCACGGATATGAACCTTGTGCCATTGCAATCTCACGAAGGCTGAGAGAACTCGTTAGCATCAGTACGCCGATGATTGCTAATCCGAGCGTTAGCTCGTAACTAATCATCTGCGCAGATGAACGTAAACCGCCCAAGAGCGAATACTTGTTATTAGATGCCCATGCCCCAAGCACGACCCCGTAGACACCGAGGGAGGTTACCGCCAAAACATACAGAATACCGATGTTGATATCCGCAATCTGGAGCGGTATTTCGTTTCCCAATATCGTGATAGAACTCCCAAATGGCACGACTGCAATCGTAACCATCGCAGGCACCAAGAGCATCGCGGGAGCAAGCACATAGAGCGGCTTATCCACGTGATCCGGAATAAGATCTTCTTTAAAGAGGAACTTTAACCCGTCAGCAATTGGTTGTAGAATCCCTTGGAAACCGACGCGATTCGGTCCCAATCGATCCTGCATCCATCCGCTCACCCGACGTTCCGCCCAAATCATTGCCATCACACCAATAAGCAGGAGATGTACGATGATGAGAATCTTGCCGATTGAACTGAGGAAGAAAACGAGAAGTTGTGAATTTTCCATTTTTTTAACTATGGGCCGGCGCGCATCGTTCCAAATGTAATGAAAATGTTTGCATTTTCATTTATTGTCTCCTGACAGGTTTCTGGTGCGTTTCCGACGTTTCCTTTCTATGAAGGGTTTTAAGATATCTACATCCGAAGTTTCTTCTTGTTCGTAACTCTGGTTATTGAGCCTACAGGCTTAGGTTAGCTTGATTCCCGCATCCCCAATTTTTTGATGCGTGGTATCACCATATCCTGGGACACTCTCCGCAATTGCAAGGGCAATCTCACCGGCAAAATGGTAGTTCATCTCACCGCCCAACTGCTTGGCAAGCTGCTGCGTAATTTCCCAATCCGCACGCGCTTCACCGGGTGGGTCAACCGCCTTACGAATCCGCTGCACCCAACCTGTCGAATTAGTGAAGGTGCCATCTTTCTCGGCGAAGGTTGTTCCCGGTAGAACCACATCTGCTAACTGTGTGACTTCTGAGGGCAAAACGTCTTGCACGATAAGGAAATCAACACTTTCCAACGCCGCTTTTTCAGCATCTTCAAGAGGACGCTCAGGTCCACCGCTAACGAGATAAACGACTTTCGCGCCCGATACTTTCTCCCAAAGCGCGTCACCTTCTAAAACGACGTTACCATTCGCAGAACCGAGTATCGTTCGTGCCCCTGCCATGTTAGGGTTTTTGTCGGCTTCAATCGTAAACTGAGGGAACTTGTGTTCTTCACCGGGCAACTGTCCAAAGAGTCCCAACTGCGTTGTTTTCAGCACACCATGTGCGAACTGTTGTAAAACGTAATTGTCTTCATTTGTACCCTGTGCAGAGCCGATAACAACAATGTCCTCAGTTTCTATTTCCGACAATTTTTCTGTAATTACCGCTAAGGCATCTGCCCAATGTGTTGGAGTGAGTTCGTCATCAACCCGTTTCATCGGAAGTTGGAGTCGGTCATCGCTGTTCACATAGTGGTAACCCAGGCGACCATCGTCACACATCCAATGTTGGTTAATATCTTCGTGGAAGCGCGGCTTGATCCTGTACACGCCATCGGCTTTATATTCTACGGTGATATTGCAACCGACACTACACCCCGAGCAAACGCTGTTCGCTTTCTCTAAGAACCACGGACGAGACTTGAACAAGAAATCCTTGCTAGTCAATGCCCCGACGGGACAAATATCAACAACATTGCCTGCCAATTTGTTATCCAGTACCTGCAAGGGAACACCTTCATGGCTTCGTGGAATATCAATTTCATCGTGGGAGCCGCGGTGAACTAAGCCTAATTCGCCCGTTCCGGAAACCTCTTCCGCGAATCGAATACACCGGGTGCAGACAATGCAGCGCGTTGTGTAAAGCAGCACATCGGGTCCTAAGTCTTTCTTGGGTGGAACATTTTTGACCTCAAGATAACGACTCTTATCGCGTCCGTGTCGATGCGAGTAGTCTTGAAGATCACACTCGCCTGCCTGATCACAGACGGGACAGTCAAGGGGATGATGAACAAGCAAAAATTCGAGTATATCCTCGCGCGCCTTTTTGACCCGTGGACTATCCGTCCGAACAATAAAGTCGTACTTTCCGTCAAGTTTCCTATCAGGTGGTGCTGTTCTAAGCACCGTCGTACACCCGGTTGCGAGTTGCCGATCCGGGACGATTGCACCAGCAGGTGGGAAGAAAACGTGTGGCTCAACGAGACACATTCTGCAATTCGCTGGACTGCTCAACCCTGGGTGATAACAGTAGTGAGGGACTTCAATACCGTGTTCCCTTGCTGCCTCGACTACATTCGTTCCATCTTCAACCTCTACCTCGAGGTCATCTAATTTAATAAATGCCATCTTTTAATTTTCCTTTTTCTAATTTTCCTTGCGGAGAAACAACGTGGGTTAGAACTATCCGCTGCCTTTCCTTAAATCCGCTCTCCATTTCATTACGAGCTACGGTTTTTGGTTTCATCTTTAACGCCTGTAACTGAAAACGGCAGCTTGCATTCTCACTGCGAAGCAGGCGCAAGCGGGTCTACGTAAAGGCACGCTATTCATCAAACCGAACTGACCGAACCACAAGGAACAATTAAAAAACCTACAGGTCAGCGAACTCTTTCGGAACAAATCGCTGTTGATACGCGTAATTTTCCTCCGGTGGTACAGTCGCCTCAGCAACCGGTAGGGTGACGAGTTTACCTTCTCGGAGGGCGGCTTCAAATTCGGGGCGGAACTTACGCATATAACTCACGGCGGGCCAGGAAACAGCGATGCCAAAAACACAAATCGTATTCCAGGTCATCGTATCCACATTCGCGATGTTATTGGCGACACTTTCCAGCAAATCTAAGTCTTCGTAGATTTCTTCTGTCTCACCGGTATCGCCCCATCTACCATTTGCAGCGACACCGAATTTGGGGCGCATAATAGTGCTTTTTTGCCCGTTTCCGTCGGCAATCCGTTGGACAATATCTCGCACCCACGGGGTCCCCCAGCGGCACGGTGTGCACTGTCCACAAGATTCGTGCGCGTAGAACTTCATGATATTGAGCAGGCAATCGACGATATTCCGAGTCTCGTTCATGACAATGATGCCACCGGAACCGAGCATCGATTTGGCAAGCGTGAGTGCAGTAAAATCGAGTCGTGTGTCCAACTCATAATGCGTTAAAATCGGTGCAGAACTACCACCGGGTATAACTGCTTTCACCTCTTCGCCGCGCAGTCCACCTGCAACTTCAATAAGTTCTGAACATGTCAAGCCGAGCTCAAGTTCATAAACGCCGGGTTCGTTAACATCACCACTGATGCAATAAAGCTTCGTGCCCGTGTTGGGGTCGGGTGTCGGCGGATCAGACCGCGTATCGGCATACGTTGGTCCCATTTGGGTGTACCATTCAACGCCGTTGCCAACGATAAAAGGCAGGTTACACAATGTCTCAACATTCTGTACCACGGTTGGCTTTCCAAACACACCTGCAACAGCAGGGAACGGGGGTTTGTTCCGAGGTTGCCCACGTTTCCCTTCAAGCGATTCAATGAGTCCCGTCTCCTCGCCACAGATATAGGCACCGGCTCCTGGGTGTGAATAGATGTCAACGTTGAGTCCTGTACCACGAATGTCTTTGCCGAGGTATCCCTTTTCGTATGCCTCCTTGATAGCGGCATCCAACATCTTTTTCCCAAGGGTGAATTCACCCCGAATGTAGATATAAGCTGTCTCGATACCCATTGCATAGCAGCAAATCAGGATGCCTTCAATCAATAGGTGTGGATTCTTTTCCAAAACGTAGCGGTTACTGAACGTTCCTGGCTCACTTTCGTCAGCGTTGCAACAGAGGTAACACGGCTTTATATCTTTCGGAACGAAACTCCATTTCAAGCCCGTCGAGAATCCGGCACCGCCCCTACCTTTCAACCCGGAATCCATCACCATTTTAGCGATATCGTCTGGTTGATATTCCGCAATTGCCTTTTCAAAACGGGCGTAGCCGTCGTATTGCCGAAAGACATCGAACGTGTTAATATCAGGTACATCCAGATGCTCGTAGAGAATTCGTCTTTCTTGAATTTTTTTAATCATGCGGGTTTTCGCTCCGATTTTTCCGTTGTCAAAATCGGGTCTTCGATGAATTTGAACAACAAATGTAAAGCAAACTGTGTGCTAATAGCAACCTCTGCTTATGCTTCAAGTTTTGCTAAAAGTTCATCAACCTTTTCCGGGGTTAAATTTTTATATAAATCGTCATTCACCATGATAACAGGAGCGACATCGCACGAGGCGAGACATTCCACTTTCATGAGCGTGAACTTACCGTCAGCAGTTGTGCCTTTCGCGAGATTGGTTTCAGAGGCAACATCCGTATCCAACTTCGACTTGAGATAGTCCAAAACAACCTTGCAATCCCGTAGGGCACAAGGTAGCGTATAACATACCCGAATGACGTACTCGCCTACCGGTTCTTCAAAAAACATTGGGTAGAAGGTGACGACATCTTTAACTTTCATCACGGTGACTTCAAGTTGTTCAGCGACATACTTCATAACGGCAGGACTAATGTAGCCTGCCTGCCTCTGTGCGATATGGAGCGTCGGAAGCATTGCCGCTTCCTTAGTCGGATATCGCCCTATCAACTCGTCGAGTTCACGTTGGTTTTCTTCATTAAACGCGAAAGGCGTTTCGATTTGAATGCGTTCATCTGACATAAATGTTTCCTTGGAATAGTTATCGGCTATCAGTTTGCTTCGTAGTGAGAACAGTGAGTTAAGGCATGTAGACTGCAAAAGCATCTTGCATGCCACGGCACTGATAACTATTTCTCTGTTTCTTGAAAGTGTGCGTTCTAATAGTTGCCCCAAAACTGAATACGGTTACCTTCTGGATCGCGGATGTCGAAATTGGCAAGCCCATCGTCGTTCTCAAGCTTCCGTAATCGCAACCCTTTCGTCTTCAGTTCCTGATGAACGGTCCTGACGCACTCAACGTGGAAGACGATTTTCTGTCTCCCTTCGTTTGGTTTGCTCGCGCTATGGAGGCACAACCTGCAAACCCCTGTGTTAAAGCGAGAAAAGCGATGCTCAGGGAACGGCTGATCTTCGTCAGGAGACAATCCGACGACATCTCTGTAAAACGCGATTACAGATTTCATGTTTTTGACAAAAAGTATAATGCTGCCCAGCTCCATTTAGTCCCTCAAGCAAAAGTGTTATAACTCGTTTAGCGATCCAACTCCCCGGCAACAACATTCAGACTTCCCAAGACAGCCACAGTATCGGAAACCATCCCACCTTCTAACATTTGCGGCAGTGCTTGGAAGTGAAAGAAACTCGGTGGACGGATGCGGATGCGATAAGCGGTCCCGCTGCCATCACTCACAATATAAAATCCGAGTTCCCCGTTCGGTGATTCGGTTGCACAATAATGCTCACCCTTTGGGGTTTCCACGCCGTGTCCGTCCATAACAACCTTAAAATGATGGATTAAGCCTTCAATATGCCCATAAGCGTCGGACTTATCCGGCATCGTAATCTTGTTATCTTCGACGTTGACCGGTCCATCAGGCATATTATCCAGGACTTGGGTAACGATACCACAACTCTGAATCATCTCCTCCATCCGGACGAGGTAGCGGTCGTAGGCATCACCGTTGGCTCCAACTGGCACATCAAATGTGACTTCATCGTAACTGGAATACGGTTCAGCCTTGCGTATATCATGTGCTACGCCGGTGGCTCGAAGGCAGGGACCTGTTAACCCGTAACTGATGGCATCATCAGGTGAAATGGGTCCGACACCTTTTGTCCGATCCATCCAGATACGGTTCCGTGTGAGCAGCGTATGAGTCTCCTTCAACGCCTTCGGGAAGTCGCTGACGAATTGCCGTACATCTTCTTCACACCCAGCATAGAGGTCGCGAAGTACACCACCAACGCGCGTGTAACTGGTCGTCAACCGTGCTCCGGTCGTCTTTTCAAAGATACTATACAACTTCTCGCGTTCGCGGAAACTATAGAGGAATACAGAGAATGCTCCTAAGTCCAGCGCAGCAGTTCCCAACCATAATAGGTGATCTGCGAGTCGTGAGAGCTCCGCCATCAAAATACGGATGTATTGACACCGTTTTGGGACTTCAATGTCGAGCAACTGCTCAACAGCAAGCACATATCCGAAATTGTTAGACAACGGCGATAGATAGTTCATCCGGTCGGTTACAACAATGTACTGGTTGTAATCCAAGTGTTCACCAAGTTTCTCAAACCCGGTATGCAGGTAGCCTGCATGGGGTGTCGCCTTCAAAACGGATTCGCCATCAAGTTCTAACACAATGCGCAGGGTGCCGTGCGTTGCCGGATGTTGCGGACCGAAGTTGAGAATCATCTTCTCACCTGTGGCGCGTTTCAGCCCACCTTGCATAAAATACTCCTTTTTTATAGTTATCGGTCTTCGGTTATCAGTTTTCAGTTAAGAGGTGGGTTTTTAACAACTTACCCTCCTCTTAGCGTACTCTGGAGCGTGGTAGATTGTTACCAAGTGACTTCTTAACCAATAACCGACAACTAACCACTGACAACCACTTTGTCTTAGGCATTCTGTTTATCAAAATTAAAGCGTTCGCGCTCGCCACGTCCGCGGAGTGGATAATCCTTTCGGAGCGGGTGTCCCTCAAAATCGTCCGGCATCAAGATCCGGTGAAGATCGGGGTGTCCCTCAAAATTAATTCCGAACATGTCATAAGTTTCACGCTCTAACCAGTTCGCACCTTTCCACAATGCGGTAACAGATGGAATACTCAGGTCGTTTTCATGGACAGGCACTTTTACTCGGACACGACACTGTCCCTGATAGGAATAAAGCTGATAGACTACCATAAACCTCGCATAGTCAAACTGCATCAATTCGGATTCCATCTGTGAATTGTCGACGGCAGTAGCATCAACGAGAAAGGTATAGGCGAGTTCAGGATCTGTTTTCAGATACTCCAAAATAGCGTAAACCTGTTCTTTACGTACAACAACGACAACAGTACCACGCATTTCGTCCTGTGCTAATAGGGCATCTGCGTGATGTTCCTCTAATTTTGCAAGCACAAGAGGTTTCGGCTGTTCTTCGATTTCTTTCTCTTCATTCATACGACTGCCTCTACTCCTTTAGGTGAGGCACCACTGGTGATTTTCTGCTGCACCTGTAGCACCGCATCAATGAGATCTTCGGGTCTCGGCGGGCATCCGGGTATGTAGACATCTACGGGAATGAACTGATCAACGCCTTGAATTAACGTATAGGTATCAAACACGCCACCGCAGGAAGCACATGCCCCCATCGAAATCACCCACTTCGGATCCGGCATCTGGTCATAGATACGTTTTAGCACCGGCATCATTTTGATAGAAATCCTGCCGGAAACGATGAGCAGATCGGATTGGCGGGGTGAAAATCGGATCGCTTCAGAACCGAATCGAGAGAGGTCGAATTTGGCAGCCAAGGTCGCCATCATCTCAATTGCGCAGCACGCTGTCCCAAACGGCATGGGCCACAACGAATTCTTGCGTCCCCAGTTGACGACCTTACCAATAGTCGTTGTGATGATGTTCCCATCCGTCTGTCCGACACCTTGTCCAACAAAATCTAATCCCATGTTAAGCCTCCTTTCTTCCAAGCGTAGATATAGCCGAGAAGAAGAATACCGATAAACACCAGCATTTCAACTAAAATAAACAAGCCACTCGTCTCAGAGAATTTCTTGAAGACCACTGCCCACGGGTAGAGGAACACCACTTCGATATCGAAGATGATAAAGAGCATCGCAATGAGATCAAACCGGATAGTAAACCGTTGCCTCGCATCGCCGACTGGTTGGACACCGGATTCGTAAACGGAGAGTTTAGCGCGGTTTGGGCGTTTGGGTCCAAGAATATGGGTTAGAGCGAGATTAATACCCGCAAAGAGAACTGCAAAGAGTCCTAACAACAAGATTGGAAGATAATCTATTAACATTGTTTCTAATCTATTTTGCCCTCACACATCTTAATAATGTAAAGCAAAGACAAATTGTGCTTTAATAGCACAATTTGGCATCGCAAACTTTGCCAAAGTAAAAGGTTAATGCCGACTCAAACACACATTTTTCTAATATGTTTAATAGTTTCTCATAATTCAAAAACATTGTCAAGTTTTTTTTAGAAAAAAACGAAAGATGAAAACAAATTTCTGGGGTTGGCACTTCAAACCTATGTGCTTCGTGCTGGATAAAAAACATATTTTCCTGTTGATATAGGGTCTGAAATGTAGTATACTTATGACAAATCAGGCATGAAAGTTATCGGAGGTTATCATACTCAAAATGAAACCTGAGCACGTGATAAACCAAGATCCTGAGATTCACGGGGGGACACCGGTGTTTGCGGGCACTCGTGTTCCCGTAAAAGCACTTATTGATCACCTCAAAGCCGGAGAGAGTCTTGACTATTTTCTTGAAGGGTTCCCTTCGGTTTCTCGGGAACAGGCAGTCGCTTTTTTAGAACTCGCGTTGACCCGAGCCATCCGATCCCATCGGTGGTGATATACTCCCCTACTAAATCGGTGGTGTTGTTCCTGCGCGTCTGCATTCGTCACCCCACGATGTTGTAAGTACCCCAACCATTCAACCCCCCGGAGATCCAAAACCACATGCGCGTTCTCCTCGATGAAAACTTAGACTGGCGATTGGTACGATATTTTGACGCGGATTTTCAAGTCACCACGGTTTCTCGGCAAGGGTGGATCGGATTGAGGACATTCACCCTGCTATGTTGAGAGTCAATGAAATGTTAAGAGAAGTTCAACCCGGACATGTCATCCACGTGCCGGCAAGCTAATGTGACCTTTTGCAGATAACCGCAAGGTCTAAAACCGCTTCAAGCCTCCCCATGTTGTAGCCAGTTTTCTCCCAGGCGTTACGGCGAACCCACCGTTATTCGGAATGCTATCGCCGGTGACACTGATGTTATCAAAGATTGCCGCGTAATTTGCAAGACCGAAACCTACGCCGCCTGTCAGAAAACTAGTCAGTTTGCCTGCTTTTGTCTTAATTTTTTGGCCGTTATGCATCAGAGCAAAATCATCTCCGGTTTCCACAATGTTCTTACTATTTAACCCTAAAATGAAGTGTTCCCCCTTAACGCTTAACTTTAGATGCGACCACTTGTTCAATTTTAAAAGCGGATGGCGCCCAGCGTAAAGGAGTGGGAACTTTACACCGTGCAAATCGCCTGTCACACAATCCACCCATGATCCGAGGAGAGGATCGTCATTAACCAGTACCACCGGATCGGCAAAACTACAGTAGAATAACACGCTCCCCTTAACCCGCGCTGCAATCGCTATAGCACTCCTACCGTGTTTCTTCAGCGGCTTAACATCAAATTCAATTGTGTAATCTTCCCATGTGTCATCACCCGTTGTGAGCAGACGCAGAAATGTCTCATGACTTACGGCGTGAAGTTCATCGTCAACAACGTCCCAAACACCGGGATCCTTATTCAACTGGACAAGCTCCTGCCAGTCCCTCAGTTCTTTGTGATCAAATGTTTCCAAAAACGTCCCTGCCCAGGCAGAGAAAGGCAGGAGAAAAAGCACTACTACAATAGTTACAGATTTCATAATGATCCTCCTCTCGAGGTTAAAGCCGCTTCAAGTTGGGTTGTTGGGTTTCGCTATCTCTATGTATACCAACAGGTCATTGAAAATCAGGATCTTCGGTACAAATAGAAGGTTCTGGAACTCTTACCGCTCAACCAGCACGGGGTTACAACGTGGGTAAATTTTTGACGATCTCCACGGTTTTCAGGCTGACGGTGATGACGCGGGCAATCAGATCCACGATATACCGTGGCTCCGACTCACGGTTCGGGTCGTTCACAATCCCGCTCCGTTTGTCTATCTTGACGCGGTACTGATCCACCACCCACTCCAACGCAGAACGTGTGCCGAGCCGATAGTCGTAGACCGCCGCAGGGATGCCGTCCAGTGTCAGGAAATCGTTGTATTTCAGCTGCGTCTTGTCTTTGGACAATTTCATCTTCTCAACCCGCCAATCTACCGTCATCCCCGGCGTTTCAATGTATTTCAGCTTGTCGTATTTGGGAACGGATTCATAGTTGACGTGGAAGTCTGCTAACGCCGCGCCTGCGTTGGCGAATCCCCAAAAGTCTTCGGCGAAGGGGATATGCGGGAGATCGCGCTTGAGGTTTGCCTCGTATTTCTCACGATAGGTGGGTTGGTGCAGGAGACCGTAGTTATAGTGGAAGATGTCCCATTTGGTGATGGTGTCTTCGCCGTAGTGGGTTCGGAATTCGGTCAATGCCCAATCGGTGATGTTCTCTTGTCGATTGGTGCCGTCCTCGTCGTAGGTGTAGAAAGGGAAGCATTGAGAATCGCCTGTAAAATGGAAATCTGGAATTGCATCAACCATCAATGTGTGAAAGGATGTGTTTGTTCTCGGGGAACTTACACAGATTGTCCTGTTTTCTGTTTCTGCATCAGATGTCGGAAAAATTGAGGGAAACACGTACACGCACTCATTCATCATCCTATGAAAATAGAGGTGCAATTTCGTAAATGGTCGGTAAAAAGATGTTCGAATATTTACATCCGAAAACTCCGCCAATGTGCCTGTTCTCAACTTGGACTTCAGGCTCCGGGTCCACTTAATCTTGGTATCATTGGTATCTATAAAATCATTGACATTAATATCTCTGTTACTTCGCCGTTCCCATTGAAACACCTGTCCATTGTAATACTCCATCATCTGTGTCAAATTATCTGTGAGGATATTTCGGGCGAAGTTGTAAACCCATGAATCGCGGGCAGTCACTACGCCAACGCTGTAAGTTTTAAAAAGTGTTCCTTCTGCATCTCCTTCACCTTTCTTTGATGTTTCACTCCCCATCGGGAGGAAGGTGTCAAATTCAGCATGGAGTCCTTCGGTGAGCCACGTATAGCGACTATCAGGCGTTATTTCCTGCCAATCAACGTTTTGGTGATGCTGCTTTGAATTGAGATAATTATACTTCTCTTCCTTCCGCCAAAATTCATCAACACTGGCATAGAAGATTTCGGCTATTTTCGAGACAGGTTTTGAATCTGTACTGATGGCATTTCTCTTAATAAAAAGATTAATGCTCACCCCGATCTGAATCCCAAAGACATTGTGTGTTGTCCCCGACAATTTTGGATTCCTACGGACGTTCCCACCGAGATCTAAAATGTAAATTGCGTCGAAATCTTCTGCGAGGTGCTTCCGCATGCCGTCAAATGCGGTTCCGTCGAGAAAACCGTTATTTGTCACAAACGTGACAACACCTTCTTTCCCAATTCTCTTTGATGCCCAACTGAATGCTTTCACATACGGATCGTATAATTTACTTTTCAGCTGCGCGGCGGAATCTCTTACATACGTCTCAGCAACCTGCTCGTCCATTAACTCATATTTCCGATTTTTGTTATTATCGTTTTCATTCACTTGCCCCATGTTGTAAGGTGGATTGCCGATAACGACGAACATATCCGCTGTCTTCTGTCGCTCCACGCGTTCTGTGTTCTCGCGCGTAAAGAGTTCCCCTTGCCGCTGCTCCAGTAACTCAAACGTGTCCGCAAGTGCGATCCCTTCAAACGGCAGATACGTCCCCGTCCGTTGGAAGAATTCTTGCTCGATGTTCAGACTGGCGATGTAGTAGGGCAGGAGCATCACCTCGTTGCAGTGGAGTTCGTGGCGGTATTTCGTCTCTAACACCGTGCCTTGGATGTCCTGCATGAGTCGGACGATGAAGTTGCCTGTCCCGACGAACGGATCGATGATATGAACGCCGGTGTCCGATAGCGACCGACCGAATTCGGTTTCCAAGATGTGTTCCACACTTTTCACCATGAAATCGACGATAGGCTGCGGTGTGTAGACGATGCCGTGTGTGTCCGCCACATCCTCGGAGAACCCCTGAAAGAACTTCTCGTAAAACGTATTGAGGAAGTGCTGTTTTTGGGTGAAGTCTTGGCAGAGCGTCGCGGCCTGCTCAATGGCAGTATAAAACCGATCTAAAGGCTCAAGAAACACGTCACGACTCATTGCATAACGCATGAGCGCGGCACTGACTTTTTCAATCTCGACAGCGATGATATTTCGGCTTGTAAAGTCTGACCGGTTGAAAACGGTGCGAAAGATGCGTTCGGTGAGGATATGTTGGATGAGCATCTCCTCGACGGCATCCTGTGAGAGTTCCGGGTTGATGGAGGTGCGGCAGATTTCGTAGAAATCGGTGAACGCCTTTTTGAAGGCTGGGTCGGTTTCGTGGCGTTGCTCAATGAGTTCTTTTAGTTTGTTTGCGAGGTCGGGTACATGTTCTCTGAAGTCGGTGACAGCGGTCTGCCAGTTTTCGAGCGCGGGTGGGACGTAAGCGAATAGGTATTGGAGTGCCGCAATTAAGTTTGCGGGTGCGGTGATCTCGAGATCAAGTGCCTCACGTCCGTTTTGATACAGGATGGCGCGTTGTGGGGTTTGGAAGAGGATATTGTCGAGCGGGTAACCAGCCTCGCGTTTCTCCTGCACGGATATTGAGAGGTCGTCGTCTATATCCTTCGCTTCCCAGTAGGCGAGCGGGAGTCCGTATTCGTCGATGATTGCGCCGTCGATAACGATGCGATTTCCTTTTGGGGCGCGCATTGGGTATTGGGGAACGAGTGTGGCGTTCATCTGCTTTGCGCAGGCATCGAGTAAGAAAGCGAAGGGGTTGCTGACCGCGCCTTCGTGCGTGATGTCGTGTTTATCGTATTGCTGCAGCGTGGCGTAGTAGTCTCGGACTGCTTTGTGGCTGGGTTTGAGGGTGAGTCGCGGCATAGGGGTATGATAACAGGTTTTTGGAAGACAAGTCAAGGGGAACCTGACATATCCAGATTCTCTTTGGATCTACGGCGACAAGCGTTTCATCTCCCATGCTCCATCGGGCAGTAGCGTATAACAGAGCCGATCATGAAGGCGGTTTGGACACCCTTGCCAAAATTCAAACAGATTCGGTACGAGCCGGTACCCACCCCAATGAGGGGGACGCGGAATGGCATCGGGTGCATAAGTCTGTTCTGCGCGTTGATACCCCTCTGTAAGGTGCTCTCGTCCCGCAATCACAAGACTTTGGTGTTCTGTCTGCACGGCGAGTTGACTCTCGACGGGACGGTTGGCGAAGTAGGCATCTGATTCTTCAGCACTCATCTTCTCCACAATACCCGTACTCCGAACTTGCCGGTCGAGTTCACGCCAATAGAACACCAACGCGGCGTTCGGATTCTCCGCGAGTTCCTTTCCCTTTTGGCTCTCATAGTCAGTGTAGAAACAGAAACCGTTCGCATCAAAGCCTCTGAGTACCACCATTCGGGCAGATGGAATCCCTTGTGGCGTTGCCGTTGCTAACGTCATAGCATCCGGCAAATCAAGTTTAGCGGCAATCGCATCTGCGAACCATTGCTCAAACTGTTCAAACGGATCGGACGAGGCGTTCTCTTCAAGCAGATGTCCACTCTGTGCTCTATATTCTCTACGTAGTTTATCAGTGTTCATTTTTTTAACTATGGTCTCCTGGGCTGTGCTCTATTACATTTTTTTAATTATTGGGTTTTCGCCCTGCGCTCCAAATGTAAAGCAAAGACAAATTATGCCATTTAAGGCATAATTTCATTACGCGTAGGTTTTTGAGTATTCTGAATATCCTTCTTAAAATCGAACCGCAAGCCCGTAACGTAGTGGAGGGCGACTCGAAATCAAAAACTTTCAAATTGCAGACCACGTTACTTATCCACAAGGTAAAATTAAAAAAACCGCGGACTGTTTACCTTTTCCAGAAATTCGGTGAAAAGAGGATAAGCACGGTATAAAGTTCTAAACGTCCGAGTAACATGCAGAAGGATAGAACAAATTTACCAGCCGTGTGAATATGTGCGTAGTTGTCAGTCGGTCCGACGCTGCCGAGACCGGGACCGATGTTTCCCATCGTAGCGATTGTCGCCCCGGCGGCACTAATGAGATCAAGCCCCAAAGTTGCCATAAGACATGTTACAATCGCAAAAATTCCGATGAAAAAGAAAAAGAAACCGAGAACATTGGTCATCACTTCGGGTGGTACCACTCGATCGTTAACGCGAATAGGAAGCACGGCATGGGGGAAGATCAGGCGTTTAATTTCGGCACCGCTCTGTTTGATGAGAAGTAGGAACCGAACCTGCTTTATACCTCCACCGGTGGAACCCGCACAACCGCCGTAGAACATAAGTATCACCAAAATGAATTGGGAGAGGGCGGGCCATTGCTCAAAGTCAGCAGTCCCATAGCCAGTAGTTGTAATGATAGACATGACCTGAAATGTAGCATAACGCAGCGATGTCCACATCGAATCATAAGGGATATCCCCATCGACTTGAAACCTGATTGTATTCCATGAAATTAAGGTAATACTCACTGCGATAACGATACAGTAGAATTTGAATTCTGCATCTTGGAAATAGGCTTTAACATCGCCTCGAAGGGCGCGATAATGAAGGGCGAAATTGGTCCCAGCGAGAAACATGAAGCAACTGATTACCATGTCAATATAAACACTATTGTAGTGCCCGATGCTAAGGTTCTTCGTCGAAAATCCACCGGTCGCCATCGTGCCAAAGGTATGGCAGAGCGCGTCAAAAAGCGACATTCCCCCGAACATCAGCAGCACCGTTTCTAAAAGAGAGAGCAGGAGATAAACGCCCCAGAGAAGTTTAGCGGTTTGTGCAATACGGGGGGTGAGTCGATCGGTTTGCGGTCCGGGTGCCTCGGCACGAAAAAGCTGCATACCACCGATGCCGAGCATTGGAAGAATCGCTACGGCAAGGACAACAATTCCCATCCCACCGAGCCAGTGGGAAAGACTCCGCCAGAAGAGCATAGCGTGTGAAAGATGCTCAATTTCTGTGAGGACAGTGGCTCCTGTGGTTGAGAAACCCGCCATAGATTCAAAATAACAGAAGGAAAACTTTGTCCACAAGGAGCGCCCATCCATGTAAAACACATCTGCAAATATGTAAGGGAGCGAACCAAAGAGGGCGACTGTCACCCATCCCAAAGCGACAACTGCAAAGCCTTCGCGTATGCCGAGTTCTTCCTGCCAGGCGCGTATACTAAAACGGAGAACTAAACCAACAACTAAGGTGAGTATTGCCGAGACGACGAACGCCGTCAAATTGCTCTCGGTTTCACCTACCCTTATCTGATAATAGATAGCCACTCCCAAAGGAAGCAGCATCGTTCCCGCGAGACAGATAAGTAAATTACCAAGCGTATAAACGATTAATTTAAGACTCATGACTTAGAAAAATGCAAGCCGATACACTCTTTTAGATTCGACGTTCGGCGAACAAGTCTTCGACAATTGGAATCGCATCGGGCATACTAAAGACGATAACGCGATCTGCGGGTTGGATAACAGATTTACCGGTTGGAATAATGAGTTTTTCCCGTCGAATAACGGCGCCGATAAAGGCATTGCCTGGAAATTTTGTTTTGAAAGAGGAGAGTTCCTTGTGGACTATTTTCGCGTTGACTCCGGCAACAATTTCAATGACTTCCGCATCTATACCATGGAGCGAGGCAACAGAAACTATATTTCCACGACGGATGAGCCGCAGAATGTTGCTAACAACAGTGAGATGTCGGCTGACAGCGCCATCAAGTCTCGGAATACGTGCCAATAAAGGAAGATAACGTGGTCGCTGAACGAGCGCGAGTACACGCTGGGCACCGTTCTCTTTGGCAGTCATACATGCCATAATATCGTTTTCATCGTCCCCTGTAACGGAGACGAATCCGTTAACATCCTCTATACCTGCTTCTTCAAGGAGTCTGAATTGGAGATAATCGCCTTGTAAAACGGTGGTACGCTTTAGCATTTGGGATGCGAGTCGTGCTTGTGTTTGATCGGCTTCAATGAGTTTGACGTTGGTGCCGTTTTCTTCAAGTGTACGAGCGATCCCAATGCCGATAGGACTCGCGCCAACAATGATAACGCGGTCAAGCTGCTGATTAAATGTAATACCACTAATACGTAACAATTGCTCAACTGCTAACGCACTGCCGATGACAAAGACCTCGTCCCCTTGTTGCAAAACATCAGCACCTCTCGGAATGATAATGTGCCTGTTGCCATTACTGATCGGGTTGCCGTTATTAGAGATCCCATAACGACTAATGGCAGCAAAGCGGATATCCGCGAGAAGACCACTTGCGTCCAATTCTGCAAGCGATTTTCCTATCAAGGGGTTTGACTGTTTGGTACGAAAGGCAACAAGTTGGACTTTTCCATCATCAAATTCGACAATCTCTCTCGCCTCAGGTATCTGCAAGAGCCGTACAAATTCAGCAACACAACGCTGCTCTGGATTCACCAGAAGATCAATGCCGAAATCTTTAGGAGTGAGTCCACTTTCCGTGGAGAAGTAGTCAGGATTTGAGACACGTGCAATTTTTGTGCTGACGCCGTACCTGCCGGCTATCTGACAAGCGAGTATATTAATCTCATCGCTATTCGTAACGGCAATGAGGAGATCAGCTTCGTCAATCCCAGCGGTTTTGAGAAGGCGCGGAGATGCCCCCGATCCGTGCAGCGTTTGCAAGTCTAATTGTTCATTAACCCGGTCACAGGCAGCATCGGATTCATCAATAAGAACAACATCGTTATCTTGGGCAGTGAGAAGTTTGGCAATATGAAACCCAACCTCTCCGGCACCTATAATTATTGCTTTCATTTTTTAAATTATTGAATCTGGTCACCGTTCCACTACCTTTCACAGTGGTTTTGGATTAAGTCAACAGGGTCTGATCCATGTACGCTTTTTGTTTTTGTCCTTAATATTCACTAACGGGTGGGCAGGTGCACATAAGATTCCTATCCCCATAAACCTCATTGATACGTGCGACTGCGGGCCAAAATTTAGCCTCGCGGACCCAAGGTTTCGGAAACACGGCTCTTTCACGTGAATAGGAATGATCCCACTCAGATTGTGTAACCATTTCTACGGTGTGAGGCGCATTCTTCAATACATTGTCTACCTGATCAGCAATGCCCGTCTCAATCTCCGCTATTTCTTCACGTATTGAAATGAGAGCGTCACAGAACCGCTCTAACTCCGCCCTCGATTCGCTTTCTGTCGGTTCAATCATCATCGTCCCCGGTACGGGCCAGGAGACAGTCGGTGCGTGGAACCCATAGTCCATCAGTCGTTTTGCGACATCGGTCACATCTATATCGGCACTTTTCTTGAAAGCACGCAAATCAATGATACACTCGTGAGCAACTAAGCCGTTTTTTCCAGTATAAAGGACAGGATAATGTGGTGCAAGCCGTTTGGCAATATAGTTAGCGTTAAGGATCGCAACTTCTGTCGCTGCCGTAAGCCCCTGCGTCCCCATCATCGCAATATATGCCCAAGAGATAGGCAGAATTCCTGAACTTCCCCAGGGGGCAGCAGACACAGCACCAATTCCAGCATCACCACCGACAGTGACAAGTGGATGTGTGGGCAAGAAATCTCTGAGATGCGCCTTGACCCCAATGGGTCCCATCCCCGGTCCACCGCCGCCGTGTGGGATACAGAAAGTTTTGTGGAGATTCAAATGGCACACATCCGCTCCAATATCTGCCGGCTGCCCGATTCCAACAAGGGCATTCAGATTCGCACCGTCCATGTAGACCTGTCCACCGGATTGATGAACAATATCGCAAATCTCTCGAATTTTCTCTTCAAAGACCCCGTGTGTTGACGGGTATGTAATCATGGCAGCAGCAAGATTCTCACGATGCTTGTCAGCTTTTAATTGGAGATCTTCGAGGTCAATATTCCCATCCGTATCGCACGCGACAACGACAACTTGCATACCTGCCATCACAGCACTCGCAGGATTTGTGCCGTGAGCAGATGTTGGTATTAAACACACATCGCGATGCGACTCACCGCGGCTCTGGTGGTATTTTCGTATGACTAACAGTCCTGCGTATTCACCTTGTGAACCCGCATTCGGTTGCAATGAGATACCACTATAACCGGTTATCTCAGCTAACCACGTTTCCAACTGTGAAAATAGAGTCTGATACCCCTCCGCTTGCTCTCGCGGCGCGAACGGGTGCAGTCCACCAAATTCGTTCCACGTCACTGGGACCATTTCCGCCGTAGCATTGAGTTTCATAGTACAAGAACCGAGAGGTATCATGGCATTCACAAGGGAAAGATCCTTGGTTTGAAGCTTGTGGATATAGCGAAGCATCTCGGTTTCAGAATGGTAACTATTGAACACAGGGTGCGTTAGGTAGGAACTCTTTCGTTGTAAATCTATTGGAATTTCACTTGTAGGTATGCTTTCCAAACTTGTCCGCCCACCAAATACTTGCAGGATTTCTTCAACATCAACAGATGTCGTTGTTTCGTCTAAAGAGATGCCAATATGTGTTGAATCAATTGCCCGAAAATTGATTTGTTTTGCCCGGGCAGCGTCGAGCAATTTCTCCGCTGTTCCCAACGGAACACCAACGCAGAGGGTATCAAAACAGGGTGATTTCCCTGTTGTAAATCCAAGTTCTTCAAGTCCTGCACGTAATGTGCAAGTGAGGGAGTGTACGTGTTCAGCGATGTGCTTAAGTCCTGTGGGTCCATGATACACTGCATACATCCCCGCCATCACAGCGAGGAGTACCTGTGCGGTGCAAATGTTACTCGTCGCTTTTTCGCGTCGGATATGCTGCTCCCGCGTTTGGAGTGCCAAGCGGATAGCCTGCTTCCCGTTTAAATCGTGGGATACACCTGCAATCCGTCCGGGAATACTACGCTTAAGCTCTTCATGTGTGGAAAGAAAAGCTGCGTGGGGACCGCCATATCCAAGCGGAACTCCAAACCGTTGCGAGTTACCGATAGTAATGTCTGCACCGAATTCGCCAGGAGGCTTTAATAACATGAGTGCTAACAGGTCCGTGGCGGTAATAAATAAGCCACCAGCGGCGTGCACTTGTTCAGCGAATTGATGATAATCGTAAATCGCACCATCTGTGGCGGGGTATTGCGCGATGGCACCTAAGATCGGTGTGTCAAAATTGACATCACGATGGTCACCAATTTGTAATTCAATGCCGAGAGGTTCAGCACGCGTCTGCAAAACAGCAATAGTTTGTGGATGACAGGTTTCAGAAACGAAAAAATCGCGACAGGTTTTCTGTTTTGTGAGGGCGAGGCACATCCCCATCGCCTCAGCGGCGGCTGTTGCCTCATCTAAAAGAGAAGCATTCGCGACAGGTAAGCCGGTTAAATCAATCACCATTGTTTGGAAGTTAAGCAATGCCTCCAAACGTCCCTGTGAAATCTCGGCTTGATAAGGTGTGTATTGGGTATACCAACCGGGGTTTTCCAGAATGTTTCGCTGGATGACTGGCGGAACAAAGCAATTATAGTATCCCATCCCAATAAAAGAGCGAAAGACTTGGTTTTGGGAAGCAACTTTCTTTAGTGCGGCAAGCACCTCCGACTCTGACTTTGCAATATGGGCTTGCAAGCTACGCCCTGGGCCACACGCATCTTCATTCAAACTGAAAGGCGACGATAAACGAATGTCCGCTGGCACAACATCTTCAATGAAATCCCCGACTGAAGAATAACCGAGCGTTGACAACATGAGTTCAATATCTTCCGGACGAGGACCGATGTGCCGATTTGCGAAGGATCTTCCGTTTTCCTGTTTTTCAAGCATGCTCCGCCTCAATATGCGCCTGATAACCATCGGCATCAAGAAGTGCGTCAAGTTCGTTAGCGTCAGTCATTCTGATTCTGAGGAACCAACCTTCGTCGTACGGAGACGCATTCACCTGTTCCGGTGCGTCGAGAAGCGATTCGTTGATCTCAATGACCTCACCACTGACAGGCGCATAGAGGTCGAATGCCGCCTTGACAGACTCTATCACACCGAACTCCGTTTTCTGTGTGAGTTCAGTGCCAACTTCGGGCAATTCAACATAGACGATATCCTGAATTTCGGATTGGGCATAATCGCTGATACCAATGGTAGCGATGTCTCCCTCTTGTTTAACCCATTCATGGCTTTCCATGTATCTTAAGTCTTGTGAAATCATATTATTATGTTCTCAATAATAGCCGTCAGCCATCAGGGCGTTCGCTCCGCTCACTCTCGGCAGTCAGTAAAGAGGTTCTTGTGGCGGTTGTGAACGTTCTCACCGACCACCGGCTCTACTGACTACTGACTGCTGACTACTGACTGCTGATAATAAAAGGCACCTCCACAATTATGGCGGGGTGCAGTTTACCTCGAATTTCCACATCAATTTTTTCATTTTCAGGCACTGCCTGTGATTCAATAGAAGCGAAGCCTATACTACATTTAAGACTCGGTGAAGAGGTACCGCTGGTCACGCTACCTATGCGTTCATCGCCTTGATAAATAGCATAACCGGCACGTGCTACAGCACGGCCAAGCATCTGAAATCCAATTATATGCTTCGTGATGCCCTTTCTTTTGTGTGCAAGGAGTGCACTTTTGCCGATAAATTGTCGATTCTTAAATTTGACGAACCGACCCAGCCCAACTTCAAACGGGTTCGTGTCGTCATTCATGTCCATACCGTAGAGGCGGAGCCCAGCTTCCAGACGTAAGGTGTCGCGCGCACCAAGCCCCACCGGTTGTCCTCCTACTGCGATGACAGCAGGATACAGAGCAGTCCACAAACGTTCGGCGTATGCCGCAGGAACATATAACTCAAAGCCAACTTCCCCAGTATAACCCGTACGCGAAATAGCAGTAGGGACACCAGCGACGTCACCCGTTGTAAATCGAAAATACGGGATCTCGGAGACATCTCGTTCAGGAACGAAAGGATTCAGAAGATCTATTGCCTTTGGACCCTGCAGTGCAATGAGAGCCATGTCCTCGGACATGTCTTTTACCTCTGCACCTGTATCGTTACAGGTCTCCACCCATGCCAGATCTTTTTCAATATTGGCGGCGTTGACCACCAGCATATAGTGATTATCAGCATGTCGGTAAACGAGTAGGTCGTCAACTATTCCGCCTGTTTCATTGCAGAATAGGGTATACAACACACGCCCATCGCTTAAACGACTCACATCGTTCGTGCTGAGCTTCTGCACCAATTCGTCCGCACCCTGTCCAGAAACTTCAATCTCTCCCATATGCGACAAGTCAAACAAACCGGCGATGCTTCGGACAGCCAAATGTTCCGTAACGATGCTGCTATACTGAAGGGGCATCTCCCAACCGCCGAATTCGGTAAATTTAGCATTGAGGTTTCTGTGGACCTCATAAAGGGGTGTTCGCTTCATTAGCATTTAAAATCCATAGATACGAGCGAGATTTCCACCGAAAATCTGTGCTTCGGCATCATCGCCGAGTTCCAACCGTTTGAGGGCGTTGATAACCTGAATAGGACGGTACTCAGGCAAATTAGAACCGAAGACTATCTGCTCAGGTCCAAGCGCGTCAACAGCGGCTTTTACTTCCGTTGGAACAACGGCATCTGGATCCGTCCCCCAACGCCGATGAAAGCGTAAAATAGTAGTTCCCAACGAGATATTTTCGTTGGCTTTTGCGATAGAGATAGCCGAATCTAAATCGTCTGGAAATCCCATGTGATCCATGATAACCGGGGTTTCTGGCACCCAGCTTGCCACAGTGCCAATCCGGTTTGGATGGCAATTGTCAGGTCCGGAATGAATTGAGACAATAAGCCCGTAATCACGGGCAGCTTCAACAACGGGACGCACCATTTCATCATCCACATCGTATTTGTGAACCGCAGGCATCAGTTTGATCCCGCGCATTCCCCATTCCTCGGCTGCTAACCTAACCTGCTCAACGGGTTCTGGTTCCGTTGGATGCACGAGGGCACAGCCAAGTGCGCGCGAATTACCGCGAATCGCGTCGGCAAGCTCATTATTTTCGGGGAGAGGCTGGGTATTCGGCATAATAACCGCAACGTCCATGTCGGCTTCATCCTCTAACGCCAACAACGCTGCTAAATCAAGATTTCCATTTTCATCACGAAATGAATCATTAAGATAGGCTTCAAAATCGCCTCGCATGAGAAACTCCTTTTTTTAATTTTCCTTGCGGAGAAACGACGTGAGTTAAAACTCTGATGTGTCTTTCTTAAATCCGCACTCCATTACATTACGTGCTAACGTTTTTGGATCAAAGCGACACATAGCGATCAGGCCCTCGCTCCTACAGATATTTTCTAATCAAGGTCCCTTCGCTGCGTTGTAGGCTTAGAATCTTAGGCGAATAGGATTATAAAAAACTTCTTTCTGCTTCACTATGGAGTCAAAAGTTCATTCACAAAAATCGGTCCAGTTGTGCCAACTTCAAGAGGCATAGCTACCTCCATCACGGAATCTCGGTAAATGGTATAGGCAGATTCCGCCGCAGAAGGGTCGGGAAAACGGATGATAAAAACGATCTGGGATTCCGTCCAATTTTTTAAATCTGGGTTATCCCGATAGCGAGCGGATACTCCGAGTGCTGTATCACTCAATTGTGGCACATTGACGGGCAACGTGCTGTAGATCTGACGCAACACCCAATTCGATCGGAATAACTTGACAGTTCCACGCATCTTATTGCTTGGGAGTAAGGATAGTATTTGTGGTTCTGGAGCAGGCTCTTTAATCCGTGCGGCGATATCTTTTGCGAGCAGGACCAT
Organism: Candidatus Poribacteria bacterium; assembly: GCA_965247285.1. Taxonomy (GTDB): domain Bacteria; phylum Poribacteria; class WGA-4E; order WGA-4E; family WGA-3G; genus WGA-3G. The sequence continues at coordinate 1,166,960 of CBDFHD010000002.1, forward strand.
CGCTTCACGAATACCGGTCGCGAATTCGTAGCCTTCGATCTGAATAAAATATTTCCCTTTTGAAAACCGGAGATACCCGCCCGAAAGCATCGCCTTGCTGCCCACCCATTCAAATTTTACTTGCGGATAGATGTGAAAGTTATAAATCCCAAATGCATTTTCAGGGGTGCCCATATCGAAAATTTCGAGCAAAATCAAAGGCTTTGAACCGAATCGAGGTGCTTGGTATTCCACCTCCGCCTGCCGTTGGAAACCGTAAGCGTAGAAAAGATCCGGTGCCTCAGTTCTATCCCGATAGAGGGTTTTGCCTTCGTAGGTTGACGGTGCACGCGACTGTACCCAATCCAATATTTCACCATCGCTCGGTAAGAGAAGCTCAGGCGAAATATTTGTTTGTCCAATGTCTTTCACCGTTAGCGATTCTGTCGGCAGTGTCGACGCGCCTCTAATGTTTTCAAAGACCTCCTGCATCACCTGTTCCGCTCTCTTCAGTGTAGTGCTGTGCCAGACCCCGTAGATATACTCGCCCTCCTGTTGAACAGCTGTCCAATTTCCGTGTTCTTCACTGCACGAAATCAGCACCAAACTGCAGAAAAAGGTCACGCAAAGTGAGAAACGATGAAGTTTTTGAAAAGGATGTCCTGTCTTACGGTTCATTCGGGCGAAGGCTCCCGCGCTGTATTCTGTTACCACTGCTCAGCAAGCTGGTTGTAAAGGTCCTCGATCAACTCTTCTACAATAAGATTTCTGGCTTGTTCACCACTTTCCATCGGTTCAGCCCGATTCGGAACAATATAGAAATCGTGAACCTGGAGATAGTTATCACTTTCCTCAATAATTTGGTTTCGGACTCTATCTATAAATTGATACTCTATCTGAAGCGTCATCCGCACGAGTTCAACTTCACCATTAGATCCAAATCCGTGCTCCCTTACATTGTAATCCTGTATCCGCATCGTAAATTCGGCATCGTTTCCGTCTCGCCATTTCCGGTTGAAACGTTCGATGAGTTTCTCATGAATTACTTCATCATAAGGACGCTGGGAGGTGTTATCATAAGCAAAATCTGCATCCAGGATTTCAATAGGTGTGATACGAATGGTTGAGATATGCTCCAGATACTCTGATTTGGAAACATAACCGCACCCAGCGATCAAACTTAGCAATATCGGTAATACTAAGATGAACAACGTTTTAGACATTTTTCTCTCCGGAGTTTTGTCGGAAAATAGGATCCGACTGGTGCCCAAAAGTTAGTTTCTTGTCTCCTAATTGTCACGGTTTTGTCCATTCCTGTTAAAACATCAGACCATTCGTTAGTACAGATCGCTGAAACTTTACTGGAGCAGCTTTCGGTCGTGGTGTTGTCTGTTTTCCACCATAAAACACAGATTTAACAGTATCAACAACATACCGTTTATAAGTAGGCGACAATAGAACAACAAAGACGAGCACAAGGAGTATTAGAACAATGGCTAAAAGATAGGTTAGCCATTTCTGATCGAGCAAATCTCCTTTATCAAAGGCGTGCTTAGCTAAAATACGTCGTGATTTCATCGGTTTGCCCTCATGTCAGTAGTGTGTTTTACTTCGTCTATACGGGCGACTGTATCGTCCTTGTCAAAGATTCGGATTGCTTATGATATTCATATTATAGCATAAAAACAGGGAACATGCAAAATTTTTAATTCACTCCGTCTATCAACGGAATAGCGGGGTTCCAAACCCCGCCAGCGAGGGAGGGGTTGTAGTTCCCGAAAGTGTCAACATATTTTCGGATTTTACTATAAACATAGAAATAGGGCAAAGGAACCGTCCTTCACCCTATTTCGTTTCTATGTGAATTGGTTAGTTACAATGCGTTCCTACTACCGAGAGCGCCCTTTGGGAATGCGTGGTGAGCGTTGATTACGGAGGTCGCGAGAATTATCCCGTTGGTCATACCGACCTCCACGCCGTTCGCGTGTGTCATTAGAGCGTCTTTCACCACCACGGGACTCACGAGAATCTCGATTATCACGGTAGTTAGGGCGTCCGGAATCACGGGGTTCTCTGGAAGCATTCCAATCGGGTGAGGCTTCGCGATCCTCATTTGATTCAACAGTCAGTTCTGCAACAGGCACGTCCCCTACAGCAACAAGTGTTAGATCTACGCGATCCTGTTCGTCAATAGTGAGAACGCGGACGGTAACCTCGTCACCAACCTGCATAACATCCTCGGCACGACGGACATACCCATCACCCATCTGTGAAATATGAACAAGTCCATCCTTGTTCGGCAAGATTTCCACAAATGCTCCAAAAGGTGCTGTTCGGACCACTTTCCCGGTGTATTCTTTTTCAATCTCAGGCATAGCGGTGATTGCTCGAATTTTCTCTTCTGCGCGTTTGACATTCTCAGCACTTGTCGCGGCAATTTCGACAGTCCCATCATCTTCGATATTGATGGTCGTGCTTGTTTCTTCCTGGATGCCCTGCACAGTTTTACCACGCGGACCGATGAGGTCTTTGATTTTCTGCGTCGCAATTTGAAGGGAATAAATTCGAGGAGCGTAGGGTGACAATTCCGCACGCGGTTCAGCTATCACAGCGTTCATCTGTTCGATGACGGCAAGGCGTGCTTCTCTTGCCTGATGAATTGCCCGACGCATCAACTCAGGCGTGACACCTTCAATCTTGATGTCCATCTGTACGGCGGTGACACCTTCACTGGTTCCGGCTACTTTGAAGTCCATGTCGCCGAGAAAATCTTCAGTTCCGAGCATATCAGTAAGGATGGCTTCCTGTTCGCCTTCCTTGATAAGACCGACACCGATCCCCGCGACGGGTCTTTTAATTGGCACGCCTGCATCTAACAGTGCGAGTGTTGCACCGCAGACGGTTGCCATTGAAGATGAGGCATTAGATTCCAAAATCTCGGAGACGATCCGAATGGTGTAATGAAATTCTTCTTTACTCGGGATGACCGATTCAAGTGCCTTTTGCGCGAGTGACCCGTGCCCGATTTCCCGGCGTCCGGGTCCCATCATGCGTTTGACTTCACCGGTACTGAATGGCGGGAAGTTATAATGTAAATAGAAGGCGCGTCTTGCTTCGCCATCAAGTCCGCGTTGTACGTCTTCATCGCCGGATGTACCGAGTGTTGTCACACAGAGTGCCTGTGTCTGTCCTCTGCTAAAGAGAGCGGAGCCATGGGTGTGCGGGAGCAACGCCACTTCTCCTGAAATCGAGCGAATGTCGGTTAGACCGCGACCATCAACGCGTTTCCCCTCGGAGAGAATCGCTTCACGCATCTCTTCTTTCTCGATTTCACTTAAGATGGAGATGGTATCTTTTGTTGCATTCGGATCGGTTTCCTCAAGTGTATCCTCAAGCATTTCTGAGAGGACCGCTTCCTGCACCTCTCCGAGATAATCCTCACGCAACTTCTTGTCTGCCATCCCGATAGATTCTCGAATGCGGGAAGTGGCGAGATCCCGGACACGGCTACTGAGATTAGACGCAACACTTTTAGAGGCATAGTCGCGTTTTGTGTTACTGCAACCTGCGGCTAACCCTTCTTGAAGTTTGATGACCTCTTGTATCTGCGCGTGGGCGGCGATAATTGTGTCAATGACTTCATCTTCAGGAATTTCATGTCCACCGCCTTCAACAGACATAACAGCATCTGCCTTGCCACTTACGAACAATTCCATACTTGAGGCATGCAATTCTTCGTAAGTAGGATTAATGATTAACCTGTCTTCAACTTTTCCGACGGTGACAGCAGCGACAGGTCCGTTAAAGGGTATATCGGAAATCGCTAATGCTGCAGAAGTCCCGATAAGGGCGGGAACGTCCGCGGGATGAATACCATCCGATGAAAACACGTTACATAAAACCTGTACCTCAGCCTTGAAGTCCTTCGGAAAAAGAGGGCGAATGCAGTGGTCAATTAAACGAGCTACCAACTGCTCTGATGTCCCTGGACGCGGCTCGCGCCTACCATAAACTGTCGGTATTCGCCCACCGGCGTATGCCCTTTCACGATAATCTACTGTTAACGGAAAGAAATCGAGATCATGTTCACTATCATCGGCTACCACCGTGACTAAAACAACCGTTCCACCGTATTGCACCCAAACGGCACCATCTGCCTGTTTCGCGACTTTACCGGTTTCAATTGATAACTTCTCGCTCCCAAGTTGCATTTCAACTTTCATTCTATGTACTACTCCTGTATTTCCTATTTATTTCGTTGTGCCACCAAGTAAGACAGTCAAAAGGGGTTAAAGAACAGTCCTCATCCGAAAAATGTCTCGTCGATTTGCGTACAATGCATTCGGACAAAGTCTCACGGCATTTACCGCAAGATAAGACTCATTCGTTTCCCGCTTGGCACCAAGGCGACAAACTCGCCCAGAACCTATATAAAATCTAACCACTCCTCGTTCCAATAGTGTCACGCATTCCAAGTTCATTAATTAAACGGTAATAGCGCGTAGCGTCTTTCTTGTAAAGATACCGTAACAAGCGGCGCTGCTTGCCAACTAATCGGTAAAGTCCATAGCGCGAATGATGGTCCTTTCGGTGCGTCCGAAAATGCTCAGTCAACTCTTGAATACGCGCATTGAAAATTGCCACTTGAGCCTCCGGGGAACCAGTGTCTTGTTCGTGTATCTGGTGCTGTTGGATCACTTCCTTCTTCTTTGCTGCATCAATTGCCAATTACGTTCACCTCCTTTTGGCAGAACAACTAACTTTGTAATAGCAAGTTTAGGGACTTGCAAAATCCACATAGAGTTATCTCGTAAAGGTAATTCTACGAACCATCAGTGCTTTGTAAAACATTATATGGAATAAAAACTAAATCGTATTCGGGAGATCGCTCCCTTGTTTACCTACATTTGATACATATATAATATCACAAATCAACCCAAAATTCAAATTAAACTCACAATCCCACGGCAGCGCCTAAGTTTAAGCAGCATCACTTATGAGGAGGTAGGCGATGCGAGAATTTCCCTCGCTGTTGCGATGTCGCGATGTATTTGTTGAATCAGGAACTCTGGATTTGGGAATTTCCGTTCATTTCTAATCTTCTCTACGAAGAATATTTCCACAGGTTTACCGTAGATGACTTCATTAAAATTGAAGAAGTGTCCCTCCACCTGAATATTGACACCGTTAAACGTAGGACGCATTCCGATGTTCAATACCCCGTCTAACCACCGTTCCTCTAACTTTGCCCGGATGGCATAAACACCATTAGGGGGGCAGACTTGATTCTGGGTCTCTATATTCGCGGTAGGAAACCCAATTTCCCTCCCACGGCCATCACCATGAACGACATTGCCGATCAAGGAATAGGGACGTCCCAATAACTGTGAACTCCGCTTAAGATCGCCTTGCGCGAGTGCCTCTCGGATACGAGTGCTATGGACTGGCGCGCCATCTACCTCTGTAGGTGGAACAATAGAAACATCAAACGCATATCCTTGGCTAAGCTCCACCAATCGTTCTGCATTACCTGCACGATTTTTTCCAAATTGGCAAGCATACCCCACAACGACGTGCCTCGCTCGACATTTCTCTAAGAGTACACATTCTACAAAGGATTCAGGAGACATTGATGCAATCTGTGCGTCAAAACTGAGCATGACAATTTCATCAATGCCAAATTGTTGAAGTATTTCGACACGCTTGGAGAGAGGGGTTAGGATAGGTGGACATCGTTCTGGGGCAAGGAAAGCAAGTGGATGCGGGTAAAAACCGACCAATACACTCATCAAGTTACCATGCGCAGCGCGTTTAAGAAGTGTGTTAATAACCGCTTGGTGTCCAACATGGATACCATCAAACACGCCAAAAGTGACAGCAGTCTCCCTGCCAAATTCAAATATGTCGTTTAGACTATAGCGTGTGGTTGCGACCTGTAGATCGTTCCCACTGCAGGCGTTTTCCACGTCGCTCAATCCTTCTGGCAATCACCATATCTCATGTGCCCCGGATCAGTGTGGCGTTGTGAAGCTTGAACAAGGGCAGCAATGGCTAATGGATAGGGCATGGCAATCCGACATCCTGCGGCGCGGACGTGTCCTCCCCCTTGAAACTCTGCGGCAAGTTGACTAACATCAACGTATCCTTGACTCCGCAGACTCACTTTTGTACTTCGATCCGCCATCTCAGACACACAGAGTGCTACCTCAACACCCGCTATTGCTTGAATCTGATTCACAACCCCTTCCACCGCATCAGCAGTCATTCCAGCTTTGCGAAACATCGCCTGTGTTGCATACACCGATGCTGTTTTTCCATCATCTGTTATTTGCAATGTGCTGAGGACTTCACTCAATAGGCGTATCTTAGCAACAGGAACCTGTTCATAGACATTCCGATAAACTTCATCTGGGGTGAATCCGCCAATCTCAATTAATTCTGCGGCGATTCGATGCGTCTCGGCTGTGGTATTACTATGCCGAAAACAGCCGGTATCAAACATCAGTCCTGTATAGAGACAAAGTGCACATGCTTCACCTATTGGGAATTGATGATGTTTAATGAGTTTGTAAACAATCTCTGAAGTGGAAGAGGCTGTAGGTATAATGAGATTGATGTCGCCGAACGCCTCTGCAGTGGCGTGATGGTCAATGTTAACGAGGCTGTATATAGGATGCAAGGTTTTGGAAAGCCTCTTTCCAATTCGCTCCAGCGTACTTGCGTCCAAAACAATCAACACCTCAGGACAATATGTCCCGATGGAATGCGTGCTCTCAATACTATCCCAAGCTGGTAGAAATCGATAGTTAGGGGGTACTATATCCGTGTTAAATATTTTAACAGATTTCCCGAGCTTCGTGAGAAAGAGGTAAAGCCCCAATTCGGAACCGATTGCATCACCATCAGGATTAATGTGCGTTGAAAGCGCGAAGTTATGGTATCGGTCAAATAGGGTAAGGAGTGCGTCGTAGTCGTGCGTATTAGCCATCTGTAGGGTGTTCATGAAGTGTCTGCTCGTGGTCTTGGTCTTCTGTCGTTTCGTCTTCGGTTGTATCGGTTGTAACAGACTTGAGGAGTCCATCTATTTTGAAGAGATAGTCAGCGGATTCATCTATAGCGAACCGAAGCTCCGGCGAATAGCGAAGCGTCAGACGATTCCCGATCTCGCGCCTAAGGAAGCCCGCTGCGCTCTTTAAACCCGCGAGTGTTTTGCTTTTCTGCTCCTCATCGCCGATAACGCTCACCTTCACATCCACATACTTTAGATCTGGCGACACGGATGCCTGTGTGACAGCACAAAACGCAACGCGCGGATCCTTGACAGAACGTTGGATAATCTCGCTTAACTCTCGCTGAATGAGGGCTCCTACCCGATCTTGCCTTCTATTATCTACCATGTCAATCCTTCCTCTTGCAGCAAGTTTTGGCTTGCAAACTTCATTAAAAGAAAAATTCCGTTTCGTAATCCACTAATTCAGCATCTACATGCGCCTCAACAAAAGTGATGAGATGTGAAATAACCTTATTCAGATGTACAACATCGTTGGAAACTGAAACGGCAGCTAATATGGCGAACTGATGTGCCTCCAACGCCTCAACTTCAGCAATAGCAACGTTGAAGCGGTTTTTGAGTCTCGCGATGAGGCTTTTGATAACCCGACGTTTCGCTTTCAGCGAGTGACTTTCCGGAATTCGGAGATGGATCTTACAAACACCGATGTGCATGAAAGTATCAGTCAACTGTAGGTGCGATTGACCACCGCACCGCTTATGAAAATACGCAACTATACGCACAAAACCAATTTATGAAAGTGAGCGCGCTATATGTTCGTGAACATAACATTCAAGGACATCACCGACCTTCAAATCATCGAACGTCTCAATTCCTATTCCACATTCGTAGTTCGCTTGCACCTCATTGACATTATCCTTGAACCGGCGAAGCGAATTGACTTTACCCTCGTGAATCAATCGATTGTCGCGAAGGATACGAAGGGGTTGGCTGAAGGAAATTCGCCCCCAATTGACGTAACTACCGGCAACCAAACCGCGGCGTGGCACCTTAAATAATTCACGGACCTCAGCACGCCCGATAACGACTTCTCGCACCTCAGGATCAAGCAAGCCTTCCATAGCCGAATGGATATAGGAGATGAGATTATAAATGACGTTGTAGGTCCGAACATCAATTCCCTCAGTCTCTTTAGCCTGTACTGCCTCGGTCGTAGGATGAACATTGAAACCGACGACAATTGCATCAGAAGCAGAGGCGAGCAAAATATCGGTTTCGGTGATCCCTCCGACCGCTTGATGAATAATATTGATCTTAACCTCATCGGCACTCAATTCGAGCAGTGATGAGGCGACGGCTTGTACGGAACCTTGCACATCGCCTTTAAGAACAACGTTTAATTCTTTAATCTCGCCTTCCTGAATTTGTTGGAATAGGTTATCCAAACTGACGTGGCTATTTGCCCCGAGTTTTTCATTGCGATACCGGTCCTGACGGGTTTCACTGATAGTACGTGCGTCTTTATCGAATTCAACGACATAGAATTTGTCGCCTGCTTCTGGTACGCCGGTGAAACCGAGTACCTCAACAGGGCATGAAGGACCAATTTCTTTCATCCGTTTCCCGAAATTGTCCATCATTGCTCTAACTTTTCCGGAGTACCTACCTGAAACAAAAACATCACCAACCCTCAATGTACCAGACTGTACGAGAACGGTTGCGATGGCACCGCGTCCCTTGTCAACCTGTGCTTCAATAACAACACCACGTGCTGCCTTATTTGGGTTTGCTTTGAGCTCAAGTAGAGCAGCTTCCAAAAGGAGCATTTCAAGCAAAAAGTCAATCCCAGTTCCATCTATCGCGGAAGTTTCAACACAAATTGTTTGTCCACCCCAGTCCTCTGGTAGGAGTTCCTGGGTAGCCAATTGTTGTTTAACGTAGTCTACACGTGCCCCAGGCATATCTATTTTATTAATTGCGACTACAATTGGAACCTTCGCGGCTCTTGCGTGATTGATCGCCTCAATTGTCTGAGGCATGACTCCGTCGTCAGCTGCGACAATAAGAACGACAATATCGGTCACTTGTGCGCCGCGTGCTCGCATCGCGGTAAAAGCGGCGTGCCCCGGCGTATCTAAGAAAACGATGCTCCCACCTTTTAATTTTACGTGATAAGCTCCAATATGTTGTGTTATGTTACCCGCCTCAGATTCACTGATATTTGATTGACGAATAGAGTCTAAAAGAGATGTTTTGCCATGATCAACATGTCCCATGATTGTGACCACCGGAGCTCGAGGTTGTAAAGATGCTGGGTCATCAGGTATCTCGGTCAACAGTTCATCTTCAAGCGTTCTTAGCTTAACCGCCTCAAAATTCAGGGACTCCCCAAGCATCACAAGCGTATCGTAATCAAGCCGCTGATTTATGCTCGCCATCACCTTTAACTTCATGAGACGCATAATCAACGCTGAAGGTTGCAACTCCAGCGATTTTGCAAGGTCAGCGACAGTGGTACCTTCTATAACCTGCAAACCATTGGTTGTAGCAGTTTCTTCCGACGCTGAGGCGTTTTCAACAGCATCTTCGGGCGTAGAAACGGTTTTCTCCACCGGTTCGCCAGCCAATTCTGATTCAATAAGCGCGATGGTGTCCGGATCGAGGGCACTCATCCCGCTTTTAACGCGAACGCCACGCGCTTCAAGTAGAGCAATAAGCTCCTTGTTTGTTAGGTTGTATTGTGTCGCCAATTCATAAACTCGCACACCAGAGACTTGACTTTTCTCTTGACTACCCTTGGCGGACTTCCTCTGCCGTCGTTGTGGCTGTCGTCGTGCCCTGTTCATAGTAATTTCTCCTTTTCTTCTTTTCTGCTCGTGGACTCTTGGGTCCTTTGAAGAAGCATCTGTTCAAATTGTGCTATATTCTGACTTGCCAGTTGCACACGTAATAAAGAATTAATCCGTTTGGGAGACTTGAACGCTTTCTGGATGCAGTCTTGAGAGAGGCAAACGTAAGCTCCGCGCCCGCCTAACTTCCTTTGACTGTCAATTTGCAGTTTTCCGTCCCCCTGACACACGAACCGAACCAACACTTTCTGCGGTAATTTCCCACGGCACCCAATACAAGTGCGAATAACATCTCTCAATGACTCCACCCACTTTTAAGACTCAGCATCAAAATCATCAAGCTCAGGAGCGACAGATGTCTCCGTCTCGATCTCCTCGTCGGGACTCTCTGCTCCCTCAGTTTCAACAACATCGGCATCTGAGTCTCCCTCAACATCCTCCGCCAAGTCAACTACTTGTTCAACCTCTGTTGAATCCGGCACATCGGCAGTCTCCTGTTCTTGCAGACTTTGGTCAGGACTTTCTTCTTGACTGCCTGAGGCTTGCGCATCTGTTTTATCAGAATCTTCCGGCTTAAAGAGTCCATCCATCGAAACAGGATCCTCAGACTCACCTTTTATGTCAACTTTCCAACCTGTCAATTTCGCCGCGAGTCGCGCATTCTGTCCCCGTTGTCCAATCGCTAAAGACAGTTGATCGTCCGGAACAATCACAAGAGCACTCCTATCTTCTTCATTGAACTCAACCCTACGTACACCAACTCGTCCCCCCAGAGCATTCGCAATGAATACATTGGCATCTTCACTCCATTCCAGTAAGTCTATCTTCTCATCATCAAGTTCACTGACGATCGTTTGGACGCGTATCCCTTTAACACCAACACACGTGCCTACAGCATCAATGCCATCTTCTGTCGCCCTGACGGCAACTTTCGCTCGATTCCCAGGATCACGCGCAACCGCCATAATCTCAACCTGACCCTCATAGATTTCAGGAACTTCTTGCTCAAATAACATCGCTACCAGATCTCGATGCGTCCGGGATACAATAACCGGAGCACCGCGCGCCTCATTCTTTACCGATAAAATTAGACATTGTAAGCGTTTACCACGCTCATAGTTCTGTGAACGTGGCATCTCACGCGGTGGTAAAAAGGCTTCCGTCTGCTCAAGATCCAAAATGACACCACCGCGTTCAAAACGTTGGACATAACCTGTGACAACTTCGCCTTCACGTCCCGCAAACTCTTGATAAATCTTTTCTCGCTCCGCCTGCTTGATTTTCTGGAAAAGGATTTGCTTCGCCAACTGTGCCGGGACCCGTCCAAACTCGCTGGGGTTGATTTCAACGTCCAGCATCTCCCCAACTTCAACGTCCTCTTGAAGTAGCACCGCTTGCTCAATCGGAATCTCTGTCGAGAAATCACGCATAATATTAACGACTTTTTTAGGGACATAACAGCGTATATCACCTTTCTCCAAATTAATCTCAACAGAAACGTTGGCATCATCACCGTAAACCCGGCGTGCGGCGGCACACAGTGCCTCCTCTATCGCTTCAATGAAAACCTGTTCAGGTAAATCTGTCTGTGCCGTATTTTGACGTATAGCGTTTTGGAGGTTCTCTAACATAATAATTGATGTCCGCGTGATCTCTTAATTATACAGACTTGTAGACGTTGTCCTGTATAACAAGCCAGCGTACTCCTTTCCATCTTTTAATATTCGCAGTGTGTGTTTTTGGCACTTGATCGCTACCAACTCAGGTGTATATGTGCATTGAGAATTTGCGAAATTTTAACGGAGATGTCGTTTCCACCAGTCTGCGCTAAGACGACTTCTCCGTGACGCACCTCCACAACGGTGCCTTGTACTTGACGCTTTTGTTCGTTTTTTGGTTCAATTTCTATCCGAACGGTCCGTCCACAATTTCGCTGAAAATCCTTAGAGGTTCGTAAAGGTCTGTCTATGCCGGGGGAAGCTACTTCCAACTGAGCATAGTTTTCTAAATGCTTATGCACCTCTAAAATCGGACGTACGATCTGGTTCACCGTTTGACAATCTGCCACCGAAAGCCCATCGGGTTTATGAATGAGGAGTCGCAGCGTTTTTGAATGTGTTTCAACATCCACAAGCTCAATACCGTCACTGTCAAGTATCGGTGCTAACATCTCAATAATGGAATTTTTCTCGGCTTCTGTCATATCTAACATAATATAAAAATAAAAAAACGCGATACTCCCAATCATAGAGGTTCTTCGCGGTTTATATGATGTCGTAGGGCACAGTTGAAAGGAACAGGTAAATCGAGGACGAAGACCTCACTTGCATTCCAAGGACTGCGACTTACGACCACGACCGCTGCCGAAGCAACGGGGTATAAATTCTCGCCCACCCACCTCTATTGTTACATAATACCCGTACATAATACCCGTTTCCCTTCTTTTAATCAAGCCAATTAGTCAGTAAGCCTGAACCGTGAGATCAAAGGCTAATGTGTTTCAAAAAATTCAATGACCTCGCCACTGGGTCCTTTGAAAAAAGCGATAGTCACCTTGATATTACCGAGAATTCTTGGTTCCAACAGCCATGTTAAACCTCCGACCACTTCATCAGTCGTTTCGGCACTACGCGTAAAAAACCCGTCCCTAAAAGCAAGATTCGCAAAGGTTATGACATAATTGTATCATATTCTGTACTGGAAGTCAAGTTAAATCCAATCTACCCACACCTGTTGGTTAGGACAAAAAGTAATTTTCATTCCGATGATAAGTATGCTATACTATCTCGCATGAGCATGTTCCGCGAACACTGGATCGGCGGGTTAGTCGTTTATAGTACTTTTTTCACCATCTCGCTTATCGCCACCTTCGCCGTTCCAATCCTTTATGATACTGTGCCACAGGAGTGGAATCTAACTATTCCACCGGTGAGAGACGTTGTAAAAATTATCGGCTGTTTTGTTGTCGCAGTCCTATTCGGATTGTGGCCAGACGTTGACATTAAGAGTAAGAGTCAAAAAATATTTTATACTGTATTATTTGCGATGAACGTAGTGCTGATCGTTTTCTTGCAAAAGTATCTGGAATCCGCGCTGCTCGGTCTATTCGCGATGCTCCCAATTATGAGCAAACATCGTGGATGGACACACGCCAAAATTACGATGATTTTGCTCCCCAGTGTGTTTCTGTTAATTCCAATTTATGCCGCATATTCAGAGTGGGAGACGGCTGGCACTCTCGTAGACTCACTCAACGCCTTGCGAGAGTGGGAAGGACTTATGGATGCTGTCCGTAGCGGTTTCCCGTTTTATGTCGCAAGTTTTATCGGCTACGCGACGCATCTCCATTTGGATGGCATTTTATTTCGTTCGCGGAAAGCACAACGACAGAAGGCACGAGTTAACCAATGAACAGAACAGAACAGACACTCCAAGCACTATTTGACAACCCGATCATGCAGGCACTCAAAACTTTCGCAAAAGATCAAGGGGTGCAGCTCTATCTCGTCGGAGGGAGCGTAAGGGATCTGTTCCTGGAACGTCAGACGACAGATATTGACTTTACGCTGGCTTCTGATGCAATCCAGTTTGCTAAAGCATTTGCAGCCAACATCGGAGCAATCGTCATCGCCTTAGAAGAAAACCCACCGACAGCCCGCGTGATTGTTAAGCCCGACAGCACTTCACAGACCCCACAACTCAGCATGGATTTCGCACAATTCCGAGCCGCATCGCTCACTGACGACCTACGCTTACGGGACCTGACGATTAATGCGATGGCAATCGCGTTTGAAAATGTGGGAACGTTTACAAATAAGGCACGCAAACAAATCCTCTGTCGGGTAATTGATCCGTGCGGTGGTATGAAAGACCTAAAGGGAGGTCTGCTCCGATTTCCGAGCAGACAGGTGGTGATAGCAGATCCGGTTCGACTTTTACGGATTTATAGATTCGCAGCGCAGTTAGACTTCGAGATTTCCCAGAATGCAATCGATCTGGTAACAGCGTACAGGTCGATGCTGTCTGATGTAGCGGGGGAACGGTGCCGAGACGAACTGATGAAAATTCTTTACATTAAGAAGGCACACCCGTATCTACAACAAATGGAGGCAGCAGGACTACTCACACAGGTCGTTCCGATTATCAAAGAGCCTCACAGGGCTTGGAGCTCGCTTGAAACTTTCGAGGAAGGCCCAATTCCTACAGCACTCCACGCTTATCGCAAGGAAATTAATCGCTATCTCCAGGAGGAACTCAGTGTAGAAATCAATAGGTGTTCGCTCATCAAGCTTAGCCTACTCTTGGGAGACAATTTGGGGAGTATCGGTGAACGCCTTCGATTCAGCCGAAAAGCGGTGAAGTTTATAGAATGCCTCATCTCAGGAAGCAAGAAACTTAAAAACACAATCCCACAATTGACACAGAAACAGATAAATCGCTTCCTTAGAACTTATACGTCCGATTGGTGGGGTATCCTCCTATATTCCGCAGCGTCATCTCCGATTGATTCGGCAATTCTAAAACAGATCGCAGATACTTATTATGAACATATTCTGCCGATCTGTAAGCAGGGCAGACTGATCACGGGAAACGATCTGATTCAGGAATTTCATTTGAAAGAAGGGGAGCAAATTGGAGATCTGTTAAAAGAGATTGAGGACCGTCAATTTGACGGTGAAATCCGAACCCGTGAAGAAGCATTTGCTGCGGTCGCGGCGTTACTTCAGAAGCAGCCGTGACTCACCCGTTTCATCGGTTTCTCTGAACTACAATTTCGTTTGATATTTTTGTAGCAATCTCGGAATCAAAGATAGCAAGAGCATTAGCACGCCAGCTATTCCAAGATAGAGTAGCGTCTTCCAAATATTGCCCTCACCACTCACAAACGCGCCACCGAGCTGGACAAACGCTGCTGTCCCCGGCAACATAAAGATAGCAGAGACAAGTACATAAGTGGAGAACCGAATACTGGTTAGCCCATAGGCATAGTTTTGAAGGTTAAATGGGAAAATCGGGACCAAGCGTGTAAACATCAAGATACGCCATCCCTGTTCTTCAACCTGCTCATCTATCTTGCGGAATTGCGCATTGTTTTTGACCCAACCTTCAACGAGGTCGCGGGCAACATAGCGGGCAATGAGAAAAGCAATGGAGATAGAGATAATAGAAGCTACGGAAGCGTAAAAGATACCCCACAAGGGTCCGAAGACGAAACCCGCTAACACAGTTACTGGGGAACCGGGAAGGAAAAAGACAGTGGATACCAGATAGAGCCCAATGTAAACCAACGGAGCAATTTTCCCAAAACCCGCCACCCATGTCTTGATTTTCGGTACGTTCTCTAAGCGAATATCGTCTGTTACGCCGTAGTACCTCAACACGAGATAAACCGCCGCAACGACCCCAACAGCAATTAGAATTTTAATTGTGCTCTTTTTCATTTTTTGTAGAAACCGCCTCTAAATAGGATTTAATCTGTGTCTGATATCGGACAGGAATACGGTTATTTTCTACGGCTTCAGCATACGCACGCGACGCGCTGAGGACTACATCGGCAAAGGGTAAATAGACAGACGCATCGTCGCTAACCTCACCAGTAAAGACGCGAGAGAAACCTTCCGCACTACCAGAGGCACCTGCTGTAAGTGTCAACTGTTCTCCATTCCCCTGTAGGACTGCGGTCTCCTCACCAGTCAGTGGTGCTGTCGAATCTCCATTGTCTGTTCCGCTCTCCCTTTTGTCTGACTCGGTCCCCTGCGATTCTGACTGTGGATCGGAATTCGATCTACCTTCACGAGCCCCTTGGACCTCACTGGTTCCAGCGTCTTGTCCAGGGGCACCATCGCTATTCGCAATCCCGCCTCCTGGGGATTTAGTTTCAATAGTTGCCAATGCCAGTTCCTTCTGACTTGACGTGAGTTGTGCCTCCAGTTGCGCGAGATCTGTTGATTTTTCCATCTTCTCAAGGGCAGCGATGATGTCTTGTAACGTCTCCGGTGTGACCG
Source organism: Candidatus Poribacteria bacterium (assembly GCA_965247285.1). Lineage (GTDB taxonomy): Bacteria > Poribacteria > WGA-4E > WGA-4E > WGA-3G > WGA-3G. The sequence continues at coordinate 1,182,805 of CBDFHD010000002.1, forward strand.
CTTTGCCCTGAATCTGATTCAGTGAATCACTGAGCGCGCTCTTCGGTAGCCCTTTAGCTAAACGTTCAAAGAGCCCCATAAGTTCCGCTTGGAGCTCCGGCGGTATCTCAGCCTGTTCAGTGAGGTTTTTCAGCTCTGTAGCGAGTTGGTTGGCATCCATACCACGAAAACTTTGACTCGCTTCCGTGGCTTCGGTAATAGCAGTTTGCACCGATTGCTGCTCGCGGACCTCTTTTTTTAAGTTGCTGAGATGTCCTTGTGCTGTATTGAGATCCGCTGCGGCTTTCAATTCATTTACTGTGTCGCTGATTTTGCGCTGTAGGGTCGAATTCTCAATCTGTTTCCCTTCAAGACTTTGAACTGCTCTATTCAACGCCCGCTGCTGCGGGTCTGTCAATGGCTGTGGCACCTCATAGAAGGGTGGAATCGTGAAAGATAACCCAATCAGCAGGAGAGGGATCAGAAACAGTTTCAGGAGCTTTGGTACACGATACGGACTTACTTTTGCAATGTCTAAGGCTGTCGCAGTCTCTGCAGCATCTCGGATTTGGAGTTGTGCGAACTCGTTTTCGGGATCGGCTTGTCTCAGCCCAAGTGCTGTGCTGAGACGCTCACTGAGGTCCACTTTCTCGTCAACAATCCGCGCGACAAACAGTAAATCCTTTCGGTGCTTGACACTGAGACCTACACCCACAACTATCACTACAGACATAACGATCCAACTGATCCCTGATATATGCATCGGTAGGAGAATCACTCGATTCAGGAGGAACAGAATAGCGAGCAAAATGAGTCCACAGAAAAATGTAGATGTGATCGTCTGCAAGAGTGCCTGCCGATACATCCTACCACGAATGTCGTTTAGACAAATTTTGATGCGTTGCGCATCCAATCCTTCGACTCGGTCGCGTTCAGAACTTACCATGCGAGTTTCTCCACTGTCGCCATAACTGCATCTGGGGTAATCGCTTCAAGATTCTCGCGAGCGCGATCGGGATGCGCGTCCCACTCTTTGGACGATAGCGTTTTCATAAACGAACACTCTTTGCGAGCGACCACCGCATGTCTGTCCCACGACGGTGCCCACTGGATAAGATTAGAGGCTCCAAACAAGGCAATCGTCGGTGTTTTCACGGCAGTGCTGAGGTGCATTGGTCCCGTATCGTTGCTAATGTATAGATTACACCGTTGCAGAAGTGCCGCAAGTTGCATCGGGGTCGCCCGATTGACAATAACGGGTGAATACACCATCTGCTTCGCCACTTGAGCTGCTAACTCACCTTCCCGCGGTCCGGTCGTGATAATAATATGAGCGCCGTATGTTTCATGTAACTGATCACCAAGAGCCGCAAAATTCACTGCGTGCCAGCGGCGGTAATCGGTCGCGGCACCCGGATTGAGACCGATAATAAGCTTGCTATCATTAAGTTTCTGGTTTTCAAGAAAATTGTTCACCCACGCGATGCTTGCCCTATCAACAAATACTTCCGGTTCACTGTCCAAGACTTCAACACCCAGTGCCCGAACGACATCGAGATAGCGTTGCGTCTCATGCTGCAAGGTGTTATTCGGGACTGCGAGATTCAACAACTTTTTCCCCCCGGCGTTCGTTTCAAATCCAACACGGAACGGGATTCTGGCGAGAAATGCGTGAAGGACGAGACGAAACGTTGGTTGTAACACAACCGCCATTTGGAATTTTCGCCGAGCAATCTGATAGATGAGTTTCGGCACCGAAGCCTGATAGGTAAGTACCTCGTTCAGGTGTGGGTTTGCGGACACTAAATCCTCTCGTGTCGGCGCTACCATGTAAGCAATGTAGGCATTTTGAAAGTGGCGGCGTAAGGCACGAATGACAGGCGTTGTTAAAACCGTTTCTCCCAGAGGCGCGAGTCTGATGATTAAGATACGTTCGATTTGTTCAGTTGAAAACATCCTGTTCTCTTACATCTTCGGATTGGACATTGCAGACCGAATCCTCTTTAAACAGCCTATTGCTAAATTCCACGAGTGATGATATAATACCCTAAAATCGACGGAATGTCAAGGTCAGTAACTCACCCTTAAAAGGTTGGGCTTGTGCAAAGCGTGGTTTCCAAACGTCCACTCCGCAGGACTCAACTACTGGCTACAGGTCGCCTAAACCTGTGGCGATATTAATAAAGGGTTTACTGTAGACCTCGTTTTCAGGCGTGAGAGAAAATAATGCCTGCACTTTTCAAATTCAAAAGGAGGCGGTTTTTCCTCCAAATCCCAAAAGGTTGGGTTTCCAAACCGCAAAACTTGATGAATTTCCGTGTCCAAAGCTTAAAAGAGAAATATCTACGCGGTTGGGAACGACAAGCGACTGTTGTTCTGCTTGCCTCTGCACTACTATTAACATTACACAGATATTACAGTCGGCGGAGTTTTTTCAAACGCCACTTCGCAGAATACCTTAGCAACGTCCCACTGGCAGAGAGTCACTCGTATTACTACTGGTTTTTGACGACAGCAGTCACGTTGTTATTCGTCCCCGCGCTCGTTGCGCAATTCGGAACAAAGGAGCGGCTGAAGGACTACGGATTCCAACTCGGTAATCAGAAACTTGGATGGAGCATAACAGGAGCGGCATGGTTTCTGATGATACCTGTGATTATTCTTGCAGTCATCGCGTACCCGCCTTTCGTAGCAAAGTATCCACTCTGCAAGGTAGTGGCGAGTAGTTGGCAGGCATTTCTACCTTACCAACTCGCGTATGGTGTTTACATGTTTTCGTGGGAATTCTTCTTCCGTGGGTTTATGCTCTTCGGATTGGAACGGAAATTCGGGAACTATACTCTCTTAATTCAGACAATCCCATTTGCAGTGATGCACTATTCAAAGCCGTTACCGGAGGCACTCGGTTCAATCATTGGGGGTGTATTGCTCGGGATACTTGCTCTGGAAACGCGCTCATTTATCTATGGAGCGGCAATTCACTGGCTTGTCGCAATGACAATGGATGTAGTGGCTGTCACCCTTCCACGCTCTTAAGCATAAAAATTTCATTGCGGTTGCTCAGCAATTGTATTATAATTATCCAAGTTGCTACGGGCAAGATTTTAGGGGTATGAACGCCATTTTTAATGCGCCCAAGTTCAGCATACTCGGGGGTTTCGTAGCGTAAACTTTTAGTTTGCGCACGCATTATGCACAATCTAAAAGATTATGCTACAAAGATGGCAACTTGCGTTATCACCCTTCGGTGTCAAGTATGGAGAATTTCTTATGAAAATGTTAGGACTGTCTCTTATCATCACGGTAGTTTTATGCTCCAGCAGCATGCCTGCATTCGGAGAATTAAGCGTTGAGGACTTAGAGAAAATCCGTCAGATTGTCAACGAAACTGAAGTCCGGTTGGGGAAACGCATCGATGACGTTGAGGGTCGACTGGGGAAACGCATTGATGAGGTGAAGAAGGAACTGGATACCCGTATCACTTCTGAAAGTGAAGCACAAGGAAAACGTATCACGGATTTACGGGATCGCATAGACTTTCAAGGCCATTTGATCATTGCCTTAATCGTCGCCATTATCGGTTTTGTCGCTGTACCGTTGAGTTTCCTCGTCTATCAATACAACAAACAACGCGAGCAACAACGCGAAGAAATAGAGACACTCCGACGGAGAATAGAAGAACTTGAACGGAAGCCAATCATCCAGGCTTAACCAACGAAAAAACTATGGCACAACCCGACATCATTCAAACGATACTTAAAGACACCAATTAACACCTTGACCTATTCGACACATCTGAAATTCAGGGCTTACGTCAAAGGATAGAAGGCAAAAAAAGGCCCATTACCTATTGCCCTATTCGGGGGAAGGCAGTCCAACTAAAACCTGAAGAACTTATCCGCCAACTGTATGTGGAACGCCTTCTGAACCGGTATCATTATCCGCGTGAGCGTTTGCGGTTTGAACACCTCGTCAATTTCGGCAGAGAAAAGAAACGCGCCGACATCGTTATCCTTGACAAAGATAGGGTTGATACCCCCTATATTATCGTCGAGGTGAAAAAGCCGAAACTCCAAGACGGCAAGGCACAACTCCGTTCCTACTGCAACGCCACTGGCGCGCCTATCGCTGTGTGGACAAACGGACAACAGATTTCGCACTACCACCGAAGAGATCCAAACTACTTTGAAGACATTACCGATATTCCTAACGCCGATCAGACTTTGGCGGATATACTCAACGAACGTTTTACCCTCAAAGATCTCATTCTTAAGGATAAACTTGCTACGGAGCACAAATCCTTAAAGGATGTCATTTTGGAATTAGAGGACGAGGTGCTCGCCAATGCAGGCGTAGATGTCTTTGAGGAGGTTTTTAAACTTATCTTTACCAAACTCTATGACGAATTCAAGAGTCAGGAAGACAAAATGTTTATCAACCATCTCCTACGGCACAAAATCAACACTGTTATCAAACTCACGTTTAGTACGTAATGTTAGATGAACGAAAATCTATGAAAAATCACGGGCGTGTCGGTGGGTTTTCTATTAACATAACTGCTCGTAAGGCCAAACTTTTTTGCCTAACGTATTCGCTCCCTTTTACCTTTGTGAGGGGGAGCTTCAAAATCCTTGATTCTATGATTTAGCCAATCGCAATGCTCAAGTACAATTGGGATAACCCGTATTTTTCAGGCGACGCTTAAGCGCGTTCAATAGGGTTTGGAACGTATCTAACAGCGGCGCATCTTCGTTAGAGAGAGCATCCAAGAGTGTTTCAGCATCAATACTGGTGCGTTTGGAAAGTTCGGAAACCCCACCTTGCGACTCCACAAAGATCCGCAACTCTTTTAAAAAAAGGCAGGTCCCTATCAACTTGATATTCCTCCAATGTCAATTGGAGATACGCAATCGCTGCCTCCCGATCATTAGCAAGCCTTCTAATGTGATACTCGCGCCAGTTCCCCATTTCTCTCATTGATGTGTCTCCTCATATTCTCGCCAATAGGCATTCGCGAGTTCAATATCCCGCTGCTGTGATGCTTTGTCTCCACCACAAAGCAGAAGGACGAGTGTATTTTCAATTTGACGGAAATAGATGCGATATCCTGGTCTAAAGTGCAGACGCAATTCAAAGACACCTCCACCGACAGATCGGCAATCACCCAAATTGCCATCTTCAAGTTTCGCAAGCCGTTTGTCAATTCTCTGTTTCGTTATTTTTAGGGTTTACGCATAAAACAGAATAATTTCACAGTTTTCATAGCAAAACCGAAAATCATTGGGTTTGGCAAAAGACGATAAACCCATACCCCACTTGGGTTTTGGACGGTTTTCGTCTCCTGTTGCTATGAAGGCTGCTATGAAAATTGCTATGAAAATTGGGTGAGTCCAGTTTACGCCAAGATTCCATAAGACAATAGGTCGAGAACCCCTCGATTTCTACCAATATTGCGTAAGTCCTAATTTTATCTCGGATGGATTCAAACCATTCAATGAAAGGTTGTCTACCATTTGGATCCCGGTAGTATTGTATTTCTATTGGTTGTCCGTCCCTATCGACAATCGTTCCATACCCGCTATGCAATGATAAATAAACAGTTCGTTGATTGGTAATCATACTTCATTTTTTATTAAAAACGTAAGGTATATTTGCAATTTCGGAATTGCTCAGATAATTGCAGTTGACATCTACACCGTTTTCCTATAAAATACCTCCTATACAACTTGTAGGTGCGTTTTGGGAGCGTGCTTCCAGATTGATTCATAGAGGAGATGAAAATATAATATGGCTAATAACGTTTTTCCACCGGCAGAAACTGCTTATCCGATTGATGATGCCCACGTCAGCAGCTTAGAAACATATCAAGCACAATACGCCGAATCAATTCAAGATCCGGAAGCATTTTGGGCAACGATCGCGGAACGATTGACGTGGTATCAGAAATGGCATACAGTTCGCGATTACGATTTCGTTAACGCCGAGATTAAATGGTTCGACGGAGGCACACTGAACGTCTGCTATAATTGCCTCGATCGGCATATAGAAGCAGGACACGGTGATGCAACCGCCATTATTTGGGAGGGAAACGCCCCATCCGAAGATAAGACATTCAACTACAGTGAACTCCTCGCTGAGGTCAAAAAGTTTGCCAATGTCCTGAAGGCACAAGGCATAGAAAAAGGCGACCGCGTGTGTATCTACTTACAGATGGTTCCAGAGTTAGCGATTGCGATGTTAGCGTGTGCGAGGATTGGTGCTGTCCACTCTATCGTTTTCGGCGCATTTTCAGCGGAAGCCCTCCGAGACAGAATTAACGACTCAGCGTGTAAACTGCTGATAACGCAGGACACGGCAATGCGTGGTCCCCGTAGCGATATACCGATGAAGGCAAATGCTGATGCCGCAGTTGCCGAATGTCCATCTATTGAAAAGGTTGTCGTTGTCAAGCGAACAGGAGATGCAGTTGACTTTGATGCATCCAGAGATATTTGGTGGCATGAAGCAATAGCAAACGCCGATGCAGAATGTGAACCGGTAGTTATGAATGCTGAAGACCCGCTTTTTATCCTGTATACCTCCGGCTCGACCGGTAAACCGAAGGGAGTTTTGCATACTACAGGCGGTTACCTCGTTTACACATCTTACACACATCAACAGGTTTTTGACTATCACGAAGGCGATGTCTACTGGTGCACCGCCGATATAGGTTGGATAACAGGACACTCTTATATTGTCTACGGTCCACTTGCAAATCGTGCGATTAGTGTGATGTTTGAAGGTGTGCCAAACTATCCGGACTTTGGACGCTTTTGGCAGGTCGTTGAGAAGCACAACATTAATATCTTCTACACTGCCCCGACAGCACTACGCGCGCTGATGAAAGAAGGGAATACATGGGTCGAAAAGTACGACAGATCCACGCTTAGACTGCTCGGTACGGTGGGTGAACCGATCAAAGAACCGGAGTGGCTGTGGTACTACAATACAGTCGGTGAGAAACGGTGCCCCATCGTCGATACATGGTGGCAAACCGAAACGGGTGGGATTCTGATGACACCACTGCCTGCTGCGACACCACTGAAACCCGGCTCGGCAACCTTCCCGTTCTTCGGAATTGAACCCGTGATACTTGATGAAGGTGGTAACGAAGTGGAAGGTAACCCTGCAACCGGTTATCTCTGTATTAAAACGGCGTGGCCCGGCATCATGCGAACCATCTACGGCGACCATGAACGGTTTTTGGACACCTATTTCCGCCGATTCCCTGGCTACTATATGACAGGCGATGGGGTCCTACGCGATGAAGAGGGTTATTATTGGATTACAGGACGCGTGGATGACGTTCTGAACGTCTCCGGACACCGATTAGGCACAGCAGAGGTCGAAGGTGCAATCGGGCAACACGAGGCAGTGGCAGAAGCCGCAGTCGTCGGTTATCCACACGACATCAAGGGACAAGGCATCTATGCGTATGTTACGCTCATGACGGGCGAATCCGCATCTGATACGGTGGAAACAGGCATCAAACAGGCGGTCCGACAACATATCGGACCTATCGCCACGCCTGACAAAATTCAGTTCACCCCTGCCCTGCCAAAGACGAGATCGGGCAAGATTATGCGGCGTATCCTCCGCAAAATCGCGGAAGGCGACATCTCCGACCTCGGTGATACCTCCACCCTTGCCGATCCAACAGTGGTTGACGCTTTGGTTGACGGGAGACGATAGAAATCACGATGTCCGTTACGAAGTTTTCGTTTCACAACAAAGGGGTTTCTTGAGATAGTATCAAACCCCATAGCCCGTAAGCGTAGCGGAGGGCGGGTTTAAGAAACGCACTTGATAGTCGAAACGCTCGTCCTTCCTCCGCAAGGAAAAATTAAAATAAGGAAAAATTAAAAATTGGCATCAGCACAGAAGATAGTAAATGAATTAAAAAAACAGGAGATCACCCACGCTGTAGGCGTTCCAGATAACGGGAGTGCCCGGATTTATGAACTCTTACGATCAGAGCCTGGTATCGAAGTCATTACGGTCACTCGCGAAGGGGAAGCATTTGCTATTGCGTCAGGCTTGTACGTTGGTGGCAAAAAGCCTGTGATCATCATCCAAAATACCGGATTCTTGGAATCAGGCGATGCGATCCGAGGCACCGTTGTCAACATGCGGGTCCCAGTAGTGGTATTTATTGGATATCGCGGTTACCACAACCGAGATAGAGATGGACAATGGGTCGATTCTGTAGCGACTTTCCTTGAACCGACGTTGAAAGCATGGAATCTCTCTTATGAAATGCTTGAAACAGACTCGGATGTTCCCGGCATCGCGAGAGCATTTGAAGAGGCGACAGAGACTTCACTACCAACAGCAGTGCTTCTAATCGGACATTCTACATAGCAGTTTTTGCCTCTATTTCGACTGTATGGAACAAACAAGAGGATTCTTGTGCTGAGACCTATAGCGTTCTTTTCCCGTAATTGAGAGTGCCTTACGCGAAATGATGACGCAATTGCCTCGTCGCGCTCCTTTTTTCCGTAAAATCCTGTTAAAATCCCTGTTTTTTCGGGTTTTTTGGTGAAATGTCGCTTTTTTTTAAACATTTTACTTGACAAAACGTTTTAATATAATGTATCATTAATCTTTGTTTTATCAAAAGTCTATAGAAGGAGAGGAGAAAGATGGAAGCCGAGTTTTTCGGTGAAACAGCAAGTATTGAAAGTGTTGATCCATACATGGATGCAACATATCCGCCAGATGAGACAGAACCCTCAGAAAGTTATACAGGTAGCGATCAAAGCGCTTTAACGAGTTGGCTTCGGAGCGTAGCAGGTCACCGTCTGTTAACCCGCGAGGAAGAAGTTCAATTGGCGAAACGGATTGAAGTCGCAGAAGCTAAAGCACTAGACGAACTATTAGACGCCTTAGTGGAAGTAAACCTATTATCTCGCGAGAAGAGAGAGCAACTGGCAGTACGAATTGAAGCCGTAGAGGCTAAAGCACTAAACGAACTATTAGATGCCTTAGTGGACGTAGACCTATTATCTCGCGAAAAGAAAGAGCAACTGACAGTACGAATTGGCGCTGGCAGGAGCGAAACAAGAAAAGCACTGGTAAGCGAACTACAAGACGCACTGGTGAAAGGTGACTCATTATCTGACGAAGAAAAAGATAAACTGACGAAACGAATTGGAGTAGCGGAGAGTGAAGCACGTAGGGCACGAGATGAACTTGTCCAAGCGAATCTACGACTCGTAATTTCTATCGCCGTTAAATACCAAGGTCACAACGTGCCACTCGAAGATTTGATTCAAGAAGGAAACATCGGACTGATTAAAGCAGCAAGCAAGTTTGACTATCAGAGGGGTTTTAAATTCAGTACGTACGCGATTTGGTGGATTAAACAAGCGATTATGCGTACGCTTGACAATTTTTCCCGTTCCATTCGATTACCTTCCTACGTAGTTGCAAAGATGAACAAGTTCGACGCCGTCTACTCAACGTTGTGTCAAGAACTACAACGCGAGCCGCGGCGCGACGAAATAGCAGACGCTTTAGACTTGACATTGAAACAGGTCGAAGAAATTTTAACGTTTAACGCTGACGCTATCTCGATGGATTTACCACTTAGCGACGAACGGTCTGCTGCTACATTAGGCGACTTAATCGAAGACCCAACAACCAGTGGCGAAGGCGGTCCGATCGCAGAAATGATTAATCAGGATTTGACCGCTCAATTTCTCAAAAGACTGCCAGAGCGCGAACAAAGAGTATTGAAGATGCGTTTCGGACTTGAGGACGGAGAACGGAAAACACTCCGAGAAATCGGTGTCGCTTTGGAAGTTACCCGGGAACGAGTCCGCCAACTGGAAATAGACGCAATCAAACGATTGTATAACCTTTATGACGAAATGGGCGAATTTCGGTCAAATCGTCAATCATGGGCAGGGAAAACCGCCGCATAACGCCGCTCACGGAAGGCAATTATGAAGAATATCTTGAAGAAGCTCAAGGGCACTGAAACCGCTTTGCTGACAGTCACAGAAGCCGCACAAGAGAAAATTCAGGCAGTGATAGCAACCGAAGAGGCTGAAGTTCAAGGACTACGCATTAGTATTCAGGGTAGAACTGCCACCGCTTTCCAATACAGCCTTGGTTTAGCTACTGAAGCACAAGCAGATGACATTGTTGTTGAATGTGGGAATTTTAATATACTTGTCGACGCGGAAAGCGCGCCTGACCTTAAAGGTACTGTGATTGACTATGTTGATGACCTGAATTCGAATGGGTTCAACATTGAGAACCCAAACACACCAACATGGGACAATCCAAAAGCACAAGAGGTTCAGAAGCTCATTGATGAACGGATTAATCCGGCTGTTGCGGCACACGGTGGACAGATAGAACTCCTGAATGTCGAGGATGATGCCATATACATTCATATGGGCGGCGGCTGTCAAGGCTGCGGCATGGCAGACGTCACACTTAAACACGGCATCGAGGCAATGATTCAAGAGGTCTTTCCTGAGATTAAGCACGTGATTGACACCACCGATCACGGTGCCGGGGATGACCCGTACTATTCCCCAAGCAAGGGATAACACAAATGACGGGCGGATGTCACCATCTGCCCGTTTTTATTTTTAACCTGACACAACGTGTGCACCCAGATTGTTCGCCTGCGTAACAAAACAGGAACCCCCCTCCGGAAGTGTTTTTAGGAATGCTTCGGCGTCCCGCTTTAACCTATCAATATCCTCACCCATCACACAAATTGCCGACCCCCAACTGCTAACGCCCGCGCCGAAAACACCACTGTCGCGTAAGAAGTCAAGCGTCAATCGGAGCTCAGCACCTTGTGCCTCAATTTCCACTTTTTTCCATCCAAACGTTTGAATTTGATCTAAGGCTTTGCCAAAGGTGTGCATATCTCCTTCAATCAAGGCAGGAAGTACCTGCATCAATAGGATGTGTGAAAGTTTCTGGGCAACCCATTCCGGTTGCGGACAAAGCGTCTGAAACAACTCGATCTCTTTATCACCATAAATCCGTGAACAATTCGGCATGACAATTAGCAACGGCACTTCTGGAAACGAGTAACGGAGTAAAACCGGAGGTGGTGAAATATCCCCAAGTGCGGAAGAAGGGAGGAAGGATGACTTCTGTTCAGGGAAACGATGTCCGCCATCAACGATGAACCCACCTGTCTCGAATGCCGCAACACCAATACCTGAAGTGCCGCCACGTCCGACAACTTTTGCCAATTCTTGGACATCTAACCCAAGTCCGTATAGCACATTGACTGCGTGTGCAACACCAAGAGAAAGTTGCGTTCCAGATCCGAATCCACAATGCATCGGGATTTCAGATTGAAATGTTAATTTAATGCCGGGGAAGGGATAGGTTTCTTGAAGTCGCTCAAGTACTGCAGCAGTCCGATCACGGTATACAGAAGATGGCAGATGAATTCCGGTTGCCCGCTCAGCAACAATTTGAAAATTGGGCTCAGCAATTGCGAGACCGAACCCACCATCAATCCGTCCCAATGCACCGTTCAAATCAAGTAGAGAAAAGTGTAAACGGGACGGAGTGGTAATTTTGACGTGGTGCATAGTTGTGTCGGGTCGATTGAGTCTTATGAGCAGGTTACGGAACGGTGTAACCTCTCCCTTTCATACCGAGTTTCACTTCAGGTGATAGACCCCGCCTTGAAAGGCGAGGCTTCCGCAAAGTTATGCGAAAGCACTTGTGGAATTCAGAAGCGGACTAGACGCTTCAACACAGCAGTCTGCTATTCTGTTAAACAGAACAATAGGTCTTACAACTGCTAAGCTAACGGTTTTGACCTTTCCAAGAAGGCGGTGTCTACACCCCCTCACTAAAGTCGGGGGTTTTGACACCGAAATTTGATAACGGCATAAATTTCGCTGCATCCCACTTAATTTGTGCTTGGACTTGATAAGCAGCAAAACAGAATGCAACAAGGGTAAAAAGGCACGCCCTTTTCATGCGGACTTTCCGTAGATTAGCCAGTAGCCTCACCATCATGCCCATTTTGTCTGACATCTCGCTCGATCAAACCATCTCGAATATGCAACACACGTTTGGCATGTTCAGCGACTTCAGCTTCGTGTGTCACCATGATGATGGTATTTCCCTCGTCGTTCAAACGGTTGAAAATCGCCATGATTTCGGTGCCAGAACGGGTATCCAGGTTACCTGTCGGCTCATCAGCGAAGATCATTGAGGGCCTATTGACTAAAGCCCGTGCGATCGCCACACGCTGAATTTGTCCACCAGACAACTCTGTTGACTTGTGATTGACTCGATCGGCTAAGCCTACCGCCTCCAAAGATTCAAAGGCACGTCGTTTGCGTTCTTTTCTGCCCAAACCGGAGTAAATAAGCGGCAATTCAACATTGTTGAGTGCACTCGTTCGCGGCAGCAGATTAAACGACTGAAACACAAAACCGATTTTTTTATTCCGAATGTCAGCCAAACGATTATCGGACAGTTTCCCAACCTCTTCACCTTCAAGGAAGTACTCTCCCGAAGTCGGCGTTGCGAGACACCCCAGAATATCCATCATCGTTGATTTTCCGGAACCCGAGGGTCCCATAATCGCGATGAATTCGCCTTGTGTTATACTGAAGCTCACACCTCGTAAGGCATGCACCTGCACATCGCCCATTTGATAGATTTTTATCAAATCTTTTACATCTATTAACACAATGTTTCCTCCTTAACCTTGATCTTATCAAGGTAAAGCAATAGACCAGAAATACAACTTAGCATGTTTATGTTGACTTATTTATCCTCTTCCTCTGTATCTGTTTGCCCCTTCGTTAATTCTTGCATAGAAGGCACAAAAACGCGGTCCCCCTCCTTCAAACCGCCGGTGATTTGAAAGTGGGTGTTATTGCGCTGCCCAATTGTAATGTGAGTTTTGACACCTTTTTGCTCTTTTTTATCTTTACTGGGCTCACCTGTATCTAACATAACAAAGTATTGCCGCTCACTGCTAACTTCAGCCTCTATATTAGAAAGGATCTCTTGCTCGGAGACAACAATGGAAATCTCCATTGGACCGCTCTGCAAGCCTTTCTGCGCACCTTCGAGTAATACTTCAAGGTTGCCACGGGTTTCCTCTCGGGCAATCTTGCCGACTCGTCCATCAAACTCCTTCCCGATCAAATTCCGGATTTTGAGTTCCTGACCTTCCCGAAATTGTCCGAGATCTACCGAATTTACATTCGCCTTAACAGTGAAAACTTTTGGACTCAGCACAGCGGGTATTGGAAGTTGAAGGATATCGGACTCTTCAAACACAATGATGTCAACATCTGCAGACATACCGGGCAGAAGTTCTGGCGGCGAACCGATGACCTCTACATCTACCTCAAAGGTGATGACAGAACTCTGATTCTGGGGACCACGGGGGGTCGCACTCGGTGAAATCTCGCTGACCCGTCCCGGAAAGACCTGACCCGGATAACTATCAACGCTGATTTCGGCGCGTTGTTCCTCACTTATTTTCCCAATTTCCACTTGATTTATCTGTGTCCTTACGATCATCCGATCGAGGTCGGCAATGCGCATGATAGCTTCACCGCGTGAAAAAGAGGAACGCCCCGAGGTAATAATTTCACCCTCTTCCACAATGAGACGCGTAACCGTACCGGATATAGGTGACGTGACTGTTGTCCATTTGTAGCGCTCTTGCTGAGACTTGAGTTGGCTCTCCGCCTGAAGCAGGCCCGCCTCCGCACCAACTCTTGCATGTCTGGTTAGTTCTTTCTCGTCTTCGGTTGTATCTTCCAGTTGCTGGAGCCGGGTGCGAGCGTTCTCGAATTCTGCCTCTAACTGCTTTTTCCGTGCTTCTTCCGATTCTCCAAGTGTTTCAACATTCTTTTGATTCAGCGCGAGTGTTGATTCTCGACTCTCAATCGCTTGATCCATCGCGTTGATGTTCTCTTCTTGGGATTTAATAGTCTCATTTTGCGATTCAACCTCTTTCTGTGCGTTTTCATACTGCGACTTAGCTAAGGCAAGTTGCCTCTGAGAGTCTTCCAACGATTTTTTTGAGACCAGTTTTTTATCAAACAGTTCTTTATTCCGCTCATACTCGGATTCTGCGGTTTCAAAGGAGATTTTCGCGGATTCAACATTTCCTTCGGTACGTTGAAGGGTTAGGTTCGCTTGCTCTAATGCAATTTTTGCCTGTCTCAGGGCAATCTGATCTTGGGTGAGGGAATTTTTTGTCGTAGCAACCTGTGTCTCCGCTTCGGTAATTCGTTGCCGCGTCGTTGCAACAAATGAATCTAAAGTTGCCTGTGCCATAGCGACAGAATTGCGTGCTTGGGCGAGACCACTCTCTTGCTGTTTTTCAGTAATCTGGATTTGGAGTCCCGCCCGTTGAAGTTCAGCACTTCGCGCATCGCGGTTGGCTTCTGCCTGTTTCCTCTGTTCCAGAATTTGTTCATCGTCAATACGCAGCAAAGGATCCCCCAACTCAACTCTTTGCCCTTCATCGACAAGAATTTCAACTATCTCGCCCTCCACGTTCGAGCGGACATCCACCTCAAGAAAGGAACGTAGATTACCAGACTCACGCACCCGAACGAGAAATTCACCGCGACGGACAATTTCCTGTTTATCCTCAGTTTTCTTCTTGTTTTGACCGAAACTGAAGTTCATCCGTGTAGCACCAATTGCCCCAACAGCGATCACAACTAAGGCAATTGCTCCGACGATAATCCACTTTTTTCGATTTTTCACGGCTACTGTAACACTCCCATTGCGTCCTGTAAACGGTTTTGTGTAATTTTGTAATCGTAGAACGTATTCACCTCATCCGTCAACGCCTGTGCGTAATTGGTTTGGGCATCAAGGAGTTCAAGCAGGATTGCTTTGTCAACATCAAAACGCCCTTGAATGACCTCTAAACTGAGTCGAGCGTTGGTGACTTGTGTTCTGGCGATATCGACTGCGGCTTCACCGCGCTTGAGATTTAGATACGATTGTCGGACCTCTAAGGCAACCGACCGCTCCAGGTCACTGGCATTTTCACGAGCCTGTTCTAATTGCATAGTCAACTCTCTGACACGATTCCCCAAAACACCACCATCAAAAAGCGTAAAATTAAGTGACACGCCTGCGCTCCAACTTCGGAACTCGGAAAAATTCTCACGCTCACGGAGGTAATCGTCGACGTTAACGTTGTAGTCTACATCCGCGTTCAGACGGGGCCAGCGCTGTAATTTCGCAAGTGTCAATGACCATTCCTGTGAGTTCAATTGTGATTGCGTTTCTTTAAATTCCGGACGATTGTCAAGTGCTATCTGAATAGCTTCTTCAACCGATATTTCTATTCTCTCAATTGTGCCACGTTGCTGATATAACTGATACGACGCATCCGCCGCAACAGTAATTAGCGCACCTGGATCTAAGCCGAGGAGTCGTGGTAATCTGGCTTTTGAAATTTGAAGTGAATTATTGTTGTTTAGCTGGGCGAATCTGTTATTTCCCTCTCGCACTTCAGCTGTCGCTACATCCGCTGGAATGAGCGAACCTGCCTCTACGAAATCTTTAGTGCGTTGTGTGTTCTCCTGTGCCCTCGCCAAATTCTGTTCACTCACTTCGACCAGTGCCTGATATTGGAGGACATCATAATAGGCTTCAGTGATTTGCAAAATTAGGCTCTGTTTAATTCGCTCATTACGGTTCACAGTGCCACTCAGGGACTCTTTCGCCTGTGCGAACCCACCCTCACGTTGACCATTGTCCCAAATCGTATATTGTCCGCTCAGCCCTAAATTGTAGTTTTCGGGTTCAAACCCGAAGTCAACTCGGTCAGAAAAATCGTAAACACCGGTTGAAAAGATACGTGGAAAATAGTCAGCACGGGCAGTTTTCACCCGAAGTTCCTGTATAGCAAGATTCAAACGTGCATTTCGCATATTCGTCGATTTTTCCAAACCTACTTGGATACATTGTTCAAGTGTCAAAGATTGGGTTAAATCAACTTCGGTGGCACGTTCCTGTGCACTGACACAAATAACGACTGCAAACTGAACAGCGAGGATGAATTTTAAGAGCAAGCTTCGGAAACCTGAACGGTGCATTCCTTTGAGCTTTGACAAAACAATGAATTTATTTTTTCTGGGAATCATTAACATCTCCTTGTCCATTCCAACATTTGTAGGGTGCCCTCCAAGCGGGCACCTCGTGTAAGTTCAACACTTTCCAACAGGATGTTTTGGGAACATGTAAGTTTCGCCAAAACCGTATTATTATAGATTGCGGCATCAATACGAGCCTCTCCAATTGCGCCCAGTGCTCCTGCTACTAACCTGTGAGCGGGATTCCTAACCATGAACTTTAATACAAGACAGACTCCGAAATTCTAACAGTTAAGTTTTAACTTTCAAGGCACGCCAAAAAGATATTATTTATAACATTTTGACGCAGTTTCTCGGTAAAAGTTTAGACATTTTAACACCTAAAGAAGTTCTTTTTTCTTGCAATCGCCCAGAATTTCTGTTAAACTACTACTAAATTAGAGGCTATGAAACATACACTTCGGACGAAAAGCATGTCAAAGCAGAACATTATTTTTATCACTATCTCTATTTGTGTCGCATTAACTATCTTCGTATCAACACCAGCACTCTCGGTTGATTCTGGCACACACTGGCTCATTGTGGACACAACACCAGAAGCACATGCCCATGAACTGGTAAACTCACTGATTGAACTCCTAACGACACGCGGAAAAGTACCGAGTGAGCAGATCCACCATGTTGAAGGTGACAGTGCCACGTCTGAAGAGATTCATGCCATGATTCAAGAAGTTGGGAGGCAAACCGCGGTTCAGGACACTCTGATTTTTCTATATCACGGGATAGTTACCAAACCGAGAGGCATGAACGCCATGCACCTGCTAACACAAGGAGACGAACAAGGGATCCAAGATGCCACCCTCAATGACTGGTTCAGAGAGACAGAAAGAAAGCACACCGTTGTTATTGTCGATGGTTACACAGAGGACACAAACCTAAACGCCTACTACGCGAATCGCGAGATACTCGGCACCGCTGCACTCAACGCGATCCAATCGGCAGAGAAAGCAAACACAACAGTCTTCCTTCAGCGACTCCACGATACGCTTACGGTAGATACAACCGATACAAACGATAATCGGCAGCTCAGCATTATAGAAAGTTACGAACTGTTGCGAACCAATCTCGATTTTGTGGAGGGAATTCTTGCACCAACGGGTGATGTCGAAGCGGCACTGCTCAAGCTTAGCCCTGCGCTTAAGATCACAACATTCCCTGAAAGCGCAGAAATTATCATCAACGACGTAGAGGTTGGAAGCACACCGAAACTCATCACAGAAAATCTGCAACAAGGCACCTCCACTGTAACCGTAAAGAAAGCGGGGTACATCATCCCACTGCCCAAAACAGCTGAACTGCAATTAGAACTTGGAGAATCCGTCCATATTGGCTGGGCACTTGAGCCTATTGCTATTCACGGCACCGTTATAGGCGTGTCGGATGCGTCACCTGCTGGATCTGTTGTCTGGATTGATGGAACGGCATATCAACAGGTCGTGAAAGCTGATGGAATCTACCGTTTCGACGAGTGGAAGGATTCAGGTTCACTGAGTCTCGGTGAGACGTATACGCTCTATGTGAAACAGGGGAACCTGAATTACGGTTCGGCAACTTTCACATTTGACGGCTATACCGACATAGCACAATCCCTGCAGCTTATTCAGCGAACATGGTTTGAAGTCGCACAAATCGAATTCGACCGGCATAATCACCAAGGGGCTGTCACTGCTTTTCAAAATGGGATTGAAATCACGAGAGACTTTCCGCAAATGTCCCCTGACTTAACAGTTCTACTGCTCAGTTCCTTCGCTGATGCCGTAGAGAAACAAGACGTTCAGGATGTCACCTATCTCATCGTTACAGCAAAACTCGCGGAACAACTCGGTCAACCTGCCCTTGCAAAAAAGTATTGGGAAGAGGTGAAAACAAAAGCAGACAAGGGGAGTTCCTCCGCTAAACTGGCAAATCAACGACTGTGGCACCTGAACCGTGGACGCTATCTCTTGAATATCGGCTTGATTGTGTTGCTCGTAGTCCTATTGGCATCTGGAGCGTGGACGTTTTTTAGATACCGAAAGTCCAATCGAACCGTGCCATCAGATTGAAACCGTCAGAAATAGTCCCCTCCCATCATTTCTGCATCTCCGTAATCCTGCCTATCTTGGTTCAGACGATGGACTTTATACGTCTTGCCTTGGTGATGCGTTATGTGGGTTTCACCTTCGTTTCCACCCAACCTACGGAATCTGTATATTAGGCAAAAGTTCTTCTAATACGACCGTCGCATACCCACCCGCAGGTAGCGTAAAACTGAGACGGACTCCCCGACCATTGACGGTTTCCAACACCTCATGCAATTGCATCGGCATCCGTAAAGGTCTACGCGTCCCCGGTAAACGGATCCCGACAACCTTACGAAAGGCTTCAAGTCGAACCCCTTCATCTGCAAGGATCGATTTCTCCAACGTGAGCACGTCGCCAGTCGGCAGACGCATCTTATATCCGAAAATCGGACCCGAAGGACTAATTTCAAATGCATCTGCTCGCGGTTGCTCAGCGGTAGCGTCCGCAACGAGAAAAGGTGCTCCGTTGTCGTGTTTCACAGCGATGTCACCTTCAAGGAGTTCGCCCAAACAAGGAGTCCGCTTTTCCAAGACGCGGTTAAACAGGGACGCCTGATACGCCGACAAAAACAACTTGCGCAGTCGATGTGGAATACACATTACGACCTTTTCGGGGGACCTTTTTGCTAATTCTCGTTGCATACGGCGCGCCACATCATCAATCTGTAGTGCGTCATCTGTGATTATATAACGCAAGACCGCATCCCAATCCGTCTTTACCAACGCTTTGCCAATCAGATGTGAATCGTTTTTATTGCCAAATCGCTGTGCCCCGAAGCGATTCGGTACACCTTCAGTTGCCAACCGATCCATTACCGCTTTGACACGGGGCAGTGTATCGTGAGGAACATCGTGTACGGTTATCTCAAAACGGTTGCCTCGGAGGTGTCCTACCCGTAATTTATGGGGATGCCGCTCTGCCCATAGCACTTCAATATTCGGTTGTTCAATTTTCAAAACCCGTTCCGGTAACACCCCTTCGACAGATAGCACCTGTGTTGTGACTGCGTTCCTATCCTTCAAGCCGGCGTAACCAAACTGCTGGGGGCGTACCTGTAAATCCCGTGCAATTCGGTTAATTGCTTCCAAGGTGCTGAGATTCCGTTTCCGAATAGCGAAAAAGGTATGCGTTCCCGTTCCGGTAGGTTCATAAAGCGGTAGTTCCTCGACAATAAAATTTTCAGGTTCTTTAATCATCTGATTCCTCTTATCCCCCTTAATTTCTCTGCCATTATAGTCATCATTCACCAATTTGTCAAACTGTGGAAAACAGAAATATTTCCTTGCCACAGGCACTTAATTGTGGTATACTTAACAGTGAAACACCAAAAAGGAGGGGAAGATGGCTTACATAATTAGCGAACCGTGTGTTGATGTAATGGACACCGCATGCGTTGATGTCTGTCCGGTTGACTGTATACACACCACTGAAGGCGAAAAGCAGCTTTACATCAACCCAGATGAATGTATTGACTGCGCTGCATGCGAACCTGTGTGTCCGGTTGACGCGATCTCCATGCAAAGTGATGTCCCCAGCGAATGGGAACCGTTTATTGAGATAAACCGTAAATTTTTTGAGACCTTCGTTAAACCTGAAACCGCGGACGCAGGAGCCGATGAAACAGGAAAAACTAAACAAGGGAAGCAACAAGGTATACCGGAAGAATTTGTGCAAATACCGGAGGTCCCAGACTCAAGCCTTCGCGCACCATACAATGTCTTAATAATGCTCTTACAACCGCTTCTCGGTGCCTTTTCAGCGAAGTTTAAAGCACGGCTTGAGGAGATGGCTGGCAACACGCTCGTCTTTAGTTCTGCGGTATCAACAGGTATCAATAGCCTCATTAACTTGACGCTTTATCCGCTTATCCTCTTCTTCATCGGAGTCAAAGGACAAAGTGCCAACCTTTTTACGAGTGAAGGCAACCTGATGATTTTCTTGGGGATCATCATCGCTATTTCTGAAGGTATTTACCGGTTTAAAGACGAGTTCAATTCCACAGCTGAACAACCGCGCTACGGTGCCGCCTTCTACGGATGGTTCCCCTCACTCATTGCAACCCCACTCCTAATTGGCTTACGCTCAGCACTCGTCGGTCAGCGAAAAGAAGAACGCACAACGATGCCCGGAGCGGTCCTCACAGATGGCAAGATCTATTCTGACGATGTACGGGAACGTTACAGACGCTACGGCATGATAAATCGCCTTACAGAACAGGCGAATCACTACGAGGTCGAAATCGAATTTCCGAGGTGGGTGCCGAATTCTGTCGCGAAACAAGAGCATGAACTCCCTGATAGAATGCCGGACTACACGTATGAAATTCAACTCAGTTCGCCGTATGTCCCCGGTGAATCCCTCACGCCTGAAAGTATCTTGACTGTGCAAACACAATTGGATGATCCAAGGTTTGCCTCTGTTGTAGGTCGCACAAGCTCATTCCCGAACGGTTTCACAAATATCATGCCGATCTCAGGACAACCAGAAGATTTTCAGGCAACTTATCGGAATAAAGTATTGACGATTATCGTCTCCAAAAGCGGTACATGCGAATCACTCGGACTTGAACCAACAGTGCATTATGCCAAACTGAAGGGATAGCGAAACTTGCAGCTATAGGCTATGGTTGATAAAGAAACGCTTGTCGATTGGGATAAGCGTTACCTCTGGCACCCGTTCACGCAAATGCAGGATTGGCTGGCGGAGGAGCCAGTCATCATTGAACGGGGTGACGGATGCTACCTCATCGATATTGCCGGAAATCGGTATATTGATGGAATCGCTTCCATGTGGACAAACGTCCACGGGCATAACCATCCAGAGCTGAACACTGCGCTCAAAACGCAGATAGACAAGATTGCACACACCACACTGCTTGGGTACAGCAACGTCCCCGCGATCCAGCTTGCACAAAAACTGGTAGAACTCACACCCGCGGGATTAAACAAGGTGTTTTACTCCGACAACGGTTCAACTGCTGTCGAAGTCGCCTTGAAGATAGCATATCAGTACTGGCAACACAAGGCAGAACCGCAACGGAAACTGTTTATCCATTTTGATAATGCATACCACGGCGACACGATAGGTGCGATGAGTGTCGGTGGTATCGATAGCTTCCATACTACTTTTGATTCTCTCCTTTTCAAAGGTATCCGCGTGTCCGCTCCTGAAGCCTATCACCCTCCACAAGCTGTGAATACATCCAATAATGAATCTGCGGTTAAAACTCATTGGCTCAATGCAGTGGAACGCGCCTTCTCCGAACATGAAGGGCAAATTGCAGGTATTATTTTAGAACCACTCATTCAGGGCGCGGGCGGCATGCTTATCGCTCCGAAAGGATTTCTAAAAGAACTCGCCGCATTAGCAAAACGGTCGGAAACACTTCTTATTGTTGATGAAGTGATGACTGGGTTTGGTCGCACGGGCAAAATGTGGGCATGCGAGCACGAGGACGTTACACCTGACCTCTTATGCACAGCAAAAGGACTCGCAGGCGGTTATCTCCCTCTCGCCGCGACTTTGACCACCGACGAAATCTATAACGCCTTCCTCGGTGAGTACCGAGACCTCAAGACCTTCTTCCACGGACACACCTTCACTGGAAACCCATTAGCATGCGCAGTCGCATTAGAAAATATCGCCATTTTCGAGCGTGAAAATCTCCTTTCCCAACGCCAACCTACTATTGAACACTTCAGGAATCGGCTTCAAGAATTCTATACGCTGCCACACGTCGGTGATGTCCGAGTATGTGGCTTTGCCGCCGGTGTAGAATTAATGAAAAACTCGGACACCTCCACGCCTTATCCTTTTGAAGAGAAGGTAGGTATCCGAGTTTGTAAAGAGGCACTCACCCGTGGGGCGATGCTTCGACCGCTTGTCAACACTATCGTCTTGATGCCCCCTCTACAGATCTCGATTTCAGAGTTAGATGCTCTACTGGACATCGTTTATACATCAATCGATATTGTTACAAACAGCCCCAGCCATTGAAAGAAACAGTTCAGACAAAAAAACAGGGCGGGTTTAAAACCCGCCCTGCAACTGAAACCCATTAGAAACTTGCCCTACCGACAGCCATGTTTTGTGCCCTATCCGTTACCTGAATGGTAATCGTGTGTGCACCTTCGGTGAACTCACCCGTTTCGAGTAGGAGCTGCTCCATTTTGGAATCGAAGATACCATCACCAGGGAAGATGGCTTTCCAATGTTGATCGCTGTCGATTTTATAGACAGCTTTCTGGATCGACGAAGTCGCATCTGTAACATCACACGCAATTCTGTACGTGCCATCGTCGTTGGTAGTGACTTGTATTTCTCCAAGAGAAGGCTGCGTGTTGTCTATCTCAAACGGCATACTCATCTTCTCAGCCGATTTCGCCCATCCAACTGGATTGCTGAGTTTGTCCGTTGCGACAACTTTCAAGGTGTATCGTCCATCTGCGACGGTGGTGATATCCCATTCATAGGTTGCCTTGGACAATTCTTTTTTCAGGAGACGCCAGTTACTCTCGTCAACGGCTTTGTAATAAAGCGCATACTCCAAGGTATCGGCATTTGCATCCTCAACCTTCCAACTGATTTTCCATTCTTTAGAAGGCGCGTCGCCTGCATTGCCTGAGCCACCGCTATCCCCGCCGCGCCCACCTGGAGGCGGTAAATTACCACCAGAGGGGCGGCGCCCTCTTTCCTGCTTCCCGCTACCACTACCATCGTCTACTTCAATACTGGTAAATCGTGGTTCAATATTGGTCTGGACAGAAGCAAGGGTAACCTTTTTCAAAATAGGTGTTTGCGCTGTGTCACTGGTTGTGAACTTCGCGCGCCACTGGATGTACTGACCATCTCCATTCGGGACCTGTGAACCGTCCGCCGTTGTGAGCTCATCTGACCAGTCGTTCCATGTATCATCCGGCTTTTTGGTATTACCGGTACGGGTTGAAAAGGCAATCGCGGTTCCTTCCGCCATCTCACCTTCCCAAGAGAGTTTCCCCCAGCGGGATAGGCTACGCGCGTCGTAAACCTTTGACTCAAGGGTACCCTCTTCGACGTAGGTGGTAGTGAGATTAAAAAGTTTTCCGGAGTTACCCGTCGCGAGAAGCGTCTTTGTGTCCCCATCTCCTTTTTTCTGATGTATTGCTACGATCTGGTTCGCCGAGCATTTGCCGACTTCAACAGAGTCGCCGTTCATTGGGTTGACCCGGTAGAGTTTTCCTTCATCTCCGGTGCCTACTAAGATTTGCGAGTCGCTTTCAAGGATGATAGCCAAAATAAGCGGCTCCGGCGATGCCCAAATCGGAACTGCTGTCCCGTCTGGACGAATTTTGTAGATGTTAGACTTGTTTTCTTTCGGTGCGCCACCACCCGGTGGCGGTGGACCGGAGGGCGTTGGAGGCCCGTTTGCACCGCGCCGTCCCCTTGAAGGTTCAGCAGGTTCGGACGAAACGACCGCTGCATAGAGATTACCTTGGGTATCCATTTCAAGGGCGCGAACCTCTTTCTCTTCGGCTTGATAGATAACCTTTGCAGTACCATCGTCCATGATATGGTAAATAATGCCGTTGTCGCCGCTTCCCGCGTAGAAACCGTTTTCGTGTAGAAGGAACGTCATTATATTTTTTTCTTCGGCATCAAAGAGAACACTGGACTCACCATCTGGTGTGATTTTGTAAATCTTACCATCGGTCCCTGTCGCCGCATAAAGATTGCCAGCATCATCAAATTTCAACGCCCACACATATTTGTCGCCTTCGTTGAGCAGGGTCGTCGGAGGTGTTGTAGCATCAGTGATTTTATAAATCAACCCGTCGGGCCCAGTGCCAGCGTAGAGAGCATTGTCGGGTCCGATAGCGAGACTGTAAATGGTAACTTCAGGTGAATTGTAATAGAGCTCGGCGGTGTCGCCATCCGCAGCAATTTTATAGATTTTCCCCTCGTTCCCGGTACCCGCATAGAGATTTCCTGCTGAATCTTCCACAAGTGCCCAGACTTGGGTCTCCTTGAGTTTAGTGAAAGAATCAATTTTGGGAGATAACATAACATCTCCGGTACTTGTAAGCGAAAGGTCTTTGGGCTTGCCAGACTCAAAATCCGCATGGTTTTTTTGTTCCCATAAAGATGTATTGACTGCGGACGCGATACTTGTGTAAATAAAGGCAGTTAAAATAAGACTCCATAAGGAGATCACACGGCGCATTGAAAATACCCTCCTGTAACTGATAACTATAAAATCTAAAGACTGTTAACTGTTAACTATTATTCTGCGTTCCTATCCACAACGAACCGAATCATGCCACTTCCATAAATTACATAGTCTGTTGACATTTTATCAATGTGTAGCGTTGTGCCCATAGTATATCCACTATTGCCAATCTGCTTTGCGCTATTCATGACGGACATGACTGAAGGCGGCAGATGTGCGAATTCTTTACCCTGAACAGTGAGTCCCGGTTCAGGCACAAAGAGTTCCATAATAATTTCCGAGTTATTTTCGCCTCGTTGCAACAATTCGACTAATTGGTTGATATTTTTGTGGCGAAAATTCAAGGGTGCCCGGTTACGCTGCCAAGATTCGTGAAAGTTGGCATTGGTGGCAAGGAGCGTGACGACCCCCTCTGGAACATCTTTAGGAATCGTGATTGTCCCTGTCTGCACTATGGGGGTTTCGAAATAGGGTTGCAAAGTAATTTCCACCTCAACAGTATCCCCAGGTCGATAGCGGAGTTTATCCATCCGGAGACTCTGAATGCTCGCCGTTCGCCGTTTATCCTCTATGTTCACATCAAGGGTGACATTCTCGACTTGAACCTTTGTGTACGAGTTGAAGGCTAACTGTGACATTGGCATCATGAGCGTCTGCATGACACCAAACCCGGGTGCTCCCCTGGAAGAATAGATATTCTTGTACACCAACTCACGCGTTTTGAGGTCGGGATGTTCTTTCAGCGTGATAGTTGCTCCCATATTGAGCGTGTAGTCTCCCAAAGAAAACTCAAGTCCGTCCATGAGCATCCACGCCCCTATTCCGGTATAAATCGGAGAGTAACTACGATGTCGAATCACTTCATAGTACTTCTGATGCCGCTTACCATCGGCTGTCTGCACATTGACATTTACAGGAATATAACTCGGGTGTTTTCCTATGATACCAGCAATCGCAGGATTCCTGTCTTGTACTAAGGTCCCGATGGGCTGCGTCGGAGATGCTATTTTGGAGGAACGGGAACGACTCGGGAAGATAAAATGCACATATCCCCCAGAAAGCGGGATATTGACGTTCCCTTCTCCATCTGCAGAATGCCCATACGCGAGAAGCTCATTACCATCTACATAAGTAATAGTGCCATAACCAAAAATCGAAACATCACCGCGGACATATTCTGGCCCGATTACCTGTCCTTCTTCAACCGGCGATTCCTTAATGGGACTTCCACCTCCCGTCCCTTGGACTGGGGTAAAATTGAGTCTGTCAAAAATGGGTTTGACAAATCTCATCACTTCCGAATTGAGTGTTGGAAGTGTGACCGGAATGGATAGCCGCGCAGATCTGACTGGGGAAGACGTATTAGAAATGTCTTCAAATAGTCTCTCATCAAAGGGACGAGGTATCCGAGTCACTTCACCACCTGCTAACAGGGACTGCCCCATATTCAACCCAGATTCTTGCGTCGCAGCTGATGAATCAAGGTTAAAGAGTTGAGTGCCTTCGTAACTTAAGTTAGGTTCCATCCCACGCTGGGCGACTTTAATCATCAATTCAATCGGTGTAACCCCAAAGAGGTTGGAGTGTTCTCGCTGGCTGAAACCCCCAAGCGAGACTGCTCCCATGAGTCTCCCGTCAATATAGACCGGACTACCACTCATACCGCCTGCGACACCTGTACGTTTAAAGTTGTCGCTCAACCCCTCCATCCATACAACATGCCAACCCGGAACAAAGTTGTATTCAACACTGACAACTTCACATTCAAATTCTTCTACCGTTGTCCCGGAAAACACTGTGTAGCCTTTCCCTTTCATGCCCCGTTTCACCTCGGACAACGGTATAAACTTCTCAGCATCCCACTCAATCTGCGCATAACTATGACAAGCGACTAAGCAGAACACTACAAGCGCGCAAAGCAAAATCTTTTTCACAACGTCTACTCCTCTCTAAACCATTGGAAATTTGTTTATGTTTAGACAATATTCTTATTTGCAAATTGCTTGAACGGTAGAACCGTTTAATTCGTTTCCGCGCACTCTCATTCTGCGAACCAAGGCCTCCGTCCAGTAGAAGCAATCTGCGAGTCTTGATTTTTAAAGTGGGCGGACTTCCTTACCATACATACCATAGGCGAAAACGAAAGAGTTCTGTATAATGTATAGCACTACAATACATTCAAGGCATAATAGTATATTATAGCAAGCAAGAAACGCAATGTCAACCTGATTTCAGAAAAATGTTAAAATCCTAGACTGAGCCACTCATTCAGGGGATATTCAGTTTTCTCGTAGGGCACTGCATGGATTTCCATATACCCATGGGGGAAACGGAACGATCTCCAAATTGTGGTTTATCCCACAGAGACAATAGAAAACCGAAAACCAAATGGCTCCAGTTAAACACTGATTTCCACTTGATTTTTTTTTGACTCGGTGTTATTTTATAAAGAAAAACACTTAGGAGTAGCCCCCATAGCATGCCGAATACCGCTTGCATCCTCTCAATCGACCAAGGGACAACGGGAACTACCGCTCTCCTCGCCGATGTGCAGGGGAACATTATCGCACAAGGATACCAAGAATTCACACAACACTATCCCCATCCCGGTTGGGTAGAACACGATCCGGAGGAAATCTGGAACGCTACTTTACAAGCAATAGACGTACTTTTTGCAAAAGAAAATGCCCTAAACATTGTTGCTATCGGGATTGCAAACCAACGCGAAACCACACTTGTTTGGGATAGAAAAACAGGAAAGCCGATTTACCCTGCAATCGTGTGGCAGTGCCGTCGCACTGCAGATAAATGCGCTCTCCTTGAAAAACAGGGAATTGCCGAAGAGATAAAGGCGAAAACGGGTCTCGTAATCGATGCCTACTTTTCCGGAACAAAGGTTGCATGGATACTGGATCACGTTAGCGGTGCTCGGGAACGTGCAGAACGCGGTGAACTCGCATTCGGAACCGTAGATACGTGGCTCCTTTGGAAATTAACAGATGGTGCAGTCCATAAAACCGATTACACAAATGCCTCGCGTACCCTGCTCTTTAATATCAACACACTGTCATGGGACGAAACCCTTTTGGAAATTTTGAACGTTCCCAAAGCGATTTTACCTGAAGTTTGTCCTTCTGCAAGCAACTTCGGCACAGCGAGTTTCTACAGGAATTTTTGGCTTGAAACCTTCGGTAAAAATATATCTTTGGACGGCATTCCAATCACCGGAATGGCAGGTGACCAGCAAGCCGCGCTCCTCGGCCAATTGTGCACCAAACCCGGTATGGCGAAAAACACCTACGGGACTGGTTGTTTTCTCATGCTAAATACAGGTGCCGAAAAAGTATCAACAAAAACCGGACTGCTAACAACACTCGCTTGTAGTTTAGACGAAAATCCTGTTTACGCATTGGAGGGAAGTGTATTTGTCGCAGGTGCTGCCGTCCAATGGCTCCGAGACGGTATCGCAATTATTAAGAGTGCATCGGAAACGGAGGAAATTGCTTCCCGTATACCAGATTCAGGAGAAGTGTTTGTTGTTCCTGCCTTTACCGGACTTGGCGCGCCATATTGGGATCCCGATGCCCGCGGTGCTATCCTCGGCTTAACGCGAGGGAGCACGCGCGAACAGATCGTCCGTGCCACTTTAGAGTCAATTGCGTATCAATCCGCGGATATTGTCAGTGCGATGTTAACCGACACCGAGATGACACTTGACGGGTTACGTGTTGACGGTGGTGCGGCTGCCAATAACTTCCTCATGCAGTTTCAAGCTGATATCTTGGGGATAAATGTAGAACGTCCAGCACAAATAGAATCAACGGGCTTGGGTGCTACGTACCTTGCGGGTATCACAGCTGGTGTGTGGAACGACATCGAAGAACTTGAGGCAAATAGAACCGAGCAAGCAAGACTTGAAGGCTCCGCTTTTAAAACTCGCGTCTTCTCACCACAAATAGACGCAAAGCAACGCAACGAAAAACTCGCGCAGTGGAAAAAGGCAGTGCAACGAATTATGAGTTAAAATGCGACTCCAATGGAAGTACTCCTTTGTAATTAATCTCTCTGTCATAGCAATCCTCGTGGCGTTTTACTTTTTCGATAGCATCCGTGTCCGAAATGATATGAATGCCCTTCACGCCTTGGGTGCAGAACGTGGTGCCGAGTTAAAGAAAATCACCGAGAATACGATTCTTGATGCTGTTGTGAGAGAAATCGAAACCACAAAGCGGTTTGATGCCCAACGACTGGATCAGGTTCTGAATAGACTCAAGCGAGAACATCCAGATATGCGAGATGTGCTGAATGTCCACATCTCCTTGAATAATACTCGTATTCGTTCCAGTCTGCTCGCCGGTGAAGATGCTGTTGACATAAATCTTGACTCACTGGATCTTGAGCAAATTGAGACAAAGGGGGCAACAATACACACTGTAGAAGGACAGAACGCAACAGCTATTGCTATCAAATACACCGTCAATTTGACATCGCCAAAGCCGATTGAGTCAGAGCCTCGCTATTACGCCGACGAACCAATACTCGACGAAGGGACTCTGTTATACGATGTTGGGTGGAGAGTCTCTGGCTACATACAAGTCCTTTTCGATGTTCCTTATATCGGCAAATCAATTCGATATTCATTGCTAATGCATGCGATATTGATTGTGATTGTCGGTGCCCTTCTTGTAATCCTGATCGATCTAACGACGAATCATCTGATTATGAAGCCATTAGAGCGGATGACTCGTATTATACAGAGTGCTGAAAGTGGAAATCTATCACTTGATCAAACGTATTCGTCGGATGAACTTGGTAGAGCCACCTATAACCTCGCAGGGATGCTGTGGCAACTACGAGACTCCCATTCAAAACGCATTGATGCGTTAGGACAATTCGCCGCTGGTGTGGCACATGAAATTCGGAATCCACTTAATTCAATCGGGATGACTGCTCAGCATCTAAAATCTGTTTTCTCACAACGGAAAGTGAGCCAGGACGATATCGAGGAGGCAAAAGAACTCTTAGAGATCGTTGACAAAAAAATAGTAGAACTGAAGAAAATTTCAGAGCAGTTTCTCACTTTAAATCGACCCAGAAGATTGAATATAGAACCGGTAAACCTCAATACTCTTGTGGAGCAAATTTCATCTGAATTCGCGCTTATTGCCGAGGAAGCCAAAGTTCAAGTCATCAGAAATTATGATGAAAATCTACCGGATGTCCCGCTGGATGCTGTTTTAATGCGACAGACTCTCTTCAATTTTGTGCAAAACAGTATCCAAGCAATGCCAAAAGGCGGTAGCATCTACATCACAACCTTTGTGGAGCAGATAGATCCGCACATGAGAGATACGGTGATTGAAATTCGAGATACTGGCATAGGCATCCCAGAAGAAATTCAGGAACAAATTTACGATGCGTATTTTACAACCAAAGATGCTACAGGCGGCATAGGGCTCGGTCTTGCCGTTTCGCACCAAATTATCACGGCTCATAAAGGCAAAATTGAAGTCCGAAGCAAAATGGGAATGGGAACCGCTTTTAAAATCAGCTTTCCGCTGAATGAGGATAAACTGCCATAAATTCTCGGCTTAAATGAGGAGCACCAAAACGATGGCATCAATACTGATTGTAGACGACGACCAAGCACAACTGACAATTTTACAGCGTATTTTGAAACGCGAAGGGTACACAGTTGAAATCGTTGAAGACAGCAAAGCCGCGCTTGATAGCTTAGAGAAGCAAATGTTTGACCTCGTCATCAGTGATATGTGGATGTCCTCCCGATTTGAGGGTAGAGATCTGCTTCGGGAAATAAAGCGGACCGACCCAGACCTGCCGGTGCTTATCATGACAGCGTTTGCGGAGCTAAACGACGCTGTTAATCTTGTTGCGCACGAAGGTGCTTTCTATTATCTTGAGAAGCCGATCCAAATTGAAGTTCTGAAACGGGAAGTGAAACACGCCCTACAGACTCGCGGTGCGCTCCGCAGCATCGCAGAAGAAAGCGATGACTCAACACCAGAAATTCAGATGGATGAAATCATCGGTGATGGTGAGAAAATGCATGAACTCTTCAAAAACATGGCTCGGATTTTGCATCGTGACGTAACACAAGTTCTCATCACAGGCGAAACGGGCTCTGGAAAAAGTCTCATTGCGCGTGCACTTCACAAACATGGCAACCGAAAAAACAAGCCGTTCATCTCGATTAACTGTGGGGCAATTC
Organism: Candidatus Poribacteria bacterium; assembly: GCA_965247285.1. Lineage (GTDB taxonomy): Bacteria > Poribacteria > WGA-4E > WGA-4E > WGA-3G > WGA-3G. The sequence goes on from CBDFHD010000002.1 coordinate 1,213,463, forward strand.
CTGAGACACTCATTGAGAGTGAATTGTTTGGACATGAAAAGGGGGCGTTTACAGACGCAGCACATCAAAAGAAAGGTCTTTTTGAGGTAGCAAATGAGGGGGTACTTTTTCTTGATGAAATCGGGGATATCCCGATCCAAACACAGAGTAAACTATTGCACGTCCTTGAGGAACGTGAGATACGACGAGTTGGTGGGACTCAGAACATTAAAATAGATGTCTGTGTGATTGCCGCAACACACAAAAATCTCATCCAAGCCGTACGAAACAGCACATTTCGCGAAGATCTCTATTTTCGTCTGAATGTTATCCCGATCCACGTTCCACCCCTTCGAGAGCATCCAGAGGACATTCCATTGCTCGTGGATTTTCTCATCCAAAAGTTCAGCAGCGAATATGCGGAGGCTCTCCCCAAACAGGTTACACCACAGGCAATGTCTGTGCTCAGACGGTATCACTGGCCCGGCAACATCCGGCAATTAGAAAATTACCTCCGTCGTATTTTTGTACTCTCAGAAAATGAGGTGATCGATAAAGATGAATTGCCTCCGGAGATTTTAGACACGTCGCTTCCAGCCCCCGACGTTGAATTTGACATTCCTGAGGAAGGGGTTTCCCTTGACGAAATTATCAAGGAATACGTGTGCAGTGCGTTAGCAAAGAGCAATGGAACACAGATCCAAGCGGCAAAATTGCTGGGGATTTCGCGACGTAAACTTCAGCACCGGATGCAGAAATACGGTCTTCAAAGCCAAGATTTCAAGACAGAACCCTAAGCCGCGTCGCTTCTTTGTCCTAAAGCCTCGTTCTGGCGAGCGAGACTGTAATTTAACATCAATGATGCGAGTTAGTATTGAGGCATCTGCGTATCTATTTCCCGTGCCCACCGATCAATGCCGCCGATTACACTCTTCACCGATTTAAAACCGAGTTGTTGCAAAAGAAACGCTGCATCAAGACTCCTCATGCCCCAGTGACAATAAACGACGATCTCAACTCCTGGGGTAATTTCGTTACAACGCCTTGGCAACTCACCGAAGGGAATCCATACAGCACCTTCAAGGTGAACCATCCGATACTCCCATTCTTCCCGGACATCCAACAAAACGAAGGGCGTGCCTTTGTTTATCATGTCCTTGAGCTGACTCGGTGCAATAGCGTACGTGTCCGCCTCCAATGGAAGAATCGCCTCTGCTACGCTGGGTGCGACCTTCGGTAATTTCCGATCTCGCAAATTCCTGATATACCGTCGCCAGACCCTCTTTACTGCTTTTCCGATAGACTTGAACATTTCTCAGCTCTCTTTAAAGATTACGGAAATTATGTAACGTCAGTTCGACTTAAACATTTCGTCCGTCTAAAGGTTCTGTTTTCGCATGTCAAAGACATAAATTGTAGCACAAACTTTATGAAGATTCAATAAATAATTCGGTAATTCGGGGTTACAAACCCCTCCCACAAGGATAAGAAAATCGGGGTTACAAACCCCTCCCACATTACCGATTTAAATTCTTAATCTTCATTTAGTTTGTGGCGTATTCGGCGCAAACTAACACTTTGCGGTACAAGGAGAAGCCTTTTATCGAACTCACGTTATCTAATTCGGTGTCAAAACCCAATCCTTTAGGTTTGGGATGTAGACACCGCCTTCTTGGAAAAGACCAAACGGATACCAAAAAAGCATTTGACATTGAGCCTAAAAAGTAGTATAATTAAGAGTATCAAGTTGGCAGACATAAACAGCGTAACCGCAAGGTTATGTGTCTGCCTACCCACTGTTTAGGGGTTAAGGACTTGATACTTGATACACTATGCGAAACACAAACCATAAACTTTTTCAGGATAAGACGTTGCGTCACTTGCACGACGAGTGCAATATCTGTGGCGTTGTGAAAAACCACTTCCTTGCTCTGTGCATGCGATATTACCGCAGGTATGGTAAGGGGAAACCTTCATACTCGAAAATGTCTAAGCACTTAACGAAACTCAAGAAACTTGAGAAGTATAAGCATTGGAATATCCCCTACTCGTGGTCCTTACAGAATGTTCTCAAACGTCTGGCACAAAGTTTCCGTGAAATGAAAACACTTGGCAGAGGTCACCCGAAGTTCAAGTCATGTAAAAAACACAAAGGTATGACCTTTCGCGGTGAACAGGTCAAGATTGAAAAACTGTTAGACGCACAAAAGAACGAAAGAAACCACCCAACGTATCGTATTCGTCTCAACGGACGTTGGTATCGGTTCGCACTCCACAGAAAAATACAAGGTGAAATCATACAGGTTCAAGTTACACGAGACGCCCTCGGAGACGTGTATATCACGCTCACTGAAGACTATAGTGAAGTCAAATATGAACCCAAGACGGGTAAGGCTGAAGGGTTCGACTTTGGAATCAAAGACTTCCTGACTGGCTCTGACGGTAAGCCGTATACGTCTCCAATGTTCTACAAACACAACGCCAAGCAGTTGGCAGAAGCACAACGAGAGCATTCCCGAAAGGTGAAAGGCTCTAATAACAAAGAACGGAGCAGAAAACAAGTGGCACGTATCCACAAGAAGACTGCCAATCAGAGAGCAGATCACCATTGGAAACTTGCTATAGACTTGTGCCGAAGTTTTGACATCCTGTTCTTTGAAGACCTGAATCTTCGAGGCATGAAAGCACTTTTTGGAAAACAGGTCTCTGACCTTGCCTTCGGTGAGTTCATACGGAAACTGAAACACCAGTCTCATAAACGGATTCGGTCTGTGCTGAAGATTGGGCGATGGTCGCCTACAAGTAAATGCTGTTCTGTTTGCGGACATAAAAACGAAACCCTCACGCTATCAGATAGGGAATGGCAGTGTCCAAAGTGTCATACGCACCTGGAGCGCGACCAGAACGCTGCACTCAACATTCTTAAGGAAGGGGTAGCTTCCTTTGGGTTAGGAGTCGTAAGCCCAATTGTTCTATTTAATAGGATTGTTGGCTGCTCCGTTGAATCGGGACATCCGCTTCTGAATTCTACAAATGCTTCTGCTTAACTTTTGCAGAAGCCCAAGTCTTTAGACTTGGGTCTATCACGTACTAAAAAACAGCTTAGCCATTCAGGAAAATCGCAATTCAAGAATGGTTTCTATAGGAAGAAACCACAGTCGTATGTGGTCAGAAGGTTACTGTAACCCCTAAGGTAGGGACAATCGGAAAGAGAGGCTCTTCTTCAATCGCACATCCGATAACAGCATCCGTCCCTTCATCGCGAAGTTGACTAAAAGCATACTGGTCCAGATTGGCATGGTTATATAAGTTCAATATTTGAAAATACCAAGACAACTCCCAGCGTCGATAAGGGCTCCGCTTTGTAATACGAAAATCGAGACTGTGGTAGGCAGGCATCCGCGCCGAGTGTGCATCACCAAACTGCCGATCACAAACAATACTGCCATCAGGCAACCTGACGTCTCGATGAATTAGAGGGGTTCTCGGCTCACCTGTATGGAAACGCCAACTCAGATAGAGATACCAAGTCGGTGCGAACTGATAACTACTACTAACAGCGAAAGAATGCCGCCGATCATGTTGGCGGAAGCGTTTTGTTCCATTTGCGATCTCTTCTGCGATCCCAAATGCATAGCCGAGTGTCCACGTCAAACGATTTGATACCACATGGGTCATGAATACATCAACGCCTCTGGCATCTCCAGACTCAGGCGAGTCAAAAATCTGATTCTGCCTTCCAAACTCACGCAGGCGTCCAACAAGATTATCAAAAGTATTGTAATAGCCTTCAACACGCACCAAGAAACTATCAACAGGGGTATACTCAACCCCGAAGATGTAATGCACAGCTTGCTCCGCACGTCCGACCGTTTCAATGCCATCTTCGACCGGAATTCCCATCAGGTGAACCGGTTGGTGATAAATACCCCAAGCACCCCGCAAAACGAGATCCTTCGTCGGTTTCACGGCAAGTGCGATTCGCGGACCAACTTCATAACGCTGAATACCTTCCTCCCGATAATGCTGGTAGAGGTAATGTCCCCCGACATTGAGCGCAAGTTTGGAATGGAGTTGCCACTCATCTTGGAGAAATAGATTAAATTCACTCCCCTTATCGTCAATATCAGCGAGAATTGGCTTATAGACGTTTACACCCGCCTGCCGTTCCTGAACATCATATTGATACCGCGCAGTCAACCAACGCCATGTAACACCACTGCGGAGGGTGTGTTTGTCAAAAAGATTTGCTGTAAGTTCTGTTTTTGTACCGAAGAATCCGAAATTGCGATTATCAAAATCTGCTTTCCCTGTCGCTCTATCCTGACTGGATGTACCAGCGAAAATAAAGACATCCGTCCAATGTGAATCCCCAAAAATATGTCGCCACTTTGTCCAAGTTGTCGAATTGTCGTATCGGGAATCCAAGTTATTGTCTACATCGTCTACACGAATCCGATTTGTATCCCAACCGTATAAACCATTTAACGTGATTATATCTTTCGGTGTAACTTGATAAATCAATTTGCTATAGATGTCGGCATATTGCGGTTTATAGTTTTCATCGACACCCATGAGCATGAGAATCAGATCAATATACCCACGACGGGCTGACAGGAGCCAACTCCCTTTTTTCGAGAGGGGTCCCTCGATAGTGGCTGTTGCGTTAATCAAGTCTACCCCAAAATTAGCGGAAAATTTCTCAGGGTTTGGGGTCCTTGTCGTGATGTCAAAAACACCAGACATCTTCTCTCCATATTCCGCAGGAAACCCACCTATCAGCAAATTGGTGTTCTGAATGAGACCTAAACCTATCAACGAGACTGCGCCACCGAAGTCTTGAAGATGATACGGATTATAGAGTTCCATCCCATCTAATCTGACTGAAATATCGTCCTTCTCTCCACCCCTCACGCTGAAGCGCGTGCTATAATCGCTCGACGCCACACCAGGAAAAATATGACCTGCGCGCATTACATCGTTGTCAATTAATGGAAAACGCTCAATTTCCTGCTTAGATAGGGAGATGCTCGCCGACGCGCCATCGTAAATCGTAAAACGACCGGGTGTTACAACAATTTTCTCTAATTGCACAGGCGCGGCACCCTCTTCCGCGAAAACCGTAAACGGACCCATTACTCCAAAAAACAGAGTGTAAACTGCCAAATACACTGGTTTCCGAAAACCGGCACTGAACATTTAGTCGCACCTCAGGGTTTTAAGTCTATCTACTTCTATACGCCAATTATAACACGTTCTGATAGCTCCGTCAAGTCAGAAAAATAAGACAATTCACGAGGGGTTCTGGCAGAAGCATTCTATTGTCGGTTTCCATCAACAGTTAGTGGTCAGTAAGGTCGCGATCACGGAGACACGACTCAGAAATATGGAAAAGAAAATGGTGTGAGTTTCAGAGTATTTCAGAGTAAAATCTGAAAAATGGTGGGTTTGAAAAAAGTTGTAAACATAGACAACAACTGGGTTTTGAACGGTTTTGATAGAAGGTTTCTGAAATGATTACTCTGAAATTTCAGAGTGGGCAGAGGGTACTGCATCAGTAATTGCAGACTTTACTATAAACACTCGTAAGGAATACTAACTTTCACGGAGGTTTCACGGAGGTTTTTGTCGTGGCAGGTGGGCCGTGGGTTCCCAGGATTCAACATGCGCCTTCTCCGTGAAAAAACGAATGTGAAATTATATTTAACTTATAGTATCGAATATTTTTAAGAATGGCTCTGAAACAATTATCACTTGCGTTTCCATGAGAATTCGTATAGACTCAACAGATATAAACCTGAAGGGAAACGAACGATGCACGAAACACCTCTTAAAATGGAAATTCAGAGCGGTCTCAGCAACTTCGCGAACGGAAAACTCACAGAAAACACGACTCAACTCCTCAAAGTGTTAGGCTACGAAAGCCAACGCACACTCAATCGCTCATCTAATACTATTGCGGCATTCCTCGAAGACTTCGACACTCATGGGCGGATGAACCGAGAGAAAGCATACCTCTACGAATGGCAAACCGCCGATTTCCTCTTCCAACTCACCGCTGACGAGATTAAACAGCAGGATTTCCAAGAGACGATAAACTTTGCCGAACGTGGAAGTGTCGACAATACCATCTACCACTCTTATCTTTTTCTCGCCATCAAACTCAAAGGCGATGTCTACCCCCGCACCGCTCTTGCCAATATCACGCGGGAAATCAATAAACTCTACGCAATGCCTGCACTGCTGATTTTCCAACACGGACACTGCCTCACCTTCGCTATTATCAACCGCAGACCGAGTCAGCACGATAGTGAACGCGATGTCCTTGAAAAGGTGACGCTCATCAAGGATATTGATGTCCGAGATCCGCATCGTGCACACCTTGATATCTTGGCAGACCTATCGCTTGATGCACTCTATCACCAGCACGGGTTCACCAATTTCTTGGAACTCCATCAGGCGTGGCAGAAGACGCTGGACACCTCCGAGCTCAACAGACGCTTCTTTAAAGAGATCGCCGACTGGTATTTCTGGGCAGTGGATAAGGTGACGTTTCCATCGGATACCGGTGAAAATGAAACCGTCCGAAATGCAACCTGCATCATCCGTCTGATTACGCGTCTCATCTTCGTCTGGTTTCTCAAGGAGAAAGACCTCGTGCCGAACACCCTCTTTGACGAAGATGACCTTGCGGAGATGCTCACGAACATTGATGCACAAGAGAGCACATACTACAAAGCGGTTCTCCAAAACCTGTTTTTTGCCACGTTAAACCAAGAAATGAACACGCCTGAAAAGCCTGACATCCGCAAGTTTCGGGGCGAGGGACGACAGCACTATAACATCACCTCACTCTATCGCTACAAACGTTATTTCAGAGACCCGGAAGCGGCACTCCGTCTGTTTGAGACGATTCCGTTCCTCAATGGTGGATTGTTTGAATGTCTGGATAAGCCTGCACTGGATGATACAAAAACGATCTTGCGTGTGGACGGTTTCTCTGACAGGGACGATAATCCGCTCCATGTCCCAAACGAACTCTTTTTCTCCGAACCGCAAGCCGTAAATCTCAATGCCGTCTACGATACGAAAAACAGCCGGTATACCGTGCGGGGGTTAATCCATATCCTCAACCGGTATAAGTTCACGATTGCGGAGAACACACCGATAGAGGAGGAGGTGGCACTGGACCCCGAGCTGCTCGGTCAGGTGTTTGAAAACCTGCTCGCCGCATATAACCCCGAAACCGGTACGACTGCGCGTAAACAGACGGGTTCGTTCTATACCCCTCGTGAGATCGTCAACTACATGGTAGACGAATCGCTCATCGCGCATCTCAAAAATGCCCTCCCCAGTAGGAGCGATCTCCGAATCGCGACGGGGAACGATCTCCGAATCGCGACCGAAACCAAACTCCGGCACCTCCTCGCCTATAACGACAAACCGCACCAATTCACGGATGTCGAAACCGAGCAACTCATCACCGCCATCGACACGCTCAAGATTCTCGATCCGGCGTGCGGTTCCGGTGCGTTCCCGATGGGTATCCTACACAAACTCGTCTTCCTGCTGGGCAAACTCGATCCCCGCAACGCACAGTGGCGACAACGCCAGATTGATCGCGTCCAAGGTGCCATCACCGCATCGGAGAAAATTGACGATAGCCTCTTCCGTGAAAGTGCTATCAATGAACTGGAAGGAGAAATCGCGAGCATCAATGAGGCGTTTGAACGCAACGAACTCGACTACGGCAGAAAACTCTATCTCATAGAGAACTGTATCTACGGTGTGGATATCCAACCGATAGCGACCCAGATCGCTAAACTCCGCTTCTTCATCTCCCTGATTGTGGAACAGAAAATCGACGATACACGTGAAAATAGAGGCGTGCGTCCATTGCCAAATTTAGAGACGAAGTTTGTGGCTGCGAATACGCTGCTGGATGTGGAGAAACCGGCACAACTCCTACTCCGCAACCCAGAGGTAGACACCAAAGAGAAGGCATTGGAGGAGGTCCGCCGTAGACACTTCACTGCCCGCACACCACGCACCAAAGAGCGGTATCGCAACCGCGATGCGGAACTTCGCGCCGAGATCAGCGCATTGCTGCAGTCGGACGGGTTTCCGAGTGAGACCACTGAAAAGATCGCGGCATGGGATCCTTACGACCAGAACGCTTCAGCAGACTTCTTTGACTCCGAGTGGATGTTCGGTATTACCGAGGGGTTTGATGTCGTGATTGGCAATCCGCCCTACGTCCGCCAAGAGAAAATCAAGGCACTCAAACCCGAATTGAAAAAACGATACACCTGTTACACGGGTGCCGCAGACCTTTACGTCTATTTCTATGAGCGCGGGCTTCAACTGCTCAATGCAAGCGGTGTCCACACCTTTATCTGTTCCAACAGTTGGCTGGATGTGAACTACGGTACGCCGTTACAGAAATATCTATTGGACAACACCACGGGTGCCGTTATCTGCCACAGCGAGGCGGAACGAGAGTTCGAGAGTGCAGACATCAACACCATCGTGAGCATTCTCTACAACGGGACACCCGATGCGGATTCTCACGTCAGTTTTCTCACCTTCAAGACCTCCACCGGCGACCCGGATATAGAGAACCGTCGGGAGCGGACGCGTACCTATACCGAACTCAAGCGAGAAGGCACGCCTGAGAACACATACACCGGCGACAAGTGGGGTGGGAAATACCTACGCGCCCCCGACATCTATTGGACGCTTCTGGAGAAGGGAAAGGACAAGTTGGTGCGTCTGGGGGATATTGCGGAGGTGAGACGAGGTTTCACAACAGGGGCAAATGAGTTTTTCTATCTGGATGCAGAACGGATTCAGGCATGGGGGGTTGAGTCAGAGTTTCTGAAGCCTGTCATCAAAAGCCCGCGCGAGTGTAAAAGCATCCGTGTAGACCCGCGTCAGTTGCAGTTCAAATTGTTTATGTGCCATGCAGACAAAACAGCGTTAGCAGGCACAGCAGCATTGGAATACATTGAGTGGGGAGAGGCACAGGGGTATCATCAAAGACCGAGTTGCCGGTCAAGATCGCGTTGGTGGGATTTGGGAAAACGGGAAATTCCAAACCTCTCTTTCAACTATCTGATTTCTTCAACCGCAAGAACCCTATATGCGCGAGGCGGTTGCTATACAAGCGACAATTTTCAGGAAATCCACACGGATTCGGATTTAATATTACCGTTGTGTACCTCTTTGAATTCGTCATTGTTTCAACTGATGGTAAATATGGCGGGACGTTCTAATTTCGGTGGCGGTTTACTGAAGATTCAGACCTATGAAGTGTCGGAATTATTTTGCTTGAATCCAACGACCTTTGCATTCGAGGATGAAGCGATATTCACATCGTCTTCATGGGAAATGCTTGAACCCTCAGATGACCGTCGCGTCCTTGACGCAATCATCTTTGATGCCCTCGGTCTCACGCAAGGTGAACGGGATGGGGTGTATGAGGCGGTTGTGAATCTGGTGGAGTCTCGGCTGCGGAAGGCGAGGAGTTTGAAGAGAAAATAAATTGTCTGAATCGCGGATTATCGCGGATTACACAGATTACGCGGATGACGCTCCAGCGGAGCGATATGTCTATAGAAAACGATGGATCCCCAACCCCTCGCTCCAGCGGAGCGGTATGTGACGCTTGAAATTAATGGGGATCAGATCCAAATTCGGTTGACATCTGTTTACCTTGCATGGTATCATTACCTTCAAGTAGACCACGTTGTGGAGGTGAAAAATGAGCACGCAACAAACCGAACTAAACAGGATTTTGGAGATAATCGGTAAGATTGTGAAAATCTCTACCGACGGCGATTACATTTATCGTGGTGAGCAGGAATGCTATGAGAAAGTATCCTCAAACCTCTGGCGTGAACTCAACAAACTGAACTTATTGGACCGTGATGTAGAGGAAATTCAAAAGCGAGAATTAGATGAGGCTAAAAGTTATAGCAGCGAAACAGACGAATTTGAAATCCTCATCGAGCTCCAACACTTCGGCGGTAAGACCAATCTAATAGACTTCACTACTCACCCTTATATTGCTCTCTTCTTTGCTGCAAATGGTTCTCCCGACAGAGATGGTAGGGTTATTTTACAAAACAAAACTGGAAAGATAAAGGACTGGATCAGAGAACCTCGGAAACCAGAACCACATAGTCGTCCCATGGTGCAAAAAAGCATATTCGTTCGACCACCTGAGGGTTTTATCCCCAACGATTTTATTAAACTGGACGAGATTGTTATTATCCCCAAAGACCTCAAGCGTCCCATACGAGACTACATTGAACAAGAATTCAGCATTTCCAACGAAAGCATCTATCATGACATCCATGGTTTTATCAGAAGTCAGGATAGCCGCTGGAATGCCTACTCGGAACTTAAGCAAAGTCAAGAGTCTCAAGACAGTGGAGATGAAACAGAGCACGCTGAAAAGGAAGCTTGGCATGATCAAAGATCAATTAAGCATCTTACGAATGCAATAAAGTTGATGTCTGATTCTCCTGAGATTCATTACAATCTAGGGGTGGTCCACTCCCGGTTAGGTATGATTGATCAAGCAATTACCAACTATAACATGGCAATAAAACTACAACCAGATTTTGCCTTTGCGTATTACAATCGCGGTCTTGCTTACGACCAAAGTGGCGAATTTGATCGTGCGATCCGAGATTATGATACAGCGATAAGACTGAACCCCGATAGTCCCCAAGCCTATAATAATCTCGGTGCTGCTTACGTTAGTAAGAACAATTATGATCAAGCAATTGAGAACTATACGGAATCAATAAAATTGAGACCAGATGAGGCCAAGGCATATAACAACCGCGGGACTGTCTACCTTCAAAATGACGAGATGGATCAGGCAATCAATGATTTCAACACTGCGATAGATCTGAAGCCGGATTATCTGATAACCTACTACAATCGTGGGACTGCTTACCGTAGAAAAGGCGAATATGATCTGGCCATTGAAGACTATACCACCGCGACCCAACTGGATGCATACAACGTTGAGACCTATCACAGTCGGGGGTTGGCACATGGTATCAAAGAGGAATATGACCAAGCTATTGATGATTTTACCAAAGCGATAGACCTGGAACCAAAGTTTGCCGAAGCCTATTACAACCGCGGTCGCACTTATCAGAGCAAAGGCAAAGTTGGCTCGGCAATTGAGGACTATAACACAGTTACTGAAATTAAACCAGATTATGCTGATGCTTATGTCAATCGTGGCGTGGCTTATTTTAGCAAAGGTGAAGTTGATGCTGCTATTAAAGACTATGAAAGCGCGATAGCACTAGCATTAACACTGACTAATGCCTATTCGGTCCCGGTGCTAGTTGACACCTATTATAACCTTGGACGTGCTTATGTTAACCAGGTCGAGTACTCCAAAGCCATTGATAACTTTGATAAAGCAATACAATGTAATCCCAACGCGGCAAATGCCTATTGTTATCGCGGAATTGCTTACCTCAATATGTTCAAGTGCGACAAAGCCATCAGAGACCTTACCAAAGCGATACAAATCAACCCTGATCTCGTTGATGCATACTATAATCGTGGTAATGCTTATGGACTCAGAGAAGAATTTGACAAAGCCATTGAAGACTATACCAAGGTGATAGATCTGGATCCGAAGGCGGCTGAAATATATCGTTTGCGCGGGCTTGCTTACAGTATGGCAGGCAATTTGGATAAAACTATTGAAGACTGTACCTATGCAATAAAACTACAACCTGATAATGCTGAAGTGTATAGAATTCGTGGAAGTGCCTTCGGTATGAAGGATGATTTTGAAAATGCTGTTGAAGACTGTACCCATGCCATAAGACTACAGCCTGATAATGCCGAATCATATAGTGCTCTCGGACTTGCTTATTACTCCAAAGGCGATTTGGACAATGCTATTGCTAACCTGAACGAGGCAATTCACCTAAATCCAGATTATCCATTCGCTTATTACGCACTTGGCACTATTTACAATCGTAAAGGTGATTTTGAAAACGCTATTGTTAATTTGAATGAGGCAATCCGGATTACTGAAAAATATAACATGCCACTAAAATTGACTTCAGCGTTTATCCAGTCATATTACCAACGTGGAGTTGCCCGCGGTATGAAAGGCGATTTTGACAACGCCATTGCAGATCTTACCGAGGTGACAAAACTAAACTCCGATTTCACCAATGCTTATCACGCTCGCGGTGTTGTTTATCGCGACAAAGGCGATTTTGACAACGCTATCAATGACTTCGGCATAGTAATAAAACGACAACCTGACAATGCCAAGGCATATAACGATCGCGGGTTTATCCACCGACTGAAGGATGATTTTGACGAGGCTATAGCAGATTTGAACAGGGCGATAGAGATCGACTGCACTTTTGCTGATGCCTACCACAACCGTGGACTTGCCCATTATCACAAAGGAGATTTTGATAGGTGCATCAGTGATTTTAGTACGCTGATACGACTGAAGCCTGATATGGCTGAAGGATATCACTATCGCGGTGCTGTTTACTACAACACAGATGATTTTGACAAAGCAATTGATGATTTTACCGAGGCCATAAAACTGGATGCGAATGCGGTTGACTATCATAATCGGGGGCTTGCTTATAGCAGAATAGGCGATTTTGAAAATGCTGTCTGTGACTTTACAGAGGTGATAGAGTTACAACCGGATGATGCAGAACACTATAGTGCCCGCGGTGTTGCCAACATCCTTAAAGGCGATTTAGACAGAGGCATTGCAGACCTGACGCAGGTGATAAAGCTTAACTCTGGTGATGCCCAGGCATATCACGCTCGCGGTGTCGCTTACCGCGAAAAAGGCGATCCTGATAAGGCGATTGAGGATTATACTGAGGCAATACAACTGAAGCCAGATAACCCCACTGTCTACTATGATCGCGCACTTGCTTATGTTAATAAAAACGAGGTTGACAAGGTTATCAATGATTTTAGCAAAGTGATAGAACTGGTTCCCGACCATGTTGATGCCTATCATAGGCGTGGGGTTCTTTACTCCTACAAAGGTGATTTTGACAACGCCATTGATGATTTTGACATGGAGATAAAACTCAATCCTGACGATGCGTATGCCTATTGGGGGCGTGGACGTGCTTACGCAGATAAAGATGAACTTGATAAGGCAATTGCGGACTATAGCACAGCACTTGAACTCAAACCAGATTTTGCTGAAGTCTACTCTGACCGCGGGTATGCTAAGGCCATTAAAGATAATTTTGACGAAGCGATTGAGGACTTTACCAAGGCGACAGAACTGAAACCGGATGATGCTGATATCTACTATCACCGTGGAATTGCTTATCTGACTAAAAAGGATTTTGACAGTGCTATTGAAGACCTTAGTAGGGTAATAGAGTTGGACCCAGAGCATGCAGGCACATATTACTATCGCGGTCTTGGTTATCTCTTCAAGGGAAATTTTGACGATTTGGCTATTGAAAACCTCAATAAAGCAATAGAACAGAATTCAGACCATGCCGACGCGTATTACTACCGCGGTGCTGCTTACAACTTTAAAGGTGAAGTTGAACTTGCGATCCAAGACTATACAAAAGCGATAAAACTCAAACCCGATTATGCCGAGGCCTACTACAATCGGGGGACAGTGTATAATGGTAAAAATGAACTTAAGAGGGCTATTGAAGACTATACTAACGTAATAGCACTCAAACCCGATTATGCCGAGGCCTACTACAATCGGGCAGAAACGTGGTTACACCTGCGGGAATGGGAGAAAGCTAAAGCAGACCTCATTACTGCTAGAGACAAAGGGGTGGATATTGTCGCAGCATTTCGGAACGATTATAGGAACGTTGCCGCCTTTGAGCGAAAACATCAGGTTAAATTGCCAAAAGACATCGTCGCACTCGTGCGGCAAGGCTTCAGACATCGCTACCCCATGATGGAGAAAGCCTTAACAGCCGATGGAAAGCCCCTTGAGTCGCCGGAAGTGTTGGATCTGCTGCAGCGGTTCCGAGACGCTGGCACGCCATTGGGGGAATATATCAAGGATCCCTCCTATTTCGGTATTGAAACCGTACCCACTGAAGTGTTTGTGGTGGATAGGGCAACGCGGGATCGACTCATTGGAGAACACCCTTCATCTGCTGATATTTTAAAGCCGTTTTTGCAGGGGTCGGATATCAGACGTTGGCATGTAGAGTCCCAGGATCAGTGGTTAATCTTTACCCACCTCGGTATAGAAATTAATAATTATCCTGCAATCCTGAAATATTTAGAAACATATAAAGAACTTCTGAGTAAAAGAGCTGGCAAGCACGAATGGTATGAACTCCAAGCATCTCTTGACGAAGCAGAGCGTTTCGCACAACCGAAACTGGTCTGTCCAAACCTCTATAACACCCAAACTTTTGCCGTTGAGACTGAGGGTGTTTACTGTGGATATACCTCCTACGTTATTCCAACCGACGAGAAGTGGTTATGCGGTTTACTCAATACGCTCCCTGTGGAGTGGTTCTATTCACAGGTATCCAAGCAGCTAGACGGAGGTAAACTTGAGGCACGCAGTGACTATATAAACCAGATTCCTATCCCGAATATCAATGCAACACAGAAAGACTTGGTTCGCAAACTCGTCGATTACCTCATATATCTCCAGCAACAACCGACGACAAACAGTAAGGACTTGGCACACGCCCGGGACTTCATGGTACTCAACTATTTCGAGTGGATTGTCAAAGGGTTGGTTTACGAGTTCTATATGCCAGATCTGCTCCAAGATGCGAACAAAGACATCTTCAAACATTTAATAGCAGAGGAGTTACCCGAGCTAAATGAAATTCAGAGCGATAAAATGACCTTCTTCCGTTCACTCTATGAGCAGCTGCACGATAGAAAACATCCCGTTCGGGTAAACCTATTTTTTCAGGATGGTTTAAGACCTGTTCGTATCATTGAGGATAAATGGTGAAGATTACGAAAATAGAGATTAAAAATTTTAAAGCGTTTTATGGAACGTATCAGATAGATCTACACAAGGCAGGAAAAAACCTTCTGATTTACGGGGAAAATGGTAGCGGAAAAACGTCGCTATATAAAGCATTAGAATTGTTCCTTGACTCCAGTGAGAATGATACTATTGACTTTAAGGACCATCAGAATCGCTTCAACGCGGATAAAGAAGGCTACATCAAACTGCATCTAAGGACGAATCCAACATCAAATGAGCACGTCTATGAATGGTCAGATGATGTTAAGGAAACAGTAGATCTGCCTATTATTACTGCGTCGAAAAGCAAAGGCTTCTTTGACTATAAAGCACTTTTGGAGACGCACTATCTCCAGCGTGAAAGTGATACTGTGAATGTGTTCAATTTGCTGATTGAGAATCTGTTGGCGAATATCACAAGTGATGTAACAGGTCTAAGTATCGCCGAAGAGTGGGAAAACATTTCGGAACAGAGTTCCTCGCAACCAAATATTGAAATTCTGGAGGAACAATTAGCGGTTTTCAATAGAGAACTCGCGGACAGGTTAAGGGAACTGGAAGCGCGGGCATCCGAAATTCTCCACAGGTTCGGCTACAACGTTTCGTTCCACCTTAAGCCTCAAGAGATTACATACAACCACACGAATGAAACACTTGATAACCAAGAGATTCTTTTAAAGGTTAAATTCTTTGACCAAGACATACCCGCGCATCACCGATTTTTGAACGAGGCGAAACTATCAGCGATTGCCCTCGCGATCTATTTTGCAGGGTTCCTACTTCAACCGGAAAGCGATCTAAAGATTCTTGCACTTGATGACGTGCTGATCGGCTTGGACATGTCAAACCGGCTTCCAGTGCTTGACATCTTGGACGAGTATTTCTCGGATTACCAATTCTTCTTGACGACTTACGATAAGGCATGGTACGAGATCGTGAAACAACGCACATCTCATAGTGGACAGTGGAAAGCGGTTGAATTCTATTTCTCCCAAACTGATGAATGCGAAGTGCCGATATACATGGAAGATAAGGCATATCTTGAAAAGGCGAGGGAATATCTTGATTCAAATGACTATAAAGCTTGTGCAATTTACGTTCGCACGGCTTTTGAAGCTGTAATCAAGCAATATTGTGAGAAAAAGGGCCTTGCTATTAAGTATCAAGAGAATCCCAAAGATTTGAGAAGTGAAGACTTCTGGGCACCGATAAAAATGGAAAAGGACGAAGTTGGACTTCTCCTTTTGGATTTAAGAATTGTTGATGAGATTGAACGGGCGCGAAAATTTATACTAAACGAACTCAGTCACGCTACCTTTGCCAACATTTACAGAAAAGAACTTGAAGATGCCATTGACGCAGTAGAACAACTGAAAAATGCATTAGCAAATGAAAGAAGAAATTAAATCTGCATTAACACGCAGTACTGCTTTTTTATTTGAACAACAGTGTAAAGACGGAAACTTTGAGGGACAACTCTCCTCAAGCACTTTCCCTACTTGTGCTTATGCATGGATTGAACTCGTCCAAGGCGAAATCCCAGATCCGTCTCTGATCGAATGGTTCATCGCAAATCAGAACGAAGATGGCGGATGGGGATTAGATACTGCAAATATCTCAAATACAGAAGCGACCCGATTTGTTCACTTAATTCTGGAGCAAACCCATCAACGTTCACCCGATCCGTCCCTCCAAAAACTGCTGGCATCCATTCCAAAATCAACACCACATCTCGCTTTAGTCAAATTGGCTTATGCCGCTTTTAATCAGTTCAATTGGAACGAACTGACCCTATCTGAAAACGCCTTACTTCTCATGAAACTTGCGAGACAACTGACGAAGATTCCGTTACTTGGCAGTCGATTGAAGCCGCCGAGACACCGATTGCCGCCTACCGCTTTGTTCAACACGCCAATGTTCGATGCCCTCTTCATTGCTGAACAACATACACTCGTGCCTGTTTTCATTATGATTGAACTGAATACGGCAAAACGTCCTGAAATGATCGCGTCTCTCGCGGCATGGTTGAAAACGCACGTCCTCAGCGATGGGAGCTGGTTTCGAGTGAACTACATCACAGCCCTTTCTGTTTTGGCACTTATTGAACTCCAGGAAAAATGGGAAGCGGATGAAGAGATCGCTGAGCTTATCCAACGTGGTATCGGTTGGCTCCGGACGACGCGAAATCGTGATGGCGGATGCCGAGAGGCACTAAACCTGAATGTGTGGGACACGGCGTTGAGCATCATTGCCCTAACAGAGGTGTATGCTACACACAATGAATCGGGGTTACAAACCCCTCCTACAGATGAACTCACGGATAAAGTAAAACGTGCCGCGCAGTGGCTCGTCAACCATCAAAATGAAGATGGCGGATGGGCGTTTTCAGGATTAGGCGACAGCACACTTCCAAGCGACGCTGATGATACTGCACTCGGGACACTCGCACTGATTCGCTCGCTCCTTGTGGGTTCACCTATCGATCGAGAGGCATTAGATGGTTCAGTCCATCGTGGCATCGCATGGTTAAAGACACAGCAGGGACGCGATGGAAGTTGGAGCACATATCAACCCGGTCAAGGCGATGTTGGTTGCGTGAGCATCACAGCACATGCGATTGAGGCACTTCTGGTTTCCGTTGATCGGAGCAATATCCCTGATATACCTGATGTGCGTAGTGCGATGAATGCTGGGATCCACTGGCTTCGCAAACAGATGAATCGAGATGGGTACTGGCGAGACCTCTGGTTAGCAAAAGATACGTACGGCACCGCCTGTGCCATAATAGCACTCACGAAGGTTGGATTGAAGAATGTCCCTGAAATCCAGCGTGGTGTCGAATGGCTCGAACGCACGCAAAATGCGGATGGCGGATGGGGAGAAGATATGTTTGGGAATCCGACTGAAAGCACAGTAGAACAGACAGCTTGGAGCACCTATGCACTCCTGCTTACGAATCCCGAAAAGCCCGCCGCTGAACAGGGCATAGCGTTTCTACTCAAACACCAGCGAGAAGACGGTTCATGGCCCGAGCAGTGCGTCGGCATTTATTGGGAGATTATCGGTGGCTATGCCGATCCGATTTACGCGTCCGTTTTTCCGATACTTGCCCTCAATCAACGATCACAAACAACCCCTTAGGTTCGGACATGGCGAAATCTCGAAAAATATCAGTCATTATTCCGATTCTGAATGAAGCAAAGGTTTTGGATAAAACGCTGTCCCAACTTCAGCCCGAATTGGAACGCCATGAACTTATCATCGTAGATGGTGGTAGTTCCGACAACTCTATCCGTATCGCGGAGAAATATGGAGAGGTGCTAACATCAGCGCGTGGAAGGGCAAAACAGTTAAACGCAGGGGCAGCGGCGGCAACAGGCGACATCCTGCTTTTCCTACATGCAGATATTTGGCTTGAACCCGGAGCATTGGCGGCAGTAGAATCAGCACTGTCGTCGGGTTACATCGGTGGCGGATTCCGTCAGAAGATTGATAGCAAGAGTCCGCTCTATCGTATGATTGAAATAGCAGGGGACATCCGTGGCAAATATCTAAAGGTGTTTTATGGTGATAGTGGTATTTTTTTAGCACGCGCCGACTTTGAGAAGACCGGTGGTTTTCCAGACGTTCCGATTTTAGAAGAGATGGAATTTTCAAAAGTGTTGCGGACACTCGGTAAAACAACGCTCGTCACCCCATGTATCCATATCTCCGCGCGACGCTGGGAAACAAGAGGTATCGTCCGAACGACGTTAAACAACTGGTTGATAACGCTCCTGTATTTCCTGAAATTCTCACCAGTGCAGCTTGCCAAACTCTATCGGCATATCCGATAGGGCATAAAAAAGGAGTTTCCTATTCTACCTCAAACGGCGAATCGGAAACTCCGTATAGAAGATGTTGGAATAACTTGTCGCTATCCCGACATCGGTGTATGCGAAATTAGCGAACCTGTTTAATCGAGCCCCAAGTGGTCGCTAATTTGTTCTTGGCTTCAACATCAAAGGAGCCGTTGTCGGCAAGCCAGTTGTTGAGGAATTCAGAAACGCCGACACCACGAATGTCGGGTTTGTCTGCCCAGACAGGCGCATCCTTCTGCCACATTGCCGCAATCATACCAGTGCCATCTTTGCCCGGTGTTTTGCTGACCGCGACAGCTGGGTCTGCCGTCGTTTTATCTGCCAGAGCAAAAGCAACGACATCCCAGTCCGATCCCTTGAACTGCTCAAGGTGCCACGGACGGGTGGATTTAAAGGGTTTGAATGAGGGGAGAACTTCCTTCCCAACGTCAGTCGCTTCAAAGTTAGCACCCCGGTTACCAAACTCTAACCCAGGGATGTCAAAAACATTGGCAGCACCCGCCGCACCGTTATCTGGACTCCGAACACCACCTTCGTAGCTCATATAGAAAAGCCAGTCTGCCACGTTAATGACGACATTGCCTTCCTCAATGAAGTTCTCTACATTGGAACCATCAGGCTTTTTGTTTGGGAACGGATAAAGTGCGCTCGGAGAGGTTCCACAAGCGAGAATAATAACGTCTTGTTGACCATTGCCGGTATGCTCTACACACCATTTGGCGAGTGGGGAACCGTCGCCTTCTTCGTCGCCGTCACCGAAATCTTCGATGCTGTTAAACAATGCTTTGACCCCAGCATCGTTACTAATCGCTTTGACATTTTCGGCAACTGCGCCGTCAGAAATCCAACCCGGATTAGTCGGTCCTGAGTAAAACGCCAAATCGTTTGCTGAAACTGTAGCCACCCCGCTCAAGAGAGCCAAGAGGGCTATACCTACATAGATTTTCATGATGTGCAATCCTCCTTTTTGGTTGCCATCAGTGGGTGAGTGTTGGAGTGGAGCGTTAACACTCCACCCGTATCTTGTCAGTAAAGGAGTTGTCAAAGAGACAACTAGCGACCAGATTTAATTCTGCCCCAGGTTGTCGCGATCTTGTCCTGGGCATCTACTGCTGTTGCGATACTTCCGTTTTCCATGAGCCAGTTGGCGATAAATTCAATAACGCCGCTTGCACGCGGATCGTCCCCATCCCAGGCGGGTTGTGCTTTCTGCCACATCGCGGCGATAATTCCGCCATCAGTTTTATTGACAGCAACTGCCGGATCTGCGGAATTTGGGTCATCGTTTGAAACAGCGAAGGCGGTGACTTCCCAATCTGTGCCTTCAAGCTGCTCAAGATGCCACGGTCTATCCGACTGAAATTCCACCAACGATGAAATGTATTTCTTTCCAGCGTCCGTGGGGACCTGCGGTCCACCTCGATTTCCAAAGCTTAATCCAGGGATGTCAAAGACATTGGCTGCACCATCTGCACCATTATCGGCACTCCGCGAGCCACCTTCATAACTCATATACAGGATCCAGTCTGCAACATTGATGAAAACATTGCCATCCTCAATGAAGTTTTCGATGTTGGAGCCGTCCGGATCTGCGTTCGGAAATTGATAGATTGCGCTTGGTGCAGTACCGGATGCAGCAATGAAGACATCCTGCTGTCCATTGCCGGTATGCGCCTGCATCCATTCGCCTAAGGGTGAATCGTAACCGCCCTCATCACCATCTCCGTAGTTTTCAATACTCTCAAAGATGGCTTTCATCTGGTCATCGTTCATAATTGCCTCAGCGTTCGCGATAGCAGCTTCTTGTGAAATCCAACCCGGGTTCGTCGGTCCCGAATAGATTGCGAGGTCTGCTGCAAACGCGCTTGTCAAAACCAGTGCGAAAAGCGATAAACTGAGAACCGAAATCTGGAAAAGTTGTTTCATGTTTACCTATCTCCTTTTCAGGTTAATTAAAACAGCGTTGCCTGCTGTTAAAAGAATTTACAAATATCTACCTTAAACTACGATGAACACGTTTGTTTGCAGCACTTTCTATGTTAAAGTATACACTAAAACATGAATTAAGGTAAATTTTTTTCTGGTTGCCAAGATTTAGAGTTACCTCTACTTCACCTGAATTCACAGACATGCTTCGTCTAAATCTGGAACGACTACCGTTTGAGGTCTGCCCATGTTACAGTAAGTTTGCCGTGAGGTTCAACGGCGAGATTAACCTCGCCCGGACTATCGTAAAGATAAAGGTTGTCAATATAGTAGTGTTGAAGTTGATTCGTGTGAATTCCGAGCACACCCTTGGGGTGGAGGTCTTTCGGATCCGACCATTCGATGACCTTTTCAAATACGAGGTCACCCTGCTCCTTGATATAGAGTTCAAAATTATTACCACTCCCGAGCAATGCAATCGTGTACCACATTTTCGATTCAACCTGAATCGGGAATTTTGCTCTGAGTTCACGATACTCATTCCAGGTACCCCGATCGTTTCCTTCGCGCTTATACCAGCGTGCGGAATTTGGACGACCGGCACCATCAGCGGGGGTAATAATCAATTGATAGAAATGATAGTCTATGTTGGCGCGAAACAGGAGTTCCATCTTGCTTGGAAAAGGATCCACGAGCAGATGAAAATCGAGACGCAGCCCAAAATCCTCAAATTCTATCAGTCCGTATCCAAAGTCAACTGCCCCATTGCCATCTCCACCCTCTCTGTGGATTTCTAACTGACCACCATTCACATCCCAAGACTCACCTTGGCCCTTCCAATATTTATTATTGAGTTTACCTTTAAAGTCGTCTGCTACGAGAAGTTTCGCATCACTCACCTGACACAACAGCAGAATTGACATTATTGAGTAAAAAAGAATAGCCATTTTTCGCACGGTGGTTACCTCCGTATGTGTAGATAAAAGTCTATTTTAATTATAATCTATTTTGTTAGTGATTGTCAAGGTTTCTTCCTCTTTAAAAACTGAGAATTGACAATTGAAACCTGAATACCCCTAATTGCCATCAGGACTATTTAGTTTTCGGTTCCGATCTTGGTTTTCGTTCACAGATGTTAAGGTTTTCGCGCAATATCGCGAGCACAGCTCGCTCCTACAGCGGAAAAACGTTCACGCATATAAAGTAAATATGTAAAACTAAATGACCCTGTAATTGCCATGCTTTGGGCTTGACATTGCGTATATCCTGTGCTACACTCTGTGTATCCAGAAAAGGCTAAAAAAAATGAATCTGAAATACAACACAGTTTGCCAATGGATCATAAATAGACCGATTTTTGTTCTTTTAAGCGTCTATTTTCTCATTCCTATCAATATCGCATTTACTGAACTCCCACTTGTCATTGTCAATGAAACCGATGGCAGTGAGATGCTCCTGATTCCATCGGGAACCTACCTGATGGGAAGTACACCAGCGCAAACCACCGTGTTGATTGATAAGGATGATCGACTCTCCGCAGATTTTTTTCACACAGAACATCCCCAGCACTCTGTTTCGCTTCCGGCGTTCTATATCGACCGGTACCCTGTGACAAACGCGCAGTATGCGGCTTTTATTGCAACAACCGGCTACCCGACCCCGAAATACTGGACACACGCCCCGCAGATGGGGGTGGAAGAACCCTTTCCTGTCGGTGCTAAACACGGCACACATCCTGTTGTAGGTGTCTCCTATGCTAATGCCGTGGCGTATTGCGAATGGGCGGGAAAACGGCTGCCTACAGAAACTGAATGGGAAAAGGCAGCACGCGGCGGGCTCGTCAATCAGCACTATCCATGGGGAAACGAATCCTCTCGAAACCATGCAAATACTGTTGGTATGTGGGGAAAAGACACGTGGCACTGGACCTCCCCTGTCGGAAGTTTTCCGCCTAACGGATACGGATTGTCCGATATGGCAGGCAACGTGTTTGAGTGGTGTACTGACTGGTACGCCCCGAATTATTATCAGCATAGTCAGCACGAAAACCCACAGGGACCTGAAATAGGACAAACACGGGTTCTGCGCGGCGGTTCGTGGAGTAACAATGTTTTTGGCATCTATCAAATGCGGTGTGCGTATCGGTTTCACGCACGTCCAGAAACTCGCAATCTGACGATCGGTTTTCGATGCGCGGCAACGCCCTCCCCTTAGTACGGTTCAACTTGATGAGTGCCCTCCACAATTTTCAGGAACCGATTAACAGACACATTTTCAAATTGCTGAACGCTTCCATTCTGCCACCGAATTTCCAATTCGACCCTCTCTTGTGTTCCGACTCCAAAATGTAAACGCAAATCGTTTTGTGAGAGGTAACTTGAACCGCTCCGTACCTCTCGCACTTGATGAAACTTACCTGCCTTGAGAAGAACTCGTGTCCCAATAGCAACTCGGTTTGAGACAGTACCTACCAGTTTAAGGTTTATCCAATTTCCCGAACGATGTCCGCCATCGTTTCGCAGAATATCAATCCTTTTTCCGACGTTTGACACCACCAGATCCAGATCTCCGTCATTGTCTATATCTCCGACCGCACTACCGCGGCTGGAACGCTGCAGCGCAAATCCCGGACCGCTTTGCGTTGTGACATCCGTAAAGGTGCCATTTCCGTTGTTCCAAAACAGGTGATTCAGTTGCGCATAAGTGGTCGAACTATCAATAAGTGTCACATTATCGTGGATATGCCCATTTGCAACGAAGATGTCCTGAAACCCATCATGGTCGAAATCAAAAAAATTGACCCCCCATGCTAAATACGGCAGGCTGATGTTACCGGTACCAGACGCATAGGTCTGATCCGTGAAGAATTCACCCGTATCGCTGTGATAAAGTGTATTCGTCTGATGCTGAAAGTTAGTGACGACAAGATCCAGCCATGTATCGTTATCGTAATCGCCGAAAGCAACGCCCATCCCGTTTTCAACCAATCCGTGTTCGCTGAGTGCTACTCCAGAGAATTGGCTCTGTTCTCGAAACCGACCGCTTCCATCGTTATTATAGAGGAAGTTCGCGTCTGCATCGTTTGCGACGTAGAGATCCGCGTCGCCATCGGTGTCATAGTCAGCGAAGGTAACACCGAGCCCACGCGCAGCAAAGTTGTCAAATCCAGCATCTTGTGTATTCTCTGTAAATGTGCCATCGCCGTTGTTGCGAAAAAAAATATCTTTCACTCCATCGTAAACGCGCGGACTGCAATAAACCAAGATCCCATTGACCCGGCACGGCGTGTGCGTCTCCACAGAGAAGTTGACGTAGTTAGCAACATAGAGATCCAAGTCCCCATCGGCATCCACATCCGCAAACGCACAACCCGCGCTCCAGTCACCGACCCCCACACCTGCTTCTACTGTGCGATCAACGAAAGTTCCGTCCCCGTTATTTCGGTAAAGCACATTACAGCCGAAGTTGGTTACGTATACATCAAGCCAACCGTCGTTGTCGTAATCTCCTACACAAACACCAACACCGTAGCCTTGATGTCCAACCCCACTCCCGCCTGTTACATCAACGAAGCGTCCAGTTCCATCGTTGCGGTAAAGGCGATTCATTGTATCCGTAGTAGTATTGGGGGTATCTAAATTGACACCATTGATGAGATAAATATCTATGTCGTTGTCATTGTCATAATCGAACAGAGCAATCCCAGAACCGAGTGTTTCGACAAAATATTTCTTGTAACTACGACCATCCTCGTGTTGAAACATAACACCGCTTTCTGCCGTGACATCCGCAAACTTAACAGTCGGCTGACCACTTCCATCAGAAACGATGAAAAGACTCACAAGAAGTAGGAATGCAATTTTCATGAAAAATACCTATGAACACAATCTGTGGTAGTTCCCTCTTTACGTAATTTATCCGCGAGATAGTTTAAGAGTATCCTTAAATCGGAATTATATCGCATCAGTGGATAGAAGTCCAGTACCATTCAACTCGGCAACAGTTGCCTTCGGGTGCTTTTCCACTGTTAGGTTGCAATAAATCGGGAAACTCGTTAAAATATGGGAAGACGCAATATAAAGTCAGTTCTGCAAGTATGCTGGGAAGATAAACCGATGTATCGCTATCAACTCCTAATTTGGATCTATGTCCTGCTTGTCACCATCGGACACACAACTGTTGCAAGCGAAAAAGCAACGCCCTTATTTGCCCAAGGCATCCAAGAATTAAACGACGGACAGTTAGACGCTGCGGTTGAAACATTCAGCCGAGTTACAACAATCGCGCCTGATTTTGCGGATGCGTACTATCACCTCGGATTAGCTTACTATCAGAAAGCAGAGTTCCGAAAAGCGATCAAGGCATTTACCCACACCTTAGAATTTCTGCCCCGCGACATTAACGCACTCATCAAATTAGGACTGGCTTCACACAAAGCAGGCAATGTAGATGTCATAGATATTCCTGATAAGCGCACGCTCTACGAACAGGCAGCCAAAGCTTATCAAGCCGCTCTTGAAATTCAGCCGCATAACGTAGAAGCACTCAACAATTTAGGGCTCGCATATCAAGAATTAGGTCGTTTTGATGAGGCAATTGCAGTGTATGAGGAAGGCTTGACCCTTAGCCCAGATCTGCCCCAACTACGCGTTAATCTTGCAACCGCTCGCGACTTGCATGCAGGAACTTACTCGCTTGCTGCTTACCAACACTATCAGGAAGGAATGCGGGCTAAACATACCAGTCGGACAGCAGCAGCGATAGCTGCTTGGAAACAAGCGATTGTCAAAAGCCCGAAGTATTTACAAGCACATCTCCAATTGGCTGGACTCTATTTTGAAAGCGGTGAATACGAGTCTGCAATCAGCACCTACCTTTCGGCAATCGCGTTGGTATCCGACAGTAACCCTTCTGAATCTGGAGGCACAGCAGACATCTTCTACAATCTCGGCAACAGCTATCTATACGCAAAGCAATTAGAATCAGCGGTTACCGCCTACCAACAAGCGGTGGAGCTAAATCCAGAGATCGTAAGTGCTTGGGCGAACATGGGCACAGCATTGCTTGAAATGGAACAGTTCGATTCCGCTACCACGGCGTGTCAGACAGCATTAAAGGCGAACACCTCTGCGATTTCCTCAGGAAAAGGTTCGCGTGTTTCACCGTCCCAATTAAGTACTATCGAATTCACACTCAACACCGCCCAGGACATCAAATCTGGTGAATACACGATGCAGGCTTACCATATATGGAGACGTGGTGTTTCAGCAAGAAACAGCGGAGATACACTTGCCGCACTTAAATTGTGGGAGCAGGCAGTCGCGTTGAATCCTCGCTACGCGATGGCACACGAAAATTTAGCGTGGGTATATTTCAGCCTAAAACAATTCGACGAAACAATCCAAGCATGCAAAACCGTTCAAACCATACGTCCCAATCCACAGATTGCACAGTTGTTCGTATTCGCTAGCGAACTCAAAGCAGGAAAATATCCGTTTACAGCCTATCAACTGTGGGAACAGGGACGACGCGCCAGCGCAGCAGGGAACTTAGAGGCGGCAGTTACGCTACTTTCGGAAGCAATTGCGACAGGTCCAGAATTTACGGCAGCATACAACACACTGGCGTGGCTCTATGCGGATAAATTGGGGACAAATCTAAGTGAAGCAGAAAGGTTGGCAAGACGCGCACGTGAACTCGCTCCAGATGCAACACATATTCACGATACACTCGGATGGATACTGTATAAACAGGGACGCTACAGGGAAGCCCTTAACGCCTTTGAACAGGTACTCGCGCATATCTCAAACAACCCTGAATACCTATATCACGCAAGCTTAGCGGCTATGAAAGAAGGACAATCCTCTCAAGCGTTGAAATACCTAACCAAAGTCATTGCTCTGGATAAGCAATTCATACAAAGGGCACAAACCCAAAGTGAGTTTGATGTCATTCGTTTCAGTCCAGAATTCCGGTCCCTCATCCCATAACTGAAATCTCCAGCTTGCCCTGTTTTACTGCCGAATCTCTGCAATGCCTACTTCTCTGGGGTGTCCTCTTCCATTTTAGTGTTCCCATTATTCTGCCAATTGTCCGCTTTCTCCTTGAGTTTTTCGAGGTCCTCAGGATTCTTAATGTCTACAATGTGTGGCGTAATGATGATGACAATCTCAGTATCCTCAACACCAGTCTCGGTGTTTTTGAAGAGCCTGCCGATGAACGGAATGTCGCCCAAAATCGGGAGTTTGTTCTCTATCTGCTTCTGTTTCTTACGGATGATGCCACCGACGACAATCTGCTGACCGTCCTCAACATCAATATAGACACTGATGGCGTTGTCATCGGTAATGGGTGCATTGAAATCAGTAAACTCAATGAAGTTACTGGCACTGATACTCTCAATATCCAATCCGATAGTCCGCTTGCCATCCTCGCCTACTTGTGACTTGGCGATATAAGGCGTGAGTGAGATATTGATGCCTACAGGCGGATCAATGAAATCGTAGTTGAAAAGCGGTTGTGAGACGGCATCACCCAAGATGCTGGTCGTATCAACACTCTGGAGATAGGGTATACGACGACCGCTACTCCACGTGGCATTCCAACTATCACGGGTCAAAAGCGAGGGCGTTGAAAGGGTTTGTACCTTGTTCTCGCGCATAAGAGTGTGGAGGAGTGCCATATACTCCTTAGTTACCAAACCGAGGTTAAACCCTGAAATTTCCTGTTCAAGACCGAGTTGTGAGCTGAGTTCCCCAATAAGTGGGTTTCCGGGGACTGGAGTTACGCCGAAGATTCTATTCTCTTGTGCGGTAAGCTCAATGCCAAGTTTGGTTGTCTCATCAAGCGTCACTTCGAGAATCTTGATATCGATCCAGACTTGACCTCGGACGAAGTCTAACTTCTTAATGAGTGCTTTGACATCTGGAAGGTATCGCTGCAGGGTTGTAACAATAAGCGAATTGGTGTCGGGATCAGCAAAAACAGTGACTTTTCCGCTTAAGGAATTGATGTCCTGCTGCTCCTGTCTACCACCGGATGCCAAGAAACGGCCAAAACTAAAACCACCTCCTCCTTCTCCCTCCCAAACCTGTGCAAGTACTTCTTGGAGCTGCTCAGCACTTCCATATTCAAGGCGAATTGCTTCAGTAATCTCTTTTCGCCCTTCTGGTGTAGCTACATCCATGGAGTCAATAAACCCCGTGATGAGGTCAAAGTTACGTTGTGTAGCAGTTGAGACGATGACAGCATTGAGTGTTGGGTAAGCCTCAGCAGTGACATTGCCAGCGAGTGAACCTTGTGTCTGATTGCGTTGTCGTGAAGCGAGGAAAGAGAAAAAGTTTCCACTGTTCCCTGAGCTGCCCTGATAGACATTATTGATGACAGCAGCGACGTTCTCTGCATCGGCGAACTTGAGTTTATACATGCGAGTGCCCCACTCCTGGTCCGGCATGTTGACATCAAGTCTTTTGATGAGCGCATCAATGGTTTCAAAGTTCTGTGCACTTGTTGATATGAGAATAGCATTGAGACGCACGTCAGCAACGAGGTGAACTTCGCCTTGGACTCCGAAACCACCGTTTTCAGTCGGTTCCCGTTCCCTGCGTCGCCACCAAGGGCGGCCTCTATCTGCTCCTACGCTACCACCTTCAAAGAGGTCTTGCAGACTCGGGACAAGGGTTTCAGCATCGGCAAACTGAAGAAAATAGAGTCTGATTTCTTCTTGCGTCTGCTCTTGGTCAAGCTCATTGATTACCTTCTCAATAATAGAGAAGTTGCGTGGATCCGTGGAAACGACAATGATGTTGATTCGGTCGTTATGGGAAACATTGACAGTACCGACGATGCCTTGGGCTGTATCAATACCATGTTCGCGTTGATAGGTTCTCAATTTCGCTCGATCCCAAGCGTCCATTCTGCGTCGATTATCGGGAGCATCACCGGTAAGTACTTCTTGGAGGGTCTGTGCAACATCTTCAGCGGTTGCGTATTTAAGTCGAAAAGTGCGTATCTCGGTTTTTACGTCGGGTGCGATGTCGAGTTCCTTGATAATTTCTTGGAGGAAAACAAGGTTCGCTTCGGACGCTTTGAGCACGAGTGAATTCGAGTTAACATCGGCGATAATCTTGATTCTGCCTTGAAGTACTTCATAGCCGGTGCCATCGGCTTTCATTTGAGCTGCTGCAGATTTTGCTTGTTCCGCATCGCCACCGAGTCGACCGCGTTGTCCTTCGCCCTCCTCACCGTCTTCGCCCTCCTCTCGGAAAACGTTTGTGAGCGTCTCCGCCAACGGTTCGGCTTCAGCGTAAGTGAGAGGCACAATGAGAATTTTTAAAGGGAATCGTTCACCTTCGTCTGCAATCTGGAGAATAGAAACAATTCGGCGTATATTAGAAGCAACATCGGTGATGACGAGAGCGTTCGCAGCAGAATCTGCAAAAATATTCGCCTGTTTATTGAGAAGTGGCTTGAGTCGATCTACCTGCTCGGATGCGACAACGGTATCTAATTGGATGATATAGGTTTGTATCTCGTCGGTCATGTCAACCCGTTCGGGGTTTGGTGGGATGCTTTTAACAATGCCTTTCGTTGCTATCGCGCGTGCAAAGGTTGTGACTAAGAGTGTACTATCGGTTTGAATGAGCGTGAGGTCATATTGGGTGAGGACGGTTTTGATTTTCTCAATGACTTCTTCAATCGTTACATTATTGAGGTTAATAAGCGAGAATTTTTTATCTTTAATGTCTTCTTCACTCGCAATGATCGTGAGGTCAGCCTCCCGCGAGAGCCATTCAAAGAGCCCTGTTAACTCCTGGCTTGTAAAGTTAAAGTCGAAACGGATTGCGCGCCCTTGTTCGTCAGTTTCGGCGACACGCATTGTAGGCTGCTGTTCTTGTGCGTAAAGCTCAGCAAGCCCAAAAACGAGCAATCCCAAACAAAGTAGTGAAATAAACGAAAGTTTTCTTCCTTGCATAGCATCCAATCCTTTTTAGTTATCAGCGGGAATGGCTGTCGGCTGTTCTTGCTGACTGCTGATAGCTATTAAAATATTCGAGCGATGAGGAGCATGTCCACATTCAAATTTGTCGCGGCACTATTCTCGGAATTTCGACCGCGTGCGGCTGGGCGCGCCCCTGTCTGCTTATCGGCGGCGATCCGTAAATCGCGCACCGTGAGCCATTTGGCACCAGTTTCGATGAGATGGTTCAAGTTAACGAGTCTCTCAAGATCTGTTTTAAATTTCATTTCAACTGTGTAGTGTTCCGTTTGATACGTCAGTGGCGCCAGCGCGAGTTGCTCTAAAAGTGTTGCGCGCTGCTGCTGAATCTCCTCAATGTACTGAACAAGTGCATATTGCAACTCACCTATACCTACGGAATCCTCCAATTGCGCGAGAATTTCTAAAAGGACACTATCCCTTTGCAATTGGATTTCAACGGTAGCGGGCTTTGCACCGATACCGAAGATACCGGGTGTAGCGGCGGTATAGACTCTGTGGAGCTGCGTCTCAAAGAAATCCTGCTTCGAACCTGTTGCACCCCGAAGTTGCTGTGTTAGCATGCCTTTGATAAACGCTGCAAGTTTGGCTCGAACAGGGACCGGTATTACCTCTGGAAGCGAGGGGAATTTCCACCGTGCCGCAGCATCTATTGAATTAGTCGGCTTTGCTTTATCTGTGCGTTCTGTTCCCTTTTCCTCCGACACCGCCTCAGACATTGAAGCGTCCGCTTCATCCGATTCCTTATTTGCGTCGGTTTCCGTCTCTGACAACCACGCATCCATTAACATGTTGAACGTGTCTTCCTCTGCTTGCTGCTCAACTACCTCAGTAAGCTCCATTTCCTCCGTCTCTATGTGCTTAAGATAGAAATAGAGAACAAGGTTTCCTCGGCTCTGCGCTGTCAGCTTCTGTGTTTGTTTAGTGGTCCCGGGCTTCGTGAGGAGCTGATAATTCTGTTGAATGCCAGCGCGCCTGACGAGCGCATCAATACGAGATCTAATAACGGTTTCCGGCAGTTCAGTATCAAAAAGTGTCTTGGCAGGCTGCGAGTTCGTACGTCCCTGCTGACTCTCAGCGAGTGCCAACCCCGTCTCTTTGTAAATCTCGGATTCAATGGGCTTAAGCACTTCTGCAACATGTACCAAATTTTGAGTCCGTAACAACTGTTCCTGTTTCACTTTGGTGTCTTGATTCACAAACAAGCGATAAAGGGCGGGACCTCCCTGCATAGCGAGCAAGATTAAAAGCACTCCACCCAAGATACCAAGCAAAATTCGGCTTCGCGGTGTTAATTGGATATCCAGTTCCATAAATTCATCCTTTAGAAACCTATAACTATCATCAAGTTCGTTTATTTCGTTTTTTCGTTCATTTCGTTTTCAAAGGTTTCCAGCATAGGAGGTTCAACATAAGGTTCCATATTTGCTGTTTCATCGATTTGTGGTTCGGGCATAGGATAGCGTTTTTTGGCAAGTGCTTTCACAGCGGATGCTGTTAGATTACACCGGACCTGCACTTGGAAAATCTGTTTTCTATCTTGAGCAATCGTTGTAACTTCACCGGGACGAACATTGGTAAACACTCCAGAACGGTCAAGCGCGCGTAAGAGCGTATTAATGGCATTATGAGAAGCACTTTCCAAATTGAATGTAATGCGCGCTGTTGTTGGTTCGTGGAGATTGGTAATATTGAAATTAGTCCATGCCACCTGTGTCCTATCGCCAAACATCTCACTAAGGGCATGCAAAATATCAAGTGGTGAGATGTGATGCGCTAACATATCAGTGAGTGCTAACTCCTTCCCAAGTTGTACTTTCGCCGCAGTCATCGGTTGCGCGTAATAGCTGAGCTGTGCTTCTACTGCTTCGTTTCTATACTGTTGTGAGCGTTGCAGCATGTAACCACCAAAAATAATACCACCAATTATCAAAACGCCTAACCCAGCGGCGGCAAAAAGTTGACGCTGCTGTGTCGTTT
This sequence comes from Candidatus Poribacteria bacterium, assembly GCA_965247285.1. Lineage (GTDB taxonomy): Bacteria > Poribacteria > WGA-4E > WGA-4E > WGA-3G > WGA-3G. The sequence continues at coordinate 1,245,222 of CBDFHD010000002.1, forward strand.
GCGTGAGTGTCTCAACTGCCTCCTTCGGCAACAAGGAGACCGGGGTTGTCGGCTTCAACGCATTGAGCCCCACACCTAAAGGGACAGCAAGGGTATCACCCCACTCATCAAGAACAGTTTCTACCTCTGGACGCATAGGGCGGATGTCAATACCGGCATGCTGTTGGACAGCATGAAGTGGATTCCACAATTGCGTCGAAATGTTGAGTTCCGCTTCACAAGTAGATGCGAGGTCGGGGACACGTGCACCGCCACCACACAACCAGAGTTCAGGTTCTGTCTCTGGTAGGGTGAGGTCCTGAGAGCCATCAGTGTTCACTTCCGCTTCATAATGTGTAGTGGCAGCAATAGAACGCCGGAGTTCACTGATAAACTGGGTGGTCCAAGTATATGCGGGAGTTTCGCGTGCCGAGATGTGCTGTTTTTCCTCCGATGTCGTTTCAACATCTGTACTCAAGGTACGACTCAGATGTTCTGAGAGATGATTACCACCAAGACGGAAACTTCGTGAAAACCGGAGTTTCCCATCTTTCATGAAACAGAAGTCTGTTTGCTCGGCACCGATGTCAACAATGAATGTAGGTTTTGTGCATCCGCCGTTTGACGCGACCTCCGCTATGCCTATCATTGAAGGCGTAACCGCTGATACAGAAACCCCAATCTGTTCAAGGAGATCCAAATAGTTTGCAACTGTCGCTCGCCGTGTGGATATTAACTCCACAGAAGAGGTTTCCGCCGTCCGTTGTACATCGTGATACGTAAAGATAGCCTCTTCAACTCGAAAAGGGAGTTCGGCTTCCGCAGCGATTGCGACGATACTTGCGAGTTGTTCATCCGTTGCAGCCGGCAAATTGGGTAATCGTTTGATATTCACCAAGGATCGTGGAAGGGCAAGCGCAATTTCTGTCTTATTTCGGTTGAACAACGGCCGAAAACCACCTTGTACGGGTAGATCTCCTAAGGAGTTCCAGAGGTGTTTCACCGATTCAGCTACCTGCTGCCGGTCATCTTTGTCTGGATACGTCACGATCCTTGCATTGGTAAGATGCACGGTTGTAGATGATCGTTCAAGTTGAACAATTTTCGCTGTGTTTGTGCCGATTTCTATCGCCACGACTCGATTTTTTGCCATTTTTTTATCAGCCATTCCTCTAATCCTGTTGCCAATATTGCACGATTATTTGGTCGCCTGTCCGATCAATGATGCCGACACAGGACGAGATAACTTTACCCGCGACATCAACGCCATTTGCCTCAACACGATACCCATGCGAACGGTAGGTTACCCAATCGACAACCTCGCGGAACGTTCCAAAGTCAATTCCTTCTACTTGGGACAGTTGCGAGATGTTAGTAAACGGATTTCCTTTTACCTCGTCCTCAGTAAAACTCTGGACCTGTGAGGTCTCGGTTGCGTCTTGTTCACGGCGTTCGACGATTGCCTGTGCCTTTTGTGGGTCCATCCCCGGTAGCAGTGCTAATATCTCAGGCGGTGCTGTGTTTATATTGATAAGCCCTTGGCGCGTATCGCCATCTTTTAGTGTTATTTTATCAACAATACCGATAAATTCCTGCTGCGTCAACATCTTTACCTCTTTAATCGCATCGATGTTCTGGAAAAGTCCTTGCCCCTCACGATGGCTGACGATGCGTTCGGCAATTCCCTGGTCAATGCCTTCTAAGGACTCCAAAGTTTCAACATCGGCGGTATTGATATTAACTTTCCCACCTTCATCCGATGATTGTGGTCCCGCTCCTTGCCCTGGAACCATATTCCTCAGACCGTTGGTTTCCCCTTCTTGCCCACCTTCACCAGTATCTTCTGTAGTCAATTGGTCCCGGATATTGTTGAAAAGTTCATCGGAAACTGCTTGGACGTCCATTAGTGCGGAAAACTTGTCAAAATCACGTTGCTGGATGAGCGATTCCGCCTCATCTTGTGTGAACACAGGTTGATTTTGCTGTCCGCTAACGTTCGTCAACGCCTCTGCATCCGCGGTATTGACGTTGACAAGCGATTCCCCGTTCGGATCAGTGCTCGCATCAACAGAGTAGATGGTAGCCAAACCAACAAGCCCCTGCAGAATGGCTGTCGGCTGTCGATTGACAGTTTCCGACGGCTGACCGCTGCCGGCTATTCCTTGTTGGGTGCCGTAGAGAAGCTCGGACGTCATCCCTTCGACCCGTGCAAGATCTCGAACCGTGCGATACGGTCGTCCGTCTACAATTTTGTTGGCAAGCTCTTCAGTAAGCGCATCATCTGGAGAAGCCCCTACCTGCGCAAGCAAATTACTGATCAGTCCTACGTCGGCGATATTGATATTAACCTTTGATGCCTCATCTACAATTGTCACCTGATAGTTTAAGAAATCGCCAATCCGAATCTCGTCCTCAACCTGTCCTTGAATCGGTTCAGCCCAAGTTTCACCGAGTGAGTCAAAAGGAGTTTGGTCGCCGCGCATAACTGCGAGGGTCCACTCGAAACCTGCTCTTGCCGCATAATGAAACTTCGCCCTGTCCAAGAAATTCCGCTGGGTACGCTGCTCTATGTGGATTGAATAGAGCAGCTGCGCCGCGAGAACAGACAAAATAGTAAGTACCCAGAGGGTTGAGACGAGAGATAAGCCACTCTGTTCCTTGTAGAATGCGCAGGAATCCCGTTTTGTAAACCGTATCATCCGTGAACCTCCTAAGGAGCCCCTCCGGGTCCACCACCAGCGGTAGCACTCGCCGGAAGATACACCATCGTCGCTTGCGTCATACCCCTTGACTGCATTGTCGGCTGGCTCTGCGTTGTGCCTTGTGACACATTAATGTTCGAAGGCACCTGTGCTTCGCCTTGGACAGTTATCAGGACTTGTACAGCACTCGGAACGCTTTCAGTATCGTCCCACGAGGCACGCCATGCCTCTGCCTCTCCGTCAAAATACTTGAGATCAAAACTAACAAGTCCAGCAATAAGGGTTGCGATATTGACATAAATAGGCTCTCCATTTTCATCCGTCTCCGGAACCTCACCCGTTTGTAAAAGCGTACCGATAACAACTTCAGGATCGAGTGCTGTCGTTGTAACCCGAAAGAGAGCAAATTCACCGCTCTGTTCATCACCCGTGTCTCCTGTGAGAGACGCTTGTAGGTTTGACGAACCCAAAGTGGATTCACCGGGTAACGGTTCAGATCCAACAAAATAAGCCACCCGCTGTACGTCACTTAAAAGCGGCAAAGGCGTTTGCGAGGCATTTTGAGATTGGAAACTTGCAAGTTGCTCTAAGAACGGATCTGGATCCGTCTTAACGAGCGTGACAAAACTGAGCATGTCCCTATCGCCTAATTGGCTTGGCCCATCTTGAGTATAGAGAGCGAGTTCTGGATCCTGCAGTGAGACTCGCATGTTGCTGAGATCCGTCACAAGCCGGTCCATAGCGACTCGAGACCTCTGCGCAGCTAATATTCTCTCCTCCGTCCGATGGTAGGCATCCACGGCTGTTTTGAAGGCAAAATACACTGAACCCCCGATGATGACGAGGATACTTACTGCCATGAGCAGCTCAATGAGCGTGAATCCACTTTCAGTGGTTGTGTTGTTGCAGATTTCTTGGGTCTTCATAATCTCCGATGCCTCGTAGAAACATCATCGACCGCCGCCCGGCTGTTGTGCTTGATTCTGTGGCATTTGCCGATCTGCGATGTAGGTGCTCATAGATATTGAGCGTTCTCTGTTTCTATGTATCCATGTGACGGTTACTTGAACCCGACGGATGTTTTCAACATCTTCAGAATCTACGTCCTCAACGACAGAACGCCAACGGTAGCGTGTATTTTCACCGAACTCGTCGGATTCATCACCAACATCTGGATAGCCCTCCATCTCAATCTCCGCCATCCGATATTTGAGAAGATAGAGTGCGGTAGTCCTATTGTCTGAAAGCCCTTGGTTACGGGCAGCGGAAGCAAACGCTTGCAAAAGTGCTGGCAAGACAGCCGCCAAAATCGCCAACGTCACAAGTACCTCAACGAGGGTAAAACCGTCTTTTTCTTCTGGTGCTGGGCACGTTTTTTTAATTATTCGCAAGGCGTTAAATCCCGTGATACGTTCCATACAAGTTTTCGCTTAAGAGTCGCCTGCGCCGTTGTTGCAGGCTGCCATCACTCTCATATCAAGACCGTAGCCCGTAATGAAATTAGGTTTCCTTAAATGGCATAATTTGTCTTTGCTTTACATTTGGAGGGACGGTTCTAAAGAAAAACCTTCAAGACACAAACCCTGTCATAATTCCGCAAGGTAAAATTAAAAATAGTCGGAGGTTTCAAAGCCCAACATTTCGATCTCTTGAGATGTGAGTTGTCGCACACGGACACGCCCGCTTGCTGCTTCAACAGTAACAGACATTATCTGATTCCGTGTGTTACGGAGGTACACGACTGCATCCTCGGAGGTGGAAGTAGGCAAGAAATAGATGTACGCCACGCCAGAATCGACCTCAACAGTCCTACCGTTGTGGTTGGTTACTATCGCGGCTAATGTTACATTCTGTTCCATCGGGTAGGGCACACCTAAGATACCGCTGGATCGTGCCAAAGGAGCCCGTGGAGCGGAGGTTCCTGTCGTAGGAGGGGTTTGTAACCCCGAATTCCTTTGTGTATTATTCTGTATAGCCGCTACAACAGTAGAATTTTGAGCCGTCAGTGCCGATGTAAGCGGATTACTGGGATCAAACGTTTCACTGGAGGCAAGCCAGTATCGCTCGTTGTCAAAGTCAAAAACGACGAGGTGTGCCGTTCGATCTGTGACTGCCATATCCCGTGCAAACGTGAGAAGACTGCGGAGTGTATAAGCAGAAGCTTTTAAGCGGCGCGTTGCCGCGAACCCTTTCAGTGTCGGCATAGACATTACTGATAGTATACCGATGAGGGTCAAGACGATTAGCAACTCCGTAATTGTGAAGCCACTTTGGGGTTGAAAGTTAGACACAGCACGGAAATCGCGCCTAACTGTCGTTCGCAGCATTGTTTTAGTAGGCTCCGGTGGTTTCATCAACCCAATTGGTGATGTCTGTGTCCAGTTCAGTACCGCCTACCTTCCCATCCTTACCCATCGAATAGAGGTCATAGTCGTATCCGTAATGAGTACTGGGCTGGCGATAAACGTATGGGTTATTCCATGGATCTACGAAATTGGGGCTGCCAACATAGGGACCATCCCAATTTGCGGGTGCGGGGCTCGGTACCCGCCACAAGGCACTTAATCCTTGTTCGGTTGTAGGATATTCGCCCGTTACGATCGCATACTGTTCCAACGCGGTTTTGATACCGTTAACCTCTGTTTGTGCCTTCGCGACTTTCGCTTGCTGCGGGGCATTGATAACACGCGGCGCGATGAAGGCAGCCAAAATCCCTAAAATGACAATGACAATCGTCAATTCAATGAGTGTCAACCCGGATTGATCGGATTTAAGTGCAGCGTACATTTATTTTTCTCCTATAGTGGCTGTCAGCAATCAGCGGTCAGCAGTCAGAAGATTGGTTTCCATCAGCAAACGGTTTCGATCAGCGGTCAGCAAGCAGGTGTAACTTCACCAGAAACCTTCTTTGCTGAAGGCTGAAAGCCGATAGCCGATAGCCATTTAGTTGCTCAATAATTGGTTTGCCTCAAAAATTGGAAGGATCATCGCGACAGCGATAAACCCGATAACAAGTCCCATCAGTAAAATGACAAGAGGACCAATGGAACTTGTTAGACGTTCAAGGCTCTTTTTTATTTCTAAATCGTAGTATTCAGATAGTTTGCTGAGCATGTGAACAGGTTCGCCGGATTCCTCGCCTACAGCCACCATGTGGGTGACGAATTCAGGAAAATCCTTGCTCCTACCAAGCTCACGGGAGAGTGTGGAACCCTGTTCAACCTCCGTTTCTGCGGCGGCGACGACATTGCTGTATACCTTATTCCCGATAGTGTCTTTGACAACTTGGAGGGCAGGCAGCATACGTACACCATTTTCTAAAAGTGTTGCCATCGTTCGGGTGAAGCGGACAATGGCAAAGGTGCTAAATATTGGTCCGATGAGTGGCAATTTCAGTTTTAGGCGGTCAAACCAGACTTGGCCTGCTTCACGACGCAGATATTGTTTCAAGCCTGCTACACCTGCGATGACCGCGAGAAGTCCGAGCCACCAATAGGTTTGGAAGGCATCGGTGGTACCAATGAGAATTCGCGTTGGCAGCGGCAATTCGACACCGAGATCGTTGAACATTGCTGTGAATTTCGGTATGACAAAAACCATGAGTACTACAACAGCAGAAATACTAAGTGTCAACAAGATAACTGGATAGAAGAGTGCTGAGACGACATCGTTTTTGAGAATTCTTTGACGTTCGGCGAATTCTGCGAGCCGTTCTAAAACTAAACCGAGGACACCGCCACTCTCGCCGGCTCTTACCATGTTGACATAAAGATCAGAAAACACCTTCGGGTGCTGGGTGAGGGCATCGTGAAAAGCCGCACCGTGTTCCACATCGTACTTCACTTGTGAGACGATACGATGAAGCGCAGGATTTTGGATTTGACCGAGTGTAACCTCCAATGCGCGTGGTAGCGGAACGTGAGCGCTCACCAGCGTCGCTAATTGGTACGTAAAGAACTCAACATCCGTCGCCTTCACACCACGTCTGCCGATTTCAAACCAGCGACGTACATCAGTCGGTTCCGCATCCTCTCTCTCTTCAACAATGTCTGTGGGCCAATAGCCCATCTGCCGTAAACGAGAGATGAGTTCGGCTTTGGAGTCGGCTTCTATTGTATTCGTAACGTTACCACCACTATGGGTGAGTGCTTCATATCGGAATGTTGGCACAGTCAACCCCTCCGCTACACTTCGGTATCACAAGTATATATTAAAAACGCTTCAGATTTCCCCATACCGTCGCAAGCTTTGCTTTAGGCGTTACCGACAACCCACCACTGTTCGGGATACTGTCACCAGTGATCACAACATTGTCGAATCTCGCTGTTTGATTTGAAAGCCCCAAACCCGCCGCTCCTGTCAAGAAGTCTTGGAACCCGTTTAACTCTAATGGTTGAATTATCTTTATATTTCCCGGTTTAGGTGGATGCGCATGTTTAACAGCCTCAAAACGCTCGAAAGTTTGGCGGTTTGGAAGTCGGACGGGCCCAATAACCTGCTTACCGTTAATCCAAAAATTTAGGGTATTTTCTTCAACCGCCAACTTCAACTTCGACCACTTGTTTAATTTTAAAGATCGATGAAGCTTGGCATGTGTATAGAAGATTGTGTTTTGGTCATGAAAATTGCCAGCAGCAAACAGCGCTTCAGAGGCATTGTCGCGAAATTGTGGCAAATCGCCGATGAGACACCATACCACCCAACTACCCTTGATTCGAGCGGCAATAGCGATATTACTGGGACCTGGTTTATCAAGCGGTTTGACCTCAAATTCGATGGTGTAATCGCGCCATGTCTCATCACCAATTGTGAGCAAACGCGTGCTGTCATCAGGACTTACCGCATGAAGTTCACCGTCAACAATTTCCCAAGAACCGGGAGGCGGATCATCCACATCAAAAAAAAGAAAATCCTGCGACAAAATAAGCTCCTGCCACGCATCCAAGTTTCCGTTCTCAAAATCCTCCAGAAACACGCCCGCTCCTGCCGAGAAGGTGAAGAGAAAAACAATACTTGTAATCACTACCAACTTCATACTGCCCCCTTTTAGCATAGAGAGATTTAGAACCGCTTACACGGCTTCCCCGAAATCAAATTCATCCTCCTGCGTTAAGCGGATGACTTCGTCAACTGTTGTCAATCCAGCAGCGACCTTGCGCCAGCCATCTTCACGTAAGCCTTTCATACCCATTTGGACAGCGAGTCGGCGAATCTCGGTTGTCGATGCCTGTTTGAGTGCAACCGAGCGAATTTCATCGCTCATGAACAGGACTTCAAAGATACCGACTCTCCCTTTGTAACCTCTCCCTCGGCACTCCTTACATCCGACAGCGCGCGGAATCTCAAGACCATAAGGGATAGCGATATTACTACCACTGCCGTTACTCATAAGTCCTGCCAGTTCATGCATTTCAGGAGAATACATCTCACAACACGCCTTACAGACACGGCGGGCAAGTCTCTGGGCAATGATGCCTTCCACTGTGGAGGCAACGAGATAGGGTTCAACATTCATATCAACAAGTCGCGTGATCGCGCCTGGGGCATCATTTGTGTGAAGTGTGCTAAAAACAAGGTGTCCTGTGAGCGACGTATGAATCGCCATCTCTGCGGTTTCGTAGTCACGAATCTCACCGACCAATACCTTGTCGGGATCCTGCCGTAGGATATGGCGGAGACCTTGGGCGAAGCTAAAGCCGATATCGGGATTGACTTGAATTTGGTTAATACCGTCTAATTCGTACTCAACCGGGTCTTCAAGGGTTATAATTTTGACATCAGGCGTGTTAATCTCTTTCAGACACGCGTAAAGCGAGGTGGTTTTCCCGCTACCGGTGGGTCCTGTTGCAAGGATGATACCGTACGGTTTACGAATCATACGTTGAAAGAGTTGGAGGTTTTCTTCGGTTAACCCGAGTTCTGCAAGTCCGAAATCGATAGACTGTCGGTCAAGGATACGGAGGACAACGCTTTCACCGTGCAGTGTCGCGACTGTTGGCACCGTAGAGACACGCAAATCTATTTGCCGGTTACCGACGCTACCAATCTGCCGACTGATTTTTCCATCTTGCGGACGTCTCCGTTCTGCGACATCCATTCCCGCCATAATTTTGATACGCGAAGTGATTGCGGATTGGAGATAGGCAGGGGGTTGTGGCTGGTCCTCCAGCACACCATCGACACGGAAGCGGATTTTCAGTTGCGTGGGGTAGGGCTCAATATGAATATCGCTTGCTGCCATCCGGACAGCATCGATAATCATCTGGTCAACAGCATGTATGACTGTTGGATCTTGGCTGAGGTCTTTCTCATCTATTCCAAAGTCGTCAATAGTCTCACGTTCAAGAGTGGCAGTTGCACCAACGGGTCCCTTAATACCAGCACTGAGCAGGCTCTCAGCAGTGCGTCCATAGAGACGGACGATTGCTTCGTCAATGTCTGTTTCATCCGCAAGAACAGGTATAACTTGGCGACTTGTGATGAGCTCAATCTCGTCAATGAGAACGACATCCAGAACATCCACCATCGCAACCGTGAGTTGATCACCCATCAACTCTATAGGCACGATTTTATTTCGGTATGCGAACCCTGCCGACACCTTTTCAAGCACGTCAGGTTCAGGAATAATACCTTCCAATTGGATGAAGGATGTCCCACATTCGACACTCTTTGTCGCGAGTGCAAGGAGATTGGAGGGTACGCCATGCTTAGAAAGCACAGCAGCTTCGGAGGCACCGGTTTGTTTTATCTCTGCAACGATGTCTGTATAGTCCTGCTCTGAAATGAGAGATGCCTGTCGCATCACCTCAACAAGCGAAACCGTGTTCAGTGTCTGTTGCATAGTGTAAAAGCTCTACTTTTCGGCGGGATCCCGGACCTCACGCGAGAAGTAGCCTCTATGTTATTTTGTCTATAAATCTATCGCATAGTGTCTGTTATTGATGATTAAGACGCAAGAACTGGTAAGAAGTTTAACAACCGCCTATATTAGTGACGTGCCCTTGCAAAGGAAAGGTGCCTAATTTTACTCGATCATCCGAAGGGTCATTCGGCTTTCTCAATCCGTCGTATTGCCTTCTGTGCCGCATCGCGAACGGCTTTAGAACTATCTTTGAGTGCCTGTGTCAAGGCTGTTCTCACTTCAGGGGATGTTGCACGCATTTCTCCTAATTCATCAGCAGCATTACGTCGGACATCCTCGGCAGTATCGCGTAGTGCGACGAGAAGCGGTTCCACGACCATCTCTCCAGAATTCCCGTCATCTACCAGTGCTTCACCAATTCCGCCAAGCACATCAACGACGTGTCCACGCGTTACAGATGACTGACTGTTCATAAGTGCCTCCGCCAACATAGGGGCAACAGTTGTAGCAGCGTGTTCACCCAATTCAATTAAGGCATCTTCAGCACGCGCTCGCACGGAGTCAGAACCGTCAGACAACACACCTATCAACGCCGTGAACGTTTCAGTAGAGGCTGCTCGTATATCAGACAACTCATCAATTGCATTTGTTCGGACTTTAGTGGAGTTATCATTTAGACTGGCAATTAAAGCATCTCGGATAGTATCAGTGGACTGTCCGCTTTTCGCGAGGATTTCGCCGATTCGTCCTAAAACATCAATGACATCGTCGCGCCCGCTTGATGAATCCATCTCCTGTGCTGCGATGAGTGCCGGCACGACGACAGCGAGCGATTCCGGAGATGTCGGACGAACATCGTCCAATTCCTGAACTGCCTCACGGAAAACCTCTTCAGACGAGTCTTTGAGTGCCATCGCTAATCCGATTGCGGCAGCATCTGGACTCCTTCCTGCTTTTCTCTCGTTTTCACCGATTTCACCTAACGCCTCAACCGCCTTTTTGCGGACACGTTTAGAAGGGTCTCGAAGCATCGCAACGAGGGCAGGGGTGCCGGGATTCCCAATTTCTTCAAGGAAATCTACAAATTGACGTTTCACGCCATCAGACTCGTCCGCTAAAGTTGGCACGACTTGTGCAAGTAATTCGGATTGCCATTTCGCTTGTAGCATTCTATGCTTCGTTTTGAGCGCAGCGAGTTCCGCAGCGAGTTCGGATAAAGGACCCTCTTGTGATTCTGCTGTCGCCTCGTGGAGTTGAACCATCTGGCTTATCCCTAAACCGAGTAAGATACCGACAACAACTGCTATCACCGCAAACCACCGTCTGACAGACACTTTAATGCGCATACATGGTATAAGTTTTTTCTGAATCACTACTTGTTCCTCCGTGATTGGTTAAGCCTAATTAGGCGACTTCTCTTGTACATCCATATTCCACACATCCATATTCCACACATCCATATTCCAAAGGAAAAACGGGAAGAGCTTCGCAAGCATCTCAATGAGTGTCTCTTTTTCCGACAGTGTCATTTCTAACAAAGCAACATCATCCTCGACAGAAAGCCAAGCGAGGAGCAGTGGTATCTCTTTAGAATCGACAAGGAGCTTGTCAGCGGGTGGTGATCCCTTTCCCCTCTCCAAAACCCGTGCTAAATTCAGTTGGGCAAACGCAGTCGGTGTTTTTGGAAGTTGTTTTAAGTAGGACGGTTTCTTTTTCCGTTTAATCCCATCAATAAGGGTATAAATCTGATCCTCTGAGAAACCCATAAGAAATAATTCATCTATCTCGCTGTAATAGATATTCGAGGCGAATCCTGATACTGTCGTGCCTTTGTAATCCGTTTGAGAAACAGAGGCACTTTGCAGGTTAGAAAGGGAATTACCGACCTGATTCCACTTCATCCGGTTGCTGGGGCTAAAAATAATGCCACCACTCGTTTCCACATTACCAGCATCAAGCGCAAAGGCACCATCAACCTCAACCCTAATGCTACTTACGGCTTCCGGATCGAAACGTGTGAGGTCAGGAACAGACAAAGCGAGTTCACCGGTCAACCCAGCCATAATATCCTCTTCTAAATCAAGGTTCAGAAGCCCCTCCAAAAAAGAGATTGCCTCGTAAGTGTTACCCGTCGCGTCTTTATCCATCTCGGTGCGAGCAAACTCCCATACACCTTCCAAAATGCTCGGTGCTACAGCAACAAATAGATCGTCTTCGTTAGATAACACATTTGGAGTTTTAAGCGTCCCACCTTTTTTCAAAAACATGCCGATTTCATTTTCGGGAAGATTAGGATTAAATTGTACACCTACTTGAAGGAATGGACCTGCTTCAAGCAAATTGAGCCGTCCAAATAGAAGGGGAAAAATAGGCAACCGCGTCTGAATCCACACATCTAAGCCACTTAGCACAGTCAAGATGTAGTCTGTGTGGACAAAAACAATCACTTCTCCGGATCCCATTTTTTCTAACGCCCTGTTAAATTCTTCGTTCTCTTGCATATCGGGTGCATCTGTGCGGTAGACATCCAACAATTTTTCAAAACTGCCTTCGCCCACGCCGAGCACGAGAAAGTCATCCACAAACCCATATTTAAAAATCTCGCCGTTGATTTCCAACGCGTTGTAGCGAACCCGCTGGTATCCGCCCGCATCCAAGTGTAAGGTATTTCCGCCAGACATCCCGACGAACCCTTCTACGACTTTGGTAAGCCGTTGGAGTTCATCAAGATTGCCGCCAGAGTGTACCACGAGCCCGAGTTGCAGGAGACCGGCCTGGGCCTCATCGAACCACGCTGCTAACGCTGTGCGATAACCCACCGTCTCAAGTATACCCAACGCGTTGGTCCCAAGTACGCCTTGCAACATCGCGAGTCCCTGTTGCATCTGCTGCCAGTCTAACACCTCCGGCAACAGCGCAAGTGCTTTCTCCCAATTTTCTGAAATCTCAATTTCACCATAGACTTCATCTATATCTTGGAGTTTCACAAAGAGAACACTCTCCTTTGGCATGAAGTCTTCCACTTTGGTTGCGTCCGCAAAAGCGGCCGTGAGTAGGAGTAGAATTACCCAACACGTTTTAGAAACGACTTGTAAGTGTCCCCAAAAAGGCATCGCTATGTGTTCAATGGAAAATTGGCGGTTTCGCCATAAAAATTTCGCCTTCATCGCAAACCTCCATCCCTAAGGAACCCGAATGTCATCAACGAGTGCCTGTACCTCATCCGGTGGTGGTGGGGTCAAAGCGGACACGCTGATGGCAACAATAAAGTTTAACGCCATACCGAGAGTGCCGATACCTTCCGGTGAAATGCCCCATAACCAATGCTCCGGTGTGTTCAGTCCTGGGTTGATAAACTTGAAGTAGATAATATACGCCGCGGTGAAGGTAATACCGACGATCATACCACTAATTGCGCCTTCCTTGTTCATGCGTTTGGAGAAGATACCCATGACAATCGCAGGGAAGAACGAACTCGCCGCAAGACCGAAGGCGAAGGCGACAACTTGTGCCACGAATCCGGGCGGATTTATACCGAAATACCCAGCAATACAGACCGCTACACCCGCCGCAATACGTGCGGCACGCAACTCCTGTTTCTCCTGTAGCGTTGGCATAATCGCGCCTTTGAGAAGATCATGCGCAACTGCAGTGGAGATGACCAACAGCAAACCCGCGGCGGTCGAGAGTGCTGCTGCTAAACCTCCAGCAGCCACTAAACCGACAACCCAATTCGGGAGTTTCGCAATCTCAGGATTCGCCAGGACCATGATGTCCGGATCGATTGTCAATTCATTCTGTACATCTGACTTTGGACCACGGTACTGAACGGCACCATCACCGTTCAAGTCGTCGAACTTAATGAGACCTGTCGTCTCCCAATTTTTAAACCACGTCGGTACATCTTCATATTTTACATCTCTTAATTCGCCATTCTGTTCAGGACTCACAGTTTTGAGAAGGTTTGTACGCGCAAATATCGCTACCGCCGGCGCTGTCGTATAGAGAAGTGCGATGAATAGCAACGCCCATCCGGCAGAAATCCGCGCTTCGGAGGCTTTTCGCACGGTATAGAAGCGAATAATCACATGGGGAAGTCCGGCTGTTCCTAACATCAACGCCGCCGTGATAAAAAAGACATCAATAGTGATTTTACTTCCATCTGTATATAAATTAAACCCCAATTGTTCATTTAAACCGTTGAGGCGGTCAAGGAGATAAAGACCTGACCCGTCCGCCACCTTTCCCATCAACCCCATCTGCGGGATAACGTTGCCTGTAATGAGGATAGAAATGAAAATCGCGGGCACGAGAAATGCAAAAATCAATACGCAGTACTGCGCTACTTGCGTGTAAGTGATGCCTTTCATCCCGCCCAGCACAGCATAAAAGAACACAATTCCCATACCAATAAGTACACCCGTTTCAACGTTGACACTTAGAAACCGAGAAAAGACGATACCAACACCGCGCATCTGTCCTGCGATGTAAGTAAATGAGACAAAAACGGCACACACGACAGCGACAATCCGTGCTAATTGTGAATAATATCGGTCACCAACGAAATCGGGGACTGTATACTTACCGAATTTACGGAGATAGGGAGCCAGTAGTAACGCGAGTAGGACGTAGCCACCTGTCCATCCGAGTAGATAAACGGAACCGTCGCGTCCCATAAACGAGATAAGTCCTGCCATTGAGATAAAAGAAGCCGCACTCATCCAGTCCGCCGCAGTTGCCATACCGTTTACAACGGGATGTACGTTACTCCCAGCGACGTAGAAATCGCCAGTCGATCGTGCTTTGGACCAGAGGGCAACGCCAATATACAGTGCAAAGGAGAGTGCCACCATTACGAAAGTCCATGCTTGTACGCTCATGCTCGTTCTGTGTCCTCTGTATCTTCATGTTGCCTATATTTCGTCTCTAAACGAGTCATCAACCACGCATAGACGAAGATGAGTTCAACGAAAATCCAGATTGATGCCTGTTGTGCAAAGTAGAAGCCAAGCGGACATCCCCAAATACGGATTTTGTCCAACTGCTCTACAAACACAACTGAGCAGAGATATGAGGTGATAAACCAAATTCCCAATAAAATAGCGAGATATTGGAGATTTTTTCGCCAATACACCTTATTTTTCTCCGATGACTCCATAAGTTGCCTCCTCCGTTAAACCGTAAGCACACAAGCGGTGTAGGTTCCAAACTTGACGTGCATAGTAGCAAGGGGTCGAATCCATGTCAATAATTCCTCGGAAACATTAACCGTTCGACCTGTTCAATGAGAATGTGGAGTACTTTAATATGGATTTCCTGAATGCGATCTGCGGTGTCGCCGGGAGCAATAAGACAAATATCACAGTGTTGTTTAAGGCTACCACCATCTCTACCCAACAATCCAAACACTTTCATCCCGCGAGATTTCGCTGCCCCCGCCGCACGAACAACATTTTCAGAATTTCCACTGGTTGAGAGTACCACAAGTAGGTCCCCGGGGTGTCCGAGTGCCAACAGCGGACGCGCGAAGATCTCTGCGAATCCGAAATCGTTCGCCGTGCAGGTGATGTGTCCCGCATCGCTGAGTGCGATCGCTGGAAGCGGCTTCCTATCGCTTCGAAACTTACCTGTGCATTCCTCAGCAAAATGGGTCGCATCGCACAAACTCCCACCATTTCCACAGGTAAAGACCCTACCTTCCCGTTCAAATACATCTCGTATCATTTCCGCTGTTGCCGCGATGGTTGCGATATTCTCAGGGTTTCGGATAAACCGGTCGAGCATATCTCGCGCTTCTAACAACGCATCGCGAATGTTTTTTAATCTTTCCTTGCGGAGTAATGACGCGTGTTTCATGTTTGACGTGCCTTCCATCTATCCGCCTGCGCCGTTGTTGCAGGCTGCTTGCTTTCGCTAATTTTTACACTGGACATAATAGCCATTATAGGGGTTAGAACTTACGCAAAATCACGGAATTCTGCTACGAACCACACGCTCAATGCGGTTAGGGGATTTAGTCTGGGGAGAGACTAAATCCGTTCCTTGTATTACATTCCGCTTCTATCAGGGAATTGCGTAAGTCCTATTACTCCTAAATTCGGAAAATTTCTCCCAACTTCCCACCAAGCACGCGCCCTGCACTGAGTAGACACGCGATCAAGATTAACATACCCACCACACCCAGTGCACTCGCCGTATATGGACCCTGATCAGGACGCTGGGAGAGTGACCAAATCGCTTTTGTAATCGGATAGTGCTGATCTTTCATTGCCAAGATCAAACTATCACTTACTTCAAGCATAGAAAATGAGAACACGAGAATCGCACCAGCAAGGATATTCGCGATAACTAAAGGCAAGGTGATTTTATACAAAGTCCGAATCGGTGTTGCTCCTACGTTTTGCGACGCTTCTTCGTACGTCACACTTGTCTGCTGAAGTCCAGCATAGATGGAACGCAGCATATACGGTAATCGCCGCACCGCATAGCTGATAACCAGCAGGAACGTCGGATTCTGTCTCGGATCTATAACAGAAACGAACCCATCTGGGAAATACCGTAAAAGAAGCGTCGTATCCGCGAAACTACCGAGATACCCAAACGCAATCGCCACCCCGGGTAACGCTAAGGGTAACATTGCAACGGCATCCAACAGATTCTGGAACGGCAAACGCTTGCGTGTTAACAGATATGACACTACAATACCCACAAGAAGTGCCAACATTGTGCTGAAAACGCTGTACTTCAAACTGTTAAGGATACTCGGCAGTGTATCGGAATGCGTGAAGGTCTCAACATAATGTGCGAAGGTCCATGACTGCGGTAGCACACTCAACCGCCACTGACTGGAATCTGGCGTCAAGGAGACCAAGATGACACTGATGTGTGGCAACAACGCAATAAACGTTAACCCACCGATAAAGAGATAGATGACACCACGCATGCTCCAGTTCGCCTCCGTTTCACGCGAAGTCACGTGTCCCCTACCGAGCATCTCATAGTGCTTACTACCCGTCCATCTCTTGGAAACATAAAAGGCAAGTGCCGTCAGTACAACTATGAGCACAACAAGGGCGTACCCCATTGGATTTGTGTTCGCCTCAGTCACTTGGTTGAAGATTCGCACCGAAACGACGTTACGATATTCAAAAATGAGAGGTGTACCGAGATCCGTAAACGCCCAGATAAAAACGAGAATCGCACCAGCGAAATAACCGGGCATCATCAATGGCAGTGTTATCTGACGGAAGACCTGAAAGCGCGATGCCCCCATATTCTCTGCGGCTTCCTCTAAACTCGGATCGACATTTGTGAGTGCTGCGACGATGTTAAGATACATGATCGGATATAAGTGCAATGTCGATAACATCACCACACCCCAGAACCCGCCGCCGAACCAGTCAATAGGTTCCGCCAGATCCATCAGGTTGAGTTTCTCGAGAAGCATATTGACGCTACCGTATAACCCGAAAAACTGTTTCATGCCGATCGCGCCGACGAAGGGTGGCATAATCATCGGAATCAGGATGACAGTCCGTAACGTATCGCGCCCCGGATACCGGTATCGTGTCAAAAAATACGCCAGCGGAAGGCTGATGATGCTCGTCACCAGCGTCACCATTACACCGATCTTGAAACTATTGATAACGAGTTCCCGGATATTCGGGTCGGTCACCATCAATTTGAAATATGTGAGATTGAATTTGTTTTCAATCCAGAAGGCTTCCTTGAAAACATAGAGGAGTGGATATATGAGAAAGACAGTAAAGAAGAGTATCGTCAGCCCGAAAATCAGTGTGATTGATGGGGTTAAATCGTATTGTCGTCTAATTTTGTCCAATAAAGACGGACTTCTATGGGCACTCTGTTCTGCCTCTGGGCGATCCAGCATCTTTTTCTCCAGCCTTATACGTGTGCGGAAGGTCATACCTGTTTTTGTGACTGTTACAGGAAAATCTGAAAACCACCAATTAATTATACCTTATACGCCGCTGAATTGCATTTAATTTTTTATCCTAACAACGCATACCCCTCGATTAAGCATAGTTTGTCGGTAAAAAAGCGATCAGCGATTCAGAGAATTCCTGTTGACCTCTAAACGCGATTTGTGGTATACTATCGCAATACCCACAACACAGAATCGTAGAATGATCCATGGCAACAGTAAGACTCGAAAACATTACAAAAAGGTTCGGCGACCTCATCGCGCTCGACGACATCAACCTCGATATCCGAGACGAGGAATTCTTTGTGCTTCTCGGTCAGACAGGTGCGGGCAAAACGACCACGCTTCGTTGTATCGCTGGGCTGGACAAACCTGAAAAAGGTACAATCTATCTGGACGAAGTTAGCGTTAACGATAAAACCCCTGCCGAACGCGATGTCGCTTTCGTCTTCCAATCGCATATCCTCTATCCACATCTAAGCGTTTACGAGAACATGGCGTTCCCACTGCATCCAAGAAAACTCTCTGAAGAGGAGATTGACCGGCGCGTCAAAGATATTGCACAGATGCTTCATATTGAGCATCTGCTCATGCGGACACCGAGCCAGTTAAGCGGCGGTGAGACGCAACGGGTTGGACTCGGACGCGCAATGGTACGTCGTCCCCAAGTATTCCTTATGGACGAACCGATCTCCAATCTCGATGCGAAACTTCGGGCCGAGATGCGCGCGGAAATCCGCTGGCGGCAACGTGAACTCGGTACAACGACCTTCTATGTGACACATGATCAGATCGAAGCGATGTCAATGGCAGACAGGATCGCTGTCCTTGAAGCGGGCAGAATCCAGCAATTGGGAACACCTACTGAAATCTATAATCATCCCATCAATCTATTTGTCGCTGGCTTCATCGGTAATCCGAGTATGAATTGCATCCCGTGCGACATCTCCAGCACTAACGGTGAACTCCATCTGACATTAGTGAGTAATCTCGGCGGAGACAATTCAGTAGCAATTCAGGACCCCAAGATTGCTAAAACTGTAAACGACAACGATCCAGACAGAGATATTATCTTCGGCACGCACGCTGAGGATGTTATTGTCAGTCATCAGTCGATACCCAACGCATTTCAAGCTGAAGTCTATAGCGTTGAACCTCTCGGGGCAGAAACAATCGTCGAACTGACTCTCGGAACGGATACATCAGGCACGTATACGATTCTTAAAGCATGCACAGTCCCCAACTTTGAAGCGGAAATTGGACAGCATCTCTATGTCACGTTTGTTCCAGAGCGGATGCACTTTTTCGATAAAACCAGTGGCGAGGCATTAAGGACATAGCAATCACCCCTGTGTATCATCCATCAGCTGTCTCATCAGAAAACTTCTCGGTAACATGGTAACATAATGAACTGGCGACTTAAACTCTTTAATCTCATCCCAAATTTTCTAAAAGGTATCGGTTGTCGACTACTACGCCGACTGGGCTACGATCCTGATGCGTGGCTGGAAAATTTTCTCAAAAAGCATAAAGGAGACTAATACGTGAAAGGCGGAGATATTCTCATTGAATGTTTGAAAGCACAGGGAGTTTCAGCAGTTTTCGGAATGCCCGGCACCCAAAACATCCAAATCTACGATGCCCTACTGCGATGCGGCAAAGGCACAATTGACCACTACCTTGTCCGGCATGAATATGCAGCAACACAGATGGCAGACGGTTTCGCCCGCGCAACGGGTGAAGTCGGTGTCGCTATCACCGTGCCTGGACCGGGTGCCAGTAATGCATCGACAGGGATTTTAGAGGCGTTCACCGATTGCGCGCCTGTCTTACTGATTACTGGACAAAGCGACTCCAGCCTCTACAGCAAACATCCAAGCAAAATGTTCCACGGATTGGACCAGATGCGGTTTTTTGAGTCGCTCACGAAGTACTGCGCCATCGCGCACACAGTTGCTGAGATTCCTGTCGTCGTTGAAAACGCCTTTAAAGCGATGCGCAACGGGAGACCGGGACCCACTGTGTTGGAATTTCCGATGGATGTCGTCACCGGAGAAGAAGATGTCCGAATTCCGCCACGTGTCGAACGCACCGAATTACCGCCGCCTGATGATGCATCGCTCAGCACCGCAGTCGAAACAATTCGCAACGCCAAAATGCCTCTGATTTTCGCTGGTTCTGCCGTCTTTCATTCAAATGCCCGAAACGAATTACGCCTCCTCGCCGAGAAGCTGAATGCACCTGTCATTGTTACCCGTAATGCAAAAGGCGTTTTGTCGGAGGACCATCCGTTGGCACTCCAAATTTGCTACGGTTACCTCGGAGGCGAGGCACTCCAACGTGCTGATTGTTTAATCGGCATCGGACCGCGCTTTACCTCCATCGATACCCGAAATTGGAGTCTGGAACTGCCCCAACCCTTCATCCAAATAGACGAAGATGCCGACGAAATTGGACTTGAATACCCGTGCGACATAGGTGTGGTCGGTGACTTGAAACTGACGCTACAAGCACTTATCGAGGACGTTGCCCCCGGTCAAAACGGGTGGGACGAGATCCTTGCGCAACTCCGAACAACGTTCGATGCACAACCTCCGTTGCCAGTCATCCACGAACTACAGGATGTGCTCCCACGAGACACCATCTACGCGATTGATGTCCACGCACTCGGTTATGCCTCTTTCGCTGAATTCCCGATCTACGATCCGAGGACGTTCCTCTACCCGAATATCGGTGTAGCATTAGGACACGCCTATCCTGCGGCTATCGGTGCAAAAGTCGCCCATCCCGATCGACCTGTTATCTGCTTCAGTGGCGACGGTGGGTTTTTGATGGGAGCCGTGGAAATGGCGACCGCCATGAAATACGGCATTAATGTCGTCGCGATCGTGATAAATGACGGTGCTTTGTCAGCGATTAAGGGGTCTCAACAGAAGGGGTGTGAAGGACGCACAATCGATACCGACCTGCTCAATCCCGATTTTGTTGCATTCGCAAAGTCCTTCGGGGCGTATGCCAAGCGGGTTGAAGATCTGGGAGACTTCAAGGAGACTTTACGGGACGCGCTCGCCGCCGAAAAACCTGCTCTTATCGAAGTAATGCTACAAGAACGGCAGGACGATATCGTCAACGTAATCGGCTGGTTGATGTCCGAACCGCTCCGAAAAACCGCTTTCTAACGCGCTGTTTAGCACAAGATGATACGTTATTAATACTCACCGCGTGCGTTCCAGCCGGGATACTGTTCTTCCAACGCCTGAAGCGTTTGCGGTGTGTAGTATGGATGCCCAGCCGGTGGGAACCGAAAAACCTCGCGCTCTGCCGCTGTTAACGTGCCGATGAATTTCGAGAAGGTCGAATTCCGCCCTTTATCTGTGTAGTGCCGAAAGCCTTCCCAATAGTGGTCTGCCCGTCCTAAACCGAATCCCCACGTGAAGCGTTGTCCGTCTTCCCGCAGATAATCGCTTGCTGAGTGCAATGTATAGTTGTTGAAGATACAGAGGGTACCCCCTTTGCAAACAAGCGGCTCGTAATTCGAGGTATCCCGTTCGTGTCCCTTAGCAAGTAGTCTAAGCGGTGCTTGGTCTTTGTCAACATCCTCAAGGTGTATCCAAAAGCCGAGTTGCCCGAATTCACGAGCACTCTCGGACTGTGGTAGCAGTGAGTTGTTGCCGTTATCAATGTGCAAATTGCTTGGATCGCTATCGACACCCGGGCCTTTAAATCCGGGATAGCGTGCAATCATACACCCAGCACGGAAGTGAATATGCTCCGTTTTCAGAAATTTACGTGCGAATTCCCACGCATCGTGGTCCACAATTCCGCGCAATAGAGCCATCTCAGACGGTGGAAATTCGGTCAAAATCGCCCTGCCCGGAGGTGGATCGTCTTTGACTTCCTCCCATGTCTGGAGTACACGGCGTTGGGCAGCCTGCATCTCCGTGAGTTGTTCCCCTGAATAGTAGTCTGGTACGATTAGGTAGCCTTTTGCAGCCAATTCATCAAGATGTGCATTAGTAAACTTCTTAGGCATGTTAACCTCCATTGGAGAAATAGCGCAAGTTTGAACAGGAACAGATTAAAAATTTTTGCTGACGAACCTTGACAACCAAAATGAGTGGCAAGCCTGTCAGCAAAATTGAGAGCTCCCCCAGACGGACTCGAACCGCCGACACGATGGTTAACAGCCATCTGCTCTACCAACTGAGCTATGGGGGAATATTAACGCAATTATACACTATTCCATTCGCAATTGCAAATTAAATCCAATATTTTTGCAGAGTTTTCCAAAAAGAGTGTTTTTGCTACAAATGAAACAGACCGATGTTAATTATACACCATCTTTTCAGCGATTGCAAATTAAATCCTACTATAGCATTTAGCACCCACACACAACTTGCGAACCTGAAACCCCTTGCTCACCTTCCGTTTCATAGCCATCACGTTTCCACCAATCCAAGCCACCCATCAACTCTTTAACCTGAAACCCCAATTTTGCCATATTCAATGCACCTTTCGTGGAAGCATTGCAACCTATACCATCACAATACGTCACATACAACTTAGATTTATCGAGTGCACTTGTAGTCGCCTCCGACATTGACCTATGTGGTATATTTATCGATGTTGGTATGTGTTCAAGGGCGTACACCTCTGGGGAACGGGCCTCTATTACGACGATGGGCTCCCCGTTATTGAGCACTTCAAAGAGATCCCAAGAATCGGTCTCGTAATTGAGTTTCGCCTGATAAAATTCGGTATGATCCATAACTTTCCTTATGAAGACAACCCTATTTTTTTAAGCCTGCCGCCTTCTTAACAATCTCCGCAAATCCAATCGTCCCTGAGAAAAACCCCAGAGAATCCCAACAGCCATACATCCCAAGTTTCCTATACATGCAACCCAAGCGACAATACGAAAAACAGGGCTGCTTGTGTCGTACTTTGAATCAAAATATTCATAAAGATTTCCAATGTGAAAAGAGTAACCTATTGTCGCGTGTTCAGATACTACATTTTCGCCTGTGAGATGAAAAACAAGTGCTACAGCGGCAACCCACAAGTGCCCCACTACGATTCCCAGTAAAAACCTAAGAAACAGAGTTCCGAGAAACCGAAGACAAGCTATGATTTTCTGCATGAACATAGTTCCTATCTCCAGTCAAATCCAGAAACTCGATTGTCCTCGTAGTGTAGCCACATAACTATATTATACCGGTTCACGCTGTGAATTGCAACTGGCAATAGGAGATCCAACTGCCAATTACGGGCGCACTGAAAACGCTTCAACTTTGCCAGTCCGTATCCACCTTGCCACAACGCTTCTCGTGGGAATCACCACATCCCCATATTCAAACGCACCCGCCCCAAAATTGGCAAATATTTCGACTACGTCACCAAACTCAGTGCGTTGGATTTGCTTGTCATCACGCAACCACTCAAAATCCGTCATCGCCTGTCCACCGATTCGCCGATGCAACGGCGAAAAGAAGGCGTAGTGCCGCTTTATCCACGCCTGATGCTTTGAAAATTCTGCCATATTCAGATGATATAACGGTGGAACGTTGTAGAGCAATTCCAACAGTGCCAACGTCTCGATTGCATTCTCAAATTTGAGGCTTCCAGACCCCCAATGGTTTGTCGTCACCACTGAATCATGGAACACAATCTGGTAGAGTGGTAGTCGGAAACGTGGGTCGAAATAGAGATACAAATAGTTCGGTTTGAGAGGCACCTGCTTTATGTGAATCGCCGGACCTTCGGGGGGCCAATATCCACCAATGTAGTAAGGCGAGGTCTTTTCCGTCATATCTGGGTCACTCCACCCGATGACAGGCACGGTCATCCCGTGTGCGAAGTGGAGCGTTGCCGCGGCGTAAGCAGCACCGCCTTCCGAACCGACGACCATATTATACGTATCTCGAATCCACGCAATACGGGCAAGTCGCGCGTTCATATCATCTACCTGCGTCGCGGGATGTGTCACTGAATAATCGTCAAAGAGTTCACCGTAAGCGTCACAATCAATGAACCACGAATTGAAGTCCGTCGGCATCTGTGCGACGATGCCGTCGACGCGAGCTTCCACATAAGGTTGTGCTACGATGGGACTTAAATGATACCCCTTCTTTTTAAACCCTCTATTTTTTCTGCCATCTGCGTTGACAATCGCACCACTTTCGTAAAGCGACAGGCCAAATTGCGCAGTCTCCCACGTATCCTTTTCGTCGGGGTGATGAATGCTATGATAGGAATCGTAGGGTCCAACGAGATAACCGAGCTCTCTCGCCTTTGTGACAGCAGTCGGATGCCGAAACCCTTCCTGCCATGAATCAACGCCGAGCCAGAGTCTGTCCAACCCACTTTCAGCAAACCGCTCCAGCATCTTCACTGAGAAACCATCCCCCCACTCGTCTTGATGTCGTAGCGTGTCAGGGAACGCCGCGTAAAGTAGCAGACAGTTACGTCGGTAAATTTCTGGAAGCGATAGTGTGATTATGTCCTGCGAAACCAACTTTTCTGTTTCCGGGGCAAAGGGAATTTCTGCCCACGCAGAGGCATTGTAAAAATCGGGTTTCTCAAGTTGTTCACTTAACGCACGGCTCACAACGCGTCGGCTGTAGTTGGAGGAATAATCAGCCCGTGTCATGTCTCGGACAACTTCCTGTGTCTCAGTGTTCAGTTGCGAAAAGATATGTTTCCCGACTGTTCCAACCGTATTTTCATCGCCACCAAGACTGAGTTTTGTAGCAAACGCCTTCCAATCCGTTACATCGTACTGACTGAGGAGTTTGCCGCCCCAGAGGTAGACATGCGCAGCACCGAGCAATTTTTCCGCCTCTGGGACCTTTTCGATCTTTTCAGCAAACGAAACGAACTCACCCTTGTCAATCATCCACTGCCGATAGTGTTTCGCAGGTTCAATCGGTGACGCTGTCCCCAGTGAAAGACGCACCCCGTATGTTTTCCGTTCCCAATTCGGCGTGAAGGCGTGTGATACTTTCATACCTAAATCAGACGCTTCCGTCTTACGGAATAGAATTTGATTGTTGAAGGGATTTGTCAGAATATAGGTAAGTGTTCTCTCACCCAGATCCAACCCCCAAAACGGCATAGAGAGACCCGCTGTCGTATTTATCGGTCCCTGTTCACATAAAAAGTCCTGCCACGTTGCATCATCTTTCGGCACGTAACTCCCCTCAGAGAAGGGGAAAATATAGCCGTGGATGGATTCGGTGTTTTCAATAACAGGCCACGTGAAATTTTGCGTGTCGCTTGCAGGGGCATCTTGAATGAATTCGAGCGTTAGCGAGTCCGTTATCCATTCAACGTGAACGGTAAGGGAGCGTTCAGGCAGTTTCCAATTAACAACGTTGCCTTCATCAGAAAAATTCGTCACAGTGCCAAATCCCATCTGACCCGATGAAGCCCGAACTGTTATGTCCGTCCCCACAGGATAGACATTCACGGCAAGCGAATGAGGATTGATTTCAACATCCCAAACATCGTTGCTGAAACGAATGCTTTCAAGTGTGTCACTCATACCGATAGAGGTCAACAGAAATATCCCTATGGATAAGATGTAAAATTGCAATCTCGACAATGGCATCCGTCCCCGTCTATTCTATCCGTAACTGCGTAAGATGGCGCGCCTTGAAAGCGCGCCATAGAGAAACCGTTATCTTGACAATTCTTCCCACAACGCCCGATAGAAATTCATCACGCGGATAGGATCGGAACTTCCTGCGATCTCTGCTAAACAGTAACCTGAATATCCAGATTCTTTCAACGATGTAAAGAGTTCCCGCCAAGGATACTCGCGCCGGTGCAGTTCCGTGATATGCGCTAAGCCGATTCTGCCTTTCACGAGGTTGAAGTTGTTCTGAATAGAGCCGTCTTCTACCTCACCGAAATTGGAATTCCAGCAGACGTAGACGTTCTCGTGGTCGGCAACATCAATAATCGTGCGGACATGTGGGAGTTCAGAGGTGCCGCCGCCGTGTACTTCTAACCGAATCTGCACACCGAGGTCAGCGGCAAATTCACCACACTCGCGCAATGCTAACCCGATCTGTTTCAACGTCTTTTCGACAGGTACTTCGTTGGGAAGTCCATTCGGACGCACCTTTACGCCGGGTGCTCCGACATCCCCTGCGAGTTGAGAATACGCCTTCGTCCCCGCTATATTCCGACGAAGCACTGCCTGATCCACGGCATGATAGTCAAATGCGGAACCTAAACCGGCGATCTCGATCGGAGAGTCAGCGAATTGTTGTTTTACTGCCGCTCGTTCACTTGCCGAAAGGTCAACCTCAACGCCGTGAGCATGCGTTGTCCGTAATTCCACACCCGAGAACCCTGTTTCTACGCAGTTTTCGATGATTGTGGCGATATCCCAATCTTTTGCCATATTATATGTAACTAAACCAAGCTTCATAAAATCTCCTTATTCAAAAAGTTGTGCAACCTGACACGAGAATCCTTTGACGACATCTTCACCGGTAAGCGGGTCTTCACATGTGAGCGTTTTGATGTCTGTTCCCGAACGATAGACTGTCACCGTTTTTGCCACAGGTTCAATCACCCAAACCAGACGGGTTCCCGCGTCCAGATAGGTGAATGCCTTTTCAATAACACGATACTGAATATCTGTCGGTGAGACGACTTCAACCGCCAGATCCGGTGGTACCGGGGAGCCTTGGCGTCTATTTTCAGGCAACCGTGCTGTTGAAACAAACGCGACATCTGGTTTAACCAATCGGTCCCCCAATTTAAAGTCTGTATCCGCCGGATACAAACGCCCCAACTCATTTTCACGAATGTGAACACCCAAAAGTAGGCTAAGACTCATGCTTATTTCACCGTGTTCCATTGTCGGTGGTGCCATGGGTATTAATTTTCCTTTCGCATATTCATACCCTTCTAAATCACTTTCAAGAAACTCCTTTAACGTCATATCAGTTTCTATAGGGGCGAGGGATATTACTGCTTGTTCATAACCATTTTTCGGTATGTCCATCAGAACGCCTCCTGTTTCGATGTCTACCATTTTCAATTGTATTATACCGAATTTTTTGCTACAATGTTCCTTAAACAACAGGACTTACGCAAAATTGGCTTCCCTGCCAAAATTGACGGGATATTGCCGAAGAAGGCGCAATGGAGGAAGAAAAGATGAAAATGTTTACATTTTCATTTTTGTCTCCGTGCGCGACTACGAACCAAAGCCTGCGCGAAAACGGGTCAACTACGTAAGTCCTAAACAAAATAAAGTAAGGAGAACACCACCATGGCATACGCACTTGAAGATGAATTCGGTGACATCATCGGCAAAGCCCGACGCGGGCAGAACTTGTCTCAAAGCCAAATCGCTACAGCGGCGGGCATCACAGAGACAGAACTTGCTCGTATGGAACAGTATACCTTAAAACCGACAGAAACGCAAGTCCTTCGGATCGCAGAGGTACTGAATTTGGACGGCACCAAGCTGCTCAATATTGCGAAAGAACAGTGGGAACCCGAACTGCCACAACAGATGAGTGATTCAGCCCTTGAGGTTATCACAATTAGCGCGCCTGTCGGAGGATGGCCCGTCAATGCCTATCTCCTGATCTGCCAAGCAACCAATGACGCTGCGATTATCGATACTGCCGCGCATCCAGACCTCATCTTGGAACAGTTAGATGCCCACAATGTGAACCCCGCAGCGATTCTTTTGACACACGCCCACAGCGACCACGCCGATGGGTTACCGAAGATCCAAACCGCCACTGGATGCGAAACCTACATCCATACGAACGAACCGAAACCACGAAGCGAAACAAGATTACGTGAGGTGGCACACGGAGACACCCTCACCGTCGGCAAACTCGCGGTAACCGTCGTTAATACGCCAGGGCACACCCCTGGCGGATGTAGTTTCATCGCAGAGAACGTAGCGTTCGTCGGCGATGCAATCTTCGCTGGTTCGGTTGGCGGTCCCAACATCTCTTATCAGGATGAAATCGATAGCGTTCGAGACAATCTGTTGTCACTTCCAGACACAGTTAGACTCTTTCCAGGGCACGGTCCCTCCACCACCGTGGGTGAAGAGAAATTACACAACCCATTTTTTAATTTTTAAACTACGGGCCTCCTTGGACCGTTTTTCTCCGCTGTAGATGGCATCGCTAACGAAAGGTTCAACAGTTGCTCTCGTATCTTCTCCAACGCTTTCTTTCGATCGGTTTATCCCTTTTGGCGGTATCGCTCCTTGTGTTCCTAATGGTGCACCTCATCCCCGGCGATGCCGCCGTCGCTATTTTGGGAGAACGGGCGACCGAAAAGGCACTCACCGAACTCCGAGAAGATATGGGACTGGATAAACCCCTGTACCACCAATACGCCAAATTTCTTTGGGATGTCGCACACCTTGACTTTGGACGGTCTTTCAAAACAAAGCAACCTGTCATCGAAGAAATCAAACGCTATTTCCCAGCAACAGCTGAACTGACCCTCGCTGCAATGGCATTTTCGATTTTGTTCGGTATCGCGGCAGGTATCATCGCCGCGATCTCTCGCGGAACGTTTTTAGACTATTTCTCCATGTCAATATCCCTCGCGGGCATCTCTATGCCAATCTTCTGGTTGGGATTGATGCTCATCCTGCTTTTCTCATATTTCCTGCCTATACTACCGAGCACAGGACGACTGGATGTCATATTAGATTTAGATATACAGTCGCGCACAGGTTTTTATCTCATTGATACCCTTCTTGCTGGAAACTTCGCCGCCTTTCGGAACGCCGTCGCGCATCTCATTCTTCCTGCGATAACGTTAGGCACGATCCCATTAGCAATTATCGCCCGGATGACCCGATCCAGCCTTCTTGAAGTGCTAAACCAACCGTACATCACGACCGCTTATGCCAAAGGCTTGCCGCGGTGGAAGGTTATTAGCAAACATGCAATGAAAAACAGCATGGTGCCTGTTCTGACAATTATCGGTTTGGAATTCGGTTATCTATTAGGGGGAGCGATCTTAACTGAGCATATCTTTTCTTGGCCCGGACTCGGTTCATGGTTGCGTGCTGCCGTCGAGGCTCGCGACGTTCGCGCTGTGCAGGGTGGTGTGCTTTTCGTTGCTACGGTCTTTATGTTCGTCAATCTTACCGTGGACATGCTGTATGCCTCTTTCGACCCACGCATTCGAGTAGGAAACGAAGCCACATGAACAACGCAACAGTCGGCACCAGTCAACAATACGTCCTTCGGAAACTCTTAAGACACCGTTCTGCCACTATTGGGGCATCCATCATACTATTTTTCATTATTATTGCCATCCTTGCGCCGCTTATCACAACACACGATCCAAGGCATGCCAACGTTGTTGAACGCCTCAAAGGCCGGTCCGGTACGCATTACCTCGGCACCGACGGTGTCGGACGTGACATCTTCAGCAGGGTTGTTTATGGAACGCGTATATCTCTGAAGGTCGGACTGATCTCAATGACATTTTCCATCGGATTCGGTACGCTCTTCGGGGCAATTGCAGGATATTATGGTGGAAGGCCCGACAATCTGATTATGCGTGTGATGGATATAATGCTTGCCATGCCGAGCATCCTCCTCGCGATGGTCATTGTCACCATTTTAGGACAGAGTCTCACAAATGCGATTATCGCCGTCTCCATCGTCTATATACCGCAATACGCCCGAATTTTGCGCGCCACTGTCCTCAAAGTCCGCGAGTTAGATTACGTCGCCGCCGCGAAGACCATCGGTGCCAGCAACAGTCGTATTCTTCTGACCACCGTTCTTCCGAACTGCATCGCGCCGTTGATCGTCCAAGCGACTTTAGGTGTCGGTGCTGCTATTTTAGATGCCGCAGGACTGAGTTTCCTCGGACTCGGTGCTGAGATTGGCGAACCTGAATGGGGCGCGATGCTCAATGAAAACCGAAAGTTTATCCGCCGCGCACCCTTGACTGTTACCGCTCCCGGCATCGCTATCTTCCTCATCGTATTGGGGTTCAACCTCCTTGGTGACGCCCTCCGAGATGCCCTCGACCCACAAATAGATTGAGGTTAAACAATGCTGACATGAGCAGACATGCGGTAAAACTTAATATTTTTTTTGACACGTCCCGCTTTTTGTGATATAATTCAATGCAAATTTAACCCAGTGAGGTTTAGTATCTAATGGAGTCCGTTTTAAAAGGTCCATTTCTGAAAATGAGTCTCAATCTCATGAGATTGAAATTAACGAATACCTGCCAACTGCGTTCCCTACTCAATCCGGGAAACCTACAATCCACGTCTTATACATTTCTTACACTCATGAGTGTCCTACTTTATCTCTGTACCAGTGCTGCTGAAGCCGAAACACGAGAGTATTGGATCGCTGCTGAGAAAGTCGAATGGAACTACGCACCCAGTGGACAAAACCTCATCAGACCGGCGATGGGGTTGGACGTTTGGGGTAAGGCACTCGTGTACGAAAAATATCGCTACATCCAATACACTGATGATACCTACACAACCCAAGTTGAACAACCCGTGTGGATGGGGATTCTTGGACCGCAACTGCACGCCGTTGAAAGCGATAGTGTCCGTGTGCATTTTCTCAATCGCGCC
Source organism: Candidatus Poribacteria bacterium (assembly GCA_965247285.1). Lineage (GTDB taxonomy): Bacteria > Poribacteria > WGA-4E > WGA-4E > WGA-3G > WGA-3G. The sequence goes on from CBDFHD010000002.1 coordinate 1,275,323, forward strand.
GACAAACCCCTCAGCATCCACGTGCACGGATTACAATACGACGAAGCGAACGAAGGTGCCGATATGAAAGGATCCGGTGCCGCTGTACCATCAGGCGGAAAGTTCATCTATCACTGGGAAGCAGATAGTGATGCCGCCCCCGGCCCGAACGATCCGTCGTCTATCGTCTGGCTTTACCACTCACACGTCGATGCCGTTACCGAAGTCTACGATGGTTTGATTGGAACCATTGTCGTCACGAAAAAAGGGATGGAACGTGCTGCGAACGATCCACGTCCCAAAAATGTTGACAAAGCCTTCACTACCCTGTTTCTGGTCTTCAATGAAAATGACCGCAAAATCATCAAAAGTGGACAAAGCACGGACTACGACTCTCCTGAGGAAGCCGAAGAAGGGAATCTTAAGCATGCTATCAACGGCTACATCTTTGGCAATCTACAAGGGTTGGAAGTTGAACAGTACGATAGGGTACGGTGGTATCTTATCGGGTTAGGCACTGAAGTCGATATGCACACCGCACATTGGCACGGTCAGACGGTGCTGAACGCTGGAAAACGTACTGACGTGGTAGAACTACTTCCCGGTACGATGGTTACGGTAGATATGACAGCGAAAACCCCCGGCAACTGGCTCTATCATTGCCATGTTGCTGATCATATTACGGCAGGTATGAACACACGTTGGCAGGTAGTGCCAAAGCGTTGATAAAAACGCGCATTAAGCGTCTATTCAAAAACCTTGAACCTTTCGAAATTAAATCTGACTAAATCCATACCAGATTTGATGCGGATGACAGTAATTACCAAAGGAGATACAATGTTTAAAAACCGATGCAGTTTGCTCAGTTACGCTTCACTTATTTTGTTCTTATTCACTCTCATCGGGACGGTTCACGCTGAAACGTTGACTATCTACTCCGGACGAAGTAAGAGCCTCGTTGAACCGATTATTAAGCAATTTGAAGAGGCGAGTGGTATCCAAGTAGCGGTGAGTTATGGCGGAACGACCCAACTTGCCGCCGCACTTTTAACAGAAGGCGACAAAAGCCCCGCCGCCCTCTTTTGGGCACAGGACGCTGGAGCGCTCGGTGCCGTTAGCAAAAAATCGATGTTTGAAAAACTCCCCGAATCTATACTCACACAGGTTCCTTCAGGATTTCGTGATGCCGAAGGCTTCTGGGTAGCAACAAGCGGTAGAGCGCGCGTACTCGCATACTCCCCAGAACGCGTTAAGATGGAAGAAATTCCCCAAAGCATCTTCGATTTAACACAACCCATGTGGAAAGGCAGAGTCGGTTGGGCACCAACGAATGCGTCCTTTCAGGCGTTTGTCACTTCCCTGCGTATGCAAGTAGGTGAAGAACGAACAGCAGAATGGCTCCGCGGTATGAAAGCAAATGGTGTGAAAAACTATGCAAAGAACACACCCATCATAGAGGCACTCGCTGCGGGAGAAATCGATCTCGGTTTGCCGAATCACTACTACCTCCTTCGCTTCAAAAGCAAGGACTCCGGTTTTCCTGTAGAACAAACCTTTTTTAAGGCGAGTGATCCAGGCAACCTCGTCAATGTTGCTGGTATCGGATTATTGAAAAGCAGCAAAAACAGAGAGGCGGCACTGAAATTTATGGAATTTCTGCTGTCTTCTAAAGCGCAGCAATACTTCACCAGCGATGTTTTTGAATACCCCGCCATTGAGGGTGTAATGCCGCACGCGAACCTGCTTCCCCTCTCTGAACTGCTTCAATTGGCACCGACATTCAATCTCAATAATATGGACGATCTCGACGGTACAGTTAAACTGTTGAGAAATGTTGAGATTCTATAGACACAGCCCCAGCCGGCAGTTGAGGTAACTGGAATTGAATGTCAAAGCGAAAAATAGTAAGTGCAAACCACTATTTCCTTATACCGGCAGTTGTGGTGGGAGCTGGCGGGCTGATCCCGTTGGTTTACCTGCTCGCCAAAGCGTTTTCTGCGGAAGGCACTGCGCTTGTGCAGATTGTCTTCCGCTGGCGAAACGCGCGGCTTTTCTTTAATACACTCCTGCTGACCGGCGGTGTTCTCGCGTTAGATCTCCTGTTGGCAACCCCCGCAGCATGGTTAACAACAAGGGTGAACCTGAAGGGCAAACGCTTCTTTACGGTGATGTGCGCTTTGCCACTCGCGATCCCAGGCTATGTGATGGCATACGCATTGCTGGCACTCGGCGGTAATACCGGTATCGTTGCCCAATTTTTCGGAAAAAGCATCCCACGCCTCAGTGGTTACTGGGGGGCACTTCTCGCGCTGAGTGCATATACGAGCCCTTATCTCTTTTTGAATCTGCGTACCGCACTATTAGGACTCGACCCAAGCCTTGAGGAATCCGCTCGAAGTCTTGGCTACCGATATCGCGAAACTTTTTTCCATATCATCCTTCCGCAACTGCGCCCTGCCTTTTATGCAAGCGGTTTACTCATTAGCCTACACGTCCTCGGGGACTTCGGCGTTGTGTCATTGATGCGTTATGAGACCTTTAGTTATGCACTTTACACAGAGTATACGCTCTCTTTCGAGCACATCTATGCAGCGTGGCTTGCGCTCATGCTTCTGGTCTTTACCGGATGTCTGCTCTATCTTGAGGCAAAATTGCTAAACCGGGTGGTTCTCCATCGAGCAGGGAGTGGGGTTTCCCGTCAACTCCCGCAAATCCCACTCGGTATGCAGCGAGTCCCCGCTTACCTGTACCTGAGTGTGCTCTCATTCACGACTGTCGTTGTCCCCGCTGGTGCGGTACTCCTCTGGATGTTTAGAGGGTTCGATGCTGCCGTGTTGGAAGGGCTTGTGAATGCCCTCATCGGTTCACTGTCGATTGCAATACCCGCGGGAATTCTGTGTGCGTTTCTGGCGGTTCCGTTCGCCTATGTAGGTGTTCGACATCCATCACGCCTGTCAAACATGTTAGGACGTGTCGCCTATATCGTTTATGCCATACCGCCACTCGCCTTCGCGCTGTCCCTTATCTTTTTCGTCTTAAACACCATGTCTTTTATCTACAAAACGTTACCCGTGTTAATCTACGCGTGTACCCTACATTTCCTCGCAGAAGCCATCGGACCGGTGCGGAGTTCGCTCTACCAAGCCTCGCCAAATTTAGAAGAAGCCGCTCGCTCGCTTGGGTATTCACGAATACAAGCATTTTTCAGGGTACTTCTCCCAACTCTCATGCGCGGCATGCTTACTGCCACAGCACTCGTTTTCCTCGCGACAATGAAAGAATTACCGCTTACCTTTCTTTTATCGCCAGCTGGATATGAAACACTCGCGCTTAATGTCTGGAGTTACACATCAGAAGCACTGTTCGCCGAAGCGGCACCTTACGCGCTTGCAATTCTGGCTTTTTCAGGGATATTCGTCGGTATCCTGATTCGCCATGAAGAACAAACGCAAGAATAGTTACAACATTATTAAAACGATAGGAGAAACACATTATGGCACGCCTCAAAAATTCCATCTATAGCACTTTCGCACTGGCACTACTCCCATTCGTGATGCTCGGTTGTCTTTCCATGGTAGCCCAGAACACAGTTCGTGTCGATGGCGGCATAACGGAGTCTTATGAATTGTCCGAGAGTGGCACTAGTGCAACCCGGAAGTGGATCCTTCCCGAAAGACGTTCTATCAGTCGCATCGAAATCTACTTCGATCCGATTGAACCGTTGAGAAACATGACCGTTTATGCACGAATGAGCGAAGACAATTGGCGGATTGTCAAGGCAATCAAAACGCCAATCCGGACATCACCCTATATCATTCAGGCACCGCTCTCCACAGATGCTATCCGCGTTGTGTTGTCATCGTCAATGGGAATGATTGATCGGATAGTTCTTTACGGCACAGAATCGAGCACATCAACCGAATAGCGGTTGTCCAAAATTTCCTCACCCAAAAATGGGAGAAATCACGGTAAATTGCTTTAGTTCGCTTTGTTGACACAATTTTCAACAATTTCTACACATGTCTGTCTAATTGTGATAGGCTATAATTTGTGATAGGCTATAATACAATCTTCTAATTGGCAAACTGGAATGCATATATTCTCTGATTTTTTAACGCTGCCTCCACTTGTAACGCTGGGTGCTGATGCCCTCAGAGTGTTACTCTCATTTGCGCTCAGCGTTTTCATTGTTAACATCTACTTGTGGACCCACGCCAAAGTCCCACAAAAATCGTTTACCGACACCCTCATCATCCTATGTATGTTGATTTCTATAGTGATGGTGATTATCGGGGATAGCATCGCACGGGCGTTTAGCCTTGTCGGTGCCTTGTCTATTATCCGATTCCGCACTGCTATCCAAGATCCACGCGATATCGGTTTCGTTTTTTACGCGTTAGCGGTTGGGATGGCGGTCGGTGCGGGAAATCCATCTACGGCAATTCTGGCGACCTTTCTCATCGGTATCATTATCCTCTGTATGTACCACTGGCATCAAGGCTTTGGTAACGATAACGAATTTAGTCTCGAATTCTGCCTACCACCAGACAAGAACTCCGAGACCGTCTATCGTTCTGTCTTTGATAAATACCTAATCTACGAACGTCTACTTGAACAACGAATCAAAAAAACACAGCAGATTGAATTGACATATCGGGTTAGATTGACGAATCCGCAAGAATGGATCGCCTTCTTTAACGAGCTCTCAGGAATTGAAAACGTCACAGAGGTAAAAATGGATAAAGAATGAACATAGCAAGCGGAAACCCGAACTTTTCTATACTGTCCGAATCTAAAACTGAAAAGGAGAATACAATGAAACAACTTAAATCAATAACACTCATTGTGCTAATAATTATGGGTTGGGCGATACACGCCGATGCTCAAGACAATCAGGAAACCCCAAAACTCTCAGATGACCAGAAGCGGTTCGATCTCAGTGGAGACGGCAAACTGAGCGATGAGGAAAATGATCTCATGCTCCGGGTTACGGGCATAGAAGCACTCACGGGAAACAAACTCAGCAGCGAAGAAATCAAGCGGATGCAGCAGAACCAAGGTCCTGATACAGGTTTCAGAATGCCCGGTGGGATGCCCGGTTTTGGTGGTGGTAGAAGAGGTCCTCAACCCGCAGAAAAACTGGTCAAGCAGTTCGATACAGACAAGGACGGAAAATTAACCGGTGCCGAGCGGAAAGCAGCACTGGACACGCGCGGGGGTGGAAGTCTGTCTCTAATGAGCGAAGAAAGTTTGAGCGAAGACGTTCAGAACGATGTGCAGGCAAGCCTCGCGGCTGTCCCAAAAGGTTCACCCTCACTCTACAACGCACAAACACTCCGTACGCTTTATCTCCGATTCCACCATGAAGATTGGTACGAGCAGATGGGCTCGTTTTATCGCACGGATATTGAAGTTCCGGCAGAACTGATTGTTGATGGAAAGGTCTATCCAGAGGTCGGTGTCCATTTTCGAGGTACCTCCTCCTACTTTACAGTCGGATCAGAGAAAAAATCTTTCAACATTGCCGTTGACTATGGTGAAAATGGACAACGCCTCTATGGTTACAAAACGTTGAACCTACTCAACGGACACGTTGATGCTTCCTTCCTACGTGAAATCCTCTACAATCAAATCTCCCGCGACTACATGCCTGCGATGAAAACGAACCTTGTGAAACTGGTTATCAACGGTGAAAATTGGGGCATCTATATCAATCCTCAACAATACAACAAGGACTTTCTCACTGAGTGGTTCGGCACGAAGGGTGGTATCCGCTGGAAGATAGGTCCCGGTGGAGGCGGCGCGCTGACTTATGCTGGAGACGATCCAGCATCATATCAAGAAACGTATCAACTCAAAACTAACGATGTCGAAAACCCGTGGAACGGTCTTATTGCACTCACTAAAATGCTTGACGATTCCACACCTGACGCGGAACTTGTGGAAAATCTCCCATCCATACTTAATATCGACCAAGTGCTGTGGCAACTCGCCGTTTCAAACGTCTTTATGGACGACGATGGCTACATCCACAAAGGCGGCGATTACTCGCTCTATCAAGATGTCAACGACAGATTCCTCCTCATACCGCATGATAACAATGAAAGTATGAGGTTTGGTCGAGGGGGTCGAGGGGGTCCTGGTGGTAGAGGTCCCGGTGGTTGGTCATGGGGAGACTTAACGAACGGAATGGCATCTCCTATAGCGCATGAAGACAATGCTGCACGTCCACTTATTAAGCGATTGCTCTCAAATCCGCAGTGGCGCGCACAGTATCTCGCACACGTCCAAACCGTCGTTGATGAATGGCTCGATTGGGAAATCTTGGAACCAATTATCAAGGAATATCAAACGCTTATTGATGCCGAAGTTCAGCAAGACGATAAGAAACTCTATGGATACGAAGATTTTGCAATTGACACGCCCATGGAGCTCAAGCGTTTTGTGACTGAAAGACGCGAACACCTACGTACGCACCCAGAACTGAGTAAACCCGTACCAAAGATTGTTTCGGTTGAAATCGGATCTGAAACGCCTCCTGTAGCGAATCAATCTGTCTTGGTTAAAGCGACACTTGACAAATCAATTGCCGTTGATACGGTTTTGTTGTATTATAGTACCGATCGGTATGTCGTATTTAATCAGGTGACGATGGCAAAAGAAGGGGATAGTTATGTTGGACACATCCCCGGTTTTCCAGCAGACACCACAGTCTACTATTACGTAGAGGCAAACGCGGTCAAGACACACGGCACAACTGCCTTTTCACCAGCAAGATCAGAGCAAGGCGCGGCGCAGTACCGAATTGGTGCCACCGTTGCAAAAGAAACGCCAGTCGTCATTAACGAACTGATGGCATTCAACACCAAGAGCCTTGTCGATCCGCAAGGGCAACACGAAGACTGGCTTGAGCTGCACAACCTCACCAGTGACGTGGTGAATCTCGCTGGGATGTATCTAACAGATAAAACAGACGATCCCAAAAAATGGGCATTTCCTGAGAATACGACGATTCCAGCGCACGGCTACCTCCTTGTGTGGTTAGATGAAGACGGCAAAGCCGATGTGGGACTCCATGCGAACTTCAAGTTGTCCCGTAACGGCGAAACTATAATGCTCGTTGATACCGATACACGTGGTAACCAAGTACTTGATACAGTGACGTTTGAAAAACAGGAGAAGGATGTTGCCCTCGGCAGGTGGCCGAATGGTAGTGGCAAACTCAAACAGCTCCAAGCCACACCGGATAAAGAAAACGTGCTTAAATAAAACAAAACGAACCTTTTGTTTTATTACATGTCTAATTGAACAAATAAACCATTTAGTTTTCCCCTATATTCGCAATTTTGCTTGATTGAAGTGAAATTCGAGATTTGAAGAGCAGGGCTATTGGGGAATTGAACGGTCCTGAATTAATAAAAGCATGTTCTTTATCCCGGCAGTTTGGAGAAGAAGTATGTCCGTTGCAACCCTTACAGCTACTATGGCAACCTATTCGGAGATAAGCAAGACAGAAGAATTAGATCTCGCACAGGAACGTGAGATTGTTTTGCGCTGTCAAAAAGGCGATGCCGATGCAATGGGAACCCTTGTGGTTCAATATCAACATTGGGTTTACAATATCGCTTACGGTATGCTCGGTCATCACCAAGACGCGGAAGATGTCGCGCAAGATGCATTCCTCTCCGCATGGGAAAACATTGGGAAATTCCAATTCCGTTCCCGATTTTCCACATGGCTCTACCGCATCGTCAAAAACAAGTGCCTCAATCACATCGATCAGTATCAACGCCGAAAAACCGACCCAACGGAGATTGATGATTCACAACCGTGGGTACCCCTTGATACAGTGACACCTGAAGAGGAAACACTACGTACCGAAGAGAAAGAAATCGTTCACGCCGCCCTCGCAAAGCTTAAGAACAGTCATAGAGAGATCCTGGTGCTGAGAGAACTGCGAGATCTGCCTTATGAAGAAATATCTGAAATCCTGGGATGCACACTCGGACGCGTTAAATCCCGGTTACATGAAGCCCGAAAAGCACTAAAAAAAGAACTGGAGCGAGTCGAGTGGTAACCTCTTTTACCGCTATCCTCGATTAAAAACATGAATCATCAAAGAATCCAAGAGAAATTATCAGCCTACTTAGATAACGAATTAACCCCGATCAGGCATAAGCAGATTGAAGCACACCTGCGTTCCTGCGACGAATGTACTGATATGCTGTCGGCGTTCCAAACGAACCGTCAGATGATCGCAAACATCGCACATCCGGTGCCATCAACGCTCAAGGACGGAGTGATGGCGAAAATACATACGCAGTTTCAAGATGAACTATCCACCTATTTAGACAACGAATTAGTTCCTGCGATGCGCGATCGGATTGAAACACACCTCCACGCCTGCAGCGAATGTTCCGAAATACTGTCAGTGTTCCAAGAAAACCGCAGCCGGATCAAAGCACTTGAACATCCTGCCCCGTCATCTATTGAAAACGTAGTGATGACAAAAATACGCCAGCAAGCCGCAAAAACGCGTATAGAGGAACCTACTCGTACGGGATGGTTACCAGATATAGGGCGATGGATACCGGATTTAGGGTCCCTGTTTTCCCGTCCCGTTACAGCAGCTGCGACGGGTATCCTGACGCTTGCTCTGATTTTGAGTGCACTCTACTTCTATCCGACTGCTCCGCAACAAGAAGAAACACTCGACTTTTACGTCGGGCTTTACACTGAGCAGCTCGAAGACAACCCATTGAAATCAAATGTCAGCACACCGCTCAGTACAACACAAACAGATGAATCCGTCGTTATAGAAACGGCTAACGACATCGAACAAATTCTCGACTTCTATCTGGAGGACGTAGGGAATTAAATTGTCCAGTAGGAACCAGACAGGTGAATCTATGCGAATGCACACATATTTAATCCTCCACAAAAGTTTGCAATCTAAACATCACCTCTTTTGCATTTTAGTTTTAGCCTCCTTGCTCTGGGTACCTCAAATACTTTTTGCTGACATCAGCACGCTTGAACGCATTGCAGAAGCCGAACGCAAAGTCAGTTACGTAGGATTACGCTTGAAGACATTCAGTTCGTCAAGAGGCACACGTACTTTTGAAGAAGTGGTCATTCACAAATCTGCAGATGCTTCGTACCGGAAGGTGGTATCCGTCGTTGGCGAACGAAAATCATTCAAAGGTTCGCGAGATAGAAACGAACGCCGCGACGATAGCAGGCAAAGAGATAACAACGAGAATCGCAGAGACCGTCGGGAAAGGAATCGGGACCGGAACGAATGGCGACAAATTAGGAGCCCATTTTCCAAAAAAGAGATTGAGTTGATTGCCCAAAATTACAACTTGGAAGAATCAGCATCCACAGAAAAAACAGCGAATTATGAAACCAACATCCTAACGATCACACCCAAATTCGCAGACAGACCCACAAAGCGAATCTTTTTTGCCAGCGAAAACGGTGTTATCTTGCGGGTAGAGGACCTGGACGCTGAGGGTGTGCTTCGAGAGATGTTTGTCTATAACCGAATTAGTTTCGACCCCGAAGTCGTGGAGCGCAAATGGGAGGTCTTTCAAAAAGAGATTAAACCGGAACCACGACGCAGCCATTCAATTTCGATCGTCGAAGCTGAAAAAATGCTGAAAACCAAACCCATCCAACCTGAATACATGCCCCCTGGGTTTCAATTGCAGGATGTTCGTAGTATAAGAAGCAAGGAAAACGACTCAATTCTTCTTGAATATACAGATGGTCTGGTAAATTTCACGCTGTTTGAAAAAGCGGGTGAGCCACCCCGCCTCAGCGATAGACAACGCAGAGAAGGAAGTGAGATTGAACTTGGCGGTAAAAAGGTGTATAAACACCCCTTCCGATCAACGGATGCCTTCAGATGGTCGGGTGCGAAAATCCATTTCTTCCTGATCGGCGCAATGCCTACTGCCGAAATGAAAAAGGTAGTGGAATCTATTATACACAAAGAAAAAGAAAAATAAGGAGAAGACTATGCAGCTATCCCATGTTCTTATGTTAGGTATCGTTGTTACCGGTTTACTGTCCATTGCTGATGCAGAAGCTGATAGTATAAAAACACAACTCGAAGCATCACCGAGACATGGTGAATGGGTGAAAGTCATGACCTCCGATGAACGTGTCATCAATACGTTTATCGTTTATCCAGAGGCGAAAGAACCTGCAACAGCTATCATCGTCATCCACGAGATTTTCGGACTCACCGATTGGATCCGCCTTGTCGCAGACACGCTCGCCGCTGAAGGGTTTGTCGCAATTTGTCCAGACCTGCTTTCCGGCATGGGTACTGACGGTGGCGGCACAGAAAGTTTCGGCTCCGGTGATGATGTCCGACGAACTATCCGTGAACTCTCACCCTCCCAAGTCACGTCGGATCTGGACGCTGTCCAGAAATATGTCCGAGATCTACCTTCAACCAACGAAAAAGTTGCGGTCTCCGGCTTCTGCTGGGGAGGCGGTCAAACGTTCAGTTACGCCGTCAACTCCGACACAATCGCCGCTGGCTTCGTGTTTTACGGTAGCGCGCCTTCAACAGAAGACGTTCCCAAAATATCAGCACCCGTGTATGGCTTTTACGGGGAAAGCGACAACCGTATCAATGCCACGATTGATGCCACCAAAGCAGCTGCTGATGCCGCAAACGTCACCTACGACCCGGTCATCTATGAAGGTGTCGGTCATGCCTTCCTGAGGCGCGGTATGGCAGAAGATGCCGACGAAGCACAGAAAGCCGCCACAAAAGCCGCATGGGAGCGGTGGGTATCTCTCTTGCGAGGTCTTTAAACAGTTCTATACCGCTTGACCGTGGAGGATGTCCTTCTTCACCAGTAGGAGTGTCTTGTGGTCGCGTAACTCTCTATCTAAGAAAGAATACACATGGCAAACCGGCTCAAAGATAAAATCGCCGTTATTACCGGTGCCGCTCGCGGAATCGGCGCGAAAAGTGCAGAATTCTTTGCAGATGAAGGCGCAGCGGTGGCTATCTGGGACCTCAATGCTGAACGCGGCAAAGAAACCGCGCAACAGATCCGATCCTCTGGGGGAAATGCCCTTTTCTGCGAGTGCGACGTAACCGATACTGCGCAGATTGAGAGTGCTGCTGCCCAAGTCACATCTGAACTCGGCACCCCAAATGTGCTCTTCAACAACGCCGGTATTGCTGTCGTAGGCGAATTAGAAGAGATCTCTGAAGCAGACTGGGACCGGCAATACGCCGTCAATGTGAAGAGCATCTATCTCGTTTCTCGTGCGATAATTCCGTTGATGCGCGAATCCGGTGGCGGTTCGATTATCAATATGGCGAGTGAATCGGCGTATGTTGGGTTCCCGATGCACCCTGCCTATACCTCCTCCAAAGCCGCTGTCGTCCATCTCACGCGAAGTATGGCGGTTCGGTATGCTGAAGATAACATCCGTGTCAACAGTCTCTGCCCCGGCACAATTAACACCGAACTCTACCAAGAATTCCTATCGAAGCAACCGGATCCAGAAGCACTCAACAAAGAAATTAAAGATATGCATCCATTGGGCATCGGCGAACCGGAAGACATCGCTTGGGCGGCAGTCTACTTAGCCTCCGATGAATCCAGATACATGACGGGTGCCCCGATGCTCGTCGAGGGCGGAATTCTGTCGCTCTAAACCGCATCCGGCAACTCTTTCGTTTACCAAGAAAACGCCTCCCTATACTTTCCTTTCAGGACACGCCAAAGGGGATAGATTTAATCTATTCCGTTTATTACATTTTCCCCAATTTTTTGCAGAATTAGGCAACCGTTTTGCCTCCAACTCGCGTCACTATATATTACGAAATGATCCTCTGGTGTTGGCAAAAAAATGGAATACAGCGTCGAGGTCGTTGCACAAATCCGTGCATTTGTCACTGTTGTCTGCCCTATTTGGTGCAGTGCTTGTTCGATATTTTCCTTAAAATTACCCAATCGCACATTCGACTCGTTACCAAGGCGATGTTTTCGGATTGGCACATAAATTGCAAATCACTTGTTGTATAAGCGATGCTTTCGCGTGCCTCCGAGGCTCAACACCCGCGGAGGAACTTCAAAAAACTCGGATTCCTTTCTTTTTCGCATTTTGAACCTTTTCTACTCCAAGATTTCGTCTTAAAATAATAGAGGGTATGAATCGTATGCCCTGCTTAGTTTTGCGAGCCTTTGCATTTGATTAGGAGGCCCCCATGAAAAGGGAAGACGATGTTCAATTGATTTACAGAATATTATCGGGCGACGCAGCGGCGTTTCGCGTTTTAGTCGAAAAGCACCAAAAGGGTGTTCACGCGCTTGTGTGGCGGAAGATCGGGGACTTTCACTATGCTGAAGAGATCACACAAGACACCTTCCTTCAAGCCTACAAGAAACTCTCGACGCTCAAAGATCCGAATCAGTTCACTGGATGGCTTTATGTCATCGCAAATCGACTCTGTATTGATTGGCTCCGAAAGCAAAAGTTTACGATGCAATCGTTGGAGGATACACCTGTGGAAGAAATTGACAAGGCCGCTTATGCACATTATATATCCGAGCAACAACAGACGGAGACCGCCGAGAATCGCCGTGAAATAGTGAAAAAACTTCTGGCAAAGCTGCCAGAGAGTGAGCGCACAGTTGTGACGCTCTACTATCTCGGCGAGATGACAACTAAAGAGATTGGTAAATTCTTGGGGGTGTCGGTGGATACGATTAAGACTCGGCTCCGACGCGGACGAAAACGCTTACAGGAGCAACAGGTAGAACCTTTAGTTTCTGAAACACTCGGGACTATTCAATTCCCCGCACACATAACCGAGCGGATCATGCAGCAAATCGCCGACCTTGGTCCCATACAACCGCCGATTGGTAAACCGTTGCTACCGTGGATAGTTTTCGGCACAGTTGTAGTTGTGGTTATGTCAATGCTCGGTGTGAGTAACCAGTATCTTGCTCGGTTTCAGAAACCATATAGTTTTGAGGCAGAATCTGAACCTACTATCGAAATCATTGATGCGTTTATCGTTCTTGATATTGCGGCAAAACCATCTGTGCGAAATCAAGGCGGACGGGCTGATACCTCCCAAGAAAGCAGAGGTGTCGGCACCCAAGCCTCCCACACGACCTCAGCATCTCTTACATCAGGGGATACCGTCACGTTTCCCCGCACAGCAGAACTCAAAATCGAAAAGACTTTGACCCAAGCGGATGGCTTAGCATCCGACACGGTTCTTACTGTTTTTGAAGACAGCCACGGCACGATGTGGTTTGGAACGACTGACGGACTCACCCGTTATGACGGCAAGAATTTCCAAACCTTCACAACGGAAGATGGCTTGGCAGTGAACACGATAGGGCTTATCTTTGAAGATCAGCGAGGAATGCTTTGGTTTGCTGATGGTGTGCTCTCAAGTTTTCTGGAGCGAGGAACACCTATAGACGTGTCATGGATGGAAACGCCATTGAGTGAACTCGATATCGCACCGCATAACGAAACGTCCGAAGGAATGACAAGACGTATTCCATTAAAAGGCGTGAGTTACTACGACGGCGAAAAGTTCAGGGTTTTTACGACCGCCGACGGGCTCGCTGGTGATACCGTTAAGGATATCTTTGAAGACGAAACTGGGACGCTTTGGTTCGCGACATCATTTGGTGTGAGTTACTATGACGGGGAAACTTTCAACACTATCACCGTGAACGGACCGATGGGGATGGAGGTATTACCTGATTGGTGGAGTCAAATCACGGCAATTGCGCAGGATAGAGCAGGAAATTTTTGGTTTGGAAGCACTGCTGGCATTACCTACTACAATAGCCAAACCACCGGTTTCCGTCATTTTGCTATTGACGGGGATTTCACGCCTTTCCAAGAGATGGAGAAAACATCAACTGCAAACATAACAGACCTGCAGTTCGATGCGAACGACAACCTTTGGATAAGTCAAAGTGGTGGAGGCAAAGAGAATAGCGGCATTCGTCGGTTCAATGGCAAAAAACTGGCGATTTTTCCGCAAAGTGAGCAACTTCCGATGAATAGCGTTGACAACATTATGCAGGATGGGAACGGTAATCTTTGGTTTACCGGTGTTAAGAATGCGGAGAACCAGCCGCCAATGATACACGAAACCGAAGAAAGTGTTAGCGTGGTTTTTCCTGAAGCTGAATCCAGCATAAGTGTATACAACGGTGAAACGTTCCAAAACTTTAACACAGCCGATGGTCTGCCGAGTAACCGCGTCTGGTCGGTATTTGAGGACGGCCGCGGCAAACTCTGGTTCGCTACCGATAAAGGTGTTGGCGTAGGCGTTTATACACCTGCACCAGCACACAAAGAAAATTAACTTGATGCCTTTGTTGAATAATTAGAGAACCCTTTTTAACACGGGACGTGAACTTATCCTGAAACTGTGTAAATCCTTATAGGACTTACGCAATAATGTTTGACATAGACATCCAAAAACACTAATGAAGATATCTCAACAATTAGATTGCTTTCATATTTCCGATAGAAGGAATTTTTCAATGCAAAAACGATTACATACAATATGGCTGGTTGTATTTCTGCTATTATTGCATTCGACAGTATCCGTTGCCTACACAGCGGAACTCAAAATCGAAAAGACCTTGACCCAAACGGATGGCTTGGTATCCAATAATGTGCTTGCTATTTTTGAAGATAGCCGCGGTAATATGTGGTTCGGAACGACCAAGGGACTTACTCATTATGATGGGGAGAATTTCCGAACCTTCACAACAGACGATGGATTATCACGCAACACAATAGGGATTATCCTCGAAGATCGCAATGGAATGCTCTGGTTCGGTGATGGTGTACTCTCAAGTTTCCTTGAAAGAGGGAAAACACAAGATATGTCATGGATGATAACACCACTAAGTGAAATCGCCAAGGAGATGGATGAAGAAATATCAGAAGGAAGGACAAGAAACATCCCTTTAAAAGGTGTCACTCGCTACGATGGGCATACCTTTCGAGTTTTTACAACAGCCGACGGACTCCCCCGCGACACCGTTAAAGACATATTCAAGGACAAGACAGGCACGCTCTGGTTCGCAACATCGTCCGGTGTGAGTCAATACAATGGTAAAGACTTCAACACAATTACCCTCAACGGACCCATAGGGATGGATGTATTACCCGACTGGTGGGATCAAGTCAGAGCCATTACACAGGATACAGCAGGAAACTTTTGGTTCGGCAGCACTGCCGGCATTACCTACTACAACGTTCAAACATCTGTTTTTCGATACTTTGATGTCAATTTCACCGATTTCCAAGAGATGGGAAAGTCGCCAACGGGAAATGTGACAGACCTCCTGTTTGATGCAAACGATAATCTCTGGATCAGCCGAGAAGAAGTCGGTGAGGAAAACAGTGGCATCCGTCGATATGATGGCAAAACGCTGGTTACCTTTCCACAAACCAAAGAGCTTCCGATGAATAGCGTTGACAAAATCATGCAGGATAGCAACGGAAACCTTTGGTTCACTGGTGTTAAGAACCTGCCCGGGACGATACATGAAACTGAAGACAATGTCACCATGATTTATCCTGAAATCGGGGCAGGTGTAAGTGCCTATGACGGTGAAACATCCCAAAACTTTAACACAGACGACGGTCTGCCGAGTAACCGCGTCTGGTCGGTATTCGAAGACAGCCGCGGCAAACTCTGGTTCGCTACGGATGCAGGTGCCGCAGTTGGAGCTTATCTACCCTCTAATAAATAGCCGTCGGCTGCCCGTAAAGAAAGAAATGAACCTGAAACGCCTGCGTCTTTGCTGATTGCTGATCGCTGACTGCTTCTAAAGGAGATAAAACAGATGAAAAAGATTCTTCAAAACATCACTTGCTTGTGGATGGTGATTCTCTGTGGAATTCCTTTCCTGTTAATCAGTTGTGTTAAAAAAGAAATCACTCGCCAAGCCGATTGGGAAACCCATTTCCAAGGTCTCCATTTCGTGGATGCCAAGCACGGATGGATCGTGGGGCATCAAGGGTGGATTCTCCATACGGCTGACGGGGGCGTGAATTGGGAAAAACAGATAGTCAATACAAATGAGGATTTCAAAGCAGTTTACTTTACAAACCTCCGCAACGGCTGGGCAGTTGGAGACAAGGGGTTAATCGCCACGACTGACGATGGCGGACAGCATTGGACGCTACAAAACAGTGGGAGTCGTGCCTTGCTTTTGGATATTTTTTTCGTCAATTCAAAGCTTGGGTGGATTGTCGGGCGCGATGGTGCGCTTTATACACAAAATGGTGGAAAAACGTGGCATCACCAGGCGGTAAGCGAGTTTGGCCTTGGCGGCACCTGGTTCGTAAGTAAACATCGCGGCTGGGCAGTTGGGGACTACAACCGAAGTTTTTTGACAAATGATGGGGGACAGACTTGGCACAGACAAAAGAGTTTGGTTAGAGAAGACAAATTGCTTTTCAACGTCCAGACAGTCCGTTTCATCGGTGATTCTCAGGGATGGTGTGGTGGCACAGATGGAACGATTTTTCACACCACCACAGGCGGCTCAGAATGGCAGCAACAGAGAAGTCAATTTCCGCTGGTGATGGGGCATATCGCTCCAACTGTTAATGACATCGATTTCATGAACGATGACCGTGGTGTGGTGGTCGCTCAGGGTGGGTTTATCAACCGAACGGAAGATGGTGGAGACAATTGGCAATTGGTGGAAAGTCCGACCAAGAATGACTTAACCGGTGTTCAATTCACAAGTCCTAAAGAGGTATGGGCGGTCGGTTTAAATGGTACACTGCTGCACTCAACTGATGAGGGTACCACGTGGGGCATGAAAAGTGGCACGACGGCAAACGATCTGAACAGCGTTGCGTTCGCAGACGCAGACCGTGCGGTTGCTGTTGGTGAACATGGTGCTATCACGATGAGCCAGGACGGTGGTAAAACTTGGACAGACCTGGATATGGATGTTTGGCATCGGATTCGGAACCTATCTTTTGCCACTGACAGGGAAGGCTGGGCGGTTGGAGACGGTGGACTCATTCTCCACACAACCGATGCCGGTCAAACGTGGGAACAACAAAC
The DNA here is from genome assembly GCA_965247285.1 of Candidatus Poribacteria bacterium. Classification (GTDB taxonomy): domain Bacteria; phylum Poribacteria; class WGA-4E; order WGA-4E; family WGA-3G; genus WGA-3G. The sequence goes on from CBDFHD010000002.1 coordinate 1,292,415, forward strand.
CAGTGGATGGTGGTATACCCTCAATGCCCTTCATTTCATCAATTCAAAAAAGGGATGGGTCGTCGGGGATTTAGGCACAGTGCTTCATACAGTGGATGGTGGCGAAACGTGGATTCAACAAGCACCGCGCTACTTTCATGAGATGATTAAAGGGATCTTTTTCCTTAACGAAAGAGAGGGATGGGTGGTCGGATGGCCCGGTATTATTTTTCAGACCAAAGATGGAGGAATCACCTGGAAACGACAGAACAGCAATAGCTACAACGAACTCTATGCCGCTTACTTCGTCGACAGACATACCGGCTGGGTCGTCGGACAATTTGGCGAAATTTTACATACGCTTGATGGCGGAAAAACATGGAAGTTTCAACGCAGCCGAACACAGGCAAATCTCAACAAAGTCTATTTCGCGGATGCAAATCATGGATTAATTGTCGGCGATGAAGGTGTGATTTTAACCACTACTAATGGAGGTGTAACGTGGAAGTCGCAGAAAAGCGGTACATCCAATGATCTTTACAGTTTCTCGCTTTCCCCCGACGGTATTCTTGCTGTCGGTGAAGGCGGGATTGCAATGCGTTATTCTGTGGATACCGAGAAGTTCATTGTTGAATTGCCGCCTGTGGCTCAAGAAATGGAAGCGAAGGCAAAATCCGCTGAACCGATTGAATATTATTGGGAGGTCGTTCGTCAGGGAAACTGGCGATCCCCTTTCACTGATATCTATCTCCTGTCGGCGCAGCGGGGGTGGGCAGTCGGGGGTGGCGGCACCATTTTACATACTATAGATGGGGGCAAAACATGGCAACCCCAACAAAGTGGTGTAACAACGGATTTGCAGCGGATTCTCTTTATTGATAAAAACTACGGTTGGATTACCGGTCAAGGTGTGTTACTACGAACCGAAAACAGCGGTGAGACGTGGCAAGCGATCCATAAAGGGTTGCAAAACTTCCGAAGTATCCAGGCGATACACTTCATCAACCCCAAAGAGGGGTGGCTCGGGGTCGATAAGGGACAAATCTTGCATACCAGCGACGGCGGCAAAACCTTCCACTTGCAGAAAACCGGGACGACGAATCAACCAATAGCGGACCTACATTTTGTTAATAGCAAAGAGGGGTGGGCAGTTGTGCCGCAACGGCGAGATGGTGGGATGATTCTGCACACCGTTGATGGTGGTGATTATTGGCAAATTCAGGCACAGACGCATCAACGGGGCATCGGTGTCCATTTTTCAAATGCCCAATCGGTTTGGGTGGTCATGGAAGACGGGAGTTCGCTGCTCACGACAGATGGCGGGGTGACATGGAAACAAACCCCGAGAATAGATCTCGGAATCCGTCTCCACACCGTGAAATTCCGCAATCACACCGAAGCGTGGGGGCTTACTGGAGGAACAATTTTCACGACACAAAACCGAGGCAAAAGCTGGGAAACGGTCCGTTTTTCGCTTGGAACTGGAGCTGTAGACGCAGAAGCACAAAGTTGGATAGAAAAAATGATAGACGAACGTCCCTTCGATTTTATGACCCAAATTACCAATGCACATTTCTTGGCGGATGGCAAGGGTTGGGCAGTCGGCGGGGTGCTGATTCAAGAGGGGAATTCGGACGGGAAAGATGTTGACAGTCTTAATAAGACACAAGCGTCTGGCGGTCAGATTTACAACACCACAGATGAGGGAGAGACTTGGCACCATCAATTTGGTGAATCACTTGATGACTTACACGATGTCCTGTTTCTTGATGAACAGCACGGTTGGGTTGTCGGAGATAATGGAGCCTTGTTTTCAACAGAAGATGGCGGGGAAAGTTGGAAGCGTTTAAAGAGTGGTACCACCCAACGCATTGTTGATGTTCACTTCGTGAGTCGTGATCCGAAATGGGGCTGGGCGATGCTCCGCGATGGAACCTTGCTTTACACCGTTGACGGTGAGGACTGGTCAACAAACTTGCAAGAGGGGCTTGCAAGCGACACTCCGGATAAGCAGAAACTCCCTCCGGACTCTGCGTTTTCCATAAACGATGTTGCCTTTGGGACGTTTTCTGAGGGATGGGCTGTCGGTCAGAGTGGAGAGATTCTCCACAATCCGGATGGCGGTTTAATTTGGACTCTTCAACGCACCTCAACCGGAAAAGAGCTCATAGGTATCGATATGAAATTCGCACCCCTTGGCTGGGCGGTTGGAGGCAACGGTGTCATCCAGCGAACTGTCAACGGCGGTGACTATTGGAAATTTCACGAGACCGACACGGGCTATGATCTCTATGCGGTATCCTTCATCAGTAAACGGAAAGGATGGGCAACTGGACGTGGTGGGATCCTTTTGTACACTTCTGACGGTGGATTTACTTGGACATCAAAGTTGAGTCGTCTGCCAGAATCCCTGTACGATATTTTGGCACTCTCTGAACAGGAAATCTACGCAGTTGGTGCCTCTGGGACAATCATTCACTCAACAGACGGTGGGGAAACTTGGGAACAAGAACATACCGGTATTGACAATGACCTATATGCCATTACACGTATTAAAGATGGGAACACTCTGTGGGCCGTTGGGCAAGGAGGCGTTGTGCTGCGTCGTCCTTCAGATAATTAATCGATACCACAAAAGCCCTTTAGTATTTCCTAATGCAGTGGCACTAACGAAGGAGATAAAACAGATGAAAAAGATTCTTCAAAACATCACTTGCTTTTGGATGGCGATTCTCTTTGGAATCCCCTTCCTGTTCATCGGTTGTGTAAAAAAGGAGGTGACTCGGATAGCGGACTGGGAAACCCACTTTACGGACATCCATTTCGCGGAGGCCCAACACGGATGGATCGTCGGACATCAAGGGTGGATTCTCCATACCGCTGACGGGGGCGAGAATTGGGAAAAGCAGACGGTGAACACGAATGAAGATTTCAAATCGGTTTATTTCACAAACCTCCGTAACGGTTGGGCAGTTGGTGACAAGGGGGTAATTGCGATTACAGACGATGGCGGACAGCATTGGACAGTCCAAAAAACTGAGGTTTCTATGCTGCTTTTGGATGTCTTTTTCCTTAACTCAAAGATCGGTTGGATTGCTGGACAGGATGGGATGCTCTACACAGAAAACGGTGGAAAAACATGGTATCATCAAGAAGTGAGTGACTTTCAAATTAAGGGAGTTTTCTTTGTAAATAAAGATCGTGGATGGACAGTCGGTGACTACGACCGTATCTTTGTTACCACTGACAACAGTGATACTTGGCGGAGACAGGATAACCTCGTTAAAACGGATACCACGACGACGGTTTGTAACCTTCACACGGTATTTTTTATCAGTCCTTACAAGGGATGGTGCGGTGGCACAGATGGCACGGTTTTTCATACCAACAACGGGGGGGCAGAATGGAGAACCCAAGTGAGTAAACTGCCGCCGATTTATGGACATGTCCGTCCCCTTGTGAACAACTTCCATTTTCTCAGCGAGGATTACGGTCTCGTCGTCGCACAAGGTGGATTTATTAATCGTACTGAGGATGGGGGAAACAACTGGCAATTGGTAGAGAGCCCCACAAAAAACGATTTGATGGGGGTTCAGTTCACAAGCCATAAACAGGCGTGGGCGGTCGGTATGAACGGAACACTCTTGCACTCAGAGGATGGCGGTATAACGTGGGACATGAAAAGCGGCACGACAGCCGATGCTCTGCAGAGTGTGGCGTTTGCGGATGCAAACCGCGCGGTTGCTGTCGGAGAGAAGGGCACGATTACAACAAGCGATGACAGTGGCAAAACATGGACGGATATAGAGATGGACACGTGGCATCGCATCCGGAACTTATCTTTTGTCACCGACAAGGAAGGCTGGGCGGTTGGCGATGGCGGACTCATTCTCCACACAACCGATGCTGGTCAAACATGGGAACGGCAAACCAGCGGGTGGTGGTATACGCTGAATGCCCTCCATTTCATTAACCCTCAGAAAGGTTGGGTGGTTGGAGATTTAGGCACTGTGCTTCACACTGCGGACGGCGGCAAGACGTGGGTACAACAAGTACCGCGCTATTTCCACGAAATGATAAAAGGCATCTTTTTCCTCGATGAAAAAGAAGGCTGGGTGGTCGGATGGCCCGGCGTTGTCTTTCATACCATAGATGGGGGTCGGACGTGGCAACGGCAGAACAGCAACAGTTACAACGAACTCTATGCCGCTTACTTTATCGACCGAAACACCGGCTGGGTGGTCGGACAACTCGGTGAGATTCTACACACACTCGACGGCGGAAAAACCTGGAAATTTCAACGGAGTGGGACGCAGGCGAATCTCAACAAAGTCTACTTTGCCGATGCAAATCACGGGTTAATTGTTGGAGATGACGGTGTTATTTTGACCACTATCAATGGTGGGATGACATGGGAATCACAGAAGAGTGGCACATCCAATGACCTCTACAGTTTTTCGCTTTCTCCAGATGGTATTCTTGCTGTCGGTGAAGATGGTATTGCGATGCGTTATTCTGTGGATACGGAGAAGTTTATCGTCGAACTACCGCCTTCTGCGCAAGAGATAGAAGCAGAGGCACAACTCGAAGAGACTGTTGAATATCATTGGGATATTGTCCACTCAGGAGCCTTGCAGACTTATTTCACCGATATTTATTTCCTGTCCGCTATGCGCGGATGGACGGTCGGACACGGAGGTGTTATTTTAAATACAACAGATGGTGGCAAAACCTGGTATCCACAACAAAGTGGTGTAACGGAAGACTTACAGCGTATCGTCTTCATTGACGAGAAACACGGCTGGATCGGGGGCAATAGGGTCCTGCTGCGGACCGAAAATGGGGGTGAGACATGGCAGATAATCCGTGAAGGTTTGGAAGATATCTACTATATAGGTGCGATGCACTTTATTAATCCGCAAGCAGGTTGGCTCGGTGCTAATGATGCGCAAACGCTTCACACAAGCGATGGCGGCAAAACCTTCCGATTGCAGAAAACAGGGCTTGGGAACCCGCCTATCACCGACTTACACTTTATCAGCACCAAAGAGGGTTGGGCAATAACGTCACGCATGATGAGAGAAGGAAGCTACATTCTGCATACCGTAGACGGTGGTGATAACTGGCAGGTCCAAACCAGAACACATAAATATGGTGTCGGTGTTCATTTTATGAATCAAACTTCTGGTTGGGTGGTACTGGCCAATGGCGCATCACTTCTCACAACAAATGGTGGCACGACATGGAAACAGACACTGCCCAAAATGTCCGATGGTACTCGACTCCACGCCGTGAAATTTCGTAATCACACGGAAGCTTGGGGCATAGCGAATGACAAGAGACTTCTCATTACGCACAACCAAGGCAAGAGTTGGGAGGTAATAAATGACTCGCTTGTTAACCCACGCTCAACCGTTGGTGATGAAAGCTGGGTTCATCAAATGGTAAAAGAACAATTTCTCCCCGCCTTCAAATTGACGAACGCGCACATCCTTGAGGATGGACAGGCTTGGATGGTCGGTGTGATTGTGGCATCACCTCGCACCGCCGATGACTATGCTATCGATATTGACGAGCAAGTGCAAGATACTATAGGTCAGATTTATGGCACAACAGATTTCGGAAAAAACTGGGACCACCTACTCGGCAAACAGCGTAATACCCTCCGCGATGTGTTATTTATTGATGAGCAACACGGTTGGATTGCCGGAGATAACGGGGTCTTATTTGCAACTGAAGATGGCGGAAAGACTTGGCAACATTTAGAGAGTGATACCACGCAACGTATTGTCGATGTCCACTTTACCGGTCTTGAACCGAAATGGGGATGGCTGATGCTCCGTGACGCAACATTACTTTACACGCAGGATGGATCGCAATGGACAGCACAAAACAAGCAAGAACGACTCTCACGCGAGAACTCGTTCGCCATAAATGATGTCGCATTCGGTAACTTTTCTGAAGGATGGGCTGTCGGAGAGAGTGGCAATATTATACACAATCCAGACGGCGGGACCGTTTGGGCACTGCAACGCACCTCAACCAGTAAGAACCTAACGAGCATTGATATGAAATTTGCCCCCCTCGGTTGGGCGGTTGGGACCAACGGTGTAACCCAACGAACAGTCAATGGTGGCGAGTATTGGAAGTTCCATGAAACCGATACCGGTTCCGATCTGAACGCAGTGTCATTCATAACAAAACGCAAGGGGTGGGCAGTTGGACGTGGGGGTATTATCCTATCTACCACTGATGGTGGTTTCACGTGGACATCAGAAGCAAGCGGCGTTAACCACAACCTTTATGATATTCTGACACTTTCTGAACAGGAAATCTACGCTGTCGGTGCCTCTGGAACTATCATTCACTCGACAGATGGCGGAGAAACGTGGGAACAAGAGCATACTGGGGTTACTAACAACCTGTATGCAGTCACGCGTGCCAAAGGGAGCGATACGCTTTGGGCAGTCGGACAGTTGGGCATTGTGCTACGTCGTCCTAAACGTTGAGAGAAACGAATAATAGCGCGGGAAAAAAAGTATTGACCTTATTTGTCTTGATCCGAGATTCAATTCAAAAATGGGTGGAGGTGAAAACCGATGTCGAGTAGAACCGATTCTTTGCGCGTATGTGTGGCAATCGGAGTGTGGCTACTCATGGTAGGTTGCGCATCCTTGTATCAGCCACTTCCAAAACGAATAGAGGCTGCACACCTATCCTGCGAAGCATATCCAAAACTCGTCGATGGTAATCTTGCCACAACCAGTCCGCTAAAGGTAAAGGGCTTTGTTGAAAAGGATAACACTGATTATCGAGACAATATCCGATATGGCGACTGGCTGGAAGGTAAAGATAAGGCTGAAGCATTGATTCAACTTGATACGCTTACGCCTGTCGCTTATATCAAGGTGCATCCAGTTTCAACCATTTATCGTCTGTCAGTAGACACAACATCCGCAGAAATAGAGCATGGAAAAGCATATCGCTTTGAGCCAGTGAGAAGTCACAAGATTGCGAGATCTGAGAATGGTGCGGTGATACGCATCGACATTGACAGACCTGTGCGGGTGCTGAGAGTTGTTATCTACGCCAATCGTGATTTAGCGCACACCACACGAAATCCATTGACTCATAAAACTAAAGTGTCCTTTGAGGATATTATGATTCGGGAAATTCAGGTATATCAGTGATGGAAAACCATGAACCATCTTGTGTTGAAATAACCTTCCAAGTCCAAAGTTTCCACACGATATTCGTTTTGGCTTACATCTTATCTTTTAGATGCTACCCAGACTGCTTTCCCCCAATCACAACGAGAAACGCACTATCTTCGCTGGCATAGACACCATGAAGGACATCACCTGTGAAGGTAACTCCCTCACCTTGTTCCATCGTTATTTTATCAGCATTTGTTGTAAATATGATGCTTCCGCTAAGCATAATGACAGTGGCGGCGGCGGGTGCCGGGTGTTCCTCTAACACATTCTTTGCTTTCAGAGCGATCAGGACAACTGTCAGTTCATCCCCGCGAGCCAGTGTTAACGAAGATCGACCTGACGTAGCAAATTCGGCTTCTTCCATGAGTTTTTCAGCCATTTCCACAAATGGAAACGCTTTCGCCAGCGATGTATTTAGGTCTACAGGTCTGTAGGGTCTCTCAAATGACGTATTCATCGTGAATTCTCCATTTCATTAGTATATGTGTCTATTGTGATAGACCCCCGAATGAATTCGGGGGAAACCTCTGCAAAAGTTAAGCAGAAGCATTTGTGGAATTCAGAAGCGGACTGGACGCTTCAACGGAGCAGCCGACAATCCTATTGAATAGGACGATAGGTCTTACGACTCCTAACCCAAAGGAAGCTACCCCTTCCCTGAGAATGTTCATAGCAGCGTTAGGGTCTCTATCCAAGTGTGTATGACACTTTGGACACGTCCATTCTCTATCTGATAGCGTGAGGGTTTCATTTTTATGATTACAAACAGAGCAGCACTTGGTCGTCGGAGACCAACGGCTGATTTTCAGCAGAGAACGGAGGCACTTGCGAGCTTGGTGTTTGAGTTTCTCAAGGAAATCACCGAATGCAAGGTCAGAGACCTGTTTTCCCCACAGGGCTTTCATGCCGCGAAGGTTCAAATCTTCAAAGAACAGAATATCAAACTTTTGACACAACTCAATAGCAAGTTTCCAATGGTGATCGGTTCTTTGATTGGCAGTTTTCTTGTGGATACGCGCAACGTTCTTGCGTTCCCGCTCTCTGTTATTAGACCCTTTAACCTTGCGAGAATGTGCCTGTTGTGCTTTCGCCAACATATCAGCATTCTGTTTGTAGAACATGGGAGAAGCGTAGGGTTCACCGTCAGAGCCAGTCAGGAAGTCTTTGATACCAAAGTCGAACCCTTCAGCTTTACCTGTCTTGGGTTCGGGTTTCACTTCCCTACATTCTTCAGTGAGAGTGATATATACGTCTCCGAGTGCGTCCCTTGTAACTTGCACCTGCACAATTCTACCTTCGATATGTCTGTGTAGGGCAAAACGATACCAACGTCCGTTGAGACGCATACGATACGTCGGGTGATTTCTTTCGTTTTTCTGTTTCGGTAGAAGATACTCGAACTTAACCTGTTCACCGCGAAAGGTCATCCCTTTGTGTTTCTTACACGACTTGAACTGCGGGTGTCCCCTGCCGAGCGTTTTCATTTCTCTAAAGGATTGAGACAGGCGTTTAAGGGTATTCTGCAAACTCCAAGCGTAGGGGATATTCCAATGCTTATACTTCTCAAGTTTCTTGAGTTTCGTCAAATGGGCAGACATTTTCTTATAGGAAATCCCCTTACCATACCGACGGTAATACCGCATGCAGAGGGCAATGAAGTGATTGCGCACAACGCCACAGATATTCAGGTCGTCGTGCAAGTGGCGCAACATCTTATCTTTGAAAGGTTTATGTTTTGTGTTTCGCATGGACTATCAGGTATCAGGCATTTATCCCCTATGAAGTGGGAGGCAAGCACGTTACCAAGTGGTAACGCTTCATATGCTTGCCAACCTGATACATTAATTATACCACAATTCAGACGGAATGTCAACTCTTTTTTTACGTGTTTAGTCCTTTCCAAGAGGGCGGTGTCTACATCCCCCGAATGAATTCAGGGGTTTTGACACCGAAATACGATAATCTGATCGGCAATTCTAATTCGGAAGGAAAAACCGTTAAGGCCTGCGCTTTACCCTCCGAAATATGAAATGTGTCCTCTAACCGCACACCACCTGTCCCAGGCACAGAAAGCACTGGATGTCCGACGGTTACCGTCATTCCATCACAAATCTGAATGCCAGAATCGCCGGGGTGAATTGTCGGTGCGGGTGTTTCTTCAAAACTCAGCCCGATGCTATGACTAATACCAGCAACGTAGAATTCTCCGTAACCATTTTCAGTGAAAACTTTCTTTGCCACTGTATCGATATCCCGCATCTTCGCGCCCGGTTTTAAGGCTTCTATTCCGGCGGCTTGTGCCCGTTTGTAAGTTGTAAACATCTCTACTTGCTTCGCGGAGGGTGCGCCAATAACAAAAGTTCGACAGAGGTTCGCACAATAACCTTTATAACGCGGCACCAAATCAAGGACAACGAGGTCCCCGTTTTCAATTACTTTGTCGGAGGCTGTTCCGTGCAGCCATCCAGAACGGATCCCCGAATTTACGAAGACAGGTGTCGCAACTCCATGCCCACCCGCTTTTCGCATGGCATATTCCACTTCCGCTGCAACCTCGTTTTCCGTTATCCCCGGTTTGAGCGTCTTGACTGCTGTTTCCATGCCGATGCCAGCGATTTCCGCGGCACGCTTCATGATGCCTATCTCAGAGATATCCTTCACCATACGAAGTTCGTCCATAACAGGAGCGATATCTATGACATCGACAATAGGATTCGCCCTTTGGAACATATTCAACAAAAAGGCAGGCGTTGAGAACCACATCTGCACACCTACCTTGAGTTTCTCCTTCTCGCCTATCATGCCGCGCATCACCTGAACAACATCTTTGATTTGTTGACCAACCGAAGCGAAAATCCTGACATCTTCCACTCCCAATGATTCTCTGACCTCTTCTGCCTCTCCAGTAAATGTTACAACAAGAGACACACCTTCTGCGGGAATAATCGCTCGTGGCTGATACCGATCCTCTCCGAAAAAGTAGATATAGTCATCATGCGTCAGAACAAGATGGGTCGTTGTTTCTCACCGCTCAACCCAACCTACATTCATTATCAAACTCACATTAAAAATACAACAGGCAAGGCACGAATACGCTCGCTATGTCCTATGAGGCATAGTCTTCCGGACGGACACCTTTTGTAAAAGTGCCGAAACCGAAGAATGTCGGGGCATAATCACCGGCATAATCGACAACGCTCTTATCAGGAATTACGTCCTCCATCCCCATACACCAATAGCAGCCATTGACGAGGAGACGGCGAAGCCCTTCGCTTTCTAAGTCAACAGAGGCACCCATCGTCGTATTGAAGACGCGTGAAGTGTTTCCTTCATCACCCGTATAGGTCTTAATCCACGCCATCGGCATTGTGACGGTATCCGGTTTCGGCGCATCTGTCGGTTCCATACCGACCAACACCTGTCCATGGATCAACACCTGTGCATCTCCCGTCAAGTCATTAACGCCGTAGACATCGGAAGGACCCCAGACATCATCAACGCCTTTGAGAATAGGATGATTTTGCATTGCTTCGTCAATTACGCCGCGTGCACTCTCTTTGCCGTGATGTCCATGGTGGTTAACCCACGTCTCACCGAGGACTTGTCTGCCGTATCCACCCTCAAAATCCTCACTGTTACAACTGTATTTTGCATACGGACTATCAAGATTTCGGCTATAACTGAAAGCGTGTGTCGCTGTGCGGAGACCCATCACAGGTTTGCCGGCGTTCGTATAGTCAACGACATATTTCATCTGTTCATCGGGCAGTTCGCGGAAACGCGTGAACAGCACCATCATATCCGCGGATTCTAAATGGTGGAGCCCCGGAATATTCGTCTGTACCTCCGGATCGATTTCCCCTGATTCCGGATTAATCGCAAACAGCACCGTACATGTAAATCCATGGTGCGTGGCTAACATCTTCCCCAACATCGGCAAAGCCTCTTCAGAGCGATACTCTTCATCACCACTGACGAGAACAATATGCTTGCCCTTTCCGGGACCTTCGTTTCCTTCGTAAACAACCCATTCGTTTTTCATCAAAAGATAAACTCCATACAATAAGATTTTGCATAAGTATAGCACACTTCCCTGAGAAAGTCACGTCGAATCTGTTTATGGAAAACCAAATGTTCTGTATACATACAGAAAAAACTTTGACAAATACACGAAGTTACCATAGAATTATAAAGACAGGCTTGAAAACATTATCCAAAACGGACCGGCAACCTGCAGGAGAAATTGTCCATGGACTTAACCCCTCAACAGCGAGACTCCTATAAAGATCAGGGTTTCGTGGTAATTCCGAATCTCTTTAGCACAGCCACAGTCACATTGATGAGCGAGCATTATATGAAACGCCGCGCAGAAGGTCCGAGACCCGGCGACAGCGGTGGCACAACCGATCACGCCGACGACCCAAATCATCAATTCCCACGCATGATCAATATGCACAACTGGGACGAATTAACCCAAGAATGGGCATCGGATTCCGACTTACTTGCTGCTACGGAACAACTCATTGAAGATACGCCGGTGCTTTTACAAACGATGCTCTATTTCAAACCGCCCGGCGCACGAGGTCAAGCCCTACACCAAGACGAGCAATACATCACTATAGATCCAATCATCGGCGTTTGGGTAGCATTAGATACATCGGACGAAACTGTTGGGCGTATGGTGCTTATCCCACGTTCTCATCAATATGGACTGCTATCTGTTGAAACAGCTGACACTGCTATTTCGTTTACAGATGTACAAGCCGTCAAACCGAAAAACGCTGAAGAACTGGGAATAGACATGTCGCCCGGTGACACGCTTTTCTTTGATGGCAAGGTTATTCACGGTTCTTACAGGAATAAAACAGGCGACCGCTGGCGACGGAGTTTTATATGCCACTATAGGGGCGAGAATTCACAACGGTTTGAGCCAGCCGAAGGAACACACGTCTCACATATCAAAAAATAGTATGGATGAGATAGACTATAGACATCTTGTAGAGGCATCCGTTGTGGGTGCCCGCAAACTCACCGTTCACAATGTCTAAGTAATTCTAAAATCTACGATAAATAACACAAAATTACACAAAAAAAATTGGAGGATCTGGATTGTTAAAAGTATCAAAGTTTGGCGGAAGCTCCCTTGCATCAGCGGAGCAAGTCCGCCGTGTTTGCGACATCATCACTGCCGATCCGGGACGCCGTCTCATTGTTGTTTCTGCTCCCGGAAAACGATATAGCCAAGACATCAAAGTAACAGACCTACTCATCGCTGCCGCATCCCAACGACTCATAGGCAAAATCGGTGCCTCGGAATGTGCTGAAGCGATTGAACGCTACAGGAGCATTGCCTCTGAATTAGGTCTCCCTGCCGAGGTTGTCGAGCCTATCGCTCGTGACCTAACGGAACGCTTGGAAAATAGTACAACCGATGCCGACCTCTATATGGACACAATGAAGGCAGGAGGTGAAGACAACTGCGCGCGCCTCATCGCACAAGTGCTACAGGCACACGGTGTAGACGCACATTATGTGAACCCGAAGGATGCAGGCTTATTGCTTTCAGACGAGCCCGGTAACGCGCAAGTGCTACCCGAAGCATACAACCGACTGCGTGATTTACACGAGCGTCCCGGCATCACCATTTTTCCCGGCTTCTTCGGCTACTCGAAAAAGGGCAACGTTGTCACCTTTTCGCGCGGCGGTTCAGATATTACAGGGGCTATTCTCGCCAGTGCTGTTCGGGCAGAGGTCTATGAGAACTTTACAGATGTCGATTCCGTGTTCGCCGCGAACCCGTCTATCGTTAAAGATCCGGTACCGATCGCCGAGTTAACCTACCGTGAGATGCGCGAACTCTCTTACGCAGGCTTTTCCGTATTCCACGATGAGGCACTCGAACCCGTCTACCGAGCACAGGTACCTGTCAATATCCGCAATACGAATAATCCGAAAGCAGACGGCACGCTAATTGTTCCAAGCCGTACGTCAACGGATATTCCGGTTGTCGGTATTGCTGCGATGGACAGGGTCTGCTGTATCTATCTCAGCAAATACCTAATGAACCGTCAGATCGGGTTTGGTCGTCGATTGCTGCAGATATTAGAAGCCGAAGACATCTCTTTTGAACATATCCCGTCCGGCATAGACAATATGTCCGTCATCCTCCGAGAAGATAATCTATCCGCGGCAAAAGAGAAGAGAATTGTCGAACAGATTCGGCAGACCCTTGCACCGGAAGATATTTTTGTAGAACGCGGACTCTCCCTCATCATGGTCGTGGGCGAAGGTATGCGTCACACTATCGGCATCGCCTCACGTGCTACACGTGCGTTAGCTGAAGCGAAGGCCAACATTGAGATGATTAATCAAGGTTCCAACGAAGGCAGTATGATGTTCGGCATAAAATCCGAAGATATGGAGATTGCCGTTCAAGCACTCTATGCCGAATTTTTTGATTCTTAAATAAACCGAGAGCCAGAGACTATCGGGGAGCGCAAAAAAGAAGAGTTTCTCGTTAAAACAGTTTGCTCTCTCAAGTACCCTAATTATCACCGATGTCGTTGATATGCATCGAAAATCTGTTTGTGACAGGGGTCCCCACCCGTTACTGGGAAGGGGAGAAAAAACGGAGCGAAAATTCAATCGTTAAAAAAATGGAAATAATCGTTCAACCGAAAGAATTAGCAGCAGGAAAACTGACAGATGCACACGTGGAGCAAGCCGTTAAGGCGATCCGCGTCGATGGATACGTCGTTTTAGAGAATGTCGTCAGCCATGAACACTTGGACATTCTTCGCGAACGGATGGATGCCGATTCGCAAACCCTTATTAATGCGAAAAAATGGGGGGGCGCAGGCAAACTCATAGGGCATCTCCAACAGGGACCGCCACCATTTGCTCCCTACATTTTTACGGACATCGTCGCGAACCCTTATGTTGTGCAGGTGACGAAGGAACTGCTTGGTCCTTGGCTCTATAATAACTTTTACAACGGCAACACGAACTCCCCCGGTAGCACAACCCAACCGCTCCACAGAGACGGTGCTCACCTGTGGCCAGACCAAGAAGTCGCACACCCAACAACAGAAGTCGTCGTAAACATCTCACCACAGGATACAATAGAGGAAAATGGCAGTGTAGAACTCTGGCCCGGTTCACATCTTCAGGTCGGTGGTGGAGGGGTAGATGAAGAACAGGAGGAAGCACGCCGTAAAATCGCGCCACCTATTCGTGGAAATGCGAAGAAAGGAAGTGCGATCATTCGAGACATGCGACTGTGGCACCGAGGCGTCCCCAACCCATCCGATGCACCACGCCACATGATAGCAATGATTCATCGTGTCAGTTGGCTGAAATCCGACCGGCGACTGAAGTATAAAACTGGATGCGAAGTCGCTTTTGAAAACAGCGATCTCGATCATAATGCTGAGTTTATTGACTTCGCTGAGAAAAAAATAGATGATTACAATTATCTCTTCAATCCGAGATTCTAAATGTGCGCGTGCGGTGTCAAGTGCCGCTCTGAGTTCATGACGGAGGCTACTATGAACGTCAAAAACAATTGGCTCCCCGCTGAGCCTAATCTCGAGACGATTTGTAAAACCCACAGCAACCCGATCTATGCCCTCTCCCAAGCCGAAGTGCCCGCTATCATTCTTCGGAACGCCTATTCACCCGCACAATGTCATGGGCTTATCGACCGATTCACAAATATGGGTTTAATGCGCAACGAAGCCGATATCAACTCCGCGGACAAACGCACCCGTATTGACATCGGCACCAGCCTCGGCAATCGTGGTCCGGATAAAGCGAAATTTCTGGCACACGCCAAGACAACAGAACACCTCTTCAAATTCCTGTTTGATGGATTTGATAATCCTGTCGATCTCATCTACGATTCGCTCACCGCGCTTTCACCGGGAAAAGAGGTAAAAGTCGCACGTGAACCGGACGGCTCGCGCTACGGTCCCGCGATCTTCCGCGTCCATTATGAAACGCACAGCTATAAGCCGCACATCGATCACGTCAAATACCGTGAGCAGCGCACCAATTACGAGGTTTACCGCTTTGAGCATCAGTTCGCAGGTGTGTTGTGTGTCCAAAATGCCGATGAGAATGGAAGAGGCACGCAAGCTATCCTGCATCGCTGCCTCTGGTCCGAAGAAGTACAACCCTATATCGCCGAGGAAACCTTTGATCAATATGCTGCTGATAACGGGATACAGAACTGTGAAGTCGAATTAGATCAAGGCGACCTCTACTTTTTCAATACACGATGTATCCACGAAGTGCCCCCCGTTCAAGGCAATCACGCCCGCATCGTCCTCGCAGTATTTATCGGATATTCTCCAGACGATGGTGAAGTGTTCGTGTGGTCGTAAACCTCGCTTCCGGCTTTCCTGAATCCGTGTGCTTCAATCTTCCAAAGGCGCGCTCTGACGAAGATTAAGAAATAAATTGGGTAATTGACGGGCAATAAATGGTTTCCTTACTACAAACGGGTTGCTTGTAGTCGTGCGATTTATCGCACGTTCGGAAATTATCTGATTATCGTGAAGTTTAGAATGAATTGGACACTTTTTAAAGAATGCCTAAGGTTTTGGTTAGCGTCTGGCAGATAGGCACAACCTAACAGGTTATGCTACAAGAGCCCCGCAGCAACCGACAGGTTATGCCATAAAGATGTTTATTTATTTTCACATTTCACTATAGTTAGCGTTCTTGTAAGATGGGTTGAGCGGTTCGCAAAACTCAACACAATACGACTCACAACCGGAAGACGACATCTCCAGAAACAGGAGATTTTATCTGAATATTCTGCCAGTATGATTGGTTCGCACCGAAGCAACTGCCTGTTTCCCCGTCAACATCGCTCTTAAGCACGTCGTGGGGCGACGTGAAAAGCCAGACGAAGTAGTGTAGGTTGGGTTGAGCAGGAATACACATGCTATTAGGTTTTCATAGTGCGTTCCTGCGTGTCAATGATACACCCTTAGAACCAAACAAAGCGAAACCCAACATCCACACAATGTGTGTGCGAAAAGCGGTAGGATGTCAACCAAAGGAGTGAAAAATGTTTCCGTTTGTTATGAACGCAACACCCAAAAAAGTAGTTCTGAGTTTAGTCGCTGTTTTAATCACTGGATTGGGAATAGGAATTCCTGTCGCTGCCCAGACAGTCGTTATTGAAGATGGGTTAATTGGCTACTGGAGTTTCGATAAAGACACTGTAAAAGGCAATACGGTAAAGGATATCTGGGGCGACCAAGATGCCGAGATAATAGGGAAACTTCAAATCGTCGAGGGTAAGTTTGGAGAAGCAGTGCAATTGGGCGGTGGCGCGGGTGCCCGTGTCCAAATGACCGATGACATCAAAAAAGCCAAACTCCCCACAGAAGGGATGAGCGTAGAATTATGGGCGTGGGATGAGCAGTTCATCGAATGGGGCGGGTACATCGTAGCGGTTCAGGACAATGGAGCTTTTGAAAAAGGTTGGCTGCTCGGCACCCGATGGAAAGCATTCAGCTTCGCACTCTCCTCGGACGGTGCTGATGATGGCGATGGTCTCTTAACGTATCTCAATTCTGCCAGCTTTTACGACATGAATGAATGGCATCATGTCGTCGGAACATATGATGGTGAGGAGATGAAAATCTACATAGATGGGAAACTGGAGGGCACTGCCGGGGTCCAATCGGGACCGATCAACTATCCGGATCGTGTCTTCTTCTCCATCGGTGCTTATAAAGATGACAACGAGGACTTCGTGCACAAGGGGATGCTCGACGAAGTGCGCCTCTATGATCGGGCACTTAGTGAAAAAGAGGTGTCCAACAATCTTAAAGCGGAAGAGTTGGCGGTAGAGTCTGCTGGAAAACTAAGTCTCACCTGGGGTCAAATCAAGGCTGCTGCGAGAAGATAATTCGTGGCAGTTTCGGAGGGCAAGAAATAATGCGTGTCTCCCTCAAGAAGCAAAGGGCTTTCTATGGGCTTGGAGTCATTTTGCTGATTAGTTTGCTGTTTTTTGGTTTCACACCCCTGGTCGTTTCTCAGGTTCCGGGCGTGAATCATGTGGTGATCATCGGGTGCGATGGGATGAGTCCTGACGGCATCCAAAAGGCAAAAACACCCAGTATGGATAGCCTCATGCGGCGTGGTGCCTATACGCTGCAAGCGCGCGGCGTGATGCCAACCTCCAGTAGTCCCAATTGGGCTTCAATGATTATGGGTGCCGGGCCCGAACAGCATGGCATCACGTCCAACGATTGGAGACCCGATAAATTTGAGATCGCGCCAACGGCAGTGGGGTCGGGAGGCATTTTCCCGACGATCTTCGGCGTGCTGCGTGAGCAACAGCCATCAGCGGTGATTGCCTGCTTCCACGATTGGGGTGGTTTCGGAGGATTGTTTGAACGGGAAGCCCTGGACATCATCGAAGATACAGACGGTCCCGTCAACACCACCGAACGCGCTGTCGCGTATTTCGAGGCAAAGCAGCCTAATCTTACGTTCATCCATCTCGATCATATCGATCATGCCGGACATCAGTATGGTCATGGAACGCCTGAGTATTACAAATCCGTCGAAGCGGCGGATCAGCTCATCGGCGAGACCATTCAAGGACTCGAAGCGACGGGGATGCTGGAGCAAACGATCCTTATTATTACTTCCGATCATGGGGGTGTGGGAAAAGGGCACGGTGGGGCGACGATGGCGGAGATCGAGATTCCCTGGATTATCGCAGGACCGGGGGTTGCACCCGCCAAAGAACTGACTTCTTTCGTGAACACCTATGATACAGCAGCGACGGTTGCCCATATCTTCGGGTTGACCGTACCGGACTGCTGGATCGCCAAACCGGTGTTGGAGGCATTTGAGTCGCCATAATCTGCCCTGATGGGTCTAATACCAATCCAGGAAAACCCGAACATGTCAGTCTCATGTCCCTTATAGCAACGCCGCTGCTAACTCCGTAAAATCGCTCACCGTTACATCGGGTTGATAGGGTGTATCCTCATACGGAAGTTCATAGCGGTTCACAAATGCCCCTCTAAAGCCACACGCCCGCGCGCCCATGATGTCAAACGAATTCGCAGATACCATCACGCACGCGTCAACTTCAAGTCCTAACTTCCCCGCCGCGGCACGGTAGACTGCCGGATGCGGCTTAAACGCACCGACCGATGTTACCGAAATCACATCGTCAAAATCCCATGCAACCCGTTCCGTGACGAGATATTCTAAAAACGACGGATCCCCGTTAGACAACACCACCAATTGATACCGAGACTGCATCTTCGCAAGAGCAGACAACACTTCAGGAAAAGGGGAGAGGGACTGCCAGCCACGCATAAACTCCGCTACCGTATCAGGATCAGCATCAATGCCGTTTGCCCTCAGGACGTAGTGCAGGGCGCGCCGAACAGTTTCCAAGTAACCGCTATGCCCGAGCATCACAATCGTATCTTGATACTGCTCAATTCGTTGTCGATACCGCCATTGCGCCCAGAATTCATTCGCCGATACATCGGCAGCACGCGCCTTCAGCGATTCGTCAATGAAGGGTGTAAGACTACCCCCTAAATCCAAAATTGTGCCGAACAGGTCAAAGGTAAGAGCCTTTGTCTCTACAAAATTCGCCATAATAGTAGTTGTCAGTTATCAGTCGTCAGTCGTCGGTTAAAGAGCAATTTGTAACAATGAATCCCAGTCTGAAGTACTCCAAGGAGTGGTAAATTGTTACGAAAATCCTCTTAACTGAAAACCGATAACCGAAGACCGATAACCATTAATCCATTTAAATCTGTTACCCTAATTCGACGGTTCGTCCAGTCGCCATCGCTTCAAACGCCGCATCAATGACACGCATCTGATTCACACAACTTTCCGGTGAGATACGGTGCGGTATTCCAGTCCTTAAAACCTCGCACATGTGCTCCAATTGTAAAGCAAACTGGAAACAGGGTTCAAAATCAATGACTTCTCTACCCTCTCGTGTGATAAGCTCAATATTGACTGCTGTGTTCTCATTGTTCCAAACCCGATCCAGTCGGCACATGCCGCCGGTGCCTGACATTTCAGCATACTGTCCACCAGCACAATTAAAACCGGTAGAAATCTGGGCAACACGTTCACCCGGGAATACCAACAATAGATAGGAACCATCGTCTACTTCTAACCCGGCTTGAGACATTCCCGATACCCGAATCGGTTCCGCGCCGAACATAAATCGCGCATGATGGATATTGTAACACGCCAAATCGTAAATACTGCCGCCACCTTTCGCCTTATTAAACCGCCAATTCATCTCAGGACGTCGCGTCTCTGGTCCGCCGCCACCGCCACCAGTGCAGAAGGTGCTTCGGAGCGTCTTAAAGTCCCCGATTGCCCCCGAATCAATAAGTTCTTTCGTTTTGAGGTGCATCGGATGATGCCGAAATTTAAACGCTTCCGCCACCAGCACACCATTCTCTTGCGCCGCACCGACGAACGCTTCCGCCTCCGCAGCGGTTGATGTGAACGGTTTTTCACACAAAATCGCTTTGACTTGACGGGATTCAGAAAGCTGGATACCGACCTCAGAATGAAAGGCACCCCACGTACAGATAACAGCGATGTCCAAGTCCTCAGCGTCTAACATCTCTTCTAAAGTGAGGTACCGGTTTTCAGGGTCCACATCAAACCGCTCACCGAAATTTGCTAATGCATTTTCCGACACATCACAGATCGCCGCCAATTCAGCACTCGGTGCTTGTTGACACGCGTTGCCGTGTGCGTTGGCGATTCCACCTGCTCCGACAAGTCCAACCCGGTAAGGAGTGTTCGTTGACATAATATTTCCTTTCTTTGTTACGTTGCTGTTAAGGGGTAACCGTTTTCAACGATTGCTTTTTTCAGAAACTCAAACTCGTATTGTGGTAACGACGCACCTGGCTCCAATTCTGCGAAGTCTTTTTTCCAGCGCGCCACTGCGTCTGCACGGACGATTATCCTACCCAATCGGATTCCCAAGAACGCTTCAAGCTCCTTGAGTATCGCCTCTTGATTCAGGATGAAGTCCTCAAAACGGATCTGGATAACATTCTTGGGCATCGGTGTCGCTTGCATCAACTTATACTGATAGATCCACGAAATCGCCCGTCTTTCATAGATATCGTCTGTTTCAGGATAAATAACACCGAAATCCCGAAGATTGTCCGTTTTGTGGCTACCCCGAATGCAATCCCGTGGATCCCGAATCCAATGGATGAACTTTATCTCAGGAAACATCCGAATTATCCACGGATAGACAAGCGTGGTCTCTGGTATCTTCCACCCTTTGTGGGGTGCCGGATTCTGTAGCACATCCTCAAGGTAGGTATGGATGAGTCGCTCAAATTCCGGATCGATCGGCATCGTAAACAGGGGTTCAAAATCCCACGATAACCCGCCTTGCCACTTGACATATTGTGCCATCACTCGACATGCGTCATACAGCGCGTGCGGTGGTATCTTATCGCCAGAGGGGTTCAATTGGCTTCCCATGAAAACCCCACTAGCGTATAACGTATGAGAAATGGCACGCGTCCCAGAATGACCGCGCCCAATCACTGTGATCAAACTTTCCATATTAAAGAGATGTCTAATTTAACCCAAGTTGCCACTCACACATTTTGGACGTTTCAACAAGAGTTTCAGGCACTTTCCTCACCCCGTGGGGGTGATATATCTATAGAAACCGGTGTATTCAAGTAAGCGCACCCCATAGGGGTGCTATGTCTATAGATGGAGACTTGCGTTATTTTAACCAAAAACCTCTTACCGACAGCCGACTACTGATAGCCGACAGCCATTCCATAGAAATCACTTGTTTATTTCGGCAAATTAAAGGATAATAATTATAGAAAAAGGCACGTATTTCTCTCAGATACTTACCCAATTTTGTCTTTAACTGCTTGAAAAACATTGTAGCAAATATCTAAAACAAAACAAACCATTTTTTACAAGGAAATTAGTAGAATGTCCAAATTTCTTGCACTCATAAGTCTTATTGTGTCGCTAATCATACAGGTCGGATGCGACAACGTCCAAAAGATTGTTACACCGAAGCAAGAACAGAAAACCCTTAAGGTCGGTTTTATCGTTGCGGGTGATCGCGCGCCGTATCTGAACGGTGCCCAACTCGCCGTGGATGAAATTAACGAACTTGGTGGGATCTTCGGTACACCTGTCGAATTGGTTAGCCTCATTAACATAGAAGCATCATTGCCGCTTTCCCTCCAAACTGCTGAGGACATGATTCTTAAAGACAAGGTAATCGCTATTATTGGACCCAATCGTTCCACACACGCTGTTGCCGTAGGTCCAATCGCACAACGATATGGTGTGCCAATGATTACCACTGCTGCAAGCAACCCCGGTGTCACAAAAGCCGGGGACTTCGTCTTTATGGCATCCGTTACAGATGCATTTCAAGGCAAGGTCCTGGCACAGTTCGCAATTACAGAACTCGACGTAACCACTGCAGCCATTTTGACCTTAAGTGGGGACGTTTATACGGAAGGTATCTCTGAATTTTTCACGCTCAATTTCAGCAAACTCGGCGGTGAGATCGTCGCTAATGAATCCTACGAAAGTGGGGCAATGGATTTTACAGAACAGCTGACGAGTATCGCTGCGACGCAACCTGAAGCGTTTTTCATCTCCAGCTTCGCACGTGACGTCGGTCCTATAACGCAGCAGGCAAGGGCAATTCCCTTGCAAAACGCCGTAGGGACCCCGGCTCTATTTCTCGGAACGGATACATGGGACAACGAAGTGTTGTTAGCCGACGAAGATGCTGAAGTAGAGGGAAGTTTTTTTACGACACACTTTTCACCGAGCACAGATGAAGCGACAGCACGAGCGTTTATCGACGCTTACCAATCTATTTACGGAGAGGCACCAACAGGCGGTATCGCCGTCAATTATGATGCCGTCAAATTGCTTTTTGAAGCAATCGAACGGGCAGACAGTCTCGCACCCGAGGCGATTCGCGATCAATTGAGTGCCACTGAAAATTACGTCGGCGCGACTCGGATCGGAAGTTATGACGAAAACCGGCATCCAACCAAAAGTTCCGTCATACTCACCATCAAAAACGGCGAAAAGCAGTTCCATAAACAGATCGATCCGTTCTAACCCCGAGCAGTAATGGGACAAGATTTCTCCAACAGGTTTTTATTTGAAAATTGTAGTTGATCGCTATTTTTTCGTAACGAATGTGGCATGTCATAATTCGGCGGCATATATTCTCAGCATATTGACCCAAAAGCACACATGCACCATGAAAATTACCCTTTTCCTGAGATGCACACTACTTACACTCTTAATCTGCAGTTTTTCAACTGCTTCTCAAGATTCCACGCAATTCGGTTTACCCGAAGGCGCGAAGGCGCGGCTCGGTAAGGGAGAATTAGGCGAAATCCACTTTTCTCCGGATGGCAGTCGGCTTGCGGTTTCCAGTTCTATCGGTATCTGGTTCTACGATCCACAGACCGGCAAAGAATTAGATCTGTTGGCGTACACAAACGGTGTCCCTCCCTTTGCGTTCGCATACGCACCCGATGGAAACACCATCGCCAGTGGGAGCACGAGCCAGATGACAGTGGTAACAGGAAGGACAGAGGCGAGGCTCCCTTCAATTGCGGGCAATACAGTGCAACTGCGGGATGTCACCAGTGGCGAAAAGAAAACCACCGTCAGACTACAGACACAGCGGGTCGCTTCCATTGTATATTCACCCGATGGAAACACCATCGCTACCGCAAGAAAGCCGGACAACACAGTATATTTATGGGACACTGCGACAGGAAAGCCCAAAGGCACGCTTGAAAGGGTAGGTAGAGGGAGCATCAAATCCTTCGTGTATTCACCCGATGGAAACACCATCGCTACCGCAGGAGGGTGGAACGACAACACGGTGCAGTTGTGGGACGCACAAACGGGCGCGCACAAAACTACACTTACCGGACATACGAAACAGGTCAATTCCGTTGCATATTCACCCGATGGCAATATTATCGCTTCTGGGGGTACGGATGGCACGGTGCGGTTCTGGGATGTCGCCACCGGAAAACACAAAGCCACCCTGAAGGATACGAACCGAATTAATTACCTACTTCCGTGGCTGAAAGCCCCTGTTAATTCTGTCGCATATTCACCCGATGGGAACACCGTGGCTGCTGCGAGTATGGACAGCAAGTTACAATTGTGGGATACACGAACAACAGAACTCAAAACGACACTGATTGGACATACGGGTCCAGTAGACTCAGTAGTATATTCACCCGACGGAAAGACGATCACTACTGCCGGAGGTCGGAAAGACAACACCGTGCGATTATGGGATGCTGTCACGGGTGCAACCAAAGCCGTCCTCACAGGATATACCCATATTAATTCTGTCGCATATTCACCCGATGGAAACACCATCGCTACGAGTGGGGACTATCGTAGCAACTCACTGCAATTGTGGGATGCCAAGACAAAGAAACTCAAAACGACATATACCGACCACACGGACAGTCCCCTTCCTTCCATGGTGTACGCACCCGATGGAAAAACGATCGCTACCGTGAACTTGTCCGACGATACAGTTCAGTTGTGGAGTCCGGGAACGGGCAAACACAAAGCCACATTCAACCATGGCAACACAGACCGTGAGTACGATATATCCTCAGTGGCATATTCACCCGATGGAAATACAATCGCTGCCGTCGGAGGACATTATAAAGACCATAAAGGAACAGTATACCTTTGGCACGCGCAGACAATGAAACGCAAAATCATATATGAAGGACCCGATTATATCTCTTCCGTAGCGTATTCGCCAGACGGCAGAACGATCGCTACTGGAAGTTGGAACGGAAAAATACAAGTGTGGCATACTGTAACGGGTGAGGAACTTAAAGCAATACCCACAAAACACATAGGCGGGGTCGAATCGTTAGCATATTCACCTGATGGAAAGACGATAGCGACGGGTGGAGGATATCGCGACGACATCGTGCAATTGTGGGATGCGATAACAGGCGAACACAAAGCCAGACTGACGGGACATACGAAGACCGTTGCTTCCGTTGTGTATTCACCCGACGGAAAGACGATCGCTTCCGGGAGCACGGATGGCACGGTCCGGTTCTGGGATGCGATAACAAGCGAACACAAAGCCACATTCACAGCGCATACGGACATCGTTTCTGTCGTGTATTCACCCGATGGACAAACCATAGCTACCAGAAGCACGGATGGCACAGTACTACTCTGGGAAATCAAACCGACTTTGGAGGCGGAGTAGATCCAAATCCTTCCTTTCAGCCATACGCTCCAAAATTGCTTGGAGCAACATAAAACAGGAGATCGATATGAATAGACCACCAGAAGCCTTCGTTTTAGTAGACGAAGAACGGCTTCTCAACTTCTCGACTGCTTGCTTTGAAAAAGCCGGCATCACACACGAACACGCCGCACTCATCAGCCGCTTGCTCGTCAATTCCGACCTGCGAGGTGTCCGCAGCCACGGCTCCCGAACCGTCAACGGATATTGCGGAGGCTTTGAAAACGGGAGTTTCAATCCCAACCCCGATATCCGCGTCATCCGTGAAACACCAACGGCTGTCGTACTTGATGGAAACGGCACACTCGGTTATCTTCCAATGGTACGTGCCACCGAGCGCGCCATCGCCAAAGCGAAAGAGGTAGGCATTGGGATGGGACTGGTGCGTTATATTGGACACTACGGGTCTGCAGGACACTACGCACGCATCTGTAATGAGTCGGGTTGTATCGGTTTTTCAGTGCAGGGGTATCAGAACCAAGGCAACGCTGGAAACCAAGATCCGAAACCGCAACTCGGCTACTACGGCAACCCACCGATCTGTTTTGCCATCCCCTCCGGTGAGGAACCACCTGTCGTGCTGGATGCCGCGACCTGTATCATGGCAGATTACCAACGCGGTCCCGATTTCGATGCCCTGCTTTCAGTCATACCAGCGGCTTTCTTCAAGAGTATCGGTTACACCGCCGTGGCAAGTCTGCTCGGCGGAGCACTGACCGGCTTCACTGAACCGCCACCGGAAGATACCGCAAAATGGGGTGGTGGAGGCATGGGTGGAATGGTGCTCGCTATAGACGTCGAATCCGTTGTGCCAACCGCTGTTTTCAACGCCGAAGTCGACCGTATGGTGCATGATGTTCGTGAAACCTATGAGCCGATGCCGGGGACAGACAGAGCACTGTTACCGGGATCAATTGAAACGGAACGTACGGAACGGCATCGCCGCGAAGGCATCCGTTACGGTGAGATGGAACAGGAATCCGCACGCGGGGTCAGTGAACGATTAGGTGTGCCACTGCCTTGGGACGAATAATCTCCACACTCTTATAGACAAGGAAGGGAAAAGACATGAACAGACCACCAGAAGCCTTCGTTCACGTAGACGAAGAACGACTTCTCAACTTCTCTACCGCTTGCTTTGAGAAAGCCGGTGTTCCACATGAACACGCCGCACTTATCAGCCGCTTGCTCGTTAATTCCGACCTGCGAGGTGTCCGTAGTCACGGGACACGGACTGTTAATAGATATTGTGCAGGCTTTGAAAGCGGAAACCTCAACCCCAACCCCGATATCCGCGTCATCCATGAAACACCAACGGCTGTCGTGCTTGATGGAAACGGCACACTCGGCTATCTTCCAATGGTACGTGCCACCGAGCGCGCCATCGCCAAAGCGAAAGAGGTAGGCATCGGGATGGGACTCGTCCGCTATATTGGACACTACGGGTCTGCGGGGCACTATGCCCGTATGTGTAACGAAGCCGGATGCATCGGTTTTTCGGTACAGGGATCCCGGAACCACGGCAATGCCGGAAACCAAGATACCAAACCGCAGCTCGGATACTTCGGCAACCCTCCCATCTGTTTCGCTATCCCTTCTGGTGAGGAACCACCGGTCGTGCTGGATGCCGCGACCTGTATTATGGCGGATTACCAACGCGGACCCGATTTCGATGCCCTGCTTTCGATCATCCCCGCGGCTTTCTTCAAGAGCATCGGCTACACCGCTGTGGCACATCTGCTCGGTGGCGGGCTCACCGGCTTCACCGAACCACCACCCGAAGACACCGCGAAATGGAGCCATCCACAAGGCGGTATGGTACTCGCAATAGATATTGCATCCGTTGTGCCACCTGATGTTTTCAACGCCGAAGTCGATCGGATGGTTCATGATGTCCGTGAAACCTACGAACCGATGCCGGGCACCGACAGAGCACTATTACCGGGATCGATTGAAACAGAACGCACAGAACAGCATCGCCGTGAAGGTATCCGCTATGGAGAAATGGAACAGGAATCCGCACGCGAGGTCAGTGAGCGATTAGGTGTGCCATTGCCTTGGGATGAATAACTTTCACACCGCCAATGAGGATACAGTGTCTATCAAAGAAAATCAAGAAAACAGATAAGATCTTTCTTGATTTTTTTTGAAAAATGTTGCATAATTTCAGTACTTCTGAATGTAATAGGATACCCACGCCTCGCTTTTACTGCATTGTTGAACGCAAACCTGCGAAACTTCAACGACAAGCATCATCGCTCAGGACAGGGTATCTGACATATTGTTTTTATTTTGTTTTTCGAGAAAATACTTTATAATAAACCCCACAATTACTTATACACCCAAAACTTAGCGGAGTTGGAAAACCCCGCCAGCGAGGATGGTGTTTGGCGGAGCGTTGTCGAAGTTGGAGACGTGATTGAATTACGCGTCATCGGTCCAGATGGAAATTTTGAATCACAACCCCTCAGTTTTAAAGTGACCCCTGAGAACCTCGCAAATGCGGTTTTGCCTGTCAGGTTTGACGGCATCGGTAAACCGGAGCAGCATCAGCTGTTGCAAAACTATCCGAATCCGTTTAACCCGGAGACGTGGATCCCATATCAACTCTCGGAAGACAGTCCTGTATCGGTATCCATTTATGATACAACCGGTAAGTTGATTCGCACACTTTCGCTCGGTTTTCAATCCGCAGGCTTTTATAATAGTCGAGGACGTGCGGCTTATTGGGATGGACGTAATGAACTCGGGGAACGCGTTGCGAGTGGTATCTATTTTTACCAGTTGACAACACCCTCTTTCCATCAAACACGGCGGCTCGTCATTTTAAAGTAGGGTTAATCCGTATGGAAATTACAAGTGTCACAGTTATGCTATCAGTGTAACTGTGACACTCCGTTAATCCTAAAAAAGATGTGTAAATCCCAATCTGCCGACTTGCCTCCCTTATTGAAACAGGACGCACAGCGCAGCATCGCCGTGAAGGTATCCGCTATGGAAAAATGGAACAGGAATCCGCGTTCCAATAGAATCGCTGCTTTTTTCAGTTATCTGATAAAGCGCGGCAGTACCGATTAGGAAGCGGTGGGCGTTGTGGTGGTGGCTCTACTCTCGGACATGCTCGCGATGGAGTCAGATCCTCCTATCATATTCGCCGTGTTTTCCGATCCAGACCCAGGTTAAAATGCCATCGTGTTCTACAGCTAATGCTCGATAGTCATCGTTAACTCTGGCAGACCAATAGTTGCCTCGCTGAGTCTTTTTTAACATGAGAGAAGGATGGTCTCGGTTTTGCTTTAGGCGTTCAAATTGCTTGTCTGCGCGGTTTTGGATTTCTCGTGGAAGTTGGCGATAATAATCCCAAAATTTAGCGGTTGTCTTATAGATCAATTACCGTTCCAGCCTTTATCTCTTCAAGTGCTTCCTCACGAAGATGCTCAAGTTTTCCTGCCTTTATATCTTCTTCGAGTTGTCTATCCCAAGCTTCCTCGCGCGCCTGTAGTGCCTCACGGAGTTTGGTGATGAGGGTCTTCAAGAGTTCAGTTTTTGTCTTCGACTCGCACTCCACCTCTGGAATATCTGGGATCCACCCGCGCCATCCAGCAGATTTTTTTGTGATATAGGCAGTATAGGGTTCTTCAAAGACGGGGTCTACTATTTCGACAGACTGAGGTTTGCGTGCGTGATCAACTTGGCGTTCCTGCACACCGTCGGCGGCTGCGATACGGGTCATATATGTTCCTCCAAGAAGGAGTGATTGTGATGGGATTACTTGCAACTTGCTTGCTACCGTTCCACGGGTACGGACAGAACTCGGCACTTGGTGCGCGCCGCGGTGGAATCCGTGTCCAGCATGTTTTAAGAGTGTATCACAAAAATCAAAAAATTACAAGCCCTTTACGCCGCGCTATCAGAGCCATTCAGTTTTCCATTTTTCGGTCCCGTTCTCACCCCGGCGCGGTAGGTGCGGTTTCATGATGTTTCAGTATTTAATTCGGTAATTCCAATTTTCCCCAGGCCCGGTAGGTGCGATTTTGCGGCGTACTCACCCAAATGCGATCTGCATCTAACCGCTCCGTGTCTTGAAAAACCCTTCAAACGCAGATAATTTCTTAAAGCGAAATGACCCTGCCTCATTGCGGATAAGTGTGGACTCAAAACAATGAATAATGATACAATATTAGATATGGGTAAATACCCTTTTGAGGTTTAGTTCTTCACCTATAACTTTAAGATATTCGTCCTATTTATGGTAGATTTCAGAATTAATTGGACATTGTAAATCGGCGAGGTTGGGAAACCTCACCTGCCGAGGGGCGAAAGTGTCTATTTATTTTTATAATTTACCATAGTCAACTTTTTTGGTATTGTATGGATCACCACATAAAAACGAAACTTCCCGTGTTTATATGTCTAATTATCTGTTTCGCGGGATATGCCGTTGCCCAAGTTGACACCGAAACACCGACTGCAGATTACACCTTTGAGACCATCGAAGTTCTGGGTGTCGATTTCCTTGAAGTGACATCAAGCAACGATTTCGGACATTACGCCGGCAACACTTGAAACCCTAATGACGACAAGATCATCGGTTTCACGCTGATCGACGGTGTCTTCTCCACTTACGCTGTTCCAGATGCCGAAAGAACCGTTTTCTACGGTCTCAACAACGCTGGACAAGCCGCCGGATTCTTCGTGGATCAGGACGGGACCTACCACGGCATTATCTTGGAAGACGGCGAATTCACAGAATTCAACTTCCCAGAAGCCGCGGACACGCAACCGTACGGCATCGGTGAAGCAGGGCAACTGATCGGAAACATCGTTGATGCCGACGGGGTCAGCCACGGTTTCGTGGAAAATACACAAATCGATGTCCCCGGTGCTACAAGAACGTACGCAGATCATATAAACGCCGCCGGAGTTGTTGTTGGCAGTTATGTAGACGCTGACGGAATGCCCCACGGATTCCTGCGACATCCAGATGGCACTTTTACCACCATTGACGTTCCAGAAATATTCAGCGTGAAAGTCCTCTTTGTAGACCCGGTGAACCTCACGCGCGGTCGGCGTGAGGCGGATGTTACCCGGGTGGCGGTACCAGAGGTACCCGAGTTAGAATTCCTGTTTGTAAACGCTATTAGTGATACCGGCGTTGCGGTATTCAGATCCAAAGCGGTGGACGACATTCCCCGGACTTACGTTCGTCCCCCGGACAGCGCGCCAGTCGAACTACGGTTCCCCAGTAGCGTTAGCACAGTGGCACGCGATATTGACGCGAAAAGCCAGATAGTCGGTTTCTACGATACACCGGACGGACACAGACACGGATTCATCGCAAGACCGACGACACAACCGATAGCGGAAGATTTCGGTAACGTCTTTTCCATGAGCCTCTCTAAAGGTTTGAACATGCTGTCCGTCCCGTTGAAATCGCCTGTGCCTATGACTGCGCGGTCGCTTGCAACCACGACAGGCGCGACAGCAATTGTAATGTTTGATGCCTCGAACCAGCAGTTCGTCGGATGGATCCCGAACGCACCCGACGACGGATTCCGAATCGAAGGTGCAAAGGGATATATCGTCAATGTGCCGCAAGCACGCGATATCGTCTTCACCGGCACGAAATGGACGAACCAGACACAGGTCGCTGCCGCACCGTTTGCAACGCCTCTCGATCCCGACAGTCCGTTCGGCATCCCACAAGCCGTCGATCCAGTATAGAAATTAGCGACAACCTGGGGACAACTCAAGACAGGTAATGAATAATACATTTTGGCAGGTGTGGTTTGAAACCGCGCCTACCGGAGTTGGGGTCCACATTGGCGAGGTCTTTAGCCTCGCCTACTGAAAACTGAAAACTGAAAACTAATAATGAATTATCTGTGTAACGAATGCAGTAAAACCTACGAAATCTCGCCGCTGCGCTATAAGTGCGACTGTGGAAGCGCGCTAAACCTCGTCGCGGATTCACAGATTTGTCCGAACCCACAGGTCCCAGCGGCGATGTCGCTCTGGCGGTATAGCGAAGCACTACCGATTGGTGAGAAGACAGAGATTGTCACGCTCGGTGAGGGGATGACCCCACTTGTGCCACTTGACGTTAACGCGCCTGCACATTTCGTAAAATTGGACTATCTCTGTCCGACCGGTTCTTACAAGGACAGAGGCGCGTCCGTCCTGCTCACGCACCTTAAAGCACTTGGTGTCGATACTGTTGTTGAGGATTCATCGGGCAATGCGGGTGCCGCGATAGCCGCCTACAGCGCGAGGGCAGGTATCCACTGCACCATCTATTGCCCGGAGTCCACCTCGAAAGGCAAATTGAGACAGATTTCTGCTTACGGTGCCGAGTTAAAACTGGTGGAAGGAAACCGTATGGCAACGACAGAGGCTGTAAAACTCGCAGCGGAAACTACCTGCTATGCCTCCCATAACTGGCATCCGTTTTTCTTAGAAGGCACAAAGACACTCGCGTATGAAATTACCGAACAACTCGGATGGCGCGCCCCGACACATGTCATCTGTCCAGTCGGATTCGGGAGTATCTATTTAGGACTTTCCATCGGCTTTCGTGAATTGCAAACACAAGGGATTATCGAAAGCATGCCTCGGCTCCTTGGTGTCCAACCCGATGTCTGTTGCCCAATTCACAATGCATACGTTGAAAAGACAATATCTATATCAAGAATGAAACAAACTGGAGAGACACTCGCTGAAGGCATTACCGCCGAACTTCCCATCCGAGGCGACAATATTTTGGAGGCACTTCATTTCACAAACGGCGCATTTACCACAGTCAACGACACAAACATCAAGGAAGGCATAAAAACGCTCGCTGCCAAAGGGATTTATGTGGAACCTACATCGGCTGTTGTCGTTAAAGCATATCAGAAATTCCAAGAATCAGGTATCATCCAAGAAGGCGATTTAACAGTCTCAATCCTCACCGGTATCGGTTTAAAGGCAAGTAAGTAGTGGAATGACCGTCAGTCGTCTGTAGCAGTAACGAAGGACGCAACTGTCCGAATAACTGACCTCCAATAACGAATAAAAGATAGACAAATGACAAGAGAAAACAGACCTGACATCACGAGACTCATTACCGTATGCGCGCTGATCCTGCTTTTTATTCTGGTGATTGGAGCATTACGCGCACGGGAACACTCGTTCTTCCGCATCGGTGCTGGCAAGAGTAGAAACCGAGAGGCACTTCCTGACACCGTTAAACGGCGCGATGAACTCCAAAGCAAGCGATGGCCCAAAGGTTTCCGACTGCTTCGGTATTGGTGGACGGGTGGTGCCGCGGTCTATATCGCAGAGATGGATCGCACAGCGAATAACCTCCAATTCGATGTTGAACTCGCCAACGCTCAAATCTTAGGACGCGAAACCATCACCGATGCGACAAGGCGACTCATGGAAAAAGACGTGCTACCTTTCGCAGGTGTCAACGGAAGTTTCGGTATCCGCGAGGACAACCGCGGACGCGGCGGTATGATATTCAACCTGCATATCCAAAACGGTGAACTGATCAGCATCCCGACACCACTTGACAGATGGGGATATTCGCCACCCTCAGCGTGGGGTGAAACGAGTTTCGGTGTCACTCCCGATGGCGAGTTTCTCTTGGATAGAGTGAAACTCAACGGTAAACTCCGTATGGAGGGTGGAACCCCCGACACGCTTCCGATTGACGCAGTCAACCAAATCTGCGATTCATTGTGTCCCGTTGTAATCTATACACCACGCTTCGGACGCAGAACTTTAACCCGCCGATGCTACGAGTTCACGCTCAGACAAATTAAACTTCCGCTCACCGGAAAATATACAAGCAGATTCGTCGTCACTGATGTGAACCCGCGCGGCAACAGCATCATCCCATTTGACGGTATCGTTCTTGCGATTGAACCGGGTTTGGCACGCGACTGGACAGGCAAAATTACCAAATCCACAGCGGGCACATTGGAAATTGCCCTCACGCCTAAAAAATGGCAACATGTTCAGCAAGGGATTGGCGGCAACCTACGTCTCGTGCGGGACGGCAAGGTTGAACCTGAACTCATCGAGTTTGGAGAGTCCCGCGGGGGCAGCTCGCACAGGCATCGTAACGGCGCGTCCCGTCACCCACGCAGTGCTCTCGGATTTAACGATGAAAAACTGTTCCTCATCGCCATTGACGGTAGGCAACCCGGGTACAGTATGGGAATGACGCTCTATCAGATGGGAACGTTTTTCAGTGAACTCGGCATCAAACACGCCATCAACTTCGATGGTGGAAGCTCCTCGACATTATGGGCACTCGGCAGAGTCGCGAACAGCCCCGCGCACGGCTACGAACGCCGTATTTTCAACGTAGCGATGATTCGCACCAAAAAATAAACGAAAGCAATTAGCAATCAGCAACATCTCAAACGTAGCCCGTAACGAAGTGGAGGGCGGATTTTTGAAAGGCACGTGCCTGCTAAACACACGCCAGTTCTCCGCAAGGTAAATTAAAAGAATTTTTTCTTCCGTAAGCCAGAAGACCGTAGCCCGTAACGAAGTGGAGGGCGGGTTTTTGAAAGGCATGTGTCTGCTAAACACACGCCAGCCCTCCGCAAGGTAAATTAAAAGAATGAAACAGAGATACCTCCTACTGCCCATCCTGTTAATACTTGCGTGTTCAAATAGAAACACCCCGCAGGCAGTCAGCGAAGACTTCATCTATAACTACTATCAGCGAGCTGACCAAGCGGCAGCACTCCAACTCAGCCACGGGCTCGCCGCAGAAAAATTAGAAGATGAAATCGCTCGCGTGCGTGAAGTCCGGTCTCCAGGGCAACAGATGGATGAGATGCCGAAGATTGAATACGAACCTATCGGGAAAGAGGAGGATTCGACACACGTTTTATTCAACTACAGGCTTACCATCAAAACTGGAGGCGCGACGACACACACCCGAAACGTCATTATTAACACCGAACAGATTGATGGACGATGGAAAGTCGTCAATTTTGATGAATATTAAGCAGGGCAATAAATCCCAGACTCGCCTCACCGAACCGCAAGGTAAATTAGAAAAATTAGATTTCTTCTGTAAGCGAGAAAACCGTAGCCCGTAACGAAGTGGAGGGCGAACTTTTGAAAGGCACGTGTCTGCTAAACACACGCCAGCACTCCGCAAGGTAAGTTAGAAAAATGAAATGGAGGGGTTTTTGCTTGGGTGTTTCTTCAGATTTTTGAAAGGCATCTGCCTACTAAACCCACTCCAGGCCTCCGCAAGGAAAATTAAAAAAATGAAAACTGGAAAAGTCGCCGTATTCACGCAAGCGCAAACGCCCATGGAATTCCGGGAATATCCGATTCCATCCGTCACACCCGACGACATGCTCGTACGGATCCGCATGGCGAACATCTGCGGTTCCGACCTACACTTTTGGCGCGGGCATGGGCCCAAAATCGAGAGCGGTATCCCCCAAGTGCTCGGACATGAAATGATCGGCACGATCGAAGCAATGGGACGCAATATCACAATGGATAGCACGGGACAGCCGCTGACCGAAGGCGACCGCATCGCCTACTCCTACTTCAAACCGTGTCAACACTGTTGGATGTGCCTCAACGGAAAACCGGGATGTCCTGACCGCTACCGGGATTGGCTCGGGGTCTCCAGCGAGCAGCCACCGCATTTCCACGGTGCCTACGGTGAATACTACTACATGAAACCGGGGCATTGGGTGTTTAAGGTCCCTGATGAACTCTCAGACGCGCTCGTATCCCCTATCAACTGCGCCTTGTCTGAAGTCATTTACGGACTAAACCAGATCGGCATCACACTCGGCGATACTGTGGTCATCCAAGGTGCCGGTGGACTCGGACTCTACGCGACTGCTGTCGCACGGGAGATGGGCGCCGGAAAAATCATCGTTTTCGATCGGTTACCCGCACGCCTCGCACTCGCGCAGGAGTTCGGCGCAGATGAAACCCTCAACGTCGACGAAATTGACATGAAATCCCGTGTCGAATACGTACTCGACCAAACCGGCGGTATCGGGGCAGACCTCGTCGCTGAGTTTGTAGGATCTCCGCGCGTGATCGCTGAAGGCGTAGAGATGCTCCGATGGGGCGGACGCTATCTCTGGATCGGCAACATCAATCTCGGATTCCCCACAGAAATCGATCCGGGCAACATCGTCCGCTGCAGTAAAGCGATTCGCGGTGTGATCGTCTATGAGCCGTGGGTTA
Organism: Candidatus Poribacteria bacterium; assembly: GCA_965247285.1. GTDB lineage: Bacteria > Poribacteria > WGA-4E > WGA-4E > WGA-3G > WGA-3G. The sequence continues at coordinate 1,327,197 of CBDFHD010000002.1, forward strand.
TCCCGCGTGCCCTCGATTTCCTAAGCCGAACACGAGACAGGTACCCGTTCCACAAAATCATCTCCGATACCTTCCCGTTCAGCGACATCAACGAAGCGTTCTCCTACGCCGACAGCGGCGAGGCAATCCGAGTCGGACTGGAATTTACAGAATAAAATGGCTTCTTCCATATATATCCATATCCCGTTTTGCGCGACCAAATGCTACTACTGCGCCTTCAATACGTATGCCTTCCATAAAGACGAGGCGGAAGCATATTTAACAGCACTCCGCACAGAAATGGAACTCTACGCCTCGGAAACCGCCCCGTTACAAACGATTTTCATCGGCGGTGGCACCCCTTCTATCCTCTCTGCAGACGCTCTGGCACAGTTATTTACGGATATACATCAACATTTCCAAATTACACCGAACGCTGAAATTACTGTAGAATGCAATCCGGGAACCGTCGATAGTGAGAAGCTGAAGGTGATGCGAGACAACGGCGCGAATCGGCTCAGTTTCGGTCTGCAAGCCATGCAAGATGAAACCCTGAAACAGTTAGGCAGAATCCACACCGTTGCCGAATTCCTACAGAGTTATCGCCTCGCCCGCGAAGGCGGCTTTGAGAACATCAACATCGACATCATTTTCGCACTTCCTGACCAAACGATGGAGGCGTGGCATCACACCTTAGACGCAGTTATCTCCCTTGAACCCGCCCACATTTCAGCCTATAACCTCGTCATGGAGGAGGCAACACCGTTCTATGAATGGTGGCAAGCCGGTAAACTCCATCTCCCTACCGAGGACACCGAAGCGGATATGTTCCAATACACCATTGACACACTCGCCGCGCACGGATATACACACTATGAAATCTGTAACTTCGCCAAACCGAACCACTTCGCGAGACACAACCTCGTCTACTGGAACAACCAGCCATGCATCGGACTCGGGGTAGGCGCGTGTGGGTATGTCAACGGTGTTCGCTATACCAATATTCGGGGTATCGCGCCTTACACTGCCAAACTCTCCCAACGCAATAAACCGATCGCCGACACCGAACGCATGACAGCTCACGCTGAAAAGGCGGAAACGCTCATGCTCGCACTTCGGAAACGGGAAGGCATCTCCCTCAATGCTTACCAAAACCGATTCGGTGAAGAAATCGAAACCGCGTTTGGGAACATCCTCAAAAAATGGTTCGATTTACAGCTCTTAGAACGAACCTCCACCCATCTCCGCCTCACTCCTCGCGGTCTTTTCCTCGCAAACGAAGTCTTCATCGAATTGATGTAAATTTCATATAGGACTTACGCAGTTGGTCTCACAAGTCCCCTTGATAAGGGGGATTTAGGGGGTTAACAATAAAAAATATCCCACCATGCCCTGAATTTGCGTAAGTCCTGTTTCATAGTAACTACCTTTTGCACACAGGCAACACGACAAATCATATACACTCAACAACCCCGAAAAACGCGGGCAAATGCAGAAATCTTTCTCTTGACTATTTTTCCTAAACCTGTTATAATTTTGCTATTAAAATGTTTATGCTGCAGCGCGGTTGAGAGAAGTTTCCGCCAGTTCCAGCACCATTACTTATTTAAACAAAACTATCTTCCAAAATACAAGATTGTTAAAATGCTGAAAGTTCGCTCGGGCGCAACCCAAACCACGGACTTTGCCTGAGCAGAGAACCTCATCTACAAGAGAGGTATAACTTTTGCACTTTCGTATCGGGAGTACGTCAACTATATCAGGAGGAGTAAACAGATGAAAGGCAGATTGGTATGGATTGGTATGGTCGTTCTATTTATTGCAGGTATGTTAACCGCTTCAAGTGATGCTCTGTTAGATCCTGAAACTATCGTAGGAATATGGAAATTTGACGAAGGTAAAGGGGTTACTACAAAAGATTCTTCTGGAAACGGGAACGACGGTGCGCTCATGAATAAACCCAAGTGGGTAGATGGCAAATTTGGCAAAGCCCTTGAGTTTGATGGCTCATCTTTTGTGGATACGGGCAATGACGCATCACTTCAGTTCGACGGAGATGTGACAATGGTTTTTTGGGTTAGACCTGAAAGCGTAAGTTCGGGTCGCCAAAACATAATTTGCAAATCATACGGCGGCGAAGGCTGCTTGACACAGGAGCCCGATGGTCGGTTGAGTTTTTATTGGGGCGATTGTGGCGGAAATTGTCAGCCTTATGTGGAGGTTACGAGACCTTCCCCCGGTACGTTCGTAGATGATGAATGGATTCACGTCGCCGAGACGAGAAATGTTTCAAAACGCGAGTATAAGATGTACAAAGATGGTGAAGTTACCGCCGAGAGTAAATGGCTGAAATGTGGTGCTCACCCCTGCGGAGACTCCAGCCCCAGCGGTCTTAATTTGCTCATCGGCTCCGGTTATGCCGGTAAATACAGAGGCATCATTGACGATGTGGCTATTTTTAATGTGGTTCTGAGTGAGGGTGAGATTCAGAGTATCATGGATGATGGATCTGTATATCTCCATCCCAAATTTCCTTGAACTATCCCCCCAAACCTGCTATCATACCTCCATGCCAAAGCTCAACCTCAAACCCAATCACAAAGCAATCCGAGACTACTACGCCACGCTACAGGAATACGATAAACACGACATCACACACGAAGGCGCCGTCAGTTCACCCTTCGATACACTCCTGCACGCCTGTGCAAAGCAGGTGAACGCCACACTCGTTCCCCAATACCCGATGCGCGCCCCAAAAGGAAATCGCATCGTTATCGACGGCGCAATCATCAACGAATACGGACTCCCGCTCGCCTACTGGGAAGCGAAGGATATAGACGACGACCTCTCAAGGTCCGTACAGGAGAAACGCGAGGCTGGCTACCCGCTCGACAATATCCTCTTCCAAACCCCACAACGCGCCATCCTGTATCAAAACGGACGTGAGGCACTTGATCTCGACATCACCGAACCCGCACACCTGATTGCCGTACTCCAATACCTGTTCGCTTACGTCCCACCCGCGCTCGACAACTGGCAGACCGCTGTCACCGACTTCAGAGAACATGTACCCGACCTCGCAAACAAGCTAAAAGAACTCATTGAGCAACGCCACGAAATCGACCCAGCCTTCAAAAAGGCGTTCACCGATTTCTACGAAATTTGCCGCACCTCCATCAACTCCGAACTCTCACAGGATGCCGTCGAGGAGATGCTCATCCAACATATCCTCACCGAACGCATCTTCCGCACCGTCTTTAACAACTCCGCCTTCACGCGCCGAAACATTATCGCACGTGAGATTGAAAACGTCGTCGATGAACTCATCCGACAGGCGTTCAGTCGCGAGGAGTTTCTCAAACCCTTAGATCGGTTCTATGTCGCGATTGAACAAGCCGCGACGCTCTGTAAAGACTTCACCCAAAAACAGCACTTCCTCAATACATTCTATGAGAAATTCTTTCAGGGATTCTCCGAGGACGTAGCGGACACACACGGCATCGTCTACACACCGCAGCCGATTGTCGATTTCATGGTGAACAGCGTTGAACACATCTTGGAAACCGAGTTCGACAGGTCACTGTCGGACACCGGCGTGCATATCATTGATCCGTTCGTCGGGACGGGGAACTTCATCGTCCGGCTCATGCAGGACATCCAAGGCACGGCATTAGAGGAAAAATACCGCCACGAGTTGCATTGCAACGAGGTGATGCTCCTACCTTACTACATCACCAGCCTGAACATCGAACAGGAGTTCTTTCAACGCACGGGGACGTATCTACCGTTTGAAGGGATCGCGCTTGCGGACACGTTTGAGCTGTTTGAAGGACAACAGCAGCATATTATGTTCACACAGAAAAACACGGAACGGGTGAAGAAACAGAAGGTGGCGGATATGTTCGTGGTTATTGGCAACCCGCCTTATAACGCGAGGCAAGTTAACCAAAATGACAACAACAAGAACCGGAAGTACAAGGCAATGGACACGCTTGTGCAGGAGACGTATTCGCAAGACTCAAAAGCGACAAATAAAAACGCTCTCTCAGATCCGTATGTGAAGGCGATATTATGGGCATCAAAGCGAATTGGTAAGGAAGGTATTGTTGCATTTGTGACAAACAACGGCTTTCTCGATAGTTTAGCGTTTGATGGGATGCGGAAACACCTCGCAGAAGATTTCGATGCGATCTATATCCTTGATTTAGGTGGGAACGCACGGAAAGGGCTAAAGACCTCAGATGCCAATGTGTTCGGCATTCGGGTGGGTGTATGCCTCAACCTGTTTGTGAAAAATAAGCAGAAGGCATCAGAGAAACCCCAGATTTTTTACTACTGCACCGATGAAATGTGGAACAAAGAACGGAAATTTGACTTTCTCAACGAACATCAAAGCATCGGTGCTATTGAGTGGAAATCTATCCAACCGGACGCGCGACATACGTGGCTCACCGAGGGACTCCACGCTGAGTTTGACACCTTTACTCCGATAGGAACTAAGGAAGCAAAGGCAAAAAAAGGTATAGCAGTAGATGTGATTTGCAAAACCTACAGCAACGGTGTAAAAACTAATCGTGATGCCTGGGCCTACAACTTTAATCGAAATGCCCTTACTGAGAACATTCTGCGAATGAGTGAAACCTACAACACAGAGGTGGATAGGTGGAAACGGCAGGAAAATCAAAAGGAAATCAACATTGATGATTTTGTAGTATATGATGACACGAAAATTAGTTGGAGTCGGGACCTAAAGGTAAAGTTAAAACGAGGAGTAATTGTTGAATATGCGGAACGTAAGGTAAGGACATCTCTCTATCGCCCATTTACTAAATTAAATCTTTATTTTGACCGGACAATAAACAATGATGTGCATGTGTTCCCTTCTATCTTTCCAACATCAGTATCAGAATTGGAGAACCGAGTGATTTGCGTCGGAGGCTACGGTCGGAAAGAGTTTGCTGTGTTAATGAGCCAATGTACTCCTGATGTGAATCTCTATGGCGATCCACAACAATCCTTCCCCTTCTACACTTACGACGAAGACGACACGAACCGACAAGAGAACATCACCGATTGGGTGTTAGCGGAATTCCGAACCCACTACGGCGACAACACCATCACCAAGTGGGACATCTTCCACTACAACTACGGTCTCTTGCATCATCCCGCCTACCGCGAGAAATACGAGGCAAACCTCAAGCGCGACCTCCCGCATATCCCCTTCGCCGAAGATTTTTGGGGATTCGCCACCGCAGGCGCGGCGTTAGCAGATCTCCACGTCAACTATGAATCCGTTCCCAAATACGATGGACTGAGAAACGTCGAAACGCCAGGGATACCGATCGATTGGGATGTCGAGAAGATGAAACTCTCCAAAGACAAGACGCAACTGAAATACAACGATTTCCTGACGTTGGACGGCATCCCTGCGGAGGTGTACGACTATCGGCTCGGCAATCGTTCCGCGTTGGAGTGGGTGGTGGATCAGTACCGCGTCAAGGTAGACAAACGGAGCGGGATTGTGAACGACCCGAACCGTGACGATGAGCCGCGGTATATCGTGGATCTGATTGCCCGCGTCATCACCGTCAGTCTGAAGACGGTGGAGATTGTTAACGGATTACCTTCATTGTAAGGGAATTCTTCTTGTAGGAGGGGTTTCCAACCCCGATTCTTTGCACCTATACACATTGCTTCGCAGCATTTCTACACAGATGCCGACCCTACGGGGCTAAAGACACCACAATATAAAAAACGCAAAATCCGCGTAATCTGTGTCATCCGCGACAATCCGAGATTCAGACGAAAATATAAACAGGCGAGGTTACAAACCTCGTCAGCGAAGCGGAGGCACATCATCTGTAGGAGGGAACTCCGATTCCCGACTATTAGACGATGACAACACTCCCCTGTAGGAGCGACCTCCCGGTCGAGATCCTTACTGACCACTGGATACTGATAGCCAATTGCTGGGTTTCGCTACACTCTACCCAACCTACGCAATACCGCCTCACTAAGGAAACACCTATAATCCTGATTCAGACAAATGAGCCATCTACGAAAGGCTTGACATTCGCCGCAATTTTTGATACAGTATGCCCATGCCACGCAAAAACAAGATTCTCAACATCGGTGATACCGCGCCGCTATTCACGCTCCCATCGCATCAACGTGGAGAGGTATCGCTTGAAACGTATTGCGAGACGCAACACGTCATCCTAACTTTTTTTCGAGGGACGTGGTGACCGAACAGCCGTCGTCAGTTGACGGCAGTGCAAGAAAACTGCAAAGCGTACGCCGCATATACAGCCACACCACTCGCCATCGCCGGACAGTGGCCCCGTGAACTTCGAGGCTATGCCGAGAAAAACGGCATCACATTCCCGCTACTGATAGACAAAACACGGAACGTCATCAGAAGCTACGGTGTCTACCACTGGCTCAGCTTAGAGGCTTACAACATCGCACGCCCAGCAACATTTATCATTGACAAAACAGGGATTATTAGATATATGTACATCGGTTCGCATCAATTTGATCTCGCAAAACAGACAGAAATCCTCGAATCCCTGAAAGAGGTCGCCGCACTTTAAAAATGATTTTGATTTCTCATCGAAATATGATATAATGTAAAGAAAATAGACTTTCGAGTATAGATAACGCATCGCCATGAACGAAACACACATAGCCTTTATGCGACGCGCGCTGGATTTAGCACGGCGAGCAAAAGGACGCACGAGTCCCAACCCTCTCGTTGGCACCGTCATTGTAAAAGACGGAAAGGTTATCGGTGAAGGGTATCACCAGAAAGCGGGAACCCCACACGCCGAAGTCCATGCGCTGAATGCCGCTGGTGAGGATGCCAAAGGCGCGACGCTTTACACAAATCTTGAGCCGTGTTGCCATTGGGGACGGACACCCCCGTGCACAGAAGCACTGATTCGCGCAGGCATCGCGCAGGTCTACGTCGCAGAGGTTGATCCGAATCCGAGTGTCGCCGGCAAGGGTGTTCAACAGCTCCAAAATGTCGGCATAAACGTCCATGTAGGCGTCTGCAGACAAGAAGCGTCAGACCTAAACGAGGTGCATCGTAAATACATTCAAACCGGCAAACCGTTCGTGATCCTCAAAACCGCTATGAGCCTCGACGGTAAAATCGCCACCGCTTCTGGGGAATCGCAATGGATTACGTCCGAGGCATCGCGGCAACGCGGACATGCGGTTCGGGACACAGTAGATGCGATTCTCGTCGGTAGAGGTACAGTCGCACGCGATAACCCCGCACTCACAACGCGGCTTCCGGACAGAGACGGACAGGACGCAATCCGGATTGTGTTAGATTCACGCGGGAGAACGCGCACGGATGCACGCATTTTCAACGCCGAAAGCGACGCAGGCGTTATCATGGCAGTAACGCCAGAGGCACCCTCTGAAAACGTTGATGCCCTCGAAAAGACTGGAGCCGAAGTGATAACCGTTCCAGCAGCACACGGAAACCAGGTCTGTTTCAAGAGTTTAATGGAAACATTAGGGAAACGTGAGATAACAAGCGTCCTGATAGAAGGTGGTAGCGAAATCAACGCCTCAGCTCTCGCAGCAGGTATCGTGGACAAGGTTATATGTTTCATCGCACCTAAACTCATCGGTGGACAGAATGCACCTGGAGCGATCGGCGGTGTAGGAATCCGCAGTTTGACCGATGCCGCGAACCTACGGCGAGTCAGCGTCACACCGATCCCTGATCACGACTTTCTAATTGAGGGGTATCTATAGCATGTTCACCGGGATCGTCGAGGAACTCGGAACGATTAGAAGCATTCAGGTTAAACCTCAAGATGCGACGCTTGAGATTCAGGCGACCAATGTTCTCAGTGATGCGAAAGTCGGCGACAGCATCGCCATTGACGGTGCCTGTCTTACGATCCGTTTCCTCACATCGGAAACATTCACCGTGGATGTATCCGCTGAGACCTTGCGCCGCACAACTTTGGGTGAACGGAAGGTAGGAGAGCACGTCAATTTAGAGCGTTCACTCCGGCTCAGCGATAGATTGGGCGGACATCTCGTACTGGGACACGTTGATGAGGTGGCGACAATCCGCTCGTGGAAAGATGAGGGTGATGCCTCTGTGATGCAGGTTACAATGAGTCGCACCATCAAACCCTATGTTGCCTACAAAGGATCCATCACGATCGATGGTGTCAGTTTAACTGTATCAAACGTACACGCAGACGCCTTTGAAGTCACTCTGATTCCGCATACAAAGGACGTCACGACCTTCGGAACGAAACGGAACGGTGCTAAGGTTAACCTCGAAGTCGACATCGTCGCACGTTATCTTGAAACGCTGTTAAAAAATACCGAAGAGACGACGGAGTTGAGCAAACAGCACGCTTCTGATACCCTCGATTTGAAATTTTTAGCGAAACACGGCTATATCGATTAGGGGAATAGCAGTCAGCAGTCGGCGGTCAGCGGTCAGCAAGAGGCTGGAATGGAAGTCCGGAAGAAAAGACTGGAAGGATGGGGACCCCAATCTTCCAATCTTCCATCCAAATGCCGATAGCCGATAGCCAATTTCTTATATCACTTCTAAGGTGCTATAAGCCTGCCAACAACGGCGGCAGGCGGATCTCAAGTGAAAACCGTTAAACCACAGAAGGTGTCATTTATCGCTTGGCGTATCATTTGTCCGTTTTCTTATATCACTTCTAAGGTGCTATAAGCCTGCCAACAACGGCGGCAGGCGGATCTCAAGTGAAAACCGTTAAATCACAGAAGGTGTCATTTATCGCTTGGCGTATCATTTGTCCGTTTTCTTATATCACTGCTAAGGTGCTATAAGCCTGCCAACAACGGCGGCAGGCGGATCTCAAGTGAAAACCGTTAAATCACAGAAGGTGTCATTTAACGCTTGGCGTATCATTAAAAAGATGTCAAATACATTTAATACCATTCCTGAAGCACTCTCTGCCATGCAAAACGGGGAAATGATAATCGTCATTGATGACCCCGATCGCGAAAACGAAGGCGATCTCATCATGTCGGCAGAAAAGGTGACAGCAGAGCGGATCAATTTCATGGCAAAATACGGCAGGGGGTTGATATGCTTACCAACCTGTTCAGAACGCCTTGCCGAACTTGAACTCTACCCCATGGTGGCATCCAACACGGAGCAAATGCAGACCGCCTTCACGGTCACTATTGATGCGAAAGAGGTGAAAACCGGCATCTCCGCACAAGAACGCGCCTACACCATCCAGAAATTCGTTGATGCTAACGCTGTCCCCTCAGATTTCGTCCGACCCGGACACATCTTCCCCTTAGAAGCGAAACCCGGAGGGGTACTCCGGCGCGCCGGGCATACCGAGGCCACTGTTGATTTAGTGCGAATGGCAGGACTATACCCGGCGGGTGTCCTCTGTGAAATACTCAACGAAGACGGCAGCATGGCACGCGTCCCTGAACTTATGGTGTTCGCCGCGCAACATCAACTCAAAATCATCACCATCGCCGACCTAATCGCATACCGTCGTGAGACAGAAACACTGATCCGACGCGTCGCAACCGCAGATATACCAACCGCACACGGTGAGTTCAAACTTTACGCCTACGAAAGTACCGATACAGGGGGCGAGACCGTTGAAGCAGATAAAACACACATTGCACTCACAAAAGGCGATCTCACCGATCCAGCTCCGCTCTTAGTCCGGGTGCACTCGCAATGTCTCACCGGTGATGTTTTTGGCTCCCTCAGATGCGATTGCGGCGAACAGCTCGAAATCGCACTTAAAACCATTGAGAAGGAAGGCAGAGGTGTACTCGTCTATATGCGACAAGAAGGCAGAGGCATGGGACTCAAAGAGAAACTCAGGGCATATCAGTTACAGGACAACGATGGATTAGACACCGTTGAAGCGAATGAACACCTTGGGTTCCCCGCAGATTTGCGAGACTACGGCATCGGGGCACAAATATTAGCAGACTTAGGTGTTCAAAAGATGCGACTGATGACGAACAACCCACAAAAAGTCACAGGATTGTCTGGACACGGGCTTGAAATCGTCGAGCGGATCCCGTTGCAAACCAAACCGAATGCATTTAACCGCCGATATTTAGAAACAAAACGTTCCAAACTCGGCCACCTCCTCCTACATGAGGAATAAAGAAGGAGAATGTAGAGCATTGCTCGCAAGTGCTCTTATAAAAATATGCCAAACGTCTATGAAGGACATCTCCTTGGCGAAGGCCTCACATTCGGTATTGTCGTCAGCCGATTCAACAGTTTCATTACCGAAAAGCTCCTCGCGGGTGCCATAGATGCCCTAAAACGACACGGGGTCGACTTGGACACGGTCGATGTTTTCTGGACCCCCGGTGCCTTCGAAATTCCGGGAATTGCCAAACGTCTCGCAGAGAGCAAACGCTATGACGCTGTCCTCTGCCTCGGTGCAGTTATTCGAGGGGCGACCCCTCATTTTGATTATATCGCCGCCGAAAGCGCGAAGGGAATCGCAAACATATCATCCAGCACCAACATTCCTGTCATCTACGGCGTCATCACCACAGATACGATAGAACAAGCACTTGAACGCGCCGGCATCAAGGCAGGAAACAAAGGTTCTGAAGCCGCTATCGCAGGAATAGAGACAGTCAATCTCTACAAAGCCGTTGAAAAGATCATCACATGAATTATCAGTTATCGGTTTGTCTCACATTGTCCCACAAGCCTCTATAGGAGACCTGCGCAGAGGTGTCAGTCGCTCGTGTAGCATTGATAATCGTTTGCAACTGCCCCAACGATCTCTTAACTGATAACTGAAAACTATAAAAAATATGATTGCAATCATAGATTACGAAGCGGGGAACCTTACGAGTGTTGCGAGAGCCTTGACGCACCTCGGCTATAAAAACGAGATTACATCCACCGCAGAAACGATACTCTCCGCTGAACGCATTATTTTCCCCGGTGTCGGTGCCGCAAAAGCCACGATGCAAACGTTACAGAAACGCGGATTGAACCAGGTACTCGCAGACTTTTTCCGTACCGGCAAACCTATGCTCGGTATCTGTATCGGTATCCAGATCCTCTTTGAACACAGTGAAGAAGAGGATGCCGAATGCTTAAACCTTCTACCGGGATGTGTAAAGAAATACCCGGCAACTGATACAGAAACACAGACCGAAACACTAAAGGTCCCACAAATCGGCTGGAACGAAGTGTATCAGACAAAACCGCATGCAATCTTTGAAGGCGTTCCAAATCCCGCACACTTCTATTTCGTCAATTCCTACTATCCTGAGCCAGAGACAGAGGACATAGTGATCGGAAAGACGAAGTATGGGCTTGAATTCTGTAGCGCGATTGCCCACGATAATCTCATTGCAACACAGTTCCACCTCGAAAAGAGCGGGCGCGTCGGGTTAAAGATGCTCAATAACTTTCTGAGAGAATAGCAGTCAGCAAATTGGCTATCAGCAATCAGCTATTCCGCTGACAGCCTTTAAAAAAATGTTAACGTTCTTTCTCGCACTCTTTGTGCTTCTCATTAACGTCAGTACGCATCTGTTTCAGATATCGGAATACTATCCCGCGGTGAGTCACTGCTACTATGGAGTGATCGTTCTGTCGGTTCTCTACACGAAACCTCGTGGGCAGAACGTTTTGTTCGGCATTACGACCGTAGCCAATTGGATTTACGTCTTCCGCTATCCGAATCATACTGAAAGCATTATCATAGCGTTGCTCTATCCGTTCGTCGTCTATGGGGTTATCCGCATTATTCGTCACTTCCAAACCCAGAGACGGAGTAGGGTCGAACAGATAGAGGAGATAAACAGTGTCAACGCAAATTTAGAAAAACAGGTCCGGGACATCTCTACGCTTTTTGAGGTAAGCCAATCCGCGAACACCAACCTCAATCTGGAGGGACTTTTTCAGCGTATCATTGAAATTCTATCCAAGCGACTCGGTATCTATCGCGGGGCTTTGCATCTCTATGAAAACGGGAAGGTCGTTACTTCCACAGAAGCCGTTTTAGGACTTACACCCGCAGAGATGAAACGTGGCACAGACAATCAGATAGAAGACATCCAGAAACAGGTACTCGCATCAGGAAAAGCGATCGGCGTCCCGCAAACTCGAAGCCCACGCAACTACGTCAAACTCTTCGAGTCGGAACGGGTTGAATCCAAAGACGTGATCGCCTTCTGGTGCATCCCGATTATTGTGGAAGAAAACGTCATCGGTACACTGACGATAGACAAAGCCTCAGATGAATTTTCTGCAGAGGATGATCGGCGGCTCTTGACGATTATCGCCTCCATTATCGCACAGCGCGTCAAAATCCAACAGATAATCGACGCACTCGTTGAATCTGAACGGATGGCGACCCTCGGTCGATTGGTCCGGACTATAGCACACGAGGTCCGAAATCCTTTGGGCAGCATCCGACTCGGCACACAACTGCTCCAGCACAGCGATATAGAGTTCGGTTCGCGAGTCGGAACCTCTTCCGAAAACGACCAACTCTCTCAAAATGAGATTAATGAATACACAGGGATAATTATAAAAGAAGTGGACAGGCTGAACCGATTCATCGAACAATTACTCACCTTCAGCAAGCCCACAATGGAAGTCGCGAAACAGAGCGATATCCATCAACTCCTTGATAATAGCCTTGCTATTTGCAGACCGGAGTTGGAACTTCGCGCGACCACAGTCATCACGCAATACGGCGACTGTCCAGAGGTCAATGTAAATGAGGATGGAATCACACAGGTGCTTCTCAATCTATTTTACAACGCCATTGAAGCAATGGACACAGAGGGAGCATTGACAATTCAGACAGAATACGTCCCAGAAACCGGAATTGTGCATGTACGAGTTCAAGATGACGGACCCGGGATTTCACCTGAAGATATACCGATGCTGTTCGATCCGTTCTATACCACTAAACAGAAAGGAACAGGGTTGGGACTTTACATCAGCCAAAAAATTCTCGCCGAACACCGAGGTAACATTGAAGTCGATGCGAACCTCGAAGTCGGTACAGCGTTTATTATGTCCCTCCCCGTGCATTAACGATTTATAGATGTGTTTACACACGCATAATGCAACAAAGAGGAATCATAGCGAATCGCAAGGAAAATTAAAAATATTGTAGTCCCAAGCAACGCGCCGGGACGGCTCAACGGAGAGGCACGTGAAAGTATTAAAACGCCTTACCGAACCGCAAGGAAAATTAAAAAAATGTCAAATCTTGTGCTTATCGCTGATGATGACGACAGCTTCCGACGAATACTCGCCGCGACCCTTCAGAGGGCAGGCTATGAGACGCTCAAAGCCCGAAATGGAGCGGAGACGCTTGCCTGTATTAAGGAAACGAACGTTGATGTCATTCTGCTCGATATCTGGTTAGGGGATGCCAACGGAATTGAACTCATCGCGGACATTCAGGGTTACAATAGCACCGCCTCTATTATTATAATCACTGCCCACGGAACGACACAGACTGCTATTGACGCGGCAAAACAACGCGCCTACGGATACCTCACAAAACCGATCGATCAGCAGCAATTGCTCGACCTCGTGTCGCGCGCTGCGGATGCCAGCAACCAAACGAAAAACGTCAAGACATCCACAACCACCATTGATGTTGACGGACAGGGTAGAATGGTCGGTCAGAGTCCGACAATGCAGGATGTCTATCATAAGATTGGACGCGCCGCTGTCAGTGACGAAACCGTCCTCGTTTTAGGTGAAAGCGGAACCGGTAAAGAACTTGTCGCCCAACTCATCCATCAAAACAGCCATCGAGCCCACAATCCGTTCGTCGTCGTCGATTGCGGTGCCATGCCTTCGAGTCTTATTGAAAGTGCACTCTTTGGACACGTCAGAGGTGCGTATACCGATGCGCACACCGCAAGGAAGGGAAAATTCCAACAGGCAGACAGCGGGACTATCTTCCTCGATGAAATTGGGGAATTGCCGATTGAAGTTCAGACGAAATTGTTACGCGTCCTCCAAGAACGAGAGGTTGAACCGATGGGCGGAACCGAGACCCACGCTATCGATGTCAGAATCATCGCTGCAACCAACCGACGGCTTGAAACCGCAATTGAACAGAAAACCTTCAGAGAGGACCTCTACTATCGTTTCAACGTCATTCCTATTTCCCTGCCACCTCTCCGAGAACGAAAAGGGGACATAGCGGAACTCATAGATCTGTTCATACGGCGGTTCGTCGAAGAATACCAACTTCCCGAAATCGGCATCTCCGCGGAAGTTGCTAAACTTCTCACGGCTCATGAGTGGCCCGGGAACGTGCGCGAATTAGAAAATGCGATCAAGCGAGCACTCGTGATGTGTTCAGGACAAATGTTATTGCCTGAGCATTTCGATCCGATCCTCAAAAAATCGACCCCTGCCAGTGAACCCGGAAATCTTGACGTACAAATTTATAATCTGCTTCAAACGCACATTCAACACTATATGGAATCCGAAACATCGCCAGATGAGCTTTATGCTGAAATCCGAGCGATCTTTGAGAAACCGCTCTTTAAAATCGTGCTTGAACACACTAAGGGAAATCGGAGTAAAGCGTCAGACATCCTCGGCATTAACCGGAATACGCTCCATACAAAACTTGTTGAATACAATCTCGTTTCATGACGATTTTAAACTATGGTAAAACCCATAATTACTTGGACACTGCGGGAAGGCGAGGATACAATCCTCGCCAGCGGGGGTGAGAGTTTCCTTCACTGAGCAACTGTCTACATATTTTTAGGTTTTACCATATAAAGAAGCCATCAGCGGTCAGCAGTCAGCCGTCAGTTAAGAGGGTTTCTCATTACTGATAGTTTCCTGTTTGATTTGAAGGTTTCAGAAAACTGAAAGGAAGTCCGCTGACAGCCGAAGGCTGATTGCTGACGGCTATTAAAAAAATGGATTTAGGAAAAGTAATTGGAACCGTCGTCGCAACTCGAAAAGACCCGAGTTTAGCAGGCACACGTCTCCTCATTGTGCAACCCTTAGATGAGAAACGCAACCCTATTTCTGAACCACTCGTCGCTGTGGATACGCTGCACGACGCAGGTGTTGGCGAAACGGTCTACTTCGTTACGGGTGGCGATGCCGTAAGTGTCACCCCCGGTAAGCGGATGCCCGTTGATGTTGCCATCGTTGGCATCGTGGATTCTATTTCGTTGCTTGACACAAAAAATAGCGATTAGCAATCAGCCGTCAGCCGTCAGCAAAGAAAGAAACATTCCTGAAACGCTTGCGTCTTTATTCTCACTGCGAAGCAGGCTGAAAGCCGACTGCTGAAAGCCATTACACGGAGTCCTGAAAAAATGTACATCGCCAAAGTAATCGGAAAAGTCGTTTCTATCGTTAAACATCCTGCATACGAAAACCGGACACTGTTGCTCATCCAACCGTTGAGCGTCAAATCCGAACTCGTTCGCACCCCAACGATTGCTGTCGACTATGTCGGTGCAGGCGAAGGAGATACAGTGATAGTCGGTGCGGGTCCCGGTGTAGCCCAAGAGGTATTCGGCATTGAAGACGCACCGATCCGAGAACTCGTCATGGGGATTGTCGATCGGGTCGATATAACACTTCAGGAGGAACTAAAATGAGACGCATGACTTTAACTATCTGTTGCCTCACAGCGATCTGCTTACACCTCAATGCATGTAGAGTTGCACAGGTGTTATCCACACACTACAGCGAAAATATAGCGAGTGCCGCCTACGGCACCGAAGCGAACCACCCCGGCATGAACGATGGAAATCTGAAAACGCTGGCAACACTCCCAGCGCGCAATGAACGGAATTTCATCATCAGATTCGCTGAGGTCCATCCTGTCCGAAAAATCGTCATTCACAATGGCAACCTATTTCGGTTCGAGATGGATTACCTGAACCCTGAAACCGGCGAATGGGAAACTTTTGATACAATCATCCAGCGGCGCAATATCGGCGACGAACGCGCACAAGCCGAGTTCGTCTTTGATAGATTGAACTTCCAGACGAAGATGATTCGCGTTACCGTCACCCGAACTGTTGATGATGTCATTGTGAATAAAGTGATAACAGAACCGGGGGACAAAATCGTCGACCGTCGGACGACCCTCGTGGGTCAATACTATCCGCACTATCGCGTCATGCAACCCGCAATCGCCCAAATCCGAGAAATCGAAATCTACCACCTCGCTGAGAACAAGTAGATACGACTTCCAAATAGCAGTCAGCCATCAGTTTCCGTCAGCAGTCAGTGACAAGAGGGTTTTGTTAAACGAAAACCTCTTTACTGAAGGTTTCCGATGGCTGATAGCCCTTCCTCACATTATTTAAAGAAAAAGGAAACGACTCGCAACAAATAGGGTAAAAAGGTTCATCTGATCACGGATATTCTATCGTAAAATTTACAACATACTTACGCGTAGAAGATTGGTAGGTTTACAACCCCGCCAGCGAAGAAGAGGAACAGGACTACTACCCTCTAAAACGTCTACACATCACAGAATTTAGCAAACCAAGCACCTTGGAGTTTATTCATTAATGCGAATTCGTCCTATAGCGCTGCGCGCGACTGCGTCCAAACGGCTACCACTACTATTAATAGCACTCTTCCTCTGCTTGAAAACATCTCCGCCGCCTATCTCAAACTCAGCCCGCTCTTTTGGAATTGCAGCTGCAGCACCGACTTCCTTAAGAAACCAACGCCCCCGTGCTTCAACAAGTAACAGCGCAAAAACCCAAAGAGAGATTGAATTAGTCAGTAGTACCTCGGAAGGCGTAACGATCCAACTCATCATCCCTAAATCCGATTTCGTTTTCGATAACAGCGGTGCTGGAATAGGATCAGCCGAACAATTAGGCAGTCATTCACAGATCTCTCACGCTGAAAGTCCAACCCTATCTTTCCCAGGATGTAACTTCATTACCGAATTCGGTATGCCGCGCCTTCCGATGCAATCCACGCTCATGAGTGTCCCACCCGACGTAAATTTTCAATTGCGGGTGATTGATAAGGATTTTAGCACACATAAGATAGAAGCAACTGCGCCCACTTCAAGCAAACAAAGAGATCGCTTCTTCCCAGAGCGTCTCGCAGAAATCAGAAAAGCCGGTTGGATCCGAGAAAATCGCGTCCTCCCGATCCAACTGAATCCTGTCCAGTACAACGCTGCCCGCAGTGAAGTGAGGCTCTACCACCGACTCGTGGTAGAGGTACGCTTCAGCAGAACCGGGATGTCTGCACAGCCTACTGTGTTATCTACTATACCCAGCGGTTTGCATACCGAATCGGCGACATTTGACGCAATCTTCACTGATATGCTTGTTAACCCACAGAGTGCTATGAAATGGCGTTCTTCCCCCATTTCATTAAAAGAGCGCTCACCTGCGGCACCAAGCATCCCATTCACAGGACCGCGTTATAAAATCAGTGTCACCAAATCCGGTATGTACAGCATTACGGCGCAGGACCTCGCAGCTGCCAGTGCCAATTTAGAGGCGATAGCACCAGCGACATTGACACTAAAAAATAAAGGAAAACAGATACCGATTTTTGTCCGTGGCGAAGACGATAAAAGATTCGACCCAACAGACGAAATCATTTTCTATGGCGAACGGCAGCATGGAGAGACCAGTTATATCGATCCGAATTCCGATGAAAACATCTATTGGCTCTCCTGGGGTGCGGGACCAGGGATCCGGATGGGAACGAAAACGCCACTCCCAAATACAAGTAACACGCAAACTTACCGGCGTTTTCTCACACGTGCACATATTGAGAAGGACCTACAGTTCAGACGCTTCCGTAATGTAAACCTTACAGCAAGCCAGACATATACAGAATTTAGTCAAGGGTTACTACAGCGTCAGTTTACCCTGACGGAACTGCCACCGCTCCCAGACGACAGCTGGTTCTGGGCACAACTGGCCGCTCCGGCATTAAAAACATTCAACTTCAATCTTCCCGGCGTTTTGAAAACGGCACTCCCTACAACGCTCCGAGTCAACCTCCACGGTAGATCCAACACACCGCACCTATGCACTATTTGGCTAAACGATAAAATCGAATTTGGAGAAGCCCGCTGGACCGGCGAAACCGAATACCAAATTCAGAATCAGGATATCCCCCAGTCCTTTCTTAATCAAGGAAAGAACGCAATTCGGATTACCAATCCCGTAAATCCTGAATCTCCTATCGATATCATTCTGTTCAATTGGCTCCAAATCGACTACTGGCGAGACTTTAAAACAGAAGCGGATGTGCTACCCTTTGCAATTACCCCGTTCCGTGACGAAACAGGTGCTGTGAACTCAAGCTTCGAGGTCGAATTAAAGAATTTTTCTATCCCAGATATCGAAATTTACGGTATTGATGGCACGCGTTACGTAGGCGTATCCGCACTTGTCGACGAAGATGCCCCTGGGACTTACAGGGTCTTCTTCCGTTCAACCCAAATTCGTCCTAAGGATACAAGCGATCCTACGATCCAATACATTGCACTTACCCGCGACCAATTCCAAAAACCGAAAATCTCGGTAGACGCACCATCCGATTTGCGCAGCACCCACAACGCCGCAGACTACATTATCATTACACACAACCATTTTATTCAGGATGTTCAGCCTCTTGCCAACTTTCGCGCGCAACAAGGACTGCGCACCAAAGTCGTCGATGTCCAAAATATCTACGATGAATTTAACTAC
This sequence comes from Candidatus Poribacteria bacterium, assembly GCA_965247285.1. Lineage (GTDB taxonomy): Bacteria > Poribacteria > WGA-4E > WGA-4E > WGA-3G > WGA-3G. Next base: position 1,345,908 of record CBDFHD010000002.1, read on the forward strand.
GGTATCCTCAATCCCAACTCTATCCGTGAATTCCTCAATTACGCCTATCACAATTGGCAGCCCCCGGCTCCGACCTATGTCTTCCTTGTAGGCGATACAAATATCGACATCAAAAATAAACCTAATTTCGTGCCAACGATACAGGTGCAAATCCCAGGCTACGGATCCAGTGCGTCAGACCACCAATTCGTTACATTTCGAGGGGAAGATAGTTTTCCAGACATGCTCATCGGTAGAATGCCAGCCAATAATCGCGTTGATGTACGCATATTCATCGAACGTACCATCAACTATGAAACATCTTCCGCAGCCGGTTCTTGGCATAAGAGGCTTCTCATGCTGGCAGGTTCAGATTCGAGATTCCACTGGCAAACCACACAACTCATTTCCCACAATCAGCTGAGTGGCAAATATGAAACCCAACGTATCTACGCGCCCCATACGGACGAACTGATCTTGACCGACGACGACACTACCCTTACCCCTATCGGTAGACGGGTTATCGACGGCTTTAATGACGGTGCCAGTATAGTTAACTATATCGGACACGGCGGCGGCGGTAGATGGGCTTCCAGTCGGATGCTCGACTTTGCAGACCCAGAACAGAACTTAACCAACATTTCACAACTCCCCTTAGTTATCAGCATGACCTGCTACACAGGTTCGTTTGATGGGAATAAAAACAGTCTTGCTGAAGAACTCCTCCGTTCTGAAAACGGTGGTGCCATCGCTGTCATCGGTGCAACCAGTATCGGGCTGCTCGATGGCGACTACTACCTGAACGCCGAAATTTTTGACGTTATCTTCAATAAACAGACGCGCAATTTCGGTGCCATCCTTGGACAGGCAAAAACCCAGTTTCTCATTAATGCCCCCAAATTCCTCGATCTCGCTGAAGTTTTCACCCTTTTCGGCGATCCAGCGGCAAACTTGAAAATACCGAGCAACACAATACAAGTCACAGCTGACATTAGTGCCAACCAAGGGCGAAACGCTTCTCAAGGAGCTACCCTTCTCTCGGTCTCTGGAACGCTACCCGATCAGAACTTTAGTGGCGATGCCGAAATTACCGTTGTTCCGACAACCGAAGCCGCAAGCTCTAAAAATATAACACTGAAGCCGGAAATCGTTTCTATCGTCAATGGACAGGTCAGCGCAGAAATACGAGTTCCCGCTGATCCTGACTTCGATGTCGGTGCTGTCCAAATTTACGCATGGAATGCAGATCAAGAGGCTTTGGGGCATGCAACCTACAACATCTTATCTCGATATGCCAACAACGTACGCCTTGTCCCTTTTCCAGTCGCGCTGAACCAACCGGCACACCTTTACGTAGAAGTCGTGGACGAAAATGCTATTGACGAAATAACGCTGTTTTGGAGTCTGGATGGTCGCGAATTTTTCACGATTCCTGTTGTGCCGCATGCCGGTACCACCTACAGAAGCCAGCGACCTATTCCGGGATATCCCTTCGAAGAAATTATCGATTATTACGCCGAAATCAAAGTTAAAAGTGGACGAACATTTCAAACAGAGTTAGTAACCTTCGATGTAGGATATGATGAAATTGACATTGACCTCGTCGTTTTGGATCAAACCCTTACATGGGACACCACACCTCCCTTTACACTCTCAGTACAAATCCGAAACCAAGAGAACCAAACAGTTCAAAACGTACCCGTCCAGTTCTTTGTAAAAACGTTGAGTGGGAACACCGATATCCCCAATACAAACATCAGCGTTGCGGCGATACTTACAGAACTCCAGAATGCTACTCCAATCGGGAATCTCCAAATACTTCCAGAAATTCTACCCGGTAGCCAAGTTGTCGTAAGCGTTCCTTGGCAACCTCCTCCGGGTGAATATCTCGTCACGGTCTACGTAGATCCAACATCTGCTGAACTCCCACAAGGAAGCATCATTGAAAGCCGTGAAAGGAATAACTGGGCATCGAAACGGTTCTCGGGCAACCGTATTATTCTTACACCCGAAACGCTCAATCAAACGATTCAGAGTCCAGACGGTATCTTTCGTATCGCTGTTCCATCCGGCAGCGTGCAAACCAGCACCGTTCTGACGTATGCAGAAGAAGCCCTTACCATTACAAACCAACCCGATATTACAGCGGCAAACCCAACATCGGTACTCGCCTATCAATTTGACTTGGAGGAATCGGGGTTGCAAACCTCTCCTACACTGGCAGTGACCGCTTCTTTCCAAAAAGAAGGGGACGGCGATGCCCATATCTATCTGCGCGATAATGACAACGGAAATTGGATTCGGGTCGGCGAGCAAACAACGAGTGGAGACACTATCTCTGCGGAGGTTAAACTGCCGGGGACATTCGCGCTGCTCTCCCACAGCGACACCAGACCACCCGCGCTTGCGTTAACCTTTGACCACCAAGGTTTTGTCGATGGCGACTATGTCTCTGATACACCAACCATCTCGGCGCAGATTGAGGACGCGAACGGGATCGACTCACGTCCGGAACATATAATCCTCACCAAAAATGGCGAAAACGTGCTGCAAGATGAATACGTGATTGCGGCATCGCCTACGAACAACAATCTCCTCCTGATAACCTACACTCCCGTTCTTGAACCGGGCGAATACCGCATCCGGTTACAGGCGCAGGACGCAAACGGCAATATCTCAGACACGGATCGCACTGCGACTGTCGCTGGGGAATTTGAAATCAAAAATATTGCCAACTTCCCGAACCCATTTGTGCCGGGAAGCGGCACCCATTTCGCTTACTACCTCACGGAAACCGCCGATGAGGTAAGTCTGAAAATCTACACGATTACAGGTCGCCGTATCCTCGCCATTGACACGCTTGATGCGTCCGTCTCTTTCAACGAATTCCATTACGATGGTTATGATAGGGACGGCGAACCGCTTGCGAACGGGGTCTATCTCTACAAATTCACCGCCCGCAAAGGGGATGTCCGCAAACAAAAGGTCGGAAAAATCGCCGTGCGGAAGTAGGAGGGATCTCCGAATCCCGACGCCTGGCCGCCAACCGCTGATCGCCGAAAACTATCCTGTAGGAGCGAGCTGTGCTCGCGATATTCCCATTCCACGCGTATCCACCAAATTCACACTGATGCCACCCCTACGGGGTTCATGATAATGGACGGGAACGATTTTCTACACAGGTACCGCCGCTACGGGACTCAAGAGATTGTAGCAATAGATTCCTACATAGATTGCTTCGCAGTGAGAACCCGCTGGGGTTGGTATCTTTCGGATAAACGAGAACCTGTTTTGAAATCCAGCGCGGTTGGAAACTACATCTACCAGCCGTGAATCAAGGATAGTATCAGCGTGTAAAGAGCATTCATGACTCCTATTATCCCCGTGCAAATACGAGAACATCGTAATGCTGTCTGCCATACGTGAATTGGTCTCTGAACCGCCCTTCACAGGTAAAACCTGCGGTTTCTAAAACCTCCGCCTTCTTCTCAGCACTGCTGTCAACATAACACTGCACCTTCACATCAGGAAACTTCACCGCTGAAAGCAACGTTGGCACAGCGTCCGCAAAATTCGGATGGAAGAAGAGATCCAATACCGCAGTCACCGGTCGCCAGCGCGTATCGCGACCGACAGTTGCCCATCCGACGATCGCACCGCTTAGTGAAATCAGCAACTTCGCATCATCGTAGACTTCTTCGGTTTCCAAAGCGTGTTTGAAACCCAAAAAGCCACCTTCAAAATTCGTGGGACCGTAAACATTCCAAGCAAGGCTCCGCAGCGTGTCCCATCCTACAATGCCTGATAACGCCGTGACTTTCGGCCAATCGTGCCATTCTACGGGCTTCGGATGTGCTGACGTAGGTGCGAAATAGCGTTCCTCGAAGTCTTCATTCACAGGATACTTCATAAAACCGGATTCTGGATAGACACTCTCAAATCCGAAACTGTGATAGATACAATACGGAGGGCTATTGTAACCTGTACCGAGATAGAGCGCGCCACCCGACCGCTGTCGGAAATCCTCCATCTGATACGCCATCACGCCTTTGCATGCACCTTTCCTGCGCTGCTGTGGGAGCGTAAAAACGTGTCCTAAAATACCGATCCCTTCGTACTCGACCGTCATGATGTTGGTAATCACATCTCCGTCAAGTTTACCGACATAGAAACGGGTTTCTAACGCATCAAGCACTTCTGTAACGCACCGCTCAATATGCCACTTATAGTTGCCCGGCTTATGTCCAAGGAACTGCTTCACCTCTTCGGCATGAGGCATATCCGGTGCGGTAATCACACCGACTTCCATGCGTTCTCCCGTTTTGAGTGCGACTTCTCCGAGTTTATCGTACATACACCCCTCCATTAGATCCATTTAGAAAAATAAAATTCGCAAATATCCCGAAAAATATGGTATAATTAAAACGGCTTGGTGTCAAGCCCGAATGCTTGTATCGCGAAGCGTTAACAGAGGCGTGCTGTGTAGACTCGCCCAAATATCAAAATGGGGGGACCATGGAAACAGAACAGACACTGGTTCTAATTAAACCGGATGGCGTTCAACGCGGGCTTATCGGTGAAATCATTGCTCGTTACGAACACAAAGGACTCAAAATCGTTGGGATGAAATTGCAGCAGCTTCCGCGCGACACGGCAGAAGAACTCTATGCCGTCCATCAAGGAAGATCTTTTTACGATGTCCTTATCGAATTCATAACCTCAGCACCTATTGTTGCCCTCGCCATTGAGGGACGGGGTGCGATAGAATTGGTCCGCACCCTCAATGGAGAGACCGATCCGAAGAAATCACAACCCGGAAGTATCCGAGGCGATTTCTCAATCAATATAACACATAACATTGTACACGCATCGGACTCCCCAAAGAGTGCACAGCGCGAATTGGAGATTGTTTTCGGACCCGAGGGGCGCTACAAATATCACCGAATGGACGAAGCAATCCTACATCCTTCGGTGGTGTAACTGATACGCATCAAACTGCGTTTTTTATTCATCACGCACAGTTCTAAAATCTCGTTCGAGAGCTTTTGTGCAAAAAACACGAAAAACAGGTTTTCAAATCCGAAAAACTCTTAGGCACAGACGGCGGGAAAAATGTTGATGCAGTAAAAGTCGAGTTCGACATCTCGGCAAATGCGAAAGAGCTTGAAATCATCATGAGTGACGGCGGCGACGGAATAAGCTGCGATCACTCCGCGATTGGCGATGCCAAACTCCTCAATGCCCAAGCACTCGCCGTTGAACCCGCTAACAAACTTCCCACAATCTGGGGACATCTGAAAGATAGTTATTAGAGGTTGAGAATCTTTTGACCTGATGGAAACTCTCATACTACGTTCTTAAACCTGATTCAGTAAAGTTACATCGTGTGCGAACACGGAGGGTTTGCTGAATCAGTTTTTTTTGCAATTTTGTGCTATATATGCTATCATAATTATTAACGCAAGTTGCCCCTATTTATAGACATAGCACCCCTACGGGGTGCGGTTGCTTGAATACACCGGTTTCTATAGACATAGCACCCCTACGGGGTGAGGGAAGTGCCTGAAACCCCTGTTGAAACGTCCAAAATGTGTGAGTGGTAACTTGGGTTAATTATTAATGTAAGAATAAATCCTACTACCGTAGATAAGCGTTCTAAGCACGCTCTCGGTAAACATAAGAAGGAAGAAACTATGAAAAAAGTATTATTAACCCTCGGCATGGTGTGTTTCAGCCTCATTGCTGTTCATGTTAGCACCGCCGAGATCGACCTCGAGACCGCGGTCGGTATATGGTTATTCGATGAAGGCAAAGGGGGTGTCGCTACCGACCTTTCTGCAGAAGGGAACGACGGAGAACTGATGAAATCCCCGGAATGGGTAAAAGGCAAGTTCGGGACAGCCCTCAAATTCGATGGGAAAGCCAGCTGTGTCTCGACTGGGCAGAAACTCTTGGATAGTCTGGAAGAGTTCACTATTCTCACTTGGGTCCAGACCGGCAAAGTTGCCGCGAACCGTATTGGGCTCGTCGGACAGAACGACTCCCCGGAGTTCGGCTTTATTGACCCGAATTCTGTCAACCTCTGGACACCCACCGCAGGTGGAACAACCAATCCTTGGAAATTCAAACACGATAATGGTGACTGGCACCATGTCGGGTGTGTCGCTACGACAGACTACGTCCACGTCTATATCGATGGGGAGTACATTGAGAAAAAAGGTGGTTGGGCAAACCACGGTGCCTCCGCCTTTAACGTCAATATCGGTGGGTGTGGTGTCTGGGATCCAAATGGCAACTTTTTTCCAGGCGCAATGGACGAAGTCGCTATTTTCCACTCGGCACTGGAACAAGAAGATGTTCAGGTGCTGATGGAGGGATTTCAGCAATATTTGGCAGTCGATCCTGAAGGCAAACTCGGTACAACATGGGGCCATATTAAGTCAACTCACCATTTCAGGTAGTAGCCCCACCTTTTCGCAAAACTCGTAGGCGCGCTTGATACAAGTCTAAGCGCGTCTATGAGTTGGCCTTCCGGCTCACGAAACCCACTTCGTGTACATACGCAAGCCGTTACTTCGATTCATGCAGCTCCTTGAGCATTTCTAACGCCCCCTTATTATCCGGTTCCAACTGTAAAACCGTTTCAAAGGTATTGATCGCCTCCGGAATATTTCCAAGTTCCTGATAAGCGACCCCTAACGCACCGTAAGCATGAACGTGCGCTGCATCAATTGAGATAGCCCTTTTAAACTGCGTGACTGCTTCGAGGTAGCGGCCCTGTGTCAGAAAGATTAAGCCGAGTCTGTAAATAGCTTGGACATCCGTTACATCATGGGCGATAACCTGTTTGTAATGCGACTCGGCTTCGGAATAACGGCGTTTTTTCCAATATACGCCGGCAAGGTCGCGGTGCAGTGAGGGTTTTGCTGGATGCAGTTCAAGTGCTTTTTGATAGTGTGCGATTGCCTCTTCAAGCTGACCCGTATTTTCATACACCATCGCCAGATTCGCATGTACATTCGAAAAAAAAGTGACGTAATCCGAAAGCGTCGACTGTCTTTGAGGTTTGTCGTTTTCTTGCCCGCTGCTCAGGAACTGCCCAAACTGAAGTGCCTTTTGGCAGGCACGAATTGCTAAATCTATCTGCCCGGTTTCATAGTAGATTTGTCCCATATAATTGTAAACTTGCGCTTTCAGATAGGCGATCTCGTTTGCACTTCTTTCTTTCCGAATATCCGCATCGTTGTGAAGTATTGACTGCGTACGTACGAACACCTCAAGCGCATCATTATGCCTTTCCGTATGAAGAAGTGAAATACCATAGTTAAGCCACACCTCTATATCTTTTTGCGTATCTGAGATCAGCGACTCAAATTCAGCAACAGCACTTGCATAATCGCCTTCTGACATATAACGCTTACCGCGTTCCGCATACAGCGGGGCAGTGACACCCGCCTTAAGCACGTCCCACCACAAAGGATCCGTCAATTCACTGTATTGACTGGGGTTCCGAGCTGCCTGTGCGTGCTTTTTCGCCAATTGCTTATCTCCCAGTGCAATAGCGACCTGTGCCATCAGTACGTGTGCTTCACTTTGCCCCGGATTCAAACGAAGTGCGCGTTCCAAATGCGTTCGAGCGAGTTTCACCTGCTGTCTTGCGAATGCGATTTCACCGAGCCAGAGCTCAGAAAACGGGTTGTTCGGTTGGAGGTGCTTGGCGCGTTCTAAATGCTGTCGTGCCTCATCGAATTTGCCTAAAATACGGAGTGCGGAAGCGAGATAGAGATGCGCAGGTGCATATTCAGAATCCAAGGTAAGGGCACGGGTAAGATGTTTCACAGCATCCTCCGGTTGACGTTGCTTCGTCAAACGCCCAAGAAAGTAAAGCCATTTGAATTCATCAGGTGCGAGGATGCTCGCTTGACGATAACACGGTATCGCCGGTACCTCCCACCCATGACTGAGGTAGACATGCCCCAATTGTCCCCAGACCTCGGCATCGTCAGGCGAACGCCGCACCTTCTCCTGTGCGGCTTCAATTGCCTTCAAAAGCAACTTTTCCTCAACCAAACCGAGATCTGCAGGTTCGGGAATATCAATATCAGCACCAGCAAAAACAGGGACACTGACCAGTATGAAAAGAAAAAAGAGCATCTGCGGAAGTACGCCATCACGATAAAGGATGGAAGGATGGAAGGATGGAAAGATGGGTACCCCCAATCTTCCTGTCTTCCAATCTTCCTGTCTTCCAATCTTCAATTTCTTCAAAAAGCCCTCCCCCTCCCTTGATAAACCTTTACGCGCCGATTGGTGCTTGTTCCCGGAAATTTCTCACGAGTTCCATCTTGCCAGTGCACCTCAATTGCCTGAATTGTACCGATGCTCCCTAATCCGAAATGCACACTCGGTTCACTGCTGCTGAGATAACTTGTCCCTGATAGTACGTAACCCGTCAATGTGCGTGAGGCAGTCCGAAGCGTTACTCGCGCGCCAAGTGCATCGCGACCGTCGGTGATCGCCCGCACGGAAAGATAGTGATGGTGTGGTGGCGGTGCATCGTTTCGGAAAAAGCGGAGCCGATTGTCGAGACCGCTCACCACCATATCAATATCGCCATCTCTGTCTATATCACCGAGAGCCATTCCGCGACTCACCTCAATCCGTCCCGTGAAATCGGGGGCACGCGAACTCACATCGGTGAAAGCAATATTCTCTGTTGGATGTTCAGGTCCCGTCCGAGTGTTTTGAAAGAGAAGGTTCGGTTCAGCGTAGAAGTTCCAGAATTCACCGGTGTTCGCACCTTCAAGAACGGGACCACGCTTCACCCGTCCGTTGACGAATGCAATGTCCAGATCGGCATCATTATCGAAGTCCACGAAACCACACCCAAACCCTGTAAACGGCAGATCGCGCCCCGCGAATCCCACCATTTCTGTCATATCCACGAACACAGCATAGGTAGAAACGACATAAAGTGTATTTGTCTCACCCCTCAAGTGTGTCAGCAACAGATCGGGACGCGTATCACCGTTGACATCACCGACAGCGATACCCATGCTACCTTCAGGTTGTCCATAGGCGTTAAACGCCAGACCGTGCAATATGGCTTCCTCAGCAAAAGTGCCATCCCTCTGGTTTACCCAAAGTTGGTTCGCCTCACCATCGTTCGCGACATAAAAATCCGCCCAACCATCGCCTGTCAGATCAAGACACACAACACCGAGTCCTCTGCCGGGCATTGCCGCGATTCCCGCCTGTTGCGTTACATCCGTGAAAGTGCCGTCGCCGTTGTTTCGGAACAACCGATCCACCGCGGGTTCAAAGACTTGTGGATTGCAGTAATCTGGAGCACCATGTTTTCCGCGACACACCGCCTCTGGATCGAACTGAACGTAGTTTGCGACATAGAGATCAAGGTATCCATCCCTGTCATAATCACCAAAGGTCGCAGAAGTTCCCCACGCTTCGTTTGAGAGTCCTGCATCCTGTAAAGCAAACGTTCCATCGCCGTTGTTCCGATAGAAAACATCGGTACCCCCGTAGTTCGTCACATAGACATCCGCATCACCATCGTTATCCACATCACCGATCGCGACACCCTGTCCGTAGCCTTCGTGTCCGATGCCAGCGGCTTCCGTAACGTCAACAAAAGTTCCATCAGGTTGTTGACGAAAAAGCCGGTTTAGTGCCGGAGCATCCACTTCCTCCCCTTCCCAGTAACGGGTGGGGACCCCGGGTGGCGGAAATCGGACATGCAGAACATCCAATGCCGCATCGTTATCGTAATCAAACAGCGCAACCCCACTCCCGATTACTTCCGGTAGGGCGTACGTCCCTGCATGCCAATGTGTCTCTGGCTGTGGAAAACCGAGCGCAGTGGTCACTTCCGTAAAAAGGGGTTCATCTGTTTCCGCTTGTGCTGTCCATAAACATAGTGTAATGAGGATGAGCGTTATAGCGTATGGCTTAGTAAACATATTATTTTTAGAGTTGTCGGTTATCAGTTATCAGTTGTCGGAAGAGGAGATTGGAAGTGTGGAAGCGCGGAAGCGTCGGGAATGGAAATGGAAGAGTGAATCCTCCATTCTTCCACCCTTCCTGTTTTCCATCCACGATTCCTCTCGTCCGATGACTGATGACTATTCTTCTCCTATGCCAAAATCACAAACTCTAACTGTCGATGTGCTTCACGCAATGCCGATTCCACTGCCTCCGGTGTTTCAGCACGAGCGAAGATGAAACCGAGATATCGCGCACCCTCCGGTAGCGGGACAACCTCTCCACCGATAGGGATTGTGATGTTGACCTCCACAATTCCGTCTACACAATACGCTGCCGTCTTACCACGCACCTCGCCTAAGATTCCCGCCTTCGGCACAGGGATCATCATCACACCGGCTGCCTGCTGTTCACGCTGCAATTCTTCCACCTGCTGCCCAATCGCATGCCGGATAACGAGTTCCTCAAGCGACATCCCAGTTCCGAACCGCAACGTCCTGGCACAGAGTCCACCAATCGTCCGAGCCGCAATCTCAATAAGGTGCGCGCCCGTGTCGTTATAGCGCAGTTCAGCGTGGATCGGTCCATGTCTTAACCCCAGCGCATCAGCAGCTTCCGCAGTCGCACGATGCAATGCCGCTTGGACCTCCATCGACAAACGGGAAGGTGTAACATAGAGGGTCTCCTCAAAAAAGGGACCTTCCAGCGGATCGGGTTTATCAAAAAGCGCAAGTGTCTTCAACTCACCGTCTAACAGCATACCCTCCAATGCCACCTCTATGCCCGGGATATAGTCCTCAACGAGTAGATATTGCGCAGGCGGATCGGTGGATTCTTGTAAGGCATGAAGAAGCTTCGTTGTTCGCTGGAAGGCTTCGACAAATTCGGCGGGTGTGTCTGCCCGAATAACGCCGCGGCTTGCAGAAAGGGAGAGTGGTTTGATAATACACGGAAAACTGATTTTTAATTTATTAGGTCCGGGCACCATAAATTTTGCGGCTATCTCAGCAGGATCGTCTTCAATGGAAAAGCGTTGGAAGGCAGGCACCGACACGCCATTTGTCGCCAATGTGTGCCGCAAGAGATACTTGTTGCGTGTCGCTTTTGCGGAATCAACGGGGTTATGCGGGAGCCCCAACGCCTCTGACGCAACGGTGGCAATCAGCGTTGTATCATCATCAACACCGACTATCGCCGCGATCGGATAGGTTTCGGCAAATTCAACAATTATCTGCGTTGCCGCAGTTGGTGCGCTGAAGTCAAGCACGAGTGTATGTCGCGGTGATAGGTCTGCTGTCGTCGCGGCTTCCTCCGATGCGACAACCACCTCTACATTCAATTTCAGGGCGGCTTCGAGGAAATCTGTCGCTCGGTAAGTGCGTGTTGGAAGGAGCAGGAGAACACGCGGTTCTTCTGAGAGTTGATGCTGCATGTAGAAATCCCATAGAGAATGGCTGACTGCCGGAATGATTACCGGTTATCGATTATCGGTGAAGAGGTGAGTCTGTTAAACCAGCACCCTCTTTAACCGACAACTGACAACTGACAACTGACAACTATTCTGCTAACCGGTACGGGAACCTCGTAACAACTTCTGATACTCCGCATGAGCATTCTGGGGATCATCCTCGCCATCAAGGACGCGGCGTATGCACTGTACAAAACCTATCGGATCATCTTCACCGAAGATGGTGCGCCCGAATAGGATAGCACGTCCACCGTTGCTGACGACATTATGCGCAAGCGCAAATGTGCTACGCGCATTTTGGCGAGGACCGCCCAATGCACCGATAACCAACGTCGGGTCGAATTGGCACAACTCAATCCAAACATCGGAGGTCGTATATGCGGTTTTGATAAAGCGTGGGCGTTGGTGTTTTCGGAGATAACTCATCGTTCGGACGATAGAATCGGCAACATACATGCCCCGTTTCTCCTCATCCATCCCGGGCATTTTTACATTCGGTAAAAACACCTCTAAGAGATGATCGAATCCCTCAATCTCACCGACGACGTGTGCGAACTGCACATACGCCTGCAACATCCGTTCATCAGCGATCGGATCATTGTTGAGCGTAATGGAATACAACCCCAAGTTAACTCGGCATTCAAGTGCGGGACCGATGAGTGCCTCACAATAGCGTTGCATGTCCTCTGGAAACACCGTCTGAAACGGCATCGACAGCCGCGAGGTATAAACGCCAAACCTCGGATTCCAGATAGCCGTCTCTGCGTTCATCCGGACGATTGGCGTAATCGGCGTGTCTTCAAACAGGTTTTCTTCAAGTGCAAGGATTTCTGCATCAGCGGGTGTCATCAGGAGCCCGTCTAATTTGCCATCTGCAACGAGATCGCGCTGGAGTTTCAAAAACTCTGCGTGTGTTCGGTAGTGCGGTTTCGGGTGTTGCACTTGTCCGAGCCCCTTAATCCCGGCAGATGCAAGCGGATCCGCCGCAAAAACCAGAATCGGGCTACGTGCAAGTAAGTCAGTATCAGCAAGTTTGTCAAATATCCGGTTACCCATATATAATTCATCCCTTTAGATCAGCCATTAGAGTATATTCGTTGGATCGATGTCTATCACAAACTCAATAGCATTCGATTTAATAGCGACGGGTGGCTCGTCAGCCAAGTGCTTAAGGAGTTGACTGATTCTTTCAACGGAGTTACTTCGAAGTAAAAAATGCCACCGAAATTTTCCTTCGATTTTCGAGAGGGGTGCTGGCGCGGGACCGAGGATTTCTACGTCCGTCTCTCCAACATCCGGAACCTGAGCGGCAGGTGCTGGATCTGTCAGCCAAATCTGAAGTTGATCTCGGACGGCGTGTGCCGCCGCTTCAACCTGTTTTTCGTCCTTACCACGGAGCAGAAGCGTCCCAACATGCGAGAAGGGCGGATATCGTAACGCCCCGCGTGCTTCAACCTCCTGTGCATAGAAACCGAGATAGTCGTGCTTCTGTACAGCGGCAATACAGTAGTGCTCAGGCATATAGGTTTGAATGACGACCTTCCCTTCAAGTTCGGCACGTCCCGATCGCCCGGCGACCTGGGTCAACAGGCTAAACGTCTGTTCACTCGCCCGAAAGTCAGGAAAATTCAAACTGGTATCCGCGGCGATGACCCCAACAAGTGTGACATTCGGGAAGTCTAACCCTTTTGACACCATCTGTGTGCCTATCAGAACATCAATCTTCTGCTGCTCAAATGTCTCCAAAATCTGCTGATGTGCGTTCTTCCGTGTCGTTGAATCAGCATCAAACCGTTTCACACGTGCCTGTGGAAACGCTTTCCGCACCTCTTGTTCAACCGCCTCCGTCCCCAACCCAAAATAGCGAATAGCAGGGCTGCTACACTGTGGACAGGTCGGATGCGTCGGACGTTTATCACCACAATGGTGACAAACGAGACGTTTCGTCTCAAAGTGAAAAGTCAATGAGATAGAGCAATTTTCGCAGCGTTCAACATAACCACAAGTCCGGCAAAACACATGTGTGGAATGTCCACGTCTGTTGAGAAATAGGATAATCTGTTCTCGCCTTTCCAAGCACGCTTCAATTGAACTTCGGAGGATATCGGAGAAGATAGTCCGGTTCCCTTTTTTCAATTCAGTTCGCATATCAACAATGTGGACATCGGGCATTTTTCTACCCAGAACACGGTCTGGCAGACTGAGAAGCCGATAATTCCCATTCTTCGCACGATGAAAACTCTCAAGGGACGGGGTCGCACTCCCAAGTAGGACAGGACAGTTTGCGAGTTCACCGCGCTTCTGCGCGACATCCCGTGCGTGGTAACGCGGAACGGTATCTGACTTATAGGAATCCGAATGCTCTTCATCTATAATCAGCATACCCAGTTCTTTCACTGGGGCAAAAACGGCAGAACGCGGTCCAATCACAATGTCCGCTTCACCCTTTTGGATACGATGCCACTGATCATAGCGTTCTCCATCACTCAACCGACTGTGCAGCAATGCCACCCGTTCCCCGAATCGCCCAACAAACCGAGACGCAGCCTGAGGTGTGAGTGATATTTCTGGCACTAATACGATGACAGATTTCCCGTTTCCAAGGATTTCTGTCATCGCTTGCATGTAGACCTCGGTTTTTCCGCTCCCGGTTACGCCGTGGAGCAGAAAGGTGGGCGGACACTCAGTAGCAGGGAAGGATGACGCATCCGTAGTATGTGATACGCCTATATTTTGAATCTCCGCGAACGCCATCGATTGTGCAGAATTCAAGTGAAGTGGCTGTGTTGCAGCGATCGGCTCAGAACTCAAAGGATTACGAACGGCTTGTGCACGTGTGATATGAACAAAACCACGTCTTTCAAGTGTGCGGAGCAGAGAGATGCTGGTATTCACCCGTTTGGTTAGGTCGGCTGTTGCCAAAGGAACACCTTCATCAAGCAAAAGTCGCAGAATTTCGGCATGCTTCGCAGCGGCAACGTACCGACGACTCATCGGTCGCGGACCCGATGACTCTTCGGAACCGTCCGCCTCACCCTTGAGTCGATCAATCTCTGCTTCAATATCAGCAGGCGGTAAAGCTAAAGTTGCGACAGTGGTTAACTGCGTGTTGGCTTTCGGTTTGTGGGTGACATCAAGGTTAACGATACCTTTTTCTTGTAGCGCGGTAATCTTCGGACGGAGATTCTGGTAACTTACACCAACACGTCGGGCAAGTTGATTGAGCGAAAGCTCACCCTCTGCTTCCAAAAATGCGACGAGTTCCTTTTGTATTTTTCCGCGCGGGACAGGTGCTCCTGGCAAGAGTTGCACCTTCTGTTCTTTCTGCGTTCGCACAGCAGCCGGCACGGCGCAAAAGAGCGTGATACCCCACGAGCAGACATAATATTCCGCCATCCATTTGGTAAGCGCAAGCAAATCCGTAGAGAAGGTCGGGGTTTCATCAAGGCAGTTGGAAATATCCTTGATTTTACCAGGAGCAAGATCGGTCTCATCGAGTCGTTCAACGACAACCCCTTCTTGCTGTGTTCCCCGGAAAGGTGCTAACACCCGGGTTCCGAGTTGTAAAACAGCATCCATTTGCGGTGGCACACCGTAAGTGAATACTTGATCAACCGATAACGGAAAAGCAATGTTTGCATATTTTAAACTATTGGATCTGGGCATCGTTCCTCTATTCTCACTGCGAAGCAATTTCACCCCTATGGGGTTCAGATTCCGTTGAAGCAGATCGCTTATGGGCGAGTACGCCACAAAATTCACCAGACACCTGTCAGGAGACAAAAACGAAAATGTAAACATTTTCATCTTTTCTTCCTGCGTGGAACGATGCGCGAAGTCCAATTATTTAAACATCTGCTAAAAACGCAAGCACCTTTTTAATATCTTCCCACACGTCCGCCTTGGCGTTCGGGTTTCTGAGCAGGTATGCCGGATGAAACGTCGGCATGACCACTGGTGGTTTCTTATGTGGAAGGACGCGGAGTCCTGCCACCTTACACGCATGGAACTCCCCACGAAGTTTTGTAATACCGATTTTTGTCCCAAGCAACATCTGTGCCGCAAAACTTCCGAGCGCGATAATCACCTTCGGCTGAATGAGTTCTATCTGACGCACCAAATAAGGATTACAGGTTTCAACCTCAACGGGTTCAGGGTTCCTGTTGCCGGGGGGACGACATTTAAGCACATTGGCGATGTAGACATCCTCTCGCTTGAGTTTCATCCCTCCCTCAATGATTTGCGTCAGCAATTGACCGGCTCGACCAACAAAAGGTTCCCCCTGTCGATCTTCATCAGCCCCTGGTGCTTCACCGATGAACATAAGGTCAGCGTCCGTGTTTCCAACACCAAAAACCACACTATTCCGTGTTTCGTGCAACGGACATTTGGTGCAACTTGCGGCATCGGTAGCCAGCGCAGTCAGATCGAAGTTCGCGTAAGGCGATTCCTGCTCAGGTTCGCTCAGTTCTGATTCTTTGAAACCGAGTTGAAGTTGTTCTTCCACGTATTCCCTCACACTTGCAACAAGTTCTATGTAATCTTTTTTTAGGCTATCTCTATCCATATTTTAATAGTTATCAGTTGTCAGTTGTCAGTTGTCAGTCACAAGAGGTTGCTTTTAAACGAAAACCCCTACACTCGCGAGCACAGCTCGCTCCTACAACCGACGACTACTCTCCTAATTCCGCAGATCGTGAATCAGGGACATACCATCGAACCAAGTAATGTACAGGAAAAGGGCAATCAGGAGAACAATGCAGACCTGTTGAACAATGTCTTGTGCCCTCCGAGGCATAGGTCTGCCACGGATCTTCTCAACAGCAAAAAACAGCAACTGCCCGCCGTCAGCAATTGGAATCGGTAACAGATTGACGATGCAAAGATTGATACTTATAAATCCAATGAAAAAGAGAACACTACCGAACCCGACCCGGTCAAACATACGACTCGTGACGTTCGCAATACCGATTGGACCGGCAAGGTGCTTCGGTGATACCTCTCCACCTACCAGCTGTTGCAAGGTTTTGCCGACAGTTGTAAACGTCAACCATGTCGCTTCAACGCCTTTTCCGAACCCTGTGAAAAGGTTATAATTTGGCAAAGGTGCAGTTTGTGCCGCGAACTCCATTCCACTCAGGGTGGTCTGCCATGCCAATCCGAAGAGTGCGCCTTCGGTATCGGTTTCCTCTGAACCTTGAATCTCTGCGGCGAGCGTTACCTTTTTCAGGCTACCGTCTCGCATCAATCCGACTTCGATCGGTTGACTTGTCATTGTCTTGAGTTCCGAATAGAGCGTTGCATTCTCTACTGGCGTTTCGTTAAGCGTCACAAGCACGTCTCCATCTTGGATTCCAGCGTTTTGCGCGATGCTATCCTCTTGGACACTCGCCTTTACACGCCAACGTACCGGCAGTTCGAGTGTGAGTGTCTCATCACCACGCCGGATGCCAAGTGTCAACGCTTCTTGATTTTCGTTAATACTTTGATAAAGTGCCTGATATTTCTCAATACGCCAGTCTTCGGAAGCCTGCCAGACACCATACCCAAAATATGGAACGTTGTGGAGTTTCTTACCGTTGATACTCTCAATTTGGTCACCGACTTGGATGCCAGTTTGTGCCGCGAGACTTCCTTCTTCGATATGACTGATGACCGTCTCGGTTCTACTACTCACTCGAATTATACCTATATCTCCTCTAACACTCGGCTCAGGATCGGGTATAACAGACAGGATCTTGCGTTCACCATCCCGTTCCACAACGAGATCAAGGGGTCTATTGGCACTGGTGAAAATCCGCGTTTGGAACATCGCCCAATGGCTAATTGGGTCCCCATTGATGGAAACAATTGCATCACCAGGCATTAGCCCACCCACAGCACCGGGTCCATCATCAGCGACCCAGCCGATCTGAATTGCCTCTTTTTCACCGAGGGGTAAGCCTGTTAATCCACCGATCAACCGAGCGGAATCGGCGTTAATCCCAGTAGCAAAGACAAACCAGTATACCAATATGCCAAATAAGAGATTCACCGCGGGACCCGCGGCAACGACAAACGCACGATTGCTGATCGAGGCACTCGCGAATTCACCCTGTGTCCCGGTTTGCTCGTTTGGATTCTCCCCTTCCATTTGAACATAACCGCCAAATGGCAATAGTGAAATCCGATATTCTGTTTCGTCTCGCTGAAATCCGATGAGTTTCGGACCGAAGCCGAGAGAGAAGGTGTTTACTTTAATACCACACCGTTTCGCGGCATAAAAATGACCGAGTTCATGAATAAATATAATAAATCCGAGAGGAATAATAGCGAGAAATGCCGTTCTTATGTACGGAATAATGGAGCTAATCAGGTCGATGAAGAATTCCATGGTGTTTATTACCTCTTTTTTTAGAGCGAGACCTGCAAGCCTCAGCCCATCGACTTTTTATTTGATCGTACGTGATTTTTTATTATTGAACGTGCTGTTGATTTTGCCCACCGGTCAACCTCAAGAATATCCGAAAGTGTTGGGTCGGAGATCACCTCATGCGCATCCATCACACGCGCGAGGATCGCGGGTATATCCATAAATCCGATGCAAGTATCAAGAAAAGCCTCTACGACCACCTCATCTGCGCTACTGAGCACCACAGGTAGTGTGCCACCGACTTCCGCGGCAGTATACGCCAGCGAAAGGCAAGGAAACTTCCCAAAGTCAACCGGTTCAAAGCGTAGTGTGCGTGCCTCCATCAAATCCAAACGTGGCACAGGTGTGGAGAATCTACGGGGATAGGTTAAAGCGTATTGGATCATAATGCGCATATCTGTGGGTCCGAGTTGTGCGAGTGTGGAACCATCTATCCACTCCACCATAGAATGGACAATACTCTCTGGATGAACGACGATGTCAATCTTCGAGAGTTCTATATCAAACAACCATTTCGCCTCAATGACCTCCAGCCCTTTGTTCATCATTGTCGCGGAGTCGATTGTGATTTTCTGTCCCATCTTCCAATTCGGGTGCCGGAGTGCTTGCTGTGGGGTGACGGAATAGAGTGCCTCTTTCGGCACCTCTCGGAACGGTCCCCCTGATGCAGTAATCAGAAGTCGATGGATATCTGCTTTCGGGTCGCGCGCGCCCTCCAAGCATTGAAAAATGGCACTCATTTCACCATCTATCGGTATCAAGTTAACACCGTTTGCTTCGACAGCGGCATTAACAAGAGGTCCCGCCATCACCATTACCTCTTTATTAACAAAAGCGATGTCCTTGCCGGCGTTAATCGCTGCCAACGTCGGTAGCAAGCCCGCACTTCCGCCCATGCCATCTAAGACTTGGGACGCCTGCGGCATCGTCGCTACAGTTTGAAGTCCCTCGGTGCCAGCGAGTACTTGTGTGCAGTTGAGATCTCGGATCCGTTCACGGAGTTGTGCCGCCGCTGTGGGTTCATTTAAAGCCACCAACGCCGGACGATACCGTCGAATCTGTTGTTCAAGGGTATCAACATCTCGGTTCGCTGCGAGACCGACCACCTTAAATTCGTCAGCATGCGTTTCAACAACGCTGAGAGTGTTTTTCCCAATAGAACCCGTGCTACCGAGTATGACGATGTGCTTCATGTGTAGTATTGAATAGCAGTCAGCAGTCAACAATCAGCAAGAAGGTATAGGTTCATCAGCAAACCTCCTACCGATAGTCGACAGCCGATGGCTGACAGCCAATCTAAAAATGTCCTGTCAATGCCAGATAGTAATAGAGCACAGGTGTGCTAAAAATCAGACTGTCACACCTATCAATAAATCCACCGTGTCCAGGAATTACCTGTCCTGAGTCCTTAACACCGGCAGTCCGTTTCATCAGTGAGGCACTGAGATCTCCAAGTTGTCCCAAGGCACTCAGTAGCAGTCCAATAAAGACGGCGTTTCCCCAAGAAATCGTTCCCTTTAGAAGGATTGTGCTCAGTACGAAACTCGTCAAAGTGCCTACAACCAATCCACCAATAGTTCCCTCAATCGTCTTTCGTGGACTGACCGGTGTGCCGAGTCTATGTTTACCGAACGCTCTACCCACGAGGTACGCCCCGGTATCGCTACACCAAATGATTCCAGCCAATAAGAAAATAAGCTGCCTACCGATCGGCTCCGCATTTCGCAGCAAGATGAGATGGTAGCCTAACGCCCAACCGATCGTTAAAATACCGGTTAACTTCAGTGTAACAGCGAGCAATTCACCGGCGACCTTCGCCCTAAAAATACTTTCAGCGAAAACATAAATGAAGACGAAGGTAAAGAAACTAAAAATTACTGTCGAGGCAGATACCGTCTTTGTGAGTGTAGGCAAAAAATACGCGCACAAACCGAACACACCAGTCAAGAGTGCCGGTATCACTGGATTCAATTTTTCCGTGAAGTGCTGCGCTAAACGGCAGTACTCAACTTGCATCATCACCACGGCGACAGATACAAGTAGCAGGTAAAGCCAATCTCCCCAATAAATAATTAGGAGGACTAACGGCAACAGCACAACCACACTCAAGGCTCGCCGCCAAAACATAAGTACTTATCCTGCTTGAATACGGTAAGATTATAGGACACGTCTCTAAATTATCTTCAGCCTTCGCCGCGTTCAGACACTTGGTGCCAGACAGAACGCAGCGGAAAGTTGAGTTTTCGATCGCGTCTTTCGCTTAGAGACTTGACAAGTTGTCCCCACACCCCAAAATCGCAATCTAAGTTTCTAATAATTCGGATTCTTTCGCCTCCGTCAACTCGTCAATCTGGTCGATGTATCTATCCGTAAGCTGCTGAACCGGATCAGCAGTCGCTTGCCCACGTTTCTTATCGCCACCACGACCTCTACTTTTAGCGCCACCACCTGCATCGCCACTATCAACTTTCTTGATGGCTTCGTTAGCATCGCGGCGTATATTCCGAATAGCAACCTTACCCTCTTCGGCGAGTTTACGTACGACCTTGGCTAACTCGGTCCTGCGCTCCAATGTGAGTTCGGGTACTTGGATTCGGATAACGTTTCCATCGTTGCTCGTTGAAAGTCCTAAATCTGAGTGGGCGATCGCTTTCTCAATTTCTGTAATTAGCGTTTTGTCCCAAGGTTGAATGACAAGCAGTCGCGGTTCAGGGGTAGTAATCGTGCCGACCTGACTCAGCGGACTTTTGCTACCGTAATACGTAACGCTAACCTGATCCAAGAGCGTCGGTGCAGCACGGCCTGTTTGCACATGTGACAATTTCGTCACTGTCGCTTCAACTGTCTTCTTCATTCGGGACTCACTCTGTTGAAGAATTTGTTGTTGCATCTGATTTTTCCCTATAAGACATCGCGAACACCTATGCAGCAATATCAGAAATCGACACGGAACACATGCCAGTCGGCTGCAAGGGGCGCGAAGGAAGAAGTGCTTTTATCTTTCCACTTAGTTTCATTCAGTTTAACCGTAGCCTCGAACTCGAAACTACGAGTGTAATCTATACACAAGCGACCAAACTATAGAATGGCTGTCAGCTGTCGGCTGTCGGCTTTCAGCGGAATAGTTTTCGGTCTTAATAGTTTTCAGTTGTCAGTTATCAGTTATCAGTTACAAGAGACTTTTGTTAAACGACAACCCCTTAACTGAAAACTGAAAGGATTTCGTAGAAATCCGTACTGAACACTGACAACTATTCCCATTGGCAACTGACAACTACTTTGCTGATGGAAACCGACTGCTGATGGCTATTCACTATAAATGGTCGTGTATCTTTACTGTCCAAGCACATAGAGCACAAAACGTTTGACGACAATGTTCTCACCCAATTGGGCAATTGCATTCTTCACGAGGGTCTCAATGGTTAGGTCTGAATCGCGGATATAGGGCTGCTGTAGGAGACAGGTCTCTGTATAGTATTTAGAGATACGCCCTTCAACAATGCGCTCAGCGATGTGGGCAGGTTTACCCTCCTGCTCTGCTTGTGCTTTCAGAATCGTTTTCTCTGCTTCAAGATCCTCGGCAGGCACATCCTCCGCCTTAACATATTTCGGTTTCGCGGCTGCAACCTGCATCGCAATCTCTTTCGCCAACTCTTGGAACTGCTCCGTCCGCGCGACGAAATCGGTTTCACAATTCAGTTCGACTAACGTGCCGACACGGCTACCCGGATGGATATAGGAAACAATCAATCCTTCTTCTGCCGCTCTGCCGCCTCTAACTTCGGAAGCTTTCAAACCTTGCTCCCGTAACTTCTGAATCGCTTCATCAATATTTCCGTTCGTCTCAGTTAGCGCCTTTTTGCAGTCCATAATCCCTGCTCCCGTGCGCGAACGGAGGTCGCTAACGAGCTTTGCTGTAATTGCCATATATCCTCCTCTTATTTTATCTTTCGCTATCGGCTGTCAGCAGAATGGCTATCAGCAGTCGACTGTCGGCTATCAGTATATTGGCTATCGGAAACCGTCGGCTATTGGTTTCCGTCAGTAAAGAGGTTTCTGGTGAACTTTGCGCAAGCCTATAGAGGCTTGCGGGACAATGCGAGGCAACCTTCTTGCTGACTGCTGACTGCTATTCTACTGATTGCTGATTGCTGACTGCTAATAAGCTGACAACTATCTTTCCTTCATAGAAATTTATTGAGACGGTCGCCGAGGTGCTCTCCCTCTCCGTCGTTGACGTGGCGCACGTGGCTGACGCGGTTGCTGTTCCCCATCGCCAATCGCCTCTGGCTCTGCGGACAGTTTCGCTTGTTCCAGAATGGCGACACTTTCTTCCTCGTGCTTTTCCACTTTCAGTATAGCATCTACTTCTGCCACGGCTCCTTCGGCTTGCCCTGATTCGGTTGCGACTTCTGCACCTTCCAATGCCTCTCCTCTGCCTCTAACTACTGCCTCAGCTAACACAGTGCAGATAAGACGAATCGAACGGATAGCATCATCGTTACCCGGAACCGGCAAATCGATCGGATCCGGGTCGCAGTTGGTATCAACGATAGCGATAATCGGAATGCCAAGTTTGTTTGCCTCTGCGATAGCCGTATGCTCTTTGCGTGTATCGGTAACAATAACTACATCAGGGAGTTTTTTCATCTCTCTGACACCGCTAAGGTTGTTGTCCAGTTTACCCTTGTCACGCCGCAGGCGTATTACCTCTTTTTTCGGCATCTGATCGAAAATCCCGTTGGTTTCATCAGCATCCAGTTGATCCAACCGGCTAACGCTCCGACGGACGGTTTGGAAATTCGTCAGCATACCACCGAGCCAACGATGATTTACATGGTACATCCCACATCGAACCGCCTCGCCTCGCACGGCTTCTTGGGATTGCCGTTTTGTGCCGACAAATAACACGCCACCCCCGTCCGAAGCGATCTCTTCAACGAAATCAACGGCGGTTTCGAGCAACCGTAGCGTCTTTTGCAAATCAATAATATAAATCCCGTTTCGTTCGGCGAAGATGTACTCTGCCATCTTCGGATTCCAACGACGGGTTTGATGACCGAAGTGAACTCCACATTCAAGGAGTTCTTTCATTGTAACTGCCAAAAAAAACCTCCCAAGTTTGCAGGGGCATTATCGCCCCCACTGGGTTTTCGCGTCCACCTCTTTCATATCTGCATCAGACTCCCAACACGAGAGAACCCACTGTGCAAATCGAGAGGTGTGTCGTATCCAGTATTGATTGTGTAACCCCTGATGAACTTTTTTCATCAGAATTGATACAAGTATTTTAACACAGAAACGATTGAATTTCAAGTTTTTATAACACGCGTCTTAACTAATGTCAAGAAAATTGTAGAATTCGGACGGGTTCTGTGGTATAAAACAGCAGGAGTACAATGGTGAAACATCTTATTGAACAGATCGCGGCGCACTTCAAAACAGAGGTAGATGTCCTGAAACTTCAACCGATTCAGCACGGCAGTCAACAAAAACACAATGTCTGCCGTCTAAAACTCGGTTCCGTGAACTACCTACTCAAACAGCACGACATCACCACGCCCGTTGTTAAAGCAGGCTACACCCCCTGTGAGATTGAATCCACCATCCTCTCAATATTACACCGCAACGGGTGTCGTGTCCCGAAAATTATTTGGAAATCGGAAGACTTTCACGCGCTATTGTTGGAATGGTGCGGCGAATTGACGCTCGATGCCATGGCACAAAGCAGACCTACACGGACGCTCAAACCCATTTTGCGGACGACACTTCTGGAACTCTGTCGGGTTGAAACCGTTTTCGCAGAAAACACGGAACTTCTCACGCCGTACGCCTTCCGTTTTGACCTGGACATCACCCTGCAACGTCTACTTGAACAGGGCAGAAAAACGCTTGGTTATCTTGGTGGCTCCATAACCTCATCGCAAACGGAACGTCTTGATACGACATGGACTGCCCTTTCCAACCGACTCCGAACGGCTCCCCCTACCCTTGATAGCCTCGACTATCAGAGTCGCAACATTGTGATCTCCGATGAAACCCCTTTTTTAATCGACTTTTCGAGTGTTGGTTGGGATTGGCAGGAACGGCGGTTGGTCCAATTTTTCAATAGTATCGGGGCAAACCAGGAAGGGGCAAATTTCGTCTCGCTGTTGAATCGAGAGTTGGTCGACGCTTACGCCGAGTGGGTTACCTCTCACCGTGAAACCTGTTCACCTGCGGAGATCGCGGCACGTGTTGACAGCCATCATCTCCTCTTTTACCTCTCGGTTATTCACCAACTCTTACGGGCTGTTGCGCAGCCGGAAGTCTCCGAAAGTAGAACGCTCCTCAAGGCGTGGGGTGATCCGAAGGCGAGATACCAAAGCGCACTTAGGCAACTGATTCATACGGACCTGAGCGACGACGTTTACACAACTCAAATCCGAGAGACGATCGCGGAATTGCGGAATTGAAGTAAGGTGGGGTGGCTATTGTCTGAACCAGGATTCACGGGATTAAAGGATTCACAGGATTATAGAGGTTGTGGGATTGACGAACGGAAACTTTTGTTGGAAAGAATTCGGTGCGACTGGAAAAATGCCCTACCGGGCATGGAGATATAGACACAGATGAGGGAGTTTACACATCACTCCTTGACTGTATCCCTAAGAATTGTTCTCTCAAGTTCTGCAAGAAACGCTTGTATCTCCGGTGTTGACGGTTTTATGGGTTTTATGGTATGAAACTCGGTCTGATACAATTTCAGCACCCTGTAAAGTGATGTAAGGTCAACTTTCCGTTTCTTGACTGCCTCACGCACGTTTGCAAAGACTGCAATTACCTGATCCTCCGAGATACCATCAGGACGATTTTTCGACTTAAGGTGTTTCTCTACACCGTTCAGGGCACGTTCTGCCATCCAATAGTGTGCGCCTTCAGTACCACCGACTCGGCGGTAAGCCACGCCACCTACGATTAAGCTGACTGCTACAACCGCTAATACAAAAGTCAGAACTCTTCTATAACAGCCGCTTAGTTTTTTGTTCACACTCATCATGTTTGTATTTTTTGATTTGGATTTTCGTGAAGTTAATTGATTTGTGATGGACAGTGAAACCTATAATTTAACGTCAGTTCGACTTAAACATTTCGTCCATCTAAAGGTGCCGTTTTCGCCTGTCAAAGACATAAATTGTAGCACAAACTTTTAGTTTGTGGCGTATTCCGCGCAAACTAAAAATTTGCGGTACAAGTAGAGGTTCCTTTTATCGAACTCACGTTATAATTTAGGAAACCTCGCCAACGGTGTGTCGGTTTAGATTTTTCCTTCACGTATCGTTAATGCCGCTTTCAATTTTTTATTCCCGATAAATTTTGTGTCGTGTGTGTCAAAGAATTCAAACTCACCGTCCAGTACTTCAAAGACAGCGACATCCGCAACGGTCCCAACTTTCAGATGACCGAGTTGTTCCTCACGTTGGATAGCCTTCGCCGCGCTAATAGTCGCCTTCTCAATCACCTCCTCAAGCGAGAGTCCCAGGTGCATCAACTTCGACAGCACCGTCGGTAAATCGTAGACGGGTCCGTTGATGTTGCCTGTGTGGAGATCGGTACTGATAACATCGGAGATGAAACCCTGTTCCATGGCGCGTTGTGCGATCTCATAACGGAAACTACCCGCACCGTGCCCGACATCAAAGATAATGCCATCTTCGCGAGCCTTCCACGCTTCAGGAATCACTCTGCCCTTCTCGTCAATAATATTATCACCGTTGCCTTGGAAGCAGTGGGTAATAACATCGCCCGGACGGAGTAACCGCAAAATATCAGGGAGCGGCACGCCGGCACCGATATGACACATGATAGGTGTCTCTGCGCATTCGGCGGCTTCGATGGCAAGTTTCAACGGTTCAACGCCGTTATCACCAACCTGCATTTTCCCTTGACGCACCTTGACCCCGACGGTCATATCGCGATGCGCCTGTAAAGTCTCCGCAACACGCCCTGGGTTGGCATAAGCCATATCGTGCATTTCACCGACAGGTCCATAGACAAGCCCAATCCCGGAGATGTGGATATAGGTGAGAATGTTCGTCTGCGCGGGTTCGGCAATGAATTCACGGAAACCGGGGAACGTCACCCAACTTGGGCTGCCAGCATCGACAACAGTGGTCGTTCCGGCTGTTGGGCAAACCCCGTCGGCTCTGATGCCCCACGTCGTTACACCGTAATAGACATGCGTGTGGATATCAACGAGTCCCGGTGTCACATATTTATCCTTAACAAAGATGGTCTGCGTCGCCGCACCTTCGGGGATATCCGGTTCAATCGCAGCGATGACACCGCCAGCAATCGCGACATCGCGGACTGCATTCAAGTTCTGTGCGGCATCAATGACAGTGCCACCTTTTAGTAGAATGTCATAATTCATTTCCGACCCTCATTGGCGGTCAGTTATCAGCGGTCAGCAGTCAGTAAACGTCGGGATTCGGAGATCCCTCCTACGATGAAGTTAGACACCGCGTTTATCGCCCCATATATCCACGTGCACACGAGGGGAATAGCGATATCCGTTCTCTTTGCAGAGATCCACCAACCATTCCTGTTTCTGTTGTAGCACGGCGGGTGTTGTCCCTTGCGGCATCAAGAGGATTGTCTCGGCAGGAATATCAATCTCCGTCTGTAACGCTTGGATCTCCGCTAAATCTTCAGGTGTATCTACGACAAACTTCACTTGGCACGGATACTTCTCTAAAAACTTGCGGATAACATCGGGACGGATGCGTCCACGCTCGTGACGTTTGAAGAATCGGTTGTCTGTTGGAGGATCAGAGTTACGCAACTTGGGACTCATGGAAATGAGATGCGCGGCGACTGCTGCGAAGAGCGTGGCGTTCGTTTCAATCGTGATGTGGTGTCCCCGCTTATCCAATTCCTCACAGAGTGCCATCAACTCCTTTGGTTGAATAAACGGCTCTCCACCGGTGATAACAACATGTTTACAACCGTATTGCGAGATCGCGGCAACGCTTTCAGCGACAGAGATGTCCCGATTTTCAGGTGTCCAAGATGTGTAAGGTGTATCACACCAAACACATCTCAGATTGCAATAACTCGTTCTGAAGAAAACAGAGGGGACACCGATAAGTTGCCCTTCTCCCTGAATCGTATGGAAGAGTTCGCTAAATTTCATACCTTCGTACCCTCGCTAAGCGTTCAGTCAAGGGGATGCGTTAGACAACAACATCATGTTAGGTTCGTCTTGATTATGAGGAAATTAGACGCAAATACTATCTACGAACGGTGCGAGGTAGCGATCTCCACGAACGATTAAGCCTCAATGAGTTCAATTTGAACGTTGTCGGGTCCCTTGAAAAACGCCATCATGAGTCCATTGGGTTTCAGATCTTCGAGTTCCGCGCCCTTCGCTTGAAGCTTCGCGACCTCAGCGTCCAGGTCTTCTACGGTAAAAGCGAGTTGATAGACACCCCAACGTGGATTCCCGCTGGTGTCTTCTACCTCCAAGTCGCCAAGCTTAGGTGAGAGGAAGATCCGTTCGCCACCGATTTCCATCCGTACGATCGGTAACCCGCGGACCTCAACCTTTTCGGAGACCTTCCCATCAAACATCTCTTCATAATAACGAATTGCACCATCCAAGTCCTCACACCGGAGGTGGATGTGGTGAAATGTAACTGCCATAGTTAAAATTTCCTTTCCTTAGAAGAAGCGCGCCTGTCACGCGCGAGTTGAAATATGGTACAGGATATGTAATTATCACATAATCGGTAGAATGTGTCAAACTATTTTTTCGGATTAGCCAGCCTCCAGCAGTAGAGATGTTGGATTTCACGGAAGCTCAATCCAACCTAAGATTTTATCAAACTCCATCAGCACAATTTTTGAGGGATACCATACAATTTTTGCGTGTCCGCGATAGAAGATGACAAATGCCATTTCTCATCAACATATTTTTTGAAAAAAGCGAATGTTCTTGTTCTTTACTATAAACCCAATGCCTGTCTGTGTTTTGGACGTATCTTCGTGAAAAATATCTTTGGAATTTCACCAGTTTTGCGCCGAATACAGGTTTTCTTAGAGGCATTGGCACGTAATTTGCTCACTGCAAGTGAAATATAGTTTCCAGATTCAAAACGGTTTCTTTCTAATAAAATCTGATTAAAACACACGTCAATTGAACATTCATAACGCGTCAGAAATTAAAAAAGAAAATAGACATTTCCAATGTTTTCGCAAATATAAAGGAAAAGGGAAAAAAATGACAACCCAAATTCGTCAACAAGAGGGCATTTTGATCGTGGAACCCACTGGAAGAATAGTGGGACCCTCAGCAACAGAATTACGGAAAGCGATCGCGCCACAGATAGAGGCTTATAACGAGCCACGTATCCTCATCAACTTCAAAAACGTCCATAGGATCGACAGTATCGGACTCGGTGTGCTTATAGAAGCACATGTCGCTGCGGCTAAAAAGAAGGGGCGCATCGGTGTCGTCCATGTCGGCAAACATATCAGAAATGTGATTGTGATCAACCGAATCGTGCATCTGTTTGAACATTTCGACAGTGAAGATGCGGCAGTTTCGGCATTATCCGCATAATATCTAAAGTTCAGCACTATGTTAAATGAGGACCGGTTTTACCGGTCCTTCTTTTTTGCGACACACCGTTCCTGATTCACCAGTGAGGTTTCATGAAGATAGAAAATGCAGAAGAATAGCAATCAGCAGTCAAGGAATTAGCCATCGGCAATCAGTAACCAGTCGTCTCGATTTGGAAATCCTCAAAAAGTTGAAGAATTATTCATGAAATGGGTTATTAATAAAGAAAATGAAAAAAAATCTAACTTTTTTCGAGGCAATGCGTCTAAAGTAATGAATACATCAACTGAACATTTAAATTGTGTAAAAAGTAAAAAAGAAAATAGACCCTTTCAATGTTTTCGTAAATGAAAAAGGAGAAAAACAGTGTCAACTCAAATTCGTAGGCAAGACGGCGTAGCAATTTTGGAACCCAATGGAAAAATAATGGGACCCTCCGTATTAGAATTACGAGAGGCACTCGCGCCGCAAATAGAAAGTTACGACGAGCCACGGATCCTCATCAACTTTGAGCACGTCAATATGATCGACAGTTCAGGACTCGGTGCTCTCATGGAGGCACGTGCGATCGCAAACCGAAAGAACGGTCGCATTGGTGTCATTCACGTTAGCAAACATATCAAAAACCTGGTCGTTCTGAGTCGTCTCGTTAGTATGTTTGAGCATTACGACAACGAGGATGCGGCAGTTTCAGGACTATCCGCATAGAACGCAAAATTCAATGTACATCAAAAGGGGATCGGTTTTACCGGTCCCCTTTTTTTGTTTCATCGCTGATTGCTGATTGCTGACCGCTGACTGCCAATTGTAGATTCTCTTGACAAATCCTGCTATGTTGCTATTATACCCTGAACCGTTCACTTGAAAAGGACCACAACATGTCGCTGGAAAAATGGACAACTATCCAAACTGAACAGATCCAATTCCTCGCACAAACCCTTGCGAAGCAGGAACTCCTTGCGATCGGACAACTTGAGCCGATAGCGGATTTTGAGGAGCTACTCACATTCGACGAAGCACAATCGACACCGATCGAATTCACACCACAATATCCTGCATGGCGGTTAGAATCGGTCGCCGCACGCGTCATTGAAGCAGTCGCGATCGCGGCACACGAACCGCTCAGTGCATCCGAGTATCGAGATCTCGCACGCATCCTGTTAGCACACGCCGAGTATCTCTACGCCTATCCGGATGGAGATCCCCGTCCAAGACTCGAAGCGGGAAGCGCATTGGCATTGGCAAGCAGTGTCTGCACATCACTTCCACAATCAGAACTCTGGCGGCTTGCGGGATTCGGAAGGATCTCGGCGGTGCTGGCGGACGCTGCTCCCGCACCGACAGATTCCCATCTCACCCTACCGATCGATGTCGCTTTCTCGCTTGCGAACGAACGCAATCTCCCGATTTTGGCATCGGCGGTGACTACCTATAACACCGTGCTCAAACGTAACTTGATACCTACAAATCAATACAATTTGCCTTTCAGCGATAACGACTTTTTTGACGCACTCAATTTGGATTATCCGGGAATGGAAGCCGTGAAATCAGCCCTTTTTAGCGAGGCTTACGAACCAAAACTTGCTGTTAAAAGTGCAGAAAATATACTCACTGCAAAATCCGCATACACCGACTTTCGTAGCCAGTTTACAGAAGATTTTGTGGGAGGGATTTGTAATCCCGACGCTGTCTTGTTAGAAAAATCAGATACCTATACCACTGCCAAGACCTATCTTGAATGCCTACTTCGGTTGTCTATCCATCCGACCCCGGCTATCACAGCGACCACAGAGATGGGTATCGCCGCGCATCTCTTCCCCGAATTCCGTGGAAGTGAACAACTTCGCATCCTCACGCGCCGTCGTTATAAATGGATAGTAGATGCGTTCTTCCATTCCGACGGCTTTCACAAGAATCGGACACTCCGTTCCCAAATCGAGGCAATTGCTGACTTCGCCAGATTCCTCCGTTTTCGATCCGATTCACAAACCGATGCACTGCGAACACTGCTTGAAAAGTCGGTGGCGACATGCCTGCATTTGCGTCAACCCGATAACTCGTTTCCACCTCTTGGATCTCTCCCCGCGCCCAACTTCGATGCTGTTGAACTCTGCACGACCATTGACAGCAACTTTCGGCGTGAGGATTTTCCGCCCGCTCATACCACCTCGCACGCGCTCCCTGAGACCGGCTGTTACGTTATGCGGGATAGTTGGGAACCCGACGCACAATACCTATTTTTCGATGCACATCCACCGGGAAAACCGAGCCACACGGACA
Organism: Candidatus Poribacteria bacterium; assembly: GCA_965247285.1. GTDB lineage: Bacteria > Poribacteria > WGA-4E > WGA-4E > WGA-3G > WGA-3G. The sequence continues at coordinate 1,376,649 of CBDFHD010000002.1, forward strand.
CCTCAACTTTCGTGTTATATGCACACGGACGACACCTGACAACAGGTGCTGTTCGCGTGCTTGATGCTCCGCTATCCGCATCCGATAGGATTAATACGCAATGGACAACAACACCCGTATTCGACTGTGTTGAAAAGTGGCATCACACGACAACTGTTCACCACAAACGCGCCATCTTCTACCTCAAAGGCGAATACTTCATCTTGCACGACCTCGTCCTCGGCGACAGCGCACAGACATTGGAACAGATTTTCCGTCTCGGTCAAAGGGCAACCCCTCATATTGTTTCTGACGCGGCGGACATACGGACACAGGACCCACGCCGTAGCAATCTGTTCATCGGTGCGGTGGATGCGACCGACCTCTCGGTAACATTGGATGGCGAAACCGCTACCTATCGGAGGCATCAGGAATCGCCAGTCGTCATGAACACATTGTTATTTCCTATGAAACCTGAAGTTAAAGTCCATCCGACGCTTTCTGACATAGAGGTGCGTACGGATCCTGATGTTTTAGGGACAGGTTTCACACTTCAGTCGTCCAACGCAACGGACACATTCCTCATCTCTGACGACGGCTTGGCGGAGATGTCCACTGCAGATATTCGGTTTGTTGGTGAGTATCTCTTCTTACGGAGGGATGCCTCCGGTTCAGAGGTTCAATTCGTGATGCTGAACGGTCGGTTTCTGGAGGTGGGTCAGAACGTCCTTGCCGATTTGGATGAAGCCCGCGAAAGTTATGTGCGGATGTAGATAATTGTCAGCGTGTTAGGAGATGTGATTCTACTAAATGTTGAGGCTCAATTGGGTATTCACGAGGCAGATAAATTTCAACAGGGATACCGATTCCATCAAGGGACTTGCACATGAGGGGTGCTACATCTGCCCAGTTTAAACCTCCGTTCGCACAACCTAATGCAGCCATTGCGAGAGATTGGATGCCTTGTTCTTTGCAGTTTTCCTGCAACCATTTCAAACCTGCATCAATGTCTTCTATACGTGATTTTGCGCGCCAATCGCGTTTCGTTGCAAAAAGTAAAAACCACTTCATCGGATTTCTAATATTCACACGATGTGGTTTTAGGTCGGTCAACTCTTCTGCAACTGATGCCTCGCGCTTATAAATATAAGGACGTTCAACTGCGATTTTTTTCGAGCGACATGCCTTCTCATATTCTACATAGACATCAGGAAATTGCTCTTTAGCACGCAGGGCTAATCCTTTTCCCATAACCTTTTGAAGATTAACTGTAACTATCAATGTCTGTAACTCAGAGAAAAATATATCTCCACCATCAATAAGCGATATATTCTTACCAATCGTAATTCGACGTTTGGGTTGAAAGAACATGTCAGGTTGACAAATAACAGGAAATTGCGAATTGTTAGATATTCCCTGGACCCAATTCCTCATTGCATCATCGGCGATGATAACCGAACGGATGTGTTCAGGTTTGACTTGGTCGGGTACTAAACATTCCGCCATAATTTTGCGCTTTGATCCGTCTGAGATCTTCCACCATTCACTCTGAATGATTCTGCCTTGTTGTTGAAGTCTTTTCAACCCCTGAATACCCGGATAGAATTGTGTTAATTCGTCGGTTGCGTTTCCATCTGTAATGATAATTCCTGGTTCATTTAGGACTGTATCTGCTATCTCAAGAACAGCAAGTTTATCCTCACCCGTTTCAAACATCGCTCGATACATCATTGGGTTACGTGGTTGAAAGAACAGGTTGGCATAATTTAAGAGGTTCTTTTTACCTTTCTGGGGTTTAACCTTGCGTCTCTTATTCGTGTCATTCTTAGTGTCCGTTCTCCCTTTGAACATAGAGATAAATTGCGCCCCTTCTGTTTCAATTCTTCCGCGGGAAAGGATGCCCTGCTCAAAGATAGAAGGCAGGTTTTCTATATGCGTAATGTAGTAGAGTGCTCTTATATTTAGTGCCTGCATAGATGTTTCTATACTGTGTGGTTGAATGCAAATCAAATTTTATCTTATATCTCACCTCCTTAAGCTACAGCAAAGGAGTCCTGAACGAAATCAATCTACTGTATTCGCGTTTAATTGTCAAGCGATTTCATAGACTTTCAAGGATATTCAGTTTTCTGTCCGTAACCCCGCGGAGACGACAGTTCTATAGAAAAAACATGACCCTTCACAAAAAGTTACCAAAGGGAATTAGCAGTCGGTCATCAGTTAAGAGTCGGGAATCGGAGTTCCCTCCTACAGAACAGTTAGCTGTCGGTTAACGCTTCTTGTGGTTGTTTCAATGCTTTTGCGTCTTGCGGCGTAACATCAACGACTTCTTGTTTTGCGTCGATGGCATTGCATGCAATAATGGTCTTGAGGATTTGATGTGCTAAGGTTACATGCTGCATAACATCTTTTGAATTCCTGTGTTGAAAGATGCGTTGTTTCTGAAATCCGTAAAGGGTTTCTAATTCTCGAACGACGTTTTCGGGAACATTGAGATCGGGAATACGGTAATTGGCGCAGAATTCGTCTCGGGTATTGTGAAAGAGTGCCTTGTATTTATCCGGGAACTGACGGTGGTCGATATCGAAGCGTCGGAAGCGATTGAATAGGCTTTCTTCGAGCTGCTTTTCGTGCTTTGCGAGTGCTTCTTCTCGCCTCCTGTTACAATACCCAATGTGGGCCATTTCGCAGTCAAAATCATATTCTTCAAGTGCTTCTTGATTGAGCCTTTCATCGGCTTTGTCCCCGTATTCTTCTTTATACTCCTCTTGATTCCTCTCAATGAATGCGTTGATGAATTTCAGTTTTTCTTCTTGTTCTATCTCATCAATAAGCAGATCCGCCATCCATTGATCAAGTGTCGGAATATCTGACATATCGGCTGGTGGCAGGTCGTCTTCAAATTCCTCAAGGAATGCATCAACGATATTGGTTAACGTCATAAAGCGTGCGAAGCATTTGACGACGAATTCTTTGTGTTTCTCTTCAAGTTTCATGATAATTCCCCTTAAAAATGTTACACCAGTGTAACATTTGGTGTAATTCGGTTGTCGTTAGAGAACTCAATGGCTGTAAGGGTTTAGAGGCATTTTTCTGTGATCCTCTGTTACGGAAAAAAACAATTTGGCGGAAAGTGTAACATTTTATTGAGATAGCCGCGGAAACCATCAGCCATCAGCCATCAGCGTCGGGAATCGGAGTTCCCTCCTACAAGAGTCGGGAATCGGAGTTCCCTCCTACAAGAGTGGATGCGGCATTTAGCAATCAAGGTCGATAGGTTGGGTTGTATGGTGTTCAATCCGACTTATATACTTAGTTTAAAATTACTATGTATATAAAATATCATATATAATATAAGGATGCAAATTTATTTTTTATTTATTGCAAAATCTGCAATTGCCTATAGATAGATTGTGGGGTGAGATACTATGAAGATTAAGAATTTAATTGGGGAATGTGCGAGGGTAATTGTCTGAACTGTGATTTCTGTGATTTAATGATTTGCAGGATTGCAGACGCTTCTTGCCTGATAGTTCTCCTCGTCTGAATCGCGGATGACACAGATGACACAGATGACGCGGATTTTAGGAGTTTGGCATCCGATATAGGATTCCGATAGATTTTCTTGGACTTGATTTATGGTGAATTATAGAATTACTTATACACCGAAAGACGGGCGAGGATACAATCCTCGCCAGCGGTGGCGGGGGACGGTGTTCCCTGAAATGTTTACATATTTTGATAATTCACCATATGGTAAAATCCACAATTAATCGGGCACTCCAAAGTGGGCGAGGTTGCAAACCTCGCCAGCGGAGATAGCGGGTTTTCGTCTCCATCGTCCACCAAAGTGTCTATTTATTTCTCGGTTTTACCATTATCAATCTTCAACTACTTCTAACGCTTGCATCCGTTCAAGGGCAAAGACGCGGGTATCCTGCCGTAATTCGCAAAACCCCTCAACACACAACGTCTCACCGGATTCTCGGCTGTTTGGGATATTCAGGAGTCGCTCTGGTACAACCACGCGCGTCATCCACTTTTTGGCACGCGGCTTCTTATAGTCAAACTGAATCTTCTGATGACTGTCAATAGCGGATTGGATCTCGGCGACCTGTTCCGAAAATTCTGACTGTGACGGATTTAGCGTAAAGGTGCCAAAAATATCAAATTCCTTGTACGCACTCGCATGACATGCCGCGCAGACCAGTGTGAGATTCTCTAACTCGTTCGTCCCACCCTCAAATATGGGGATATCGTGCAGTAAATAGACATCTTTTTCTTTTTTACAACGTGAACAGACCGAACCGTTCTGCCGGATAACCCGCCGTTTCCGTTCATCCCAATCCGGGGGCCAACTCGGCAGATGGTCATAGATTGGGGTTAAAACGGATTTTAACTTCGCGAGTTTAGCACGTAAATCTTCAATCTCAGCCTCTGATGCCACGTCTTGTTCTACAACCTCAGTTGGCACAAAGATCGACAAAATGAGTTGTGACTTCTGTTTCTGCAGTACAGTTTCAATCTCATGTTTTCGCATTTGCAACGTGATTATACACGAATAATGAAGGTAGTCCCCGTTGGCAAGTGCTATATCGTATTCATAATCAGTCTCTATCTTACAAACGGTACAATAAGGCATTTCAGACTCCTCAAATGTCAAGCATCACGGAGGCGTTCATCTGAAGGACGTTCCTGCACAACAGGAATCACATAACTCCGCACTGTTACATCGTCAATTGTCTCGGTCTCCACGCGCGGTTCCGGTGTCCGCCGATAGTCAAAAACAACATAGCACCCTTCTGTTGCCCCTTCCACCTTAAGATATGCTACCAGTTGCCTTTTACCCTCTTGATAACGTCTATCCCCTTCCCAAATCTTTGTTTCGACGATATACTTGTGTGTGTTGTAGAAAATAACGAGATCCATGCGTCCACGTCCCGTCGGTACTTCAAGATACATCACACCCCCCACGAGTTGCACAAACTGGTCAAGATACGCCAGAAGCAGATGCTGTCCGATAAACTCTTGCGGCGTATCTGGAACTTGCAAAACTCGGAATCCGGCGCGTGCAATGAAATCTTGGAAATTATTGAGTAGCAGCGTCATGTCAATATCGCCAGTTGACGTAAGATAATCCCGAAAGCCAGCACTATTGTCAGCGGGGAGATATTCATTTTCAAGTCCGTTTACCAATGGTTTAAACGCTTGTAGGATGCAGTAGTGGTAAATCGGGTTGAGGATCTCACATAAGCCATCAGTACCTTTTGCGATAACACCATACGTGGCAAGTTCACTGATGATCTCATTTTGAAGTGTGAAACGAACCCCAATGTCATAAGAGACGATTTTCATGAGAAGTCTTTCAAATCGCCGGTCTCTGCGGATATTGGTAAGCAGATGTGTGATATTAACGTTATTTTCTTCAAGGAGCTGCGCGTGTGCCTGCGCGAAGTGACCGCGGTTAATCGTTCCGGTTTTCGGGATGTCTAATTCCTCCGTGAGAATCTGCGCAAATCGGTTAACGAGAACAGGTTGTCCAGCAGTTTGTTTATGAATAGATTCAATCACTTCTGGAGCGAACGTCTGACCAACTTCTTCCGTATATTGTCCAAGCAGTTCTTGCACCTGCGCAAGCGTGAAGTTCGGCAGGTTAAACTCATCTTGGATATTGAACGGAGAGATGGATCTGTCGTAGTTCAGCTGCGTAATACTCTTGACACCTACTATACCGACACTGTGCGGACATCGAGAAACGGGATTTGAGACATAGACACGGCGGAGTGAATGCAGAAAACCTCTTACTGCCTCCTTCGGGATGCCGTCAAACTCGTCTATTATAAGGACAACGCGTTGATCGTTAAGAAAATTAGAAAATTGCCCAAAGAATCTGCGCATCGAGAGATGATCGGTTACCTCTGCGTTCTCCAAAAATTCCGTCAACGCCTCAGGAAAGACCTCTCCGCGCCGCGCAAAAACAGTTTCTATCTCCTCGCAAATATCTGCATGGAGACCGCTGTAAAAAACTGATGGCGTGCAGTCTTCATATTCCTCAAAGTTCAACGGGATTGGAAAGTAAGCCGACTCCTCGTCGGCGAATACATCTAAGGCACGTTGAAAGAAGGTCGTTTTGCCGGTCTGCCGGGGCGCGAAGATAACAATGTAACGCCCCTCTTTGACGCGCATAATGAAATCTGTGAGTTCGGCAGCGCGGCTGACAACATAGTTTTTCTTCGGATGAACAGGACCTTGCGTTCCAAAGCGTCTCATTTCTCGTTCCTCAAGCTGTAGTACCAACATTCTTATACGATACCGGTTTAAATAAGGATACCATGTAGATATTTCATTGTCAAGCGGTTTGCCAACCCTCCCCAGAGGCATTCAGTTTTCGGTTTTTTAACCATTTTGGTTGGAAAGTCGCGATTCGGAGGTCACTCCTACTGGATATGTAGGGAATCCGAGTGTTTTTACTTGGGCATTTCCCCAGGAACCTCGCCAGAGGTGCAGCGGAAGTTTATTCGCGGTATTAACCGGTATGGTTGGATGAAGTTTTATAAAATAATCCAAGTTGCCACCTTGAAATAAAAGGTATTATTTTCATGGCATTTTTAGGATTTCATAAATCATGGAGCGGAAACCTCGTAAGCCCGATCTATAATGCGTTAAAGCCCCAGACGGGCGGCATTTGCCTCGCTGTCCAGGTCCGGTAGGTGCGGTTTGCAACCGCACCCATAGGTGTCAATTTAGGGACATTTCTCGGTATTTGTTGTAGGTCTCTACAGAGATACCGTCCCTCTGGGACTCAAGAGGGTTTTCGCGTATACAAGGTTTGTCTTAGAATCCGGCAGAGTTGGAAACAGTGCCTACCGTGTTTCGGTGCCGCGAGGGTTGTTTTTTCTTAAATTGACGCTTATGGGGTTTCGCTACGCCCTACCCAACCTACGAGACTATTGACAGTTTCTTTGTAGGAGCGATCTCCTGATCGCGACTCTTAACGGATAACGGATAACCAATCATAGGACGGATCTCCGAATTCCGATTTTTTGACTTGGCACCAGCAAACGGTTTTCTGACCCAAACCTAAACGATTCGGATTGTTAGAAAAGTCCCTTCAGTAGATTGTAGAAATTCATAGCATCATGCATTTATGGAGGAAATTAAGCATTTTTTCAAATTTTGTTTGACATGCACATCAGATAAAAGTATAATTAATGCTATTAGGTAAATTTTTTTTATATAATTTTTAATTATATATTGACTTAATATCACTAAATTGGATTTGATGACCGGTAGGACGACGCTAACACAGCCAATGTCTCCCAGGACTATTTAGTTTTCGGTTTCGATCTTGGTTTTCGTTCGCAGATGTTAAGGTTTTCGCGCACTATCGCGAGCACAGCTCGCTCCTACAGCGGAAAAACGTTCACGCATATATCGGTCTTGCGAAAGATGGTGATTCTTAAATAGTTGAAAAGTTTGTCTGTTTTTATAATTCACTTTGACTGAAAGGAACTGAAAACCATGAAAAGATTTTATGTGCTTTTTGCGACTTTACTGGCTCTCAACATTTGCGTACCTCCCGTCACGCATGCACAAGACGGCGAGGTAGGTGAGGTAGGCGGGAATCAAATCGGTGCACCGGAAGCTCCCGAAGCCATTGTGATTATAGATACCCACTTAGCGTCTGCGATCCGGGCAACCCTCGGCTTAGCCGAAGACGCGACGCTCACCTCTACAGATATGCTAAATCTCAGCAGTCTGCAAGCCAAGAAAGCAGAGATAAGCGACCTCAGCGGTTTGGAGCATGCCACGAACCTCACTACACTCAACCTCTACGGAAATCAATTGACGGATATCAGTCCGCTCTCCGAACTCGAAGGTCTCATCGTCTTAGACCTCGGTAAGAATGAGATCACGGACATCGCAGCGCTTTCGGGGTTGACGGCTCTGACATCCTTGCATCTTGATAGGAATCCAATCACAGACTTCCGTCCGCTTTCGAGTTTGACGGGTCTGAGCGTGTTGCATCTGAGTCGCACAGGTATAAGTGATCTCAGCGTGCTTGGGAGTCTAACGACCCTGACGCAGTTATATCTCACGGGCAATGAGATAAGCGATATTGGTGCGTTGGCAACTTTGACGGAGTTGGGTTGGTTATTTCTGGCGCAGAATGAGATAAGTGATGTCAGTCCGCTTGTGGATATGGAGGCGTTGGTATCGTTGCGTCTGTTGGGGAATCCGGTATCAAATGCGTCCGTGCTTTACCCATTGACGCAGGGGAGTCTGATTGATGTCGATATTGAGATACCGCCCCCGGCGGATACAGAACCGCCGAGTGTGACGATTGCTGTTCCCGCGGATACTCAGAACGGTGCGTTTGAGGTAGTGATCACCTTCACAGAGTCGGTGTCCGGCTTTGAGCAAGCAGACATCACGCTTTCCGGGACAGCAACAGCGAGCCTCACGGCATGGTCAACGACAGACGACACCGTCTTTACCGCCACAATCACGCCGACGACGAGTGGGGACGTGGTGGTGAGTGTCATTGCTGATGTTGCCACGGATGCCGCAGGTAACAACAACACGGCTTCCGACTCAGAGACCGTCACCGTAGATATGGATGCGCCGAGTGTCAGTATCTCTGTGCCAGCAGGCGTTCAGAACACTGCGTTTGATGTGGTCATCACGTTCACAGAGTCGGTATCCGGATTTGAGCAATCGGATTTATCGGTCTCTGGGACAGCGGCTGCGACTGTCACGGCATGGTCAACGACAGACGACACCGTCTTTACCGCCACAATCACGCCGACGACGAGTGGGGACGTGGTGGTGAGTGTTATTGCTGATGTTGCCACGGATACCGCAGGTAACAACAACACGGCTTCCGACTCACAGACCGTCACCGTAGATATGACACCACCGGAAGTCAGTATTTCTGTGCCAGAAGGTGTTCAGAACACTGCGTTTGATGTGGTCATCACGTTCACAGAGGTAGTCTCCGGCTTTGAGCAATCGGATTTATCGGTCTCTGGGACAGCGGCTGCGACTGTCACAGCATGGTCAACGACAGACGAGGCAACTTACACTGCCACAATCACGCCGACGACGAGTGGGGACGTGGTGGTGAGTGTTATTGCTGATGTTGCCACGGATGCCGCAGGTAACAACAACACGGCTTCCGACTCACAGACCGTCACCGTAGATATGATGCCACCGGAAGTCAGTATTTCTGTGCCGACAGGTGTTCAGAACACTGCGTTTGATGTGGTCATCACGTTCACAGAGTCGGTGTCCGGATTTGAGCAAGCAGACGTCACGCTTTCCGGGACAGCAACAGCGAGCCTCACGGCATGGTCAACGACAGATGACACCGTCTGGACGGCAACGATTACACCGACGACGAGTGGTACACTGACGCTGAGTATTCCCGCTGATGTTGCTATGGATGCTGTCGGGAACAATAATACGGCTTCCGACTCAGAGACCGTCACCGTAGATATGGATGCGCCGAGTGTCAGTATTTCTGTGCCGACAGGTGTTCAGAACACTGCGTTTGATGTGGTCATCACGTTCACAGAGGTAGTCTCCGGCTTTGAGCAAGCAGACCTCATGCTTTCAGGGACGGCAACAGCGAGCATCACGGCGTGGCAGGGCACAGATGACAGAGTCTGGACGGCAACGCTCACACCGACGACGAGTGGCACACTGACGCTGAGTATTGCCGAAGGTGCGGTAATCGATACTGCGGGGAACACAAACGTTCTCAGCACAGCAGAGGTGAGCATCACTCTGAATGTGCCTGACGACACCGCTGATGTGTCCGTATCGGTCTGTGATCGCACGCCCCAGGTCCGCGATGCGATCGTTGCGGCTCTGGCAAATGTAAGCGATTGCGCCGATGTAACCGCGGCAGACCTTGCGAGTATTACGGACCTCGACCTTATTTCCCAAAACATCACCGCCCTCAAAGCGGACGATTTCAACGGTCTCACCGCCCTGGAGACACTCCACCTGAACAAAAACGATTTGATCAGTTTACCGGATGGCATCTTTGATGGACTCACCGTCTTGGAGACGCTCTGGCTGTTAGAGAACGATTTGAGCAGTTTACCAGATGGTATCTTTGATGGACTCACCGCCCTGGAGACGCTCCACCTGAACGACAACGGTTTGAGCAGTTTGCCGGCGGGTATCTTTGATAACCTTACCGCCCTGGAGTATCTCAACCTGTGGGGCAACGCTTTGAGTCGTTTACCGGCGGGTATCTTTGATGACCTCACCGCCCTGGAGTATCTCAACCTGTGGGGCAACGGTTTGAGCAGTTTACCGGAGGGTATCTTTGATAACCTCACCGCTCTGAAAAATCTTTACCTGTCCAGCAACGATTTGAGCAGTTTACCGGATGGCATCTTTGATAACCTCACCGCCTTGGAGACGCTCAGCCTGTACAAGAACGCTTTGAGCAGTTTACCGGCGGATATTTTTGATGATCTCACCGCCTTGGAGAGGCTCAGCCTGTCGCAAAACAAATTGAGGAGTTTACCGGATGGCATCTTTGATAAACTCACCGCCCTGAAGCATCTCTACCTGTATAGGAACGAATTGAGGAGTTTACCGGATGGCATCTTTGATAAACTCACCGCCCTGGAGCGGCTCATCCTGGATGACAATACTGTTGACCCTTTACCGCTGACGGTGTCCCTGAAACAGGTTGGAGAAGGTGAGCTCAAGGCAATCGCACCCACCGGCGCGCCATTTGATATTGTTCTACCTTTGACTGTTACCCATGGTAGCATTGCGGATGGAGGCACCCCGAGTATCACGATTTTCACAGGCAAAGTGGAAAGCGAATCGGTTACGGTAACACGGACACCTGGGACAGCGGATGCCGTCTGGGTCGATATTGGGACGTTACCCGGTCTGCCCGGACCCAGCACCCATTCGGGTTATGAGCTCGTCAAATCGTCTGATTTGCCTCTCACAGTCATAGACGGGCTCGGTAATGCGGCACCCGGGATAGCCGCAGTGGTGGTATTGCCCGGCGAGACGATGCTCTCGGCGAACTATCCTAACCCGTTCAACCCGGAGACGTGGATCCCATATCAGTTAGCAAATACGAGTGAGGTGAGAATTACTATCTACGATGTACGGGGCAGTGTCATCCGACGTTTGGAGCTCGGACATCTACCCCCAGGCTACTACACCGACCGAAGCCGTGCAGCGTATTGGGATGGCAGAAACGATTTCGGTGAACGTGTTTCAAGTGGTATCTATTTCTATCAATTCCAAGCAGACAATAGGTCGTTCCTGCGGAAGATGTTGATTTTGAAATAGTATCAAATGACCATAGGATAGCTGGGATGCTGATGTTTATTAGCTTCCCAGTCATCGCCGATGAGTGGGTTGAGTTGGGTTCGCTGGCATCTTCATTGAGAAATGATGCGTTTGGCGATCAACGTTTCTAAAGTGTAGCAAAACTACGAGCGGGGGTCAAGCGTATTTTTACGCAACCCCTGCCCCGGTTTTGCGAAGTCAGTTCGTCAAGAACAGGAGGTCAGGTATCATTGAGTTTCTCCTTGTTCAGTGGTTTCATCGTTTGCAGCTGCATTGGCGAGGTTTTCATCGATAGCTTGGAGATGCTGCTGCGGGATCAGGTCGAGATATTGAGAGATGACGCGTTTAGAAAGTCGTGTAATGTGTGAGATTTTGTCAATATCAGCGGTAGCGGTGCGCACGACTTTGACGGACTCATAATCACGAATGTATCGGTCAACTGCCTCCTTAGAGTGCTTGGTTTTGGCGGCAATAGTGGGAGTGAGATGCCCTTGAAGATAGAGGGTTATGATCTCTTTCTTGTGGGTAATAGCACCCGATAAGTCATGGATATTGCCGCGAGTGGGTAAGATTTCTCCCGTGGTTTTTTGCCATTCGTTGACATAATCACAGACGACCTGATCACAGACGTTGAGCAAGACCGCCAAGTCGAGTTGTGTCAATAAGGCGCCTTGGTCATAAGCTTGATAACACCAGCGGACCAAGCGATTGATCCGCAGTTGCCGGGAGGTAAAACCGTTGCGAAAGGATTCAATATCCTCTGCGGCGAGGTAAGTCAGGATGATGGGTTTCATACGGGTTTTGACGATGGATTTGCCTCTTTGTGGATATTCATCAATCGGGACAGCCATCCAAACGAGGTGTCCATAGCTGAGGTATCGCTCCTCTGGGAGTGAGTCGCCCGTGGCGAGTTTCTCCAAAGGGAGGGTAATGACGAAATAGTCCTCAACGGTCTTGAGAATGTCATCGACAATAGCAGTCGCAGTGACTTCGCCTTTGTCATACCCGTAGTCATTGAGAAAGCGATGGATCAGCAACTGTCGTAGAGATTTATCGTTGATGCGTCTGAACTTCTTCTCATTGACTTGTGTGCGCGTCAAAGGTTTGCTCATCGGAGGTCCCCCTTTTTTTCATCCACGGACTCTGGGTGAAGCAGCTGGGTCATGCGATCGGTATGTTGGTATTCCTCATACAGCGAGAGATACTCGCGGATCAGCCGGTCAGAGAGGTGGGTGATCAGGCGTATCTGTGCTTTGGGAAAGTCTTGATGATAGAGCGTCGCGACCTGTGTGAAGTCTCTCAAGTAGCGGGAGACGGCGCGTTCGGAGTGGTTCGTCTTTTGCTCAATCTCGGTGAAGGTGTATGCTTTGAAATACAACTCCAGAATCTGCGTCTTATGAGACAGCCTGGGCCCATGTCGTGTTTCGCCCCGCGCGTCATCACGAAATATCCGTCCTGTTTCAACGCTCGGATGTCGCGTTTCATCGTGGCAGGACTGCTGGTTAATAACACGGCTAAATCTTCATAACTCAGCAAGGCATCTTGATCATAAGCTTCTTGGGTCAATCGGAGGATGCGATGTCGTCTGAGACCTGCCAGGCCGTAATCGGCTAAGACTTCGAGATCGGTGTCGATGTCATTGAGTTTCAGGCGACAGGAAACTTTTTTCGCTAAAGCGATGTGTTTGCCTGCGGGTTCCTCGGCGGCGACAGCCTCGTAACAGATTTGTCCCGATGTCAGTTGAACATTGGCGTGTTGCGCAAAGTAGGTAGAAATCTGTTTATAGTAGGCTTCAGCCACTATAGGCATGAGATTAAAGTCTGCTGAAATCTTCTGAATAATAGCAGCTCTGGCATTCTTGGATTCGATGCGTTTGATACCATAGGCGGTATCCATCTGGCGTGTCATAGAGACCTCCATGAGGAGAGTGTCGGTGATGCAAATACATCTACCTGTTAGGGTAACTCATACTATGAGTATAACTCATGGGGTCATTTGATACAAACTATAAGTAATCTTTCCTATTCTTTGGGTTGGCGCGCTTCGTAGGCGCGCCAATTTCAAACTTCGATCCGTTGGTTCGTAGTAGGGAGACCATTCATTGCCCGTCAACACACATTCAGAACATGCGATTCATCGCACGACTACAAACACACGCGCGCGTAGTAGAAGACTATTGATTGCTTGAACCTGTCTATAGACGTGCCTGTTCAAAAACCGCGTCCGTCCCTACCTCAATTCTGACCGGTGCAAGATAGGAACGGATAACTTCCGTATCTACACGGACACCGAGTCCAGGTAATTCCTTTGCCCGAACCATTCCATCGGATTCAACTTGAAACGGTTCCGCTACTAACCGCTGCGACAATTCCGATCCCGCCGCTGGATATTCTAATAGATTGAAATCAGGATTCGTCGCAAAGACATGAAGTGACGCCGCAAGACTCAGGTGGCTTTTAAACGTGTGATTGACGTACTGGATACCGTGCTGCTCCGCGAGTTGGCGAACCTGAAAAGAGGGCATAATCCCACCGATGCGTCCCGCGTCAATCTGCACGAACTGGATACCGCCGTGTACGATGATATCTTCTGCCATCCGGTAGGTATTTGACCCCTCGCCCGCCGCAATTGGAACACCTGTCCCGTGGGAGGGGTTTGTAACCCCGATGCCTTTTAATAAGCGCGTTAAGGCCCCGTAGGCATCGACTGCATCGGGAGCAAGCGGTTCCTCTAACCATGTCGGGGAAAATTGCGAGAATGCCTCGGCACGTTGGTAAGCCGTTTCGTGATCACTCCCCCAGACAACGCCAGCATCAATCATAATCTGTGCTTCTGTTCCCATGCCTTCACGCGCCGCACGCACGAGCGCGATGTCGTTTGCCTCACCGAATTTTCCCATCGGTCCCCAACCGAACTTCGCCGCACGGTATCCTTGTTCGCGCAACCTTGTTGCTATGCGGTAAGTCTCTTCGGGGGTGTCACCAAAAAGGACAGACGCATACGGCAGTTTAGGGTGTGCTGTGTCAGATGTTCCTGACATCTCGGCAAGGAGACGGTAGACGGGTTTATTTAACTGCTGCCCGATAACGTCCCACAGCGCGATTTCGGCACCACTATAAGCATGCTGTATCTGTTGAATATCCAGTCCGTTCCGGAGTGTCTTTTCACTCAGTCGAAGTACATCATCGGGACCATCAAGCGTTTCACCAATGAGTGAAGTGCGAATGTTGATGATATTTCCGTGCGACATCGGACAGCAATAAACGGCGAGACTTACTAACGGCGAGGCATCACATTCACCCCATCCTTCAAGTCCTGTATCCGTTTGAATCCGCACCAAAAGCGTGTCTTGTGTTCCATCCGCCGCGGTTGTGATGTCTGGCATCCGCAAATAAAAGGGATCGACAGCGGTAATTTGCATTTCTACTACCTATTATCTTCTGTAGGGACAATCGGGTGAATTGATGCAGAATCGTTCTGTTCTATTCGTGACGTAGGTAGCGCACGCATCACCGAAACCAGAAACCAACCGAGTAATCCGACGCCGGCACCAATACACATCGCTATACCTGCGCCTCTTGGCGTGGCGATCTGGTCCATCGTCTCTCGGTTAAGTTCGCATGAGAGGTTCTTAATATGTCTGACAGCGATTGTCCGTTTCTCGCCTTCTTGGACGTACTCAATAGTCGGTGCTGTGTTACCGTCTATTTTAAGATCCGTGCTCCCAGAGGGTGTGTTAATCTCCATCACATTTTCCCCTGGGTCGCCTATCCAATGGGCTTTCAGACCCTTTATTCCTTCTGTATCACGGATCGGTTCAACACGCGTCCGATACAGCAGGTTCCCTAAAAGCGTGATGGCGATGTTTTTGGATTTGGCTAAAGCATTTCCCAACTTTTCTAAATTCACGACTTTCTCCAATCGTTTTGATATCCGTTGCCTCCACAGGGCATGCACAAATATCTATTTGAGTTAAATCCTCTAATTTACCGCATAAGCGATGATAAAATTGCTTGGATGAATTATATCCGAAAGTCTCCTAAATGTCAAGACATCCCAAAAAATGGGCAGGGCCATTCAGTTCTTCTGTAGGAGGGAACTCCGATTCCCGACAGACCCGAGTAGGAGCGACCTCTGAATCGCGCCTTTCCAACCAAAGTGGTTAAAAAACCTAAAACTGAATGGCTCTGAAAAATGGGTGGGCGATTTATGGTGGAATATAAAAGCATCTAACCGTTTCAGAGGACGCTCCAGCGGGGGTGGAGGGTTTTCACTTCTATTGAAGTGTCTACTTATTTTTATCATTCACCATAGATATCCCTATGCTGTGTAAAAAACTATTGACGAATGAGGCATTTTGTGTAAAAATATAAAGAGAGTTATGACTGAAAACAGATATCTATTAGATACACTACAAACAGGGGTTGTTTCTTGCAGGCTATCCTTTACAGTGTTCTACAGCACCGAAAGTAAAATCCATCTTGTACATTGAACATCATGCAAAGAGGAGTTTTCACATGCGGAGTGCCCCAACCTCATCGAAAAGTCAAACACCTTATGAACGACAAATCCCGCTTTTTCCGTTACAGACGGTCTTGTTCCCCGGCGGATTTTTACCGCTACACATCTTTGAACCACGTTACCGAACGATGGTTAAATTCTGCTTGGAACATCAGTCGGAGTTCGGCGTTGTGCTTATCAAAGAAGGAGAAGAGGTAGGTGAAGGTGAAGCCGCGACACCGTATGAAATTGGTACAGCCGCCCGTATCCTTCAAGTTGAAGATTTAGACGATGGCCGCATGAATATTATTACAACTGGCGAGTACCGCTTTCAGATTCTGGAGGTTCAGGAGCACCTCTCCTATCTTACAGGTCGGGTTCGGATGTTAGATGACGTGGATACAGAAATTGAATCGGTATCGGAATTGCTTACGACGCAAGCTGAAGAATTGTATAAAGCGTACGAGAAGTTATCCAGTCGATTAATTTTCGCTTGGAGTCCGCCTGAAGAACAGCCGGATGACCCACGGGAACTTGCCTACCAAGTTGGCATACGGTTACGAATTTCCCTTGAAGAAAAACAAACCTTGTTGGAGACAATTCCGTTAGAACAGCTCCTCACACGCGAAATCGAGATTCTGACCGACCAAAATCGGCGGATAGCCTTTCAATTGGCGGCGCAAAATAATTGAGGATGTCCCAAGCGTGTTAGGCGAACTTGGCAGGCATCCCCTATTGAGACGCTCACTCCTACAGCACAAAATCCTATCTGCAACGCAATAATATAATGGCACTAAAAATTCCCATCCACCAATTTACCGAAACCCGGTCGATCCAGATTACACGCCGGGATTTCTTCTATGTCAGCAATATCTTATCGGTTTCCCGACTCCTCACGGTCCCTTTTATCTTCTTCTTCATTTACCGTGCCGAGTGGATCGTCGCGATTGCTTGTGGTACAGTCGCCGTTATCACGGATCTGTTAGATGGGTTCTTTGCCCGACGTTTGAAACAGCACACGGAACTCGGTTATATCTTAGACCCAGTTGCGGATAAGCTCGCGCTCTCCGCTGGAATCTTTGCCCTCGCTATATTCCACTCAAGGTTCCCAATGTGGGCATTTCTGGTGATTGCTATCCGTGATATCTTAATTGTACTTGGCAATGCTGTCTTAGCATATAAGGCGAAAATGATCACCCGTTCTAACGTTTGGGGAAAATGTACCAGTTTCTTTTTGTCACTTGTTATCCTACTTTACCTGCTCCGTCCGATAATGTCTCGTTTACCGAGGAATATTGAATTTTACGGGCTTTGTCTCGCGCTGGTATTTGTATTTATCTCAACCGTGAGTTATGCTCACCACATGTTCCGCGTGTTAGAAGCACAGAGCCGTTAACAAATCCCGACCGAAATTGGAAAACTGAACAACTGCATCTCAAGACTGTAAAAGACAGTTTCAGACGCATCTTATAGTAAAATCCAAAAATACGTGGGCACCCCCGGTAGGAGCGGTTTGTAACCGCTCCGATGGATTCCATACCCCAGTGTCTAAATAATTATGGGCTTTACTATAAAAGGAATACCCTGATGGTTTACAAAGAACTCGCAACGAGAAAACCTTTTATTGTTAATAAAAACTTGGGCAGTGCTGTTGAAGTCGAGCCTGAAGATCTGACAAAAACGAATGCTGACGGTATACCCGTCATTGTTCCGACCCAGAAGCAGAAATACGATTTTGACCGGAATGGCTGGCTCCTAATTCCGAGTATTTTGTCGGACGCTGACATCGCAGAGATGCATGAATTCTGTCAACGTCTGCACGAGGCACCGGAGAGCATCCCGGAACCGGAACGTTCTGCACTCGGCGGTCCACTTCAAAAACTCGCTGACCATCCGGTCGTCGTTGGGTTTCTGAATGAGTTTTTGGCATATCCACCCGCTGCAAGTGAGGATTGCTATGGGTTTCGACTGGAGGAAACAGCCGCGTTCTTCGGGAACACCTCAGCGCATACGGAGGTCCAGCCAGGACTTCACAAAGGAAATGGGTTATTTCGTTTACCGGGGGATTCTCATCTCTATCGGTGCGTCCCAGGACGAGGTTGGAGTGGGCTGACGCGTGCTGTATGGGAGTTAACCGAGGTCACTGCCCAAACAAATAACATTCGGTTTATTACGGGAAGCCACAAAGCCGCATACCCCATACCAGAAGCCTTGCAGAATCCAGATTCGCCGTTGTGGGAGACTTATGAATGTCCGCCCGGCTCCGTCATGCTTTTCACAGAGTCTATGACGCAAACGTGGGTTCAAGTCGGTGCTGCCGAGCGGGTTGCTATCTTGAATTTGTACAATACGGTAGCAAGTCGCTGGTCGAATTGGCTGCCGCATCCGCAACTTCTCGAAGCGATGCCACCTAAACGGCAGACGCTTTTTCGGGAAGCCTATGCGGGTGGCAACGTCGTTAATGGAGATTTTAACCAGCGGACATCCGCCTATCGCTCGGAAATTTAACCGCATAAAGGTGTAAGGAGAGAACCAAATGGAAAAGCAGACGGACAAAAATCAGCAACCGTGGCTTGGGGCATTATTGCCACCGGATGTGTATGAATTCCCCGCCCGAAATGCCGACGGTTTAGCTGTTCCTGAGTTGACCCCAGAACGGCGCTACGCCTTCGACACGCACGGTTGGTTTCTGGTACCTGAGGTATTTACCGGATCAGAACTCAAAGAGATGCGCGATTTCGGCTACCGCCTACACCGCGATCCAGAATCTATTCCAGAGCATGAACGCAGCCCTATCGGTGGTCCGCTTCAGAAACTCATCGACCATCCCCTTGTTGTCTCACTTCTCAACGAATTCACGGCGCATCCAGCTGTAACAAGTCCAGAGTGCTACGGGTTTTCCGTTGAAAGTGCAAGTCTTTTTTATCGTACGCTCGGCATGGGAGGGTTTGGACCGCACAACGGCAACGGTTTACTCCGTTTTCCCGGCGATGTCCATTACTACAACGCCTTCCCCGGCAAAGGCTATAGTCCACACACCCGTATTGTATGGGAATTGAACGAGGTGAAAAAAGGACAGGGAGGTACACTTTTAGTGACCGGTAGCCACAAATCGGTTTACACGGCACCCTCTGATATCCAAAACCCCGATTCCGATATTTGGAGCACTTACGGCTGTCCGGGAGGTTCACTGCTCTTTTTCACAGAGGCACTCACCCACAGTGCCAGGCCATGGACCAATGCCGAGAACGACAGGATCGCCGTTTTTAATCTCTATAGTCCTGTCGATAGCGGTTTCGCGAAGGTTTACCAACCGCATCCAAAACTCCTTGCTGAAATGCCACCGCTCCGGCAAACACTGTTCCGTGATCGATATGTTGTGGACACTGTCAACGGCACACCCTAGCACCGCAAAGGAGAAACCGATGCCTGATAACAATTTTAATGAACTTCTCATCCATACCTTAAAACAGATTCACGTCCGCTTGGACCGATTAGATGCGAAGGTCGATGAGAAAGCGGATAAGGAAGATATAAAAGCCCTGGGGGCGAAACTTGATAGGAAAGCGGATACGGAAGATATAAAAGCCCTAGGGGCGAAACTTGATAGGAAAGCGGATACAGAAGATGTCAAGGCGATGGGAAACCGCATGGACAACCTTGATGATCGCCTAGGTCGTGTTGAAAGTCGCCTCGATCGAATTGAAAGCGGGATTGGAACGATCAAATGGATGCTTGGGATTGGGTTAGCCGCCATGGGCGTTCTCATGGCAGTTTTAAAGATGTTCTAATGTGGACTTTTGGGTGGAAATTTCTGAAATGAGGTACTTATGTCTACTGGACAACCAAACGTTCTCTGGATTTACGGTGAAGATCTCTCGCCAGACCTCGGTTGTTACGGCACACCTACCGTTGCAACACCAAATATTGATCGGCTCGCGTCCGAAGGTGTTCGCTATACCAATGCTTTCGTCACATGTCCGGTCTGTTCGCCAAGCCGCTCCGCGTTGATCACAGGGACCTATCAGACACACTTTGATGCGCACAACCATCGCAGCAATCGTGATAAGCCGTTACGGGCGGATATGAAACTGATCACCGATTGTTTTCGGGAAGCAGGCTATTTTACTTGCAACAGCCCAGGGCCCCCCTACGATCGTCCCGGAAAGACCGATTTCAACTTTCAGCGGGAACAACCCTTTGATGGCATCGACTGGAGCGAACGCGCTGAAGGACAACCCTTTTACGCCCAGATCAACATCCCTGATACACATCGCGTCTTCAAGCCGGATCCTGAACGTCCTATTGCCCCTGAGGATGTCGAATTGCCACCTTACTACCCCGACCATCCGCTTGTCCGAAAGGATTGGGCACTCTACCTTGAAAGCATTCAAATTTTAGATAGGAAGGTCGGACAGATTCTCAAACGATTGGATGATGAAGGGCTTTCGGACAACACTATCGTCTTCTTCATGAGCGATCACGGACGGGCACATATCCGTTGCAAGCAGTTCCTTTATGACGGTGGCATCCATATTCCGCTCATCGTTCGATGGCATCGACACGTTGAACCTAATACCGTTGATGACAAACTTATCAGTGGTGTTGATTTCGCACCGACAACGTTATCCCTCGCTGGTATTGACATTCCTGACTATATGCAAGGGCAAGTTTTCCTCGGAACAGGGGCAACATCGCGCGACGCGATCTTCGCCGCGAGGGATCGATGTGACGGAACTGACGACAGAATCCGGTGTATACGGACACACCGCTATAAACTCATTCGCAATTATCACCCTGAGCGTCCGTATATGCAATTCAACGGCTACAAAAAACAGCAGTATCCACTCTGGACCTTGATGCCACTGTTATCCGCAAACGGCGAGTTATCCCCCGCGCAACAGCATTTCATGAAACAGACGCGTCCGACTGAAGAGTTGTTTGATCTGGAGGCAGATCCCTATGAAATTAATAACCTCGCCGCTGATCCGAACTATGACACTGTGCGAAACGCACTTGCCGCGCAGCTCGACACTTGGATAGCGGAGACAGGGGACATGGGGGACATACCTGAATCCTCAGAGGTCACCACTCATTGGGATGCGAATATGGCGGAAAGATTCAGGCAGGACATGGAAAAACGAGGGCTCTCACACGATATAAGCGATGCGGATTACGTCGCATGGTGGGAAAACCACCTGTTAGCGTAAGGATATACGAGATGGTTTTTAATTTATGGTCATCTTGACTGCGCTCATGGCGCAAGCCGCGTGTGGGCTTGCGGGACAATGTTACGCGCAGGTGTTTGTGAGGTCGAGGCAACTTTGAGAACTTCTACCAAAAACCATAGCCTGCAACAACGACGCAGGCGGCTTGAACACGAAAACTTTCAAATCACCAGATTTAACGAGCAGGAGGTTTCCCCGCCCTTTAGGGTGGGGAGGAATGCTCGCCCTCGTATGTTAGGCCATAGGGTTTTTTTTGAAAAAACACTTGACATTTCTATGAAATTGTGGTTTAATATATGTATCAAGTTGGCAGACATACAGAGCGTTACCGCTTGGTAACGTGTCTGCCTCCCACTCTGTAGGGGATAAATGCTTGATACTTGATAAACCATGAGATTAACATTTAAGTATCCTGTGTATCCAACACAGGCAGAAGAAAGAACTTTAGAAAAGTGGTTAGACCACTTGTGTGAACAAAGGGTACCCTCGCTTCAAAATGCGTGTGCGTTCTCTGACGTGGTGCTTGCGAAAGCACAAACTCCAAACAGGTGAACGCGTCCGCCAAAGTCCGATAATAGAAACCAATTTTAGACATAATCGCTTAAAAGTACCGAAGTTAGGCGAAGTCAAGATATACATGCATCGCCCGCTTGTCGGTGATCCGAAAGAAGTTACGCTTGTGAAAAAAGCCAGTGGTTGGTATGGCCATATCTCCTGTGAGATACCCGATACCCCAAAAGTTGAACCGACGGACGCTGTTGCAGTTGACGTTGGCACTACACACTATCTAACGACTTCGGAAGGCGGAAAGGAAGATAA
>CBDFHD010000003.1:0-4205867 GCA_965247285.1 Candidatus Poribacteria bacterium
AAACTGGGTTACGCGACTATGAAGAATCCGAGAAATCGGCGTACTGCTCAAAAACGACATGTCTTTCAGCATTGACTGACTTAGTCGAAAAAGCGGATGCGAAACATATTGTGTTCAGTTACAGTAATGAGGGTATTCTTTCAGCTGACGAAATTCTTTCGGTCTTATCCAGTCGTGGTGAAGCAAATCTGAGTTCTGCTATCGATTATCAACGCTACAAAAGCCATTCTAAAGGCAACAATGGAGATAAATGCGTACAAGAATTATTATTCCATGTGAAGATTGCGACTGCCCCCAAACGCGTTGAATTACCACCGGAAGCGGACACCTCCGCGGTGGAACCGAAAAGGATTCAAGATCCAAGAAATAAACTCAACGATTTGTCTGGAAGCGAATGGATCTATTTCCTAAAATCAGTTGAATTAGAGGGAAAAGAACATAATTTAGGATCGCTAAATGATTTGACTGAAATGGAATGGGCTCTTGCACATGTCCCAGTTTGGGATACGCATTATCCAACGCGAGGTAAAGAAGCACACGCGCATCATATTAGGAAACTGCATCCCTCGCCCAAACCACCCCAATTGATGAAACAACTTATCGAATTTTTTACTAAGAAAAGCGGCAGGGTCCTAGATCCATTTGTCGGTGTTGGTGGCACCCTTTTAGCATGTTCCATGGCAGAAAGGAAGGGAATTGGTATAGATCTCTCATCCGAATACCTTGAGCTCTACCACAACGCATCTGCCGAACTTGGACTTGCTCCCCAAACTGCTTTGGTTGGCGATTCCAGAAATTTACAAGAAATTTTAAAAGACACGGAACCCTTTGACCTCATTTTAACCGATCCACCCTATGCAGACATGTTATCACGAAAACAAAGCGGCGACAAAAAAAAGAAAACCGGAGACGACAGTCCGACCCCTTTTACCGATCAGTCAAATGATTTAGGAAATATGCCGATAGCGCAATTTTATGAATCCCTCAAGCAGGTCATCGGTGGGGCAGTGCAATATCTCAAACCCAAAGGATATGTTGTTGTTTTCTGCAAAGATCTCCAACCGACCAAAGAACACCATAATATGACCCACGTTGATGTTGTCAATGCCCTTGCTGACATAAAAAATCTTCAATTTCGAGGTTACAAAATTTGGTACGATAAATCTCAGAAACTCTATCCATTTGGTTATCCGTACGCCTATGTTTCTAATCAATTTCATCAATTCATCTTGATATTCCGTAAGGAGAAATGAAATTTAGAGTTAATGCTACAAGAGATTTTCTTAGGAATCGTCTACTTTAACTGCTTCATTTCTCAAGGTTTCGATAGCTTCAACAAATATTTGAGGTGGTTCCTGCCCCAAAATAATATCCCCACGCTTATTCAATAAAAAGCTTATTTCGGGTTCAGTGATTTTTGTTTGTTGGCTTCCATAAATCACTACCGTCCGGATGATTTTACACCAACTATAGTGCTGCTGAATGTACTCTCTTTCAATGGCATCATATTTCTCCAATTGTTTAATGCCCACCTTCCTATTTCCAAATTTTTTACCCTCAATATTGATAATTTCACTTCGTTGATCGTCAAATAAAATCAAATCAGGGCGATGAAGACGCTTTGATTTGTCTCCTGCTTTATATGCATCTCTGTCCTCGTACTTTTCAAGGACCATGTAATCAGTTTCTTGGTCTTCTATTTTTTGAAAGTATCCCTGTTCACCTCCTGCATGATTGTCATAAATAGCCCGGGCTTGTGTAAATTCCTCAACAACCAAGTGGATAAATATGGTAGCAAGTTTTTCCGATTCCATCTCATATTTCCAATAAGTTGTAGGGAGTTCAGCATCTGGAACGGTAAGACCTTCCAATTGGATACCAACTTGATTAGCTATTTGAATGAATTTATTATTTTTTCCGATATAATCTTGTTTTAATCCATGTTGCGTAATGACAATATCCCCTGTCCATCCTAAGTTCCTAAGGCTTTGACTTATCAAAGTCAAAGCTCCAATGTTAGGATCGTGTGAGAGACTTCCAGATTTTACCAGCCGCCCTGAAATGTAAATTTGGCTAGTTCCCTTTTCTATTAGGATAGGCACATTTCCTCTGGGAGGGCGTCTCATATTATTTTTGAACTCAATCACTTCTTCCAGTGTTTCAAAAGGTTTAAAGAGATTTGGATCAAGTTCCTTCCCAAGAATTTCAACCCCTAAATTCATCAACAGTTTTGTCCCAAAGACAGACGTAGATGTCGGATGGATTTTCTGTTCAACCCTGAGGTTATAGAGCATAATTTTCTTGGTATGCGGATAATAAAAATCTATAAAAACAAACTTCGAACATCTTTGATAAACTCCAGTGTTTCGCGATTCCGAATCGTCAGTCTTTGTTTCCTCAATCGCATAAATTGGTTGATGGGAATCTGAAGGTCGCTCATCCTGATAGAAAACTAGGAAGTCAACGAAGCTGGAAAATCCACCGATAATTTCCAGAAAGATTTCACTTACATCTTGACAAAAAACTCCTGCAACACGATAACGGAATGTAAAACGATTGCTCTCAAGAATCGGTAAGATTTGAAGTTGATTAATGAAAGGATCCTCCAAGTTTCGATCTTCAGCGAATTTCTTGATGATTGTAATAACGACCTCTTTTTTCGGCCGCTCCTCGGTCAAAATCCACAGGTTTCTCATGAATTCACCCCTCAAAATCTTGATTTGTAATTTTCTATAGACTGTGTTAGAATAACGAAACAATCATCCATTAGTTTCATGAAAAACCTCACCAACCCTGTATTATGACACCTCCTGCCACCTCTCAGAACCTTCCACAAACTCCCCATCTCGCTCACACTGGACTCACGGCGCGGAGTGTGCTCATTGGGATGGTGGCAGTGATATGCCAATGCCTCGTTACCCCTTATAACGACTTCCACGTCGGTGGCACCTACCTTGCGGGGAATCATCTGCCGATCGCCGTTGTCTTTGTAATGCTGATTTTCGTCCTCAGCATTAACCTTCTCCTCAAGAAACTGAAACCCGGCACCGAATTGCAAGGCGGCGAACTCCTGATCATCTGGGGGATGATGCTGGTCGCATCGGGCATCCCGTCCTCAGGACTGATGCGCTACCTCGTTCCACTCGCCGTCAGTCCGTACTACTTCGCAACCGCTGAAAACGAGTGGATCACGCTCTTCCATCAGCACCTTCCAGATTGGATGGTCGTGAAAGACCCAAAAGCGGTTTTCTATTTCTATGAGAAATTGCCAGATGGAGATTCGATCCCGTGGCGTGCATGGCTAAAGCCAATTGTCGGATGGAGCACGTTTGTCCTCATCTTCTATTTCGTCACGATCTGCTGGACAGTCCTCCTCCGAAAACAGTGGGTGGAACACGAACGCTTCACCTTCCCGATCGTTCAATTACCACAGGAAATGTTTCAACCCCCCTCAGGGGGCGCGTTGCTGAATCGGTTCTTCAAATCGCCGTTGATGTGGTGCGGTTTCACGATACCGGTCATATTGCACGGCTTGAGAGGACTGCACTTGTACTTCCCAGCCGTTCCGAGTCTGCCCCTCGATTTTCCGATTGCCCAATTCTTTACCGAAAAACCGCTATCCGCGCTGGGGTGGTGGCCCGCGGTGCATCTGTTTATCTACCCTTCGATCATCGCTATTGTCTATCTGCTGACCCTTGAGATCTCGTTTAGTTTCTGGTTCTTCTTCCTACTCGGAAAGATGGAGACAGTGCTTATCTATGCGACAGGTTCAAAAGTGAATCAGTGGAACTTCCACCAAAATCAACAGATGGGTGCGCTGCTGGTTTTTATCGGATTTATCCTCTTTATCGGGAAACGCCACTTCGGACGGGCATTCGCTACCATCTTTGGGATTCGGGGTTGGAAACCCCTCCCACCAAGTGATGATACCAACGAACCGCTACCTTACGTTTGGGCGGCAGGTGGTTTAATCGTAGGGATTCTACTGCTTACCCTGATATGTAGCATGGCGGGGATGAGTGTGTGGGTAGCGCTCGTTATGCTCGGGATCTTTCTCGGCATAACAACGGTAGGCACGTGGATGGTCGCGAACGGCGGTTTGCTGTTTATCATCTATTCCTTCCTGCCCGGCGAATTCCTGATTACGTTGTTCGGCAGTGCCAGAGTGAACGCGCCAAGCTGGACGTTGGTCGCATACGAACGGGTCTTGATGTTCGATATGCGGGAGATCCTCATGCCGGGGGTGATGAACAACTTCAAACTCGCAGAACCGCTGCGTCTCAAACAACGTCCGTTCCTGCTTGCCATGGGCATCGCACTCGTCTTGGCGATGGGTGTCTCCTACTACTCATCCTTAGACCTCGCCTACACGCACGGTGCGGTGAATTTGCAACACTGGACCTATATGATCTCCACGACCGTCCCATTCAACCGACTCACGAGTATTCTGCAGCACCCAACCGGAATCGAAGTAGAACGGCTCGGTTCGTTCATCTTCGGCGGTGCCACGATGTTCGGCATGCTCTGGATGCGACATCACTATCTCTGGTGGAAACTGCATCCGATCGGCTCTCTACTGATGACGAGTTATGCAACCTACTGTTTCTGGGGTTCATTCTTCATCGGTTGGTTTCTCAAATACACCGTCCTCAAGTTCGGCGGCGTTGCCCTCTACCGCAAACTCCGTCCTTTCGTATTAGGCATTGTATTAGGCGAGTGCTTCATCGGCGGTATCTGGATCGTTGTCGGACTGATGACCGGCATCGGCTATCGTCTATTGCCCGGTTGATTAGGGCACCCACCACCCTAAACCTCTGGAAGCGTATACACTCCGCGTTTGACCTTCACAATCACACGAGCGTCCACAAGCCGCCTGAGTTCATGTTTTATCGCTTCGGGATGTCCCTCAATACCCGCAATCAGTTCCGCTGTTTTTTTCTCACCATCCGCAAGTAAAGTTTGGATTTGCTCTCGGAAGAGGATACGTGGGATATTTCCGCCCCGAAGTTTCTTCAAGAGCCGGTTCGCCCGCCTTGCGGAGCACCCCAAGACACGCTCGACCTCTTCTCTGCTGGTGTCAGCAGTGAGATTCTCCCGTTCTGCTTCAAAACGCTGGCGTATTTCTACCACCTCAGCAAGTTTGTCAAGCCCGCCCGCAATCTCAAAATCTTCCCAGTCAAAAAGAATCGTTTCAGGTCGGTCTGTGATGTCAGGCAATGGAAAGCTCGTGATCAGGACGATTTTCTTGTCTGCCAGGTGATGCAATCTTGCATGCCCTACAGTCTGTGTGAGAAAGCCAATAACGCTCTCTTCATAAATACTCTGGACCCGTTCATCTTTGTAGCCGTCAGCGTCGTTTTCTGTCTCATAACAGAGGGGTTCGGCATCGTTTCCAAACAATATCTGTGTTCGCCGCCAAATGAGGTAGGGCGACCATCGCGGGGTACCGACTATCCATATAACGTCTGCTTCCTCAAAACCTGTCTGAAACCTTCTTGTGTCTTTCTGAGCCGTTACGAAGCAGACGTTTTCTTTTTCAGCAATATGCGTCAGGTGCCGAAGAACACTCCCCTGATAGGTGACAATGGCATGCTTAACGCTCGGATCCCTCTCAATTTCTGCGCCGATACCCGTAAAAAAGCGTTGTCCGGTTTTAGACAGCCCAATGATGTCCCATTTACTTTCATAGTCCATAATCGACTCGACTGGATAGGTCCCTGTACGAATCTGAAAGACCTGGTTTCCTGCGGCCCACTTCATTGGTTCGGAGCAAATGACTTCAACTTTGTCATCTGGAAATAGTTTATGGATATGTTGATCAGAAAGTGTGGGAGATATTAACATAAGGCGTTTGATGCCCGAATGCAGCATCGGCGGCACCCAGAAATGCAGCACATCGCCATCCCAGAGCATCGGTGCGTCGGTATCTCGAGTGTAGTGCTGAAAAAACCGTTTGAGTTGATGCCAAAACGTCCAGTTTGGATTTTGACAGACAGCAGGGAATTCCCGAATGTTCTCTACAGTTTCTGGGTCCAAAATTCCCAGTTGAATGGCTTGCGCCATCGGCATCGGGACTTTCATGTTCTCGTTAATCACAAAACCACGGAGCCGAAAGAGAGGTAGTTTTCTCGTCGTGAGTTTCTCTGCAGCGTTATCGTCCAGAGGAATGTAAGCAGAAACGCCTCCCTGAAACTCGATGGTAAAGCGTGCCAATTCCCTACCGGTTTCATCATCAACAATCCCGCGTTCCACGACCTTACCCCCCACATTCACTTGGCACATCTGTTCAATGAGGGCTGCCTCCTGCCATTGAAACGTCGGTAGCGTTGCACGAACTCGTTTGACAAGACCCCCATGGGCAGTGTTTTTAATCTCAAGGACATTCAGTAGGGCTTTGGCGAAATTCCCCAAAGCATACCCTTCCGAGTTGATACGCCACGCCTCTAATATATTTTTTGATAACTCACATTTGAGAAATAGTTCATGTGCGTGCGTCTCATCGAGAATACAAATCCGTTCTGTTTGATCGTCCTGTCCGAGTATTTCTTCCAAAGCCTCGGTGCTGTGAGGATTGTAAAAAAGTTGGTAGGTCGTTGATATCTGTGCCTTGGCGTGTTGTAAGGCAGTGGGTTGCGATAGATAACCGCGCTGCTGACAGTCCCTGTAGACGGGACACTGTGGACAGATGCTGTCACTCGGATTTCCGCCTTTCTCTTCAAGTGCGGAACACCGTTCGGGATCCTCACAGACATTCCCGTATTGAAACGGGTTTGCCATGCGCACATCAACAGGTATCTCTTTCACCTGATCCCACAGGTACATCCGATGTCTCCAGTGGGCAACCGACGACACATTTCGCTCTTGAAAACGTTTCTCTGTTTCCCCTGCTATGCCGGGTGGCACGTTTATGCAAATTGTGCCGCCGTTGAGAACATAGGATTCTGTTTCATAGTTTTTCCCGGTGCTCGTCTGGGTAATGAGTCCGAGAATGCGAACGTTCTCATCAAAAACACGTCGTATCTGAGAGTCTATCCCTTCTGGTGTCCCATAAACCTTTTTCGTCGATTCTGACTTCTGCAGCACCGGAAGCGAACGTTTTACCGCCAACGGGCTCAAATTCCCTTCTCGGGCGGCGAGCATCTCCTCAGAGACAGGTAGCCCAGCAGTCGGTATCGGTGGTAAAATGCCGGTATCGTCCCAGATATCGATGATTGATGTCGCATCCATCGGCAGCCCGATATTAGAAGTAGATGCGCGTATCCACACAGTGCCATCGCTCTCCCATAGCGATACATATCCCATGGCAATATCACTGCCCAATGGAACCCAGTGGTGAAGACCGTTCTCTTCTCGAGTATAAGAAAAATCGCGCTCCAAAAACGCCTCTTTTGCAAGATCGAGGTGATGCGAACCCAGAGACAGTGGCACATCTATAACAGTCGGTTTCTGTTTTTTTTCTCCAAGTGGCGCAGGTTCGTGGAGCGCAGCACGGAGCGCATCAAGAGGCCCAAAGAGGATATCTTTCGCAATGACCGGCGGATCTAATAGATTTCCAAGCAAAATCTCGTAGCGGGCGTCCCAGGTGCTGCTCCCCATTTCTCCAAGGATTTCAAGATACACATCTCGTTGATGCAGATCTTCCGAAGTCGGTCTGCGCTTATAGATGTAGAGTCGCTCTTGCTCGGTATCCGGATGCAAGTAATCTGGCACCCTACATGAAAAACGCAGTCCGCCATCCTTTGCAATCGTCAACAACGGATTCGCGACAGCGTTGATGAGTGCCTCAATACAGGCAAAAACGGCATCGGGTGCGGCAGAGAGTGACTCGTATTTAAAGTCGAGGTCATGCCATTGTGAGCCATCGCGTTGGGAAGGGAGACCTATATACACCTGAATCCCCCATGATGACTCCCATCGTCTGATCTCCCTGTTTTTTGCGCCTTGTATCCCTTGGCGTTTTGAGAACCGATCCCCGCCAAAATTTCTTGGACTCCGGTCGTGATGAGGCGCACGTCCTATCGGCATAAAGGAAATATCTGCCTGCTCCAGATCGGCAAGTAGCACGCGGTGTCTATGTGCACAATAGGCCGCAAACTGATAAGGGTAATCCTTATCGTACAGCGTAGGTGTTAACACAGTCTTCCGCTGCTGAAGCGGTTTTTCATGCCGTCTGTGGCAGCGTTGAATAATATCTTCTAAGGAATTCATGGTTATTGACTAACTCTCTAAATCGGTAATTCTATATTTCCCTCAGACCCGGTAGGTGCGGTTTTGCGGCGTACGCGCCCCGCCGAGTGCCACACGCGCACTCGGCGTTGATTCATGCGATCTGCATTCCTAACCGCACTGGATATCACCAGAAAATTACCCAATTTATTTTTTTATCTTCATCTGGGTTGAGGAAAGTGCGTGAACAATCTCCTTGAACCTTCAAAACTTGTTAGTAGCAACTTGGGTTATATAATAGCATAAATTCGCTTTTTAATCAAATTTTTAAACCCGAAAGAAGTCAATGATAGCAAGGCTTTAAGGGTAAATCATATTAGGACATTATCAATAAATTATATTTTATATTATAATTGTCTTTGTATCACTTTTAAAAACCGGAACGGGCAACCCATCGAATCGTAAATCTACGAGCAACGCCGTAGGTATCGCGACCCTGAAGTGTTTCGCGCTGAAAGTTACAAGAACGGGACTTACGCAAAATGAAGATTAAGAATTTAATCGGGTAGTTTTTACCTATGCCCGGTGCGGTTAGGAAACCGCACCTACCGGGTTTGGGGGAACATAGAATTACCCAAATATTTTATTAATCCTCATATTGCGTAAAGAAGCAATATATTTCACCCAACAGGTCAGGACTATTTAGTTTTCGGTTCCGATCTTGGTTTTCGTTCGCAGATGTTAAGGTTTTCGCGCAATATCGCGAGCACAGCTCGCTCCTACAGCGGAAAAACGTTCACGCATATAAAATCAACAGGACTTACGCAATTTTGATCATAGCCCGCGTTGTGAGATGTCTGAACTCCATCCGTTGCTCAGTTTACGCGGATCTGTCAGTCTCTCTGGAAAAATACCGCGACCTCGCGATGTTATGAACAGCAAGCTTTGGGGAATACGTTTTTCAGTAGATTGTAGAAATTCATAACACCATGCATTTATGGCGGAAATTAAGCACTTTTTCAAATTTTGTTTGACATGCACATCAGATAAAAGTATAATTAATGCTATTAGGTAGATATTTTTTATATAATTTTTAATTATATATTGACTTAATATCACTAAATTGGATTTGATGACCGGTAGGACGGTGCTAACACAGCCAATGTCTCCCAGGACTATTTAGTTTTCGGTTCCGATCTTGGTTTTCGTTCGCAGATGTTTAGGGTTTCGCGCACTATCGCGAGCACAGCTCGCTCCTACAGCGGAAAAACGTTCACGCATATATCGGTCTTGCGGAAGATGGTGATTCTTAAATAGTTGAAAAGTTTATCTGTTTTTATAATTCACTTTGACTGAAAGGAACTGAAAATGATGAAAAGATTTTATGTGCTTTTTGCGATTTTACTGGCTCTCAACATTTGTGTACCTCCCGTCACGCATGCACAAGACGGCGATGTAGGTGAGGTAGGCGGGGATCAAATCGGTGCACCGGAAGCTCCCGAAGCCATCGTGATTATAGATACCCACTTAGCAGCTGCGATCCGGTCAACCCTCGGCTTAGCCGAAGACGCAACGCTCACCTCTACAGATATGCTAAATCTCAGCAGTCTGCAAGCCAAGAAGGCAGAGATAAGTGAACTCAGCGGTTTGGAGCATGCGACGCACCTTACCACGCTCAACCTCTACTCGAATCAACTCACCGATCTCGGTCCGCTATCAGGACTCGAAGGTCTCATATTCTTAGATGTCGGTAAAAATAACGTCACGGACATAGAAGCACTTTCGGGGTTGACGGCTCTGACATCCTTGCATCTTGATAGGAATCCAATCACAGACTTCCATCCGCTTTCGAGTTTGACGGGTCTGAGCGTGTTGCATCTGAGTGGCACGGGTATCAGTGATCTCAGCGTGCTTGGGAGTCTAACGACCCTGACGCAGTTATATCTCACGGGCAATGAGATACGCGATATTGGTGCGTTGTCAACTTTGACGGAGTTGGGTTGGTTGTTTCTGGCGCAGAATGAGATAAGTGATGTCAGTCCGCTTCGGGGTATGGAGGCGTTGGTATCGTTGCGTCTGTTGGGGAATCCGGTATCAAATGCGTCCGTGCTTTACCCATTGACACAGGGGAGTTTGATTGATGTCGATATTGATATACCGCCCCCGGCGGATACAGAACCTCCGAGTGTGACGATTGCTGTTCCCGCGGATACTCAGAAGGGTGCGTTTGAGGTAACAATTACGTTCACGGAGTCGGTATCAGGTTTTGAACAGGCAGATGTCTTGGTGTCTGGCACTGCGACTGCGGGTATAACGGCGTGGGCGACGACGGACGACACCGTCTTTACCGCCACAATCACGCCGACGACGAGTGGGGACGTGGTGGTGAGTGTTATTGCAGATCTTGCCATGGATGCCGCAGGTAACAACAACACGGCTGCCGACTCACAGACCGTCACCGTAGATATGGATGCGCCGAGTGTCAGTATTTCTGTGCCGGCAGGTGTTCAGAACGGTGCGTTTGATGTGGTCATCACGTTCACAGAGTCGGTGTCCGGATTTGAGCAAGCAGACGTCATGCTTTCCGGGACAGCAACAGCGAGCCTCACAGCGTGGCAGACGACAGACGACACTGTCTGGACGGCAACGATTACACCGACGACGAGTGGCACACTGACGCTGAGTATTCCCGCTGATGTTGCTATAGATGCTGTCGGGAACAACAATACGGCGGCACAGACTCAAACCGTCACCGTAGATATGGATGCGCCGAGTGTCAGTATTTCTGTGCCGACAGGTGTTCAGAACAGTGCGTTTGATGTGGTCATCACGTTCACAGAGTCGGTGTCCGGCTTTGAGCAAGCAGACGTCACGCTTTCCGGGACAGCAACAGCGAGCCTCACGGCATGGTCAACGACAGATGACACCGTCTGGACGGCAACGATTACACCGACGACGAGTGGCACACTGACGCTGAGTATTCCCGCTGATGTTGCTATGGATGCTGTCGGGAACAATAATAGTGCCCACACGACGGGATCAGTGAACATCATTATGAACGTGGCTGCCGATACGGAAATATTCGAGGCTGATGTGTTCGTATCGGTCTGCGATCGCACGCCTCAGGTGCGTGATGCGATCGTTGCCGCCGTGCCAAACGTAAGCGATTGCGCCGATGTAACCGCGGCAGACCTTGCAGGAATTACGATCCTCAACCTTAGATCCCAAAACATCACCGTCCTCAAAGCGAACGATTTCAACGGTCTCACCGCCCTGGAGTTGTTCACCCTGTCGGACAACGCATTGAGCAGTTTACCAGAGGGCATCTTTGATGAACTCACCGCCTTGGAGTGGCTCCACCTGTACAACAACGATTTGAGCAGTTTACCAGAGGGTGTCTTTGATGAACTCACCGCTCTGGAGTGGCTCGACCTGTCCAGCAACGAATTGAGCAGTTTGCCGGAGGGTGTTTTTGATAACCTCACCGCCTTGGAGTGGCTCAACCTGTCGAACAACGATTTGAGCAGTTTACCAGAGGGTGTCTTTGATGAACTCACCGCTCTGGAGTATCTCAGCCTGTCCAGCAACGCATTGAGCAGTTTACCAGAGGGTGTCTTTGATGAACTCACCGCTCTGAAGCAGCTCCACCTGTCGAACAACGAATTGAGCAGTTTACCAGAGGGTGTCTTTGATGAACTCACCGCCTTGGAGTGGCTCGACCTGTCCAGCAACGCATTGAGCAGTTTACCAGAGGGTATCTTTGATAAACTCACCGCCCTGGAGTGGCTCGACCTGTACAACAACGATTTGAGCAGTTTACCAGAGGGTATCTTTGATGAACTCACCGCCCTGAAGTTGCTCGACTTGGGAAGCAACACTTTAAGCAGTTTACCAGAGGGTATCTTTGATGAACTCACCAAACTGAAGCGGCTCTACCTGCACGACAACGATTTGAGCAGTTTACCAGAGGGCATCTTTGATGGACTTACTAAACTGGAGTCGCTCGAGCTGTCTGGCAATATTGTTGACCCTTTACCGCTGACGGTGTCCCTGGAAAAAATTGGAGAAGGGGAGTTCAAGGCAACCGCACCCACCGGTGCGCCATTTGATATTGTTCTACGCTTGCGTCTTACCCACGGTAGCATTGACGGTGGAGGCACCCCGAGTATCACGATTTCGACAGGTAAGGTGGAGAGCGAATCGGTTACGGTAACACGGACACCTGGGACAGCGGATGCCGTCTGGGTCGATATTGGGACATTACCCGGTCTGCCCAAAAACAACCATTCGGGTTATGAACTCGTCAAATCGTCTGATTTGCCTCTCACAGTCATAGAGGGGCTCGGTAATGCGGCACCCGGGATAGCCGCAGTGGTGGTATTGCCGGAGGAAACGACGCTCTCGGCGAACTATCCCAACCCGTTCAACCCGGAAACGTGGATCCCATATCAGTTAGCAAATCCGAGTGATGTGAAGATTACGATCTATGATGGGCGGGGTCGGGTCGTCCGGCGGTTGGATTTCGGTCACCAACCTGCGGGTTACTACACGCGTCGGAGTCATGCGGCGTATTGGGATGGCAAAAATAATATGGGTGAGAGTGTTTCAAGTGGTATCTATTTCTATCAATTCGAGGCGGATAATATCTCCCTTCTGAGGAAGATGGTAATTCTTAAATAGTATCAAATGACCATAGGATAGCTGGGATGCTGATGTTTATTAGCTTCCCAGTCATCGCCGATGAGTGGGTTGAGTTGGGTTCGCTGGCATCTTCATTGAGAAATGATGCGTTTGGCGATCAACGTTTCTAAAGTGTAGCAAAACTACGAGCGGGGGTCAAGCGTATTTTTACGCAACCCCTGCCCCGGTTTTGCGAAGTCAGTTCGTCAAGAACAGGAGGTCAGGTATCATTGAGTTTCTCCTTGTTCAGTGGTTTCATCGTTTGCAGCTGCATTGGCGAGGTTTTCATCGATAGCTTGGAGATGCTGCTGCGGGATCAGGTCGAGATATTGAGAGATGACGCGTTTAGAAAGTCGTGTAATGTGTGAGATTTTGTCAATATCAGCGGTAGCGGTGCGCACGACTTTGACGGACTCATAATCACGAATGTATCGGTCAACTGCCTCCTTAGAGTGCTTGGTTTTGGCGGCAATAGTGGGAGTGAGATGCCCTTGAAGATAGAGGGTTATGATCTCTTTCTTGTGGGTAATAGCACCCGATAAGTCATGGATATTGCCGCGAGTGGGTAAGATTTCTCCCGTGGTTTTTTGCCATTCGTTGACATAATCACAGACGACCTGATCACAGACGTTGAGCAAGACCGCCAAGTCGAGTTGTGTCAATAAGGCGCCTTGGTCATAAGCTTGATAACACCAGCGGACCAAGCGATTGATCCGCAGTTGCCGGGAGGTAAAACCGTTGCGAAAGGATTCAATATCCTCTGCGGCGAGGTAAGTCAGGATGATGGGTTTCATACGGGTTTTGACGATGGATTTGCCTCTTTGTGGATATTCATCAATCGGGACAGCCATCCAAACGAGGTGTCCATAGCTGAGGTATCGCTCCTCTGGGAGTGAGTCGCCCGTGGCGAGTTTCTCCAAAGGGAGGGTAATGACGAAATAGTCCTCAACGGTCTTGAGAATGTCATCGACAATAGCAGTCGCAGTGACTTCGCCTTTGTCATACCCGTAGTCATTGAGAAAGCGATGGATCAGCAACTGTCGTAGAGATTTATCGTTGATGCGTCTGAACTTCTTCTCATTGACTTGTGTGCGCGTCAAAGGTTTGCTCATCGGAGGTCCCCCTTTTTTTCATCCACGGACTCTGGGTGAAGCAGCTGGGTCATGCGATCGGTATGTTGGTATTCCTCATACAGCGAGAGATACTCGCGGATCAGCCGGTCAGAGAGGTGGGTGATCAGGCGTATCTGTGCTTTGGGAAAGTCTTGATGATAGAGCGTCGCGACCTGTGTGAAGTCTCTCAAGTAGCGGGAGACGGCGCGTTCGGAGTGGTTCGTCTTTTGCTCAATCTCGGTGAAGGTGTATGCTTTGAAATACAACTCCAGAATCTGCGTCTTATGAGACAGCCCTGGGCCCATGTCGTGTTTCGCCCCGCGCGTCATCACGAAATATCCGTCCTGTTTCAACGCTCGGATGTCGCGTTTCATCGTGGCAGGACTGCTGGTTAATAACACGGCTAAATCTTCATAACTCAGCAAGGCATCTTGATCATAAGCTTCTTGGGTCAATCGGAGGATGCGATGTCGTCTGAGACCTGCCAGGCCGTAATCGGCTAAGACTTCGAGATCGGTGTCGATGTCATTGAGTTTCAGGCGACAGGAAACTTTTTTCGCTAAAGCGATGTGTTTGCCTGCGGGTTCCTCGGCGGCGACAGCCTCGTAACAGATTTGTCCCGATGTCAGTTGAACATTGGCGTGTTGCGCAAAGTAGGTAGAAATCTGTTTATAGTAGGCTTCAGCCACTATAGGCATGAGATTAAAGTCTGCTGAAATCTTCTGAATAATAGCAGCTCTGGCATTCTTGGATTCGATGCGTTTGATACCATAGGCGGTATCCATCTGGCGTGTCATAGAGACCTCCATGAGGAGAGTGTCGGTGATGCAAATACATCTACCTGTTAGGGTAACTCATACTATGAGTATAACTCATGGGGTCATTTGATACAAACTATAAGTAATCTTTCCTATTCTTTGGGTTGGCGCGCTTCGTAGGCGCGCCAATTTCAAACTTCGATCCGTTGGTTCGTAGTAGGGAGACCATTCATTGCCCGTCAACACACATTCAGAACATGCGATTCATCGCACGACTACAAACACACGCGCGCGTAGTAGAAGACTATTGATTGCTTGAACCTGTCTATAGACGTGCCTGTTCAAAAACCGCGTCCGTCCCTACCTCAATTCTGACCGGTGCAAGATAGGAACGGATAACTTCCGTATCTACACGGACACCGAGTCCAGGTAATTCCTTTGCCCGAACCATTCCATCGGATTCAACTTGAAACGGTTCCGCTACTAACCGCTGCGACAATTCCGATCCCGCCGCTGGATATTCTAATAGATTGAAATCAGGATTCGTCGCAAAGACATGAAGTGACGCCGCAAGACTCAGGTGGCTTTTAAACGTGTGATTGACGTACTGGATACCGTGCTGCTCCGCGAGTTGGCGAACCTGAAAAGAGGGCATAATCCCACCGATGCGTCCCGCGTCAATCTGCACGAACTGGATACCGCCGTGTACGATGATATCTTCTGCCATCCGGTAGGTATTTGACCCCTCGCCCGCCGCAATTGGAACACCTGTCCCGTGGGAGGGGTTTGTAACCCCGATGCCTTTTAATAAGCGCGTTAAGGCCCCGTAGGCATCGACTGCATCGGGAGCAAGCGGTTCCTCTAACCATGTCGGGGAAAATTGCGAGAATGCCTCGGCACGTTGGTAAGCCGTTTCGTGATCACTCCCCCAGACAACGCCAGCATCAATCATAATCTGTGCTTCTGTTCCCATGCCTTCACGCGCCGCACGCACGAGCGCGATGTCGTTTGCCTCACCGAATTTTCCCATCGGTCCCCAACCGAACTTCGCCGCACGGTATCCTTGTTCGCGCAACCTTGTTGCTATGCGGTAAGTCTCTTCGGGGGTGTCACCAAAAAGGACAGACGCATACGGCAGTTTAGGGTGTGCTGTGTCAGATGTTCCTGACATCTCGGCAAGGAGACGGTAGACGGGTTTATTTAACTGCTGCCCGATAACGTCCCACAGCGCGATTTCGGCACCACTATAAGCATGCTGTATCTGTTGAATATCCAGTCCGTTCCGGAGTGTCTTTTCACTCAGTCGAAGTACATCATCGGGACCATCAAGCGTTTCACCAATGAGTGAAGTGCGAATGTTGATGATATTTCCGTGCGACATCGGACAGCAATAAACGGCGAGACTTACTAACGGCGAGGCATCACATTCACCCCATCCTTCAAGTCCTGTATCCGTTTGAATCCGCACCAAAAGCGTGTCTTGTGTTCCATCCGCCGCGGTTGTGATGTCTGGCATCCGCAAATAAAAGGGATCGACAGCGGTAATTTGCATTTCTACTACCTATTATCTTCTGTAGGGACAATCGGGTGAATTGATGCAGAATCGTTCTGTTCTATTCGTGACGTAGGTAGCGCACGCATCACCGAAACCAGAAACCAACCGAGTAATCCGACGCCGGCACCAATACACATCGCTATACCTGCGCCTCTTGGCGTGGCGATCTGGTCCATCGTCTCTCGGTTAAGTTCGCATGAGAGGTTCTTAATATGTCTGACAGCGATTGTCCGTTTCTCGCCTTCTTGGACGTACTCAATAGTCGGTGCTGTGTTACCGTCTATTTTAAGATCCGTGCTCCCAGAGGGTGTGTTAATCTCCATCACATTTTCCCCTGGGTCGCCTATCCAATGGGCTTTCAGACCCTTTATTCCTTCTGTATCACGGATCGGTTCAACACGCGTCCGATACAGCAGGTTCCCTAAAAGCGTGATGGCGATGTTTTTGGATTTGGCTAAAGCATTTCCCAACTTTTCTAAATTCACGACTTTCTCCAATCGTTTTGATATCCGTTGCCTCCACAGGGCATGCACAAATATCTATTTGAGTTAAATCCTCTAATTTACCGCATAAGCGATGATAAAATTGCTTGGATGAATTATATCCGAAAGTCTCCTAAATGTCAAGACATCCCAAAAAATGGGCAGGGCCATTCAGTTCTTCTGTAGGAGGGAACTCCGATTCCCGACAGACCCGAGTAGGAGCGACCTCTGAATCGCGCCTTTCCAACCAAAGTGGTTAAAAAACCTAAAACTGAATGGCTCTGAAAAATGGGTGGGCGATTTATGGTGGAATATAAAAGCATCTAACCGTTTCAGAGGACGCTCCAGCGGGGGTGGAGGGTTTTCACTTCTATTGAAGTGTCTACTTATTTTTATCATTCACCATAGATATCCCTATGCTGTGTAAAAAACTATTGACGAATGAGGCATTTTGTGTAAAAATATAAAGAGAGTTATGACTGAAAACAGATATCTATTAGATACACTACAAACAGGGGTTGTTTCTTGCAGGCTATCCTTTACAGTGTTCTACAGCACCGAAAGTAAAATCCATCTTGTACATTGAACATCATGCAAAGAGGAGTTTTCACATGCGGAGTGCCCCAACCTCATCGAAAAGTCAAACACCTTATGAACGACAAATCCCGCTTTTTCCGTTACAGACGGTCTTGTTCCCCGGCGGATTTTTACCGCTACACATCTTTGAACCACGTTACCGAACGATGGTTAAATTCTGCTTGGAACATCAGTCGGAGTTCGGCGTTGTGCTTATCAAAGAAGGAGAAGAGGTAGGTGAAGGTGAAGCCGCGACACCGTATGAAATTGGTACAGCCGCCCGTATCCTTCAAGTTGAAGATTTAGACGATGGCCGCATGAATATTATTACAACTGGCGAGTACCGCTTTCAGATTCTGGAGGTTCAGGAGCACCTCTCCTATCTTACAGGTCGGGTTCGGATGTTAGATGACGTGGATACAGAAATTGAATCGGTATCGGAATTGCTTACGACGCAAGCTGAAGAATTGTATAAAGCGTACGAGAAGTTATCCAGTCGATTAATTTTCGCTTGGAGTCCGCCTGAAGAACAGCCGGATGACCCACGGGAACTTGCCTACCAAGTTGGCATACGGTTACGAATTTCCCTTGAAGAAAAACAAACCTTGTTGGAGACAATTCCGTTAGAACAGCTCCTCACACGCGAAATCGAGATTCTGACCGACCAAAATCGGCGGATAGCCTTTCAATTGGCGGCGCAAAATAATTGAGGATGTCCCAAGCGTGTTAGGCGAACTTGGCAGGCATCCCCTATTGAGACGCTCACTCCTACAGCACAAAATCCTATCTGCAACGCAATAATATAATGGCACTAAAAATTCCCATCCACCAATTTACCGAAACCCGGTCGATCCAGATTACACGCCGGGATTTCTTCTATGTCAGCAATATCTTATCGGTTTCCCGACTCCTCACGGTCCCTTTTATCTTCTTCTTCATTTACCGTGCCGAGTGGATCGTCGCGATTGCTTGTGGTACAGTCGCCGTTATCACGGATCTGTTAGATGGGTTCTTTGCCCGACGTTTGAAACAGCACACGGAACTCGGTTATATCTTAGACCCAGTTGCGGATAAGCTCGCGCTCTCCGCTGGAATCTTTGCCCTCGCTATATTCCACTCAAGGTTCCCAATGTGGGCATTTCTGGTGATTGCTATCCGTGATATCTTAATTGTACTTGGCAATGCTGTCTTAGCATATAAGGCGAAAATGATCACCCGTTCTAACGTTTGGGGAAAATGTACCAGTTTCTTTTTGTCACTTGTTATCCTACTTTACCTGCTCCGTCCGATAATGTCTCGTTTACCGAGGAATATTGAATTTTACGGGCTTTGTCTCGCGCTGGTATTTGTATTTATCTCAACCGTGAGTTATGCTCACCACATGTTCCGCGTGTTAGAAGCACAGAGCCGTTAACAAATCCCGACCGAAATTGGAAAACTGAACAACTGCATCTCAAGACTGTAAAAGACAGTTTCAGACGCATCTTATAGTAAAATCCAAAAATACGTGGGCACCCCCGGTAGGAGCGGTTTGTAACCGCTCCGATGGATTCCATACCCCAGTGTCTAAATAATTATGGGCTTTACTATAAAAGGAATACCCTGATGGTTTACAAAGAACTCGCAACGAGAAAACCTTTTATTGTTAATAAAAACTTGGGCAGTGCTGTTGAAGTCGAGCCTGAAGATCTGACAAAAACGAATGCTGACGGTATACCCGTCATTGTTCCGACCCAGAAGCAGAAATACGATTTTGACCGGAATGGCTGGCTCCTAATTCCGAGTATTTTGTCGGACGCTGACATCGCAGAGATGCATGAATTCTGTCAACGTCTGCACGAGGCACCGGAGAGCATCCCGGAACCGGAACGTTCTGCACTCGGCGGTCCACTTCAAAAACTCGCTGACCATCCGGTCGTCGTTGGGTTTCTGAATGAGTTTTTGGCATATCCACCCGCTGCAAGTGAGGATTGCTATGGGTTTCGACTGGAGGAAACAGCCGCGTTCTTCGGGAACACCTCAGCGCATACGGAGGTCCAGCCAGGACTTCACAAAGGAAATGGGTTATTTCGTTTACCGGGGGATTCTCATCTCTATCGGTGCGTCCCAGGACGAGGTTGGAGTGGGCTGACGCGTGCTGTATGGGAGTTAACCGAGGTCACTGCCCAAACAAATAACATTCGGTTTATTACGGGAAGCCACAAAGCCGCATACCCCATACCAGAAGCCTTGCAGAATCCAGATTCGCCGTTGTGGGAGACTTATGAATGTCCGCCCGGCTCCGTCATGCTTTTCACAGAGTCTATGACGCAAACGTGGGTTCAAGTCGGTGCTGCCGAGCGGGTTGCTATCTTGAATTTGTACAATACGGTAGCAAGTCGCTGGTCGAATTGGCTGCCGCATCCGCAACTTCTCGAAGCGATGCCACCTAAACGGCAGACGCTTTTTCGGGAAGCCTATGCGGGTGGCAACGTCGTTAATGGAGATTTTAACCAGCGGACATCCGCCTATCGCTCGGAAATTTAACCGCATAAAGGTGTAAGGAGAGAACCAAATGGAAAAGCAGACGGACAAAAATCAGCAACCGTGGCTTGGGGCATTATTGCCACCGGATGTGTATGAATTCCCCGCCCGAAATGCCGACGGTTTAGCTGTTCCTGAGTTGACCCCAGAACGGCGCTACGCCTTCGACACGCACGGTTGGTTTCTGGTACCTGAGGTATTTACCGGATCAGAACTCAAAGAGATGCGCGATTTCGGCTACCGCCTACACCGCGATCCAGAATCTATTCCAGAGCATGAACGCAGCCCTATCGGTGGTCCGCTTCAGAAACTCATCGACCATCCCCTTGTTGTCTCACTTCTCAACGAATTCACGGCGCATCCAGCTGTAACAAGTCCAGAGTGCTACGGGTTTTCCGTTGAAAGTGCAAGTCTTTTTTATCGTACGCTCGGCATGGGAGGGTTTGGACCGCACAACGGCAACGGTTTACTCCGTTTTCCCGGCGATGTCCATTACTACAACGCCTTCCCCGGCAAAGGCTATAGTCCACACACCCGTATTGTATGGGAATTGAACGAGGTGAAAAAAGGACAGGGAGGTACACTTTTAGTGACCGGTAGCCACAAATCGGTTTACACGGCACCCTCTGATATCCAAAACCCCGATTCCGATATTTGGAGCACTTACGGCTGTCCGGGAGGTTCACTGCTCTTTTTCACAGAGGCACTCACCCACAGTGCCAGGCCATGGACCAATGCCGAGAACGACAGGATCGCCGTTTTTAATCTCTATAGTCCTGTCGATAGCGGTTTCGCGAAGGTTTACCAACCGCATCCAAAACTCCTTGCTGAAATGCCACCGCTCCGGCAAACACTGTTCCGTGATCGATATGTTGTGGACACTGTCAACGGCACACCCTAGCACCGCAAAGGAGAAACCGATGCCTGATAACAATTTTAATGAACTTCTCATCCATACCTTAAAACAGATTCACGTCCGCTTGGACCGATTAGATGCGAAGGTCGATGAGAAAGCGGATAAGGAAGATATAAAAGCCCTGGGGGCGAAACTTGATAGGAAAGCGGATACGGAAGATATAAAAGCCCTAGGGGCGAAACTTGATAGGAAAGCGGATACAGAAGATGTCAAGGCGATGGGAAACCGCATGGACAACCTTGATGATCGCCTAGGTCGTGTTGAAAGTCGCCTCGATCGAATTGAAAGCGGGATTGGAACGATCAAATGGATGCTTGGGATTGGGTTAGCCGCCATGGGCGTTCTCATGGCAGTTTTAAAGATGTTCTAATGTGGACTTTTGGGTGGAAATTTCTGAAATGAGGTACTTATGTCTACTGGACAACCAAACGTTCTCTGGATTTACGGTGAAGATCTCTCGCCAGACCTCGGTTGTTACGGCACACCTACCGTTGCAACACCAAATATTGATCGGCTCGCGTCCGAAGGTGTTCGCTATACCAATGCTTTCGTCACATGTCCGGTCTGTTCGCCAAGCCGCTCCGCGTTGATCACAGGGACCTATCAGACACACTTTGATGCGCACAACCATCGCAGCAATCGTGATAAGCCGTTACGGGCGGATATGAAACTGATCACCGATTGTTTTCGGGAAGCAGGCTATTTTACTTGCAACAGCCCAGGGCCCCCCTACGATCGTCCCGGAAAGACCGATTTCAACTTTCAGCGGGAACAACCCTTTGATGGCATCGACTGGAGCGAACGCGCTGAAGGACAACCCTTTTACGCCCAGATCAACATCCCTGATACACATCGCGTCTTCAAGCCGGATCCTGAACGTCCTATTGCCCCTGAGGATGTCGAATTGCCACCTTACTACCCCGACCATCCGCTTGTCCGAAAGGATTGGGCACTCTACCTTGAAAGCATTCAAATTTTAGATAGGAAGGTCGGACAGATTCTCAAACGATTGGATGATGAAGGGCTTTCGGACAACACTATCGTCTTCTTCATGAGCGATCACGGACGGGCACATATCCGTTGCAAGCAGTTCCTTTATGACGGTGGCATCCATATTCCGCTCATCGTTCGATGGCATCGACACGTTGAACCTAATACCGTTGATGACAAACTTATCAGTG
Organism: Candidatus Poribacteria bacterium; assembly: GCA_965247285.1. Lineage (GTDB taxonomy): Bacteria > Poribacteria > WGA-4E > WGA-4E > WGA-3G > WGA-3G. Next base: position 21,950 of record CBDFHD010000003.1, read on the forward strand.
GTGTTGATTTCGCACCGACAACGTTATCCCTCGCTGGTATTGACATTCCTGACTATATGCAAGGGCAAGTTTTCCTCGGAACAGGGGCAACATCGCGCGACGCGATCTTCGCCGCGAGGGATCGATGTGACGGAACTGACGACAGAATCCGGTGTATACGGACACACCGCTATAAACTCATTCGCAATTATCACCCTGAGCGTCCGTATATGCAATTCAACGGCTACAAAAAACAGCAGTATCCACTCTGGACCTTGATGCCACTGTTATCCGCAAACGGCGAGTTATCCCCCGCGCAACAGCATTTCATGAAACAGACGCGTCCGACTGAAGAGTTGTTTGATCTGGAGGCAGATCCCTATGAAATTAATAACCTCGCCGCTGATCCGAACTATGACACTGTGCGAAACGCACTTGCCGCGCAGCTCGACACTTGGATAGCGGAGACAGGGGACATGGGGGACATACCTGAATCCTCAGAGGTCACCACTCATTGGGATGCGAATATGGCGGAAAGATTCAGGCAGGACATGGAAAAACGAGGGCTCTCACACGATATAAGCGATGCGGATTACGTCGCATGGTGGGAAAACCACCTGTTAGCGTAAGGATATACGAGATGGTTTTTAATTTATGGTCATCTTGACTGCGCTCATGGCGCAAGCCGCGTGTGGGCTTGCGGGACAATGTTACGCGCAGGTGTTTGTGAGGTCGAGGCAACTTTGAGAACTTCTACCAAAAACCATAGCCTGCAACAACGACGCAGGCGGCTTGAACACGAAAACTTTCAAATCACCAGATTTAACGAGCAGGAGGTTTCCCCGCCCTTTAGGGTGGGGAGGAATGCTCGCCCTCGTATGTTAGGCCATAGGGTTTTTTTTGAAAAAACACTTGACATTTCTATGAAATTGTGGTTTAATATATGTATCAAGTTGGCAGACATACAGAGCGTTACCGCTTGGTAACGTGTCTGCCTCCCACTCTGTAGGGGATAAATGCTTGATACTTGATAAACCATGAGATTAACATTTAAGTATCCTGTGTATCCAACACAGGCAGAAGAAAGAACTTTAGAAAAGTGGTTAGACCACTTGTGTGAACTTCAGAACGCTGCGCGCAACAATCGCAAGTTTGCGTATGAAGAAGAAGGTCGTTTTGTTTCGCGATATGACCAAGAACAATTGTTGAAGGTTGCCCGTGAGACGTATGACGATTTCCGTGAAGTTCCTCAAGACTTTCAAGTTTCTATCCTCAAACGCGTTGAGAAAGCCTTTGATGCGTTCCGTCGGCGTTGTAAAGCAGGGGAAACTGAGAAAAAAGGGTACCCTCGCTTCAAAATGCGTGTGCGTTCTCTGACGTGGTGCTTGCGAAAGCACAAACTCCAAACAGGTGAACGCGTCCGCCAAAGTCCGATAATAGAAACCAATTTTAGACATAATCGCTTAAAAGTACCGAAGTTAGGCGAAGTCAAGATATACATGCATCGCCCGCTTGTCGGTGATCCGAAAGAAGTTACGCTTGTGAAAAAAGCCAGTGGTTGGTATGCCCATATCTCCTGTGAGATACCCGATACCCCAAAAGTTGAACCGACGGACGCTGTTGCAGTTGACGTTGGCACTACACACTATCTAACGACTTCGGAAGGCGGAAAGGAAGATAACCCGCGTTGGTATCGTAAAGCAGAAGGCTTACTCCATAAACACAATCAAACAATGGCACGCCGTAAAAAAGGAAACTCTAACCGCTGGCAAAAATCCGTGCATGCCGTCGCCTTACACCATGAGCGGACAACAAACAAACGTAAGGACTTTATCGGGAGACTCGTCTATAAACTCTACCACCATCAGGAAAACAATGTATTAGTGGCAGAGAACTTACGCGTATCCAATATGGTAAAGAACAAACACCTCAGCAAGAGCATCAGCGACGCGTCTTGGGGAACATTCTTTGAGTGGTGTGGGAATATAGCCGAAAGAGACGGTTTCCACTTCCATCAAGTTGACCCGAAGAACACCTCGCAGACTTGCTCCGCTTGTGGTAAAAAAGCACCGAAAAAGTTATCCTTATCGGTGAGAACCTTTAACTTTAACCATCAACTCGTGCTTTGCTGTCTTGTATCAGAGTCGAGTTGATGGTTAAAGTTTTGTGGCAACTCTATAGATAGAGACCACAACGCTGCATTAAACATACTCCTAAGGGCGGCTTGCGCCCATCGTGGAGAGCGTTGGGTTACCAACCTCTATGAAACGAGAAACTTATCGGTAGACCGATAGGAAACCTGTTAACACTCTTAACAGGTTTCCCAAGTCTTTAGACTTGGGTACTTGACAGACCGCGAAACTTATCCACAAGGTAAAATTAAAAAATGAACGATATTCTCTATGGACACGGCGACGGGTTTCTCACACAGGATGGACGACGACTCTTTCCAATCGGGTTTTATGAACATCCTGCTGACGATGACGCACTCAGAGATATGGCAGAAGCAGGCGTTAACCTCATTCGATGTGGTAACACGGATTCACTTGACCGGGCACATGCGCACGGGATGATGGGGTGGGTGCCGCTATCTCTTCCATCCGGCGCGACACCCGAATTTCAAGAGCATGTCCGCACCCTTGCAGAGCATCCTGCGCTTGCTGTGTGGGAAGGTCCAGATGAGGTGGTATGGAATTTCACCGCATATAGTGGACTCTGGCGACAAGATCAGTTGGCAGTGTTCCCAAATGAGGGCGAATGGTGGATGCAGACGCCGCTCGCTATCCAATATTCTGAGGAACGAGCCGCAGAGATTATGCCCAATATGCGTGAGGCTGTTGAATTCATCCGCAGTGTTGATCCGCAGAATCGACAGGTTTGGATCAATGAAGCGCGCGATAGCGATCTGAAATTTGTTCGACAGTACATTGACTTCGTGGACATCACGGGTTGCGATGATTATCCGATTCGGGCGGATGGCCGTCCGGCTGTGCGGGTCGCCGATGCGACGGACAGATGGCGACAGGCTGGCAAGGGTAGACCTGTGTGGATGGTGCTTCAGGCGTTTTCGTGGAACGACTTGGACGATGAACACGGCGACATTGCAGCGTTTCCCACCTTTGCTGAGTCGCGCCTGATGGCGTATGCTTGCATTACACATGGCGCGAGAGGTATCTTGTATTGGGGCTCCAGTTATCTCAAATCCGATGGAAAAGAAGCGTTTCGGAAATCGCTTTACGCCTTGACAAGCGAACTCGCCGCACTGCATCCCTTTCTCACAGCACCGGTCGAGCCGTATGTCACAGTGCAAGTGACGGATGACGGACGCACCGATATACCCTCTCCTGTTTCAAGTCGTGGTGTGAGCGTCACTGCTCGTAGAACTGGGCGGGACTGGCTCGTTGTCCTTGTCAATGAAGATGAATATGCCCACATGGGGGTCGAAGTCGTCGGATTGGATGCCCTAAACGGTACCGAGTTTATAGAACTCTACGGTGACGAGAGAACCACTGTGTCAGATGGGTCGTTCGTGACGCGGATGCGTCCCTTTGAGGTCAAGCTCTTTGCAACACACCGAAAATGGGAGACGACACAGCAGGAGGACAGAGAATTTGCAAAGTAATACGAAAGAACGCTTTGGTTTTGATGCCCCGAAAAATAAACCGATCGAAGAATCGATCCAATGGGCGGCGGAAAATGGGTTTGGATATATAGACTTCCAAGCCGATGTTCCTCCAAATGACATAGCCTCGTTTGACCCAGCGCGTGTTCGCAAAGTCCGAGATCTCTGTGAAACACATGGAATCGCCATCGGCATTCACCCTTCGTCAGCGATCAACAATGCCGAATACGTGCCGCTCATGTCTGAGGCGGTAGATGGTTATCTCTACGCTAACTTAGAACTGGCGCAGCGACTTGGATGTGGCTGGCTCATTGGGCATGGCGGCTATCATTTCGGGGATGTTGCACAACGCCGTGATGTTGCGATTGAGCGCATCCAGCGATTGGTCGCGCGGGCGGAACAAGCGGAGATAGTCATCTTCTTTGAGAATCACAACCGGGAACCGGAGCACGCCGAAATCCATTACATCCCCCATAATGTTGAAGAGACACACTGGTTTTTCGATGCGCTTCGTTCTCCATATCTCAAGTGGGCGTTTAATGTCGCGCATGGACATCTGGTTTCAGAGGGATGGGAAGGGTTCTTAGATGCTTTCGGTGTAGAGAACATCGGTCAGGTCCGCCTCAACGACAATACCGGTGAATATGAAATCCACCTCATTCCCGGCGAAGGGACGATCGATTTTGCGGATCTGTTTGGGCAGTTAAATAAACGCGGCTATGTTGGCTGGTTTAGTCTTGGTTTCGGGGACGACGCAGATAAGGTGCGCGTCCGAGATGAGTTTGCTGCGTACTTATAACCGTATTCAGACAGGCTACCGGTAAAAGGAATAAACGGACACACCCCAGATAAGTCGGATCACCACCCAGGTACCACCGACAATGAATTGCCCGAGGATTAACCCTAAAAAGAGTGGTAACACGCGGTGATAAAGGCGGATGCCGCCAAACCGCAAGATGAGGTTTTTGATTGCCCAACTAATCAGCACGGAGAACCAAAGCCAGCCGAATGTCCACATACTACTCGCCACTGCGTAGCCGGTAGGGTGAAACGGAAACATCGGAAAACGGGTACGCATCCACCACAGCAATCCCGTAAATAGAAATCCGACCCCCATAAACGTCACCGCAGGGATGTCCGTTTCTGTTGGATAGTACAGCCATGAGCGGAGCGTATGATAACCGCCGCTTCCCAACCCAGGGTTCGCACCTATCTTGTAAGAAACCACCAAGTATGCCCAAAACGAAGCGAGAATGCCGAAAACAACACCGCACATCAGTGCCACTACCATCCGTCCTGCGCGCATATTCGCCACTTCCACGAGTTTAAAACCTTCCAATGTGTGAGGCATCGGATGCGCGCGGTACCCACGATTAAACGCGAAATAGAGCGACATCATCGTTAAACTCGGCGGCGGAATCATGCGCGAACCGAGCGAATCTATGATAAATTGTCGGGGGTTTGCTACGAACATCTCATGTGTCGGCGGCCCAACCTCAGCGCGAACACGTGTAATCCCCAGCGCGAGAAGATAATAGACAGCGAAATACAACGCTATCATCCAGATTGCCATCCCTCCACGGTGTGAAAAGATGAAAAGAAAGAGAACACCACCGATTAACCCTGCCAGTGGCCATCGATAGTCCGTTGAATCTTGCATCTCAGGTGGAAGATTTGTATCTTTTTTCCGGATCAGGTTTCTGAATATCGCGTAAAAATGCTTGCGCCCGCCATAGAGTCCAAAGCAGGCGATAGCCAGATACGCACCTACGCCTTGCGGTCCGTCGTAGGGGAAACCGGGCAAAACTTGAAACCCCATCGCCCGTCCCAAAATGCGTTCCGCTTTCCAAAACAGGTAGAAAAACCAGAGCGAAAACGACATCTCTAACGGCATTAAAAAAGCAAGCCCTACGCCGAATGAGAGGATATAAATAGGAGTCCAGCCCATTGCATCCCACGGTTTTTCGGTGAAATAGATGCCGAGGTCTGCCTTACGCACCGGTATCTCTGGAAATGCTGGAAAGAAGGCATGGATACCGTTAATTAGGTCGATACCCCCCGCAATCGCGATGCCTGTCCACAACATTCCGTTTTTAAAGAGTCGTCCGTCTGAGTAAGTCATCTCTATCGGCAGACGGACGATCGGATAGCTGAGCCGTTCCCGTTCAATCCACTGCTTCCGGAGGAGTAGGTCGATGCAAATCATCACCCAAATTAGTACGGACAAAAAGATAGTCCACCATAAGATCGGTTTCCACCATGCTATCAGATACCTTTGTGTATAAAAGGTTGTATCGCCATCGTAGAAATCTTGCAAGACGGACAAATCACTGAGTGTCATCCAATTCGGTAGATGCCGCCAGAAGAGTTGTTGCCATTCATTTTCGGGTGTTGCAAACCAAAAACCGTTCGGAATGACAGGCACCACGGTCTGCATCATATCATGCCCCGCAATCGCCGATGAGATAGAGAGGATAACGTAGATAGTGAGCAGTTCTCCCTGTCGGAGCGCGAAACGGGGCAACAGCGATTTGAGCAAGAAATTGAGGCACGTCAACACCACCAATGTTACCACGACGTTGTAAATCAGCGACATCGTTGTTGGCAAGGTACTCCAGTAACGCAGATGGTTCGCCATGATAAAATAGGTATTTGGCGGTATGAGTATGATGCCGATCAAAATCGCGCGGAAGGTAACACCAGGGTGTGCTGACTGCGGTGTTTCTTGAAGGTTTGGTGAATATTTTCGTGTATGCGCCATATCTTACGTATATTGGGAGTTCAAGGATCTCAATTAAAATCGAAGAGAAGAGGTACTGCCGGAGGATTTACGACGGGACACGCCTGCCGGAACTGATTATATATTATCACATTTTCAGGAACAAAATCAACCTTTCTGTCGGTAAAGTACACATCCAGTTCAGGAACGCATCCGCTTAAGCAGAACAGGAAAAAACAACAAAAATAGTGTGCAAAACAGTCCGATGTTCCATACCCACAAGTGCGTTGAATCCGCATTGAGGATTGACAATAACGCACACAGTGGACTCATCGCCGTGAACATCGGAATGGCGTTAAATGGCGAGACTGGAACCAGTGGAAGAAAAGTGATAAGTAGTACAAGACCGTAACTTATACTCTTTGCCCGAATCGGAGAATTCCATAACGCGAAACTAACGCCGATAAGTGCATAAAAAATACAACTTACCAATAATACTGCCCCACATTTCACCAATTGCGCCACTGTCAAACCGCCTGTGTAGTTTGAGAGTGCCAACAGTGGAATTGTTAGCCAAATACCCCACATAGCCCATACCACAATTGCACTGAGTTTACCTGCCAAGATTCTCCAATTTGTCAATGGTGTTAACGCGAGCAGTGCTCCATTCTGTCCATACCTTTGTGGGTGTGCTTGATAAGACCTTTGAATCCCTTCCGTATGCCACGCTTCAACTGCATGCCTTGGCACCCAAAATTGCACAATGAAAAGGGCGATGATAAAAAGTGTATACGTCTGTTTCCCGACATCAATAGGTTTTCCCGTCCGGCTGTCGGCGTAGAATTCAACTGTTGCTACGAACAGTAGCAGTGTGAGTACACATAGAACCAGAAACTGGATACGTCGATATTTGGTAGAATTACAATAGCAATGGAGTTCTTTAAGAATGATTGCTAACATAATATTTTCAGAACTTACACGCTTCTCTTTGCTGGGCGAGGTGTTTTTGCTTGGGTGTTTCTTCAGCATTTGTATGAGACTTTGACAAAATATTTTCCCATAAATGCCCAAGGTTTTTCGTTGACACATTTCTATATAACTGCTATCTTCATTACCAGCGAGACACACGAGTTCTCAAAGACCTATAACGGCGAATGTTTTTCTAACGAAGGAGGCTTCCATGTCCAAACTCAATATCGCTTTAGTGGGTGCAGGAAGGCGAGGCGGTGGCGCGCATCTGCCTATTATTGCGAAACTCAAAGATATTTACAATCTCGTCGCAATTTGCGATATAGATGAGGAAGTAGCAACGCACTACGCTCAGCAATATGGCGCGACCCCATACACCAATGTCCGAGATCTCGTTGCACATGAAGAATTGGATGTCGTTGATATTACTGTTCCGGGTGTCGCACATCACGCGATTGCATGCTTTATGGCAGATGCCGGGATTCACATCCTTTGTGAAACGCCTATTGCCGTTACACTCCCCACAGCAGATCTGATGATTGAACATGCCAAAGCGAATAATGTCAAACTTGAGATCGCTGAAAACTATTACCGTGCGCCACGTGAGCGGTTTTTGTCAAAGGTTATTGAAGCAGACGTTATCGGCGAAGTTGCTCGAATCTACCGAATTTTCTATGAAGGTGGTCATCATGGGATGAGCATGCTCCGCCTTCGTGCTGGGGGTGAACCGAAATCTGTGCTCGGTATCACACAAACGACGCCTGTAATTCCTATTATTGACCGGATGAAGCGCAATCATACGAGCGAAAACTGGAGCCTCGGCTTCATTGAATTCGACAACAACGCCACTGCCCTCATGGTGTATTCCAACGTTATCCATGCCCGATCCTTGGGACGAGGACAAACCGGCGTTTCGCAGATTGATGGTAGCAAGGGCACCATTGTCGGTGAGGATATCTACGTGACACCCGTAGACGATCTACAATCTGGCGCACAAGGTATCGCTTACCGTCCCGAACGAACCACAATTGACATGGATGGCGTCAAAGTAATTGAGAAGATCGAGTTGCAATTGCCTGACCAGACCGTGACATGGGAAAACCCACTCAAGAACTATGCACTTTCTGAGGGGCAAATCGCAGTGGCAGATGAACTGATTAGCATCGCCACGGCAGTGCTTAACGATACAGAGCCTGAATACGGTGCTATGCTCGGTAGACAAGATCAAGAGATGAACATCGCGATGAACGAATCCGGTAATCGTAGCAGAGAAGCCATTACCTTCCCTCTGACGGACTTAACGGCAACAGAGCGCGGTACCCACGAAAATTATCAGCAGCAGCATAGACATCCGATTGAAGACATTGAAGCAGGAATTGATATATTCTTTCCACGCCGCTAACATCATAGCATATTACGCGAGTGAATTCAAACGTTTTCACAGAGGCATCCCGTTCTTCTGTAGGAGGGAACTCCGATTCCCGACATATCCATCTGACGTTTTTGCCGAACATTGAACCTCCGCCCGGCAGGCGAGGTTTCCTAATCTCACCATATACCCTCAAATATGGTAGGTGCGGTTCCCAACCGCACCATAGGTGTTAATTTAGGGTTTCTGTGCGCCCGTAGGTTGGGTAGAACGGTGTTGAGAAGGCGAACATCGGGGTGCCAAACACACCTGAAACCTGATAGATGCCCCTATACTCTCAAAAACATAGTGAAACCCAACTTCATAAGGTCAGAGTCCGGGAAGTTTCACAACCAAAGCGTTGGGTTTCACTCGGTATCTGTTTGATATAGCGTGTCTGGCGAGCCTTGATTTTTCTATGACTTTTTACGGTTTTGATGGAATCCGTTCTACCCAACCTATGCTGCCACGGGCAGTTTTTTCTTAAATTGACACCTATGGAGCGGTTTTCAACCGCACCCGATAGTGCATATCCTCCTTCGCTGGCGAGGTTTCCCAACCTCGCCTTCTCGCGATTCAGGTAGGTTCGGTTTTCAACCGCACCGTTGCTGAAATCTATAAATGTAGTTCAGGCTGAACCGAAGATGAACCCAACCGATCATCGCTGACGGAAACCGATTGCTGATTGCTGACTGCCAATCTCGGTAGGTTCGGTTTCCCAACCGCACCGGCACTTAGACACAAACCTTATATACCTCAAAATCCTCTTTAGCCCCAGCGGGGCGGCATTTGTGTAGTATGAGCGAACCCCAAAGAACCAAGCCCCAGCGGGGCGGCATTTGTAGACCGCCTGCGACCAAATGCCCTGAAAAGTCCCTAAATTGACACCTATGGTTGAACTGAAAGTGAACCCAACTAAAGGCGAAATCATAACTGAAAACCAAACCGTAGATATGAATTCTTCCTTGATTTTCCTCTTGAGATGTGCTACACTTTAATCCACCAATAGGTAGCACGCGGACAGTTAGAAGAGTTTAGCACCCACAGCAGAATGCGGCGTAATCAGTTTTTAATTTAATCACCTTTCAGTGTTAGGTTTCCCGAGGAAAATGGCAAAGAAAAAGGCAAATACACCACGCAAAAGAAAACCCTTAAAAGCAAATTCCAAACGTCAAGCAACTGACTCTCTAAGAGGGTATCGCTATCAGATCCTGCATAGTGTGAACGCTTGGTTGAATCTTGCTGATGATGAAACCCTCTATTTGGAAGGTGTAGAGGACTTTGACATAGTATCAGATGAGGCTGCTACGTTAGTGCAAGTCAAAGACACGCAGCACAACATCACGCTTAGATCCCAAGAAGTGAGGGACGCGATCAACCACTACTGGGAATCCCAAACTAAGTATCCTGATCTGACCATAAAATTTCGCTTTATCACACGCTCCAAAATAGGGAAAGAACAAGGCAGTCCCTTTGGAAATAACCAGCAAGGCCTTCGTTTATGGAGTCGTTGTTCCGAAGATGAGAAAACTATTACAAAAATCTCTGGATTTTTACAGACTCAAGAAAAGATATCAGATGAAGTAAAAATCTTTCTTAAACGAGCAGATACTCAAGAAATCTATGAACAACTCATAGAACCTATCACTTGGGAAACGGACGGCAAGGATGCAAGTTCTGTTGAGCGAGCTATAAGCGATAAAGTGCTTCTCGTCGGCAAGCAATATTCTATTCCAATTCCATCTCATGATACCAAGAAAGTCGTTGATTCCCTTTTTACAAAAGCCTTAACAGTAGCAACGCAACAGGAAAATCGCGAACTTACCCAAATGCACTTTCTCAAAATTTTCTACGAGAAAGCTATGCAAAACGTCCTAAATTGGTATCCGCAGCACTTGGAAATGTTAACTGAACAGACTGCAGCACTTGATAATGCCAATATCGCGTTTATCGGAGGGAAATCCAATGTTACGATTCAATCTCTGTCTCCTATACAAACTGCTATACCGCCTTCCTATCCTGATGCCTTCCGACGAACAGATCTACTCACAAGTATCCACGCTAAACTCCAATCTGGCGGTATAGCTATAATCCAAGGAGGGGTAGACAAAGGGAAAACAACCCTCGCAAAATTGACTGCAAATGATATAGATGCCGATTGGTTTTGGCTGAGATTCACAAATAAAGATGCCTCTCAGGTCGTTCAAGACCTACAGCAACTTAATATTGCAATAAGCAACCGCTCTTCACAAATCAACGTCGTTCTTGACGATCTGAATTTACAACCCCAACAGTTGCAGGCGTATGAAGAAATCTTAGGTATGGTGGTTTATAGCCTCCGAGCAGGTGGGGCAAAATTGTTGATCACAAGTCAACATAAGCCACCCAATAACTTCATTCGCAGTCTTAGTTTATCATCGCCGGTGGTCGTCCACGTTCCTAACTTTACCATATCCGAAATTGAGCAATTTGCACGACAATTGGGATGCCCCACTGAAGAAGCAAAAACTTGGGCGAAGTTGTTTCAATTGTCTACAAGTGGACACCCAAGGCTCGTACACGCTCTACTTACTCATTTACGGGAAAAAGGCTGGCACCGACAAGATGTAATCGAAAGTATCTTGCAAACCCCCCAAGAAGTGGTAGAAGAACGTGAAGCAGCGCGACAATTACTCTTGGACTTGCCGGAAGACCGCCGGGAATTTCTCTATAGACTTAGTTTGATGCTTGCTGTGTTCAGAAGAGATTACGCACTTAATATTGGTGAAATACCAAAACCTATACCTTATCCAGGGGATGTTTTCAGCCAGCTAGTCGGACCATGGATAGACCAAGTTAGCGAAAACTACTACACAATTTCTCCTTTATTGAAGAATGCAGCCAATGAGGTTTGGTCTAAGAGCAAGATAAATGACCTTCATGCTCAGGTTGCGAATGCAATCCTCAAAGCAAACAATTTAACTATAATAGAAGCCGGGTCTGTGCTCTTACATAGTATACATGGGGTGAATAAAGAGGGAGTTATTGCTGTCATTGCGTCATTGATGACTGCTTCAGACGACGATTGGAAAATGGTCAGCCAAGTACTTTCGTGGGTCACACACATTAAAACTAATCCATCCAAAGAATTATTTCCTGGAGATACCTTTGCAAATTATTGCTTTCGATCATTGCAATATCGCATTGCTGTTGAAGTGAAACCAGAGTTTGCCCCGAAGATACTTGAAATTTGGGATAAAGAAACCAAGCCACGCGAACCACATCAGTCATATCTGCAGACTCGTCTAATGCTGGCAACGCAGGTTCTGAGATATAACCAGGTAACACTTCCAGTGGGGAAACTGATAGGCTACCTCAAAGAAATTATTGATATCAGAGAAAATCATAAAGAGGTCTGGGAAACATATCGCAATTCCATGGCACAATTGGAAGAACATATAACTGATAAATCCAGCATTTTCAGCATCTTATTTAGTTTTGTCTATACCCGTAGTCCTATTTACGCGCCATTCCTCAATGACCTTATTGATGCCTTAGATGAACTCGATTCCAAAAGTCGGGATCTGTTATTGGGTAATTTTATAGGTGATAGTGTTGAATCTCGTATTTTGATTGATGCGGTCTGGTTGGCGGAAGCAAACCGTGAAAATCCTGATTGGACAAGGTGTCTTGAAGTGTTTGATAAAGTAATTGAGAAAACTATTGAATGGGGTTATCCTCATATTGCCGCTGCATCAGCAAAAGGTAAAGCCATTATCCATGATGAAAAATTGAACGACCCTGATACCGCTCATCAGGTTCTTCAAGATATTTCATTAAAAATCGGGACGTTACCATTGGTAGCGGAAGAACAGGCGTTGGTGTATTTACATCAAAAACGCTACAAAGACGCACTCAATATTTACGAGCGCCTTCTCCCCCAGTGGAATCCTCCATCAGAACAAGTAGGCATTGGACCTTTGGAGGAGTATCGTCGAGCCGCTATCTGTGCTGCAGCATTGGATGACTGGAAGAAGGCAGCTATTTTCCTTGAAGAAGGAGCGAAAAGAACCCAAAAGATTGAGAACACCGAAAGATATATTGGTTTGTATGCAGATGCAGGATTTGCCCATTTTAAAGCAGGCAATATGCTGGATAGCATAAAACTATTGAGTTTGGCATTGCAAAATTTTGAGATGCTCCCTCAAGACAACACGAACCTTCAGTACTTTACTTTGAAGAAACGCTTAATGGGTTCCATAGGGTGGATAGCATATCACGAGAACGAAAATTATACTTCAGAATCCGAAGAACCGTCTGTAGGTTTCTGCAGTAATCCAGAAACAAATGAAGAGGTTCTGAACTTACCCGATTTCCCAATAGGATATGCGTGGTCTACTCTAGCAAAACTTGAGTATAAATTTGGGCATGGAACAAAAGTTGTGGATCGTGTATTGCAGATCACAGATCAAGATACAGATATAGTATCAATCAGTTCTCTTTTCTTTCTTAAAACACAACATGATTTTAGAAACAAAACCTTCGATGAATTACCGAGACGTATACAGGAATTGTCGAATGTCTGTGACTCAATAAAAAAGCACATCCAAAGTGGGAAAGGAATTGAAGAGGATGAGATTGCTTCCATCCCTATTGCTACTATACCCAATTTTACTTCTGTTGAGAATGTCACTGCCATGTTGGTAGCGTCCCTCCTTGTTCAAATGTCAACGAATGTAGATATGAGCAAATTTTTGGTTATATGGCGTACAAATTCGTCAGAACTCCCTATAAAAGAAAATATATTTACTGCCCTAGATCTAATTGAATCAACGTTATTGGAAGATCAGAACTATGCTCTTACAGTAATGAAAACGCCAGATACTAAAGTTGAAAAACGGCTTACAGCAGCATTAAAAGTTGTTCAAAATAAAGAAACGAGTCCAGGAGACCTCCTTTATGCACATACATTCATTACGACTTCGTTCATTGGTAAAACATGCGAACGTTTTGTCGTGACAGATTTAGCAGAACTTCTTTCGGCACAGTGGCTCGAAAAAATAATGGAAATACCTATACGTGCAGTGTCTCAGGTAGAGCAAGCCTGTAAAAGCAATAAGACTGGCAAGAAAAAAATTGGGCGAATTCTATTGGCGGCCAGTGAATCTGTTTCATTCAAAGTGGCACCTGGGGATTTACAGCAGTTCCGTATCTGGGCTGATAGTCCACAGGAATCTGATTGATAGAGGAGTTTATGCATGCCAACACTCGAATTCAAAGGAAAACAGCACATCTACGCCCACCATCTCACCGTCCCTACCGACCCCTCGAACCCGACGAAACTCGCTCCTGCAACCTGACCAACACAGATGACAACCTCATCATCCACGGCGACAACCTGCATGCCCTCAAAGCGTTACTTCCACGCTATGCCAACGGTATCAAGTGCATCTATATCGACCCACCCTACAACACTGGTAACGAGGGATGGGTTTACAACGACAATGTAAACAGCCCAGTGATGCAGCAATGGCTCACTGAAAATTCACCCATTGATAACGAAGATTTGGAGCGACATGACAAATGGCTCTGTATGATGTGGCCGAGGTTGCATTTGCTCAAAGAATTGCTTACTGATGATGGTGTAATTTTTATCTCTATTGACGACAATGAAGTACATCACTTAAGAATGCTAATGGATGAAATTTTAGGCAGAGAAAACTTCCTCGCGGACATTATTTGGCAACATCGTTATGGTAGAAGCAACAATGCCAAATTATTTTCAAACCAACGTGAACATGTAATTGTGTATAGAAAATCCGATGCTGTTTCTCACATTCGGGTTAAGCGGAATGAAGAACTTAATGAAACGTATTCTAATCCTGATAATGATTCACGTGGTAGTTGGGTGTCTGCTTCCTATGTTAATCCTGCAACAAAAGAACGACGTCCAAATTTAGTTTATCCGGTAACAAATCCCTATACAGGAAAGTCTGTAAATCATCCTACGCATGCTTGGAAGTACAGCCAAAGCACCCATGAGAAACACGTTAGGGAAGATAGACTTTGGTGGGGGCTTGATGGGAATTTACGCTACCCTCGTCTTAAAAATTTTCTGAGTGAATCTGAAGAAAAAGGGATCGTCCCAATTGATTTAATGTTAGCGGATATTGCGGGCACCACAGACGAAGGGACAAAGCAGTTACAAACTGTCTTCCAAAGTGCAGCTCTTGAGTTCAACAATCCTAAACCCACAAGATTGATTGCGAACTTAATAGAGATTGCCGAAGGTGTATCAAGAGAGAATGACACTATTATCCTTGACTCCTTCGCTGGCAGCGGTACTACCGCTCACGCTGTTCTCGCAATGAATAAGGAAGATGGCGGGAATCGAAAGTTTATTCTCATTGAGTGCGAAGATTATGCCGACACTACCACCGCCGAGCGTGTTCGCCGTGTTATCAATGGGGTTTCCGATGCACGTGATGATGCTCTACGCGAGGGTTTAGGAGGCTCCTTTACCTACTGCACCCTCGGCGATCCGATTGAGGTAGAGACGATGCTCACGGGAGAAGCATTGCCCTCATACTCAGCACTTGCCGCCAACTTGTTGTATACCACCGCTGGTGCTTCCGTAGGTGCGGATACATTAGAAGCACAAAACGGTGACGGACTTTTCCACAGCGATGACGAAAACGACTACTACTTGATTTATAAACCCGACCTTGAATGGTTACGCGGCAACGCTGCTATCCTCAATCTGGAGCACGCAGAGCGCATTCGCGAGACCAGCCGCGAAAACGGTAGAAAAGCGATTGTCTATGCAGCAGGCAATTATATCGGTCAGCGCGAACTCACACAGATGGGGATTATATTTTGCCAACTCCCTGATGCCCTGCACGAAAGATAAGGTAGTAGGCACACTCCGTGTGCCGTAACAAAAGGTAATGGAAACATGCTGGAATTAAAAGAATATCAACGCGGTGCGCTCGATGCTTTGGCGCGTTGGTTAGAAACACTTGAAAAGACACAGCGTGAGTTAGAAACCATGATCGAAATGTTTAGACAGGCACCGACTGACATTCCGATCCCCGATGACTTACGCAATTATCCGAAAGCTGCATGGCAAAAATTAAGAGAAAACGGTGGTATTGCGGCAACTGCGGGTGAATACGTTGACCGCACCGACGAGGCAAACCGACCCGTCCCACATATCTGTTTCAAAGTGCCGACGGGTGGCGGTAAAACCCTACTCGCTGCTGCCGCTCTCGAACGCCTCCCGTGGCAGCGAGGTTTGGTGCTGTGGATTGTGCCGAGCAAGGCAATCTACGATCAAACCAAAACCGCCTTGTGGGATAAGCAACACCCCTATCGTAAAATGTTGAACCGAGCGAGCGCGGGGCGCGTCAAAATGCTGGAAAAAGAGGATATCTTCAACAGATACGATATCGCCAATTACCTCTGCGTCATGCTGCTCATGCTCCCTGCAACGAACCGACAAAGGGGTAGAGAGTTTCTCCGTATGTTTCGGGATTCCGGACGTTATCCGAGTTTTTACCCCGACAGCGACGATATCTTCGGCAATACCCGGCTGCTAAACGAATACCCCGATCTGGAGTGCCACACAGAAGGCGGACTCGTCAAACAGAGTCTATTTAACGTGTTCAAAATGCTGCGTCCAGTCGTCGTTTTGGATGAAGCACATAAAGCCTACGGCGCGAGAAATCGGCAAACAAACGAAGAATTCGCCAAATCCATCAACCGCCTTGATTCTCGGATGGTGATTGAACTCTCCGCCACACCCAACCGCGGCATCAGCAATCTGCTTGTTGATATTGAGGGACCTGACCTGAAAAGAGAGGAGATGATTAAGTTACCGGTGCAGGTGACATCGTTTCCGAATGCCGAGTGGCAATTAACCCTCAGCCAAGCCGCTGACGAACTGGAACGCCTTGATACCGAGGCAAAATCTTATGAGAACAGCACGGGACGGTATATCCGCCCGATCGCTGTTGTGCGTGTGGAGCGAACCGGTAGGGATCAACGCGACAGTGAGCGCATCCACGCTGAAGATGTCCGGGAGTATCTCACACAAAACTTACGTGTGCCTTTGGATGCGGTTCGCGTCAAATCCGCTGAAAACGATGAACTCGGACGGGAAAATCTACTCTCCGAATTTTCGCAGGTCCGCTGGATTATCACAAAATCCGCACTGATGGAAGGCTGGGATTGTCCGTTCGCTTATCTGCTGGTGGTGTTGGACAATACACAGGCACAAAGGGCAATTACGCAACTTGTCGGGCGGGTGATGCGGCAACCGCATGCCCAACTTACCGGCAGAGAGTCGCTGGATCAGTGTTACGTCTATTGCAATAACGCCGATGTCGGCACCGTTGTCACGCAGGTTAAGAATGGCTTGGAATCGGAGGGATTGACAGGTTTGGGTGATGAAGTGATGGGCGCATCGGATTCGCCTCAAGGAAGTGAACAGCAAGAGATTCAACAACAGACTGTGCAACGCCGAGACCGGTTCCAAAACCGGGAAATCTACCTACCCGTGGTCCGCCATAGAGATGGCAATAGATGGATTCAGCTCAATTATCAAGCGCATATCCTACCACATATAGACTGGGCAGCGATCGAACCCTCCAACCCACAAGTCTCCGCACCTGAGAACGTCCGCAGGCAATCCGCAACGGTTGATGTGGGTGAGGTCGCACCCGTTTTCCATACCGAGCAGGAACCCTACATTGACAGAACCGTTAGCATCTCCGATTTCGCTCGCCGTCTGTCTGATATTATGCCGAATCTCTGGCAAGCGGCTCGCATCGCACAGAAGATGCACGAACGCCTTAGAGGATCCGGTGAGACCGAAGCAGATATTTACGATCGGCGTTCTTATCTCGCACATGTGCTGCGAGAGCACGTGAAAAGTGAAGTTGAGGCGCAGGCGGAGCAGGTCTTTCGTAGAAAACTGGATCAGGATGAGATTCGCTTTGACTTAGAAACACAAGAACCCAACTATCGGATGGTAAATAGTTACAAAATACAGGTTCGTTCTGATGATAGACCGCTATTAAAGAGCCATTATGAGCCTGTGCAGTTAAGCCTCTTTGAACCTGTTTTTGAGCAGCAATTCGACAGCGGCTTGGAAAAGAAATTTGCCTACTATCTTGACGAGGAGCGAGCATTGCACTGGTGGCATCGAGTGGCGGCGCGTCAACGCGGTGAGTATTACCTACAGGGATGGAAACAGGGACGCATTTATCCTGACTTTGTTGCAATGACAAACGAAATCGTGGGTGTGACGCGCGTCCTGATTTTTGACACAAAAGGCGAACATCTCGAAGGCAATCTTGACACCGAATATAAGCGAAAAGTATTAGAGACACTGGAGGGAGCATTCAACACCGCCGGTAGAATGATAGTGCGTGACGATTTCAGACCACAGGGGATTTTCCAATTGGTATTCAGCGAACAGGAATTTCTGGAGGTATCCGCTCGGTTGAATACTGAGTGATGTTCTTACAAGAATAGGACTTATGCAAAATGTTACACTTTCCGCCATATTATTTTTTTCCCAGAGAAAAGTCGAAAGGCAAACGTCTATGAACCCACACTGTCACTGGGTTTGTTAATGGTTCCTTCTATACACCAAATGTTACACTGGTGTAACATTTTAAGGAAGATTCTAATAACAATTAGATTAGAATAATTTTCTAATTCGTTTAAAATAGAACATCTCATCGCGTTCCGAATGAAAAAATCATCAAATTTCATAGCAACTTTCACAGCAGCCTTCTTCAAAAACGACTAAGAGTCCAGTCATCGTGCGGGTTTACGGCTTCTTTTAAGTCTCTCACTTTTCAGAGTTTGCTATGGAAACTGTGAAATTCGCGTCATACATTAATTCAGAAGTATTCAGTTTTAATGTAGGACGGATTCCCGAATCCCAATTTCTGACCATCGTCTGCTATTATCCTATCAATCCTAAAAATCCGCTTTCACGGAGAGTGCCTATTTTCAACACTGAGAACTCAGGTGCCGCCTACTACCGGCAAATGTTCCGTGAAGCCTCCGTGAATTGTCCTATTTTTCTGACACAAATCTGAACACAAAACTATCTTCCCGTCGCAACAAAAATTCAAAACCACATATCTTTATTGACCAAACGGTGCATTCGGATCAACGGGCAATAAATCGCGTGCTTACAAGCGAATGTGTTTGTAGTAGTGCGATTCATCACACGTTCTGAAGATCTGTTACCGGGCAATAAATGGTTTCCCTGCTACGAGCCGGCGGACTGTAATAAGGAAAACTGAATACACCTAAAAGAATTAATTGCGAATAGGGAAATTTTATGCTATACTATAAATAGCAGCAACAGGCGGTATCACTTGGATAAAAATAGGAGGCGGTCATCGCAGATAGGATGTTCAAAGTTTCATAGATGCACAAACACAAGCAGCTATTGCGACCATTGGATATGGTTTCCGGGTCAGTGGAAGCCGACAAAAAGATGACTTTGATTCGCAAGTCAAGTATGTCCAAAGCCACTATCCCGAAGCAGAGATTACCAGAGACTTTGGAAGTGGTATTAACTTCAAGCGAAAAGGACTTATCTCCTTACTGGAACGCGTCTTGCGAGGTGATAAGCTCAGAGTTGTTGTTGCCCATCGGGATAGACTCGCCCGCTTCGGCGGCAAAGTCATACAGTTCTTGGTCGAGCAAAACGGTGGAGAAGTCGTGGTTCTTGGCACGTCTGTTCACAGTCCCGAACAGGAACTCACAGAAGACCTGCTCACCATACTCCACGTGTTTTCCTGTAGAATGTATGGATTCCAAAAATACCGTGACCAAATCAAGGAAGATAGAGATATTTCCCACGGTAGATCAGAAGGTGATACTCCGTAAATGGTTTGGCACTTCACGGTATGTTTACAATCGGTCAGTGGAGGTGTTGGAGGAGAAAGATACGCCGACACCCTTCAAAAAACTTGTGCCAATTGTCTTTGGCGACCTACCGGATTGGCATACGGAAACGCCGCGTCAAATAAAAGTGGGGGCGGTGATGGATGCTTGCCAAGCCGTCAAAAATGCCAAGGTAAAATGCAAAGAAACCGGTGAGTTTCAAAAAGTCAAATTTCGTTCAAGGAAACGTAAGCAGACCCTTTACCTACGTGCGGACTCCCTAAAAGAAAGTGGGTTCTTTGTCCGCTTCTTAGGTGATATGAAAATGTCAGAACCTTTACCGGCGAAACCGCAAGGCAAAGGGAAGGTATCAGAACGTGATACGGATGCAGAGGTCAAAGATTCTCAACTGATTTTTGAAAACGGACGCTATTTTCTCTGTGTTCCGTATGTTGAGAAGAAAAAGACGCGAGAACCAAGTGGTAGAATAGTAGCCCTTGACCCAGGCGTTCGTGATTTCATGACATTTTTTTCTGAAGATTGCTTCGGTTGGTTAGGAATGCAGTGTATCAACCGGATACAGAGGCTTTGCCAACACTGCGATAATCTCTTATCACGCGCGACGCGAGAGGAACGCCCGCTACGGCGTGCTTTGCGCAAAGCTGCGAATAAAATCAAAGTCAAAATCCGTAACCTCATTGATGACCTTCATAAGAAGGTGGCACACTTCCTTGTAACCAACTTTGACATCATTTTGCTGCCGACTTTTGAGACGAAACAGATGACAAAACGAGGGGCAAGGAAGTTACACACAAAGTCAGTCCGACAGATGCTGACCCTCTCACACTATAAGTTCAAAACCTTTCTGAAACACAAGGCATTGGAATATGGTGTGCGAGTCATTGATGTCTGCGAGGCTTATACTTCTAAAACGGTGTCTTGGACTGGGGAAGTCGTCGCGAACCTCGGCGGTTCAAAAGTCATCAAGTCATCGGATGGGCATCGGATGGATAGGGATTTGAACGGCGCACGTGGGATATTCATCAAGAATATTGCCCGTGCTTTGACGGTTCTTCCATCTACTTCGGTAGATGCAAACCGAGATTTCTATGGATTTTTATGGAAATACTCAGGTTCAAAGGAACAGGAATGAAGATATGGGTGGAATAGGCGGAATGGAAATCTTTATAATCCTTGTGGTCGCACTCGTCATTTTTGGACCGAAGAAGTTGCCCGAGATGGGGCGTTCGCTCGGAAAAGCTATCCGAGAATTTAAGAGTGCGGGTAGTGATCTTCAGGATGAATTGACAAAAGCAGCAAATGAGATTGAGAAGGAACCGGATCCGAACATTAAGCCTCCAAAACAGTCTTAACTGTCAATTTTGTGTTCGTGAACACCGGCTGTTGTCGCAGGTCGCGATTCTATCACCAAAGACCCGTTTTTTTGACCATCAACTCGTCTTCCACATTATTGTAAAGGCACGGGTTGATGATCAAAACGGAAAAAACGGAGCGAAAACCCGATCGTTAAAAAAATGGAATCTAAAGAAGTTGCAATGACTTTCTGGGAACACTTGGAGGAACTCCGGCGCCGAATTATTATTTCTGCTATTGCAATCGCCGTTTTTACGGTCTTAAGTTTATCCTTCAGCAAGCCCATTGAAAAGGTAATTAAGTTTCCATTGGGAACTTCGATGAACGCGCTAATTGCGAATGCTATTGATGCCATAGAACGTTCTGAAGGATCGATACTGGGGTTTTTCGCACTCGCTTTGCGGTCTGGGAGTTCCAATGTCGACGCAATACTTATGAAGGTGGGTCCCTTGGAAGGTATCATGGCATACCTGAAATTAGGGATAACCACCGGCATTTTGTTGGCACTACCGATAGTCATTTATCATGTTTGGGCGTTCGTTTTTCCAGCTTTGAAGCGCGAGGAGCAGCAATTCGCGATGCCGCTGTTTTTAATTATCGTCGTGTTTTTCATCTTCGGTGCCGCTTTCGCCTACTTTATTGTCACACCGGTGGTCCTGCAATTTTCCGCACAGCTACTTCCAGATTTACCCAATATGTGGGACCTGGAAAAATATATTAACTTTGTAACTCGCTTAATCTTAGGATTCGGTATCGCTTTTGAGTTACCGATAGTTATGGCGTTTCTGTCCCGTATCGGCATCATTGATGCGCGGGGCTTCCGTGAAAAGCAAAGTTACGCTTTATTGGGTATCTGTGTCATGTCAGCTCTTTTGACACCTGCCGACCCAGGTTCAATGCTGTTGATGGCAATACCACTCTTTGTTTTGTATCAACTCGGTATTTTCTTCGCATACCTCGTCGAAAAGGAGGCAGAAATATAATGGCTAACGGGCCTTTGCAGGAACAACTCGCTTTGTTATACCAATTACAAAAGCGTGACCAGGAACTGTTGTCAATCGACCGAAAACTTCAAGATATCCCACGCAACATTGAACAATTAGAGGCAGGTGTCGTGCAGTACGAAGAAGAGTGGGCGACGAAATCGGCGGAATTCGCGGAGACAGAAAAAGAACAACGTTCCAAAAACGCTGAACTTGAAATGAATGCTGTGCAACGCGAAAAATATCAAACTGAACAGCGGGTGGTCACGTCAAACGAGGCGTATACTGCGCTTGAACAGCAAATCGAATTTCTTGACGTAAAGGACGAAGAAGCGGAAGATACCATCTTAGTCCTTATGGAGAAAAACGACCAACTAAAGGGAGAATTGGCAGCTTTGGAGGTTGAGGTGAATCGAGAAAAAAAGAAAACTGCTGCTGAAACTGCGCAACTCCGACAAGAACTCCAGGACTTGGGGGCAGACAGGGATAAAAAGTTGAAAAAGCGGAAGACGTTTCTTCCTGAAATTAACAAAAAACTCAGAGACGAATATCACCGCTGGATGAAGGCGCAGTTTGCAAATCAGTCCGGCGCAGCACGAGCAAGAGCTGGTTACGTGGCACTCAGCAAAAACGGTATCTGTGCCAGTTGCCGCATCACTATTCAACCCCAGACCCTCAAGGAGGCTCAGAAGTATCAGAAGCAGGTCTACTGTTCAAGTTGTAAAAGGCTTCTTTACGTCGAGCCTGCCACACCCGATGTTCCATTTCCGTAGAAAGGGTATACATTCGCTGGTGACATTTGAAACCTCACGAACAGGAGCGTCGGGTGCTTATTCCCCTGCTGGCGCGGTGTTTTTGCTTGGGTGTTTCCCTCGCCTATCTACAATGTCCAAGTAATTCTATATTTTTTATAATCAGGAGACACTCAAAACCGATGCCCTTTTTTGTCATTGATGAGCAACCGGAAAAGCAAGTGTTTGATGGCGCAAGTATTCGGACACTTCACGGTGAAAAAGTAATGATGTCCTTTGTCAATCTGCAACCTCATAGTGTTGTGGCTGAGCACAGTCATCCCCATGAACAGATGGGAATGGTACTGGAAGGGACATTTGAGCTGTCCATTGACGGAGATTCTCGGATACTCAAAAAGGGCGATGCTTACCTTATCCCTTCCAATGTGAAGCACAGCGCGAGAGCATTTGAAGAGCCCGCTGTTGTCCTTGACATCTTTAGTCCGCCACGAGAAGATTATAAATCATGAAGGTGTATCACACGATCCAAGAACTTCAAGCAACAGGCATCACTACTGCCGGCATTAGCCTACGCAATGGTGGTGTCAGCCGTACACCTTACACATCCTTAAATCTCGCTGAGCATGTCGGCGACGATGCGAACGCAGTCGCAACCAACAGGAAAACCCTTTTTCAGCAAGCCGGTTTAAAGGACCTACGCTATTGTCGTCAAGTTCATGGTAATTGTGTTATTGATGTAGATGACACAGCGGGAACATCTCTTGAAAACCCTCCAGAGGCAGATGCTCTTATCTCGGCGCGTCGAGGTGTGGCGTTGGGCATTTTTACGGCGGATTGTGTCCCTATCTTCATTCTTGATATTGAAACGCCGGCAATTGGTATCGCTCATGCAGGATGGCGCGGCACCTTCGCACGAATTGCCGTGAACACGCTTGCACAAATGAAAGCCAGTTTCGGAACCGTTGCGACAAACTGCCGAATTCATTTGGGTCCCTCTATCCAGAGATGTTGTTATACTGTCAGCACAGAATTGCTCACTCAATTTACTGAGCGTTTCGGCAGCACCGTCCACGATGGCGCAAACTTGAGTCTACAGGCTGCCAATGTTAACCAATTGGTTGAAGCAGGGTTACCCGCCGCTTCTATCTCAATATCCCCACTTTGCACCGCTTGTCGTACAGACCTTTTTTATTCACATCGGGCTGAGAACGGACAAACAGGTAGGATGCTCTCATATATCCAACTCAATATCGAAAACTAATCCTATTTCGCATATACAAATGTGAATAGCGGAAAGAATTCTTGTAACGAAAAATTTGCATTTCTTGTAAAAGTATAGTATTATTAATATATAAATGCCACGGATAAAGAAGCAGCAGTGTCAGCATTGCCCGTAATCGAAACCTCACTACAATTTGTAACGTTATTTTCCTTAAATGTTCCAACCTGTTTAAGGACAATAAATTCTTAAACTCATTGTTAGGTGACAATTTGGCGTCCGCCGGAAAGAATTGAAGATGCGCGTGCTCTTTGCAACGTTATCAATCGTTACAGGTTTGGTCGGGCTTTTTTTTATTATACAAGGTGGCAACCACCCTTCCAAGTATCGGGAGGTTTTGTCCGAGAACGTGAGTGCGGTTCAAGTCACACAGGTTTATACGGAAGCAACGCATAAGATAAGCGTTGGTATTGGGATTGTGAGCATAGCTGTCCTGGTCGCCGTTATTGGTATACTCTTTCACACAAGCAAGCCTTTAAATCCAGATCCGCCATCAACAGACAATCTTGAAAGTTGACAAACCCTTTTAATCGAACCAATTATGGAATCGAAAAATTGAACTCGATTGTCGATAATCTCTCCAGGATCAATGAACGTATTGCCAGTGCCGCAGAATGCAGTAAACGTACACTCGATTCAATAACGCTCGTTGCTGTTACGAAAGGGCGTTCAGTGGCGGAGATTCAGACGGTTCTCGCCGCAGGGGCAACGGAGATCGGTGAAAACCGGGTGCAGGAAGCACAACAGAAGTACGCTCCTGTCAATTCATTTGTAGATGCTGCAGGGACCGATTCCAGTGATAACGCATGCCGATGGCATCTTATCGGACACTTGCAAAGAAATAAGGTTAAAACCGCATTGGAGATGTTTTCACTGATTCATTCAGTTGACAGTTTGAGGCTTTTAGCAGAGATAGCACACCGGTCTGAACAACGCTCGCAACGAACAGACGTTTTAATTCAAATAAATACGACTCGCGAGGTAAGTAAACACGGATTAGTTGCGGATGATTTGCCTCAGTTCATTGAAGACGCACAGGCATATCCGGCAGCGCACATCGTTGGGTTGATGACAATGGGACAGTTAACACCTTCACCGGACGCAAACCGTCCCGCGTTCGCTTTGCTGAGATCGCTTGCTGAAAAATTAGAAGCCCAAAAATTCCCCGGGGTTACCATGAAATATCTTTCTATGGGGATGACAAACGACTTTGAGGTCGCCGTTCAAGAAGGCGCGAACCTCGTTAGAATCGGCAGGGCGATCTTCGAGGTTTCAGAGGAATAGCCATCAGTTGTCAGTCTGCCTCGCAGTGAGAGTTGAAAAGAGTTCTGAGAGTTCTGACACTTTGCTGGCGGGGTTATCAACCCCGTTCTGCTTGATAGCTATTAAAAAAATACCAGCGAAACTGTAGCCCGAAATGAAATGGAGGGGTTTTTGCTTGGGTGTTTCTTCAGTTCTACGGAAAGGCACGTCATGGGTGAAACTTACCTGAACGAACCGCAAGGAATAATTAAAAACCTTCGGTTAGGTGTAATAGGCGTTGGAAAGATGGGCGGCATTATCGTCCGGAGTATCGCTGGCACGGTATTTCCCGCGAAACAGATTTGGGTTACTGATATTGATGACACCCTCGTCCAGCAGCTCTGCGATGAAAAAGGGACTAACAGTGCAAGCGATATTGCTACTTTGGTAGAGGATACGCATGTTGTTCTCTGTGCTGTTACACCCCCGGTAGTTCCACACGTCTTGCCGCAGGTTGCACGCGCTCTATCGTCACCACAATGGCTCATTAGCATTGCAGCGGGTGTTACTACCACAACGCTTGAATCCTACTTTGACAACGCTCCACCTATCGTTCGAGTGATGCCAAATATCTCGGCATCAGTGGGTGCCGCAATCTCGGTACTAACGGTTGGCAGCGCAGCGAATCAGGAGCATCTTGAAATAGCACAGCAAATTTTCAACGCTTGTGGCATCTCTTTAGTAATGGATGAGCGTCATCTTGATGCTGTCACGGGGGTAAGTGGGAGTGGTCCCGCCTATGTTGCACTCTTTATCGAAGCGTTAGCGGATGCAGGGGTTCATGTCGGTTTACCTCGGGCGGATGCACAGAAACTCGCCACCCATACAGTCTTAGGTGCAGCTACGATGTTAGTTGAAACGCAGGAACATCCGGCTGTGCTCAAGAACCGTGTTACCACACCAGGCGGGACAACTGCCGCCGGACTGCACGCTTTAGAACGAGGTGGTTTACGAGCAACTCTTACAGAAGCCATCCTCGCTGCGACGGAGCGAGCAAAGGAGCTTGGTAGTACCTAATAAGTTTGTGACTTAACGGGACCGAAACAATGGATATGCTCGCTTGGTTCATCAGTGAACTGCTTGAAATTTACACAATAGTGGTTTTCGCGAACGCACTGCTTTCTTGGTTCGTTTTTCGCACGCAAAACTCAGTCGTTAGGCAACTCTACTGGTGGACAAGTCGCCTCGTGGATCCAGTTTTAAATCCGATTCGGAATGCGATTAGACCGATGACTCGGAATTTTGGTATCGACATTTCACCTTTTGTGCTGATTATTCTGTTACGACTTTTGGCTCGTATACTCTGGTGATAGACAGAAGGATATGCCAATCTGCTTGATACACTAAAAACTGGGAAACGGTTCGCACGAAAAAGCATAACCTCCACAAAAGCCCGCTTGCCGAGTTGACAAGCGAGCACAGAAATCGCATTACGAAAAATATGAGAAAACGAAATTCCACCGCAAAAAGCCCGACGCGTAAACGGGGTAAATCCGCGAAGTTGGAAGAGAAACCTCAGTTGACAGACCGCGAGAGAGAAAACGCTGTTCTGGAAATTTGGGGGAACGCCAATGTATACCCACTCGCGAACAAAAAGTCTAACACTGTAGAGCGCAATGCAGTCAAGGCGAACGCTGCGCAGTCCCGCCACTCCTCCCAGACAGAGACCTATGTCCTTCGCGAGATGCCCACCTCCGTCGATGCGCTCACGCTTAACACACTTTGTAGAAAAGTTTGTCAGGACATCTTCCTTAAAGCAGAGTTAATGCAAGGGCATCATGTCACATACGTGCCCGCGTGGGAAACCTACCCCCTTTGGATTGAGGAATACGCTATTGAGGCTGCAACGTCTAAAACGCCAATCAAGTTATCTGTCCTCCGGAAGCGGTGTCGCGCACGACATAAACAGGAATTAGAAGTCCAAAAACAGAAATTCCATCAACTCGGCATCTTCGCGGATTGGGATACTTCACAGAAAGCCCTCGAATCGC
Organism: Candidatus Poribacteria bacterium; assembly: GCA_965247285.1. GTDB lineage: Bacteria > Poribacteria > WGA-4E > WGA-4E > WGA-3G > WGA-3G. Next base: position 49,218 of record CBDFHD010000003.1, read on the forward strand.
GGCAGGAAGCAAGACTTATTGCTCTTATTAGTCGACTCCGCGATTCTGACTATCTGCGTGACTTGCCGCAGTTGAGTCCATGGTGCCCCAGCTGCACTGTCCCGATCAATGAGGCGAGCCTCGTACAAATACCGATACACATCTTGAATGGCTACGTAAAGTTTCCTTTCAATATCGGGTTAGAGGAATTTGGCATTAATGTTTTCTTCTGTCTCCAAATGCCGCACCTTTGGGAAATAGCAGGAATAGTTGAACTTGGAATTACTGACAATACTACCTATTGGCTCACCCAATGGCAAGATGAATACCTACTTTTTGCGGAACCGCAGCTCAAACACTTTACGCAACACCTTCCAAAAGGACAACCCAAACCGGAACCTGTCAAGGAAATCAAAGCCTCTGAACTCGCACAATGCGCTGTGGCGCATCCACTATTTCCGGCAAAAGACTTAAAGATTACACTCATTCCTGAGACCGTGGCGACAGATGCTGTCCGCGACAAATCGATATCTTCCTTAGAGTCCGGTGTTATGCCCTTAAATCCTGCACATCATCAGCCCAGTTACGACATTGCTCAAGCGTTAGAAATGAATACTATGCCTGTTTTTGATGAAACAGGAAGGTTCACGGAGGAAGCTGAGCAATTGTGTGGTTTGTATCTGTTTGATGCTGAGAAATTTATTGTTCCACAATTGGAAAAATGTGGCTATCTCCTCAAGATACAAAAAGACGAGATGCATGAGCCTCACTGTCCACGCTGTAGAGAATTGGCTGTGTTTCGTCCCTGTTCGAAATGGGTGTTCTCTATCTCCGAAAATCACGCCACTACCCAGCTACTCAACGCCCAAGAATATTGGGATAATTACGGCGACACGGATCATAAAGATATTCGCGATGTACAAAACGCTGTCCTCAATTTCGGAGATTTGCAGGTTTCAGCACAGCGCCAATGGGGAATGCCGCTTCCAATCCTCCTTTGCGACCAGTGTGATGAACCTCTTACTGATAAAAATACCCTCAATGCAATCCGGAATTCTATACAACGAGGGTTTGAATTCTGGTTCCGATTGAGCGTTGAGGAACTTTTACCTGTCGATACACGGTGTCTAAACTGTAATTCAAGTGACTTTCGCAAGGAAGCTACTCTCATTGATAGTCATTTCGCCAATTTACTTCAAATCATTGACAATTCTGATTTCAAGAAACCGCTCGGTGGGCACACCAGTGTTATGTTTGTACCGCAAACTGACACAGCCGATTCAAAATGGGAAAAGTGGTTAGCCGAGATCAGTGTTATCTCCGCTGCACTTAGCAGAAGTCGTCCAATTAAAGAAAGCCAACCTTTTAAGCAACTAAAACTTAACACAATGCCGGAAGTTGATGCGGAAATACAGATTAAGGACGCATTTCTCAACAAATATCCAGCTGACGTGGCACGCCTGGTTGCAATAACTCCTAATGTCGGAACAGCGCGGGTCAACCCCAAGCAACTTGATAAATTCGCAGGGGACTACCTTGTTCAATATCAGCAATTGCAGGAACTATTAGAGCGTATCGGTGATTACCTCTACCATTTTGGGCAAGATTCTCAAAGTGGAAACAAAACGAAATCGGAAGATGTATCTCAGGAGAAACGTCAAAACGCGAGACGTAGCGGCAAACGGGGAGTTGAGATTGGTCTCGGGGCGCAGCGAATAGATGGAGCAAATGCCGCGACTCTCGATAAAATTATGCCGATTGATTCGTTGGCGATAATCGTTACCTCTCGACTTTTACAGGATGTACAGCAGGCTTACCAAGATGGGGATTTTCATGAAATGTGGGCACTGTTAACCGATTTCTGCGAAGACGATCTGCGTTTTTATGTCCGCGCCATGGAATCGCGTCCTGCTACAACCTTACATGTAGCGCAAGCCACCTTGTCACAAATCGCGACTGCGCTCCTGCAACGGTTGGCACCCTTGACTCCTTTTTTGGCGGAACATTTCTATCATCTTATTTCTACAGAGGGTATAACTGGTAACCAAAGCATTTTTCAGAATAATTGGCACCTACTCTCACCTATTATCGAGCAAGCTCTGCATGTTTCTGATATAGAGACGCAGGAGGAAAATAATGAAAAACGCAGTTTTTCATCTTTATCTCCTATTGATGCAAAAGCGGAATGGGAGGTGCTTAAGAATGACCACGATGCAGAATCCTAAAAAAAATACGTGGCTGACGCTTCTCCCCTTAATCGGCGTGGCGATTCCAGTGTTGATAGCAGATTGGGGCAGCAAATGGCTGGTGCAGAACCATATCGCTCAGGTTACAGAGGTGATTCCGATTATTCCCGGTTTTTTCAACCTTCGGCACGACAGGAATACAGGAGCAGCTTTTGGCGTACTTGCTGGACACAGGGTCTTACTTATTCTCATTACTATTGTCGCTTTAGGCTTCATTTTCGCCTATTATCTTCGATCCAGGGAGAGTCGTTGGATGCAAGTCGCTCTTGGTTTTCTACTCGGGGGTGCTGTTGGAAACTTCATTGATCGGCTCTATTTGGGTGAGGTTGTCGATTTCATTCAATTCGGTATAACCGACAAAGGGCTCTTTTGGCCGACCTTTAACATTGCGGATGTTTCTGTCTGTATTGGCGCAGGGATGTTGGTTGTTTACCTTTTTCAAAACCGTGATCAAAACCAGGAAACTTAACTTTTACCGATTTTTTACCATAGATACAAAAGATACAAAGCAACTTTTTGTCCGGGAAGGTAATCCATGTGTAAATTGGGTGTTCGATTATTTTTGCTTAACCTAATCTTTTTTTTCTTAGTAATCCCACATGCAAAAGCGCAATTCCAGTCGGAGCCTCCCACCTCGGAGACAGAACAAGCGGAACCTGTGGGATATAGCGAAAGTGCTTTGCGGCGGTTTGAGATCGTTACTTTGAGTTCTCTACCGTTTACTGCTATTCACAGTTACGTGATAATGCGCGGGGTGAAAATGTTGAGTGAAAATAAATTCGCGCCTGAGTTGTCACCGCGCGACTATCGCATAATTGGTCTCGGTGCTGCTTCATTGTCCGTGTTTATTGGGCTACGGGATTGGTGGCATACTCGTAATGTTGACCGGTCAGCACCGCTTGTGCCGGAACCAGAAATACCCCCACCGTCTGAAGGTGAGGAACCCGTGGAGGGTGCTCTTACACGGCTGTCCGAAACCAGTCCGTATATCGCGAGATATAGAAATAGGTCGCTACAGGACTCGATGAATAAAGGGCTGAATAGGTGGGCAAATGAGCAGTCTGTCGGTTTGGTTGTGCCGCTGATTCAAATCCGCTTCTAACTCGTAGGTTTAAACAGAACTTGTAGCCTGCAACAACGGCGCAGGCGGATTTGAGAAAAGCACGCTAAAGATAGAACCCACGTCGTTTAACCGTAAGGAATAATTAGAAATTAATATCAAAACTGTTAGCATGTAACGTAGCCAAAATACAAAACTTGTAGCCTGCAACAACGGCGCAGGCGGATTTGAGGAAAGCGCGCTAAAGATAGAATCCACGTCGTTTAACCGCAAGGAATAATTAAAAAGTGCGTATTTTGTTTATGGGGACCAGTGAGTTTGCGGTTCCAGCACTCAAAGGACTCATCTCCCACAAATTTGAACTCATCGGTGTTGTCACACAGCCCGACCGACCGAGCGGACGCGGGAAACGGCTCAGCCCACCACCTGTCAAAGTAGTTGCTACAGAACATACGCTACCGGTCTATCAACCTGAGAAGGTGAGAAAACCGGATTTTGTGCGTACCCTTAAACGTCTCGCGCCGGATGTAATTGTTGTGGCTGCCTTTGGTCAGATTCTTCCCCAAACTGTTTTGGATATCCCGCCCTGTGGCACTATCAATTTGCATCCCTCTCTTCTTCCAAAGTACCGCGGTGCCGCCCCAATTCAGTGGGCACTCATTAATGGCGAAACTGAGACAGGTGTGACGCTTATGTTACTGGATGCGGGTGAGGATACAGGCGATATTGTCTCTGCAGACCGAGTCCCGATCCGAGATGAGGATACTGCTTTCACATTGACGGAACAGTTGGCACAGCTCGGTGCAAATCAGTTGGTCCGATGTTTGTCCAATATGCCGGATGGAGAACCGCCATCGGCAGTTCCACAGAACGACGCAGAAGCAACTCACGCACCACGGCTGACGAAGGAAATCGGGCACGTTGATTGGAATCAACCGGCGACCACGATTCACAATTTGGTCAGAGGTACAGCAATCTGGCCCGGTGCTTATACTTTCTTCCGGGAGAAACTGCGACTGAAAATTGTCCGTTGTCAACCCCTTCCACAGCAACTCGCGCGACAACCCGGAACCCTTGAAATAACCGAAAGACAAAAACTGCTCGTTGCCACGGCAGAAGGAACGCTCCAATTGTTGGAAATCCAACCCGCAACCAAAAAATCTATGGAAGCACACGATTTTATTAACGGTTATCAATTGCAAACAGGCGAGTTTTTTAATTATTAGGTTTCCTCCTGTACATCCTTCTTGAAATCGGGAGGCAAGCCTGCAACAACGGCGCAGGCGACTCTTGAGAAGAACACGTCAAAGTTCAAACTCTCGTCATTTAACCGCAAGGAAAAATGAAAATCTGATCCTTCTGTATATCCTTCTTGAAATCGGGAGGCAAGCCTGCAACAACGGCGCAGGCGACTCTTGAGAGGAATACGTCAAAGTTCAAACTCACCTTGTTTAACCGCAAGGTAAGATTAAAATATGAATAGCCTGAACAATACCCTATTTGCATCATTCAAGGTTTTCCTCTATCTCTTGATTTTTCTCGGTATAATTGGAGCGTTAGCCATTTTCGTCGTTATTCCGGGTTGGGTCAGAACCGAGGAGGTGCTTGTGCCCAACATTACCGGCGAAAGCTACTATGAAGCCGTGCGGATTCTTGGGGATGCAGGGTTGCAACCCGCAAAAACCATTCAAGAGGCGAGTAGCGATGCGCCGAAGGGTGAAATCGTTTCACAAAATCCAGAGGCGAACTTTAGAATAAAATCATATCAACCCGTTGAAATCACAGTTAGCATTGGAGCTGAGTTAGTCCCTGTTCCGTCTGTCATTGGAAAATCTCGGGATGCCGCTTTTGAATCACTCGCAACCGCTGGTTTTCGTCCGAATCGAGTTGCCTTCGTCCATTCCGAAGATTATTTACAGGATACTGTCATCGCACAAACACCTCCAGAAGGAGGTGGTCAACGTCGCGGCAGCCCTGTAAATCTTTTGGTGAGCCGCGGATCCAGACCACAAGTGGTACAACTTCCAAATTTCCAAAGTCAGCTTGCTGCCGATGTGGTTGCTGTACTGGAAGCAGTGGGATTAAAAGTTGAGACTGAATATAGTTCACACCCGAAAATCCCTCAAGGCGCAATTATCACTCACGAACCTACAGGCGGTGTGATGGTGAAAACCGGAGACCGCGTCCTACTCGAAATCAGTGGTGTGCAGGGTACTACTGAAAACATCAGTAGACCCTTGACTTTCACGCATACGGTTAGTGAAGAAGGAAAACTTTCACGTCACGTCAAAATTGTTATAATTGATGAGTACAGTGAGCGCATTGAGGTGGATCAACGCTATGCCCCCGGTACAGTGATTGATTTGGAACAGAAGGGGGTCCGCGTCTTTGGCAAAACACGGGTGATCGTCTACGAAAATGATGAAAAATTACCTGAAGTGGTTTATAGATAGTAGGGACGAGGTTACCTTGCCCCTACAAGGAGATTACAAATTCCTACTCCTAAAATTGCGCCTTCATTACTCGCTGCAGATTTCAGTCGCCTTGGCGAAGAGGTTAAACGGATCGTCGCGGCTGGGGCAGACATGCTCCACTTTGATGTGATGGACGGCGAGTTTGTGCCAAATTTCGCTATCAGTCCACCCTTTATCGCTGCTGTTCGAGAGATCACCGATGTTCCTTTTGATGTCCACATTATGGTGATGCACCCGCTTCGCTATATCGACGCGCTTGCGGCGGCAGGGGCAGATTTGATTACCTTTCATATCGAAAGTGCTGACGAACCGAACGACGTAATTTCAGCGATCAAGGCACACGGGCTTAAACCGGGTTTAGCATTTTGTCCGAAGACACCTGTCTCGGCGGTTACACCTTACCTTTCAGACATTGACTTAGTCCTGCCAATGAGCGTTGAACCTGGGTTCGGAGGTCAATCCTTTCGACAGGATACACTCGAAAAAATAGCAACATTACATCAAATGGTTCAGGAAATGACGCAGTCTCTTGACATCTCCGTTGATGGGGGTGTAACCACAGAAATCGCGCCCCTCGCAATTCATCGAGGTGCAACGATTCTCGTCGCAGGGACCGCTATCTTCCGCAGTCAGCAGCCAGAGACGATTATTCAAAAATTGCGCACCCCTGCAACCTATGACGAAAGTTTGTAGTCCCAAGCAACGCGCCGGGACGGCTCAACGGAAAGGGACTTGACGATGCCAACTCACCTCACCGAACCGCAAGGAACATTTAAAGAATGCACACTTTCTATGTTTCCTCTTCTCAGATCTGCAATAATATCGCTACGATTACGGGTTCGGAGCATCATCATCTCCGCAATGTCCTTCGGACAAAACCGGGTGAGACTCTCCGAATTATCGATGGAAAAGGGAATGTGTATACCGCACAAATTCTTGAAACACACGATGATCGACTTTCAAGCGAAGCCCGAATCCTCAGCCATGAATTTCACGCCGTTGTTTCACCGAGCCTCACGCTCTTTCAAGGGCTCCCCAAAAACGATAAGATGGAGTTAATTCTCCAAAAAACGACAGAACTCGGTGCCGCACAGATTGTACCACTGCATTCAGAATACGCCTTGCAGAAACCGAGTCAAAACCGATATGAGCGTTGGCACCGTGTTCTTATCTCTGCTACCAAGCAGTCCGAACGCGCCTGGTTGCCTGAATTATGCAACGTACAAGAGTTTGATGCCTCCCTTGCACAACTCAATAAGTTTTCGCTCTGCCTGCTGCTTAGTCCGCATCGTGATCAGGAATCACATATCCAGCATATCAAAACGGTTTTACGAGAGGTGCCGCGTCCTGCTTCCATCGCGCTCTTTGTCGGACCAGAAGGCGGATTTTCCGATCAAGAGGTCACCAGTGCTGTTGAAAGTGGATGCATTCTCGTGACGCTGGGTAAAAACATCCTCCGCACAGAAACTGCCGCGATTGTCGCCGTTGCCGTCGCCGCTTATGAATACCAACTGTAGGCGTGATTTCTAAATCGCGACACACTGCTCTAAAAAATTCATTGACAAACTTCACCGCTTTTTGTAAAATTGCTAACTATGAATGCAAAAGAATTGACCAGAACCCTCATTGGGTATAATACAGTAAGCCCTCGCAGCAATGTTGAGGTCATGGATTTTCTCACCGAGACGCTGGAATCCATTGATTGTGAAGTCGAACGGGTTGAATACAAAGACCGAGCGGGTGTGCTGAAGGTGAATCTCATCGGACGAAAAGGTACTGTGAACGGTGAACGCGGGCTTGCGCTGCTCGGACATATAGATACTGTGCCTGCTATCGGTTGGTCGATGGATCCGTTTGAGGCACGGATTGCCGATGAGAAGATGTACGGCAGGGGTAGTTGTGATATGAAGGGCAGTGTTGCGTGTATGATTGAGGTCGCGTCACACTATGCCGCATCGGATATGAAGGCACCACTCTATGTCGTAATTACCGCTGATGAAGAGGTGGGTTACTTGGGTGCAACTGCAGTTGCCGAAAAGTCGCAGATGTTCAAAAAGCACGGCTTCCCGAAGTACGGTATCATCGGTGAACCGACTGAACTCCATGCGGTATATGCACACAAAGGGACCGTCCGCTTTACTGTTACAGCGCACGGGCGCGCAGCACACAGCAGTACGGGCGAAGGTGACAACGCAAATCTAAAGTTAATCCCGTTTCTCGCGGAAATGCGGGACATTTATCAGGAGTTGACGACCGATACTCGGTATTTCAACGACGAATTCACACCACCCTTTACAGATTGGAATATCACTATCAGCGATGGCGAGTGTGGCGCGAATATTACCTCTCCCTTGAGTGTCTGTAATATTAACTATCGTCCAATGCCCGGTGATGATTCAAGGGTATGGATAGACCGTGCACGCGACTCAGCAGAAAGGCATGGGTTGATATTTGATTTATATATCGATGCCCCTCCGGTACGCACACCACCCGATGCGGAGATTATTCAAGCGGCACTTGAAATAACAGGCGAGACCGAACCCCGAACTGTTGCCTATGGCACCGATGCTACCGTCTTCGCGCAGCACATGGAGACCGTCATTATCGGGCCCGGCAGTATTCTGCAGGCGCATACGGTGGATGAGTGGATGGCGTTGGACCAGTTCCCACAGGGGGTCTCAATCTTTAGTCAATTTGTGAAGCGGTTTTGTGTGGCTTAGGAGCGTCGAAGAAAACAGCGTCCGGTTTCACCCATTCCGCTTCACCATCTGCCCACACTTCACGCTTCCAGATAGGCACGATCTGTTTGAGGCGGTCCATCGCGTATTGACACGCTTTAAACCCGTCTTTGCGGTGCGGTGATGCAACTGCAACTGCTACGCTTACCTCGCCGATTTCCAATTTTCCGACACGGTGGACCATTGCGACGCGATCGATACCCCACTTGTTAGAGATTTCTTGCGCGATTTCTGCCATTTTTTTCTCCGCCATCGGTGGGTACGCTTCATATTCAAGACATTTTACCGGTCTACCATCAGTGTTGTTCCGAACCGTACCGAAGAATAACACGACCGCACCAGCATCGGGTCCTTCTACGGCTTCACGCACTTCCTCTCCTGTGATAACTTCGGTGATTATCTTAAACATCGCATCCTCCCGTCACTGGTGGAATTAGGGCGACCTCGTCCCCCTCCGCGAGTTCAGTAGTTTCCGTAGCATATTCCCAATTGACGGACATCTGCATCACTTCATAGAACTCGGCGATTTCGGGCCATTCTTCCTCAAGACGTACTAAAATCGTTTTTACGGTGGCACCGTCTGGAAGTTCCATCTCTTCTTCGGATCTATCTAACATTTCGTGGCATACAGCAAAGTATTTAACTGTGACGTTCATAAAGATTCCTTTTCCACAGAGTTTTGGAGGTTAACAACATATCGGTTACACTCAAAAGTATAGCACAAAATCGGTTGTGAAACAACTTCTTATTGTAAATCCGGCTGAAAAATACTTAGATTTTCAACCGAAAATAGAACGAATATTCCTGCAAGGCTCAAAATTGTGTTGATTTTTATCGTGAGATAGGATACAATAGAAGAAAGTGTATGAGTTCGATTGACTGATCACCTTCAACACAGGAGAGAAGGCAATATGAAACCGAAAGCGATTTATTATTTCATCCTCGTTTTGCTTGCCGTTGGACTGATGGCTTGCGGCGGCGACACTGATGATGAAGCAGAAGCACCCGATAAGCAGACCCAGCCGACAACATCTTCCGGAGCAACGCAACCCGATGTGGCTGCTGGAAGGGATGTTGACTTTGCCGCTGATGAGCAGGCGATTCGCGACCTTTATGCGGAGTACGCTGTCGCTCACGGCGACAAAGATGTTGATGTGCTGGCGGATGTGTGGCTCAGAAGTGAGGGGGAGGACGTTTTTACCGCTTGGACATTCTGGGCTGGTGCCTTTGAAAAAAATCCAGGGTGGAAGGCAGTAACAAAGGCATGGGAAGGAATCTTCCGACTGCGCGGTGGAAAGATGGTGATTGACATCGTCTACATCGCTATTGATAGCAAAGGCAAAGAAGCCGTTTTGCGGGGTCCGTATGATTGGGGAGGTCAGAAGGGCAATCTGATTTCCGCACTTAAGAAGGATGGCAGTGATTGGAGAATTCGCTCGATTGATTACACTGATGGAAGGTTTGGAAAACAGGTGAAGGACCTGATTGAACCTGCACATACCTTTGGAGAAATTCCCGAAGAATAGTCATGGATAAAATTATCCTCAAAGGGATTCGATTTCATGGTCACCACGGCGTTCCGGAAGCGGAACGCCACGTCGGTGGCCATTATGAAATTGATGCAACCCTGGGGTGTATGCTTGCGAACCCCGGCAGGACAGACGCTCTTGCCGATACGGTTAATTACGCCGAAGTCGTCACACGTATCGTTGAGATCGGCACGCAACAGTCGTTCCAACTCATCGAAGCACTTGCTGAGAAGATCGCCGCAGTGATTTTAGAACAATTCGCAGTAGATGAGATCCATCTCATCGTCAAGAAGCTGCATCCTCCCATAGATCAACCAATTGAGTATTTTGCCGTTGAGATTTTTCGTAATGCGTAAATTCTGTGCTATCATCTGTTTGCTATTGATCACAATCCCTGTCGTACACGCCGGTGGCGAGAAAAAGGCGTTATTTCCAGATGTGGCACCGGGACTCCATCTCTACCGTTACGACTGGGATACCGAAACGTGTGCTCTTTATGTCGCCGAGATGTCCCGCCATGAGCCGACGCTACACTTTGAGGTGGCACTCGCAAATGCGCAAGTACTCGGCAAAGAAACCGTGCGTTCTATGGCAACCCGTCGGACCCAACGTGGGGATCGGCGTGCCCTCGTCGCAGTCAATGGGGGGTTTGGTGTTCTTGGTGATATGCGCGGCTACGGCGGCGTGTTAGAGAACCTGCATGTCCAAGACGGTGAACTCATCACCCAACCTACAGATACCGAGGCATGCTTCGGTGTAACCGAGTCCGGTGAATTTCTGAGCACTCCCGTGGAAATGAAAGCAAACGTGCAAATAGGCACGCAGAATCTGTCCCTTGGGTGTGTCAATCAACGACGGCTTGATGGGTGTCAGGTAACACTTTACACACCACGACTCGGCGAATCAACCCATACCAACCGCCGCCGAGGCACGGAGATTCTAATCAGTGGGCTTTCGCTTCCTTTGACACCGAATTATACGCATTCCTACCTTGTAGAAGGGGTCGCACGCGATGGAAATAGCACGATCCCCAGAGACGGGGCAATTCTCTGGATTAGCACACGGTTGAAAGATGCAGGCGTTTCCGAGTTCAATACTGGCGCGAACGGCACGCTCACCCTTACCCTCTCACCGCCCGAATGGAATCGAGTTCAACATGCTATCGGCGGACGGCTCCGACTCCTCAAGGATGGTAAGATAAATGAGACGCTTGTGGAGATGCACTATGCCGAGAAGCGGCATACTCCCGGCAAGCGCGCATCGGTGCTGACTCTAAGCCATGAACCCCGCACTGCACTCGGATACAATGCGGACACACTCTTTTTAATAGTTGCCGACGGACGGCAACCGAAGTATAGCACGGGGTTAACCCTCTATGAACTCGCCAGCATTCTCATTGAACTCGGTGCTACCGAAGCGATTAATCTTGATGGTGGTTCCTCCAGTACCTTTGTGGTTAACGATGCGGTCATCAACAAACCGTCCGGACAGCAAGAACGCGATGTCTTAAATGCCGTCTTTATTGTAGCGGATGTTCCGTAAAAACAATCTCCAAATTGAGATTCTCCTGTAGGAGCGACCTCCAGGTCGCGATAAACAAGTTTGAAGGTTTATTCTGAAGTGATTTATAAGTTTCCGATATTTCTCTTTCTGCTTTTATGTCCCATTTTAGCCACCAGGTCGGCAGATACGCCAAAGCTGCTGAAGGCGACACCGCTATCACAAACCGCAATTCAACTCCAATTTGAGGGACAATTACAAGCAGAGACCGCAGAAGACCTGAATAATTATCATATTACCCCAGATGTCCAGTTGGAATACGCGCTACTGGATCCACGACTGAATCGCGTTCTACTGCTCACTTCGCCATTAGCGGTAGAAAAAACCTATCACCTCACGCTTCCGAATTCGCAAACGGGAATAGTGATAACCCTTCCATCTGTAAACGAGATAACCTTCGGTGCAGGCGACTCCGTTACATTCTCTGGCGGCTTGCAAGATACGAGTCTGATTGTCAATAAAGATCGCAAGACGCGAAATAACAATGCGGGTGCCAAACCGACCCTCGTGTGTGATCCAACAGGCAGTGTTTTCTTCGTCGCCTTTGACCTGTATGATGCTTTTGAAGACATGGGTATCCGAGAACCCGCCCAAGTCTTAGAAGCGACGATCAGTCTACAGGTCCAGCAGTGTGAGACAGATGCTGCGCAGACCGTCATCTTCCGCCGGGTTTTGCTCCCGTGGCGAGAGGGCAGGGGTGTCTCCCAACGTGCAGAAGATAACGAACTCACCTACAACAGCGCGTTGCATCGCAATCTCCCGTGGAATAAGCCTCCTGCACAAGCGATGTTAGCAGGTATAGACGGCGATAATGAAAGCGATTACAACGGTTCTGAGGATGTCGCCTATCGGATTGATGGTACATACGAAATTCAAGGGGCAGGGAAACGTTATACATTTAAAAACGAACTGCTCACGGACGCGATCCGCTTTTGGGTAGCGAATCCGGATTACAACTACGGGTACCTTTTCGCCTTGCGGGATGGTAGTGTCCCTATCGTTTTCGCTTCAAAAGAGTCAGATGATGAAAACCTACGTCCCGTCCTAAAAATCCGCTACCAGACTCAGGTGGAGGATCAATCTACCTTGGGGCGCTAAGCAGTTCATCCCTTCTCCATTTTTTCACACATACTCCCGCAAATGCACCAAAGTTCGCTCCACCGCGCCCAGATTTTCCTCAATCAATTGTTTCCCAACGCTGCCTGCTATCTCCCTCGCGTCTGTATCGTTCAACCACACGGTAATAGCGTCTGCCAACTGTTGTGCAGTGTGAACCAGTTTTGCCCCACCCCGATCTACGAGGAGAGACGCTTCATAGGCGTTCTGGATGGTCGGACCGAACAGGACAGGCTTCGCCATCGCAGCAGGCTCCATCACATTGTGAACGCTCCCACGAAAACTTCCCCCAATAAACGCAATATCTGCCAGTCCATATAACTTTGCAAGAAGCCCCATCCTATCAATGATGAGGATATCCACTGCCGCTAAATCTACCCCCGATGTGAGTTCAGAGAAGCAGAGGTGTGGAAGTTGCTGGCGGTTCAGAGCGGCGCGGATCTCACTGATTCGTTCAGAGGTAGGTTCATGTGGGACCAGAATCAAATGAGGAAAGTTGTCGCGTGTATTCTCACGCAGTCGTTGATATGCCGGCAACAGTACTTTCTCGTCTTCTGTATAGGTACTGCCAGCGATGAGGATGGGACGTTTCGTTGCAATATGGGCTTGCAAGCCACGTCCTAAAGTCGCTTGACCGGGAAAAAATTCGGTGTCAGATTCAACGGCTACTGCGCGTCTGTAAACCTGCTCATAGCGGGTATCGCCGGTAACAACGATTTCATGTGTTGGCGAGCAGAGTTCTTGAAAGCGTGCCGCATCCCCTTCCGAGATCGCACAATGCACTTGGATGTGCCGATGCACACTCCGAAAAAAGGGTTTCGCGAAACGCGACAATCGTTTCGATTCAGCGTGCAACGTACCGGCAATCACAATAATGGGAATACCGTTTTTAGAGGCTTTCCAGACGAGATTGGGCCAGATATCGAATTTGGAAAAGATTATCAAAGTAGGCTTGATGAGACGTATCAAGCGTTCCGCGTTGCGGGGTGTATCCAACGGAAGGTAAACAGCGGCATCGGCGTACGGATAAGATCGGGCATTTGGTGCAACGGAGGGTGAAAAGAAGGTTAAAACAATTCGGGTCTCTGCATAAATCGCTTCGATGAGTGGTTTTGCTTGTTCAAATTCGCCGACAGAAGTAAAGTGAAACCATACTGTTTTCTCCAGAAGTCGAGCGGTCTGGAGTTGGTCTGCCAGTTCTGAAAACACTCGTTTTCGCCCCTTGATGCCCTCCATAATCTTTGGATTGCAACATCCTGCGCCGTAAAAACCGACAAACATAATAGGGACAGCAAACAGGTTGTAGACAAGTTGCCAAAACATAGCGAACCTTAGAGGGTGGAAGGGTAGGAACGGTGGGAGAATGGAAGGGCGAATCTGATTTATACAATCTTCCATTCTCCAGAGGTGTGATTACGAATGGAACGGCTTATAGGGCATCTAAGATTTTCTTCTTGAGTGCTTCTTTGGGCATCGCGCCGACAATCTGCCCCGCAACTTTGCCGTCTTTGAACACGAGCAGCGTTGGGATGCTCCGAACGCCGTACTGCATCGCGGTCTGACGGTTGGCATCAACGTTTACTTTTCCAACTTTAAATGCCTCAGAGTTCTCACCGGCGAGCTCCTCCAAGATCGGCGCAATCATTTTGCAAGGACCACACCACTCTGCCCAAAAGTCGACAACAACGGGTGTGTCTGATGTAATTACCATTCCTTCAAATGTGTCGTCACTAATTTCAAACGTGTTTCCAGCCATGATAGCTCCTTTTTTTTGCGTCTGGTAGGCGAAATGCCACCGTGTAATATTGTGCTTACGTAATTACTCTTATAAGTGCATTAGGGCATTAATATGATACCCCATTCTGAGAAAAATTGCCAATCAATTTTTTCATCTTCACAGAGGTGCTTATTTTCCACGGTTGAGTCCAATAGAGGAAAATTTTGTAGAAAAGTATCCTCATCGCTGGCACGGTTTGTTATTTCGCCCTTCGTTCTTGAAAATGAATAGGACTTACGCACTTCCTCTTGAAGTCCCCCTGATAAGGGGATTTAGGGGGTTAAATCACTGAAATAACCGACCTGTTGGGTGAAATATATTGCTTCTTTACGCAATTTGCGTAAGTCCTGATGAAATGACATTGACCGCATCAAAGTGTGGAAACCGAAACCTAATTATCATTCGCTCGTTTTTTTTCTTGATAAAAAATGTGAGATATAGTATACTGAAAAAATTGAGAGATAATGAATTTTCCAACCAACGCGATGAACATAACGTTAATCCGAACTCACAATTGAAGGAGGTCCCGCATGCCTGATAAGAAGGATAAAAAACAGGGGACGAACATCTCGCGCCGGAACTTTTTGAAAGGCGTAGGTACAGGTACCGTTGCTGCAACTGTCGCACCGAGCGTCTTGATCGGCAGTGAGAAAACCGCCGATGCCCAAATGGGCGACGCTATCGCTAATGCGACAATCCAACTCAATATCAACGGTAAATCGTATCAGGTCGAGGTTGAAGCGCGAACAACGCTTTTAACCGTTTTGCGTGATGGAATTGATACAAGCGGAAGCAACATCGACTTAACAGGTGCTAAACTAATTTGCGATCGTGGTGAATGTGGTGGCTGTACCGTCATGGTAGATGGAAAGACGATCTACGCTTGCATGATGCTCGCAATTGATGCACAGGACAAGCAGATAACAACCGTTGAGGGATTAGCAGACGGCGACGATTTGCACCCTGTTCAGGAAGCATTCATCCAACACGACGCGATGATGTGCGGATTCTGCACACCCGGTTTCATCGTCTCATCCGCAGCACTGTTGAACGAAAACTCGAAACCGACGCTCGAAGAAACTAAAGCCGGTTTGTCTGGCAACACGTGTCGCTGCGGAACCTATCCATTCATCTTTGATGCTATCAAAACCGCATCACGGAAGATGTGATTTGAAAGCAAGGCTTGACTTGCGAGACGCAAGAGTCTGCCGCTCCAATGGGCAGTTGGCTATAGGAGGAAAACGCATGGCATCATGGGGAGAAGCAAGTGAATCACGTCTCATCGGGAAACGGATAACCCGTTTGTCCGGTAAGGATAAAGTCACTGGAAAAGCGAAGTATACTTTTGATATTAATGAACCGGGGATGCTTTACGGACGCATTTTGCGTTCTGAAATCGCACACGCAACCGTGATGGGCATTGACCTGAGCGAAGCAGAGGCATTACCCGGGGTCAAGGCGGTTATTCCGCTCATTGAGGTTGGCAATAAACTCCGGTACCAAGGGCAAGAAATTGCCGCTGTTGCCGCTGAAACGGATGACATCGCTAAGGACGCACTCCGGCTCATTCGTGTCGACTTAGAGGAATTACCGCACGTCGTCACAGAAGCGGACGCGATGGCAGAAGGGGCACCGCAAATCCGAGAGGATTGGGCGGGCAATCAGAGCGAACCGAATGTCAGAGAAGACGGCGACATCAATGCAGGGTTTGCTGAAGCCGCTGTTGAGGTCGAGGCTACCTATCATACGCCTGTTCAGACGCACGTTTGCTTGGAAACACACGGGCATGTCGCAAAATGGGAGGATGAACAAAATCTTACCGTTTGGGCATCTACACAAGGTGTTTTTGGGGTTCGCAACGATTTGGCGCAGCGCTTTGAATTGCCCGCAAACCAGGTCAGGGTCATTACGGAGCACATGGGGGGCGGATTTGGAAGCAAATTCGGACCCGGCGTGGAAGGTCGCACGGCTGCTGAATTGTCTCGTATCACTGGCAAAGCAGTGAAACTAATGCTGACCCGGAAAGCAGAGCATCTTGTTGCTGGCAATAGGCCTTCAATGACACAGCACGTTCGCGCCGGCGCAACACGCGACGGGCGACTTATCGCTTACGATATGAAGGGCCACGGCACAGGGGGCATCTCCAGTGGCGCGGGTTTCCCGGCACCTTACGTCTACCACGTGCCAAACAGTCGATCGGAACGGGTTAACGTGACTGTCAACGCCGGCAATCAACGCGCGATGCGCGCCCCTGGGCACCCGCAAGGTGCATTCGCGATGGATTCTCTGATGGATGAGCTTGCCGAAAAACTCGGTATGAACCCGTTGGAGTTTCGTCGTATCAATGATCCGAATGAAGTGCGTCAGGCACAATACACCCTCGGTGCACAAGAGATAGGCTGGTATCGTCGTAACAGCGTACCGGGTTCCGGCACAGGCGTGGAAAAGCGCGGCATGGGACTTGGCAGTGGACAATGGGGTGGCGGTGGCGGACGCGGCACTGAAGCGCGGATCACTATCAACGCAGACGGCACTGTTGAAGCCGTCACAGGTACACAGGACATTGGAACTGGTGTCCGCACAGTTATTGCGATTATTGTTGCCGAAGAATTCGGTCTTGAACCTACCGATATCCGTGTGAAGGTTGGCGATAGCGGGCCCGGATTGCCTTCTGGCGGCAGTGGTGGCAGTCAAACAACTCCGTCAGTGGCGCCTGTCATCAAAACGGCAGCAGCGGCGGCGAAACAGAAATTATTTGAACGCATCGCGCCACTGCTTGATGCACCGATTGGTGATCTCCGTGTCGGCACCGGCACTATCTATGCCGTCTCTGATAGGACAAAGACAATTACGTGGAAACAGGCAACCGGACAACTCGGCATGGAGAGTATTAACGAAGGTGGAACTTGGGATGAGGACCTCCGTCAAGGTGGTGCCGCAGGTACCCAGTTCGCTGAAGTTGAAATTGATACGCAGACCGGGGCTGTCAGGGTTGTCAAAATTGTTGCCGTTCAGGATTGCGGATTGGCGATTAACAGGTTGACGACAGAAAGTCAGATTAATGGTGGTGTTATCATGGGATTGGGTCAGGCACTGCTTGAAGAGCGTTTCATGGATGCACAGACGGGTCGAATGCTCAACGCCAATCTTGAGGACTACAAGGTTCCTGGGACTTTCGAGATCCCTGAAATTAAATCCATTGTTTTCGATACGCACCGCAAGGTTACAGGGATCGGTGAACCACCATGTATTCCGACACCTGGTGCTATTGCGAATGCCGTTTACAATGCGATTGGCGTTCGGATTCGGTCGTTACCGATAACACCTGATAAGGTCCTTGATGCACTCGCCGACAAGGCATAAGGAGGTAAGCAATGGAAAAATTCAGTTACGTTAACGCTACCAGTCTGGAGCAGGTCACGTCACTCCTGAGTGAAAGTGGTTGGGGCGAAGTCATGCTTATCGCCGGTGGCACGGATCTGCTTGCAGAGCTCAAAGAGTACATTGAAACCCCGAAGACGCTCATTAATCTCAAGACGTTACCCGGAATGGATAGCATTGAGGCTGATGCTTCAGGCTTAAAGATCGGGGCATTAGCCACTGTCGCTGACATCGCTATGCATCCGACTATCCGGCATCACTATACCGTTCTGGCGCAAGCTGCTGGTTCTGTTGCGACGCCACAGATTCGGAACGTCGGGACACTCGGCGGGAATCTTTGCCAACGTCCGCGGTGTTGGTACTACCGAGATGAAACCACCGATTGCCTCAAAAAGGGTGGAGACATCTGTTATGCAGTTGATGGTTTGAGCAAATATCATGCGATCCTTGGTGGCGATCCGGTCTACATTGTGCATCCTTCGGACCTCGCGCCAGCATTGATTGCCTTGGGTGCCTCGGTCAAAATCGTCGGACCCAATGGCGAGAAAAATATGTCGCTTGAGGAATTCTTTACATTACCGGCTGCAAATCCGTTCCGGGAAAATGTGCTGGAACCCAATGAAATTGTCGTTGAGGTCAGCGTCCCGGCAGCGAAGCCGAATACAAAGAGTTTCTATTTAAAGGCGCGTGAGAAAGGTGCCCCTGACTTCGCGTTATCAAGCGTTGCTGGTGTTTTTGAGATGGACGGGAAGACCTGTAAAACCGCCAGTATCGTTCTCGGTGGTGTCGCGCCTGCGCCTTGGCGTTCTAAAGAAGCAGAAGCTGCTGTCACCGGCAAGATGATCGACGAATCGGTGAGTCAGCAAGCCGGAGCGGATGCGGTCAAGGACGCGCAACCCTTGAACGACAACGCGTATAAGGTAACTTTAACACGGAATCTCGTCAGTCGCGCCGCGATGATGGCTGCAAGCTAAAGGAGCATTGATATGTTACAAGGAAAAGCACTTCCAATCTTTAATCGCCCGATATGCCAGTATCTTCGGACGAAGGCGATTTACATTCCGGGCGGCAACTTGCAGAACCTCGTTGAAAACAATCCCGGTTCGCACTATTGGTGCAATTGCACCATGCAAGTCGTAGGACCCGATGACCAATTTGTGTCGCCAGACGCTTGTAAGCAGTCGCGCAACTGTTTTAACCCCATTGGTGGTAAGCCAGTGGTGTAACATCGCAACAACTGGAACACAGGAATACAGAGAATGGAGAAGGGCAGTCGGCGTGCTTAACCGATTGCCCTTCTGCCATAGTATCTGGCTGTAAGCAAACCTACGATAGACGTGATATATCGTGTCAGGTTTCTCTAAATCCTTAAGTCGAACTCACGTTTTTTAGTACCTGTGTTGTTGGAGCGCATCGAAAACCCGATTTTTTGACCATCAACTCGTGCTTTAGCATTTATAACGGAGGCGAGTTGATGATCAAATCGGAAAAATCGGCACGAAAACCCAATAATTAAAAAGATGTTGTTGAAGTCGTTAATGCAATGGATACATGTTGGATCCGTCGTTCTGATGATAGGAGGATTCTTTTTCTTTCGCGTTGTTTTTCTCCCGATTGTCGGACGGCTTTCTAAACCGGAGGTATTAATCTCATCCGCATTGCGACGTTTTAGTGGTGTTGTCTGGACAGCATTGTTAACCGTTCTCATATCGGGATTGTATAATTTCATCACCTTCTTTCGCACTGCACGTTCCGTTGCCGCTACTGGAACGTTTATATCAGATTACTCGCTCTACATCCTCGTCTTGGGTGCGAAACTTTTTATCGTCTTTTTAATATTTACATTAGCAATTATTCTGACGTTCCCCTATCCTGTCTTTGATGTATTTCAGAAAAGACCAGCACCGTGGCTCAACCTTACTGTAATTTTAGGATTGATAGTTATTTTTCTCTCTGCTTTTTTGCGCCGGTTGGGGTAAAATGCTAATCGTGATAGAACGCCCTGCTAAAGCATGGGTGCTTCTGAAGAAAGTCATCAGAAGTTTCGTGCGATCAACGACCACTGCTTGCGATATGCAAGGCTTCTATAGCCTCCTGCAACAGACACTATCCTGACTGCGTGCTAAAAAGCACCTTACGAAAAGTTTTGAGTCGTCCGTTTCAAACGGGATTCAGCATGACCTGTCTTTCCCTACTAACGACTGTAAGCTACGACTTTCAGGATTTTAGATATTAGAGCTTTACACTATAGGAATCTAACCTTAGAGGTGCGTAACAACCCTCTATAGCAACCTTACACTCTAAGAGTATTGTAGCATTTTTGGCAGGATTTGTCAAGGAAAAACCTTGTCTAATTCACGAAAACGAGACTGTATCCCCGCACTAAAGCACGGGGTTTTAGTCTCGGAAGGTTTGATAAGGCATTCATACCGTTGATTCCGGAGTGCTATGTGTATAAATAAGTGGCAACTTGGGTTAAGATAGCATCAAAACCCGTAGCCCGTAATGTAATGGAGGGCGGATTTAAGGAACGCATCTGATAGTTCCAACGCCTGTCATTTACCCGCAAGGAAAATTAAAAATGGTTGTTTTGAGTTCTGAAGATCGTGCTTTCTGGGAGGAAAACGGTTATGTCGTTATCCACGATGCGGCACCCCCAGAGTTAATACAGAATACGGCGCAAGCTGTCTGGGATTTCCTTGGTATGGATGCCGATGATCCAGACACCTGGTATCCCGATCCGCCTCGTAAAGGCATCATGGTAGAAATCTATCAGCACCCGACCTTATGGGCAACGCGTCAATATCCGCGTGTGCATCAAGCTTTCACCGAGATTTGGGATAATGAGAAACTTTGGGTGAGTTTCGACCGTGCCAGTATGAGTCCGCCCAACGTTCCTGAAAAATTAGAACGGACAAACTTGGGACTCCATTGGGATGCGTCTGTAGAAATCCCTTTCCGGTTCCACGTCCAGGGTGTGCTTTATCTTACCGATACTGCCGCTAATCAAGGGGCATTTACGTGTGTTCCTGGGTTCCACAATAAGATTGAGGAGTGGATAAAGAGTCTGCCATCGGATGCCGACCCGAAGCAGCAAGATTTAGTGGCACTCGGTGCAGTTCCAGTCCCCGGTAAGGCAGGCGATCTCGTTATTTGGCATAGCGCGTTGCCTCATAGTGCGGGTATCAACACTGCCGATGCGCCACGTGTCGCGCAATACATTACTATGTCTCCTACAGGGGAAGCGAATCCGGAAGCACGCGAAGGCCGTATCAACGCATGGAAAGAGCGTATGGCGGGTTTTAGTGGCGAACGCGCAGAAAAGGAGCATGAATTAAGCGAAACCGCATATCTGA
The DNA here is from genome assembly GCA_965247285.1 of Candidatus Poribacteria bacterium. Classification (GTDB taxonomy): domain Bacteria; phylum Poribacteria; class WGA-4E; order WGA-4E; family WGA-3G; genus WGA-3G. Next base: position 70,434 of record CBDFHD010000003.1, read on the forward strand.
CTGAACTCGGCAAAAAACTACTGGGGCTTGAGACGTGGGGATGAACCCGCAACTCAACTATCTTGTCCGCAGTTACCTCCGATGGTGTCCAATCACTGACGGGAAGCGTTTGCTCTTGAACCTAACGAAGGATTTGATTACACCTGAGGACCCAGTTGCTATTTTTGATAGCAAGTACCAATTCCGATTGAAAGTCAACTTAGCGAACCCTGAGCACCAATATCTCTATTTTTACGGCACTCATGATGAGAGGCATGTCGTTACCAAACTCCTGAAGATTATTCAGCCGGGAGACATCTGTTGGGACATCGGGGCGAACATCGGATTTTATACGTGCTTCCTCGCCTCACGGGTTAAAGATGCTGGCGCAGTCGTTGCATTTGAACCTGCCCTACGCACCTGTGACTATCTCCATGAGAATGTCTCTCTGAATCAGTTCGCAAATATTACTGTTGTTAATAAGGGGATCGGCGACAGCGTAGAACAGCGGCATCTCTACTACTCCGAGGCAGGACTTGCCGAAGGCACTGCTTCCTTAAAGTATGCCAATGGACGGGCGGCATCGGAACGCGTGACACTTGACACGATTGACAACCTCATTCGCGAACTGCCGGTTCCGGATTTCATCAAGATTGATGTGGAGGGGTATCAGTTAGAGGTGTTACGCGGCGGGGAACACTGCTTAAAAACGCACGCACCTCTCTTAATGGCGGAACTGAAAGATGTTGGTGAAACAAATCGTGCCATGTTCGAAGAGATAGAAAATTACGTTGCAGATTTAGGGTATCAGCTTTATGAGATCAAGAAATATTCTCTCCGACGATGTGAGAAGCTTTCTGACACGACGAAAAGAAATTTCTTCTTAATCAAAGAGGATTCCCGTGCCTTTTCCAGAATCTTACCGTGGTTGAGCTAAACCAAGTCGTTTTCTATAAGCCACGATGGCGTTTTACGGGCGACACTCGCGAAGTTACGCGGGGACTTCTTTCTAAGATACCGGACAAATCGGAGAAAAAACGAAGGGCGCGCTTACAAACGGAGACCCTACGCCAAATAATTATGTACGACCCTCAACGTACAGATCGTCCCAGTTTTAATAGATTCAAAAACCTTGAACTTTTTCCGAGAGTATCTGACTAAAGTAACGAATATCTAAGGTGAAAGTCCAAATAGTGTAAAAAATTTAGAAGAGAGGTTTTTGTCATGACGTATAATATCTGTGATATAACCCGCAAGTTCCGCTTGCAATTCAAGATCTCCGCACTGGTTGGAATTCTCCTCTACTGTTCCGTGACAACATGGGCAGCATCTGAAGTATTCCTCTATTATGATGAAGACTACGGTTTTAACGCCGACGGTTGGGGCGATTGGAACTCGACGCAGAAGATTGAAGATGCCGTTATGGCGGAATTAGACGAAGCAAAAATTGCCTCTGTTGTCGGTGATGCGGATGCCTTCGTCGCTTATATGGAGGAAAATCCGGAGGGTGTTATCGTTTCACCGATTGTAGTTCCCGAAATCGTTTACACGATCGGTATGCCAGATGACAGCCCAATCGAGAACTTCCTCTACGGGGGTGGGGTGCTCATCTATTCAGGGGATACCCCGTTCTATGCTGTTGGAAAGAAGGGCGCGCCCGGTCAAAAGATTGTTCCGGGCAATCAAGGCGTAATGGATGTTCTCAACTTTACGGCACAGTACATCACAACCACCGCTGCCGCTGTCAAGCCGACACCGGAAGGTGAGAAAATGATTCCGAGTCTTGAACCCTTTAATCCGAGTCGTCCGGCGCAACTGAAAGTGTTAGAAGCAGAAAATTGTGACCCAATCGAGGTCTATGCTGAAGCCGGTGGCTCAGCTGACCCGGTCCTCTTTGCTTCGCCAGATATGAAAGGCTATTTCGTCCATTTCCACATGGAAGCACTCGCTGGGAAACCCGCTGATTATCTCGAACAGGTTGGGTTGGAAATTGGCGAACTCATTACCAATCGGTTCGGTGAATTATTGGCAGTTGAACCCCAAGGCAAGTTAACAACCACATGGGGGAAACTCAGGTCTCTGAAATAAAGTGAGCCTTGAGTCTCTTATCACGTTATACTACGTCACGGATCCGCCTTGTCTATGCTAAGGACTACGGATCCGTACGTTAAATTAACATAGGATTTAACGTGAACTCGATTTAAGGACTCAGGGAAACTGACATAGGGCATTACACCTACCAAAGATTTGATAATCGGAGTCTCCGCACTCCAGAGGAGTGCTATGTCTATAGAAAATACGACATCTAAACTCTTGCACTCCAGAGGAGTGCTATATGTCGTAAAACCATATACCGCACCTACGGAGCGGGAACGTTGCGTCGGATGGTTGCTATAGACATGTTGCTCCTCTGGAGCAAAGTTCGAGTTTTGGTTGTTGTGTTGGATGACATGCGTTCAACTCAGTGTCCGGTGGACATATTGGAATTGCCAAGATGCTCCGAATTTTTGCCTGTCTTATATCGAACTCACGTTAGGACTTACGCAGTCAGTTCCGTAAGTCCCCCTGATAAGGGGGATTTAGGGGGTTAAAAATAAAATAGTCACGCCGTCCGCCAAAATTGCGTAAGTCCTGCTAACAGTTACACACCTACACGTTTTAACCCTGTGTTAACCGTCCCAGCACCGGGTACGCCGGATCGTTATACCCTTTACCGGTGTGTTCTCCGAGAGGGACCAATTCGTTAATAGTTGCCTCATCGGCTTCCGTTAGCGTGCAATCTAAACACCCCAAGTTATCCTCTAATTGTTTCATTGTGCGCGGTCCGATGATAACAGAGGTAATTGTCGGATTTGCCAGCACCCACGCCAATGAAAATTGCGTCAGCGTTTTACCGTGTGCATCTGCCAGGGGTTTGAGGTTTTGCGCGACTTCATAACTCTCCTCGCGGAGTTCCGTCTGCAAAATTCGGCTATCCTGACGTGCCGCCCTTGAACCCGCGGGAGGTTTTTTGCCGGACAAATACTTCCCGGACAACACACCTCGTGCCAATGGACTATACGGCACAACCCCGACGCCGTACTTCTCACAGAACGGCAACAATTCTACCTCAGGATCTCGGTTAACAATGTTATAGAGCGGTTGGACGCACACAAACTCCTCCAACCCTTGTTTTTCGCTGGTCCAGAGTGCCTCGCAAACACGCCACGCCTCGAAGTTAGAGCAGGCAATATAGCGCACCTTTCCCTGTCTCACGCAATCGTCTAAAGCCCGTAACGATTCCGCAATTCGCGTGGTGGTATCCCAGCGGTGCAAGTAATAGACATCGATGTGATCTGTGTCAAGGCGTTTGAGACTCGCTTCGACTGCCGACATGATATGAAATCGGTGTGAACCCGCGGCATTCACATCTTCTCCCATCCCACCGTGTACCTTCGTAGCAATGACCCATTTCTCTCGGTTTTCACGGACCGCTTTCCCGATAACCCGTTCCGATTCGCCGTCGTTATAGACATTCGCGGTGTCCATAAAATTAATACCCGCGTCCAACGCCTTGTGGATGATCCGAATTGAATCCTTTTCGTTCGTCGGTCCACCGAACATCATTGTACCGAGACAGAACGGTGAGACCTTTACGCCTGCTCGTCCAAGTGCTTTATAGTCCATATTTTTTCTCCTTCATAGTTTTTTAAGCCATCCGTATCCCACCGTTGACATCAAGTGTCGCACCGGTCACGTAACGCCCGTCTTCTGAGGCAAGAAAGAGGATGGCACTCGCGATCTCCGAGGCATCAGCGACCCGTCCGAGTGGAATCTGATCTGTCATGTCAGGATGGTTTTTCGCCATCTCCGTTGCCGCTACCCCCGGTGCGATGGAATTCACCGTGATTCCGTACTCTCCAAGCACACGAGCCAACGATTTCGTCAGACACATTACACCCGCTTTTGAAGCGGAGTACGGGGCAGAGGCGACTAAACCTCCAACCTGTCCCGCCAACGAACCGAGATTAATGATCCGTCCGGAGCGTTGTGTTTTCATCGTTTCCATTACTGCTTGTGAACAGAGAAATGGACCCTTGAGGTTCACAGCCATCATCCGATCCCATTCCGCTTCCGTGCATGCATCGATACGCGTGTAGCTAAAAATACCAGCATTATTGACTAAAATATCGATCCGTCCGAACGTGTCTAGTGTTTCCTGAACCATCTTACGCACAGAATTGCCATCCGCTACATCTGTTTCAATCACCCGACATTGCCGACCGAGCGCAGTTATTTCTGCTGAAGCCGCTTCCGCATTCGCTAAATTCACTTCAGGGATTACAATATCCGCACCTTCTTTGGCGAAAGCGAGACACGTTGCTTTCCCAATACCTCCGCCGCCACCTGTAACAATCGCCACCTGTCCATCTAAACGCATCTACATTTCTCCTTTTACTATTTTGAGTGGCACGCAGTCAAGTCAGCACTGCGCTCTTTTCCCTCTTGCAAAATTGCAATAAATGTAGTAATATACTCTTATTATCACACGAAGCTTGCAAAAAGTCAACAGGATGGATTGAAGGGATAGGGCTATTCAATTTTCCATTAATTTCTTAAACTTGAATGATCCTGTTGAATACTTCTGGGAATCTTGGCAGACTTTACAGGATACTTCAATCGAAAGGACGGAGCAGATGGTTGCTCGAGCAGAGATTCAAGCTGTATGTGCCGACATCGTGCGCGAATTCGCACCGCTACAAGTTATCCTCTTTGGCTCCTATGCCTACGGCACCCCCACGGAAGACTCGGATGTAGACCTGCTCGTTGTCATGGATGTCCCGAAATCGGAATTTCGTAACACAGCTATAAAAATCCGACAACGGATTCCATACCACTTCGGCATGGATCTCTTAGTCCGTTCACCGGAAGATATCGCTTATAGAGTCTCGTATAACGATTGGTTTCTCCGAGAAATTACCGAAAAAGGCGAGATCCTTCACGGATCCGACGCGCATTACAATATAAGAAACCGGCAAAGCACACCGAACGCTGGCAAAAAGGAGCCGGACTGTATGAACCCCTTGACGCTGGAATGGATAGAGAAGGCTGAAGGCGATTACAGAACAGCAAAATGGGGGCAGCAAGCCCCAGACCCCGTACATGACTCTATCTGTTTCCACGCACAACAGTGTATCGAAAAATATCTCAAGGCATGGCTGCAGGAAACGAACATCCCTGTTCCAAGAGCGCACAATCTTGAAGAACTACTGACGTTGATTCTGCCAACACTGCCTGCTTGGGCACATTGGCAGCCTGACTTTAAAATAATCACAGCGTATGCAGTGGACTCCCGCTGCCCTGGAGATATAGCGACTGCCGACAATACACAACATGCCATGCCTATTTGTGATGAAGTGCGTCAAACCGTTCGCACGCGACTGGAACTCGTGAACTCCGTTAATTGAAAGGAAAAAAAATATGAAAAAGACCGCATTTTTACATTGGCTCAAGCCAGTCCTGCTCATGAGTCTCGTTTGTTCTTTTCTGTTGACAGCGGCAGCACAGAATTATTATCCGGCAGACATCGGGAATACGTGGGTTTTTGAGAGTGTTGATGGTGCAGAACGGAGCACCTATACGCTTGAGGGACCCGAAATTATTGACGGTCAGGAGCGTATCCTCCTGAAAATTAGTACCGAGGAGCTCAGCACTGGAGAAGTTGACACTGACAGGTATTTTTTGACTGTCGGTAACGAAGCCATTGAACTCCATAGAACTATCTTTGAATTAGTCGACCCTCCTGCTATCGTGACTGCAGATTTTCCAACGCCTGTTACTTTTTTCCCTTTACAGTTGGAACTCGGCGATGCGTGGCAGATAGCGGCGGATGCAGAAGCGAAACTGGAGATCGGACTTGATTTATCTGGGAGCAGCATCACTGACTTGGAAGTTATTGGATTTGAGGACGTGATTACTCCAGTCGGAACATTCGAGAACTGCGCTAAGGTGCAGTTAGATTTGAATTTCACTGTAGGTGGATTCCTAAATATTGATTCAAATACTCACCAATGGTTCGCTCCCGATGTAGGTCCTGTCCAATTCGAGAACAGCGATGGGTTGCTCTTTAGTTTGGTAAGCTCCAATCTGCTAACCGTGCCTGAGGAACCTGAAACTACAGAGGAAGATAGCACCCCCGAACCGCCTCCTGAGGAGGATGTTATACCTGAACCGTCTTCTGAGGAGGATGCAATATCCGAACTCCCTCCTGAGGAGGACGCTATGCCTGAACCCTCGCCTTACGATGTGACAGGAGACGGAATAGTGAATATCTTGGACCTCACTTTTGTGGCTTCTCGCTTCGGAGAATCCGATTCTGACGCAGATGTCACGGGCGATGGGGTTGTTAACGTTCTGGATTTGGTGCGTATCGCGCAGAATCTGGGTAATTAACCTTGACGATCCTGTGGTGACTTGTCCTAATCCGATGTTTTTTCTTGAAAACCTTTGATGAATGTGATAACCTTCGGGCATTATTACATGGATCTTGGAAAAAATCTGCATGGTAAATTGGAAAGTGGCATTAGTTGTTGTTATTGTTGTAGTTCTGGTGATGGCGGTCGGAATGTGGCTTGGATATCGGTACGTCTCGGAACAGAATGACATCTCGCCAGAGGGGTGGCGTGAGCGCTCTCATACGACCGACTTGCATCTTGATAAATTATTTGTGCTTGCCCCCACCCGACGAGTTACATTGGAATGATGTTCCTTTTTGTGAACATTACTCAAGTTTGTGTCTTTTGAAAAAAGGAGATTCAAGTTATGAAAACTACCAAATTTGTGTTTTGGCTGGCACCGCTCTTGGTATTAAGCCTTGTCTGTAGTTTCGCACCTGTAGCGATGGCGCAAAATTATTTTCCGTCGATGGTCGGCAATACGTGGGTTCTCTTGAGTACCGACGGTGCGGAGCGACGCTCCTATACCTTTGAGGGACCCGAAACTGTTGACGGTGAGGAATTTATCCTCCTGAAGATCACCAAGGAGACAGTCGGAACAGACGTAGTTGCGTTTGACAAGTCCTGGGTAACTGTTGCTGGAGATGGAGAGATTATACTACATCAAGTTGCCTTCGACCGAGGGGCATTTGGCATCGCCGAGGCGACTTATGATCCACTGGTTACTAATTACCCCGCCGCACTACCATTAGGACGTACGTGGGAAATTGTGACGGAAACAGAACTAAAACTGGTGGGAGCAGCGACCACTACTAGCACTTTAGAGGTTGTTGCAATCGAGGATGTTGAAACCCCGATCGGCGTATTCAAAGATTGTGTTAAGGTGGAGACTAATCGAAGAGCCGTCACGGCACTTACAATTGTACGTGAGAATGAGTTCCTATGGCTTGCACCCGATGTTGGTCCCGTCAAATTCCAGGATTCAAACGAAATTGTTTTTGAGTTGGAAAGTTACAACGTAGTTGAAGCACCCGCTGCCGAGGAAGCACCACCTGCTGAGGAGACTCCAGCCGCTGAAGAAGCACCTGCTGTTGAGGAGGCACCGTCTGCTGAAGAAGTGGCTCCCGTTGAAGAGGTACCTCCCACCGAGGATGCACCTGCTGAAACTCCTGAGGAACCAGTCGTAGAAGGTCCCGGTTTTGATATAACCCTTGAACCCGGTTTGAACATGATTTCTATTCCGTTGATGCCGGCAGAACCCTACACAGCGAAATCGTTGGCAGAAATGCTGGACGCAACAGCTATTATTCAACTCGATGCGGCGACGCAGCGTTTTGTCGCTTACACGGTTGCTGATGAAGGTGATGGCTTTGGCGTTACGGGGGACAAAGGTTATATCGTAAATACTCCTGCTGGAGGCATGGTGAAGTTCACAGGTGATGCGTGGGACAACCAGCCTGAACCGGCACCGATGCCAGATGAACCTGTTGCTGAGGATGTGCCCGCCGAAGATGCACCCGCTGAGGAAGCCCCTGCAGAGGAAGTTGCTGAAGATGCCCCTGCCGAGGAAGCACCTGCTGAGGAAGCCCCTGCAGAGGAAGTTGCTGCGGAGGAAGTTGCTGAAGAAGCACCCGTTGACGACGCAGCCGCCGAAGATGCTGCTGCTGTCGCTGCCGCCGAGGAAGCACCCGCCGAGGAGGCACCCGCCGCACCTGCGCTCGCAACCTATGACAGCGCATGGGCGTTCATCGTTACCAGTGACATCCATGGTATGGAAACTGGAACCGCATATACCCTCATCGCAGAAAACCTCCGCACGGGTGTTATCGCCACGGAGAATCTCACAAGTGCTGCGAAACGTTCCTCTGCTGTCTGGGCAGACCTGAACCGTAAGAGTGTTGTTGAAGCAGGCGATAGACTCAAAGTCGCCCTTTACGACGATCGTGGTAGCATCGTATCAGGTCCGTTCCAACGCACGGTTACGACATCTGACATTCGCAATGCGTTCCTGAGTCTGCAACTGAATGTTGGAGATGTGCAGCCGCAAGACACGCTTTTGGCGCAGAATTTCCCGAATCCGTTCAATCCAGAAACGTGGATTCCGTATCAGTTGAGCAAAGCGACGGAAGTGAAGATCGATATATATGATATATCGGGTCATTTGGTGCGTTCGCTGAATTTGGGATGGCAGCCGTTAGGTGCGTATATGATGCCGTCGAGCGCTGCGTACTGGGATGGTAAGAACGCGGTAGGAGAGCGTGTCGCGAGTGGTATCTACTTCTATACGCTACAGACATCAGATTTTGCTGCGACCCGACGGATGGTTATCCTTAAGTAGGGAACACAGCAAACACGATTTACTCAAACGCCTTGGTGTTTTCATCAGGGCGTTTTCTTAGCACACCTCGCTATTTTCAGTGGTATAATTGTAACCGCACCAACTTCGACAAAGGGGAATCAAATGGTCAGAAATACCGTCCTGTTTGTTGCATTGCTCTGTGCTTTCACCAGCATAACAAACGCTCAGAATTATTACCCTGCTGATATTGGGAATACTTGGGTATTGGAGAGCACAGACGGTGCGGAACGTACCACTTACACAATTGAGGCGACCGATGAACCTTTCAACGGCGCACAGGTTCGCGTCCTTAACATTACAACAGAAGTACTGGGCACAAGCACAGTCAATACAAGCACCTTCTTTGTCCAGGTAGACGAAGAAGGTATGAAACTTCACAGAATTGTCGCTGAGCTTGGTGACGCTTTTGGCGTGGCGCGTGTAGAATTCTCGCCACCCACCATATTTTTTCCGCCGATGCTTCGACTTGGAGAAGTGTGGGAGACGCGGGGAGAGACAGAAGTAAATATAGTAGGTCCCCTTACGATCTCCAGTGTGAACAAAGTTGTCGCTGTTGAGGATATCGTCACACCAGCTGGAACATTTAAGAACTGCCTAAAAATTCGTGTAGACACGAAAACCGTTGCTGCATTAGGCGCAAGTCGTTCTACCTCTTACCAGTGGCTCGCGCCAAATCTCGGACCCGTTAAATTTGAAACAGATCAGGATATCGTCTTTGAATTGGTCCGTTCAAATCTGCTCGCGACCGAGATGCCTTATGACGTGAATGACGATGGAACTGTGAATATCTTGGATCTCGTCTTTGTGGCTTCTCGTTTTGGGCAGACGGATCCGAAAGCTGATGTAAATGCCGATGGCACTGTTAATATCCTCGATTTGACGCTCATTGCTCAGAATTTCCGGAATTAAGCAATGTAAAAATAGGTTTCCATACCTGGCATCCGGTGTGAATTTTATCGAATCTCAGATTAGATTTGTTTCATTTCGCCTGCCCCGAGTGTTATCCTCTGCCATGCAGTCCCTTCACCAGTTTGCAATCGCCATGAAAATGTAAGCGGCGTGTCGCCGCCATTGTAAAAGACTACTTCTGCACGCTTTTCTGTTTCGAGAAAAGGTCGCACCAAAGAGAGGAGCGTCGGTGGATGATTTTGTCTGTCCCCGTGTTGAACCTCCAGAAGTTGTGTGACTTCGCTTTGGGTTTCACGCGTACCGAGAAGCAGAGGACCGTAGCACGTTGTAACAGCACCTTGTCCCCAATTCCGTCCATGTCCCGCTGCAATCGAGCACACCGCGCCTCCCATATCGGCGTGTTCCCTACCACCGCGTAGTACACGCCTCGCAATATGTAAGCGCGTCGCAGCACTTCGCAACGCTCGCATTGCGTAAGCAATTTCGCCTGTCACTTGGTAGGCGAGCGTTAAGGTGGCAGTTGACGGCTCCTGAATCGGTTTCACGGATCCATCGTCTGACCATTCGCCCCAATACGCCATATCTGATCGTTTACCCACACCGGGTTCCCGACGGCGTGTTTCTTGCGGGAAAATCAACGCCAGCAACTCTGGTGGTTCATCGGGGATATCCGCTAATCCGGCACAGATCTCCGAGTCGAGCCCAGTATCCTCGAACGTCCAACGATAGTAGCTCAACGCAGCAGCTGCGGGATCGTTATACGGATCGTTCAACGATGCCACTAACGGTTCTGCAATCCGTTTTGCTGCCGTTTTGAAAATCTCTTCGCCAGATAGCAGATAGAGGTCACCCAATGCGTAAATAGCACCAGAAGCCAGCAAGACTTCAATGCCAGCGAGCGGGTCACCTGGGATGTGGTGTGTACTTGCCACGAGTCGCTGTAGATTCTTCTCGTTGACGGCGGCTTCGTCGAACCCCTCTCCGTCGAGAGTCCACAGTAGCGGCATTGGGTCCGGTGCTGAAATAAGCCGTTCGGCGCGCTTTCTGCCGTACCGCAACGCCCACGTCAGATAGCGTTCTTCGCCTGTCACACGGGACGCTGCGATCGCAATATGGATAAATCGGAAATGCTCCGCCATTTCATAAGCGTCTTTTTCGTCGTTCGTCACAATTTTGCTGCCGATGTTATAGCCGATGAACGTGTCTCGGTCGTAATCATACCAAGGCGGAATCTCTGGCACCCAATTCCCGATATGCTCCGCTGCATCCGTCAAAAGCATGGTCGCTTCTGTATCTTCGGGCATGAGACCGATATAACGGGGTAGGAAAAGGAGGAACGGTTCTGGTCCGTGGTGTGCCTCTGCCTTCGGTTCATAACCGTGGACGCAATCACGTTTCACCCAACCAAGCAGTGCCGTCTTCAATGTGTCGAAGTGCTGTAGGACGGTCGCATCACCGGTAATTAGGTAATGTGGAAACCATGCGAGCGCATAGTTTGCCTCGTCCTCGCCGCCATCGTTGGGACCTGGTGGGTCAAGCAACATGCTCTGTTTCAGCCATCGTCCCATTTCGTTTCTGAGTGTGCTATATGCCTCGTAGCATTCATGGATAACGCTGTTCATGGTTTCTCCTACAGCAGTGACTTCACAAATTCAATGCTCTGTTTTGCAATCGTTTGCGGATCCGGTTTGAAGTCGAAAACCTCCGTCGAGACATAACCCTTGTAATCAATCTCTTTCAAGGCTTCAATAATTGGTGGATAGTCCACACTGCCAGAGCCCGGCAGATAACCGTTATCGTCGTTGGAATGGAAATGTGCGACGTGCGGTGCACAGTTGCGGATCTGCGCCGGCATATCCAATCCTTCTTTCGCAGTGCTACACACATCCAGAATCATCTGAAAATTCGGATGATTAACGGCGTTTACCATCTCGACTGCTTTGTCTGGGTGCGTGATGAAGTTCGTCTGATCGCTCGACAACGGTTCCATGCACAACATCACGTCTCTTTCACCTGCCAGTTCTGCACCTTCTGAAAAAGTCGCCAGCGCGTATTCCCAAGCTTCTTCAAACGAGAGAGGTTCCATCACATTTCGTTGTTGGGGTGAACCGATCACCATCACTTTGCCATCTAAGTCGGCGCATAAGTTAATCAGCGCGAGGAAATAGTCCCGCGTTTCTTTCCGAATATCAGCGTCCGGGTGGTTAATATACAGTCCGGGGGGTGAGACGAGTAGCCAATGAAGTCCAGCAATCTCTATCTTCGCGCTTTCTGCTGCCTTGCGGATGCGTGTCCGTTCGGTCCCGCTGATGTCAAGGACTGAGTCCGATAAAGTGAAGGGTGCGATCTCAACCGCTTCATAACCGAGTTCAGCGGCATAGGTAAAAACATCTTCGATTTTCCAATTTTCAAACATTTCGTTGCATATTGCAATTCTCATTCTGTGTCCTACTTTCATTTTTTTCTCTATTCTAAAGGGGCTATGCTTTTTTGTCAAATTTTGCTTGGGAGCGGTAAGGGCATTTATGGTGAATTATCAAAATATGTAAACATTTCAGGGAACACCGTCCCCTGCCACCGCTGGCGAGGATTGTATCCTCGCCCGTCTTTCGGTGTATAAGTAATTCTATAATTCACCATAGTTCTTCTGTAGGAGGGAACTCCGATTCCCGACTCTCTTTCTATAACCTGAAACCCAACCTACGGTCTGAAATTCGGTATTGTTCAAAAACGCCGCACCAATTCCATGCTCCAAAAACGCGGTTCATTGACATAACCGGTCAAATTATTGAAGTCAATACCACCAGTGGGAGATATATCGTTAAGGATATTACGCCCTATAAGTGCCACCTCTATGTCGGCGTTTGGGAATAGATATGCAAACCGAAGACCACCCTCCACAGACCGTTGCTCTCCTGATCTCGGCAGCGTGATGCGTTTTGTCGGGTTTCACGACGTTCTACTCAACCTATAGGTTATCCTGCTGATTGCTGACCGCTGACTGCTATTCCGTAAATATTCCTTGACTTTCAATCAGATGTTCATATAATACCCATACAACACTACGTTGCAAATTTCGGATTTTGGAGATGAACTATGGCGAAAATACGGATGGCACAATACGGAACCAAACATGGACACGCGCGCGGGAAGTTGCAGGCAATGTTTGTCAATCCTGACGTTGAGGTCGCAGGTGTATTTGAACCCGATGCACAACAACGCCAGAAACTTCAAGCTAATGGGGGGACATTTGCTGATGTTCACTGGTTCGCGGATGCCGCAGAAATGTTGGACGATGAGACTATCGTAGCAATTGCTTCAGAAGGGAACAATGTCGAGAGTTTGAATCAAACGGAGCAGATTGTAAACGCTGGTAAGCACGTTTGGTACGACAAGCCTGCTGGTGAAAACTGGCAGCAATGGCAGCGCGTCATTAACACCGCTCAGGAAAAGTCACTACTTGTACAGATGGGCTATATGTTGCGGTATCACTCTGCCTTTAAACAGGTCGCCGAGTGGGTGAAATCTGGGTTCTTAGGTGATGTTTTTTCCGTTCGCGCACACATGTCGACCAATATCTCTCACGAAGCGCGCACGCGCATCAGCGAACACATCGGTGGTATCTTTTTTGATTTGGGTGGACATGTACTCGACCAAGTGCTCTGGCTTCTCGGACGACCGGAGAAGGTAACCTCTTTCCTCCGAAACGATGCCGATTCAGTCGAGCCTTTCAAAGATAATACCCTAACTGTCTATGAATTTGGGAAAGCGATGGCATTTATCTCGATTTCAGCGTTGGAGCCGAGACCGGTTGCGCGTCGATTTGAAGTCTACGGGACCAAGGGGAGTGCTATCATCATTGAGCCGTTTGAACCCGGATTGAAGGTTCGACTCTGCTTGGAGGAAGCGAAGGGCGGGTATTCACAAGGTGAACAGGTTGTCGAGATAGCAGGTGAAAGCCGTCAACGCACCTATGAACTTGAGCTCGACGCGTTTTTAGCGACCATTGCAGGAACACAGCCTCCTGATCGTCCAGTATCACACGAACTGTTGGTACAGGAAACCCTCCTACGAGCCACTGGTGTTATATCGAGTTGACCCAAAATTAAATAGGCGCGCTATGTAAACGCGCCCACCTTCTGTTCTTTCGCTGGCGAGGTTTGGAACCTCGCCTAATCAAGCGGAATTTGTCGTAGATTGGGTAACAACTAATCTTCCAATCCGCCCGCCCATTTGAGACATCCTGTGATGTGTTCGTGGAACCATTTCTCACTCCAAAGTGCATCGGGGTGTCCGAGTCCCGTATACATCACGCGTCCTTTTCCGTAGGTATGGCACCAGCCGAGTGCGTAGTCGTGGTCCTCACGGTTACCGCGAGAGAGATCGATGGAATCGTTGTCCAGACGCATCAGAACCCGTGTTTTGGAGCGATCCCAATCTTTGAACGTGTAGATTTCATCAACGACCTTGAAGCTGCTGCCCAGCATACGAGTCGCTGGATGGTTCCCGTCTTCCACGATCACGTTCACTTCTTGATGCCACGGGTGTCCGGCGAAATAACCACCGAGCATCTCACCGTATTCGGGCCAGTCGTAGCAGGTATCTGTCGCGTTGTGGATGCCGAAGAATGCTTTGCCGTTCCGTACGAAGCTCAACAGTGCCTCTTTTTGAGCGTCATCAAACGCGAGGTTACCAGTCGTTGCGAATGCGAGAATATCTTGGTTTGCGAGGTTTTCAGCAGTGATTCGGTCGCATCGGTGCGTTGTGGTGACGTTCCAACCGTTTGCGGCACCAATCTGTTTCAGTGTGACTTCCGCGTTCGGTAGATACGTGTGCTCAAAGCCAGCGGAATGGCGTAACATCAGAATGTTCATAAAAAACTCCTTTGCAATAGGTCGGTGCGCAAGATTCATAGCAATTATAGTAAAGTCCAAAAATATGTGGACAGTTCGTCAGTGAACAACGACCCCACCGCCGCTGGCGAGGATTGTATCCTCGCCTCTTTAGAGCGTCCAAGTAATTATAGGCTTTACTATAATTAGATTGGCAATTCTCTGGTTTCCGAATTAAATTTTGGAACTTTATCGGATCACGCGCTTTTTCGTATACATATTATACAAAATTGTCGGAAAAAATGTTAAACTATTTTGTGGTGTGTCGTCACATTTAAACGCTACACACTTCCACTGTCGACATTTGCAACCTTATCAAAAAAATTGGATCAATTAGGAGAATAGATATGAGATTTCTAAAAAAAGGCGAGAAAAAAACGCCAGAACCCTCCTCAGATACCGCGACGAAAGCCCACCCCGACCTAAAGGTAATTGCGGGTTCACAAATTTCTGGTCGGCAACCCCAACAACCGAAACCACCTCAACAACAACCAGAGCAACAAAACATTACATTGCCGAATATCAAGTATAAAATCGCGATCGCCAGTGGAAAGGGGGGGGTCGGGAAATCTACTGTCGCTACCAATCTCGCGATTTCCTTGGCGAATGCAGGAGCAACAGTCGGTTTGATGGACGCTGATGCATACGGTCCCAGTATCCCAACAATGATGGGCATCCAAGAACAGCCGCGAACGACCCCAGAACGCAAATTGATGCCGCTCGTCCGTCATAACATTAAACTCATGTCAATCGGGTTTATGGTGCCAGAAGAACAGGCGATGATCTGGCGCGGACCGATGTTACATAGTGCCATCCGCCAATTTCTCAGCGATGTAGACTGGGGTGAACTCGATTATCTCATCATCGACCTTCCACCGGGGACAGGTGATGTCGCCCTCTCTCTAACGCAAGCAATTCCGCTCACCGGTGCGCTCATTGTCACGACCCCACAAGATGTCGCTCTCGCAGATGTCCGACGCGGCGTTGCCATGTTTGAACGTCTCGGTGTTCCTATCCTCGGCATTATTGAGAACATGAGCTATTTCCTCTGTCCACACTGCAATGAAAAAACAGAGATCTTTAGCGCTGATGGCGGTAAAAATACCAGCGAACGGTTCGGTGTTGCGTTCTTAGGACAGATTCCGCTTGATGCTGAAGTCTGTATTGCGGGTGACATTGGTGTCCCGATTGTCGCTGGACATCCGGAGTCCCCGCAATCCGAAGCATTCGGTGCAGTCGCGGCAGAATTGACAACGATCCTGGAGGAAAGTGGCGAAGAAGATGAATTGACTATCCTCTAAGTCTGGACACGAAACAGGGTCATTTATGGTGAATTCTATGAATAAGTAGACACTTCAGTAAGTTGTAGACTCCAAACGCGTCCACCGCCGCTGGCGAGGTTTGTAACCTCGCCTCTTTAGAACGTCTAAGTAATTGTAGGTTTTATCATAGTTTTCCTGTAGGAGGGATCTCCGAATCCCGATACCCCGCTGTAGGAGCGACCTCTTGCTCGCTATTTATTCTACAGAACCGACAGAAAGTTTCGGAAAACTGAATACCCCTAAACGCGGCAAAAAATCTATTGACGAATTCTCTATTTCCTGTTACAGTACGCTTAGATTCTCATCCGAAACCGTTAACGCTTCTCATTCGAGTTCTGGAGACACCCTACGCAAGGAGATTATCTCATGGCGAATACAGGTTGGGGAAACATCTACAAAAAACTCGGCGCACGACCCGTCATTAATGCGACTGGCAACCAGACTGTCCGAGGCGGATCCACACCCTCCGCAACCGTCCGGGACGCAATGCGTCAAGCAGATGAAAGTTACGTCGAAATGGAGGAATTGCTCGAAAAATCGGGGCAATTCATCGCTGAGCAGTTGGGGGTTGAAGACGCATACATCACTGCTGGGTGCTATGCCGCACTCGTCTTAGCATCGGCAACAGTAATGACCGGAAGCGATCCTGACAAGTGTGCACAACTTCCAGATACCACCGGACTAAAGGACGAAATCGTTTTTCAGAAGATGCAGCACTACGGCTATGATCGTGCGTTTACGATTCCAGGAAGTAAACTCATATCTGTAGGAGACGAAAACGGCTGCACCGCTGAGACGTTGAACGATGCAATCGGTGAAAACACAGCCGCAGTCGCATATCTTATCCAACCCGATCAGGGCAACGCCGTCCCGTTAGCGGAAGCGGTTGGGATTGCACACGCGCACGGTTTACCACTCATTGCCGATGCCGCCTCTCAAATCTATCCGCTTGATTACTTCCGGCGGAACGCACAGTCTGCGGATCTCGTCTGTTTCGGTGGTAAGTATTTCAATGCACCTCACTCTACAGGATTCGTTTGTGGCAGAAAGGATCTCATTGAAACAGTACGAACCCACGGTTTCATTGGACCGAGACCCGTTGGGCGCGGTATGAAAGTAGACCGGCAGGAGATTATCGGATTGGTGACCGCTATCGACATCTGGTTGTCAACGAACCATGAGGTGCGGTCAAAGGAACAGGATGGGAGATACGCTGTCCTCACAGAGGGTCTTGAGAATCTCGACGGTGTATCGTGCGAAGTCCACTACCAAGAGAAAAGCCATACACTGTCGAATCTACATGTTGCGTTTGATACTGCCATTAGTGGCAAAGATGCTGCGCAGGTCGCACAGGAATTGGATGTTGGCACCCCACGTATCAAGGTGAATACGCACGGTAAAGAAACCATCGTGATTAGTGCCTACACCCTCAATGCAGGAGAAGAGGATATCATCGCAAACGCCTTGCGACATCTCTTGCGTGGATAGTATTCTTATTTTTATGCACGGTGGCGAACTTTCGGGCTCGTCACCGCCTTGTCGAAATAACCCAAGTTGCCACCCAAGAGGTCCTATGTATTTGAACATAAGTTTTTCACCCAAAAAACTTATGTTCACACCCCGTAGGGGTGATATGTCTATAGAAAATCGTGTCGCCAAGGCACCGCACTCCAGCGGAGTGCTATGTCTATAAAAAGGTCGCAACTTGCGTTATAATAATGCTTTAATTTCAGTCTCATGCCTACCAGAGGACGAAGTCTGCCCACGGCTTTATCTTAAGCACCCCTAATAAGCAGAACGCAGCCGACCCGCCGAGTGCCCCTTTTGCAGCGGCACCCAATTGAAGCCTCCGCGCTCGCGCTTTGTAGGCATCAGTATAAATACTAACATATTCCGCCGATTTGCCGAGAAGTCGTTCCGCGGGTGGCACAGGCTGGTAGACATAAGCCCCACCGATAGCAACAACACCGAGCGGAAGATTACCCGCCACTCCCAAGATCCCCCCGGCGGCAAGCCATAATGTTGTATTCACATTATCCTCAGCATCAAATTCAGCGTCCGATTTAGCGTTAAGGACTACCGTATTCTGTTGTGCTAAACAGCGCATCGGGACGTTTAAACTGAGTCCTAACATCAAAACGACCAAAACGTGAAATAGCAGACCTCTTTTCATTTCTACTCCTTTTTGAAAAGGTCAAATATCGCTACGGCAACTGAATCTCGATAGCGCGGCGTTCCGTTGTCGCTTTACGTGCGGCTTCGATAATCGCGAGGTTGTGATACGCCTTCTCCGCAGGCACCGGTAGTGCGGTGTCCGCAGCAAGTGCGTTGAAGGTTTCCGTGAAGTATCGGACATGTCCGCTGGCATCGTTCTGCTCAGCCTCGTCGAATGTGGGGAGGTCTAACTCTTTCCAACCATCTGCTCTTGTGAAACGTCGGAGTGCGTCCTTCACATTTTGTCGATGTCGGACTCGCAGAGAGCCGTTTTCTGCGTGCATCTCGCACCAACCGAAATCTGTAGCAGGCACACACCATGCACCGGAAACCGTAGTGACAGCACCGTTTTCATGCTCGCAGAGCAACATCGCGATGTCGTCAACGTCAATGTCAAAACGTAGGGTTTGGACCCGTCCTTCAACATAGCGCACTGGGGATCGCATCAGCGTGCAGACGGAATAGATTTCGTGGTAGCTTGTGTCGATGATACAACCGCCCCCTTTTGCTCTGCTCGCGCGCCATGCGAACGCTGGAGTCGGATGGTCAGCCGAGAAATCTGTCGGTTTCAGTCCCATGCCGACGCTTCGTCCGAAATGGGATTCACCCAGGGCATCCAGTTCTGACATCGCCGCTCGCATCCCAGCAGTAAAGATATAGTTATGCACCACCGTATAAGGCACGTTGTTGCGGCGGACTGCCTCCATGATTTTATCCGCCTCTTCTAACGTCGTCGCCATCGGTTTTTCAGAGATAATGGCAACGCCTGCACCTGCGGCTTCTATTACCTGCTCAGCATGAAATGAGTGCGGTGTGGCAACGGTTACCGCGTCAATTGTTGCGTGTTCCAGCATTTCCCGATAATCTGCGTATCGGTTTTCTGTAGGCACATCGAACAGTTCCCCAATCTTTTGCAGATTCTCCGGGACAATATCAGCGAGTGCGGTAACCTTGACAGTATCTGGGAGGGAACGATAGGCACGGGCATGTGTATTTTGCACAATACCGCCACAGCCAATCAGTCCTAAGCGAATCGGTTTTTTCATTGTGTTTCTCCTTTGTAGAAAGTTTAGCAGTTTTTGGCGTAGCTTGCAAGCCAAAACTTGCTGTTGAAGGCGCGATTATGTCAAATTCTTTGCACACCTTGATGTGTGCATTTATATCTTGTAGGAGGGATCTCCGAATCCCGACCGCTGATGGCTATTCGCGGTAGGTGCGGTTTCTAACCGCACCCGTGTTTGTCTGAACCGCGGATTATCACAGATAGCGCAGATTTCGCGGATTTTAAGAGTTTTTTGCGTTGTGATTCTTGAATTTTGTAGGGATGGGTGTTTATGCCCTGAGAACTTCGCTGGCGGGGTTTCACAGTTTGTAGTAGGGCAATTCATTGCCCGTTCATTGGGTTTATAGATACGCAACCTCTCTCCGCCGCTGGCGAGGTTTGTAACCTCGCCGATTCACCAGACTCGGTATGTACGGTTCCCAACCGCACCAGTGTTTTTCTGAATCGCGGATTATCACAGATGACGCAGATTTCGCGGATTTTAAAGCATCGTTAGGATATTATCCCATTAATTTTTTTATCTTTATATGTCCACGCTTCGCGACTTTCCCTTGACTGTTCCAATCAAATGTGCTACTATGTTTTGTTGGAATATCCCCTTACAGATACTGTTCCTACTTAGGTGTTTTTTATAAAATCCGGTGCGGTTGGGAAACCACACCTACCGCGGTGAAAGACGAGGCGAAGTTGGAAACCTAACTGGTGGAGAATAGAGCGAACGGGTGTGGTTTGCGTAAGATATTATGTTAAATCTAATTTATCATTCCGTATTTTCACGGAGAAAGAGCATTTTGAATCTCAGAAACCCACGTACCGCCTGACATGAGAAAATCCTCCGTGAAGCCTCCGTGAATCGCGAGCAAAACTCGCTCCTACAATGCAGGCAGATTTCCCACAATTTCCACTGTCTTCAGACTCACAGTGATAACCCGTCCAATCAAATCCACAATATACCGCGGCTGATCCGCACGATTCGGATCGTTCCGAATCCCACTCCGTTTATCTATCTTAACGCGATACTGATCCACCACCCACTCCAACGCGGAACGATTGCCTAACCGATAGTCAAACACCTCCACGGGAATACCATCCAGCATCAGGAAGTCGTTGTATTTCAATTGTGTTTTGTCTTTGGACAATTTCATCTTCTCAACGCGCCAATCTATCGGCATACCGGGTGTTTCAATGTATTTCAGTTCATCATATTTCGGAACGGATTCATAGTTGACGTGGAGGTCTGCTAACGCCGCTCCCGCGTTGGCGAATCCCCAGAAGTCTTCGGCGAAGGGGATATGAGGTAGGTCGCGCTTGAGATTCGCCTGATACTTTTCGCGGTATTCAGGATGGTGTAAGAGGGCGTAATTATAGTGGAAGATGTCCCATTTGGAGATGGTATCATCGCCGTAGTGGGTTCGGAATTCTGCCAATGCCCAATCGGTGATGTTCTCTTGTCGGTTCGTGCCATCTTCATTGTAGGTGTAGAAGGGGAAACATTGACCATTGCTTACGAGTTGGACATCTGGAATCACATCAGCTATTAAAGATTGAAAAGTTTTGTTACTTCCTATGCCGCTGACGCAAATCACTCGGTTCTCCGATTCTGCTATTGGTGTTGGAAAAATAGAGGGGAACACATGCACATCATTGTTTATTGTGCGGTCAAAATAAAGATTTAATTTCGTAAACGGGCGATAGAGAGATGTTTTCACTTTGCGTTCCGTATATTCAACAATTACCCCTCGATTTAACTTTACCTTTAGGTCCCGACTCCAACTAATTTTTGTGTCATCATATAGTACGAAAGCATCAACGTTGGTTTCCGTCCGATCTCCCCGCCGTTTCCACCGATCTACCTCCGCGTTGTAGGTCTCACTCATTCGCTGAATGTTCTCCGTGAGGGCACCTCGGTTGAAGTTATAAGCCCAGGCATCACGGTTAGTTTTAATACCCGGACTATAGGTTTTGAAAATAACATCTACCGCTATTCCTTTCGTCGTCTTCGCTTTTTTGCTACCCATTGGAATAAAGGTATCAAACTCGGTGTGAAGATCTTCTGTCAACCAAGTGTGCTTTGCATCAATCGTCGTTTGTTTCATCGGAACGTTTGTATAGTCACCAAAGTCGGTTAAAAGTTGCTGCTTCTCGATCGCCTTCAGATAGTCGTTGACAGAATAAATCCAAACCTCAGTAGGTTCAGGTGTTGCCTTTGCTTTTTTGATGAAAAGGGTAATTCCAACCCCAACCCGAATCTGGTCGTCGAAGACATTGCCTCCTTCTTTTCGTCGGCGTTCACCAGAAGTCCGCGCATTCCCCTTGAGGTTAATGTGATGAATTTTGGTGAAATCCTGTGCGAGGTGTTTTCGCATCCCATCAAATGCGATACCGTCCAGAAAACTGTTGTTTGTTACAAATGCAACAATACCTTCCTTACCAATTCGTTTTGATGCCCACAGTATCGCTTTCACATACGGATCCGAGAGAGCGATTTTGTTCGTTGCTTTTGAGTCTTGCGAATATGTCTCCCGCAACAGTGTGTCCATTGCCTTGTACTTCCGATTTTTGTTGTTGTCATTTTGGTTAACTTGCTTCGCGTTGTAGGGCGGGTTCCCGATAACGACGAACATATCTGCCACCTTCTGTCGCTCCACGCGTTCTGTGTTTTCCTGTGTGAACATAATATGCTGCTGCTGTCCTTCAAACAACTCAAACGTGTCCGCAAGTGCGATCCCTTCAAACGGTAGATACGTCCCCGTCCGTTGGAAGAACTCCTGCTCGATGTTCAGACTGGCGATGTAGTAGGGTAGGAGCATCACCTCGTTGCAATGCAACTCGTGGCGGTATTTCGCCTCCAACGCCGTGCCTTGGATGTCCTGCATGAGGTGGACGATGAAGTTGCCCGTCCCGACGAACGGATCGATGATATGAACGCCGATATCCGATAGCGACCGACCAAACTCGGTTTCCAAGATGTGTTCAACGCTTCTCACCATGAAATCGACGATCGGTTGTGGCGTGTAGACGATGCCGTGTGTGTCCGCCACATCCTCGGAGAACCCCTGAAAGAACTTCTCGTAAAACGTATTGAGGAAGTGCTGTTTTTGGGTGAAGTCTTTGCAGAGCATTGCGGCTTGTTCAATCGCGACATAGAACCGGTCTAACGGTTTGAGAAACTCCTCGCGACTGAACGCCTGCCGGATGAGTTCATCGACGACGTTTTCAATCTCACGTGCGATAATGTTTCGGCGGGTGAAGGCGGAGTTATTAAAGACGGTGCGGAAGATGCGTTCGGTGAGGATATGTTGGATGAGCATCTCCTCGACGGCATCCTGTGAGAGTTCGGGGTTGATGGAGGTGCGGCAGATTTCGTAGAAATCGGTGAACGCCTTTTTGAAGGCTGGGTCGGTTTCGTGGCGTTGCTCAATGAGTTCTTTTAGTTTGTTTGCGAGGTCGGGTACATGTTCTCTGAAGTCGGTGACAGCGGTCTGCCAGTTTTCGAGCGCGGGTGGGACGTAAGCGAATAGGTATTGGAGTGCCGCAATTAAGTTTGCGGGTTCGGTGATGTCGAGATCAAGTGCCTCACGTCCGTTTTGATACAGGATGGCGCGTTGTGGGGTTTGGAAGAGGATATTGTCGAGCGGGTAGCCAGCCTCGCGTTTCTCCTGCACGGATATTGAGAGGTCGTCGTCTATATCCTTCGCTTCCCAGTAGGCGAAAGGGAGTCCATATTCATCGAGTATCACACCGTCGAGGACGATACGGTTGCCCGATGGCGCGCGCATAGCGAACTGAGGAACGAGAGTGGCATCCACCTGTTTTGCACAGACGGTGAGCAGCATTTCAAAAGGGACGCTGACTGCGCCTTCGTGTGTGATGTCGTGTTTATCGTATTGCTGCAGCGTGGCGTAGTAGTCTCGGACTGCTTTGTGACCGGGTTTGAGATGCAGTTGTGGCATATCGTTATCATAGCAGGTTTTCTGGGATAAGTCAACCGAAAATTACTTCTTCTCTCCACAGATCCAGAGGGAATTCCATAGCCGACGTTTGGAGAACCCGCCGACAAAACCTATAATCCTGCCAATCCTAAAATCCTGTAAATCCTGATTCTGACAACTGATAACCGAAAACTGAATGCCTCTGTAATATTGACACCTATGAGTTGTAGTAAAGCCTATAATTACTTGGACGCTCTAAAGAGGCGAGGATACAATCCTCGCCAGCGGCGGTGGGGTCGTTGTTCACTGACGAACTGTCCACATATTTTTGGACTTTACTATGACAGCCGATTTTCCCAAAATCCGTGAAATCCATGTCATCCGCGATAATCCGCGATTCGGACAGACAACTCACAAAATATGTACACACCCACCAGCATTTTTGTCGCACCTGTTTCCGCAAAATATGCTATAATGCGTCTAATCAGGCAATATACCCAAGTCTTGCCAATCAAAAAAGCAAAGGGGAATTCAGTATGAGCCAAGAAGATACGAAAAATACGCAAAAAAATTCCGATACACCTGAGGATAAACTCTCGGTTACGCATCATAGCGTTACTATTAATGGCGAGGAGATCCGTTACACTGCCACAGCGGGGACGCTCGTCCTGAAAGAGGAAATAGACAAGGAAGGCGAGAAGCCGAAAGCCTCCGTTTTCTTTATTGCCTATACGCGTGACGATGTAGAAGATACACCCAAACGTCCGATAACGTTCTCCTTCAACGGGGGTCCCGGATCTTCATCAGTATGGTTACATTTAGGGGTCCTGGGACCGCGGTGTGTCAAATCCGACGAAAATGGAGAATTGCCACAGCCGCCGTACCAATTGACGAATAACGAATGTTCTATTTTAGACAAAACGGATCTTGTTTTCATCGATCCCGTCAGCACCGGGTTCAGCAGAGCCGTCCCTGGTGAAGAAGCGAAGCAGTTCCACGGATTCAAAAGGGATATTGAATCGGTTGGCGATTTTATTCTGCTCTATTTAGGACGCTACAAACGGTGGGGATCGCCGAAACTTCTCATCGGCGAAAGTTATGGGACGACGCGAGCAAGTGGACTTGCGGGTTATCTTCAGGAACGGCACGGCACCTATCTCAACGCCATAATGCTTGTTTCGGTGGTGCTGAACTTTCAAACAATTCGCTTCGCACCCGGCAACGATCTCCCTTATATCCTCTATCTACCGACTTACGCAGCGACTGCGCTGTATCATGACAAGTTAGACGGAATTGACACCGAACTTGAATCGTTCATTGACGAAGTGCGAACATTCGCAATGAACGATTACACCGTCGCTTTGATGCAAGGGAGTGCAATAACCCCAGATCAACGTGCGAACATTGTTCAGCAACTCGCAAAGTATACCGGACTTACATCGGAATATATTGATCGAACCGACTTACGGATTAACATTATGCGGTTTTGCAAGGAACTGCTCCGAGCTGAAGGTCGCACCGTTGGACGTTTTGATAGCCGATACAAGGGAATCGACAGCGATTCAGCTGGTGAAAGGTTTGAATACGATCCGAGTTCCGCAGTCGTGAAAGGCGCGTATACTGCCACTCTCAACGCTTATGTCCGAGATGAACTGGAATTTGAATCTGATCTGCCTTATGAAATCTTGAGTCGACGTGTTCACCCGTGGGACTACAGCGACCATCAGAACGAATACGTCAACGTTGCAGATACACTTCGCGAGGCAATGACTATCAACCCTGCCTTGAAAGTTTTTGTGGCGAACGGCTATTACGACTTAGCAACACCGTTTTTAGCCTCGGAGTATACCTTTAGTCACTTGGGACTTGATGAATCCTTGCAAGACAACATCACGATGGCTTACTATCAGGCGGGACACATGATGTACATAGACCAAGCGGAATTGCGAAAGATGAAAGACGACATGGATGCGTTCCTTGACGACGTGCTTCTGTAATTCCTGTGCCTTGACCGAAAGTTTTTAATTTCTGAGTCTCTCTGCTCCGCTCCATTTCATTACGCGCAGGTTTTGGTCAGTCTACAGCGTCCCTAAGAATTTGTACGGAACCCGTAGCCTGCAACAACGGCGCAGGGTTTTTGCTTGGGTGTTTCTTCAGATATGAGGAACACATCCCATAGTTCTAACAGACGTTATTTAACCGCAAGGTAAAATTAAAAATCCGCGAGGTAAATTAAAAAAATGAGTTATCAGAATTAGCTCCAAGTGTGTAGCTTGTAACGAAGTGGAAAGCGGGTCTACGGGAATGAACATCAACTCTCCAGTTCGCCTGACCGAACCGCAAGGTAAAATTAAAAAATGAGTTATCAGAGAGAATTTGAGAAAAAGCTGAACATCGCTGTCGTCGGTGTCGGTTCACACGGCTATCGCAACGTTCTGCCGACATTAACGTTTCTCCCGATTCGGCTCAAGGCGTTATGTGACCTTGATATTGAACGCGCCCGCGTCACTGCAGAACAGTATGGTGTTCAGGCATGCTATCCGAGTATGGCGGAGATGTTTCGCAACGAAGAACTCGACGCGATCTTTCTCTGTGCGCCGCCGCGTCTGCACCCTGAATTGACCTGTGAAGCGTTAGACGCGGGGATGCATGTCTGGATGGAAAAGCCACCCGGAATGTTTGCTGCCGAAGTCTCAGAGATGATCCGTCACCGAAAGGATCGCGTCGTGGTTGTTGGGTTCAAAAAGGCTTTCATGCCCGCCACGCAGAAGATTATCGAAATCTTCGCGACCGATGAATACGGTCCCTTACGAAGCATTTTAGGGGTCTATCCGATGACGATTCCGGAAGATGGGAAGCGTGTGCTACGTGAGAAACAGCATACGAATTGGCTCCAAAACGGGTGTCATCCATTGTCTCTGTTTGTCGCAGTAGGTGGGAAGGTTTCATCTGTAACTGTGCGTCGAGGAGAACGAGGCGGTGGCGCGTGTATCTTGGAGTACGAAAGTGGAGCATTCGGAAACTTTCATTTGGCTGATGGCGCAAGACATGGACAACCTTCTGAACTTTATCAATTTTTCGGTGATGGCTGCCACGCCGAAATTCGGAACAGTACGCGGGTTTTACTCCAGCGCGGCATGCCCTTCAATTATAGCGGCAGCACCAGTTATGTCGCTGAAGGCTTTGATAGCGGTGCTATCGTCTGGGAACCGCAATACAGTCTCGGCACCCTTGAAAACAAAGGGCTTTTCATACAAGGCTTCTACCAAGAGATGCGATACTTTTGCGACTGCATTCTGGAGGGAAAACCGGCAGAGCAAGGGTCGCTTGAGTTTGCACTGGAAGTGATGAAAGTCTATGAGGCGGGACTCCGTTCAGAGGGCGAGACTGTTCCTGTTTTGTAACGGTTTGTAACACGGAGGGAAAAGCGTGGAATATAGGAGACTCGGAAGAAGTGGACTCAAGGTGTCCGAAATTTGTTTAGGCACGATGACCTTTGGTCATGGAGCCGACGAGGCAGAATCAAACCGCATGGTAGATCTCGCTCTGGATGCCGGGGTCAACTTTTTTGATACCGCAAACGCTTATGCCGAAGGCGAATCCGAAGTCCTCCTCGGCAAAGCACTCAAGGGCAGGCGGCGAGATGCGGTCATCGCGACGAAGTTTTCCAACCCCATGGGCACCGGTCCCAACGATTCCGGGATGTCTCGCGTCCACATTATGCAGGCGATTGACGATAGCCTTAAACGCCTCCAGATGGATTACGTAGACATCTACTATATTCACCACGTTGATACACAAACCCCATTAGAGGAGATGCTTCAAGCACTGGACGATCTTGTCCGGCAGGGGAAGGTCCGCTATACGGCGTGTAGCAACTACCAAGCATGGCGGTTGTCCGAAGCGTTATGGCTCAGTGATACGAACAATTGGGCACGGTTTGCATGCTATCAACCGCAATATAGTCTCGTTGTCCGGGATATAGAACAGGAACTCGTTCCTCTCTGCGAACTTAAAGGATTAGGCGTAGTCGTTTGGAGTCCGTTAGCGGGTGGATTCCTCTCTGGTAAATATAAACCGGGCGAACGCACACAAGGCGGAACGCGATCCGCTGAGGGATGGGCATATCCCGAACGCTATTTCGCCGATAACGCCGATGAGACACTACGGGCACTCTTTGACGTTTCTGGTGAGCTTGGACATAGCCCCGCGCAAGTCGCACTGCGGTGGGTACTGGAACAGCCGGCAATGACTTCGGTGATTGTAGGTGCAAGGCACGCAGGACATTTGCGCGATAACCTCGGCGCAGCCGGATGGAGACTTGAAGGGGAAGCATTTCAAAAACTCAATGAAATTTCACATCTGCCAGATCGGTACCCTGAAGCGATGGAAAAGAATATGCACGAACGGCGAGACAGTGCAGTTGATATGCCGCGGTTGTAGAAGTCAAATGTACCAAAAAGCCGAACTTTTTTCTCTTAGATCTGACTAAGTTAAACAGTGAAAGACTTTTTAGCGAATGAGTGTGATACGGAAGGGCATACCATAACGTTTCACGCTTTTAATGTCAGGAGGGGGTCTCCATGATAGGAATAGGTAAATGGAAAATTATTGCAATCGTCGGTGCGGTGCTATTGGTGGTAGCCGCGGTCGCCGTGGGGCGCATCGTACTTACGAACTCAGAGGGAAGAGACGGTGCTGAAATGCTAGCGGTAAAGACCGCAGCGGTTGAACGGGGCGACATTGCCGTAATAATCGACGCGACAGGCACTATCAAGCCGTTAAATATTGTTGAAGTCAGTTCAAAAGCCAGCGGAAAGATTCTGGACCTTAGGGTTGACGCAGGTGATTACGTTGAGAAGGATGAAATCATTGCGGTCATCGAAACGACCTATGTGCAGATTAGTTTGGATCAGGCGCAAGCGGATCTGAGGACCGCGCAAGCGCGTTTGCAACAGGCAGAGATCGACTTTGAACTCCAGAAGGTGCAGTCGGCAATCCAGATTCGTCAGGCGGAGGAATCTCTCTCTGAAGCGAGGCAACGGCTCGTCCAGCTCAAGGAAGCGATTCGCCTTGAAAAGACAGCGAATGCGCGCGGCATACTGGATGCCGAAAATAGCCTCAATATCTCCAGAATTCGGTATAAATTGCTTACCTCTGGTGAGGTGCGAGACGAAAATAGAAGCCGCGCACAAGCCTCATTGAATCAGGAAATAGCAAATTTGGATTTGGTAATATCAGAGCATAAAAGGAATCAGACACTTTACGAAAAAGAACTCATTTCACAAGCGGCATTAGAATCTTCACATGCACAACTTAAATCGGCGGAAGCACGGCATCAGTCTGCCATTGAAAACCTGAGACTGGTTGAGAAACCTGCCACTGAGGCTGAACTTGAATTGGGACAAGCCGATATTAGAAAGGCGGAATTCAACCTTGAAATCGCCAATGAAAGAGTGGAAGCAGAAGTCTCGCGAGACATGGATATTGAACTGCAGAATCAACGGATTGTACAAGCCGAAGAGTCTTTGAAACTCGCAATGGCAAACCAGAAACAGATTGAGCGTAAACAACGCGATCTCGAGACTGCACGCTCATCGGTCACACGCAGTGAAACGCAGCTGGAACTCCGTCAAATTGAGTATGACGATACGATCATCAAGGCACCTATCTCTGGAACGATCCTTGAAAAACTGGTCGAAGAAGGACAGGTGATTACTTCACGCCTCTCCTCACTCTCCTCGTCAGAGGGACAGGCGCTTGTCACAATGGCAGATCTTGACACCGTCTATGTCGTAACAGAGGTCGATGAAACCGACATCGGTAAGGTGGAGATAGGGCAACCCGTGACCATCACGGTCGAAGCCTATCCCGATACGCCGTTTCAGGGTGAAGTCTTGAAGATCGCGCCCCTGGGACAATCCATTCAGAATGTGACGACCTTTGAGGTAACCTCCGAGTTGAAGAATGTGGAAGCTGCAGGAACACGACAAGGTATGAGGGGTGGCGGCGGAAGACGGCAAGGTGGTGGTACCCGTCCCGACATGGCAAATATGACGCAAGAGCAACGCGAACGTTTCCGTGCAATGGGGCAACAACGCCAGGCAGAGGGGGGTGCAGGTGGAACGTCAAGACCAGCCTCTCAAGAAGCACCCGCGCAACCGGCACAGGAGCAACCTGTTGCTAAGGCAGAAGAGGCTGATGAAGACAATTTAGGTGGACTTTTCGGCGGATTTTTTGAAGAAGCACCTGTTGCAGAAGCACCCGCTGAAACGCAACAGCCACAGGCTGAAGATGCAAAGATACCGTTC
This sequence comes from Candidatus Poribacteria bacterium, assembly GCA_965247285.1. Taxonomy (GTDB): domain Bacteria; phylum Poribacteria; class WGA-4E; order WGA-4E; family WGA-3G; genus WGA-3G. The sequence continues at coordinate 99,849 of CBDFHD010000003.1, forward strand.
CTCAAACCCGGCATGAACGCCGGTGTCCAAATCTCGGTTGTTAACAAAATAGACATTCTCACCCTTCCTGCGGAAGCGGTCCTTGATATGCGAGGCAGGAAAATGGTCAGAATTGTTGGTGCAGACGGTCAACCCGGTCGTCCTCAACCGATTGTAGCTGGGGTTAGCAGTTTTGACAAGATCGAAATCGTCTCGGGGCTTGCTGAAGGGGATGTCGTCGCAATCGGCGGCTTTACGCCCGGTGAAGGCGGCGGTCGCAGCGAAGCGTGGCGGCAACGCATGATGAATCCCGCTTCCACAATGCGGCGAATGACCGGTGGTGGCAGAGGACGTTAGGTACTAAGGAGAAAATACTATGAGTATCTTGGAAAGTCTTACAAACGCATTGAGTGCCTTATTGGCAAATAAACTCCGATCTATGTTGACAATGTTGGGCGTGATCATCGGTGTCGGGGCAATTATAACCACTACCTCAATTGGTGAAGGTGCGAAAGCCGACATCACCGAACGAATTCAGACATTAGGTGCGAACATTCTCGCGATTCGTCCAGGGCAAAGTAGATCTCGAGGGCGCGGCTCTGCCGATGCGCGGAAAAGCCTCACCGTCAAAGACATGGAGGCGTTACAAGAGCGCGGACAGAACTTTGGCTATGTCACGCCTGAGGTGAGCAGCCGCGCACAGGTGAAGTATCGAAATAAAAATGTAAATACAACCATCGTCGGGACATCCCCGGAGTACCTTGTTACCGCGAATTTTACCGTTGAGAAGGGGCGATTTTTTACAGACAGTGAAATCCGATACCGTGAACGTGTATGTGTCCTCGGCAAAACTGTCGTTGATAATCTTTTTGAGGAGGCAGAAGCGGTCGGCGAAATCGTCAAGATTAAGAATGTGGGTTTTCGCGTCTTAGGTGTTATGAAAGAGAAGGGCGCGAGCGGTTGGCGAAACCCGGACGATCAGGTTTTCATCCCTTATTCCACCGCTATGAAACGCGTTTTCGGAGAGGACTATCTCGCGAGCATCAGTATACAGGCGAATGATGACAAACTCCTTACGTCCGCAGAAACCGAGGTAATGGAACTGCTTCGGAGGCAACACAAAATCGCACCAAATAAGGCACCTGACTTTCACGTCCGGAACCAAGCGGAATTCATGGAGACACTCGAAGAGTCGAGCCAAACCTTCACCAACATGATTTTAGGGATTGCTGTCGTCTCCTTGCTTGTTGGTGGCATCGGCATCATGAACATTATGTTGGTCTCGGTTACGGAGCGGACGAAAGAGATTGGGCTACGTAAAGCCGTTGGCGCGCAGCGTTCCGATATTCTCGTTCAGTTCCTCGTTGAATCCACGTCGCTGGCACTGGTTGGCGGGGTTGTTGGTATTGGGGTCGGTATTGCCGGGGCAGAGTTGATCCCTTCACTTTGGGGATGGCGGACCGTTATCTCGCCGGTGTACGCAGTGCTTTCCTTTGTCGTTAGCGCAATGGTAGGGGTCTTTTTTGGCGCATATCCGGCGTGGACAGCGGCAAAACTTCATCCGATCGAGGCACTCAGACACGAATAGTCTTCTGTAGGAGGGAACTCCGATTCCCGACATTCTGACTCAGACACGAATAATCTTCTGTAGGAGGGAACTCCGATTCCCGACATTCTGACTTAGATCGGCATAGCCCGGAAATGCAAGCCCGTAATGTAATGGAGGGCGGATTTAAGGAACGCACTTGATAGTTCAAGTCCACGTTGTTTACCCGCAAGGAAAAATTAAAAAATGGAAAAAATAGCAGTTATCGCTGGTGTGGGTCCCGGTTTAGGGGCTGCACTCGCCCGTAAATTTGTACAGGAAGGGTGCAATGTAGCACTACTTTCACGCTCATCCGCCTACATTAAAAACCTATCCGCAAGATTGACAGAATCCGGACGCACAGCCATACCTATCCCAACGGATATTACCGATGGTGAGCAGGTATCAGAGAGTTTCGCTCGCATTCGAGAGGAACTCGGCGATCCCGATATCTTGGTGAATCATGCAGCAAACGCCGCTTGGGGCAGTTTCGCAGATCTCACACCTGAAGCGTTTGAGGGGGCGTGGCGCGTCTGCACCCTCGGCGGATTTCTCTGTTCAAAGCAGGTCGTTCCGGGGATGCTCCGGAAAGGTGGGGGAAGCATTCTCTTTACAGGGGCTACTTCTGCTGTCCGTGGCAGGGCGGGCGCGTTAGCGTTCAGCAGTGCCAAGTATGCGACGCGAGGCTTAGCATCGGCACTCGCTCGCGAGGTCGGTCCCCACGGTATCCATGTTGCTCATGTTATCATTGACGGGGTCATCGATACGCCGGGGGTGCGACAACGCTATACACTCGCGGAGAATGAGCCGCTCCTTGAACCCGATGCCATTGCCGATACCTATTGGGCTTTAGTACAGCAGGAGCGGAGTGCATGGACTTTTGAGGTCGATGTCCGTCCCCATAACGAGGAATTTTTCACTTAGATTTTTCCGTTCATATCACGGAAGGCGCGCTGTGTTAGCGCGCCTTAAATTTTTTACGGACCTAAAACGTACTCTCTTTTGAGGTGAGAGGACACCAGCGGGTCGTCTCAAGGTAGCGAAGCAACACTGCCTTCGCCGCCGGTGTGCCGATACGATAAAGCGCATGTATAGCATCGCCACGGACGTAGCGATTCTCATCAAACAGCACATTTTGTAAGCCCTCAACTGCCTCAGTCGCGTTCTGACCAATCCGCGCCAGCGCGAATACCGCATTTTGCCGTGAGCCATCGTGCGGGTACTCTAATGCCTTCACAAGACCGGGAACAGCGATTGAACTCGATTGGCTCGTTGTTCCTAACGCCTCAATTGTGTGTGAACGCACAGAGCCAGAGGTATCCGCTAACGTTTCCACCAGCGCAGGCACCGCTGATTCCGCTTTATTTCCCAAGTCGCCGAGTGCCTCTGCGGCGTTATTCCGCACGTATTCACGGGAGTCTTTCAACGCATCTCGCAGCGCATCAACAGTCGGAGTTCCGACCGCGTTGAGCGCGTAACAGGCATTGCGGCGCGTCATCTCCGATTCATCTTGTAAACACTGCACAAGCGCAGGCACTGCCTTCTCGCCAAATCGAGGCATTTCATAAGCCGCCTGCAATCCTGTTGATTCCGATGTACTGTTAAGTGAACTGATTAAACCGGACAGTGATTCTCCGTTCGGTGTCTTGTTGTGGGAGGGGTTTGCAACCCCGAATTCCTTGCCCCGATGCCAGTTCCAAAGGTGTCGGAACATCTCCTGATGCTCAGCACGTCCCACAGATGTGCCGTTTGCCCACTCTGTTTCCTTATTCGCCCAGGTGGGTTCCTGCGGTTCTGACATCCGGGCGTAGAGAAACTTCATCATGTAGCGTTTCTTCTCACTGCTGTTAGGCATCGCACGGTGCCACAAATCATAGTTTGCGAATGCAACCGTTCCCGCTTTCCCAACGATCGGTTGTTCCGGCGAGATCTCTGCGCCTTCACGCGTGCTATAGTAATGGCTCGTTGGGACTATACCCGTCGGACCGAGTTCGATGGGAGTATCTTGTGGGTAATAGAAAACCAGCAGTCTGCGGGTATGATGAGACCAACGTTTCCCGCCATCTTGGTGCATCCCTTGCCCATTACTACCCGGAGGATTGTAGTGCGGATGACGGTGCGGCTGCATGTAGTAGTCTGCGCCCAGCAGGCTTGTCAGAGCCCCGCTCACATTCGGATCGTCAAGAATTTGCTGAATCTCTGGTATCCGCGGTACCAAATTATTACCCGGATTGCCTTCTTTGTCAAAAACCGTTACCGTCTTTTCGTAGATTGCATCGTGAAATTGTACAGGCAATGTGGTGGTGACACTCACATAACCATTCACAATGAAATGCCGCATCTGCGCGTCTGCCAAGAGGTGTACTGCCATCTTTCGCCCCTTTTTCTATTGTGAGACTTGGTATAAATCCTGTCTACAAGAATTTAAGTTACGCTATTATTCCACAAAATTTCACAATTTTCAAGAAATTATGCTATGAAATCCAGAATTATGCTAAAATAATTGAAATAGGACTTACGTAAATCCCGTATATTTGCTGTTGAGAGAAACACCCAAGTAAAAGCAACTTGACAGCAAGCAGTTCAAGAATCGCAGTCAGGGGGCAGCGTATGAGTCGTCAGGGGTCGGTAATGTAAAATATGCGTAATGGACCTAAGACGCTCTTGCTGAGGGTTTCCGATAACTGACGGAAACCGACTGTCTATATACGAACATTGGAGGTTTCAGCATGGGACGAAGCTTTGAAAAATCACTCGCATGGCAGAAGCGAGCTAAAGCCGCGTTGGTCGGCGGCGGGCAACCCCATAAACAGAGCCAACCACCGAGACCTGTTATGATTGCAGGTGCGAAAGGCGCACATTTTTGGGATGCCGATGGCAACGACTATATCGATTATCTGATGGGCTATGGACCCATGATCCTTGGGCATGCCTATCCGACTGTGATTGATACGGTCACGAAATATGTCGTTGAACGGGGTAATGTTTATAATTTCGGACATACCCTTGAGGTAGAACTCGCCGAAAAGCTGATTCAGATTATCCCATCGGCTGATAGAGTCGCTTACTTCGTTGGCGGATCGGACGCAACAACCGGCGCGATTAAGTTCGCTCGCGCATACACCGGTAGAGAAAAGGTAATTCGATCGGGTTATCATGGCTGGCACGATTGGTGTAGCCACGCCCGCGGACACCTATCAAGTGCTGCTGCCGCCACACTCAGTGTCGATTTCAATGATCTCGAAGGGCTTGCCGACCTCTTTAAAGCACATCCTGACGAGATTGCGTGTCTAATTATGGAACCTTCTGGACAAGACCTTCCCCAAGACGGTTATCTCGAAGAGGCAAAGGCACTCGTCAATGCCAACGGTGCATTGATGATTTTCGACGAGGTCAAAACGGGGTTCCGTTACGCTTTGGGCGGCGCACAGGAATACTTCGGGGTTACCCCCGACATGTCCGTTTTCGGAAAAGCGCTCGCCAACGGGTTCGCGACAGCTGTCGTTGTCGGGCAAAAAGAGATAATGGATGAAGTTAGCGATGTCTGGGTAGCCGCAACCTTCCACGGAGAAGTATCGCTCGTCGCTGCCGCAATCGCCACAATCGAAGAACTCGAGGCGAAGGACGGTGTCGCCTTTATGTGGAAACAGGGACAGAAATTGTTGGATGGTTACCGGGAAATGACGGCACGTCTCGGTATTGAGAATGCCCGCATCGGTGGTATTGGAGCCATGCCTTACTTCGGATTAAGTACCAACGGCGATGACGAACGCCAACAGCGGTTCCACAAAACTTTCTACGAGGCGACCTTAGATGGCGGTTTATATTTGCCTGAAGGACATATCTGGTTCATGTCCATGTCGCACACCGATGAAGATGTTGCGAAGACGCTTAGCGTTTCTGAGGATGCCCTCAAACGCGCCAAAGCCGCATAGGAAGGACAAGTCACTGAATAATCGTAGGGATCAGGAATGTGAGTTACGCTTTCTTTAAACCGCTCACAATTCCCAGGAAACACCGCAATTTCACCGAAAACCTGCCCGAAACGAAGTGGAGGGCAGCCCAGGAGCGAATAGTTTAAAAAATGGCACAAGTCACGGATCACACCAAACCTTTTATTGTTGATAAGAACCTTGGGGCGGCACTCGACATTGATAACGCGCAACTCACGGAAGCAACTTCCGATGGGACACCCGTTGTCGCGCCGACGCAAGAGCAGAAATACCTCTTTGACATGCGCGGATGGATTTTAGTTCCGGGCGTGCTGTCGGGCGATGAACTCGCAGAGATGCAAGAGTTCGGGTATAAACTCCGCCATGAACCGGAGTCGATTCCAGAGCATGAACGCTCTCCCCTCGGTGGTCCCATGCAACGCCTTGCTGATCATCCGAATGTCGTCGGCTTTCTCAATGAATTTCTCGCACATCCAGCGTTATCAAGCCAAGAATGCTACGGCTTTCGGATGGAATCGTGTAGCCTGTTCCATCGCACTGTCGGTGATGGCAACTTTGGACCCCACAACGGAAACGGGATGCTCCGCTTCCCCGGCGATTCGCACCTCTATCGGTGTATTCCCGGTAGAGGGTATAGTGGGTTAACTCGCATCGTCTGGGAACTGAATCCTGTCAAATATCGGCAGGGAGGCACGCTGTTTATTACGGCGAGCCATAAAGCCGTCTACACAGCACCCGACACAATCCGAAGCCAGGACTCTCTGATTTGGGATACGTATGAGTGTCCTGCTGGGTCCCTCCTCTTTTTCACAGAGGCGTTGACACATAGCACGCACACGTGGACGAATGAGGAAAACGATCGACTTGCTATTTTCAGTTGCTACAATACAGTCAATAGCAAGTGGCACGATTGGGATCCTCACCCGAAGTTGTTAGCCGAAATGCCTGAGAAGCGGCAGACCCTTTTTCGACCCGTCCGCGCCGCCAATAATTTGATTGGTGAGGCGTACCGTCATTAGTAGAGGCAACTCTTGTGGTTGGCCTGAGATGTTAGGCTTATCATATCCCTCTAACTGATAACCGACAGCTATTCTTACTGAAAGCCGACGGCTGATTGCTGACGGCTAATAGAGGAGGCATTTGCATGCGTCAAATTGGATCAACCCCTGTCACCGCACCCGGTTGGACTGCGAAACCGAAAGAAGGGATCGCTATCGTCGATTGTGATGTGCACCACAATTTTCGCCACCCTACGCAACTGCTGCCTTACTTGTCAAAATTCTATCAGGAGCATCTCCTCGACCAAGGGCTACATCTCGGCGGGTATCCCAACATCCCCATTCGGAGCAACCGCGTTGACCTCAAAGGAAGGGTCGAAGAAGCCATCGAATCGACACCCAAGAACTCCGGCGGTGACCCCAGAGATTTTAACTTCACATTAGAGTTCCTCCAAGATGAGCATCTCGATGTCTGGAATATTGATGTCGCCTTGCTTACTGGACCACCCCCGTTCTACGGGTATTCTGGGCTACCTGACCCGGATTGGGCAGCTGCGCTCTGCCGCGCCTTTAACGATTGGACAATTGAGCATTGGCTTGATCGCGACGAACGCGTCGTCAACGCTATCCTCGTCTCGCCCTCCGATCCACCGCAAGCCGTGGAAGAGATTAACAGGCTTGCACACCGGAAGGACACTGCTGCTGTTATGGTGCCGATGGGAACGAGTCGTCCCTTTGGCAACCGCTTCTATCATCCTATATGGGAGGCGTGTGAAGCGCACGGACTCCCAGTCGTGTCACATATCGGCGGTGGCGGCGGGGCAACCCGAAACACGCCAACCCCGGTCGGGCATCCCACTTACTACATGGAATCTCGGATGAGCAGACCTTATGTCGCCAGTTCACACGCGACATCTCTAATCTGCGAAGGGGTCTTTGAGAAGTTTCCTAACCTCAAGTTCGCACTGATTGAAGTACAACAGATGTGGGCGGTACCGGTGATGTGGCATCTGGATACCGACTGGAAGGCGTTGCGTGACCAGACACCGTGGCTTAAACGGCTGCCAAGTGAGTATTTCCGTGAACACATCCGGATCGGGTCACAACCAATGCATGAACCTGAAAAACCGGAACAGATGTACCAGATGTTAGAAATGCTGCACGCCGATGAAACGCTGATATTCTGCTCAGACTTCCCACATTTCGATTGGAACGACCCTGTAACGGTTTTCCCCAAGCTTCCAGAGGACTTACACAATCGCATCTTCGCTCAGAACGCACTCGATATCCTTCGATTGGATTTGAAGAAAGCCAACGGATCCGCAAATCCAACAGCGAATTAACCGAAACGCAAAGCCGTAGCCTGCAACAACGGCGCAGGCGGGTTTAAGGGACGTATCCGATAGTTCTAACACACGTCCTTTCTCCGCAAGGTATAATTAAGAATCCGCAAGGTAAGTTAAAAATATGGCACGTGTTGTTGTCGGAAAAGTGTCAGAGATTCCACCGGGGAAACGCAAAATCATCGTACCCTTCCGTGGCAAGGCAGGCATTGGTGTCTTTAATGTTGAAGGCACCTTTTACGCCGTCCGAAACATCTGTCCGCACAAGCGGGGACCTCTCTGCACAGGCGAACTCACCGGCAGGTTCGCCGCCGATGCACCGCCTTCAATTCACGGGACAATGCTCTCTGTGGAGGGTTTGGGTGAAGTACTGCGCTGTCCGTGGCATCAGTGGACTTTTGATATTGCCACGGGACAATGCCTCGTCGATGAAACGTTACGTGTCGCGACGTATCCCGTCAAGGTAGAGGGTGATGATGTCATCGTAGAATACGATGGCTAAGTTATTGAAACCTATGTTGCCGTCTTGATAAGTCCCTTCACTCGGTAATCTCGGTTTTCCCCAGGCCCGGTAGGTGCGGTTTCTAACCGCACCATAACTGTCAATTTAAGAAAAATATATCCATTTCTGAGTATGAGATAAAGTGTTGGTAGTCGAAATCTCTATAGTATCCTCTACAAAATGTGAGGTGAATGTATGGGTATTAGCCCCGGAGGGGCGGCATTTGTGTAGAAGTGGGTTACCCCCAGGGATAAAGCCCCAGCGGGGCGACATCTGTGTAGAAGTAGGTTACCCCCCAGGGATAAAGCCCCAGCGGGTTCTCACTGCGAAGCAATCTGTATCGTTGAAGGCTTTTGTGACTTTTCTTAATCTTGCCGAAAGGCACCCAATATTCCGACAAGGGGGACCAAATGATTAACAGAATTTCGAGACAAATGTTCATTATCGCCATTGTAGCGACTGTTTTAATGGCTACAAATATGGCACAAGCGCGTCAGGCGATTACCGATGGGCTGGTGAGTTACTGGTCCTTTAATAAGGATTCAGTCGCAGATAAAACGGTTAAAGACATTTTCGGTGCCAGCGATGGAACCATGGACGGGAATGTCGAGGTTGTTGACGGTAAAGTCGGTGAGGCACTCAAGTTTAGTGGGGGCCATGTTGATTGTGGGGCGGGTAAGGATTTAACCGACATTGGCGATCAGGTTACATTGGAGATGTGGATAAAACCTGAAAAAGCGGGCTGGGCGATTATCGCCGGCATATCGAGGTCAGGAAATAATTCTTATGTGATTGCGTGGTCAGACCAAACTCGGGTTGATTTTAATCTCTGGAACGGTGTTTTAGAGACGTGGCCCTTTCACAGCGTCGGTCAGCCCGACGTAAATAAATGGCATCATGTCGCTGGCGTTTACGACGGTTCCGAAGCCATTATTTATGTCAATGGTGAAGTGGATAATGAGAAAGAATTCGAGGGTGTTCTCAAACATAATGGAGAGAATTTTTGGATGGGTGCCAGAAAATCGGATGGACTTCCTTACAACGGCCTTCTTGATGAACTTCGCCTCTACAACCGAGGTCTCAGTCAAGAGGAGATTGAAAACAATCTTGAGGCGGAAGGACTGGCTGTTCAACCTGCCCAGAAATTGGCACTCACCTGGGGAACAATAAAGGTTTCAAGGTAAGACAGCGTTCGTCCGAAGGTAGCAACCCAGGTAATTGAGCATAACCGACGTGCTATAAATAGCACTACTACAGACCGAGCCGTTCGTAGTAGGGTGATTCATCGCCCGTCAATTACCGAAGTATGTTTAATCTTCATCTAATACCATTTCTGATTGAAATTGTAGCATAAACTTTCAGTTTGTGCCTCCTTGTAGCATAGACTGTTAGTCTGTGCGCTCAGGTGCGGTTAATGCAATATAAACTTTTAGAAATGGTATAACTTCGCCTATTCCTGTTTTCTCCCGCTGGCGAGGTTAGAAACCTCGCCTCTCTGAGAGAACGAAATACATAATGAGCAAACAACCACGCGTTTCCATTGAAGAACTGACAGCCGATCACTCGGATTGGCAGGAATTTGTCGCGCTCGTCAATGAGATAAACCAAACAGACTGGGCGTTCAATCCCTATTTTGCGCAGTGTTCACGCTGTTTTCTGGTGGCAAAACAGGATAACACCATCGTCGGATTTCTCATGTTTGTTGTGTGGGACATCGGTCCCCACGACCGCGATCACCCGCCTATTGAAATACATGGAAAAACGCTAAAAGAGGCGAAAATCCTCGCGTTTGGCGTGAAAGACGGATACCGACGGCAAGGCATCGGCAGAGCACTTCAAGAATATACCATCAAACAAGCGAAGTTGTTTGACTGCTACCAAGTGCGATCCGTCAGTGGCGAGAATCATCCTGAAAACCATCATCTCAAACTCTCTATGGGATTTGCCGTCGAGCCGATGGAACGTGATGAAAAGTGTTTGGCTTTTGTAATGCCCCTTAAATCGCCGGAAAGAAGGTAATTTTCGTGAAGCAATTAACCGACGCTGAAAAACAAGAACTTGAGACGAAAATTCAAAAAGAAAAGGAACGCCAGCAAGCACTTCGAGAAAGGAATCCTGATCTACCGGAAACTTTAGAAGTAGCATCGGCAAAAACGGGGCTTGTCCGAAGGTTTGGGCCAAGGCATCTCTGGAAATACGGTTTCCTCGCGATCATTCTTTGCCTGCTCGTCTTCAATGTGTTTCGCCTTCTCAAGTGGCAAAATTTTGGTTTCAACAAGTACATCAACCTTGTGATTCCGTTGATGCTACTGTTCAATCACATCGCGTATAATTTCACGAAAACAGGGCGGAAAAGCCGTGTGATGAAAGTGGTTGCATGGATTTGGACAGTACTTGGATTCATTTACATATTCTGGGTATTGTAGGTAGCAGCTCTGTTTGCTAGTGGAACTTTTCGTCAGAAGTTAAAACATCATTGGATTGGTTATAATATGAATGAGGAAACACTATCAAATTCAAATTTAGATTCAGATGAAATTGAAGAAATTGAAAAACTCACGCTACGTTGGGTTTTTCAAGCAGTTCTTGATTTTGGAATGGAAGCGCATGAAGTTTTCTTAAAGTCGCCGGATAACGTGAAAGATATTTCTGAATATGGAGATAACCATTATCTGACGACAACCTGTTTGATGCATTTCCTATACGAAGACGAGGCGGATATACATCACTTAAAAGAGGTTAAAATTACGGCTATTCCTAATGGAAGATTACAGGATAGATATAATCCTACCGTTGATGATGGAATATGGTTAGCAGGACGAAATGCTCCGACCCGTGGAGAAGATTTCAGGGTTCGTGTTAGTTTTGCTAAACTGAAAGAAAAGGCATCGTGGCGAGTTCAAGTTATAAACTATGATGAGATTACTGGGGAGTGCAAAGGAAAATGGCAATCGTAGACGTTACAAAATTCCTACCAGAAAATCATATTTATCACGGTGATTCCAGGACCTTTTTGAAAAGAATTAGACCTGAATCAATCGCACTTAGCGTTTGGTCACCCCCATATTTTGTCGGAAAAGCCTACGAGAAAAATTTATCTTTTTCTGACTGGGAAGGTTTACTGCGCGAGGTCATCAAACTCCATTTCCCGATTATAAAGCCGGGGGGGTTCCTAACTATCAATATCGCTGACATTTTATGCTTCAAAGATGCGTCAATGCCAAAAATCATGGCAGAAAACGTATCCCGGAGAAAAATAGGCGTAACCAAGGAGCAAATATTAGAAGCAAAGAAAAAACACCCGACTTGGAATAGGTACCAACTCGCTGCGCATTTTGAATGTAGTGAACAAACGATTGATAGAAGGCTTAATGGAAATAATATTAGAGGCGGAAAGTACCAAACGCAAACGCGAGTTTTTCTGGTTGGAGATCTCATTGAGACGGCTGCGAACGAGGCAGGTTTTCATTTATATGACCGACGCGTCTGGGTCAAAGATGCAGCATGGGAAAATTCGAGATGGCATACGATCTCTTACCGGTCTGTTGATGAGTTTGAGTATATCTACATTTTTTGGAAGCCGGGAACTACAAAGGTGGATCGCTTCCGACTGACGAAACAAGAATGGGTAAATTGGGGGTCAAGAGCGGTTTGGGAAATCCCTTCTGTTCGAAGCAATGCTGATCACGATTCAAAATTCCCTGTTGAGTTGCCCAGAAGAGTCATAAAGTTGTTTTCAGAAGCCGATGATGTCGTGCTGGATTGCTTTATGGGTAGTGGAACGACGGCGATAGCGGCCATTACCGAAGGCCGGAAGTATATAGGAATCGATAAAGAGAAAAAATCCGTGCAGATTGCATTAGAGGCTATTTCTTCTTTTAAAGCAGACAGAAAAGGTCCTGAGCAAGTGGAGCTTTTCATACGTGAAATAGAAGCAAAACACGAAAAAAATAATGATTAAAGCAGTCTTCTTTGACCTTGATGGCACACTCTGCGACTCCGATACTGCATGGAGCATCGCACAAAGAGAAATTTTTCAGCTTTTGCACGAGCATTATCCAGATGTTTCGGAAGAGACGCTTACAGAGGCATGGAGAACGGTCCATCAGGAGCTCTTTAAGCAACTCAACGCGGGGAAATGCGCTATGGCGGACGTGAGAGATTCACGTTTCCAGTGTCTATTCAGAGAATTAGGGTTGCCAGTAGATAAGGTTATGGAAGAATTAAGCGACTTTTTCTGTTTACGTTACCTCACGAGTTTACGTCTTTACGACGATGTCGCGATCCTTGAGAAACTACACACATACCATGTCGGTATCATTACAAACGGTGCGCACGATGAACACACCGACAGCCAACTTTCTAAAGTCCGACACCTTGGACTCAGCGGACGTATTCAATCGCTGACGATTTCCGGTGAAGTCGGTGTCAGAAAACCGAACGCCAAAATTTTCAAAGTGGCTTGCGAACGTGCTGGCATTTTACCGGAAGAGGCTATGGTCGTCGGCGATACCATTGAAAATGACATCGTTGGTGCCAACCGGGCAGGCATGACCAGCGTTTTCATCGACCGAAAGTCAGATGTCCTGACACCGGAAACAGCGGACGAACAACCAGACTACGCAATCTCAAATCTTTATGATGTTTTGTCCTGTTTGGAACATAAACAGAATTAGAATAGGGCTATTCAGTTTTCGGAAACCTTCTGTCGATTCTGTGGGATAAATCGCGACCCACCGAGTGCCACACGCGCATTTGGCGTTGATTCGAGGTCGCTCCTACAGTGGGTATCGGGATTCGGAGATCCCTCCTACAGGGAAACTAAATGATCGAAACGTGCTCATCGCCGCTGGCGAGGTTTGTAACCTCGCCTACCGCCAATGTCCAAGTAATTATAGGCTTTACTATAATGGTATTCTCATCATATAAAACCACGAGAGGAGTTCATAATGAATAAAACCTACAACGTTGCAATAATTGGATGCGGTGGGATTTCTCACATGCACGCAGGATGGTATGTGAATGAATCGAGGGTTTCTCTGAGCGCAATCTCCGATATTGACGCGGAACGAATAAAAGCGTATGGTGAACAGTACGGGGTCGAAAAGCAGTACACCGATTACATTGAGATGCTCGAAACGGAAGATATTGATATCGTCTCCGTATGTACGCGTCCGAAACTGCATGCGCCGGTCGTGATTGAAGTCGCAAAACACGGAGTGAAAGGGATTCTTTCTGAAAAACCGATGGCAGAGAATCTCGGACAGGCGCGGGAAATGCTTGAAACCTGTTCACAGCACGGTGTGAAATTGGCGATTGACCACCAGTTACGGTTTAACGCTCCGTATGTGTGTGCAAAGCAGCTTATTGCGGACGGTACTATCGGTGATATCTTTCGTATTCACGGTGTCTGTGGCGGCGGCGACCTGAAGGATAATGCCACGCATACCGTTGATCTCATGCGATTTGTCTATGGCGACCGCCCCATCGTTTGGGTGACGGGCCAGATCGAACGCATCGACACACCGACCAAATACGATCTGCACTCCGAGGATTTCGCCATCGGTTATTTCAAGTTTGAAGACAATGTTCGGGCTATCATTGAATCAGGGAGCGATACCGCACCCGGTTATCACCACATCTACTGCTACGGAACGGAAGGCGAAATTGAAATGTCTGCCCCAGGTGGACCCTCTGTCCGTTATCGCAATGCAGAATCTGGTGGTGCTTGGGTGGCACCCGAACTCTCTTCGGAAAGTGACCCCGTAAAGGACATGATTGCAGCCATTGAAGAGGACCGGGAACACCGCTCCAGTGGTCATCAGGGATACGCGACCCACGAACTACTCATGGCTATTTATGAGTCATCTCGGAAACGGCGGCGGATTCATCTACCCCTTGAAGAGATGGAATCGCCACTAACGTTGATGATTGAGGATGGCTGGATATAGTATAGGACGGGTGTTCGATTAAAGGTAGTAGGCACACTCCGTGTGTTCTCCGTAACAGGCGGGTTTCTTGTGGCGTAAATTGTTAGCCTCCAGCCCCGGTAGGTGCGGTTTGCAACCGCACTGGATTTTACAGACAAACCTGCGGACTGTAAAACCTTTCTTGAATCCCGTAGGGATGATATGTTTATAGAAAGATGTTGAAAAAACAATCCAAGCCCCAGCGGGGCGGCATTTGTGTAGCAGCCGTAAAGCCCAAAAACCCAGGTTTCCCCAGAGGGGCGGCATTTGTGTAGCTATAATCAATGCCATCTGACCCAAGGTGCCTATATGAAAGCGTTATTCATTGATGACCATGTTGTTGAGGAAATCGACAATCTCGCCCGGAAACTACATCCGCTGCAAAAATTCGACAAGAACGTCGTGCTTCGACCTGAACATCGCTGGGAGAACTGCGGTATTATGATGTGGACAACCCCCGCATGGGTGCCGGATGAAGGGGTTTTCAAGACGCTCTACTACGCCAGTTCAGAGTCAGATAGTCCAGAGGTCAAGCTCGACGTGACCGGTGCCCCGATTGGTGGGAAAAGTTTTATCTGTTATGCAACCTCTGAAGATGGTGTCAACTGGGAGAAACCGGCATTGGGGCTTCAAGATTATGATGCCCTTACATGGCGCGGAACCGCGATTGGCAAAGAGAACAACATCTTGCCTACAGGTGTACCGCTCGGACCGATCTACGACCCCCATGACCCTGATGAACAACGTCGCTACAAAGGGATGGGATGGGGAAAAGGTGGAGGGTTGACACCAGCAGTCTCCCCAGACTGTCTCCACTGGACCTACCTTGATGTGCCACTTGTTCCAAGCTCGGACGAGGCACACTTCTCTTATGATCAGGAGAATAGGCTATTTATTGCTACCGTCAAACACAGTGGACCTGATGGTCGCTCCCCTTACGGACGCAGTTTCTGTTTGAGTACCAGCGAGGACTTTGAAAACTGGAGCGGGTTGGAACTCATTTTTCACGCCGACCAGATTGATCAGGAGAACGGGGAAGAACGGATACGAAAATTTATTGAGGATCCCGATTATCTTACCCCGATATACAACCGACCTGAGGAATGGCGTACCGACGTTTACAATTTTCCCGTATTTCGCTACGAGGGTCTGTATCTGGGGCTACCTGTGATGCACCACTGGACGGGCAAGCATCCACCGCTTTACGAAAACGTGGACAGTCGCAAATCGGTGGAATTGGCTGCGAGTCGAGATCTACGGCAGTGGGAGCGTGTCGCGAATCGCACGCCATTTATCGAGTTATCACCGATAGGAGATGGCAGTGCCTACGATACAGGACAGATCTCGGTTGTCAACGGTCCGATCAGACGCAACAATGAGCTATGGTTCTACTATCTCGGCGTTCGGCACCGCAGCCAGCCGCTGGTGGACGTAATGAACAGAAAATACCTCAATAATTTCGCCATGGCACTCGCAAAACTCCGCGTTGACGGTTTTGTGTCGCTCAAGGGTGGCATCGAGTGGGGATCGGTGCTGACCAAGCCCGTCGTTGTGGAAGGTAGAGAACTACGCCTGAATGTGGATTCTTGGCGCGGCAGGGTTAAGGTAGAGATTCTCAATGCCGATGATGGACACCCGCTCCCAGGATACACCTTCGACGAAAGCATCCCGGCGATGGTTGATAGTATTGACGAACCGCTGCGCTGGAAAGAGAAGGTTGACCTCGCTGAACTTCGCGGTAGAACTGTGCGCCTCCGCTTTTCCCTACTCCGGTCAGAACTTTATGCCTTCTGGTTGACCGACTGAATGAGCACACTGACACCAAAGCACAATCAAGGCATCGCGCAAACTATATGAAGTTTCAATAAATATTTCGGTAATTCTATCAAGACCGGTTGTCAATCAAAAACGGGGTATAATCATGGAAATCCGATAATCACAGAAATCACAGTTCAGACAATTACCCTCGCACATTACCGAATTTGAAACTTGACAAAGCACTACATAAGGAACAACAAAACTATGAACACAGCCATCGAAAAGACAGAAGCACTCATCCATTCCACACGTGTGCTCGATGCAATGTATGCCGACGACCCCTACCGACCCCGCTATCACTTCACGCCGCCATTTGGCTGGATGAACGATGTTAACGGTTCGATCTTTTGGAAGGGACGATACCATATTTTCTATCAACACAACCCCGAAGGTGGCTATTGGAAATGGATGCAATGGGGACACGCATCGAGTATTGATCTGGTGCATTGGGTGCATCACCCGATCGCTCTAACGCCCGATCTCAACGGACCAGACCGTAACGGCTGCTTTAGCGGGGGTGCTCTCGTGAATCGAGACGGGATTCCTACGTTCATCTATCATGGCGTTCCCGACGGAACGTGTATCGCAACGAGTGATGATGATTTGCTCATTACGTGGGACAAGCAGCCCGCCAATCCAGTGATTCCCGTACCGGCACCCGGTGAGAAAGGACATGGCGAATATATTGTATTTGATCCCTGTGCTTGGTTGGAAGGCGATACGTATTACGCACTCATCGGGAACACGGTCCCGGGACAAAGTGCGGATGGCACTGCGCTGTTTAAGTCGTCTAATCTTGTGGAGTGGGAATTTGTGCGTTCCTTTTATCAATCGCGGCGCGAGTGGACAGACGCCGAAGAAGATTGTGCCGTCCCCGATTTTTATCCGTTGGGCGATAAGCACATGTTGCTGTTCTGTAGCCATTGGCAGGGCACACAGTATTACCTCGGACGCTTTGAAAACGAGCGATATTATGTTGAAAACTATGGACGGATGAGTTGGGAGGGTGGTCTACTCGGTGGACCCCGCTCATTGTTAGACGCGCAAGGACGCCGCATCTTTTTCGATTGGATTCGCGAAATTCGCGGTGTCGAACAGGAACGTGCCTCCGGTTGGTCAGGGGTGATGACACTGCCGCGTATCCTTTCCCTCGCAACCGACGGGAGTCTACAGATTGAGCCAGTGCCAGAGTTGGAATGCCTGCGGATGAACCCGAAAGCACATAAAAGTATCACTCTAAACGCTGATGAGTTAAACTTAGAAGATGTCCAAGGGAACTGCCTCGAATTGGCTGTCGAAATTGAACCCGGCGATGCAACCGAGGTCGGTGTCCAAGTGCTCTGCTCACCGGATCAAGCTGAACAAACCGAAATTCTGTCCGTTCCGTCAGAACGGATGTTGAAAATCGACACCAGTCGTTCTACCTTGAACGAAGCCATCCGGTACCCACACTACCGAGACGCGGGCGGTACTGCGAGACTGCCGGAGTCGGAGCGGTTTGTTGACGCGCAGTGTGCACCGTTCATGTTGAAGGGCAACGAAACACTTCAGCTCCGCATCTATGTCGATAAGTCTGTGGTTGAGGTATTCGCGAACAGTAGGCAGTGCATTACACAGCGTGTCTATCCGACACGAACCGACAGCACCGGTGTGAGATTAGTGAGTCGTGGTGGACAGGCACATTTCCGATCCATTCAGGCATGGGAGCTGGCACCCGCAATTTGAGGGTGTGTAAAGTTTTTGGCAACTCTTTTTTTCATGATGGATAAGTTCCCGTTACATATTATCAAGAATCTCGACAATGTCAACATGCCCTTCCCGCTCTGCCCACGCAAGTGGCGTCGCCCAATTTTCGCCTGCCAAATGTGGGTCGGCACCACGTTCGAGAAAGTATTTGACCAACACAATGTTGCCGAAACGGGCTGCCCAACCGAGCGGTGTAGATTGCAGTTTGTTTTCGAGGGCATTAATCACCGCGCCGTGATCCAAGAAGAGGCTGGCGAATTCAACAATCTCCTCCGGCGTGTGGCCATATTGAGCGGGGTCACAACTCTTGCCAGCGAGGTGGTGCAGAATCGTGAAATTGAAACTACCACTCCGACCGTTTCGCAGGTTGGGGTCCACGCCGTGCGCAAGCAGCATACGTAGAATCGTGATATAGTTTCGACGGTCGAAGTCCGCATTGTTAATTTTGAGGTCGCCCAGCCGCCAGCCGCGAATTGATTGCTCCAACAGATTAAACCACGCTTCGTGGCTAAACTGCGGATTGCGGCGGAGGCACATCGTCACAACGTTGATATTGCCCGCCAGGACACCGCTCCACAGCAGACTTTCCCACGGGTCGCGTGTATCCCCAGATGCTTCCGAGTACGCCGAGGGTTCGCGGTGCATGATCTCTACGATAGCGGCGAGATTGTTCGTCACGCAGTAACTCAACAGGTCATCGGTTGCGCCGTAACGGTACAGCAGCTCGGCGGTCTCCTTGTATCCGCGCAGATTGGCGTTCGAGAGTGCCGAACCGGAAGCGTAAACCACTGCGTTCGGATTCGCCCCCGCTTCCAGCAGAAGTTTGACGACCTCGTAATGGTTCTGATTCGCGGCAATCCAAAGCGTATGCCCCCACTGTTTGACCGTTTCGCCGGCAACGTTAATCGTAAACGGTGAATCGGGGTCCGCGCCTGCGTCCAAAAGCAACCGCACGACATCGGTGTGACCGTGGAAACACGCAACCCACAGCGGGTTGACGTAATCGTGCACATACGGGCTTCTGTTCCGCAACAGGCGATTGGGATTCGGTTCGGCTCGTAACATCGCCTTGACACCGTTGACATCCCCAACACCACTGGCAACCCAGATGTTATACGCCGCCCCGCGTGCGATGAGGACACCTGCGATCGCCGCGTAAGTACCGTACATCGATTCTGGCACTTTCCAGTTATGGTGCAGGCACCGGTGAATCGGACGACATCGCCCAGAATCAGCGTGATTCGGGTTAGCACCCCGGTCCAGCAATTCGATAACGGTCCGCATATCTCCATGATGAATGGCTTTGAAAAGTCCCGTCTGTTCGTTCCGGTCTTTCGCCTTGACCAGCGATGGACGTTTATCAAGGGTCGCTCGCACCGATTCGATGTCGCCGGATGCGACGAGTTGAACGAATTCCTCGCCCCGCGAGGTCGTACCCCGCTTTTTGTTAAGCCACGCCTCGATAGTTTCGACAACGGCGGTGTGCCCGCGGTCTGAAGTCAACCGCAATGCTGTCGTTGCGTCTCGATGCGGATAGATGCCCTGGAGCGGGTCCGCGCCTGCCTCCAAAAGGATAGCCACAACCTCGGCATTCCCTGCTTCGGCGGCGAAGTGGATGGCTTGGTGTTCGTTGTTGTCGGCCACCTCTTGATACGCCAACCGTGGCTCCGCTGCGATAATCTCCCTGACTCGATCAAGGTCTCCTGCTCTGGCGGCGTTACAAAGCGTTTCGACTGTCTCATTTGCCATGATATTCCCTCCGCATTCGACTGGATCCGCCGATATCGTTCGGGAGAACACTCCTCTGCAATACCGTTATTTAGACAATACCCTCTTTTTGGCATCCACCTCTGAAAACATTTTTGAAGCGGGATTTTCGTTCCTTGAAAAATAGTATATGCAAGGACGTTGAAATTAGAAACCCTTTATGGTATTATGTCAACATTATACCATTTTTTTACAAGTCTTCTCAAGCCTGAACCTACTTGTTTCGTTTTAAGTGTATGGCAGATTGAACACCTATAACCAAAATTCACGAAGCCAATCGTCGGCACTGGAATAACAGCGCGGCAATATGGGAGGAATGCCTGAGTCGGGCAAACCGTTGGCAGAGGTGCCATAAAGTGCCTGAACTGGCATTTGAGATGGAACTTTCCGCCATTGAATGAAACGCTAATCGACACTTTTTGAGGTGAACATAATGGCTTATGAGATTCCGCAGACAGTCTTAGGTCGCACAGGGTTGACAGTTACCCGACTCGGTATCGGGGGCGCGTATTGCGAATCCGCTGACGGCTACCGCAAGGCAATTGATGCCGGTGTTAACTATATGGATACAGCGCGGGCATACAGAGATGGTGAGGACGAAAAAGTTATTGGGACTGCCATAAAAGGGCAACGCGATGCGCTGATTCTTGCGACGAAAACCGCTAAGCGCGATGCAAAAGGCGCACGGACAGAACTTGAAACATCGTTACAGATGCTTGGCGTTGATTACATTGATGTCTATCAACTCCATCATCTGAACACGCAAGAGGAACGCGACCAAGCGTTGGCACCCGGCGGAGCGTTGGAGATGGCTCAGAAGGCACGAGATGAAGGACTCATCCGCTTCATCGGCGTTACCGGACACGATTGGGTTCAGATACAACACGCCGTTGCTACGGGATTCTTCGATACCGTCCTCTGTTGGTATAATTGTGCGATGAAAACGCCAGAAGAGACAGTTTTTCCTGCTGCCGACAAACACAATACCGGTGTCGTTATTATGAATGCCTCGCGTAATGACAGACTTTTTGGAGACGCAGACGCGCCATCTCCAGAACAGTTCTACCGCTATGTGCTCAGTCATAAGAGTGTAAATCTCACGATCATGGGATTGAGAGACATTGAACGATTCCATCGAGTTGCAGAAGCACTCTCCGAGCAAGAGACCTTAGCGTCGGAGGCGCGAATAGATATGGAAATATACGGAGCACAGAGGCTCGAAGAGGGCGCACTGACGCCATAAATCCGATGGTGAAATGCCTCCTTCGCTGGCGAGGTTTCTAACCCCGCCAATCTTTGGTTATATAAACCTAAGTTGCCATCTTTGTAGCACAATCTTTATGAAGTTTAACAAAATATTTCGGTAATTCTCTGTTTTTCCCAGACCCGGTAGGTGCGGTTTGCAACCGCGCCGGGTTCTATTCACAAACCTTGCATACTCCAAGATCCCTCTTGAGTCCCGGAGGGTTTATTTGCTTGGGTATTTCTTCAGCATTTGTGTAGAAATTTGCTAACAAACGAATGGAATTTCAATGGATAAAAGTGCATCAGATCAGACAAATTCCGGTTCGGAAGAGTCTTATCCGCATGAAAAACGCAATTTAGTTGTCTTTGCTCTAAACCAAATTCTGATGCGTCTCGGTTGGATGTTCAAATCCGAGTCTGTGGTCATTCCAGCGTTTATTGATGTCTATACCTCGTCTGGAACCATCCGCGGATTGTTACCGCTCATTCTGAGAATCGGGCAGAGTTTGCCCCAGTTTCTGGTCGCGCAGCGTGTCGCACAGATGCCCAAAAAACAGGGGTTCTTTATTCTCTCAGGGTTCGGTTTTGCCATCCCTTGGTGCGTGTTGTCCCTGATATTGAGTTTAACACACTGGTCAGCAAATGTTATCGTTGCTGTTTTTCTTGTGCTGTGTACCCTGCACTGGCTCGCGGTCGGTTGCAATCATCTGGCTACCGGAACGCTGCAAGGAAAACTCATCAGTCCCGAAAAACGGGGCAGACTCCTCGCCTATTCCAATATCATCGGTTGTACACTTGCGATCGGAGTCGCTTTTTACCTCTTACCGCGCTGGCTTTCTGGGAGTACGCCGCGTTATGCGGTACTCTTTGCTGCGACGGCTACCTTCTTTGGCGTTGCAACGGCAGTCAGTTTCTGGTTTAAAGAGCCGCTTTCACCGCCACAACGCACCGCACCTTTTTTCAAATTTCTTGGCGATGCACTCCTATCATTAAGGTATGATAGAAATTTTCGGCGATTTGCAATCGTTATTCTGCTGTTTTATTCGATCTGGCCCCTTTTTCCACACTATACGATTTTCGGAAAGCGGACATTAGGACTCGCCTCTTCTGGTTTCGTCACGTTGATAATTGCACAAAATGCATCCAATGCTGTCGGTGCCGGTATCATGGGCAACATCGCAGACCGCTCAGGGAACCGATTTGTCTTGCGTCTTCTGATATTAATCAGTGCCTTTATGCCATTATTGGCGGTGGGTATTAGTCGAATGCCTTCCGGTGCTCAGTTTTATTGGATTATCTTTGCGCTTATGGGATTCACACCGGTGTCAGCCCGCATCGTCACAAACTATACTCTTGAAATTGCGCCGCAGGAGAAACACCCCCAATATCTCGGCGTGATGAGTCTTTTTCAGGCGATCCCCTTGTTCGTTTCACCCTTGATTGGCGCGTTAATCGAGAAATTCGCCTTTGAACCGGTTTTTATCGGGTGCGGTGTCCTTGTTTTGTTAGGGTTTTTGCTGACGTTCCGATTGGCTGAACCACGGTTTGACCAGAGGTCCTGAAAAAAGGGCAGTGTATCTGTTGTAGCACAAACTTTTAGTTTGTGCCATCCTGTGCCGCAAACTATGGTGAATTATCAAAATATATAAACATTTCAGGGAACACCGTCCCCCGCCACCGCTGGCGAGGATTGTATCCTCGCCCGTCTTTCGGTGTATAAGTAATTCTATAATTCACCATAAATGAAGTTTCATAAAATATTTCGGTAATTCTATCAAGACCGGTTGTCATCAAAAAGGGTATAATCATGGAAATCCAATAATCACAGAAATCCCAGTTCAGACAATGAACACCACACATTACCGAATTAAATTCTTAATCTTCATGTAACCGCATCGGATCGTCAATACAGGAGAGACATCATCATGGCAGAGAAAATGTCGTGCCCATTTTGTGGCACCCACGTTGAATACGCTATCGAAAATTCTCCCGATTGGTACCGAGATCCGTCCCTACCCGTCTACCGAATCGATTGTCATGATAAATGTAGACAGTATTGGCTTGAAGGGATTTCTGACCCGTACCCACAGATTGATCCCAGTATCCTTACCTTCTTGGATTCACTCAATGATGAACCTGGATTACCTCGAAAGTCGAAGCGGCACTTGAAATCGATGGGGACTCTTCGGCGGCGGAGTTTGCGAAACTATCCGCTCTTCCTTCGCGCTTCTCACGGTTTGTCACAGAACAGGGTGAAGGACAAGACGTTTTTGGACTGATTCATTTGGATCTGGAACCACATAATATCGTTATCTCGGAGGGGCAACCCTGCCCAATTGACGTGATCGGCTTGGGATTTGGGTATTATCTCTCAGATATTCTGACTGTTTCACGCTATTTTAGTGAGGATGAACAGGCGATTTTCTTTGAGAGTTATCAAGAAATCCGCTCGCTACCCGAAGACTACCCTCAACAGCTGGCTCTATTTGAAGAGTTGTGCATGCTGTAACCTATCTGTGGGAATACGTCGGGTGTGTAAATATCTTGGCAGCATTCTGCTGTGGAAGCGGTGTTTACTACAAAAGACACCTCGTCAAAACACATAGCACTCCGCTGGAGTGCGGCTATAGAGAATCCCGAGTTCTATTCTCACTGAGAAGCAATATCACGCCGCTGGCGTGAAGAAAGATTTAGAAGGAATGTTTATCTGTAAAGATATCCCTTTGCATCAGCGGTGGAACATGTCTATAGTGAGATGGGGTTAGCGGGCAGTGCTGCTCTTTGCTCCAGCGGAGCAACATTTCTATAGAAAAAGAACTTTACACACCCAATACGTCCGTTCTGATTGACCTACCTTCACATCTATGATAACATGTCTGCACAAAAGATACGGAATGTCTAAGGAGTCTCCACATGGAACATCGTTATCTTTTCCTCGATCTACATCATATCACCCGAATCGAAAGACTTTACCGTCGGATGCACCAACCCCAACGGCATCCCGATAACCCAGTGTTACGCGGTGAGAATCCGTGGGAGAGCGTTGCCTCCCTCTACGGCACAGTCCTCTACGATCCAGGGAATTCGCTCTTCAAAATGTGGTATCTCACAGGACCCTACGTCGATGGAATGGTGAAAATCCGTCAACGGGACGCACTCGGCAATATAACACTCCTCGGCTATGCCACCTCAACCGATGGCGTGCATTGGGAGAAACCCATCCTCAATCAGGTCGACTTTGAAGGTAGCACCGAGAACAATCTGGTTGACATTGGACGCACAAACTGCGAAGGTGCCGCTATCATCTATGATACGCACGAAACGGATCCGACCCGTCGTTACAAGGGGTTTTATTGGGAACACGGCGGGATCGACACCTTCATTCAGCACGAAGGACGGACGCTCTGGGGACGTGGGGACGGAGACGGTATGTGGATGTCTTTTTCACCAGATGGCGTTCACTGGACGAACTGCGAAACCAATCCCGTCATCCCGCTTGATAGCGATACCACCCAATCCTTAGTGTGGGATCCCAAAATACAGAAGTACGTTGTCTTTGGGCGATTCGGGTCAGGTGGACGCAAAACCGCTCGCGCCGAAAGTCCGGACGCAATCCACTTCAGCGAACCGAAGCGGGTGTTTGAATGCGACGAAGTTGATGAAGAAGGTACCCAAATTTACGGCATGCCCATCAATCTCTACGAAGGCATCTATCTCGGTATGATCTGGGTCTATCGCGAAGGCGTTGATGGCACGATTGACACATCCCTCGCGATGAGTCGTGATGGTGTCCACTGGCAACGCGTCTTGGATCGTCAAACATTTCTCTCTCTTGGGCAGACAGGCAGTTGGGAAGATGGGATGGTGAGAATCACCCAGAATTTCGTCACACGCGACGACCAGATATATTTCTACTACGGCGGCGTGAACGGACCACATACTGGCAGGAAATTCAAGCAGGTCGAGCGCAAGCACACATCCATGCTCGGATTGGCGACGTTGCGACGTGACGGGTTCGTCTCGCTCGACGCAGATGAAACCGAGGGGTACATGCTAACGAAGCCTTTGACGCTCAATGGTGGGGAATTACACCTCAATGTTGATGCCAATCAAGGCTATATTATCGTCTCAGTCACCGATGATACAGGCGAAGCCTTAGAGAATTATGTCTCTGATCAGATCGTCGGGAATCAATTAGAGGCAGGGGTTGAATTTAGCCGTTCACTGGGAGCACTCAAAGGGAGAGAGGTCCGACTCCGATTTCAAATCAGGAACGCAAGCCTGTATTCCTACTGGTTTGCCTAAATAACGTGAGTTCGATTAAAGGAGCCTCTCCTTGTACCGCAAACTGTTAGTTTGCGCGGAATACGCCACAAACTATGGTGAATTATGAAAATAACTCTCACTGCGAGGCAATTTCAAAAGAAGCGAAAACCCGCCACCCCCGCTGGCGAGGTTTCCTAACCTCGCCAATCTTCTGGTGTATAGGTAATTGTATATTTTACCATAAATGAAGTTTCAATAAATAATTCGGTAATTCTATGACGGGAGTTTTAGGCAACAAGGAAGTCCACTCCAGCAAATCCGATAAATCCTGTAAATCCTGCTTCAGACGATTAACACCCCACATGACCGATTTAAATTCTGAATCTTCATAAAGTTTGTGCTACAATTTATGTCTTTGACACGCGAAAACTGAACTTTTAGGTGGACGAAATATTTAAGTCGAACTCACGTTAAATAGGGTAACCCTATCGACGAAACTTTCAATCCGAGGAGGAAAAAATGAAACATATCTATCACAAAGAGGATGCCGAGGTCCTACGAATCGAGGGCGAGGCTCCACGGACGTTGTACACCCTCGTTGAACCGAATACCGTTGGGACTGAACACTTTGCAATGGGATTAGAAGAAGTTGATCCCAATAGCGAAATTCCTATCCACTCGCACAGCGAAGCCGAGGAGATCATTTTTGTTTATGGTGGGCAAGGCAAAGGGTTCGTCGGTGATGAAGTCGCTGACTTGAAACCCGGCACAGTCATCTATATCCCACCCAATGTCGAACACCGCTTTGTCAATACAGGCGATGAACCGCTCTGGATTACATGGACGCTCTCGCCGCCCGGTTTTGAGACGCAGATTCGGAAGATTTCTGAGGGTTCCGCTGGAATGGAAGTCTTTAGCGAATCTAAAGACAGTTCCTAAATTATGTAGGACTTGCGCATTTTCCCCTTAAAGTCCTCCTGCCCCTATGATAAGGGGATGTAGGGGGTTGGGGATTTACAGATTAAATGAAACGAATACTCTGCGCAAGCCTCTATAGGAAACCTGCGGGAAAATGTGAGGCATTTTCAGCAAAATATATCCTTTTTCTGTTCAATTTACGTCCGTCCTGATTAATCGGCATCAGAAAAAACACAGTATAGAATTTGTCCAACAGAAATAGGACGACAATCAAGTTTTAAATTTACAAGGGGTTTCAACGTTGCTTATGAATGTTTTTGTAAATCTGACAACTGGTATCGTGTACTTGGAATTTGTGGCACTTATGGGATTCTTGGTGTTTTTATGCTTCCGAACGCGGTCAAAGGGTTTGATGTTGGTCGCCGCGGCACTCGCCCTCATTAAAGTCAGGTTTCTCAGTTGGATTGTCGCTACAGTTCTCAACGCATATATGGGGCAATGGGAGCCGGGTCTAGACATAAGGGGCGTGAAATTGCTACGAAGATTGGATATCGCCATTATAACCAGTGGTATAGAAGGCGTGTTATGCTACAGTTTAGGTTTACTCGGTGCGTTTCTCATCTACAAAGAGTGGCGACAGGGAAAATTTCGCAATCTCCAACCTGAACACCCACAAGAACTCTAACGGACTCATTGCATGCGATGCAAGGCATAGTGACCTTGCACTATCACATGGAAACGACTTATTGGTAGTGCGGTTTCCCAACCGCACCGGGCAACCCACTTCTCGTTGGGGAAGTTTGCAACCTCACTTGTTTTCTAATTCCATGCCATTCTCTTTTCGCTGGCGAGGTCTCTGAATCTTGTCTGTTCTCCATAGCCCCAGCGGGGCGATATCTCTGTAGAAACGCGTGTAACATATAAATTGAACCCCAGAGGGGTGACATCTCTCAAGATATTGGGTAGATACGTGTGAAAAGAGAATCGCGCTCGCTCCTACAGGTGATATATTACTCATCGCCGGAACTGACAATCGAGAGTTGAATGCTCTGGAAATGATATGGTTTCTCTTGATATTTCCCATTGGGTGTGTTACGATAATAGACGGAGCGTATTGAGAGAACCGCAAATCAATATATCCCGGGATTAAACAATGACGTTAGGGAGATGACAACATGAGCATTACCCAATTCACAATGGAAGAGGTTCGTTGTTTTAGCGAACGCCAGACGCTTGAAATTCGTCCCCTAACTTTTTTGGTCGGAGAAAACAGTACCGGCAAAACGACAGCACTCGCGTGTTTTCAGGTGTTAGCAAATTATTTGTGTGATAGGGGAATGGATTTTAATTCACATCCTTACTCCATGGGAACCTTTAAGGATATTGTCAGAAATAGCAAGAAAAGAGAGAAAAATTTTAAGCTTGGATTTACTTATAAATACAATAATGAAGATATTGAAATAACAGTTGAGCTTGTTGAAAAAAAGGCAGGAATAGAACCGGTTGTTAGTTCGATAATGATAAAACTGACTGATGGTGAAATTGTTTTTCGGTCCAAAGGCACGATGGATAGGGAGGTGCGTTTTGATTCTTATAATGAAGAACGGAATCAATATAGAATAGTTTGCGGAACTGATATATTGAACGAGTTTCCTTTGTTCTTCTTTTTCCCGCCTTTTGGAGGAAAATCTGAGGGGGAGGTTGCCTTCTCAAAATATTTTGAGAAAAAACGTAAAAAATCTAAAAGAAGCAGCTATCTGCCATGGGATCCCCTTAGAATTCTGTCGGTATTTAGTACATCGCCGGTTCGCTCACGACCTAAACGAACTTATGATCCGACGCGAGAATTTAACGATCCAGAGGGTAGCGATGTCCCTATGCTGTTAATGCGGGTTGAAGCAACTCAAAAACCTGCTTGGGATACTCTGAAAGCGAGGTTGGTCGAATTCGGCAAGAGTTCTGGGTTATTTCAAAGCATTGAAATAAAAAGTCTTGGACGCTCCTTAGGTGCCCCATTCCAACTGAAATTCAAGGTGAGGGGGCCTAATGCCAATATTGTTGATGTCGGTTACGGTGTGAGTCAAATTTTACCAATTTTGGTACAGGTTTTAAACGCTGAAACTTCTCGGCGCACGTCACGCGGTTTGCGAGAGACTGCTTGCTTCTTACTACAGCAGCCTGAAGTCCATTTACACCCGAAAGCACAAGCGGCGCTTTCCTCTTTATTAGCGAAATTGGCAAATGAGGGTAACCGGTCGTTCGTTGTTGAAACCCACAGCGACTATATGATTGACCGCGCACGCGTTGAGATCAGAAAAGGGACTATCCGTCCCGAAGATGTGTCCCTAATATACTTTGAACCAAAGGGAAATATTGTCAAAGTGCATAATATAAGTTTTGATAAGATGGGTAACATGGAAGGCGTGCCACCACATTATAGGGATTTTTTCCTAAAGGAGTCTAAGCGGCTTATGGGGTTTGAGGATTAAGTGATGTGTGTGATTTTGGACGCGAATACTTTTGGTAAATTCAGAAATCCAAACGATGAAGATATGGGATCTGTGTGGAGATGGTTGAATAACAGAAACGGCAAAATCGTCTATTCCAATACGAAGAAATTTGAAGATGAATGGGAGAGAGGTGGAATGAGCCACTTAAGAGACCAAATGATGCGGGCCGGTCAACTCAAATTGGTATCTGAAGGTGTAGAAGAAAAAGCGGATGAACTGAAAGGCGAAATAATGTCAAACGACGAACATATTATCGCATTAGCTCTGATAGCTCGGATAAAAGTGCTTATATCTTACCGCGAGGGCGACAGGGATTTGTTTGACGATTTTAGGGATAAGAATTTGGTTGGCGGCAAAGTATATACGCGAAAAGCACATGCACACATGCTCACTAAGGACACCTGTCCTTAAAACGGATAGTGCGAGACGCTGGTGCCCCGCACTACCACATAATTCACCTTTACGAAGGCATCCACGTCCGTGGTGCAATCCCTTCCAGATGCGTTTTCACATCCACAACCGCCGGTCTCCCCGAATCCAGTGCCTGATCCAGCGCACTCGCGAGTTCACTCGGTTTGTTGACCGTAATTCCAAGACATCCCATCGATTCCGCCATCTTAGCGAAATCTGTATCTGGGAACAGCCAGAGCTCATCGGAACCCGTTGTCCGTCCACCGTAAACCGACTCAACCCCACCCTGCTCCTGATTCAGTGAGTGGTTGTTGTTCACAACAATGACAGCGTTAATCCCGGACTTCATTGCCGTATCCAGTTCTGCTATATGATACCAGATACCGCCGTCGCCTGTGAAACAGACCACGGGTCTATCGGGTTGCGCGCACTTCGCACCCATCGCCGCCGGGAGTCCCCATCCCAACGAACCTGAACAACGGATGAAACTCTGATCGGGATGTTTAAAATCGATCATTGTGCCCGTCCAGATACCTGAATGTCCGGTATCAGATACAAGGATCGCGTCTGATGGGAGATAGTCTGTCAGTTCACGACACAGCCGCTCCGGTAGCATCGGTAATCGCTCCGAATTCACTTTCTCGCTGACGTCGTCTTTCCAGTTTTTCACTAATTCCTGGACGCGATTGACCCATTCAGTGCGTGGCTCGGTGGCTTCTGACGCTTCAAGCATTCGGCGCAGTGTGTTCCGTACATCTCCCTGCATCCCTAACTGGATAGGATAGTTCCGTCCGAGTTCATCTGGGTTAATATCGAGCTGTATAACCGGTGTCCCTTGTGGCGGAATCTTGTAGCTGTTGGTTACCTGTCCGCCGGTATGACTTCCGATAAAAAAGACAAGGTCTGCTTCACATACTGCTTGGTTAGCACACGCCCGCGAATAAGAACCCGGAGTCCCAACTGCCAGAGGATGGTCACTGGGGAACATCGCCTTTGCATTCAGGGAGGTCGCTACCGGAATCGAGAGTTTTTCTGCCAATGCGACAAGTTCCGATCGTGCGTCCGAAGTCGTTACGCCACCCCCTGCCACAATCATGGGGCGTTCCGCATCGGAGAGGAGTCTGAGAGCCTCCGTTACCTTTTCTACTTCTGCTTCCGGTCGGAACGGGGGTAATTGAGTGAACGCCTCTTCAATGATTACCTCAAATTCGCCCTCCTGATCGATAACCGACGATCCCGCGATACCTTCAAAATCGAGATGGGCAGGTCCGGGTGTCCCTGTTGTCGCAGTACGGAAGGCTTGACGTAGATAGAAGGGCAACTGCTCCGGTGTCGCGACGTATGCACTATATTTCGTGACAGCAGAAAACGGATTAACGTGATCTACCTCTTGGTAAGCATGCCGTTGTTGATTGATTTGGTTTTCCTTGCCGGTAATCGCAACCACCGGTGAGCAAGCGAGATAGGCATCTTGTAGCCCCGCGGCGAGATTCACGGCTCCGACCGATTGTGCCATACAGAGGCTGGGACTACGGTTCACACGAGCGTAAGCGTCAGCCATATACGCTGCTGCTTTCTCGCCGTGCGTCTGGACCCGCTTAATCCCGAGTTTTTCCATCTCCATTAAAGCCCGCGGTCCGATATACGGCATAAAAAAAACGTGAGTAATCCCATATCCATGGACGGTTTCAGCAATAAATTTAGCACCTGTCATTTTCGACATAGTTCTTTCGTCTCCCTTTTCGCGTAGCTTGCAAGCGAAAACTTGCTATTAGAAGTCGGCGTGGTTTGCAACACGATGTGAGATTCATTTTATCAGGTTTCGGTGTAACTTGCAAGCGTGAACTTAGAATTGTAGGGCTATTTATATAATTCACCATAGTTTTCCATTTTTCGGTCCGATTTTCATCCCAGACCCGGTAGGAGCGGTTTGATGAAGTTTCATAAAATATTTCGGTAATCATAGAAAAGCAATTCTCAACCAAGAAGCGTCTGTAATCCTATAAATCCGATAATCACATGAATCCCGGTTCAGACAATTACCCTCCCACATTACCGAATTAAATTCCTAATCCTCATGTAACCGCTCCGGCTTCATCAAAAAAAGGCGCGAACCCCTATAACTTCTTAAAACTGAATGACCCTATGGAATCAGAATAAATTTGGTAAGAAATCCCCAGAGGTGCTATAATTGTCTCACCGATTTTGAAAACATGTTTTGGAAGCCTCGAAACCACACCAGAAATTTTCCATAGATGCGGAAATACACCCGCTTCCGCAAGGGAGAAAGCACTATGAAAAGGCTAACCTATTTCCTCATGTCCGCGTTACTTATCGCCACATTTTCCCATAATGCATATACAGAAACCGTAGTGACAGACGGACTCGTGAGTTATTGGACGTTTGATCGGCAGGACATTGCTGGTGGCACAGTTAAAGATGTCTGGGGCGAAAATGACGGCACGATAGTCGGTGCTCCGAAAATTGTCGGTGGACAGGTCGGAGAAGCACTTGAATTTGACGGGAGCGACGATTATGTCAACCTGACAAACCTTGGAGATTTTGGAGGCAAGGTTGCCGCATCTACCTTTGAAGCCTGGGTTAAAACCAGTTTCAAGAAAGACTGGACGACACTTTTCAAGGTGCTCGATCAGGGATGCAATATGGCATGGGCTATTGATGTCAACCGGAGTGCAAAAGCAGGTTTCCCGCTCGCTGAGGACATCGTTCACTATTACGTCCGTCAGAAATCGGCAGCGGGGTGCAACGCCATCGCTGTTGAGATTGAATTCGCCTTGTCAGATGGCAAATGGCACCACATCGTCTTCGCAATTGTAGACGCCGGCAAGTCCGAAGTCAGCATCTATATGGATGGTGAACCACAGGAAGTCATTGAAGGTGATGTAAAAAAACTCGACACCTTTATTCCGTTTGTGGAACCGATCTATATCGGCGCAGCAAACAATCGCGGAAAGGTTGAACGGTTTTTCCCCGGTGTCATTGATGAAGTCCGCATTTACGATCGACCCCTCACAGCAGACGAAGTGACAAGGAATTTTGAATCGAAAATTGGGTTATCTGTCCAAGCCGCTGAGAAGCTACCTATTGTCTGGGCGACTCTCAAGACAATCTTAAAATGATGAACAAAACGTCTTTAGAACGCCGAAATCTGTTATAGTTCAGACGCACGTTGTTTCTCCGCAAGGTAAATTATAGTAAAGCCTATAATTACTTGGACGCTCTAAAGAGGCGAGGATACAATCCTCGCCAGCGGCGGTGGGGTCGTTGTTCGCTGACTAACTGTCCACATATTTTTGGACTTTACTATAATAACCCGTAGCCCGTAACGTAGTGGAGGGCGGGTTTCGGGAACGCCTCCAATAGTTCAAACGCACGTTATTTCTCCGCAAGGTAAAATTAAAAATCCGCAAGGTAAAATTAAAAATATGCTAACACCTCATGAGAAATGGTTCTTTGATCACCACGGATTCATTATCCTTCGCAAAGTTGTTCCTGCCGAGGATATCGAGCGAATGATTGAACTTGGCAATCAGTGGCACGACACGCCCTTGGATGAGCTTCCACCACCGCTCACCTCTACGTCCCGAACCGGTACTACTTCACCGACAATTGCCCATTGGATTAATCATATCCAATACGGCGATCCCGTTTTCCAACGGCTTGTGCTTAACCGAGAAATTATGCGAGTGGTTATCGCCCTCACGCGGGGGGCTCCTTGCCTCGTTGATTGTGCCTTGACGAAGAATTACAAAACCTCCGATGACATCCACTTCCATGCCGCCGGTCAAGATTATAGTGTAGAAGAATCAGGACCCCGTGCGGGTTTCCTCAACACGGGTATCTCCTTGGTGGATGTGCCACCCGGAACAGGGTTCGTCTGTCTGCCCGGAAGCCATAAGCGTAACTTTGAACCACCCGATAACCTCTCGATTTACGATGGACCGCCGACAGTTATCAACATCCCTGTCAACGCCGGTGATTGTGTCATCTTTACAGAAGCACTCTATCACGGCGGAAGACGCTGGACAGAATCCTATCCGCGCTTCACTATTTTCAATCGGTACATTGATAACGGATCACACCGTGCTTTCCCTATTGAAAGCCATAAACACCTGATTTCGGATGAGGTTTATGAATTGGAACAGCCCGCAATTCAGGGGCAACGAAAACAGGTCGTAGAACGTATCCTAAGTGAATTGGATGCAGATTGAGGTGCTACAATGCAAACACGCAAGGTATATCCACTTGGAAAACCCGGACAAATGGCGGCATATCAGCATGAAAGTGAAGGATCGCTACCTAACACCGTTGTGAAGGCGTTGACCGTAGCAATCGGTGCGATTGAGGAAAAGGCTGGCGTGCCGTATCAGTGGATCTGTCTCCGCGCAACGAAAATATCCGGTGAAAAATTCGCGGTCTGGTTGCTCAGTGAAAGCGTTCCGTCCGCGGATCTGAAGGTATCCCATGCTGCCACATATCGCTATATCCTGCAGATCGGAGACGACACTCCCTTGGAATTCCGAGATAAGTTCACTAGGGAACCTGTCCTGCCCGGTCTCGGTGCATGGCAATATCTTTTTCCGAAATCTACGGACAAAACGCCGCAAAATAGTCTTTTCCCACAAACGGTAAAATATCTCGGACACACCTATCGACTTGCGCGTATATCCGATTCAACCGAATCTGATGCACCCCCCGACACAGAACTCCTTTCTCTCCGTCCCGATGCTCTCATCGGACCACCCAGCAACACGAGGCAGGTGGACGAAACCCGTCGCTATGACATGTCTGATTATGAGATTAAACCGTTGACGGAAGCCGATTACGACGAGATGATTGCGGCGGGGATCAACTGTGTTCGCGTTGATGCAGAACAGGTCAAATGGGTTAAAAATCGCAACGTTTTTTATTGGGGAATCGACGCGGCGACACTCGGATATCCTGAGTGTTTATACCGAAGCAACTACCTCGGTCCCGCTCTTTTCATGGACGAACCCGCTGTCTGCACACGCGACCATGTCCTTCGCCCCAAGCTGGAAGAAGATAGTGCGTTTCGGAAAACCTTGACCCCACAACTCGCATTTGAGGCGTTTCAAAACTATTTCCACACCGCCAAATACGATGGCGCACCCACGCGGCTGTGCAAAGGTTTGGAGGCACACCCGGACGTGGACTTAGGAGATATGAAGTTTCTTCAGCAGAATCTCTATACATGGGAGACTATGATCAGTTCGGCGGCATACCAACTATCGGAGGGAAACACGGAAACGCCTGCCGCAATAGTCTTTGAGCCACCCGGTCGTGTCGGAACAATGCGGACACTACCCGAAATGAATATGACGTACGGTTGCCATATCCCGATAGACAACCCGAAAAATCTTGCGAGTATCCTCTACGGATTCCTTCGAGGTGCCGCCAGACAGACCGATAAGGGTTGGGGTATGAGTATTTATGGTGGGGTACACCGCGCCGATGCTTTCTGGTTGCAGACACACGCTTACGACTTAGGCGCACGGCATTTCCACTATTGGGACAACTATCAACTCGCGTGTGTGCCTTATGGTGAAGTTCTCGCACTCTCACGAAATTTAAGTGCCCACGTCGAAAGCCATCCCCATAGGAAACTTGATGCGTTACGCAAAGCGGCGGAAATTGTTATCCTCCTACCGCCCGGTTACAATCTCGGACATGTTGAGATGGGCAGGGGCAATCTCTGGGGAGTGGGAGAACTCAATTTAGAACGACCTAATAGAGAAGGCATCAAATACCGCACCGTAATGCACAACTTTTTTACCGAAATTGAGAGAGCGATTCGACTCGGTATTGCCTTTGACCTTATCTGGGATTTGGAAGGACTCAAGTTATCCGACTATCGAGAAATCGTCCGCATTCGGGAGGACGGTAAGGTTGAAGTCCATGAAGGTAATGAGACGACTTTGCACGAGGGCGCGAGGACACCAACCCGTCCAACCGGTACCCCGCCAACCCTGACCGTTGATGTCTCTATACCGCAAACCGATACCCCACTCGAAGTTCGTGCCTGTGCCACCATAACCAAGGGATCTGCCTCCGTTTACTACACACGGGGGGCAGACGCAAGCGGTATCTACAATAACGAGATGGTACTCTGGGAATTGTTCGGTCCAGAGGCGGAAGATTACCGTTTCCTGAACAGAGATCACTCTGAAATTCGCATTGATCAAACGGAAACGATAGCCGAGGCGGAGATTCGTTTGAGTCTTAAACACCCTGGGAATTACCGACTCCGAGCCGCAACCGTTGATATGGCAGGACGCACAGCAGTCGCATGGGAAACTATTTCTATAACGTGAGTTCTATTCAGTTCTATTTTTGACAAAATATTTACACACACCCGAGCATCGGTGCATATTCATCAAGCAGGTCTCTCAAGATATTGCTTTGTCAAGAATTTCACGGCTTTCAAAGTTGCGTATATCAAACAAACCAAGTAAGTCGACCTGTTCCGAGGTTTGTCGTAGTCTCTGAATCTTATGAGATATTCATCACACCCACAAAACAGATTCCAAAAAATTCGGTTTTCTTTCATTTTTTCGACACAATGCACGTTTTTTGATCGAACTTTCGTCTTTAATAATAGAGCGTGTAACCCGTACTGTATTGCTTAATACAAAGCTGCGTTTGGCATCTTGGTCGGAAAATACCAAAAGAGCGTTCATGCCCTCGCATGGCGGAAGATTCGCGATTATCACTATACGGAAAAGATCATGCAAGACCCCTTCCTTTCTGATGACCGTTCTACCCTGACGACTCTCACTGCGAGGCAATACGCGCATTTGGCGTTGATTCCCTATCCGAACCCATCCCGAACTCACGTTAGTATTAGAGAAAATTCTGAGGAGGCAAAATGAATTACAAAAACATCGTTAACATCTGTTCCGGTTTACTTATCTGTTTAGTTGCTTTTGCAGCAATAGCCCGAAGCGAGGCGGAAAAAATGAATCCTTTGACCCTTGAAGATTTATTTAAATTCAACACGATTACTGATAGAATTCCAATTAATATTACCGCCGACGGACACTGGATTGCTTACACCACGCAGAATCGTGAGCAGTATGAAGGTGGCGGTGGAGACTCAATGTATTCCAAAACCGGAGTAGTAACGCTTGAAGTGGGGTACGCAACGGTTTGGGTGACAAATACACAAACAGGTGAACATCGTAACCTCACCCCGGATTGGGGCTCAAGTTGGGCACCAAGGTGGTCTCCGCAAGGAAGACATCTTGCCTTTTTTTCAGATCGAATGGGTAAACCTCATTTATTTATTTGGGATAGAGAATCTGACGACATACGGGAGTTCTCGTCTGCAACCGTTCGGACGTTATTCGGCTTTGAGGTGCCGAAATGGACCCCAGATGGACGTTTTGTTCTTTTCAAATCCATGTCCTCAACGGATGGCTCCATCGATGACAAATCTGTGCTAAACGAACTTCAAGCTTCGTCTAAAACTTCGCAGGAACCGTCCTTTGTCGAAATTTGGGACTGGCCCAAAAAACGACTTCAAGAACAAGAAAATGAGCCTGTTGAAGAAGACCAGACACGTATGACAAACCCATTCGGGAAACAAAACGTGGACTTAGTTATCGCTGATACTAAGACGGGCAAAACATTCTCGTTAATGAAGGAGTATATGATTAGAAGTTTCGATATAGCCCCCAACGGGGAGCATGTAGCCGTCACAGTTTACTTGGGCTCCGAAACACCCGTTGCTCAACAACCGGTATTTGCTCTCTACGTCTTACCGCTGCCAAAGGAGTTAGGCGAGGCTTCATCCACGGAAATTGAACCCTTTGTCCGGAAAATTCGAATGGGATACGGCATTACTGTTAGTTGGTCACCGGATTCAAGATACATTGCGTACACAACAGAAGGTGATCTGGCATCAGGGGACGCGTTCGTTATTGATAGGGAGACAGGCATAGTTTGTAATCTTACGGAAAATCTTGACGTTAACCTTGGGCGAGAGTATAAACCACCCCTCTGGATAGGTAAAAGCGAAGCACTCCTTTGCATTGCGCGAGGGGAAATCTGGAAAGTGCCGCTGAACGAGGGAACGATACGAAACTTGTCAGAAAACTTTGAGTTTTCTGTTCATGACGTATTCTATCCCAGCGAAGGGTATACACCTTGGACGGTTGAAAACGCTATCACTATAAAAGTTTATGACCATAAACGGAGCTGTCACAGTTATTATCGTCTTAGTCTCACGGATAACACCGTTACGCTTTTGCGGGAGGAAGACAAGCATCGGACTGTTGATGCAGGTCGTTTTCATCAAGATGTAGCCGAGGAAACTGGGGAATTTGTATACGTTGTTGAAAGTAACCAAGAACCGCAGAATATCTGGATGAGCGATACTAATTTTGAATCCCCGCAGCAAATTACAGACGTTAATCCGCACTTACAAACCATTGACTTTGGTAGGAATGAATTGATTGAGTGGACGCTTGAAGACGGTCAAACAATTAAAGGGATCCTCGTGCTACCATCTGAGGCATCTGAGGAAAATCCAGCACCAGTGATTGTGAACGTCTATGCAGGCAGTATGCCCTCGCACTACGCCAACCGGTTTAGTTTTGCGAATAGTGTAGGGTATTTCCATACGGGTATATTCGTCTCACGGGGCTATGCGGTCTTCTTACCTGATTTTCCCGTGCAGAAGATTGAACCGTACAAGCAGTTCTCGAATGTCATCCTTCCAGGAATTGATGCAGCAATTGCGACGAAAAAGGTGGATGCCGAAAGGTTGGGGGTCATCGGTCACAGTTTCGGCGGATATACCGTGAATGTTCTTATCACACAGACAACGCGATTTAAGGCGGCAGTCGCTATTGCCTCTATGGGCAACTTAATCAGTGGGTTCCTTAATAAGCCTGATACCGGTTGGTACGAGACAGGACAGGCTGGAATGGGTGGTCCCCTATGGGAATTCCCGCAACGCTACATTGATGGCTCGCCTGTCTTCCATCTGGATCGGGTTGAAACACCATTACTTCTGATTCACGGAGATCAAGATTTTGTGCCCTTTGAACAGGCGAAGGAAATGTTTATGGGCCTTGCGAGGCTTGAGAAAGAGGTTGTACTGTTGAAATATAAAGAGGCAGATCACGCGCCCGACTTCTGGTCGAACGAAAAGCTCACCGATTATTGGGAGCGTGTCCTAAACTGGTTCGACGAATATCTGAAATAA
This sequence comes from Candidatus Poribacteria bacterium, assembly GCA_965247285.1. GTDB lineage: Bacteria > Poribacteria > WGA-4E > WGA-4E > WGA-3G > WGA-3G. The sequence goes on from CBDFHD010000003.1 coordinate 138,109, forward strand.
TGTGAGTTCGGCTAAGCACGTATGGCATTCGGCAAGATTGAACAAAACATGAAGTAGCGCACGTAGTGGTAGGCTCTTCGCTGTAGGAGCGACCTCCCGGTCGCGACTGACTGCTGATGCCTGATGGCTATTTTGTTGGCAATCATTCCTCAATTTAAAGCCTTTCTCAAAAATGCCGAATCTGATATAATAGCAAATCAAAAGCGGTTGAGAGCAAAAACCCATTCGGTGCTTGCCAATACAGTCGTGAACACACCACGATGAACGGATATAACAGACGCGCAGATTTAAACATTAAAATTCTTTCATCGTTTTAAAATTACAAGTATGTAAAATACGCAAGGAGGAACAGAAATTTGCACTACCGAAAATCGAGCTTTTGGCGCAGCTTGCAAGCCAAAACTTGCTATTCAAAAGTGGCGCAGCTTGCAAGCCAAAACTTGCTTTACAAAAGTCGGCTATTCATTTGCCTTATTCTGATTGCCGTTCCCATGCACGCCATCGCTGGCGATTGGTCAACGTGGCGAGGACCAAATCAAGACGGCACTTCTGCTGAGGCTGGATTAATCTCATCTTGGTCGACTGAAGGTGAGAATCTTCTCTGGCAGGCAGAATTTATAGGGCGTTCCACACCGATCGTTCTCAACGACAGAGTCTACGTCATTGGACGCGTTGGCAGCGACATCATGCAACAGGAACGCATCGCCTGCTTCGACACAGAAACCGGCGAAATGATCTGGAATTATCAATTCAATGTCTTTCACACCACTATCTCCTTCAACCGAGTCGGATGGGCAAGCCTCGCTGGCGATCTCGAAACCGGGAATATCTATGCACACGGTGTCCAAGGACTCTTCTTCTGTTTCGACAAGGATGGAAACATCCTCTGGTCGCGTTCGCTCACAGAAGAATATGGACGCATATCCGGTTATGGTGGGCGCGTTCACACCCCTATTATCGCCGGCGACCTCGTCGTGGTTAGTTATCTCAATTCAGGATGGGGCGATCAAGTCGCCACACGCCACCGCTATTTTGCTTTCGACAAACGCACTGGCGAACTGATTTGGATCTCAACGCCGGGCGGTAGACCCTTAGACACTACTTACTCCACACCAGTCGTTGTGAATATCAACGGACAGCAACTCATTATCGGCGGCAATGCTGATGGCGGCATTTACGCAATGAAACAGAGTACTGGAGAGATGGTCTGGGGATTTAAACTGAGTCAGCGGGGTCTCAATACGTCCGTCATCGTTTCAGGCACGAAGGTCTATGCGACGCATAGCGAAGAGAATGTAGATAATACCGAAATGGGACGGGTCGTCTGTATCGACGCAATCGGCACCGGAGATGTCACTAAAACACACGAACTCTGGCGGTATGATGCAGTTAACATTGGATACGCATCGCCAACAATTCACGATGGACACCTCTATGTCGTGGATAACTCCGCTAACCTTCACGCTGTTAATGCGGATACGGGTGAACTGCTCTGGATGCATAACATCGGCAAGGTTGGCAAAGGATCACCGGTCTGGGCAGACGGAAAGATCTACGTCACAGAAGTCAACGGTGTCTTTGCGATCCTCCAACCCGGCGAGGATAAATGTGAGACATTAACCTCTCAAGAGATAAGCCGAGCATCAGATGAACGCTACGTCGAAATCTACGGCTCACCCGCTATTGCTAATGGACGCATCTATTTCACTACAGAGGAACACCTCTACTGTATCGGAGGGGCAAAATAATGAAAAAATATATTCCAATTTACGCTGCCCTGATTGCGTGCCTCCTCGTCATCGGTTGTGCCAGCAAAGAGATGGCACCAGAGCCGATGGAGATGTCAACTGCCCCTGCTGTTTCGCTGCTGCTTACCCCCGCGGAAACACTCACATCAGGCGATCCCGTTGCGTTCAGTGTCATCGGTTTCGATGCAGATGGAAAACGGACGAGTGCAATCGGTGCTATAGAATGGGCACCCACCGGCTTAACTGGAGCATTTGAAGATGGCATATTTACACCCGATAAAAATGCTGGGGCGCATGCAGGTACGGTCACTGCCCAATCGGGTGATATGAGGGCAACGGCGCGTGTCCGTGTGATTCCATCGCTCCCATGGACAGAGGAATTTGAGACGATTGAACTCGAAAAGATACCGACTCACTGGATTGGCGCGACCGGCAAATTCTTTGTGCGTGAGAAGGATGGCGGTAAAGTCTTAGTTAAAACGCCTGTCCAACGCGGATTAAACCGGTCAAACGTCTATCTCGGTCCCTCAACAATGAAGAATTATCAGATTCAAGTTGATCTGATGGGAACCAAAAATAAACGCAGACTGCCAGACATGGGCTTAATTGCGAATCGTTACACATTGGATATGCAGGGTAGACACCAACGCTTGCAGATCCGTTCGTGGGCATCCGATTTACGCATGGCGAAAACAATCGACTTCCCGTGGGAGACGGATGTCTGGTACACCATGAAAATGATGGTAGAAATTACGGAGGATAAAGCAATAATCCGTGGAAAAGTATGGCGAACCGGTGAATCTGAACCCGCAGAATGGACGATTACTGCCGAAGACCCACTCCCAAATCGCGAGGGAAGCCCTGGTATCTACGGCTACTCCGCAACTGAAATCTATTACGACAATCTGAAGGTATGGTAGTCCTTTATACGAACACCACGCGTAATATCAAAACAAAGGAGTCGTTCAATTGAAACCTTTTTGGAAATCACGATTTACTTATATCCTGAAACTGGCAGTGCTGCTCGTTTTTGCAGTATCCGCCGCCTCCGCAGAAAAAGAGATCGCATTGTGGGGCGGTACGCTAAACCGTAACATGGTCTCCACCGAAAAGAATATCCCCGCAAGTTGGGACATGACAACCGGTGAAAATATCAAATGGACAGCAGAACTTGGATCACAAAGTTACGCAGGACCGCTGGTTATTGGTGGAAAAGTTTTCGTCGGCACAAATAATAAAGCACTCCGAAACCCCAAACTGACCGGCGACCGCGGTGTCATCATGGCATTTAACGAATCCGATGGCAAATTTCTCTGGCAAGCGACCCATACCAAGCTTACTTCAGGACGTGTTAACGACTGGCCCCTACAGGGAATCTGCTCCACGCCGTTTATTGAGGGCGACCGACTCTACTACATCTCCAACCGTTGTGAAGTCGTCTGTATCGACACTGAAGCCTTCCTTGATGGCGAAAACGACGGTCCCTTTACCGGAGAAACAGAAACGAGCGAGATTGATGCCGATGTCATCTGGAGTTACGACATGATGGATGAATTGGATGTTTTTCCGCATAACCTTGCCACGTGTTCACCGCTTGCTGTTGGCGATCTACTCATCTTGGAAACAAGCAACGGTGTTGATGAAGGACATATCCATATCCCTTCACCCGATGCTCCGTCCTTCATTGCGCTAAATAAACACACAGGCGAACTCGTGTGGGAAGATGCCTCTCCCGGCGAAAATATACTACACGGACAGTGGGCGAACCCCGCTTACGGCGTTATCAAAGGTGTCCCGCAGGTTATCATCCCCGGTGGCGACGGTTGGATCTACGCTTTTGAGCCAGAAACCGGCAACATTATCTGGAAGTTTGACTGCAACCCCAAAGATTCCGTTTGGGAACTCGGTGGACGCGGTACTCGCAACAATATCATCTCAACGCCTGTCGTCTATGAAGACAAAGTCTTCGTCGCTGTCGGGCAGGACCCAGAGCACGGCGAAGGCGTAGGACATCTCTGGTGTATTGATGCCTCACAAACCGGTGATATTACCGAGACCGCTGGCATTTGGCACTTCGGCGATGAACAGTTCAATCGCACGATGTCCACTGTAGCCATCGCTGATGGGCTACTCTACATTTCGGATCTGGGCGGATTCCTTTACTGCTTAGATGTGAACACAGGGGACCCTTACTGGACACATGACACTTTCGCCGCAATTTGGGGATCGCCTTATGTGGTGGACGGTAAGGTTTACCTCGGCGATGAAGATGGCGATGTTGTGATTCTAAAGGCAGGGAAAACAAAGCAGGTGCTGTTTGAAACCAACATGGACAGTGCTGTTTATACGACACCTGTGGCTAAAAACGGTGTCCTTTACATCGTAACCCGTAATATGCTTATTGCAATTTCAGAATAGTAATCTCTTTGAGAGGTTCACTCACATGGCATATAGCAACTTCACCTTAGATACAGCACGGGAGGCATTTGGGTTAGAAGAGATTGATGCCGCTGGCATCTTTGCTGACTTTGAGTTGGTGGTTCCAAGTGAACTACTCACTGCCGTGTTGGCACGAAACATACCGTTAGCCACGGCTATCGGCACCGAGAAAGCAAAATCAGAGATGATTGTCGCCGATGTTCTCGTTGAACTTCGCGAGCAGTTGGAGCACCGTATCAGTCTCTTTTCAGGGATCGACTTCAACGTTGATCCCGAGAATGGATTAGCAGGCGTATGTGATTTTGTCGTTAGTCTCTCGCCCAGGCAATTTTCTTTGAAGGCACCTGTCATTATCCTTGTTGAAGCAAAAAACGATAATCTGGAGATCGGACTCGGACAGTGCGTCGCGGAGATGGTGGCTGCCCAACGCTTTAATGCCGAAAAAGGAAATAACGTTCCGCGCATCTATGGTGCCACGACTTCAGGGACAGAGTGGCGATTCCTCAAATTGGATGGTAAACAACTCTACATTGATATGTCTGTTTACCAAATTGAACGGTGTGACAAAATCCTCGGTATCCTCGCAAGCATGGTAGATCAAAAAGCCTAAGCGCGAAATTTTAGAAGACTCCGAAAATGAAAGCGTTGCAAGTACCAGAATTCTCAACTTATGAAGAGGAAGCCAATTTTTGGGATCACCTTGACACCACCGATTTTATGGAAGATGATGGAGAGTGGTTTCATTTTGATACCAATCAAGCGATTCGTGTGGCAATCCTTCCCGAAATCGCTGAAGAACTCATGAAAAAAGCGCACGCTCAAGGTGTGTCAATTGAGACCTTAGTAAATGTTCTTTTGGTTGAGCACGTTAAGGAATCAGTTGAACACGTTGATTAGTTAAATTTAAAAGCACCGATTAAATGGTGCTTCGTAGAAAGTTTTTATACAAATGAATCTTTCCCGAAAAATTACTGAAGCCCAGAAAGCACTCGATGCACACGTCCGAGAAATCGTCAAATGGCATTTCAGTCCAAAGACCGGATGTCCCTTCTGGCTGGAGTTCGCAAAAAATCTCGATTTTGACCCGCGTAAAGAAATCGGTGGTTATGCCGACCTCAAGTGCCTCGGGCATTTCGAGGACGAATGGCTCCGCGGTGGACCGGTGCGGCGTTGGGTCCCTAAGGCTTACGCCGATGAACCGATTTACGTCTTTGAGACCGGTGGATCGACAGGCGTACCCAAGTCGCGAATCAGTATTCGTGATTTTTACATTGATTATGAACTGTTCAGTGAAACGCTTTCCGATGAAGGGTTTCCGACCGGTAGCGATTGGCTCATGTTGGGGCCGACGGGACCGCGACGCTTACGACTTGCTGTTGAGCATCTCGCGCAACATCGCGGCGGTATCTGTTTCCATGTAGACCTCGACCCGCGTTGGGTGAATCAACTCGTGCGTTACGGAAAAAATGAGGAATTGGACGCGTATAAAAACCATGTTATCGGACAGGCACTCAACGTGCTGCGCGCCCATGAAAACGTTCAATGCCTCTTCACCACGCCGAAACTGTTGGAAGCATTGTGTGAAAAAATTTCCGTGCCGAAGGTTGGTATTAAAGGTATCTTTTGTGGCGGCACCGAGATGGACGCGCAATTCCACCGCTTCGCACGTGAGGAACTCGTACCCGGTATAGATTTTATCCCGACCTACGGCAATACTCTGATGGGGTTAGCCACTTGCAAGCCCTTCGATCCGGCGGACAACTATGCTATTATCTATTATCCACCGCAACCGCGCGCTGTTATTGAACTCGTTAATCCAGAGAATCCAGAGGAACTTGTTGATTATGGTGAAACCGGACGTGTTATGCTAACCACGTTAACTAAAGAGTTTTTCGTTCCACGTTTTCTGGAACGTGACGAAGCCGAACGCGCCGAACCAATTCCAGGATACCCTTGGGACGGTGTTGAAAATCTCCGTCTGCTCACAGAACTCCAAGAAAGCGTCGTTGTGGGGGTTTACTAATTATTTCTCTTTGGCAGAAGAGTCGATAGTCCATATTACCGAAGGCGGATCCGGTGTCATTTATCATGGAGTAAGAACTTATCAATGCGTAGGGCACATCCGAGAAAGATGCAATTCCACCGGACCTCAAATGGGCGTGAACCTTTCCCTGAATGGTTGGAATCAATTCGAGATACAAGGACGCAAACCCGAATCCGAAAACGGCTTGACCAACTTGAAGGCGGCAATTTTGGCGATTGCCAATCTGTAGGTGGCGGTGTATATGAGCTGCGTCTCCATTTCGGTGCAGGCTATCGCATCTATTTTGGTGAAATTGATAACACTATCGTCCTCCTGCTCTGTGGTGGGGATAAGTCGTCGCAGCCACAAGACATTGAACAGGCAAAAATCTATTGGTTGGAACACAAGGAGATGTACCAATGAGAGAACTAAGAACATGGCGCGAGTACCTGATTGAACAACTTGCCTCCAACTGGGAGGCTGCGATTGACTATCTTCAAGTGACAGTGGAAGATTACCAACACGACGGGGACACGCCCTTATTTATGCTGGGGCTCCGGACTTTTGTAGAATCGCAAGGAGGAATTGCTGAAGTCGCCAAAAGGACTGGCATTGCACCAGAATCTCTTTCAAAAGTCCTGTCTAGTGATGATCCACCACGGATTGACACGCTCGGGACTATCCTCAACACTTTTGGATGGCGGCTTTCGATTGAACCACTAGAGAATGTAGAACCTAATCTTCAGTGCCAAAGCAGAAAAAGGTTGAAACTGAAAACAGGAATGGAGAAAACCGCGGCGCAATTGGTCGAATCATCTTCATCTTGATTTTGTCCAACATCTGTCCACGAATGAGTTTCACAAGTCTTTTCCCATAGTGAACGAAAGTCCGAATATTTAGGTGGCTAAAGTCATCTTTAGCACAAGTGAATGCCCACTAAAAAGGAGTTTGAACATGCCAACGCAAATTGAAAAAGTCTTCCGGTCACCTTACGCGGTGCCGAACGGTTTACAGGTCACAGACGACGGTTTGTGGATCGTTGACCAGATTACCGACAGAGTCGCCTTAGTTGAAATCACAGCAGACGTCGACTACACCGTGCCGAAACTCATCCGCGACATTCCGAGTGAATCCTCTAATACGAGCGGTATGGCGTATGGCGGCGGCGCGCTCTGGTTAGCCGCAAACGGATCTGGGGAACGCTGGCGTCCCGTCCGGGATACAGATGCCGAGACAGGTGAGATTTTCAAAGTAGATCCCGATACCGGCGAAACCCTTGGACGCTACCCAATACCCGATGGCGGCGGCACACACGGCGTTGAATATGATAACTACGACGAAGGACATCTGTGGGTCCAAACACTCAAGAATCAGGTCACACATAAGGTTAGAATCTCGGACTGGTCTATCCAAAAGACGCTTCCGTTACCTTATGGACGTGGACACGGTATGGTTCGCGTTGCAGATGGACTTTGGGCAACCCACACCTCTGATAGGGCTATCGTCAAACTTGACCTTAAAGACGGTACGCCGATTGATAAGATTGTGGTCCCCGAAGGTTACCCCGAACCGCACGGTTTATCCATCTACGGCGATGATTTCCTCTATTGTGATGCCTCCTCGGGGTGGGTGGCGAAGATTACACATACAGCGTAGAACCTACACACTGCTGTGCCGTAACATAAAGTAGTAGGCACACTCCGTTGTGCCGTAACATAAAGTAGTAGGCACACTCCGTTGTGCCGTAACATAACAACAAGCGATGATACATATCCCAATTTTACGCGCCGGACGTTCTTACAGAAGTCTGAACACCGTCCGCGTCCCACATATCAAAACGGGCGAGCCTTTGGTCGAGGTGAGCCAAGCCAACCGTGGATTGATAGCAAAGGACCTCGTTGACATCGCTCTGCAAAAAGAGGTGCTTGGACAACGTTCTGTCGCCGAATTGATCTCCATCTGTAAGGAGGCAGCGCGTCTTTTCACAACGGCGACGCTGCCACTTGACGGAACGGTTCAATCACCGACAGACTATATCCAACAGGTCTCCGGGACAACCGGTTTGCCTGAAGCACTCTGTCAACAGAATCTACTCAAGATTCAAGGGGTCTTGGAAAACATAGATACGGTTTTAGATGGGCTTACCCGTGGCTTGGATTTACAAGTTCTTGACACGGGATGGGGTGTCCAGAACGGACGCACGTTGAGTTATGTCTGTGAAACAGATTCACTCGGTGCTATCCTACCGAGCAATTCGCCGGGTGTGCATTCGTTGTGGGTGCCTGCTATTGCTTTGAAAGTTCCCGTTGTCCTAAAACCGGGACGCGAGGAACCGTGGACCCCCTACCGAATAGCACAAGCGTTTATCGCGGCGGGTGCTCCCGCGGAGGCGTTCAGTTTCTACCCAACCGATTACGGCGGTGCCAACGAAATCCTCGTCCGATGCGGACGCGCCATGCTTTTCGGTGGCGGTTCAACCGTCGCACCGTGGGTAAATACACCCCACGTTGAGATCCACGGACCGGGACGCAGCAAGATCATCATCCACGAAGGAGACCAGAACAATTGGGAACAGTACCTTGATCTCATTGCAGAATCGGTTGCTAAAAACGGTGGTAGATCCTGTATTAACGCCTCTGGTGTGTGGGTAACGGCGCATGGACGAGAAATTGCCGAAGCATTGGCGGAGCGATTGGCACGTATAGAACCGAAACCATTGGATCACCCAGAGGCTGGAATCGCCGCGTGGGCAAATCCAAAATCTGCCCACGGCATCTCATCGCTCATCGACCAACACCTCAAAGAACCAGGTGCGACGGAGTTGACAACTGGGGACCGAGTCGTCGAATTGGATGGATGCACCTTCCTCAGACCGACTGTTATCTGGTGCGACGATGCAGAGCACCCGTTAGCAAACATAGAATTCCCGTTCCCGTTTGTGAGTGTTGTGGAAGTGCCATCGGCAGAGTTGGTCGAGTCTATCGGCGCGACACTGGTTGCCACCGCGATTACAGAAGATACAGTGCTCACGCGAGATCTCATAGCGACGCCGCTCGTTGATCGGCTGAATTTAGGTGCTATTCCGACGAATCAGATCTCTTGGGATAGTCCGCATGAGGGGAATCTGTTCGAGCATCTCTACAGACAACGCGCATTTCAGCTTGGATAGCATTCCGAAAAATCTTTACTTTACAAATCATTTGGTATCGTAGTTATGACCGATAATCCGAATGTCATTCTCATCTATGGCGACGACCTCGGACGCGGTATGCTGAGTTGCTATGGACAGCGGCATTTCGAGACACCGAATATCGACCGTCTCGCATACGAAGGGATGAGATTCAACCACGCCTACGGTTGTGCATTTTGCGCGCCTTCCCGTGCCAGCATGCTGACAGGTCTCCACGATTGCCACGACGGGACATGGACCTATACCCAAGGTGGGTTGTATGACAGAATGAGTGCCGGTGAGCTGACACAAAGTCAAATCACGGAGTTGGTTCATACGACCGACCTCCAAGCAGGTCCTGACGACATCTTCTTGGCACAAATCGCCGAGGAAGCGGGTTACGCCACAGGACAGATCGGGAAGCTGGAATGGGGTTTCGCCACAACAGGCGCGCGCATTCGTCGACACGGTTGGCAGTATCACTACGGTTACTATGACCATGCGCGTTGCCACGGCTTTTATCCGCCTTTCCTCTTTGAGAACGGTCAGCCAATGCACATTCGAGGCAATACACATGCCGACTGCGGGGTGCATCTGGATTGGGAATCCGAGGAGAACGCTGCGCGCCGCGAAAATCGGCAGGGAAAAGCCGTATATTCTCAGGATATTTTCAACGAAAAGATCGTCGAGTTCCTTCGCACCCACCAAGACCAACCTTTCTTTCTCTATCATCCGTCTCAGTTGCCACATGGACCGATTGCTATTCCTGACATCCATCCAGCGGTGAAACAGTCTTCCGAATTGACGACGTTTGAGAAAGAGTACGCTTCCATGATCCTAAAACTCGATGAGACCGTCGGGATCATTTTAGATGAACTCGAACGCCTCGGGATTGACGACCGCACGATGATCGTTTTTTGCTCTGATAACGGTCACGAAGTGTATGCGAAGCAGGAGGGACGGACTTCCGGTCGGAGAGAGAATTTGGACGGTGAACCCTTCGACGAAATCACAACGAAATTCTATTCGGAGACCGGCGGCGATGTGTTCAACGGAAACGACGGCATGGGTGGCTTGAAGTTTTCAAGTTGGGAAGGCGGCACACGAATCCCTTACATTGTCCGATTGCCCGGAAGGATTACACCCGATACTGTGTCGAACCACATGCTCGCAAACTACGATCTAATGCCGACCCTCGCCGACTTCATCGGTGTTGAGTTGCCTCAACCCAAAGATGGTGTCTCGTTCTTACCGACCTTACTTGAACAGCCCGATGTTCAACAACGCCGTGAATGGGTTGTATATGCCTCTCGGCTCGGTCCCGCATTGGTAACGCCAGATGGCTGGAAATTACGGTATATCAACAGCACGGACAGTTTCCAATTGTATCATCTTCCGCACGACTATCGTGAGGAGAACGACGTTTCAGTGAATTGCCCTGACATCGTTGCCCGCCTCAGTGGATGGCTCCTTGATGCTTGTGATGGTGATTATCGAAACGGTACACCACAAGCGCATTTCGCCGCGTATCCAGATTTTTAATTTATGTCCCCCTGGACTGCGCTCCGCTACGCTTACGCGCAGGTTTTTGGGTAGGAGGGAACTCCGATTCCCAACTTCCGATCCGCGTAGAGAGAAACCTGTAGCCCGTAACGAAGTGGAGGGGTTTTTGCTTGGGTGTTTCTTCAGATTTAGGGAAGATACTTCAGAAGATCAAATTTACATTATCTCTCCGCAAGGTAAAATTAAAAATGCTTATTGTAGAGAGAAACCCGTAGCCCGTAACGAAGTGGAGGGCGGATTTAGGGAAGATACTTCAGAAGATCAAATTTACATTATCTCTCCGCAAGGTAAAATTAAAAATGCTCATTATTGATGCACATCTCGATTTGTCAATGAATGCGTTGCAAGGCAACCGGGACTTGCTACGTTCCGCCTATACGATTCGTACCCAAGAAGTAGGGATGCCCCGTAAGGGTCAAGGAACCGTGGCTCTCCCAGAGATGCGGCACGGACGAATTGCCCTGAGTTTCGTTACCCTGTTCGCTCGCTCAACCGGCAGCCCTGCCCCCCATTTCGATTTTGCTTCGCCTGTCCAGGCATACGGCATTGCCCAAGGGCAATTGGCTTACTATCACGCGTTAGCAGAAACAGGTCACGTCCGTGTCATCACGGCGCGGGAAAACTTGGACAGTCATATCGCCGACTGGCAGGCTTGGGAAAACAAGGTGACAACTGATAAAAGCGACCCTGATGATACGCCGCCTTTGGGATTCGTGATTAGCATGGAGGGTGCCGACCCGATTCTTCAACCGGATCAGTTAGAGGTTTGGGTTAATGGCGGTTTGCGTCTGATCGGATTAACGCACTACGGTCCTGGACGCTACGCCGGTGGTACAGGCACAGAAATCGGCTTGACTGAACTCGGTCCGCCATTGTTGGCTGAAATGGAACGTTTAGGCGTTATCCTTGACCTCACCCACTGCTCCGATCAGGCGTTCTGGCAGGCATTAGAACACTACAACGGATTAGTCCTCGCCAGTCATAATAACTGTCGGGCACTGGTTCCGCATCAACGTCAGTTCAGCGATGAACAATTACGTGCAATTTTTGAGCGGGATGGGGTCATCGGTGCCGCTTTTGACGCGTGGATGCTTCACCCAGGCTGGGTTACCGGTGAAACTCCGCACGACAAGGTGACCTTGAGCACCGTCGTTGACCATATTGATTATATCTGCCAATTGGCGGGGAACAGTCGTCATGCCGCTATCGGCACAGATTTAGACGGCGGGTATGGTCGTGAGCAATCCCCCAGCGACTTGGACACCATCGCTGACTTGCAAAACTTGACGGGCTTGTTGGAGGCTCGTGGCTATAGTACCGATGACATCGCCGCAATCATGCACGGCAACTGGATACGATTCTTACATGATGCATGGAGTTAGAAAAACCCGCAGAACCTGTCCTATGGGACATAGACAATACTTTCCCTGATTGATTGGGCAACATGCGGAATCCGAATCCCTTGGAGTCCACCTACAGTGAGCACATCCACCGGTTTTCCAAGAATATCTTCAAGGTAGTCGGCAAACTCCATGAACTTAAAGCCCAGAGGCGTTTCAAATTCTACAATGATATCAATATCACTGACTTCAGTTTGTGTCCCTTTAGCGTAAGAACCGAACAAACCGATCTTCTTAACGCCATACGCCTCGGTAAGGTATTCGGATTTCTCAGAAAGGATACTTGTGATTTTTTCCCTTGTTAGTGTCATCCGTTTTACCTCAAATCAGTTATTTGACTATCAATTCCTGATGCTGATACATTAGTTAAGGCAGGAGATAATGCTTACATGTTATACCTAACCTAATTATCTTGGAGCAAAACATAACTATTTTACTACGATTCCACTGACTTGTCAAGTCTTTATGACGTATGCAGCCATTCCGGCGATTGAATGTAGTTTGTGCACCCGCAGACGCAATCTATGGTGAATTCTATAATAGGTAGACCCTTCAGCAAGTTGTAGACTCCAAACGCCTCCACCACCGCTGTCGAGGTTTGTAACCTCGCCTCTTTAGAGTGTCTAAGTAATTGTAGGTTTTACCATAAATGAAGATTAAGAATTTAAATCAATAATTCCGGTTTTCCCCAGACCCGGTAGGTGCGGTTTTGCGGCGTACTCGCCCCGACGACTTCTGCGCAAGCCTCTATAGGCTTGCGGGACAATGCGAGGCAATACGCGCACTCGACGTTGATTCATACGATCTGCATTCCTAACCGCACCGAATCGTCAAAAAAAGGCGTGAAATCCGATAATTTCTTAAAATTGAATGACTCTATATTAAAATCTTGCCACTTGAAACAAAAACAGAAATCTGTTATGATTTAATGTCTGAAAGAATACTTGTTTTTCTGTTTTTTGGTAATAAAATACTCAAAATTTTCCGAACTTTAGTATAAAAATGGCAGAGGGAAACTTATGCAAATTAACATCCAAACCAAGAGTTTCACACTCTTAGATATTCAAGGAAGGGTCGTCGGGCAAGATGCACTGATACTCAAAACCATGCTTGAAGAACATATTCAAGGGCTCGAGGCACAAGGTGGAACACCGACGCTGATTTTTAATATGGCAGGTGCAGAGACCATGGACAGTGCAGGCTTAGGGGTCCTTATCACCACAAGCACCCAGATCCGCCAGAATGGAGGACGTACCGCGCTTGTTAACGTCAATAAAGGCATCAGACGCATGCTAATTCGGACGAACCTGACTTCGCTTTTCGACTTTCCGAAGAACCTCGCAGCAGCAATAACCAGTAGTTTCTAATTTGGGGAATTGTGTAGAGGAATGGGAGACTCAGGCAAAGGATAGCAATCAGCAAAACACGTAAGCGCAACCGGGGTCCCCACCCGTTACTGGGAAGGGGCGGGCGCGCTGGATATACGGAAAGGAACGTCAAAGTCCCCTAACCTACCTAACCGAACCGCAAGGAAAATTAGAAAACCTACTCCTTATATCCTGTCCTATCCGTATTACCGCCATATTTCAGCGCATAAATCAGCAGATTTGACATAAACCGATAGACGTCCGTGGAACGGCGGAGTCGTAACATCGTGCGACTCTCAATCTCTGCGGTTTCCATCGCACACAGGTAATCCTTACGATTGTAAACCACTGCCAACCGATTGTCGATAGTAATCCCTTTCTGAAAACGGAATTGCGTTGGTTGTGCGTTATTTTCGTTGCCCCAGAACACATCACCCCCTATAGGGGGTTTCGGCAGGTTGTAATGGATGCTATACAACTCATGCGCATGGGGAAGAATTTCAAGCGGATACTCTGGAAAAATCTGTTTGAGTTCATCAGCGACAATGTGTGCGAAAAGCCCATTGAAACCGCAGTCATCGAAAAACAGCATTCCACCCTTTTCGACGATATATTTCCGAAGTGCTGCGCGTTCTGTTGGTGTGAAACCTGTCTGCAGAGGACCATCTTTCGCAAGCCCACGCCCGACGGTAATGTCTTTATCGTGTCCTGTCATAATGATAAGCGGGGCATCCATAATCTGCGGATCGGTGAGCCGTAGCGCGCCGCCGGCGAAATTCATATCCGCCCGAATTGGGGTGCGTTTCTCCAACCACTTGATAAGTGAAGGAATAGCGGTCGGATCCTGCCACCAATCCGACAATGAGTGTTTGAGTCGAATCAATCGAATATGCCCGCGAATCTCGGTTCCTGTCCCTTCAAGGATACCCGCCAACTTCTCTTTCGGGACCTTCACGACGTTCCGAAAAGCCGTATCGAATCCATCCCCCAAACCACCTGTTGGTAAGGTTCCATCCAGAAATTCTGAGAGCCCTGTTTTAGCTGTATCAGTTCCCCGACTCCTTACAGCAGAAGAGGCACCTTTTTCTATTACGGGTGCCTCTTCTCCAGGAGCGATAGACGGATGAACGGATGAGGTATTAGGTGTCTCACTATTGGGCAGTGTGGGTGCTACCGAAAGTTCCGCCGGATTCAGCATATCGGTTTCGATGTCTGACGGTGGCACTTGTCGCACAACCTCCGTTTCGTTTCTCGGAAGTTGGCTTATCTGCGATGCCTGTGTCGGTATGCGGGTTTCCGTAGAGGTTTCACTTAAAAGCGGGGTGTTCGTTGAGACGGCACGCCGGGTCGGTCGGATTTCTACATCTGTCCTTGACGGATTGAGCGTAACGATTGTTGCCTCAAACGTATCTTTGTTCCGTTCTCTCTGTCCAGATAACAGAAACGCCGCAATTATGACAAAGAGCAGATGCAACCCGATTGAGGCGATAGCTGCGTGGAAACGTCTCTGTTTCATTTTTTTTAATTTACCTTGCGGTTCGTTAAAATGAGTTTGAGCGTTGACATGCTTCTCCGTAGATGCTTCACAGCGAGAATTCCATTTCATTACGGCTTATGATCTTTCGCTAAGAAGATAGAAGGGGCTCAGTTTTTTTATAGTGCCTTGTCCTCGGTATCCTTAGAGATGCCGTTGAATCTGTTGATAACTCTCTGCATCCAGTTCTCGATAATCCGGAAGATCGTATCGATTTCCGCGGACATCCGTCACAAAAAGTCGCGCAGGCGGTACCTGTTTGATGTTCTGATTCAACCCACGCACCAAGAAGGTCACACGACCTCGTTCCGTTTCAACCTCCCACTCATGGATGCCGAATTGTTCTTTCACCCGATAAACCTGCTGAATTATTGGCGTGAAATACCGTTTATCTAACTCTTCCTGCAGGATTTTGAGACTCTCCGGTGCGAGTTCCGATGGGTTCACGAGGATCCCAATTTCGGTGTCCTCATCCTCGGCAAGGGAGATATAACTATCCGGATTGCTGAGTGGCATAAGCCGCCGCACCACCACGCGCAGATAACAGGCTTCTTTTTGAATTTCGAGTCGTGCCGTCCCTACCTCAGAACGCGTGAACGTAAGTTCGGCGGCGTCCAAGTAGCGCGGCGTGAAGTCGTCCGGTTCAGATGGTACTGGCTTTGCTGTGGGTGCCGCAGCGAGAGTGGCTTGTTTCTCAGTATTCTCGTTTTGCATGTTTATCTCTCCACTACTTGTGCTGCTGCGCGAACATTAGCGGCTTCGCGCTGGGTTTCTACGAGTTTGTAATAGATACCTTTTTTCTCCATGAGTTCCTCGTGAGAACCACACTCAACACCTTTTCCCTTTTCAATCACGAAAAGCCGATCGGCATTCCGGAGCGTAGAAAGCCGGTGGGCAATCGCAAACGTCGTCCGGTTCTGCACAAGCCTATCGATTGCTTGCTGGATTTTCTTCTCCGTCTCCACATCTACGGATGAGGTCGCTTCATCGAGAATCAGAATCCGCGGGTTGTGTAAGATTGCCCGTGCGATGGAGATGCGTTGTCGTTCGCCACCAGACAGGCGTCCACCACGTTCACCGACTTCTGTATCGTAGCCGTCGGGGAACTTGGCGATAAATTCGTGGGCGTTTGCCGCCTTCGCCGCTGTGATAATGTCCTCCATAGAGGCATCCGGCTGCGCGTAGGCGATGTTCTCGGCAATAGTCCCACTGAACAGATACGGTTCTTGTAACACAACTCCAATCTGGCGGCGCAAATCCTTGAGATCGATCTGCGTGATGTCCTCGCCATCGATCTCTAAACGCCCGGAGTCCGGTGTATAGAACCGACAAATTAAATTGATGAGCGTTGATTTCCCCGCGCCTGAATGCCCAACGAGTCCAATCATCTCGCCCGGTTTCACGTGGAGGTTGATGTCCCGAATCACCGGTTTATGCGAATCGTAACCGAATGTCATGTTGTGGAAATTGACTTCTCCCGTGATATTCGGCAGTGATTTGAGGTTGCCATCGTCCAACTGTTCCGGTTGTGAGTCGATTACCTCAAAAAGCCGTTCCGCCGCCGTCATCGAGCGGGAAGCCCAGTTAATCAGCGGACTGATATAGCGCAACGGTTCGTAGAACATCATCAGGTATGCGTGGAAAGCCATCAAGGTACCGAACGTCATTGTCCCACCGATAATGTTGAGACCACCGACATACCAAACGATGAGAGAACCTAACTGGACAGCGAACATCAGAGGTGGATAATAGGTTGCCCAGATCATCTCAGCGTGAGTTTCGTAGTCTCGGGCATCTACATTCGCATCGGCGAACCGGTTGACTTCACTCCGTTGTTGTCCGAAGGCACGGACGACCCGAATACCGGATACCGAATCGTTGACGACATCGAACAATTTTGAGCGACGGCGCCAGGCGCGGTGCCAAAGGCTTCGCACTTTTTTCCAGAACCAACCCGCCCCAAAGACAATTATCGGAATCGGGATTAAGATGAAGCATGCCAGTTTCCAATTCATCCAGAACAGCATCCCTCCAATCCCGAAGAAGAGCAACAGTTCTACCGCGAGAAACGAGAGCCCCTCTAACATGAAGTCCTGGAGCCGTTCACTATCCTCTGTGATATGTGAGATAACCGTCCCTGTTTTTCGTTTATCGAAGAATCGGATCGACAAGTTGTGCAAGTGCTGATAGACGTGCGCTCGGATATTCGCAGCGACGCGGAACGTAAGCCAAGCACCCAAACGTAGCCGAAAAACTGTGAAAATTTCACGGATGATTTGTATGGCTAATAGGGTGCCTACAGCAATCGACAAAGCTAATGCCGCCGACTCAAAGTTGCGGAATATAGTTCCTAACCATGTTCTCGATGCTTCCGAGGCAGCAGTGTCAACCTCACTCGACATCAGGATATCGTCAATCAGGATACGAGAGAAGTACGGTGGTACTAAGGAAATTAGGGTGCCGGCGATCACGAAGAGCATGAAGAGGATTGCCCTACCGCGATACGGTTGTATGTAGGATAGAATCCGCAACATCACCTTGTGTCTCTTGGTGCATGCCGGGCAAGGCGAAAACTCGTCTGGCAACGGTAAACCGCAGGACTGACAGAATTGTTCCTCCGGTTTGTAGTCCCATATGGGTGCCTCATCCCGTTTTCCGGCACGAAACTCGATTTCGTCTCCGATGAATCGAGCGACAAATCCGAATTTCGAGGCGTAGCCATTGGAGTACCGAATAAGGTCGATAGTGCCTTCGTGCGTTTCCAGAACCAAGATTCCAGCATCTACAACGATCTCGGCACGGATGCCGAGCACATTCTTATATGGAATATAGTGAAGCACCTCACCCTCACCTGTTACGGTGAAGATCGCGGCGTCCGTTAGCACAAACCATTCTTCGCCGTAGCTACCGGCTGAACTTATATCACTTTGCACAGCAAATCGGATCTGCTCTGGACGGATGTCTAATTTTTCCAGTGTTTCTTTAATTAAATTGGGTATCGGGTCAAGCGTACCCGTTGACGTCTCTGCAGTTGACATTCCTTACTTTATACCTCCGTCTTTACTTTCCAAGCGTGCGTTCATCTGGATGCCTCCAAGGGACTTTGCGATCGATAGACTTCCAACGTGTTGAATCAACGCGTTGGACGGCAAATATCTTCTGACCACACCTGCACCGCACATCGTGGACATGCCTGTTTGAGCAGGTCTTTTTCTCAACAAAGTCAACGCTCTCTTGGTGGACGCGATAGCCGCGCCTGCATGAATAACAGACTAAGTACATGGGATATATATCTCTCTATCTGCTCTATTTCTGAATATAGGTAGTCCTTGATGCAATGGCATTTGGCAGTTGCGCGCAAAAAAAGCAACCTATATAAACGGTGTTCCCTTCTCTTATTCCTTTTAACCCATTTCGGCGGAAACAATTCAGATAATTCGATTTCTTGGACACTACGCTTTAAACAGCAATAGAGTGTTTTTCCAAAACTGCATCGTTCAATTCAACACCGAGCCCTGGCTTCGTTGATGGAATAATGTATCCATCTTCCCACTGTATCGGCTCCTTGAGGATATCAGTATGGAAGCCATCCCACATATGGATACCTTCCTGAATCAGGAAATTCGGGCTACAGACATCCAACTGAATATTCGCAGCACCCCCAATCGGACCGCCATACAGATGGGGTGCTATTTGGGCATAGTGCGCCTCGCCCATAGACGCGATCTTCTTCGCTTCGAGGATACCGCCTGTGATTGTCAAATCCATCTGCAGAATAGATGCCGCCTGTTGTTCCAGCAGATCCACGAACTCATATTTCGTCAACAATCGTTCTCCGGTGGCAATCGGGATGCTTGTTGATTGTGCGACGCGTGCCATCTCCTTGACATTCTCCGGGGGTAGCGGCTCCTCGAACCAGAGCGGATCGTACGGCTCGACGCGTTTCGCGAAACGGATTGCGCTGTTTGTGTTGAACTGTCCGTGTGTCCCAATCAGAATATCACACTTATTGCCAACGGCATCGCGAATTCCTCGGATAATACTCTCTGCATAGTCGAGCGTTTCTAATCTATCCGCGGTGTTCGGATCGACTGGGTCAAGCTTGACAGCGGTGAAGCCTTTTTCGACGTAAGAAAGCGCGAGTTCCCCTGTTTTTTCTGGAGAATCGCCGCGCCGCCATGGCAACAGATACGAATAGGCGCGCAGCTTCTCATGGAACATGCCCCCTAACAGATTGTAAATCGGCTGATTCAGTGCCTTGCCGACGATATCCCAACACGCCATCTCAATCGCACTCATCGCTGGACTCGTCAGTGGACCTGAATGCCGCACACACGGTCCCTCATAAAGGGTAGACCAGATCCTTTCAATCCGAAACGGATCTACGCCAATCAGGTAGCGTTCACCCCAGTCTTTGATCAGCTCGATAACGACATGGTTCAATTGCGTATGATAGGTACATTCGCCTACGCCTTCGATGCCGTCATCCGTTATCAGTTTGACGAAAATCCAACGCCTTCCACCCCAATGCGGTGGCGGCACATCAACGAGATACGTTTTCACATCAACAATCTTCATTTTTAAACTTTCCTTGTGGTTCTGTTGAGGGTGAATTTACGGGTTCCACCAATAAGTCACTTTGCCAACCAAACTGGTATCCAGCAACCCCGATGTCAAACTGTCTGTTCCATACGTCTGATTGAAAACGAAATAGAAATCACTACCCGGTTGGTAGATATAATTGACTAAGAAATTCGTAGTAATCAGATGCCGGTCGCTGTTCCATTGGACATAGAGTTTGGTAAAGAGGTTGGTCGAAAAAGAATAACCAACACGCCCACCGAAGACATTTGTATCAAAGGAAGCCTTTTCGTCAGGTGTGCCTTGTTTCGGGAGTGTGACGCGGTTAAACTCGTATCTCGGTTCCAAACTAAAGCGTCCGGTGAGCCGAAGGTCGAGGCGGAGATCAAATCCGCGTCGGGTGCCGTTGTAGAAATCTCCAACATTGAACCCGAAACGTCCGTTGAAGACCTTGCCTGCAGAGTTGAGCATGAGGTTGTAGCTATTGTAACTGTACCTGCCTCTCGGAATAATAATCCCTTCTCGAATCTCAAAGTCCTCGGTAAGGTTCTCAAAATTTTGGTAGACTCGGAGACCACCAAAACCGTTCGTTTCCAATTCAAGCCACGTGCTCCAGATAAAGGTTCGTGTCTCTAATTCATTATCTGAATTCAAGATGACATCAATCTCCGGTCCAGCCCACAACCGCCGAAGTCCATTCCAATGGAGGTAAGGAGTGGCTCGTGCTTCGCCCCGAAACCATTTGCTTCCTGTACGATACACATAGCCGGATTCGGGGTTGAAGTCATCACCGATGTCCGTATAAGAGGTGTTCACTCGCGCGACTTCGCTCTGCCAATTTCCGCCGAAGTACAACGCATTCGGGTTTCCTATAGCGGTTTCATTGGGTGAAATGCTGTTTCCGGGGGAGGCTTGCCCGTTCATTTCGTTTGATTCAAACGTACGTGCCCAGAGTCCTCGAAAATTCATGCTGTCAGTTGGACGATAGATAAAATCAACGCCAGTCGCGCTGTTGTGTGCGTCGAGACCTTGCTTATTAATTGCAATCACACCGAGGCTCGATCCTGTGAAAAGATCGCGCTTGATACGCAAAACAGAGTAGTTCATCCTGTCAACATCAACCGCGTCCAAATTTTCCGTAGCGTCTGCTGCATACTTATTCGTGAGAACGTTCAGCAACCCCACGCCGAAACCTCCCACTTTACCCGTAATCTTTCCACCCGCCAGAATCGGGATAGCGTGTCCTTCTTCAATACCTATGCGGCGACTGTAGAAAAGCAGGAGGGGTGGCGGTGCATTGAAACTCGTCCGTGGGATACCAAAATCGAATAATCCCGCACCCTCCAAGAAAAATTGACGTTTTTCTGGGAAAAAGAGGCTGAACCGTGTTAAATTTGCTTGCTCCTGGTCCGCCTCAACCTGTGCGAAATCTGTGTTGACAGTGAGATCGGCGGTTAGATTAGAGGTGACGCTCACCTTCATGTCCGCCCCGAAATCGAGCACACCCACTGTCCCTTCCTCTTCTGTCCGGGCAACACCCGGGAGTAGGTAGGGTAGAAACTCAATATTCCGGCGTTGTGAGATCCCCGATAAGCCGGTGAGAGTCCCTAAGTGTGTTGTCCGATAGCGTGCCAAAAACGTATAGGCTGCTGGCACAGGTGACCATGTGCCTTCTTCCTGGTTTTTCTGGATTGTGCGTCCGAGGTTCAAGCCCCATGTTAACGTTTCTTCGTCCTTGAATCTCAGCTGACTGAACGGAATCGCGATTTCCGTTGTCCAATTATCGCCATTAATTTTTGCCTTACTGTCCCAAACAGCATTCCAGTTCTCATTTCGGCTATCGCCGCTGTCCATGATCGCAATATCTTCCCGCGCACCGAGCGGATTAACTCGGAAGAAGAACCCACTGCGCCGGTCGTTATAGGTATCCAACAGCACAAAGACGTTGTCTTGGTCCCACATCATCGCATCGCGTCGCATCTTATTGGCAATAATCTTAGAGCGATCAGGTTCGCTACAGACAAAACCGAAATAGATGTGTTTGTCATCATAGAGGATCCGAACCTCTGTTGATTCGGTTAGCGGTTCGCCTGCATCGGGTTCAAATTGCGTAAATTGACGGATAGGTGTTGCGTTCTGCCAATCAGACTCTGAAAGTTCCCCATCGATTTCGATGCTCTGGTAGGTGCGGGATGCCTCCACTCGCAGTTTGTCAGTTTCGGCATGCACACCAGCACTCATGCAAAGGAGAAGTAGAATCGGTAGCCATCTACATAGATAATCCATGGTATACAAAATAAAAAACGTAACCTCCGTGATTACCTCAAACTTCTTTTTATTATACCACATTTATCGAAATTCTGCATGCCTAATCAATACTCCATCCAAAATCATTCAGTTCTTTTGTAGAAGCGGTTCCCTGATCGCTATCCTCAATTGACTTCTCACTTAAACTTGTCATTCTGGCAGTGTTGATGTATAATATATTAACCTATGGGTGTCAATTTTAGAAAAAAACGGCGATTTTTCACCTTTGAAAACGTTGTCGCTCAAAACACCTCACACCGCTATAAAAAACATAAAGCAAGTGTGCTATCTTTAGTCCCGTAGGGTTTATTTGCTTGGGTGTTTCTTCAGTATGTTTATAGCAGCGTTTTCGAGCGAAGTGCCAAGCCCTGTAAGGACGGTATGTTTATCACTACGAAAGTCAGGGTCATTTAGTTTTACATATTTGCTTTATATGCGTGAACGTTTTTCCGCTGTAGGAGCGAGCTGTGCTCGCGATATTGCGCGAAAACCTTAACATCTGTGAACGAAAACCAAGATCGGAACCGAAAACTAAATAGTCCTGCTACGAAAGTGCTATGAAATCGCTAAATTGACACTTATGATGTATAATGTATTAACCCAAGTTGCTACTAACCAGTTTTGAACGTCTAAAGAAGGTTTTTTAGCACTTTCTTCACCCCAGCGGGGTGTTATGTCTATAGAAAACGGCGTATTTAAGCTATCGCACTCCAGCGGAGTGCTATATCTATAAATAGGTGGCAACTTGCGTTATATTAGAGGAATAGGATGTAAATCTCCCTTTTATCCATAAGATCACAACTTTCAGGGATCCATTTGAATTTTTCAAACAAGTACTTAGGGAAAATACGTCTCAGAATACAATTGGAGGAGATATGAGCAACGAAAGTAAGTGCCCAGTGATGCACCACTCTCACGCACGGGGCACCATAGCGAACCAACAGTGGTGGCCGAATCAGTTGAACCTGAAGATGCTCCACCAGAACCCACCCACATCCAATCCGATGGGGGAGGATTTCAACTACGCCGAGGCGTTCAAGACCCTCGACTTGGAGGCTCTTAAACAGGACATCGATGCGGTGATGACGACATCGCAGGAGTGGTGGCCCGCCGACTACGGCCACTATGGACCCCTCTTCATTCGGATGGCGTGGCACAGTGCTGGCACGTACCGCATTGGCGACGGACGCGGCGGCGCAGCCTCCGGTACGTTGCGCTTTGCACCCCTCAATAGTTGGCCCGACAACGCCAGCCTCGATAAGGCGGTACGGTTGCTCTGGCCCATCAAACAGAAGTACGGACGGAAGCTCTCGTGGGCCGACCTGATGATCCTCACCGGGAACTGTGCCATTGAGTCGATGGGTCTCAAGACCCTCGGGTTCGCCGGCGGGCGAGAGGATGTCTGGGAGCCCGAAGAAGATATCTATTGGGGATCGGAGACCACGTGGATGGGGGACGAGCGCTACACCGGCGACAGGGAGCTGGAGAATCCTCTCGGTGCCGTTCAGATGGGATTAATCTATGTGAATCCGCAGGGACCGAACGGTAACCCGGATCCGGTCGCCGCAGCTATAGACATTCGAGAGACGTTCCGTCGCATGGCAATGAACGACGAGGAGACGGTCGCGCTCATCGCCGGCGGACACACGTTCGGCAAAACCCATGGTGCCGCTGATGCGGACGAGTACGTCGGACCCGAACCCGAAGGAGCCGACCTTGAGGAGCAAGGACTCGGTTGGAAGAACAGCTTTGGCAGCGGCAAGGGCAGCGACACGATCACCAGCGGGTTGGAGGGTGCCTGGACCACCGCGCCGACCAAGTGGGACAACAACTTCTTTGAAAACCTGTTTGACTACGAGTGGGAACTGGTGAAAGGCATTGGCGGTGCGTGGCAGTGGACTCCCAAAGATGAATCTGCCCAAGACACCGTGCCAGACGCTCACGATCCCTCGAAGAAGCATGCTCCCATGATGCTCACGACCGACCTATCCCTGAAGGCGGATCCAATCTATGCGCAAATTTCCAAACGCTTCTACGAGAATCCGGCGGAGTTCGCAGATGCCTTTGCTAAGGCGTGGTACAAGCTGACCCACCGCGACATGGGACCTCGCACACGATGCCTCGGCCCCTGGGTTCCCGCAGAACCGCAGTTGTGGCAAGACCCCGTCCCCGATGTCACGCATCAATTGATTGAGGCGCAAGACATTGCTACCCTCAAGGGCAAGAGTCTCGAATCAGGACTGTCTATCTCCCAACTGGTCTCGACCGCTTGGGCATCTGCAGCGACATTCCGCGGCACCGACAAGCGCGGTGGAGCTAACGGGGCACGCATTCGCCTCGCGCCACAGAAGGATTGGGAAGCCAACAATCCGACCGAACTGCGGAAGACACTTCAAACCCTCGAGGAGATTCAAAAGGAATTTAACGGATCTCAGTCCGACGGGAAGCGGGTCTCACTCGCTGACCTGATCGTTCTGGCGGGGTCCGCAGCGGTCGAAGCAGCTGCGAAAAACGCCGGTATCGCTGTACAGGTTCCCTTCACTCCGGGACGCATGGACGCGTTGCAGGAGCAAACCGATGTGGACTCATTTGCTGTGCTTGAACCGACTGCCGACGGATTTCGCAACTACCTCGCAAGCGGACACCAGAGAACAGCCGAGGAGTCGCTGGTGGATCGGGCACAAATGCTGACGCTAACCGCCCCTGAGATGACGGTTCTCGTCGGCGGCTTGCGCGTCCTGAATGCAAACGTCGGTCAGTCCGAACTCGGTGTCTTCACCAAGCAGCCCGAGACGTTGACGCCTGATTTCTTCGTGAACCTGCTTGACATGAACACCGAGTGGTTGGTGTCTTCTACATCCGAGGATGTGTTCGAGGGGCGCGATCGCTCGACAGGCGAGCTCAAGTGGACCGGCACCGGCGTCGATCTCGTATTCGGCTCAAACTCCCAACTCCGAGCCATTGCAGAAGTCTACGCGTGTGATGATGCTCAACAAGCATTTGCACGTGACTTCGTGGCTGCATGGAACAAGGTCATGAATCTCGATCGCTTTGACCTTGTCTGATCTCGGCAAGTTAGCGGCAGTGGGAGCGTGGAACCCTCACGCTCCCACTACCCTCTATTTTACCTGCCCTCCCTCCTTCCATTCTTCCACCCATCTTGTAGGAGCGAGTTTTACTCGCGACGCATACCGACAGCCGCCCGCTCTAAAGAATCTTATTGATTTCCTTTCCAAAGTGTGTGAAAATACAGGAAAAATCCCATCCTGATCACTTTGAGACGGGAGACCCATGAAAAACGATAAGAAAACAATTTTCGGTTGGTGCATGTATGACTGGGCAAACTCAGCCTACATCACGACCGCTGCTGTCGCGTTGCTACCCAATTATTTCGCTCAGGCTGTTGTCGGCAAAGCCGGTGTGGACATCTTCGGCATGAATATGAGTGCTACAGCGTTGTGGGGGTTTATGTTGGGTGGGGCGGCTTTCTTGGTCTTCCTCTTTGCACCCGTGCTTGGTGCGATTGCTGATTTCTCCTCAGGAAAAAGGAGGTTCCTCGCCGGTTTTGCGTATATGGGGAGTCTCTTCGCAACGATGCTCTACTTTTGCAAATCTGGCGATGTTGGATTGACGATTGCGCTGTTTATGGGTACGCAAGTCTGCTTTGTTGCGGGTAATGTTTTCTACGACGCGTTTTTACCACAGATCGCCTCTGAGGACAAACTGGATTCTGTTTCTGCCAAGGGATATGCGTTTGGATATGTCGGCGGATCGCTCCAATTTGCGATTGCGCTCGGACTCGTTGCTATGCAAAAGACACCGGAAGACCAAGCGATGGCAGCGCGCATCGGGATGGCGATGACAGGCATTTGGTGGGCAGGTTGGACCCTCTTGACTCTGAAATATCTAAAAGAGGTGAAAATACCGTACGAACTTCCAGAAGCATACCGCGATCGACCGAAAATTTTGGCGTATCTCGCTCTCGGCATCAGTCGAACCGTCGCAACAGCGAAAAGGGTGGGGCGTTTTAAGCATCTCACGCTCTTCCTTGTTGCCTATATGATTTACAATGACGGTATCCACACCGTTACCAGCATGGCGACAATTTACGGCACTGAAGAATTACGGCTTTCGACGACAGCACTCATGGTAACACTCCTGCTGGTGCAAGTTGTCGCAATAGGGGGCGCGCTGGTTTTCAGTCGTATCGCAAATCGCATCGGCGCGAAACATGCAGTGATGTGTGCCTTGGTTCTGTGGAGTGGGGTTGTTACCTATGGCTATTTCATTCACACTGCAACGGAATTCTTTGTTTTGGGAATAATTGTTGGGGTCGTCCTCGGTGGAACACAGGCGTTGAGCCGTTCCTTCTATGGCGCGATGATTCCAGAACAGGCAAGCGCGGAGTTCTACGGGTTCTATTCTGTCTTTAGCAAATTTTCGTCGATTTGGGGACCGGTAACGTTCGGCTTTATCAAGCAAATCACTGGCAGCGCACGCCTCGCGATCATTTCATTGATGATATTCTTTATCGTCGGACTGATTCTGTTGGGGTTTGTGGATGAGACAAAAGCAAAAGCGGATAAGCTCGCATTCTAAGTTAGAGGAAGTGTAAGAAAATAATTTGGCGATCCTATAAAGGAGGGTTGGAAATCACAGAAAATCTGTAATCCTGTAAATCCTATAATCCTGCAAATCCTGATTCAGACAGTTATAATAAAGCCCTAAAATATGTGAACACAATGGATTTGGGGGCCTCCCGCCCCGCTGGCGAGGTTTCCTAACCTCGCCAATTCTAATGTGTATAGGTAATTATGGGATTTACTATAATACTTCATTTCCTCTTTTGCTGATTTTTTGTGAAAGGCAACTTTTTTGATGTATAGAAAGGTTAATTTCAACGTGAGTTTGAAAAAAGTTTAGTCGTTAGAAAAGCACCGGAAACCAATCGCTGATCTGCTGAAGTTCATGGATGTTCAGCGAGGGTTTGTTCTCCAACAACTGATACGCGATCAAAGCAGAGAAGACATTGACTTGAAAGTTTTCAAAACTTCTATGCCGACTGTGCTCCACCTGCATCTGTGTTTTCAGTTCCCGAATCACCGATTCAATCAGCATCCGCTTTTTCAAGAGCACCTCATCGGACACCGATAAGTCCAGGGGTTTCATGTTCTTACGGACTTTGTAAACCAAGTTTACACCTTGCTCACGGAGTTCTTCGCGAAGGTCCTTGGAGATATACCCTCTATCTGCGTAGAGACTCCCGTGAAGTCGCTCTGCGAACTTTCGCAGCGGTTTGCGATCATCTATATTCCCAGGGGTCAACGCAACATCTAAGACTTCCCCTTTCTCATTGATGGCCAGATGAAGTTTGAACCCATAAAACCATCCCATAGATGTTTTCGAGCATTCCGCAACATCTGCGAAGACGCGATGCGATGAAATCCGCCTGTTATCGCAGACCCGCAGACGTGTAGAATCCACGAAGGACACACCGCTACAGTCTCCGAGGGTCGTGGACAAGTAAGACACTAAGAGCGTTAGCACTTCCGATTGGAGCTGCACGAAACGACTATAACTCACCAGATGTGGGAACTCATCGCCCCAGTAGACGCAGACGTGTTTGAGATAAAAATGCTTTAACGTCCGATAGTTGCTTTGATGGAAAGCAATCAGGAGCGTCATCACCTCACTCGGATGCAGCTGTCTCGGTCGCCCGCGTGTTTCAAGCGGGGGTGTCTCAGGCAAGCACTGTGTTGACACCCATTTCTCATACGCAAGAAAAAAGTCGTCTATTTCGCAAAAAAGTGTTATGATATTCATCGGAGAACTCCTTTTGGTGGAAGAAATGAAACCTTATCACTTCATTATACCAAAAGGGTTCTCTTTATACAAAAACTCTTCAATTATTTATCAAACTCACGTTTAATTTCAGAATATTAGCGGTCTTTTTTTTCGTTTTTTCCGTTTTATCCTATGATTTTGGAGTCGCTCATCCTGGGCGAACAGACGTAAATGGTGGGCATTATAATCGCGAAACGGGTGAATATCACAAGCATGTTAAGGAAGGTTCGCAATCAGATGAAATTGATACTGATTTGGTAGTAAGTCAGAATACCATTGCAAGCGATGCCAAACACGCTGAGTTGAAGTTAGCGGCTTGGAACATCCGCATTATGAGCAACAAGAGCCGAACAGATGCCGAATTGGAAGCGATCGCACGTACCCTTGCGGATTACGATTTCATCACGATTGTGGAGTTGCGTGATGAAGCCGTTTTAAAGCGTACCCAGAGAATCCTCTTGCAGATGGGGAAGGCGTATCAATACCAGTTGAGTCCGGCGGTTGGGCGCGGTGTGAAAGAGCTGTACGCTTTCCTCTACAAGGAAGATCTTGTTAGTGTTGTCAGTCGAGGTGAGTTGTATCCGGATGCAGCTGACGGCAAAGATGACTTCAGTCGAGATCCGTACTGGGCAACGTTCCGTGCGGGAGAGTTTGATTTTTCAGTCATTGCTGTCCATGTCATCTGGGGTGATAGCGTTGGTCCAAGAAAAGCGGAAGTTAAAGCGTTGGCAGATGTTTATAGATATGTCCAGGAAGCAAACGGGACTGAGGAAGATGTTCTGCTCGTGGGGGACTTTAATCGAAACCCTAATGACGCAGAATCCTACAGTCGAATCATGGCAATCCCTTCGATGATTCGCTTGTTTGAGCTCCCACAGAAATCACACATTAGAGACTCCAGTCTCTACGACAACATCTTTTTCCAGATGGATGCTGTCACTGAGTACCTTGATAGATCGGGGATTGACAAATTTGATGAAACGGATTTTGGAAATGACGATAAAGCTGCGAATCTTGCTGTTAGTGACCATCGTCCAGTTTGGGCTGTGTTTAGCATAGACCGGGATGACGACGGAGGCGATGAAGGCGGAAGTGCTTCCGTTAAATCTGCGGACATACACGATGTCAATGGCGATGGTGTCATCAATATTCTGGATTTAGTCGCGGTTGCCAATGGATTCGGCAAAACCGAACCCGATATCAATGGTGATGGTATTGTCAACATACTTGACCTTGTGATTATCGCGGAAGAACTTGGAAAATGATTTGTCTGGAGATATATCCATGGATACTAAGAAAATTACCGACGACTTCTGTAGTGGGATTATCACGGTTACGGCGGGGTTTTTAGATGAGAAAAATTTTATCGATGGGTTCATTTCTGGTGTTCGGTTTATTCGGGTTGTATCACATGTTTGCTCTTTTCAGTGTCCCGCCCGATGCCCCAACTGCTGAGACGCGCCTTGAAGAAGCACCTTCTGAAGTAGGTATCGCTGTAGCGCAGACCAAGCCGACACTGCCAGTGTCCTATCCAGTTGAAGATTTCTCTGGGGACATCGCCTATAAGGTTGTGCGTGTTATTGATGGTGATACCGTCAAGATCCAGTACAACGGTAGAGCCACGAACGTCCGGCTGATTGGTGTTGACACACCGGAGACAGTGCATCCGAACAAGCCTGTCGAGGCGTATGGCAAAGAAGCGTCGGATTTTACCAAGAATCTGCTACAGGGTGAATCTGTCTATCTGCGGTTTGATACGGAGCGGATGGACAACTTCGACAGGCTGCTGGCGTATCTTTACCGTACTCCAGATGGGCTTTTTGTGAATTTGGAGATTGTGCGTCAGGGATATGGGCACGTCTATACGCGCTTTCCATTTAAGTATATGGAGTTGTTCCGGTATTATGGGAATCGGGCGCGAACCGCGGGGAAAGGTCTCTATGGATCGTCTCAGCTGAGTGTAGAGGCAGGAGAAACATCCGCTGCGGTGGAATCGGAGTCGGAGGGTGAGGTGTACGTAACACGAACTGGAAAAAAGTATCATCGCGAAGGATGCCGATCGTTGAGCAGGAGCAAGATCCCGATCTCATTGGCAGAGGCGAAGGAACGTTATGGTCCGTGTGGTCGGTGTAATCCGCCGCGGTAGGGAGGTTTGGGAGTACGAGCGGGAGCGGGTGTCGGAAGTCGTGTATGACTATGAGAGTGAGGTGCGGATTCTCAGGTGAAACGCAGACTTGAGATGAAGTAGGACTTTATAAGGTGACAGAGGTCTAACAAGGTTGGAAGAGTTATTTTCCCAACTGATCGCCATAGCAATAGCAGCTGGGTTGGTTCACTGGCATCGCAAGGTGGATAGATCGGACATCCCTCCTTTTAAGGCGGTCCCCTTTTCTACAAATCTATCGCCCTTCTCGCCAAAAAACCAACGCAAATCCGTGTCATCTGTGTAATCCGCGATAATCCGCGGTTCAGACAAATAAAAAAGGGGCGACCCCGGAGTCGTCCCTTACTTACCACTTGCGGTGTCAGTTTGATTTGAAGAGGTGCCGGTGCCTCTCCTGTGCTCACCTGAAAATCGGTAATGACGAAAGTGTTATAAAACGGCGCGCTTGCATGAACCTTATAGGTGCCGCTCGGCAACTCCAGCGAGAATGCACCTGTTTCATCTGTTGTTACCCGAATCTGAGTGTCAACGACGCGAATTGATACCTCTGCTATCGGCATTTCAGTGTCGTTATCTACAACAGTACCTGTTATCTTGGCGACCTGTTGTGTTTCGTGGTTATCAGCACCTACTTCCCCGAGTACAAGTCCTATGCCAAGCACCAAAAGCAATAGGTTTCCGATGCGAAACCATTCCCTGAAGGGTGGAACTTGCAAGCCCATATTAAGAAATCCTCTCATTGTGTTCTATTATCCCTTATGAATTTTGACGATCATGTTCGGTATTCGTAGGGGCGAGGTCGCCTCGCCCGATCTCCGATGAACCCATCCAGACGGGTTGGGATACCCACCCCCTACGCCTGCCATTACCGATTTTGTTCATCAAATCTCATTAGGCAACTTAAAATCCGCTCTTAGTTTTGTAGGGAGGGCGGCTCCCCAAGCGCGCGTACTATCAATTTTTTTATAGCATGCGCGAAGGGGCCTCCGTCAACATTTCTATTCTCAACGTTATTCCAATGGTAAAGAATATTGTAATCTCCAAATGCAACAAAAATGTGTTATTTTTTTGTTAAAAATAGAAAAAACGTTTTCTGTTTTCACTTGATATTTTCTTAGATAAACCCTATAATAATTGTTAAGAATAGGTTGTTGTCGTTGGACGAAAGGTGAATTGATGTTAGGCGAGTTGCTTCGGAAAAGCATTCATTTAGCAGGACTTGTCCTACCGGTTATCTATCTCTTTTTGGATAAACCGGCGATGTTAATCCTCATCGGAGTGCTGACCGGGTTGGCACTTACCATGGAATTGGCGAAGTGGCTCTCCCCGCGTTTCGGCGAGTTCTTTTTCCAAATTTTCGCTTCCCTCCTCCGCACGCACGAGCGCAAAGGCGCGATGACAGGCGCGACCTACTATCTCATCAGTGCCTTCTTGTGTATTTTCTTTTTCGCCAAGACGCTTGCCATCGTTTGCATTTTTTTCATGATATTGGGGGATTTGGCAGCCGCACTGGTAGGTAAAAAGTGGGGTAGGACGAAACTCCTCGGTAAAAAGAGTTTAGAAGGCAGTGCCGCCTGTTTCGTCGTTTGCGTTTTGATTGCTTTAGTGAAATTAAATCCTGTTATAGCAATCATTGGTGCCTTGGTCGCTACAATCGTGGAACTCATTCCATTTCCGATCGACGATAACCTCACGGTGCCGCTGGTTTCCGGCGCGGTGATGCACTTTCTAATGTAAAATAGCAGTCAGTTCGGATTTTTTCCTTCCGAAAAAAATCCTTTCAGTTTTCAGTCACAAGAGTTGCTGCGTGTCTCAGAGTCCTCTTTAGGACTTACGCACTTCCTCTTAAAGTCCCCCTGATAAGGGAGATTGAGGGGGTTAAAAATGCCAAAGTTACTGCTTTTCGGGTAAAAATGTCCCATATTTGCTCAATTTGCGTAAGTCCTACTCTTTAAACTGATAACTGAAAACTTTAACCATCAACTTGACTCTGATACAAGACAGCAAAGCACGAGTTGATGGTTAAAACCGACAACTATTAAAAAATGGCACACATCAAACTGGAAAACATTGTAAAACGCTTCGGTGATTTCGTGGCAGTTAAGGATTTCAATCTGGAGGTTGAGGACAAAGAGTTCGTCGTTTTTCTGGGTCCCTCCGGGTGCGGCAAAACCACAACGCTCCGCCTCATCGCCGGTTTAGAAAACCCTGAAGAGGGTGATATTTTCATCGATGGACAGCGTGTCAACGATCTCTCCCCCGCCGACCGCGACATCGCCTTTGTCTTTCAATTCTACGCCCTCTACCCACATCTGAGTGTCTACGATAACATCGCTTTTCCACTCAAAGCCGTGAAAGTCTCGAAATCGGAGATCGATGCCCAAGTTAAACGGGTTGCCGAAATCTTGCAAATATCGGGTATGCTCAATCGAAAGCCGGGTATCCTCAGCGGTGGCGAGATGCAACGCGTTGCACTCGGACGCGCAATGGTGCGCCAACCCAAAGTTTACCTGCTTGATGAACCTATGGCGAATTTAGATGCGAAGATTCGCGTCGATACCCGCGCCGAGATTAAGCGACTCCAGCACGAAATCGGCGCGACGACCATCTTTGTAACGCATGACCAGGTTGAAGCCATGTCCCTCGCAGATAGGATTGCTGTTATCCACCAAGGCTTACTGCAGCAAATTGGCACACCGCATGAAATCTACAACAAACCGGAAAGCCTCTTTGTGGCGGGATTTATGGGAATGCCCACAATGAACCTCCTTGACGCAGAACTCACCGGTCAGGAAGGAGAATCCGTTTTGCGTCTTAGTCACACCGATGTCTATCTTCGCCTCTCGCCAGAACGCCAAGCACGTATCACTTCAGGCGCGGTGGAAAATGGCTTGGTGTTCGGCATTCGCCCTGAACATATCACGGTTTCCGGGCGTCAGACGGGTGGACAACAAATTCCTGCTGATGTGCATCTCGTTGAACCGCTCGGTCCGGTAAATATCCTTGACATCCGTCTCGGCACGCATTCAGAGACCCAGGAACCTATTCTGCTTCGGGTTAGGACACGTCCAACATTTCAGGTTACGGCTGAGGACACTATCTGGTTAAATTTTGACGAAGCGGAAATGCATCTCTTTGACCGAGAAACAGAACAAACTGTCTGGGGAAAATAGCCATCAGCAAGAAAACCTCTGTGCTGACCGCTGACCGCTGACTGCTGACTGCTGACAGCCAAACCCAGTTGCGAATTAACCAAAAACCTGCCTGAAACGCATAACAAAAAATGCGCAGCACCGATTCAGCCCCAGCGGGGCGGCATGTTTGTAGCGGATGGCAGTCCAGGAGCAATAAATTAAAAAATGAAAATACCGTGTCGTTTAGCGGCTTTCGACTTGGATGGAACACTCCTCAATAGTGAACACACATTATCAACAAAAAACCGCGATGCCCTTCAGGCACTCGCGGCAAAAGATATTCTTGTGGTATTAGTCTCCGGGAGGATGCACCGCTCTATCAAACCTGTCAGCGATCAGATCGGGCTCGAAAACCCGATTATCTCTTACAATGGCGGGATGGTACAACATGCGACGACCGGTGAGGTGTATCATCATACACCCGTTCCAGCGGAGCATGCAATGGCGGTCGTCAGTGACTGCATTGAGCAGAATTTGCATCTCAACTTCTGTTTGAATGATGAGCTTTATGTCGCTGAACGGAACGCATGGAGCGATCTCTACGAGGCGCGAACAGGCGTTCCTGCCACACCTGTAGGCGACCTACGCGAGTTAGCCGGAAAAACGCCGACAAAGTTACTCATCATCCACACACCCGAAAAATTGAAACCGCTCTTAGATAATTTTCAAACCAATTATGCGGAGAAGCTTTACGTCACGCAGACCCAGGAAGAATATATTGAATTTATGAATCCTGAAGTCGCTAAGGGACACGCGCTAATAGCCCTCGCCAATCGATTTGATATTCCAATGCAGACAGTTGTTGCTTTCGGCGATAGTTACAATGATGAAAGTTTACTCAAGACAGCCGGTTTCGGCATAGCAATGGCAAACGCAGTGCCACCTATCCGTGCCTGTGCCGACCATATTACGACGACGAATGACGATGACGGAGTCGCAAAAGCGATTTGGGAATTGATTCTCTGATGCGTTAGATTGTGTTCCCTCAAGTTTGCTCCCCAGTCGGGTGACCACTTTGTTGACAATTATTGTCTGACATTGACATCGTGAAACTTTTTGTAAGGAATATCCGCAACGAGTACGTAGGAGTTTCCTTCCTGCTTCAACGACATCTGAACGGAGTTAACGGAAAATTCAAAATACTTTGCCAGAACTTCTGCCAACTCATGATGCAACCTTGTCATAAAGCGGTCGTCAACGTCGAGTCTGTCTTGTGTAATGACAAGTTTCAGGCGCTGCTTAGCGATGCTACTCGACTTCGGCTTGCGCCCGAATAATTGTTTTATACTAATATTCATTAGGAAGACTCCTTATCTCTTACTGGTGAACCAATTGACAATATTTGAGAGAAAGCCTTTCTGCTCTAAGTCAGGTATCGGGATTCGCTGTCCAGTGAGCCGTCGCGCAATGCGCATATAAGCCTGAGACCCGGGAGAAGCATCTTCGTACACTAAAGGAATCCCGCGATTTGTGGAAGTAATCACACCAGCGTCTTCTGGGACAATACCGATCAGGTCGATGTTGAGAATGTCCAAGACATCGGTTTTGTCCATCATACTTCCGTTCCCTACCAGCTGCGGCGAGAAGCGATTTAAGACGAGGTTGATCGGTTCGATCCTTGCATGTTGCAGCAACCCAATAATCCGGTCGGCATCCCGAATTGCGGAGACATCCGGTGTTGTGATAACAATGGCTTCATCCGCTCCTGCCGAAGCATTGCTGAAACCGCGCTCAATGCCTGCAGGCGAATCAACCAACACGAAATCGTGGGTCGTCTTCAACTTGTCACAAATCGCTTTCATCTGCTCTGGTTGGATGTCATCCTTGTTGTTTTTCTGGGATGCTGCCAATAGCGTCAGTCCATCGACACGTCGATCTTTCACAAGGGCTTTGGCGAGTTCGCATTGCTTATCCATGACATCCATTGAGGTATAGACAATCCGACTCTCAAGTCCCATCACGATATCGAGGTTCCGAAGCCCGATATCTGCGTCAACAACCACGACTGTTTTACCAAGAAGTGCGAGTGCTGTTCCTAAATTGGCAGTAGAGGTTGTTTTTCCAACGCCTCCTTTTCCTGATGTCACTACGATTACTCTTCCCATAACCCGAACCTCCTATGTTAAAACTTAACAAATTTTTCAACAATAATTACATCTTCTACCCCGATGCGCGCAATTTCTGGATAACCTCGGGATTTTTGGTTAATGGGTCGGCGGTTTATGAAGTTACCGATTTGGAGTTGTACAGGCACTAAATCCATAGCAATGATCACAGCGGATAGCCTACCATTTATGCCGGCGTGTGCGTTCCCGCGTAACGCGCCGAGGACGACGATATCTCCACCGGCTCTTATTTCCCCACCCGAATTGACATCGCCATAGATAATGAGACTTCCTTGTGGGAAATTTTCTGTCTGTCCCGAGCGGATGGTGTAGGGTATAATCCTTGATGGTTCGCTATCACGGCTGTTCTGCGTGTCCGTTCTGTGCGGAGGTGCATGCGTCGTTGGCGCGGCGGCGATAGGTGGAGGTGCCTGTTCATCAAGAGCTTCAATACCTCGTACCGTCAAATTGTAAGTCTCCTGAAGCTTGGATTTTAAATACGCCGCATCCTCCTCTTTCAAGGTCGGACACTTCAGATCAATCTGCACAGATGCCCCAATTAAAGGTTGATTTATCCGAGACATTTCCTGTTGAATCGCCTCTTCAACTTCCTCGATGGACAGATGGGGCCTGATAATCAGGTGCAAACCATCCCTATACGCTCTGAGAGTTACAATAGAGTTTGCCATTTTGCTACTTTCTTAAGGGTAGTCAGCATATCGGCTATCGGTTTCCTTCAGCAATCGCTTTCACAAGAACGGCTTTAGCTGTCGCTAAAGAGGTTTCCGATGAATCCATACGTTCTTGCTGATTGTTCTCACTGCGAGGCAGGCTGATGGCTGACTACTGACTGCTGACCGCTATTCTACCAACTGAGCTAAAACATAAGGTCCCTCAGGAATCACTGCAATTTGAGTATCTGCCCCGTATCGGGTTAGGATTTCTTCGATACCTTCCTGTGCGCTTTTCAAAGGATGCACGAACAACTTTACACGTTGATGATAGGGGATTCCATCAGTGTAGAAATAGATATCTGCCTTCCGGGCAACCTTTGCCAGCTCTTCTAATTGCCACTGATCGATGACAAAGTTTGCCGGGTTGTAAAGCCCTTGCACAAATGCTGTTAAATCATCGGTTTTGAAAATCAGGTCTGTAAATGGCTTGCTACCGATACCTTCGCTGCATGCCGCGACAAGCAAGATACTGCCTCCCTGCTTCACAATCTCAACGGCGGTCAGCAAGCCTTTGACTGCTTGATAGAACGTTGCATCTAAAGGGTAACCTGCGCTGGAAACAACGACGGCATCTGCCGCTGCGGGGAGTGTAACCCTGGCGTGTTTCTCAACAAACTGCGCCCCGACACGGTGGGACTCGACCATGTCGCCTGCGAAAACACCTGTGATTTGGCGGTCCTTGTCAATGGCAACGTTTAAATTGAAGTCAATACCAGCCATCAGCGCGATTTCTGTAGCTTCCATGTGAAACGGATTCCCTTCCAAGATACCCACAGCTGATTTTGGATGTTCCATCAGTTCGGGACCGTGCATCACCTTCATTGTCTCAATTGAGGCGATTCCTGGACAGATAGCCTTTCTACCGCCAGAGTAACCCGCCATCAAGTGTGGCTCAATCAGACCGGTGATAATTTTCAAATCCGCTTCAAGATAGGTTTTATCAATGTGAACAGGGGTGCCGTGCTGTGTTGTGCCTAAATATGCATGGGTCTCTGGTTTCTGCGAAATATGGTTGACGATGCGATACCTCTCCATGAGGTCGCGTCCAACCATCGTTTCGAGTTCTTCCGCGTCATTCGGGCGGTGGATACCCGTCGCAATGAGGATCGTAATTTTCTCGCGCGGGATGCCAGTCTGTTCAAGTGTTTCCAGTATTGGAGGGAGAATTACTTTGTTAGGCACGGGTCGGGTTATGTCAGAGATCACGATACATGCTGACTCGCGCCCTTTTGCAAGCTCAGCCAAGGGAGATGAGACGATAGGCTGAGCGAGCGCATCTCGGACGGCTTTACCCCCATCCGACAGCGGAACGCTTTCCGAGATTTCAAGAACCCCGGCTACATTTTTGTCGGGAATCTCAATCGGTAGTGTTCCAGTCCCATATCTCATTTCGACTCGCATGTCAGAATTTCCCCTCAGGTTGGCTACAGGCTACCCATACTGGCACGTTACTGGGTGTAGAAAACTAACCCCCTGTAAGCATTATACCCTTTTTTCATAGAAAAAGCAAATTAATTTCGTTTTTGTCATATCTGGTTCGGTTTTTCTGTCATATTTTGTCATATTTTGCTGGCATTACGCAAATTATGCACAGTAGGGGCGATGTGACTCGGTCTTTTTGTCCAAAAAACTCGAGATGTGTGTGTAAGCATTTTGTTAAAGGTCGCGATTCGGAGATCGTTCCTACCGGGTGTTTCTTGTAGGAGGGAACTCCGACCTACCCCGGCGTTTCTTGTAGGAGGGAACTCCGATTCCCGACCTGATGGCTGTTTTGCTGATGGCTATAAATCACTTGACTTTTTTGACGCGATGTGTTAAAATCTCTTAATAAAACTTTGTCTATCTAACCGGTGGAATTTTCAAAACGGATTGCGGGCAAAATCTACAAACAGAACGGAGAAACACTGACATGCATCGCATCGAAGTTACCACCAAACCGAACGGTGCGGGACGTAATTGGCTGGAAGTTGGACATTTTGAAACAGACACGCTCGGTCGCAAACAATGGATTAAGAAAAACGTGCCGTATCAGGAATCGAAATTAACCGTTGATAGGCAATACTCCGCCCGCGGTGAAACGATTGACTGGATAGTTATTATTCCTGAAAACTATCCGTCCATGCTTGTCAAAGTTAATTACGACCGGCTCAACCCCAAGGAGTTTGAGGTGCTCTGGGATCCGGATGGAGCATCTCAATCCGACACTGCCCGTGAAGACAAAATTAAGCGCATCTTTGAACTCGCCGATGGCAATGATGAACTCACCGGACTGCTAAAAGAGATTCTCTAAGCATATCAATTAGCAGCAATTAGTGGACAATTGTAGCATTATGCTGTTAATCTCCTGGGCAGTTCTGTCGTTAGTTATAGCCTGCAACATCGGCGCAGGCGGATTTAAGGGCTGCCCGTCAAAGTTCAAATGCACGCTGTTCCTCCGCAAGGTAAAATTAAAAATTACCATCCATATCGCTCCGGTCCCCAAGGTTTCGATACCAATTCCTGTTTTACCATTATCATCGTTTTGCTCGGCACATCGTCGTATAGGATAACCCCCGGTCCTACGACACTATAAGATCCGATGCGTCTCCCCGGCATGATAATCGCATTGACGCCGGTACGACAGTAGTCTCCCATATATGTTGCATTTGCGCCGTAAGACGGTACTTCGTAACGCCCTTCCACCCGCATCGGTGTATCCGCATCGTCAAATCGGAGGGTTCCGCACACCGTCGCCGCACCGATATCGGTGGCGCATCCGAAAACGCCGGACATCTCACAATAGTGATAGAGGTAGACTTTATCAAACAGTACCCCCGCCATCTCAGCACCGTGACCGATGATACACCGGTTTCCGATGGTACTACTGCCGACATCGCAATAATCGCTGATCCTGCACTGATCTCCGACGAGGATATTTCCGTGCAAAATCGCACCGTTCGTTATATTGTTGTTCGCACCGGCGATGAGTGTTCCGTTGACAACGACACGCGGTCCGATTACGGAGTTTTTCCCTAAAATGACATGTCCGTTAATTTCAGCCGCATCTGAGATTTTAGCACCCGCCGCAATTTGGTTTTCCGTGACCTGTGTGGCGAGGTAGCCGACCCATCGGTTGTTTGCTTCCAGTACATGCCACGGCTTATCGACATCGACAAGAAATCCCTCTGTTTGAACCGCCAACACCTCTCTATCGTCGTCCACCATGAGTTGCATGGATTGTGCAATCTCAGATTCAGGGGGTGGCATCCCACCGACAGGCACCCTTGTAACAATTCCAGGGTTCCTTAAGAGGTAAGGGACTGCTGTCCGAGCGAAGGCGTAGACACCACAAAGCCGATATGAACCCCCGCGTGGGTGTCCCTCAATACCCGTAAGTTTTGTGACGCTTTTGCCTTCTGTTTCCTTTGTCGCAATACTACCGCAAAGCCAATCGCCTGCGTCTTCGTTACCGAGCGGTTGCACCAGTGCTGCCGCTTCTACGGTGTGGAGACAAAATTCCTTGATTATGTTACGAAAATTGTCAGGAATCGTTACGATATCCCCATAAACGACGAGGAACGGTTCATTTTCGACATGCGCTAATGCGCTCAACACAGCACTGGCTGTGCCGTCAACGGGGTGCTGTGTAACAAAAGCGACGTTTGGTATATCGGCAAGGGCACCACGCACCTGTTGCGCGTAATGTCCCACCACCACGACGATCCGTTCACATCCGACTTCAATTAGATTCTCTACGACCCGTCGAACTATCGGGGTGTTGGCGACGGGAATTGTGCATTTCTGTCGAAATTCCCCATAAGGCCACACCTTGCGTCCTGATCCTGCGGCGAGTACAATCGCCGTTTTTATCTCCATCTTAAAGTATTCCTAATTTCCGCCATGCTATGTGTTGATTCATAAAGTCCGCTAAAAACACTCGGTCGGGATAAGCAGTATCCAGCCGTTTCTCATAAGGGACAACGCCGATTACGGGAATGTTTGTCAATTTCTCAATTTCAACTGGGTTTGTCGCTTCGGCGAGTCCTGCTGCTTCAAGGGAGAGCCTGTTCAGGACAATGCCAGCGATCTGAAGTCCGAACTGCTGCGCGAACGCCACAGTTAACAGCGTATGGTTTAATGTTCCCAGACCTGCTTGTGCGACAATGAGGACCGGCAATTGCAATCTACTGATGAGATGCGCTACGAGAAAGTCGTCTTGGATTGGGACCGCGATGCCTCCGACGCCCTCCACTATCACAAAGTCATATTTCTGTTGGAGTGCTGCGAAGGCGGTTTCAATGCACGGCAGATCAATCTCTCTATTCTCTATCCTCGCCGCCACGGACGGTGCCAACGGGTGTCGGAGGTAAATCGGGTTGATCGAGGAGAGTGCATCGTCAACTTGCGCCGCATGCTTGAGGAATTGCGCGTCAGCAGTATCACCTGAGCTGATCGGTTTCATCACGCCGACGTTCGTCCCGGATTGTTTGAGGGATGCCGCCAACCCACCAGCGATCACCGTCTTGCCGATTTCCGTCCCTGTGCCTGTAATAAAGATGCCGTGTGCCATATTGGTTCTTATTATACATAAAGGTGTGTTTTTGGTCAATAGATATCTGACCCCTCCCTGTAGGAGCGAGCTGTGCTCGTGATTCTTTCTGACTATGTAGGAGGGATCTCCGAATCCCGACGCTTTCTGACAACTGACAGCCACGTACGGTAGGGGCGGTTTCTAACCGCACCGGGCAAGTCCAGACCCTTCACCGCATTTCCGCTTCGCTGGCGAGGTTTCCTTGGGGAAATCCGCAGAACGCCCAAGCAAAAACCCCTATCAAAAATACCTCGCCAACTCTAATGTGTATAGGTAATTATAGGCTTTACTATAACAGGGAATAAATAGCTTTCGGGCTATAAGCGAGAGTGTTTGTAGTAGTGCGATTCATCGCACGTTCTAAAAGTGTGTATAGCGAACGGGCAATAAATGGTTTCCCTACTACGAACCAGAGAGCTTGAAGTATGGAAAACTAAATGACCCTGTGGATTGGTTTAGAGGTATCCAGTAATTAGCCGTCAGTAAGGCGAGTCACTGTCCTACATATCATTCGTCCTCGTTTGGATGTTACTCTGATTGTAGGTCGCTACTCAATATAAACTGGACAAAGGCTTCTGGATCTTGGCGGCAGTTTTCAAAAAAAGCATCCATATATTGATAGACCATATGTGTGAGTCTCCGCTGTGCTGAAGAACCTTTTTCAGGATTATCCAGTAAACCTTCCATGACCTTGATTTCGTTCAACAGCCTCTGTTCACAATTCGGATCAAGTTTAAGGAGCTGAGTTACTTTGCCTTGCTTGAGAAACTCTTTACCAATCAGTTCCATGTTTTTAGACATAAGAAACTCCTTTGTTAGGTTTATCAATATCCTAACATTTTTAAGAAAGGAAGGGTATAGAAAAAATGGGGTAGTACTTCGGTAACTGCCCTGTTATGTTTGCATATATGAAAATGGCGATAGTTCAAATGTATATAACATAATGCGTAATATTTTCTGAAGGTTGGGATGATCGGGCTGATCGTAAAAAATATTTGCATTCAGCCGTTTTTTATGATAAACTTAAAATAATTATACTTTTTTAAGTTTACTTGTATAATTAGAAGTATTATGCTTTCCCTAATAATGGAGGATCGGAGATGACTACAGAAAACGCGAACACGCCACGCAAGAAATCGCCGTTTGAAGAGTTTTTGTCGGAGAAGACCCTTGAGGTACGTTCAGATTTGAAGGACTTGTTCGCTACGTTGAGTGGTGATGAACTTCTGGAGACGGTTATTGAACGACTCCAGCAGTATGCGGTTGTGGAGTGGGGCAGGTCTCGTGACCCATATTTCAACAACACAAGATCGCCGCACATGTTAGGAACAATTAGAGAGAACGTCTCTGAGGAATTGACGGAATGGATCTCAAATTTTATCTCGGACACACACCGAGAGTTTATCGTCCGTTGTCACGCACGAGGGCTCTCTACTTCCGAGGCAGTTTGGGCACTGATGGAGGAGGACAAAACGATGAGTCGCTTGGCACAGCAAGACGTGATGGGGACGAGCAATCTCCGGCGGGCATTAGTTACACGGTTGGCATATCTGAAACCCGGCACCGCACGATGGCCCGAGAGGAAATACGGCGCGATCTGGCGCGAGGCGCGAGAACAGCATAAACAGGATATACGTGATATTCCACTCACAGCACCAATGGAACAGGTCGCACTGTTAGCCAAGCACGCAGACCATATTAACGGAATGTTAGATGATGATAATCATTCTGTGAAAGATGTTCAGTTGTTGACAGATGCGTTGATTAAAACGGTGGAGGCTCTACAGAAGTTTTCCGCAGTTGAGCAGGTGCCGCCTAACAGGTCTCGGGTACAACTCACCCCCGTCTTAGAACGGTTAACACTCGCATTGGATACACCCGAACACTTTGAACTCACTGGCGACACTGAGGCACTTGTTGCGGTTCTGGAGCGGTTAACGATTGCTTTGAAGTCATCTGATCACAAGGCAATTTCGGGCAAAACTGAAAGCATTCCTATAGATACTGGTGAGGACAATCCGGCGTGAAGCAATTCCCTTGATTTAGATTTACTTTATCGCTGGCGAGGTTAGAAATCCTCGCCTCTTCGTCCGCATGTCTACGGTAACTGCCTTCTTCTATAGGAGCGAGTGTTTTTGCTTGGGGTTTCCCTGCGGATTTCCCCATGCTCGCGATACTAACTGA
This sequence comes from Candidatus Poribacteria bacterium, assembly GCA_965247285.1. Classification (GTDB taxonomy): domain Bacteria; phylum Poribacteria; class WGA-4E; order WGA-4E; family WGA-3G; genus WGA-3G. The sequence continues at coordinate 181,035 of CBDFHD010000003.1, forward strand.
CAACTGACAACCCTGTAGGAGGGAACTCCGATTCCCGACGCTTACTAACGGATCGCCTTTGACTCACGAAATTTTCACAGCAACTTTCATAGCAACTTTCATAGCAACCTTTGATGAAAATCGTCTAAAACCCAATCGTAGTCAGGGTTTATAGCCTTTCTCGAAACCCATTGATTTCTCGGTTTGCTATGAAAACTGTGAAATTATAGTAAAATTTAACGCAAGTTGCCACCTTTGTAGCACAATCCATATAAAAATTAATTCGGTAATCGACGGGCAATGAATGGTTTCCCCACTACAAACGGATTGGTTCGTAGTAGTGCGATTTATCGCACGTTCGGATGATGTTTTGACTTGCTTTTTTCTTGAAATCTGTTATGATTTCAACCCATTCAGAAATGGTATTACAAATCAAAGGAAATGCATGGCGAATTATCAAGAACTGGCAAATCTGGTTTGGAATGTAGCGGATGATGTTCTCAGAGGACTGTTTAAACCACACGAATACGGCGATGTCACCCTCCCATTTCTGGTGCTGCGCCGATTGGACTGCATCTTGGACGAGGACGGACGGAAAGAGAAAGCCATCAATACCTACAATCAATACAACGGCAAAGTCCCCGAAGATCAACTCCCGCCGATTATCCTAAGAGCGACAAACACCAGCTTCTATAACACCTCCCAGTACGACCTCTCTCGACTCAAAGCCGACCCGAACAATATCCATCTCAACTTTGAGAATTACCTCAACGGATTCAGTCAGGATGTGCGCGACATCATCGAAAACTTCAATCTCGATGGGTTTATCGAGCGACTGCACAAAAACAACCGGCTGTTTATCTTCTGCGATAAGTTTACCGAGGTCGATTTGCACCCCGATAAGGTGGACAACCACACGATGGGACAGGTCTTTGAGGAACTGCTCCGCCGATTCTCGGAGATGTCCAACGAAACCAGTGGGGAACACTACACGCCGCGGGATGTCGTGCGGTTATTGGTCTCATTACTGTTTGCGGAACACCGTGAAGATCTGCAAGGGCAGGGGGTGATCCGCAGTATCTTCGATCCGTGTTGCGGGACAGGTGGCATGTTGACGACTGGGAAGGAATACTTCCGCGAACAGATTAATCCGGATGCCGGCATTCGGCTGTTAGGTCAGGAACTGAACGCCCAGACCTACGCAATCTGCAAATCGGATATGCTCATCACCGGAGAGGACCCCGACAATATTCGACAGGGTTCCAGTCTCTCCGAGGACCAATTTCAGGGGCAACGTTTCGATTATATGATCACAAATCCGCCCTTCGGTGTCAGTTGGAAGTCTGACGAAGGGGCAGTGAAAGCTGAAGCGCAGACCGCCAACGGCAGATTCTCAGCGGGTACGCCTCGCATTTCCGACGGAGCGTTACTGTTCCTGCAACACATGCTCTCCAAGATGGAGGACCGCGGGAGTCGGGTGGGAATTGTCTTTAACGGGTCGCCGCTCTTTACAGGGGATGCCGGTAGCGGTGAAAGCGAAATCCGACGCTGGATCATCGAAAACGACTGGCTGGAGTGTATTATCGCACTGCCTGAAAAATTGTTCTTCAATACCAGTATCTCCACCTATATCTGGATTTTAACGAATCGGAAATCGGAGGCACGACAGGGTAAGGTCCAACTCATCAACGCCGTTGACTTCTTCGATAAGATGAAAAGGAATCTCGGAGACAAGGGGGCTTTTATCTCCGATAGCCATATCCGTCAGATAGCTGAATTGTACACTAACTTTGAAGAGACCGAACACTCCAAAATTTATCCAAACGACTTTTTCGGTTACACGAAGGTGACGGTTGAGAGACCGCTCATTGAAAGGCAGGAGATTCTCGGAGAGGAAAAGGAATTCGTTGTCAGGGACAAGCAGGGGAATCCGAAACCGGATCCCAAACTGCGAGACTCTGAGCGCGTTCCTCTCACGGAGAACATTGATGATTACTACCGACGAGAAGTGAAACCGCACCTACCAGACAGTTGGATAGACAGGAAGAAGGATAAGGTCGGCTATGAAATCAACTTCAATCGGTATTTCTATCAGTACACGCCGCTACGATCGCTGAAGGAAATCACGGACGAATTGTTGGCACTGGAGCGAAAAAGTGAAGGCTTGCTGAATGAGGTGTTGGGGTTGTAATTTGCTTGGCAAAGGGTAGAAAATGTGGTATGATATCTCAAGGTTAAAAATTTTTTAATCTTAATCAGCCTTTTCAGAGACGAGGAGCGTATAAAATGTGTGCTGAACGTTTAACGATAACCCAAGTTGCTACTAACAAGTTTTGAACGTTTCAACAAGGTTTTTAGCACTTTCTTCACCCCGGAGGGGTGGTATGTCTATAGAAAACGGCGCATTTAAGCTATCGCACTCCAGCGGAGTGCTATGTAAAGAGGCCGCTTTAGACATAAATACGCTGCGTTAGGTTTCCGAACCCAAACTCACAGGAAAATAGAGACATCCTTGAAAACACGACCCGAAACGGGACAGAAACTGTCCAAACTATTGTAATATGAAATAATATGTTATCACGGAACACATATTAAAGATTGGTATGGTAAAATGGGTGCAGTTTATTCAAACTCACCTACTTAACGCGAAACTCACGTAAAAGTGAGATTCATTTCTATAGGGGGTTGAACGGCATGAAAATTATATTGGTATTAGCAGGACTTGTGTTGATGATAGCCTATTGTGTTATCAGCACGAGCGACATGGCACAGGCGGAGGAAGTCTTGGGAACAGGAACGGACGAACTGTTAGGAGGAGACCTAACCGACCCAAAAGACGATGGTGATCCTGAATCAGATGAAGGTTACAACGCCATTTTCTCAGCCAACGAGGAACCCGGATTCGCGGGCGGGGAATTTTCGTTTAACGTCTTCGATAACCGCCTTGGCCCCAGCAATGACAAATGGTGCTGCGGACGTGGGGGTGGCATTCCGGATGAAGGTCTACACGTGACAGCTGAGTTTGAGGAGCCGTACGCATTGACCCACTTCACCTTATCTTCAGCGAACGATGTTCCTGCGAGGGACCCTACAGTGTGGGAGGTTCAGGGGTCGAATGACGGCGAGGATTTTACGACCATCTTTGCTCACGACGGGGATGGCTTTTGGGATGAGCGACTGCAAGTCGTCCTTTTTGAGGCAGGGGAAGATTTCGAAGTTCAAACCACCGGGTATCGGTTTTTTCGGCATGTTACTTTTGACACCGCATCGAACCCGGCTGGGGCGTACTTTCAAATTGGCGAAATTGAGTACTTCGGCGATGCTAATCTTACCGCCGTAGACCCTAAAGCCAAGCTCACAACCACATGGGGAAACATCAAAAACGCCCGATAAGCGCAAATATCGGACATTTTCTAAATCGGCTTGAATCCAGTAATAACTTGGTTTGAGCCGTTTTTCATATCCGCTTGAAACCGTATGGACTCTACTGGGGAGGCCCTTTTCGATTATGAACCGCGAAAATCTTCATGCTCATAAAGTAAAAATAAAGAGACATAAGGAATAGTAGAAACCAAACCTATTTCCCACAATCACAAAACGCCCGTAGATCATTTTGTTTCTGGCATTTCGTGATTTAACAGATGGAATAGCATGTCTGTTAGTTCTCACATAGCAGACAATTAGGAGCACGGAACTTGCATTTCCGTGCTTTTTTCGGTTAAGTTCCCCTTCATGAAGGACTTAACCCACTTTGCTAAAAATTGTAACGCTTTCTCCTATCGTTCAGCGTGCCAAGCGTTTTTGATTTTTCAGAGTTCCTTGACATTTTGGGTAAATTGGAGTACCATAATGCACGTAATATACAAGACAAGCGTATCGATTAGAGGTCGCCTTATTAATCAATTTCGGTGAGAAAAGTTTAAAATATACTAAAGTTTGGACAATTCGTGTTGCTTGCGAGTTGAGTTTTCAAAGGCGTGTGTGTTTTTCCGAGGGTTGCAAACACTCACGGAACTCTGAGAAAAATACCGCACCTACCGGGTCTGGGGAAAGTCGGTGTTACCCGATTAAATTCTTAATCTTCATACGGAGTGCTATTGCTTCGCAGTGAGAATAGAAAACAGTATATCGACCCTCCCGCACTCCAGCGGAGTGCTATGTCTATAGAAAACGGTATATTGACCCTCCCGCACTCCAGCGGAGTGCTATGTGTCCTGAAAAGGTATGCTGTATCTCTAAGAAAAATACTGAAAATTGTCCAAAGCTTAGTAAAATATAAGAGACTGATTCTATCACAACGCAATGCCGCTACTCGTAATTGAAATTATGTTCGTGAAAGTGAACCTTGAATGGGCGGTAACAAAATCCGTGATTCAGACATGAAAGTGAATTTGAGATGGACGCTAACAAAATCCGCATAATCCGCATAATCCGCGAAAATCCGCGATTCAGACGTTATCCTGAATATAAAGAGAGTGGCGTGGAGTGGATTGGGAAGATACCAGCGCATTGGAAAATAAAGAAAATCAAACATGTCGTAACTTTCGTAAGTGAAAAATCTACTCCTGAGACAGATGACATAAAAATTTCACCTGAAAATGTTGAATCGAAAACCGGCAAAGTCCTTGATTTTTACAGTTCCTATGATTCAATCGGTGTGAAATTTCAAGTTGGGGATGTGCTGTTCAACAAAATTCGTGTCTATCTCAACAAGGTGGTTTTCGCAGAATATGGTGGTTACTCTCTCGGTGAAATGATAGTAATAAGGCCATCTTTAGAAGATATTGGTAAATACCTCTTTTACCTGATGCTATCTAGTCGTTTCATTGAATACTGCAATTCTATATCCAAGGGCGCGAAGATGCCACGAACAGACGTTTATGACATTCTGAACGCGCAAATCCCCATTACGTCATATCAAGAACAAACCCAAATCGTCAACTTCCTCGACCGCAAGACCGAACAGATTGATGCGCTTATCCGCCTCAAAGAACGACGGATAGAACTGCTGCAAGCACAACGCACCGCGCTGATAAATCAGGCAGTGACGAAGGGACTTGACCCGAATGTGGAAATGAAACCGTCGGAGGTGGAGTGGATTAGGGAGATACCGGTGCATTGGAAAATCAGTAAAGTAAAACATGAATTCAAGTCTCTGGATAATTTACGAGTTCCATTGAATTCGGAAACTCGTGGAAGTATGAAATTAAAAGTCTATGATTACTACGGTGCCTCTGGTATCATTGATAAAGTCGAAAATTACATTTTTGATGAGCCTCTCATTTTGATTGGTGAAGATGGTGCAAATCTTCACTTACGTTCAACTCCGCTGGCATTTAAGGCAACAGGTAAATACTGGGTCAATAATCATGCTCACGTCCTCAAGCCAAAGCACGGCAATATAGACTATCTCACAAATATGCTTGAATCATTGGACTATACCCACTATATTACAGGAGCAGCACAGCCAAAATTAACGAGTGATCACCTCATGAACATTACTGTTATCATCCCACCTCCCCTTGAACAAGCGCAAATCGCCAGCTTCCTTGACCACAAAACCAAGCAGATTGATGAACTGGTATCCGCAGAGCAGCGAAAGATCGAACTTCTTAAAGAATACCGTCAATCCCTCATCTCCGAAGCAGTGACCGGCAAGATAGATGCCCGAAACGAGGTGTAGATCCTATTTTTTTATTTTCTGAGTCGGCGTGCGATAAATATCGCGTTGAATTTTCGGTGTTCCTATGCTATACTTGTGATTCACGATCATAAGGAGTTAGAAAACATGGCACAGACAACGGCTGAGTTTCTCATAGAACAAGGTATGCAACTTGGGGTTGAACAAGGTAAAGCAGAAGGTAAAGCAGAAGGTAAAGCAGAAGGTAAACAAGACGCAGTCCTCAAGCTCCTACAGCTCCGATTTCAACACGTGCCAGAAACGCTCTCCCGCGAAATCAGCAATATCCACAACCACACGCGCCTGGATATTCTCTTAGAGCAAGCGATGACGGCAGAAAGTTTAGATGAGATAGATACGCATGTCTCCTGAAAGTCTCTCTGATAAAGGGTTTTAAGGTGGTAAAATACCCAAACGAACCCAAATCGCCAACTTCCTCGACCGCAAAACCGAACAGATTGACGACCTGATAGCAACAGAGCAGCGAAAAATTGAACTCCTCATTGAACTCCTCAAGGAATACCGTCAGTCCCTCATCTCTGAAGCGGTGACCGGCAAGATAGATGTCCGAAACGAGGTGTAGACCGTGCCGAGGTATACAGAACAAAATTTTGAGGACCACATCGAACAACACCTTAATCGGTCAGGCTACCAGTCGCGACAATCTGCCATCTATGATAAATTCTTCTGCCTAATATCCGATGAGGTGCTGCAGTTTATTCAGGAGACACAACCGAATGAATATCAGAGACTGGAACGTCAGTATGGAGCGGACACACCTATCAAACTGCTCGACCGTGTGAGCAAACAGATTGCGAGTCGAGGTGTGCTGGATGTCCTGCGGAAAGGGGTTAAAGATAGAGGTTGTGAGTTTAAGCTGACCTACTTCCGTCCATCAAGTGGTATGAACCCCGACCATCAACGACTCTACGCTCAGAACCGATTCTCCCTCATTCGACAACTGCATTACTCACAACGGGACGAAAAATCGCTCGATATGACGTTGTTCCTCAACGGGTTGCCGCTTATAACGATGGAACTGAAGAATAGCCTCACCGGTCAGGTGGTGACAGATGCGGAGAAACAGTACCGGACGGATCGGGATCCGAGGGAACCGTTGTTCCAATTCAAGCGGTGTCTGGTACACTTTGCGGTGGGCAACGAGAAGGTTTCAATGACAACCCACTTGCAAGGGGGCGGGACACGCTTCTTTCCGTTCAACAAGGACATCGAAAACCCGGTGAATCCGGAGGGTCACAAGACCGCCTATTTGTGGGAGGACATCCTACGGTCCCATAACCTGATGGAGTTAATCAACAACTTTATCCATGAGCAGGAGACCATAGAAAAGGTCTACGATCCCAAAATTGATGCGGTGAAAGATGAGAAGCACCGCGTGCTCGTTTTTCCGCGATACCATCAGCTTGACGTAATTCGTAAATTGGAAGCGGCTATTGTAGCGGAAGATGTCGGGCACACCTACCTCATCCAACACACCACTGGGAGCGGCAAATCGAACTCCATCGCATGGTTGGCGCACCTGCTGACGCATCTGTACCGTTCTCTGACCGATACAAATCGGATCTTCGACTCCGTCATCGTCGTGACCGACCGGCGCTTGCTTGACAAGCAGCTTCAGGACACAATCAAGCAGGTAGCACAAGTCGAAGGCGTGGTTCATGCCGTTGAGAAGACTTCGGCACAACTCAGAGGTTTCCTCGAATCCGGCAAAGACATCATTATCTCGACGATTCAGAAATTCAGTGTGATTGCCGAGGAGATTGGCAAACTTAAAGGCAAGACCTTCGCCGTGATTATTGACGAAGCACACTCCTCGCAGAGCGGTGAATCTGCACGGAACCTCAGAGCCTCCCTCTCAGGAGGGATTGAGGAAGGCGTAGAAGAAGATGATGCCGACGAAGTATCGGATATAGACGCTCGGATTATTGAGGAGATGGAACAGCGCAGCATGCAGGATCATATCTCCTATTTCGGTTTCAGCGGCACACCGAAAAACAAGACCTTAGAACTCTTCGGACGGAAGGGTGAAGACGGAGAATTTGTCCCGTTCCACGTTTATTCAATGCGCCAGAGTATCAGCGAAGGCTTCACGCTCGACGTGCTTCAGAACTACACCACCTTTAAGAGGTATTTTGAACTGGTCAAAAGTGTGCCGGAGGATAAAGAGTACGAGAAGGCGCGGACATTGCGGGCACTGACCAATTACGTTGACCTGCAACCCCACAGCATTGAAACCAAGACCCGGATTATCTTGGAACACTTCACCGAACGGACCGCAAAGACGATCGAAGGGAAAGGACGGGCGATGTTAGTCACGTCCTCCCGACTGCATTGCGTCAGATACAAATTAGAATTCGATAAGCAGATGCGGAAAATGAACCTACCCTACGGGTGTTTGGTGGCGTTCAGCGGCACCGTCCACGATACCGACAACGGACAGGACTACACTGAAGACGGGATGAACGGCTTACCGCCACGGGTTTCGATTGCTGATAGCTTCAAGAGTCCTGAGTATCGGATTCTGATTGTCGCGAACAAGTTCCAGACCGGTTTCGATGAACCGATGCTACAGACGATGTACGTCGATAAGCGGCTGGACGGGCTTCAGTGTGTCCAGACCTTGAGTCGCCTGAACCGCGTCGCCACCGGCAAGACGGATACGCTGGTACTCGATTTTGTGAATGAACCGGATCAGGTACAAGAAGCGTTTCAGCAATACTATCAGACCACGACGCTCGCGGCGGAGACCGACCCGAATCGGCTGTATGACCTACAGCGTCAGTTAGAGGGTTTTGACCTCTATGATGCGGGGACTATCGACCAATTCTGCCATATCTTTTACGAATCGAGTCAGCCGGACGAATTGCTACAGGGTCTCCTCGATGGCGTTGTCGAGAGGTGGTCAGCACTTGAAACAGATGACAGGGAGGCGTTTCGTTCTACCTTACAAAGTTATATTCGGCTCTACGGATACATCTCACAGTTGATTACCTTCAACGATGTGGCGTTGGAGAAGCTGTATATCTTCGGGCGCAGTCTCAACAAGAAGCTACCGAAACGGGAACACCCCGACCTGCAAGATGTCTTGGAATCTGTGGACTTGGATTCGTTTCGTGTGCAGAAAACGCATGACAGGCTACAACTCCCCCTTGAAGCGACGGATAGCGAGGTCGAAGGGATGGGCAGCGATGTCGCTATCATCAGGGAACCTGAGCAGGATTTCCTCTCCAATATCGTTGACGCGCTGAACACTGCGTATCAGACAGATTTTACGACAGAAGATAAGGTTGACATTGAGACCATTCACCAAAAGGTGCACGAAAACGAGGCACTGCGGCAGGTGATGGAGGGCGATAATACCGAAACGAACAAACGCTACAAGTTTGAACAGGTAATTAATGAGATTTTATTGGATTTCGTCAATAGCAAACTTGAACTCTATACGAAATTATCGAAACCGGAGATCAATGCGGATCTCAAGCAACATCTCTATCGAGCCTATCTGGATCAACCGTCCTCCGCCGTGCAACGGAGCGATTAGGTGAGGTCGGGGTCAGATAGATATAGCACTCCGCTGGAGTGCGATAGCTTAAATGCGCCGTTTTCTATAGACATATCACCCCTCTGGGGTGAGGAAAGTGCGTGAACATCTCCTTAAACCTTCAAAACTTGTTATACCATTTCTGATTGAAAATTCTTCAATAGGATTTTAATGAAAAAACCAATTGTAGCATAGGAAACCGTTAGCCTGTGCAGTTCTGTTCCTGTTGTAGCATAGGAAACCGTTAGCCTGTGCAGTTCTGTTCCTGTTGTAGCATAGGAGACCGTTAGCCTGTGCAGTTCTGTTCCTGTTTGATAAGAGCCGTAAATGCAATATAGTCTCTTAGAAATGGTATTAGTAGCAACTTGGATTATTATTAGTAAAATCCGAGAATATGTTCACACTTGTAGCATAGGAAACCGTTGGTTTCCTGTGCCAAGTACCTTCACAGTTCGCGTGACAATACGAGTGTATAAGTAATTACGGAATCTACTAATACATAAAGATGTATCTTTTGGCAAATATCTAACCCTTCCTGTGGGAGGGGTGTTTTGGTTGGGGGTTTCCCTGCGGATTTCCCCAATTGACTCGTAGATTTGACAGGAGGGTTCCCCAAAAATCCGCGAAATCCGTGTCATCCGCGACAATCCGCGATTCAGACAAAAAGATCATCTCCTATCCTGAAAATCCTGATTCAGACGCTATACACCCTGACCACCGATGGCTAATCCGCTGACTGCTGACTGCTGATAGCGGACAGCTTTCCATATTTGTCTTGACTCTTTTTGCCAAATGCACTATAATGGTAGGCGTTTATGATAGTGTATACTTCCTTAAATATCAGAAATAGAAAGAAGGAGAAATCCTCGTGCAACAAATCCATGAATGGACTGCACATCAACCCTACACGCGTCTCATCACCCCGAAGCGGGTTTTGTTTGCGATTCTCGGTTTGATCGTCTTAGCGGTCTTAGCGACCAGCTATTATACGGTCGAAGCGGACGAAATCGCGGTTGTGCTGATGTTCGGTAAATCTGTCCGGCAAGCCGAGCCTGGACTCCACTTCAAGTTACCGCTCGGCATTGAGAGAGCTATTAATGTGCCCGTCCGAAAGGTCTTCAAAGAGGAATTCGGTTTTCGGACGCTGAGAGCCGGCGTACGGACGCAGTATGACACCCGTGATTACTCGGATGAATCCCTCTTACTGACGGGGGACCTGAACATCGCCGATGTCGAATGGGTGGTTCAGTATAAGATTAAAGACCCGAAAACCTTCCTATTTTTTGTGAGGAATCCAAGGCAGACTTTACGCGACCTCTCGGAATCCGTGATGAGCAGGATAATTGGGGACCGCACTGTCACAGAGGTGTTAACTGTCGGTCGTATTGAAATCGCTGCGGTGGTTGAAGAACATTTACAGGAACTGCTGGATATGTACCAAACCGGGTTAGATGTGGCGAGTGTGACCTTGCAGGATGTGAATCCACCAGAGCAGGTGAAGTCCGCCTTTAACGCCGTTAACGAGGCGAAACAGGAAAAAGAGCGATTAATTAACGAGGCGTGGCGCGATTACAACCAATCGGTTCCAAAGTCCAAAGGGTTGGCGGCACAAAAGATTTCGGAAGCACAGGGTTACGCACTGAAACGGGTTAACGAGGCACAAGGCGATGCAGATCGATTCAAGTCGATTCGTTCAGAGTATCAAAAGGCGAAAGAGGTTACCCGTCGCCGACTCTATCTGGAAGCGATGCGAGAAGTTTTGCCACAGGTGAAAGAGATTTATGTCATTGACGGTAAACTCAACGCACCCATCCCAATCCTGCAACTCAAAGAATAGCGCGTCTACAAAAGGAGTGTTCCGATGAATTGGAAGAAATTTCTGATACCGTTGATTGTCCTTGTGGTTCTGGTGCTGCCAGTTGTTGCAGGTGTGTTCTATACGGTCCACGAAGGTGAGCAGGTGGTAATTACCGAGTTCGGTCGTCCTATTGGGCAACCGATTGTCACTGCGGGTTTGAAAGTGAAGACCCCGTTTATTCAGGATGTCCATCGCTTTGAGAAGCGCGTGCTTGAGTGGGATGGGTCCCCTAACCAGATTCCGACAAAAGACAAGAAATTTATTTGGCTGGATACGACGGCGCGGTGGCGTATTAAAGACGCTCTCAAATTCTATCAGGCACTCGGGACAGAAGAGTTTGCGCAATCTCGCTTAGATGACATTATCGATTCTGCGGCGCGTGATTTAGTGACGGCGCAGCTGCTGGTTGAGGTCGTGCGGGATTCAAACCGGATTTTAAGTCTTGATCTGGAAGAGCTTGAGGATTCGGAAGGGCAAGCCGGCGAGGCGTTGGAAGAAATTCAAAGTGGTAGAAAGCGGATTACACGGATGATGCTCGAAAAAGTTCAGGAAACGGTTCCGCAGTTTGGTATTGAACTCGTTGATATTCAGATAAAGCGAATCAACTATGTAGACGAAGTCCGCAAGAAGGTCTTTGATCGCATGGTTTCGGAACGTCAACGGATCTCTGAAAAGTACAAATCGGAGGGTGAAGGTGAAGCCGCTGACATCATGGGGCAAAAGCAGAAGGAGTTAGAGCGGATCCAATCTGAAGCCTATAAGGAAGCAGAGCAGCTTAAAGGAACCGCAGATGCGGAAGCCATCCAGATTTATGCCGAAGCACACGGTCAAGATCCGGAGTTTTTCGCCTTTATCCAAACCCTTGAAACCTATCGCCAAACAGCCAACGATCGTACGAAACTTATCTTGACGACGGATAGCGATCTCTATCGGTATCTCAAAAGCGGTGAAGTACTCAGGCGTTGAGGGGCGTACCTGATATATAATACCATTTCTGATTGAAATTGTAGCATAAACTTTTAGTTTGTGCCTCCTTGTAGCATAGACTGTGAGTCTGTGCGCTCAGTGCGGTTAATGCAATATAAACTTTTAGAAATGGTATAACATGAGTTCGATATAAGAATTAGAGAAACTCGACGCGACATATCACACCTATCAGATGAGTCTCCGCACTCCAGCGGAGTGCTATGTCTATAGAAAACGGGACACCCAAGTTCTTGCACTCCAGCGGAGTGCTATGTGTAATGTTCCGATATAGGTATTTCAAAAGCAGTGGATTGTTCAGGCGTTGAGGGGCGTACCTGATATATAAAGTGAGTTTGATTTAAGCATACCAAACTCTGACGTGCGCACCAGACCAACGTTTCAATTGAGGTTTTCGGTTTAGTAAAACTGTTCTCACTGTAGCGCAAACTGTTAGTTTGCGGCACCAGATGACACAAACTAAAAGATTGTGCTACAAAGATGGCAACCTGGGTTATTTTATTCAAAGCCACGGAGGTTGAAACGTGAGACGAATTCGTTATTGTGTCGCTATAAGCCTTGATGGCTACATCGCTGGACCCGATGGGGAGTTCGATTGGATTGTCATGGATCCCGATATCGACTTCGCCGAGATGTCCGCGCAGTTCGATACCTATCTACTGGGTCGGCGAACATTTGAGGTCACGAGCGGTGCAGGACAGGCATCGGTGTCCGACGCACAAACGTTCGTGATCTCGCGAACCTTACGACAGAGCGACTACGAGGATGTCACAATCGTCGGTGAGGATTGGAAACAGGTGCTGCAGTCGCTCCGCGAGGAAGAGGGAAAGGACATCTGGCTATTCGGTGGCGGGTCCCTGTTTCGCAGTCTCGCCGAAGAGGGGTTCGTTGACACGGTAGAGGTCGCTATCATCCCAATTGTGCTCGGTGGCGGTATTCCACTCATTGAGGAACCGTCCAAACGCATCGAGTTGACGTTGAAGGAGCACAAGGTGTACGAGAAGACCGGGACCGTCGGGTTGGTGTACACCGTGAATAGGACAAGTTAACCGTGAACCCATGGCTCGTTAAATATCTGAAATCAAAAGCCTCCCGATGATGAGGTATCCTGCTACGAATTTCACAACTGAAAACTGACAACTATTCCCTGTGAAGCGTCAACTCTCTCCTCTTAGTTTGAAAGCCGTTTGCATCGGACTCCTGCTGATTCCAGCGAATGCGATGTGGCAGATGATGGGGCTACGTTGGGACATCGCACACATGTCGATGATCTCACTGCTCTATAACACCGTCACGCTGCTGTTCGTGCTGACGATCATCAACCGACTCGCGAAGAAAGTCTCGCCGCAACTCTCTCTTTCCGCTGCCGAACTCCTGACGATCTATGTGATGTTGTGCCTCTCGACCGCTATCGGTGGGCACATGTGTGTGCAGATTCTCCTCCCGATTATCAGTTACGCCTTTGCCTACGCAACGCCGGAAAACGATTGGCAATCCCTGTTTTGGCATTATATCCCGTCATGGGCATCCGTTACCGATAAGCGCGGACTCGCCAATTTTTTCGATGGTGGCTCTACGTTCTACCCGCACCTCGACGCATGGAGCACCCCGTTGTTGTTGTGGGGGCTTTTTCTCGCAGCGCTGTTTTCGGTGATGCTCAGCATCAACTTCATTTTCCGAAGGCAGTGGACCGAAAATGAGAAGTTGAGTTATCCGCTGATCCAATTGCCGCTGGCGATGGCGAATCCGAGGAGCGGGTTCTTCCGAAATAAGGCGATGTGGATTGGGTTCGGGGTTGCGGCTGGTATCGATCTCCTCAACGGGATTAATTACCTGTTCCCGCAAGTCCCGCGACTCAGTGGTATCCGTGCGTACGACATCGCCGATTTCTTTACCGTCCGCCCATGGAACGCGATTACATGGTTTCCGATCGGTATTTACCCGTTCGCCATTGGATTGGCGTTTTTTATGCCGTTGGAGTTGTCGTTTTCCTGTTGGTTCTTTTACCTGTATTGGCAAGCACTCCGCGTGTTAGGCAGCACGGTCGGAGTGTCGGCACCGTTCCCGTATGCGGAGGAACAATCTTTCGGAGCGTATCTCGGTATCGGTGTGGTTGCGGTCTGGAGTGCGCGCCGATACTTGACGCAGGTGTTCCGTAGGCTGCTTGGGGCGCGATCTACACTCGATGACGGAGATGAACCGATCTCTTACCGGGCAGCGGTGATATGGATGTTGTTGAGCATGGTGTTCCTTGTTGTTTTCTGCTACAAACTCGGGATGTCGTTGTGGGTCATCGCGACCTTTTTTGGGTTGTTCTTCGGGTTGGCGACGGGGATTACGCGGATGCGTGCCGAACTCGGATCACCCGTTCACGACCAGCATTATGCCGGTCCCGACAGGATGATGTATTCTGTTTTCGGGGCGAAACGGCTCGGTCCGAGTAATCTGACGGGGTTGGCGTATCTCTACTTTTTTAATCGTGCCTACGATTGCCTGTTGATGCCACACCATCTGGAGGGTTTGAAAATTGCCGAGCGTGCTGACATCGAAAACAAGACCTTCGCGAAGGCAGTCATCGTCGCTATCGGTGTGAGTATCGTCGCGACGATCTGGGCGTACCTGCACGTCTCGTATCAGGACGGCGTCTATACAGCGTGGGCGGGTAGAGAGACCTTCAGTCGGCTCGGTAGACGGCTCATCCAACCCGCGGGTCCCGACACCGCAGTGCTGAGTGCGATCAGTGTCGGGACAGTTATGGTGATTCTTTTAGCTTTTTTCCGCAGTCGGTGGATGTGGATACCGTTCCATCCAGCGGGTTATGCCGTCACCAGCACCTTCACGATGAATTTCTTCTGGTTTTCGCTCCTCGTGAGTTTCATCCTGAAATGGATTATTACCAAACATGGCGGCATCGGCGGTTTTCGGAGGGCGGCACCCTTCTTTCTCGGTCTCGTGTTAGGCGAGTTCGTCGTGACAACCTTCTGGGGCACCGTGGCGATTCTGTTCCGCCTGGAGACCTACATTACGATTAACTTGTAGGAGGGATCTCCGAATTCCATAGGTGTCAATTTAAGAAAAAACACCTACGGGCGCACTAACCGCATATTCCCAGGCCCGGTAGGTGCGGTTTCATGAAAATTCAGAATTTAAATCGGTAATTCCCGAACGTGCGATAAATCGCCCTACTACAAACTGTGGAACCTCGCCAGCGAAGATGTATAGAAACGCTATCCATGCATGGTCTAATCTAACGTGAGTTCGATTAAAAGTAGTAGGCACACTCCGTGTGCCGTAACTTGGATTTTTGTTATCATTAGGACTTACGCATGTTGCTCTTTTGTAGCATAGACTGTTAGTCTGTGCCCTGGAACCAACTGCGTTTTTTACAGGTGCCTCCATCTCACAACGCGGGCTATGATCAAAATTGCGTAAGTCCTGATCATACTAATCAATTTCCCATTCCGGCAAACCGAGCGGTAACGCGTCAGGACGTTCCGTCGTGCTTTCGATAACAACATGTTCCCCTGTTTCTGAGGATTTGTCAAACGCGAGCATCACCTCAAGCACATGATATGCCAACCCGCCGTTCGCACGGTGCATGCGTCCCGAACGGATTGCCGACACCATATCGATAACACCAATCATCCGTGCATTGTCTGGAAAAGCGAGTTCCTCCGCTTCCCAATCGCCACCTGCTGGACACACATTTACGGGACCGCCAAATCCGTTCGGATCCGGCACCTGCATTGAACCGGTTTCGCCGTAGATTTCAATACACGGCAAACTCTGTCGCCACATATCAAAACTCATGATTGTTGTGACGATCGTCCCATTCTCAAACGCCAGCGTGCCTGTGAGATGCGTTGTGATTTTCACAGGGATTTTCATGCCATCCAACGCTTGACTCGTTGCGATTCGCTCCTCAAACCCCTTCGTCGTAATCGCGGCAACACGTTTAACGGGACCGAGGATATTGACGAGTGCAGTCACGTAGTAAGGTCCCATGTCCAGCATTGGTCCGCCGCCGATGTCGTAAAAAAAAGCGGGATTCGGGTGCCAGCCTTCGGGTCCGTGTCCGCACATGAACGCACTGCCAGCGATGGGTCTGCCGATTTTTCCCGCATCCAACGCCTGCCGCGAGGTCTGGATGCCAGCACCGAGGAAGGTATCGGGTGCCGATCCGACGCGTAGCCCTTTTTCAGCGGCAGTATCAATTAGTTGTCTTCCGCTTTCGACATCCACGCCGAGCGGTTTCTCGCTGTAGACGTGTTTACCGGCTTCCAAAACTTGCAAGCCAACATCCACATGTGCCCGCGGAATCGTGAGGTTCACCACCAGTTCTATCTCTGGGTCTGCGAGCAATTCGTCGACGGTGCATGCGTGGCAGTTATATTTCTCGGCTTGCGCCTGTGCCGATTCCATTCGGAGGTCAGTGCAGGCTTTGATTTCTAAAATATCGGTTTTTCGTGCCCCTTCAAAATAGGCACTGCTGATGGTTCCACAGCCAATAATTCCAATTTTCATATTTTTAACTATGAGCTCCTGGACTGCCTTCCACTTCGTTTCAGGCAGGTTTTGGGTCAATTCGGGTGTGCTTAAGGATTTGTGCGGTCTTAACATAGATTCGCCTTGTAGGATGGATCTTCAAATCCCGACCGCTGGCTACATAATCCTGTGAATCCTCTAATCCTGTAAATCCTGATTCAGACAACAGACATCATACCCACCCAACAGGACCTTCCACTCTTCCTATAGGATCAACCCTTCATGTCCAACTGCTGACCGCCAACCGCCGACTGCCGACCGCCATATATTCAGTCTATTTCCCACTCCTCCAAACCAAGGGGTACAGGATCAGGACGTTCCGTCGTGCTTTCGATGACGACGTGTTCGCCGGTTTCCGAGGATTTGTCGAAGGCGCACATAATCTCAAGCACGTGATATGCCAACCCGCCGTTCGCACGATGCATGCGTCCCGAACGGATTGCGGACACCATATCAATGACCCCGATCATCCGAGCGTTGTTTGGGAGAGCGATTTCCTCTTCTTCCCAATCGCCACCTGCCGGACACACATTTACGGGACCGCCAAATCCGTTCGGATCGGGTACCGTCATCGAGCCGGTTTCACCGTAGATTTCGATGCACGGGAGACTGTGCCGCCACATATCGAAACTCATAATCATTGTGATAATCGCGCCGTTCTGGAATTCGATTGTGCCGGTGAGGTGGGTCGTCGTCTTGACGGGAATCCGCAAACCGCGCACGGCTTGACTCGTTGCGACGCGTTCTTCAAAGGTTTTTGTCGTAATCGCGGCGACACGTTTGACGGGACCAAGGATATTGACGAGCGCAGTCACGTAATAAGGTCCCATGTCCAACATCGGACCACCACCGATGTCGTAGTAAAAAGCGGGATTTGGATGCCAACTTTCGTGTCCGTGTCCGCACATGAACGCTGTCCCGGCGATGGGTCTGCCGATTTTTCCCGCATCCAACGCCTGCCGCGAGGTCTGGATGCCAGCACCGAGGAAGGTATCGGGTGCCGATCCGACGCGCAGCCCTTTTTCAGCGGCGGTGTCAATGAGTCGCTTTCCGCTTTCGGTGTCCACACCGAGCGGTTTTTCGCTGTAGACGTGTTTGCCGGCTTCCAAGACCTGCAAACCGACTTCGACGTGTGCCCGCGGGATAGTGAGGTTTACCACGAGTTCTATC
Source organism: Candidatus Poribacteria bacterium (assembly GCA_965247285.1). Lineage (GTDB taxonomy): Bacteria > Poribacteria > WGA-4E > WGA-4E > WGA-3G > WGA-3G. The sequence continues at coordinate 198,813 of CBDFHD010000003.1, forward strand.
TCATCGTCTGCAAGCAATTCATCGACGGTGCATGCGTGAGAGTTGTATTTTTCGGCTTGTGCCTGTGCGGATTCCATGCGGAGGTCAGCACAGGCTTTGATTTCTAAGATGTCTGTTTTTCGCGCCCCTTCAAAATAGGCACTACTGATGGTGCCACAGCCAATAATTCCAATTTTCATATTTTTAATTATGAGCTCCTGGACTGCCTTCCACTTCGTTTCAGGCAGGTTTTAGGTCAATTCGAGCGTGCTTAAGGATTTGTGCGGTCTTAACATAGATTCGCCTTGTAGGAGGGATCTCCGATTAACATACTAACACAAGTTCTACATTTTCGCAAGTCGCATGAGAAGGGTGTGCAGAGCCATTTAGTTTTACATATTTACTTTATATGCGTGAACGTTCTTCCGCTGTAGGAGCGAGCTGTGCTCGCGATAGTGCCGAAAAAAGTTAACTTATGTGAACCAAAACCAAGATCGGAACCGAAAACTAAATCGTCCTGGAAGGGTGTGGGTGCTTCGGTCAAAAAGGAGTTGGCAATTGCTTAAAAGTGTGGTATAATCTGATGTTGAAACCGTTTTGGACACGACACAAAACTGCCCGGAGGTATTTAGCATGAAACAGCAAAAGCATCGGAGACCCGCGCGTAATTTTACGATCAGAAAAGATGGATACATCACCAAATCCCAGCTCGGAAAACGTGGCACGATTCTCTCTGAATCACAACTCTTTGATTTTGAAGTCGAAAGAAAATTAGGGAGAACGATAGGTGATGTTACTGTGATTACAGTAGAGGATTTAAACACGGTTCGGCTATTTCGTTACAATGATATTGAGAAAGCAGAAAAAAAATTGATGCTTGAGAATTTCAACAATGTCTCAATGCGAAGAAGATTTTGCGAGATTTGGAATATAGAAATAGAAGTACATCCCGACACCCACTTTTCGCACGAAGAATTGTTGAGGCGTGGACATTGGACACCCGAGCGCGTAGATAGATTCTTGTCGTGTGAGTCTTTCTCTATGACCTTTTTAGGAGGGCGTTTAACCTATCCAATTTATCTAAAATCCGATGTTCGCAAACTCGAACGTTCAGACGATTTCAAAATGTTGTGGCAAACCGAAAAGCAGAAGAAAACTGAAGCACGCAAGGCAGTGCGTGAAAAAGAAAAAATCACTCAGGCACGGCTCATCTCTGAACGTGGCTGGACAAAAGGTCTCATCAGCGAATTGTTAGGCGAACCAGATGTTTTTGTGGATAACCCGCATTATAAATCTGCGCCCCCCATGCGCTTGTACTTCCTGGATCGTGTTAAACACATTGAACAGACAAGTGATGTGTTTAAATCGCGGCGGAAAGATCGGCGAAAATCCCCCATCAAGAAGAGGAACCAGCCGAATTACCCCAATATTTAATTAAACTTAACGTGAGTTCGATTAAAAGTAGTAGGCACACTCCGTGGGTTCTCCGTAACAAGACCTGAAACATTTCCACTTCGTAGGAGCAAAATATGGGTTTTGGGTATTATGTTGGGTCTCACCCTCGTTGAATCGAACTGCCTAATGAACCAATTTCTTATATTATACTAAAGTCCAAAAATATGTGGACAGTTCGTCAGTGAACAACGACCCCACCGCCGCTGGCGAGGATTGTATCCTCGCCTCTTTAGAGCGTCCAAGTAATTATAGGCTTTACTATAAACTCACGTTAAAGAGAATTCTGGTGCCGTTGAAACATATTGTGACTGACAACCGAAAACTGAAAACCAAAAACTCAAAAGCCATAATTTATCAAAAAACAATTGACAAACTACAGATCTGTTGCTATGATTAATCGACAATTGCGGCAAAATTTGTTGCCGGTGCAACGAAGCATCGGCTCACGAGGATCCAACACCTTAACAGCACCTTGGAATGGAGAAAGAGTATGGGAAACCGAATTGAAATCGGTAATCTCAGGATAGATGAAGATTTGTACGCATTGGTAAGAGACGAGATTGCACCCGGCACGGGGATAGAAGCAGATGCCTTCTGGAAAGCGTTCGGCGACATCGTTGCGGCGTTCGCACCAGAAAACAAGTCACTCTTGGAGAAACGGGATACGCTCCAACGGCAGATCGACGCATGGCATCTGGCGCGCAAAAATGAACCGTTGGACGGTGAGGCGTATTCGGCGTTTCTGACGGACATAGGCTATCTGATCCCCGAAGGACGGGATTTTACTGTGATTACCGAAGACGTTGATACAGAGATTTCGCTCATCTCAGGTCCACAATTGGTTGTCCCGACCGATAACGCGCGCTATGCCCTAAACGCCGCGAACGCTCGCTGGGGAAGCCTCTACGACGCACTTTACGGAACCGATGTCATCGACGAATCGGATGGGGCTACACGAAGTGCTACCTATAACCCGATCCGAGGTGTGAAAGTCGTCGCGTATACCGAACGGTTTTTAGATGAAATGACCGGGCTTGAAACTGGAAGTTTCTCTGATGTTACGCAATTTTCCCTCGAAACCGTTCATGGCGAGAAACAGTTACGCGCGACACTGAGTGATGGCAGTGAAGTCGGTTTAGCCGATCCAACCAAATTTGTAGGTTTTACACAAAATAACGGCGAACTCAGTGTTATTATACTACGAAACCACGGGTTGCACATTGAAATACAAATAGACCGAGAGCATCCCGTCGGGCAGGCACATCCTGCAGGCGTTGCTGATGTTATCCTTGAATCGGCAATTACAACCATCCAAGATTGCGAAGATTCCGTCGCGGCGGTGGATGCAGCAAACAAGATACGCGTCTATAGCAACTGGAACGGTATCATGAAGGGGACACTGGAGACAACGTTTGAGAAAAGTGGTGAAATGTTGACCCGTCGCCTGGCACCGGATAAGACGTTTGCCGCACCCGACGGAGGCACATTGACGTTACCGGGCAGGAGCCTGCTCCTGATTCGGAACGTTGGACTCCACATGTACACGGATGCCGTCACGACAGCAGAGGGTGAGGAGATCCCGGAGGGCATTCTTGATGCCGTGGTAACGAGTTTCGCCGCAGTGCATGACCTGCAGGGCAGCGGTCCCCGCACGAATAGCAAAACAGGTAGTATCTACATCGTCAAGCCGAAGTTCCACGGACCCGAAGAGGTCGATATGACGATTCGTCTGTTTGAGTGGATTGAATCGGCACTCGGGATCCCGACGAATACTATTAAGATTGGGATTATGGATGAGGAGCGGCGGACGACTGTCAATCTCAAAGAAGCGATCCGGGTGGCACAGGAGCGTCTCGTCTTTATTAACACTGGGTTTTTGGATAGAACCGGCGATGAAATCCATACGAGCATGGAGGCGGGTCCCGTGATTCCCAAGATGGATATCCGCAATGCGCCGTGGATGCTCGCTTATGAGGATTGGAACGTCGATATAGGGATTGAAACGGCGTTGCTCGGCACTGCACAGATTGGGAAGGGGATGTGGACAAAACCTGACCAGATGGCAGAGATGGTTGAAACGAAGGTGAATCACCCGTTGGCGGGCGCGACAACGGCGTGGGTGCCATCGCCGACAGCCGCAACGCTTCATGCGATGCACTATCACCGGGTTGATGTTGCAAACCGGATAAAGGAATTGTCCGCCAGACAGCGTGCGAGTTTGGCTGACCTGTTGACACCACCTCTGTTGAAGGATCGCCAGTTGCAACCCGATGAGATTGAGCGCGAATTGGACAACAACGCGCAAGGTATCTTGGGATACGTTGTCCGATGGGTGGACCAAGGAATTGGCTGCTCGAAGATACCAGATATTAACAACGTTGGGTTAATGGAGGATCGGGCGACACTGCGCATTGCGAGTCAACATATCGCAAATTGGTTGCGCCACGGGATCGTTACGGCGGAGCAAGTGACGGAGACGTTCCAACGGATGGCGAAGATCGTTGACGAACAGAATGCCGGTGACCCGAATTATCGGGATATGTCGCCAGATTATGACCAGAGCATCGCGTTTCAGGCGGCTTTGGACCTGGTTTTTAAAGGGTGTGAGCTACCGAACGGGTATACCGAGTTTGTGCTGCATCCGCGTCGGCGAGAGGTCAAAGCAGGTGGCTAACAAAATAGCAGAAGTTCCGTCTTACGGTAGGCGAGGTTTCCTAACCTCGCCTATCATCCTTACCTAACCGCACACTTCCCAATCCTGAAAATCCCAAAATCCTATAAATCCTGGTTCAGACAATGAACACCTACATTACCCAATCTTCCGACCTTCCAATTTTCCAACCTTCTCACGAATCAAGCCTATAGAATCTGATGGCGTTGTTGCGGAAGAGATTATCTAACGCCTCAGATGAGCACCCTGATACTGCTTCTCTCAATGTTTGCACCCACCGTGGATACTCCGAGGCTTGCGTGGAGACGGGCCAATCGCTACCGTATATAACGCGATCAAAGCCGAAACACGCAATGACGTGTTCAATATACGGCTGTAGATCGTCAGGTGTCCATGCTTCGAGATTAGCCTCCGTTACCAAACCTGATATTTTGCAATGGACATTCGGGAACGTCGCAAGCGTTTGGATCTCCTCTTTCCACGGATCAAAGCGTTGGTTCTTGATGTCGGGTTTACCGATGTGATCCAAAATGAATTGGACGTGCGGACACTGTTCCACGAGCCGAATGGCATTGGCGAGTTGTGGGTGGAAGATACAGATATCGAAGCTCAATCTATAGTGGGAGAGTGTTTTAACACCGCTCACAAAGTCGGGTTGGATGCAGAAATCCACGCTTTCGGATTGGATGAGGCGGCGTATTCCTTTGACGAGCGGGTTCTCTGCCAATTTTTCGACGAAAGGTGCTACCTGTTCTCCCTCTTCGAGGGGTGCCCATGCGACAATGCCCTGAATCCGAGGCTCTACTGTTGTTGCGAGGGAGGTGACCCATGCTGTCTCTTTCAAACCGTCATCGGGGTGTGTATCGCACTGGACAAAGACGATGGATTCGATGTCCAGTTCGCCGGACGCGTCGTTGTAATCTTTTAGAAGATAAGGTCTGTTTAGGACTGGGACTTCCGTAAGCCATGGGTATCTCAACTGTTCCGGGTGCCATAGGTGAACGTGTGTGTCAACGATCGGGAATCTCTCCATTGCGGTGCTCCTTTATTGTGTTGGATTTGGAAGTATTTTAGTGTTTCTTTCTGCGATTGTCAAGTATAAAAAAATTGACACCCACAACGAGAACGTGTATAATTTTAGCATTGGGATGAAGGCTTTTTCTATTTTTCGCATTCAAACTTGATAGCTCCGCGCTGCAACTGTGCTTTTTCCTTTGAGGAGACTTGATTATGAGTCAGAGAAATTTAAAAATGAGTCTGAAACTTAGCGAGTGGCGCGAATGGATGAAGGCTATTGAACCAGAAATCCGGTTGCTTCTTCGGGATGCCAGAACGTTCTGGGAGGTCCGAATCATTATCCATGGACATCAACGTACCCAAGGTTTTCACTACAGCTACCTTGAGCGTTCGTATCTTGCGCATGCGCTGGTGGGACTGCGTCGGCAGCTCAAACTGGATAAAGGGTGTACCTCTCTTGTCGGACTGCTGAATGATATTGCTAAAAATCCTGAAGAGTTGTCCCGTGGTTACTTTGAGGCTGTGTGTTCAGATCCAAATGAGGGGGCAAGCTTTGCACCGTACGCAAATGTTGACGGTGCACATGTTTGCCCACAGATGGTAGCCGAAGATCTGGCGCGACTTACCTTGGCACTAAACGCGTGCGAGAAGTTCGCTGATGAACGGCTTCCCTATTTGGAGAAGCACGAAGTGGAAATCACACCCACGTTCAAGGAATTCAAGGACTGCTTTAAAGTATTGGATAAGACGTACGTGAAATACCACTTGCTGTTTTATGGGGACGGACTAAAGACCTTGCAACCCCCTCGTCAAGCCGGCACTCTCAAAGGACTTATCAAGATCGCTGACGATTTTGACGCTGAACTCCCAGAATTCACAGAGTATATGCCGTGAGATACTTGCTGGATACACATACACTGCTTTGGTTTCTGGCTGATGATAAACGACTTAGTGACAGCGCGCGAGAGTTGATTGAGAGTCAAAGCAATGATATTTTTATTAGCATTGCCAGTCTCTGGGAAATAGCAATTAAGGTGAATGTTCATCCAATCGCTATCGGACAAGGCTACAGTTCTCCGTTCACGTGAGAGTAAAAAGCGAGTTGGCAGAAAAGTCGTGATATGGTAAACTCGCGAGAATTCTAAACAAAGGAGCGAATATGTCAGAAAAATCTCGAATTGTTATGGTGGCAGGAAGTGCAAGTCATGGTGGTGGTGCACATGAGCATCCCGCTGGATGCGCTTATCTCGCGGATCAGTTGAACAAGGCTGTGGACGGCGTGGAAGTCGTGGTTACTCAGGGGTGGCCCGAAGATCCGACAACTTTCACCGATACGGATGCCATTATTATTTACTCGGACGGTGGCGCGAGACATCTCAGCATTCCGCACCTTGAACAGATCTCTGGACTGGTGGCACAGGGTATCGGGCTTGCGATGTTGCACTACGCTGTCGAAGTTCCGAAGGGTGAACCCGGAGATTGTTTCTTGGGTTGGATCGGGGGCTACTTTGAGACCCACCTTTCGGTGAATCCATACTGGACGGCGACGTTTACCGGATTTCCTGAACACCCCACAACACGCGGGGTAGAGCCGTTTTCGTTGGAGGATGAGTGGTATTATCACATGCGATTTCGTGAAAATATGCAGGGTGTGACACCCGTGTTGAGTGCTATTGCACCTGACTCAACACTTGAGAGACCCGACGGACCGCATAGCGGGAACCCGCATGTGCGCGCGTCCGTGGCAAACGGTGAGCCACAGCATTTAGGGTGGTGTGTAGAGCGTCCGGATGGGGGACGTGGATTCGGATTTACCGGCGGACATCTTCATCGGAATTGGGGGGATGACCATCTCCGTAAGTTCATTCTCAATGCTATTGCATGGACAGCAAAGGTGGAGGTCCCTGAAGAAGGTATTTCTACGCCGACACCGACCGAGGCAGAATTGGATGCCTATCTGTAGTTTTAGCATTATTCTGTGGTGCGGTTGAATGAAGTTTAAGTATTTAATTGGGTAATTTCCATAGGTGCTATAAGTAGCAGTACTACAAGTAGACCGGTTCGTAGTAGTGCGATTCATCGCACGTCGTGTCGTCCAAGATTACCTAATTTCTTTTTTTATCTTCATAAAACCGCACCTGCTGGCTAAGGAGACGGAACATGGACCAAGATCTACAAGATTACCTGTTCGACCTACAAGGCTATCTGGTTTTAGAGAATGCGATCTCGAAACCCGATCTGGACGAAACGAACGAGTGGATCGACGCGCATTGGGCTTACGTTGAAGATCCGTGGGAGGAAGAAACCGAGGACAGACGGATCCCACGCTGGATCGGGAATATCGAAACGCATACCTACAACATTGAGAACGGCGTGAATTTCCAGAATATCATTGAGGGTGGCGATGTTTTCCAAAAGTTAATCGACCATCCGGCATGGATCGGTCTGATGCGGAAATACGTCCACCAAGTCAATGGACTTTCCATCCACGAGAATTTCCTGAATGTTCGCGGTCCCGGGGGTTTCATTCATATCCACTGTGGTGGACATGTCCCCTTAAGTTACCTGACCTTTCGACAGGGGAATACCGGGGAATGGATGGTAGGACAGATTAACGTCCTGATGGCACTGAGCGATATTGGACCGGGAGACGGTGCGCCTGTGCTGGTACCGGGAAGCCATAAATGCACAGAGATTCACCCACGTTTGAAGGTCGATGGGAAAGGCTTAGTTTACGACGGTATAAGCGGTAAACCGGCAGGGACAGCCTTTGGGACGAAAGAAATCTATCTCAAGGCGGGGGATGTGGTCATGTTCACGGATGCAATTACGCACGGGTCGGCAGAACGGACGAATGAAGGATACCGTCGGTCGATCGTCTATCGCTATTCACCGAGATATGTCCGTGAGCGTTTTGACTATCCACATTCGAAGGACTTATTAGCGCGTCTGACACCCGATCAACGCAAGATTATCCAACCGACGGGACCGCGTCGTCCACCACAGATGATGTAAGCGTGATATAGTAAAGCCCGAAAATATGTAGACATCTCAGGAGGCACCAACCTCACTCCACCGCTGGCGAGGTTTGTAACCTCGCCCATCCGTGATGTCCAAGTAATTGTGGATTTACTATATCTTTTCTGGAAATGTCCTACTACTGAAGGTTTTGAACGGAAATTTAAGGAGATTCATAATGCGAAAAGTAGACTTACAGCAGCAGGCGGTTAAATTGATTCGTCAGCTCTCTACTGAAAAACTCAGAGCAGCTGTTGACTATCTTTCGTATCTTCAGGATAAGGACGCGCGAAACAACTTGCCTGATCAGGATATCCCGCAGCGGGGTCTTGGAACGGTGATCCACGCTATTTTCAAACCTTTCAGCGGGGTGGAACTTGAGATACCTCCACGGGAACCGATGCGAGAGCCGCCACGCTTTTGACACTATATCGCGACCAGAAGTCGCTCCTACAGGAAGATATTTCATTTTCATGCTGTAATCTAACAGAATATGGAAAAACCACAAAAGACCCTCTGGGGTGGACGTTTCAGTACAAGCCTCACCTCAGAGACGATAGCCTTCACACACTCCATTGAAGCCGATACGCGCCTCATCGGATACGATATCTGGGGAAGTCAAGCGCATGCGATTATGCTCGCTCGGCAAGGAATTATCGCCGATGCCGACTTGCGCGAGATCTTACGCTGGCTTCAGAAAGCGGAGGCGGATTTTCAGAACGGCGATTTTACGCTCGATCCGAATAAAGAGGACGTGCACATGAACGTCGAATCGTATCTGATCGAGAACGCCGGTCGCGAATTCGGCGGTAAACTCCACACCGCTCGTTCTCGAAATGATCAGGTGCTCGTAGACGCGCATCTCTACATTCGGGATGAGATTCTCAATGTCCAGCGCGGCCTCTCCGCACTCTGTGAGGCATTCCTACACATTGCGAAAATACATACCGATACCGTCATGCCCGGTTATACGCATACCCAACACGCACAACCGATAAGTCTCGGTTTCTGGGCGACGGCTTATGTGAGTATGTTCCTACGGGATCAGAAACGTCTGCGATCTGCGTATGCGCTCGCCAATACGAACCCTCTCGGCGCGTGCGCTTTGGCTGGCACGACATTCCCTATTGATCGACACCTGACGACGCAACTGCTCGGTTTCGACGCGCCACGCGAACACGCTCTTGATGTCATCAGCAGTCGAGATTTTATCGCAGAGGTGCTTTTTGCGTTGTCGCTTGTAATGGCGAACCTCTCACGGATTAGCGAAGAAATTGTCTATTGGACGACCTATGAATTTGGGATGGCAGTGCTTGACGATGCCTATAGTTTCGGAAGCTCCATCATGCCGCAAAAGAAGAATCCCGACATCGCCGAACTGACACGAGGTCGTACAGGGCGCGTCTATGGTGCATTGCTCGACCTGTTGACGAATCTCAAGGGCTTACCGATGGGCTACAATCGCGATTTTCAGGAAGATAAACCGCCGCTGTGGGAGGCGTTTGATGTTGTGAAGGCGTGCCTCGGTCTGCTACCCGAACTCCTCAGAACGACGGATTTCAAAACGGAACGGATGGCTGAATTGGCGAATGCAAACTTCGCGACGGCGACGGAATTAGCGAACTATTTGGTTAAAGAACACCAGATTAGTTTTCGGGAGTGCCATGAGATTGTCGGATGGCTCGTCGGGGAACTCGTGGAGCAGGAAAAAACGTTCGCCGATTGGGAACTCACGCAGGCACTCTTGAAACAGAAAGAGATTGACATACCAATTTCGCAGTTGAAACAGATTTTGGATGCAAAATTGGCGATGCAGAATAACCAGAGCCTCGGTGGCACGTCGCCTGCCGAGGTTCGTCGGATGATAGACGATTTTGAAGAACAACTGAATGAGATTGCGTCACATATTTATGCCTGCCAGACCCAGATTGAGTCCGCACATCAAGAAACTCAGCATATAGTTGATGATGTTTTGAGCAAATCGGTTAACGCGTTGTAATTCTACTTCAAAGGAGATTGCTGTGGCACCAAATATGACAAATTTGCCGCTTGTAGACATGACACCTGGGCAATTTCGTGACTGGATCCGTCGCATTGCGGAACACTCACTATTTGCGGACCGTGAGCGGCTCCTCGCATTGCTTACGATAGAGACTGATAGGGAAACACTGGCAGAGGCGTTCCGTGCGGATCATAAATCTGGGGAACTTAAAGGCAGATATGCAGTGGGTAAATCACAATCTGCCCTAAAGGAGATGATAAATTGAAAAACAGATTAATTGTCGCCTTGGATACGGATGACGGTGAAGACATTGATTGGTTATCGGGAACGCTTATGGACATAGTCCGTTGGTTTAAACTCGGCTTTCAGGCACTTAATGCCCTTGGAAACGAATGTTTCCCGTGGTTTAGTCAGAACGGATATAAAGTCTTTGTTGACCTGAAGTTCCACGACATCCCGAATACAGTAGCGCGCGATGTCGGCACAATGACAAAACACGGTGCACACATGATTAACATGCACGCCGCCGGTGGACTTGAAATGATGAAGGCAGCAAAAGCGAGCGCGGACAAAGTATCTGCCGAACGCGACATTCTGCCACCTGTGCTACTCGGTGTGACTATTCTGACAAGCATTGAAGAAACGAACTTTCGGCTGAGTTTCGCCTCAGCACGGACGCTCTCAGAGCAGGTTGTCTATTTCGCACAGTTGGCACAGGAAGCAGGATTGGACGGTGTTGTCGCATCGCCGTTGGAAATTGAACCGATCCGAAAAGCGTGTGGCGACAAGTTTTTGATTGTGACACCGGGTATCCGTCCTACGTGGGCAGAAAGTGATGACCAGCGGCGCATCACCACACCAGCGGAGGCGATTCGACGAGGTGCCGATTACATTGTTGTGGGTAGACCCATTATTGAGGCGGAGGATCCGTTGGCAGCCGCCGAAATGATCCTTGAAGAGATGAAAGGGGCATAATACTATGAACATTGTCTGTATCTGCTTGGACACGTTTCGTGCCGACATCATCGGCGACGGCAAGAAGTATAGCCACGTACAAACGCCGAACCTCGATGCCTTAGCATCAGAGAGCGTCCGTTTCACACGCGCCTTTGGGGAAGGACAGCCGACGCTTCAGGTGCGTCGCGCCAACTTTACCGGAATGCGGAGTTTTCCGTGGAAATACAACTTTGATCGGCGTGGACATTGGCATCACGCCCCCGGCTGGCATAAGATTCCACCCGAACAGGATACGATCGCTGAAGTCCTACTTGAACGCGGTTATCTCACTGCCCTGATTGCAGATACATATCACATGTTCAAGCCGACGATGAATTTCTCGCGCGGATTTGCGCATTTCGATTTCATCCGCGGGCAGGAATCGGATAACTGGCACAGCGGTGATCCGAGGTTGATTGAGGAGCAACTCCGAAAACATGTCCGTGAACCGCTCAACTGGCAACGACATGCAGGACTCGTCAACTACCTTTTATCGCAACGGCATCGGCAATCGGAGGATGACTATAGTTGTGCCCGTGTCTTCCGTGCCGCATCGGAGTGGCTCCAAGACAATCACACCGTCGGTCCGTTCTTCTTATGGGTGGATAGTTTCGACCCGCATGAGCCGTGGGATCCGCCTAAATCCTATGCAGACCTCTATTTTCCAGATTATTCGGGCAAGGATTTCATTACGCAGGGCAGCGCGAACGAAGGCGATGGACCTACGGAGGATGAACTCCGCCGAATTGAGGCACTCTATCTCGGAGAAGTGACGTTTGTCGATAAATGGGTCGGCGTGCTACTTGACAAGATAGAACAGTTAAACATCCGAGATGAGACGTTGATTGTCCTGATGTCCGACCACGGCACACAACTCCGAGACCACGGAAGTTTCGGAAAGGGTCCGAACAAGTTGCATCCCTTCAATACGCAACTGAACCTGATGGTTCGGCATCCAGAGGGACCCCATGACAAGGACATTTTTGCGTTCGTGCAGAACCACGATCTGATGCCGACGCTCCTAAATCTGCTTGACATTCCGTGCAGTTGGACCGATGGCGAGGATATGTGGCAACTCGTTACACAGGAAAAGGCACTCCTCCGCGAACGAGTTATCACCGGTTGGGCGGGGTTCATCACGGGCAATGCGCGCGGTCGCGTCAGCGTACGCGATAACCACTGGAACTTCTGCACTTCAGTCGGCTACAGAGATGAGAACGGCGATGAACTCTTTGATGTACGGAATGATCCAGAGGAAAAGGTAAACGTTGCGAGTGCGTATCCTGCAATCGTTGCCGAGCGGCGACGGGATGTCGAGGCGTTGATTGGACAACCCTTACCGGGACATTTCATTGAGGTTTGCGATCCAGAGCAGGCACCGATGACGCAATGGCTTCAGAAAAAATTGGCGGAGATGTAGGAAGCAAACCTGCTCGTTTGCCTTATCGTAAATGGCTGTTAGCTGTCGATAAGAAAACCTCTTTGCTGACGGCTGATAGCCGACGGCTGATGGCTATTTGAGTTTTTCCCAATCCCAGAGAAGGATTGTGCCGTCGGCACTTCCACTGGCAAGTGTTTTCCCATCTGGGGAAAACATTAACACGTAAACAGATTCTTGATGTCCCGTGAAAGTGGTTTGTATCTCGTAGTTTGGGACTAACCCCCACACCTGAATTAGCCCTTCCCAATTTCCGCTTACGAGCGTTTTTCCATCTGGGGCGAATGCTAACGCATTGACGTTCTCCACAGCATCGAGGGTGCCAATCAGATCGCCTGTGTGAACGTTCCATAAATAAATCTCGTTTCCGCCGCCACTTACGAGTGTTTTGCTATCTGTGGAGAAGGCTAACGCATGGATATGCTTCGTGTGTCCCGTGAGGTCCGATAGGCGTTCCCCCGTTTCGACATTCCATAAAACGATGGTTCCGTCTTCACCGCCACTCGCGATGATTTGGCTGTCTGGAGAAAATGTGTATTCACTCACACCACCTGTGTGTCCTTCAAGTGTGAACAGTTGTGCACCTGTATCGGTCTGCCAAACATGGATCTTGTTACCGAGGTGTCCTGGTCCAGGTCTGCCAACGAGGGTTTTACCGTCTGGTGAAAATATCAGATGCCAGTAGTCAAGCCCTCGGTCTGCGCCTTCCAAAGTAGCCAGATGTTCTTTCGTCGCAGCATCCCACACTTGAATTCCGCCGAGGAACTGACGTCCTGCAAGTTTTTTGAGGTCTGGGGAAAATGTGAGTCCCATAACATCTTGAGGGGGTGTAAGAATAGTGTCTTGTGTGAAAGTTTCTGCGCTCCAAACGCGCGCCCGCTCTTCAAGCGCGTTATTACTGATAAGGTATTTGCTATCCGCGGAAAAGGTGAGCGCACTCGTCCACTCGGCGTGCTCTCCGAGGGAGAAGGATAGCTGGTAGCGTCCGGTGTCAACGTTCCAGAGATGGAGGCTGCCGTCGCTACTCACACTGATGAGTTGGGTGCCGTCTTTAGAGAATTTCACACTGTAAACGTCATCTCGCTTCTTTGGGAGGATTCCGATCTCAAGCAGCTTAAGCATTCGGTTTGCTGCCATAATTGGGTTGATTGCGTCGTCAGGGGCGGGAAGGTTTTTCTGTTCGGTGCCGGTGTTGACATCCCAGAGTCGCATCGTCCTGTCGCGACTCGCGGTGATGAGTGTACTGCTGTCTGGCGAAAACGCCATGTCACGAATTTTGTCGGTGTGACCTTTGAGACCTGTCCGGAGAGTACCGGTATGGACATCCCACAGATGGACGGTGTGGTCCCATCCGCCACCAGTTGCGAGGATTTTAGCGTCTGGTGAAAACGCGAGCAGGTCGATGGATCCCAGGTCTTTGCTATCGGCGTGTAGCAATTCACCTGTGTCGGCATCCCACAGACGGAGCGTGCTTCCCGCACTTGCGAGGATTTTACCGTCTGGCGAAAACGCGACAGCGTTTACTGAACTGGGATGTCCTGTCAGACTGTTGATATATTTACCAGTGCTGACCTCCCACAGGCGCACTGTCCAATCTCCGCCTGCGGTGGCGAGTTTCGTGCCATCAGGTGAAAGCGCGAGGGCGTTAATTGAATCGGGGTGTTCGTCGAGCATCGCGAATGCATTGCCTGTGAAGGTATCCCAGACGTAAATGCTGTTTCCGTGAACAGTTGCGACAATTGAAGCGTCGGGGGAGAATGTCAGTGCCTCCGGTGGTCTTTTGGATAAAAATCCGTCCTTTTCGCCGGTTTGTTTCTCCGTGAACAGTGAAACAACTTCGTTGGTTTGGGCATCATAAATCCAGATGCCGATGGACGTTGACACGACAACTCGGGTGCTATCCGATGAAAGTTTAATATTAATGAGTTTGCCTCTTCCGAGACGGGCTTTCGCACCTTCAGGCAGATGCCATTGTGTCGCAAAGTCCTGCGCAAGACCGTTTAATAGCAGGGAACCGGAAAGTAAAAGGCATACGATATAGAGAAGATGTGTCTTTTTCATGAACCTGAATTCCTTTTCGAGAAAAGAATCTATATCATATTTGTTAGCAAATTCCGTGCCAGTTTGAACGGGAACACACTGGAGCTTTTGGCAAAATGCTGAGAAGAAACCGCACAAAATAGGGCATCCTTTACCCTCAATTGCACGAAATCGGGCAGGTTTGGTTCATCGTTCATATTTTATGGTGAAACCTATAAATAGACATTTCAGTGAACCCGGAAAACCGTGGGAGGGGTTTGTAACCCCGATGTTTCTCAATGCTTCTCAACCGCATCTCATCAGAGTGTCCAATTAATTCTAAAATCTACCATAGTTTATCACAAAAAGTCTCTGAATCGCAACAATTCCCTGTAGGAGCGAGTGTTTTTGCTTGGGTGTTTCCCCCATGCTCGCGACCGTCGCTGACGGCTGACGGCTGATAACTGATAACCACTCCCATAAAAAGACTTGATCTTGATTTTCGTTTTAAGTATAATATATTAAAAAGGCAATCAAAATTCTATGATTTTCTTTTCGGTGTAGTTCGCAACGCCGGGGTTCCCACCTGTTACTGGGAAAGGACTAAACTTGTTATAGAAAATTTGAAGGGAAAAATTATGCAAAGAAGACGCGCCAGATCGCAATATTGTAAAGGTGAATTGATTGAACGCCAGGACTTTTCTGAAGATTTAGCCGCGTTCAAATTCCGGACTGATAAGCAGCTTCCGTTTATACCCGGGCAATACGCCACGATCGGTTTTCAGGTTGGTGAAAAGATTGTCCAGCGTCCGTATTCGATTGTCTCCTCACCACACGAGCCGTTTATGGAGGTTTTCGTGGAATTGGTGCCGGAGGGCGTGACGACCCCGCTGTTTTGGGAACTGAAATTGGGGGACAGCGTGTTTATCCGCGAACGTCTCGTCGGTAAATTTGTCTTGGACACGGAGAGCGGGATAACACGCCATGTGATGGCAGGGACTGTCACGGGTGCTGCGCCGTATATTAGCATTGCGCGAACACAAAAAATTGAGCAAGAACAGGGCAAAACGAGTCCACATCAGATCTTAGTGATCGTCGGTGCAAGCCGTTCATGGGAACTTGGGTATTACATGGATGAACTCAACGAGCTCGCGGCGCAGGAGGAGTGGTTCACGTTTGTCCCGACGGCGAGTCGTCCGTGGGAGGATCCGGAGTGGCAAGGCGAGAGCGGACGTGCCGAAGATGTGATTCGGAAATACGGCGATCAACTCGGTTTTGATCACACGAACGCGGTCGGCTATGCGTGTGGACATCCACAGATGATCGAGAATGCGAAAGCGATCTGGGCGCGTGCGCGTTTCCCCGAAGAACGGATTAAAGAGGAGAAATTCTTCGTGATTAAGGAGTAGTGGGTAGGAATCCACACTTATAGAAGGTTTTATTCAAACAGCGGTATTGTGCGGATATAATGAGATTCGCGCGATGCCGCTGTTTCGCGTGGTGAAGTATTATCTGGCCCTGCGAAGCAATGCTTTGAGATAGTTTGACGGAACGGCAAAATTGAGGTTTTCCGCTTCAGCACCGGGGTGACTTGCGGTTGCAACACCGATTACTTTGCCTTTGTTGTTTAGCACTGCTCCTCCGCTACTTCCTGGAGAAATTGAGGCTGTCATTTGGATCCACTTATTGTTACCTTCTCCTCGGATGCTGCTGATAATACCCTCTGAGAATGTGCCTTCCAATCTTTCAGGGTTGCCGACGGCGTAAACTGAGTCACCAACTTGAACAGCATCGCTATCGGTCAATGGCAGTGCTGGTGCGGTAATACCCGAGAGTTTTAAGACCGCTAAATCGTGTGTTTCATCTGTAGCTGCGATGCTTTCAACAACGTACCATTCTTCTTCACCAACTATCTTCGCGTATATTGACACAGTTCCTTTAATAACATGATGGTTGGTTGCGACTTTGTCAGTGCCAACGAAAAAACCACTACCAGCTCCTAATTCTTTGCCATCGACATCATACCCCCGAAGGTATACTGTGGATGCTAATGCTTTTTGGGCAATCTGTTGTACGCTTTGTTCAGTTGTGTTATGCTCTGGCGGAGTGATAGTTCTTTCGACTTCACTATCCTCTCCCGAGGTGTTATCCTGTAGTGCTGTGTTTAAGAGTACTTCGTTCATATTCCACTGGGTGATAGTGCCGTTTTCACTGCCGCTAACAAGAGTACTACCGTCCTCTGAAAAGATGAGGGTAGTTATGCCGGAATGAGGCATAAAGAACTCTTTTTCCTTCTTGCGTCTCCTGACAAAATCAAAAAACTGAATTGTACCGGTTGCATCTCCAATGGCAAGAAGTTCGTTGGGCGATGAGTATGATAGAGCCGTGATGGCACCCAACGGAATATTATAGACTGTCCCTACCTCTTTGCCGGTAAGTGCGTTCCACTGACGGACCGTGCCATTTTCTTCGCCACTGAAAAGGTGGGTGCCATCAACAACGAATGTCAGAGAGGTGATAGTACTCTGAGATCCTTTTAGTATTTTTAGTTCGTTACCGCTACTAATATCCAGTAGATGAATTCTGCCATCCGCTCCGCCACTGGCGAAAGTTGTATCTGCTGGTGAAAATGCAAGTGCTGTGACCCCGTGTATATTCCCTGTCAGTGTTGTCAGTAAACTATCATTGCTGTTTTCAAGAATCTTGAGGACATCTGATAGGAAAATTGTGCCGTTTTCGCTTCTACCACTCGCAATCGTTTTGCCATTCTTAGAAAAAGCAACTGCTTGGGTTAATCTTGTATGTTCTTGGAGTATTGATAATTCACTACTTGTACCTGCATCCCACAATCGAAGTTTTCCATCGAATCCAACACCGCACGCTCGGATACGATTATCTACCGTGTATGCCAAGGCTTTAACGCCGCCAGTATGCCCTGGTATCTCAATTCTTGTTCGTTTACCGATTCTATCCCATAATAATATCGTACCATCTGGGCTGCTGCTGGCAAGGGTACTGTCATCTGGTGAGAAATCGATATCCGCGACTAAATCTTTGTGTCCTATGAGGGTCAGTTTGCGATCCGCTGTGCTCGTGTCCCATAGCTGAATCAGTTTGTCTGCACTGCCAGTAGCAAATGAGTTTCCATCAGGTGAAAATTTCACTGCATATACTGGGGCCTTATGTTGTGCTGGTGGATGGAGTTTTCCACCTTCACCGACGAGGCTCCATAAAATTGCGGTACTATCTAGACTGGCACTTGCGAGTTCGGTCCTGTTACGTGAGAAATGCACTGCCTGAACGGAATCGGTGTGTTCTTTAAACTCATAAATTCGATCTCCTGTATCAGCATCCCAGACTTGAATGATGCCATCGTCACTGCCACCCGCCAACATTCTGCTGTCTGGGGAAAATGCTATGGAGCGAACGGAGTCCCGATAGGGTAGGATTGCAATAATTTTTTTATTATCGGTAGTGGCGTGAGGGTCCCAGATCCGAATCGTTTTGTCTGCGCTTCCGCTGGCAATCCTTTTGCCATCTGGTGAATATTCAACAGCGTGGATTTTTGCTGTGTGTCCTCTAAGAGTAGAAGGTGACGTTAGTTTACCGGTACTAACATCCCATAGCCTAACTGTCCAATCTGAGTGTGCAGCTGCAATGATAAGTCCACCTGGGGAATAGGAAACCGCATTAGCACCTCCCATGATCCCTGAGAACAGTGCCTGCTCTTCGCCTGTACGGGTGTTGTAAATCCAGACACCAATGGTAGTTGCCACAGCTAACTGATCGCTGTAGGGAGAAAACTTTATGTCATGAATCCAGCCTTTGCCGAAGCGGGCTTTTGCACTTGGCGGTAAGTACAATTCCGTAAAATTTTGAGCGAAAATGTTTGGTAGGAACAGACTCATGCTTAATAAACATGCGACGACTAATACGTAAATCTTTTTCATATCATCCAGTTCCTTTTGAGGTGGTTAGTTTATTTGTAGAATAGGGATCACATTCCCTAATTTTAACCCAGTTGCTGCTAACAAATTTTGAATGTTTCGATGAAGCTTTTCAGGCACTTCCCCACCCCGTAGGGGTGCTATGTCTATAGAAAACGGTGTATTTAAGAAACCGCACCCCGTAGGGGTGCTATGTCCTAAATAGGTAGTAACTTACGTTAATTTTAACATGTTATTAATCTTAAGTCAATCTCTGCGGATATTCCTGAATTTTCTATTCTTGGTTTTCGGTCAGAATTAGTCGGCTATGAACTCTATAAGCATACGTGCCGGTTCATAATTTGGATCGATTTCTAAGGCATCGTTCGCAGCGTTTGTTGCATCTTCAAATTCGCCGAGTTCTAAGTGCGCAAGAGCGAGATTGAAGTGCGCTTCCTTAAACTTTTCGTCAATGTTTATTGCTTCTTTGAGTGCTTTTATCGCTTCGGTGTACCTTTCCTGCTCAATATAAATTACTCCCAGGTGGCAGTGTGCCTCTTTAAAGTCGGAATCTATATTGATGGCATTTCTGAATTCGGCAATTGCTCTGTTGTACTGTTCTTCGTCAAAAAAGGTCCATCCGCGGCCGTAGTACGTTTCTTTTATCTCTGACAGAAGTTGGTCGGCACGTTGATAATCTGCATTAATATTTAAGGCTTGTTTCGCCTTTTTCTTTGCTTCTTCAAGCTCTCCTCTTCCAAGATGTATATAACCTTGGTCGACCAGCAGTTCGGGATCTGAAGGCGGTGGAGGTGGTGGAGGTGGTGGAGGTGGTGGTTTTAAATTTTGAGTAGCTGTCTCTTTAAGTTCCTGCATACGACTTAGCCATCCTCTATACCTAGGATTATCACTGTCGGTATATCTCCTGTTGGCTTCCTCAACTGTGTCGATTACCGACTGCCATTTGGATCTGTTGCCAGATTTTTGTGCCCAATTCACATACACCAAAGTCAAGTAATAATAGGCTTCAATCGTGTGCATTCGGTTGCTGTAATTTCCAATAAACTTTTTGAAGGCATTAACCGATTTGTTGAACAGATTTGGGTTAGTGATAGCCGCTTTGTGGTAGCAGCGGCCTGCCCAGTAGAGTGCCTCAACGGTATCCTCGGCGGAGAGATTACTATTAGCAAGTTTCTCATATATTTCAGCTGCTTCTAACCACCGTTCCTCTTTCCGAAAAAGTCTCGCCTTTACAAAGAGTTCATCACTGGAACTGTGTTGTCTTGTTTCGTCTGCATAGACGGGGACGAGATAGGTGAGTTGATATTTTTTGTAAATTTCTATTTTTTGTTCCTCGTCATCCGTACTGTACATGGCTTCTTCATAATTCGCACGTGCATTCACGTAATTCTCCGCCTCAAGATGAATTTCTGCTTTCGCAACGTAGGCATCAGTGACATATTTGCTGTCAGGATATTGTGTGATAAGGTCTGTGTAGAATTGATATGCCTCATGAACTCTACCCTGCTTTTTTAAATCGGAAGCGGCGTTGAAGATTGTTCGAGTTTGACGTTCTGGGTCTGGTTTCGGAGGTTTTGGCGTGGAGCCATTAGGTTCTTCGTTAGAATTTTTAGAGAACTTTTTATTTTCAAACAGCAGATCAATTTCTGCAATGCGCTGTTCTGCACCCACCTTAAAATCAGAATGTGGAAATTCGGCAATTAGTTTTTGAAAAGTCTCTCGTGCCGTGTCATAGTTTTGTTGTTGATAGTTAATCTCCGCAATAGTGTAAAGTGCTTTCGGTACCCAGCGACTATTTGGAAATTTTTCTACCAACCGAGAGAATTTGGAATCCGCTTGATTGAGGTCTCCAGTTTTGTAGAGGATTTCTGCACAGAGGTAGGTGAGTTCCTCCTGATGTTTAGGTACCTGTGCTTTTGACTCTACCTTTTTGATGTGTGTGAGGGCACTTTGATAATGCCTATCATCGCTACTATTCTCAGCCAGTTCGTAGTAGCATTGTGCTATTTTGAGATTAGCAAGGGTAGTAAAATCCTTATCGATCCGTTCTGTTTTTGCACCGAGTTTTTTTGATTCCTTCAGTGCTGCTTTATATTTTTCAATTGCCCCTTCATAATCCGAGCGTTCGGACAATGCTTCGGCGGCTTCAAAAAGCCTTTCTACCTTTTGGGCACTCCCTAATACAAGAGGTGATAAGAGGGCAAGGACCAAGACAACTCCACCAATAATACCCCAAATTCGAGTGTTCATTATCGCCTCCCTGGCCTCTCTGGGTCTGGTGTTGCCGGTATAATCGTGAAAGAGAATCTTTTGGTTGCGAGAAGTTTTCTATCCTCACCAAACAATTGGATTTCCAAGGCTTGGTCGCGTCCTTGTATCTTCTTATCGGCTGTAATAGGAATCCTAATGGTTTCTATGCTATTTTGGCTCAATTCGGGAATTATTGTAGGTTTACTAAAACGCAGTCCGGCTATAGATGGTGGCTCAAACCTGAGTTCGACATTGCGGGCTGTGCCGCCCTTATTGCTGATGGTTAATCTGAGACGAACCTTCTCGCCAGCATCAAGGAAACCGTTCCCTGAAGGTTCTTCTAAAGAGGCTGCTATCGAAAGATCGGGAATCGGTGGAGGTACTGGTGGCTTAGGTTTGAACACAAAGAAAGCGACTACTGCAATAATGCCTAAAATAGCGGCATAGGACAATCCTTTTTTCCAAAGTTTTCGTTTGCGCAGACTTCTTTCAACAACCTTTATTGTGGTGAGGAGTTCGTGGACAAGTTGAGGGTCGGCTTTGAGTTTCGACGCTTCTTCCGCTGTGGTTTTTGCGTCGTCGAGTGCGCCCATCTCCAGATAAGCGACACCTAAACTGTAGTGTGCATCCGCAAAATTCGGATCTGCCTTTATTGCTCTTTTGAATGCGGCAGAGGCTTCATTATACTGCCCGTTATTGAGGAATGCTTCTCCGCGTTCGTAGTGCTTTTTTACATCCACTACGTTTGAGGAAGTGCCAGTTGGTTGCGGAGATTGGGTTGACCGTACCTGTTTTATATCGTTCAGAAGTTGACGCGCGGGTTGGGAATTAGCATCAATCCTTAACGCCGCGTTCGCTGTGTTTTCTGCGTCATCGAGTCGTCCCGTTTCAAGATAGACTTCACCTAAACCCATATATGCTGCTGCAAAGTCGGGATCCAGATCTATCGCTTTTCGGAACTCCGCAATTGCCTCTGTGTGCATTTTCGCGTCTCGGTAAGCGATACCGAGTTCATAGTGCGTTTGCTGTCTCGGTTTCGCAGCTGGCTGTTGCTTTGCAGGTTGCTCCGGTTCTGGTGGCGTGGCAGCCTGTGTTTCAGGTGGTGTGAAACTCGGATCGATGGCTTCCAAAAGGGAGCGTGCGGGTTGATAATTCACGTCCAGTTTCAACGCATCTCTCGCTGCCTCTCTTGCTTTTCCGAGATCCTGCTGTCCCAAGTAGGCGAGGGCAAGCGCATGGTGCGCGGCTTTATAACTGCGATCCAGAGTTATTGTCTTCTGAAGTGCATCTACCGCGCGGGAGTAGGTTTCCATCTTCAGGTAGGTTAACCCCAAGTTGTAGTGCGCAGTCGTGAAATCAGGATCGAGTGTTATGGCGTTCTGAAAGGCTGTATTGGCTTCGCTATAACGTTCATCGTTGAGGTAGGTGATACCCCTGTTGTAGTGCGCCTGTTTTATCAAGTTCGCGAGTTCATGCGCGCGTTGATAGTTGGAGTCGAGCCTTAACGTCTCTGTGACGGCATGTGTCGCCGCTTCCAAATTGCCTGATTCTCGGTAGGCACGTGCGAGGTTGTAATGTGCGCGTTTAAGGTTCGGAGCAATCGCTATGGCACGTTCAAGATGGGGTATCGCTTGGTCGGAGTGTCCCTGTTCGACGTAAGCATAGCCGAGGTTGTAATGGGCATCGACGAGATCGGCATCTAAGGCTATAGCGTTTTGTAATGCCTCGATTGCCTCCTGATATGCCTTCAGTCCGATGTAAGCGGCACCGAGATGGGCATAGATATGCTTGTTTTCAATATCGGAGACCTGCGAGCCGTGCCCCAAGTCTTCGGCAAGGATGAGTGCTTTCTGGAATGTGGAGACGGCTTCGGTATAGCGTTCAGCGTTGAGATGTTCTTTGCCCGTGTCGTAGTATGCGTGTGTTATGGTGTCACACAGGAGCAGTGCGGGTTGGTGAGTGGCGTCGAGTTTTAACGCCGCTGTGACCGCGGTGTTGGCTTTTTCTAATTCATCCTGTTCGAGATACGCTCGGCAGAGCGCGCAGTATGCACCTATGAAATTCGCATCCAACTTTATGGCGGCTTCAAACTCAGGGACGGCTCTGTTGTATTGTCCCGCCTCCAGATAAGCGATACCGAGGTTATAGTGAGCCTCTTTTATAGCGTTCATGTGTTTGGGAAAGAAGAAGGTTGTTTTCGGGTTAATTTTAGTGGTATTTTACCAGATATGTTTTAATGTTGCAAACAAAAATCTTGAGTGCAGTTCAATTCTGAAGTATAATGGCGTTGCGACTTGTGGGTAAATGACACACACTTTGACCGGGACTATCTATGCAGCAACACTCGCCTGCCCTCTCTACGTCTCCTCCTCGGAAAATCCGTTGGCGGATTATTTGGCTTGGGCTCGCGCTGATTCCCTTCAATAACTATTGGGTCTTCGCATCGCTGCGTTGGGATCAAGGGTTCCCGACAACGATGTCCCTCTTTTTCAATACCATCTTCGCACTCGCCGTCCTGATTGCCCTCAATACATTCCTTCACCGGTTCGCACCGCGCGCCGCACTCACCCAAGGCGAATTGCTGACGCTCTACGCAATGCTATCCGTTGCATCGGCTATCTGTGGGCATGACCTGTTTGAGGTAATTATTACGAATATCGCCACAGTCGGTTGGTTGACGACAGAGGAGAATGAGTGGGGGACGCTTTTCCACCGCTATCTGCCAGATTGGCTCGCCTTGACGGACAAGAACCGTTTGACTGTCTATTTTACAGGCGAATCCAGCCTCTATCTGCGTCCACATCTCCAGATGTGGTGGCGACCTGTGCTTGCGTGGAGTGGGTTTATTATTGTCCTGCTTTTCACGACGTTTTGCATCAACGTTATACTACGAAGACAGTGGATTGAAGTGGAGCGGCTCAGTTATCCGATTATTGAGTTACCCTATCAGATGACAACGACGCGTTTCTTCCGCTCAAAACCGTTGTGGGTCGGCATCATCCTCGCAGGTGGGATAGATGTAATTAACGGACTGCATTTTCTATTTCCAAACTTTCCGGGACTCGGTGGTGAATTCTATGATCTGCATCCACTCTTTACGACGAAACCGTGGAATGCGATCGGTTGGACACCAATCGTTTTTTTTCCCTTCGTTGTCGGTATGGCGTATTTTATCCCACTTGACCTTTCGTTTACATTCTGGTTTTTCTATATCTTCTGGAAGTTCGAGATGATTTTCGGAAGTATCGCTGGCTTGCAGCGGATTCCCGGGTTTCCGTTCATCTTCGATCAGTCGTTCGGGGTTTGTGTCGGTGTCCTGTGTATGGCGTTGTGGAGTGCGCGGGACCATTTGCGGAATGTCCTTAGGCAAGCGTGGCATGGAAACAGAAGAACAGAATCCAACGAACCGATGTCCTATCGTGCTGCGGTATTGGGACTGATCTGTGGCTTTCTGCTCCTCACCGGTTTTTGGTGGATTGCGGGGATGTCTTTCTGGGTGGCGGTGCTCGTCTTTGCTATCCATCTGACGACGGTGACGGTGATTACACGCGTCCGTGCGGAACTGGGTCCGCCAATTCACGACTTACGCTCTATGGGACCCGATGTCTTACTTCCCAAAATATTTGGAATGCGTAGGCTCGGAGGACAGAATCTGGCGCTGTTTTCGCTGATATTCTGCTTCAACCGTGCGTATCGGGGCAATACAATGCCGCACCAGTTAGAGGGCTTGAAATTGGCGGAACGGTCGCGTAATTCTACGCGTCGGATTGCCATCGCGATGCTCCTCGCGATGGTCCTAAGCCCCTTTGCTGCGTTTTGGGGCGCACTTCATCTCGGTTATGAGAGTGGGGCGATAGAGGTCTGGTCGGGTTCTGTGTTTAACCGCACCCAGAATTGGCTGACAAATCCGATGCCTGTGAACATTCCGTCGTTAATCGCGATGGTTTGCGGGTTTCTGTTCGCGTTTTGTCTTACTTTGGTGCGGCTCCGTTTTTTCTGGTGGCCCCTGTATCCTATTGGATACGCCATCTCTGGGACATGGGCGGTGAACTTCTTCTGGTTTTCGGTGTTTATCAGTTATTTCGTCAAGTTGGCAATTCTGCGATTTGGTGGTGTGCGGACGTTTCGACGGGTCGCACCGTTCTTTTTAGGGCTGATTTTGGGTGAATTCTTGGTAGGGAGCGTCTGGGGACTGCTCGGTATTTTCATGGAGAAGCCGATGTATCGGTTTATTTGGTGAAAAACCACCTCCACCGATTTTCACTTGACAAAGAGTCATGGATTCCCTTAAAATATAGTAAGATTTCTACCTATCGGGTATGCCACGATATGCTCGCAAATTGAAGGTTTTCGAGACTTAACTATGGGACAAATACAACAACTTCATCGAATTACAATATGGGGTGTCGGCTTAATCGGAGGGTCGCTTGGACTCGCACTAAAAAAGAATGGATTTCAAGGGCAACGTGTCGGGTTAGGGCGGAACATCGGTAGGCTTGAGAAAGCACTCCAATACGATGCGGTTGATGTGGTTACGACAGAGATGGCGGAAGGGCTACGTGGCAGCGACCTTGTTGTACTGTGTACGCCTGTTGAACTGGTGCCCGTGTTGGTACAGCATGTTATTGAAGTTGTTGGCTCGCAGCAGTCTATGGTGCTGACGGATGTTGGTAGTACGAAATCGGTGTTAGTGCAGACGGTCGAGGCGCAGCTGAGGGAACACGGCTCGAATACCATTTCGTTTGTAGGCGGGCATCCGATGGCAGGCTCGCACGAAACCGGTGTCGGCGCAGCGCGGGCAACACTATTTGAAAACGCCACGTGCCTTGTGACACCTACAGAAAGTACGGATTCGGATTCCCTCCAACAGGTCAGAAGTCTATGGGAATTTGTCGGAGCAGTCCCACATCTCCTCTCTCCTGAAATCCATGATCTGCTCATCGGTGCCGCAAGCCACCTACCACATCTCATTGCGAGTTTACTTACCAATACTGTTGCGAATGTGGAAACGGAGCATCATAAAGCGTTGGACTTCACGGCGACCGGCTTTCGGGATTCCACACGTATCGCGGCGGGTTCGCCTGACTTATGGACCGGCATTTTTTCCCAAAACAGAGATGTCCTTTTATCACTCATTGATGACATCGTTGGCAACTTAAGCGAATTCAAGACCTTGCTTCAGACCGATAACCGTGTCGAGATTGAACGTGTACTTCTCGAGGCACAAGTTATCGTCGAAAAGCGCAAAAAAGTATTAGGAGGCTCATGAAGAAGACGGGATCTCAGGTGACGATTGCGATGGATGGACCCGCCGGGTCTGGGAAAAGCACGGTAGCTCGATGCATCGCAGAAAAACTCGGATTGCTTTACCTCGATTCTGGAGCAATGTACCGAGCGGTGACCCTGTTGGCAATACAGGAAGAACTGGCGGCGGATAGCCCGAAACTGATTGACAGCGTGAAAGCGTGTCATATTGAATTCATGGATAATGGCAGAACGATTTTGCTTGATGCCGAAGATGTGTCCAAACAGATCCGAACGCCAGCTGTCAATAGGTTGGTTGCAGATGTCGCGAAAATTCCAGAGATTCGTCATGAAATCGTGAAACATCAACAGCGGATTGGTGCCGAAGGGAGCATTATCGCTGAAGGTAGGGATTTAACGACTATCGTTTTTCCGAACGCCGATTTTAAATTCTATCTTGATGCTTCTGTGACAGAGCGGGCAAAACGTAGACTCGCCGATCTCCATGCACAAAACATAGACGCGACGTTAGCAGCGGTTGAAGCAGAGATTCGCGAGCGAGATGAAAAAGATACGACGCGAGAACACAGTCCTTTGCGGACGGCTCCTGATGCGGTTGTCGTTGATACGACTGATAAGACGATTGAAGAAGTGGTTGATTTGATTATCGCACACGTGTGTGCAAACGAGCAGTGACGGGAACGCAGGAGGGGTTTGTAACCCCGATTAACGCAGGAAGGGTTTGTAACCCCGATATTTTTATGCGGTGATAGTAAAGTAGGAGGGGTTTGTAACCCCGATATTTTTATGTGGTATACCAATAATCAGTTTTGGACATCCCGTGCGATTTATCGATGGGGTCATCGATTCACAAACTTTTTCTGTGAAACTTTTGGGCACCTTGAAGCGCGAGGCATTCACCATATTCCGAGAAAAGGTGGGGTGCTGCTTGTTTCGAATCACGTCAGCTTTCTTGACCCAGTTATCGTAGGTTCTGCCGCCAACCGCGAGATTCATTATATGGCGCGGAGTAATGCATTCGACATTCCCGGCTTAGGAAAACTCATCTCAGCCTATAATGCCTACCCCGTCAATAGAGGTGCCCCTGACTTAGGGGCGTTGCGGCGGACTATTTCGCTTTTGCAAGCTGGTAACGCTGTGCTTATATTTCCCGAAGGCACTCGTAGTGTCGATGGCACATTAGGTAAGGCGCGGGACGGTGCTTGTTTTATTGCACACCGAGCAGGGGTGCCCACTATTCCTGTTTTCCACAGTGGTGCGGAACGGATGTTGCCGCGCAACAGTAAATGGCTGCGCCGGTCAAAGTTAACTGTCGTCTTCGGTGCCCCTCTTGAACTCACTACCGAAGAATTTGAAACCAAGCGCGAGATGTACCAACAGATGGGTAATCAGATGATGGAGGCAATCGCGAATTTGCGGGATAACGTGCTTAGTTAGTTGGATTTGCCAGAATTAGTAAAACGTCGCCTTCTTGGACTTGGTAGGTTTTGCCTTCAGCTCTCAGCAAACCTTTACTTCGCGCTTGCGGATAACTGCCGCATGCTATTAAGTCAGCCCAATTAATTGTTTCAGAACGGATGAAACCTTTTGCAAAATCGGTGTGTACACGTCCGGCTGCATCCACAGCAGTTTGCCCCTCACGCAGTGTCCATGCTCGTGTCTCGACTGGACCGGTTGTAAAGAATGTTAACAGCCCTAATAACCGATACGAAGCCTGGATGAACCGCTCTAAGGCAGATTCGCGCAATCCCATTTCCTCCATGAAGATCTCGGTATCCGTTTCATCAAGTTGTGACAGTTCCATTTCCAGCTGTGCCGCGAGTACAATGACTTCCGTTTGTGGTTCCGTCTTATATTTAGCAAAGCGTTCGAGAATTTCATCAGCCGCGTCCAGTTGTGTTTCACCGATATTGCAGACTAACAACAACGGTTTCTGTGTCAAAAACCCGTAACCGCGTATCAACTTCTCTTCATTGGCAGATAGATCGAGGATTCGGAGCGGTTTTCCAGCTTCTAAGGTCTTCTGACACGCCTCTAAAAGTTTAATTTCACTTAGCTGTTCCGGAAGTTTCTGATTTTGAAATTGCTTACGGAGTCGGGTAAGTCTACCTTCAACGATCTGAAAATCTGCCAATGCGAACTCAAGGGCGACGCTTTCAATATCGCGTTCTGCGTCAACGTTTCCGTCAACGTGTGGAACCGTTTCGTCTTCAAAAAGCCTGACCACATGTGCAAGGGCATCGGCTGTGCGGAGTTCTGAGAGCATTCCAGAATCTAACTCCGCTTGTTCCATATCCGTTTTGGTTACCCCGGCAACGTCTACGTAGTCAATTGTAGCGGGCGTTGTTTTTTTAGATTCGGATATCTTTGTTATCTGTGCCAAGCGTTCGTCTGGGACGTTGGCAGTACTCAGGTTTATTTGCCCACGGCTGGTGTAGCCCCCTATTTCTGCGTTGGATTGAGCTAAGATATTAAACACTGTCGTTTTTCCGACCTGTGGTCTGCCTACAATTCCGATTTTCATTTTTGTGTTAACCTATTTGTTTCGCGAGTAAGGTGCTAATCTCGTTGGTGCTACAGAAAAATCTGTTGACAACATCCGTCTTAAATATTAAGATAAGTGTTAAATAAAAAGCCAAACAGTAGCCTGCAACAACGGCGCAGGCGGATATGAGGAAGGCACGAAATAGACATAACAACCGTGCTTCCTCCGCAAGGAACAATTAAAATATGGCAGCTGAGAAAGGAACGTGGAAGCGGCACATTATCAAAGGTTTGACGGTTCTCTTAATCCTCACGGTATGTCTTGCCGTTTTGCAATGGTTTATCATCAAAGAATTATTTAGTTTCGGCGCGGACATGGTGAAGGATGCGCTGATTCGGCAAGCCCCTGAAGGGGTGGACCGGTATGACATTGAGGCTACGTTTGATCGGGTCAAAACCGCTGGAATGCAGCTACCGTTTAGTTTCCTTATGGGAAAAATCAGTCTCCGTAAAATCAGAGCTGTTGGCAGATATGCGATAGAAGCGAACGCTGATGAATCTTGGGATGCCGATGAAATTAATACACTCCTGCGGATGATGGATGCCTCTGTCGGAGTTAAAGGAGGAACCGAGTAACTTGCATTATCAGTTTGCAAGCGACACTTAAACAATGCGGACACACCTAACTCCCCCTTACGAGAAATTCGCCTACGCCTACGACAGGATAATGACAAACGTCAACTACACGCGTTGGACCCATTACATTGAATCGCTTTTCGAGAAGTATGATTGCAAACCACGCACGGTTCTGGATTTGGCATGTGGCACCTGTGCTTTGACTATAGAACTCGCATTGAAAGGCTATGAGATGACTGGGGTGGAGCGGGCAGTTGGTATGTTGGACATTGCGAAGGAAAAAGCCGCGGCGCACGATGTAAATATCGAACTCCATTACGGGGACATGCGCGAGTTCCAACTGAACCAACGATTTGACGCAATCCTCTGCACCTACGATAGCATTAATTATGCTTACGATGAAACCGAATTAAGCAACGTGTTTCAGTGTGTTGCTGAGCATCTCGAACCGGACGGCTTATTTATCTTTGACGTGACAACGGAACGGAACATCGTTGAGCATTTTCACAACAAAACGTTCGCGTCAAATCATGATGATTATACCTACATCTGGAAAAACAACTACCTCCATGATTCCAAGATGTGTCAAACGGTCCTAACCTTTTTCATCCGAGAGGGGGATCTGTTTCGCCGCTATGAGGAGGTGCACCAGCAGCGAATCTTTGAAGTCAGCACCGTCAATGACCTGCTCAAGGGCTCTGGCTACAAGCCGATGAGTGCTTACGACATGTACACCTTCAATCGTTGGAACCGCTATTCAGATCGGATTAATTTTACAGCACGTTTGCTCTGAACGTTCGCGAGTGGTCTTGCCATTCAAAAAAACGATTGTAGGGGGTTTTGCTTGGGTGTTTCCGGTCTTGTGCCTGCCCGTATATTACAACCCTTCTGCAACAAGGTCGCCTACTTCCTCAGTGGTGTAGCCCATTCGTCCGGCACCCAGATCCTTGATTTTTCCGCTTGCGAGCAGGTCACTGATAGATTTCTCTACTTTTGTTGCCGCTTCTGCATACCCAAGGTGGTCGAGCATCATTCCAGCTGCGCCTATCGCAGCGATGGGATTAATCTGATTTTTGCCGGTGTAACGTGGTGCTGAGCCGTGAATCGGTTCAAACATAGCGACGCTTTCTGGGTTCAGGTTGCCGGATGCGGCGACCCCCATGCCTCCCTGAATCATCGCACCGAGGTCGGTGATAATGTCTCCAAACATGTTACATGTCACAATGACATCGAACCACTCCGGATTTTTCACCATCCACATTGTTGTCGCATCGACAAAGGCATATTCCTTCTTGACATCAGGGTAATCTTCCCCTACCTCGTCAAAGACGCGGCGCCACAGATCGTGTGCGTAGGTGAGGACGTTTGCTTTGTCGCAGAGCGTCAGAGTATTTTCCTTGTTGCGCTTTTTGGTGAGCTCAAACGCATAGCGCACGCAGCGTTCTACGCCTTTGTAAGTATTAATCATTTCCTGAATCGCGACTTCATCACGTGTGCCACGTTTTAGGAAACCACCAATGCCAGCGTATAAGCCTTCGGTATTCTCGCGAACAATGATGAAATCAATTTCTTCAGGTCCCTTGTCTTTCAGGGGCGTTGGGACACCGGGGTAGAGTTTGACGGGGCGGAGGTTGATGTAGAGATCGAGTTCAAACCGGACTTTGAGCAGAATGCCTTTCTCTAAAATACCGGGTTTGACATCGGGGTGCCCGATTGCGCCGAGGTAGATAGCGTCTAAACCTCGGAGTTCTTCTAAAACTGAATCCGGCAACACTTCGCCGGTTGCAAGATACCGGTCGCCGCCGACATCATATTCGACTGTTTCGTATTGGATTCCGGCTTGTTCGGCTGCTGCCCCGAAGACCTTCATTGCTTCTCGCGTCACTTCGGGGCCGATTCCATCGCCAGGAATGAGACCGATTTTGTACATAGATTTTCTCCAAGATGTTAGTATGATGAATTTCGGCGTAGCTTGCAAGCCGAAACTTGCTATAGAAAAGTGGACTCCTTATATTTTACCACATCCGGGACGATATTGCAAATTGGGTAGGACTTACGCATTTCCCCTTAAAGTTCCCCTGATAAGGAGGATTTAGGCAGTTAAATAAAACGAAATACTCTGCGCAAGCCTCTATAGGAAACCTGCGGGACAATGCGAGGCATTTTCAGTAAAATATATCCTTTCTCTGCTCAATTGAATCCTTTAATCCTGTAAATCCTGATTCAGACAACGAACACCGCACATTACCGAATTAAATTCTGAATCTTCATGAAATCTCGCCAGGAAGTACGGGGATTTCCGTAAGTCCTATTAGATTCACTCATATGCTTTCACAACAGTGTATTGCTGCGGTTGGCCATCAACAATTTTCAACACGCGGATACCGGAAGCAGGTTTGACAGGATGACGGTTCCCATTAAAGCCGGAAATAGCTGTCGCCCCTTGGTAGTCAGTGATAGCAGCAACTGCGTCCCGAATCATAACAGGGTCTGTTGATTGGGCGTTTTCAATCGCTATTGCCAATAACCGCATGGCATCGTAACCTAATGGCGCGATACCAATAGCCTGATTTTTAAACATTGTTTCATAAGCGTCCGTAAAATCTGAAGCAAGCTCATCCGAGATACTACAATAGTAGGAATTTTCGAGAGGGGTGTTATCCTCTAAAATGTCTAACATCAACGAATCATCCCAACCATCACTGCCGATAAAGATGGACTTAATGCCCATCTCCCGTGCCTGTTTCACTATGATCGGGTTCTCTGGCGGAAAACTTGCGAGAAGCAGAACATCAGGGCTTGCCTCTTTGATTATCCCAAGTTGTCCATCAAACATTATATCGCCTTGTTCATAGATTTGATTGGCAACAATGCGACCGCCAAGTTCCTTGAAATCCGCATCAAATGCGTTAACGAAACCTTTAGAGTAGACATCCCCGTTCTGCCAAATCATCGCTGCAGTTTTCTTTCCGAGGTCGTTCACCACAAAACCTGCCATGACTTTTGCTTGCAAGGCATTTGAATTCGCCACGAGAAAGAGAAAATCTCTCGGATCATTTCCAGTATTCGTCACGTCAGCACCTGTTGCACCCACAATGACAGGGATATTGATGATCGGTCCAACTTTAACAGCACTACTTGAAAACATCGGACCTAATATAGCGACAACATTTTCCATTTCAGCTAATTCTGTTGCAGAATCAGCAATGGTTCCTGTTTCCACTTTATAGATAAGCTCTACCTGCCTCCCAAGAACACCGCCTGCCTTGTTGATTTCGGCTAAGGCGAGTTTTGCACCGTCGCCAAAAGTGGCGTAATTTAGCAATGGATGAATCAAACCCACTTTAAGTGTAGGCATCGGTTCTTCAGTTATTCCGACATCTTCCGTTCTCTCCTCCCCAGAAAGGTAAGCGACTGAGAGTACGAGTAATACGCATAGTGTTAACCTAAAAATTTTCGGATTCATAAACTGCTCCTATGTTTTTAGACCCACGCACCCAGTGCAGGATAGTCTAATGTGCTGTTTGAGGATTTTCGGTTAGGTAATGATGGGCTGGCAATCCATCCTAATGCTGCTGTCCCATCATTGTTGTAGAGTAGCCGTGAACCCTCACGGGTTCACGGTTTCCCTCTCCAAACCGTGCGTGCGACTTTCACCGCACACGGCTTTCCGAATCATCACTAATATAGTCTTTCAGGTTTTTGATATAATCAATCATTTCTGTTTTGACTATATCGTTCATCTTTCTACGAGAAAGTTGAGCGTGTAGTTCAATGTGGCATTCTTTGTGCAGTAGACGAAGGTTGCTATATCTATCTGTGCCTCCGAATGAGCGAGGGAGCATGTGATGGGCATGTACTTCGCCATTGACTACTTCTTCTTCAATCATTTGAGATTTACAATAGGGACAAGCCCCTAATTGTTTTGAGAATAATGTACTAAGTTTTCCCATAAACAAACTATTGAAGGTATTGTGATACTCACGATTTCTCCAGTAATCAGCATTTTCGGTGGAATAAACCCGCATTTTCTTTTTGACTATAACGAACCTCTTTTTTGAGAGAATATCGTACATACGGACAAGTCCAGTGTTATTTAGACTGTCCATAAAGTCAAGGCTTTTTCTTCTCTTACGTTTAGTATAATACTTACGTACTATCCAACTGGAGGATTTAGAAGGGTGTCTCCTTTTTGCCCAATTGAACGCTCTATTCCAGTTTGAGTTGTCAATTTTGCTAAAAGTGGAACTACTGACAACGTATCTGTAATAGTTTGCCCAACCTTGCAGTTTGGGGTTGAGTTGTAAGATTAGACTGTCCTGTTTGGAAGCCTTATTCTTAACAAAGATATCTTTACACCCTTTTAGAACCTTGTCAACATTTTCTCGTTGAGGTTTTATCAAGAGACTGTAATCACTTGGTTTATTTGATTTTTGATGTGTTCCTCTGTACTTGCGTATGTTGAAACCCAGAAAATCAAACCCATCGTAAATGTGAGTGATTTTTGTTTTTTCATCGGATAGCGTCAGACCTATTTTGGATAGGTGTTTTTTGATACTTTGTTTGATGTTGACCGCAGTTGTTTTGGATTTGCAGACTATTACAAAATCGTCAGCATAACGGATTAAAGGAATTACTTTACTAATTCCGTAACCCCGACTGTGGTTTTCGTCAATATGGTTATCAAGACTCGTCAATGCTACGTTAGCCAGTAGGGGTGAAATTATACCTCCCTGTGGCGTTCCGGTCTCATTGTCAAACACTTCACCATTGTGAAATACTTTTGCTTTCAGAAAGTTATTTATCAATCTCGTCGCAAAACTTGGGACGTGCCACGATTTCAGGGTATCAACTATATGGTCGTGGGATATATTGTCAAAGCAGCCTTTTATGTCGCCTTCTACAATGTATCTTGGTCTGTGTTTATTGGCAAGTTTTCTAAAAATCAATCCGATTGCATCATGACAACTGCGTTTCGGACGGAATCCAAAACTGTTGTGATGAAAGTGGTATTCCGCAATAGGTTCGATTGCTATTCTAAGAATCTCTTGATTGATTCGGTCTTTTATTGTTGGAATGCCTAACGGACGTTTCTTTCCGTTACCTTTTGGGATATAAACTCTCCTGATATTATCAGGTTCGGCGTTGATGTCAATCTCCTTGAGAAGTCTCAATTTCTTTGCATCAGCTTTAGGTTTATCCCCTTTGGGTAATGCTATTCCGTCAATTCCAGCAGTGTTTTTCCCTTGATTCAAAGTTGCGACACGATGAACCGCAAGGATTTTAACTGCTAAGGATCGTTTCGTTAGTAAGTCAAAAATGTGCTGAATACGTTTGACGTTATTAGTGGCAACCGCTTTGTGTAGAGTAGCCGTGAACCCTCACGGGTTCACAGCCCTCACCGAACCGTGCGTGCGACTTTCACCGCACACGGCTCTCCAGTTGAGTTTGGCGTGTAAAACGCTTTAGGTATAAATACCACTTTACAACTTTACTTTCTCCCCTTAACACCGACTCCGTATGGGAGATTTTCGGTATTACTAAGAGGCATTTGTATAAAGAACTCAACCTAAACAGGCTTTGCCCGAAGGCTTTTTCTGTTTTCCTCTCCCATAGTTTCTCAATAGAGATACCGTAGGGACTATTTAACTTCCTGTAAGGAAACTTCGCAACTCACTTAGGGTCGCCCTATATCCCAATAAACACGTTATCCGTGTCCTATGCTATTCGTTCCAATGTGTAAAAGTTATCACTTTTACGGTTAGTGTAGTAGATTAGAAACCACACCCTATAGCATTACAACTTTTGCTTTTGGCTCAAGGCAGTTGTATTAACTTCACGAGACTTACAGACGTTCAACTTTCGCTTACCCATGTGAGTCTTTCTCGGACGTTCCGATTTTGGATACTAACTACATTGCTGTTGTTAGTTTGCCTATATCCGCAGGAATGCGTCTTGTCCGCCTGCTTTCCACCCTGTAGTTTCCTACAACGCAGTTGGCGTAAGAGACACCTTGTTGGACTCCAGTTATGGGATTCTAACCCATATTTTCTTTACGTTTATTAAATCGCACCCAATCTTTGTTGTATCGAGAAAACGTATTGCTCGCAGTTTCTGATGTTTACTGCGCTAAATATGCTATCTTCTTGGGTTCTACGTGTGATCACGATATTAGATCCTTTAGATTTGATACTTCATTTTGATTATTCAAAGTATTGACTCTAATCATGCTCGGTGTATTCATTACACCTACCTGATTTCCTCAACCTTGTTGGCTTTCTGATACATTTCAGAAAGTCAGTTTAGGTTCTGTCCAATTACCTAATTAGGGATTTCATAATTAGTTTAGGATTATCCTATATCCCGATGTGTTGCTAATCGCAACTATGTGTTCATTCAACCTAAAATTGAAATAGCAAGATTGAGACTATTTCACTATTATAGAAAAATACAATCTATAATTTTGAACACTACAATTGTTTCAAGGCTATTGTATTTTTTTCACGAGACTTTGAGATATTCAACTTTCGTTTATCCATGCTAATTTTGTCTGACGCTTCAATTTCGGATATTGTGATTATTTCTAATCACAATTTTGCCTGTATCCTCAGAAGTGCGCCGTTTCCTCTTGCTTCCCACCCCTCGTTTCCGAAGTAGCAGTTAGAGTGAGACATTGGAAGTTAGGTTTTCCGAGTGGGAATTGAACCCACACTCCCTAATTGTTTATTGAACCGCACCAATCTTCAAAAGTATAACAAGTGTCAGAAAATAGTCAAGAAAAAATTAGAGGGTTTAATGACCCTGAGATGAGAGGATTTGGTGTTTCCGCAAAAAGTAAGGATGTGGTATAATGGTTATTCACATTGCAGTGTATTTGAGCACTGGAGGAGCACATTGATTAGCGAAGCGCGCCTGAAGACAATTCTCAATCAATTTCAAAATCAACGTATTCTCGTTGTTGGCGATTTTTACCTTGATGCCTACTGGTACATAGACAAAACCCGTTCAACACTATCGTTGGAAACACCGTGGCATACCAATCCCGTTGTTGAGCAACGCTATAGTCCTGGCGCGGCGGGGACAGTCACAAATAACCTGAAGGCGTTAGGTGCAGGTGCAGTCTATACATTAGGTGTTATCGGTGAAGACGGATTTGGTGGGACGCTGCTGGATTGTCTACAGACGAACGGGTGCCTGACGGATTTTATGATACAGGTGCCGGAGTGGGTAACGCCTACCTATCTTAAACCGATTCATCGTGGCTATGAAGGTGTGGAGACGGAGGGACCGCGGTTCGATATTGAGAACAAATCGGCGATGGATGAGGCAGTCGAAACTACTGTTATTGATGCCTTGCGAGAGTGTATACCGCTTGTTGATGGTGTAATTGTCGGGGATCAGATGCCGATTGAGAACTTAGGCGTTGTCACCAACCGAGTGAGAGAAGAGTTGTGCGAGTTGGGATTGGCGTTTCCTGATAAAATCTTTTTCTCGGACTCCCGCACGCGGATTGGCAAGTATCGAAACGTTATCATTAAACCGAACCGGTTTGAGGCGAAACGTGCTGTTCAGCCAGAGTGGAACGGACAGGAGGTTAACATCGAAGAGGCAAGGCAGTGCGCGGTTGCACTTGCAGAACAGACCCAAAGGACGGTGTACGTCACTCTCGGTGAAAACGGTATTCTCGTCTACAGTGAAGGTGAGTTTACACATATCCCCGGTATTCCCATTGATGATGAGATTGATCCTGTTGGGGCGGGTGACAGTGTTTCAGCGGGACTCGTCGCAACGCTCTGTAGCCTACGCGCTTCACAAGCGGAGGCATCTATTGAAGCGGCTTATGTTGGGAATCTGGTGGCTTCCATTACCGTCACCAAAATCGGAACCACCGGTACAGCGTCACCCGAAGAAATCCTACAACGGCATCAGGACTACGTGAAGTTATGAATATTTTTGACGCAATAACACAACGACGCAGCCATCGCGGTACGTTTCAGAACCGCCCAATTGATACCGCAGACCTCGAAAAACTTATTGAGGCGGCGCGGTGGACCCCCTCACCATTCAATGTTCAACCTTGGGAGCTTGTGCTGATTCGAGAAGTAGAAGGCAAGGCAGCACTCGCTGAGGTAACGGAGCGCGCTATCGTTGAACAATTCAAAGATGCCAAGTTTCTTGATGACAACAGCCGTTGGATGCGTCTCACAGATGCGAATTTGAAAGCCTTAGGTGATGGTGTGCTGCTTACGGATCACGTTACGCTGCCGAAATTGCTTCAGGACGCGCCGGACAAATTATTGGAGAGGGTGTTGAAAAACGCGAAGTCATTCACACTTTTGGGGCATTTAGGAGCAGGAAAGATACCCGCGAAAGAGATTGCAACACAAGTTCGTGAGGCACCACTACTCATGCTGATTACGATGAATTGCAAGAGATACCCCCCTGGGGACGGAGGAACGCGATGGATGTGGTTGAGCATGGGGATGTTAATTCAGAATGTGCTTCTCGCTGCAACTGCTTTGGGCATCGGTGTACAGTTTGTCAGTGCCCCATTGGAACGCCCCACGGATCGTGAACGGGTTCGGCAACTTTTCAATATTCCTACTTCTCATGAAGTGATTACGTTGCTCAGGATGGGATATATTGAAGAGAGTCGTAGCGACTCTGTCCGGTTACAGCCATCAGAGTTTGTTCACTTTGAAAAGAGA
This sequence comes from Candidatus Poribacteria bacterium, assembly GCA_965247285.1. Lineage (GTDB taxonomy): Bacteria > Poribacteria > WGA-4E > WGA-4E > WGA-3G > WGA-3G. The sequence goes on from CBDFHD010000003.1 coordinate 236,698, forward strand.
GAGTAGACGGGCACAGCGACCCGCCGCTGCACCGCTGGCGAGGTTTCCCAACCTCGCCGATTCCTAAACTCACGTTAGCGCACGCTGGCACAGCGACCCGCCGCTATCGAAATATAGTGTATTAAGCTTAGCTGTTTTGTAAGAGTTCTTTCAGTGCTACTTTCTTTTTTTTCAGTCGTCGTTGTTGACGTTGGCGGATTTGTGTCCGACGTCGGACCTGTCCGCTTTTACTCCGTGGCATAATATTACCCCCTTTCTTCGATTGTTTTGGCGAGGTACATGACTGCCGATGTACACTGCGCTTCTATCTCTGCCATTGCGATGGTAAGTTCTGCTTCTGAGCGTGCGTGTAACTGCAGCCGCTCTTCGGTGACCGTGATGTAGCGTTCGTTTTCCACATCAACAAATTCAACCTGTTCTTCGCTTTCATTCACCAAAGCGTAGTTAGCGAGCCTCTCTTGTAAGGACGGGTCGTCTCTCCGCTCCTCGAAACTCTCTTTTATTGCCAAACCGTTGAAATTTTTATAAAGTGCCCGAGCAGGAAGTTCGTCGGGTGAGACCGGCGGTATTGCTATCTCTGAGGTAGGTGTACCGGAGAGATCGACTGGATCTGAAAGCGGTGCCGGATCGGTTATCGCAGTATTTACCGTGTCAAAATGCGGCGAAGCCGGTTCTGTTAAATCAGATTCGGTGTCCTTTTCCTTGTGGTGTTCCTGATTTTTTGCGGTGTCTGAAAAGACGGAAATCGGTTGAGATTGGTAGGCTTCTGACTCTTTGTATTCCAGAACATCTGAAAGGATTTCCTTAACCTCCTCACGTCTGTCAATAATCATATCCGGTTCTTCCACAAGTATCCGTAGGGTTTCAATACCGATAGTTTGGATCATCGGGTGGAATGCCAGGATTTCCGATGGGGCAGCTTCAAAAAGCGAGCGGGTGACAAAAGCCACCTCTGCAAGTTCTCGGTTACCTATTAACTTAAGACGTTTTTCACACGCCGTGAGTGCTTGCACTAATTGTTGCATAAAGTCCGGTGTAACAAGATGTGGGAGCACTTCTAATCGAAAATGTTCGCAGGCGCGTTCCGCTTCCGGTAAAGGATTTAGTTCCTCTTCACTCGTTGCTTCTTCTGTTACATTTGTTAGATGGATGAGGTCTTCTTCAAATTCGGCTGTGAGGGCGTTTGTCTTGTCGGCTTGGTAATTATCGAGTACTTCCGTCACCCGTGTATACATCAGTTCAAAATCGAAAAGAACGCCTTCAAGTTCAGGTTCGTTGAGGAGCTTACGGCTCTGTGAGATACAGGCGTGTAAATGCTCCTCTTCTGACTTTTCATAAGGAAGTCTACGTTGCTTTTCGACAGCAAGCTGTTTTTGCCTAAATTTCCGGTCGCGGTTTCGTTTTTCGCGCTTCCGTGCCACATTTATGGAGCGGCGTCCCTTTTTCTTTGCCATGGTAGTATTGTTCGCTATTATTGTTCGCTATTAAGGTAACTATTGGGTGAACTTTTTTAAGGATTTCTTTATATTCCAAACGTAGCGTAACATCAAGTTTAACGTGCTATAAATAAGTATATACCAATACAAATTTATTGTCAAGTTTAAATTTTTTAAGAGCGTATAGTGTTTTGGGTGAGGCTCTCCGTTTGTTCGTAGAGCGGAGACAGATGAAAAACGCAGCTAATATTGCTAAAAAAAACCGTATCAAGTCAAATTGAATTTATGTCTCAATTGTTTGGCACTAATGCACTAATCATGGTCATCTTCTAAGATTTTGTTAATACTAACTTCTCTATGCTTAGAGGCTTGACTAAAGAGAAATTTTGTGGTATTATATGTTATTAAAGTTGTAAGGCTACATTTAACGTGAATTTGATAGGGAAAATAGGACAGATTGTGTTATTACAATACTGTCTGTGTAAAGAGAGTAACCCAATTACCCTCTTGATGCGTCAAATTCTTAATTTGAATACGCGCTAATTGTAGTACATCTTATGAGGGAAAGCGTGGGATGTTAACTACGTTTTCGTGTTTTATTTTATAGATAGCAGTTTTCAAGGTTGACGTTTGCCTCAAAAATCAAAAGAGGAAGATTTTATGTATTATAGCAAGTACGTTAAGCCGATTGTTTTCGCGCTCAGTATCTTTATAGTCATTTTAATGGGCATGTTTACGACGGTTATAGCACAGGAAGAAGCCAGCGATGCTGAGGAAGCAGAAGCCGCCGACGATGCTGAAGCATCTGAAGAAGAATCTCAAACTAGCACTCCTGTGAGGCTTGAAAGTCTCGTTGTCGTAGGTTCGCGTTCAAGACCTCGTTCAATACTTGAGTCCCCAGTGCCGGTCGATGTTGTGTCGAAAGACGACTTTGCCAGACAGGGTGGCGCAGATTTAACCGATCTCTTGAGAACCCTGGTACCGTCTTTTAACATCAATACACAACCGATTAGTGATGCGTCAACAGTGGTACGTCCGGCGAATTTACGGGGGCTTGCCCCAGATCATACGCTGGTACTGGTCAATGGTAAGCGGCGACACCGTGCCTCAGTGATTCACTGGCTCGGGAACGGTTTATCTGATGGTTCACAGGGGCCTGATCTGTCGCCTATTCCGGCAATCGCGCTGAGACAGGTTGAGATCCTACGAGATGGAGCATCCGCACAATACGGTTCTGATGCCATTGCTGGGGTGATGAATTTTCAATTGAAAGACAACCACGAAGGCGGTTCGTTTGAATTCAAACCCGGTATCTACCAGTACGGCGATGGTCGGCAGTTTGCTGCCGCTGGCAACATCGGTTTAGGGAACCCAGAGGCATGGACGAATCTCAGTTTTGAATATGGTGGCGCAGATCCGACTATCCGGTCTGTCCAACGTACTGATGCTTTAAACATGATTAACGCAGGTAATTTCAGTGTGAAAGATCCTGCGCAAATTTGGGGACAGCCGATTGTGGAGAATGACTTCAAATTCTTCGCCAACTACGGTGCTTCCCTCACAGATACCATCAATTTCTATGGACATGCTAACTACGCCCGCAAGCGGGTTGAAGGCGGATTCTATTTCCGAAATCCAAATACTCGCAGTGGCGTGTTTAGCACGACCGGTGGAAAGACGTTGCTCGTCGGGGATTTGCGAGGTTTGACAGCCGAGACGGCGGCTTGGGAAGCCCGAAAGCAGGAAGCGGAGGTTGCCGGGAATGAGTTTACCGAACTGTCGCCTCACGATGCTGACGATATCCCGATAACCAACCACGTTCCTGATCCAGAACGGTTGCAAGCCGTCAAGAGTGACCCGAACCTATTCACATTCCAGGAGATGTTTCCAGGGGGATTCACGCCCAGATTTGGCGCGTTCGCTTGGGATAGTTCCGTCGCCGTTGGCGTTAAGGGCACTGCTCTGGAAGAAGCGTTAGGCAAACCCCTAACGTGGGATGTGAGTGGTTCTTTTGGACGGCACCATGCCGATTTCTTTATCTTCAATACCGTCAATGCTTCCCTCGGACCGGATACACCGACATATTTTGATCCCGGTGACTATATCCAGACGGATTATAACCTCAACTTTGATGTAACGTATCCGTTGCACGACCTGGTGTTTCTCGCTTCTGGTTTGGAATATCGGGATGAAGGGTTTGAAATCATAGAAGGGGAACGCGAGTCGCATCAGATCGGGCCCCTCGCTGCTCAAGGTTTCACTGCTGCCTCCAACGGATTCTCCGGTTTCAGCCCGGTCGCAGCAGGAAATTGGCACCGCTCTAATGTTGCTGCCTATCTGGAAACTGAAATCAGACCGATTGATCCGCTGCTGCTCGCGCTTGCTGTACGCGGTGAACAATTTGAGGGCTTCGGTAGCACGCTGAACTATAAAGTCGCTGCGAACTACAAGGTTACTGAAACGATGCGGTTGCGGGGAAGTTATAGTACCGGGTTCCGAGCACCGACACCCGGGCAGCAAAATGCGTTCAACATTACCACTGAATACGATTTTGCGAAGGGTGATCTCGTTAATAACGGAACAATTCCTTCCACTAACGCTGCTGTTGGTATTGTGACAGGCAAGGAAGATAACTCGCTTGACCCGGAAACATCAAATAACTTCACAGGTGGATTTACCGTTGATATTTTGGGCGTAAATTTCACGCTGGACTTTTTTGGTATTCGGCTGAAAAACCGGTTATCTGTGTCACAAGACTTTACATTGACTGCAGGGCAGAAGGCGCAGCTCATCGCTGAAGGTGTAACCAGTGCGGCGAATCTGGAAAAATTCCGGTTCTTTATCAATGACTTTGATACCACAACCCAAGGTATTGACTTTGTCGTTACAGCACCAATTCCCAACGGAAACCTCATCGCCGTGTATAACTTCACGTCAACTACGGTTACCGATTTCAATCCTGACACGCTGGACGATCATCGAATCAGGGAACTCGAAGAGAACTTACCGGAACACCGCGCCGGCCTGACTGTCGTTCAATCCATAACGGACGTATGGGGAGTGCTCGGGCGTGCCAGTTATTTCAGCGGTTGGTTCGATTCTGAAGATTTCTTACAGAATCCAGATGTGCCAGGCACTGGAGAATACACTGGAAGGGTTATTTTCGACTTAGAAACCACTTACACCGTGGGGTCCGGATTGGCTCTCACTCTCGGTGGAAGAAATATCCTTAATACCTATCCCGATGAAAATCCGAATGCTGCTGGTTCTGTTGGTAACAAATACGGACAATTCAGTCCGTTTGGGTTTGATGGCGCGTTCTGGTATGCCAAAGTCGGATACAGTTTCTAAAACCTATCTCCTGAAAAGTGCTAAATATGCTTTTCGCAGAGGCGCGGTTTTCAACCGCGCCTCTTCAATTCATCTCATATTCAATTCATATAAATTACATTAGTTCTGCTTTAAATGAGAGTGTCTTTTTAACTGAAAAATGAAGGAGCTTCATTTATGAAAGTCACACTTGATTTTAAAACGGTGCTGCTTCTGATGCCCGTCGTTTTAATTATTTTTATAAGTTTGGCATCTACTGCAGTGGCACAAGAGACTGAAATGGAATCGAGCGAAGCAACATCTGAACAGGAGGTCATAACGCTTGAGGGTGTGGTTGTGGTTGGGACGCGTGCGAAACCGCGTTCGGTTCTTGAATCTGCGGTACCGATTGATGTTTTACCAAGTGAAGATTTCGTCAAACAGGGAGGCAAGGATTTGCCAGACCTGCTGAGAAACTTGGTCCCATCTTACAACGTCAATGCGCAGCCGATCGCTGATGCAGCCACTGTCGTCCGTCCTGCGAATCTGCGCGGATTGGCACCGGATCACACGTTACTGCTGGTGAATGGCAAGCGCCGTCACCGTGCCTCCGTGATTGCTTGGCTCGGAAATGGGTTATCCGATGGCGCACAGGGTGCCGACCTTTCTCCTATCCCCACCATCGCACTGAAGCAGCTGGAGGTACTACGAGATGGAGCATCGGCACAATACGGTTCCGATGCGATCGCGGGGGTCATTAACCTGCAGCTCAAGGACAGTTACGAAGGCGGATCTTTTGCAATCAAACCCAGTATTTTCCAAGCGGGTGATGGTCTTGCATACGCTGTCGCTGGGAATATCGGTTTGGGACGAGAGGATCTCTGGACGAATCTCAGTGTAGAATACGGTGGCATGAATGAGACAGATCGCTCTGTACAACGCGATGATGCCGCCGCGCTCATCAGTGCCGGAAACGCGGATGTCGCTGATCCCGCTCAACCGTGGGGACATCCTATTATTAGAAACGACATCAAGATTTTTGCGAACTACGGTGCAAGCATTACCGATGATATTAAGTTCTACGGGCATGCGAACTACGCGCAGAAGGAAGTTGAAGGCGGGTTCTACTTCCGAAATCCCAATACCCGACCTGCTGTCTTTAGTAATGATGATGGAGAAACCTTACTTGTTGGAAGATTGTCGGGCACAGGTGAAGTTCCTGTGGTCAAGATAACCAACAACGTTCCATATCCGGTTGCCTTACAACAGGTTTTCTCTGACCCAAATCTTTTCACATTCCAAGAGCTCTTTCCCGGTGGGTTTACACCCCGTTTCGGTGCGGATACCCAAGATGCTTCGCTCCTCGTTGGCTTGAAAGGAATGATCGCTGCGGACTTAGGATGGGATTTGAGTGCTTCTTATGGACGGCACGCCTCCGATTTCTTTATCAGAAATACGGTTAATGCCTCGCTTGGACCGGACACACCGACTGAATTTGACCCGGGCGATTATATCCAAGCGGATACGAACATTAATCTTGACTTAACCTATCCGCTACACGATATGGTGTTCCTCGCCTCAGGTTTGGAATATCGCACGGAAACCTTTGAGATTGTGCAGGGACAGATTGAGTCTTGGAAAATCGGTCCGTTGGCAAGCCAAGGATTTAGTTCAGGATCCAACGGATTCCCCGGCTTCAGTGATATTGCCGAAGGGAGTTGGACCCGGTCTAACTTCGCTGGTTATTTGGAAAGTGAGTTGAGACCTCTTGACTTTTGGACGGTTAATGCTGCCATCCGCGGTGAGTACTTCGACGATTTTGGGAGCACTGTCAATTACAAAATCGCAACGAACTATGGCATTGCCGATACGCTTAAAGAATTGCTTTCGGTTGATCCTGTTGTTGACTTAAGGGCACGCGGCAGTTATAGCACCGGTTTTAGAGCACCGACACCGGGTCAGCAAAATGCCTTTAACGTCACAACGGAGTTCGGTGAAAACAATACATTGGTCAATAAAGGGACGATTCCTTCTACACACGCTGCCGCAAGTTTAGTGGGTGGTAAGCCACTCGAACCCGAAAAGTCAAAGAATTTCACGGTTGGAACAGTCGTCAGCCATACCATTGCGAGTATCACTGTTGACTATTTCAACATTAAGCTGGAGGATCGGTTGGCTCCGACAAAAGACTTCCAGCGAGGTACAGATATTACAGAGGCACAGATTCAGCAGCTCGTGGCTGAAGGCATTACGAGCGCAGGCAATCTACAAGAGTTCCGGTTCTTTACCAATGAATTTGAGACGAGCACTCAAGGAGTTGATGTGATTCTCACAGCACCCATATTGGATGGGGCGCTAAGTCTCGCTTACAACTACACGGAGACCACAGTAACCAAGCGTAATCCTGATATCCTTGACGACACACGCGTCCGGCTATTGGAGGAAGGTGTCCCTCGTCATCGCGGAAATGTGACGCTAACCCAAGCCATCGGCGACAGTTTAGGTGTATTGGGAAGAGTCAATTATTACGGTCCTTGGTACGAGAACGCTGTAGGCGCGCAAACCTACGGTGAGGCGTTTTTGGTGGACCTTGAAGTTAGTTACGCGCTCATTGAGAACTTAGGCATCACAATTGGGGTGAATAATGTCCTCAATGTTGAACCGGATAACGTGACTTGGGCGGATCCGGATGTTGAGAACTTTACGGGAGCAATCGTTGGTAGACCCTTCGGTGAGTATAGTCCTTATGGGTTTGGCGGCGCGTTCTGGTATACTAAAGTTGGTTACAGTTTTTAATTCTTAGTATGTATTCGGAAGCGGTTTCCAATTGCCCCCTAACGTGAAGGGAAATCTTTATGCTATTTCAACGGAACAGAACGACGCTCAGATATATAACTATTTTCGGCATCCTCGCTTCATTCTTCTTAATGAGCGTTTTCTTTTTAAGTTGTGATCGTATTCAACAAGTTGTTGCTCCGGAGGGGATGGAAACCCCTGATGGGGCAGCTGCAGTCAAAATCGGTTTCATTTATAGTCCTTCTGATCCGGGGACAACACGAAATGGTGCCGAGTTAGCGGTTACCCTCGCGAATGCGGCAGGCGGAATAAACCATAATACATTAGCAATTATATGACGCGAGATCCTTGGGTCTCGCAAATTTTCCGAAAGTGAGGTAAATTGAAATGAGCAATCGGTCCAGAGACGCAGAATATACAATGGGCCGCAGCAAAGGCGAAACGGAACGCTTAATCAAGCAGTCACAACTCTATGAAGATGTGACACGGCGTTTTTTTCTCAGAAGCGGTATTGCAAAAGGGATGAAAGTCCTTGATGTTGGGAGCGGTGCTGGCGATGTGGCTCTCACGCTCGCCGAATTTGTTGGTCCCGACGGCACAGTTATTGGTGTAGATGTCAATCCTGATATTCTCAAAATAGCGCAAGCTCGAGCGGATGCAGCGGGTTTTTCAAACATTGAATTCATTGCGGGTGATACCCGAACCCTTGGACTTCCGGACGATTTTGATGCTGTTGTCGGGCGGCTTGTACTGATGTATATGGCGGACCCAGCGGAAACACTTAGGCATTTGGCGACACACCTGCGTCCCGGTGGAATAGTCGCCTTTCAGGAAGTCGATTTTACGCCTTATACTGCAGCAGTGCATCCCGATACCCCCTTAGCAAACAAATTAATTGAATGGGGACGCACCGTGTTTGAGCGTTCAGGAGCACATCTTGAGATGGGTATGGACCTTTACAAAGCCTTTGTTGAAGCAGGTTTACCCGAACCGACTTTACATTTTGAGGCACCTATGGGCGGACCTGAAGATTGGCCCGGCTACGAATATCTTGAGAACAGTTTTCGGAGCCTCGTCCCCCTGCTGGAGGCGTACGGAATTACCACAGCTGAAGCGTTGGATGTTGATACGTTGGCAGAGCGGATACAGGCGGAAGTCGCTGCAGCGAAACGACCGATTATGTTGCCACCGCATATCACGGCGTATGCCACGCTTGCATCCTGAAAAGGCTCCGCGCATGGCGAAAAATCATTTAGAAAACTCGCAGACATCAGATCGCGGCGGCACCTATACCTTAGGGCGTACCTCACACGAAACGACACGTCTCATTGAACAATCAAGAATCTATGGAGAGTCGACGCAACGTCTCTGTAAGCGAGCCGGTGTAACGGAAGGGATGCGAGTCCTCGAAGTCGGTAGTGGTGCGGGTGATGTTGCCCTTACCCTCGCTGAACTTGTCGGTCCTGAAGGGTGGGTTGTCGGTGTGGATCTCAATCCCGCAATTCTTGAAACGGCACGCCAGCGGGCAACAGACGCAGGCATCCAGAACGTTGAATTCGTTGCCGGTGATGCGCGAACGCTGGCTTTTACGGACAAATTTGATGCTATTGTCGGACGATTTGTGTTGATGTATATGGTGGATCCTGGGAAAACATTCGCTCAGCTCATAACGCATTTAAAACCGGGCGGCATCGCCGCATTCCAGGAGCCAGAATACACGCTTTATCCCGCGTTCTTACATCCGGATACACCTCTCATGAACCAACTCATTAAGTGGATTTTGGATGTGTTTGAACATTCAGGAGCACATCTTGACACGGGCATTGGGCTTTATCGCGCTTTTGTTGACGCAGGTTTGCCGCCACCAACGATGCATCTTGAGTCTCCTATCGGTGCCGCCAAAACGTGGGCGGGTTACCGATACATGGCGACTATCTTTCAGAGTCTCCTTCCGCTCTTAGAAAAATACAGGCTTGCGACAGTGGAACAGGTGGATGTGGATACGTTAGCCGCACGGATCCGGAAAGAGGTCCTCACATCGAAACGTCCGTTTTTTTTACCGTTGCATGTAACTGCATATTCAACGCTTCCAACCTAAATTTCCTAAATTTTCTGTTATCGTAAAGTCTGAAAATATGTAGTAGTAAAGCCCGAAAATATGTAGACATCTCAGGAGGCAGCAACCCTACCCCACCGCTGGCGAGGTTTCTAACCTCGCCTCTTCACAATGTCCAAGTAATTATAGGCTTTACTATAATTGAAATTTACACTGTGATGTGGGATTCAGAGGCATTCCGTTCTTTTGTAGGAGCGACCTCCCGGTCGCGATTCTTTCTCTTTCATCTTGGTCGATAAGTCAAACTATGGTATCATAAGTCATAAATAGACGTTAATACTATTACATAATTTATATAAATGTAATTGGCTTTAACCTATGTTGACGAATACATACTGAATTTCAATCAACGCATTCTGTAAAACTAAAGGTCTCTGAAAAATCGCATTTTTGGTTGATATATGGATTAGAATGTGGTATAATTATACTAACTAAAGTTAACGAATAGAATTCCATCTAACCTGTAATCGCCCTTTTGATTTACAGGCGATTCATAGGCATCAGGTGGATTTTACTTAATTTAATTAATATTAATCTCTGCTCTCTGCTTTTATTACAAAAGCAGTGGAGCCATCAGTCCGAAGAGAGGCACGAAAATTTGAATCCTTATGAACTCCTCCTTATCATTACTCCCGACCACGATGAAAAGGAAGCTGAGGCTCTTACGAATCAAGTAAAGGGCATTATCGAAGGTGGCGGGACTCTCCTGAAAGTTGATCCCTGGGGGAAAAAACGACTCGCTTATCCTATCCGGAAACGGAGTGAAGGGTATTATGTGCTCTACATTTTTGAGTGCACATCGAGTTTTGTCGCGGAATTAAATCAATCCCTGCAGGTCATTGAAGCGATTTTGCGGTATATGCTCGTCCAATACGAGGATGATATTGATAAGTTGAAAGCCGAACTAACCGCTGAAGGAACCGAGGTCGAAGAATCAACGTCAGATGAGGATTCGGCACCGGATGAAGAATTGACATCGGATGAGGAACCAGCGTCGGATGATAATGCAGAGGCTGAAGATACAACAGATAATGACGCAGAGGCTGAAGATACAGCAGCGTCTGCCTGAAATAAGCGTTATCCAAATCTTAAACGAACTTTTGGCTTGTAGGCTACCTCAAAAGGTCTGAGCCTACGATAAAAAGGAGAAACCATGGCAAGTTACAACAAGGTCATCCTGATGGGGAATCTGACACGGGACCCTGAAGTGAAATTTCTGCCGAGCGGAACAGCCATCGCTAATTTTGGATTGGCTATGAGTGAACGGTATACTGACCGGCAAACTGGTGAACAGAGAGAGAATGTCTGCTTTGTTGATATAGAAGCATGGGATAAGCAGGCAGAGTTAGTCGGTGAGTATTTCAGTAAAGGCAGCCCCATTTTGGTTGAGGGGGCCCTCAAGTATGATTCGTGGGAAGCTGAAGACGGAACGAAGCGGAACCGTCTTAAAGTCCGTCTGATGCGGTTTCAGTTTGTTGGGAAACGTGAGGACAATGAGGCGGGTGGCGGTTACGCCGATGCCCAACCTGCGGCTGCACCAAGACAGGCTGCATCTTATCAGGACGCACCAGCTCCCGCTGTGAGTGACGCATCTTCCGCAACAGAGGACGACATTCCGTTTTAAGTAAGGATAGTCTTCGTGGGAGAGCCGTTGTTGTCCAGAGGGTCTCCCACGTTCTTGGTGAGTCTTTCGATAGATAGGTGTGTTGAGTGCTCCTATAGACATAGCGCATCAGAAACGCTCTGATGCGCAACATTTTAGAAAAAAGGAACAGAATTGATATGGCATTCCGTCGCAGGCAGCGCTATCATAAGATTGAATCTTTCGATTACAAAGATATAGATACGCTGCGAAAATTTATTAATGAACGTGGCAAAATTGTGAGTCGCCGGGTCACTGGGCTATCGGCGAAGCAACAACGAATGGTAACGCGTGCAGTCAAGCGCGCCCGTAATATGGCACTGTTGCCGTTTACGCGATAGAGGTAGGGCTTCAGACACGTACAACGGGTTTCCCTACGAAGGATAGTTTAGGATTTCAATTATGGAAGTCATTCTAAAGAAAAGTGTTGAAGGTCTCGGTCTACCGGGCGATGTGCTGAACGTCGCAAATGGTTTCGCACGTAACTATCTTCTTCCTATGCAGTTAGCGGTGCATGCAACGGAGCGAAACCGCCGACACTTAGATCACGAGAAACAAGTAATTGATCATCAAGGGGCGAAGGATAAAGAACGCGCACAGGAAATCGCCGCACAGATGACTGGTGTTACGTGCACACTGAGCAGGCGTGCTGGTGAACACGATCGTCTCTTCGGGTCAGTTACTTCTATGGATATCGCAGAGAATTTGCGAACGCAGGGGGTTGATTTGGAACGGCGGTTCTTTGAACTCGCAGAGCCGATTCGTGAACTCGGCGTGTTTATGGTACCGGTCAAATTGCATACAGATGTTGTCGTCGAACTCCGCGTTGTTGTTGGACGTGAAGAGTAATTATGCAGGCACAACTGGTTGATTCTCTCTCTGACAAGGAAGCTGAACAAGCAGTACTCGGCGCGATGATGACCGACAAATCGGTTATTCCTCAAGTAATAACCAAGCTCGGTCAGACCTCTGATGTATTTTTCACTGTAGACCATCAGCTTACCTATTCAGCTATCCTTGCTGTATATGACCGCGTTAGCAATGCAGATCCCCTTCTTGTTGCTGATGAGTTGAAACGAGTGAACCAGTTGAACCGGGCTGGCGGAACAGAGTACCTATACGAACTACAGGCTCCAATTGCAGAGACAGAGAGTACAGAGTTTTACGCAGATATCCTCTATGAAAAGGCGACGCGCCGTCGGTTAATTCGAGCGACCGCTCAGATTCGCGAGATGGCATACGACGAGGGGGTAGGAATTGCTGATGTCCTGAATCAATCACAGGAAGCGGTCTTCGATCTTGGCCAGACAGATACCCAACGCGGGTTTGTCGCCATCCATACATTACTCACAGAGAGTCTTAGCGCGGTTGAAAGTCTGTATCAGAAAAAAAGTAGATTTTTAGGGATACCGACCGGCTTTATGGATTTTGACCATATGACATCAGGGCTGCAGCCCGGTAATCTTGTTATCATTGCCGCGCGACCGAGTATGGGAAAAACAACCTTGGTGCTGAACATAGCACAGAACATCGCCCTTGAAGAAAAACGTCCAGTCGCTATTTTTAGTCTTGAGATGCCAGCACAGGATATCGTCATGCGGATGTTAGCCGCCGAATCTCAGATTGATTTTGGGCGGCTCCGAACCGGCAATTTCAGTGAAGATAACTGGAAACCGTTGACTGAAGGGGCAAGTCGATTGGCTGAAGCACCTATCCTAATTAACGATAATCGTGGTCTTACTGTTCAGAGTCTACGCGCCGAGGGGCGACGCTTAAAAGGCGAACACGGTAATCTGGCTCTCATTATTGTTGACTACCTGCAACTATTGAGAGGGACTGGTAGATATAACGTTCGCGAACAGGAGATCTCTGAAATCTCACGTGCTTTGAAAATCCTCGCGTGGGAGCTTAATGTTCCGATTATCGCTTGTTCGCAATTGAGTCGTGAGATTGAACGTCGCCCTGATAAACGTCCGCAGCTTTCAGATTTACGGGAGTCCGGGGCAATCGAACAGGATGCCGATCTCGTCGCCTTTTTACACCGAGATGATTATTACGAAGATGAGGATGTCGGAGACAGGGTTGAAGCGAACATCATGATTAAGAAGCAGCGTAACGGACCAACCGGAACGGTTATTCTTTATTTTACTAAAAAGCAGATGCGATTTGAGAACCCCAGTTAGATGGCTTTCAGCACGCTACGCTTTCAGTTCGGTTTTCAGTTAAGAGGTGTTTGCCGAAATCAGAACCCTCTTTTAACCGATAACTGATAACTGACAACTGACAACCATTATAGAAAATATGGAGCAGCAGTCCACTATACACAAAGCCTCTGGAGGTTTCCCTGATTTGGTTAAGATTCGGTTGCACAGCGTGCTTTCCGAGGTAGGACGAGCCTTTACGCTCTTTTTTCAAACACTTTTTCAAATTTTCCGTCCTCCCTTTCAGTTTGATCTGTTAGTTAAGCAGTTGTTGTTGATCGGCTTCAATTCTTTGGCTGTTGTTATTGTCTCTGGGTTTTTCACGGGAATGGTATTGGGTGTTCAGGGGTATATTCAGCTCAAACCTTATGCAGTGGAAGGCTCGGTGGCGAGATTCGTTTGTGTTTCAGTCGTGAAGGAACTCGGTCCGATGATTACTGCGTTTGTGCTCGCCGGACGTATCGGGGCCTCAATTACTGCTGAACTTTCAACGATGAAGGTTACGGAGCAGATTGACGCACTTGAGGTGATGGGCACAAATCCAGTCAAATATCTGGTGGTGCCGCGTTTTCTCGCGTGTTCTCTGATGTTACCGACGCTTACGATCTATTCGACGTTTGCGGGCATCGCTGGCGGTTTTGTCGCCGTTGTTACGCTATTTGATGTAAACGGCTCCTTTTTTCTCTTGGAAGTGCAGAAGAATCTTTTTGTCGGAAGCGTTCTCATTAGTTTGATTAAAGCGACCTCTTTCGGGATGGCAATTGCTGCGGTTGGCTGCTACAAGGGTTTTAGTATCTCGACAGCAGGCGGAGCAGAGGGGGTTGGCATTGCTACGACTGGCTCTGCTGTAATCTCTCTTATTGGTATTCTCGTTTTAGACTTTGTCTTGAATCATGTGCTCTTTAACATTTTTGGGTTGGTATAATTTAGCCGTCAGCCGTCAGGCATCAGCCGTCGGTAAAGAGGTTTTCGCCTCATAAAGGTTACCTCAATGTATAAGTAAAAACCGTAGCCTGCAACAACGGCGCAGGCGGATATGAGCAACGCCCGTCAAAGTTCAAACGCACGCTGTGCCTCCGCAAGGTAAAATTAAAGAATGATTTCAATTAGAAACGTCACAAAAAGTTTTGGAGGCAAAAACGTTTTAAACGAACTCAGCCTTGAAATTCCGCGTGGCGAGACGCTCGTGATTATGGGACGTAGCGGGTGTGGTAAGAGTGTACTCCTCAAGATTATTACAGGATTGATGTCTGCCGATTCCGGTGAAATTTGGTTCGATGGAACGGAAATATCGAGCCTAAACAGAAAAAAAATGAATGTCCTCCGCCGAAAGGTTGGAATGCTGTTTCAGTCTGCTGCCCTCTTTGATTCGATGACTGTCGCAGAGAATGTCGCTTTTATGCTGGATCAGCATACAGATCTTGACAAGCGAGAAATGCGTAAGGTGGTTGACGAGAAACTCAGTCTTGTTGATTTAGAGGGTACTCAGGACTTGCGCCCCGCGGAATTGAGTGGGGGTATGCGAAAACGGGTCGGACTCGCACGCGCCCTCGCATTTGATCCGGAGGTTATTTTTTACGATGAACCTACAACCGGACTTGACCCGGTGACCTGTACCGAAATCAATCAACTTATTGGAGACCTCCATGAGAGGCTGCAAGTCACCTCCGTTGTGGTTACACATGATATGCATAGTGCCTTCAGTGTCGCTACCCGGATGGCTATGATTCATGAAGGTAGGCAGGTCGCATACGGCAGTCCAGATGAAATTATCAACATCGACGATCCCATTTTGCAACAGTTCATCCTATTTGGAGCACCAGACCAGATTCTCAACATGGAAAATCCTATTTTGAAAAAATATTTAGGGAGGTAGTATGAACTTTTGGACTGCGTCTGTAAAAGTCGGTGTAATGGTTCTCGTTGGCATCGTATTCCTGACAATTCTTCTTACGAATGCTGAGAATTGGCCGTGGGCAACTGCTGGTGATGAACTGACGTTTCAATTTCGTTCTGTCAACGGGCTTTATGTCGGGGCAGGTGTTTACCTATCTGGTGTCCCGATTGGCAAAGTAACGGCTATTGAGCTCCGTCCTGATACTGATAATGTGCACATCAAGGCGAAAGTCAAAAACGCATTTGAGTGGTTGAGGGAGGACTGTGGTGCCAGAATTTCCATGAACGGGTTTGTCGGTGAAATTTATATCGCTCTTGACAATGGACCCATTGGGAACTCGACCTTAAAACCAGCGAACTTGCCGATTGTTGGAAAAGACCCTGTGAATGCCTTGGAACTCCTTGAGCAGACGAGTGCTGGTATGACACAGGCTATTGAACTCACAACGGCTGCTAATGCAGTGCTACAAGCGAACCAAGAAGCCATTCAGCTCGCCATCAAAGAGATTCGGGAGGTCGTCGCACTCACTGGAAAAACTATTGAGAAGTTGAGCGTTGACTCTAAAGATACGGTGCAAACTTTGACGCAACTCGCCTTAGAAAACGATAGGCGGTTTCAGGGGACCCTCGTAAAGGTAAATAACCTTATAGCACAGTTAGAAGGCGATTCCCTGATGGTGAGCAGTCAAATAAGTGACATTACACGTGAACTCTTGAGGCTCCTGAATCAGAATTCACCGAAACTCAACACTATTTTTACCGATGTTCGCGCGACAACATCAGAATTTCGACAGATAACACAAGATTTTCGCTCAGATTTCGACACGTTAGCGGCACAGGTTTCTGCCCTTGTTTCGCAAGGTAGTAATGCTATTGAAACAGGAGAAGCCAACATCGCACCTATCTTAGAGAACCTAAAGGCGACGACTGCTTCGGTCGCTGCTCTGGAGACGAGCGTCAGTCGTTTTCTTACCACGCTTAACGAGGGTGAGGGTACTGTCGCGCAATTGCTGAACACATCCGAGCCGCTTAAAGATGTCCGGCGAACCTTGCAAAATGTCGACGAAATGATGAGTGCGGTAACGGAACTCTCTGAAAAAACTGAGAAGCAGTTGGAGCAACTTGATTTACCGCAGTTTGGTTGGGATTATGAGCTCCGCTATCTGAGTCTCGAAGAGCGACTTTACAATGAACTGGCGTTTTCACTTTCTCGCAGCCCCGACGCACACTATAGGTTCGGGGTAGGTGTTCGAGATGAGAAGGTTCGCTTTGAGTTTCAGTATGCACACGATGTAACAGATTTTCTCCGTGCGCGTGCCGGGTTTATGCGTTCCAAAGTGGGAGCAGGCTTGGATTTGTGGTTGTGGTCCCGACGTTTCGGCATCAGCGTTGAAGGGGTAGGACTGACGGGCAGAGAACCAGAGTTGAACGCGGAAGTAGCGTTGCGGTTTTTCCGATATGGACAATTTCTGCTGGGTGCAGAGAATTTGACCGGTGAGCGGCGTTGGACAACAGGATTTCGCTTTTTGGGTGGTGAGTGGTAATTGGCAGTCAGCGGGCAGCAGTCGGTTAAGAGGGGTTCGCCTAATAAAGGGTTCCTCAACGTATAATTAAAAAAACGTAGCCTGCAACAACGGCGCAGGCGGATATAAGGAACGCACTTCAAAGTCGAAACGCACGTTATGTAACCGCAAGGTAAAATTAGGGTTCCTCAACGTATAATTAAAAAAACGTAGCCTGCAACAACGGCGCAGGCGGATATAAGGAACGCACTTCAAAGTCGAAACGCACGTTATGTAACCGCAAGGTAAAATTAAAGAATGGCACGAGAGAAACGCAAATTTGTCTGTCAAGAGTGTGGATATACGACGCCAAAGACCCTGGGACGGTGTCCGAGTTGTAGGAGTTGGCAAAGTTTCGCCGAAGAGATAGAGACACTCACGACTGCATCGAAACACCGTGATATCGGACAAGCATCTCGCGAGCCTGAGCCTATTTCGCAAGTTACAGCAAGCGATGTGGAACGGCATCTAACTGGGATGTCAGAATTTGACAGAGTACTCGGTGGTGGGATTGTGCCGGGATCCGTAGTCCTGATCGGCGGCGATCCGGGAATAGGCAAATCTACGTTGTTACTACAAGCCAGTGATGCATTGAGTCGGAACTATGGAGATGTGCTTTACGTTTCCGGTGAGGAATCTGTTAGCCAGACGAAACTCCGTGCAACTCGGCTCGGTGTTTCGTCTGATACACTCTATGTACTATGTGAAAACAATTTGGAGCAGATTGAAAAGCATATTGCAGCATGGTCTCCGAAGGTTGTCATCGTTGATTCTATCCAAACGGTTTATTTGTCGAATATCCCATCCGCACCGGGGAGCGTCACCCAGATTCGTGAGTGTGCTGGGCATCTCCTGATTTGTGCGAAGAATCGGAATATACCGGTGTTTCTCGTCGGGCATGTGACAAAGGAGGGAACACTCGCTGGACCTCGCGTTTTAGAGCACATGGTGGATACTGTCCTCTATTTTGAAGGGGAACAGCATCACATCTACCGCATCCTGCGTGCGATTAAAAATCGATTCGGTTCCACGAACGAGATCGGAATCTTTGAGATGCAGAGCACAGGGCTCATGGATGTGATGAACCCGTCAGAACTCTTTTTAAGCAACAGAGAGGCAGAAATTTCAGGATCTGTTGTGGTCTCCAGCATAGAGGGTACCCGTCCCCTGCTCATGGAAGTGCAGGCGCTTGTCGTGCCTACGAATCATGGAAATCCCCGCAATACGACAGCCGGGGTGGACCGGCACCGGATTGCCTTACTTATTGCGGTTCTCAATAAACGGGTAGGCATTGACGTTGCGGATTCCGACGTTTTTGTTAACATTACTGGTGGGCTACGCATTGATGAACCCGGGATTGACCTCGGTGTTATGATGGCAATCTCCTCAAGTCATCGAAATCTGCCTGTGGATAGGCAGACTGTTGTAATCGGAGAGGTTGGGTTGGGTGGTGAAATTCGTCCCGTGACGCATGTTGAGAGACGAATCCGGGAAGCCGCGAAGTTAGGATTCAGACGGGTGATTTTTCCTGAGTACAACCGGAAAGGCTTGGAAATTGACGAAGATATTGAACTTGTGGGTGTTAGCGACGTATATGACAGTCTGGGGGCTTTACTGTAGTACGGTTCGTAATTTATTGATAGTTATAAAGTCTAAGTGTGAACATTGTTAAGTTGGCGTGTTTACAGAGCGCGTCCGAAATATCGGGGCAGATGCTGGTAACCGGGTTTCTTGTAAGCGCGAATGAAGTCCGCGCCTGCAAGTGGCAGTACTGTCTTTTTAAGTTAGACTTGGAGTAGGAAAAATGATAGTTTGGGGGATTCGTCTCTTTTTTATAATTGCAGGTGTGGCAAGCTGCTATATCATCTACAGTGCCCCAGTCGCAGCGATTGTTGGATTTGTCGTTGCCCTTTTTCTTGTTGGGGCAGAAATTTGTCTACGTATACCCAGCGTACGTGGTATCGTCGCGGGGCTGATAGGACTTTTTATAGGTTTATTGGTTTCTTTTGCCCTGCTATCTCTCCTGTCACAGTTTGATGACAATCTAAAGATAGCAATTGTTCTCAGTTTGGGGTACGTGGGTATGATGAGCGGCTACCATCTCTCTACAACAGTGAGTTTAAGCCAATTACTGGGATCAAAGGGGTCTACCCGACCTGGTGATTCACGTTCAGTTCAAGCTGCAAGTAACTTCAAAATTTTGGACACAAGTGTTATTATTGATGGTAGAATTCTTGAAATCTGTCAAACGAAATTTATTGAAGGCACGCTTGTCATTCCACGATTTGTTCTCAATGAGTTGCAGCATATTGCGGATTCAACGGAACCACTTCGTAGAAATAAGGGACGGCGCGGTTTTGATATCCTTCGTGCGCTTCAGAACAATCTGGGAATTGATGTTGAAATCTCAGAGGAAGAAGTGCCGCATTTGCCAGAAGTTGATGCGAAGTTGGTTCATCTCGCACAAAAGCAAGGGGCAACGATTATCACAAACGATTTAAACCTCAACAAAGTTGCCGAATTACAGAGTGTGAATGTCCTCAATATCAACGAGTTGTCGAATGCCGTACGTCCTGTTGTCATTGCCGGTGAGGTGATCCAAGTGCTTCTCCTAAAGGAAGGCAAGGAACCGAATCAGGGGGTTGGCTATCTTGATGACGGAACGATGGTAATCGTTGAAGACGGGAAACCCTACATCGGGAGTGTGATTAATGTTGAGGTTACACAGATGTTACGAACGAGCGCGGGTCAAATGATTTTCACGCGAATAAAAGAAAATGATATGGACAGTGATGAACAGCAAGGTGTGCGTTCTTATCCCCGCAGCTGGTAAGGGCAGCCGGATGGCGCATTCGGTTAAAAAACCGTACTTAAAATTGGCACAGAAGCCGATTTTGGCACATACGATTCAGCGGTTTGAGCAAAATAGTGCTGTGGACGCGGTTTTCGTTATTGTCGATCCAGCCGATTTCAGCGAATGTCACGCCGCTGTGTTGCATCCCTATCCCTTTACAAAGGTACAAGAACTTGTTGAGGGAGGAGAAACTCGTCAGATGTCGGTCTATAATGGTATACGCGCCCTATCGGCAGATGTTGACTTTGTGATTGTTCATGATGGGGTGCGTCCTTTTGTGACGGATGAGGTCATTTTCGCGTGTCTTACCGCGGCGGACGAATATGGTGCGGCTGTTGCTGCCGTTCCAGTCAAGGATACAATCAAAGTCTCGAACAAAGACAGTTTCATTGTTGAAACACCAGCGCGTGACCAGCTCTGGGCGGTGCAAACACCCCAGGTCTTTCGGAAATCTCTTTTAGAGGAAGCGCATCAGGTAGCGCAAGCGCGTCAACTCACGGCAACCGATGATGCTTCCCTTATTGAACAACTCGGATTTCCTGTTAAATTGGTGAAGGGAAGTTACGCGAATCTAAAGATAACTACGCCCATTGATTTACGAGTGGCTGAAATGTTGATCTCAGATGCCACCCTTTGGTAGGCGTTTTGTCTGTTGCCTCCATTTTTTATGCGTCTATTGTGGTGAAAATGTAGAGAAAAATGCGAGTAGGTATTGGTTACGACGTTCATCGATTGGTCTCTGATAGAAAATTGATTCTGGGGGGCGTTGAGATCTCATATCATTTGGGATTGTTAGGACATTCGGATGCGGATGTCCTGACACACGCGATCGTAGATGCGATTTTAGGCGCAGCCGCACTCGGTGATATCGGCACTCATTTTCCTGATACGGATGATCGTTATAAAGGAATGGATAGCCTTATTTTTCTACGTGATGTCGCAGCGAAAGTGAGACAGGGTGGCTACCAGATCGAAAATATAGACAGTACAGTTATCGCACAGTCCCCGAAATTGGCACCCTACATTTCAGAGATGCGCGCAAGACTTGCCAAAACACTTGATATTGACGTGGCGCAGGTAAACGTTAAGGCTACCACTGCGGAAGAATTGGGCGTTGTCGGCGAGGGGAAAGCGATTGTCGCTCACGCTACCGCCTGCCTTTCCCGGCTATAGGTGTTGTTTTGTGAGCAATGCCAACAGGAGTCTAAAACACGGAAAAATCGGAATGAAAATCTATAACTCACTGAACCGGCAATTAGAGGATTTTGTACCACTAAATCCCGAACAGGTGTCTATTTACAGTTGCGGTCCGACTGTTTACGATTACATTCACATGGGCAACGCACGCACGGCTTTAGTGACAGATATTATTCGACGTTATTTGGTATATAGTGGGTACAAAGTCAAACTGGTTCAAAATCTGACAGATATTGATGACAAGATTATCAATCGTGCGGCAGAGTTAGGTGTCAGCGCAAAGCAGCTCGCACATCAGAACGGCGAAGCGTTCTTTGAGGATTCCCTACGCCTCGGTATCCATCCCGCAGATGTCCATCCAAAAGCAACCGAACACATTCCAGAGATGATAAGTTTAATTCAGATCCTGATTGATAAAGGGGCGGCTTATGTCATTGATGGAAGTGTTTATTACCGCGTGAATCAATTTGCTGAGTATGGGAAACTTTCCAATCGGAAGCCAGAGGATCTCCTCGCCGGTGCGCGGGTTGAAATTGATGAGCGGAAGGAGGATCCGCGGGATTTTGATATGTGGAAAGCTGCGAAGCCGGGTGAGCCTTCTTGGGAGAGCCCGTGGGGTAAAGGTAGACCCGGATGGCATATAGAATGTTCTGCAATGGCGATGAAACATCTCGGTGAGACTATTGATATCCATGCGGGTGGCGAAGATTTACAGTTCCCACACCATGAAAATGAGATAGCACAGAGCGAATTGGCGACGGGACACACCTTCGCACGTTACTGGATGCACGTTGCTTTTTTGAAGATTGATGGTAGGCGGATGGGCAAATCGGAACAGAATTTTATCCTGCTACGCGACGCACTCGACCATTATCCCACTGAGGTAATTCGTCATTTCCTGATTTCGGCACACTACCGGCACCCACTTGACTACAATCCGGAGAGTTTGGTGAAATCGGAAGGGGCTCTCAGACGTTTGAACAACTGTTTGGATGCCTTGAAAAAGTACGATGGGCAGTTTAATGCGAGCGAAACCGAGACTTCGCCACTTCAGGATGCGATCCAAACGATGAAATCGCGGTTTACCGATGCTATGGATACAGACTTTAACACCGCGCAGGCACTCGGTGCTATTTTCACTCTTATTGGCGAAGTCAACAGATCGCTCAGCACTTCTGATGGAGCAGATGCTCCCGTTTTCGCACAAGCCTATCAAGCGTTGACTGAAACCTGTGAGGTGCTCGGGGTTTACAATTCGGATGCCCAAGATGACAACAACGTAGAGCAACGCGATCAACTCATTGCGCTGTTGTTAGAGGTCCGACAGCAGGCTCGAAACCACAAAGATTGGGATACATCCGATAAAATTCGTGACAGGCTTAAAGAACTCAACATTGAAATTCAGGACACCCGCGAGGGGGCTACTTGGAAAATTATATCATGATCTGGGGTGTTGGCGGTCCACAGTCTTGTTCGGATATGATATGTTCTAATCTCGTATATAAGCGAACGGAATACCCGTAGCGCGATGGCTTGTGCCTGAGCGCGGTATCAAAGGAGAAAAAAGATGATTTATCGATTCACTGCGTTTTTTTCACTGTTCTGCTTGGTTTCCGTTATTTTGGCAGGGTGCGCAGCACTTTTCTCGGAACAGGAGTGGAGCGAAAATTATGCCCTCATGGAAGGGGTACAGTCGACAAGCCCGCAGATAATTGATGGCAAGTTGAACACTATCGGTGAAACCACCTTCCCCGCAGGCTCACAGGGATTCGTTGGCGCGAACCCCGCTTCACAGGTACTGATTACGTTGCCGGAAAAAAAGACTATCCGTCGGATTGTCATACATTCAGATAATTTAAGTGAGTTTGATATTTACGCCGATAAAGGTAGCATTGCAGTTGATGCGGACTGGCAGTTAATTAAGGACGTAAGGAGTGTCAAAGAGAATCCAATTAAGATTTCACTGCTGATTCCGTTTCCGACAGATCGAATTCGGTTGCGCGTTTTAGGCACGAAAGATGACGCGCTCTTGAGCCGACAGGAACGGGCACGTTCTGGCGGCAGAGGGTGGAATATCGGGAGTCGGCGTGCTGTTGGGAAAATTCGAGAGATTGAACTTTACGGCTATAAAACCGCTGAACAGATGGAAGAGGCACAGGTGACCGATAAGCGTGAAAAAGAACTTGATGATTTGCTTGATTTAGAGTAATATGGAACTCAATATCAAGGTGGCTATTTCTTCTATAATGCCGCCTCAATTTCATATTGTAAGGAGCGGCATCTGTGCCGTTTCAAGGCAACAAGGAGGCTATACATGCGTTTTGGATTATTGATACTGACCCTCTGTGTGGTGATTGGGATGTCGGGCTGTATTCTCGCGTCAAATCCGGCATATAACTGGAGCAAGAACATCGCAATGGATGCGACCAGTGAGGATACGAAATTCCATGACGACAATATCCACACCGTGGGCGAAACCGGTCCTATTCTCGAAGATGAGAAGGATATAAGATCCCAAGAGGAATCTGATAAATTCACCGAAGCCGTTCTCAGATGGCGGCAGCCGCAGACGATTCAACAGGTTGTGGTGAAATCCGAACCGGGTCAAATGGAATACTTCTCTGTTCAGTACATGAATGAAGAGGGGAAATGGGTTACGGTGAAAGAAGTCAAGGACAACATGCGGCCTATGTACCGATTCACCTTGCACAATCCGATTGTGACAACTAAGTTTCGTCTGAAGGTGCCACGCCGTTGGGAATCGCGTCGGGTCGGTGGGCAGAAACGCTCAACCCGTGGTGAAACTGGGGCACCCAGTATGCAAGAATATAAAAAGATTCAGGAAATCGAACTCTATTACGCGCTTCCACCGGATCCGATGGAAGCAGGAACAGCCGAACAGTAGTCGTCTTTTTTGGTCAGAGCATTTTGCGAGCGTGCCTTTCTTCTACGGACGCGCTTACAAAATGCTCTTATCAGTGGAAGCCTCAATCATATAATACATCGCGCAGGGTGGAAAAGATGCTGTCTAACGAGACAATCAGTCTAATTCATTTAAATCTTATTCAGGGTGTGGGACTCAAAACCGTTCAAGTCTTGCGTGATGTCTTTGGTAGTACAGAGAGGGCACTTCAAGCAACATCGGACGAACTGAGAAAAATAGACCTGCTTTCACCGACGGTGTGTGATCTCTTAATTCACAAGCCCGTTTTGTACCCAATAGAACGTGAGCTTGAATTGATACACAAATATGGTTGTCAGATTGTAACACTCTATGATGCCGCATATCCGCCCCACTTGAAGGAGATTGACACACCACCGTTTGTGCTGTATGTAAAAGGGAAACTCACGCCTGAAGACGCGCTTAGCATTTCCCTCGTCGGTTCTCGAAACGCTAAAGATTACGGGCGAAAGGTGAGTTACCGCTTGAGTTACCAACTCGCACAGCGAGGCGTAACTGTCATTAGTGGTTTAGCGAAGGGCATTGATACTTTAGCACATCGTGGGGCACTTGAAGCAGGGGGTAGAACAATTGCCGTAATGGGAAACGGGTTGAGTATCGTTTATCCTGCGACAAATAGCAACCTCGCTGAGAAAATTGAAGCATCCGGGGCATTGGTTTCCGAATTCCCAATGGCAGCCAGACCGAAGTCGAGAAACTTCCCACGTCGTAACCGTATCATTAGTGGATTGACGCTTGGAACTGTTGTGGTAGAGGCATCAAACCGGAGTGGAGCGTTGATTACCGCCCGTCTCGCCGCTGAACAGAACAGAGAGGTGTTCGCAGTACCGGGTGAGATTTTTTCTGAACTCTCAGCGGGTACCCACAAATTAATTAATGACGGTGCGAAACTCATCAACACTGTGGATGATCTGCTCAATGAACTGTCTCCATACGTATTAAATCAAATCCAGTCTCAAGCATCACCAATACTGGTGCCAGATATGGAGGCAGAGCCTCCGCAAGCATCTCCTGTTGAGAAGGGCGATACGAAACTTGTGTCCACACAAGCTTCCTCAGAAGCCCGACAACCTGTCTCTACGCCACCTCCACCGGATTTAACGCCAGATGAGAAGACGATTTTTGACGCTATCGAAGTGCCATCATCACATATTGATACCATTGTTCGGGCGACACAACTGCCGATTGGTCAGATCTCAAGTGTACTTTTGATGTTGGAGCTCAAAGGGGTCGTTCAGCAACTCCCGGGGAAGCAATTCACTAAGAATGGTTAGAAATATAACTATTGACGAACCAAAGAAATATGAAGATACTCGGCATTGACACCTCATGTGATGAAACCGCTGCTGCAGTTGTTGCTGATGGTAGGGAAGTACTTTCCAACATTGTTGCTTCGCAGGTTGAAACACACCAAGAATATGGTGGCGTTGTACCGGAACTCGCATCGCGCAAACATATTGAAGCGATTAACTACATTGTGAGTAGATCGTTGGCAGAGGCGGGTGTCACATTTAAGGACTTGGAAGCGATCGCAGTGACAAATCGTCCCGGCTTAATCGGGGCGTTGCTTGTTGGGGTTGCTGCGGCGAAAAGCCTTGCCTATTGCCACAATCTGCCGTTGCTCGGTATCAATCACATTGAAGGACATATCTATGCACCCTTTTTGGCACTGCTTGCAAGCCAAAACTTGCTATCGAAACGTATGGTGCATGATGCCCTACCATTTCCACATATCTGCCTCACGGTTTCTGGCGGGCATACGTTGCTTGTCGAAGTTCATGAGGGGTGGCAATACAAGGTATTGGGGAGCACACAAGACGATGCCGCCGGTGAAGTCTACGATAAGGTCGCGAAATACCTCGGACTCGGTTTCCCGGGCGGAAAAGTGATTGATGACCTCGCACAGAAAGGTAACCCTTCGGCGGTGAAATTTCCAAGACCGATGCGAAATACCGACGACTACCAATTCAGTTTTAGCGGTATCAAGACTTCAGTGCGCTATTTTGTTGAGAAAGCGCGACGGGCAGGTCTACTTGTGGAGAATGGACAACAGGATGTGAAGCCTACAAACCCTGATATGATAACTATCGAAGATATTGCTGCCAGTTTTCAAGCGGCTGTCGTGGATGTCCTTGTCTACAAATCGCTGCGCGCAGTGAAAGCCACCGGTGCTGCGGCTATAACGTTGACGGGTGGCGTTGCTGCGAACAGTCATCTGCGTGCTTCGCTAAAACTCGCCGCTGCGGAGATTGGTGCAGAAGTCTACTATCCACCGATGAACCTGTGTACGGATA
This sequence comes from Candidatus Poribacteria bacterium, assembly GCA_965247285.1. Lineage (GTDB taxonomy): Bacteria > Poribacteria > WGA-4E > WGA-4E > WGA-3G > WGA-3G. The sequence goes on from CBDFHD010000003.1 coordinate 262,963, forward strand.
ACGGCGCAATGATTGCGGGAATCGCTTACCAGAAATATCAGCAAGGGCTCCGAGATGGACTCTCTCTAAATGCTACTCCCAAGGGTTCTATTTTTTAATTATACCTTGCGGAGTAATAACGTGCGTTAAATCTATGACGCACCTTCCATCTATCCGCTCTCCATTACATTACGGGCTACGGTTACGAAAATTAACTTAATTATTCTACCTCGTTCCTCAACGATAGCCTGCAACAACGGCGCAGGCGACCCAAGAGAAAGGCACTCCTGGCATGAATCCTACTTTATTACTCCGCAAGGAAAAGTTAAAAAAAGCCGTAAGATGCCTAAAATCAGGTGGTATTGTCGCTATCCCCACCGATACAGTTTACGGACTCGGAGCCGACCCGTTTAATGCGGATGCCGTGCAAAAACTCTACATGGTCAAGGGACGACCGGACGGGAAGCCGATTCCGCTCGTGCTCAGTTCGGTCACAGATATCCATCGCGTCTCTCAAAACCTACCAGATTTCTTCTTCCACCTCACAGACCGGTTTTGGCCCGGCGGTTTGACTATCGTTATTGAAAGTAAAGGATTGCTGCCAGTGTTGACCGCTGGAGGTGGCACCGTCGGGGTACGGATTCCAAACAATCCACTGCTTTTGAAAATTCTCCAAACGTTTGGTGGACCGATGGCAATAACGAGCGCGAATCTCTCTGGAGAACCGCCAGCCACCTCTGCCCAAGAAATTGGTGGAGAACTCGCCTCACGAATTGATATGATAGTCGATGGAGGGAAGACCCCGGGTCCCATTCCTTCTACAGTTTATGACATTTCTGTCTCACCGCCACTGGTTCGGCGACACGGCGTGATTTCAGAAGAAACACTCGTCAAGGAGCTCGCGTGCTACAACAAGCCTTAAAGCAACTGCTTCAATTCTTAGCTACTCCCACCGGAAATTCGGCTCTACTTGGCTTAATTAGTTTTGTAGCATTAGCAATCGTCTATAACAGGAAAAAACAGATTCCGGGGTTGACAGTAGAGATTATCCCTGAAGATACATGGTTTATCAACCGCGACGATAACCATCGCCTCGCTATCGTTGTGTCGTTGCACCTGATTAACAAATCAGCCGCACCTATCCGGATTCGGAAATGTAAACTGAGTGGATATTCACCGAAGCCTCCCCCCGAAAAACTGCTTTTACAGGGACATGATACGAGTATTGAACTTGAGTACCCGAAGCATGACTTTTTTGTTGACGTAGGTGGACATCCTTCTGAACATACTTCGGAGTACGTTCTGAACCCTTATACCGAGCAACGCATGTGGGCTTTTTATCACTCCGGCATTGTTACGATGACAAATATGCTGCGCGCACCCATTGTACTCAGGGATGTGAATCGGAAACGCAAGTCTATCCAAGTGGTTGTGCCTCGCAATATGGAACAGATTCAACTCTATCGCGAGGCAGCGACGCGGTGGTAATTTAATCGAGTTCGGACAGTTTAACAGTTTTGCCGCTTGCTTCTGCCGACATATCAGAGGCAAAGACAACGCGATGCGTTTCAAACGCCGTGTCAAAGTCGGTCAGCGGCATCGGTTCATTTCGTCTGATGCTGTCTATGAATGCTTGGAATTGCGGCTCATACGGATGGTCGCTGACATCACCAGAGTCAATGAGCGAGGTCTCAAGCGTACTCCATCTGCTCTTATCCATACCTTGAAGTTTCGCGGAATAGATGCGGTTGTCGAGTAGACTTCCCTCGCTTCCGACGAGGTGGATATGGAAATAGTAAGGCTGTAAGCAATCGACACAAGAGGTGACTTTGCCAATTTTTCCACCACCTTCAAACTTAAGGAGACTGACGCTCGTTGTCTTATATTCGTAGGGTTGAAAATATGCGCCTGTGGATTGCGTGTGGTAACTTGTTACCTCTTCAACGTTCCCATCCATAAAAAAGAGGAGGGCATCGAGCGCATGACATCCGGCAGTAAGTAGGGTGCTACCGCCAAAGTCCTTTTTGATGTTCCATTCGTATTGTCCGTACCAAGGTCCGATGCCGTGGTAATAGTCGACTTCGGCGTAGTGGAGTTCACCGAGCAATCCGTTGTCGATTACAGAGCGGATCATCGTAAAATGCGCGCTGTATCTACACTCAAAGCAGACACACACGTTGACACCTGTACTTTTGACAGCATCACGGATAGTTTTCGCATCTTCGTATGTGAGGCAGATCGGTTTTTCTATGATGAGGTGTTTTCCCGCCTGAGCAGCGGCAATGGCTTGTTCGGCATGAAACGGATGTGGCGTACAAATATCGATGATGTGGACATCCGGGTCCGCAAGCATTTTGTCAAAATCGGTATAAGCTTTGAGGGGTGTCCCGTATGTCTCTGCCAATACTGATTCATTGTGTTCTCGACGTGAACAGATGGCGGTGACATCTGAACCTGTAACGGCTTTGAGGGCTTCGATGTGGGCACCGGCTACCCAACCGAGCCCGACAATTCCAACGTTTAAATTATCCATTTTACGGCTCCTTTGAGTCCCGTAAGCGCTGGCGAGCGTAGCTTGTTGAGCATATACTGATAAAATCCAAACGCACACGGGTAATTGAAAACATTATATCACGGATATGGATTTGTCAACTACCCAAGCCTAAAGACTTGGGCTTGTGACGACAGACAACGTGAGTTGTATTGCGTCAGTCAAGTCCAAGTCTCGTGCTTCGTTCTTGTTTCTCGCTTCAGTGAGGGTGGTAACCCACCGCTCTCCACGAAGGGCAGCAGCTGCCCTGAAAAGTATGTTTTGTGCAGCGTTGTGGTCTCGGTCAAGCGAGTTGCCACAAAACTGACAGTTAAAGGTTCTCACCGATAAGGATAACTTTTTCGGTGCTTTTTTACCGCAGCAGGAGCAGGTCTGCGAAGTATTCTTGGGGTTAACTTGGTGGAAATGCAAGCCGTCTCTTTCGGCTATGCTTGCACACCACTCAAAGAAGATTCCCCAAGAAGCATCGCTGATACTCTTACTGAGGTGTTTGTTCTTTACCATGTTAGACACGCGCAAATCCTCTGCCACTAATACATTGTTTTTGTAATGGTGGTAGAGTTTATAGGTGAGTTTCCCAATAAAGTCTTTTCGCTTATTTGCCGTCCGCTCGTGATGAATTCCGACAGTGTGAACGGCTTTTTGCCAGCGGTGGCTACCCTTTTTTCGGCGCGACTGCGTTTGCTGGTGCTTATGCAATAGCCCTTCTGCTTTGCGATACCAACGGGGGTTGTCAATCTTTTCACCGTCAGAAGTCGTCAGGTAGTGGGTTGTCCCCATGTCAACACCGATAGCGTCTGCTGATTCAACCTTCGGAGTTTCACCTATTTCACAGGAGATATGGGCATACCAGCCAGACGCTTTTTTGACGAGGGTGACTTCTTTCGGGTCACCGACAATCGGACGGTGCATGCGTATCTTGACTTCACCTAACTTTGGCACTTTCAAGCGGTTGTGTCTAAAATCGGTCTCTATTATGGGGGTCTCGCGAACGCGTAGTGTCTGTTTGTCAGTGTCTTTTGTCTTTTTACGAACTACTTTGATATATTTGCGTAGACTCCATGTTAGAGAACGCACACGCTTTTTATAGCGAGGGTATCCTTTTCTAGCAGCGTTTTCTTTACAACGTTTACGGAAGTTCGCAAACGCTTTGTCGTTCCGCCTCAAAGCATGGTTCTGAAAATCTTGTGGCACTTCGCGGAAGTCGTCGTATTTCTCACGCGCTGCCGTCAAAAGTACCTGTTGCTCATTTAGCGTGACAAAAGCACCTTCCGTTTCATACGCGACGAGCCTATCATGACGCGCAGAGTTCTGAAGTTCGCAAAGGTGGTCAAGCCACTCTAATAATGTTTCTTCCTGCGTTTGCGTAGGATACACAGGATATCTAAATGTTAATCGCATGGTATATCACGTATCACGTCTTTAACCCCTAATCAGTGGGTAGGCAGACACGCTACCAAGCGGTAACGCTGATTATGTCTGCCAACGTGATATTCTAATTATACTACATTTTTAACTAAATGTCAAATCTTTTTTGGGCGGCTTGGTCCTTTCTAATAGGGCGGTTTTTCCTCCCAAACCTAAAGGATTGGGAGGAAAAACCGACTATTCCCTTGAGAGGAAAATTGCAGACACGTTCAGTTCTTCTGTAGCGATGATCTCGATATCGCGGCTTATCCGATACAATCGACAGAAAACTGGAGGCTAAATGGCTCTGGAAAAATAGGTTGATATAATTTTGGTTTTCCTATATAATTAACGGTAAAGAAATATTGGCTTCATTTTAAAAATCAGTTGGTAGGTGCCGGTCTGGGAGGGAATCGGAACCCTCTTCGCATTGGCACGACAAATACTTTGACGTGAGAAAAGAAATATGCTATAATATGTGGGAATTGGAGAACAACACTGTTTTCAGGTAAACGTGCGATATGGGACACCGCAAGCGATGTTACTATACATCGTTTCTGAACCTATCCTATCCATCTCAACCCGCAATGAAGGAGACGATTCTGATGGAGACCAAGATTTCCGATGTCTTCCCGCCGAGATTTGCAAAAGAAGGGTTAACTTTTGACGATGTTTTGCTGATTCCGGCTGAATCGGATGTGCTGCCGGATCAGGTGGATACGGGTACGCAACTGACACGTAATCTCCGGCTAAACATTCCTATTTGTAGTGCCCCTATGGATACTGTCACGGAATCTATTCTTGCTATTGTAATCGCGCGCGAGGGAGGCATCGGAATAATTCACTATAACTGCCCTATTGACGAGCAGGTATCTGAAGTCGATCGGGTGAAACGTTCGGAAAGTGGTATGATTACCGCACCGATTACGCTAACGCAGGATAAGACGATTCGCGATGCCTTGCAAATAACAGAGCGTTACCGCATCGGTGGTGTCCCTATCGTAACAGAGGATGGTTACCTCGTTGGTTTGATTACCAACCGAGATCTCAAGTACGAAAACAATCTGGAACTCCCTGTAACCGCCCGAATGACGCCCGGTAAGGAGTTGATTACCGCTTCCCCCGGAATTACACTTGATAAAGCCAAAGAGGTACTCCACAAATCCCGAAAAGAAAAACTGCCGATTGTGGATGAGGATTTTCGACTCTGCGGACTGATTACTATCAAAGATATTGACAAGGTCCAGATGTTTCCACAAGCCTGTAAGGACACTGCTGGACGTTTATGTGTCGGTGCCGCTGTTCTGCCTTCAACGCCCTTGGAGCACGTCGATAGGTTAGTGGCGGCGGGTGTAGATGTGCTTGTATTGGATACAGCACATGGACATTCCAAAAACGTAATCCGATCGACAGAGTACATTAAGTCTCATTTCCCAGATGTTGAACTTGTCGCTGGGAATGTTGTTACGCCTGAAGGAACGCGAAGTCTCATTGATGCGGGTGCGGACGCGGTAAAGGTCGGTGTTGGTCCCGGTTCTATTTGCACAACCCGTGTGGTAGCAGGCGTTAGTATTCCGCAGATTACAGCAATTTACGATTGTGCACAGGAAGCGGATAAAGCAGGTGTGCCGATTATTGCCGATGGCGGTATTCGTTATTCTGGAGACATCGCCAAAGCCATTGGTGCGGGTGCCAGTTCTGTAATGATCGGGAGTCTACTTGCTGGTACGGACGAGAGTCCCGGAGATACTGTCATCTATCAGGGGCGAACATATAAGATTCACCGTGGAATGGGGTCATTGGGTGCATTACGAAAACGAAGTGCCCAACTTTCAGAGGAGAGTAGCGAGGATATTTCCAAACTTGTCCCGCGTGGCATTGAGGGACGTGTGCCGCATAAAGGGAAACTTAGCAGTTTTGTCTATCAATTGGTCGGTGGCATCCGCTCGGCAATGGGCTATTGCGGGGCTTCGGACATTGAGGCGTTACGTAGGGATAGCCAATTTGTACGGATGTCAAGTAGTGGCTACAGAGAAAGCCATCCCCACGATATCGATATTACCGAGGAAGCACCGAATTACACAGTAGCGCATCTTTCTCCATAACTATTATTGGGACACCCTTTCCCTCTTGAATCCCGTAGGGGTGACAGGTCTGTAGGGGAGGGCAGTCCAGGAGGCCATAATTAAAAAAATGAAAGTTAACGAAGAAATGTCTTTTTGGGATAGGCTCTATATCCCTGCGATGATTAAGGGAATGTTTACTACCCTGAAACATATCCCGAAAAAGAAGTTAACCTATCAATACCCTGAAGATTCTCGGAGTGTGGATGAACGGAATGATCGGTACCGCGGCATTCACAAACTGACGGTAACAGAAAAAGACGAGATTAAATGCGTAGCATGTTTCTTGTGCGCGACTGCCTGTCCTGCTGATTGCATCACAATTCAGGCGGCACCTGCCCCAGACGGTTGGCAAACCAAGGAAGGCTATCAGCGCGAAAAATACCCCGATGTCTTCGAAATCAATATGCTCCGTTGCATATTTTGTGGTTATTGCATCGAGGCTTGCCCTGAAGACGCTATTCGGATGACGGGGTTAACACTCCCTCAATACTTCCGTGAACGTCAAAAAGAGGGAGAAAGTCTTGGAAGTTCCCGCAGTGACTTCATCTTTGATCGGGACATGCTCGTCGCGAACAACGACATTCCACAAGAAGGGCTTAGTGTTGAAGCGAAGTAGGTGGACCGGTCGAGACAATTGATGGCATCATACGCTCCCTTCCCGAATAAGAAGTACAGCATCATATACGCGGATCCGCCATGGGATTACAAGGGACAGCTCCAACACACGGGAAGCGGTGGCAAGGATAGTGGCGGTGCGGTTCGACATTATCCCACTGTCTCGGTGCCAGAAATGAAGACATGGGATGTTGCCTCAATTAGCGAAGAGGATTGTCTGCTTTTTATGTGGAGTTCTTCTCCGCATCTTGATCAGGCGATTCAACTTGGCAAGGCGTGGGGGTTTCGGTGGGCGACGGTCGCTTTTGTCTGGGATAAGCAACGCCTGAACCCCGGTTTTTACACGATGAGTCAATGTGAGTTATGCCTTGTTTTCAGGCGTGGAAAAATTCCACAACCGCGAGGCGCAAGAAATATGAGGCAACTCGTTCAGATTAAACGGACACGCCACTCTGAAAAACCGGATGCTGTGCGTGAACGGATTGAGAAAATGTTTCCACACCAGTGTAAGATTGAACTGTTCGCTCGAAAGCGGCACCAAGGCTGGGACGCATGGGGACTCGAAATTCACTAACTTCGTGAAGTCTGCTGTGTCTTTAGCACATTAGCTGAGCCGATAAGGCGGGAGCGGGAATATTAATTTTTAGTTATTACTTCGGTTGAGAGAATCACAAAACACGAACTACGAAGGTGTTTCTGGCTAAAGTTGGGGTTGTATTGATATCGGTGAACTTTTATAACTGCCACAACTTTAAGCGTTACACGTATACAAGAAATATCGCGTACCTCGTGTTATATTTGCTGTCAACCTATAAATTTATTAACAGACCGAGCGTGACGGTTTTGGTTAACATTGAACCGTTGTGCTTCATCGGGCATTCACACATTTATTTGCCTAAATTTATTTGAAAGGCGTACAATCGAATCGACCCAATGCAAGGATTATCGCTTAATTTTCGTTCGGAAACGCTTTTAGCGTTGACTGATAAAATCAAATCCAGTATTGAGGGGCGGATGAGTTGGGGAGATACCTTTGGCTTGGGACTTGGTGTGAAGTCGGATAAACATCTGATCGTTTGGACACCAAAAGAGAGCTCAGAGGGCGATATTCTACCCGGTTTTGACTCAGAAGATGGCGAGCTTACAGTGAAGATGCGGCCGCGTCCAGGGGCATGGGTTTCCTGGATTGACGAGGCGAAGGTCACAGCCGAGACACAGGACGACTATGACCGGGTCCACAGAAGCATACAAGAATTGGAGCGGAATGCACGCCAAATCACAGATTTCGCCGAGGGTGTTGTCGCGGACATCACTATTCAAAACTTGGGAAAATCCCTAACACTTTCCGAACTCGCTCAGGATGTTTTGAAAGCGCGCTTGACAATACCCAGTACGATCAAAACTGGTGGGTATGTGCTCGCACAGATTGATGACACTGATACTCAGGTGATGCCTCCGACTACTGTTATCATTCCAGAGCAAACCCACATTCATCGTGTTCATCTCAATGAAGATGCGCTTTTTGACCAAATACTCGCGCGGGACTACAACCTGCTCCTTGTGGTCATCAGAACCCATATTAAGCAGTACCCTGACCTGATCGATTTGGGGTACGGTTTAACACTTCATACCCGGCTGTCTAATGTGTTTGATGATCAAGCCGCAGAGGCATCGGAGGCGATTGAAGAAGGGTTTGATCCCATTCAAGTGATTGCCACAGCGGCGGTTTACGATCCTCTTGAACCGGAAACACTTCAGTTAGTGCCTATCGCATTCAACGCACCCGCTGAGGAAATTGAGACCGCAATTGGCGAAAGCTCGAAGAAAATCGAAACGTACACGGTGAAAGCCAATCAGAACGCCTATCAACTCATGGCGCAATTCCAACAGGGTGTGGAAACCCGTTTGAGAGCCCTTGTCCTTGGACCTGGGCAACGCGTCCATAATAAGGTATGGGACGATCTGGTGATCCGTGAATTACGGAATACTGTGCTTGTTTTCGTCGAATTCTATGAGGAATATCTCACCGAACATTTTGAGGCATCAGTCGCGGCGGCGAAAACCGAAATTCTCAAAGAGAATATTGACCCCATGATAGAATTTTGGCAGCTACAGGATAATCAACAGTTAACCCTGAATCACCTCATTCAATCCTCCTACAAACTGGCGAATCAGGTGCTGGATCGAGCTGCCGGGTTGTTTCATGATCTGGTGTTTGAACAGGACTTTATTGAAACCGAGCTTGTCAAGCCGGTGGAGCTCTCAATTTTTGAGAATAACGAACTCTTAAACGAAATTTACTTGCCGCAATGGACGCGTGGAACGGTGCGAGAGAAAATGACAGGTATTACTCTTCGCTCGACTTTACACGCGACTCAAGTCGAACGTTTGACGACCATTTGGTTGGAATTGCTGGAACTCGCGAACTTCGCAAGTCAACACAAGCAGGATTTTGAAGCCGTTATTCAACCGTTAGTCAATCTCCTATTAGCCGCTGAAGCAGGGAAACCAACACAGCGCCGGAGTCAGCAGGCACAGCATCGAGGGGGTGCCACCAATTTTGAGGGTTTTGAGATTCCTGATGACATTTTCCTGCAGCTACTTGACCATGTAAAACTGCATTTACCAACTATGAAGCAATGGTTGCTGAACACGCCTTCAACAGTGGACGAGCAACAACATTACGCAACTTTGTGGGCGTTGGTGCTTGATGGTAGACTACGTGAGCGGCTCCTTGCTGATATTCAACCGACCTGTGATATTAATCTGAGTGTACCCGACCAGACCAAAAGGTTAATCAACCTCATGTTGGGAAGCACACTTATTATCCACGCTGAGAAGGACCGTAAGTTAATAGAGCGTAACCTGAACCGGGCGATTATTTCAAAGACCGGACACGAATTGGCAAATGTCACAACAGCGGTGATGCTTGCTATCCATGGTGACACCCTACTCGAAATCCTTTACGAGGAATTGCTGGGTTATCATGACATTTTGGCAAAACGGGCAGGTCGGCTCGCGAATGCCCCTCAAAAAGGGAAGAAGCGAAAGCGTGGGCAAGCACAAAGTAACGGTGCAGCGAACACCGAGATGATTGAGGCGGAACAGAAAAAAGTTGAGGAACTCATGACTTTCCTCAGACCCTACCGGCAAGAAGAAGTTATCACCACTTTAGTGACAGCCGGTATCGATCCACGTGCTATTAACCTTGAAGAGATCCGGAAGCAGCAGGTCCTCGGTTTCGATGTAAGTGATTTACCCGCAATAGACGAAACATGGCTCGGTGATAGTAAGAGCGTTGAAGATTATCCAAATTTGCGGGTGTTCCTCCTGCAAAATGAGCTTCCGATATCGACGACCGGCAGGTTGCTTATGAAATTGCGGCAGCAATTTCCGGATGAACTCTTCAATCACGTGTTAGGACTCATCCAAGAGGTTAAAGCACTTCAGGGCGATGATTTTAAGGGGGATCTGCTCAATCAGTTTGTCACCTATATCTCCGAGAAAGTGTGGCGATGGGAACTAACGCAGATTACGGAAGCCGAACTCCCGCTCTTGTTGAAGGAAAAAGTGCTTGCATCGGCGATCTGCTATGAAAAAGAGGTTGATACCTTGCTCGAATACGTTGAGCGTTACGATGAACTGGTATCTACGAAACTGGCAGTAGGTTCAGAAATGGACAACCACCGTCAATATATTGAGGAACAATTTCAGGCAATCGTTGAAACCCTTTTATAGTAAAATCCGAGAATATGTTCACACTTGTAGCATAGGAAACCGTTAGCCTGTGCCAAGTACCTTCACAGTTCGCGTGACAATACGAGTGTATAAGTAATTACGGAATCTACTATAATATGATTTTTAGGTTTCTAACTTTGTATCGGTATTGCAGAAATGATTTGCAAGCGCGCCCGTCACAAGAAGTGCGGTTGTAAATCGTGCCTGTAAATATAGTAAAGCCCGAAAATATGTGAACACAACGGATTTGGGAATCTCCCGCCTCGCTGGCGAGGTTTCCTAACCTCGCTAACTCTAATATATAGGTAATTATAGGTTTTACTATAAATGGACTTTTTGTAAGGGTGATAGATGAAAGTAGCTTTATTGGGCAACAGTCAGTTAGCCGTCTTGACTGCCTGGGGCTTGTCTCAATCGGAGGTGGCGCGTGAAGTTGCCTTTGTGTCGGATGCAGCGTCAAACAAAAATAGGTTTGTTCATCCAAAAGAGGGCACACCGGGAAACCTCCGAGACCTTGTGGAAGCAAACGCTTTAAGTACAAGTGACACCGCGATTTCTTCCTACGATTCGTTAGACGGATTGGCGAATGCAGACGTGGTTGTTCTGTTGCCACCGGTAGGTCAATCTGTTTTTCGGTCTCCTCAAGCCTCGAAGACGACAGGTATCGCGCTCGTTCGGAGGTTTGTAACCGGAATTCAGCAGTATGCATCGGATGCGAAAATTCTGGTGGCAATATCACCCACAAATTACATCTCTGCATGGATACATCAGACGCTCGATGGAGGACAAATTATCGGGCTCGGAAACGGGGCTGCTACGGCACACTTAGCCTCTGAAATTGCAAAACGTGTTGATGTTTCCGTGAAAGACGTGACGGCTCTGGCGATCGGAAGTGACCAACAGAGGTACCCGCTTCCACAGTACTGCCGAGTGAACGGTATTCCGCTCGTTCAACTGATGTCCGAAACTGACATTGAAAGTCTCTGTGAGTCCGTTACGCAGCGTTGCCCGTATACCATGAGCGGCGAATGGACATTGGTAAGTCATATTTTGCAGGTTGTTTCGGCTATTGCTCTTGATAAGAGACGAGTGATGAGTGTCGGCACACGTATTTCAGCGGGGACAACATCGGTTTACCTGAATGTTCCAGCACAGCTCGGATACGATGGTGTCGCTTCTATTGTCCCACTTGAGTTGACGGAGCAACAACGTGAGCAGTTTAGACAATTAGTTGCCCAGAGTGCCGCAGACCAAGTTCTATAGAAGTTTCATAGAATAGAATGTAGGTGTTTTTGCTTGGGTGTTTCCCCCAGGTTGAACAGAGCACAGTAAGACCCGCACCGGCACAACAAGGAAGCCAAAAGTGTTTCTAAGTAGCGCGGAGACCAAAATACCCAGTGAAACCCAACTTTGTTCTGACAACTGACAACTGACAACTGACAACTGACAACTGACAGCTACTAAAAAATGAGAGAAATATACCAAAAAATTTCAGAACTAATTGAGTCTGATCAAGTCGGTGCATACTGCACTGTTGTAGAGACGAAAGGCTCAACACCACAAAAACCCGGCTCAAAGCTCTTGATTCTCCCGGATTTGCGGAACATTGGGACACTCGGGGGTGGTTGTGTTGAAGCCGAAGCGCGGCGACAGGCGATCGGGCTAATGCAAGACGGTGTGCCGCGGCTGCTTGAGTTTCAATTAGATAGCGATTACGGTTGGGACGATGGGCTCATCTGCGGCGGGAATATGAAAATCTTTATTGATCTGCCGAAGACCTCCGCTGAAGCTGAGATGTTTGAGAGACTCCAAGCGTTGAACGCGGAAAAAGTCCCACTCGTCTGGGCTACAGTTGTAACGAGTGAAAAGCAGGGCGTTGATGTTGGCATGAAGATGATCTTTGCTAACACGGGTGAACATATCGGCACGTTAGGCGATCCGGTTTTGGAAGCGGCAGTGCAAGAGGAGACTACGAAGGTACTTGAGCGGAACAGTGCTGGCTTGTTTCAGGAGAATGAAACGGCTTCGGTCTTCTTAGAGCCGCTACAGCCAAGACCGACGTTGCTGATCGCAGGCGCAGGACATGTCGGTCAGGCACTCTGTCATCTGGGGAGCTGGTTGGATTTCGACATTGTTATTGTTGATGACCGTGCCGACTTTGCCTCCGCTGAGCGGTTGCCGGAGGCGGACAAAATTATCATCGGCGATATCGAAACGGAACTCCGAAAATATCCGATTACCCCACTGACATACGTTGTGATTGTCACCCGTGGGCATCAGCACGATGAATCGGCACTCCAGAGTGTTGTTGAATCGGATGCCTGTTACATCGGCTTAATTGGCAGTCGTCGTAAGATTAAACTGATATTTGACGATTTGCTGGAGGCGGGGATTTCCAAGGAGAGGCTTCAGCGAGTTTACGCACCCATCGGACTTGATATTAACTCGAAAACAGTACCGGAGATCGCAGTCAGCATCGCATCGCAGCTCGTCCAGATCCACAACGCTACTGACGCTGTTGGCACCTTTGACGCACAGCCGACGCGAATGCCTACTGTTAAAATAGTGGGGTGATAAAAGATGAAGGACATTCAGATAACAGAGGACAAAACCTATACGCTTTCGGAAGTTATAGACTTTGTAAAACAGACGTTAGACCGCGTTAGCGAAAAGTCTACCCGGGACCCACTGCGATATTCGTCCACTGATGTGTATTGGCTACTACATGACATGCTTCGGTATGTGAACAGGAATATCCCAGGTGAATTTATCCTGTTGCAGACCCAGAAAGGTACTTACCGAGTGACATACGCGGCTAAAGATTCTGCGAAACAGAAATCCAGTAGAAAACTCCAGGCGGAGGTAAACCGAACCGCCCGTTATCTCGAAGAGCTAACCGGCAGAAAGCCATCGTGGGGTGAAAAAGAAGAACAGTAGTAGGCACACGCCGTGGGTTCTCTGTAACCAACCCACCAGAGCCCGGTAGGTGCGGTTTCCTAACCGCACCGGATTCCACAATCATTTCCCACTAATTTGTTTCTCCCCTTTTTAATCCCATAGGGTTTATTTGCTTGTATTTTTCGATATATTTATAGAAACACGTCCTACCTCCTTTCATGGGTTTCCCTGTAAGTATGGTATCTGTATGGACATTGATTTCTTGACGCTTGCTACCAAATGTGCTATTATTTTAACAAGCGGTTACTATAATGAGTCTATTCGTGGTCTCAGCGGGACGAAAGGGGTAGTTCATGGAAATCATAAATTGGCTAAATGCGAATGATGGTGCTATAATAGGGATTGCTGCTGTTGTACTTGTGATTATCATGGGTTATTACGTCTATCTCATGTGGCGGATCCTAAAAGCGAATAATACACCTGAAATTGCTATCTCACTCCGTCCCCACGAAGCACATATCCATTGTGTCATGCTTTGCATAGAGAATATAGGGACAGCCGAAGCTCGCAATGTCCAATTCCAAACAGACTTTTCTTTTAAACCAGATGGAGAAAGAGCCCTTGAGGATGTGAGTTTCCTCAGGAACGGGATTGATTACCTCGGTCCTGGACAGAAGAAGGAGCATTTTTTAGTGAGTGTTATCGGCAAATTGGATGACCTCAAAAAAACACCGCTTGAGATCGGGGTTACCTATAGGGATTCGGTGAAAAGGACGTATCAACGTGCCTTTCATCTTGATTTTGGCGAGAATGATGGTTACGCTCGGATTGGCAAACCTCCGCTTTTTGAGATAGCCGAGGCTACTCAAGGCATTAAGAGAAATTTATATCATCTAACCACCGGTGTTTATAAACCGATAATTCTTACGGAGCCACTAGATAAGCATTGCATGGGAGAGCGAGTTAGTTTGTTGGAAAAGCGGATAGATCAGCTCCCTAATGAAGTTCAACAAGAAATCTTAAAAGAATTTGACTTGGTTATCAGCAAGCAAGAACATGAATTGCTGAAAAAAGCGCGAAATGAGGAGACACCTACGGACGAGAATACCTCATGAAAGGAGATGAAACGGATGGCAATTACAATTTATATCTACTCTAATAAGGGGGTGCCTATAGAAATTTCTGACTATGCGGCGGAGCCATTAACAGGTAACAATAAACGGTTATCACTTGAAGAATTCGATGTTTTGGCAGATAAATTGGCAGACCTATCTATGAAAATTGACGGTCCTGATGCCCAGCCATTATCCGATTACGCGATGAGCCGCGAAAGCATATATGAAGATTATCCAAAATTATGATTTATCTGGTTGATACCAATGTTTTGTTGGGATTTTCATATTGGACCGATCCACGTTATCCAATCGTTCGACCTGCTGTACGTGAATTGCTAACAAAGGGGCATCAACTACAGACGACATCGCAAAATTTCGCGGAATTTTGGAACGTGTCAACTCGACCGGCTCCTCAAAATGGTTTTGGACGCACACCATCGGGAACAAATCAACTCTTGAAATACCTTGAGGGACTTTTCCCTCTGCTACCAGATTCGGCTGATGTGTACCGCGTATGGAGACGGCTTGTCGTGGATTATGATGTGTCAGGTGTTCAGGTTCACGATGCACGCTTGGTTGCGACGATGATTTCTCATGATGTGACACATATCTTGACTTTCAACACACAAGACTTTAATCGTTACGCACCCGAAGGAATTATCGCTGTTGATCCAGCTGAGGAAATATAGTAGAATCCGAACATAAGTGAATAGGTGTTCAATGAACAAAGTCCCATACTGCCGCTGGCGAGGATTGTATCCTCGCCCCATAATGTCCAAGTCATTGTAGATTTTATATAAATTGAAGGAGTATATTTCGTGAACCCAGAACCTAAGGTAACAGTTGAAGATATTGAGATGTCCGTGGATGAATTGGACATCCAGAAAGCCGCAGACATCTTTGAGGAGCACGGCTGTCTTGTCGTACGCGGGCTGATGGCACCCTATATTAAGGCAATCCATCAGGACATTGAGGCTGCCGCCGCAGAATCCCTATCACTCCTTGACGAAGCGGAGCAGATTGTTGAGGGATGGCGCACGCCCAACGGCACGCTGTTCATTCCAGCACCATCGGGCTACGAACGCGATAAACAAATTATGGTGTTGTCGGTGAATTATCAGACGAGTGCAGCGTTTTTCCAATCCGCTTTCGATGAAACTACAGCCAATATCGTGGAGGCGATCTTGGGACCGAATATGGAGATCTTTGGTGGCGGACAGTGCCTCTATAAGGAGCCGGTTGGCGGACATCCGAAGCATCTACATCAGGATTCTGCCTACTTTGAACACCGCTATCAGGGACCCGTCGGCATTCTGAGCTACGTTGTGGACACTGACTTGGTAAATGGGGCGTTACACGTCGTGCCGGGTTCACACAAACTTGGACAACTCAAGCATATTGATACGTTCTCGCACCTCGGTCTGGCGGAGGATGAGTGGCCCTGGGAGAGCGCGCTCCCCGTTTCTGGCAAAGCCGGTGATTCGATCTTCTTTAACGTCAAGACCATCCACGGTTCCAAACAGAATATGTCGGACAAACCGCGTCCGATTTTCATCAACCGCTACCGCCGAACAGACGACTATGTGATCATCGGTGGAACCACGACAGCAAATCGTGCGGAGTCGGAAAAACGCGCCGCCGCCGCTGAGGAAGCGAAGAAAGCATCCAGTGATCGTGGCTTGATGTTGCGGGGGTTCCGTCCCTTTGATTCGTAGAATTAAACTCGTTTCTCGAAGTGTTCCAACGCCCTAATCCCCCTTGACAGGGGATTTCGCTGTGTGAAGGAGACGGATTTCTGCGATCCTACAACTGGTACAGCATCAGATAGATAATCACGCCTGTTACCGAGACGTATAGCCAGATCGGAAAAGTAATTTTCGCGATCCGACGGTGTTGCTCAAACCGCTCACGCCATGCTAAGTAGAGCGTCCGCAACGCCAATGGTACTATCACAAACGCCAAAATAATGTGCGAAATCAGGATAGTGAAGTAGACAGGGCGGATCCACCCTTGCTTTGTAAACGGCTTTGAACCGGTATTGGCGTGATAGATAACGTAACTGATGAGAAAAAGCACGGACACAGCGAACGCTGCGAGCATACATTTTTTATGTGCCGTAATTTTCCGTTGTCGGATTTGTACATACCCGATCGTCAACAGGATACCGCTGATTGTGTTCAGCATCGCATTGACCATCGGTAGATTTGAGATCTCAAGCACATTTTCCTCCTATGTCCTTGCTTCGGCACAACAGAGTGTGCCTGCTACTTTCTACCGGGGCCACCGGTAGGCTTGCGCACCTTTAGAATTCTCTAACGCAAATTCCCACCGTCGACACCACGTTTGATAATCGGTATTACCGGTTTCTGGTCGCAGACGACTCCGCATGAGAAATCCAGGATAGAAAGGTCTCCCTGTCGGTTGATAGACATCGTGATAACGCAGATCGAAACTCCATCGGATGCTCTGTGACGCATTCGGTTTCGCACTGTGGAGCGTGTAGTTGTGGAACAGAATAACGCCGCCTGCCTGGATCGGCAACGGTTTCGGTGTGAGGTTATCGGGTTGATGTTCCGGTGGAACGGCTAACCCTGCCGACGACCAGTCGTGTGTGAAGAGCCCCATCTTATGGCTACCCGGCAGCACCTGTAGGCACCCGTTTTCCAGCGTCGCATCTACGATCGGAATCCAGACGGTTAGCATGAAGTAGGGATCGGTGTCGGGCCAGCACACACCTGCGTCCTGATGCCAAGGTGTCGGTTCCCGTTGTGAGCTCTTTTTCGGTAAGACAGCGCGGATGTGTTGGATCGGATTGCAGATAATTTCCGAACCAACAAAAGACTCAGCGATGTCGAGGATTTTCGGGTTCTTGAGGAAGTTGAAGGTTGATTCGCCGCGTGCCCGCATGATGTCCAAATCGGCCGTTATCTCTGGTGCCTCGTTCGCGAGATGGAGCAGCCGTTCCGTGAAGGATTTATCGGCGTGCGTATCTGTAACCTTCCCTTCCGCGTGCAATTCCTCGGCACGTTCCGCGATGATTCCCTTATATTCATCAATGACGGGACCCAAGTCGTTCTCATCAAGTGCATCTTCAAGCAGTAGATATCCGTTGTCGTGAAAGAAGGAAACTTGAGATTGGGTTAAACGCATAATTGCGTCCTCCTTGCGTTGTGTTGTAGGGCATGGCTTGCAGGTTTCCCACATTCCGCTATCCCCATCGCTGTTCTGGTGGATCGAAGACAAACCCGTGGAAAAATTTTCGCTGTTCAGGTGAAAGTTCCTTGTTGTAAAAGTTTTTGGGATATCCCCAATGTTCCTGCGAGGCAATCATCCACGGATGCTCATAAGCGTAATAGAGCATTTCACGGCAGCCCTCCGGTTTTGTGAAGATACCAGCGGAATGCCAGACCGCGTTATGGAATAGAATCGCACTCCCCGGCGGGGCACACACTTCAAGCGCACCGGGATATTCGTAAGGATGCCGCAAGTCTTCATGGTTCGGATCATACATCGCCGTATGGCTGCCCGGTATGAGCCACAGATTCCCCTGTCCGCCTTCTGTCATATCCGTCAGATAATAGCCGATTTTGAGTTGCAAAAACGGAATCGGACGTAGGTTGCGAAAGCCTTCATCGTGTCCATCGATGTGCCATCCCATCCGACGTTCCATTAAATCCGAAGCGTGTTCAATAATGGCATCCGACGCGTGGTGATGGGGCATCTGATTGAGCAGTCCCGTGACATACGGTAGGATTGGTTGCCAATCCAAGAGTTCCAAAAACGCTGGATGGTCCCCGAGGATATAGAAGATACGCGTGCTTTTCTCGCCGTGGATATGCGTCATTCCAGTTTGGGACAACTCTTTTTCCTCACGTTCCCGCCGCTTCTCAATGGACTCGGCGAGGGCACTCCTGAGTGTTTCAATATGCGACGGGGCAAGAAAATTATCCAAGACGAGATAACCGTTGTTTTCAAAGAAAAACTTTTCGGCATCAGTCAGTTCATGTGGCATGTCGTAAACCCTCTTTACCTTACTGTAAATTTTACCCTAATGTGCTACCTTCAAAAGGTGTATAGAGTTGGGTTATATAGTAAAGCCCGAAAATATGTAGACAGTTGTTTAGCGAACCAACCCCACCGCCGCTGGCGAGGATTGTATCCTCGCCTTCCCGCAGTGTCCAAGTAATTGTGGGTTTTACTATAAATTAAATAGTTTCTTCGCATTTTCGCCAAAAATTCGCGCCTTATCCTCTTCAGCGATCGGCATCTCCTCAATTAAACGGACAAATCGTGGCATATCCACCCACGGATGATCTGTCCCGAACAGCAGACGATCCGCACCGGAATACTGGTATGCGTACTGCAGTGCTTGCACCGATGGCGAGACGGTGTCCAGATAAACGCGTTGCAGATACGCGCTCGGCGGTTGTGTGATGTTCTCTCTCGCTCTCCCTAAGACTTCGGTCTGGTGATCGATCCTGCCGCTCATATAGGGTAGAATGCCACCGACGTGCGGCATCACAATTTGGAGGTGTGGATGCCGTTCGAGAATCCCGCTCAGAATCAGTCGCAGCAGCGCGAAACTGTTATCCACCTGTAACCCCATCATACCGATCATCCAGTGGTCTTTGATTGCCTCCCCCCACGTCGGGACGGTGGGATGCATCACAATCGGCATCCGCAATGTTTCGGCGTGCGTATAGACCGGTTCAAAGTGTGGCGCGTCGACCGGTTTTCCGCCGATATGAGAGTAGAGCATTATCCCGCGAAAACCGAGTCCCTTCACTCGATCCATTTCTGTTATGGCTTCATTTGGATTTTGCCACGGTAGGCATGCCAATCCTGCGAACCGATGTGGATGCGCGTCCACGAGTTCGGCGATGGCATCGTTGATCGCTTGCGCCCCCTTATTCCCTAATTCAGGTGCGAGCATGCAGGGTGGGGGTATATTCGTACTGAGCAGTGCCATATCGATGCCGGCTTCGTCCATATCCTTGAGTTTTCGCTTCGGATCGTAGACTTCGTCTTGTAGACGGAATGTTTGAACATCGCCGTACGTAATGACAGCCTCGCTCCCGCGACGAATGACTTGCGGAGGATGTGGGTTCTGCGCGAGGATTTCAATATAGGCATTTGGAAATATATGGCTTTGGCAATCAATTCGCATTTTTCGACTCAAAGATGTTTTATTTTTCTATGTTTTAGGACTTACGCATGTCGCTCTTTTGTAGCATAGACTGTTAGTCTGTGCCCTGGAACCAGCTGTGTTTTTTACAGGTGCCTTCATCTCACAACGCGGGCTATGATCAAAATTGCGTAAGTCCTGTGTCTTTTAGTATGCCATGTCTAACCCTTTTTTATCAAGGAATCTTTTTACCCAACAGTCCGTTGTCTTTCTTGATTTATAGTAAAACCGAAAAATAAGTTGACACTTCTGGGAATAACAACCCTTCCTTCGCTGGCGGGGTTTGTAACCCCGCCTATTCAGAATGTCCAAGTAATTATAGGCTTCACTATAAATCCTGATTCAGATATTCTGTTGTGGATAAATTTTGCGCTTCAAGGCATTTTGCGTTATCATGTAATACCATTTCTGATTGAAATTGTAGCATAAACTTTTAGTTTGTGCCTCTTTGTAGCATAGACTGTTAGTCTGTGCGCTCAGGTGCGGTTAATGCAATATAAACTTTTAGAAATGGTATAAATACAATGCCTAATTCACGATCAAACGCTGTGACGTAAGACGGAGGAGAAAACGTGACGAACTGCAAGTGTTTCATCACACGCATCTGCCTATTGATGCTCATTATGGGGTATCAAGGTGTTAATGCCCAGCAGCAATTACCTTATGGTGCCAAAGCCCGATTCGGTATCAATAAAGGTGCGATAAGCGATACAGCGTTCACACCAGATGGCACTCGACTCGCAATCGCAAGTCGTATCGGTGTTTGGCTTTATGAGGCTGACACGGGTCGGGAAACCGCTATGGAGCCTGCGACACCATTTGATGTTTCCGCGATCGCGTTCTCACCGGATGGCAAAACGCTTGCGAGTGGCAGTAATGTAGGGGCGATTTGGTTACAACATATAGATACAGGTGAAATTAGGCATTTTTCTTCCGTGCATACGCGAGAGATTTTTTCCATGGCGTTTTCACCCGATGGTAAGACGCTCGCCAGCGGCAGTCTTGATAAAACAATTGGCTTATGGAATCGAGAGACGGGTAAGTTGCGTAACCGTCTCAGTGGACACACGGATACTGTCAACGTAGTTGCCTTTTCGCCCGATGGCAAAACGCTCGCCAGCGGGAGTTCTGATAGGACGGTGCGTTTATGGAATCCAGAGACAGGTGAACTGCAAGGCGTTTTCCGTGAGCATGAGAATGTTAATAATTTAATCACTGAATTGGTGTTCTCACCGGATGGAAAAATGATTGCCAGTGGCGGGGCCGAATGGCCGACGCTTTATGTGTGGGATACAAAGACCGGTAAAGTGCGGTATCATCATCATTCGCATAACTGGGCGGTTGACGCGTTAGCGTTCTCGCCGGATGGGACTAAACTCGCTATTGGCGGAGATTCAGATGCAGTTGAATGGTTGGATTTGGTTTCCGACGATATTGATACTTCTATGTTTCCGCAGGATCATCCAGGACGGGTCGACGCGCTGGCGTTCTCACCTGATGGTAAAACGCTTATAACTGTGAGTCGGAGCGGAACAATTCGGTTTTGGAGGACGACTAACGGCGATCAGCGTTTCCCCGCCATAGGACATAAGCACGTTGGAAATGTATTAGCGTTTTCACCGGACGGTTGGACACTCGCCAGTGGGAACGCCGACGATACAATCCATTTGTGGGATGTTGGGACAGGGAAAGCGGTATCAATGCGTTATGAAAGTGTCGGGGCTCCGACGGCATTGGCGTTTTCGCCGAACGGTCAGATGCTTGCCAGTGGAAACGCTAACGATACAATCCGTTTGTGGGACATCGGAACCGGAAAACCGTCGTTGATTCGTCGGGGAAGCATGAAGACTCCGACGACATTGGCGTTCTCACCGGATGGTGACACACTCGTCGGTGCAGGGCCCCCGCAGGAAATTTGGTGGTGGGATCTAAGAAGTATCAAGTTACGCGCGGCTTTTAGAATTGATGGACCGATCTCCGAGATTATGACTTTTTCGCCTGATGGTACAACCCTCGCGAGTGTGGATCAAGACGATACGATTCGCTTATGGGATGCGATTAACGGCAAGTTGTTGGGCACTCTCACCGGTGATAAACACGATGTGAAGGCGATCGCGTTTTCTCCAGATAACAGCTTACTCGCAAGTGGTGGATGGGATGATCTTTTGTTATGGGATTTAAGGCGCAACCGCAGATTACCAACTTTCCAAGAGGAACACTCTCCGATACAGACGTTGGCATTTTCACCAGATGGACGAATGCTGGTAAGTGGGAGTGTGGACAGCAAGGTGAGATTATGGGATGTCGCTACTGCTGCCTACCGCGTAACGCTCAGAGGGCATACGGAGGCAATCAATGCCGTTGCGTTTTCACCGGATGGCAAAACCCTCGCTAGCTGGAGTGCCGACGGCACAATTCTGCTATGGGATTGGGATAAAATCCGCCCAGATCGATAATCATTAACGCGGAAGATGCTGATCCGGAAGTAATACGCAATTAACCAAATGTGTCGCGCGTCACCTCAAGAACCGCTTGCATGTCAAGGCAGTTCGTGTTATTATAAAACATGACGACTGGTTCTCAAGAAAACACTTACCGGGTATACATTGACGCAATGATACCAAGTTATCTCGTTGCTCCTTTGAGCCGCGACCCGAAAATAGCAGCATGGCAAAGAATCACGCGTGAATTTTGGCAAGATACCCGTTTTGAGTTTGTCCTGTCAGATTATGTTATTGATGAAATATCAATCGGTGATAGAAGTCAGGCAGCGGATAGGCTGCAAGCAGTTGGGGGACTTACCCTTGTAATTGTACAAGATTTGGAACTTGAGTTTGCAGAGCAATTGGTGGTTCAAAAGGCAATTCCGGAAAACGCATTTACTGATGCTATTCATGTAGCTGTTGCTGCTATACACGATACGCGTTATTTAGCGACGTGGAATTTCACACACCTTGCAAACGCAAGTACTCGCTCAAAAATTGAACGGGTTTGTCGCGATGCAGGGTATTCGCCGCCCCGTATTGATACCCCAGAGGCGATATTGGAGGCAATCAATGTGTGACGATCCCGGGAAAGACATCCTAGAAGCAAAAGAGCGTCTTGTCGCGCTCTTCGGTGACCTACAGACCTATATGGAATTTATGATGAAACGACAAGAGAAGCGTATAAAGAAAGGCGTAAAATACGTAGATTTCTCGCCTTATCGGAAAAAGAAGCAGGAAACATCTGATTCCTCAACTTTCCCAGACCCCCAAGCGCAGCCTGAGGAATAGGGGTAAACCAACCGTTCTTGTTTACAGACTGTGTTCTATGCCCTGTGCTATCGACTCCATTTGACGACGCAATTGGACGGGATCTCGCGGATGAACATAGACGATGCACGGTCCCGATCCCCGAAACGATACACGACGGAACTCAGGTAAAGCTGCTCTTGCGCTCGTGTCATACCCACATAGAAAAGACGGCGCTCCTCTTCAAGCTCTGCTTCTGTAATGTTCTGCCGCCACATCGGGAAACTCCCCTCCTCCATACCAATGATGATAACCACCGGAAATTCTGTCCCTTTCGCGGCGTGCAAGGTCATTAACGTCAGCTGCTCAGTCTTATCGTCGAGTTCATCAATATTGGTGAGTAGTTTATGATAATCCAGAAAGTTGATAAGCCCATGCTCATCACTGATTAACTCGAAGTGGAGGACCGCGTTCATAAACTGAATTCGACGTTGTCGCCAGTCTGCATCTTCTGGAAACTCTCGGACGGTCGCATGCTGTAACGTTTCTATATGTTCTCTCGCTTGTCCCGCTTCTGTGGGGTCAAGTGGTAGATTATCCAGCGATACGACGTTGTGTGTCTGGACGAAGCGTTTCGCGACATTTAAGAACGTATCGGTCTCGGTTAAGGCTTCCTCTGGATGCGCGACCTCTTCGGTTTTCGCAAGGATACCGAGCCCAACAAAGGGTAGCAATTCAGTGAGGGATTTCGCCTCGCGTTTGTAAGCGTCGATTTTGATGAGTTCTTTAAATATCTCTCGATTGACTCTGACGTCCTCTAAAGCACTGTGTAAACGCCCGTGTTCAATCTCAAATTTTTCGGCAAGCGCACTCATGCTACAGCGTTGTCGTGGGAAAAGCCTACGCGCCGTGGCGAGCGTATCGTAATGGGGCGCCGATAGATCCCTTTTCAAATACCTTCCCAGGTCGCGAGCAAGGATTGGATTGTCATATTCCGCTACATTGTGTCCAATCAGAATTCTATTCTGGATAAATCCAAGAAATTCAGGCAACACCATTTCGATTCCCGGTGAGGTCTTGACTGTCTCTGCATCAATTCCATGGACGCGCTTGGCTGACTCCGGGATGTGTCCTCCTGGCGGTTTTACTAAGCGATAATACCGCTCAACTTCATCTCCGATTGCACTGAGACGGTGTGCAGCGATCTCAACGATTTCTGCCGTTTTCGGGTTAAGTCCGGTAGTTTCCAAATCGTAAACGACCATATCCGCCATGTTTGGGGTTTCAAAACGATTAACAAGACGTTGGCAGAGTTTGAGTGCAGTGATGCTATGAATCCCTTCTGATTCCAGACGAAGCACGTCCGTATTTGCTACGTCCGCTGTGCCGATGAGGAGTGTCCGGGCATCCCGCGCACTTTCTCCGATGTTCTCGAAATTGCCGATAAGCAGATGTACCCCGTTTTCGTTCGGTTTGGGTCTGTTTCCTTCAGGCGGCAACAATTGGAGTTGTGCGGTGTGATTTAGGTAGGTTTCAAGCGTTTGGTAGATAATATGCGCTGCACAGTACTCGTCAATCCCGTGGCTGGCGGTAATCTGAATCGGCTCACCGAGATTAAGCGCGCTGTAGAGGACATCCTGTGCAGTTACCAGATTCGGCACCTCAGGTTGTTTTTCGATGACTTCCAGTTCTTCAGCACGATAGGGAGTCCGAGAGCGTTCCAAAGTATCGAAGAGTTTCGTGATAATTTTATCGACCCTCTCGTCTTCAATTTCAATTGATAACCTCTCAAGTTGTGTCCAGAATTGACGAACATTTCGGCGTGTTAAGGGACCGACATCCTGTGGATATGCTTCGATATTTTTCAAAAGCTCCACAAAAGCAATATCTTCACGTTCTGCGATCCACTTCAAGCGCACCCATGTTAAGTCGTCGATACAAGTTTCAGGAAAGTTGATTGCGCGTTCCATATCTTGTGGAAGTTGCCACTGGATGAAACGGAGATACGCCAGGATACCTTTGCTATTCCCTTCCGCGAAGGAGTGAGTCGGTTGAATTCGTTGGAATTGGATGTGTTCCCGTAGCAACTGTTCTTCCAAAACGTCCGCGAGTCTGTGTGTACGGTAAAAAATGGCAATATCGCGATAGGAATAGTTGCGTTTCGTCACTAAGTTCTGGATGACCTTAATGATGTCGCGTGCTTCCGCTACGGGTGTGTCAAAGGTATAGTGAAAGATGTCGCGCCCTGCGTCTTTATGGGTTCTGAGGGTGTGTTGTTTCTGTCGTTCCGTGTTTCTGGAGATGACCTCCTCTGCGGCGCGCAAAATTTTCTCGCTACACCGATAGTGGTCGTCCAAAGCAAGTTCTCTCGGATTGTAATCGGTTCTGAAACCCTCAATATACGCTGGATTTGAGCCGCGCCAACTATAGATCGCCTGATCTTCGTCAGCGACTATCATAAGGTTGTGTTCGGGCGGCGCACAGAGCAGTTGGAGTAAGTGATACTGCACACTGTTCACATCGTGGAATTCGTCAACAAGGATATGGGTGATTGTTTTGTGGTAGTCTTTCTGTACATCTTCCACCTGTTCAAACAATTCGATAGTCTTCACAAGGAGATCGTCGAAATCGAGCGCATCGTATTCAGCGAGTCTGTCCTGATAGTTTCGCAGAACACTTCGGATGTTTTCGGCGGTTTCCGGATCATGAATGTCCGTGGCATCCACTGCGTCAACGGGATTCTCTGATTTACATTTGGCATCACTCAGGATGTTACGCAGCGACCATGGCGGATAGTCATCGGTGTTGAGGTTCAATGCTCGGACGCTCTCTGTTAATATCTCGTCTTGGAGTTCCTGATCGAAGATAGTGAAGTTTTCGCTTAATCCGATCCGCAGGGCGTGCTTTCGGAGCACTTTAACGCAAAATGCATGGAAGGTGCTGACTTTAATGTTGGAACTGTGCGGTTCGCCAATCTCGTTGTTGACGCGTTCCTGCATCTCTTGCGCAGCTTTGTTGGTAAAGGTGATCGCAAGGATGCTCTCCGCTTTGATGCCGTGTTCGCGAATCAGATAAGCGATACGATGTGTGATGACTCTTGTTTTCCCTGTACCGGGACCTGCGATAACGAGGAGTGGACCATTTTTGTGTGTTACGGCTTCTGTCTGTTTTTCATTTAATTCATGAAGAATGTTCATCGGGGTTCCCTCCGTACATTCTGTCCGAAATTTGCATGTTTTTTAGAGTCGGTGTGATATAGTATTTAGGTCGAAATACAGCGGTTCCCGCTGCGAATAAACCCATGATTATTATACCTTATTCGGCGCGAAAAAACAAGGCATTTTGAGCATAATTCAGAGCCATTCAATTCTCGCGAAACACTCTTGTAGGAGGGCTTTGTAAGCCCGATTTATAGGTGTCCTAATTATCCTGAAAATCCTAAAATCTTGTAAATCCTGATTCTGACAGCCTATAATTGATAACTGACGACTGATGGTTGGCTGCTGATAACTGACGACTGAATGGCTCTGAACATAACGGGAGACTCAACTTCAGACAATTTTTATGAATTTTCATGTGATGGATTGGGTTAAAAGGAAATACTTGAGGTACTCCTCTAACCTAATTTTTCTATGCGCATGTTGCTTGTGTTCTTGCGTAAAGCAGAGAATAATCAAATTACTTGATACTGTCGCACTAATTATCCCAAAAATCCGTGATTGAGAGACATGAATTTACAAACCCCACCACCCTACACGCAATGGGAACTTCCCCCAGGTGCCTTAGCGCGCCTTGGCAAAGGCGCGATAACGGATATTCAGTATTCTCCAGACGGAACCCGTCTCGCAGTCGCTTGTTATATCGGCGTTTGGCTCTACGATGCACACACCTGCACCGAAATCGCACTCCTTAAACACGGACAGGATCAGGGTGTCGCTTCGCTCGCGTTTTCGCGCGATGGCACGACCCTTGTAACCGGAAATTCGGATAATACAATTTCACTATGGGATGTCCACACCGGACAGCGTCGCTCCACGATGACACTCGGAGATGATGAAGCTGAGGTTTGGGCGTTCGTAGTTTCGCCGGATGGTAATACTCTCATCAGTGCAGGATTGGGCGAGAAAATCCGATTTTGGGACACTCACACGGGTCGCCTGCTTTATGATATTGTCGGACATGCGTATCCCATCAATGCTCTTGCGTTGTCACCAGATGGCAAAGTCCTCGCGAGCGGCAGTAATGACTATACTATCAAGCTTTGGGATACTCATACTGGCAGGCACCTTTCGACGTTGACCGGACATACACATGGGGTTATGGCATTAGCGTTCGCCCCCAACGGTATGAATCTCGTCAGCGGCAGTCGGGACGAGACGCTCTGTTTATGGGATACCACGACCGGTGAAAAACTGGCAACCCTCGCCACAGACATCGGTGTTGTCGGCAATTTGGAATTTTCACCCGATGGCACCCTCCTCGCAAGTGGGGGCGGTGACCATACAGTTCGGCTCTGGAATGCGGATACAGGCACTGAGCAAGCGACCCTCATAGGGCATAAAGATGCTGTTTGTGGTATCTCTTTTTCTCCGGATGGTGCAACGCTCGCCAGTGCAAGCAGGGATCATACCATCCGCTTCTGGGGTTTAGCGAGTGGCGAAGAGAAGGCAATTATCGACGGGCATGCTGAATGGGTCAACTCCGTAGCATTTTCATCCGATGGGAGTTTTCTCGCCAGCGGTAGTGATGACGAAACGCTCAGATTGTGGGATCTGTATACCTACACTGAATCTCAAACCTTCAACGGACATATTTATCTGATTGATGACGTTGCTTTTTCATCGGATGGCGCAATTCTCGCAAGTGCGAGTCAAGATGAAAGAATTTTTTTGTGGAATGTGGATACTGGTACTGAGACAGCCGTCTTGGATGCACATGATATGGTTACCTCGTTGGCGTTTGCACCAAACGGCACGACCCTCGCCAACGGAGATTGGGACAACACTGTTCGATTGTGGAATATTGAAACCGGTAACCAATCAGCAGTCTTAACAGGCCATACTGATGTTGTTACGACAGTTGCATTTTCCCCGGACGGGAGAATCCTCGCCAGTGGCAGTGAAGATGAAACAATTCGGTTATGGAATGGCACTACAGGTCATTATCTCACTGTTCTTACGGGGCATACCGATATTGTTAAGACGGTAGCATTTTCACCAGATGGATATATCCTTGCCAGCGGGAGTTCGGACAACACCATCAAACTCTGGGATTTGAACACTTGTCAACATCTCACCACTCTTATAGGACATACCGATACTGTTGAGACTGTGGGGTTTTCGCCAGATGGACACGTTCTTATAAGCAGTGGTGATGCTGAAGACAACACGATTCGTTTATGGAACCCTGTTACCAGTCAGCAGTGTGCGATCATTAAGAACTACAGGGGCACCACAGTGGCATTCAGTCCTGATGGTAGAACATTTGCCAGCGGTAGTGCAGACGGAACGATCCTCATCTGGGATCTCGCAACCGTTGAAGTTACATATAGTTAAAGTATATTTCATAGGTAGGATTTTGTTGGACAAGGTACCCCTGCCTTGATGAACCCGCTTTTCAGGTTCCACTGCTGGAGACCTACACGCTCATTTCTTCCCAAATGGTGTCGCGTAAGTTCCACCTGTAAAGGACAATTGTCAATCAAGCAGGAAACCGTAATCCTGCAAATCCTCTAATCCTATAAATCCTGATTCAGACAACAAGTGCTATGCGGTACCCAATTAAATTTTTAATCTTTACTAACCGTTCTGGATTGGATTAAATGCTTAGGTCAAACTCGCATCAATCCTATGTAACGGCACACACCCTGTGTCGTTAATATTTTAGATGTAACGGTTAAAGGTGTGCCTAATACTTTAACAGGACTTACACAGTCAGCACGTCCATCAGGAAAAGTTTCCTGACGAATTGTGCGGGTCCTAACTTTGAAATATAATGACACACTGTGTGTCTACCGCTTTGAAAGGAATAGAATGAATTATTTGAACGTGTTGAAAAACGCAACCTTTTTGATGTTCGGATTCTTATTATAGTAAAATCCAAAAATATGTGGACAGTTAGTCAGTGAACAACGCCCCCACCACCGCTGGCGAGGATTGTATCCTCGCCTCTTTAGAGCGTCCAAGTAATTGTAGGTTTTACTATAATCTATATCTGTGGCTGTGAGAAAATTCAGGATCGCTGCGGGTTCCGGACACGGTGTGGTTGAAGCCGCGAAGGCACTTCAGAAGTATGTCATTTGGGTTGACACGAACATCAACGCCACCGCTCCCGATATTTTCCTAACGAGTATGCTCAGGCAGATTAACAATGCCGTCTACAATATTGTCACCCAATTCGCAGAAGACAATTTTACACCCGGTGTTCACCGTTTAGGACTCAAAGCGGATGATATTGTCTATGCACTTGATGCGCACAACAGTCCCCATTTCTCGGATGAGATCCTGATGGCAGTTGAGACGTTGAAGGCGCGAATCATTTCGGGAGAGATTGTCGTTCCAACGGAGCCTGTACTTCCGCGCTAACGACTTTATTTGCTGGCGAGGATTTCAACCTCTCCTATTTCCCCTGTTTGCTGGCGAGGTTTCCTGGGGAAACACCCAAGCAAAAACACCTCGCCATTTTATAGTAAAGCCGAAAAATATGTAGACCCTTTGGTGAACAAAAACCCCTACCTTCGCTGGCGAGGATTGTATCCTCGCCTCTTCACAATGTCCAAGTAATTATAGGCTTTACTATAAGTCATGGCTTCGTATCGGTATTGACAGGCGGTTCTTCGTTGTTAATAAACCGTTCAATCGTGTTAATCGTTGCTGGACTCGTACGGAAGTCGGCAACCCACGGTTCACGGAAGTATGCCTGCTTTTCACGCGGTAAGGCGGAGAGTACTTCGGGCGGAGTCTTCAACCGATGCCAGTGGGTCGCGAGATGGGCATAAGCGTTTAAAACTGCCACGCGCGGTGTCTCCCGTTGCCAGACAGGACCCGCGTGACACAGATTTTCTGTAAAGAAGATGGCACTGCCTGCCGGGCATTCGTAGTTCATCAAGAACGGACTTCGCTTCCCTTCTTCCAACGACATGTGATCCGAATGCATCGGGAAATTAGCTTTGTGACTGCCCGCTATAAAGTGCGTTGCGCCATCCTTTTTGGAAATATCTGTCAGTTCAAAGACGACGCGCACCATTCCTGCATGAATCCGTCCGTTGTTGAAACGATACCCGAAAATTGGATCGCCTTGTTGCGGTCCGCCACCGTGAAGCCCCCCGTGTTCCTGCCCTTTTTCACGCCAGACAGAGGAGCAGTTTTCCAATCGAACATCGGGGCCGATGATTTCGTGCAGGACATCGAGCACCTTGGGATGGTCGATTAAGACACTCGCCGGACCGCCCGGTACGGCGCGGTGTTCTGGTGGTAAAGACTCTGGTTCGTGGTGTATCCGTTCAATCTGCTCAACAATCGCTTCCACTTCGTCGCTTTCAAGGATCGCGGGACGGACGAGGAATCCACTCAAGTCGAATCGAAATTTTTCTTCATCAGTCATAGGTTTACATCTCCTTCCTTGTTTTTTCAGATAGAGAATTATAATGTATTTCCGTTTTCTCTGTGAGATTTCTTTTCCAGATAGCACCGAAAGTTTAAAACGTGTCTACCCACTCAAAATTACGGCAAGGTTCCTAGCTTGACCACATTTACCTTTCTTGATTGCAACAGGTTGGAGGTGAAAACGTATCTTAGCACGTTCAAGTTTGTAACGTTGCGATTTATCTATCCCTTTACCATGGAACAAGGCAGGAATGCATACGATTTCGAGCGACTGTAATGCCATTGTCGCGGGCTCAGGCAATTTCCCAAATACCTCCGTGACGAAATCAGCTGCGCCTTGCAATTGTCCGGTTACTTCCGATGCTTTGAAGGTGCCGCTCTTGAGTTCAATGAGCACAACAACCAGTCGGTTTTGGGATGGATTCCCGCAGAAGAGAACATAGTCACATCGTCTCGTGTGTATTTTACGTTGTTCAAACTCACATTCAAGATTCACGATAACCCGATCAGACGGAGTGCCGGTTAAGTATACACGACATCCGTCTCCACTACAGGATTTGCTAAGGCATTCTTCATTTACCTGCTTCCCGATTTCTGCGAGAAGCTCTTTTAATCCCACTCGTTGCTACTCCTTGTTGACTTTCTCAAGTAGGTCTTGGAGGTTAACCGACCGGTCATAGAGTTTATCAGCCACATCTTCGTAATCTTTCGGTTCTATGCCTTCGGTAGGGTCAAACGGAATATGTTTCACTATCCCATCCTCTTGGAACCACCATGTACCTACTTCTTCTGGAAGCAGCCAGTGTATTGATTCCAACTTTTTTAGTTGCGATACACCTTTTCTCTTAAGGTCTCCTATCCGAATCAGATTCGCGATTTCTTTCAGCAGCCAGTCGCTGTGCGTTGTCACAACCACACGCACACCAACGCGGACTAAGCCCGCAAGGGTTAATGCTATCTCAGTTTGCGCACCAGGGTGCAGGTGCGCCTCTGGTTCCTCAATAATAAGCATATCGCCAGGACGGATCCCGCCGCGGAGAAAAAGCACAACAGGGGCAAGTTCGGACACCATGGACGCTGCGCGTGTAAGACGAACCTCTTCCCCTATTTCGTGTGGCCGGTAGAGAAATTCTGGATATCCACTCGGTGAGGGCTTCATGAGTATCTGACCAGCGAGCACATCAGATTCTATAGTTTCGGCAAGCTGTGTTATTCCTTCGTCAGGTGCTTCGGATTTTTCGTAAAGGATAAGTTGTTTCATAAAGTCTGCAACAATCCCTGAAAACGTTGGAACCTCTAACGCTGTGAGTCCTCCGCGAGTCGCATGCTCGACCAGTGAGCTCGCAATTACTCGGTGACTTTGCATGATGCCACTTCGGGCAGCTGGCAGGTAGAATCTCTTTTCTCTATGGCTGCCTAATTCAACGGAAAGCGCGATGAATAAATTATTCGTGTTAAGTAAGCCTCTCGATCTTACCCATTCCTCGGGCAAAAGGACTGCATCCTCGTTAACCGATCCCCAGTTTGTCGTATCTGATTCGGATGCCTCCAAATTAAAATTCCATAGGGTGTGATTTTCCTCGCGAACTGCCAAAGAAATTTGCATCGTATTGCGCCGTTCATCTTTTAATCGAATGAGTTCCGTGATAGAATTAAGATCAAAACAGCGTTTGAGCTCGTCCTTAAGAATTGCCGAATCCTTCTCTATCCCCGCCTGTAAGGCATCACGGATTGCCTGTGGCAAATCAGAAAATTTGAAAGGTCGATCCATCGCGTTTTGTTTTTTCAGCTCCTCGCGCAGGTCATCATTCTGATGTAACAAGCGGGAAAGTTCTGAGAATCCCATTTGCCTAGACCTACCCGGCAATTGTGAGAAGCCATCAAATATCCTGTGCAACGCATAGATAAGAGTAGAGAAATAAGTTTTCCCTGTGTTGCTCGGACCTACAAACACCGTCAAAGGATGAAGGTTTATTGTGGCATCTGCAATCGGGCCAAAATTCTTAACGGCGATTTCAACATTTGGATGTTTAAGCGTTTCAGGCGTTTTTGCTTCGCTCATTGGAACTTCTCCCTATTTTTCTCCGTGTATCTTCTGAACGGCATCAACCAGTTTCTCGGCACCGAATCGCACGACATCCGTTGCGGGTAGCCCTGTCTCTGCCTCTACTGCGATGATTGCCGCACGCGCCGCTGTCTCGGACAGGTCGAAACAATTCAACGCCAATCCGATCACTTTGGCAGGCTTTATCGGTGCCGCCATCGCTTCATACTGTGCTATCATCTCAGGTAACGACGGCAACGGCACCGTATACCGGGCAACCGTATCCCGCGAGGGTTGATGGCAGAATATCATCGCATCTGGCAGACTGCCGTGGAGTAAACTTAGCGTTACGCCGGAATACCCCGGATGTACGAGCGAACCCTGTCCTTCAACGATAAGGAGCGAGTGATCTTTCGCACCTTCAAGCACAATCTGCTCCGCTGCACCGGCGGTGAAATCAGAGACAACGGCATCGATCGCAATACCCCAACCCCATACCATAATCCCGTTTTGCCCCGTTGGACAGAATTCAGCATCCAAACCGCGCTCACGTGCCGAACGCGTGATCTCTATGCCAGATAGCATTTTACCGACGCGACAATCTGAACCTACAGTCAGAATAACTGTAGCATCAACATCATCGGCTTTGCACGTCGCGACGGGTAGATTCGCAGGCGGTTTCCGGGCATCCCATAACAGGACATCGTGTGCCGCTGCGAGTTCTGCGAGTTCTGCATCCTCACTCAGAAATTGGTGCAAGCCACTCATAACGTGTAAACGGTTGTGTATCGCTTCGTGGAGGATTGCGCGCCAAGCATGCGGCAACTCGCCGCCGGGAGGCGCAATGCCGATAGCGAGCATTGTCGGCTCGAATTGCATCGCTTCGGCGAGGTTCCGAACAATAGGAATACCTTCCCCAATCTCGATAATTTCGCTGGTGTCTCGTCCCGCGTTCGCACTATCGATAACTGCGACGACGTTCTCAGGGAGATAGCGAACTAAAACCGTAGCGGTTTTCGATTCAAGGATGCCGAATGAACCCTCAGCAAGAATGGCGATTCTGTGTGATTTCGGTTGTAATTGCTTTACCATTTTTTTATCCGCCGTTCCGAGCAGGATAGGATGCACTTGTAGATTAGCACAAATCGAAATCAATTGCAAGAGGTGGGTAGATTGATTTAGGGCTATTTAGTTTTCATGCTTCAACTCCGCTGGTTTGTAGTAGGGTAATTTATTGCCCGTTGGACGCAGTTTTAGAACGTGCGATGAATCGCACTACTACAAACGCTTCGTAGTAGGGAAGCCGTTTATTGTCCATTGACCCTAACAATTCAATGGATTGGTTGAAGCGGAAGGGTCCCTAAAAGTGGCCTATAGAAATTGACGCAGATACCTACCGCCGAGGGCGAAACCATCTAACCCAGGGGCACCGCGGTCCTCGTTCTCGACACAGAGGACATAGTCGTAGCCGGATTCCTGCAGCGCACCGGTGATCGTGCCCCAATTCAATTGCCCCCGTCCGGGTACACGATACTGCCACCACCAGTTCCCAATGATACCTTGCCGAAACTTCATGTGCGGACTGATTTCGCAATCCTTCACATCGGCGTAATACCACTTGCCGTTAAACATACGGATTGCATCCTCGGCAGGTAGGATACCCATCCAGAGCCAGTGCGACGGGTCACAAGACAGCCCCAGCGAATCTGACGGAATCGCATCGAGGATACGTTCCCACATTTCCGGATTACAGGCGATGTTGCCCATGCGTACGGCGCAATCAAGCGCAAGCTGCACGCCTTTCTCTTCAGCGAAGCGGACGACAGGAGTCCACATCTCTTTAAATCGCCCGACGAGTTCAACTGACCTGTCGCCGGGATTGCCCGGTTCTGAAGAGAACTGCCCGTAAAAGTGCCAACTCACGGGACTGCCAGCATAGGTCACCACCACAGGGGCACCAAGGATGTGTGTCGCTTCGATTGCTTGCATCAATGCGTCGCGAGCGTTTTCCCGTGTTTCCCGGTCATCATCAAGCAGGTTACTATGCGCTGTTATGGCAGCGAGATAGATGCCGTGGGCATCCAGAATTTCCTTGACCGCTTCACCGCCAGATTGTATAATGACACTCGGTTCGACAACGCCAGTGGCGTTCGGACGGATTGCATCAAATCCGTTGGCTTTTGCCCACGCTGCGCATTCAGCGAGGCTCCAACCACCGTTCCCCGCGCTCGTGCTGAAACTTAAATCCATAGTTTTTTCCTTTTTTGTTAGAGGACTTTCTACGTATGCAGATTCTATGTGAACAGAATATTACCGAAAAACTATTTACGCTCTATAATCAACTTCTCGCGCAACACGGAAACCGGAAGTGGTGGCCCGCAGACACACCGTTTGAAGTGGCTCTCGGTGCGATCCTAACGCAAGCGACTTCGTGGCGCAACGTCGAAAAAGCGATGGACAATCTCAAAAATGCTGATGCTTTTACTGCTGAGGAGATAGCTTCTATCAGTCAACCCACGTTGGAACGGCTCATCCGACCGTCGCGCTACTTCCGTATGAAGGCGCAAAAGGTACGTGCATTTGTGGAACATATCGCAGAACGTCCGATGCACGTTATGTTTACGCAGGATGTCCCCGAATTGCGTGAAGAACTGCTCTCCATCTACGGGGTCGGTCCTGAGACAGCGGATACGATTATCCTCTATGCTGCTGGCAAACCGAGTTTTGTTGTTGATTCATATACCTATAGACTCTTCTCACGGCTCGGATGGGTTACAGGAAATTACAACTATGACAAACTCCGTGCCCTGTTTATGGACAATCTTCCCCACGATGTTGATCTTTTCAATGAGTATCATGCGTTAATCGTTGGACACGGTGCGAGAGTATGTCATAAGAAAACGCCGAACTGTCAAGAGTGCCGTTTGCGGGGGTCTTGTGCCTATTACAAAGCGTCTGAGTGACAGGAAGTGATGTGGCTGCGAATCGGCGTGCTGCTAAAGTTTTTCAAAAAAATCTGTCTCTGTCAGAATCGGAATCTCTAATTCTTCTGCTTTGGTGTATTTGCTGCCGGCACCTTCCCCCGCGATGACGTAATCCGTCTTGCTCGTTACGCTTGATGTAACCCTGCCACCCCGATTCTTAATCTCGTTCGACGCTTCGCCACGCGTCATACCCTCAAGACTCCCTGTGACAACGAACGTTTTTCCGCTAAAGAAGTTATCTGCCGCGAGGCTCGCTTTCCTAAGGTTAGATTCTGCCGCTACCGTGAAACAGTGCAAGCCTGCCGCCCGTAGTTTGTCAAGCAACGGCTGATTGTGTGAGAAGAAGTTGAAAACGCTCTCTGCTATCTGCGGACCGATGCCTCTTACTGACTCAATCTCCTCCAATGTTGCTGTGCCGAGTGCGTCTAAGGATAGGAACCGTTCAATCAGCAGCTCCGCGACATTCTCACCGACATGAAAAATACCGAGTCCAAAAAGCAGTTTTTCTGCCGGTACTTCCTTGCTTTTTTCAATTTGGTGGACAAGATTGCGGGCGGACGGGACACCCATCCGATCCAATGTGCTTAACTTCTCCACCTCCAGAGTGTAAAGATCGGCAACATCGCGAACCAGTTCTTTATCCACCAGTTGGTCGATTGTAGCGGGGCCGAAACCTTCGATTTGGAGTGCGTTGCGCGAGGCGTAATGTGCAATTCTGCGTTTCAGTTGTGCGACACACGCCACATTCACACACCGGACCGCAACCTCTTTCTCTGTACGCTGGACGGGGGTATCGCATGCCGGACAACGTTCCGGGAATATGAAAGGAACTTCATCGCCAGTTCGGTTGGCTGTTAACACCTCAATGACTTTAGGGATAACATCTCCGGCGCGCTCGAGGACAATCTGATCGCCGATGCGGATATCTTTCGAGCGAATTTCTTGCTCGTTGTGTAGGGTGGCATGTGTGATTATCACACCGGCAAGCGTTACAGGTTTCAAGATCGCAACCGGTGTGAGTGTCCCTGTGCGTCCCACCTGTACTTCAATTTTTTCAACGGTTGTGATGGCTTGCTGTGCATTGAATTTGTAGGCGATTGCCCAGCGTGGATATTCGGAGGTTGTACCAAGGCTTTGTACTTGAGAAAAATGGTTGACTTTTACAACGATGCCATCAACTTCGTAAGCGAGTTCATGTCGTTTTTCTATCCAATGTTGGTAATAGGTCTGAACGTCTTCAATGGATTTATGGCAGGCAGTATGCGGATTGCACTTCAAACCCCAGTGCTTGATCTTCTGTAGTGCTTCTGTGTGCGTTGTAGGTTCAATTCCTTCAACATGATTGAGACCATACACGAAAATATCTAACGGACGGGAAGCGGTAATAGAAACGTCTAAGAGGCGCAGGGAACCAGCGGCAGCATTCCGAGGGTTCGCGAAAGGTGGTTTGCCTTCTGCCTCGCGCCGCACGTTAATGTCATTGAACCGATGCTTCGGAATGAAAACTTCACCACGGACTTCTAACACCGGAGGGAACGTTGTTTCTGTTTCAACAAGCCGCAATGGTACAGAACGGATCGTTCGTAAGTTGCCTGTTACGTCCTCGCCGTATTCACCGTCTCCGCGCGTGAATCCGCGCGTGAGTATCCCTCTCTCATAGATTAACGAAACTGCTAATCCGTCTATCTTTAACTCTGTAACGTATTCGACAGGTGCATCTTCTAACAACCGCCGTACGCGTTCTCCAAATTCCCGCAGCTCCTGTTCGTTGTAACTTTTGTTCAGACTCAGCATTGGATGGCGATGGCGTATGCGAGTGCCTAATACAGCATCACCGCCGACCCGATGCGTTGGTGTGTCTAACGGGATAGGTGCTGCAGTCGCTGCTTCGAGATCCTTAAGCACCTTCATGATCGCGTCGAAATCTGCATCAGAAATTTCTGGCTGATTTTCGATGTAGTATTTGCGCTCATAATGGACTACTAAATTTCTGAGGTGCCGAAGGTTTTTAGTAGAGTGCTCTAGGATCTCAACGAAGTCCGAATCAGAAATTTCTGGCTGGTTTTTGATATGCCTTATTAAATTTCTGAGGCTCTCAGTAGAATGTATCAAGGCCACGACGAGATTCGGGTCAGAAATTTCAAACTCGTTTTCGACATGCTTCATTAAATTTCTGAGATGCTGAAGGTTCTTGGTTGTGTGCTCCAAGGCCTCGGTAAAATCCGTGTCAAAAATTCTGAGATGGTTTTTCGATATAGTATTTGCGCTCATGATAACGTATTAACGCTCTCAGTGCGTCGATCTCTGTTCGCATAACACCTTATCCGGTTTTCGAAGGGCTTCTGAAGAATTTTAAACAACCTGGACCGGTCGCACATACATCTATTTGCGTCACTGTGTGTGTGCTGATAAATCGCCTGCGATCGTTAATCGTCTCTGACGTGTAAAGGTGCGTGGACGCGTAAACCCTTCGCCTGTCGGTCCCGCTATGGTCATCGCGAGGTAGCCTTCGCCTTCTAATCCGCAGGACGCGTAAGAGGGCGCGTTAATGACCGTAACACTACAATCCATTGCCTTTGCGAACTGCGTGATGCGTTTGGTGTTGTTTGTGTGGAGCACTGCGGTGTGCCCACGTCCACCTTCTGCTCTGACTGCGCCTGCCAACGCCTCGTCGAAATCGCGACAACGGACGACGGGCAGAATCGGCATCAGGTATTCGTTAATGACGAACCCATGATCCGCTGGAACTTCAACAACGATCGCCACTGTCTCTGCAGGAGCTGTGATACCGGCGGCTTTTAAAATGGTCAGCGCATCTTTACCGATGTACTCCTTGTTGGATTCCTCTTTTTCCGTGACAACCACTTCTAATGCCTGAAGCTGGCTTGCACCGAGTAGATGCCCCCCATTCTGTGTGAGTTCCTGAACCGTTTCGTTTGCTACGGAATCGATAACGAAAAGTGCTTTTTCGCCGATACAGAGCAGATTATTGTCAAAACTCGTGCCTGCAATGACATGTTTCGCTGCTTGCTGAACATCCGCTGTTTCGTCAATAATCGCAGGCGGATTGCCGGGTCCAGCAGCGATTGTCTTTTTACCGCTTGAGAGTGCAGTCCGGACGACGGATGCGCCACCCGTCGCAACGAGCATAGCGATCTCAGGATGCTCCATGATCTCTTTTGCCGTTCGTAGACTGGCGTTTTCAACCGAGGTGAGCAGGTTGGTGGGACCCCCTGCCGCGACGATTGCTTCGTTGAGAACGTGCATCGTTGCTTCGGTACAGTCGCGCGCATTTGGATGCGGGCTGAACACGACAGCATTCCCTGCCGATAACATTATAATCGCGTGATTAATCACCGTTGATGTCGGATTTGTGGTGGGGGTAATCGAGTTAATAACGCCGAAAGGGACATATTCGATGAGGAGCGTTCCTGCATCGCCGGATACCGCCTCTGATAGCAGATCTTCGACCCCCGGTGAGAGTGTTGCGGCTCCCTCATTCTTCATCACCTTGTGTGCCGCATTCCCCATATTTGTGTCTTGTACTGCCAAGTCCGCGAGACGTTTCGCGTTAGCGAGCGACACCACTTTGATCGCTTCGATGATCTCGCGTCTTTTTGCAAACCCAAGTTTGACAAATGCCGCTTGTGCGGTTTTCGCGGCTGCGATAGCCTCTGTCGCTGTCCCAAAAACGCCTGCCAGCGAAGAGGAACTCACCGCCACGGACGTAGCAGGTTGTTTTGCTACTGTCCCGTCTTGTTGTAAGGTTCTTAATACTTGGGAGACAATCTCTTCAATCTGTTTTTCGTCAATTTGTGCCATTCAGCTCTCCAATACTTCGTTGCGCGGCGCGCGCTACGGGAACACGTGCTGAAACTACTAATGGATCCAGATGATAAATATAGACCCTGTGGCAGTGCAACGTGTTCTCTGCTAAAGCGGTGTAGGGCTGAGGTACGAAAGCCATCCCTCACCCTACAAAGCCGATTTATTTGCTGTTACTCTTGGGCGAAGAATCCTCGCCGAGAATGGCTTCCACATCTGAATGTGGGCGAGGGATGACGTGCACCGACACTAATTCGCCGACTGCTTTCGCCGCTTCCGCACCAGCATCTGTCGCGGCTTGCACCGCACCGACGTCTCCACGGACCAAAACAGTGACGAAACCGCCACCTACCTGTTCTTTTCCGATCAGTTTGACGTTTGCGGCTTTCACCATGGTGTCGGCAGCTTCGATCGCACCAATGAGTCCGCGTGTTTCAATCATTCCTAACGCTTCATTGCTCATCAAGTTAAACTCCTTATCTGTGAAAAAGTAGAATGCGAGGCACCGTGCGGCGTACCACCGATGTCTGTTTGTGGGTTTGCTATAGTCTCGGTACGCGCAGAGTCCCTTTAATCAAATATGCTCCTTAATAATGATACTACAAAATCCGCATTTCTGCAAGTCAAATTTTTGCTGTAATCAGGATAGGCTTGTAGGTTTAATCCTGTGTGCTTTTCAATGTTATCTTGACTTTTAATTCTTGACTTTTAATCGGAAGTCTGCTAAAATATATTAAGGTATTGACGAGAGTCGATCAAAATTTTTCTAAACGAAATCTGAAGCACCTCATCGTCCTGTCCCGTGAAGGGTGGTTACGTGGATTCGGACGCATTAAATTTCGGAGAAACTTGCAAGACGAAAAACGAAAATTTCTACTAAAAAATCAACGAAGGAGAATTCATTTTGAACAAGATTTTGGGGGCGAAGCAGGTAGCCGCGGTCCGAAAAATCCTGTCTGGCGTACCAGAAGCCTCAACGTATGCCCCAGTAACGGATTCCTTAAATAGAGCCGTAGAGTTGGGTGAAGACAAGATTGCAGCCGTACTTACCAGTTTCAGCTCAATGCCACAATCGACGACCGTTTTCGCGAATCCGGCGTTGCACAAAGTTGCGGTTGATTGTGCGGGTACCCAGATGACATTGAACATTCGCAGTTTTGCTATTCGTGGTATTATATCCGAAAGTGAAATCGTCGCGGGTCAGGCGAGTCCCGCAAGTGTCATCTTCGCTGGGCTCTTCGGTAGAAAACCTGAAACGGATGCGACAGGGCTTGACGAAGAAGCACTACTGTCAGAATTAATAGATAAGAAATTTTATAACTTTACCACGACTCGCAGAGAGAGCTTAACGGGTAAACAACGGTTCGTCAATCAGGTCGCAGAATTTGTTAAAGCCTTCCCAGAAGCAGGTCCCGAAGCTGCCATTCAACATTTCTCAACACTCCGTAAACTCAGTCATCCGAATCAGAAAGGGATTAACGGTGCCCGGCACCCCGGCGCGCTCTTGCTTGAACTGATCGGGACGCACATGGAGAATGTCGCGGTCGGGACGGTTTCTGTGTATATGCGCCATCAGCTCCGTGAAAACAGTGCCCTACATCCGCAGGTCCTCGCGATGCGCGCAACCGATCTCATCACCGAACACCAAAAGCGTGAAAAAACTGCTTTCCAAACCTGTTATAGCCTCCTGTTAGGGCGAGAAGCCAGCACCGTTGAAGCGAATATCTTAGAACGGATGGGGATCATACAAGCGCACCACGGTTCCGCAGGTTCCAACGTCGTCGCACGCTACCTTGCCACTTTGCACGCCGGTGCCGTCTCTGACTTTTTTGTCGCATCACAGATGACGTTAGATGGTGACCGACACTTCGGTGCAATTCACGACATGACGGCTTTCATTAATCAAATTGAACCGCTTGATACTGAAGCCCGCGAAGACGCAATCCGTCAACGGATGCTGTCTGCACTACCGACCTTTGGACATCCGGAAATCGCTGCCGCTGGTCGCTCCGATGAAATTCAGCAAGACCCCAGACCTGCCATCTATTTCAATCCTTTCTTAGAAGCTGTTGACAATGGTGACATTCAACTCAATGACCGGCAGAAAAAACGGTTGGGTATTACACAGCGCATTTACCAACTCGCTTTCATTGAAGGCTTTGTCCGTCCCGGACGTGAGGATGAACCGCCCCTCCGTTTAACACCAAATACCGATTTCGGTGGATGGGCAGTCCAAGAAGGCTTGGACATCTATGAGAGTGACAGAACGCTATTAACCTATATCTTCCGCGGCTTTGGTTGGATGATGGATGCCCGCGAACAACTCCAGCTGAAGATTATCCGACCCGTTATCCCTCCGCACCCAGATGTCATTCCGACACCGACTGACGATATGACCATTGCAAACGAAGTGGTCGCATTGCATAACCGGATGGCAAGATCGAACGCCTTCGACGGATAGTCACTACATGGTTGTCAGGGGTCAGGTCGGGTTCCTACGCAACCCTTTCAGGCATCGGGCGTTGGTCAATACACCTTCCTTTTGGCTAAGTGCTGAAAGCCGACCGCTGACTGCTGATGGCTATTAACCAATGAGAGAGGAATATCAGTGATTGAATTTAAGCAATTAACAGTCCCGACAGAGGGTGAAAGAATTGGATTCGTCAATGGACAGCTCGTCGTGCCGAATACGCCGATTATCCCTGTCATTGAAGGCGACGGCATCGGACGAGACATCATGAAGGTTACACGCCGCGTTGTTGATGCCGCTGTTCAGACAGCGTCCAACGGTGAAAACCAGATCGTTTGGTTTGATATCTACGCTGGCGAAAACGCCATGGCGAAATACAACGAATGGTTGCCGCAGGATACCTTCGACGCAATTGAATACTTCCGCGTCGCCCTGAAAGGACCCCTCACAACACCTATCGGTGGTGGATTCCGAAGTTTAAACGTGACGCTGCGTCAGGTTCTTGAACTCTACGCATGTGTCCGTCCCGTCCGCTACTTCCAAGGTGTCCCCGCCCCTGTCACACACCCCGAAAAGATGGATGTCGTTATCTTCCGTGAAAACACCGAGGATGTCTACGCTGGCATCGAATGGGAGCAAGGCACACCAGAGGTGAAAAAGGTTATCGAATGGCTCCGCACCGAAATGGGAGTAGACATTCGCGAAGATTCCGGTATCGGTGTGAAACCGATTAGCATTTTCGGCACGAAACGCTTGGCACGGATGGCAATCCAGTACGCAATTGACCACGGTAGACGCAGTGTCACCTTTGTTCACAAAGGCAACATCATGAAGTTTACTGAAGGTGCATTCTGTGCTTGGGGATATGAACTCGCCAAAGAGGAATTCGCTAATCAGACGATTACAGAGGATGAACTCTATAGCGATTACGGGGGTGAGTGTCCAGAAGGTAAAATACTTATCAATGACCGAATTGCTGACAGCATGTTGCAGCAGATTCTGACGCGAACCGATGAATACGATGTGATTGCCACCCCGAATTTGAACGGTGACTATCTCTCAGATGCTGCGGCGGCACAGGTCGGCGGTATCGGTATGGCACCCGGTGGTAACCTCAGCGATGAAGTCGCGCTTTTTGAGGCGACGCACGGCACCGCACCGAAGTATACCGATCAGGATGTCGTCAATCCGGGTTCACTTATCCTCTCTGCGGTGATGATGCTGGAGCACATCGGCTGGCAAGAAGCCGCCGACCTGATTATTTCGGGACTTGAGAAGACCATCCTCCAGAAACGGGTGACCTACGATCTGGAGCGTCTCATGGAAGGCGCGACGAAGGTCCGTACCTCCGAGTTCGGCGCATCGATTATCGAGAACTTTTAGCGAAAACCTCTTCCACCACACATAGCAAAGGAAAGACACATGTCCTTAAAAACGAAGCTTATTCTCTCGGCGAGTGTGTTGGCGGCTATCGGCATCGGTATCGGCCTTGAACTGCATCGTCTTCACAGGCGCATTCTGGAAGAGTTAGTTGCAATCCGCCAGCAAGGCGAGAGATAGATGCAGTTTTCAGTCTCTCCGATAATATACCAACTCCTTTAATTAGTAGGCGCGCTTGTAAGCGCGCCTGTATCTTTCCGCTTTATCACTCCTTGGGCATATCCTATTGTCTAAATTTCGGATTTTATGGTGAATTCTATAAATAAGTAGACACTTTAGTAAGTTGTAGACCCTAAACGCGTCCCACCGTCGCTGGCGAGGTTTGTAACCTCGCCTCTTTAGAGTGTCTAAGTAATTGTAGGTTTTACCATAGTTAAGATTCCCTGTCATATAAATATCTGCCTTACAGGTATATAACGTGAGTTCGACTTAAAAACTTATGGCGGAAGTCTGTTTTATCAAACCTGATATCCCCATCTCATTTAGATTCAATCCATATATATACAGGTCTGGTGGTACTATATCGAACTCACGTTATATAGGTTGAGTGGACGAAGAAAATCCAACCTACATACACCGAAAGAAATACCCTTCCGTAAGATTTTTAATATGGCAATTTTTGTGTGTTTGGACGCAATTTTTGCGTGTTTTCATGCAATTTCTGCGTAGTTACGAGAGCAGAGGGTTGAAAACAGGATCCGTCTCTTTGGCAGTGACGAAAAAATGGACGCTTATGCTCGTTTGCTAAACCCAGTGTACGTCTGTGTTCAAAGCGCACTACCATAAGGATCCCCTTCCATTTTGGCGAAAATATGTCCGTTATGGAT
Source organism: Candidatus Poribacteria bacterium (assembly GCA_965247285.1). Classification (GTDB taxonomy): domain Bacteria; phylum Poribacteria; class WGA-4E; order WGA-4E; family WGA-3G; genus WGA-3G. Next base: position 307,004 of record CBDFHD010000003.1, read on the forward strand.
AGCATTGGCACGAAACTTGCTAAAAATTTACTACTGTCATCTGGTCATATAATCACATCTGGTCATTAGCATTATCACATTGTGTATCTAAAATAGTTGTATTCGGTATGTTTTATTGAGATTTCATCCTATATTTTGTTTAGCGATAGCATTTGCCGTATTCTTAAGTTCAACTCCCATTTTTTAACTTTACATTAACGAAAGGTGCATTCTATCTCTCTGATTCCTCTGTGGAAGGATGTATTAAAACTTTTCGTACCTGCGGAGTTTTGGCGGCGGTCGGCGCGTCGTGTTGCAAACGTTTAGCACTTTATAGGCTTTCGGTTCGCACAAGCTTATATTCCCTTTGGTAAGGAGATAGTGATGAATAGAGGTGTCTTTGACGGGTTCACTGTGAAAATATTTTATGGTGAGGACGACTATTATCTCGCGCACTTCGTGGAGCTCCCGAATGTTTGGGCTTTCGGAACGACGCCATCTAAGGCGATGATTGAATTGGAAGCAACCTGGGAATTAATAAAACAGCATAATCGAATGGACAGGGAACCCATTCCGCAGGCACCTTCGCAGGAAGCGTATGAAGGCTCCTTCAATGTTCCCGTTGATGCGCAACTTTATCACACCCTGACTGTTGCCGCGACGGAAGCGGGTGTGAACCTTTATACCATCGTGGCACGCAAACTCGCAGCAGCAATAAACGCCAATATAGATAGACAGGGAGAGTCGTAATGTCTGAAGAAAAAATTTACAACTACGGAATCATCGTTTGAATTTTAATGATTGGAGTGAATGGAGCGTTGCATCGGGATTTTAGAGTAAAACCCATTGCTGGCGAGGTTTCCCAACCTCGCCATGCATCCCCGTACCAATAGGTAGGCTTCCAACCGCACTGAACACCCTACAAAAACCCTCAACCTCGCATCCCTGTCCTTCAGACAATCCACGCAAAAAGCACTTGACACCGATCACGCCTTAAGGTATTATCCTCATTGCCTGAATCCCTGATTTTAGCCCGACTGGGCAGTGTATATGTAGAAAGTGATATAGTCTACATTTAACCCAAGTTGCGACTAAGAAGTTTGGAACATTTTAAGAAGAGTTTTCAGTCAATTTCACACCCCGTAGGGGTGATATTGCTTCGCAGTGAGAATAGAAAACGGCATATTTAGGTCCACCGCACCCCGTAGGGGTGCTATGTCAAACAGGTGGCAACTTGCGTTACATTTAACGAAACAATTCTATGGATCAGACCGAATAACGTAGGAGGAGCGCGTGATCTACGAGATAAGAACCTACAACCTAAAGCTCGGCCAACTTAACGAATACTGGGAACGCTTCGGCGAAAAACTACCCGGACGCCAAAAGCTATCGAAACTCGGTGGACACTGGTACACCGAAGTGGGACCGTTGAATCAGATGGTCGCTATTTGGCCCTACGAAAGTCTTGAACAGCGGGCGGAGATCCGGCGCGCTGCGGAAGCGGGACCAAACCCGATATGGCCCCCTGATACAAGCGATCTCATTGTATCAATGGTATCCGAAATTTTTCTGCCAGCCCCCTTTATGGAACCCTTAGGCGACAGAGACATCGGACCGATATATGAAATGCGTTTGTACACTTATCCCTCAGAAGGCATGCCGCAAGTGTTGGAAGCGTGGGGTGCGGCTATCCCTGATCGCGTGAAATTCTCACCACTCGCCGGCTGTTGGTACTCAGAATACGGTGGGATCAACAATTTCATCCATATATGGGCGTATAAGAGTTTTGAAGAACGCCAACGGGTCCGAGCAGAAACGCGAGAGAAAGGAGTCTGGCCCCCCAAAGGCTCTGTCAGACCCATCACGCAGGAGAGCAAACTCCTACTGCCTGCCCCTTTCTCACCGATGCAGTAATCTGTTCTTCACAACATATCTTTCCATTCTGCTGGCGAGGTTTCCTGGGGAAAACACCCAAGCAAAAAACCTCGCCTCCTCAGGACTTTCCTCCGAAAAAGGTAGGTGCGGTTTTGCGGCGTACTCGCCCAAATACGATCTGCATTCCTAACCGCACGGGTGCTGTTCAAAAAACTGTCTTCTCTTGGTTTCCTCGTAAGGACGACATCTGTTATAGTAAAGTCCAAAAATATGTGGACAGTTAGTCAGTGAACAACGCCCCACCGCCGCTGGCGAGGATTGTATCCTCGCCTCTTTAGAGCGTCCAAGTAATTATAGGCTTTACTATAATTGTCTGAATCACGGATTGACGCAGATGACACGGATTACGCGGATAAAAGAGCATTGATTAATTTACATAGCGGATTTTAGTTTCCCCAGCCGGGCGATATCTGTGTAGTTATGCGATGCCCACCCCTCCTTAGCCCTAGCGGGGCGGCATCTGTGGGGTTTCCCAACATCCGTCCGCCCTTCCGCACCGCTTGATATCTGATTGCTGACCGCCCTTCCTGTAGGAGGGATCTCCGAATCCCGACTCCTGACCGCTAACTTCTGTAGGAGCGAATTGTGCTCACGATGCAAGGTAGTAGGCACACTCTGTGGGTCCTCCGTTCACCAAGAAAGAACGTGCGATAAATCGCACTACTACAAACAGAACTTTGGTTTCCCCAGCGGGGCGATATGTGTTAATTGTCTGAATCACGGATTGACGCAGATGACACGGATTACGCGGATAAGAAAGCGTTTATTATTTGCATAGTGGATTTTGATTTCCGACCTGGGCGAAATCTGTATAGAAGACAATGACACCATCTTTTCTTGAGCCCCAGCGGGGCGATATCTGTGTAGTTATGTGATGCCCACCCCTTCTTAGCCCCAGCGGGGCGGCATCTGTGTAGCATCACGGTGCCCACTACCATTTAGCCCCAGCGGGGCGGCATCTGTGTAGTTATGCGATGCCCACCCCTCCTTAGCCCCAGCGGGGCGACATCTGTGTAGAAAAATGATCCACCCCAAACCCAAGCCCCAGCGGGGCGACATCTGTGTAGTTATGTGATGCCCACCCCTCCTTAGCCCCAGCGGGGCGACATCTGTGTAGTTATGTGATGTCCACCCCTCCTTAGCCCCAGCGGGGCGGCATCTGTGTAGCATCACGGTGCCCACTACCATTTAGCCCCAGCGGGGCGACATCTGTGTAGTTATGTGATGTCCACCCCTCCTTAGCCCCAGCGGGGCGGCATCTGTGTAGCATCACGGTGCCCACTACCATTTAGCCCCAGCGGGGCGACATCTGTGTAGTTATGTGATGTCCACCCCTCCTTAGCCCCAGCGGGGCGGCATCTGTGTAGAAAAATGATCCACCCCAAACCCAAGCCCCGTAGGGGCGGCATCTGTCTATATTCCCAATATCCATCCACCCGTCCGCACCGCTGATGAGATTTCCTTGCCCCTGACCGCTGATAACGAATTTGGCTTCCATATATTAAGTGAAAAGAAAATAAATGCCAACTTACACTTCTAATTTTCCTCATTGACTTAAAAAAGTTTACATGATAAGTTGAATCGCAAATTTGAATTTTATGTCAAGTAAAAAAGAAAAATTGAAATCGTCCGATCTTTTCAATTTTTATAAAGGGAACGCAGAATGCCAAGAAAGAAACGCACCACCCAACAAAAAGAGGTCCAAGACTACCGACACGACACCGCCACCCGAAAAAACAATCCACCCGCTGGCATCGCTGCACAAGGGAAAATCAACGAAACACCGAAGCAGGAATACGCATACAACCCACATCTGCCACCCAACCTTAGATCCGACCCAAACGGAGACGCTGACAAACTCCCCGAGCTCCTGCAAATAGCACAACAGCGAGCACTCTCTGCCGATGAAGCGAAAACCCTCGCTGACGCACTCCGACACCACAGCCCATGGCTCGAATGGGCAGGCAAACAGGAGACGAAATCGTTTGCCGTCGATCCCGTTGCACTGCATATCCACGAACGTGTGAGTGCCAAAGCCATCTTGAAGGTCGCAGAACGTCAGAACGTCCAACGAGAACTCTTCGCCGACCCACAGCAGACGTACGGCGAGGCAGTCGATTTTTACCAGCACGACGTAGATTGGGCGAACCGCCTCATCCTCGGCGATAGCCTCACCGTGATGAGCTCCCTCGCACACCGAGAAGACCTCGCCGGCAAGGTGCAGATGATCTATATTGACCCACCCTACGCCATTAAGTATGCTTCTAACTTCCAACCGAACGTTTTCCAGCGTAATGTGAGCGATAGACCACAAGATTTAACACGAGAGCAGGAGCAAATTAAAGCCTACCGCGATACATGGACACTCGGTGTCCATTCCTATCTCGCCTATTTGCGGGACCGTCTGATTGTTGCCAAGGATCTATTGACAGATAGTGGCAGCATCTTTGTACAGATTAATGATGAGCATGTTCATCTCGTGCGGTGTTTATTGGATGAGGTGTTTGGGAGTAAAAATTTTGCCAATATAATCACATGGACACGGGGTGAGATGACCTCTTCAACTGGGTTAGCCTCTATATCTGATTATTTGTTATGGTATGCTAAAGATAAAGACCACATGAAATACAGACAACTCCGAATTGAATTCGATGAACGTACCCCTGATCCTCTCCTTGGATCTTATATGCAAGTTGAACTACCAAATCGAGTCCGGCGAAGAATGACCAAGGAAGAAATAGAAAATCCTGCCCTGTTACCTGAGGGAAGTCGTAGGTTTGTAGACTACTCGATTACGTCGCAGACTGGAGGCAGTGCAACGTATAGGTATAAGTTTGAAGGTAAGACTTATATTCCTCCTGGTGATAGAGGTTGGAGTACGAACCGCGATGGATTGAATAGAATGGCGAGACAGAGAAGGCTGATTGGAACTGAAAGTGCTCTCCGCTATATTCGGTACGCTGGCGATTTTCCGGGCAGATCGATTACTAACCAATGGATCGATACTGCTGGATCAAGGCCAGGGAGAATGTATGTTGTAGAGACAAATCCCAAAGTTATCCAACGCTGTATGTTGATGACAACAGACCCGGGAGATCTTGTTCTTGATCCAACCTGTGGAAGTGGCACAACAGCTTATGTAGCGGAACAGTGGGGAAGACGCTGGATTACAATTGATACGAGTCGTGTCTCGATGCTCTTGGCTCGTCAGCGCGTCTTGACAGGAACTTTTGAATATTTCAAGCTCAAGGATAAATTTAAAGGCATTACTGGTGGTTTCGTAAACAAGAGTTCTTCACACATTACATTCAAAAGTATGGTTCAAAACGCTGCCCTTGACCCTATTTTCGCAAAGCATGAACTGATACTCAAAGAGAAATTGGATGCGCTCAACCGCACATTAGCAGAAGTTACATCGGAAATCCGTACGAAACTCCTCGCCAAGCTTGCGGAAAAACAGAGGCGCGAGGGGAAAAGTTCTGTCACGGGTGAAAATCGACGATGCTGGCAACTCCCAGATGCGGTTTGGCAGGAATGGGAAGTGCCTTTTGATACCGATCCCGACTGGCCCGAAGTGTTGCAAGAGACTCTAACGGACTACCGCGAGGCATGGCGAGCAAAGATGGACGAGGTGGATGACTGCATCGCTGCATCTTCTGAAGGTGAGGAATTGGTCGATCAGCCAGAGGTGGACACAAAGCGAATACGGGTCAGCGGTCCCTTCACAGTAGAAGCAGTGCAACCTGCTGAAGAGTCCCTTGATGTCCAGTCACCCATCGGTGGTGAACCCGACGCGCCGCTGGACACTTATGATACCGAGACGGACGGACACGATGCTGTCAATGCCGAAGCCTATCTCGACCAGATGATCCGCCTACTCCGAGATGACGGTGTGAGATTCCCCAATAACAGGACGCTAAAATTCGCCATGCTCGACCCACTTGAAGGGAATGTCCTCCATGCCGAAGGGAGTTGGGAAGATGACGATACAGAACGCCTCGTCGCAGTCGTATTCGGTCCACAACACGGTCCCGTAACCGCAATGCAAGTCGAAGAGTGCCTCCCCATCGCGTCGCGCCGTGGTTACGATGAATTGGTTTTTGCAGGCTTCAGTTTTGATGGTGCAGCACAGGCAATAATCCAAGAAGACCCGAATCCGAGAGTCCGTATCCATATCGCACACATCAACCCAGATGTCGCAATGGGAGACCTACTCAAAGAAACGCCTTCAACACAACTGTTCACTGTGTTCGGAATGCCACGCACGGAGCTTAAAGAGACAGCCAACGGAGAATACTACATCAAAATGGAGGGAGTAGATGTCTATAATCCCGTAGACAACACGGTGAGTTCCGCTGGCGCAGACAAAGTCGCGGCATGGTTCGTCGATGCCGACTACGACGGACGCACCTTCTGTATCACCCAAGCCTTCTTTCCCGACAAAAGCGCGTGGGACAAAATCGCCCGCGCCCTCAAAGGTGTCATCGACGAAGATCGCTTTGAGCAGTTCAGCGGCACAGAATCTTTTCCCTTCCCTGCTGGCGAGCATGCCTGTGTCGCTATCAAAGTCATCGATCCTCGTGGGAATGAGGTCATGCGCGTGCATAATTTACGGGGGCAGTATTAAAAGTAGTAGGCACGCTCCGTGGGTCCTCCGTTCACTAAGAAAGAACGTGCGATAAATCGCACGACTACAAACAGAACTTTGGTTCCAGCAGGGCGATATGTGTTAATTGTCTGAATCGCGGATTTGCACAGATGACACGGATAAGAGAACATTCCTTATTGGGGCGGTATGTGTGAAGAATTTGACATCGTGTTTTAGATTATGATATACTTTTTAGAGTGTCCACCGGAATGTGCCAACATTATTTAATTCCGACTTCCAGGTAGGAAACATGATGGACGAAGAACGCCAAAATCCACATGATGATTCAGACGCTGATGACCCAGAAAAACTCTATGAGTTATACGTTAAAGAGGAAGAAGACCTCTCTAAGCGCGATCTGTCAAATGTCGAGAATCTTGACAAAGCGATTCTCTCGTTGTCGAGTGCAGGTCTAGGGTTATCACTGGTTTTCATAAAAAACGTAGTTGAACTGTCAAAAGCCAACCATGTATGGGTACTAAATGGTTCTTGGCTGATGTTTGTCCTTGCGATTACATCCACCCTATTATCATACCTTTTCGGTCAACGCGCATTAAACAAACAACGCGAGTTCATTGAAAGGTACTATTTCGATGGAGACGAAGATGCGGGACAACGGACATCTCGCGCATCATGTGTGACACGTGTTCTGAGTTATGTTTCTGTCTTTACCTATATTTTTGCTGTTGCTTGTACAGCCTTCTTCATTGGGTTAAATTTAGAAAATATCCCTACCAGTGGATAGCTGTATGGACAGTGCCGTGAGTTTTTCTTAATTAAAAATTAGAGGAGTTATCATTATGAAAAATGGCAAAACCCATTCTATGAAAGTGCAGAACGATGTGAAAAAAGATGCTGCCGGTCCTCGAAGACCACTCCGCAAACCACCAGGGAAACCAGTATCCCCTTCTCCTCCAGCCAAGCCACCTTCAGGGAGTAAACCAACGCAACCTTCCCAGCCAGCCAAACCTGCTGGTAAATAAATAGAACTAGTGCAAGAAGCGCGCCCTTCACATAGGGCGCGTTGTTTTTGCTGGTATGTTCCCCTGAAACTTCGTTAACAGACCTATGAACTTTGGTGCACAAAACTGGGCAGGTTACAACTATTTGTATTTAGCCCCAGCGGGGCGACATGTCTATAGGTACGCGATGCCCGCCACTCCTTAGCCCCAGCGGGGCGACATGTGTTCAAGGTTTGAATCACTGGTTGACACGTATGATGCTGATGGGAGAGGATTAAGGAATGAACAAAGATATATTTGACGGCTTCACCGTCAACCTATTTTTCGATGAAGATGGCGATTATTTGGCGCATCTCGTCGAACTCCCTAACGTCTCGGCTTTTGGACCGATACCCATTGAGGCATTGAATGAATTGAAAACAGCGTGGGAATTGATGAAAGAGTGTTACCAGATGGACGGCGAACCCATCCCAAAAGCACCTTCACGGAATGGATACGAGGGACCGCTCAACGTTCCTATTGATGATCAACTTTATCACACTTTGACAGACGAGGCAGCAAAAATAGGAATGAGCCTTTACACACTCGTGACACAGAAGTTGTCAAAAACAACAGCACTTTAAACAGATAACATAATCCAAGTTGCTACTAAGAAGTTTTAAACGTTTCAAGAAGGTCTTGAAGCACTTCCTCACCCCAGCGGGGTGGTATGTCTATAGAAAATGGTGTATTTACGCGATCGCACTCCAGCGGAGTGCTATGTCTATCATAGGTGGCAACTTATGTTATCATAGGGTGCAGAGAATGAAAAAATTTATAACATACTTATCATTGACAATATTATTCATAATAGGGATTACTTTCTCCTTTGCGCAGCAGAACCAAAACACACAAAAATCAGATCCAGAAGTCGAGGTGCTCAAAAACCGAATCTCGGAACTCGAAAGCAAACTCCAGACTGTAGAAAGTGTTGAAAAGATGGAACTCGCAGCGAAACTCGCTGATGCAAATGCCAAACTCCTTAACGCGAAAATTGATAGGTTCAAGAGGGAATTGAAGGATGCCAACGATGAATGGCTAAGGACTTGGAGTCTTTGGTTTGTAGGTATAATTGGTTTTCTGGTGTTGATTATAGGTGGTGCTTTTTGGTTTTGGGTTAGATCATTGATAGCAGATAGGGTTGAAAAGAGCCTCAACGGATTTAAGGAAGCCGTGGACCAGGTTAACGTACTGAAAAATGAACTTAAGGAAGCCGTAGGTCAGGTAAACATACTGCAAGATCAAATAAGGATATTAGAAAGGGAACATGCAGCTTCTGTGTTAGAGGGTTCTGTACACATTCCCGATAGCCAAGGACGATTATATTCTGAAACAATCAACGCACTTCCAGATGGTGGTCTTTTGGATCTAATCGCTGATAAAACACGTGGCCTAGACTTTAGGTATAAAGCAGCAGAAGTCCTTGCTGTCAGGGAGAATCCAAAAGTGGTTTTTCCCGTACTGAAATTATTAAATTCGATAGTTGACTCACAGGTTAATTGGGACAATGGTAATATCTTAGAATGGTACTCGCGCAATCTCGTAGATTTTCTTGGACAGTTCCACACGCAGGAAGTGTATGAAGGACTTATGAAGTTCCTTAACCGTTTGTTGACGGAAGATCCAAAGTATAAGGAAAGGTTTCTAACACGGACAGTATTTTCGCTTGCTCGGATTAGTGTTGGATTGCATAAAAGTGGTTCAATCTCTATATTAAGAGGGGTTGTAACTGATTTGAAGGAACTATGCTACCCAGACGACACCCTAAGGATTTTAGCTGAGTGTTTTGATAAATTCGATGAGCCAGAAGGTATAAAGGAAATCCTGAAGAATGGTTTAACAAATATGATGCCAGAAGTAGAAACCCAATGCTTGGGGTTATTGCAAAAGCACGATCCCGATTTTGTAAAAGAGTGGCAAGCACAAAAAGAGACTGCTAACACACAAAGCAAGGAATCTTCATGAACCAAAACCGCCCCGACATCCCAATCCAACCCGTAGAACAACCCATTCTATGCAACCCTTACAAAAAACCGGATGCGCATTGGATTTACGACACCCTCACCGGTGAAGCCGTCAGGCAATCCGGACGACGCGATGCCGGGTACTGGTACAAAATACAACGCACCGGCAGCGCACAACTCCAAATGTTTCGGGAAGAGGAATGGGACGACCTCCCGTTAGTCAACGCACTCCGTGCAGACATAGAACGCTGGCGTAATTCAGGATACGAAAGAGCCACATCTGTAACCAAAGAACTCCTACGGCATTGGGCACGCGAAGATCTCTTACGAAGACTCTTTTTCTGTCAACGCGAAGCAGTCGAGACAATCATCTACCTTGTCGAGATTCTTCAAGGAGGCAGAGGACCGCGTTTTAACCCGCAATTCACCCATGAAGACCTCGCCAAGTTGTTGGATACACCCAACGCGCCCGACATCCCAGACCTCATCCGTTACGGATGCAAAATGGCAACCGGCAGCGGCAAGACCGTCGTGATGGCGATGCTCATCGCGTGGGCATTCTGCAATCGCGGCAAAGTGCCATCCGATGAACGCTTCCCACAGGCGGCACTTGTTGTCTGCCCGAACCTCACAATCAAAAAACGGCTTCAGGTGCTGCGTCCTGAAGAAAGTAATAACTACTATGACGAATTTGAACTCATACCGCACAAACTCCGTCCGTTGCTCAATAGCGGAAAGGTGATGGTCACCAATTGGCATCAATTCGCACCGGAATCGCCGCATAGCGAAGGCGGTCAAACCTACGCCGTTGTCGATAAAGGCGACGAGACACCAGACGCTTTCGCAAAGCGCGTCCTGAGGGAACTGTATGACCGCGCCCCACTTATGGTCCTCAACGATGAAGGGCATCACGCCTATCGTCCCGCACCGACCGAAGAAAAACTCTCTGCCGACGAAAAGAAGGAACGCGAAGAAGCAACCGTCTGGGTGAGCGGCTTAGACACATTCAACCAAGCCTGCGGCGTTAAGTTCTGCATTGACCTCTCTGCCACACCGTTTTACATTCAAGGGAGTGGACACCCGGAAGGCACGCCTTTCCTATGGCTCGTTAGCGATTTCGGTTTGGTGGACGCTATTGAGAGCGGCATTACCAAGATCCCTCGACTGCCAGTCAGCGATACCACCGGCAGACCTGAGCCGAAATTCTTCCGATTGTGGAAGACGATTAGCGATGATCTCTCGGCTGCGGACACGTCACCGGGGAGGCGGCGCAGCACCCCGAAGCCAGAAGCCATCTATCGTGAGGCAGAAGCCGCACTCATTACGCTTGCCAGTCAATGGAAAGAACGCTTTGAATACATCCAAGAGGCATCGGATGCACAAGAAAAAACGCCACCTGTCCTGATTATTGTTTGCGCCGATACCAATATTGCAGAGTATTTTTACCAACGGATCTCTGGGGAGCGGGTCGTTGAGGTGGTTGACGATGGAAGCACTACAAGTAGACGGCGAAAGAAAAAGGAGACGAAAATAGTCTACGAACAGGGGGCAGTCTTTCCCGAACTGCTTTCAAACGGTGAAGGTATTACACGCACGCTTCGCATTGATAGCAAAATGCTAAAAGCAGCGGAGAGTGAAGATCCAAATAGAAATCGGAGCCAAGCCGCCGAAGATTTGCGACAAATCGTAGCCACAATCGGCAAGCGAGGACAGCCGGGTGAGCAGATCCGATGCGTTGTCTCTGTCGCAATGCTCAACGAGGGATGGGACGCAAACAACGTCACACATATTCTGGGACTGCGCGCTTTTACCAGTCAACTGCTCTGTGAACAGGTCGTCGGACGCGGGTTACGCCGTATGAATTACACACCCGATCCAGAGACCGGACTGCTCACCGAGGAGTATGTGGATGTCTACGGCATCCCGTTTTCAGTGATCCCGTTCAGAGGCAGAGCCACGAATGCCCGCGCCCCCGATGACAAGCCGAAGAATCACGTTCGGGCACTCTCTGAGCGTGAACATTTTGAAATCCGGTTTCCAGTCGTAGAAGGATACGCCTTTGCACTGCAAAAGAACGAGATTAAGGCAGACATTGCGTCCACGGAACCGCTCAGCATTCAACCTGAAATTAACCCCACCGCGCTCTATGTTAAAGCCGCTGTCGGATACGAAACCGGCACCCCTTCCGCATCAGGTCCTGGTGGCGCAGTCCTACAGGATCGTGAGGAATTTTACCGGACGACACACCTGCAAGCCATCGAGTTTGAGATTGCACATCGGATTGTCCACAAATTGGTCGGTGATAGCCAAACCGCTCCAGACCCAGACAGCAATCCAAAACTGCGATTGCTCTCTCGGCACCGCCTCTTTCCGCAAGTCTTCAGGTTTGTTGGTGCCTATGTCAAAACAAAGGTGGATTTCCGTGGGTGTGATCCGTGTGAGCTTGGACAGGAAAAATACGTTACACGGATTGTGGAACGACTCATGACGGCAATTCAACCCGATGAGACAAAGGGTGAAATTCCGCTCCTTCCCATCCTGAACCGCTATGCGCCCATCGGTACATCTGCTGATGTTGACTTTCTCACACCGCGTTCGTGTGTAGAAACGCAACGGAGTCATGTGAATCAGGTCGTGTTGGATACTGGCACGTGGGAACGTGCAGCCAAATTTCGGCTTGAGCAATCAGAACATGTAGAATGTTATGTCCGAAACGATCACCTCGGACTCGGAATTCCCTATGAACACGACGGCGTATCTCACCTCTACGAACCCGATTTTATTGTCAGACTCACAAACGGTGTACATCTTGTTTTGGAAATCAAAGGTTTTGAGCCGGATCAAGTTCACGCTAAACACGCTGCCGCCAAACGATGGGTGTCCGCAGTCAATAACTGGGGCAAACTGAAGAAATGGGATTTCCTTGTCTGCAGGGATCCGCAACTGTTGGGACAGGAATTAGATCAACTGGTCGCTTCTGAAGGTTAATATTTCAGTCCTCTTCACGGCCGGTGCGGTTGAAAGCAGCACTATAGGTGTCAATTTAGCGCGTAGATTGGGTTGAAACCCAACTGCATACTAAAGCCCTTGAAGAGACAAAACACACCAAAGTCCGCGAAATCTGTCAAATCCGCGTCAATCCGCGATTCAGACAATGGACCTTACACATGACTCCCGATGCCCGATCGCTGACCGCTAACCACCGACTGCTACTGTAGGAGGGATCTCCGAATCCCGACCTCTGGCTCACGAAATTTTCATAGCAAACTTCATAGGAACACTCTCCTAAAATCGCGTTGAATCTACTCGTGACATAGGTTTACAGTCCTTTCTGAAATCCATCACTTTTCGGGTTTTGCTATGAAAACTGTGAAACGCGCCCATTTCCCTTGAGGCTACTGTGAACGTGCCGTTCCTACGGTATACTGTCTCTTCCCCACCACTGACGGCTGACCGCTGACGGCTGATCGCTAAAATAGAATTGACATAAACTCCAGAATGTGATACGCTACTTAAAATTGACCCTTCGTCCAAAAAACAGCCACGCAAATTACAACCAAGGAAAACGATATGGCACGTTCCAAACAGTCTGACCTGTCATTAATGGAGCTTTATAAACACGTAAAAAAACAGCACGGAGATGCCATATTGCTCTGTCGGGTGGGCGATTTCTATGAAGCCTTCTTTGAAGACGCTGAACTCATTGCACGCCTGCTTGAGATCGCCTTGACAGCGAGAAGCCATAAAAACCAGAAAAACCCGCCCCCACCGATGGCAGGTATCCCGCACCACGCACTCGACTCCTATCTCTACAAACTCGTCAAAGCCGGACATAAAGTCGCCATTTTGGAGCAGACCGAGGACGCAAAACTCGCACGAGACGAGAATCGACTCGTCAAGCGCGATGTCGTCCGAATCGTTACACCCGGCACTGTAACCGACCCAAAGGTGCTTGAGCATAAGGTGAACAATTACATCGTCTCGATTTATTTCAACAAAGACACTTACGGTGTCGCTGTTGCGGATCTCTCCACCGGTGAATTTCTGGTAACCGAACTCACAGATCCTTCACGTCTCTGGGCGGAGATACACCGTTTTTCCCCAAAAGAGTGCCTCTTTGCCGACTCCTTCGAGGATGAGGAGATGTTTGAGCGTCTCAAAACCGAATTCAAGGCAACACTTAATGACCTACCCGACTGGCGATTTGAAGTGGATACGGCTCGAACGGAACTCCTCGAACATTTCCAAACGATTTCGCTCGACGGATTCGGATGTGAACACCTTCCGGCTGCCATCTCTGCCGCCGGCGCGCTCATCTATTACCTGAATGAGACGCAGAAACAGGAAGTCGAACACATCATCTCCCTTCACACCTATACGCTCTCGGATTTCATGGTGCTGGATGCCGATACGCAGCGCAACCTTGAACTGACAGCCTCTATCCGCGACGGCTCGACGAAAGGCACACTCCTTGAAGTCTTGGATCAAACGGTAACGGCGATGGGGGGTAGGAAGATGCGTCAGTGCCTCTTGCAACCGCTGCTTGATGAAAAAGAGATTGAGGAACGCCTCGGTGCAGTCGATGAACTCAAAACCCAGATTAACTTGCAGGAGGAGTTGCGGGATGCACTCGGACAGATGTACGATATCGAGCGACTCATTTCCCGTATCAGTCTCGGGTCCGTGAACGGACGCGACCTACATGCGCTCAAGGACTCCCTCCGTCTGATCCCTGATGTTAAGGCGCAGCTCCAAAACTGCAGTAGTGTCTTGTTGGTATCCCTCAATGATACTTTAGATCCGCTTCCAGACTTAATTGCGTTGATTGAACACGGCATCCATCCGAATCCACCCGCGACAATCCGTGAAGGCGGCATCATAAATGACGGTTATAGCGAGGAACTCGATGAACTTCGGCAGATTGTAGGACAGGGAAAGGACTGGATAGTCGCTATGCAGGAAGAGGAGCGCAAACGCAGCGGTATCCAATCCTTGAAGATTGGATTTAACCAGGTCTTCGGTTATTACATCGACGTGACGAATCCGAATCTGAACATGGTGCCTGAGCATTATATCCGTAAACAGACGCTTCGGAACTCCGAACGGTTCATTACACCTGAACTCAAGGAACAGGAGGCGAAGGTCCTCAACGCCGAGGATCGAATAGGGACACTGGAATATGAACTCTTCTGTCAGATTCGCGAGGATGTCTCGAAATATACGGAAGTTATTCAAAAAATCGCAGCAGCACTCGCGATGACTGATGTCCTTGCCAATTTCGCGTATATCGCATCGAAATATAACTATGTGAAGCCTACTGTGGCGGCGGTGGACGAAATCGTTATCCGTGATGGCAGGCACCCGGTTGTCGAGCAACTCTTCACGCAAGAGGGTTTTGTGCCCAACGATACGATCCTCAACTGCGATGATGAGCAATTACATATTATCACGGGACCGAACATGAGCGGCAAGAGCACGTATCTGCGTCAGACGGCACTCATCGTTTTGATGGCACAGATTGGGTGTTTTGTGCCTGCCTCCGCTGCGAAAATCGGCTTGGTAGACCGGATTTTCACACGGGTCGGTGCATCGGACAACCTCGTAATGGGGCAGAGTACTTTCCTCGTTGAGATGAACGAGACGGCGAATATCCTCAACAATGCCACCCGCAACAGTCTCGTTATCTTTGACGAAGTTGGACGCGGCACCAGCACGTTTGATGGACTCAGCATCGCATGGGCGGTTTCGGAGTATCTCTTAGATGAAAAGCGGATGGGCGCGAAAACGCTCTTCGCAACGCATTATCACGAGTTGGTGGAACTCGCCAGCAAATATAAACGCGCCAAGAACTACAATGTCGCCGTTCATGAAGATGGACAGAAGGTAACCTTTCTCCGAAAAGTTGTTCCCGGTGGCGCAGACCAAAGCTACGGTATCCACGTCGCACGGCTCGCAGGATTACCACAAGTTGTGATCACACGCGCACAGCAGATACTTGAGGTGCTTGAACAGCACAATCTCAGCGTTGAAGCGGATGGGGCGACGGGACAACCGCCGAAAGCACATCCGACAATGCCGAAACCGCGTCGCCGCGTCTCCCGAAAAACGCTGCAGAGCGATTCCCTACAACTGGCACTCTTTACCCCGAAGACGCATCCACTCGTCGAAGAGATCCGACGGTTGGAACTCACGCAGGTAACCCCTTTGGATGCGGTGAATATTCTCTATGATTTGAAGGCGAAGGCGGAGGAATCTGAGGGTTAGGCGGCAGCGATGCAATCCCCTTCTAACGCACCGAGAGTAACGCTCTGGATCTGATTGATTGCGCTCTCTGGGGCATCCACAAGGACACGGAGATAGTTGTCAGTAAAGCCTGCGAGGTGGTTGTTTTCCCCTTCTCTGCTCGCTTCGATGAGCACCGCTTTCTGCTTTCCAAGCATCCGTTGTCGAAACGCTATGTTCAGGCGTTCGCCAAGAGCAATCATCGCTTGGCTGCGTGCTGCAGAGACGTGTGGAGACACCTGATCCGGGTAGGTCGCCGCAGGTGTGCCTTTTCGAGGGGAGTAGCGGAACACATGCAGTTGGCTGAATCCGATGTCCTTGACGAATTGACATGACTCCTCAAAGTGGGCATCCGTTTCGCCGGGAAACCCGACCATAATGTCGGTAGTAATCCCGACATCATCGCCAAATACGCGTCGTAAGTTCTCAACGAGATGTGCGAATTCTGCCGTGGTGTAACGCCGACGCATCTGTCGCAACACGTCATCTGAGCCAGCTTGGAGTGGGAGGTGGAAGTGCGGCATGCATTTTGGAAGTGCCGCCATCCGTTCGCCAAGAGTATCTGGAAAATACATCGGTTCGATCGAGCTGAAGCGGATGCGTTCGATGCCTCCAATGTCGTGGATATGCTCTAAAATGTCAGCGATGTCTTTTTCCCTATCGGTGTCTACGCCGTAAGCACCGAGATGCACGCCGGTGATGACCACCTCTTTGATACCACTGTCAGCGATGCGATGTGCTTCATCGGCGATGTCATTGAGTGGACGGCTTGTCATCCTACCTCGCACATACGGGATAATGCAGTAGGTACAGAAGGCACTGCATCCGTCTTGCACCTTGATGAGCGCACGCGTGCGTTTGCCGGCATCACTGACACCTTTACTAAAGCGTGCGTGTTCGCGAACCGCATCGTGTTGGACGGGTTCTATAGCGAGGAGTGGGTTGAGCGTGTGAGGTGCCTCTGCTGGCGCGGTTTCTAACCTCGCCCCAGATGCTGTTTCGGTATGCAATACATCGAGATACTGCTGAAAATCCGCCTTTTCTCGGTTACCGAAAACGAACGTCACGCCGGGTATCTCTTCAATCGCCTCGCGGTCGCTTTCAGCATAGCAACCTGTGACGAGCACTTTTGCGTTCGGGTGCTGCCGGATCGCTCTCCGGATGGCTTGCCGTGCTTTCTGGTCGGCGGCATTTGTTACTGTGCATGTGTTGATGAGATAGAGGTCAGCCTGCTGTTGCGATGTTCCGTCATCAGCAATCGTATATCCGTTGCGTCGGAGCGTCTCGCGCATGGATTGTGTATCGTATTGGTTGACCTTGCAGCCCATCGTAATCAGTTTTGCGGTTTTCATATTTTTAATTATGGGGCTTCCTGCTCATTTTTTGACGGTGTCAAAAAAATGGTTTCCTGTTACATTCGGTACGGCTTCGCGAAAGAGTCCGTTTTTTAAGTATCTATCATAGGACTTACGCATGTCGCTCTTTTGTAGCATAGACTGTTAGTCTGTGCCCTGGAACCAGCTGTGTTTTTTACAGGTGCCTTCATCTCACAACGCGGGCTATGATCAAAATTGCGTAAGTCCTGTATCAGATGAATCTCTGGTGTGTCGGTAGATATTATACCAAGTTTTTACCTGAATTGCAAATAAGATAGTTATCCGAGAAGATGGGTGCGGTTTTATGAAATCTGAGAAAATAGTTTTGGTAATGTTGCAAAGGGAGTCATGAATCAAGAAGCGTCTCTAATCCTGTCCATCCTCTAATCCTGTAAATCCTAATTCAGACAATGAACGCTACATGTAACTCGATATTACTCGTTTATACTAAAGTTTGGACCATTCGTGTTGCATGTGAGTTGAGTTTTCAAAGGCGTGTGTTTTTCCGAGGGTTGCAAACACTCACGGAACTCTGAGAAAAATACCGCACCTACCGGGTCTGGGGAAAGTCGGTGTTACCCGATTAAATTCTTAATCTTCATACGGAGTGCTATTGCTTCGCAGTGAGAATAGAAAACAGTATATCGACCCTCCCGCACTCCAGCGGAGTGCTATGTCTATAGAAAACTGAAAATTGTCCAAAGCTTAGTCGTTTATAGTAAAGCCCGAAAATATGTGAACATTTCGGAGGGTGGTAGCCCCGCCCATCCCCGCTGGCGAGGTTTGTAACCTCGCCGCACAATGTCCAAGTAGTAGGCTTTACTATGAAATGGGTTGACTTCAGTGTAGGTTGGGTTGAACGGACACCGCCGAGGCCTTAGCATGTCAAAGACAATTGATATTTATGGTGAATTATGAAAATAAGTTTACATTTCAATAGAAGCGAAACCCGCCACACCGCTGGCGAGGTTTCCTAACCTCGCCAATCTTCTGGTGTATAGGTAATTGTATATTTTACCATAGTTCATACGTCTCATTGCAGAGATGCCGAGTGAAACCCAACGTTTTTTGGCGAATTGAAACATGACGGAAAATGGGCGGGCACCGAGACCCGCCTTGGAGAGAAGTCTATGATAATTCGACCGCTTTGCCGGTCCGTGCGCATTCGTAGATAGCCATGTTGAGTGCGACAGAACGTCTGCCTTCATAACCATCCACTGCCGGTGAACCACCGTCGTTGATGACTTGGAGAGCATCCTCAATCACACTGTTCGGATACGGCGGAAGTTCGATGTTCGGTTCATCATCGACGAACTCCCACATGTCCGGTCCGAGACCGACAATCCCTTTTTCGCCGTGGACGTGGATCATTGAGATGCTACTGCCGGGAAAAGTCGTTGTTGTCAGAACGTGACCCAGCGCGCCGCTTTCAAATTCGAGGATCGCCGAGGTCATATCCTCGGTTTCACAATTTTCGTGATCGTAGACATCGAAGTGCGCACCGATAACGTGTTTGACGGGACCCATGAACCAGAGCATCAGATCGATGTAATGCACACCTTGGTTCATAATAGAGCCGCCACCGTCAAGTTTCCACGTGCCGTGCCAACCGACGTAGTAGCTATCCGGACGTTTCCACTTCATGCGGAGTTCACAAAGCAACGGTCTACCGAGAGCACCTGTTGCGAGTACGTGCTGGATTTGACGATTATGTGTGCCGTATCGCTCTCCAAAGTCAACAAGCAGTTTGACATCGTTGTCTTCACATGTTTTAATAAGGGAGTTGCAATTTTCAACGCTGACATCCATCGGTTTTGTGGTGATGACGTGTTTACCGCGGCGTGCGGCTTCCTCTCCAAATCTTCCGTGGAGACCGCTTGGAGTCATAATCATTGCCACGTCAATATCGTCGCGATCGAACATCTCAAGCACATCGTCGTGGCTTTCGCAGCCGAAACGTTCTTCAGCTGCCTTGCGCCGCTCTTCGACGAGATCCGCTACAGCAACGAGTTCTGCTCCCTCTGTACTGTGAATTACACCAGAGCGGTTCATGCCCATACCTAAACCGACAACACCAAAACGTAGAGTATTAGCCATTAGAAATTCTCCTTTTTTATAAGTCGTCAAGGGAATAGCCCTCAGCCATCAGCAGTCAGTCATCAGCAAGAGGGTGTAACTTCACCAGAAAACCTCTTAACTGAAGGTTTCCGACGGCTGGTTGCCGATAGCCAATATGCTGATAACCATTATACCATATACACAGACTATGCGTTACAAAAAATTGACGATACCCACAATCGGTTTTACTGTTATCCTCTTTATCTTACACGCCGTGCTGAAACCCTCATTCGCACAACCCGTTCCTTCACGAAACCAAGACGTGCGCTTCACCGATGTAACTGCGGAACTCGGCATCGAATTTCGGCATATTAACGGTGAGAGTGGCAAGAAGCATTTTATTGAACCGATCGGCAGTGGCGTTGCCCTCTTCGATTTTGACAATGACGGGGATTTAGATCTCTATTTCGTCAACGGTAGCGATTTGCCGGGAATATCCTCTTCTATTCCACCGACAAACCGTCTTTATCGCAATGACGATGGTGCGTTCACCGATATAACGGACAAGGCTTCTGTCGGTAATACAGGCTATGGGTTAGGGGGCTGCGTCGGCGATTACAACAACGACGGTTTCACGGATCTCTATGTAACGAACTACGGTCCAAACGTGCTTTATCGCAACAATGGAGACGGCACTTTTACGGATGTCGCTGACACTGCTGGCGTTGATGGCGATCAGTTCAGTAGTGGCTGTGCTTTTGTAGACGTTGATGCCGATGGTTATCTGGATCTCTATGTCGTCAACTATGTTCAATTCGACCCAGATACGAACCCAGAATGCACTCGACAGGGGATTCCAACGTATTGCACGCCGGAAGCACTCCCCGGTGTTGCCGATGTGTTCTACCGTAACAACGGCGATGGCATCTTCACGGATGTCTCAGAAAAATCAGGAGTAGGCGCGACAAATGGAAAGGGATTAGGCGTTGTCTGTGGTGATGTGGATAACGATGGAGATGTTGATATCTTTGTTGCGAACGATACAACGCCGAACTTTCTCTATCGCAACGAACGGAACGGTGTTAAGATGACGGAGAGCGCGCTTTTCGCAGGCGTTGCGCTCAGTGAGGAAGGACGTGCCTATAGCGGGATGGGCGCAAACCTCGGCGATTTCGACAACGATGGCTATCTCGATATCGTGATTACGAATTTTCAGGATCAGACGAATAGCCTCTATCACAATGCCCAGGGTGGGTTCTTTACCGAGATGAGTTTCGCCAAAGGAATTGGTGAGAGGAGTCTTCCCTATTTGGCGTGGGGTGTCGATTTCAGCGATTTTAACAATGACGGTTGGTTGGATCTGTTTGTTGCCAATGGTCACCTGGATGACAATATCGCGGAGATCGATCCGATTGGTACGTATGCACAGCCGAATCAACTTTTTCTCAGTGACCGGGGTGTCAATTTTACGGAGAACCCTGACGCAGCGATAGCACAGCGAAAAGTGAGTCGAGGTACTGCCTTCGGCGATATTGATAACGATGGGGATATCGACATTGTTATCTCCAACCTCAAAGACACGCCGACCGTTTTGCGAAATGACGGGGTCAACGCGTCGCAGTGGCTGGGTATCAAACTCATCGGTACACATTGCAACCGAGATGCGATTGGGGCGCGTGTGACCGTTGTTTCCGGGGGGTTGACTCAGATGCGTGAGGTCAAAAGCGGTTCGGGCTACCTCAGTCAAAACGATCTCCGTTTACATTTTGGGTTGGGAGCCGCGACATCGGTTGATACACTGACGGTGCGGTGGCTCTGTGGCAAAGTCCAAACCTTACAGGACGTTGAAACGAATCAGGTGCTTGTTATCTCCGAAAATTAACCAAGTTGATACCTATCCACCAAGGTTTCCGCTGGCGAGGTTTCTAACCTCGCCTCTTTAGAGGGTCCAATTAATTCTTACAGGACTTACGCAAATTGCGTAAAAAAGCAATATGTTTCGCCAAAAAAGTGGTTATTTCAGTGATTTAACCCCCTAAATCCCCCTTATCAGGGGGACTTTAAAAGGAAATGCGTAAGTCCTATTCTTAAATCTACCATAAAATCTTCTCTTTACACCCCGTAGGGGTGTTATGTCTATAGAAAATCGGATATTCAAGGAACTGCACCCCGTAGGGGTGCTATGTGAATAAAAAGTGGCAACTTAGGTAAAATTAACACTATCTTTTTTAAGGAGTGATCTCCCGATCGCGATTTCTTCTCAGCATATAACTTGCGGAAGTTCAGACAATCTTTCCATGAAAAGTATTTCGCGACTGGCACCGTACACTTCCGTCTGTAATTTTATTTTTTTCTTGTGATATACTATTCAAACCAGTTTGGGTGACACTGCAAAACGGACAGCGCGGTCCGTCTGGCACCCTCCCACCTTCGCAGGGGGATAAATGGACTGGGGATCGGTAAATCTAAATGGATATGTTGGAAGAACTTAAAGCGCGGGACGAGCGCATTGAAAGATTGGAACGCGCGCTTTTGTTGGTGCTGAGTTTAAACGTTGGGAATCATCTCGACAAATCTTCTAAGAATTGTTTTAGCCATGTTCAGTCTTTTGCAGTCGAACAAATGGAAATCCTTGTTGCGGAGTCTGGAAGCACAGAGAAAGTCATCGAAAATTTGCTTGCTACCACTGAAAAGCGTTTTCGTATTGAACTCGATGTATTGAGTTGATAACCTTGTGGAGCACAGCGTATCGTAGTGAGATTTTTAACGATGGTCCCTGGGCTGCGCTCCACTACGTTACGCGCAGGTTCTTGATGGGTATCAGCAGCCCGTAATGAAATGGAGGGCGGATCTACGGAAACGCACTGTGTAATCTAAACGCACTTCACCGAACCGCAAGGTAAATTAGGAAAATGGCGTTGCGTAATCATCCGGATTGTTTTTCCGCCAGTTCGGGAGATACCCTTCTTTGTGTCCAAAGCCGTAGGAGGGTCCGATTTGGTTCACACTCGACCAGGGCCACGCTTGTCCGCCGATGAGACGGAATTCGTCACCTTTGCCGCAGAGCCAGTAGAACATGTGTGCCACGTATCTCGCCACACCGTGTCCGCCATATTCAGCGGTTTGGAGGTCAAATTCTGGCTCTTCTTTCCAATCCCGTGTGGGTGGGACCGTTCGCCAATAGCTGTATTTCAACATGTGGCGTAGCCCTTCTGCTGTGGACTCACCGCGCCGATGAAGAATACTTTGTGAATGGATAACGAAAGAACCCGCCGGACCACCGCTTGAAACACCTTTTTCGTTTATGTCTCGGCTTGTGGAGTGGATATGTGAACCCGGCAGAAGCTCTGTCGGACCCATTTCCAGGGGGGTATCCTGTGGGAAGTAAAAGACCTCAAGGAAATTGGTTTCGGGCCCAAAAACGTGATCTGCATCCTGGTGCCAGCCTTGGGCAGGCATCGGGCACTCAACACGGTGGTTGCTTACTAACACGGGTAACCCGACGTTCTTACCGAGTAACGAGCGCAATGCGCCAGCGAGTTCACGATTCAATAGCACATGCTCAATGTACCAATCCTCAAGCAGAATGGAGCTCGGTTCGTGCGTATCTCGCATCCGTTCTAAATCGGCATGCGTCACCCCGTCGGGCATGAAGCACGGGTTTATCGGTAGATCGCCGTTGAGGTAGTCACAAGCTCGCTGGTTGATTTCGTCTGGGACAACCCCTTGGAGTTGCAGATAGCCATCCCGGCAGAACTGTAGCACCTGTGTATCGGTGAGCGTCGGTTCACAATCAAAAGTACGGTTTACGTTATCATATTTCATTGTTAGTTCCCTTAACAATACCTTCGCCAATTATCTGAGTTTGAGCTGAATAGATGTGTAGTGAATGGATCCCTTTGATCCGTGATGTTCAAGGATTTGATAAATAAAAATATCTTCAGGTTTTTGCGGAAGTATTTTAGATGATGTAAAGACTTCAATCGGGTGTGTAAAGTGTTTGGCAGCCCTTTTTTAGGGACAGATACGTTTCCGCACTCCAGAGGAGTGCTATGTCTATAGAAAACCGTTGCTTGAAACTCCCGCACTCCAGCGGAGTGCTATTGCTTCGCAGTGAGAACAGAAAGCGATCCAGTTTTGGCGAAGGTATTGCCTTAAGTTTCCTGAACTAATGTTAGAAAATTCAGCCTTATCTTCATGTGAATCCTTGCTCAAGATGCTCGGCAATGTTCGGTTCTTCAGGGGGATCCGGAAAGAAGAAAATGGCAATAGGACGCTTGTATTTGTCAGCTAACGTTTCAAGCTGAACATAAGTCAACGCGCGTTCCCCAGACTCCCAATCATTGACAATTGAGACATCTTTGTTCACAGCATTGGCAATCGTATCCACGGTGTAACCAGAACGTTCGCGCGCCCATTTGAGGATGTCCAGGTTAATCCCATTGATGTATTTAGCCATGGCGGTAATCCCAATAGTTAAGCAAATTTTCTCATGAGGGAGCTGATATGTCTTACGTATTTACAAAACACGACTATGTTTATATATGATAACATTAATGAAAAACATGTGTCAAATGTGCAGTCTATATCATTTTTCCATTCTAAAAGTGATCTCGGCTCTAACGATTTCCATTGCGGTTAGCCTAATTACGTCAACGTCACGGTATCCTGTTTCACGAGGTCCTTTATTTCCCACTCTGAGCCGTGAGCTGCCAACGCCTGCGTCTCAGGAGAGAGTCTCTCCATCACTTCTGGTGGGAAGGATTCGCGGATACCGCGCTCATCCTGGAAGAACTGCGTCTTATATCGCAGAATTAGGAATCTCCGATCCCGGTCCTCCGGTTTCCACACCAGCACACCGTGGGTCAACATTTCGGTGATAATCACGACATCTCCCGCTTTCGGTGTCACATTGACGATTGCGGGGTGGAGCGGCGCATCTGGGTTGTCAGGTTCGGGGAAAAACAGATGCTCTGGACGCTTAAACTCCCTCTTATGGGAACCCGGTAAAACGATCAAACCACCGTCCCCCGGATAGACATCCGTGAAATAGAAGAAAACCACGACATCGTTTGTGAAGATATGACCGTTTTTGACATCATACCGCCGTGTCCAACGAAAACCTTCACCGGCACAATGCAGGCGTGTCATCTCCTGTCGCTCGTGCGTGTTGACGACAAGCGACCCACGATTGAAACGGGGTTTATTCCAAGTCAGTTCTTTGATGATGGGCCATGTGACAGGATGTAGGGTCAATGCCTCAAGCGATTTGTCCGCTGAAAATCCATTTGAGAAGCCTTCACCACCACTGCTAATCCCGGGCGGCAATTCATCTGGTGCTGCCTGCACAAGCCGTTCGATCGCTGCCTGTGTGTTGCTAAGTTCTTTGGGTGTCAGGACGTTCTCTAAATGCAGGTAGCCGCGTAGGTCAAAGAGGTATTTCTGTTTCGGTGTCATGTCCTTTCCTCAGCGAGATAAAGTGAATCTTTCCTTACCAGACATGATAAAGAGATTTGCTATAAATTTCAAGATAATTTACAGTTTGCTTTTTTGACCCAAGTATGCTATTATTTTAGCGTAATTGATTGCTACGACGTGTGGTTGGAATGTTTTTTGTGGGTCTTCTGCGTGTCCTTGTTTGACAAAACTTTCGTTATATAAGAGAAGAGATAAAACTCTTATTGTCAAACGAGTGGAGGTGAGGTAATGCACAACTACTTTATTGAGTCCTTTGAGATAACTAAGTTGTGGGGTTATCAAGACATTGATCTAATTTTTAGCAAGGATGTGAATATACTGATAGGTCCAAACGGTTCTGGCAAAACTACTGTTTTGAATCTTCTTCATTCCATCTTATCTGCTGACCTACGGAGTCTCTTAAACGTTAGGTTTGAGCAGGCAGAGATCAAGTTAAGAGGTTTTAAAGGTAGGTCTAGACGCACAATTAGGGTTGAAGTTAAAGATAGATTTTTGAAACTCAAGGTGGGGCACAAAGAATATAGGATCAATACAGATATCCTTTCGGGTCGAAGGTCAGTGCAAGTCTCTCTATTCTACGAAATAGATGACACTGTCAGGCAAATGCTACCAAAGGAACTTTATGATGGATTAACTGCTTTAGTTCCTATTGTTTGGCTCCCTGTGAGTCGTTGTTTACCTGTAACAGAGGATGACGAAAAGCGATATAGGAGGACAAATCCTTTGGAGTCGGTGGACTTAAGGTTAGAGGAATTGTTAGAGGGTCTTTTTCAATATCATTCTCGATTAAACGCACTCCTTTCTGAACGTTATAAGGAGTTTGAACATCAGGTTTTGTCGATGATCCTTTATAGTAAAGACCTTGATCGACTTGATTTGACCCCTTCATTGCCAACAAAAGTTGAAAAGGTTCAATTACTCGGAGCTTTTGAGGCAGCTGGACTTTTAAATAGAGAAATGCAAAGCAGAATTGATGAGCATTTCACTGCAGCAGAAGAGGTGGTGCAACGAATTAAGAGTGAAAATCCTGACGATTTGAAACCTGGAGATAGTCTTGTGGTTCCCCTTATCCGCCGAACGCAAACTATGGTGGAATATGCCGGGAAGCTTGAAGAAGATAGGGAAAAAATTTTTGCTCCGCTACGACTTTATGAAAAAACTGTTAATTCATTTTTGAATGACAAGTCCATTCAAGTTGACGAAAGTGGTCGCTTAAAAATTAAACTGTCTCCGTCGGCGGATTTGAACCTCCGTCTCCTTTCTTCGGGAGAAAAACAGATTTTGATTTTACTAACTGAAGCACTTCTTACGGTTGATAAGCCGATAGTTTATATTGCGGATGAACCAGAGTTATCACTACATATTTCTTGGCAAGAAAAACTTTTAGAGTCTTTAATGACGTTTGGTGGACAAATGCAGGTAATTGTTGCTACACACTCTCCGGATATTGTTGGGAAGTTCCAAGATAAAATTATAGATTTGGGGAGGAAAATATAATGGCATTTTCTCGAGGTCGCTTAGGGTTAGCAGCAAAACCTTTATTTTATTTTTACTTAAATAGTCACGGTAGTGCTCCCATCCATCCAACTGGAAAGATTTCAAATCGAAGAAAGAAACCAAAATTGGATTGGTTTGGTGGTTTAAAAGAATATCGTGACCAGTATACAGCAGTTGAACTTCAGAAAAAAACGTTAGATTGGAGAGATTAGTGTACCTCGCAGATACCAATATTTTTCTCGAAGCATTGTTGGAACAAGAGAAGGCAAATCAAGTAAGACTATTCTTACAGTCTATTGATTTGAACACAATTTGTATAACAGATTTCTCTCTTAATTCTATCGGGATTGCTCTGTTCAGACGGAGGAAGTATCCGATATTCATCTCATTCGTAGAGGATATAATTGGTGGTGGTGTCCATATTCTTTCACTGAGTGTAGAAGATCTGAAAACATTAGAGCATCCGTCTCAGAAATTCAACCTTGATTTTGACGATGCCTATCAATATGCTGTTGCGGAGAAGTATAACCTCCAACTCGTCAGTTTTGATCAGGATTTTGATCAAACAGATAAGGAGCGAAAGGAACCAATTGAGATACTAAAATGAATGCCTAATTGAAGAAACCTTCTTTCTCAAAGAAGGCAATGTCAAAAGTTTTCAATTTCCTTGAGGACTACAGATTCCAAAATCAAGGACACGTAGCGAAGGTCATTTTACATGGAAGGTGATAGGACCACTGCTCAGTTTTACTCATAATCCTCCAGTTCATCCCGCAACCGTTCCAATTCCGCTTTCAATTCCTCTACAACCCCCGCATACGCCGGATCTGCGTAAACATTGTGCATCTCATGCGGATCCTTCTCCAGATCAAACAATTCCCATTCTGGCGGTGTCGCGCGATTGATTGCCCCACCTGCCCCCAACGCCTCACCGTAATAGTAGATGAGTTTATACCGTTCCGTCCGTACGCCGTAGTGTGCGGGGATATTGAAATGCGCGAGGTGCATCCAATACCGGTAATACATAGATGTCCGCCAATCCGCTGGCGTTTCACCTTCCAATGACGTTCGGAGGCTACGTCCTTGCATATCGTCTGGAATTGATATGCCGGCATAGTCGAGGAGTGTCGGTGCAAAATCGACGTTCAGGGTGATTTGTTCGCTCACATCTGCCGCTGGGATCTCGCGCGGATACCGAACGAGCAACGGTATCCGCATGGATTCCTCATACATGAACCGTTTGTCATACCAACCGTGATCGCCTAAAAAGAATCCGTGATCTGCAGAATAGATGACAATCGTATCTTCAACAAGACCTTCTGCCTCCAGATAATCGAGCAATCGTCCGACATTCTCGTCGATGGCGTGAGCACAGCGCAGATAGTTCTGCATGTAGCACTGATAGTTCCACCGCTTCAAATCATCGCCTTCCAGATTTTCAGGAATCGGCTCCGGCAGATGATTTTTCTGATGCATAATGCCTACTTTCGCTGTGTTCATTGCGGCAGCCGCTGCCCGATTCTCGTAGGCATCGTTGAAGGTCGGGGGTTCAGGGATTTCCTCCGTATAGAGATGCCGATGCTTCGGATTCGGAAAAAACGGATCGTGTGTCGCTTTGTAGGTTGTCATCAGAAAAAACGGCTGATCTGTCGCTCTGCCCTGTAGCCAATTCAGCGAACTGTCTGTCACGATGTCTGCGGAGTATCCATCGAATTTTTTCCGTTTCCCCATCTCGATCATTTCAGGATCAATATGGGCACCTTGGACAGGAAACACGTTCCAGTAATCGAATCCGTGAGGCTCGCTGACACCACCGTGTCCGAGATGCCATTTCCCGACAATTGCCGTCTGATACTCGTTTTCATGCAGCATTTGTGCGACTGTCTGTTCCTGTGTGTGATCAATTGTATCCGCGAGGGTTTTGATGCCGGTTTTATGGCTGTATTTTCCTGTGAGAATGGAGCCACGTGCTGGCGTGCAGATTGCGTTCGTGCAGAAACAGTTGTTGAATCGCATCCCACCAGTGCCGATTCGGTCAATATTTGGGGTGCGCCCCCCATATCGCAAGTTCTCACTCCCATAGCAGCTGATCGCTGGTGCCGCATGGTCGTCAGATACGATGAGGAGTATATTCGGTCTATGCGTAGTCGGCATAGCTTATTCCCAAGGTTTCAGGATAATCTTGGAGCTTTCGTGAGATGCGGAGGTTTCAAACGCCTGCTGGATCTCACTCATCGGGTAGATATTGCTGATGAGCAGATCAAGAAGGGATGAGCCTTCGATGACCTTCATCAATCCGGGGAATTGGTTGAGATTATAGTGCCACGCCCCAGCGAGACGCAACCCTTTACCGATGAGGTCCGGGCTAATGTGGAGAACGGTGTCGTTTCTACCGCTCTGTCCGACGAATGCAATCGTGCCACGCCGACGCGTCGTATCAATGCAGAGCCGATGCGCTTGGACGTTTCCTGAGCAGTCGAGTGCGAAGTCCACACCGCGACCGTCTGTAGTGAGATCGCGAATCTGGTCTACGGCATCTTCATCGGTTGGGTTGATGACCGCTTCGACACCCATCTCTCTTGCACGTTCGGCGCGCCACGGGATCAGTTCCGCCGCAATGACTTTTGCGCCCCGGAACCGAGCGTTGGTAATCGCACCGAATCCGACGGGACCGATACCGGTAATCAGCACAGTGTGTGTCGCATTAACGCCCATCTCGTCAAAGGCACGGTATGACGGACCCAAAGCGCAACACGCAAGGGAGGCGTGTTCGTAGGAGACGTTGTCTGGAATCTTCGGGAGCAACCAGGATGGCTTCAGGATATACTGTGCCATCGTCGCACTACCATAACGGGATCCGACGAATTCCTCAAAATTGTAGCTGTTTTCGCAGTGGATATAGTCCCCGTCGGTACAAAGTACGCACTTTCCACAGGGGTATTGCGGCATCACGACCACCCGATCGCCGATCTCCACTTTCCCAGGTTGTGCGATATCGACAACCTCACCCGCGGCTTCGTGTCCAAGCCCGTCGGTTTCGCGTCCATACTCGAAAGCATGGTATTCGGTACACATCGGCGAAGCGTGGATTTTTACAACGACCCAGTCCTCTTTCGGAGTCGGATCTGGTACTTCGACGAGTCCTGCTTGATGTTCACCTAAGATTGCTGCTACTTTCATAGTCGCTCCTTATGTTCTTTACTAAAGATGTAGGGTATTTCAGTTAAACCTTCACACATTTTAGCATAAGTCGGTCTGCAAAGCAAATTGTCGTGAGCGTATAACTATTTTGCCAAGTTTGTGTTGGAAATCGATAGGTCACTGATTGCTGAAAGCTGATTGCTGATTGCTGAAAGCTGATTGCTATTCTTCTGACAACTATTCAAAAGATTGCTTGACAAAATTGACGAAAATCTGTTTAATATTAGAAGCAGATACAAACAATTACAGCAAGTATTGATACCATTTCTGATTGAAATTGTAGCATAAACTTTTAGTTTGGGTTTCCCCCTTGTAGCATAGACTGTTAGTCTGTGCGCTCAGGTGCGGTTAATGCAATATAAACTTTTAGAAATGGTATGACTTGCAGGTTACGCTAAAAATGCCGTGTTTGCGGCATGTTAGAATTTAATCTATTTATAAAAGGATGAATCAGATGAAAATAGAACAACGACTTGAAGAATTAGGTGTGGAACTACCAGAACCCGCAGTACCCGTAGCGAATTACGTTACAACGGTGCAAGTCGGTAATCTCGTATTTACCTCTGGACACGGACCCGGAACAGGCGAGGGTAAAATCTATAAAAGCCAACTCGGTACCGATGCGACGATTGAGGAAGGCTATGCTTCAGCGCGCCAGGTGGCGATCGGCTTGTTAAGCACTCTCAAACACGCCCTCGGCGATTTGGACAGAATTAAGCGTGTCGTCAAACTGATTGGGTTCGTCAATTCCGCACCCGACTTCATTGACCAGCCTGCAGTTGTTAACGGGGCATCGGACTTTTTGGTCGAGGTTTTCGGTGATAAAGGTAAACATGCCCGCTCCGCAGTCGGTATGGTGCAATTACCCGGTGGGATTCCCGTTGAAGTTGAGATGGTTGTCGAAATTGAGGATTAATCTCTTGAGGAAACTTAAAATCGGTATTATGAGTCACGGAAGCGCAGCCCGAAACGAAGTGGAGGGCGACTCGGGAGAAGAATACTCCAAGCATGAAACCACGCTTATTACTCCGCAAGGAAAGTTAAAAAAATGGCAGTTCAAATTGTTAAGCCTCGGATACGCGGGTTTATCTGTACCAATGCCCATCCGGCTGGATGTCAAGCGAATGTCCTAAACCAGATAGGTGAGATTAAGCAGGGCATCCCCTACAAAAAGACAGATATGAATGCCCTTGTCATCGGCGCGTCAACAGGTTATGGGCTTGCTTCTCGTATTGCTTTGACTTGGGCTTACGGTGCGAAAACGCTTGGACTTCTTTATGAGCGACCCGCCGATGCCAGACGGACCGCGACAGCGGGGTACTATAATACCGTCGCCTTTCATCAGCAGGCAGCGGCGGATGGGTTTTTCGCGGACAGTCTCAACGGAGATGCGTTTTCGGATGAGATGAAGGCAGAAGCTATTACCCGACTTAAATCGAACTTCGGGAAAATAGATATCCTCGTCTATAGCATCGCCGCACCACGACGAATACATCCGACCACTGGCGTCTCACATCAATCCGAGTTAAAACCGATCGGCGCGCCGTATACGGGGAAGACGGTTGACCTGAATCGTGAAGTTATCGCACCTGTGACGATTGAGCCAGCGAATGAACAGGAGATCACCGATACGATCGCGGTGATGGGTGGTGAAGACTTAGAGATGTGGATTGATGCGTTGGCAGACGCAGATCTGCTCGCGCCGGAGGTAACGGTTGTTGCCTATACCTATATCGGAAGTTCCTTGACGTGGTCCATTTATCGAGATGGGACTATCGGTAGAGCGAAGGACGATCTCAAGGCGCGTGTGGATGCGCTTGACAAACGACTCGCAGATCAACTCGGCGGAAATGCCTATATCTCGGTGAACAAAGCCGTCGTTACACAAGCGTCTGCGGCAATTCCTGTCGTACCGCTCTATGTCAGCATCCTCTATGACGTTATGAACGCCAAGGGCATCAATGAGGCACCGATTGGGCAGATGCGACGACTTTTCTCGGAGCATCTCGGACCTGGTCTCCAACCGCAACTGGACAGTGATCGCTACATTCGTCTTGATGACCGTGAGTTACAGCCAGAGGTAACCGACGCAGTGACCGAGCGTTGGGAGCGGATTGATACCGACAATTTCCATGAACTCTCCAATTACGCAGGCTTCAGGCGAAACTTCCGAAACCTGTTCGGGTTTGAGGTTGAAGGCGTGGATTACGATGAAGCGGTAGAGACGGAATTGGTGTTCTAAGAATAGTAGGCTGCGGAGGTCAAAACTTTAGTGCGTCATGTACATTCGAGAAGGCTACGAATCTATCGAGCACCGAATGGTAGTAGTCCTTTCGCTGAATGGTTGGAATCAATTCAAGACAAAAGAACACAAAGCAGAATTCAAGCACGACTTGACCGGCTTGAAAAAGGTAACTTCGGTGATTGCCACGCTGTGGGCGAAGGTGTGTTTGAACTGCGCCTTCACTTTGGGGCAGGCTATCGTATCTATTTTGGTGTAGTTGATAACGCAATTGTTCTTCTACTCTGTGCTGGCGACAAGTCATCACAAACACGGGATATTGAACGTGCGAAGGACTATTGGTTGCAATATAAGGAGACACACCGATGATCGAATATCAAACGTGGCGCGAGTACCTAATTGAGAAACTGGCTGCTGACCATGAAAGGGCGATTGACTATCTTGACGTGGCGATCGAGGAATATCAGGTTGATAGAGATGCTCATTTATTTTTAGTTGCCCTTCGGACTGTTGTGGAATCACAGGATGGGGTCGCTGCACTCGCGAAGCGAACCTGTACTGAACCTCAGGCTCTCTTAGACATGCTATCAGGTGAGGAAATGCCTCGAATTGATATGCTCAGCAACCTTCTCGCCGCACTTGGATGCCGACTATCGATTGAACCTCTGAAGGATACAAATTCCGGTTTGCCTAACGCAGATGAGAATTATCAGGTTGCCCCAAGAGAGCATAGCCCCTAAGAAACTACACAATCTACGCCCGCTGACGGCGAGGGAATGGGAACACGAACTCCAGATGGACGACCTCCGCGACGCGATACGAGAACTCCAGAGCGACGAGACGATGCAGGCGAGTGAGGAGACAGAGTGGCTACCGGTGGACGAGGAGACGTTGAAGGCGATGAATACGTCGGAACTCAAGGAAAAACTGACAGAACTGAGACTGGTGAAGGAGTTCGGGTGTCTATAGAAAAAGAAGATGCCCAACAAGAACCCCAAACACGGGATACGCTAACAATCTATCAAGGCGCGACATTCAAAGAAGAAAAAGGGGACTCATCATCAAGAACGACGAAATCCCATAATCGTTGAAGCTAGTGCTTTGTCAAGTTCCAAATGATGAGTATATAATTTGGTTTTCGGATGCCTTGTGCCGTTCTTGCTGTAGGAGCGAGCTGTGCTCGCGATCTTTATACCTGTCAACTTTGGCGTGACACAACACTAGTTCTATTTCGGTTGAGGTTTGAACTATCGAATACCGTGGTGGTCTGAAACACTTGTAGTTTTTGAGTATTTCTTTTCAGATACTGCTGATTTCAGGTATGTCCTTGAATTTGGTGTGAGTCGTTTAAAACTTGAATCTGAAGGTTCAAAAGTTGATAATAGATTAGGTAGGTGTTTATTGTTCGGTTTCCATAATTACTTCTGATCACGCAAATTGAGGATAGTTCTGCTGACACATTGTACGAGTCCTGATCATTTTTCTATAGCGTAGTTGAAAGCGAAAATCTACAATTAATAAGGAGCAACTTATGACACAACCAATTCAGGTTACAGTCTGGAATGAATTTAGACACGAGAAAACAAACGAGTTCATTCGCGGTATCTACCCGAAAGGCATCCACGCCGCCATCGCTGATGGGCTTGACAGTTCGGGTGGCTTTAACGTGAGAAGCGCAACTTTAGATGAACCCGAACACGGCTTAACCGATGATGTGCTCTCAAGCACTGATGTTCTCATCTGGTGGGGGCATGCGGCACACGGTGCTGTTGAAGATGCAATTGCTGACAAGGTCCGCGCACGTGTATTAGATGGCATGGGACTGATTGTCCTGCACTCCGCACACTATTCTAAGCCTTTTACCGGTTTGATGGGCACGTCGTGTAGCCTCAAATGGCGTGAGGCGGGTGAAAAGGAACGCCTCTGGGTGATTGAGCATGGACATCCGATTGTTGAAGGTTTAGGCGAGTACTTTGAAATTGAGCACGCCGAAATGTATGGCGAGCCGTTTGATATTCCTGAACCCGATACCCTTATTTTTGTCAGTTGGTTCCCCGGTGGTGAAGTTTTCAGAAGTGGATGTTGTTATTATCGTGGGCGAGGAAAAATCTTCTATTTCCGTCCCGGCCATGAAACATATCCCATCTATTACGATGAAAACGTTCAGCGCGTTATTGCGAATGCCGCTCAATGGGCAGCACCCGGCAATGCCCCGACCCCTGTCTTTGGGAATGCGAAACCCTTAGAACCCTTAGAATAGAGCGTATGACGTAGCATTGTCCCGAAAGCCTATAAAGGCTTGCGAGCGGGCTTCTCCTGAAGTCCGCTCGTTGTTATTAGGAAACCTTTTATGCAAACAGAAGAGACACAAACGGCTGAACCTGTTGACCTTCCACCCGTCACCGGTCCTTATGCTGAACCGTGGTCGCTGAAAAAGATTATTGCGCTTGCGTCGGTATTTGGACCCGCGGCGATTGTTGCTTCAGTGAGTATCGGGGCAGGTGAAACAATTGTCGTTGTTCGTACAGGGGCATGGGCGGGATATAACTTGCTCTGGCTTGTGCTTCTCAGCTGCGTGGTCAAGGCTATTTTTGTCACCTATCTGCTCGGTCGCTATACCGCGGTTAGCGGTGAATATATCGGACGCCGGCTCGTCAAACTACCTGGACCGCGCGGATGGCTCCTCATTGCGATTGTCCTCTTTGAGATGATAGGCGCACCTTTGGCATGGGTGCCGATCGGCAAACCGTGCGGTGCCCTGCTCCATTTTCTGTTGAAAGACGCACTGCCTTCTGGTGTCTCGCAGCCCGTTTGGGAAAACCTTATCACGTCTTGCTTCATCACGCTCGCGCTCCTATTCGGTTTACGTATCTCCTTCGAAAAGCTCGAAAAACAGCAACTCATTATTTGTCTGATTCTTGTTCTCGGAACGATTATAGGCACGCTGATGGTGCGTCCCGACTTTGGCAAGGCACTCGTTGGGAGTCTCCGTTTTGGATATCTGCCTGAATTCCCTGAATGGGCACCGAAGGATGCGGTTGAGAATCCCTTGTTGACAATGGCGACGGCGTTTGGTTACGTTGGCGGATCTGTAATGGGATACGTTGTTTACGCGAATTGGGTGAGCATGCACCGTTGGGGCATGACAGGACATCGGAACATTGAGGCTATCCGTCAGCGCTCCGCCAACCGCGATAGAATTGATTATCTTCCTGAACAACCTGAGCAGGTCAGCCAACTCCGACAAATCCTTGCCCCGCTTCGGTGGGATGTCGGTATGGGCGCGATCGTGCTATTTATCGTGACGGGCGCGTTCATGATCTCAGGTGCTGCTGTCCTGTATGGAATGCAAAGCACTTTTGAAGGATGGAGCCTACTGACCGATCAAGCGAGTGTCTGGAAAAATATTCACGTGTCGCTCGTGTGGGTGTACTATATCTGTATTGTCGTCGCGCTGTGGGGAACGCTACAGGCACTGCCGGAGATTTACGCACGGGTGATACAAGAGTTCTTTCAAGCCGTCTGGCCCCAACGCGAATGGAACTACGATACGCTTCGCAAGTGGATCTGTCTCTATATTTTTCTTACGACGATGGTGCTTATCTGGTTAAACATTCCATTTGATATTTTGACACAAATCGCAGGCTTTATTTTAGCGAATTTTTCGATTGCTTTGATGATGCTCGCAGCACTGTATTTAAACGCTAAGCTGCCCGCCGCTTACCGGACGCGTCCGTTCATGTTCGTCGGTGCTCTGATTTCCGCGGCTGTACTTATTATATTTGCGGGAATTAGTGGCTGGGGTTTGTGCGTCAAACTCGCCAAGCTTCTCATATAGTGGTTTTGATTAAGGTTGACACCTTTCCCTTAAAACTATAAAATATCGTCAGCAATTCTGAATCTTTGAAAGGAGATGAACCATGGCAGACATGAAGGATAAACTCGCACAACTGCAACAGGAAGGTTTCGTTTTGATAGAGGGTGCGTTGTCACCAGATGAGACAGAGCATATCCGTCAGCGCATCAATTATGCCCGTAAAAAGGGCTGGGAGGAAGGCTTGAACGCCGTCGGCAACATGTGGTTTGATACCTTGCTTGACCGCGAACCCGATACGTATGAGTCACTTGTCGGGCATTCGAGTGTCCGTCCCTACCTTGAAGGCTTAATGGGCAAACAGTGTCAACTCCGAAGTCTACGCGCACACATCAACCCGGGTCCCTATCTCCAAGAATGGCACATGGATTTTTACGGCTACTGGCAAGAAAAGCGGTATGTTGAGGAACATCCGTTCGCAATGGCACCCGCCGGGATTAACACGACGTACTATTTCCAAGACAATGCCCCGGGTGAGGGACACCTCAAGTTTATCAAAGGTGGTCATTTGTCAGAGCCACTGCACCTCTATCCGTTGGATCGTCCTAAATTCGAGGCGTGGTGTAACGCACAAGAACATGTTATCCTGTATCCAAAGGCTGGCGATTGTGTGCTGTTCATCAACCATATCCCGCATCAAGGCGCAAAAGAGCGGGACGATATGGAGCGGAGCAATGTCGTGTGCCATTATCAGGTAACCCCGATGTATGAAGGCGTGTGGCATGTTTCTCGTCCGCGCGGGTATCAAGGGACATTCCCGTTTGTTTAGAGATATGTGAGAATGTTTAACGGGCGGGTGTTCTTGACATCCGCCTGTATCGTTTAACGGGCAACTACGATGAATCTGGAGGATACTCATGCGTAACTTTTGGCGTAACTTACAAACCAAAACCTCGTATGCAAGAATGGTGTGCTTATGTGCTCTGTATCTGATAGGTAGTTTCCAAGGTATCAGTACAGCCGCGGAACTGGAAGGTTTAGTCGTCTACTTTGCTTTTGAAGAGGGGGCTGGTAAAACCGTTGCGGATCTCTCTGGTAACGGGCAGGATGGGAAATTAGAGGGGGATACGTCGTGGACCGATGGTAAATTCGGGAAATCGGTTAATTTCGGTGGAAAGAATGGGATCGTTCGGGTCGAGCATTCCGATGCATTTGAATTTACCGATGGGATCACCATTGCCGCGTGGATTCTGCCCACTTTGAAGGCGGGACCCGGCACATGGCAACTTATAGCGGCGAAGGGACCCGATGTACAAGAGTTTTTCGAGGTGCTGCTCCATCCGGACGGTTTTATATGGATGGGATGGAAGTTGACAGGTGGGCGTAATGTGCCAGCACAGAGTCCTCGTGATGTGGTCAAAGACAAATGGCAGCATGTTGCCGTTTCATTTCAGACTGGAAAATGGTGGACCGTCTATCTTGATGGCGAGGTACTGATAGATTACCCGAAGACGGGTGATAAATTGGTGCCGATTGATGCCCCGCTTATGCTCGGTACTGAGGAACCACCCGCTCTCAATCGCTACTATAACGGCGACATTGATGAGTTCGCACTCTTTAATCGCGGTCTCTCACAGGATGAAATCAAAGAAATTCAGGGGGGTATCCAAGAAATTTTGGCAGTTGACCCCGATGCGAAATTGCCAATGACATGGGGGCTTCTCAAACGAAGGTATGGGGATCATAGTAAGTCAAATTGACTTGTGAAATCACATCCCTTTTAGGACTGTGCCAATTTGGCAGACATACAGCGGGAATTTCCGCTATTTCAAGCAATCAGTATTGGCACAGATATTGCATACTATTCGGTAAATAGGAAAATGTTATAGATAGGACTTACGGAGTTGACCCGTTTTCGCGCAGTCTTTGGTTCGTAGTAGCGTAATTCTGCGGCGTACTCGCCCAAATGCGACGTGCATTATTGCGCTTTCTTCGGGAATATTCCCTCAATTTTGGCATGGACGTCAATTTTGCGTAAGTCCTGATAGACATACTTTCTGGGGTAGCGGTGCGATGGTAGCGATGCACTAACGGAATTTCTTTCTATAGCACAAAACCCGTAGCCCGTAACGAAGTGGAGGGCGGATATAAGCAAGTACCGCTAAAGTTATAATCCACGTCATTTCTCCGCAAGGTAAAATTAAAAAAAGGAGAGATCAAAAATGAGCAAAGTCATTGGAATTGATTTAGGTACAACAAATTCATGTGTGGCTGTATTAGAGAGCGGCGATGCCAGGGTGATTGAAAACACTGAGGGAAACCGGACGACCCCATCGGTTGTTGGTTTTACGAAAGAAGGAGAGCGTCCGGTCGGACTGGTTGCAAAAAGACAAGCTATCACGAACCCACAAAATACAATCTTTTCGATTAAAAGGTTCATGGGACGGAAATATAACGAAATTGGTGACGATGCCTCCCGCGTGCCTTATGAATTAAAAGCAGATAAAGATGGCGATGTCGCTGTAAATATTGATGGTAAGGATTACTCGTCCCCCGAAATCTCCGCTATGGTTTTGCGGAAAATGAAGGAAACCGCCGAGGTATACCTCGGAGAGGAAGTCACGAAAGCGGTTGTTACTGTCCCTGCCTACTTTAAC
This sequence comes from Candidatus Poribacteria bacterium, assembly GCA_965247285.1. Lineage (GTDB taxonomy): Bacteria > Poribacteria > WGA-4E > WGA-4E > WGA-3G > WGA-3G. Next base: position 345,136 of record CBDFHD010000003.1, read on the forward strand.
GATGCCCAACGTCAAGCGACAGCAGATGCAGGCAAAATCGCGGGGTTAGAGGTCGAGCGGATTATCAACGAACCGACAGCCGCGTCTCTCGCTTACGGATTGCAAAATGAAGGCGATAAAAAGATTGCCGTTTATGACCTCGGGGGCGGCACGTTTGACATCTCTATTCTTGAAATCGGGGATGGCGTTTTCGAGGTGAAAAGCACGAACGGCGATACACACCTCGGTGGTGATGACTTCGACCAAGCAGTAATTGACTGGATGGCACAAGAGTTCCTGAGTAGCCAAGGAATTGATCTCCGCAACGATCCGATGTCGCTACAACGCCTCAAAGAGGCGGCAGAAACAGCAAAGTGTGAGCTTTCCAGCGCGCAACAGGCTGATATTAATCTGCCTTTTATTACCAGCGATGCCAGCGGACCGAAGCACCTTAACTTGACGCTCACTCGCGCAAAACTGGAGCAGATTACGGACGACCTGGTCCAACGGTCGCTTGGACCTTGTCGACAAGCCCTCGCGGATGCTGAGATGCAACCCTCCGATATTGAGGAAGTCATCCTCGTCGGTGGGCAGACACGCATGCCGAAGGTTCAGGAAGCCGTGCAGCAACTCTTCGGTAAAGAACCGCATAAAGGTGTCAACCCGGATGAAGTCGTCGCAATCGGTGCCGCAATCCAAGGCGGCGTGCTTGCTGGGGACGAAGAGGTCAAAGATATTCTTTTGCTGGATGTCACACCGCTCTCACTTGGGATTGAGACGCTCGGTGGCATGTTCACGCGGTTGATTGACAAGAATACAACTATTCCTACGAAGAAATCGAATATATTCACGACGGCTGAGAATAATCAGACCTCGGTCGATGTACATGTCCTCCAAGGTGAACGGGAACAGGCGGTTTACAACAAAACCATCGGACGTTTCCGTTTGAGCGAGCTACCTCCGGCTCCGAGAGGTATGCCACAGATTGAAGTAACGTTTGATATTGACGCAAACGGTATCCTCAACGTGTCTGCTAAGGATACTGCAACCGGTAAAGAGCAGAAGATTACCATTACCGCGTCCTCTGGGCTTACCGATGCCGAGATCGATCAGATGGTGAAAGATGCCGAAGCACACGCCGAAGAGGATCAGCAGAAACGGGAGGAAGTTGAGACTCACAACCGTGCGGATTCTATGGTTTACGAGACTGAGAAGAACCTAAAAGAGTTCGGTGACAAAGTAGACGATGCCTCCAAGGAGAAAGTGAATGCGGCTGTTGCCCGTGTCAAGCAGGCATTAGAAGCGGGTAACCATGCAGAGATCCAATCCACGACGGAGGAATTAACACAGGTCTGGCATGAGGTTTCTGCGCAGATGTATCAGCAGACAGCCGGTGCGGATCCGGGTGCTGCAGGAGATCCGTCTGCCGCTGACGCGACAGCTGAACCCGCCGATAGCGATGTCGTTGACGCTGAATATGAAGTCGTTGACGAGGACGAGAAGAAGGATAAAAGTTAGGCGATACTTCTGAATTGCGACTCTCTTGATGGCATACGGGAGATTGATTAATGGCTTATAGCAATTTTACGCTGGAAGCAGTCGTAACAACGTTTCAACTGGAAATCGTTGAATCCGCGGCACTCTTTTCTGAAGTAGAAACGGTGCCTCCCAGTGCCCATCTCACAACAGCATTAGCAAAAAAGGCATCGTTAGCTACCGCAATCAGTACCGAAAAAGCACGTTCGGAATTGATCGTCGCCGATGTACTTGTTGAACTCCTGGATCACTTCGATCGCCGCATTAGTTTCTTTTCTGGCATTGACTTCAGCGTTGATGCGGAAGATGGCTTGACCGGCGTATGCGATTTTTTAGTAAGTCTCTCGCCAAACCAATTTTATGTGGAAGCCCCCGTCCTCATCCTTGTTGAAGCGAAAAATGCTGACCTGAAACTTGGTATGGGACAGTGTATCGCCGAGATGATCGCCGCCCAACGCTTTAATGCCGAAAAAGGGAATGACATCCCTTGTGTTTATGGGGCTTCCACGACAGGAATAGATTGGCTATTCCTCAAGTTGGAGGGCAAATGCCTTCACATTGATATGGCAACCTACACGCTTGAGCGGTGCGACAGAATCCTCGGAATCCTCTCCAGCATGGTCGCCCAAAAAGTGTAAAGTCAGAGCAGGTGGATGTATGCATTATTAGATCTGCCGATAGTGAAGTCGTCAATGAGGATAAAGATAAGAAGTAAGAAAATAAACTGGCTATATGAATGTCCATTTTTAAAAAATTGGAATTAGAGCATTAAATTTCTTTAGGCACTTTCCCCACCCCGTAGGGGTGCTATGTCTATAGAAATGGCTCACACGAGCAATCGCACCCCGTAGGGGTGCTATGTCTATAAAAGATGGAAACTTGCGTTATAATTGTAAAGGAGAATAAGGATGGCTACTAAACATGATAAAGCCGCCGAACAAATTGCTGAGAATAAAGGTGTTTCTTATAATAACCCAACTTGCTATTAACAGATTCTGCGCACGCCAGAAAGGTTTTTTAGTCTCTGTTCTCACCCCAGAGGGGTGATATGTCTATAGAAATAGCTAAGATTGCTCAACTGGTGAGTGAAGTGCCACCGTTAATTTAGACCAGAAATCAGTAAAGTTAAGACAAGTGTTTGAGGTGCCACCGTTAGATTGTCATTACATCACAATCTTGGTTTAGACAGAGGGCTAAATTTCCATAGCACCTATCACGTTATGCGTGGTAGGTGCTTTTTTCTTGCAACACCTTATGGATTTCAACCATAGCGAGCGTATCGAGTTTGCAGTAGGCTCTCAAACGTTGATCCCATTCTTGCCTTTCGGTTTCATTGTTTGCACTGAGCATCAAATTCCAGACTGCTGGCGCGTCCCCACCTTCTTGAATGTCTAAAGTCTTATAGGAAAGCGAAGGCACTAACACAGGAAGGACCGACTTGAGGGATTTAGACCCACAGAAATCAGGATGTTCATAGTGTTTTCTGAGTGTCGGCAGTTGATCCCAGAGTCTTTCAATGATTGATTGAAGTGCCGAAGCATATTCCGGAAAAGATTCAGCCAGATCTCTTAGTATCCGACGTTCAAAAGGCAGATTGTAAACGACTATGGAACCGCTGTCAGAAATGTGCGCGAGCAGAGATTTCAAGAGCCGTGAACGTGGATCGGTTGTATCGGTATGCAAGTATTCGTGATGCGTAACCACACCATCAGATTGAAGGACGTGACAACTGTACTGAAACGGAAATTCTTCGTATACCTTGAAACCGTCGAACCTTGGGATCGCGGGTCTATCCGCCTCAAAATCGAGAAAGTGGATCGGATATTGCAAGTTTGCTAATTCTCGTCGGATTGCGGCTGGGTTGGTTGTCGGTTTATTTTCGAGAACGCTATTGACATAAGTACTTTGCGATGGTGTCAGCGGGAAATCAGCTGGGAGATCGGAGAGATGAAAGATGCCATTTTCTGCCAACAAAGTCGCTTCAGGATCTTTGATTTTCGGAATAGTGAAAACTGAATTTTTAGGCACAAACGTCCAGCAGGATGTCTTGAAGGGGCATCTATAGGGCTGATTGCATAGATTTTTTCCAATCAGGACGTTCGGTTCGACCTCTCTGTCGAGTATTGTCTTGAACGTTCGTAGGTAGTCGGGGACTCCCTGTTTTAACAAATTAACCTTATCCGTCACATCTTCAAAAACAAACAGATTGGACAAATCTGGATAAACGCACGCTTCGTTTAGGAGCATCAATTGCGTCGCAGAGATCGGTATATCAGATGTATCCAATATGTGCTTTTGTAAAGCCAACTTAAGGAGATATTCCTTTTTGATTTTCTTCGCTACTCTCATCTCAATGATTTGCCACCCTTTTTTGTCTTTTTGGAGGATATCGGGTCGGACGAGAGCACCATTTGAACGGAAGGCAGCGTCGAAGAGACATGATTCGCCACGACGCATTGCGGATTTGGTGTGTCGGACGGCAACATCAGGGTTTTCGGCATCAATGTGCACACCCTCTGGAAATTGGGAGTAGGCAAGGGTTTTTATCTCTTTGCGCTGATCAAAAAGTTTCTGTTGGAACAAGGAGATAGGTGCTGCTTTTTCAGTGTGTTTTTCTTCATACCAGAGCCGTTTGAGACAGTGGATGCCGTTCAAATACTGTGCTGTTGTGAGGTAGCTTGGCATTGGGACGCTTTGAAATGATGAAGGTGGGCGGGCACTGAAGCCCGCCTTTTATAGTAAAGCCCGAAAATATGTAGACATCTCAGGAGGCACCAACCCTACCCCATCGCTGGCGAGGTTTCTAACCTCGCCCATCCGTGATGTCCAATTAATTGTGGGCTTTACAATAATTGTGTTCGGGCGATCTAACACGCAGCACGAAGTCCTCAGGCGGGATATTGAGGTTATGGAAATATTACTTAGTACCCCAACAATTCGATGCCTTCTTGATAGGTTGCTGCGGAATGTTGTAAGGAGCCGAGTTCGTCATCGGTTAATTCGATCTCAATGATTTCCTCTACGCCGTTTCCACCGAGTTTAATCGGAACGCCGATATAGAGGTCATCAATACCGTATTGTCCGGTGAGATGTGCAGAGCAGGGCAGCAGACGCTTCTTGTCGAAAATAATAGCTTCTGCCATCTGTGCCAACGAAGCACCGGCGGCATAGTAACCGCTTGTTTTCAGAAGATTGACGATTTCAGCACCGCCGTCGCGAGTTCGTTGTGCCATCGCTTCGATGCGATCTTCCGGTATGAGCTGCGGGATCGGGATACCGTTGACGGTAGTATAGCGAGGGAGCGGGACCATCGTATCGCCATGTCCGCCGAGGACGAGTGCCTGGATGTCTTCTACAGACACGCCGAGTTCGAGTGAGATAAAATAGCGAAACCGTGCTGAATCCAACACACCTGCTTGTCCGACGACGCGATGTGATGGGAACCCTGAAACTTTCCACGCGTGGTAGGTCATGATGTCGAGCGGGTTGGTGAGCATCATGAGAATACAGTCTGGCGAGTTTTTCACGACGTTCTCTGTGACGCTACCGACGATATTGGCGTTTATTTGCAACAGATCTTCGCGCGTCATCCCCGGTTTCCGTGGGGAACCTGATGTGATAATTACGAGATCGGAGCCTGCGGTAGCGGTGTAATCCAGGTCTCCGTCAACGGCGGCATCGAACAGTTCTATGGGACCCATTTGTGCCATGTCCAACGCCTTGCCTTGCGGAACGCCGTCTACTATGTCTATCATGACGACATCCCCGAGTTGTTTTTGTGCGATCAGGAACGCCGCTGTTGCGCCGACATTCCCCGCACCGATAACACTGATTTTTTTTCTTGCCACTTCTTCCTCCATTAGCGTAAATTCGATTTTAGTGGGTAGGTGTTTTTATCGAACTCACGTTCTATTATGAAAATGTACGGATTTTATCCTTTATTGAATATATTAATTATACCCAGGAATATGAAAATAATCAAGTCTCCTGTAGGAGGTATCTCCGAATCCCGATACCGCGCTGTAGGAGCGACCTCCCGGTCGCGATTTATTCCACAAATAATCAAGTTTCCTGTAGGAGGTATCTCCGAATCCCGATACTGAATAGTTAATCCACTAACTTTATTTCACCCCAGCGTGAAGCCAATTTGCCACGGGCTTCTACGGGGTAAGGCAGACTCTCCGATTTTACGAAAACATCGTCAACGGCGACTTCAACCACTTGGTCGGCTGTGAGATAGATGCTCCACCACGGAAATTTGCCTAAGTCAGCGTTAGAAGGGATGTCGTCCTTTTTCCACTCCGTCTTTTCACCCGGATCGACGGTAATAGCCATTTCATGCTTCGCATCGTTCCATTCCAAGCGGATCGTTCTGAGCATATTGGTGTTTTCGGGTATGTCTTCATAAGCGAATGCCTGCCAGCCGCCCAGTTGTCCAACCGAACCAGAGCCGAATACACCTTTGGGTCCCCAAGCGTGTTGATGACTCGGAGACATACCGAAAACCCAATTTGGATTTTTCCAGTTCGTTTCCTCATTGGTACACAGCACCCCGAACCAACCCCCAGCTTCGGAGAGTTCAGCAACCTTTACAGTGAACTGGATGCCGAGGATATCGCGCGGATCCCATCCAAAAACGAGTTTGAAGCCGGGATCACGTCCGCCAGGAGCTTTGACGTTCATCCCAAAAGCGCCATCCTTGATGCCCATCTCTAAGCGTTTTTCCGGGACGAAGCGTACCCATCTCGTGCCGAGATCTGGTATCTGTCCAGGGGTCTCATCAATTGCGTCTAAATCCCCCTCAAAGTCGTCGTAAGGTTTCCATTCAGGTGCGGCAAACGCACTCGGTAGGGTGAGTGCTACCAAAATGCAAATAAGTAATACAGTTTTCATGGGGATGCTCCTAAATACATGCGGAGTGGCGCGTCGCAAAGAACAAGGTTGTATCCTGCGCGTAAAGTTGTTAGACTTTGAAGCGATTCAGAATTTGCGTTAAGCCTTCTGGTATCTCGCCGCGCTTCATTCTTATTTCAAGGTGCGCACTGGCGAGGTACGCCTGTCCTTCTCGCGTGTCGGCACCGACGATCGGCTTCGCTATGATTTGCATATCTTCAGAGAGCTCTAACGTGAAATTCAGGACGACAAAGTCTGGCAGCCATGCTGTTAAAATCTGACGAACCTCTTGTGCGACAGGAGAGGTCTCAGATTCCAAGTCGGTGTCTTCTTTGAGGACGAACCGGATGGCTGCAATCGCCCAATCCTGTATGAGCGCGCGAGCAGTTTCTACCTGTAAAGTTTTCCCAAAATCAATGTGGGGGCTATCTTTTGCTGCTGCGCAGGTTATCAGTCCGGTTTTGAGCCGTTTAAGCAACGTAATGATTTGCGGGGCCTTGCCTGTCTTTTTTGCGCAGCATATCACAAATTCAAGATGTTCGGCTGTGACGCTGAATTCAAGGTGTTGGGGTGGCGGAGCGTATTTCCAGCCTTCCTTTTTCCGCTTTTTCTCTTGGGCTTTTAAATGTTCAAAAAAGGATTGCACGTCCTTGAACTGGGCACTGTATTCTTCCTTGATACGGTAGCATTCTTCGAGGATAGGATCGGGTTTCATAAATTTACCTCAATTAACACTGCAGGTGTGCAAATAATCGCAGCTCGAAAACCGTTGTCTCTACAGATATGTTCAATCTGACTCCGCTTCTGCACATTGGCAATATGTTTATAGTTCCATGTTGCAAGGTATTCAACATTGTATACCGCGGCAACGGCAATATGCTTTGCATCGGTCTGTGAACTCCGAGGAACAGCACCTGACTTAAGTAATGCTTGAGTAAGTTGAGAAGCTGCAGGCGTTGTTTCAAATACAGTTAAGGGACGTAGGAGATGGATTCGACGCTGAGCTAAAGTCTTATCGCCTTCTTCAATTTCGTCCAAAACTGCATCTGAAGTAATAAAATCAAATCTGTCAGCATGTTCATGCCAAAATTGCCGGGTCGCTTGTTGACGAGCGGCTATGGTTGTATTTCGACTGAGACGCGCCGCAAGGTAACTAACAACTGTGGTCTCAATGTAGACTTTCGGTTTTCTGTCTGTGGATAACATCGTGGAGTTGGGTTTTTCTGTGAATCTCCCTCAAATAAAAGGTATAGGTATATTACCCTAAATATTGAGAAATGTCAAGTTTTTGCTGAAAAGTTGTGTGTTAGGCAGAATAAGATGTGTAGTGGAGGCGTGTGCGACCTTGTGCTGTGGATTGAAAGGAGAGGGTAGGGCGAGGCACGCGACCTCGCCCTAAGAGATTACGGAATTAAGCGTGCCGGGGTCCCATCGCAAGGGAAGGGTCGTCCCCAAGGTTTTCAATAAGCCATTCGCGCAGCGGCACATCTTCTTCGGCGGGAACGTAGCGTCCGTTGTTTCGGGTAGCGGCACCGAGCAGTTGCCGACGGATCGCATCGCACCGATCATAGAGCGGTTCAACCGTCATCTCGTCTTTGGGACGGATCCAGCGGTAGCCGTAGCCGTAAAACAGAGCCTTTCGGGTCATTTCGGAGTTGTTTGGACTCCGCGAGTGCCAGAGGCGTCTGTCGAAGAGGACGGCGGTTCCGGGTTCCACGCAGACCGGCATCGCATCGTCAGGCACATCGTCTGCGGTTGCTTCGCGCGGGTCGCGACTGATCTCGGATTCTGGGACGGACATGTCCGAGAGGTGGCTGCCCGGGCGAATATAGAAGTTACCGCGTCCGGGTTCAGAGACATCCGTGAGAAAATATCCGACTTTCAGGGACAAACGCGGACGTGGATGTGTCTCCATCTCGATGTTGACGCGTCCGCTGTCTTGGTGCCATTCCAGCCATCCTTCACCCTCTTCAGCATCTGGAGCTGCTGGCGGTTTGACGTGCATGTGGGCGTGGTATAGGTAGATATTCCATCCCAAAATTCCCCAAACTTTAGGTAACGTCGTGGGCAGATCAACAAGGTTTAAGAGCGCGGCATCGGCACCTAAGAAATCCGACCAACCCCACTGCGAGTCGGGCTTTGCTCTACCTGTAGCGAGTGCCTTGTTGTATGAAGTGTCCACGGTGTGTATGAGCTGTTCCCGCATTTCAGTAGAGAGGGCGTTCGGGATGTATAGATAGCCATTTTCTTCAAAGTGAGTGCGCTCTTCTTCTGTAATGAGGTGCGGAAGATACTTCTCAGGCGAAGCTTCCATGCCCATAGTAAGAAGTTCTTTCATGGTAAATTCTCCTTGGCTGCGCCGTTGCTTTTTCTAACGAACTGGGTGCGTCTCTGCGAACATGGGAGGGATTACCGAACAAATTCCGCGAGGAATTCGCGTGAACGGCGCAGACCGTCCGATTCTGCTTCCCACGTTCGCCAATACCGGTAATCTTCAAGTTCGACGCTGACGATGCCATCAAAACCCTCGTCTTCCAAGCGTTGAACCACTCTCAGCCAATCCACTATCCCGTCGCCAGGAATGGTATAACGCCACCAATCTTCACCGAAACCGCGTGCAGATTGAAAACTCGGTCCCAAATTGCCGTGTAAGTAGAGTGCCTCTTCGTCGAAGGCGGTGTCCTTGCCGTGGACGTGTTTGACGTACGGTGCGAATTCGTTCAGGGCTCGTAGATAGTCGATACCGATTCTGACGAGGTGCGATGGATCGTAGTTGAGTCCTAATCCCGGGGATGAACATTCCGCGAACATTGCACGCCACATTTCCGGCGTGCAACCGAGGGCAGGATAGGCGGGACCGGAACCGGGCCATCCCTCTACCGCGATGGTTACACCTTTAGAGTCGGCGAATTCGGCGATAGGTGGGATAGTTTGCTTCCAAATGTCAAAGTTTTTTGCTCTGCCGAGACTGGCATCTTCTGGGACAAAGACGCAGAACATAATATGAACATCGTTGTCAGCGGCGGCTTCGATGGCGGCTTTTGCTGCCGAAGCGCCCGCTCTCTGTTTAGATTTTTTTGTGCTGAGTAAGTCGCTGACACCGGGGAGATCCGCTGTGCCGATTTCGAGACCGGCATCTCTCGCGGTTTGGACAATTTCGGGGGTCGTTTCTCCAATATCAACGGCATCAAACCCGTTATCCTTACACCATTTACAAAAATCTGCGAAGGGCAATTGCCGGGCTGTGCCCGGAATTCGTAATCCTATTTTCATATTTTTAACTATGGTCCTCTGAGCATCGCTCCACTACGTTTCGTGATGGTTTCTGGTTAAGAAGGTATAATTAGCAATTAGCAGTCAGTTGTTAGTTGTCAGTTATCAGTGGTCAGCAGTTAGTTAAGAGGCTTTCACCTAACACAGGTTTTCTCTTACGCTACCCTCAAAACCCGTAGTCCGTAATGTAATGGAGGACAGATAGGTGGAACGCACACAACAGTTCAAACGACCTTCATTACTCCGCGAGGTAAAATTAAAAATCCGCGAGGTAAAATTAAAAATCCGCGAGGTAAAATTAATACCCCATCAATCCACAGCATCGGCGGCAGACGGGCATGGGTCCATCATTACTCACGGATTGTCGGAATTTCATCGCCTTCTGGTTGTTCCACATATCGACAACCTTGTCCGTCTTGATATTGCCGATGATGTAATCGTGGTAATCGCGACAGAGGCTAACGTCACCGTTGCTATCGACCTCCATTGTCATGTAGATGCTGACACACTGGTTGTACCCGAAGGTTTCCTGATGATCTGTGTAATAACGTTGGATTTCGCCTTTCGTATTTAGCCTCGGCATCATAATAGGTGGGCAGCGTTGCTGCTTGTCGGAGAGGCTTTCCATCTCTTCGAAGCGATCTAAGATTGCACCGTGGTCAAAGTCTTTCCATGTGCCTATCCAGCCGTAATGGGTTTGCGGTTTGAATCCGAAGCGTTTTTCAAACTCCTCTGTGTGTTCCTGTGCGGATTCGGAATCTATCCACCATGTCAGATAGAAAATTTGCGCGTCGGCATATTCGCTGGTGAATTTATAGAGATCCACGACAAAATCGATGTTATACATTGTGACGCAGCTCAGCGGGATAATATAAGGGAATGCCTGTTTCCGCTTCTCTTTCTCTGCACTCAGCGTTTCTAATGCGGCTTTAACATCCTTAAAGTTGTCATAGTTTTCAGAGACACCCGGACGCTGCGTGTTGTGAATTTCTTCAGTCGGTCCATCGACGCTCAGGTAGATAATTTTGCAGGTTTCCAAGATGTCGTCGGCGCGTCTTGCGATGTTCGTCGCGTTGCTAACGAGTGATATCGGCATTCCCCGATCTTTGATGTAGTGCATCAATTCGATGAGTCCGGGGTAAAGCATCGGTTCGCCACCCCAGATGTACCAGACCGGTGACCATCCTTCGTCGACAATCTGGTCGACGAGATTTTTATAGATTTCGACGGGGACTTCGCGTTGTTTGAGATCTTTGAGAGATTCTCCGATAAGATAACCGTTATCGCCCCATTGTCCACAAGAATGGCAACGGAGGTTGCACATATCGGTAATACGGAGGCTTACCAGTTCGATAGCGTCGCCTTTACCGTGTTTCGCGCCCAGCGGGTGTCGCCAGTTGAAGCTTTCTTTGGCGAGTTGGTAACGCATCAACTTCCGAGAAGTTCCCCAATCCTCCGACATAGCGGTGGCGAGTTCGTTGACAAGAAACCTTGATGAGATTCGACTTCGTAGTGCCATCAATTCCCCTTTCTATTGTAAGCGTGTTGTAGGAGGTTAAGATTCGTTTTCCGGTTTTACCAGTGTCAGTGCCGCAGAATTCATGCAGTAACGTTTACCTGTCGGCGACGGTCCGTCGTTGAAAACGTGACCGAGGTGTGCGTCACATTGACTACAAACGATTTCAGTGCGCGGCATGAAAAATAGGCTACGGTCCGATTTCGTCTCAATAGATTCGGGAGAGACAGCGTCCCAAAAACTGGGCCACCCTGTTCCGGAATCGTACTTGGTTTCGGAGCTAAAAAGTGGACTTCCACAACAGATACAGTGGTAGGTGCCTTGCTCTTTGCAATCGTGGTATTGTCCTGTAAAGGCGCGTTCTGTCCCTTGCTTCCGAGTTACCTTATATTCTTCTGGTGTGAGTTGTTCTTGCCATTCTTTTTCTGATTTAATAATTTTTTCTGCTCCCATTTTTCATTCCTCCCATGAATGTAGTGAATTTCCTACACCAATACTATACTACATTATGAAAAAAAACGCAAATGTGTTTTGAACCTTATTGCCGCTCTTCACGCTTGGCGACTCAATTAAAAATTCCGTTTGGGCTTTACCGTCCCTAAAACCCGACATTTTGTCGCGGACAGAATTTCATATCGCACCCCACCCCAAGTGATTTTACGTTGGAATGCTGCATATAGGGCGTTGATACCTCCGAGGAATAGTGAAACTGAGGCGACGTACGAGGTTACGCCAATTGTTTCCCGCATCTTGGGCATTTCGCGGAGCCACCGCGGTAGGTTTTTGGTGTAAATCCTATAACCAAATGCCTCCAGAAGCGGAATGAAGACGATCGGTAGTAGCCCTTCACGATAGAATAGGAATGGGATCACTCCAAATACACAGAGACCTTTCGGTAGAAACACAATGAGGCTTGCTAACCATTGCCTCCAAAGTCCCATGCGAAGTGTCATAATCATCTGGCGGTTCGTAAATTCGATAATTTGGTGCCATGTACGGTTGGCGGTGCGTGTAATAGCTACGCAGTCTGGGACAAAATGCACCTTGTGCTTAACGTCTCTCATCGCAAGGGTGGTGTTGTGATCTTCGATCGTTGCCTGTTCCCAGCGTTGAAGGATGTGTGCCTTCTCAAGCATCTCGCGTCGGAACGCGTTAGAGCCGCCCCACACCATTGAGAGCGGATGGTCACCTTGGAAACTCAGCTGGAAGTTTACCCAAATGGCTTCCACAAGAGACGCCACATTCCATGTTTGCGGGAAATAGAACCGTCCACCGACAGTTGTCCCTATGTCTGGTTCTTGGAGTGGATTAACAAGCAGCGTTAGCCAATCCTCTCGAATCGCGACATCGGCGTCCACAAATGCGATGACTTCGATATCGTCTGGAAGTTCTTCTATCGCTGTTATGAGGTTCTGCACCTTTTGCGAGCGTGGAAGATTGTTTTCAACGATGTTCGGTGCTAACAGCACGTGGACATGCGGATGTGTTTCAGCAATTTCACATAAGTGTGGGTAAGAGACATCATGTCCTGAGTCGGCTTTTTGGTGTGTGACGAAGAAGATCTCATACGCACCCGCGTAAACTTGATGCAAGAGTCCTTTGGCGTGTTCTGCTATGTCGGCATCCCACCCATAGTGCGGGGCAATGATTGCTACCTTTGGCGTATAAGTAGGTCGATCCGCACGACGTTCGCGCCGTGCATACTGGAAGGATCGGCTGATAATCAGCAGTTCGATAATGACCAAAAAATAGGCGGTTGCGATAATGTACGTCTGCATAATGGCTATCGGCTTTCGGTTTCCATCAGCAAAAAGGTTTCTGATGAAGTAGAGTGTTTTTGCTTGGGCGTTTCCTGCTGACTGCTGACTGCTATTCCTCTGATAACTGAAAACTACGGCATGCGAAGCAGTATAAGCGTTGTTTTCAGTTTTGGAACGAGTTCTGCATTCAGTAGAAAAATTAAATTCGGTTCGTGTTGGAGCCGTGCGTAAAAACGACCGGATGCTTCTGCCTGGTTTCCAACTTGCAAGGTATACACTTTCTGATTTCGCAATTCGATGGTAAGTTGGATCTGTGGGGTGCTAAAACCTGTAATCGCATCGGTAAGTACGGGTTCGCTCCGGACAAATGTGTCTGCCATCAGATCGTCGAGTTCGTAGATGATAGCGTTAACTTCTGCATTGTTCGCTTCCTCTTTCACCGGTGAGGTGAGTCGCCAGTTGGTCCCGAGGCGTTGACATGTCAGCGATTCTTCTCCGTGCAAAGTGAGCCGAATCGCGTTATCAATGTGGAAGTTGAGGACCTGTTTATCTCTTAACCACGCCGCACCGAGCGCAATCTTGTCGATGAGCGGACGTTTGACGCCGGCGACTTGATTGGACTGCTCGGCTTTAACATAGACAGTTCCATCCTCGGTGTAGTCTCCAATGCGTAGTACCGCTGGCTTTTCTTGACCCCGTTGCGTAAAAGCGAGCTCAATTGATGGGGGTGCTAACCCATAAGAGGCAAGATTTTTGTCAGGATCGTCAATAAAGGCAGTAGCTTCAAGAGAATCTACACCAAAGAGCAGGTCGTCCACTGCTTTCGCGTCTGCCTTTACTTTCCCTGTCGGCGTTTGCAATTCCCATGTGTTATCATAGTTCTTTGTACAAACAGTTGTTTCTCGGTCTTGTTTCCTTCTTATAGAAATGGCAATGCGAGTCGTATCGGTGCGTTGAAAGTCAATAACCCGTTTGTCGCGCAGATCGAAAACAGATTTGTTGAAGAGTTTATAGATGTCATCGCTGACAGTGTAGATGGCTTCTTGGGGAACGGCTTTGACGTAGACGTGCTCTTGTGTCCCATTCTCTGACGGAACTACCGAACCGATGTCAAGGGCGTAGGTGTTGTCTCCATCTGTGAGTTTCACTTGGATCCGCGGCGTATCTAAACCGGACTTTTCTAACCGCGCGGCAACGTTGGCAGCTGTGTTGTCTGCTTCAAAGGTCGACACTTGCAATGCACGCAATTCCGAAAGGAGATTCTCAATTTCTTGGACATCTGCCTTTGCTTCGATTGGGTATGTGACGTGCCACGTATCCAATCGCTTTTCACAATTAATGGTGCTTGATCCGGAGGTTGAATCTTTATCTCTGTGAGAGAACTGAATGTTAGAAACCGTCTCCGCATTGAACTTAATAACCGACTGATCGCGAAGGTCTGTCGGAGCTTTCGTCAGATCGTTAAGCGCGCTGGATTCTATCAGAAAGATATGTGCTTCAGATCTCTCTTTGGCATAGACGGAAAAGTTAATGGCTTTTTTACCGATAAAGAAGGTTGTCGCCGGTGATGCCTTTTCTGTCCATAGCGAGAGCGTTATGCTCGGTGTATCCAGCCCATACTGCGTCAACTCTGTTACCTCAAGCGTCTGCTTAACGCGTTTATTGAGCATGTCATCTAACATTTGGTTCACTTTTTCGCTGTCGGCATCTGACTGAAACGGACTTTCCAGCTGCCAGTTACCCGTTGCGTCTTTTACCAATTTCAGATTCTGATATGCCGTATCCGCGAACGTGACTTCTACCTGTTGAACCTTTTCTCTGGCTATGCCGTAGACCTGATGGATCGTCGGTTTTTCGTTTGACGATGTCTCGTCTGGTGGTTCTTGGAAAAACAGGAAGTACGCCCCTCCAATGCCTGCCAGGAGAAAAATAATGATAAGGGTAGTCCTGAAATTCACGCATTCTCTCCTTTACGGCGTTGCCACCAAACGATTAATCCAGCAATAAAGACGATTGAAGGTATCAGGAAGACAGATGTTATTTGCACTAAACGGATATCGTGGACGCGCATTTGGCGCAGCGTTTGTCCCTGTAAGTCGATAGGACGGATCGCGATGAGATCCTCCTCTAATGTAAGCCAATTGAGTGTAGATAGAAAGAGGTCGCGGTTTGCCTCTCGGAAAACGGCATTCACTGCGAAATCTGAGTCTCCAAAAACGACGATTCGAGTCGGACTGCGTGAGGCGGTCCCATCGCTATTTTGATCGATTTTTTGCTCAGCGACGACGGCAACGGATACCGGTGGAGGCGTGTCTGCACCGAGCGTATAGCTAAACGCTCCGCTGAAAGTGCCATCAGTACCGCGTTGCTTTTCGCCCCAGCTGTCGTCTGTTCCGCCGACAGTTTTGGCAAGCGATTTGACGCTTAGGTTCGAGGCTCTATCTGCTATAGGTGTGACAGAACGAGTCACAGGGAATGCTACGGGATCTCTCATAGAACGCGTAATCTCGTGCAATTCAAATCCTGGGACCGGTGCGCGGGGTCCGAACAGCGGGACAAAACTGGTTTCGTCAATGACGAGATCGTTTCCTATCGCGATCCCCCATCGCTTCATGAGTCCAACGAGTCCTCTATTTATATCTTCTGCAGAGGCATCCGATGGATCGAGCATCAGGAACAATTTTCCGCTACGCTTTAAGTATTTCGCCACTATGTCAATTTCATTGGGCGTCAAGGTGTTTTTTGGACCGGCAATAACAAGTAACTCACAATCTGCTGGAATGTCCGGTTCTGTCAAGAGCGAGAGGGAAAACGCGGCATAGTTCTGATTCTCTAACTCTGTCCGCACTTCACTATAGCCATCGTTATTGAAGTCAGTGATTTCATGTTCTTTGTGGCCCACAAGGAAGTAGACTTTTTTCGTTTCGTTTCGGATGAGTTTAAGAATTGCGCTCGTGAATTTCTGTTCCTCAACAGTGGTGACTTTTTCGTACCGGTCTTCACTGTCAAAAATGATTGTTCCATCGTATCTCAATTGATACCTGCCGCTAAGTTGAAGGTCGATGTAAGGATTTTTAAATGAAATGGTTAAAAATTCAGTTTCACGCTGGTACAATTCTAATATATCTTTCGCACGCGCTGCTGACTGTGAGGTGTCGTCGCTGAAAAACGCTATTATCTGAATTTCCTTTTTAAGCTCTTTGAGAACGGTTTTCGTTTGTTCCGAGAGCGTGTAAAGCTGTAACTTCGTTAAATCTGCTTTTTTATCAAGTCGCTGGATGACGATAGCGTTGACAAAAACCGCGATCCCAATAACCCCAACGATGCTCAGGGCAACATTCGCTCCGTAACGCGCTTGGCGACTGATGAAGAAATTCCTAAAATCAGCAAATCGCAAGCGTGCAAAAATGGCGAGTGAGACAAGCGCGAGTAAGAGGCAGATCCAAAAAACGAGCCGTGCTTGGAAAATCCAACCAGCGATGGTAATGAAACTGAAAATTAGCGCGAGAAGACCGAAGATCGGGCCTATAATCCTTTTGTTGGCTTCCATGCTCTATCTCCATTTCGATGATTCAATGGACTTGAACGTCGCAAATAAGCAAACACATGTGAAACTGACGTAGTAAAGAACATCTTTCAAAAGGATGATGCCACGTGCGAAATCTCGGTAGTGTTCAGGTAGCGACAGGTAACTCAGGAATTTCGTTATCGGTCCACCACGGGCGGAGAGCGAGCCGATCACCCATAATGTTATGAGAATGCCGAAACTCGTCAACGCGGCGACGAGTTGATTTTTACACATCGAGGACATCAGCAAGCCTAATGCCAGAAAGGCGGAACTGATTAGGATGATACCAAGATAACCGCTGATCAGGAGTCCACTGTCCAAATAACCGAAGCGTTGGGTTAGGAGTGGAAACAGAAGGGTCAAGCCAAGCATGATAAGCACCAATGTGCCGCTCGCCAAAAATTTGCCGAGTACGACTTGCCCATCTGTAATCGGGGACGTAAGAAGTAGCTCAATCGTCCCTGATTTCCGTTCTTCTGCAAAGAGTTTCATTGTCAACACTGGCGTAAAAAAGAGGAGGACGATAGCCATGTTACCGAAGAGTGTTTCCATCACGTATCCGCCGGTCCCGCCGACGTTGCTTGCGCTGATAAGCAGGATAGAAAACAGGAAGCCCGAAATCGCTGTGAAGACAAAGCAAACGAAATAGGCGATCGGTGAGACGAAATAGGTATAGAGTTCTTTTGTGCAAACAGCAAAAATATTTCTCATTTTTTAATAGTCATCAATCATCAGTTATCAGTTATCAGTTATCAGTTAAGCGTTTGGCAGTTGCAAACGTTCTTACCTGCCACACGGGTTACCGACTACCGACAACTGACTGCCATTAAACCAAATCGCTTTCTGACCTTTCCAACAAAGAAGGGACCGAGTGATTCGATGTATTTAGTGGTCTGCTCCGTTTGACGCATATCCTGTATCAAACGCGATAACGGATGTAAATCGGGACCGACCAATCCGATAACGAATTCATTGTCATGTGTGTCCAATCCGAAACATGCGAGTCGAATGTCGCTGGCATATCCACCCGCGGCGTAACTGCGCCCCAGTAAGGCATGTTCGCCTAAAATTCGACCCCGCTCACGGTGTTCAAGTCGATAGAACTCAGGTTTTCGGCGCAGTGGATACCAAATCGCCCACGGAAAATCAGGATTGAGGGCGTTTTGGAGGGGTCTGTTGAGGAGCCACTCTTCCAGATTGGGTTCTCTACCGCTTGAATAGGTTCGACCTGTCATAGTCATTTCTGGACGATATGAGAGCTTAGGCGTGTCCTGCGCTTTTACGAGTAGGGTTCGGGACTCCGACATTAACACCGCTGGATCTTCTGCGACGAAAAGCACACCGATCCCTGTCGGATGGTTTAAATCGTCGTATAGGACTGCGTTTAGGTTTCCCTTCTCAAGTGTTTTAATGATAAGTCTATGATCGAAGCATTCTTTAAAGACATGCAGTTGAAAGAACAAACGCCGGTCGCTAACCTGTGATTTTCCATCGATTGGCGCGCCGACTTCTTGGATATCCGGCAGCTCAGGGCGTTGAGGTTTCCTCTGTTCGGTGTTCATAATTTTTTATAATGGCTTTCCGCTTTATGGCTGACTGCTGATGGCTGACTGCTGATGGAGACCGACCGCTGACTGCCATTCTCAACGTTTTGTGGTGTACGACTCACGAATCCACTCTTCAAGTACCTGATCTGGGTTTTCCAAAACGGCCTTTGGAAAAGTGAACGTGGATTGTTCTGTGTTCTGCTTAATTAGGTTTAACCCGTGTTGGTAACTTCCCAGGAGCTGATCACAGACCTGCTGGACTGTTTGTTCGTTTGCAATCGAACGTTCACAAATGAGCGCAGTCGCTTCGTCATCGAACTGAATTTGCAATTGATGTTCTGCGTAGAACTGTGCCTCATATCGGCGAACCTGTTCACACATCACGATCCTGCGGTTGTAGTCGGATTCTTCGATTATCCGTTTGAGTTCGGTGTCAGGGGCATCGACAACTTCAGCGGTGACAACAAATTCCTCGACACTGGTGGAGGGGAGTTCAAATTTATAATTGCGCAAAACCTTTTCGCAAACCGTCATTAAGGCACGCGCCCCTGTTTTTTGCGCAATGGCTTTTTCGGCGATTCGTCGTAAACCGCAGTCCGAAAACAGAGTTGTGATGCCATAGGCGCGAAAAGCGTTTTCATATTGCCGGATAATAGAGCCTTCGGAGTGTTTCAGGATATAGAAGAGGTCATCTACGCCGAGTTCCGTACAAATGACGTGGACTGGGAGTCGTCCGATGAATTCGGGTTCAAAGCCGAAGTCGATGAAGTCTTTCGGTGTGACGTTCTCGAGATACTGTGCCACATCATCGGTTTGGCTGATGATTTCAGCATTGAAACCGATTTTTCTTTGGTGCATGCGTTTCTTGATAATATCTGTTATACCGGTGAACGCACCGCTGATGATGAAAAGGATATGCCGTGTGTTGATGACCTCTTTTTCGACCTTGCCGCTTTTCTGAAATTCCATGGCGGCGCGCATCTGTGAGGCGACATCGTTTCCTGCGCGTAGGTCGACTTCGGTTTCTTCCATCAGTTTAAGAAGCCCGATCTGTACACCGCGTCCACTCACATCACGTCCGATGATATTTGGCGGTGTCGCGATCTTATCCGCTTCGTCGAGATAGATGATTCCGTATTGCGCCAATTCGAGGTTGTCTTCGGCTTGGGTTACCAATTCACGGATTAAGTCGTCTACGTTCGCGCCGACGTAACCTGTCTCGCTGAATCGAGTCGCATCCGCTTTGACGAAGGGCACGCCGATGAGTTTGGCGATGTGTCGGATGAGATATGTCTTACCGACGCCGGTGGGTCCGAGCATAACAATGTTCTGCTTAGAGTAATCAGCATCGGCGGCAGTTGGATCTTCATGACATTCTCGGACGTGGTTGTAGTGGTCACAGACAGCGATAGCGAGAGCCTTCTTTGCCTCGTCCTGTTGAATCACGTATCGGTCGAGATATTGCTTAATCTCCTTCGGTTTGAGATCGAATTTCAGATCGAAGTTTTTTTTCGGTTCAGGTACTTCTTCTTCTGCTTCAGGCGCGGGTTCGCCGGCAGATGCGTTAATTAAACGGACGCTGCCGCCATATTTCTGTTGTACGAATTCTTGGAACTCTTTTTCAATTTCTTCGGGTGTGGGTATCTTCTTATTTGTGTTCATGATTGTGTGCTACCTCTCTTCTGTAGGAGGGAACTCCGATTCCCGACTCTTCTCCTAAAATGGGAAACCGAACCTAAAGTTAAACGGGCTTACCTGTGAGTTCACGGCGGACGATTTCAGTGCCGGCTACCATTGTTTTCAGTTTGGCGGCAGCTGCCCACCGCGCGGTTTGGCTGAAACCGCAATCTGGCGTAATCGCGAGTTTTTCAGGACGCACATGCTTGAGTGCTTCGCGGAGCAGTGCTGCGACATCCTCCGGTGTTTCTACATAGTAATTTTTGACATCGATAAGCCCTGCGGCGAGTTCTTTATCGTTCGGGAAGTCGCTCCACAATCCGATTTCTGCCAATTCTCGGTTTGCGAACTCCAGCGCGAGTTGATCGAAGGCTGCGTCTAAAATATAGGGAAAGAGCGGACGATACGAACGTTTTCCGACGGCTCTGCCGCGATAGTTGCCGAAACAGATGTGCAGTCCAATCTTTGCCGACTGTTCAATATGGGCTTGCGAGCTACGCCCTAAACCTTTAACAGTGTGATTGAAAAGTTTGACGAACTCTTCGGGACGATCGGGATAAACGGCGTAAGAGGGTTCGTCTAACTGGATGAATTCTGCGCCAGCAGCGACGAGTTGGCGGAGTTCTGTATTGATAATCTCCGCACAGGCGTAGGCGACTTCAAGGCGTTCTTTATAAATGCCACCCGTCTGAATGCGTCCAGAGAGCGTGAACGGACCCGGACATGTCACTTTGAGCGGTTTCGTCGTCTCGTTTTTCGCGAATTCAAATTCTGCGAGGATACCGAGTCCGTCGGGAGCCGCGAGCGGAACAGAGGGCAACCATTTGCCGCGTTGGTCGTGTCCGTCCGGACCCTGTGTTCTGGGGGCTGGAAGTTGTTCTAACCCGGTGAGTCGCTCATAGAAACCGAGCACGAAGTCTTGTCGGCGCATCTCACCTTCTGTGATGATGTCAACGCCAGCGCGCTCTTGGTCAGCGATGGCGGCGCGGACAGCGTCGTCGAAGGTCTCGTTAATGTCGGTTTCACCGAGTTCTCCGCGTCCGATTGCCTCTAACGTCACGCACAGCCAACTCGGTGGTGCATAACTTCCGATAGTACTGGTGGGTATCAAAATGTCCGTGTCCGTCATTAAGATTCCTCTGTTCTTTCCCTAATAGGTTTGCAGGTTCAATTCAGGCTGATTTCCTTACACATCCACTCGTGATTTTTGCATCGGTGATGCCATCTTCACTACTATCGGAGCATTGAACGGCTTTCTTCGCTTGGCGTGAAGCTGCCTCACTTTGCAAGTAGGCAATATAGCGATCTATATCATGATCGAATTTCTCAGAGATCTTGTTACGAATGCGTCGGATATCCTCAACAATAGGAGAATCTTTAATCATTGGGTGCCTCCAACGTTTGCGTAGAAGAACGGTGGCATCGTCAAGGCAACAACATCGTCTTCCCCAGAGATTTCACGCGCCATCGCGAGCGCGTCGTCTAAGTTTCTTGCCCAGTCAACACCGAGCCGCTGCGCGACTCTCGGTTCCTTCGGACCGACGAGGATCACCTTCGCGAGATGTTTCAGTGGATATGTCGCCCAATACCAGACAGTGAACGGATGGAAACCGTGGTGCGCGAATCTGTTCCGATAGCAATCGATTAAATACTCGTCCTTTGCGTATTTTTCCTGGAATTTCTGTTGCATCTCAAAAGGTTCTGTCGTTTCGGCGAGAACTTCATCGTAAAATTGTTTATAGGCGACGTGATACTCTTCGTGAAAGATCTCGTAGGTTGGGTTCATGATGATAACAACACCGTTCTTTTTGATGATGGGTTTATTATAGAACCAATTGAAGACGTAGCCTAAGACGTCGCTCACCACCAAAACCGGGTTGATACGCGCATCGACGGCGTAGGGACTCATATCGGGCAGTCCGAACACCAACGTGCTGAACTGTCGTGGGATGTCTATTGCCAACTGATCCTTCATTGACACTAACGTTTTCGCATGAACGGCATCAATGTCGCCTGCGTTGATTTGTATCGGTTCATAGTCCGTCTGTACGCTCTTGAGAATCTTGTAACGCAACGATTCAGGCAGCAGCGATAGCGTCGCCGGTGTGAAGGTTTTCAGAACCTTCTCTGCGATGTTGCAGTCGCGGTTCGGTTTCCCGACGTAGCGCAGATGAAATGGATAGATCGCACCGTTCATCGCCGCTTCGAGCACCAAGATGGGTGTCTCTTTCTGAATGAGACGGCTCATCCGCTCGATGCAAGCGTGCATGTGCGAACCTTCGGGTTGCATGACGTGCGGACTTTCTGATGTCATGTGCGGCGAGTGGTGCGGTGCGATGGAGTTATATGTGCCGAGACCCACCGCGACGGACTTATGCCCACCGTTGAGTGGGATTTGTATCATGTCAACGTAAATCACCAGATCGGATTCGAGGACTGCCTTATCTGTTTCAACGATTTCGTCTTTTTCTGTGTGTCCTACCTGAACAATCTGTTCTGCGTCCTCCGCATCGAAATTTCGGAGTTGATGTGGATAGAACTCGTCCATAATGTCTTTTCCGAGCATATAGGCGAGTTCGTGTTCTTTCATCTTTCGGTGCAACGCGACAGCGCACATCAGTTGGATGTTCTTTTTCTCCACGCCGTAACTATAGAGCATCTTCAGGAGCGTCTCGATCATGATCTGCCGCATATCCGGCTTTTTAGTAAGTGGGAAAGGTTGACAGTTATCATCGAACAGGATGAGCACCTTTGAATTGCCGTTGACGAGTTCGCGTAACGGGGACATCTCAAGTGGGTTTTCAAAAGCACGCTGTGTCCGTTCACTCAGTGCAGCGCGTTTAATACCCGGTAGGGGAGGCTTCGCGTAGTAGACCTCTGAATTGTCGGGGAGTTTCGCGTTGATGAGATGATTTCCGGAGTAAGTGAAGTATTTCATGCGACGGTTTCAACTGATGTCCGTATGGCTTTCTGGTTTTTAATTTATACTATCATAGTTTGTCGGGATATTGCAAGTCTTTTTGTCGAATTACCAGAGCCATTCAGTTCTTCCGTAGGAGGGAACTCCGATTCCCGACTCTTGCTGACCGCTGACGGCTGATTGCTGATTGCTATACTATTGGTTTACCCAATCCATACTGTTAAGTTTTATAGCAAATCTTGTGCCAGTCTGGGTAGGCATGGCCACTGGTATTCTTGGCAAAAATTGCACGAAATAGAGCAAGCATAGTGCTACATTGCACGAAATGGTGCAGTTCCAGGAAAATGGAAAAAGATTTTCTATTGAGGCAAACGCTGTATCAGCCGGGGAGTAGGCGGTATCCGATACCAGTCATGAGTCCAGTGGCGATTCAGGGCAAGAGTTGTTATGTCTATCACCATGCGTGATACACTTCTATGGTATACTAACGTGAGTTCGACTTAAACATTTTGTCCGTCTAAGGTTCCGTTTTCGCGGGTCAAAGACATAAATTGTAGCACAAACTTTATATGGTGAATTATGGAAATCAGTTTACATTTCAATAGAAGCGAAAATCTGCTACCCCGCTGGCGAGGTTTGTAACCTCGCCTCTTTAGAGTGTCTAAGTAATTGTAGGTTTTACCATAATTTCAGAGTATTCAGAGTAAACCGAGTAACTGATGGAGTTCAGAGATGTTCTTGAACCTAATCTACGACTGGGTTTTAGGTGGGTTTACTGAGGTGTGTTCGGAAGTTTACTCTGAAAATTTATTATGTGCTGGGTGAAGTTTAACAGAATACGGGCGCGATTCGGAAACCTCACCAGCGGACGGTAATATACCATTTGTAGGAGCGAGTGTTTTTGCTTGGGTGTTTCCCCATGCTCGCGATTCCGTTTCCAGACGTATGTACCCAATATCTGGAGAGATGTCACCCCTCTGGGGTTCTCTTATAGGACTCAACGCGTTTCTACACAGCTGTCGCCCCTCTGGGGCTTTTATGGGTTAAATTAGTTTTGTGTTTTCAAATGACCCCATGTCGTTGTGAGTTTGCCACTTGCAGACATCTCTCCCTTCAGGCGAACCGTCGTCAACGTCCGACGCACCCCATCTAACGAAACATCCTTTATCCGATAGTAATAGACGACATTTGGTTTCGCAGTGGTGTCGGTGAAATCGTAACGCTGTCGTTCACTTGTAGTACCTGCGCCGGGGATCAGTGTAGGATTAATGACCTGAAATTCACCCGCCCGCGTTTCGCTCCGCAGAAGGTTGAAGCCAGCGTTGTTCAACTCCGATTCGGTTGACCATTTCACGATAACTACACCCGTTTCCGTACGTTCTGGACGGAAACTCGACAGATGCACAGGCAAGGGACCCCCGCGGCGATAGCCGGGAGTTCCCCTATCACTGGTATCCCCATAGTACACCGCACTCACATACGCCCTATCTGCCTGTCTCCAGGCTGTCGAAAGTTTACCCGCAGCAGCACTATCTGGAACACTATCTCGCTGAGTCTGTATGAAAGGGGCACCGTATTGTCTCACTAATGAGAGGCGCGCCGACGGGTCTGGCACCGGTAGATCCCACAAACGGGTGGGTTCACGACCTTCTATACTCACATTGCCTGCCTCGTCTACCACGATATCATCGCTTGACTGTCGTAGATTCCCTATATCCATCAGTTTCAGATAAAAGCCTGCCGGATTTAGCAACAAAACCCGTCGATCGCTTCGTCGGAACTGATCCCGATGCCGGCTATAGACATTGTAGATGCGGTTATCTGGCACATTATTCGGCGCATTCTTGGAGACGAACAGCAGCGTCTGGTTGGGAAGGATTATCGCTGCGTTGAGGATCAAACGCCCATTCACATACGAGAACGCATCACCTTTAAGGTTACGTATCTCTAACGCCCACCCTTCAAGGTTAACTGCCTGTGTTAAGGAACTATTGTAGAGCTCAATCCACTGCGCCTTGTTTTGTCGAGATCCGCCATCAGACATGATTTCGCTGATTGTAATTTCACCGCTATTGTACTCCCTGTTCGTGATGGGGGTTTTGAAGTCTCTATCGTCTATACGTGTCCTGAGCGCGTCATTTTCATACCCCGGTGTCCCGGGCGAAACCGATCTGTCTGCCCCGGGGGCGTATCCAATCCCACCTTGTGTGCCAACTACCTCCCAAGCGTCTTTGTGGTGTCCATCATCTTTCTGATAGCGCAGCCGTACCCAAGCACTATCCAGCGAACCAAATGAACTATAGTTACCGAAACTCGCGACATCCGTTGGGCGCGGTTGCCCTTTACGGGGCCAAAATTCCGTATTGAACTCGGTGGAGGTATCCGAAAAAAAACCGTTGCCTGCGTAATCCTCGATTGCTGCGTCCTGCCCGTTCTTATCCGACTCGCTTCTGAGAAGGACGACGAACTGACCGGTATTGGGAAAGTCAAGACCGGGGTCCACAAAGTACTTATGCGTCGCCCCTCTATTTTTCGGTTCATCAAGATTTCCTATATGTATACCGTCTGCAAGATCCGTAAACTTTGGATGATGGTGTTGGAGCAGGAGAATCTCTCCAGGGTCGAGTGTGTAACCCGGTAGATTTACCAGATCGGTATCCGCACCGATGCCTGTCACAATGCTTAACTCCCAGTTTTCCAAATCCACCGGCAGACGACTCACATTTTTCAACTCAACCCAGTCAAGGTTGTCGCGCGAGATATCGTTGCGAATCTCGTTGATAACCACTCGGTCCGAACGCACCTCTGTTTTTGGCAACGGGCGAAGGAACGAGTCTGGCACATGGGGTGCGCCGGGGGTCGCGATATACGGAAGTCCTATCACTCGACCTCGGTCGTCAACGGTACTCAGTAGTGTATTTCGGCGGCCGTGTGCCAAGGTGGCTTTCCAACTCTCCTGATACGAACCGAATGGCACATCCGATCGTTCAGTGCCATCTTTTGGGTAAACGATGTCGCGATACGCTGAAATGACGCTGCTAAGTGGACGCCTGCCACTTCTCCCGGGCAAGTCCCATCTGCCTAAGTGTAAGTTGCTGACAGCGTCGAGCACGCGCGCTTGCACACCATTTGGCAGCTCAACGATATCCCTGTCCGGATAATTCTCGAAAGGCGTAAAAAGCAAAAAGAGATGAGCTGTGATATGTGCACCAACGTGCGGATTGTAGAGTTCGATCCACTGTGTATAGGGATCATGAGCAGCGAGCGGAGAGCCTGTATCAAGCCCCCACATGATTTCACTGATAACGATATCGTGCTTGCTGAAAAAGAGCGTTGTTGTGAGCAGCTCAAGCGTGCCACCAAACTCGAAAAACGTCTTTAGGTTGAGTAGGGGTTCTGTTGTCTGTCTGTAGTAGACAGCCCTTGCGATGCCTGCGTCCTCTTGAGTCGGTGCTCGCCCATAGACGATAAAAGCATTTGGCGGAAACTCTTGGATAGGGAGGCTTATCAAGTGAGTCTGATTGGATTGCGCCGTGGCGGTCCAAGGCAAACAGAGAAGGTCTGCAAATAGGAGGGTTAAGATACATAAGAAAAATGTCAATCGACTTGATAACACTATAGATGTTTCTCCTTTTTTTATTGTGAATCTTAGAATTACCCATACACTGTGAATCGGGATCCCCACCCAAGCTTCATCACGGGAAGCAAAAGTGTTGTCGCCAAAATCAGCAACATCACTTATAGTTTGTATCAAATGACCCCATGAGTTATACTCATAGTATGAGTTACCCTAACAGGTAGATGTATTTGCATCACCGACACTCTCCTCATGGAGGTCTCTATGACACGCCAGATGGATACCGCCTATGGTATCAAACGCATCGAATCCAAGAATGCCAGAGCTGCTATTATTCAGAAGATTTCAGCAGACTTTAATCTCATGCCTATAGTGGCTGAAGCCTACTATAAACAGATTTCTACCTACTTTGCGCAACACGCCAATGTTCAACTGACATCGGGACAAATCTGTTACGAGGCTGTCGCCGCCGAGGAACCCGCAGGCAAACACATCGCTTTAGCGAAAAAAGTTTCCTGTCGCCTGAAACTCAATGACATCGACACCGATCTCGAAGTCTTAGCCGATTACGGCCTGGCAGGTCTCAGACGACATCGCATCCTCCGATTGACCCAAGAAGCTTATGATCAAGATGCCTTGCTGAGTTATGAAGATTTAGCCGTGTTATTAACCAGCAGTCCTGCCACGATGAAACGCGACATCCGAGCGTTGAAACAGGACGGATATTTCGTGATGACGCGCGGGGCGAAACACGACATGGGCCCAGGGCTGTCTCATAAGACGCAGATTCTGGAGTTGTATTTCAAAGCATACACCTTCACCGAGATTGAGCAAAAGACGAACCACTCCGAACGCGCCGTCTCCCGCTACTTGAGAGACTTCACACAGGTCGCGACGCTCTATCATCAAGACTTTCCCAAAGCACAGATACGCCTGATCACCCACCTCTCTGACCGGCTGATCCGCGAGTATCTCTCGCTGTATGAGGAATACCAACATACCGATCGCATGACCCAGCTGCTTCACCCAGAGTCCGTGGATGAAAAAAAGGGGGACCTCCGATGAGCAAACCTTTGACGCGCACACAAGTCAATGAGAAGAAGTTCAGACGCATCAACGATAAATCTCTACGACAGTTGCTGATCCATCGCTTTCTCAATGACTACGGGTATGACAAAGGCGAAGTCACTGCGACTGCTATTGTCGATGACATTCTCAAGACCGTTGAGGACTATTTCGTCATTACCCTCCCTTTGGAGAAACTCGCCACGGGCGACTCACTCCCAGAGGAGCGATACCTCAGCTATGGACACCTCGTTTGGATGGCTGTCCCGATTGATGAATATCCACAAAGAGGCAAATCCATCGTCAAAACCCGTATGAAACCCATCATCCTGACTTACCTCGCCGCAGAGGATATTGAATCCTTTCGCAACGGTTTTACCTCCCGGCAACTGCGGATCAATCGCTTGGTCCGCTGGTGTTATCAAGCTTATGACCAAGGCGCCTTATTGACACAACTCGACTTGGCGGTCTTGCTCAACGTCTGTGATCAGGTCGTCTGTGATTATGTCAACGAATGGCAAAAAACCACGGGAGAAATCTTACCCACTCGCGGCAATATCCATGACTTATCGGGTGCTATTACCCACAAGAAAGAGATCATAACCCTCTATCTTCAAGGGCATCTCACTCCCACTATTGCCGCCAAAACCAAGCACTCTAAGGAGGCAGTTGACCGATACATTCGTGATTATGAGTCCGTCAAAGTCGTGCGCACCGCTACCGCTGATATTGACAAAATCTCACACATTACACGACTTTCTAAACGCGTCATCTCTCAATATCTCGACCTGATCCCGCAGCAGCATCTCCAAGCTATCGATGAAAACCTCGCCAATGCAGCTGCAAACGATGAAACCACTGAACAAGGAGAAACTCAATGATACCTGACCTCCTGTTCTTGACGAACTGACTTCGCAAAACCGGGGCAGGGGTTGCGTAAAAATACGCTTGACCCCCGCTCGTAGTTTTGCTACACTTTAGAAACGTTGATCGCCAAACGCATCATTTCTCAATGAAGATGCCAGCGAACCCAACTCAACCCACTCATCGGCGATGACTGGGAAGCTAATAAACATCAGCATCCCAGCTATCCTATGGTCATTTGATACTATTTAAGAATTACCATCTTCCGTGTAGCAGTGAAATCGCCTGCCGTTAACGTATAGAAATATACGCCACTCGCAACGAATTCACCCACCGCATTCCTACCGTCCCAATACGCCGCACGGCTACGAGATTCATAAATACCCACAGGTTGATGTCCTAATGCTAACGTCCGAACCAGCCGTCCATCCGTAGCATAAATAAAAATACTGACATCAGCAGGCACTGCCAACTGATACGGGATCCATGTTTCAGGGTTGAACGGATTGGGGTAGTTAGCAAGCAGCACTGTCCTTTGCGGAGCCAATGTTCTCAAAAGCCGTTCCAGTACCTGAATCCCTCGCTCATAGGAGAAGCGATCCGGTATGGAGGTTTGGAGCGATTGCGATGCTTCTCCCTTGGCGAGACGCAGCCATTGTTCCACCTGTGCTGCTGACAATGAGGCGTGTGCAGAAGGTGCCCCTGCGATATTCGCGAAAGCATTCGCAATCAAAACGAGATCTTGAACGTTGACGACACCGTCACCATTCAGGTCTGCGTTGTTCTCGCCAGCCTCTCCGAAACTTGCCGCAATCAATACCACGTCTTGAATATTGACGATACCGTCACCATTGAGATCGCCAAGAACTTCAGTGTCAGCCATTACGACTGGAAATTTCCACAGAAGAACCGTGCCATCGAAACTTCCACTCGCGATTGTGGTGCCATCTGGACTGACAGCAACGCTTGTGATCGAATATGTATGACCTTCAAGTGTGTTCAGAAGTTCGCCCGTTTCAGGATTCCATAGCTGGATGGTATTGTCTCGACTGCCACTGGCGAGGATAGCTCCATCAGGACTAAAAACAACGCTGCGGACACTCCTCGTATGATCCTCACTACGAGGGCGAGCGGAACTTCCGAGTCAAACCGAGACGGAATTAAAAGAAAAAGGCACTGCGCCAACACCGCCTGTGACAACAAACCAACCCTAACGCCAATTAAGGAGGAATGCGCCTATTGCGATGCGTCTGCATGCCATAAATATGCAAACTCTAATAATCCCTCAATACCCGTTACCGTTACATGTTCTGGATAAATTCCACATCTATGCGAGTCGGGATAAGTATACGTATACCGGTCATCAAGCAAATTATTATTACGCTCGGCAAGAACATCATCCGGAAGCCAGACAGCCAGTTTCGGACGACCCTGAAGACTAACACCAAATACCCTTCTACGCCCGAAGTAAAGAGCAAAGTAGTGTTTCTTAAATTTAGGGGTTAACCCCCACTGCTCGTTTTCGACTAAAGCCATTAAACCTGCCCCCAATTCGCACAATCTTTCTGTTTGGTTTCGGGATTCATAGATTTCTCTATACTCCTGGGAACTTAATAATTCGTTAAAATGTTCTACTGTCCAACCTTCATCCGGACTTATATCATTGATACGAATAGAGGGCTGCTCTTTTTTATCGAACTTCGGAGTCAAAACCCAATCCTTTAGGTTTGGGATGTAGACCCCGCCCTATTGAATTAGACCCACCGCCTGTAAATATATTTGACATTCGGTCTAAAATGTAGTATACTTAGAGTATCAGTTTGGGTAGACATGTCAAGCATAATCGCAAGGTTATGTGTCTACCCACCCACTTGACAGGGGTTAAAAAGACTGATACTGATAACACCCATGCGAAACACGACACACAAACTTTTTCAGGATAAGACGTTACGTCACTTGCACGACGAGTGCAATATCTGTGGTGTTGTGAAGAACCATTTTCTGGCACTCGCTATGCGATATTACCGCATGTATGGTAAAGGTCTTTCATACTCAAAAATGTCTAAGCACTTAACGAAACTCAAGAAACTTGAGAAGTATAAGCATTGGAATATCCCATATTCGTGGGCATTGCAGAATGTGCTGAAGCGTCTGGCACAAAGTTTCAAAGAAATGAAAACACTCGGCAGAGGTCACCCGAAGTTCAAATCATGCAAGAAACATAAAGGTATGACGTTTCGGGGTGAACAGGTCAAGATAGAGAAAGTGTTGAAGAAACAAAAGCACGAAAGAAATCACCCGACGTATCGTATTCGTCTCAACGGACGTTGGTATCGTTTCGCCTTGCATAGAAAGATAGAAGGCGAAATCAAGCAAGTTCAAGTGACACGAGACGCACTCGGAGACGTGTATATCACGCTCACTGAAGATTATAGTGAAGTCAAATATGAACCCAAGACGGGTAAAGCTGAAGGGTTTGATTTTGGAATCAAAGACTTCCTGACTGGCAGTGACGGACACCAATATGGCTCTCCTATGTTTTACAAACACAACGCCAAGCAGTTGGCACAAGCACAACGGGAACATTCCGGCAAGGTGAAAGGGTCTAACAACCGAGAACGTCAACGCAAGCATGTTGCTCGTATCCATAAGAAAACTGCGAATCAGAGAACAGATCACCATTGGAAACTGGCAATAGACTTATGCCGAAACTTTGATATTTTGTTCTTTGAAGACCTCAACCTTCGGGGCATGAAACGCCTTTGGGGGAAGCAGGTGTCTGACCTCGCCTTTGGTGCGTTCATGCTGAAACTCAAGCACCAATCCCATAAACGGATTCGCTCGGTGCTGAAGATTGGGCGGTGGACTCCGACTACAAAATGCTGTTCTGTTTGTGACCATAAAAACGAAACCTTAACGTTAGCAGATAGGGAATGGCAGTGTCCGAAGTGCGATACGCACCTTGACCGGGACCAGAACGCTGCTATGAACATTCTCAAGGAAGGGGTAGCTTCCTTTGGCTTAGGCGTTGTAAGACCGATGGTCCTGTTCAATAGGATTGTTGGCAGTTCCGTTGAAGCGAACAGTCCGCTTCTGCATTCCACAAATGCTTCTACTTAACTTTTTGTAGAAGCCCAAGTCTTTAGACTTGGGTCTATCACATCCGTCCCCCTCTAACATCTCTGCGATGTCTGGGGGTAACACAATACCAGTTTTTTCCTCAAACCTTTTAACGCCCTCTTTGTAATCGTTACGGAATGAGGCAACAATATCTACCCCCATATCCCGTGCAATCGCAAAGTCTTTTATGGCATCTTCCCATTCCCGTAGATGCAGCCGAGCCTCTCCCCGGTTGCAATAGATTTTACCAAGTTCTGGGTTCAAGTGTATCGCTTCCGTATACTGTTTTTATAGAGAGTGTACCGACGCTTCTTTCGGCGTTTGCTATCAAAGACGTAGTGAAACCCAACTTTACGCCCCTGCATCTCAAGAAACCGCACAAAAAAAGCGTTGGGTTTCACTCGGTACTTCTGCGATAGTGGATGTATGGACCCAATACAGGTTTCTTTGAGTTGTTAGCGTTTTGGTTCTGCCCGTTCTACCCAACCTACGATGAAGTCATTCCATAAATTGATGTCTATAAAACTTCATCAAGCTGCACCTACCGGATCTGACTAACTACCAACTGCTGATTGCTTCCGGCAAAAAATATATTGACATCATTTTCTCCTGCAGTGTATGATATGCAAAACGGACTCTATCATAGGAGGAAACAGATTTGGCGGCAGATATTGGACTTATCGGATTAGCAGTAATGGGCGAAAACCTCGCACTGAACATGGAGAGCAAAGGGTTTGAGGTAGCGGTCTTTAACCGTACTGTCTCACGCGTAGATGCTTTCATGGCTGGTGTTGCGAAGGACAAAAATATCATTGGGGCGCATTCCGTTCCAGAACTCATTGGAAAGTTAGACAGCCCTCGAAAAATTATCTTGATGGTGAAAGCAGGCGAACCGGTCGATGCGTTTATTGGGCAATTGGTCCCGCATCTTTCAAAGGGAGACCTCATTATTGACGGCGGAAACTCCAATTTCAACGACACTGTCCGTCGGCATGCAGAGTTGGCTGAACAGGATATCTTATTTATTGGTACAGGTATCTCTGGCGGCGAAGAGGGCGCGCTCAAAGGGCCAGCGATGATGCCGGGCGGTTCAGCTGAGGCGTATGCCCTCGTAGAGCCGATCTTTACGAAGATTGCGGCGCAGGTGGATGGCACGCCGTGTTGCTCCTACATCGGACCGGATGGCGCGGGGCATTACGTCAAGATGGTGCATAACGGCATTGAATACGGCGACATGCAATTGATATGTGAAGCCTACTCCCTGATGAAAAGCATCTTGGGAATGAACGCCGACGAGATGCATGCGGTCTTCAGCGAATGGAATCGCGGCGAATTAAATTCTTACCTCATCGAAATTACGGCTGACATCTTCACGCAACTCGATAGCAGTGGCACACCTTTCGTTGATGTCGTGCTGGACCAGGCGGGACAGAAAGGCACCGGCAAATGGACGAGTATCTCGGCATTGGATCTCGGTATCTCCGCCCCAACGATCGCCGAGGCGGTTTTTGCGCGGTGTATCTCCGCCGTTAAAAGCGAACGTGTTGCCGCAGAACAGGTTATTCAAGGACCCGCTGGCACCTATCAAGGCGACCGAGATGAAGCATTGAAAGCCATTCACGATGCGCTTTACGCCGCGAAAATTTGCTCTTATGCCCAAGGCTTTGCCTTGATGCGGGAAGCAAGTGAAGAGTCTGGATGGGATTTGGACCTCGGCATGATTAGCTTAGGTTGGCGTGGTGGGTGTATCATTCGGGCGAAGTTCCTACATCGGATCGCAGAGGCGTTTGAGCGAAACCCCGCACTGCCGAACCTAATGCTTGATGCCTACTTCCGAGATGTGCTTGAAACCGCACAACCCAACTGGCGGAGTGTCATCGGCACAGCCACGCAGCTTGGTGTTCCTATCCCGGCATTCAGTTCCGCTTTAGCCTATTTCGATAGCTACCGCAGCGGCAGACTTTCTGCGAACCTGATTCAGGCGATGCGCGACTACTTCGGTGCACACACCTACCATAAACTCGATGCAGATGGAAACACGATTCTCGGAAAAGATGGGGAACCGACGGTGTTCCATACGGAGTGGATGCTGGAAGATCGCCCGGAAGTTACTGTTGATTAAATTTTTAGATTATTCTGTAGGGCTTTTATAGTAGATTCCGTAATTACTTATACACTCGTATTGTCACGCGAACTGTGAAGGTGCTTGGCACAGGAAACCAACGGTCTCCTATGCTACAAGTGTGAACATATTTTTGGATTTTACTATAAGATCGGACCCGTAGCCCGTAATGAAATGGAGGGCGGATTTAAGAATGGCACGTCAAGGTCTTGATGCACGTCGTTCTTCCGCAAGGTAAAATTAAAAAGCGGATTTAAGAATGGCACGTCAAAATCTTGACGCACGTCGTTCTTCCGCAAGGTAAAATCAAAAAATGGATCACGGATCACAACAAGCACTGTGCAATTTTGAACCGCAACACGAGTTTTTCGTCGGAATTGATTCGGATGGTTGCGTCTTCAATAGTATGGAGGTCAAGCACAACGACTGTTTCAGCGTGAACCTCGTCAAGCATTTCGGTTTAGCATCTATTTCGCGGCAGGTTCACCAAGCATGGGATTTTGTCAACCTCTACTCAACGACGCGCGGCACGAATCGGTTTAAGGCGATTTTACTGGTGTGCGATTTCTTACGCGAGATGCCGCTCGTGCAGAACATGGGTGTCGCAGTACCAGAACTGTCTTACCTACGGGAATGGTCGGAAACGGAAACGAAACTCGGCAATCCCGGATTACAAGCCGCAATCGACAACGCTACCGGCGAGAGACTCGACGAACTCAGCCAAGTTATGGAGTGGAGCCTCGGTGTTAACGAAAGTGTCGCGGAGATTGTTTATAACCTCCCACCATTTCCCGGAGTGCGCGAGACCTTGCAACGGCTTCAGGACAAAGCGGATGTCATTGTTGTATCCGCGACGCCGGATGAGGCACTCATACGGGAATGGGCTGAACACGAAATCGATGCCTACGTCGCGCTGATCGCCGGACAAGAGATGGGCACAAAAACGGAACATCTCACGATAACGACGAAAGACAGGTATCCTGAAAACCACGTCTTGATGCTCGGCGATTCTCCCGGCGACCTGAAAGCCGCAAGAGATGTAGGTGCACTGTTCTTCCCCGTCAACCCCGGTTCCGAGGACACATCATGGCGACTGTTCCTTGACGAGGCAATGGGTAAGTTCTTTGACGGACAATACGCAGGTGCCTATGAGGACGCGTTGATTGACAAATTTCAGGAATTGTTGCCGGAAACCCCACCATGGCAGTAAAGGTTTCTTAATTATTCGCAGGGCGTTAAATGGGGCGATGGATGTGTTGACATTTTTCTCTCATATACCGCTTGCACCGTCTTTGCAAGCGGTCGTCACGAAAACCCTCAAAACTCTAATTCACGTTACTTACCCGCATAGTACACACCCGGTAGCCCGTAACGAAGTGGAGGGCGGATCTACGGGAAAGGACGTGAAACCTCCAACTCACTTGATCAAACCGCAAGGAAAAATTAAAAATTGTGCTCTATTCTATCACGCGCAGATTCTCAGTATAGTACACACCCCGTAGCCCGTAACGAAGTGGAGGGCGGATCTACGGGAAAGGACGTGAAACCTCCAACTCACTTGATCAAACCGCAAGGAAAAATTAAAATATGAAAATTTTACTTCAAGGACGTGTTGAAGGTGAACTCCTCCAGAGACTGGAAAGCATCGTCGGCGATGAACATACCTTTATAATCCCAGGTTCACGCGAGGAACTTATTGAACAAGGCAAAGATGCCGAAGTCTTCTACGGCTATTGCAGCGAGGACATTTTTCCACATCTGCCCAACATCAAATGGGTTCAATCCTCCAGTGCAGGTATGGACCGTCACATGTATCCGGCACTCCGTGAGAGCGATGTTATTCTGACGAATGCTGCAGGACTCTACGCAAAACACGTTGCTGACCAAGCGTTCGCACTTCTGCTCGGCTTGGCGCGCGGTATCCACGAATCCGTTCGGAATCAAGACAAACATCAATGGGGCGGTGCAAGGACAATGCCGATGATCGAGATTGATGGGTTCAAAATCGGCATCGTTGGGATGGGTGGTATCGGGATGCAGATGGCGAAACGCGCAAAAGGGTTCGATATGCACGTTATGGCTGTCGATGCCTACCGCACGGATAAACCTGACAACGTCGATGAACTGATGCCCATGGACCAACTTTCAAATATGATGAGCCAAGTGGACGTTGTTATGATTGCGTGTCCGTTGACTGAGGAAACACGAGGTCTAATCAATAAAGACAACCTATCCGCGATGCAACCGACGGCGTTCTTTATCAACGTCGCCCGTGGTCCGATTGTCAACGAACCCGATCTGATTGAAATTCTACGCGCCGGAACAATCGCTGCGGCTGGTTTGGATGTCACTGAGGTCGAGCCGCTCTCCGCAGACAGTCCGTTGTGGGATTTTGATAACGTCATCATTTCACCGCATTCTGCAG
This sequence comes from Candidatus Poribacteria bacterium, assembly GCA_965247285.1. Classification (GTDB taxonomy): domain Bacteria; phylum Poribacteria; class WGA-4E; order WGA-4E; family WGA-3G; genus WGA-3G. The sequence goes on from CBDFHD010000003.1 coordinate 380,978, forward strand.
GGGGCTCACAGCACCGCATGCGCCGTGTCACGGGATTCTTCTTGGATAATTTGGAACGGTATCTGAAGGGTGAAGAGTTGAAGAACATTGTGAACAAGCAACTCGGTTTTTAAAGGTTGTCTAATTCATGATCTCGGTCACATAGCAATGAATAAGCGGCACAGAAGCACACTCGACGCGATCTTTGCACAACCAATCTCAGGTAACATTAAATGGAGAAACGTCGAATCTCTGTTAAAAACCTTAGGTGCTGTCTTGACAGAACGTGCGGGTTCAAGAGTCTCTGTGTCGCTTAATGATCACATTGTCGTGTTTCATCGCCCACACCCAAGTCCAAATATGGACAAAGGGGCAATCAGAGATCTACGACGGTTTCTCCAAAGCGCGGGGATTACATCATGATCGAATACAAAGGTTACATCGGAGTTGTTGATTTTGACCCGGAAATAGACCTCTTTCATGGAACGGTGATTAATACACAAGATGTGATCACATTCTACGGGGCATCTGTAACTGAGCTTCGGGTAGAGATGCAGAAGTCCCTTGAGATTTACTTTGAGGTTTGCAAAGAACAAGGGAAAATGCCAGATAAACCTTTCTCAGGGACACTGACGATTCAAGCAAGTCCTGAGTTGTATGGTCGGATTGCTTTGAACGCTGCACGCCATCAGTTAGAGATAGATGCCTATCTTCAAGCGGTCTTAGAGAAGGCTGTTTCGGTGGATTAGCATGATACCCTTTAGCGGAGGTTAGAGAACAAGTTTGGGAAATTATTGACCTCACAGACCAAGATGTGCTGTGTCACCAAGTTCTTCTTGGATAACTTGGTTTCTAACGTGACTTTGATAAAAGATCTTGAATCTTGTAGGTTGGGTTGAACGGTAATCTACTAAAAAGTATATAACGCCGAGGACCTCCAAGTTCAGTCAGAAACCTGAATATACCCAAGGACGCGTGAAACCCAACGCTTTTGTATTTTCCAAGGGGATTTGTTTGTGGGGTTTCGCTCTATCTATGTCCATCAACGATTCATGGAAAGGCGAGATTTCGGGTATAAACATAGGGGTCTTGGTCTTTACGGCTCAACCCAACCTACGGAAACCGCATTTGAATTTGACAGCCAATTTAGTTTCCCTCAAAAAACGCTAAACTTAACGTGAGTTCGACATAAGCTCGTAGGCCCACACTATTTGCTATGGGGACCCTGGATGGTTTCAGAGACACTGAAACCTCGCGTGTGTTGCGTGGCGGATCTTTGTTCACTGAGCGTCAAAGCGTGGCGGTTTCGATTCGCGCTAAATCTCCGTCGTGGTATGCAGACTTCGATTTCGGTTTTCGTTGCGTGACGGACACAAAACCTTAAATTTTTTGTCCACCCCAATCTGTCTATGGATTGGATAGAGAGAAATTAAGATAGCGTAAGTTCAATATAATGTGAGTTCAACTTAAGGACTTAGAGAAGTTTGACACGATATATCACACCTATCGCAGATTTGATGGCGGCTGAGTTCCCGCACTTTCTTCGGAAACTTGCTATTGCTTCGCAGTGAAAATAGAAAATCCGATGCCCAAGTTATCGCACTCCAGATGAAGATAAAAAATAAACTGGGTAATTTACGCCAGGTCCGGTAGATGCGGTTTCTAACCGCACCGGGTCCGACAAAAAAACCGAAAATTACCCGATTAAATTCTTAAACTTCATGAGGAGTGCTATGTGTCCTGAAAACACATACTGCATCCTACGGAGCGGGAACATCAAGTTGAATGGCTGCTATAGACAGGTCGCTCCTCTGGAGCAAAATTATGTGTGTTGTGTCTCATTTTCGTTCAATCAAACCTACATAATAAATCAATTTCTTATATCGAACTCACGTATATAAGAACCTTCTCAATTCCCTTCAATGTAAAGTAACCGTGATGAACGAAAACCGTCGACACGACCCGTGCGGCGTTCGCATGTCCCTTTCCTCCCTTCCTTTCATTATAGTAAAATCTGAAAATACGTAGACATTTATCACTGGATAAAAAATTCTTGCATGAGTCTCAGTGAGGCGAAAGACGTATAGCATCTTTGAAATAGTGCTGAGTCGCTGCTGTCTCAATAATTATAGACTTTACTACGGTGATACATTCCCCAAAATACATCGATTCACAAAGTTGTTGAATACTACAATTTTTTCGCATTATACTACAATTTTGTGTGAATCCGCTGGAAAATGGGAATACAAACCGAATGTCATATTAGCAACAATAGTATTTTCTTAGACAAAAGTGAATCCTACTACCTGTTGCGACAAATCCAGTGTATGTCAATGCTATGGATGCATTACAGAGAAAATATGTGTGGAATTCCAATGGTTTTCCAACAAATATTGCATCTTCTTAACGAAATTGGCACAAAACTTGCTAACAATTTGAGTTAAATCGTAAACGGTTTAATTAACCAGAATAGAGACAATTATACTTATTTAAATAATTGTCTCATATGTATGGCTTTTGAGATTTAATTGACTTTTGTTGCTTAGGTAGCAACTTAGTTATTCTAATACTGGTGGATATTTCCATCATTAAAGGGAACAAATGAATATGCCAAATCAACAAGTTTTGGAAATAATCCATGAGATAGTGGAAAAATCGAGCGGTAGTAATCGTTACATCTACCGCGGCGAACCTAAACACTATGGTGACCAGGTTTCTTCAAGCCTTTATCGACAGGTTCCTCATTATAAAGACATGAACTTTAATATGAAGTACCTTGAAAATAAAATTCTGGAAGAGGCGAAAGACTATATTAGAGACTATATTGTTGAGGAAAATGTTGAGGAAAACGTCCAAAATTTTCAACTCTTAACCGAAATTCAGCACTTTGGCGGTACAACCAATCTGATTGACTTTACAGAAGACTACCTCATCGCTCTCTTTTTTGCTTGCGATAAGTCTCCTGAGGAACCCGGCAGAGTTATTATGCTAACAGAGGACACGACACAGTATAAAATCCATAAGACCTCCAAAACGATTAGTCGCGTTGCATTCCAAAAGAGTATATTCGTTGAACCACTCATGGGTTTTATTAAGATACCCCCAAACAGAGTAGTTACCATTCCAGCCAGTCTTAAAGAATCAATGCTATACTACCTGCAAAAGTACCACGGCATATCTCATAAAACAATTTATAGCGACCTCCATGGGTTCATTAGACACAGTGCCTACGCAGAGGTTTGCAAAGGTTTCGATTATCAGACACTTGCGAACGCCGCGGAGTGTTGGGCAGACCAACAGAAATTGTATAACGAAGCCATTGCTCATTATACCGATGCTATAATAATAAATCCGAAATGGATTGAAGCTTATTTCAATCGCGGGAGGGCTTACCTTCTCCAAAGGGAGTCATTTAATCATACCCACCCAAACCAACGTAGCAACTTTGAAGAAGTCGACGTGCTTGGCAGAGCCATCAAAGATTTTGAAAAAACAATAGAGTTGGTAGCTCTTCATGCAGGTGCCTATTGCAATCGCGGGAGGGCTCACCATCTCTATTTCCAGGAAGAATCTTTTCGCTATGCCATCAGGGATTACAGCAAAGCGATAGATTTGAATCCAGATATCCCCAATGCCTACTGCAACCGTGGAGAGGTTAGGTTACATCTGGGAGAATGGGAAGATGCTAAAGATGATTTTATTTCTGCCGAAGCGATGGGAATAGATATTATCGGGTCGTTTCACAACGACTACAGAGATTTTGAAGATTTCGAAGAGAAAAATAAGGTTCAGTTACCGGATAACCTCAAGGAACTTCTAACCCCAAAAAGAGGAGATAGACAAAGCCATTGAGTCCTTTAAACATGACGGTAAATCTAAAACTTGATTTTCCATCTCTATTCAATTGAGGGAGCCTTATCGTGAATAAAGTTGTTTGGATTCCGCTCGTAACGACTTCAACAGTAAGAAATCATTAATTCCGTAATTGACTTTTACGCTATGCCATCTGCTCAATTCATAGGAGTCAAATGTTTATAGAATCTAAAGATACTTCATTTCTACCTAACAGTCCTTCAATTCTGTAAATCTGAGATTCAGACGCATTAACCATCCACCTCAATCCGCACAGCGCAGAATTTCAACTCCGGTTGTTTAGACACTGGATCAAACGCTGGATTTGTTACATAATTCGCATTGGTCTCGGCGTGGAAGAGGTCGCCCCAATGGAACGGCGTGAAGAGCAATCCGCGCCGAATCGCCTCTGTGACACGCGCCCGTGCGTAACACCGCCCTCGTCGTCCAACAAGATATACCCACTCACCGTCTTGGACATCGTTTTCCACTGCATCATCGGGATGTATCTCCACAAAAGGTTCTGGGTCTTTGCGCACAAGCTGCGGCACCTTGCCCGTCCGGGTCCGGGTATGCCACTGACTCTCAATACGTCCTGTTGTTAAACCGAGCGGGAATTCTACATCTGTATCTTCATCGGGTGGCTGATAGACCGGCGTTTTGAATTGTGCCTTCCCAGAATCGGTGAAAAACTTCGTGCGGACGTATCGGCGTGCCGTGCCCGGATGTCGTGGATGCGGACAGGGCCATTGCAGTGATGTTTTCGCGAGGCGTTCATTCGTCATTCCCATCTGATCGCACGGTGTCCCTGCTGTCAGAAGTCGGTACTCATCCCATACCTCTTCAGGTGTATAGAAATCAAAATTTCGCTTGAATCCCATCGCTCTGGCAACCTGCGTGAATATCCACCAATCTGGCATCGCTTCACCCGGTGGTGTGAGGAACTGATCGCTTCGGACGACAAGCCGTTCGCTGTTCGTCATTGTACCTTGCTTTTCACCCCACTGTGCCGCAGGAAGTATCACATCTGCGTATTCCGCTGTCTCTGTCGGATAATAACAATCCTGTACAATCACCAAATCGGCACGCCGGAGTCCTGCTTGCGACACCTTTGTATCGGGCATGCTGACAGCAGGGTTCGTGCAGGCGATCCAGAGTGCGCGAACTTTACCCTCAGCCGCCGCCTCAAACATCGGCACCGCTGTCAATCCGGGTTTCGGGTCAATGCTTCCCGGCGGCACTCGCCATGCACCTTCCAAATATGCACGGTGCATATCATTGGTAACAACACGATAGCCGGGCAACTGGTGAGACAAATAGCCAACCTCTCTGCCCCCCATCGCATTCGGTTGTCCCGTTAACGAAAACGGACCCGCACCCCTTCTGCCGACTTCACCTAACTGGAGATGTAGGTTGATGAGCGCAACATTTTTGTCAACGCCGCTTGTGCTCTGATTGGTGCCTTGGCAGTAAAAGCTGAGCAAACGACTCGGTTTAGAGAGGTATTCGACGATCTCGTCAATACGTGCAGGGTGAATATCGCAGGCAGTGAGAAGCGCGTCTTCGTCTAAGCTTTCCAAATGGTTTTGGTATGCCCTGAAGTCTTCCGTACTTCTGCGGACGAAACGTCTATTGACGCGCCCTATCGCAAGGAGGCGTTTGGCAATGAGTTGAAGAAAAGCGACATCGCTTCCGGGGGCAAGAGGTACATGGATGTCCGAGAAATCTGCTGTCTTCGTGCGGCGTGGATCTACGGCGATAATCCGCACACCGGGATCTAATGCCCGCCGTTTCCGAATCATCTGGAAAAGCACGGGATGATTTGCTGCCATATTCGCGCCGATAATCAGAAAGACATCGGCGTGCTGAATATCGTCGTAGCAGGTCGGCGGCCCATCCGAACCGAACGACTGTATATAACCGACCACTGCAGAAGACATACAGAGCCGACTATTTGTGTCTACATTATTTGTACGGAGAAACCCTTTGAACAGTTTATTGAAAATGTAGGAAGCCTCTGTGTCCAACTGTCCGGAGCCGTAGAGTGCGATAGAATCTTTGCCGTGCTCCAATTGGATTTCGTGAAGCCGATTTGCTGTAAAGGAGATAGCTTCGTCCCACGAAACCTGACGTGGCGGTTCACCTCGACGGTCACGAATCATAGGATACGCGAGTCTGCCATCGTGGTGTTGAAAGACCTGTTTGAGGTGCGCGCCTTTCGGACAGAGCATGCCGTAGTTTGGAGCGACATCGTCGTCCGCTGAAATTCTCGTAATTTTGTTATCGCAGACGGTTGCGCGAATGACACAACCAACACCGCAATAGGGGCATACCGCTTTTCCTGTTGAATTTTTCATTTTTATTCTTTTAACTATTAAGTTTTCGCTCCGATTTTTCCGATTTGATCATCAACTCGCCTCCGTTATAAATGTTAAAGCACGAGTTGATGGTCAAAAAATCGGGTTCTCGATTAGTTTGAAAAATGTTGGTTATGAAACAGTTGTTTTTTCGAGTAATGGGCGGTCACAGAGAACCGCCCAAACAAACCCAGTTAAGCCGGATTAGGATACCGCACCTGCTTCGGTTTTCAGGCGTTGTCTTTCCGCAAGTGCGGCATCAAGTGCCCTTTTCTCTGCATTTTGGACCGCGGGTGAAAATCTCACCAACGAAGTCGCAACCGAGGCAACTGCAACCATTATGCCGAGATATAACAAGCCTTGCTGCATCGTAATGCTCTCGGAACGGAACAGGAAACCCGCTGCGACCGCGCCAGCGTTTCCACCTGCACCCACGATACCGGCAACGGCACCTAACGCCTTTCTATTAATGAACGGGACAATCCCAAAGGTTGCGCCTTCGGACATCTGCACAAAGAGACTGAAGACAATCATCGTTCCGACAGCAAGCACGAGGACCGCCATCTGTGAGAAGAGTATCAGCGTGATACCTTCACCTAATAGAACGAAGAACAGAAACATGACGCGTCCACGGATGCCCATCGTTTTCGCGAAGAAATCAGAGAAAGCTCCACCGACGGTCCGTGCAAAGATATTCATCAGACCGAACAACCCAGCGATGAGTCCGGCAGTTTTGACATCTAACTGGAACTGGTCGTGATAGTAGAGTGCCGCGACATTGTTAATGGTGAGCTCCACCCCGAAACAGGCAGCATAAATGACGAAGAGTGCCCAGACGCGATAGTCTTTAATCGCCAGCAGGAAAGACTCCATTCCCTTGCCGGCAGCCGGTTCAAGGTCACCTCGGTCACGAAGTTGTTTATAGTTTCCATCGGGCGCATCTTGCGTCAGGAAGTAATACGCAAAACCGGTGATAAACAGAGCAATCCCAGGAACAATCATTGCTAACCGCCAGCCGAGGAATTTGTCCACACCGAAACTGAGGAGAGCGGTAAAGATGAGGGGCATCACCATCTGCGTAACACCACCGCCGAGGTTCCCCCAACCTGCTGTTGTCGCATTCGCTGTACCGATACAATTCGGTGCGAACATCACCGACGTATGGTACTGCGTGATGACGAACGAGGCACCGATCGCACCGATTGCCAATCGGAATAGCAGAAACGTCTCGTAATTCTGGGCGAGACCGATACCCATGACAGGTAGTGAACCGAAAATCAACAGCCACGTATACGCCTTTCGAGAACCGATCCGGTCGCATAGCGGTCCAATCAAAATTCGCACTATAACTGTGATTGCGACGGAGGCGATAATTGTGTTACCAATTTGTACTTTTGTTAGCATCAGATCTTCGCGCACAATTGCCATTAGCGGTGCAATTCCGAACCATCCAAAAAAGGCAAGAAAGAATGCAAACCATGTGGTATGGAAGGCGCGCATCTGAACGGTTTTTAAACTGAAAAGATTTATCCGTGTCGCTTTGTTTTTAATATCCATTAATTTTTCCTATTTTTGAATAGGGAGTTTGAACCTATTCTCCAGTCAAATTATCCTTTCTATAATGTGTGTTAACTTTAGTTGCGCGCACGTGGCAGTACGCGGGTTTACGTTCACCCGTCCGTTTTACCTCCGTGAAAGGTAAGGAACGAGTCCCTCAAGTACTTGCGGTAGATCGTCGCAAGGTACATTCTCCAATAATTTGGGTGCGACCTTAGGATTAGCACTGGCATCCCCCTTAAGGAACACATCCACTGCCTCAGTAACGACACCGTTAATCTTGGTTTTCTTACCGAGGAGTCCGATGTCTGCGGCGGCGTGATTACCACACCCGTTTGGACATCCCGACCAGTGTATCGTAAGTGGCTTGGTATTGCCGAGTTTTGCCTCCAAATGTCGGACTGCTTCCATCGCGCGTTCTTTGGTTTCAATAAGCGAGAAGTGACAATAGTCGATACCAGTGCAGCTCACCATGCCGCGCATAACTTCTGAGGGATCATAGCGGAGTTCTTGTAGGAGCGGTTCTGCGGTTAAGTCACCGATTTTTGCGTTTGGCACGTTGGTGATAATCAAATTCTGCCCTTGTGTGAGGCGGATGTCGCCGTTACCGTATGCGTCTGCGATCCGGGCGACCTCGAAAAGTTGCGTCGTCGTAATTCGTCCGACCGGTACAACAAGCCCAACGTAGTTGAGATCTGTCTGCTTCTGTGAGAAGATGCCGGTGTGGTCGGTCTTCTCCTTGCCGCGCGCCTCTTTCCCCGCAGTCAGGAGCGACTTACCGTGCCGACCCACTAACGCTTCTCGGAATTTTTCCACTCCCCAATCTGCAATCAGAAAAGCGAGACGCACCTTGTTCCGAGCCGTTCGGGACCCGTGGTCCCGGAAAATCAGTGTAATCTCGCCACACAAATCTGCGGCATCTTCGGCGGTAACAAATACGTCAAGAGGCTGGGCGAGCGTGTAGCCACCGGATCCCATTTTTCCACCAACTGCGACATTAAAGCCGTTTGTCTCTTGACCATCAATCTCTTTTACCGCGGGTGTAAGGGCAATATCCTGCGAGGCGGTATGCGTGCAGTTATCCAAACACCCTGTGATACCGACGTTAAACTTCCGCGGAATATCGGTAAATTCCTTATTGCCGACAAAAAGTTTAGTGAATTCCCTACCAACATGCGAAGCATCAAAGAGTTCATTGGGTGTCAATCCCGCAACGGGACACCCGATCACACCCCGAATGTTGTCGAAGCCTGTTTGAAGTGAACCTAAGCCGACCTCTTCAAGACGATTCCAGATATGTTGGACATTCTCAATCGCGAAACCTCGAAGTTGAATCTGCTGACGCGTCGTGAGATCCACGAACCCTGGTCCGTGTGCTTCACTGATTTCAGCAATGGCGCGGAACTGCTCGGAATTGCTAAAACCACTTGACATACGGAGACGCATCATGAATGCGCCGGGGGTTTGCTTTCGGTAAAAGACACCTACCCACTTAAGTCGGTCACGTTCGTTGGGTGGAATCGTTTCCCAACCGTCCCGAATGTAGTTCGGAATGTCATTGATGACCTCCAGCCCATTTTTCTCTTGCTTCAGGGCTTCCGCAGCATTTATCTTGGTCTTTGCTTTTTTGGAGGTATCCGTTGCGCTTTTCAAACTCGGTGCTGACCGCACACCTCGGCTTGTGGGAATAGTTTTCTTTTTTGATTGGTTCACCTTTGAATCTCCTTCAGAAACAGAATTTTAATTTTACCTTGCGGAGGAATAACATGGACTTGACTTTGAAGTGACTTTTCTTATATCCGTCCTCCACTCCGTTACGGACTACACTTCAAAAAAGAAAATAATCAAAATCAGCAGCCTGCAACAACGGCGCAGGCGGGTCTACGGAAGGTCACGTGAAGTTCCTAACTCACCTTACCGAACCGCAAGGTATAATTAAAAAAAGGCATCCATCAGCGAGCATAAAGCTCAGCCGAATGGACACCTGTGTCCAGACCCAAATTATGCCATCAAGGCACAATTTGTCTTACTTTACATTTCCACCTTTGGTTAGGTTTTATCGTTGTTCATCACAGTAGCGCGGAACACATCAGTCGTATGCTGAGAAAATAAAGATTTCCGATGTGCACACCTCGTTCACCTTTGAACACACTACTTCTACAATTTGTTTGTCAATACTTCTGCAACAGAAAGTACGTCTTGTGAGATTTCTGCAAGCCGTTTTCTGCGATTCATCGCCATCTTTCGCAAAATTTGATACGCCTGTGATTCGGTACAGCCACGTTGCTGTGCGACCAGTTCCTTTGCACGTTCAATGATTTTGCGTTCGGCGAGATTTGTTTTCGTCTTTTCAAGTTCTTGTTGCAATGCCCGAAATTCATAAAATCGGGCGACAGCTGCTTCAATAATGGTTTTAACTCGGGCACCCGTAAGTTTCCCAACGGCATACGCGGAGACACCAGCACGTGTCGCTGCCTGAATCGTTCCCGAGCGTTCATCACGTGAAAACATGACTGTCGGACACGGATAACTCTCATGCAGAGATGCAACCCAATTGAGAATCGTCTGTCCCGGGAAGTCAACGCCGATCAATATGATGTCTGGCTTTATCTGCGCGACCTGCTCAGCCAAACCTTCCTGTAGACGCGCAGGTACAGCGACTTTGTAACGGCTTGCTTCCAGTATCTGGATTAACGAATTTGCACGCTCTGGATTGTTATCGATGATTAAAATTCTTGGCGTTGAGGTGACTGCTTCCATCCTCCACCCTTTTGAGAGTTAGGTATCCTCGCAACCTGAAGGTTGCGTGGATTACCTTATACTCTCAACTCCGTCCCAAGTTAATTCCGCGTAGATGTGCTGAAACAATGAGGTATGTTAACCTCAATACAGCATTAGCAAAAACCTTGCCAAAAGTATGAATTGCTGGTTTCTTTAGAGTTCATAAGGCTTCTGCAAAACAAAAACCCCACGGAGTATGTGTAGGGTGTAATTTTTTGCCTATTTTTTTAGCAGAAATCCAGCGTTTTTTCCTATTTTTTGGGCAATGCAGAATTCTATTGCAATGGGATCATTGACTTAGAGGCTATGCAGCACGCCGCACGGCGTAAATACAAACTTGGGAGGTTTGTCTATCCAATGTGACAGGATAGGTCGTCTTTTGATAGACGAAGCCGTTGTCAGTGAGCCGTTTGAAAAAACCGATCGCGTTGCTACGATTCGGTTCGGAAAAGAGGGCGACACCGTTGTGGGTGAGATACGCCTGAAGTAAAGTCACAATCGGTGTCCAGTGCGGTTCTTCATAAATGACATCGGCGGCGAGGATATACGGAAATCTGCGATTGAAGCAGGGAGTGTTCCAATCCATCTGGACGAAATCGGCACGTTGGCTCACACCGTTTTGCTCGGCGTTGTGGTGTGCGAAGCGGAGTGCTTCTTGTTCGGCATCTGTGAAAACTACACGCCCACCCATCTGACAGGCGACAATTCCTGTCAGTCCGAATCCACATCCGATTTCTAAGATATGTGCATCTTTTAGGCGCGCACCCATTTTTTCTATATGGCGGGCGAGACCGATCGAAGACTCCCAGAGATAAGTCCAGTATGGGAGATAAAGTTTACCCTCACTGTCCTCTCGGCTGAGCTGTTCCAGAAACCAATCGGGTTCTTTTACGATTGTGAGTTGGACACGACCGGTTTTCAATTTGATGATGGTACTTGTTAGCGGATAGTCTCGCAATTCGGTTTTCATCTACTGAAATTACAGTTTCCAGAGGTATTTGAGGGAGATTTGCTCTTGCGGTTCGCCTTCAAACTGGTAACGTAGCACTTCTCTTATAAGGGAGTAATCTTGGCAAGGGTATCCTTGATTGTGCCAGTTTAGTGTGTCGTCTCGTAACTTTTCAAAAAGGCGTTCATCCTTATAGTTCTCCAAAACTCTAATCAGGAAATGTGACGCGTTCGTAGATTTCCTGTAAAGACAATTCGCATTGAATGGAGGTGAGTGGTAGACTTTCCTCAATATCTTGAAAATCGGTGAAAATCCACTGTTTTTCTTGGCGACGGTAGTGCTCCACACAAACCTCGTCTTGGGCGACGAGGAGGTATTCCTGCAATGATGGGAGTTGTCGGTAGTGCGCGAATTTTTCGCCTCGGTCATAAGCTTTGGTTGAGGGTGAGAGAACTTCTACCAAAAGAATGGGGTTAAGGAGTGTGTCGAAAACATCATCTTCAAAGCGGGGTTCGTCACAAACGACAACGACATCTGGATAGAAATAGGATGTTGTAGTGGGGGTGCTCACGCGCATCTCGTTCGCGTAGGTTTCGCATCTACTCTCTCTCAACAGATTGCGGAGCTCACCAGATATATTACCTGTAATGAGATTATGCGCGCGGCTCGCGCCAGACATCGCTATCAACTCACCGTTTAAGTACTCATGCCTGATTATTTCTGAGTCTGGAGGCGCTTTGCGTTCAAAAGCGATGTATTCCTCGGGTGTGAGGCGTGTTTGTGCTGCGGGAGTTGCCATGATTTCCTCCGGTAATGTACTGGTAATTTGCATTATAGCGTAATTCCGAGAAGATGTCAAGGAGTGATAGAAGCATTCAAAGGGACTTAGAAAAGTTTAGCGATTTCATCCGTTTCAAAAACAGGGAGCGGCTGTTGCGCGCCGGTGGCATCTTCCAACCACAATCCGTGCTCAGGTGGCAAAAACTTTCCGATAATGTCGGCGTTGATACCAACTGTGCCGAGGGCTCGGCAGATTGTTTCGCCTTTTTTAGGTTCCGCTGCGATTAACATGGCACCAGATGAAATGATACCGAGCGGATTGAGCCCAAACATATCACACAACGTCCGTGTTATGTTCCGATACAATACCGGGGAGCCGAGAAGTTTATCCGAATAGACGGTCACCCCTAACTCGGCGGCGGTTGCCAACTCATAGACGGCGGTTGCAACACCGCCTTCTGTGGCATCATGCATAGCGTGTACGCCGCCTGTGGCGGTCGCAACTTGTGCATCCTTGAGTACAGAAATTCCCGGATCCACGAGATAGTTCTTTGCCTGCTCCAAGAATTGGGCATCACATTTTTCACGCAACTGCTCTTCACACTCGCGCGCGATGATTGCTGTTGCTTCAATACCGAGTCCTTTTGTGAGAATTAGGACATCCCCTACACAGGCATCCGCTGAAGTGAACAAGGCATTTTTATGGGTAACCCCCATCATTTGTCCTATGACAACGGGTTGTGTTACAGCAGGCGTAACTTCGGTATGTCCACCACAGAGCGCGATGTCGAACGCCGTACATGCCTGCGTGATTTGTGCCATGATGTCGCGAACCATTGCAGATGTCGTTGCATCTTCGGGTAACAATAGGGTTACCAATAACCATTTCGGCACAGCCCCCATTGCAGCAATGTCATTGCTATTGACGCATACCACGTACCACCCAATATCTTCAGTCGCAAAGGTGATCGGGTCACTGGTTGCAACGAGATAGTTGTCCCCTAACTCGATGACTGCGGCATCTTCACCGAGTTGTGGACCGACAACCAACCCCGCGCTTCTATCGTGCGTGGGCAGAAGTTCTTTTAAAAAATCGTGTTTCAGTTTCCCAACAGGCAGATTCATGTCTTTCGCTCTCAAATAAAAATTTTGTAGGTACGCAAGCCGGAGGCAGGTCCAATGATTGCCCAGATGCTCCCGATGACGTAATCGCCCAAAATTAGCCCTAAAAAGAGCGGCGCGACCTGACGATGTAGTCGTAAGCCACCGTGCCGTAAAATCATCAACTTTAGGAACCACGCCACGAAGAAGGCGAACCAGAAGTAATCCATCGCAAAACTGATTGCGAGCGCGTAGCCCGCCGGGTGGAAGGGCCACCATAGGAAATGCATCCGCATATACATCATCACAAACGTCAAGAGTGCACCAATGCCCATAAAACCGATGCCGATCACATTCGGTTCTGTCGGATTATGTAACCATCGCTGCAGTCTACTGAACGATTCTCTGCCAACCCATCCTTTGAACCCGCCTGCCTTCGCAACCGCACCGTTCCGGAAGGTGATGTCAAGATTTGCCCAGAAGGTTACCAGGATACCGACGATAATCGCGATCAGCATCGCCCCCCATAAACGTCGGTTACCCATTCCTGTGGATTCTGCGAGTTTAAAAGCCTCAATCTGATTCGGCATCGGGTGGTTGCGGTAACCGCGATTGAACCAGTAGAAAAGCGACATGATGGTGAGACTGCTTGTGTCAAATTGGCGAGTGCCACCGATTGTTGCCAACATGTCGTGCGGATTGACGTAGTAAATTTCATGAGGTGTACCGAGTTCCGCTCGGACACGGGTGATTGCAAAAGAGAGCAGGAAATAGATACCAAAGAAAACGCCCGCAATCCATAACGACATCCCCGCTATAGAAACAAAGACACCGAGCGCGATGAGCGATCCGAGAATCCCCAAGAAAGCGGCACGGTACGGCATTGGTTCGTCCGAATCATCGAGGCTCGATTTGAACCCAAGCACCTTTTTCATGACCTCACTCAAGTGCCGCCGCGTGACCCAGACGGCAAGTAGGAAAAGTGCAATCCATGCGCCGTACGCCTGTTCGTTGAGAGCAGGAAAATAACGTGTTCCCAGTGCCGCTCCGATGACGAATTCTGCTAAGCGAACGACAAAGAAAAACCAGCACGAAAACGAAAGGTCCAACGGCAGGAAAAACGCCAAACCCACTGCGAAGGGATAAACGGAAATACGCGTGCCACGAATAACATTCCATGGGCGGTCGGTGAAGATGTTTTGAAAGACGGCTGTCCGTTTGATATAGGGGATTTCTGGAAACTGTGGGAAGAGGAAATGAACTCCGTTAATAACACCAATGGCGACAGCGATGCTGAACCCGACCCACATCATCCGATTTTTCAGGAGACTGATACCGCCATCTTCCGAGAGTCGCAGTGGGAGCTGGATAATCGGATACGCCAACTTTTCCTGCTCTGCCCACCGCTTCCGGACGAGTGTGTTGATGCAAAGCATCATAAACATCATAATCAGGAAAAAGAGTCCCCAGAACAACAACGGCTTTGTCCAAACCGAAAAGTTATGCCGTGTGTAGAAAGTGGATTCTCCTTCATAAAACCCCTGCAAACTTTGTGGGTCAGAAATAGTGAGCCACGACGGTAGATACCGAAAAAAGAGCGTCTGCCACTCGTTCTCTTCAGTCGCGAATCGGAAGGGGTGCGCGATACTGCCGAACATATTTTGCATCGTGTCGTGTCCCGCAAACGTGCAGGAGATCGCGACCATAATATAGATGGTGAGCAGTTCCCCTTGATGTAGCATCTGTCGCGGTGCGATGCGTTTCAACACAGTGTTGGCGACAACACAGACGAACATGATGAAAACAGGTTGGATAAATAGCGGGAGGCACGAACCGTCAAGGGAGTAATACTTCACCTCAACAAGCGTCATCCAATAGACATTGACTGGGATGAGGAGAACGCCTAAGAGAAGCGAACGTCCTGTAACGCGTGCTGATGAGATTGAGGTTTCACGATTTTTCATATTTTTAACTATGGGCTCCTGGGCATCGTTCCACTTCGTTTCACGATGGTGTCTGGTGAATTCCGGCGCGACTGGGGAGATGTACGATTCTTAAGAGGGCAGGCATAAGAGCGGTTTCTCCTACAACCCATCATAACCCAGAGATGGTTGGACTTAACCGAAAACCGGGGTCCCCGCCCGTTACTGGGAAGGGGCGCGGAACGTAGTGGAGCAGTGCTCAGATTCGATAGTTTAAAAAAAGCGGTAAGCTTTCACGATTTCTGAGATGACACTGGCTCTGTTCTTCCAATTCATGCGAGCCGGAGGGATCAGGTAGATACCGTCGATTGCGGATTCATCTTGATTACGGATCTCCTGAACCAATTCTAAGCACAGCCGCATACCGAGTTCATGCCCGGCGGTGTCTCCAAGGTCTCGGAATTTGTCAACAATAAACTGTGGGATGTAAAGCCCCAAATTGTCGCGTAGATAGGATGCACTTCGGAAACTCGTAAGCGGAAGGATACCATAGAGAACCTTTATATCAAGATGTTCCGTTGCCTGCTGAGCACGTACGATATCCTCATAGGTCCAGACCGGTTGTGTGTAAGCAAACTTCGCGCCGTGTGCCACTTTATTTGTGAGATGTTTGACGTGTGGCTGCAAATTCTCTGCAATCGTGAAACCGCCACCGTAATAGAAACCGCAGGGCTCACCGATCGACGAGCCATCAGCGAGTTCCCCTTGATTGAGTCGGCTGATGAGTTCCATCAATTGAACCGCACCGCGAACGTCCGGCACGAGACTGGCGGTCTCATAGGGTCCAGCCTTTGGATGGTCACCGGATAAGGCAACAATGCCTCGGATCCCTAATGTCTCCGCCTCCAACAGATGTGATTGCATACTGATGAGATTACGAGATCGGGTCGTCCAATGGATAAGCGTCGGAATCTGGGTCGCCTGCTGGAGCCGATATGCCGTGGCGATAGCTCCGATGTTCACTGCGGCACCAGAATTGTCGGTTACATCAAATAAATCTACACCGGTTGCCGCGAGATTTTTTGCTTCTTTCAACATCGCTCGCAATTGCGGAAAAGTATTGGCGCGCATCTCTACACTTACAATGCGTTCGCGCGTTTCAAATACTTGCTGGATAGGATTATCGATTGGTGTTTTGGACGTTGATGTAATCTTTGGAAGAACGAAAATACGTTGCTCCCGTTTTACAGGTTCACGTTCTGCGATGGCTTGCCGGATTCTTGCCGTATATACAGGTGTTGTGCCGCAACAGCCGCCAATCATGTTCGCGCCAAGTTCGACTAACTTTCCAACGTAGTCACTAAACACCTCAGCCTCAACTGTATAGGAGACAGCAATTTCACCCTGCTCTACTCTCGGATTTCCAGCATTCGGTTGCACGACAATAGGGGCTTTGATGACAGGCGCAAGCAGTTCCATCGCCTCAACGAGATCATGTGGACCTCTACAATTGATGCCGACTGCATGCGCACCGAGTTGCTCTAACGTTTGTGCAAAGACGCGCACATCTAATCCAGAGCCTACGGTTCCACCTGAAACGCCACTGATTTCAACGACGACAGGGATACCGTAGGTGAGTGCTTGCTTTGTCGCAATTTCCGCCTGTTTCGGGGAGACGAAGGTTTCGAGGACGAGAAGATCGACCCCTTCATCGACGAGAGCATCCATCTGCTCCTTAAAAAGCCGTCGGATTGTCTTGATAGAAGGGATAGGGGCATCTAAGGTTTGGAACGGAATTTGACCGATGGAGCCAGCAACGTAGCATGTCTCTTGTGCCGCCGCTCGTGCCAGCGACACGCCTGTTCTGTTAATTTCTTCAACCTGTTCAGCCAAGCCGTGGACTGCTAATGCTTCTCTATTTGCTTGATAGGTATTCGTCTGAATAACATCAGCACCCGCGTCAACGTAGGTACGATGAATCGATGCAACTTTCTCGGCATGTTCTGTAGAAATATTGCAGGCATCGACGCATTGTAGATATGAGGGAATCCGCTTACGAAGTTCGGTTCCGATAGCACCGTCGCACACCAGGATTCGGTGTGCAAGGGCTTTCATGAAGTTATCTTTTCTTGCGTTGGTAGTCATGTAAGAGAAAAGCGCGCTTGGCAAGCGCGCCTTCCTGTGTTTATGAAATGGGTGCTACTTAATTATTTCTCCCGCACTTTCAGTCGGGATATAATAATAGCCATAGACGATACACATCTCATCTTCAGACGTGAGTCCGAATGTGAGGGGCTCATCCGTATCGTAATTGTTATGGGTACACTGGAATTTGATTGTATCCTCTGTATCTAAGCGAAGGATGGGATTAAAGAGGTCAATCGGTGCATCATCGTAAGCGACGCTCCGGTGCAGCAAATCGCCTGTGGATCCCTGAAAAATTTCGAACAATTCTCCGTGCCGATGCATGTGTGATGTCAGCAAAAAGACGTTCAACGCTGCACCCGAGTCATGTCCCCGACGTTCCAGCTCGTCCTCAATATACCATGTCATTTTGGAGACGCGCGTTGTTCCGGGCGGCACGTTGATTTGACGATTGGAGACGAAAATTTCAACAGCCTCGTACTGGACTTCCTCCTCCGGAATCGTATAGATATTAATGTAAGTTTCGCCAATTAATGTCTCGTCTCCGAGCAAATTGATGTAGTGGGAATTGAGGTCGTAAACAGTATCCCCAGGGAGTCGCAATCCTACGCCTTCCGGGAACTGAAACAGGGTATCATCAGTTTGTGTTCCGACGACGAAGAGCCTATCAACACCAAAATTGCCAAGGACTTGTGGGTCGTCTGTATCGAGTTCACGGAAAGCATCTTCCGAATTAACGCCGATTCCGGGTGTGATACCTCTCTCTGGTACACCGTTTGCCAAACCTTCTTCCGTGAATCGATATAGAATGAAGTGATGACTACCGGCTGGATAGAAAATCTCTACCCTGTTAATAAAGATGTTTCCCTCTACTGGATCTCCGTTTTCATCCTTGATTTGTGTTGTGTAGTAAATTTCGCGCTCAGTGCCGGGTTCAATTTTGAACGGCGGCAAACGAAGCTGATAGCCTTCACCGGGCAGCGGGGGTGCCGGGGGGTCAAACTTTTCATCAGGATCGCGTAGGATGCCGAGATCCCCGATACCGGCTATTTTACCGGTCTGTGGCGCGCCAGCCTCAATCCATGTCCGAATCGCATCTATCTTACCACTGTGGAGTACGCCGCCACCGAATGGCATCCGTGCACCCTGTTCCGGTGCTGTCGGTCCCATCAGTTTCGTCAAAAGAAAACTATTCTCTGGATTTCCCGGATCAATGAGCTTCATACCCGCTGCTGCCGCCGCAGGGTTCTGTGGCGCACGTCCAACCAAATCTTCGTAAGAGAGTCCGTAAGTGAGATTCAAATTACCCGCATTCGCAGGCGCAGCATGGCAGACGCTGTTCGCACAACTATTATCAAAGACGTACTCCTGAATGTCGTGATACGCTGCGTTTTCATCCGGAGCGGTTTGTCCAAAACTGTTGCTCACGCGAACGAGGTCCAAGACATTGACGATCCCGTCGCGATTAACATCAGGATCCTGTTCGGTATCGCGATCCCTGGGTTGTCCAAAAGAACCGGCGACAAGCACCAAGTCTTGGATGTTCACGACACCGTCTTTATTAACGTCTTCCAACAGGGTAGGGAGATTACCGTGTCCAAACACTAAGAAGGACACGCCGCCTACCAGTAAAAGAATAACTATGGAATACACTATTTTTTTCATCATTGACAGTTTAACCTCCAAACATTGGATGTTAACGCAATTCGTTCTACGTTGTATTTTTAAAAAGTTCGGTTTCTGAAATAAAACGATATTTTAAAAGTGTCCATGCGGCAAAAAATCCATCCGACCAGAATCGGAGTTTCTTGCCCTCCTTTTTCGTGCGTGGGAAATAGGAAACCGGTACCTCATAGATGCGATAACCCGCACGTAAAATCTTTGCTGTGACCTCTGGACAGAATTCAAATCCCTCGCACGTTAAATCTAAACGTGTTATCAGTTCTGCTGAAAAGGCTTTGTAGCCTGTCGATTCATCGGTAATTCGGCATCCGTAAAGGATATTTGTATAGGTGGCGAGAATGCGATTCGCGATAAAATTATGAAGACTGGCGTTCCCGCGTCCGTTCAGAAACCTTGAGCCGTAAACGACTTGAACGTTCTCCTTTTCAAGCGGTTTCACAAGTTCAGAGAGATCCGCCGGAGCCAATTCCATGTCTGCATCCTGAATAACGACCACCTCTCCATTCACGTATGGAAGTCCGCTCCGAATTGCGAAACCTTTGCCTCTGTTCTCTTGGCAATGTATGACCGTCAATTCATAAGTCGCACGCAACTCCTCAAGCACCTTGTGGGTCCCATCGGTGGAGCCGTCGTTGACAACAATAATCTGTTTCTCAATTGGCAGGACACGTAGTGCCTCCAGCACCTGTCCGATTGTCTGCTCTTCGTTAAACGCAGGAATGATAACAGATACCAATTTTTTAATTTTCCTTGCGGTTCGGTGAGGTGGGTTAGAGGTTTCAAGTGCCTCTGCGTATATCCGCAGTCAACGTTGTTGCCTGCTGCGTTTTTTGTCCCAAAATTGTAGCACGCAACAAAGACGCGTGCGGAACCGACAAGAAAACCTTTTTACGAGATCACCTCGACCGTGTGCAAACTAAATTAGAGCAGTGATTTGACCATGCCGCCGTCTACCTGAATTGTTGTTCCAGTGATGTAACTTGCGCGTTCTGACGCGAGGAATACAACTAAGTTTGCAAACTCGTCAGGGTCGCCGATTCTACCGAGTGGGATATCTGCTGTCATATTCGCGAGTGCTTCATCAAACGTGATGCCACCCTCTTCTGCGCGGACCGTTGCGAGCTGCTGGATACGATCGGTGAAGATAATACCGGGGCAGACGTTGTTGACGAGGATTTTCTCTGGTGCTAACTCCGTCGCGAGGGTTTTTGCGAATCCAATCACACCGGTCCGTGCCATGTTTGATAGCATGAGGTTGTCAACAGGTTGTTTAACTGAAACAGAGGTGAGGTTGATGATCCGTCCGCCACCACGTGTCCGCATCGTTGGCACAACAGCACGGCAGAGGTTTATTGTGCTCATCAAATTCAGATTGACGGCATCTTGATAGTCCTGTGCTTCCAGGTCATTAAATCGTCCTGCTCTGGGTCCACCGGCGTTGTTAACCAATATATCAATACCACCGAAGTGTCCAATCGCTGTGCTAATGAGATTTTCAACCTGTTCTGGTTGACTAACGTCGGTCGGTACCGCTAAAACTTCAGTGCCGGTCTGGTTGCGAATGTCATCTGCGGTTGCTTCCAGAACATCTCTATCTCTTGCGCAGATAGTGACCTTCGCGCCCTCGTGTGCTAAACCGAGGGCAATCGCGCGCCCAAGCCCTTTGCTTGAGGCACCTACGACTGCAATTTTATCCGTGAGTCCAAAATTCATATGTTATATTGATACGGGCTTGCAAGCTGCGCCCTACATCCTTTCAAAAAACGGAATTGACTTTACGGGGTTAAGTATAACACTCTGACAATGCAATGTCAAGCGCAATTTCTGCAGGGTCATTTAGTTCTTCTGTAGGAGGGAATTCCGATTCCCGACAGACCTGAGTAGGAGCGACCTCTGAATCGCGCCTTTCCAACCAAAGTGGTTAAAAAACCTAAAACTGATCTGTTGTCCCGAAAACAGTAAGTGCGGTTTCATGAAGATTAAGGATTTAATCGGGTAAAGTCGTGAGCCTGTAGGTTGGATTGAACGGAGATTGGACTTTAGCGGGATAATTTGGCGTGAAACCCAACTTATAGTAAAGCTGACAATTACATAGACACCTACCCCTTAACAAACAACTGTTCGTAGTAGTGCGATTCATCGCACGTCGTGCCAAAGAGTGCCAGATATTTTTAGACTTCACTGTATGTGCCGAAAGCGGTCCCGGTTTCTACTTCTTTATCAACATCTTCCGCGTTGCTGTGAACTCTCCAGCAGACAGGGTGTAAAAATAAACGCCGCTCGCCACGCGTTCTCCCTGTTCATTTCGTCCATCCCAATACGCCGCTCGACTTCTGCTGTGATAGATTCCAGGCGGTTGATGTCCCAATGCCAACGTCCACACCAATGTCCCATTCGCAGAATAGACGCGCAACGTCACTTCCGCAGGCTTTGCCAATTCATAGGGTATCCATGTCTCTGGGTTAAACGGGTTCGGGTAGTTTGCTAAGAGACGGGTTTCTGTTGGGAGTGATAAAATTGTGAGGAGTTGTTCAAGCACGACAACACTTCTTTCCAGAACTTCGGCATGAAGGTGTGAAGAATCAACGTGGATATCATAGTTTTTAGCGTGTCGTATCCACTGCTGTAAATCTGTTGCTGTGAGTGCATGCATCTCTGGCGTGTGTAGCGCGGGTGCTGCTGATACGTCACTTAACAAGCTGGCAACCAGGAGGAGATCAACAACATTGACAATCCCGTCTCTGTTAACATCCGGATTTCGCCTAACCGTGCCTTTAATAGTTTTGCCGAAATTTGAAGCAACCAATACAAGGTCGGCTATGTTGACGGTTCCATCTCTGTTGACATCGGCGTTATTTCCGGTAAGTAGGGAGTTCTCTGCTTTGAGCGTGTAGTTCTGCCGTCTAATATTTCCGTATACATCAATCACTTGAAGTGCTATGTTGTTAACTTGGCGGGTCGTTAAGATTGAGGTGCTGAATTCGAGGGTACTGCTTTGCGCGTTTAAATCTTTACAGCTGTGCAACTTAATGCCGAGTGCTGGATCCGCCGCTGTTGCTGGGACCAGTAACTGTGCTTGGTGGATACCATCTGCGTCCGTTACTTCAAATTGGAGCGTAAAGTTTCTCGCGTTTGGAAGGTAAGCTGATGGTGTGAGCATCTGAATCGTTGTTGGCTCATCAAAGGCGGTTTGGTCGGTGTTGAAAAAGCGATTTGCGTCCAACCATCTGGCGGTACACTTAGACAGTCGGTCTGGTGCTGCGCCGTAGGACATGATGTATGCCGCATCGCGAAAGTCGTGCTCTAAGCCGAAAGCGTGTCCGAGTTCATGCGCCGCCACAACGACACCATACGTGCCTTCGGAACATGTGCCGGAGGCAGGGATGACGGCGCGTCCACCTTGCGTCCTTACCAAAAGATCATTTTCATACCAATTGCCACCGCCGACACCGCATTTGTTTTCCGCCCCAATAAACTCACTACTGACCTCTGCTACGATGAGATAGATGTGCTTTCCCGTGTCAAACAGGGACGCGACTTCATCGTAGACCTTGTTTGCTGTATCTGTATGGTAATATTGGTCTCTGAACTGCCCCTCAACGCGATACGCACGCAGACTTCCGTTTTCATTGGTTTCATAGGTGAAGGTTTTCCTGCCGAATCCGTTAATTTCCATCTGGTCTGCATAAAAGCGTTGTACATCCTTTATGCGTGTTTCCAGTTTTTTCCAGATACCCGGTTGTGCGCTGCGGTCTCGCGGGGTGAAATAGATAACTCGGACCATATCTTGATCCAGGGTGCTATAGGGTGTTACGTCCCAGAGTCGAACCGTTCCGTCGGCACCACTGCTGATGAGCGCGCCTCCATCTGAGGAGAAGGCGGTAGTGCTGACCCAATCTGTGTGTCCTGTGAGGGTAACAATATTCTCGCCGATACCAACTGTCCAAAGGTGTACAGATTTGTAGCTTGTGCCGGCAAGTGTACTGCTATCAGGCGAAAAACGAATCTCAGAGATTGTTCCATTGGCGGTTAGCGTGCCATGGGGTGTCCAATTCGGTGCTTTCCATAACTTGACGTTCCCTTCGTATCCTGCCGCCGCAAGGATTTGGTTGTTCGGGGAGAACTGGACAGTATAGACGGAATCGGAATCAGCATGGAGTTGCGTAACAACTTGTTGGCTTTGAAGATCCCAGACGTTAACCTGTCCACTGTTATCTCCCGTGGCGAGCCGCTTGCCATCGCTGGAAAAAGCAACCGCCCAGACCCAGTCATGGTGTTTGAAGGTAACTATTTCATTACGAGTGTAGACGTCCCAGAGTTTCGCATGTCTACCCCCAGTTGCTATCATTTTACCATTTGGAGAGAAGGTAACCGCTTTGACTTGTGAACGGGTACGGTCGGTAGTATGTTCACGGGTTGCGATATGGTGTTTGGCGTTGACATTCCACAATTTGAGGACATAATCGTCACCACCGCTGGCGAGAAACGTGCCGTCTGGGGAAAAGGCGATGGAATTAACGGTATCATCGTGGTGACCCAACGTTGCCACGGTCCCGTTCTGCAGATTCCACAACTTTATTTCCCCACTGTCCCCTGCACTGGCAACGAGGAAAGGATTCACGGGAGAATATGCAACCGTTCGGACGCTACTGCCGTGCCTAAATAGGGTATGTTCTCCTTGGGTAGCGGCAGTGAATGGCAGCGTTAGTAGGGCTGTTATTGTGAGAAACAGATGTTTGAACTGCATAGGATCTGCGGCTTAAATTAATCCATCTGTAGATTGATGTGAGCGTACGGAACCCAACGCTCATAGTTTATCATTGAAAACGTTGATAACATGCTGACTTTACAAAACTAAATTATTGGGTTTGTGCCATGGGAACATTCCATTTTTCGGCACACTCGCGAAGTTGCTGATAGATGGTGTCCGGTATATCAATGCCGTTTGCGAGGCGGTGTGCTCGAGTATTCGCTTCAAAATCACCGGGGACTAACACCTCATCGAAACCGGAAGCAGGCGGTGTCGCCTTGATTGTATCTAAAAGCGCACGAACCCCTTTTTGATATTCTGCCAGTGGTGTGAACGCGTTGACATCAATCACCTGCATGTGGAGACCACCCATCTGTCCGGCTTCAGTATTAAACGCGCCGCCCAATCCACCGATCAGTGCGACAAAGAGGGAAAGCGCGTAGCCTTTGTGCCTTCCAAAAGCGAGAAGATGCCCACCATCACGGTACTCAGCAGTTTTGACAGTAGGGTTTCCGTGTTTGTCAACAACACATCCGTCCGGTAGATCGCGATTTTCACTGTCGGCGACGTAAGTTTTACCGTTTGCGATCATGCTCGTTGCGAAGTCAATGAGGAACGGCGTGTCATCACCCGTCGGTACACCAATGGCGATCGGGTTCGTACCAAGCGCACCGACCGCACCACCGAACGGGAGAATACCTCCGCCGCCTTTTGAACCGCCACCGACGGTGACGATTCCAATATACCCTGATTCCGCGGCTTCTTGCGCGTATTCCCCGACTCTGCCGATATGTCCCGTCCGAGTCAGCGTTGCGAAGCAGGTACGCGCCGTTTTCGCTTTTTCGATCGCGCGCCGGACCGCGTAGCGGCTGGTGTAGTGCCCAAAACCGTTTCCACCATCAATATGGAGCGTGTTATCGGTTTCCCTTAACACATCCGGCTCGGCATCGGGACGGATACCACCGCCTTCAATCCCCGCAAGGTAGGAGGGTATCCGAAGCACGCCATGCGAATCGTGTCCAGCGAGATTCGCTTTTATCAGAATCTCGGCAACGTTGTCCGCGATGTGCTGCGGTGTGCCTGCCGCTACAAATAGGCTGTTTGTAAATGCCTGAAGGTGTGCGGCTTCAAATATGTGCCTTTTCATTTTTTAAATTTTCCTTGTGGTTCGGTGAGGCGAGTCTGAATCTTAGCGTGCCTTTACGTATATCTGAAGAAATACCCCACGGAATGCCACACGCGCATTCCGTGTTGATTCGCAAAAACCCCTGCATTTCATTACGGGCTATAGACCTTGCAGACGAGGTTTGCAAACCCGTCCTCTGATTGCTGACCGCCATTCTAATTTTCCTTGCGGTTCATTTTGCAGGCGGAGTTTCTAACCCCACTCAGCAAATTTACGAGAGCGGAGCGTAGTGTGCCCTGTCATCTTCTTCAACAGTGTCCTCACCGATGGAAATGCCCAATTCATCTGCACACTCTTGAAGTTGATTGTAGATGGTATCGGGTATCTCAATCCCTTCCATCAACCGCTGTGTGCGGAATCGGTGTTCAAAATCACCAGGGACGAGTACTTCGTCGAAGCCGAGTGCTGGCGGTGTGGACTTAATACCGTCTAAGAAGGCGCGCACGCCTTTCTGGTACTCCTCGACCGGTGTGAAGGCACTGACATCAATGGCTTGCATGAAAATGCCGCCCATCTTGCCGCTTTCTGTGTCATAAGTTCCTGCCAATCCACCGAGGAGGCAGGTGAACATAGCGAGTGCGTAACCTTTATGTTTCCCGAATGCGAGAAGTGCACCGCCATCATAGAAGTCGGCGGGCTTGACGCTTGGCATCCCGTTTTTATCAAGGATGCAGCCCTCCGGTAGATCGATCCCTTTGCTCCGCGCGACCTGTATCTTCCCTTCGGCAACCATGCTCGTTGCATAGTCAACGATAAAGGGACTATTGTCGCCAGTCGGCACGCCCAAAGCGATCGGATTTGTGCTGAAAGTGCCTTGTGAACCACCATACGGTACTGTCGGTCCACCGCCTTTGCCCCCTGAGCCAACGCTGATAAGTCCGATACATCCGGCTTTCGCCGCCGATTCTGCATACTCGCCCAGACGTCCAATATGCCCAGTGTTGCTGATGCTGACGGAGCAGGAGACAGCGGTTTTTGCCTTCTCAATGGCTTTACGAATTGACCAGCGTGAGACGTAGTGTCCGAAGCCGCGTTGTCCATCAAGACGTAAAGTATTCGGGGTTTCTGCGAGGACTTCGGGTTCCGCAGTGGGGTCCAGGTGTCCGGCATCGATGCCGCGTAAGTAGGCAGGAACGCGCAGCACGCCGTGCGAGTCGTGGCCTGCGAGGTTGGCATTGACTAAGATTTCAGCGACATTCTCTGCGATGTGCCGCGACGCTCCCGCAGCAACAAAAATGTTGCGTGCGATCGCGTGAAGGTGGGGTGCATGAAGTAGATGCGTTTTTTCCATTTTTTTAATTTATGGCCTCCTGGGCTGCCCTCCATTTCATTACGGGCAGGTTTCTGGTCAATTCGCGACTGCGTTTGCTAAAGTTGAAAGTCGTCAAGAAATATGCATCCTATTTTATAGGATCTGCTTTTTTTGTCAATTTTTTAATTATTGGGCTTCTGGTCTGCCCTTCACTTCGTTCGGGCAGGTTTTTGGTTCAGTTCTGGCGGTATGGGAAGGAGGGGAATGGAAAGAAATGTGTTTGATCTGACCATTGTGGAGATGAAGGACAACTTCGCCTCATGCCATTTCAACGACGATACCCAATTCTCTGGCTTCCGCCTCTGCAAGTACCGCGGATCCTGCGACTGCATCTTGCACCGCCACGCCTACCGATTTGAAAAACGTGATTTCGTCGTCTGACTGGCGTCCCTGCTTGTCTCCATTGACGATTTCTCCGATTTCAGCATCAATTTCCGCGTTCGGAATAATCAGGTCTCCCGCCTCTTCTAAGCAGGCTTCCCGCGAGTCGACCGCAATTCTGGCTGCCCTTCTTATTGTCGTCGTATCAACTTCTCGTTTTTCTGGGACAAACGTGCCGACGGCTGTGATGTGTGTACCGGGTCGCAGGGCATTTCCGTCAAAAAGTGGAGTTGCCGATGTCGTCGCACATAGAACGATGTCAGCATCCTCTACTACCTGTTGTGGATTCGATACGAGATTGACTTCCGGGACATCTGTCCATTTTGAGATCTCAGTGGCGAGCTGTTGTGCTGAGGCTTTTGTGCGACTGATGAGAGTGACGCGAGCGATGTCTCTGACCGCCATCACCGCCTGCAACTGTGCCCTCGCCTGTACACCCGCGCCGAATAAACCCACCGTTTTCGCGTCCTTCCGAGCAAGTAAATCTGCTGCTACGCCACCACCGGCACCAGTTCGGATAGCAGTGAGGCTGCTACCGTCCATGAATGCTTTTGGGAGTCCGGTTGCTGGGTCAAGCACTAAAACTGTCGCGGCGATACGCGGTAAGTTGAGGTTCGGATTATCGTCGTAAACCGAGACGACTTTGATACCGAACTCGCTGCCTTCGGGGAGATAGGCAGGCATTAGGAGTGTAACCCCTTTGTCAGTGGAGATGTGTTGTCGTGGGGGCGCGGTCACCTTGCCTGCTGAAAGTTGACTGTAGGCGTGCCGCATCGCATCAATTGCTTTGGGCATCGGCAAGGCTATTCGGACATCGGCGGCAGATAGAATTCTAATGAGCATACAATCTTTATAGTTATCAGTGGTGGGTTGTCGGTTAAAGAGACTCTTGGTTAAACAAAGCACCTCTTTTAACTGATAACCGATAACCGAAGACCGACAACCATTTACTCCACGTGGACCACCGCTTCGCCTAACACATCCATGTCAGGCGTGATTCCTAAGCCTGGTTGCGTTGAGGCTGCCATCCTGCCGTTGGTTCGTTGGGGTGCACCTTCCGCCGTGCTGACGGTGACGTAGCTGTTAAAATCGGTCGCCGTGAAGAGGAACGCTGTCGGTGTACTGTGAGCGAGATGGGCTATCGCGGCGGTTGTAATATCACCGCCCCAGCTATCTTCAATTGTCATCGCAATTCCGAGTTCAACGCATAGGTCTCTGGCGAGTTTCGCTTTGGTCAGTCCGCCGAATTTGCTAATCTTGATGTTGACGACATCCATCGCCCGGTCAGCATGACCACGTAATAACACTTGGATGCTGTCAATCGTCTCGTCAAGAACAAACGGATGACCCGTACGCTGACGGATGGCGAGGCATTCTTCATAGGAGAGACAGGGCTGTTCAATGTAGACATCCACATCGCTCACGCCTTGGACGACGCGGGCGGCTTCGTGCATCAACCAACCGGTATTCGCATCGGCGATGAGTACATCTCCCGGTTGCATCAATTCGGCGACCGCTCGGATACGTTCAATATCGGTGTTCGGATCGCCACCCACCTTCAACTGGAACTTACGATATCCTTCCGCACGATAGGTGGCGACTTTCGCCGCCATTTCGTCGGGAGATTGTTGGGAAATCGCACGATACAGCATGAAATCCGACCCGTACCTTCCGCCAAGAAGGGTACAGACCGATTGGTTAGCGACCTTGCCGAGAATATCCCAACACGCTGTGTCAATTGCTGATTTCACATACGGATGTCCCTTAAGTGCGGTATCCATACGTTGGTTGAGAGGAAGCAGTTGTGTCGGATCTTCACCGATGAGGTGCGGTGCGAGTTCGATGATCCCTGTGCGGGTGCCCGCTGCATAGGCGGGGAGATAGAACGGTCCCAGCGGACAAACCTCGCCGTAGCCGGTGATGCCTTCATCTGTTTCGATCGAGACGATGGTACTGTCAAATACGGATACAGATTTTCCACCGGACCAGTTATAACTGCCTTCATAGAGCGGGAGGTCAACTTGATAGGCGTTGATACAACGAATTTTCATATTTTGTGTGCCAAGCGTGAAACAACGTAATTAATAGCTTAACAGTTTTCGTTTAAAGCCCGCAATGTCCAAGTAATTGTGGGTTTTACCAATGAAGAAAGTCTTGTCGCTTCGTATAGAGGTTTTTTTAAACAGTAATGCGGGTACTGAACAGAACTTGCGAACCGCGTTGTACCACGCTACAATTATAGGGATGATAGCATATTTCGGAAAAACCATCAAGGGAAATCGGTCTGATAGCGGAGGTCCTATACTGCCGTTTCTACAGGGTAGGCACAAGATTTACCCCATAGCCGTCAATTTAAGAAAGGAATTCGCCGTAGGTTGGGTTGAACGAAGGTAAAATCTAACAGATCGCTATTCAAAACCACCGACCTTCGCGGCGGCAGGTGGTCGCTTAGGGAATTCCTTCTTGATTAACGCCGATTCAGGCACGTAACCGGAGTAATCGGGAATCGAACCGTGCGTCAATGCATATATCACAACATTCGTCATGAAACGGTAGACCCCTGGGGAATAGTGGACACTTCGTGATGGGTAACTAACGGTTCCCATCGCGCACATGTAATCACGACGGACAACGATAACCGACAACTTTTCACCGACAGAGATACCTTCAAGGTAGTTCCGTTTCGGTGGACGTGTACCCCACCAGAAGATGTCGAAGCCAATAGGGGGACCCCCCATTCCATAGAAGTTATTATAGATTTCGTGATTGTTGGAGATCCGTTCAACATGGTATTCCGGCATAACGTAACGCATCTGTGAGAGGAAGAGGCGAATCATTGCCTGTGCAGGGGCGTTCACACCGCAGTCATCAAAGACGAGGAGTCCGCCTTTTTCAACGAGATAACGACGCATGCCAGCGGCTTCAGCCTCGGTGAGACGACCATCTATTTTACCGGTGCTATACTTCCATCCATAAAGTTTCCGAGAGCGGACAAATGCCGGATCGTGACCTGTCATGAAGACGAGTGGTGTTTTAAAGAGGTTGGCATCGTTGAGTTTTACCGCGCCTCCTTCAACGTTCATGTCGGTTTTGATTTTGGTACGTTCGTTGAGCCATTGCGTCAATGCGTTGAGTGCAGAAGCATCTGCCCACCAGTCAGAAAGATCGTGCCGTATGCGTGTGAAACGGAACACGCCTTGGATGTCCGTACCTTTACCGATGACGCGTCCACCCGGTTCACCTTTAGGAAGGGGTGGAACTTTATACTTGGAGAGCGTGATATTTTCGACGACATCAGCAAGTGCATCGCGCGCTGCACCGACGTTTTCAACCATTGAGAGGCCCGGCGGACGTTCAAGAGTTACCTTCAACTGTCCTGCGATACCGCGAAAGACGGTTCTCATTTGAGCGGACGGAACTGTTACCACAGGGGCGGAGAATGCCAAGGCATCGGGAGCATCTAACACCAACAAATCGCCGTGTATCACATCTGTCTGCACTGCCGGTTGCAGTGTGACCATTTTCGGTACGTTCGGATCCGTTGGTGGTTTTACCTTGACGGTTTGGCTTGAAAATTCGATGACCGTCTGCGGATGGAAATTTGACTCGTGGATGAATACAGTTTTTATGCGTGGTTGCACCTGTATCTGTTCGATGACAGTTTTTTGTCTTGGAACCGTCGGCTTGATGATAGGTTTCACGACGAACTTTCCCACTTTAGGCTTCGGTGGCTCCTTAGAATGGAGAATTTCGATGCCCATCAGATCTTTAAACTGCTCGGTTTGCGTGAGCAGATAGAGTCCAGCAACAAGTGCGATGACAACGTGAAGCACCAACGAGGTCATAAGAGCACCTGAGGTTATTTTTCTGTGCATTCGTCCTTACCTCCAAAGAGCAAAAGATGTTGATATGGAGATAAAAGCAATTCCCGTGCCAATGCAAAAAGTGCTGAATTTGCGGTAATCCGTGTGATTATAGGCGTTAAGCTGCACGAAAAAGGACAGCAGTCCTTTTAGGTTGCACAAAACGGGGCTATTTTCGGGTTTCTACAAGTATGACGCTTCTGTAGGGGGTTGGAGTCAAGAGGTTTGCAGGATGGAGAGCCGATGCGGTTGAAAACCGCACCGACCTCGGTTGGCTGAAGACAGGAAGCCTACCGTCTAT
This sequence comes from Candidatus Poribacteria bacterium, assembly GCA_965247285.1. Classification (GTDB taxonomy): domain Bacteria; phylum Poribacteria; class WGA-4E; order WGA-4E; family WGA-3G; genus WGA-3G. Next base: position 411,877 of record CBDFHD010000003.1, read on the forward strand.
ACAGGGTACGCATTTGCTGGATGACCTTCGGTAGTTTGGCAATGACTGCATCAATCTCGGCTTCGGTTGTGTTCCTACCCAAGGAAAAGCGGACTGTGCCTTGTGCCAAACGCGGTGGTAAGCCGAGCGCGGCGAGGACGTGCGACGGTTCCATAGAGCCAGAGGTACACGCAGAACCCGTCGAGACACAAATCCCTTCCATATCCAAACGTAAGATGAGGCTTTCACCCTCTACTGCTTCAAACGATACGTTGAGAGTGCCGGGGGCACAGTGCTCGGGATGTCCATTATAGTGCAGGCGATCAATGTGTGCATCCAAGCCTTCGCGGAGTCTTTGGGTTAAGGTGTCGAGATGCTGCGCGTAGGCGTTCTGCTCCTGTTTCGCAAGATCGGCGGCAGTGCCTAAGCCGACAATGGCAGGGACGTTTTCAGATCCGGCGCGTCGGTTGCGTTCATGCGCCCCTCCGTGAACGAGGTTTGCCAGTCGTGTGCCGCGGCGGATGTAGAGGACACCAATGCCTTTGGGGGCGTAAATCTTATGTCCGGAAAACGCGAGGAAGTTCACACCCAGTTCTTGAACGTTCATTTCCAATTTGCCGACCGATTGCACGGCATCAGTGTGGAGAGGGATCTCGTATTCCTGCGCGATCTGGCATATCTCTTCAAGGGGTTGGATGGTGCCGTTCTCGTTGTTGACGTGCATGATAGAGATCAGTACCGTTGTATCGCGGACTGCCTCACGAAGTTGTTCAATACGAATCCGTCCGTATCTATCTACAGGAAGATAGGTTACTTCAAAACCGCGTTGCTCCAAATATTGGCAGGTATGCAAAACAGCGTGATGTTCCACAGAGGAAGTGATGATATGGTTGCCCTTGCCCCGGCTCTTTTGTAGTTCGGTCAATCCTTTGATGGCGTGGTTATCCGCCTCGGTCCCGCTTCCGGTGAAGATGATCTCACTCGGACTTTTGGCACCAATGAGATCGGCAACCTGCTCACGTGCGGTGTCAATAGCGGTGCGTGCCTCGCGTCCATAGGCGTGAATGCTGGAACCGTTGCCGAACGCCTCCATAAGATAAGGCATCATTGCGTCCCTGACTTCGGGACGAAGCGGCGTTGTGGCGTTGTAGTCTAAATAGATTCGTTCCATGTTTTTAGTCCATCTTACTATCTGGAGTGCTTATTCGTATGTTCGGTGATTCCAAAAAGTTATCCGATTCCGATAAATCTTAATATCTGGCACAGAATCGCGTCCACGCACCCTTCCGTTCGCGTCTAAAAAGGAGAGATTGAGTGTATGAGTGCCTGCCGGTAGTGGCATCCGCACCATAAAAATTTGATTCGGAAGCGTTTGCCAAGAACGCGTATCCGCCTGCTCTGTCACAGCACCGGCAAGGTTCGCGAGGATACCTAAAGCTTCATGCTGCTTGTTCGCTTCTCGGTAAATTAAGTATTTCCCTACAGCACGCAGTAACGTTCGGAGGAGAATGCCGGTACGCTGTGCATTGAAGGTTTCTATTGCGGTATTTTCTACATCCTCCACAAGCACACCGCCCGCTTTCACCGCTCCGACTGCAACTTCAACCCCTGAGAAGAGTGGACGATAGGAGTCAATTGTTGGGATTGCAACACGTAGGAGATATGCCAATTCGATATCTTCATAGACCCTTCCCTTACGTCCTATAAGCGTCGGTACAAACTTTTCATCTTCCACGTCGTCTTTTTTGAGGATCGGGAACGTCAAAGCCTCCTCGCTCTTGGACGGAACGTAGCCACTTTCGTAGAAAAGAATCAGTTCGCCGGTATTTTCAGGACGCGGAGAAAACTCGCCGTACTGCTCTTGATACCGCTCCAGATCGTCAGCGAAACCGAGTCTTCGTGCTAACCGGACCAGCGAATGACCGATGTCCACGGGCATCTCTACACCGGTTTTTTCCGAAGCGTTTTGGTAGTATGCCGCAGCCTGTTTGTAAGAGATGTAAGCGTCGTTCCATTCACCAGTGGCTTCAAAAAGTATGCCGGAGAGGTGTGCGAGAAACCCTGCTCCGAAGAAATCGTACTTTTCGTCTTCACCCTTAAAGTAGTTGATGAGAGCCGTGGCACGGCGACATTCTACCAGGGCACCCTCTAACTGATTAAGGTAGACATAGTTGATCGTCCGGTAGTAGTGACTCAAAAGCCGTTCATAGCGGGTACCCGAATAGGGACGCATCTGATCAGAGGTGACGAGCGAAACCGCCTCTTTTGAAACGCTTTTGGTATAACGGTCCTCAGCGATATCCCCCGCTTGATCGAGTGCCGCGTTGCTTTCTTGGAAGTGGTCGGCGTAATGGGCAACCAATCCTAATTCAAACAGAAACGGGATGTCAGACTTTTTCGGTGCATTTTTCTGAAGATCTGCATAGGCTTTTTCTGGTTGTCCTGCCTCCAATGCGATTTGGAGGTCTTGCATCTTATAGCCACCACATCCTATTATCAGACAGATAATGAACAGAAAGGGAAGTGTTTTAATCATCGGTTTTTTGGGGTTTAGACGGTAACTGTGGGTAGATACGGAGACCTACCCATGCAAGTTCAACCAGCACGCGAAGACCTCGTTTACATTTTAAACTTGTCGCGCCCGACAAACTTTTTGATTTTCTTGTTACCGATCCAAATCTTCTCATTGGTTTCAATGTTTGTCAATGTCAGATCCGTCTGATAGAAGATGACTTGGTCTCCCCCTTCACGGTCTTCAATGGTATTGATTTCACCGGTCATCATGTAATCGGCACCGAGTTCGCGTCCCATCCGTTTAACGGTTTCGATTGCAGCGAATTCGCCTTGCTCGGCACGCTCTTCTCGAATTTCGCCGCGCTCACTCGAACTTGAGACAGTCCTGACTTTTCCAGAGTTGATGAAGGCACGCTCGATGTCGGTTATAAACGTGGCGACAGGGATATGTTCCATGCTCTTGTTGCGGATACCTCCGACGATCACAATCGGTTTCGCCCCGGTGTCTATACCGTGGTCATTGATCCAAGGGTGTGTTAAGCAGTCTTGAATAATGTCATCGGCGACCATACGCGAATCGGTATCGTTCCAACGTCCAGACAGATCGATCGTGGTATCGGCATCAACGCGAGTGACCTGTTTAGAGGAACTGCAACTGCTGAAAATTGCGATACCCACGAGGAGAGCGCAAATTGTAAGGCTATATTTGAAAGGCTTGATTGTCAAAATTTTATACATTCGGTATGCTCCTTTTTAGTTTTTAAATTTACCTTGCGGAAGAACAATGTAAATGTGGGCTTTGGCGCACATTGCTTAAATCCGCCTGCGCCGTTGTTGCAGGCTACTGTCCTGCTCTAACTTTTTCCACACAGCCGTAGCCCGTAACGTAGTGGAGGGGTTTTTGCTTGGGTGTTTCTTCAGATTTAAGAATGGCACTTCATCAGTCATTCTCATGTTATTCCTCCGCAAGGTATAATTATCTGCTCTGACTTTTTCCACGTAGCCCGTAACGTAGTGGAGGGCGGATTTAAGAATGGCACTTTATCAGTCATTCTCATGTTATTCCTCCGCAAGGTATAATTAAAAGTCTAAGTCGGTTTCTTGAACAATTTTGTCAACGAAAGTATCAAGTGCCATCGCACCGATGTCGCCTTCATCTCGGCTGCGGACGCTGACCGTACGACTTTCCTGTTCACGTCCACCGATAATTAACATATACGGCATACGTTGCAAGCGGGCTTGGCGGATCTTCGCTCCAATCTTATCATCGCTATTGTCCAATGCAACACGACACCCTTTTTGCAATAGAAGTTGTTCGACTTCTCTGCCGTAGTCAGCAAAGCGTTGACTGATCGTCATCACAACGCACTGAACAGGAGAAAGCCATGTCGGAAATGCCCCGGCGTAATGCTCAATCAGCATCGCGATGAAGCGTTCAAAACTTCCGCAAATTGCACGATGAATAACCACAGGACGCTTTTCAGATCCATCTGGCGCAACATAGATGAGTTCAAACCGTTCGGGGAGTTGGAAATCGAGTTGCACGGTGGCACACTGAACGTCTCGGTTGAGTGAATCCCGAACTTGGAAATCAAGTTTAGGACCGTAAAACGCCGCTTCGCCGGGATCAACGCTATACTCAACCTGGTTGTTTTTCAATACATCCTCAAGAATCGTTTCCGCCCGATTCCAGACTTGCACATCGCCCATAAATTTTTCAGGGTTGCGTGTACTCAAATCGCATCGGAACGGCAGATCGAAACTGCCATAAATCCGCTGGAAGAGCCCAAGGATTCGCTCGTATTCATCGGCGATCTGGTCTTCCGTGACGAAGTTGTGAGCATCGTCTTGACACATCTGACGGACGCGCGACAAGCCACTTAACGTCCCCGTTGCTTCGTTGCGGTGTAATACGCCTTGGTCATGCAGACGGTACGGGAGATCTCGGTAACTGTGACGTACGCTTTTATAGATTAACATGTGTGCGGGGCAGTTCATCGGCTTGAGCGCGCTTGTTGCCTCGCCATCTTCGTTTTCGACGAGGAACATATCGTCTTTAAAATGTTCCCAATGTCCGGAGGTTTTCCAGAGACTACTATCGTAGATGAGTGGTGTCCGCACCTCCTGATAGCCTTCACTGAGATTGAGTTTTCGCACCTTTTCCGAGAGGAGGTTATAGATGAGCGCGCCTTTGGGAAGCCAAAACGCACTTCCGGGGGATTCGGGATGCATTTGGAAGAGCTCCAATTCCCGTCCGAGTTTACGATGGTCGCGTTTGGCGGCTTCTTCGCGTTGTGTCAAATACGCCTGAAGGTCGGCTTTTGTCTCCCATGCGGTGCCGTAAATTCGTTGCAACTGCTCGCGATTGCTATCACCGCGCCAATAGGCTCCTGAAACACGGAGCAGTTTGAAATGCCAGCATTCGCCTGTTTTTTCAACGTGTGGACCCTTGCAGAGATCCGTGAAATCACCGTTGTGATAGATAGAAACGCCTTCTTCATCAACACCCTCATCGGTAGCACTGACTTCACGATCCGAAATCCCGTCGATTAATTCGAGTTTGAATTTCTGGTCGCGTTCGCCGAACCATGTGCGAGCGTCGTCGTAGGACCAGGCCTCTTGCTGGAAAGGCACATTGGTTTTAATCATCGCCTTCATGTGCTTTTCGATTTCGGGGAAATCGTCAGGTGTGATGGGGCGTGGCACCTCCATATCGTAATAGAACTCGTTTTCAATCGGTGGTCCGATCGCAAGTTTAACGGTACGTTCGCCATCTGGGAATAGTTGTTGTACGGCATACGCCATGATGTGCGCGGTCGAATGGCGTAGGCGTTGTAAGTAATCTTCAGGTTGATTGGGTTCACGCATTGTGGTTCACTCTTATATATCCATTCATGTAGGTTTCAAAATTGTTCTTAATAGACTTAACGTCTTTTTTCGTAAGCTGTTTACGAAAAAATTTTACACGGTTTAAACGAGGAATGCCATAAAAAATGTGTGGAGGAGTGTTAGGTTTTTGGATGGATGGGCGGTACAGGACTTGAACCTGTGACCTCTTGCATGTCAAGCAAACGCTCTAGCCACCTGAGCTAACCGCCCGTTCGGGAAAGAAAAATGGAGGTGGCGGTCGGAATCGAACCGACGAATAAGAGTTTTGCAGACTCTGGCCTTACCACTTGGCTACGCCACCATAGAAGCTGGAGCGGGAGACGAGATTCGAACTCGCGACCTCCACCTTGGCAAGGTGGAGCTCTACCACTGAGCTACTCCCGCATAATTTTGACAATTCTCGTAGAAGAGATTGCGCTTTTCAAAAGCATATATAGTTTAATATATTTGCCTCTGAATGTCAAGTTAATTTTCGATTAAGATAACAAAAATTTTGACAACGCGGAGATGCGCAACAAATTAAGTGCGATAGTCGGCGTTGATTCGGATGTAGTCGTAAGAATAATCGCATGTCCACATCGTTATCTCTGTGTCGCCAGCACGGAGGTCAATCGTGATACGCACGGGGTCTTGTGAGAACAGAGCGGTGGCTGCGTCTTCATCATAGCCAGCATCCATCCCGTTTTTGACGAGTCGATAATCGGCAAGCCAGACATCCACCTGATACGGGTCAAATTCCGCCCCCGATTTTCCGATCGCCATCATGATCCGTCCCCAATTGGCATCGTTGGCGAAAACAGCGGTTTTGACGAGTGGCGATTCCGCAACGGCACGCGCCGCTTTTTCAGCATCGTCCCGATTTTTGGCGTGCTTGACTATCACCTCAACGAGTTTCGTTGCACCCTCACCATCGCTGGCGAGCATCTTTACCAATTCGGTGCAGACGAACTGCAGTCCCTCACAAAACGTTTCGTAATCTTCCCCGTTTGCTGTAACAATCTCAGCGTTGTCGGCATGACCGGTCGCGAGGATCAGCACCGTGTCATTTGTGCTGCGATCGGTATCAACTGTCAGGAGGTTATAGGTATCATCTACGACGCGATTTAAAGCAACTTGGAGCGTTTCGGCGTTGATTCGTGCATCTGTTGTCAGATAGGAGAGCATCGTCGCCATATTGGGTGCGATCATCCCAGAACCTTTCGCAATCCCGCCGATTCTTACGGGTGTGTCGCCGATTTTGATCTCTACGGCGACAGATTTCGGGTGTGTATCTGTCGTCATAATCGCTTCGGCGGCATCGGCACCCGCTTCACTGCTAAGCGCGCTTGCGGCGGCTTGAATCCCGCTTTCGATGTTGTCCATCGGCAGTTGCCGTCCGATCACACCGGTAGAGGAGACGAGAACGAGGTTCGCGTCTATGTCGAGTTGTTCGGCAGTTGCGGCGGCCATCCGTTGGGCGTTCGCCATACCGACTTCGCCAGTGCAAGCGTTGGCGTTCCCACTATTGACGATAACGGCTTGTGCGTGTCCATCGCTGAGATGCTCGCGACAGACCCAGACCGGTGCGGCGGTAACGCTGTTTTTAGTGAAGACTCCGGCGGCGGTTGCTGGCGTATCGGTAACAATAAGTGCCATATCCTTCGCATCGGCGGCTTTAATACCCGCACGGACACCTGCTGCACGGATGCCGGGAACAGCGGTAATTCCGCCATCTATCTGTTTCATTAAAACGCTCCTGAGGGGATAATGTAGGGTAAATTATACTGTACTTTGGGGAAGTTGTCAAGTTTGAAAGTAGGGTGAAAAAGGAAAGGTGCTGTTGAGAACAGCACCAGCGGAAGGGAAGATACAGATGGAGCAGGCGAGGGGTTTTTGCTTGGGCGTTTCCCTGCGGATTTCCCCCAGGAAACCTCGCCAGCGAATAAGAGTGAAGGTATGTCAGAATTCGGAGATTAAGGCTACAAGAGGTCTGCGGAAATCCAACATTGTTCCTATGGGAGGACTGAATGACCCTACGTTATCGAAAATTCGTTTCGCAAATAAAATGGAAATATGATATAATTTTCTTCAGAATCTCTCTAAACAGCGAGGAAAAAGATGCACACTATTTTAGAACGCTACCAAAAAACTTTCGCAAAAGATCGAGAAATGTCCGATGCCGCAAATCACCTGTTCCCCGACGGCGTGACGCACGATGGACGTTATATGTCACCCTTTCCTGTTTATATTACCCGTGCCAACGGGTCAAAGAAATGGGGACTTGAAGACAAGCAATTTATCGATTATTGGGCGGGACACGGTGCACTACTCCTCGGACATAATCCGCCGGAGGTAGTGGAAGCGGTGACAGCGCAGATGCATCGAGGAACGCACTACGGCGCGTGCCACCCGTTAGAGATAGAATGGGGTTCGCTCGTGACGCAACTGATTCCGTCAGCGGAGCGCGTCCGGTTCGTCAGTTCTGGGACGGAAGCGACGCTGATGGCGATCCGGCTTGCACGCACCTATACGGGTAAAAATAAGGTGCTGAAATTTGCCGGACATTTCCACGGTTGGCACGACAGTGTCATCTTAGGCGCATACCCGCCTTTCGATATGAGCGTCCCCGGTATCCCGCAGGAGGTGCGTGATACGACCTTGTTATGCCCACCAAACGATATTGATACCGTTGAGACGCTTTTAAAAACGGATAAGGATATTGCGTGTGTCATCTTGGAGCCGACAGGTGCATCCTTCGGTGTTGTCCCTACGGATGGCACTTTTTTAAAGCAGCTCCGTGAGTTAACCGAGGCACACGGTGTCCCGTTGATTTTTGACGAGGTGATCACGGGGTTCCGAGTCGCACCCGGTGGCGCACAAGCGCATTACAACGTCACTCCCGATATGACAACGCTCGCAAAGATTTTGGCAGGCGGGCTTCCGGGCGGTGCACTTGTCGGCAAAAAGGAGATTCTTGAACTGATTTCCATGAAATCGGAACGTGATGGTCTGAAAATGCCGCATCCCGGCACTTTCAATGCGAATCCACTCTCCGCCTCCGCGGGCATCGCAACGCTCAACTTAGTCAAGACAGGTGAACCGCAGAAACGGGCGCATCACACCGCAGCGCGCCTTCGCTCCGAGTTGAATAGCGTTATCGACGACTATGAACTGGACTGGGTGGTTTACGGCGAATTTTCGGGGCTTAAACTGCTCGTCGGGCACGGTGAAAAAGAAATGCGCACTTCAGATTTCGATCCGTATGCGTGGGATTACCGGAAGCTGAAAGGGAGTAGCGACGCGGACATGCTGATGCGTCTCCGGTGTGGTCTACTACTCAACGGTATTGATCTTGCCGGTAATGGTGGAATGACAACCGCAGCGCACACGGAGGAAGATGTTACTGAGACGGTCGCAGCGTTTGCGCAGGTACTTGAGTGGCTGAAGGCGGAGAAGGCATTGTAAAGGGCTTCTGCAACTGTATTCGCAACTCCGGTAGGTGCGGTTTTCAACCGCATCACCGTTAGAAAAAATCCCTTATTGATGAGCGCAAACACTACATTTTACACAAAGGAGAATTGATGAAAACAATTACGTATCGCGACGCGCTCAAGGAAGCGTTAGTGGAGGAGATGGAACGCGATGATGCTGTCTTTTTGATGGGCGAGGATATCGCTGAGTACGGCGGTGCCTACAAAGTGACAGATGGACTGTTCCAAGAATTCGGGAAAGACCGAATCCGAAACACGCCGATCTCGGAAGCCGCTATTATCGGCACTGCCCTTGGTGCGGCGGTTACAGGGATGCGTCCTGTTGCGGAGTTGATGTACATCGACTTCACAGCGGTCGGCATGGACCAAATCGTGAACCAAGTCGCCAAGATCCGTTATATGGTCGGTGGGCAGTTAGATGTGCCCCTCGTGATTCGGACGCAGGGAGGTGCGGGTCGATCTTCCGCGGCGCAGCATGCCCAGAGTCTTGAAGCATGGTTCGTGCATATCCCAGGGTTACTCGTCGTGATGCCCTCTACACCCTACGATGCGAAAGGTTTGCTGAAAACGGCTATCCGGGACGACAACCCAATCATGTTTATTGAGCACAAACTCCTCTACACGGAGGAGGGAGAGATTCCCGAAGAGGAATATACGATTCCGTTGGGGGTAGCGGATGTCAAGCGTGAGGGTGAAGATATTACAATTCTCGCGACATCGCGGATGGTCTTGCAGGCACTTACCGCCGCCGACACGCTTGCCGATGAAGGCATCTCCGCTGAAGTCATCGATCCACGGACATTGATGCCGCTTGACAAAGACAGTATTTTCGACTCCGTCAAGAAAACGAATCGGTTGCTTATCGCACACGAGGCGGTTGGCAGGGCAGGGTTCGGTGCCGAGATCGCTGCACTTGTCGTGCGTGAGGCGTTTGATTATCTTGACGCACCGATTGAGCGGGTCGCGGCGGTACCGGTACCTGTTCCCTTCGCGCCGGTGATGGAAGATTTCGTTATCCCGAATGCAGAGCAGATCATTGATGCGGCACGGAAACTCGTCCGTTATGAAATTTAAGCAATAGCCTGTTTTTGTCTAAGCAATAACCTGTTTTTGATAAATCTCTGGCACGCTTGGGCAGCGTGCCAATAGGTGGGTGGAATTTGCGTAAAACTTAGGTATCCTCTGTTTTCTCCAACTTCTGATACATCCGTGTCAAACTGAAAGCGATCGGTCCCCACAATGCCGCCACCACCATAGCCGTAATAGAGTATGCGGCACCCGCAATCGTTCCTACACCCAACCTCGCCAGTTCAATCACACCTGCACTCGCACCCTTCGAGAAGCGGTATCCAAACGAATCAATAATCTGTTTCGCACGATAGCGCGAATCGTAAGAGAGCGGCATATAGAACAATTCCTTCCCCGCCCGAAAAAGTGAGTAATCTAAGGCTTTAAAAGTCACATACGCCGCTGTTCCTGTTCGAAGCGATGGGGATACTGTCAGGATAAAGCTACTGACGAAGTGAACTATCGGAATACTGAGATGAATATAACGGAGCGCGATGAATCTGAGTGTGAGGGGTACAGCCACCAGTTGCAGAATGCCTGCCGCTAATCCGAGGTTTCCATAGACCGAACCAAAAAATGCGGTCCGCGTATCCGTATCAGGTCTCTCCAATTCAACCAATGCATTGAACCGCAGATCCAGAACAGTGGACACTACCTGCGTGCTGATGATCAACACCCCGATGAAAATCAGGTATCTGGAACGAAAGAGCGTTTTTACGCCGACATGTCCAAACCTCCCGCCAGCCTCTTCTACACTGGGTTTGGGTTCACCGCCAAGTTTGTAAGCAAGGACACCGAAAATTGCTGTCGGTACGAGGGATGCCGCTGTGAACAGCAATAACGCTTCGGTCCCTAACACAGTTGCCCATTTGCTCACAAGCGTACCACCGAGGAATGAACCGACAGACGCTACGGCGCAGAAGGGACCATTAATACGCTTTGCCTGTTCAGTCGTCAGCACACTGTTCACGAACGACCAGAACTGTTCGATGATTATCACGATGTACGCTTCGCGGAATACGTAGATGATCGCCGTGGCGAAATGCATACCGCGGGAAAGCGCAACGTAGCAGCCAAGGATTAAGACGGCAGAAAAAAGCGAGGTTATTGCCAAAGCACGCGTCGCACCCTGCGATGAAAGCAGACGCCCATAACCGTACAGCATTACGAGCATACTCGGCGGAACCGCGATCATACCACGCGGGAGATTCTCCGCACCGTACGCCTCGATAAACAGGGAGGAGGACACGGAACGGATAAACTCATAACCGAATAGCACAAAACCCGCGGCACTGCCGATGGCAATAGCCGCATAAATAAGTCGTCGTGGAAACATAGGCAGGATTGCCCTCCAAGAATCTCTCTACCGCTTCGGGATGTTATCTTCAGTTGGACGCGAATTATGCACCCAATGCCCACTCGGATCGTTGCCTCTGGCGACAATCGCGTGTTGGTTCCAGTCGTTTGCGGCGCGGACCTCAGGCGGCACGAACCGCATCGTCAATCCACAACGCCGTCGATCTGAGGTGTTGGGTTCAGAACCGTGCAATAGCAGGTCCGAATGCAGCGACATCTGCCCGGCTTTCATCTCGAATGGAAAAGGCGAGCCCCCGTATTGTATCGCCTCATGCACCGTCTGACCCAGCACGTTCTTTTCCTCAGCGGTACTCGGTTCAAATGCGATTTGTCCGTGCAGATGCGACTTCGGAATGACGGTCATCGCCCCGTTTTCGACTGCGGCATCGTCAATCGCGAGCCATACGGTGACAGTTTTGCTCGGGGAGAGGGGCCAATAGGAGGCATCTTGATGCCAACTCACCTGCTTTATATCACCCGGCATCTTGCAGAAGTAGTGCGTTCCCCAACAGATGAGTGTTTCACCCAGTAGATCTTGCACGTAATCCAGAATTCTGTCTTCAGTAATCAGATCGTGGAGTCCCGTACAACTGGTGTGCCATCCGTTGATGGAGTAACTATTCATCCCCGCAGCCAACGCCTTTTCCATGAGCTGATCGAAATAGGCACGGTGTTCTGCAATCTCCGCTTCAGAAAAGACATCCAAAGGTGAGATAAAACCTTTCTCATTGAAGTGCTCAATTTGGGCATGCGTTAGGGTCGATGGATTCTCGTTTTCAGCCGGAAAAAACTGAAGTTTTCGATTGAGTTCCGGCATTGCATCCGTAATTGGCATCGGAGCGTCCTTTCTTCTCCAAATAGGTTAGAAGTTTGTAGTGTGTGCCAGAGCCATTCAGTTCTTCTGTAGGAGGGAACTCCGATTCCCGACAGACCCGAGTAGGAGCGACCTCTGAATCGCGCCTTTCCAACCAAAGTGGTTAAAAAACCTAAAACTAAATGGTCCTGAGTGTGTGCTATGTCAAGTTGACGTTAAAGAAAGTAGTACTTTGCCCGTTCCACTTCTGGCATACGATCCGGGCGCGTTCGATACCAGCGAAAGTGTTCATAGTGTGCAGTGTAATGCTCACCATCTCGGTTGTCATTGTAACTCAGAAACAACATCCGCCGAGCACTGTTCGATGTGTTGGATGCCGCGGCATGTGGCGTAAAACAGGTAAAGATCGCCATGTCTCCCGGTTCTAACTCCACGTAGACGTGCGCCTCGTTCGCGAGTCGCTCGGGATCAATCTGGGTTTTGTCAAGCGAGCCGGGTTCATGCAAAAATCCTTGATGATGTCCCGTCCAGAGTTCTGTGCATCCGTTTTCTTTCGTGCTGGCATCAAGCGCGACTGAAACCGTGAGAAGACTGTGCGGGAATCCTTGCCACCAATTGTAATCCTGATGTAGTCCATTACCGTGGCTATCTGGCGGTTTGAAGATGAGTTTATCTTTGAACAGCACCGCTTCATAGCCATCATATAAGCACGCCAACCGGTCCATAATCCGTCTGTCACGAACGAGTGCAGAAAATAGCGGCGAGATACTTACAAACGGATCGATCTTCCAAGGATGACCATCTGCCAGCATTTCAAGGCGGAGATTGTATTTCGGTTCAAGCTGAAATTCACGGCTCAACGAAAGCGCATGATCAACAATCTGTTCTGTTTCTTGGCGATAAATCTCAATCTCCTCAGGCTGAAGGACATCGCGAAGGATGAGGAATCCTTTTTCATGATACTCGTCAACTTCAGCGGGAGCAAGGGAAAATTGGAGTTGCCGTTGTTGTGAGCCGTTCCATTGTGGCGCGCCTATTTCAGAAGGGCGTTCGACACTTACCATCGTTGTCTCCTATCTGCTACTGAATCCGAGCATCTGTTTTCAGTTGTCCCCAGCGAGTGGCAAGTTTACCATTCGGTTCAACCGCGAAGGCGGGGATCTCCTCTCCGTCGATAATCAGATTGTCGAAATGGACGTTTGCCTCATACGCAATAAAACCGATACGTCCACTGTCGCGGAACTTCATATCATCGTCGCCTTCGAACAAGAGTTCATCATCGACAAAACATTCGTAATTCTGCCCTTCTGCAACAACCTTAAGACGATAGGTTTCGCCGACTTCTGGTTCAAGGGGCAGAGGGGTCGCGATGTGTTCCCATTGATTCTCTCTCCATCGGGAAAATTGGCATTTATGCTCGTCTGTGCGAATCCAGAATCGCATACCGTTATCTCCGTCCGCATCGGCGCGGATTAGCAAACCCGCTGCATTCACGTTCACGTCTTTCACCAACGTCACATCCACCTCAACGGTGTAATCCGCCCAATTCTCATCACCGAACATCGTCTTGGCGTACTGTCCGCCAGAGGTCTCGGCATAGGCATCCTTCACAATCTTCCATTCGCCACTGACATCGTTCCAGCCATCGGGAAGTCCATTATCGAAATTTTCCTGCCATACTCCTGCCGAAGCAACAGAAGTTAATATGGTGACCATGAGTATGACAGAGACGATATATGAATAACGCATCAGGTTCCTCCAGTCTATTAAATCATAATCCTGCCAATCCTGATTCACACAACTAAACGTCAACAACCAGTAATTATATCCATATTAACGGATAGGTCAAGTTAAACCTGTGAAAAATAAAGTCATTTGGTCTTTCCTTATGATCGGATACATTTCACAAGGGTTTGCTGTAGGAGGTATCTCCGAATCCCAACATCTAACGGCTGATTGCCAATCTCCTCAAAAATTTGACATAAAAGAGGATTTATGATAGAATGCAACACTGAACTTTGTTATATTATGCCATATTAACCTGAAGTTTGGACAAAAGAACAGACATACCTACAGATTCCTTCCTATTAGAAAAACAACAAGAAAATGGACGAAAAACGAGCGAGTGGACGCTACTATACGCGCGGAAATCCTTTTCAGTTGGAACCGTTCTTGCGATGGGCAAAAGCGTCCGATTTAAAACACCAGACAGTCTTAGAACCCTTTGCGGGTGCTAAGGACATTCCGCGGTTGATTGATGCCGCGCATCTGCAGTGCCGAGATTGGGCATTTTTTGACATCGAACCCGGAGTGAAAGGGATTGTGCAACGCGACACACTCGCCGACTTTCCCAAAGGGGTCAATGTCTGCATCACCAATCCACCGTGGTTAGCACGCAACTCCGCAACGCGCCGTGGTTTACCTTTCCCAGAAGCAACGCGTTACGATGATCTTTACAAATACGCGCTTGAGCAGTGTTTGATACATTGTGAATGGGTCGCCGTAATCATTCCAGAGGCGTTCATTCGGAGCGGTCTGTTTCTGGAACGGCTGTGCGATTTCATCTCTTTGGTCCCACAGACACAACACAAACCAATGCAAGAAAATAAAACAAGAGACACTTCCTATATGTTTGAGGACACGGAACACCCTGTCGGTCTCGCACTGTTTGCACCGGACGCAACATCGGACGTTAGAATCTGGCGCAACAACCAGTTTCTCGGCACCGTGAGTGAACTACGCAGACATCTACCGCAACCTTCTTCCAATCGTGATATTGTGTTCAACGACCCGAAGGGAAATCTCGGACTCATCGCTATAGACAATACCGTTTCTGCCTCTATTCGCTTTTGTCCAGTAGAAGAATTGAAAGACTATCCTATCCGTGTCCATTGCCGTTCTATTACAAAGATTGGCGTGCCGTGGCGTGTGGATATAGGTATGCTCAACACTCGCTTAAAAACAATCCGAGAGAAAACCCACGATGTTTTTTTGACAGCGTTCAAGGGCTTACGCCGTGATGGACACTATCGACGGCGGTTAGATTGGGCTTTGGCACGGGCAATTGTTAACGTACAGCACCTACAACTTGCAATGGACATGGAGTAGAAAAATGAACATCCAAAAATTAATTTGCCTACTGCTATTGATAGCACTCATCACGATTGCAGGGTGCATACCCGGCGATGGGAAACACACCGCTGAGAAACTCGCTGGATTTTTCTGGGGCATCTGGCACGGATGGATTGCGCCAATCTCACTCATTTGGGGATTGCTGTTTAACCCAGAGATCCGCATCTATGAACCCTCCAATAGTGGTTGGGCTTACGATTTCGGGTTTTACATCGCTGTTATCAGTGGTTTTGGGGGTATCTCTTTTTCGCGTAGTGCAGGGAAAAGGAAGCGTAAGAGAGTCGAAGAGCAGGAAAGCAGTGGTGCTGAGTAGAAATTTTCAGAGAGGATTTGAATGTTTAGAATGATACAGATTAACAACCGCAGAAATCGCCTTGATAGAGAAAGGAAATAACCAATGAAAGTTTTAGTCATCGGTGGGACGGGCAACATCAGTCGTGGGATTGTTGCGGCGTTGCAAAACCGAAACCGTGAAGTCATCCTGTTCAACCGTGGGCAACACGCCGATCCACCGCCTCCAGATGTTCGTGTCATTCATGGTGACCGGAAAAATCGTGAAGATTTCGAGGCGAAAGTCAGCGCAGAGGAATGGGATGCCGTGATTGATATGATTAGTTTCAACGCGGACGATGCCGCCTCCGCACTTCGCGCATGTCAAGGACGCGTCGGGCACTTCGTGCAGTGCTCAACAGTGATGACCTACGGACCGCCGTTCAGTGGAGTGAATCTCCCAGAGACAGCACCGTTGCAAGGCACATCCGGCTATGGGATCGGTAAAGTCGCCGCGGATGACTTGTTGTTGGAGGCGCACGCACGCGATGGGTTCCCCGTAACCATTTTCAAGCCGTCCTATACACACGGTCCTGGCATGAATCTCCATCGGCAAGTTGGTGGAGATGGGAGTTGGATTGATCGGTTGCGAAAGGGGAAACCGATCCTCTCCGCAGGTGATGGACTGAACTATTTTCAGTTCCTGTCATCTCGCGACGCTGGAATTGCGTTTACAGATGTACTCGGTAGATCTGACTGCTTCGGTGAAATATACAACATCGTCCATCCACAAGCGCGAACGTGGGATGAGTGGCACCGTGCAGCGGCGGAGGCACTCGGCGTTGACATAGAGATCGTGCATGTATCCCAAGAGACACTCATCGCGATGGCACCTGAACGGTTCAGTGGGTTGAGAGGCAACTTCGGGCACACTCAAATCTTCAGCCACGAGAAACTGGCAGCAGTATTACCTGAATTCAGTCCACAAGTTCCGGTTACAGAGAGTGTAGCAGAAAACATCGCGTGGATGGACAAACACAATCTGGTTCCAGATAGCGATGCAGACGATCTTGAAGATCAGATTATAGAGACAGTTCGCAATCTACCCCGTATTCGGTAGCACAGAGGTGAAACATGGTACAAATCAAATCAGCGTTGGATTCAGAAAGGCTCGACCTTGTTGAACACAATCTGCGCGAAGTCGGCTTCCACATCATTGAAAACGTGATTACTGCCGAGGAGGCAGACGAAGCGCGCGAGGCAGTCTGGAAAATGGTCGAAGAGGATATCGCCAACGGACATGACCACAGTTACGGAGATAGTAAAATTCGGCGCGTCTGGGCAATCGTCGGAAAATCACCTATCTTCCGCTATTTTATCCAGCACCCGACCGTGGTGGCAGTGTGGAAACGGATGCTCGGCGAAGATGTCGTTGCCTCCACGTTTACGGCGAACATCGTTGGACCTGGCGCACCGACAGGCGGTTGGCATATTGACTACCCGTATTGGGCGATGCAATCTCCCTTTCCGTCCGGTTCGCTAACGGGACAAACGGTTTGGATGTTAGATGACTTTACGGAAGAGAACGGGGCAACGGCGTGTATTCCAGAGTCACACAAAACGCTTCGGCGTCCCGAATTGGGAGAAGCAGAAGGACTTGAGATGAGTGTCGCAGTCGCGCCGAAAGGCTCTATCATGTTCACGAACGGTGCGATCTGGCATCAATCTCGGGCGAACCTAACGGACACGTCTCGTGTCGGGTTACTCGGTATGTATAACCGTTCGGTCATCTATCCACAGGAGGATATGCCCCGGCAGTTGACCGATGATGAATTGGTAGGCGAAAGCGATGTGCTAAAGCAGTTGTTGGGCAGACATATCCAGTTCCGTGATCCAGATCACGGGCAGAATTGGCATCGCACAGACGCAGGATTTCGCCAAGCGTAGCAAGAGTGTATAATGCCGAATTGTATACATTCGCGCATTTTGTTGCTGAAGTATTTTTATAGAGTAAAATAAAAGTGGTTCATAAATCGGTAGTGCCAAGTGTACGAAGTACCGCATATTGGAACCTGAGGCAGATATTGTTGAACAGTTTACTTTAGTATTAACGACGGAATACTGACTGCTGATGGAAACCGATTGCTGACCGCTTTAAATTTCATGGAGGGTGTTTATGCCAGTTGTATCTCATGATGTTTTGAGAAAGTTTGTATATGACATATATCGCGGTGCTGGAGGGACAGAGGAGGACGCACGTATTGTCAGTGACCACGTCGTCGATTCTAACCTCGTCGGACACGATTCACACGGTGTCATCAACGCACCGAACTACGCCGGCGGCATGGCAGGCGGTCCCGCCGCAGATAAAATGGAGATTGTCAGAGAAAGTGGGGCAGCTACTGTTATCAACGCCAACGGTGCGCTCGGCATGGTTGCCGCACGTAAAGCGATGGAGATGGCTGTTGAAAAAGCAAAAACCTGCACCATTGGTGCAGTCGGCTTGCATCGGTGTGGACACGCAGGACGGATGGGTGAATATCCACCGATTGCAGCGCGTGCTGGTATGATCGGAATCGTCCTGCTCAACGGCGGCGGACGCTTCATGCATCCGCACGGTGGAACCTCTCGGAGACTGCCACCGAATCCGATTGCGATCTCTGTGCCGCGTCAGGGTGGCGAACCACTCCTCCTTGATATGACGCTCAGCGTCGTTGCAGGTGGGAAACTGCTCGTCCAGACGGCACGCGGTGAACCCATACCGGAGGGATGGATGATAGATGCCGAAGGTAAACCGCTCACCGACCCGAATGCGTTTCATGAACGTCCACAGGATACAGCCGTTATGCCGCTCGGTGGTTTCCAGTTCGGACACAAAGGGTTTGGGCTCGGTGTGATGATAGATGCCATCGCTGGCGGACTTTCTTGGGCGGGATGCAGCCGTGAACAACCGACGCGTGGGGCGAGTGGCATTGTAATGTTCGCAATCAAAATTGAGGATTTCATTGACTTAGCGGATTATGAACAGGAAATTGCGTATCTTGTAGAGTGGGTGAAGTCATCTGCTCGCTTGCCAGGTATCGACGAGATTTATGTGCCTGGAGAATTCGAGGAGCGGAGCCGAGAGAAACGCCTGCGCGAAGGGATCCCGATTGAGGAACCGACTTGGAACCGCCTCGTTGAAGCCGCAGAACGTTTCGATGTTGCGGTTCCTATATAGTAGTAGGCACACGCCGTGTGCCGTAAACCGAAGGAGGAAAAGATGAGAATCTACGGTTTGCTTGTTTTGCTTATCGGCATTACGGGGTGTGCTGCACTGAATCAGCCCATTAGTGAGATGACAGCGTCACGCCTCACCTGTGAATCTAACCCGGAATTTGTAGATGGTAATCTGGAGACAGACGGCACATTCGCCGTGAACGGGTTTGTCCGAAAAGCGTATTACCTTAACGAGGGTGAGGGGCGGCGGCTCGCCTATGCACAACAGCGTTATATAACGCAGGTTGAAGGGCAGCGCCGCACGGAAGCGATTATCAAACTGGATGCTCCGACCTATGTTTCCTATGTGGAAGTCTATCCGGCATCGCGACTGATTCCCAATTTCGCGATGATGACGACGACCGATGATCCGCCGCGTTTTGATGTCGCCTTTGAACGGGTGTCTGACAAGCAACATCAGGACATAGAGGGCATGAATCCGGTGCGGTATCGCATCGGGCGAGAAGTGCTTTATCTACGAATGAGTGCAGACGGAATAGAGGACAGACAGAATTCCACCCGAACTGCAAACTCAGGTGTTGAGATTCCGCTGAAAGGAGCTTCCATCCGCGAAGTCAAATTTTACATCCATCAGACACCTTAACCGGAAAGGAGCAAGAAAATGAATAAATGGGCGTTTAGCATTTTATTATTTCTGCCGTTCAGCATCGTTGGCTGTGTGGGACTTCAAGGGAAATCGGGAGCGGAAATTCTGCCCTCGCGTTTATCTTGGCTTCAGGACACGCCTATTGAGGAAATTGCGTCTTCACGGCTGACCTGTGACACCCATCCCGAAATAGTGGACGGCAACTTGGAAACAGTCGGGACTTTTGATGTGAGAGGTGGCGTGAAAAAGAGCCTTAGTGTTGTGGAAGGCGAAGGGCACCTCTTAGGCAGAAACCAGTATGTAACCGAGCTTGATGGAACAATCCGCTGCGAGATTTTCATTAAGCTGGAAAAACCGATGTACGTGAGTAGTGTTGAAGTTTATCCGGCATCCCTTGTCCCCAATTTGGCACTGAGCACAGCCTTGGAGGCATCGGAACATCACTTCGGTCAATCCGGTACAGGCTTCAAGCCTGTGCACGACAAACAGTATAGAGATGTAGAATACACAAAACCGGTGAAATTCCAAGTGGGAAGGGAACTGCTTTACCTGCGCGTGACAGCAGATGCAATAGAAGACCGACGGAATGTCACGCGGTTTGATAACAGCATCGGTAACGAAGTAATTGAGATTCCTTTGAAAGGTGCTTCAATCCGCGAGGTCAAACTCTACGGACGACAGTCGTTATAGACGGAGTTTCCCATCTGATGAAAAGGAGAAGAAAAATGAAAGTCCGAGTGGTCAGCATTTTATTGTCTCTACTATTCGGTGCCATGGGGTGTGCTGTGTTGCAAGAGTCGCCTCCGGTGGAAATTTCGGCTTCGCGTCTCAGCTGCAAGGAAAATCCCGAGATGATAGACGGCGACTTGAAAACAGTAGGCACCTTCACGCCGAAGGGAACGATCCGAAAAGGATTTGAGCGGTCTGGGTCTGTCGTCAGGCGGCAGCAGTATCAGCGACAGTATCAGCGTCAAGTGGAAGGCAGCCTCAAAACGGAGACATTGATCAAATTGAACGCGCCAGTGTACATTGACTATATTGAAGTATATCCTGCCTCGACTATCCCTCATTTCACTTTAGATGCTACCGCTGAAGAGAAATCGTCAAAGTGGCTACTTTCATTTGAGGCCGTCGAAGACAAGCGTGGTGAAAAAGTCGAAGGCACACTACCAGTGAGGTACCGGATTGGACGGAAGATTCTGTATCTGCGGCTGACAGCTTATGCATTGGAAGATTTAGACAATGTATCACACGGCAACGAAACAGGCGAATTACGAATTCCACTCAAAGGTGCTGCGATCCGAGAAATTAAATTCTATAGCAGGTAATAAAAATCACTTGACTTTTGTTTTGAGATTTTGTAGAATAGAAGTGATTCAACAGGATTTATTCACAACAATTTCTGCTGATGCTCGTTGGAACTTCACCCGTCGAGAAAACTCTTGTGTATAACTCCTGAAATTTGACATTTTTTAGCAATTGCGTTAAGGTTTAGACAGAACACACAAGGTGAAACCTGTAGGTTTCCCGTTTAAATAGTTGGAGGATTAGAATCCGATTGCAAAAGCAAGAATCGAAGGGTGTTCCCATACAGAGCAACGCTGAAGTGCAAGCCCTCTTCGGGCAAAGTGATGCCCTCTTGAAAATCATTGAAGATGGGTTTGATGTTCGCGTTGTTTTGAAAAGTGACAGTCTTTCTGTCATTGGTGAAGATATAGCAGAAGTTAACCGGGTGACAACGGTCCTCGAATCACTACTTCACCGCATCCGGAAGGGAGAGCGCATTCAGGCAACCGATGTCAACTATGTAATTCGAGCGTCGGGTGCTGGTGAAAAAGACACCTTAGGTGAAACTGGAGCCGAGTCTATTCCAGTATTCTCAAAACGTGGCGTTATCCGTCCCAAAACCGCTGGACAGCAAAGATATGTTGAGGCAATTAAGCACAACGACCTCGCCTTCGGCATCGGACCGGCGGGAACAGGAAAGACCTATCTCGCTATGGCGATGGCGGTTTCCGCGCTCAAAAGCGGACAGGTGAGTCGTATTATCTTGACACGTCCCGCTGTTGAAGCCGGTGAACACCTCGGTTTCTTACCCGGCGACATCGCAGACAAGGTGCATCCATACCTACGTCCATTATACGATGCACTCTATGATATGATGTCCGTAGAGGCACTCGACAAATATATTGAGCGGAATGTTATTGAAGTCGCCCCTATCGCTTTCATGCGAGGTAGGACACTCAATAACTCGTTTGTCGTCCTTGATGAAGCACAAAACGCCACTATTGAGCAGATGAAGATGTTTTTGACCCGTCTCGGTTTCGATTCAAAAGCTGTGGTTACGGGCGATATTACGCAGACGGATCTTCCGAACCATAAAGTCTCAGGACTCGCAGACGCACAAGAAGTGCTTTCGGGCATCAAAGGAATCGAGTTCGTCTATTTTTCTAAAGTTGATGTCGTACGGCATGAATTGGTCCAACGCATTGTCGAGGCTTACGAGCTGGCATCACCCTACAATACAGGGCGGAGCGGCGTAAAACCATCGGGTGTCTCCAGTGGAGAAGGATAACCGTTTTGATCCGGGTTACCAATACGAGTCGCAATACCACTTTTGACGTAAAAGTGGTTTACAGCGCGGTGCGCGCAACGTTAAAGGCGCATGACGCAGAACCGTGTGAGGTCAGCGTCCTCTTGACAGATGATATTGACATTAGACAACTCAACCGAGACTATCGTGGCATCGATGTACCGACAGATGTGTTAGCGTTTTCAATGCGTGAAGGTGAAGATGGTGATGTAAACCCAAGTTTGCTTGGAGATCTCGTTGTATCCCTTGAAACCGCGGCGCGACAAGCATCGACAACGGACGGGTTCAGCGGAGCTCGCGGGAACCTTGAAACCGAAACCGCATTGCTCACAGTACATGGCATGCTACACCTCTTGGGTTACGACCATCAAACGCAAGAAGAAGCCGAGATCATGTTTGAGAAGCAGGAAAGTATCTTCCGTCTACTGCAGGAACTGTAGTGCGTTGTCTGTTATTTTCTGATCACCGCGAAATTGGTATGTTAATAGGAGTGTGATTTTACGTTTGGACGACCTATACCTAGTCATCAAACTCGTTAGCTTAGGTATACTCTTAATTCTCAGCGCGCTGTTTTCAACTGCGGAAGCGTTGCTCGCTCGGTTAACGCGGGACGACATTCTCAAGTTTGCCGAAGAGGGTGGCAAGCGCTACGAGGTACTGACATCGCTGCTGCGCCACCCGCGCCGCTATTCGCTGACTATCATCACGGCAAAAACTATCTTGATAGTAGCAGGCGTTACGATATTTATGACCTTTTGGCAAGAAAAATACCCGATCGCGAATGCAGCCCTCGCAGTCGCATGCTTTGTCGTCTTTGCTGAACTGTTTCCCAAAAATTATGTACAGGGCAGTACGGGGGCAGCAACTATCCGAGCACTCAGTGCGCTCCGCGCCATCTATTGGTGCGGATTTCTGGTTTTAATCCCCCTGAATTTCCTCGCGAACCTCATCGTCCGAATCTTCGGTGGCAAAGTCACCTCAGTACAAGACAGCCTCGTATCCCCAGAGGTGTTAGAAATGCTTGACAGCGTTGGGGATAGCCAAGAGATCTTAGAGCCGGACGAGCGTGAAATGATCTCACGGATTTTAGACTTGCCAGACAAAGTCGCTCGAGAAATCATGGTCGCACGAACCGATATGGTCTGTCTCGATGTCGCAACCGCTGATACAGACGTTTTACAGACAGCAATCACGTTTAGACACACGCGTATTCCGATATATGAAGAGACGATCGATCGGATCGTCGGAATTTTGCACGTTAAAGATATGTTGGATTGCTGGGCAAAAGGCAAACCCGTCAATCTAAGAGAATTAATCGTTGATCGAGGTCCTTTCTTCACACCGGAAAGCAAGAATATTTCAGAACTCTTCCGAGAACTTCGGGCACATAAACAGCACATCGCGATCGTTGTGGATGAATACGGTGGCACCGCTGGGATCGTAACCTTAGAAAATATCATCGAAGAAATCGTCGGCGAAATCCACGATGAAGACGAAATCGACGAACAGGATGACTACATCGAGATGGATTCTAACGCCTATTCGGTTGATGCAAGGCTAAATCTTATTGAGCTGAATGAGAAACTCGGTACAGAACTCGAAGCGGAGAACATTGATACGATCGGCGGGTTCGTCGTGGACCATCTCGGACGCGTGCCAGAACAGGGCACTGATTTTACCTACCGCGGTATCCATTTTACTATATTCGAGGCAGATGAACGGCGTATCCATAGAATTCATATTCGGATGCCGGATATCAATACCAGTAATGCGTCTTGAAAAGTAGGAATTGCGGACAACAATTCCGCGGGCGGACTTTAGAAGGAGCCTCGTCGCAGAGGAATGGAATTTGCCTTAATGTCGCAATTTTGAAATTAATTTGACAATGCTTAGCAGAAGAGGTATAATTAAGTATAAGAACGGGGCGTAGCGCAGCCCGGTTAGCGCGCCTGCTTCGGGAGCAGGAGGTCGGAGGTTCGAATCCTCTCGCCCCGATTTTATTCCCGCAACGAAAACGCATCCACCGCAGCTAAAACCATGGCAGCTCAAAAAACCCAAGCGATTGTCATCCGCACTTTTCCGCTGCAAGAATTCCATAAAATCATTACCTTCTATACGCCCGACTTCGGGAAAGTTAAAGCAGTCGCCTACGGCGTAAAAAGCCCGAAAAGCCGCCTCAGTGGGAGTTTGGAACTCTTCAATCACGGGACACTCCTCTTTCAACATCGCGAAAATAGGGAATTGCAGAACATCACCGATTTCAATCTGATTGATGGGTTTGATCTAATTCGCTCCGATTTCACACGTATCACCTACGGATGCTATTTCGCCGAATTGGTAGATAGCATCGCATCAGAGGGCATCGCCAGCCCTGAAATTTTCAATCTCCTCTATACCACCTACCAATTTTTAGTTCATGCGGATGATGTGCCTTTACTCGCGAGAGGGTTTGAAATTAAGTTTCTGGACTGTGCAGGCTATGGACCGGAACTCTCGCGGTGTGTACATTGCGGTTCAGCTGTAACAGACGCGTTTTCCGCTGAAAAAGAGACAACAAGGGGTGCTCTCAGCATCGCGTTCAGTATTCGCTACGGTGGCGTGCTTTGTGGCGATTGTGAAAACCGAGACGGTGCTGCCTTTACAATCGCACCCGGTAGTTGTGAATTGCTAAAAATGCTTCGGAAATCTGAATGGGAGCGGTTCAACCGAATCCGCGCCTCCACCCGCAATCATAAGGAACTTAAACGTCTGCTCGGTAACTTCATTGAACATCATACCGAACGGAACTTAAAAAGCCTCAGATTCATTGAGACTGTTTTGTAGACACCCAGGCAATTTATAGTTTAGGTCTCTCGCCCCAAGATTCATATACCGAGTCTGGAAACATTCAGAACATATTATAGTAAAACCTACAATTACTTAGACACTGTGGGCGAGGTTACAAACCTCGCCAGCGGGGGTGGGACGGAACTGCCACTCTCTGAAATTGCCTCGCAGTGAGAGTTATTTTTCGACTTTACTATATAAGGAGTCATGAAATTGAAAAAATATAACGTCTTGAAATCTGTTAGTCACAAGCTTCGGAAACTTGCAAGCTTCACCAAAGTAGCATTTTTCCTGCTCGTTGCTGTGTATATGACGGTAGCAGTTAACTTTGATGTCTCTGCGGCGATCACTGGAAAAATTTCTGGTGTAATTACTGCTGAAGCGACGAATGCGCCGCTGGTGAATGTCACGGTAACACTCGTCGGAACCAGCAGCACCGCAACAACCAACGATGCCGGCTACTATGTTATGACCAACATCTCACCGCGGGGTTACGATGTAAGGGTTGAACTCACGGGTTACGGTTCGGAGACCATTGAGGGGGCAAAAGTGCTGGCGGGTCTGACGACAACGCTAAACTTTACGCTAAAGAGTGCCGCGGTGCAACTTGAAGGTATAACGGTAACGGCTGTCAAGCCGCTGATTAAGAAAGATGTCACACAGTCGACAAGAATCATTGAATCAGAAGATATTGAGGCGATGCCGCGCGATACCGTGAATGGAATTCTACAAACTTTACCTGGGGTTGCGGTGCTAAACTCAACAGGCTCGGTTCATGTCCGCGGCGGTAGGTCGATGGAGATTAGGTATCTCATTGATGGTATCCCGATTAATGATCCGATCGGCAGAAGTTTAGGCTTGAGTATCGGCACGAATTCCCTTGAGCAAATAGAAGTCATCACGGGCGGATTCAATGCGGAACACGGTGATGCGCAATCCGGTATCGTTAATCTCATCACGAAGATCGGAACAAATAAATTCTCTGGTAGAGTCCGGTACCGAGTCGGACAGTGGGGGACGCACCACGGCGATCCGTTATACGGTCCATGGCTCGATCCAGACAACGGATTTCGACCCAGTGCGATTGAACCCTTCAGAGGTGTCTTCTTCGGTAGCCCCTACGATTATCAAAAACCATACCGAGGGCAGGATGTCACGGTTGCGGAGTTAGCGGAACGCGAAGGTGACGCACAGGTAGTCTTTACGGAGATTTATCCCGGTGTGTATGCAGACAGGACAGAAAACCCGCTCCAGCCCGTGATAGATCTGGAAACTGGTGAACCGCAAGTTAACCCCGATACGGGTGAAACGATTATGGCGCGCCAGCCTTACAAGGATGCCGATGGCACCGTTATCGACTATGAGAAGAAACAGGTTATCCTCTTAGACGGCTACATCGTGGATCTGGAAGAGTATAGTGGGTTGTTCAATGACACGAAAAAGTACAATCTGTCTCCGAGTCATATCGGTGAATTTGCGCTCAGCGGACCGATATGGGGAAATCGGTTGACATTCTCCGCCTCCAGCCAGCTCCAACGAAATAACAGTTTTTTCCCGAATAGTCAGGGGACGGGATATATCTTCCAAGGAAAGCTGAAGTTTGAAGTAACACCCAGTATCAAACTTACTGCAAGTGGGCTTTTCAATAAGTCGGAAGGCCACTCCTATGGTGGTGCGCAACGTTTTTGGCCGAGTGCGGTTCCAGTGTCGAACTCGGATGGACGGAGTCTATCCATGCGACTCTCACATAATATCAACTCTGGCACCTTCTATACGTTAACACTTGGTCAATTCCGGCGATCGGCTGAAAGTCAGCAACCCGGTAAGTCGTGGGATCCGTTGGGGAAAACGTTTAATGAAAACGCTTGGGATCCCGAAAAATCCTTTGAGCAGAATCAAGAAGAAGGCAGAATCAGGAACCCATCCCAACAGGCATACAACGATACAACCTATTTCGTTGCAGGTGACAACAATTCTTGGGGCTCTCTCAATGCAACGACCTCAATATTGAGAGCGGATTTTGCCAGCCAAGTTACGGCGAACCACCAGATCCAGACAGGCGTTGAATTCTTGGGATACGATCTCTATAATCTCCAGACGACTAACTATGGGAGTTCCAATCTCTATATGGAGTATTATGATGTACAGCCTCAATCCATAAGTGCGTATGTGCAAGACAAAATGGAGTATGAAGGCATGATCGTCAATGCCGGCCTACGATATGACCTGTATAATCCAGATGGTATTTCACCCGCCGACCCATTCGATCCACTCGAACTGAACGACGATGGCACAATCAAACTGGATAAAAGTACCTATAAAGTTGGGCTTCCCATCATCAAAGATCCGGTTGAGGCTTCTGCCAAACACATGATCGCGCCGCGCCTCGGCATTTCCTTCCCGGTTACCGATCGGTCGAAGTTGCACTTTACATACGGACATTACTATCAGATTCCGCGAGGTGATGATCTCTACGAAAATCTCAACTTTGATATGCGGGGTGCAATCCGAAGAAGGGGCAATCCTGACTTAAATCCGGAGAGGACGATCGCTTATGAAGTCGGGGTCATACAGCAATTCACCGATGACTTAACGATTGACATCACTGGGTTCACCAAGGATATCAATAAACTTGTCAATAGTGTGCATGTTGACATTACCAACGATTACAGTTATTTCCTCAATGATGAATTCAACGGTATGATCCACGGCATCTATGGTCGGGTTCAAGGATTTGAACTCACAATTCGTAAATGGCGTACGGGACAGAGTCCGGTCTCTGGAATGCTCAGTTACACCTATTCCGTCGCGAAGGGAAAAGGCTCCAGCCGAAATCTGGGTTACATCACCTATTATAATTCGCAACCTGATGTGACTGAAAGCCATCCCTTGGCTTGGGATCAGCGTCATATCTTTTCTGGACTGTTAGATGTTCAATTGCCCTTTGATTCTGCTGTCAACCTGATTGGCAGGTATGGGAGCGGTTTGCCCTATACACCGAACCCGAGATCGCCAACCAAACCCGACATTAACTCGAAGCGTTACCCGCCAACGTATAACGTTGACGCGCTTATCAGCAAACGGAGTCGCATTGGTGGGTTGACTTACACTTTCTTTGCGGACATTCGGAACATCTTCAACACGAAAAATCTGGACGACCTCCTCGATTCAGTGACGTATGACCGGTACGGTAAACCGCTTGACAGCCAGAAGCATTCACATCCGCTGTCATGGAGCTCACCGCGCTTGATTATGATGGGTGTAAGTTTGGATTTTTAGGAGGGATAACGAACATAGATGCAACTGCAAAAAACAATACCACTTTCATCTATCTACAACCGAGAAGAAGAATTCTCAGTCGATCTTGCTGATAATCTTGATGCACTTCGGATCGGTAAGTTTGAAGATGTAGAGACAGAAGCCAGAGTCGGCACGCGTAGGGCAGATATTGTTGCTGAGGGTGATGATAGCCTTCTCGTTGTTGAAAACCAATTCGGAAAAGCGGATTGGGATCATTGGGGCAGACTGGAGGCTTACGCACGCTTGAAAGAGGCCACGGTGGCAGTACTGGTAGCAGAGAGTTTTGAGGAACTGATGATTGTCACGTGCAGGCTACGGGATGAGGACAGTACCATTGACTGGTATCTCATTCAAGCACAAGCCAATTCACATGGCGAACTCCTCTTTCACCATGTCGTTGGACCTGCAATAGATATCCAAACTGAGAGGAAAGCCGACGCTGGAGAAAGCGAATTCTGGGCACCGATCCGTAGGGGTGAATTCGGAGAAATCTTTGCCGGTAAACCCGTGCCTGTTGGAGACGACGGATGGATTTCAAAGCAGATCCGCGGCGTGGAAATAATACTCAGTTTTCGTAAAAATCGCAGTTATGTTTCTTTTTTCTGTTGGGGAGAGAACAGAATTGAGCGTCGAGACGAAATTATCGCATTGTTCCCGGAAGCAGATTACGACTACTATGATCGCGAATCGGCTAAACGTGCAGGGTTTGGGTTTCGTGTCATTAACAAAGGTAAAGACCACCCAGAAGATTGGGATGAAATTCGCGAGAAATTAGTCGCTATGGGTACCAACATCTACAATAAGATTAACGAATCTGGTCTGTAAAGCAGACAGACCGTATGGATTATACCATTGTAGAAGTCGGTATTGATGATGTAGAAGCCATCGTAGATGTGACACTCCAGAGTTTTGCGGATGCGTTCAATAAACCGTTTTACATGGAACGTGAAGCGGCAGTCTATAGATGGAAGGCGTATATCCGAAAAGAACACCATCCGCGAGACGCAAAGGTCCTTCGGATTGTCTACGTCTCAATCATCAATGGAGAAATAGTGGGGTTCGTTGCCGGACATTTGACAGAACGATTTGGTTTGGCGGGTGAACTTCAATTTATCTATATTCTTCCAGAGCACCAACGACGAGGACTCGGAACGCAATTAGTCGTCGCGCTTGCGAAATGGTTCAAAAAGTGGGACGCGAAAGGGGTCTGTGTAGATCACAAGAACAGTAGTGAGGATTTTTATATCAAACTGGGAGCGAGATTCAAAGATCACGGATGGTTGGTGTGGGACAATTTTCTGGATGTCCTTGCGTTTGGAAAAGTACAGTGATGTGTGCGAAATCACATCTGTTAAATATGAATTCACGCTCATTTTAACAGTCGACCCGAATGAAGAAGAAGTCATGCGACAACGGTCCATGTTTTTTGTTTCTCTTGTGGATTCAGTAGTAGAAGTAAAGGTCCGAGGACTTCCATCTATGTCAAATAAACAACAAGGAGTCAACATCATGATATGCGATATTTGTGGAGAATCGGGGGTGCGGCAGCGTTACATTTCACGGAGTTACGGGCAAGGAGAGGCTCTTCTCGTCATTGAAGGTGTGCCTGTGATGAGTTGTTCGCAGTGTGGCGAAAGTTATCTAACAGCACAAACATTGCATGAAATTGAGCGGATTAAACACCAGCGAGAAGGGATTACGGTTAAACGCCCTGTAGCAGTTGCTGTTTTTTCATAACCGACGAGGCAACTCGTCCTAATTGTGTCGATTGGATGGATACCATTCTTCCTAAAACTGTAAAATTTATTATTTGATGTTGCTAAGGTGATGTATGCCGTTTGTTGCTGAACTGTATTTTGAGCCTCCAGCCGAAGAGCGCATTCGCGAGGCATGGAAAGCGATTGATGAGGCAGGGATTAGTGATTCTATGCCCAAAGGGGGTTACCGTCCGCATGTATCGCTTGGGGTTTGCGACCATCTTGAAACAAATTCACTTGCACAGGAGCTTTCAATCTTTGCGGCGAGTGTTGCACCGTTTCGATTGTCGTTTCCGAACATAGGCATCTTTTGCACATCGGAAGGGGTTGTTTACTTAGGTGCAACCGCCACTGCGCAATTGCTGAATGTACACACGGCATTTCATGAAATCTTCAAAAAACATGCAAAGGAACAACGGGAATATTACACTGTTGGAAGATGGGTGCCGCACTGCACACTCGCGTTCGGTCTGTCAGAGCATCAGATTGCCGAAGCGGTAACCGTTTGTCGGTGAATTGATTTACCAGTTTCCACGGAAGTGAAAGAAATTGGATTAGTGGAGGTTTCCGCTACGGGGTGTCGAACGATGTATTCGTTCAATCTCAAAATGACTGATAGAACCGAACTGAATGACGAATTGCGTCCCGAGTACGACCAAACCCTGCTAAAAAACGGCACCTGTGGGAAATACGCGAAATAATAAGATAATTAATAAAGGAAAAATTTACCATGAGAATATATGAATTCACACTCATTTTAACAGCCGACCCGAATGAAGAAGAAGCCGATCGACTTTATAATATCTTTGATGATGGAACGATTACCACTGTTGAAGGGGTACCCCAAATTCACTTTCACCGTGAGGCCTTTTCGCTGGAGTCTGCTATTGTTTCTGCATTATTGGATGTCCGAAAAGCAGGTTTTGATGCTGCCCATGTGCATATTAAACCAAAAGTTGTGCTTGGCACCGTAGGCAGTATAGACTTACGGGAGCGCGGTATTGACGAAGCCCAGGCGGCAGAAATGCGGGCACGTCTCGCCTCCTTTGCCGAAGATTGGGAAAGCCCTGAGATGGATATCTATGACAACTATGATGAGGAAAAAGCCAAGTTACAAACGCGGTGATGTCATTTTATCACGTTTTCCGGATTCCAATTTGCACACAGCCAAACTACGTCCGGGATTAATCGTTCAAGCGAACAATCTTCAAACCAATTTGCCTCAACTGATTGTAGCGATGATTACCAGCAGAATGTTCCGTGCTAATCATCCAAGCCGTGTTACCATTTTAGTTTCCACACCGGAAGGGCAACAATCTGGATTAATCATGGATTCGGTAGTGATGACTGATAATCTTGCCACAGTTGTTGAAGCAACCATTGAACGTGTGGTTGGTTCGATTTCAATGGAAAAAATTGACATAGCTTTGCGACATACGTTGAATTTATAACTGTTGATGAACTTTGAGGGATCCCGTTTCAAAAGCGAATTTACACTCGTAAAAATTGTCCTACTCTGTATTCTGGTTGCCTCAGCGGTTTTGGTGCTGCAGAACCTTGGGCATAGTGGGATTACCTATTGGGACGAAGGGTTTCACGCGGTCGTTGCACGGAATTTGACGAAACATCCGCTCAAATTCACGCTCTACGACCAACCGTGGCTCCCTTACGACTACAAAGGTTGGGGTGAGAACCACATCTGGCTACATAAACCGCCTGTCGCCATGTGGACAATCTGGCTCTCGCACCTTATTTTCGGCATCAATACGTTCGCGCTTCGGTTGCCATCGGCAATCAGTTTGGTTGTGACAACGTGGTTGACATTTCGAATCGCTTCGGATCTTTTTGATAAACGGGCAGGACTCATTGCCGCGTTTCTCCAGGCGTTTAACCCGTTTCTCTTTGAGTCCGTTCACGGCTATCGCTATTCGGATCACATTGACATCGCTTTGTTGCTCTGGGTACAGGTCTCGTGTTGGTTCCTACTCCGCGCAATTCGGACCGGAAAACGGAGGAATTACATCTTATCCGGCGTTGCGATGGGTGTTGCGTATCTATCGAAAAGTTACCTCGCCTTCATCACTTTTGGTATCGCGTTGGTCGTTTGGGGGGTCGCCTGGTATACTGGGCGGGGCAATCTGAGATCCAAAGATCACAGCCCAAGCATCGCGCCGGGCGGATATACGGAAAGGAACGGGAAAACCTCAAGCCCATCTGACCGAACCGCAAGGAAAATTAAAAAAAGCGACATCGGTTTACAACTCTTGGCGGCAATTGCGACAATGGCACCGTGGGTCATCTATTGCCTGATTTACTATCGCAAGGAATTCCTTTGGGAACATAGACGCGTGTTGGAGCACCTCAACACCGATATTGAAAGTTGGGGGGCAAGTTGGGATCGACCGCTGTTTGATTATATGCCGCTATTTTATCCGGTGTTCTATACCGTCCTCGTCGCGGCGGTGGTATGTCTAATAGTGGTCATGTTCAAACGCTGGCGATTAGCGGAACTCTTTGTATTAGCATGGGGTATCGGTGTGATCGTCCCGCACACGCTCGCGCAGACGAAAACGCCATCGGCAACGATGATTGCGGTGCCACCGCTACTGATTTGTCTCGCAGCCGTCATCAGCCGAGCATGGCAACGGCGGGACTGGGTTTACACCTCTATTTGGGTGGCGGGGATGCTTGCGATTACCATTATTTCTGGCGGGCGGACCCTCGTCAAGGGTCGGGACCAGTTCGATGGACTCAAGGTGATTGCCCCGTTTATCCAGACGAATTTCTGGATTGTTGAGCAGCTTATTGGGATTGGCGTACTGTTGGCAATTTTCGCGGGTGTGTATAGGTGGGTTCGCCACCGCAATGCGCGAAGGTGGATATGGCTTGGGCTTCGGACGGTGGCACTGATAATTGCGTTGTTCTATGCAGGACGCTATGTGCATGCCGCTTACAGGGTCACGGAACGGAACAGCAGAGTCCCCCTATATGAAGCGAGTGGGCAACGTCTCCAACGTGAAATGCCAGAGAATGCCTGCTTCTTTCTTGACGATGAGCGCGTCGGATCGCATTTCGATTTGATGTATTACGCCGACAGGTCAACGTATCAGATTTACAATCAGCACATGAAGAAGCCTCGCGATTTCAAGAGCCAAGCCAAGATAGCGCGTGAAGCAGGCGCAATTCCGTATCTTTTCTCTGTCAAAGAGACTGCTTACAATTATCCGCTGTTCATCGAAGGCGAGGTGGACAGCGGGAACGGAAAAACGCAACGGTATCGGGTTTTTGAAATTACAGAAACCCAATGATTAAAGGTACGTCAGTTCGACTTAAGCATTTCATTCGTCTCAAGGTGCTGTTTTCGCGGGTCAAAAACATAAATTGTAGCACAAACTTTTAGTTTGTGGCATATTCTGTGAAACGAACACTTTGCGGTACAAGTAGAAACCTTTTATCGAACTCACGTTATCGAAAATTGCACACAGAGCTTGGAATACCAGCGGATATTTTAGTGCAACCGTATGCATTACGAACGGCTTTATGAATATTTTTGGTTTTTACCGGAATCATTTCTTGACTATATTTTTCAGCAAGAGCGATTTGTTATTGCAACATTCAATAAATATATGAGGTGAAACGTAAACTATGAAATTATTACGACTTATATGCGTATCTACAATTTTTGCACTCGTCGCGTTATCGGCGGGTGCAGATGTGGATTGGAAAGCACTCGATGTGGGTAACCTATCATCTGCTATCTATAACACCGCGGTTGTTGGGTTTCCCAGTAATCCTACCGCAAATCCTTCCGGATGGTGGCCCGCAGGAACAAACGATTCCTACATCTATGAAGGAGACATCTGGATCGGTGCGAAGAAAGGTGGGGAAATTGGCGTTGCTGAGTCGGATGGCAGGCAAAGCGAAATTTGGCCCACTGATGATGTGCCAGAGGTTATCTCAAACAAACCCGGTGTGACGACAAAAGGAACACCGACGAACCAAGCAATCATGTTCAAATGCTCTGACATGAACCCTGAAGCAAATAAAGATTTGATTCTGGGTTTAGAACTGGAAGTCAACGGATTTCAATGGAGTTATGCCCCGCTTTACGACTTCTTTATTCTTGAGTATAACGTCAAAAATGCTGGTAGCGACACGCTTGAAGACGTATTCATGGCGTTCCGATACGATGTAGACATCTCCAGTAACGAAACGGGAACGGCAAGTTACTCCGCAGATGACTTCGTTGCCCTGGATCAGACCCCGGATGCCCTCAATCCCGTGGATCACCCCAACCGTTACCTCTCTTACGGATTTTCCAACGCCTCGGCGCCGGGGTATATCGGCTTACGCGTATTGGATGCGTATATGGGGGATAATGTGGAGGGCCCAGCGGCGAAAATCCCTTTTGCCGCCCACAAACGGATTACAATCTCCACGGACCCAACGACTGATGCGGAGATGTACGCGCTTATCAGCACACCCGGTGTTGAACCACTCCCCGCAAACTACGACGATCAACGCTTTATTCAATCCTACGGACCTGTTGAATCGCTTGCCCCGGGTGAGTCGTTCAACATCATTATCGCTGTAGCGATCGGTGAGGGGCTAGCGGGTTTGCAAGCATCTTCGGACTGGGCACAAAAGTTATATGACGATGGATACGTCGCACCGGCACCGCCACCTTCCCCACTGGTAGCCGCTTATCCTGCCGATAAACAGGTGACACTCGTCTGGGAAAGCGAGGGACGCTGGGTTGATGAAGGCACAGGCAAGAGCATCGAAGAATATATTGATGTGACCGACCCAGAGAAAATCTTTGAAGGGTACCGAGTTTATAGGCGCGATGTCTCTTATGATGAATCCACCGGTAACCCCGTTGAGGATTGGACAATGCTGATGGAATTCGACAAGCCGGGCGCGACCGGTAATTTCTTTACAGTGGCGCACGTCGGTAAGCAGTCGGATGCCACTATCGAGAGCATGGGTGATGAACCTTTCTTCGCCGATTTCTTCAAAAGTGCCATCTATGTAATCAAATTCAACTCCAGTACGAGTTTTGAAGTAGTTAACACGACGCTATGGGAAGTTATGGCATATAATCCGGCGTTTGACGGCGGCGGATACGTCGTCATAAATCCCGATTCCTTTGCGCCTTATCCTGACGGGACATATCGTTCCGGTACCCTCATCTATTTTGGTGGACTCTATGTGCAAATTACCGACGGTCCCTCAGGACCACCTGTCGCAGGTGACATCTTCCAAGTCGTCTCGACCCCTTCACAGGCACTCGGTGAAGACGCAGGCATCAAGAATTTCTATACCGACGCAGGATTAACCAACGGACTTGAATACACTTATGCGGTGACCTCGTTTGATACAGGCAACCCGAAAACCGGGCTGATCTCAATGGAGAGTAGCCAAATCGAGACGATGGTCCACGTTGCCCCGCGCGCCCAACCCGCAGGATACCGAGAGCCTACTGCTGATATAGAACAGCAGGGAGAGGGAAGCGTTACCGTTGAACCGATGGTGCTCGCACCTAACAAGGTGACGGGGCATCAATACAAGATGGTCTGGTACGGTGCAAAGCAAACGGGTCCTGCGGCATATATCACCGGTCCCGGATATCAACCACCCGCTTATGAGATCGTCGATATGACGACCGATGAGACTGTCGTTGAGCTACAATCCTTTGACTGGTTTGATCCCGAACACGCTGAGGCTGTTGAAGTGCTCTCCCCGATGTTCGACGGTATCATTGTGAAGATAACAGGGGTTAACGTATACTACGGGAGTCCAATGGAAAATCCGGTTAACGATGTTAAACTGACGGCAGGCACAGTGACAGGCTGGGAGGTAAACATCCAATCCCCCGGTGCCGGTGAGAACACCTGGCCCAACATCTTCTGGGCAACGTACTATCGTCCACACACCTACTCAATCACGTTTACTGACGACACACACGTCAAGGTGGTAGATGAAGATACAGGCGAAGAAATTCAATTCAACGGCGAGCGCGCCGATGGATACGCCATTCTGACAGCCACAGGCTGGCGTGATACATATAATCCAGCGGAGACCCCGGGTTTCTTCCGGATTTACGTCCGAGGCAGCTACGTCTTTATAAAAGATCCGAACGGTGAAATCTCCGCTGGAGATGCCTTCGCTGTTGAAATGGGGGGTGTCAGCGCACCACAGGACGGGGATCAGTTCCTTCTAAATACAAAAGGGGAAACCCTCTCGCCTGAAGATATTGAAGCCGATCTTGGGAGGATTCGTGTCGTACCGAACCCTTATTTCGTTACGAACAGAGCGGTGACTTCTGAAGGAACGGACAAAATTTTCTTCACACACCTTCCACCGCGGTGTACGATACGGATTTACACGTTAGCGGGTGAATTAGTACGAACGCTTGAACACGAGAGCACTGATCTTTACAGTCCGGATGTCCGTTCGGCACAAGGCGACAAGGGTGGAACAGCAGCTTTTGAACTCCTTAATCGCTACAATCAGGCACTCGCAAGCGGCGTTTATATCTTTCATGTTGAAGCCAGAGACGAAAGTGACGAAGTCATCGGTAACAAAATCGGCAGATTTGCGATCATTCGATAACACGTTCCTTTTTGTTAATCAACTGAGGATTTCCGTTCTACAGAGCACCCAGCCCGTAATGAAATGGAGGGGTTTTTGCTTGGGTGTTTCTTCAGACATACGACGGAGAACGTGAAAACCATAACTCGCTTGACCGAACCGCAAGGAAAATTAAAAAAATGCGACATATAATTTATACGCTTTTATTCACAATTCTTTTACTCTGGGGTGTTCCCGGTCATGCCACAACCAATGTCGGCACAGCAGGTGCCCAGTTTCTGAAAATCGGTCCCGGCGCGCGGGTAGACAGTCTTGGTGGTGCGTTCGGCGCGCTTGCCAACGACGTGACCAGTATCTACTGGAACCCAGCCGGAATAAGCCAACTCGAAAAAACCAGTTTTTCAGACACACATACCGTCTGGCTTGCCGATATCCGTTATAACTATCTGGCGTTCGCCACGCCGATAAAAAACATCGGCACCTTGGGCGCGAGCATCACATTCCTCAATGTCCCTGATACAGAGATCACCACGCTGGCAAAGCCGGATGGTACGGGTCTCTGGTATTCCGCATGGGATACCGCTGTCTCGTTGGCGTATGCCCGACAACTTTACGAACAGGAATCGGGTGTTAAGTTGTCTGTTGGTATTAATGCTAAATACATCCACCAGCAGATCCACAGGGAAAGTGCCAAAGGGGTTGCCATTGATGTCGGCACCTTGTACCATACCGGTTGGCGAAGTCTACGGATCGGGATGTGTTTCTCGAACTTTGGACCGGAGATGCGCTTCAGCGGTACTGATTTGGAAAGCGGGGCAGAAGTTGCAGGAGATCCACGGATAGCAGACTACCGCCCGTTTCCTGACACAACGAATCCAGCGCGGAAAACGGAATTAGAGACGATCGAGTTCCCGCTACCCTCCAATTTCCGACTCGGACTCGCCTACGATATCATTGATTCTGATAGTAACCTCCTCACCGTCGCACTCGATGCCAACCATCCGAACGACAACAGTGAGCGGTTGAACATTGGTATGGAGTACTGGTACAGAAAAATGGCGGCGATTCGTGGGGGGTACAAATTCCGATTGGGAGAAGACCGCACCAACGATGAAGAGGGACTTACAC
The DNA here is from genome assembly GCA_965247285.1 of Candidatus Poribacteria bacterium. GTDB lineage: Bacteria > Poribacteria > WGA-4E > WGA-4E > WGA-3G > WGA-3G. The sequence goes on from CBDFHD010000003.1 coordinate 449,432, forward strand.
TCGGCTTGGGCATCCACCTGAACCTCGGCAAAAGGGTGCTCGCGCTTGATTACGCATACGCCGACTTCGGACACCTACAACAGGTCCACCGGGTGAGTTTGGGACTACAGTTCTAAGGACAGCAAATATGACCAACAAACCGAACATCGTTTATCTCCTCGCAGATCAGATCCGTGCGTGCTCGTTGTCGGTATATGGCGATACGCAGATCGAAACACCGCATATTGATCGACTCGCGCAGGAAGGCACCGTTTTTTCAAACGCAATCGCTACCGCACCCGTCTGCACCCCTTACCGTTCCATGATGCTCACCGGACGGCATCCGCAGACAACTGGACATCTCATTAATTTCGTCAGAACCCGGCACGATGAAATCGGGCTCGGTGACGTTTTCAGCAGAAACGGTTACCGGACGGCGTGGGTCGGCAAATGGCATCTCCACACCGGTTCATTCCCGGAAATCGGCGGTCGCGACTACGTCCCCGAAGGGCGAGACCGTCTCGGATTCCAACATTGGCGCGGCTATAACTTCCACACCGACTATTTCAACGGAACAGTGAACCTTGACGATTGGCGGAACGAGAAATGGGAAGGTTACGAGACCGATGCACTGAACCGATACGCTTTCCAGTTCATGGATGCCATGGACGATGATACCCCGTTCTGTCTGTTTATCTCTCCGCATCAAGCCCATTCTACACCTTACGAGTTTGCGCCACAGGAGTATTACGATCGACTACCTGCCGAACTTCAACTACCGGAAAACGTTCCTGACGCAATTAAAGCGGAGTCGTTAGAAATCTACCGACATTACCTCGCCATGACATTAACGGTAGATGATATGCTCGGTGAACTGATGACGTATCTCGAAAGAACGGGACGTGTCGAAAACACGCTGCTCGTTTTCGGATCCGACCACGGAACGCAAGGTGGCGGACAAGGTATCAATTTCTGGGCGAAACGAGAGCCTTACGAAGAATCCATCAAAGTGCCACTGATTATGCGCCTGCCCGGCGTTTTCGATGGGAATCGTACCTGCGACACGCTCACTTCTCCGGTAGATCTGTTTCCATCGCTCTGTGGGTTATGTGACATCCAGCCACCCCGAACCGTCGAAGGCTACGATCTGTCCACCTCTTGGCGCGGGAATGCTGATGCCTTTGAGCAGGATGCCGTCCTGACGATGAACTTCGGTTCGACTTATGATTACCTCATTGATGGCAATGAGTGGCGCGGCGTGCGCACAAAAACGCATAGTTACGCACGTTGGCTCGACGGCAAGCGGGTGCTATACGACGTAGAGGCGGATCCGCTACAGATGAACAATCTGATTGACAAACCCGTAGCGAAATCGTTGGCAGACGAAATGGAGAGGACCCTCACAAACTTGATGGATGCCCGAAACGACGAACTCCAACCCGCGACAAGTTACATGGATTGGTACGACCTGCAGCGCCGCATCGTTCGTAACGCCCACGGTCCCCTCGGTGATCCAGAAGATGAACCGGATTGGTCGCTTTTAAAATGATTTGACAATAGCCTTCAGAATAGGATATAATCTTATTGACTTTAGCGGACACCGTGGCATGGATATCCCCTTGAAAAGGAGGAGAAATAAATGTCTAACGAACGTATGACATTTGAAGAAATGGTGAAGAAATATCCTGATCAATGGCTATTTATAGTCGATTGCGAACATAGCGCAAGTACCGAACTCATATCAGGGATAGTTGCCGTTCACAGCCCCACGCGTGATGTTATTAACGAGGCATCAGCGAAGTATAAAGGTGGCGCGGCGATACGCGACACAGGCAGGATGCAAGATCCTTTAAAATACCAATTGGAAATTACCAACCTCAAAGTAGCGATGTGGAAATCTTGTTCCGAATAATAGTGTAGTACCTATAAATTTCATAACCTATCAAGTTTCATAACCCATCTCCTTTGCATAAACCGCGTTATTACTCAAAAAATTCCTCTCTAGTCCCGTAGGGTTTATTTGCTTGGGTATTTTTCAATATGTTTGTAGAACGCTTGCGTTAACATGTAACAAAGCCCCGTAGGGGCGGCATTTGTAGAGTGGAAAAAATCTGACACTTATGATGCACAAAGCTTATGAGACGGGTCAAACACTTTGTCAACGCAAATACAGATTGCTTTCTGAATATCTCTGTCAACCCCTAAAATCACCACTGCTAAAAGTCGTCGCTGCGTAAGTCCTATGGATGTGATAGACCCCCGAATGAATTCGGGGGCTTCTGCAAAAGTTATGCAGAAGCATTTGTGGAATTCAGAAGCGGACTGGACGCTTCAACGGAGCAGCCGACAATCCTATTGAATAGGACGATAGGTCTTACGACTCCTAACCCAAAGGAAGCTACCCCTTCCTTGAGAATGTTCATAGCAGCGTTAGGGTCACGATCCAAGTGTGTATGGCAACTTGGACACGTCCATTCTCTGTCTGATAGCGTGAGGGTTTCATTTTTATGATTACAAACAGAGCAGCACTTGGTCGTCGGAGACCAACGGCTGATTTTCAGCAGAGAACGGAGGCGCTTGCGAGCTTGGTGTTTGAGTTTCTCAAGGAAATCACCGAATGCAAGGTCAGAGACCTGTTTTCCCCACAGGGCTTTCATGCCGCGAAGGTTCAAATCTTCAAAGAACAAAATATCAAACTTTTGACACAACTCAATGGCAAGTTTCCAATGGTGATCGGTTCTTTGATTGGCAGTTTTCTTGTGGATACGCGCAACGTTCTTGCGTTCCCGCTCTCTGTTATTAGACCCTTTAACCTTGCGAGAATGTGCCTGTTGTGCTTTCGCCAACATATCAGCATTGTGTTTGTAGAACATGGGAGAAGCGTAGGGTTCACCGTCAGAGCCAGTCAGGAAGTCTTTGATACCAAAGTCGAACCCTTCAGCTTTACCCGTCTTGGGTTCGGGTTTCACTTCCCTGCAGTCTTCAGTGAGAGTGATATATACGTCTCCGAGTGCGTCCCTTGTAACTTGCACCCGCACAATTCTACCTTCGATATGTCTGTGTAGGGCAAAACGATACCAACGTCCGTTGAGACGCATACGATACGTCGGGTGATTTCTTTCATTTTTCTGTTTCGGTAGCAAATACTCTAACTTGATCTGTTCACCGCGAAAGGTCATACCTTTGTGTTTCTTACACGACTTGAATTGGGGGTGTCCCCTGCCGAGCGTTTTCATTTCTCTAAAGGATTGAGACAGGCGTTTAAGGGTATTCTGCAAACTCCAAGCGTAGGGGATATTCCAATGCTTATACTTCTCAAGTTTCTTGAGTTTCGTCAAATGGGCAGACATTTTCTTATAGGAAATCCCCTTACCATACCGACGGTAATACCGCATGCAGAGAGCAATGAAGTGATTTCGCACAACGCCACAGATATTCAGGTCGTCGTGCAAGTGGCGCAACATCTTATCTTTGAAAGGTTTATGTTTTGTGTTTCGCATGGACTATCAGGTATCAGGCATTTATCCCCTATGAAGTGGGAGGCAAGCACGTTACCAAGTGGTAACGCTTCATATGCTTGCCAACCTGATACATTAATTATACCACAATTCAGACGGAAAGTCAACTCTTTTTTTAGGTGTTTAGTCCTTTCCAAGAGGACGGTGTCTACATCCCCCGAATGAATTCAGGGGTTTTGACACCGAAAGAGATAAAATATACCGATCAACAAATTGCAGCGTTAATTAAGGAACGTAAAGTTTTGCCGGATAATTGGCGTATCCAACTGGATAAAAACGATAGTTTATATATCATTGGAGAAAGTGGTAACCGCTTTCGCATCATAACCAATCTCAATAAAAAATATCCAACAGATTTCTCGGTAATTTTGGCGGTTATAAACCCTAAAACTGGTGCAGTCTTTCGGATCCGCCGTTATAATGGTATGCCCAAGCGGCCGCACATAAACAAAATTGAAAAACAGAAGATTTACGGTTATCACATACATTTTGCTACAGAGCGTTATCAGGAGAGAGGTTATGATGAGGAAGCTTATGCAGAGAAAACAGACCGCTATAATAACCTTAAAGGCGCGCTAAATTGTCTTATACAGGATGCGAATCTTGAATTGCCCGCACAGTTAGAATTAAGACTTTTTTAGGAGGCGAGATCAATGTCAATCACAACAATAGAAAAAGATTTTATTAATAAAGTTTCCGCAGAGATACAGCTTTCAGCGGATGGCAAAGACCGTTTCCTCGTCTCAACTCCCTTCCATTTCAATGATGGGGATCAGTTGGCTATTGTACTGAAAAAGATGGGAGATAGGTGGGTCCTCTCAGACGAGGCACATACCTATATGCACCTTTCATACTATATGGATGAACAAAGACTCCATCATGGAAATCGCCAGAAGTTAATTTTGAAAGCATTATCCATGTTTCAGGTTAAAGACTATGATGGAGAATTAATTATTGATGTATCCGATGGGTGTTATGGGGAAGCTCTTTATGATTTTGTCCAAGCTTTACTCAAGATAATTGACGTTACATACTTGTCAAGAGAAACCGTTAGATCGACATTTATGGACGATTTTCAAGCCTTTTTGTATCAGAAGGTAGAATCAAACCGCATGACATTCAACTGGCAACATCCAACAAATGATCCCGATGGGATTTACAAAGTAGACTGTAGAATAAACGGAAAGGTCCCACCCTTGTTTGTGTTTGCACTAAATAGTGATACTAAAACCCAAGCAGCGGCACTCACATTACACCAATTCAAGGTGTGGGGTATTGATTACCAACCTGTAGGTATCTTTGAGAAAAAAAACACGACTACTCGCGATGTGTTTTTACGTTTTAATGATGTTTGTCAAATACATTTCACCGACATAATCGAAAATAGCGAAGAAATCGGACAATATTTGCAAAATTACGTATCAGATGAAGCATGAGACTTATTGTCATAACGCTAACTTAAAAACGCTACTTCGGCGATACGGAGAACCTATGACCCAACCCGACATCATCCAAACTATCCTCAAAGACAGTAATTACCGCCTTGATCTATTCGACGAAGATGAAATTCAGACCGTGCGCGAGAAAATTTCCATTAAACAACAAGAGGTAAAGAGACCCCGCAACCCCACGCCATACCTACGTTTTACGAGGGTAACAAAAACCATTTCTGAAATACCTACTATGAAATTTTCATATCTCTGTCGCGAGAGCGTAGTTTTACCGCTGACAGCGCGCTTACCAGAGCCATTCAGTTTCCGATTTTTGCTGATTTTAGAGAAAGCATCGCGATCGGGAGGTCGCTCCTACAGGAATAGCGGTCAGCCATCAGCCGTCAGCGGTCAGCAAGAGTCGGGATTCGGAGATCCCTCCTACAGGAGAACTAAATGTCCCTAAATTCACGTATTGAAAATCCATTGAATTAAAAGTATCGATTGTGATACAATACATATTTGAATTAATCAATCCAAATGGAGCGTGCTAAGAAAAACAGATATGACCTTCCAAGAAATAATTTTAGCATTAGAAAAATTTTGGGCAGACCACGGATGCATCATCCAACAACCGTGCGATATAGAAGTCGGTGCAGGCACATTTAACTCCGCAACATTCTTGCGATGCCTCGGTCCAGAACCGTGGCGAGTCGCGTACGTAGAGCCTGTGCGCCGTCCAGCCGATGGCAGATACGCCGAAAACCCTTTCCGTGTCGGGGCATATTACCAATATCAGGTGATACTCAAACCAGCACCTGAGAATGTGCTTCCCCTCTATTTAGAGAGCCTCTATCACCTCGGCATTTCACCCCGCAAGAATGACATCCGATTTGTGGAAGACGACTGGGAATCACCGACGCTCGGTGCCTCGGGACTCGGCTGGGAAGTCTGGTGGAACGGTGCAGAAGTCACACAGTTTACCTACTTCCAACAGATGGGAAGCATAGACCTTGATCCCATTTGTGCTGAGATTACTTACGGGCTTGAGCGCATTGCACTCTACTTGCAAAATGTCGATGACTTTTTTGAGATTCGTTGGAACGAACATCTCAATTACGGTGATGTTCACCGGCAGAGCGAGGTGGAGTACTCGACTTACAACTTCGAGCATGCGAATGTTGATATGCTTTTTGAATTGTTTAGCACTTATGAGAAGGAAACGCACGCATGCTTGGATGCAGGGTTAGTGCTACCGGCAACCGATCACGTCTTAAAATGCTCGCATACCTTCAACATGTTGGACGCACGCGGCGTCATCAGCGTCACGGAGCGGGTAAGCTACATCGAACGCGTCCGACGGCTCGCACAACGAATAGCACGCGCCTATGTCAAACAGCGCGAAGAGATGGAACACCCCCTCATCGGAAAATGGGTTGCAGTCGGAGGGATTTGTAATCCTGACGCTTCTGAAACACAAGGATCTGAGAACATTACGCAGGAAACCGCGGATCTCCTATTTGAAATCGGCACGGAAGAGATACCTGCGAGTTATGTCCCGCCTGTCCTTGAGCAGTTGCGCGAGACCGCTGCTAAATCCCTTACGAACCACAGAATTCCGTTTGGCGACATCGAAACACTCGGTACACCGCGTCGTATCACGCTCAGTATCAAGGACATAAAGACACTTCAGGAGAGCGAAGAGACAGAGGTGGTGGGACCCCCCAAACGTATCGCCTACGATGAAAACGGTGAACCGACAAAGGCGGCAGTGGGCTTCGCAAAGACGCAGGGCGTTGAACTCACTGCACTCCGCATCGTTGAAACCGAACGAGGGGAGTATGTCGCTGTTTCCAAACTCGAAACGGGAGTCCCAACACGAGATATCTTAAAAACGCTGTTGACTGAATGGACCGAAGCTCTCCGTTTTCCGAAAACCATGCGCTGGGAAACCGAATCCGAAGAACCGCGTGCGTTTGCTCGCTTTGCGCGTCCTATCCGATGGCTCGTGGCGTTACTCGGAGATGAAGTTGTTAACTGCACTTACGGTGCTGCACACGCAGGACGGTTAACCTATGGACACCGCTCCTTACATCCTGAACCGATAACTTTGGATTCTGCTGACTTAAACACTTATGTTGAAAAACTGCGTGCTGTTGGTGTCCTTGTCTGTCCGAAAGAGCGTAGGGATACGATCGAAAAACAGGTGAGAGACGTTTTAGCAGTTGAGGGGAGTCTTCCAAAACTGGATGAAGAATTGCTGGATACAGTGAACTATCTCGTGGAAAATCCGCAACCGATCGTCGGCAATTTTAATGAGTCGCATTTGGAAATACCGTCTGAAGTGCTGATTACCGCGATGAAGAAACATCAACGCTATTTTCCAATGTGGAAAAGTGAGTCCGTACTCGCCGCGAAATTTGTTACGATTTCTAATGGGACAGACGGCAATATTGACGGGGTTCGGCACGGGAATGAGCGTGTCCTCCGCGCAAGACTCAACGATGCAGAGTTCTTTTACAGTGAAGACCAGAAAACCAGCCTCGCCGATAAGGTTGAACGTTTAGGAGCGGTTGTCTTCCACGCGAAACTCGGTTCACTCTTGGATAAAGCAGAACGGCTTAAAGCGTTAGTTCAGTTCATCAGTACAGAATCACAAGTGCCGGAAACAACCACCCGTCATGCAGAACGCGCAGCGTGGCTCTGTAAAGCAGATCTGACGACGCATATGGTTATCGAATTCCCGTCACTGCAGGGAATTACCGGGAGATATTACGCACAAAATGGTGGAGAAGCGGAACCCGTTGCGACTGCTATTGCTGAGCATTACCAACCGCTCGGTGCCGATACGCCGCTACCGGAAACCGAAGTCGGTGCACTTGTTGCCATCGCCGATAAGCTCGACACTATTGTTGGATACTTCGGTATAGAAGAACGCCCCACAGGTTCGCAAGACCCGTACTCGTTAAGACGGCATACCCTCGGCACAATCCGAATCCTCCAAGACCGAAAACTGCCGTTCTCTTTAGATGCTATTGTCGAAAAAGCCATCTCCCTCTATACCGTCGAATTAGCCGATGATACACGAACGAGTGTCCTTAACTTCATCAAAGAACGCCTACGCGTTATCTTGCTGCAGACACATCAATATGCTCCAGATCTTGCCGATGCTGTTTTGGCGGTTGGTGCCGTTGACATCATTGATATTCTCAAACGCGCCAGCACACTTGCCGAATTTCGCTTGACACCAAATTTTGAGGAAGTGTATAATGCACTCAATCGGGTACTGAGAATTTTACCGACGGACGCGCCAGAAACTGTAGACGCTACGCTCCTGTGCGACGATGCTGAGAAGCAGTTGTATGCCTGTATCACTGAGGCGGAGCTGGGTTTCCAGCAAAGCATTCAGGAACGCGACTACGCTAAACTGCTGACGCAACTCGCCGCTTTACAACCCGCAATAGACACATTCTTTGATGATGTTTTGGTTATGGCGGAGGAGCCAGCACTGCGCACAAATCGATTGGCGTTATTGAACCGAATCGGACAAAATATCTATGCAGTCGCAGACCTGACAAAACTCGTAATCGCTGGGAATTAAAAAAGTTAAGGTTTTTAATTTATTGCTCCTGGGCCGCTCTCCATTCCATTACGAGCGGGTTTGGGGATTTTGACTTTCTTTTTTTTTGAAACATTAAACCAAAACGGTAGCCTGCAACATCGGCGCAGGCGGATATACACCGAGGATCCTTCTTCATTCAACACGCTTGACCGAACCGCAAGGAAAAATTAAAAAATGAAGCAACACCTCTTATGTAATATATTGAAAATCTGTATCCATCTCTCACTCATTGTAGCTACTGTCCTCGTGATAGGATGTGGTGAGAAAGAGAACAGGGACATTATTGAAGCGCGAGCCGCTATTGTTCGCGGGGATTATGCTGCCGCAGAAGTAGCGGTTCAGAAGACAGACGCTGGAAATCAGGAGGCGCGACATCTGAAGGCTTTCTTGCAAAACCGGACACGCACCGAGACAGAAGGTTGGCACCAAGCGATTGCACAATCGAACGCTTATCTTGAAACGTTGGCGACAGACATCTTCGCTATCTCGTTGCAGGAAGATCCGGATTCTGACGAACTTGATCGACAAGAAAGGCTTGTCCGCTCGCAGAACGCCATCTCTGGACTCTTCGCTGTGTCGCTTGCTGAAGCGGTCGAGAAGCGCCCAGAATTGCTCTCTGAACTCGTAGCGCATGCGGATGCTGCTGTCGTTATAGGGATTTTAGCCGCAGAAAAATGCTATCAACCCAACGCGCTCGCAGCGGTCTCGAAACTCGCGACGAAACTCGGAGGTGGAGAAGCAGTTGTTCAACTCTTGTGGCAGGCAATACACCATAACGATACAGCCATACAAAAAGAGGCGGTCCGTTATCTCGGTGCGATGCGAAACCCTGAACTCATCCCAATTTTTGAAGAAGCTCTTACCGAAACGAAGAATGCTCCTGAAGTCGCCTATAGAGCAATTGTCGCACTTGAACAAGCAATGGGTTCAGTCGCTGATAGTGCAGCCATTATGCCGGGACTCCAACTTGCCCTCAGAAACAACAGCGCCCAGGTACGGATGCACGCCGCTAAACTCCTGGGGAACATCCAAGCGGAAACGGCTGTTCCCGATCTCGTCCGGCTTCTTGCAGATCCGAACAGTTACGTCAAAGATACCGCCATAGATGCGCTTAATCGTATAGGGGAACCCGCTGTTGCTCCACTACTTGAGGTATTGGACACTGGTGCGCGAAACCTCATTCCCGATGAGGACACCGGCTTTGCGACGGAATACCAGTACATCGCGAGTGCTTATATTGATAATTTGTGGATGAAAAAATATAGGATCGGAACTTTATCAGCCGCGATTCAAGCACTCGGGTTGCTCAAATTGAGAGATGCGGTAGAACCGCTCATAGGCGAGTTGGCAAGCGAAGAATTGCAGGATCAAGCATTGGCGGCACTCGTCGAGATGCGCGGCATTGCTGTCCTACCGCTGATTGACGCGCTCAAAAACGGTACAGATGAAATTCGGGTGAAGGTCGCTGACACACTTGGGCAAATCGGTGATCGGCGTGCAATCGTTCCACTCATTGAAGCATTAGACAGCGATCCATACAAAGAGGTAAAGGCACTTGCAGCGGTCGGGCTTGGTAATATGCTGGCACGTGGTGAGGATAACAGGGCAGTCATCGCTCTCACGAACGCGCTCTCCTATGACGACACTACGGCGACAAATGCGGCAGAAGCACTCGGAAAAATCGGTGTATCCACAGAAGATGCCGTTCAAAATTTGATTATGATAGCGATGGAAAAAAATATGCGCGAGACCTTACGCATTGCGGCTATTACGGCACTCTGGCAACTCAAACCTGAAGAAGCAACACAACCGATGCTACTTCTGATGTTCAGTGACGAAACCAGTCCTGTCATACGTGCGAATGCTGTTAAGGTGTTGAGCCGAATCAAAGCCCCTGAAACTATCCCTGTGTTACTCTGGGTTCTTTCCACACAATTTGACGAAATTTCAGATTTTCAACGGCACATGAAGCGGGAGTACAAAACGCTGGATGTGCTTCGAACACAGGTTGACTCTTTTCAGATGGAATGGACTGTTGCCTATCCACGCGCAAACTATCGGACATGGGGTGAACTCAAACCGATTCCGAGTCTTGTTCGGAGTGAGGTCGCTCGAGCACTCGGTATCATCAAGGGTGACACTGTCGTAGAGCCTCTTGCAGATGCACTTCAGGACGATGGACGCGCAACCGTGCGACAAAGTGCCGCGTGGGCACTCGGTGAAGTCAAGGGTGATGACGCAATTCCACCGTTGGTTACTGCGTTGAAAAAGGATAAGCAGGGTGCTGTCCGACAGGAGGCGGCTATCGCGCTCGGGAAAATAAAAGGGCAGAAGGTTATCGATCCGCTGTTAGATGTACTGCGTAACGATAAGTACGAAACAACCCGCTTCCAAGCAGCAGTGGCACTCCGAGAGATTCAAGCCGGGGATAAAGGGCTTGTTGATATTATCACGAAGGGCTTAGGGAGTTTTGATGATGGATACGAGGTCCAATCCGTGCAGGATCAGGTCATCGGGGCATTAATCAAAGATAACAACATTCCAACAGCCGAATTCGCACTTGATGCTCTTAAATCTGCGGATGATGAGTGGGTACGATGGGCACTTGTTCATGTGATCGGAGCGACTGTGAAAAAAGTTGCCGTTGATGCAATGCGCGAAGAACTGAAACACCCGAGTTATGTCGTCCGCAGACGCGCCGCGGAATCGTTAGGCGGTTTCAAAGAGCGTCGGGTTGTTGAACCGTTAATCGCTATTCTCGAAAACATGGATGAGATGAAGTCCGTTCGGGCGGCGGCGGCAGTCTCGCTTGGTGCACTTAAAGATGAACGTGCCTCCGTACCGCTGCTAACTGCACTCTCCGATGAAAATGCCGAGATCCGATGGCGAGCCGCCGCTGCTTTGGGGAACCTCAAGGATGCCAAAGCGATTACGCGACTGAGTGAGATCGTTGAAGATCCGTTAGAGTCGGATACTGTCCGAAATGTTGCCGTGGCAGCACTCGGCAATATTGGTAATAAGGCAGCTGAAGCCGTGCTAATTCGTGCTTTAGATATCCGAGTCGGAAATATCTCAAAGAATGCTATTGTTGCTTTGGGCAAACTCGAAAGTGAAACAGCGATTCCCACGTTAATCGCTATCTTGGAAGACAAGCAAATAGCATTGGATGCGAGTACAGCAGCGTTAGCGAACGCTTCTTCTCGGACAAAAGCCGCGATAGCACTTGGTGAAATTGGAGGCGCACGTGCCGCTGAAGCGGTTGCCAAACGGCTCGTTGACGATACCGAATATATCGTTGCGCTTGAGGATGCTGTAAACAGAAAAACTATTGGTGCAGACGATCTGAAACGGAATTGGAGCTGGGAAGTCTTCGTCAACGCCGCTAAAAAACTGGACTTACCAGCGTTCGTTGCACCAAAAATGGCAGCCCGTGCGGAGGATGAATGGGAAAATCACCCAGTCAGAAATGCCGCAATGGTCGCTTTAGGTAGATGCAATACCGCTGATGTCACATTAGACACTTCACAACTCAAACAGCGGTTGGCTGATCCAGATATAGACACCCGAAAAGCGACAGCACTTAGCGTTGGGCAAGCCGGAATTAGCGAACTCATACCAGAACTCGTTCAGATAATGAAGGCTGAAACCGAGTCCGAGCATGATGTTCGCCGAGCTGCAACGCAGGGACTTGGCGAATTGGCTGATGAAACAACAACCGACGCGCTTATTGAAGTGATAAATAACGATGAAAACCACGTCGAGATTCGACGTGATGCCTCGCGGGCGTTGGGCAAAATTGGGACGGACAAGGCGGTAACGGCGTTGGTGGAAAAACTAACAGCACTACATGAAGCCCAAATTACGAGAGGCTTCCGTCTTGATGCCATCAAGGCACTTGGAGAAGCTAAAAATGCGAAGGCGGTGTCACTGCTTGAATTGGTTCTCCAAGACCAGGACGCTGAGATTCATTTCCAGGCAGCGGCAGCACTCTTTGAAATTACAGGTAAAGGCTACGGTTACAACCGATTTTAAAGCAAAAGTAAAGGAGTTTTTTATGGCTTTCTTTGAATTACGACAATATAGAACAAAACCCGGTCAACGCGAGAATTGGGTGAAATACATGGAAGAAACGATCCTCCCGTTCCAGATTTCTAAAGGGATGGTTGTGATTGGTAGTTTTATCGGTGAAGAAGAGGACGATCTCTACGTCTGGATTCGCCGTTTTGAGAGCGAAGCACAGCGTGAGCAACTCTACGCAGCAGTTTATGAAGACGATCGGTGGAAAAACGAACTCTCACCACGCGTCGGTGAACTGATCGACAGAGAACAAATCGTTGTCACACGACTTGAACCCACTTCACGCTCGGCGCATCAATAAGAAAAATAGGGCTTACGCAGGTTATTATGGAGCGGGCGTAAGCCCAGCCAACGGGCGGGCTAGCTCAACGGAAAGGTACATGAAAGTCCCAACCCATCTGACCGAACCGCAAGGAAAATTAAAAATATGAACGCTGAAGAAAAATATCTGTTCGACCTGTGGGGGTATGTGAACATCGAAAACGTCTTGGGAACAGACGCACTCGCGGAGCTCAATGCCCTCATCGATGCGCAAGATTATCCAGATCCGGTGGGTGATGATGTCTATTCACAGCGGTTCGGGGGATTCTTGAGTTGGGAAAACGACGCGTTCCGCAAACTCCTTAATCATCCACGTATCATGCCGTTTTTAGCAGAGATCGTCGGTCCGAAATTCCGCATGGATCATGTCTACGGCATCTTGATGATAGAGGGCAACCCGGGTGGAACACTTCACGGTGGCGGAACACCTTATGACCCAGCGCAGTATTACGTCTTCCGAAACGACAGGATGTACAACGGCTTAACCGTTGCATCGTGGGCTTTAACGGATATGCTTCCAGAGCATGGCGGCTTCTGTTGTATCCCCGGTAGCCATAAGAGCAACTATCCCTGTCCTGCGGAGTTCCGACCGGTGACGGGCAACAAGATTTGTATGGCACCGGTGCATCAGAAAGCGGGAGATGTTGTCATCTTCACAGAAGCGTTGACGCACGGTACCCTCCCTTGGACTGCCTCGCACGAACGACGCTCTATTCTATTCAAGTACTCACCGGGACATGCCTCATGGGGACAAGGCAGGTACGACGATGAACTTCGCAACCTGATGTCAGACGAGGACCAGAAGTTGATGCTTGAACCGCCTTACGTTGCAAACCGGAAACCCGTGGTTTAGGAATCCTGTCCTGTGGGAGGGGTTTTAAACCCCGAATGACCCGCTACCAGTCTGCGACGCTGCCATCGGTATCATAATAGAATTCGCCGCCGAGCTCTTCTGGGTAGATATCAAGCGTCTGTTCTGCTTCCTTTTCATCAATCTCAAAACCGAGTCCTGGCTTTGTCGGCAGCTCAATGTGGCCATCTGTGACGTGCCACTCCTCAGTCAATAACCCTGCCCCCAGACCGTCATCGATCTGTTCCTGAATTAGGAAGTTCGGAATAACGGCATCAACATGAAGGGAGGCAGAGAAGGCAACGGGTCCAATCGCACAATGCGGGGCGATGTGCATATAGTAGACCTCCGCCATGTTCGCAATCTTTTTCAGTTCAGTAATGCCGCCGGTGTGTGAGGTATCGGGCTGTAGATAAGCGACCGCCTGTTTCTCAAAAATCTCTCGGAAGCCCCAGCGGGTGAGCAGACGTTCCCCAGTTGCGATTGGAAACGGCACGTGATCGGACACCTGTTTGAGTGCGTCAACATTCTCTTGTGGAATAGGTTCCTCAACGAACATTGGATGCATCCCTTTAAGTTCGTGACAGATCTCGATCGCAAGGGCAGGGGTCATCTTACCGTGAAAATCGAAGGCGAGTTCGACATCGGGTCCCACCCATTCACGCATGAGGTAGGCACGCTCCACAAATTCGTCGATCACCGCAGGAGGCTCATGCCCACGCCATTTACCACCGGGACCACTTTTAAACGCTGTGTAGCCACCTTTTTGCCGTAAAAAATCAAGGCGTTCTTTGGCAGATGCTTTTCCTTCATCTGTCAAGCTCCCGATGCCCCAGTGTGCATAAACGCGGATGCGATCCCGCACAGCACCACCCAATAATTCGTAGGCAGGCACACCATAGTATTTCCCAGCGATGTCCCACAACGCCTGATCAATACCGGACAAGGCAGACATGAGAATATTTCCGCCTCGGAAAAAGGCAGAGCGGTAAACGTGTTGCCAGTGGTGTTCAATACGGAGCGGGTCTTTGCCGATAAAATAATCGGAAAGTTCTTCGACAGCCGCCCAGGTACTCTTGGGTTTACCTTCAAGCGTGGTTTCGCCCCATCCGACGATGCCGGTATCCGTTGTTATTTTCACGAGACGCATCCGACGACGTGGGTAGAATTGTTCAATCGTAGCAATTTTCATTTTTTAACTATGGCCTCCTGGTCACCGCTCCATTTCATTACGCGGTGGTTTCTGATTAGGTCTCAACTCTGTTTGGTAATTTTCATGTTTCTTTTATCATAGCAATCGGAAATCGTCAGCAGTCAACAGGTGGTTAAGCTGTTTTCGTCTAACAAAGGCTACCTCTTAAGGTAGCCTCAAAAACCGTAGCCCGTAATGAAATGGAGGGCGGGTATACGGGGTGGCACTTCAAACCCCAAACCGACCTGATCGAACCGCAAGGAAAATTTAAAAAAGGAAAATTAAAAATATGTCTTCACGCCCCAATGTTCTTTTTATGATCGCTGACGATCATCGATGGGATGCCATCGGTGGCATGGGTGACCCAACGGTAAAAACGCCAACGATGGATTCACTCATGGCACGTGGGACAACCTTCCGACAAACTCACATTATGGGATCGCTTGTCGGAGCAGTCTGTGTGCCAAGCCGCGCCGCCGTCCTCACGAGTGCGAATCTTTTCCGTAGCGGTGGAAACCAGATTAACCGAGATTTGGCAGTCTGGCCACAGGTAATGCGCGAGGCTGGGTATCACACATTTTTTAGTGGAAAATGGCACAACGACCGACAAACGTTTACCGACAGTTTCGATGACGGTGCTAACATTTTCTTTGGTGGAATGGGCGATCAATATAAAGTGCCAGTTTTCGATTTCGATCCAACAGGAAAATACCCGAGTGATGCCCAGTACATCGGAGAAAAGTTTTCTACAGAACTCTTCACAGACTCCGCTGTGCAATTTATAGAAAACTACGACGAAACGGATCCATTTTTCCTTTATCTCTCGTTTACTTCGCCGCACGATCCGAGAACAGCACCAGGAGAATACGCGACGATGTATCCACCCGAGGAGGTCCCTGTCCCCGAAAACTTCCTTCCTGAGCATCCGTTTGATAACGGTGAAATGCGCATCCGGGACGAAGTGTTAGCACCCTTCCCTCGAACTCCAGAAATCGTTCAACAACACATCGCCGACTACTACGGGATGATTACGCACATGGATGCCGAAATGGGACGCGTCCTGCAAACGTTAGAAGCCACTGGGCATCTCGAAAATACAATTATCATCTATACCGCCGACCACGGGCTTTCTGTCGGACAACACGGACTGTTGGGAAAACAGAATCTCTATAACCATAGCATCCACGTGCCTTCCATATTTGCTGGACCTGGGATCCCGGAAAGGGAAACAGTTGATGCGTTAACTTATCTGTATGATGTGTTTCCCACCGTTTGTGACCTCACCGATGTCGCCTGTCCAGATACGACTGAGGGGTGCAGCTTGGTACCGTTGATGAATGGTCATGTAGAACGCGTCCGCGCTACAGTCTTCGCGGCATATAGAGACATTCACCGCACCGTCAGCGATGGACATTGGAAACTCATCCGTTACTATGTCTCTGAAGAGACGGGTGCCGGCACAGATTGCATCCAACTTTTCGATTTAGAGCAGGATCCTTGGGAGACGACAAACCTTGCCGCCAATGATGTTAAAAGTCCTGAACATGCTGACCGCATCCAGTCACTCGCTGCAGATATGAAAATGTGGCAAATCGAGACGAACGATTTCATGAAAGATATACCGGTATTGCTGTAGTGGAAATATGGGACGGGTCACCGTACCCGTCCACTCTTTTTTTATTCGCTGTGCATCCCATTGCCAATCGCAACCAATCGTGCCGCCTGCTCCGCTGCGTCGGCGATTAACCGCGACGCGTCTGTAACAGCGTTTTCAAGAGACATCGGCTCTTGTACAATGCCCAACATCGCGTCGATGCCGGCATCATAAACGGCTTCAGCCCCTTCAGCGATGCCGCCAGCAATTGCTATGACCGGGATGCCGTGCGCTTTCGCAACTTTCGCAACACCGATAGGCGTTTTCCCAAACACTGTCTGAAAGTCCAGTTGCCCTTCGCCGGTGAAAACGACGGCAGCACCTTTTACCCGTTCCTTGAGATTAACAGCATCAATCATTATATCAACACCGAGCCGCAATTCTGCATTGAGGAACGCCATCAAGCCTGCCCCTAATCCACCAGCTGCGCCCGCGCCAGGGATGTCGTTAAAGGATTTTCCGAGGGTGTGCGACAAAATCTTGTCGAAATGTGCGAGATGCCCATCTAACATTTCAATCATTTCAGGGGTTGCCCCCTTCTGCGGTCCATAGACGTGTGATGCTCCGTTTGGTCCGGTCAAAGGGTTATTAACATCACAGGCGACAACGGTTTCGGTTTCGGCAATAGCAGGATGTAAGCCGGTTACATCTATTGACGTTAATTGTCCAAGACTTCCACCACCGCGCTGAATCTGTTTTCCGTTCGTATCCAGCAATCGGATACCGAGTGCCTCCGCCATTCCAGCGCCGCCATCGTTTGTCGCACTCCCCCCGATACCGATGATTAAGCGTCTGCACCCCGCTTCCAGAGCGGTATGGATAAGTTGCCCGGTGCCATAGGTGGTGGTCCGAAGCGGATTCCGTTCATGCGGTTCGACGAGTGTAAGACCGGAGGCGGATGCCATCTCAATAACAGCGGTCTCTCCGTCGGAGAGGATACCGAATTGTGCATCGACCTCGTTTTCGAGTGGGGAAAGCACACGGTGTGTTTGGAGGTTTCCACCGGTGGCATCAACAAGTGATTGCACTGTCCCTTCACCACCGTCTGCCATCGGTATTTTCTCAATGATGGCATCGGGAAACACGCGGCGGAGTCCCGCCTCGATCGCACACGCAGCTTCGAGAGCACTGACACTCCCTTTAAATGAATCAGGCGCAACTACAATTTTCATGGTTGATAATTTACCATAAGCACCACGATTTGTCAAGTTCAGGTACCATTATGCTTGATCTTTCTGTGAGTCACGGCTATAATAAAATTACTGAAAGGAGAAACACTATGGATTGGCAATTGGAAACAACTGTCTCTGATGAGCAGGCTGAATTTTACAAAGAAAACGGATATCTCACATTTGGACGCATCTTCACAAACTCGGAGTTGGATACGCTCCGGGATTATGTGGACGAAATGATTGAAAATTTGCCGGAGGGCAGGCGTCCTGAACAGATGGATGTCCCACATTTTGAGCACCCGTTCTTGTTTAAGTATCTGACGCATCCGCGGGTATTGAAAGTTATAGAGCGGTTTATCGGACCGGATATTGTGCTCTGGTCGAGCCATTTTATTAGTAAACGCGAACACGATGGTATGGCGGTCCCGTGGCATCAAGATGGTGTCTACTGGGGGAAGTCTCTTGAGCCGATGCACGTTATCACGATGTGGCTGGCGGTAGATGAATCGAAGGTTGAAAACGGCTGTATGCGTGTCATTGCTGGAAGTCATAACCAGCAAGACCGCCGCTATGAAGCAGTAGATCGGAAAAACAACCTCTTCGGTAGCGAGGTCATTGACGCTGACTTGGACGCGTCAAAAGTTGTCAATTTGGAACTGGAGGTTGGTGAATGCCATTTTCACGATGCATGGACGATCCATAACTCCAGCCCGAACGTCTCACAGAAACGGCGATGTGGTTACACAATGCGCTACATGCCGGCAAATGTCCACTACCCGGGTGCAGAGTGGAGGCGCGCACATCATATCTATCTGCTGCAAGGCGAAGACAGGACAGATGGTCTTAACACCTACGCGCCTGTGCCGGAATTCTGATAGCCGAATTGTGCCCGTGGAGACTTAAAAGAATATTAGCCAGAACGCGTAAGCCCGTAGTGAAATGGAGGGCGGCTCTACGGAAAAGCACGCAATTACTAAACTCGCCTCACCGAACCGCAAGGAATAATTAAAAAATGCGTCCCTATTTCGATGTCCATTGTCACATCGGTATGACGGTATCACGCGCACCGACTGTGGGTCAGAGCGTCGGACGATGTCTCGCCCGGATGGCTTCGGCAGATGTTATCGGTGCGATTCCGTGTCCAACGGGTGGTAGTCCTCAGGCACGTGGGGTGTTGGACACGCGCGCACAGCACGAGACGATTGCCAACGCATGCAAGCTATATCCAGAACGGTTTCCGATTGGACTTGGGATCTCGGAAGTCCGGCACGAACAAGCGGGTGCTGACGAATTGGACAGAGCAATGCAGGAAGACGGTTTGGTCGGATTTATGTGTCATCCTGGACTGTCTGGACATTCACTCAGTGGTGAGTTGTACGCGTTCCTTGAAGTGGTAGCGATGCACAATGGGTTATGTCTGCTGCATCAGGCAGGCTCCACCCAAAATATTGCCGCTTACGCGCAGCGATTTCCGTCGATAACGTTTATCATCGGACATGTTTCGATGAACAAAGCTGGACATCTCGATGCAATTGCACAGTGTGGGAAACGCGAGAATGTCTGGTTCGATGTAGCGCAGAAACCGGAAGGGGCGGATGCAAGTTGGGACCTCGTACATCTCGTCAATAATCTCGGTAACGACAGGATTATGTTCGGGAGTGACCTGCCGTATTACGATTTTCGTTTAGTGCAAGCCCAGATTGAATCCGCAGAGATTGATGATGAAACGAAGGAACGGATTGCTTACCAGAATGCGGTGCGATTGGTTCAACAATTCCGCGCAGACTGGACACCGACGCTAACCCCAATAACGCCGCCACAGGTTTATTCTGAATCTGAAATGTGGGATGCGAATGGGGCAAGGCTGCGCTAACCAGTAGGAGCGATCTCTCATTCGCGACGCAGTAGTTACTTGACGATTTCGACTGCACGAATCCGACGGTGGAGCACGAAGAGGCAGATGGCTATCAATGCAATCTGGACGAGGAGTGCCCACGCCCAATGCACGGCATAGTTGTGTGAACCGGCAAACAGTACCGTACCGAGAATGTCATAGTGTGCCCAAATGGAGGCTAAAGCCATTTTGCTGGTGCGGGTAATCGTTCTGAGCACCTCATAGATAACAGGTGAACCGAACCACACAGCGCAGAAACCGATTGTGGCATAGCGAGGATTTGAGGTGAGCGATGAGAACAATAGCATCAATAAACTGGAAGAGAGCGTGATAAGCACCGAGTAGGCAACAATCGAAAGGGGGATCCAGTAGTTCTCTTTAAGAAAAGAGGTATCGGTTAGCAGTGCCTGTTCAAGAAATAGCAACAGCCCGGGAACCAACGTAAGACAGCCGAGCAGGATACCGATGACAGCAAATTTCCCTATCAGGTAATCTATCCATGAAATGGGCTTGGAGAGGTAGAGAGAGAGTGCGTTGTTCTTTAGATCCGTGGCGATTAATCCCGAACCCCCGAAAATAGCGATCAGCGCGATGAGAAATGAGGAAGGGGGACCTGTGCCGGGGTTTCGGAATAGGAATTCCTGAAAGAATTCGTTATCAATGTCAAACGAAAACGCCGCTCCCGGTACCTGATTAAGGATATAAATAAGGGTTGCGTGAACCAAGATATAGATTAAGGGAGGAATGGCAACGATGAGTCGGACAATTTTGCGTTGCGCCAGCAGTTTTAGCTCCGCTTTTGCGATAATCCACCACCGTGTATGGGGGCGGGGGTTCAGTGTGCCTTCCCAATGTCGGTAGTCCTGTGTGTGAATGGGCATATTTTTTAGTGGTTTTCAGTTATCGGTCGTCGGCTATTTGTTATGGATTTTGGCTATTAGCAGCCGGTTGGCAGTCGCTGAAGGGCTATCTTAATAACTATCGGAAACCATCAATCCAGAGACCTCTGGTCGCATCGGTAAGAGAAACGTAACAGCCACGAAAAGTGTCTGATTGCTGACCGCTGACAGCCAGCTCAATACTTATAGATAGCGGTTCTCTCTAAGGTATCCGAGAAGGGACCCTGTTTTTCAGTCTGAATTTCAACAGTGATGACACCTAAAGGCGTATCGCGTTCCGGATCTTCGTCAATGAAGGCGCGCCGGATTTCCGCAGTCATAAGTCGATCCAGTCTATTGAGTTGCTGCGACCAACGGAGGTCAAAGAGCCGTCCATCGTAGACTTTCTTATGTGGCTTCCCATTACGCATAGAGTGAACCTTGACGTTGGTGGTGAAATCCGCCTCAGAAACAGTGCTCACACCGATACTTGGACTGAGGACACTCTGATTCCATATCAGCGGTATGCCGTTTCTATCAACCAGATAAATCCGTAGATCGATCCTATCAACGCGTGGATCCGCGTAGATCCGGATGCCCTCAAAATTCTGAATTACCCCGCTCCCACACGAAAGCGTAACAAGAACACAGATGCCGACGAGCACGACGCTCCGACTCTTTAATATAAGTTTACGGGGCAAATTAAAGTGAAACACATCAATCCTCCTTTTTTGTGTTTTTTAAGGGCAGCTTGCAGACTTCCCATAGAAGTCCATTTCAATCTATTATATCTTTTTTAAGGGGCGAATGTCAATCTAAAATCGGAGGTATTCACCCCACCTGTAGGATCGACCTCTCGGTCGCAATACCAACTTGTATCTTTTCTTAAAAGTGATATAATCATACCCATGATACCCGCTAAAGTCTTAATCGGTTCAGAACAAATTTTGGAGGAACCCCATGAAAGCCGCAGTATTATACGAAACTGACACACACTTAAAGATTGAAGAGTTCGATTTACCGCGTCCAAGTACGAATCAGGTACGCGTGCGATTGGTCGCCAGTGGTGTCTGCCACTCTGACTGGCATGTCGTTAAGGGTGATTGGCCCTTCGTCAGATTACCTGTTATTCTTGGACATGAGGGGGCTGGTGTCATAGAAGAGATCGGAAGCGACGTGATGCAAGTCCAGGTCGGCGACCATGTTATCCTTTCATGGAAACGGAATTGTGGATACTGCGAAATGTGTCAGAAGGGGTATCCGAATTTGTGTGCACTCCCGTCCGACGGTTCAGGTAGACCGGCTATAAAATCGAGTGGACGAGAGATCGACCAGATGTCCGGGTTAGGAACATTCGGCACTGAGACGCTCGTCCCACAAGACGCAGTTGTTCCTATTGATAAGGATATGCCATTTGCACAAGCCGCGCTCATCGGGTGTGGCGTGATGACGGGTGTCGGTGCGGCTATCAATACAGCGGAGGTTTCACCCGGCAGTTCAGTCGCTGTTTTTGGGTGTGGAGGGGTCGGACTCAATTGTATACAAGGTGCCGCGATCTCTGGTGGTGAACCTATTATTGCCGTCGATGTACTCGACAACAAGCTCGAACTCGGTAAGCAGTTTGGAGCGACTCACACCGTTAACGCCTCCGAGGTAGACCCTGTGGAACGGATCAAGGAGATTACCGATGGACGCGGTGTCCACTATGCGTTTGAGGCAATCGGGTTGATCGGTGAAACCTTCCGACAGGCGATTCTCTGTACACGGAGTAGAGGCGTGACGGTTTTCGTCGGACACGCACCGGAGAACACCGCTGTCGAATTCGACGCACGGATGCTGATGCCAGAGAAGATGGTCATCGGTTCGATGTATGGGACTGCGCGTCCACATGTGGATTTTCCACGGTTGGTTTCGCTCTATAAAGCAGGGCAGCTTAAATTGGACGAACTCGTCACGCGCACCTATCCCTTGGAAGGGGTAAACGAGGCATTTGAGGCTTTGGCAAGGGGTGAAGTCGCACGGAGTGTGCTGGATCTGACTTGATAAAATGCGGTGTAGAAGGGACGAATTATGCGAGGATACGTTCCATACGCTCGCGAATCCACGCTTTGTGTTCAGGATGTGTGTGGATATAGAAGGTGCCGTTCTGGATGGCGTTATAGACATGCGCTGCCACCTCCGAAGGCGATAGTCCCGCCTCCATTTCGGCGCGGGTGTTCCGAGAACCGCCGATGATTGGTTCATGTGGTTGCGCCTTTTCCGTTAGATTTCGCAATGCGTCCGGACGGTTTCGGGCGGAGTCCAGAATCCCCGTGCGAACCCATCCGGGACACAGCACATGCACCTGAATATTAGCCCCTTTCTGTGCCAATTCATCGGCGAGGGTTTCGGAAAGCACGACGACACCGTGTTTGCTCACCTTATAGATGCCTTCGCCACTGCCTCCTACCAATCCCAAGATGGAAGCAGTGTTCACAATGTGACATTCGTCCCCTTGTGCGAGCATACGGGGCACAAACGCGCGAATGCCGTGGATCACGCCCCACAGGTTAACGCCCAATACCCACTCCCAGTCGGCGAGGGTATGTTCCCAGATAGGTCGGCTGCAGACGACCCCGGCATTGTTGCAAAGGATATGCACCGCGCCAAAAGCGTCTAACGTCCGCGCCGCAAGGTTTTCGACCTCTGCTGCGTTTGAGACATCCGTTCTGACGGTGAGAACCGTCGCACCTTTAGCCTTTAGGTCTGCCTCAAGCCTGGCTAACGGCTCCTCTTCAACATCAGCGAGAACGACTTTCATACCTTCCGCTGCGAACCGTTCCGCCAATCCTCTCCCAATACCGCTTGCTGCACCCGTAATAACAGCAACATTTTGCATGACGTTCAAATCTCCGCATTATGGTAAAACCCACAATTAATTGTGCACTGTTGACACAACGGGTGAGGGTACCACGCCCCTACGAGCTGCCTTCTGTTAAAGGAAAGGTGTCTACTTAATTTTCGACTTTACTATAAATTACTAAGCTTTGGACAATTTTCAGCGTTTGTTTTAGCGATGCAGCGTATCCTTTCAGGACACATAGCACTCCGCTGGAGTGCAGGAGGATGGATATACCGTTTTTTATAGACATAGCACTCCGCTGGAGTGCGGTATTTTTCTCAGAGTTTCTTGAGTATCTAAAACCCGCGGAAAAATACACACGCCTTTGAAAACTCAACTCGCATGCAACACGAATTGTCCAAACTTTAGTATAAATTAGCAACGAAACCGTAGCCCGTAACGTAGTGGAGGGCGGGTTTAAGAACCGCACTCAATAGTCTTAACCCACGTCGTTCCTCCGCAAGGTAAGTTTAAATATCCGCTTGGCGTTGCTGATGATACTCCTCTAATGCCCGATTCGCATTCACAATGGTTTCTAACTTTTCAACGAGCGCGTCAATGTGTTTGCCGGGGAAAGCGAAATAGAAATCATCGTCAGAGAGAGCAGTGTAGACGCGATTGCCGATACATCCCAAGCTGCTTACGCTTCGTCCGCCTTGTATGACAGCAGGAATGACCGCACACGTGGGTCGTCCCATAACTCCATTTTCATTTCCAATACCCGCAGCGGTTGCGGCTTCCGCCAAGAGCATCATCTGTCTCGGTGTGCCGGAGATGATGACGACATCAGGAGTGCCTGTCGCATCTGCTAAAGGCGCGTAGACCGCACTTTGGAAAGGGGTTTCCCGTCTTGGAATACCGGGAACTTCTTCCATAGTGATGTAGCCGAGTTCACCCATCAGTCCGAGTGTGTTTTCAAGTTCCTCCATTTGCGTAGGTGGTAACTCAACGTTGTGTGTATAACACCCGATCGGGCAGTTGTAATGGTCAGACGCTTCGGTATAGAAGGTCTTGCCTTCCGCCGCGCGTCGCCAATAGGTGCAACCGGCGGCTTCAACCTTTTCTACACCGGAAACACCATCCGGTTGTGTATCATGAAAAGTTACCGCGATGGGGACAGTTTCCAAATTGAGCAATTGTTGAATCTGTTCTGACATTTTTTAACTTTCCTTGTGGTTCGGTTAGATGGAATTTGGTATGAATGTCCTTCTCCGTATAGCCAGTCCGCCCGTTGGTTGGACTTACGCATTTTGGCTAACATAATAACAGCAACATCCATTTCTAAACATGCATTGGGGCAAACTGCCCTTCAGTAGGTTCCGCTCAGCAGAACCATGCTTCGGTGAGACGTGGGGCAGGTAGGTGTACTTGTTTCCTTAAAACAGTCCCGTTACGGCACAACGAAGTGTGCCTACTACCATGCATGTCGGCGGCAAGTGTCCATATCCGATAAAAGGTTTCCAGTGCATCCACACCGGCTCGCGCGTCGCTTTCAACAAGAGCATTGACCGTTTTATGAAGTTCATCCATCCGTGCATCGGGATGTACCCACGTATAACTGAAGGAGGCTTCATCAAGTGTGAGTGAAAGTCCTTTCGTTTCGGGACACTTGAGGAGATATGAACCGGGCGGAATTAGCAACCGAACGACATACTGTACCGGGTCAACGTGATACACAAGACCATGTGTATCAATAAACTGAAGGAGGTCGAGGTAGTCTTCTAATGTTGTCCACGGCGTAAACGGCACCCACGTGGGACGCAACGCAATTCCGGCTCCGTGAACGATGTCAATTGCTTCCGCTACATCGGCACGTGTGTGATGCTTCTCCAAAATCGTCAGCACCTGTTCGTTCAGCGTTTCAACAGCAGAAATGACGAATCGACATCCGAGTTGCGCGAATTCTGGAAAATGTTCTCTGTTTTTCAGAATGTGCTCAATCTTGGTTGTAAAGTCGAAGGTGAGGGTTGGGAAAGTCTCGTGCATTGCGCGGAGGATGCGGAGTCCGTGCGTCGGACCGTTGAGAAAATCCGGGTCGCCAAAGGTGATATGTGTCGCGCCTTCCACGACCTGTTCCTGTATTTCAGCGAGTACGGTGTCGCGTTGCACAGCGAAAAACTTGCCGTTATAGACCGGCGGAATGGGGCAATGCGTGCAGAGGTGCTTGCACCCGTGTGTCGTCTCCGTATAACCAACAGTTCGGACTTCGCCTTCGTCCTCAAATTGGGCATAGGTTTCCAGCGGCGGCAGTTCCGCAATGTGAAAATCGGTTTCCTGTGCCTCAAACGGTTCTTCTTTCGCAAGGGATTGCACCAACTCGACGAGTTGCGTTGACGCTGTGTCACTGATGCAAAAATCAACACCGTATGAAAGCAGATAATCGGTGTTGAGCGTTGCGTAAAGCCCGTACATGCATACTTTATAGGGTGTCCCTTGCTTGAGTTGACGGATATGGTCAAGAAGATGAACCCCCAGCCGCAAAGCAGTATGCATCGGGACGGATATACCGATGAAGCGTGCGCGCTCGACCTTTTCAACGTCCAACGGTTCGACAGCAATATCAATTGCATCGGGAGCGAATCCTGCTGCTTCAAGAGCGCGGAGCGGACGGGTGAGTCCGATGGGTCGGTGCCCGAGTTCGTAGCAGGAGACTAAGAGGACTGCGCCGGGAGCGTGTATAGTTGAGGGGATCCGCGTTTCCGTTTCCATGTTAAATAGGATAGCACGCTATCATAGAATTGGCAACACATTTCAGCGGTGATAGATTTTGACAAGACACCATAATTCTGCTAAACGCTTAAAAAGTGCATCCAAGCAGGTGTATAAGCGAAAAGTTGTATAAAAGTACCAATAAGGAGGCTATGCACCACGATGCTTTGGACGTTGGTTTGCCGGGAAATTTTGACGAATGTAATGACGTTCCGCTTTTTTGTGGCGGTTATCGCATGTGTATCACTTGTGCTTGCGAGTACCGTCGTTTTAACAAACGATTATGCGCGGAGGCTTGCGAACTATAACGCAGCTGTTAAAAAACATCATCAAAGCAACTTCAGTGCCAAAACCTACTCATACCAGTCGTTGTGGCTTGATAAAGCACCCAATCCATTGAGCATTTTTAACCAAGGAATTGATAAACGCGCGGCGAATACGGTTCGGGTGCACCGGGGTGAGGTCCCCGGTCTTTGGGAAAACATCTACTTCAGCACAGATTATGATAACCCTTTTCGACATCTCCTTGCAGAACTCGATCTTGTCTCCATCTTCCAGATTCTTTTGAGTCTACTCGCGCTCGTTTTCGCCTACGATGCAATAGCAGGCGAGCGTGAAGCTGGCACCTTGCGTCTCATGCTGGCAAATTCAGTAAGTCGCGGTCTAATTCTTTTTTCAAAATATATGGGAGCGATGGTGTCTCTTCTCTCGCCGTTTCTTCTCAGTTTCCTATTTGCACTGGTATTCCAACTCCTCTCTGGGGTTACGCATTACACGCTTGATGACTTTGTCCGAATCGGCGGTATCTTTACGACTTCCCTTATCTATGTCTCAACTTTCTACTTGATCGGCTTACTCATCTCAAGCGCGACACATCATACGGCAACATCACTGATCCTTTCGATTTTCGTGTGGATAGTTTTCACACTTATTTATTCAAATGTTAGCCTCTTCATGGTGAATCGCCTTGTTGATACGAAGGAGAAGTTAGAACAGGCGAATCGTGAAATAGACCAGATTTGGGAGCGATTTGACAGGGAAAAACGTAAATACCGTGACCCACTGGCATCGGCAAATTGTAGAGGATGGCGTGGCACCGACGAGGGACGGGATTGTCGCGAGATCGCCTCGGAATTTGAACCGGAAATTCCGGCTGCCAAAGCCTATTATCAGTCTTTGGTGCCGCTCCGTATTCGGACTGCTGAAACGGTGTGGCAAGCGAGAAAGCAAACCATTCTCAATACCTATATCCGTAAATACAATATGGCACGAAATACACTTCGGTTCTCGCCTGCCGGACTGTATCAACTGACAACAGAGGCGTGGGCGGGCACCTCCCTGTCCGACATAGAAGATTTTTTTGTGCAAGTCCGACAGTATCGCCAGACAGTGATGAACTACTTTTACGACAAAAAGGCGTTCAGTTCAAGGCAGTGGTTTGCGAGTGATAAAGGAACGGTGAGTTGGGACGATATGCCTCGATTTTCTTATCAGCGGCCGAGTGCTTGGGACAGTGCCAGCCGCGCCTTGTCGGATCTACTTGTGCTTTCCATTCTCAACCCTGTGCTATTTCTGGCAACGTTCGTGATCTTCATCAGACAGGAGGTTTGAGATGCTCTGGCATATTGTCAAACGAGAGTTGTTTGAGCAATTCAGCAGCCTCCGTTTTGGCCTCGCAACCCTTCTCACCGTTAGCCTGATGGTGGTCAATGCCGTCGGGTATATTGACGAGTACAGAACACAACAGGCAACTTATCGTCAGCAGGTCTCCACAGAATTGCAAGTGATGGAGAATCGGAGCGATAACCTCTACAACCTCGTTGAGGCTGGCCCAGGACATCTTTACAAGAAGCCATCAAAATTGTCTTTCTGTGCGAATGGCAGTGAAAATCATCTACCTAAGGCAGTGGCCGCTGAATGGGCAGCAGTAGTGACAGGTTTATGGCGGCTGGACTATAATACCCAACCACCACTCAGTGCTGAAGATGTTTTCCCAACCTTTCTAAAAATCGACTGGGTACTTATTATCTCGGTTGTGTTCAGTTTCCTTGCGCTTGTTTTTACATTCGACGCAATTTCCGGCGAAATTGAAAAGGGAACCTTGCGGTTGACATTATCCAATGCCGTTGCCCGAAGAACGGTGCTAAATGCGAAGTTTTTAAGCACGTTAATTAGCCTTGGGGTTTTGTTTCTGATCGGCGCGTTGATGAACCTGCTGTTACTTCACCTCTCAGGAACGGTACAATTAAACGCCGACGACTGGGGCAGAATCGTGGGGATTTTCTTCGTTGGTTTAATCTATCTCTCCCTTTTTATCGCTCTCGCTCTGCTGGTATCTACTCGCGCCAATCGCGCCGCGCCCAGTCTGATTATCCTGCTTCTCTTATGGGTGATTTGGGTTATCCTGATCCCCGCAACCCTAGGTTGTGTTTACATTTTGTGAGTGGTTATTAGTATTGCTGCGAAATAGACGAATCCGAGATACCGAACACTTAATTTATCGTAGCGCGTCGCGACCCGACGATACTGTTTCAACCATCCAAAGAAACGCTCTATCAAGTTCCGGCGTTTATACAACTCTTTATCATACTCACGGGGAAACCCCGTCCGCCCTTTGCGAGGCGGGATCACCGCAATCGCATCCTGGGAGGCGATCTCCGCTATAAACGCATCCGAGTCGTAAGCTTTATCGCCTATGACATACTCATAAGAATAACCTTCAATCAGCGCAGGAGCTTGTGTAATATCATTACGGTGTCCCGCTATCAAAATAAAACGCAACGGTATACAGGCATCGCTGAGAGAGAGATTCAGTTTCGTCGTAAATCCGCCTCGAGTTCGTCCGAGTGCCTGTGCCTCTTGTCCTCCTTTTTTTTGGGGGCCCCCGCTGCCGAGGCATGTGCCCGCATGATCGTGGAATCAATGAGGATACCTGAGATGGCGCCCGCATCATGAAAATGTTCATGGAGGGCTTGAAAAACACCCGCATCGCACCATCTACTGAATCGACGGTAGATCGCATTCCAATTGCCATAGACTTTCGGTAAAGCCCGCCACGTCGCGCCTTCTTTAGCGATCCAAAGCACAGCAGAGAGAAAGTGCCTGCACGTTTCTGGGTTTCCAACATAGACGTTTCGGCAGTCTCTGAGGAACCCTAAGATGCTATTCCAGGCGGCATCACTTAGTTGCTTTGGCAGGTCTTGAGAGTCAAGAGTATTTTGAGTTTCCATAAAGAGAGGATACCAAAATCTCTATGAAATTTCAACACTTTTCAAATGTAAACACTACCTAGGGACCATTGTGAGTGACCTCAATCGTGCCCCTCCCCGGCATTCCGGACGGAGTCCGAATCCCTTCCGGAATGAAGTCGGGGCGCGCTACGTCGCACGCGGATTGCTAGACGAATACCCGAGTCGCACACAGCCACCAACGCCTGCAACCTTACTCTGGGCAGAATTCCTGAACGATGAGGCACAAACGGCTGAACGATTAAACAGAGAACTGCTCAGGGCGCAGATTCATGAGATTCAGATCGCCCAGAACTTCAACCGTATCTCGCCAACAGCGATAGCGCGGTATGCAGTAGAATTGATCGCCGGAACAGGGTTCCAAAGACATCTGAATTTCTTGAAGAACGTTGAGCGTTATGCCGATGAATTCAACGATTTCCTTATCTCTACTGACCGATCGGATCCAGACAGCCTACACGTCCCCTTCGTTAGAGAAGGCATGTCCGATAAGCCTGTTCCCTTTGAAAGCATTCCTAAATTTCAGGACCGGGTGCGTTTAGGAGATGCCTTCAAAGGCGCGATTCTGGATATAACGCTGTTGTTACTCTTTTTTACAGTGTTATTTGCAGCAGCGCACGTCTCATTCCAACGCAAAGAGATATAAACTCGCGGGCGAATAACCAATAAGGAAATTCCCGATAGGCGCGCCTACAAATCGCGCCTATCATTTTTTGGCTACCTACCCTCAAACATTGCAGTCAGAGTACTGCACCGTGGACTTGCATCGCTGAGCGGATTCGCGCTTCCATTTCCATAGCATAGAATAGGGCTTACGCAGTAGGTTTACGCTGTTCGTTGACTGTGTCTTGGTTCCCCAAAACATTGTTCGCCGAGGTCCCCGTGCCTCGGCGAACCCGCTTTTCAGGGCGCCACTACCTGAAACCTACACACACATTTTCTTTTCAAATGGCGTTTGCGTAAGACCTGATAGAATACACAACATAATTTCCGGTTGATTTTGGGACCGGCATGCTATATAATATTACTGGAAATGCGAAAACCTACCAAATGGCTCATCAAGCCATAGGTGTATAATATAAGGAGAGCCGCTAGGATGCTTTGGACGTTGGTTAAACATGAGATTCTAACGAATTTGATAACCTTTCGCTTTTTTATTGCTGTTATCGCGTGTGTGTCACTTGTACTAGCGATTACTCTTGTCTTAACAGACAACTATGAGCGGCGACTCGCGAGTTACAACGAGGCACTTCAAGTACATCATGAAAAAAACTTCAGTGCCAGAACTTATTCATCTTTTTCTCCACAATTGGATCGACCGCCAAATCCGTTGAGCCTCTTTAATCAAGGGCTTGACAAGCAGGCTGCGAATTCCATCCTGCTTCGCCGTGACAAGGTCCCTTCCTTATGGGATGATAATTATCGCAGTGCTGGCTTCGATAATCCGTTCCGCTATCTACTCGCGTCAATTGATATTGTTTCTATCTTTCAAATTCTTTTAAGCCTGCTTGCTTTGGTTTTTGCCTATGATGCAATAGCAGGGGAACGTGAGGATGGCACCTTACGCCTGATCTTGGCAAATCCCGTGGGGCGCGGGCTGCTTGTATTCGCAAAGTATTTGGGGGCGATGATCTGCCTTATCCTGCCACTTCTTATAAGTTTCCTGTTGGCATTACTGCTGCAGCTTCAATCTCCTGCTATCAATTATAGCTCTGCTGATTTTCTCCGGATAGGTGGTATCCTATTGGCTACTATCGTTTATGTCTCCACCTTCTATCTCATCGGACTCCTCATTTCATGCATAAGTCACCGTACGGCGACATCACTGATCACTTCAATGTTTATTTGGGTAGTTTTGATATTCATCTACCCAAATGTGAGTCTCTTCATGGTGAATCATTTCATTGAGACGGAGGAAAAAATAGAACAAGCGAATCGAGAAGTAGCGCAGATAGCGGAGCGCTTTCAGCGGGAAAAGGGGAAACTCAGAGACCCGTTTGAATGGCCATTTTTGTTGAAAGGTCAGTGGGGTGGCAGTGCAACGCGGAAAGACGTGACACACATTGAAGTAGGTTCCGAATTAGAAATCCCGACTGTAAAAGCCTATTATGAGACTGTAGAGCCCAAGCGGATTGATACCACGGATACAGCTTGGCGGGTGCGAAAACAAGCCTATTCTGAAACCTTCGTTCGCAAATCAATAACCGCCCGAAACGCCCTTCGTTTCTCACCTACGGGGCTCTATTATCTCACAACAGTGGCGTTCGCAGGAACAGATCGTACAGGAATAGAAAACTTTTTCAAGTCGACTCGGCGGTATCGGCAAACGGTATTGAACTACTTCTATGACAAAAAGGCGTTCGGTTCACGCCAATGGTTTGCCAGTGATAAGGGGACAGTCCGGTGGGACGATATGCCAAGGTTTTCTTACGAACCTTTAAGTGATTTACAAGATGCAGGTTCCCGGGCCTTTGGTGAGCTGCTCCAGTTATTCTTCTTAAATCTTGTGCTGTTTATAATGACCTTTGTAATTTTCAACCGGCAGGAGGTGTGAGATGCTTTGGCATATTATCCAGCGCGAATTATTTGAACAACTCAGTAGCCTTCGTTTTATACTCGCAACCCTCCTCATTGTTTTTCTGATGATCGTCAATGCTATCGGGCATATTGAAGAATATAAAACGCAACAGACAGAATACCGTCGTCAGGTTTCTGCATCCTCGGAGCGTCTGCAAGGAAATAGCAACAACCTCTACACACTCGTTGTGCGCGGACCCGGAGGACTTAACAAACAACCTTCAAAACTCGCTTTCTGTGCACACGGCAGTGAAAATCATCTGCCGACATCTGTGCTAGGTTGGAGCGCAGGGTGGGGGACAGAGGATAGCATCTATAAAATATCAGGCTTATGGCGGCTAATGTATGGTGCTTCACCACCAATAACCGCAAGGAATATTTTCCCAACGTTCTTAAAAATTGACTGGACGCTCATCATTTCTGTTGTACTCAGTTTTACCACGCTTGTTTTTACATTCGACGCGATTTCTGGAGAATTAGAACGCGGAACACTCCGTCTCACATTGTCCAATTCTATTGCAAGAGGCACCTTACTCGCCGGTAAGTTTTTAAGTATACTGATTAGCCTCGGTGTAGCGTTTCTAACCGGTGTATTGATCAACCTATTATTGCTTCACCTCTCAGGAACGCTCCAATTAGATGGACAGGAATGGAGTCGCGTCGGAGGGATTTTCGTGGTGGGCTTGACATATCTTTCGATTTTTATCGTCCTTGGACTCTTCGTGTCTTCACGCGTGAACCACTCCACAACAAGCCTCGTTATTCTCTTACTTCTATGGGTAATTTGGGTTATCCTAATACCTGCAACGCTTGGAACAATTCTGAGTGGATTGAACCAACCACCAGCCCTTCGGGACTACAGCGCGAAGCGTTCTGCACAGCATAAAGAAATTACAGAACGCTATGAAGCGCGTGGATTATACAACAAAGTTCCAACCCGCCTCCGTCCATCAACACCCGCAACGTTGCTCTGGGCAAAGTACCTCAACGAGGAACGTCAAGCGAGTAACCGATTGACGAAAGAACACTTAAATGCACAAATAAACCAAATTCAGGTTGCCAGAGAATTCAATCGCATCTCGCCGACTGCGATTTCACAATACGCAATTGAATCTCTCGCCGGAACCGGGTTTCAAAGACATCTGAATTTCTTGAAAAACGCCGAGCGTTATGCCAATGAATTCAACGATTTCCTTATCTCTGCTGACCGCGCGGATCTAGACAGTCCACACGTCCCCTTCGTTAGAGAAGGCATGTCCGATAAGCCTGTTCCCTTTGAAAGCATTCCTAAATTTCAGGACCGGGTGCGTTTAGGAGATGCCTTCAAAGGCGCGATTCTGGATATAACGCTGTTGTTACTCTTTTTTACAGTGTTATTTGCAGCAGCGCACGTCTCATTCCAGCGCAAAGACATATAACCGCAACAATAACACGCTTGCTTATCCTGCAAGCCGTTGAAGGATATTGTGTGTAATGCGTTCAACCATCGCATCGCCACCTGCTAATCCGTGCGACCAGTCGGTTGTGGCGGCAGTAAAGACCGTCCCGCCTTTTGTATAGATACCCATCGTTGCGGCACCGGTTCTCCCTCTTTCCCAGCGTTCGTACCATTCACAATCGTCGGGATGCCAGCGGACAGGAGCCGTCGCGAGGATCCTGAAACCTTCAGGCGTGCCGTCGCGATAGGTGGGGACCGGCAAACCGTCCTCAAGGGTCCATTCGCATCCATCGCATTCGTAGCCAACAATGGTATTTTCGCCACCGAAGGTGTCGTTTTGTGCGAGGTTCGTTCCGTCAAATACCCAGTGCTCCGGACGATGGGCTGTATATTCCCCGGGACCGTCCATAAATTGCCCATGGCTCAAGTGATAACCCCCCTGAAGAAAGCCTACGCCGGTCAACTGGTTCTCAGGTCGACCTACCAGATAGTGACTCCACAACGTACTGAGGGTGCTGTGATCATCGGTCTTATAAACCGGATCCTGATTATAGGCTTGCTTCCAGCAGACGAGGGCTCTGCCGTCATCTTCGGAACGAACCTGCCAGCAGACGGAATTTCCGCTGAAAAAGGCGGCGTTCCCACCGTTGGCGATAAATGCCTCAAGAGTGTCGCGCATCGGGGCAGACCAGTATTCATCATGCCCGATACTCAAGACGAGTTTGTAATGTTCCAACATTTCAGGGCGGAATTCCAAATCGGAGTTCGCTGCGTAATCGAGTCTATACCCGTTCTGCTCTGCCCAGACGATAAAAGGCAATTCCCAGTTACTGAAGATACCGCGGGTGGGTCGATCGAACGAGACGCGGTTCCCCTGTATCTTACTTGCCCCGTGATACCCGTAAAGGCTGAAGCCGCCCCAGTTGTTATAGGCATTATAGGTATTGGTAGAGAGTTGAAGCAGAATAGACGTGTCTGTCCCCGGTTTCGCAGGACGGACAATAAAGAAGAGCGTGCTTTCAGCCGCACGGTGGTTTCTATAGATCTGTGCGCCACCGCTATCGGTTGCACGGAGTGTGCCTTCATAATACCCGCTTTGCCACGTTTCAGGCACTTCGAGCGTAAAAACAGGAGACCATCCACACCCCTGCGATGACGCATCATCGGGAATAGGTTGCGCTTCACCCGGAAGTTCTGTCTGACGCCAAACGACTTCGCGTGTTGCACCGATGCGAGCGATCTCAAGCGAGTAGTTTTCTGCACTCGTTGAAATATGGAACGCAATTTCTTCACTGGGGGCGTAGCTGAGTTGGTGGGTGTATCCGTCAATATACAGCGGTCTAATTTGGTTTTCGGTTTGTGTTAAAGTTGCCATTATGCGTCCTCCTTTGATGTGTAGGGTATCATTTCCTAAGCGAAATGTCAAGAGTCAAGAAAATCCGTTGACAACAATCAGAATTTCAGGTTACAATGTTATAGTAACGTGAGTTCTAAAATAAATGTCCGTTCGATTTAAACATTTTTCGTCTCTAAAAGATGTCTATCGCGCAAAATCTCACTGTGATACAAGTTTGGGCTATCGGACATTGTGACTCGAACACGTCCTAAGAAGGAGGATTTAATGAACATAGCACCTGCGTATCAAGAAATCGTTGATTTTATTGCAGCAGGAACGACCCCTCAAAATTTGGTAGACTTTTCTCCATCTGAAGATGCAAAGGAACGTATTGCCGATCTAATCCATCGCGAAAAGACGACGGGATTAACCCCTGAAGAGACAGCGGAACTTAATTACTGTTTGCAACTTGAACATCTGATGCGTCTTGCTAAATCTCGCGCTCGGTACTATTTGAAAAATGAGTAAGACTTATGTCTCTGTTGCCTTAAGACGATTGGTTAAAACACGCGCCGAAAGTCTGTGTGAGTACTGCCTGATTCGCGAAGAGGATACTTACTTTGGTTGTCAGGTGGATCACATTATTAGCGAGAAACATGGCGGTCCTACTCAAGAAAGTAATCTCGCCTATGCGTGTTCATATTGTAATCGAAACAAAGGAAGTGACATTGGATCTATTGTGTGGGAGACGCAGCAATTTTGCCGTTTCTTCAACCCCCGCCTTGACCGGTGGACGGACCATTTTAGATTAGATGGTATTAGGATCATTGCTCTTACAGCCACTGGCGAGGTGACCGCCCGCATTTTGGATTTCAATCATGTTGACCGATTGATTGAGCGTGCGGAACTGGCTGCCCTTGGCGAGTATCCTTCAATGGCTGCTTTAGCGGTGATTTCAAAGGAAGAACTTGTAAAAAAATGAAAGCCAATCAGAAACCAGCAATTCCGCTATCACCGGAACAGATAGATCAGTGGGAAAACGACGGATATTTGCTGCTGAAAAACGTTGTTCCAGAATCTGCCATCAATGGTGTGCGGGACAGTTTTGCTCGCGTCGTGGATGGTATAATTCAAGAGTTGAAAGCAGACGGGATTATCGAAGATGAGGGGGCAGACCTCCCTTTTGAAACGCGATTCGTGCAAGTCGCTGGTGAACATGCCAGCCGCTTCGGTCGTTCTTGGCGTAACCAAGTTGCGACCCCTGAAGTTTTCGATTTGCACCACGCACCTCCCCTCGTGGACGCAATCGGTCAACTCACAGGCACAGATGTTATCGGACATCCCGTCTTCAATGCCCGTCCGAAACTGCCCGGTCAACAATTAACCGTCGTCCCGTGGCACCAAGACAGCGGTTATTTCGGCACAGTGAGCGAAATTTCGCTCATCCCGACTGCATGGATACCGCTGGTGCCGGTAGATGAGTCCAACGGCTGTCTGCAAGTCGTTGCAGGTTCACACCGGTTAGGCGTGGTTAATCATC
This sequence comes from Candidatus Poribacteria bacterium, assembly GCA_965247285.1. Lineage (GTDB taxonomy): Bacteria > Poribacteria > WGA-4E > WGA-4E > WGA-3G > WGA-3G. Next base: position 485,748 of record CBDFHD010000003.1, read on the forward strand.
GCACAGAAGAACGGGAAGGGAAGTTTCTTGAGGTAATGGATGAGCTTATCGAGAATTCTCGTGTCGTGACATGCCCAATGGAATTAGGGGATGCCTTAGTGTTCCACAATCTGACGCTCCACCGATCATTGCCACATACCACAAGCGAGGTCGTCCGTTGGGCAATTGACATCCGTTATCTCCGTGACGGGGATCATCCGGGCACGATTTACTGGCAGGACCCCGATTTCAAGTGGGTCATCCGTAGCGAAACGCAACCCGTGACACCCATTACACAATGGCTTGAAATGTGGTAGTGGACAAACACAACACCCGCAATAGCCAAGCAGTTGATATTAGAAAAACAACTTACAATAGCGTATGAAACGTGTACCTTTTCAAACTTTACGGGATGGACTTTATCGTGTGCTTGCAGCAATCGGATTTACCGATGCGCGCGGAATGCTATGTGCGCGGCTATTTGCCGAAAATCAGCGCGACGGCGTGTATTCACATGGACTCAATCGTTTCCCTGGCTTCGTTGCTGGACTGGAGAGCAAACGGATCGATTTTCGTGCACAGCCAGAGAAGATTGAGGGTTTCGGTGCCTTGGAACGCTGGAATGGCAAGAGCGGAGTAGGACTTGTCAACGCTCACTTCTGTATGAAACGGGCAATAGAACTCGCTGAAGTCCACGGCATCGGATGCGTTGGGCTTTCAAATACAAATCACTGGATGCGTGGCGGTGCCTACGCGCTACAAGCCGCGGAAGCCGGATATATCGGGATATGTTGGACGAATACAACTCGACTCATGCCGCCGTGGGGTTCTGCGGAGAAAAAGATTGGGAACAATCCAATGGCGATTGGCATTCCGAGAGAAGGCGGACACATTCTGCTGGATATGGCGATGAGCCAGTACTCAAATGGTAAATTAGAAGTACTGCAGCTGCAGGGGAAACAATTACCGCTACCCGGTGGATACGACACCAAGGGAGAACTAACGATTGAACCGGGAGAGATTCTTGATTCTGCAAGGGCACTCCCCATCGGCTATTGGAAAGGGTCGGGCTTGGCACTGGTACTCGACACAATGGCATCCGTTATTTCAGGCGGGCAAGCCACACACGAAATTGGGAAGCAGGGATCCGAATACGCTGTCTCTCAGGTGTACATCGCTATTAACGCTACCGGAATGATGGGACAAGCCGCCTTGGAGGAAACAGTCGCAGCGATTATCGATGACTTCCGGACGGCTGCCCCTTTAGACGAAAATGAGAGCGTGAGGTATCCTGGGGAAGGCATGCTCCGGACGCGACAGGAGAGCCTTGAAAAAGGGGTCTTGGTCGACGAAGCGCAATGGCAGGCACTGCTGGAGATGAATAGGGACAAGACAGAATAAGTCGCACATTTTGGATTGCACTCTTTTTGTATCAGCGTATAATACATCTTAACACGAAATTTGTAACTATACCCTAAATTACCATGCACAAACTGAATTTGGGAGACAACTCATGACATTACGGGCGGGGATTGTCGGTTGTGGCGGAATTAGCCGGAGTCACGCTGGCGCGCACGCGAACTTGGAAGGAATTGATCTCGTCGCGATGTGTGACATCAATCGCGATGCGCTCAACAACCGTGCCGACGAGTACGGTGTCTCAAACCGATATACCGATTATGAGGAGATGTTCGCACGTGAAGATCTGGATATCGTGAGTGTGTGTACACACGCACCGTTACACGCTCCGATTGCGATTGCTGCCGCAAAAGCGGGCAGCCACGTTTTATCTGAGAAACCGTTATCCGTTGATTTAGAAACAGCGGATCAAATGCTCACAGCATGTCGTGAGGCGGGTGTGCACTTGGCGATCAGTCATCAGTTCCGATTTACACCGCTCTTTCGGCACGCGAAATCCCTGATCGATGCAGGTAAAATCGGTGAACTCCGTTCAATTCGAGAAGTCGGTAAAGGTCGTGAAGCAGGGTTCGAGTTGATGGAAATGGGTGTACACTATTTTGACGAAATGGATTTCTTTTTAGACGGTATCTCTTGGATTCAAGCACATATCACATATCAGGGACACGATGTGACAGAGACGGACATTATGCACAGCAGCGAGTTGTGCCAAACCGACCGGCGTGACAATGGGATCGTCGCGGGAGATACGATGCTCGTGCATATCGGCGGTGCGAACAGTGCCTACGGCATTATGGAACTCTATTGTCGTGAACCGAGACACGGATGGATGATGGGACCACATCTGCTCGGTTCAGAAGGGCAATTGATGGTGAAACCGCACCCAGACACGGGTATAGACGAAATGTGGTACTGTCCTTTTGATGTCTCCTTTGCCTCACATACACCTGTGTGGGAGCAGATAGAACTTGACGCATCAGCGTTTCTTATCTCCGGGAAAGCGTGGCAGTCGCGCCATACTATCTGGAGCGCGCAAAATATACGAGACGCAATTCTTAACGAAAACCAACCAGAACTCGGTGGACGCAACGCGCTTACATCCCTTGAGTGTGTTAGTGCAACCTACGTCTCCCATTTCAGTGGACAAAAGGTGCAACTGCCGTTAGAGGAGCGGAGTCATCCGCTTGCGAAACGGCTTAACAGAGGAGCAGAAAACTAAATGAAACTTGCCTTCTTTAATGATTACCAGCTCGGTGTAATAACAGAAGATGGAATCGTTGACATCAGTGGGGCACTCAGTAGTGTTTCGTATCGGACACCGCAAGAACTGATACGAACAGTGATTGAGGACTTTGATAATCTACGTCCGACAATAGAGGACGCAGTTGGAAACGGCACTGCCACCGCTTTGGACAGCGTCAGCCTTAATGCACCGCTCCCGCGTCCGGGACAACTCGTCTGCCTTGCGGGTAATTACATTGAACCGGATAGTCCGTCGCGCGGGGAATTCAATGCCTTTCTGAAGTCGCCGACCGGCATCATTGCCACGAAGGGGATGGTGGAACTTCCAGAAATAGATGTGACCGTGTTTCACTTTGAGCCGGAATTAGCGATTGTAATTGGTAAAACGGCAAAGCATCTATCCGAGGATAACGCGTTAGACTGTGTCTTTGGGTACACGCAATTTATTGATGTCTCTGCGCGGGGATTGCCTGGGGGTTTCTTCTTAGGAAAAAGTTGGCATACGTTTGCACCGATGGGACCGGCAATCGTTACTGCTGATGAAGTAGGTGATGGGAACGCTCTCGGCATGCAACTCTGGATTAACGACGGTCTCCAGCACGATTTCTCTACAAATTCCATGGCACGCTTTATCCCCGAATTGCTCGCAGAGGTGACCAATGTCGTAACGCTGGAACCGGGTGATGTTGTATCGACTGGGACGCACCATGAGGCACTTACCGCAATTGGAGACGGAGACACGGTAAAATTATCAGTAGAAGGTTTCGGTCCAGAGTTAACCGTTAGCGTCAGCGATCCATTAAAGCGGACAACTTGGCGCGGTTAGGATACTTGTAAAGCAAGCCTCTGTTTGTAAGCTGCGGAAAAAAGTGTTGACAACTGTTTCACTTTATGTGTATAATAACTTAAGACGTAATTTAGAGGTTCCCTCTAATCCACGAAATCCTTCTTTTAATAGCAAGTTTTGGCTTGCGAATTGTGCCACTTTTAGTAGTAAGATTTGGCGCGATCCGGAATGAGAACCCTTTTGACGATAAGGAGACTGAATTAATGAGAAAAAACAGAAACATAGCCGTGCTTGCTGTCCTCACGATTGTCTGCGCGTGGATGGCAGGATGTGCTGGCTGTAATCCAGAGCCGCTACCGAGTGGGATGAACCCTACACAGGGACCCGAAACCGGTGGAACAACTGTCCAGATTACCGGTGAGAAATTTGATATGAAGAACGGCGTAACCGTGACGTTCGGTGGGAAAAATGCCCAAAGTGTAACCGTTCCAAGCAAAACGCAGATCACGGCAGTGACTCCCAGTGGCATGGCGGGAGAATCTGTGTCTGTCGTTGTTACCAACAATGGTAAGCCTGAAGTACCGGTCACGCTTTCACAGAAATTTACCTACACCGACGCGACTCCGCCGATGGTGACAATGAGCGAACCTGTAGATGGCACAGTCATCTCTGAGTACGAGGATTCGCTGAGTGTGATAAATAGCCTGACGGTTTCGTTCAGCGAACCGATTGACAGCAACAGTGTTTCCGTGGATGTGGCGGTTGCGAAAACGGACGATTCGATGAGTGAACCGATGAATGCAATGCTGTCAGGTACAGTGAGCGGGAGCGGCGATTCTGTGACCTTTACATCCGATATGCCGATGCGCGCAGGACGTATGTACACTGTCACCGTCTCCGGTGCTACGGATATGGCAGGCAATGCCCTCGTAAGTCCACACAGTTTCAGTTTCAGCATCACCAGTCCTAAGATGCTTTACAAATACCATGTACAGGAAAAGGATATTCAGGATGAAAATGGCGAAGCAGCACTCAAGCACATCGCCGCGCGTCCTGAAATTTTCGATGACGCAGAGATGTGGAAACGGTTAGTTGCCGCGAACCAAGACGATTATATCTTTGATCGGAGTAAACTGAGTGTCGGACAACTGTTATTGGTTCCACGTGGGCGCGCTTGGGGCGATAAGTAGGCAAATTTGTAATCAAGATAAAAAAGCCGTGTACCTGTTACACGGCTTTTTTATTTTTTAGAAGAGGAAATTATGTTTGGCACGCAAAGAGATTTTGAGAACCGTATCGCCGAATACCGCCGCAATTCAGTGGGTATCAAGCATCTTCACCGCTTAAAGCTACCGCTTGAAAACCTGTCACGACCGCAACCGAATCAACCCATTAATCTTCACGTAACAACGTCCGGTGGTGTCGCCTATGATTCGGTTCGCTGTTGGGTGGAGGCAGATGGTGAAGAATCTACGTTTGAACTCGTGTCGAGTGGCTCGGTATGGAATGCGCTTGAATGGCGATATGTGCATCACTGGCACGGGCAGATTCCACCACAACCCAACGGCACAACAGTGCGCTACCGTATCGGCGGACGTGTTGTCGGTTCGGGAAATTCGACAGCAAGTTTTGGAAACCCCCAAGCGTTGCCAAAATGGATTTTTGCGGATAATCAAGCACGAGTGTTATCCGAAGCAACCGAATTCGCCATCTCTATTGACGATTACGACGTGCCGAAGTGGGTTCGCGATGCCATTATCTATCACATCTTCTTGGATCGATTCTATCCGGGGGACGGTGTGTCGTGGAAAAAGCCGACAAACCTCTCTGGATTTTTCGGTGGAACACTCCGCGGCGCGATTCAGCAACTTGACTACATTCAATCGCTTGGATGCAATGCGGTGTGGCTCTCGCCGCTCTTTGCAAGTCCAACTCACCACGGCTACGATGCGACAGATTATTACACCGTTGAACCTCGATTCGGCACAAACGCGGAACTGATAGAACTCATCGAAAAAGCCCATCAGCGTGGCATACGGATTATTCTCGATTTTGTTGCCAACCACTGGTCCAACCACCACCCGACGTTTCAAGCGGCACAACGCGATCCAGATAGTGAGTATCGGGCGTGGTATACGTGGCAGCGGTGGCCCGATGAATACACAAGTTTCTTCGGTGTGAAGGGGATGCCGCAGCTGAACTTAAAACACAAACCCACAAGTGATTATCTGTTAAGGTGTGCGCAGCATTGGCTACGTAACGGTGTTGATGGTTATAGGCTTGATTATGCGCCGGGTCCGCCACGGACCTTTTGGGCAGATTTCCGCCAAGCATGTAAAGCCGTGAACCCTGACGCTTTTCTGTTTGGGGAGGTCGTAAGTCATTCGGAAGTGATCGCGTCCTATATCCCACATTTTGATGGGTGCCTCGATTTCCTGCTTGCGGATGCACTCCGGCGAACCTTTGTCCTTGAAACTTCAACACTGCTGGAATTTGAGTCGTTTTTAGCAGCGCATGAAATGTACTTTCCAAAGGATTTCTCGCTTCCAGCGTTTCTGGATAACCACGATATGACGCGTATTCTCTATTTGGCGAGAGAGGATAAGGCGAAAGTCAAATTGGCGGCGTTGGTGCTGTTCACGCTCTCCGCACCCCCTGTGATTTACAACGGAACTGAGGTCGGCGTTTCGCAAAGAAACCCACTTGGGCGTTTCGAGGAGGCGCGATTGCCAATGCCGTGGGCGGATGAAGCGGACAAAGATTTGTTAGATTATTTCCGACGCTTGGGAGCGTTACGGAAGCAGTTTTCGGTGCTTACTTCTGGTAGGCGAGAAGTTGTTCATCTGAACGTTCAGAAGGGGACTTACGCGTATCTACGCACTTCAGAAACGGATTCTATCCTAATCGCATTAAATACGAGTCGACGTTCTCAAACAATTGATGTCCCGATTTCGTCGTTTCAAACTTCTGCGAGAGATCTCCTCAATGGAAACTGGGTGACAGTATCAGCGGATTCCGTAAGCATTTCACTACCGGCACAAAGTGGGGCGTTTATCGCCTGAGATGTAGCGTAGAAAAGAAGAAGGGGACCGACAACCACAGAATGCTGTTCTCGGTCCCCTTCTTGTAGGTATTATGGGGGGCAACTATTGGGCATCACCGCCATTAGCATCGCCGTCATCTGCCGCGCCACCATTGGCATCGGCACCATTGCCAGCACCCGTATCAGCATCGCCAGCACCCGCATCAGCGTCCGGCGTTTCCGGTGTCACATCTTCTTTCATGGAAAGTGACACAAAGACACTGTCGTTCTCGGCTTTTGCGTGGCATCCGTGGCATCCCATGCTCTTCTCTAAGCTGCCTCCACCGACCATCATGTACTCGTCGGTTTCAGATGCACGGGCGTACTTGACGTACATCCAACCATTGTGATCAGCGTACATCGGATCGTCGGTTTTCGTCATCAACGCTTTCTTTTGGACAAAGGTGTTGGCATCATCCATAATTGTCTTGACAATCATGGTCCCGGCGAGATAAGCTGTGCCTTCCATGTTCGCCATGGCGCCGATATCGTTGATATAGGCGGTGCGAGTGCCTTCACCGTGTGCGGCACCGGTTCCCGCAGCATTCAGAGCTGCAGCAGCTTCAGCTACGGTCATCGTCGGTGCTGGAAGCGCAACGCTTGCCCACGACATGTACATTGTTGAGTCCATCATATCCATCATCATGCCCATCATGTCGTCCGTATCTTCCATGTCATCCATGGGGAGTGAGACGAAGACACTGTCGTTATCAGCTTTGACGTGGCATCCGTGGCATCCATCGCTGCTCCCACCGGGGATGTCGCCAGCCTGTGGCATCAACCCAGCCGTTGCAGATTCACGCTGATATTGGGTGTACTTCCATCCGTTGTGGGCGGCGTACATCGGGTCTGCCGTTTTTTCCATCGCCGCGACCCTCATGAGAAACGTGTTGGTTTCATCCATGATTTCCTTGATAATCAAAGTCCCCTCAGGGAAGGTTGTCATACTCGCGTCTTTCAGTGCCATGACACCGGCATCGCTGATATAGACGGTCCGGGTGCCCATACCGTGCGCGCCCCCGCTTTCCGCTGGTGCCGTGACTGTGGCAGGCGGTACCGGAAGCGCAACACTCGTCCATAACCTGTACGTTGTCATGGCCATCATCTCAGCCAGCCTGTCGCCGGCACTCATCATGTCGCCGGTGTCCATCATGTCGTCGGCGGCAGGCTCCAACATTTTCTGCATTCTTTCACAGGATACGAAAGCGACAGAAGCGATTAGGATCGCAATCAAGGCTATCTGAACTTTTAACATTATTAATACTCCTTATTCTATTAGTGTGAAGATCGACGAAGAGTTGCAGGCTTTGAAGCGACAAAGCCCATCCATTTCGTTGTGGTACTCTTCGAGATCATGTACTACATAATTTTACTTTAAATGATATAGTAGACATTATAACGATTTACTTGTAAGTTTAGTTGGTCTATGATAAAATCAGAAGAAATACTCTCTTGGAGACCAACTGATGACACGTTATGAAACACTGAAACATAAACCGAAACAATTCCTGTCCTTGACGGGATATACACTTGAGGAGTTTTCGGCACTTCTGCCATCCTTCTTCAAGTGCTTTCTGGAGTTCGTCGAAACACAGACACTTGAGGGTAAACGTCGAAAGAAGCGTCGGTACACTCTCTATAAAAATAGTTGCTTACCGACCTGTGAAGATCAATTGCTCTTTATTTTGGTTTACCTTCGTAAAGCTATGACGCAAGATGTCCTTGGTGAACTCTTCGGTATGTCTCAACCTGTCGCTAACAAATGGATTCATCGACTTTTGCCCGTCTTGAATCGCGCTTTGGCAGACCTTGGAGAGTTGCCATCGCGGGAGACCGCCTCCTCAAGTGTTGATGAATCTACGAAAGCCTTGATGGATAAACAGGCTTCACATCACTTTTTTTCATGACGGAGGACCCGGAACGTCCGATTCAACGTCCCAAAGACCGAGAAGCCCAGCAGGCACATTACAGTGGTAAAAAGAAGCAACATACCGTCAAGAATAACTTGCTCATGAATGTCAATAGCAAAGTCGTGTTATTCAGAGCCATTCAATTGTCGGTGAGACTTCACAGAAGTAAAGGTAAATGATTCTATCAGGAATGGCGTGACACGTCACGCCATTCCTGATAGAATACACCTCATTATACAACCACATATTTTGAGGTGAACCATGACGAAAACAACGTCTCGCCACTTACTTGATATATTAGCAGAAGTCCCCGATTCTCGCAACAACCGAGGCAAACGACACCCACTCTCTGCCATCCTCGGACTTGCTGTGATTGCTATGATGTGTGGCTATCGGAGTTATGCTGCCATTGCCGAGTGGGGACGCACTTATCACACTGATTTGGCGAAAGCACTCGGATTCACACATACAAAGACACCGTGTGCCTCAACACTTCACTACGTTTTCAAAGACCTTGATGCCACCGCTTTAGAAAACAGACTCACACGCTGGACAACAGTCATCTTAGAAGACCTAACGCCTCAAACCGATACACAAACTCTCGCCATAGATGGCAAAACCTTATGCGGGAGTCGTAAACACGACGCCACGATTACACATCTCTTGTCTGTGGTGTCTCATCAACTCGGAATCACTCTCACACAGCAACCTGTGGATGCCAAAACAAATGAGATACCTATCGCTATAGAGATACTTCAGGCACTTGATGTCTCCGGGAAGATCATCACAACCGACGCCTTGCTGACACAGAAGGATTTTTGCCAAACACTGCGGGAAAAAAAAGCAGATTATGTCTTACCCGTCAAAGCGAATCAGAAACTGACATATCAAGACATACAACGTCTCTTTGAACCCGAATCACCGCCGAAGAATGACGTGGATCCTCAAGCATATCAAGCACGCATCTTTGAAACACTGCATCATGAGGCGAAAGCACATACCGACACGGCTTCCACTGTAGAAAAGGCACATGGATACATCACAACACGAACTTTGACGACCTCCACTTTGCTCAACGAACACTTGACTTGGCCGGGACTTGCGCAAGTCTATGAATACAGATCAGAGCGCAAGCATATACGCACCCAGAAGATCACCCACCATGTGCAGTATGGCATTACGAGTTTATCGCCACATCAAGCAACTGCCAAACGCTTATTACAGCTCCGACGCGGACATTGGGCGATAGAAAATCTCTCCCATCGCACACGCGACGTGCTTCTGGGCGAGGATGCCTCACAGGTGCGATGTGGCAACATTCCACAAGTCATGGCAGCTCTACGCAATACCGTCCTAACACTCCTACGTATCTGTGGATATACACACATCGCTAAGGCGTTCCGATTTTTCGCCGCACGCCCCACTGAAGCACTGAAAATCATCCAAAAAACAGAAACTGACAATTGAATGGCTCTGCGTGTTATTGACGCCATCCTATGAAGGAAGGCTCCACGACAAACGGATCGCTGATATGACGAGCTATTCTCTGCCCCGTGGGAGTTACTTGTATCAAGATTCGGGTTTTCAAGGTTTTTCAGTTGCGGGTGTCAAGATGATTCAACCGATGAAGAAACCCAAGGGTCGAGACCTAACAGTTCAAGAGAAAGCCAAGAATCGCGAGATTTCGTCAATACGTATACGCATTGAACATGCTATTAGTGGTATCAAAAGATACCGGATCGTCAAAGATAAGTTGCGAAACTCCAAAAAAGGATTTACCGATTTAGTCATGGAAACTTGTTGTGGTTTACACAACTTTAGATTAAACTTCAGACCTTGGTCTTATCAGACACCTCTCGATTAAATCATTATAATGTCTAATATAACAAAAAGCATACAAAATCGTTTTATATGAACTTCTTATTAGATGTTAAGGTAATCTGTTCTACTTTTTACAAGGAGAACGAGGATATAGAGTCTGCAACCGACAATCGGCTGTGGAGGTAAAACCAGATTTCAACTTGCTTCCGTAGGAGAGGCATGCTGTTATCTGCCTGCAGTTGGCGGAAATAGAGACCACTTGCAACGCGCTCCTTGTAGGAATTGCGGTGAATTAGAGTTCAAAAAGTTATTCAAAATCACTTATATGGATAATTATATTAAAACATATTTACAATGCATTAATATAACTAAATTATACAATTTTCAATTTTATTTGTCAAGTTTTTTTGAAAAAAAGAAAAAATTTTCGGGTGTGTAAAGTTTTTGTCAAAAGTTAGGGTGGAAGGATGGAGGTTTCCTGATGGGATTGTCAGAATCAGGATTTTTGGGTTTCTAAACTCAATGTAATGTCGCAAGTAATGTCCACAAATAAATCGTTATAATGTCTATTATTTCGTCTTGATTTTCAAGGGAAATACAGTTTAGAGGTCTGCTATTCCGAGAATAACCCTACCGGACGTGAGTTTTGTATGGAAATTTGATGTTCGTGGGTTGGGTTGAACGGAGAGAGATAAAGAATTGACTAATACGGGAAGCACTGGCACTTCTTCCGAAGACTGTCGAGTGGGGTATTATAGTAAAGCCTATAATTACTTGGACGCTCTAAAGAGGCGAGGATACAATCCTCGCCAGCGGCGGTGGGGTCGTTGTTCACTGACTAACTGTCCACATATTTTTGGACTTTACTATAAGAGTGGAATCCAATATTTTCAGCAATCAGGGGACGGTGGAGTATTGAGTGACAAAAAAAGGGACCAGCAACTATAGAATGTAGTTACTGGTACCCTTTTTAGAGATGCTGTGAAATGGAACTATTAGGCATCTTCATCCATGTCTTCATCCATGTCTTCGTCCATGTCTTCATCCATCATGTCTTCGTCCATCATGTCTTCGTCCATCATGTCTTCGTCCATCATGTCTTCGTCCATCATGCCGTCGTCCATCATGTCTTCGTCCATCATGCCGTCGTCCATCATGCCGTCGTCCATCATGCCGTCGTCCATCATGCCGTCGTCCATCATGCCGTCGTCCATCATGTCATCTGTCATCATGCCGTCGTCCATCATGCCGTCGTCCATCATGCCATCTGTCATGTCTTCAGACATGCTGTCTTCTGCCATCATGTCATCCGTAACAGGTGTCATGATCTGCTGGGCTCTCTCACAGGATACAAAGGCAAAACAAGCGATCAAAATAGCGATTAAAACCATCTGAAATTTTAACATTGTTAGTGCTCCTTATTCTATATGCTAAAGTAACCAATTATGGAAGAGTCTCGAATCTCTTAGTGCGGTTTCAAGACAATAAAGCCTATTCAGGTTAGAACGTGACTCTCCAAATTCATGTGCCACACAATTCAGATAAATTATACTATTTTCCGCTTTAATTTTCAACAAAAAAACACAGGACTCATTATTCGGAAGTTGCCTCTATGGATCGGCTTTTAGGATTTCTGAGCGAATTCTCAGAATATAGGGGTGTTTAGGGGCTTGGGCAAAAGCAGTTTCAATTTCACGTCGGGCATCGGGAATGCGGTTGAGACGGTAATAGACGAAAGCAAGTGTGGCACGGTGTGTCGGTTGATTGGCACTTTTAACGGCGATCTCGGCAAGGGTAAGTGCCTCGGCAAGTGCTCTGTTTTCCGTTGCAAGTAGGGATGCTAATGCTTCTTTCGGAAACGGAACATCCGGCGCGAGTTGAATGGCTCGACGGAAATCGGTTTCTGCCATACCGGACTTTTCCTGTTTCTCATAAATTTTTCCTCGCCACAAATACCCCGGTGCCCACGTCGGTTCGTGTTGTATCCCCATCGTAAAAGCATGTTCGGCGGCTTGTAAGTCTCCCGCGCTCTCGTGCAAGTTTGCGAGTTGAACGTAGGTGTCCATAAAGTCCGGTTCATGTTGGATAAGCGCGAGATAGTGTGAAACCGCTGCCGCTTGGTTCCCGAGTTTGGCTGCTATCATGCCGAGATGCAGAAGTGCCTGACGCGAATTAGGCTCTATCGTGAGCACACGTTGATATGATTGCTTTGCATCTGCTAATTTTCCGAGTTGCATCTGAACGTAGGCGTAGTCTTTCAATGCAGGAATAAAGGTTTCATCTGTTTCAAATGCCTTTTGTAAGGGTATTAAAGCGTTCTGTGGCTGTCTTTTCTCAATGAACCAGTGTGCTTGACTGCGGTAGCGTTCCGCCAACTTTCGACGATAACGCGCTTCGGCGGCTTCGGCTCCTCGGTTGTTCCCTATATTACGAAGGACATCTGCGAGTGATTTGTGAAAGATAGGTTCTTCTGGTGCATGTCGGATGGCGCGCTCATAGAAGCGTTGGGCGATGGCGAATTGACCACGCCTTGTGCTGATCTCACCACGTCCGAAAGCTGCACTCGCAAGCGTCTCGTCTTGCGTGAGTGCTTCCCGAAATACGGCATCGGCTTCGTCGATACGGTTGAGTTTGAGGAGGACATGTCCAAGGTTGTTATAAGCAGCGGTCGTCTCTGGATGTAGTTGCACGGCGACGATATAGTATCTGCGTGCCTGCTCTAAGTTTCCACGCTCGGTTTCAATCTGTCCCAAAGCAACATACCACGCCACTGGGGCATCTTCACCTGCACCTTTAACGGCTTTTTGAAACCACATGTCAGCTTCGTCAAGTTGTTTATTACGATGATATGCAGCAGCGAGTTTAGCTTGAACCGTAAGCTGTAGGCGAGATCTTGTAATATTCCCTTGGGGTTGTGTTGAGAGGAGTTGCAAGGCACGTTGAAAAGCAGTAATAGCGGTGGGGTAATCCTTCAGTTTTACGGCGGCATCTCCCTCGCCGATGTAGACAATCGGAAAATCTGGTGCCTTTTTGGCGAGGGCTTGATATAAACGGAGTGCCTCGTGCCACTCCTCCGCTTGAAACGCATACTGTGCATCTTTCAACTGCTTCTGGAACGCTTTAGAATAGTCCGCTATATCGTCTCCAGATGCCAGCGCAGCGAGCATACACAGAAGCGAGGCGATGACAAAATATTCCCATCCCACCGTAGTCTGTTTGCCTGTAGCATGTCTTCGGGGCTGATTATACCGCATCCGTTTACTGTGCCTCGCTCTCCTCTTGTGCAAGTTCATCATCTAAAATATGCCAGGTTTCCTCTGCTTTCCGTCTGGTTAACCATGCTTCAAACTGTTCGTTTGCCAATTCCTGCCGAATCCGCTCTGTGATCTCCTCACTGACTTCTTCATACGTTTTTTGGTACGCTGAATTATTCCGGATGCGTTCGACGATCTGGTATCCCTCCGAAACGCGGAGCGGTATGCTCCGTTCAGAAACTTTTAATTCAGTTACAATAGCCCCCAAGGGTGTGTCTACTTCAAGCGTTGGGACCTCGAACCTGAGTTCTAACTGTGTTTCATAAGTTTCACGTACCGCCTGAAATGTTTCACCCTGTTGTAAACGTTCATTGAGTTTTTGCACCAGTTCCTCGGCAATTTGCTTTTCCGTCGCGGATCCATTCTTTGGTATGACGATAAGTAATGATTTGAAGGTGACTGTGGGTGGCACAATAAACTCAGCACTATTGGTGTCGTAATATGACTTGGCTAATCTCGCGACTTTTTCGCTGTTGACAGCGTTGAAAAATATACGGCGGAACAATTCATCATACATCAACTGATCGTAGACCCGCGCTTCTATTGCTTCTTTTTCTAATTGGGACTGCTGTAAAACACTTTGGAACGCTGTATCTGAAGCATATTTGGCAGAAATTTCTGCTATCTTTGCGGCGACCTGTGTATCGCGCTCGGTTACGACGATGCCGAGTCTTTCAGCTTCTTGTAGGACGAATTTGCGGTTGATAATCGTATTGAGGACCGCGCGTTTTTCAGCAACGGTCGGTGTCGTGTCGGGACGTATCCCCATAAGCGTAGCGATACGAAATTCATCTTCGAGTTCGCTGCGTGTGATAGCATCCTCGTTGACAACCGCGATGATAGAATCAATGAGCGTTTGGGTGTATACGTTACCACCGATACAGAACAGGATCAGAAAGGTGATGTAGCGAATCATATTATCGCGCGTTCCTCGGCGTTAGCCACTCCTCTTCAATATGCAAACCGAGTCCGGGACCGTCATTCGGAGAGATGTAGCTATCCGTTGGGAGAGACTCACCTTCAAAGAGTTTCGTCTCCTCTAACGGGACACCGGGCGGGGTACCGAGGTAATATTCTACCCAAGGCGTGTTCGGCATAGCAGCGGAAAGATGGAGTCCAGATTGACGGAGTCCACCGCCATGAAAGATAACGGTGAGTCCAGCAGCGTCTGCGAGATGGCAGATTTTGACGCATTCAGTTATGCCACCCACCCAGAAGGTATCGGGTTGTAAAATATCTAAGCACCGCTTTTCAATAATCTGCTGAAATGGGAAACGGGTGTAGTGGTGCTCACCACTCGCCAAACTCACCCAATCGACAGCCTCTCTGACTTTCACTAAGCCGTCAATGTCTTCTGGAATGAGGAACTCCTCGATCCACTTGAGGCGATACGGACGGAGGCGGTGTGCTAAGCGGATGGTGTAATCGACATCGAAAGCCATGTAGCAGTCGAGCATAATTTCAACGTCGTCGCCGACGGTTTCTCTGGTTTTCGCGACCAATTTTTCGTTTTCTTTCAAACCCCATTCACCGTCCGCTGGTCCGTAGGGACACGCCAATTTCACGGCTTTGAATCCGAGTTCCAGTTGCCAATCGGTATCGTTGCCTGTGGCGTAAGCGAACATCTTTTCACGCAACGGTCCACCGAGCAGTTCATAGACGGGTTGATTCTTGATTTTGCCGTTCAGATCCCACAAAGCGATGTCAATTCCGCTCATCGCGCAACTGGTTAATCCTTGTGAACCGTAGGGTTTGGACATCCGGAACATCATATCCCAAATCTTTTCAACGGCGAAACAGTTTTCACCGATCAGCATCGGTGCGAAGTGTTCATCAATGATTGCAGCGACCGGTGTGCCGAAAGAGGTTTCTCCTATGCCCCAGGTGCCGTCTTCGGCGGTGACTTTGACGTAGACCTGATCCCACGTCTTCGGCATCCAACTGGAACGGTGGCGTTTGTATTGCGGGTAGCGTGACATCGGGTTCGCGACTTCGGCGTGGGCACTCCACGGCTCGCGTCGGGGTTCCGTGCGCTTGATGTCTCGCGGTGGTACGTTGATTCGGACTGTCTGTATGTCTTTGATTTTCATCGTTTCGCTCCGTTCAAATTTTGTGGCATGATACCATAGTTTGGTGTTTAATGCAAGGGATTTGACAGGAACAATCTATATCATTTCATTTTCGGGTTTTGCTTGACATCTACTAATCGGACATGTTATCATTACCCTCAAATAAGCCGCATTGTGGAGGAGAAAAGTGATGCAACAACGGAATCAAGAATTTGCTGCTACCCATTACAACAGCGGTTTTGCTTATGGTTACATAGACACGTCTGACAGTGATATAGAAGACCATACCGAAACGATAGCCATTACTCCTCATGGTGCCGAAACCTACAACGTCCTCGGCATTGCTCACAATGAAAAAGGCGAGTACGATCTTGCTATCTCAAGTTTCAGCAAGGCAATAGAGTTAAACCCAGAGCATGCTGGTGCTTATAACGATCGCGGTGTTGCTTGCCATAGGAAGGGTGAGTATGATAAGGCTATTCAGGACTATGCCACAGCGATAACTTTGAATCCTAAGTTTGTTGCCCCTTATAACAACCGTGGCATTACTTATGCCAAAAAAGGTGAGTATGACCTTGCCATCGCAGATTTTAGCAAAGTAATAGGACTAGATCCACATCTTACCGAAGCTTACCTGAACCGTGGAGCCGTTTACTTCAGCAAAGGTGATTTTAGCGACGGAATTGAGGATTGTACCAGAGCAATACAACTCGAACCTAATGATGCCATTGCCTATTACAATCGCGGCATTGTTTATTATGGATCAGGCAAGGTTGATTTGGCTATCAATGACTATAACACAGCAATAGAGTTGAAATCAGATTTCGCTGAAGCTTATGTTAATCGGGGTAATATTTATTTCAGTAAACACGACTTTAACCTTGCCCTCCGAGATTATAGCGAGGCAATAGACTTGAAGCCAGATTTCGCTGAAGCCTATAATAATCGCGGTTTAGTTTATCAAAATATCAGAATTTTCGACCGGGCCTTTGAAGACTTTAACAGGGCGATAATACTCAGACCTAATTACGCCAGTGTCTATAATAGTTGTGGTTTAGCATACTACAATAAAGGCGATTTCGGTCGAGCACTTGAAAGCTTTAACACGGCGATAGAATGCGACCCTGATTATGCTGAAGCCTATAGCAACCGTGGTTTAGCACACTACAATAAAGGTGATTTCGGTCGAGCACTTGAAGATTATAACACGGCGATAGAATGCGACCCTGATTGTGTTGTTGCTTATAACAACCGCGGTGTAGCTTACTGTGATAAAGGCGATTTTAACAAGGCAATTGAAAATCATGACAAGGTGATAAAACTGAATCCTGAACATGCCAAGGCGTATTACAATCGCGGCAATGCTTATGGCGGTAAGATGAATTTCGGCAAGGCGATTGTAGATTATAGTACTGCGATAGAACTGAATCCAAGTTATTACGATGCCTATATTAATCGCGGTAACGCTTATGACATCAAAGGAGAACTTCATAAAGCTATGGCAGACTTTAGTACTGCGATAGGACTGGATCCCGAGCGTGTTGAGGCTTATTATAATCGCGGCTTCGCTTGCCGGAAAAGCGACAAGCAGGTGATGGATCGGGTTATTACGGACTATAGCACGGTGATACAATTAAAGCCAGGATTTACTATCACTTATTACCATCGCGGTGAGGTATGGTTGCGCCTGAAGGAATGGGAAAAAGCGAGGGCGGACTTAACAACTGCCAAGGACAAAGGAGTTGATATTATCGCGGCGTTTTGTTACGACTACGAAAATGTTGCGGACTTTGAAGAAAAATGCCGCATTCAAGTGCCCGAGGACATCGCAATATTGTTGACACCTCACCCTTCAGAAGGCGTTGATGCCGATACTTACATTACTCGTGGTATTGATTACGGCAAAAGAGGTAAGTACGATCGCGCGATTGCAGAATTTCGCAGAGTGATTGAATTGAACCCAGAGGCTGTCGCGGCATATTACTATCGAGGTCTCGCTTACTATGACAAAGGTAGATTTTATCGGGCAATTGATGACTTTAGCACAGTGATAAGCCTTAAACCTGATGAAGTGGATGCCTATCACCGGCGTGGTGTAGCTTATCTCAACAGAGGAATTTTTGATAAAGCGATCCAAGACTTCAACACAGTAATAAATCTCAAACCTAATGAGGTTTCTACTGCTTATTGCAATCGTGGTATAGCCTACTATAGTAAGGGCGAGATTGATCGGGCTATCGAAGACTATAATAAGGCAATAGACTGCGATTCGGATTTTGCCGAGGCATATAACAATCGCGGTATGGCTTACCACAATAAAGGCGCGGTGGACGATGCCATCGCGGATTACAATACAGCGATAAGACTAAATCCAGATTCTGATCAAATATACAGCAGCCGTGGCAATGCTTATCTCGATAAAGGCGAGGTGGAAAAGGCAATAGCGGACTTTAACGTGGCAATAAAACTAAATCCAACCTTTGCTGTGGCTTATGCCAATCGCGGTCTAGCTTACTACCGTAAAGGCGAAGTAGACAACGCTATTGCAGATTATACCGCAGCGATAGAACTGAATTCAGAATTTGCCCAGGCTTATGTTAATCGCGGTAATGCATATCGCGACAAAGACGAAGTCGGAAAGGCGATTGTAGATTACACGCATGTGATAAAACTACAACCAAAAGTGGCACGTTCTTATTACACGCGGGGTGAAGCGTGGTTACGTGTAAGAAAATGGGAGGAAGCACAACGGGATTTGACTGCTGCTATACTTCAAGGTGTGGATGTCGCCGAGGCGTTTCATAACACACACGACAGTATTGCTACCTTTGAGGGGCAAATGGATGTTAAATTGCCGGAAGACATTGTATATCTTCTGACACCGCGGCA
Source organism: Candidatus Poribacteria bacterium (assembly GCA_965247285.1). GTDB lineage: Bacteria > Poribacteria > WGA-4E > WGA-4E > WGA-3G > WGA-3G. The sequence continues at coordinate 504,260 of CBDFHD010000003.1, forward strand.
AGAGCCTTTTGAAATTGATAAAGAAACACGTGTGGCGTTAGCAATGAAGTATTACGAAAACCGTGAACTTAGCAGCGGACTTGCAGCGAGAATTGCAGGGGTGTCGCGCGCTGAATTTATATTCCTGATGGCGGATTACGGGCTATCTCCGCTTGGGACAGCTGAGGAGCTCAGAGAAAGCGGATTTTGAGAATGCCAAAAGAGCCAGTTATTAGTAATACAAGTCCGCTTATTGGTCTTTGGGGTCTTAACCTCCTTTCCCTATTCCAAGCACTCTATACTGAAGTATGGATTCCGAGAGAGGTCGAAAAGGAGTTTTTACAAATAGATGAAGCCGTTCATCGGGAAGGACTCAACAGGGCACCGTGGATTAAAACTGTTGACTTAACCGATCCGGAAAGTGTGTTAGCTTATGATAGACTCGATTCTGGCGAAGCCGCTGTGTTGGCACTTGCAAAGGAACATAGTGCTCGACTTGTTATTATTGATGAACAGAAGGCTCGAAAAGAAGCAAAAAAAATTGGATTACCGCTCAAAGGTATAGTGGGTGTTTTGCTGGAGGCAAAAGAGAACGGCTTGATTAATGAAATCAAGCCGCTTTTAATTGCGTTGCAGAAGAACGGGATTTACTTGGGCGAATCGATTATAACTGATGCGTTAAAAGAAGCAGGTGAAGTATAGTAAACAGGTGCAGTTAGAAACCGTACCTACCAATTAGGGGCGGACTGCTGAAAAGTCGCGGCCGGGAGGTCGCTCCTACAAGAAGGCGGTCAGCAATCCGCAGTCAGCGATCAGGAGTCGGGATTCGGAGATCCCTTCTACACCGGATGAAAACGTCGCGATCCGGAGATCGCTCCTACAGCGATGCATCAGGATTCCTCTGATAGTTGGAAACAAATCCCCCAATTGGTACTTGACATTCCGCCCCATATTGATATAATAGAAAGATAATACCCAAAACACGGAGGATATGAGATGGGATATAAATTAGATCCGAACGCGATGTATCGGATGCCGACACATTTTGGACCGAGGACGGGACCGAGATACGGACCCGATGGCAGAAAATTCGAGTGTAAAGATAACCCGAAATCGATGTCAGTTTCAGTGAGTTTCCTTACAAACAGCGAGCAACTTGAGGCTTTTCTACCGCCAGGCTTCTCGCTCAACGGCGAACCCATTGTGTCTGTGTCCGCGGGCTATATGAAGGAAATTGAATGGCTTGCAGGGCGGGGTTACAATACCCTCGGCGTTAGTTTTCCAGTGGTTTTCAATGGTGAAGTGGACAAGGCGACGGGTTCTCTGTTGACAGTGCTGTGGGAAAATCTGACAGATCCGATTTTGACAGGACGTGAGGAATTAGGATTCTCCAAAATCTATTGTGCACTCCCAGATCCGATAACTTTTAACGGTGAGACACACTGCACCGCCAGTTGGCTCGGTTTTAAGTTCATGGACATGCGCGTGAATGCGACAGAACAAGTCCCGATACAAACCGCGTCCGCTCCGCCGAAGCAGACGAGTGGTGAACAGCCGCTCACTGGCACACTACATTATAAATACATGCCGAGAACGGGTGTATGGGGCACCGCTGATATTGCCTACGCCGTGCTAACGCCAGCGAATACGCCGAACCGGGTCGTGCAGGAGCAGTGGCGCGGCGAGGGAACTGTCGAATTCCACAAAGCGCGCTGGGAAGACCTACCGACGCAGTACAACATTGTCAACGCATTCCACGAATTGGAAGTCAAGGAGTGGCGTGGGGCATCTATCGTCAAGAGTGTCGGTGGAAAGGACCTGAGCGATCAACGGATTCTGCGTTAATACATCATCGAACCGCCAGCGACGGTGACAGATAGTCCTGTGAGATAGGCGGCTTCGTCTGAGGCGAGGAACACCGCCATGTTGGCAACATCTGCTCCCTCGGCGAGTCGCCCTAACGGTACGGATGCCGCATTACGTCGAGCGAATTCTGCGCGCTGTTCCTCAGCGGAAAGATTGTCGGGCATTAACGCAGACGCAAGATGCCCGACGCGTTCTGTATCGACAAGAGCCGGACAGATGGCATTGACATTCACCTGGTAAGGTGCCATCTCATGTGCGAGCGACTGGGTTAAACCGATCACGGCGAATTTGGAGGCACTATACGCTGCATAGCGCGCTGATCCCTGTTTACCTGTTACCGATGACATGTTGATAATTCTGCCACCCGTTCCCTGTTTGACGAGATGGCGTGCCACTGCCTGACAACAGAGGAATACACCTTTCACGTTAACCCGTTGCACCCGATCCCAATCCTCTTCAGCGAGATCAACGATCAGCACACGGTCCTTGCCAGCTATCGTTCCCGCATTATTGACGAGAATATCGATTTTACCGAAATGCGAGACGGTCTCATCTACCATTCTGCGAACTTGCTCCGCATCTGAAACGTCCGCAACGACGCTGATGGCGCGTTGTCCCATCGCCTCAATTTCACGAACGACATCGGGTAAGCCTTGCCAGTCTGCCTGATCGGCGGCATAGGGATGCTCCATAATATCGTTAACGGCGACATCTGCACCTTCTTTTGCCAAGCGAGTCGCAATGGCACGTCCAATACCGTTTTTGCCCCCCGCGCCTGTGACTAAGGCGACTTTTCCATTCAAATTGTACATTGGGATATAGCTCCTTTGCATTGTATTATTTCTTATAGGCGTGCTCGTAGGGATTTGATTCGCGGTATCTATTGAAGTGTGTAGAGTGTAGCAGACTTTCGGGCAGATGTCAAATCTTGGGTTGATAGCGACCGGTTTTGATGTTATCATATATGAAGCGTATAAGAGATAGAAATATTCAGTTATCTTACCTTGTGGGAGCGGTTTCCAACCGCGAATAGAAATTATGAGAACTAAATAACCCTAAAATTTAAATGAAACCTAAGAGGAGGCCTCAGTGAGAATCAAAAAAGAATTTAAGAGAACTGGTGAATTTTGGCTCTCTTCCACACCTGACACACGAATACATGGAACACTGTCAATATCAGATGGAGGACTAATTGAGTTAGAAACCATTGGATTTTTTGCGGACTGGAAAGAATCACTCAATATCGATTTGAAGCGGATAGTTGGGTATATTCAAAAAGACAGATCCATCCCTCTCATTCCTGTTACTCTTGATGATTGTACTTACAAAACAATACCAACACCCGTCGGTATCCCAAAATCATCAATCCGTGTAAGTAGAGCTTTTACTGGTGTCCAATATGACGAAGACGAGGTTCCGAGTTTCAATACCTTAACCTTTTCTGTAGAAGGAATTGACGATTGGATTGAGATAAGCGGTGTTAGGGTTGAGTACCCATCTGAAAAACGTTCTACAACCATATTATACGAGCCGCAAGAAGATGTTTCACTCAACCTTGACAACGGTATGCAGTTGTTAATTACTTGGTGCCCCTCCTTGAAATACTTGATTAACAAAGAGGCTGGAATAAGGGAAAAGATTTATTTTAAATTGATTTCACAAGAAGCACGTGGATTAGATGAATTCACTTCTGTTGCTCGCAAAATCACAGAATTTCTGTGTTTTGCCATAAACCAAATAGTCTCCTTGGGTAGTATATGCGCAACTTCTGATGATCCTACCCAAGAAATTGGAGACAGTAAAACTGTACCAGTTTCCATAGATATTTATCATCCAAGTTGGCCCTATGCTAAAGATGTCCCTCAAATTAATTTGTATAATATGTTGTTTAAATTTAAGAAGATACAAAACGATGCTGAGGAGATAATTAATAATTGGATAAAAAGTTATGAACAGTATGATTCTGCTTTCAGGTTATACTTCTTGGCAAAAACGGGAGAGCAAACATATTTGGAAGAGAGATTTTTGACCTTAGTCCAAGGTTTAGAAGCCTATCATCAAAGAATAATCTCTAGGCGGGTGGATTTGAAAGATAGGATTAAGAGCATTATTAAACCATTTAAGGACCTTATTGGAGCTGATGCAAATCAACAAGCATTAATAGATAGCATTGTGCATACACGACATTATCTGACGCACCATAATCCATCCAGGGAACCGAGAGCTGAGAAAGGTGTGAATTTATGGCCTCTATGCATGAAAATGGAGCTGCTTCTTGAACTCCATTTTCTTCAGTTAATGGGTTTTAGTCGAGAAAAAATTGATTCTATCATTGATAATTGTCCTGAGCTCAAGAGGAAGCGTAATTGGTGAAGAACACTATCAGAAACCGAACTTACAAGAAGATATCAAGGTATACATATCTCCTATTCTGGCCATCCTAAAATCTTGTAAATTCTGATTCAGATAAACATTGCGCGCCGGACGTGCGATAAATTACACGACTACAAACATGATTCCGGGCACTGTCAGTAATCTAATTTCTCCTTGCCCTCTAACCTCAAACATGCTATCATACCCCCATGCCAAAGTTGAATCTAAAACCCAGTCACAAAGCCATCCGGAACTACTACGCTACACTGCAGCAATACGATAAGCACGATGCCACACACGAAGGGGCGGTTAGCAATCCTTTTGCCTTTTTACTGGATACCTGTGCAAAGCAAATGAATGCCACGCTCATCCCCCAATATGCAATGCGTGCGCTAAAGGGAAATCGCATTGTCATTGATGGTGTGATACTTGACGAATACGGCCTCCCTTTCGCCTATTGGGAAGCGAAAGATATAGACGACGACCTCCTCAAAGCTATCCAAGACAAACGCGACGCTGGTTACCCGTTTGACAATATCCTCTTCCAAACACCGCAACGCGCTATCTTATACCAAAATGGACAGATAGCATTAGATCTGGACATCACTGAACCTGCACGCCTGATTGCGGTACTCCAATATTTGTTCTCCTATGTCCCACCCGCGCTCGACAATTGGCAAACGGCTGTCTCAGATTTCAGGGAACATGTGCCGGACCTCGCAAATAAGCTAAAAGAACTCATCGATCAACGCCACGAAACGGATCCAGACTTCAAGAAAGCGTTCGCCGATTTCTACGAAATCTGCCGCACCTCCATCAACCCGGAACTCTCACAAGATGCCGTTGAGGAGATGCTCATACAACATATCCTCACCGAACGCATTTTCCGGACCGTTTTTAACCGGTCAGACTTTATAAGCCGCAATATCATTGCTGTCGAGATTGAAAAAGTCAGTGCCACACTTATGCGCCATGCTGTGAGTCGCGACGTGTTTCTTGAACCATTAGATCGATTTTATATTGCCATCGAGCAGGCCGCGACACTCTGCAGAGACTTCTCCCAAAAACAGCACTTCCTTAACAATTTTTATGAGAAATTTTTTCAGGGGTTCTCCGAGGATGTCGCAGATAGACACGGCATCGTCTATACACCACAACCCATAGTCGATTTCATGGTGAAAAGCGTAGAACATATACTCAAAACCGAGTTCGACCGATCGCTGTCGGATACGGGGGTGCATATCATCGATCCGTTCGTCGGCACGGGTAATTTCATCGTCCGGCTCATGCAGGACATCCAAGGGACGGCATTGGAAGAGAAATACCGCTATGAGCTGCACTGCAACGAGGTGATGCTCCTGCCGTACTACATCGCCAGTCTGAACATTGAACAGGAGTTCTTTCAACGAACGGGGACGTACCTGCCGTTTGAGGGGATCGCGCTTGCGGATACGTTTGAGCTGCTTGAGCAGGAACAAGGAGAACTCTTCACGCGTGAAAACACGGAACGGGTGAACAGACAGAAGGCGGCGGATATGTTTGTCGTCATCGGCAATCCACCCTACAATGCACAACAGGTAAATGAAAACGATAATAATAAAAATCGCAAGTACCCCGTGATGGATAAACAGATCGAGGAAACGTATGTGCGAGATTCCACAGCCCAATTAAAAAGCAAATTATATGATCCCTATGTGAAAGCGTTTAATTGGGCTTCAAAGCGGATTGGTGAGGAAGGAGTTGTCGCGTTTGTGACGAACAATGGCTTTCTCGACGGTATCGCGTTTGATGGCATGCGGAAGCATCTCGCTCAAGATTTTACCAAAATTTATCACATCAATCTCAAAGGGAATGCCAGAACCTCAGGTGAACGCCGGCGAAAAGAGGGTGGCAACGTTTTTGATGATCAAATTCGGGTTGGAGTAGGGATTAGTTTCTTGATTAAAAAAGCGGAAACAACATCTGATCCGGCTGAAATTTGGATTTATTCTGTTGACAACTACCTGAAAACGCGTGAGAAGCAGAAGTTTTTAACTAACTTGGGAGACTATACAAATGTCCCTATGAAACAAACTACTATTGATAAAAAGCATACATGGCTTACCGAAGGACTCCGATCCGAATTTGAAACCTTCTGTCCGATGGGGAGTGAGACATCAAAAAAAAGCATGGGAGATGCAGAGGGAACACTTTTTAAAACCTACAGCGTTGGTGTAGTGACTGCCCGCGATGCATGGGTTTACAACTTTAACCGAGGAGCCCTTACAGAAAACTTGACGCAGATGATGGAATATTACAACGGACAGGTATTCCGATGGGAACGGCAAAGCAGCAGGGATATTAAGGTTAATGATTTTATAGATTCTGATGACACTAAGATTAAGTGGACTCGAAGCCTGAAGTCCAGGTTGAGAACAGGCACACTGTCGGAGTTTTCTGCTGAAAATGTTCGGACATCTCTTTACCGGCCATTTACAAAATCACATCTCTATTTTCATAGAATGATGAACGAGTGCGTGTATGTATTTCCCTCAATTTTCCCCACGCCTGTTACAGAGACAGAAAATCGAGCAATCTGTGTCAGTTCTCCAAGGACAAACACATCTTTTCATACATTGATGATTGATGTGATTCCAGATTTCCATCTCACAGGCGATTCCCAATGCTTCCCCTTCTATACCTACGATGAGGACGGTACAAACCGACAGGAAAACATCACCGATTGGGCTTTGGCTGAGTTTCAAATCCGCTACGGCGATAGTACCATAAGCAAGTGGGACATCTTCCACTACAACTATGGTCTTTTGCACCACCCCGCCTATCGCGAGAAATACGAGATGAACCTCAAGCGCGACCTACCGCATATCCCCTTTGCAGAAAACTTCTGGGGTTTTGTCAACGCAGGCGCGGCATTAGCAGATCTCCACGTTCACTATGAATCCGCTCCCAAATATAACAGACTGAAATACGTTGAAACAGAAGGGACGACAGTAGATTGGCGGGTTGATAAGATGAAATTGTCCAAAGACAAGACGCATCTGAGATATAACGACTTCCTCACACTGGGGGGTATCCCAGCGGAAGTATTTGATTATCGGCTCGGCAACCGTTCTGCGTTGGAGTGGATTGTTGATCAGTATCGTGTCAAGGTGGACAAGCGGAGCGGTATTAAAAACGATCCGAATCGTGCAGATCAGCCACGATATATTGTGGATTTAATCGCGCGTGTTATCCATATGAGTCTAAAAACAGTAGAGATCGTTGCCGGATTACCCACCCTATAATTACCCAAGTTGCTACTGATAAGGTTTTAGACCGACAGGCCCATTTTTCAGTGAAAAGGGTTTCTTATGTGTGTGGATTTCGTAGCGTAGACTGTCAGTCTGCGTCCGAAGATGCACAACCTAACAGGTTATGCTACAAAATGGCAATTTGGGTTGTAATTGTCAAAAAACATAGCATTCCACTGGAGTGCCACTCTTTAACATATTGGTTTTTATATCCTGCAAATCTTAAAATCCCATAAATCCTGATTCAGACAGCGATTTTCTTAAGGGATGCCGAGTGCTAAGGCGACCAGAGCACGTATGTTGGGATGTTAAACAATGTACCGAGCAGTGCCCAGAGTCCGACGAACACATAATCGCCCATCACGAGACCTAAAAAGAACGGAATTGCGCGTTGATGTACCCGTAATCCGAAGACGGTGATGATGATGAACTTCACCAACCAACCGAGAAAGACTGAGAACCAGAAATCCGCAAGTCCACCCCATGTCGCCGCTGTCATCACATATCCAATCGGATGGAAGGGCCACCAGATAAATTTGTGTCGTAGGAAGTAGAGTATCCACGTCATCGCTGCTCCAATACCCATAGATTGCGTCCCACCCCAGTTCGGACCGGTCGGATTGTTGATCCACCGTTGCAAACGTCTGCCAAATACCTCGTTGCCGATACCGACGACATACCCGTGTACCGCCAGCGCGCCTGCGTCGTAGAGCAGATAGAGAAACGCCCAAAATGATGCCAGTGTCCCGATAATAATCGCGAACATCATCACCCAGACCAATTTTCGGCTGTTGATACCGGCACGTTCAGCGAGTTTGAATCCCTCCAATTGGTTCGGCATGGGGTGGGAAACGTTAAGCCGATTCAGCCAATAGTAGAACGAGATAATTGTGAGGTTACTGGTGCCGACAAACCGCGGTCCGAAGGTCACTGCCATGAGCCGTGCTGGATCCAGTGCGAGGATCTCGTGTGATGGCGGACCGAATTCGGCGCGCACCCGTGTCACACCGAGTGCCATCAAGGTGAAAATAACGATGAAGCCGAGTACGCCGCCCAAGTTCATTCCCGCCTGTACCGAAAACACGGTGAGTCCGATGCCCCCGAAGATTAGTCCGAGGACAGCAGCCCGGTACGGCATCGGTTCATTTGAATCGTCAAACGCTTGCTTGTTTGTGAAGCAATTCACCACGACATCTCGGAGATGACGCCGAGTTCCCCACAACGCAAGAGCGCCGACAGCAAGCCATGCACCGCCCGCTCGTTCCGCAGAATAGAGTTCACCTTCGCCTAACATCCCGACGCGGATAATCCGTTCCGCTTTACCAAACAGATAGAAAAACCACGCCGACATCGAAATATCCAACGGCACGAAGAAAGTCAAGCCTATGATAAAAGGATAGGCAGATAGCGACACCCATCCGATAGCGTTCCACGGTTTGTCCGTGAAAAGATGCGTGATTGAGTAGTAGTTGAGTTGGATAGAAGGGACTTGGGGAAATAGATGGCTTAACCCTGCGAGAAGTTCAATAAATCCGGCGACCGAAAAGCCTATCCACATCGTGCCGTTTTTGTAGAAACTTTTTCGTCCCTGCGCCATCTGAAGGGGTAACTGGATTATCGGATAGGCTAATTTTTCACGCTCGGTCCACTGGACGCGGATAATGGTGTTGAGACATATTAGCGTGAACCAGAGCAGCGCAACAAATCCCGTCCACACAAAGATCGGCACTGCCCAGCCGCGTAGATGTTTCGCGAGGTAAAAGGTCGAATCGCCCTCAAAGTAGTCATCTAAGGCACTGTTCTCAGGCACGAACCATGTCGGAATGTAACGCCAGAACAGATCCGCCCACTCGTTTTCTGGTGTCGCAAACCGGAACGGATGGGCGAGTGTTCCAATCAGGAACGTCATCATCGAGTGGCCGCCGATGGTGGATACCATAACGACCATGATGTATATAACAAGCAGTTCCTGCGCCGTCAGCGCGTTGCGGGGCGAGAGTTTTTTCCAGACGAGGTTGAAGCCGATGACAGCGAAAAGAGTGAAAATCGCATTGAAGAAGAGCGAAACGAAGTTGAGAAGGAACTGCGGCTGAATCATCTCCGCCGCGTAGGCGAGCCAGTAGGCGTTCCCAATAACGAGCAGTGTACCAATCAGGAGCGCGCGGAGCGTAATTCCAGATGTAAAGGAGGCGCGAGGTTTTGGCATTTTTAAATAGTAGTTGGCTTTCGGTACTCAGCAGTCAGCAGTCAGTAAAGAGATTCTTGATTTCATCAGATACCTCTTCGCTGATGGAAACTGACGGCTGAAAGCTGATGGCTAATACACTGACAACTCTTTTACTGTTTAAGGGAACCCCACACCACGGCGAGTTTGTCTGAAGGCTCAACGGCTAATATCTCGTCGTCAAACGTGAGGTCTCCGTAGGCAAGACCATCCCACGCACCACCGGGTGTCCACCCGATCTGATGTTCGCGTCCCCCGTTCTCACAATCATTCATGTGGAAACTGAGCCCGATCGTCAACCCGTTTTTCGCTTTGAAGTTCTTCCCTTCCGCCGGGTTTGCAAACGCGGGATTGCCGCGCGGTTCCGTCGGGTCAATGGCAACCTCGTAGATGTAATCATTTCCGTTTTTCACCAGTACCCATTCGGTGTTATCCTTTGATGCGGCGGCAGACAAGTCTTTGCCATTGGCACCAAGTGTCCACTGAACGAGGGTTTCGCGCACCATGCCGTTTTTGAAATCAAACATGAATTCAACGCTATCGTCTTCCCACCACATGGCATCGGGCGGATGGATGTCTTGGAGTTTGTCGTCGGTGATTTCAACGGCGAAATAGATACGGGTCGGGTCTTGGGAACTCCATGCGACCCTGCCCTGTCCCGTAAAATCACTGGCTTTAGGGACACCGTCACCGACATCCTTCAGTTCATCAAAGGCAACAATTTCAGCACGCTCCCACTCACCAAGTTTTCCGTCTACCTTGAGGTTCCTAATCTGTTTTGCAACGTATTCCTTATCGCGCTTTGCATCGACTGGTAAATTTGTTATGCTGAGCAATAGCGCAACTGCTGTTATCACCGGGACCGCGATCCTAATAAGTTTTAGAGATTTCATAAATTGCTTTATTGGAGGAGTCCTTCGTTTTTCAACGTCTGAATTAGTTGATCCTGTGTGCTATTCCCCTTCATCAATTTGCACGCGCCACACAACAACTGAAGGTTATCAGGAGTATCAGCACTTCCTTTGGATTTCGCTACAATATGGTCGATTGTCATATTACGAAATGGGGATAACATTTGACAGCCATTGCATCTGCCTTCCTGAAGTCCAAATAGCGTATGCTTACAGGTTCGACCCTGCTGGTAAAGTTTAGGATTACCCTTTTGGTGGATAACCTTCTTAATAATACCGTGCTGTTTAAGACGCAGTTTGACCAGTTTGAAAGATTTAGGGCTTAAATCAATACCTATCCAGTGCCGTTGTAGACGTTCCGCGGCAATACATGTGGTAGCACACCCGCAGAAAGGATCGAGCACCATGTCACCCGGGTTGCTGCTTGCACGAATAATTCGCTCTAACAAAGCGATCGGTTTCTGTGTGGGGTACCCAATACGCTCTTTATTTCGTGCCGTTAAGTTGGGAATATCTACCCAGATGTTGTTCAGCGTTTTGCCTTTCTGTTCGTCAAGATACCGTTTGTATCGGGGAACGTTTCCGGGACGCGTTTGCACAACGTGTCCCGCTTCGATCTCCTTTAACATCCGCGATTCCGCCCACCGCCATGTTCTGGTGATTCCCATCACCTCATAGGTGAGGTGAGACTCGAGAACTTGGGTCTGAGCGGTTATGGAGGTATGCGAAACGAGTCGTCCGGTGCCGGGTTCAACGTAATAGTATTGGCGTTTGGTCTTTTCGTCGAGGTCCTCCATGTCGTAGGGAATCGTGACAGCATCAGGATTCCATACGAAATCGTTGCTTTTTGCATATCGCAGGATGAGATCGGTATCTCGCGCCAGTCCTTTTTTGAGATTCCCCTTGCTGGTGACAGCCCTTTGCCAAACAATTTCATTCCTAAAATTATCTCTCCCGAAAATGCCATCCATCATTATTTTCAGGTAATGGCTTGCGTTATCATCACAGTGGAGATAGATGGTTCCTGTCGGTTTCAGGATTCGATACATCTCCAGCATTCGGATACCCATCATAATCAGATAGGCTTTCATGGACTTCCCGTGACTAAATTCAGTGGCACTGATAGTATGGTAAAGTTCGGGTGCTTTCTCTGCCAGTTCACCGTGCCACGCGCTATCTAAATCATTTAACGTCCAGGAATCTTTGAATGCTGCGCCTGCCGCTTCGCTTTCTGTCGCTGCTTCAAAGGTTCGGTTGGAGTTGAAAGGTGGGTCCAGATAGATTAAGTCAATGGTGTCAGTGTCAAGACCGCGAAGCACATGCAGATTGTCACCTTCAAAGATGGTTCGGTTCTCGACATTCATTTTGTCACCTACGATGTTGTGCAGGTATGTTGAGAGGCGCGTCTGCAGAGAGAGCGCCTCTGGAAGGTATAACGTTTATCGGCGTGCTTTGAGAGTGCCCCACGTCACGGCGAGTTTGCCGTTAGGATCCACTGCGAGTCCCGTGTCAGAGTTGAAGTTCTGGTTAACTTCGGCTTCGTCAAGAACACGGTTGTAAACGCTAAACTCGTCAATGATACCGGTAAACACACCAAATTCGCCGTCGGCTCTACCATCTAAACCGACAAACATGTGAATACTTGCCCATTCATCCTCAGGGAATTGGGCGAGGTTAAGCACTCCCTCGGTCGTATCTTCACCATCAACGAAGTATTGAACGACACTGTCCTCTGGAATGCCTACGACAGCGATGTGGTGCCACTTGTTGTCGTCAATGTTGTTACCTGCATCTTCGACATTTCCTACCCAGCCAGTGTCAAGGTTAAGGACACTATTGCGGACCCACAGGGTCTTGGGACCTTTATCATCGGTACCAGGTCCGCCTGTTTTGGCGAAGATTACACCGGGACCGGAACTGTCGGTTTTAATCCAGGCAGACCAGGTGAAATCAGCGTTGAAATCAAATTCTTCAGGACTATCAATTTCGACAAAATTCGTTTCGTTTCCATCAAACTCCAATGCATCGCCAATTTTGCCTGCCACTTTTTTAAGACTACCCTTGATAGTTCCGTTGTAATTGCCTGTTCCGTCTTTTACGCTTTTGCCGTCAACATTATTTGCATCGAAACTCCAGTAACTGACCAACCCGTCCTCGACGATCTGAGCAGGAAGGTTCGTTGCGATTAAACTGATAGCGAGAATTAGTAGCAAAAGATTCACCTTTTGCAGCATAATTAAATCCCCTTTTTTGTTTGTATATGGGAAACATGCAAGCAAGGCACGAAATAGGGAATGTCTTTTATCCCTGAAAAATTTTCCTAAGAATTAAGAATGCTCCGCCAACCACAATGATGAACAGAGCAATAGAAAATAGGAAGACGAAAATTGCTTGCAAAATTTGGAAGAGAATCAGGATACACACAACAAAAATGAGTGTCCCGAAAATGACGAGTAAAATCTTTCCCATACGTTAATGTGTATGCGGATATGGATCCACGTGTTGTAGCTTGATTCGTATGGACGCGCTTAGGACGCGCGCCCGGTTGCTGTCATTCATAATCAACCCTGTCCTGTTAGGAAGGGTTATTTTAGTAGCGCGCTTTGAGTGCGCCCCAGACTGTTGGAAGTTTGCCAGTTGCTTGAACGGCGAGGACTTCATCGGGTGTACACTCGCCAGCAGTCTCGCAGATAGCCCAATTGTCAAATGAGACAAGGGTCAGCGCGGGGGCACCTCTGCTTGAACCACCGTTAAGTCCGACTTGTCCGCTCTCAGGTCTGACGTTTCCAAAGTCAAGTTTGCTTTCAAGAAGCCAATCTTTGGGTTCGTCTTTGCCATCTTCCCAGATTTTACCGGTAAAGTTCTTGTCGGATACCTCTGCCTTCATCCAGTACCAAGTGCCGAGTTCTATTTCTCCGAAGGGCGGTTCGGTGTCATTCTGTTTCCAGGCGAGATGGTCATTGAGGAACTCCATGTTATTGAGGAAGTGATGGATCAGAAAGGCGTAACCGGATGCATCGCCCGGATCCAGACGAAATCCCATACCGCAACGGGCGAGGTCACCGTCTCCCCAATCATCGACGCGAATCATCACTAAGCCGGTATGCGGTTCTGGAAAACCACCATCAAGAACGAGATAAGTGTGATCCCCAGGTGCTTCATGGGTTTGACTGATAACACCACCCTTTTCTACCCAGTCGCCTTCATGGTTTTTAAATTCATATTTGCCATCAATCTTTCCATCTTCAAAATCGTCGTAGTACAAAACCTCACCAAAGCTACTGGAGGCGCAGAGAAAAATGGCGGCATATACCACCAGGAAGAGAAGATATTTGTAGGTTGATAAACTTTTAACAATGTTCATTGGAGCAAATCTCCTTTGAAGTCGTTTTTTGTTGATTTAATTTAATGTCAGGTAAAGAAATCTCGTCCGTGCAGATTTTGAGGCTCTTATGGAGTTGCACGGCGTTTGCCACCATCCATATAAAGTGCGCTCCCAAACATGTAGGAGCAGGCTTCAGAGGCTAAGAACGTTACGACATTCGCAACCTCTTCCGGTTCCGCGATACGCCCGGCAGGAAGTTCTTGTCCGAGTTCTTGCAACAACGCCTCGATATCGCGTCCTTCACGCTCAGCTCTCGCACCTTGCTGCGTGCGTGCTCGACCCGTATTCGTTAATCCGGGACAAACAGTATTTACCAAAATGCCGTCACCTGCAACAGCATCGGAGAGCGCACGCGTAATGTTGAGTATAGTGATGTTGGCAGTCCCTGTTGGTATGTTGCTACGAGTGGGACTTGTACCCGCTGAACCTGCGACATTGATGATTCGTCCCCACTGATTCTCCCGCATATACGGAATAACCAGTTGTGACATTCGTAGATAACTGTAGCTTTTCAATGAAAGTGCTTCATCAATCAATTTCGGCGACAGTTCCAAAATATCAGCGTTCTGAGCGGCACCGACATTGTTGACGAGGATATCGACACCGCCGAAGCGATCAACTGTCTCCTGCACCACCTTCTCGCAATTCGCTTGCATATTTAGATCGACCGCAACAGCGTGTGGTTTGGGCCCAGTCTGCTCAAGTTCCGTGAGGACTTGATTGAGTACGTCTTGTGTTCGGGCAGCAATACAGACGTGAACACCTTCTCGTGCGAGGGCAAGCGCGCACTCTTTACCAATGCCGCGACTACCGCCGGTAACAATTGCACGTTTTCCACGCAATCCTAAGTCCATATATCGTGCGTCCTTTACCTTTACGCTGGGTCTGCTTTCTATAATTCGGGATGGAAATCTACTGATCTGCTTTCAACATTCCCCATGTGAGGGTGAGTTTGTCATGCGGTTCGACCGCGAGGCTTGAGCCGCCTTTATCAAAAACCTCCACATCGTCGATAAGCGTTTCTGACTTCCATTCGCGGATGCCGAATCCACCTTTTGGATAAGGAACTTTACCGTACGCAGCGATCTGTTTGCCATCGAGTGAGACTGTCAATTTTTTATCCACCACAGTGACCAACAGTTCGTGCCATTCGTCGAGTTCGATGTTGATATCCGCTTTGGCGACAATGGGCCAAGCATCGCCGCGTTCAAAGACATTGAGGATGTTTTCTCGCGGATCTCCACAACACAACCGTTTCCGTGCCGGTTCAATGAGCATATATTCGGTCACTGACTGTGCGCGCACAATCAAGCCGAATGCGGCAAATTCCGCTGTCTCACCAACGATGTTGAATTTTGCGCGCATTGTGTAGTCCGTCAGATCCTCGAACCCTTCGAGGAAGAGGGCATCGGCGTTCTTTTGATCATTCCTTGTGTCAAAAACGAGGACGGTGTTGTTCGGATTGCCCGGATCTTTTTCAATTTTTATCGCTGGCACATCGGGCCATTTGATTTCAGCGTTTCCCTCAAAATCATCAAAGAATAGTGTCTCTGCCATTGCGTTTCCAAACAACAGAAGAATAGCCCAAAAACTAACAACACACAGTTTTCGGATTCTCATTTTGAGATTCTCCTTCAGGATATAACTAACGTGGGTTCAATATAAAATGTAAGACACCTCATAAGGTCTTTATAACACGAGATGCCCGCCTCAATTTGGCGGACATCTCATTTTGATAGATATCTATTGGGAGGATTTGAGTGATCCCCAAGTTGTCGCTATTTTTCCAGCGGCATCAACGGCTAACGCGCCTTCAATGCCTTCACCGAGTTTTGTCACGTCATCGTCGGTGAGCGTCACGTCGAACATAACAACTTCGTCAATGATACCGTTCCACTGACAGCGTTTGCCGCAACCCGGATCCGCACCGATGTAGACCTCTTCGGGGGATGCCCATGGCGGTCCCTTCGCATCTTCGGAGTTCTGTAGTTTGCCGTTAACATAGACATGGAGTTGTGCACCATCCCACGTACCGACAAGATGTATCCACTCTTTAGCCGGGAGTTCATCGCCGAGGACTTCAAGTTTCGCGCCGCCGTTGGCAACGCGGATGTGGAATGCTGCCTGCGTGCTATTTTGACCGTTTTCGTGTGCACCCGTTCCCAGTAAGAACTGGGACCAGGTTGAACATCCAAGCCCTTTCCATATCACACATTTGCCGGTCGGGTCCTCTGCTGCGTAGACCCAAGAATGGATTGAAAAACCTTTAGAATCCTTGAAATCTAAAGCAGCTAACGTTTTATCTTCGCCCTTCGTGCCGAGTTTGACCCAAGTGTCGGCGCCGTCAAATTCCAACCCACCGCCGAATTTGCCTTTCGCCCATTTCAGGTCGCCGACAAATTCGCCGTCGGTTTCGTTACCGGAAAGATCTTTTACAACTTTACCTTTACCTTCTTCAAAGGTCCACATCCCCGCAATGTCTCCTTCATCAAACGCCGCGTGGCTTACGGTTAGCATAGCGAAGCTGAGAGCAATGACAACAATTGCAGTGAGTGTATAATTCAGATAGCGTTTTGCCAGAATCATATTTATTTTCCTCTTAGAGGACACGATTCGGTGATCGCGTCTCCCTTATTTTTTCAGACTGCCCCATGTGACAGCCAACTTCTGTTTCGCGTCCACAGCGAGCGTCGTCTCCAAACCGTCGTTCATAACGGCTTGGACGTCATCTTCGTCGAGGACAGTGTTGAAGATAATGAATTCGTCTATCAGACCTTCCCATTGCCTTGATTGACCCCAGTCCCCAATTTGGGCTGGGTCGAGGACACCGGGGTTTCCACCCCAATCGTTTTCGATATCGAGTTCGCCGTTAACGTAAAAGCGAATCTTCTTTTCTGTCGCACTGTAAGCGGTTGCAATATGGACCCATTTATCCATTTCATCACCCGCTAACATATAGTTCGCAAAGGTATCGTTTCCACCCGGATTACTGTGAATGGAAAACTCAATTTTATTGTTCGGGTGCATCTGGTAATGGATGTCTCCTGCTTTCCAACCATTGTTGTTGAAAAAAACACGCCATTGTGCTTCCCGTCCGGTGGATTTGACCCAGTGTGCAAAAGTAAGTTCCTCAAATTCACCAATCCGTTTCGGAATCGCGATCCAATCGTTTTTGCCATTCAGTTCAATTGCGTCACCGATTTTGCCAGCGGCGAATTTGCCACCTTCTACCTCGCCGTCAAATCCGTTCCCAGAAACATCTGCGGCATCACCATCAAACAGCCATGCGGCTGCAATCATATCTTCGGTGATTTCTGCGGAACTGAGCATACTGCTACCCAATATCAGCAGGACGCTGAGGGCAATTGTGATAATTCTTGGACTCAACAAAGTAACCTCCTATGTGTTGCCAGAAGAACCGGTAAACCGTAGGCATTCCTTGATTCTTCTGAGGCATTTCTTACTCCGCGTATAATCGCGTATAACTAAGTTAATTGTAGCATAAAAAATGTGGAAATACAATCTCTTTTTAGACTGGAAATTTTAGCTGAAGGGTTAAACGAATTTGTTCTTGTGCGGACTGGCTTCCCATTGGGCACGCCACGTCTGCCATGACGTAGGACACTGCCCGCTTTCACGTTCGCGAGCAGGGCAGGCAATCACTTCGTGCCAGAGTCCGTTTAGCGAGGTGCTGGTTGGGCTGAACCGAAAGTCCACCGACCAGCGAATGATGTCGCTGTGGTTCAGAAGTGATCGATGGAATACCAGATTGTTAAAAACAAGCAGGTCGCCCTTCTTCATCTCTAAGGTGTGAATATCAGTGTCGGAGGAAGTAGGAGAGAGGATCGGCACGGCAAATGCCTCGCCGGGCGCGCGGTGATAGGTTTGTAAACCTGCCTTATGGCTTCCGGGTAGGAATTGTAACGGACCGTTCTCCGGTTTGACATCAACGAGTGGGAGCCAAACAGTCAAATGCGTATCGTTTTCGGTGTCCGGCATATACGCACTATCTTGATGCCAAGGAAGCGTCGTCAGTTTTTCGTTTGGGAGTTTTGGACGCACCCAAAAATCGCCGTTGAATTGAATATCACTTCCGATAAGGGATTCCAAGACATCTAACACCTTCGGATGGGTTATCAACTCAAAGAGTGCCTCGCTGAAGACGAGCGTGTGCCAGCCAAAGACCTCGTTTTCCCTGCCACACGCCTTTAAAACAGCATGCCAACGACGTTCAAAAGACATCTCTTCATAGATATTCGAGATGGTCCCTTCATTATAGAGTTCGGTGGCACGTGTATCGACGACTTCAGAGACGGTAGCAATTAGCGGGGCGAGATCTGATTCAGACAATGCCGATTTTACGACAAGGTAACCTTGTTCCGCAAATTTTTCAGAATTCGTTTCCATCGTTTTAGTGACGTGTTTTTATCGCTCCCCAAGTAGTTGTTAGTTTTCGTCCCGGTTTCACGGGAAGTGGATCCATAGATTCCTCAACAGGAATGGCTTCGTCCCAGAATGCCAACTCGTCAACAGCACCGCCATAATGGTTCTGACCATTACGACTGCCGATAGTGAAGGGCAGTCCTTCGGTAATGTGAACGGCATTAGCACCGGGCATCTCGCCTTCCAGTTTTCCTTCAACGTAAGCCTTCACGGACTTGCCATCGTATGAACCGAAGATGTGATACCATTCTCCAATTTCGAGGGCGACATTACCGACACAGCAAACGAGATTGTTTCCGGGACCGGTAGAAACTTCAAAGGAGAGTGTCCCGTCAGGTTCAATAAAGAAACCGTAACTCCAGTTGAGGTGGATGCCCTTTTCAGCAACGGCGACCCATGCACCGAGTTTTAGCGGTTGAATCCATGCCGACATAGACAACGCTTCCAGTTCAGAAAGTCCCGGAGCATCCGGAATCTCGACATAGTCGGTGCTGCCGTTGAATTCTAACGCCTCGCCAAACTTTCCCGCGACTACCTGCGGATTCCCGTGGATAATGCCATCGTTGCCATTCCCACTCAGATCGTTTGCCTCGTCTGCCTTGTCAAAAGACCAGTAACCCACCAATTCCGCATTTGCTATAAGATTGACGGTACCAAACAGGAGAAAGATTAGGCACACAATTCTTGAAAGGGACATAGTTAAGGCTCCATTTAAACGAACGTATGGCGAGGCACAAAGCCTCGCCTTCGCGTGAAAAGGGCATTTGAATGCGCGCTTACAAGTTGCGTCGCAACGGGTTGCGAAAAAAGGGCAAAGTGTATCCTATAGTTTGGCTCTCAGCATATCCATTAACCCATCTGGTGGATCGAAGGGGAGTTCAATCACCTCGTTCGTGATACCACTATAGTAAATTCCCAAAAGTAGGTTGAACTCGGCGAGCGATTGCTCAAGATGAGTGGGATGTACCTTACTCTCGTCGTCCAGCCAATTAAAAACTGCCTGCGTAAGATTGCCCTGTGCGACGACATCCTGTTCTCCGTAGCTAAGCGGGCCGCCCTCGTAGCCATTCTCTGGGGTTGAGCGTTCCCAACTACTAAACCGCCAATGCACGAAGCCTTTCGTTCCGACGACAAAGACGCGTTTGTGGAAAAAGACGACCGGATCGTCAGATGCAGTCGGTGCGATGGCTGTCCCGAACGCAACAGAGACATGAAGCCCGTTCTCGTACTGAACGCGTGCGCTCGCATATTGTGGAGAGGGTTGTGCTGAATCCAAGTGTTCAGAGCCAGAGATTTGTCCGAGGACTCGCACCGGACGCGAGTTGTCAATATAAGATGACACCAACTGCAGCACATGCGGACCCTGATCGACAGGAGTGCTGCGTGCGCTGGCATCAATGAACTTGATATCCCCGATACGACCTTCTGAGACATCCTGCTTCAATTCCAGATTCTGTGGGTGGAAGTTAAGTTGCGTGTTGACGACGAACTTTGTTTTCGTTTCCTTGGAAAGTCCGGAAATTTGCTTCCAATCCTCGCTTTCAACAGCGATCGGTTTCTCGACAATTGCCGCTGGCACACCGGCATCCGAGGCTTGTTTCATGAGTGGGTAGCGAATGCGTTCATTGCTACCCCGCAGCACGGGTGCTGTGACGATATGGAGAACATCGGGTTTCTCCTTTTCAAGCATCTCGTCCAGGTCGGTGTAACGCGAAGAGATACCGAAGTCGTCTCCGAATTTGTTGAGTAATTCTGTGTTCATGTCACAGATTGCGGCGAGTTTGCCGTTTTTAACGAAGCGATAGGCATCTGCGTGCGCGCGTGCGCGACCCCCGCAGCCTAACATCGCTGTTTTATACATAGAAATGTTTCCTTTAAATCAATTAGGACTTACGCAATTTCTAAGGAGGATCTACGGCCCGCACGCCGCTGGCGAGGTTTGAAACCTCGCCAGCAAAGGGAGCTGCGTAAGTCCTGTCAATAATATTTCTAATCTCAAGCCAAAATATTAAGTTAACGTTTTATAGTTTTTCTCGGAGTACATCAATCAACCCATCGGGCGGTTCAAACGGGAGTTCAACAATCTGGTTCGTTACCCCGCTGTAGTAAATGCCGAGGAGGAGATTGAACTCTGCGAGCGATTGCTTGAGATACGTCGGATGCACGTTGTTCTCATCATCAAGCCAAGCGAAAACGGCATCCGTAAGGTTGCCCTGTGCGACGACATCCTGTTCTCCATAGTCGAGGGGACCGCTTTCGTAACCACCGTCTGGCGTTGAGCGTTCCCAACTGCTAAACCGCCAATGCACGAAACCTTTCGTGCCTACAACAAAGACGCGTTTGTGGGTGTGATTACCCATATCCGGATCTTTAGGCACGCTCTGCCCGACACCTGTCCCGAATGCGAGAGAGACGTGAAGGCCGTTTTCATATAGCGCATGACCGGCAGCATGCATAGGGGAGGGCTGAGTGGAGTTCAAATCCTGAGCCCCAGAAACCTGCCCGAGCACCCGCACAGGACGCGAGTTGTCAATATAGGAAGAGACGAGCTGCAACACGTGGGGTCCTTGGTCGACGGGAGTACTCCGCGCACTGGCATCAATGAACTTGATTTCGCCAATTCTACCTTCTGCGACATCCCGTTTCAATTCCAAGTTTTGCGGGTGGAAATTGAGTTGTGTGTTAACGACAAACTTCGTTTGTGTCTCTTCTGCTAATCCTGCAAGCTGCTTCCAATCCTCACTCTCAACGGCAATCGGTTTTTCAACAATCGCCGCTGGCACACCAGCATCCGAGGCTTGTTTCATCAGCGAGTACCGGATCCGTTGATTAGTGCCGCGTAACACCGGTGCCGTGACGATGTGAAGAACATCCGGTTTCTCTTTTTCAAGCATCTCGTCCAGGTCAGTGTAACGTGAAGAGATACCGAAGTCGTCTCCGAAGCTGGTGAGCAATTCCTCATTCATATCGCAGATTGCGGCGAGTTTTCCGCCTTTGACAAAACGATAGGCGTCTGCGTGCGCACGGGCACGACCCCCACACCCTAACATAGCGCTTTTATACATGAAAGTTCTCCTATAAATGTTCCGTACGAATTCGGATCAGGTTTACAATTCTTTTCTGAGTGAGTCCATTAATCCGTCGGGCGGTTCAAAAGGTAGATCGATAATTTCGTTTGTTATTCCGCTGTAGTAAATTCCGAGAAGGAGGTTGAATTCCGCAAGGGACTGCTTGAGGTGTGTCGGATGTACATTTTTCTCATCATCAAGCCAGTCAAAAACAGCCTTGGTAAGGTTGCCCTGCGCGGCGATGTCCTGTTCCCCATAGCTGAGCGGACCGCCTTCATAACCGCCTTCCGGTGTTGAGCGTTCCCAACTACTGAACCGCCAATGCACGAAGCCCTTTGTCCCGACGACAAAAACACGTTTATGCGCAACAGTACTCTCACTGTCTGATGCTAACGTCCCCATGCCAGTGCCGAACGCAGCAGAAACATGTAGCCCGTTTTCATACAAAACGTGCCCAGCCGCATGCATCGGAGAGGGTTGTGCCGAATCTAACTGCTCTTTCCCGGCGATCTGTCCAAGTACACGTACCGGACGCGAGTTGTCGATGTAGGATGACACCAACTGAAGCACGTGCGGTGCCTGATCGACCGGCGTGCTCCGTGCACTGGCATCAATAAACTTGATTTCACCGATTCTACCTTCTGCGACATCTCGCTTCAGTTCCAGGTTTTGTGGATGGAAGTTTAGTTGTGTGTTAACGACGAACTTGGTTTGTGTCTCCTCTGCCAAACCTGCGATCTGTTTCCAATCCTCGCTTTCAACGGCAATCGGTTTTTCGACGATCGCCGCTGGCACACCAGCATCCGAGGCTTGTTTCATGAGTGGGTACCGGATGCGTTCATTGGTGCCGCGTAACACCGGTGCCGTAACAATGTGGAGGACATCGGGCTTCTCTTTTTCAAGCATCTCATCCAAGTCGGTGTATCGTGAAGAGATATCGAAGTCGTCTCCGAATTTGTTGAGTAATTCTGTGTTCATATCGCAGATTGCAGCGAGTTTCCCACCTTTGACAAAACGGTAGGCACTCGCGTGCGCACGGGCGCGACCCCCGCACCCTAACATCGCTGTTTTATACATGAGACTGTCTCCTCTAATGTTAAAATAGCACGCTAACAGCGCACCAGAATGTAGGGCGGGACAAAAGAACGGAGATCTCACCCCACAACACAAATTTATTTCAAATTACAACTTCTCTCGGAGCAAGTCCATGAGTCCATCGGGCGGTTCAAATGGAAGTTCGATAATTTCATTTGTTATCCCGCTGTAGTAAATGCCGAGGAGGAGATTGAACTCTGCAAGCGATTGTTTGAGATGCGTCGGATGCACATTGTTCTCATCGTCTAACCAATCAAAAATTGCTTCGGTGAAGTTACCCTGTGCGACGACATCTTGCTCTCCATAGTCGAGCGGACCGCTCTCATAGCCACCCGCCAACGTTGAGCGTTCCCAACTGCTGAAACGCCAATGCACGAAGCCCTTCGTTCCAGCAACAAAAACACGTTTGTGTCCATAGATACCGGGATCATCGGATGCATTTTGTGCCATCTCTGTTCCAAATGCGAGAGAGACGTGGAGACCGTTTTCATACAAAGCGTGCCCGACGGCATGCATCGGAGAGGGATGCCCAGAAGCAGAATTTAAATTCTCTTTTCCAGAAATTTGTCCGAGGACTCGCACGGGGCGCGAGTTGTCAATGTAAGACGATACCAACTGTAGCACATGTCCTCCCTGCTCGACGGGTGTACTACGTGCACTGGCATCAATAAAATTAATCTCGCCGATACGTCCTTCTACGACATCTTTTTTTAACTCCAGATTTTTCGGATGGAAGTCGAGCTGTGTATTGACGACAAATTTCGTTTTCGTCTCTTCTGCTAACCTCGCGATCTGCTTCCAATCTTCGCCTTCAACAGCAATCGGTTTCTCAACAATCGCCGCTGGCACACCGTGGTCGGATGCCTGTTTCATTAACGGATAACGGATACGTTCCTTGCTACTCGGAATCACGGGGCTTGTGACGATGTGAAGGACATCGGGTTTCTCTTTTTCAAGCATCTCGTCCAGGTCGGTGTAACGTGAAGAGATACCGAAGTCATCCGCGAATTTGTTGAGTCGTTCTTCGTTCATATCGCAGATTGCGGCAAGTTTACCGCGTTTGATGAAGCGGTAAGCATCTGCGTGCCCACGGGCGCGACCCCCGCACCCTAACATCGCTGTTTTATACATCGGAATGTCTCCTAATAGCGGTATCTCTCATCAGGTTTGCCATTAGATTATCAGAGGGATATGTTTTTGTCAAATGTTATTAAATTCCTTAACCTTTATTACTAAAAACGATTTGACCTTCATCTCGAAATGTGCTAACATATTGCTATGAAGCGCTGTTGGTGTCCTAGACTAATTTTGAGAAGATGTATCCATTCTACTGTTGAACCTTCTGCCGTCATCAAGGGGAAACTCCGATGAAAAAAGTACTATCAGATTACATAAAATCAAAGGAGGACTTCGATCGATTCTGCAATTTGTTCTTGAAAAAGGAAGTGTCCTCCTTCGTAAAAGTTTACGACGCGCCCGGACGCGATGGCGGAATTGATGCAGACTACACGGGAGTTTATAAGGAAAGAGACGGCACCTGGATCTTCCAGTACAAATTCTTTGACTCAACAATGGATAAGGGGCGTGCCCGTAGCCAACTCATTTCCCTAATGAAAGGTGGCAAACGTAAAAAGGGTGAACTCGACAAAGCCGATGCGTTGCAGTGTGATCACTACGTTCTCATGACCAGTACTTTGCTTACTGCTGGTAACAAGCGTAAAATTGAGGACATTAAAAACGAGAAAGAATACGCCTTTTCGTTAATCTGTTGGGATGCAGAAGACCTCATCACGATGACTGATGAGTTTCCTTACCTCTTAAATTCATTCCGAGATTCCCATCTACCTGTATTCCTTCCTTGGCAGGACATGTTCCGAGATCAAACTGCGGGTAAACATCAACTGTTAAAATACGACTATGAAACCTTCGGACGCGAGGATGAGCTGCGTCAATTTCAAACTTTTGTTCAAGATCCGGACAAAAAACTGCTCATGGTATATGGTAGCGGTGGCATAGGAAAAACCAAGCTCGCTATTGAATTTGCAAAGATGGTTGAACGCGACCACACGAATTATGAGCCCCTCTTTGTTCAGATGGCTGGAGACAGTTTTGAAAGTGCCTTAGCAGAAAATATTCCCCCGAACAGGAAGTACATTTTCTTTGTAGACGACGCACATGACTTTATTGACAACCTCGGGGGTATCAGAATAGTCCTGAATAGTTCCGGATACAGCGAATCCAAAGCCGTTCTCATAACGCGAAAGCCGTTTAAAGCATCTTTGAAGGGTATTTTCTTGTATGCCTTGCCCGATGGTGCCACTGACGAACGTGAAATACCGAAACTTTCGCTGGAGAAAACCAAGGAATTCATCCGCGCTTATGCTCAAATCCCCGATGGCTCCCTCTTGACTGAGTTAGCCAGGATTGGGCGGGATACGCCGCTAATTGCTGTCATGGTTATAAATTTTCTGAATAACGGAGAAGGACTGAAAACCCTTACAAAAGACAAATTGATTGAGGACGCGTTTGAATCCTACCTAAACGACATATTTAGCAAACATCTGTCAAAATCAGATAAACAGCACCGAAAATTGCTTGACTGGCTCAGCGGGATTGCCCCGATTGACACGGAAGACAGCCGAATATGCGAAAAACTGGCTAAAATCTTAAAAGTGAAGCCTTATGAGATAGAGCAGTACCGCGATGATTTGATAGAATACGGTCTGCTTGTTCAAATTGGGCGAAAACAACGTGTATTTCCTGATGCGCTCAGTGACTATATTTTACGGAAGGCATGTTTTCTGTCAGACGAGAAGAAACCGTCTTCTTTTCACAAAAGCTTGTTGAGAGATTTTTTACCACTTCTCCCCACCAAGGTAATCATCAATCTCGCCCGCGTGGAAAACATCGCTGGTGAAAAAAGTCTCCTTGACGAATACGTTGCTTCTCTTAAAGCCGACGCGAAGGATGGTGATAATGCTGTTCGCGAGCATATTCTGGAACAGATGGAAGGTATTAGTTATTTCCGCCCAGATGATGCAATTGAGATTTTCAATATTATCTTGGATACCCCTAAAGAAGACGATGTAAAACATTATACAGGGTGGACATCTAAGCGGACCCATCAAGACGTGGTGAAGAAAATTGCCAAAGAAGTACAGAAAACAGTCAATACGCTTTCTGGATTTATGAAAACGCTGGAAATAGTCTGGAAACTCCTCCTGATGAAGGATTTGGAACTTCCCAATTACGACTCGCCGCAGGAGTTATTGAAAAAGATGGCAGGTTTTCAAACGAGCAAACCCAGTGCATTTCAAATGAAAGCACTTGAAGTTTTTGAGGTATGGGAAAAAGAAGATAAACCGGAACTAAGTTTGGCACTACTCAACGCTCTTGATATACTTCTCGTGCTGGACTTCAGTGAAACTGTCAGTGAAGGTGGTTCTTTGAAGTTTGGTTGGCACCATTTAGAATATACACCTGAATTAACCCGCCTCAGAGCGAAGGCGATTGACTTAATTGAGCATTGCCTGAGAACGTCTCAACATAGTATCGTCAGAACGGAAGCAATAGGCTCTATCAGTCGAGCAATAAATCCCTTGGAGAGCCCATTTCGGCAGGGAATCGCAGAAGAGGACCGGGTGCTATTACAAAAGGAACAAGCACGTCTCTTCAACATATTAGCCGATCAAACCTCAAAAGAGACCGATTTTACCGTTCTCAATGCAATAGAAGCGTGTCTCCAGGGATATGCAGAAGGTTTTCCGAAAGAGAGAGCTGCGGAATTACTTGCCAAATTTCACGAACATGAAAATTATGAAAGGTACGATTTCTATCGTCAATTCACCGGGAAATTCCGTAATTGGGAACTGAGTGAAAGTCCTGAACATCCCCAAGCATTCTTGGAAAAATATCTCAAGAGATACACACCCACGGAACTCTCAAAATTAATGCAAGAATGTATAGTGGTTGCCGAGAAAGGGAAGGAGTACCGTAGTACCAGAGACAGCATCTGGGCAGAAAAAGGGTGGAATTTGGGAACTGCAACATCGCTGCTTCTGTCTATCGGTGAACTTGACCCCTCCTACGGCTCTGATTTATTGGACCACATTGTTGCTTGGCGAACAAAGGAATCGCATTGTGCGGCTGGATTGCTTAGTGGTATTCGCTACATCAACAAAGATAAAGGGAGTGAAGTAACTCACCGTCTTTTGGATCAGAACACCATCTTTGCCAAACGCATCGTTGCAAGAAGCTATTTCTGGAGAAGCAAAACGGACCAATGCATTGAAAAAGAAGATCTGTCTATTTTAGATCAATTGTCTAAAACGTTAGACCCGCAATTACGGTTGTATATAGCCGAAAGCCTTTCCAATTTCTATGTTGTGGATGCGAACACTGTCCTTGAGATTTTGGTAAGACTATCAACTGATGAATCACCTACGGTTACGGGGCAAGTTATTCACGCGCTCACCAGCAAAGAACTTAAATTCTCACCACAAAACCATTTGGAAAAATACAAACAGGTGATGCTTAATTGTGTGCGTTTGGAACGTCTTGATTATGATGCTGAACAAGCACTTCGGGCTGTCTTCAAGCACGATCCGATCTGGGTTATCGAATTTTTTGAGAAACGAATTGCTTATAGAGAAAATGAATCTAACCGTTCTGAAAGGTTCGAGTATAATTCTGAATCGTTTATGTATGATGCTGTTCCGCATCGTCCCCACTATCTATTTGAAGACGTGGACTGGAATGATCCAAACGCGCTGACAGCTTTGAGGCGCGTGAGAGATTGGGTGCTTACGTCCTCGAACCTTCTGAGATTTGAGGCACCCAACTTGCTTACATCTATGATCGGTGGAAACGATCTGCACAGTGATGGGATTAAAATTAATGGCGCAATGCGGAAACTCTTTGAGGAATGGATAGACTCGGAAGATATAGAACTGATGCGGGAGTCCGCTTACCTGATGAGGGGATTCGACGCAGACGCGGTCTTTTATTCCATTGCAGAGTCCCTGCTCACAAAAAGCGAACGGAATAACAAGGCAGATAAAGAGGTAGAAGGCGGAATTATAGCAGCACTTTCCTCAGGAGTTTATTCAAGAAATATCGGTGAACCGGTGCCGTGTCTTGTGGAACAAATCAAGGATATTAAGATATGGCGAGACAAAACACAGTCAACGGTTGTTGCTCAGTTTGCCGAAGATCTCATAGAAATGATAGAACAAGATATTGAAAAGCAATCACAGGAAGATGAAGAGTTTCTTGAAGGGGAAGAATGGTAAAACTAACGCACGGAAACAGCCTCCTTCAGAAAATTAAGGAACTTGCTGCAAACGGGAAAATTCACAGTTCTGTAGGGTTAACAGAACAAGCTGCTGAAACTAAAATTCAGAAGTTGCTTCCAACAACCCGACAACGAATCAATGCTGTAAGGTTTTATCTGGATCTGATAGAAAACATGAACTATGCTCCCTATATGGGAGGTCAATCCTCTTTATCGGAAGAGCAAAAACCGTTGGTTGACTTCTCGAATAGGGACTTTCAAGTTCAAATCAATCTATTAAACTCCGGTCCTTTCCCGTTAGTTGTTTTCATTGTTCTGAACGGTTTCTTTTCAAACATGGTGAGTTTGGAGGACTGTATAGCGAAAATCATCAACATTGTTTACAACTTAACCCCGTACAATAAACGCTATTCTGGCTTTCATATCCGTCAAAGACTTAAAGGTAAAATATCGAGGGGAGACTTAACCCGCCATTTACGTGTTTTCCACGCGGTATACCGAAAAGATAAAAGTGACGTTGAGGACAAAAAGGGGGCCACTTTCAATATTGCGAAGGAAATCAGGAACCAATTAACACATGATGATATAACAGATATAGTTGACTTTCCACCTGCGATTAACTTATCAGGTTCTGTAGTAAGCTCAGATCTCAAGTTGCATTTTCGCCGCTCATTTTTTCCCTCTAATACTCCCCATCAGGCTACTGAGACCTTTACTTTCTGTAAAAGTGTATTTGAAGACACAGAGGTTTTCGTAGATGAGTGCTATGAACTAATTTATAAGAAACTTCGGCAGAGCGGCGTTCTCCCGGTTTAATAATTCCCCGATTTCCAAAATCGCTCTTACGAGGAGATATAAACTTTTTCACCGCTCTTCGCACTGTCGTAAAACGCATCCAAGATTTGCATAAAAGTATACGCATCCGGTGCTGAGACATCTGGTGCGACTTCCCCTGCTATCGCCATGGCGAAATGGTTAAGTTCGTAGTAAAAGACGTGGACCTCTTCGGGCAATTTGCCATGGTCGATTTCGAGTGGCTCATCAACGGTTTCTCGGACGAATTCGCCATCTTTAAATCGCGCTATGCCGCCGT
Source organism: Candidatus Poribacteria bacterium (assembly GCA_965247285.1). Classification (GTDB taxonomy): domain Bacteria; phylum Poribacteria; class WGA-4E; order WGA-4E; family WGA-3G; genus WGA-3G. Next base: position 533,280 of record CBDFHD010000003.1, read on the forward strand.
TCGTGATTGCGCCGGTGGTGCCGTAAAGTTCAACGGCACTGGCGGAGTCGGAGTGGCTCATCCGAGAACAATCGATCTGGATGGTTTTTCCACCCTCGCATCCGAGAATACCGGTGAAATAGTCCTCTGCCGATCCCTCTGGTCCATCGTACTGAGGGTAAAGCACGTGCTTAGCAGCAAACGCCCACTCCGGTTTCGGGCATCCCATCCACCACCAGGTGAGATTGAGTTCGTGCGAATAGTGTTGCCCTAACGAACCGCCCTTCTGTCCGTAGACGTGTAGCCATCGACTGTTGACATCGAACTGTGGGATGAAGTTGTATTTCCCGAAGACACGGGCGTGATACAGGTCACCGATCGCCCCATTCAGCACAGCGCGCCGAATCTTTCGGTTGTTCGGGAAGTGGCGCATAAAGTAGCAGAATTGCAGTGTTTTCCCGGCTTGTTGTGCCGCTGCCTCTATCTCTAATATTTCGGGTGCGCGGATTGCGTGCGGTTTTTGCACTAAGACGTGCTTACCAGCACTGAGCGTATCCAGAACTTGTTGTAGTCTGCCATCTGGAGAGGTCGCGAGATAGACGGCTTCAACGTCGGGATTATCAAGGAGTTCTCGATAGTCGGTATAGCGGTGTGGGACTGCATTGTCATCACCCGCCTGTGCCCGACGGACTGGGTCGCGTTCTGCGATTGCGATGACGTTCAGTCGAGAGGTGGCGTTAGCGGCATTGATAGCTTGACAGCCTGCCCACCCACAGCCGACAACTCCAAGTTGAATGAATCGGTTTGTCATAAGGTTTTGCCTCCGATATTTCTCTGGAAAAGCACTGGAAAATACTGTGATTAAAAAAGTTGCATTAACTTCAAAACGCTATCAAGCACCCATGTCGGTTTCGCAACGGGGTTTTCCAAATGATTGGGTTTAAATTTCCCAGTCCTGACGAGGATACTTCGCATCTTCATTCTTTCCGCCCCAACTATGTCGGTGGTAATGTCATCGCCAACCACAATTGTGTCCCTTGGAGCGAGTTGAAGGTTATCAAGCACGGTTTTGAAGAACGTCTCACTCGGCTTGCCCATAATTGTCGCAGTTTTGCCCGCAGCAGCCTCCAGGAGCGTCACGAACGCACCGCAATCCAAGAATATCCCTTCAGGAGAGAACCAGTAGAGCGATTTTTGGAGGGCGATCAGTTCCGCGCCATCCATCAACAGGCGAAAAGCGTGATTTAAAGCCTGAAAGTCGAAGCCTTCACCATAGTCCCCAACAACGACAAAATCGGGGGCATCGTCGTCTGTAGGTATCTCCTTGAAAAATGCTTTGACGGCATCATCGACCATAAAGTGACAACTTGCCTCAGACTGTGAGCGTAAGTAGAGGAGACACGCGTAAGTCGCATTAAAAATTTCATCTTCGTAGATGTCAAACCCCAATTCTCGCATCTGCGCGTGAAGCATCTTTGGGGTTTTGGCAGTCGTGTTCGTCAAAAATCGGAGTTGATACTTTTCCTGGCGCAAGTAGTTAACAACTTCGATTGCTCCGGGGCACGGTTTGCCCTTAAAATAGAGCGTCCCATCCATGTCAATCAAAAAAGCCTTGGGACGCGTTGGGTTCAGCTGCTGCGTTGTATCCTTCATGCGTTACGGTTCTATGACTTTGTAGTGTTCTACCTGCCCGCCGCTAATTGTTTGGATCGTGAGGCTTTTGACGGGGTGACGATTTTCATCGTAATGTGAAATGGTTGTAGCACCTTTGTAACCACTAACTGCAGCGAACGCATCGCGAACCGCAACACGGTCAAGTGAACCGGCTTTTTCTATTGCGCGTGCCAAAAGTCGCATCGCATCGTAGCCCGATGCTGCAATGCCATCCGGTGGACTTCCGAACAGTGCCGTGTAACTGCCTACAAATTCTTGAACGTCTGTGTCTTGTGTCGCTACAGAGAAATTCGTCGGATAATAACTGCCGTCCAATACAGTGTTATCATCTAAGATGCTAAGGAAACGTTCCCGATCGTCCCATGCACTGCCACCGAGAAAAGTCGCTGTGATGCCAATCTCCCGCGCTTCTTTTATCAATAGTGGAACTGCTGGCTGAAAACCGGGACAGAAGATAACGTCAGGGGAGACCTCTTGAATCTCTGTGAGTAGCTCATTAAAGGTGGTAGCACTGACGGAATAGGCACCGCTGTGGACGATTTCCCCGCCGATTTCCTGAAAAGCTGCCTCAAACGCCTGTACGAGATCGGTAGAATAAACATCGCCCTCCTCGTAAATTGTCGCTGCTGTTTTGGCACCGAGTTCATCAGGGTTCATCGCGAAACTCGCCATCACTTTCCCTTGAAATGGATTAGGGACGGTGATTAAAAAAACGTAATCTCCTGCGGCTGGCACATTTGCGCCACTGGAACCGGGGAGCATGAGCCGCTGTGCTTGCTGTGCGATCGGACCTACTTCAACGGAATTCGTGGAGTAAATGGGACCGAGTAGCGCGAAGACATCCTCCATCTCAATCAGTTCCTTCGCCGCATTAACACTTGCTTCCGGTGTTGGCGGTTCAGTTGCTACAGGTTGGTTGTTTCGACTGATAAATTCTACCTGTATACCGAGTAACCCACCCATTTCATTAATCTGAACACGGGCGGTTTCAGCACCTTGGCTAAAGGTAGTGAAGGTGTCTGACGGCTGAATTACGCCGATTTTTAATGTCGCTTCGGTCGAAGTAGTGGTAGCATCGGGCTGAACGACCTGGTTGAGACGGTCGCACCCTAATAGATAAATACTTAGAAGAGCGGATAGGATAACGGAGGTTAAAATGAAAATTCTCGCACGCATAATGTAGTATTTCTCCTTTTGGCAGAAAATAGAATATGTTTGAAAAATATTTAGATTTGTGGTAATCTCTTACCCAGCAAAAACAATAACAGACACCACCGATTTTGTCAAGTTTTGAAACATATCCTTTTGAGAGCGTAAGCAAAAGCGCGTAGCCTGCAACAACGGCGCAGGCGACTCTAACGCGAAAACCGTCAAGATCCAAATTGCCGTTACTGCTCCGCAAGGAAAAATTAAAAAATGGAACTCGGTTTTTTCACAATGCCTTTGCATCCACCCGGCAGTGACACCACCAAGACGCTCGATGATGATATTGAGCAAATGGTAATACTGGACGAGTTGGGCTATAAAGAAGCGTATGTTGGTGAGCATTTTACGTTTACGTGGGAGAATATTCCGTCTCCGGATCTTTTTATTGCAAAAGCAGCTGCGATGACAGAGAATATCGTCTTCGGCACCGGGATTACCTGTATGCCGATACACAATCCTGCCGTTGTCGCGCACCGCATCGCGCAACTTGATCATCAAACGCACGGACGCTTTCATTGGGGTGTCGGCTCGAGTTCTACACCGAGCGATGCGGAGATGTTCATGGCAGACGGGGACAGACGGCAGTCGACTCGGGAAGGGATTGATGCCGTCCTCAAGATTTGGACAGACCCGGAACCCGGACATTACAAGAGCGATTTCTGGGAATTTAAGATCCCGGCGGATCGTCCGAATATTGTCAGCATTCACATGAAGCCTTATCAAAAACCGCATCCGCCGATCGCAATGGCGGGATCGTCCGCTAAATCCGACACGCTCGTTCTTGCTGGTGAGCGCGGCTGGATTCCGATGAGTATTAATCTCGCACATGTTCCTATTATCAAGACCCACTGGGACGCGGTGGAAGAGGGAGCGGAAAAGTCTGGCTTATCACCGTCTCGTTCGACATGGCGTATCGCCCGCGAGGTCTATGTTGCGGATACCACCGAACAGGCGCGGAAAGAGGCACTTGAAGGCACACTCGGACGCGATTTTAGAGACTATTGGTTTAACTTGTTTAGCCCGGGGAACTTCAAACCGGATCCGGATATGGACGATGCCGACATGAGCCTTGAACATTTATTAGATACCTTGTGGATTGTTGGAAGCCCAGATCACGTGGCAAACCGTTTACGTGAACTCTATGAGGAAGTCGGTGGTTTTGGAGTCTTGCTCGCCATGGGACATGAGTGGGATCCTAAGGAGCAGTGGTTGAACTCAATGACGCTTCTCAAGAATGAGGTGATGCCGCAACTGGCGGATTTGACGTAATTGTCAACCGACGCGAAGCGCGATTCCCACGCTCATCAATGCGCAATCAGAAGGTGTCTTATGAACACTACCCTAATGGCAGGTGCCTCAGAGACTGTAATTACCTCCATAAAGGACAGACCTGAGGTTTACGCTGAGTTGTATGCACGCGTGTTAGTGCTCGCCGATGGTGAAAAACAACTCGCTATCGTAACAGCCGACTACGGGCAGTTCACACTCCAGTACAACAAAGTGCTGCTCGATGCAATCCAGGGTGCCACAGGCATACCGCCAGAGCATGTCGTCATTAACTGTAGCCATACACATAACGCTCCGGGTGTAGACGGACGGTGGATAACTGAGGAATCCGAGGCGTGGTTGGCGACCTGTCTTGCTGAATTGGTGAAAGATGCAGTGGACAAGCTTGAACCGGCGACCTTACGCGTCGGACGTGCCCCCGTCCAAGTCGGCTACAACCGTCGCATAATGAATGACGAGGGCTATATTGTAATGGCACCTAACCCTGAAGGTGCGGTTGTGCCGTGGGTTGATGTGTTAGGGGCTTACGATGCGAATGGAGACATCATCGCAGTGCTGTTCTCTCATGCCGCGCACCCAGTGATTGTCCATTGGTCGAGCGAGGAGATAGGTGCTGATTTCCCCGGCTATGCCGTTGAACATCTGCGCAATTTCTTGGCGTTGAAGCCGGAAAGTATTTTACTCTTCGCGCAAGGCTGCGCCGCAGACATCAACGGGTATCCGTTGCGAGGTGGTTTCAGTGCTTGCGATGTTGCTGGATTCACACTCGCGTTTGCGACACACCAAGCGTTAAAGACTGCGAAAGAGATCCCCGCGGCACCCCTTAAAGCGTGTTCAGAACTTGTCAATTTGCCGTTCCGAGATCCACCATCGGTTACGGAATGCGAGCAGTTAATTGAAGAATTTCCTGACGATGAGCGCTTTGTTGCCTTATTAGAGGTCGCTAAAAGCGGCGAGAAGCGTACCTTACCCTTCCCAATAAGCGCATTTGCAGTTGGCGATGCGCTCTGTTTCTTGTCTGTATCGCATGAGCTTTTTTCAGAATACCAACTCTTTGCTGATCAAACCTCGCCGTTCTCACACACATTTGTTTTTGGCTATACGAACGGCAGTGAGGTCTATATTGCGACCAGAGCAGCTTACGAGTTAGGGCTGAAGGCAGGTTATGAAGCGGGACCCCGGAACCATGCCCTCAGTGGTCCCTATCGGTTAGCACTGTTGCCGTCAGTCGAAGAACAGATTCATGCGGAGATAACGAACCTGCTGGGAAAATTAAAAGAGGACGTCTCATAAATCCTTGCGACTGCAAGAGTAGCCATCAATGCTTCGGTTCCTAAAGGCAGCGCGATGTGACTTTTTGTGCCGCAAACTGTCAGTTTGCGGCACAAACCCGACAGAATAATGAACCATTCTCAATTAAAAATAGGTTTCTAACTTCGCGCGCGCGTTTGAGACACCTTCAATAATCGGTTGTGGCGTTTCTGCTTTCAAGCCCAAATAGATAAGCATGATTTCCGCATCGTAGCCCACACGATCTATCTCCTTACAAATAGCGGAAAAATCCATCTCTGGTGCCCAGAACGGCTCGCTGCCTGTCCTTGAATCCACACCACAGTTGAAATAGACACTGGACAGTCGTTCTGACAAGGTTCGCAAGGCGACAACTGGATCGTCTCCGCCGCGATGAAAATGAAACGGACTGTAGTAAAGACCGAAGTTTTCGGAGGGGATCGCATTAAGGATTTGTTGCGTGCGTTCAAGGTTGTAAGCCAGACTCCCTTCGTGCGCATAGAGCGCAAGGGTTAGATTGCGAGCCTGTGCTTCTTCGGTGACCGTTTTGAGATGATCAATGATCGTTTCAATCTCGCGAGCGGTGGCATCTTCATTTCCGCCACTCGCGATACTGACGATTGGAATAGAAAGCCTTTGGGCAGTGTCGAGAATTTCGATTAACGCTTCAAGCCCGTCTGGCGCGTCAACCCGCACCGTGCTCAACATAGATTTGAAATGGAGTCCGGTCTCCTCTCGAAGTGCAGCGATAGTTTCGGCTTCCACATCCGAAAAATGGGTTTGAGCGAGCTCAATAGCAGACACGCCATTTTGGGATAACCCACCTACGAATTCCGTCAATTGGTAAGGGGAAAATGGGAGGGTGCTTGCACAATAGGTTTTCATTTTTTAATTTATGGCTCCTGGGCTGCCTGCCTCTACAGACATTGCTTCGCAGTGAGAACCCTACGGGGTTCAAGAGGGGACTTCTTAGAATGGTTATCAGTTAAGAGGTTTTCGTTTAACAAATCCCTCTTGTACTCTTGTAACTGACAACTGATAATTGATAACTATTAAAACTGACTACTATTTACCCATCGCCTTGAGTGCGCTTAGGCAGCGTTCAACAGCCTCAAACGGTGGAAAGGCATCACTTTCATATTCAACGATGTACCATTTCGTGCCACCGGTGGTTTCACAGACTCGGAAAATCTCATCCCATGGCACGCTGTCTTCACCAATAATTGGACGGAAACCGTCGTGCCCATCTGCTTCACCCTCAGATTGGGTATAAGGTTTGAGATGGACTGTGCCAGCACGGTCCGGGTATCTCTCCAGAATGCCGACGAGATCCGCTCCTCCATAGAGCGCGTTGCCCATATCCAGTTGCATCACAACCCCTTCGTTCGTATTGCCAAAGAAGGTGTCCCAAGGGGGTTCACCATCAAGCGGCGTAAACTCAACGTGGTGGTTGTGATAACCCGTCACCATACCGTGTGCGGCAAGTTTATCGGCGACTCCGTTGAAAAAGTCTGCTAACTTCAACCAGTCCGCTCGCGATTGACGAAGTTCCCCCGGAATACCCGGAACAATGACATAAGGGTTTTCCAAGACTTTGTTGAATTCAATCGTTTCATCGAGGGTGTCTTCTTGGACGAGGTTGAAGGGGGTGTGCCAACCGCAGCAGACTAAGCCGAACTCGTCAAGCAAGCCTTTCAACTCTTCTGCGGAATGTTGCGGTTGACCCGCGAATTCAACGCCTTCATATCCCATCTCGGCGACGGCTTTTATTGTGCCGCGGACATCCTCTGCTAATTCGTTTCGGACGGAAAATAGTTCTAAACCAATTGGTACTCTGGTTTCCATGATTTTCCTTTCTTTTTTAGTGGAAATTTGTATATAGTAAAGCCTACAATTAAGGCATACTCCGTGTGCCTACTACACAACGGCTATCTGTAAGAAGTCTTTATATTCTTATCTGTGCAAACGTAAGCCCGTAACGAAGTGGAGGGCTGGCTTTACGTCGAGGAACGTCAATCGTGAGACCACGCCTACCGTCCCGCAAGGTAAATTAGAAAACTATCGTGCGGTGTAATTGGGCGCGAGCGGACAGGTCCGGTGAAGTTCCACCAATGCCACTCGTGCCAAACCGTGGATCAGGTACGCTGCTCCCATTTGCGACTCATACCAGTCAATTCCGGACGCGCCGAAGGGAAGCGTTTCTGGAAAATAGATGTCCAGTACTGTTTCCGCAAGTTGGCGTCCACCTTCTAACCACACCGATTCACCGGTGATATCGTAGAGATCTGCAAACAACTCAAGTGTAAGACCGGCATCCGATGCTGGAATCTTAAAGCCTTCTGTGTGGACGCGATCGACCGGAAATTTCTCATCGAGATAAGTGTTACCAATGGCGCGTGCCAACTCCATCAACCTCTCATTCTGCGTCAATCGCCATCCACCGAGACAAAGCACCGCCGTGCCACATGCCGTTCCAGCACCGTAGACACTCCCCCAAGCTGACATACGTTCAAAAATCCGATTCGTCTCACACTCGCATAGACTGATGAATTCGCGAGTTTCAAGGTTGTGCGGTGCCGCGAGAAATCCGTCAATATAAACCAAGGCGTATTGCCGCATTTGGTCTGCCAATTCCGGTAGGAGCGATTCTAACAACGCGGCGGATTCAAGTAGACTGATCCCCAATGAAAAGGTTTGCGTTGGCGCATTCTTCTCAAAGAACCGTTCAGCTTCCGTCGGTGAGCGGCTTTCGATGCGCAAAAGCCCACGCGCGTCCCGTTTTTCCCACCAGTAATCGGTATATCTCTGAATCTGTTCCCGGATTTCAGGACGTTGATTTTGTGTATACGCGAACGCCAGATCGAAGATGTAAAAACCCGAATGGCGCGGAAAATCGCATGCCCGAGCACCGCGGTCGAGGTGCGCTTTTGTGTCAATATTGGCATGGCGGATGTATTCAAACCCGTCACCTTCGGTCCAATGATAATCCAACCCGTCGGCGAAACTTTGGATGCAGTCGGGGTTAAATGTATTCAGTTTTTGCCAGAGCCATAGCGGTGCCTGACGCAGGTGGTCGTGAATCGCGGCTCCTCCTGCTGGGTTTCGTGAACATCCGACCCGTTCCTCAATGATGTGCCAAAAGGAGTGTTCGCCCCAAGGGAATAACCCCGTTGCCGTATTCGTGCAATTCTGGGCAAAGTGTTCCAGGTATCGATCTACGGCTTCAATGTATTCCGGTTTCGATTGACTCTCAGCGAGTGCGTTCATCGTGGCGAGTAATGGCTCATCGTGAATCAAATTGGATCCGAGATGCGCTCTGTCGCCGTCCCGCTGTCCCGGAATCTTGGTCGGTTTCTCCATAAGCATATCGCCAGTTTGCGGATGCAGAATCGAGGGAAACAGTCCTTTGTATGGATCGCTACTTTCAATAATCTGGTCGATAGCATTGCATATTTTAGTTATAATTGCTTCTGGGTTCATCGTAAACAAGACCTCCGCTTCTGCTGAATGAGAAATATGGTATCATGAACAGATTAAATGATCAAGTTCGGATTAAGGGAAATAAATAGTTTTCGGACCACGGGCGAGTGTGTTTGTAGTCGTGCGATTCATCGCACGTCCTGAAGGTGTATGAAGGTGTATATAGGGGGCAGTAAATGGTTTCCCTACTACGAACCAATTAACTTGAGGTGTGGCAAACTGAGTGGCTCTGGACGACAACCCATTTTTTTCTTGCCACTTGCTCTCTTGTCTTGTATAATCGTTATGTTTTTCTATACTTCAGACTGAACCCACGACGAACCATCATTTCACAGGAGAGACTTATGCACGTTGGACTTATGGCAGGAACGATTCGGCGGGAAACGCTGGACGAGACGCTGGACGCTATTGTGGAACACGATGTCCACCATTTACAATATCATGTGCCTGCAGGACTGTCGCTTGCGGAGGTTCGTAAGGAGATGGACACTCGACAGATTACGATCTCAGCACTTTCTGGGACTTACAACATGATTGATCCCGATGTTGCGAAACGACACGCTGGATTGCAGATGTTGCGCTCTGTCGCAGCGCAATGTGCTCCGATGGGTACATCGGTGATTACGATCTGCACTGGCTCGCGTGATCCGGATAGCATGTGGCGCGCGCACCCTGATAACAATACACCAGAAGCATGGCGCGATCTCGTTGAATCTATGAAGCAGGCACTGGAAGTCGCCGAGGAATACGAAGTGACGCTCGCACTTGAACCCGAAGTGGCGAATGTGGTCGATTCCGCACAGAAGGCACGTCGTCTGATTGATGAGATGCAATCACCGTACCTGAAGGTTTGTATGGACGGCGCGAATATCTTCCACAAAGGTGAACTGCCGAAGATGCGCGAAATCCTCGATGAGGCGTTTGCACTGCTTGGGGACGATATTGCATTGGCACACGCGAAAGACTTGGATCGGGATGGTCAAGCAGGACATCTCGCTGCTGGGACAGGTCTGCTGGACTACGATCAGTATCTCGGTCTGCTAAAGGAGAATGGTTATGACGGCGGGGTAGTGTTGCACGGGTTGTCGGAAGAGCAGGTGCCTTATTGTACAGGGTTTTTGCGTGAGAAAATCGCTGCGCTGTAGTAGTTATCAGCCATCAGTTATCAGCCATCAGTAGGCGTTGTTGACGCGGAAATGTCTTCAAAAAGGGACAACCGTTGTCGACGGAAACCGACTACTGAGAGTGGAGCGATAGCGGAACGCCCTGACCGCTGACTGCCATTATTAGATTTCTCCAGACATCCGTTCTGCCAACCGAGCAAGTGCCGGTGACGTGTCCAATTTCCCAAGTTCCGCCTCAATCAAGGTAAAGTGTTGCGTTTCAGCAAGTGCCTCTCTGATGGCTACGTCAAACTCGCCTTCGGTTCGGACGTAGAAGCCGCGTCCTGTGCCGAACAGTGTTGGTATCGAGCTATAGTTCCAACACCCTATGTCGTTAAAAGGACCATCGAGAAGGTGCCGCTCGGTGCCGTATCCGTGGTTATTTAAAACAAGCACAATCGGATTAAGTCCGTAGCGAGCGACTGTTGAGAGTTCAGTGCCTGTCATTTGGAAGGCACCATCTCCGACGATAACGAGACACCGCGTGTGGGGCATACTCAGCTGCGCGCCAACGGATGCTGGCACTGCAAACCCCATTGAGGTGTAGTAGGCAGGACTGATAAAGTTGGTATGTCGATGGATCCGCAATTCCGCAGCCCCGAAAAGGCTGTCGCCGACATCGGCGATAACCGTCAGTTCATCGTTTATGAATTCATTCAGGTGTTGGAACAATCGGCGGGTTGTTAAAGGTTTGTTAGACTCGACCCTAAACGGTTCCGCATCTGGAAGTGCCCATTCCAAATTTGGTTTCCGTCGTTTTCGGAGTTTTGGCGAGTTGATACCGTCAATAAAATCGTCAAACATCACCTCTTCATAATTATGGTAGCGGACTGTAATTTTTTCCGAGGTGGCGTAGATAGAACGTGCGCGGTCGAGGTTTGCGGTGTAAATCCCAAGATTCACATCCGTCATGAACGCACCGAGGATAATTACGCAATCCGAGTCTTCAACAAACTGTCGGACCTCTTGTCTCCCCATCGCACCTTCATAAATACCCAAGTAGAGCGGATGTGATTCCGGCATCACCGATTTTCCGAGAAGCGTCGCCACTACCGGGATACGTTTTTCTTCTACGAGTCTAAGTAGTTTGTTTTGATAGCCGAATCTGTGGAGTTCTACGCCCGCGAGAATGACGGGTTTTTTACTGCGATTCATGAAGTCAACAGCATCTTCAACGGCGGCATCCAAGATTTCCGGTTCACTGAGATGTCCACCCGTTGAGGGACGTTGGTAGAGTGTGCCACGGACATCCACCATGTCGCGTGGGAGTTCAATATATCCTGGCCGTTTGTAGCGATAGACGGCATCAAGCACCCGATCGATTTCGTTGAAAGCAGTAAAGGGTTCATCGAGGAGTGCCGTTGCGACGGTGATCTCTTCATAAATCCGTTGCTGTGTGTGGAAGTCCCTGACTTTATGATGAAGGAGCGCATCTTTCCCATGTTCTCTGATGCCCGGTGCACCACTAATAACAACGACGGGTGATTTCTCGGCATAGGCACCTGCGACGGCGTTCACCATTGATAACCCACCAACACAATAGGTGACACAAGCGGCACCCATGCCTTTTATCCGGGCATAGGCATCTGCGGCATAGCCTGCTGCGTCCTCACGGGTCATACCGATATGCTGAATTGGACTCTGCTCAATGAGGCTATAGAACCTCAGTACATAATCACCCGGAACGCCGAAGATATGTTCAATGTCGTAGCTCTCTAATTTTCTGAGTAGGTATTCGCCGATTGTTGGGGGGCTGTTGTACATGGGGTTACCTCGCTGTGTGTATTTATCTGCTAGAAGTTCTGGGTGGCGACAACGGCAGCGTCTGGAACTTTTCGGATGTTCACCGTAACTTTCTCACGTCTTGGACTACCATCAGCATTTCTAAAACCTTTCTGGAATGAACCACCACATTGCCCCAGCGTTTCAGTATCAAAACAGACAAAGTGGATTTCCGATAAGATAAACTCTGTTTTACGCCTTCTCGACATGGCCCCTCTGTTTATCCGGTTCACTTCATATTTGCTGATTCCCTCTTTTATTTCATCATGCCATCTTTTAAAGGTTCTTTCTTCATCGTTGTATTCTACTTCACCGATTGCGAGAATCACTCCGTAGTGACCATAATCGCTTATCGTATTTGCTATCGCTTCAGCATCATTTGTAATAACCGTATGGTTTGTTGTATTTGCCGCATGTGCCTTAAAGTCCCACGAATTTTCACGAAATGCGTCGAATTCTGTGTTGCGATATTTCTTCCCGGGTATATCAATTATGCCATCAAAATGAGTTTCACATAAAAATTCAAAGTAGAAACCCATCCATTCCATCTGCCGCCACTGTGTCGAACCACCCTCTTTCATTTCAAGAATGGAACTTCTGCCATCCCAAACTTTCGGCATGTTTCGAGAAGCGTTTTGCAGTTTTTCAACTGTGTCAACTATCTTTTGGTTTATCATAATAAAATTATGTTTCCTTACTGAATAAGTCCCATACAGGTTCTTCTTCCGTTTTCTGAATTAAGTATTTCCCTGACTCAATCCGGTCAAGTGCGAATTCATAATACGCTGGGACAATCTCAAAGCCTATATAGTGCCGTCCTTTCATTTTGCTGACAACAGCAACCTGTCCGGAACCTAAAAATGGATCCAAAACGACATTGCCTTTTTCACTGGAATAATCAAGAATTTTATCAATGAGTTCAGCTGGCAATTTAGTTGGCGTTTTGACTGCGCCTTGCCAATATTCTCTCTTGATTTCCCAGACATCTTCTTTGTCTTTGTAGTGTGCCGACCCACCGTTTTCAGTCTTTGCATCCTTATTAAATCGGTGATAGGGATAAAACCTACGTTTCTTATCATTTTTACACAGGAAGAGACAATGATAGTGGGAGGTTACGTACTTACGTTTGGTGACAACACCAAATTGGTATTTCCAAATCAAGTGATTGACTGTCGTAAGTTGGCACTGATCAATGGCTATTAAGAGGTCTTTTAGATGATTCCAACCGGAGAAAATATACATGCTGCCAGAATCCTTTAGCACTCTCGTCGCAGCAGAAAGCCAGTCAAGCGTAAAAGCAAGATAGTCACTTCCTTCGATTTCGTTGTAACCTTGAAGGACTCGATTTTCTTTTCGATTGTAGTTATGACGAGTTGCTTTGAAGTCGATAGCAAAAGGTGGATCTGTTATGACGAGGTCGATACATTCATCCGGCATTTCGGGCATCAACTTAATACAGTCCCCTTGTTTGATGGTATCAATGTATTCAGAATGTTTCATTACCTTTCCTTTTTTCCGAATTACGCACGTTGCTGTTACTTTTCTCGATTTTCAATTTTTAGCCCTCAATAACGTACTGAAAATGCTTAGTGTTGTGTCACAGGGCATTGCCTCGCGCTCCAAAAAACCGCAACAGCCCTCGTATTATACTTTAAATGTATCACATTTCGGGGTGAGCGTTCAACGCCTTTTGCCGAGCGTGCTTATGGTAGGGAGTTTTAGCATCTCTGGAACTACGTTGCGGTTAAGATTTCGAGAAATGCTGTCATGTATCCGATGGCGTACGAGCGGCCCCGATGTCCCCAGTCTGTGTCATCAACGACGTGTGGAACATGGTCTGTAATCATGAAGCCTGTAAAACCGACCTCTTTCAGCGTACGCATCACTTCAAACATATCGCAATTGCCGTTGTTAACGAAGGATTCAGCGAATTTTGGGACATGTCCTTGGACATCTCGGAAATGGACGTAGAAAATTTTGTCGCGTTCTCCGAAATAACGGATCGCGTCCGTGACACCGGGTCCCATTTCGGACCAGGAACCGACACAGAAATCGAGTCCGTGTATTGGACTGTCGGCGATTTCCATCCCGCGTTTGAAGCCCTCAAAGTTACGGAACAGACGCGGCACCCCCGCAAGGGTTTCGACGGGAGGGTCGTCTGGGTGGAGTGCGAGTTTAACGCCTGCCTCTTCTGCAACAGGCAAGATGGCATTCATGTAATACTCGTAATTGTCCCATATTTCGTCTTCGGTGAAAACACGACCGTGCGTTAACGGAGCGTCTTTAACCTGTTCCATGTCAAAACTGGTAACAGCGGCACCGCCTCTCCCCGGTGTGGTTCGGGAGGTCCGCCAGACCTCATTGGGCATCCAGTGGTATCCGAAAATTTCAACGCCTGCCTTACCGAGGTTTCGGATCGTCGTTGCCATGTTCTCAATTTGCGCGTCGCGCCCGGGCAAGCCGAGCATCGCTTGGTCGTAAAATGAGACAGGCACATTCTCAAGCGCCGCTAACCGTAGTCCGGCATTTTCTATTTCTGTCCGGAGTTGAAGAATGTCCATGAATTCCCAGCGTTCTGTGCCGGGAAGTTGTGGCGTGTTGAGTAGCACATCTTCGACCCCAAGTTGCTTGATGAATTTCAACCGTTCTTCGCTGAGTTCACTGAACTGACCTAAGCCGAGACGCATTTTCCGAGCCATAGTTGTTTTCTCCTTCGCGGGTTCAAAACTGTTTGTCGCTATCCAGTAAAATGGTAACGGGACCGTCGTTAATGAGTTCGATGTCCATCATCGCTTGAAAGGTGCCGCCTTGCGTACGGATGTTTTGCTGTTCTAAGGCGGTGATGAACTGTTCATAAAGTGCATTCGCTGTTTCGGGACGAGCGGCTTTGATAAAACTGGGGCGTCGCCCTTTTCGGCAATCGCCGTAGAGGGTGAACTGCGAGACAACGAGTGCCGCTCCTCCCGTTTCGAGAAGCGAGCAATTCATTTTACCTTCCGCATCCTCGAAGATACGCAGATTTGCGACTTTGTTGGCAATGTATTCTAATTCTGTCGTTGTATCCTCATGGGCAACGCCGAGGAAAATAAGTACGCCTGCGCCGATTTCCGAAACAAGTTCGCCGTCTACCTTAACACTCGCTGATTTGACGCGTTGAACAACTGCTCGCATTTTTTTATTTTCCCTTGCAGAGTAATTGAGTGAGTTTCATGGGTTTAATTTTTTCTTAATAATTCTCCTGATTTTTATGCTAAAAGAGCAAATTTTCACCCTCAAGACCCTGTGTATCCTCGCCACCGAATGTTAGGTTAAACTGGAATCCGGGCTGGTTGTTGAATCCGAGTTGGAATGCGAGTGTGTTCGATATTTCATAGCGGAATGCGATCCCGATGAGGTTCGTCACGTGTATACCCGCATACGGGAGTTCGCGAGAGAAATCGGCTATCAACCACATATTATCTGAGACAGCAATCTCACTGCCTATTTGCCAATTGAGTGTAAAGAAATCTGTCGTTTTAAGTGCCTTTGATGTCAAGAAGACGCCGACACCGGCGTGGAGTTTAAAGAGGTTTCCAAATCTTTGGGTGCCAACGAGATAGGTATTGATTCCGAAAAACGGAAACCCATCGGCAGGACTGTGGTCGAGGAATTCCTTGTCCGAATTGAGCCGATCATCGGCAGTGAACCCGAACTGCGCGTCGCCACCGACAGAAATGCTGGGGAAATTATCGTTCCGATCCGGTTTGATATTGTATTTGAGTCCGATGACACCGTCGAACAGCGGTTGTTCATAGACACGGCGGTTGATGTTTGGGTCGTCGCTGGTTTCAGTGGCAGTATTATAGAAATCGTGGACGATTTTCCGCACGCCACCTGTCGAGAATGTGCCGCCGAGCACGAGATCGAGTTCGTCGCTTAAACCGTAAGAGAATCTGACGGGGATAAGGAAGGTCTCGATCTGGAACGTTACGCGATGGGTTTCCTCAAACCCGCCGATGTCGACCTTCTGGTTGAGGTCGGGTAGCAGATCCACTTTGGAGTATTGAAATAGTCCGAACGTGGTGCTTGAGCCTCCCTTACCCACTGGTTCTGCAGTTTGAATGGTACTGAGATGTGAAATGGGAGGTAATTGTGCCCACAAAGGCGTTGCTATGCCCATGACAAGCAATAAAGTACAAATAGTGTAATTTAATTTTTCCTTGCGGTTAAATAACGTGAGTCTCAAATTTGACGTGCTTTCCATAAATCCGCCCTCCATTTCATTACGGGCTATATGCTTTGGTTAAAAACTAAGAAAGAAATGAGTTTTAATTTTTCCTTGCGGTTAAATAACGTGAGTCTCAAATTTGACGTGCTTTCCATAAATCTGAAGAAACACCCAAGCAAAAACCCCTCCATTTCATTACGGGCTACATGCTCTGGTTAGAAATAAGAAATTATATTGTTATTCAGGCAATTACTTCGCCTCCACGAGCGCGCTTTCGTCCCGTCGTCCGTCGGGTCCAGGTGTATTATCAAAGGCGGTTATGTAGTAATGCTTAAATTCGAGGGACTGCCCGACGAGAATCGGGTCTTCGCCAGGAATAGTGAAGTTGCGCTCCTTAGGTCCGACTGCAGGACGAGGGAGAAGTTTTCCAGCCGCGTCTCTGGTATAGAGTTGATATCCAGCGAGATCCGGTTCGGTGTTGGGTGTCCATGAGAGAACCGCATCGTATTTTGTATTAAAAAGGGAACGCGGTTGGTAACGGACCCGAACGTTTTTTGGAGGTGCGGGCGGTACATTTGGCACTGCTGCAGTGATCGTAGTGATTGCCTCTGCGCCGAATTCATCAACACCAGCGACACGGTAGACTTTTCGGGTGCCGTCGACTTCAAAATTGTGGTCGAAATAGTAGAGTTGATCTCGTTTCGGCTCGGCAATTAGTTTGAAACGTAGCGGTTTGTCATCTTCGGTATCGAGTGCGGCGTAGACGCGGAAGATAGAAAAATCGTATGGAAATTCATAGCCCTCCCAAAAGAGTTTGATGGTGAGGTCGGTCGGATCGCCGAGTGTTACGTTCGGTGCAGGAGGTGGGACGCTTGGGGTCGCCACAGCTGTTTTCCAGATGCGGCGTGGGTCTTCACTCTCAGCAGG
Organism: Candidatus Poribacteria bacterium; assembly: GCA_965247285.1. GTDB lineage: Bacteria > Poribacteria > WGA-4E > WGA-4E > WGA-3G > WGA-3G. The sequence continues at coordinate 550,275 of CBDFHD010000003.1, forward strand.
CGGATTTGCTGGGTCCGGCGTTTCAACACCGTTGGCATCAAGATAAGTGATGCGGTATTCGTAGGCGAGAAGCCGCCCAGACGCATCGCGTCGGTCGTTTTCAAGACGTTGGGTGTCAATATATTCGTTCGCCGGGGCATCGACAGATCCGACTTGCTGAAATTCCGTGTCTGCACCACCTGTGGAGCGTCTGTAAATATGGTATGTTTTGATGCCCTCTTGTCCTGTGTCGTTCCACGTGACCCGTACTTGCTTATCGCCTGCATGAAGCGTGAGACCATCAGGCGCGCCGGATGTCCGCAGGTTCTCGGGGTCGAGTGGATTCGCAAAGTCTTCGTTACTTGTACAAGCATTAAAGAAAACGAATACAAACAACATAGGAAGGCTTAGCACAACAATAATCTTACGGGTGGAGAGTCTGCCGAAAAAGTCTGAACTATGATTTTTATGATTCATGTGATTCACCATGATTATCGGAAATTTCACCCCTACGGGTTTGAAGAACACCTCTTTACTGATAGCCGATGGAAACCGATGGCTGACGGCTATTAAAAAAAGTGCAGAAGGCTTAGACTCGCACACCGAGTCTGGAAATCGTAGTGCGGATGCAACTGGAACGGGGTCCTTGGAAGTAGTAGGTTCGTGCTTTCGGAGAGGCGATTTGTGAAACCGCTAAGACGTGTTAGTGGGATCTCGATATCGATTTGCCAGTTTTCCGCTGAAGATGCCGAACCCTCTACAAGTTCCGGCGTATCAAGCTGACTATAGATTGAGAAAAGCACAGCAAGTCCCACAAATCCAAGACCCACGCCGGACATAATAGTACTGGCATTCCGCCTGGCAAGGAAAGCGTCTTTGTGTGTTTGGATGTCTGCTTGGATTGCCGCGTTGAGATAGGTATCGTAATGGTTCTGAGAAGAGGCTTTGAGGAAGCTGCTTCCAAACTGGAGGCTCATACCCGAGGCAAAGAGGGCAAGTGGTAGAACGCGCGAACGGCGCGCAGCATCCGCGTGCTGACTCGTTAAGATGAAAATGAAGACACAACTGAACGCAAATGCCATGTATTTCTGAGCGGTGCTATAACGTTTCATGTCAAGTTTGTTCCTTTGTTGCGAAATCTGTTTCTATAAAGTTTACCCTATTTTTTGTCGAAAGTCAATGCTTTTTGTCATGATACGAGAGTCGCGATTTGCGGGTCGCTCTTACCGGAATGGTAGCGCATTTAGTTTGCGGTTGTCAGTTAGCGGTAACGGGAAATCTCTTTTTCCAGTTTACGTAAAAATGAAACTGAATACCCCTACGGGAATGACGAATCCTATTGACATTTGGCAAAATGCATAGTAAAATTAAAGAGAACCTTTTGAAATCGAGATTGTCTTAATTACAAATAGAGGTCTACGAACCATCAAGCACGTATGCACGGTTTCCAAGAGTGCAACGGAGAAGAGTAATGAAATGGAAAATCGCTAACAATCGAAAAAGCATCATTATGGGGTTAGGGATCGGTTGTGTCGTATGTCTACTCCTCGGGTTTGGGATACTGCTTTACGCGCAAGACAAAACGAAAGTGGAATTTATTGGTACAAAGCCGGAGATGAACTCGGTCAAAAAACCAGAAATGGACTCGGCTAAAACACAGGCAATGATGAAAATGAAGGAGCAGGCTCCAGCACAAAGCAATAGGTTCCGTGAACGTCAAAGTCGAGGGAGAATTGACTTCGGAGAAAATGCAGCGTTCTACAAAGAGATTATTGATAACAATCTCTTTCGCCCCCTTGGGTGGACACCTCCGAATAACGAACCTGCCTATAGTTTAATCGGTACTGCCGTTGGCGCAGATGGCGGCCTGTCGCAGGCGACGCTGCTCGAGAAAAGATCTAACCGGTATCACTTTGTGACGATAGGGACAAAACTCGGCGATATGACAGTAAAAGACATTCAAGCCAAACAGGTAACCTTAGATAAAGCCGGAAAACCAATCGCACTGAAGGCAGGGGAACTACAGTTTCTGACGACCAGTCGAGGCCGCGATGGCAGCAGAGGTGAAGCACGTGGTGAAGGTGGCTCCGAAAAAGAGAGCAATAACAACGTTGGGCAAAACCGAGGCAAACAGACGGATGATGCAAAGCAGAAACAAATGGAGCAGCAAAAGCAAGCTGCACAGATGATGGAAAAAATGAAGGGCGCTTCAGAAGAAGAACGGCGAGAGATAATGCAGCAAATGCGGAGAGGACGTACAGAACGCGGTGGTAGAAGGGGTCGGAATCGCGATCGGTAGTCTACGGCTTACACGTATCAATCTTTTTTCAAGGCGCGGTTTTAAATCGCGCCTTTCTTTATTTAAATAACTACGCTGCGTCTTGGACGTTCTCTGGCATGTTTTCAAGTCGGGAGAGCCAGTAGCCGATATCAAACGAGTCATCGCCGATGAGGAAACGCCATTGTTTGATACGGTTGACGATTTCAAGCCGCACATCGTTCCCATACCATTTGTGATTTCTGCCTAAAGCACCGTGGATCCCCGGTGTGTCGATATCGTCTGTGTTCCAGAGTTGACACTGACGTACCGTCGGGTTGAGACGGAGCTTGAACATGTAGCGCGTCTGATCCGTCAGGTTAGGTTGCGCACAGTGCCACATCCCGTGATGTACCACGAAGAGTGTGCCTGCATTACAGGTGATAGGCAGTTGACCGAGGAAGTTTTGATAGCGCGCGATGTCCGTTTCACACACACGGCGATAGTGGCTCCCCGGTAGAATCATCGTTCCTCCCATTTCGCGCGGTGTATCGTGCGAGAAATAGAAGAATTGGATGTCAAAATGCATCCGCAGGTCAATAATCGCATCCGCATGCCAAATTTGCCCTATATTGTTTTGAGGGCGGACGATATGAACAGCATGGTGATCGTAGAGCGGATTTTCACCCACCAGACTTTGGATAATGCCCTGTACTTCGGGAAGGCGGAAGACTTTGCCGACAGCAGAGTCATCCTCCCAAACCTCGTCTAAAACCGTGCCACCGCGTCCACGCACGATAATACCTTCTTCCATTTCCGCATGGGCGGCTTCATTTAATTCGCGGGGAATTAGTTCGTCGAAACGAAGGAGACCATCCGCTACGAAGTTCGCCATCTGTTCTGTATTAAGCAAATACTTTTTGTCAATCATTAGATTTTCTCCAATTTCTCCAGGATATATTCAAACCTGAGATATGAAGTATGATATTCCATGCCGGGATAGGCAGGGAATTGTTGTGGAAACTGAATCACCCGCCAGCCGTCTTGCATCGCTTCCACAACCGAGTTATAGGGGGGCGCCTCGCTGTCCCCCGTGGTATAGCGTTTTTGACCCGTACCGTCGTACAGTGCCCAAGCGACAACGCCACTGTTCAAGTCGGGCGTGTGCAAATGCAGCACGAGGAGTTGTTGCCTTAATTCAGACATATTTTTAATTGTTCCTTGCGGAGTAATAGAGTAGGGTCCATGTTTAGCGTGCCTTCCACTTGAATCGCCTGCGCCGTTGTTGCAGGCTTGCGGTTGTGTCCTACGCGAGAACCTGCGCGTAAGCGTAGCGGAGTGCAGGGCGAAAACATAATAAATAAAAAACCTTATCTCTTGGAATCTACCGAGCCGCTTGTGCTTTAATTTGACTCCACGTCGTCACCAGTTTCCCGCCGGGTTGAACGTCTAACGTAACTACCATCCCATCTTCTATTAATTCGTTAATTTCCTTCTCACTGAGGGATCTGTCATAAAGCACTACCTCATCGATAACACCCGTCATCCAATAGTTACCGATGTCGCACCCACCGATAAAGAGCAGATTATCGCTGGTATCCGGTTTCGTTCCGGGCGATACTTGTGCGTCTACTTGCCCATTGAGGTAAAGCTTGAAGTCAGAGCCATCGTACGTGCCTGCGACGTGATGCCAATCACCATCTGTGACAGCGGTTTTCGCATCAAACGATTTCCAACCAGCGTTTGTTGTGAAGGAGTAATGGATGACCCCCGTGTTGATATTGCCGAAGAGTCCATAGTTTCTGCCAGTCGGGTTGCGATTTTCTTTTGAAGCAACAATCTGCCACGCCCCAGAAATCTTTGGGATATTCACCCATGCGGCGAGTGTGAATTCCTCAAGGTCGAGGGCATCATCATCGGAAACAGTTACCATATCCGATCCGCCGAATTCCATGGCACCATCAAACTTGCCTTTAACCCACTTCGGCTTGCCTTGTGCGATTTTTCCATCCAATCCGTTACCGGAGGAATCCTTAACGGCTTCCCCTTTGCCTTCATCCAGCAGCCACACACCGACCAAACCATCTGTATCCAGTGCCACGACATGGGTCGCCATGAAATGTGTTAGCACACAAAGACTCAAGACCAGAAATGTTAGTACTCTACACATCAGAAATTCTCCTTGTAAGACAGTTCCTCTCAGAAGTATTCAATTTAGACGACGGTTTCAGAAGGTATCGTTGCGTCCTTTGGAACAATCACAATACCATCCCGAATGTAGTAGTCTTCGCCATCGTGGTTATCTATTCCTTCCCGGTTGACAAGTACTGAATTATCACCGATACGCGCATTTTTGTCAATGATTGCATTCTGAATCAGGCAATTTCGACCTATGCCGATGTTAGGTATACCTGACTGTGCGTTCTCAGCCCGCGATTCATCTGACTCGTAGTAGTCTGCTCCCATGAGTACCGATTGGTAAATTCGACTTCCGTTGGAAATGATACTTCGGATACCGACGATCGTTCTATCGATTTCCGAATCATCGATGATAGAACCCTCAGCGAGGATCGAAGATCGGACGCTACTGCTATTGACTTTAGTGCTTGGTAGGTGCCGCCGGTTGGTGTAAATTGGTGCCTGCTCATCGTAGAAATTGAACTCAGGTGCTGTGTTGGTGAGTGCTATATTCGCCGAATAGAAGGAACGAATCGTACCAATATCTGCCCAATAACCATCGAAAAAGTAAGCAGAAATTGGGAGCTTCTGAATACTCTTCGGGATAATATCCTTGCCGAAGTCGACGTTTGAGTCATCTCGAAGCACTTCTTGCAAGACTTCGCGGTTAAAGATGTAAATTCCCATTGAGGCAATGTATTCCCTACCGTGTGGTTCGATGCCACGCGAGGTAAAGACCTCAGGTTCAACGCGTAGACGATGCAGTTCCTCCTCAGTTTGCGGCTTTTCAACAAAGTCAGTGATACGTCCATCCGAATCCGCCTGAAGAATGCCCAGTCCGCTCGTGTCCTCTTTTTTCACTGGAATCACAGACACGGTGATGGCGGCGTTAGATTCGGTATGAACTTTGAGCATTTCGCGATAATCCATCCGATAGAGATGGTCACCAGCGAGAATCAGGACATAATCGTCTGCGAAACGTGGGTTGAGAATGTAAGGTTCATTGTGTTTGACTGCATCCGCCGTTCCTTGATACCACTCTTCGCCCATCAGCGTTTGTTGCGCTGCGAGGATTTGGACGAACCCGCGGCGGTATGTATCGAAGCGGTATGTCTGCGCGATATGTCGATTCAAGGAGACAGAGTTAAACTGCGTCAGGACATAGATACGTTCCAAGCCTGAATGGAAGCAATTGCTGATCGGTATGTCCACCAGTCGAAATTTACCTGCGATCGGGACACTCGGTTTCGCCCGGTCGCGTGTCAGCGGGAATAAGCGTGCGCCGCGGCCGCCTCCAAGAATAACTGCAATAACGTTCCCGTTACTCATAAACGTTCTCCTTTGTCCGTGCTTGTAGGTCTCGTCGACGTAAGTACGCGCTGACCGCTGATAGCCGAAGGCTGACAGCCCTTATAAAACGTCAAAACTATAGGCTTCCCTTGGTAGATAGGACACCCGTAATACGTTCATCAAGACGTGTCGCAATATGTAAAGCTTTCGCAACGGCTTTAAAGATCGCTTCAATGATGTGGTGTTGATTTGTGCCGTAGGGGACGTTGATATGTAAAGTTGTCCCGCTATGGTTCACAAACCCGTGAAAAAATTCTTCAGTGAGTTCACTATCAAAATCGCCGACTTTCCCGGTCACGAGCGGGGTTTCGTAGTAGAGGTAAGGACGTCCGCAAACATCCAAGTCTACTTTGGCAAGGGATTCGTACATTGGGATGGTGAAACTGCCGAAACGTTGCATTCCCGCTTTGTCCAGCACCGCTTTTTGGAGGGCTTGCCCTAAACAGATACCGACATCTTCAGTCGTATGATGTGCATCCACATGTAAATCGCCTTCCGCTTGGATTTCCAGATCGAAGAAGCCGTGTTTGGCAAAGAGTTCCAACATGTGATCCAGAAATCCAACACCCGTGTTAATATTGGCTGCTCCGGTCCCGTCAAGGTCAAGCCGAAGCCGGATGCGGGTTTCTGCTGTTTCGCGGGCAATTTCTGCCGTTCTGTCCATTTTTTTAATTGTCCCTTGCGGTTCGGTCAAATCGGTGTTTTTGCTTGGGTGTTTCCCCAGGGATTTCACGTTTCTTTCCGTATATCCGCTTTCCACTTCGTTTCAAGCTGCGTACTCTTATTATACGCTTAGAAATGGTCTTGAGCAACACGAAAACAGATGCTTCACTGTAGGAGCGAGCTCCTGCTCGCGATACTTTTATGCCCATGTTACAAGTCCGAGTTCATGCGAAGATTGTAAATCCTCGTGGCAAGGTAAGGCACGGACGGTGTAACCGTGTAATCCGGTCTGTTTCAAGGTGAGTGACCCTTCAAAGAGATAGGCGCCACCTCCAAGGTCGGCTTGATACTCCATTGGATTGAGACTTCCATCGTGAATTTCGCCCGCTTCATCTAACACGCCGTGGTAAATTTGGACGGTGAGTTCGTGCGGAAACAGCACGTCGGTGTGGACAACCGCCTGCACTGTTGTAGACTCACCGACACCCAACTCAGGATTTTGAATCGCAGAAGCCGTCGCATCGGTATGTTTCTCCTCAATCCGTAGGTCGCCCCAATGGTCTTGTATATGTGCTTTCCAGCGAGTTAAGGCGATACTGCGCTTTCCATCTGATTCATTGAGATGCTGCCAGCGGCGGTGCGCTGGGAAGTACAACTGCTCTGCGTACTCCGCTACCATCCGCTTTGTATTGAAAATAGGAGCGAGGTTCTGCATCGCAGTCTTCATCCGAGCAACCCATTCGTACGGCACATCGTCAATAGGGTTACGCTGGTAGAAGAGGGGCACAATCTCTTTTTCAAGAAGTTCATAAATAGCATTGGCGTGTACTTTGTCGGTGGACTTTGAGTCCCCAGAAGTAGCACCGGCATTGATTGTCCAGCCGCCACCGAGATGATTTGCCTCTGCCCACCATCCGTCTGCAATGCTGAGATTGAGGACCCCGTTCGCTGCTGCTTTCATGCCGCTTGTACCGCTCGCTTCGTTAGGACGTAACGGGTTGTTGAGCCAAACGTCAACCCCTTCAACGAGATAGCGTCCGACACAGATATCGTAGTTCTCAATGAAGACGATTTTATGATAAAATCGTGGTTCCGATGCAATACGGGAGATGCGCTGAATGAGCAATTTCCCCTCATAGTCATGTGGATGTGCCTTGCCCGCAAAAACGAGTTGAACAGGGCGTTCTGGATGGTTGAGAATCTTGTCGAGACGGTCGACATCTTGGAAGAGTAAGGTTGCCCGCTTATAGGTTGCAAACCGGCGTGCAAACCCGATAGTTAATGCCGCTGAATTGAGAATTTTAGTTGCGACACTCTCGCTTTCCTGAGAACGCTTGGAAGCCACACTTCCGAGAGCGTGTTTCTGCTCTTGTCGCTGGCGCGCGAATGTAATAAGACGTTCGCGTCGGCGTTCGTGTGTTCGCCACAACTCAGGATCCGGAATCTGCGAGATCTGTGTCCAAACTGCTTGGTTTGTAAGTTCAACGATCCAGCGAGGACCCAGGTACCTGTCAAAGAGGCTCTGCATATCACCGGAGACCCAAGAACGGGTATGGATCCCATTTGTAATCGCGCTAATAGGTACTTCATGCACGGGTGTCCCGGGCCAGAGGTCCTTCCACATCTCACGGGAGACATGACCGTGTAATTGGCTCACGCCGTTGCTCATTGCTGAGAGTCGGAACGCGAGGAGCGCGGGACTGAATTCGCTGTGTGTATTGGTCGGATTTGCTCTGCCAAGACCCAGGAAAGTATCAGCAGAAACCCCGAGTTCCCCATAGTAACCACTGAAGTAGTGATTCACCAACTCAGGCGGGAACCAGTCAATACCGGCAGGGACCGGTGTGTGCGTTGTGAAGATGTTTCCTGATTTCGTAGCTTCGCAGGCTTCTTCAAAACGGATTCCTGTCTCCAGCATGAGCTGTCGGATGCGTTCAATTGTGAGGAACGCAGCGTGACCTTCATTCATGTGGCAGATGGTCGGTTGTATACCAAGTGCAGTCAAAGCACGGTATCCACCGATACCTAATAGAATCTCCTGTTTGATGCGAAGGCGTTCGTCACCGCCGTACAGGTAATCTGTTATGTTCCGTAATTCCTCACTCTGATTTTCGGGGATATTCGTGTCGAGGAGGTATAACGGAACGCGTCCGACTTGTGCACACCAGACTTTAGCGAATGCTTTACCTTCTGGATACGTGACTTCTACGAGAAGAGGGGTTCCATCAGCGCACTTCGCTGGCTGGATGGGCATATTGTAGAAGTCATTCGTTGGGTAATCAGCCATCTGCCAGCCATCTGCCGTGAGCGTCTGACGGAAATACCCATGCTGATAGAGCAGTCCGACTGCAACAAAAGGCAGACCTAAGTAACTTGTGGACTTCAAATGGTCGCCCGCTAAGATACCTAAACCGCCGGAGTAGAGCGGCATACACTCTGTTAATCCGTATTCCATTGAAAAATAGGCAATTTTTAGGGTGTTGAGTGTATCATCGTTATGATTTGTTTCAAACCATGACGCAGTTTTATGGTATTCTTTAAACTTTTTGTGGATGACTTCAAGGCGGGCGAGGAATACGCTGTCTTTTGCAGCGGCATCTAACTGTTCTTGGGGGATTTGACCGAGCATCGCAATCGGATTGTGATATGTTTTTTCCCACAATTCGGTATCAAGATGGCGGAATAGACCCAAGGCTTCACGATCCCAAGTCCACCACAGATTTAAGGCAAGTTCGCGCAGGGGCTCAAGATTCGGCGGTAATGTCGGCACCACTGTTAATTGGCGAAGTGGCTTCATCTAATCCGTTCTCCTTCCGAAATCTATACGATTTCTGCGTCTGATTGTTGTGTTTTTAAGGTGATGTAGGTGCCCTGTTTGCGTCGCTCGAAATCTAATTTCCCTTCGCGAGCGAGCCAACCGAGACCCATTAAAATTGTCCGTTCGTTTTCGCCGATTTCGCGTGTTAATTTTGTAACAGTGGCTTCGTTATTATCTTCGAGATAGCACCATATAGCACCCGCTACACTTCCAATACTTTCTAACATTTCTACCTCCATAAAGGATTTTAATTTTACCTTGCGGTTAAACGACGTGGGTTAAGACTTTGACGCGCTTTTCTCAGGAGTCGCCCTCCACTTCGTTACGGGCTTGGTTTCGCGTCTAACGTTGAACACACCTTAACCAATGCCTGGTGTGACTTGCGCCGGAATCTCTCAAGAAAACGCGGCGTTGTCGCACAAACCTTCATAATATATTATAGTTGCTTTTGGCGAGGTTGTCAAGGACAAAGACTTGCGTAAGAAATGTCCAGAATTCGGGATTTTAATATCAATTACACCGCTGTGGCAATCGAAATAAAGGGTCTGAACATTTTGGAATTTAACAAGTAGTGTATGCCCTCAATACACGGAATTTGACACCTGTTCTGATATTATGATATAATCTTCCGTGAAGAGGGCACTTTTATAATTTTTTCATCCTTTTGGGTTTTGCTTGCAAGCCCGCATAAAAAACGTTAGATGAGGTAAAAAATTTGAGTATTGTTGTTCATGTGACACACGAAGCTATCCAAAAAATGGGTGGCATCGGGGCAGTTTTAGAAGGGTTGCTGACCACCCGCAGTTACAACGAAGCGATTGAACGCACTTTTCTCGTCGGACCCCTCTTTCCTGGTGCCGACTTAGGAGAATTGGATGCCGTGCTGTATCGCGCGAGCGAAGGGATAGCAGACACACCCTACGCGAAAGCTCTCAGCGAGATTGAGCAGGTTTATCATGTAGAAATCGTTTACGGACAGCGAAAGTTTGTGGATAAAAATAAGAACGTTACAACCCTCACAGACGTAATCTTGGTGAACGTATCGAATAGCAACGAAGTTCAGACGAGTCAATTTAAGGGGCGTCTCTATGAGGATTTTGACATCGAATCAAGTCGGTACGAGAGTGAATGGGAGTATGAAGAATATGTCCGGCTTGCTGAACCGGCATACGATGCCTTACAGGCCCTTATCGGTGGAAAGACGAATACCCCGGTGTTCGTCATCTCGCACGAGTTTATGGGAATGCCGTTTGCGTTCAAAACACTGATTGAGCGCAAGAGCAACGAAGATGCTGCGAATATGCGCACTGTCTTTTATGCCCATGAAGTGGCAACGATACGTCCGATTGTTGAGGGACATCCCGGACATGATATACGCTTTTACAACGTATTGGAGCAGGCAAAAGCACACGGACAATCGATCCGTGAGGTCTTCGACGATCCGTTTTGGTATTTCAAGCACGCGTTGATTGACAAAGCACATCTCTGTGATGCAATCTTCGCAGTTGGGGATCTCGTTGTAGATGAACTGCGATTCTTGGCAAAGCCGTTTGAGGAGTTCCCAATTAACCTTGTTTACAACGGCATCCCGGCGTTTGAGGTGAGCCTACAGGAGAAATTAACGTCAAAGGCACTACTGCAAAAATACGCGAAGACACTTCTGGATTATCGTCCGGATTACGTCTTCACACATGTAACGCGGCTCGTCAAAAGTAAGGGATTGTGGCGCGATTTACAGGTGCTAATGCACTTGGATGACCTGCTCGCCTCTAATGATAAAACAGCCGTGTTGTTTATTCTCTCGACAGAAATTGCGACAGGTCGTCCCCACGAAAGTATTCATGAGATGGAGGAAACGTATGGCTGGCCCGTGTACCACAAAATCGGTTATCCCGACCTCGTTGGTGCAGAAATTGAACTGAACAATGGCGTTTCAGCCTTCAATCTGCAGTCTAAGGCGATTAAGGTCGTTTTCGTCAATCAGTTTGGGTGGAGTCAAGCCGCTTGCGGGAAACGGATGCCGATAGAAATGGAATTTATGGACATCCGCAAAGGGAGCGACGCGGAATTCGGGCAGTCCATTTATGAACCGTTCGGGATTGCGCAGGTAGAACCTCTGAGTTTCGGCGCGATTTGCGTCGTTAGCAATGTATGTGGGTGTTGCGGTTTCATTCAGCGTGCTACCGATAACCGTGATGTCCCAAATATCGTTATTGCGGACTATACGCAGCTGAATATCCCTCCAAAGTCGTTAGAAGATGTAATTCATATCGGGTTGGCGGAGCGGAATGCGATTGAAATGGAGAATAGCAGAGACATCGCAGCGAAACTCTTGGGACGCTTGCCTCGCAAACCTCGTGATGTAGAGGATATGCTTCGAGAAGGTTACGATATTGCTTCCCGCATGAGTTGGGAAGTCGTCGTTAAGGATTATTTTCTGCCTGGATTGAAAAGGGCACTTTAAGGAGGAAAAGTCAATGTCAAATCAAACCGCTATGGGCACACCGGTGCCAATGACACCTGAACAAAAATTTTTCTTCGATCTCCGCGGCTGGATTTTGCTGCCATCGGTATTATCAGCACCGGAAATTGAAGAGATGAAAGCAGAGGTCTATGACGGTGCGAGACAGAGTTATCAAGGTACGCTCCAGACGCTACTCGACCATCCGGCAATCGTGGGCATCCTGAACGAGATTCTATCCGAAGATCCTTTTGTGTCAGACGACTGCTACGGGTTCCGATGTGAAGGGTCATTCACGACTGTCCGGGAACCCGGCTGGAACATATCGGAACGTGGCGATAACGGTCTACCGCACGTCGTGCGTCCACCCCAACAGGCAAACGCGATGCGGTATCAGGTCGCCGGTGGAAAGATTTTCGGTGGGCTGACGCGTGTCGTGTGGGAACTTGAGGAGGTCAAGTCAGGACAGGGTGCCACCTCTTTTCTCAGCGGTTCACACAAAGCACACTTCAATTACGGAGGTCCCGACCCGTATCGTCCGAATATTGGTGAATCGCCGTGGGAGATGAATATGCGCGAGGTGATGGACGACTACAGTTGTCCACCCGGTTCCGTCGTTATCTTCACCGAAAGTCTCGTCCATGCGGCTAATGATTGGACGAATCCATCAAACCCTCGGTGCGCTGTCTTCAATTGTTACAACTCGATCTGGGCACAGTGGCATCGACTCAATTTGAGCCATGAAGTCATTGAAACCATGCCATCGAGGCGGCAATCGTTATTCCGTGGCACATGGGCAATTGGCGGCGGTCCCGGTGGAAACCGTGAGTATTCGTTGGATAATAATACCACGTGATGATAAGTAAACTTAAGAGGCGCGGTTTGGAACCGCGCCTAAGGTTAAAGTGTCTGGCTTTAGCAACCCAACATAGACATACCGTAGCGGCAGAGGTCACGGTTGGCTGTCCCTAGTTTTCCCAAGAGGAAAACACCGTCCATACGGCACGTATTCGGGCAAAGGAATTATCAGAGAGTCGTACTACATCTTAATCTGCGACTTCACCGCGAGCCGACTTTGTGGACACAGGCTTCTGAGCAGGCGGTTCTGAATCGGCGAATTTGTACTTACCGGACTTACGCATTTCTTTTTCTACTTTTTGGTAGTAAGCAATCAATTTATTGAGATCGTGTCCACACTCCTCTGAAATTTTATATCGTATTTCGCGAACTTCTTCAACGACTCCGCTCACCTCTTCGATTTGATAATCTCTCATCTTCCTCATTTTAGATAGTACCTCCTAAATAATCAATAGGTGTTGTTAACATAGGTGTTGGCAGTCCTAGTTCTTGGTTGATCCGTGTGATAAAATCAAATTTATTCGGATTGGCGAGATGTGTACAGTTCCATGTGAGCAGCGCGTCAACTTGATGAAATGAGGCAATCGCCAAATGGAGAGCGTCACCTTGCGGCTCTTTCGGCATTATCAATCTATCAATATAAATTTGTGTAATTTGCGTAATTTGGACGGTAGGAACAAACATCTCAATGCCTTCAAGTAAATCAAGCCTCTTTTGTGCTGCTTCCCTCTCACCCCGTCCCAACTCTGTAGCGACAGCCGTGCTTGAAGTTAGAATAAATAATTCCGCATATTTGTTCCACCATTGCCGAGTCAATTTCTGTTTAACAAGCGATTCTTCATCGGTCCGCAACGTGTAGTAGGAACTCGGAATTGTCGTCTCAATATAGATGTGTTTCTGCATTATCCCAAACTTTAAGCAAATTAAGAGAAGTTTATAGAAACCAGGAATGACACTTAAACTATTGTACCACATAAGTACCTAATTGTCAAAAAATAGGAGCCTATTCATACATTCTATGTTAGCACCTGCGCACTTCGAGCAGGAACATACAGTTGAATGGATTGGGTATGCCCCTCCATGCCTACATCTTGCCACGGATAATGCGCGCCTTCTACGGCACTATAGCCACTGTAAGTGGTATCATCGGTATTGAGAATAAGGCGATAATCCTTTTTCTGAGGGATGGGGATGCGCCAATCTGTGACTGAGGCAGTCGGATGGAAGTTGAAGGCGAAGATGAGTCCGCCCCGTTCATAGACAAGCTGTTTCGCGTCCTCGTGAATAGATAAAAGATAGATGTTTTCATCAGAAAGCAGATGGTACATTGCGTCAAGGTGTTGTATCGCGCGATCAAAAGCGTTGAGATGTTTGTAGCGGAGGGTATCATCATCGACGAGGTGCCACTGTCTGCGCGCATACCAGTAGGAATTATTGTTCCCCGCGCGTGGGAAGTCAATCCACTCGGGGTGTCCAAATTCATTTCCCATGAAGTTGAGATACCCCTCGCCACCTAAACTAAAGGTCAGCAGTCGGATGAGTTTGTGGAGCGCAATGCCGCGAGCAATACGATGACTTGTTGTGAAAACACCCATGTTTGTGTAAATCTCAACGTCCATGAGTTGCATAGCAAGTGTCTTGTCACCAACGATAGCTTGGTCGTGGCTTTCGGCGTAAGCGATGTGTTTCTCACCCGTACGGCGGTTGCGCAACAAGCCATAAATCTCGCCGATGTGCCAGTCTTCATCCTGTTTTTCCTTCAACAACCGAATCCAATAATCCGGGATACCCATTGCGAGCCGGTAATCGAAGCCGAGTCCACCCTCCTCGGTAGTACGCGCGATGCCGGGCATTCCACTCATATCTTCAGCAATTGAAATTGCGGCAGGGTGGATGGCGTGAACGACCTCGTTTGCTAACATCAGGTATGCAATAGCGTCAAGTTCGACTTCTGCACCGAAATAATCCGCGTAGCCATCGAATTTTCGTCCTAAACCGTGGTCACTATAAAGCATGCTTGTGATACCATCAAATCTGAATCCATCAAATCGGTAGGTGTCCAACCAGTAGCGAATGTTGCTAAGGAGAAAGCGTTGCACTTCGTATTTACTGTAATCAAAGCAAAGCGAATCCCATGCGATGTGGTCACCTTTCTCACCAGCATGGAAATAGTGGTGTGCCGTGCCATCAAAGCGATTCAGTCCTTCATTAAGGTTTTTGACAGCGTGGCTGTGTACCAGATCCATGATAACCAGTAAACCCATACTGTGTGCGGTATCAATAAGTGCTTTCAGTTCTTCCGGTGTCCCGAAACGACTTGAAACGGCGAAGAAATTGCTTACATGGTATCCGAAACTCGCATAATAGGGATGTTCCATTACCGCCATCAGTTGTACGGCGTTATAGCCTAAATCAGCAATTCGGGGTAGCACGTTTTGCGTAAACTCATCGAAGGTTCCGACCTTTTCCGCTTCCTGTGCCATACCAATGTGTGCCTCGTAGATTCGTAAGCCCTCGGTGCGGACATCAAAACGAGGCGCGCGATGTTTCCACTGATACGCGGACGGCGGTGCCCAATACTGTCCGGTGAAATCGGCATCACCTTCCTGAACAACGCGCTGGATATATGCTGGAATTCGGTCGAGTCCACCGAGTTCTGATACAACATGCACCTTGACCCGACTTTCGTGTGTGAGTCGATCGGCGTAGTCTCTGTCAGACAGGAAGAGATGCCATACGCCCCAGTCATCAATGGACATCGGATTTGCACCGCGATCCCAGCCATTAAAGTCGCCGATAAGGGCAAGGGTGTGTGCCCCCGGTGCCCATTCGCGATACCAGACCCCGGTCTCACCGGCATTTTCCCCGCGATTGAAACCGAAATATTGGTGTCCTTGGCTTATCTCGCCTAAGATGCCGCCGGTTTTCTCAATTTCTGCTTTGAAACGTTGATAGTGTGCGAACCGCTCACGCAGCTGCGCTCGGTATGGCTTTAGCAAGGGATCTGTCTTGATGAGAGCAGTGTCGTCAACCGTTTTTGACGTGAAATGTTGTTTTCCCATTTTTTAATTATTCCTTGCGGAGAAGTAACGTGGTTTGAAACTTAAAGGTTTCCGCGTTCAAGCCGTCCTCCACTTCGTTTCGGACTATGTTTTCGTTGCTATTCTTTAATTATACCTTGCGGAGAAGTAACGTGTTTTGAAACTTAAGGGTTTCCACATTCGAGCCGTCCTCCACTTCGTTTCGGACTAAGTTTTCGTTGCTATTTTAAAATCAGGATTTACGCGATTTTAACGGTAGCACGCTCTGTTAGATAGGGTTCTCGAAAAAACGCAGATGGTCTGCTGACACAAACTAAAAAATCAGATGCTCAAAAGAGTATCGTGCGTAAGTCCTATATTCCTTTAACTGCAAGGGACAATAAGAGTATTCTTCTTTTTTACAACCGCAGCCGCAGCCTGCAACACCGGCGCAGGCGACTCCTAAGGAACACAGGTCAAATCCCAAACCCCGGTCCTTTAACCGCAAGGGACAATTAAAAAATAGCACAAGACGGCTTGCAATGCAAGTCGGGTGTATGCTACTATGTGAGCATGCGAACCCCTTTCCACCCAACAACAATATATTTCATATTGATAGTACTGATGATATGGCACACTTCAGATGTTACAGCCGTTGAGGACCCGTTTGAAATTCAGGTGTTTGACGGTCAAGTAGAAGTGATGCAACCTTATAGGCTAATTTCTGGGAAACGCTATCGGCTTCAGGCAGTCTCGCTGGATAAAGAGGTGCTTACGGCACAGTGGTTTCTCGCAGGGAATTTAGGTAGAATTACAACAGGTAATCAACCAACGCTAACGACTGTTTTTGTAGGGGAGGGAGATCTTATTTGCCGTGTGAACGGGGTGGAACAGCGCGTAAGGTTAAGCGTCGTTCCAGCGACGGACACCCTCGGGAGCCGTGGTGGAGCACTCAAAAGTCCAGCGGGCGTGGAAATCACACTGCCTGAAAGTGCGCTCGCGATCGAACGACAAATTGGGATAGAAATCGTGGCATCACCCGGGTTACCGCCAACAGCCCGGCAGTTCATTCGTGTCATTCAGATCTCACCAGCGCGGCTTGTCTTGAAACGATCGACGCAGCTTACATTTCTCTTTGGAGGTGATGAGTTTCCAGAGGCAAAGCCACAACTCTATTTTTGGGAGGCGTTTGGGAAGCAGTGGATACCCTTGCGAAGTCGCGTGAACGCTATTCAGGGGAGTGTGACCGCCTCTATTAACCACTTCGGTATTTATACATTGATGGTGCTTACTCCTACAGATTTGGAACGCACCGATCGGCTACAGATCCAGAACGTCAAACTTTCGCCGCGTGTATTTTTCGCACCAGACAGGAATCGACTGACAATAGCGTATCAACTCAATGCCCCGGATGCGATGCAAGCGTTTGTGACAATGGATATCTTCGATCTCCGAGGTAAGCGGGTTCGGCGACTTCTTGAGGACGCTCCTCACTACATCGGTCCTAACGTTGCGCAGTGGGATGGATTGACAGATGATGGGGTGCTTGTCCGCAACGGACGCTACTTCCTTGTGATTCGTGCAAGGCGGGGTTCACAACGCACAGCACACCGGAAGTTAATCGTGGTCTTTAAATGAGAGTTTCTTTCTCAGTTATCACACCACACTGTATCAATGTGATCGTCACCACATCACATACAAAGACACAATCAGCACTCCTTTGCATTTTT
This sequence comes from Candidatus Poribacteria bacterium, assembly GCA_965247285.1. GTDB lineage: Bacteria > Poribacteria > WGA-4E > WGA-4E > WGA-3G > WGA-3G. Next base: position 567,589 of record CBDFHD010000003.1, read on the forward strand.
GGTTGTTCGCAAAAAAAGAGAACTCCGTTTGGTAAAGGTTCTGAGTCCCTCATTATACCATAGGGAGTTCTCTTTTGGTTCCCACAGTGTTTTATTTTATACCGGATTCATCTTAATTTATTACGAGCTGAATGCCGGACGTGCATTCGATGCTCTAACATTTCTGTTTGAAAACCTTGCGTCCGTTTTCTGAGATGACATCAGCTGTCTGACGCTTCCGATCGTGCGTATCTCTGAAGCGTTCGGATGTCAATATCTAACGATTCAGCTGCCTCACGAAGCGAGGCGTATTGCTCTACACGCTTTCGGGCGACTGCGCTTAGAATCTCATGCTGGTTCATATCTCTTATGTTGAGAAACTCCCCTTTTTCGCTCATCCCGGATGGGCTTGAAACCGGCAAACCGCTCCAAGATGCCGAGGACTGCATCGAGAGTTCATGCATCATTGTGTGTTGTGTCTCCCGGTGAAGTGTTTCCCATATTGCGTTTTGTGTCTCCGGTGGAAGTGTCTGCCATATAGAGGTAAGAGTTTTGATGAACTCTGGATAGATATCCGGGAAATCCTTGGATTCAAGTCTGTCAGTTGTTGCGAGTGCGACAGCCGCTTGAATGGTGCTCCTCAACTGACGGATATTCCCGGGCCACGCCGCCTGCTCAAGACGAGTGAGTGCCTCTGGAGTAATTCCAGTGATACTCTTTCCGTATTCGGCACGGAACTCACTCATAAAAGTTGCGACTAAAGGCGCGATGTCCTCTGGACGCTCGCGTAGCGGTGGCAGGTGAAACATCATCCCCTTGAGACGGTAGTAAAGATCCTCTCGGAACTCCTTTTCCGCAACGGTTTTCTCAATGTCTCGGTTCGTTGCGGCGATGATATGGACATCCACTGTCAACTGTTCATTTCCACCGAGGCGTGTGAATGTGGCTGTATCCAGGACGCGGAGTAGCATTTTCTGTGCGTCCAGAGACATTTCTGGGACTTCATCGAGAAAAAGGATGCCCCCATTTGCCATTTCAAACGCCCCTCGCCGCTGCCGGATTGCGCTCGTGAATGCTCCTGCTTCATGTCCAAAGAGTTCACTTTGCAAGAGTTCAGCGGAGAATCGTCCACAGTTGATGGCAATGAAAGGTTTATCGCGTCGAGGACTGGTTTCATGAATATATCTTGCGATGCCTTCCTTACCGACACCGGTTTCGCCAGTAATGAAAAGCGGAATGTTTGATTTTACTATTTTCTGAGTTGTTTTATAAATTGTCTGCATCGGTGCCGATGGCAGTTGTATGAATGCTGACTGCCGGTTCATAATGTGCTCCTTAAGTATATTATTAAATTAGGACGAAGAATATAGTTAAGTTCGGGCAATTTTAGTCCCTAAAAGCGAATTGCGGCACAGTGCGTCATTACCATGTGCAATCCTTATTTGGCTCATAGGAAAAATAACTGCGACGGTCCAAAACCGGTTTTCCATAGCACATTGTGGTTTTTTTGAGTTAACGCCAGATTCAATTTTTGGTTGACCTAATATCCGTGCCTCTGTGGGAAATACGAACACCAAGTGTTTTGGACGCGCATATATTGTCTGTATTAAAAGAAAACTTGTCCGCTATTTCCCAAGTTCACTTTAGTCGTCCGACTCCTTCCATTGTGCGTATTTCTGTAGTGTTCGGATGTCAATATCTAACGATTTGGCTGCCTCGCGGAGCGAGGAATATTCCTTAATGCGCTTCTGGGCAACTGCGCGTAGGATTTGATTCTGGTTCATATCTCTTATATTGAGAGGTTCCCCTTCTTCAACCATTTTTGGAATATGCAAGTTACGCCAAGATTCTGTCGTCTGCTTTGAGAATTCATGTATAATTGTATGTTGTGTTTCTAAGCGGAGTGTCTCCCATATTGCCTGCCGCGTTTCCAATGGGAGTGCTTGCCATATAGAGATGAGTGCCTGGGCAAGTGCTGGGTAGAGGTCCGAAAAATCTTTCGTTTCAAGTTTGTCGGTTGTTGTGAGCGCGACAGCCGCTTGAATGGTGCTTCTCAACTGACGGATGTTCCCGGGCCACGCCGCCTGCTCAAGACGAGTGAGTGCCTCTGGGGTAATTCCGGTGATACACTTCCCATATTCGGCACTGAACTCACTCATAAAAGCTGCGACTAAAGGCGCGATGTCCTCTGGACGCTCGCGTAGCGGTGGGAGATGAAACATCATCCCCTTGAGACGGTAGTAGAGATCCTCTCGGAACTCCTTTTCCGCAACGGCTTTCTCAATGTCTCGGTTCGTTGCGGCGATGATATGGACATCCACTGTCAACTGTTCATTTCCACCGAGGCGTGTGAATGTGGCTGTATCCAGGACGCGGAGTAGCATTTTCTGTGCGTCCAAAGACATTTCTGGGACTTCATCGAGAAAGAGGATGCCGCCATTTGCCATTTCAAACGCCCCGTGTCGCTGCCGGATTGCGCTCGTGAACGCTCCTGCTTCATGTCCGAAAAGTTCACTTTGCAAGAGTTCAGCGGAGAATCGTCCGCAGTTGATGGCAATGAAAGGTTGGTCGCGCCGAGGACTGCTTTCGTGAATGTATTTTGCGATGCCTTCCTTACCGACACCGGTTTCGCCAGTAATGAAGAATGGAATATTTGATTGGACGACTTGCTGAATTGTTTTATAAATTGTCTGCATCGGTGCTGATGGCAATTGAATAAATGATGACTGTTGCATAGTGGTTCCTTTAAGCCTGAAGCGGTTGTTCTCAATCATTAAGCAAATTTCGTGCCAATGCTTTTGATAAAATGTGAGATGCTTTCGCTATAATTCCAAGCATATTATTCATCAGGATACCGCTACGAATACAGGTAGGTCGTAGGTTTGTCAAAGGGAACAGAGCTGTCCGCTTTTTCTTTGAGAAACTACGTAGTTGAGTGGCTATGCGCCATTTAAGAGCCTTCTTTCATTATCGGGGCGCAAAAATTGTGAGATTCGGCACAGAAATTGTTTGGTTTTCGATTTTCTTCAAAAGATGTCATGTTATAGAGCAAGTAACACGAAATTTCCTATTAAAACCCTAATTGCCACTTAAGCGGATTAACGCGGATTGAGTTGTTAGAAACCATATCAAGATAATCCTGTTTTCCAATATAATCTATGGACTCTCATTGTCTCAGTATGAGTTAATAGCAATAAAGCAGGAAATGAATCACGATAAAGGCATTTTCATCCAACTGAGCACAGCATCTTTTGCAGGATATGACACATTTTATGCATTACAAAATACTATTTTTGTGTATTAATGATAGGAAGTAGCATGCAAACAGATCTCGTTTCTTCAATTAAAGTGGTATTTTGTAAATAATAAAGGAACGTTTACACGCTGTTTGATAAATCTGGTGGCTTCTTACGGTGGGATAAATACTTATGGCAGATCAGCGGATGTCTCAAAACGAATTCGCAGCGTACATCGCTCAGAGAATCGGGACAGGTTATTCGCAATCTCGTGCACCACAATTGATCGCACTGAGCGGACCTGATTGTGCAGGGAAGTCGACGCTCGCTGTTGATGTGCGAGAGCAGTTGAGTCGTCTGGGTTTGGATATAACCTTGCTCTCAATAGATGCCTTTCTAATTCCACGTTCTCTAAGGACATCAAATGCGTCTGAGCCTATTGCGTACTTTGAGAATGCTTTTGATTACGCTGCGCTTGTGCGGACCCTTGAAACCGCCAAGAGTAGGTCATCTTCAGTTTGTTCAAACTCGCGGGACATCGTTCTCGTTGAAGGGGTCTTTCTACTACGAAGTGAACTCTGTCATTGGTGGGATCTTACGGTCTGGATAGAGGTAGACACTTCTGTGATTATGGATCGAGCACTTAAGCGTGATAAGGAATACTTTGGTAATGAAGAGACCGTGCGACATGTCTACGAGAATCGGTGTTTGCCTGCACAGGGTTACCATATACGTCGAGATTTACCGAAGCAAAGGGCTGACATCACTGCCACATTCGAGAAGAAGTTGTGGACTGTACACGCATCATTCGTGAAAGAGAATTGAGACAATCAGAAATAGACACGAAATGAAGAAAAGAGAAGGTTGGGATAACTGCCAAATTCCGATTGAAATTGAGGAGAATCGCCGTTCTTAGGTCGCTTTCCGACGCTGATGAAACCGCCGACAGAGAGATGAATATCCTCTGCGACGTTATATGCAATCTGTGGTGCGATCCAGGTTGATGGGTCGGATAGGTTGAAGAGCATTTGTCCACTGAAACTAATCAACGGTGTCAGCTGATGGGTAAATCCGGGCGCGAGGTAGTGGACACCCAGCAAGTAAACACCACCACGGGTGTACGCCGGTTTATCTAAATTGGTAAGTAAATTTTCAGGTTTCTGCGTACCTGCTCCGTTGAAATGATATTCGATGAATGCGTAAGTCTCCCCACCGAAACTATAGTCGAAGCCGACAGAGGTTCGTAGATAGTTCTTGGGGGCATCGGAATCGTCGAACGGTTCGGCTAATACATAAGCCGTTTCCAACCAAAATCCCGCACCGCCAATACCACGTGCTATATCAAAACCGACAAGCAGATCTCTTTGAAATTCCAATAATAGAATTGAGAAGTCTGTTTCTACGGCATTCAATTGTGTTCGGAGAAAGACAGCACTTTTATCAAAATTGAATTTGTTGCCGAAAATGTATCCAGTATCTACTTCTCCCATGACACCTATTGGAATACGAACCCGAATTGCATCTACACCCACACGGTCTTCAGTATCAAGTTGATCGTAGGTGTAAGGAGCGATGATGTCGGTTGGGTTTATGATCCGTGCACTGCCCCACGCTATTGCGTCTCGACCGATGGAGAAATCCGCGAAATCTGTGCTGAACTGAACCGAAGCCCGATCGAGGTTATGATAGATGCCGACACTGCCGACGGGTTCATCCGTTCTGGGGTAGAGCGGTGAGTCAAGATCAGCAACTCGGTAACGGGACGAAGCGATACCAACGGCAATCGGAGACTGGGAAAAGAGTAAAGGGTCTTGAACCCGCGGCGCAAAGTCGTAGGCGAAGGCAAATGAAAGTGAATCTGCTGGCGCGTAGGAGAGATTGAGACGCAGTCGGTTGACTACGACCCCTGTCACTGGTGCGTCTGGAAATGGTGAGTTGAATGCCGTGAAGAAATTTTTGTAGTAACCGCCGATTTTGAGTTCAGCATTGGCGATTCCTACAAGTGACGTTGTCATCAAACAGGTGATGAGTGCCAGAATTTTTCTCAATTTTCTAATTTACCTTGCGGTTCGGTGAGGTGAGTTTGAACTTTCGGCATTTTTCCGTATATCCGCCCTCCACTTCGTTGAGGGCTACAGGTTTTGAATCTCGGTTAATCCTGGAGGAATAGCCCTCAGCAATCTGTTATCTCGCTGGATGCTGACAACTATTTTATCTCATCACTGTCTATTTGTCCGTCGCGAAGCGTAATCAGACGCCTTGCACCCTCCATTACCATCGGATCGTGGGTTGAGAAGATGAACGTCATACCGGTTTCCGCGTTAAGGCGACGCATCATCTCAAGTAGGTCGGCACCCGTTTTCGAGTCGAGGTTCGCAGTCGGTTCATCGGCAAGGATAATTGTAGGTTCAGAGACCATAGCACGCGCGATAGCGACGCGCTGCTGCTGCCCGCCTGAAAGTTGCGTCGGTGTCCGGTCGGCAACTCCCTCTAACCCAACTGACGTGAGCATTGCTATAACCCGTTCGTGCCGTTCTGCTTTCGGGACGCCCGCCAAGAGCATGATGTACTCAACATTTTCTTCGACCGTCAACACAGGAATCAAGTTATAAGCCTGAAAAACGAATCCGATGTTATCCCGTCGAAAGTCAGAGAGTTCGTTGCCGCTCATCTCTGATAGCACTTTGCCGGCAAGCCACACTTTCCCTTCCGTAGGACTGTCCAACCCAGAGATGGTGTTAAGAAAGGTTGTTTTGCCTGAACCAGAGGGACCCACCAGTGCCGTAAATTCGCCTGATTGGATGGTTAAATCGATCCCGTTAAGAGCGTTGACGGGGATTCCATCTGCTGCATAAACCTTTGTCACACCTTCTGTGACGATAACATCTGCTTTCTGCGTCTGTTCCATTTTTTAAAAACTCCGCCGCATCGCGTCTACGGGAGCCATTTTCGCTACATGCCAAGCAGGATACAGCCCGGCAATGATGGTGAAAACAAAAACCGATATAGGATAAATGATGAACTGTTGAACCTCCAGGACCGGGTAGATGAACTCCTGCATTGTCACACCCATCATTTCAATGCCGGTATAGTCAATGCCGGTATGGGCTAATAGTGCTGTCACAAGAAAACCGAGTACCGACCCCAGTCCAATACTCACGATCGCCAAGGCACCCGCCTCAAATAAGATAATGCGCGCCATCCCAAAAGGACGGGTTCCAACGGCGCGTAACACACCGAACTCAAACATCCGCTCATACAACGACATGAAAAGTGTATTGATAATCCCAAAAATAACCACCCCAAATAAGATAACGCCCATGATGTATTTACTGTATTTCGTCATTTCTAACACGACTGTCAGTTGTGACATCAGTTCTGTCCAGCTTAACGCTTCGTTACCGTGTTCGGAATATATTTCCCAAAACGCCAGATCCGGGTCTTGCGTATAGACGAGAGAAGTAAATTTAATCGCGATTTCATGTGCCCTATTCCCGATGGCAAGCATCTCTTGCGCTTTTTCAATCCGAACAAACGCCATTCCGCTGTTCATCTCTTCGCCAACAAAGCGATAAATACCGGACACCCGGAACATCTCTTGGGAGAGATCTCCGCTTTCGGTTTGCGCTACCGTCACGACCACCCGGTCCCCAAGTCCAATTTCTAAGATTTCGGCGAGTTTGGCACCAATGACGATATCGCGGCTATTATCCCCTTCAAAATAGACTCCGTCCGTTATCGCATCATCAATCAGGCTCAAGAATTTCTCTGTCGGTGAATGAACGCCGACGAGGTTAATCGCACTAACGCTTGCCGGAGACGTAATCATCCCAAAAGCGAGCGTCCTTTGTGTCCAATGCTCAACAATGTCTTCCTTAGCAAGATTCTCGGTCACCTTATCAAGTGCCTGAATTGTCAATGAGACCTCTTGTGTATCTCGAAAACCTTCACGATGAATCTGGGCATCGCCAAGAAAGGAGGCGGTAGCCGTCCGAATCATCGTTTCTGCCATCCCTATCATGAAGGCATCAATAAAGATCAACGCAGTCAGACCGATACCGATCGCTATTGAGGCGATGAGTGTCCGCCGTTTATTCCGAAAGATATTTCGCCAAGCTAACTTTGCTAAAATCAGAAACATAGTTTTGAGTAGTTATTGGTCTTCGGCTCTCAGTTCTCGGTTACAAGAAGGTTCTCTTAACTGACAACTGATAACTGACGGCCATTTAATGTGTTAATGTGTCCGCATCGCCTTCGCAGGCATGATTCGGGCGGCTTTTATCGCAGGAAACAGGCTGACGATCGTCGCTGACAGCATAACAGTGATAGCGGGAATAATCAGACATCGGGCATTGACTTCAGCGTACAGCGTTTTGATTTTCATGCCGCCGTAGGTAATTTCCTCGGGATACGTGATGCCGTATATGGATAGCAGATAATTGGCTAAAACCCCAAGGAGCGCGCCGACCGCGATGCTGCCAATAGCGATGATAACCACTTCGCAGATGACCAGCCAGAAAATTTGCGTCGGTTTCGTCCCGACTGCCTTCAGCACGCCGTATTCACGCGTCCGCTCCAGCACCGACATCAGCACCGTGTTAAGCACACCGATGGCTACAATGAGCATAATCACCCAGCGAGCAATGGCGTCTCCTTGTTGATCGACTTTCATGGCGCGGTAAAAGGATTTGGCGACCACTTGCCACGGTGCAACATCCAGCGTGGAATTATTCAAGCGCGCTTTGATTGCGTCTGTAACTTTACTCACCTGATTGATGTTTGAAATAATCACAACAATTTCGTGGATGCGTCCCTCAAGCACAAACAATTCCTGAGCATCTTCGATGTGTAGATAACACGCCACTCGGTTGGTCACGTCGTCACCACTCTCTGCGATTCCAACGATTTTATACACGTCATTTGCGAGTGAACCATCGGCACCCTGCGAAAAAATCACAATTTCACTACCCACCGTCCCAGAAAGAATCTTCGCCAAACCTTTTCCAATAACAGCCTCATGCGAAGCGGTTTCCGCCAACACACTCCCTTCAATCATTTTTTGATCAAATCGGGTTGCTTGAATCTCTCGTGCGACATCAACACCAATGACTTGTACAGCCGTGCTCTTTTCACCGATCGAGCCGAGTCCGGCTGCGTACACTCGCGGTGTCCACGCTTCGATGCCTGTGGTGATCTGAATCGTTTCACCCACAGTCGGGTAGTCATCGATTGTTTCGTACAGAGATGGTTTGTCAAGGTATCCCTCGCGATGCACCTGAATGTGTCCGATGCGGTTTCGCGTGAACATCGAGATGATGTTCCCATACGCACCATCGGACAAGCCGATGAATAGGGAGGAGAGCGTAAAGCCGGCAATCATTGCGAGAGCGGTAAGGATTGTCCGCCGTTTCTGGCGGAAGATGTTACGGAGTGCAATCTTAAGTATCATAAAGTCGTATGCATAGTCGTAGGCACACGCCGTGTGCCGTAACCCACGTGCCGTAACCTATCTCCTTTTCTGAAGGTTTCGGCGCGTGAAAATTTTATCGTCTATATCGGAATCGAATGTGGCGTTTAACCATCGAACAACCGTTTTGTGTCCGTCTTTGTTTTGGGGGATTATCTCCATTACAGAAGGTGCGATTTTGTCACCAAAGATTTTGATCTCTTTGAAATTCATAACCCGCATCAAGTTTCCTTTTTCGTCATAGAAGTGCTGCCATACGGGTAGATAATCGCTGGATTGCACTGCGGCAACAATCTTTCCCCAAACGATCGGAGAGTCCTCTTTCGGTATGAGTTGAACGTAGAGATGGTCGGGAGATGCATCTTCAGGTGTAACGAACTGGTAAGTATAATCGTCGAGCATTGACGATTCCCTGACTAAGTCGTCATTCGTGAAATCGGAACCCATCCACGACCCCATCATCATTGATGGCGGAATCTTCATGACTTTGTTGGTCTTGGGCAGATAGTTCCACATTTCATTTCCGATGCGCAGTGTCGCGACCCCTTGTTCCTTCTTCGGTGCCGTAATCTGGATGAACGTCCTGTCCATCCCTTTTGACCAGGTTGTCATCGCGAGGGTGCGTTCCCAATGCGGCGTGACGATGTGCATCTCCATTTCAGCGTGGCTCGACTCGCTACGATAGAGCTGATCTATCTTTTTGATGATAGTTTCGATATCGGAAGTGGGTTCTTGGGCTGGTGCGAGCACACAGAAGGAGAGAGTCAGGAGGAAAAAGGAATATATCGTCAAGTTTCGTGCTGCTGTATATGTTTTATTTTCTGGTATTGCCATTTCCTTGGTTATCCTTTTCGCTTTTGGGGAGACTGAAAGTTTCATCTTATGTTTCTATCATAAAACAAATTGTCTTAAAGCGCAACCTTTTTCAGATTAGCCGTAAGAAGGTCTCCGAATCCCGACCCTCCTCTGTAGGAGTGACCTCCCGGTCGCGATACCTCGCATAAAATCAGCAGAAACCGAAAACCAAATGCCTCCAGCTTCTACTAAAATTCGGTTGACATCTGTCCGCTTCGCATGTTATCATTACCCTCAAGTAATCGCACTGCGGAGGAACAGGTAATGCTAGGATTGAACCAAACGCTTGCTAGCCCTTCTTATAGTTATAGTTTTGCTTATGGAAACGAGCGTAATGAAGCCGAGGGATGTAATGACCGCGGCATTGCTTACATAAAAAGAAATAAACTTGAGCAAGCAATCGCATCCTTTAGCAAGGCAATAGAATTGAATTCCAGTTACGCTAATGCCTATTGTAATCGTGGTGTTGTTTACTACTACAAAGGCGAGTATGAAAGAGCGATTATAGACTATAACGAGGCGATCGAATTGAATTCGCACCATGTTATTGCTTACAATAATCGAGGTGTCGCTTACGGCAATAAGGGTGAGCAAGAAAAGGCTATTGGAGACTTTACGAGAGCGATAAAGACAAAGCCTGATTATGCTGATGCCTATAATAACCGCGGTAACGTCTATGGTAGTAAAAGTGAATATGACAGAACGATTGCAGACTATACGAAAGCAATAGAACTCAAGGTTAACTATACTGAAGCTTATAACAACCGCGGTAACGCCTATGGTAATAAGGGTGAATATGACAGAGCGATTGCAGACTATGCGAAAGCAATAGAACTCAATACTAAGTTTGCTGATGCTTATCACAATCGCGCGGTAGCTTACTACAATAGAAGGGATTTTGACAGTGCTATCAAAAACTATAACATCGCGGTAGAACTCAGTCCCAAGTTTGCCAATGCCTACTATGGTCGTGGTGTGGCTTACGGAGAAAAAGGCGATTTTGATCGTGCCATCAAAGACTATACAAAAGTAGTAGAACTCAATCCTGAGTTTATCAACGCATATATTAGTCGTGCTATTGCTTACAGGAGAACCGCCAATTTCGACTTTGCCATAGAAGACTACACCAAAGCGATAGAGTTGAATCCAGATAATCCAGACATTTGTCACGGTCGTGCTATTGCTTACGGAGAAAAAGGCGATTTTGATCGTGCCATCAAAGACTATACAAAAGTAGTAGAACTCAATCCCAATTTTACTGAGGCATATTACAACCGCGGTGTTATCTACAGTTACAAAGGCGATTTTGATCGTGCCATCAAAGACTATACAAAAGCAATAGAACTCAATCCTGATGATTTCAAGGCATATAATAATATCGGAGTGGCTTATATCAAAAAGGGAGAGGTTGATCTTGCCATCAAAAACTATAATGCGGCGATAGAGCTCAATCCCGATGACGCTATAGCCTATTGCAATCGCGGTGAAGCATGGTTACGTCTGAAAGAATGGGATAAGGCCAAAACAGACTTAATTGCCGCCAAGAAAATGGGGATGGATATCATTGCTTCATTTCACAACGATCACAAAAATGTTGAGGCATTTGAGCAGCGACATCGTGTTAAATTGCCGGAAGACCTCGCGCTCCTGCTGACACAACGTCGCCGAACCCGTTATCCTAAGATGCAAACAGTATTGGATGCCGACGGCAAACCTATTGAATCACCGAACGTGGTGAATTTGCGTTCGCAGCTTCGCGACGCTGGTACGCCGTTGGGTGAGTACATCAAAACGAAACCAGCTTTTGGTATCAACATCGCACCTACTGAGGTGTTCGTCGTAGACAAGGCGACGCGGGATAAACTCATTGCGGCGCACCCTTCATCTGCCGATGTTTTGAAACCGTTTTTGCACGGACAAGAGTTAAGGCGTTGGCATGTTGACACGCCACACCAGTGGCTCATCTTTACTCACCGCGGTATTGCGATAAATGACTATCCAGCAATCCTGCAACACTTGGAAAAATACCGAGAATCTCTGAGCAAGCGAAAAGGCAAGCAAGCATGGTATGAGTTGCCAGCATCTTTTGGCAATGCGGAGCGTTTTGCACAACCGAAACTGGTCTGCCCGGACACCTATAACCATCAAACTTTCGCTGTTGATAGAAGCGATTATTATTATGGAAATACGTCTTACCTTATCCCAACTGAGGAAACGTGGCTCTGTGGTCTCCTCAATTCCCGTACTGTGGAGTGGTTTTATTCGCAGGTGTCGAACCAATTGACGATTGATCCTCTTCGGGCGCGTAGTGGGTATATCCAACAGATTCCGATTCCCGACCTCACCTCAATACAGAAGGCACTGATTGGTAAAATCGTTGATTACCTGATCTATCTTCAGCAGCAGCCAACGATAAACAGCAAAGATTTGGCACACGCCCGGGACCACATAATGCTCGGATATTATGAACGAATCATTGATGGCTTAGTTTATGAGGTTTACCTGCCTGAAGATCTTCACAAAGGAGACAAGCACTTCTTCCAACCGTTGTTGGAGGAACAGTTGCCTTCGTATGAGGAAATTCAAGAGGATAAAATGACTACGTTACGAGAGATCTTTGAGCTACTATATGAGAGAACACATCTTGTCCGGCGCGACCTTTACTATCTGGATAGTGTAAAAGCGGTTCGTATTATTGAGGGTAAAATTTGAAAATAACTAACGTTAGCGTAGGTTTAAACTATTGAAAAGATACGGATTCTGGGAAAAATGACAAAAGAACCTAATCAAAAATGTGCCGATACCTATTACAATCGCGGTTTAGCTCACAGCAAAAAAGGTGAGGTTGAACTTGCTATTGAAGACTACACCAAAGCAATAGAACTCAAACCCGATTTTGCTGAGGCATATTACTATCGCGGCGGTGCATTTTTACGCCTCGGGGAACAGGAAAAAGCCAAATCAGATCTGGCAACTGCCAGCAGCATCGGAATAAATAGTGCCACAGCCTCAGACGAAATATTACGAAATTGCGATCGCGCATGGAGAACCCTCGGCAACATTTGAGATATTTGACAATTGAGGATGTTCTGACAGTTCGCCTTTAAGGCAATCTCCGTGTTACCACATACCATCCGTAAGAGCGACCTTTCTGTCGCTACTCCCTTCCAGAATCGATAAAAAACTGTCAGAAAAAATCGGGGTTAGAAACCCCTCCCCCAGGTGTTACTTGACGCGCTTTGTAAGTGTGCCTACCTTGGACCGGGAAAACTGCTGAAGTGTCGCGGCCATGTGGTCGCTCCTACAGGGATGTGTGTTTTTGCTTGGGTGTTTCCCCAGGAATCGGAGTTCCCTCCTACAAGAGAACTGAATGACTCTGAAACCTCAAAAAGTGACTTGACAAAATTCTATCTAAAATGATAAACTGACTTCAAACAAGGGAATCCGAAAACTACACCCTTAGTTCCTAAAGATAAAGAAAGGATGGCAACATGGCATCACAAAATGAACTAAAGTCAATGCTAAACGCACCTGTCGGCTTAGCACCAAATACCTACCTACATTTTTATAACGGTGGAAAGCTTCGCGCCGAGTTTATGGGCGAACCCGATCCGAAAGATGATTACTACTCTGAAGAATGGATCTTTTCTACAAATCGGGCAGTCACTCCCGGCAGAGACAATCCGCCGGACAAAGGACTCAGCCGCATCCAACTCCCAAGCGGCGAGATCGTCCTGCTAAAAGCACTGCTGGACACATTTCCGGAAGAAACACTCGGTAACGCCCACGTCGCCAAATACGGCACTGAATTAGGCGTACTTCTCAAGATTTTTGATGTCGGTGAAGGCGCACATATCCCTATCCATTGGCATCCAAACCCCGATTTCGCGCAAAAACACCTCAATTCTCCATTCGGCAAGAATGAGGCATGGATCCTCATCGGCACACGTCCGGGCGCGAAGGCATGGATAGGTTGGAAGGAAGCGATAGACAAAGCGGAGTTCCGTCGCCTGATGGAAGCGCAAGATGTGCCGACGCTACGCAGTCTTATGCACGTTGTTGAACCGAAGGTTGGGGAAGTCTATTTTTTACGGACTCCGATTGTCCATTCGCTGGGTACAGGACTCTGCGTTCTCGAACCGCAAGAACCAACCGACTGGAACATCCTCGCTGAATGGGAAGGTTTTCCGTTTGAAAGAGAAGATGGACATCTCGGTCTCGGATGGGATCTCGCTGTAGATGCCGCTGAGTTTGATAAATTGGAACTGGACTATCTCAACAATTACATCCGCCGCACGCCAGAACCCGTCCGGGCAGAACAGGATAACCGAGAAGATCGAATCGTGCCAGAAGAAGCCTCGAAATTCTTTGGATGCTCGCGTCTAACAGTGGATTCGACGCTAAGTATGCCAGCAGACAAAGGTTTTTATGCGCTCGTGGCTTTGGGCGGAGAAGGCGTGCTACGTGGAGATTTTGAAGATGTTCCGCTCAAACGCGGCAAATCTGTCTTTATCCCACGATGCTTGTCCAGTTACGTCATCGTTAGCACTGGCGATACACCCATGGAGATCATCTGTTGCTATCCGCCGAGTCTCTTCTAATTTACCTTGCGGATTTCTAATTTTTCCTTGCGGGTAAGTCATAGCATGCGTAAATTTAACGGCTTGCGTGTTAGAGTCGCCCTCCACTTCGTTACGGGCTTGGGTTTTGATGTTATACCGCACGTATCCTTATTTCAGTTGCGACTTCATCAGAAACCTGCGCGTAAGCGGAGCGGAGCGCAGGGCGAAAACCTAACAATTAAAAAAATGAAATGGAGAGCGGTCCAGGTGGTCCATAATTAAAAAATGTTAGATTTTAAACCCCCGAAACCGAATACGACCGCGATTCGAGTTGCGCAATCTCTCATACCGCTTATTAATCGCTTGTGTTTGAAAGGGTTAACGTTGGATATCGATCCAGAATCTATTGACCGTCTAAAAACAACGGATGGATATCCTACCGTATTAGTCCCAAATCATGCGGCACGCGCGGATCCTGCGGTCATGTTTTTCTTGTCCAAGCAGCTCTCTCAGCAGTACTACTATATGACTGCACGGGATACCTATGGCAAAGGGAGATTCGGTGGCTTACGCGGTTTTCTGATGCAACGGTTCGGGGCGTATTCCATCGTGCGTGGCACCGCGGACCGGAACGCATTCCGCACAACGCGGGAACTCCTGTCAAAAGGCAACTCATCCCTTGTTATCTTCGCTGAAGGGGAAATTTCACGGCAGAATGATACTGTCATGCGCTTTGAAAGGGGCATTGTTCAGCTCTGTTTCTGGGCTCTGGACGATATGGCGAAAGCGGGTGTCGACAAACCGCTGTATGTGGTTCCGATCGGAATCAAATACCATTATCTACAGAACATGTGGGACGACATTGATGCCGCTCTCGCGGAATTGGAGCGGAACATTCTCCCACCTGCGGATCGAACGCCGATTGAACGCTACGAACGGTTACGGCGTATCGGTGTCACGATATTCAAAACACTTGCAACTGAATATCAGTATAAAGTGGACGAGGCCGTGCCACTTGATGTGCACATCCAAAGACTGAAAGAGCAAATCTTGTCCCATGCTGAAAAAATCATGGGCATCCACTCTAAAGCCGATGTTCTCACAAGGGTACGGACGTTGAAAAATTTAGTCGATGCCGAAGTCTATAAAGACATTGAGCAGATGACGGAGTACGAACGGAAGATACATGAAGAACTGCTCCAGAAATTCCAACGATTCTATCCCGACCTGGAGCGGTTAATTAATTTTATAGCGATTTCAGATGGATATGTCGCAGAAGAACGCTCACCAGAGCGGTTTCTTGAAGTGATTGTTCGTCTGGAGAGAGAAGTCTTTGGTACGTCAAAAATGCGGGGACCGCGGGTCGCATCCGTCCGTGTTGGTGAACCCAAAAATCTCCGAGAATGCTACGATACCTACAAGGCACAGAAAAGAGAAACGGTGGAGCAGATAACCCTTGAACTTGAAACAGTCGTTCAGACCTTGGTCACGGGTGTATCATAATTACGCTATAGCACAAAACCCGTAGCCCGTAATGAAATGGAGGGCGACTCCAGAGAGTAGCACGTCAAAGTTCTAACCTGCGTCGTTACTCCGCAAGGTAAAATTAAAGCCGTTTGAACGTTAGTCACGGGTGTATCATAATTACGCTATAGCACAAAACCCGTAGCCCGTAATGAAATGGAGGGCGACTCCAGAGAGTAGCACGTCAAAGTTCTAACCTGCGTCGTTACTCCGCAAGGTAAAATTAAAAAGGAGAAAAACATGGCAAAAAAATTGTCGATTGGAAGTTGGGCTTACGCATTTGGTCCCTATGAAGACAATCCTGTTCCATTTGACACCGTCGTCAAGCGTCTCAGCGAACTTGAATTTGATGGTGTTGAAATTGGGGCGTTTAAACCGCATATTGACATTAACGACTATCCACTGAAAAGCGAGCGAGATGCCGTCAAGGGCTTAATCTCCTATTACGGCTTGGAAGTCTCTGGATTGGCGGCTGACTTCTGGTCCCACCCCGGTCCTGCCACGGATGAGGCGCAAGAGGACGATAGATACTACAAGTTGTTCAAAGAGAGTCTCCAACTCGCCCTTGATCTCGGATCGCCTGCTATCCGGGTGGACACTGTTACCGATGCTGAAGAAGAAATTCCGGGCGTTGATCGGGAGCAAGCGTGGGATCGAATTGTCTCTGTCTGGAGACGCTGTGCGCAAGTCGCTGAAGACCACGGCGTGCTGATGCTCTGGGAATTTGAACCCGGATTCATGTTCAATAAACCGAGCGACATTGTTAATATGCCAAAAGCCGTAGATCATCCAAATTTCCAAGTGATGTTTGATACATGCCACGCGCACATGTGTGCTGTCGTTGGTTCTCGGCAGGTTGGTGAACAGGAAACACTCGGTGCTAATGGTGTAATTGATCTCGCACGGCAACTCAAAGGGCAAATTGGACACTTCCACCTCATTGATTCCGACAATACACTCCACGACGACCATACCAGTACACACGCGCCTTTCGGAGATGGTGTTCTGGACTTCGACGCGATTATTCCAGTTATCATGGATGAGACTGGGTACGACGGTGATTGGTTCTCCATCGATCTCTGTTTCTGGCCCAACGCGTGGGATGTCACGGAAGACGCGAAGAAATTCCTGACCCCGTATTTGGAAAGGTATTAAGGGCTACCTTATGGCTATCAGCCGTCGGTAAAGAGGTTTCCGATAAATCTACATCCTCTTGCTGATTGCTGACTGCCGACTGCCAATCGTACATATCCTTATTTCCGTCAGGAGAAAGAAAATGAAAATGTTTATATTTTCATTTTCTTGTCCTCTGCATGGAACCAAGTGGAACGATGCGTAAAAACCCAATTATTAGAAAAAAACATGCTTAATCTGCGTTCATTAGATCCCCTAATTGACTTGGCGTTTGAAGAAGATATCGGTATCGGTGATATAACAACAGAAGCAACAGTGCCATCCACACAGGAGGGTGTAGGAACCCTGCTTGCCAAGAGTGGTGGTATTGTTGCAGGACTGCCGGTCGCTGAACGAGTCTTCGCAAAATTAGATGAGAAATTGTCGTTTCGTGCGCTTGTCACTGATGGGGACGCTGTGAAGGCGGGAACGCCGATTGCCGAGGTACAAGGGAGTGCCAAAACCATTCTGATCGGTGAACGGACGGCTCTTAATTTCCTGCAACGGCTCTCTGGGATAGCAACACTCACAGCCCAATTTGTAGCGGCAGTCGCCGACTATGATACCAAAATAGTAGATACCCGGAAAACTGCAGCGGGATGGCGGGCGGTTCAAAAATATGCTGTGCGCGTTGGAGGTGGTTACAACCATCGCTTTGGGCTTTACGATGGCGTTCTCATTAAGGATAACCATATCGTCGCCGCTGGGGGTATCGAGAACGCTGTGCAGCGCGCACGAGAGGTTGTTCCACACACCGCAAAGATTGAGATCGAGATCGAAACTCTCGATCAGGTTGATGAAGCATTGGAGGCAGGAGCAGACATCTTACTCCTTGACAATATGCCTCCTGCCACTATGAAGGGTATTGTTCAAGAGGTGGGTGATCTTGCGGTGACAGAAGCATCCGGTGGGATTACACTGGACAAGGTTAAAACTGTCGCTGCTACTGGTGTAAATCTCATCTCCGTCGGGGCATTGACGCATTCAGCGATGCCGATGGATATTAGTCTGACGCTAACGCTTGTTCCCGACTAGGGAACATCAATTCCCAACGAAGGAGATTTCGCTGGTAATGCAGGAATTCTTGAGCCGCGAAAACGTGGCTCGCGGTACGCTTTTCTTTCTGCTGTGTACATTCGCTGGATTATTCCTAAGTTTTCTGTGGGGTGATACTCAAAATATAAAGCAAGTTTTTCGCGAGATGCAGGTTGAGCTGTTACTGGGCGCGTGTCTGTGTATGTTCGTGGATTGGGTGTTCGGCGCACTCCGCTTCCATATTTTTATTCTAAAAGTCAAACCAGACATCAGGTTCTGGGACAGTCTTCGGGCAAACTTAGCGACGCTCTGTGTTTCCTGTATTACACCGTTCCAGACAGGCGGAGTGGGACATCTCTATATCTACGCGCGAGCAGGCGTACCGTTGTCAGGATCAATAACATCAAGCATCATTTGTTTTCTCTCCACTCTAACCACGCTCATGTTCTTCGCAGTTGGTATCGCATGGTTAGATCCCCCTTTTTTACCGAAAGGGGCTACGTGGGTGAGCCTATTTAGTTGTTTGGCGTTCGGCTTGGTATTTATAGGATTTCTGTTACTGCTTTTCAAGCCGGAGCTTGTTTTTCGTTTTTTTCATTGGCTCTGCAATGTTGCGCAGCGAAGGTTTACGCGCCTCACTCCTATTCTCGATCGTGCTACTTTGAAAGTGGAAGAATTCGTTGTTGAACATAAATCGTTTGCGGTAATGTTCTTGCGTTCCCATAAATGGACGTGCGCATTCAGTGTACTCTTAACCTGCGGTTTCTTCGGAGCACGGATCATTGGCAGTTACATAGTCGTGAAAGCACTCAACGGGGATACTACCCTATGGGAACTCAGCGTTGTTGGGTTGCTGCTAAATTTCGTCGTACTCTTCGCACCAAGCCCTGGGGCAAGTGGGGTTGCCGAGGTTGTAACCGTCGGGTTGATGGAAAATGTGATTCTCAAAGAATTGATACCTCTCTATGTGTTGCTGACGCGATTTTTCGCTATTTATTGTGCTGTTGTTGTTGGCGGTATTGTTATTAGTTTGCAATTGGCAAAGGATTTTAGAAAGCACAAAAGGGCATAGCGAAAGACATTGGAATAGCCGTCAGCCATTTGGTTTCCGATAGTAGGGTATCCGTTGTGGTTGCTCCGCCGACTACCAGCTGCCAATTGTACATGTCCTCATTTCCGTCAAGATTCACCAAACACCCGTCAGGAGACAGAAATGAAAATGTAAACATTTTCATTTTCTTCCGACTGTGTGGAACGATGCGCAAAAACCCAATTATTAGAAAAAAGTTCAAAGGAGTGTCCGTTGTCTATTCCTTAACCGGACTTTAAGCCTTTTATCACCTTCGAGGTGACCATCATATTTGTCAGAAAGTCAGAAACCGATTTTGACAACGGAAAGATCGGCGCAAAAACTCAATCATTAAAAAGAAGGAAAATTATGGCGACCACATTTGAGAAAATTGAACCCGCAACAACCAAACTGGGTTGGATTGGTACCGGCGTAATGGGACGGTGGATGTGTCAACATCTGATGGACCTGGGATATGGGATGACAGTCTACAATCGAACGAAGTCAAAAGCTGACCCGTTACTGGAAGCAGGTGCTGCATGGGCAGATTCGTCGGGTGAAGTTGCAGCTACCTCCGATATTGTTTTCACGATTGTTGGATTTCCACCCGATGTCCGTGAAGTCTACCTCGGTGACAGCGGTATCTTAAAGGGAGCGAAACCCGAAAGCATCATTGTTGACATGACGACGACAGAACCCTCTCTTGCACAAGAAATCTACGCTGCAGCGCAGGCACAGGATGTTTCATCAATCGATGCGCCTGTTTCAGGCGGCGATGTTGGTGCCCGAGAGGCGCGCCTTTCCATCATGGTCGGAGGCGACGAGGCTGCTGTCCAAGCCGTTATGCCACTCTTCTCGGCGATGGGGAAAAACATCGTCCATCAAGGTGGCGCGGGTGCCGGACAACACACCAAAATGTGCAATCAGATCACGATTTCAGGAACAATGATCGGGGTCTGCGAAGGGTTAATCTATGGCTACAGAGCTGGACTGGATTTAGAGACGATGCTGTCATCGATTAGTGGGGGGGCAGCGGCTTGCTGGTCTCTCGACAATTTAGCACCACGGCTTCTCCAGCGGAACTTTGATCCTGGCTTCTTTGTGGAGCATTTTATCAAAGATATGAGCATCGCTTTAGACGAGGCACGCAAGATGAATTTGAGTCTGCCCGGACTCGCGTTAGTGCATCAGCTTTACACGGCAGTGCAGGCACAGGGGCATGGTAGGTTAGGTACCCAAGCCCTGATGCTGGCATTGGAGCAGATGTCTGGTGTGGAAGTCAGTTAAAGGTTAGTTCATTGTAATAATGCCCTCGCTGGTGTGGTCTGAAACCGCACCAGCGAAGCATAGGTGTAGTGGACAACTTCCAATCTTCTTATGCTGAAGCGGGGTCCAAGCGCATGGGCATTATGAGCGAAACATAGTTATCATCGCCTACCGGTCTAACAAGAACGGGGTTCAGCTCCCCTGAAAATTCCAGAGACAGTGACTCCGTTTCAATGTGAGACAATGCCTCTATCAATAACCGAGCGTCAAAACCGATTCTGGCACTTCCAGTGCTGGATTCCACAGGCAGTGTCTCATGCGCTTCCCCTAATTCCGGGGTCTTCGCGGAGACTTGAACTTGTTCTGAATCAATTTCTAAGCAGATTGAATAGTTCTTCGGATTCGACAGCAGTGAAACCCGCCTCGTGGCACTTAAAATTCCTTCTTTTGAAACAACTGCTCTGCCTTCGGTCGATTCGGGAATGATTTTCTCATATTTCGGATAATCACCTTCCACAAGTCGCGTCGTTAAGGTAGCATTTCCATCGGTAAAGAGGATTTGGTTTTCAAAAACTGAAATGCTTATCTCACCAGCATCGGCGAAGGTTCGCGCGATTTCGCGAACGGCTTTCAACGGAACAATGAATCCGTTGGCCTCTCCCGGCGCTGTGAGCGGCTCACAGCGTGCCAGTGCCAGACGTTTACCATCAGCGGCAACGACCTCAGTCCCCTGCTCAAGAAAATTGAAGTAGAGTCCATTTAGAAAGTAACGAACTTCCTCTGTAGATGCAGCGAACTCGGTTTTCTGAAGGACACCGCGCAATGTCTCTCCACCAATCTTCAATGCTTCCCCTTCAACTGAGGGGAGTTGTGGGAATTCTTCATCGGGTAGCCCGATGATTTTGTAGACCCCATCTCCACAGGTGATCTCAACGCGGTCGTTTGCTGTCGTTGCTAAGTGTACCGGTTTATCCGCAGGCAGCTCCTTGACAATATCCACTAACTTCTTAGCGGAGACGGTGATTGCCCCCTCCTCTGTAATGGTCCCTTCAACCTTCATTCTAATGCCGACTTCCAGATCCGTTGCCATGCACTCAATAGTGCCCCCGGTGGCATTGATGAGGACATTTGAGAGAATTGGTAAGGTAGTGCGTCTACTTGCGACCCCTTGCAGTATCTGTAAGGAGTCCAAGAGATCATCCCTTTCAAAAATTAATTCCATTCTAAGATCTCCTTCCTAAGTTATCGAATGAAAACACACGTAAAAATCAATAGTTTTCTTTAGTTATGCTGTAGATGTGGTCCCCCTTTAAATTTGGGGATAACTCCAGCCCTAATTTTTTCTTTATATTAAATAGAATTGTGATGGCATCAGTAGTGAAACAGGGAAATGTATTCGGAGAAAGCATACCTGTCTCACGAATATTACAAAGGACATTCACCGAATTTGATATGAAAGAAAAACCTTGACATACTCCTATATTCAGTATAACATATTTAGCGGATATAACAAAGGAAAATTTTGCTTAAACACGGGCTCGCACGTGCGCTTTTCGATAGAGCCGATGCACTCTACAATGCCCTGTCCACTCTACAGCTCAAGTTCTCCTAACCAAGATATACATTAGAGCGATTTAGTTTCGAGGCGTCACGGTCGAAAGATCGAGGCGAGAAGAAAATCAAATCGCTGTCGTTCTTCTCCTAAGAATATGCGCACTACAGACTTGCATTCCTCGCAGACAATCGCGAGACGGGCAGTGCTGATTGGTACTGTCTTGATTATCGCGAATAGTTACTGGATAGCCTATGTCGAAATGATTTGGCATACCGCGCATCTTACAACAGTCGCGATGTCGGTCAATGTCATGTTCGGCATTTTAGCGATGACGTTTCTGAACATGATCGTGCGGCGTATCTTTCCACGCGTCGCCCTGCAGCCGCGGGATCTACTTGTCGTTTATAGTATGCTCGCTGTAGGCAGTGCTTTTTCAGGGCATGATTGTATCCCACGCTTAATGGGACTCATCCCGTACGCTTTTCGCTTCGCCACCCCCGAAAATGATTGGGAGGCACTGCTCTTTCATCACCTTCCCGAATGGCTTGTGGTGAAGGACCCGAAAGCGGTCAACGATTTCTATGAAGGCGGGGTCAACTTTTTTACGGAGGGTTATTTTCAGTATTGGATCGTGCCGATTCTTTCTTGGTCGTTGGTTATTTTCCTGTTAATGCTAATCTTTTTATGTTTAACCTCCATTGTTCGCAAGCAGTGGATAGAAAATGAGAAACTCGCGTATCCGATTATTCAGATTCCGCTTGAAATTACCACCAACCGGCGTATCTTCACAAATCGCTTGCTCTGGCTCGGTTTTTCGATAGCCATGGGCATCAACCTGCTTAACGGGTTGCAGTTCTTCTATCCTGTTCTCCCTGAAATTCCCGTTCGGAAATACAACCTCAACATCTACTTCACGCAGAAACCATGGAGTGCAATGGGTAGCACGCCACTCAGGTTTCATCCATACATAATAGGCTTCTCGTTTATTTTGCCTTTGGATTTAGCGTTTTCATGTACCTTTTTCTATGTGCTGAAGAAAGTACAGTTGCTATTTGGAAGTGCTGTGGGCGTTTCATCATTGCCGGGTTATCCATTTTTAGGTGAACAAGGTGCCGGGGCATTACTCGCACTGCTCGCGATTGCCTGTTGGCATGGGCGAAAACATTTTGCATCTGTGGTGTCACAGGTAATCCGACCCGATCGAGATGCGTCCCGAACAGAGGCACTCTCGCCTCGTGCTGCCGTTGTCACGTTAGGTATATGTCTGCTTTTATTAGCGGTTTTTTGTGTCCGTAGCGGGATGACGCTATGGGCATTTGCAATTTTTATCGGGGTGTATCTACTGATTGTCGTGGGTTTAACCCGGATGCGCGCGGAATTAGGACCACCGATCCATGCTATCGGTTATTTAACACCGCAATATATGATAATTTCACTACTTGGCACGCGACGTTTGCGGGCAGGCAACCTAACAATGCTCTCGTTGATGAATTGGTTGAGCGGTGCAAGTTATGCTTCTTTCCGTACACATCCGATGCCGGACCAACTTGAGGCTTTTAAACTTGCTGAACGGACCGGCATCCGAAACCGAACAATGTTCGGCGTATTGGTCATCGCGAGTCTTGTCGGTATCTTATCAAGTCTGATTCTCTATCCGTATGCGATTTACAGTGAGGGAGTGGCTGCAGGTTCGGAGCAAATTCATGCGGGTGGCGCGGATACATACAATTTTCTTTCTTCGTGGTTAATGAATCCGAAGCCGACAGATTGGCTGGCGACCTCGGTGCTCGGATTCGCCTTCGCTGTGAATTTAGGTATCATCTTTCTGCGTTCACGTTTTGTGTGGTGTCCGTTGCATCCAGCGGGATATGTTATCGGCGTTGCGCCAGGGACGACGGATGTCATCTGGTTTTCGCTGTTTCTGGCGATGGTAGCAAAATGGATTATCTTGCGGCACGGTGGTATCAACGCATATCGAAAAGCGGTACCGTTCTTCATCGGGTTAGTGTTAGGTGAAGCGTTGATGGGATGTTTTTGGCCGCTGTTAAGTCTTGTGTTGAGATCAGCGGTGTATAGTTGGATTTGAGGTTTTTTGTGTCTGAATCATCGCGTGTTTAGTACCAACTTTTTCTTGACATTCGGCGAATTCTATGCTATTATTTTAATATACAATTTTATTTTTTGAGGTCTGTTGAGAGGTTCATATACCTCAACTTTCCCTTAGAAAAAAACAGAAACCAACTTTATTAAAGGAAACCGTTTTTTCGACAACGGAGAAAAAACGAACAACGGGCCCGCAAGTAGAAAAATGATCGAAGTCAGAGAACTCACAAAATCGTACGGGACAACGGTTGCTGTTGACCAAGTTTCGTTTGACGCACATGCTGGCGAAGTGTTAGGCCTCCTCGGTCCGAACGGCGCAGGAAAGACTACCACGATGCGTATTCTCACCTGCTATCTTTCTGCTGATGCAGGGAGTGCCACCGTTGCGGGGTATGATGTATTCGAGGAATCCTTTGAAGTCAGGAAACAAATTGGCTATTTACCTGAAAGTGCTCCACTTTATGCCGACATGGGGGTCATTGAATACCTCAACTTTATGACGCAGGTGCGGAAACTCCCAAAAAGCCAGCGGAGAGAGCGGATTCGAGCTGTTATTGACATCTGTGGGCTTGAGGACGTTATCCAGAAAGACATCGGTGAGCTCTCAAAAGGCTATCGTCAACGTGTCGGTTTGGCACAAAGCCTCATCCACGATCCGCCTATCCTGATTTTAGATGAACCTACCTCTGGGTTAGACCCGAGCCAAATCATTGAGATCCGTAACCTCATCAAAAACATCGGGCAGGAAAAACTGGTACTCTTCAGCACGCACATTTTGCCCGAAGTCTCTGCTACCTGTAGCCGAATCCTGATCATCAACAACGGGAAGATTGTCGCAAACGGGACACCGGAGGAACTCGCGGCTCAGGAGAAGGGTGAGGAAATTGTCCACATCGCCATCCGAGGTTCACAAGATGCAATTGAGGCACAACTCAACGAATTAGAGTTTGTTTCGCAGTGGAACCGTGTTGACACGGACAATGGCATCGTGGGCTATCAGATCCATGCCGCTCAGGGTAGCGATGCTGCCGAAGCACTTTTTCACGTCGTTGTGAAGAACGGATGGAGCCTCACAGAACTCCGTCAAGAATCCGTGGACTTAGAGGATGTTTTCCTTAATTTAACAGACAAGGAGCAGGTATAGTAATAGTAAAGGCTTTTCGGATGTAAAGAGGGAAACCGCTTGTGGGTTCCCGAAAAGGTTTTGAACCACCCCAGTTTTCATACTCGTTGACAGTTGTATGATCCCTTTGAAACCAAACCTGGTTTTCGTACCCGTTAACAATTCAATACCGACTTGGACCAAAACCGATGGTCTGCCCAACGTGCATATCCTCGTGAGGGTCCCCATAGTTAAGAGATCATGACAAACATTACAACTATCCTCAAAAAGGAATTTAGAAGTTATTTCAATTCGCCCATCGCGTATATTTTCATCACATTCTTCCTCGGCATATCCGCATGGCTCTTCTTTCGAGGTTTTTTTCTGGTTAACCAAGCTGAAATGCGCAGTTTTTTTGGGTTGATGCCGTGGATTTTCCTGTTTTTTATCCCCGCTGTTACGATGAAACTCTGGGCTGAAGAAAAAAAGCTCGGCACAATAGAAATCCTGATGACGCTACCCATTCGAGATTATGAGGTCGTCATCGGGAAATTCTTAGCAAGCTTTGCCCTTCTTACTGTAACAGTGTTACTCTCACTCGTTCTTCCGCTTTCAGTCATGTACTTAGGGAATCCGGATGGTGGAACACTCATCGGAGGATACATTGGACTCCTGCTGATGGGTGGGGCATATATAGCGGTCGGGCTTTTCACCTCAACGTTGACTGAAAATCAGATTATCGCTTTTATTTTTGGAATTACTGTCTGTTTTGTGTTGCTCATCATCGGTGAGGACATTGTGCTTTTCAATGCACCGAATTGGTTGTTTCCGATTTTCAGCTATCTGGGTCTTGGGGCACATTATAGTAGTATTCTTCGAGGGGTCCTTGATTCCCGCGACATTATCTATTATCTGTCGCTCATCGGTTTTTTTCTCTATCTAAGTACATTGTCGGTTGAAAGCCGCAAATGGCGTTAAGTAAAGGAGTAAGTTGTTGTGCTAAATAAACGAATCAAATACGGTGGCAACACTTTCGCTTTTGTAGCAATTATCTTCGGCATTCTCGTGCTGATTAATTTCCTGTCGGCGCGTCGTTTCATTCGCGCGGATCTCACCGAGGACAAGCGTTATACTATCTCAAAAGCAACTAAAAATGTGCTGGACACGTTGGATGATATTGTGACGATCACCACTTACTTTTCCACAAATCCCGCGGAAGTCGCGCAAATCCGTCGCGATGTCAGAGACGTACTTGATGAGTACAATGCATTCTCTAAGAAACTCCAGATCGATTTTGTGAATCCTGCTGAATTCGACGATGGACAGAAACAGGAACTCCGTTTCAAGGGTATCCCGGAAGTCCAAATCAATGTCGTGAAAAAGGATAAAGCGGAAATTGCGAATGTCTATATGGGTATCTCTATCGGCTACAGTGGTAAAGAAGAGATTTTGCCGGTTGTGCGATCGTCCGCTAACTTGGAGTACGAACTCACTTCTACTATTCTCAAAGTTACCACTAAAGAGGCTAAGACAGTAGGATTTCTGACGGGTCACGG
This sequence comes from Candidatus Poribacteria bacterium, assembly GCA_965247285.1. Taxonomy (GTDB): domain Bacteria; phylum Poribacteria; class WGA-4E; order WGA-4E; family WGA-3G; genus WGA-3G. Next base: position 594,071 of record CBDFHD010000003.1, read on the forward strand.
CGAATTTGATATCAGCGATCAAAACCATCAACAGTTTCGCCAACTTTTGGATAAAAACGCGCGGGGGCAATATAACCTTACTTCGGTCAGTCTGCAAGACGGAAAAGCCGTTGATGGGAACGTCGCGACATTGGTTATCGCTGGCGTAAAGCAACCGTTGACGGAACGCGATAAATATGAACTCGATCAGTTTATCATGCGTGGTGGTAGGGCGGTATTCTTAGTCGATCCCATTCAACTACAACCCGGTACATTGCAAGGTGCACCGTTGAGCACCGGTCTGAACGACCTCTTGGAACACTACGGTGTAAAGCTCGGGAACAACCTCTTGCTGGATACCAGATTCCACGACACGGCGCGGTTTCAACAAGGATTCATGACCGTTATTCAGCCCTATCCCTATTTTGTTAAAATTATAAAACCGAACTTCTCGACGGAACACAGCATCACCAACCAGTTGGAGGTGTTGACAGTACCGTGGACGAGTTCTTTAGAGATGGTCGCAAAGGAAGGTATCACTGCAACGCCATTGGCAAAGACGAGTGAAGCAGGGCGGAGTATTCAAGGTTATTACAACTTAATGCCGAATGCTCCGATTCCGCCTGATGCTGAGTCCCAAGCCTATACGGTTGCTGTCGCCTTGGAAGGCAAATTCAAAAGTTTCTATGCCGGTAAAGAGATTCCGCCGATACCAACTGCTGCGGATACTGTTGATACGGCGGGAAACGAAGCTCCTGTCACGGCACAAGACGTACAGGCACGAACAACTAAAACTGAGAGTGAACAGACCCAAATTGTAGTGGTAGGCACGGCACAATTCCTCACGCAGCTACGTCCCGACGGAGTCAATTTTTTCTTAAACACCGTGGACTGGCTAACTCTTGGTGATGCCCTTATCGGTATTCGGTCGCACACCATCACAGATCGACCCCTTCGTGAAGTTTCTGAAATTGAGAAAAACTTTATTAAGTACCTATGTATTGTAGGTATTCCACTGTTAGTCGTCATTTTCGGACTTCTCCGATACTTCCTTAAAAGGCGAGCAAAAAGGTTCATGGAAACCTACGGTTCTATATAACTCTCGTTTTGTAATTTGCTTGTAGATACACTTTGATGAAACGGAATTTGCGTAAGCCCTATTAAAGGGATCAACATTGATACCTATTAGCAGCGATCCATCTGACTTAATCAGAAACCGCCGTTAAACGTAGTGGAACATTCTTTAAACAATTGGCCTTCGCGTTGCCTCCCATTACATTTCGGACAGGTTTCCGGTTAAGGCAGATGATTTAATCAGAAACCATCGTGGAATGTAGTGGAACGATGCGCGAAGGCCCATAATTAAAAAGATGAAAACGAAACAACTCCTTATTTTAGGTGCTATTTTTGTCGTTTTGGCAATCGTTGTCTTGTTCTTCGAGAACCCCTTCGGGCAGAGCGAGTATGAAAAGAAGGTTGAGACAGCAATGCCTCTGTTTCCAAACTTCAATAAGGAGCAGGTTGTGAAAATAGAAATCACCGCCACCGGTGAAACCACAACGCTCTCAAAACAGAATGACAATTGGGTGGTAGCTTCCATGGACAACTATCCTGCGGATGGTGAAGGCGTAGCAGAATTGCTGTCCAAGGTGACCGAATTTAAGAATACACAACGCGTCTCGAATAACCCAGAAAAACAATCGGAATTCGAGGTCGATAGCACCGGTGTCGAAGCAAAATTGATGGATGCAAGCGATAAAGTGTTGGTGCATCTGTTTGTAGGGAAAACAACCCCCGGCTTTCTAAGCAGTTACGTGCGTCCTGCTGATTCCAACGATGTCTATGTCGCACAAGGGTATCTCCAATCTGTCTTTAACAAGGACACACGTACTTGGAAAGATCGGACTATCTTTAATTTTAACAAAGGGATTGTCACACAGCTTAACATCATTTCACTGGAGGAGATGGTCGAACTGCGTCTCGATGCAGACGGTGCATGGCAGATGCTTAAGCCTGTAGCCGCTGCCGCCAAGACAACAGAGGTTGATGCCCTTCTTACAACTTTCAGCGGATTGGACACAGACGATTTCGCTGAAGCGAAGGATGAACTTGCTGAATACGGCTTAGACACTCCGCAATCCACTATTTCTGCTGTGCTGAACGATGGCACAACGGCAACCTTGCACGTTGGGAAAGAGGAGGAGGGTAAACTTTACGTCAAACGCGACGACAAAGATACTGTCTTCAGGCTCTTCAAGTCGAATGTAGATAGGTTAATAAAGAAATCCGATACGCTCAAGGCTGAAGTACCAATCACAGAAGTTGAAACTGAATAGGTTTTTTAGTTATTGAGTTAAGGAAAGTGTCCAAGGTGCAAAATCTTCATATGAAGAAACTTGTAGATCGTAATGAAATGGAGAGCGGATTTGAGAAAGCGGCATCAAAGTTGGAAGCTACGCCATTTAACCGCAAGGTAAAATTAAAAACTCGTAATGAAATGGAGAGCGGATTTGAGAAAGGGGTCAAAGTTGAAATCTACGCCATTTAACCGCAAGGTAAAATTAAAAAAAGGAAATTTACCGTGAAGAGATTAAAATTTTTATGTTTAGGGTTGAGTACATTAATCGCCATAACGCTCACCGGATGCGAACCACAAATCATAGGACCTTTGCTACAGTCGCAGGAAAGTGGGAAAATCCACGTGACAGGAAGCGGTTCAGTCGCCGGTGAACCGGATATAGCAACGCTGAATTTAGGTGTATCCGTTGAGAAGGAGACGGTTGCAGAGGCACGGGAGGCAGCCGCAGCCGCGATGACAGGCGTGATAGTGTCTCTGAAAGCCAATGATGTCGCTGAAAAGGATATTCAAACGGAAAGATTTAGCATCTATCCACAGTACGATTACACGGATAATGGACGTGTCCTTCGTGGATATAGTGTGAACAACACCGTTAGTGCAAAGGTGCGGGAATTAGAGAATCTCAGTGAGGTAATTGATGATGCCGCCGAAGCGGGTGGCGACATCGTCGTTGTAAACTCTATCCAATTCATGATTGAGGATGCCACAGCACTGCAGACACAGGCGCGTAGTTTGGCGGTAAAAAATGCAGAGGCGAAAGCGCAAACCTTGGCGGAAGCGAGTGGTGTTACTCTCGGAAAACCTATAACTATTACAGAGACGACCTCCGGAGGCAGTCTTCCGATCGCCTTTGCGAAGAGTGCCGAATTTGCCGATGAAAGTGCGCGCAGTTCAACGCCTATTGAAGCCGGTGAACTCACCGTCATTGTGAATATCACTGTGGTTTATGAGATTGAGTAAATTTTCGCAGTGATACTATGGGAACAGCTTCTAATCTACGTCGTCCGTGTTCTCCCCAAATTGCTTCCAAATTCGGCGTACATACGTAATCCTTGAAGAAGCGCGAGACATCGTCTGAGTCTCTCTGTTCATCGAGCCTGTTTCGAATAAGCGTAACATTGTGGGAGTCAAGTTCAATTCCTATTGATTTTCGTCCCAGTTGTTCTGCCACAGTCAGGGTCGTCCTTGAGCCTGCGAACGGATCGAGGACGACATCTCCAGGGTTTGTAGAGGAGAGAATAACTCGAAGGAGGAGTTGAATAGGTGTCTGCTGCTTGTGCAAGCGATTCCCTTCTGCATCTCGCAGTGCTTCATCACCCGCAAAATAGCCAGAGGTCAGCTCACGAATATCATCCCAGACATCGGTAACAAACATACCGTTTTCTCGGGCGTGCTTGTAATCTGCAGGCAGCGGTGGGTCGATACGTAGACGGTGGAAAACACGCGGCGTTTTGCCTTTCGTCGCAAACGCGATGATCTGGTAGTGCTTACCGAAACGTTTCGTCCCCGGTACCGCCGAGGTTTTCTTTTTCCAGATAATCAGGTTTTGAAAGGTCCATCCGGTATCGCGCAAGCATTGCAGCACGAATTCCGTGTTCTTCTCGCGCTGCATGAAATAAATCGCGCCGCCATCCGAAGTCAATGCATGCACCTTCGCGCAAACCCCACGCATCCATTCCCAATATTCCTCTGGGGGTAGGTTATCATCCCACGCATTGTAAGCCTTATCCTGATTGAAGGGAGGATCAAGAAAGGAGAGGTCTATTCTCGGCGCGAAGTCGCTCCGATCCAAGGCAGTTGTGCAACTCTCATGAAGCACAGCGCAATTTTTTCCGAATGAATTGCCCATGGTATTTACACGTTCTCGCAGTTAGGGTGAGTCCGGGTGAGTTTCATCTGAAGGCTTTCCCCACGGTTCGTTCTCGAAATCACGAACCGCAGCACCGAGTTCGTCACAAAGATATTCATCCCCTAAATCCTCGGAAATCATTTCTAATTGCCGATGTTGGATGTAGTCACGGAACTGTTCACTTTTCGGATCATCCGATTCGGGGATTGTGCCACTTCTATCATCGAGTCGGTACCTCACAAAAGTTGCGTCGCAGGGTGTGCTGTGGGTCCTTTACAGAGTAACGCACGATTGATGTTAACACCTCTCGGAGCAGTCTTTCCTGGGTTAGACGGTATACTGCTTTAGCGTGTCGTCATCTAAATTCTGCAAGACATCTTTGGTGTCAGGTTTTTGTCCCTTGTCGAGTTCCTGTTCAGAGTATCCCTGCTCTGCAAGCACCTCTTCAACAATATAGATGGGGGCTTCGCAGCGAAGTGCAATCGCGATTGCATCACTCGGACGGCAATCCACGTCAATATTGTCCCCGTTCACTTCCAATGTCACATGTGCATAGAAAGTCCGTTCTTCGAAAGAGTGTACACACACCGCTGTAACTTTAGCCCCAAGCGTTTCAATCATACTTTTGAGCAAGTCGTGTGTCATCGGTCGCGGGAGTTGCATTTTCTCAATATGCATCTGGATAGCCGCTGCCTCCGATTCGCCGATCCAAATCAGCAATATCCGATTTGAATCACCCTCTTTTTCCTTCAGGACGACTATCGGTGCTCCCGTGCCACGATCGATTGAGAGAAAGTTAACTTTAACCTCAACTCTTGCTTCTTTTTCTTTTTCCATCTGTGTATCCTTTCATAATATTGGCTATCAGTGGTCAGGTCGCTTCGCTTTCGGCAGTCAGAAAAGAGGTTGTCGTTCTAACAAACCCTCTTGCTGACTGCTGACAACTGATGGCTGACTGCTATTTTTCTGAATCCGATTGAGCATTGACTGTCACGTTGGAAGCATAATCGCGAAAAGTCTGTGCAATTTTTTTCGGTATCTAAACCGCTGAAGTCGACGATTTCCTTCAGCAGCGGCGCTGCCGCTCCCGCATTCACAATCGAACTGAGAACCCGGCGCAGTAGCATTTGGACAAATGCCAATGGCAATTAAGCGGGGGTACATGGACAAAAAAGCAAAGTTAGCGTAATTCCATTTCGCTTTTTTTTACATCAAAGATTCGTTTTGCCTGATCATAATTTATGAGAATGACAGTATCTCCTTTGACAGGCGCGACTTTATCTGGTTCGGCACGACAACTGACGGTTAATTCGGGTCCATCGGGAACTCGGACGCGAGCAGTACCAAAGGTAGTTGTAATCTGTCCGCTAATGACTCGTCCACTTAAACCGAGTAGCTGGACATCATTGATGGCTTTTTTGCTCTCTGGAAACAGTTTTGAAAGCCCGATGGAGATATACCGAGTTCCCAAGAAACAACAGAAAAACGCAACGATACACGATATCCAAACCCGGTGTAGGTTCTCTGGAATATTGAGAAATGTGTTCGCAATGAGCCCAGAAATTCCCCATGTCACAAATAGCGACATCAGCACAATCATCAAGGGGACCCTGCCGACGTTCAAAAGCCCAAACGCGTCCGTGAAGAAGGAACCCTGAGTGCCTGTATGTGCGTCCATATCAGCATCTACATCTGCGTCCGCATTGAGATCGATATCGGCATCCATGTCGACATCAACATCCATATCAACATCTGTATCTACATCGCCGAAGTCCATCGCACCTGTTGCAAGTCGAAAGAGTGCCAGTAGGAACACAATCGCTAAGGGTGCTGTAAACCAGACATTATACGAAACTATGAGATAATTCAGGAACTCTATCATGGCATCCGTTTTTATTCCGTGATTTGCTCGGCGATGCAGGCATAGGCATATCGTGCTGAACGAAAGTTGATATTATCGATCCAGTGAACATTACGTACAACACTAATTTCAAGTTTTGCTTGGCGAAGAAGCCGGTGTTTGAGGTGCCGAACTAACTTAACACCGCTGATTTCTGTAAACAGCAGATTACACCGAACATTCGCGTAGGAAACAGCGAGGTTCCCTATATATCGCTCGTCTAAGACCAGCACCCTGCGCGACGTGATAAAGACAAAGTCTGGACGCAGCAGACTGGAGCGACCGAGGACGCACAAGTGGATGTGTTCATCCTCACATATATGCGCTTGCACAATCTTTTGAATGCGAGGTGGCATGTTCGCGAATTCAGCCATATCATTTTGCAAGCAGTGTGTTGTTGGTAAACACGGAACAACGCTGTAAAAATGGAGGTGGCGGGAATCGAACCCGCGTCCGAAGGCATTTCAATAGAGGCTACTACATGCTTATCACAGGTTTTAAGGTTCGCCTATCAGACTCCCCTGTGCAGGATTCACAATAGGCTATCTCAATAGGTGATTCGCGGCACACCCCTTGAGAATGGGTGTGCGGCTAGCCCGTATTGCAGCGCTTTAGCTTCCCTGACGGGCAACAGGTCGGCAAAGCGTAGCTACGTTAAGCAGCTAATGCTAATTCTTCATCAGCATTTATAAATGTTCCGCCTATTTAACGAGGCCTGCGGAGACCTCGGCATGCAACCTATATCTCATTCACCTTCGTCGAAACCTTGACACCCCCAGAATAGTAGTCAGCCTTCAGCCTTCAGCAAGATAGCCAACAGCCAAGTCAATTATATGACCGCAGCTCACTCGCAGCCGCTTCACGCTCAATTTTATCGCGTTTATCGTAAATTTGCTTACCCATGGCAACAGCTAATTCCAGTTTCACTTTGCCGTTGCTAAAGTATGCTCGAGTCGGAACGATAGTCATCCCTTTTGAACGGATTGAGCGTTCAAGTTTGATGATTTCTCGCCGATGCAATAAGAGTTTCCGTTTCCGCTTCGGCTCGTGATTTTCAATATTTCCATGTTCATAAGGACCGATGTGGGCATCGATCAGGAACACTTCTCCATCTGTTATCTGTGCGTAACTATCTGTCAGGTTAAACCGTCCTGAGCGAATTGCCTTCACTTCTGTGCCTTGCAGAACGACACCGGCTTCATAGCGATCGCGCAGGTGATAGTCATACCGCGCTTTTCGATTCACAGTAATCGCTGGAGTTGTGGAATTTTTGGCATTTTCCATAGCGATGTTAAGTATAACATAGAATTGACTTGTATGCAAGAAAAACTTCGGAAATTATAACATTGTTTAGCTTCCAGCACGCTGCGTGCTCTGGTTGAAACATAGCGATTCAGAGATCACCCTTACAGCGAAAATACCTTCACTCCAGAAACTGCGGAGTCTTTGAAGGCACTGAATTGAATGATATGATTGGCTAATTTCCTTCTTAAAGATGTTACGCTCATGTGAAATTGAGGACAAATTAATTTGTTTTTCTTGACAAAGATACAACCATCTCAGAGACATAGGCAGAAAACGATAGGTGCTCCAATAAGGTTGACCTAAACAATGTCCTTGTGAAAAATATGAAGTTTTTTCGCGAGATAGGATTTTAGTGGTAAACGGCGCGCAAATCTGATAAACTATACTATAAGTACCACGTTGTTGGGAAAACCAGGTCACTATGCCTCGGTATACCCGCAGAATTAAGGAAAGGAGTCTCTTGATGCCAGAACTTTACGACACCCGTGTACCGAATTCGCCCTCACGTGCGATCTTGATAGGCGTAAAACTCCGAAGTAATCTGATGCACGAAGCCGAAGAATCGCTACAAGAACTCCAGCAACTCGCAGAGACTGCTGGCATTGAAGTCGTCTATGAGACAATTCAATCACGCAATGCGCCGAATCCAACCTATTTCATTGGCGAAGGTAAGGTTGAAGAACTCAAACCCCTCGTTGAAGAACTTGACGCAGACGCAATTATCTTTGACGAAGAGCTATCACCTGCGCAGAATCGGAATCTCGAGAAGGCACTGGATGTCGCCACAATTGACCGGACAGGACTCATTCTTCAGGTTTTTGCCCAACGGGCACTCACCAAAGAAGCACGCCTACAAGTAGCATTAGCGCAACTCGAATACGCACTTCCACGCCTCACTCGGATGTGGACACACCTTTCACGACTTGCGACGGGTGGAGGCGGCGGTAGACACCTCCGCGGTCCTGGTGAAACCCAACTTGAAATGGACAGACGTTGGGTCCGTAGGAACATCGGACATGTCAGAAAAGCACTTGAATCTGTTGAAAAGCAACGCCATACTCAGCGGCGAAATCGGTCTGAAAAAATCAAAGTGTCTCTCGTCGGATACACCAATGCAGGGAAATCCACGCTATTCAACACCCTGACGGGCGAAACCGTTTTGGCTGAAGATAAATTGTTCGCAACTTTAGATTCTACCACACGGAAGGTGGATTTGCCGCAAAAGCAACAAATTCTGGTGACCGATACCGTCGGATTTATCAAGAAGTTGCCACACCAGTTGGTTGCCGCATTCAAGGCTACACTCGAAGAAGTCTTAGAAGCAGATCTTTTGCTTCATATTGTTGATGTGAGTCATCCAGAAGTAGAGGCACAGATTGCCGCTGTGAATGTAGTCCTTGGAGAATTGGAGGCTACTGACGTTCCGATGTTCATGGTTTTCAATAAAATTGATAGGCTCAAAAGTGATGAGGAATTACACATCTTACAGTGCCAATACCCGGATGCTCTGCCTATCTCAGCGCAACGCGGCGACGGCATTCCAGCGTTAATAGATGCTTTGGCACATCGTTTTGCCGAACATGGCACGGATCTCTCTCTCTGTATTCCGTATATAGAGGGGAAGGTGCTCGACTTACTGCATAAGCACGGTATAGTGCTTGATATTAAATACGCAACGGAAGCCGTTTACGTCGAGGTACGCTTGCCGAACCGCTATCTCAAATCGGTCTCTCAATTTTTGGTTTCTTCCTAAGAAAGGCATTGACAATGCGATGGCTCGACCAGACTGACATCGGTCACGACTTACAAATCTGTCCAGATTGTGACAGGGAGTACGAAGTGCTTGACCAGTTTTTGGGGAGTCCATCGGGGGATCGTGCGTATCACAACTTGGTTGATACCGTGTTCAACGATGCTTATTATGTCGCTATTCGGTGTCCACAATGTCTCGAAACTCGGCACCTCTGCATACAATCTCTAACAGCCACGCAATTTCACATCGAAAAGGAGAGAAAATGAAGATAGGCGTTACCCAAATTATCCTTGGTGGTATGTCCCTGAACGATACACTTGCTCTCTGTCAAGATGCCGGTTACGATGCCGTTGAACTCACTTTCGGTGAAGGACAAGACACCGACATTAATATGAGCGATACGGAGTTACGCGGCATTGCCGCTAAGTGTGAAGACGCAGGTATTGAGATCAGTAGTATCACGGCAGGCTACGCCGATCGCGGGAATTTACTCAGCTTGGATGCGACGCAACGCGAAAAAGGTGCAGTCTCTCTCGCTCGTGGTTTAGAAGTCGCTGGAGCACTCGGTGTTGGTGGGATTTTACTGCATCCCGGACAGCTCACTGTTGAGGGGACTTATCAACAGGTCTGGGATAACCTCGTTGGCGTGCTGAAGGATCTCGCACCTTCCGCGGAGGCGCACCAAGTCGCAATCGGACTTGAGAACGTCTGGAACAAATTCCTACTCAGCCCAAAAGAGATGCGTGATATTATAGACGAAGTAGGCAGCGACTGGGTAGGCACTTATCTTGATACTGCGAATATGATGGCTTATGGTTACCCGGAGCATTGGATCCGTGAACTGGCACATCGCATCAAGCGAGTGCACTTCAAGGATTTCTCCCGCGGTGCGCACCAGTTCGTTAACCTTTTAGATGGCGATACAGATTGGCAAGCTGTTATGGAGGCGTTCCGCGCTATCGGTTACGATGGCTATGTTATCCACGAAGTCGGCGGGGACAGAGAAGCACAAATTGACCTCGCGAAGCGGATGCGTGAAATCGTTGCGATGTAATCGGAACAGAGAAGGCGATGGCTTACTATAAACCATCGCCTTATGCCGGAGGTCGGACTCGAACCGACATGGACCTAGGGCCCGCGGGATTTTGAGTCCCGTGCGTCTACCGATTTCACCACTCCGGCGATTCTATCAATACTATACCGTATTGGCAAGATATATTATACTATATTTCCAGTGAAAAGTCAAATTCGCACCGAACAACCTTACGGATCATGACGAACCAACAACGAAATCTTCCATCTCAAAACGTATTCCAACGCTTCTTTGTCGGCACCCAAGCACTTTTTGGTCAATTGTCTGAAGTAGGAACATGGCAGACTTTATGGAATTGGGGACTTTGGCGAATTATACCTAAACGCCGACACATTCTCAAACTGATACACGAGCTCCCACCTCTTGATCCAAATGCTCCTGTAGAAATGCGAGCAATCCGTGATGAAGTCTTCGCAAAAAGTTGCTTAGAACTGCAACGCACCGGAGAGGCACAAATTCTCTTGGACCTCCTGAGACATGCGCACCAACCGCTCGGGTTTGAACAAATCTTTTTCGCCGCGATCTATCCGGTTTTAGTGAAACGTGACATGGAGGCAACCCCGATTTTAACTGAAGCCAGACATCGGCTTGATGTAGAGATCGGCTACCTCGGGCACAATGAGGATTATTTTTTTTGGGTACTCGAGATTGATGGCACACAGCGTCTCAGCCTCGACACACCGCTTGTCCCAAGACTGGAAGTGCGAGACGATAAACGCTACGTGGTCTATTCGCTCGGCAGTACTGGACTCGTTGATACAGACTATGCCGAGTACGCGGCACAGTGGCTCCTCGACTCGCCTCGGTTAACAATAGCACTTCCGTTGCTCGCTGCCACGTATGCGGAACAGTGGATCCTTAACGCACGCGTCTACCTTTCACATATTCTCGCAGATTTGAAAAAACGGAATTATCAGGTTACAGCAACGGCAATACCCGATTTTGAACGGGCTCGGTTGTCACTTTTACGCCGTCTCTCCCTGGACCGGCTAAGAAGACGTCAATTTCTGTCCGAACGCCGAAATCGGTAAGGTAGATACCCGGCTCAATCGAGAAACAGATCCCAGAAATCAACGCACGCGCATCGCGCGTCTCTAAGTTGTCTAAATTCACACCGTTTCCGTGAATAACAGTACCGATGTTGTGTCCAGTGCGGTGAATAAAGAATTCACCATATCCTTTTTCGGTGATATGCGCTCGGACACAGTCGTCCACTTCGTAACCGTAAATCGGTGCATCGACAGCCCATTTCTCACGGATAAGCCGTACCGCTCTATCCCGTGCTTCCTTGACAATATCGAAAATTTCAACATATTTCGTCGGAACCATTTTCCCCGCATAAGCCACCCATGTCGTATCTGCAAAGACCGCATCTGGATCTTTCTGTTTTGCCCATAAATCGATTAAGATAAAGTCCCCTGTTTTAATCTCTTGCGTATTTGTTGAAGTCGGGGCGTAATGCGGGTCGCTGCTCTTCGCGTTCACAGCGACGATAGGCGGATGATCCGTGACCAAATCCATCTCATCAAATTGTCCGAGAATCACTTGCTGAACGTCATATTCCGTAATTGTTTTCCCATCGCGCAGTTGTGAACCGATCCACGCGAAGGCATAGTCTTTCGCTTGCAGCACTAAGCGTGCGGAAGTCTGATGCCCAGATGCCTGCGCCTCGCTCAGACGCGCTTCTATTCGCTGTGCGAGTTCCGCAGACGTGTGCACCTCAACTCCCATCGAACGAATCCACTCCAAGGTGCCGGCATCTACCCGTGAAATATAAGGGATCTCGGCATTTGGCGAATACTCCATTGCAACAGTTTTAACGCCAGCGAGTAAGGAGCGAATCGCTTCGTTAAGTTCTTCCCAGCCAGCGTAAAGCGTAACGCTTCCTTGTACACCAACGAAGTTGGATGTCTCGATCTTATGGACCAGCCACCGCGGTTCACCGTGCGTGGGAATAAGGCAGAACCATCGGCGTGTTATATGTGCTTCCGCCAAGCCTGCTACGTTCTGTGCAATCGGGTTTATCCCACGGAAGTCGTATAGGAGCCATGCATCTAATCCTAACGCTGATAATTCAGCTTGAATCTCTGTTATTTTCATATTTCCCTCCTAAGTACGAAAATAATTTATCCGTTATCGTAACATAAAAGCCCACTGCTGTCAAAGTGTATCCCGCTTGCCGTAGGGATATTAGTTTAACGAAATTGGGCAGGCACAGAGCCTGCCCAAACAGTGAATTATCGTTTAAATGTGGTGGCGTTGCAGCTGTTATAACTCTGGATAAACCAGATTATGGTTCTATCACCCAAAAGCAGATTGCTGAACAGTTCTCGATTTGGAATACTGTCCAGACTTACGGATATCTGGAGAATTTGACAAGCACGCTAACCCAAAAGATGGAAAGTACTATTAGGAAATTCATTGGATTTTCCTTTCTCGGTTTCTCAAGATTTTTTATGTTTCTATAAAATATGATGACATATCTCGTAATACGGTATTTCTGTGAAAAAGTGACAAAAATTTGTTTTTGTAGAAAGTTTGTGATGAATTATTTATACCGGCAGTCGCAACATGTGTGTTGCAATCATCCACGTGCCGAGTGATTTACGGAAGTGAGAACGTTAGGTTTGCGGATTCGTTTCAGGTTTGCGTCGCTTTCCCGCAAATAGTGATAGTAAGCGTGCTGCTTCTCCTTATAATCGCGAAGGACTTCGTTGTAAACTGGGTCTTCAGATTCCCAATTTGTTCGCAATTGGTTAACGTCAATCCACTTATCACGAGCCTGATCATATTCAGTTTGAAGTGTTTTTAGATGACTCATTTGTTGATCGTAGTCCTTCCCTCAAGGGTGAAGCTGTACATGCGCTGATATTATCAACGTGTAAAACGTTAGATTTTAAAAATCGTTACGTCTCCACAACATCGGCTTGACTGTTTTTCCTATCAAGTGTCCGTTCCTTCGTTGTCTTAGGCAGAAAGTCGCGATGAGAAGATCGTCCGTCCAGCACAGATCAACCGATCCTGAAGTTGATATGACGAGCGTAGGAAGGACTCGCAACTTTCTACGGAAAATATTGACATTGAAGTATTCACACCGTATAATACGCCTTAAATTGATATGGTGAAGTCTAAACGGAGTACGTGAAATTTGGCGATGCCAAACGAATTAACCCATGAATCCATCCGAAACGCAGAGACACTCCCAAGAGTACTTAGAACGATGCCGAAACCCCCAAATTCAGGCACTTCGACCTGACGCAGAAAACTCAAAAGATTTGTGGATACCCACCTCCGAACAACTGCATGAACTCTTAACCCAGAAACTGCCCTATCCGGACAGGTCGGTTTTCCGCCGGACCGCAGACGGTTGGGAATACGAGACCTATTTTCGCGAATGGGCAGCCGATTACGGCACTTATATTGATACACACCGACAGTTTGTTGGAACCGATGCAGAGAGCGCGCTTTTGCAGGTGTTAATGGCACGCCTCGGTATCGGGGAACGATGGATGGTGTAGAAAAATTTTCGCTATTTTTTAGGAGAGATAGATGACTTTTGGACAGTTACTTACGACGATTCAAGATTATAAACAGGCAGGTATCTCAAATCTTGAGACCTTAACAACACTTCTCAACGACACGTTCGGGGATTGGCTTGCGTCACAAGGCGTTAGTTGTCTTGTAATGTTAGAAGAAGATAGGCTATGCTTGAATGTGACAGGTCAGTTAGAAGAAGAATCCCGTACAAACGGAATTGCGTGCTACCCCCGATTTCTCGTGATTTCGCTGGATAAAGTAGAAGATGAGCAGGGGGCGATTGCCGACGCTCTCAAATCCTACACTTCAGATGGCGATGGGGCTTATGTCTGGGTCGTTCCGGATGGCTACATGGCAGCGTTAACCCCGGCGGAACAGGAATGGGAAGAACATGGCGGCGGGTATTTTTCGCATGAATCTATATGTATCTCCAATACCGCTGATAGAGGAACGTGTTGTCTACTTGAAGTGCTTTATGAAGATCCGACGTTGGAGAACGTCTCCTGTGAATTTGAGGTGCCAGCGCATCGTTCAGTGCATTATCGGCTTGATAAACTCAAGCGTGAAGACGGCGAACCGCTCATCGCTAAAGATGCCCCTGTGAGTTACAAAATCACAAGCCGCGATGCACGGGTTGTCGTCCAAGGTTCGCGAATCCTAACGAGCGGTGAAAGCAGCACATTTGCCAGCTTTGGAACAGTGATGGCGTGGTGCCCACAGTAGCACCACCTTCAGAACGGGTGGGGTTGAAAACCTTGTCAGTGAAATACGGATGAAGCAAGGCGTTTTCAGTGGAGAACCTACCACGTCAAGAGTGAATACGCTATGCCTGCTGCTTGGGGTTCCAGAACGCGCAAATTATCGCCGTAATCGGGATCGCAAGTACCAGTCCCAATGTGCCAGCGAGCAGTCGGACAATCTCCGCCGATACAACGCCGATGCTCAACAACTGTGCCGGTGGTGATTTGAAAAAGTCCAAGTTTGGTGCTGTAATTGTGACGACGAGCAATAACTCCGCACCAAGATAGGCGAAAACTAACGTATTCACCATCGTACCGAGAATGTCCGTTCCAACGTTCAAACCGGAAGCGATGAGCCGCCATGTCGGCATGTTCGGATTTGCCTTGCGAATTTCCTCCATACTTGATGCCACTTCGATCGCGCCGTCAACAGCGACACCCAATACACCCATCAGCATCCCTGCCAAGAGGATCTGCACAAAATCGAACGGTGGCGTGCGCGTCGCCTCTATAATGTCCGCTGAGATTGCATTCTCTAACCCAGAAAAATGGAGATGCTGCTGTGCAAACAGGACGATTAGACCCGCAACTAAGATGCCACCCATCGTTCCAAATACCGCCGAAAAGGTTTTCCGACTCGGACCGATCACGAATACCAGCGACACAAACGCCACGACGCCGGCAGTCAGCGTTACGATGAACACCGCATTCGCACCGCCTGAAATTAGCGGTAGCATGAAGAAGTAGATAACCGCCGCAGAGATCAGCATTGCACACGCTGTACGGATACCCTCGATTCTGCCCACGAGGATAATTACCAGTAACATCCCGCCTACCATCCAGATCAGGAATCGGTCTCTACTGTAATCTTGAACGATGTTAACGAGGCTAACTTGTTCAGGGCTCCCGGCGACACGACAGAGAATAACATCCCCCGGTTCCGCGGGGATACTCAGCAACGGCATATTGTGATTCACAATGTTTCGTAACACCAAACGTCTGCCTTTATACATCCCGCTCAGCATTTCCACTTCAAGGATATGATGTTCGCTTTTCGACTCATAGACATTGAGTCGCGATTCGGAGATCGCTCCTACAGTGTCCTTCATTGCCCGGATACTATAGGTTTGCTCGTATTTCGTATCCGAGAGAAGCCAGCGACTATCCTTCCACGGTTTAACCGAAACAGTGATTTCGTCCGAAAACGGGATTTTATGGCTACTGAACGCCTCACGCAAAACCTTCGGGACAACACGATTGTCCAGATCATTTATGGCACTCCTGTCAATTTCAAAAAGGAAATTCCCATTGGATTCAAGCAATCGAACGACTTTTCCCTTCGCGTATTCCGATTTACTAATAGGGTTTCCGTCTGCATCCAGTTGCTCCAAAACCGTTGCGGAGAGTTCATGTGTGCGGTAGTACGCAAAAATTGTACCGATCAGAACGATAGCCATCGCGATAGGGACAGCGATTCGGGCTTTACTACGTGGCGGGTCAGCACGGAACACTTCCTCTAACTCTTCCGCCGAAGGTAGGTCTTCGTGCCTTATTGAGAGGTCAGATGTGTCTACCTTCGCGTACTGGGTGAGGAATCCAGCAACCGATGCGGCAATTGGAACCGTGAGCACCAACCCGATAGTTCCCACCACGGCTTGGACAATCGCAACTGCTGTGGCTTCATCGTTGACGAGGCGGAGGAAAGGGTAGAGGATACCGACTTCGGGGAAATCAATGCGTGGCAACAGCATCGTCATCATGTGCGCGCCGAGGTAGGCAAAGATGAGCGTATCCGCCATCGTTCCCATAATGTCTCTGCCCACATTTAGCCCAGCACGAATCGCTTGCCGGACGGTGATGTTCGGGTTCACCTGCTTGACTTCATGGACGCTTGAGGAGATGGACATGCTCACATCCATCATCGCGCCGACTGCGCCTAAAATAATGCCAGCAGACAAGATGCCTGTGAAATTCCAATGGTGCGAGGCGGGTGTCCGCCACAACGCGATTCCGAGCTCCAGGAAACCGAACTCTTGTGCCAACCCGGTCAGCACCATCGCATGTTGACTGAGGACAGATAAGATGCCAACAGCCGCTAATCCTCCAAGTGTTCCAAGCACACCGGAAATTACCTTGAAACTAAATCCTGTGATAAGGAGGAAGGTCGCGAACGTGAGGAAGGTAGCAATTAAAAGCGCGACTGCAATCGGATTATAACCGCTAATGGTCAGCGGCACCAGTAGGTAAATCACGGTAAAAGCAGTGACAAACAGGGTCAGAATCGCGCGGACCCCTTTCATTCCCGCGACAAGTACCATCAAGATGCCTAATGCACCCGCGAGGTAAAGCAGGAATGGCGTTCGGAAGTACTCACGTATTGATACCGTGTCAATTTTCGGACGCGTCGGATCTCGGAGTGGTATATCGAGAAACAGCACTTCCCCTTTGTGTAATACACGATCTCCAAAGGCGCGTCCCGTCCAAATGTTGTTCACCTGAACAGTCTCCCCACGAAACTGTCCAGAGAGAATACGGAAGGCCAAAACCTGATCCGCCTCGTCGCTTGTATCTATCTTGACAACGCGTCCCAAGCAGACTAACACCTGCAACGCACCATCGTGCGTCACCTCTGCAAACCGATAGAGTTTTACGTGCAATACAGCAACACTCAATAGGATGAACAATATAGTGACAATTTTGATGTTTCTTTCGCGCATTTTTTTTATGGGCTCCTGGTCTGCTCTCCGCTATAAACATGCCGCCCCGCTGGGGCTGGATCGGTGCTGCGCACTTTTCATTATACGTTTCGGACAGGTTTCCGATCATCCTGTACTGGTTTCGCAGTGAGAATTTTTAAAATCGAACCGTAGGTTTTCTGAAATGAAGAAGCTTAAAATTAGCCTCGAACCCCAAGCCTGAAACAAAGTGGAAGGTGGCTCTTAAGGTAGGCACGTTAAAGTCTAAACCTGCGTCATTTAACCGCAAGGAACATTTATAAAGTAGTTGCAAATAACATGCCAAGCCAGAAACACCACACTTACGCTACGTGCCACCGATTCAGGTTTCAAAACTGCCCAAATTGGTGCAAAACCAGCGAATAAATTGCACGAAACCGTGCAGGATAGCTGATGAAGGATCACCAAACCTTGAATCAGAGATGCTTCCGAATGTTCTCTGCGACGCTGCGTGGAATCCCTTTCACAGAGAGCAGTCCATCTAAACTTGCTTCTCGGATCGCTTCGATGGAACCGAAGTGCTGGAGTAGTGCTTGTTTCCGTCTTGGACCGACGTTCGGAATTTCGTCAAGCACCGACGCACTCAGCGACTTTTGGCGGAGTCGCCGGTGGTACGTAACCGCAAACCGGTGCGCTTCATCCCGTAACCGCTGGATCATGTGTAAGGTCGGGTTATCTTCTCGTAACACAATCGGTTCCGATTTACCGGGAACGAAAATTTCTTCAATTCGCTTTGCAAGTGCAATCAACGGAATATCAGGGAGCTGGGATGACGCGGCTTTTGAATAGCAAGTTTTGCCTTGCAAGCTGCGGCAAAAGTTCATAGCCGCTTGTGCCGCGCTTAATTGCCCTTTTCCACCGTCAATTAGCATCAGATCCGGCAGTTTATTAAATTTTTCATCGTCTGCGAGGGCACGACGGAAGCGACGGGTGATAATCTCTTGCATCATCGCGAAATCGTCCTGCCCTTCAACTGAGCGAATCTTGAACCGACGGTATTCCGCTGAAGCCGGTTTTCCATCTTCCAAGACCACCATCGATCCAACTGCAAACCTATCGCCGAGGTTGGAAATATCGTATGCCTCAATTCGTCGGAGAGGGTGTTTTAACCCAAGTAACTCTTGTAGTTCAACGAGTGCTGGTTCCACACCGCTACTGTAAACCACGTTCTGTTCACGCTGGGTTAGGAGAATCTCGGCGTTTTTCGTTGCCAAAATCTGCAACTTTCTGAGCCTACCTGCCTTCGGGACATGCAACCCAACACGGTTCCCCTGTTTCTCACTGAGCCAATTTTCAATCAGTTCCATCGACTCAATCTGCATCGGCAAAACAACCGTTTTTGGCACAAAAACAGCGTTTTGGTAATATTGCGATATGAAGGCACTTAACGCAGTAGCGAGCGATTCTGGGTCCGCATCGTTGAGATAGTAATGTTCACGTTCAAGTAGCTTACCATCTCGCACCCGTAGAAGTTGCACGCACGCAATATCAGTCCTCACTGCAATACCGATGACATCCTCATCTGCGGCGGAAACACTATCCATGTTCTGTGTTGTAATTGCCTGTTGAACGTCTTTAAGTGTATCCCGATACTTCGCAGCCGTCTCAAAGTCGAGTGCTTCCGCCGCGGCTTGCATCTGCTCCGTTAGTTCTTTGACAACAGCATTTGTATTTCCACTTAAGAACTGACACACTTTTTGAACTATCTCATCGTAGTCTGGCACATCAATCTTATCGGCACAAGGACCAGGACATCGTCCGATGTGATAATCAAGGCAGACCCGGTACTTATTTCTCACTTCCGCGAGTGGTAGGGTACAGGTGCGGATAGGAAACAACTTCGTCAACTGTTTGAGCGTCTGGCGGGTTGAGCGAGCATGGACAAACGGTCCGAAATATCGCGTCCCGTCGTTCTCAGCTTTGCGCGTAATGTGGATACGGGGAAAGGGTTCATTGACGGTCACGCGTAAATACGGATAGCGTTTATCGTCTTTCAGTTTCACATTATAGCGAGGCTGATGTGCCTTTATTAGGTTATTTTCAAGGAGTAGTGCCTCTACCTCGGTCTCTGTGACGATATAGTCAACCTCGGTAACATACCGCATCATTTGCGATGTCAACGCCGATGTAGATTTCTCGCGACTTCCGACAGCAAGTTTTGGCTTGCCAGCTTCGCCAAAATAGGAGCGCACCCGGGTCCGCAAACGAATTGCTTTTCCAACATAGATGACAGCGCCATCGGAGGCTTTCATCAGATAAACCCCAGGTACATTCGGAAGAGACTGCCATAATTCAGGCAGTGCCTGCGCGTTTCTGACATTGTCCTGTTCTTCTGCCTTCATCTTTTATGCCCCTTTTCGATTCATGGCATATTGAGCGATTGTATCTATTCTTCAGAGAATTGAAGTTTCGCATAGATTGCCTGCATGGACAACTCACATTCTATCGAAACGAGTCGAAACGTATCCGACAGGGCATGAAATTCTGTCAAATCCCACGCCTGTTCCTGTTGCAAATAGTGCTCAACCCGAACTCTGTCTTGTGAAATGAGGACATATTCACACAAGGAATCAAGTTTCTGATAGGACGCGAATTTCTCACCTCGGTCGTAGGCAGCGGTTGAAGGGGAAAGCACCTCTATCAAAACAGTAGGATTGAGAAGTGTATCAAAATGTGTATCTTCAAAGCGCGGTTCATCACAGACAACGACAACGTCTGGATAGGTATATAATCCGGCCGAACTAACCTTCACGCGCATATCATTGGTGTAAAGTTCACACGACCGCGCCCTCAATTGTATGTAAAGTTCACCAGTAACATGAACTGCGATAATATTATGTTTGCGACTTGCCCCCGGCAATGCATACACTTGTCCATTACGGTATTCGCTTTTCGTCAAGGCTTTGCGTTCGCTGGCGAGGTATTCTTCAGGAGTGAAGAACGCTTGTGCCGCAGCAGTTTCCATGGTTTCCATAAGTGCTCCGTTTTTCCTTTGGTGCTAAGACGAACATCTCTCATACGCCGCCCGATAGATATCCCTGCCTTCCAAAGCGTACTTCATTTCAAAGTTGGTTGCGATATCCTGATCTGGACTGAGGTTTGCCTCAGCCGGACGCAACAGTGGTAAACCTGCGAGACGCTCCTGAATCTCTTGGAAATATTCCTCATAATCCGTGGCAATATAAAGTCTACCGCCATCGGGATTGAGTGTGTGCGTCAGGGCAGATAGAAAGTCTTGATTCCGAAAAATCCGTCGTTTCCGCTGTCGCTTTTTGGGCCATGGATCCGGAAAGTAGATATGATATGCTTGAACGGATCCAGCAGGCACATACCGTGTCAAGAAGTAGTTGGCATCCGTCCATGCAAGGCGGACGTTTGAAAATGCCCCAGATGCGCTATCCACACCGAAATGCCGCATGTACTTCTCAAACCGTTCCTGCGTCAATGCGACGTACTTTTGTGCCCGTTCAACGCCAATGTAGTTAACCGCTGGATGCCGCTTTGATGCTTCAAGTAGGAAACGCCCTTTCCCGGATCCAATCTCTATTTCTATCGGATGCGAGTTCCCGAAGAATACTTTCCAATCAATTGGTACAGAAAATTCACCTAATGGCACAGTTCGCTCTGTCACGATGTCGATTATCTGGGAGTGGACAGTTGTATTCTGGTAGTAAATGTCGTTGTAGTGGGGATTTTCACGCATGGCTCACCCGGCTTACGACTCGGACAAAAATTTGTGGAGGTGCGTTTTAACCAAATTGTCCTGCGGTTGATAGCCCAGTACTTCAACCGCTCCGCTTATATCAAGATAACTCTGCTGATACCCATCAGAATTTGCCGAACGTCCGTACGTGATCAGATATTTGACGGGGCCCTCGTAGTCTATAGCCAATCCGAAGAGTTGCACGCAGTCTCGTGGGGTCAGCAATGTGCTACAGTGCCGTATCCCGCTCGGTTCGTACGTGCCGTTGAAACTCCCGATACGGATGCTAATAAACCGCATATCATGTGCGTCAACGAGATATCGTCCTGCGATCTCTGCCATGCCCTTCATTGCGCCGTACCATCCATCGGGACGGAATTGATCGCCTGTTGAGAACCGAGGTGGAGAATTCAACCGCTCATTCCATCCTGAGACATGATTTGTGCTCGCATATACAATCTTCTGAACACCACCTTCTCGTGCGGCTTCAAACAAAGTCATCGACGCACCGATGTCGCTGACTTCACCATGCACCTTTCCAAGCGAATCTTGGCGCACATAAGCCAGATGCACCAACACATCTTGATCGCGACACAATTCTTGCATCGCCGCGTAGTCCCGAATATCTGCCTGTGCCACGCGCGAGTTTGCTCCCATGATCGGATTAATATCCATCAGCGTGAGTGTATAGACATCCTGTTTTTCCCATGCTTGCCAGAGCGCGCTGCCAACGTTGCCAGCCGCACCCGTAATAAGTACCCGTTGTTTCATTTTTTAATTATTCCTTACGGTTTTTTAATTTTACCTTGCGGTTCGGTCAGGTGGGTTTCAAATTTGACAGGTTTCCTTTCCGTATATCCGCCCTCCATTTCATTACGGGCTACGGGTTTTGGTTTACCCAAGACAGCAGCCTGCAACATCGGCGCAGGCGGATTTGATTAACGCACGTCAAAGTCCAAATGCCCGTTGTTTCTCCGCAAGGTATAATTAAAAACCTTTCTTATATCCGCTCTCTATTCCATTACGAACTACGCGTTTTGTTCTATAGAGAAAGGAGACCTGCATGAATAAGAACTTTCCATCAGGATGACACGCCATTTTCAGATGCCAGTGCCGCCATAATATCGGTGTGCACCGCTTTCGGATCCGCCACCGGGTGTACGTAGAACCGATCAATTGCCTGTCCACCTAATCCTGAACACTTACACATCTCAACGTTGAGTCCGAGTTTTGCTAAGATACCGCTGAAGTAGTGAAGGAACCCGACTTTTTCTTCACCGACTACGACAATTTCTGAATAGTTACGTGCTGTCTCAACGCTCACATCGTCAACTTGCCAAGTTTCGCTGATATTGACATAATGTCTCTCAAAAACCTGTTCAAGCGTCACCTCCTCTGCAAGGAGTCCGCGGATGTCAAAATCGAGGTCCCGTTTGAGCTCCTCATCAAGGGGCATCGGTTCTCCCCGATGATGGGGCGGTTGATGTACAAGCCGATAGATTTCAAGTTCAATGTTGGTATCCTGTTTCGTGTAGACACGAGCATCCCGAACATCTATGCCGTTCGCGAAAAAGAGACCGCTCACCGTGTGCAGCTTTCCAATGCGGCTCGGACTACAGAGATGTAGTTCAGTAAATCCGGGTTGGTCGACAAATTGAGTGATCCCTGTGCTTGATGTTGCTTTTGTCTCTGTAGACGCGGCTTCGGCTTGCGATGTCATCTTTATGTGCATGGCTATCTCTTCAGGAGAGACGCTGATACGGTAGGAAACCGGCATGTGGTGAAGGAATTGCTGGAACTCTTCAACAGGGGCGAAGGCACCCCACTGCGTTTCTTCCGGTCCAACAAAGCGGGTGCGAGAAACCTCGTACAAACTCTTCAGATTGTGTTTAACAACATGACTGAAGTTCTGTGAACCGTTCGCTTTGGAATCGCAATAAGTGAGCAGATACAGAGCAGTCAAACGCTCTAACGAGTTAACCTTCTTACAGAATTCGGAAATTGTACTTTCATCCCAATGATGATAGCGTGCCAAATCTATCATTGTCAGGTGTTCTCGAATGAGAAAGCAAATATCATCCGTCTGTTGTGCGTTGAACCCAAATTCGGGTGCGATGCGCTCTGCTTTTTCTGCACCGGTCGTCGGATGGTTTGGATCTGGTTTATCTATATCGTGAAGGAAGAGTGCCATAAAAAGTGGAGCAGCGTCTGAAAGTGAGCGAAACGCCGTGTTGAGATCCTCTAATTCAGAAGTCGGGGTTGGCGATATAGGTGAACCGAAATCTGCGCCACCGAACGAGCTACTTGGTTCCGTTCGACGAATTTCATCGAGGTGCCCAATCGCAACGAGTGTATGTTTCCCGACTGTATACGGATCAAGGCTTCGTTCGCTCCGGGTCATCATCGCCCTTTCAAAAAGTTCCCCACCTTCTCCAAGGTGCGATAGGATATTGAGTCGGTGCAGGCGTGTGAGGGTCTTCTCTACATCACCCGGTATATTCATCAACTCTGCCATCCGATTCCGGAAAGAACGCCAATCAAACGCATGAACATACCGAGATATGAATGTAGAAAGGGAGGCATCAATTTCAAAGTCGTACTGTTGGAAGTAGGTAAACAGCGTAAAGAGCTCGTTTACATTGAGTTCACCGAAGTTATTATCGATGCAATACAGCATTTCTATCCTCACGGCAAGCACGTCCGAGATAGGAATCCCGTTCGCCAACATCTTCCGAATCAGAAGTTCCGCTTTGAAATGCAGATATTTTGCCATCGTATAATACTCAGCCATGAACTTATAACGTCCCTCACCGGTTTCATCTGCAAATCTGAGTACCCGAGCGATCTGTGCTTGAAGTACATCACCTTTTTCAGGATGATAGGTGAGGTTGTCATGCGGTGCATCGGCGAGAACATGGAGAAGATTCCGCACCTTGAACATGAAATCAAGGGACGGGATGAGTTGCCCCTCATCATAGCGTTCGTAGAGCTCAGGAATTGAAGTGAAATTTGGGAGTCCGCATATCCAGAGCGCGTACTGAAGTGTTCGTAGCCCGCCCCTTCCTGTTTTCACATTCGGTTGATTGAGATAGATCGTCTCCTCAGAAGCTTCAAAAGAATCTGCTTTTGATTTCAGCAGGTCCAGCACAAGCGAGATATCCGATTTTCCAGAGGACACCGCTTTTCGGAAGTGCTCAGTTAGCGTTGCCTCGCCAGCGATAAACCGCATATCGATCAACGCCGTCATATCCTGATAGTTCCATTGGGCAATATCCGCCAAGGGACGATAGATGAAGCTGAACTCAAACCCCGGAATCACCGAGTGGAGACTGTCGAAAAAATCGTAGAACCATCGGATAAGTTCGAGGGTACTCTCATCGTAAATATCCTCTAAGTCCACAGAGGACGTATAAATAACGTCCACGTCCGAATAATAGCAAAGTTCATTTCTGCCGTAACTGCCGACGCCATAGAGTGCGACATCCGGCACCCATTCCTCCAATTCTGTTTCTAAGTCGTTTGGGTCAAAGTCTGGAAGTTGCTTCAGCACCTTGATTTGCTTCTGATATTCGTCACGAATCTGAAAAGAGGCTACCTCGTAGACCTTCCGAATAACTGCATCCCACATCTCCGTGTGCATCTTACAAGCCGCAAATCCGCTTTCCCCTTTCAAGATGCGGGCTTTCAACTGTTCCCGCTCGGCTTGTATGAAAGCAGTTAACTGTTTTTGCAAATCTTCAAAAGGCACATTCAGGTCTGGTACATAGCGATTGAGTTGTTTTTCGATCTGTCTGGTTTCCATTTTCCTCGCGCCTCCAATGTATCAGAGCAATCCAATTGTTGCAGAGTCCTCTTGAAATCACCAAGTGAGTAAAGGTTTTCAGTCAAGCCTAATTATACGCCAAACACCCAAAAAAAACAAGCGCGTTTTTTAGTACTACCTTTTCTCACGGGTGCACTTCCCAATAGCCCGTTTTTTCCTTGACACACTTTTCAAACCTTGCTAACATACGCGATCAGGGGACCTAAAAATGAGTGACATCAAACATAGCGTAGCCATCATCGGCTGTGGACGGATGGGGCAAAACTACGCGGAGGCATACACCACTTATCCCGATACAGAAATCGTTGCGATCGCCGATGCCAATGTGCAACGGCGGGATGTTCTCGGTGCCCGCTTTGACGTTTCGGCTCTTTATCCAGATGCGGAAGCGTTATTACGGGACATTGTGCCAGACATCGCGGTGGTCGTCACGCCCACGAAATACATGAAAGATGTGGTGATTGCGTGTGCCGAAGCCGGTGTCAAAGGTATCTCTACTGAGAAACCGATTGCCGCGTGTTTACAAGATGCCGATGCAATGGTTGAAGTGTGTGCCGAACGGGGTGTCGTATTTGCCGGAGGCAACCTTCAACGCGCCATGAATGAGGTTCAGGAGGCGGCATCTCGGCTCCATAACGGCGAATTGGGGGAAATCAGAGGCGCGAGCGTTCATGGGTTCGGTGGCGAAATCTCTGGTGGCGGATGCCAGCACATCTCCGTACTACGTCTGTTCACCAATGCTGAGGTTGAGGAAATCATCGCATGGGGAACCCCTCCTGAAGCGTTAGACGCAGAAACCGATGAGGGTCTAATCATCAACGGGCGTTTTCATCTTACGAACGGTTTGGAATGCAGTGTCTTCGGAACCCCAACGTCTTGCCGTGGTGTAGATGTTTGGACAGACGAATGCCTCGTCCGATGGGATTGGAACCCACCTGAAATTTTCAAAGGCTACGACCCGCATGGCAATCGCGTCCGTATTGATACCAACTACAACCCATATCCGTGGAATGAATTCAGTTACCTCACAGGCTCCATTCGCTCCTTCTTAGCGGCTGTTGATGGCAACGGACACCCGTGGATTACAGGCGCGGATCTCCGACACGCCTTGGAGGTTGCCATTGCTGCGAAACTCTCGGCAACCCGAAACAGCACACCCGTCAAACTCCCGCTTGAAGACAGATCTTTGGCTCTCTATCCACGTCCCTATCGGTGGATCGGAGGGGATGCAACCGGTAGACCTCAGAGTGTCACAGAAGCAACAGGTTTTTAATTTTACCTTGCGGATTTTCAATTATACCTTGCGGAGGAAAAATGGGTATAGGAACTATGGACTCCACCTCTTATATCCGCCCTCCGCTACGCTTACGGGCTACCGGGTTTGATACTATCTTAGGAGACCCCAAACGAATCGCCTGATTTAACGCCTTGCGAATAATTAAAAAAGGAGGAACTACCAATGAACGAAGATCAAAAATATCTATTCGATTTGACCGGATACCTCATCGTCGAAAACGCTTTGACGGCAGAAGAGGTCGCCCAGTGCAACGCTGCCATCGACCATCATATTGAAGGACTTCGGGAACGCGACACCTCTCTGGCAGGCGGATCAGCCGCACTCGGTGGCACAGCACACCGAATGGACATGGGTGGCATGCTCGCTTGGGAGAAACCTTGGTGTGAACCGTTCCGAAATTTGCTCGTCCATCCCAATATTAAACCGTACTTTGAAGAGGTTTTGGGTAAACAATATCGACTCGATCACGGTCCGGGCTTAATCGCTATGGGAAAAGATACGGAAGGTGGCACTTTACACGGTGGTGGGATCGAACGTTCCAATTTCTCCGAAGCTTACTTCTTCAAATACGGACGCATATACACAGGTTTGACTGTCGTCGAATACATGCTTGCTGACGAAGGTCCTGGTGACGGTGGTTTGGCTATCATACCTGGGAGCCACAAGGCAAACCTTCCGTGTCCAAGTGGTATGAGGCGGTACGAGCAGTATCAGAAGCATGTTGTCGAAGTCAATGTCAAGGCTGGCGATGCCGTGATTTTCACTGAAACACTGACGCACGGTACACTCCCGTGGAAGGGCAACCATCAACGACGCGCACTACTTTACAAGTTCAGTCCCGGATTTCAAGCGTACAGCGCAGGCGTACACCAAATCACATATCCTAATTACATTGAGGATATGTCTCCTGAGCAGCGAGAAGTCATGGAGGCACCCCACATCCGACACTAACCTGTAGGGGCGACCTCCAGGTCACGACGCTTCACTTGCTGGCGAGGTTTGAAACCTCGCCCAATTTGAAATGCACATAGAAATAATCTCCAGATCTCGACACTTCATTTGTTGAAGGAGAAAACGATGTCGAAACTACGAGTTGCTGTCATCGGCTGCGGCGGTAGAGGTCGCGGTCACATGAAAATCCTCTCAGAATTTGACGATACGGATCTCGTTGCCGTTTGCGATCCAGTCGAAGCGGCACGCGATAACGCCGCGGACATGTTCAACGTCCCGACTCGCTACGAGAGTATTGAAGCACTGTTGGACAATGAAGCCTTGGATGCCATTTTCGTCGCTACACCCGCACACCTTAACGGTGAAGCAGCACTCCCCTGTTTTGAACGCGGTGTCCATACGCTTTTGGAAAAACCACCCGGCATGAGCGTCTCAGAAACAGTCGCTTTGCGGAGTGCCGCAGAACGGACGGGCGCGAAAGGGATGGTAGGCTGGAACCGCCGCTTTCACCCGATCATCGTCGAAGCGAAACGCCAAGTCACCGCACGCGGTCCCGTGACGCAAATCGTCGGTGAATTCCACAAGAGCATCACTCGATTAGCGCAGTCCAGTAAATTCCCAGAGCACTTGATGGACAACATGTTTCTGGAGACACCCATCCACGCACTTGATGCGATCCGCGCCATCGCTGAAGCCGATGTCCAAGAAGTCCATAGTGTCGTTCAGCGGACAATCTCAGATTACAAAGATGTCCACGCGGCACTCATTCTGTTTGATAATGGTTGTGTCGCCCAACACATTGCCAACTACACCACGGACGCGCGCCTTGAGCGTTATGAGATTCACGGCAGAGACATCTCCGCCTATCTTGAGGGAGTCTCCCGTGGAACCGTTTTCTGCGATGGCACGCAACACGAAATCACCGAAGCAGGCACCGGCGGTACTGTGGAGCAAAATAGGTATTTCTTGGATTGTGTCAAATCCGATACTCCCGTTTCGCTCCCTGCTGCTAACCTTGACGAGGCTGTTAAAACCATGCAACTCGCCGAAGCAATCCTCAGTGGATTGCGCTGATTGATTGCTGTTGAGGCACTGGCAGGGGAAGACAAAAATTAAACGGTAGCCTGCAACAGCGGCGCAGGCGGGTTTAAGAAACGCACTTGATAGTTTAAACGTATGTCATTCCTCCGCAAGGTAAATTATGAAAATAGGGAAAAACGATGCCAACATTAGACGAACACTATGAAGCCTATAAAACCGATGGTTTCACAATCTTTGAGAAGGTTTTTGACGAATCCCAAATGCAAAGTTGGCGAGTGAAACATCAAGAACTCTCCACAGCCAATGACGGGCAAATGTGGTTCGGAAATACGCTTGAATTGGTGCCTGAACTGATGTGGCCCACTGTCTCGCATCCGACAATTCTTGAATTTTTAGAAAAGGTGATGGGTCCTTTCGTGCAATTGGATAACCTCACGCTCGCTGCGTTTGCGTCTATGGAACAGGAAAAGGCAGAAGGCAAGGTCTCTGGCTGGCACCGTGACCGCTGGGCGCATGTCCCCTACACCGATGCCTATCATCGCCCAAACGCTATCAACGCTATATCTTATTTGCAGGACTTAACAGATGAATACGGACCCCTCCGCGTCATTGTCGGTTCGCATCGAAAACCGATTACCATGGAAGATTCGCAACGTGGTGTCCCGCATCCAGACGAAACACTGGTCCACATGAAAGCTGGTGATGTCGTTATCACACATAACGGACTCATCCACTCCGGCACACCGAATACCTCCGGAAATTTACGCTATTTCTTCAGCATTTATTATAACCTTACATGGCTGAAACACACCGATCATCACACGGGACCTCATACTCAAAATTTGTTGGAAACTGCCAAAGCCACCAATAACTATCAGCACATGCGGCTCCTCGGTGTGGATGAGCAACTCCAACCCCGATGCAACTCCGGCTTCCTCCGCTCCGACGAGGAACGCTGGGAAGAGTGGGCAACCACTGACCGAGAAGCGATAAGGGAGGTATAACCGATGGCAAATCCAAGTGTAGTGCCGTCAACACTCAACGTAGAACTGGATTACCAGCTGCAACAAGAGGTCAACTTCTTTCTCAATTGGGGATACCTCATTGTTGACAACGCCGCAACGCCAGAACAGATTGCGTCGCTCCGAGAGGCACTTGATGAAAGTTACGAACGCAACAACAAAAGTCAATTCATTGGTGAATTGCTGGAGGAGGATGATCGGTTCGCATTTCTGTTAGACAATCCGCCTGTGCTAAAGCGGATGGAAGCCATATTGGGGACCTGTGTCCAACTCCACAGCGCGACCGCGCGCATTACTGAACCCGGAACGCCAGATCAGCATTGGCATCGGGATGGTCCCTGGCCCGTCGCACCGAACGGAACACCTTACGGGAGCCTCCCCGCACAGATTAACTGCGGCTATTATCTCGACGAAGTCACCGATGAGAACGGTCCCACGGTTATCCAACCCGGCAGCCACAGGGCACTTTTCCGTCCACCCCCGACTCCTGTCGAATTGCCCGATGAAAAACGGGTACTCGTCTCCCCCGGACAAGCGGTTATGTTCGACGGATGGACATGGCATCGGGGCTCGGCTAACAATTCTTCAGAAAGTCGACGCGTCTGCCTGATGTGCTACCAGAACGCGTGGATGAAATCTCGTGAACCCTTTGACGGTACTCGGGTCACAAAACTCCGAGAAGAGGGGACAGCGCAACAGAAGCTTTTACTCGGCGCAATCCCAAAATGGTGATAGCACCCACTACCTAAAGGCAGGGGAAACTTCGGCTTCGTAGACAATAGCGGTTTTCCCGAAGGTCTGCCGTCTTACGTTGTCTCCACCAGCGGGCGTTTCCCTGTAGTATCCTACAGGCATATCGTTAGGTAACGGCTATCCCTGCCCGCAATATGTTTATAGCAGCGTTTATATCCCTATCGTGGTGAGACGCACATTCGGGGCAAGTCCACTGCCTATCGTTTAGAGTCAGGTTTTCGTTATGAAAGCCACAATCACTACACGGTTTCGTTGTGGCTGTCCATTGACCAACTTGACGCAATTCACGCTTATGTTTGCTACACTTATACTTCAATATCTCAACAAACTGGTAGAACGCAAGGTCGGAGACTTTACGCCCCCACAAGCGTTTCATACCGTCAAGGTTCAAGGTTTCAATGGAAATCGTATCAAACTTCTTACAGAGTTCGCTTGCGAGTTGCCAATGAAAGTCTTTGCGTTGGTTGCTGATTTTCCGATAGAGATGTGCTATTTGTCTGACACACCACCACCAACCACCAGAACCTTTGACTTTGCGAGAAAGTTCTTTGTTGAGAGACTGAAGTTTATTCAAGGATTGTTTCAAGGGTTGTGGGTGCTGTTTCTTCTCACCTGTGCTAAGCGTCAAGTATGCGTCTTTCATACCGAAGTCCGCCCCAACGCTTTTACCTGTTACGGGCAGAGGTTTAAAATCCGTGTAGGTTGTTATTATACAAAGATAGTAGTTTCCGCAAGCGTCACGCTTGATTGTGATACGCTTTACTTTACCATGCCACTGACAGTGTTTATGGAACGTATATGCGACTTTATCATATCGCCATTTACCCTTATCCCATTTGCGGAATGTAATTACAATACGATTGTTAGTGAGTTTATACCCAGTCTGTTTTAGGGTAATAGACTTAAATTTATGGCGGGGTTTAATATGGGGTTTACCCCCCAGTTTCTTAAAGAACCTTTGATACGCATTATCAATACGTTCCAGTTCCGCTTGGATGGCTTGACTTGGCAAGGCGTTCCAATGCGGGTGTGTGGTTCGCTTGAGTTCTGTCAAGTGGATACACATGCCCTCATAGTTGACATACGGCAGACCGTCTTTATATCTTTGATCTTGCCACCTATGGAAGTATTCATGCACCTGCCACATATCGTCAAGCAAGTTGCCAATGCGGATTGTATTAGATTGTTTCCCTACCGGGTATTTATAGGTTTTCATGGACTATCAAGTATCAAGTCTTTAACCCCTGTGAAGTAGGTAGGCAGACACGTAACCTTGCGATTACGCTTCACATGTCTGCCAACTTGATACTCTAATTATATTACGTTTTTAGGCGAATGTCAAATCTTTTTTTATCATAATCCTATACGCCGTCTATATCCCTCACCTAAAGGCAGGGGCTTTGACGGAATATAGGTAAAGTAGTAGGCACGCCGTCGTGTGCCTATAAAACGAAGGAATCCAGAAATGAATCTCGCTTATATTGTTATTGATACACTCCGCTACGACTACATCGGTGCGAACGGAAATGACTGGATAGAAACACCCAACATCGATCGGTTTGCTTCCAAAGCCTTGGCATACGATTATGCTTTCTGTGCCAGTTTTCCGACTATTCCCTATCGGACCGATGTCATTACTGGACAATACGGCGCGCCTATCCATCCTTGGAAACCGCTCCGCCACGAACGCCAAACTTTACCGTGGACGCTTGCAGAAAACGGCTACGCGACACAACTCATTCACGATACACCGCACCTCGTCAATGGGGGACATAACTTTGATTGGCCCTTCCACGCGTGGACATTCGTTCGCGGCGCGGAAGTAGACAGAGACTGGATCGCTGATACCGTAGTATGGCCCGATAACTGGACACGTCAACCCCTCTTTGATTGTATTGATGACAAAGCCGCCGAATCAGGCATGCTCCGCAGTTACGCACGTGCAAACAGAAACCGCAAAAAACCTGAAGATTGGAACTGCGCACGGCTCTTCAACACTGCCGCGCAATTCCTCAAAGACAACGCCAAGCGAGACAATTTTTTCCTCTGGATAGATTGCTTCGATCCTCACGAACCTTGGGATTCTCCGCTTGAGTTCATGAAAAAATACGATACCCGTCCGGGTTACGATGGACGCGTTGATCCGCGTAGTCTTGGCGCGAGGGGTAATGCGCAGCTCTCAGATGAAGCGAAACAACACATCAAAGCGCAATACGCCGCTAAACTCACATGGATGGACCACTGCTTCGGACAGTTCCTTGATGCACTTGAATCTACGGGGCTTGACAAGAACACCGCTGTTATCTTAACGGGCGACCACGGCACGAACGTTGGGGAACGTGGTAGGTTTGGCAAAGGACAACCCGTTCGTCAGCAGGAGGCGCATGTCCCACTCTTTATTCGGCTCCCGGATGGGGACAGAGAAGAAGGTGGGGGCAGAAGCAGCGTCATCGTCCAACCGCAAGACTTCTACCCGACAATTCTCAATATTTTGGGAGAGGCGCGTCCCGACGGCATTGAGGGACACGACATCTTAACCCCGGCGCGCAACGGGGAAGCTGGCACACGGGAGCTTGCACTCTCAGGTGGCAGTATTGAGCGGTGGGAGAACAGCACAGAGAACCCGAATCTCAATCTCTTCACCGTTTTTGATCGTGAGTGGAGTTTAGAGGTTGGCACGAAACCTGAAAATTCAAAACTCGTCCGACTCGGTGAATTAGACGATGTTGCTAAAGAATACCCGGATGTTGTTGCCAAACTGCACGCCGCTGCTGTGGATGAGATCGAACGCCGCGGCACCGATCCCGCACTCATGGCATGGCTCCGGAGTGGTGGCGAAGACGCTTTCCCTGCCGATGCCCACTACTGGAACGGTTTCCCCGGACCTGCAGGTTTCCATCCGTACTTCGGGAAACTCTACACTGGTGAGTAATTTTTTCAGTTTTTCCCAATCGCGATAGGTGCGGTTTTGCGGTGTCCTCGCCCAAAATTCCAACCGCACCCCACAACTTCACAATTGCCAATAAGTTTGACAACGGTTCGGAATTCTGATAACATATTTTAACAATAATACACCAAGGAAAAGTCACCCCTTTCCTTTAAGGAGTTCCCTGATGAAGAAATCAAACCTCCAGCAGCAGGCAGTGATGTTAATCGAGCGACTTCCGACCGAAAAACTCAGAGCCGCTATCGATTATATGAACTATCTCTACGATAAGGAAGCATGGGAAGCAACGTACGAATTGGCAAGCGACCCCGAAATTGTCAAAAGCTTAGAACAAGCTGAAGCCGATGTGAAAGCCGGCAGACTTAAAAGTTGGGCTGATGTTAGACGCGACGTTTGAAAGGCAGTTTACGAGCAGGCGAATAATCTGCTCAAAAGCCCTTGAACCCGATTTTCAGCCCCATTGGGGCATTATATTTATAGGAGAAAACCATGCCACGTACATATAAAGCCTGTCTCATCGGATGCGGACGGATGGGCGCGACTATCGACGACGAAGTCGCAGGTCGCCCTGATAGTTTTATTTGGCAACCCTTTTCGCACGCAGCAGCCGCTGTCGCTTGTGAACGAACCGATCTCGTCGCTGTCTCCGATGTCTTTGCCGAGAAAGCCGAAGCCATCAGGAAACGCTACGGAGCCGAGCGCGCCTATACAGATTATCAAGAGATGATCGTAAAAGAGAAACCCGACATCATCTGTATCGCCACGCGTCCCGGTCCACACGTCGACATCACTGTCTTTGCCGCCGAAAATGGAGTCAAGGGCATCTACTGTGAAAAACCGCTCTGCTGCTCTATGGAAGAAGCAGACATCATGGTAGATATTGTTCAAAAGCACGGTGTCAAATTCAACTACGGCACGCAACGCCGTTACATGCCAATCTATCGCAAAATCCGTGAACTCGTCGATGCTGGCGAAATCGGCGATGTCCAATGCTCTATCGCCCAATACGGAGCCAGTTCTGCCCTCTGGGGCTTAACTCACGCCGCAGACATGCTCCTCTTCCTCGCGGGTGACCCAGAGGTAGACTTCGTGCAAGGCGCGATTATATGCAAAGATTCAGATTGGGATGGCAACCGTCTCAACGTTGACCCCGGTATCGCCTCGGGTTACATCCGTTATTCCAACGGGGTCCACGGCTATAACACCGCAGGTACCGGACCCGAATATGAAGTCTGCGGCACCGGCGGCAAGATCCGTGTGCAAAACAACAGTAGAGAAATTCAATTCCGAAAAAAGGACGGGACCTTCTTTGAAGAGGTGCCGTTCCCAGAGGTCTCTCGTGCCACAGGCACCGTCATGGGCATCACCGACATCGCCGAAGCACTCGACGAAGACCGCGAGACTAAGGGACCCGTCCACCTCGCGCGTCGCAGTCAAGAGACGCTCATGGGCATGATCGAATCGCATCGGCTCGGCGGCAAGCACATTTCACTCCCCATGGAGAACCGATCTCTCTACGTTACCAGAGACAACTGGTAGAATGTCCCTTCCCCATTTTATCTTGTTCGGGCGGGTCCCCGTGCCCGCCCATTCCGCCAAGTTACAGACATGAACTTAGAAACCCAAATCCAGCAATTCCGAGAAACCTTTTACACTGTCAAAGCCGAAGTCCAAAAACGCATTGTCGGTCAAGACGCAATTGTTGAAGGCGTGCTTTTCTGTCTACTCGCCAACGGACACGCGCTCCTTGAGGGTATTCCGGGTTTAGGGAAAACGCAGCTGATTTATACCCTCAGCGAGGCACTTGATCTCTCCTTCAAGCGTATCCAATTCACGCCGGATATGATGCCCTCCGACATCACAGGTACAACGCTCCTCATTGAAGACGAACACGGTAGAAGGCAGTTTGAATTCCAGCAGGGGCCCGTTTTCTCCCAACTCATCCTCGCCGACGAGATTAACCGCGCCACACCGCGCACCCAATCCGCACTCCTTGAGGCGATGCAAGAGCGTACTGTCACCGTCGGACGCACCAGCCACAAATTAGAAGAGCCGTTTTGTGTTCTCGCCACACAGAACCCGTTGGAAATGGAAGGCACCTATCCGCTCCCCGAGGCACAATTGGATCGGTTTCTATTCAAACTTCACATCGACTTTCCGAACGAAGATGAGATCGTCGAAATTCTACGTCGTACCACGTCCGGTGCCGAGATCACTATTGACAAAGTAACGAACACCGAGACGCTCAACCAGATGCGTCAACTCGTGCCGCAGGTCATCATTGCTGAGCATGTCGAACGCCACATTATCCGACTCGTCCGTGGTACACACCCCGATTCCAAGAACGCGCCAGAGACCGTCAAACGCTACGTCCACCTCGGTGCGGGGATTCGGAGTGTCCAAGCGATAGCACTCACCGCCAAAATCAATGCCCTCCTCGATGAACGTTACAACGTCGCTTTTTCGGATATCGATGCCGTATTGCTTCCCGCGCTTCGTCATCGTATTCTTCTCAACTTCGAGGGGCAAGGCGAAGGCATTGAACCCGATGCCATTGTCAACGAAGTCCAAAACGCACTTTCGGAGAGGTAGAATCATGCTATATTATCACTTTTCATAATATGGAATTCTATATTATGAAAAGTATTCAAAAATAAAAATATGGAATTCTATATTGCGAAAAATTCGCACACTACCGACAACTCCAATCCTTGCAAGAATACGTCCTCGTCTCCCAAGACAAGGTGCGTATTGAACACTATGTCCGACACGCAGCGCAGTGGATTTTGACTGATTTTCAAGAACCTGACCAGCAACTGCCACTTACCTCAATCCAATGCGAATTACCCTTACAAGAAATATACGAACGCATCCTATTCCCTGAGTAGCACCAATACCCAAAGACCGCACCTTCCGCTGCTGACGAGGTTTTCCAACCTCGTTTCTTCTTGTATACTCACCTTTCTGTCCCTCAATCCTTGGTAGGTGCGGTTTCCCAACCGCACCGTAGCACAAAAAGACACCTATATCCCGCTGGCGAGGTTTCCTAACCTTGCCTCTGTGTTTGCCAAATTCTTGTCCCTACTTTTTCATCTTGCCATCCGCCTCAAATTATGCTAAAATGCACATAGCATGAACCAACACGACCGAAAACACCCGCATAGAGAACTCCGTGCCTTGCTTGGAACACGCTTCAGCACAGACAGTGCCGTCCGAGACGCACACGCTCGCGATGCCTCCTATCACCGTGGCGCGCTCCCAGATGCTGTCGCTTTCCCGAAAACCAACGCTGAAGTTTCCGAAATTGTCAAAATTTGCGCGAAATACAGTATACCGATAGTCCCCTACGGCACTGGTACGGGTGTTGAAGGTGCTGTTGTCGCAACCGAAGGCACGCTCTGCATCGCGCTGAACGAAATGAACAGCATCCTCCGCGTCAGTCAAGACAACAGAGATGCCACCGTCCAAGCGGGTGTAACACGCCTGCAATTGAACACACATCTCACAGAGATAGGAACACGACTCCACTTCTCTGTCGATCCGGGGGCAGATGCCTCATTAGGTGGGATGGCGGCGACGCGCGCATCGGGTACAAGTGCTGTCCGATACGGTACGATGCTCGATAATGTCCTCGGCTTGACTGTCGTCACTGCCGACGGCTCTATCGTCCGGACGGGGAGTAGAGCACGGAAATCCGCTGCAGGCTATGATCTCACACGTCTATTCATCGGTTCAGAAGGCACATTGGGGATCATTACTGAAATTACGCTCAAATTGACACGGTTACCGGAAGCAGTCGCATCTGCTGTCTGTGCGTTCCCAACCGTAACCGCAGCGGTGGAAACTGTTATCGAACTGATGGGTACAGGTGTCAACATCGCCCGCATTGAACTTTTAGATGAACTCCAGATGGATGCCGTCAACAAGTATGCGGGGTTAGCGTATGAAGTCGCACCGACACTCTTCTTTGAATTCCACGGCTCCGCACACACCGTCGCAGAGAGTTCGGAGATTGCTGGAACCATCGCAGCGGCACACGGGAGTGGCGATTTCCGATGGGCAACAGACGAAAACGAGCGCAAACGCCTCTGGCAAGCCCGCTACGACAGTTACTACGCCGCCTTGAACCGTCGTCCCGGTTCCGTCGGCTACGTCACCGATGTCTGCGTGCCGATATCTGAACTCGCCGAGTGTATCGCCAAAACGAAAGCACTTCTCGCTGAATCAAACCTTGTCCCGTCGCTCCTCGGACACGTTGGAGACGGGAATTTTCACGTCGTTTTCCCACTTGAAGCTGATAACGACGATGAATTAGCAGAGGCACAGCAACTCAGCCATCAGATTGTAGACATCGCTTTAGAGATGGAAGGCACCTGCACCGGTGAACACGGTGTCGGAATTGGCAAACGAAAAGCATTGGAAAAGGAACACGGATCAGCAATCGATTTAATGCGTGCTATCAAAAGTGCTTTGGATCCTCTAAACTTAATGAACCCCGGTAAGGTCTTCTTGTAGACGTTTTTTTATCCTGTAGCACCAAGAAAAAACTGTGCATTCTTCCGAAACCGTAGTCCGTAACGAAGTGGAGGGGTTTTTGCTGGGGTGTTTCTTCAGATTTAAGAAAGGCACATCAGTAGTTCAAGCCCACGTCGTTCTTCCGCAAGGTAAAATTAAAATATGCAAAACAGCTGGAAAATCCTCATCACCGATTACGCATGGCCCTCCATAGAACCCGAACGACAGGTACTTGCTGAAATTGGGGCGGAACTCATCGCCGCGGAGACTGGCGACGAGGCAGAACTCCTAACCCTCGCACCCACCATGGACGGCATCCTCACCTGCTGGAAACCCGTTCGCGCGCCTGTTATCGCCGCCGCTCAGAAATGCCAGATTATTGGGCGTTGCGGCATCGGATTGGACAACATCGATGTGGAAGTGGCTACGGAACACGGGATCGTTGTCACCAACGTTCCTGCCTATTGTATCGATGAAGTTTCCGACCACGCGATGGGGTTGCTGCTGGCGTGTGCGAGAAAAATCTCGCGCTTCGATCGGGCTATTAAGGGAGGCACATGGGATCAGAACATCGGGCCAACGATGCGCAGAATCCGAGGCAAAACGCTCGGTGTCATCGGATTCGGACGGATTGCGCGGTCAATTGTGCCGAAAGCGAAAGCGTTCGGGTTTACAATCAACATCTGCTCCCCACGCACCGATCCCGAATTAATTCAGCAACACGGTGCACAAAAGGTTTCGTTTTCAGAACTCCTCGCAGCTTCTGATTTCATCACTATCCATGCGCCGCTAACACCAGAAACACAGGGTATGTTTGGGAAGCCAGAATTTCGGGCGATGAAACCGACGGCTTATCTGATTAACACGGCGCGCGGGGGTATTGTAGATACGGCTGCACTCACTGACGCACTCCGTAATGCTGAAATCGCTGGTGCAGGTGTGGACGTATTGGAAACAGAACCACCTGAACAGAGCGAAGAACTGCTTACCCTCGACAACGCTGTCGTTACACCACATGCCGCTTTTATGTCAGAGGAGTCAATTTTTGATTTAGAGATCGCTGCTGCCACATGTGTCGTGGAAGTACTAACGGGAAAATTGCCAGAATCCGTCGTGAATCCGTCGGTTCTGGAACAATCGAACCTCCGCGCAAATTTTTAAACTATGGCTACTGTTCCGCTCTACATTCCATGATTGTAGCCTGCAACAACGGCGCAGGCGGATTTAAGAGAGTCACGTGAAAGTCTTAACACACGTGGTTCTCCCGCAAGGAAAAATAAAAAGCCTGCAACAACGGCGCAGGCGGATCCAAGTAAAGCATGTAAAAGTCTAAACACATGTTATTTCTCCGCAAGGAATAATTAAAAAAGGAATAATTAAAAAAATGCAACAACTCCCTGACGCAACAGGGCATTTCGGACAATTCGGAGGCAGATACGTCCCCGAAACACTCATGCCCGCCCTTTTAGAACTCGAAAAAGCATACGCGGAGCTCAAAGACAATCCCGACTTCCAACAGGAATTTCGGTACTACCTCCGTGAATATGTCGGGCGGCCGAATCCGCTCTATTATGCCGAGCATTTGACAGAGGCACTCGGCGGTGCAAAAATATATCTCAAACGGGAAGACCTTAATCATACAGGTGCACACAAGATTAACAGCGCGATCGGTCAAATCCTCCTCGCACGATGGATGGGCAAAAAACGTATTATCGCTGAAACAGGTGCGGGACAACACGGTGTCGCGACAGCCACTGTCGCCGCGAAGTTCGGTATGGAATGCGAAGTCTATATGGGCGAGGAAGACATAGAACGACAGGCACTCAACGTTTTCCGTATGCAACTGATGGGGACAAAAGTGGTCCCGGTTAACTCTGGGTCCCGTACCCTCAAGGATGCGATCAACGCCTGCTTCCGAGATTGGGTCACGAACGTCCGAACCACCTATCTGCTTCTCGGCTCGGTTGTCGGCGCACACCCTTACCCAATGATAGTCCGAGACTTCCAATCCGTCATCGGTGACGAAGCGAGAGCCCAGATTTTGGAGCAGGAAGGGGCTTTACCGGATTGTGTCGTCGCCTGTGTCGGCGGCGGGAGCAATTCACTCGGTATGTTCTACCCATTTTATGCCGATGAATCCGTTCGGTTTATCGGTGTGGAAGCCGCGGGAGAGAGCATTCGTAGCGGACGACACGCTGCACCTCTCACTGCTGGCAGTGTCGGTGTCTTTCATGGTGCTAAGTGCTATCTATTGCAAGAAGATGACGGTCAGATAACCCCCGCACATTCAATCTCCGCAGGATTAGATTACCCGGGTGTCGGACCGGAACATAGTTATTATCGCGAAACCGGTAGAGCGGAATATGTTCCAATTACCGATGTAGAAGCGGTAGAGGGGTTCCAGTTGTTATCTGAAACAGAGGGCATCATTCCAGCATTAGAATCCGCGCATGCCATTGCCTATCTGCGTGAACTCGCTCCCAAGCTCGGCAAGGACAAGATCATTGCTGTCTGCCTCTCAGGTCGCGGCGATAAAGATGCCTACACTATCGCAAACGAATTAGGTATCAACCTTTAGCAGTCGCTGCTACAGGGATATTCGGGAATCGGAGTGTTTTTGCTTGGGTGTTTCCCGCCTCCTACAGAAGGGCTGAATGCCTCTGTGCTGCATCCAAAAACAACTTGCTATCTAACTGTGAGATGTGCTATAATTCTGTCGTATAGTCTAAAAAAATAGCGAGCGAGGTGGCACTATGACGCGCGAAACCGTAGACTCTGCTTCAAACCTGTCCGTGCCGCAAAAGGTCCGTAAGCTCATCAAGTGGTTCTCACATCGAGACGGTCCTGTCAGGAACTGGCGATATATCCCGGCGCATGTGCTCTTACGAAAACTGCAATCGGAATCTGCCGAAATGCGGGCATACGCCGCTGAAGGGTTAGGCGGTGTTGGTGGTGTCCATGCTGTCGCGCCGCTCATTAATGCCTTAAACGACAGCAACTCGACCGTTCGCCGTTTCGCTATCTCCTCTCTTGGAAAAATCCGCGATGCACGCGCTATTGATGTGCTTGTACCGTTTCTACAAGACGAAGAAGCTGACATGCGATGCGCTGCTGTTGTTGCTCTTGGCGAAGTGGGACTTGGCGAAGAGAGATTCTCGGTGCCACCGGTCCAGGTAATAGAGGCATTGATAAACAGTGTAACGGACACTGACAGAGCCGTCTGTTCCGCTGCTGTCGTCGCTTTAGGCAGAATCGGTAGTCCACAAGCCATCTCCGCACTCAATGAATTGGCAGAAACCACTGAGAGCGAATGGGTCCGCCGTTACGTCAGCGAGGCATTGCATCAAATCGAAGAGCAGAACACCTAAAGAATTCACGGTACGCTCTGAATTCAAATTTGGCAAACTACTTTCGATTGTGCTATAATAGTTTAAAGTTACTTCGCGTTCAGTATACACTGTCGCAACCCAATCTTTCTTTTCTGTAGGAACTACAAAATAGGCCGAGGAAAAACGTGCTATGAAGAAAGAACAAATTGTCTCCCAAAACCCAAGCGTTACGAATGGCACCTTAGTTTTGCTGGTACTCGTGTTCCGGTTGAAAGCCTAATCTAACACCTTCTCCCAACACATCACAAAGGTAGCATCGCCTTCGAAAATTATGGACGAAAATCAAAATTTCAAATCCGGGTACGTTAGCATTATCGGCGCGTCTAACGTCGGTAAATCCACCCTGCTCAATACCATTTTAGGGCAGAAAATCGCTATTGTCACCCCAAAGCCACAAACGACTCGAAATCAGATTCGCGGGATTGTCACCACCGATGCCCATCAAATTGTTTTTGTCGATACACCCGGACTGATGAACCCGAAATACCGCTTGCAGAGTGAGATGGTCAAAACCGCGTATGGGGCTTTAGGAGATGCTGATGTTGTCCTTTTTGTGATTGATATCACGCGCCGAAACCCTGAAATCGAGGATGAAATCCTAAAGCGTCTCAAGCGTGTCAAATCCACAACTATCCTGGTTCTCAATAAGGTAGATCTCGTCGCAAAGCCAACCTTACTCCCAATTTTTGAGGACTACAGTCAGAAATTTGAATTCGCACACATGATACCTATCTCCGCATTAACTGCCGACGGTGTGCCACTCCTTCTTGAGCAGATTGAAACTTACCTGCCGCTGGGACCCCGTTATTTTCCAGAGGATCAACTCAGTGACCTCCCTGAACGCTTTTTCATTGCCGAAACCGTTCGTGAAAAGATTATGCTCATGACGCAACGCGAAATCCCTTACGCCTGCGCTGTCGTTATTGAAGAGTTTGAAAAACGCCAGACGAAGAAGTCGGATGAAATTATCTATATCCGAGCCGTTGTCTATGCAGAACGACAGACGCAAAAGCAAATTATCATCGGTAAGGGCGGCAAGGTGGCGAAACGGGTCGGTGAACTCGCACGAATTGATATTGAGAAATTCTTGGATGCCCGCGTCTTTTTAGAAATCTACGTAACAGTCAAAATTGATTGGCGCAAAGATGCCCGCCAACTCAAAGAGTTAGGCGGTTTTGCAGATATGTAATAGTTTTACCTATCAACTCGTGCCTTAAACAA
This sequence comes from Candidatus Poribacteria bacterium, assembly GCA_965247285.1. GTDB lineage: Bacteria > Poribacteria > WGA-4E > WGA-4E > WGA-3G > WGA-3G. The sequence goes on from CBDFHD010000003.1 coordinate 635,983, forward strand.
ATCTAATCAGAGCGAGTTGATAGGTAAAGTTAACAGTCGTCGGTTATCAGTTAAAGAGGGCTTTTGTGCAACCGGGATCACCTCTTAACTGACCACTAATAATGACTCCGTGGGAAATCATGCCATGACGGAAGAATCAATTCTCGTACACGGTGCGCGCGAGCACAATCTAAAAAACATTGACGTCCAACTTCCAAAAGACAAACTCATCGTTTTCACCGGCGTTAGCGGTTCCGGCAAGTCATCACTGGCAATTGATACCGTTTATGCCGAAGGACAACGGCGATACATTGAGTCTTTATCGGCGTACGCACGGCAATTTTTAGGACAGCTCGGAAAACCAGATGTAGATGAGATTATCGGATTATCTCCCTCCATTGCCATAGATCAGGGATCAACAGGACATAACCCCCGTTCCACGGTAGCAACCATAACTGAAGTCTACGACTACCTCCGTGTACTCTATGCACGCGTTGGACAATTCCACTGTCCCGAATGCGGACGTGAAGTCGGTTCACAAACTGCCGCGGATATCGTCCAAGCTCTGATCGACTACCCAGAACGCACCAGACTTATCATTTTCGCCCCGATTCTGAGAGGTTCCCGCGGCGCGCACGAAAGAGAACTCGAAGATTTACGCAAAGCGGGTTTCGCAAGGTTGCGAATCGATGGTGAAATATACGAACTTCGACCCGACCTCACCCTCACTCCCAATCAACGCCACGACATCGATGTCGTCATCGACCGGATTGTCATTAAAGAGGGTGTTGAACCTCGCGTCGCCCAAGCCGTGGATACTGCGCTCTTACGTGGAGACGGAAGCCTCCTTGTCCACGTCGTTCCCACTGAAGGCGAGGGATCTCCGTTTGTGTCGGAGGAAGACGACCTGCTGTTTAGCAAGGATTACACTTGTGCGCACTGCCGGATCAGTTTTGTGAAACCGGAACCTCGCCATTTCTCTTTCAACAATCCGGATGGCATGTGCGAGAATTGTCGGGGTTTAGGCGTGGAAATGGGAATCTTACCAAAGTTGATTGTTCCAGATGATACCCTCTCCATTATGCAAGGTGCCATAAGTTTGTGGGGACCTCTTGATAAGCGAGATGTCCTCAAGGAAAAGGTAATCGCTGAAGCACTCGCAAAACACCTCGGATTCGATATTGAGACCCCTTGGAAGGACCTCACACCGGAGCAGCAGCATGCCATTCTCTATGGCACCGGCGACGATATTCTTACGATTACCACCCCCGGTAAGGGCGGACACAAAAAACGAAAACGACGACGGCAATATCGTGCCCATTTTCACGGCATCATTCCAACTGAAGAGCAGAAGTATCACTTTGAAGATGACGATGAAACCGATGAAGACACCTTCCCCGACTATTTTGTCAAAATGCCCTGCAGGACATGTGAAGGCACCCGACTTAATCCGTGGGTGAAAGCCGTGACGATAGGCGAAACCTCCATAACGGATATTCTTGAAATGTCCATCCAGGACGCAACCCAACTCTTCGGCGAGTTAGTACTTCCAGAGCGCGAGGCTTTCATCGCAACCGAGCTCCTAAAGGAAATTCGAGGGCGGCTCGGGTTCCTTATGGATGTCGGATTAGGATACTTGACGCTCGCTCGTTCTGCACCGACACTCTCTGGTGGCGAAGCACAACGGATTCGTCTCGCCAGCCAAGTAGGTGCTGGATTACGTGATGTCACCTATGTTCTTGATGAGCCGAGTATCGGCTTGCACCCGCGCGACCACGCCGGTTTACTCATGACCCTCTTAAACTTGCGGAATCAAGGCAACACCGTTATTGTCGTTGAGCACGATGAGGCAACCATGTTAGTGGCTGATTGGATCGTCGATTTCGGTCCCGGGGCAGGGATTAAGGGTGGGAAGATAACGGATATCGGCACACCGGCACAGTTCATGAAGGAGAGCAATACACTCACTGCCCAATATCTCCGAGGCGATAAGGTTATCGTTCAACCGGAATCCCGTCGTCCGACAGGGGACAGGTGGGTGCAAATCTGCAACGCACGCCAGAACAATCTCCAAGGTATCAGCCCTAAAATACCGGTGGGTACGCTCTGCTGTGTAACAGGTGTGAGTGGGTCTGGAAAGAGTTCCTTAATTCACGATATTCTCTACAGTGCACTCGCCCGCGACCTCATGAAAGCAAAAACTGTACCCGGGGATTACGACGATATTCGGGGCATCATTGAAGGAAAAAGCGTTCCAGTCTCCAATGTCATTGACAAAATTATCAACATCAACATGGCACCTATCGGGCGAACACCACGCTCCAACGCCGCGACCTATACAAAAGTTTTTGATGCTATTCGCTCACTCTATGCGAGTTTGCCTGATGCGAAATTGCGAGGCTATAAACCGGGACGGTTCAGCTTCAACGTCAGCGGCGGCAGATGTGAAGCGTGTAATGGTAACGGTGCGAAGAAGGTCGATATGGGACTGCTCTCTGATGTCTGGGTGGAGTGTGAGGTGTGCGAGGGAAAACGCTTCAATAGTGAAACCCTCGCCATTAAATACAAGGGAAAAAACATCTCCGAGGTCCTTGAAATGGATATTGATATCGCACTCGCACATTTCGCCGATATTCCGAAGGTCGCAAGGGGATTGAAACTACTTCACGATGTTGGTTTGGATTACATTAAACTCGGACAACCGGCTCCCACGCTTTCAGGCGGCGAAGCACAACGCATCAAACTTTCGCGGGAACTCTCCAAACGAGGTACGGGTAAAACCCTCTATATCCTTGATGAACCCACAACCGGCTTGCACTTTGACGATGTAAATAAATTGTTGACAATACTTCATCGTCTCGTGGACGATGGCAACACGGTCGTCGTTGTTGAACACAATCTTGAAGTCGTCAACTCCGCAGATTACCTCATTGATTTAGGACCGGAAGGCGGCGTTGGCGGCGGAGCTATCGTTGCTGTGGGGACACCTGAACAGATCACAGAGGTGCCTGAATCTTACACTGGACGGGCACTTCGTGGTGATTTCGATATCTGGCGTGGGACAAAGCATCAACGCCTGGGAGAAGCGGAACTCGCCTTCGCGTATGGACGAGAATCGGAGGCACCTCCGGAAACCATTACTGTGCGGGGGGCTGCGGAAAATAATCTGAAAAATATTGACATCGACATCCCGCACCGAAAGATGACCGCATTGACTGGCGTGAGCGGTTCCGGTAAGACATCACTCGCACTTGATACCGTTTATGCCGAAGGACAGCGCCGCTATATCGAGACACTCAGCACTTACGCTCGTCAGTTTATAGGGCAGATGGAAAAGCCCAAAGTCTCAAAGATTGAAGGTCTCTCGCCGGCGATTGCTATTTCGCACACCAACGCAGGGCAAAACCCAAGGTCCACTGTCGCGACGATTACGGAGATACATGATGGAGTCCGCACGCTTTACGCCAGATGGGGCAAACCCTTCTGTCCGGATTGTCAAGAGGAGGTACAGCCACAGACAGCGGAAGAGATAACGGAGCAGGTTTTTGGGATCCACCGTGAACAGCGGGTGGATGTCCTCGCACCTCTCACAAATTTCTTGCTTCTTCCGGAAGATAAAGAAGGCGTGTCAAGGGGTAAAATTGTTGACGTTAGTGCAAGTGAGTCGGCATTCGGTTTGAAAGGGAACGAGGATTACGCCGATGTATTTCGTCGATTGCAAGGAGCAGGATTTGTGCGCGTCCAAATTGATGGCGAAATTCATCGACTTGATGAAGCACCAAAGCTGAGTAGAGGTATTCACCATGAAGTCTTTATCGTCATCGACCGCATCGAGCTTGTAGATGAAGAAAAAAGCCGTTTTACGGAGGCGGTGGAGTTGGCACTCCTTCAAAGTGGGGGGTTCGTACTCATTGAGAACAGAGAACGCGGACAACCAACGGGGCGGCATTTCCTTAGCGAACATGCGATGTGCCGTTCGTGCGGCAGCAACTTTGGGCAATTGACACCCCGCCACTTCTCCTTTAACAACAAAGTCGGGGCGTGCGATTTCTGTGATGGACGCGGAAGAAACATGCACTCACCGTATGATGCGTGCAATCAATGCCACGGCACACGACTGAAACCCTTCCCAAGTTGCGTCAGGTTTGAAGATATGACCGTCTCTGAATTGATGGCACTGTCAATTACCGAAATTATTGAATTCTTCAACGCACGGTTAAAACGGATCGAAGCGGAGATCATTTCAGATGATGCGGAGACCAATAGGAGCGATCTTCTGATCGCAACAGGCGTGTCAACTTCAAGAGCGACACGTCCGGCACTTCACGTTCATACTTCACCTGAGTTTGAAGCTGAAGTCCTGCGCCAAATCCAGACGCGGCTTCAGTTCTTAGAAGATATTGGTCTCGGTTATCTCGCGTTAGACCGCGGGGCACCAACGCTTTCCGGTGGCGAAATGCGCAGAATCCAACTCGCAAGCCAACTCGGTAGTGGTCTCACCGGGGTAACCTATATTCTCGATGAACCCAGCATCGGCTTACACCCACGCGACCAAGAACGCCTCATTGCTGCACTCAAGGAACTCCGCGATATCGGCAACACTGTCCTCGTTGTTGAACACGACCGCGATACAATATTAGCCGCCGATCATGTGATTGATTTCGGTCCCCAAGCAGGCAAAGGCGGTGGTGAGATTGTCGCTGTCGGCACACCGGATACCTTTCAGCGATCAGCGGTCAGCGATCAGCAATCAGTGATTGGCACACAACCGATAGCCCGTAACGAAGTGGAGGGCGACTCTAAAGAAAGGCACGTCAAAACACAAACCCCCGACAGGTACCCGCAAGGTAAAATTAAAAAATCCTTGACGCAAGCCTATCTATCCAATGAAGTGGAGATACCTGTTCCGAAAACTCGGCGCAAAGGCACAGGCAAACAGTTAGCAATATTCGGGGCGAAAACGAACAACCTCAAGGACATTGATGTCAAGATTCCACTCGGAACGCTCACCTGTGTGACCGGCGTTTCGGGGTGCGGAAAGAGTTCGCTCGTTGAAGGCACATTAAAACCCGCCCTTGAAAGTCGAAGCTCTATCAAAACGGGTGAACCTCAGGACAGTCGCTATACCCATTATCTCAGCGATGGCCACCAAGAACCGATATATAACGATTACGGGCTACCGGAATATGAAAGCATTCGCGGTGTTAGTCATATTAAGCGTCTCATCAATGTAGACCAGAAGGCGATCGGTGAAACACCGCGTTCCAATCCAGCGACCTATACCGACCTATTCACGAAAATCCGTGAACTTTTCGCTGAGCAATACGATGCAAAGATGCGTGGCTTTAATATGGGCATGTTCAGTTTCAACCTCGCACAGGGACAGTGTCATGTATGTGAGGGACACCGTTTCAACCGCATCGAGATGCATTTTCTCCCTGACGTATGGATGCCGTGTGAGGCGTGTAATAGCACCGGCTACAGTATGGAGACACTCGAAATCCGTTACAAGGGCAAAAATATCGCCGAAGTCTTAAAAATGACGGTAGATGAGGCACTCGCATTCTTCAGCGAAAGCCCGCGTATCTGCCGGACGCTCCAGATGTTAACAGATGTCGGACTCGGTTACATAGAGTTGGGACAATCCGCGACGACACTCTCTGGCGGTGAGGCGCAGCGCGTCAAACTTGCGAAGGAGTTGGCGCGTCGCCAAACCGGTTCAACGCTCTATATCATGGACGAACCGACGACCGGACTCCACTTTGACGACATCCAGAAACTCCTCAAGGTGCTGAACCGACTCGTCGATGAAGGCAACACGATTATCGCTGTCGAACACAACATTGACGTTATCAAATCCGCAGATTGGATCATCGACTTGGGACCGGAAGGCAGCAAAGGCGGCGGAGAAGTCGTTGCGATGGGCACGCCAGAGAAAGTCGCGTCGGTACAAGAATCCCATACCGCACGTTTCTTACGTGAAGTACTATAGGAATGATCAAGACTAAGCCTCCTCTGTAGGAGCAACCTCCAGGTCGCGAAACGTCCTAACATCCGGTAGGTGCGGTTTTGCGGCGTACTCGCCCAAATGCGATCTGCATTCCCAACCGCACCAGTGCAAACAAATAATACGCACTTCCGCCGCTGGCGAGGTTTCCCAACCTCGTCAACAGGGATAGAGATGTATCTTCATTCGTTGTTCACTGGGATGTCTATTAATTTTCATAATTCACGATAGTTTTCCACACTTTAAATGAATTGGTGCGTAGTCGGGAAACCGTTTTTTGTCGGTTATACGCGCCTTTAGAACGTGCGATGAATCGCACGACTACAAACATGCTTGCTCGTAGTCCAAAAACTATTTATTGCCCGTTAATCCGAACAATCCGATCCGTTTTTAGAACTCTGGTAAAGTATATAATTGCTTAGACCTTGTGAGGCGAGGTGTTTTTGCTTAGGTGTTTCCCCCTGGAAACCTCGCCAGTGGTGGTAAATTTTCGCTTCTATTGAAATTTTTACTTATTTCTATAATCCACTATAAATGATCTGATAAATCCCTCAATTTCCCCTTGACAAATTTTGGGATATGTGGAATTATAGTATTGTATCTATCAAAGATGTCGTATCTATTATAATGCAGATTCCAGATTACTATCAAATCTTAGAGGTCGGGCGGGATGCTACCGCTCGCGAAATAAAGAAAGCCTATCGGAAACTCGCAAAACGCTACCATCCCGATAAAAACCCGGAGCGGCCCGCTTTTGCGGAAAAGATGTTCCGCGAAGTCTGTAATGCTTATAACACGCTCCATGACAAAAGGCAGAAATCCAACTACGACCGGGCGTTACAGACGATTGAACGGCAACAGAAGTCCCACAAAGTCTATCTCGACAGACTGAGTAGGCTCAACCACATTTACGCCAAGCTGGAATTGCTGTTGCAAGCACTGCTCCATCACAATTACGAAACCGGCGTTTCTATGTACGAGCAGTTGCAGCACAACTCTCAAAAAATTGGGAAGGAATGGCGTATCGATGACTTCCTGAGTTATGAAGAGAGCCGGGACTGTGAATTTCTCATTGCCGAAGCATATCAGAGACTCGGATTTTCTAACGGTGACCAGTCTTCCGTTCTTGATCGGTACCGCAAAATCGAGCAGGCAATGTTAATTTATGAATCGCTATTGTCTGCCGAAACAAAGCGTCCCTGTTTTAGGCACTTTATCCGGGAAGTCAAGGAGCGTCTCAAATTCATCTACCTCTATCACTTCAGTGTCGACGGGTACGGTCAAACACACCCAATTCCGTTAGCGAAAATCCGTGAATTGAGACTCTCGAAACGCGAGACCGCATGGATGTACAAGAAAGTTGCAGAATTCTACGTTGAAATTGATCGGTTCCGGGAAGCACGAACCGTTTTGAAAATGGCATTTGAATTGCAACCCCGCCTTACCGGTGCCAAGAAAATCTGCCAAGCACTAAATATGGGTTCTCTTTTGGGATAAATCAACTGTAGGAGCGATTTCCGAATCGCGACATTCTTATCAGAGGCATTCCTAATGCAAAAAGAGGTACGCTGGGAACGGATGTTCCCTGATCAATTAGAAGCCGCGTTCAACGACTGTCCGGCTGTCTATTTCACTTACGGACTCTGCGAACCACATGGTCCGCAGAACACCGTAGGGCTGGATGCGCTCAAGGCACATGCGATCGCTTGTCGTGCGGCGCAAACCCACGGTGGTATCGTCGCGCCTCCCGACTATTGGCATATCCACGAACACGGTATGTATGCTAACTGGGCATATCGGAATGTTGGCGAAGCGCGAAGTTGGCTCACCGCTATGCCTGCGTGGCAACACTTCAAAAACGTCTGCTACCATGTCCGCGCCGCCGATGCTCTCGGATTCCACGCCGCTATCTTCCTCACAGGGCACTATGGACCCAATTGGCAGGACCTCAAGACCCTCCTATCTCTAATTCAACCGCACTTCGCTATGCGACTCTACGGGCTTCCCGATTTTGAGGCGAACACGCCAGGATTCGATCGGCAGGGCAACGGTGGAGACCATGCGGGCAGAGTTGAAACCTCGCTGCTATGGGCATTGGAACCAGACTGTGTTGACATGTCGCGGATGCCCGCGGCGGACGCACAGGGACCTCATTTTGCGATGGGAGCAAATGCCTTCGATTCAGACCGACGTATCGGTGAACGTATGGTGGATGATGAGGTCGAATGGCTCGGAAAAAAGATGCAAGAATTGCTAACGGCTTACAAACAACAGGATATTACCGAACGCCAGCCTGTAACTTTTGAGGAAGTTGAACAGATATGGACAGAAACCGTATCACCCGCTTTGAAAACCTTTGAGACGATGAAAAATCCAGAAGAATCGCCACCGGAAGATTCACAATGGTTCCGCCAGTGCAAACTTCCAGACCTTCCGTAAAAGAGGACATCACATGGAAACGACAAACGCGCAACTCGCTGATAATTACCGAAAGGACGGATTCTTGACCGGCATCCACGTTTCCGATGAAGTTGAAGCAACGCGCCATCGGCAAGCCTACAATGCGTTAGAAGCAGAAGCCGGGGCAGAGAAATGTGAAATCGGTCTTGTTGATTGGCATTTCGACTATCAATTTATCTGGGAACTCGCAATACATCCGAAGATCGTGGATGTGATCGAGGCACTTATCGGTCCCGATGTGATGCTGTTAGCCACCCATTTTTTCTGCAAGTACGGTCCCCGCGACAAGTTCGTCGCGTGGCATCAAGACGTGACATATTGGGGGCTTGAACCGCCGGATGCAATCACAGCATGGTACGCCATAGATGACAGCGATATAGGTAACGGCTGCATGCAGGTAATCCCCGGAAGCCATCAACGAGGCATCAAGGAACATGGGAAGTCTCAACAGGTAGGCAACCTGTTGAGCATCAATCAGGAGGCTCCAGTCACCGAGACAGAGGCAGAAACCGCCGTAGATTTGGTGCTAAAAGCCGGTGAGATGTCCATCCACCACGGACAGATGATTCACGGTAGTCTACCGAATCATTCCACCCGTCGGAGGTGTGGTTTGACGGTTCGCTATATAGACCCATCGGTGAGACAGGCAGAAGAGAATTCACTGAAACGTCCTTGGAAACCGATTCTGCTGCGAGGTGAAGACCGATACCAGAATTTCACTACCGTCCCGAATCCGTTCCCATTCCACGAATAGTGGCAAGCATCCGTAGACACCTTGCTGGCGAGGTTTGTAACCTCGCCAATAGCGAGCTGAAATAAGAAGATGGACAAGGACAAAGAATGAACGCTCACATCTACGACGCGATTGTTGTCGGTGCCGGCGGCATGGGGAGCGCGACCGCATACCATCTCGCCAAGTCTGGCGCAGACGTGCTTGTCTTAGAACAGTTTCAGCGTGGACATACGTTTGGCAGTTCGCACGGTGAAACCCGTATCATCCGTTTCTTCTATGATAAGCCCTTTTACACAGAATTGATGAAAACCGCCTATGCCGAATGGCGAGACCTTGAATCTGTGTCAGGGAAGCCACTCCTGTTCATCACGGGGAGTTTGTGCTTCGGCACAACAGGAAACCCGTACGGACGTGCTGTTCGACAAAGCTTAGATGCCGCAGGTGTTGAATCCGAGTGGTGGGATGCGGCGGAATTGACAGAACGTTTTCCGCAATTTCGCGTGTCCAACGACATGGACATCCTCTGGCAGAAGGACACCGGTTTCCTTCATGCTGCTGAATGCGTCTTGGCTCACTTGCAATTAGCAGAACAGCACGGGGCAACAGTCCGAGAGCAGACTCCTGTAACCGACATTGATTGGCAAGCAGATGTTCCAGTTGTTCGGACTGAAAACGGTTCGTTCCACGGCAGAAAAGTTATCGTAACGGCAGGGGCGTGGACGGAGGTTCTCCTCTCAGAAATAAACCTCCCACTTACCGTTACGAAACAGCAGGTCTGTTATTACCAGCCCGCGGATACTGCACGTTTCCAAGGTGACCGGTTTCCAGTCTTCACCGAAGCAACAGCGGATGGCGAATTCCTCTATGGTGTTCCCTATTTTGGGCGAAACGGATTAAAAATTGGGCGGCATGGAAGGGGAGAGACCGTTTCGCCGGAGACGTGCAAACGCACCGTCGATGCGGATTACGTTGCTCACGTGGATACGTATGTGAAAGGACGCATCCCGGAACTCGGTAAAACTGCACATGCCGAGGTCTGTCTCTATACCGAAACCCCCGATGAAGATTTTATTATTGACGCGCACCCGCACTGTCCGGATCTGCTGATTGCGGCAGGCTTTTCAGGACACGGCTTTAAATTTTGTCCCCTCGTCGGGCGCGTTCTAAGCGAATTGGCACAAACAGAAGAAACAATTTTCGACATTCACCCATTTCGTATCGACCGGGAACAGAAGATCTCAAGCGGTATCCCAAGGTTGCAATCATGACGAAACAGACGAAAATAATTGTGGGTGTGGTTTCCGTTAGCGTTGTGTTAATCTGCATTACGCTATTCTTTCTCATGCCGCGTGGTTCCGATCTCACTATCCAAGCACCCGCGCCGCCGCGGGAAGTTACACCTGCTCTATTGCCGCCACCAATCCCTTCAATCATTGCTGTGAGGGCGAATTTGCCCATACAGGATGTCAAGACGGTAGCGGAATCCGCACTCAGAGACTATCTCAGCAAACCCATCCAACGAAAAGACGGCGCAATTGAGTCTGCTATTAAACTTAATCTTAACTCCCTTACAATGACTGGCACGGCAGACGGGGCTGTATCGGTAAACGTTCCATTCCGGTTCAGTGGGTGGGCACGCGTCTCGAAAAAAATCTTTGGACAGGTAGTCCAGAAACGTGAAGATATTGAAGGAACCGCGACTGCATCGCTAACCCTTACCCCAACACTTAACTCGGATTGGCGTATTACTGCCAAAACGACCTCTGACATTTCCATCCAGAAAGCGGAAATTGAGATTTTGGGCATTACAATTTCGGTGCGTCGGATCCTTACCGAATTGGTGCGAGAAGCAATCCTCCCCAAGTTAGAGCACCTTATCGTCAAATACATCACCGACATAGATGTAAAGACTCGCGTCGCCGGTTTATGGACAAAGCTCTATGAACCAATAGTCATCAACCAAGAACCGCCAATCGCACTTACTATAGAGCCGTTGAAAATCCTTGCGCAACAGCTTTCGAGTGATGGGCAAACGCTTTCCTTCAGCCTCGGTATAGAAACCTATATTCAAGCGAATATGGGAAATGTATCAATCGATTCTTCCAATAATACAATCACTGACTTGCCAGACATTCGCTTCGTGGATGCCCTTGAATCCGGCTACCACATCATTGCCCCGATTGAGATAACTTACGCCGCTGTTGAAAATCTTGCTAAGCCTCTTGTTGAAAAACCGCACAAACTAAAAGGAGTCGATACACTCGTTAAAAATTTGACCCTCTATGGCAGTGGTACCCAGCTCGCCTCGGGAATTGAATTCAGTATGCCCTCATTAGGCGCGGAGGGACAACTCTATCTGCTCGGGACACCTGTGTATGACGCGACGACGATGTCCGTTTCTGTCACTGAATTCGACTATACGCTGACGACACGAAGTCTACTTTTGGATATCGCACAAGTCGCCGGAGAAGGTTTCTTTCCAAACCTCCGAACAACGGTCGAAGAGGAACTTGTCTTTCCATTGGAAGATCGGCTCACCACACTCCACAAGAAGTTGGCAGATGTTATCGCAGAACGTCCGATCGGTTCGTCCGTCGTTTTGCGTGGCACCGTAGATACCATTACACCGGAAGCCCTTTATCTCACGCAGACAGGGGTACATATCCCATTCCGCTTACAGGGCAATCTCGCTTGTGAGGTAAGTCTTAATTCTTCACGAGGTTCACATTGAGGCTTTTTAAGTATTGGGTTTTCACCTTATACGAAACCGTAGCCCGTAATGAAATGGAGGGCGGATTTAAGAAGCAGACTTCATAGGCTTACCCCATGTCGTTCCTCCGCAAGGTAAAATTAAAAATTGGGTTTTCACGCTATACGCAACCGTAGTCCGTAATGAAATGGAGGACGGATTTAAGGAGCAGGCTTCATAGACTTATCCTACGTCGTTTCTCCACAAGGTAAAATTAAAAATTGGGTTTTCACGTTATACGCAACCGTAGTCCGTAATGAAATGGAGGGCGGATTTAAGAAGCAGACTTCATAGGCTTATCCTACGTTGTTCCTCCGCAAGGTAAAATTAAAAATTGGGTTTTCACGCTATACGAAACCGTAGTCCGTAATGAAATGGAGGGCGGATTTAAGGAGCAGGCTTCATAGACTTATCCTACGTCGTTCCTCCGCAAGGAAAGTTTAAAAAATGCAAACAACTCTTAAAGCAGGAAGCGCGAGCGCGAATATCACACCACCACTCGGCACGAGAATACCGGGCGGTTTCCGACCAAGATACGCTGAGAATGTCGACGATGAACTTTTTGCCAAAGCAGTCGTCATCGATAACGGCACAACGCGTATCGCTATAGTTACCTGCGATCTCATCGCTATACCGGAGAAAGTAGCGGATGTAGCCAAAGCACGTATCGCCGATAGATGTGATATTCCCGCGGCACACGTCATGGTGAACGCCACGCATACACATACCGCTGTCGCAATCGCCGATCTGCTCGGTGTTGATGAAGATCCGGGTTATACAGAATGGGTGTCACTGAAAATCGCCGATGCCGTTGAACTCGCAGTGTGGCGACTCAAGCCGGCACGGGTGGGGTTCGCCAGTGTTAATGAAGAACGCATCACCTTCAATCGACGGTGGCACATGAAAGATGGTACCGTCCGTTTTAACCCCGGTATCGAAAACCCAGATCTTGTGGAACCAACGGGTACAATCGATCCGGAGTTGGCGATGATGTTCGTTGAAGCCGATGATGGTACACCTATCTCCGCGGTTGCGAACTTTTCGCTCCACTACATCGGCACGAACAACGGCAATGCCCTTTCCGCAGACTATTTTGGGCATTTCGATCGACTCATGCGACACTATCTCGGAGATACATGCGTCTCACTCCTCTGGAACGCCGCATCGGGACAGATTAACAATACTGACTTTAGTGGACAGACGAAATGGACAGCGAGCGGACATAGGCAGGCAGTGAAAATGGCGAATGTTCTCGCGGGACATTTTATCACCGAGATGCAGCTCATGGAGATGCACGAAACACTCGACCTCAGCGGAGACCTTGCCACGCTGACGTTCCAACGCAAGCGAATTACCGCCGAAGATCTTAAAGTTGCTGAGCAGGTGCTGTCTGTTCCACAAGGAACTTACGATGCCTACGAAACAGGTCCGTTCAGTTGGGTCGTGGGGCAGCCGATACCGCAGGCGTTGGTTGATGTCTACGCGCTTGAATGCCAGCGATTGGCGAAGTTACCGGCGCAGATGACCGCTCCGATTCAAGTGCTCCGCCTTGGTGAGGCTGTGATTGTAGCGTTGCCCGGAGAAGTTTTCGTTGAGACGGGGATGAACATCAAAGCCGCATCTGACGCGAGCCCGATGTTCCTTGTCAGTTTAGCGAATGGATATATCGGTTATATCTGCCCGGACAAGGCGTTGACGCAGGAGGGCGGATACGAGACATGGGCGGCGAAGTCCTCATTACCGGCTGTTGGGACAGTACCAGCGATGGAGGCACTCGTTGCCTCAATGTTGGATTAACATGAGTCTATGTGAAGTAAACTTTAAAAAAATAAAGAGGCGGGCGTAGGACCCGCCTCTGGGGGAAAAAATAGAATAGAAAGTTAAACAGCGGCAGGACCTCTTTCACCTGTACGGATACGGATGGTTTCATCAATGGGCAGGACGAAGATTTTGCCATCGCCGATTTTACCTGTCGCAGCAGCCTGTTGCACGGCTTCAACGACTTTGTCAACGTTCTCTTCTGCGACAACAATTTCGATTTTTAACTTCGGGACAAATTCGATTGTGTATTCGCTACCGCGGTACAATTCAGTATGCCCACGGCTACGCCCGAAACCACGAACTTCGCTGACTGTCATGCCCCGAACACCCACACTGCTGAGTGCCTCTTTGACCTCCTCCAATTTGAAGGGGCGGATAATACATTCTAACTTTTTCATGCGATTCTCCTTGCTGAAAAGTGAATAGGGTTGTGTAGCAGCTTTGCCTTTCAATCAGGGCTTGCAATCTGTGCCCTCAAGGTTTACAAGTACGAGTGCGGTGGGCGGATACGGGAATCCGCCCTATAGAGTGATGTTTCAAAACCTCTGCGGAAGCACGCCATCACGATGATCGGGATCGCGTGGTTTCCGAGCGCACACGACCTAAATGTCGTGATAGAGGTAGAATTCGTACGGATGTGGTCGTATGTTGACTGCATCGACCTCATTTTCACGTTTGTAATCAATCCAGGTGTCCAAAACATCTTGGGTGAACACATCGCCCTTGAGGAGATATTCGTGGTCTTCCTCTAAGGCATCCAAGGCATCACCGAGGGACGCTGGAGTGGACTCGATGTCCGCGAGTTCTTCCGGTTCGAGGTCATAGAGATCTCTGTCCAATGGGTCGCCCGGATGGATGCGGTTCTGTATACCGTCAAGCCCTGCCAGGAGCAATGCGCTAAAGGCGAGGTAAGAATTACAGGACGGATCCGGTGGGCGGAATTCGATCCGTTTCCCCTTCTCACTCTTTGAGTAGACAGGAATACGGACACATGCGCTACGGTTACGTTGCGAGTAGGCGATGTTCACGGGTGCTTCATACCCTGGGACCAACCGTTTGTAAGAGTTGGTAGTTGGAGCAATGATTGCACAGAGCGAGCGGGCATGTGCGAGCAAGCCGCCAATGTAATAGAGTGCATCCTCACTGAGAAGCGAATACCCCTGTGGATCGTAGAAGATGTTCTTGCCGTTTTTCCAGAGACTTTGGTGGACGTGCATTCCGGAGCCGTTGTCTTGGAAGAGCGGTTTCGGCATGAAAGTAGCGACGAGGTTGTTTTCGCGCGCCACGTTCTTGATGATGTACTTATACAACGCCATCTTATCGCCAGTCACGGTTAACTCACCATAGCGGATGTCGATTTCGCCTTGCCCCGCGGTTCCCACTTCATGGTGGTGAACTTCCACATCAATGCCAGCTTCCATGAGCTTCAGACAGATCTCGGAGCGAAGGTCTTGAAGTGTATCGGAAGGCGGTACCGGGAAGTAACCTTCTTTGTAGCGCGGTTTATAACCGAGGTTTGGGTTCTCTTCGCGACCTGAATTCCAACTGCCTTCAACAGAATCAACGGAGTAGAAACCGGAGTGCTGGTTCTGTCCGTAGCGGATGTCGTTCAGGAGATAGAATTCTGCCTCAGGACCCCAGTAGCTCGTATCTGCGATTCCGGTGGATTGGAGATACGCCTCTGCTTTCTGTGCGATATACCGTACATCACGCGTGTAATTCTCCAACGTGATCGGATCTTTGATATTACACGTAATACTTAGCGTCGGCACCTTACAGACCGGGTCGATAATAGCGGTTGTTGGATCTGGGAAGAGCAACATATCGCTCTCATTAATTGCTTGGAAACCACGGATGCTCGAACCATCAAAACCGCAGCCTTCTTCAAACAAGTCTTCGGTCAACTCCTCTGCCATCATGGAAAAGTGTTGCCACATCCCCGGCAGATCCGTGAATTTCAGGTCGACTATCTTTACATCGTGTTCTTTTGCAAATGCAACCACCTCACTTGGTGTCATTACATATCCTCCTAATTTCGGCTAACTTGTAAGCCGGAATTTTTTCGGCGTAACTTGAGAGCCGAAGCGTGCTATCAAAACTCAAAACTTCCTCGATCCAAGGACCGAGACTATAATCTGATAAAACGGTGTAGGGAAAACGTGGCACGAAAGCCTGGTCGTCTTCAAACCCGTTTCGATAACTCAGAAAAATGTCCTAGTTTCGTCAACTGAACGCGCAACTCATACCACTTGACGAGTGTCTTACTGATTGGTTAAGCAAAATTTATGCCAATCAACTGTAATGGAGCATGGGACAGCATTTATTGACGAAAATAGGTTGATTCTCGTGTGAAATCACGAGACACAGGGGCAAAGCGAGAGAGGCAGCGTGAACGCGTTGCCGCACGATTTTTTGTTCACGCCTAATATTAAAAATTCCAAGATATTGCTAAATTATTAGGCATGGCATTGCCCGTTTTTTGCGCGCAGCGTCCTAACCTAAGGATCGCTCCAACCAAGAATTACGACCATGAAATCGCTCCTACGAGAATTCAACATCTTCGGCGAACCGACTCATCTCCGGACCGTCCTGCCCTGCATATTTGTTTGCCGGTTTGAGTTGATACGGCACATTTGCTGGCGAAGAAAGCTGCGCAAAAGTGAACGCACAGATCCGCATACCGGGGTACAACTTGACCGGCATACGACCGAGATTCCCTAATTCCAGTGTAGGAATACCGATCCACCCCGGATCAAAGAGCCCCGCGGTGCTGTGGACGATAATACCAAGCCTCCCCAAACTACTTCTGCCTTCAAGCCGTGCCAACACATCGTCTGCTAATTCAAGGGTCTCCTGCGTTGCTGCCAAGACAAACTCACCCGGTTGCATCGTGAAGGCATCCCCATCAGGGACATCAACCCTCCGCATCAGGTCATTGGTATCAATCTCTGCACGCAGATCAATATACGGGTATTTACTATGCTCAAACACACGAAAGGTATTGCTCAATCTGAAATCGATAGAGCAACTGCCGAGTTGTGTTTCCAAGTCGGGCGCGGGGGAAATTTTGATTCTCCCCTCTTTCATATACTTAATAATATCTCTATCCGATAAAAACATTGTTTTAACTATTTGCATTGATGTGATCTGACCGATGGTCAGCTCATTGTTCTTGAATTGGATTTATGTTTTATTGCATAGGATGCTTCTTTAACGAAGCAATTTCACAAAAGATTTCACCACACCTTGGTAGAAGTGAAAACAGTTTGAATGTAAACCAAAGACTTAACGGTTTCGCAATTTCCCTACTGCTCAGGCAAAAAATCCTCTGGGGAGATACCACGATAGGCGTAGTCTAAGAGATTGACAGGATGCATTGCTTTCATGGATAGTCCGTGTTTTTGGATGCCGAGTTGAATCTGGAGCAAGCAGCCGGGATTTCCTGTCGCGACGATGTCCGCATCGGTTTCGGCGATGTGTATCATCTTCCGTTCTAAAATTTCCTGTGAGAGTTCCGGCTGTGTGATGTTATAGATCCCAGCACTCCCACAACACCATTCGGATTCGGTTAATTCAATCAATTCCAACCCCGGTATCGCTTGTAGGACCTTACGAGGTTGCGTCTGGACGCTTTGCCCGTGAAGAAGATGGCAAGGTTCATCGTAGGTAACGCGTCTTTCGATTTTTCCTCTCGGCGCGACCATCTCTATCTCAGCTAAGAATTCGCTGATGTCTCGCATCTTATGGCTGAAGCGTTCTGCTTTCTCGGCGTAAGCCGCATCGTGTTCTAAAAGTGCTTCGTATTCCTTGAGCGTCGCACCACAACCGGCAGAGTTGATAATGATCGCGTCTAAGTCCTCCGATTCAAATGCATCAATGTTCTGCTTAGCGAGAGATGAAGCGACATCTCGTACACCGTTGTGAAGATGTAAGGCACCACAACAGGTCTGCTGTCGCGGGGTGACCACCTCACATCCGTTCTGTGCTAAGACCCGAATGGTTGCGAGGTTCGTCTCAGTGAAGACTTGGTTCATGATGCACCCGGGTATGAATCCGACGCGATATCGGGTTTCGCCTTCAGTGGGTGTAATGTCGCGTATCGTATATTTCAGTTGCGGTGGTGGGATCTTCGGGAGTAATGATTCCATCTGTCCGAGTTGTCCCATGAGTTTCAGGATACCCGTTTTTTGAACGAGCCATCGGATACCGAGTCGCTGGTAGAGCCACATCAATTCAAAGATCAGATCCAACCGTTCTTTATTCGGTAGAATTTGTTTAAAGACGAGGTTCGTCCAGAATCGGTAAGTTGCTGAGCGGGGTGCGTTCTGTTCATAGATAGCGCGTGCCTGCTCAAGCAGTTCACCAAAGTGGACGCCAGAAGGACAGGCGGTTTCACACGCGCGGCAGTCCAAGCACCGATAGATATATTCTGACCATTCTTCGCTAAGCGGGGTGGCACCTTCATCCTTGAAGGCACTCCCCATGAGATAGAGTCTACCCCTTGGTGAATCCGTTTCTAAACCTAATTCTCGATAGGTTGGACAGGTTGGCAGACAAAGTCCGCAGTGTGTGCAAGCATCCCACTTCTTCCAACTAAAGGACTCTACGCCGATAAGCGGTTGTGTTTGTTGATTGGACATAGTTAAATTTTACTACGTTTGATTATTTATTCCTTGTTTTTTTAGGTGCTGTGTCGGATGACCCCTACGAAAATGATGCATCTTTGGACCTCTCTTTAACAAGGACCTCAAGAGAAAGAAACAGCCAATGATACCCGCAGCAAGCATCCCTAAAAATGCTAAAGTAATAATACCTCCAAGGAGTAGCTCCAGGATTTTAGAAATAACAGGGCTCATTGGGGGGTCAGAAAGCATCCAGGCAATCCAAAGAAAAAAGACGACAATCAAACCAATCGCAGTTAAAGTTATATAAACAGGATTCGCTTTGCCTGCAAAACTTTTCTTGAGGCTTGCGGTGCTATTGTCCCGAATCTTTCCTGTTAGGAATGCCTTTTCGCTCTGTGTTAACCCCTTCTTTTCAGTGAGAGGTTCAGTCGAAATCAGTAGCTGCTTACGCTGCCTCCTCCGTCTTGGTAGAACAAGACCGAGAAGTAAAATAGAACCTACAAAACTCATAATATGGACCGGATATGCCACTATAACCGCTATAACACCTTTTAGATCGTACATTTGTGTGCCTCCGATGTTAGTTAGTCGCATGCAGGTTTCCGATATTACGAAATTGTGACCCCCTCGTTCAGGCTCCCGGAACGATACCCTTGCAGGTCGAGCGCGACATGCATATATCCGAGTGTTTTAAAGTAGGTGCTGATGTCGTGGCGCACGGTTTTTGCAAGCATCCGCGAGATCTCCTCCGCTTCGAGTTCAATGCGTGCGAGGTCGCCGTGGTGTCGGACACGGAATTGACGAATGCCTAAATCGTAGAGAAATTGCTCGGCGGCATCCACCTGGCGCAACAATTCACGGGTGATACGCATGCCGTAAGGGAACCGTGAAGATAGGCAGGCAAATGCGGGTTTATCCCATGTCGGGAGTTCCCACACCTTTGAAATCTCACGAATCTCTGCTTTCGTCAGATCGACATCAATTAAAGGGGCTTGGATACCCATCCCCTTCGCGGCATCCATTCCAGGGCGATGGTCGCCGACATCATCCGGGATCGCGCCGTAGATAATCGTTCCAACATCGTATTTTTCAGCGATGGGACTTAACTTATCGAATAGCTCCGTCTTGCAGAAAAAGCATCGGTTCGTCGGGTTGCTTGCGTAACCCTCCAATTCTAATTCTTCCGTGTGGACGGTTTCAAAGCGGATCCCGATCTGTTTGGCGATATCTTGCGCGGCTTGCATCTCTCGGATCGGATAGGAATCCGAAATGGCAGTAACGGCAAGAGCGTTATTACCGAGTGCGTGTTGTGCCGCCTCTGCGAGAAATGTGCTATCAACACCACCAGAAAATGCAACGATGACCTTCTCATAAGCGTGCAGGCACGCATAGAGTTGGTTTAGTTTTGTTTGTAGGATAGGTTCAAGTTTATGTTTTGGCATATTTCTCAATAGCAAGTTTCGGCTTACAAATTTCGCCGAAATAGCCTCCGTCTGTCGCACAGACTGCGAGTTCACAATATTAAGAGGGTCGCTGGGCTTGTTGCACTCTCAGCAATTCATCGCTCAGCAAACGGCGCTTTAATCCGTTGATCCGATCAATAAAAAGTATACCGTTGAGATGATCTATTTCGTGTTGCAGAACGCGTGCTAATAAGCCATCGGCTTCAATACGGATGGGTTCACGCTGGACATTAATCCCCTCAACGACAATTTGTTCTGGACGTTTCACATCAGCGGTTACATCGGGGATACTGAGGCATCCTTCCTCGGCAACAATTTCTCCCTCAAAGCTCAGAATTTCGGGGTTAAACAGTGCCAGAGGTTCGTATTCCTCATCGTCATCCTCGCCTATGTCAACGATGATAAGTCTCTTCAAAATACCGACTTGTGTCGCGGCGAGCCCAATTCCAGTGCCTGTAGTGTACAGTGTCTCTAACATCTGTTCAGCAATCTGGAGTTCTGCCTCTGTGATCTCTGTAATCGGTTCGGCTTTTTTACGAAGAACAGGGTCACCGTAGTAGCGTAGTTGCAAGGGTAGTGTCTCACGCAGTACTACGTTATCTTCTCCGCTCGCATCCGAGGCATCGGCGTTTCTGGGCTTTCTTCTACGTTTTGGCATCTACTTAGGAAACTCTCCGTTTTTTGTGTATCTCCGACGAAAACAACACTTAATTATGTTAGCACTTATTTCAGATTCTGTCAAGCAAAAAGTTTTTGCGCATAAGGACGTTCCGTTTTCAGCAATCAGCGGTCAGCGATCAGCAGTCAGCAATCAGCGGATAAATTGTCTGAATCAGGATTTGCTGGATTAGAGGATTTTCAGGAGGATCGGTGTAGCGTAATTGGGTTGTTGGATAAGGGTTTCAGGCAAAAGTCCACGCTTGTGAACCGATAAGGAGCCTCTATCCCATCTAAGCCATTAATTTGATAATAATATTAATCAGATTCGGTCATCTTGCTCTTGCATTTGGATGGTCTCTGTCAATGCCGTATTAAGGTCGTCCTTGAATTGGTTTTCGTATCTCTCGTGATAGA
Organism: Candidatus Poribacteria bacterium; assembly: GCA_965247285.1. Classification (GTDB taxonomy): domain Bacteria; phylum Poribacteria; class WGA-4E; order WGA-4E; family WGA-3G; genus WGA-3G. The sequence goes on from CBDFHD010000003.1 coordinate 656,894, forward strand.
AAGACAGGACACCGATGACGCGGTATTTGCTATTCTCTGTCAAGACTTTACTGCGGTGTTCGGCACAGATTTCTTTCAGAAAATCCTCTTTCCACCGATCATTACTTAAGGGTTTTGTCAGTAAAGACAGCGCGGATCTGCTGCTCATAAAAGTGTTTCGTGCCTTCGTATTCGGTAATCTCTTTGCGTATTTCGGATTCGATTTGACTGAGCAGTCCTTCACATGCTGCCAGTTTTGTGGAGCGATTCTCTTCCAAGTTAGCGAGGTTTCCTTTGAAGGTGATTGCCAAACCTCCCAGATAGTTTTCTGAGGTGATAAATTCTCGGATGGATGTCAAGTGCGGGAGATACCGTTTAAGCGATGCGAACGTGAAAAACGGATTGCGCGCAATGGCAGATCTAACGATATTCTGTTCAATATCAACTATCTTTATGTCTCGGCTGCTTTGGTTTCCCCGTTGCACCGGTGTTTCACTGTTTTCCATGATAGTCGTCTACCGGTCGCCATGTTGAACAGCAGATGTAGGGGTTTCTCTTTATTTGGGAGATCGTTATTGACGTAATGAATAAAACTCGCATACGCGTCTTCTTGGTAGGGACGGAGTTCAAATGCAGGATTCAGATTTTGCGTAATGCTATCCGGCATTTCGGGTTTGGGGATCCCAAAGTTGAAAGCGATTTCGAGTTGTTCATGAAGGAATTGCTCAGACATCATTCTTCCAAGGCTTGTTTGTCATTGCTAATCGCAAGGTCCATAAATTCTAATTTATCAGCGCGGAGTAGGTTATTAAGGGCGCGTTTTGCATTCTCAGAGACAACAGGGTCCCTACTGTTAAGACCCGATTTTAAGATGGTGTTTGCTTCCTCTGTCTGAATGTAGATGTTTTTATTACGAATATCATTGGTTAGCTTAAAGAAACACTCAACTACCTCAGCGGTATATTTTGGAAGCATTTGGCATAATTCCTTTAGATAAATTTCCCAATCTTCTACTTCGCAATCTTCTGCTTTGCATACATCTATGACTTTGGAATATGACTTCAATCGCCATTTAGTTTCCAAACACTCAGCTTGCAACCAATAGGTAAAATATCGGAGTTCTGTCGGCTCTTCCTCTTTAAGACGCCATTTAAAGAATTTTTTTACTCTGTCTTTCATACTTTGGTCTAAGTGTTTTCCGGAACTCGACAATCGATGTCCTATATTGTTGAACAAATTTGCCCAATGTTCTCGTTTTCCATAAGTTTGTTGGTAAAAGTATTCGAGCAGGCTTTCTTGACCTTTAAGTGGGAACATCTCCCACAGATAATAGTTAAAAAGGCGCTCACCGAGGACATCAATTGGTTCGTGACCGCCACGATCTCGGTTTTTGAAATCAAACAGATGTTGCAATGCAAAATCGAAGTCGTCTTGAAGAATCTTAAAAATAGGCTTGGATGCTCCATTACAAAGCACGAAACTACCAAATGCCGCTAACCATTCAGGGAGTTTCTTTTGTGGGAAAAAGTCTGATTTATGCTCGGTTGCCCATATTTCACTGAGACTGAAAATTGAATTGTAATTTTTGCCCAGTATGGCATATTCCGGCAGTGTCAAAGGATATTTTGTTTCTTGAGAAAAACGTCTCTCCAGAATTGTTGTTACTTCCGGAATTTCGCTCTCTGAGTGATGTTCCTGTAACCAGATACCGAATGTGACGAGTTCCTGTAGTGCGAGACTCCGCGTATTATTGATCCCTTCCGTGAGCGGATCATTGCGATATAATCTGTTTGGATTACCTTCGTCTAAGTTCCAATCATATTGTGTGCAAAGTTTTCTCAGAATCTTTGCTATTTGTCTCCGAGCAGTAATCGGGGCATCTACATCCTTTTCAAGACATACGCCGATAAAGTCGCCGACAACTCGTCGGGAATTTGTCCAGTTCTGATTCTCGCTGGATTCATCACCTTGTTTATAGTCTCGATTGTGTTCTCGGTCTGGATGTGAAAGTACCCATTCGCTGAATGTTAACCATTCTTTAAGTTTGTCGAAATTCTTTGCCTTGACGTGTGTCTGCATCGCATAAATCATCATCCGCACGTAGATAGGTATCTCGATCCGTTCTCGATTTTCCATCCAAAACTTAAATCTGACAGGATCAGGAATGATAGACTCTTTGAAAACGGTCTGAAAAGCGTTGGCAAGTGCTTCAATATTAATTTCTACATAGTCTTCATTTTCATGGAATTTATCTTCGTCATCCCAAGCATTTATGAAGTTGAGAAGATTATCATCTGTTAACTTTGCAAGTTCTTGGTGTGAGTAGGGACTCCGTTTAGACACAGGCACCTCACGAACCTCTGTTTTAGAAGGAATATAGTCCTCATCAAAAATCCGGGAAGTGCCTTCAGTTTCTAACTCTTGGAGGTAGGTTTCATATTTTCCAAATAGCACAGGGGCGAAAGGTGTAAGCTGAATGCGATGGCGATGAAGTTTATACTGCAGGAAACCCTCATCATTAAATTCAATACCCCAAAACTCCACTACCTTCCTTTGGTAACCCGTTTTTGATGGTCCCGCAAGAATAGCATCAAAGATTTGTGTTCGTTCTTCTTCCGTGAGTAACGTTTCCCCAAAATGCTCGCAAGCACGTCGTATCATCAGTTGGAACTCATAGGAATGATTCCACTGATTGTAATATTCAGGTGTTAGTATTAATTCCAGAATCCACGGTTTGGTCTGTTCATTTAGGTGTTTTGCATAAAGATGGTGACGCAGGCGTTTGAAAATATTCCAGTGTTGATTTCGTAAAATTTTGTCTAATTTTACTATTGCATTGGATGATTTTTCAAACACCTTTTCGCACGTAAAGGTCAGCGTATGAACAAGTGTTTCCTCAGAACTTCCACCGTCTTTACCCTGTTTATAGAGGCAAGGACACCAGGACCAGGAATTGTCTTCCTCGTTATTAAAATCTTGCTTATGTCTTCGTAAATAGATCATGTTCACTGTGGCATCAATAAGGAGACGAGCAACATCATAGGGTTCACTTTCAGCAAGAGGCCGGATACCTTTTAACATTATATCACGGTATTCCCCAGGTACCATACGGGGTGAAGGTTCAAGCAAAGTATTACTGTCCATTGGATTTTCTTTACGAAGTTTCTGTTTTTCCTCTGACTGCGGATCTGGTGCAAACGCAACGAGAACCTTTGAAAGTTCCAGGGCAGCCGATATTTGATTTTTTGCTGTCCAATGTGCTAACAATCCTGCGTACTTATGGGACCCCAACTGGTGCTCCATACCTGCGTATTTAAGTATTTGGTCTTTCAGTTTCGCCGATTGTTTTCCGGGGATATGCAAAGCGATGTCTACAATACCATCATACACAATTGGATTGTCGATTTCAGGAAGATCCATTACCAAATTGACAACTTCATCGGGTAACTCACTACATACGTTCTTGAGGTATTGAATATCGGGCCAGTAAGGGAATTGAATGGTGCCATTATCAAACCTCTGGCTTCTTGGAGGGTATTTAAAGTAGCCACGTTCGGCGAGAGGTTTGAGCCACAATGGATTTTCCAAGCGCGAGAAAAAATACTTGCGAGCCGTCACCTTTTTGAGTGAACCTAAGGCTTTATCTATCATTTCATTGGTTGGTTTCTTCCAAGATTTCATGGATACTCCTTAGTTGTTCAATATCGGTTTCTGCAGCGGCATATAAGAGGTAAAGAGTCAAATTAAATGTTGGTAGTGGTGGGACCATAAAACACCTTTTTCAACGCCTTATCTTCCTCACTAACCCCAAAATCCGCATCCTCTATTTTGAAGAGGTTAACATAACATTGAATTGCAGTAGGTGCCATTGTCCTTATCGGTGATTGTTGAACAGGACTATTTAGTTTTCGGTTCCGATGGAGTTGCCACGGCAATGTTTAAAGATGCAAGGCTGGTTATCTCCTGTTGCGTGACAAAACGGGAGCGTGCAGCTTCAAGTGCTTGATGCAAGGCAGCTGTTCGATCAGACTTACCGCGTTTTGAGAAAATAATATCATATCCACTACTCTGATGTAGTCTCTCTCTGAACAAACGCTCAGTCAGAGAGTCGTAAAGTTCATTGGGATGATACCGATAAGCGGGTTCCCGTTTGTTGCGTTGGCGCACGTATTCAAGAACACTCAATTTATCGGCAACAACGGCAAAAAAGCGTAACCCTTCAGTATTACGCAAAATCTGAAAAACATCCCTACGGACTTCCGGTAAATCATCTTTAGCGTGGAATGCGAGTGCCGTTTTGCGCGCATCTGGTTGCATAGAGGGTACATTCTTGAAATAGGAATCGCTCATGAGTCGCGTCCTCTATTTCGGAAAGGTTGACGTAGAGTTGGTTCTTATCCAGCAGTTCAGCGAGTAGGTGCTTTTGTTTTTCTACGTCGCCGATGGCGATGAAATTGCTTATTGCTTCTTCAGGCATTTCGGGGTTGACGTACCAGTTCAGGAATGCGTTTTCGGCGATGTCTCGCCAGAGGGCTACGAGTGCTTCGGAGGATTGCGCGGATTGGATTTTGTCCATATAGGCTTGGTTATATTGCATCAACTCGCAATAGATAAAATCGCCAATATTTTCTTTTTTCATTACTTTTTCTACACGCGGGACGGTAACGTTTTCAACATAATCCATCTGCTCCACTAAAATAAACTGCAGGCTGCCGTTGTCTTTTTTATTCAATTCTAAAATAGCATGAGCGGTTGTTCCACTTCCTGCAAAAAAACCAAGGATCATATCGTCTCCCCCTTTCTCTGTGAATATTTCAATAATATCTTTGACAGCATGTATTGATTTGGGATAGCTAAAAACTTTCTGCCCTTCAAAAAGGTTCTTTAATAGTTTGGTTCCATGCGAAGATGCGTCATATCTACTGTCAGTCCAAACACTTTTAGGTCGGGTACCTTCCTTTATTTTGTCAATAATCTTGACCTTCCATTGACCCGATTTGTTCTGCTCTATTTTTATTTCATTATCATTGACGTGCTTTAAAAAGGATGGACGTGTTTTTCGCCACACTCGTTCATTGCCATTACTATCTATCGGTGAGCAGTAGTTTGATGAGGTCGTGGTTGAGTTGCCATGCGTGGTCTCTGACGGCGGCGGGGATGAGTTCACCTGCGTCGTCAAGGAAGTCGGAATGGGTTTTGAGCAGTGTGGTCAGTTTTTCGTTGAAGTTTTGTTTTGGCATAGGGGCAGTGACCTTCATTTCATTTAGAGTGACAATGGATCAGGGATGACGTTTTTTCATCAATATAACTTATTTTAGGTTTACCCTGTATTAGACGAAAAGTCAAGGGAATATTTGATTTTTACCGGTTTTGAAGGGGTGTCGCGACCAGAAGTCGCTCCTACAAAAAGGGCGGTCGGCAGTCAGTGGTCAGCCGTCAGAAAGAGTCGGGATTCGGAGATCCCTCCTACAGAAGAGGGAGTTTATCAAGGTGCGGGCATTAGATAGAGATAGAAGCCTTCGTCATCGACGATTGAACCTGTGAATTCGGTTAGAAGGGTGAGGTTGTGCTGTGCAATCAGTTCCGGGTCTAAAGCGCGGTTCATGATAATGAGAATATCTTGGGATGTCTTGGTCCTTAACGTTTCTGCTGCCTCAACGACTTGGATGTCCTGGACATCGACATCAGGCATGCGGACATCGTCCCATTTGACAAAGGAACCGTATCGATTGCCGTGTACGTAATAAATCTGATCTTTTTGGAGGTATCCGACAATGGTGCTGGCGGCGTAATCTATCTCGCCGACCATCTGCATATCTTGCATGTCGTTCTCTTGGAGATATTCAGCCACCTGTTTCCCGTAAGAGAAGACATGTCGATGCTCCAGTCCAATGGCGGTTATACCTCCGATGAAATGACAGATAAAGATGAAAGTGAAAAACGGGGAAAACAACCGTTGTGGTAATTCGTTGAGAATTTTGAATCGGAGGTCTATCTCAGGGCAGTCTTTATGAATCCAACCGGTCATCAGGAGTGCGATGAATAAGAATCCGTGATGCCGCATGCTACCGTAATACTTGATATAAAAAAAAGATAAAAGTCCAAACATCGCCACGAGATATATGAGGAGCGCAGTAGGACGTTTGAGCAGTAACAATATACTGCAGAGCATCAGAAGACAGCAGAACGGGATTTGGATGGATTGGAAGACGGGGTACGTTTCTAATTGGTGCTTGTTCCAAAAATTAAGCGAGAACTCGGGAATAGGAAGAAAGGCGTGAGAGATGAGTTTGATAACCTTGCTTAACTCTTCCGATTCATAGGCAAACTTCCATTCAACAGCGAACCCTGTATCTGGTGGAGGCATGAGCTGCAAAACTGATGTCGTAATACCGATTCCAATAAGGACGAACCCGATCCAGACGGCTCGTTTATCTTCTGTAGTTTCGCCTTCTTGGATAAAGGGGTTTAGACGACAGCAGTGACAGACGTATTCGCAGCAGAGTGCGACGCCTACTGCTATGGCGAGAATTAATGCATGGACACTCGTATGTGCAAGCAGAAATAGCACACAACCCACCCAAATAAAGCGTTTGTAACGCGCCTTGAAAAGGATACAAAGAACAGTTATCAGCAGAAGTCCGAGCGCATAGTTTCTCGCAAGAATAGTGTATTCATAGAGGACGAAGTAGCCAAAACAGAAAAGGAATTTCTGGAGAAGGTTGAAAGGGGCGTAACGGACGAAGAGATAAACGGTAACCCCCGCAATCAGGAGGTGGAACACCTGCATGATGACAGGGGAGTGTGTGATGCGCGTGAATGGCATGAGAAACAGGTGCCACAAGCCCGGATGCCCCTCATATTTGAGGTGCGTAAAAAGCTCAAAGACTGAACCGCTGTCTCGGGCGATCAGCCATGCCTGAATCTCATCGCGCCACATTTCATGATGGCTGGCGGTAAACGCGCTTACCCCAAGGAAAAGAAACGCCAATCCCAAGGCGTAGTGTTTATCCTTTTTGTGCATCGGTTATCACCGCTAATTGACTATAGTTTTACTGGATCGTGAGACTTGAAATCGGCAGCCATAAGCCACCCGTACTCTTGGCGATAAACTTCTGAAACGGTTCATCACGTCCGATAACATCTACCTTGATTTTGGAAGTTTTCATTTTTACCATCACGTCTATAGAAGAGTATGCCCCGCTTACATATTCGTCTGTAACAAATATGAAATGGACCTCAGCGTCTTGTCGGAACGCAACCTCATCGGCGGCTCGGATGAGTGCGTCCAGACCGTTCTCGTCTCCGCGGAATTTCAATTGTGCCAGTACCTTCTTAATTTGAGTGACGGAACGCGTTTGAGGGATCACCTCAAAATCCAAACCGAGTAAACCATATCCCGTTCCAGCTCGGAAGGTAACGATGCCGATAGTGAAGTCCATACTTGCGCTATCAAAGAGATCCGTCATAGCACTGAGGTGTTCGCGCACCGCGTCAACATCGTTTTTCATACTCCCACTGCCGTCAATAACAAAGACGATGTCAACGAGATCGGATCCACGGTTTGCGACGATATGTCTCCCTACCTTGGTGAGTGCCAGATCAGCAAGCGTTAACCCCCCAATGTCGGAGGAGGGTTGCCCGTTCGTCCCGCCTAAAAAGCCGCGAGTCGTGCCCCCGGCTTTTCCATTGCCTGAAACGCGTGAACCCAGTCCACTTCCTGCACCACTGCCGCCTAATCCTGATACAGGCGTAGCCTGTAACCCCTTTCCGTAGGTATGTTCTCCTTGCGCAGTGGAGGCAAGATCGGGTGTTTGTAATTCGACGGTGGCGTCTTGATGCGATACGGGTGCTGCCGATGTCTGAAGCGCGGGAGGTTGCACCTCGACCGTCTCCATCTGTTGCATATTTTCAGGAACTGTGGAGGGTTGTAGTGGCAGGTGGCGAAGCCGTTTCAATGGACGCACGGAACTCCGCAATCGAATTTTGATGATGTCAAATTCCGTGACCGGCTTGGGTTGCCAATCGAGTCTTTGTCGATATAAGGTTCCAAGTAGCATCATCAGGAGAATATGAAGCCCGATGGAAATGAGAAGGGCATTTGGGATGTTTTTCTTAAGGAGGACCTTCATGTTCGATTTACCTGCCTTGGTAAAATGTTCAGGTACTGTCTACAAGTCCAAAGGATATTATAGCACCGTATGTACACTTATTTCAAGGAAAGAAAAAATTACCTGAATCCGTAGTGAGTTCTATAGATAAATTGCCTCAATGCTTTGGTATCTCAATAATTGTAGGCTTTACTATAGTTTCCCGTGACTTGCTTTATGATTAACGAACCATTATAAATCCTGTGTGCCTGTTGTTTGGTTTGTCCTGTTTGTTGTAACCCGTTTGGTTTTTCTTCATGAAAGGATATTCAATTCGGAATGCTGAAGGGCGTTTGGATCTTACCAACGGAGGTAGGAGATCGCTTCTACAGAAGACGGATCGGGGCTTGGAAATCCCTCCTACAGAAGAACTGAACAGCTCTGTTCAATTGTGAGAAAAATGTTGACGAAAATATTATAATTTGGTATCATATAAACACTAATAATAAAGAGCGTTTCGGTTTATCCAGCAACCGAATCGAGTATTAAAAAACACAATGTTTAGTTACGACTATCCACGTCCTGCTGTTACTGTTGATATTGTGGTTTGTACAGGTGAACTCTCGGATGTGCTGTTGATTCAGCGTAAGCATGCCCCGTTTGAAGGGTGCTGGGCACTGCCGGGTGGTTTCATTGAGATGGAGGAAACGCTGGAAGCGGCAGCACTGCGTGAATTGGAGGAGGAAACGGGGGTGTCCGATGTAGCACTCACCGAGGTTGGGATCTTTGGGGCACCGTTTCGCGATCCACGCGGGCGCGTAATTACTATCGCCTACGCAGCAGTTATTGGAGAGCCTACGCGAAACGTTCGAGCTGGATCTGATGCCTCAGCAGCTGCATGGTTCTCGACGGCTCTTTTCGACCAAACTTGCGAGTCAAACCCTACTCTAAAAAGACCGAAACTCGCGTTTGACCATGCTGAAATAATCCGAAAGGCACTGGAAAAACTAAAATGAAACACTACGGCTTAACACTGAATCTCAAAAACGATCCATCTGTTATTGAAACGTATAAAGCGTACCATCGAGAGGCATGGCCCGAAGTGATTGAGGCACTGAAATCAGTTGGCATCACGAAGATGAATATCTACCTGCTGGGATGCCGTCTGTTTATGGTAATGGAAACGATTGATACCTTTGATATAGCGCGCGATTTTCCCCGCTATCTCGAAGAGAACCCGAAATGTAAAGCTTGGGATGAGTTGATGAGAACCTTCCAGGAACCAGTAATGGAGGCACAGCCAGACGAATGGTGGGCACATATGGAGCCTGTCTTTGAATTATAACGCGAAAATGAATATATCCTCTCCAATGCCTACGACTTTTCTATCGGTCGGTCACTTCTGTTATGATGTCTCGCCAAACGGTTATATCCTTGGTGGATCTGCTTCGTACTCAACACTCACTGCGCGAAACCTCGGGCACCATGCTCGAGCAGTTACAGCTGTTGGCTCGAACTTTGATCGGGAGAATCCACTTTTAGAAGGCATAAAGACAGTCTATCATGAATCTCCTGAGACAACAATCTTTGATAACCAATACGACGTAAAGGGACACAGGCAGCAATTTATCCTTGGGAGCGCACAACAATTAAAGGGAAGCGATATTCCTGTCGAATGGCGTACGAGTGATATAGCCTACTTGTGTCCGATTGCAGATGAGGTTTCCGCTGAAGTCGTTCACTGTTTCAGCAACGAAACGCTAATAGGTGCGACACCGCAAGGCTGGCTCCGACAGTGGGATGCCAGTGGTAGGGTTGAGGCAAAGCGGTGGGGGACAGCGAAGGACATCTTACCTCATATTGATGTATTAATCCTGAGTGATGAGGATCTCCGTAGTTATCCGGATGAACTCGAAAGATATATCGGGTTAACCCGGATCGTTGTCCTGACACAAGGCGCACAGGGTGCAACCCTTTTTCAAAATGGAACGCAGTTTGGATCCGCTGCCTACTCCGTTACAGAGGTAGATCCGACGGGTGCTGGTGATGTTTTCGCGACCGCCTTTTTGATTAACTATTATCAAAGCCGTTCTATCAAGGCGGCACTGAACTTCGCACATTGTGTCGCATCTTTCGCTGTAGAAGGGGTTGGTACCTCTTGCATACCGAAACTCGCACAGGTCATGTCGAGATTACAGATGTAGTTCGCGAAAGTTAGGATGTCGTGATTTGAGGGTTAACTTGTAGAAAAGGTGTTAAGATTCAGAAGTCGCTTTTACAAAAATAAATGCTTTCATGAAAAGAGAAAACTATGGCAATTACCTACGACTTCATTGTGTACAGCAGTAGAATATCGGCAACGGAATGGACTCTCGGGATGAAGGCTGTTCACGGAGAGGTGCCGCTGGATATCGTCATACCTGACGAGTATGGGTCATCAGATCCTGAGAATCCCGAAGTCGTCGGCGTTTTAACGGCCGAAGGGTTGGAGCGCGAGAGCCCCGATGGGTTGGAACTCTACCGATACCTCCGGCAGTTGAATCCAAAGAAAAATAACTCATTCGGATACAATGAGGTAGTGATTCGGAATATACATAGCCGTCTCAGTACCCTGAAGGTTGATGAAGAGATACGGGTGCAAGTTACATACAGCGAGCGAAGAGAAACTTATACCCTATTTTCGTATCATATTAAGTTAATTGGCATTTTTGGAGGCACAGATGCCTCCGCGCCGGCTAACCCATCGGATGAAATTGCCACGCCATTGTCGCCAGAAAAGAGCCCGCCGCTTCAGGAGCAAAAAAATCTTGGTAATCCGGGACAGCCGGTTTATAAAACAACGAATACCTTAGAGAAATTAATAAGTTTTACGCAAAATCTCCAAAAAGAGTTGACGCAGACACGCAGAGAACTCGCTGACATGGCAGATAAAGTTCAGCAACTCGAAGAGGAACGACAGCAGGTTGAAGACGGGCGGCGGAGGTTCAGCGAGATCCAGAACCTGATTGAAGACATTTTTGACCGACTCAACCGGTTGGAGCTTTTCGATCCACGAATTCAGGACCTTGAGGCCGACCGGCATCAACTCCAAGATCTTCAGCAAACCTTGCGGAAATTCCTCACAGTGTTACACCAGCAGACCCGAATATCCCTTCAAGAATACGTTGATAGGACAGAGGACGAGTTAGACGAACGCACTTGAAAGTTTTCTACCACCCAGGACGATCAAAGGAGAACGCCGTTATGATGAAATTAGGGACTATGTCTCTGAATGTGAGAAATACTACTGCTTCTGCTTTCGCACAAATTGTGTACGATATCGGTTTTGATGTTATTGAGTTACATTCAAGCGCGTTTGAATCCACCGATGCAGGCTATCTACGAGACTTGAAGAAAGATCTTGCGCGGAAAGGATTACCGTTAGGTTATATCGGGGTTAGCAACAACTTTGGTCGTCCTGTTGCCGAACATCCGGAACAAGTCGCGCTCATCAAGCAGTGGATTGACATTGCCGCTTTTATGAGTTGCCCGCTTGTCCGAGTCTTTGCCGCCTACGTACCTGAGGACTGCGACGATGAAGAGACTTTATGGCCACCGATGATTGAAGCCTTCAAGGAGGTCGCTGAATACGGCTATGAATCAGGAATCCTCGTCGGGTTACAGAATCACAACCACAACAACGTTACACGCGATGGTGCTGCTGTTTTACGCGCCCTGAATGAAACGGATCATCCTTATTTCACACATATCTTGGATACTGGACAATTTGCAGGGTCCCCTGGTGCGAGTGGACATCGCGGCTCTTCGCATCCGGGTTACGACTGCTATGCAAGTATTGAACAGACAGCACCTCACGCCGTCTATGTCCGTACGAAGTTTTATCAGATTGATAGCGGTGTAGAGGAATGGTTGGATTACCCTCGCGTTTTAGAAATCTTGCGAGGTGTTGATTATAACGGATGTCTCTCGATTGTCTATGAAGGTGAATCGGATCCGGTTGACTCAATGCGTAAGGCGAGAAGTTATCTGGAATCTTTATTGTAAGCGCGGCTTGTGATTAGCCTATCGTCAGATTCACAGATGGAAAAGAGGAGAATCCTTATGCTCGATATCAACCCAAAATATCTTGTCAACACCAAAGGCAGGAAAACCGCTGTCGTTCTATCAATGAAAGAGTATCGCCTTCTCATGAAGCACCTGGAGGATTTAGAGGACATTTTAGAGATGGATGCCGCGGTTGAAACCGAGACGGCTTCTCGCGACTATCGGGAAATTCGGGTCGAGTTAAAAAAAGAAGGAAAACTTTGAATGCCCCGACGCGCTATACTGTCTATTTAAAACGTCGTGCTGAACAAGCATTACAAAGATTGTCGCAAACCATTAGGATATGCGTTGATGCCCTGTTAGTGCAATTGGCAAATAACCCACGCCCACCTGGAGTTGTCAAACTTTCAGGGCAGTCAGGTTCTCATTGGCGAATCCGAATCGCGGATTACCGAATCCTCTATCAAATAGATGATCAGCGTCACATTGTTGAAATTTATCGAATCAAACATCGTAGTCACGCTTATCGTTGATGAAGGTTGTTAAAAGTCCATCTATAGGATGTAGAAAATTCACCTTGCTCGTTATTCGAGAAGTGGATTCACCTCAGTGAGCTTAAGAACGGATTAAGATCCACCCGTATAGGTAAACCGGCAATGGAGGCCAAAATACATGAAAACGCGTGCTGCTGTTATGTATGAACATAATCAACCTGTCGTTGTTGAGGAACTTGAATTAGATGATCCGAAGGAAAACGAAGTCCTCGTCCGGACCGCTGCGAGTGGTGTCTGTCATTCCGATCTGTCCGTGGTGACCGGGACCATCTACTACGACGCAGCTGTCGCCCTCGGACACGAAGGTGCTGGCGTGATTGAGCATGTTGGCAGGAATGTAACCGGTTTTCAGCCCGGCGATACAGTAATTTTGTCTTTTGTGAGTTATTGTGGCAATTGTCGGATGTGTCAAATGGAACGGGTCTGCCTCTGTCAAACCTACGATGTGCCTCGCGGATTCCTATTGGATGGCACTTACCGCCTCCACAACAGCTCAGGTGATGGGATTCTCCAGATGGCACGGATCGCAACGATGTCGGAGTACATGGTTGTTCCGGAACAGAATCTCGTCAAAATTGACCCGCACTATTCGTTAGAGAAAGCCGCACTCGTGGGATGTGGCGTGACGACAGGCGTCGGGGCAGTGCTTAACACGGCAAAGGTTGAGCCGGGCAGCACCGTAGCGGTTATCGGGACCGGCGGCGTCGGTTTGAATGCCATCCAAGGTGCCGTGCTCGCACAGGCAGAACGGATTATCGCTGTCGATATTGCGGAGAAGAAACTCAACTTTGCGAAAAATTTCGGGGCAACGGATGTCGTCAACGCCGCTGAGACTGATCCCGTTGAAGCCGTTCGGGAGTTGACAGATGGCTTGGGCGTAGATTACGCATTTGAGGTGATTGGGAATCCCAAGACGATTGTACAGGCATACGATATGGTCCGACCCGCTGGGAGTGCCGTTATTGTAGGAATAGCGCATCATGCGTCGGAATTCAGCATTCCTGCCCAACGCTTTGTCTCAAGTGAGAAACGATTGATCGGTTCATTTTACGGATCCTGCCAACCACGGGTGGATATGCCGAAACTTCTCAATCTGTATACAGAAGGCAAATTGAAATTGGATGAACTGATTTCACGCCACTATCGACTTGAGCAGATTAATGAGGCTTTTGCGGATATGGAAGCGGGAGAAAACGCTCGCGGGGTTATTGTTTTCAATTAATTGTCAGAATCAGGATTTACAGGGTTCAAGGATTTGCAGGATGAAAAAACTTGCCTGATTGATAAGCCCCTCCGCTGGCGAGGTTTGCAACCTCGCACTATCTCTAAGTACCCGGTAGGGTCTTCACGCAACCGCACCGGATCCCCATGAACCCCTTTAGCTGAAAACTGATAACCGAAAACTGAGAACTAATACATGAAGTCCATACACACTGCGGTTCAAGAACAATTTAGCCAACATGCCGACTACTACGCGCAAAGCAGCGTTCATGCCAAAGGCGATACACTAAATGTAATACTCGACTTTGCAGCGCCGAAAGGGACAGAACAGACGTTAGATATTGCGACAGGTACCGGTTTCACGGCGTTTGCCCTTGCATCCAAGGTGGCACATGTCGTAGCAACGGATCTAACCCCGGAAATGGTCGAGAAGGCGGTTGAACTTGCACAAGAACAAGCGATAAAAAACATTGCGTTTTCCGTCGCTGCTGCCGAGGCGTTGCCGTTTGCTGATGCCTCTTTGGATCTGGTAACGTGTCGGCTCGCCCCGCATCACTTTCAGGATGTCCGAGCATTCTTAAGTGAGGTCCATCGGGTTTTACGGACAGACGGACTCTTCTGCATGACAGATTCTGTCTCACCGGAATCAGAGAAATTAATAGCGTGGCAAAACCGTGTGGAGACACTCCGGGATAATTCTCATGTGTACGGTTATCCACCCTCTCAATGGGATGCCATGATTGCAGATGCTGGATTTACTCTTGAAAAGACAGCACACGTCCGAAACGCACAGATGTCGTTTCTCTGGTGGGTACGTCCCGAGAAAACCCCACCGGCGGTCGTGCAGGAGATCCGTGATGCGTTTGCACAACTCTCGCCTGATGATGCACAAGAGCATTACACCGTCCGTCCAGCGGGTGATGACTTCTATTTTTCCTGGCCCATGTACGCTGTTAAAGCGAGGCGAAGGTAGGGCATTGCATAACCTGAGTTTGATATAAGGATTGTTAGATTCACTTCAACGTAAAAGCGGACCATTGGGCATGAACCACCCTCATTTAAATGTAACCTCTTAATCCGTTCACAAGAATATCTTACAAGAAACTTTCAATCTCAGAATGGGTCGGCAGTGCCGGAATTACGCCAACCTTCTGAGTCGCTAATGCTCCTGCTGCGTTCGCATATCGCATGATAGCATCAAGTTGAACTTTTTTAAGTGATAAAAGGTCGACGTGCTGTATCAACTGGATGAGCATCGCAGCGACGAAGGCGTCCCCTGCACCGAGTGTATCCACTACGTCAACTATAAAACCATCAACAAAACCATCAGTGATGCCGTTCGTGTAATAGCAACCGCGCTCCCCTAAAGTTACAACGAGCAGTTTCACACCGAGTCCAAGAATGCGGTCAATCCCCTGCTCCAAGCCTGCATCGCCTGTGACAAATTCCCATTCCTCCTCTGATATCTTGACGACATCTGCGTAAGGCATCACTTCCCATATCCAGTGCTTGGCATCCTTCGCGTTATCCCAGAGCATCAGCCGCAAATTCGGATCGTAGGAGAGCATCGCACCCACCGCTTTTGCAGACTGAATTGCATGGAGCGTCGCCTCTCGACTCGGTGAATGGCTGAGGCTGACAGAGCCGTAGTGGAACAGTTCCGCCGATTGGACGTAGTCGGTATTGATTTCGTCTCGAGAGAGTTGGATGTCGGCACCTGGGTGTCGATAGAAGGTAATGTCCTTCATACCGTCAGAGCGGGTGGCGACGAAGGCTAAGGTCGTTCGGGACCCTTCACCTGCGATGAGATAGTCGGTATCGACACCGTTCTGTTGGAGCGTTTCGCGAAGGAAATCGCCGAACGCATCGGCACCGACTTTACCGATAAACCCGGCATCCATGCCGAGTTTCGCTAAGCCGACGGCAACGTTAGCAGGCGCACCCCCTGGGGCTTTGACAAATCCTGGGGCTTCGGCGAGCGTCACATCAGGTGTTGTGGAGACAAAATCAATAAGAAGTTCACCGATACATAAAGCTTTTGGCATAGAGGATTTTTCCTTCAAAATGTGTGTCTAAGTCAGGGTATCGCGACCGGGAGGTTGCTCCTACAGTGATGTGTGTTTTTGCTTGGGTGTTTCCCCCAGGATTCGAGGATCTCTCCTACAAGAGAACTAAATAGTCCTATCACCGAGCAAAGTTTTCAACTTCACTATTTGTTTCCATTCTCCTGTAGGTCAAAATGTTGTGCGTAGGTCTTGTGCCTGTCCCGTCTGCGCGGATCGGTATCCCGCATCGAAAATTTCTATCACATGCCGGGCATGTTCCGCCGTGACAATCGTCGGTTTATCCTCGCGAATCCAATCCATCAACTGCATAATATCCTCATAGACGTGCGATTCCTGAATGCTACGATGCGGTCCCACAACGTGTGGGAGTTCCCCGTCCGGGGCATCAATGGATTTACCATTCAGCAAATTGCCTTCAATCGTGCCACCGGTGCCGTGAATTGCCAACCTACCTCTGACGACGGAACCGGCGGCTGCACCGTAGACAAAACCGTAGAATGCCTTGCCGAAGTCAAGCAGAATAAAGGTGTTGTCGTCCATATCGCACGGGAGCATCTCACCTCGAAATTCACGTTCTTTGATGCGAACACCAGAGAATGCCGTCACGCGTTTTGCAGGTCCGAGGATGCCGGTCAGCGTATGCAAGCCGTAGACGGTCATGTCGTATAGAGGTCCACCGCCGGGTTTACGGAAATACCACGCTGGATTGATATTAGAGAGCGGATCGTCACCCTGCCTAACGGATTCGTTTTCGTGGTATCTTCCAAAAGCGGAACCAGCAGCTGCCCAGGTCAACGTTCCGATGGCACCGTCGGCAATAAGACTGCGAATTTCTTGGTGGATCGGACGGAGCATTTCCCCAGGGGAAGCCACTAATTTTACACCTTTACGCGCCGCCGATTCAATCAGATCGTCCGCTTCATCGACGGTAGTTGTCATCGTTTTGTTGAAGTGAGCGTGCAAACCGTGTTCAATGGCGAGTTTTCCCTGTTCATAATGCAAACCGATAGGCGATGCGATGCTGACCGCATCTACATGTCCGTCTGCTAAGAGTGCCTCGTAAGTTTCATACGCATGCGGGACGTTAAATTTTTCAGATGCCGCTTGTGCTCTACCGGGAACAGGGTCACAGACAGCCGTTACCTGTAATCTATCTTGGACATCGTCTTGGGTGAGATGTGGCAGGATGCCGCGCACGGAAATGCTCCCGACACCGACGACACCGATGCGTACTCTGTCACGGGTTGACATAATATTTCCTCCAAAGGGTAAAAAACTACTGTTCTATCCAGTTTGAATTTTAGGGTAGGTTTGTAGTAGTGCGATTTTGCGGCGTACTCGCCCAAATGCGACGTGCATTATCGCACTGCTTCGCAGTGAGAACAGGTCAACAACGGGCAATGAATGGTCTCCCTACTACGAACCAAAGCGGACATCCATAATTTGAAAGTGGCTAAAGCACTACGTTACTGTCGCCATAACGTTTCGTGTTGCCATCCAACAGCATTTTTAAGTTTATCGCAATTGATAAAGGATTGATGTCCCTGCAGCGTTCTCACCTTCGGAAGAAATTCGGGTTTAAAACGCTCAACTAACTCTTGAGAAGGTTCCAAGGCTGAAGTGTCATCGGCGTTCAAAAAATAGACATCGTGTGGGGGTAGCGTATCCGCTTTCTCCATGAGCAGGCGGTGTGCACTCGCGACATCTTCACTTCCTACCCAACACCAGAGCCACGGTGTCCAGGCGGTTGTCGGTTTAGCACCTTCTGCCATCTGCTTTCTCCGTTCTTCTGGACTGATACCAGCAGGACGTGTAACATAGGTTCGGATGCCGTAAGCACGGGTATAACTCGCCAATAAGTCCTCGCCACACCGTTTAGAAAAACTATAGGAATCTTCAGGATAGCAGGGGTGTTCTTCATCTACGGGTAGGTAATCTATTGGAATATGTGTTTGGCTGATTCGGAAGCCGTGTCCTAAGGCACAATTGCTGCCGGACATCACAACCGTGTGGACATCCGCCTCAATTGCCGCTTGCATGAGATAATAGGTGCCAAGCATATTCGTTTTGAAAGTTGCGTCAAAGGAGATGCCTCTCTCTTCAGCACCTGCGCGTAAATCTGGGTGATCAACAGGTCCTGGTTGTGCGCCGAGGTGTTGGATCGCGTCCACACCTTCAACAGCAAGTTGGCAGTCCTCGAAATTGTTCAGATCGCCTTGAATAAAAGGTAGGTGCGAGAATTCGTCGGATGGCGTTCTGCGCGACATTAGTACCAGCGAGTGTTCCGCCGCTAATTCTCGGATCACAAACGCGCCGAGCCTACCGCTCGCGCCAGTTATCAATATTTTCATTTTTTTATTTTTAATTTATTGGCACCTGGGCGTTGTTCCACTACGTTCCACAACGGTTCTCGGTTAATTCCAACCCCCTTTCAACATTGAGAGGGCGTTCAACTTTACCAAAAACCGGGGTCCCACCCGTTACTGGGGAAGGGCGGCGGAATGTAATGGAGCGGTTTAACCATCAACTCGACTCCGTTATAAATGTTAAAGCACGAGTTGATGGTTAACAGATTCCCATAGTTAGAAAATCGTTTCACGAGGGTGTCTGATGTCGTTAAAAGAGTTGACAAGTCTGCAAGTGTCGTCTATGATTATGCACATTATAGCAGTGCTGAGAATTTTGTCAAGTGAACCGCATCCATAGAGGAGAGACCCGTAATGTATAACGCCGCAACGCATTTTAAAACCTTATACGATACCGTTCCGAGAGAGTTTGAATTTCGGGCGACCACACGGGAAGAATTGGTGTCATGGCAAGCCAATTTTCGTCCGAAGTTGCGAGAGATCCTCGGCTTGGACAACATGGAATCCGATTTGGAAGGGTACGTCCCGAGAGCAGAACAACTCGAAGTCTTGGATATGGATAATCATTTCCGAGAGAGTTGGTATCTGTGGGTAGAGCCGACGGTGCCATTGCCATTTTACCTACTGCGTCCAAAAACGATTGAAGGCAAAGTGCCGCTGATCCTCGCACCACACGGACATAACCATCCGCATCTCTACGCCGGCATTGCACACACAGAAGCAGAGGAAGAACATATGCTGGAAGGTGAGCGCGACATCGCTCGGCAGGCAGCCGTTGAGGAAGGCTACATCGCGATTGCACCGACAACACGGGCGTTCGGCGAGACGCGCACGGAAGCGGATAAACAAGCCGATAAAACGCACTCCTGCCGAAACCAGCTTGTGCGTAGCATGCTTGTTGGACGAACACCGATCGGCGAACGGGTGTGGGACATGTCACGCCTCATTGATTGGGCAATAGCAGATCTTCCGATAGATGCCGAACGCATCGCGATTACCGGTAACTCTGGTGGTGGAACCGTCTCACTTTTCGCCGCTGCCTGTGAAACCCGCATTTCAGTTGCAGTGCCGAGTTGCTATTTCTGCACATTTGAGGGGAGTATTGGGACCATCAACCATTGCGAATGCAACTATGTGCCGGGTGTAATGCGGCTTGGGGAAATGTACGATGTCGCAGGTTTAATCGCACCGCGTCCGTTTTGCGCGATTGCGGGACGAGGTGACGGGATTTTCCCAATAGATCACGTCGAGTTGGCGTATGAACGCTTGAAAAATATCTACACGGTTGCCGGTGTTGCGGATAGGTGTGAGCTCTTTATCGGGGAGGGTGGACACCGCTATTACAAAGCGGGAGCATGGCCCTTTGTGCGGCGGTATTTTTAGCGTGGATTTTAGAGTTCCTTGTGCGGTCTAAAGAGGCGAGGTGTTTTTGCTTGGGTGTTTCCGTCAGGAAACCTCGCCAGCGAGGGTGGAGAGGGTTTGTGTGTTTAGGCTGCTGAAATGCCTACCGCGAACCCTTTTTAATTGCCCATAAGGTTTTCAAGATGATCTTAATATCTAAGGCGAGAGACCAGTTTTCGATGTAATACCGGTCATAAGAGATCCGCTCTTCAAGGGAGGTATTTCCCCGAAAGCCGTTGATTTGTGCCCATCCAGTCATCCCCGACTTAACGCGCTGCCGAGCGAGATAGTGCGGAATTGATTCACTGAACGTATCAATTAATCCAGACATCTCTGGACGGGGACCGACGAGACTCATATCGCCCTTAAGAACATTGAGAAATTGGGGCAATTCGTCTAAACTCCAGCGTCTTAGGAACTGTCCAAGTGGGGTTTGCCGAGGATCATCACTTTTTGCCCACACATGCCCAACTTTTTCTTCAGCATCGGCGCGCATGGAACGGAATTTGTAGATGTTGAACGGCTTTCCACCTCTACCGACCCGTTCTTGACGGAAAATCGCTCTGCCGGGTGAGGTTGAGCGTATAGCGATAGCGATCGTTAGCATAAGCGGGCTTAACACAATCAACGCGAATGCGCTAAGGACGATGTCTATAAGACGCTTGATAATGCCGCGTCCACCCTGCATGGGTGTCTCCCTTAATTGTAGAGCCGGTATGCCATCAAAAAAGGTGATGGTGTTCCTACTGTCCCTGATAAATTCGGAGAGTTCGGGCAGGACATTGATTTGGAGCGGCACCCCTTCGCACGCGTGAAGAATCTGCAGAATAGTGTCATTCGGTACCGTCGGTGATACGATGAAAAGCGTATCAAGTCGATGTTTTCGGACCAGTTCAAGGACCTCTTGGCTTTTCCCAAGATATTGCACGTGTGGACTATCAGCACCTACCGGTTCAGCAATTATCCCTACCATCTCGTAACCGCTATCCGCTTTGGTATTCAGGACGTTGATGAACTTTTCGACGCGGGCATCGTAGTTTCCGACGATTGCCAGTCGATTTACGCCGACCCCTTGGGCGTGAATTGATTGTCGGAAACGGTGAAGGACCAATCGACCCAAGAACAACCATACAAGACTGAAACCGGCAGCTAAGAGCATAACCCAGCGCGAGTAGGCATCGTGATGATAGATGAAAAAGAGTGCGGCTAACGTAGCGATGAGGGAGATACCAGCGGCTTTGCAGAGGGTCCAGAACGCTGAAAGCGTCGCGTTGCTTTCCGGACGATAAAGTTTTAACCCTTTCAACGTCATTAGCCAGATTATCACCATCAGCGGAATGAGCCGAAAATAGTCGTCAAGGGGCGGGGTACCCCCTTTGTGCAACGCGAGCGTTTCAGGTGTCCAACCCGATTCAAACCGGATCCAGTATGCTACGACAATTGCAGTGGCGACGAAACAGAGATCTAATAGCACTGTGATCGCGATAAGCAAATGATCGAGCGTTTTGTTGTTCATTATCTGATGTAGGATGCAGCTTGCAAGCCCATATTGAAGCATGGGCTGTGCTCAATTTGCCTCTCGTATTATTTTTCGTGTTATATACTGTTTTGAAGTGCGCTTTGAAGCCTTATCAACGACACTTCAGCAACCGTATTAAGTATATCAAATCTGTACCGTGCTTGCAAATTAAAATGGTGAGAGCAACGTCCACTATAGGCGTAGTGTGAAGGTTGAAACGGTTGGAAATTTTACTGATAAATTGCGTACAATATGCTATGCTACGGCTATAGTCCGTTGTAGAGCAAGTTTCAGTTTGCGAAGCTACATCGAAATCGGAGGATATACATAATGGCGAATCAACTGAAAGTGGGGATTGTAGGGGCACATCGAGGGAGTTCCTACGTAGTACCTTTTAAAGCGATAGCGGAAACCGATATGACGGCGGTATGTGACATCAATGAGACGGCACTCCAAAGCGTTGCAGAACGGTTTGATATTCCCCAACAGTTTACAGATTATCAAGCGATGCTGGACGCGGTGGACCTCGTCGTCCTCGCTACACCTGAAAATCTGCACGTACCGCAAGCCATTGAGGCGTTGGAAGCGGGGAAACATGTCATCAGTGAAGTGACCGCTGCTGTCAATTTAGAGGAGTGCTACGACTTGGTTCGGGCGGTTCGGAAGGCATCTGCCAAGTACACGATGGCTGAAAACACGTGCTATTCCAAGTCAAATGTGCTGATCCGCAGCATAGCAGAGGCGGGCATGTTCGGTGATGTCTATTTCGGGGAAGGGGAATATCTCCACAACATCAAGTCGCTCCACCACGATGAAAGTGGTAATCCGACGTGGCGCTACTACTGGCAGGTAGGCATTAATCGGTGCAACTATGCGACGCATAGCCTCGGTCCGGTACTTCAGTGGTTCGGTGGACGTGTCGCGAGTGTCTGTTGCCTCGGTACTGACGTTAATACCGACCCTGAACACGCGATGGAAGATACAGTGATGATGCTGTGTAAAACGGATGGTGGTGGGTTAATTAAGATTCGGATTGATATGCTCTCGAACCGTCCTGCGAATTCGTATTTCAGTTTGCAAGGGACAAAAGGGTGCTATGAGAGTTCGCGTGGGTTCAACGCCGCACCGAAAATTTGGTTAAGTGAGTTCGGAATAAGCGAGCAGTGGAGGCCGCTCTCCCAACTTGAAGACCTTCTGCCCGAACGGTGGAAAGACCCGCCTGCTGAGGCAGAAAATGCTGGTGACCTCGGCGAGTATTTCAAGGTACGGGATTTTGTCGATAGTATCCTCACCGATACACCACCGCCGATGGATGTCTATACAGCGATGGATTTCACTGTGCCGGGCTTAGTTTCAGAACAATCCATTGCGAGTGGTGGAACACCGATGGAAGTTCCAGATTTCCGGAAAATTGATTTTTAATTTTACCTTGCGGAGGAATCAAGTGAGTTGTGGACTTGACGCATTTTCCTTAAATCCGCCCTCCACTACGTTACGGGCTTACGTTTTTGGGTACTCGGAGGACAAAGGGTTCCTACAGTTTCTGATCGGTTCCGCTCGCGCCGATGTTGCGTGCTACAATTTTTGGCGGTGAATTGGGTACGGAAACCGAAGAGTTACTCTTCTTCAACAGGTTCAAAAACGAGTCCGCAGCTGCTGCAACGGTATCCACTCTCTGGTTTAGACTCCACAGCAGGGAAGAGCATGCCACAACAGATCGGGCAAGGTTCATCAATTTCCATTTCGGCTTGTTCTATGTCGCCAGAGCGGTTTTCAAATTCGACAATCATATTTTAATTATACCTTTCGGTTCGGTCAGGTGGGTTGGATAAATAACCTTAATCGGCGTACATCCGCCCTCCACTTCGTTACGGGCTACGCTTGAGAACCTTTGTAGGAGGGAACTCCGTTCCCCACCTGTATATAGGTTGCAATCAATGTCAACAATCTCAAACGCAGTCTGGAATTAACCAGAAACCCGCAAGGACAACGGACGCAGCGGCCCAGGAGCAATAAATTAAAAGTCAATTTAATATCTCTGTAGGGTTGGATCGATCTCGGCTGTCCACTGGTCGATACCACCTGCGAGATTTTTGACATCACGAAATCCGTTTTGGTGTAGGTAGGCGGTGGCATAGAGACTTCGCGTTCCATGGTGGCAATAGACGACAATTTCTTGGTCTGATGGAAGACTATCGACGTGGTGTGGTAATGTGTTAAGCGGTATGAGCTGTGCACCTTCAAGGTGCACAATGTCATATTCGCTCGGTTCGCGGACATCTAATAAAAACACGGATTCGTTTTCGTCGAGTTTCTGTTTCAGTTCACGCGGTGAAATTTCAGGAAGTGACGGCATAGTTTGCATTGCTCAGTTTTCTTCCTCCGTTTGAATAAGTGGCTTTTCATAAAGGGGTGCACATTCTGGACACGGACACGTCTCGCGCAGGGCTTCAAATGGGTAGATGCCGGTATCGTGTCCATCGTTCCAACTGAATTGGAGCGCGTAACGACCGACTAACTGGATGTCAAGGGGTTGAATATCGTCTGAAACCTCAATGAGGGTTATATCTCCGTCGCCTTGTGGGGCAAAGAGGGAATGGACATCCCTGCCTTTGTGCCGGATGATAGCACATTCAGCGCACGGACACATCTGTCGGAGATAGACGTACGGATACCAACTGACATGTCCGTCCTTCCACTCTACCTGAAAGGCGTTGGGATGTTTCTTGAGGAGTTTCGGTTGTTTCGCGAACTTGTTCATGATGCAGGTCACGGCACACGGTGGGAGAAAAGCGCGTGTGGCTTTTCTAAAGACCCTACTACTTTTAAAAGAGGCCGAGTTCATCCTTTGCGTCGTCGCTCATCATTTCCATGCTCCAAGGCGGGCTCCAGACGACATTAACATTGACTTCCTCAACACCGTCCATTTGCTGCGTGACCTGCTGTGTACCGTTGATAATCTGTCCACCAGCGGGACATCCCATACTCGTTAAGGTCATTTTAATATCTACAGTCGTGTCATTGATGTCAACACCGTAGATAAGGCCCATATCGACGATGTTGATACCAATTTCCGGATCGATAATTTGCTTGATAGTTTCTAATACAGTTTCTTCGGATACCATTGAAATTTCCTCCTATGAGGTCCGAGTAATTAATTAGTCAATGCTGACCAGAATATCATCATCCTCAATTTTGACGGCGTAACAATCAACGGCTTCGACAGCGGGCATACAGAGCGGTTTTCCTGTTTTCACACAAAAACGTGCGCCGTGCCGAGGGCATTCTATCTCCTCACCATTGAACCAACCTTCTCCCAAAGGACCGTTATCGTGCGTGCAAACGTCCTCTATCGCATAGAACTCACCATCGACATTGAAAAGTAGTACGGGGACAAAATCAACTTCAACTAATTGTTTCGTGCCGGGTGGTACTTCACTCACTTTCGCAACTTTATAGAATTCTGGCATATTTGCTTTTTTCTTTATTTTTTTTGCCCAGTTAACCTTTAAACTACGGGAAACTACTGGTTTGGGCGTGTGTTGGTAGAACATGCTTTAACTCATAGTATAAGCCCGAACATGTGGACCTACAGTCAAAAAAATGACTGTTTTATCTTCTTTCTCTTCGCAGAAACAATACTGACATTCCTTGATAGAACTACATTCTTCGCAGATAACAAAAATTATGCGAAAGTTTCTATCAACGCGAGAACTGCGGCAACCACGTAAATCTAATCCACCAGAAACCCGTCCGAGACGTTCCGTACGATCGTAGGGATCTGCCAGAATCTGTTCAACTTTTCGCTGAATACGCTGGCGTAAATTTGAGTAACGGGTAAGATTGCGGACAAACCGGTCTTCATAAAATGCTTGATACATAAATGCCTAATACTTATGAATTCCAAATTTCTTCGTGGGTATGAAACTTCAATTGACCGGATTTTTTACGTTCGAGAATATCCTCCATATCCTCATAGAGCGGAGATTCCTTATCAAGGTGAAGAATTCCGAGTTCTTGTGCCGCAAATTCCACCAATTCTTCACGAACCACTTTACGAATGATGCTTTCTAACTGCTGAACACTCAGTGTAACTTTAGCTTCTTGTGTTGTTACATCGTTGCTCATTGCGTTCAGCCTCCTTTTTTTAATGAGATGCCCGTTGAGAGAATGATAGATAAAACGGATACAGGAAAACGAATTTGCTGAATCACTTTTGGTGCCGTCCATCGGAAAAATGCTTTTATTCTTCTTCGCCGGGCCAGCCTTTGATGCCATACGCACCGGCTTTGAGAACCTTGAGAGCCAATAGCGCACACTTGAGGCGCACGGGACCCAAAGGGATGCCGATCATGTCTAAAATGTCGTCTTTTGTAAGTTGTTTGACTTCATCGAGGCTTTTGCCTTCAATCTTCTCAGTCAGCATAGAGGCAGCCGCTAGGCTGATGGTACAACCGTGTCCGCAAAATCGCACTTCTGTAATAGTGTCATCTTCAACAACAAGGTCGATGCGGATCCGATCCCCACAAAGCGGATTGTCTTCTTCATGGGAAATGTTAGGATTCGGCAGTGTTCCATAGTTGCTCGGATTTTCGTAATGGTCAAGCAGTTCTTCCTGATATACGTTCATTCCGCTCTCCTTCTCTGGCTCCGGGTCATCAACTTCTGTGTTCTGCACAGCCCTTCATATAACCGGTCCACGTCATCAATTGTGTTATAAAGGTAAAAACTCGCACGGGCGGTGGCGATAACATCCAATCTCTTCATAAGCGGTTGTGCACAGTGATGTCCTGCTCGGATAGCGATATCGTGCGTATCCAAAACGCCAGCCACGTCATGCGGATGGATACCTTCCATATTAAAGGAGATAACACCCGCTTTTTGATGTGGGGCGGGTCCATAGAGGGTGATGCCTTCGATTTCTTGTAAGCGATTATGTGCATATTTTAGGAGTTCTTGTTCATGGACCTGAAGTGCTGCTAAATTTGCTTGTGTAATATAGTCGACTGCGTGCCCGAGTCCGATCGCTTCGGCGATGCTTGGGGTACCCGCCTCGAATTTGGCGGGAAGTTCAGCATAACTTGATACGTCGCGTTCGACGCTCCGAATCATTGAACCACCACCGAGGAAGGGCGGCATCTCTTCAAGGAGTTCCAATTTACCGTATAAGACACCAATACCAGTGGGACCACACATTTTATGTCCAGAGAAAGCGAGGAAATCGCAATCCAGTTGCTGGACATCGACCTGAAAATGCGGCACCGATTGTGCGGCATCAACGACTACCTTAGCACCAACAGCATGCGCAGCCATAATGATGGACTGGATCGGATTGATTGTCCCGAGTACATTTGAAACGTGTCCTACGGCAACAAGTTTCGTTTTTTCAGTGAGGAGGTCATGAAGTTGTGTGAAGTCAAGCAACCCTTCGTCGGTGATCTCCATGAATCGGAGCACAGCACCAGTGCGCTGCGCCATCAGTTGCCAAGGCACAAGGTTGCTATGGTGTTCCATAACAGTAAGGACAATTTCATCGCCCTCTTGTATGTTTGCGCTTCCCCAACTGTAAGCGACGAGATTAATGGATTCCGTCGTGTTCCGTGTAAAGATAATCTGTCGTGCCCGCGGAGCGTTAACCAACTGTGCTACCTTCTCACGAGCGCGTTCATACTGTGCCGTTGCTTCTTCTGAGATACGATAGATACCGCGATGGATATTGGAACGATAGGTATCATAGTAGTCATCCATCGCTTCGACGACAGGACGCGGGGTCTGCGTTGAGGCAGCATTATCGAGAAAAGCCAACGGCGGTGTCGTCGCGAAGATCGGAAAATCTTTGCGGATGCTTTCCACATCAAGAGGACGAAATTGCGGTGTATGCATTTGTTTATCCTCCTATACCATACCACAGCCTCGCTGTAGACGCGCCCACCTGAGCGCGCCCACGCTTGGAGGCTCATCAGAAAGAAAGGATGAAAATCGGAGATTTTCATCCTTTCTTCATGCAGAAGTAAATCTACGTGCTTGGGAAGCCGATATTGACAGCAGAAGGTCCGTGGTCCTCACATGCCTGATCGGTTGGGACATCGGTTTCAGCCTCACTGGTTTGGACAATCCCTTCAGAAATCAGATACTCTTCCACTTCATCGCCGCTGACATCGGCGAGCACTATATCGTCAATCTGGACGCAGGGCTGATAAGACTGCCGCGTCTTCTGAACCATTTCACGATAGTTGTTTTCATTGTTAATGATGTCTCTATCTTCATACTCCAAATCGTATTTGGCGAAGATGGCACGGACACCATTGCTCCACCCACAGACGGGCTTCATGTAAGCGATAATTCTGGGTTGACTCATTGTGAGTTGCTCCTTTGTGTTAGTTAGATGTGCTCAGGAGAGCACATCTATAGAAAGTTGTGGCGGCACCGTGAACGCTGCGCCATAAAATCTATTGGGATTCGCCTATAAGTTTGTGCGTAACGGATGTACTCAACTCTTCACGAACTGATTCCAACGGAATACGTTCCATGACAGGGGCAAAAAACCCGTCAACAATCAATTTTTCTGCTTGTGCGTAAGACACACCGCGACTCATTAGGTAAAAAACCTGTTCGGCATCGATCTTCCCGGCGGTTGCGCCGTGTGTACAACGCACCTCGTGTGCTTGGATTTCCAATCCGGGCAGCGTATCCGCATGCGCACGCTCGCTGAGCAGTAAGTTGTCGTTTTTCTGGTACGCATCGGTGTGGTTCGCCGACGGATAAACGTAGATGTTCCCACCCCACGCCGTCTGTGATCTATCTTTCAGGACTGTCCGATAGAGCAGATCGCTGGTGGTGTGCGGTGAGATATGCTCTTGGGCAGTACTGACATCCAAGTGTTGCCGTGCATCGGTGAAAGCCAATCCCAACATTTGAGCGTTACATCCGGCACCTTCCAAGACAACAGCTTGGTTTATCTTGCTCATCCTACCACCAAAGGAGGCGGTTACCCAACAGAGTTGTGCGTCTCTGCCAACCATAGCGCGATGTGAGGCGATGTTCCAAACCTGGCGATTCCACTGTTGAATCTGCGCGTAAGTCACGTTCGCATTCTGTTCCGCGAAAATTTCTACTGCTCCGCTATGCAAACCCCCCGCATCTGGATTGGTAGATGAATTGTCTTCCAAGATCACAACCTGACTACCCTCTTCAGCGATGATAAGCGTATGCGATAGGTCGGCATGTTCCGCCTCGGACATCTTGATATAGACTTGCAGCGGTTCTTCAACTCTTACGCCTTTAGGGACATGCAGAACGTAACCACCTTGCCAAAAAGCACCGTGAAGTGCGTCAAACTTGTTATACTGTGCAATATTCCCGCTTTTTAACGTCGTCTCCAAAGTAACTGCCTTACTCATAAAATAGGTGCGAAGTAACTCGGGTTGCTCATGTAGAGCGGTGTGGAGATCTGCGAAATATATGCCTTTTTTTTTCAGCGTTTCAGTGGTGGAGGCGTATTGGAGTTGTCCATCAACTTGCACAAGCACGCCTGCTGTCTCTTCGTCGTTGTAATCTAAAGCTTCGGCGGATGGTTTACCGTTCGTTGGAGCATTTGGATGATATTTTTCGAGTGCGAAGCCGCTGAGATGTCGCCGAGTGCGCCGCCAATAATCTTGGGTACGCATATCGACGGTGCGTCGCCATACATCATCTTTGGTCGTATGCGGCATCGGCAAGGATTCGTAAAGTGCGTAAGCCTCCAACCGTTTCTCACGCATCCATTTTGGCTCAGTTGCTGCTATCTTTTGAAGAAATTCTTTTGAAAAATGTCCCTTTTGCAATTTTTTTTATCCTTAGAATAGTTGTCAGTCGTCAGTCGTCAGTCATCAGTTGAGAGGATTTCATTTACCAAAACCCTCTTTTAACTGATAACTGATAACTGATAGCTGATAACTTTGTTAACCGACTGAACCTTCCATCTGAAGTTGGATGAGGCGGTTCATCTCGACAGCGTATTCCATCGGAAGTTCCTTAACGAGAGGTTCGATAAACCCATTGACAATCATTGTGGAAGCTTCTTCTTCGGAAAGCCCACGACTCATCAGGTAGAACAGTTGCTCTTCCCCGATTTTGCTGACACGCGCCTCATGCTCAATGTTGGTATCGTTCTCACCGATCTCAATAACCGGATAGGTGTCTGAACGGGAGTCTTTATCGAGAATCAGCGCGTCGCAGACGACGTGTGATTTGCATCCCTTCGCGCCTTTCGCGACATTGACCCACCCGCGATAACTGGATCTACCGCCATCCTTACTGATGCTCTTCGAGGTTATCTGCGAAGTTGTGTGTGGCGCGCAATGATAGACTTTTGCCCCTGCGTCTTGGTGTTGTCCCTTGCTTGCAAATGCAATTGAGAGAATGTCGCCGCGCGCACCGGGCTCCATCATATAGACGCTCGGATATTTCATCGTCAACTTGCTACCGAGGTTGCCATCGACCCACTCCATCTGCGCGTCTTCGTATGCAAATGCTCGTTTCGTGACGAGATTATATACATTGTTTGCCCAGTTCTGAATCGTCGTGTAGCGTACCCGCGAACCTTTCATGCAAACAATCTCGACGACCGCGCTGTGTAAGGATTGGCTACTAAACGTCGGTGCGGTGCAACCCTCAACGTAATGTACCTGTGAACCTTCATCGGCGATGATGAGCGTACGCTCAAATTGCCCCATGTTTTCGCTGTTGATTCGGAAATAGGCTTGCAATGGGTATTCTACCTTTACGCCGGGTGGGACATAGACGAAACTTCCGCCGCTCCAGGCCGCGCTGTTGAGTGCCGCGAACTGATTATCCGCAGATGGGATAATAGTGCCGAAGTATTTCTTCACCAAGTCGGGGTGCTTTTTGATAGCGGTATCGGTATCGAGGAAAATAACACCGATTTTTTCCAATTCTTCGACGATGTTATGGTAAACGACTTCTGAGTCGTACTGTGCACCGACACCTGCGAGGAATTTCCGTTCGGCTTCCGGGATACCAAGCCGATCAAAGGTTTTTTTGATGTCGTCCGGTACATCGTCCCAACTCTGCTCACTCCGCTCGGAGGCTTTGACGTAATAGTAGATGTCGTCAAAATCGAGTTGGGAAAGGTCGCCCCCCCATCGGGTCATCGGCTTCTGCTTGAAAATTTTATAAGCATCAAGCCGGTACTGGCGCATCCAGTCGGGTTCGCCTTTGATGTCGGACATCTGGTTGATAACTTCTTCATCCAACCCCTTTCGTGACTTGAATGTAGGTTTAATATCATCGTGAAACCCGTATTGGTAGTCGTTACTCATCTCGAGTTCTTCTATAGTGTTCGTTTCAGAATTTGCCATTTCACTTCTCCTATTATGTTAGCGAGGATGCCGCGCGCCACCGCTCCGAATTATTCCTCGGTAATACCGTATTTTTCACGAATCGGATCGTAGCCCTCTGCTTCTAACATCTGTGTGAGTTCCCATCCACCGGATTCAACAATCTGACCATCCAGCAGGATGTGCACGAACTGTGGACGGATGTAGTCCAACAACCGTGGGTAATGCGTGATAATCAGCACGCCCAACTCCGGCCCAATCAATTGACTGATACTTTCGCCGACAATTCGGATAGCATCAATATCAAGTCCGGAATCCGTCTCATCAAGGATCGCAATTTTGGGTTCAAGCATTGCGAGTTGTAGAATCTCAGCGCGTTTCTTTTCGCCACCGGAGAACCCATCATTAAGGTATCGTCTTGCGAAAGAATCGTCAATACCGAATTTTTTCATTTTATCACGAAGCTCACTACGGAATTCGCGCATTGGAATGAGTTGGTCATTGCCCGAACCATTCCCCTCTTTCGCGCGGACTGCGCTCACTGCGAGCCGTAGGAAATTTGCCAAACTGACCCCGGGAATCGCTATTGGATACTGAAAAGCGAGGAAAAGTCCGAGTTTCGCGCGTTCATTGGCCTCCAATTCCAGAATATCAACCCCGTTAAAAATCACTTCGCCGGATTCAATACCGTAGAGAGGATGCCCCATTAAGCCATTCGCGAGGGTGCTTTTGCCGGACCCATTTGGACCCATAAGCGCATGGATTTCACCCTGTTTAATAGTTAAATTTAATCCTTTGATAATTGGTTTTTCTTGCACGCTGATGTGCAAGTCTTTAATCACCAAGTCGTTGCTCATCCGTTGTTTTGAACTCCTTAATAAAATTCGTAAATGCGGTTCCAATATTATTTTTTTATTTTGTCGACCTCACGCCTACAGCGCGATTTTTTAAACTCACCTGTCGCTACAAGAAACGCTTTAACCGCCGATTCTCGACATATTTCTTTCTGGTTTAATGAAGTCTGCTGCGTTAATCTTATGCCCTGCCTCTTTTTGTTCAACCGCATTGAGGATTAACTCAGCGATTCCATCATCTGCTACGCCTTCGCGCAGCGGCGTAAGCAGATCTGTTTCCGTTAGCGAGAAGAGACAGGTCCGAAGCTTTCCATCAGCAGTGAGACGCACTCGGTTACAGTTTTCACAAAACGGTTCACTCACGGAGGATATGACCCCTACCTCGTTTCCATTATCCGAGAAACGATAACGTTGCGCGGTGTCGCTCTTTGCCTCGCCGTTCTGGGTTACCGGTGTGAGTGGATAGACGGCGTTAATTTTTCCGATAATCTCTTTTCCGGGGATGTACATGTTACGTCCCCACACATCATCGGCATCAAGCGGCATAAATTCGATGAATCGGAGTTGATAATCATTTTGTCGTGCGAAGGTGGCTAAATCAACAATCTCATCATCGGTAAAACCGCGCATTGCGACAGCGTTGATTTTAATCGGGTTGAAACCGCATTTGTGCGCTGCTTTAAGCCCCTCAAGCACGCGTGAGAGCACCTTCCGGCGCGTCATTTGCTCGAACTTCTCTTCATTGAGCGTATCCAGACTGACATTGATACGGCGGAGTCCGGCATCGTAAAGTGCTTGTGCTTGTTTGATAAGCCCGATGCCGTTTGTTGTCAAACTGATGTCTTTGAGCCCTTCCAGCTGCGTCAATTGCCTTATGAGTGCAGGCACACCGGGACGCACAAGCGGCTCGCCGCCGGTAATGCGAACTTTGTTAGCACCCAACGCGACGAAAATGCGGGCGAGATGCAGGATCTCATCGAACGTCATCAGTGCCGCGTCTGGCATGAAGGTCATGTCTTCTGGCATACAGTAGATACAACGGAAGTTACACACATCTGTAACCGAGATCCTAAGATTCGTATGGATCCGCCCAAAGCGGTCGAGCATTTGTTGTTTCATTTTTGACTCAGACAGGCAAATTCGGATTTATTAATAGTATATCACATCACTATTTTTTTTGCAAGTTTTTTTATAGTAAACACTATAAAAAAGATTTAAGGAAATTAATACACACACCGAGAAGGGCTTTTTTATATTGACACGGTGATAGTTGTGATGTACAATGTCTCTATATTTCTGAAAGTTGGGGGAAAAAACGATGAATGAAAAAGTGTTCCAAGTCGGTGGTATTGAACTTCACGTCGACAACCGCGATATCGGGGAAGACGGCGGTCCCTCTGTGCGTGTTTATGGCGAAGTGGATGATGAGAATGTTCAACTGCTCCGCTTCGACTGTTTTCGCAAGGATCCGCATTATCACTACGATCCATCTGGGAAGAACGACCAGCGATCTCTCGATAAAGAGAGTGTGCCGGATTCAGTCGCATGGACAATTGAACAATTAGAACAAAATCTCGTGGAGATGATTCACACAGCAGGTTACGCCAGTGTTGCTGAAGCGGTTGATCAAACCGCGGTGACACAGGTGCTGTCTGAGGTGGAATCCTTGATGCGAAGCGAAGATTAATTTTATAGGTGTGTTAACACACCAAGGAGAAAGCTAACGTGGTGAAGTCTATCATTGTAAGTATATTCCTGCTCACACTGCTTATAGGCTTGAGTGCCTTTGCAGGAACCCCGCAAGATTTGGGAAAATGGAAGGATGGGGAACTCCTTCTCGAAAATCACAGTTTTGAAGAGGATTTAGTTGCTTGGGGTTTAGAGGACGGTGCATGTTGCGACCGAGGCGGACTCTACACGATGGAGATTGATAAGAAAAATCCGCAACACGGAAAACAGTCGCTCAAAGTTATCGGGCATAAAGCAACAGGTACCGCATGGCATGCGAAGGTTAGGCAAAAGGATGCCTCGATGAAAGCAGGCGAAACGTACACCGTGATTTTTTGGGCGCGTTCCGAGAAACCGCGCGAGGTACAACTCAGTGTCCAGATGCAACACGCCCCTTGGACTTTCTACCAAGGTGGTGCCATTAACTTGTTAGGTCCCGAATGGACAGAGTACCATCTTACCTACAATTCGACTGCTGATGTTGATAGAGACATGTGGGTGGGGTTAGCGATTGCACAATCCGATACCGATTTCTGGATTGATAACTTCCGATACTTTGAAGGTGAACCGGAAGACGATCTGAATCGTGATACGCCTTTCCCCGTTGATGCCAGAGAAAAATTGGCGACACAGTGGGCGGAGATTAAGACGGAGCGGTTCTAACAAGATTCGTTCAGTTTCATGTGGCGTGGTCTCCCGATCTCGCCTTTTTTATTGGGATGGCGGACTGGACTGCGGAATTTTATCTTCGTAATGCTTTGGAGTTTCTATAATCACGCTTCTAAAGGTTAGCGATACCCGCCGCTGCCGCGCGTACTTGCGTCCATCCCACACATCCGATTTTCTGGCGGGAATACCGTGCAGCCAGTCATGTCGCGCTTCCTCGCTTAATACTACAAGACTTCTCGGGGCGAGCCAAACCGGAATCTTTTTTGTCCTGTCGAATTTGTTTGTAAAATTTATAACACAGTCCGACCCCAAGCTCAAAGAGACGATCGTATCTTTAAAACAGGGTTCACAATCAATGTGACTTGAGATTCCTTGCCCTGGTTGGTATTCATTAATAATAACCTGATCTGCAACTTCAGGCATGTGTTCGTCTTCATATAATTTTTGACTGAGGCTTTTCAACCATTCTGGCAATTCACCAATACGCATATCATGGTTCACTTTCCGCGCTTTGTAATCATACTTAAAACCGTAATGCTGAACACGCCGCTTTAAGTCATCAAGCCACTGTTGTTCGTCAATCCGATCCAACAACCAATCATGTTGGTCTTGATTAATGTAGTCTTTGATATAGTGGAGCCCAGGGATTGCCGTAACTGCGTCGTTATTTTTTCGGGACGGTTGTGGTTTAGGAGGTTGCGGCTCTGGTACAGAAAAGAAAGTTAATTGTTCCATGGAGTACCTCCTTGATACGGATTATTGGAGTAGTCAGATGACTCGTTGGAAAGTATATCAAAGTAGAATTTGAGAGGGACAGGTGAACCATCCACTAGTGCTTCGTCAAGTTCCAAATGATGGGTATAAAAGTTTAGATCGCGGATACCCTGACGACGTTCTTCCTGTAGGAGCGAGCTGTGCTCGCGATCTTTTCACTATCAACTTTGACATGACAGAGCACTAGGCTATCATAACTAAACTGATCGGTATTTGATCCCGTTATTTGACTATGAAGTTCATTCCGACTTGGATGCTGAGGTTCAACGCTATAAATCATGGGATTTTACCATGAATCCACTTGGACCGCATATGGTAAGATTGGTAATACCGAGAATGGATCCTCTAATATTTAGCGACCCCCATCAAGCCATATTGAATCATAGGGATTTGGAGATGCATAATCAAGCCTTACAGAGAGCCAGAGATGCCGGACACTCCCCTATAAATACTGTCCCTTGCTATTCTCTTGGAAATGTTGCTGAACATTTTAGGGCGTATTTCAAGAAAATCTATAACAGGGCAAAATTCATGGAGCAGTTCATTGGGTTTTGTTCTGAGTGTAGCTGGATTAACCAAGACATCGCAATGATTCGAGACGGGGCACAGATCCTCAACGACGAAATCGATGGTCTTGTGTTGACATATATTGCTTCTGACGATGTTATAGATGCAGGATTCTCACTACACAGTGAATACCAAGTATTCTCCAACGGCGTAGCCGTCGGAGCACCTCTTGAAAGAAACATTTTTGCTGAAGACCGGAACTTAGGCGTTCCCGTTACGCATAGCTTGATTAAAACATTCTCTCTTTACGCCTTACATGAAACGCCTGATGGTTCAACCCCAAGTACTTCTACGTATTTTGTTCCATCTTCCATCGAGAATAAAGATGTTATTAGTGCCCGAAACAATACCAGTACTGCGTTTCCCGTTTACAGTGGGACAACCAAGATCCTGGATGTCCCCGCACGCAGTGCGAGTGGCGTTCCGGGAAGCGGCAATATCCCCGCCAGCGCATTTCGCGAACGCGTGAGTTTCGTCGCTCCGCGTAGTTAAGATAGCTACTGCGAAGAAAAAAAGAGGGGTCGGTAACGATGTTCACCGTCCACTCTTTTTTTCTTAAGTTTTTGCCAAATCGTCGGTTAGGATCCTCTGGATGTTGCGTTCCGCGAAAGCTGCAATTGTCAAAGACGGATTCGCTGTGGCACAAGAGCCGGGCAACAAAGAACCGTCCATAACATACATCCTTGGATACCCGTGTACTCGCCCGTATAGATCACAGGCTTTTCCCATCACCATGCCGCCTAACGGATGGTATGTGAAATCTGAGGACACCTCTGGGACCGGGAAAGGCACCCCTTCAGCAACACCGAGAGTTCCACCATTGGCAGTATTCATGCGCGCTGCGAAATCTACAGCGGCACGTGTCGCTTTTGCGTTGCCCGTTGATGCCCAAGTGAGTTGTGCTTTATTGTGGATCGGATCATAAGAGAATTCGCCACGTTCGGTATCTAAACCTATCAGAAGTTGTAGTAAACAGCTACAGTCGATGCCTGTTGGAAAAAATATAGATTCTATGGATGCCGGTGTGTGTGTATTGCCATAATGTGAACACGTTGTGATGACGGGTCCACCTTGCATCGTGCCGGTTAGTTCCAAGACTGCGCGCGAAAACAGGACGTTCCCATTGGGTCCCCACCCCTTGCCAACCTCTTCATTTAAGTTCGATAGACTGTGAGTGTGCCGTGCTTTGAGTAGCAATTCGGTGGTTCCGATAGAGCCCGCAGCAAAAAAAAGGGAGGTCGTCGTAATCTCTTTGGTTTTCAGCACCTTCCCCGACTCGTCTATATTTTCGACCGTCACTGCGTATTTTCCGCTTTTGTCCTGTGTGATATTGACAACCCGATGCAACGGATGGATGGTCACATACCCTGTCGCTTCAGCCATCGGCAAATAATTTTTATCCAGGCTGTTTTTGCATCCGCTGTTATTCCCATAAAACGCTTCTCCAATGATAGCAGAAGGCGGCGAGGTGCCTGCTATTTCTGAACGAATTATGTCCCAATCAGTGGCTTGTCCAAGAGATGTAACTTCTAATCCGGCGTTGGATGCCTGCTCAGCAAATACACGGGCATACTCGTAGTGTGGTGCTTTTTCAATATCTGCAGGAACGGTCGAAATGCTCAGCATATCCCGCACATGGTCATAGTAAGGGTGTAACTCTTGATAGGAGATACCTTGCGGAAAAACTTCATAAAACAGGTCTTCAGGGGGTTGTGTGCTGATACCGCCGTATATGATAGAGCCACCCCCGACGGCGGTTCCTCGGTATACCTTCATGTTCGGATAATCTACACGGTCTAACACACCGGTGTATTTGCGGATAGGGAATTGGGGACCGAACGGCAAAATCGTTTTTCTACGCAACCATGTTGAACGACCGTCTGGCGGGATGTTTCGACTAAACGGGGCAGGTGTGTCCGACCAACGTCTACCTTGCTCCAATACCATCGTACGGATCCCGGATTCACCGAGCCGTAAAGCCGTCACCGCGCCGCCAAATCCGCTGCCGATAATAAGTGCTGGGATGTCATCTTCGGTCTCTATAGGGGGTGAAGTCGGCAGGAGAATGTCCATCGGATCACACCCTGCGAGTCCCACACTACTGCCGATTGCAAGCCCCGCCATGGCACTCTGTTTTATAAATTGTCTGCGCGTCAATTTTGAGACATCCACGTTCAAAATCTCCCAGCAACCCAAACCAAATCCAAGATATTCACGACACCATCATCGTTTACATCCGAGGTTTCCGATTCTGCTGTCTGTCCAAAGTTTGCGGCAATCAAAACCAGATCCAAGATATTCACGATACCATCATCGTTTACATCCGCAGCGCGGTTCGATACTTTGTTGCCTGATGCCTCTTTCGCTGAAGTGCCTGCGAGATCCCAGAGACGGAGCGTGCCATCCCGTCCGCCACTGGCAAGTACTTGACCCCCCGCACTGATACTCACACTCCAAATCGTATCGGTATGCCCCGTGAGCGTTTTTTGATGCGCACCTGTCATGGCATCCCACAACTGGAGTGTGCCATCCCTGCCACCACTGACGAGCACTTGACCGTCGGGGCTAAATTCTACACTGAAGACTGTTCCGGTATGTCCGGTGAGTGTCTGTAGGAGTGCGCCATTGTCAACATCCCAGAGACGGAGCGTTGCATCTCGACTCGCGCTACCGAGTCTCCGTCCATCGGGTGCGAAAGCTACACTTCTAATAGCATCGGTATGTCCAATGAGTGGTTCTTGGGATTCACCTGTGTGAACGTCCCAGAGACGGATGGTGGCATCGGCACCTGAACTTGCGATGATCTGTCCGTTGGGACTGAAGTCTACGCTATAGACGTTGCCGGTATGACCCGTGAGCGTCTTTAGGTGTTCGCGAGTATCAACGTCCCAGAGACGGATGGTGGCATCGGCACCTGAACTTGCATGATCTGTCCGTTGGGACTGAAGTCTACGCTATAGACGTTGCCGGTATGACCCGTGAGCGTCTTTAGGTGTTCACCGGTGCCAACGTCCCATAAATAGAGCGTACCGTCTTGGCTACCACTTGCTAAGATCTCTCCGCTTGGACTGAAACGGATACAACGAATTGGCGCAGTATGTCCCGTGAGCGTCTGTTCGTGTTTACCTGTCTTGACATTCCAGAGCCGGATCGTTTTATCTGCACTTGCGCTTGCGATGATGCGCCCTTTTGGGTTGAAATCGACACTGCGCACCCAATCGGTGTGCCCAACAAGCGTCTGCCGGTGTTCTGATGATACCTCAATTGGTTTCCCATAACTCATGTGAGGTATGCCGCAAAAGATTAAGAAGATCATCATAAAATGTAGATATACTTGCGTTTTAACTTTTACTTTCATTTAAAGAGTGTCCTTTGTGAAAAGTCTTGGATATGTGGATGTGAACCTGAGGTATCACTCGGATCGAAATCAACATACACGACTCGATATGCTCAACTATGTGAGTGATTAACAGGTGGACCCGCTCCATTTGGATTATGGTTGTGTCCGCTATGGCCGTACGATGTCCAGCGTTCAACCGTATGCGCGAAACTCAACATCGGTATCGAAATAAATGACACGATTATTAACAACAAATATCTGAACATGAGAATCTCCTTTTCAATGTCAGTTTGACAAGTCAAAAAGCAAGTGCTTCGATGCTTTGTGCGTGTGCGATGCCGTCGATAAAGCTGTTATCTGCCTGCAGTTGGCGGAAATAGAGACCACTTGCAACGCGCTCCTTGTAGGAATTGCGGTGAATTAGAGTTCAAAAAGTTATTCAAAATCACTTATATGGATAATTATATTAAAACATATTTACAATGCATTAATATAACTAAATTATACAATTTTCAATTTTATTTGTAAAGTTTTTTTTTGAAAAAAAGAAAAAATTTTCGGGTGTGTAAAGTTTTTGTCAAAAGTTAGGGTGGAAGGATGGAGGTTTCCTGATGGGATTGTCAGAATCAGGATTTTTGGGTTTCTAAACTCAATGTAATGTCGCAAGTAATGTCCACAAATAAATCGTTATAATGTCTAGTGTATGGCTTGCGAGAAAATAGCAGAAGTTAAATATAATTTGTGTCTGATCGCCTCTCGTGATGTAAGTTTCCAAGTACTGGTCTAATAGATTGTAGTCAAAAATACACCCATGTTTTCTAAAGAAAGGCACACCTCTGTAACATCCATATTGGTTGATTTCCCTTGCTTTATGACACATTTTGCTTGAACTATCAATTCCTAAATAAATGATTTCGCTTTGTCTTGCCAAAGCCCAAAACGCAATGCCTGAAGTTAATGGACCACAACCAAAGTCAACAAATATGACTTTATCACTTATGGGGGTGAGATACTTCGTGAAGACATGATAAGAACTAAAAAGGTGCATGGGCAGATAATAGATACAATAGATCAGTACCTTATCTTCTGGGGGAAGGCCGTTAAAAGGTTCATTAAAATTAGTCCGCCCTCTATGCAGAATTGTCCCTCATCACAGACTTTGTAAATACCAAACCTCGGTTTCCGACAACAGGTCAGAGCGTTGGGGAAACCGACTTCGGTATGAAAGACGCTTACTTGACACTTAGCACGGGTGAGAAAAAACAGCACCCGCAACCTTTGAAACACTCCTTGAACAAACTGCGAACCCTAAAACCTTGTAGCGGTTGCGGTTTTCATAACGAAAACCTGACTTTGAACGATAGGCAGTGGACATGTCCCGAATGTGGTTCTCACCACGATAGAGATATAAATGCTGCTATAAATATTTTGCGGGCAGGGATAGCCGTTACATAGATACGATAACCTTGTTTCTAACAAGCCAAATGCCGCTGGTGGAGCGATAATAAGACGGCGATCTCTTTGAGAAAACCGCAGTCGCTATGAAACCGAGGTCTCCCACGCCTTTAGGCGTTGGGTGCTATCACTCGTAGCAAAGTATCTCGTAGTAGACATTGGCACTATTGTGTAGTAAACCATTGATGAGTCTACAATAAGAAAAAGTTTCAACATTTGATTGGGTTACTTGACTTTTAAACACCGGAAGGTTCGTTTTAAGTTTTTCCCACTTGCCATACAATTTCAAACGGCGGGCTCCGGATAATGATTGATGATCAGGATTTTGGTATATTAAGCATATTTTATGCTGATTGTATTCCTTCATAATCTGACTGAGTACATCAGATAAGGTATTAATGTCTAATGTTGGACTCGAAAAAAAATAACAGAAATTAAATATAATCTGTGTCCTATCACCGTTTTCAATGTATTTGTCCAATAATCTCGTTAAGTAATCGTAGTCGCGAATTAACTCAAATTTGTCAAAGA
Source organism: Candidatus Poribacteria bacterium (assembly GCA_965247285.1). GTDB lineage: Bacteria > Poribacteria > WGA-4E > WGA-4E > WGA-3G > WGA-3G. Next base: position 697,390 of record CBDFHD010000003.1, read on the forward strand.
AAGGCTCTCTATACCTGTTGGGGCCATATTTGTTGATTGTTGCCGCCTTATGAAGCATAGTTTGCGAACTATCAATTCCTAAATAAGTAATGTCGCTCTGTCCTGCAAAAGCTCGGAAAGCAATACCTGAAGTTAATGGACCACAACCGAAGTCAATGAATACAACTTTATTCTTTTCGCTTATCGGTGTGAGGCAATTCGTAAAAATGTGATAGGAACCAAAAAGATGCCTCGGCATATGATGGACACAATAGATAGATACCTTGTCTTTTGGAAAATAATATTCATTAGAGGGTTTATCGAATGATACGTTATCAAAATCGCTCTGTCCTTGTTTCAGGATGCGCGCTATATCTTCCCAGTAGTATATTCTGTTATTTTTAACATCTTCCGATAGTGCAGGTAGATCGTGTTCAAAGGGTTGTATGATTAGCTCTTCAAACAGATTTTTTAGGCTTTCACCGGGCTTATAATGGTTATCGTGGGAGCAATATATGTAGGACAAACTTTGAGGGTCCTTCTCTCTTTGGTTTTGAAGGTAAACCGGAAGACGATTTGAATCGGGATACGCCTTTCCCTGTTGATGCCAGAGAAAAATTGGCGACGCAGTGGGCGAGATTAAAGCAGAGCGGTTCTAAAAACGTTCGTTTGATTCTATGAGGCGCGGTCTCCCGACTGCGTCTCTGTCTACTAAAGCGGAATTGCTATTTTGCTGATGGTGTTTCACCAGATTTCAGTCCTGCCGATAATATTCCAGTAATCAGAGCATTTAAACTTATGCCTTCTCGCTCTGCCCTCTGCGAAAGTTGAATGTGAATGTGTTCAGGGACTTGTTGAATCCAGTGTCCACTGAACCCATTAGCCGAGCCTGGTTGAGGAATTTCATCACCAAACTCTTTCGCTGTTTCTATCCAACAAAAAACAGCGTCCTTTCCATTCTCTATTGTTTCTTCAATCGTCGCCCCATCAGACATACACCCTGGTAGGTCCGGGAATTCAATTAAATAACCTCCACCTTCTTCAATGGGTTAAAATAATAGCATATTTGTAAAGGGATCAAGGAAAAATCGAGAAGGGAGCAGATGTGTTTAGGTGCGGCTGTGTGCAAATCAGCGGTGCATCGACATTATAGTAAAGTCCAAAAATATGTGGACAGTTCGTCAGTGAACAACGACCCCACCGCCGCTGGCGAGGATTGTATCCTCGCCTCTTTAGAGCGTCCAAGTAATTATAGGCTTTACTATAACAAAACCGAGATGACAGGGAGATTGAGGCTACAGATCGGCGACTAATTCCTCATGGTATGCAAAGAGTGCCGGGGTGCCACCTGTGTGAAGGAAAATGACGGTGTCGTCGCGTCCGAGTTTGCCCTGTTGGATGTGGTCAATAAGGCACGCCATCGCCTTGGCGGTATAGACGGGGTCAAGAAAGATACCCTCCGTTTTGACAACGAGTTTGAGAGCATCAATACATTCCGGCGTGAGATAGCCGTAAGCCTCTCCAATATAGTCATCTGTATTTTGAATATCCGCTTCGGTAACGCCGGTATCCAATCCTAAAAGGTCGGCGGCACTGTTTGCGGCAGCGCTGAGCCGTTCATGTTTGTTCTCCCAAACAATGGGGGCAATGCCGAACGGTTTCATTTTCAGCTCAAGCGTTTTGGTGCCGAGGACAAGACCTGCCTGTGTACCACCTACGGAAGCGGTATAAATCCAATCGGCATCAATACCCAACTGCTCTTGCTGTTGTGCGATTTCAGCGAGGCACCATGTGAAAGCAACAGCGGCAAGCATAGTGGACCGCGGCGATGCAACGACATAAGGCTTCAGACCTTGTTTCTTGAGGTCTTCCGCCAGTTCGTATTTTACGACATCTAATTCGGGTCCAAATGGGACATCAACAACTTCGACTTCGGCACCTGTTAAGTTATCTAACAGTAGATTGCCTTGAACAATACTCTTGTGGTCCCGTGCGAGGCGCAAGTAGCAGTTGAGTCCAAGTTTACCGCAAGCAGCGGCGGCTTGTCGGCAGTGATTGGATTGCGATGCCGCGCCGTGTACAATCGTATCGGCACCTTGTGCAACAGCATCGCCGATTGTGAAGGTGAGTTGTCGGACCTTATTTCCGCCAAATGCCAAACCCGAGCAATCTTCGCGTTTGATGAAAATGCGCGGACCTCTGAGTGCCTCAGAGAGCCGTGGGCATTCCTCAAGCGGTGTCGGGAAGTGACCAAGGTCCACCTGTGGTATCTGTGAAACTTTCTGAATCAAGCTCTCACTGGTCTTCATGTTTCTACTCCGCTTCAATAACGACAGCCATTTGGCTGACCCGTTTTCCATCCTTGGATTGCAATCCTGGCGTGACGACCTCAACAATGGTTCCTGACTCAAATTCACTGATGCAGGCACCTTTTGCCTTGTGGTGGTTAGACGATACCTTCGTTTTCCCGATTTCAATCGGAATGATTTCGGAATCAACAAGATCTAAAAACCAAGTAAGACGTTCGGGTAACGGGTTACCGTGCGTACTTTTGGTGATCTCAACGAAAAGAAAATCACGGACGAACTCGATGAGGAACTTCTTGAAAACGATCACCTCAATCTTCGCGGCGTGTTTCTTTTCCTGCTCGACTAATTTTTTCGTGAAACGGTGGAGATAGGCATCGCATTCGTTCTGAATTTTCTCCGCATCTCGTTCGTTTTCGGCGAGGAGATCTGGGAACAATGTTGGTGAGGGTGTAGAAATACCACGCGTCTGCTTGAGTGTTTGTCTGAGTCGTGTGCCGACCTCAGTGAGCGTTTCAACAAGTTGTTTGGTTTCAGGTTTAGCACGTCCGGTTTCTTTCTGCCAGGCGATCACTTCATTCACCATGAGGTTAAGCAACAAAATTGCGGTTTCCGCTTCACACAGCGTCTCTGGATCCCAATCATTGAGATTGAGCCCATAGCCTTCATTGTAATCCTTCTCTAACTTGGCGAGTTTATCCTGAAATTCGTCTTGAATGGCTTCGCTTTTTGCCTGATAGTAAGCCTTGCCCCGTCTTCTGTCAGCAGGAAATCCCAATACTTGAGCAAACTGCCCCAAAATTCCTTGCCTTTTCTGTTTTGAAGTTGCTCTACCGGTATTAGGGGAGTTATCTTTCCCCATTGCTGTCACCTGCGGTTTCCGTTGCTTGGCAAGCGCACTTGCTGGCACGGACGGAACTGTGATTTTAAACTCAAGGTTAGTGTCTACATTGACTACCGGTGGTTTAGGCACGATATGTGGCGAGGATTCTTCTGTCGGTTCCTGCTCGCTTTCAGGAGTGATTGGCGGTGCCGGTTCTGCGGTGTTATGTGCTTCGGGATCGCTCAGAATCACGGCTTCTTCCGCTGGTTCAGGTGCGTGCGGAACGACTGCTTTTTCAACGGGTTCTTCTACGGGTTTAGGCGCACGAGGAACGACTACTTTTTCAACTGGGTGTATTGTGGCGATCTCGGACTCGAGAGAGGTATATTCGTTTATGTTGCTATAGTTCCTCAAAGGGGGTATATCAGACGCAGTTACGGGGTCCTCTACTGAATCCTCCGCTGGCCATTCAACTCTAAGTTCGTCCAATTCCGCCAATATTTTTTCGATACGCGCGGAAATAGGATCTCCATTATCAATAAAAAAGGTGAGACGATATGCTTCGAGGACCTCCGTTGGGAGGTGAAGCAAGACAGGTGTGCTGGTTAACTGAAACTGCCTCCAATTGGCGAGTCCACTCATAGCTAATTTCTGATACATTACGCGCACTTGTCTTTCGTCGTTAAGAAGATTCCGGACACTCATATAGGTGCGAGTGCCTTCAATACTGAATGATATCTCAATATCTCGGAAGCGACCTGTTACGCTGTTCTTGGACATTTTATGTTTCTCCTTGCAAATCTCTTATAGTAGATTCCGTAATTACTTATACACTCGTATTGTCACGCGAACTGTGAAGGTACTTGGCACAGGAAACCAACGGTTTCCTATGCTACAAGTGTGAACATATTCTCGGATTTTACTATAATATAATAAGATTGAACATGAGTTTAATAGTATAGTGTCGAATTAAGCAGTTTAACGTTTTTTGTCCAGTGGCGTTACAAATTTTTTCTGTTCGGTTGTTTGGGAAGTAGATCGAAGGATTAGGATGGCTCTCTATACCACAATAATTGCCTGAAGCAAGTGTAGAAAATTCATCTCTGGATGAGCATCTTCCGAGTGGCATGGAAAGTTCCAGCGTGAAGTGTGTAAAAATATACGCCACTCGCGACAGGTTCACCGATAGTGTTACGACCATCCCAATAGGCTGTATGTGAACCTGCCTTGCGATAGCCAAGTGCTTTAAAATAGATGCGTTTCCCTTGAGTATCGTAAATATGAAGGGACACGTTCATATCTGAGGCGAGTTGATACGGGATCCATGTTTCTGGGTTAAATGGGTTGGGGAAGTTTTGGCTTAAACGGTTGACTAACGTAGGTTTAACGACGTTAGGAGTCCAGTCAGATTGCGTAGGTTCTTCCACAGCAAGCGAGTAGCCTTCTGGGTGCACACGAAAAATACGAAGTTGATACAGATCCGCGACGTAGAGGGCACTCCCTACCAATTTCAATTCAAACGGGAACCTGAGTCCACGACTTTTGTAAACAAGAGGTGAAGTGGCTGTCAACGTGCGTGTGTCAATAACCTGAACGCTATTGCTATCGAGTAGATAGAGATGGTTGCCACTTACTGTCGCATCGATTGGGAGGGCATCGTTCTCGTATACGTCTTGCAACTTTGGGTTGTTCGGTTCAGCCACATCAAGCACTACGACACCGATACCACTGTCCAACAGGTAAGCACGTTCATCCGCGAGCGCAACACCTGTTGCATTTCCTTGCGTAGCGTAACTTCCGATCAGACGCGGGACTGCTGGTCCTGTAATGTCGAAAACGTGTAGTCCTCCTTCAAGGGCGGCGACGTAGGCGTGTGCGGGTGGGTCGGCATCGATGACCACGCGATACGCACTCCCTGGCATGTCGCGTTTGGATATAATCCTGCTTTGCTGAGGGACCCGGGTATCAACAACAATTAGGGATACTGCGCAGAGGTAGGCGTAGCCTTCGTGCAACGCGATGTCCGAAACGGGTGAAGTTGTTGGAATATGCGCCGCAATCGTATCTGTAGTGAGATTGACAACGAACATCCCTGTTTCGGTAGCAACAAAGCCGTGACCGTTTTGGACGCGAATTTTGGTGCAGCTTGCAGCCTCAAACTGGTTGTTAGAAGTGATGATATTCGTAGACAACGGTAGTTTTTTTGTCACAGTGCCGTGATAGGGAGTCGTAAATTCGAGTGTCTTCAATCCTCCTACGCCGTTTGCGACATAGACGGTTCGTTCTCCCGTCACCGTCTCAACAACGTCAAGTCCATAAGCTGTGCCACCAGATGCGTACCGATGTAACCACTTCGGCGATTCTGATTCGCTTACGTCTATTGTTTGGATTCCGCCTTTTCCATCGGCGATATATGCGAGTGTATCTCTGAGGACTATATCGGTGGCGTTGCCAGATGTAGGTTGTGTGGAAATTCGCCGTGGCTGTTGTGGATTCCGCACATTGATAATATGGAGTCCTGTTTGCCTATCTGTAAGATAGACGGTGTCGTTACGGAATTGAATACCTGTTGCAAGTCCTGGTGTATTAAGGCGGAAATCTATTTCGGGGTTTTGGTTATCCGTAACATCCACCAAGATGAGGTTGCCTGAAGCGACATAGGCGTGGGTTGTCCCTCTCGTTTCTTCGATCTCATGGGCAGTGGCTAAAATTGGCACAACACTGCGTACAACAAAATCTCCGAATGGACTTGGATCAAGAATAAAAAGCCCGTGTCTGTTATCACTGAAATAAACAGTACCATCGTGGATGGCAACATTGATCGGCGTGCCTGCAGTGCGAAAGAAACGTCGAGGTCGGGGTACTTGCATATTGTGGACATCCCGTAGGTTGAAAACAAGCATTCCACGCTCACGGTCAAGCGCGTATAGTTGGTCATCAGCAACTCGAACTCTGTGTACACTCGTGAACCCTCCGAGCGTCTTTACGATACTCGGCTTGCCCGGGTCTGCGATATCAATGACCTGTACACCTGCGGCACCGTCAGCGACGTAAGCGGTGTCTCCGTCAACAGCGACAGATCGCGCCCTGCCCGGCGTGGCAATCTCACCAATTCGGACGGGTTGTGTCGGTTCTATCAACGTGAAGATTTCAAGTCCCCAATCACTCGCCGCGTAAAGATATGAGGCATTCGGACCACCGATTACAACATCGGTATAATCACTTGCAAGATGAATTTGCGTCCTCGGTTCAAGCTGCGTTTCCGGCGTAAGATTCGCAGGCGAAGCACTCCGTTGTGTAAGATTGCCGAGAGCGTGAGTTACAGCATCGGGTGCGGTACCTAACACACGCTGGCGTGGGACATCTACTGCGCCAACGTTGTTGGCGGCGGGCATATTCACAGCGATATAGCGGAATGTCTGTGGGACATCTACGGTTACCATTAATATAATCTCACCGTCGTGCAGGAGTCCTTCTCGCCGAAGATGTCCCCTATTTTTCGTGTCAAATGGGATGGGTGTAACAACGGGATGTCCGTTGGATGGCTGATAAAGGGTTGTCGCGTAGAGATTTCCTGAGCCACTTCCGATCACCGATAGATCCAAGGTTTCGGGTAAATTCTCAAAAACAATATAGTGTGCACCCCACTGATCAATGGGAATATTATTCGCCTCGCTCGGGTAACTGCGGACGCGCGGCACTACAGCACTCACCTTTCGGTCCTGTAGGGAAGCGTAGCCGAGTTGTTTGTTTTGAGCCTGTGTATTCACCCAATTTGCGAGTCCCCAATTCAGAAAGACCTCAGGGAATCGAACACTTCTTCCACCGCCAGCGAAGGCGGCATCAATTGCCTGTTCACCGAGTGCATCCGTCTCTACAATACCGCGGATGAATTCCGGTCCACCATACTGCTCATAGAGGTAAAGCATGAGCATAAAGGTCCCGCCGTAATACACATCCGACGTGTTTGTATAGGCAAGCGAAACGTTGGGATTCGCCAAATAGCCGTCAACAAAAATGTTGTGTACAGTGCCGTAGATCGCCCATTCAATGAAGCTTGCTGTGCCTTCTTCTAACCACCGCTGATCGGTAGTGCCACCGTTCTGGAACCAATTAATGAGATGCGCGAATTCATGTGCGAGGCTACTATAGAAAGTATGTCGAGACCGTTCTCTGAACTGGAAAACATCCATGTAGAGCATTTCGCGACGGTTGCTATTTGGCAGTGTGGGCAACTGATCGGTGGGTGAGAAATAGCCGCCGTAGTCCTTTCCAGAGTTGTTCATACCGACATCGTGCATCAACACGGTAATGCGGTTGTCTCTGTCGAGTCCAGGTTTCCATTCAGTTCCCATCCATTGTCGAACGCTTGGGTAAATGCGCGCGTCAAATTCTCTTGCTACGGCAACAGCGTCGGCATCCGTGAACAGATCTCGCACCGAATTTTCGACATAGACATAGAGATGTTCACTCTTAGCAATACAAGTGGCTATTACCTCTGTCTCTGGGATGTGAATAAAAAGTCGCTCTACGTGTCCGATTTGAACGGGCGCGGCGGGTGCCGCGGGAATCTCTTCAGGCGGGTGTTGATTGATGTGTTCTTGGTGCAGGAGGGGTGTCCCGCACAACCACGGATCTGCGAACACGAAATTTACAGAAATACAGAAGATAAGACAGATTGGTATTAAAAAGCGCATTAGATATGTAATTATTCCTCAGTACACACGCACTGCAAGCGCGCGGGTCTCATAAGTTTCAGTTTATTATTGGTTGTACCTTAATCACATATACCTATAAAAAACAAATTGCCCAAACTCCGACAAGTTGTATATCTATTTTACAATGATTGTAGCGCAAATTCAACCGATACAACAATTTACGGATGCAGCCCTGCATGGGTACCCTCTGGATTCCTCGCTGTTTCCCCGGCTGCGAATACACGGACAACCGTATGGGGTAAACTGAAGCAACATAGACGGACAACGAAGTAAAGAAGCCGAGTCACGCCAATCCTCCTGTTAAACTTGCCAATTTCCTGCATTTATGTTACCCTCTTAGACAACCCTCGAAAAAGGAGAAATCCCAATGTATCGTGTCGGTATCATCGGATTGGGCAGTATCGCCGCCCGTTATTCAACACCAGATGACGCTTATCCCTATTGCCATACAGGTGGCATCCGTTTTTGTGAGACAACCGAATTGGTCGCAGTCGCAGATATGTCCCAGGAACGCCAAACAGAGTTTCAACAGGTGTGGGGACCTGCTTTCCCAGACAATTCCATAAACTACTACGAAACAGATACGCAGATGCTTGAAAGTGAAGATTTAGACATCGTTGCTGTCTGTGTGCGCGGACCGCATCACTTCAAGGTAATGCAAAACGTCCTGAAGGCGGACATCAAAGCCATCTTCCTCGAAAAACCTGCTGGATGTTCGCTCGAAGAGGTTGACACGATGACCGCAGGTGCCGACGCTAAAGGCATTCCGATCGTTGTAGACTATACACGGCATTGGGCACCGCACCTCATCCGTCTCCAGTCGCTCATCAGGGACGGACTCATCGGCGAGGTGCAAACCGTGATCGGCTATTGCGGTGGTGGCGTGCTTTCCTTCGCTATCCACACAACGGACATGATTTGCCAGTTTGCTGGCTATGATCCAGTTTCTGTGACTGGTTTCGTTTCTGGGGGTGGGGATGTCCCAACGCCGTACGAACCTGAACCCGCGGTTGTCGGTTCAACCATCCAATTTGAAAGCGGTGTTACCGGCTTCCATGTCGGAAACCATGGCACGCGTGGTGGATTCTCGGTTGATGTCCTCGGTAGTGAAGGAAGCGTTCAGACGGGATTTTATAGCAGTGTGACCGTACATAAAGACGGAAAATTGGTTGATAATGCTACGCTCGATCTTCCCGAAAACGCCGGTCCGTTCAATGTGGCATATAAACAGATTACCGATTACTTAGACGGCGGACCCCTACCCGCCTGCTCCGGTGATGATTATACCGCTGTCAACGAAATCGGTTTCGCCACTATTGAGAGCGGCATAACCGGTCAGACGATACAACTCCCGTGCCAGAACAGGAAACGGCTCATTTTCGCGAACGGCTAATGCCGAGGTTCCTATGGCATCTTTACGTAAACTTGATCCTCTATCTCGGTTCTTCATGAAGTTTTACGGCGGTCAGCGTTATAAAGCATCGCCTCACACACCGCTGCGCTTGCCGTTGAACGAATGCAGAGTTGCTCTCATTACAACCGCCGGTTTTTTTCTCGATGGGCAGAATTCCTTTGAGAAGGGAGATTGTTCGTACCGCGAGATTCCAAATTCCATTCAGACACAAGCACTCATAAATGGACATAAAAGTGCGGCTTACGATGAACGTGGTCTCGAAATTGATCCGAACCTTGCGTTTCCACTTGATAGATTCAGGGAGTTGGAGACCGAAGGCAAAATTGGATCCGTGAACCGTAGGCACTTCAGTTTTATGGGATCCATTACAAAACCGCACCGCCTCATTACGCAAACCGCACCTGAGGTTGGACAGATGCTTAAAGCGGATAGTGTAGACGTTGCTTTCTTAACCCCTGTCTGACCGATGTGTAATCAGTCTGTAGGATTGATACAACGTGCTGTTGAAGAGGCGGGAATTTCCACAGTTTCAATTACCCTCGTTGAAAGTATGACGAAGAAGGTAAAACCGCCGCGCGCCTTAGCAGTGCCATACCCTTTTGGACATCCGCTCGGTGAGCCAAACAATCCAGAATTGCAACACGCTATCATCGCCGAGGCACTCGCGCTCTTAGAGGACGACGCACCGCCTCCTATCCTTAAAAGTAGTAGGCAAACGCCGAAGGAGAAAATACATGGATAAAATCAGAGTCGGCATTATCGGATGTGGCGGCATCTTCCGTGGTCTCCATGCCCCTTATTACCAAGAATCGACGCGCCGCGCAGACATCGTCGCAATTGCCGATGTCAACGAAGCATCTGCAAATGAGCAAACAGACCGGTTTGGTGCAGATGCCTACACAGATTACCGCGCGCTCCTCGACAGGCAAGACATCGACGCTGTTGATGTCTGTGCCCATCCGCGTCCACACCTCGAAATTACCCGTGCTGCCGCCGCTGCTGGCAAACACATCTTGATGGAGAAACCGATGTGTTGCAACGTCGCGGAGGGTGAGGAAATGATCGCCGCCGCTGAAAATGCAGGTGTTCTCCTGATGGTCGCCTATATGATGCGGTTCGATCCGGGCTACATGAAACTGAAATCGTTATTGGACGACGGCACCCTCGGCACACTACAGATGGCGTATTCCAATCAGGTCGGTTGGTTCTCACCCGAACGGCATCCGTGGCTCTTTGTCAAAGCAGAATCGGGTGGTATGCTGGTGGAGCAAGCGATTCACAACCTCGATCTCTGGTTGTGGCTATACGGTCCCGCCTCTACTGTCTACGGGTTCACGAGTCATGTGCCACTCGGTGGCACCTATCCGCCTGCCGAAAATGCCGTGGAGAACAATGCCGTGCTGACCGTGCATTTCAAAAACGGTGGTGTCGGCATGATGATTAAGAGTTGGGCGGCTGAGATTGGGAACAGCGGCAACGGTCTCGTTGCGAGCAGAGGTTCGGCGACACTCATTCGGCATGGGCTCCGTTGGAAAACGCACGACATGGCAGAGGCGGAAGAGTTCACTACCCCGGTGCCAGATGACAGCACCTACCGCAATGTACCCGATACGCAGCGCGAACAGCGGTATTGGGGCATGGCAGCGAAAGGAACAAGCATCGACCATTGGCTCCAATGCATCGCCGGTGAAGCGGAACCGACCACACACGGACGTATTGGCAGAGACGGCATCGAATTAGCGGAGGCAACGTATCGTTCCTCCCAAATCGGCGCACCGATTTCTCTGCCCTTGTAGAAGCACCATCCTGTTCTTTTAAGGCGAGGTCCCCATGCCTCGCCGTTTCATTTATAGATGTAAGGACGGGTCTCCATATTCACCCGTTATCACCCACCTAAAGTTTGCTTTTCAAGCCGAATCGCCCGTATACTCCATAAGTTCAGAGGAAGCGATAAAATTTCTATAGAATTATCTATTTTTCTGACTAAATTGGGTATTTTTCTGGAATTAACTTGGCTCATGATTTAATATTAAGTCATATTGAATTATTATTATTAGAATTATTGTTATTGTTATTTTACGCACTTACATGATATAGTTTTCGCGATTCCATCTTCTTTAGATAGCAACTTGATGACATTGGTATAGTCTACTCAATTCGTATCCTGAACGAGTGTGACAACATTTTCTGCCGGGAATTTTATGAGGCGACAACTGTGTTCTGCGAAGGCACATCAGACAAATCAATTTGATTGCCCGTTGCAATCGAGAACCGATGAAAGGAAGTTTATTATGAATCAGAAAATCGTGATAGTAATTATTGCTGTAATTTTGTTAATATATGGTCCGCAGGGTACAGTCCATGGGCAGCAGCAAAACGACGCACCTGAGTTTACCCCAGTCAGCGACCGAACCCCGCAGGTCCGTGATACGATTGTGGCACTCGTGCCGGGCGTAGATTTTGCCAACGATGTGACCGCGGAGCATCTGGCTTTAATTACCAACCTTAATCTGAGCGATCAGAACATTGCGGTACTGAAAGCCGGCGATTTTGATGGATTGTCTTCGTTGAATTCGCTCGCGCTATATAAAAACACCTTGACCAGTCTACCTGCGGACATCTTTTCCGGATTATCTTCCCTGAATAGGCTTGATTTGGGTAGCAACCGGTTAAGTGGTTTGCCTGCGGACATCTTTTCCGAACTTTCTTCGTTGAATTGGCTCAGTCTGTCTTTCAACCAGCTCAGCAGTTTGCCTGCGGACACTTTTTCTGGACTTTCCTCCCTGAATACACTCAACTTGTCTTACAACAAGTTAAGCAGTCTATCTGCGGACACCTTTTCCGGGCTATCTTCGCTGAACACGCTCAACTTATCTTCTAACCAACTCAGCGGTCTGTCTGCGGACATCTTTTCTGGACTATCTTTGTTGAATTGGCTCAGTCTGTCTTTCAACCAACTCAGCAATCTGCCTGCGGGCATCTTTTCCGGACTATCCTCGTTACGTTCATTCTACTTAGGGGACAACTCAGTTAACCTATCCATTGTTGTGTCCTTAGAACAGATTGAAGAAAATCAGTTCAAAGCGACAGCACCCACCGGTGCCCCCTTTAATATCGTTCTGCCTTTCAGTATCACGAATGGGACTGTTGATGGCGCGGCGAATACCGTCATGATTCCCGCTGGTAGCATAGAAAGCGAACCTCTTGTCGTGACCCGCACGCCCGGTACGTCAGATGCCATAACCGTGGATATTGTGGCTTTACCAGAGTTGCCCATAGGCCATTACGGCTATAGCCTCGTTGAACCGAGTACTTTAGCTGGTGATAACAGTTCCCTCACTTTTGCTGTGGGTATCCGTGTCCCTACCTACGATCCTAACGCGAACCATGCACCGGTCTTCAGCGAGGGGATTAGCACTGCGCGCTCGGTAGCAGAAAACACAGATGTGGGTGTAAACATTGGCAGTCCCGTGGTTGCAACAGATGAAGATGACGACCTGTTAACCTACGGTCTTGAGGGGCCTGATGCCGCAGCGTTTGGCATCGTAGGTACCACGGGACAGTTGCAGACGCGTGCACCCCTCGACTATGAAACCAGAGATGCCTATGCCGTGACGGTTATCGTCTCCGATGGTAGAGGTGCTGCCGACACTATCGGTGTTGCTATCAGTGTGACTGACGAGAACGATGATCCGATTTTCATAGAGGGGGATAACGCAACGCGCTCGGTAGCAGAGAACACAGATGTGGGGGCAAACATTGGCAGTCCGGTGTCTGCAACAGATGAGGATGACGATATCTTGACTTATAGTCTCGGTGGCATAGATGCATCGTCGTTTGGTATTATCAGCACCTCTGGTCAGTTACAAACCCGTGCGGAGCTGGACTATGAAACCAAAGACTCCTACTCGGTGACGGTCATGGTTTCCGATGGCAATGGTGGAACCGATACCATCGGTGTTACTATCAGTGTCACTGACATGGACGAGGACACTGTGCCAGTCATCGAGGGTATTGTCATTCCTGAGGTAGACGAGACGCCTAAGACGCATGCGCCGGTTTTCGCCGGAAGTCGGACGACGCGCTCGATAGCCGAGAACACGCCTGTGGGTGTCAACATCGGCAGTCCGGTGTCCGCGACAGATGCGGATGACGACACTTTAACCTACACGCTCGGTGGGACGGATGCGGGGTCATTTAGTATTGTGAAGAGTTCGGGTCAGTTGCAAACCCAGGTGCCTCTTGACTATGAAACCAAGAAAGCCTATACGGTGACGGTCACGGTTTCCGATGGCGGTCGCACTGATGCTATCGCCGTCGCTATTACGATCATTGACGTAGACGAGACCCCTGAGACGCATGCGCCGGTTTTCGCCGGGAGTCGGACGACGCGTTCGATAGCCGAGAACACGCCTGCGGGTGTAAATATAGGCAGTCCGGTATCTGCGACAGATGCGGATGACGACACTTTAACCTACACGCTCGGTGGGACGGATGCGGGGTCATTTAGTATTGTGAAGAGTTCGGGTCAGTTGCAAACCCAGGCACCTCTCGACTATGAAACCAAGAAAGCCTATACGGTGACGGTCACGGTTTCCGATGGCAGTCGCACCGATTCTTTCACTGTCGCTATCACCATCATTGATGTAGACGAAACGCCACGTCCTGACAAGGTAGGGGGTGAAGTCAGCATTAGTGAAATCATGTATGGTTCGGAGATAAGATTTTCGCCAAAGCAATGGATAGAGATATCCAATTCTGGGGCAAAGCCAATCAATCTCACTGGATGGACACTGACTATTCAAAACGTAGACTCGGAAGATTTACTCGGACCAGTGACTGCGACAATCAATTTTAGAGATGCCACCTTTGACGATGCGCCACGGATATGGCCAAATGACGTTCTCTTGATAGTGACATCTGCTACTGATGATAACTCAGGAGGATTGGTGGAAGATCAAGTTTACGATCTCAGGTGGCGAGAGGACTTAGGAATTAGTTTCTGGACTACATGGCTGAGTGCAGAAGGCTTCTACGTAACGTTGACCGATAAAGATGGAAACTTGGTAGATGAGGCAGGAAACTACGACGGAAGTACGACGCTTTGGGACTTACCTTACAGTTTTAACAGAGGTAGAATCAGAGCAGGTAATCGAACTTCACTCATTCGCCGTTATGTCGATGGTATAGCACTCGACGGTACCCAAGCAGGTGGCTGGATTTCCGCTACGGACGCAAACTTAACAGCGGACCAACAAACCTATTATGGGGATGAGAATGACATCAGCACCCCTGGTATCGGGATCATCATCAACGAAATTTCCACACAGTTCATTGAATATGATGTTAATCAGGACGGGGTCGTTAACATCTCCGATCTGGTCGTCGTTGCGGGACGTCTCGGGCAATCTGGTCCCAACGCCGCAGATGTTAACGGTGATGGCGTGGTCAACATACAGGACTTGATACTCGTGGCGAGTGCACTCGGTCAAACACAAGCGGCACCATCACTGCATCCCGCGTCACTTGAAATGTTTACCGCCGCCGATATTCAGGAGTGGCTGGCAGAAGCACACGGTTTAGACCTTACGGATCCGAAGTTGCAAAGCGGTATCCGCTTCTTAGAACAACTCCTATCCGTATTGGTTCCAAAAGAGACCGAACTGTTGCCTAATTACCCGAATCCGTTCAATCCCGAAACGTGGATACCGTATCGGTTGGCGGAAGATGCTTTCGTCGCTTTGGTCATCTATGACCAGCGTGGGAGTGTCGTCCGTAGGTTCAATGTTGGGCACCAGACTACCTCAGTCTACGAGAGTCGGTCACAAGCAATCTACTGGGATGGCAGAAACGAGGTCGGTGATAGGGTAGCGAGTGGGATCTACTTCTACACCCTAACTGCAGGTGATTATTCTGCCACGCGAAAGTTGGTTATTCTCAAATAGTATCAAATGACCATAGGATAGCTGGGATGCTGATGTCTATTAGCTTCCCAGTCATCGCCGATGAGTGGGTTGAGTTGGGTTCGCTGGCATCTTCATCGAGAAATGATGCGTTTGGCGATCAACGTTTCTAAAGTGTAGCAAAACTACGAGCGGGGGTCAAGCGTATTTTTACGCAACCCCTGCCCCGGTTTTGCGAAGTAAGTTCGTCAAGAACAGGAGGTCAGGTATCATTGAGGTTCCCCTTGTTCAGTGGTTTCATCGTTTGCAGATGCATTGGCGAGGTTTTCATCGATAGCTTGGAGTTGATGCTGCGGGATCAGGTCGAGATATTGAGAGATGACGCGTTTAGAAAGTCGTGTAATGTGTGAGATTTTGTCAATATCAGCGGTAGCGGTTCGCACGAC
This sequence comes from Candidatus Poribacteria bacterium, assembly GCA_965247285.1. Taxonomy (GTDB): domain Bacteria; phylum Poribacteria; class WGA-4E; order WGA-4E; family WGA-3G; genus WGA-3G. The sequence goes on from CBDFHD010000003.1 coordinate 712,979, forward strand.
TTTGACGGACTCATAATCCCGAATGTATCGGTCAACTGCCTCCTTAGAGTGCTTGGTCTTGGCGGCAATAGTCGGGGTGAGGTGTCCTTGAAGATAGAGGGTGATGATCTCTTTCTTGTGGGTAATCGCCCCCGATAAATCGTGGATGTTGCCACGCGTTGGCAGAAGTTCTCCGCTACTTTTCTGCCATTCATTGACGTAATCGCTGACGACAGCGTCACAGACGTTGAGCAAAACTGCCAAGTCGAGTTGTGTCAATAAGGCGCCTTGGTCATAAGCTTGATGACACCAGCGGACGAGGCGATTGATCCTGAGTTGTCGAGAGGTGAACCCGTTGCGAAAGGATTCAACATCCTCTGCGGCAACGTAGGTCAGGATGATGGGTTTCATACGGGTTTTGACGATGGACTTTCCTCTTTCGGGATATTCCTCAATCGGGACTGCCATCCAAACAAGTTGTCCATAGTGGAGGAGTCGTTCCTCTGGGAGTGCGTCGCCTGTGGCGAGTTTCTCCAAAGGGAGAATAATGACGAAATACTCCTCAACAGTCTTAAGAATATCATCAACAATGGCAGTGGCAGTGACTTCGCCTTTGTCATACCCGTAGTCATTGAGAAAACGATGAATCAGCAACTGTCGTAGAGATTTATCATTGATGCGTCTGAACTTCTTCTCGTTGATGCGCGTGCGCGTCGAAGGTTTGCTCATCAGAGGTCCCCCTTTTTTTCATCCATGGGTTCCGGGTGAAGCAACTCGGTCATGCGATCGGTGTGCTGGTATTCTTCATACAGCGAGAGATACTCGCGAATCAGCCGGTCCGAGAAATGAGAGATCAAGCGTATCTGGCCTCTCGGAAAGCCTTGATGATGGAGCGTAGCGACCTGTGTGAAGTCTCTCAAGTACCGGTAGACGGCCCGTTCGGAGTGGTTCGTCTTTTGCTCAATCTCGGTGAAGGTATATGCCTTGAAATACAACTCAAGGATCTGCGTCTTATGAGACAGCCCTGGGCCCATGTCGTGTTTCGCCCCGCGCGTCATCACAAAATACCCGTCCTGCTTCAAGGCGCGAATGTCGCGTTTCATTGTCGCAGGACTGCTGGTTAATAACACGGCTAAGTCTTCATAACTCAGCAAGGCATCTTGATCATAAGCTTCTTGGGTCAATCGGAGGATGCGATGTCGTCTGAGACCTGCCAGGCCGTAATCGGCTAAGACTTCGAGATCGGTGTCGATGTCATTGAGTTTCAGGCGACAGGAAACTTTTTTCGCTAAAGCGATGTGTTTGCCTGCGGGTTCCTCGGCGGCGACAGCCTCGTAACAGATTTGTCCCGATGTCAGTTGAACATTGGCGTGTTGTGCAAAGTAGGTAGAAATCTGTTTATAGTAGGCTTCAGCCACGAGAGGCATGAGATTAAAGTCTGCTGAAATCTTCTGAATAATAGCAGCTCTGGCATTCTTGGATTCGATGCGTTTGATACCATAGGCGGTATCCATCTGGCGTGTCATAGTAACCTCCATGAGGAGAGTGTCGGTGATGCAAATACATCTACCCGTTAGATTAACTCATACTCTTAGTGTAACTCATGGGGTCATTTGATACAAACTATAAGTAACTCAAGAAAATAAGCCGAGTTTTTCTGAAAAACTCGGCTTCTCTTGGAATTCAGGGAGGATTTTGTTGTGATACTTCGTCCGTTTCGGGTGGACAGACCAACAGAACAACTACGGACCAATTATCACCGTAGCCGCACGATTGTTATGAAATTTGCAAAAGTTCTATTTACAGTCTCTTTTTTCATATCCATTTTGCTTGGACCGATGCCTCCTGCCATGAGCCGAGATGAAGTACCCGGACGACGGTCAGTAACATCTAAAGATCCGTCGACTGTAACCCCTATCAGCCGAGATGAAGTGGGTCCGCTGATTATTTTATATGGAACCAAGGAAAACGCTAATACAAGTGTCCCTCCACCGCCACTGCAGAGACTATCCCAAGACGGTAACTATTTTGTGACAGAACAGCCACAATTTATCGTAACGTATACCGGTTTTACGGACGAAGCGGGGGCGGCATTTCAATATGCGGTTGATATTTGGGGTTCGCTCATCCGGTCGCCCGTGCCAATCCGAATTGACGCGACTTTTACGAACCTTGGTGGGTATGAGGATGAAAGAATTATTTTGGGGGCTGCCCGTTCAGCGTCATGGAAATCGCCCAGATCATTAGATTTGTGGTTTGTTGATGCCCTCGCTGATAAGAGGGCTGGCAGGGATCTGACGGATGGTAAACCCGACATTATAACCAGATTCAATAGCCACGAAGATGTAAGTTGGTATTTTGGCACAGATGGTAACACGCCCGCAGATAAAATGGACTTCGTTAGTGCCGTGCTTCATGAGATTGGGCACGGTCTCGGTTTTAGTAGTTTTGCGAGGCAAGAAAATTTTTCAACTTTCTCAATTGGAATATTTTCCCCTTCTGCTGAGCGTGGTGAACTTAGGAGCGGCAGTCCCGAGTTACCTCAAATTTACGATTTTTTTGTAGTAAATGGGTCCGAGACAACTCTTACAAGTTTTTCTGATCCGTCAACGGATCTTCTGGATCAGTTCACCAGTAACAACCTCTTCTGGAATGGGGGAAAAGGGGTTGAAGCGAACGGTGACGTTCGTCCGCAGCTTTATGCACCCAGTAAGTGGTATCAGGGGTCAAGTTACACCCACTTGGATGAGGTTACATTTCCAGCTGGTGACCTGAACTCTTTAATGACCCCAGGTTTTGACAGACAAGAGACGATTCACAACCCCGGTCCCATTACACTCGGTATGTTTGAGGATATGGGATGGACAATCAACAAAGCACCAGTATTCACCGATGGGAACGGGACTACCCGCACAGTGGCGGAGAACGCAGGAGTAAGCGTAGCCATTGGTAGTCCAGTGGAAGCTACTGATACCAACAATGACTTGCTAACCTATCAGTTGAGTGGTACGGATGCAGCATCGTTTGACATTGATGACACATCTGGACAGTTGAAAACCAAGTCGGTACTCCATCACGAAACCAAAGCCTCTTATACCGTAACAGTCACTGTCACCGATGGGAGTTTGGTGGATGAAATCACGGTTACTATCAACGTTACTGACGTAGTAACTGATATGCCTGTAAACAGCGCACCGATGTTCATTGATGGTGGTCACACCAGTCGCACAGTGGCGGAGAATACACCGGGAGGGGTAAACATCCGCGAGCCGATAGCGGCGACAGATGTGGACAACGATTCTCTAACCTACTCCCTCGACGGTCTGGACGCGGCATCATTTGACCTTGACTCTACAACTGGGCAATTGAGAACCCTTGCCGCCCTTGACTACGAAGCCAAGCGCAGCTATACCGTAACGGTCACCGTCTCCGATGGCACTCTTACCGACTCCATTACTGTCACCATCAATGTTACCGACGTGGACGATCAAAAAAGCCCGACGATGACGTTAACTTCTCGGTCTCCTTTAACGGAGGCGACACTGAATGGGAGCATGGTGACCCTGCGATTAAACAATCGAGTCTATGAAACTTGGCTCAACAATCCTGTAATAGTATCAGGTGTTACTGGTGTCACCGTTAAGCAATCCAACGTAGAGCGAGTGAACGATACAGCATTGGCAGTTGAACTGGCATTTGACGGTACGGACTTTGACACCAATGCGACCCTCACCTTTACAGTCAAAGCGGATGCAATCGCGAACTACAACGGACCTGCGCTCACTGCGACGGTGCGTGTCACTGCGGTAACTGAATCGGTGAACGCATCGTCGGCAGTTCCGCTAACAGAGGCGACCCTGAACGGGAGTGTGGTCACGCTGACATTAAGTGGCGGAATCTACGAATCTCGCTACACTGTCGGAAACAGTGTGACAGTATCGGGTATTACCGGTGTCACTGTTAACAGATTTGACGTGGACCGCGTCAGCGATACACAGGTGAACGTTAAATTGATATTTGACGGTACGGACTTTGACACCGATGCCATCCTCACTTTCAGGATTGGAGCCGATGTTATAGTCGGATACAATGGTGCCGCGTTCGTCGCGCAATTGCCCGTTATCGCAGCAGTGGAGGAGAACCCAACGATAACTGCATTTGCCCCGCGATCATTGACAGAAGCAACCTTAAATGAAAGCATCGTTACACTTACGCTGTCTACCGGTGTGTACACACAGTCCAGGTCCGACATCAGTCGTGCTATGCAAGTCTCTGGAATTGCCGGTGTTACGTTTCGCCAGTCCGATGTAGCACGCGTCAGCGATACGAAGGTAACTGTTAAACTCACATTCAACAATATGGACTTTGACACCAATACCACGCTCACCTTCAGGGTCGCTCCGGGGGCAATCGCAGCCTATAACGGACCCGCACTCATCACAGAGACACCTGTTACTGCTGTGGTCGAAGAAAGACCGACAATAACGCTGTTAACCCCACAATCCATTACAGAGGCAACCCTTGATGAGAGTATAATCCTATTGACACTCAACAACGGCACTTACGTGCAATCTAACGCTGACATTGAAAGTGCTGTGACTGTATCAGGTATTGTTGGCATAACTGTTAAAACGTCCAGCGTGAAGAGTATCAGCGATACAGAAATTACTGTTGAACTTGCGTTTGATGGCAACTTCGACACCGGTGCTACACTGATCTTCACTGTTGGAGCGGATGTTATAGTGGAATACGATGGTCCTGCGCTGATCGCAGAAATCTTTGTTACCGGAGGTAAGGAGTCGGTGGTCGCATCAACACCTGTTCCGTTGACAGAAGCAACACTGGGTGAGAGCATCGTCACGCTCACTCTCAACGGTGCCACTTACGAGCGATCTACCTTCGACTTCAGAGATGCTGTGGAGGTGTCAGGTATTGACGGTGTCACTTTTCACTGGTTTGATTTGGACCGCGTCAGCGATACGGAGTTGACTGTTGAACTGACCTTCAAGGGTAATTTTGACACTGATGCCACGCTCACCTTTACGGTGGGTGCGGATGCCGTAGCGGGATACGACGGACCTGCCTTGATTGCCCAAGTGCCTGTTATAGGTGGTAAGGAGTCGGTAGTCGCGACAACAGAAACACCCTTAACGGAGGCAACGCTGCATGAAAGCATTGTTACACTGACACTCAGTGGCAGCACTTATGAACGATCCCACTTCAGAATCAGGAATGCAGTGTCAGTTTCTGGTGTTGATGGTGTTACCGTTGGTACGTTTGGGATAGACCGTGTCAGCGACACCCAGATTACCGTTGAGCTTGAATTCAACGGCAACTTTGACACCAATGCCACGCTGACCTTCACCGTGGGTGCGGATGCACTGTTGAGGTATGACGGTCCTGCACTAATTGCGCAGTTACCTGTCACCGGGGGGCAAGAGTCGGTGGTCGTATCAACACCTGCTCCGTTGACAGAGGCGACCTTAGATGAGAGCGTCGTCACACTCACCCTCAGCGGTGCCACTTATGAGCAGTCCAGTTTCAAAATCAGAGGCAATGTCCGAGTGACTGGCATCAACGGAGTGACAGTTGGCACTTTCGGAGTAGACCGCGTTAGCGATACAAAGGTGACAGTTGAACTTGCGTTTGATGGTGCCGACTTTGACACCGATGCTACGTTGACTCTCGCCGTAGAGGCAGAGGCACTCGCAGGGTACAACGGACCGGCACTGACGACACAGATATCTGTCACGGCGTTAACGGAGTCAATAATCGCCACAACAGCGGCACCCTTGACAGAGGCGACTCTACATGAAGGGGTTGTCACTCTTACCCTCAGTGGAGGTACTTACGAACGATCCAGTTTCAAAATAAAGAATGCCGTGACGGTATCCGGTATTGATGGCGTAACTATCGGCACATTCGGCATAGATCGTGTCAGTGACACAGAGGTAGCGGTTGAGCTTGAGTATGCTGGCAACATCGATACCGATAGGACCCTCACTTTTACAGTGGGCGCGGATGCCATAGTGAGCTACAACGGTCCTGCATTCACAGCACAAGTATCTGTCACGGCATTAACAGAATCAGTGGTCGCTACAACAGCGGCACCGTTGACAGAAGCGACTTTGGATGAGAGTGTCGTCACACTCACGCTTAAGGGTGCTAAATACGAACGTTCTATCTTTAACATCAGAGATGCTGTGTCAGTTTCTGGTATCGATGGTGTAACAATGCCTTGGAATCAACCAAGTCGAGAAAGCGACATGGAACTCACCGTCGAACTTGAATTTGATGGCACCGACTTTGACACGGCTTCCATACTCACCTTCACGGTGGAGGCAGAGGCGATAGCAGGCTATAACGGTCCCGCACTTACTGCGCGAGTCCCTGTCATCGCGATCAGAGAGAACGCACTATTGGCAAACTTCCCGAATCCATTCAATCCTGAGACGTGGATACCGTATCAACTTGCCAAAGATGCAGAGATTACTGTTACAATTTATGCCTCAAATGGACAGGTAGTTCGACGATTAGCACTCGGACACCAAGTTGCGGGTATCTTTCAAAACCGTTCCCGTGCTGCGTATTGGGATGGCAGAAATGAGTTCGGTGAACCCGTTGCTAGCGGTGTGTACTTCTACACGCTCATAGCAGGCGATTTCACCGCAACACGGAAGATGTTGATACGCAAGTAGTTGGAAAACCCCGCATGGGCAAACCACGATGTCCGCTCATGCGGGTCTACAGCGCATAATTATTGAAGGCTGATTTCGTTCACTGGAGAGGCGTTTTCACGCTCCGGAGACTAAAAAGTCATCTGTTAGTTTGTAGATTTGAAAAGGAGAAATACAGTGAAAGTACGTTCAACATTTTATGTTTTGGTTTTTCTTATGGCAGTACTGGGTTTCAGTATGCCTTTTGTTGCTGTCGCACAACAAAACTCAGACACTACTGCTATCTTATTGATTGGGGACCATCAAGGGATTGATGAGATTGATGCGCAGAGTGCATCACTGTTAGTGGCTATGGAATTGCGCAAACAGGGTATCTCCGTTAGCGACCCCATTTATGAGGCACCTGCCTCAGCGAATGTTTATCGTGTTGCTTTTCGCCGTTTAGGTGAAAAGATTCTGGTCCACGTGAGTCAGGAAACTCCTGTAGGAACGCTTGTTATTGAGGAGCAGCTCTGGATTGCCAATATTGAAGAGATGATTGCAGCCGCTCCCAGACTGGTTAATGCACTTGTCCGTGATAGACCCAAGTCTAAAGACTTGGGCTTCTACAAAAAGTTAAGTAGAAGCATTTGTGGAATGCAGAAGCGGACTGTTCGCTTCAACGGAACTGCCAACAATCCTATTGAATAGGACCATCGGTCTTACAACGCCTAAGCCAAAGGAAGCTACCCCTTCCTTGAGAATGTTCATAGCAGCGTTCTGGTCCCGGTCAAGGTGCGTATCGCACTTCGGACACTGCCATTCCCTATCTGCTAACGTTAAGGTTTCGTTTTTATGGTCACAAACAGAACAGCATTTTGTAGTCGGAGTCCACCGCCCAATCTTCAGCACCGAGCGAATCCGTTTATGGGATTGATGCTTGAGTTTCCGCATGAACTCACCGAAGGCAAGGTCAGAGACCTGTTTGCCAAAGAGGGCTTTCATGCCCCGAAGGTTCAGGTCTTCAAAGAACAGGATGTCAAAGTTTCGGCACAAGTCTATTGCAAGTTTCCAATGGTGGTCTGTTCTTTGATTCGCCGTCTTCTTATGGATACGTGCAACGTTCTTGCGTTCGCGTTCTTGGTTGTTAGACCCTTTCACCTTGCCGGAATACTTACGCTGTGCTTTTGCCAACTTCTTGGCATTCCGTTTATAGAACATAGGAGACGTATAGGGGTTACCATCACTGCCAGTCAGAAAGTCTTTGATTCCAAAGTCGAACCCTTCAGCCTTACCCGTCTTGGGTTCATATTTGACTTCCGAAAAATCTTCAGTGACGGTGATATACATATCTCCAAGTGCGTCTCTACTTACATGAACCTGTTTGATTGCGCCTTGTATCTTTCTATGCAAGGCAAAACGATACCAACGTCCGTTCAATCGGATTTTATACGTCGGGTGATTTCTTTCGTTCTTTTGTTTGTCCAACACTTTCTCTATCTTGACCTGTTCACCCCGAAACGTCATCCCTTTGTGTTTCTTACACGACTTGAACTTCGGGTGACCTCTGCCGAGTGTTTTCATTTCTTTGAAACTCTGTGCTAAACGCTTCAGCACATTCTGCAATGCCCACGAATATGGGATATTCCAATGCTTATACTTCTCAAGTTTCTTGAGTTTCGTTAAGTGCTTAGACATTTTTGAGTATGAAAGACCTTTACCATACATGCGGTAATATCGCATAGCGAGTGCCAGAAAATGGTTCTTCACAACACCACAGATATTGCACTCGCCGTGCAAGTGACGTAACGTCTTATCCTGAAAAAGTTTGTGTGTCGTGTTTCGCATGGGTGTTATCAGTATCAGTCTTTTTAACCCCTGTCAAGTGGGTGGGTAGACACATAACCTTGCGATTATGCTTGACATGTCTACCCAAACTGATACTCTAATTATACTACATTTTAGACCGAATGTCAAATATATTTACAGGCGGTTGGTCTAATTCAATAGGGCGGGGTCTACATCCCAAACCTAAAGGATTGGGTTTTGACTCCGAAGTTCGATAAAATGTTGTTTTAGCCGGAATTGCCCAAACCTTAGTAGGTGAGAGTGTGTTTGCAAAACTAATCGATGCCCATTTTCTGGAATTGGAGGCAAGCGCGTAAGTTTGGAGGAAAGGAAAGCCATGACCACTGGAATCATGCTGGCTTTAATGAGCCTTGCATCATCTCAAATTATGAGCGATAACATAATAGGAAGCATTGAAGTAACGCCGAGCATCGAAATCGTGGAGATACCGAGCGAGTTTTCTGTTTTCAGACAAGTGGGCTGTGACAAATATGTCAACGTGTTCGGCATTCACATCTTCGCAAGCCTAACGACATCTGAAGATAAACTCTCTCACGCCGCAGGAGTTTTGGCACAATACCTCGATAACAACGAAGACGGTGTTCCTGACAACGCGCCGGTTCTCAGTCACCTGGTAAGCCGAAATGTCTTCATCATTATGCCCGGAACAGAGGCGGAGATGGAGGGGTTAGAAATGGATCTGGTAGAAGAGGCGGGTTATCGATTTGGTCAAGGCTTGTATGGCGAAGAAACCAAGCCGGATTTCCTTGTTGGCGGCAAAATCAGCACCCCCGATGGCTCCTACTACGACGGCGCATTGGAGGAGATTCTGCATCCTATTACACAACATGGTTATGCCAACGCTTACCCCGAAGTGTTCGGTGAGGAACGGGGGTCCGTCTTAGCGAAGTGTATGGATGCCGCCCGTGGCGGATATTTCGAGCAAGTGCCACAAGGTGGTCCCAAAAGCGGGTATCCGGCAGAGGCTTGGTATCACTATACGGATGAAACCTGTGACTATGGTTGCATGGTTACGGAGTATATCTACTGGGCTTTGACATCGATACTCGGGACACAGGACTTTCCAGGGCGACACGAGGCACTCGAAGTCGAATGGGAATTGAATACCAGAGAACGGGTTAGAACTGGTGATGCGACAGTATACGCACTTCTGACAGACCCTCAGTACAAATTCCCGACCAAAGCACCAGATGGAAACTACAAACCATCGGCATTTCCGGTTACAGTTGTTCCTATCATTGCTATTAAAGATGAAGATTAATGGGGGTAGTAGCCTCTTATGAAACAACAGATCGCAGCGTTGCAGTAGGAGATAGAGGCACGCAAACAAGGATAACCAACCTGATTGCACGCCGCAATCGGAAATCAGAAGGGGTTATAATGAAAATTCGTTTTATGTTTTACAAAGCCGTTTCTCTTTTTTGCTTTGTGGCTTTTATTTCTGTGTGCTTTGTGCCTGAAGGCTATTCCCAAACGCGAACCCAACAGAGTGTCTCTTTAGAAGAACAGAAGGAAGGCAGAACACTGCTGGTCACCGCCACAACACTATATGGGCTTTCGCTCTATGGACCGGGAACAGCGCGGTTACTTGAGATTGAATCAGGGAGTCAAATTGCCGGATTGGAAATGTTGATTGGCGGCGGGTTTTTTGCGGGCGCGCTTGCAGCTACAAAGAATCATCGACTCGGCGTGGGACGATCCAATCTAATCCTATCGGGCAGTTTCGCAGGGACCCTATTCGGTTTGGGGGTGCCTGTGTTATTTGAATCGGAAAATGACAAGGCTTACTTTGCTTCTGCAATGATCGCTACGCCAATAGGAGGATTGCTTGCCCATAGACTTACTGCTCACAGGTGGTTTGAAAAAGGCGAAGCGTATTTGATGACCAACGGCGGATTTGTGGGTGGCTTCTACGGGTTTGCGATTCCATATATCGCCAATATTGAAAATCTTGAAGATTGGACGCAAGCCAAAATCTATGTTGCGTCCGCAATGGTTGGGGTTCCTGCTGGCGTGTGGACCACAACAAAGTTGATTTACAACAAACCGATTAATGAGGGACGCTCACATCTCATCTCCTTTGGCGGATTGGTCGGTAGTGCCTATGCTATCGGAATTACCTCTCTAACGGATGTGGAATCATCACGAGCCTATGTATTAGCCTCCATGCTCGGCTTACCGATGGGAGCATATCTTGGCTATAAATTGACTGCTGGAGATGAGTATACACCGGGCAGAGCAGCTTTGATACAAGTTGGTGCGTATGCGGGTGCCCTATTCGGCAATGGGGTCGTTCTGCTGGCTGAGACGGAAAGCCATAAGCCCTATGTTGTGGCGAGTATTCTTGGGTCAGCCGCGGGAATGTGGTTTGCACACCATACTACACGCGGTTGGGGCGAGAAAACTCCTTTTACGAGAAACGATCTCATACCTAAATCAGAAAAGTTCACCGTTTCCTTGCCTTCAATCGATAAATGGTTGACTCTCAGTTTGATGGCATTCCGCAAGCCGACTTTCATGGCTGATTTTCCTGTGGAATTGGTGCGAATCTCATTCTAAACGCGTATTTACATCGAAATCCCTAATAACCCTCGCGTCAACTGAAAATCTGTATTCCCCTTACCGTGCAACTTCGGGATATACTGCCGCGAAGCCACTTCCACGATTAACGCTAATAGCGCGTCAACGTCAGTAGATGTCAAGTCCAGATCCGCGCCATAGTTGGCTTGCGTTCCGGCATCTGTAGAGACCTGAACCAGCGGCACCATCACATGCGATTGCAAAGGTGCACCGACGATATGTGCGAGTGCCAAATCTACACCCGTCGCGCCTAAACCTGTCAGCGTCTCCGTTTGCTGATCGGTAGGCGTCTCCATGATGTGGAAACCTGCCTTCTCAACCCGCTGCCCATACGCCAGCGTAGGCGTAATAGTTCCGTGCGCATCTGCCAGAAGAACTCCTGACTGCTGACTGCTGATTGCTGAAAGCCATTCTGCATTTGCGGGGACGACAACTGTTCCGCCGCCAGCAGTGACGCTATGCGTCAATTGCGTCAGGGACTGAGAAACCTCTTTAGTCGCTGCCCCAGTTGATGTTATGGCTATGCAGAGGTGTTCTAATCCCGCATCGACAACAGGAACAGAGGGTTTGTTGGAAAGTTCCTCTGAAAACCAGTCTTTCACCTTCCCAATAACAGCATCAATCCCGCCGTCCAATTGCACGCTCGCCCAACCGTAGCGTTCGGGTGATATTCCCAACTTTTGAATCTCATGTCGGACGTGGTCATTGTGCGTCTTTTCACAACCGTGTTCGAGGAGCAAACCGAGAGCGACCGTCGGATGCGTAAGGTGTCCAATCATCGTGCGCGTATAAATTTCCTCTGAACGTCCGCCAGAGACACCACACCCTTCCGTATGCGGGAGTGCAACAAAACGTGATATACCTTGTTTTTCGCCGATTTTCTGTTCATTGCAGCGGTGCGCGATCATCTGTGCAATCTGACCCGAACAGAGACTCGTCGGTAAAATCAGTCCTACTTGATCCGTGCGATATCCCACTTCTGTTTGGAGTGCGCGGAATTGCAGCTGTTGGGAAGGTCGCGATTCGGAGATCGCGCCTACCGGCGTTTCAATCGGAATCGGGTCACCGGACTTCAATTCGGATTCTGTCAACAACGGGTTTAAATCCACAGGACCCGTCTGCTTCCAGTCACGCCACAGCGAGACTTGGGAATGTCCGGCTTTTTCACCGACAGAACGTTCACCCGATGCGACATCCACTGTCAAGTCGAGCATCACTTCACCGAGTTCTTCCATCGGTGTGCCATCGAGATAGGCACCAGCGTTCACATCCATATCCTTGGACAGCATCTCGTAGCGTCCAGTCGTTGTGACAATCTTAATCGTCGGCACGAAGGGGAAATTGGTAATTGAGCCGTTCCCAGTGACAAAGAAAATCATGTTAGAACCGCATGCAACCTGTCCGGCGATGCTCTCTAAATCGTTGCCAGGACTGTCCATGAAATAGTAGCCCGATTTCTCCATCAGTTGACTGTAATCAATGACGTAATCAAGACAAACATCGGGATGCCGTTTCATTGCGGCACCAATGGATTTAATCGCGATGTTATAGAGTCCACGGAAGTTGTTGCCACCAGATGGATTTCCTTCTGCGGAGTGTCCATGCCACGCGACGCGTTCCTTGAAACGTTCAACCGTCCTGAGAAATTTACGCGCTGTCGGCAGGTCGCGGGCGTTCTGTAGCACGTAAGCCTCGGAACCGATAAGTTCATCAGTTTCTGCGAGATTGGCACACCCACCATAACGGATGACCTCTTTCGCAACGTAAGCGGCGAGCGGATTGCCGGACACACCCGAAAACGCATCAGAACCGCCACACTGTAAGGCGATCTTCAGATTCTCCAGAGATTGCTCGGTCCGCGCCACGCTGTTCACACTTTCTAACCACCCATCAATAATCTCCGCGCCACCGGCTAAATCCGTATCGAAACTCCCCTGTAGCCGATGGAAATGGTGAACGACATCATCTAAGGTATAGCCCTCGCGTAGCATATACGCCTTGAGCATTTCATTTGTAACCGCTTCGGTGCCGTAGTCAACAAGCAAGATCGCGCCGATATTCGGATGGACGGTGAAACCGGCGAGCGTTCGGAGTAGCATATCAATGTTATTGGGAGCCTTGCTTTCACCCCCCTCGGTGTGCGTTACAGCGACAACACCATCTATGTTCGGATAAGTTTCGGCACTCTCTGAACACATATCGGCAAGTCTTCTCGCAAACCCGGAGGTACGTGCAGTCGTCCCCATAACGACGATATAGTTTCGCGTGCCAACGCCACGATTACCGGGGCGTTGGTAACCGAGGAAGGGACGTTCGTTTGCATGCCGCGGCACCTGTTTCCCTGAGCGGAATTCTGTCTCATCTAATTGATATGGTGCCATTTTATCGCTAAAGTTGGGTGTTTCTGGCAATGCAAAGGGTAGGTTTCTGATTGACAACGAATCAATCATCTTCTGATTGCACACGTAATCGCCGGGAGCAATGGAACGTGTGGCAAAACCGAAGGGTAAGCCCCATGATAACAGCGGTGCCTCTTCTGAAATCGACTCGATGGCAAAACGATGTCCTTCTAAGATTGTATACGATAGCTGAAATTGCTGTCCGTTGTAACGAATGGGTGTACCACCCTCCAATATTTGTGTGGCAATAGCAACGTTATCATTTGGGGCAGGCAACCGTGCAACAGAGGTAAAATCAATTTCTAATTTACCTTGCGGTTCGGTCAAGTGGTTTGTGATTTTCACGTTCTCCTCCGTAGATTCGCCCTCCACTTCGTTACGGGCTTGCGGCTTTGGATTTTAGGAAGGATTGCGGACAATTTCTAATTTACCTTGCGGTTCGGTCAAGTGGTTTGTGGTTTTCACGTTCTCCTCCGTAGATTCGCCTTCCACTTCGTTACAGGCTTGCAGCCTTGGATTTTAGGAAGGATTGAAGATAATTAATGGCGATAGATGCTAACTTCGATTGCGTCCTGTTTCACCCACGGCAGGTCGATGTCGAACCAGTGTGTTTCAGATTCATAACGCTCGCGGACGTGCGTCAGATAATCCGCCATTGACTCGGCACCGATACCGACGTTGTCTGCCACGACGGTTGCGGGATTCGTCAACTGCGATTCAATCGCCTGAAAACAGGGGAAGTAGTTGTTGAAGTTGTTATCGAGGAGCAGAAAATCGACAGGGGTTTGGATACTCTTGAGTACTTCTTGCGCATCGCCGATACGTGAATCGACGAGGTCAGCCATTCCGGCACGCTCGAAATTCGCTCGCGCTTGCGCGGCACGGTCAGCATCTATTTCAATCGTTATCAAGCGTCCGGTGCCGGTGGCTTTCAACACACGTAGCATCCAGAGTCCAGAATAACCGATAGCGGTTCCACATTCGACAATGAGCGACGGTTTTGCCTTTTCAACGCAGGCGGCGAGAAATTTCGCCTTTTCTTCTCCCAACATCGGGATTCTCTCTTCTTTACACTGTGCCTCAACTGCTTGTAAAACTTGATCAAACATGTGAACCTCCACCTGAAAGCGATTGTTCCGTTCTGAAGTTGACATCTGTTGTATAGATATGCTAAATTTTTGTAGGACTGTGTAATGCTTATGAAAATAATCATACACGAAAACCCGCTTTGAGGTCAAGACCCGCACCTTAAATATATCTGACTTCCGGTCTCCATTCTCATGCACCGAAAAAATTTGCAACCAAATCCGAAGTTTGGTGTATATTATGGATAAGCACCTCTGGAGGCACCTGATGCTTGACTTAGATGATGAATTAATGGAACGCTACCAAAAAGGGGATGAAGGCGCGTTTACGCTTCTCGTACGCCGCCATCAGCAGCCCCTCATTAATTTCATTGCTCGGTTCATCAATGATAGGGATAACGCTGAGGACTTGGCGCAGGAGACGTTTATCCGAATTTTTAAAGCCGCAAACCGCTATAAACCGGACGGTGCACACTTTAAGACATGGATGTATCACATCGCCAAAAACCTTTGCAAAAATGAAATCCGAAATCGAGAACGGCGTGACAAGTACAGAGTTGATAACGTTGTGAACAGCGGAAGTGATGGCAATGGCGACACAGAAGAAATTGATTTGATTGCAAATACACCCGCGAATCCTACTTTCCAACCGGAAGTGGAACTTGAACGCAAGGAATTACGCAACGCTATCCAAAAAGCGATCACAGAATTACCAGAACAGTACAGACTCCCTCTCGTCTTACGCGACCTGCAGGGACTTAGTTACGACGACATCAGTGAGGTCCTGGAACTCCGGAGCGGGACGACGAAATCTCGCATCAATCGCGCCCGGCTCATGCTTAAAGATAAGTTAAAACCGTTTATCTAATGTTCATAGGAGTAGTTTATGAACTGCCTACACGCTGAGGAACATTTCTCTGCCCATTATGAAGACACACTTGATTATCAAACGTTGCAGGGTTTTGAAGAACACCTTGTAACCTGTGAAGTGTGTCAGCAGGAATATGCCCGATTTCAGGAATCTGTTAAAGCGGTCCAGCAATTGCCACAGATTGAACCTTCACCTTACTTTATGCCGACGTTAATGCAACGGATCTCCGAAGAACAGCGCGAGATCGGCGGGGTTAAGGGAATTGCGGCAACAGGTTGGAAACAGCTGCTGGATGTGTTTCGCCGTCCAGTATGGGCATTCAGTGGCATTATGGCGTTAATTCTCGCCGTAACTGGCACCTATCTCTATCAAGACGGATTCCTGTTCGATCGTGACTCCCGTGCAGCTGCGATAACATCTGAGTCTCAAGAAGTACGAGTTGCGACCTCGTCGGTAGGAACGCGGCGTATCGTTGGAAACAGCAGTCAGCGTCTACCGGGCGGTGTTATCTCAACGCCGGTGCGTCCAATGCAGCAACATTACGTCTTAAAACAGGTGAGTTATACCAACGCGTCTACACGGGGTGGACTTTAGTTTAGCGAAGTTTTTATAACGTTGCGACGCACCGAAAACCCGATTGACCTTTCAGTTCAATCGGAGCGAAAACCCAATAATTAAAAAAATGTACACGATAAAATCAAAACATCAACAATTGATAATTGGATCGCTGAGTCTACTCTTCTGTGTGGTCATTCCCGGTTTCGCAGACGAAAACGTTCTGCAGAGGCTTGAGAAGGATTTTCAGAGGGTCGTCACCGATGCCCGTCCGGCAGTTGTAAAGGTTGTCGCGACACAGGTGATGTCGGTCCCACTTCCATCGAACACTAAAGAGTTAGCACTTATACGCCAAAATATCGGTTCCGGTATTGTCATCGACACTGCTGGACACATTGTGACGACCACTTTCGAGATGGGTCCCCCGAGTAAGATTGAGGTTATCTTTAGCGATAAAAAGGTGTTTTCAGCAAAACTAATCGGCACTGATATATTCACTGATATTGCGGTCCTTCGGATTGCAAATACGCCGCGCGAACACACGCCACCAACGGATGTCGTCGAACCAACAGCCTCTAACGAGTGGGTCGAACTCACGCGTCCTCACAAATGGGGCGATTCTTCAAAAATCGATACCGGTTCCTGGGTCGTGACAATAGGGAGTACCTATGGACATAGTCCCATTGTCTCCTTCGGTATTGTGGGAGGCTGGGATACCTTGCCGAATCAATTGTGCGGAGAATTAATTAAAATCAACGCGGCGGTTACGCCCGGCAACAGCGGTGGGGCAGTCGTAAACACGTCAGGAGAGGTCGTTGGAATGATTCTTGCAGTCCTGACGGAACCAACTGCTACTAATTCGCCGCTTGACGTGCTTTTCGAGAAGCAGGACAATATAGACATTACACAATTTCTTGCTCGACCACCACTGGCGGCTCGGAATCAGGAAATCACCTTCGCTATGCCGATAGAGACGGTTCGTGCTGTTGCCAAAGAAATTATAGAACACGGGAAGGTCGCACGTGGCTGGCTCGGTGTTGAAGTTGATGTCGGCGAGTTGGGGGTCTTCGTTAGGGGTGTGATTGAAAACAGTCCGGCGCACAAATGCGGGCTTTTACCCAGAGATCTTATCTTGGAATTTAACGAAGTCCCTGTGCACTCTTACGACGAGTTGTTAAAATGCGTTGTGAGTAAGCGACCGAATACGAAGGTCCAGCTTAAAATCGGTAGGAATGGAACCGAACAATACTCTACAGTAATATTAGGTGAAACACCTTAACGCGCGACCCGATTGAACTCAGCGAGATATGCTTGGGCAATATTGGGGTTTCCTTTGATAATCAATAGATTCTCACTATTACGCTCTTCCGCGTTTTTGGAGAAATTGTACGATCCCGTAATCACGGTCTCCTCATCGATAACAATTACCTTGTGGTGCATAGCTCCCTTATCTCCATCCTGAACGACCGGTAAACCCGCTGCCTTCATCGATTCATATTCAGAGTATTGACTAACTTGTCGCTCTTCAAACACACCCCGTACATCAAGACCTGATTCAAAACGATCTTGGATTGCACTGCCGAGTGCGTCTTGCGTGAACGAAAACGCCATAAAATGAATCGACTTCTTGGCAGATCCAATCTCCTTCAGAAGCGACGAGCTAATGTCGTTTTTTGGTGAAAAATAGGTGAAGATTTGCGTGCCGTCACTGAGTGTCACCTTCGGATGCACAACAGACGCGCCAGAAGATTTCTCAGCCCGCATTTGCCGAAACAGCTCTCGGAACTCCTGTGTGAAGTTATACGCCAGTGGGACAGAATCAATGAATATTACGTTATTCTTGTTTCTATATGCGCCGTTATAAGTGGTGTTATAGGAACCGGTCCAGACGTACTGCTCATCAATCACAATGAATTTGTGGTGCATGTAACTGTCAGAGCCTCCATCGTCGGCGACGGGGATGCCAGCTTCCTGCAATCGCCCAATTGCCTCCTCATCAATATTGTCCGTTTCAGTGACGACTCGTACCTGTACCCCGCGACGGTATGCTTTGATTAAGCCATCGGCTATCGGTGCAGAGTCCAAATGATAGAGCGCGGCATCGACCCGCGATGCGGCAGTGGTAAGTTTCTCGACGAGACGTTTTTCAAGGGAATAGTGGCTGTCCCCGGCATCGACTTCACTGAAGTAGACCTCCCACGCTACGACAGGAGGTCTGCTCTCCTTGTAATGTCTGATGCCAACGCCGATGACAACTGCACAAAGCAGGATGAGAAGGAGGGGTAGAAATTTAGAATTTCTCTTTTTAGGTGCTGTGTTAGCTTCATGCGCACCCGAATCACTGTGCATATTTCCATATCTCCGTAATTAAACGCCCCACCGTTCTCGGGATTTCTCCAATTTCTCAACCTGAACGTCCTGCTTTTTCCACGCGTAATGTCCTTTCGGTTTTTCACCAATCCATCTTTCATCAATCGGTTCCGATGCGAGCTGATAGCGTGTATCCGCCGTTATCCGAATCTTATCAGATGTGTTAACCAGAGAGGCATGCATGAGGAACATACTGAAAATAATAATATCCCCCGCCGAAAACGTTGTCGTCGCCCAATGTCCGCCAAATTTCTCAACGATTTCAATCGGGTTATCACTGAAATGTCCTTCAATCTGGTCCCGGTCAACATCTGCCTGCCCATAAGTGGCGCGAACCCTCTCAAATCGGTTAGAACCGAGACAAAAGACAATAGGTCCCATATCAAGCGACACATCGCCAAAGGGTGTCCAACAGGAATAGAGATCTTGCGTGCCTCTGCCCATAAAGACGATATCGTAATGTATCGAGGAGCCTGATCCGGGTCCTGCCGTGCGAAGCCATTTGAAATCGAACGTGCGTGCATCGCCGCCGAGGAATCGCTTAAAAAAATTCATGATGGGCTCACCCTCAACGACTGCCTTGAATGCTGGCATCTGCGTTAGTGCCTTATTGCCCATTGACCCGGTTGATGTTTGTTCGGGGTAATCGGGGTTGAAGATCCCGTCCATTAGCGGTGTATCCGGTGCGAGCATCTCTTTGGCTGCGAGTTTCTCCAGAATCTGTTGACGCGCCGTGAGGATCGCGTCCTTGTCGTGTAGTCCGCGAATCAAGAGATACCCGTCCGCTGCTATCCGTTCTTGCAAGGCATCGGGATTGTCAAGGATGTCGTTACTGTCTCGTAAATCAGTACTGACTTCTACTTCCTGATGTAAAAAAGGGAGTCTCATTTTTTTAATTTTTCCTTGCGGTTCGGTGAAGTGGATTTGGTAAATGAAGTACTTTTCCGTAGATCCGCCCTCCACTACGTTACGGGCTACATGTTCTGGATTTTCGGACAGATTCTAATGTTCCTTGCGGTTCGTTTAGGAAAATTGTGGTAACAGAAATTCTTCCCGTATATCCAGCCCGCCCGTTGGTTCGGCTTACGGACTTTCGCTATGGACTTTTTGATGGTTTTTCTAAACTTTTGATGGGGGCAGTTCTTTCAACCACGCAAGATTAAACCGATAATGTTGACGACTACTGATCAGGTGGATTATCCCATTCTGCCCTTGGCAAACGGCGAGGTAACCGCCGAGTTCGGCACTGTTTAACCCCATCGTAAAGGGGCGTCCATCCATCGTCTCGAGCTCCCGATCTGCTCCGTCATCTGTAATCAGACGGGTATGTTCCCATGTTTCACCGTCGTCATAAGACAACGCGCCAAAGAGTCCGGTGCCGAGGCGTTCATTCCCCGATGCATCAACCATCGGCATCGGGGTCGGTTCCCTCCGATCGCCTGTGAAGGACGCAAGAAAAATCGGTCCCTCCTGGAGCCGTAGCAGCAGGCACCGCTGCCCACCCGAAACAGGTGGAAATTGACTTGCACTGTAATGCCACGTCTTACCACCATCTGAAGAGAGACTTCTCGGCATCCGCTCATCAATCGTATCGCCGCGTCCATACGCCATCAGTCTACCATCTGTGAGTTCGACCACAGCGGCGTGGATACCAGCGATCCATCCTCCCTGTTTTCCATCGGCAAATTCCGGAATCGGTTGTCCAGCTCCCGGATCGTACCATGTGTCGCCATCATCTTCGCTGAGCCATATTGCCGTGCCGCCATTGCCCCCGCTCACCGCATCGCAGGCGAGGAGAATAGAACCGTCCTGTCTCCGAAAAACAGAGGCAATCGGCATGTGTCGGAGACGATGTTCCGGTGAGATGAAGCGCGGTTTCGACCAAGTCGCACCGTTATCATCGGAATGACGGAGTACCAACGCTAAGGTGCCCCATGTTGCGGCAGCCGAGAGTCCGTTGAAGTGGTAAATTCGCCCATTCTCGTTTCGCCAGAGAGAGGTGGCGTGGTTGTTTCTATCGGGCGGACCCCAGAAGGCTTCAGCGGGATCCCATTCGGTTTCACCAAACCGCAATCGGCTCGCGGCAACTGTCAATTCGCGCCCGCGCTCTGTCACACACGAATACCACGCCGTGAACATATCACCGTTCGGACACTCTACAATCGCCGGGACGTGATTATGCGAAGAAAAAAGCGGTCCGTTTGAACCTTCTGGAATTTTAACGTACGTCAACGGTTCCGCAAAATAGGGGGATTCTGGCGCGGGTACGCTCATCTCTTCCTGTTTAACATTACGACCCCATAACGCCACTTTCGGTACCGGTATTGGAGAGGTCTGGGGCATCGCACCACAGACGACGCGAAATCCGATGTACCAGTGCTTGTCTTCTGGCACTGCCCCCATTCGGTTGGCTGAGCGTAGGTAACAGAGTAACGTCGAGTGACTACCACCCCGTGTAACGCGATATAAACTTTCTTCCATACCCACTGGATCGATTTGTGAATCGGGTGCGTAAGTCCCATACCAATCTTGGCACCACTCCTCTACGTTCCCGTGCATGTCATGGACACCCCAGGCGTTGGGGGTGGTGCGTCCGACGTGCAAAGGCACGATTTCTTCGACACCACGACCTCGTCCTGCGTCCGGGTACCAACTCTCGCCAACGTTTTTATGGAATTCAGGCGGGAGTGTATCGCCCGTGTGAAAATGGGTTGTTGTGCCTGCGCGGCACGCGTATTCCCACTCTGCTTCGGTTAGCAGTCGATAGGGAAGACCGTCCTTTTCGGAGAGCCATTCGCAGAAACGCGTCGCATCGTGCCAATCTACAAACACAACCGCTTCATCATCTTCTTTTGAAAAACCGGTGTTCTGAAGACTCTTCAACTCACGGTGTGTGGGATCAAATGCCGCATACTGTGCATTCGTCACCTGAAAAATGCCGATGTAGAACGGCGTGGTGAGGGTTACTTGATGCACGGGTTGTTCATCCCAATCACCGTCACGGAGGTATGCCTTTCCGTCTGTCAACGCATCTGATAGCGCGGCGTTCTTTGAGCCCATACTAAAGGTACCGGGTTCGATTCTAACGAACCGCATCCCTATTGAATTTGTATACGTTTGATCTTCAATCGTTTTTTTACTCATGGTCACCTGTTAACCATCAACTCGACTCCATTATAGATGTTAAAGCACGAGTTGATGGTTAAATCGCTCCACTTCGTTCCGCGCTGGTTTTCGGTTAACGCGATTCGTTTTTGAAATGTAGATGATTTGTTGCTGGTGTTGCGTCCTACGAATATTTTCGCTGATGTTATTATACCAAATCGGACTGAATTTGTCCCTGAAAAAATGTGATTGGTTATAGGACTTACGCATACTGCTCTTTTGTAGTATAGACTGTTAGTCTGTGCCAGCCGACCGGTAGACCGTGTTTTTTTCGGGGATCCCATCTAACCACGCGTGTTACGGTTAAAACTGCGTAAGTCCTGTTGAGGTTTTAACTTGGGTATTTCTGCGGATTTCCCCAGGTTGAGCGGTGAGAGGCAGCAATCCATCTCGGTTGTATGGAGACCTCAGATTTTTGAAGTCCTGCAACAAATTGAGCACTTCGCAGCGACATCGATGAAAATCCTTATTTCTGGCGAAACTGGGACTGGTAAAGAGTTGGTTGCCCGTGCTCTCCACAAAAAAAGCGGTAGATCGGGAGAGATGGTTTCTGTCAACTGTGCGGCGATGCCGGAGAACTTATTGGAGAGTGAGTTGTTTGGGCATGAGAAAGGGGCATTTACAAGTGCCGAGGCACGGCGTATCGGTAAGTTTGAAAGGGCACACAAAGGAACACTCTTTCTTGATGAAATCGGCGAGATGCCGCTTTCTATGCAACCGAAGTTGTTACGTGCGATTGAGGATAACCAGATTGAACGCATTGGTGGCGAAAAGCCAATTCTGGTGGATGTCCGAATTGTAGTCGCTACCAATAGAGATCTGGCAGAAGCCGTTAGAGATGGGACGTTTCGTGAAGACCTCTATTATCGGTTGAATGTTGTCCCTATATCGTTACCTCTGTTGTCAGAACGGCGGGAGGATATTGAGATGTTGGTAGTACACTTTCTTGAAAAACATCGTGAGGTCAGTAAACCGGAGGTTCTGCAAGTGGCAGCGAGTACACTATCTCTCCTCAAAGCCTATCCCTGGCCTGGAAATGTACGGGAATTGGGGAATGTCATTGAGAGAGGGGCTTCTCTGGTGAAAGATGGAGTTCTCTTGCCAAAACATCTACTGAAAGATATCCGGACCTACCCAAAGCAATATACAGATGTGTCCGAAGATATTTCTACACCTGAAAACGAGCAAAGTATGAGTGTTTCTCTCGGTGTGACGCTTGGAGAGATGGAGGAAATGTTCGTCCGTAAAACGTTAGCATGGCTTGACGGGAATCGGACGGAAACTGCGAAAATGTTGGGAATTGGCAGACGCACGTTGCAAAGGATGTTGAAGAGATACAATATTTAGGTGATGTTGGCTCTTGAGGATAGAGAATTTTTCGCTTTTCCTTGTTTAGAAAACACAGACATGTTAACGTGGTATAAGCGGTATCAGCAATTTTCTGAGCTTGTGGCAATACAGCACTTCAGTAGAACGCGCGAGTGTGGAAACTCAGCCAGAATGACGCGGTTATGTGCGTCAATAGGACGCACCGCGTCAAACAGACGCAGTTTGAAATAGGTCTGCATTCGACGTGACAATAGGGAGTTTGAGAATAGGGAGAAACTTCCATTTCTTTAGGGGCGGTCTTTGGTAAACCGAGTGTGTGTCTGTGTTTTGGACGTATTATAGGAAATACTGCTCTCTCAATTTCAGTGTGTTTGACAGAGGTCGCGTGTTCTATGAAAGGGATTGGCACGGAACTTGCTTACTACTCATAGTCTATGGAATGACAGTACTAACCTAATTATAGCACGGAATGGATGCTTTTTGTGAGACTTTTAGGTTAGTACCTTATACAACAATAGGATTGCCATGAACGCAAAACACTTTTCTTTTTGCCTTCCGAAGGCAATCCCCGAAAAATAAAGGAGAAAATTCCATGAAAACATTGAAAATCCTTATAGCCGTTTTATTCATCGCGTTCGCATGCCTCACACCTTAATCCGCACCACTAAAGATTTTTATTCCTTTCGACGGTGTTCTCTATGAGAGCACCGTTTCCTTTGGAGTTGTGTTGATGACCCTATATAAACTTTCAATAGTCAGTTGCATCCTCTTATTTATTGCAACTATGGCATCCGCAAAAATCATTTTTTTCTCTCGCCGAGATGGTGGTGACGAAATCTATATGATGGACGATGATGGCAGCAATGTTCAAAGATTAACAAACAATCCGCGTCTTGATACACAACCGCGCTGGTCCCCAAACGGCAAATATATAGCGTTTATGAGAAATTCAAGTCCAAGATTGCGGCAGTACGACCTGTTCCTCATGGATGCGGACGGGAGCAATCAACAAAGACTGACGCACCATCCCGGATTTGATGGTGGATATACCTCTTGGGCCCCCGATGGACAACACATTGCTTTTAGCAGTCACCGAAGTGGTACCGGGAATATTCACGTTATCAATATCGCAAGTGGAGAAGTCAAGCAGTTCACACGCTACAAGCGAAATGAGGGCATCGGTGCCCAAGAGGCATCTTGGTCGCCTAATGGCAAAGAAATTGTCTACATAGTGGTTGGACTTGATGATGAAGCAGGAACGGCTATCTATATTATGGATGCCGACGGAGAGAATCAGAGGCCATTTCTGAAAGGGGAACCAGGTGTCTTCCGACGTGAACCGCGTTGGTCACCCAATGATGAACACATTATGTATTCCGAAGGGACGTTCAACCCACAAGGACGACTGATTTCTAGTCGGGCCGTGATTGTAGACCGAAAAGGTAACAAGGTTCGAGAACGGATCCTGCCTGCGGGGTGGAAAATGTCTTCTACCAGTTGGATGGGGAATAAAAAACAGGCACTTCTTGCCATTGAGAGTCCCGGACATACTTTTGACATCTACCTGTGGAATTTTACGCCTAACAGTCCCCTAAAAAATCTCACAAACCATCCCGGTGTTGACTTTACCCCAGATTGGATAGATGATGCGACTCTGGATGTGTCGCTCGTGAAAAAAAAAGTAACCGTGTGGGGTCAGATAAAAAGAAGGGAGGGAACTATAGTGAAGCCTACAAATAAATAGAGTTTTTCTTAGGTTTATGCGCCCCTGTTGGCGTTACGCGTATATTCCGTCGCCAATGTCGATTGATGGCGGCAACGCTGAACAAATTTTTAAAACGTATTTCGAGGACAGCTTGTCTCTCTTTGAGTGGACGCACACAGCGTATGCGGTTGACCCCGTGAACCGACTCCTCCTGCTCTGGGGGCACTGAAAGCACACAACAAAAAGTAAAAACTTTAGGACTTACGCGGTTGGTTCATAAGTCCCTTGAAGTCTTAGTACTCTACAAAAAAGTTGGACTCAGGGTCATTGACTTTGAGATAAGGGCGTTTCAACACCAGACCGCCCCTTCGTGGATACATTCGTGTTGAGCATTAAACCCTGAAGAAAGGTGCTTTTTATTACAATATGTCGCACTACCAATACTTTCTGATTTTTTTGGCACTCGTTTTCTGTTTGAATACTTTTGCGGATCCTTTAACCACGGATCATTTTCTTTTTTGGGTGAATCCCAAAGAATAAGAGATTTCATCCGACGGCTCTATTGGGAGGTGAAAACATGAATTTTCTGAAAAAGAATTGGGTTTTTGTGATCGCCTCAATTGTCGTTTTCTGTGCTGCTATCGTTGTTTTCTTGGATGGTAGGACACCGGTTGAATCGATTAAGATCTATAGGACGACACAACCCATACTATCCCCTGCCACTACTGCAGAAACGAGCGCGGAAAAAACGGATATCGCCACACAACACGGGCATAAGCATGACCCTGGCCATGGATATTCCCATGAAACTGTACCGCACGCACACGCGGAGGAAACGAACACCTACAGTGGCGTGCATGACTGGCGAGACGATAGCGCGTTTGATTCTTCGCAACATAAAACGGATCCTTGGAAAACCCTGGATGCTGAGGAAACGGGGACAGAAACAACTAACGGTAGTGACGTGGAAAACGACCTGCCCCAAGATTGGTACAAAACGCAAGATCCCGAATTATACGCAGAATACTTCCGCGCCCAACTCATCAAGCAATTTGGAGATATCCCAGAGGTTCACATCCTTGCAGATACAACGCTAAAAATTCGGCAAAATATGCCGCTGACCCAAGAGGAATATATCGCCGATCTTGAAGCACAATACGCGCTCTGGCTAGATGAACGGACGCTGCAGGTCTTGGAAAGGGTAAAATCCGAAGGAAGGCACGGCTATATTATATTCTCGGAGGGTTCAGAATGAAAACCATTCACATTTTTTTTCTATTCCTTCTTGGTCTCGCGCTCGTTGCGGGTTGTGGAGATACTGAAGAATCGTCTGATTCCGTAAATCCAATGGTTTCCATACAAGAACTACCCGCTGACGATGATATTGAAGGGCTCTACAACCTTGGAATTCCCCGCGGGTGGTTCAAGACGAAATATCCTGTGCTATACGCCAAATATTTTCGGGCACAACTTCTGAGACAGTTTGGGAACATCCCAGAAATCCACATTGTTGCGGATATGGAACTGAAAAAACGTCAGTGGATATATCCAACACGTGATGAGCACATTGCTTACCTTGAAGCACTCTATTGACTTTTCCCAGATAAAGGAACGCTGGAAGATCTGGAAAACGAACGACAGCGGAAAGTAGAGGGAAAACCGTTTGTGCTGATATATGCGGATGCTCCAGCAGAAAACATCATAAAGAGATTAGAGGAGATTTACCAGCGGAAACTCTCACGGAAGGAAGCAATCCTTGAAGTGGCAGTGATAAAATTGGATAAGGAAACCTTGGAAGCATTCGGTTGGCAGGTGCATGAGAGAGACGACAAAGAAGATGCTGAAGAATTCGATGCTGAGAGATTCGTGGATGTGTTCGTGCCAGGCGGCGGTATCCTAAAAGCACTTGAGAAAATACATAACCGAAAGCACCTTGATGAAGAGGAACCTGATGAGGATGAAGAAGAACCTAATGCGTGAGAAGTCAAGGACAACATAAACTCTTTTTTCTCAAATCAATCGTGCTCCAGGAGGTTCCTGGGAGCCATAACGAAAATCCCGGAGGTGTTGGTTCATAGCACCTGCCAGGATTTTTACCGAATGAGAGAGGGTAAACACGAAAAGCATATCAGCACAATGTGGGTGCCTTCTTTTTACCGAACTCTAAAACGCTAAAGGAGACATAACAATGTTGAAGAAATCTGTTGGAGGCTTAGCCTTTCTTGCGTTTGTTTTTACTTTCATGAGCCCTTCGCTACCTCTACACGCTATAGATGAATGTCGCATCATCGAGACGCACCCCGACCCCTGTTGAGACATCGAACGTCAAGAACTCCGGATATACCTTCGCGCAGCGATTCAACATCTCACACGGACACGCAAACAGGTCTTTCTCCCCTACTACGCCCAGGACCTGTCGATAAAACAGATTGCCACCCGGCTCAACCGCTCTGAAGGCACGATTAAAACACATCTCCGAAACGCCCGCCTCCAACTCCAAGAATACCGCACGCCTTACCTGAAAAATTAGCACATTCCCTATCTTTCATAAAATTTCGCGGAAAGGGTGTGAACGGGTGAGACGGATAAAAAAATCTGCGAAATCCGTGTCATCCGCGTCAATCCGAGATTCAGACAGAAAAACTGATTGCCCCTATTTTTTGGGTGAAATTTACTTGCACTCTTAACAGGTTTGTAGTATAATTAATTAGTGGAAAATTCCTGTTTTTTTATTAGAATTCGGATTCCCCTTTCATTTTAACGGTGACGCGCATGATTGACAAACGAGACATTCAAGTCGCTTGTGATGACATTGTCCGTGAATTCGCACCGCTACAAGTTATCCTCTTCGGTTCCTATGCCTACGGGACACCCACCGAGACTTCGGATGTGGATCTGCTGGTGGTCGTGCCAACAGCCAGATCAGAGCGATACCGGCGGACTGTGGAAACCTTACAACGTAACCCCTGTCGCTTCAGCATAGATATGCTGGTGCGTTCACCTGAAGAGATCGCATATCGCCTTTCCCATAATGACGGGTTTCTTCGCGAGATCACTGAAAAAGGCGAAGTCCTTTATGAAGTCGCTAATTTTTTTATGGAGACCCCCGAAAAGGAAGAAACTGCTATGAACCCTTTGACGCTGGAATGGATGGAAAAAGCTGAAAAAGATTATGCTGCGGTTAAGTGGCTTCAGCAGGCACCCATACCAGATTATGATATTATATGCTTCCATATTCAACAGTGCATAGAAAAATATCTCAAGACATGGCTTCAAGAGGCAAACATCCTGATTCCCAGATCGCACGATTTAAAGGAATTGTTGGCGTTAATCATCCCAACTGTCCCTATGTGGCAGACGTGGGAACCAGACTTTTCGGAGGTTTCCAAATACGCAGTAGCAACTCGCTATCCTGGAGATTCAGCAACCGCGGACAATGCTGTGCATGCCATGCATATCTGCGATCAGGTGCGTCACGCCATTCGTGGACAGCTAAAACTACCCCCGATGCCGAAATAGGAGAACCCAATGCAATCCCAAGACGTTATCGAAGAACAGTACCGCGAAGCCGTGGATATGCTTGTCAAAAAGGTTCAGAAGGATCCATACATCCTTGCCGCTATTGTTGCAGGCAGTTTCTCTTATGCACAGGTGTGGGAAAAATCGGATCTGGATGTGGAACTCATCGGCAGAGACGCGATTCGCCCGACGCAATCTTTCTTTTCGCTTGTTGAAAACGGTGTAAATATCCACGCGAATATAACTCCACGTAATGCCTTTAAACAGAGAATAGAGAGTGCGCAACAGGGTTCCTTCATGCACTCTTATTTCTCGCACAGCACACTCCTCTTTTCACACGATGCCTCTATCCAAGAGTGGTATGATAAAAACGCAAACCGTGACAACATCGGTGAACGTGATAAGCAGCTCCAATTGCTCAACGTCATCGCCAGCACGCTACCAAGCCTCGTCTATGCTGAAAAGCAGTTTTACGTCAACAAAGATTGCCTAACCTCTTTTCTATCACTTCTGAATGTAGTTCAGGGATTGGCACGGTTGGAGGTGCTTTTGAACAATGAAATCCCGGCACGAGAGGTGATTCAACCCGCACTCCGTTACAATCCTGATTTCTTTAACCGTGCCTATACAGATTTAATCAACTGTGAAAAGACGGAAGCAGTCATTCAGGATGTCCTGGATGCAATTAACGCCTATCTTGATGAGCGACAGTTTATCTACCAGCCGATTCTTGATTATCTCATTGAGCAGAAGGCACCGCGCACGAACACCGAATTGAACGCAGACCTGGGGCGCGATTTGCATGTCAACAGTGATGGTGCTCCCGAATTTGGTGAAGAATCGTTAGATTTAGTCTGTCAATGGCTGGCTTGGAAAGGTATTATCAGGCAAGTTGCGATGCCGATGAAACTTACAGTAAAGAGCCATGTATCCGTGGAAGAGCCTGCCTACTATTACGATGGCACTGTAGGAGCGAGTGTTTTTGCTGGGGTGTTTCCCCATGCTCGCGATGCTTCTGACGATGGCACTGTAGGAGCGAGCTGTGCTCGCGATTCTTCTCAGTTGCGTCTACAAGGGGACATCCACACACAGATTCACCATGCATTAGACAATTTAACGGACACGCTCAGAGAGGATATGTACATCCTCGCAGCGGTTCTCACCAGTAACCTCGCCGAAGACAATGTTTGGGAGAAAACGACACCTCACATCACGCTAATCCTGAGAGATGGGACAAAATTCAAACAGAAGGCGTACCAGTTAATCGAAGACGGCATTCCGTTCCGGGTTCAACTCCACACCCGTAGTGACTATAGAAAGTTGTTGGATGGGACGCTACAAGGGAGTTCACTGCATTCAATTCTCGCCGAAAGCCGCGTTCTTTTTTCCAAGGACAGTCTTTTTTCTGTAGAGGGTAATGCTAATTTCCGTGTGGGGGATCCATCCTGTCTACAGGTCGGTGAACGGGACAAACACTCTCAACTTCTCAATGCCGCCGCCCAAGTGGCAGCTATACTCGCGAAAGCCGAAAAATGGTTCCACCTCAAGCGCGATATGGATTATACTTTTCTCTACCTGACATACGCAGTTAGGGAAGTAGCACGCATTGAAGTCCTCATGCACGGCGAAACACCGAAACGTAAGGTGATTTATCAAGCACTTGCGCACAACCCGTCCTTTTTCAATGCCGTTTTCACGGATCTGATAGACAAGCAGAAAGACGAAGCGATGCTTCGCGATGCCCTTGAGCGGATTGATCGGTATTTAGAGGATAATCTACAGATGCTATTCAAGCCGCTGCTTGATTTCTTTGAGGAATCGGGTGAGGAACGTACGATTACCGACATCTATACCCATTTCGGCAGACGCCAACTCGCCTTTGAATTGGCGTGTGAATGGCTTGCACAGAAAGGGATTATAGAACAGTTTTCAGCACCGATCCGTTTGACAAAAGACAGCCAAACTTCCGTAGAGGAACCCGCATATTATTTCGATGCAAATAATCCGTTTCTATAGGACAAATTTTAAGTGCTAAGTTGCAAATATTTCGTTCCTGTTTTGTATGTAATAGCGTTATATTAGTTTGGGAACACTCGGATAAATCTGAAATAATACGGGAATTTCGAGAACCTTTGGCTGCGATGAACACCTTCTGACACACGTAGAACGTCAGGTCGCCGTTTACGAGCCACCGTTTAGTAGTACTGATCAGTAAACAGCCCATATACCCATCAAAATACTTAATCTTTATTGTAGGAGGCATGCATGAGACAGACTATCGCCGTAAAAGGCGCGCGAGAAAATAACCTACAAAACATTGAAGTTGATATCCCGCGAGACCAACTTGTCGTCGTCACGGGTATCAGCGGTTCTGGTAAATCTTCATTGGCATTTGACACGATCTATGCCGAAGGGCAACGTCGATTCTTAGAGTCGATGTCCACGTACGCCAAACGCTTTATCACGCAACTCAAAAAACCGGATGTCGATTTCATTGATGGGTTGTCACCTGTTGTATCTATTGAACAGAAAACGATCACGATGAATCCGCGCTCCACTGTCGGCACGATGACCGATTTGCAAGACTACCTCCGTATGCTCTTCGCAACTATCGGTGTCGCACACTGCCCTTATTGTGAAGGTGAAATCCCGATCCGTTCGCATCATCAGATTTTGGAACGGATGCTCTCGATGCCAGAGGGCACCGAAGTTGAGATTCACGCCCCAGTCTTCAAAATCTACGGCGAAGATTATGACTATCTCTTCGACGATGTCCGTACGAAAGGGTGCAGACACGTCAGGATTGACGGCGTTGAACACGACATCAGCGAAGAAATAGAACTTGATCCCGATCAGGAATATGACATCCAAGTTATTGTTGACAAATTCTATATTAAAAAAGAGATTGACAAGCAGGTGCTCGCCTCCCTTGAACACGCGATGCTCGTCGGCGAAGGATTCATGCGTTTTGATGTCCAGTTCCCAGACGATACCGAAGCGAACGCAATAGAGTTATTGGATGGTTTTGGGTGTCCCAAGCACGGCGTGCTCATGGCTGAACTCGGAGCGCATCACTTTACCTTTAATGAGCCGACGGGGGCGTGTGTAACCTGTTCTGGTCTCGGTACCTACTTGCAGGTGCATCCGAGTCTACTCGTTCCCGATAAGAGTCGAAGTATTGCCGACGGTGCATTCGTCCACCAAGCCTTTAACTACGATCCCGATAGGTGGGATGGTAGAACAATGTACAGTCTCGCCGGACACTACGGGTTCGACCTGAACGCTCCTTTTGCAGACCTTCCAGAAGCGGTTATTGATATCCTCTATCACGGCACACACAGCGAAGAATTTCCGATCCTGCAACCGGAGGGGGCACGCCCCGTTGAAAAGCGCCATATCGGTCGGAAAATCCGTTTTGATGGGATCATCACCCGGATTGATAGGCACTATCGGCGTTACCGAAAGCAGGGAGAGGCGCACTCCGGAATGGAGGAGTATCTCCGGAAAGTAATGGTGGAACGCACCTGCCCTGATTGTCACGGGACGAAACTAAAGCGACAGCGGCTTCTCGTCACCATTGACGGTCAAACAATTCATGATGTCGGTGAGTTGCACTTTGAAGAATTACGGGATTTCTTGCTGACGATCACGGGGGTTCCGGAAAAACAGCGAGAGGCTGGTAGCCGCGTCATCAAAGAATTGGTCGCTCGGATTAACCTCCTGCTCGGCATCGGACTCGATTATCTGAACCTTAACCGCCGTTCTGCCACGCTCTCCGGTGGCGAATCGCAGCGTATTCGTCTCTCCACACAGATCGGATCCGGGTTGATGGGCATGCTCTATGTCCTTGATGAGCCGAGTATCGGCTTACATCCTAAAGACAATGCCAAGATGATAGAGACGCTACGAAGGTTACGTGACATCGGCAACACCGTTATCGTCGTTGAGCATGATGAAAGCACAATTCGTGCCGCCGATCATATTATCGAACTCGGACCGGGACCGGGTATTCACGGTGGACAGGTCGTCATTCAAGGTGAACTTGAAACGATTCTTGATTGCCCCGAATCTTTGACGGGTCTTTATATGAGCGGGAGGCGAGAGATTCGACTCCCCAAACAACGTCGGGAATTGAACGGCAAATTCCTGAGCATCACCGGTGCAACGGAGAACAATCTGCGAAATATTGACGTTGATATTCCGGTCGGTGTATTTATCTGCATCACCGGTGCCTCTGGTTCTGGCAAGAGTACGCTCGTCAATGAGATTCTCTACAAGAAGCTTTATTCTCTCTACCGTGACAGTCGTACGCTCTATGGTGCCCACGATGAATTAGGGGGACATGAACATGTCAGCGATGTTATCAGCATTGATCAGTCCCCTATCGGGCGTTCACCGCGTTCGAACCCTGCCACCTACATCGGATTTTACGATAATATCCGAAAACTTTTCGCGAGTACGCCACTCGCTGTTGAGAGAGGTTATACCGCCTCCCGATTTAGTTTCAACGTCAAAGGCGGGCGGTGTGAGGAGTGCCACGGTGAAGGCACTATTACCACCAAACTCCACTTTATGCCGGATGTCGAAGTCGTTTGCCCGACTTGTAAAGGGGCGCGCTATAATGAGGACACGCTTGATGCTACCTACAACGGGAGGAACATTTCCGAGGTTCTCAATATGTCGATTGAGGAAGGTGTCGAATTTTTCGCGGATCAACGGTTGATTCATCATAAATTGAGTGTCCTTTACCAACTCGGTATGGGGTATCTCCAGATCGGTCACCCTGCTACGATCCTCTCCGGCGGTGAAGCGCAACGGATAAAGTTGGCAAGCGAGCTTGGCAAAATCAAGCGAGGTAAGCATAATCTGTATATCTTAGATGAGCCAACCACAGGACTTCACATCGCAGACATCCAGAAACTTTTGGACAGTCTCAACCGTCTCGTCGATAGTGGACATACCGTCCTTGTAATTGAGCATCATCTCGATGTTATCAAAACCGCCGATTATGTCATCGATCTCGGTCCAGAGGGAGGACATAAGGGTGGCAAGGTTTTAGCGCAAGGCACTCCCGAAGAGATTGCGAAAGTCAAAGCCTCCTACACTGGGCAGTTCTTGAAGAAATATCTTATCTGAAATAGATCGGATTTTTATGCGGCGAAAAGATAGACTGTTATCAAAAGCGAGAAATAACCCAAACAGTTTGCACTTCCGCGAATTTGAAGTGTTGCTTAAGCAATGTGGATGGACCTTTGACCATCAGACGGGTAGCCATCGCATCTGGTATTCACCCAACCGCTATCGTCTGCCAATTCAGTCTAAAAGAGGACAGGCAAAAGGATATCAGGTCACGGAATTTCTCACGCAATACGATCAGGAGACGCAAAATGCGTAAAGATGTATTTGACGGATTTAACGTAAACGTATTTCTTGATGAGGACGGTGATTACTTAGCCCATTTTGTTGAGATGCCCAATGTGTCGGCGTTCTCAGATACACCGGAAGGGGCATTGAGAGAACTCGCGATCGCTTGGAAAGGTGTTAAAGAAAGTTATGAAAAACATCATGAGCCCATTCCGAAAGCACCTGCTTGGTATGAGAATAAAGCACCATTCAAAGTCGCCATTGATGCACAACTTTACCATGCCCTGACGGACGAAGCCGCAAAAACAGGAGTGAGCCTTTACGCGCTTGTAGCGCAGAAATTGAAGTCAACGGTGCCTGTTGTTCAAGAAAGAGTGGAAGGTTGAACAACGGTGTCTTTTCGTCTAAGGTTAGGGTGTGGTTCGCAAGCCTTGATGATAGTCTTTACATGCAACCGCGCCCTACACACGAAAACAAAATACCTCTGATATTTTCCCTTTGCAAAATTAACCCAAATCGTGTATACTTTATGAGATGAAGTTGGGGTACTATGACGCACCACTTGCAAGTATATATGACAAGTGTGCTTTCCCCTAATACGATGAGGCAAGGGGTAAACATTGACCGATAACCTATTAAGTTCCTTAAATGATGTTCAGCGCGAAGCAGTCCAACACGCCGAAGGACCGCTCCTCATTTTATCCGGTGCAGGCAGTGGAAAAACGCGCGTCATCACACACCGTATCGCCTACCTACTCGAACATCACGATGTCTCTCCCTACCGTATCCTCGCTGTGACTTTTACGAACAAAGCGGCAAAGGAGATGAAGTTACGGTTGGATGCGCTCGTGGAAGGCAGTGTTAGCCAAGAGCTCTGGGTGTCAACCTTCCACGCGACCTGTGCTCGCATACTCCGCCGAGATATTGAGAAGTTAGGCGCGAATGCGGCATCTGAAAGTGTGTCCCCATCCAAGCGGTACGCCTACACCCGCGGCTTTACCATCTTCGATACAGGTGAGCAAATCACGCTTGTCAAAGATGTACTCCGGCGGCTTAACTATAGTGATAAGCAGTACAACCCGCGCGCGATCCTCAGCCACATCAGTCGTGCAAAAAACGAGTCTATATCACCGGAGACATACCAGAATATCGCAGAGGGCTACTTTGAGAGAATCGTTGCAGAAGTCTATACCCTTTATCAAGATGCCTTGCGTGTGAACAATTCCCTTGATTTCGACGATCTGTTGCTTTTCACAGTGCAACTCCTGAATGAAAATCCCGAAGTCCGCCAATTTTACCAGAACAAATTTGAATATCTCCTCGTTGATGAGTATCAGGATACAAATCGATGTCAGTATGAGTTGGTGAACGTATTGGCGGGTACGAAGCAGAATATCTGTGTCGTCGGTGACGATGACCAGTCCATTTATGCTTTCCGTGGTGCGGACATCAGAAATATCCTCGATTTTGAGAAAGATTACCCGAACACACGTGTCCTCCGTTTGGAGCAGAACTATCGTTCCACCCAAAACATTTTAGATGCCGCGTGGGGGGTTGTGCACAACAATAGCGCGCGGAAAGCGAAGAAACTCTGGACAAAAAATGACATTGGTGAACTTGTTACCTGCTACGAGGCGATGGACGAAAACGACGAGGCGGGTTATGTCGGTACGCAAATTCAGGATTGGCATGCCGAAGACGTAGATTACAAAGACTTTGCTGTCTTTTACCGAACCAATGCCCAATCCCGAATCTTTGAGGAGGCATTCCGCGCTGCAAACATCCCGTATCAGATTGTTGGCGGTGTAGGTTTCTATGATCGGATGGAAATCAAAGACCTTCTTGCCTATCTTCGGGTCGTGTGTAATCCCAACGACTCTATGAGTGTGCGGCGTATCATCAACGTGCCAAGTCGAGGCATCGGTGCTACAACGCTTGACCGACTCATCAATTTTGCGGCACATGAAGGGATTCCTCTCTTTGAGGCTATTCAGCGTGTTGATGAAATCACGACGATTAACCGCGGTCTCCAAGCGAAAGTGCGACGTTTTACCAAAATTTTTGATGATTTCGATGCATCTATGCTACCTGCTGATGCACTTGACTATGTTTTAAAGATAACCGGTTACCTTAAAAATTTAGAGGCTCAGAATACGATTGAAGCGCAGAACCGCGTTGAAAACATTGAGGAATTGATTAACGCCGTTATCGAATATGAACAGAACGTCCCCGAACCGACCCTTTCAGATTACTTGGAGAACGTGGCTCTCATTGCTGATATAGATACTATGGAGACCGACACTACCGATATGGTGACGTTAATGACTTTGCACAGTGCCAAGGGATTAGAATTCCCATTTGTTTTCATCGTCGGTATGGAAGAGGGGTATCTGCCGCATGGACGTTCCCTTGATACGCAGGCAGAATTGGAGGAAGAACGCCGACTCTGTTACGTCGGAATCACGAGAGCCATGGAGCGGTTATATCTCTTGCATGCCAGTTCGCGGAGAACATTTAGAGAGACAGAATATCGCATTCAATCTCGTTTTATTTCCGAAATTCCGGAGCATCTCATCAAGCACGTTGATCGATACCGTTCTCCATTCCGACAATCAGAGAGCCTGTATGAGGTCGTTTCTGAGGATGCCGTGGATTACTACGTCGATCAGATTGTGCATCATCCGCAATTCGGGAGAGGTAAGATAACAAAGATCAGTGGAGCAGGGCTGGGGGTCTATGTCACCGTTCGTTTTGATCGTGCTGGGACAAAGCAACTCGCTGCTTCAGTTACATCACTGCAAACAGTGTCTGATGAATAAGAGGATAAAATACGAATAAAATGGCAACGATTACCACCGAAGGCGTGCGCCATGTTGCAAACTTGGCTCGCCTTGAGTTCAATAAAGAAGAGATGGAGCACTTTACGGATCAGCTCGCCCGAATTCTGGGCTATATCGGGAAATTGAATGAACTGGAGACAGATGAGGTGCCACCGACATCGCACATCCATCCACACCAAGTTTTTATCATGGGTTCAGAAACCGAGGCATCTCATGTCGCCAAACCGGATGTTGTCAAACCCTCATATCCACGCGAAGAGGTACTCGCGAATGCTCCTGAAGCTGAAGAGGGATACTTCGGCGTTCCCAGAGTGGTTGACCGCAGCCACTAAAATAGTTTTCAGTCGTCAGTTTTCAGTCTGCCTCGCAATGAGAGTTAAGAGGTTTTCGTTTAACAGAACTCTCTTTTAACTGATAACTGATAACTCTTAAAATAAGGAAAACTGAATGTCGCTTTATGAATTGACGGCACATGTTCTGCATGAGAAACTCAGAGCGCGTGAGATCACTGCTGTGGAACTCACCGAATCTGTCTATGCACGTATCGCTGAGATGGAGCCTCACGTCAAGGGTTACCTGACGCTAACAAAGGACCTTGCCTTGGAGCAGGCGAGTCGTGCCGATGCCGGATTTCAGAACGGGGACGATATGCCTGCCCTGGCGGGTATCCCGATTGCCATTAAAGATGTGATATGCACTAAGGGTGTTCGTACGACGTGTGCCTCTAAGATCCTTGAAACCTTCGTACCACCTTATGACGCGACCGTCATGAAGAAACTCCATGCGCAAGGCATTGTTATGATCGGTAAGACGAACATGGATGAGTTTGCCATGGGATCCTCTACCGAAAACTCAGCATATCAGATTACACATAACCCGTGGGATTTGGACACTATCCCCGGTGGTTCCAGTGGTGGTTCTGCCGCGGTTGTATCCGCGGATACTGCTATCTGTTCGCTGGGCTCGGATACAGGCGGTTCAATTCGTCAACCCGCGGCACTCTGTGGTGTCGTCGGAATGAAGCCGACGTATGGACGTGTCTCTCGTTACGGTTTAGTCGCATTCGCCTCTTCACTCGACCAGATCGGTCCGTTTACCAAAGATGTCACCGATTGTGCGCTGCTACTCAACGCCATCTGTGGGAGTGACGCCATGGATGCCACCTCTGTTGATATACCGGTGCCTGATTTTACGCAGAGTCTCATTAACGGCGTGCAAGGCTTGAAAATCGGTATTCCGAAAGAGTATTTCACGCCGGCATTAGACTCGGAAATTGCCCAGCAGGTGCACACTGCCACTGCGGTTCTTGAAGCCCTCGGCGCGACGGTTGAGGAAATTTCTTTACCACATACGGAATATGCCATTGCGACGTACTACATTATCGCTCCCGCTGAGGCGAGTGCGAACCTCGCGAGATACGACGGGGTCCGTTATGGATACCGGAACGAAAATCCGGAAGATCTGATTGATATGTATAAAAGGACGCGGAGTGAAGCGTTCGGTGAGGAGGTAAAACGCCGTATTATGATCGGCACCTTCGCCCTGAGTGCAGGCTACCAAGACGCATATTATCGAAAGGCACAGAAAGTACGGACGCTCATCAAATCTGATTTTGATGCCGCGTTTGAGAAAGTTGACGTTATTGCAACGCCTACCTCGCCTACACCTGCATTTAAAATAGGTGAGCGAACCGATGATCCGTTACAAATGTATCTTTCCGATGTGATGACAACGCCTGCGAGCCACGCCGGGTTACCCGGTATCTCTGTACCGTGCGGTTTTGTGAAAAACGGGTTACCGGTTGGATTACAACTCCTCGGCGCGCCTTTTGCAGAGGAAAAAGTGTTGCGAGTTGCTTATACTTTCGAGCAAAACACGGATCACCATCGGCAGAAGCCGAAAATCGGAACATAAAGGAGTGGTTTCGTAGTGAACGCTTTCGTAGCTCCGCTCGGCGGACTCCTCGGTGCGATGGTAGGTGGTGTACTTTGGGCAAAGTATATCCAATGGACAGGCCACATTGCTATCGGTATTGGTGTATTCACAGGAGCCGGAATGCTCTTGACAAGCAGCCGCAGCCTCGAGCGTGATGCCAGAACGATGTGGCTGCTTGTCAGTACTGCCGCTGCACTTTTCGCGATCCTCGGTATTTTTATTGGAAAATATCTGGATGTCCAGTGGAACGCGGTTGCCCAAATCGCGGAACAACTGCGTCACGAGAATAACATATCACTGGAACAAGCGATGCCCATCGCCACGGTGCTGTTTAAGGGGCAGTCTGTTTGGGAACTGATGCAGGCACGGATGAGTCGTATCGACCTGCTTTATTGTGCAGTCGCAGCTTTTATTGCTTTTCGGATTCCAAGTATCCAAAGGTTACGAGACTACTTTTATTAACGAAATTTTTAAACGATTCGCCTCCGCGCTGTACTCCATTACATTCCGCACAGATTTCTGGTCAATTTTGCGGCGTACTCGCCCATAAGCGATCTGCTTCAAGCAATTCCTTCTTGAACCCCGTAGGGGTGAAATCTGTGTAGAGGAAGGCAACGCGAAGGCCAAAGAATTAAAAAACTGGAATGCCGGCAGGAGGAAATAAAAAATGAAACTTTTAACGGTAGGTTTTGGAAACCCGCGAACTTCGTCCAAAATCTGTTTTCACATCTTATTATCAATGTTTCTTATCTGCGCGCTTCTACCGCTCGGTTGGAGTTCGGAAGAAACCGGCAAAACAGCCGATGATGAATTGGTAGAAAACCTCGCGCTTTTCTCAGAAATCCTTGCTTACGTCAAACAGTCGCATCTTGATACGCCGGATACTAAGGAACTTACAGACGGTGCCATCAATGGCATGCTTCGCAAATTGGACCCATACAGTCAATACATTCCAGACTACGGTGACTTTCGAACCCAAAACCGTGGCAACTACGGTGGACTCGGAATGCTGATCGGGATTAAGGAGGATATGTTGACTGTGGTTACGCCTTTTAAGGGGAGTCCGGCTTCGTTGGCTGGTTTGGAAAGCGGAGATGTTATTAGTCATATTGAAGGTGACTCGACGGCTGTAATGACCTTGAACGAAGCGGTTGACCTGTTGCGTGGTGAGCCGGGAACCCCAGTTTCCATTATGGTCGTGCGTGAGAACGATAACCGTCCGGTTGGGGTTACTGTCACGCGTGAAGTCATTCGAATTCCGAGCGTCGAGCAGGATATTATTGGAGATAATATCGGCTATATCAAAATCAATCAATTTCTTGAAACGACAGCGAACGACGTAGATAACGCCTTTGTGGATTTCAAGGCGCAGAATGTCCGTGGTGTCATTCTCGACCTCCGCTTAAATCCTGGAGGACTCCTCTCTTCAGCCGTTGATATCGCCAGCGACTTCCTCACACCCGGTCAACTTGTTGTTTACAGTAAAGGCATTGAGGCGCGTGAGGACTTCAAAGCGAAAGGGGAAAAAAGGGAGTACTTTCCCGTGATTGTCCTCGTTGATGGTGGGAGCGCGAGTGCTTCTGAGATCGTCGCTGGAGCTATCAAAGATCACGGACGGGGACTTGTCATGGGCAGCAAGACCTTCGGGAAAGCATCCGTTCAACGTGTATTTCCGCTTAGCAATTCAAAATCTGCTGTGAAATTAACCGTCGCGCGTTACTTTACACCGAACGGGATCGACATTGACAAGATCGGCATTATCCCGGATGTTGAGTCCGCATGGTTTAGTCGCTCTGAACGGCAGATGCAGTTGAAACTCCGCGATCACGAGAAACTCAAGACCTTCATAGAAGAGAATGGCGACGATGTGTTGGCACAACTCGCGACCGCTGAACATGCTTCGCGCGATGATCGCCGCGCCGCAAAACTCCTGCGGAGTTACCAGCGCTTAAGCGATACGCTGACCGAAGAGCAGATTGTTCTCAGCGATATCGGTGTTAAATACGCGCTTGCCCAGATTACAGAAGACACCCGTGATGAACTGGAACACGATCCACAAGTTGTCGCCGCTATGGAACAATTGAAGGTGCTTGAACTCTTCGCAGCGCAGAACTAAGGAGGAAATTCGATGGAAACTGATGTTAGTCTTCTTAAAAGCGGCTCACAGGCGGTGCCGGGCGTACAAACGCCGCTACCCAACTACGTTAATAACACATGGCAAAAGTCCGAGGCGGCTGAACTGATTGACGTTATAAATCCTGCGACTGGGGAAGTCCTCACCCAAGTCCCGCTTTCACCCGCGGAAGAGGTGCATCAAGCGGCTACAGCCGCCGCTGATGCGCTCCACGAATGGCGGCGGACGCCACCCGTCCAGCGTATTCAATACCTCTTCGCCTTGAAAAATCTTTTAGAGGAGAACTTGGAGGATATCGCCAGAACGATTACGCTGGAGTGTGGTAAGACGCTTGACGAAGCGACGGGTGAAATGCGGCGTGCGATCGAGAATGTTGAGGTTGCCTGTGGTATTCCCACACTCATGCAAGGCACGAACTTGGAGGATATCGCTACCGGAATTGACGAATTTATGATTCGTCAACCTGTCGGTGTATGCGCCGCAATCGCACCTTTCAACTTTCCGGGGATGATTACTTTCTGGTTTCTACCCTATGCTATTGCCTGTGGGAACACTTACATCGTCAAACCTTCCGAAAAAGTACCAATCACGATGCAAAAGGTGTTTCAGCTGCTGGAACAGACGGGACTGCCTAAAGGTGTTGTCAACCTTGTGAATGGTGGTAGGGAGACTGTGGATGCAATCTTAACGCATCCAGAGATCCGAGGCGTCAGTTTCGTCGGGGCGACTGCGACTGCTAAGGCAATCTATGCGAAGGCTGCTGCAAACGGCAAACGGGTCCAGTGTCAAGGCGGTGCGAAAAATCCGCTGATTGTCCTTCCTGATGCGGATCCGCAGTTTACTGTCAACGCTGCAGCCGAGAGTGCATTCGGATGCGCTGGACAGCGCTGCCTTGCGGCATCTCTCGCCTTCACGGTTGGCGAGGCACGGCACTGGTTCACAGAAGCCATCGCCGACACCGCCACGGATCGGGTCGTCGGAAATGGGTTAGAGGAAGGTGTCGAAATGGGTCCCGTCATCACCTCCGAGAGCAGGAGCCGAATTGAGGGGCTGATTCAAGCGGGTGCTGATGAAGGCGCGCAACTCCTTGTTGATGGTCGGTATCCGAGTGTCTCTGGCGGTGAAAACGGCAATTTTATTCGACCGACAGTCCTCAATGACCTTAACCCGCAAGGCGATATTGCCAGAACCGAGATCTTCGGACCTGTTTTAGGGCTCATCCATGTTGAGACAATCGACGATGCAATCGGGATCATCAATAGCGGGCGTTACGGCAACATGGCGTGTCTCTTTACGAGTAGTGGCGCGTCTGCCCGTAAATTCCGATATGAGGCAGAGATTGGCAATATCGGCATTAACATCGGTGTCGCTGCACCGATGGCATTCTTCCCATTCAGCGGTTGGAAAGATAGCTTCTTCGGTGACCTCCACGGTCAGAGTTGGGATGCTGTAGATTTCTTCACCCAGAAAAAAGTCGTCGTTGAACGCTGGGCTTAACTTTCACATTCCGTCGCTGGCGAGGTTTCCCAACCTCGCCTTCCCACCCTGTATAGATAATCGTAAACGCTACCGTAATTCGAGTAAGACTTACCTATGATGAACCAATGTCATCTATTACGTATATGAAAAAAGAGTTGCTGTCTCCATTTGTGTTATGCTATAATTGCTCCTAAGTAGTTGATTGTAGCACTAAGTTCTTTTCGCTCAGTCATACTGTATCTTGTGAGAAGGGCTTCTTGCTTGCGGCACAATTAGTAGAAGGAGAAGGAAAAATGTCCCACATTGCGAAAATTCAGCAAGAGATTCTCGCGCTGTCTCAAACCGATTACACGCAATTAAGGCAGTGGTTCAGTGAATTGGATTGGGAAAAATGGGATCGACAGATTGAATCAGATTCGGACGCAGGAAAATTAGATTTCTTAATTGCTGAGGCTCTTGAGGAAAAGGAGAAAGGAACACTCAAGGAGCTTTAGGTGCACAAAAGGACATCCCGATTCCGAAGGTATCTTCAACAGTATCCTGAATCTGTACAAAGGATTGCAAGGCAAAATTTCAATCTGCTCAAAACAAACCCACGACACCCGTCTCTACATTTCAAGAAGGTTGGCAAGTATTGGTCTGCGCGCGTAGGAGAGGATCATAGAGTACTTGCTGTTAAGGATGGGAACGACTTCATTTGGGTTTGGATCGGTAAACATGACGAATATGAACGTCTGATTAGATCCTAATTCTTTAGTGCCTATCTACTACTGCATGTTTTACCACGGATGCTTGTATGATGGCGTATTGACGAAACGGTGTATTCCTAATTCCAAATCAATTTGTGTGTAGGGTGGCAATTGGACATGGAGATATGTTCCATTGACCGAGACGCTCTGTCTGTTCTGACCGTCGTTGACACTTACTGAGGTAAAATTGTGTTCACCCATCGCACCGGCTTGCACAATGACATCCCGCGGTTCTGTGGCGTTGAGGTTGACGAACTGCAGTCCGGTGGTATCCGCAGTCATTTTGGTAACCAATGCGCCGACATCGGATGGAAGTCCCGGTCGCTTCTGTTGTCCGTCGAAGTGTCGTACCCGTGTCACGAGCAAGCCTCCGTTGTAATGCGGCAGCGGACCGCCACACGTGAGTTGAACCAGTCCTTCACAGGTGATTGGATTGCGTCGCTGAAAATAAGCGTCTCCATAGTTCGCTGGGTCTTCTTCATCGTCAGCCATGAAGGCGAGACGTGCCTCGACTTGGGAGAGGTTGTGGTTGAGGATTGTTTCTGGGTATTCGGGATACTCGTCTCGCATGTATGCAAGCCACGCGCCGTCGTGTCCACCGCTGTCTTTGGTATGGTGCCACGCGTTGATGTCGAATTTCGATCCCGTTCTTTTGGCGATTTTCTTTGCGCGGTCCTGATCCGTGGGTAACATTGACATTGCCCATAAGTGCGCGACATCTGACGGATGCATCGGCATAAATTCAAACCAACCGTCCACTTGCAAAGCGGTGCCGTCGTCGTTTGTGATCGGATATTGTAACCAGGGACCAGGCACATAGTTGACTTTACCCGGATCCCCGTACTTCTGTGGGACGTAAAGTTGATCGTTCTTCTCAATGCCCCTTTCAATTAAAACATCGATCTGCGAGCGCGGAAATTCGAGATACGCAAGATCTCTCCAGAGTAACGTGGCATTCTGCG
This sequence comes from Candidatus Poribacteria bacterium, assembly GCA_965247285.1. Lineage (GTDB taxonomy): Bacteria > Poribacteria > WGA-4E > WGA-4E > WGA-3G > WGA-3G. The sequence goes on from CBDFHD010000003.1 coordinate 756,524, forward strand.
CAGCGATGCCTACCACTTGTCCAACACTATGCCACCCATGGGGCCAACTCCATCCGTAGTATGAACCATACCATTTGCCTTCTATGTGTTCTCCGATCTCTCCTGATAGCCCGACGTTGTCTGGGACAATCCCATCGTTTTCCGCTGTCCGCGCTATCCACGCATCGACGTATTCCCGAACCCATGCTTTGTATTTCTCTTCGCCGGTCAACAGATAGGCATTGGTAGCAAGAGTCGTGGCAGCGAGGTTGACGACCGCATCCCCGACTCCCTGACGTTCACGGATGAGCTGTCCCATACGTATCCGCAACGCTTCATCTTCTCTGACGGCTTCATGACTCGTGCATCCGCGTATATCGTAAAACGGCATGTTGTAGCCGTCCCAAGGCGAGTACGGGTGTCCAGCGAAAGCCCAGAACGCGGGTCCCTTACTACCGTTCATAGCGCATTTGATGATCTTGTGCTGCGTATCGTAATTCTGTGATCCTGGGTCTTCGTCCATGAAGAACCCCGCAAACCGTTTTGCCCGTTCAATGTTCTTCGGGTTTGACGGGTCCGCCATGCAGAGCATGTAAAAGAGGTAGTTCCCTTCGCCTTGATGAAACCAGTCGTAGCCGGGTTGATACTCTTTCACCACCATCGGGTAACCGTGGCCGCTCCCATATCGCGCCATATCCTTTGTGATGACATCGAATTCCGTGTCTGCGTCAGCCAAGAACCGCTCGTCGCCACCGAGCATGTAAAAGAGTGACCAGTTATGGAAACTCTCGTAGGCATCATCGAGTCCGTCGATGCTCTGAAAATCTGGATGCGTGGGCCAGAACAGTGTTCCATCTGAACGTGTATACTTTTTCAGGACTTCTGGTCCTGCGGCGTTCATTTTGTCAATGAGTTGACGTTCGAGGATAGCCCATGTTGGTGGCGTTTGGAGGCGTGTCTGCGCTTCAATCGTTGGGAACATCATGTCTTTGCTCCTGATATTTGGATTGCGGTTGGTTGTAGTATATCATATTTTTAGCATTCCTAAAACTTATGTTTTGTCTATCAGAAACAATTTGCGATTTGAGTATGTATTGTGGTATAATTGCGCATAGTTAGTTATCCAGGACATTTGCGGAGTGTTGACTTGAGATCTTTCGCCTTATTGGGCGTATTTTAATTTAACAAGACATGTTGCCTCTGCTTGATTTGACTATGCCTCGGTTCATACCTCATGTGTTTTCCTGTCTGTCGCCTGCGGCAATGGAATTATACACAGAATTACTAAACGGAGTTGAGCTGCACGCGTGCATACCTATGGGCAACCCTTGAGAATTTATCTTGATACGTGCTGTTTGAGTCGTTTTTTTGATGATCAAACGCAAACCCGAGTCTATCAAGAAACTGAAGTTATCAGACGGATCGTTTCTCAGATTGATTCCGGACACTGGCATTTGATCTCCAGCGATGTTTTGGTGGATGAGGTAGAGCAAAACACTGACTTGGACCAACGCTTACAGATTAAAGATTTAATAACGGACGCGCACCAGACTGTTTCCGTTGAAGCGAGTGAAATAGCAAGAGGCAAGCAGCTTGAAACTTTGGGGTTTAAAGAATTGGATGCTTTGCATCTCGCTTGTGCCGAGAGCAGCTCAGCTGATATTTTCCTAACAACCGATGGCAGGCTTCTCAGAGGGGCAAAACGCTATAACGTGCAACTCCGCGTCAGGGTTGAAAACCCTTATACATGGTTCCAGGAGATGAAAGAAGATGAACGCACTGGAGATGACAGATAATGAACTTTATGAAATGGGGATTAAAGTCCTTACCAATAAACTCGGTGCCTCTGAGGTGCCGCGGTTTATTCGGCAGTGCAAACTGGGGAAAGGCGATTACTCCGTCGACCGGCATAAATTGTTAGCAAATCAGCCCGATATTGACACTATCGTCAAGCGGATCCAAGGCAGGCGTACAGCACGGGAGGCGGAGGAACGCGCTCGCGCTGAAAAATTTGCTGCACCTCAAAGCGAAATCCGAAAAATGGCAGATATTGAGATTTATGAAATCGGGAGTCGAATCCTTATCAATAAACTGGGGATTGCTGGAATGATCGGGTTTATTGGGCTCTGCCAAGAGCTTAACGGAGGTTATACTCGGGGTCTAATTAAGAATAGGGAGGAGGCTCAAGAATACATTAAACTTTACACTGCAAGCCTGACCTTCAATCCGAAAATAGTCGAAGACTACATTAAGCGCGGCAATGCCTACAGCTATATTGGTGAGCATGACAAAGCCATCGCCGACTATGACGAGGCGATAAAGCTCAAGCCTAATTACGTCAAAGCGTATTGCCATCGCGGTGTGGCTTACGGTAAGAAACGCGAGTATGACAAAGCCATAAAGGATTATAACGAAGTCATAAAACGCGAACCCAATTATGCTGGAGCCTATAGTGCGCGTGGCGAGGCATGGTTACACCGAAAAGAATGGAAAAGAGCCAGAGTCGACCTAACTTTTGCAAGAAACGCGGGAGTGGATATCGTCGCTTTATTTCATAACGACTACAAAAGCGTTGAGGACTTTGAGCAGAAGAATGGTGTTCAATTGCCGGAAGACATCGAGGCAATGTTGACGCAGCGGTAAGTCTGAAACCTAAATCTACCGTTTCCGACAGGGAGTATAGTGAAGTGGTAACGCACAAACCTAATGATGCCAAGTCATATTACAATCGTGGCAATGCTTATCGCGATAGGGTTGATTTTGACAAAGCCGTTGCAGACTATACCAAGGCGGTAGAACTCAACGCCGGTTATGCTGAAGCATATTACAATCGCGGTAAACTTTACGACGAGGCAGGTGAGTATGACAAAGCCATTGCAGACTTTAGCGCGGTGATAGAACTGGAACCTGAGCATGCCGATGCGTATGGCTATCGCGGCACCATTTATTGTGATAAAGGCGAGTATGATAAAGCCATTGAAGATTTTAGTATGGAGATAAAACTTCGACCGGACGATGCCGAAACCTATTACGAGCGCGGTGGGGTATATGGCGAAAAAGGCGAGTATGACAGAGCCATTGAAGACTTTAGCAAGGCACTAAAGCTACACCCAGAGTTTACAGAAGTTTATGTCAAACGCGCTTTGGCTTACTTCCACATGGGCAGGTTTGAGTCTCCTATTCAAGATTATGACAAGGTGCTGGAACTCAGACCGAAATTTACCGAGGTTTACGCCACTCGCGGCATAATGCTATTACATATAAAAGAATGGGAAAGTGCTAAATTGGACCTGATTTTTGCCAGAAATTTAAGGGTAAATATCATCAAGACATTTCATAAGATGTACGAAAGCGTTGCTAACTTTGAACAGAAGAATGATATTCAGTTACCGGCAGACATCGCGGCAATGTTGCAGCGACAGTAAACCTATACCTTGATCAGAGTTTCGAGTTTTCTTTTTTTGTTCTGATATACACTCATTGTTGTGGTATGCTGTTGAGACGGCAATATAGGAAGGGACAATTAACCCGATGAAAATTGCAAATGCCCCGTGTTCATGGGGCGTGCTTGAGTTTGAGTTGGACGGTGAAGCACCCGGCTACGCACAGGTGTTAGACGAGATGCACACCATCGGTTACCTCGGCACCGAATTAGGCGATTGGGGGTTTATGCCGATGGATGCGGAACGCCTCCGTTCCGAACTCGCGGCGCGCGAGTTGAAGATGTTAGGTGCGTTCGTTGGGGTCGCACTCGCCGATGAGGGAACGCATGCTGCAGGTGAAGCAGCAGCACTGCGTCACGCACGCTTGTTGGCGGATGTCGGTGGGGACACGCCGTTCATTGTACTTTCAGATGACAACGCCACCACAGAACTGCGTACCCGCTATGCCGGTCGCATCCGTCCTGAACACGGATTGACACCAACACAGTGGGATACTTTTGTACGGGGCGCGCACCGTATCGCTCGGTCGGTCCGAGACGAGACAGGACTTCGCACCGTTTTTCATCCGCATTGTGCCGGGTATGTAGAGGCACCAGCAGAGGTGGACACGTTGATGGCGCACACCGATCCGAACCTCATTGGATTGTGTTTCGATACGGGACATTACCGATTCGGTGGTGGTGAACCAATTGAGGCATTTACTCGCCACGCTGAGCGGATCTGGCACGTCCATTTCAAGGATTGCCATCCCGATGTCGCTGCCCGTTCTCGTAAAGAGGGATGGGATTATTTCGAGTCTGTCGGCAACGGCGTTTTCTGCGAGTTAGGCAAGGGGGATGTCGATTTCCCGGCGTTTCTTGCAGAATTACGGAAGCGGGACTATGACGGCTGGATCGTTGTGGAACAGGATGTCTTGCCGGGGATGGGCAGTCCTTACGAGAGTGCGGAACGGAATCTTCAGTATCTGAATTCGATCTTATAGCGGTCCGAGAAAATTAGGAAAGGTCTTGATGAGCAAACCCTCAAAAATCGGTGTTGGCATTATCGGCACAGGGCGCATCGGTAAACTTCACATTGAACACCTCGCTCAGAACATCCCCGAAGCTGAACTGATTGCGATTTGCGGTTTGGACCCCGCCGATATTGAATCTCTTGCTGAACAGTTTAATGTCCCGAAAACAACCAACGATTATACCGCGCTTTTAGCTGACCCGCAGATTGAGGCAGTATTGGTAGCATCTGCTACCGATACACATGTCGAAATCAGCCAAGCTGCCGCCCGAGCTGGAAAACACGTCTTTTGTGAGAAACCGATCTCCCTGGACTTGGGACAGATTGATGAAACTTTGGCGATTGTCGAGAAAGCAGGGATTAAGTTTCAGGTCGGTTTTAATCGTCGGTTTGATGCAGGTTTCATGCGGATCCGCGAAGGGATCGCTTCTGGGGAGATTGGCGAGCCGCACATCATGCGGATCACGAGCCGGGATCCGGCACCACCGCCGATTGAATATGTCAAAGTCTCCGGCGGGATTTTTCTTGACATGACGATCCACGATTTCGATATGGCACGCTATCTCATCGGGGACGAGGTTGTTGAGGTTTATGCAGCAGGCGGTGTGCGCGTTGACCCGCAGATCGGCGAGGCGGGAGACATTGACACCGCTGTTATCACTTTACGGTTCCGAAATGGAGTTATCGCAACCATTGATAACAGCAGAGAGGCTGTCTATGGTTACGACCAACGTGTTGAGGTTTTTGGATCAAAGGGCATGGTTGCGGCAGGGAATCCGCTGACAGATACTGTTACTTTTAGCGGTAGTGAAGGAACCCGCGCTGCGTCCCCTCCGTATTTCTTTGTGGAACGCTACAGACCGGCATATCTTTCAGAGTTGCGAGCGTTTTTTGCGTGCATTCAGAAAGACACCCCGCCGCCAGTTACAGGTGAGGATGGGCGCGCACCCGTTGTGATGGGCTTCGCCGCGTTGAAGTCGCTTCGCGAGAATCGTCCTGTCCTTTTGTCAGAAATTCAGCCGTAAAAATCAGACGGCTTCTTTACTCATCACCGACTTCACCGACTTCGATGTCGATCTCATCTCGGTTTCTGACACGCTCTACCAGGCCGTCGCGAATGTCCACAACCCGATCAGAGACATCGAGCATCTTCAAGTCGTGCGTTGCAGAAATGACAGTGACACCCTGTTCCCTATTCAAGCGTTTAATCAGGTCAATAATCTCGCGCCCTGTGATGGTATCAAGGTTTGCTGTCGGTTCATCAGCGAGGATGATGCTCGGATCATTCGCAAGTGCTCTCGCAATAGCGACGCGTTGACGTTGACCGCCAGAGAGTTCATCGGGAAGATGATACATCCTATCCCCTAAGCCCACCATATCCAGAAGTCCTTCCGCTTTTTCATTGCGCTGTTTCTCAGGAATCCCAGCGAAAATCATCGGCAGCGTTACATTTCCGTGCGCGCTCCGCACGTGCAACAGGTTGTAACTCTGGAAGATGTAGCCCACGCGGTGACACCGAAACGCCGCAATTTGCCTTTGTGAAAGTTGGGCCATATTTTGACCGTCGATGTAGACCTGTCCCTCCGTAGGGCGATCGAGTGCGCCAATCATATTAAAGAGCGTGGATTTGCCGGAGCCGGAGGGACCCATAAGCGAGATGTACTCCCCGCGTTCAATCTCAATATTGATGCCATCCAAAGCACGAAGAATGTTTGAACCCATGCGATATTCTTTGACAACATCTTCAGTTTTCACAACGATATCAGCCATAATTTCCTCCGTGCCTATACCTCAGTACGCATTGCTTCAGCGGGCGGAAGTTTCGCCGCACGCCACGCAGGGAACGATGAACCAATCACTGCCAAAACCATGCCAAGAACACATCCAAGCAGGATGACGACGATAACACCGAGCAGCGTTGTTCCGTCTTCAGACTGCGCAGGTAACAGGGGGAAATAGAAGAACAGGTCTAACCCGTAGTCTTTAAGCCCTAAAAGTACTGCACCGAGTGTGCCGATAAGCGCGCCGATGAGTGCACCTGAAAACCCTTGAAATCCTGATTCCAGTAGGAACAGCCTGACCACGAATCCGTCTAACGCACCGAGACATTTCATCGTCCCAATCTCGCGGAAGCGTTCTGTGACCGCCATCAGCATTGAATTCGCAATACCTACGACACAGACAATCAGCGACATCACAATCAACCAAATATCTTTTGTGGAAATGCCTTTTTCCGTTGTCTCTTCAAAAGTGTTAATTGCTGATTGTCGTCCGCTCTCCTGTAACGCGAGATCGATTTCATTACTTGTCCATACTGAAACCAGGAATGCAATACCGAGTGTAATACCTGCTGTCGTGATGACTGAACGCCCAAAACGGATTTTCAAACTCTGAAAACTAATTCGTACAGATTCTACAAAAGGGAGATCGATTTGTTCTTCAAGTGGTGTTCTTTTATGCAAATGTCTGTCTCCTTGTTTTGATTTGTATCTATATATGTATTGTATCAGATTTACAATTTTAGGTCAAGTTTTTCATGCATATCGTTAAACATATTTTATTTTCCGTTTTCTGTACGCCGTGAGTGAAGCATTACTATTGAGCGTGTCACTGGATCGGATTATGCAGGATTGACTTTTCGACTTCTCGTTGTTATACTGGATGTCAAGAAAGGTACAAATTGATGCTCCGAAAATTTTTCCCTTTTCCACTACTATTGTTGTTTGTTGGCGTATTGTGCTGGAGTACGCCGATTTTCGCGCACGATGCTTTCTATCCACACCATCGCGAGGATTTTGAGAGCATGACGCGCCGTCGCGAGCTGCGAGTCACCGTTATCCTGAGTACCACTGTCTTTCTTTGTGTCCTTGGGACGATCGTCTACATCGCTTTACGGAAGAGCAAAGATGTTGATGACATAGACGGCAATGATGCAAAAGCGATTCAGGAACGCTTGGCGGATGCCGCAAACAGAGCGGCACGTGCTGCTGAATATGTCCTCAACGCGGAGGGGAACGTTGCGAAAGCTGCCGAGACAGCCCTGACAACATACGCTGAAGCATCCGGTGTGACATGGCAACCGCGTTCTTATGGACAAGGTCGTGCTGAATCAGTTCCATACCAAATTCGGTGCAAAATTGGATCTGACATTGTCACTCTCAGCATCAATGCTGAAGTTATCCAATTAAAAACAGAACACCACTTTTCTAAATCGGGATTCGGTTCGCAAGGAACGCCGAGAAGTGCAACTGTTGTGCTGAAAATCGCAGATGCGGAAAAGGAAGAATTTGAAAGTGGATAAAGCATTGGTGTGGGGAACCAGTAAGTTATGCGCTGAGTCGGTTGATGAGTGCCGCGCTATAACCCGCGCCGAAACCGTTATCGATATTCACAACGGTGACACCGGACGCACAACTGTTTAGCATCCCTAATAAAGCGGCGAGTCCGCCGAAACTGGCACCGTAGCCGATGCTTGTCGGCACCGCGATGACAGGGCAGTCCACCAACCCACCGACAACACTTGGGAGTGCACCTTCCATACCGGCAATGACGATGATGACGCGAGCGTTCAGGAGTTTCTCGTGATTGCTTATGAGTCGGTGTAATCCTGCCACACCGACATCGTAAAGGCGTTCCGGTTGGTTTCCCATCATCAGAGCGGTTTCGGCGGCTTCCTCGGCGACAGGCAAGTCGGAAGTGCCAGCAGAAACGATGAGTATACCTGAAACGCCTGCATCTTCCTCAGATCGCGAGACGGTGATCGTTCGCCCAAGTTCATTATAGCGTGCCGCAGGTTGAACTTCTTTTACGGCTTTATACATCTCAGGTGTGGCGCGCGTTGCGAGGAGAGGATGTCCTGCTGCGAGGATACGTTCACTAATCTGCTTGACCTGTTCTACTGTTTTTCCTTGACAGAAGATGACTTCAGGAAATCCAGTACGAAGTTGACGATGGTGATCGATTTTTGAAAATCCTAAATCTTCAAAAGGAAGTATACGGAGGGATTGCAGGGCATCATCCACTGCAATCTCTCCGCCTTTAACCTGTTCAAGCAGGATTTTCAACTTTTCAATTTCCATTCATTTAATAGAGTTGCACGTCTACTGATCACTGTACCTGTAGGTATGTGCCTAAGGTCCGCGACCTTTTATTTCCGTCCGTATGCATCGGAAAGACGTTTAGGCTTCCTCGGTAGCCTTTTCATCAGTTTCTTCGGTGTTGTCAATACCCGGGATAGTCCCAGCGATTTTGGTTCGGACATCTGCGGAAACTTTACGGCCTGTTTCCACAGCACTTTTTACCTGATCACCTGCTTGCTGGAGGCGTTCTTTTCCACTGTCTACAATGGTGTGAACGCTTTCTCTGCCCTGTTTCACGAAGGTCTCAACGCCTTCCCTCGCACTATCGGATGCTTGGTTCGCTATCTCAACTGTCCGGTTTTTTGCTTCAGTCGACGTGTCACGAATCTTTTGTCGGGTTTCCTTGCCGGAACTCGGGGCATAGAGCAGGCTGATAACCGCGCCTGCCATGAATCCGGTAAAAAAGGCGAAAACCATTGCGAGCCCGTTGTTCTGTCCATTATCGTTCATTTTTTTATCCTTTCTATTACATTGAGATTGTTTTGGTGCAGCTTGCAGATCTCCAAATTTGGAGTTGTTTTAGTGCAGCTTGCAGATTTCCAAAACACGTTGTTCAAATTTACGAAAATCAGGGTGGAAAGTTTCAATTCTCGCGTTTATTTCTTGCAGGCTTCTTTTCTCATGGGGTCCTGTTGCAATTTAAATACGATACTGATTTTTTAATATAGGAAACTGACAATTTTGCCTAATTTGGTTATTCGTTAGACGCAGCGGACATTGGGACATCCTCTTCCGGTTCGGACGGTTGTGTGGAAGCGAAACTATCCCACCCTGCTTTGATGCCCTGCCACAAACCTACGATATCAGCAAGTGAAACTGCTATCTGATTGCGGAAAAACGTGGCTTGTTCAATCGTCTGACCAGAAAAACTGCTCACTTTTTGAACCAATTCATCAAGTTCTTGGATGCTTTGGTTCATGACACTACTCATTTCTTGGATATTGTGCACGGTGGGTTGAATTTCGGACTCGCTAATCCCTTGTAAGGAAGCTGTCAACCCATTCAGATTTTGCAGCAGTTCCGGTAGTTCCTTGTTCACCTCTTTTACTGTCTTATCCACATCGGTAATTAGTTCCCCGATTTCCTGATTAACGATGTTTTCTGTGGAGTTCAACGTATTTCGGATGCTGTTTAACGAGTTTCGGAGGCTACCGACAGCGGCGCACATATATCCCGCGAGAGCTGTGAGTGCAATTAGGAAAATACCGAGGCTGAATTTCCAAAAAAGTGAAGCAATTAAACTCCAATCCATGACTGCTCCTTTGTGCATTAATTATAAGACACCGCTTCTGATAAACGGTTTTTTCAAGCACACATCTGTCTTGCAGAAGGGGTATCTGCAAGTTTAAGTTTTAAGTTGTTGTCCGACGATTTCGCTGGTTTTCGCAATGGCTGCGTTCACTTTGCTGGGATTCTTGCCACCCCCTTGCGCGAGATCTGGACGTCCCCCACCGCGACCATCTGCCAACTGGGTTAATTCGGAAACGATTTTACCCGCGTGCAAACCGCGGTTCTTCACCAAGTCTGGGGTGACACCCACCACGAAGGCAACTTCGTTTCCTGACACGGCGGCAAGTGCGACGACACCAGATTCTAAACGGGTTTTGAGTTCATCAACAAGCTTCCGTAACCCGTTCCTATCCGCGTTTGTTACGAGTGAGGCGACGACCCGCACGTCTTCGACAAGTGTAGCACCTTCAACTAAAGTACCGACGTTGGCAAGGGCATGCTGGCTTTTGAGTTGTTGAAGTTGCTGTTCCAAATCCCGTTGTTCTTGGAGCAATCGTTCGATCCGTTCAGGCAGAGCGGCTTTGGGTGTTTTCAGCAGATTCGCCACGTTGGTGAGGAGCGCGGTGTCTTCTTGAACCGTGGCTACCGCGGCAGTACCTGTCAGTGCCTCGACGCGTCGGACACCTGCAGCGATGCTGTTTTCGCTCATCAGTTTCACGAAACCGAGCGCACCTGTTGCGTCAACGTGGGTGCCTCCACAGAGTTCCGCGCTATAAGTGCCAGTTTGTACAACGCGCACAATGTCACCGTACTTATCGCCGAAGAAGGCTAAAGCCCCTTTCGCTTTTGCGTCATCTAACGGCATTTCACTGATAGACAACGCGTCATTTTCGCGAATTTTTTCGTTGACAAATTCCTCAATATCTCTCAATTGTTCTGGCGAAACAGATTCGTAGTGTGAGAAGTCGAACCGCAACCTACCAGCTTCAACGAGTGAACCCGCTTGTGCGACGTGTGTTCCGAGTACTTCCCGCAACCCACTGTGGAGAAGGTGCGTTGCTGTATGACTCACGGCGACAGCATTTCGGCGTTCGATATCTATCTGTGCTTGCACTGCGGTGTATGGTGTAATTTCACCTTCAAGTACCTTACATCTGTGAACAACTAAGTCTGCTGAAGGTTTGAGTGTGCCTTCTACAGCCAACCTCCCATTTTCACTCTCAAGTGTGCCGACATCGCCGACTTGTCCGCCCGATTCACCGTAAAAAGGCGTTCGGTTCAGCAGGACAAACACCTCGTCGCCCTGTTGCGCGCTGCCGACTGATTCCGCGTCGGCGATTAAAGCGACGATTTCTGCATCTATGTTGTTTTGTGTGTAGCCGACGAATTCCGTTTCACCGTGCTCTTTAAGGACTTCCGCGTAAACAGAGATTTCTTCGTCTTTGGCACCGCCTCTGGCGTCCCATGCTGCCCGTCCACGCGAACGTTGCGCCTCCATACTGTTTTCAAAGCCGACATCGTCAACTGTGAACCCACGCTCACGTGCGAGCATCTGTGTCAAATCAAGGGGGAAACCGAAGGTATCGTACAACTCAAACGCTCGCTTTCCATCAACCTGTGTGCCGTTCTGCTCCTTGAGCGTGTCAAATGATCGATCGAGGAGTTCCAAACCGCGTTCGATTGTTTGATGAAAGCGGTGCTCTTCACCCTGAATCGTGCGAGTGATAAACTCACGGCGCGGCAGGACATCAGGAAATACATCGCCGAGCAATTCAATAACGTTATCAACAAGCCTGTAGATGAACGCTTCGTTTATCTCTAATTTCTTGCCGTAAAGCACAGCGCGTCGCAAGATCCTGCGGATGACATAGCCTCGTCCCTCGTTGGATGGCATGACACCGTCGCCGATGGCGAAGGTCAAACACCGAATATGATCAGCGATAACTCGGTGGGGTAACCCGCGTTCATCATCGAAATAGGCGGTGTCTGTCATATCAGCAATTGTTGTCAAGAGCGGTGTAAACAGATCCGTCTTGTAGTTTGAATCAACCCCTTGCAATATGGAGGTAATCCGCTCAAATCCCATGCCTGTATCTACATGTGTTGCTGGCAGTGGTTCAAGCGTGCCGTCTTCGTTTCGGTTGTACTGAATGAACACCAGATTCCAGAATTCCCGAAAGCGATCGCTCGTATTGGGACCTGCGTCTGGGTCATTTGCAGTTTCAGGGTAGGCATCTACGCCCATGTCAACAAAGAGTTCGCTGCAAGGACCGCAGGGACCTGTCTCACCCATTTCCCAAAAGTTATCCTTATCGCAACGGCGGATGCGCGAGAGTGGGAGGTCTGTCTCTTGGAGCCAGAGTTTTTCTGTTTCGTCGTCTTCGAGATAGATTGTTGCCCAGAGACGCTCCTTCGGGACCTGCCAAAGTTCGGTCACCAATTCCCATGCAAAGGCGATAGCTTCTTGCTTGTAATAATCACCGAATGACCAGTTTCCGAGCATCTCAAAGAAGGTATGGTGGCTTGGCGAGTAACCGACCTCTTCAAGATCGTTGTGTTTGCCGCTGACTCGCAGGCATTTTTGTGTATCAACAGCGCGTGTGTACTCCCGCTGTCCAATACCGAGAAACACATCTTTAAATTGGTTCATACCGGCGTTGGTAAACAACAGTGTCGGGTCACCTGCTGGTATCAAGGATGCACTCGGCACGATAGCGTGTCTGTTTTTGCGGAAGTATTCTAAGAAACTGGCTCTAATTTCATCTGATGTCATGTTAGGTGCTCTCCTACGTTATCTTTTTCCTATTATAGTCTATTCATACAGAGAAGTCAAGAGAAAACAGAAACACAAACCTGTGTGTTTACAAAAAAGTATCAACTGCATCAACAACCGATGATTGCCCCAACGGGGGATCATGGCAAGAGATTATATTTTAGGACTTACGCACGTTGCTCTTTTGTAGCATAACCTGTTAGGTTGTGTCAAGAAACCGTCTGCGTTTTTTACACGATCTTTCTTTCAAGGCGCGGGCGATGCTCAAAATTGCGTAAGTCCTGTATTTAAAAAATCTGCTCGAGTACGTGTCGAACAGTTTCTGATCTAAACCCACGCCGTGCCAAAAACCCGTGTAATCGACGTTTAGCGACATGGATCGGCAGCCGTTTATACTGCTTCGCCCGTTTTTTGGCAATCTGGAGGGCGACTTTCGTTTCCTCTTCAGTTTCTACTTTCGCTACAACTTGTTCCGCTGTTTCTCGGTCGATGCCTTTGCCGACAAGTTCGTTCTTAAGCAACGTTTTTCCACGTGGATTGGATTTTTGCCTACGAACTATCCAATTCTCTGCATACTTCCGGTCGCGAATATGTCCCGAACGAATCAACTCTTCAATAGATGTCTCAATTGCTTTGGTTGAGAAGCCTTCTCGCTCAAGTCGCTGTTCCATCTCATTTTTGGTATAAATTTTAGGCTTTCCTACCGGTCGAGGATCCTCTGACCCGTCTACGTCTACTGCGAGGTTATCCTTCTCTTCGCGGAGTAACCTGAGCGCGTAGTTCTTCGCACGCATCACTTCATCAGCCGCAATTAACTTTTCGATGATCTCAGCTTCAATTTCTAAACCGATACGCAATCCAAATTTTTCAACCAAAGATGTATGAATCACGACAAATGGAGTGTCGTTCAGAAAGAGTTGTTGATGTGAGGGCAATTCAGGGACCGCTTGAATACTGGTGATTTTCTGCTTCATGTTTTTCTACGGCTGTTAGAAAACCGCTGTGCAAAGAATGTAGTGTAAGAGTGAGCGCGAGGTTTAAGAAAAGTTGTTGGGCAACCTATATGATAGAGACCTCGCGCTTCAATAAGAGATGTATTCGCTATAACAAAAGACTTTAGCGTTTATTCGCCGCCGTTGCTACCTGCCCAGAGAGCACCACGTTGCAGGAGCGTTTCAAACATCTCGTGCTGACACGCCGATGCGTCATGACCGAGCGCGAGATAAAACACTTTGCCTTCGCCCCAATTTTTTGTCCATGCGACCGGTGCGGCGTTGCCTTTCCATAACGCTGACGCGAGTACATGGTTCCGGGGATCGTAATCGAGGATATACTGCTCATCCGTCACGACAAACTCGTCAAGTCCTTCTGTGATCTCGTGCTCACTATCGACGATGCTAACCTGATAATCGCGGTAGCGCGGATGTGTAACGAAATAGCCACCTACCATTGAGCGGTACTCCGGACACCCACGAAATGAATCTGCTGCCGAATGCACACCGACATATCCTTTGCCTGAAGCGACGTGGTTGAGCAAACCGTTCTTCTGTGCGTCCGAAATCTCGCCAACTGTGTAATAGAAAACAATGAGATCGTACGGATCTAAGTTCGGTGAAACGAGAGCATCCAGGTCTTCCTCGACTCTCGTAATTTCAAATTCATCTTGCTGTGAGAGCACCTTCACGATTTCATCACTGCAGCCTTTCCAGTCGTGGATTGCTCCGCCTGCAAAAACGAGTGTGTTAATTTTTGCCATTAGTTAGCCTGTTCCTTTTAACCTGAGCATTTCTATAAAAATCTATAGAAATCTCGGTTTGCACGCCCCTTCGGGGCATAGTGAGACTTACAAAGTTAGGGTCTCCGTGACACTAACGCTCTTAACTTCCGAGTGTCCTCACAAGGTCTGGGTTCGTCTCACTCGCGTATGAACCCATCGCAGTTGCACCGACTGGGTTGTTGTCGGGTGTTTTGGTTTTTACACGACGCTACTGGATACGGTAGAGGGGAATCGAACCCCCGAAACGCCTACGTTTACCGTTTTGATTAGATTTAGAGGGTTCTATCAAGGTCATGCGCCTTGCTATATGATATTGCTATTATAGCACGCGTGCAAAAATGCAAGCAACTTTTTTTGGTATTCCGGTTTTATAGTAAAATCCGAAAATATGTAGATCTTTCAGAAAGTAGGATCACTCTCCGCTGGAGCGGAAACAAGCCGGATGTGGCTAATTTGCTATTAGAGGTCTCCGAAAACTGTTTGAATCCTTTGGTTGTGGGAGGGGTTTGTAACCCCGATGATGGCGCTCTAATTTGCCTGAAAACCAGTCTTGTGATATAATCATGCAGTGTGAGAAAAGTCCGCTATTTCGCTGGTCATTGCCAGCAATTTTTACCAGAAAGGAATCTGAATGCCAAAGAAAATCGCCATCTTTCCTGCCAGTTTTGATCCAGTCACGAACGGGCACGCCGACCTCATTGATCGGATTTGCAACCTCGGTGTCTTTGATGAGCTCATCGTTGCCATCGGTATCAACCCCGCCAAACCGGCGCGTTTCACGCTTGAGGAACGTACCCAGATGCTTGAGGCTGTCATCGAACCGTATCCGCAAGCCACGATTGATGGCTATACCGGATTGACGGTGCATTACGCACAAGCGCGTGGCGCGTGTGCGATTGTCCGCGGTTTACGTGAGGTCTCCGATTTTGAATGGGAATTCAAGATGGCACGGATGAATCAGCAGATCGCCCCCGATATTGACACCCTTTTTATGATGGCAAATACACAATATGCTTACATTAGTTCAACCTTGGTGATGGAAGTCGTGCAGATGGGGCAAGGAAAAGTCGGTGAGGAGAAGTTACGGGATATGGTACCGGCAATCGTGGTCGAATTTATCAAGAAAAAATTTGATGTGCTGTAAATGGTTGTCAGTCGTCGGTTTTCAGTTATCAGTTAAGGATTTCCGATTTTGTAATCATCTCCCCAAACTTGGGGCATCCTATAAAGTGGTAAATTGTTACATGAACCCTCTTAACTCTCACTGCGAGGCAAACTGACGACTGATAACTAACAACTATTAAAACCGATTGTCCACACTCAGACTCACATTGAAACCTGGGGCGTTTACACCAGTGCCGTGTGAACGGTACCGTCGATCAAGCAAGTTTTCGAGTGATAGCGTCAAGTGTGTGTAATCGAAGAGTTTAATCCCGCCACGAACGTTGAGGGTCCACCACCCTGGGGTCCCGGCATCTACTGCATAGCCATTGGAATCGAATTCAACTTCAGCTGGATCGCGTGTTTTTCCGGGCATCCGTGGGTCGCGGATATCGCTTCGGTTCATTCGTCTCTGTTCCGCTGCCGCGCGCACATAGAGGGTCGCCCAATACTGTGTATTCAATGGTTCCCACTGGACCCCAACGATCCCGTTCAATGGAGGCTCCCTACGCACACGTGCTTCCCAAGGCTTCTTTGGATCTGGTGCTTTGCCATTAATCTTGAGTACTTCTCCACGTATCAATGCCGCATTACCGTAGACCGACCAGACGGGATCAATCGGAATTAATCCAGCGAATTCAACGCCCTGAAACTGTGCTTCGTCGACATTATCAAACACGAGTACGTCAATGCCCTCGTATTCTTTGATCAGGTCTTGGTGGAGTTGCGGAAGTGTTTCACCTGCGTATGCCTCCTGAACAGGTTTGCGCGCAACTAAACCGCTAACGCGACTGTGGAATAGCGTTAGCGCACCACGGAAGTAGGCGTGTTTTGCCTTGAGACCGCTCTCAACTGTCCACGAAGTTTCCGGTCCAAGATCGGGACTCGGTGCTGTGACACCCTCATTGGTGACTTCCACCCCCGTTGTATCGTTCAACGAAGGCGCACGAAATGCTGTTCCGAAGTTGCTTACGAAGTTCAGGTACTCTGTCAAACCGACCACCACCCCTGCGCTTCCTGTCAAACTGTTGTCGAATACATTGAACGCATCAAAAGCCTTATCTCGGATAGACAGGTCTGCATGGGTTTGATAAAACGTAGCGCGTCCGCCGAGTGTAAGTTCGACACGCTCGTGTACCGTAATTTCATCTTGAAGGTACAGACTCGCGTCCCAGAACTGAGAACCGCTAATAAAGCGCCCAATGTCTTCATTAATATCTTCCTTGCCCGTTTTGATATCCGTTTTGACGGTGCGACTCTGGATCATGTCCAAGTAGAATTCACCGCCACCGACCAAACGTTGCCGCGGAAGGATTGAGCTAACCGCTTGCGCGCTTAAGCCGATGGTGTTAACCGTATCATATCGCTGCCGCCGAGATGTCGAGTCGAGTGCTACCTCATTTCGTCCCTCTTTTTGGCGGTGATAAGAAGTTGTCAGACGGAACGAGTCGATGCTTCCTTCTACGGGGGTTACTAAATAGTTGGCGTAGACGAGATCCCGATTTTGCGGTTCAAAAAAGAATTCATCAAACTCCTGTGGTGCGATTTTATCGTAGCGCGGGGTTTGCGGCTGTCGCCACATCTGATAGGCAACGTTGATCGTGCTTGTGTCGCTGAGTTGATACGCAATCTTTGCATCGGCATCATAGGCTTTCCAACCCAGCGGACCTTCGTTGTCAATGAGCCATCTCTCAGGGATATTATCTTTTGACAGTTTACCCACCTCATCATAGTCATAGAGTTTCACACCGCTTGGCACTTCGTTCACTATTTCAAATTTCCGGTTTTTGTAGTGGAGATCGTATCCACTGCCAGGATTCATATCCCCATAGAATCGCGCACCACCGCCAGCAATAAATCCGAATCGACCTTTATTTCCTGTTACCTCCAACCGACCGAGCCGTTCCTGCGTGGCAGTCGTGTAGCGAGCAAGGAGTCGTGGCTGGATATCCCAGGTTTGCTGCGCTGGATTGAGGGGAACCGCTTTCGTAAAGAAACTAACGACACCACCCATAGCGCCGCTTCCATATAGCATGGAGCTTGAGCCGAGTAACACCTCTGCTCGATCTAATATTTCTGGTCCGATGGTTGCCGTGTACTGGTTTGGTCCTGAACGGAATGTTGAATTATTCAGACGGACCCAGTCGACCTGTATCAACGTCTGGTAACCCGTTAAGCCTCGGAGTAGCGGTGAGCCTTGTCCGACTGTCGTCTGCTGTGCGCTAACGCCAACGGTATCACGAAGTAGGTTGGACGCGTGCTCTGCGTTGGTCCGTTCCAATTGTTTTAGGTTAAGAACAGTAATAGCATTAGGTGTTTTGAAAGGATCTTTCTCAGCGCGCGTTGCTGTTACCGTGACCTCCTCCACTTCTACGACTTCTTTGTCGCAGTCCTTTTCCGCATGCGCGTGGGGAATCCAACTCAGTGATAGACTGAGGCTTATGATTAGAATAAAATAGAGCGATTTTTGCATTGTAGCGTCCTCCTGTGAATTTTACTCGACTGTGTGTCGTTCAGGTGCCTGATGCTATCTGCAACCTGTGCTTTACTTGTTGCAAATTGTATGCCATTCGCAATTTTGCATTGAAATTAGCGAATTTCGACCTATTTCTGTCATAATTTGTGCTATAGAGTTCATTTATTGGACACTCGGCGACAACATGACGAAAACTCTAATTCCTTTCCTCTGATTTCTTCTCTTGCACGCAAAACGCATTTCGTGGTATTCTATATCTCCAAGGAGAGTCCTATATGCCCGGCACTGCGAAAGAGTTATCACCTGAAGAATTGAAGCAATACCGCTTGCGTCTCAATCAGCACTTCCAAAACCGGGATCCGGTCGATGAGGCGTTACTGTGCCGCGCCTGGCAAATCGCATGCCAGGTAGCGGTTATGCTCTATGAAAACTTCGGGGCAACACAGGTGGCAGTCTTCGGATCGCTCGCCGAACGGGTTGAAACAATATTTCCCATGATCTCCGCGGAATTAGACATGTTCATCACGTGGTTAGAACAACAAGTGTCAGATTAACAGACAACGAAACAGGAGCAGGTATGTCGAAACAGAAATTAAACTTCGCATTCATCGGGTGTGGTGGCAATGCACGTGGACACGGACGGAGTGTCTCAAGCGTCGAAGGTGTAGAGATTGTTGCGCTTGCCGATCCAAGTGAAGCTTCTCTTGATGCGTTTAAAGAGACCGTCGGTTTGGAAGATTCACTTCCCACTTACACCGACCACGTTGAGATGTTAGATGCCGTCAAACCGGATGCCGTCGTCATTAGTTCACCGCACGGTCTCCATTTCCAGCATATCATGGATGCGCTTGATGCAGGCTGTCATGTCCATACCGAGAAACCGATGGTCTGCACAGTGGATCATGCCAAGCAGGTGATCGCGAAGGTAGAAGAGACCGGTTTGCACCTGATGATAGGTTACCAACGGCATTTGAGCCCTACCTATCAATACTGTCGTCAAGTGGTCCAGAGTGGTGAACTCGGGCGCGTTAACTTCGTCTCTGCGCATCAGTCTCAGAATTGGTATCGAAATCAGCAAGGAAAATGGCGACAGGATCCATTTCTTGGCGGTGGTGGACAACTCAACGACTCAGGAAGCCACTTGATTGACATTCTCCTCTGGGTGTTGGAAGCCAGTCCGGAGACTGTCTTCGCGATGATAGACAACTTAGACATTGAGGTAGATGTCCTCACGGCGATGTCGATTAAGTTTGATACAGGTGCCTTGTGTAATATCAGCATTGTCGGACATGCGTATGGCGGCGTTCGAGAAGATTTTTCCATCTGGCTTGAAGAGGGCGCACTGTATCTCCGCGCAGGTCAGCTCCACCGCCAAGAAGGGGACGGGAAGTCGGAACTTGTTGATGACTCTAAAATGCCGGAGCAAGCCAACAAGGATGTCGCTTTTATTGAGCTTATCCGTGGTGAACGGACAGAGAATCCGATCGGCGTTGAGAATGGATTGCGCGTCATCCAATTGACAGAAGCTGCCTGGCAATCCGCCGAACTCGGCAGACCCGTCAAGGTCGATCTGAGTTGAATGCCTGTGCCACTTGGATTTCCTATTAAGATTGGATATCCTTGAGCGGTCTAAAACAATTGTTAAAGTGCTGTGAGCAGGCAACAACGGAGCCTGCGGATCTTAAGAGGGAAATTTTATTCAACGAAGGCTGTATTTTTCGCGCCTGGCGCAAAATTAAAAATGCTGGATGTCCAGAATCTCTGCAAATCTTTTGACAAGAAGCCGTTTCTTACGGAACTTACGTTTCAGGTGGCAGTCGGGGAATGCCTCATCCTACTCGGTAAAAATGGCGCAGGTAAAACGCTCCTACTCAACATATTGGCGACCTTAGTTGAACCGACATCAGGTAGCGTCTCTATTAATGGCATTGATGCATTTGCGCACTTGAAACAGGTGCGTCCAAGCATTGGGTATGTCCCCGTCGCGTTTGAAGGGTATCCTGAGTTGTCCGCCGTAAATTACCTCAATTTTTTCGCTGCTGCCTACAAATTAAAGAAGCGCGAGCGCGTCGGAGCAGTCGATGCAGTACTTGAATTGATGGACATTCAGCACCTACGTGAGGTCAAGATTGGTGCTCTATCAACAGGAGAGCGACAGCGGCTTTTATTCGCCAAAACCTTTCTGCACGAACCACAGTTATGGTTGCTTGACGAACCACTCGCACCGCTTGATCCGGATGGACAGGTCGAGATGACGGAACTTCTCGGTGAACTCCAAGCGATGGGAAAAACCGTCGTAATTGCTACCAATCGTCTTGAGGATGTCCGTCGGTTGTGTGGTTCTGACTTGCACGTCGAAAACCTCGTCGGGATCCTGGACAACGGTCAATTTGCTGTCTTCAACACATTTAGCAAGTTGCAGCAGGAAGTTACAGAAAACGATAGCACAGAGATCCCCTCATCAAGTTGGTTGAATGAACTTTTCGCGCAGCTCGCAAGTTAAAACTTGTGCTACAAAAGTCTGGAGGTTACAAAAACATAATGTCAGATATCGGAAAATTCTTTCAGGAAAACGGATACTATTTCGCCAAAGGTGTCTATTCGTCCGAAGAGATCAATGCGATGGAAAATGACTTCGATCGGATCGTGGATCAACTCCTCAAAGGTGATGAGAACGTCAATGCACGCTGGGGTGGTAGATTGATGGATGCCCTTGATGGTGGCGAATCTGTTATCATCCATACCCACAATATCCAAAGCTTCTCCGCCGTCTGGATGCAGGCATTCTTGCAGGAGAAATTTCTTGATATTACTGAAGCCATTCTCGGACCCGATATTATGCTCCATCATTCCAAACTCTTTTGCAAACCACTGGAAAAAGGTGCTCCTTTCCCGATGCACCAGGATTGGCAGTACTTTCCCTCCGTCAAAGACACGATGATGGCTGCTATCATCTACGTTTCAGAGGCTACGGATGAGATGGGGTGTGTCCGCGTTTATCCTGGCTCCCACCAATTGGGACGCACCGATGGTATGATGGGCAGCGGAAAGAACGTTGAAGTTACCGACAGATATCCGATTGAAGAAGCGACCGTTCTGGAAGCAGAACCCGGCGATGTACTTTTCTTTAGTTACTTTACCCTGCACGGCTCGATGCCAAACCGCTCGAACCAGACGCGAAAGAGTGTTCTCGTTCAAATGCATGCCGGTGATGATGAGATCGAGTCCGAAAATCGCCACACCAACGTCCAATTGGTCCTCCGTGGTTGGAACCATCTCGCAACCCGTTCTTCTGTTGGAAGCATTAAATAATTTTCTATAGCAAATTTCGCCCAAAAGGAGCATTACATGATTAGAGTCGCAAAGATTAGCATGGCGCATGTCCACGCCGGTGGCTACGCCCGCAAAATTCACGAAAACCCTGAAACCGAACTCGTTGCCGTCTGGGACGAAGAAGAATACGGGGGAAGAGCAACAGCGGAACAATACGAAGTCCCGTTCTACACCGATCTCGATGAAATCCTCAGCCGTGATGATGTGGATGCCGTCTCCGTCGATGCGATCACATCCGATCATCCGCGTGTGATGATCGCTGCCGCTGAAGCAGGAAAACATATCTTCACAGAGAAGGCACTCGCTATTACCGTCGCGGGGTGCGATCCTATTATTGATGCCGTCGAGAAGGCGGGTGTAAAGTTCATGATTTCGCTGCCTTCGCGTTGCAATCCAGAAATCCTGTTTGCGAAAAAGGCGATTGATGATGGACTGATTGGTGACATAACGTTCGGTAGAGGACGGATTGCGCATTCCGCCGGACTGGATAGTTGGTTTAGTGGCACGAGCGCGTGGTTTGCAGATCCAGAGCGCGCAGGTGGCGGTGCCCTCTTTGACTTGGGGTGTCACCGTGTTGATGTTATCCGGTGGTTGATGGGTGAACCTAAAAGTGCTATCGCTAAGATTAACAACTTCACTGGCAACTTCCCGATTGATGATAACAGCGTTTCCGTCGTTGAGTTCGCAAACAAAGCACTCGGCGTAATTGATGTCGCTTGGACACACCGCTCCGGTCCGAATATGCTTGAAATCTACGGCACAGAAGGTTCATTTGCCGCAGGACACGGCGAGATGCATTTTGAAACCCGCAAGCTTTCTGATGAGGAGAAGGCGGAATACATCGCTAACGCGCCTGCCGCACCGCCTGAACCGATACAACAGTGGATTAACGCTATTCTTCGCGATGAACCGATGACCATTACTATCCAAGATGGACGGAACCTCACGGAGTTGATGCAAGCGTTCTATGTGTCCTCTGAACAGGGACAGTCAATTGATTTTCCACTTTAATGGTTATCGGTTTTCAGTTTGCCTCCCAGTGAGAGTTATCGGTTAAGAGGCTTGCGGAACCCAAAAGCCCATTGTGGCTGCCACAAATCACACGAGTGCTACAAAAGTCTTAACTGGAAATCGGTAGCCTGCAACAACGGCGCAGGCGTGTCTACGGAGAGGCACGTCAATGACCGAACCCACTTCACCGAACCGCAAGGAAAATTTAAAAAATGCAAGACTACCAACCAATTGCACTTTCTACTTTGTGCAATGTCGGCGCAGAGATTATTGGCGAAAATGCAACGCCAGGTATCGGAGCACAGACGTTCCACGGGCTACCTTTCGACATCGCTGAAGGCGCAACCTGTTTCTTGGGCTTCGGTGAAAACGTTAACACTGACCCTATCCAAGTTCCTGTCGGTGCAAGCCCGAAGCGGGTTATCTTTGTACATCGTCTGCTTGAGTCAGGCATTCCTGAAGGTGAACCGATCGCGAGGCTAATCGCCAATTATGTTTTTCGTTACACCGATGGCGAAACGGTGAGTGTGCCGATTCGCGAACGCTTTGAGATCGGCAGTGTGCCACAGGGGTGGGGGCAACAGACGTTCCTTGCTATACCTGACCGGCAGGAAAGTTTATCGCCACGACACGAGGGACCTTGGGGGTCCGCGGGCAACCGACAAACGGAGGTGAGCCAAGGGACGCCGCGCGACTACTATTTGTGGACCTGGAAAAATCCGAGGGACGGCGTTGAAGTCGCATCAATTGAAATTCAGCCACAAGAACGGCGTTTTATTGTTGCGGCAATCACGCTCGGTTATCTTGACGAAGATCCGATACCGCGTCGTCCCCGCCGCGAAGTCAAAATCACACTTCCTCAATCCGATGATGCCGACAAACCCTTTGATATGGAAGTTAATGTTGACCGTGGCGTTGCGACCTATCCGTATCCGTTGCCGGAAAACGCGCCCGATGCCTTCATCAATGATGATTTCAAAGGCTGGGGTGAATCCCAAAATAACAAAAGCAGTCCGGCTTACGTTGAGGTATCTGCCACTCCGTCCGCAAGTGTTGAAGTCAAGAACCAGGGCGAAACACTCGGCACTGTCAACTGGGGAGAGGTACAGGAAAAGGGTATCGTTCAACCCAACGAACGCGTTAAGATAGAGGTCATCGACTCTGGCAGAAACTGGGTGCATACCACCGTAATTGACGCAGATACGAACAGACCCGTGCCGTGTCGCGTCCATTTCCGTTCCCCGCACGGTGTGCCGTATGCGCCGCACGGACACCATGCCCACGTCAACTCAAACATGGGCACCTGGCACACGGATATTGGTGGTGATGTCCGTTTAGGACAGATTAGTTACGCCTATATTGACGGCACGTGTCAAGGGTGGCTCCCTCGCGGTGAAGTTATCGTTGATGTTGCTCGCGGCTTTGAATACACCCCCTTGCGGACCACTGTCAACATAGAACCCGGACAACGCGAGTTGACACTGCGGTTAAAGCGGTGGTGTAATATGAACGCTGAACGCTATTTCAGCGGCGACACGCACGTCCATTTCCTGTCTACACAGGGTGCGCATACCGAAGCACAAGGTGAAGATCTCGGTGTTGTCAACCTTCTTCTCTCGCAGTGGGGGCATCTCTTTACGAATACCGAAGAATTCATCGGAAGACCCACAACGTCTGCCGATGGACGGAGCATTGTCTATGCGACACAGGAGAATCGCCAACATCTTCTCGGTCATCTCACGCTGCTCGGCTTAAAGGAGCAGGTCGCACCGTGGTGTTCCGACGGTCCGGGGGAAGCCGAACTCGGTGGAAATATGGAGGTCACGCTTTCGCATTGGGCGGATGCGTGCCACGCGCAAGGCGGCACCGTCGTTTTGCCACACATTCCAAATCCGAATTGTGAACCGGCGACGCTCATTGCCACCGGACGTGTTGACGCTGTCGAATACCTCACTAATGCGATGTATGGGCATCTTGAGTACTACCGCTATCTCAACTGTGGCTATAAACTGCCACTTGTTGGCGGGACGGATAAGATGAGTAGCGATGTCCCGGTAGGCGTTTATCGCACCTACGTTCATATCCCCGACAATGAGGAATTCAATTACGATAACTGGTGCAAATACATGAGTGCCGGAAACACATTCCTCAGTGGCGGCCCCATGATCCGTCTTAGCGTTGATGGACAGCCGATCGGTAGCACGATTAACCTGCCCGGTAACGGCGGCACGGTTGAGGTTGAAGCCTCCGCAGATTCCATCTTCCCTATCCATACCTTGCAGATTATTCAGTCGGGACACGTGGTTGCCTCGACTGAGGACAAAGATGGTAAAGCACATCTGCGCCTGAAGGCAAATCTGAATGTGGACAAACATTCGTGGATTGCGGCGCGGTGCGGCGGACCGAATTATGCACAAGCCGTGCCACACCACGATGGATGGGGACGCGGCATCATTGCCCACACCTCCCCTGTCTATATAGCGGTCGGTGGTGAGTGGTGGATGTTCGATCCGGAAACGGCGAACTACATGCTAACTTTAATTGAGGGTGGGTTATCCTATATTCAACAGACAGCGCGCCACCATGAACACGGCACTGTGACACACCATCACGGCGAGGATGACCATTTGGAATTTCTCTCTCGTCCGTTCCAAGAGGCACGAGAAGCAATTCACCGTCGGATGCATCAATTGGGTATCCCGCATTAAAGTAGTAGGGTCTTTAGAAAGCCTATTGCTTCGTCAAGTTCCAAATGATGGGTATAAAAGTTTAGATCGCGGGTCCTCTGACGATGTTCTTCCTATAGGAGCGAGCTGTGATCGCGATCTTTTCACCTATCAACTTTGACATGACAAAGCACTATACGCGGCTTTCTCCCGCCGTGTGACGTTAACCACTTTAAGGAGACAAACATGCCAAAAGAATTAGTTGCGATTGCCCCTCGGCAACCCGTTTTGAGAGAGTATGAGGATGGTCCCGTCCCAGCAGACAGTGTCCGTGTCCAAGTCGACTTCGGTGCCCCCAAGCGCGGTACTGAACTGACAGCATACTACGGATACGGAAGCCCAAATTTTCCACTGGGACTTGGGAATATGTGTGTTGGAAGAATCATTGAAATCGGGGACGACGTTGAGGGTTTCGAGATTGGAGAACGCGTGGTAAGCCACGGACACCTCAAGGAGACGCACACATGGCGCGCCGGCGGTGTCCTCAAAATGCCCGATCAGATGACGTGGAAAGAGGCGGTCTGCTATGATCCAGCCCATTTTGCGATGTCCGCTATTCGTGATGGAAAAGTTCGCGTTGGTGAGCGGGTTGCTGTCTTTGGGCTTGGCGCCATTGGGTTGATGACGGTGCAGATGGCGCGGATCGCCGGGGCTGATTTCGTCGCTGCCGTAGACCCGATTGAAGGACGGCGGAAAGTCGCTGAAAAGACCGGGGCGGAACTTGTGATTGACCCAACTGCCTGCAATGTTGGCGAAGTGCTCAAAGAAGCGACCGGCGGACTTGGCGTTGATGTGGCTGTAGAAACCAGTGCAGTGTACAAAGCACTTGATGATGCCATTCGCAGCGTCACTTTTGAGGGAACAATCGTCTACGCCGGACGCGCGAAAGAATGCACTGGTGGACTTGACCTCGGGGCTGTCGCGCATGTCAACATTCCGAACATAATCTTTGCACGCGCCAACAGCGATCCGAACCGCGATCATCCGCGTTGGAATTTCAGACGTATCATTGATACCTGTTGGAAATGGCTTGCCGCAGGTAGATTTGACTGTGAAGATGTCGTTGATCCAGTGGTGCCGTTTGAAGATTCAGTCGAAGCCTACATAGAGATGGACAATCATCCCGAACGGAGCGTCAAACTGGGCGTTTCCTTTGGTTGAGGTTTTTTAATGATTAGGACTTACGCGGGCTGCTCTTTTGTAGCATGATGCACGTCGCATCTGGGCGAGTACGCCGCAAAACTTTTAGTTTGTGTCAGGAGACTGTCTGGTTTTTTCGGGAATCCTCATGACTCCAACTCACTTCACCAAACTGCAAGGTTTTTTAATGATTAGGTTTTCGCTCTGCGCTCCGCTTCGCTTACACGCAGGTTTCTGGTGATCCTAAAGACGTAGCCTGCAACAACGGCGCAGGCGGATTTAAGGAACGCACGATAAAGTCTTAACGCACGTCGTTTAACCGCAAGGAAAAATTAAAAATTGGCGATCAAAAAGATGCCGAGGATCATTACAACAGCCGCGATCAAGCGACGTTTTGTATAGGTTTCTTTCAGGGCATAGCCACCGAGCAGAACAACGAAAATGACAGAACACTGCCGAACCGCAGTCACGTAGCTGACCTTTTCTGTCATCAAAACGTAGAGGATGAGCGAATAGGATATCAGCGAAAGTCCAACAACAGCGAGAGCCCGTTTCCATTCTCTTTGTCCAATCTGGACAATTTGCGGGTGTGGAAACCGAGCAAGGCAGGACAATCCGTAAAAAACTTGCGAGATACTGTTCTCCATTAAATAGTAGGTCACGGCTCGCCACAACGGGGCATCCGTCGAGTAACGATGAAATTCAGACATCCCTTGTTTGTCTATCAATGAGTATCCAACGACGCTCCCCAGGGTTGCAAAAGCCCAGACGGAATCGGGTTGGCGAAGATAGCGCAGGAATGCAGTGAACTGGATGCGCGCCTCGCGTTGTTGGTAGAGCACTATGGAGATTATGACACATAAGATGCCTACCAAGCCTTGTGCCGAAATTCGTTCCTTTAGGAGAAGAAAGGCAAAGAGCGGCAGGAAGGCTGGGGCAGCGCGTGTAATCGGATAAACAAACGAAATCTCGCCAACTGTATAGGCGTGCGTCAAAAACAGACGGTAGAACAGATGCACCAGTGCGGAGCCAGCAATATAGCCCCATACCGGTTTCGGAACTACCGGATGCTTGATACCAAAGGCAATGAACGCTATGACTACGGTGTAAAATCCACACCAAAAAAAGAGAATTCGTATATCTCTGCTGGATTTGCTGTAGAAATTCCATAAGGCGTGGCAAAATGCTGACAGCAGAATTAAGGCAATTGAAGTAAAAGCCATTTTTTTACTATGGGGCCGTGGCTGTGATCTATTCCATTACGCGCAGGTTCTTGACGAGTTTAATGTTTTCTCATATGTTGAGAGTTTCTACGAAGAACTGTAGCCTGCAACAACGGCGCAGGCGACTCGAACACGAAAACGTCAAGGTACAAACAACCGACACTTATCCGCAAGGTATAATTAAAATTTTCTAACTCCACAGGAGATAATTATGTTCACAAAATCGAAAAAATACCAGCATTTTATTTTATTTGGGCTTGTCTTCGGCATACTTGCCCTCACAGCAACCGTTACCCTCACACAGGAATCGTGGTTTCCTTCCGAGTGGGGTGCCGATGATCGGCGCGGTGCTGTTAACCGATTAACGCCAGGGAAAGTGTTAGAAGCCGCCAGTTTAATAAAAGCTGGAGAGGTTTATCAACTCGGCAGAGTCTATGAAAGTGGTATCCCTGTCTTCGGGACGCGGCATTATAGCCTGCGGATTCCAGCGATGTCGGGTCCACTCGGTGAAAACAAAACGACATGGTTTGAGGAGATCTTCAGCGGCGAGATCGGTCAGATCGGCACGCAGTTCGATGGACTCGGTCACATCGGTATCGGTGATCTCTACTATAACGGATTGGACCAGCGCGATTTCGCCAAAGCCGAAGGACTTGCGGAGCTTGGTGTTGAGAACGTGGGACCGATCGTGACGCGAGGTGTTCTGATTGATGTCGCTGGCTATAAAGGTGTTGAACACCTCGGTGATAATTATGAAATTACACGCGCCGATCTGGAGGGTGCGCTGAAAAAACAGGGTGTCCAGATTACGCCTGGCGATGTCGTTGTCATTCACACGGGTTGGGGTAAGTTCTGGATGACGGACAATGATCGCTACAACACAACGGAACCCGGTATCGGGTTGGAAGCAGGGCAATACCTCGTCGACCAGAAGATTGTGATGTTGTGTTGTGATAACTGGGGAATTGAGGTCGTCCCGAATCCTGATGAAACCCTCGCGTTTCCGGTGCATCAGCTGTTTATTGCCAAACACGGCATTTACAACCTTGAGAACATAATCACAGAGGAGTTAGCGGCGGCGAAGGCTTATGAATTCGCCTTCAGTTTCGCACCGCTTCGCCTCAAAGGTGCGACGGGTTCTCCCGGCAATCCGATCGCCATCCGATAGTTTCTTATGATGGGACAGCAGCCTTGCTGTCCCATACTTCTTCTTTTTCCCATCCCCGTATCTGCACAAATCCGTGCAGTTGTTTTCCCATTGCCCTATTTCGTGCAGTCCGTACACACGCCAAACCCACTAAATCCGCAATATTTCTCATTCTGCCTCTTATTTAAAGTTGGCACAGAATTTGCTTATGTTTATAGCAAAACCCACAATGAAATGTCAAACATATTTTCGGATTTTACTATAATGTGCGAAGCGATAACACCAATCTGTTGCCGAACTCGTCATTTTCAATGACATGAATGGAGGGTATAAAAATGAAAGGAAAACTCGCCTATATTGTTGTGTTGGGGACGACAATACTATTAGGGCATTTCTTGCTCGCGGCGAACTTTTATGTATACGCGTCCGATGTTCCGCATATTGCCTTTAGTTCCAATCGGGATGGAAATTATGACATCTACATGATGGATATAAACGGCAAGAATCTCCAGCGGTTGACAGACCACTTAGCCAATGAGTCTTCTCCTACGTTTTCGCCGGACGGGCGGTGGATGGCTTATCATTCCTCTCGGGACGGCAATGAGGACATTTATGTGATGAACCTCAAGACAAAGGTATCCGACCGGTTGACGAACCATCCGGGACGTGACAATAATCCCGCATGGTCTCCAGACGGACGATGGATTGCGTTTGTCTCCGAGAGAACAGGGACGTTTGACATCTACAAAATCGAACCCAGTGGTGCGAGTCTCCAACAGTTGACGCACGGGGATCAGAAGAACACCCCGGTTTGGTCTCCTGATAGCCAATTCATCGCTTTTCGTTCTTTCAGAGACCCGGCTGGTATCTATATAATGGATGCGGATGGCGGAAATCCGAGCAGGCTCAAAAACCAACCCGAACCGGGATGGACGCCCGCGTGGTCTCCGGATAGGAAACAGATTGCCTTTTGTGTAGTTTTAGGAGGAAACTTTGACATCTACACCCTAAACGTTGATGGGAGTGGTCTCAGACGGATAACCCGCAATATCGCGAGTGATTATTCGCCCGCCTGGTCCCCTGATGGACACACGATTGTTTTCTGGTCCGAGTGGGACCAAAATTATGACATCTATCGCATAGATGTCAATAGCGTCATAGATAATCGCCGCAGATTGACACGCCATCGGGAGACAGATATGTATCCGACGTGGGTGCCAACAGGTGCTTTTGCTGTCTCTCCGACGGTCAACACACACACGACCTTGTGGGGTAGACTGAAGGAGTCTGTCGGTGACTATGGTGAATTCTATAAATAAGTAGACACTTCAGTAAGTTGCAGATCCCAAACGCGCCCCACCGCCGCTGGCGAGGTTTGTAACCTCGCCTTTTTAGAGTGTCTAAGTAATTGTAGGTTTTACCATACTTGACAAGGTTAACAAGGAGATGTTCATTGTGGTAACCCGAATTTTCCAGCAGACCTTTTTGAAAATGAACAGATTTGCGTTCGCTTTACATTTAGCGTTTATCGCAAGCATTTTAGTGGCAGGGTGTACAGCCCCGGCGCATTTGAGGCATAGGTCACATCCCTCTACCTCAGAACCCTCGCAAGATGAGAAAATGCAGCAAACTATAGGTAGATGGAAGGGCGTACACATCTCAAAGGCTATTCAGAAATGGGGATCGCCGGATGAGCTCAACGGTGACGGGACAGGTTGGCAGATCTACATCTGGCAAGTGCCCGTGCAGATGTTCCTTCCCCCACAACAGCACCGAGTTTTTTCTCGACGACACGCCAATGGCTTAAACGGAGTAGCAGGAACAATTTTGCAGACAGATTACGCCTACGAACTTGTATTTTATACACGTCCAGATGGGATAATTGACAAAACGCTCGCAAAAAGGAGTCAAAACTCATCCAGTAAATCTGTCAACTGGAGGTAAGGACACCGATACTCTGAAGTTTCCGTTACGGAAACTTGGCTTCACAAAATAAAATGATGAAAATACCCACAATTTCTATCGCATCCCATCGTATCACACGACTCATTATTGGTGGCAATCCGTATAGCGGCATCTCGCACCATTCCCCAGCGGCATCGGAAGCCATGGAGGATTACTATAC
Organism: Candidatus Poribacteria bacterium; assembly: GCA_965247285.1. Lineage (GTDB taxonomy): Bacteria > Poribacteria > WGA-4E > WGA-4E > WGA-3G > WGA-3G. The sequence continues at coordinate 787,218 of CBDFHD010000003.1, forward strand.
GACGCACCAAATTATGGCAGACCTCCGGCAAGCAGAGGAGAATGGCATTAACACCGTCCTCGCTCGCGCCGATAGGCATATCATGCGTACCCTCAACGAATACTGGAACGCCGGTGGCACAATTCAGTGGATCGCCCAGACCCCAAAAGATACAGAATACGCAAACCTCGACGAATACCTACAGATTATCGCACGCTATAAACCGATTGCCATCTATCATCACGGCGGGACAACCGATAAATTGTACGAAGATGGACGACTCGGTGCATTACGTGAAAGTCTCAAACGCATCCGAGACCTCGGTTGTGCAGTTGGACTTGGCACGCACGATCCGCATGTCCTCAAACACTGCTATACTGAAGGATATGATGTTGACTTTTATGTCTGTGCGTTGTATAATCATACAAGACATAGAGAACTCTATTTGCCAGACGATCGTTATGCAGCATTCGCCGCCATACAAGCGATACCGCTGCCGATAATAGCCATAAAAGTATTAGCCGCTGGTAGGAACGAACCGCGTGACGCCTTTGAACTCGCGCTTGAGAATATCAAACCGACAGATGCGATGGCGGTCGGTATGTACACCCAATTTCAACCCGACCAGATTCGCCAAAACGCATTGACTGTCGCTCAGCTCATCAGGGAATCAGAGAATGAACCGAATTGTAGAACAGGAAGTCATGGACACAACAGAAGCCGCCGAAGCCTACGATGCGATGAAGCACGGTGAGGTTGACCGGGCTTTTGTGGATCGCGTTGTCGCTTTGGGCGCGAGCACTGGACATTTTCTTGATGTCGGCACCGGTCCCGCACAGATCCCCATCCTTCTCGCGCAACGTTGTCCCGATATCCACATTACCGCCATCGACCTGTCCGAGGAGATGCTAAAAATAGCGAAACGCCACGTCGCCGATGCCGGTCTCACCGATCGGATCACCCTTGAACTCGTCGATGCCAAAACCTTACCCTACCCCGATAACACCTTTGACGGACTTATCTCCAACAGCATTGTTCATCACATTCACGATGCGATGAAAGCACTCCAAGAGATGGGCAGAGTTGCCCGTCCCAAAGGAACTATTCTCATCCGCGACCTCATCCGTCCTGAAACACCAGCAGATGCGCAAGCCTTTGTAGATTTGTATGCCGCGGATGATACTCCTTACCAACAGAAGTTATACTACGACTCCTTCCTCGCCGCGTTCACCATCGCCGAAGTCAACGAGATGCTGACACAGATGGACATGCCGGGTGCGGCTGTCGTCCAAAGCACTGATCGGCATTGGTCGATTGAGCGACCCACCTAGTGTGCTATTGGTGTGCTTCCAAAGTTCAGTAAAGGTAATCCAAGTTTGTAGTAGGGCGATTTATCGCCCGTCTCCCGCGCAGTGAATACACCTCTCTCCTATTCCAACAACTCTATAAAGGTAAATATTTATAGCACCATTACCGCGCTTTTTAAAAGGTTCAGTAGGGCGAAATGGGCATCACAAAAGAACTTGACAGCCTCCTTAAAATATGTTAACATATGAGTATAAATATTTGAGAATAGGAGATTAAATATGAATAATAAATTTAGCGAAAAACACGTTGCAGCACTGGGAGCTATTGATCCTGAAATAGCTGATTTCTATGAGGGTTGGCTTCACCTCCGCGAATCCGATGATTTTGAGGCAGTTACTAATCTTTTGGCACATTTGGCTCGCGAAATTTTGGAAGGCTTGCGAGGAATGGCGTTAAAAGAGAAGAAGGTACCAAAACACATAGAGAGAACGTGGAAAGATATCGTTGACCGTCTTGAAAAATTTCGCCATCGGCATAAGGTATGGGACCCTCCTTACAAAAAAGGGGAATTTAATGGGGTTTGGTCTGAATTTGAGATTCTTTTAGTATACATAGTGGAAAGCAATCTCGATTTTCGTAATATTGTGGAGCATTGTCCTTTCACCGCTCTGCAAGATTCGTTGATGAGATTAAAAACTAAACTGGATAAGGCATCAACAAGTGAGTGGCCAATTTCCAATATCGAATTATCCAATCCACAGTCTGAAATTAACGAGAACCTGCAAACCCTTGCTCCTTTGCTTGCTGCATTTTATAGAGATTGGCTGAGAATACGACAATCCACTAATTTTAAATGTCGCTCCTATCTCCTTGGTCATTTGGCTCGCGAAATTGATGGAGGTTTCAGGGATATTCTGTCAATAGACGAGGATAAGGATGTGATAGAACAGGCACTTGAAGAAGATTGGGGAAGATTGTACAAATCTAAAGGACATATAGCCTCAATTATGAGTGCTTTGGGGGTTCCCGATTTCGACTTACGATCAGAACAGTGGATTAGGACTACGAAAGACTTATTTATTTTAACACATAAGAATAGCGGAAATAAGGCAAGGTTGATCAGAAAAGAATCTGAGTCTCTTTGGCCCAAATTTGAGGAGTTGTTGGCATTTCTTGTGGGAGGATATCTCAATCTTCTTGACAGAGTTGATAAAATCTGTGACGTTGAGCAACCAAATGAGGATATGATAGGGACTCTGCACGATTTGTTGGGACCAGAAGTACTCTATAAACATTTCTTTCAAAATCTAAAATCTCCTGCATGGCTGGAACCACTAAAAAAAGACGGATGGTTCCAGCCAGAAAATAATCCTGTACCTCAGGAAGATCTAGATTATTCTGGATACTATCGAGTCCCTATTTGGTATGCCTTGGAATACATAGGAAAAGTCGCTACTCACACTAAAGAGTTCCCTTGTGAAGAAAAAATTAACATTCTTGTGGACATTGTTAATACCATCGTTAACAATCATAGAAACGCTGAGGAGAGAATTGATAATGATCGTACCGATTGGCAAATTATCAGGATTATCGGGACTTTTCCTATTGACCGAATAGAATCCCGGCATGTTAATTTCATGAGTGCTGCACTAAATTCCAGATGGGGTGGTTCATTAGCATGTCGGGAAATCGCTGAAACAATTATGCCCAAATTTGTCCATAATGGAAAAAAGGATTTAACTCTCGAGCTGCTTGAAGTAATACTTGATGCTAAAGTCGTCAATGGACAAATAATTGCTGTCATGGAATATTGGCTCAAGGAAGCACTTAAGTCACATGGAGAATCTCTTGCAAAATTATGTGGAGTTGAAGCAGCTGAAATTGCCCTTCGTCAAATCCGAGAACTTATTGCTGATGGGGCCTATTTGTTTGCAAGTATACAAGTAATAGAAGATAGTCCATCTTATACGCCTAGCGAAAACTATGCCGAGTTATTGGTGAACTTTACTGGCATGATGTTTCGACTCCTGCCTCCCGACAGTATTACCAAAATAGTGGCGAATTTGCTCCAAGAGGGTGTTTCAGAAAATAGCGACGACTATGCGCAAAGGCAATCGCACAAGATTGTCGGTTTAATTGCGCTCAATGCAATCAAACATCATTATGAAAACTTGAAACAACTGTTCTGGGGATGGGAAGGTAATCCTTTTGATAAATCCTATCTTAAGCCCGGGCTTTACCAACTAATTGAAGCTAACTGCGGTGCTTTTGATGAAGGAGAAATCAATCGTATTTTAGATTGGATAGAATCCTCAAAGTACTACAGTGATCGCGCGAAAATTGTCGCGCTTCGGAAACGCGAATGGCTTACTGCACTTTGGAAAACCAAAAACGAAAAGGTTATTTCCTTATACAAGAAATATAAAAAGAAAAACCCTGTTGAAATTGAACATCCTGGGCTCAATTTACGGATAGAAACTTGGGCAGGAAGTGCCAGCCCGCTGACAATTGAAGATCTGTCCGATATGTCAAACGCTCAAGTTGCTGAATTCCTTGTTAATTTCAAGGAAACGAAAATTGTAATCAGAAAGTCGGATCCAACTGAAGAAGGGTTAGCAAAGACGCTTAATAAATGTATAACTGAGACCCCACAGCGATTTACAGATAACTTACAACCCTTTCAAGAGGTCCAGAATTTTTACCAACAGTGGTTGTTACACGGATTTCTAAAGGCGTGGCGCGAAAAGAAAGAATTTGATTGGACAGCACTGCTGGAATACATCCATCAACTTCTTTTGTCAGAACGGTTTTGGACTGAACAACACACTGCTGGTTGCAACTACAGACAGTGGACTCTTGTTTCTATAGCGGAGCTGATAACATCAGGAACGGAGAATGATGAGCGTGCATTTGGTGCACAGCTCTTGCCGCTTGCTGAGCAGATTCTTTTAATTCTTGTGAAGAGGATTGAACCTAGTGATTTTAGTTGCATAAATCGTTTATCCGATATCCCGAGTTTGGATCGGAGTAAAATGTTTTCAGCAATGATAAATTACACCTTACGGTTTGCCTTTACCAAAGAGACTATTCAAGGGGATTGCCGATGGCCACAAGCCATTAAGGAAGATTTCACCAGAAGGTTAAACCAAAATCTTGAGTCATCGCTTGAATTTTCCTACATGCTTGGTGCTTATTTGCCAGATCTATCATATCTTGATGAAGAATGGGTTATTGATAATCTAACCTATATTTTTCCACAACATGAGGAATTTTACTGGCAAACCGCTTTTCTGGATATTTGTTGCATTCCGGAATCTATGAAAATCTCTATTCTCTGTTTAAAGCACATGGTCACTATCAGAAAGCAATAGATACCAATTTTGCTGACGATGAGGTTATAGAAGCACTTGTTGCACACATCTGTATAGGTTGGATCAAGGATTGGGAGATGCTTGATGATGACACAAGTCTTATCTATCAGTTAATGAGTATTGGTACTTTAGAATCCCTTTCTGCCATAGTTTATTTCTTCTTAGAGCAAGATGATAAATTGAGAGAAAGCAATGAGCCTGAGAAAGCGAAGGCGTATGAGCAGGTAAAAGCAAAGATTAAACCAGCATGGGCCATCCTGTTTGAAGAACTGTCTAAAAACAGCGAATTGGTCGAGTATCAGGAAGTCTTGGGTCCTTTGTCAGGATGGTTGGGATTAATTGATACCATAGATGTGGAAGTGTTGAGTTGGATGAAAGAATCAATAAGGCATATTAACAAGCCTTCAGGTTATTACATAACTATATCACGTGTTATTAAAGCATTACTGAAACATGTCTCAAAGACACCAGATGCGGTGGCAGAAATCTATCTGCAAATCCCTCAACGTGTCCTGACCGATTTGCAGACGGAAGAAGATGAAATTAGTGAAACTGTCCGAATTCTGTACAATAACGAATATAAGGATATTGCCGACGCGATCTGCCACCGATTTGGAGAAGCTGGTGTCCTCTTCTTAAGATCGGTTCGTGAAGAATATCGGAATTAACCATAAGTCGCTACCGACTAACTCTGCTATAAACATATCGCGTTTAACAGGCGTGCGAGGAATATAAAACGTCTTAATCCTGTCCATCTTAAAATCCTGTAAATCCTGATTCAGATATTTTTTCTACACTTCTTTTTCACAAATATGTTATAATAGTTACAAATCCCCAAGATCCAAATCTAAAATTTCGCTCTTACATAGGAGAAATCGCAATGCCCAAAGTTACCTTTGTATTATTGCTGTGCTCGCTTTTAATGATTGCCAACTTTAGTATCGCTAATGTTGCGGAAGACGGGCTTGTCGCCTACTGGCCCTTTGATGAAGGCAAGGGTAAAGAAGCCATAGATGTCACAGGCAACGGACTCGACGGAGAGTTTAACGATGATCCCAAGTGGGTTGACGGAAAATTCGGCACCGGACTCGAATTTGACGGCGTGGACGACCATGTCATTGTCGCAGACGATCCCGCCCTCGCAATCGGGGAGAATATTACCCTCATGGCGTGGTTCAGTCCAGACGATGTCCTCACCAGTCACCGCTTAATGAGTAAAAATAACTCCATCTTCGTCATTTTTGATTTCGGTAATCCCAGCAGCATCGACTTTCTCGTCAAACCCAATAATACCTTTGCTGAATCGAAAACAACCGATTGGAAAGTCGGCGAATGGTATCACTTCGCAGGGACGTTCGATGGAAAGACGATGAAGGTCTACATAAATGGCGAACTCGAAGGCGAAGCTGCCAACGATGTCCCAATTGCGCCGTCCGATTTAGAACTCTGGATTGGTGGCGATGATCTCGGCAACGCCACCGACCATTTCCCTGGTAAGATTGATGAAGTCCGACTCTATGAGAAAACCTTGAGCGAAGCGGACATCCAGAAAGTGATGGAGACACCGCAAGATGTAGAAGCACGTGGAAAACTCACCACAACGTGGGGAAACCTAAAGGCAGAAATCAGATAGTCTCGAAGTATATCTATAGAGTCGTGTATGTCAATGCTTACTGCAATCGGAGTTTCCTCCTACGAGCGATCCTTAACCAAGAATGTAGCCTGCAACAACGGCGCAGGCGGATGGACGGAGAAGCACGTGAATGCACAAATTCACTGACCGAACCGCAAGGTAAAATTAAAAAGGGAATTTGCATGGCAACCCAGCAGAAACGCCCCGTCGTTCTCATCATTCGAGACGGATGGGGCAATAATCCGTATCCCGAATTTCAACACGCCAACGCCGTTCATCTCGCAAAAACACCCGTAGATGACTGGCTACGGCAAAACTATCCGAACGTCCAAATCCATACCTCCGGCGAATACGTCGGTTTACCCGCTGGTGTCATCGGCAACAGTGAAGTCGGACATCAGAACATTGGGGCAGGACGCATCGTGGATCAAGAACTCCTCCGTATCAGTACCATGATCCGCTCCGGCGAGTTTGCTCTGAATAAAGTGCTTTTAGACGCGATTGCCCATGTCAAAAAGCACGGAACACATCTCCATCTCATCGGATTAGCGAGCGACGCTGGCGTTCACAGCTCACTTAAACATTTATATGGACTGCTCATTCTTGCCAAGATGAACGGACTCGAGGCTCACCAAGTTTTGATTCACAATTTCAGTGATGGGCGGGACTGCCAACCCGACCTCGGTATCCAGTTCTGTGAGCAGATTGAAGCGAAGTTGAAGGAGATAGGCATCGGACAGATAGCCTCCGTTGTCGGGCGCTATTATGCAATGGATCGCGATGACCGATGGGAGCGCGTTGAGGTGGCGTATCGTCTCTTAACCGAAGGGGTCGGCGACAGCATCACTGCTGCCACAGATGCCTATCGTGACTATTACGAAAACCCTGATGATACCAACCGTAAGGGCGATGAATTCGTTCGTCCGTCCGTAGTTGTTGGCAGCGACGGTGAACCGCTTCCTCGCATCGCCGACGGAGATGCCGTCGTCTTCTATAACTTCCGAGGGGATCGCCCCCGAGAACTCACCAAAGCCTTTTGTCTTGATGAATTCCCGTTTCAAGCAGAAGGAAAAGACGGCATCACTCGACAGATGGGCTTTAAACGGAATTGCAAACCTGACGTTAAATTTGTTACGATGACCGAGTACGAGCAAGGGATGCCCGTTGAAGCGGCTCTCAAAAAACCACCCAAGTTGCAGAATACACTCGGTGCCTACGTCAGCCAGGCAGGCTTGACGCAATTCCGATGCGCAGAGACTGAGAAATTTCCACACGTTACCTTCTTTTTCAACGACTACCGAGATGAACCATACGAAGGCGAAGATCGGCAAATCATCGCCTCTCCACGTGATGTAACGACCTACGACCAGAAACCGGAGATGTCCGCACCCGGTATAACCGCGGAGATGCTCCGCCGAATCGGCTCCGACAAATATGACTTGATAGTGCTCAACTATGCCAACGGCGACATGGTAGGGCATACGGGTTCGCTTCCAGCCGCTATTAAGGCTGTTGAAGCAGTTGATATAGGGGTCGGGAAGATCGTTGATGCCGTGCTTAAAAAGGACGGCGCGCTCATCGTCACCGCAGACCACGGTAACTGTGAGCAGATGATTGATCCTGAGACCGGTGGTATCCACACCGCGCATACCACGTATGATGTGGATCTTATCCTTGTTGATAACCAACGCAAAGGACACCAACTCCGTACAGGCGGGCGGCTTGCCGATATTGCACCGACAGCACTCCGTCTCCTCGGTTTGGTGCAACCTGCTGAGATGACAGGTGAGTCGTTAATTTCCTAATAGCATTCGCTCAAATACAATCGCAGTCCGCGAAGAAGGAGCCTAAAATGGATAATTCCCAACAGCACCCCACCGCAACGACTCCCCATCTGAATGCTGAACAAGATGCAGAATCCGATGCCAAGAAGGTTAGATGGTTTTTCATCGGTTTTTTTGGAAACATACTCGGGGTCCTTATTGCTTCTATATATGAACCAATACCATCAGCCTCACGGCTCCTTGGGGAATCACCGGAACATGCAGCCTTGTATACAGATAGTTACAAAACGAAAAGTCGAAGCATTCAAGTACGCCAGTCCCTAATTGGCTTAGTTGTTCCCTTGGTTCTTATGATCCTATGGGTGATCCTTATGGGAGTCCTTATATAGAATACATACAGCCTGACAGAATGTACAGTGTTACAATTTATGCTCCAGCAAGGTAAGTAGTGCCACGTCCAGTTTTAATTTTAGGGTGGGTTCGTAGTAGTGCAATTTATCACACTTCGGAAACGAGCAATGAATGGTTTCCCTACTACGAACTGGATTTACCTTTAATTTGAAAGTGGACAAAGCAGTAGTTTGTGATGAATACGATTAACTCGGTATAAGGAGATTTTGGCATGTCCCCACTGATTGACCAGCAAGTTAACGACGATTTCAGGCTATTCGCCGGACGTGCGAATCCAGCGTTGGCGAAAGAGATCGCTGCGATTTTAGGCGTTGAACTCAGTAAGATTTCAATCAGTCCATTTCCTAACGACGAGACTCGCGTCCAGATTGAGGAAAGTATCCGAGGCACGGACATTTATGTTGTGCAGCCAACGAGCCAACCTGCCAACGAAAATCTGATGGAGTTGCTCATCACGATTGACGCCATGAAACGCGCCTCCGCCCGGCAGATTACCGCGATTATTCCATATTTTGGATACTCACGCCAAGATCACAAAACGACGGGACGTGAACCGATTACCGCGAAACTCGTAGCCAATCTCTTGACGACTGCCGGTGCGAGCCGCGTCATGGCTATCGATCTCCACGTCCCACAGATACAAGGCTTCTTCGATATTCCTATGGATCACCTGACCGCCCTAACGACTTTGACGAATTGCTTCCGCGAGAAGCGGGTTGAAAATGGTGTGATTGTTGCCCCTGATGCGGGTCGCGTTAAGTTAGCAGAGAAATATGCCGATATTCTCCATCTCCCGTTAGCTGTCATGCACAAGCGGCGAACCGGCGTTGATGGACAGACCGTTAAATTCGTCGAGCTTGTTGGAGACGTTGAAGGCAAAACCCCGATTATCATTGACGATGAAATACAAACCGGAGGCAGTATTTACCAACAAGCACTGGCGTTAGCGGAGGCTGGTGCGGAACCCGCTTATATAAGTATCGCACATGCTGTACTCGTCGGTGCCTCGCTGGAACGACTCAATCACCCATCAATTCGCGAAGTGGTCACCACCAATACAATTCCTGTTCCTGCTGAAAAGCAGCTGGATGGGAAAGTTAAGGTGCTTTCTATTGCGCCACTCCTCTCGCAAGCCATATTGAGAGTACATCAACACCGATCGGTTAGCCAAGTTTTCAGGGATCAACATCTCGATTTTCCTGTGTAAGGTTCACGGAGGTACTTATGTCATCTGTCGCAGTCCAGACTCGCCTGACACCTGAACAATACCTCGTTTTGGAACGCAAGGCAGTTACCAAAAGTGAATACTTGAGCGGAGAGAGGATCGCAATGTCTGGTGCAAGTCGCGAGCATAATCTTATCACGATGAATACGGCGAATCAGCTTTATAATCAATTAGTGGATCAGGCGTGTGAGGTTTACGCCAGCGATATGCGGGTGCGGACTCACCAGCCAACGTCTTACACTTACCCAGATATTGTAGTCGTGTGTGATGAACCCCGTTTTGAGGATGATGAGTTCGACACACTGCTCAACCCGACTCTCGTTGTGGAGGTGCTTTCTCCTTCAACCGAGGCGTATGACAGAAATGAGAAATTTGCGCGTTATAAACAACTTGCGTCCTTGCGAGAATACCTCCTTGTTTCACAAGACAGGGTTCATGTTGAGCACTATCTTCGTCAGGGGGCGCGGTGGATATGGACTGAATTTCGCTCATTAGACGGTATATTGTCGCTTGTTTCAATCCGCTGTGAACTGTCCTTGCGCGATATTTGCAGACGCATCAGATTTGACGTGTGAATCTTTGAAAAAATGATTCCGATACTTTACCTCAGCCATTGCGGTTCGAGCATCGGTGGGGGTGAGAAGCAACTTGCTTATCTCGTCGAGAATATCGATCGAACGCGCTATCATCCGCTTGTTGTCTGTCCTGATGATGGCGTTTTCGCGGAACACTTAAGGGGTGCCAATATTCCAACGGTGATTCTCAATCTTCCACCGTGGCGAAAAGCGAAATCGTTGATAGCGAGGTACAGTGCCGCCAGAAAATTAGTTTCACTTGCCAAGGCGCACGACGCTCACCTGGTCCATACCTCCGATTCATGGTTTAACCCGTATCTGTGGTCGGTTAGAAAACAGTTGAAAATCCCTGTCGTTTCGCACGTCCGGAATCTCCTCACGCCTACACAGGTGCAAAAATACAGATTCGACCGGATGGACAGTATCATCGCTATCTCGGAGCAGAGCAGTGTTCCACTGATTCAAGCAGGGATTGATGCCCAAAAGATTGATGTCGTCCGCAATTGTGTTGATTTATCGGCTTTTCAACCGGTTTCTGAACCCGTCCACTCGGCGGAATATGTCGTCGGTATTGTCGGTAGGATTGAACCCTTCAAACGTCAAAAAACGTTTGTTGAGATAGCCGCCAAGGTTGTTGCACAGTACAAGAAGATTAGGTTTCGTATTATCGGTGGCGCGCTGGGGACATCGGAGCATCGCACCTACGAACGGGAAGTCCGTCAGTTGGTGAACGAATATGGATTGCGGGAGTTCGTTCACTTCACAGGTCACCGCACCGATATGCCAAAAGCGATGCAGGAACTCGATCTACTCGTAACCCTTTCAGCGGGGAGTGTCATCGCGGAGGCGATGGCGGCAGGCAAGCCGATCATTGGCACCCCAGTTGGCAGTACTGCTGAAATGATTGTTCACGGTGAAACAGGATACGTAGTGCCATTAGACCCGATAGAGGGAATTGCAGATAAAATTGTTGAACTCGCTGAAGATCCGACCCGAAGTGGACGTATGGGGCAACGGGCACGAAAATACGCTGAGGAAGCCTTCGGCGTTGAAATGCATATCCAGAAGGTACAGGACGTTTATGAGAAATTGTTAAACATAGGTTGAAATTATTAACGAATTTGATGTATAATAGGAACATCATTTCGCTAAGAGGAGTGTAACAGAACCATGCTCACGCAAGAACAACGTGATTTTTATGGCGAAAACGGCTATATCGGCGTTGAAGCGGTGTTAACAGCAGAGGAGGTCTCGGATCTCCAACGAGTCACCGACGAATTCGTTGAGAAGTCCAGAGAGGTTACCGAGCATACCGACATCTTCGATCTGGAACCAGGGCATACTTCGGCTAACCCGCGTGTGCGACGCATCAAAAATCCAGGGCTACACCACATCGTTTACGATTACACCTTACGGCACCCCAGGATTTTGGATATCGTAGAGCAACTCATCGGACCGGGGATTCGGTATAATGGACATAAATTGAACATGAAGTATCCGGAGTTTGGAAGTCCGGTTGAATGGCATCAGGACTGGGCATTCTATCCGCACACCAATGACGATCTGCTTGCAGTCGGTGTTGTGATTGATGATATGACTGTAGAGAACGGGGCATTGATGATCCTTCCCGGCTCCCACAAAGGACCGACTTTAGATCATCACCAGGATGGAGCTTTTATTGGGGCAGTAACAGATCCCGATTTCACACCAGACGGTGCTGTGCCTGTTGAATTGAAGGCGGGTGGAATCACAATCCATCACGTTCGGGCGTTGCACGGCTCTGCCCCGAATACCTCAGGCAAACCGCGCCGCTTAAAGCTTGCCCAGTACTGTGCTGTAGATGCGTGGCCCCTGAAGGGCATTCCAGATTGGAAGACTTTCAACGACTTCATCATCCGCGGCGAGCCGATGAATGAACCGCGTATGGTGGCTGCGCCAGTGCGTATGCCTGAACCATATTCAGAGTTGAAAGGCTCAATCTACGAAGTGCAATCTCTACTTGACGACCCGCTTTATGCTAACAAGGGACAATAGGTTAGACATCGAATAATTTCTGGACAAAATAGAAAATGCGAGGTGTGACAACCTCGCATTGGAACATCATTTACTTTCTCTGACAAGGCAAAGGGCGAGTTAATCTCGCCCAGTCAACTAAGGTTTAGTTAGCAACTTGTGCAGTAAAACCTGCGTCTGTAACTGCCTTCACGAGCGTGTCGTTCTCAACCTTGTCTTTCTCAACTTTCACCACAGCTTTATTTTCTTCCATAGAAACACTGACAACCTCAGAGACACCGGTAACTTTCGTAAGTGCATCCTGCACCTTGCTGGTACATATATCTCATGTCATACCGGTCACAGTCAGTGTCACTTCCTCAACGGCTGTTTCTGCTGTTTGCACTGGTGCTGGTGCCGCTTCTTCTGCCTCTTTCTTTGATGTGTCCGCACACGCAATCACAAACAGCAGTGCCGCAAAGCAGACGAATAGCATTCTCACGTTTAACTGACGCATAAGTTTAATCCCCTTATTTGTAGGGACGATCTCTCGATCGAGCCTCTTCAACTTTAGTTCTAATGGTTAAAACTTTATCTGATTAGGCTGCAAGAGCGTTGTGGTTTGCAACCTGTCCCTATAGAAAGAAAGGGTGGGTAACCCCACCCCTCCGATTTAGCCTTATTGGGCGACTTCGGCACTGAAGCCAGCACCTTCAACTGCAGAAGTGAGATCGGCAGTCTTAACTTTGCCTTTCTCAACCTTCACAACAGCTGTGTTATTCGCGTCAGAGACGCTCACCACTTCAGAGACACCGGTGACTTTACTGAGTGCATCCTGCACCTTGCTGGTACACACGTCTCATGTCATCCCTGTAACATTCAGTGTTATCTCTTCAATGGCGGCTGCCTCCATGGCTTCTGCCGTGTCTCCTTCCTTCATGTCGGATTCCATTGCGGTTTCCTCGACAGTGGATTCAGACATCTCTGCCTGTTTCCCGAGCATCCCACAACCTACCATGAATGCAAAGGCGATAAGACAAATTAGCGATAATCTTACAATATGCATGGGTTAACCTGTTCCTTTTAACCTGAGCATTCCTATAAAAGTCTATAGAAATCTCGGCTTGCACGCCCCCTTCGGAGCATGGTGAAACCTACAAAGTTAGTGTCGGAACACTAACGCTTTTCACATCCGAGTGTCCTCACGATGTCTGGGTTCGTCTCACTCGCGTATAAACCCATCGCAGTAGAACCTACTTGGTTGTTGTAAGGGTGTGTTTGGTTTTTACACAACTCTACTGGATACGGTAGAGGGGAATTGAACCTCTCGAAACGCCTACGTTTACCGTTTTGAAGAACGAATGTCTCAAAGAATAAGCTTTGTCAAGATGTTCCCATATTTTTTAGATTTAGGGGTTATTGACACTCCTTGAATTACTTTCTCATTATTGTATCACGTATTAATTTTTTGGGCAAGATTTTTTTCAAATTGATGCAGACAGGGCCAAAATTACGCGTCAAATACCCCGAAATTTATCGTCGACGATAGCCCGCTTGTTCTGATAACGCATATAATTGCGTATTCTTCATAAAACGGATATCCTGTCCGTGCAGTTTCGATCCATACCGATTTTCCAAAAATCGTATCCGCTCCTGTCGATCCGAAAGCGGCATCGGTTTAGGTGCCCGCATCTTTAGTAAGTCAGCACGCGACAATTTCTTGGGGTCTACAGAGACCTGAGGTTCTTTGTAATAACACTTCGGACACAACGAATAACGCGGGTAACGAAGTCGACCACAGCGGCACCGTGCCGTTCCATCAGCTCCACCGAGTACCTCTTTCTGCGTTTTTTCTGATGCCACTGCTTTATCTCCGATGTACATCTAAAAACGTAAAAACCTTCTGTATCCGTTGCAACTGCTTTTGAAATGCAGCCGCCCGCTCAAATTGCAGTGTCTCCGATGCTCTATCTCGTTTGGTAACCAGACTTGTTTGCACTTCTTCGTACTCGCCGTCCAGCAAATTGACGATATCCGTTATCATCTCTCCATAGCGTTCGCTCGTAATGAGTGCGGCGCAGGGGGCATCGCACCGTTTCAGGTCGTACTGAAAACAGGCGCGAAATCCCGGAATCGGTGTAATTTCACCTTCGCATGTGCGAACCGGAAAGATCCGCTGTAAAACGTCAATCGCTTCATCTGTCCATCGCCGACTCGACAACGGACCGAAATACCTTGCACCATCTTCTGGCTGTGTTTCGGATACTCTTTCAAGGCGCGGAAAAACCTCTCCGACATCTATCCGAATGAACCAAAATGCTCGTCCAAACTTCAGAGCGGTGTTATAGGAAGGTTGATATTCTTGGATGAGTCGCGATTCTAAGAAGAGTGCTTCCTGTTCCGAACGACAGATCTGATACCGAACATCTGTTGTCCACCCGATAAGCCGTTTGATTTTGCTTGGGCGTCTTTTGGTCTTGTGGAGATAGGAACGGACACGCTTCCGTAGACATTTCGCCTTGCCGATGTAGAGGATTTGCCCCGAAGCTCCGCGGAAAAAGTAAACCCCCGGATCCAAAGGGACATCGGCTACCATTTCTTGAGTTAGCATAGTTCAATTCACAGAGTAATGTTTGCTGTTACACTCTATCATATTTTCCAAAATTATTCAACAGGAAGGCGTATGCAGATCCTTGACACATTTTTTCCTTTCTGCTAAACTCATATATCAACAATGGAGGGAAAAAAGATGAAACGGATATTTTGGATCGCTGTTATTAGTAGTTTTTGTGTCGCAACAACTTCGCTTTCGGCGGAACTATTGGACGATGCAGTCGGCATCTGGCTTTTTGACGAAGGCAAAGGTGGTGTTGCAGCGGATACGTCGGGCAACAAGAACGATGGTGCAATTACTGGCGCGAAGTGGGCGGAAGGCAAATTCGGTGGTGCATTGGAATTTGAACCACCACAGGTCGTGACTGTTGGTGCCTCTGATAGCCTCAATTTCAAGGACCAGATGACCGTCGCAACTTGGGTCTATATGAATAAAGGTGTTTCCGATACCGCTATTCGACGGAACGGTTCTTATTTACTGGAAGTCCAATCGGGAGGCGAAAGGGTACCGGGTGGCTATGTCTTCGGTATCTGGTCGGGGGGTGGGTTTACTGGCGGCGTGTGGGGAAAAACTGTCATTGAACCTGAAAAGTGGTATCACATCGTTGGACTCTACGACGGCAATGAAATGAAACTTTATGTAGATGGCACGCTTGAAGCCGCTGTGAAACAGGGCGGTGATGTAGATCAGGCAGGCGACCTGCTTTTCGGCACCTTCGGTGGTGAAAAATTCATCGGTAGGTTGGACGAGGTTATCTTCTTTGACCGTGGCATCACGGAGGCAGAGGTCGCTGAGTTAATGACAGGTGTCGAAGCGGTTCTACCCGTTTCTCCAACGGGCTTACTTACGACAACCTGGGGACGACTTAAGGGGACGCAATAAGCAGTACTGGACTTGCAGCCATAATTGAAAAATAGTTTTGTTGGCGTGTTTTGTCAGTAGCCCCTTGACAAATTCCTACTTCATAGAAAAGTGGAGGAATAGGTGCTTATGCACGACTGGAGACCAACTCCTGCCCAAAAAACACAATACGAGACCGAAGGCTATTTTATTCATCGCAATATTATCTCACAAGACTTGGCAACACAACTCCGCGGTGTCATTCGTAACGTCCTTATGCTGCCCAACGCTGGTGAGTTCGCCGATTACGATCCGATGGATCCGATGGACGGCTCACCGGAAGGACGCATCGCACGCTTCCGTAAACTCGCCAACTTCTGTGTCGAATCTCCGCTGATATGGCATAACGTCCATGCTGGTCCGGCACTGCTCAACATCGCACGCTATTTCCTCGGTGACGACATCATTGTGAAGTTCAACAGCTGCTTCCTCAAACCGGCGCGCACCGGTGCCGCGACGCCGTGGCACCAAGACAACGGACTCTGGCGCGATGGTGATACTGAGTCTTTCAATTTCTGGATACCGCTTGAACCCGCAACGCGAGAAAATGGATGCATGCAGTTCATACCCGGCAGCCACAAAACCGAGATTCTTGAACTCGTCCTGTATCCCGATAGTATCCATGGTGAGCTTCCACGCAAAGCCGTTCATGAGATGATCGAAAAGCACGGCGTACATCATATCGAATTAGCACCCGGCGATGTCGTCTTTTGGCACAGCAGTATGTGGCACTATAGCCCACCGAATCGGAGTGAAAAGAGCCGTATTGCTATTGCCGGAGTCTGGACAAATCCAGAGATCGACAAGAAGAGCAAACGCTTCTTCCCCAATGCCAAATGGGGGATGAAGAACGGTGAGGTTTGTACACAATTTCCACCGGAAGCCATTCCGAGAGGGAACCGAACGAATGAACCACTGAAGCCGTTTCGATCTGCCAAGGACTAACCTACACTGGATGCATTCACAAGACTGATGAAGGGAGACGTGAAACATGCAATCTAAACTGATGGACAATTGGATTGTAAACCTGAGATTGCCATTTTCGAGTAAGACTGATTTAGCAGGTTTCTCAGTTCTGTTCGCCGTTATTATTTTCTTATGCCTTGCTTGTGGCGACGCAGAACGAACGACCAACGTTGTAACAGCACCGGAGGATGCAGCTAAAAAACTCCCTATGGGCGAAGGGTTGGACCTCGGCGCACTCGCCCCCGAATTCTCGCTTCCAGATGGTGATGGGGAATTCCATAGTCTTTCGGAGTATCGCGGACAGAAATTTGTTATTCTTTTCTACCGCACCGGCACATGAGGCGACTGTCGAACGCAACTCGGTGAGTTGCAGAAGAGTTATGAAGACATTCAAGCCGAAGGTGCCGAACTGATCGCTATCAGTGCCGATCCGATCGCTACTGTTAATTCAACGCAGCGGACGCTTCAAATCACCTATCTCTTGCTCTCGGATGAAGACACTAAGATGATTGCCGCTTATAATGTCATTGATCCGAGTGAAATCGAGGTGGCACGTCCAGCGACCTTTATTGTTAATCAGGATGGTAACATCGCGTGGAAATACCTTGATGCCAGGGGTGGTAAACGCATCGGTGCTGAACCAATACTTGCACAGTTGAAGAAATTTTAGTAGGAGTTTTTTAATAATGATTGATGTTTGCTATTTTGCTGATGAGGTTTCTAAAACCGATTTCGAGGAAGCCATTAAACTCGGTGTTGAAGCCGGGGCAAATACCATCGAAATCCGCGGCGGCGTTTGGGGAAAACACGTGACCGAGATTGACGATGACGATGTGAAACGTGTTCAAGATGTGCTTGGTGCTTATAATGTCCGTGTTGCGAGTGTCGGATCGCCCTTCGGTAAATGCTCAATTGACGATCCGCAGGAGTACGAGCAGCATCGACGACACTTTGACCGGATGGTGACGTTGGCACACGCATTTGATACCCAAGTCATTCGAGGATTTACATTTTGGAATCCAAATCGCCGGACTAAAGGTGCGCCGCGCCCGGATATTAACGACTATATGGAACGTATCGTTGAGAAACTTTCGCTTGTCGTTCCGGTTGCAGAAAATGCGAACGTTACGCTGTGCTTTGAAAACGAAAGTGCCTGTCTCGCTGGAACCTGCGAAGAGACACGTGCTGTCATCAATGCGCTCGGAAATAGTCCTGCGCTTACCTCGTGCTGGGATGTCAACAACGGACTGCACTGCGGAGAAAATCCGTTGCCGGATGGGTACTCCCATATTAAGGGATTGGTGCGGCATGTCCATGTGAAACCGAACAGTGAAAAAAACCTTGATCCGATTGGCGACACAGAATTGCACTATAAACAGTTGTTGGAAACACTCGCCGCTGACGGGTTCACGGGTGCGGCAAGCATTGAACATTGGGGACAACCAGAAGATATGTTGAAGGGTGTGCGGCAACTGCGTGCCTTAGTTGATGCTATGAAATTATGCCATTAAGGCATAATTTGTCTTTGCTTTACATTCTGCCTATAGGTAAAGGAGAACATAATGCAATTGAAACCGGATGCACCGCAATTGACTTGGCAGGGGGCTGTCTCCCTGCAGAAAACCGAGGACTGGATGATGCCGTGGCGCACACCACACCCGATGCATGTCCTGTTCCCAGAGCCGTTACTGGAACGCTCGGCAATGCCGGCGGGCGTTCGTATCAGCTTTCGGAGCAATACAACGCGGGTTTCAGGCAATATCGTGGCGCACTTCTCACAACCGGGGGAAAGCAGGCTGCTTGATCTCTGTTGTGATGGTGAAATCGTCGCCTCGCTTGACCTGACGCAAAAGGATAACTTCGATTTTGACGGGTTGTCCGATGGGGAAAAATTGATTGAGTTATGGCTGCCGCAATTCGGTAGCTTTCAACTCCGCAGTTTAGAGATAGATGATGGTGCAACGCTGCAACCATTTACCGACGCACGCCCGCGGTGGGTAACTTATGGGAGTTCTATCACGCAGTGCCGGACAGCGGCATCGCCGACACAGACGTGGCCCGCGATTGTCGCGCGTCAACACGATTTGAATTTAACCTGTCTCGGTTACGGTGGACAGTGCCATCTCGATGCAATGGTGGCACGGATGATCCGAGATCTGCCTGCCGATTATATCTCAATGTGTCTCGGCATTAACATCCAAGGTGCATCCAGTTTGGGACCACGTGCGTTTCGTCCCGCAATTATCGGAGCAGTCCAGATTGTCCGTGAGAAACATCCAGATATACCACTTGTGCTGATGTCTCCTATCTGTTCCCCACCGAGGGAAGAGAATCCAAACGCTGTAGGGTTCCATCTCAAGGGAATGCGTGAAGAGGTGCAAGCCGCTGCTGAAGCACTGCAATCACACGGCGATCGGCATGTCCATTACGTTGATGGGTTAAGTGTGTTTGGGAGTGATTACACACACCTACTTCCAGATGCCCTACATCCCGATACGGAGGGCTACCGAGTTATGGGTGAGAATTTCATAACCGAAGTTGCCGAGAAATTTTTCGTGTAAATAAAAAAGGGCGGGTATATGTCCCGCCCACATCTTTTTGTCGTTAAGAGCATACTGGCACCTATTGGGCTTTCAGGGTCGCCCAAGTCGCCGCTAACTTACCTTTTGCAGAGACAGCCAAGGCGGTCTCCCAACCTTCCTCGACGAGGAGTTGAATATCCTCTTCCTCTAACGCCACGCCCATTTTGGTAACAAACACCTCATCCAATCCACCAACGAGGTTCTCACTTCCCCATCCACCGAATTTTAGTGCCGCTGGGCTGTCCATAGTCGCGCCGATATTCCGTTCCGTCTCCTTTTTGCCGTCTACGTATAGGGAGACAACCCCTTTCTTACGAACAGCGACGGTATGGTGCCAACCCTTTCCAACAATATCGGTTTTGCCGTCGTCAATGTGTTGTCCACCACCCTCGAAGATAAAGAAGCCGGTGTCTCTATCGATACTTGCACTCATCGCCCAGAATCCGGCACCGCCGTTCCGTTTGATGATGACATACGCATCTTTATTTTCCGAGTTCATCCAACACCCGACGGTAAAGTCATCATCCTCAAAGTTAAAAAGGTCGTTATGCTCAATGGTGACATATTTGGGACTTCCATCGAATTCCAGTGCTTTGCCGAACTTCCCGTCTATCCATTTGGGTCCGTCGAACTCTCCATCGTTACCGTTATCGGTAAAATCTTTAGCAGCTTGTCCTTTACCTTCATCGAAGAGCCACACGCCTGCAAAATCGTCGAGATTAATTTCGGCATCGCCAAGTGAGGTGATGATGAGGCTGAGGCAAATACTGCCCAATATCACAAATCCGTGGCATTTCATGTCTATCCTCCTATCTCCACAGCATTTCCTGTCTCTGCAGAGGCGTAGATACCATCGGTTATTTTTTGAACAACAAGCGCGTTTTCCAAATTTGTCAATGGCTGTCGGTTTTCCCGGATACCGGCAGCGAAATCAGACAACGGTGTGCTGTGTTGTGATTCCGGTGCATCACCTACTTCCGCGAGCGTTGTAGACACCACACCGCCTTCTGTAGTCGTGTGATTGTGAATGACACTTTCCGGTTTATCATCACCCATGGTCAACTTGAGAGAGCCTTCTGTACCGATAATTTCCCAATCCTCGTGTGAATGCATCGCCATAAACTCACCCCGTTCTACACTTAGGAGAATCCCAGCATCACACCGGATGAGTGCAGTGTAATGTGTTTCTGCATCGGAGCCGGGTGCGATGTGCGATTCAAACACCTCAGGAACAGTCCATGTCTGCGCAAATACGGTCTGTGGCTTGAGTTGCCACCCTGTAATTCCGAGCAGATAGTCGAGGTCGTAACATCCCCAATTAACAAGGATACCACCACCGTTGAGAGCCTTAATCAACCGCCAAGCGGGACGAGGTGTGTCTGGCTCTTTCCCCGCCCCTCTAATCGCGCGGCAGTGTACACTGCGGAGTTCGCCCAAACCACCCGTCGTGATGAGTTGCGTTGCAAGCCGAGCAGCTGCGCTGAAACGATTACGCGAAGAACAACATCCTGAGATTAAGTCACCCCGCGCAGCGATGAGTTGTTCGACCTCAGCAGCGTTCATCGCAATCGGTTTTTCAATCAGGACGTGCTTGCCCCTTTCAAAAGCGCGCAGGGCTACTGCGGTCCGGTATTGCGTCGGAAATGCAAGAACAACTGCTTCGACATCATCGTCGTTGAGCATGTCAACGTCATTGCTATACATTTTAGGTGGGTTAAAGCGTTTGGCAGCATTTGTTCTGTTTGCCTCAATCATGTCCGCGGCAGCAACTAACTCAATATGTGATGCCTCTGATGCGATACTGAGATGTCTGCTTCCGATCACACCGCACCCAATTACACCTACTTTTACTGGTTTCATAATCACAAAATCCTTTCTCAAGATGAAGTCTAAGCCGTAGGAACGAACTCTGGGTCACTGCCGACAATTGGACATTGATCTCAAACTTATCCACTTAAGTATGGCAAAGCAAGGAATTGATGTCAAGGAAATTGTGGAAAGGTTCACACTACGCAACGCAGCAAAATTTACGGTGCGGAGAGATAGGCGAATCTACAAAATCCGCCCTATCAAAGGAGGGTGCTATTTTAGCGTGAAGATTTGATTTGCGCCCAACGGGTCGCGAGTTTACCTTGCGGTTGTACGGGAAGACCCTCCGCTTCAAAGATTTGTTCAACTTCGTCTGCTGAGAGTGCTCTACTGTAAATCATGACTTCGTCGATGATACCTACAAAGCCACCATCGCCTGCTTTGCCAATCTCAGTTTCCGAACCGCCAGTTGTCATAGGGCCATTGTAGTTTTGTTCTTTCTCTAATTCACCATCAACATAGAGTTGCATATCTTTATTATTGACAATGCCTACCATGTGGTGCCATTCGCCTTTTTTAAAGGCTGCAGCACCGAAACCGCCATCGCCTTGCCATCCGGGTGTGACAATGAATTCCATTTCCTGTCCGGCATTTCTACCATCAAAACGCAACGCCCAACCGTTGACATCGCGCTGCGCTACAATCGTCCCGCAACATCCAGCGACAACACCTTTGACCGGACTGTCGCTGTCAGCATTCACCCAAGCAACGACGCTCATCTCTTCTGCACCGGCAAATTCTAATGAACCAGTGCCCGGGATGTGGACGAAATTCTCGCCGTTGAATTCAAGTGCCTTTCCGACTTTGCCAGCAACGGGTTTCGGATTCCCTTCGAGTTCGCCATCATTGTCGCCTAAGACATCCTCAACAGTGCCACCGGCGATCGTGCCTTCATCAAAGGACCAGTAGCTTACGACACCGTCTAATGGCAGTTGTGCGTGTGTTAAAGGGATTGCTACAAAAAGGCACGCAATGAATAGGATTGACACTGATATTCTTGGAAACATGTAATTTTATCTCCTTGTACTTAGGTTCAGAAAAGGCGGACACGCAGCAAGCATCGTCCACCTATTGGTTAGATTAATACTGCTGTTTAACATCCGCCCAAGTCGTTGAGAGTTTGTCCTCAGGTTCAACCGGAGTCAGAAGCATGGCTGAGAGTCCTTTGTCCATCATCGTTTTGATCTCGGCAGCACTCAGGGCGACGTTGAAAATGGCGACCTCATCGATGACCGCATCGCCGAATCGACCATCACAACAAGTGTCCCTACCGATGAAAAGCGGTCCGTCATCAGCATCAATCGGGCTGGTATTGATAGTCATCGTGCTCTCTGCCACACCATCGATATAAATATTCCACACACCTGTTGCACTGTCAAAAGTGGTGGTATAAAGATGCCAATCGGTGATGTCACCCGGTCCGACTTCGCCGTCGCGCCAACCACCCGGCTTGTTCCAGCATCCGTCGTTACAAATCGGCCACGAGACGTTTTTGGTGTCCGCATTCGGGTGGATAATATATGCATCCCGTTTCTCAACCATCCAGCCGTGCTGATTCCAGTTATCTGTCATACTTTTAACCCAGAGTGAGACGGTGATAGCGTCAGTCGGATTCACGTGTGCAGGAACTTCAACGTAAGCATCTGAACCGTTGAGTTCTAAACCCGAACCGAACATTCCGCTAACCCACGTCGGGTTACCTACCACTGCTGCATCAAGCCCGCTATCTGAAGAATCTGCAGCAACGTCACCGCTGCCTTCGTCGAACAGCCAGAGTCCTGTCAACGTCTTCATATCAACTTGTGCGAGCGCAGGACTGCCGAATAGACAGACACTCAACATTAGGCTAAGTCCTACAAAGGTTAATCGCGTCATAAATTTCATGGGAATCTCCTAATTTATTAGATGTTTGCGTCTGCACAAACCGAATTGGACAAGTTTGTGAGAACCTTTTGACTTTACATCAATCTAATTATTATGACACGGAATTTAACGGGTGTCAATCCAAATTTTATGACAGTAGAATCGCTGTCCAGATCGCCGTTTCTTCCATACAAATGGTGGCAAACTGGAACCCGAGATCTTTTTACTTTTCGATTGACATGAATTACTAAATCGTGGTATCATATAGGCATAGAGATTATATAGGCATAGAGTCAGTAACTCTCACCTAAATTGAGGGCTTGTGCGAAGCGTCCGCCAAACGTCCACTCCACGAGTTAAACCGCTGACTATAGGTCGCGGTCCGTGGCGATACAGCAACACGGACGCTCGTAGTAGGTGCGAGGTAAAATATCACCTGCCTCTGTTGTAAAAAAAGGAGGGCAGGCTTTCCTCTCCAACCTAAAGGCAGGAGTCTCCACACCGAAAACTTGATGAAGCGCGTAAGCTTCAGTTCACGGTTCTTGAACAGTACAAGGCACTACCTAAAACGAAGGGCACTGATTGCAAGCCCATCTCAAGATGTAAGGAGGATGGCGTTCATTCCACTCAAAAGAGTGGGTTTCAACGCTGTGAAATTTGATGAAACTGAGAAAGCAAATCTTATCTATTCTGGTAGTTATACTACTGCTCGCCGCCGTGCCGTTCGCGCTTGCACAAAAAGCGTGGGTGCCGGTGAGCGAATCCAAGTGGCAGGCTACTTTTTCCGATGTCTTTTTTGTAGATGCACAGCATGGGTGGATCGTTGGTAGCACCGCAACCATTTTGCATACCACCGATGGTGGCACCACATGGAATAGGCAACCGCTGCCACTTGAGGTTGAGTTAAAGAAAGTCCGCTTTATCAATCCACAGGTTGGCTGGGTCGTCGGCGACAATGGCACAGTATTGAAGACGACAGATGGTGGGCAGACGTGGATGAAAAAGAATACAGGCACCGGCGTTGCGCTGTTGGGTGTCTCTTTTGTTGATGACAAACACGGCTGGGCAAGTGGAGACGGCGGACTCATCATCGGCACGAAAAACGGGGGTACAACTTGGGCAATACAGGAAATTGATACCAATAACACAATTGAAGGTGTCAATTTTGTGAGTCCGCAAGTCGGTTGGGCAGCAGGCGGTGGCGGGACGCTCCTCCACACGAACGATGGTGGACAGACTTGGGGATTCCAGACGAGTGCCACGGTTAACACATTGGATGCTATCTTCATGCTAAATGACACAGCAGGATGGGCAGTAGGTGCCGGCGGTGCCGTTGTTGCAACAGTTGATGGTGCCAGTTGGGAAGTCCAAGAGAGCAGAGTCCCAAATTCTAACGGGATGCCTGAACCCGTTTGGGATGTCCACTTTGCCGATGAAAATGTAGGCATTGCCGCTGCGGAATTTGGTGTTATCCTCCGCACGCAAGACGGTGGCACAACCTGGGCACCTATCGAACCTCGTCCGGTTGCTGCCCGCCTCCAAGGCGTTCACATGCTGAGTCCAACCGAAGCGTGGATTGTCGGGAAGGATGCTACTATTCTGCACACAACTGATGGTGGTGACACTTGGGATATCGTTTCGAGTACAAGTGAACTTCGTGCCGCCCATTTTCATAGCGATAAACTCGGTTGGGCAGTCGGCTTATCGGGGAGTCTCCTCCACACCAACGATGGTGGCGAAACTTGGAAACCTCAAAATAGTGGCGATGTTTTTGAACTTTTCGGCGTTGGGTTTGTTGATGAAAGCAAAGGCTATGTCGTCGGAAGCAATGCCGCTCTCATCGAAACGCTTGATGGTGGAAAAACGTGGCACGGGGTCAGCGACCCAGGCGATGAAGGTCATGGTACTGCCGCGCGAATCAAGTTTGAAGGCATAATGAGTTGGCGCGGTGCTATGGGATCCTATGCCATGAGTTTTGGCACCCCAACACATGCATGGGCGGTCGGCGAAACCGGCAGGGTTATGCATACCAACGATAGTGGGCAAACATGGGTCGGTCAGGAAATAGATCCCATGATGACAGGTGCAGGTTTCAACAACCTTTATGGTGTTCACTTCATCAACGAGAACGTCGGTTGGGTCGTCGGAGATGCTGGGACCATCGCAAAGACAATGGATGGTGGGCTAAGTTGGGCACCCATGTTGCAAGGTCCGCGGTTGAATGATGTCCATGCTATAAATGAACAGACGGCGTGGACCGCCGGTGAACAGGGTGCCATCATGGCAACCACGGACGGTGGCGCAACATGGGTTGACCAAACAGTCCCAACCGATGCTAATCTGAATGCTGTTATGTTCCGAGATGCCAACGAAGGTTGGGTGGTTGGAGAAGGTGGAACAATTCTTTACACGTCCGATGGTGGTGTCACATGGTTGATGCAGGAGTCGCCAACAACAAACAATCTGCGCGATCTCGTTCAAACGCCAAGTGGTCATCTCTGGGCAGTTGGCGATGCGACAACCATTATTCGCTATTAGGTGCTGTTTAATAAAGTGGTGGGCGGGTCCTGTACCCGCCCACTTTCATGATTTGATTAGTAGAGGCGTGTTTTCGTAAATGTCCGTCTTTAACTAATATTGGAGGACGCAACCGCAATGAATACATTACGGTTCTGCCACTTCGTATGTGCCGGAACCTTTCTACTCCTTCTGATGAATCCCTCCGTTGTAGCGCAAGAACCACAGGTTTTGACATTAGAGGAAAGTATTGAGATTGCCAAACAGAGCAATCTTACCCTTCAGACTGCTGAGCAGAACCTCAAAGCTGCTGAGGCACAAGTTCTCGCCGCACGCGCAGGACTTTTGCCAAGAATTACAGCCAGCGGTAATTACACTTATTTTAAAGATATACAAAAATCGGTAATTCAAGCCGAGGGTGGATTCGGATTCCCAATGCCGGGTGAAGAAATGAACGGGATGTCTCCGCCCAGTGCTGATAATGAATCTGACCTCATTGAGTTGGAATTCGGTGCCCATCATAACGCTCAAGGCACGATTAATTTAACACAACCTATCTTCGCGTGGGGACGCTATTATTACGGTTATCAAGCCGCGGATCTCAACTATCAGGCAATCCAGCGCGATGTCGATGCCGCTTATAATCAACTTCGCTTAGATGTATCTGAAGCGTTTTATGGCACCTTGGTCGCGCAGGAGTTTGTAAGGGTGGTACAACAGAGCGTTTCCCTTGTTGAGGAGCAACTCGCAATTGCAGAGATGTCGCTCGAGGCAGGTGCTGCGACCAATTTTGATGTACTTCGTGCCAAAGTCCAACTCGCAAATGCCAGCTCACAGTTCATTCGCGCCCAGAATGGTGTCCAAACCGCCAAAAACGCCTATAAAACCGTGCTTAACATACCCCTCTCTGAAAACATATCAGTTAAAGGAACACTTGAAGTTCCAGAGAACCATAAAATACCGGTGTTAAACCTCAATGCGCTCGTCCAACAGGCACTTGACGATCGTCCCGAAGTACACCGAACACAATTTACTGAACATGCCGCCCGTAAGCAGATTGACATCGCCAAGACGCGGAGCCGTCCAGATCTCGGCTTCTTCACTAACTATCAAATTTCACAAAATGAGAGACTTACCGAGATGAATAGGATTTGGAGCCTCGGGCTCCAAATCAATATTCCGATTTTCGACGGATTTGCAACACGCGCAGCCGTGCAACAGAGCGAGTCTACTTTAAAGCAGGTTCAGTTGGGCGGGACTCAAGTGAAAGTCGGCGTTGAATTTGAAGTGCGCGCTGCGTATCTCAACCTCCGTGGAGCAGAAACGATCATTGAGGTCCAGCGCGAGGCAGTTGCCCAAGCGCGAGAGAGCGTGCGTATTGCGAATCTCCAGTTTCAGAATGGAGTTATTACCACAGTCGCGTTGACTGACACACAACTCGCATTGGCACAAGCAGAGGTTAACCGCCTTCAGGCATATCACGATTACCTTGTCGGCTTAGCGAGGCTTGAAAAAGCAATAGGACAAACACTAAAATAAACAGATAGTTCTTAACGATGTCGGTTAAAAGGAGAGAATAAATTGAAGAAAGTACTGATTGGCATTCTCATACTGTTAGCAATAGCAGTGATTATTAGCCTGCCGCGGTTTCTAAAATCGGAGAAGCCCACAATCCAACAAGCCCAAGCGACAGTCCTTAAGCCGGTGGAAATTACAAAGGCGAAACGCGGGGAGATTCGTTCAGAACTCGAATTGTCTGGCACTATTCAAGCGGAATCACAAGTCAGCGTCTTTTCCAAAGTAGCAGGTCGCCTCGTTGTTTTAAACGTAGATGAGGGGGACAGTGTAGAAAAAGGGGCATCTCTTGCTGTTGTGGAGCATGAGGAACTCGAACTCGCAGTGCAACAGGCGGAAGCGACGCTGGAAGCAGCCGAAACCGCGTATTCCCAGACAAAACAACTCGCAGAAGTGCGTGTACACTCGCAGATTGCACAGGCGCAGGCGCAGTTCCGCTCTACAGAGATCACGCTACAACAAGTAGTGGACCTCTCTGAAATCCGAACAGTCACGCAAATAGAGCAGGCACAAGCAGGATTGGAATCTCTTGTTGCGAATCTTCAGAAAATTAAGAGTGGTGCCCGCGCCGAAGACCGGCGGCAAGCACAGGCAGGACTCAGTCAAGCCGATGCGAACTTGATGAATGCCAAAAGCAATTACGAGCGAATGCTGCAACTTTTCCAAAACGGTGCAATTAGTCAGCAATCCCTTGAAGGTGCGAAGACGCAGTTAGACATTGCCATAGCACAGCATAAGATAGCTTCCGAACAACTTCAACTTATTGATAACGGGGCGCGTGCTGAGGATATCCAATCCATGGAGGCGCAGGTTGAACAAGCGAAAGCCTCCTTACGATTGGTGCAGACACAAGCCGACACACGAACATGGGAGAAAGATATTGAACTCTCACGTTTTCAAGTCGAAACGGCACTCGCTGTGCTTACCGCCGCGGAGGCTTTAGAGACCGCAAAAAGTTGGGAAGCAGAGATTACATCGGCGAAAACGGCACGCACACAGGCACACATTGCGCTTAAGCTTGCGCAAAAACGTCTCAACGATGCCACAATTCACGCACCGATTTCCGGGATCGTCTCCAGACGCTATTTGGATTTAGGGGGCATGGCACTTCCGGCATCACCGCTTTTTGAGATTGTCAATATTGATACAGTCAAAGCTACCGTTGAGGTTATTGAAGCCCAGTTGAGCCAATTGGCACTCAATCAACAGGCGACCATAGAGATTGATGGCATAGATGCCCAAATGTCCGGTAGTGTTGCTTTTATTAGTCCAACTTTAATGCCAGCGCGTCGTACTGCTACCGTTGAAGTCCGCGTTGACAATCCAACGGGAACTCTTAAACCGGGGATGTTCGCGAAAGTTACCATTCCTATTGAAGTACATACAGATGCAATTCTCATCTCGCGTGCCTCACTTATTGGAGATGCTAACGCAAAGACGCAGAACGTTTTCGTCATTGAAAATGGAGTAAGCCAGCGTCGTGTTGTGGAGATAGGCCTTTTGCGGGGTGGTGAAGTTGAGGTCCTGAGCGGACTTACCGAAGGCGAAGCAGTTGTCACTGCTGGACAACATTCTCTAAAACAGCAGGAAAGTGTTAGGGTCGTGAATCCGTAGATGTTTCTACATTGCGACTTCACTATCAAGCGAATAGAGAGATTTTGCAGGTTCTATTTGAAAAAAGGACTTGATAAATTAACCGGATGGGTGTAACATGAATTGGCAATCAGCAATTAGCACGCTTCGCTTTCAGCTATCAGTGGCACTTTGACGATCAATGAAGTAGGATTTACGCGCTTCCTCTTAAAGTTCCCCTGATAAGGGGGATTTAGGGGGTTAAAAACACCGAAATACTCTCACTGCGAGGCATTTTTTAGCAAAAAACATATCTGGTCTGTTCAATTTGCGTAAGTCCTAATGAAGTCTGGTGGGGAAGACAAATGAAAGTTGAACAACTCCACGGTCCCAGAGTGAAATCCTTTCAGGTCCTTGAGTTGGAGTATCTTTTGCAGGAGGATTCTCCTGAGCTTTTCTTTTCGTTTGGCTTACAAAAGGGTGGACAAATGATTGTCACCCGTGCGCCTGCAAGACTTGACATTATGGGTGGTATCGCTGATTACTGCGGCGCGAATGTTTTTGAGATGACCCTCAACCGCACCGCAATCGCCGCGTGCCAAACCAGAGAAGATAGAAACCTCTGTGCTATCACGCTCCGCGCGGGAGATCAATTCAAACCCAACTTTCATCTCTCGCTTGATGGTTTCTATACGAATGGCACGCTCAAAACGTATTCAGAGATTCGGGAACGTTTCAGCGAGGAACCGGAAACCGAGTGGACGGGATACATACTCGGCGCATTTTATGTGCTCCTCAAAGAGGGTAAGATCGATCAATTTCCACACGGTGCTACGATAGTTATCAAAAGTGATATTCCGATAGGTGGGGGTGTCGCTTCCTCTGCCGCTATTGAAGTCGCTACATTGATGGCGATCAACCGGCTCTATGATTTAGAATTAGGCGCGCTGGAGATAGCGCATCTGGCACAAATCGTTGAAAACCGAATTGTCGGTGCCCCTTGTGGTATCATGGATCAGGTGACTGCTGCCGCTGGCACGTCAACAAAGATTCTCTCAATTCTTTGTCAACCGGATAAAATTCTCGAATCCGTTTCTTGTCCGTTAAACGTGAGTTTTGTTGGAATCTATACGAAGGTACGTAGGAGCACAACGAGCACTGCCTATATTGACACACGCACCGGGACCTTTATGGGGTTGACTATCCTCAAAGCGGCGTTTTCATCAGAAAGGGATCTGGATTCCAAAGAAGGCAGTTCCGCTCGAAAAATATCTGAGGCGTTGGCAGATAACTACCTGTGTAACCTTTCTGTACAGGCTTTTCGCGAGCAGTGTGAACACTTGTTGCCTGAACAGATGCACGGCGCAGCGTTTCTCGACAAGTATGGTGAGACCGTTGACACCGTTACACAGGTTGACCCGGAGAAGTCATATTTTATTAGGAGTCGGGTACAACACGCAATTTACGAAAACGCACGTGTCAGACGATTTATTGCTGCCATAAAAAACGCCGATAAAGATTCTGAGCGTATCCGGGACTATCTCAGCGAAGCGGGTAACCTCATGTACGAATCCAATGCGAGTTACCGAGATCGCGCAGGACTCGGTTCCGGCGAAGTTGATGGGCTTGTGAACATTGCTCGGAAAATTGGAGAACAGGGTGGTATCTACGGTGCCAAGATTACCGGTGGTGGCGGTGGCGGCACTGTTGCCTTGCTATGCCACGGTAATGTAGAGAATTCGCTGACACAAATTCTCGCCGCTTACAAACTATCTTGGGGAATCGATGGAGAACTTATCCGAGGGAACGCCGCTGGCGCGTTTGAATTTGGTCATATCCTTTGGGAGTTGAAAGAGCTCGAACCGCCTACTCATTTTTAGCGAATTTTTAACGATTGAAACGGGCGCGGTAACCCCGCTCCTACGACAAGAAACCTTCCACAACCCAAAGAGGGGTAGACTTAACCGGAAACCACCGCGAAACGAAGTGGAGCGGTGCCCAGAGTTAATAGTTTAAAAAACTGTGCAAAACCTTGACGATCAAAACCGGCACCGTGAGTCTGGTGTTACATGGCGTGCCATCCTCATTGCAGTTTTCTTAATTCCCCTTAACGTCTTTTGGGTCATCGAAGTTGAGTGTGTCTGGCACTCTGGGCATCCAACGACCATCTCCCTTTTCTGGAATGTCGTTCTCAACATTTTTTTCCTGATCTTGATAAATCTTTTCCTGAAGCGTGTCGCCCCGCGATCTGCGCTAACGCAGGGGGAGATGATTACCATTTACGCGATGCTCTCTATCGCTTCTGGTTTGGCGGGTCATGATACCTTAGCCCTTACAATTCCGGCACTTCCCCATGCATTCTGGTTCGCAACAATTGAGAACGATTGGGCAAGTATGTTCCACAATTATATTCCACAACATCTCGTTGTCGCAGACAGGGAGATTATCCGTGGATTTTATGAGGGCAACACCCCTTTTTACAACGCTAAAATTGGTGGGGCGTGGATTAAGCCGACCTTATGGTGGACATCGCTGGTTACCGCCCTCGGGACCATTATGATTTGCATGAATGTGCTGGTTCGGAAGCAGTGGACGGAACACGAAAAGTTATCATATCCTATTATCCAGCTTCCGATGGCAATTACAGAAGATGGGGGTGCCGCGCAGCTTTTCCGAAATCGTGTTCTATGGTACGGTTTCATTATTGCCGCACTACTGAATGTTTGGCACGGCTTAGCACACTTCTTTCCCGTGCTCCCGGATTTCAGTGTCCGACATAACGCACGGAATTGGGGGACATTCTTCACCGAAAAACCGTGGAACGCTGTCGGTGGTATCCCTGTACCGCTCTACCCATTCGTGATCGGTTTGGGCTTCCTTTTACCACTGGACCTCTCTTTCTCGCTCTGGTTTTTCTACCTGTTTGAGAAAGTACAGCGGGTTTTCGGCAGCGCATTCGCAATCCCAGCACCCTTCCCTTATAATAGCGAACAGTCTATTGGGGGTTGGATGGCGCTCTTTGTCATCGCGCTACTCGTAACGCGCAGACACATTGTAAATGTAGTACGCACTGTCTTGGGCATGCCCGGCGGTATTGACGACTCACAAGAACCGATCCGTTACCGTACAGCACTCCTGCTCATTCTCATCTCAAGCCTCTTTATTATCTGGTTTTGTCTAAAGGCTGGCATGACGCTCCCAATTATTCTGCCTTTCTTTGCGTTTTTCTTTGCCATTTCCTTAGCAATTACGCGTGTACGCGCGGAACTCGGTCCCCCCGCACACGAGATGGCGGGGATGTGTAATGCCCAACAGTTTTTAGTCAATATTCTGGGAACACGCCGCATCGGAACGAACAATTTGACGGTTTTTCCTTACTTTTGGTTTTTCAGTGGACGTGGATACCGCGAACACATCATGCCGCATCAGCTTGAAGCCTTCAAGATGGCAGAACGGACAAACATGAACACCAAAAAACTGGTGCTTGCAATGGTTATTGCTGTTGTCTTGGGTTCACTGGCATCGTTTTGGGCGACCCTCAGTGAACTCTATCGTCTCGGCGGCGCGATCACGGGGGCAGGCGGTGGTATTGGACCGTCGGTCGGACATATCGGTCAATTCGGATGGCTTGCCGGTTTGTTCGCTTTCCCGCGCGACCCAGACATTTCCGCAATGAGTTTCATGGCAGGTGGCATGGGCTTCACTTTCTTCCTGATGGTGATGCGGATGCGTTTCATCTGGTGGCCCCTCCATCCAGCGGGGTATCCTATCTCCATGACGGGGGGCGTTGGTTATTTTTGGAGTTGTCTCGTTATAAGTAGTTTTCTCAAATGGATGGCTCTCCGATTCGGGGGACCAGGGACCTACCGGACGATGGTCTTCTTCTTTTTCGGGGTTATCCTCGGTGAATATTGTGTTGGCGGATTCTGGAGTGTCTTGAGTGTCATTATTCGTGAACCTATCTATGACTTCGCACCGGGTTAGAACAATAGTGACTCAAGTTGCTACTAACAAATTTTGAAGGTTCAAGAGGATTTTTTACGCACCTTCCTCACCCCAGATGAAGTTTAATAAAATATTTGGGTAATTCTATGTTCCCCCAGGCCCGGTAGGTGCGGTTTCCTAACCGCACCGGGCATCGGTAAAAATTACCCGATTAAATTCTTAATCTTCATGAGGGGTGATATGTCTATAGAAAGGGCTTGGGTAATAGTAGTAGGCATATAGGGAAGAAGGACGGGTAGGGTAAACTTTAAATCATGGTAAAATTATCAGCAATCTACCTATGCGTGCTGGCAACGTGCTTCATTGGGCTTCCGGCGGCACACGCCGCGGACGAAGGCGCGCACGCCGCCGAATTTCTCAGCCACGGCGTAGGGGCTCGTGCCTTGGGAATGGGCGGTGCGTTCGTTGCCATCGCCGATGATGCAACCGCTACTTACTGGAACCCCGCTGGGCTTACCAAAGTCAAGAAACATAGTTTCTCGGCGATGTATTCCGATACTTTTAGCACTGGAGACGGGAGTTGGCTCAGCAGAGGCTTAGTTACCTATAACTTCGTCAACTACGTCTATCAAATCGAGGATATCGGTAGCATCGGTCTGAGTTGGATCCGGCTCGGCGTTGACGATATACCGCGCACGACTTTCATCGATGTCAACAATAACGGCTTCCTCGGCGATTTTCAGGATAAAAATGGCAACGGCATCAAAGAGGACGGTGAACCCTATATCGACAAACCCGAAGTTGCCGAGTATTTCAGCAATACCGATAACGCCCTGCTCATCTCTTATGCCCGTCAAGTCCACTCTATGGTAGCTGTCGGGGGCAACCTCAAACTCCTCAACCAATCCATTTTTCAGAACAGTGGAAAAGGTTTTGGTATTGACATTGGTCTGATTGCGGAACCTTACAAAGGTTTACGAGTGGGTGCAATGTTATTAGATGCAACGGGCACCCAAGTCCGTTGGGATACTGCCGACAAACCGACATTCACTCGTACGCGCCGACTTCGATTCGGCACAGCTTACCACTTTGCCGTTCCACGTCTCGGGAAAGGGGCTATTGGCGCGGATTTTGAAACCGATCAAGCCGATCTGGAGGTAGGCGGTGCTGGAGGCGGGCTTGTCCTACGCGTAGGTGCGGAATACTGGCTTTTCAATACCCTCGCACTCCGTGGTGGCTGGAATGGACATGGGCTCTCTGCAGGTGCTGGACTCCGCTTGCGGATAAATGCCATGTCGTTTTTTGTCAACTACGCCTTCAATACCCACACCCTCGGTGGCTCACAGCGAATCTCTGTCTCTGGGGAATTCTAACTACAACCCAAGTTCCAAGAAAAATATAGATATTCAGCCCTCGTTCACGACCTCCGGGTGTTTCTGGAGAACTTGCCAAGATTCATGAGAAGTTAGGTGATGCAGAGTTAGCAAGAGCATATCACGTCAAGGCAAATCCGAAATTAGCATTGATTGGGAAGCCTATAGCTGATTTTTCCGCAACCGACCTTGATGGCAATCCGATTTCGCTTCAGCAATGTCGTGGAAAAGTTGTCTTACTCGATTTTTGGGCGGTCTGGTGTGGTCCGTGCATCGGGGAAATGCCGAATGTGAAAAAGGTTTACGATGCCTATAAGGATAAGGGGTTTGATGTCATCGGAGTCAGCCTTGACACGGATGAATCGGAACTCCGACAATATCTCGAAGTGTGCAATATTCCGTGGCGGCAGATTTTCAGTGGCGAAGGATGGCAGAGTCCACTGGCGAAACAGTATGGTATCCGTGGTGTTCCGTCCGCGTGGCTCATTGACAGGGAAGGTAAATTAATCTCGTATCAGGCGAGAGGGACAACGTTATGGCAGCTGGTCGCAGAAGCAGTAAGGGATGACTTGACTGATTGACTCCCGATTGCGAAAGCCCTTGCGGAGACCTTGCAGTTCGTGGGGATGGGGTGTCGGATTCTCCGCTGCTGTTTCCACTACTTTGGCAATAAAAGGCATAGGAAACGACGTAACGTTCTATCTTTGAGATAACTCGTTGTAATATTCTTCCCCAAGCGGTCTATGAAAAATCCCGTGCTGTTGCGTCGCAATATAAAGACTATCATTGCTGATAACGAGAGAGAGCACTTTATCAGGCACACTCGGAGAGATTTGCTCCCAGCGTCCACGAGTATCCGAGCAATAGATACCCGTATCGCCAGCACCATAAATCGTCATGCCGTCCACAGCGAACCTGTCGATAACGATACGCTCACCTATGCTATTGGTTAGCACACGCCAGGATTCTCCGTTCTGTGAAGTCAAAACACCCGTGTCAGTGGCGACATAAACCGTTGAACCCGCAAAGGCGATCTCGTTGAAGTAGGAAAAACGGAGTGGAAGACTCGACGTAATATCTTTCCAACTGTTTCCACTATCCAGCGATTGAAACAGTCTGCCATCCCGCTTTCCCACGTAGACGATATTTCCTGAAACCGCTAACTTGAATCCCGTATCAAGTTTATTACCAAGATTCTCACTCGTGTCTAATAATCCGGTATTCGTCCATTCCGGATCACCAGATCTCCATCTGAAAAGTTCTCGTTTGTATTCAGCGTAGAATGTTCCGCTACCGACTGCAAACCCACCAGCTCTCGCTAAGGTTTCCGAAGTAGATAACATAAGCTCAGCGGATTGAGTTTCGTTATCAAAAACGGGTATTCCGGGCACTGGACTGAGTAGATTGTTAACAGTAGATAAAGTGAGAATACGTAGATTGTCTGTCTCGGGGACAATTACATAAAAACCCCCGTCTGCGACCGCTAACTTTGAATGAAAAGGAAAGTTGATGCGAGCGTCCTCCTTTCCTATGAGTTCAAATGTGTGTTCGTTGGTGTCAACAGGAATGTTTTCCCACGATTCACCGCTGTTGGTTGATTGAACAACGTCCTTGCCAGTATACACATATAATTTGTCGTCAAACGCTACTAAATCTCGTATTCCAGTTCCTACTATCCCATTCATAAATGGGTGCCACGAGGCACCGCTATCAGTTGTCCGATGAATACCGAACGCATCAACTTTGTAAAATATATTCTCGTTTACCGCTACGGCTTGAAAATTATTCGATATAAATGGACTCGCATCAACCCCAAGATTTATCCAAGTTTGCCCGCCATCACTTGATCGAAATAGTTCAAAATCTTGTATCAAGAGCGATTGACCAACAGCCAAAATCTTCATACCTGTTGATGGCCTCAAAAACGGAGGTTTGCTTATAGGTGTTATCTCAGTCCATGACTTTCCTAAGTCGTTTGAGCGGAAAGCCTGACTTCTTAAATTTAAGTCGTCAACGTTTGCTATTTGCCCAACATCTTTTAACAGGGCAGAAAGATCGGGGCCCGTTCCGACATAGAGGTTGTTTTCCATGGCTGCCAAAGAATGGACGGCACCAGATACATCCACCGGCAATTGCTTCCACCCACCTGAATCGAGACGATAGAGACCATCGTTTGTACCAGCAAATACCGTGTCCTTGATCGCAGCCACCGCTGAAATGTGTTTGTTTGCCAATCCATTGTTAAGCGGATGCCACTGGGCACCGGCATCTGTAGAGTAGAAAACGCCACTATCTTGAAGGGCAAGATACATCACAATATCTACTTGTGAGTTGTTAGTGATTTCTGCGGCATTGGTTATTATCAAACCAATAGTATCTCCTTTTGGACGCTTTCCAAGTCCTTTCCATGTTTCGCCACGGTCAACCGAAGTAAACACTTCATCTCTGGAAACAACATAGAGCGTACTACCATGCTCTGCCATAGGCATCCGGAAATCTCCAGTCGGCACACTTATATTGATAAGTGTCCACATAGTTGCGTCCGTTGACAATCTGTAGATACCTGTTGGTGTAGTAGCATAGAATATCTTTTCGGATGTAGCAAAGATACCGGAGACGTGCCCCACTTGTGGTCCACTTGCCTGCGCCCATTGCGAGGTAGAGGATCTGAACGAATTATTCTGCGTATTTGGTGCCAAGACATTCTCGGAAGCCTGCAGACCTGCCCCCGTATTCTCGTTTGGGATAACATCTCTGCCAGCCTGAGTTCGCACCGCCGGTTTTGAATCAATAGCAAGGACAATAGGCGCGTCAAGGATTTCAATCGTAGGTTCAGATAGTGCCTCAAAACTATACGGCTTCTGAAAACGGAGAAGGTATTGATTGCTTATACCCAGCATCAAGAGGAGTACCAGAACCGTAGCCGTCCCAAAAGCTACCCACGGGAGCAAGGGTCTCCCAGATGGAGGCGGTGTCGGTCTCATCTCAGCGACTTGCCGCATGATGTTCTGCGTCAAACCCGTTGATATATGCACACCGCCGAGAACTTCCTGAACCAAGAGCTCCTCTTCCTGTGCTAAACGCTTTCTCGCACGATGAAGTCGACTCGTAACTGTGTGTACTGACACACCCAAAAATTTGCCTATTTCCTTGGACTTCATTCCACCGAGATAATAGAGCGTCACCACCGTGCGTTCACTCTCTGGTAGCTTCTCTAAAAGATTTTTCACGAGGCGATGGCGACGCTCCGTCGCTTCTGCCTCTCGCTGCTCTAACACATAGCGGTTGTAAGAGGAGCGTTCGATTTTTTCCATTGGGGTGGATGCCAGCGATTGCATCTTAGATTTGTTCCGTTGATTCCAATTAATGCAGAGCCGATTTGCTATAACATACAGCCACCCGGCAAACTGACTTGGCTCCTTTAGGGTCGAAAGGTTTTTATACGCGTTTAGGAAGGTGTCTTGCGTAATTTCTTCAGCATAGTGAAAATCACCAATCTTTCGCCACACGAGTGCGTGAATACCCTTCTGATACTTTTCGACTAAAGTACTGAATGCGGTGTCATCACCTTCCAAAATTTTGCTGATTAATTGGACATCATTTTCTTGTTTCATGGAGTTCTCCTAACGAACAGATTTGACCGTGTTTGCCTTTTAATCAGATATAGGACTTACGCAGCTACCTTGCTGGCGAGGTTTCCTAACTTCGCCAGGGGTGTGCAATACGTAGAATCTTATGGAAAATTGCGTAAGTTCTAATAATTTGAAAGTAAATAAAGCACTATAGTTAACGCAAATTGGCATCTTTGTAGCATAATCTGTTAGATTGTGCACCTAAGGACGCAAACTCACAGTTTTGCGGCGTACGCGCCCAGATGCGATGTGCATCACGCTACAAAACCCCGCAGATCCTCAACGACTTTCAATGAAAACGGTCTCTACATGCCTAAAATCTTGTAAGGAGCAACTTGGGTTATAGTTATTATATGCATATTACAATGTTAAAGACACAATTTTAGTCTATAAACGTACCTAACGCCAGAAAAAACGAAAAACTGCCTGAAATTGTGGACAGGCTTTATGAGTGGGAACAGGTTCCAAATACCAAATTTCTCAACCACACTTTCTACTTAGATTCCCATCGGAACTTCGTTTCTCGTTTTCCGCCGATACTTTCAAGTTTGCCACTAATTCCCATTGTCTTTTCAATCAGAAGGTCCTCGTCCGCAATAGTCTCAACATTGAGTCTCAGTAAAGGCTCGGTATTCGATTCTCGGATGTTGAACCGCCAACTACCATGTTCAAGATCAGAAACGCGATGGTTTGTGAGAAATCTGACCGACACACCGTCAATTGGTGTTTCGATACAAGGGGAGTTCCCCCAACAGTGTATTGTCTGCAGGATCACTTCCATTGCGTCTTGGATATGCTCGCAGCTTTCAAATGAAAAATTGATTTCACCGGAGACAGGATACTCCAATCGGAGTCGGTCGACAGATTCAGCGAGTGATGCTCCGTTTGTGCTGAGGTATTCAAGGACAAGCAGAAACGGGATCATGCCGTTATCGGCATAGAAATTGTCTCGGAAATAGTAATGCCCACTCGCCTCCCCAGCAAAAAGCGCGTTAGTTTCGCGCATGCGGGTTTTGATAAACGAATGTCCACATCGACTGAGCATTGGTGTGCCATTTGCCCTAATAACGGTCTTCTCTACTGCCCACACGGCTCTCGGATCGAAGATGACAATGCCATTTCCTTTTTCCTGCAGGAGTTTTTTAGCAAGCAACGCTGTAATGTAGCATCCTTCAATGAATTTCCCATTTTCATCGAAGAAAAAACACCGGTCGGCATCCGCATCCCATGCCACCGCCAAATCCGCTCCTGTCTGTTTAACCGCTTTTGTCGTCAATTCCCGATTTTCTGGTCTCAGTGGATCCGGACGTTCCGCCGGAATTTGAGAGAACGTTCCATCGGGTTTGGTGAATAACCGCTCACAGATCTGGATCGGTGTCCCTGCTAACAGACGTTCGGCAATCTGCCCGGCAAGTCCGCTATTCGCGTTGATGACGATCCGTTTTCTGGACAACTGCTGCAAATTCACAAACGAGCGAAGATGCATCAGGTATTCCTCCAGAAACTGTGCGGACTGAAGGCACCCGCGACAGCGCATCTTTCGCTTCTCAAATAGAATATCACTCGCAATAGCATCGCGGAGATCATAAAGTCCGGTGTCTGATGAAATTGGGGTCGCATGCCAACCGACCAGTTTCATGCCGTTATATGCAGCAGGATTATGAGATGCCGAAATGATAATTCCCCCGTCTGTCTGGTAGCGTGTCACGGCAAAATAAAGCATATCGGTCGAAATTTGACCCAGATTGAGCACATCAACATCTGAGTCTATGAGTCCTTCTACGACCTTCTGCCACAGTTGCGGTGAACTCTCGCGGACATCGTACCCCACAGCGACAGTTTTCGGTTGAAAGCGATCCGCAAAAGCGCGGGCGATTCGGTAAAAGTCGTTCGACTCAAAGTCCACATCGAAAATGCCGCGGATATCATACGCCCGGAAAATATCACGGTTCATCGGAAGACTCCGTTTTGAAAATACTGTCGGGCATACGCGAGTCGCTCCGGAACCCCAATATCAATCCAAATCGCATCGGTTTCCAAAGCATAGAGATTGGAAATAGACGGAAAAACGTCTCTCTCAATTGAGAAAACCTCTTGATGTTTAGGAAACGTATCAGCAATCGTTTGATTGAAGAGATACACACCCCCGTTTACGTATCCGGCACGGTAAATCGGCTGTTTCTCACGGAAGGCTGTTACCTTCCCGGTGCTATCCGACACGATTTCACCATACGGACGAATATCGTCAACATGCACACTTAGCAGTAGTCCTGCCATCTGTTCATTAAATCTCTCTAACATCTCTCGAAGCGAGAAGTCAGATAGGAGCACATCGCCATTTAGCACAAAAAATGGAGATGTGTGAATCTGTTTCATAGCGTTGGAGATCGCACCTCCGGTACCGAGTTTCTTCTCCTCTTTGGCGTAACTAATGTGTGCACCGCGGTGGGAGTTTCCCACATGTTCATGGAGCATATCGTGCAGGTGTCCCGAAGCCAAAATAGTCTCCTTGACACCTGCCTCTTTTAGCAAATTCAGTTGCCAGTCTAAGA
Source organism: Candidatus Poribacteria bacterium (assembly GCA_965247285.1). Classification (GTDB taxonomy): domain Bacteria; phylum Poribacteria; class WGA-4E; order WGA-4E; family WGA-3G; genus WGA-3G. The sequence goes on from CBDFHD010000003.1 coordinate 827,456, forward strand.
CAGTCCGTCCACCAATTTCCAGTAGAATTTTTGGAATTCTTTTGCTAATGTTTCCGAGTCGCGTCGCTAAACCGCCACACAAAATAACCGCTTGCATGGTTCCTTATAACCTCAAGGCTTTATGCACGTTATGCTGCCAGTACTGAGCAATCAATCGCTAAAATTCACAAGACTGACAGCGAAGCATTCGATGGAGATGAATTTTACATGTTCCGTACACAATTAGGGCAAATCTGTCCCATTCTTTTCCAGAGTAGGACAGACAAAAACCAACAAATACCCTTTCTAATTAGCCGCAAGTAGAATGCCATACCAGAGTGCCTTCACCAGCATTTTTCAAAAAAAATGGCAAAGCTCACCCTCAGACTGGTCGCAATCCGCATGACTCCAACATTCATAACCAGCGTCGGCATGCGGGGTAAGGATCATTTGTGCTAATAACAAACTACTACTTACTATGCTCAATGTCAGTGACGACTTGATACCCACTTTACCATTCTCAGACTGTAGAAAGATATGAATTTTATCTCGTAGATTTTTTTTCATTTAAGTTCACCTCCTTTCTCTTACCGGTAATCCTTATCAGTGTTTTCATTTCCAGAATGAACAACTTCCATAAGGGAACGGATCTTCTGGAAATGCTCGAAAACCAGTTCTACTTCAGCAAATCTGAAATTCAGGAATAACATCTCCGCTAAAGTGTTTCAAGGTATTCAGGACTTTTACAAGACGCAAATCTCACTTTATAGACTTCTGTTTATTGGCACGGCATTCCACTCACCCGTAGCAGCTGATTCGCTCGAAATTTATGGGTATCCACCAAAATTGTTGGTGAGGCTTTTGTACCCGATTCCTCGACTTGACCTCCAGTTGAGCAGGCACTGATGGTATGAATAACATGAGTAACAACCCAGACTATAGCACCGAACCGGAAAGTGTGTCTAAAATGTGACATGCCCTCTCTCTGTCCCCCTTGCATATTTCAGTTAGAAGCGTCTCAGCCTGCAGACTTGAATGAGATTTGAGAAACTCTTTGGCGAGCGCGACCTCAATCGTTTCTGAGGAATAGTGTGGAAGCTGAAGTGCTTGAGATCGCACACCCCCATGATTGCTATTATATGAATAGCAGAACAGATTTGGGAGAGAACTGTAAGTGGGCATAGCCTGAGTCTCAATCTGCTGATGCGTTAATGAGTGAACAAGGTTAATAAATTGCTCTGAAATGACATCAGAAGAAAAACTTTCCGCCAGTTTTCGTCCTTCTTTGGAAAGCCGATCCATTTCTGGTGGATCTGCCAATAACTGCTTCAAATCTTCGAGAACACGATTCAAGTATTCGCGATCCACAATACCTCTCTTTGAATTTATAAAAGCACAAGCGTTCCCAAACTCAGGTATAGCAGTAGCCGTCCCTATGAGCGTGGGGACTCCGCAAGCTAAACTCTGAAACAGTAGCGAACTGGAACTTTGTAAGGTCGCATGAAAAAAGCAGATATCCATGGCGTTGAACAGCATCGGGAGCAAGTGTGGATCTGTCCCGAATTGTCCGGTTTCTGTATAAAAAACAAGGTTACTGGGCAGATTATTTAAATACAGATCTGGTAATTTAGGTGCGAATACAACAAAGAAGAGCTCTGGACACAACTGAGCCATGAATTTCCCAACACGATAATTGACTTCAAACGCTTCTCCAGCAATGATTCCGACAACAGGTTTTTGGAAGACCTCTTGCGTGTCAAAAATGGCGTTTATACATCGCTTTCCTATCATCTTATCTTCATAGGGCTTGAACCTTTCGAGGTCAACCGGATCAGGAATAACACAAAAATCAACGTCAGATGCCAATATCTCTTGAAAACGATGTATCACCCAAGGCGCGTCAACAACAATGGCATCAAAGGGACGCTTCGCTCCGTATACAGCCAAAACGAAATTTATAAAAGCATCTTCGTTTTTAACACCACTATGGACGCGTACAATAGTGGGAACGTTATTCCAAGAAAAGAAAGGTATAACTTCGTTCGCCTCTACAGATAAAAGCCCAAAATCGACAGGGGCGAACGCTATTGTTACATCATAGTTTGCGTTTATGTAATAAGTTAACGCGCGTTTAAGATCTGTTTCTATTGGAATAAAGTGAAAAACTTCATCATCGCTATAGGATTGATCCCATTGATTTTTCGGAAGCCCAACGGTAACCTCCATATTCTGTGAAAGGGCTTCTAAAAGCAGATAGTTACTCATATCCTGGGACTGTGAAGTCGGTATCTGACTTAGGAACGTCAAGAGGCGTAATTTTCGATCCGCATCCGGCGCGCGATGCGCTGTGTTTGACACAAGTAGATTCAATTCCGCAAAGTGCCTTAGGCACTCGAACGCTTCAAAAATTTCCGACTCGGTATGTTGTTCCTTTAGGTGACTGATGATTTCTTCTCGACTGCTTGAACCGCACAATTCCAATACATTCCAGACAACCAGATCAACACATACCAGTTCATTTCGATCTAAGTCAACGACGTAGTTCCGATCATCAATCTGAAATTTCTCTATTTCATGAAGTGTTACAGGAAAATCTATCATACGTATGAACCTTTCATTCGCGTGAATTGTTTCATCAGATTTTACAGAGATGTTGCTTGTGCAAATCCATTGGCACGATTGAGTATATCAGCTACCGAGTGCCTGTCTTTCACGATGTGCATAAGGACTGCCTCCACTTCATGAACCGTATGACGCTCCAATAAAGTTAAAGCCAATACCGCCTGCCAATCTTGATGATAACTGGTGTGCATCAATGGCTGCTGGTTATGTTGCTCAGTTATGTTTGTCAAAATGGACTGGCACTGCAACCGGTCGTCCAAAGAATCATAAAAAGGCACATAAGAAGTTTTGAAACGCCATTTTGAACAAGACCTCATCTTTCTTTTTAGGCTCTCGTAGAGCATGACAAGTTTCTTTGCTGTTGTGTCCCATTTAAATTCCAATGCCCGCTCGCGAGCCCGCTGACCTAATTCTATTCGATGGGCATCGTCATTCAAAAGTTCCTGAATTGCTGTTGAGAGTGCTTCGGGTTCAACATGCCCGGCGAAACTGCCTATGTCCTGTCCAAAAGTCTGACATGCCACAACGCGACCCGCGTTACCGACCACTTCGGGTAGACCGGCGAAGTTTGTTACGACGGGTGGCACACCACAAGCCATTGCTTCAAGAACAGCATTGCCAAAAGCCTCTTCTCCAACGATAGAAGGGAAGCAATGCACATCGAAAGTATTTAAATACAACGGGAGCATCTCTCTCGGCGGCTGCTCGCCGATATAAATCAAATTCGGGGGTAACTTCTGCAGCTGATACGCATGTAAAGTCGGAGCGACTACAAAAAACAGGATATCTGGAAGCATTTCGGCTATTTTGATAAAGATGCCCGCGCCTTTTTCAGGCTGGAAGCGCCCAAAAAAACCGACGATTTTCTTATTTCTTATCTCTGGTCGATTGAGCATCTCTGCCACTTGAGAGCGGGCCTTTGCTTTATCCATCGGACGAAAGAGATCCGAATCAACGCCATTCGGGATGACATGAAAACAGTCGGTGTCAAGAACATGTTGCGCATAGAAATCCTTGATAGAGCGAGTTGGCGTTATGAAAGCGTCATAGTCATTCATTGCAGCATAAGTCCATAGGATAGAGTCAATCATTGACCCGCCATGCCCGCGGGGTGAGCCAAGCCGGCTTATCACCGGAACTCCCGATGAAAACAGATGCAGTGGCATCTGTTCCACCATATCCAATGGGATCATGGGTATGAAAATCCCATCAATCTGGTTTTGCTGAAGTTGAAATAAAAAGTTGTGTCTCAAGGTGCCTCCGGAAAGGGTGTAAACCCCGTCTGAAACGACCTCTGATTTTGAGGCATGGAAAAAAAGATCTGCATACTTCGACAGTGCGCTCAGAATTTCTTTGGATGCCAGCCGGTATCCACTCCTAACGTATGTTTTATCTGAGATCCACGTTTCAATGGGCGTTGCGACGAGGATTCTGAGACGATTCTTCTTTTCAAGCGTTTCTCGCCCTGTATCTCCAACAAGAAACCCCATTTCCTCAAAGTCGTGTAGTTGCTCAAAAGCTTGATAAATGAGAGTAGACTCATACTTGGCAGATAAAATATTGAGAATCTCATCCGCCGTTGATTCCGGACACAGTTGCAGTATCTCCCAAATGAGACCGTCAGTTTCTAATACCTGTCCTACGTCTAAGTCAACGATGAAAAACCGATCTCGACGCGTAAACGAATGCAAACGATGCGTCGGTTTTGGACATTGAAATGAGTGCTGTGTTGAAGTCATAATTTTCTTCCTCGTCCGCCAAATATTTATTGACTCGCTGCATCGGAGGTGCAGAAGCACTATTCCCATAAATTCAGAGCATTTGAAAATTCAAGAGTTTGGAAAAAGAAACTATTTCTGTCTGATATTAGTCTTGTGTTTTGAGTTTCCCCCACGTGTTCGTCAAAAGGGACGGTTGGGACGAGACCGGCAAAGCAAACGCCGGATCGAACCAATCCGCGCGGAAGTTATCCCCCCGGTGTGTCAGTTTTTCTGGGACACCGCCGTCCAAAGCGATTTTGAAGAGTTGTCTGACATCGCCAACCCACTTACTGTAAATGAGTTCATTCCCGTGCGGCGACCAGGTAGGATTATACGATGACGCGTTATCTCCGGCATCAATAATCTTCCTGTGTCCGCTACCATCTCGGTTCACGACATAGATACCCATAGTGTCCCCCACTTCCCTACCGCTCCAAGAAAAAGCTATCTGAGAACTATCGGGTGCCCAAGCAGGACCAAGCATCCGTATCTTCCCCGGAATCAGTTCCTCTTCTACATGCGTTTGTGGATTGATAATCTGGACCTTGGACTTCGTTAATCTGAGATTTCCGTTGTCAGCCCAAGCAAACTCGCCTGCCATAAAGGCGATATCAGAACCGTTGGGAGACCACGCAGGCCATAAGCCATCCGCAAGTTCTTTCTCATCTTTGCCGTCAATTGAGGCGGTGTAGACAGAGAGTGTGTGAAATCGGTGATAAGCCAGTGCTTTTCCATCAGGCGACCACGTTGGGAACTCTCTGCCTATTAATTTTTTGAATACCTGACGCACATTCGTTCCATCTGCATCCATAAGGTAGAGATCCTCTATCCCGTCTCGATCCGAGTAGAAAAGAATCTGTTCACCTGTCGGCGACCAAACAGACGCATAATCTTGGGCACGGTGCTGAGTTAAGTTTATCTGATCAGAACCATCGGGGTTCATGATATAAATCTCAAAGTTGCCATCCCGCCGTGATGTAAATACGACTTTCGCAGTTTCTGGGGCTTTTGCCAGAACAACGGGGAGGAGAGCAAAGATAAGGAATGTGCTAAGCACATAGCATAAGCGTTTCATGAGGCTTTCCTCCATAGCGTCTGCTGTAGAAAGTCATGATAAATTCCTTGTAAATTATTTGAAAAGTCGGTTCTACTGCTAAAAAACAGTAGAACCGACGAAATGCGAATGGGTGTGTTTATCAATTAACACACGCAGAGTGTGCCATCATTAACTCACAACCACAGCCGGGAGACCATCCCGGTTCCAGCCATGTGTCACACCTTTTTCCGGCATCGCAATCGTCATCGCTAAAACACTCTGTATGTGCCTCAGTAGCGGTGGGGAGTATGGCTTGCGCTAACAATAAACTCCCGCCTGCGATACCTATTCTTGCCCCGACACAAAATGTAGTCGAGATACCGATCAGGATATTCTTGTGCTATCAGAACCGGTTTCAGCACACGCATTGCTTCTAACAAGCCGGTTTCTGGATCTGGGATATGCTCAAGCACTTCAACAGCGAGAACCACATCGAAGGTATCGTCAGCATACGGTAGGGAACGGACATCTCCGACTGACAATTCGCTCCTTTCAAGTGCCTCTTTTTTTCTCAAGAGTCTTTGCGCGTGCTGAAGGCAGTGCTGACTAACATCAACACCGTCAGCCTGCCACGAGGCATTCTGCTGTAAAATAAACGCTGTCAACACCCCAGGACCGAAACCGAGATCACAGAAACGAGATGTCTCTTTGAAACAGCTCAAATGTTTACCGATGAACGCTTTCCGTTCCAAAGCAGGCGGAAAAGCGATATAATTCAGGTGTTCGCTGATTGGATAATACTTTGTTTCGTAAAGTTTCGTTTTTACCGCCTCAAAATCCCTATCTGCTGTGAGTTGATTCGGAATCTCAAGTGCAAAAAGTTGTTCAACAGTTATTTCGCCACAGTGGAGTATATCGCTGACAATTTCTTCAGTATGTGCCCAATTCGTTTCCGGCTGTCGAATCAGGGTTTCTGTCTGCTCCAAGATGGAGGAGAATAGGTACTGAATGGTCTGATTAAAACGGGCTTGATGGTATTCCACGGCGTGTGGATATAAGTTTACGTGTGTTTGAAATCGGGTCTCAAACGTGGTTTCAAATTCAGGATAGTTCATTCATCAGTTACCTTTTTTCATATTGGACTCGGAGTTGATTGATATTACGTTCACAATAATTTATCGGCAGGTTAGAGAAAGACTATGTTTCCGATAGATCCTACTCCCGTTTTAGTTCTCCCCATATTGTGGTGAGCAGTTGAGGTTGTGGTGAAACCGGCAACGCATACGCCGGATCAAACCAATCCCCACCAGTATTCCACCCGGCGATATGCGTCAACTGTGTCCGAATCCCACTGTTCACACCGACTTTGAAGACTTGGAACTGACCGTTAATTTCTTGTGTATAAAGGACTTCCTCCCCATTTGGCGATAACTCTGGATACTGTGCCTTGGGCCCGGCTTCATCAACGAGTTGTCGGAGACCCGTGCCATCGCTGTTCATAATGAAAATGGTCTGCTTATCCTCCCATCCCGGAGGGAAAGGATCACCCGGCATCCGGTCCGGTGGTAATGGTGGATCCTTGTGCCCAGAAAAGGCGATTTTGTTTCCCACAGCAGACCAAGACAGCTGCAATTGCCAATCCGCTTCTTTCGTTGATAAGGGTTGTTTTTGTTTTCGTGTGCGGACGTTGATAATTGTAATTTGAGCAAATATAGAGTAAGCGATTTCCGTGCCATCCGGAGACCATGCTAGAAAAAGTCCATCCACACCGAGTTCCTCCTCTTCCTGCTCTCCAAGGGTTGCGATGTAGATAGGGTACCTGTTAACGTTCCAGCGCATGTGCGTGTAAGTAATCTGTTTGCTATCGGGAGACCAACTCGGAAATCCTCTATCCGCTTCTCTCTTGAAGACGCGCCGGACGTTGGATCCATCTGCGTCCATCAGGTAGAGATCGCGGACACCATCGCGATCGGAGATGAAAAGAATCTTCTCACCTGTCGGGGACCAGACAGCCTTCAGGTCATTTGCGGGATGATGTGTTAACCTTAGTTGTTCAGACCCATCGGGATTCATGATGTAGATTTCACGATTACCATCACGTATGGAGGTAAACAGGATTTTGGCGGTCGTCGGGGCTTTTGCGTAAACCGAAAAAACGCTTACATTCAGGACCAACACATTAAATTGGAAAAGGATTAACAACTTTATCATTCTCATACAACGTTCCTCCTATGCTACATCATACCGAACTTCAATGGATCTTATCTCCTCAGGTCTGCTGAGATTTCTTCAATATGAATCCATTCTATCTGTCTATACCAATCAAACTAACTTGATTTTTGCTGCTTTTCGTTTTAAAGAGAGTGACTGACCCATTCTTAAAAATTGAGTTAATTCCATATTAAACACCCACGCCCAGGCATAACCTTGAATGGGGAATTGATGAGGTTCCCTTCGGTTTGGAAGACAACCTCATCAGTATACAATGCCAATCCTTAGTGGCAAGTACCTGGTATCATCCATTCCCAATTAACATTATGACAATGTTCGGGTTTCATACAGTCATCGTCCTCCCAGCATTGACCGTTTGCCTCAGCTTGTGGAGTGCCAACAACGGTTTGTGCCAACAAGATACTTCCTGCTGCGATCCCAAGCGTCAGTGGGGATTTTATTCCCACCTTGCCTTCCTCGGATTGGACGAACTCGCGGATTTTACCGCGGAGATTCTTTTTCATTCAAATTCACCTCCTTTCTTTCTACCGGAAATCTCGCTCCGGCGGGATTCGTCTCCCAACCGTAGTTGGGAAACCCATCTCCAGTGAGAAATGTTCCACCGGAAATGCTTGAAAGTCCGCCTCGGTAGGTGTCAAGTTAATTGTGAAACCATGTTTCAAGACGGTCATGCCGTAAAATATTATTTGCTTTTTAATAGCGACCACTGTGTTGTTAGCAACTGGGGTTGCGGTGAAACCGGCAACGCATACGCCGGATCAAACCAGTTCCCACCGAGATTCCTTGTACCAATATGTGTCAACTGCGTCCGAATCCCGCTGTTCACATCAATCTTGAAGATCTGCAGAAAACCATTAATTTCCTGCGTATAAAGGACTTCCTTTCCGTTAGGCGATAACGCCGGAAACTCCACTCTGGGACCGGCTTCATCAACGAGTTGTTTGAGATCAGTGCCATCCCGGTTTATAATATAGACTGTAAGATTCTTGATCCATTCCTCCTGGAGATCCAATACTGGTGGTATCTGATGCTTATTCCAAACAAAAGTAAGTTTATCGCCGGCAGCCGACCAAGATGGAGAGTATTGCCAATTCATAGCTTTCTTGGGTAGGAGTCGTTTTTGCGCGCCTGTGTGGACGTTGAGTAATGTCAGTCGACCATCTATAGCACAAGCGATTTCTGTCCCCTCCGGAGACCATGCCGGGTCAAATCCCTCAACGAGAGGCTCTTCTTCTTGTTCTCCAAGGGTCGCAATGTAGATAGTGGATATGAGTTTCCCGCAGTCCACGTTCGTGTAAGCGATCTGTTTTCCATCGGAAGACCACGTCGAAGTGTCTCTATGCGTTTCTCTCTTGAAGACGCGTCGGACATTGGATCCATCAGGATCCATCAGGTACAGGTCGCGATCGCAAACGTCTCGGTTTCCACCACGATCGGATTCGAAAAGGATCTGTTCACCGGTCGGAGACCAGACGGCACCCACATCGTTGGCGCGATGTTGTGTTAAATTCACCTGTTCAGAGCCATCTGGATTCATGATGTAGATTTCGTAATTGCTATCCCATGCGGCGGAGGTGAACAAGATTTTCGGGGTCGTCGGTGCTTCTGCGTAAACCTGACCCATCTTTGCACACAGTAGCATCAGGCTGGTTATAGAAAAAATGAACATACGTTTCATAGGTGTGTCTCCGATAATTATTAAGAAAACGTAATACATACAGTGTGTGGGAGCGTGTAGGAGCGTGTGGCAGTAGAAACTACCACACGCTGGAAAGTCAATCTTTTACCAACATGTCCCCCATATACCGATGAAAGGCTTATGACATGTCTGAGGTTTCACACAGTCATCATTACCTCGGCACCACCCTGCATGGGCGGGTGTTGTTCCAACGATAGTCTGTGCGAGTAGCACACTACTGACCGCCGCACCGAGTGTCAGTGGGGATTTTATTCCCACCTTGCCTTCCTCGGATTGGACGAACTCGCGGATTTTACCACGGAGATTTGTTTTCATTCAAGTTCACCTCCTCTCTTTCTACCGGAAATCTCACTCCGGCGGGATTCGCCTCCCAACCGTAAGTGGGAAACCCATCTCCAGCGCGAAGTAGCTATTTACAAAAGCCCACTCCTCTCTGGAAAAGCTTGAAAACGGATTCAATTGGGTAAACGTCCACTTTTGTATCCAAGCGTTCCAAGTCGGTTATGCCTGAAAACTTATTCCCGTTTCACTTTACCCCATATTGTTGTTAGCAGCTGGGGTTGTGGTGAAACCGGCAACGCATACGCAGGATCAAACCAATCCGCTTGTGAATTTGCTTGAAAACGAGATAAGCCAACAATATGGGTGAGTTGTATCGGGATACGACTGCTTAAGTCGACTTTGAAGAGTTGGAGGTAATTGTCGATTTCCTGTGTGTAAATGAGCTCGTCACCATTAGGAGACCAAGTAGATGAGATCGCTCTTGGTCCGGCTTCATCAACAATCTGGGTAAGCCTCGTCCCATCGCGATTCACCGTATAAATCGTCTCTGTCTCAAGAAAATCTTTAAGGGGTACCCGATTCAGCCAGGAAAAGGCAAGTTTGTCTCCCCTTGGGGACCATACTATGCGTCCTCCCATCCACGAAGGTATCGCCTTAGGCGGGAAGATGACTTTTTGTTTTCGCGTGTGCACGTTGAGAAGACTTATTTGCACATGTTCCTTCTTCAAGCTGACGCGAAAAGCGATCTCGGTGCCGTCGGGCGACCACGCCGGACCGCTTCCAATCGCCACTCGCTCCTCGTTTTTACCATCTATTGTCGCTATATAAATAAACGACCCGCTAGGCTCCCGGCGCGTGTAAACAATCCATTTCTCATCCGGCGACCACGTTGCGAGTTGTCTATCCGCCGACTTGGCAAACACCGGACGCACATTGCTTCCATCCGGATCCATCAGGTATAGATCCCCGTGACCTGGATCCGCATCCCGGTCGGAGGCAAAAATGATCTGTTCTCCTGTCGGCGACCAGACAGGCGTGATTTCATCTGCGCGATGATTCGTTATTTTGACCTGCTCGCTCCCATCCGGATTCATCAGATAGAGTTCCCGATTCCCATCACGGGCTGAGACAAACACGATTTTTGCCGTGTTGGGTGCTTTCGCCCAGATGTGGACAACGCTTGAACACACGAGGATCAGGCTGAAAGCATAAAAAAGTGATGTGCGTTTCATAAAAAAATCTCCTACAATAGACATTATAATGATTTAATCTAAGGTGTTTTGTAACACCAAGGTCTGAAATTCAATCTAAATAGGACATGGTTAGCGATGGCGGGGCCGACGACAGCCTGGGCAAGTAGCACACTACCAACTGCCGCACCGAGCGTCAGTGGGGTTTTGACTCCCACTTTGCCTTCTTCAGACTGGATAAACTCGCGGATTTTACCGCGGAGATTTGTTTTCATTCAAGTTCACCCCCTTTCTTTTTACCGGAAATCTCGCTCCGGCAGGATTCGCTTCCCAACCGTAGTTGGGAAACCCATCTCCAACGGAAAACAGACTTCATCAAGAAGTAGAAGTTTCCCATCGGAAATGCTTAAAAACTGCCTTGACTTCAGCAGGTGTGTGCTGTTCCGCCAACATTTCTATCAAAGCGGTTTTAAGGCAGTCATATCTATTGGTTCCCAGTCGATACACGCTGGACGCTGTTATTCCAGCCCCCGGGTCATACCGACGACAAAAAATCGACGGGAACAAAGCCATTTCTGTTATTGGAGCGTCCATTCTTTGCTGATGACCCTCTTCAAATAATTGAATGATTTCCTGTGTTGATTTTTCCCAAGTGAATTTCTGTGCCAAACGCTTTGCAGCATTTTCGTATTTGGTGCGTGTAGGAGAGGGTTTTAACCACTGATTTATCGTGTTGGACAACTCAGACATCGGGACATAGAAATTGCCAAAACCACGCCACTCCGACTTCACAACAGCACCCGCCCCCTCAACCTCTGGTGGAAGTCCATACTTCGTTATAGCAACACACGGTGCCCCGTACGCCATTGCTTCTAAAACCAACGAAAGCGGTGTTCCCGGAATCGCAGGAAAACAAACGAGATCGAGTGCTTGAAGGAAGATGGGTAGTATAGAATGTGTCTCCTCATCATCTACACTAAATATTACCACGTTGCTCGGTGGATTTGTGTAATATTCTGCCAAGAACGGATCGTAGACAAAAATCGCAAGATGTGGATTGGCACGAGCGAACGCGGAGATCAGCCTTGCCCCATAGTGCGGTTCAAACCCTGAAATTAATCCTACAACGGGTTGTTGCGCGAATGTCGGTTTTTCAAAAAGAGCGGCGGTATGTTGCTTCGCCAAGGGTTTGCCTATCGGCTCACCGACGTTGATACCGTTCGGAACGACTTTAACACTTTCTCCCGGAACGCCACACTTCTTGAGCCATTCCTTTACCCATGAGGCTTTGACAACCAATGTATCGCCTACGTTTTGGAAAGCACAAATGTTCAAAAGTGTTTCAAGTGTTGAACCTTGCAATTTCTGGACATCTTCTATACAGTGAACGATCGGCACATTGGGAGCCTGGTAGTATAACAGGTCATCCATCAAGAATTGGGAGAGGAGTAAGATACCGTCATATCCATCCATCGCATACCATGGTGGACTGAAGGCATCACTCTCCTCCACCGCTATATTCCGAATCTGGATCTCCCCCAAACCTTGGAAGTCCTCCGGCTTTAGATCTGTTTTTCCTGCTTCGGAAAAGGTGAGCGTCTCTAAGTCCGCAGCTTTTGCCAAGTGTATCAAAAGTTGATAGCGATTTAGATTTGTTGTGTAATCCAATGATGTTTTCTCTTTCGTAAAGTGAAACGGCACCAACAACTTCGGCTTCCTATTCTCCTGTTTCCAACTCCCGGTCGTTTGTCTCGCCGTCCCATCTATTGGACTTAAAAGAGAACCTTGCTGCCCAAGCCGTTCCAGACGTTCAATCCCTTCAAAGATAGAGGCGATTTTATATTTTCCCTTGAGTCCTTCAACAATCTGATACTGGCTCTGGACCCCATAGCGAGCCAGAATCTCCCATTCCACATCATTGACCTGAATGATGTCGTTTGTCTCGATATCTGCGACATATTTGCGACCGCCCTGTTCAAACTTATGGTGTCGGTTCAGGCGGTAGTGATTGTAAAACGGCATGGTTTATCCTTTCTATCTTTTAGGCAGTTGCGTGGATTAAACCACAAACCCTTTTGAGAATCGCCTTTGCTTCTGCTTCATTTTCGATGAATCCAGCGAGGACTGCCTCTGCTTCTCTTGCTGTATGGTTTTTCAGGAAGGTTATCACGAGCCCTTCTTCAACACGCTGGGAATAGAGGGCATCTTCCATCAGAGAGCGTTCATAGTGTTTGTTCATACCCAATAGAATGGACTTATATTTGAGGGGCCGTTGCTCTGGATTTGATGCTTCAATTTCTGAGGCAAAGACATTCAAAAGCCCGTTTGGACTAACAAGCTGCCTTTTTTGATGGAGTTCCTCAAAGAACTGGATAATGCGGCGTGCGGTTTTGTCCCAAGTGAAAGACAACGCCCGTTCTCTCGCTTTTTGGGAAAGCGCTTCCCGCATTTCGTCATCGTTCAACAACAGGTTAATCTTCTCTGAGAAGTCTACTGGCGATGGATAACTCACGAGTGTTCCTATATCGTTGTCGAAATTATCAGCGTCTGCAATCAAGCCGGCATCTCCAACGACTGAAGGCACACCATCAAAATTGGGCACAATAGGTGGAACACCGCACGCCATCGCTTCGAGGACTGTCAAGCCGAACGTCTCCTCACCTGACATTGAAAGGAAACAGTAGACATCAAATGCGTTGTAGACGAGCGGTAGTTTCTCGCGTGGATGGAACCCGGCGTAGACGAGATTGTCAGGGAGTTCCTTTGATTGATATCTTCCGAAGTGGGGTCCTGCGATTAAAAATAGTAGATGTGGATTTAGCTCAGCCAGTTTTAAGTAGACGGATGCCCCTTTCTCAGACTGCACCCGCGAGAGGTAACCGACTGTTGGGGTCGCCATGATTCGGTCATCTCCAACCTCCTCAGCGAGTTCTTTCTTCGCTTTTGCCTTGTCCATTGGACAGAACAACGCTGAATCTACGCCGTTGGGTAGGGTATTGAAAAAACTGGTATCCCAGACGTAATCTGCATAGAATTCACGAACATAATCCGATGGCGCGGTGAAAGCATCAAAATCTCGCATCGCCGCGTAATGCCGCAGCATGGAATTGATTGCCTTTCCACCGTGTCCACGTGGTGCATGGCATTGCACAAGCATCGGTGGCAGTTCTGTATACTGATAAAGCGGAAGGAGCCACGTTTCGTGGTCGCGATGTAAGGTGAGAATGCCGAAATAGGTTTCGTTGATGCTTCGGCTCAGTCTGCCGAAGTCAGCCACACTGATATCGACTTCATACACGTTATCGGCTAATTTTCGATTTTGGTTACCAGCAAAATGGAGATCTACATATTGGGTGAGGTGTTGAAACATGTAAGAGAGTGCCATGTTAGTCCCCGCATACAACGTTTCAATATCAAAAAACGAGTCTACCGAAATTCCGGGTATCGCAACAAGCAGCTTTCGCCGCCCACCTTCTAAAGCGAGGATTTCCGTAAGATTGTCACCGCGATTGAATAGCAAGCCCTCCTTGTTGAGTTCCTCGAATCTCTCAAATGCCTCAAAAATGTCGTCCTCTATTGAACTATTAAAGACACAATTTTGGTCTAAAAACGTGCATAATCTGAAAAAAAATATAAATTTCATCCGAAAATTACCAAAAATTGCTTGTAACTGCCGATAAAAATAAAAAAAATCAAATTTTTCTGTGGTTATGCACATTTTTCCGCAGAAATTGTGTCTTTAAATGGCAAATAAGCAGATAAAGTGTTTTTTAGTTAATCCAACCCAAAAAGAGATTATGGTTGTTGGGTTTAGGAAATGTTTCTCGCAGATGAGAAAATTGTAAAGTATAGGTTCTTCAAACATGCGAAAAACATGGGATTCCTTACATTTATGAAGTAAAAAGGAGTCGGAGTTATGCGGATCATCATAGACTTTGAAGATGAATTCAATACGCTTGTCACGCGAGGCCAAATTCAGATTATAGGGTTAAGGGACATAGTAAATAGCATAAAAAAATACACAGAACATACCCAATCGGAAGCGTTTAAATCGGCAATCCATCAGATTGAAGAGAAAATCTCCCCGATTTTGGAGATGTTGTCTAACATCCCGAAACCGGAATCATTAGAATTTACGCAATTATACTGCTTCCAACTCCGAGAAACATTCAGATGGAAAACCGTGGAATGGGAATACGGGGCAGAGAATGGAGTCCCCACTCAATCAAAAGAGATGTGTAACTATGCACAAATACTCGCCGACCTATACGGCACCAAAGTCAGACTCTTACACATTGCAGGTAAATCAACCAATGGTGAGTTTAAAACAGATGAAAAATCTTATAACCTACTCGGTGTTTACAATCCCATTAACTTATGAAAACATAGCAGCATATTGATGCAAGTAAGAATTCTGCTTTTATGAAATCTCAGAGAAATAATACCATTTCTGATTGAAATTGTAGCATAGACTGTTAGTCTGTGCGCTCAGGTGCGGTTAATGCAATATAAACTTTTAGAAATGGTATAACACCTCAACGATGCCGTCCCCATTCGCGGTGGCAATCCACTTACGATCAGGTGAAAAGTTAATGTACCAATGAATATTGTGTTCTTCCATCGGCTTCATCTGCGCAAGGCATTCACCACTCTGAATGTCCACCACCTTAATAATACCGTCATAATTGGCGATAGCAATCCACTCGCCGTCTTGCGAAAAATCGACAGCGGAAATCATCCCACGCTCTGTTTCCCACAACGCGATAGGAGCATTTGATGACATTTCATACCACCAGAGACCCATACCGGTTGCAACGGCGAAATACGTACCATTTGGGGACGGTTTCACGTCACGAAAATTACCTTTTCCCAATCGGGCGATTGCGCCTTCTGGCAATGCCCATGTAGTTTCTTCGGTGTCACCCGGCACGACATGAAAGGGTGCCGGTCTTCGATTTTGTTTCATGTCAACTCCTTAATCACGATAATTGAGGCTGGAATGATGATTTTTGCCTATATATTCAGCGTGTAACAGATTTCACTGTGTACTAATTCACTTATACGTATTCTTGGATACACTTTCACGCGTTCTTGAGGCATCGCGATCAGAACTCGCTCCTACATAAGGAAGAGGCTTCTTAACATTACCAAAAACTTGATTAATACAGATAGCCAAGATTTACGTCAAAATATAAAAGCACATCGCGCGGCAAGGCTCACTCGCCACAAAGGAGTTCCACTATTCGCAGTCTATTAGGTCTCAAGAAATATGTCATTCGGTATCGATTCGCCATCATATTTAGCTTCTGCCTTGTGATTGTGACGAATGGGATACTCCTAATCAGTCCAAAGATCCTTCAATCGGTTTTTGATGAGTTAGAACGCGGTTTCAGAGACCCAGACTTTACGGTATCTTCGGGACGGATCCTTTTTTTCGCACTTCTTATCTTCGGGGTCGCGTTCTTTGCCGGTATCCTACGCTTCGCCCAACGGCGCATCATCCAAGGAGTCGCTCGGCAGATGGAGTTTCACCTCCGCGCTGACTTCTTTCTCCATCTCCAAAAACTCTCCGCCGCGTATTACGATGATGTCCGCACCGGCGATCTGATGACACGCGCAACCAGCGATCTAAATGCCATCAGAATGGTGCTGAGCAGTGCTGTGATGTACACCGCCGATGCAATAGTGTTTTTCGGACTCGCACTCACTATCATGCTGCGCATTGACACGACCCTGACTCTCATTGTCTTGCTTCCTTATCCAGTACTTGCTATCTTGATTCGCTCCCTCGGAAAACGGTTGCATGCCCACTACGAGGGCATCCAAGAGGCGTTTTCAACGCTGAATACCAAGGTACAGGAGAATTTGTCGGGTGTCCGTGTTGTGAAAGCGTATACGCTTGAAGCAAGTGAAATTGAGCACTTTCAAGAGCTGAATCATGAGTTTGTTGAACGTAACCACCGACAGATCCGATTGATGACCTTCTTCTTTCCCCTCTTCCGCTTTTTGCCGGGGATCGGCATCGTCGCCCTTCTTTGGCTGGGTGGACTCCATGTCATTGACGAAAAAATGTCGCTCGGTAATTTCATCGCGTTCAACGCCTATCTCATGATGCTCATCCGTCCGATGATCACCCTCGGTTTCATTGTCAATACCTTTGAACGCGGTGCAGCGTCCATGGATCGGATGAACGCAATACTCAATGAAAAGCCAGAAATCTTCGACGGTGAGCAGGTGAAATGGAGTATCAAAGACATTGAAGGCGAGATTGAGTTTAGAAATCTTAATTTTCATTACCCAGACGGAACGCCTGTACTCAAAGACATCAACCTTAAAATTGAGCGTGGCATGACCCTCGCGATCGTCGGCGGGACGGCATCTGGGAAATCTACCCTCGTCAAGCTAATTCCACGCATTCGTCAAGCAGAACGGGGCACCATCTTTATCGACGGTGTAGACATTCAGGATATACCCCTAAACGTCCTCCGCTCCAATATCGGATTCGTTGAGCAAGAGCCTTTTCTCTTCTCTGACTATTTGCGAAACAATATCACCTACGGTCTTGAAACGGCAGAAGATGAAGAAGTGAGAGATGCGGCGCATACGGCAGATCTCCTTGAGCAAATTGAAGAATTTCCCGATGGATTGGAAACTTTCCTCGGTGAACGCGGGATAACGATTTCAGGCGGGCAACGCCAACGGAGCGCACTCGCACGCGCCATTATTATTAAACCGAAAATCCTTATCCTTGATGATGCATTTGCGAATGTCGATACGCAAACCGAAGATACCATCCTCAGCCGACTTGCTGAAATTATGAAGAATCGGACAACTATCCTCATCTCGCATCGGATCTCTACCGTCAAAAACGCCGACCATATCATCGTTCTCAATGAGGGTAGCATTGTTGAAACAGGCACGCATGAACAACTGCTTGAGCATCACGGGATTTACGCCGGCATCCACGAAACACAACTCTTGCAAGAGGAACTTGAAGAACTATAAAGGAGGAATCCACCTATGTTCGGCATGGGAGGCAACTTATACGAATATAGTGATGAGGAGCAAGACCTCGGGAAAGTCTATGACCGGGTGTTGATGAAACGCCTCTTGGCGTACCTCAAACCCTACAAATTCCAGCTTCTGATCATCGGATTTTTCATGGTGGGGAATACACTCTCACAATTAGTCGGACCGTTTCTGATGCAGCGTGCTATTGACAATCACATTATCCTCGGCATATCAGAAGGATTAAGTACAATCGCTATTCTTTACGTGTTGGCATTAATTGGCGAGTTCGTATTTAGTTACTTTGAAGAGTATCGTACGCAGATGATTGGACAACACGTGATGCACGATCTGCGACAAACGCTCTTTGCACATTTGCAACGCTTAGACGTTCAATTTTTTGATAAAAATCCGGTCGGTAGACTGATGACCCGCGTTATGGGAGATGTTCAAGTCCTCAATGAACTCTTTTCTTCTGGTGTGATTACTGTCTTCGCGAACCTACTCCGTATTTTCGGGATTATGGTGGCGATGCTACTTTATAACTGGAGGCTCGCACTCGTGACGTTCGCCGTGATTCCAATCATCTTCGGTGCAACGCTCCTCTACCAGATCTATTCGCGTCGTGCGTTTCGAGAACAACGCAAGCAGCTTGCGCGAATCAATGCCTTTTTACAGGAAAACATCGTCGGGATGACGACGATGAAGTTGTTCGCACAAGAACGGCGGAGCCATCTCCGTTTTAACGAGCGCAATCGGAGATACCTCGCTGCCAACCTGAAGAGTATCTTCTATTTTTCGATCTTTCACCCGCTGATAGAGGTGACGGCATCGCTCGCAACAGCCGTGATTATCTGGTACGGTGGTGGACAAATTATACAAAACGCGCTGAGCTTCGGCGGACTGGTGTTGTTTATCCGCTACGCTGAACGTTTCTTCTGGCCCATCCGAGAACTGAGCGAAAAATATACCATCTTCCAAAACGCGATGGCATCCTCCGAGCGGATTTTCCAACTATTTGATACGCAACCGACCATTGTCTCCACCGCCCCTAAAAGCGGCACCGGTACTTTGAAAGGCGATATTGAATTCCGAAACGTCTGGTTCGCCTATAACGACGATGACTATGTTCTGCGGGATGTCTCATTCACGGTGAAACCGGGTGAGAAGGTCGCGCTCGTAGGGCATACCGGTGCAGGAAAGACTTCTATCATTAACCTGCTCTGTCGATTCTACGAGATTAACAAGGGACAGATCTTGATTGACGGTGTGGACATCCAAGAGATGAATCTGGAGGAATTACGGGAGGCGGTCAGTATCGTGCAACAAAACATCTTCCTTTTTTCTGATTCAATTGAACGGAATATCAGTTTGGGGAATCCGTCAGTCTCGTCGGAACAGGTGGCGCGCGCAGCGCAAGATGTGCATTTAGACCGATTCGTTCAAAAGATGCCTAATGTCTACGGCACAGAGATTAAAGAGGATGGCGGTGGGTTATCCGTTGGACAGAAGCAGTTGGTCGCCTTTGCGCGTGCCTTAGCGTCCGATCCGAGTATCCTCATCCTCGACGAAGCGACCTCAAGCGTTGACACTGAAACCGAACTCCTGATTGAAGATGCTCTGAGCCGTCTGATGGAAAACCGGACCTCCGTTGTCATCGCGCACCGACTTTCGACGATCCAGAATGCCGATAAGATTATCGTGATGCACCGCGGCGAAATCCGGGAGACCGGCACACACAACGCGTTATTACAACGGGGTGGCATCTATTACCGGTTGTATCAATTGCAGTACAAAGGACAGGAGAAAAAGGGTAACTAAATTGGAAAGAGGCGAGGTTGGATGAAGAGTAAGTAATTTAAATGGGCAATATGTGGGATCCGTTGTCTGAATCAGGATTCACAGGCTTCTTCGATCTTTGCAGGATTATACGCCATTATTGTTTGTCTGAATCGCGGATTGATATACCTCCTCTACTCCCTACTCCTCCGGTATTTCAAACACTACGCCATCCGCCTTTTTTTCGTAAAAAATCATCTTTACCTCTATGGATTCCGCTAAAGTTGGCATTGAATCATAGGTGCTGGGCTTGATGGAATACGCTTCTTCGCCTACGAACCCATCTATACCTTGGGATTCTTCATGAGGTTTTGCCAAACGGTAGTCGCAGCCTTTTATTTCCGCCAATTTTCTCAGGATTGCCTCCTGAAATTTAAGTCCGGCGAACGTTTTGACCAGAATAAGATCCTCTACCCATGATTTAACCAAGGTTCGGTCAATTTTGCCGATAGCCTCGTTGAAATTCTCTATCATTGAGATTATTCTATCTGTCGCCCCATCAATCGCATCGGGATATTGTTCTTGATACCATGTAACCCATTCTTCAAAAGTTTGTCCGGGAAATTCCTGAATCATTTCGCTTAATTGTCCAACGTGCCTCGGTCGCGTAGCCTGAGAATTTTGATTTGCGATATTCATTAATTGGGTTGTGTACTTCGGAAACTCGCTAGCGGGAGCACTCACATACTCCTGAATCTCAGCATTTTTTAATTTAATTTGCATACATAACCCTTTATACAATAACGTGAGTTCGATATAAGACAGGCAAAAATTCGGAGCATCTTGGCAACTCCAATATGTCCACGAGACACCGAGTTGAACGCATGTCATCCAACACAACAACCAAAACTCGGACTTTGCTCCAGTAGGTGCTTTCTATAGACATAGCACTCCTCTGGAGTGCGGAGACTCCGATTATCAAATCTTTGGTAGGTGTAATGCCCTATGTCGGTTTCCCTGAGTCCTTAAATCGAATTCACATTACAATATGAAGTCACTGCACATTCAACATCCCGAGTTGAAAAGGTTTTGTGTGAGGCTTCATTTTATTATCGACCAATGCTTTTGAAAACCGTTCCAAATTCTAAGTTTGGGGTTTCGTTGCGTATATGACATCAAAGATATTATCTCCGCATGCTTGAATTGCTTTTAGGTCATTCAAAAAAATAAACTGCTCTTGGCTCGTCACCACGGGACAGTCGTAATACTTGTTTGTATATTTCAAGGGTTTCGAGTCTTGGATCCGGTTCTTGACAAACTCAGAGTGTCTTATCAATCTGTCGCACAAATAATCGTTTGAAAAATCGACGATATGGCTGGCAACCGGACAAATGGCGTGTTGAAAACTCTTATCGATTTCAACACCAATACTGTTGCGTCCCGATGTCATCGCAGCCGCAGTCGTGGTTCCTGTACCCAAAAACGGATCAAGTATCACATCACCTTTCACAGCATACATATTGATGAGTCGATAAACCAAATCGAATGGAAATGCTGCACTTCGCAATCTCGACATAGCCTTCGGGAGTTTCTGCCCCGTTCCCTTAATATCCGTCCAGACATCCGAATACCAGATATTTCTCTCTTCCCAAAACAGAGCACTTTCGCGTCTATTTTCTTTTTCGTCCTCTGTTTTAAATTCTCTTTTGGAGCCTTTTCTCACTATTAGGATATACTCGTGTTCCAGCGTCACATAAGCCCCAGCAGGTAGCATGCCTGATCCCATAAATTTATTGGGAGCGTTCGCCTGTTTTCGCCAGAGGATATCGGGTAGTGCTGAAAACCCAATATCTAAAAGATAATTCAAGATTCGCGCGTGGTTTGGATACAAACAAAAATCATCTCTTATCTTCCTTGTCGCATCACCGATATTGATACATGCAAATCTACCATTCTTTAAAACCCTGAACACTTCACTCCATACAGAATCAAGGATTTCGTGAATCAGTTCATAAGCCTGTTTACCATCGCCGCGCCCTAATGCCTTCTGAATCTCTGGATTCTGGTCACTAAATATATCATCCCACATGCTAATCATAGGATACGGCGGAGAGGTAACGACCAGATCAACGCTTTCTGAAGGAATTTCTTTCAAATCTCGTGCATCTTGGAAAAGGATATTATGGGTAGTTTTCATATCAATAATTAAATGAATAGGCTCTGTCGGTATTTACACCTATCAGAGGATTTTTATCATCCATGCCCCACCATGTGCAGGGTTATGAATCAAGCCTTTTCTCATATCAACACAGAGGTCAAGGGCTTCCAAGATCATGTGTCCAACAAGGACGGGAGCATCCTCAGGAAGGTCTGTTACCTGTATGGAGTGGCTTCGCTCCAGTACAGTATATTTCACCTCTGAATAAACGGTACGCTCTATAGTGCCGTTTGCGGTTTGCGCTCGGATATTTCGGAGCGGAGCGAGTCCGAGTTGCTCAATGAATGATTTGGGTAAACAGAGCCCCGTTGCACCAGTATCAACAAGTGCGTCTTCAATAGTAAGCCGGCGCGCGTCCTCAGGTTTGATAACGCCTAATTCTACCGCATACATATCTTTTAGATTTTCGAGTTCAATTCGGGTTGTATATTCCATTTTTTACTCCCTCCTTCGTTTTCTGAATTTTAGCATAAATTTGTGCTGAGTGTCAAGCAGGTTTTGCCTCAATGCCACACGATGTAGGTCGGTATCTCCAGCACTAATCCGATCAAACTCCACACGCACCCAAGCGTATAATCACCCAAGATTAATCCTAAAAAGAATGGCACTGCTTGCCGATAGAGTTTCACGCCGCCGATCTTCAGCACAGTCGCCTTCGCCAACCAACTGAGAAAGATGGGAAACCATAAACCTCCCATCCCGGTTCCGCTCACGAGGACATAACCTCCTGGATGCAGGGGCCACCAGAGAAATCGGATCTTCATAATCATCAGGAATACCGTAAACAGGAAACTACCGCTGATAACACCGAGTTCCGGTACGCTTGTTTCGCGTGGACTGACAAGCCACGTCTGCAAGCGGTTGAACGTCTCCCACCCCATATAGACGATCCACCCGCGTGCTTTGCTTCCGGCACCCATATCGTAGAGGACGTGCAGGTACGCCCAGAACGTTATCAGGATACCGAACACAATCGCCAAGATCATCCCGATGAGCAGTTGCCGATACCCAATTTGGCTTCGTTCTGCCAGACGGAACGCCTCCAATTCACTCGGTGTTGGATGCGCCCGAAAGCAGCGAACAAACGGATAGAGAAACGTGAGTCCCGTCAGGTTGGCTGCACCGAGTCGGCGCGTGCCCAACGCAAGGACCATCGTTCGTCCCGGATCGACAAAGATGAGTTGATGTAACGGCGGTCCAATTTCAGCGCGGATACGTGTGATGCCGATAACCAGTGGGAAATAGAACAGAAAAAAGAGCCCAATTGCCCAGAAGGTCATCCCCATCTGGTAACAGAAAAAGAAGAGACACAGCATCCCGACCGTGAACAGCCCCGCTGCAGTCCGATAGCGCATCGGTTCACGAGAATCGTCAGGTGGTGGTTCGCCTCGGCGTTGTGCAATGCCGAAAACCTTTCGAAGAATACGCCCGTAGTGTCGCCGTCCCATCCACAACGGAATACATCCGAACGCAATCCACGCGCCTGTCTGCTGTTCGAGATGGTAGATATTTCTCGCTCCGAGCGCGTCTGTTACAATCAATTGGATGCGACCGAGAAGCCAGAAAAACCAGCAGGAAAATGAGAGGTCTAACGGCGTAAAGAACATCAATCCGATGCTAAATGGATAGAAAGAGATGTGAATCGGTCCCATCGCACTCCACGGCTTTGAACTGAATTGCCCGATCGTTTTGCCTTTAATCGGTAGGGCGGGTATATCGGGAAACAGATAGTTCAAGCCGTTTAGTAATTCCGCACTACCGGCGAGTGCGAAGCCGAGCCACATCCACGGCGAAGTAAAGAACCGTTTCGGGTTGCTTGTGAGTGCCAATGGGAGTTGGACGATCGGATAGTTCAGGCGTTCATTTTCGGTCCACTGCTTCCGAAGAAAGACCGTCACCGCCAACAACGTCAGCCAGAGCGCGATGACGAAACCCGACCAAGCAAGCACCGGCGGGATCCATGCGTTTAAAGTGCCGGAGGTGTAGAGCGTGGAATCTCCCTCGTAGAATCCGTCCAAGATCCGCGGGGTTTTGATAGCGATCCACGTCGGGACGTGATGTCCGAAAAGCGGAATCCATTCGTTTTCTGGCGACGCAAATTGAAAGGCGTGTGCGAGGACAGGGATGAGGTAGCCCATCATCGTATGCCCGCTGATAGTCGTCAGCATTACGACCATCACGTAGATGGTTTGTAAATCCGCTTGCGACATCGCCAAACGCGGTAGGAATCGCTGCAGCAGTAGGTTGACAAGTACGAAAATGAGGAGGGTAAAAACCGCATTGAAGAACAGAGAAGCGATCGTCAACTGCGTAGAGTGCCACACCTCAGTTCCCATCAGGCACCAGTAGCTATTAAAGGCGACGAGCACCAACCCAATCAGCAGAATATGCGGTTTGACGAGATTTTTTCTGCCGTTTCCGTTAGCCATTCCCGCTCCTGCTGATGTGCCGTAATGCTTTTTGTAACACTGCTTCGTTGCTGTATCTTTTCAGAGTGTCGTGTGCTGTCCGATCACTGAAGTTCCGAATTTCGTCAGATAACAGGGGCAATGCTCGCACGACGTTATCTACGATTGTGATACTCGCCTGCTTCGCGGTGCGTGACATCGGGTTCAGATCGACGGTCACGACCTCTTTGCCCATCTTTCGGAGTGCTTCGCATCGGTCGCCATCCTCAAGCGGCACAAAGACGACATCCGCTTTAAAGATTCCCTCTGGATGCACGAACTTCCGATTGGAGTCGATATAGGAGAGTTGCGCCTCGGTTGTCGGCATCAGCACATCGGGTGCTCCTTCCATTCCGTCCACCGCTGGCGAGGTTTCCAACCTCGCCTTATGCTTGAGCAGATGTTCCCGGATTCTCTGTTCCCGTCCTGTTTCCGTATGAAAGATGTTCACCTCTAACGGTGCGTTCAGGACTTTCCCCAGTTCGATGAGTTCTTCAGGTGCCAACGCCGCGACATTCCCGTTGACGGAGATGACAGGATGTTCTGCGAGACAAAGCATCGCCGCGGCAGCACGGATCGCTTCCGTTGCGAATGGTTGTGTCGCCTCCCCAATGAGGTAATCGAAAGCCTCTCCGCGTCCGTGTGCGATTAAGCCGTGGACAGAGGTAATGCCTTGCTCTACGCCTGCAACAATGGTGTCTCGGAGTGTTAGCGAAAGGTAACGGGGATGTGTTTTTGGAACGTCGCTCAATTGAATAGCACCTCAGCATAAGTTTCCGTCTATTATACTGTGTTTTGGGTAAGTTTGCAAGGGGTGATGTGCCTCAATGCCAGACAATATAGGTTGGTATCTCCAGCACCAGTCCAATGAGGCTCCAGACACATCCGAGCGTGTAATCCCCTAAGATTAGCCCTAAAAAGAACGGCACTGCCTGTCGGTAGAGTTTGACACCGCCAATCTTTAACACGATTGCCTTCGCTAACCAACTCAGAAAGATTGTAAACCATAATCTCCCCATTCCGGTGCCACTGACTAACACATAACCGCCAGGGTGCAGGGGCCACCAGAGAAACCGGACCTTCATAATCATCAGGAATATCGTAAACAGGAAACTGCTGCCGATAACCCCGAGTTCCGGTCCGCCCGTGTCGCGTGGACTGACAAGCCACGTTTGCAAGCGGTTGAACGTCTCCCACCCCATATAGACGATCCACCCGCGTGCTTTGCTTCCTGCTCCCATATCATAGAGGACGTGTAGATATGCCCAGAACGTTATCAGGATACCGAACACGATCGCCAAAATCATCCCGATGAGCAGTTGTCGATACCCAATTTGGCTCCGTTCTGCCAGACGGAATGCCTCCAATTCACTCGGTGTCGGATGGGCGCGGAAACAGCGGACAAATGGGTAGAGGAACGTTAATCCCATCAAGTTGGCAGCACCGAGTCGGCGTGTGCCTAACGCCAATACCATGGTCCTGCCTGGATCGACAAGGACGAGTTGATGAAGCGGCGGGCCAATTTCGGCGCGAATACGGGTGATACCGATAATCATCGGAAAGTAGAAGAGAAAAAAGAGGGCAATTGCCCAGAAGGTCATCCCCATTTGAAAACAGAAGAAGAAAAGGAACATCAACCCGACGGCGAATAGTCCCGCTGCAGTGCGGTAACGCATCGGTTCTCCAGAATCGTCAGGTGGTGGTTCGCCACGGCGTTGTGCAATCCCAAAAATTTTACGGATAATACGTCCGTAGTGCCGTCTTCCCATCCACAACGGAATGCATCCGAATGCAATCCATGCCCCGGTCTGCTGTTCAAGGTTATAGATATTGCGTGCGCCGAACATATCTGTGACTATCATCTGAACACGGGTCAGTAACCAGAAGAACCAGCACGAAAACGAGAGATCCAGCGGCGTGAAGAACATCAAACCGATGCTAAATGGATAGAAGGAGATGCGAATCGGTCCCATCGCACTCCACGGTTTTGAACTGAATTGTCCAAGCAGTTTGTTTCTAATAGGTAGGGAAGGGATCTCTGGATACAGGAAACTCAGTCCATTTAGCAGTTCTACACTCCCCGCAACTGCGAATCCGACCCACATCCACGGCGAACTAAAGAAGCGTTTCGGATTGCTCGTCAATGCCAACGGAAGTTGGACGATCGGGTAGTTCAGGCGTTCATTTTCCGTCCACTGCCTTCGGAGAAAGATCGTTACTGCCAACAATGTCAGCCAGAGTGCGATAACAAAACTTGACCAAGCCAACACCGGCGGGATCCATGCGTCTAAAGTGGCAGAATTATAGAGGGTAGAATCTCCGTTGTAGAACCCGTCTAAGATGCGTGGACTTTTGACGGCGATCCAACTGGGGATATTGTTTCCAAAGAGCGATAGCCACTCATTTTCGGGGGTTGCGAACTGAAATGTATGCGCGAGGACAGGGATGAGGTACCCCATCATGGTATGTCCGCTGATAGTTGTTACCATCACCACCATGACATAGATGGTTTGTAAGTCGGCTTGCGACATCGCCAGACGCGGCACAAATCGCTGGAGCAGTAGGTTAATAAGTACGAAGATAAGAAGCGTGAAAACCGCATTAAAGAACAGCGAGGCGATCGTCAGTTGCGTAGAGTGCCACACTTCCGTCCCCATCAGGCACCAGTAACTATTAAAAGCGACGAGAGCCAACCCAATCAGTAGAATATGTGGTTTGACAAGGTTCCTTTTCCTGTTTCCGTTGGTTTCCATTCCCGCTCCTGAACACAAATTTGCGTCTATTATACTGTGCTTTGGGTAAGTTTTCAAGCGAAGATGTGTTATAAGCCATCAGCCACCAGCAGTCGGCAGTCAGCGGTTAGTAAAGTCACTATCACAGAAACACTACTCAGACATTCAGGCAAGAAAATGGAACGCGTTTCACAGTTTTCATAGCAAAACCTGAAAAATGGTAGGGTTCAAAAAGGCTGTAAACATAGACAATGAGCGGGTTTTTAGCGGTTTTTATAAGAGTTTTTGAAATGCTTGCTATGAAATTTCATAGTCGGATGGACGGATGCTGAAGTTTATGCTGTCTGAATCAGGATTAAAGGATAGACAGGATAAACGCCTGTAAAGAACACCAATTTTCACGGAGACTTCACGGAGGTTTTTATCGTGGTAGGTGTGCCGTGGGTTTCCAGAATTCAATTTACCATCTCTCCGTGAAAAAACGAATGTGAAAATATAATTAACTTATAGTATCGGTGTTTTTAGAACTGGATGTCCTTATTTTTTAGCGGTGGTTACTCAACCTAAGTGGGATATAAACAATTCGGTTAAGGAATTCATCTTCACGCGATGCCCCTGCAATACTGAATTATTGGAATCTCTTTTCCTTGAAATTGCTTGCAAATTGACGTATAATTTGCATCGTACTTAACAGGACGGAAAGTGGAGGCTTGGATCGATGTGCAATAACGTTTCTATCGGAGCAATCAACCTCGGTTGTATCATCATCCTCCGGTAGAAGTTGGTCGTACTTGCGATTCTTGCTTTTGAGACAACTTATCGATGCAAATTATTGCCGAACAAAAACTCACTGAATTTGCCCAAAAACATCCAACCTCCCGATCAGGACTTTTCCGTTGGCTTGAATTGATGCAGCAAAGCGATTTTGGTTCGGTAACAGAGTTGCGAGAAATGTTCCCTCACGCTGACCTTGTAAAAAAAGAGACCCCTGTGCAACCGAGGCAACAGGTTCCGTACAGCAATCGAGAAACAACATTTACGGTATTCAATATTGGCGGCAACAAAGCGCGACTTATTGCCATTATGCGATATGACTCACAACAAGTTGTCATTCATGAAGTGCTAACACACGCTGAGTACGATGCATGGAACAGAAAGAGGTAACAAACAATGTCAACTGGTATTCAAACACCACAAAGTATAGTGTCAACGTTCGCTCCTTTTGGACCAGCATTCTTAAGCACGCACAGTCTGCAAAAACAAGTATCACTTACATCTGTCCCGCCTTCTGCCCATGAATCTGTTGATTCTGTGCCTTCCCCTGAAAGTGCCTCCCAATGGATTGTAAGTCTACTGGACTTGTTAGCCGGTATCGTGAATCGTAACAAAGACTTTAGCAGCACCATGGTAACGGAAACCGAGTACAAACAACTTTTGGCAGTACTGGAAGATCTAATCTACAGTGTCGGTGATGATGAAAATCATCCATTATCGGCAGTAATGACGTTGATCGGTGTACTTATTAAAACGTATGAAGACCGAAATTTTCCAAAGTTAGTGGATATCTTTCCAGAACTGGCGAAGGAAACACAGGTTGAATTGGTTAGCGAAGGTAGTAATTCCAGTGCTGCTACGTTTGAGCGAACCGAGGCAAATCTTGCTGTCGCTTTCTTTTCGATTGGCTACCTCCTTTCAGAAGCAGGCGCGGCAGAAAAGTCTGTTTCTGCCTACGACTTGGCACTCCGACTGAAGCCAGATTATGCCGAGGCTTATAATAATCGTGGTGCGGCTAAAAAAGACTTAGGTCAATATCAGGAAGCTATCGCAGACTTTGATAAGACTATTCGCCTGAATCCAAATTTAGTTGAGCCCTACACGAATCGCGGAGTTGTGATGCTAGAATTGGGTCAACATGAAGCAGCTATTGCAGATCATGATAAAGCCCTCGGTCTTAAACCTGATCATGCTGGGGCGTATGTCAATCGAGGCATTGTGAAAAGCGAGATTGGCAAACATAAGGAAGCTATTGCAGATCATGATAAGGCTATTGAACTGGATCCTGACAACACTGATGCCTATTACAATCGTGGCAATGCAAAAAGCCGACTGGGTCAACTTGAGTCAGCCATTGAGGATTATGATAAGGCGATTAGCGGGAAAAAGAATGATGCAGAGGTGTATGTCAATCGGGGAGCTGCCAAGGTGGAGTTGGGTCAATTAGAGTCAGCCATTGAGGACTATGATAAAGCTATTGATCTTAATCCAATCCTAGCCAAAGCCTACACAAATCGCGGCAATGTGAATAGTGTGCTTGGCAGATTCAACGAAGCCCTAACCGATCATGATGAAGCTATCAACCTAGATCCAAATTCTGCCGAAGCTTATTACAATAGAGGAATTACATATGTAGGTATGACTCAATTTGAAACTGCTATTGCCAATTTTGACGAAGCTATAAGTATCAACCCAAGTTATGCCACAGCCTACAATACCCGCGGTGTTGCTAAAAGTTCACTTCATCAATATGATGTGGCCATCGCCGATTTTGATGAAGCTATCAGACTGTGCCCCGATGATGTTGATCCCTACGTCAATAGGGGTAGTGTGAATTTCTCTCTCCGCCGGTATGAAACTGCTGTTGATGACTATAATGAGGTGATTCGGCTGAATCCGAAGGATGCTGCAGCCTACTTTGATCGGGGGAATGCAAAATGGTCTCTCCGCCAGTATGAATCTGCTATTGATGACTATAATGAGGTGATTCGACTAGAATCGAATTTCGTTCCAGCCTACGTCAATCGGGGTAATGTGAAGTCAACTATAGGGCAGCATGAATCTGCACTTGAGGACTTTAATCAAGCTATCTGTCTGAAATCTGATTTAGTCATAGTCTACGTTAATCGAGGCAAGGTGCATGTGAACATGGGTAATATTGAAGACGCGAAGGTGGATTTCCAGACTGCATTGGAACTCGCTGAACAGCCCGGCGAGAATGATCTCAAAGTTGATGTAGAACGACGAATCCAAGAACTTAACCGCACAGAATGACGCAAATCGGGAAAAAGTTAAAACCTATATCTAACTTGTGGCAAGGAGGGTTGAGAGTTATCAGCGAGAAGATTATCTATACGCGATGAAATGGTAAATAATTAACGTTGCTGACGTTAATTCTGCTATCGTCAAGTAAGCAAATGTGGTACAGGGGAAAATATGAAAAATAAAATGAGCGACATGGCAGTACAAATAGTTCTTATATCAGAAACAGTGAAATTCCCTAAAGAATTCTGAGAATATACTATGAATGAGAGAGTTGATAGTAGAGTAGTTTGCTCAGAGTGTGGGCAGCAGCGTAATTTTCGGTATAACTTGTGTTCCATATGTTATTACGCGAGTTTGCAGCATGAGGGTATTGTGGTTGGGGCAGTCCTTCGTTATTTCAGTTCCGCCAAGTTTGAGACATTTTCTACAGAGCGGGAACATGAAATTGAGATAGGGTCTAGTCCGTGTAGAGCAGACGTTGTATTTCGTGATGAAGTAGGACAACTCGCTGCTATTGCAGAATGCAAGAAAATTGGATTTGCTGGGGAAAGGGGTATGGCTCAGTTGGAAGATTATCGCACAATACTGTATTATCAAGGGAATAGTCGGTTTTGGAATCCCAATGCTTTAGTTTTGGGAGGAAAAACCGCCCTCTTGGAAAGGACCAAAACGCCAAAATATATTTGACATTCAGTCCGAAATATTGTATAATTAATAATATCGTGTTGGCAGACATACAACGCATTGTCACTTGGCAATGTGTCTGCCTCCCACGTTGTAGGGGATAAATACCTGATACCTGATATACCATGAGATTAACATTTAAGTATCCTGTTTATCCTACGCAACAACAGGAAGAAACATTGTTAAAGTGGTTAGACCACCTGTGCGAACTTCAGAACTCTGCACGCCACGATAGACTTGTTGCGTATGAGACTGAAGGGGCTTTTGTGTCGCTCTCTGACCAGCGGACACTTCTAACGCAAGCGCGTGAGAAATATGACGACTTCCGTGAAGTGCCACAAGACTTTCAGAACCACGCACTTCGTAGGAATGATAAAGCGTTTGTGAACTTCCGTAGACGCTGCAAAGAGAACACAACAAAAAAAGGATACCCTCGCTACAAAAAGCGTGTGCGTTCTCTGACATGGAGTCTCCGAAAATATACCAAAGTGGTTGGTAAAAAGACCAAAGATACTGAAAAACAGACAATACGCGTTCGTGAGAATCCGATTATAGAAACAAACTACCGGCACAACCGCCTGAAAGTGCCGAAACTTGGTGAACTCAAGATATACATGCATCGCCCGCTTGTCGGTGACCCGAAAGAAGTTACGCTTGTGAAAAAAACGTCTGGTTGGTATGCCCATATCTCTTGTGAGATAGGGGATACCCCGAAAGTTGACCCCACAGACGCAATCGGTGTTGACATGGGAACCACCCACTACCTGACGACTTCTGAAGGCGAAAAAGAGGACAACCCGCGTTGGTATCGTAAAGCAGAAGGCTTGCTACACAAGCACAATCAAACAATGGCACGCCGTAAAAAAGGCTCTAACCGCTGGCGAAAATCCGTGCATGCCTCTGCCTTACACCATGAGCGAACTGCCAACAAACGCAAAGACTTTATCGGAAACCAACTCGTCTATAAACTCTACCACCATCAGGAAAACAATGTCTTAGTGGCAGAGAACTTACGCGTATCTAACATGGTAAAGAACAAACACCTCAGCAAGAGCATTTCCGATGCGTCTTGGGCAACCTTCTTTGAGTGGTGTGCAAGTATAGCCGAAAGAGACGGCTTGCATTTCCACCAAGTTGACCCTAAGAATACCTCGCAAATCTGCTCCGCTTGTGGTGAGAAATCGCCAAAGAAACTCTCTCTGGCGATACGAACTTTTAACTGTCAGTCTTGTGACACGTCTTTAGACCGAGACCACAACGCTGCGATAAACATACTTTTCAGGGCTGCTGCGGCCCTTCGTGGAGAGCGGTGGGTTACCCCCCTCAGCGAAGCGAAAAACACGAACGAAGCACGAGACGCAGGCTTGCAGAACGCAACTCAGTTACTGTTGTTTTCTACAAGCCCAAGTCTTTAGGCTTGGGTAGTTGACCTATTGAACAGACAGGCTTTGTCGGAGGAGCAAACATGAACCATATCCAAACCGTCAAAATTCACGATGTGGAAGACGGCGAGATCTATACCGCCAAAATCCAAAAAAACGGCAAGAGATGGATAGGGTGGATACAGGAACATCCTAAGGTGAAGTGCGAGGCGAATACACAAGACGCATTGTTGGAAATCCTCGAAAACACACTTTATCAAACCCTTGAAGCCGATTGGCAAGCATGGAACAAACAGTTAGAAGATGACGTAAAAACAGGAAAACTTGACTCTACACTGGAACGGGTCAGTAAAGACTTTCATGCAGGTAAATGTGAAGACTTAACGGTATTTCTCTCACAGAACGCCACAGAGAAATAGAATGCTGTGTCTGGAATTTTGAAACCCATCATATTCCATTTCTAAGTACGCAAAAACCGAGAAACCGCCTTGAATCGCTGATAAAACCATTCGTTATTTCCCTCATCAAAATGTGCAGAAGATATGAATAACCATGTCGTACACGACGATTTTTGGGAGGCGTACAACAAGCTACCACCAAACGTTCAAAAAAGCACTCTCCGAAAAATTGAATTGTTACTTGAAAATCCTAGGCATCCTTCTCTCTATTTGAAAAAGGTTGGCGGGCTTTGGTCAGCACGAATCAGTAAGCAATATCGTATTTTGGCACGTGAAGAAGAAGGCACTTTAGTCTGGTATTGGATTGGAAAACACGACGAGTACATGAGATGGATATGATGCGTTAGCGTGGAATTGACCATCTTCATCCCACCCCACTTAGAGCGGTTTCCCAAAACACAAAACATACCCGTCATGATCCTTGAGTTCAAACGCTCGGAGACCGTCGCTGGTATCTGCGAGGGTTTCGTGGAACGCCAGTCCACGGGACTGATACTCGGCAAACAACGCGTCAGGATCGGAAACCAGTATGAAAGCGTCCCATTTCGCCCACTCGTGCCGAGTATGGTTTGGTACTGGATGTATATATTCAGTGATATGTTTGAGAAGAATCCGCACGTCATCACGACTCACGATCCCAAAAAATGGGTCTTCTTCCGGGATAAGCAGATCTGTCTCAAAACCGAGTTTCTGACTGTAAAAGTCAATTGACGCAGCGAGGTTTTTGACAATAAAAAAAGGGGCGATCTCCTCAAGTGTTGTATTGTTTGCCATCGTCCATCCTCCTCCCGTTTTTCTATGTACAATATCCTAACAGATGTCCGTCCAATGTTCAACAGAGAAGGTTTCTATAGAGAGATGTCGCCCCTCTGGGGCTGAAGAGGGTGCGGTGAGACCTTGCTGCTACACACATGTCGCCCCGCTGGGGCTGAAGAGTGGACAAGTCATCTCATAAATAGTTTATCGGAACCTACCTTGATTGTAGAGTGGACGAGGTGTTTTTGCTTGGGTGTTCCCTCAGGAACCTCGCCAGCGAAGAGAAGGGTAGGCTAAAGAACGTAGAGATGCTCAGTTTTTGATTTCTTGTCCATTTTAGCGCGGCATCGCGACAGCGAAAAGAAAAGTCGGGATTCGGAGATCCCTCCTACAGAAGAAATGGAGTTGACACATCCGAGGCTTTGCGGTATACTGACAGCGATTACCAGGTTCGAATTGGGAAAGGAACAGATTTCATGGCAACACTCAGATGGGGCATACTCGGTTGTGGGGATGTCGCTGAATATAAGGGCGGACCGCCCCTCTATAGCGTCAATGATTCGGAACTCATCGCTGTGATGCGACGAGACCACGCCAAAGCGGAATCCTTTGCCGAGAGGCACGGCGCGAAACGGGTCTATACCGACATAGATGCACTCCTCGCGGATGACGAACTCAACGCAATTTACATCGCAACGCACCCCTACCTTCACTGCGAACAGACACTCCGTGTGGCAGAAGCCGGCAAGCACGTCCTCTGTGAGAAACCGATGGCGATGACGGTCGAAGAGTGTCAACGTATGGTGGATGCCTGCCACGACGCGGGTGTCACCTTGATGCTCGCCTATTACCGCAACTTCTATCCAAATATCGTGAAGATGAAGGCGTTGATGGATGAGGGTGCTATCGGTGATGTGGTGCTGGCGCGGGTCAATCACACCGGTTTCTATGATCCGAATCGGCATGATCTGCATAGTTGGCGGGTGGATCCCAAAATCAGCGGCGGGGGTGTTCTGATGGATCTCGGTAGCCACCGTATTTCGCTCCTTCAGTATCTGATGGGGGAGGTTGAATCTGTCCAAGGCTATGCGGAGACCGTGCATCTGGATATTGAGGTCGATGATTCCACTGCGTTTACGCTCCGTTTTCAGAGTGGCGCGCACGCCGTTGCGAACATCAACTGGAACGTCGGCGTTTCGATCGACGATGTTGAGATCTACGGCACAGAAGGGGCTTTAAGGTGTTCGCCGTTGAATAGCGGGAACCTGACGTTGGAAAAATCGGGTGAGCAGATTGCCATAAACCAAACCCCGTTTCCGCACACACACACGGGGCTTGTAGAAGACTTTGTCAATCACCTCAAGACGGGTGAACCGATCCGGTGTACGGGTGAGTCGGGATTGCAGACGAACGCGGTTATTGCGCAGATAATGTAGGTGTACGTCCCGTACGTTGTAGGCGCGCTTTGTAAGCGCGCCGAGTTGTTTGATTAATCCGTTACGTTTGGGTTACGGCACACGGAGCGTGCCTACTACTTTTAAAGTTAGCTAATCCGTTCGGATTCCAATGTTAGCCAATCTCCATACGCTCTCGGCATCTCTGTAGGCGAATCCAAGCCGGCTTCCTCACGCCACCGTAACAACGGATGCCGCCGATCTTTTTGCGGGAGATCAACACGCGTGCCATAAGCCGCCGACTCAAAGATACCCATCATCATTTCGATAATGTGTCGTCCCTCGGTACCGCTGCACGTATGTGCTCTGCCTTCATCTAAGGCGTTGACGTAGTCCTCCACAAACCAGTAATCCGCTTCCGCTGCGCTACTGTTAGGGTCGTAGTGCTCAGGATAGATAAGTTCCAACGCTTCCCACTGGTCGTGTGTACCGTCAGGGACATAGTGCGGTGTCGGTAGCCACCATGCGCCCCCAAGTCCCCAGAAGAGTCTTCCTTCAGTGCCGTAAAGCTCCATAGTATACCCGTTGGTATCCATTTTGTCAAACCGGTGTTGGAGCAGGGTACCGGTGACGTTGCCCTCATACTGCAGCGTCGCCGTGATATATTCGCCGGCGATTGTCCCCATGCCGCTCGGCGATGGCACGACATCCGTAGGCATAATCGGCTTCCCGCCCGTCGTCAGGTGTGCCACAATACTTTGACATCTCTTCCCGAAGTGGAGCATGTTGTTCAGCATGTGTGTGCCGATGTTCATCAAGCCGTAGCCGCCGTAGTAGCCTTTCCCGCTGCCATACAGGTAACGCAACTCACCGATCTTCCCGGCATCAAAGGCACGCGCCATTGTCTGCATGGGTGCACCGACTCTGCCTTGGTGGTGTACCGCGATCTGTACGCCTTTTTCCTTCGCTTTAGCGATAACGGCATCCGCTTGCACGAGATCCACACACATCGGCTTTTCCACCTCAATATTGACCCCGTGTTCCAGCACGCGCATGCACAGATCGTAGTGAAATTCCGTGCCGGTGGGAATCGCCACAATGTCGGGTTGGATTTGCCGAATCATCTCGTCTAAATCAGTGAACCGTGCGGTGACGTTGACTTCTTCGCCGAGAGTGTCGAGACGTTCTTTAACCAGATCACAGAGTCCGACGATCTCTGTACGTGGATGCGCATGATATGCCCTTGCTGCTGACGTCCCGCGTCCTCTACACCCTAAAATTCCGATTCGATATGTTTTCATCGCTTTCTCCTTTCTCACATTTGATTGTCCTTGTGTTCGCCTGCTTAAGTTGTTGATGTTTCCATTGTATCATAGTTCGTTTAAGGGGTCAATGCGTTTGATTGTTCTTGACTTTACTTCTCAAATGTGTTATTTTTTCAGCAAAGCAAAGGCTATCTCCGGATTTTCCTTACTTATTCTGACTCAGTAATTCAAGGGCTATTTCTCGAATTCAGTCTTTTTCCACAAATACATTCTAACGGGTTTTGAGGCTTTGAACAATTAAAGGTGGTTTGTAGTGAATAGCTTGAAATTATTCGTATTCATCTTAGTTTTATGCTTCTCCATCACTTTTATTGAATCTTCCGTCGCTTTCGAGCAGATGGAAACCTATACGGTTGCAGACGGTCTTGTGGGTCCGATAGTCCCTGTTATTTTTCAAGACAGCCGAGGTGCGCTTTGGTTCGGCTCTGATAGGGGTGGTGTCAGCCGTTATGATGGCAATACTTTTGTGCCCTACACGGCTGCTCTGACCACTTCGGAGGAAATGTCAGTATCTGGTGTTCAAGCAGGAGCACTGCTCGGACGGACGCGACAAATTGTTGAAGATAAGTGGGGACACATCTGGTTTCTTACGCGAGATAATTCAGGAGAACCGGGTCAGGTTAGCCGTTATGATGGCACTTCGATCAAACTGATCGGCACTGGAAACTTTCTGATTGTTGACAGGCTCGGCGACGTGTGGGTTAGTGAAAGTCAGTGGCTAACGAAGTACGTTACCTCAAGGGTCCAAAAATTGCCAGAGGCATATCGGAACGAGATTGAAAGCGAAGATTCACTCCAGTCAACGGAAACATTGACAATAAACGTTATCTTTGAAAGCGAAGACGGAACCCTCTGGCTTGGCGGCAGTGAAGGCGCAACGGAAAAAAGGGGTGTAATCCTAAGTTTTCGTGAGAATCGTCGCTCAGACGAGAAACTCGGCGGTAATGACGACCCAAATGATAAAACAGAGACCAAAACATCGCGTATCCAACCGAAGATCGGATTCACGCGTTACAGTTCCCTTAACGCAGTGAGTGCCATTGAGGCGGTAACGGAAGACACCTCCGGGAATCTTTGGTTCGGTGGCTATAATCTTCTCCTGAAGTTTGATGGGCAAACCTTTCAGCAGATTCTACCTTTACGTTCAGCACAAAGCGGTTCTGGGTGGTATAGACCGCCGAGGCAAGCCGCATTCCAGAGTGACACGAAAGGACGACTCTGGTTTAGCGATGGTCGCATTACAAGATGGTGGGATGGTTCGCAACTACAGACCCCCAGAAACATACAGGGGGTTCTTAAAATCGAGGACGCCTGGGGAAATCTATGGTTTACTAACGAGAGTGGTGAGGTCCAACAATACGATGCGACTCTTAAGTCAATTCCTTATAGTGCCGATAATGGGCTTGGTATTGACCGGATTCACACGATTTTTGAAGCAATTAACGGCGATTTGTGGTTTGGACATGATAATGGCGCGACAGTATTTAACCCGAGCCCTGCAATTCAGAATCATGGCACTGGCATCAGTAGTAGAGTTAGACGGGAATCACGTTTCGCATTTTGGACAGACATTGTAAAAATATTTGAAGTTGGCGGACACATCTGGTTTACCAGCAAACCGATATATGGTGAAAACGCTACACGATACACGTTCTTCCGCTACGGAGACGGATCCTTCGATCAGGTTTCTATCTTTATCAAGCCCAAAACGGGACACATCAGGAGACGAGCTGATAGGAATCCCAATCTATTTGTTACCGAAGGGGAACACCGATGGTTAGCTTTTGGTGGGCATATCTTCAAGGCAGACGCGACAGGATTGTTATGGCTTACAAACCGCTTCCAGAGAATTCCCTTTCAAACGACCTTGGAAATTGATCATGCTGACTCTCCTATAAATGCCTTACACACAGATACCAACGACAAATTATGGGTGCTTTATGAGAACGGAAGAGTGCAATCCTATCCAAAAAAGATTGGAGATTCAACGTCTATAAACATTGAGCCGGAGACCCTTCCACATCTCATTAAAGTAACAAAGATGTTTGAAATGCCATCAGGTGCCAAGTGGTTTTTCAACGCCGTGACAGGAAAGTTGGTACGCTGGAATGTCTCTAATCCGACCAAACCGATTGTACTCACAGGGAATTCCCGTGCCGCCCCACTCGCAGCATGGCAGCATCCAACAGCAAAGAAAGAGGATATTACTTTCCTCTTTCCGGATGCTCTCAAGAAATATCGTGACCAAGAGTTAATCACAACTGAAGACACTGAACTTGTTCCAGTAAACGCGTCCCTAACGACGCAAGAAGGTGTGCTCTGGCTTGCGACCTCTCGTGGAGTAGTTCGCTACGATGGGAGCGAACTCACAACGTATACAACTAAAAATACATCTCAGCATTCCAGAAAAGAAGGATTTCTTGTCGACAATGTGCACGATGTGATTGAGGATAGTAGCGGAAGTATATGGTTCGCAACAAAGGGCGGCGGCACCGTCCGATATGATGGTAAAACCTTTGATTCCCTCACCACAAAAGACGGTCTGGTGCATAACAACATCTCGAAAATTTATGAATCTTCTGACAAAGATATTTGGTTTGCCACTGAAGGCGGCGTTACACAATATACACCAACGCGCGGCGGACTCCCTTTTTATCGTTTAACTGCCCTAAAGGCTGATAAAACCTATACCGTACTCTCATCGAGTATTGACTTACCCGCACGTGGCAACAAGCACATTATTTTCTATGTACGAGGCATCAGCCCGCTCCGAGAACGGCTCTCCTATGAATTTAAAATAATTGGGTTGGATAGTCCTGGATGGACAAAGCTTTCAGCGGAGGAGTTCTCACTTTTGCCCACCGGTTCAGGTGCTTCATCTGACAAATGGTTTCCGGCATCTGGATTGGCAACTCGACAAACTACGCACAATAATGGTGTTCAACAGGAATTTCAAAACCAAGATGGCGTTCTATGCATACGATATACGGGTCTCAAAGCGGGCACCTACAGCTTCATCGTCAAGGCTTTCCGCCAAGACTGGCCCTATACGCATCCACCCGCCGTGGT
This sequence comes from Candidatus Poribacteria bacterium, assembly GCA_965247285.1. Classification (GTDB taxonomy): domain Bacteria; phylum Poribacteria; class WGA-4E; order WGA-4E; family WGA-3G; genus WGA-3G. The sequence goes on from CBDFHD010000003.1 coordinate 866,547, forward strand.
CGACTTTAGTATCCCATCCCCCTTCTGGACGCGGTGGCGAACCTATCTCCCTACACTCATCTTCACGACTATTGTCTTTGTCCTCATCGGTCGCTTGTTTATCAACCGAAGGCACACCGCACAACTTCGTAACGAAATGTTGCAAAAGGAGGAGGCGGAAATACAGCGAATCCGTGCTGAGTTGGACGAGGCACAAAACATTCAAATGGGGCTACTCCCCACAGAATCACCAGATACAAAAGGATTTGATATTGCCGGGATGTCGGTCCCAGCAACACAGGTGGGCGGAGATTTTTACGATTACTTGACCGTTGCAAACGGGCATACCGCTATTGCAGTAGCAGATGCGGCAGGCAAAGGATTACGCGGCGCAATGAATGCCGTGCTCACGAACGGAATGCTACACGAAGTTGCCAGATTCAGATCCGACGCAGATGCGATCCTCACCGACCTCAATGTAGGATTAGTACCCCGGATGTACGGTCCCAATTTTATTGCGCTCAACTTGGCAATTCTCAATGCGTCCGACAAACGTATTGACTACGCCAACGGCGGACAACCCTACCCTCTTCTCAAAAGAGGCACTGAAATCATTGAAATTGAAAATAGTGACCTGCCTCTCGGTTGTATGAAAAGCGTTCTATATGAATCTATCACTTTTAATTTAGTTGAAGGTGATGTGCTTATCTTCCACTCCGACGGTCTCATTGAAGCCCTCAACTCTGACGAAGAGATGTATGGAACTGAGCGTTTAATAGAATTGGCTTCCCAAATACCAAACGAATGCACCGCTGAGGAAGTGATCCAACACATCGTTGAAGACGTTAATAGATTTGTTGCGGATGCAGAACAGTATGATGATTTAACGCTTGTTGTCATCAAAAGTATCTCTGCATCTGAGTAGAAATGTTAACGCCAATGTAGCGTAAGATTAATGAATAAGCGTTACGGGAGCGAGGTCTACTTTCGGCGGGACAGGTATTCAGACAGCGCATAGTCAAACGGCGTGGCGGTGTCCAGTTGAACGTAATCGATCTGGCTCGCGCCGCACCCGCGACGGTAGCTTTGAATGAATTGGTTCAATTTTTCAAGATAATCCGCTTTCAGCGTATCCGCCTGTGTTGAAAGGGTCTCTCCGGTTTCCATGTCCCGAAAGACGACAGAACCGGTATAAGGAAAGGTAAGTTCGGCAGGATCGAGCAGGTGGAACACGATGACTTCATGTTTCTGATGACGGAGGTGTTTCAGGGCAGAGATGACCTCCGAGGGTTCGTCAAGCAGATCGGAGATGACAATAACTAAACCGCGTCTCACAATCCGTTTGGCGAGTTCGTGGAAGAGACCGCTTAACTTGGTCTCCTGACCGGGAGTAGCATTCTCCAAAGCGGACATAATCGCTCGTAGATGCGTTGCGGCTCCCCTCGGTGGAATGTATTGTGTGATATCCGTGTCGAAGAGTGCCAAACCGACAGAGTCGCGCTGCTTCAGCATGAGGTAGGTGAGTGTCGCCGCGAGATAACAGCCGTATTCAAACTTCGTCAATCCTTCCTCTGCGTGTTTATAGCCCATCGACGCGCTTGTATCGAGGAGGATATATGCGCGCAGGTTCGTCTCCTCTTCATACTTTTTGACGTAATACCGATCGGATTTCCCGTAGACCTTCCAGTCGATATAACGGATCTCATCGCCGGGCATATATTGTCGGTGTTCTGCGAATTCCACGCTGAACCCTTGATACGGACTTTTGTGCAATCCAGTAACGAACCCCTCAACGACGAGCCTTGCGACGAGTTCCATACCCCCAATCCGAGAGAGTGCGACGGGATCCAGATATTTGTGAGATTTTTGCATATCTTTTCCTTGGATGAATTATTTAAAAACAGCAACTGATACAGGACGCTCCGACGCAACATTCTGGCGAGCCTGCTTAATGCGTTTAATTTCCTTCTGGAATGGATGCGTTCAATTTTTCATGCTCCGTTCAACCCAACCTACGTGCTGATTAGCGAGGCACGTCAAGTAAGTAACGGTTTCAGCCAACGCCTCGCCGTTTCGATGTCCATACCGGTACGTTCGGCGTAATCCAAGACCTGATCCTCTCCGATTCTACTGATGCTGAAATACCGCGCCTCTGGGTGTGAATAATACCATCCACTCACAGATGCCGCCGGGGACATCGCCAGACTCTCGGTGAGAGAGATACCCGTGTTCTCTGTAGCCTTCAGGAGTTCAAACAGCACCCGTTTCTGGTTATGATCGGGACATGCGGGATACCCCGGTGCCGGACGAATCCCCCGATATTTTTCGGTAATCAGGGCTTCATTGTCCAACGTCTCATCAACGGCATAACCCCAAAGCGTTGTGCGGACGTGCTGATGCATCCGCTCCGTGAAAGCCTCCGCGAGTCGGTCTGCTAATGCTTTTGCCATAATGCTGTTGTAATCGTCCTGTTCCCGCTCAAATTCGGCACAGAATTCGGAGACACCGATACCCGTTGTCACAGCAAATCCCCCGATATAATCTGGGACCCCTGTTGTTTTTGGCGCGATGAAATCACCGAGGCTGAGGTTCGGTCTCGTAAACGGTTGTTCCGTCTGTTGGCGTAGGTGATGCAGGGTGCCGATCGTTTCCGTCCGCGCCTCGTCGGCGTAAATTTCGGTATCTTCACTGACACCGTTGGCTGGGAAAATTCCGACGACAGCGCGTGCCTGAATTTTTTTCTCTTCGACGATAATACGAAGGAGCGTTTCAGCATCTTTAAGAAGTTTGCGCGCTTCCTCACCGACTTCTGGATTCTCCAGTATATTCGGATATTTACCGCGGAGTCCCCAAGTCGTGAAGAAGGGATTCCAGTCGATATAGTCAACGAGTTCCACTAACGGATAGTCTTCAAAGACTTTGGTGCCTATCCTGCGCGGTGAAGAAGGTTGATAATTTCGCCAATCCAGTGTGGATCTGCGTTCCTGTGCGACAGCGAAGGGTAGCAGGTTCGCCTGTTGCCGATTTTTAGCTCGACGTTCCCGGATCTCAGCGTATTCCTCACGGGTCTGCTCGGTAAAGGTCTGTTGTCTTTCGCTACTCATCAGATGGCTGACAACGCCAACACTCCGAGATGCATCCCTGACGTGGATCGCTGGACCACTATAAACGGGTTCAATTTGAACGGCGGTATGTACCTTTGAAGTCGTCGCACCACCGATAAGGAGTGGGATTTGGAAACCTTCACGTTCCATCTCTCCAGCAACGTGTACCATCTCATCCAAGGACGGTGTGATGAGTCCACTTACCCCGATAATATCGGCGTTCTCTTTCCGTGCCGTTTCCAAAATTTCTTCGGCAGGCACCATCACACCGAGATCGATAACTTCGTAATTGTTGCACCCAAGCACAACACCCACGATATTCTTACCGATGTCATGAACATCGCCCTTCACCGTCGCCATCACAATTTTGCCTCTGAATCGGATAGCACCTTCCGCCTGCTCCTTTTCAATATATGGAATGAGGTGCGCAACCGCCTTTTTCATGACTCGCGCGCTTTTAACGACCTGTGGTAGGAACATTTTACCGTCCCCGAAGAGTTCACCGACGCGGTCCATACCGTCCATCAGTGGTCCCTCGATTACCTGTATAGGACGTTCGTAATTGAGCCGTGCTTCCTCTGTATCGGCTTCAATATATTCGATAATTCCTTCGACGAGTGCATAGCGCAGGCGTTCTGCGACCGATAGTTTCCGCCATTTCCTATTTACACGCTTCTTTTTACCCGGACCTTTCAGCATATCCGCGAGATTAACGAGTCGGTCGGTTGCATCTTCTCGGCGATTGAACAGGACATCCTCCACCGCTTCTAAGAGCGGTTTCGGCAGATCGTCATAAACCGCGAGTTGCGAAGCGTTGACGATGCCCATGTCCATACCAGCATTGATGGCGTGGTAGAGGAACGCGGCGTGCATCGCCTCGCGCACCCTGTCGTTGCCACGGAAAGCAAAGGAGACATTGCTCACACCCCCGCTCACTAAAGCATACGGACACGAGGCTTTAATCCGCTTACAGGCTTCAATAAACGCCTTCGCGTATTCGTTGTGCTCTTCGATACCGGTCGCGACAGCGAAGACATTCGGATCGAAAATGATGTCCTCCGGTGGGAACCCAACCTGTTCCGTCAAGAGCCGGTACGCCCGACGACAAATCTCCACCTTTCGCTCGTAAGTATCCGCCTGTCCGTCTTCGTCAAACGCCATGACGATAACGGCGGCACCGTACTGTCGAATCAATCGTGCCTTCGCTAAGAAATCTGCCTCTCCTTCTTTCAAGCTGATTGAGTTAACAACACCTTTTCCCTGAACGCACTCCAAGCCTGCTTCTATAACCTCCCATCGACTGGAATCCAGCATAATAGGCACACGACTAATGTCGGGTTCCACCGCGATGAGGTTGAGGAACTTGACGATCGCTGTTTTGGCATCTAACATGCCTGCGTCCATATTAATGTCGATCAGTTGTGCACCGTTTTCGACTTGATCTCTGGCAACCCCTAAAGCGGTCTCATAGTCCTCGTCTTTAATGAGCGTTTCAAATCGGCGGGATCCTGTTACGTTTGTCCGTTCACCAACGTTAACAAAGAGAGAATCAGACGTGATGTTAAACGCCTCTAATCCACTTAGACGGCAGGCGCGTTTTTGTGGCACTGGTTCCCGCGGTGCGTATTCAGCGGCAACTTTAGCAATTGTTTCGATGTGTTCAGGTTGACTCCCACAACATCCACCTACAATATTGACAAAGCCGTTTTGGGCAAATTCGTGCATCCACTCCCCCATTTCTGCTGGGGTTTGTGTGTATTGACCGAGTTCATTGGGGAGTCCAGCGTTCGGATAACAGATAACGGGTATATCTGTTATTTTAGCCATTTCGGCGAGATACGGACGAATCTGTTGTGCGCCGAAGCCACAGTTCAACCCGACCGCGAGCAGATTCACGTGCCGAACCGAGTTCCAGAAGGCTTCGACTGTTTGTCCGGAGAGGTTCCTGCCTCCACCGCCACTTCTGTCAGAGGAGACGATAAGGGGAATATCAATGCCTCGTGCTTCAGCGAGGGTTTGTATCGCAAAGAGTGCCGCTTTACAGTTAAGCGTGTCCATGACGGTTTCGACGAGGAGGAGATCGGCACCACCGTCAATTAAGCCTTCGGCTTGCGTCGTGTAGGCAGAAACGAGTTGGGCAAAGGTAATGTTCCGATAGCCCGGGTCGTTCACATCCGGCGAAATCGTGCAACTGCGGTTGGTAGGTCCCATACTCCCAGCGACGAAGCGCGGTTTATCCGGTGACGTCCATTTATCCGCCACCTCGCGTGCAATGTGTGCAGCCGCATAGTTTACCTGATACGCGATGTCCTGGAGTTGGTAGTCCGCCATTGACACGGATGTACTGGTAAAGGTATTCGTTTCGATGATATCCGCGCCGGCACTGCAGTAGTTTGCGTGTATTTCTTTTACAATATGCGGTTGTGTTATGGAGAGCAGATCGTTGTAGCCTTTGAGGTCACAGGGATGATCGGCAAACTGTTCCCCGCGAAAATCCGCCTCCGTGAGCCGATAGGTCTGCAGTAGCGACCCCATTGCACCATCAAGGATCAGAATCCGTTTCTCGAGTTCATTTTTAAGATATGTTATTTGTTGCGTGTCTGCCATATTTTTAATTTTACCTTGCGGAGTTTTTAATTTTACCTTGCGGAGTAATCAAGGAGGTTTGAACTGTTATGTGGCTTCCACCTATCCGTCCTCCACTTCGTTACGGACTACGAGTTTTGAGGGTAGTGTTAGAGAAATTTTTAATTTTACCTTGCGGAGTAATCAAGGAGGTTTGAACTGTTATGTGGCTTCCACCTATCCGTCCTCCACTTCGTTACGGACTACGAGTTTTGAGGGTAGTGTTAGAGAAATTTTTAATTTTACCTTGCGGAGTAATCAAGGAGGTTTGAACTGTTATGTGGCTTCCACCTATCCGTCCTCCACTTCGTTACGGACTACGGGTTTTGAGGGTAGTGTTAGAGAAATTTTTAATTTTACCTTGCGGAGTAATCAAGGAGGTTTGAACTGTTATTCGGAACCTAAAACTAAATAGCCCTGGCGCGACATGCGGCTGTCCTATGAATACATCACGTGTTATGTTATAATATACCATACAGAAAATCACTTTGTCCATTTAAAGTCTAAGAAACCGCTTATGCAAACTCAAAACGAAGAACGCGAACGTTCCCCACATGCCCGTAAATACGCTGTTCATTTTGACATCCTTCCAGAGATCTCTTATCTCAATGAAGAACTACCTCTCCTAATAGCGGATCTCTTGCCAATTTTTCACGGTTTTCCACAAGATGTCTGGATCTCCGAAAAATGGGTAGACGAAGGACTCGACTTCTGTCGGGTTGTTTTCTGGGTGTGCGCCGAATCCCCGGATGCGATTAAATCGTTCGGAAATTGGTTTCAGGCGATATTCCGAGAACCGTCCGTTGCCGAAGTCTTAGAACGTCTCGTTACGTGTGCCTTAGACGACTCTGATGATATCGAGGTTATTCTGACGGATTGGACGCGCTTAGCGAATTGATAACCTTCCAATTCCCACACCTCCCACATTTCGCGATCCCGATTCGTCAACAATCTTCAATTAATAATGTTGACACCCGCAAGTAAATTATGCTATAATATTGAGGTAGAAATTAGTTTTCCAAAAGGTAATTTGGAAAAATAGGAGATGACAATGATCCGACGAACCCTTTGGATCACTATGTCGGGAAAGTTTGCGTGGCTCTCAAATTTACTGTTAATAGTGATGTCCTTCTCAGTGCTTTTCGTTAACAAGGCACATCCACAAACTGTTGATGAAATTTTTCAGAATTTCAAGACAGCGTACGAGAAATCTAACAATTTCAGTGCAAACTTTGAGGAGACGACGCTGTTTGCGAACAACAAAAGTGTTGCGCGTGGACGGTTTATATTCGGCAGACCGAATCTACTCCGTAAGGAGTATGTTGATCGGAAAGATGCGTCAAAGGTTGTCCAACTCACTGTTTTGGACGGCGAATACGGCTGGACATATACACCCATACTCAATCAAGTCAATAAGATGAAGTGGACGAATCCAGAACGTCGGGAACTGCTGCCGGGTATTGGTGCATCCCTTGAAGATGTCCAGAAAAACTACGATATGGCTCTTATTCCAGACGAATTTGCGAATCCAAAAGGTGTACATCAAATTGAGTTGACCCCTAAAGTTCACATGGTGACCACGAATGCAAAGGAAACACTTCAAATCTGGGTGAAATCCGACGAGTGGCTTCCGGTGCAATTTGGCTACGAAACCGAGTTTGAAGACGGGACGCGTCAAAGTGTGATTGTAACGCTTACACAGATTGAACGAGATAAGGAACTTGCACTGGATCTTTTCAAGTTTGTGGTGCCCAAAGATGCCGAGGTAATAGATCTCTCCGAAAATTAGTGATGGATCTTTTATGACGAGATAATTCCTACTCTTTCGTGAACACATTATGAATTTCGGTACCCTTTTGCGGTTGGCAAATCTCCTAACGATTTTACGGCTTTTCCTGATACCCCCGTTCATATACTGTTTTCAGGCGGATATGATGGAGGTTGCGCTCATTATTTTTGCTGTGGCAGCGCTGACCGATCATTTTGATGGTAAAATTGCCCGAAAGCAAGGTGTGACAAGCTTCGGAAAATTCATGGACCCGCTCGCTGATAAGTTGTTAATCGGTGCCGCTTTAATCTGTTTAGCTTTATTCAAGCATGTTGACAGTGGGCTGATTCCGGTATGGATGGTTTTTGTTATCATTGGTCGTGAAGTGCTCGTCACACTTTTGCGAATTGTTTTCATGGCAAAGTATGGGCAGGTTGTCTCTGCAAACCGGTGGGGAAAATACAAGATGACCTCACAACTGATTGTCATGGTTATCGGTTTAATTTTACTTGCATTTCAAGACAATCTGAACGCGACATTGATTGTGAAAAGCCGAGGTCCCATCTACTTTATGATGTATATACCGTTAGTGCTCACAGTCGGATCTGGTGTGGAATTTCTCGTTAACAATCGCAACCCTTTATTTGCGCTGGTTCATTCAACCCGTTACGATCCAAAAGCAGGTGCGTGATGGACACAACCACAGGCGCGCGCATTCGTTGTTTTGTAGCAGTTGAGATCCCAGAACCGATACAGGCATTGCTGAAGCCAGTGCAAACACACCTTCAGTCGCAAATTCACAAGGCTACGTGGACAAAGTTCGGAAATTTCCATCTCACTTTGAAATTCCTCGGCGACATCCGTCCTGAAGCAATCAATGACGTGAGCGAAGCCCTTCAACGTGTGACAGATACGCATCCGCCATTCGCTATTGCCTTCGGAGGTGTCGGTGCGTTCCCCAATCTCGCTCGTCCGCGTGTCATCTGGATGGGCATAAAGCAGGGTGCATCGACCGTGTCCCGCCTTGCAAAAGCCGTGAACCTTGAATTGACACATCTCGGTTTCTCAACAGATAATCGGTTTCACCCACACCTTACGCTCGCGCGGCTGAGAACCGCGACAGATCTTGAACCTTTAAAGAATATTCTACGTAAATATGATACAATTGTTGGTGGATCAATGCGTGTAAACGAAATCACACTCATGCAGAGCCAACTTCACCGAAATGGAGCAATCTACACGCCTTTAAGCTTATGTCATTTTTCCGCGTAATGCAATGCCCGAAGTACCTATTTTTGACAGCAGGTGTAATATTAAGGAGAACGTTAAAATATGAAAAATGAACAGAAACAGAAAGCCCTTGACCAAGCGATTTCGCAAGTAGAGCGTGAATTCGGCAAAGGTGCTATCATGCGTTTAGCGGACAACGAAATTGTGCCCGTCGACGCGATTCCAACCGGTTCGCTCGCGCTTGATCTTGCCCTCGGTGTAGGCGGTGTCCCGCGCGGCAGAATCATCGAAATCTTTGGACATGAAGGCACTGGAAAAACGACCTTGGCACTCCATATTGTCGCAGAAACACAAAAATTAGGAGGCACGGCTGTGTTCATTGATGTTGAACACGCGCTGGATACCACCTACGCCCGAAACATCGGAGTCAACATGGAAAACTTGTTAATCGCACAACCCGATGCCGGTGAGCAGGCGTTAGAAATTGTCGAAACGCTTATCCGTAGCGGTGCGATTGACTTGGTAATCATTGACTCTGTAGCTGCTTTGACGCCTCAAGCCGAGATTGAGGGTGAAATGGGTGATGCACACGTCGGTTTGTTGCCTCGCCTGATGTCTAAAGCGTTACGGAAGTTGTCGGGTGTCACTAACAAATCCAACACCTGTGTTATCTTCACAAATCAGATCCGGCAAAAAATCGGGATCATGTTCGGGAACCCAGATACAACACCGGGTGGACTTGCTCTCAAGTTCCATGCTACTGTCCGTTTAGAACTCCGCCGCGGCAGTCAAATTAAAGAGGGCACTGAAATTCTGGGAAGTAGTGTCCGGGTCAAAGTGGTGAAAAATAAAGTGGCATCTCCTTTCAAAGAAGCAGAATATGATGTTACCTTCGGAAAGGGCATCTCTAAAGAGGGGAACCTCTTGGACATTGCCGTTGATAATGAATTTATCCAAAAGAGCGGTTCTTGGTTCGCCTATAACGATGAACGCATCGGTCAAGGCAGAACGAATGCCAAGAAATATCTGGAAGAGCACCCTGACATTATGGCAGAAATCGAAGCGAAGATACGTGAAGCCCTAAGGGCGGGACCTGTATCTACCGCTGGCGCGATTCCTGAAGACGTAGAACTCAATGGCGACGAGATTGACGATACAGTTGAAGTTGTGGAGTAATAAGTGCATGGCAAAGTTTCTATGCTTTAGCACGCCTTAGGGACGCATTACGTGTATAGCGAGGTAGGCACATCTCGCTATACAAAATCCTTGAAAAGTCCCGAAAAAACAAAAATATCAACTTTTTCTTGACACAATTTTTTCGGAATGCTATACTCTAAATAAAAGTGTTGGGTTTAAAAACCTAAAACCCACTCGAGTCCAGTTATCCGCGTACCTGACTTTCACCCCTACGAGTGGCGTCGAAAAATCGTTTTGGAAAGTGAGAACTTCACGTATGGCTATCAAAAGAGGAAATTCCACGGATTCCTTTGAGGAGCAACAGAATTGCGATGCTGTTTTGTATCAACAGCAAATTCGCACGCTTCAAGGGACCATTGACATGCTCGAAGGCGAGCTTGAAAGCATGCGGCAACAGCAGCGTGCTGTATATGTCAAGGACCTTGAAACTCGACTCTATGAAATGCAACGTGAGTTAATGACGGCACACCGGCGCAATAAGAAACTCACCAGCACGCTACAAGAGGCGAAAGAGAAACTGGAGATCCTTAAGGAAAAGGTCGCCCAACTTAGCGCACCCCCCAATAATTACGGAGTCTTCCTCGCTTCAAACGAAGACGGCACCGTCGATATTGACATCAGCGGCAGAAAATGGCGTGTCAATCTCGATCCGGCCCTCAAGGATAAAGACCTTGCGGTCGGACAAGAGGTTATTGTTAATAGCGGGATGAACGTCGTTGATATCAAAACTGCCGAAAAGCACGGGGACGTCGTCAAAATCAAAGAGCGAATTGCGGATGAACGTGCCATCGTGAGCCTCCGCACCGATGAAGAACGGGTCGTCAGAATATCCGAATCCCTCAAAGAGGAAACACTGAAAGCCGGGGATCACGTCCTTCTCAACCATATGACCAGTATGCTCATGGAAAAACTTCCGAAACGGGAAGTCGAAGACCTGCTACTTGAAGAGGTGCCGAATATTGGTTACGCGGACATCGGTGGGCTTGATACACAGATAGAAGCGATTCGCGATGCTGTTGAGTTGCCATATCTCTATCCAAACGAGTACAAGGAATTTAACCTCTCGCCGCCTAAGGGTGTCCTTCTCTATGGACCACCGGGTTGTGGTAAGACACTCATAGCCCGAGCTGTCGCCAGCAGCATCGCTGAACGCGTCCGAAAAGAGACCGGCAGAGACGATGTGCGCGGTTATTTTATCAACATCAAGGGCCCCGAACTCCTAAATAAGTACGTTGGTGAAACTGAACGTAAAATTCGGGAAGTTTTCCAAAAGGCACGCGATAAATCGAGCGAAGGATTTCCTGTTATCATCTTCTTTGATGAAATGGACTCCCTCTTCCGCTCCAGAGGCATGGGAATCTCATCGGATATGGAATCAACGCTTGTGCCGCAGTTCCTCGCCGAAATCGATGGCATTGAGAACCTTCGAGATGTCATTGTCATTGGCGCGAGCAACCGGCAAGATCTCCTTGACCCTGCTGTTTTAAGACCCGGTAGGCTTGATGTGAAAATCAAAATCGACCGTCCCAATTTAAAGGGTGCCAAGGACATCTTCGCCATATACCTGACCCCGGGTCTTCCGTTCTCTGAAAACGTTTGTCAGAAGTTCGATGGAGATACTCAGGCTATCGCGAAGCACTTCATTGAAGAAGCTGCAAATGAAATGTATGCAACTACTGATGAAAATCGGTTCATTGAGGTAACTTACGCCCGCGGCGAACGGGAAACCCTCTTCTTCAAAGACTTTGTTAGTGGGGCAATGATCGAAAACATCGTTTCACGTGCGAAGAAAGCAGCGATCAAACGCTTTATTGCTTCTGATAGGATTGACAAAGGCATGCGTCTCGAAGATATCAAAGCAGCCATCCGAGAAGAATACCACGAAAACGAGGATCTCCCGAACACTACGAACCCTGATGATTGGGCAAAAATATCGGGCAGGAAAGGTGAAAAGATCGTTAATATCCGTGCTTTGATTAATGAACCCACAGAAGAGAAAACACAGAATGTCCGGGTGACCCGAGGCGGTACATTCCTTTGATGGCTGACAGCCAAGAAAAAAATGGAAATACCAATAATAATGGGAACAGAGACTGAGTATGGTATCTCAGTCAAAAATGCACGCGAGCAAGATCCGGTTGCCGCTTCCACCTTGGTAGTTAACGCCTATAAAACTTCAAGGGGTGATGTTCCGAGTGCAACTTCTTCCGTCACATGGGATTATGAACAAGAAAGTCCTTTGATGGACGCTCGCGGGTTTCTCGCAGAGGCGGACATACCTATCAGCGAGGCAGACACAAATAGCGTTGTCAATGATATATTGATAAATGGGGGACGTTATTACGTAGATCATGCCCACCCAGAGTATTGCACGCCGGAATGTGCCAACGCACGCGACCTGCTTCTCTACGAAAAGGCGGGAGAATTAATATTGGAAGTCAGCAGGGTAACAGCTGAACGCCTTTTGCTTGACAACCAAGAGATTCTCATTTATAAAAATAATACCGATTACAAAGGGCACAGTTACGGTTCCCATGAAAACTATCTCATGTCCCGCAAAGTGCCGTTTAATGCAATTGTTGATGGATTAACCCCTTTCCTCGTTACCCGTATTATCATCACGGGTAGCGGCAAAGTCGGTGCAGAAAACGGAAGCGACGAAACAGAGTATCAGATTTCTCAACGTGCCGATTTTTTTGAGAAAGAGGTAGGACTCAGCACTATGGTGAATCGCCCTTTGATTAACACGCGCGATGAACCGCATGCTGATGACAAAATCTATCGCCGTTTGCACGTCATCGTCGGCGACTCTAACATGTCTGAATTCAGCATCTATCTCAAAGTTGGCATTACCCGCATAGTGCTCCAGTTGATTGAGAAAGGTGTTGTCGGTAAGCAATTCAGTTTAAAGGATCCTATCGCGGCAATAAAAAGTATTTCACGAGACCTTTCGTGCAAAAATCAGATAGAACTCGCAGACGGGGAGCAGTGGACCCCGATACAAGTACAGCGTGCGTACCTCAAACTCGCACAACAACATCTCACAGCCGAAGAACGGACACCTGTCGTTGAAGATGTCCTCGAAAAATGGCAATATATGCTTGACAACTTAGAAATCGATCCGATGCGGCTCAGCCAACACCTCGACTGGGTCATTAAAAAGAAATTGATAGAGGCTTATCGCAAACGACACGGATACCAATGGACGGACGCGCATGTGCAGATGCTTGACTTACAGTATCACGATATCCGTCCGGATAAAGGACTTTATATTAGACTGCTGAAAAACGGACATGTGAAACGGTTGCTCAGCCATGAAGAAATTGTGCATGCAATGCACTATCCGCCTGTGGATACCCGTGCATATTTTCGCGGCACCTGTTTACGGAAGTTTCCAAATCACATTTATAGTGCCAGTTGGAACTCAATGATTTTTATTGGTAAATCGGGAGGGCTTGATAAAATTATGATGGATCGGCCCCACTTCGGCACACAAAAGATCGTCGGCGAGTTGCTGAACAACTGCACAGCAGAAGAACTCGTTAGAGAAATCCGAGGTAACTCTTCAAAACCGTATTAACCTGCGTCGTAGGACTGGACTCAGGTTCGCAATCCTGCTTCGCTTTATCAGGAGAAAACCATGTCGACTGAAAAACAACAGGAACAGGTCAATCATCCTGTCGATGAAACCGAAGAGATTCAACTGAATGTCGAACCAAGCGAAATGGACGAGGAGTTTGTCGAAGACTTAGACTCACTTCTTGACGAAATCGATGAAATCTTGGAAGAAAATTCACAGGAATTTGTCGAAAACTATATCCAACGAGGAGGGCAGTAGGAGTGCTTGACCTCGATAATTATGGCACTTCTGACTTCTTCCAAATCCTCAAGCGTCGCCACCCCGAATTATTGGCGATGTCCACTTCGTCTGATGCCGCCTCAAGTGCCCACACACCCGAGTCGTCACTGCGTTTTTACGAAGGCACAACCGTTTTAGCGGTTGTCTATAATACTGGCATCGTTATGGCTGGCGACCGGCAGGCAACAGAAGGGTATCAGGTCGGCGAGCGGCGAATTCAGAAAGTCTATCCAGTCGATCGGCACTCGGCAATCGCTGTTGCGGGTGCCGCTGGTCCCTGTATTGAGATGGCAAAACTCTTCCAAGTTGAGGTCGAATTCTACGAAAAAACAGAAGGGATGAGCCTCAGTCTTGAAGGGCAAGCGAATTTTCTCTCACACTTGGTCCGCTCTAACTTAGGGCTCGCCATGCAGGGCTTAATTGTCTTGCCACTCTTCGCCGGTTACGACGTGAAACGGCAACGCGGTAGAATTTTCAAATACGATGCTGTTGGCGGCCGTTATGAGGAAGACAACTATTACGCAATCGGTTCCGGTGGTAAGGATGCCCGTACAACCCTAAAAAAACGGTACACGCCAGAGATTACGCGTCAAGACGCATTAGAGATTGTCGCGGAAGCTCTCTGGGACGCTGCCGATGAAGATATCGCAACAGGCGGTCCTGATCTCATCCGGAAAATTTTCCCAACGCTTTACACTATTACCGAAGAAGGAGTCGCCGAGATTCCTGAGGCTACCGTAGAAGAACTATACAGGGAACTCATATCGCGCCTATAGTGCCAATCCAATGGTCCTGTAGGGTAACGAGATACCCGCGTTCGCCCTTGCTCCTTGGAATCTGAAAGATACAGACATGTCCACACCTTATTATGTTTCACCGGAACAAATCCGTCAGGATAAAGAGGATTTCGTCCGTCGCGGTATCACACAGGCGAAAGAGGTTGTCGTCTTAGAATTCCGGGATGGTCTACTGATGGTTGCCGAGAACCCACGCAAAACGACCTTTAAGATTTCCGAAATTTATGACAGGATTGCCCTCGCATCGGCAGGTAGGGTCGCTGAATATGAGGCATTACGTGTTGCTGGCATCCGCGAATCCGAAATTAAAGGTTTTCGCTACTACCGTGAAGATGTCACCGCAAAATGGTTGACGAATCTCTATTCCCAACACATGGGAGCGGTCGCACAAGCATGGGACGCTAAACCGTTGGAGATTGAACTCCTTGTATGTGAGGTAGGAAGCACCGATGCCGCAACGAATTCGGCGACACAGCGAAATCAGATTTACCATATTGCATTTGATGGCATTTATTCGGAAGAGGAGAAGTACGCCGTTATTGGGGGGCGTGCCACGACGATCACAGAAATTTTGGAGCAGAATTATACAGATGGTTTAGAGATATCAGCAGCACTCCAGTTGGTAACAGAAGCTTTTCAAACCGTTGAAGCAGATGCCGAAGACGACTATGAAATTACTGTAGAAACGATAGAAGTGGCATGTCTTGAACAAACCGCCGAACGGCGAAAATTCCGACGCCTCTCTACTGACGAAGTGGCAACACTTTTTTAATTTTACCTTGCGGAGGAACAGCGTACGTTTAGACTTTGACGTGCGTTCCTTAGATCCGCCCTCCACTACGTTACGGGCTACGGGTTTTGATGCTATCTTAAGAGGAAACTCTTTGTTAAACCAAAACCACTTTTTAATTTTACCTTGCGGAGGAGCAGCGTACGTTTAGACTTTGACGTGCGTTCCTTAGATCCGCCCTCCACTACGTTACGGGCTACGGGTTTTGATGCTATCTTAAGAGGAAACTCTTTGTTAAACCAAAACCACTTAACCGACTGCTAACTGTCGAAGGCGATTTAACCCAAAAACCTGCGCGTAATGGAATGGAGCGCAGCTCAGAGGCGGATAGTTAAAAATGAAACGTAGAATTTACGGAATAGAAACTGAATTCGGAATCATTTGGACCCCAGATGCCCCGCGTAGAAAGACACTCACTGTTCAAAACGTTGTGATGTATCTCTTCCGTGAAATTGTTGCTGGAAGAATGTATCCCGATGTCTTCCTTGAAAACGGTGCCAGGTTCTACCAAGACATCGGATGCCACCCGGAATACGCGACGCCTGAATGCGATGATGTCGCTGAGCTCGTTGCTCACGATAAAGCGGGCGAACGCATTATCACGCGGCTTGCCAGCACTGCGGAACGACGCATGCGCAACGACGGGTTCTATGGAAAGATTGCTATCTTTAAAAATAATTTGGATACTCCCGGAAATACATACGGATGCCATGAAAACTATTTGATGGAGCGACATGTCGATTTCCGTCAGTTGGCATCGCAGCTGATACCCTTCTTTGTAACCCGACAGGTTTTCGCAGGTGCAGGAAAAATCAAACCGAGTCATCGTGGTTACTACGCAATTTCGCAACGTGCCGAACACATCCGAGAGGAAATTTCCATCGGCACAACAACGGCACGCGGGATTATCAACACGCGCGATGAACCACATGCCGACCGAGAGAAGTACAGACGCCTACATGTTATCGTCGGAGATTCCAATATGTCCGAATTTTCGACTTTTTTGAAGGTGGGTACAACCGGTATTATCCTCCGTATGATTGAAGATAACTTTATTGAGCAGCGGTTCGCGCTCCGCAATCCCGTCAAAGCTATTCGCGATATTTCTGACGATATTACATGTACACATCCGATTGAACTCCAAAACGGGAAGCGGCTGACCGCTGTCGAACTACAGTGGCAATATTTAGAATGCGCGAAGCGATATCTTGAACAAGCTGAATCCGATTCAACCACGAACCAAGTGATGGCACGCTGGGAGTACGTCCTTACATGCTTGGAAAGCGATCCGATGCAGTTGGACAGAGAATTGGACTGGGTCATTAAGTGGAAGTGGCTGCAGACCTACCTCACAAAGCGTGAACTTGAATGGGATGCCCCGCAGGTAAAACACTTAGATTTAAAATACCACAATGTGCGTCAGGAGGAAAGCCTCTACTACACCCTTGAAAATCGATCGGAGATCGAGCGAATTGTCACGGATGAACAGATTCGCCATGCTGAGCACTTTCCACCTGAACGGACCCGAGCGAAATTTCGAGGCAAGTTTATCAAGAAAGTTAACGAGGGAAAAGTCCTGTGCGGTGTCAATTGGAGCTACATTCAACTTTATGAGCCGTACCAGATCCTTTACCTTTCGACAGATCCTTTTAAAACCGAATTTGACGAAGCAAGTCGAACAATTTATTCAATCTAAATAGCTATCGGCTATCGGTAAAGAGATGTTTGTGGCATTAACAAATGTTGCAACTGCCACAAAAGCCTACTGATTACTGACTGCTGATGGCTGATAACCAATAACAGGAGGCTTTTGATGCCACAACCGAAGTACGTCTACTTCTTTGGAGGCGATGAAAGCGAAGGCAACGCCACAATGCGCATGCTGCTTGGCGGGAAAGGGGCAAATCTCGCAGAGATGAGCAATCTCGGCGTACCTGTCCCACCGGGTTTCACCATCTCCACTGAGGTCTGCAAATTATACTACGAAAACGACCAACAGTACCCCGCCGGACTTGACGCACAGATTGATGAGAATCTTGCGAAATTAGAAACCGCGCTCGGCGTAAAATTCGGTGATACCGAAAATCCACTCTTGCTCTCTGTCCGTTCTGGTGCCGCTGTCTCAATGCCCGGTATGATGGACACGATTCTCAACCTCGGCTTAAATGACGATGCCGTTAAAGGACTTATCGCCAGATCTGAAAACGAACGTTTTGCTTACGACTCATACCGGCGTTTCGTCCAAATGTTCGGAAACGTTGTACTTAATGTCGATCACGATAAGTTTGAACATCTACTTGAAGAAAAGAAAAAGGCGAAAGGCGTTACATTAGATACCGAATTAGAAGCCGACGATTTAGCGGCACTCGTCCGTGAATTCAAGAACGCTGTCAAACAGCACACAGGTAGCGATTTTCCTGATGAACCCCGCAAGCAATTAGACATGGCACGGGATGCCGTTTTTGAATCCTCTGGAAACCCGCGCGCGATTACCTACCGTCGCCTCAACGATATTTCTGAAGAACTCGGACGCACGGCTGTTAACGTCCAAGCCATGGTGTTCGGAAATATGGGTGGAACCTCCGGGTCAGGAGTCGCTTTCACGCGTAACCCCTCGACCGGTGCAAACCAATTTTATGGCGAATTCCTCATTAACGCGCAGGGTGAAGACGTAGTCGCTGGCATCCGCACACCCCTTCCAGTCGCCGAATTGAGAAACATCTTGCCCGATGTGTATAATGAATTGGTCGATATTGGTTTGAGACTTGAGAAGCACTATACCGATATGCAAGACGTGGAATTTACGATTCAAGATTCCAAACTCTACATGCTCCAAACCCGTAACGGAAAACGCACGGGTCAAGCCGCTGTTCGCATCGCTGTTGAGATAGTTCAGGAAGGTTTGATTGATAAACAGACTGCCTTGACACGCGTCCCCGCTAACGACTTGGATCAACTGTTGCATCCAAGCATTGACCCAGATGCAGCCGTTGAGGTTATCGCCCGAGGCTTACCCGCTTCCCCAGGTGCAGCTGTTGGAAAAGTGGTTTTTACAGCACTCCACGCTGAAGAACTCGCGGCTGCTGGAGAGAAAGTTATCCTCGTCCGCTCTGAAACGTCACCAGAAGATATCGGGGGCATGGATGCCGCAGAGGGGATACTCACAGCTCGCGGTGGTATGACAAGCCACGCCGCTGTCGTCGCACGAGGCATGGGAAAACCCTGTGTCGCGGGGTGTTCTACCCTGTTTATCAATGAGGAAGCACAGGAATTTTACGCGGAAGGGAAACGCTACGCCGAGGGAGATTTCATTACACTCAACGGATCCACAGGCGATGTTCTGAATGGACAGGTGGCACTTATCCAACCGGAATTGAGTGGACAATTCGGAACGCTCATGGAGTGGGCAGATGAAGTCCGCTCGTTAGGTGTTCGCACGAATGCGGATACACCCGAAGATGCAGAGAACGCCAGACAATTTGGCGCAGAAGGCATCGGACTCTGTCGCACCGAGCACATGTTCTTCGGTTCAGGGATTGATGCCATCCGCGAGATGATTCTCGCTGATGACACAGCAGAACGCGAAGTGGCGTTGGCGAAACTGCTCCCACATCAACGTTCAGACTTCATCGGAATCTTTGAGGCGATGGAAGGCTATCCGGTCACTATCCGAACGCTCGATCCGCCGCTTCACGAGTTCTTACCGAAAAGCGAAACTGAAATTCTTGAGCTCGCGGAGCGAATTAACGTTGAGCCGCAAAAACTCCATGAGCGCGTTGAAGAATTACACGAATTCAATCCTATGCTTGGGCACCGTGGATGTAGACTCGGTATCGTCTATCCGGAGATAACCGAAATGCAAGCCCGCGCAATCTTTGAAGCCGCCATTGATGTCTCAAAACGTGGCATTACCGTGTTGCCAGAGATCATGATCCCGCTCGTTGGACACATCAACGAATTCTCATTGCAGCGCAAAGTTGTCGTGGATACCGCTGAAGTCGTCTTTAATGAGATGGGCACCCGTGTCGAGTACCTTATCGGCACGATGATTGAATTGCCACGTGCAGCACTCACTGCTGACAAGATTGCCGTCGAAGCCGAATTCTTCTCCTACGGCACCAACGACCTCACCCAGACAACATTCGGGATGAGCCGTGACGACGCAGCGAAATTCCTTGACGACTACGTCAGAAACGGTGTGCTTGAATATGATCCGTTCCAGGTCTTAGACCAAGAAGGCGTGGGCAGCCTCTTGCGAATTGGTTTCGAAAAAGGGCGGGCAACACGGCCCGATCTGAAAGTCGGTATCTGTGGTGAGCACGGCGGCGAACCGAGTTCTGTGAAGTTCTGCCACGGATTAGGGTTCAATTACGTATCGTGTTCCCCGTTCCGTGTGCCGATTGCGCGTCTTGCCGCAGCACAGGCTGTCATTGAGGCTGACGCTTAAAGCTTCGCGAGGGTGGCGCGCTCTACAAGCGCGCCACCTTAAACAAACCCGCAGCGGAAGGAGAAAAAAATGTCAAATCAGGATTTCCAGGACCGAGTTCTTGAATATTTTGCTCGACTTGAAGAGCAACACAGAGAAGATAACCAACGACTTGAAGAGCAACGCAGAGAAGACAATCAACGAATAGAAAAGCGACTGGACCTGATGACAGCACAGATTGCTGAGAATACGAAGAGCGTCGGGAGCCTAGCAAGTGATGTTGGATGGATTAAAGGGAAAATGGAAGCGAAGCGAGAAGGAGGGACAGCCCTATGGAGCAAGATCGCAGTCGGAATGGCAATTTGCTCTGCAATTATCGCCCTGATCGCTCTTTTCTTTTAGCGACATCGCATCAGAAGACCTAAGTTCTCGGTAAACTCTCAGGAAAATATCTAAAAATAGAAAACTCAACAAACGCAGGAGGAGAATATAATGAATTCCCAAGACATTCGCCAATTTTCCCAAGAAAACCTCCCTCCTGAAATCACCAAGATGACATTGGAGGAATTCCTTGAAAGCGGTTTGGAAGAATGTGAGTACATTAAAGGCAAATTAGTTCCGATGCTGCCTAACTCACTGGAACACGGTAGGGTTAGGGTGAATCTTATTCTGCCCTTAGGTTTGTACGTTCGTGAAAATCGATTGGGACGTGTCTATGGACCGTTCACGAGGTTCCGTGTTGGCGAATGTATTCTGGTGCCAGATATTGCATTTCTTTCAAACGAACATATACCCGACGATCGTAGTAAAATGTCTCCAGTCCCGCCGGACCTTGCCGTTGAGGTGGTTTCTCCGACAGACGTATCGCGCCAGATTGAGGAAAAGGTATTTGCCTACCTTGAAGCAGGTACACAACTGGTATGGGTGCTTAAGCCTTTGTCCAAAACAGTAACGGTCTATCGTTCAGAGACAGACATCAAACTGCTCACGCGGAATGACACGCTCACCGGTGAAGATGTCGTTGAGGGATTTTCTTGTCAAGTGGCAAAACTTTTTGAATAGTACGCCAGTAAAAAACGCCTGTTTCCTTGGAAAGGACAATATATATGTTAATCGCAGATGTAAATGCAATGGAAGGGCGAACCTATCCCGCCCGTAGACTGACCCGAAATCTTGTCGGTGGCGCGTCCCCAATCCAGATAAACGAATTCTGCATGGGATTCGTCGTCTTAGATCCAAACGGCGGACAAGTGCCGTGGCACAACCACGAACAGGAAGAGATTTATTTCATCGTTGAAGGTGAAGGCGAAATGTGCCTCGGTGAGGAACGTCAAACCATTTCCGCGGGGCAGACCGTATTTATCCCTTCTTGGATTTTCCATCAGTTGACGAACACAAGCGACACACCGATGCACATGGTCTACTGTTATGGACCCGCAGGTGATGTGGCACATTGGAAACAAGAACTCGCCGGCACACTCCCAAAAGCTGGCGTTGACGCGCCACCACTCCCTGAAGGCGCGGCACCCCAATGCACTGACAAACCTTAAGAATGGCTGTCAGCTGTCGGAAACCGTCAGTTTTCAGTTAAGAGCGATTTGTAATAATCTGGCACTGCTTGGAGCGTTCCAAGAGATGGTAAATTGCCATACGAAACCTCTTGCTGATAGCCGACTGCTGACGGCTGACAACCAAAGGACTATTCATGACGAATCATACCCAAAAAACACACCGCGTCGGCATCATCATGAACGGTGTCACCGGCAGGATGGGAACAAACCAACACCTCATCCGTTCCATCTTGGCAATCGCAGAAGAGGGTGGCCTCCCGATTGGTGACGGCGAAGTGATTATGCCCGACCCGTTTCTCGTTGGCAGAAACCCAGCGAAATTAGAGAAGCTCTCCGAAACCACCGGTGTTGAGAAATGGAGCACAGATCTCGATGCCGCCCTCGCTGACGACGCTTATTCTGTCTACTTTGACGCGCAGGTTACGTCCCGCCGCGTCGATGCAGTCGAAGCTGCAATATCAGCAGGAAAACACATTTATTGTGAAAAACCGACTGCCACTACAACCGCCGATGCCTATCGTCTTTATGAACAGGCGGCAAAAGCAGGACTGAAAAATGGTGTCGTTCAAGATAAACTCTGGCTACCCGGTATCCAGAAACTGAAACGCTTGATAGACGCCGATTTTTTTGGAAAGATTATCGCTGTTCGCGGTGAATTCGGTTATTGGGTCTTCCAAGGCGATGCGATCCCAACGCAGCGTCCCTCATGGAACTATCGCACTGAGGACGGTGGGGGCATTATCCTCGATATGTTTAGCCACTGGCGATACGTCATCGACAACCTTTTCGGTGCAGTCAAAGGGGTCTCCTGCATTGCTGCCACACATTTACCACAGCGGTGGGATGAGGAAGGCAAACCGTATAAGTGTACGGCGGAAGATGCTGCCTATGCGAGTTTTGAATTGGAGAACGGTATTATCGCTCACTTTAACTCGTCTTGGGCAGTCAGGGTCCGCCGTGACGATCTGTTGACAATACACGTAGACGGTTTGAACGGATCCGCCGTCGTAGGCTTGAGAGACTGCTGGATTCAGCCACTCTCTGGCACGCCGCGTCCCGTCTGGAATCCCGACATCGAACAACCGATCAAATTCTTTGATGGATGGCTCAAGGTCCCAGAGCAGGAGACCTACGAGAACGCATTTAGGGCGCAGTGGGAACTCTTCCTCCGACACGTCGTCGCCGATGAGCCGTTCCCGTGGACGCTGCTCGCAGGTGCGAAGGGTGTACAACTGGCAGATAAAGGTATGGAATCGTGGCAGACCCGGAAGTGGGTAGAATTGCCTGAACTACGCGCACTCTAAAACGTGTAAAACTCGCCAGCGAGAAGGGAAGTTCCTAAACCCGTATGTTCACATATTTTCGGGCTCTACTATAAATTACCCAAGTTGCCACCTATTATTCTCACTGTGAAGCAATAGCACTCCGCTGGAGTGCAGTCGCTTAAATACGCCCTTTCTATAGATATATCACCCCTCATGAAGATTAAGAATTTAAACGGGTAATTCTGGGACGTGTGATAAATGGTTTTCGGATGAAAAGCAGATCTGTTCGTAGTAGTGCGATTCATCGCACGTCGCGTAGCCACAATTACCCAATTTATTTGTTAAACTTCATCTGGGGTGAGGAAAATGGATGAAAACCCCTGTTGAAACATCCAAAATTCGTTAGTAGCAACTTGGGTTATAGATAACAGCATTAAGGCTCCAGCGATTCTTTAAAATTGCTATCCAACTCGGTTGCCCAACGCACAATTGCTTCATGACTATCAATGTCGTTTCGCTTCTGAAACCAGTTGGCGAGCTGCTTACCGGTCTCAATAAGTAGGTCTCGCGATTTTGGCGCGTAGGGTTTCACTCCTAACGCCTGTTGGTATTTCTCCATCGCATTTTTAGGTTCTTTTCGGTTCATTAAACAGCGCACGAGTGCACATTGCACGCGAGTCAACTTCTCTGCGGTCGGGTCGGAGGTGTCTGTTTCTGTCCCAGAGTTTGGAGCAGCCTCGCCAGTGCCGGGTACTGTCGAGGCTGCAGCTCTCGCTTTACTAAGCATCACATCGAGTTGCGATTCAAGCGAGAGCAGATTTTGATATGCGACAGCATTCTTCGGCCGTTTTGCGAGGACGGTCTCAAAAGTCGCTAACGCTTTGAGATGTTCACCCTGCACGAGATAGAGATAACCGATCATGTTGTGCACATCTATAGTTTTTGCAGATGCCGGAATCCCCTCAAAGACAACGACTGCTGCTGCGTATTTCTTCCGGTTCATCAAGGTATTTCCACGTCGGACCTGGAGGTTTACGAGTTCTGTTTTTGCGTTTTTATTCTCCGGGTCTTGTGCTAAAATCTGTTCCAATTCGGTTTTTGCTTGTTCATATTTGCCGGTGTGCTGATAGGCCTGCGCCAGGCTCAAACGGAGATTGATGTTGGTCGGAAAGAGGTCTACCGCTTTCTGAAGCTGCACCAGTGCAGCACTATAATCTCTCTGGTTTCTCAAGGCTCCTGCATATTGCTGATACGCGGCGATGAGGTTGTGCTGTGCCTGATCGTTAGTGGGTTGTGCGGTGTAGACTTTATGAAACGCCGAAACCGCCGCTGGATAGTCCCGCACTTTGAGATATAACTCCCCAAGCAGACTGGCGATATCCGTATCGTTTGAATGCAGTTTTTGCAATTCGAGATAGGTCGCAATTGCCTCGACGGAACGTCCGGCTTGCCGACGGGCATTTGCTTTTTGCCAGAGGACATCAATCAGGTTCGTTTTGGCGAGTTGATAGGTCGGTTGTAACGCCAAAGCATCCCGATAGGCGCGAATCGCTGCATCCCATTCGCCTTTATTCCTGAGCGTCACGCCGTGGTTACTATAACTGAGTACGAGGTTTTTCCGCGCCTCTGCATCGTCGGGTGCGATATCCAGTGCCTTTTGGTAATATGTAATCGATCGGGAAAACTCGGAGGCGAGTGCATATCCGTCTCCCATGATTCGATAGGTGGTAGCGTTCTCCGGGTCGAGACGGATGGCTTTCTCAAAATAGGTGGTCGCTTCATCAAAAGAGCGGCGTTTCAAGGCGTTGAACGCCTTTTGACGGAAGAGTTGATTTAGGTTCTGTTTCGCGGTTTTGTGGTGCGGTGAGCGTTTAAGAGTGTTCTCGAATGCCTGTATCGCCTTGTCCATATCTCCCTGTCGGTAGTAGAGCGTGCCGAGGTAGTTATAGGATTCGGCACTTTCCCGGAGGGAACGGTGTCCCTGCTGGCTTTTCACGCGCTGTTCAACGAGACGGACTGCTTGATTCGACTGTCCTGTCTTTTGGTACGCTTGAATCAGTTTCTGCCGCGCCGGCTCATAGTTAGGGTCAACCTTCAGGCAGTTCTGAAAGCTGACGATTGCGGGTGCTATATCGCCTTTGTCGAAGTAGACTGCGCCGAGTAGATAGTGCGGACGCGTGAGCCTCGGATTCGTCTGGATCTCCTTTTTCAGGAGATCGATTGCAATATCGTGCTGCGGTGTATGGAGCAGTGTGTTGTAAATCTTCAACAATGTATTGATATCGCGCGGCGTTGGGTGTTGCGCAGTTGCCATCGCGTGACAGACATCATCGTTGCTTGGACTGTGTCCCCATAATCCGATGGCGTGTCCAAATTCATGGAGACAGACGGTGCGCATCTTTTCTTGTGAGAGTTCGCCGGTGGTGCCATCAATCCCTAACACAAGGATCACTTCTACTGTGAAATCGACTGCCGTGTTTGAAGATTGATCGGCGTTTTTACTTTGGGCTTGGGCATTGGTGCCAGAGACGGTGTATGTACCTTGCTCCAGTCGCGTTAATTCCGCGCTACCGAGTTGTGTATCAAGGAAACTTAGGCGACCGGTATAGGTCGAGGTAACGCGGATGTCTGCCGGCTCCAAGGTTTCAGTTTCTTGGAACCGGATCTTCCCGTCGGTAGCGGTTTCCCAAGTGCGCAATGCGTAGCGTATCTCGGCTAAATAGGGGAGTGCTTTGAGGGTCGGTGAGATATGCACGCGAATCGGCATCTGTGTAAAACGCGTGATTCTGCCACCGGAAAATAGTGTAACCTGCTCGAAATAATCTGCCGGAAGGGCTGTCTCCGTCGTATTATCGGTGGTGTCCTGTGCTGCTCCATGTGTTATGAACACAACGGCTGTTAATATCAAGAGGAAAAGGATATAGCATTTTCTCATTTTCATAATGCGGTCTCCTCACACCTTGTAGGGGGGCTGTGTCTGTAGAAAAGCAGATATTCAAATGGCTGTACGCCGTAGGCATGCCATCTCTATTAGGACTTATGCAATTTTCCATGAGCCCGTAAGTATTACACACCGTTGGCGAGGTTGGGAATGCAGATCGCATTTGGGCGCGTACGCCGCAAAGACGCGATGTGAGAAAATCCGCTTGTTCTCGCAGACCCGCAATCGTGTAGAATCCACGAAAGACAGACCGCTACAGTCCCCGAGGGTCGCAGACAAGTAAGACACCCAGACCGTTAGCACTTCTGCTTGGAGCCGCACGAAACGACTATAACTCACCAGATGTGGGAACTCACCGCGCCAATAGACGCAGACATGTTTTTCATAAAAGTGCGTCAACGTCCGATACCCACTTTGATGGAAACCGATCAGGAGCGTCATCACCTCACTCGGATGGAGGCACCGGGGCCGTCCGCGTGTTTCCGGTGCAGAGGCATCCTTCGCAAGACAGTGTGTCGTCTTCCATCTCTCATAAGCCAGAAAAAAATCGTCTACTTCGCAAAAAAGCGCTATAATACCCATCAGAGAACTCCTTTTGATGAAGAAATGTAATGACTTCATTATACCAAAGGAGTTCTCTTTATACAAAAAATTGCTCAATTATTTATCAAACTCACGTTATAATTAACTCAAATTGCTACCTAACGTCAGTTCGACTTAAGCATTTCGTCCGTCTAAAGGTGCCGTTTTCGCGTCTCAAAGACATAAATTGTAGCACAAACTTTTAGTGTCAGGACTTACGCAATTTTGATCATTGCCCGCGCAATGAGAAAGAGATCGTATAAAAGACACAGATGGTTTCTTGGCACAGGCTAACAGCCTATGCTACAAAAGAGCAACGTGCGTAAGTCCTAAGTGTGTGGGATATTCCGTGCAAACTAACACCTTGCGGTACAAGTAGAGGTTCCTTTTATCGAACTCACGTTATTGGTAGCCTCCAACTTCGGAGCAACAGGTGAACATGCAGCCGATGTCAACGGCGGCGGCACCGTCAACATCCAAGATCTCGTCCAAGTAGCAGGACAACTGGGAACCAGCGCATCGGCACCCGCAGCGTTGTATGGAGGGCTAAGGGTCGCGCCGACAAGAGCAGAAGTAGAGCAGTGGCTGGCACAAGCGCAGCAGCTAAACCTCACAGATGCCACCTCACAACGCGGTATCCGTATCCTTGAGCAGCTCCTGCTGTCATTAACCCCAAAAGAAACAGCGTTGTTAGCAAACTACCCAAACCCGTTCAACCCAGAAACATGGATCCCGTATCAGTTGGCAAACCCGGCAGATGTATCAGTGCGTATCTATTCAGTGGACGGCACTTTAGTCCGAACCTTGCCGTTAGGGCATAAGGCTGTTGGCACGTATCAAAACCGTAGTCGGGCGGCGTATTGGGATGGTAAAAATGAGTTGGGTGAATCTGTGGCGAGCGGTGTCTATTTCTACACGTTGACCACCGGAGATTTCACCGCCACGCGGAAAATGCTGATACGCAAGTAGAGGATTGGGGGCGTGGAAGGATGGAAGAGTCGTGAAGATTTTCGCTCCATCCTTTCCGCTTTTACTCTTCCGTTCACAAAAACCCGCGTAATTCATGTAATCCGCGATCCAGCCAAAAGTGTTGCGTTCCCCGCAAAAATCCTGTATAATATAGTAAAATCTACAATTACTTGGACATCAAGGATGGGCGAGGATACAATCCTCGCCAGCAGTGGAGTTGGTGCCTCCTGAGACATCTACATATTTTCGGGCTTTACTATAACAGGTTGTGAATGTTTCAACAAAGTTTTCAGCCGCTTTCCGTGTTGCAACCGTTCCCGCATTCGTAAAATTTTCACAAGGAGGTGTTCTCACATGGCGTATAGCAATTTTACTTTAGACACAGTACTGGAGGCATTTGATTTAGAAGAGGTTGATGCCGCCGGTATCTTCGCTGCCAGTGAACCGGTGAAGCCGAGTGAACTGCTCACCGCCGTGTTAGCGCGGAACATACCCTTAGCCCTTGCTGTCGGCACAGAAAAAGTCAAATCAGAACTAATTGTCGCTAATGTCCTCGTTGAACTCCGCGAACAATTAGAGCACCGCATTAGTTTTTTTTCAGGGATTGAGTTCAACGTTGATGCCGATGCCGATCTGACCGGTGTGTGTGATTTTATGATAAGCCTCTCGCCACGCCAATTTTCTTTAAAGGCACCTATCATCATCCTTGTTGAGGCGAAAAAAGATGACTTGCTAGTTGGACTCGGACAATGCGTTGCGGAAATGGTGGCTGCACAACGTTTTAATGCGGAAGAAGGGAATGACATCGCTTGCATTTATGGTGCTATCACATCTGGGATAGATTGGCTCTTCCTCAAATTGGAGAGAAATAAACTTTACATTGACATGGCTGCCTATCAAATCGCACAGTGTGACAAAATCCTCGGTATCCTCTCAAGTATGGTGGCACAAAAGGCGTGAGAAGAATGGCAGAATAAAGAAATACATCGAAAATTACTATCATGGCACAACAGAACATAACGCTCCAAAAAATTGACGAATACCGCTGGCGTATCCCGAAGAGTTACATGAAAGGGATGCGCGTGGATGGCATTGTCTATGCCAACGAGAAACTCCTTGAGAACGCAAAAAACGATGAGGCGTTGCAACAGGTGGCAAACGTTGCGCATCTCCCCGGTATCGTCAAGCATTCTCTCGCAATGCCCGATTTGCACTGGGGCTACGGCTTCGTCATCGGGGGTGTTGCGGCTACCGATCCACAGGCGGATGGCGTGGTTTCTCCCGGCGGCATCGGATACGACATCAATTGCGGAGTCCGCCTCATTCGGACGAACCTTGATGTCTCGCAGCTTGATGGAAAGCGGAAGGAGCTCGTCGGTAAATTGTTTGAGAATGTCCCGTGTGGTGTCGGCTCAAGCGGCAAAATTCGGCTCACTGTCCAAGAAGAGCGGCGGATGTTAGAGAAAGGCGCGCTGTGGGCAATTGAGCGAGAATATGGTCACGCAGGCGATCTCGACTTTACAGAAGCGACCGGTTTCCTCCCAGACGCAAATGCCGACGCGGCGAGTCAACGTGCGTTGGAACGCGGTAAAAACCAACTCGGCACCCTCGGTTCAGGTAATCATTTCCTTGAAGTCCAAGCGGTTGACCGCGTTTTTTACCGAGAAGCCGCCGATGCAATGGGGTTGAGCGAAGGCAACATCTGTGTCATGATCCATACCGGTTCGCGCGGCTTCGGTTACCAGATTTGCGATGAACACGTCAAAAGTTGGGTCAAAGTTGCCGAAAGATACGGCATTAACCTCCCCGACCGTCAACTCGCCTCCGCACCGATTAATTCACCAGAGGGGCAGGATTACATCACGGCGATGGCGTGTAGTGCCAACTATGCGTGGAACAATCGGCAGTGTATTATGCACCTCGTTCGTCAAACCTTCATGCAGTTTTTTGAGACGACAGAAGACGAACTCGGCTTAGAACTCGTCTACGACGTAGCGCATAACATCGGAAAGTTTGAGAAACACACCGTTGATGGTAAAGAACGCGAGTTGTTTATCCATCGCAAAGGCGCGACCCGTGCGTTTCCAGCGGGGCATCCCGAAATCCCCGATAAATACCAGAAAATCGGTCAACCCGTTCTAATCCCCGGTGACATGGGAACCGCCTCTTACGTGCTTGTCGGTAGTCCGGGTGCGATGGCAGAAACGTGGGGCACGACCTGTCACGGTGCCGGTAGAGTCCTCTCACGGCGGAAGGCGATCGCCTTGACGAAAGGACGTTCTATCCAGAAAGATTTAGAGGCACAAGGTATCTACGTCCGAGCAGAAGGCAGGCGCACCCTCCAAGAAGAGGTCCCTGAGGCTTACAAAGATGTTGATGAGGTCGTCCGTGTCGTTGACAAAGCGGGGCTTTCCCGTCGCGTCGCACGTCTCCGTCCCATCGGTGTTGTAAAAGGTTGAGTCGGGAATCGGAGTTCCCTCCTACAGAACGGTTTCCGTCGGTTTCCGTCAGCAAAGAAGCAGCCAGAAACGATACTGACACAAGAAACACGACTGATTGCTGACTGCTGACAGCCATCCTCTAATGTCTATTTTTTTATCATAAAATGTTCAAAAAACAGGCAATACCGCGTGCAAATTGCCCAAAACACCCCCTTTTTCATTGGCACGGAAATTGCTTATGTCTTGTGTGAGCCTCCTTGGGTAAGCCGGAGCCATAATTCTTAAAAGGTGTAGCTTGCAAATCTATATTGCATGCGTTAGTTAGGTTCAATCCCTGAGACCTCTTGGAACCGATTAGGAATGTGGTTTCCGGCTCCTTTTTTATTCTCTTCTTGTTCCCATCCAATCTTTTTCTCCATTAGAGTGGTTAATTAATCAATACCGTGTTAGAATAGACGCACGGAGCGTTATCGTTAAAGTTAATCGGAGGTGATTACGGTTAGCTTAGAGACAGCAGACATCGTTGACAAATCGCTCGTATTACAATAGATCCGTTTCTTGATTGAAGACCTATTTCCTTTTGGGAAAATTAAACAAGGAGGTCTACATAGAGATGAAGCGTACACTGATTTATGTGATCTTAGGAGCCGCCTTGTTGTTCAGTCCGTTGACTATAGCCGGACAAGCCGCTAACGTTGGAACAATCTCTTTTACTTCCAATCACGCAGGAAATTCCGACCTTTACCTCATAGATAGCACAGGTCAGAATCTCCAAAGATTCCCAACCGATGACACAAATAAACACTCTCACAGTTGGTCTCCTGATGGACGCTTTTTTGCCTATCAATCCAACGACGATGGACCTCCCGACATCTATGTGATGGACATCAGAAACAAGGAATCCCGTCGCTTGACACACGGTGAGGGCAGAAACCTACGGCCCGCTTGGTCGCCTAACGGGAAATGGATTGCCTTTGTCTCTGATCGAGCGGGCAGTCAACATATTTATAGAATAGATGTAGACGGTTCCAATCTGCGGCGGTTGACAAACCGAGGGGACAACGGGAAACCGGCTTGGTCGCCAGATAGTCAATGGATCGCCTTTAATTCCCATCGAGGCGGGGATCATGATGCGGGAATTCCCGGAACGAGTTTTCTCTCTGTGATGACTGCCGACGGTAGACGGTCGAGACAGCTGACAGAGCATGCGTCTTCGGGATGTACATGGTCTCCGGATGGCAAACAAATCGCCTTTACCCCCTCGAAATTCCTTTTTGAAGAAGGCAAGAACATCCTTGTCATCGATGTAGATGGAAACAATCTCCGTAAACTGACGCACGTGGGAGCAGGCGCGTGGGCGAGTGATCCAGCATGGTCACCTGATGGAAAGTGGATTGCCTATTCTTTGAAGAAGATGGTCAAGCGACCGAACCCTGGTGAGCGGGTCCCCATCAATGAAGTCTTTGGTGATGGTGCCATCTATGTTGTGAATGCTATAGGTGGAATCGGTGAACCGCTTGAGGTCGCAAATGGATTATCACCGCATCCAGCACCAGCATGGGTGCCAGAACCATTCTTCTCGGTTTCACCGAGTGCAGAAACCCAGGCGACCGTGTGGGGTCGCCTCAAACAGCACTAACAGCTTAAATACCTTTATCGCTCGGTTTTTTCATTTTTTCTCACGTTATGCACCCTTTTTATCTCAAAATTGTGTCTTTAGCAATTAGCCAGTAAGTCCCTGTTTTATGGTAAAACCCACAATTACTTGAACATTACGGGAGGCGAGGATACAATCCTCGCCAGCGGGGTGAGGGTTTCGTTCGTTGAGCAACTGTCTACATATTTTTAGGTTTTACCATAAAGTCATTTGAACGGAGTAGATGATGAAATATATTACCTCGGTTCTTGGAAGTATCTTCTTTTTAGTGACGCTCCCCATCTGTGCAGGGACATTCTTGGAAACGTTTGATAACCTTAACTTAAAAGATTGGAAAGAAGTTAGCGAGCGGAATTTCCCCGTTGGCGAATGGCGGGTCGTTAACGGAACGCTTCATGCAGAAAGTAAAGATGATGCCATCCGGATGTTAGTTGTAAAAAATGCGGCATGGCACGATTACGAAGTAGAGTTGGACGTAATGCCGCTTGTAAGGCATGGACGTGGACACATTGTGCTCGCTGCCCGAGTCAATCAGAGCAGAGCAATTGTTTTTGCAATTGGGAATATCTTCTGGAACGCACCCTCGCCAATAGTTTCGAGTGTTGTTCTGAACTTACCGCTTGGAAGAATAGAGGGACTTCCTCTGTTCCTTGCCAGAGTGGAGGAGTGGATCAACGGTCGTGGGGCAGAAGAAATTGTAGCAGAGGTTTTGGAAGTCGGTGGAATAATGAGGTGTACAACGGTTCTTCCGCACCCCTTTCTGAAAAGAAAAGAATGGAACCATTTGAGACTGCGCGTAGATCAAGAAAAGTTTACACTCTGGGTTAATGGAGAGGTAGCTCTGCCTTTCACGTGTCCATTTGGAAACTTTGCATTTCAGGAAGACCTTACTGTTGGCAGTGTGGGCTTCGGTATAGCAGGATATACCGCTCGGTTTGATAATCTCAAAATCACCGGTGAAGAAATCCCGAATCGCGGCGGTTTGCTGGTCCAGCCCCAAAGCAAGTTGGCAGTGACGTGGGGTCAGTTGAAGCAGTGGAGGCACTAAAATAGGAGAAGTTATTAAAATGAAACATGGACTCACTTGTACTGTGTTAGCAGTTGTGTTCCTGTTGAGTAGCAGTCTGTTTATGATAAACGTCAGGGCACAAGACAGTGGTGTTGGATATATCACCTTTAGTTCCAATAGAAGCGGCAACTACGACATCTATATGATAGACAGACATGGCGAGGATCTTCAAAAACTTATCGGCGGGCGAGCAAATGAAGTTCACGCGAGATGGTCACCGAATGGACGCTTCTTGGCTTATGCATCCAATGAGAACGCCGACTTTCACGATATTTATGTAATGGATATGAGAAACAAACAACGCTGGCGACTCACCGACCATCCTGCCAACGATACAACTCCCACATGGTCGCCCGATGGTAAATGGATTGCTTTTATTTCTAACCGAAGTGGAAAGTATAGGATATACAGAATGGATATAGAGGGTGAAAAACTCAGCCAGTTGACCAAGGGTGGAGACGACTGGGGTCCTTCCTGGTCGCCCGATGGTAAATGGATAGCGTTCAATACTCTTCAACCCGACAAATTTGTTTATCTTTCTGTTATGTCTTCCGATGGCAGAAAACCGAAACTGCTCGCAAAGGCTGGTGAGGGGGGGCGCTACACTGGGTGGTCCCCGGATAGTAAGCGGCTTGCGTTTGCGACTTGGGAACTTGGGATAGGTATAAAGATTGCCACTATAGATTTAGAGGGTGGTAACCTTCGCCGCGTGACACTTGGTGGTCTCAATGTTAGGGGGCATCCGATAATGAATCACAGTCCTGCGTGGTCTCCAGATGGTAAATGGATCGCTTATGTTTCAAGAAGTTTTGAGTTTGAGCACCAGAGTTCTATCTACGTTGTAGACGCTGCTGGCGAAGAACACGCGGATTCCGTTCAGTTGACAACACATCTGTCACAGAACATGTCGCCTGCGTGGGTGCCGGAGTTATTTTTCTCAGTTTCGCCGAGTGGAGAGAAGCTGTCCACGCTCTGGGGTCGCCTCAAACAGCGCTAACAGCTTAAATGCCTTTATCGCTCGGTTTTTCAAGAAAAAAGAGATTCTAATTCATTTCAGACCTTAGAATATTCAGGGCTGCCCTAAAAGATACAGCGAACCAGTAAAAGGCACACCGGTGTCTGTGTCAGCGAAAAACCGCTATCAGCGTAACGGACGCTGAAAAATTAGCGAAAAGCGTGGAAATCCCCGCGGAAAACGAGAGACAAAGTTATATTGTACCGAGCGGGAAGACTCAATTAGAACATTCAACATTCCAAATTGTTCCCATCGATAAAAAAAATTCCACAATTTCACGCAGTTTTTTCATTTTTTTTGTCATTATGCACCCTTTTTGCCTTAAAATTGTGTCTTTAACAACATCGTCTTGATTTTACAAGATATGAAGACGCACACCCTTCTTTACGATGAAACTCACAAGTTTTCTTTTTAGACGAAAAAGGAGACAAAAAATGACACATCGCCACATCCTTACATACCTCTTTATGCTCGCTATAATTCCGTTGAGTGCCAAAGCATTCCCACCCGCTTCGCCCGCAGGTGGAAACTATTTAGTCCTTGACGGAGTGGACGACTATGCGGTTTTAGACTTTAAAACCTTCGGTATCCTCTTGCCAAAAGGCACAGACGAATTCACCGTTGAAGCGTGGGTCTATCCAACCACGCCGCCTGACATGGATACACACGCAATGATTCTCAGCCAACAGGTGCGGATGAATGTCGCGGTCGCTGCCGACAGATGGCTGGATATCAAGAAGGGGGATTTAGTCTTAGCAATGCAAGCGCATATTACGGTTGTGGGCAGGCTCGCTACGACACCGTACCATCCGGTAGTCCTTTCCCCGAACCAATGGCATCACATCGCATTTCAGGCAGAACGGAAAGAGACAACAACGATCGTTAACGATTTCGTAGGCATCTTACCGCAAAGAACAACGCTCGCACACGATCTCGCAGGATTCAAGCGTCCAAAAGATTTTACACTCGGAGGATTTGGAAAGAAAGTAGAGTTTCACATCGATCACTTTTGGGGACCCTTTGCGGGATATATTGATGAGGTCCGTATCTCGAGAGTCGCTCGTTACAATGTCGGCAAAAAAGGTTTCACGCCACGCAAAAAGTTCAAGGATGACGCAAAGACGGTTGCACTGTGGCATTTTGATGAGCCCAGTGGAACACGGAAATTCTCTGATGCATCGGGCAACGCATATCATTTGGTGGGTGAAGGTGGGGCGAGGACCGGTATCCCACTCGCAGTCGAACCACACGAAAAACTCACGACGACATGGGGACGACTTAAGCAATGAAATCTCTAAAAAAAGCTTTCGTTATGGGTGTCGTTGTTCTCATTGTCTTGCTTATGCAAATAGAATCCTTTGCGGCTGAGGATTGGGAACTGGCGGAAGAAAAGTGATATGTTAGACTTAGATATGCGTTCTCGACAGTCTAAGCGGAAACGCCTAAATCTGTTCGTTAGGAGAGAGACTCGTGGAAAAAAAAGAAGACGTTCAGTTGATTTACGACATTTTATCAGGCAACGATGATGCCTTCAGCACGTTAGTGCAAAAGTATCAGAAGAGTGTTCATGCGCTCGCGTGGCGAAAGATCCGCGACTTTCACTATGCTGAAGAGATTACGCAAGACACCTTCCTCCAAGCATATCAAAAACTCTCGACCCTCAAAAATCCCCATCAATTTGCTGGGTGGTTGTATGTCATCGCAAATCGGCTTTGCATTAACTGGCTTCAAAGGAACAAATCGGCGATGCTGTCGCTGGAGGGTACGTCCGTGAGGGAAGTAGATAAGTTAACTTATGAACGTTATGTCTCTGAGGCGCGCGAATCGGAAGCGACTGAACGGCGGTATGAAATCGTCAAAAAACTTCTCGAAAAACTCCCAGAAAGCGAGCGCACGGTGATGACGCTCTATTATCTCGGTGAGATGACGGCGAAAGAGATAGGCAACTTCTTGGGAGTGTCGGTGAACACGATTAAAAGCCGGCTGCGACGAGCGCGAGAACGTTTACAAGAAGATCAGAAACTCCTCATTCAAGAAGTTTTCAGTGGCGTACAAATATCGACGGGTTTAAGTCAGAACATAATGCGTCAAGTCGCCGACTTGAAACCCACATCTCCTTCGGCTGCGAAACCGTTGATCCCATGGATGGCTTTGGGAACAGCTGCAGTTCTGGTGCTGTTGCTGCTCGGTGCAAGCGATCGATACCTCACCCGCTTTCAGAAACCTTATAGTTTCGATGCAGCATCTGAACCCACAATTGAAATTGTTGATGCCCCTATCGTCCTTGATATTCAGTCAAAACCCGATCTGCTAAATCGGGCTGGACGCGCTATGTCCCCCAGGAGAAGCAGTGCTGTCGGTTTTCAGCCTTCTCAGACGACGTTAGCATCCATCACGGCAACAGATGTCACCGCTAAATTCTCTACCTCCGCATGGACGCAGACAAATGGACCACCAGCCGGTTACATCCACAATATCTTCGCTACGCCTGACGGAGCCGTCTATGCTGTCGCATCATCAGGAATATACAGATTAACAGAAGACGCGACCGCATGGACACACATCAACAGCAGTGTTCCAATTGACGAATCTCTAATGCCGATGACAGCCCACGGGGGTAACCTTTATATCGTTTCCACAGACGAGATATTCACCTCGGCGGATAGGGGTGAGACGTGGAATATACTCGGTCCTCGACCTAAAGGAGAGGCTGTCGGAATCCTCATCATGGATGAAGTACAACCCCGCATTACAATCTACCTCGCTCTGAGAGATGAAGGGGTTTTCCGATCAACAGACGGTGGAACGCAATGGCAGCCTCTTCACGATGGATTAACAAGCGAAAAAATCTCCGCAATCGCCGCTGTTGATAACACCGTGTTTGCTGGGACAGAGAGCGGACTCTACCGCCTTGATTCCAGCATCTGGAATAAGTTGCCAGTGGATACATCCCGAGCGGTCTGTTCCTTGGCAGTATCTGGAAATGACCTGTATGTCGGAACAGGTTCGGATCTATTGGTGAAATTAACACCAATGGAGGTATCTCGAGAGAGTCGGAACCGATGGTATAACAGATCACACCCAGTCAAGATTTTTCATTCAGATGACTTGGGAGCCTCATGGACTGAAATAATGGATGGAAGTGAATACCACTATGCGAGTTCACCAGCAGGTATAACAGTTTTAGCCGTAGGTGAGACGCTCTTGGCATTAGGGGAATATCAATCTCGTTCAGTGGATGGTGGTAAAACTTGGACCCAACTTGGACTTGACTCAAGTTGGATGCTGGAGAATAGCCTTCCAGTTGTAATGATGAACGAGCGGACGTTTTACAAAACCAACCGATTCGGGCTTCATCGCACAACGGATGGTGGTAATTCGTGGTATCCATTTATGAACGGGATGACAGGAACACTTATCATCGATTTGGTTGCATTCAACAATAGGTTATACGCACATACCGGCTACGAAGTTTATCAATCCTCCGATGCCGCGGAGGCTTGGAAAAAAGTACCCGTTGATGGAGACGAGGCTTCTGTTCTCAACCCCAGAATCAAAGTCGCTTCTGAGTCAAAGCTCGTGGTTATCGGCAACATGCTGTATCTTCTCTCATCCGAAGCAGAAGATTTCCAAATTTTCCATTTATCTACAGATGGCGATACGCTGATTCCAGTTCAAGGTGTACCCATTTTTGACCGGGAGACAGTTAACCCGCATGCTATCTCTCGTCTGCAAACGGAGACGGCTACCGCCAGCCGCGATGCGTTCTATGTGGAATACCGAAGAGGTCTTTTCAAATGGAAACTTGGCGATCCAGAGTGGACAAACACTGGATTGGTAGATACGAGTCAAGTGTCCTATAGCGATTTCAGAGGTGGATTCAAAATAGCGGTTTCCGATGAAACCGTCTATGTCGGTCAACGGAACGGACATCTGTTCCAGTCGCTTGATGAAGGGAACAGTTGGAAAGACATTACATCCAGTCTGCCGCTTCGCTTTACCCGTTTTAAAGAGGTAACCTTTATTGGATCAACAATCTACGTCGCAACAAACAAAGGAACCTTGGTTTCACATACTGGGGAACATTGGAGCGTTCTGACCGATAGCACTGGCGTGCGTCCTATCGTAGACAGATTTGCTACAGATGGCACTAACGTCTATGGAATCGGTGATGCAGGGATTTATCGCTTAGATGCCAGTGATCAATGGAAACAGATTTCGTCAAATGCCCTCAATAACATTCTCTCTTTCGTTGTCGGTAAAGAAAAACTTTACATTACTACGCAACAACGCGGGATGTTCCATATCCCACTTGAGGCGGATAGTGTCTCGGAGACAACAGGGTATTGAAATGCATTCTACAATGGGATAGATCGTCAAGCTCAAATGAAGGTAAACTATGAAAACTTATTTGATGTTCGGAATCCTAATTCTGGGTGCGTTGTTAGTTATCAACGTTGCCAATCTTACTGCCGAAGAAAATTGGACGCGGAAAGCAGATATGCCGACACAACGCTCCAGTTTTGATACATGTATTGTGAACGGAAAGATATACGCAATAGGCGGCGACATCGACAAATTTGGGGACATCTCTATCGCAGTAATGGAAATGTATGATCCCAAGACCGACACATGGGAACGAAAAGCAGATATGCCGACTGCCCGGTCTGGGGTGTCTACCTCGGTTGTGGATGGAAAAATATATGCCATCGGTGGAGCGGAGATCAAAAAACGTAAGATTGGTCCCGGTTGGGGATACGACGTTAAAGAACTTCCAACCGTGGAAATGTATGATCCGGCTACCGACACATGGACACAGAAAGCAGACATGCCTACACCAAGAAGCACCAGCACCTGTGTCGTCGATGGAAAAATATATGCCATCGGTGGGACAGCATTTAATAATGTTAAAAAGAAAAAACCGTGGCGTTTAGATACCGTGGAGGTCTATGATCCAGTAACTGACACATGGACGAAAGCGAAGAAAATGAACCATGTGCGTTCTGGCGCAGCAATTAGTGTTGTAGATGGAAAGATTTACGTCATGGGTGGAACGGGTTGGCCCCAGCTTCCAAATCATCCAGGTCCCTATCTTTCCAGCGTTGAAGTGTTTAATCCAAAAACGAATCAATGGCGTGCCATAAGGGAAATGTCTGAGCCAAAAGCAGGTCATTCAGCAAGTGCAATCGATGGAAAAATCTATGTAATTGGCGGCGGTTTTCGGGGCAACGGACTCTACATATATCTCTCGACCATTGAAATTTATGACCCTGAAACAGATATTTGGACACGGGAACCGGACATGCCCATGAGCAAATTGGGACATACCGCTGAGGTAATAAATGGAGAAATTTATATCTTTGGATGGCACAGTGACGATGATGAAGATCCGCGTGTAACTGTCGAGGCTTACAGCGTAGCGGAAACTGCTCAACCTGTCAATCCAGCAGGAAAACTTCTGAAAACGTGGGCGACGATTAAAATAGCACAGTAAAGGATGCATAATGTTCAAACAACTCGGCTATTTGCAGTCAATGCTTTTTGGCTTGCTTACTACGGCTCTCTTATTTATGGTGGTAAGCAATGCTGATGGAGAAAAATGGCAAGTAGTCTCCGAACTCCCAACACAGCGAAGTGGATTCGCGACTGCCGTAGTCGATGGGAAGATTTATCTCATTGGTGGCACGCCTTTTCAAAATAGGCGCGGTCCCTATGGACTTTCAACGGTTGAGGTGTATGATCCGAAAAATAATCGTTGGGAGCGAGTCGCAGATATGCCAACACCACGCACGAGTACTGAGACAGCGGTTGTCAACGGGACAATCTATGTTTGCGGCGGCTATAATGGGGCAGACAATCGTGCGGTCAACCTAAAATTTCTGGATATCGTAGAGGCGTACGACCCGCAGAATGATACATGGACGAGAAAGCAAGGGATGTCCGTGTCTCGCGTGGATTTTGGTATGGGTGCTGTTGCTGGCAAAATCTATAGTATTGGCGGGTCTGTTCATCCTTTGGACAGGGAGCCTAAGGCTCCGGGGCGTATTGACCTCGTAGAAGCCTACGATCCTGCCACTGATACGTGGGTGAAGCGGGCGAAGATGCCGACAAGACGCTCTGGCGT
Organism: Candidatus Poribacteria bacterium; assembly: GCA_965247285.1. Taxonomy (GTDB): domain Bacteria; phylum Poribacteria; class WGA-4E; order WGA-4E; family WGA-3G; genus WGA-3G. Next base: position 905,956 of record CBDFHD010000003.1, read on the forward strand.
TAAGGCAGCGGTTGTTCGGGACGCTATTTATGCCATCGGTGGAGGCGGGTGGCCGCAAGTAGGCGCCGGGGGTCCCTTTTTGACGGTCATTGAGGAATATGACCCGAAAATCAACCGCTGGGAACAGAAGAATGAGATGCCGGGCCTGAGGCTGTCGTTCTCGACGGTTGTTCTTGATGATGTAATGTATCTGATCGGTGGTTTCACTTGGCAAAACAGGGTTCCTCAATATCTGGCAACTGTTGATACCTATAATCCAGAGACAGAGGAATGGAATAATATTCCACCGATGCCAACACCTTTTATCCCTTTTGGCGCAGCGGTGGTCAACGGCAACATCTATGTCTTCGGTGGCACAGGAGAAAACCGGGAAAATTTTACCAGCGTAATGATATTCGGCACGGGCTTTCGTGCCGTCACAGCGAATGGGAAACTCCCTACGCGCTGGGCGGAACTCAAAGCGTACCACCAAAACCATCCTTAAAAAAACAATATTGTATGCTCGCGTTTTTGTGTTGATAAGGAAGAACCAATGATGTTCAAAATGCTTCAACATCTACGATGGATTGTTGTTGGTTTCGCTGCTGTTGTTCTATTCCATGTCGTTATAGAAAACAGTGCTGCGGAAGAATGGGAAATTATCTCTCAACTTCCAACAAAGAGATCGGCATTCTCGACCGCAGTCGTTGACGGTAAAATTTATCTCATCGGCGGCTTCCTCCGTGAAAACAGGAACGGGGGTCACCTCGGGCTTTCAACTGTGGAAGTCTACGACACGAAAAACAATAGTTGGCAGCGTCTCACAGATATGCCAACGCCTCGATTACTCTCAGGGACAGCCGTAGTGGATGGAAAAATCTATGTCGTTGGTGGCTTTAGCTGGATAGGCATACCCGGCGTAGATATTAAGATGCTGAAAGTCGTTGAGGTGTATGACCCACAAACCGATACATGGAGCAGAAAACAGGATATGCCCACTCCGCGTAGATATTTCGGCACCGGTGTGGTTGCTGGCAAAATCTATGCCATTGGCGGCTGGAATGACTTTGAAGAACCACAGCGACTCAATCAGATGGAAGTCTACAACCCTGTCAGCGATACCTGGAGAAAGCAAGCGGACATGCCGACAAGACGCGATGATGTTAAGGCAGCGGTTGTTCGGGACACCATTTACGTCCTCGGTGGGGCTGGATGGCCCCGAGTGGGTTGGGGTCCCGTTCTTGCGACCATTGAAGCGTATCACCCTAAAACGAACCGCTGGCAGAAGAAAGCGGACATGCCGCATCTCACAGATGGCTTTTCGACGGTCGTCGTTGATAATAAAATCTACCTCATTGGAGGTCATGGAGGTGTTGCGTTTGCAGAGTATTTAAAGAGGGTGGAAGTCTATGATCCAGAGAGAGAGAGATGGGACGAGAATCTGCCGATGCCAACTGGAAATAGTCCGTTTGGTGCTGAGGCAGTCAACGGCAAGATTTATATCCTTGGCAGTCAAAGAGGAAACAGAGAATTTTCTCTGGAGGTTGAGGTATTTGATACCGGTTTTCGTGCGGTCACAGCAACAGGCAAACTCCCAACGCGCTGGGGTGCGTTGAAGGCAGAACGCCAAAATTAAGCCTGTCAGTTGAGATGATGCTAAATTATTAACGTGAGTTCGACATAGAGACTTAGAGAAATTCGAGACGATATATCACACCTATTACGGGTTTGGAACGAATAGATTCCCGCAGGCTTCCGAAGAAAATGCTATGTGTGGCAATATCACATACCGCTCCTCTGGAGCGGAGTTGTCAAGGCGTATAAAACTATAGACATATTGCTCCTCTGGAGCAAAGAAATACGTTTTGAGTGTTGCAGACATAAGTTGTCCGACAATCTGTTGGTTTGTGGCGTATACTGCGCAAACTAACAGTTTACGCTACAAGTAGAACTTTTTATCGAACTCACGTTAAACTATTAGAATTTGTTCATCAACTTCCTCTACCCTTTCACTTGGCTTCCGTCAGTCGATGGTCTCCAATATTGTCGGGAATCAGAATCACCTCCTACAAAAACACCCGGCAGCAGCGATCTCCGAGTCGTGACCTTCGACAAAATACCTCCACATCCCGAGAGAAATTTGTGTTATAATAACGTGAATTCGATAATAAAGATGCAAGTATATCGGTCTTTCGGAGAAATCTATAATGCGAGAGAAACCTCTGCGTGTTTTATGTGTCCTAAGTGTCGTCATGTTATACACGAATGTCTGTTCGGTCTTTGCAAAAGTACCCGACACGCCGAAAATTATATTTGGAACCTACCGCGAAGGAAATCATGAACTCTACCTGATGAATCCCGATGGGAGCGAACAGGTGAATATCACGAACCATCGCGCAGATGATGTCAGTGGCACATGGTCGCCGACAGGCGAGCAGATTCTTTTTGCCTCCGACCGCGACCGGGGGAAGGGTTGGGATCTATATCTGATGGATGCTGATGGCAAAAATGTGCGCCCCGTCTTCGAGAAATCAGCAGCGAGAAGGCACCCTACTTGGTCTCCGGATGGGGAACACATTGCTTACACGCGTACCGTAGGGGGTGTAGGGAATGTCTACATCGCCACAAGTGATGGGAAAAATGAAGAGCGACTCGCAATTGGTGGTTCTCCTGCATGGTCACCCGACGGCAGCGAAATCGCCTTTGTTGTCAGAGTAGCACCGGAGTGTCTGAACATATATATTTTCAACATCCGTACAAGAAAACAAAAGCACTTTTTTCCTCCCGATGACATCAGCACGGCGAGAGAGCCTGATTGGTCACCCGATGGAAATAAACTTGCGTTTATGTGGCATCAAAAACGACCTCAAGATGAAGGGGAGATCTATACGCTGAATCGTGATGGAACGGGTCTCCAAGAACTTGTGCGTGAGCCTGGTGTGGGTGCTGCTGCACCGGTTTGGTCGCCAGGTGGAGACGCGCTTGTCTACAGAGGTCGCTTAAAACAGATAAAACGGACACACATCTTCAAAGTTGTGTTAGGAGGGGAACGCGTCGAACAACTGACAGATATTGGCATGTGGAATGTCCCCTCTGATTGGTTTGATCCCGCGTATGCGCTGCCTGTTTCACCACAACCACAATTGCTAACGACACAGTGGGGAGAAGTAAAAAAGAGGGACTGAAGCAGGTCTTTCAAAGGAGTCTATGATGCAAGAAAAGCGTCTGTTTGTTTTTTCTCTGCTAAGCGCAGTCGTATTATGCGCAAGTGTTTGTACCGTGTTTGCAAAAGCACCGGACACTGCCAAAATAGTGTTCACCTCAACAGGCATTCCCAACAAACGAGACATCATTATTATGGATACTAATGGACATAACAAAATCAACCTTACTGAACACCCAGCAGATGATATTCAACCTACTTGGTCACCGACAGGTGAACACATCCTTTTTGTGTCAGACCGAGAAGGCATGCACGACCTATATCTAATGGAACCAGATGGGAGCAATGTCCGGCGCGTATTTGAGGAAAAGTCCCACCGTGTCGCCCCTATCTGGTCTCCTGACGGCAAACGGATTGCCTATGTGCACAACAGACTCCAACTGACATTAAACATCGCCACAAAAGATGGTAACGGGGTTGAGGTGTTGACAGTTGTAGACGATCTTCTCTATGTCAATCTTGCTTGGTCTCCGGATGGGACAGAGATCGCCTTTGATAATATCATCCGATTACATAGAACACATATTGTTAATTTACAGGCGCGAACGGTAGCGCCGCTACTTCCAGAACTTCAGTTTGTAATACACAACGTCGAGTGGTCTCCGGATGGGAAACAGCTTGCGTTCGCTGGCGTAGAGTGTATTAAGAATCAGGCGTGTCGTATTAAAAACCTTGATGATTTGAAAGTGTATATTGTAAATCGAGATGGTACGGGCGTGGAACAGGTGGTAGCTAAAGGCGATTTCAGGGCTGATTATCCGGTATGGTCTCCACGCGGGAATGCCCTGCTTTATCAACAAAAAGTTAAAGAAGCTAACCGAGATTTCGGTCAGACACAAATCTTCAGACTTATATTGGGTAGAGAGAAGCCGAAACAACTGACTGCCATTAGTCGAAATCTTTATGCGGATTGGTTTGATCCCGCTTTTGCGTTGCCCGTCTCACCGCAGCTACAATTACTAACAACTCAATGGGGGCAGCTGAAAAAGCCGTAATTTTTTACGAATACATTCAAGCCTATAGACGAAACTTGGACAATTAACCTGATGGAATCAACTTCCGCAATGTCTGAATCAGTGTGCTTTCCGAGAACCATTTGCCTGCCACACGCCAGACACTGCTTGAAAACGTGGGATATACATGGATCATTCCGCTCAATTTCCGTAACGGAATCCGCTCTTGCATCGCCAGAATATACTCATGGATGACCTCCCCGGCGTTTGCGCCGACGAGGTGAACCCCTAATATTTTTCCAGTCCATCGACTCGCGATGACCTTACTGAAACCGTGTGTCTCACCTTCGGCGACGGCTCTGTCAACATCCGCCTGATCCAGCGTGAACACATCAACGTCCCCATATTTCTCGCGTGCCTCTGCCTCTGTCAGACCGCAACGCGCAACTTCTGGATCACAGAAGGTTGTCCACGGCACGACGGCGTAGTTAATCGTTTTGGAGAACGGGAAAAAGATATTTCGGATGAGCAGTTGTGCTTGAAATGCGGCGACATGTGTGAACAGGTAATGTCCAATGACATCGCCTGCGGCGTAGATATTTTTGGTGCTTGTCTGAAGCCTACTGTTCACCTCAATCCCTCGCTTGCCTACTTGCACCCCGATTTTATCAAGCTCTAAGCCTTCAACGTTCGGTGCGCGTCCGGCGGCGATCAGAATCTTATCAAAAGTCTGTTCTGTTGTTCCGTTCTCACCATCACTGAACGTCACGCATGTGCCTTCTTGACTTTTCACAACTTCTGCGATATTCGTATTGAGTCGGATCGTGATCCCCTCCTCGCGGAGGTAACGCAGCATCTGCTCAGAGACATCGGCATCCTCTTTTGTGAGAATGCGCCCGCTCCGTTGTGCTAACGTTACATCCGCGCCGAGACGATGAAACGCCTGTCCCAGCTCGATACCGATCGGACCTGCACCGACAACGAGCAATCGGTTCGGGAGTTCTTCAAGTTCCCAGACGTTCTCACTGTCAAGATAGTCACAAGACTCTAATCCGAGTATAGGCGGGGCAACGGGACGGGAACCCGTGCTAATCACGAACTTTTTACTCTTGAGGGTGCGGGTCTGACCGTTCTCAGTATCTTCTACAACGAAACTATCAGAGGCTTCAAAATGCCCGTTTCCGAAGATGACATCAACCCCTATCTCACGGAATCGCTCAGGGTTGTCGTGTTCCTCTTCTATCGCGTGTTGGGTGCTCCTCACATACGCCATCACACGTTGCCAGTCAGGCGTTGTATGGGTGCCTGCAATGCCGTATTTCTCAGCGTTTCTGATGTAATTTGTAACTTTCGCTACCTTGAGGAGTGCCTTGGAAGGCACACATCCCGTCCAGAGACAGTCGCCACCGATGCGGTGCTTCTCTACAAGCGCGGTCTTTTTACCCAATTTTGCACCCGCCACGGCAAGCACAAGCCCCGCGCTTCCGCCGCCAATAATCGTCAAATCATTTTTTAATTTTTCCTTGCGGAGTAATTGAGTGGGTTTCATGCTTAAATTGCCTTTCACCTATCCGCCCTCCATTTCATTACGGGCTATGGTTTCGGAGGAATGCACAGACCAACAGCCTATGCTACCGCTTTTAATTTTTCCTTGCGGAGTAATTGAGTGGGTTTCATGCTTGAATTGCCTTTCACCTATCTGAAGAAACACCCAAGCAAAAACACCCTTCCAAATGTAAAGCAAAGACAAATTATGCCATTTAAGGAGAACATAATTTCATTACGGGGTATGGTTTCGGCGTTGGCGCAGAACCCTACCGGGTAGCTGCCCTGTCACGTTACTATCTTCAACAACTGAAACGCCGTTGACGAACACCCAGTTTACACCGACAGGAGATTGCACAGGATTCGACCACGTAGACCTATCTGCGACAGTCTCTGGATCAAAGACAACGATATCCGCGGCAAGCCCTCGACGGATTCGCCCGCGATCGGAGAGCCGAAAACGTTCTGCCGGAAAACCGCTCATTTTATAGATGGCTTCTTTCAATGAGATTAATTGGCGTTCTCGCACGAATTTGCCGAGATATTGCACGAAGCACCCGTAACTCCGTGGGTGCGGATGTGGGATGTTGTATACACCATCGCTGGCAATCATCATAAGCGGATGGCTCGCAGTGCGGTTCAAAATGCGTTCATTCTCTTCAGGGGGAGTTGCCCACGGCATCACAAAGGTTTCAATCGTGGCTTCTTCTTGAATGAAATCAAAGGCGAATTCTTCATGAGACTTACCTTCGCTTTCAGCGGCTTCGGCGAGCGTCATTCCAATAAATCTACCCGATCGGTTGTAACCCACAATCTGATTGCCACCGCGTAATTCTCCCCGCAAGTATGCGATCGATTCTTCTCGGACTTCGGGGTTTTCCAGATGTGCCAACATGTTAGCAGGCGCGCCGGTCTGATATTCCATCGGGAGCATCATGGCAAGGTGTGTCATACCAGCAGGATAGAGGTAGGACTCAAACGTCAAATCTATCTGTTCTTTCTCTACGCGTTCAAGCACGTCGGCGGCTTCATCGTCAACGCGCTCATGCGAGATATGCACAGGAATTTCGGCACGTTGTGCGATCTCAATGGTTTCCTCCCACGCCTGTCTTCTGCCGAGGATGCGGTAGCGGATATGTGCAGCGTAGATGGCATCGTAAGTAGCCGCAATTTTTGAGAGATGCACCAGTTCGTGCAAATCGGCATTCGCGGAAGGTTGATAGTCGAGTCCTAAGCAGAGACAGCACGCACCTGCCTCTAACCATTCCCGTGTCGTCCGTTCCATCACTTTCAACTCGTCGGCGGTTGCTGGGCGCGGATCCCATCCCATCGCACCGAGGCGAACGGCGCAGTGCGGCACCTGTGGATAGAGGTTCGCGGGGATTCGTCCGTCGAACATACTGAGATATGCGTCTGGTGTTTGCCAATTGAGTGGGACTTCCGCATCGCCATAAGCGAATTGCGTATAGTGCCACATTTCTTGTGCCTGTTTTGGTGATAAGGGTGCCCACCCGAAGCCGTCTGGCGCGGCTAAATGCGTCGTCACACCTTGGCTGACAGCGGCGAACTGATCGCGACCACCGAGCAGGGCGATTTCAGAATGCACGTGCACATCAACAAAACCGGGACAGACAACCTGTCCTTCCGCCGAAACACGGCGAGGTGTCTCTGCTTCCGAGAGATCACCAATAGCGGCAATTTGGTCGTCCTGAATGCCGATATCTGCGATAAATGGTTCCCGATTCCCTGTTCCGTCAACGATGTTTCCGCCTGCAATAATTGTATCAAATCTCATAAGACGCTCCTCTATTGTTGCCTTAGTCTACCACCGAAAAGGATGTATGTCAATACGGACTCATAAGTTATCCAGGACTATTTAGTTTTCGGTTCCGATCTTGGTTTTCGTTCACAGATGTTAAGGTTTTCGCGCAATATCGCGAGCACAGCTCGCTCCTACAGCGGAAAAATGTTCACACACATAAAGTAAATATGTAAAACTAAATGACCCTGATAAGTTATCAGTTGTCAGAAAGATAGCCATCAGCAGTCAGCGATTAGCAATCAGTGGGAAGTCGGGAATCGGAGTTCCCTCCTACCGGTTCTCCAATTTTCCTTTGACAAAAAAAACGAGGGCTGATACAATGGGAATCGGTATTTACATCAAATTCATCAAATGGGGCTTCCTCAGCCCAAGATAGGAGAAGAACCCGTGCGTCAAGCCTGCACCTTTATCAAGACGTTGCTCGCAACTCCATATTTTACATTCGGGATAATTCTACTGTCGCTGACGATTGCGCTGAGCGGTTGTAGTGAGACCTCTTCTGGCGGAAGCGGTTTCACTGATGTAGGGCGGGATGAACCGACTATCGTAGATTCTGTCTTGGCAATCAGTGTCTTCGAGGATAGACCTGACGGTATCACTACCACCTTCTCCGCTGATGCCAACGACCAGGTGTATTTATGGGTTTTATGGGAACACATCACAGAACACCACACTGTTAAAGTCTCATGGTTCTCACCAGAAGACGACCTGGACGATCCGCCATTCTGGACAGAAAAGAAAACCCTCACATCAACAACAGGCGATAAAATTACGTGGTTTTACATCGACTTGCCAGACATTACAGGCGAGTGGTTCGTTGAAATCCACTTAGATGACGATCTCTTTGAACGGAGTCATGTCTTCTGGGTGGAATAGCAAAGGCGATTACCGACTCACACCCCTGGGAGGACAGCCATGGATAGACTCAAAATCGCACATATCGGTACGGGCAGACGCGGTGCCGGAACCTACCTTCCCCTCATCTCGAAATTGACGGACGACCTCGAACTCGTCGCCGTTTGCGACCCACGCGAAGAGAACGTTACTGAACAGGGTGAGAAATACAATGTCCCCGCTTACACAAATACCGAGCAGATGTTGGAAACAGCGAAACCTGACATTTGTGCAATTGTGATTACTCCGAGTAACAATCACATTCCAGGGCTTCTCTGCTCCGAGCACGGGATTAGTTACTGCACCGAAACACCGATTGACACCGATCTCGGATGGGCAGACAAGATGATCGCGTCTGCACAGGCAAACGGCATAAAATTGGAAGTCAATGAAAATTACTACCGCGTCCCTTCAGAGCGCATAAAACGGGAGATGATTCTCGCGGGAGTTTTCGGGAAAGTCAACGCCGCCTACAATGATTTCCGAGGTCACGGCTATCACGGTATTGGACTCATCCGTAGCTACGTCGGTTTTGACAATGAACCCGTGCAAGTTTACGGCTTCCGAAAAGGATATAACGTCCAGGAGCACGTCTGGCGGAAAGGACAGCCCTCGCGTGACACTGAAGATTGGCAACATGCGGTCATTGAGTTCGCAGACGGTGCTGTCGGGATCTTCAATTTTAGCGGTCTTTCCTACGGCTCGCCGCTGCGAGGTTTTAACGGGTCAAAGTTCTACGCAGAACGTGGGATGTGTTTCCGAGATGAGGCAGTTATCTTAAACGAAGCTGCCGATGCACAGCGCGCAGTCAACATCTCGCGTAGAACGAATACCGTTGATGGTTACGAAACCTTAGCCGCTCTTGTTGCGGATACCGACCCCGAAGTGGTGTGGGAAAATTCGTTGCAAAATTACCCACTTAGCGATGGTGAAATTACCGTCGCATCAGAACTGATGAGTCTCGTAAACGCAGTTCGTAATGACACAGAACCTGAATATGGTGCTTACAACGGTCGCAAGGATCGGGAGATCGATGTCGCGATGGCACGTTCATGGGCAAACAACGGCGCGCCTGTCACTTTCCCGTTTGAATATGAGGCACGCTGAACGCCGCTGTTAGAGAATTTGGCTTGCCGTTTGCTGAGAAATTTTGTATACTTTATAATTAATCTGAATCGCCACCTATAGAAAATCCATCAGTTTTCTCTGGAAGTTGAGGTGTTCACGCCTTCGCTCCAGCGGAGCGATATGTCTATAGTAAGGAAAGACTTTCTATAGACATGACACCCCTACGGGGTGTGAAGAGATACGTTTGCTTGAAAAATCCGTGTTTAAACGCCTAAGACTTATTAGGCAGCAACTCGGGTTATTAAGTTGGAAAAATTAAAACCTTGGAGGAACTCCCCATTTTGAAAAACTTTCGGTTCATTCTCGCCATTTTGCTTCTCTTCGGTTTCAGCGCGACGTTGATGGGAAATGAATGGGCGAATTACTACTTTCCAGATGCCGTCGGCAGTTACTGGATTTACGAAGATCAGAACGGTGACGAGTTAACGCGCTACGCAATAGAGCCAGAAGAGATTGACGGCGAATCTTATCGTGCCTTCAATTACGATCCGGCTTTGGAAGACTGGGCAGAATTTGAGCATTACGTCCAACCCTATTTCTACCAAGTCGGTGCCGAATGGGTGGCATTTTTTGTTGGTGCTGACATTGAAAACGCGCTCAAATCAGCTACAATGAAACAGATGGACGAAGCTATCGTGCTGATGCGCCAAGCACTCATGGAACAGATGCCTGTGGAATTAAACATTACCTTTGACATAAATTACGATATTGAGGTAGATTCCCAAGACTACTTCTATTTCCTGCCGACACCCGCTACCTTTGGTGAAGAGTGGACAGCCTCAGAAATAAACGTCGTCCTAACCATGACAATTGATATCAAAGGCATGCCGATAGAGATACCTGGCGGCTCAACACAGACCGTTAAAACCTACACCACCCTCGTAGAGTCAGGTAACGTCACCGGCACGGAAACGGTGGAAACGGAAGCTGGCACTTTTGAAGACTGCTTGGTAATAGAATATCGAACAGATGCATCAACGGAAACAGTTATGTCCGTGGAAGTCCCACAACAACCGGCGGGACCGCAAGAACAGCAAGATGTAACCCTAACAACCGTCTGGTTGGCTCCTAACGTCGGTATCGTTAAATTCGAACACCAACACGAGGTGGCTGAGGAAAATGAAGCCCTTGGACTGGCAATGCCTGAAGACCAGACGCTTGAATTAATACGATACGAAATCACATCCTCAAGCTCGGAGGAAGAATGAGCACCTTCCCCGTCTATCGTCCGAGGCGACTTCGCGCAAATGAGAACTTGCGGCGACTGATTCGCGAGACAACACTCTCTGTTAACGACCTTATCTACCCGATGTTTGTCGTTCACGGACATAACACTGCGACCGAAATTTCTGCGATGCCCGGGTGCTACCAATACTCGGTTGACACTCTCGTCATCGCCGCGAAAGAGCTTGCTGCACTCGGAATCCCCGGAACAATTTTGTTCGGTATCCCGGAGGCAAAAGATCCGCTCGGTTCTGAGGCGTATGCCGACGATGGAATCATTCAACAAGCGGTTCGAGCTATCAAAGATGCTGTGCCGGATCTGCTTGTTATGACTGATGTTTGTCTCTGTGAATACACGGATCATGGACATTGCGGTGTTGTTGAAGCGGGCGAAGTGCAAAACGACCCGACCTTGGAATTACTCGTTAAGGAGAGCTTGTCGCATGCCCGCGCCGGTGCCGATGTTATCGCCCCCTCAGATATGATGGACGGCCGCGTCGGCGCAATTCGCGAGGCGTTAGACGAAAACGGTTACGAAAATATACCGATTATGGCGTATTCTGCCAAATACGCCTCTGCTTTCTATGGTCCGTTTCGGGAAGCGGCGGAATCGACACCCCAATTCGGTGATCGGCGCGCTTATCAGATGGACCCAGCAAATGTAGAAGAGGCGTTACGCGAAGTCGCGTTGGATATTCAAGAAGGCGCCGACGTTCTTATGGTGAAACCTGCCCTCTCCTATCTCGATGTTATCCATCGGGTCAAAACAGAATTTCAGGTGCCTGTTGCGGCTTATAACGTCAGCGGTGAATATGCCATGATTAAAGCAGCCGCACAAAACGGCTGGATCGACGAAGAGCGGGTCGCATTGGAGGTACTCAACAGTATCAAGCGCGCAGGGGCGGATATAATTTTAACCTACTTTGCGAAGTCCGTTGCCGAGTGGCTCAACGATTAGGAACCCCTATCCGTTGGAGCAAAAAGATGCATTTCGGGTGTGATGTTAGTTTCACGGATGCTCAACCGATAACCTGTGTCTTCCGTAAACGTTCGGAACTCCCAAGATATTTTGATTCTTGTCTATTTTAACGTCAGTTCGACTTAAACATTTCGTCCGTTTAAAGGTGCCGTTTTCGCATGTCAAAGACATAAATTGTAGCACAAACTTTTAGTTTGTGGCGTATTCCGCGCAAACTAAAAGTTTGCGGTACAAGGAGAGGTTCCTTTTATCGAACTCACGTTATTTTATATTGAACTCACGTTAACGACACAACTTTACCGGAAACCTGTCAGCCGTCAGCAAGAGGGTGCTGGTTCATCAGAAAACTTCTTTACCGACTGCTGAAAGCCGATAGCCGATAGCTATAGAAAATTTGGAGGAAATGCTTTGGAGAGCAGTAAATCCCTGGCTGCATGGGAAAAATCACAACAACTCATTCCCGGCGGGGTTAACAGTCCTGTCCGAAATTTCAGCAAAGTTGGCGGACACCCCCGTTTCATCGAACGTGGCGCAGGCTCGAAAATCTACGACATTGACGGAAACGCATACATTGATTATGTCGCCTCTTGGGGTCCCTTGGTTTTGGGGCATGCGCATCCGAGCGTTATAGAGGCTATTCGTTCAACGGCGTTGAACGGCACGAGTTTTGGCGCGCCGACGACACGAGAAACGGAGCTCGCCGAAATTATTGTCAACGCCGTGTCTTCGATTGAACAGGTGCGTCTCGTCAATTCCGGAACCGAAGCAACAATGAGCGCAATTCGTGTTGCGCGCGGGTATACCGGTCGTGATAAAATCCTCAAAATCGACAGTTGCTACCACGGTCACGTGGACTATCTATTAGCGAAAGCCGGCTCCGGTGTCGCAACGTTTGGGCTTTCCGATAGCGGCGGTGTCCCTGAGGATTTCGCACGCAATACGCTCACGGTCCCCTTTAACAACCCCGATGCTGTCCGTGAAGCGATAGAAGCCAACCCTGACGAAATTGCCTGTCTCATTCTCGAACCGATTATGGGTAATATGGGCATCATTCCACCCCGTGAGGGGTATCTCAATCAACTCCGTGAAATCACTGAAGAACACGGCATCGTGCTCATCTTTGACGAAGTTATCACCGGTTTTCGGGTCGCTTATGGGGGTGCCCAATCCTACTATGACGTTACACCGGACATGACCTGCTTAGGGAAGATTATCGGTGGCGGGTTGCCTGTTGGAGCGTATGGCGGAAAACGGGACATTATGCGGTGTGTTGCCCCAGAAGGCGATGTTTATCAGGCAGGGACACTATCAGGCAATCCGTTAGCCGTGACCGCGGGCATAACAACGCTGAAGAAACTTGCTGAACCGGGGGTTTATGAACAACTTGAGAGCCGTGCCGCTGCCCTCGCGGATGGTCTCGCTGAGGCAACCCAAAGACACGGTATTGATGCATGGCACAGTCGCGTCGGTTCAATGCTGATGCTCTACTTTACGTCAGAAACTGTCACGGATGCTGATGGGGCGCGCACAGCGGATATTGAACGCTACCGACAATACTTCTGGGGACTTATGGAACGTGGCATCTATGTCGCACCTTCCCAATTTGAGGCGGGATTTGTCTCTTTAGTTCACTCCGAAGAGGATATCAACACGACCGTTCAAGCCGCAACACAGGCATTCGCGAATCTCTAAAGGGAAAATAGGGGAAGGGCAGCCACAAGGGTTGCCCCTACATTATGTCCAGCTTTAATCAAATTGTTGAATTAATTGCCGATGACCTCGGTGCCGTTGAGGCGAAACTCACCGAACAGACCGCCAGCGAATATACCTTTGTTGACATGGCAGTTCAACACGTTGTGGAGGGTGGCGGTAAACGGCTTCGCCCGATTCTCGTTGTGCTTTCTGCCAAAGTCTGCGGATACGAAGGGAGCGATGCACACACGCTTGCCGCTGTTGTTGAACTCATCCATGTCGCATCGCTTGTCCACGACGATGTACTTGACGAAGCCGCTATTCGCCGTGGGCGTGAGACGTTACAGACGAAATGGGGCAATAAAGTCGCAGTCCTCGTTGGAGATTACTTACATGCTCGCGTCCTTTCGATGCTCGTATCCCGCCGTGCTGATGATCCAGCGATGGCAATCCTCGCCGATACCACACAGGCAATGTGTGAAGGTGAAGTCATACACGCCTACAAGAGTGGCGACTTCGACATCTCCGAAGCCGAATATCTCAAAATTATCAGTTTCAAAACCGGGAAACTGATCGCGGCGTCCTGCACACTCGGTGCGCATCTCGGAAACCCAACAGAGACACAACAGATTGAAGCACTCACAACCTACGGACAACAGATTGGAACCGCCTTCCAAATTGTGGACGACCTGCTCGATTTCACAGAAGATTCCGACACATTGGGGAAAGATGCGTTCGGTGACCTCCGCGAAGGAAAACTCACCTTCCCCATCATCTATGCGCGATCTGTCTGTAATGACGATGAAAAACAGATGCTCGAGAAGGTGCTACACCCTGATACAGATGAAACCGAAGCCATCGATTTTGTCAAATCTCTATTCCTGAGGTATGGTGTCGAACCCCACTGCTTGAAAGTCGCCCAAGGCTACGCCGATCGCGCCAAAGCCGCGTTGGCAGCTTCACCGGAGACACCTGCCCGCATCGCACTGGAGCAACTCGCCGATTACGTCGTCTCACGCGAGTCGTAGGAAAAGTGATAGAAGTTTTCACAGTATCTTTTGAGGAAAACAGAGAGCAGGAACGTTAGGAACACTTTGACCTCATCGCAAGGGACCGTGGATAAAAGGCGATCTAATGTTAGTCGATGGTATTGCTGTTCCCCGTTTTGGTGTGAAACCCACCTATTAATCAGTAAGACCTCAACTTAAGCAAAAACCGATAATCGCCCAACGGGGAGATTATAGCGAGGATCCATAGTTAAAAAGATGTTTTATCCGGTACACATAAACCTTCAAGATCGGAAATGCCTCGTTGTTGGTGGTGGGACCGTTGCGGAACGGAAAGTTGTCGCCATGCTCCTCAGCGGTGGCGATGTCACCGTCATCAGTCCCGATGCAACGGAATTGTTGACGTTCCTCGCAAACATCGACACAATTCGCTGGCACGAGCGGCAGGTGGAGACTGACGATACACACGGTTATTTTCTCGTCTGTGCTGCGACCGATTTTACAGATATTAACTCTGCTGTCTTCACGGAAGCGTACGAAAAGCACAAAATCCGTTTAGTCAACGTTGTTGATGTTATCCCGCAGTGCACTTTCGCCGCCGCCTCCGTCGTAACCGATGGTGACCTCATGCTGAGCATCTCCACGAGTGGTAGAAGTCCGGCGACGAGTCGCCGCATCCGTGAATACCTTGAGGAGACCCTTCACGCCACTTCGCTATACACACTTGGATACGAAGATGGTGAACCGGTGCCAATTGCGAATCAGGGACTGCCTTACCCGGTTTATCTTCTGTTAGAAAATCGTCCGTGTGTTGTCTTATGTGAGCAGGAAACGCCGGCAATTGAACGTCGTGTCTCGCTTTTACGCCAGTGCGGTGCATCCGTGTTATGTATGGCACCCGACGAAATGAAACCACATCACCTTGAAGATGCGTTCCTCGTTATTGCCGACAAGTTTTCCGTTGTAGACGCGCCTTGTGGAAGTAAAGGCGCGTTCATTCGGGAATATCTGGATGAACCGGATGCTGGCACCCACTTCACCCCCGATCTCGTAATAGATGACAACCTGATAATCAGTGTATCGGCTCGAAGCAACGTAGGTATTGACAAAGCGAAACGCCTCCATAAAAAACTCACGAACCAGTTTGAAAACAACGGGTACGGTGCATTTATTGAATTCCTCGGATCGCGCCGCGCTGAGATTCTCAAGGCTTTTCCGACACCTAAAAAACGTGCCGACTTCTTTGAAGTGCTTATCGACACCGTTGAAGATGCGGTATCGGGGTTACAAACCCCTCCTACAACATGTTGTCTCGGTCTCACAAATCCTGAATGTTCTGCCGAATGCCTTTTCAACTGGGTCCGGCACGGCAGGCTGGAACGCGCCAATACCTTTACCTCAAATCTACTTGACAAAGAGCACAGATGTTGTTAAAATTGCATCAAAATAAAAACAGTCTGCCTTTTTTTAAAGATCTTCAAAACGGTTGAGGAAGGGAGAACATAATGAATACGCTAAATGATTTTGAATTGAAGCAAAGAAAATACATGCCTGTCTTTCCAAAAGCGAGTGGAAAACCGACCGTTTACATTGAAGGATACCCTTGTGAGGACGATGAACCCATGCCAGCAGGCGAATTTCACGGGATGCAGATGCATAGCTTATTTGACCAGTTCTTACGATATTTTCAGGCACACCCGCATATCCATGTCAGTATGGACAACTTTATCTATTACCGAGAAGGCGATATCAGAAAGGTCGTGGCTCCTGATGTGTATGTCGTCCTCGGTGCCGCGAAACTTCCGTTACGAAGGAGTTTTTATACCTGGGCAGAAGGCACCGTCCCTACAGCAGTTTTTGAGTTCCTTTCAGATACAACCGCGTCTGAGGACCGGCATGAAAAAGTTGAGGTGTATCTGCGCGATATAGGGGTTGCGGAGTATTTCATTCATCAACCCGATATGAATCGCCCTATAGAATTTCGTGGGTGGCGGCGGGATGCATTGGGCGACATCGTTGAGATTGAAGAAGATGCTGATGATGGTTTGTTCAGTGCGTCGTTAAATCTTTATTTTCGGTGGGAGCTTCATGAGGCGTGGGAGCTGCGGCTTTTGCGTCCATATCTTCCTGATGGCACCGCTATTACAACTTCCATGGAGGAACATCACCTACGAGTGGCAGCAGAAGAATTGGCGGCAGAAGAATCGGAACGGCGACAGGCAGCAGAAAGACTCGCCAGAGAGGAAACGGAACGGCGACAGGCAATAGAAGCCGAGTTAGAACGCCTTCAGGCACAATTCGCCAATCGCGAAAATGAAAACCCATAACCCCTTCAACGGATAGCCACATCTATTCGCTGTAAACGTACATCCATTGTCTCCTCAAAACGCACGACGTATGATAAATTTTTTGTTTCTCGTCACTCTTCTGATATATTTAGCGGCAGGCATCTTTCAGACGCTCTCACTGGCGATTGGGAATCTTCGCGAAGCATCCGTAATTCGTCCAGCAATCGAGAGGCTCGCTTTTTGGTGTACGATCATCGGTTTCGCTTTTCTAACTGTCTTTATCGCGCTCTGGTGGCTACAGCAAGGGCATTTTCCGATGACGCACTGGACCGATTCCACCGCCTTTTTTGCATGGGCGATCACGCTGATTTATCTGCTTATCGTGCGTCTGACGCATCTCCGCACACTCGGTAGTTTTGTGATGCCGGTTGCCTTCATTGCCATACTCATCTCATATAGTTTCGCCACGCACACTGCTGCGCTCCCGGAACCGCTGCAAACCTATTGGCTTCTGGCGCACACCACACTCATCTTTCTCGCTTATGCCGCGTTCATCGCTGCCTTTGGGTCTGGACTGATGTATCTCATAGCAGAACGGAAAATCCGCAGAAAGACGGACACGCTCTTTGACAGCCTTCTCCCCTCCTTAGGCATCTCTGATGAGCTCGGGTATCGTTGCACCATCTTAGGCGTGATTTTGCTTACAATGGGAGTTATCGTCGGAAGCCTCTGGACCCAATATATCCGAGACGTGCCGTGGAGATGGCTTGATGCGAAGGTAATCTCCACCCTGGTGACGTGGTGTATCTATGTCGCGCAAATCGGTATCCGCCAGTTTTGGGGTTGGCATGGACGCAGAGCGGCGTATGCCGCAATCATCGGTTTCGTTGCCGTCCTCTGCACCTATGTTGGCGTAGACCTCTTTTTAGACAGCATGCATACGTACCGCTAAGGGCATTTATGGTAACATATACAATTATCTATACACCAAAAGATAGGCGAGGTTAGGAAACCTCGCCAGCGGTGAGAAGCGCGTCTCATCCTGAAAATCCTGATTCTGACGAATACCGGTGCGGTTAGAACCGCACCTACCGAGTCTGAGATGAAAACCGAATGGCTCTGGCATCCTCTTATCTAAATTTGACACAACGGCTGATATGTGATATAATTTACCAAACGTGAAAATGCTTCACCTTTTTAGATTCTTTCGGTGAAAAGAATGAACCAAATCGTCTCCATCGGAACCAGCCATCATGTCGCACCCATTGAATTCAGAGAAAGGTTGGCGTTTTCCGAAGAACAACTCATTGAATCCCATCAGTACTTGCATAAATCTGATCAGGTCCAAGAGGCAGTGATTCTCTCGACCTGTAACCGGGTAGAAGTCTATGCAGTCCTGAATTCAGTGCGGACTGCTGAGGCAGCTGCCAAGGTGTTGGCTGAATTCCTCTCCCGATGCCATCAGATTGATATGGAATCGCTCAAGAGATGGACGTATCTCCATCATAACTTGGAGACAATTCGGCATCTCTTCAGAGTGACATCGAGTCTCGATTCTATGGTTGTCGGTGAGTCCCAAATACTGGGTCAAGTCAAAGATGCTTACGACACCTCACGCTCGGCAGATAGCACGGGAACTATTCTCAATCGTCTTTTCACCAAAGCCTTCAGCGTTGGCAAACGCATCCGATCCGAAACGACAATCACTACCGGTGCCGTCTCCATTAGTTACGCCGCCGTTGAACTCGCCAAAAAGATTTTCAACACACTTGAAGGTAAAACTGTTGCGATCGTCGGAGCAGGAGAGATGAGCGAACTCACAGCAAAGCATCTCGTTGCAAATGGTGCCTCCAACGTGATTGTTGCAAATCGGACTTATGAGCGGGCAGTCAACGTCGCAGAAAAGTTTAATGGAACACCTCTCGCCTACGATAGCGATCTCAATTTCCTCATTGATGCCGATATTGTCATTAGTTCTACCAACGCCCCGGATTACCTCATCAAGCGACAGCCCCTCGCCAACATCATGCGGAAGCGGAAGCACCGATATATGTTCCTCATCGACATCGCCGTGCCGCGCGACATCGAGCCGGATGTGAGTAAACTCGACCACGCCTTCCTCTACAATATCGATGATCTGGAAACCGTCGTCGTCTCAAACCTCAAAGACCGGCAGCAGGAAGCAACCCACGCAGAGAAGATTGTCTCTGAAGAAGCCAAGCGGTTCTACGACCAATTGCAAATCTTCCAAGTCAACCCGACGATTAAATCACTGCATCAGCAGTTTCGACAGATAGCTGACACTGAATTGCAAGCGTGTTTCTACAAAACAACGCTCTCTGATCAGCAGGAGGAAGCTATCGCCTCTATGACGCAGGCAATTGTCAAAAAACTGCTCCATCATCCGATGCAGAACCTACGTTGTGCTGTCAATGACGGCGATGCCGATCACGGGCAATATGTCCAAGCCCTACAAGAATTGTTCGCTTTGGACGTAAACGATGAATAAAAAAAAATGCACAACTCGCTTGTAATCGGCACACGTGGCAGTCAACTCGCACTTTGGCAGGCACAATTCATCAAGAATCAACTGGAACGCCACTTCCCGACCCTCAAAGTCTCCCTCAAGATCATCAAAACCACCGGTGATACGATTCAAAATCGCTCGTTAGTTGGACTCGGCAAAGGTGTCTTTACCAAAGAGATAGAAAACGCCCTCTTAACTGGCGACATCGACCTCGCTGTCCACAGTCTGAAAGATCTTCCGACAGAATTGCCAGAAGGACTCTGCATTGCGGCTATCCCGACGCGGGAAGACCCGCGCGATGTGCTTGTCACAGACACAGGAGTGCCTTTAGAAGGCTTGGCGGAAGGTGCGAAGATCGGCACCACAAGCCCACGCCGAAAAGCGCAGCTCCTCTATATGCGTCCAGATCTGCGAGTCGTTGATGTTCGAGGCAACATTGATACGCGGTTACGCAAACTCCACGAAACCGACCTTGACGGAATTATCCTCGCTGCAGCAGGCATAAAACGTCTCCTCGAACCAGAGATTATCACACAATTCTTTGACCCAGAACAGATGGTACCAGCGGTCGGGCAAGGCGCGCTCGCGATTGAGGTGCGGGAAGGGGACGATCGGGTTGAAAAACTGCTTCTGCCGCTGAACGATCCCTCAGCGACAGCAGAAATCACCGCTGAAAGAACCGTATTGGAAAACCTTGGCGGCGGATGCCAAGTCCCAATCGGCGCGCATGCGAAGCATGTCAATGGCGAACTCTCGCTCATCGGTGCAGTTTGTCATCCAGACGGCACACAACGCATTGTGGAGAGCACCACAGGCGCACCAGATACAGCACAGCATTTGGGCGGAGTTGTTGCCGAAAAACTCCGAAACAGTGGGGCGACAGAACTGTTAAGGTTATAAAGGAATTCCCGATGAATGCATCTCCAAACAAATCTAACACTGGGATCGTTTATATTGTAGGTGCGGGTCCCGGCGATAGAAAACTCATTACACTCAAAGGTGTGGAGTGCCTTCATCGCGCCGATGTTGTTATCTATGATCTGTTGCTGAACGATGCCCTGTTGGAACATTGCCCCGCACACACTGAAAAAATCAAAGCACCCGATCCGAGAATCCGAACGACACGCCAAGATGAACTTAATCGTTTATTGGTTGAACACGCCAAAGCCGGCAAAATCGTTGTTCGCCTCAAAGGCGGCGACCCGTATATCTTTGGACGCGGTGGAGAAGAAGCGGTTGCTCTCATTGAAGCCGGTATTCCATTTGAAGTCGTTCCGGGTATCACGTCTGCGATTGCCGCATCTGCTTATGCGGGTATCCCAGTCACACATCGCGACTATGCCTCATCAGTCGCTTTTGTTACGGGGCATTCCGCTGCATTACGACCAAATTCAAACATCAATTGGGCACAACTCGCCACAGCAGTTGATACGCTTGTTGTCTACATGGGGGTTGCGCACCTTCGCCAGATTGTGGAGCGGCTGATAGCACACGGTAGAAATCCACAAACACCTGTTAGTTTAGTGCGCGTCGGAACGACACCGCAACAGCAGGTTGTCCAAGGCACGCTTACCGATATTGTGGAAAAGGTGGATGCGGTCCAACTCAAAAGTCCGGCGGTTATCGTTGTGGGAGAGGTGAACCGGCTACGCCAGCAACTCCGATGGTTTGATACGAAACCCCTCTTTGGAAAGCGGATACTTGTCACACGCGCCCGGGCACAGGCAAGTGAATTCGCAGATCTTTTGGAAGCAAACGGCGCAGAGGTCATCCAATTCCCTACGATAAAGATCCAACCCATTGCGCGCGTGGACATACCTTTTCCCGACAAATACGATTGGGTTATCTTCACGAGTGTCAACGCCGTTGAGATTTTCTATGAACGCTTGAGAGAAAACGGAAAGGATGCACGCGCATTTGGTGGGTGCAGCGTCTGCGCAGTCGGCGCGAAAACCGTGGAGGCTCTAAACCGCATCGGTATCCACCCCGATTTTGTTCCATCGCACTCCCGCGGAAGCGCGATCGCTGCCGAAATATGGGAGGTGAACGGAAAGAAAATCCTCTTGCCACGCGCTAAAATCGCCACTGCCGATTTGCCCAATGGTTTGCGCGAGAGAGGGGCACATATTGATGATGTACCCCTCTACGATACCGTCAAAGTGGCAAGCGAAAACCGTGACGAAATCAAAGCGGACCTCTTGAACGGCAGTATCGATCTCGTTACGTTCACCAGTTCCTCAACGGTTACCAACTTCTTGGAAATGTTTCCCGCACACGCACCTACGGTGTTGCTCGCGAATGTCACGGTCGCCGTGATCGGTCCCACAACACAGAAAACAGTAGAGAAATGCGGTGTGCACGTTGACGTGGTTGCAAAGGAAGCCTTAGTAGAGAGCCTTGTAGAAGCAGTTATTGAAGAATATCAACCTGCCATGTAGCAGGGCATTTATGGTAAAACCGAGAAATAAGTAGACACTTTGGTGGACGATGGAGACGAAAACCCACCCTCTCCGCTGGCGAGGTTTTGCGGCGTACTCGCCCCGACGACTTCTGCGCAGGTCTCCTATAGAGGCTTGCGGGACAATGCGAGGCAATACGCGCACTCGACGTTGATTCATGCAATCTGCATTCCGAACCTCGCCAACTCTCCTGTGTACACTTAATTGTGGATTTCACCATAAATGAAGATTAAGTATCTATAACCCAAGTTGCTACTTAACGTGAGTTCGATAAAAGGTTTCTCCTTGTACCCCAAAGTGTGAGTGTGCGCGGAATACGCCACAAACTAAAAGTTTGATGCTCAATTTATGTCTTTGACACGCGAAAACGGCACCTTTAGACGGACGAAATGTTTAAGTCGAACTGACGTTACTTAGGGTCATTCAGTTTTAAGAAATTATCGGATTTCATGCCTGTTTTTGACGATTCGGTGCGGTTAGGAAACCGCACCTACCGGGCCTGGTTCCTCAAAATCCTCCTAAAGAACGGAAAACTAAATAGCCCAAGTTGCTACTAACAAGTTTTGAAGGTTTCAAGAAGGTTTTTCGAGTAGGGACACCGCTTGTGGATGCCCTTTCCCCACCCCAGAGGGGTGCTATATCTATAGAAAACGGAAACCTATTTAAGCGACCGCACTCCAGCGGAGTGCTATGTGTATAAATAGGTGGCAACTTGCGTTATCTATAACGTGAGTTCGACATAAAGGCTTAGAGAAATTTGAGACGATATATCACACCTATCACAGGTTTGGGACGGATAGATTCCCACACTCCAGCGGAGTGCTATGTTTATAGAAAACCCGATGCCAAAGTTCTGGCACTCCAGCGGAGTGCTATGTGTGGTCACATCACATACCGCGCCTCTGGAGCGGAAACATTGGGTCGGATGGCGGACACTATAGACATATTGCTCTTCCAGAGCAAAGGAATACGTTTTGGGTGTTGCGTGGGGTTGCCTATGAGCCCATGTCTTATATCAAACCCACGTTATAGTAAAATCTGAAAATATGTGAACAGTTGTTCAATGAACAAGGTTCCCACTTCTGCTGGCGCAGAGGGACCCCGATTTAGACAATGGACGCGTCAGGCATGAGGCACCCCATCGCTACCACGCACGTTTCAGCGCACCCCACGTCGTTGTTAGACTCGATTTAGGGGATACATCCCATGCGACCGGATGCCACTTAGCAGTTGGATGCGCCTCGATCCTCTTGGCAAGATGGATCTGGTGTAACACGCGTGCGAGTTGTGCGGGGGTGCGCTTGTGCCCGTTGAGAAGGTTAACCTTGATACCCGCTTGTGCCAGCAGTGTTTCCACCATCTCGGCACTGCCTCGCTGCACAGCATAGTGCAGTGCGGTCATGCCTTGTGAATCGCGGGCGTTGAGGTCGAGTGTCGGATCATCGATCAGTATCTGCTCCACGGTTTCAAAAGCACCATGCTTAGCCTCAAAAATCAACGGATACTTAGGGCGGCATATACCATCCCGCTCAACACGAACGTAGTCAGGAAAAAAACAGTCGCCAGCGGGATGATCCTCATGCAAGTACTTATAGAGATAGATGATGCCGTTCTTATCATCCTGGCCGAGAGCAAACGCATCATTATCGTGGATACCAGCCATAACAGAGCTCGGCTGTTTACCCATAGTGTGGGCAAGACCACCAGTACTCTGCACACGGCCACGCACATAGGTATCACCTAACCCGAAAGCATGCCCCAGCTCGTGCACGAGATTAGCAATCAAAGACCAACGAATAACAACTCCTTCTTCCTTTCTTATGCACAGGTCAGGAGCCTTGCCAGCGAGTGCTATCCTCGCAAAGGACATTATGGCATTTTCCATACAGTCAAAGGTGATGCGTGTGTCCAACTCGCGCAGTGCCAGTCTATCCTCCTCACACGCCGCAACATCCGGCAGTTTTATCAAAAGAAAGTCATCGGTAAACTGCCTGTTGGGATAGCGTTCACGCAGCGGCTGTAGCCAGGCCTCCAGTGCCTTAGTAATCGCCTCCTTTAGTTGCTCTTCCTGTTGCCGGAACGCGTCTGGGCAATCCACGGTGAAGTTATAGCCGATCTTCCACTGCGGTCTATCTATCTTGTCCAGCAATATGTCGAGTGCTTTTGACGTTCTTGCTAAGAATCCCTGTGCGGTGGGTGGGATGCTGAAAAATAGACCGCACATCACCGCCAGCACCAAGAGCCGGTTGATGGTTTGTAGGTGTTTTTGTCTCCATCGCATGCCTAAAGTCTCCTCATCTGTCTTAACGCACGCTTTTCAGACATGAATTATGTGGACGTTTACCTGTCAATTTAGGGATTTTTTTGCAGCTACACAAATGCCGCCCCGCTGGGGCTTGGGTTTTCTGGGATCCCGCCTGCTACACAAATGCCGCCCCGCTGGGGCTAAAGAGCATATATTCACCGCGCATCTTACAGATGTCCCGAAAGGTGTTCTACCTGAAAACGCACTTTCGCTGTGAAAAACACATCCATTTTTCTTAAATTGACGGCTATGGGTCTCACCTTCGGTTCAACCCAACCTACGATTGCATCGCCCCATGGGTTAAAAACATTGATGAGAAAGACGCTCAAAATCCGCGAAATCTGTGAAATCCGTGTCAATCCGCGATTCAGACTATCTTATCCTCTAAACCCCGATAACTGACCGCTAACGGAAACCGAAAACTGAACACCTTTGTAGGGGTAGGTCTTGTGCCTACCCATCTGTTTAACGTTCTACCCAAAAATCGGGAAAATATAAGGCACAAGCACCTTTTGATAGACGGTAATAGTCCCGAAGATCGAATAATAACCTGCGCACAACACCAGTCCAATCTGTTTCCACAAGGGTGCTTGTATCTCTGGCGGTAAGAATTTCCGGTTCACGTAGAGCGTATGGAGTGCCGAAAACACAAGTAGGTACCCACCAACCGTCGCCGATACGAGAATCATGAAAAACGGCTTGGCGAGGTACATCGCGATGATGCCCCAGATGATATAAACACCGAGTATCGGATAGTAGATCCATTTTGCGCTGTGTTCACCCAAGTTTCGTGCACGCTTCACGCCGGTCCAAATCATATCGGTAAAACCGCGCGGGACCCCGTCCACGCCACCGAGTTGTGTTGAAAACAACACCCAGAAACCGCAGAGCAGTGTGAGATACCAGAGGCTTCTACCGCCTTTTGCCGCGAGTCCTTCCGCTTGCATTGCCGCTGCAGACCATTCTCCCATCTCCTGCCCCTGAGGCACATACGCCAAGGTCAGCATTGCGGGTAGCGCAATACCGATGAAACATCCGATCATCCAGATGTAATACTGTTCAAATCGGACATATTTCCACCACTCCTTGAACCTTTTGAGATTCTCTGGTGTGATGCGAAACACTTTGCCCCAGTGCGAGAGCGTCACGTGTTGTCCGCCGACCATTGATGGGATTGCCCCGACGAGACTGCTCATCCCCCATCCTTTATCGCGCACGTAATGGGTCATGCCAACATTCCCTAAGCCACCGCTGCCAGCATACGCCGCGAACGCACCGATCAGCAACCAATTTACCTGTCCATCTGCTCCTGCGGTAGGAAGTGCCCCGAAACTAAAGAAGCCTTTGATGACAGCCCACCACACTCTTGGTGGCACCATAAACAGGTCTATGACAACGAGGTAACTGATGATCCAAATTACCATGAAGAGTTGCACCTTCTCAAGCGAGTTGTAAATCTTCCCGCCGAAGAGTACAATTCCGAGACAGGCGAAAAAGATGAGATATGCGAACACGCGGATCGTTCCGCCATCTGCCTCCTCCGGCATATAGCCGAGCCATGCGGCAGCGAGTGCCGTCGCAGCTGTCATTGCCCAACCGGGCCAAATTCCGAAAAAGTTTATACCCGAATAGAAAAACATCCAGAAAGGCGCGCCGGGTTTACAGCGCATATAACCGCTCATCATCGGTTCGCCGGTGTAAAGCGTATAGCGGATCGCTTCTGTGTTCAGGATCACCTGAAGCAGGATAGCGAGTGTTGCAATCCAGAGCAATCTGCCGCCGTATTGTGCGGTAATTGCAGGACCGAGCAGCCACTCTCCACTGCCGATCGAACCCCCCAAGGCGATGATGCCGGGACCTAAGATACTCCGAAACGCTTTTCCAAATTGATAAGGGGGCGGTGCAGGTAAATCTTCGACCTCCCAATCAGGGAGCGTGCCGCCCGGTACACGTTCTTTGGTTTCTTCCATATTGCTATCCCTGCCCTCCTCTACTTCTGATCGCGGGTTGAGGTATTGATTCGTTATTGTCCGTCTCCTACCACTCCCAACAAATTGGGACATCTAACTTGTCAGCAATGCCAGCGAGACCGCGTAGATGGTCCACATGGATCGGAATGCCGTTCTCAAGGTAATTATCGTAATTATTCCACTCAATTTCGCCGGGGAGATAAGCCTGTTCCACGCCTTCTGCCGTTTTCGAGGCGTGAATCTTGTCGATACCCCGCTGGACTTCCTCGGCGTAACCGTTGTAGTCTGTGAAACTCGCAATATCCATCGCGAAAAAGAAGTGTTCAGACGGATCGCCCTCTTTATTACAAGCCATCAAGCCACCGCATAAAGGACCGGCTAAGATGCCCATAATGAGTGCCAATCCGTAACCTCGTGGTCCTGCGGCTGGTGCTAAGAAACGCCCTTTACCTGGATCGTTGGTGGGTTGTCCTGTGTCATCTATAAGCCACCCTTCAGGGATCGGTTTGCCATACATCCGGAGTGTGCCAATCTTCCCCCATGCGGAAACGCCGCACGCCATATCCAGGACGATCGGATGCCCATCGCCGGTAGGCAAGGCGTAACTCATCGCGTTGTTTCCAACCACAGCTTCTGCGCCGCCGGGGGCTACAATAGAGGCTCCGCCTGTATTCGTTGTTGAAAATCCGATCATCTGCTTCGATGCCGCTATAATTGCGTAGCATGCCGCCGCCCCGAAATGTCCGGCGTTGCGAACCCCAGCGGCGGCGATGCCAGTCGTCTTCGCTTTCTCTATCGCCGTCTCCATTGCGAATGTGCTTGCCAAATGCCCCATCCCGTTATCTCCCTCAACGACAGCGAAACTCGGTCCCTCTGTCGCAATACGGAGTTCGGGTTGTGGGTTCATCTTTCCGTCAAGAATAAGGTTAAGGTAACCCGGTAAAGCGCGTGTGCCGTGTGAGTGCACACCTCGTAAATCGGTGAGTACCTGATGCTTCGCGATTGTCTCCGCATCTTCCGAACGCAATCCCGCCTTCTCACAAAGCGTCCGAGCGAAATCGTGTAACTTCGCTGAATCTACCACAATTTCCTGCATAACAACATTCTCCCTAATCATGAATTCACCGCCCATTTTAGCAGAGAAGAAGTTACAGATCAAGCACAATCCAATTTTTTCAGGTGTCCCGTCCGTTTTCTTTTGAAAATCCTGCCCGTTTAACGCTAAAATTTATATCTACAGCACTTGGATTGTTGGGTTTCGCTATGCCACCTACACGAATCGGGCATCGAAGAGCGGAACTTTCCGTATAAACGAGAGCCCTTGTTTTTCGCCGCTCAACCCAACCTACAGCTACTTCCATTTTATTCTCGAACTCACGTTAAAAAAGAAAGCGGACTGTTTATAGTAGATTGTGCTCCATCGCGCCTTAGTGCTATAAGCGCAGCATGTGTATAAACTCGCCCTATACATTGCAAAAGATGTGGCAAATACTCCAAAGAATATGGTATAATAATGACCGAAAGTGCTACTCGAAAAGGAGCCTAACCCATGAAACTAAAAATCGTCATTCACGACGCTGAAGAAGGTGGATATTGGGCAGAAGTACCATCAATTGCCGGTTGCGCCACGCAAGGCGAGACCTTTGAGGAATTGCTCGAAAACATCTACGAAGCCATCAAAGGGTGTCTATCCGTAGACGTTACCACTTATGGCGCAAACTGAAAGTTTACGCTACAAAAACCCGCGGATCCCCAACGACCTTCAATGAAAACGGTCTCTACATACCTAAAATCTTATAAGTAGCAACTTGGGTTATAATAATGACTGAAAGTACTACTTGAAAAGGAGTCTAACCCATGAGTAAAACAATTTCATTGGACCAACTTCCACGTCAAATTGAAAACCTATTGCGGGCAAGTTGGGAAGGACATGAAAGTCTCGTCCTTGAAGACAATGGGAAGCCTGTGGCAGCGATCGTCCCGATGGATGAATATCGCAAATGGTATTCAGACACAGATGAAAACGTCTTTGACTACGAACTTCCTACGGATCTGCTTGAGGTTTACCATAAATTATTAGATAAGAAGTTCTCTACCGGCTTAACACCTCAAGAGGAAGTTGAGTTGACCCAGTTGGACCGGCAGCTTAACGACGCAGAAGCAGCACAACCGCTCATACAATCCATGCAGAAGCGTGCGGCACTGCGAGATGAAGATTGGAAACAAAGATTTGAGGAGGTTGTTACCAAACTGCGTGAATTGAAGGAGCT
Source organism: Candidatus Poribacteria bacterium (assembly GCA_965247285.1). Classification (GTDB taxonomy): domain Bacteria; phylum Poribacteria; class WGA-4E; order WGA-4E; family WGA-3G; genus WGA-3G. The sequence continues at coordinate 934,221 of CBDFHD010000003.1, forward strand.
GATGTGAATCAAAACACCTCTCCTCGTATTCGCCGAAGAGAATCACCACCTGTGATGCGAGGTAGGACGGGGTATCGGAACGCTGAACCTTATCTGCGGAGGGACTTTGGTTTCCGTTGTGCTTACTGTGGTGTTCACGAACAAATAAAGGGCGGTTCCCAAGCCTTTTGCATTGACCATTTCAAACCACAAAGTAGAGGCGGACCTGTCAATGACTACACCAACCTATATTGGGTCTGCATCCCATGTAATATGATAAAACATAACAAATGGCCAACAAGCGAACAACTGTGCCGCGGGTATCGCTTTGCCGATCCGTGTCGTGAACAAGATGTCGGTATTCATTTCATCGAATCCGACGACGGTTTACTTCAGCCACTTACACCTTGCGGTGAATACCATATTTCCACGCTCCGCCTTAATCGTTCATGGTTGCAGCAGCACCGTCGTGACCGGACTCAGAAGTGGACACGATTCAGTCAACTACCCCCGATTAAAATCGGGGGCTTGTGCGAAGCGCATACCAAGCGTTCACTCCACAAGTTAAACCGTTGACTACAGTAATATATCGCAGTATCTTGGCGTGGTAGCCAGAACGATGTTTCGGATGCTCCCCAAGTCCGATTCCTTTCGGATACTGTGATCTGGATGGGGCAACATATAACCTGAAAGGGAATTTACGATGAACTTCGTGCCTGTTAAAAGTAAAGATGGCGAAAGACTCATGCCGACGACACCAACGCGTGCGGGCATGATGATCAAATACGGAGACGCTACACCTTACTGGGATAATGGCGTGTTCTGTATCCGACTTAACAGAGAACCATCAAAACGATTTAAACAAGAAATCGCTGTCGGCGTAGACCCTGGCAGTAAAAAAGAGGGTTTTACCGTCAAATCGGAAGCACACACCTATTTGAATGTGCAAGCAGACGCACATAATAAAGTGGGTACGAAAGTGGAAAAGCGTCGCGAGTTGCGTAGAGGCAGACGTTCACGGAAGTGTCCAAACCGCAAGCACAGAATGAACCGTCTTGCGAACAAGCGGCGTATTCCTGCTGGCACACGCGCACGTTGGGACTGGAAACTTCGCATCCTTGATTGGCTGTCAAAACTGTTCCCTGTGACGCATGTATGTGTCGAGGACATCAAAGCACGAACTATTAAGCGTGCAAAGAAGTGGAATCAATCCTTTAGTCCACTTGAAGTGGGTAAAAAGTGGTTCTATGATGAGATACACAAACGCTGGCAACTCTACACACTCCAAGGATACGAAACAAAAGAACTCCGAGATAGACTTGGGCTTAAGAAGTCATCCAAGAAGTTGTCTGAAGTGTTTGAGGCACATTGTGTTGATAGTTGGTGCTTGGCACATTATACTGTTGGTGGCGACAGCATTGTAGACAACAAAGAATTGATGTGTATATCACCGATACCTATAGCAAGACGTAATCTGCATAAAGAACAATACAAAAAGGGTGGCATTCGTTCAAGATATGGTGGCACTGTGCTATGTGAGGATTTGGTAAAGAACACCCTTGTTAAGCATATCAAATACGGATTAACACGGCTATCAGGTATCAACGCCAAAGGTTTGTTTTCTATCTACAGTTTAGATGGAAAACGACTCACAACAGGTGCAAAACAAATAGACTTTAAAGTCCTAACAAAACTAAATTTTAATTATAGGAGCGGGCATTCCTCCCCCAGCTAAAGCAAGGGGTATCCTGCCCGAATATTTTGAGGAGTGGATTTACAGCGGCTAATTCACCGATTTAACGATCAACGGCAATTTATCAAGGCGGCAAGCGAAGGAGAGTCCGTTAAACCGCCAAACGAGTCTATTCACAACATATGGATCTCCGTTTTGGGGATCACCGATGATATGCTTGCGATTCCACTCGAAGAGATGGAGAACTATCTTCAGTATCTTCGCGCAGTGGACCTTATTGTCGAGTGTAAGGAAACGGCTGGACGTGTGTCACCTGAGATATGGAAAGGAATTGAGGATCGACTACTGTCTTGGGATGCAGAAGAAATTGGGATTTGATAGAGGCTTGTAGCCCGCATATCAGTTCTATTACATATCGCTCCTATGGAGTCCAGAGTCATTTATGGTGAATTATCAAAATATGTAAACATTTCAGAGAACACCGTCCCCCGCCACCGCTGACGAGAATTGTATCCTCGCCCGTCTTTCGGTGTATAAGTAATTCTATAATTCACCATAGTTCTCCGATAAGAAAACCCTTTGGTTCTCCATATAATGCCTGTAGGAGCGATCTCCGAACGCGACTTCTTCAATAAAAGCGGCAAAAATCCGAAACAGAATGGCTCTGTATTGAGTCGGAAAATGCTTGATCTCAGGAGCATTTTAGACTAAAATGAGCAGCGGAGGATAAACCGTTATGTCGCAAAAGGGAGTACCGTTCGTTGCCTTTCTCCTAATCGTTTTCGTCAGCGTTGCGTGGAATGCTACCGCACAAACACCGCAAGATCTTTACGCGCGCGGTATGCAAGCCGCACGTCGAGGCGAATATCCAAAGGCACTCCAAGACCTTCACCGCGCAGTTGACTTACACCCTGGGTTTGCCAAAGCACACGCCGGTTTAGGCACGATTTACCTCCAACTCGGTGACTTTGATGCGTCGGAGGCGGCACTCAAACGCGCGTTGGAGATAACGCCAGGGCTTTTATACGCCGAAGCAAATCTCGCCGCGGTTTATGCGAAAACAGCGCGCTATGACGAGGCGATCGGTATCTATCAGGACCTTCTACGGAGACACCCGGAGGCGATTCAGGTGTGGCTCGGTATCGCCTCTGCCTATCAGCAAGCCGACCGGTTTGAGGAGGCGATCAAAGCCTATCACGAAAGCCTCAATCGTTCTCCGAACCTTGCCGCCGCGATGGCGAATCTCGCCTCCTGTTATGAAGCGATTGAAGATGAAGGACAAGCAATTCATCATTATAAGGCTACATTAGCCATCGAACCGAAACTCCCGATGGCAAACGGCAATTTAGGTGCCATCTACCAAAAACAGGGTGAATTAGAGAAAGCACTCCCGCTCTTAGAAACGGCTGTCCGTCAGGACCCTCAGTTCACAGCAGCACGTTATTGTCTCGGTTTAGTCCTCACAAAGAAACGGGAATTTCAGCGCGCAGCGATGGAATATCAGTACGTCATTGCACAGCAGCGCGACCATATCGGTGCCTATTATAATCTTGCACAGGCACTGTTCCGCCTTAAGAAACCGGAAGAGGGTAAACGTGCGATGGAAATCTATCGTAGCCTCAATGCAATCGCACAAGAAATTGATACCCGCGAGCGTGCCATCCTCATCGAACCGAGCAATCCACTGAAACAGCACCAACTCGGACTTGTCTACGCAAAATATGGGAAGACCGACGAGGCGATTGAGGCGTTTCAGGCAGCCTTAAAACTGGATGGCAACGCGCATTACGCACTCAACGCTTTAGCACGACTCTACACATTGCAAGGCGTTCGGTTACAGGATGCCATCGCGTCTGCCAAAAAAGCGTTCCGTTTAGCACCTGTCCCGCAATATCTGCAGACCCTCGCTTTGGCACATTTTCAGGCAGGCGAACATAAAAATGCGTTAAAAGCGATTCAAACTGCCATCAAAATGGAACCTGAAAACGACACTTTCCGCCAGATATTAGCAAAGATGAAGGAGGCAGATGAAAAGACGAAGTAGCATTATAGGCATCTTAATCCTGTTCCTCATCGCAACTGTCGCACAAGATCCCCTTATACCCCCTGTTAGCGCAGACACCAGCATTCAATTCGTTGATGCGACGCAGGAAGCGGGTATCCACTGGAAACACGTTGATGGACGGAGTGGGCAGAAGTATTTTATGGAGACGCTCGGTTCCGGTGCCGCTTTTTTTGACTACGATGCCGACGGTGACCCCGATTTGTACTTCGTTAACGGTGCGCCACTCCCCGGTTACGTCTCGCAAGAGATTCCAACCAATTGTCTCTATCGAAATAACGGCGATGGCACGTTCACCGATGTCACCGAAAAAGCCGGTGTCGGGGATACTGGCTACGGACACGGATGCGCCGTGGGCGACTACAATAACGACGGTCAATTGGATCTTTACGTCACAAACTACGGCACCAATCGGCTCTACCGTAATAACGGCGATAGCACTTTTACGGAGGTTGCGGAATCCACAGGTGTGACGGAGCCTCGTTGGAGCACGAGCTGCGCTTTCGCTGATTACGATCGAGACGGCAACCTCGACCTCTATGTTGTCAACTACATCGTCTTTGACATCAATGAAAATCCGTGGTGTGGACTCAAGGAAAAGGGAATTCGTGCCTACTGCGAACCCGATAACTTCATCGCCCAATCCGATACGCTCTATCGCAACAATGGTGACGGCACGTTTACCGACGTCACACAAACGGCGGGCATTTACAACACCACTGGCAAAGGTTTAGGCGTTGTCTGGGCGGACTATAATAACGACGGCGCAGCCGACATCTATGTTGCTAACGACTCCACAGAAAATCTCTTTTATCGGAACAATGGGGACGGCACTTTTGAGGAGGTCGGTTTCATGGTTGGGGTGGCACTCAGCGAGAACGGTGCCGCTGAAAACGGAATGGGAACAACCTTTGGGGATTGGAATAACGACGGCTGGTTCGATCTCACCGTCACCAACTACGCCCAACAGACAAACACGCTTTATCATAACGACGCAGACGGCTTTTTTACAGACGCAACAACCACAACAAAAACGGCGCAACTCACCTATCCCTATCTCGGTTGGGCAACTGCCTTTATTGATTACGATAACGATGGATACCAAGATCTCTTTGTTGCCAACGGGCATCTGCACGAGAATCTCGCCGAACTCGGACAGGAAGGCACCTACGGGCAACGCAATCTGCTCTTCCGAAATAACTCTAATGGCACCTTTACTGAAATCTCTGAAACCCTCGGTCCGGGTATGAAGTTGACGGACGTAAGCCGCGGTGCTACTTTCGCAGATTACGATTTAGATGGTGACATTGACATCGTCGTGACCAATTCCAACACTGCGCCACGCCTTTTACGCAACGATGGCGGTAACCGAAAGAACTGGTTGCAGATCCGATTGACAGCGACAAACGGTTCCACGGATGCAATTGGCGCGCGCGTCAAGATCACGACAGGCAAACTCACACAGACGCGTGAGGTACGGAGTGGGGATGGCTATCTTTCACAGCAAGATCTCACGCTCCATTTTGGAATTGGGGACTATGAACAGGTGGACAGCATTGAAGTGCAGTGGCAGACTGGGGCAAAGCAGTTAATCGGAAGCGTCCCAGCAAATCAGGTGCTATCTCTTGAGGAAAACGGGGATGAATAAAGATTCGGGGTTAGAAACCCCTCCCACATCGGATGCCGTTGAACGCCATTATTGGAAAGCGGTCAATTTTCTCGTGATACTGATTTTAGTCGGGAGCGGTTTTTGGGGAGTGCGGCGGTTTGCACCTGCGGTGTTCCTTGGAAAACCGGATTTAATTGCCGTTCCGAACGAAGAACACTCACAAAGCCAAACAACGGAAACTCTGGCACCGAGCACGCCCGAACTTCTCAATATCAACACCGCCTCTGCGGAAGAACTCCAAACTCTCCCAAACATCGGCGCGCGAATGGCACAGAGGATCGTCGACTATCGTGAGCAGCACGGCAAGTTTGCCAGTGTGGAGGCTCTCCAGAAGGTCAAGGGTATTGGGGCAAAGGCGCTGGAGAAATTGAGACCTTTCGTTGATGCTAAGTAACTATACCTCTATCCTACCGGTCTCAGTGAAAATGTGCTGAACTGGTACATCCCACGCCTGTGGGAACGTATCTTCTACAAGTTGTATCTGATACGCCAATCCGATCGCAATAGCGTGTGGACACTTCACAAGAAATCGGTCGTAGAAACCTTTGCCGTATCCGAGGCGATACCCATTACAATCGAAAGCGATACCGGGAACCACAATGAGCTGAAGGTGCTCGATTGGAAAGAGTGGGCATGCGGCGTTGGGTTCCAACATGCCGTAGGGATGGCGCACTAACTCTGTTTCCAGATTCTGAATCCGTCGCGGTATGAGTTCCAATTCCTCTGTATCTACCACAGGTGCGCAGACTTGCTTACCTGAATTAAGTAACCCTTCAAGCAAACCGGTGGTTTCAACCTCGCTTCTCATATTTAGGTAGAGCATTACAGAATGGAAACCCTCACGCTGTATCCAGCGCGCAGCGGAATCAACGATACGCTCGCTGAGCCGTGTCCGCTCAGCCGGAGTGAGTGCCTCGCGACGGTGGAGTATTTCAGTGCGGACGCGTTTCCGTTGGGTCGCGATCTTCATGGTTGGTTACTTCTGATACCGGACTTTTCCAGCGACTTCTACGGTATCAACAATCGCCATGATCACAGCGTCAACCGGTTTGTTGCTTGTCATTTGGGTCTGCCGAGCGGAACTGCCGGTGGCGACGAGAACAATTTCACCGATACCCGCACCCACTGCATCTACAGCGACCGTATATTTCCGATCAACTTCTCCGCTGAGATCCACATCTTGGACAACCATCAGTTTGCTTCCGATTAATTTTTCATCTTTCTGCGTGGCGACGATTGTCCCGGTAACTTTTCCAAGGATCATTTAATATAAAACCTTTCATATTAGGCGAGGCCTCTGTCCCGCGCCATTTTTCCTGCATCACCGGATTTAAGAGAGTCTACTTTACGAGAGTCGTAGTAATTATACACGGAATCCGCTGAAATTTCAAGTCGCAATCTACGTCACCCAAAAAGTGCATCCAAAAATGTGTATAGGTGGTAAAACTGATTTGCCTACTACGAGCGAGTCTGTTTGTAGTCGTGCGATTTATCAAATGCTGCGTTACTTACTTTGACACATAGCACTCCGCTGGAGTGCGAGAGAAGTAACTCATCTTTTTCTATAGACATATTGCTCCGCTGGAGCAAAGAGACTTCCGACAGGTAAAGAGTTATCACGCCAGATGAAGATTAAGAATTTAATCAGGTAATGTGAGAAGGCAATTGTCTGAAGCAGGATTTACAGGATTTATAGGATTTATAGGAGTATAGAATCTTCTTGATTGAGAACTTTCTTTTTTAGGATTACCCAAATATTTTATTAAACTCCATCCGGGGTGAGGAAAGTGCGTGAAAATCTCCTTGAACCTTCAAAACTTGTTGGTAGCAACTTGATTAAAACCGTCTAAAAAAACGGAAAACTAAATAGCTCTGCCTACAGCAAAGAGTGAAATTGACAAACGACCGATACTGTGCTAAACTATCTTTCAATTGTTGTCTCAATTCTATGGTAAAGTGGAGGATAACTTGAACCGAAATCATGTCGATGTCATCATTATCGGTGGGGGCATTATTGGATGTGCTATCGCTTACGATCTCGCCAAACGAAACGTGAAGTCGTTAGTGATCGACAAAGCATCCGCTGTTGGTACAGAAGCCTCATGGGCAGGTGCCGGAATTTTAACCTCACATGCCTCAACACATCAGCCGTATCCAACTTTGTGCCGAGCGAGCCTTGCACTCTACCCGGCGTTAGCGGAAGAACTTCGGGCAGAGACCCAGATAGATATTGAGTTGATCCAATCTGGAACACTATCGGTATTCTTCGATTCAGCTGAAGCGGCAGGATTAATCGGTCTTGCAGATCGGCGCGTGAAACGCGGATTCTCAACGGAAGTCCTGACGGCGGAACAAGCATGGCAGTTAGAGCCTGCCCTCTCAAAATCTATCACGGGTGCCGTTCTGTTCCCTGAAGATGCGCAAGTCCGTAATCCGAGGATGGTGACTGCACTCGCCAAGGCGGCAGCAAAACTCGGTGCGAAATTCCAAGTAGGCAATCCTGTCACCGATTTTATCCGAGTTAGGGAGGACGGTAAGGAACACGTTGTCGGTGTCGTCGTGAACGGTGAAACCTATTACGCCGACACGTTCGTGATTGCCGCAGGATGCTGGACAGGGACGCTTACTGCTCAACTTGACGCTCCCATTCAGGTTGAACCTGCGAAAGGACAGATAGTCCTTGTTGAAACGATGCCGCCACTTTTCGAGCGAACCATTGATGGACTCGGCATCTACATCGTACCGAGAGTCGATGGTAAAATTCTACTCGGGGCGACGGTCGAATTTGTCGGCTATGACAAGACCGCAACCGTGGACGGTGCCAAGCAGATGATTGACGCAGGGATTACCATCGCGCCTGAACTCGCGCAGAGTACTTTCGTGCAAACATGGGTAGGTTTACGTCCTTATGCAAAAAAGGGACCGCTTCTCGGCTATCTACCTGGGTACGACAACGTCGTTTTGGCATCGGGACATTTCAAAAATGGCATTCTCCTTGCGCCGATCACAGGACAGCTTATTGCTGAACTGATTACCACAGGACAGCCGTCGTTGCCGCTGGAACCATTTCAGCCAACAGGGGTGTAACGGAACACCTCTGCCTGTTTTGGAAAATTGAGATTAAAGGCGTGAAATATTTTTTTGAATTTTAAATGAATTGTTTCAGAATATACGGGTTAAACTATAGACAATCTTTTTTAATTGATCGAAAAAGGGGCATCGAACGCTGTCCCTACCTGACAAATAAACTTAGAAGGAGTTTTATAATGCGTCAGTATGTTTCGTATTTAACGGATGCAAACCCTCACGCTTGGGCGATGAGAAGCAGAATTTGGAATGATGGAACCGGAGGAAATGAGCGAGATTGTACTTCGGGAGATCGGATCTCGCTGAAGACACGGGCATCTAAAATTGCCAACGTGTTCCATTGTTGGACCAGGATTCATTTATGGAGACGGCACAGACCGAGGGGCGAACAAGCAGGCATCTTCCATTACGGAATGGAAGGAGGGTTACGCGCCTTCGCTTGAAACGCTCCTCTTTTGAGGAGACAGGCATGTTACACACTGACGAACAGTTGATGCTCTCTGTGAAGGACGGAAACAGAGATGCATTCCGAATTTTAACCGATCGACACTATACAAACACCTTAAATTTCATCTATCGATTTGTCAAAAACCGGACAGTTGCGGAAGACCTCTGTCAAGAGACGTTCCTACGGGTGTGGCGCTGTGTGCCAACGTATCGTCCTATTGCGAAATTTAGAACGTTCCTTTATCACATCGCCAAGAACGTATGTTTGAAACAGTTGGCGAAGGATCAGAGAACACCGCAGATCGAATCTTTGGATGCCCCCTATAGCGATGAAGATGAAAACTCTCACCCCATTGCGGTTGCTACCGCCGACACCAACTACTCTCCAGAGGCGTTGCTTATCGCCAAGGAGACTTACGAGGCAATTCAGGCTGCCATCAGCAAACTGTCGCAAGAACACCAATTAGTGTTTCGGTTGACAGAAGTTCAAGGATTGTCTTACCAGGAAGTTGCCGAGATCGTTCAATGTCCGATTGGTACCGTTGCCTCACGCAAAAACGCTGCGATTCGACAACTCCGGAAATTTTTGGCACCCTACAGGACCAGCGTATGATATATAGGTTCTTAGGCTTAAACATATAAACCCCCTTGGCACTCTGGCGTCCGACTTTACGTCAGAGTGCTTTTTTTTAGAGGAACACTCACGAAAGTGTCAACAATTATACCTGTGCATTAGGGAATTCCCAGAGGAAAACTGAATGAAACCACATATTACTATCATCACACTCGGTGTTGCAGACCTACAGCGCGCCATCAATTTTTACGAGAAAGGTTTAGGCTTACCCCGAAAGAATGAATCGGAGAGTATCGCATTCTTTGATATGTCGGGGACGATGCTTGCGCTCTATCCGAGAGACGAACTGGCTGAAGACATTACAATCTCGCCCGAAGGCACCGGCTTTCAAGGTTTCACACTCGCACATAATGTCGCCTCTCCAGAAGAGGTTGATATGACTTTAGCAGAGGCGGTCGCTGCTGGGGCTGAGCTTGTTAAACCGGGACAAGAAGCATTTTGGGGTGGTTATTCAGGCTATTTCAAGGACCCTGACGGTTTTTACTGGGAAGTCGCACACAATCCGTTTTTATGAGAACAAACGCTGAGAAAATAGGCAGACGCGCGCTCTGATGAATGGGTCGGAAGGTAGCTCAATTTAAGAAAATAGACGAAACAATTCAATGGACAATTGCGATGAATTGATATATGATGTAACTTTAGACGGCAAAGAATCAACCCTCTCCACCAGACAAGTCTCAGACAACAGAAAGGAACGTAACACAATGCAAAACGCACGTTCCCACGTCAAAGCACTCACCTTTGATGTCTTCGGCACGGTTGTAGATTGGTACAGTTCAATTGTTGCTGAAGGCGAAAAATTCGGGGACATCCACGGTATTGACATTGATTGGACGCAATTCGCTTTGAAATGGCGCGCCGGCTACGGTCCCGCGATGGATAGGGTTCGGCGTGGTGAATTGCCGTGGCAGAACATTGACGCACTGCATCGACTCATCTTGGATAGTCTGCTTGAGGCGTTTAACATTGTAGGTCTGAGCGAAGCCGATAGAGACCATCTGAATCGGGTCTGGCATCGACTTAAACCGTGGCCCGATGCAGTCAGTGGTTTGAAACGACTCCGCAAGCGATATATCGTCGCTACGCTCTCTAACGGTAACGTTGCGTTGCTAACCAATATGGCAAAATTTGGGGGGCTACCGTGGGATTGTATCCTGTCTGCCGAGTTAACGCAGCATTATAAGCCTGATCCTGAAGTCTACCAGACCGCTGCCGCGCTGCTCGGTTTGTCTCCCAACGAAGTTATGATGGTAGCCGCACATCCTGGTGATCTCCGAGCCTCGCAAGCCGTCGGTTTTCAAACAGCGTTGGTGCCGCGCCCTTTGGAGTATGGACCTGGTAGAGTTCAAGGCGTAAATGCGCATCCGTCAGACCTCGTCGCCAGTGATTTTAATGAGTTAGCAGATTTATTAGAGATAGCATAGTTTGTAAGGAGGAACGAAAAATGGATTTACAGGAAGTTTCCGAAGTCGCGCAAGAAATGCACCCGCCCGAACACACCACGATGACAGTGGAAGAATTTCTCGCACGCGATATAGACGGGTATGAATATGTTAAAGGAGAATTAGTACCGATGTCGTCTCCATCGCTGGGACATGCTAAAATTAGTGCCAGAATCACACGCCATTTGCTAACACATGTAAGTGAAAATCAGTTAGGTGATGTGTATGTAGAAGCAGGATTTAAAGTAGGGGAACGTGGGATGAAACCGGATGTCGCGTTTATTTCAACCGCGCGCCTGCCTGAAGACGAAAGCAAGGGGTCTCCAATTCCACCCGATTTTGCTGTCGAAGTCGTCTCGCCAACAGATATTCAGTGGCGAGTCACTGAAAAGGTACAAGCCTATCTGGATGCAGGAACCCAAATGATATGGGTTGTTGAATCTGTCATGAAAACAGTAACAGTGTATCGTTCTAAAACAGACATTAAGGTGTTTACAGGTGCCGACACACTTACCGGTGGGGATGTCGTGCCAGGGTTTTCCTGCCGGGTTGCGCAACTCTTTGAATAGGATAAAGTAGGAGATCGCGAGTTGGAGCTCGTTCCTACAAGCGAATTGGAGAATACATCATGGACAAAATCCGAATTGCTTTTATTGGCTGTGGTGGCATGTCATCGCAATTGCAACAGTGCATACCGATGGTGCCAGCGTTTGAATTTGTCGCCACCTGTGACCTCGTGGAAGAAAAAGCGGCATCGAACGCCCGAAGGTTCGGTGCACTCCGTCACTACACCGATTACAATGAGATGTTCAAAAATGAAGACCTCTATGCAGTCGCTGTTGTCGGTAGACCGGAGGATAAACTGCATCGTGACATCGGTATTGAGTGTCTTCAACGCGGTTATCACATTTACACCGAAAAGCCGCCTGCAACCACTGCTGAAGGTGCGAAGATGCTCGTTGACGCGTCAGTTGAGACCGGCAAAACGGGGATGGTAGGCACAATGTGGCGACATGCACCTGCACATCAGATTGCCAAACAGTTGATGGACGAAGCAGCGTTCGGTGAAGCCTGCCAATATCATACTCGCTACCTCGCACCGGGTCCGCGTCTTCAGGAGGCGGGATCGCCGTTTGCATGGCCCTTTATGCTCGATCAGGCAATTCACCCCACCGATTGTATGCGCTTCTTCATGGGTCAGGTTAGCGAAGTTTTCGCCATGGGAGCAATTGACGCCGAATCTGGCACCGTGTCAATGTCCGTAAATCTGCGTTATGAGAACGGTGGTATCGGTACGATGACACTCGGCACGGGTCCTATCTTGGAAGCAATGGTTTTCGTCAAAGGCATGAACCATCAAGCGATTCAGGTGCTTGAGACGCGTAAACTGCGTCGTTACCGTGTTCCGACATGGCTCGGCACTGGCGGTGGATACGCGGATACACCGACCGAGGAATGGGATCTCAACACGGCTTTCCATAGCATCGGCAGACCGGGTTATCTCGAAGAGATGCAACATTGGGCAGCGTCTCTACAAGCAGGAACACAACCTCATTCAAGCCTTGAAGATGCCTACCAGAACATGCGCGTTTTGGAAGCGATTAGCGGTAGCATTGAAACCGGAGAGGTCGTTCAAATTCCAGTGTAACTTATGGGACAGATAGAGATTTAGTTTTTTCCTAACCTTGGTTCTTGAGCAAAGTCTTTGTATTGGAGGTAAACAGTGAGACAAGTAGTTATTTATCCGGGCGAAGACGGCTATTGGATTGCTGAATGTCCCAGTTTGCCGGGTTGTATCAGTCAAGCTGAAACCAAAGAAGGGGCAGTCAGCAGTATCAGAGAGGCAATTGAGGGCTATATTGTTGCGCTTGAAGAAGATGGGCTGCCAGTCCCTGAAGAACATTTTGAAGCATTGTTGTTAACTGTATGAGTGGGTTACCAATTAGCGGAGATAGAAATGGAAAAATTAGATCGAATTCAGATTAATCCGAAAATTTGTCTTGGGCAACCTGTGGTTCAAGGGACCCGAATTACGGTCAGCGTAATCCTCAAATTGTTAGCCAATGGTCGGTCAATTGAGGATGTTATTGAACTTTATCCAGAATTGGAAGCTGCTGATATTCAGGAAGCAATGAAGTATGCTGCTTGGGTGGTTTCAGATCAGCTTTTAGAGACACAAGTGCTGTAGTAGGATTTTGAATGACCTCGCTTCGCTTTCTCGTCGATATGAACCTTTCACCAAGGATAGTTACTGATTTGCGCCAAGAGGGTTGGGATATTCTTCGAGTTTCGCAAGTCTTACCTATGGATGCCGAAGATTCGGAAATCCTCAAGTTTGCGCGCCAACAAAACCGTGTGATTATTACGCAGGATTTAGACTTTTCCTCATTACTAGCGTTGGGCGGTTATGAAAAACCCAGTTTAATTACTTTTCGCTTATCCGTACCTGATCCTGAAATAATCACGCGAAAATTATTGGAACTTTTACCCCATATTGAAGAAGGACTGTTGGAAGGTTGTGCAGTAGTGATTGACGATCGGAGGGTGCGTGTTCGCCACTTGCCGATTTTATAGATTGAAGTTCAAAGGAAACACTATGGACTGGGCACCTCGTGTTAAACCCATCAAAATCCGTCGACTCTACCGGTATGCTCGGCTCGGTATCTACGATGATACACTGCTACACGATGTCGGTTGGGAACTCTACGCTCGCTGTACGGACATCGCTACAGTCGCCGACGTTTACCGAGGGGGACGTGTGCCTTGTCCGAAGTGCAGCACAAAGGTGGCACGTCGGATTGACCCGCTCTTCAGTTCTGGCGAGGGTGGCACGCACGAAAACTGGTTTCGCTGCCCACACTGTGCTGAGCGGCTGCTCTGGCGCGACTGCCGTCAGGCACTCCGAAACGTCCCACGATGTTTTGACTGTCGCGCCGTCCTGGAGAAGAAAACGGATACGCTGCAGTGCACTTGTGGGAAGACTTGGACCCAAGAAGCCTACTATCCATCGGTGAGAACCCGCGTCCGTTTGCCGTGCCCTCACTGTCTTGACCTCGTCCGCAGACCGGAGGTTCCAGTTCAAACCGTCAGACATCGGCAATCCAGTCCTGAACTGCACTGTCCTAAGTGTCAAGAAATCGCGATCCATGTACACGGCAATATTCAGTGTACCGTCTGCAGTTACAAACGTAAGTGGCGGGATTACCGCAAGAGTTTAAAAAAGAAGGACGAGAAACTCGAATGTCCAAAGTGTAAATATACCTTTAGATGGCAGGCGTGGCGTAAAAGTGTCCATTCGCTGAGAACCGGCAATCCAAAACCGGCACGTGAATTTGCTAAAAAGTGGCTCAGCTGCCGCACACCGCAACAGCGTATGATACAGATCGATACCCTACTTCAAACTTTGCACGGTAGAGGTCCATTAGCCCCTCTCTTTATTGATAGTGGTGAACACAACATCCGCCAGATGCTTGACGACCTGGCATCGTCAATGTACCCCCAGCTAAAGCAGGGGGAAACCTGTTAAGAGTATTAACAGGTTTCCTATCGGTCTACCGATAAGTTTCTCGTTTCATAGAGGTTGGTAACCCAACGCTCTTCACGAAGGGCGCAAGCCGCCCTTAAGAGTATGTTTAAAGCAGCGTTGTGGTCTCGGTCTAACGAAGTGCCACAAAACTGGCAGTTAAAGGTCCGTATCGCAAGAGAGAGTTTCTTTTGCGATTTCTTACCACAAGCGGAGCAAGTTTGCGAGGTATTCTTCGGGGCAACTTGGTGGAAATGGAAACCGTCTCTTTCGGCTATGTTTCCAGTCCACTCAAAGAATGTTGCCCAAGACGCATCGGAAATGCTTTTGCTGAGGTGTTTGTTCTGAACCATATTGGATACGCGTAAGTCCTCTGCCACTAACACATTGTTTTCTCGGTGGTGGTAGAGTTTATAGACGAGTTTTCCGATGAAGTCTTTGCGTTTGTTTTTTGTTCGCTCATGGTGTAAAGCAAGTTTGTGTTGTTGTTTCTTTCTTCGGTTGCTACCTTTTTTCTTACGCGAAAGGTCTTTAGAGTGTTTTCGGAGCAATCCTTCTGCTTTGCGATACCAACGCGGGTTGTTTTCTTTTTCACCTTCAGAGGTCGTCAAGTAATGTGTAGTGCCTACGTCAACCGCGGTTGCAGCCGTCGGTTCAACTTTGGGTGTATCTCCTATATCACAAGAGATATGGGCATACCAACCAGAGGCTTTCTTGACGATCGTGACTTCTTTCGGGTCGCCTTGTAGGGGACGGTGCATGCGTATCTTGAGTTCACCTAACTTCGGCACTTTCAAGCGGTTGTGTCTAAACTTGGTTTCTATGATTGGATTTTGGCGGACACGTTCCCCTGTTTTGAGTGTGTGCTTTCGCAAGCACCACGTCAGAGAACGCACACGCATTTTGAAACGAGGATACCCTTTTTTCGCTGCGCCCTCTTTACAATGCCTACGGAACGCATCAAAGGCTTTATCAACGCGCTTGAGGATAGAAACTTGAAAGTCTTGAGGCACTTCACGAAAATCGTCATATTTCTCACGGGCAACCTTCAAAAGTTGTTCTTGGTCATATCGCGAAACAAAGCGACCTTCTGTCTGATGTGCAAACTTGCGATTGTTACGCGCAGAGTTCTGAAGTTCACACAGGTGGTCAAACCACTTTAAGAGGGTTCTTTCTTCTTCCTGCGTTGGATAAATAGGATATTTAAAAGTTAATCTCATGGTATATCGTGTATCGTGCGTTTATCCCCTTACGAGTGGGAGGCAAGCACATAGCCTTGCGACTATGCTCGTAATGCTTGCCAACACGATGCTCTAATTATACCATAATTCCGTTAGATTGTCAAGGGTTTTCTATAGAAAATGTTACGGTCTAACATACAAGGGCGGGCATTCCTCCCCAACCTGAAGGATGGGGCTTCCTGCCCGAAGATCGATAAGGGACGGCCCACTTCGTGTTTCTGCCCAAGATGAAAAAACAGTGTGAAATAGCAAGGTAAATTTTATGCAAGACGCTGTCGTATCTTCTCTTGCAATCCATCACTTGGACAGCACTGAAAAACAGGTATTGTTCAAAGATGTGGCATCTATACTTGCACCGGGCGGAAGTTTCATTATCGCGGATCTGACTGAACCGATGGACCGGTTTGGAAGGAAGCTCGCGGCGAATACATGGGACGAAGCAGTGCGTCAACGCTCACTCGATCTCGATGGAGATCTGAAGGGTTATGACCAGTTTCGTCAACTGGGTTGGAATCATTACGGAGAACCTGGGCCGGAACCGGATTCGATTGACAAACCGTCGTCCCTGTTTGATCAACTCAAATGGCTTGAACAGGCTGGGTTCACTGATGTCGATGTATTCTGGATGAAGGCTGGACATGCCATCTTCGGAGGGCGCAAGCCAAAACTCTGAAGGTTTATGGTGAATTTTAGAATTAACTATACGTTGTAAAAGGGCGAGGTCAGGAAACTTCGCCAGCGTTACCAAAACTGATTTATAGTGGAGTCTGAACACTTTCTAATTGCCAATTTCAATTGGCAACTCAGGAGGAAAACCATGAAAGTTCTGTTTCTTATAACCTTCGTTATCAGTCTGGCAATGCCCGGCACACTTTGGGCGAAAAATCTGGCACTGGAGTTAGACGGTGCAACGGCTATCGAAGTCCCAAACAGTGACAGTTTAAATCCCATAAGTGCGATAACGATAGAGGCGTGGATGAACATGAGCAAACCTGTCGGTGAGTGCCTTGCAAAGGACTGGGGCGGCCAACGGGATTACATCTTTCCAGAGATTATCCAAAATGGAAACGGATTACGATTTGTCCTCTGGCCCGGCACGAAAATCCTTGATGTCCCTGGATTGGAGCCGAATGAATGGCAGCATGTCGCTGGTGTTTGGGATGGTAAAGAGATGCGGACATATATTGATGGGGAGGAGAAGGGCGCTTTAGCCTTCCAGTCAAAGGAATTAGCGGCAACCGACGCTTCACTGTATATCGGTGTCGGTGATAGTAAAAGTTGGTTCTGTACAGGGGCCATTGATGAAATCCGTATCTGGGAAGTCGCTCGGACCGAAGAAGAGATTAATGAATTCATGATGAAGGTGCTCAACGGTGATGAAGAGGGCCTAAACGCACACTACACTTTCGATGAAGGCAACGCCAACGATAATACCCAGAACGGAAACGATGGCAAGGATGAGTTTGGAAAGCCGAATTACGTTGATGTTACCAACGTCTTGGACCTCGAACCGCTTTCTGTTGACCCGGAAGATAAGCTGACGACTACGTGGGCATGGGTGAAACAGACCCGATAATCGGTTCAGAATGATCAGAGTGTGTTAACAAACTAAGAAGTAACTATGTATTCTGAATCTGGTTCTACATTACAGATGCCTATCTTTATCGTCCTGAGGAGTTCCGTTCTGAAGTGATCGAAGCCGGTTTTCAGCATCAGGCGACGCTTGCGGTGCAAGGACCGGCATGGCTCTTTAGATCGGTTGAAAGTTATTGGTCAGATCCTGACCAGCGCGCCGCAGTTTTGGATTTAATTCGGAAGGTTGAAGCAGAGCCTTCGATCCTCGGCATGAGTGCACACATCCTCGCGATAGGGACAAAATAGAACTAATGATAACAGATGAACAACTCAAGATAGAAGGCTTAAAGGCTCTAACGGAAGCTTTAGGCGAGGTCCAAGCTGAAAAGTTCATTGCCTTAATTATGCGTTCTCCGTTTGATTACACCAAATGGCAAAAAAAATTATGGGTTGACAGAAGCGTGGAGGATATCAGTGATGCAGCAATGGAACTGAGAAAATCAAAAGATTGAGGTGATTAATAATGCCTGAAGGTCAAGTAGTTCGCAAGACGGAAACACCTGTCACGGTCGAGTCGCTGCAGGCTGATTTTGAGGTACTCGGTATCGAAAAGGGGATGACCTTACTCGTCCATTCGTCCTTGAGCGCGATGGGATGGGTCTGCGGCGGTCCCGTTGCTGTCATCATTGCGCTTCAGGAAGTATTAGGTGAAACGGGTACGCTTGTGATGCCGACTCACTCGACGGATCTCAGCGAACCGAGTCAGTGGGAGAATCCACCCGTGCCGGAGTCGTGGTGGCAAACAATACGGGAGACGATGCCTGCCTACGATCCCGCTTTGACCCCTACCCGTTCAATGGGAAAAATTGTCGAAACGTTCCGAAGGCAAAAAGGCGTTCTCCGCAGCACGCATCCACAGAATTCGTTTTGTGCGCGCGGACCTCAAGCATCATATATCATAGAGAACCACTCTTTGGCATTTGGCTTTGGTGAACACTCTCCGCTTGCCAGAATCTACGACTTGCACGGTTCCGTCCTGCTCCTCGGTGTTGGGCACTCAAACAACACGTCCATACATCTCGCAGAATACCGGGCAGACTTTCCAAGCAAACGCGTCGTCCGAGAGGGTGCCCCTATCTCACAGGCGGGTTCAAGGGTATGGCGTACCTTTGAAAATATCGATGTAGACGCTTCGGATTTTGATCGGATCGGTGAAGATTTTTTGCATTCTGATGCAGGAAAAATGGTTCGGCAAGGCAAGGTCGGCATCGCGAACTTCCAACTGATACCACAACCTGCCGTGGTTGACTTTGCCGTTGATTGGCTTGAGAAAAATAGAACATAGGCGTGATCTGCCGATCGTGACTTGCTAAATCTAAAAAATTGATTTTTCGTTACGTATATGTTATACTATAGTAACAGGCAGATATACTGATGTGGAACTTTTGTTAGGGACAAAATCAAAAAAATTGATTCTCAGACATAGGTAAACCGAAGGAGAATGTCAGATGAGGGAATTGTTAAAAGAACTTCGCGTATCTAACGATGCGATGAATGATCCGGAAGAATTGCGTCACCGGATCTCGGAAGAAGGGTATGTCTTCTTCAAAAAGCTGCAAGATCCCGACAAACTCTGGGCGTTGCGGCGAGAAATGCTAACGACGATGCAGGAGGGCGGTTGGCTCGTCGCGGGTACCGACCCTATGGATGGCATCGCTGATATATCTACCCAGTGTACCGAGGGTGATCCCGAATACACGTCCGTATACCATGAAGTGTATAAGTTAGAAGCGTTCCACCGTTCCGGACACTGGCCCGAAGTCGTCGATATGGTGGGAAAGATTGTCGGTAGAGAGGTACTACCGCATCCACAGAAGATTGCGCGTCTCTGGTTCCCTAAATATACCGCGCACACCACACCGATACACCAAGACTTCGTTCACTTCCAAGGGAATTTCCAGACCTATACCTGTTGGGCACCCGTCGGGAACTGTCCGATAGAGTTGGGAGGCTTGGCAATTCTACCGGGTTCGCATAAAGTCAATAAGGTCATGGACCACCACTTTTCGCTCGGTGCTGGGAGTCTGTGCGTTAATGAGGACGAGTTGTCCGGTGAGTGGCATTCCACGAACTATGAAATTGGCGATACGCTAATCTTCCCTGCTTTGACCATTCATAAGGCACTACCGAATTTGACCGAGGATCGGCTTCGCGTGTCGCTCGACAACCGCTATCAGGCTGTCGATGACCCAATTGCTGAACACATGCTTGAACCGCACCTGAACGTCTTCAACTCCCTTCAGTGGGAACACGTCTACCACAATTGGGAGTCTGATGCGTTGAAGTATTATTGGAAGGACCGTGACTTGACTGTCCTATCAAAGGATTTCAGTTACGGGAACAAAGGGTTTGAGGAAGCGTTGGAATTGGCGAGAGACGGAGATGAACGCGCCATCCTACACTTAAACCGGGCTATCAAACGTGACACCACGACCGAATTGGCACAGCGAGCAGTGGCGGTTTTACAAGAAGTTGGTGTGGGTGCTGCCGATTAAAGAGGGAGACGCTCCCATGGCTTACAGCAATTTCACCTTAGAAACGGTCCGGGAGGAATTTCAATTAGAGACAATTGAATCCGCAAACATCTTTGCCGACATAGAACCGGTGCCACCGAGCGAGGAACTCGTCGCGGAATTGGCGAAAAAGGTGCAGTTAGCGGTCGCTATAAGAACAGGAAAGGCACGCTCGGAACTTATTGTGACCAACGTTCTTGTTGAACTCCGCGAGCAATTCAATCGTCGTATCAGTCTTTTTTCTGGGATCGATTTCAGCGTTGATGCAGAAACGGGATTAACGGGAACTTGCGATTTTTTGATAAGCCTATCACCGGAACAATTTTATTTAGAGGCACCTGTTATCGTTCTCGTTGAAGCAAAGAATGCTGACCCAACGCTCGGCATCGGGCAATGCGTCGCTGAGATGCTCGCAGCACAATGCTTTAATCAGCAGAAAGGCAATAGTATCTCTTGTGTTTATGGGGCTACTACCACTGGCACGGAGTGGCTCTTCCTCAAATTGGAAGGGCAGAAACTTTATATTGATATGTCCGTGTACGCGATTGAACGGTGTGACAAAATTCTCGGTATCCTCTCCAGCATGGTTAATCAAAAAGCATGAGGCATTCGGGCAGGTATAATTAACATGCTCCCCAATTTACCTTTTCCTGATCAACAGTTTGACCTTCTTATCACCCGTTATTGACGAACTTGAAAAAGACGGAATTGCTTGTTCAGTTGAACGCGTCCCGTATCATTTCCAGAAAACAGGGAACGAAATGCTGCGGCTAAAGTGGGGCTAATTCTCTGTTGGTGTTTTGGAGAGGTCTTTGACGAATTCGTATGTCCAATCTACGGTGCGATACCCGCAGTTGCTATAAAAAAGGAACGCTCGGTAGTTTTCCCAATTCGTGCTAATTGCGGCGTGACGGTATCCGATTTTGCGCATCTCTTGAAGCGCGTATTGGAGCAGGTAACGCCCCAAACCTTGTCCCTGAAAATCGTCTTCGATACCGAGCCAAGTGGTATGCAGCCAGTCTTGTGCATCGGTGTGGCTTGAGAACTCACCACCGCAGCGGGATTCACAGATGCCAACCTGTTCACCGTTTTGGTGAGCGAGCACAGTGCAATTCGGGAATTGTCCACGTCCGTCCTTCCAGTCGATAGAAAGCGTTACCGGTAGACTTGAAGTGACTGGTGTAACGGAATAGTCTTCCCAATCCAAAAACACCTCGCCATTAGAACGGTGGTATCCGTTAAATCCAAGGAGCCCTTGAACTTGATCCAGTGCATCTGATAGATAGGCGTGTTCAAAATGATAGAAACGATACCGACAGTCCTGTGGGCAAGCGGAAATTTGGGAAACGTTAAACGTTTTCAGATAGGCTTCTGCCCTTTCAAGCACGGCTTGTCCAGCGCGCCGTGCCCCGCGTTCGTAACCCAAAAACCGAATAACGCCTAAGTTTTCCTCTCCATTTTCTCCAACCCGACCGATACCAACGTGAATAAATGCCTGCGTAATACCATCCGCTATCGCTACAAAGGCAGTTTCGGAATCGAGTCCATCATCCTTTATATCGGCTTTATCGGCAGTAATTCGGTGCATTGCAATAGCAAATTCTTCCTCTTTTATCGGATAGCAATGCGGCACGTTGGCAGTTAAACGGTTGTAAAATTGGGTTAAAGGTCCTTGCATATCGGGTGTATATTGGAGAATTTCCATCCGTTCCTCCTAATTTTTTGTTTGTAATAGTGTTATTCATTACGCGTTTTTGCTTTACGACGGACGATGAAGGGTTTCCCTACTACAAACTTAAAGGCTTATCTTCAATGCCTTGAATCTATTCTATTTATGAGTCGTTCTCAATTACTTATACAACAGAAAATTGGCGGGGTTACAAACCCCGCCAGCAGATATATCGGTTTATAGAAATCCTCACCGAAAATATAGCGTCATTTAACGCTTTTCGACTCGGAAACTGGCATCCAACGCTTTCTCAACTCGGGCTTGCGATTCTTCAAGGTGCGCAAAACTGTAATCGTCAAGATTTCCTCTGGCATTTTGAAGCACACGCTGTATCTTACTGTTGATTTGTCCGAGGTGGAGGCGTGCGAGCGATCTCGCATCCTCAGGCGTGCCACTGTCGGCATCCAGGATCAGTTTGATGAGTTGCTTCAGGTGTTCACGCTGTAAACCGCGACGGAAACTGGAGATGAACGCATCTGAATTCGACCACTGCTTCGCACCAGCATCCCTTCCGAGTTCGACCCAGACCGCATCCGTAATGCCCGAAAAGAGTTCCGGCAGTGTGAACGCATCCTCACCCTTAGCAAACTTGAGTTCTGTGTCCTGAACGCGCGAGAGGATCGTCGGATAAAGCAACCGTTCTAAGATACGGGTTTGATTGCGCAGAACGACATTATGCACGGGGTAGTCCAAACGCGTAGCGTTCCAACTGTCTGATCCCCAATCACTCCAACGCGTAACCGCCAGACTATTGAGAAGTTCAGCCGGGAAATCAAAGGCTTTGTCCGAAAGCGCGTATTCCTTAAGGAATTGCAGTGCCTCGCGTTGTTTCGCCGCTGGAACAGGCACGAACGGTAAACGTCCATTCGCATCACCTCGGTGGTCCCGATGGTGGGACTGTCCACCTATAAAGCGACTGGCGAGGAACATGGTATAGCCGTACTCACTAAGCAGTGTGCCGAATGCTCGCCTGACGCGTTGATAACCCATTCCCTCTTTCGTGACCTTTTCTGCGATCTTGTCCCAGAGTTCGACGACAACCGCCCGTCGCCGTTTGGCAAACTCAAGGGGGTCGGCACCGAGATCCCAGCGATTTACTAATGGATCCAAGTCGCGATATTGATACCACGAGGCATCCCCGTCTGTACCGTAAGTGAGTTCGGGCGTTGCAACACGGGAGGCGATTTCGCCTAACGCCTTCAATTCACCTTCGGGTTTGCTCGCATCAACCGGTTTATAGGCGTACTCAATCACCCAGTAGTCCCAGGGTCCAATTGTCTTTGTATAGTAATCTCCCTGCTCTTTACCTTCAGGTGCGATATTCACAGCATCGTAGTCCATGACGGAACCGATAAGTGCTTCGTCCTTTTTGTTGTTCAGGTCGTCGAGAGAGAATATCGTACTCGCTTTGAAGTTGTGACGCAACCCTAAGGTATGTCCGACTTCGTGCATAGTTAATGTTTTGAGGGCTTCCCCAATAAACTCTTCTGGTACTTCGCCCTTCTCGTCGGACAGACCACGCGCCTGCAGGACGCTTGCCATGAAGCCCATCTGCCGCGCGAGTCCAGATGCCATCTGGCACTGGAACCTTGAAGAGTAATCCATCGGGTGGTCGCGTTCATGCTCAAGTTCTTCAAAGAACATCGAATACTCTCGCTGCCAGTATCTGATCCAACTTTCACCGATAAGGATATCAGCGTCCAAGATCTGGCCTGTCAACGGATTCACACGAGATGGACCAATAGCGAAACTCGCACCGACAATCCAACGAATCGTGTTATACCGTGCATCTTCGGGGTCCCAGTCCTCATGATCCTGTTGAATCCGCGCTTCAATCGCATCGGCAAAGCCTGCTTTTTCAAACGCCTTGTTCCATTCCAGAATACCCTGTCGGATGTAAGGACGAAAGCGGTGCGGTACCGTTTTCTCGATGTAGAAGATAATCGGTTCTTTCGGTGGTGAAAATTTGGCATCTTTGTCCGCTTTCTCCAAATGCCAGCGGTTGACATACCGGACAAAGGGTGCATCGCTGGTTTTAAACGAATAGTCTTTGACCGCCGTCATAAAATGCCCGACCCGGTCGTCAGCCAATCGCGGACGATAGGTGTTCGAAGGAAGTCCGGCGAGGCTGTAGTGCAGTGTCAACTGGATGCCACGACTGTCCGGAATGGCACTCATATTTCTTTCTGAACTGTATACAGCATTCACTTTCAACTCGACGTTCTTCGGGAATGCCTTGACCGCCCCCCAAGTACTACGCGTTTTGTCGAAGCGCGCATCGGGGGCAATATTGCGTGCCAAAGGCGGTAGGTCGGATATAAAAACAGGAGAGATGTTCACCAAAAGGCTCTTCCGTTGTGGATGGATGCTTTCAATCTTGAGTGAAAACAGCACGGAGTCGTTATGACCCAAGTCAACCGCTTGCGCGATCGGCGTTCCTTCCTTAGCACGGAAACGCACATTTTTCCGTACGAGATGTACACTGTCACCGACACGCTGCCAGACAAGCAACCACTCTTCGAGCGTCATCCCTGAGAGTAGGAATCCGCTCCCCAGACCGCGTGCAACGCTTATCATGCATAGAAAAGGTTGGTCCAATTGGGACGGTTGAATTTCGCAATAGAGATTCTCTTTTTTCTGATATAATTTGAAAAAACCCTCGTAACTTTTACTGTCTTCAATAACTTTTGAAAAATCTTCAAACTCTTTTTTCTTTTTTGCGGGTGCTTCCTGTGTCGCAGGTTTTGCGGGTTGTGTCGCTTCCTGTGCGGATACAGGGAGGCAACAAATGCCTATTAGGATTAGACAGATCCAAAAAGTCAATTGGTATCGCATCGTTTTTTCTCCTTATCCATACTTGATTGCACGAGCAAAATACGCGTGAGTGCTACCAGTGTGAGAGGTTTAGTTGTCTTTTTCGGCTTGGAGGCGTTCAAGGATTGCCAACGCCTTCGCCAATTCAGCCTCTGCCTGTTCTGCGCGTTCTTCGGCTTGTTCTGCGCGTTCTTCAGGCGGGGCTAACCATTGCTCTATCGTGGGGTCATATACCCTCAACGTACCATCGCGCTCCCCCAGCTCTAAGTTCAAGACCGACGACGGAAGCCGCTCATTCACAAATGTAATTTCCTGATAGACACCCTCAACCAGACGAAACCCTATGAAATGCGGCTGTATTTGATGGCGTGGGTCATAGATGTAATACTCCTTCACTTTCAGAACAGACGCATACAAATCTTTCTTCCGGGTGAGGTCATGCTGAACTGTGCTCGGACTCGCAAGTTCTAACACAAAATCCGGGGTATGAGATTCCTCCCACGTTAGATACGTCCCGCGCTGCTTTTTGGCAACGCCCCGGACAACAAAAATATCGGGGGCAACCGATTTCGTATTATCCCCCATTTTGTAGTAGATTAACAGATCCCCAGAAACATAGACATCATCATGCTCCCGAAAATGGTGATCAATTATCTGCAGGAGTTCCATCAGTAGTTTATGATGCCAGTCAGTCTCGGCCATAGGTTTACCGTCCGAAGAGGGATAGAAGGGTGTTGGCGCAGACATGATTTTTTGCCGCATGGTTCCACCTCCGAAAAGGATTATCAAATTGCCAAGGTTTTCGTTGTTAAGGATAACATACAAGTTCTGAAAAGTCAACTTTCAATGCCTTTTTCCTTCTTTCACAGGACTATTTAGTTTTTGGCATTTTGTCGGATTTATCCGAAGAGTCGCGAGCTGGAGCTCGCTCCTACAAGGATGCCTCTCACACCGAAAATCTAAAATTTTGGAAAACTGAATGACTCTGCCTTTTTTCACGTCTTGCTACTCCCAATTTGCTGATAGTGAATCCGCCGACTGCCATCGAATGAGAATCTGGGCCAATCGCGTTCCCAGTTTTCGGAGGCGTAAGGGATATAATGGCACGCCAACGCGTGTCTACGTGTTCCCGGCTTCAAAATTTGCGCGCCGCCGTGGATTAACTTTCCATCAAATAGAATTACATCCCCAGCGTTCACCATGACCTGAACTGCGTCGGTTCCGTTTTCTCGGAAAACCTGTTTGACGGCTGGAAAATAGCGGTTGTGCTGTTGCAACTCGTATGTCTCTCCGGGGAGTAATGTCATAGGCACGTCACTTTTCGTAATCAACTTACCCCGATTTGAACCGGGCTGGACTATCAGCGGTCCATTGTTTTTATCGACACGCACCATTGCCATCCATGCCGACATGCAATCCGGTAGATAATACTGGTCTTGATGCAGCAGATGCTCCGATCCTTCATAAAAATGCATCGTTTGGATGCCTTCAGGTTCGCCGCCAAAACAGTCCGCGAGCGGCTTATGTAACCGGGGATGGGTCAGCAGATTCAATACGAAGGGATCGTAGAGATGCTGATTAAAGGTTCGAGCCCCGTATTTATCCTGCTGAAAGAACCCTTCAAGCTGCTTACGTCCTGTGTGAAGATCTTCCATGTGCGTAACAAAACGTTGACACTCTTCTTGCGAGAAAACACTTTCAAGAACGAGATACCCATTTTCTTGATAGAACGTTTTTTGCGCAGGTGTCAAACCTGTTTGTTCAGATGCCATCCTTCCTCCTTCATCAATATACTATGTTTGCGCTGGTTAAACTTCAATGATTTTATCACGATTATGAATCGGTTGTCAAATTCTCAACCGCTTCGGAAACCACCGAGTCTCAAAATATGTCTTGACTGATTGCATGCGCTGTGCTATCTTATTCCAATCAACACTTTTTACGAGGAGGATGACCTTTTCTCTCCACAATAAGCCTCGTCAGTCTATATCGGGCGGTGGAGAGTCTCGGTTACTATATTTTTATGCAGGTTGCAGCAATGTTTGGTGAAGGTAAAGGGGGCGTGGTAGACAAACCGGACCCTCAGGCAGCAGGAGATGTCGTTGTCGTCAAAATTCACGCTGTCCCAATGTGTACAGAATATAAAGGATTCACATCTGGAGGCACTGGCGAACACTTTGGACACGAAGCCGCTGGTGAAGTCGTCGAAGTGGCACAACCCGGTCGTGTTAAGGTAGGGGACCGTGTGGTGGTGCAGCCACAGAACTCTTGTGGGACGTGCCCTATGTGTGCCATTGGTGAACACATCCACTGTCAGAGCGCACGTAACATCCGGGAAATCCTTGGTACGGATCCAGCTTCAGCGACTTATGCCCAGTATATGCACAAGATGGAAGATTTGTTATCTCCAATTCCAGAGGGTGTGAGTTATACACATGCCGGGATGGCGTGCTGTGGATTGGGACCGACATTCGGTGCAATGGAGCAGATGCAAGTCAATTCGTTAGATACGGTCATGGTTACTGGATTGGGTCCCGTCGGGCTTGGGGGGATTATCAATGCACGGTACCGCGGCGCGCGTGTCATCGGCGTTGAAAGCCACCCGTATCGCGCCGAACTCGCGAAAAAGTTAGGTGCAGACATCGTCTTGAACCCGACTGATGAGGATATCCTCGATCAGATTCACGCTTTTACGGATGGAATCGGCGTTGACAAAGCATTAGACTGCTCAGGCGCGTCTGCGGCACATCGGTTGATGGTCGATGCCGCCCGAAGAAAAGGGCAGGTTACGTTCATTGGAGAAGGCGGCGAATTTCCACTTGGTGCAAGCCGCGATATGATTCGTAAAGGTCTGGTTCTACGCGGGAATTGGCACTACAACCTCGGTGTCTATCCAAGATTGATGAAGGTGATCCAAGATTCACCCGAACAGATAGACACATTTATCACACACACCTTCCCGATGCGTGAAGTCCAGAAAGCGTGGGAACTTCAAACGACAGGCGAATGTGGTAAGGTTGTGCTGAATCCATGGGCATAGCCTATCATAATCCTCACTGAACAGCTTTTCAAACGGTAGCGTCTTGAAGGCGGCGGAGTTTGAGGACGAAAGCGTCTTCGTTTAGTTCTACCATATCATAAGAGATCGCTTCCCCTTGAAGGACATCGCGTTTGAGTTTAACGTCGTCCGCCAAACCGAGGGGAAGCAGATTCTCAGCGCGTGCAATTTCCGCCTTTTCGATGAGTCCATTCACGGTATACCCACCACTTCCATCAAGTACTTCTCCGGCTTTCAAATTGCGTTTGGCAACCGTGATAACATCGGCAACAGGTGTTGGCAGCGGTGTACCTGTCGGTTGTCCATAGAGGGCAACTTTCGCAATTGAAATCGGTGCTTCAACAGCCACAAGGTGATACGGACGATAAAGGAGATAGTTCTTGCCATCCCCGCCCGAATACAGGTTGTAGCCAGCAAGATCCTCCTGCGTGAACGGATGATCGGTCCGAATGACAACGAATACCCCCATCCGCAGTGGGTTGTCGAGCATGGTCTTGCCATCGGTGGCAACGCTGTTTGCGAGTTCAACGACACCATGTCGGTTTAGAATACCACCCTCCTCTTGAAGACTGAAGACCTTGGCGATGTCCTCAATGTTCACTGAGGGTTCGTGCATACCGCGGATGTCCGGTGGTAGCCCAGCCATGTTTGCCAATGAGGTCATCTCAATCTGCGCTTTCGACCCATCCCGAAACGAATTGAACATCTTGAAGTTAATCGTGCGACGCTCAATATGTTCCTGACTAAACCCGAATCGCTGCGGGACGGTATCTGGTATCCCGACACGGTCATCGTCATAGAATACGGTGCCGCGTCCGGCAGCGACGATTTCAAAACCGAGTGTTTTCGACCACTCAACGATGTTCATCGTCACACCGGGTTGATCCCCATCAACGAGTGTATAGACGACCCCTGCATTATCTGCCAAGCGTCTCAGGAACGGACCGACGGTAACATCGGTCTCGACGTTAACCATCACGAGGTGTTTCTTGTGCATCAGGGTCTGGTACGCCATTTGCGCGCCGACCTCAGGAATACCGGTGGCTTCCACAACCACATCAATTAGATCCGACTGAATAATATGCAGTCCATCCTCAGTGATTGCCGGTTTACCCCCGCGGATCGCATCGTCCATCGCGTCAAGGTTTCCTACCTGTTGAATCGCGTCGGACGGGACATTACTGGCTTTATACGCGCCTTTAGCGTGTCCCAAGTCAATGTCGGCAATTGCGCTCGCCACCATACCTTGCATCTGTGAAAGCTGCGCCACCAGTCCGGCACCAAATTTCCCCGCACCGATGATACCGACACGGATCGGCTTATCCTCCGCTGCCCGCTTGGCAAGTTGTGTGCTGAACATATAAGGTTCCTTTGGTTTAAAATTCTACTCAAGTCGGGGATGTTTATAAACAAAATAAATTGAAGACATCTTGGATAAGCGTTTAAGTTTGTAGTAGGGAAACCCTTCATCGCCCGTTATAAAGCACAAACGCGCAATAAATTGCGCTACTACAAGCAGAAACTATGTACCACCCTCATTTAAGAATCTCTTTGATCGATCTTCTCATACTCTGCGCGTGTGATCTCAAAGCCCAATGTCTTCCCGTCATCTAACTCCCTTGAAACGACAAACCCAAGCGACTGCCACAACCCTTTTGAACGGGCATTGTCTGCCCGGACATCCACTGGACAGAATCGGTCAATTCCCAATTTCTCAAACGCGTGTGCCATCAAGCATCGCACGACCTCTTTTCCGTAGCCTTTACCCCACAGGGTTTTGTCCCAAATTCCGATGGGAGGCGCATGAGGCGAGGCTACAAACCGCGCCTACAAGGGATGGTATACTATCTTGCTGACTTAATTTCTGCCCACGTTGCAGTCAGTTTTCCTGCCGGATCGACTGCAGTTGGTGTGAGGTTCATTGCTTCGTTGACTTCATCAGCGTTTAAAGCGATGTCCCAAATCCGAAATTCGTCAATGGCACCGTTGAAAAAATTAGAACCGCCTTGGTTCGCAGCGATTGAAAGTCCTTCCTCTGCGAAGTCGAGACGTACAGGACCACCACTATCCGCTTCGGCATCAAGTCCACCATTGACATAGATTTGTGCCTTCTCTGCGTTTTGAACTAACGCCAAGTGTGTCCATTCGGCTTCCCAAGCAGCAACCTCACTGTGAACTTCCTTTTCGTCACCATCTTGGATACCAAAGTAAAAGCCGAACAACACGCCACCACGGTTGAAGGTCATATGTGGGCGACCGCCGCCGTTGAGCCGATAGACCAAGTCAATCCGTCCGCCGCCATCAATCTTCGCTGCTGGCTTCATCCATAATTCGATGGTGAACGCATCAGGGTTGATGCCAATAGCGTCAACAGCGACAGCACCTTGGTTCAATTCGATAGCCGTGTTACTCACACCGTCAACCCATGTGCCATTTGTAATTTTGCCAACAAAACCGTTAGTAGATGAATCTTTTGCTTCTTCGCCGCTGCCTTCGTCAAACGAAAAATTCAGAATCGGGTCTGCACCTATCGCATAAACCGAAGTCGCCATAATGCAGCAGACTAAGACTGCACAAATTTGGAAAATACGAGAGAAACGCATAAGGTTAAGTCTCCTATGTTATAGTTGAATTGAGTCTTGAAATTGAGTGTCGTTTTGACACGGAACAATTATAGCCAATTGGCATAAAATATCAAGGGCAAATTTACTTTAACGTAAGATCACCCGTACAAACGCTATAGGCTAAATAGATAAGTAAACTTGCTCAATACTGTCCATTCGTGCCCCTGCAAGTCGTCCGCTGCATTCCACACCTGATCGAACACGAAGTAAAAATCGCTGCCCGGACGATAGATGTAATTGAGCAAGAAATTCGCGCTTGCCCGTTCTGCACTATCGTTCCATTGTGCGTACAATTTGGTAAAGAAACGGGTGTTCAAGGCGTAACTGATACGGGTGCCGACAATGTTTGTCGTGAACAGATCGCTTTCAGGCAAGTTAATCCAATTGCGTTGGTAACGTGTTTCGATCGCGAGTTGGTAGGTCATCCGCCACTGGCTGTCAATGCTGAGGCTCACGCGGTTGCCGTGAAAGTAATCCCCATAATCTACACCACCGAATACAGCGAACGGACGACTGGTCTCGGTGAAAGCCATTAGGGAAACTTGATTCATCTCGTAATCGCCAGCGGGAATCTCAACATCACCGATGCTGAAAGGTTCTTCAACGCGGTCAAAAAATCGACGGAAATCGAGATTGAATCCATTGTCGGACTCCGAGATCACATCTCCACCAACTCCCACGTCCCAACCGATGGGTTTGTTATCGTGATCTAATAGGTAGCTGCCAGTGAACATTGCACCAACATCTCGGACACCATACCGCCTCACTTGGACTTCGTAGTCGGCATTCAACATCAACGAACGGATGTCTCGTCGATGCATGAACCCCATTTCACTCGTAAATTGGGGACCGATGTCGAGATAAGACGCATTGACGTGAAAATAATCGTTGCGCCAGTCATTTGAGAGATACCATGCGAAATCGCGCTCGTCCGGGTCTGGAGACCAGCTTCCAACGGTCATGGCACGCATTCGCCACTGATCATGGGGTCTAAAAAAGAGGTCTACCCCACCGTTGCGATGATACTCGCCGAGGTCGCTCTGCCGATTGGTGAGAATGAAACCAACACTTGAATCACTGAGAATGTCGCGCTGCATTCGCAGTACAGAGAAGTTCGTCAGCGGTGATTCCGGTGAAGCGGCAGTCGTCATGTTGAGCGTGCCTACACTGTACGCCCCGACCTTTCCAGTCAGTTTACCACCCCCAAGCAGCCGAACCTGTTTGTCGTCTTCAATGCCGATGCGCCGACTGTAGAAAACCGATAGCGGTGGGGGACCGAACTCTCCGAGACCAGCCCCAAAACTAAAAAGTCCGCTGCCTTCGAGGAAGAACTCGCGTCGTTCGGGGAAAAAGAGACTGAAACGTGTGAGGTTAACCTCCTCCTGATCGGCTTCTACTTGTGCGAAATCCGTATTTAACGTCATATCTAATGTCAGGTTCGATGTCACACCGTATTTCATATCAAGCCCGATGTCCTGTTCGGTGGTTCGCTGCCAATCGCCATCGCTGAGATTCCTCGCCAAACCACCAAGTAGATACGGCTTGACATCATAATATGATGGGGACGCAATGCCCTGTAGCCCAACCAGCTTACCTTGATACGTCGGGTGGTAGGTACCGGGCCAACTCTCACTTCGAGGGACCTGTATCCATTGTGCCGTTTCATTCTTTCGGGCGATATTGCGTCCAAAATTCACACCCCACACCATCGAATCGTCTTTTTTGAATCGTAACTGATTGAAGGGGATAGCGATTTCGACTGTCCACCCTTTATCGTGTCGCTGTCCGGCAGCCTCCCAGATACAGTCCCAGCTTCCGTTAAGGTTTTCGCCGCCGTCTGTGACTGCAGTGTCTGACTGTGCGCCGAGCGCATTCATCCGAAAAAAGACGCCCTGTCTTTTATCACCATAGGTGTCAAGCATCACGTAAACATTGTCATTCTGCCAAAGCTGACCATCACGCCGCATTTCGTTCGCAACAACTTTTTCAGGTTCAGAGTCGTAGCACTCAAACCCGATATAAAGTTTCTCCGCGCTATACAACATGCGAACCTCTGTGCGTTCGCTACTTGGTTGCCCTTCATCGGGCGATTGTTGGGTAAAGTCATCGATGACTTGTGCCCGCGCCCAATCTTCCTCGTTGAGATGTCCGTCAATTTCGATTGTGTCTTGAGTTAGCAGTGGTTTTATTTCTTTGCTGGCTTTGGCGTTTAAGTTCGTCGCAACAATCATCAAGAATATCAAAAGAACGATTCTGTAACGCATCCTACCTCCTCTTTTAATAACTGTCGGCTATCTTGTCGTTTAAAAAAGAAACACCCTCACCGAAATCTCGCTTTTGTGATGCTCAGTGATGGGCGTTATATTGTGTAACTCGGAAACCGTTTTACCTGCTACCTATAAGCCCACCCCTGCGCGATACATGGAATTAGTGACCAGCATAACACCAAAACAGGTGAATGCGCGAAGGCAATTCTCATCAGTTAAAGGGTTTGGAAACCCAATCCTCTGTGATTGGGAGGAAAAACCGCCCTCAAGGAATGGGATCCCATCAGAGAGAAGTTTGTGTTTAAGCGTCGCAATATCCTGTATCACCACCACCGCGATTGGAAGGGGAACGTTCGCTATGTCCAAATCCTTCGCGACCGTGTTGGAACGTATTGGTTGTCCGTTGTTACAGATAACTCCAGCAAAGAAGTTCTGCCCGCTACAGGTGAAAGTGTAGGAGTAGACTTCGGACTGGAGACCTATCTGACGTTGAACACCGGTGAGAAAATCCAACACCCACAACCCTTCAAATCGTCCTTGAAACAACTCCGAAAACTCAACAAAAGCCTTTCTCGCAAAGTCAAAGGTTCTAACAACTGGTGGCGTGCTGTTCATCAACTTGCACGGCTTTACCGCAAAGTTGCTAACCAACGCAAGGACTGGCACTACAAACTTGCCACTGACCTTTGCCGAAGGTTTGACCGTATCGCCACTGAGACACTCAACCTTGACGGCATGAAACGCCTTTGGGGACGGAAAGTCTCTGACCTTGCCTTCTATCAGTTTGTTGAGATATTGAAGTTTAAGTGTTTGAAACATAATCGTGAGTGCTTTCAAGTCGGACAGTGGACTGCCACAACAAAACCTTGCTCGGATTGTGGATACAAAAACGAAAACCTTTCTCTTTCGGATAGGCAGTGGACATGCCCCGAATGTGGTTCACACCACGATAGGGACATCAACGCTGCCATCAATATCTTGCGGGGTTGCTTGGGCCCCCCTGTGGAGCAGACGTAAGACCTTCCTCGGAAGGCGGACTGCGATGAAGCACAAGCCCAATCCTTTAGGTTTGGGTGCCTTGACGTAATGTAAGAGGGGTTTGGTCTATTCCGCGACCAAAGCCTGTAGGAAGCGACGGATAAAACATTTGATAATCCTATTTTGAATCCATGTATGTTAAGTATTATAGCACATTCTGTGGGTAGGTGTCAAATCTTTTTATGGTTCCTATCAAAGGCATTCAGTTTTCAGCAGTCGGCGGTCAGTGCTCAGCGTCGCAAAGTTCCAAGGTTGTGAAGTTGCGAATGCCAACTTCAGCCCACTTCCCGATTTTAGCACACTTTAGACACTTCCAGCGGTCAGCAAAGATGGAAAATAGAATGATTCTGAATCTTTTCACGATTTCTATAGAATTCCCTACAAGCATTTAACCTTCAGTTTCCCAGAAAATTCACATTTTTTCAAGAAAAGCGAATCAGTTCACAACCAAAGATAAAAGTGGATAGTCGTATTTCGGTTTTACAACTTTAGGCAACTTGACGAGGCAACAGATGTAGATTATAATAGTTAGCAAAATGTGTGCTGAAACCGACATTTGGAAATTAAGCGAGGTATTTATTCATGAAAGGCTTGATAGCGCAAAGGCTTGTCCTTCGTATATTTATGACACTCCTGTTGACATTTAGCGTTCAAGGCATTTCGGACGCGCTGATTCCGGACGTTATCATCCGTATCGTTCCGCGGCGTACGCCAGAGCCACCCCGTGAAGATACCACCGTCCCAATAGCCACAAAAGACGATATCGCTATCAGTGAAATCATGTACGCCACCGATACCAGTGGGTCTCCGCAGTGGATTGAACTCCACAACAGAAGCACACGGAGGGTCAGCCTTGAAGGATGGGAAGTTACAATTGAAAACCACCCGGAGGATAGGTCTGTACTCGCCACCAAACTCACCTTCACTTTAGGCGAAAAGATACTCAATGCCGCCCAAGTACTGCTGCTTGTGACTGAGCAGGGAGACAACTCTGGAATTGAAGTGGCAAAGGGTGACCTCCGAGCAGATCGTATCGTCATCCTAAAAGACCTTATCGGAGGCACACCGAGCTATCGCCTCTTGAGCCAAACCGCCTTCAAAGTCACCCTCAAGGCACCGACTACCGCGAGAACCGAGTTTGAGACTTCAGGCGACATTGCGGGCAACCTCGGCGTAACACCCAAATGGAAACTTCCACTGCTTGAGGGAAACCAACGGAGTTCTATCATCCGAGAGTATGACGGTAACGACACAACAGCGTCTCCGTATGATGGCACAAGAGCAGACGGATGGAAACTTGCCAGCGAAAAAGACTACCAGCATACACAAGGCACGACCTACTATGGGCACTATAGCGATCACGGCACGCCCGGGTATCACGAGGCTGCTCCATTACCCGTAGAACTCTCTGGGTTCCGTCCTGCGCGGCGTGGAAAGTCCACTGAATTCCGTCTTGCGCGTGAAAAGCCCACTGGCGTGATCATTATCACATGGACAACCCAATCTGAGATGAACAACGCTGGATTCTTCATCAGGCGGAGTCAGCGACGTGGCGGAGAGTTTTTTAAGGTCATCAACGCGGCAATGATCCCTGGCGCAGGCACAACCGACGAAAAACAGTTCTATACCTATACCGATAAGACTGCGAAACCAAATGTCGTTTACTACTATCAGCTTGAATGTGTCTCTGTAGACGGTACCCGTCGGACACTCACCCGCCCCACACGCCTCAAAGGATATGTTGGTGGCTCTCGTCACTTTGAGGAGGATATATTTTGGTGGAAAAATTTAAATCAGTAAGAGCGGACCTCCACGTCATGCCTCTTTAGGGCACACCCAACACTACACACCTACAGTCGGATATATTTATAGTAGTGTTCCATCCACTTTGAATTTGAGGATAGGTTCGTAGTCGTGCGATTTATCGCACGTTGCGGATGGGAGACCATGAATGGTTTCCCTACTACAAACCGAGTTTACCTTCAATTTGAAACTTGACAAAGCAGTAGCGTTTTCTCCCTTATTCTCTAAGGTATCCACTCATGAAAACGAACACAAAACTTTCATTGGGCTTACTGGTACCCTTGTGCCTTTTGCTATCATGTGCGCGACCGCCACGACAGATTATTGAAATCCCTCAAGGGTCCTTAGAATCTGGAAGCGCGAGAGATTTTACAGCAATCCGTATAGAGGGTGAATTTGGGGTTGCCAGCGGTTTCTTCGTAGATCGGGACAAAATTGCAACCAACATCCATGTTGTCGCGTATCCCGGTGTCATCTTCGCAAGATCATCTGATAAGAAAACAATCTGGACTGTTGAAGGCATCACAGCGTTCGATGCCAAAAACGACCTCGTCATTCTAAAAGTTGCAGGAGAGGGAGTGCCGTTCCCACTTGCCGATAGTGATACTGTTAAGATAGGGGATACAGTTATTGCGGCAGGATATCCCGGTGGAAAATATAGGGTGACGAAGGGAAGTATATACCGGATGCGCAGTAGCGATAAATGGCTTCAGATGAGAATTGAACTTTCTGGTGGTAACAGCGGCGGTCCGGTAGAAAATAGTAAAGGACAGGTTATAGGAATCGTCTCCGGCGTAGAAACGCCTTACAGTTACGCGATCCCCTCAAACGCGCTTAGAGCCTTGCTTACCCATTCGGGAGCAATCGAGCCTTTGGCACAGTGGCGTAAGCGTGGACAAATACATGCCTACTTTTACGCAGTTCAAGGGCAAACTAAGTACATTGACAATCGTTATGATGAAGCGATAACTGACTTTGACAAAGCCATTATACTAAGCCCAAAGAAGGGAGATGCCTACTACAATCGAGGCCTCGCAAAATTCAGACTCGGAGAGATTCAATTCACACGAGGGGATGTAGAGAAAGCACAAGTGTTATATGAAGACGGAATCAAAGACTCCACACAAGCCATTAGGTTAAACCCAGAGAATGCTTATGCATACCACAATCGCGCAGGTGGGAAATTCCGTCTGGGTCAATTCAAAGTAAATCAAGCGGATATAGTAACTGGGGAACAGTGCTATCACGGTGCGATTCACGATTGGACGCAAGTTATCGAACTGAATCCAGAGCTTGCCGATCCGTATAGCAATCGAGCGGCAGCTAAGGTTAATATCGGTGAATTTAAGGCAGATCAAGGGGACATATCGGAGGCACAGGCATTATATCTGGCGGCAATTCAAGACTGCACGCACGCGATACAGCTGAACCCAGAGAATCCGGATCCATATATCAATCGAGGGTATGCGCAGTTCCACCTTGGTCAAACTAAAGCGGATCAGGGAGATATAGTGGACGCCCGGGCGTTATACATAGCCGCAGTTCGAGACTGTACACAAGCAATACAACTGAACCCAGAAAATGCCGCCGCCTACGGTAATCGGGGTGTTGCCAAAGCCGCCCTCGGTAACGCTGAAGGCGCGATAGAGGATTTTGATGTCGCTATCCGATTTGATTCCGAGGAAGCAGAATACCTCTATGAGCGTGGGCGTGCGAAAGAGGCTCTTGGGCAGAAGGACGAAGCAAAAGCAGATTTTGAAAAGGCTAAAGCACTGGATCCAGATGTGGGAAAATGAACAAGGCGGGATTCAAGAAAGGGCGGAATCTACTCCGCCCGATACTATTGGTAGTTACTGAACACGGAACGCGTAGAGTTTTGCTCGGTTCAGCACAAAACGGAGCCGTAAGGGTTGTTCTGCATTCGCTAACGTCGCCGACTTCCATTGCACCGAGTGGCGTATATTATCCCCCGTCAACGGAACACAATCGTCAATCGAAAAACCGGATTGAACCTGTCCATCAGCCGTCAGCACTTCAACGCCGATCTGACCCCCGCTCGCATCTGCGTTAATTTCAAGCCCACCGTCCGGAATCTGCAACGGGACGGTTTCAATGACTCCACCCTCCGCATCAGCGTCAAGCGAGACGAAACCATCTAATCGCCACTTCGCAAGTCCAATCTCCTTGTGCCTGTCCTTCATCTCGGCACCGTGGGTGTGGACCGTCCCCGTATAGTACCAGTAAATTTCATCATCGGTGATGATCGGTTCTATGGCAGTTCCCATAACCATACCGGTGTCGAATGTACCGCTTTCCCCGCGTGGAATAATTGGTGTCCGAATCGAATCTGGATAGTCCCAATTAAACCCGTCTCGACTGGAAACGAGTTGCGCGTCAATCGGTCCGTCAATAGGAATCTCGTGCTCCGCTGCCCCTGGTCCTGTCACATATAACACCCCAGCAATGCCGATGTAGATATTGTGATAAAGGAAACCCGACATGTTGTGAATCTCAGCACGATCCGCGCCATACCTCTGTACACCGATTTCATCGTCCTCAGCAGTTGCACCGAACATCGGTTCGAGGGGGCTCCATGGTCCCTCTAAGCGTGGACTTTCGGTATATGCGATCATACGTCGTGCGTCTTTGTCGTCCCCGCGTATCAGGGCGTAAGCTCGGAACATTTCTTTTTTATTATCGTAAATTACATTGAACGCACCCTCGTTGTCCCGATCTGCAACCGGTTCCAAGTATTCTGAATCGTCCCATCGGATACCATCGGGTGACGTGAGCAGAAAGATGTCGCGATACCGTCTGCAAAAACCGATCATCTTATACCGTTTCTGGGGGTCCGACGCCTCGTCATCACGGAATACACACGCGCCGTGTAGATCCCAGATGATGTTGTTGTTAGGATTGCCATTGAATTCAAAGAGTCCCAGATTCGGTTTCGTCCACGTCAATCCATCATCGCTTTCTGCGTAACAGGTAAGATCTCCACGATCGTTTTCGACGAACTTCCGTCCGTACGCATCGTGCGTCTGTCCCTTGAATGTCGATGGATTACGGTCTGGACGTGGGACGTAAAGTCCTGGAATCTCGTTCGCTTTAAACCGCCAATGCGGTCCCATGCGACACATGTACCACATACGATACTTCCCGTATGCGGCATCGTACATCGTAGTGCCGTAGAGGTGAACGCGTCTGGATTGATCCGGTCCTCCGTGTTCCCACGGATTGTCGGGGTCAGGTTTAAGGACAGAAACGTCATGCTTCACGCATTGATGCAGGGTGCGCGTTACACCACGTTTAGAAGCAATCAGCGCATCGTCAACGAACAGTTCTGTCCCGGTGTTAAGCGTGTGAACGGTATTTGAATTCACGTCATTTTCCTTTGTTTTACGACAGGTTTTGTGTGTTAATCTGTAGACGCGCGATGTTCATCCAGTTCATAAGCGAGGTCCGCGGGTTCTTCTGAGACTGTTGAGGCATCCTTAAGGTTGTTGTTAGCCGGCTCAATTGAAAGCCTACATCCGAACGCGTTAAGAATAGTTCTGAGTGTGTCGATCCGGAGCGGTTCGTTACTTGATAAGATTTCTGAGAGGACTTGTGGCTCAATGTCTGTCTTCTTGGCAAATTCGGAAATCCCTCCTTGCGATGCTATAACGG
The DNA here is from genome assembly GCA_965247285.1 of Candidatus Poribacteria bacterium. Taxonomy (GTDB): domain Bacteria; phylum Poribacteria; class WGA-4E; order WGA-4E; family WGA-3G; genus WGA-3G. Next base: position 973,148 of record CBDFHD010000003.1, read on the forward strand.
TATGAAGGGCTCCCACAACAGCCGCTGGATTCCCATAGATTTGATACTCTTCCATGACCGCGTAGAGAAAACCCATTGCTTCCTCCTTATCAGCGGCAAAACGTTCAATTAAGTACTCAGTCCATGTTCTCAATTCTTTCATCCTTGTGCCTCCTTGTATTCCAGCCAATAGGCTTTTGCGCGTACAATGTCTCTCGCCTGCGAAGACTTGTCACCACCACAAAGTAGAAGGACAATCGCGTTATCCACCACACCAAAATATATGCGATAGCCGGGCCCGAAGTGAAGACGCGACTCAAAGACCCCATCGCCAACAGATTGGCAATCCCCAAAATTGCCGTATTTGATCGAGTTAAGTCGTGCTTCAATCCGAGTTTGTGTTTTTGTATTTTGGACTGCTTCAAACCATTCGGTGAAAGGCTCTCGTCCGCTTGAGGTCCGGTGGACCTGTAGATTTCATGGGTGTACATCGCGCATTGGTAATTCTTGTTTGTCAATAAGCGGCAATCGCCCTATGCAAAATTGAGGATTACAATAGATGAATCAGATCAGTCAACCCGGATTTACGCCAAAGTTTGAGAATATAATACCAGGTACCATTGTGAGAAGTCAAACGAAAGAAACAAACAGTTCCTTGCTGTCGGCTGCGCACCCAGTACACCCCTTCAATCGCTTGCCCATAACTTCCGCATCTCCCTGGAGGAGGCGAGCAGTTCGTCCAGCGTTCCGACTGCCTCTACGCGACCGTCTTTTAGGACGACAATTTGGTCTGCCCGACGCAGCGCGGGACGGCGGTGAGAAACGACGAGGCAGGTTGCCCGCGTGGTCTCAAAAAGACGTTCCCACAAGATCTGCTCCGTATCTACATCCAGCCCAGACGAGAGATCGTCAAAAATGAGTAATTCCGATTCTCGGATAAACATGCGTGTCGCCGCTGTCCGCTGCATTTGCCCACCCGACAACTTGACCCCACGCGGTCCGACCACAGTATCAAGACCGTCTTCAAGCGTCGGTAGATCTGTCTCCATGACACCGAGCCGGATCGCCCGATTCAGGTCATCCCAATTCCACGGCAACCCCATGAGGATGTTGTCACTCAGTTTCTCACTGAAGAGTTTCGGGGTCTGCGGTGTGTACGCACAACGCGGCGGGACAAAAAACGACTTCGGATCCTCAACGATTTCACCATTCCAGCGAATCTCTCCCGTCTGTTTCGGCAGAACACCCAAGAGTGTTTGCACCAGCGTCGATTTACCGGAACCGATCTGTCCCGTAACAACGGTGAACGAACCGGCTGGAATTTTCAAATCTACGTCAGTAATCCCTGCTGTCTCGCTGTCGTAGAGGTAGGTAAGACCAGAAACGGTGAGTTCATCCAGCCGATCTGCCTCGGTCCTTTGAGGGATATGGAGTGGTGGTTGCTGTTCTCGCAGATATACCGGTGTGTGTTCTACCAAGCTTTCTTTCGGCATCTCATCAACAGTCTGTTCCATGCGAGAGAACGAAACCTCTGCCCGTTTGTGTTGCGCCATTATACTGCCAACAAGCGATCCGCTTCTTGCAACTTCACCGATATATGTAGTAAAAAGTGCGAAGTCGCCGACTGAAAATACGCCTGCTTTCATCTGTTCAGCAATCAAAACCAAGACCACGCCGGTGGCGAGGGTATTGATATTAAAACTTATGGATCGCAAGACTTGATTGAACAGGTTATCCACCACAGTCGCCTTGCGGCGTGCATCGTTCAGTTTCTGAAAATGGGCAATCACATTCGACTCCGTCCGTGCAACCTTCACTGCCAAGATGGATTGGAACAATTCGTTGATAAAGTTAGTCGACTGTTCCGTGGTGATACGCTGTGCAGTCCGATACCGCTGAATAAATCGCCTTGATACGTTAACGACTGTGATAATAAGGATTGATGGAACAACTGCAATAACAGTTACGGTTACATCAATTCGAGCCATCCAGATGATTGCCAGTACCGCGAAGATGAGATTTCCCCATAGGTGAATATACTGTTCCAGATAACTCAGGATCGCTTGAACATCGTCCCGTAGCCGATTTGTCGTTTCACCAGAGGCGGTTGACACACTATGCGGTGCCGACATGTCCATAATGGCTGTCATTAGGTTTTTTCGGAGAAGCGTTGAAATAGCGTAACGCCAGCGCGCCCATACGAACGCTGACGATATGAGTACGCCTCGATCGCTAAGGTGAGCGACAACGAAGAGTGCAACGAATGTCCAAGGATTGAGTCCTGCCCCCGATCCTCCAGCGACGGGCTCAAGCGCATCAAAAAATGCCTTCCGAATAAGTCCGTCGAAGAACGGCATTAGATCGTCTAATCCCCGAAAAAAGATAGTGCCGAGAAAAAGGAGTGGACGGTAACGGATGAGGCGAACTGATGCTTGTCCTGTTGTCATTGGGTCATCTCCTCCAATCCTGTCTTTAGCAATTGTGAGAAGACCGAATCAGGATCTTGAACAAGCTGATTTCGTTCGCCGTGTTCCTGAATTTCCCCATCGGCGAGGACCATAATTTCGTCTACCTGTTGAACCGTTCCAAGCCGATGCGCAATGATGATACTCGTGCGTCCCTTCAATAACCGCTGCACCGCAGCGTCGATGCGCTGCTCCGTCGCCGGGTCAAGTCTTGAAGATGGTTCATCAAGGATAACAACGCTCGGATCTTTGAGGAAAACCCTTGCAAATGCCAGCAGTTGTGCTTCCCCCGCGGAAAGACCTGTGCCTTCAAGAAATGTGTCAAGTCCGTTCGGCAGAGATTGATACCACTCCGATAATCCGAGTTCTTCAATCACCGATAAAATACGATCATCAGAGATTCCAGCATCAAAGAGCGTTAAATTCTCGCGCACCGTTGCATTAAAGAGTTGCACATCTTGTGTAACCATACCGATCCGGTTCCGTAAATCATCTAACTGAATCTCCTCGATTGGCTTGCCGCCGACGCGAATCTGTCCACTATTAATCTCATAGAATCGGAATAGGAGACGGGTGATCGTTGTTTTACCGCTCCCTGTCCGTCCTAACAACCCGAGCGATTTCCCGGGCATCAATTGGAACGAAACATCTTCCAGTACCGATTCATCTTCAGTGTAACCAAATGTGACATGGTTGAATTCAATGCCGAGCGCGTCGGATGCTGGAAGTGCTTCTGTTCCATCTTCAATGTTTGAGGTGATGCGGTAGAGCTCTTCAATCCGTTGCAACCCCGCGGTTGCCCGTTGGAGTTCATTGATCTGCCGACTAATCATGATCAACGGACCTCGAAGCATCATCGTGTAATGGATGACGAGGTAGACGGTCCCAATTGTGAAAACGTCTTGCCGAAACAGGTAGATACCCATCCCCATCGTCAGCGCAACCCCCAATGCGAAAAGGACACCGCTGATTGTTTGGAGGACTTCTCCCATCACATGTGCTTTGACAGCCCGACCGTATACATCCCGATTAACATCGTAGAACCGATCCATGGTATAGCCGATACCGCCGTTTGTGCGAAGATCCTCAATACCTGTCAGCCGTTCTTCGAGAAACCCGAACAGTCTGGAATAGCCTTCTCGCTCAGCCGTGTAGAGGGGAACGGCAATATTCCGGGTTAGGTTGTAGACTATAATAGAAATCGCCACGAAACCGGTCAATGCAATACCGATGCGCCAGTCCTCAAGGGTGATCACAATCAGGATGCCACCGAGCAGCAACAAGCTACCTACTACCTGAACGATGAACTCAGAAAAAAAATTTGACAGTGCTGCCGTATCGCCATCAACGCGTTCTACCATCTCGCCAGGCGTGTGTTCATGGTGGAAGGACATGTCGAGTTGTAGACAGTGATGCGCAAGGTCACCGCGCATCCAGTTTGTTGCTCGCCAACCAATGTCTTGTCCTAAATAAGTGTTGACTAACATCAGCACTTGTCCAAGGAACCCAATTCCAAAAAACACACAGCCAGCGATGATCAGGTTTCGCGTTTCGCCGCCTTCTTTTGCCGTGTCAATGAAGTAACGGAGGATTTGTGGATTGAGTAGGGCGAGACTTATCCCACTAAACATGAATACAGCAAGCAGAGTCACACGTATCCACTGTGGTTTGAGGTATTGTGAAAGGAGTGCGGCATATTGCCTGAAAGGTACTTTTTCCAAATTTTTAATAATATGACCACTTAATCTTGTTTGAGTGCCGCCCAAGTCACCGCGAGTTTCCCTTGACTCTCGACAGGCAATCCAATGGTCGCCAGTCTTTTGATGTCGTCAGCGTCCAGTGTGCGATCATAGATCATCACTTCGTCAATCAACCCTTTGAAGAATCTGGCACCACAGCATTCATCCCATCCGAACTTTAAGTTGACGACCATCTGTTCGATATGGGGAATGTCGTTTACCTCAGCATCAAGTTTGCCACTGTCTTTGTGATAAATGTAACTCGTTGCTTTAGCAGGTTCAATTGCTATCGCGACCAACGCCCATTTATCTTCTGGGATTTCTGGTGCGCCTTGCCAGTTCCACGTCAATGCGGAGTTGTTGTTCCATACATAGGTTAGGGTATTGTTCGCGGCGACACCCATCCACCACGATGCTGGATCACTTCGACCGACGACAATTCCCGACCAATCTATCGTTTTCCAACCGTTGATTCGGGCGATCACGGTGATTGTGTCTGTTGTTAGCTCAAACGTATCATCAACAACGGCGTGTCCGCCGCCACCATCGAATTCAACGGCACCGTTCACCCAACCGTTGTCGGACCATTTCGCGCCTTTTTCCAATTTGGCATCCTTTCCGTTGCCTGACTCGTCGTTCCCATTACCATCAAGGGGCCAGTACCCGACGATTCCGTCCGTAATATCCACTGCGAACGCGCCTGTAGAGCAAAGGCTCACAGCAACGGCTAAAACTATAATAACGCTTATTCTATATTCCACCTCGTATCTCCTTATGCCCTGTTCATTGCACTGCATCCCGCCCCTTCAGTGGCGGAAAGTAAAGACACAGTTTTTGATAGAGAAAAACAGTGAAAGATGCTATACTTTCAACAAGCACAATTCCAAAAGATAAACAGTATCTTCACAAACCTTTATCATACAGTAAAAAATAGTTTCGCGCAAGAAAAATCGCACAACACACGTTGGTATGACGTGTCATTGGCTAAAAGTGTAGGGACATTTGAATGATTGATGCCGAAAGTCATCCTATTATTGTGCTCGGTGTTGAGCGCAGTGGGACATCTGTCGTGGCTGAGATGGTGCACAGGTGGGGTGCTTATGCGGGTCCGCCAAAAAAGTTGCACAGTGCCGATGTCCATGCCCCCAGAGGGTATTGGGAGTTTCTGCCCTTATGGGATCTGCTTGCGGAGTTAGGGGATTTCGATGCTGGAGCGACTTGGTGGAACAGCGACTTCCAAGACCGAATTGCGAAAAAAGCCGCTGATCCTGCCTATAGAAAGAAAGCCGTTGAACTGATGGCTGAAATGCATAAAGGAGGTCCCTGGTTCTGGAAAGATCCTGCGCTCAGCCATTTTTTGCTGTTTTGGAAACAGATATGGGACGATGCGATTTATATAATCACGGTTCGCAATCCACTCGATACAGCCGTATCGTGGCAGAAGTTTATCATGCCATCTAACGTGAAAGCCCATATCTCGTTTGTAGCGATGAATTTGCTCCGTTGGCAGCACATGATGATGCAAATCCTGCAGCACACAGAAGATGCACAACACCGACTTTTTTTGGGATATGAGGACATTATGCGTAACCCACGTGCACAAGCCGAGAGGGTGGCTTGCTTTCTGAACTCAAAGTTTGGAAAGCGAGTTTCACCGATTCAGATGATGGTTGATGCCGTTGAACCTCAGTTATGGCGAAACGATTGTGGCACCCCGTTTGAACAGGTAGCTGAAGCGACATCAGAACAGAAAGCCCTTTACGCCTTTGCAAAACAGAAGATTGACAATCCGTTTGAGCCGTTTGACGTTGCAAAATATCCACTACCCCCCGGATACCTTGAATTTCTAAACGTTCAAGAGGCATTTCTGAAAACGTGTCGTGAACTAAAAGCATCAGCAAATACCTAATAGAGGTCCGTTGCCAGAGGACACCGGATCGAGGAGTTGTGAATGTCGCGTGCACAATGCATCGTTCATAGGCAGAAAAGGATCCTAATGGTCAAGCACTGTCACGAGGGAGAGGCGTGGTGGTGCCTTCCGGGTGGTCGTATCGAAGCGGATGAAACGCCAGAACAAGCCGCGCTGCGGGAACTTTGGGAGGAATGCCGTGTACATGGCACGGTGATTCGCCCGACATCTGTCGTTACCTTTGCCCCTGATGATCAATATTACACCTATTTGATAGAAATAGGCATGCAGGCAGTGTCCTTGGGAACTGACCCTGAACTAAAAGGGAACCAGATTCTTGTGGACATCGCGTGGATATGCTTAGACGAGCTCACAAAACGAGATAGGGTGTTTCTATGGACTGCTGGTTTGTTGACAATCCCTGAATTTTTTGAGGAAATCTGTCCCTTACCGGACGTGCCACCGTAATCAGCTCAAGGTTGAAAAGGTTCAAATATGGCTTGTGTTTCCATTTAAATGAGAGGAAGTCGCTATGGAGCGAACAATTCGTGTGGTCAAACACCTGAAAGGTCCTGTTGTACCTGTGAATACCTGTTTTGGCGACAACGACTCGTTGGATATTGGGACGATGCGGAAATATGTCAACTGGTTGTGCGAGCAGAACATACCGGTGATCCTCCGCACGTATGGCAGCAGCGAATTCTGTAGCCTAACGGATGAAGAAATCTGGCGGTTGGGCTTTACCCTTCGCGATTCGGGCACAGCGAGAAGCATAAAAGGTGTTTGGCAATCCCAAACGGAAACACTAATCAGGAGGAACTCGTCAGATGCCAGGCATCATGGCTTGGGAAAAAATGAACTGGCTTTTTCCAGACTTCAACGAAACCGGATTGGTTTATCATGGAACTAGGCCCGAGAATCTCATGAGTATCTTCGAGAAAGGGCTGATTCCACAGTTCATCGCTCGGAGAGATGACTGTCAAACTATCATCGGTCAAAGAGACGGTCATGAAACGATCTACAACGCTCATTACAGGCACCGACTCAAAAATATTCCAGTCTGGGTTGATCCGAGGAAGTGCATTTTTGGTTACATGAACAGAGCTAGACAAGGAGGACTGGGTGATATTGTGGCTGGTAAAGTCAATGGTGTAACAATTGGCATTGAGGCTACAGATGACATTACTGAGCGAATTTGGACAGCTTGTGTCTGGTTTTCAGACATGGTCTATTGCCCAGAGGAGGCAGGATATCTCGATACGTCGGAGAGAAGTGAATATTTCAAGAGCAGAATGGAGCCGGTTTCGTGCACAGCGTACTGGAAGACGAGCCTATCATTTGCTGAGAATCTCAAGATTCGTCTGGATCACTTACTAACAATGCAGAACCATCATGAACTGTTGATATGTGTGAAAAAGGTTAATCCTGAGGCACTCAGCCTGCAAGCATTTCGTGTGAAGGGACAGAATGGCACACGTGAAGTTCTCCGAACGGAATTTCTCAAGACCTTTCAAGATGCTGAGGAAAAACTGCGAAACAAGCTTGATATATCGGAGGAGCTTGACGCAGTTAGTGAGTTCTGTAAGAGGTCCGTCAGCACCTAACACACCGGTTTGCAAGGCGTAGCTCACTCCTTTCTCCTCGTCAAGCAATGTCGTGACACACCTAAACTGAACCATCCGAAGGTTGGACTGACAATATACAGAGGAAGAAGTCTTTATGGAGCAAGCAATTCGTGTGGTCGAACATCTGAAAGGTCCTGTTGTACCTGTGAATACCTGTTTTAGCGATGATGATTCGCTGGATATTGGGGCGATGCGGAAATATGTCAACTGGTTGTGCGAGCAGAACATACCGGTGATCCTCCTCACGTATGGCAGCAGCGAATTCTGCAGCCTAACAGATGAGGAGATCTGGCAGTTGACTGCAGAACTGGCAGAAGAAATTTCAGGTCGTTCGCTGTTTATCGCTTCAACGGGTTGGTGGCATCCCGGACAGTGCCGACAGTTTTTGGAACACTGCGATAGCACCGGGGTGGATGCGGTTAAGGTCCAGATTCATCCCGGATTAGGGGTGAAGCGCGAGGTTATTGTTGGCTATTTCGATAGCATTCAGGATGCCGCACCGATTCCTTTATTGGTTTGGGGCGCATGGCAAGACCCTTACCCTGTGGACATTGTTGCTGAGTTAGCAAAACGCACGGAAGTGGTCGGCATCAAGAACGACGGTCATCCGTTTTATGCCTACTATGACATGATTCGTGCGACTACCGACGAAAACTTTGCGGTAATTAGCGGCGGGCAGATGCGTAATTTTATGTTCGGCTATCCGATCGGTTCAACGGCGTACCTCTGCACGATCGCTCCCTTCCGACCGGACATTGCGTTGGAATTCTATAAGGCTCTGACCACAGGACGAAACGATGATGCACAGGAGATCGTGTTTCGTTATGAGGAACCTTGGCTCAAGACTGCAACGAAACTGGAGTGGCTACCGAGCATTAAATCGGCACTCCATCTTCACGGACTTTACCCGAACCATCGACTCCGAACACCCGCTGTCTCACACACAGACGAAAAGCATCAGGAAGTCCGAACGGTGTTGGAGCGAATCTTTGGCGACATCAAGCCAGCTGAACTCTAATTGACAGATGTGGATGATGGGTTGGGTAACCGGCCCCCGACTCGTATCAGACCTATTCATGAGCCAACCTCGTTATAGGGGAGTCTTGAACAACTCGCTATTATCGATTTTGCTGATGCAGTGATGCACGACCCTGCCGCAGATCTATCCGAATTTGCTATAGAGATGTATTCAGATTTGCCCCCCGATGGTGTGGTAGCCAAGAAGATCATCGATATGGTTTTGAAACACTATCAGACAGACGATCTTGCGATTGAAGAAAAACTCCAGTTCGGACTTCTCGTTTTTGAAATTGGGCGTACCTACCAACAGGTCAGGAATTCGATAGGACAGTCCAAAGATGTCCGATCCGTATACACCTCACAGATTTGACCCTTTCTCAACCTATTTGGAGATCATTATACAAGCAAAATCTGTTGTCTCACGAATTTCTCCGTTGCCGTTTCTCTGAAGATGGTGTATATTAAACTTGAACATTTCAGGGTTATGGCCGTTTGGGTTCGTCAAGCCACCATAATCAGTAGAGTTGCTGTATCTGCAACTTCATCCAGTATAGAAAGGAGATTCTATGAAAATTAAAGAAATTCGTGCTGTAGAAATTGAACTAAATCCGAAACCGATGACAACGCCGCGCACACCGAGTCGAGCAGGAACTTTTCCAATGAATCGCCCCGTCTCCCGTTATGCCGAAGCCGACAGAAGAGGAGAACATGTCTCCGGTTCGGGATGGAACCGACCTGCATGCATTGTAACAGCGGAAGACGGCACTTGGGGCTTCGGTATTTCGCTTTATGGCGGTCCCGTTACCCGGATCATCAACGATCACTTTGCCCCGCGGCTTGTTGGTGAAAATTGTATGGCGACTGAGAAATTGTGGGATATGATGGTGCGATCGTGTGCTGCCTTCGGTGCCACTGGCTTAACGAGCTACGCCATCAGTGCGGTGGATTGTGCTTTGTGGGACCTCAAAGGCAAAATTTTGGGACGACCTATTTACGAACTACTCGGCGGACCGCAAAAAGAAAAGATATTTTGCTACGCCTCGGGTTTCGATCAGGAATGGTATATGGAACTCGGATTCAAAGCAACAAAACTTTTCACCCCCTATGGTCCAGAACAGGGGAGAGACGGCTTGGGCAAGCTTGAAGAATTGGTGGCGACTACACGGGAAGCGATTGGCGATAAAGTTGACTTAATGTTAGATTCCTGGACAGGGTTTGATATAGAGCATACCGTGCGCGTCTGCGAAACTATGAAGCCTTACGGGTTGAAGTGGATGGAGGATTACATTCCACCTGATGATTTTGTTGGCTACGAAACGGTGCGTCAGCGTATCCCTTGGCAAACGCTCGCCACGGGAGAACATTGGTATCTGCCAATCGTCTTTGCCGCTGCGGCAGGGCGACGGTTGGTTGACATCTTCCAGCCAGATGTTTTGTGGTGTGGCGGTATTACATCGGCGGCAAAAATCTGTCACATTGCAGAGGCGAATGGGATTTCCGTGATTACGCACGCCGGAATGAACTATCCCTACGGTCAGCACCTCGCATTTGCGATGCCTGCGATCACGTGGGGTGAACGCTCTGAGGGTGTCTCTGCCCCCGGTGTGCCTCTTGAAGAGATGGTCAAGTTGCCCGGCACCTCAGTCATCAAAGACGGCTACGTTGCCCCATCGGATGCCCCCGGTTTCGGTCTCGAAATTGATGAAGCGTGGATAGAGAGTGTAATGGCTTAAGTCGCGCCTGCGGATTGAGTCGAATTGTCCCGTGTAGGAATGTCGCTATGTCTCCAACCCTAAAAGTTTCAGAGATTCTTGAAGTTGCTCTATATGTAACAGACTTGGTTGCTGCTGAAAATTTTTATACAAAAATTCTGGGGCTTCCTCTGTATTCAAAAGTAGCAAAGCGTCACGTTTTTCTCCGCTGCGGCAATCGGTTGGTGCTTCTTTTCGATGCAGAAGCGACGATGAATTCTGGAGACCGACCCCTTGACGCACCTGAACATGGGATGAAAGGGGCGGGACATATAGCCTTTGCTGTACGAGATCATGAAATCGATCAATGGAAGGAACATCTCACAGCGCACGGGATTAACATCGAGAAAGAGATCTGTTGGGAAGGGGGCAGGTCTATCTATTTCCGTGATCCATCGGAGAACAGCATAGAAATCACCTCTCCGGCTATCTGGGGGATTAAGGAGGATGTATTCTTTTGACTGAATAGTATTAAGGTCTACATGATTACTTCTACGGACCTTGCAGACTTGTCCGGATCTCAGGAAAAGGGGTTGGAAACGTGGGTTTCAAGTCACTCGCAAGCATTGTAAATTGTTTGAAGGTACTCCAACGTCAAAGAGATTATCTACTTGTGGCTATTGATGGACTTGGTGGTGCTGGAAAAAGCACCTTGGCGCAACTACTGGAACAACAATTAAGGACTTTGGGATGGATCGTGCCGGTTGTCAAGCATGATGACTTCTATCTCCCTTCTAATCAACGTGAAAACCAGACAACGAGGGCGATTGGTAGCGACTTTGATTGGAAACGTCTACACGATCAGGTGCTCATTCCCATTAGAGAGGGACGGCCAGCTCATTACCAGCGGTACGATTGGGAGGCAGATGTCCTTGCTGAGTGGCATACAATTTCTGCTTCCGATGTGGTGCTTGTTGAGGGAGTCTATACAATGCGGTGTGAATTAACAGATTTGTACGATTTGAAAATATGGGTGGAGTGCCCGAGAGCAATCCGTCTCGCCCGCGGCATTGCACGAGATGGAGAAAAGGCACGCTCCATTTGGGAACAAGATTGGATGCCGAAAGAGGATTACTACGTCAAGACTCATCTCCCTCGTGAAAGAGCCGACTTGTCTATAAGCGGAGCAACGTCATATTTACCGATGGGTGCATCCAGTTGACATGCATCTCTAAAAACTCGTAGCGTGAAATGCAATGAATGATGAAATTACGCTTGCCAATCGTGCGCGTTGGGAAGCCGAAGTCTTAAAGAAGGGCGGTTTTACCGTTCCGTGGCTCGACCTTGATAGAGATGAGATTCTAAAGTATGCTGAGGATCGGCTTGATCCGGTTCCGTATCATCTCTATCAAATCTACCCGGCGTATCTACTCAGAGATGTTGCTCATAAAGACGTGTTGTGTCTCGCAGCAGGTGGAGGACAGCAGTCGGCGGTATTCGGTCTGCTTGGTGCACGTGTGACAGTGATTGATTTTACGCAAGGGCAGCTTGACGGGGATATTACTGCTGCAGGGCACTACGGCTATCCTATCGAGACGATCTGCGCCAACATCCGCGATTTGTCGGCGATTGACACCGCGTCGTTTGACCTCGTTTATCAAGGACCTTCCATGAGTTGGGTGCCATCCGTCCATGAAGTGTATGAAGGCGTATCAAGGATTATCCGTCCCGGCGGCCACTATCGCGTGGATTTCGGCAATCCTGCCACCCATTTCTTGGAATGGGATGGTGAATTCTATCGCGTCGCTGAACGCTATTCTGAGCGCATCTTCAGGTACTCAGACGGAGCGTTCGATTTTCGGCACTACTTGAGTGATATATTCAATGGGCTTTTGGACAACGGTTTTCGGATTGAGCGAGTCGAGGAGCGTTCTTGGACCCAACCAGATATTGAAGCCGCACCCGGAAGTTGGGCACATGAAATGGCTTACAACGTGAGTTTTGCCGTTGTCGCGAAGAAAGGGATATAGGTTCTTATCGCTTGGAAAGTGGAAGCACGGAAGTTTGGAAGATAGCACACACGGCATTTCTTCCAGTCTCCCTTTACTTCCACGCTTTCTTGAAACCTAACATTGATTTTCTAAACTTGATTAAATAACGTGAGTTCGATATAAGAAATTGGTTCACGATGTAGGTTCAATTGAACGAAAGTGAGAGCCAACACAACACCCAAAATGTATATTTTTGCTCCAGCGGAGCAACATGTCTATAGCAGCGATTCAACGCGACGTTTCCGCTCCGTAGGTGCGGTATGTGGTTTCGTTACACATAGCACTCCTCTGGAGTGCGGGTATCCATCATCAAATCTACGATAGATGTGACATATCGTCTCGAATTTCACTAAATCCTTAAATCGAACTCACGTTAAATAGGTAAATTCACAATTGAGTCTAATTTGATATTACGTATATGAATTTTATTGAAGCACTATCAACAGATAACCTGACCGCTATAAGAGCAGCTCCTAAGACTGATGTTCATTGTCATGCGTTTTTCAGTACACGACGAGAAAATGTTGAACGTTGGATAGGGCATTCTCTAACAAAACCGCCTCCCAAGATGAATGGACTTGAGGAGATGATGGTATACGCCGACGCGGTCTTAGCATCTCCCATAAAACACCGTGAGGGTTTCGAGTTCGTTGGGGTGTCAGCGATGAACGATGCAATTCAGGATGGTGTCGTTATGCTTGAGATGAGCTTCGACATCCGTCTGGCAGAGTTCTATCCTGATGCGGTGGCTGGGCTTTGTGCATTCATTGAGACGTTGGTTGAGCGATACCGGGAACAGGCAGATCTACGTCCAGAACTTGGATTTTCACGTGGAAATGCTGACGATCCAAGACTAATAAGTTTAGCACATGAGGCGGTAGAATCCAGAGTATTTCAATCACTTGATCTCTATAGCCGTCAAGAGGTGTGTCCTCCTGAGGTTATGAAGCCATTGTTTGCAAAGGCGCGCGCTGCAGGAATGAAACTCAAAGCGCATGTTGGCGAGTTCGGGGGTGCAGAAGAGGTCCGACGCACCGTCGAAGTCTTGGATTTGGATGAGGTCCAGCACGGCATCGGCGCCGCGGAATCGGTTGAAGTGATGCGGTGGCTCGCGGAGCATCAGATCCGATTGAACGTGTGTCCGACGAGCAACGTAATGTTGAGTGGCGTGTCCGACCTCACCTCCCATCCGATTCGCGCCTTATATGACAACGGCGTACCGGTGACAATTAACACAGACGATTTGATGATATTCGGTCAAAGCGTCTCCGAAGAATATCGGAATCTCTATCAAGCAGGCGTTTTCAGTGCTGAAGAATTGGACGATATTCGACGCGCGTCTCTCACGCCTTAGCCAATTGCGTAAAGGAGGAATGGACTGTGTCTCATACACACAAGTGTCAAATTCGACAAGCTCTACCGAGCGAAGTTGAGTACCTGAGCGAACTCGCATTCCGTTCCAAGTCATATTGGGGTTATTCCGCGCGATTTATGCAAGCATGCCTTGAGGAACTCACCATTAACAAATGCTATATTGAGAACAACCCTACTTTTGTGATTGAAGATGGAAACAATACCATAGGGTTCTATTCGTTAGAACACATTTCTGTTTCCGAAGTAGAACTGAGTCTTCTATTTGTTGATCCCGCTTTCATTGGAAAAGGCTACGGTCGAAAGTTAATGATGCACGCGCAAGAAAAAGCCCGGCACCTCGGATACAGTAAAATGATTATTCAAGGGGATCCGAACGCCGAACGATTCTATCGCTCAGCAGGAGGTTCAGTAGTCGGCACAAGAAAATCTGACAGTATTCCCAACCGTGAACTTCCTATATTCTGTATCAATCTGGACGAATTGGACAAACCTTGTCCCCATAATACAACCTAAGTTGCCAGTTGTAACTCCATAGAATTCGCAATTGGAAGTTTGGGCTACAATTAAAAAATTTGACACTGCAAAATAAGTGCGGTATTCTCAATATTAGCACCTCAAATCTAACGCGAACGAATCCAAATATTTAGCGGTTATCAACTGTTGTTGAAAAACGAGAAAAATGATATTTTTATGCTCACACTCCAGATTGCATGACACGTTTAAAATATTTAAACCGTGCCCCCGTGGTTGGTTCAACCCTTGTGGTTGGTCCAAGTACCTGCAGGGAGTGTGCGCGCAAAGGGGTAACCGAAATATAGATTGAAGATTATCGTTTCTCATTTTTAAATCCCGTTGAAGCCTTATGCACACCGATCTCGGTAGCATAAGGTTTTTTTTGCGCAGTTCACAGATTTCCAAAATTTACTACTGTATTGCAAAAAACAACTTCAACGTGCTGTTTTGTTTTTCCGAAACACACGCAATTGGCAATTTATTGTGTCTCAGGAACTTATCTCACGGAACAATTCCAAAAAATCCAGATTTTTTTTACAAGATGCACGTTTTCTATCCCAAAATTTTGTCTTTAATAATTAAGTGCTTGATGGTACAAACGTGTTGGATTTTTGAATTTCAGAAAATCGACATCTGATGGATGGAGGCACGACTCTATTTGCTCGTGGAATATGAAGATGATGTTCAGTTAATCCAGGATACTTTATCTGGTGACGATGCAGCATTTAATACGTTAGTCCAGAAGTGCTAAAAGAGTGTTTGCGCGTTTATGTGTCGGAAGGGCACTTTATTGGCGGAAGCAGTCGCGATAAATTTACTTTGATTTTTTTCTGCCTTTTTTGTTAAACATATCACTTTCGCCGTAACGTGTTTGATTGTGATCCAACGCGATTAGGAAGGTTTTATGGTGAATTCCATAAATAAGTAGACACTTCAGTAAGTTGTAGACCCCAAACGCGCACACCGCCGCTGGCGAAGTTTGTAACCTCGCCTCTTTAGAGTGTCTAAGTAATTGTAGGTTTTACCATAGTTGACTTGCTTATCGTTATTTTGACGAAATGCTCAAAAAATCCGTTTCCTTTTCCCGCTGTGTTGAGAGAAATAAGGAGTATTAAAAAATGTCAACAGAGAATCCGAAAGCTGTCGGAAAACGATTTTTAAAAGGTGTTTTCCCATACTGGCCCCAGATTGTTAAGACCGTGTTGTGCATGACTGTAATGGTTGGCTTCTCGCTGCTGATACCTCTTTTTACAAAATTGGTAATAGACAGAGCTATTACGCAACAAGACCAAAGATTGCTCTGGATCGTCTGCTTTGGAGGTGTTGGTTCCATCTGCGTGTATGTTCTACTTTCTCTAATACGCGACCGATTCTACATCTATACAACAAGACGGATCCTGCTCGATTTTCGGAATCGTTTTTTCCAACACATCCTGCGTCTTCCGATGCCGAGCCTAACCAAAAGGCAAACAGGCGAGTATGGTTCCATGGTCATTAACGACGTTGAAGCGATTTTTGCCGGTTCAACTTATAGCGTTATCCATTTTTTTACAGATTCTTTGTCAGCAGTTGCCATAATCTCCATAATGTTTTACTTCAATTGGCGGCTGGCGCTGATTGCCCTGATCGTTGTTCCCCTTAATGGTCTCACTTACGTCTATTTTCGACCACATTTTCATAAAGCAACCCTAAAGAGACAAGAAGCTACAGCGGCAACTTTTTCGTACGTGCAGCAAACCTTGTCAGCGATTGGACTGGTAAAATGCTTTTCGGCAGAGAAACGCCATAGCCGTTCTTTCTTTCGAGAATCAAAAGTGTTGCTTTTTGCCCAAGCGAAGGTCTCGGTTTTGGAATCTATTGCGGGCAACATTAGCCAGTTAGTCGTGAGAATTCAACCCATCGCGATTATCTGCTTTGGGGGTATGGAAGTCTTAAAGAGCCGATTGACGATCGGTGAGTTGGTTGCCTTCTCGGCATATCTTGAATACCTGTCTACTCCTGTATATCGTATACTCCACTTTCACCTTGGACTTGCCGCAACCAAAGCCGTACTAAAGCGTCTTTTCCAAGTTCTCGATTTAACGGATGAACACAGCGGAGACCAAGATCTGGAAAAGAAAAAACTTGATGATGTAGCAGGGCACATTCAGTTTCAGTCTGTGCGTTTCGCCTATGAAGAGATTGAAGTTCTCAAAAACATCAATTTGGATGTCCCGCCAGGTAGCACTATCGCGCTTGTTGGTCCTTCCGGTTCCGGCAAAACCACACTGACTAACTTAATTCCTCGCTTGTATGAACCTAATGCCGGTCGTCTTCTGCTCGATGGACATGATTTGCAAACTTTAGAGTTGAAATTCCTAAGACAGCAGATTGGAATTGTGCCACAAGAACCAATTTTATTTGATGTTAGTATCAAAGATAATATCCATTATGGGTGCTCCTCAGCAACAGACGAGGAAATCTACACCGTAGCTCGAGATGCTAATATACATGAGTTTATTGTGTCTCTGCCGGACGGGTACGAGACGCAGATCGGTGAACGCGGTTTTAAGTTGTCTGGTGGTCAAAAACAGCGCGTCGCTATTGCTATGGCAATCTTAAAAAACCCCAAAATTTTAATCCTTGATGAGGCAACCAGTGCGCTTGATTCACAATCCGAAGCACTCATTCAAGAAGCACTTCAGAATGTCATGAAACAGCGGACGACCTTTGTCATCGCTCACCGCCTCTCTACAATTCGTAATGCAGACCAGATCGTCGTTATGGATCAGGGACAGATCGTCGAAGTTGGAAGTCATTCTGACCTGTTAGCGTCCGGCAAACTCTATAGCCAATTATATCATGAGCAGTTCAAATCCGTCTTAGATACACCGGAAACGGAAGCATAGCAAGAAACTCATAATGTATCCACTATCGTAAGGATCCCGTACAGAAATTAAAAAACGGATAGGTTCTATTCCGTCCAAAATACTTGTAAAAGGAGCAAATCTTCATGAGTTTTGATGTGAGTATTGTAACTCGATATTGGAAAGTTCTACTGAGTTCTATGGCTCTTTTCATCATGGCAAATCTCGTTGCCGATTCTCAGACAATAGAAGCCGTTAAATTCCAAACACCTCCCACGGTTGATGGTAAACTTGATGATGATTGTTGGCAACGCGTGACAGTAGTCGACGAATTCAAAATTGCGGAGTTGGAGACCACAGTTCCGGACAAAACTGAAGTATCTCTCGGATTCGATGATGAAGCACTCTACATCGGTTTTCGTTGTGTCCAAGAAGAACCATCCATGATTGCAAATCAGACGCGAAGGGATGGGAGTTTTCAGTACGAAGACCATGTTGCCGTATATCTTGATACACATCATGACCGACGTCGTTCCTATTGCTTTGCTGTGAGTCCACTTGGCATACAACGGGACGAGAAACAGGGTGACTTGGGTTGGGATGGCGAATGGTTTGCCGCTGCAATCATAGAATCGTCTGTGTGGACAGTTGAGGTGAAAATTCCATTTGAGATACTTGATTTACCGCAGTCTGAAAAACAGACATGGGGACTTAACCTTGTGCGTCGCCACCAAAGTCTCGATCGAACCAGCATTTGGGCAGACACCGGGGTCAACGTTTCTGACGCGAATCAATTCGGGACGTTGACACACCTTGAATTCAATCCGAAGGATACTGGAAGGAAATTTCAGATCGGCGGGTACTTCTCAGGCAAATCTGGCGACTTTTCTAAATCTGAGAGCATCTCTCAGCGACTAACGGCAGCTGTAGGCGGTGATGTTTCCTATAAACTGACAACCAGTACCTCTGTCATTGGCACAGTGAATCCCGACTTCAGTCATATTGAATCAGAGGTTCAGGGGATCGTTTTATCTGATCTGGAGCAACGATTAACCGACCGGCGTCCTTTCTTTCAAGAAGACGGACGAATTTTCAGAGCACCTATTGCCCTTTTTTATAGCCGTCGCATTAGCGAGATGGCTTACGGGGGAAAACTGATCGGTAAAACAGGTAGAGCAACGTACGGATTGATGAATGTCAAGGAAAAATCCGATGATAGTCACAATATGTTGCTACGAGGGCTTTGGGACGCAGGCAATTCATCCTCACTTGGGCTCTTCTTCGCATCAAAAGAAATACCCGGAACATATAACAGGTCTATAGCCTTTGATGGATCCGTTCGCTTACCAAAGGCTCTGAACTTTGCTACAACTTATGCCGGAAATTGGGAACAGCAAAAAGACAACACACGCGCCTTTATCGCGGAAATATCTCGCAAAGGAAACCCTATTATTAGTCTTGCCTATCGCGATTTTACAGCAGGCTTTAATCCCGCCAATGGATATGTTCGACTCACGGACATCCGGCAACCCAGTTTCTGGGGCGTATACCGTTAGCCTGTTGAGAAAGGCTTTTTGCGAAATGTTAACTTTGAATCTGTCCAATCCCTCACCTGGAACCAAAACGGAGAAAAAACCCGAGCCAATCATTTTCAACTGATTGGCTTTGATTTGGGAGAAAAAATACAAACGGGGTTCTTCTATAACAATTGGTCTTACGATGTTTATTCAAACTGGGTAGTTGCATCACAGATAACATATAATCGTCAGAGTCCTGATCGTATTTTTGTTGTCTACCAGCACGGCGAGTTTGAGGGGGCTAAGGCAACATTTGTCACGACTGCGATGAACTTGATCCCGTTCCGCTTTTTATCTGTTGGAATTGAAGGTGAAAATCTCTGGCAGACCTTTCCGGATGGAGGCAAGACTCGCGAGTTTTCTGTCCGGGCAAGTATGAATATTGAGATAGGAACCGAAAAGTGGATAACATTTCGGCTGCGTTCGGGAGGTAATCACAAGCCGAATTTCAATGCGGTCTTTAAGTATACCTTCATTGAAAATATCGTGTTATACATTGTCTACGGAGACCAGCGCGCTGAGGAGACAGCCAACCAACTGTTTACAAAAGTTGCCTTTAATTGGTAGTTCGCTTTATAATGAGATTACATAAACCGCTCTGATTAAACCTATTGTCGAGTGCGGACACTCGAACCTACAGTTTGGGAGGGTTTCCGGTGGAAAAAGAAAATGATGTTCAACTCATTCAGGATACGTTAGCAGGCGATGATGAAGCATTTAATGCTTTGGTGCGAAAGTACCAAAAGAGTGTTCACGCCCTTGCGTGGCGGAAAATTGGTGATTTTCAGGACGCTGAAGAGGTAACCCAAGACACCTTCCTTCGCGCATACAAAAACCTCTCAACACTCAGGAATCCTCACCAATTCGCTGGATGGCTGTATGTCATCGCAAACCGGCTTTGTATTAATTGGCTTCAAAAACAGAAATCTGCCATGCAACCCTTAGAGGACACGCCTCTGAAAGAAATCGAGAATGCGTCGTATACACATTATGAATCCGAGCGACGTGAAACAGCAGCCAGCGAGCATCGTCTTAAATTCGCCAAAAAACTTCTCGCAAAACTTCCGGAGAGTGAGCGCACTGTCGTTACCCTCTACTATCTCGGTGAGATGACGACCAAGGAGATTGGCAGATTCTTGGGAGTGTCCGTAAACACCATTACCAGTCGGCTCCAGCGTGCACGAAAGCGTTTACAAGACGACCAAGAACATCTCATCAAAGAAGTCCTCGGCGGCACGCAAATACCAGCACGTTTAAGCGAGAGCATCAAGCGGCAAATCGCCGATATGAAACCTACACCTTCTCCAACTGGAAAACCGTTGCTACCGTGGAGTGCTTTCGGCACGGCTGTGGTCATGATTATATTGATGCTCGGGGTCAGCAGCCGATATCTTGCCCGTTTTCAGAGACCTTACAACTTTGAGGCGCAATCTCAACCTACCATTGAAATCATTGAGGCACCTGTCGTTTTTGATGTTGAGTCGAAACCCGATGTGCGAAATCAGGTTGGACGAGCTGCGTCCTCAGACGAAAGCATGGGGGCCAGTTCGCAGACTTTTGAGAACGTTTCAACATCTAATGCGCAAGAAAATTCCTCTAAGTTTTCCAGAGCACAATGGATACAGGGACATGCACCACCAGGGGGGCATGTCCGTAATACCTTCGCTGGACCTGAAGGCACCCTGTATGCTGTTTCACCAACAGGGATATACAGACTTGCAGTAGGTGCGACTACCTGGACACACATCAACGCAAATATCCCGATTGATAAATCTTTCATGCCGATGGCAGCGCATGAAGGCACCCTTTATATCGTCTCTGCTGATGAGATATTTACTTCAGATGATAGGGGTGAGACGTGGAATTCGATGGGTTCTCGACCCAAGGGATATGCTATTGGACTCATCATCACGGATGCGCCACAGGCACCTATTACGATGTATCTTGCGCTTCAACATAAACAGATTTTCCGTTCTACGGATGGTGGAATAAAATGGAACTCCCTCAATGAGGGACTAAGAAACGAAAGGATTTCTGCCATAGCGGCTGTTGGAAAAATAGTGTTCGTTGGCACGAACCGCGGCCTCTACCGTCTCGATTTAGATATTTGGAAAAAGTTGTCGGTAGGTGCATCACAAACTGTCTATTCCTTGGCAGTGTTTAATAATAATCTTTATGTTGCAACGGGGCCTGATCTACCACATCACGATTCAGATATTTGGAAAAAGTTGCCGGTAGGTGCATCACAAACTGTCTATTCCTTGGCAGTGTTTAATAATAATCTTCATGCTGAAACAGGTCCCTACCGACTCGGATTCGCGCCAATAGAAGTAGGGAAACCAGTGGTGCCGAAAAGCGAGTCACATTCAGTTAGGATCTTCCACTCGGCTGACTTGGGAGCGTCATGGACCGAAATAACGCATATAGATAAACCTGACTCGAAGGTGGGAGCATCCGGTATAACGGTTTTAGCTGCCGGTGAAACGATCTTAGCTTTGGGAGCCACACAATCTCGTTCGACAGATGGTGGACATACTTGGACAGAGTTTGAAGTTGACACGGATATGCACATGATCAGCAGCCTTCCAGCCGTAGCGGTGAACGAGACAACATTTTACAAAGCTGATGCATTCGGCATTCATCGCACAACTGATAGCGGTAAATCGTGGCATCTATTTATGGATGGAATAGTAGGAACAAGGACAAACAACCTGGTTGTCTTCAACAACAGATTATACGCGCATACCGGCTATGAAGTTTATCAATCAACAGATGAAGGTGGGACTTGGAAAAAACTTTCGATTGCCGGGGAGTTTGCTACGGCGGAGACTACGTTTGAACCATTAAAACAGGACAGGTTACGTGTCCATATCTCTTTCGATTCAAAGTTGATGGTTGACGGTAACATACTTTATTTCGTTTCACCTGAAAGGCACATCTTGCGAATTTACCGTTTATCTGCAGACGGCAATACGCTAATTCCAGTTCAAGACTTTTCTGCTTATGATCATGAATCATCATCTCCTCTGCCTGAAAAAGAGGTGAAAGTCAAAGCGATTGTCGTCAGTAATAATGTGTTCTACGCAGAATACAGACAAAGACTTTTCAAGTGGAAACTGGATGATCCAAAATGGATGGATACCGGATTGATAAACACTGGTAAACAACCGAATACGGATATGAAAAATGGTTTCAAGGTAGCAGTTTCAGAAGAAACCGTCTACGTCGGCAAGCGAGATGGTCAACTGTTTCAATCGCTGGATGGTGGAAAAAACTGGAAAGACATTACGCTAAGTCTGCCCCTTCGCTTTACGCACTTCAACGAGATCCTCTTTGTCGGTTCAACGGTTTATGTCGCAACAGATGCAGGTGTCTTGGCTTCACAAACCGGCGAACACTGGCGCGTAATAACTGATAACTTCGGAGAGCGTCCCATCATAAACAGATTTGCTATAGATGGTATAACAGTTTATGGTGCTGGCGATGCAGGGGTCTACCGTTTGGATACCCTTGGCAAGTGGGAGCAGATTTCTTCAGAAGTTTTAGGTGAAGTTATTTCTCTCGCCGTCATTAACAATCAACTCTATACTGCAATTAATGAGCGAGGGATTTTTCATATCTCACTTGGTGAAGAATAGATAAGGCGCATACTTCCAAGTTCGCTATGGTTACTCGACCCGTGGTTGTCTTGCAGATGGACTTCTTTGTAAACGGATTTTTGAGTCTGTCAACGGAAATTCAATACGTGCGCCGTTGTGTAGATGTGATTCAATAATGCCAAAAATTAGTTCAGTGCTGGCATACGCGCACCGGACACCACCTCGGGTCGGTTGCCCTGTATCTAATGCCTGAACAAGGTCTTTAATCAAGTTTGCTGTGCTACTGGCACGTTCAAAGGCAGGGAAGGTTTCAGGCACCTGACATGTCCTCCACCCCGGTATATCTTGCCCTTTACGGAGCTGCCACTGCCAACCGTTGTTCCAACAGGTAACGGTTCCGCCATCACAAATTGCTTCCCATTCACTACCACGTGGCGTTAGCAGTGCATGTGCCATCACCCCATTCTCAAACTGGAATGTTCCCGCTCCACTCGGATCCGCTTGCAGCACATTCCCATCAAAAACCGAATCGCCTTGTGGAAGATAACCTGTGATCCAACTCGCAGACGCATCGCTATTCAAACGTAAAATTAGGTCGAGGTTATGGCTGGCTGTGTTGAAAAGTGTACCGTTTGAATAGATAATCAAGGTTCGTAGGTTACCAATTTCACCACTGTCAATGATCTCTTTCATCTTGTCAAAACCTGTATGCCACCGGCGGTTTGTGCCAAGGTTAAAGGCGACCTTGTTTTCTTCCACAGCAGTTACCATTGCTGCTGCTTCATCCATAGAAGCCGCCATCGCCTTTTCCGCATAGATGGCTTTCACACCGTGCTTCGCTGCGTAAATAACAATTTCTGCGCGATGCTCCGGTTGTGTGGCAACACTGACGATATCAGGCTGTTCTTTTTCAAGCATATCCCGATAATCGGTGTATTGATTCGCTTTTGGGACATTATATCGGTTCCCAAAATGCTCCATTACGTCTGGACGCAGATCCGCACATGCGACAAGGTCGGTTCGTTCTTCGGCAAAATAGCCTGCAGCATGCGAATAAGGCAACTGAATCGCTTCGTAATCGGGGACTTCGTTATCAATAAATGCCCCCATCCGGCTACAACCAATAACAGCGGCACGATACATTTTCATCGGTATTCTCCTTATCCTGAATAAATTAAAATAAAACTCATCTAAGTTCTCAGTTTGGAAACCCAACCCTTTAGGTTTGGGTGCCTTGACTAAAAGAATAACCAATTTCGTGAAACACGTCAAGAAAAATTAGCACTTCTATAAACATTTCGCCCCGCTGGGGCTGTCCATTGGTGTTGATGCGTCTCTTTTTCTCTGAGTTGTGTTGGTGAGAGGCACTTTGAGAAAAATCAGAAATGCTTTGGAAACAGGGCATGAACCTCACAGAAATTGTTCAAACTATAGTAAAGTGCATCCAAAATTGTATGTAGGTAAAGATTATCACACTTTATCAGAGTCTTAACGAACATCCCTTTGAATTATTCGCGAAAATTCGTGGTGATTTGCGGTAGACAAAACAAAGGTAATTGAAACCTATGGCAATGTCTGTTTACGCAGGCACAACTTTAAGAGAAGCGGAAAAGATTATCGCAGGCGATTACTCGGCTTTTGACTGGCGGGAGTGTGTCTCCTATAGCAGGGTGTATCTTGGTATGAATCCAGCGATTCGGGATGCCGAGAATGCACTTGGCAGTGACGCGGACAAACCCGTCATTGTGGCTTTGCTGCTCAAATCAGAGAAGATGCTTGTCAAAGACCGAGTCAGGCGTCTCAGTGCGATCAAAACTGCACGAATTATACCGGACGAGGAACTCCTCAAACGGACGGGCTATCTTTTCGATAACGAAAAATTGATCGGACTTCCCGAAGGTATTGTGACGCGTGCAAGCAACGGTGTTTACATTGTGCAGTGCGATGCGAATCGATATCAATGTTCGCTACGGGGAAAACGAGATGCATTTAGCACAAATCAGCAGGTCTATGTTGGGGACCGCGTCAAAATTCGGGTGATTGATGAAACGCATGGTACGATCGCAGCCGTTATGCGGCGCAAGAGCCAATATAAACGAAGCGGAACACAATCCAAACAGGTTATTCTCATTCCGAATCTTGATGGACTCATCATCGTTTCTTCTGTAAAAGAACCACCAATCTGGCAACGAATGCTGGACAGGTTCCTTGTTATCGCCGAGGCATCAGGAATTGAACCGCTTATCTGTTTCAATAAAATTGATATGCTCGAAAACCGAGCGGAAGTGGATTCGGTAACCGCAGTTTATCAGAAAATCGGTTATCGGACAATCCTTACGAGTGCGGCGACTGGCGAGGGAATCGAGGATTTGAAAGCGTGGATGAAAGGGAAGATTTCGGCACTCACTGGATTATCCGGGGTCGGGAAATCGTCACTTCTAAACGCCATTCAGCCCAATCTGAAATTGAAAACGAACGCAGTGAATCCGAAACGGGGTGGAAGACACACAACCGTTGCAACCCAACTTTACAACTTGGATTTCGGTGGTTTTATCGCCGATACACCGGGCCTTCGCGAGTTGCATTTTTGGGACATCGAGACCCGCCTGATTGACCGCTATTTTCCAGAGATGAACTCACGCCGAGAGCATTGTATGAAAAATCATTGCACGCATATTGATCAGGAAGGTTGTAGTGTGGACGCAGCCTTGAGAAAAGGGGACATCTCGCAGTCTCGGTATGAAAGTTACTGTGAATTTCGAGGATTGAGCAATTAATTAGCTGAAATAGCGATGCCGTTGGCGAACTCTGGAACAGGGGTGCTTTTCCAATATCCTGACCCAGTTTCAATTATAAGCATCCCTCATTTTATTACGGAGTGAAATTTGTGAGTGCAAAACTATGTATTATGACGGCTTACGCCGACGAAACCTTGACACTTCTCAATGTCCTGGGTCAGGATACGAGTGATTCGGTTGACTGGAACAGCAGACTGAAGTTTGAAGGGTTCAATAGAGACGAAAAATGGGTTGTCATGCAGTCGGGTATGGGCAAAGTGCGTGCGGCATCGATGTGCCAACTGATAATAGACAAATATCAGGTAGACACCTTCTTTGAGTTCGGATTTGCCGGTGGTTTAGTCGATACCTTGGATATCGGAGACATTGTTGTGATTACCGGTGTTTCTGAACACGACGCGCCAAATAGATCAGAGATCCAGCGTGAGCAAGAGGCATGGCGGGAACGCTTGTTTCAGGCTTCTTCATCCTCAATAAGCAAATTCGCAAACACACTATTAACGGACCCCAATGTTACGCTTACAAAATCTCCTGTAATCTGCGGAGATATGGACGTATATAATCGTGAGGTTAGGGACAGGATCGCCATGGAAAGTGGAGCCGTCGCGGTGAATTGGGAATCGTCGGCGATTGTGGATGTCTGTGCGATTAATAACGTCAAGTATGTCGGCATCCGTATCATATCTGATCTGTGTATTGAGGAGGATAGTGGACCCATTCCCAAAGAACGGATTGAACGCTTACACAAATCCACAGATGCGTACGTAAATGCTTTAGTAGACTTCAGATGTTAGCAGGTATAGGAGAACAGTTTAAGGGAAGCATTATACTGGAGAGTAACCAGATCAATGATGGAACCTGTCTCTAATAGAGAACTGATGAAAATACAAGTCGAGGCACTATTCACGCAGGATGAGAATGGACATCTTCAACGTATCAATGAACCTACTGGCACTGCAGAACCAGCACCTCGTTTCTTCTTTGGATACACCAATGAAGGTTCAATATGTCGATTCCGGCACGACCTTCCCGACAATGTGATTGCGCAGCTGAAGGAAGTCGCTGCTGAACCGCTGCCTATGAATTCCCTGAAAATTCCAAGTATTCACGGGCAATTCAAGGATATTCTTCAAAGTCATGCACCGATTGAACGGGTCTGGGTCGGACCTGCTTATCGCTTCCCTAAACACATTACACCACCAACAAATGTTGTCCGACTATCATGTGAGAATGCAGGACTTCTAAAAAAAGGCTTTGCCGAAATGGTGTCGGAGCTAAATAGTTCGCAACCCTATTTAGCGATCATAGAGGATTCACAGGCAGTGTCAATTTGTCAAAGCGTCCGCCTATCATCACGCGCCCATGAAGCAGGTGTTGATACGCTGGTCGGTTATCGTCGACGTGGATATGCAACGTCGGTTGTTGCTGCTTGGGCTCTTGCTGTCCGCGCCTTGAACCGTATTCCTCTCTACAGTACTTCGTGGGACAATGTGGCTTCTCAAGGTGTAACCCAACGATTAGGCTTGGTGCAGTATGGTGTAGATTATCATGTGACATGAGGTCCAATTGGTTTGGTGCAAATCACTTTAGGGTTTCGATTCGGATGTCTAAAACTTTTGATACTAAATTCGTCACGCCGTTTTCTAATGCTTTTTACATAGCACTCCGCTGGAGTGCGAGAAGGTTCCCCATCTTTTCTATAGACATGTTGCTCCGCTGGAGCAAAGAGGTATCTTTACAAATAAAAATTTCTTTACGCCAGAGGCGTGATATATCTATAGAAATCAAAATTGCTCGTAGATGCAAGCCGAAGAAAGTGCTATGCGTGTTGACGAGATGTCTTTCAGGGTAAAAACCGTCTCCATAGAGGAACGCTGCAGAAATATTTACACACCGTTCGATTCAGACGGCTTGACATCCATCCGACATTATGATAGGCTACGGCATTAGTGATAGAAACCAATCAGCAATTAGGAGGAATGCCACATGCGATGGACGACAAATCGATACAATACTCTTCTAAAAAAAGGAGCCTGCAGTCCGCTTTACTTGATACTTATCAGTTGGATGTTGCTTCTTACTTTCACTACGGTGGGGTTCACCGATGAATTGAGCCTCGTCACTGAAGTGGAGTTTCAACCGTTCGCATCAGCGACCCAACGGCTCATTGAGGCGTTGGACTATCTCGGCTCACCCCTATCCGAAGACGATCTTTCAGCAATCAAGAACGCCTTGGTTTTCGATGACCATAAACAGGCGATTGTTGACATTCAAAAAATTCTTGATTCATACTGTTTGACTGGGGTCAATATAAACCCAGAGAGCCGCGTGAAGGTTAAGGAAGGTCCAGTAAATAAGGAACTGATGCAGCAAGGTTGGCGTACCTTTTTGGTAAAGGTCCACAACGAGGCTGGCGTGACAGCACCCTTAGTTGCCGAGAGCGAAAATGCTGCGCCGCTGTATAAGCGGTCCAGTGGAAGTCCTGACCCAGAAATGACTGTGCCAAAAAGCGACATTCCGCACCGGTTTCTCGATATTGAGATCTATTCCAACCCACCCTTGAAGGCAGACCTTTCGGGATTGGAACTGGAGTATCGTATCGTTCAACTCTATAGCCGCGATGCAGGCAAACGGGAGGCGATGGTCGGCTTCAACGTCGGTCAGGGAACACAGGACATCGGCTTCCGGAGCGAAGTTCCTATCCTGTTCCACTGTGTGCCAGCGGTAAACGTCACTCTGGAAGTATTAGACTTCGACGGAAAACCGACAACCGCGGCTTTTATCATTCGTGACGAGTTGAACCGGGTGTATCCATCACGCGGGCGACGCTTGGCACCCGATTTCTTCTTTCACAACCAAATTTATCGGCACAGCGGTGAATCGGTTCTTCTACCACCCGGCAAATATACCGTCGAGTCCACACGCGGACCAGAATATCAGGTAAAGACCCAAACCATTACCGTCCCGAATACCGAAACGCATCGAGAGACATTTCGTCTGGAAAGATGGATCCATATCGCAGCAGAAGGCTGGCGTTCCGGGGATCATCATGTCCACGCAGCAGGTTGTGCGCACTATGAAAGCCCCACCGAAGGTGTCACACCGGAAGATATGATGCGACACATTCTCGGAGAGGACCTCAATGTAGGTTGTGTACTCTCGTGGGGACCCTGTTGGTATTTTCAGAAGGAGTTTTTCGAGGGCAAAATCCATGAACTTTCGACTGATGATTATATAATGCGCTACGACGTAGAAGTTTCGGGCTTTCCCTCCTCACACGCCGGACATCTCTCGTTGCTTGCCTTGACTGAGGATGATTACAGCGGCACTCAGCGCATTGAGGAGTGGCCGAGTTGGAATCTCCCGGTCCTTCAGTGGGCGAAAGAACAGGGAGCCGTGACAGGCTTCAGTCATAGTGGTTGGGGTCTGAAAGTGGATGGAGACGAACTCCCCAATTACAACATGCCCCCCTTTGATGGCATCGGTGCGAACGAGTATATCGTAGACGTCGTTCACGATGCTGTCGATTTCATATCTACGGTGGACACACCCGCCATTTGGGAACTGAGTATCTGGTATCATACCCTGAACTGTGGTTTCCGCACGCGAATCAGTGGCGAGACGGATTTCCCTTGCATTTACGGTGAGCGCGTCGGATTAGGTCGCATATATGTGAAAATGCCTGCCGGTGCTCTCGACTTCGATACATGGGTCACAGGATTGCGCGATGGTCGTTCCTATGTTGGGGATGGTAAAAGTCACCTCTTGGACTTCACCGTGGGTGGCGTACCCGTTGGTGAGGAGACGGCAACTGGGGAAATTAGCCAATTGGATTTGGAAGAATCCAGCACAGTAACCATCACGGCTCGCGTCGCTGCGCGACTTAATGAGGAACCCAATCCTGATCTCCAGAATCGCCCCTTAGATCAGCAACCGTATTGGGACATTGAACGTGCGCGGATTGCAGAAGAACGGAAGGTCCCTATTGAACTCATCGTCAACGGTCAAGCGGTTGAGACGCAAGAAATTACCGCTAACGGTGAAATCGTCCCCGTTCAATTTGAGACACCCATTGACAGATCCAGTTGGATTGCGTTACGAATCTTCCCGTCGTCTCACACGAACCCGGTTTTCGTTATTGTAGACGGTAAACCGATCCGGGCAAGTCGCAGAAGTGCGCAATGGTGTTTAGAGGCTGTTGAAGTCTGCTGGAACGAAAAAGTTGGTCGCATTCGAGAAGAGGAACGCGATGCCGCTCGCGAGGCGTATGGCGTAGCATCACAGACATATCAAAAGATTCTTGAAGAATCTGATGTAGATTGAATAAACGTTTAAGGAGCAATGTTATGAAACTTATGCCGCAAGAGGTCGAACAATTCAAACGTAAAGGCTATCTTAACATCGACAGACGGATCATTGATGACGAACACCTTACCATGTTACGCGAACATTATGACACACAGTTTGCACAGAAACGCGGCACAATCGGTGAGGGGTTGCGTAACCTCGCAGTCGTCGGGGACTCGGAAAGCGATGAAGATGCCGATCGTGACGAAGAAATGTTGCAGATCATGGAGATGTGGCGTCTCGATGAGGAATTTCGGAAGTTACTCTACCACGACCCCCTGTTAGACATCGCTGAGAGTTTAATCGGAGCCGATATCCAGTTATTTCATGATCAGGCTCTCTACAAACCCGCCTATCACGGCGGTGAGGTGTATTGGCATCAGGACAATGCATATTGGCAGTGCGACCCGCCCAATCTTGTGAGTATCTGGATAGCACTCGATGATGCCGACGAGGAGAACGGTTGTATGAACGTTATCCCCGGCAGTTATTTAGAAGGATTGGCGGCGCACGGACGTGCTGAATCAGAGAAAGGTAAATTGCCAGCGTTGTTGGAGGTGGATGCTGATGCGGATCGTGCTGTACCCGTGCCAGTTGGTGCCGGATGCGGGATGGTTCACCACTGCATGACACTCCACCAAACTGATCCGAACCGCTCATCCCGAGACCGTCGGGCAATAGTCATCCATTACATGCCATCGGGTACGCGGAATCGCGATGGCGAGGTGATGAAAGACCACCCGCTGCTACGTGGCGAGTTGGCGTAGAACGGGTTGCCACAGTCCCTTTTGGAGCCCTCATTATTTTTTTGGGAGCAAGGCAATGCGGATCCAGTTGACTGATGCAGAACAGGTAGACGGAAGAATGCATGAGGCTAACCTTGTTTTGGCGATTCGGCTGCTGCGAGAAGTCGGTGCCGTGATCCTCGAAAAAGCCGTACCACTTGAGATTGTCGAAGAGGCACAAATTGCTTATTTTGATGCAATCCGACGTGGCATGACCCGTAAAGCCCGTTACGCACTGGAAATGCAGTTTCTGCATCATCAATTTATCACGAACCCGTTCGCACTCCAAGTCATTGAAGCTGCTATGGGCAAGAAGGTCGCACTGTTTCGCTGTGGGATTCATGATGTGCCTCCCGATATAGATGGAAACCAAGTGGAAAAGGTCCCGCACCGCGACGGTAACCATCTATTTCCTGAACTGCCGTGTGTGCTACCTGTCTCAGGTATCTATGTTAACATTCCATTCGTCGATTTTTTAGAAGAAAATGGAGCCACAAAGATATGGCCCGGCTCGCATCTGATTATGGATTCCCCACCCTCAGATGTTCAGAATCTGGGCGAGCGCAGTAAACACCTACCCGCGCTACAAGCGATAATGCCTATGGGTTCTCTGATTCTGCGTGATATGCGATTGTGGCATGTTGGAATGCCGAACAGAACTGACACCCACCGCCCCATGCTTGATATTGGCTATACACGTGTATTTCCACACGCAAGCGAGCGGCTCCAGGTTCCTCAAGAGATGAAACAACATTGGTCCAAGGCAGCTAAGAAACTTCTCAGGACAGGCTAAACCTTTTTCTAAATGATTTCAGAACTTACGCAAATACCTTTGTTAGCATGGACATCGAGCGTCGTTAGTGTTGAAGTATCGATTTACCAGTTTTTCTGGGGGGGTCAACCTTTGTGGAACGTGTAGATGAACGGATGCAAGATGAGATCACCTACAACTTCAATTCTATCTTCGACTACGAATTTACGCCAGAAAGCCATTTCTTCTTTGTGGTTGTTGATAGCCTGCCGGGGGATCGGGCTGTGTTTGCGAAGTTGGCTTACCTTTTTGAACCCAGTCTTCCAGATTTCGCTCAGTTTAATTAAAGGAAATTCATCGAGACGGCACACAAACGGGCAGATGGGATGAAACGATCCAGAGTCTTACTGAATTGTTGGAGTTGCTGACTTAGTTCCGGGTTCAGTGTGTGTTAGTGGGAGAGATAAGACTTCATGCCCATAATAGAACGTACTGTTAAAGCTACCACTCACCAAGAGTGTTCTATCTGGCGAAAACATGAGTAGAAATGCAGTCGTCACCGATAGCATTGAGCATGTCAATGTGGTTGAGTCCACCTATCTCAACCGTTCCATATAGGTTGTGAAAAAACCAAGAAAAAAATGTTATACTTTACATAGTGGTGTGGTCTACTGGCATAATTGTGCTGTTAGTATAGGAAAATTACCTCCTCGTTTAGCTTTCAAATGTCTTTCATTAAAAACAATTGTAGTTTCTAACTAAAAGTTCAAGATTTTTCCCACCAATCATGTTAAAATAAACTTCATAATAAATTTGAAGATTAGTAGGTGAAATTATGCATCCTAAAAATAAAGATCCCCTAAAAGTATACGTTTGCTTTGACAGTGATAATGATTTTCCCTACTTCCGAATGATGCAGACATGGAATCTAAACGATAACATAGATTTTATTTTTGGACAGGATTTACGTAACCCACGTGTTGAAAGTTCAGAAAAAGAAATCAAAGATAAATTTAAAAAGGAGATTCAGTCTGCTGAAGCCTTCGTCGTTTTGATTGGGGAAAGCACGCGTTACCTTAGAAAGTTCGTGTATTGGGAAATGGAACAAGCATTGGAACTAGAAAAACCGATCATCGGTGTTAACCTGAACGGTTTAAGATCCATAGATGTTGAAAGATGTCCTCCTATCATTGAAAAGCGACTGGCTGTTCACATTAGCTTTAACTCACTTATTTTACAGAAGGCACTTGAGACCTGGCCAAAGTATCACTTTTCTTTACGCCGAGACGGAAAGTCGGGACCCTACTATTACGACTCAAGTTTCTATACTAAATTAGGTTTATGAAATTACCCATCTTTCTCACTGGGCACCATTTGAAAAGTTGTCGGCAATGGATAACAGGAGTAAGAATGGCCTGTTATTTCTATACCGGAATTTGGACGATAATTGAGATATCCTCTCATTTCTTTGATCCCTTTGCTGAATGGTCTCGCGGTAACTTGGTAATGTTTATTGTAATTGCCATAATAGGTTTATTCATCGGTGGGATAAGATTTATACTAAGATGTAAAAAGATGCTTTCAGTAAGTGAGAAGTTAGAAAAAACTGATACTTCAATAGAAATTCGAGTTGGTGATATTTTCAAACTTCAAGGTGATTTGATCATTGCCACGAATACAACATTTGACACCACGCGGATTTCTGCGGAAAGCTTACTAGGTAGTGTTTACATTTGAAAAGTGTTGCAATTTCATAGAGATTTTGGTATCCTCTCTTTATGGAAACTCAAAATACTCTTGACTCTCAAGAACTGCCAAAACAGTTGAGTGATGCCGCCTGGAATAGCATTTTACCGTTCCTCAGAGACTGCCGAAACGTCTATGTTGGAAACCCTGAAACGTGCAGGCACTTTCTCTCTGCTGTGCTTTGGATCGCTAAAGAAGGCGCGACGTGGCGCGCCTTACCGAAAGTCTATGGCAATTGGAACGCGATCTATCGTCGCTTTAGTAGATGGTGCGATGTGGGTGTTTTTCAGGCACTCCATGAACATTTTCATGATGCGGGCGACATCTCAGGTATCCTCATTGATTCGACGATCGTGCGGGCACATGCCTCGGCAGCGGGGGCTCCCAAAAAAAAGGAGGGCAAGAAGCACAGGCACTCGGACGAACTCGAGGCGGATTTACGACGAAACTGAATCTCTCTCTCAGCGATGCCTGTATACCGTTGCGTTTTATTTTGATAGCGGGACACCGTAATGATATTACACAAGCTCCTGCGCTGATTGAAGGTTATTCTTATGAGTATGTCATAGGCGATAAAGCTTACGACTCGGATGCGTTTATAGCGGAGATCGCCTCCCAGGATGCGATTGCGGTGATCCCGCCTCGCAAAGGGCGGACGGGGTTTCCCCGTGAGTATGATAAAGAGTTGTATAAACGCCGAAACTTGATAGAGCGTTTCTTTGGATGGTTGAAACAGTATCGTCGGGTCGCGACGCGCTACGATAAATTAAGTGTTCGGTATCTCGGATTCGTCTATTTCGCAGCAATACTAATAACCACTCACAAAATGTAAACACAACCTAGGACAATGCTGTAAAAATTACTATGATAAAAAAGACTACTTTAACCATGATTTAGAGAAAGCTTTGAAGAACGAAAGGGGATCCTTGATTCAAAACAGCGATGAGGAAAGAAAACCTTACAAGTTTGGTACTGTAGTTAAAATTAATGTCCAAGAGCAGGTTATTTACTTGGTTGCGATTGACGAACTCAACAAAGAAGGAGGAGCTTCTAGCTCGCTTGAAAATGTGAGACAGAGTCTCACAAGCCTTTGGCAGTATATTGGAAAGCGAGGTAGCCTTGGACATCTTATAATTCCTGCTATTGGAACAAAATCAGCGGGAATTCAGGTGCCTCGTGATGTAATGACTACTGAGATTATTACATCTTTTATTAGTGCTACATATTCAGAAAAAAATTCTGTGAAAAACTGACTATTGTTATTTATGAGAAAGACTATCGTGAACAAAAAATAGATCTACAAGAACTGGGAAATTACCTGCATACTCATGCGACACAGAAAAAATGGGAAATACCAGAACCCAAAAAACCGGTTGGTAAACCTATTCAATAGGCACTTAGCACCCAACGTAACAGACGATCCAAAACGTAATGATCGCTAAGGGACGACAAGTCTCCAACAATGTGGACGTGTTTTCTAATTTCGTTTCGCCTTCCCCAAATATTGGTCTGATTCAAGACGTTTGCGTGCAAGTTCATAAAACTCAGAAACAATCTCAAATCCTATATCTCACGTTCTGTCAATTTATATCTGAACCAGTAGCGTGTGCATGTTAAGTTCGTTCATGAGTTGTCGGGCAACAGCATCGCTGGCTTTCATACTGGAGATCGCCATTTCTGTTAGCGGTTTCAAAGGAATTTCCATTGGTATGAGCTTCAACGGGTCTTGTGCAAATCGATTAAGAGCCGTGCGTTTTATCTGTAAGTTATCTGCAGTCCGATTAAGATCGTCTTCTTGTGCCATATCCGGATCGCCATAGACAATTCCGACATTAGATAGAACGAAAAGCGTCGCGGTTTCCCAATCTGTGCCACTGTCCCCCCTGGTGTTGACGAGAATAACACTCCCGCCTCTTGTAAAAGAACTTTTCAGAGAAAACATACGTCCGCTGGGAAGTATCAAATCCCCACCTTGTGCCTCTGACCCGCAACCTTCAATTTCTATTCCAGTAGATCGCATCAATGCCAAGGTAAAAACCTCAACGACACCGCCCACGGTAAACCTGTTTTCATAGATTGCCGTGTTATATCTTTCAATAAGGTGCTTGATTCCTGTCTCATACTCCGCTTTTGCGTCATTACTCAGATTTTCCTGCAAGTGCTTGAAGCAATTCCTCTCTATGTCGAAGTTCGTCGTTTCTTCCTCCGTTTTTTGGTAGTCTTCGGTCTCTATCTCTCGGAACAAAGACATTTGTCGGTTTTGTGCCACTATTCTGCCCCTTGTATTTACGAATCGAACATCGTCAGTTGATCTTCAGGTAGCACTTTTTGTTTTTCTACCTTTGGTAGGAGGTGATATTTCCGTCTCGGTTCTTCATACAGACGTTGACACGTTAATTCAATATATTTGGATTCTATCTCGTATCCGACACATTTGCGTTTGAATCTCAAGGCTCCCCGAGCGGTTTGTCCGCTTCCCAAAAATGGGTCAAGTATTTCATCCCCTTCTTCAGAATAGAGTAGCACCAAGCGTCGGACGAGTTCATCTGGGAATGGACACGGGTGGTCAACCGTTTTAGGTGGCACGGGTGCGATATGCCAAATCGAGTTGGCTATATCACGTTTGAATACGTCGTCTATTGGGAGCGTAGGCTGTGAACCGTATCTGGGTTTATCGCCTTTACGGAATATGAGTATGTATTCTGTCATTATGTTGGGGTAGTAGTATCCAGATTTTTGGTGTTGAATAAACGAACCAGCACGCCTCACACCGCCGGTGACTTTATTCCATATTATATCTTGGTGGAAATTCCAGTCGGTATCGCTTAATTGGCTTGTTAAGTCGAAAGGTGCTGGATAGTGCTTGCGTTTGTGGAGGATTGTCCCGATAACGATAGCACAGAACCCGCCATCAATTGTGACCCGATAGACTTCAAGAAACACCTTTTTAAGTGTTGCGAGCCAGTCCTTGTATGTTTTTCCAAGCCCGTCATAGTTCCGCTCCCGATACCACGCTTCATTATCGCTGGTGTGGGTATCGTAGTCAATGGCGTTCCAGTAAGGGGGCGAGGTAATTGTCAGGGCAACAGAATTATCCTCGCATTCCGACATATCAAGACAGGAAGTATGATAAAAACGATAATTTTCGCCCGTGATTGGGGTGTGATTTTCAGGCATAGGGACTCCTCATCTTAGAAAAGTATGGAATTCGTCAAGGTTAAAGATTCTATCTCTGTATCCCGACTTACTTTCTGTTGTATTGATTTCTCGAAAAAATAGGGCTTACCAGTCATTAGATTATTCAGTCCCAGTTCTTTATCCCCCAGCTACGGTGGGAGGGTGGCAGAAACGGCTTGCACCGCTCGTAGCTGTGCCACCCATAACTGGTTTAAAGAGTATACCATATCAGTGGAAAAAATAAAAATGAAAAACTATGGTAAAACCCACAATTACTTGGACATTGCGGGAGGCGAGGATACAATCCTCGCCAGCGGGGGTGGAGAGTTTTCGCTTCTATTGAAGTGTCTACTTATTTTTAGCATTTACCATAAATGACCCTCAATTCCTCAAAAGTGGATAGTGTTATATAACCGTAACTATGGTAAAATATACAATTACTTATACATCAGAAGACAGGCGAGGTGTTTTTGATAGGGGTTTTTGCAATGTAATACAAGGAATGGATTTAGTCTATTCCCAGACTAAATCCGGTATTTCTGCGGATTTCCCCAAGGAAACCTCACCATCGGTGGGATGCCGTTTTCCCACCCACCGCTCGCTGAAGTGCCTATTTATTTTCATAATTCACTAGAAAAGAAAAATCCTATGTCAAATACCGAACTTAAGACCACGTTTAATACCGCTTCAACGCTCTATGAAGAGATACGACCCGGATATCCTGAGAAGTTAATCGAGGATGTTGTAGATATCTCTGGCATCGAAAATAATAGCAGGATTCTTGAGGTTGGATGCGGGACCGGAAAAGCAACCCGATCTTTTGCAGAACGCGGATATGAACTCGTTTGTCTGGACATTGGTGCGGATCTGATTGTTGTTGCGCGGGAAAAGTTGAAGGAATTTCCAAATGTTTCGTTCATAGAATAAGCGTTTGAGGCGTGGAAATCGGAAGACAAATTTAATCTCGTTATTTCTGCCCCTGCCTTTCATTGGGTGGATCCAAACGTGAGGTATCTGAAAGCGTCCGAGGTTCTCCGATCCGGCGGTTCCCTTGCTGTTTTCTCCAATCAACATGTCAGGAAGGAAGAAGGATTCTTTGCGGAAAGCCAGAGTTTGTATGATCAATACTACCTTCCATTGACCACGAATCGCCCCACGCACACCACAGACTTTCCCGGCGTGGAAGCCTTTCAGGATCCAATTAAACGTGTATATCCGTGGACGCAAACGCATTCATCTGAGCAGTACATCAAGCTTCTCGGGACCTATTCGGGGCACATCGCGTTGCCAGATAAGAATAAGCGTCTTCTGTTTGAAGGGATCACCGATCTCATTGAGACAAAGTATGACGGTCAGATCACCAAACACTACAAAGCCGTTCTTGACCTACGGGAGACACAATGAAAATTACAAAGGTTGAAGCCTTCCAGATCGAGACACCGCGTTATTACGGTCATGTATCGGGCCATGTTATCGTCAAAGTCTATGTGGACGATGGTCCCATCGGACTGGGGGAAGCCTCAGACAGCAAGGCTGACGATGTAGGGGCAATCGCCAAACGTTATAACGAGTTACTGGTCGGACGTGATGCCACCCGTATTACAGAAATCAACGAGTTCCTACGAGCACAAAATTTCGGTAGCACGGTTAGCAATCTACACCTCGCTTCCGCTATCGACCTCGCACTTTATGACCTGAACGGCAAGGTCCAAGGCGTACCGGCTTACCAAATGCTCGGAGGCAAGGTCCGAGACAGTGTCTACTGTTGCTATCCAATCTTCGGATGGCAGGTAACGGAGGACTTTGAGAAGACGACGGGCTATTTGCAACGGTTGGTAGATCTCGGACACCATCTCTTCCGCTACTACGTGTCGGGCGACAGCGCGTTGGACGATCAATTCCTGACCGAGATGAAATCCAGATTCGGCGAGCAAATCAAGCTCAAACAAATCGATTTCTCCGGTCGCTTCAACGACTGGGAGACCGCCTTGCGCTATGCCGATGTCCTTCGGCATCACGCGCCCTACCATTTCGAGCAACCCTCACGGAATCTGCGAGTGTGTGCGGAGTTCACCAAACGCATGGATTTGCCTGTGAGTCTGCACATCAGTAATTTAGAATATGGGTATGAGGCAGCCGAACGCGGGGCTTGCACTGTCTTCAATGTGGCGTGTGTAGCAGGAGGTCCAACCCATATCCGCCGCCTGTTTGCGTTGGCAGAGGCAGCTGGACTTAGATGCTTGATTGGCACGGATCAGGAATCAACGCTTGGAACAGCCGCACAAATCCACGTCGGTGTTTCGATGCCTAACCTCTCCCTACCATGCGATCCGATGGGACCTGTGCTTTATATGGCATCGCCAGCGAAGGAACGCATCCGAGCGGAAGCCAGCCATCTCTATCCGCCTGAAGGCCCCGGACTGGGTGTCGAGTTAGATGAAGATAAACTAAAGGCATTGACGGTTGCATCAGCATAGGGCTTTAACTTTGAACTTGATTGACATCCCTCCCAAATTGTGATAGGTTAATGTGGGTTCGGCATCTGGGTGCCGAAATGAAAATAGAATCCGAAATGAAAATCGTTTATAGGAGGAAAAAAGTATGTTTGTTATTATCGCACCCATTCAGATTAAGGAAGGTCATAGAGATGCGTTCATCGAATCGATGATAGATGACGCGAAAGGCTCCGTTGCGAATGAACCCG
Organism: Candidatus Poribacteria bacterium; assembly: GCA_965247285.1. Lineage (GTDB taxonomy): Bacteria > Poribacteria > WGA-4E > WGA-4E > WGA-3G > WGA-3G. Next base: position 1,011,844 of record CBDFHD010000003.1, read on the forward strand.
GGTGTCTCAGATTTGATGTGATTCAGGACGGTGCTGATCCGAATCGGATTTGGCTCTATGAGGTTTATGTAGACGAGGCGGCGTTCCAAGAGCATCTGAAAGCCCCGCACTTCATCAAATGGCGGGATACTGTCAAAGACTGGTTCGCTGAGAGCGAATTTAAAGGCGCAGGTGGCGGAAGTTCCATGATTTACCCGCCAGACAACGATTGGCAGTAGGTCGATTTTGGTAGTTGACGCGCTGTCCATAGTTTCACCGTTCGTACAGCGAATTGTTGCCGGAAAGAAGATCGTCGAAATCCTACAACGATCATTTAGATTGGAGTACTACCGGCGATTAGAGCCTCGCGAAGGTCGGATATTCAATTCTCTTATCGTTCGTAAACGATGACTTGAGTGCTCAGGCGTTTTTTCAGACGTTTGAGCCGACATCTTGATATGGAGGTTCAAATGAGATGGATAGTTTTCTATATTCTGGGCGCGGCACTCATTTTCACATTTCCCTTTGCGAGCGAAGCGATTGAGGACGACGCAATGGTACTTTACTTCTCATTCGATGAAGGAAAAGGGAAAAAAGTCGAAGACCTGAGCGGCACGGGGAATGACGGCACCCTCGAAGGCGATGCCAAATGGGAGAAAAACGGAAAAATCAATTCTGCCATGTTTTTCAATGAACAGATTCAGAAAGGGGTCGTCGCCGCCGAAGCGTCTGACAGTCTCGCTATTACCAAGAGTTTGACGATGGAGGTGTGGGTATACCCAGAGAGTATCGGCGATTATCGCAATGTGCGCGGGCAGGCGGGACCTCACACGTATTATCTGAGTATCCATCAAGGCAAACCGTCAGTGTGGATGGGATGCGCCGGAGCGGGTGGGCAAGCATGGAACAGCGCAAAGAACGAGATTCCGACCGATAAATGGTCGCACGTCGCCGCGGTTTACGAGTTTAATAAGGAACTTCGGCTTTATATCAACGGCAAACTCGATAATACCTATAAACTGGAAGGCGAAATCCCTACTTCTCCATCAGATCATTGGTTCGGCAATCGCCTCGATGGTCCGTGGCCCTATGGCGGAAGGCTTGATGAATTTGTTATCTATAACCGTGTCCTGACTGAAGATGAAATTCAGCAAGATATGGAGCAGGTCTTGAGCGTATCGCCGTTGGACAAAGCTGCGACGACTTGGGGACTGCTCAAAAAGGCAAGAGACATTGATTAAACTGACCTCTCATAGACATTTCAGAGGTCACGTTATTGATGAAATTTTGGAATTGTGTCCTATCGTTTCCGAATTGGCATAATTACGTGTTGACTCAAATCCAAAATCTCAAACCGATTGGGTTTTCAGTTGTTTGGCGAAACTCAGTGTGTCAATGGCATAAGTTCTAATCTTATAGGGTTACATATTTTAGGACTTACGCAGGGTGCTCTTTTGTAGCATAACCTGTTAGGTTGTGCCATGGGACCGACTGCGTTTTTTTCAGGCTCCCTATCTCACAGCGCGTGCTATGATCAAAATTGCGTAAGTCCTGATATTTGTTTATTTGAAAGGAGGAATGAATAATGGCCCACTTTTCTTCTGAAGCAAGCCGGACCTTTAGTGAATATTTGCTTTTACCTAACTTAACTACGAAGGATTGTATCCCTGAAAATGTTGTCCTGAGAACTCCTTTAGTGAAGTTTAAGGTGGGACAAGAACCGTCTCTGGAGATAAATATTCCGCTTGCTTCTGCAATCATGCAAGCTGTTTCGGATCATAATTTGGCAATTGCACTGGCTCGACAGGGTGGGATCTCCTTTATTTATGGGTCGCAAAGTACTGAACAACAGGTAGCAATGGTACGGACAGTCAAAAACCACAAAGCGGGTTTCGTCGTCAGCGACTCAAATTTAAAGTGTGACAACACAATACAAGATGTCGTGAAACTAACCCAAGAAACAGCGCACTCGACTATTGCTATAACCGAAGATGGTTCGTCTTCAGGTGAGCTACTTGGTCTGATAACGGATAAGGATTATAGATTGAGCCGGGTTGATTTAAATTCAAAAGTAAGCGAATCGATGACTCCGTTTTCCCAACTGATTGTTGGGCGAAAAGGAATTAGTATTGAAGATGCCAACGACCTCATTTGGAAACATAAGATAAATTGTCTACCGATTGTTGATGAAAATCGTAAGCTGATCCATTTGATCTTCAGAAAAGATTACGATGACCATAAGAAAAATCCCCTTGAATCAGTGGATTCCCATAAAAGATTCGTCGTTGGTGCCGGAATTAATACAAGAGATTACAAAAAAAGAGTACCCGCATTGGTAGAAGCAGGCGTCGATATTATTTGTGTTGATTCTTCCGAAGGGTATACAGAATGGCAATCGGACACCATTCGATTTATTAAAGATACGTACAATGATACCGTGAAAGTGGGCGCAGGGAATGTGGTTCATGGAGATGCATTTATGTATTTGGTAGAAGCCGGTGCTGATTTTGTAAAAGTAGGTATCGGCGGAGGGGCTATTTGTATCACCAGAGAACAGAAAGGAATTGGCTGTGGGCAAGCGACCGCCGTCATTGAAGTCGCCCGGCAAAGGGATTTGTATTTGAAGGAAACCGGTGTTTACGTGCCGATTTGTTCAGATGGTGGTATATTCCAAGATTATCATATCGGTTTGGCTCTTGCCATGGGTGCCGATTTCGTGATGATGGGCAGATATTTTGCAAGATTTGATGAGAGTCCGAGCAAGATCAGAAAATTGGGTATGAATACAGTGAAAGAATATTGGGGAGAAGGAACAAAGCGAGCTGCCAACTGGCAACGCTATCACGAGGGAACCAGTACAGAATTATTGTTCGAGGAGGGTGCCGATGCTTATGTACCGTATGCAGGAAAGATGAACGATAATTTGAAATTGACCCTCGCAAAAATCCGATCGCTCATGTGCAATTGCGGGGCGATCTCGCTACCAGAATTCCGTCAAACAGCGAGATTTGTGTTAGTCTCTTCAGCAAGTATTCGTGAAGGCGGCGTTCACGACATCATTCCAAGAACAACCCAAGATGCGTAAAGAAAAGGTATGTCAGATATTAGATTGGCGCGTCCAGATGATGCCCAGGCGATTCACCTAATATTACAGGAAACATGGGGAGAATCGCTTCTCTCTGATGTGTTTATCAATCACATTTCGTCGCCTGAGCATCAAGTCTTCGTGGCAGTGGATGGTGACGAAATCGCAGGTTTCCTTTCCGCGTTTTTGGTACCTAAGCCGACACCGCGATGGGAAATAGATCTTATTATTGTTCGTTCTACGAGTCAAGAAAAGGGTATAGGGGCTTCGCTCATTGAGGAAGCGTTGGCATACGGTTCTCATCTGGGAGCACGTTGGGCGAAGGCATCAATCCGCATTGACAACTATGCAAGCCAACGTACACTTTCCAAAGCAGGTTTTGCAACGGATGCTCAAGTGCGTAGTCTTTTTCTTTGGGATCCTTTGGCTTGCCAATCCGCCACCAATGTACTGGAGACTGTCCATCTTATACCTGTTGATACATTAACCTATCGTGGATTGTGGATTGAAGGATTTATTGAGCCGCAGTTATCCTCAAAAGAACAACACAACGTGATTCGTGCGGCTCGAAATTGTATTTTGCATGAGAACCGATTGAACACAGGTCTGTTTATGCCAGACAGTTTTAAACACACTATTGCGCCAGATCTATTAACCTCTGCCACTAATTTTGGTCAATATCACTGGTGGCAATACGCATTCAAGTAGGAACTTAATTTATATTCTTCGTTGTAACAAAGCAACGATCAGACTACAATCAATACAAATAGAAATTGCTATGACACAACCGTCTCTCCAAGTTGGGAATATCGTTCAATCTGTTGCTTCTGATGATTTACCTCAGCGGACCGACTACGTGGGTAAGTTTGTTACCCTGTTTCCAGTCAATCCAAAAACCGATGTTGTGGAACTCTATGCGTGCTCTCACGGATCGGATATAAAGGAGCAAATTTGGACCTATATGAGTTACGGTCCCTTTGATAGCAAGCACAGTATGCAAGTGTGGCTGGAAGTGGGAGCCGAATCAGAGGATCCACTCTTCTTTACCGTCCATCATCTTGAATCGAAGCAACGGGTTGGTATGGTGAGTTTTCTGAATATCGTCTCTGATATGCGACGACTGGAACTCGGACACTTATGGTATTCACCGGATTCTCAGCGGTCAAACGTGAATACGGAAGCGATATACCTAATGCTCTGTGAGGCTTTTGATAGGCTGAAATACCGACGCGTCGAATGGAAATGCGATTCTCTGAATGAAAAGTCTCGATCAGCGGCGATGCGACTCGGTTTTAAGTTTGAAGGTATCTTCAGACAGCATATAATCGTAAAAGGTCGGAATAGGGACACCGCTTGGTATTCAATTCTGGACAGTGAATGGACTGCTATTAAGAAGAACATGGGACTGTGGCTGTATCAGAACCCCGATCAGCAGCTGTCCTTAACAACACTCAATAATAATGAGTAAGGAGATATATTAATGAGCAAATTGAAATTCGCTTGTCACCTCATCCAATTTGGTGGGGAAGAGCAAGAAAATCCAGAAAAAGTGTTACGCGAAGTCGCAGATGCCGGTTGGGAAGGGGTCGAAAGTGTTCCTATGGAGGGCGCAGACGGACTCGTTGAAATGGCGACGCTCGCAGGTAGTCTTGGACTCCATATCGTCAACGCAGGCGGTCCCGGACTTGACAGAGTTAAGTTCAACATCACGCTCGGCAATAACGCTGCCGAAGTTCCTTCGTTGAGTCGTTCGGCATGGGGTGGACCCGATCCAAGCGATGCTGATTTCGAGAATGCCGCCCGAACGCTGGACGATATCCTTTCGTTCTCCGACGCGCACCACATCAAAGGCTTCCACCACGCCCATCTCGGCACCATGCTTGAGACGGTTGATGATGCGGAACGTCTCTTGGCAGCGGCACCGAGCCTCTGGCTGCTTTTTGATACAGGACACATGCTCGCCGCAGGAAGCGACCCAATGCAAGTCTTTGAGAGCGAAAATTTACGGAATCGGATTGGGCATGTGCATCTCAAGGACTGCCACGCCGACGATCCTGCAACATGGAATTATAGAACGCAACGCTTTGGTGAGAAGGCACGTTTCGCGGAGCTTGGCGCGGGAAACTTAGGGCTTGATGTCAAAGCAGCACTGGAAGGCCTCGAAGCAGTCGGTTATGACGGATGGGTCTCTGTTGAACTCGACCGTCCCTATCCGCCGCGTCCAGCAGCCGAAGCCGCTGTAGTAAACCGAGAATATCTGAGAGGTCTTGGATATTGAACGGAGGCATACTACTATGCTGAAGCGAATCAAAATTCAAGGGTATAAGTCACTCGTGGATCTTGAGTTAGATCTCAAACCTCTTTCTGTGCTCGTGGGTCCCAACGCTTCGGGAAAGAGTAATTTCCTTGATGCCTTGCAACTTTTGTCTCGGATAGCGACCTGTCACACCTTGGAAGATGCCTTCGAACCTCCATATCGAGGGCATCCGCTGGAATCGTTCACTTTTGGAGATGAAGGCATCAAGAGCCTCCTGGAAGAGGAAAGTGTGTCATTCAGCATAGAGGTAGATGTGCAACTTTCCACCGCTGTTATTGAAAGTGTCAATCACCGTATTCAGGAAATAAGGGAAACAGCGGTAAAGGATACACAGAGTGTAGATAAGCCTGTTCCAAAGCAGTTGCCACCGGTGCGTGAGGAAAATCTGCGGTATCGTATTGAGATGGAAATGCTCCCAAAGTTGGGGATTTTGCGTGTGGCAGATGAATATCTTGCTGCGCTCACCGCCAAGGGTGAGTTGAATCAGAAACGGAAGCCATTCTTAGAGCAGATTGAGAATCGGCTGCATTTGCGGATGGAGGGACAGTCGCATCCACTCTACTATGAACGTTATCTTGACTTTAGTATCCTTTCGAGGTCGCACTATCCCCCCCACTATCCTCACTTGACTGCGATGCAGCAAGAGTTGGCGAACTGGCTTACTTTCTACCTTGAACCCAGAGAACAAATGCGGCTCCCGAATCCGGTCAAAGCAGTTCACGATATTGGCTCAATGGGGGAGAATCTTGCAGCCTTTCTCAATACCTTGCAAGCTCGTAATAAGCGACAATTTGAAGCCGTCGAGAAATCGCTCCGGACCATGATTCCATCTATAACGGGAATTGATGTCAGTGTTAACGAATTAGGTGAGGTTGAATTGGATCTTCGTGAAGGCGAAAAGCGTATCTCTGCCCGCGTCATATCGGAAGGCACACTCCGAATTTTAGGACTCTTAGCACTTGTTGGTGCCAAAGAGACGCCGGCGTTGATAGGATTTGAGGAACCGGAAAATGGTATTCATCCTCGCAGGATTCGGCGTATTGCTCGGTTTTTGGAAGCTCGTATGCTTCTTGAAGATATCCAATTGACATCCTCCCACAGCTAAAGCAGTGGGATTCCTCCGTTCTTGTTTCATAGTTGAATGCCTCCCTTGTGGAGGTCTTACATAAACTCCACAAGCGTTTTAACTCTCCGCCTGCCCGACGGCGAGGTGCTTTAGGTTTATCGCAGCGTTTACGTCTCTGTCTATAGAAGAACCGCATTCGCTACAATGATAGGTTCTTTCTGATAATGAGAGTTCTTTTTTCTGATGCCCGCAGTTGCTACACGTCTTACTTGAGGCATAGAATTGGGGTGCCTCTATAACAGGTATTCCAAGCACTTCTGCTTTGGATTTGAGTAGAGATAGGAAGCCGCCTAACGCACTATCTGATAACGCTTTGGCGAGGTTCTTATTCTTAAGCATGTTCGTAATCTTGAGCGTCTCTATCCCAATCACACTCGCCATATCCACTATCTCTGTCGTCGCTTTATGGTGAGCGTCATTTCGGATACAGGCAATCTTATAGTGGATACGCTCCACTTTTCGTTTTTGCTTATACCAGTTATTTGATAGAAACTCTTTCTTACTCAACTTACGGTGTTCACGCTTAAGTTTCTTCTCATACTTTTGGAGCGGTCTTGGGTTCGGATACTGCTTACCCGTATCAAGTGTTGCCAGTGAGTTGATACCTACGTCTATGCCGATAGCAGGGAGTCCACGTGTGTCTCGTGGAGCATTTGGTTTTCCTGTATCTATCGTTAGAGACACGAACCAACGGTGTGCCGTCCTTGATAGGGTTACCTTTGTAATCTCGCCTTTATGTCGCAACTTCTGATACATACGCACCCAACCGATTTTGGGCAATCGTATACGCTTACCCTCTATCTTTATGGAGTTCGGGTCGGTGCTATACGACTGACCGTCTCTGCGTCTCTTTTTCTTCGGTCGCCTATTCTGACCGCTTCGCCAACGACTGATAGCGTCTCCAAGGTTCTTTATTCCAAACAACGCAGCACGTTGATCCATGTTTCCTGTCCAGTCAATACCACGCTTCGCTATATTGAAACGCTTATTGAGTTCCTTCCAGGGACGAGGTTCGTCGTTGTAGTCCTCTAAAGCGTGGTTGAACGCAAAACGGGCATAACCGCATTGTTGTGAAAACCACGTGCAGTGATCGACTGTCGCACCTAACGCTATCTTATGTGATACAATCATTGGGTCTATCCGTTATCCGTCTTTAACCCCTTATCAGTGGGTGGCAGACACGCCGTCTTGCGACAACGCTGATAATGTCTGCCAACGGATACTCTAATTATACTATATTTTAGGGTGTTTGTCAAATCTTTTTTGACTCCCGCACGAGCGTTACGAGGTTGGACCCAAACCTAAAGGAGTGGGATTGTTAGACAATGCCCTTCAGCGGTTTGCTGATGCCACAACATCAAGATCAATATTAAACCCTCCAGTGTCCGCGGTGGACATGGAAGCGATCACTTACTGTTAAATTTTCTTCTAACAGAACGCCTTCACTCTTCCTCTAAACCCGCCGCGTGTCTTCCAGCAGCTGGGTCTCCAGCAGCATAGTACATGCCATTGTCTTTATTGATATAGAGCATGGAAGGCGCGGCAATAGCACCACCTTGCGTCTTGAGTTGATGACCACGACCGGCAAGTTCTTGCTGAACACTTTCACTCACACTGTCGTTGATAGTCAGCGAACCCGCCTGTCCGAATGTCTGCGCACGGTTCGGATTCGGATCGAACGAATCTTCGTGATGCGCGGTGGCAAAGCGCGGGGCTGTGACAGCGGCTTCCGGTAGCATGTCAAACTCAATGAAATCGAGCAGCAGATTCATTGCCGCTTGATCTTGCAGATCACCACCCGCAATACTGATCGCTAAAATCGGGGCACCGTCTTTGAGAACCAGCGTCGGGGTCAGCGTAATTCTCGGACGTTTTCCGGGCTGGATACAGTTCGGATGTCCGGGGGTTGTATTGAGACTACGTAAACGGTTGCCGTAACTAACACCTGTTGGACCGACCATACCGCCTGCATGATAGACGTTAGCACTCGGTGTCGCAGCGACGACATTCCCCCATCGGTCAGCGACTGCACAGGTCGTCGTTCCCCCCACTCCGGGTCGAAATACACCATTCGCCTTTAGCGGTTTCATGGCATCCACATCACCGGGTCTCGCTTCGTGCGATGCTTTCTGCATATCAATTAGTGGTTGGCGGATCTCGGTATAGGCATCCGAAAGCAAGGCAGCCATTGGGACATCTACAAATTCTGGGTCGCCATAGTAGGCATCTCGGTCAGCCATCGCCAATTTGAGTGCTTCTGTGACGACATGCACGTAGTCTGCCGAGAAGTTGCCCATCGCTTTGAGATCGAAGCCTTCCAGTAGGCGCAGTGCCTGACAGAGATAAGGACCTTGTGTCCACGGACCACACTTGTACACCGTATACCCTTGGTACGCCACTGCCACAGGGTCCTCAACAAGCGTAACATGAGCGGCGAGGTCTCTTTTACGAAGAAATCCGCCCTTGTCAATATAAAAACCTTCCAAGGCATCGGCAATGTCGGTATTAGCACCGTTCCGTCCGTAAAATCGATCACTTGCCGCCTGGACTTTTTCCTCACGGCTCCCAGACGTTTTCTGTTCCGACTCGACCATCCGACGCAAGGTCGTCGCCAATTCAGGATGCCAATCTGCCTCGCCAGCATCAAGCAGTGCGAGTGTGGGTGCTACGATTTCCTCAAACGTCTTCGTGCCATACAGTTTGAGTGTAGTCGTGCAGAGATCCACAACCGATGGCACCGGTGCCATTTTGATGTCGCCGTTCGGAATCCCGTTTTCCATGTACCAATCAATTGCACCTTGGGAAAGCGGAGCGCGTCCCTGTCCAGAAAGCGATTTCACTTCCTGCTTTTCTGCGTCAAAGATAAGAAGCGGTACCTCACCCCCAATGGAGCAGGCACCGTGGTCTGTGACATTGAGCGCAAGAATCGTTCCCGCGGCTGCATCTGCGGCATTTCCACCCGCTTCCAGAATCTCGATTCCTGCGGCGACAGCCTTTGCGCCGCCCGCGGCAACGACCCCAGTTTTACTAACGGCTTTCCAACTGATTTCTTGAGTGTTCGGCATCGGTTTCTCCCTTGCTTAAGCGTCAGAGATAGTTTTAAATTTCCTTCCTTGCATGAGAGCATAGCATAAAAATTCATCCTGTGCAATGCCTAAAATCAAAGAACCGTTCAACTCTCCTGTAGAAGTGATTTCCTGATCGCGATACCGAGTACTACACTTGAATCGTGAGCAGAATTAGGGTAAAATACTCATATGGTAAATTGTGAAAATACATAGACATTTCGATGGGATACACTCGAAAATACCCATCCTTCGGTAGGTACGGTTTCCAAACCGCGATAGCGCAAAAGATCCAACTCATTCTAAAATCAACCAGAGTAAGTAAAAAATGTTAGAGGGAATAGAAAACCATGATGAAAATAATATCTCACAACCATGCTAGCGAGCTGATTTCACTATCGGGGGCATATCTGGAACAGAATGAGAGTGAAAACAATCTGCCTCTCGGTTTAGCCTATAGACTGGCTGAAGATCCATACTATTACGGATCCGAATTGCCGCTGCTATTAAGTATTTTGGAGCAGGGAAGAGTCGTCGGTGTTTCACTAATGACACCACCCAAGAGAATCATCTTAAGCAGAATTAACGCGAACATCCAAGCCACTATCGTTCACCTTGTGGATCACCTCCGTGAAATTGATATCCAGATACCGGGAGTCGTTGGACCAGAGGCAGAAGCCCAAGCCTTTTCTGAGTGTTGGGTTGAAGGCATGCTTGATGTATCAGCCAGCATAGACAAGCGAATGCGTGTATTTGAAGCGAGAAGCGTCACAAATCTACCACATTCGCCGGGGAAGTTGCGTTTCGCTCGTCCCGATGACCATCCACTCATGGCGAAATGGATTTCCGCCCTCTCGGAAGCAATAGGTGAACCTACCAATTTTGAGGGTGCTAAAAGTCGCGCAGAGAAACTCATCACGGATCAGCAACTATACATTTGGGATAACAACGGCCCAGTGTCTATTACTGGCATATCCCGTCCAATGAAAAATGGTGCAACTATCGGTGTCGTGTACACACCACCTAAGCACCGCAATAAAGGATATGCGACTTCATCTGTTTTATTATTGACAAAGAAACTACTTTCGGATGGCTATTCATTTTGCAGCCTATATACCGATTTGTCAAATCCAACCTCTAACAGCATCTACACCAAAATTGGTTATGTGCCTGTAGGAGATGCGTTGGCGTTTGATTTTGTAGCCAAGAAACCACGTTTTTGACATAGCCACAGCGGGGCGATAGGTGACAACTTAGGTTAGGAATCTTAGAAAGGAAAAAATATGGCTAAATACAAGATTGCGGTAATTCGAGGAGATGGAATTGGGGTTGAAGTGATGGAGGAAGGCATCAAGGTCCTCAATGCTATCGCAGACAGGTATAACATCAAATGGGACTTTGTAGAGTTTCCCTGGGGCTCAGACTACTATTTCAAGCATGGACACATGATGCCAGCAGATGCGCTTGATACCTTAGCGGCGTTCGACCAGATTTATCTTGGCGCAGTCGGACACCCCGACATCCAAGACCACCTTACGCTCAATGGGCTTTTGCTGCCTATCCGACGTAGATTCGATCAGTACGTCTGTGAGCGACCCAGTATCCTCTATCCCGGCATTAATTCACCGCTCAAGGACAAAGGGGCTTGGGATATTGATTTAGTGGTGATAAGAGAGAACACAGAAGGCGAGTATGCCAACGTCGGTGGGTTTCAGTACCAAGGGTTTCCCGAAGAGATTGGCGTGCAGGTTGGTGTATTTACTCGCCACGGCTGCGAGCGCGTCATCACTTACGCCTTCGAGCAAGCTCGGGCACGAGATAAGAAACGCAAAGTCACTTCGGTCACCAAGTCGAACGCGCAAGGCTACGGCATGATTGTATGGGATACAGCCTTTGAGCGAGTCGCTGCAAAGTATCCCGACATAGAGACGGAATCGTTGCTTGTGGACGCAGCGTGTATGGATTTCGTGCGGAGACCAGAGGACTTTGATGTGGTCGTCGCCAGTAACCTGTTTGGGGATATCCTCACGGACATCGGGGCAATTATCACCGGAAGTATGGGGCTGGCTCCGAGCGGCAATATCGACCCGCAACGTCGATTCCCGTCGATGTTTGAGCCGGTTCACGGGAGTGCCCCGGACATCATGGGAAAGGGTATCGCGAATCCGCTGGCGGCAATTATCTCTGGTTCGATGATGTTGCGCTTCATGGGTGAGGTGGAAGCCGCGGAAACGATAGATACAGCTGTACTCAAGGGGGTCGAAGGCGGCAAAACCCTCCCATCGGACCTTGGTGGTCAAGCCACAACCTCACAAGTCGGCGACACTGTGGTGAATGCGCTCGGCTAATGTGCTTTGTCGTGGATTTCGCAGTTAGCTGGCTTGAGGCACACAGCGCAAGTGAATTTGTTAGGACTTACGCAAATCCCCATATTTGCTGGCAAGGTTTGAAACCTCGCCAGCGGTTCATCAGTGTGCGTCACAATTTTGCGTCCATCCTATAGGGAAAACGACTCAAAAAATTTTGACATTTTTCAGAAAATTTAGTATACTTTTAACAAGTGATTTCAGTGGCCCATGGTGAAGAGGATTTTCCAACCCACTTCTGCCAGATCATGAGTTGAATAAAACCGTCGCATTATCTAAAAGGTGGCTGATGAAGGGACAAGACTCTTCACAATTCAATTCTAAAGATCATGAGTTACCCCTGAAGGGGCACGTATACTGTAAAATTTTATTTGATGAAGTTTTTCTACCCGTCTTAAAAGAACGCTTTCCGGATGTCCTTCCCCGTCTCAGTGCTGGAATCATCGGAGTCGGATCTGACGTTCTTGGTGCCGATGACGAACTGAATCACGGATTAAAAACCGATTGAACATTCGGATAAAGAATCCGTGAAATCCATAAATCTCGCCAATCGCCTCAATTTAGTGATAGCGCGGATTAATCTATGAACTACCCTCATTTATTTTTGAAAACACCATTAACCTAACGTAGGAGAATAGATATGACACTCGGTTCAATTCATGACGCGGCAGCCAACGGGGACCTCGATGCCGTAAAGCAAATCGTTGAACAGGACCCTCGTCTGGTCAACCAGGACGACAGACACGAATGGCGTCCTATATTTCATGCCGGATTAAGACGGCACTATGATGTTGTTAAATACCTAATAGACTGTGGGGCAGATTTAGCAGCCCATGATGGCTATGCGATTCACTATGCTGGAGAAGTGCCAGACAATAAGGAAGTCGTATCATTACTCATTGCGTACGGGGGCTTGGATGCGCATGCCAAACCATCGAGCGAAACCGCGCGCCAGTTTATATACGCCGTTTTCTTAGCCAATGTGCAACGAGTTAACGCAATGCTCCGTGACAACTCGAAGTTAGTGCAGGAGCGTTACGCCCATGGCGACACCGCTTTGCACCACGCGGCTCGAAACGGCGACCAGGAAATTGTAGAACAGTTGGTCGGCAGTGGTGCAGATGTCAATGTAACATCAGATCACGCGCATTTTCCGCTGTACTGTGCAGCCGGCCATGGACATGTAGAAACGACGCAGTATCTCGTAGAACATGGCGCGGATTTGCAAGCCAGACTCGGGGATGGCAAAACGGTCGTTGAGTGGCTAAAACAATTTGCCGATCACGATCGTCGCTTGAAATCTTGTCTCGATGTATTGGAGAAATGATGTCTCAAATGCTGCACGATGATCGCACCAACGATATGTTTTCATGTAAATTGGGATGTCACAGAAATAATATGCAAAAAATTAACAATTTGAAGGAGCAGTAATTTGAAAGCAGTCTTTTTTGATTTGTTTGAAACGCTCATAACCGAAAAAACGCGAAAAGATTTCCAAGTAAGGGCTCCGTTTCACGAACGACTCGGCACGACCAGAGAGCGATCTTCGCTTTGGTGGACGGAAAACGGTGATGCCGCCATGATCGGAAGATTTCCTGATTGTCTGGCGAGTTTCACCCATTTGTGCGTAGCAGTCGGGTCGCCGCTCACGAAAAATGACCTTGTCATGGCAGCCCAAGAGCATGAAGCATGGAAATCAGAAGTTTTGAGCTGTGTCGAGCCTGAGATATTTGAAATGTTGCGCGCAGTCCGGGCACGTGGGCTGAAAGTTGGAATTATCAGCAATGCCTTACCAGAAGAGGTCCTCGCCTGGCAATTCTGTCCGCTTCAAGATCTCGTGGACCCGGTCGTGTTTTCTTGCAGTGTTGGTGTAATGAAGCCCGATAGGGAGATATTCGAGTTAGCGTGTTCACGCATGTGTGTTCAACCTTCCGAAGCGTACTTTGTTGGGGACGGCGGTTACGACGAACTACAGGGTGCGGCATCTGTCAGCATGAGAGCGATTCAGGCAGCGTGGTATCAAGATCGAGATGTGAAATGGTCTTGTACATCTCCTTTAGTACGGGCAAATTCGATAAGGGACCTGCCCGAACTGCTGTGTTAGATCAAGATGTGGACAAGGGGCATGGTCAATCTTTCGCATATCATCGTGTTTACACTGTGGTGCTGTCGCGTTTTGCTCGCTGGCATTCAGTAACCTAAAAACCTTAAAGGAAATCGAAGAATGGGAATCGAAATACGATCCCACAATCATGCGAGTGAGCTTATTTCACTTTCAGGCACCTACTTGGAACAGAATGAGAGTGAAAACAATTTGCCTATTGGTCTGGCTTATAAGCTCTCCGAGGCTCCCCACTATTATGGATCCAAGTCGCCCCTCCTGCTGAGCATTTTGGAAGATGAGAGAGTAGTAGGTGTAGCAATAATGACACCACCAAGGCGAATCATCTTAAGCAAAATTGACACCGAGGTCCTGGTTGCTATGCGTCAACTTGTGCATCATTTACGTGGAACTAACACACGAATACCGGGTGTTGTTGGACCGGCGGCAGAAGCCCAAGCCTTTTCTGATTGTTGGCTTGAAGACATGCCCGGTGTATCATCCAGAATAGCCAGGCGAATGTGTGTGTTTGAAGCAAGAAAGGTCGCGGATGTGCCACTCTCACCGGGGGAGTTACGCTTCGCTCGTATCGGTGACCATCCACTCACGACCCAATGGATTGTTACCCTTTTGGAGACAACAGGTGAGCCTATGGATCTCAACAGTGTCAAAAGCCGGGCCGGGCAACTTATCAATGATCAGCAACTATACATTTGGGATCACGACGAGCCGGTATCTATTGCGAGTGTGTTCCGTCCGACGAGAAATGGCATAACAATCAACACAGTGTACACACCACCGGAACACCGTAATAAGGGATATGCGACTTCGTGCGTTTGGTCGTTAACAGAACAGATGCTCACAGATCGGTATTCATTTTGTAGCCTCTATACCGATTTATCAAATTCAACTTCTAACAGCATCTACTCCAAAATCGGTTATGTACCTGTCGGGGATGCACTGGCATTTGATTTCGTGCCTAAGTTTTCTCGCTTTTAGCCTCCTGCTGGCTACCGGATCTCTATTATAAGTAAAGCCTATAATTACCTATACACATTAGAGTTGGCGCTGTGCGGAGTTGGCACATTGTTTCTCAGTTGCTCCGGGAAGAGAGAAATTCAGTTCGCCATCGATCGAATACTGAAGCCGCTCCAACTCCATCTTTTGTGCTTACCTTTTCCGCGGGTATATATCACCTGCGTCAGGTGTTCATTGGTAACCGTGATATTGTAACGCCTTTCAGTCGTCTCACTTCCCACAGGAATCCGCAATCGCTTAATCGGCTTCTCACCATTCGCAATGAGATTTATCTCTAACGGTTCAGATTCACTTGCGCTGAAATAGCATGTCACTTCATACGTCCCGTTGGGAAGTGCTACTCGGAAAACCCCATCTTCCTTTCCCCAAATGCTATCTTGGTACGGTTGTGGAACTTCGGATCCGCTTTTGAAATCTTCCCGCTCTGATTTTGTCAACCAGCCGTATTGTCCATCAGTATAAACCGTCCCCGTATACACAGCGATGTGCCCCGGTGCCGTCTGTCCGTCGTCGGGTTGCATGTCAAATTCAACGACAGATCCTCCACCCCACATTTCGGGATCGGGTGCTACAGGTTTGCGGCGATAGAGTCGATTGTAGTCGTTAGAATCGATGAGTTCATATTCTATTTTCAAGTCGGGGTCCTCACCCGCTACTGGGATGAGGGGAATGTTGTTGTACTCTGTCCGCCATATAATGGCGAAGTCAGCAGGAAGTTCCTTTTGTTTGTAGCGCAGCGGGAAATGATCTGTATTCGCTTCGTAGTTGTCAAGATAGGCGATCCCCTTATTTACTATAAGTAAGCATTCAATATGCCCGAACGGCTCAACGTATTTAGGCTCAAAACCGAGCGAATCTGAAAAACCGCCCCATTCCCCCGGTTCACTCATGAGAATCGTATCCTTTTCGTTCATACCCGCCAACGAGAGCGCATTGGTGATGTCACGATTCAGTAGAGTATACGTGTGGACATTGTAGCCGAGATGCCAGAAGGATAGGGCGATGATGACCCCTGCCACCGCGTAGTTTATGTGCCGATGCACGTTGATGGCGAAGAATGGAAGCAACACGAGGAATATGTACAGATGAAACCGATCATTTATCCAACCGCCACTGTAACCAGACCAAGGGGCTATGAAATACATCACAGTGATGAAGACTGCCATGAGCAGAAACCCATCCGTTTGGCTCACTGCACGTGTCCAGAGCCGTTCACCGCGCTCGCCCAATTCTTTTTGATGGCAATGCCGGATTCTGTTGATGACTGTGATCACGAAGGCGATGGCGAAAAGCCCGAGCAACACTCTTCCGATGAGCACATGGTCATCCCGAAAGGAGACCAAGGATTTCATGGCGAAAAAGTAGTCCGTTAGCCATGCAAAGCCTTTATGTTCGCCATCACTTCCATGAGCGTTGGAAAGGTAGAAGTAGTAGGAGAACAGGATAAAGTAAGCCGGTATAAGTGTACCGATGAAAGTCAGTGCAGATTTAAGCGGCACCACACCGTCCTTGAGTCGGGACATGAATGGCTCTGATGTTTCCTTATGGTTTCCCCATACCCCGCGCAGGGCATCGTAAACCGATGCGAAAAGGGCGAAGAACGTCAGGCACATGACAAGCAACGCATACGAATGGTAGTGGGTAAGATAGGTCACCAACAGCAATACATATATGACCACAATGTTTGTCAATCGGAGTTTATCCTTGACTCTCCACCAGTACCCCATCGTGAAGAAAAATAGGGACATACTGAGGACAAAGTTGTAGAAACCCATGTGAAGCATGTAGTTGTAGGCATAGATAAACCCAACCAGTCCGAAAACTGCGTTTCTCTTTGCAATGCCGTTGAGGAAATAGAAGAGGGAGAGCGGTAAGAGACCGATACAGAGGGTAAGCACTATCTTTTCGCAAACAAGTGGGGGGAAAACGTACAGCAGTCCTGCCAGGAGGGCGTGCGATGTCCAGTTCGGGAAGATAGTGGCGTTCAGTTCGTAGACTTCGCGTAACCGGTAGTTTTCGTGCTTGTGGTATTCCTTCACGACATAGGCGTTGTAGATATGACTCGCCCCATCCTGAGTCGGGAAATACTTAAAACCCCAGACCGGCAGAAGATGCAACACCAGCATCACAATGACCGTAATATATCCAACAGATAGTTGACGTGCTTTCATTATCCTTTTGACCTCACCAGCGTCTTTTAATTTTCCTTGCGGTTCAACGTAAAAAACAGGTTTCATCTTCTGTCCGACTTTATCCTAACAGATTTCCGTTCCTATTTCAACACGCAAAATTTTGCGTGCCTTCGGCGATGTTTGTAAGCCAAAACTTGCCATCTATTCCGAATTGTGATAAACTATCCTCAAGATTGATGTGTATAATAGGGAGTGAACCATGGTAAGGGAAGTACAAACTGCTCAAAATGTATGGCCGATGCTAACGGAAGTTATCGGCGTGTTGATTGAAAAATATGAAGACGAACATGTCCCAGAGCTGACAGAAATATAACCTATAGGTTGGGTCGATGAAAAATCCGAGCATCCTTATCATCGGCAATGACTCACAGGCTGGAACATATATCTTGCGAATCCGCCTTAAAGAGAATGCCACATTAAAATTCGGTAGGTTCAAGAAAGGGAAACTTATTTCACTGCCCGCTGGGGACTATGTTTACGTCGGCTCTGCCCTTTCGGAGAAGGGATCGACTTCATTGGCACGACGACTTATCCGGCACGCAACGCGAAGTAACCAGAAGCTACCACATCCTATCCGAGAAAAAATGGTAAACCGATTCAGTGAATGTGGTTTAGGACCTCGCGACCTACTCCCAAAACACGGCAAGACCTTACACTGGAACATCGACTTTCTCTTGGATCTGCAATCGGCAGAACTCGTAAATATCCTTGCTATCCGTTCCACTGAACGTTTGGAAAACAGAATTGCCAAGCGACTTGAACACGATCCACACACAGAGATTATCGAGCGGGGGTTAGGGGCAAACGATGCGCCGGGTGCCACACATCTGCTACGCATCCGAGAGGATAGGATGTGGCGGGCATCTCTCGCGGACAAGGTAAGGACGGTTTTGGAAGAAAGCACCTTAAATCAAACAAACGATGCTGAAAGTTGAATTTCTTAAGAAACTCATGCCTGAATTATTACATGAATTCTTTCATATCCAACTACAACCACTTTTGAGGTAGATATGCACGATCCACGACTTGATAAACTTGCTAATGTTCTCACGACCCATTCCACTAAAATCCAACCCGGCGAATTTGTGCTTATTGAAGGTATCGACATCCCGCAAGAGATGGTCATTGCCCTGATCCGGGCAGTTCGCAAAGTGGGTGGGATTCCGCTTGTCGAACTCAAACAGAACCGTATCCAACGTGAAATTGTTCTCGGCGGAGACGATGCTGGAATAAAATTAATTGGCGACTATGAAATATATCGTATAAAAAAGGTACAGGCGTACATCGGTATTCGTGGTAGTCATAACATCACAGAGATGTCTGATGTCCCGGCAGAGGCAATGCAACGGTATCAAAAGTATTGGGTGCGACCGCTCAACGACATCCGCGTGCCACACACCAAATGGGTTGTTCTACGATGGCCCCTCCCGGCAATGGCACAACAGGCACAGATGAGCACAGAGGCGTTTGAGGATTACTATTTCGACGTTTGCACGCTTGACTACAGCCGAATGGAACGGGCGATGGGACCGCTCAAGTCTCTGATGGAGGAAACGGACGAAGTCCACATCGTCGGTGAGGACACCGATCTGCGGTTCAGTATCAAGGACATCCCCGTTATTCCGTGCGCAGGCGAGTGTAACATCCCTGATGGCGAATGCTTCACCGCGCCTGTGCGAGACTCCGTCAATGGCACTATCCATTTCAACACCCCCACAATCTATCAGGGAACGACGTTTACTGACATTCGACTCCGCTTTGAAGAAGGCAAAGTTGTTGAGGCAACGGCGAATAACAGTGAAAGGCTGAACGATATTCTTGATACAGACGAGGGAGCGCGTTATATTGGTGAGTTTTCCATCGCTTTCAACCCTTACATCACAAATCCGATGCTTGACATTCTGTTCGATGAGAAGATCGCAGGATCTTTTCATTTCACACCCGGTCAGGCTTACGAGGAGGCGGATAATAGTGTCCGTTCTGCCGTCCATTGGGATATGGTAATGATACAGACACCAGAACACGGCGGTGGAGAAATGTATTTCGACGGAAATCTTATTCGGAAGGACGGACGGTTTGTCCATCCAGCATTGAAATCACTGAATCCGGAAAACTTGAAATGAGTAGAGAACAGCATCGAGTACACGGGGATCCGCAGCGATTTGAAGTTGTTGCCGATTTCATTGCGGCGCGATACGGCAATACAATCCACTGTATTGCCGATGTTGCTGGCGGGAAGGGAATACTAACTCGCCTTCTCACTAAGAAGAAAAATTTTGAAGTCGAGCTCATCGATCCGCGCCGCACAGTGCTCAAAGGCATCGACCATCGCTCTGAGCAGTTTGATCCTGACATGGCAGATTATTACGATCTGTTGGTTGGACTCCATCCGGATGGTGCGTTGCGTCAATTGGGAGAGGCAGCCCTCGTTCGACCTGCTGTGATCATTCCGTGTTGCAACTTCTGGGATGAACAGCGTCGTGGGCAGTATGAGTTATTAACGGCAATTGAAGATTTCTATCGGCAACATTCAATTCGGTTTGAGCGAATTGAACTCGACTTCAAGGGACCGAAGAATATCGCTATCGTCTCCGAACCTTTTTAACTATGGGGTCCTGGACTGCTCTCCAAATGTAAAGCATTCTCACTGCGAAGCAAAATTATGCCATTTAAGGCATAATTTCATTACGAGCAGGTTTCTGGTTAAATCTCAACCATATTTGGACATTTTGACGTTTCTTTATCTTAAACCAAACTTGTAGCCTGCAACACCGGCGCAGGGTTTTTGCTTGGGTGTTTCTTCAAGATTTGAGAAAGGCACGTGAAGTTCCCAACCTACGTTAGTTTAACCGCAAGGAAAATTAAAAAAACCGCAAGGAATAATTAAAAAATGGCACAACAACCCAATATTCTCTTTCTACTCACCGATCAGCAACGTTTCGATTCCTTAGGCTGTAATGGAGCACCGATTTGCAGAACACCTGCTGTCGATGAAATCGCCGCAACAGGCATGCGGTTTACGAACGCCTACACCCCGATCGCGCTCTGTTCACCGGCACGCGGGTCTCTACTCACCGGACTCTATCCACATAATCATGGACAGCTTTCAAACATGGGTAATTTCAACGGCGTGTTTGCAAATCAGATCCTCGACAAACCGGCATATCCAACACTCCTACGGGAGGCAGGGTATCGGGTAAGTTCCGTGGGTAAATGGCATCTTGCAAAGGAAGGCGATACGGAGTTTTGGGGTTACGACAAGTGGCATCCGTATCGCGAGTGGCACCAGTGGCTCCGCGACGACGGAATTGACTTCCGAATTGATAGAGATGCCGTTCAACCGTATGAATGGGGCGGCGAGGCACCCTTCTATGGGAGACTCCCACTTCCCGCTGAACGGACAATGGAAGCGTGGGCTGCGGACAAAACGATTGAACTCATCAACGCCCATGCTATAGACTCGGCAGATTCTGAACAACCCTTTATGATTGCCTCGAATTTCTTTGGACCGCATTTCCCGTATGCAGTGCCAGCACCTTACGACACGATGTACGATCCCGACACTGTTGAACGGTGGGGCAACTTCGACGAGCAGTTCATCAACAAACCCCTCATTCAACAGAAGGAGATGCTCCGGTGGAACGCCAGCCATCTGACGTGGCCCGATTGGCAGAAAGTCATTGCGGCTTACTGGGGATTCTGCACCTTCATTGACGATCAAGTCCGACGCATTCTCGACTGTCTTGAGGCGAACAGTCTGGCGGAAAACACCGTCGTTGTCTTTTCAACCGACCACGGCGATATGCTCGGCAGCCATCGACTTTTCAACAAGGGATTCCACATGTATGAAGAGACACACCACATTCCGCTCGTCATTCGGTGTCCCGGGGCGACATCACCCGGAACGACGTGTGATGAATTTGTGAACCTTGTGGATATCATGCCAACGTTTTTGGAACTCGGCGGTGCGACAGTCCCTGATAAGATCGATGGAAGATCTATTATGCCTTTGTTACGAGGGGAAACCGTAGCGGATTGGCCAGATGACGTATTCGCTGAATTTCACGGGTACGAACCGACGCTTGCCTCTGTTAGGATGGTGCGGACGGATTCGTGGAAATACGTCTACAATCCGTCCAGCGAGGACGAACTCTACGATATGAAGAGCGACCCACACGAACTCCATAACTTGGCGAACCATCTCGGTTACAAACATGTACTCCGCCGTATGAAAGCGCGTATGGTCAATCGGTTACGCGAAACAAGAGACAACATCGTCATGGAAGGTGGGTGGCAGAGCAATTCGTTTGACCTGCTCGTCTCAGAACGGGAGCGGTAGTACCTACGTACATCTCTTTTCCTTCAGGGCGTGAGTTCGATAAAATCGGTAATTGTCTGAACTGTGATTTTTGTGATTTTTGTGATTTTCAGGATTGGGGGAGTTGTCTGAATGCACGTCGCATTTGGTCGAGTACGCCGCAAATCTCGGAGTGTCGCAGATGACACGGATTTCGCGGATTTGGGGGGACCTGGAGAACCGTCAAGTTACAGGTAAATCGGTGTCGGAAGTTGTGTATGACCATGAGAGCGAGGTCGGGATTATCAGATGAAAATCAACAAACGGATTTTGCGATGTGAATACGCAGAGATCGTACCTGAATCATACATGCCAGATGGGGAGACCCAGAAACGACTGAATCCGGGTCTGATTACCTATGGAATACACCAATACGTCACCGAACACGTTGAGAGGGAAGGCTCTGTTTTTCGGATAAGTGCGGACAAAGCCAAATATATCAAAACTTCGAGCGTTTACCGTGTGTTGCTGACAAAGGCACTTTTCAAGCGGATACATCAACTGCCCCAAGCACAGAAGGACATCGTTTTTGATTTCGATGACCTTGATCAAGTCTTCGACATTTTAGATGACTGCATAGAGGACGCAGATGACACACTCAAACCGAACCTCCCACAAAAAGAGATTCACAAGGTTTGGAATAGCATTAAGTGTGCTTACGGCGGCAAACACGCACCCCCTGACGAAGCTGTTTTTGAAAGCTACGTTTTAGAGTCCGACGCGGTGACTCTTGAAGATTACCTTTTAGAGGACGACGGTTCATGATACCGTTTCCGTTGTTATTCTCTTTCGCGTCGAACAGCGGAAACCTGGGTGGCTCAACCCTTCAACCCCTCATATCCCCCAACCCCCTAAATCCCCTTAGCAGGGGGACACGATTCACGGATTTTCAGAAAACTGCCAAATCCCTGAACCAAACCTACGTTTATTTTTTCACCATCCCTTAAATTTCCTAATTTTTCCTTAGATTCCCTAATTTTTTTCACATTTTGCACGAAATCGCCTCAAAACTGCAGTCTTTATAACCAAGACACTACGGCTGGAGTTCGCGTCGGGAATTGTCCTTGGCTTTGTAAGATTGATGCTTATTCCATTTTATGCAACCTTTCGGTAGGGTCCACGCGTTTTTATAAAATAGTAGCCACAGATTGAAAATTTCACTGATGACACTGCCTATAAAGTTATGCAAGTTATCAATGGTGACACGGTCAAGATCGACTACAACGGTAGACTGACGAACGTTCGACTGATTGGCGTTGATACACCGGAGACAGTGCATCCGAACAAACCTGTTGAGGC
The DNA here is from genome assembly GCA_965247285.1 of Candidatus Poribacteria bacterium. Taxonomy (GTDB): domain Bacteria; phylum Poribacteria; class WGA-4E; order WGA-4E; family WGA-3G; genus WGA-3G. The sequence goes on from CBDFHD010000003.1 coordinate 1,034,769, forward strand.
GTATGGTAAAGAAGCGTCCAATTTCACCAAGAATCTGCTACTGGGTGAATCTGTGTATCTTCGGTTTGATGCGGAACGGGCAGATACATACTTTGTCGCCCGACTGCTTCGTATTTCCTCGCCGACCTTATATAGGAGAAAACAATGCAAAACTGGTATAAATATAACGGAGAACCTCTTACACCCAGAATAGCCGAGTCTCTGATACTCACTCTTTTCGCAGGGACACCGAAAATTAGAAAATTATACATCGTAAAGGGTGTTATCGAGTTCCATAAGAGTCAAGGGGGACTTGATCCAAACGGTCCACTCGATCAGTACATCGCCCACGCCTTGACGAAATTGAGTGAAAGTGGTTATGCAATACAACTCGGTGGTGGGTATTGGAGCATACTTCCAATATACGACTATGATTGATATGTTCACAGGTTATCTATTGTGAGGGTTGAAACACCCAGCAACGGTCCCCCGGACAATCCGCTTGTCCAAAGGCGGCGAACCTTACAGGAAGGTGGACTTCGGTTCTTCGACTTTGACAGGGAAAGTATGCCAAAGTTTAAAAATAATTTGGAGTATTCTACTGATGATTCGTTACTTAGCTGCAAAAGTACAAGGACACAAAACTGATAATTCCATAATGCGTTCCTTATGCCGGATCACATGGTTTTCTATATTGATATTAACCTGTATACTAACTTTTAGTAGTCACGAAGCATTTTCTCAGGACGAATCCCAACTTCCTGATATAGATGATGAAATTATAGTAAAAGTTAGTGCTCTTAAGGTCCGGCGTAACCACGAGATACCAGAGGTAGATCCCAACGGAAACATAGAATTCACAGCAGAAATTGGGGATAGAGGCATTGTAAAAGGTGGACCCATGGTAATACCGCCATACAATTGGTATAAAATTAAATGGAATAATGGTATCTCTGGTTGGAGCGTAAGCCATACACGTAATGGTTGTACTATGATAATTACTGTTGAAAGGGCACATAAAAAAGATGAAATCGTATCTAAACTATTCAATATGCATCACACTGACATTGGACACGACTACAATAATCACGGATGCAATAATGATTGGAGAATTCCTGGTTACAATGGAGGACACTCTGGCTGGGATGTTCAAACAGTAAGTGTAGCAGGGGTGGAGTCAGAAAATGATTTTTTTTATTCGTTAACAGAAGGCATAGTAGTAAAAGCAGGAGCAGACGATCCTGAGTCTGATTCGTTCAATACCATTGCCGTTTTTTCCAGCGATGATGGCTCTAAGGAAAATGGAATTACAACATTGTATCTTCATGCAAGAGCAACATGTGTATATCTCGGACAAAAAGTCTATGTGGGTACCCGTTTGGGCATACAAGGTAATATAGGTGTACATAGAGATCCAAATGACCCTAATTTACCTCTTTACAACGATATAGAACACAGTTATAGGGAGCATGTCCATATTGAAATTAGGAATGGTTGTCATAGTATTCCTGCTCTTGGTGCTGTTGCCACTGAGGACCCTATTAACTACTTATACAATTGGGTAGTTAATACTGAACCTATAGAGCCACCTAGAACAGCGGATATTAATGAAGATGGCTTTATTGACGCAGATGATGCAGTATTAATTATAACACATTTAAGAAAAAATCCAGACCAATTTGATCCGGATCTAGATGTAAATAAAGATAAGATTGTCAATGTGTCAGATGTTTTTGTTATTATTGATATAATGTATGGTTACTTATGCGAATTAATAAAAAAAGAATTAGAGGGAAATAATGCGCCTTCAAAATTAACGCAATTTCATCAAAGAACAGTACAAAACTTACTTAACATTGTTCGTGAAATTAATGACGATTCATTAGAATACAAGCATCGTATTGATATGCTTGAGGACCTTTTGATTATAGGAACGCCTAGAAGAACTATATTGCTTGCGAACTACCCAAACCCATTTAATCCTGAAACATGGATACCTTATCAACTAGCACACGACTCGCATGTAAATATCAAAATTTATAATGCTGCAGGAATATTAATACGTAAGTTTGATATTGGATATCAGAAAGCAGGAGATTACACAAGTCAAAACCTTGCTGTTCATTGGGATGGAAGATCTGATACAGGTGAGCACGTAGCTAGCGGTGTCTACTTTTACACACTTTCTTCAAAAGATTATACTGCGACACGCAGGATGGTTATTTTGAAATAGGATGGATAAGGGATAAATAAAATGGTAGTAATACATTGGAAATACTTGGTGTTTTTATTAATCTCAATTTTCTTATTTAGCTGTGAGTATGATTCTGAAACTATTGTCACACCCCCCGACACAACGAAAAATAAAGGTGGTTCTATCACATCGGATCATGATCATGATGTGATAGAACTAGATATAGACGACGTTGAAGCAATACTACCAGATATCAGAGTACCTACAAACGGTGATGTTGAAGTACCTGCTGTTGAGCCTGCTAACAATGATGCTGTACCAGAAATGGACATAAATGATATACAAAACATAATACCGGATGTCAGGGTACCTGTTCATAAAGAACCTAAAAAGGACGATAAAAAAGATATTACACCGCCAAAAATCGTTCATTCAAACATAAAAGATGGCGCAAAAAATGTAGGTAGGGCTAGTTTAACGAAAATCACATTCAGCGAACCTATTGCTAAAGGAACACTTGTACTTAGGACTGAAGATGGCAGAGTAGTTGAAACCGATATACAGTACGGGAATAAGATTGTTAATATTGAAAGATTAGGTGGAGATTTTATAATGAAACCTCTAACCACATATATTATTGAAGGATCAGTATCAGACGCTGCTGGTAATGAGACTAAAATAAATATCACTTTCACTACAGGAAGGGCAGCTATAGAAGCATTCTAGTAGTTTATCCAGTCTAAACTAATGGGTATAGTGTTTTGAGTTTGATACGCGCCTCTTCGGTAGTAAACCGCCACTGGACAGTGGCACACTGCGCTGAAGAAAAGGAGTTAATGAATGGCAGTAAAAGTGAAGACCTTGGGTGAGTTTATCAAATGGGCAGACCAATTCAAAGATGGACAATATCTGTTCCGCGGTGTTTCAAATAAATGCCATCAGATAGAAGCATCTACTTATCGCCGCTTCCGCTTGTCGAGGGACCAAAGCGGAACGTCCTCGGAGGAACAGGAGGGTGAGTTCTACGATTTGCTTCAAACCAATTTGGCTTTGATAAGTGATAGCCGTCATCAGAGGCAGGACCATAAAGATGGGCGTCAACTCACGGACCTAGAATTACTTGCGGAACTTCAACACTTTGGTGCAGCTACCTGTTTGGTAGACTTCACACGTAGTGCATTGGTTGCACTCTGGTTTGCCTGCCAAAAGGATTCCTCAGATAGTCCGAAAGATGGCGCAGTAGTCGTTTTGCGGACTGATGGTGTAGAACCACTAAGAACTGTTAATGACCGAACCCTGGGTGAGAGTCTTAATTACTTTTTTGGATTGGATAGAGACTTAAAGTATCTTCTCTATCAATGGCATCCCGGTTTCCAGAACAACCGAATTATTGCTCAGCAATCTGTTTTTGTGTTTGGTAATCCTCCAATCCGAGAAAATGCAAAGTGTACAGTCGCGGGATGTAGCAAACAAAACATCTTACGAGATCTGGAAAAGTTAGCGGGTATCACTGAAGCCTCACTGTTTCCCGACTTTGAAGGGATGGCTCGTGTTTATGCTCACGATAAACCCATTGACACAAGTGATGCTAGTGCTTATAGGCACCGCGGTATTGATGCATACTATGACAATGAATGGGAAGAGGCTATTTATTGGTTAACCAAAGCCATCGATTTAGAGCCAAATCATCTTCATGCCTATGTTTATCTCGGCCGAGTTTACTACAGCAAGAATAGGAATAAGGACGAACCTGTTGACGCTGAACTTGATGAAGCTATCGCATTATATACCAGAGCGATAGAATTAGATCCAGAACGTGCGCTTTCAGAACGAGAACATGCTATGCTCTATGTTCATCGCGGTCGAGCTCGCTATAGCGAAAGTAAAATTTGCAGCGACAGAGATACTAAATTAGATGAGGTGATCGAAGATTGTCGGTGTGCAATGGAACTTGACTCAGAATGTGCCCATGCTTATAACCTACTTGGTACTGTTTACTTCCAGAAATCGGACTATGAAGAGGCTATTGTATACTTTAATGAGGCAATAAGGTATGAGAAAGAGGCTGAACCCCGTTACCGTTGCAATCGCGGAGAAGCTCAGTTACATTTGAAAAAATGGGAGAATGCTCTGGAAGACCTGAAGTTTGCTAAGGACAGAAAACTTAATGTCATCGCCTCATTCCGTAACGAATATGAAAGCATTGAAAACTTTGAACGTGAAATTGGCGTTACGGTGCCGCCGGAAATCAAACGATTGTTGACACTGTAGTAAGTACTCCGTTTAATTTGGATCCGTGGCAACCTAGCAGTTCTTCAATGTTGAGTTTGTGGTAAAATTTATTGACTTTTTGGGATGTTCTCTGATATATTCTGGATATGATTTGAATCTCATCTCCAAACTGACCGATTCCCACAGTTTTCTGTATCGCAGCAGTGTGAAGTCCAGTTCGGTACGCGGCACGGCATTGCGGATGTCGTTCTGCACCAGGAGACCAACAATCAACAAGGCAGGTTTGTCGCTATCGCGGAGTGTAAGATCTCACCGCTCCCCATCCTACGCTACCGGGCGCGTGCCCAGCTGAAAAGTTATCTGAGTGCGACCGATACGCGGTTTGGGGTGCTCGCTGTCGGCATGGATCCTCGGCATTGGGAATTTTGCGAGAATAAGCATCACAATTGGTTCGCGGAGATTGAGAGAGAAGAATTTGAAAAGGGCATCGAGAACTGGAAACCTGTCGCGATTGAAGCTGCGGAGGTAAACTTACAACGTGAACAGAAAGCCACGCGCTGGTGGAAGCGGAGCGCGCTCGCTTTTGCGATTGCGTTCCTGATTTCCTTTGGGTCTGTGTTCCTCGCGTGGCAGAAGCCGCCACCGGAGCCTGTTGTCTACATCACCAGGACAGGCAAGAAGTATCATACCAATGACTGTGAGTTTTTACGGAAATACAATGTGAAAGACAAGTTTGCGATTGTTTTAGACAAAGCCGAGAAGGATTACGATCCGTGTGGAGTTTGTGATCCCGGACGGTAAAGTATTGAAACCAATTCTCGGAAAGGAAACCATGAATATCTTACAAGTTCACCTTGAGTTAGCAGACAAATATCCTCAAAGCATTGATAGTTTTGAAGGTAAAGATGTAGAGTTTAAAGTAAACGTGAAAAATAGTTGTGATCCTCTCATATTTGTAGCCAAACGACAAAATTATTACTTTACCAAAAGTAGATATGAGGCTACGAAGTTAGAACTGTATGAAATTGTCCATATGTATAGCGATGAAAATCTTGAGTATGGTGCACGAAAAATAAAAAGGATAAAAGTGAAATTACATATTCGCAGGATGAAATTTATGATGACCTTGGAGACTTAGAGTGTTATGATAAAATATTCCTTGTACTAGGTGAAGATGAGATTCTGCAACTTGCAAACCTAAATTTAACTAACTGGTCAGGTCGGCACTTTAGATATTGTGAATCCTATATTGCTTTTTATGAATCCTTCACAGTAACGCTGTGGTCAGGGAAGAAAAAAGAAATCCATGTCCCTAAAAATGTGGGTTGTCCATTTATATGCAACACGGATTATGTACATTATCGCCTCAAGTTTAAGAGAATTCCCTTCGATTGCTAAGAACTGTGCACTCATTTTTAAATAATTAACAAAGAAGGGCGGGAAACCTAACTCCCGCCCTTTTTGCTGCGAACCCTTTTATTTCCCTACCAGATACTCAATGATAACGTTTCCGTTGCCATCGTCCACCTCGTCGTTGTAAGTGAAAACGTCTGGACGGTCGCAGTTACTGAAAACATGGTGATCTACGAGGAAAATAGTGCTTGGCTCTGGATCGGGTATCCCCTTGACGTAGGGCAATCGCACACAGGAGGACTCTATAGATCTAAGAACGTGTATGGATCAATCCCTTCGGTGTCTAAGTCAAGAATCGTGTAATCGTCAGGAATATCACCATTTTGTAGGCGTTCTATGGTTAGGTTTAGATCGAAGTCTGGACTTTTTCTCACCGTCAAATCTGCGGTATAGCCTTCATCATGTATTCTATGATAGTGCTTAACGTATGCAGATTTAGAATAAAGCGGATAGACTTTCCCATCTTTATAAAAACCTCTACGAACGTCTTTGCCTTCTTCCCACAGTTTTATGAGAACTCTGTCTATGAGTTCAATGTTTCTTTCATGGGTTGCTGTTGCTGGTATTTCGTCAAAGCCGTGTTCATACCAAATAGGGAGACCGAGTCTGGCAATGTAATCGGGTGGTACGTCAGGATAAGATCCAAATCCGAATGGTGAAAGACGCACCTCGAAGGTTTCCGCTAAGGGATCCGCCGAATCAACACCCTCCATATCGTCTATCCGTAAGGTGTCCTTCCCTTCCAACATTGCTTGCGAGTCGTCGGTTTCAACGTGCATTCCCGGATGTCCCTGTGTTCCGGTATCATTTGGAAACGGATTATCCTGTGTGGTGTCTGACTCATTTTGATGTTCGTGCTGTTGTACAATTTGCGGCGTTCTCGCCAATTCTTCTTGGGTAACGCGTCGGACGTGCCTATTGTACAACAGGCTGCAGGTAACGATCACAGCAAAGAAAACGAGTCCAATGATGAGACTTCTGCTTGAGAGAATGTCACGGAACATCCATGACCTCCATGTTATGATTCATTATAGGGACTTATGCATATCAGGAAGGGAGTGGCAATCAATCCGTATAAGGTGCTAAACCTAAAAAGTTTCATAGGCGGCACACCTATAAAAATATAGGGACTACCAATTACAATGTGAGTTCGACTTAAGCCTTTAGTATATAACACATTGTCAGTTACTACCAAGCAAATCAAGCATATTTCGTGCCAGTTGTCCAAAAAAGGGTATTTAGTCTTTACCGCTCTACCTGGCGGAAACACCCAAGCAAAAACACCTACGTGTACGCTTCTATTTTTATTATCGCACTCACGTTACAGGAACGTTTTTATAAGCGCGTCGGTTCAGCTACTCACAAAAAGACTACTGCTGCTTTACTCGTCCCCATATCGTTGTCGCCAATTGGGGTTGAGGTGCCACTGGTAATGCGAACGCTGGATCAAACCAGTCCCCCGGACTATTTGCTTGAAAAAAATTTCCAAATACCTTTGGTATAAAAGTATCTGTGAGTTGTTCCGAAACATCGCTGTCCAACGTTATTTTGAAAATTTGTAAGCGATTGTTCTTATCGGTCTTGTCATAGAGAAGCGCATCTCCTTGAGGTGACCAAACCGGCGAAGTTTCTCTCGGGGCATTGTCGCTCGTAATTTGTTCAAGCCCGGTGCCATCGCTGTTTATGATGTAAATTGTCTCTGTATCAACAAACTCTTTCAACGGTGCCTTATGAAGCCATGTAAACGCTACTTTATTCCCTGAAGGGGACCATGCAGGAGAGGTCATCCATGAGGGTCTTACTGGTTTGGGAAAGAATACTTTTTGTTTGCGCGTGTTAACATTTAGGATAGTGATCTGCATGCGTTCGGGCCATCCGGTGAGAAAAGCGATTTCCTCTCCATCTGGCGACCACGTAGGACTACCTCCAAAAGCGATTTTTTCTTCATTTTTCCCATCTATTGTGGCGATATAGACGAATGATCCACTGGGTTCTCGCCTTTTATAAGCAATTTGTTTTTCATCCGGCGACCAGACGGCACTAGATCTATCCTTCGACTTGCCAAACACTCGCCGCACATTTTTACCATCTGGATCCATGAGATACAGGTCTCGGCTTAACGGGAACCGATCACGATCGGAGGCAAAAAGAATTTGTTCACCTGTCGGCGACCAAGTAGGCATGGCATCATCAGCGCGGTGGTGGGTGAGTCGCACCTGTCCACTTCCATCCGGGTTCATGATATAAATTTCGCGATTGTTATCACGTGCGGAGGTAAATACGATTTTGGCGGTTGTAGGTGCTTTTGCAACAACGGTATCCATCGCTGTAATGAATAATGTTAAACCGGTAAAGCAAACAAAAAGCCAAAATAGACGTTTCATAGGAAATTTTTCCGAAAGTAAATAACCGCGTTGAAGATCCAAATTTAATTCAGTTTCTAATTTTCACCTGTCCCCACTGTGTTGTTAACAATTGTGGCTGCGGTGCGACTGGCAATGCGAACGCTGGATCGAACCAATCCCCTAAAAAATGCGGAAAGTTGGGGTTGGTGAGCTGCACAGGTTCACCACCACCCAAAGCAACTTTGAAGATTTGTAATTTATCGTTCTTATTAAGCTGTGTATAAAGGAGTTCATCTCCGTGCGGAGACCACAGCGGTTCAAAAGCTCCCTTCCCCTCTTCAATGATCTGTTGAAGTCCTGTGCCATCACGATTGATAATATAGACAGTCTCCAGCTTAAAATCTTCCTGCCGAAGCTCAACGCGATTATACCACGCGAACGCCAGTCTATCTCCCTCTGGAGACCAGACAGGATGCCGAACCCACGCGGGTCCCTTGGGCGGAAAAAAGAACTTGTGTTTACGCGTCCGCACGTCTAACATACTAATTCGCTTGGGGTTGCTCGGTGCCCCTACACTAAAGGCTATCTCTGTGCCATCAGGAGACCATGCAGGTAGGCTGCCAAGTGCTATACGCTCTTCCTTTTTACCATCTATTGGTGCAATATAGATAAAGAACTTGCCCTGCTCCCAACGCACGTAAGCAATCTGTTTACCATCTGGGGACCATGTTGGAACGCCCCTTGCCGCCTCCTTCTCGAATACCCGCCGCACATTGGATCCATCGGCATCCATCAGATACAGATCCCAACTTCCTGGAGCACCGTCTCGATCGGAGGTAAAAAGAATTCGTTCGCCAGTCGGAGACCACTGCGGACCGGCATCCCTCGCAAGATGGTGAGTGAGTCGTACCCCTTCATTACCATCGGGATTCATCAGATAAATGTCCATATTTCCATCACGCCACGACGAATACGCTATCTTCGCTGATGTGGGTGCCCCCGCCCACACCTCATAAACACTTATGTCTAACGAGGCTACACTTAGCAGAAAAAGCAGGAAAAAACATTTACGTTTCACGGAAGACCTCATCACAACGTAATCATAAATTAGAGTGTTACACGCCGACCTAACGACAAACCTTCAGATGCGCTATAGTCGCAAACAGCAGTTACTTAGTTTTCACTTCTCCCCACTGTGTTGTTAACAATTGTGGCTGCGGTGCGACTGGCAATGCGAACGCAGGATCGAACCAATCCCCTACAAAATGCCGGAAGCTAGGACTGGTAAGCTGCCCTGGCGCACCACCACCCAATGTAACTTTGAAGATTTGTTGCATATCATTCTTATCCAACTGACTATAAATCAGCTCGTTTCCTCGTGGAGACCACACTGGCTCTACAGCACGCTTCCCTTCTTCAATAATCTGTTGAAGCCCTGTGCCATCGCGATTGACAATATAGATTGTCTCCAGCTTAAAGTCTTCCTGTTGAAACTCAGCAAGATTATACCAAGCAAACGCCAGTCTATCCCCTTCTGGGGACCATGCTGGATGCCGAACCCACATCGGCACTGCGGGAAAGCGAAGGAACTTCTGTCTTTCCGTTTTCAGGTTGAACACGGTGATGCGTCTGGGTCGGTCCAAAGCTCCAGTCAGAAAAGCAATCTCGGTGCCGTCAGGAGACCAGATCGGCGAATAGCCGATCGCAACGCGTTCCTCTTTTTTACCATCTATTGTGCCGATATAGATGACACTATTTCCGATTTCACCGTAATTGTAAACAATCCGTTTTCCATCCGGTGACCACGACGGATTACCTCTCGCTGCTGATTTTGGGAAAACACGTCGCACATTGGATCCGTCTGCATCCATCAGATACAGATCCCAATCCCCTGGAGCCCCATCTCGGTCAGAGTTAAAAAGAATCTGTTCGCCAGTCGGAGACCACTGCGGCCCGGCATCCCTTGCAAGATCGTGGGTGAGGCGGACCTCCTCACTGCCATCAGGATTCATCAAATAAATGTCCAGATTCCTACCACGCCACGACGAGAATGCTATTTTCGCTGTTGCGGGGGCTTCTGCCAACACAGGGAAAGCACCCACGCATAACACAGCGACGCTTAATACGAGCAAGAGTAATAAGTCTGGACTTTTCATCAAGTTCCCTCCAAGACCCAACAAGAACACAAAACCCATTATCACATTATCAAGTATACACCGATTGCCCAAAAAAGTAAATGTTTCGGAATCAAGGTTGACGCGAATTCGATCCCGTTCTATCCGATCTGAGACCTCATTCTTTACTTGACAGAATCTGGAAGAATCCGAAATTCAGACTTGAAAAAAATATGGAAATGTGATAACATGTTCATACTTTAAAATTCAAAAACAATAGCCTGCAACAACGGCGCAGGCGGATTTCAGGAACGGATCTAATAGTCTTAACGCCCGCTACTTCTCCGCAAGGTAAATTAGAAAAATGATTATCACAGTTGACGAAAGCTATCGCCATAAGAGGGACCTCACCGAACAGCGGCTCTTCGCCGTGGTTGAGCAGAATACACCGGATTCTATCAAATCCCCTCTTTTTCCTCAAGATGAACCAAACGCATTCACATTCCAGCTTGATAAGGAACTGATCGAGCGTTTGAACCTCTGGGAGTGGTTTCGTAACTACGCGAAGGAAGCACAGGTCTCGACCGCTGGCATCCGAGGTCCACAGAATATTTTGTATCCTTGGGACACCCGTTTCCCGATTAACCAGATCGGGATTATCTTGGCAACGCTTGGTAAAAGCCTTGTTGCCAACGAGAGTGCGGGGGGAAAACCCATCGAGAAAATCGCAGGCTGCGAGGTACGCTACAACTCACAGAAATATGTCGAATACATCGCCCGCATCCAAGCCGCACAAGGAATTCGGACGTACGTGCCGAAATCATTTGGCACACTGCCCATCTGGATGGCATCTTTCTTGATTTTCATGCTTGACCTGGACGGGGGCGAACATGTCACGTCAAGCCATTCCGTCAGTACAAAGAACGCTACCAAAGACCTCAACAACCAGGGAAGCCAATATCTGCCTGAGGAATCCATGCGGTTCGTCAACAAGATTGAAGAAATCCTCAAAACCGCTGAAACGGAGGGCTATCCAATTCAGTTCAGTGCCGCCACCGACGATCACATCGATTTTGAACGACTGGACGAACTCCACGACGGTGTGCAACTCTATGTTGGCTATCTCAAAGACGGTGTTGCCACAGATGCGAATCTCAAGCTTATTCGAGCGACAAAACCATCTATCGTCGTCGATTGCGTCGGTGGATGTATGTATCGTCCGATGCGTGCCATCTTTGAGCGATTGGGAATCGCTAACTCCGTTCGCTGGCTCCACGTTGAGGCGGACCCGCTCTATCACAACATCGGCAAACTCGATCGGAATCCGAAAACGGGTGAAACTGAATTTTACGATCTCGGTTGCGACTTTAGTATCCTTGATGTCGTCAAATCAACAGATTACGCAAATAAACTCAAATCACAACCTATCGGTACCATTATTGAAACGACCGACCCAGATGGCGATCGACTTATCGTCTGTGAGATAGAGGAAGCATCACGAGCAGAAACACTGGAACACCTCGGCGTGGATTTCCTTGATCTCGGTGATGACCGACTCTTGACGATTTATACACCGAATCAAGCGTTTCTCATGTTGATGAACTTCTACGCCCAGCAACTTAAAACCTCAGGGCTTTGGGAGGATCATCCGCGGTTCATGATTAAGACGACACCCTCCGCGCTCGCTTGGGACCAGTGGGGTGAGGCGAACGATGTTAATGTCATTAACGTGCCTGTCGGTTTCAAAGAAATAGCCGCAATCATGAAAAAGATTGAACGACAACTGGCTGACGCGCCAGACGCACCGGTTGTCGTTCAAGATGTCTACGGCGAGACGATCTCACTCGGTGTGCAACCGCGACTGATTTTTGCGGGTGAAGAGAGCGGCGGGATGATTACCGGTCCAGAGGAACTCATCCAGAGCCAAGGGGGTCGCACTGCTATCGCGATGCGTGAAAAGTCGGCAGGCGAATCCATGGTTCTGGTTACCGCACTCGCAGCGCACTGCAAACAGGCAAATATCCCCCTCTCTGACTATCTCGCCGCCGTTTTTGTGGAGAGTCAAATTAGCGCAACATGCGACGTGAGAGTGGACATCACCTACTACAACGAGTCTGAGCCGAATCCTGAAAAACTCCGTGCAGCGAAGCGTGAAGGTGAGGCGAAACGCGATAAAAACGACCTGTTTTTTCTTGGTATCGCCATTGCCCTCCGCGACGGAAAAATAGACGTGGAACAAGCACGCGCTATCCTCTCAGATGCCCTTCCGAGCCTTGATTTCACAACGCTTGAAGACGTTCGGTTTGTCGGCGATGGGAGTTACCTCAAGTTTCATGATAAGTGTGTTGAAGTCCGAAAGTCCGGCACAGATGCGAAAACCAAAGCCTATGCCTCTGGTGGAGATAAGGAGGAGTGTCGGCGGTTCGCCAAAGCCTTCGGTGAGGCAAGTGGTGAATTAACCGAACTTTACACCGAACAAATGGGTCAAAATTACTTAAGGGATGTTGAAAATAGAGCACGGCAGATTTATGACACCTTTCAGTCGGGTTAATAGCAATCAGCAGTCAGCAGTCAGCGGTCAGAAGAATAGCGGTCAGCAAGAGGATGTAACTTCGCCAGAAACCTCTTTGCTGAAGGAAACTGAAAGCCGATGGCTGATGGCGAATAAAACAGGAGATTATCATGGTTAGAACGATTATCGCCTTGTTCGGAGTCGCGATCCTTTTCTGTTTCGCGACAGTCTCCGATGCGGAGTGGACTGTCCTACGCGAAGACGATATCATCCGCGGCGACGGCATTGATGGCATGTTACACGATGTTTACTTCACGAATAACCAGAACGGTTTGGTCGTTGGAGACAACGGTTTAATGTTGGTGACAACAGATGGTGGCAAAACGTGGGAGAAAATGGAAGTTGATATGCGTCCCCCCGGTGCCAGGCAAAGACCCGGCGGACGTCCGGGTGCTGGCGGTGGCCCCCCAGGTGCCGGTGGCGGTCCCCCGGGTGAGGGTGGCGGTCCTCCGGCTGGCTTCGGTTTCGGTGGCGGTGGTCCCTCACCGCTCTATAATATCTACTTTGTAGATGAAAACGTTGGGTTTATCACAGGCGGTAGAGCCACTATCCTGAAGACCGAAGACGGCGGCAAAACCTGGAGCCGGAAAAGGGCAATGAGCGGCACCCCTGGACGCGATGGAAATCCAGGACGCCTTCGCGCCAATTTGATGGGTATCCAGATGATTAGCGAGACAACCGGTTTCATCGCTGGATCGGAGAATACGATTCTCAAAACAACCGATGGTGGTGAAACGTGGATAGGCAGTTCCGAACGGGCTCGCGTCGGCGAGACTCGTAACAATCTTGAGAATATCTGGTTCGTTTCGCCTACAACGGGTTGGGTCATCGGTTCATTCGGGACGCTCCTGCATACCGCTGATGGTGGTGAAACGTGGGAGAAGCGTGATCCTGGCTTTGATAACAATCTTTTCGGTATCCATTTCCTTGATGAAAACACCGGTTGGATTTCTGGGCAGGAGGGCTTAATCCTACATACCACGGATGGCGGTGCTACATGGAATCAGCAAAAAAACGAATCCTACGACGACCTCCACGATATTACCTTCGTTGACGCGATGGTCGGTTGGGCAGTCGGCGGTTTCAATTCCGTTTTGCACACCACCGATGGTGGTAAGACATGGACGATATCGAATATACCGGGAAGCGCGAACCTCAAGGGCGTTCATGCTACGGATGCAAATAACTGTTGGACAGTTAACGATTGGGGTGTTATTGCAGGATACAAAGCGGAATAGTTAATGGCTATCGGCTGTCAGCCGTCGGCTACCACCGCCTATCCCTTTGCTGGCGAGGTTGAAACCTCGCCAGCACGCGCAGGTTTCTGGTTAGGAATAGAAATTAAATCCAAATTGTAGCCTGCAACAACGGCGCAGGCGGACTTGAGAAACGCACGGAATTGACATAACGACCGTCGTTTCTCCGCAAGGTATAATTAAAAGTCGTTTCTCCGCAAGGTATAATTAAAAAATGAAAAGCCATAAAGTCACGATGCTCGGTACTGGACTCATCGGAATGTTCTACACGATGACGCTCCACAACCAACGCGGCGCAGACCGCGTCCACATCGCCTACTCTCGGCGCGAAGAACGCGCAACGGCGTTCGCCGAAGAGTGGAACATCCCGCACGCAACAACCGATTTAGCAGAAGCCATCAACCATCCTGAGACGGACACTGTTGTCATCGGGTTACCCAACAACTTGCACCTGAAGGCGGTTGAACTCGCTGCGGAAGCCGGCAAAGGTATTCTCTGTACGAAACCCCTTGGACGTACTGCCGAAGAGGCGAAAGCGATGTTGGACATCGTTGAAAACGCAGGCGTGTTTGGCGGTTACCTCGAAGACCTCGTCTATCCCCCCAAGACTCTCAAAGCGTTAGAATCTGTCCGGAACGGCGCGCTCGGTAAGATTTTATGGGTGCGTTCCCGCGAGACACATCCGGGCCCCCACAGTGATTGGTTCTGGGATCTGGAACAAGCGGGTGGTGGTGCTATCGTTGACATGGGATGCCATTGCATCGAGATTATCCGAAATTTCGTTGGGAAGAACAACAAACCGCTTGAGGTGATGTGCTGGGCGGACACGCTCGTGCATCCGATTGATGCGGAGGATCATGGCATCGCACTCATCCGATTTGAGAGCGGGGCAATGGGGCAATTTGAGGTAAGCTGGGCATTCCGTGGCGGTATGGACTTACGCGACGAGGTCTCCGGGAGTGAGGGGACTATCTGGCTCAACCACTGGCTCCGTACCGGTTATGAAATGTTCACGGCTGTCGGTCAGGACGGATATGTCGCCGAAAAAGCCGAGAGCGACACCGGTTGGCTTTTCCCTGTTGGCGATGAGGTCGCGGAACTCGGCTATCGGGATATGTTCCTTGATATGTTCAACGCGATTGACGAAGGTCGTGAACCGCTGGAAACCTTCTACGACGGTTATGTCGTGAACGCTATTATCGATGCCTGCTATAAGTCCGCCACGTCTAAACAGTGGGAAGCAATTGAAATTCAGGATTGGCGAGGCGAAGCACAAGCTGCGGACGCACAAACGAGCCAATCGGACGCTGATGAGCGATATGTCCCCCTCAAGAGTGAACGGATGCCTGATGGCAGAATGAAACGCATCTTCAGAGATCGGGAAACAGGACAGATTATTGAGAGAGTAGAAGATTAAATGGCGGTGGTGCCTAATCGCGATTTGGCTTACGGATGACCTTTGGTTTGTAGTAGGCAGTTAATGCAATCGCCGCTATTATTTTTTAATCATCCTTGACTAATAAAGGAGGCGTTCCAAATGGGTCGTATTCTAACAGTCGCTGCACTCTTGCTTTATTTTGCGGTGAGTTGTTTCGCTGCGCTCGAAGAAAACACTGTGTTGATATACCTTTTCGATGAAGAGACCGCCGATGAAGCAACAGACCTATCCGAGTTTGAGAATCACGGGGAAATCACCGATGCTGAATGGACAAAGGACGGAAAGCTCGGTGGCGCGTTGGTCTTTGATGGCGCGAGTAGTCTTATTGAAGTGCCGCATCACGACAGTCTCTTCCCTGGAGGCGATGAACTGACAATCGAGGCGTGGTTCAAACCTGCTTCATTTCCGGCTGGGCATCCACCGATTGCGCGGAAAGGCTCTGTCCCTGAAAGTGGATGGGGCTTTGATACACCTGGCGGAAACATTCGAGGATTCGTCTATACCGCGCCTGGTGATGCCGCTGTCGCACAAGGAACGACACCAATGAAGGTGGACACATGGCATCATCTGGCTATGGTCTATGATGGAAAAGAACTTCGCATCTATCTGGACGGTGAACTGGACGGAGAAGTCCCGCGAAAAGGGGACATCAATGAAAACGAAGCCTCCGTTTGGATCGGTAAGAAAGCGAATGAGAGCATTTGGCTCGATGGCACGCTTGATGAACTCCGCATTCTCAACATCGCAATTTCGGAGGAACAGATTCAGGCGGATATGGAGGGCATCGCGTTCGCTGTTGAAGTCACTGGAAAACTCACAACGACGTGGGGCGGATTAAAACGCAAGTCTACCGTTAGCAGCTGGAGGGAATAACAATGGACACAAGTTGGCTTGAATACTGTGCGACAGAAGAACAACTCAAGGCATTTAACGACACCGGCTATCTCGTTGTTGAGAATGCTATAAGTCCTGAAATGGTGGATGCATTAGAAGTGGTCGCAGATCGCCTTGATGCCGAGGAGCGCGCCAAAACTAGCTTGGCACCGCACCAATTGTTATCGAAGTTCCGTACCGTCATCGAAGACGATGCCCTGCTGGAGCTACTTGATAACAAGAAAGTATTTCCACTGCTTTGGGATATCCTTGGCTGGAACATCCAGCTTTACATCTCCCACCTCATCATGTATCCTCCCGAACCCCCCGATAAGCCGCCGGTTCGCAAAGGCGCGCATTGGCACCAAGACGGCGGTAGACCTGTGCCGGAGATGGAACGTCCACACCCGCGACTCTCATTGAAGGTCAGTTACTGGTTAAGCGATGTTACCCATCGTGACAACGGGGCAATGCGCATTGTTCCCTGTAGCCATAAACTCGACACCCGTCCGCCAGACAGCGATAACAACCCTGATGGCGATCCTGAAGGTGCGATAGACCTGCTCGTCAAACGCGGCACGGCGGTCCTGTTCGATCGACGGATGTGGCACTCACGCGGCTGGAATTTCTCCGATGCAACTCGGAAGGTTCTGTTTATGGGGTATAGCTACCGTTGGTTGCGTGGCTTGGATTACAACCTCATGCCACCTGAAATCCTTGAGAAATGCGACCCGATTCGACGGCAACTGCTGGGGGATGGTGTGGATATAAAGGGCTGGTGGCAACCCACAGATGCAGACGTGCCGCTGAAGACATGGATTGCTGAGCATCGTGGGGAAGAATATCTACGATAGAGGCTTGGGTTATAAAGAATTCCTCCTGAGTTTTGAATTGTGCACTAATCTCTGCTTTGATTCGATAGCATTCTTCGAGGATGGGATCCGTATACGTCTCAGGGTCGAATGCGGGGTGCTTTTCTGGGGTTTCTTTCACCTGAATGTCCTCCATCAGTTCTACCGGTGTTCCCGCTGAGGTTAGGCATCGTCATCGGATTTTTCTACCGGTATACGCTTGGACGGATCATAGTACGAGACATATTTTTTTCCGTTCCGTTTGTTCTCTTCCTGTCTTGCTTTCAAATACTTGTAGTATTCGCCCGGGTTCTTGAATTTAGCACTAATCTCTGCTTTGATTCGATAGCACTCTTCAAGAATGGGATCTGTATAAGTTTCAGGGTCAAACTCTGGGCATTTTTCTGGGGTTTCTTTCATCTGAGTGTCCTCCATCAGTTCAATAGGTGTGCAGAGGGTTGTCGGTTGAAATCCTGCCGCTTGGCAAACCTGATTAATATGTTCACGTTTATTTTCATTTACAATATGCTTATGGTTCCATGATACCAAATATTCAACACCATGTACCGTTGCAATAGCGATATGCTGTGCATCTGGCTCAGAATTCCGTGGGACTGCGCCAGTCCCTAATAGTTTTTGTCCAAGCACATCTACTTCTGGCAATATCTCTAATACCCTTAAAGATGATATGACTTCAAGTCGTCGCTGTGCTGCGTTCGCATCGCCAAGTCGCACCTCATTGTTGACTATGTCTGAAATAACGAACTCAAATCTATCCGCATAGTCCTCCCACAACTGTTGACTTGCTCTTTGCCGTGCTGCTAAGATTGGATTGTCACTGGGTCTCGCTGCCAAGTAACTAACAACTGTTGGCTCAATATAGACTCTCGGCTTTATCGTTACATATTTTAGCATGAAGTACTGTTTCTTTCAAATCACATTGCCACAGTAAGGTTTTGATAGAAAATTGGTGAATCCCGGTTTACGGATAGTGAGGGACTTGTAAAGGAAGAGCGCTTAGCGGGGCACAAGACCCCGCGCTACAACAGAAAACATCACGCCAACGTATCTTCTCCATCTGTCAGCCACGCCAGATCGAACTTCGCGAACGACAATGTCTCGGAAGCCCTGTTCTCACCACGTTCATAGAGACAACAGATATTCATGTCCGAGTCGATACAGAGATCAGAATACGCCGCGGGACCGGCGTGCAAGACTTTGCCGCTACTCCAACTTTGACACTCATCGTAACTGATGCGAATCGTCATCCGCTCACGACTCGTACTGGCGGGGTTAGAGAACAAGACGCGATTCTTGTCGTGTTGATTCGCATCCGTATAGCGCACCATACTCGCCTGACAGATCGGTTCAACGAGATCCTCCTCGTAACCGAATCCCGTGAATGTATCGCCGCTGTCACTGCTTCTCGCATAGGCACGCCGCTTCGGTGCGACGTAGTTCCGACAGTTGAAATAGAGTCCACCGTCCACCGTCTCAACGACGACCGATTCATTGGTGCCAGGTTGTGCCTTCCCACCGATCCGCCACGTCTCACCATGATCATCACTGACAATCAGGTGTGAGTAGCCGTATGCCGCGTAGTCTCGACTGTTTCCAAGCACATGGTCACACGGAATTACGAATCTGCCGTTTGCGAGTTGAATCCCGTGGCAAGGACCGGTTGCATACCACGTCCACGTCTCGTCTTTCGTCGTGGCTGTGATTTCTTTCGGTGCCGACCAGGTTTCTCCATCGTCGTTACTGGAGGTCACCCAAACGGTGCGCGGTGCGTCTCCGGCAACAATCTTCCCCTCCGCGCCGTCAGCGAAATTTTTGCAGAAAAGGAGCCAGATTGTCCCCGTGTCCCCATCAACCACCGGGGCAGGATTGCCATCCGTATCGGTTCCTGTGGAAACAGCGATTTGCATCGGTTGCCAACTCTCGCCGTTGTCAAAACTCCGTTTCAGGACAATATCGATATTTCCCGAATCCCCGCCACCTGTACGCCTGCCTTCACAAAACGCCAATAGCGTTCCTTCATTTGACCGGACAAGCGCGGGAATCCGGAACGTATGGTATCCCTCCGTCCCCGCCGTGAAAAGTGGACTCTCCGTTTTGTACATGCTTACAAATCCCCTTATGTATAGCCTTCAGTAGTCAGCAATCGGAAACCGTTGGCAGTTGACAATTTGGCAATTGGTGATCGGCAGTCAGCAGAACCAAACGGGTAGCCTGCAACAACGGCGCAGGCGGATATACGCAAAGCCCGGAGAAAGTTTTAATCCTGCTGACCGAACCGCAAGGTAAATTAAAAATATTTCAGCCGTGCCCACGTCGTTGTAAGTTTTCCGATCGGTTGCACAGCTGCCGGATCATCCATTACAAACTCATCGAGTTCCTTCTGATGATCGGAGAGCCGCAACCCATCAACGACGGAATTCGTCGGGAATTTCGGGTCGGGCGGAGAGGCGTTGTTAATCTCAAAGGTTTCAGCGAACACGGTAGGTCCCTTTTTGAAATCACCTTCGCCCTCGAGTTTGCCATCTAAGTAGAGTTTCAAGCCATTAGGTCCCCAGGTTCCCGCCATGTGGTGGTGCTCCCCGTCTTGCCATCTGAGTGCAGCACTGTTGGCGTTATACCATGAGCCCGCGCTTTTAATCCGCATCTGTGCGATCCCGCCAGTGTTAAACTGCAGAAATATCGCGTCGGTGCCACGTTTGTAAGTCATGAACACGAAAAGTTCGCCTGCGATGGAGCTGGTGTCCATACCCATCGTTACCCACAACTCAACGCTGCCTTCGTCGAGGTTGACGAACCGATCATCCACAGGGAAATGGATCACATCGCCGACCGCTTCGCTAACGAAACCGTTGCCAAATTTACCGGGCTTGAAGCTGCCGCCATCAACGGTGCCGCCCTCGCTTTCAACTTCCGCTTTGCTCTCCAATGCAGAAAAGAAGGTCTCCTCTGCCATAGCCACAGAGACACAAAGCAACGTGATCGTCAAAAGACTCAATGTTTTCACGAGACATCCTCCCATTTAGGTTAGATTGTAGTTTCGGGCTTACAAAGCCCTCCCACATGTTTGCTTCTTTTCCAACCTTCCAATCCAGTTAGACTTTGAAACATCAAATTCAACAGTGAAACCTGCTAATAAGAAAAAAATGATACCGTGTTCTTGAATCATCCTCACTTTGGCTTTGTGGAAAGTGCGTACACATAGGGCGAAGTCAACTGCTGGTTCGGTACACGAAGCCCCACCAATAAATTACCAAGGACAATATCTGTCAGATTGACACACTTACAAAGCACTTCATGCCCCCATTTACCGATGACTGACCGCCACGGTGAATAATCAACAACGCTCAACTTCAAGGGACCGCCTGTATATCCAAATTCCGTGACGTGAAATCCAGCGTCTCGCAATGCCGAAGCGAGGTCAGTCGGCGGAATGACCTTGTGTGTCGCAAGAAGTTTCGGACTCGCGACGCGAGCTATCGGTGTGTACATACCACGCAGATTCGGCATTACCGTGAGCATTGTTCCACCCGGTTTAAGCAGGCTGTACATCTCCTCCAAGACAGCTTGAGGTGTGCTGAAATGTTCAATCAACCCCATTGAGTAAACGAAATCAAACGTGGCGTGAGACTTTTTCGTAAAAGCGAACAGATCTTCACAGAGAATTGTTCCCTCTGTCCCCGCAAGGGCAAGGTTCCGTCGTGCAAGTTGACACCCCAACTCCGAAAAATCAACACCATAACAGTCGCTTTCATAGTTCTGGGCGAGGTAAGGGAGCCACAAAGAATCGGCGCATCCCAACTCAATTAGCGTCGGTTGCTTAAAACCTGAAACTGCCCGGTCGAACAACTTAGCGAGTTGACGGTTCGCTACATAAACCCATCGCAGGTGACGAATCTTATGCTGTTGACCGTCCCAAAGCGTCGTCCAATAGGATTCATCCGTTAAGGGTGTAACGTGCGAACCCATGCTAACTTTCCTCCAAGGAGACCGCGCCATGCTCTAAAATAGGGCATAAGTCACAGAGCCAATCAGCACAATATTTTTTATGGAGATGTATGATTCCCTGTTCAATTTTAGCTGTAGGCTTCAGAAGACGCATCTGCTGCGCCTCTGTGAAAATCTGTTTATCAATTTTACGGATAATCTGGTTCCCTATTGACTTTGAACCGACACTGTAAAGTTTGAGGAGTCCCTCCTGCAATTTCTGGCTATCCGCTTCGAGTGCCCAAACATAGGCGACAGGCAAAATTTTATTGACGATAATGTCTATAGCCCGAGCCTTTCCAATCAGTCCTGCGTTCCGAGTGCCGCCTGTCCCGAAGTTAGAGTGCTCTTCCCAGTAACCTACGGGTTCAATCATCAATAGGGCACTAAGTTCTTTTTCGATGCTTCGTAACAACTTTAGTGTGTCTGCCGATGCCGCCTTTTCACATGTCGGCAGAAAATACATCATCAGGCTACCTTGGGCGCGATGGATTAACCGGCTTATCGCGGCAATACGTCGGGTAGGATGGTTCAGAGGTCTCGACGTAGAACTCCAGCGTGCTTCTGTCATACGTTGGGGAAGTTCAGCATATTTTGACCCACGCCACAACGCCTCTAACGCCGCAACGCTCGGATCATCTGTTACTTCCGACGGCAGTGGTTTCTCCCGTTGTGATGGTAAGAGTCCGGCGACCCCAAAAAGGGTAGCTTGAATCTCCATTTCAGATTTCTGGTCGACATCGGTGAACGGAACATGCTGCGCTAACTCTCTCAACGCCTTGCTGTTGCGCTCGTATCCCAACGCTTCCATGATACCTTCGTAGAGAAGTTGCTCGAAATCAAGACGCGTTCTTAACAAACGCATCGACTCCGTCTTTTCCAAAAACCGTCCACGTCCTAAGGATTCAAAAACGCCTTTAAGCACCTCTATGTTCAGCGGCTTCCCTGTTACTCGACAGACCCCATCCGTTGTCGCGTCTTGGGTATCATCATGGAGATCGCCGGTACCTACGGCAATCCATTTCAGTAGTTCAAGAGTCGGAACGCGCTTGTTGTTTTGGAGCCGCGTTCGGAGATTGAAGTCGTCGTTAAAGAACACTGCATGCAAAATAACGCGGTTGTATCTGGAATTGAGGTGATGTTTATGTGCATACCACTCCGAAGATCGGACGTGAATCTCAACATCGCCGACGTAGAGTTTCCCATCAATTTCAATCTCGGCGTGCATAAAATCGGGACCTTCGTTATGATTCCAGACCCCAGGCTTTAGTACGCGAATTGCCCGTCTATCAATCGCCTCCATATTGGTATCGAAAAAGCGTTGCTCATGCCACAATTTCTGAACGAACGCTTCATCAATCTTATCAAGGTCCGGATTATAAGTCTCATCAATTTCTCTGAATAGCTTAGAGAGGCGTTCGATTTCGGCTATATCATCCATATATGTTTCCATGTGTCCCGATCTACTTCGCCTCCTGGATTTCGTTCAGCAATGCCTGTGTTGCAACTTGTGGCTCAGGGTGTGCACAAACAGCAGAGATGACCGCGATGCCGTGTGCCCCTGCTCGAATAACTTCACCCGCAGTCTGAATACTAATTCCTCCAATAGCAATGACAGGACATGCGGCGATGTCGCACATTCTGCGGAGTCTCTCTAATCCCTTAGCCGTTTCCGCGTCCGGTTTTGAAGTGGTCCCGTAAATGGGACCAAACCCGATGTAGTCCGCACCTTCTGAAATCGCGGCGAGTATTTTCTCTTCGGTTCGAGCAGATGCACCAAGGATCGCTTCTGGAGATAGAATCTGCCTCCCGATAGAAACAGGCATATCATCTTGTCCAAAGTGTACGCCTATTGCCCCGACAGCAAGCGCGACATCCGCTCTATCGTTTACAATCAATGGCACATTGTGTCTCGCACATATCGTTTGCATAGATTGCGCCATTGCTACTAATTCGCGCGTCGTTCCTTGCTTCTGTCGGAATTGCACCGTATCCGCGCCGCCCTCGATTGCAAGTTCCGCTAATTCGGCGTGCGTAAATCGGGATTGTAGCGTTGTATCCGTGATGACGTGTAGAACGCCGATGTTTTTCATTGTTGGCATATTACTCAAAATGTGATAGATTATAGTCGTCAGTCGTCAGTTAAGAACGTTTCTTGTAACAATTCACGCTCACTCGAAGTTCTCCAGGAGAGGTATCAGTTACAGACGCACCTCTTAACTAATAACCTTAACTATCAACTCGACTCCGTTATAAATGTTAAAGCACGAGTTGATGGTTAAAGCCGATAGCCAATAACTAATTTAGTATATCACATTTAGGAGACACTTTGTCAAGTACCCAAGTCTAAAGACTTGGGAAACCTGTTAAGAGTGTTAACAGGTTTCCTATCGGTCTACCGATAAGTTTCTCGTTTCATAGAGGTTGGTAACCCAACGCTCTCCACGATGGGCGCAAGCCGCCCTTAGGAATATGTTTAATGCGGCGTTGTGGTCTCTATCTATAGAGTTGCCACAAAATCTACAACTGAAAGTTCGTATCGCAAGAGAGAGTTTCTTTTGCGATTTCTCACCACAAGCGGAGCAAGTTTGCGAGGTGTTCTTGGGGTCAACTTGGTGGAAATGGAAACCGTCTCTTTCGGCTATGTTTCCAGTCCACTCAAAGAACGTTCCCCAAGACGCATCGCTGATACTCTTACTGAGGTGTTTATTCTTTACCATGTTAGATACGCGTAAGTTCTCTGCCACTAAGACATTGTTTTCCTGATGGTGGTAGAGTTTATAGACGAGTTTGCCGATAAAGTCCTTACGTTTGTTTGTTGTCCGTTCTTGGTGTAAGGCACTCGCATGCACGGCTTTTTGCCAGCGGTTAGAGCCTTTTTTACGGCGTGCCATTGTTTGATTGTGTTTATGGAGCAAGCCTTCTGCTTTGCGATACCAGCGCGGATTGTCCTCTGTTTCGCCTTCAGAAGTCGTTAGATAGTGTGTCGTGCCAACGTCAACTGCAACAGCATCTGTCGGTTCAACTTTCGGCATATCAGGTATCTCACAAGAGATATGAGCATACCAACCGCTGGCTTTCTTAACGAGTGTGACTTCTTTCGGGTCACCGACAAGTGGACGGTGTATGCGTATCTTGACTTCACCAAGCTTCGGTACTTTCAAGCGATGGTGTCTAAAATCGGTTTCTATTATCGGATTTTGGCGGACACGTTCACCTGTTTTGAGTTTGTGCTTTCGCAAGCACCACGTCAGAGAACGGACACGCGTTTTGAACGAGGATAGCCCTTTTTCTCCGCACCTGCTTTACAACGCCTACGGAACGCATCAAAGGCTTTGTCAACACGTTTGAGGATAGAAACTTGAAAGTCTTGAGGCACTTCACGGAAATCGTCATACTTCTCACGAGCAACCTTCAACAGTTGTTCTTGGTCATATCGCGAAACAAAACGACCTTCGGTCTCATGTGAAAACTTGCGATTGTTGCGCGCAGAATTCTGAAGTTCACACAAGTGGTCTAACCATTTTTCTAATGCTCTTTCTTCTTCCTGTGTTGGATACACAGGATATTTAAATGTTAATCTCATGGTTTATCAAGTCTCAAGCATTTATCCCCTAATAGGTGGGAGGCAAGCACGTTACCAAGCGGTAACGCCTATTATGCTTGCCAACTTGATACATATATTAAATCACAATTTTATAGGAATGTCAAGTGTTTTTTCAAAAAAAAAACGCTATGGCCTAACACACGAGGGCGGGCTTTCCTCCCAACGCTAAAGCATTGGGCTTCCGGTTTCCCGTAAAATTAGGTGAACAATTTGTTGTTTCAATCCGGAGAGAAAGTACTTTTTATCGGAGATAGCATTACAGACTGTGGACGACGCGATGCGCATGCCCCACTCGGACACGGTTATGTCCGTAAAATAACCGAACTTATCACTGCAAAATACCCAGAACGTCAGATCACTTACGTCAATAAAGGCATTGGTGGAGACATCGTTGAAGGTTTGGAAAGTCGGTGGGACATTGACGTGATCGACGAAAAACCGGAATGGCTTTCGGTGAAAATCGGAATTAACAATGCGAGTCGACAATATGGAGAAGGCGTTTCGGCGGCGGACTATCTGCCGATTTGGGAGGCGTGTTATCGACGGATTCTCACACGTGCGAAGACTGAATTAGGTGCCTCACTTTTCCTCTTTGAAATTTTCTATGTTGCAGAAGACGTTGACACGCCGCGTCCATTAGACGTAGATGCTTACAACGCAAGCATCCATAGACTCGCGGAAGAGTTCGACGCACGGTTGATTCCGACCAGTACCGCTTTTGAAAGTGCGGTCGCCGCCCGCCCCGGCGCACTCTGGACAACTCAAGACGGGGTCCACCCAAATGCAGAGGGGCATACCTTGATGGCACTGGAATTTCTCAAGCAAGCTGCGTGGTAAATCTAAGGGTCGGGAATCGGAATTCCCTCCTACATAGTTATCAGTTGTCAGTAGAATGGTTTCCATCAGCGGTCAGCAATCGGCAATCAGAGGGCGAGGTTCGGAAACCTCGCCAGCAGGAAAAGTTGGGGAAACACCCAAGCAAAAACACTCGCTCCTATAGATGATCGCGAGCACAACTCGCTCCTACAGAAGGGAATCGCATCTATCGCCACGGCGACTTTTGATAACGCGGTGGCTGCCCACTTGATTTTTTCAATGCCTCAATCAATTCGCTCTCACGATGCGAGTTATATTCGGATGCAAATCGTTGTGCATCGACGCGATTGCCCCAATAAAATTGCCACCCAATCAAGGAAATACCAGCACAGTCAACATAGCGGCGTTCACGAATCGCATCTGCTACAAGATAAATGAACGTCCCACCCAAAACCGCTGCGAGAACACCTTCTTTGACTCTTCCTACATAGAGTTGCCCGCTTCCGGGAACGACTGTGGAGAGCCATCCTGCTACTTGCGGCGATTTGTGTGGGAGTGGTGTTTTTTCAAGAAGCATGTCCGCCAACCGACGCGCATTTTTTCCATGAGGCGTATCCGTTTGGAAAGTATCTACTCGCCGCAATTCCGCAATAGCCTTGTTCCAATCGGCTGTATAAACGTAACACCAGCCGCGCAGATAGTGCGCCGCTGCCCCTACTTCTGTATCCTTACTCGATTGCAGAAGTCCAAAGAGCGTCGTTCGCGCCAGTGAATACGCGCCTGCGTCAAAATGGAGTTGTCCAATCATCAACTGGCTCCGAAACCGAAAAGGCGAATTCGGATGAACGACTGAAAATTCGCGAAACAGGTGTTCAGCACGTTCAGGTTGGTTTTGATAGTAATAACTCTGTGCAACCCGATAATCAGCTACATCCCTGAATTCTGTGTCAGGTCGATAGAACAGGAGGCGCTTATATTCACGTCTTGCTGCTTGATAATCACCCGACTCAAAAAGATGCTCTGCATAACGATATTGCTGGATTGTCTCCTCAGTAGTCCCGCCAGCCGCAAAGACTATGAGAGAGATTAAAAAACTCACAGTTGTCATCAAAACCTATACTTCCACATTACTAATTCCATCTTGTCTTTTAAAGGTGATATTGCTCCGAATAACCCCGAACCCCGAATTTCCTGTTGGAGTCGATCCCGAAATTGTTCCTCGCGTTGGACATTGAAAACCCGCGCCGATTGAACACTCTGATAGATACCATTTCCATAGAAAAATGCGCCAAGTACTCCAACAGGTACCGCAACTTCGTAACGCTCTTGGTCGGCGTAATAGAGGCTCGCGCCGCTCAACACCACCATACCAACAAAGGTGTAAAGTCCGTCAGCCGTCCTCCCGCTATAAACCTGTCCGCTCCCCGGAACTAACGCTGAAAGCACACCGGCGACCGTCGGAGAACGGTGCGGAAGCGTATCCACGTTTTTTATCGTCCGCGCCAATCTATCACTCACTTTAGCAAAAGGACTCTCCGGGTAGGCTAAATAAACATCGTTCCACGCGCTGCTTGCCTGTGTCCATTCTCCCTTATCCACATGGAGCATTCCAATTGTAAAGTGCACGCGTGGTGCTAAACTACTCTCCTTATGTTCTGAAAGAAACCGTTTGAGTGATGCAAGCCCCTGCTCGCTATCGCCCGACAGAACATGACCCTGAGCAATATTGTTTTTCGCGCGCTCGACAAGAACACTTTTCGGATAGGTATCAATCAGAAGTTGGTAGGCGCGGATCGCGTTCTCTAATTTGCCTGCATTCTGGTAGGATGCGGCAACGCGGAATGCTATGAAATCAATTCGAGGGGCATCGGGATGTAAAAAGAGGAGTCGCTTATACTCGTGAGCGGCGTTGAGATAATCACCCTCTTGGAAAAGTGAATCTGCAAAAGTGGACTCAACAGCTGCAGCAGGTAACGGAAGTGCACATAAACATAAGAAAATAAGAAGCAGGGCACACCCTACACGCCTATATTGCCCTAAAACGGAGAGAAAAGTTTTCATTTGGTATCAAGTTGCTTTTGCACATGGTCCTTGCTAACTGCCCAAACGCGATCCCCGATATCTGTGAGGTGTGGGGCAAATCGAGAATTTGCGATCTCGTTTTTGAAGCCATCGCCGCCATGTGCGTTGAGAAGGATGAGCGCGAAGGCAATAATAAGTCCGCCGGAAGCGATCCCAAAACCGAGTCCAAGCAGATGGTTTACCCAGCCCAAAACCCCTTTCTCGAGAATCCGCTGGATACGCTCAAAAAGCGAGTCAACAAGAATAGAGACGACCAGCACAATGGCAACGATGCTCAGCCACTTCGCCCAACTGGGGTTTGCTACCAACTTTTGGACAACTATCGCAAGTTGCCCCCAAAATTGACAGGCAGTAAAGAACCCGATGCCGATTACGAATATACTCCATACACTTCGGGTGAAACCCGCACGGTAGCAACTTATACCAGCCAATCCAACAAGAATGAGAATACCAATATCGAGTTTCGTCATTTTTGACGTTTGAATGTGGGAATTTTACGAGTTGTGTATTAGCGCGCCAGCCAAAGGGATTTCCGTCAAACTGCACCCAAATACCTGTTCAATTGCAATCTCTATCGGAGTGCCGTTGCCTAACTGGTGAAGCAACTTACGAATTTTGGGGAAACCGAACTGCTGGATGAGAAATTCTGCTACTGCAGTGGACTGGATATACGCCAATTTCCGATATTTTGCGGGGAGTTGGTTAAACGGTTTGTTCAATACGGCAAAGGGAAGTAAACGCTCGGTCTGAACCGACTGCTGCAAGTCAAGGCGTTCAGACTGGAACATAGGGCGGGCAATGCTTTGTGCGAGTCCTTCGTCAAGCCATACAGGACAATGCCCGTGTGCTAAATGATGAACCAACAGATGTACCCATTCATGCCGTAGCAGGGCATATAAAATGCTTAGCACTGGCTCACCCGCTGCGCAGTATGCCAGACGGATGCCACCATCGTAGCACCCACTCGCCCATCTTGGCATCGAACGTTGAGACGCAGCACGCCTATTTGTATTTGAAATCGATATAGAAACCGGCGAAGCGGGATAGTACCCTAACATTTCACCCAATTCCGAGTAAGTTCGATAAATCAGTCGACAGATGTTCCAGACTGTCTGGGAATTCATTTCAGAATGACAAGTGAGATCGAAAAATTCCGAATTTACAACTTGCTTAGGGAACTTCGTAGAACTCACTTGTAACTGTTCAAAGAATTGTACGGGAGGTGGTTCGTCAAAGTCATCCAAAGAGATAAGTGTATGATAACACGCTTTTTCATCAAGAATGCGCGCTTTGCGCCTAAGAGCCGTTGGCGAATCAGGACATAATCGAAGAGCAATGTCTAAACACGCCAATGCTGTATCCCACTCTCCAACCATCTCATAGGCTTTCGCGAGGTCGGCATAGATATAGTGATGCCGTGCCGCGCCCAATTTCAAGCCAGCGAGATAGTGTTGGATAGCTTCAACATAGCACGCCTGTCCATAACTGAGCGTTGCTTGTTGAAAATGTGATAATGCCAATGAATTGGTATGCCTAAGGTACACAGCCTTCATAAGGAGCGGTGGTGCATTAAGGGCTTATCCCTCAATGCACAACACAATCCTTCTCCGTGTAAAATTATGACCGTTCAATATCGACGACTTTGAAACTAACTTTGCCACATTTTAGCGTAGAACCGTCTTGAATGCGGGTCGGTGCTTCAACACGTGCGTTATCAAGATAAGTCGTATCAGAACTACCCAAATCCGTGACGTAGACATCGTCATCCTTCAGCTCAAATCGGACGTGTAAACGAGAAAGCGTCCGGATTGCGTTGTAACGCTTCAACATCTCTGCGGATTCAGCTGTTTGTTCAGTATCCCACTCCCGCAGTGCATCCGCGTCGGGTAAAGACGCATCAACCTGCATGATTTCGGTAGTTTCATTGCCCATACCTTGTGGGCTATAACCGGGTTGCAGCTCCAGCGCACCAACAGTATCGGCTTCCACTGCTTCGCCCCGAATTTCCGCCATCACACGGTCACGAGCGCGCTGCTCGGCACCAGGCGGCGGTATAACGTTTTCCCGCTCCTCAAAGCGGTAGTGTGAGAAGTCTATTAATTGTTTCAATGGCTGAAGTTCCGGAAAGTTGTGAATTTCCCTTAGAAGACGTTTCTGCTTACGTGATAACTTCCCATTCTTCAGCCAGCACGTATAAGCTTCCAACATCTCAGCCTTTTTCAAGTCATCTGCCGAGATGCCGTCCCTTCGCCATTTCTTCCAAAAGTGCATGCGTTAATCCTCCAAATTAATATATCCACTGAATGCCTTTTGCAATCAGAATCTTCCGCAATTCCTCCGTGCACCGAAAAATCCAAATTTTCACAGTGCCGTCCTTGCGGTTGAGAATGCGGGCAATCTCTGCAATACTATAACCTTCTAAGTGCCGCAACATCCACGCAATCCGATGATTTGGTTTCGTTACCTGTTCAAGGGCATCTTCCAAAATCTGTTGCGCTTCGGCGGCTTCTAATTCTTGCTCAGGACCCGGGCGCGGGTCTTCGTATTTACTTAAGGGTTGTTCATCCTCATCAGGCGAACCACCGAGAGGGTGTTCCCGAATCCTGTCCCGCTTCCGTATTGCATCGATAATAGTATTTCGAGCCACCGTATTTAACCATGCTTGAAAACTACCCTGTTCTGTGTCCCATTTGCCCAGCTTCTGCCAGACTTTAACGAACACATCCGAGGCGACCTCTTCAGCATCTTGGTAATTTCCAAGCATTCGGTAGGCTTTATTATAAACCCATTTATAATGCTTGTCGAATAATTGCCTAAATGCGGCTTCGTTGCCTGCCTTCGCTTGTGTAGCGAGATAGGTATCTTCGACAGCAGATAAATCATTAGATATTTGGCGCGCCATTCAAATCTGCTCCTTAGCCTATAAGGATCCTGTTTCAGCAGGCTATACAATGTAACGTCAATAAAATCTACTACGTTTCAAAAAACGGAAAGAATGGCACGCCGTGGAGAATTAACGCGCTATCAACGTTCCCTAATAGGCTCACGAGAAAAAGGTTAATTTATTATATAAAATTTTCACAAAATATGTCAAGGAAAAAAACAATTTTTTTCAAAATTTATAGATAATTGCCTGAGGCGCGCCCATAAAAGTGAGGGCAGCCAGCCAAAATTCAGTTTTTAATTCAAATTGGAAAGCCGCGATCGGACGATCATGACTGCAGCGGAAAAACTAAAAATGCGTCTTTATGAGATACTTGCGAGAACAACCCGTTCCTTCCCCGCATAGTCTTCGAGCAGTTCGTACGTGCAGTACGCAGATTCAGCATCAAGAAGCGTTCGAACGGTGTCGGCTTGTGCTGCACCGATTTCAAGGATGAGTTTACCACCCGGTGTGAGGTATTTGGGTGCCTCAGCAATTAATCGACGAATAACGGCAAGACCGTCATCTCCAGCAAAAAGGGCAACCTCAGGTTCATAGTCGCGGACATCCGGACTCAAGGCGGCACGCTCTGTATTTTTGATATAGGGTGGATTGCAGACAATCCAATCAAATCGTGTGTCGCCATTAGTGTTTATTGCTTCTATCGGTTCAAACAGATCTCCAGACAAAAACTCAATTTGCGCTGCGCACGCGTGTGTTTCAGCGTTCTTGCGAGCAACGGCGAGGGCAGACTCAGAGATGTCCGTTGCAACGATCTCCCATTCTGGTTGTTGTACCGCAAGACTCGTAGCAATCACACCGCTCCCTGTACCAAGTTCCAGTAAACGCTGGCAATCTCCGGTTTCTGTCATGAGAATAGTTTCAACGAGCTGTTCTGTCTCCGGGCGCGGAATGAGGACCCGTTCATCTACATAGAAATCCAAGGACATAAACTCTTTGTGATTCGTTAGGTAGCTAACAGGTGTGTGCGCGATTCTCTTTTTGATGAGTTCTCGGAACGGTGTGAGGTGTTCTTGAAAGACAGGCATTTCAAAATGGAGATAGAGCTGCAGGCGGCTTTTTTCGAGCAAGTGTCCAAGCAATACCTCCGCATCTAATCTCGGATTCGGGATGCCGTTCTGTTGAAAGTATCCCACTGTCCAATCGAGTAGATCCACCACGCTCCACATTTTATCCGGCATAGTTCCGTGTTCCTTAGCTGGAGGCTTAAGCCTCTTTCAACCTCTCCGCCTGATCGGCAGTTGTTAGCCGTTCAATAAACGTTTGTAGGTCTCCATCTAAAACGGAATCAAGTTGATAGGAACTGAATTGGATCCGGTGGTCAGTTACACGAGATTGTGGGAAGTTATAGGTGCGAATTTTCTCGCTTCTGTCGCCACTGCCGACCATAGATCTGCGGGTTTCGGCTCTTTCACTGTTAAGTTCAGATTGTTTTTGTTCTTGGAGGCGTGCCCGGAGAATTTTCATCGCCTTGGAACGATTTTTATGTTGAGATTTTTCGTCTTGGCATGTCACAACCAACCCCGTTGGCAGGTGGGTAATACGAATCGCGGAGTCGGTTGTGTTAACACTTTGTCCGCCAGGACCGGAAGATCGGTAGGTATCAATACGTAATTCGGTTGCCTCATCAATCGCCAAATCAAGTGCTTCTGCTTCAGGGAGAACCGCCACCGTGGCGGCAGATGTATGAATGCGTCCACTTGCCTCGGTTGCCGGAATTCGCTGTACACGATGTATACCACCTTCGAATTTCAGCTGACTGTATGCGTTCTGCCCTGCAATTGAGAAGACAACCTCTTTAAATCCTTTTAAGCCAGTTGCATTTGAACTGAGTAGTTCCAGCTTCCAGTTCTGACGTTCAGCATAGCGGGTATACATTCGAAACAATTCGGCTGCGAAAAGACTGGCTTCTTCACCACCGGTCCCTGCCCGAATCTCGATGATGACATTTTTTGCATCGTTCGGATCTTTCGGAATGATGAGAACCTTAAGTTCCTCAGTAAGTCTCTCTTTTTTGGCAGTAAGAGCGTCCAACTCTTCCTGCGCTAATCCGAGCATTTCCGCATCCGTTTCCGATTCTATGAGGAGAAGCGTCTCTTCAAGTGCTGATTCTAACTGTTGGTACTCCTGATAAGTGGACACAATTGGCGAGAGTTCCGCGTGAGTTTTAGATAACTCTATTAATCGTTGTTGATTTGAAATTTGCGCTGCGTCTCCAAGTGCACTTTCGACTTCAGCGTATCTGTTTTCAATATCCTTGAGTTTCTCAAACATTTTTGTCACCGCTTGCAAGTCAAAACTTGCGGTTAACTGTTAAAAGCTAAGAGATGCTTGTCTACATTTTGGGACGTAGGGCAGATCTCTGTCCCTGCTTGATTACTGTCCCGTAAGCAGTTAGGCATTTCCCGTGCCTACTATTGTTAAGGCACGGGTACCTCTCCTTGGAACACCGATCGATAGACTTACCTGTGAAACGATATTTCTAATTATCGCCTTCGGTGAGTCCGTAACGTCGGCGGAAACTTTCAACGCGTCCGGCAGTGTCAATAAATCGAGCTTGTTGTCCAGTGTAGAATGGGTGGCATTTTCCACAAATATCTACCCGCATCACTGGTTGGATAGCGAGCGTCTTATGGCTTGCACCACAAACACATGTAATAACGCATTCTACCATTTCCGGATGTATTTCGGTTTTCATAATGCTCTCCTTTGAATTCAAAATTTTGAACCGTCTATTTACGATTCTCTAATATTCTTGTAGCCGCGCTTTTGAGGCGCGGAAGCGTAGACATGTAGGAATTCACGCTCATCGCTTCGGACGAGCGTTGGTTCTCGCCGACACATTACTGTAAGTCGCATTGTCTACCATGCGTTCGAGAAATTCCGCGTTTGTGTCAGTTTTGCTGAATTGCTCAATGAGCATTTCAAGAGATTCCGCGCTGTCCATCTGGCTTGTGAATTTCCGCAGCACCCAGACTTTGTTAAGAACATCTGGTGCCAATAAGAGTTCCTCACGGCGTGTTTTTGACTTTCCAACATTAATCGGTGGGTAGATGCGGAGATCCAACAAAGCACGCTCCATGTGGATTTCCATGTTGGCAGTGCCTTTGAATTCTTCGTAGATGTGTTCATCTTGTCGGCTTTCCGTATCGACGAGTACAGATGCAATAACCGTTAGACTTCCACCTTCTTCAAATTTCCGAGCTGCGCCGCAGAACTGACGCGGTTTCAAAAATGCCATGGCATCTAAGCCACCGCTCAGCGTTTTTCCGCTGTGTGGCGTCATGACATTATGCGCACGTGCCAGCCGGGTCATGCTGTCTAACAGAACAACGACATCTTTTCCGTACTCCGCCCACCGCTTCGCCTTTTCAATCGCCATCTCTGCGACCTGGATGTGTCGTTCGGGATGTTCATCAAAAGTAGAACTAATGACTTCTCCTTTGACAGAACGAGCAACATCTGTAACTTCCTCGGGACGTTCATCAATGAGTAAAAAGATGAGGATGACTTCTGGATGGTTAGCCTCGATCCCAGCAGCAATATTTTTCAGCAGCGTTGTCTTACCACTGTAAGGAGGGGCGACAATCAAGCTGCGTTGTCCCTTCCCAATCGGTGCTATTAGATCCACCATACGAGTCCCGTACTCTGACTGACTGTGTTCCAGTTTCAATTTTTCGTATGGGTGTATAGGCGTGAGGTTTTTGAAAAGGATTTTCTGCTTGACGGCTTCTGGTGCTTCTCCGTTGACCTTGTCAATTTGTAACATTGCGAAATAGCGCTCTGCTTTGTTTTCCGTCTTCTTTGGGGGGCGAATTACCCCTTCAACGACGTGTCCGGTTTGTAAATCGAATCGCCGGATTTGCGATGAGGACACGTAAATATCCTCGCTGCTCTGCAAATAATTGGAGCGCGATGAACGAAGAAAACCGTAGTGTTGATCCCGGTCATCAAGGATTTCCAAGACCCCACCACCGTAAAATTGGATATCCGCCTCAGATTTAGCCTCTATAATTTCGCTAATCAATTCCTCTTTCCGAGACCCGTTGTATTCAGTCACTCCGAGTGTTTGGGCCAAGTCTTTGAGTTCCGAGAACTCCATTTCTTGGAGCTTGCCAATGTCCAAGCTCTCCATAGTTTCTAATACTCCTCATTTTGCCCGGTTCCAAGGTAATCGTTCCACCATGGCGTTCATCTAACCACCCAGCGAATTCTCTGTCTCCACTCAAATATGCGATATGTTAAAAATGGGTTCGCAATTTGAAAGCAATCGCTAAAATAGGATACAAAGAAGAGGTTAAAATGGAATCGGGCTGATTCTATAGAATAATCTACTGAAGTTGGTTTCTATCACTTTCGGTTCGCGATTGAAAACCATATCTACCGGGTTTCACTACTTTGTCGTTTAATATATCGCGTAACAGAACCGAGGCACGAAAACTGGGTTTTACCACAAAACCGGTTAATCTGGCATGACACTCCAAACAAACGCATGAGAAATTGCCGTTGAGATATGCAACAAAGCAAAATGCAGGGTATACAGGGATATCAATGGAGTAGGTGCAACATTGCCCGTGGGAGTGTTTCTTGTATGGTTGCTTCGAGATACGTGTTAGAAGGTGGTTTCGACCTAAAGGTGCCGCTTGGTTTTCCATATCAAAACTGGCGTTGCACGCACTACCTTACAACCAGTGACTCGTTTTTCCTCAAAGGACGCTTTTTTCCGGATTTGCACTGTTTCATCAGGGGAAAACTGCGAATTGCACCCTTAAAGCGTGCTTGCGCGTAGGAAGTTAAAAATCTTACTTGTTAATTATACACAATTGACGATAAAAGGTCAAGTTTTTTTGACAAAAAACTGATTATTCTAAAATCATGATGTAAAGCGCGGTCTTTCAACCGCGCAATTCACAACACTTATTCTGCGTCTTCACCTTTCAACTTATTAAGGCTACGACGGACGTTCTGGTTATATTGGTTTTTCGCCAAATAGCCTTCCCAAAGGGCTATAGCGTCGTCATTAAACCCTTGTGAGACATAGTAATCTCCAAGAGCCATCAGCGGAATGTCTGAAAGTGGGCTCTTCTCAATGGCGGCTTTGAATTCAGCAATAGCAGTTTCCGCATCGCCATCTAAAAGCGCCAACTCACCCCGACCGTAAGGGATTAACGCGTGTTCAGGATACTCTGCCGCCAATTCATCTATCATCTTCTGTGCGTCTTCCAATTTCTTCAGGTGATAGGTGGCACGTGCGGCGAGAATAGTCGCATAAACGACCTGATTGCGAAGTTTTTGTTTTTCGACCTCGCTTTCCGATTTACCGAGCAACCGTTTCGCTGTCCGCGCGGCGGCTCTATACTTGGCACGAGATTGCACATAATTCCCGTACTTATAGGTGAGGTCACCGACGGTTTTAGATCCGATGTACGAATCGCCTTTCTGATCAACGAGATCTTGAAAGATTACAGCGGCTTTCCGATCCTTCAATCGATAGTGGAGGACCTCGGCAAGACTTTGTAGCGCATCCAAATTCTGTGTGTTCGCCGCGACAGATCGCTCAAGAACCTCTCGTTCTTTCTCGGGTTCACCTAATTTTTTGTGTACGAGCGAGAGTAACCAGTAAATCTCGGAATCTTTGCTTCGAGCCATTCCAAGAACAGAATTGTAGGTTTCTAACGCCTTATCATACGATTCAGAAGTGTAGTGATTCCGTCCGGTGTTGATGACGGCTTCAATGACCCCACCATCTCGGAGTGCTGCCTTTTTGAGAACCTCTTTCGCCCGTTTATGCATCCCGACTTTTCGGTAGCAAATTGAGAGTTTGAGGTAGGTATACGGGTCGATTTTCACCTTTTCTGCTTCCGCGCTGGCAATTGCATTGAAGTATAACGCGCCTGCGTCACGGTAACTTTCATCACCGTAGAAGAAGTTGGCAATCATCAGTTCAGCAGCAAAGTAGCTGCCCTGGTCATCGCCTGCGATACCACCCTGTCCGCCGAAATCCCGCATGACCTCTGCTGCGCTAACCCCGAAACCGGAGTCTGCGATTTGCAGACCGACATTTCCCATCGCGCGACTTCTTTCAACACCCCCACGCGGCCGGTCCCGTTCACGAGTCGCCTCTTGTTGCGCCAAAGCTCTACCGTACTGCGTTGCTAATGGGTCATCTGCCTCCGGAATGCTTGCTTTGAGATCTGTCAGTTCCGCTTTTGCTTTCTCAATCTCTTTTTCAGCACCTTCGACCTTCCCATATCTTTTAACGAGTGTTTGATAAGTGCGTTTCGCTTCCTCTTCGTTTTTGAGGTGCTGTCGTTGGATTCGCCCTTTATTGGCAATAGCCAGCGCGGCGCGTTCACTGCGAGGATTCCGATTTGCGAAGTTATCGAAAACCTCTACCGCCTGTTCAAAATCGTTTGCCTCTTCAAAACTTTTCGCCAGCATCAGTTGTGCGTTGTGGCTCAATTCGAGTTGTGGGAAGTTATTAACAACCGCGTCAAATTGGGTTTGGGAGGCTTTAAAATCCTTTTGTCGGTAGTAGTGCATGCCGAGTTCATAATATGCTTCAGCGGCTTCGTCGCTTTCCGGTGCAGCGGCAATGAGTGCTTCATGGGCTTTGATGCCTTCTGCGGGTTGACTCATCCGATCGATGAAAAGTTTGCCTATAGCGAGTTGTGCCTGAAGTGCTTCGGGTGTGCCGGGTTTGGCATCCACAATACTTTGATACGCCGCTATCGCACCAGGGTAGTCTTTCTGTGCAACGAGGTTTTCTCCAGTGCGCAGCGCGCTACTACCGGGTACGCAAC
Source organism: Candidatus Poribacteria bacterium (assembly GCA_965247285.1). Classification (GTDB taxonomy): domain Bacteria; phylum Poribacteria; class WGA-4E; order WGA-4E; family WGA-3G; genus WGA-3G. The sequence goes on from CBDFHD010000003.1 coordinate 1,072,293, forward strand.
TAATTTGCACCAATGCTACCAAAATAATAGCGACAAGCGGGCAATACTTCATACTTTTAACAGCAAGTTTTTGCCAGCGATCATACGTCTTGGTTGCGAGTTGTGCTGAAAATTTCACGGTCTTTCTCCTTTTTTATGACTCGGTCCGAAGACGCCTCTGCGAATAAACATCGGCGCTTTAATAGCATGATTTGGATGCACAATCATCAATCAATTCTAATACCTCTTGCCGAGTGTAGCCCTCTTTCTGGATGAGGTTGTCGCAATTCACTCTGTTTTTCGCGTCGGGACCCTTACCGGCTTCGAGGATTGAATTCGTCAACCAACTGGTGCGTATCCCGTTGATGCCAGAGGTATAGTTCGTCTGGTACTCACCTTTCACCAAACCGACGAGCTGGTCGACTTTGCTGCGGGGGTATCCTTCCGGACGCGGATAAGCAAGTGGCTCTGACTCGCCACCTTTGGGAGTGTAACGAATACCGTTTTTGATTTCGATCGTTCCTTCATCCCCTTCCAGAATTACCCATTCTTCAAACCCGACGCGCGTGTTGCCGAGGATAGTGATTGTGCCATCGGCACCGTTATCCAGTGTTACATCGGAGTAGGAATTAATTTCAACGAACTTTGGAACGAGGTTTCCATCGTCGTCCTCAAATTTCATGTCAGTCGTTCCGTAGACCTCAGCAGGCAAGGCACCCGTCATCCATAAGAATATATCTTGAAGGTGGCTTCCTGAGTCGTTGGGCTGTCCACCGCCGGAGAAGCGTGGATTTCCTCGCCATCCACCCGCACCCCAGCGCTGTGCCATATAGACTTCAAATTTCTGGAGGTTTCCGATGCGTCCTTCAGCGATTGCGCGCCTGGCTGCCATGTAGGTATCCTCGTAATGCCGTTGATACCCACCGACAAGGTGTAATCCACTGCCCATTGCAATTTTGGTTACAGCGATTGCATCGCCAACGACATTCGCCATCGGTTTTTCGACGATAACGTGACATCCGGCGCGGAGCGCGTATTTCACATGAATATCGTGCAGGGAGTGGGGCGAGAATACACCAACTATATCCAGATCTTCGTGATTGAGCATCTCCACGAACTCGTATTCACCGAGGTAGCGGTTGAAACTATTTGCTTTATAGCCGTCTACCTGTTCTTGGAGCGCGCTTTCTAAAGCGTCCAAACTCGCTTCGTGGGTGTCCACAGCGGCGACGACTTCAGCGTCGGGACGTGTTGCGAAACCGAGTGTGTTCCCTCGTCCTGCACCGCCGGGTCCAATCACACCAACTCTTAAAATATCATTTTTGCTTGTCATGATTTTAGCATCTCCGAATTATATATGCAAGAGAAATATTCGTGGTTGTTACGCCAATTTGAGAACGGTGATTGGTATTCACCGCGGTTTAGACACGCAAGTGAGACTGTTAACGACTGAAGACGCGGAACAATTTTTTAATCGGATCGTAGAATTGGTCAACGACGCGTTCTTTGAGCGGGATAATGGCGTTGTCCGTAATCGTGATATGTTCCGGGCAGACCTTCGTACAACATTTGGTAATGTTACAATACCCGATACCACCCGAATCCTTCAATTCTTCCAACCGGTTTTCAGTGTCAATCGGGTGCATTTCCAAGGAAGCGGCGTAAACGAAGAATCTCGGTCCGATGAATTCGTCATGAAGGTCGTGTTCCCGAAGGACATGACAGACATCTTGGCAGAGGAAGCATTCAATGCACTTCCGAAACTCTTGGATGTGGTCAATGTCTTCCTGTTTCATCCGCCATGTACCATCTTCGGCATCAGGGGGTCGTGGCGTGAAGGGCTTCATCTTCTCTTTAACTCTGAAGTTCCATGATACGTCTGTAACGAGGTCTTTGATGATCGGGAATGCACGCATCGGTTCGACCGTAACGGGTTCATCAAGCGGTAAATCGTTGAGGCGCGTCATGCACATCAATTTCGGTTGCCCGTTGATTTCGGCAGAGCAGGATCCACATTTTCCCGCTTTACAATTCCACCGGACAGCCATGTCGTTTGCCTGATCGGCTTGGATACGGTGGACAGCGTCTAAAACCACCATACCTTCAGAAACCTCGGTGTCGTAATTGACAAATTCCGCTCCATCCGCATTACCACGCCAGATTCTAAACGTTGCTTTCGCCATTTTTTAATTTTCCTTGCGGTTTTTTTAATTTTCCTTGCGGTTCGGTCAAGTCGGTTTGATATATAAAGCACCTCTCCGTAGACCCGCCCTCCACTACGTTACGGGCTACGGCTTTTAATTTTACTCAAGACAGCAGCCTGCAACAACGGCGCAGGCGGATATGAGCAGAATCCTTTGATAAACAAAACACCTGATTTAACGCCTTGCGAAAAATTAAAATGCTATCCCACTTCGTCTATGATTTCCTGTAGATCATCCCGGAGTTCATCAACCGGTTGTCGGCGAATCTCCATTGTGCCATCGGGTGTCTTCTTGACGATAGTGTTATATTTGCCTGCACTGGGCTCCTCTTTCTCAGGATAATCGTCCCGTGAATGCGCACCGATGCTTGCCCTGCGTTCAAGTGCTGCGAGTGCGATCACTTCGGAGACCGTGAGCAAGCAGTCGAGATCGAGCGCCGTATGCCATCCGGAGTTATATTCTCGATTACCGATAGCGTGAACACTTTCCGACTGCTGGCGCAGATTCTGAATCTCTTCCAAGGCTTGCGTGAGACTTCCCTGACTTCGAGCGATACCCACCAGTTCCTGCATCTTCTCCTGGAGTTGTGCTTGAATGGCGTAGGGTCCCATTTTCTCCGCATTGCCATCGTCTGCCGGGTTCTCAAATGGTTTTAGGGTGTGCACAGCGATTGCATCAATTTGCGATTCATCAAATGGAACTGCCTCGTTCTCTTCTGCAAACTTTGCTGCGTATTCTCCGGCGCGTTTACCGAAAACGAGCAGATCGGATAGCGAATTACCACCAAGTCTATTGGCACCGTGTAATCCCGCCGCGCATTCACCTGCGGCGAAGAGCCCTGGAACTGCTGTCATTTGTGAATCAGCATCGACCCGAATACCGCCCATGATATAATGCGTTGTGGGACCTACTTCCATCGGCTCCTGTGTGATGTCGATGTCGGCGAGTTCCTTGAATTGATGGTACATGCTCGGCAGTTTTCTACGGATATGCTCTGGAGCGTTCGAAATTTTTTCCTTAATCCACGCTATATCCAAGAATACACCACCGTGTGGACTTCCCCGACCCTCTTGGACTTCTCGGACGATGCACCGTGCCACATGATCGCGTGTGAGAAGTTCAGGCGGACGGCGTGCATCTCGGTCACCCTGCGTATATCGCCAACCCTCTTCAGGGTTATCTGCTGTCTGGTTCACATAGAGTTCCGGGATGTCATCGAACATGAAGCGGTTGCCTTCACCGTTTTTGAGGACGCCGCCTTCGCCACGCACTCCCTCTGTGACCAAGATGCCCCGGACACTGGGGGGCCACACCATGCCAGTGGGATGGAATTGAACGAACTCCATATCTATGAGTTCTGCCCCGGCATGGTATGCAAGAGAATGTCCATCACCGGTGTATTCCCAACTATTGCTTGTGATCTTATATGCCTTTCCGACACCGCCTGTTGCCAAAACGACCGCTTTCGCCGTAAAGACCTTGAATCGTCCTTTTTCACGTTCGTAACCGAATGCCCCTGAGACTCTCTCGCCCGTTTTGAGGAGCGAAACGACGGTATTCTCCATGTGCACCTCAATGCCTTGGTGAATACCGTGGTCCTGTAGCGCGCGGATCATTTCCAATCCGGTTCGGTCGCCGACGTGTGCAAGACGCGGGTATTGGTGTCCACCGAAGTTCCGCTGAAGGATGCCTCCATCCTGTGTTCGGTCAAAAAGGGCACCCCACCCTTCAAGCTCACGCACGCGGTCAGGGGATTCCTGCGCATGGAGTTCCGCCATCCGTGCATTAGAGAGGTACTGTCCACCGCGCATGGTGTCAGCAAAGTGTACACGCCAGCTGTCCCTTTCATCAACATTCGCCAAAGCGGCAGCGACTCCACCTTCTGCCATGACGGTGTGTGCTTTACCGAGCAAGGATTTGCAGATGAGCCCTACTTTTAGGTCGCCTACGGCGGCTTCAATAGCGGCACGAAGTCCAGCACCACCGGCTCCGATTATCAATACATCGTATTCATGCGTTTCGTAAGATGCCACGCTAATATTTCCTCTTTCTTCTCTACAATAGATGTTTTTTAAAATGTAATCCAGTCTTTAAAACCTGTTGTGGCGGCGATACGGACATAGAGATCGGAAAAACCGACCCAACAGAGGCTCATCCACGCCCAAAGCATGTGCCGACTGTTCAAGCAACTGACACAGTTGTACGCTCCCCGACGGACAGGGGCTTTGGAGAGCAGATCGACAACCCCACCGACTAAGTGGCGTAAAGAGTGGCATCCGAAGGTATAACCGCCTAAAAGCACAACATTGCCTGCCAAGATGATGGTGCCTACGCCGATGCCGAAGGTTGTCCCACCGTTACCATCGTCGAACCATAGTGCTTTCCATACATCAATAGAGAGAATAATCCAAACAATGAAGGCAACGTAGAGAAAATACCTGTGAATATTCTGAATAAGCAAGGGGAAGGAGTGTTCACCGCGATACCCCTTACGTGGCTCCGACACTGTACAGGAGGGTGGATCTGCCCAAAACGCTTTGTAATACGCCCCACGGTAGTAGTAGCATGTAAAGCGAAATCCGAGCGGTGCCCATAAAATGAGGACAGCCGGCGTAATGAAACCCGGTATCCAAGACGGCATCATACCAAACCAACTGTGATCGAGGCTATGCGCCGCCTTTTCAGTACCAAAAAGCAACGGTGAATAGAAAGGCGACAGGTAGGGTCCGTGAATGAAATGGTTCCCTTCAAAAACCCGAAAGGTGGCATAAACAATGAATGCTCCCAACCCGACAAATACAGCTAAGGGTTGTAACCACCAGGTATCTCGGCGCTGGGTGTGGAACGGGCGACGTTCCGTTAAGGTGAGTTCAGGGTGTGTCATAGGCGATTTTCCTTAGTGCGAACAGTTTAGTCTTTTTTGCCAGATTCGGTTCGGGGCGGCGGTGGGGGTAAATATTTCCAACCGAGGGCTTTGTTTTTTTCCGTTTCTGCCACTAAATAATCATTAAGTTCCTGGGCAGATTTGAATCTAGCGGCGAACGCTTCTTTCATCTTGTAGCACTCTTCTAAGACAGGATCCATGCGTGTATCGGGTTTCTCTTTCACTTGAATCTCCTCAATTAATGCTGTAGGTGTACAGAGGATTGTGGGTTGAAATCCAGCGGAGTGACAGATCTCATTTATCTGTTGTCGCTTGGTTTCATTCACAATATGCTTGTAGTTCCAAGAGACTAAGTATTCAACGTTATTCACCGCGGCGATGGCGATATGCTGTGCATCCGGGCGCGAATGCTGCGGCACGGCACCAGCATCTATCAATTTGTCCACGAGCATAATGGCTTCTGACGACATATCTAATACCGGCAAATTTGCCAATACCTCAAGCCGACGTTGGGCTGCTATGACATTGCCCTCTCTTGCTTCACTGAGAACTATGTTTGAAATAATAAACTCGAAGTTGTCGGGATGATTCCCCCACAACTGTTGTGTTGCTTGTTGTCGAGAGGCGACCGTCACATCGTAGCTAGGCCGAGCGACCAAGTAACTAACGACTGTTGTTTCGACGTAGACTTTCGGTTTAATTGTATTATATTGTATCATGCAATAAGATTTTTGTCAAATTTCGGAGCTATTCAGCCAGTATTAACGCAGTCTCCACAGAAGTACTGTGCCGTCGCCACTCCCACTCGCCAGTGTTCGCCCATCCGGGCTGAACGCGACACGCGTAATCCAGTTGACACCTTTTGCGAATGTTTTTTTCTGCTCTCCAGTGTGTGTGTCCCAGAGGCGGATAGTGCCATCACTGCTGCCAGTTACGATAGTCTCTCCATCTGAACTGAACACTATGTCGAATATCCCATCCGTATGCCCAGCGAGTGTTGCCTGATGCTCGCCGATGATGGTATCCCAGAGTTGGAGAACCTGACCGCTGCCAACTGCAAAAGTACGTCCATCTGGACTCAGCGACACACAAGAAATCCCATCCACATTTCCTGCAAAGAGGAGAGCCTCTTGAAGCGTAACTGCATCGTAGATCCAAATGCCGATAGTACTCGCTACCGCCAAAAACCTGTTGTCAGGCGAATACTGTATCTTACGGATTCCACCCTTACCAAGTCGCGCGATGGCACCCTCTGGTAGTTCCCACTGCGTATAGTCTTGGGCGAAGGTGTTGGATAGAAGCAGGTTTGAAGCGAGGATAAGCGTTAGAAAAACGGAGAATAACCCTATTTTCATTGTGAAGGCTCTCCTTATTTATAGAGTTTTTCACACGCGCGTGTGCGTCAGGGGTTCCCAACCGAGCAGCCGTTTCGCTTTTGAGAGATTAATTTCCTTCTGCTCATGATCCCCCGAAATAAAGAAAGCGTCAAAACCCTCGTGTTCAACCGAGATGGCAGCGAGATACGCGCTCGCCAGATCTTCTTCATCCGTCCACCAGATATGCACTGACGACTCTTTCGGTTGGGCGTAACGTTCAAGCCACTGTTCGCGTGTAGAGGGACCCGTGATTCGCAAAGCGATAAGCGACATGCCGTGTTCTCGCGCAAAGTATTCGCAAACCTGTTCGCCGAAGCCCTTGGTTAATCCGTAGACACCGGGATTATCGCGCGGCACGACATCTTCATACGGAAAATTGTTGCGTGTCCGCTCATGCACAGTGAACGTGCTTGTATAAACGGCGTGTTGAATGCCTGCCTCTTTCGCGGCGTGTAGGACGACATGCAGTCCTTTAGCGTTCACCTCGTAGTTTGCGACAATGTCGCTGAAATCCGCGACAGAGGACCGGTCACTCGTCGGTTGCAGCATGACCATGTAGACGAACGTGTCCATCCCTTTCAACGCTTCCTGAACGATAACGGGATCGGTAACGGATCCTTGGATGTAATCAATAGATGTGTCTTTAGGCGGGCTGAGGTCAAGTACCCGAAAATTGTGATGGCTCTTCATGTAAGGGAGTGTCATCGTTCCGACGTGGCCCGAACCACCTACAAGTAAAACGTTCATCGCTGAGTCTCCTGTCTTGTCAATGTAGCACGCCGTTTAATTACAGGCACGGTTTCGTGAAGTTTAAGAAAATATCTCGGTAATGTTATAACAGACAATTTTCAATCAAGAGGTGTTTCCAATCCTGTAAATCCTTTAATCCTGTGAATCCTGATTCTGACAATAGATGTTATACATTACCGAATTAAATTTAATCTTCATCAGACCGCACCCCACAAGACGTTTTCTGCTACTCTTGATACGCATAGGCACGGTGTTGGATCCGCAGATCGAAGTCGTCCCCTGGATCCCATGTCAGCATATCTGATGGGATCTCGTAATCAAACTGCTCGGTATCCGACGGATAAGGATTCGTTCGGCGTTCGTAGAGGGAGCGTTGATAGAGTTTGCAGCGTTGTGTCAAGAACTCCGTTTGCCACCATTTATACCGTTCGTTCCATCGCGGTGTCCGTTGATCGAAGTAAATAACCCGACGCAGCGTACCGCTCGTGTTGATTTTACTGCCGTGCAAGACCTTGGTATGGTGGAGCAGAATGTCACCGGGTTCAACTTCTGCTGGCACTGCGTCTTCACGTTCAAAATTGGCTTCCCCTCTATCAATAACCTCCTGCGCCTCTTCAATGCCCCAGAGGTGACTCTTTGGGACTACCCAGACACATCCATTATCAACGGTGGAGTCATCTATGTATATGTCAATGTTGAAGATCGGGTGATTCTCACGGATTGCATTTCCGTCTCTATGCCACCGCACAGAAGAACCGTGTTTGGGCAGTTTGAAAACAAGAGATTCATAGCACGGAATAAAATCGGGTCCGATTATCCGATGGAGCAGATCCCCGATGGACGGGTGTCCTAAGAGTCGCAGGGAGAATTCGTTCGGATGGGAATGTAGATAAGTCAGGTAGTAAGGAATCCCCTCCGGACCACGGTTGCACCATGGATCTGCCGGTCCACCCGCCAAAATCTCATCAATCAGTCGTTGACTTTCAGGTTGTATAACGGCAAGTTCATCCGGTTGGATTACCCCTTTCAGGATGAGATAGCCATTTTCGTTAAAGAATTGAATTTCGTTGTTAGTAATTTTTTCCATAAATGTTGTTCCTATTTTTGCCCGAACTGTGTCAGGCACTTGGAATATTGCCTGTCGCACTCGCGGCGTGCCACGCCGAAACAAATTCGTGGACAGATTGGTATCTCAACTGTTCGTCTGGGTTTGTTGCTTTTTTCGCGACGTGCCATAGGGCATCGTTCCCTTTCCAGTCGTCCAATGAATCGCTGTTGTTGGCAAGCAACACGAACGCTGTACGCCCTAACATAAAGACGTTCGTTCTTTCGTCGATGTGCGCGCCTTTCTGAAATTCTTCCGGTGCCATGAATCGACTTGAGCCATACAATCGCCCGCGATCGTTTATAAAAGGTGCTGGATGGTAATGGTCGAAATCGTACAGATGTATTCGTTTTTCCTCAAAGTCGTAGATAATACAGCCATCGTAAAAGTCCTCAGCGATGAAGCCTCTTTTTTCGATAAGAATATGGACATCAAAGATGACGTTGAGGGCATCAATAATTTCAGCGGCTGGCAACGCACAAAACCTGTCACGCGGATGGATTTCATTGGGACCCAGTTCCCTCTCAGGACGCAACCCCTCGCCATCTACCCAATTGTAGACCAGGGCAAACCCATCGGATGTAACGAAGGTATTGTGTAATCGAGGGAGTGCCTCATGCTGGACAGCGGCGTGGAAACGAACAGCCTGCTTGAGCCATGTAATGGTTTGTGGTGTGTTGCCGTGTTTGACGAACCAACGCTGGTTGTCTACTACCGCTCGGAATGATTGACATCTCGAATCGTGCTCTGGAAACCGATAAGTGATTTCGCCGATCTGCTGTAGATATGTTTCGATGTCTGAATCAATTTCCGTAACATCCAGAAGTGGGTGCCGGGTGGGCATTTCGTTTGTCCTCATCAGGTGCGGCAAAACAGTTTTTTAAACGCTTTGCGTCGGTTTTGTGAAGTTGCGATAACAATATACACCAAAACCGGAAAAAAGTCACACTTTTTTCATTGCGAAATGCAGCGAATTACAGCGAAAAATATCGTCGTCTCGTTTTTTGTATCGGTGGCAAACGCAAGAAAGACCCCGATAAAGAGGTCGTGGAACCCCGTAAACTCGGACGCGGCACAGCGAAAGATGTCGTGCTCGGTGCGGTCGCAAGAGGCGGGAAAGTCGTCGCAGAACTCATCGAGAATGTCAAAGGCAGCACGATTGCCGAGTCAGTGTGAGTCTACCGTGCTGGATACAAACCAAACTGGTATCCTCGTCAGAACCGACAACGAGATCGCCGAACATATTGACACGTGCGAAGACTTTGGAGTATAGCCCTTCTGCCGCGTTCGGATAGGCGAACCAATGGTAACCTATCATGTGTTGCCCGTTATACTACACAGGGGGTCCGTCTCTGGTAAAGCGTTCACGGATTTCAGCATCGGAGAGGTTATCAACACAGAAAAGATGGGAATTGATGAGCGTTCTCAAGTCCTGTTTCAAAAGTGCGTTGGTCATAAAAAATGCCAAGCTCCTATAGGTTGGCAGAGCCATTCAATTGTCAGTTTCTGTTTTTTGGATGATTTTCAGTGCTTCAGTGGGGCGTGCGGCGAAAAATCGGAACGCCTTAGCGATGTGTGTATATCCACAGATACGTAGGAGTGTTAGGACGGTATTGCGTAGAGCTGCCATGACTTGTGGAATGTTGCCACATCGCACCTGTGAGGCATCCTCGCCCAGAAGCACGTCGCGTGTGCGATGGGAGAGATTTTCTATCGCCCAATGTCCGCGTCGGAGCTGTAATAAGCGTTTGGCAGTTGCTTGATGTGGCGATAAACTCGTAATGCCATATTGTACCTGGTGGGTGATCTTCTGTGTGCGTATATGCTTGCGCTCTGATCTGTATTCATAGACTTGCGCAAGTCCCGGCCAAGTCAAGTGTTCGTTGAGCAAAGTGGAGGTCGTCAAAGTTCGTGTTGTGATGTATCCATGTGCCTTTTCTACAGTGGAAGCCGTGTCGGTATGTGCTTTCGCCTCATGATGCAGTGTTTCAAAGATGCGTGCTTGATATGCTTGAGGATCCACGTCATTCTTCGGCGGTGATTCGGGTTCAAAGAGACATTGTATGTCTTGATATGTCAGTTTCTGATTCGCTTTGACGGGTAAGACATAATCTGCTTTTTTTTCCCGCAGTGTTTGGCAAAAATCCTTCTGTGTCAGCAAGGCGTCGGTTGTGATGATCTTCCCGGAGACATCAAGTGCCTGAAGTATCTCTATAGCGATAGGTATCTCATTTGTTTTGGCATCCACAGGTTGCTGTGTGAGAGTGATTCCGAGTTGATGAGACACCACAGACAAGAGATGTGTAATCGTGGCGTCGTGTTTACGACTCCCGCATAAGGTTTTGCCATCTATGGCGAGAGTTTGTGTATCGGTTTGAGGCGTTAGGTCTTCTAAGATGACTGTTGCCCAGCGTGTGAGTCTGTTTTCTAAAGCGGTGGCATCAAGGTCTTTGAAAACGTAGTGAAGTGTTGAGGCACACGGTGTCTTTGTATGTGTGAATCCGAGTGCTTTCGCCAAATCAGTGTGATAAGTGCGTCCCCACTCGGCAATGGCAGCATAACTCCGATAGCCACACATCATAGCAATCACAGCAAGTCCGAGGATGGCAGAGAGTGGGTGTCGTTTGCCTCGGTTGTTGCGAGAATCGGGGACTTCTGCTAATATATCAAGTAAGTGGCGAGACGTTGTTTTCGTCATGGTTCACCTCAAAATATGTGGTTGTATAATGAGGTGTATTCTATCAGGAATGGCGTGACGTGTCACGCCATTCCTGATAGAATCATTTACCTTTACTTCTGTGAAGTCTCACCGACAATTGAATGGCTCTGGTCAATTACCGCTTGAGCCTGAAATACCCAAGCCAGCCCCCTCGTTTTTTCTGCTTTTTGCCATGTTCAGAGTCGGGAAGCATCAACAAACGCGTCTTTTCCTGTTCAGTCGAAAGCATTTTGTGGGCTTCCGCGAGCCGTTCACCGATTTCCTTTTTATCTACCTTGAGTTCTTCCGCGCGCTGTTCCGACCGTTCCAGTGATTCTGTCAATAATTCGACTTGAGCCTTGAGTCCAGAGACCTCGTTGGCGTTTCCGTGGGTGTCCGCCTCTGTTCGCGCTGTTCCGTTCGCATTTCCAGTACCGTTCGGTTCTGTCCGTTGTGTTCCGTTTTGCTTTCCGTTTGTGTTCGGATTCTTGAGCGTGCCGTACACCCTTTGCAGTTCCGCGGTGTCTACAACGTTTCGACCTCGACTGTCCTTTTCAGCCGATAACACGCCCTTGTTAATATCACCATACAACGCCGTTTTCTTCACTGGCACGAGTTTGAGTGCCTCTGAAACCAAGATTTTTGCCATTCCGTAGTCCTCCGTGTTTGTCCGTAAAAGGAATATCACGGAATTAAACGGAAAAAATCCTATCGAGATACAAAAAGGGCGCGGTCGCGTCCAAGCGTGTCAACGCCTTTTTAGGAAGTCGAAAAACTCTTTTTCTCTGGAACTGGCAGCATGAGCATATCGTCATCTTTGTTTGTAATCCGTTTGTTTTTTGTGATATACTCTATATAACTTGGCGGATAGGAGTATCACCTCGGCACGTCCAAGTGCCGAGTCCTATCCAACCTTCTGATACGGGTTGAATGCTGGGTTGCCAAGGGAAACCTTGTTAAACATTAATTTTATCAGTTGACTGTGAACTTTCACTTCGGAGCGATAATAACGCCTTTCTGGTGTCTCGCTTGTGCAAAGTGAAGTACTTATAGGCTATTATTTTTTTATAGGAGTGCGATTAATGAAAAACGGATTCTTCTATGAACCGAACTGTGTTGAAAATGGCGAGTGGATACCTGAAAAGAAAACCCTCGAAGATACGTTTGTTCTGGATTTTCGATTTATCTGGAAGCATCGCTATAATTTAGAGCGTCGGTGGATCCAACAGCATCTTTTGGGTGATGCCGCCGCTATTTGGCGTTTCAAGAGACAACAAAAGGAAACGCGTAAGAAGCTCATTCGCGAGCTCCGGGCATACCGCAGTAATCGGGAGTATGCCACCGATCTCCATCAGTTTTTGGCAAATTGGTATCTGCAGAACCGCAAAAAACGCATGGATATGGCTTGTAATGTTAGGTATTTATTGGTCTCCTCATGGGCAGAGAATTCTGATCTTTTCCGTAACGCCAGAACTTGGGAACATAAGTTACAGTCAAACGAGGAAACACGCATGCAAAACCGACTCAACCAATTGCCCCTAACCGTTCAAAAACGGCTATACGAAATCGCTGGAATGGCAGGCACAAATTGCCCAGGCTGGGGCTCGGCAGAACACAACCAAGCAACGACGGCGTTCTTTTTGGCAACATCTGAAGAATTACAAGACTTTCTTTTTGTCCACGCCAGACACAACCTTGAACACCGTATCAGCTGGCATGATGCAATCCAAGAAGCCTATCGGACCCCTCGGCAGGGGCGCGTCTATCGTGAGTATCTACGGTCTCCAGAATGGAAACAGAAACGTCAAGCCGTTCTTGACCGGGCAATACAATCCTTCGTCCGTAAATCGCTCATAATTCGTCAGATGCGCGATAGATATGGACAGAAACCGATCTGTGAACTCGGGGAGTGTTTGAACGTCGCCACAGACGTGCATCACTATAACTATGAACGTGTCGGAAAAGAACACATCGGGATGGAGCCCGAAGCATCGGAAGAAAATGACTTGATAGCACTCTGCCGAGAATGCCACGCCGATTTGCACACTGAAGGAAAAATCATCACGTATTCATAATTGATCGGAGTAATATATGAAAATAAAATCGATTAAGATGGAAGGTTTTAGACGTTTCAAAAATCTAACGATAAAAGATATACCCGAGGAAGCACGTCTCGTAGTGATGATAGGTCCAAATGGGAGCGGAAAGTCTTCAGTGTTTGATGCCTTGCTTAGGTACAGATATAAAAAAGGCTCGCGTCCGTCTATAGTTATTCCTTCCTATTTTAGAAGGTGTGACATATCGGAATCAGATTTCAAAGAGCCAGAGGTAGAGTTTCATAAACCCCCAATCACCCAAAGTGATTGGGGGCGGATCATACACTTGCGTTCTGCTTATAGGAACGATTCGATAGATAGACTGAACAGAGAGTTAAACCAAACTCAATCTATAGCGGAAGAACATAGGTTTTATATGCTGTCAGAAAACGATCAAGCTGTTGCCTTAAATTATCGTCGGATATTGGACAGATGGATAGAAATCGGGACATCACTCAAACGACGCGGAGAAAATATTGGGGAAATTCAAGACGAAATTTTGGAAGAACTGCGAGACTCAATGGAAGAATTATTTAAGGACACACAATTGATGCTTACAGGCTTAGGTTCTCCGAACAAACACAAAATTTTTGAATTTGATAAAGGGACAAATCACGGACTTTCGTACGAGAATCTATCCAGTGGAGAAAAGGCTGCTTTAGACATGCTTCTGGACATAGTAGTTTTCAAAGAAGAGTTCAATGATTCAGTGTTTTGCATTGACGAACCGGAAGCACATATCCATACGAAACTTCAAGGGCCACTCCTTAAGCAACTTTACAAACTGATTCCCGACAATTCTCAACTTTGGATCGCCACACACTCCATCGGCATGGTTCGCAAAGCACAAGACCTTTGGAATGATAATCCTGATTCTGTTGTATTTCTCAATTTCGGTGATGAAACACTTGACTTTGACGACGATGCAACAATCACACCTACTCAGCCCAACCCGAAGTTATGGGAACAGACATATGACATTGCCCTCGGGGACCTCGCCGAATTAGTCGCTTCAGAACAATACGTATTTTGCGAAGGCACAGATTTTGATGAAACGTGCTATCAGAATATTTTTTCGCCTCATTACCCTGAGACCCGTTTTATTTCTATGGGTGGCAGTACTACCGTAGTAAAAGTTGTGAAGGAATTAAAAGGTAAAATTGCTAAAGGTGCGAAAGTTATTGGGGTTGTAGATGGGGATAATGCAACTTGTGGCGACATAGAGAGGAATACTGAAGCAGGTGTCTGCACATTATCAGAAAAAACTATTGAAAGTTATCTCCTTGATAACGAAGTTCTAACAAAGTTGTGTGAACACTATGGTAAGCCTAATAAGGTTAATGATTTACTTGCGGCTAAACAAAATGCGCTTGACAGTCGAGGGTTAGAAGTTTCTGACAATCTGAAGCCTATTGGACAGCATATCCATGGTGTTGCCCAAAGAATTCTGAAATCAGTTAGATTGGGAAATAACAAGGAAAGTTTCATGAGAGACATTCTCGCTCCGCTTATTCAACCTGGCATGGCTGTTTATGAACAACTACACGAAGACATTTTTGGCGAGTAACTTATGGTTATTTTGTCGATCTCCCTGTCCTATCCAATGAAATAGGAATCGGTGAAGTGCCACCGTTTATTCAGACCAATGCACACTTCCGCTTGAGAACTTTCACCGCATCTTGGTTTAGAAAGTGGTCTAAATTTCCGATGGCAGTACAGCACTTTCGGCTCGCCACACTGCGCACACTCGCGACGCTGGCGGTATTGTCAATGCTGATAAACTGTTAAAATTACGAACTTAACGTAAAAAGAAAATTAATTTATGGAGGCAATCAATGATTGTTATAAATTGTGCTAAAGGGCTTATAGATGCTACTGGATGTAAGATACAGGTCACAGAGATAGAAGGTTATACTTCTGTCTCAGGGGATATATCAGTTCCGGGTGATGGCTATAATCTGAAGATCACAAGTTTAGATAAAGAGAAGAATGTTAATTTTGTCATTTCGCAATTTCCTGACAAAAGAAAAGCGGAGTTTGTGTATCAACATATAGTCAACGCAGTAAGAGCAGGCGAGAAATGTGTAGACATCCGAGAATTTGAGAAAGAAGAGTAAGTCCCAATTACCTTAACGAAAGGCATGTTCCGTTCAGTTCACACGAGCGATCAACAACGCCCTTTCACCTTCAGAACGGATAAATTCACGCGGAGGCAAGATTCTCGGCTAAGTCGCGCTCCCCAACACTTGTGTCGTGGCATGCTCAAGTTGCTGCATGCTCCCCGCAGCCCGGATAGATTCAACGCTGAGTCTTCCCAACTGCTGCGTAACCACAGCAATACCAAAGCCGCCATCACAGTCCCCAAACCGCCAACTGAGCGCGTCAGGATATTTGCACCACCACTGGCACGCGTGAACCCGCGTCCCAAATCATCTGCTTGTCCACCTACCAAGCATCCTCATCATCAGGTCTTCTCACCAACGGACTCTGATAAGCTGGCGATTGGGGCGTGTTTGGTTTCTGCTGCCCGCGTTCTTTCTGTTTTCTATCGAAGTTCTCTTGTGCGACTTCGCTCTCAACGCGCAGAATCGCCAAATCTATCTCCGCATCCTTGGAAGCAGAGAACACAGTATCAATCTCCCCGAAATAGAATTCAGACGGCGCAGGGTATTTCCCCGGATACTTCTCACAGAGCCTTGAGATATTGTGTGCTTCAATCCGTGTGTACCGTTTCTCCGGATTCTTGTCCCCCAACCTGTTCGGGAAATATGTCGATGTCCGTTGGATCGTCTGTACTCAGACGCGGGACAGCACCTCCTCGTATAGCATAGACAAACCGAGCGCGAATTGTAAAATCTACCATAGATTACGTTACCCCTCTTGAGATACTACAAGTAGGGGTTCAGATCCCAGAGAAGGATAGATCCGTCAAAACTTGCACTCGCCAAAAGTTCGTTATTCGGCGAAAAGGCAAGTCCCTGCACGTCCGTCGGATGTCCCCAAAATGTGACAACGTGCTTACCCGTCTCAACCTCCCACAAATGGATAGGGACCTTCTCAAAACCCTGTTCCCACGCCGCACCGAAGGCAAGGTACTGCCCGCAAGATGAAAATACCAACGAATGCGTCTCCTGACATCCCGTCGGCAGCGGTAGCCACTTATAGATTTCACGACGTTCGAGATCCCACAACAGGATGCCTTCAGGGTCTTCCCCACCGCAAGCCAAATACGAACCACACGGAGAATAGGCAAATACGAATGCGTGCCGAAACGGTAACGTCGCGAGGATTTCCCTCTGTCTGATGTCCCACAAGCAGATAGCCTCTCCATACGACAGTTCTTCAGTTCGCGCTTCACTGCACGCAAGGTATAAACCGCAGGGAGAAAACCCTCGATTATCCCAAAGCCCCATGATTCCACCGATTTCATCACTTGGAAATTCGCGAATCTCTTCGCCGTGCTCCACATCCCAGAGCCGGACGGACGGACAGTGATCCGTCTCGCTGAGCAGTACCTTTCCGTCTGGACTGAATTCCAGCGTCGCCATCTCAGCATCAGGAAAACGCTCGTGTAGGTGTGTGAATTGGCAGATTTTTTCCATGCTTTCCAAGTTCCAGACGATCATCATGCCGTCTTCGTCCAAACATGCCAGCCGATTCACTCGTGGAGCAAACGCTGCGCGGATCCATTTTTTTTCATGTTCTGTGAACTCAGCGATTAGCACCGCTTTATCCTCAACCTCCCATAGCCTTACGGTGTCGTTATCAAGACTGACAATGTGCCGTTTTCCGCCGGAATCGGGAAAGAAAAACTGCCTTGTCCCAATGGGTTCTGCCTCAATTGCTCGGCTTGAACATTTACTTGTCAGATCCCAGAACAAAACATCGCCGTGCGAATACAGCCGACGACCTACTCGGTACTCAGCCACCAATGTCTTTCCATCGGATGAAAACGCGACCGTATTCGGAAATGAGATTGGATGATAGCCGGATTTCTGCGTGTGCGGTTTCCCAAAGCACCACACTTTGATACCACCCTCTCCAGACTCGTGCACTAACCGTAAACCGCTTGAGAAATCTACTATCGCATCTTCTCCTATGCTTTCTTCAGTCGTATACAGTTTCTCCCTATCTTCCAAGTTCCACACCGTGATAATAGCGTTGTCTTTGAACATCGCGTCATAAGAAATCGTTGTGGCGCGGAGGGTGCCCTCTGGTGAATAGGCGGGAATCATGCAAGCGGCACCATAACCCGTATATCCTTTTGTCTGTTGATCATTAACCATGTCCCAGACGTAGACCGTGCCATCTTTTCTTCCACCGGAGGTAAGGAAACGACCGCACGGCGAAAAGCAGAGGCTATAAATAGAACGGGTGTGTCCTGTGAAGCGGGCAATTTGTTCGCCTTGTTCCACATTCCACACGAACACCGACTCGCCACTGCTATCTGTTTCCTCGCGACCTGTAGACGCAATCAGGTGCGGGTCAGGTGAGAAGGCAATGGGCATGAAACGACCACCTTTTTCGGCTTCACCGGCGAATTTTGTGAGTATCTCGCCGGTTTCCGGGTGCCAGATATTGATAGTAGCCGTTTCACGGTAGCTTGTAGCGAGCCACCGACTGTCAGATGAAAAGGTGAAATGACTCCATGCTGTTTCTATCTGTGTCACGGACATACCGCGCTGCACATCCCACACTTTTATTAGGTCATCCCAATCACTGGTTGCTATCCATTTTCCATCGGGCGAAAAAGTTGTTCCAAATACGCCTCGTTCCGTTGCCCAAAGTGCGACGGGATCCATTGTTGCCACTTCATATAACCAGAGCCCAACCCTTGTTCCAACGGCAAGATACTGACCGTCTGGTGAAAATACCAGAGTCTCTACGAGACCTTGTCCCAATCGCGCAATTGCACCATTGGGCAGTGCCCAAGTCGTCGCATCATCTCCGTTAGTATCGGCTGAGGTAGGGACTACTAACTTTTTGCCTTCCATCGAAACACTTCCTTGCGTTCTACAAATAAGGGGTCAGATCCCAGAGGTAGATCGCGCCATCGTGTCCGCCACTTACGAGGAGCGTGTTGTCCTTGGAGAATGCAAAGCACTGAACATCGGTGGTGTATCCCCAGAAGGTAGCAATATTTTCACCCGTCGCTACCTTCCACAAACGGATAGGCACTTTCTGCAAACCCGGCTGCCACCAAGCACCAGAGGCTAAATACTGTCCACACGGCGAGAAGCATAATGTAATCGCTCTTTGACTTCCTTCGGGTTGCGGGAGGATCATGAGCGTTTTACCGTCTGTCGCGTCCCACAATACAGCGTCACCCTGATGTCCACCGACAATTATGTCACCAAGTGGTGAAAACGCTACTCCCACGTCGGTATAACGATGCCTCCTTTGTCCTGGCGGTGGCGGTAAATCCATCTCGGTAATCTGTTCTCCTGTATCAACATCCCATAATAGGGCAGTTCGATCTATTGAGATACTCGCGAGCCGTTTTCCGTCGGGGTTAAACGCCAACGCCCCAACAGATTTTGGGTGTCCTATGAGTATGGCGCAATTTCCCCAATTCCCTTTCATAGTCATGTCATTTGATGGAGGCGTGTATTCCCATACATAAATATTGCGATCTCTACCAGCGGCGGCTAATCGATGCCCTGTTGGTGCGAGTGCCTCCTTCGATAACAGCTCTGACTCAGGGGTGGAGATTTCAGCGATAGGCTCGTTATTTCCAAACTCCCACACTTTCAGGATCTCTTCGTCTCCACCAGTAGCAAGGATTTTACCGTTAGAGGACAGATAAACCCTACGTGTTCTATTTGGCAGTTCTTCTCCAGTTGGGTGTCGCACGCACTGATTTGAAACGTTCCATAAGAATGCTTGCCGACCCCAGTACGTGGCCACTATTGTTTTTTCGTCTGGCGCAAAGACTAATGAACCGACAGTCAGGGTGGGTCCTTGAATAGTCGGTGGTGCTTGAGCGGTGGGGCTGCCTTCCGTCCAGATTTTGATTTCACTACTATCGATATAAGCCAGTTGTGTACCACTCTCCGAAAAACGAACAAAACTGCCTTTGCTCTGATGTTCAAATGTGTCGATTTTTTCGCCTTTTTTTAAATGCCATATCTCCATCTTGGATTGAGACGGAAAAGCTACTGCGGCGATCAACCCACCTTCCGGTGGATAATACGGATGCATCTGAGCATCCTCATGTTTGGTATAGGTTTCCTCAAGGTTTCCACCTTCCACGTTCCAGACATGAATTCTGCCCTCTGAACCCCCCGTGGCAAGAAACCGTCCACACGGCGAAAAGCAGAGTCTCCCTATCCTCTCAGACCAGTCGAGGCGAGCAACTTGTTCACCTGTCTCTATGCACCACACCGCGATGAATTCAGCGGTCCGGGTATCTCTGATGTAACTCGTCCCCGCCAATAGCCTTAAATCAGGAGAAAAGCAGGTAGGATAGACATCGTAGGTGGTGGGGATTCCAGTTTCACTGAGTTGTGTACCGGTGCGTGGACACCAGACCTGAACCTTCATGTTATGCTCGCGTCCGTTAAATACAACGAGGCGTTCTCCATCTTTGGAAAAAACAGGCTTGGAAAAACCCCAACGGTCCTGTTTCTTCGTAAGCTCCATCTCAGCCATGCAAACCTTGTTCTGGATGTCCCATATCCTGAGTGCTTCGTGATATGTGTGTGAGGCAATCCATCGACCATCGGGTGAGAATGTAACATCGTCAACATACCCCCTACCCGTTTCCCACAGCGCAATAGGGGATAGTGTACGGAGTTCATACAACCAGAGTCCTATATTTGTTCCAACAGCGAAGTACTGTCCATCCGGTGAGAATGCCATATCACGAACGCTGCCCCGTCCTAATCGTGCGATTGCGCCTTCGGGTAATGCCCAAGTCGTCGCATCATCTCCATTCGCGCTGATTTGCGCAGAGGCTAAGGGTTTTTTATTTTCCATCAAAATCTCCTACAGACAGAATACAAGCGATTTGTGATAGCACCCACTACCTAAAGGTAGGGGCTTCGGTTTCATAGCGACTGCGGTTTTCTCAAAGAGTCCACCGTCTAACTGTCGCTCCACCTGCGGGCATTTCCCTTGTCAGAGACAAGGCATATCGTCAAGTGACGGCTATCCCTGCCCGCAAAATATTTATGTCAGCGTTGATGTCCCTGTCGTGGTGAGAGCCACAGTCGAGGCATGTCCACTGTCTATCGTTTAGAGTTAGGGTTTCGTTATGAACCCCACAATCACTACACGGTTTCGTTGTGGTCCGCCATTGACCGACTTGACGCAACTCACGCTTATGTTTTTGACACTTATACTTCAATATCTCAACAAACTGGTAGAAGGCAAGGTCAGAGACTTTACGTCCCCACAAGCGTTTCATACCGTCAAGGTTCAAGGTTTCAATAGCAATCGTATCAAACTTCTTACAAAGTTCGGTCGCCAGTTGCCAGTGAAAGTCTTTACGTTGGTTGGTGATCTTCCTGTAGAGCTGTGCGAGTTGTCTCACACACCGCCACCAACCGTTAGAGCCTTTGATTTTACGGCTAAGTTCTTTGTTGAGAGACCGAAGTTTGTTCAAGGTTTGTTTCAAAGGTTGTGGGTGTTGTTTCTTTTCACCCGTGCTCAGTGTCAAATACGCGTCTTTCATACCGAAGTCTGCCCCAACGCTTTTACCTGTTGTCGGAAACCGCGGTTTGAAATCTGTATAGGTTGTTGTGATACAAAGCCAATAGTCACCGCAAGCATCACGTTTGATTGTGATACGGACCAAAGTCCCATGCCACTGTCGGTGTTTATGGAAAGTATATGGCACTTTATCAAATTGCCATTTACGTGTTTTAGGATTCCACTTACGGAAGGTGAGGGTGATACGATTGTTTTTCAGAGACCAGCCCGCTTCACCTGGGTAGGTGATAGATTTGAACTTATGTCTCTTTTTGATCTTGGGTCTGCCACCAAGTTTCTTGAAAAATCTATCGTATGCCTTATGAATACGTTTCAACTCTTGTTGGATCGCTTGAGACGGCAACGCTTGCCAATGCGGGTGTGTCGTCTCTTTCATAAGTTTTACGTGGTCACACATACCCTCAAAGTTGACATACGGCAGCCCGCCTTTATACCGTTGACGTTGCCACTTATGGAAATACTCGTGGACTTGCCACATATCGTCAAGCAAGTTGCCAATGCGTATGGTGTTCGATTGTTTCCCAAGCGGGTATTTATAAGTTTTCATGGACTATCAAGTCTCAAGTTTTTAACCCGTTGCATAGTGGGTAGGCAGACACGTTACCAAGCGGTAACGCTATGCATGTCTGCCAACTTGATACTCCAATTATACCACATTTTAGTCCGAATGTCAAATCTTTTTGAGACTACAAAATCCAACGCCCGCCTATATCCCCAAGCTAAAGCATGGGGCTTTGGCGGGAAGATCGGTAAATCAAGAGCAAGGTTTGTTCATGTTATCTGGAAAGAATACTATATGTAAAGCCGTTGATGGGAAAAGCGAGACAAGAGGAAATAGAGCATACTGACAACTGATAAATATGTGCTTGCAAGCTTTGCGGAAATAGTATATCATATATGTGTTAAAAAATTAAAAATATAATCTTTTTTCCCACTTAGAAAACTAAAAAATTATATAATACAGCGTGCTATAGAAGAAACAGGGAACCCCTTCATGCGACATAACCTCTTCGTACCGAACAAAATGCCTTATGCCAAAGGAAAAAACCGCCCAGATGTACCGTGTATCCTGTGTGCAATTGTCGAGAAAAATGATAAAGTTCAAAGACTTGAGGTCCATCGAACCGAACGTTTTACCATATCGCTTAATCTCTATCCTTACAGTCCGGGACACCTCTTAATTTTTCCGAATCGGCATATACTTGATGTACGAGAGTTGGATCAGGAAGAGGTTCAAAACCTTCACGAACTCCAATGCCTCTGTTTTGAGGCATTAACATGCGCCTATCAGCCGCGCGGCTACAATATTGGCTATAATATGGGTGATGCCTCCGGTGCGAGCATCCCGCATTTTCATCTGCACGTTGTCCCTCGATATCCGCGTGAATTGGGATTCATGGACGTTATCGGCGGTGCGCGTATCATCATTGAGGACCCGAACGCCACGCAGGAAAAACTTGTACAGATATTTCAGGAACTAACAGTATAGTTGTCGGTCTTCAGTTATCGGTTGTTGGTTATTAGTTATAAAGATGGTTTGTACCAATCTATCGCCCCTGATGTTCTCCAAGTGGGCGTGAATTGTTACTGGAAACCTCTTAACCGACAACTGACGACTGATAACCGATAACCACTCAAGAAAGGAAAAGCGGAATGAGCAATCTCGCTTATGATCTCTTAGCTGAAACGTTAGAGAAACAGGGAATTCAGGTAGAGGCTGTCAAAGCCCAACTCAAGGAACAGCACATCGAAACACCATCATGGGGTTACGGTAATTCCGGTACCCGGTTCGGTGTCTTTGAACAACCCGGTGCAGCGCGAAATGCCGCCGAACGTTTGGAAGACGCAGCCACTGTCCATCGTTTCACCGGTATCGCTCCCACCGTCGCACTCCACATTCCGTGGGACAAGACGGACGATTGGGGAGCATTGAAACAGTACGCCGCGGACGTCGGTATCGGCATTGGCGCAATCAATCCGAACGTCTTCCAGGATCAGGCGTATAAACTCGGAAGCGTCTGTAATCCGGATGCCGCTATCCGTCGACTCGCAATTGATCACATGCTCGAGTGTGTTGACATCATGGGAAAAACAGGCTCCGATCTGCTCAGTTTGTGGTTCGCAGACGGGACTAACTTTCCGGGACAGGCAAACTTCAGGAAACGCAAAGGATGGATGGAAACGGCGTTAGCCGAGGTCTACGACGCACTTCCAGATGCCACTCGCATGCTTATCGAATATAAATTCTTTGAACCCGCATTCTACCATACCGATCTCCCCGACTGGGGAACAGCCTACCTTATGGCGACGAAACTCGGTGAGAAGGCGCAAGTCCTCATTGATCTGGGTCATCACCCGCAAGGCACGAATATTGAGTTTATTGTTGCCTATCTGATTGATGAAGGCAAACTCGGTGGGTTCCACTTCAACTGCCGGAAATACGCAGACGACGATCTGACAGTCGGCTCGATCAATCCACAGGAAGTCTTTCTGATTTATACTGAATTGGTCGCCGCAGAACTTGATCCCGATACAGAAACTGACATTGCTTACATGATTGATCAGAGTCACAATTTGAAGCCAAAGGTGGAAGCGAGTATCCAGTCTGTTTGCAATCTGCAGAAGGCATACACGAAGGCACTGCTCGTTGATCGAGAGGCACTCGCAGCCGCACAAGATGCCACTGACTTGATTGAAGCAGAATCTATTCTCCAACGCGCCTATGAGACGGATGTAAATCCACTGTTGGAACAGGTCCGCTTAGAGACGGGACGCGACCCGCACCCATTGACAGCCTATCGGAAGAGCGGTTACTATGAGAAAATTAGTGCTGCTCGTGTCGGTGGTGAAAGTCGAGGCTGGGCATAGACACGTTTGAAAACGGTAGGTAGAATTATTTGTTGGCGCGCTTTTATGAAGATAAAAAATAATTCGGTAATTGACGGGCAATGAATGGTTTCCCTACTACGAACGGTTCTGCTTGTAGTAGTGCTATTTATAGCACGTTCGGAAATTACCTAATTAAATACTTAAACTTCATCCAAGCGCGCCTTTCTTATGGATAAATCATAAAAAAATATGACCAAGATTAAAATCGGAATTATCGGTTCGGGTGGGATGGCACAGCACCACCTCGCACGATTTACCTCAATCGAAGACGCCGAAGTCGTGGCGATTGCCTCCAGAAACGAACAGACAGGAACCCAACTCGCCAAAGAACATGCGGTAGTCTTTATGCCTGAATGGGATCGTTTGGTTGAACGTGAAGATATAGATGGCATCGTTATCTGCACGCATAACGACAGTCACGGTGAGATGATGCTCGCGGCGTTGCAAGCGGATAAACACGTCTTCGTAGAATATCCGCTCGCCAGCGATGTCAGTGAAGGCGAAGCGGCATTGCAGCTTGCGAAAACACGGCAGCGTGTCCTTCGCGTATCGCATCCAGAGGCAGTTTCCAACACCCACAAAGCACTCAAACAAAAAATAAGCGAACTCGGCAACCTATTGCTCACCTCTTTCGTACGGCTCACACCCGGTCGCGGTGCGCGTCCTGAGATTCTCTTCAACCTACCGGTGTCAGGAACACCCACGCACTTTTTCATTTATCATATCTATCCGATTGTAGATTTCTTTGGCGGTGCTTCGTCTGTTAAAAGGAATGCCGTCTACGAAGGATTAAGGGAAAACGGGCAGTACGACAGGTTTGTCAACACACTCACTGTTGAATTCAAACGTGGTGGCATCGGACAGTGGACCTGGGCAGGTGGCATCGCCATTAACGCCGCCGAAGAACATGAACGATACATCCTCACCGAAGGCACAATCAGCGACGCTGGAGACGGATGGCACTGCACAACACCCACCGGCGTGACACCCCTCTCTATACCCGATGCACCGCAGCCGACACTTCAGGAGTTGTGGTTCTCTGAGATCCGGGATGCTGCCGATCAGCCTCCGAATTTGGAAGATGCTGCTGTCGCGTTGGAAGCAATCCGTATCAGTCTTGCATCTGAATAGTCCATCACAATGTCCGTTGAAACCACGCAACCGACCTGGCGACGACCGCTTGCTCCCATACAATAGCATTGAAGGTATGGTCGGCTTTATCAACGATTTCAAGTTCCGTCAAAGCGTCGCGCCCTCGCATCAATTCGTAGTAGCGCTTGCCGTGGGAGACCGGCACGACATCATCGCCACTGCCGTGGATCACGAGCAGCGCGCCCGTAAACTGCTGGATGGCAATGGAAGGGGATATGTTCGGGAGTTCTTCATAGAAAGCTTCCCCGACAATGTTCGGGTTCGCGAGTGCGATTTCCTCGGGTGTAGGCGTGTTTTTGGCTCTCTCCAAAATTTCCTGTTTCCGGTCTGGCGGATCGTCCGAGAGCGGTGCCCACATCACCGTTGACTTTACACGTGCATCTTGCCCAGAGACACACGCCGCAACACAACCCCCCATGCTCAATCCCAAAATGCCGATGCGTTCAGGGTCTACCCCTTGCATAGCGGTAAGAACGTCAATTGACTTGATGGCATCCGAAATCTCGCCACCGATAGTCATCTCTGAGAAATCGCCTGCACTGTCCCCGGAACCGCGAAAATCGAAGCGAAGCACATAGAACCCAATAGAAGCAAGTTCCCGCGCAGTCTTAACGAATATTCTGTGCGGTTCAACCTTTGTTCCAGTGAATCCGTGAAAGAAGGCAATTGCGGGACATGGTGCATCGAAACCTGTTGGTGAATGCAGTATCCCGTTCAACTGTTGTCCTTGATTGTAAAATACTATAGGTCTTTCCATTTTCCTCTCCCTTTTCTTGTAGGTTCATTTGATTCTTCAACGGTTCCGATGGCAAAATGGTGAGATTAACACATACATTGTTCACTCAAATCGGTACGTTCGCCATTGCCTTCCATATTTTTCGATGAAACGTTTGTAATCTTTAGTTTCTCTTAATCCCCAATGGTGTTCTGCATGGCAACCCAAACAGAGAGCTTTCAAGTCCTTTGGCTTGTTATACTGTGTTCCCCAAATATGATGGGTGTGCAGGTAATAATGGTCACTCCTCAGAGAAATTTGGCATTCTTCGCATCTCCAACCCTTTCGATGACGATACCATCTCGATAATTCTTTCCACCATTCTGCCTGGTAATCAAACGGTTGCGGAATCAATTTGGGGATCAGTGGAGGGGTCGAAAAGTAAGGAATTTGTGGCTTGGATTTCTGTTCCTTACCCTGACCTCCATGCAGTTCCAAATTTGAAAGGTAAGGAGTTTGTGACTCAGATATTCTTGTCTGCCGCACTTCCGGATCCATGGGATCAGATTCTTGTATCTCTGGAGGCGTATAAGTGCCATCTCTTCGTCTTTTCCACCATTTCCGTAATTGTATTATGATGGCTATCAAAAATATTCCTGCTATTACAATAACCCAAGTTGCTATGGACAAGATTTTAGGCATGTAGAGACCGTTTTCATTGAAAGTCGTTGAGGATCTGTGGGTTTTTTGTACCGTAAACTGTTAGTTTGCGTCCTGAGGGGCACAATCTAAGAGATTATACTACAAAGATGGCAACTTGCGTTATCTTAACATCTGAGTTATACGGATTGCGTAAATACCGAGACCTGTTCCCAACACACCCCTTTCCATGACTTGATTAGTCTGGGGTTATTTGAGAAGGTAGGTTCTCAATAATCTTGGTGGATTCGACGCTGACGTGGACTATACGTTCTATTGCGGTGATAAGGTCGCGGGGGTTCTCGAACCAGCCGTTTGGGTCGTTGATGATGCCGCTGTCCGTGTCCTTCTTAATTTTGTAACGATCAATAACCATTCCAGCGGTGTCCGACCATTGACGACATAGTGATGTACACCTTCTCGGATACCCGACTAATGCACGTGCTGATTGATAATGAATGTCCTTTTTTGAACACCCTTAAAAGAAATCGCTTCATTGAAGAGATTTTGCCGCAAACATTGTCAAACATAATTCTTCGTTGAAAAGTTCATAGATAGGTGTTTTTCCGCTCAATACTTCACTTTCGTTCAGGATGATGCCGACACCTTCGCCGCGTCGTTCTAAAAAGTGTCTCCGCTTCACTTGGCTTCCTACATCATCATCTAAAGTAATTTCCGAAAGTAAACGAGAGAGGAGTTCATTACGGGTGGCTTGACTATAGCGTAACTTATCAATTGTTACAGTATTTGCTAATGCCCCTGGGGAATATAATTCAAGCCGGTCAGCAAACATGAACAGACGAATTTTTGAGCCATGTTTTGAATAATCTCTATGCACAACTGCGTTAACGATTGCCTCAAAAACGGCGCGCATGCTGTATTGGGGTTGATCTATCCTACCAATTTCCTTACGTGCTGATTCCTCGTTGTGTTTTTGAACAAACTTAAAGGCATCTATAATCTGTTGGTCAAGTGGACCTCTAAAATCTTTTGCATCAATCTGGTAGTTCGCATCTTTTTCTTTACCACTATAATAAACAGCTTGAATAAAACTGTTATATAGGAAATCATCGGGCGTGTCATGACACATCAATACACCGGCTACAGAAGCACGAATCTCCCGACCTTCTTTAACGAGTAAACTTCTTTTCAGAAGTAGGTCTTCTATATCATCTTCAGAGGCATCTTCTATGATGAATCGTTGATAGAGCGGTTCTCTTAATGTTTTCTTATGTGTGTTTGGAACTAACTGTTCATCAAATGTGATAATCCTCGCTTGGGAACGGCTTTGTAATAATCGCGCTAATTGATCGGTGGGCATTTCTCTCTTGCTGCTTCCCTGACGAGTGAAATAACCGTTAGAAGTTTTGTGAACAAAAAGACTCCTCGGCACCACTATTTTCAGTATGTTTTTATCATCAATCCGTAATTTTTCTGTGAAAATGGGCACGGTAGGTTCAATGCTGTCTTCGCATATTTCAACAACCGTTTTTTCTACCCTATCCAGTTCCTGCAGTTCAAGTCCGACGATATTTCTATCGTCGTCAACACCGATAAGAATCACACCTCCCTGGGTGTTTGCAAAAGCGGCAATCTCGTCTGCCAGGCTGTTTCTGTGGGGCATTTCTCTTTTGAATTCAATCGTAGCGTCTTCACCAAGAATAATTTTTTCTATGAGTTCGGTTAGACTGTGAAACATAGCTAATCTCCAAGATGAATACGTCTATAGCGTTGTTCAAATGCCTTTTCTCCGCCTTCAAGAATGTTGCAAATCGATTCCCTAACTTTTTTCTCTTGGACACTTGCGGGCTGTTGCACATAGGTTTGACCCCTCACAACCTCAAGCGGCAAAACCATTTCAGCATCGCCGTTGACAACGATATTGGCATTGTGGGTCACAACGATAACTTGTCGCTTGGTTTTTGTTTCTCGCAACTGTCGCACGATTAGGTCATAAATTAACTTGTTATCCAAATCATCTTCGGGTTGATCTAACAGAAGTGGTTCGTCTCCATAAGATAGGATAAATGCAAGTAGTGCTGCGGTTTTTTGTCCGGGTGATCCTTGCTGTATCCGCAGACGATCAGAACCATAAGTAACTTCCAAATTATCGCCGGGGAACCATGTAAGAAAATTACTTATGGATTCTTGTGGTAATGCTTTAAGATGTGTGGCAAATCGGTTATCTTTAGCAGCGATGTTTCCATTGCGGATACCTTTAATCGCATCTTTGAGTTTTTCAATCTTTTGGTCATCGTTCTGCTGATGGATATCTCTTAAACTTTCAATATCTTTGTCAAATCGATCCGGACATTGCAGTATACTCCGAATCTCATCTTCTATTTCATCCCATTCTTCACCGAAAGGCAGGATTTCAATGCCGACGAATTGATTGTCATGTAAAACAGAGGTCAGGAATTCTTGACGTTTTTCTGAGAGTGTTTTCCTATTCTCTCTAATTTGGTCAAACACCTCTTTTTTTTCAGATTCTTGTGTATGCCGGAGTGATCGATACTCATGAATCAGATCTAACTCCTTCTGTATACTTTTTTGCTGGGTTAATAGCAAATTGTACCTGTTCGGGTCTATACCTTGCTGTTCAAGGTCTGAACGTGATTGTTCGTACTGCTCTATATCTGACTTAAGTTCCTGCATCCAAGGTGCTGCATCTTTTTCAGTTTGCCACTCAGTGAGAATCGATTCTGCTTCTTGTCCCAATTCATTTAATTTGTTGTGAATGGTCCACCATTTATCATCTGTTTTTTGTAGATCCGACAAAATATCACTGTTTTCGCTAAAAATCTCCTTATTAAAATCTGATGGAACTATATTTTCCTGTGTTTCAAAAAGATGATCACGTACTTCTTTCCACTTATTCTCTAAGCTATCAAGTTCGTTTAACTGTTGCTGGCGTAGCCGATATTTTTGCATCACTTCCTTATGACCTGATTTTTCGATATACTCAATCTGTCTTGACAAATCGTTGAATTCTCCGTGCAAACTGTTTTCTTGATCTATCTTTTCTTTTAACTCTTGCTGTTTACTTTCAATTTGTTTATATCGGTTGATTAACTCCTTAATCCGTGTTTTGATGTTTTTTGCGTCAACTTCAGGGGCTTCATCAATAATATCAATTAGCGCGCGTGGATTTCTTGCTAATTCAAAAATCTGCTTTTGGCTATAAATGTAAGCTGGAAACAGCACCTTAATTTCACCTTGAGCCGGTTCCCAAGTGCCATCATCTTTTTTCTGTTCCAAAGAGGGATTATCCGGTTTAGGAGACCAGTTTAAACGGTAACATATATGATTTTTCCAATATAAAAGTGATATTTTGGTATCACTATTCAATAGACTGTCATTCTCTTCTAAAGAAAAATATTTACTGCTATCTTTTTCAAGTGTTTTAGGAATATCTTTATCACGTCTCAGAACGAGTCTTATGAATTCTAATAGGGTTGACTTACCACTGCCGCGCCCGCCAATAATCGCATTGAGAAATGGACTGAAATTGCATTCCAGGGCTGTCTGATGTCCGATATACTTAGCATTGTTAATTTCCAATTTTTCTATGAAGTAAGTCGGAAGTTTGTTGGGGGTGTCGCTCATGTTGCAGTTTACAGAAACATCACCGTCATGTAGGGCAAGTTTTAGTCCTTCAATAGAAGGTTCATCCATCTTGACCCAAGTAAATGTGCCAAATGTCTCTTTACTGAAATCGTGTACGTCAGAACCAATAATTTCTGTCCATTGGTCCTTCTTATTTAATTGTGGTTTTTGATAATTGCTGTTACATAACTCCATAGCGTGAATATTTTCATTATCCAATATCTGTTGCAGTGTTAACCCAGTAAGTTCAATAAACAACCCCCTTGTTTTATCTGCATGTGCAGGAATAGGAATACCACCCCGTTCTGCGATTTCATTAACAACTTCAGTAATGCTTTTAGTTGTTACAGCATCGCTATCTCCTTTTGTTCCATTATACTTAACAGCATCAAGTAGATTATCAATTGTATTCCTATTCTGATCACACCCAAATATCGCTAATATATGTACACCACCGTTTGCTGAGATTTCTACGCCTGGAAATAGATATATAGGTCTGAACCACTGCGGTTTGTTTTCTTGTAACTCTTTTAACGTTTGCTTCAAGTGATCGACCCACTCGCCGCTGTTATGGTCGGTAATTGCTACACAATCTATTTCTTTTTCCATGAAGGCTTTCAACCACGATTCAGGTGTCACTGTTTTGTCGTTGAAATCCATTGATTTAGGTGTGTGTGTATGAAAATCAAATTTCCACCACCGTGCCCCCGGAAATTGTAACTCATCCATCTCTTTTTACGGATTGGAAACCCCCGAATTCATTAGGGGGAGGAAAATCCGCCCTCGTGTGTTAGGCCAAGACGTTTTTTTCAAAAAAACACTTGACACTCTCAGCAATTTGTGGTTTAATATATGTATCACACTGGAAACCGACATGCAAAGCGTAACCGCAAGGCTACGTGTCGGTTTCCTACCCACTTTGCAGGGGTTAAAAGTGTGATGTGTGAGATTCCAATGAAAATGGCATCCAAGTTCCGTGCGAATCCTACGGCTTTGCAAGAGCAGTGGCTTTTTGCGGAGTTGCGACACCAAAAGCAGTTGCAAAACTATATGCTCCAGATGCGTTCGCAGATGTGGAATTATGGCAGTATCTCTGTGTCGATGTATGACCAGATCAACCATCTGAAGACACTCCGTGCCGCCACCTCTCACTATTCCGAACATCCACAGGATATGCAGGTGCAGACCATCAAACGGGTGAACGCAGCACATGAGCATTTTCAACGCCGTTGCAAAGAGGGATCGGAGAAAAAGGGGTATCCTAAGTTCACGCACTCCGTTCGCTCGTTGACATGGAATTTGCGCAAACACAAAGGTGTCCGTCAGAATCCTATCCGTGAAACAGGTTCTCGGTATAACCGCTTGAAAGTGCCGAAACTCGGTGAAGTCAAAATCCGCCAACACCGTCCGCTCATCGGAGACCCGAAAGAGGTCACGTTGAAAAAGACGGCACGCGGTTGGTATTGCTTTATCGTCTATGAAGTGCCTGACACGCTGAAATGTGTTCCGACATCTGCTTGTGGTGTAGATGTCGGGATACACGATTTTCTGACGACTTCCGATGGTGAAAAGATACCCAACCCTCGCTTTTACCGACAAGTTTCCGAACGCAAACTTGTGATACTTCATCGCGACCTGTCTCGCAAGAAGTATCGGAGCAGACGGTGGTATAAAGCGAAAGACGCATTGGCGAAGCAAGCCGATATTGTTGCGTGCCAACGCCTTGATTTTATCGCAAAAACCGCCTACAACCTTTTTCACCACAAAGGGTTTGATGCTGTTGTTGCAGAGAGACTCAAGCCGAGCAACATGGTAAAGAACCGACACCTTGCAAAGTCTATCTCTGACGCGGGGTGGGGCATGTTCTTTGACTGGTGTAACTGGGTAGCAAAACGTGATGGTAAACACTTCCATCAAGTGCCACCGCACCATACCAGTCAAACCTGTTCGGAATGCTGTCAGAAATCTACCATCAAACTGAAGTTGTCTCAGCGTGTGTTCCATTGTAAATCGTGTGGATTGAAACTTGACCGCGACCACAACGCGGCACTAAATATATTACATAGGGCGGCTTGCGCCCTTCGTGGAGAGGTATGGGATACCATCCTCTATGAAACGAGAAATCAGTTGCTACAACTGGCTTGCTGGAGCTAAACGCTCTTTCGCAAGCCCCCGACTTCAGTCGGGGGTACTTGACAACAGATACCTCCTAATTTATGGATACGGACAAGTATGTTGACTATTACGCTCAAGATTAGTTGTTGTTAATAATTCTTAATATATCAATCAATAGTATATCGTTATCGCAGTTAGGTTTCAACCAATTCTATGCAATTCGCGTGGTGAGGATATTAGTCAGAAGTTATCTCAGTAGGTAGGTTGTCAACAATCCGTGCAGACTCCACACTCACATAAACAATCCGTTCTATGGCAGTGATGAGGTCGCGGGGGTTCTCGAACCAGCCGTTTGGGTCGTTGATGATGCCGCTGGCCGTGTCTTTCTTGATTTTGTAACGGTCGATGAACCATTCCAGTGGGGTTCTGCCGTTGACGACATAGCGATGTGCTTCTTCTGGGATGCCGGATAAACAGACATGTTCGTTGATGATGAGCGTTGTTTTCGCTTCTTTATCAGCGAACCGCATCGCCCGCGTGCCGAGTCGAAAATGTTCGGGTTTTTCTTCCCAAAGTAAGGACGGCGTGATGGGTTCGACTTTAAGATCGGGGTATTGTTCGCAGGTTTCGTAATTGAGATGGAGGTCTGCGAGGCGTTGTCCTGCTTCGGTGAAGGCGCGGAAGTCGGGTGCGAAGGGGATGCGGGGTATCATCTTGGATAAATCGTTTGCGAACTGCTCGCGATAACTCGGTGCGTGTAGAATGCCGTAAACGTAGTCGAAGATGTCATCCTTGGTGATGGTGTCGTCGCGATAGTGGTTGCGGAAGACATTCAACGCTGTGTCCGAGATGTTGTCAATACGCTCCGGTGCTTCGTCAAAACCTTGAAATGTGCCAGTTGTGTTTGATGCGTCCGCAGGGCGCGGGTATTGCCACCGCGGGAAGCATCGTGTCCCTGCTTCATTAAAATTAAGGTCTGTCAGCGTGTCAGTTATCAGTATTGAAAAAGGACCTTTCCCTCCTTTGCCGGGGAGACAGATCGCGCGGTTTTCACTGGAACTGTCTGGGAAAATCCTATCCATCTGAAACTTTCTCTGCATGAAGCTAAACACGCTCGGATTCCTGCTTCAACGTTTCCATCAATCCACGAAGCACTGGTTACAAAGGCAACAACGCCCTGTTTCTGAATCCTATCAGATGCCCACCGGATCGCCATCTTGTATGTATCGTAAAGATGTCTCTTATTCGTCACTGTAGAGGACTCTGCATAGGTTTTGCTGATGCGATCTTCAAGTTCAGGATAACCCACATTTGGATTGTCATCTATCGCGCTCTGCTGTCCTGCCGACCACGGGGGATTGCCGACGATGACTTGGATTGGGAGTTTCTGTTGACGCTCGGCACGTTCGTTGTTGTCGGGTAGCCATTCTCTGGGGAAAAGCGTAAGTTTTTCTGCTTTGTTCAGGTTGAACGTGTCGGTCAGGACGATGCCGTTGAAGGGTTCATAGCCGCTGTCTTCTCCGTGTCTCCCGCGGAATACCTCCTCGATGTTGACGGCGGCGATGTAGTAGGCGAGGAGGACAAGCTCATTGGCGTGGAGTTCCTGGCGGTATTTGCGTTCAAGGGCATCAGGTTGGATAAGATCGGATTGTAGCAAGCGGGCGAGAAACGTGCCGGTGCCGGTGAACGGATCGAGGACATGGACACCTTCATCGTTGAGGTTGCGTCCAAACTCGTCCTGTAGTATCTCGTCGGCACTGTGTAAGATGAAGTCTACAACTTCAACGGGTGTGTAGACGATGCCGAGGCGGTCGGCCTCTTTTCTCAAGGCGGTGACAAAGAAGTTCTCGTAGAGTTCGGATAGGACTTTTTGTCGTCCTTCGCTATTGTCGATACCGCGGGCGCGCATCCTGACGCTTTCGTAGAACCCTCCCAATTCGCGTGTTTCGTTTTCGAGTCCGAACTCGGCGAAATCTTTCTGTAGGTTATCCAATGCGGATGCCATCGGATTGCGGGCTGAGAAGTCGTAATTCTCGAAGAGGGCATCGAAAACGGGTTTGGTCAGGATGTGTTGTGCCATCATATCAATGGCATTGCTCCGGGTGATTGCGTCGTTTATCGAGCTTTGCAACTCGGTATGGAATGCGTTGAACCATTCGCGAAGTGCGTCGTTTTCGGGGTTATCCAGTAGATTTTCGACGCGTCCAACGATCCGACCAAAAATAACGGCGACATCCTTTGCCCAGCTCTCCCAGTATTTCCTATCGCCACACCTCTCCACGATTTTCGGGAGTATCGCTTCCGGCGGAATATCGATCG
Source organism: Candidatus Poribacteria bacterium (assembly GCA_965247285.1). Taxonomy (GTDB): domain Bacteria; phylum Poribacteria; class WGA-4E; order WGA-4E; family WGA-3G; genus WGA-3G. The sequence goes on from CBDFHD010000003.1 coordinate 1,106,593, forward strand.
GCAGAAACATCTGTTGACCCTTCAGCGCGCCTTCGCCTTCACCTTCACCACCGAAGATGATCCGATCGGGGAGTGTTTTGTTGAGGTCAATTCTATTGATTTCGGCGTTGAGCCTATCGTCGTGGGAACGGAGTGCGCGGAGGACACCCCACACGGTTGAGAAGCGTTCATTGTCGTCAAGAGCGGCGGCAGGGTCAACACCGTCTGGAATCGCAACGGGTAGGACGATATAGCCGTACGCCTTACCGGGTGCCGTGCGCATGACGCGTCCGACCGCCTGAATGATGTCAACGTAAGATTTCCGTGAAGTCATGAAGAGCACAGCGTCGAGTGCGGGGACATCAATACCTTCAGAGAGGCAGCGTGCATTCGAGAGGATGCGACACGTGCCATCCGCCTCGCCTTTTAGCCAGTCGAGACGTGCCTTTCGGTTGAGTGCGTGGTCTGTGCCGTCAACGTGTTTCGTTTCGCATGTAAAATCGGTCGGCTGCTGATCTTCGGGCAACCGTTCGGTCGCGGTTTCAACGATGTCGTTCCAATGTTTGACCATCGCCTTTGATTCGCTGATTCTGTTTGTGAATGCGATCACGCGTTTCAGGGGTTTAACGGACTCGTGGTTTCCGTGTTCTTTGTATTCAGGATTTTGTAGTGCCCGCCAGCAACCGACGATTTTCGTTGCGTCGTTTATGTTAATATCGCTCCCGCCGGCACGGGTATCGCCCCGTAGAGCGGTGTTGACTTCCCGCTCGGATATTGCCAGCACGACCACCTTGTAGTCGGAGAGTTCATCAATCTCAACGGCTTTGGAGAAGGGGAGTCGGTGTAATTCGGGTCCGTAGATTTCCGGCTCGTCCATAGAGAAGACTTCAGTGTCGTGGCGTGCGGCTTTCGTTTTCGCGCCCTCGGTATAGAGCCGTGGGGTGGCGGTCATATAGAGGCGTTTGTTGGCACGGATCCGATCGGCATCGTGGACAAGCACGAATGGCGATGTTTTGTCGCCGGGAGCCTCAACGCCGGTGGTTCTGTGTGCTTCGTCGCAGAAGATAATATCGAACGGCGGCGCGCCATCAGCCTGTGCCTTTTCGATGAGCGGTAAGGACTGGTAGGTACAGAAGACGGCGGTCATTTTGTCGCTATCGGGGTTTTGTAACGTGTGGGAGATAGAGGACGGGTCTGTGGTGACGGGGATCTTGAGTTCCTGAATAGATGCGTCTTCGCTGGTGCTACCGGCGTGTGTATCGGAGCAGATACCGACATAACTATGGTCTATTCCGCGTTGCTCTGACCATTCTCGCATCGCCTGTGAAAGTAGACCGATGGACGGTACGAGATATAGCACTCTGCCGGCGGTTCCGGCGATTGCCTCGGCGATTCGGAGTGCTGTGAAGGTTTTACCGGTGCCGCACGCCATAATGAGTTTGCCGCGGTCTGCTTCTTTGAAGCCGTTGATAACATCATCAAAGGCTTCTTTTTGATGATCCTTGAGATGAAACCGTTTCTGTTTATAGGTGAGTTGTTCGGGGTCTTGTAGGCTCAGGTCGGGCCAGTCAAATGGGCTGCTTTCAAGGTCGCTGTAGCGAATGATTCGGAGCTTATCCCGGATTGGATCAATGGTTCTGAGTGCGTTGGGTCCCCATTCGCCGCCGGTATCGACGATCAGTCGTGAGGTGAAGAGTTCGCTGGCGGAAGCGGAGATGAACGAGTCGAGGGCGGGCTTTGCAATCCGTGTATCTTCTGCGTAGCATTTGCACTGGATGGCACAGTATCCGCCGTGGCGTTCTTTTGCGACGAGGTCGATGCCTATATCGTTGGCGTCGTATCCTGTTTGGAGTTCCGCCCAGTCTTTATAGAGATAGACTTCGGAGAATTGTTGTTTGTAGTCGGGGTCTTCAGTGAGATATGTCAACATTAACCGCTCGAAACGTTCGCCTTTGCGGTATTCGGATGTGGCTCTCTCTCGGATGTAATCGAGCGTGCTTTGGAAGCCGGGGTTGGTGGGTGTGCTGGTGCTTTCGAGTCCTAAATAGGTTTGTGTTGTTTCTGACATGTCGGTTCTTTTTGTATCCTTTTGTAGCGTGAGTTCGATTTATGATGTGTTATCAACGTAAATGGAAGTTTCAGGATAATATAACACATATCAAGCCGTTTGTAACAGAAATTAATGGACTCCATTCGCTAAATAGCGGTCAGCAGTCAGCGATCCGCGGTCAGTTGTCAGCGATTGTCTGAACTGTGATTTATGGGATTTATGGGATAGTTATCAGTTATCAGTTGTCAGAAGAATAGTTTCCGTCGGTTCTCCGTCAGTCGTCAGCGGTTGGGAATTGTCTGAAGCAGGATTTATAGGATTTATAGGATTTACAGGATAGGGAAATTGTCTGAACTGTGATTTATGGGATTTATTGATTTACAGGATTGCGGAATTGTCTGAATCGCGGATTGGCGCGGATTACACAGATGACGCGGATTATCGGAAGAGTGATGCCGGTGGGGGTTGGGGATAATTGTCTGAAGCAGGATTTACAGGATTTTTGTGATTTACAGGATGGACGTGCGATGAATCGCACTACTACGAACAGCAGGGAAACTCTACTTACTCCCATTGTCAGGGGTAAGGGACTTCAAGAGGTGATGCGTGAGTCTTCACTCACAGTTTCTGAATTCGGTTGTGGTAGGAAAAGTTTCAATTCCCTTCAAACGGGAAGGCACGGGTGAACATTTGTCTTACCTGAAGATTCTCCCCCCGTTCGTTATAGTTTCAATTCCCTTCAAACGGGAAGGCACGGGTGAACTGTGTCACGCTCCACGTTGGCCAGGAAAGGGTTGTTGAGATTGGTTTCAATTCCCTTCAAACGGGAAGGCACGTGTGAACCAAGCTAAAACTGCTTCGGACCGATGAACAACAAGAGAGGGTTTCAATTCCCTTCAAACGGGAAGGCACGTGTGAACTTTTTTAGTGAAAAATTTCAAAACCATCTACTACAAAAGTTTCAATTCCCTTCAAACGGGAAGGCACGTGTGAACTTTAAGTATTAACCACGATAAAGGCAGTTTCACTGTTTCAATTCCCTTCAAACGGGAAGGCACGTGTGAACTGCAAATCTTTCAGGAAACAACCCTAGTGACAACCAGTTTCAATTCCCTTCAAACGGGAAGGCACGTGTGAACGAAATAAAGGGAGAATAAAATGAAGCATCTTATTATGGCGTTTCAATTCCCTTCAAACGGGAAGGCACGTGTGAACATGCTCACTACCTCAACTTTTGCTGCACTGAATGTCTCGCGTTTCAATTCCCTTCAAACGGGAAGGCACGTGTGAACAGCCCCTATTTTGCACCCAGTCGGGCCGTGGCGCCGTACACCCAAAACCAAACGCGAACTGCGCGGGGCTTTTTTTTCGCGAAAATTCGGGGCAAAAGTCCAACAAACCCTTGTAAACACTGACCCAAACACGATTTTTCGGCACAAGCGGCTCGGAAGCCAGACACCCTCTGCGTTTTAGGGCAATTTTCGCCGTATTCGCACCCAATCCGCGAATCGCGTTTGTGTTTATAAATATATCCTAAATTTACACAAATGTCAAACTTTTTTATAATTTTTTACCAAAAAATGGACAAAACACGTGATAATCGGGAAAGATAAAGATATTGCTATGAATAAGGTTCTGTTTTCAACATTCATTTCATGCCGCCCTTCCGATGACTTCATATATCCTCTTAGAAACTTCCAAAACATATCTATATCAATGACTCCCTGACATTTTACCTGATACCCACTTTCTTTGCATAAGTATTGCGTATTTATTGTAAATCCGCATATTGCGGGGTTGAATCTGCTTCTGTTGAGTCCCTAAAGTTCGGTATCCTATAGTTATCAGTACGGGTTGCTGCGCAACCCTTTCAGTTGTCAGTGGTAATTGTCTATACCGGGATTTAGGGATTTGTGAGATGTGCTTCTGAATCAAATTTCTTACACCAATTATGAAGAGTTGAAGTGAATTTATCAGGAAATTTCTGGCGAAGGCGTTTTCGTTTTTCTTTCAGGTCCATATCTGGTGGGAGTGAATAGAAAAACTCACGTGCGGCTATACGGTCGGGAGTAGCCCTTTCCTCAGTAATTTCGATAGATTTTCCGTATCAAGGTCCCAATCCTCGTCCATATCGTCAAGACGCATTCCGAGGGTAAGTCCGAACTTGGCGAGTTGCTCTTTAATTTCATCCACCGAAGAGGGTGCGAAATTATTGTCCTCCAATAGATGCTTTTCCTCTTTTGTGACGAGTTCTCGGAGGGTTCTAATATTTGCAGCATCGAGAGAATTGTAGGCTCGAACGGAGATTTCAAGTTCAGCCCAAAAAGGTTGCGCGAGAAGTTTAGCGAGAAGCTGATTGCTGTGCAGTTTCATTTGGAGTATCCCGAGTCACCCGTCCTTTTATCCCCCTGCTACGGTGGGAGGGTGGCAGAATCGGAGTGGGTCCGATTCGTAGCAGTGCCACCCAAACTGGTTTGAAGAGTGTAGCACAATTAGAGAAAAAAGTGAAGTTAAATCACGGCTTCAACCAGGACTATTTAGTTTTCGGTTCCGATCTTGGTTTTCGTTCACAGATGTTAAGGTTTTCGCGCAATATCGCGAGCACAGCTCGCTCCTACAGCGGAAAAACGTTCACGCATATAAAGTCAATATGTAAAACTAAATGACCCTGCCCTTGTTCTCCTTTACCTTGACATTAAAAGTTATTTATGATAAACTTATTATATAACAACTTTTTATTTCAGTCAGGTAGCGTTTCATGGGATCAAAGCCAATCGGCATGCAAGTACCTCTCCTATTGCGGGATATGTATGAAACCGCAATAACCTTCCTCTATCCCGCAGAATGTCGGGTTTGCAAGGAATTTCTTGGGGCTACGTCCATACCTTATATCTGCAATAACTGCTGGCAGGATATTCAATTCCTCGAACCGCCTTGGTGCGATATATGTGGTACGCCGAGTATCAATGGACTTTGCGATGCGTGTGCTATCACCCCACCGCGCTATGGAAAACTAAGATCCGTAGCATTTTACCAAACAGCACTCCAGCAAGCAATACATTTCTTTAAATTTGAGAAGAAAAAGGTGTTTGCACGACACCTAACGCAACTGCTAAATGCACATATCCCTTCGGACTGTAGCATTGCGGAATACGACTTCATTCTGCCCATTCCAATCCATAAAAAACGACTGCGGGAACGCGGCTTCAATCAGGCGACGCTCCTTGCCAACGGGATTGGGAAAGCAGAAGGGATACCCGTTCTCACAGATACCTTGATCCGACACCGGCATACAGTGGCACAAAGCAGTTTGGATAGAGAGGCACGCCAGCAGAATCTTACTGGTGCTTTTGAAATCCGGAACCCAGATATTATCCGTGGAAAGCGACTCCTGATCTTTGACGATGTTTTCACCACCGGTGCTACGATTCATGAAGTTGTTAACGAGTTATGGACTGCCGATCCCGCCGAGGTCGATGTGTTAACACTGGCGAGAACGTCAAACGCCCAGTCGCCGTGAAGTCTAACTACACAGATCTTGTGGTCAATTCAAGTGCCACCGAAAAATCCTGAAACCGCTTTTAATGACCTTGCGTTTTATACAATATTAGTTATCAGTTATCAGTTATCAGCAGTCAGTTACAAGAGGTGTTCGGATTATCAGAAATCTTTTTAACTGATAATTCTCACTGCGAAGCAAACCGACGACTGAAAGGATTTTTTGAAAAAATCCGCTCTGACAACTACTCCTCCTTGAGATAATTACCTAAATACATAGTCGGAGGCTAAACCTTTGCACTTAAATAGCATTAAAATTCGTGGATTTAAGAGTTTCGCCGAAGAAATTGATCTCATACTTGAACCCGGCATCACTACTATTGTCGGACCCAACGGATGCGGAAAAAGCAACGTTTCCGATGCGATTCGGTGGGTGCTTGGGGAACAGAGTGCGCGTGCGCTTCGGTGTAGTTCTATGCGAGACCTACTTTTTAACGGTGGTGCTAATTTTGCACCCGCACAGAAAACAGAGGTCGCACTACGTTTTTCAAATGTTTCAAATGGCCAAGGGAACCCTGATACCCCCACACAAGATGCTCCAAAACTTGCCTTCGCATCTCCAGAAGTTGAGGTGTGTCGTCACCTTGGTCGCAATGGTGAAAGCCGCTATCTGATTAATCAGAACCCGTGTCGTCTCCGAGACATCACCGAACTCTTTATGGACACAGGTATCGGCGTAGATGCTTACTCCGTTATGGAGCAGAGTAAGATTGATTTGATCCTGAACGTCCGTCCCGAAGAACGTCGGTTCCTATTCGATGAGGTCGCCGGCATTACCAAGTATAAACACCGTAAGAAAACAGCACTCCGTAAACTTGAACAGACCGAACAAAACCTCGCCCGTATCAACGACGTGGTTCTGGAGTTACAGCGCGAAACCGAGTCGCTCAAGGAACAGGCGGAACAGGCACGGCACTATAATACACAACAGGCGCAATTGAAGCAGCTTGAGTTAGAACTCGCGCACAGGGAATATGATAAACTCCGTACAGACTATGACCAAGCCCAAACCGACTTGGATGCGGTTTTAACCACTGTCGCGAGTGCTTCTGAAACCCTTAAAGCCGCTGAAGAACGCATTGAGAACTCCACAAATCGCCGATCTGAGTTGGATGAAGCTATACGTGAAGGACAGACAGCACTTCGCGAGATTGAAACACAGATTGAGCAAATCGAACGTCAGATCGTCCTTCACAAGGAACGTCAACTCAACATTCAACGGCAACGGGAGCGGGCACTCCAAACGCTCGCATCTTTAAAAGCACAGCAAACAGGCCTGCTCACGCAGCATCGAGAACGGAATCAGGAGTATCAAAAACTTGAGGCATCCAGCAAAATAGAAGAGAGCCGACTCGCAGCACGCCGGCAGCTTCTGACAGAACTCGCTGGACGAATCAGCGGTGCCAAAGATTCTGTACAAGAAGCACAAACTGCCTTACAAGAGATCACAACGGAGTTGACAGAACGCGAACGCGAAGACTTAACGATCAAGCATACGTTGACAAATACCGAAGGGAATCTCAATCGCCTCAAAGAAAATAAGACAGCATTAATGGCTGACCTCAGCACCGCCACTGATATTCGCGATGAAGTCCAATATGCCGAAACACAACTGAAGGCAGCACTCGTTCAGATTGAAGCCGAGAAAAACCAGGTAGAGACAGACTTTCACGAGAATCAAGATGCGCTCCGTAAAATTGAAGCCGAAATCCAAGGCTTACAGAATACCTTAGGTGCCAACGTCTCACGGCTTAAATCACTACAGGAATTGCAATCGGCGTATGAAGGATACTATACCGGTGTTCGGGCGATCATGCGGGCGAAAACCCACTATCCCGATCAGTTTCAGGGCGTGTGCGGCGTTGTTGCGGAACTCCTCACAACGGATACCGAATATGAGCTTGCAATAGAGGTGGCTCTCGGTAGTGCTATCCAGAACGTCATTACTGAAACCGCCGAGTCTGCCCAAAAGGGAATCGCTTTTCTCAAACAGCATCGCGCAGGTAGGGTAACGTTCCTCCCTCTGGATATTTTACGTGGACGTAGATTCGAGGCTAAGGAACTGCTGGACCAGCCCGGTGTTATCGGAATCGCTGAGGAATTGATCGATTACGACCGCAAATACGAGATTGCAATGCGACATCTCTTGGGCAACACGCTCGTTATTGAAGATTTGGATTCGGCAATCGCACTGACCCGTCAGTTCCGTCTAAGTGCACGCCTCGTCACGTTAGACGGTGAAGTCATTAATACATCTGGTGCCATCACTGGCGGTCAAACAGACCAGAAAAAAAGCGGATTCCTCAGTCGTTCGCGTGAACTTGAGACGCTTGAAGACGAGATCGGGAAATTGACACAGAACTCCAATCGGATGGATCAGAAGCGCAAGGCGTACGCCGCAGCAATAGCGAACTTGCAAAAAACGCGGCAGACGCTCACTGCACTGTGGCAGGATAAGCGGATTGAAAAAGCGTCATTAACCAAAGACGTAGAGCAGGCAAACCTTCAAGTTACCCGGTTCGAACAACACCTCGCTGAAATTGAGGTCGAAAACCGTGAATTGGGCAGCGCAGTCGCGGCATCGCGCGAAGAACAACAGACACTTGAAACTGAAATTCAGACGTTGACGCAAAAGAGCACTCGTACCCAGCGATGGATTGAACGAATGTCCGAGCAGATTGAAAGCGAAAACCGGAAACATGCTGAGGTCGCGAGCACTTGTCAAGATATGGAAGTCTTCTTGGCAGGACAGCGTCAGAAACTGGAAGGGTTCGCGTCCGAACTTCAAACGCTCAAGGAGACACAACAGCGAACAGCAAAGGATATCGCTGAACAACAAGCAATTATTGACACGGATGAGCAAACCAAAACTGATCTCGCGGAACAGGTAGCCGCAGCGCAACGCGAGTTCCTCCGGTTAGAGGGAGATCGCGCCGAAGCTGAATCACACGTTGAGGAACTGACCGAAGAACGTGAGACGCTCCTTCAGGAAATGACTGTTCTCCAGAAGGAGATGCGCGCAACCAGTAGGAACTTAGAGAAACAGAACCGTGCGCGTCATAAACTCGAAGTCGCCACAACGCAGTTTGAGATGCGCATAAAATCGGTCTCAACCCGTATCCACGATAAATATCAGGTTTCGATCGATGCACTGCCGCCGCTAATGGATACCGAACAAGCGATGGACGAGATTGACCTGTTGGATAGCATTGAAAAGTTGAAGGCAGAACTTTCTGGAATAGGCGCAGTGAATCTCAAAGCGATTGAGGCTTACGAGGAACATAAGAAACGCCACGATTTCCTTATTACCCAGCGCACTGATGTCGAACAGTCGATCCAAGCCACTTATCAGGCGATAGAGAAAATTAACCAGACATCGAAAGACGTGTTTCTTAAGACGTTTGAACAGGTGCAGACGAACTTCCAAGAAGTCTTCACCCAACTCTTCGGTGGAGGCGAAACCGAATTGCTACTGACGGATACGTCCGATGTGCTTGATTCGGGTATTGATATTATCGCTCGTCCCCCAGGCAAACGTCCACAGAGCATCACGCAGCTTTCCGGTGGAGAACGTTCGTTGGTGGCAATTGGACTCCTGTTTGCCGTCTTCAAAATCAAGCCGAGTCCTTTCTGTGTACTCGACGAAGTTGATGCCGCACTCGACGAGGCAAATGTCCTCCGCTTCACCAATCTTATCCGTGCCTACGCCGAGAACACGCAATTCGTCATTATCACGCACAACCGTCGCACGATGGAAATCGCTGATGCTATGTACGGCGTGACGATGGAACAGGCAGGTATCTCGAAAATTGTCTCTGCCAAGTTTGCCGAGTAGTCGTTTTTAAACTAACGTCAGTTCGACTTAAACATTTCGTCCGTCTAAAGGTTCCGTTTTCGCGCGTCAAAGACATAAATTGTAGCACAAACTGTATGAAGATTAAGAATTTAAATCGGTAATGTGGAGGGGTTTGTAACCCCGATGTTCTTATCCTTGTGGGAGGGGTTTGTAACCCCGATGTTCTTATCCTTGTGGGAGGGGTTTGTAACCCCGAATGTTAAACTATTAAAAAAATGGACAAACTGAACCGAGACCTACTCACAATTCTTCCGCTTTCTGAACGCCAGCACAAGATGACGGTCGCAGATGTCTACCCGTTAGACGTGGAGACACCGCGCTATGAAAACCCGCACCTCTCTGCCGTGGCAGATCGTATTGTCGAGGCACATCATAGTGGGAAACAGGTGATCTGGATGATGGGCGCGCACGTCATGCGGCGCGGCAACTCCCGTTTCATCATCGACTTAATGGAACGCGGTATCATCACGCATGTCGCTACGAATGGCGCGTGTCCTATCCACGATTTTGAACTGGCACACATCGGCGCAACGCTCGAAGATGTAGAGGATTATATTTGGGATGGGAAGTTCGGCAATTGGGAGGAAACCGGACGCTACCTGAACGAAGCGATTATTCGTGGTTACCGAGACAAGATCGGTTTTGGAGAAGCCGTAGGGAGATTAATCCAAGAAGGCGAAATGGGCATTCCCTTTCCACATCGCGATGTGAGTATGTTTGCCGCAGCGTATCGGTTAGGCGTGCCCTTCACTGTTCACAAAGGTATCGGATACGACATCATCGACCAACACCCCACTGCTGATTACGCCGCGATGGGATGGACAACAGGTGAGGATTTTCTCCGTTTTGCCCACAGTGTCTCTCGATTAGAAGGCGGGGTCTTTCTGAATTTAGGGTCGGCTGTCATGGGACCTGAAGTTTACCTCAAAAGCCTTTCAATGGCTCGCAACATTGCAACCCAGCACGGTGAGGAGATTCGACACTTCACGACTGCAAACTTCGACTTAATCGATTTCCCCGATTTCCAAAACGAAGGTGCACCTACCGATGCCCACTACTACCATCGTCCCAAGAAAACAATTCTCATCCGTACAGTAAAAGACGGAGGTGAGGGCTACCATATCTCCGGCGATTTCTCGGTGACTGTCCCACAACTCTACCGCTTGGTAAATCGCTAGGTGGCAACTTGCGTTATACTAACCCAAGTTGCCCCTTTCATAAACATAGCACTCCGCTGGAGTGCGGTTGCTTAGATATGCCGTTTTCTATAGACATATCACCCCTCTGGGGTGAGGAATGAGACTAAAAAACCCTTTCTGGGTGCGAAAAATCTGTTAGTAGCAACTTGGGGTATACTAATAGACGCTACTCCGGTGTCCGACTTCGTGGACAATAACCGTTCTTGTTTGCCGATTGAAGGTATAGATAACTCGGTAAGCACCCGCAACGCGTAAGCGGAACTTTCCTCTATGTGCACCTCGGAGAGCCTCGTGGCGATGTGTATCGCAATTTTCGCAGAGTGATCTCAGCTTATCAAGAATTCGCTGTTCAATTGTGGCATCTAAATGCGCAAAGTCTGCTTCCGCCTTTGGTATAATTTCCAAACGGTACATTACCACTTCAGCCCCAGTTTCTTCGCAACTTCTTCTATCGGAATCGATTTGACTTTGCCGGACTCATGTTCGGCTACGCTGCGTTCCAATCTTTCAGCTACCTCCGGACGCAATTCTAATCCCTCATCCGGATCATAGTGGTAATCCTCAAGAAACTGCTCTAACTCCAGGTAGCACACAAAAAATTCAAAGAATGCTGATTTCAGTTGTTCTGTCCGCTCAACCGATGGTAACGCCTTCTGCAGTTTAACAATTCGTTCACGTGCTGCAAAAAGTTCCCAATTCGCGAGCGTCTCCATCAGTCTACGGAACACATCATCCGGTAATTCCGTCACTTCAATATCGGGTTCGGGATCAGTGATTAAGGGCAGATCACTCATCCGTTTTGCTATACGTCCTGCGGGCGAAGTTTTTCGCGCCGCTTCCACGGCTGCGACGCGCTCCTGTAGCGATGCTAATGTATCACGCGTTCGTAGTATTGAGAGCAGCTGCTCCTCAGGTTCCTCTAATTCAAATGCCAAACCACAGTAGCCTTCATAGAACTCACGAAACTCAGTTTCCAATGCGTCTTTGTCGGCATTCTCAGTAAGCAAAGCGACGAGTCGTTCACGGGATTCAAAGAGTGAACGGTTGATAATTGGTGTGAGCCAGGTACTGAATGCTACATGAGTCATGTCTGTTATGTCGTGTGTCATTAGAAATTCCTTTATAACTTACTAACCGACCGATGCAATCTCCAAATTGCCTCGCCAGTGTTTCTGTAACATCTGCTTCAACAATTGATGCACAGATGCGTTCAGTGCTGGATCGGCTTTGATGAGCAGTTCCGCCTCGCTCTTCGCCGCTTCCAAAAGCGTAGCATCGTGAATGATGTTTGCAATCTTGAAATTTGGGATGCCCGATTGGCGTGTGCCGAAGAACTCGCCCGGACCGCGGATGTTCAAGTCTGCTTCTGCAATCCGAAAGCCGTTGTTTGTCCGGATCATCGCTTGAATGCGCTGAAAAGAGTCGTCACCCCTGGGCAAAGCGACAAGGTAACACGTCGATTGATGCTCACCGCGTCCGACACGTCCACGCAATTGATGTAATTGTGACAACCCAAACCGTTCTGCATTCTCAATGACCATCAGCGTCGCGTTTGGAACATCAATGCCTACCTCAATCACCGTCGTTGCGACCAGAATATCGATGTGTCGATCCTTGAAGTTCGTCATCACTTCCCGCTTCTCAATGGATTTCATTTGCCCATGCAGAAGCCCGAGACGCAGATCGGGGAATATCTCACTTTGAAGATGCGCTGCCATTTCTGTGGCGGCTTTGAGTTCTTCCAGTTTTTCGGACTCCTCAACGAGTGGGTAGACGATGTATGCCTGTCTGCCGCGTTGAATCTCCTTCCGAACGGTGCTGTATAACTTCTCTCGTTCCTTCTCTTTTATCCGATAGGTCTTAATCGTTTGTCTACCGGGAGGCATCTCATCGATAACAGAGACGTTCAGATCCCCATAGAGCGTCAACGCCAGTGTTCTTGGAATCGGGGTCGCGGTCATGACGAGTACGTCCGGTACTGGAGGGGTCGCGGCACGCGGCTTCTGCGTCCCATTTGCCGACTGTGCTTTGTTACGGAGCGTTGCGCGTTGCATCACACCGAACCGGTGTTGTTCGTCAATGATAACGAGCCCGAGTCTGTGAAAATCGACCCCCTCTTGTATCAACGCCTGTGTTCCAACGATGAGATCTGCGGTGCCATCGGTAATTGCCGCCAGTGCCTCTTCGCGCTCTGGTTTTGGCAGGTCACTTTTGAGAAGCACAACGTTTATGTTCTCGTCACCGGCTTGCCCAGCATCCTTGCGCAAATCCTTGAGCATCTCTGAAAGATTATAATAGTGTTGCTCGGCAAGGATTTCAGTCGGAACCATCAGCGCGCCTTGATACCCGTTTTCGATAGCACAGAGCAATGCCATCGCCGCAACAACCGTCTTTCCTGAACCAACATCCCCTTGAATGAGTCGATTCATGACGGTTTTCTGCCGCATATCGTTTTGGATCTCAGCGAACACTCGTTTTTGCGCGCCTGTGAGTTCATAGGGAAGCGAAGCAAGGAAATCTCGTAACACGGAAGGAGACGTTCCAGGTTTCCCCTCCATTCCAACCCGAAACGCGATACCGTCCTCCGAGATACGATGCTCCTTTTTCATCTCCATCCCGAGACTGAGAAGGAAAAACTCCTCAAAAGCGAGCCGTTTTTGTGCCGCTTCCCGATGTGCCTCTGATGTCGGAAAATGTATCTCGTTAATGGCGGATTGTCTGTCAACCAAGCGTTGCCGTTGGCGAAGTGCGAGGGGTAAGATCTCAGGGATCTGCTGTCCATGCTCATCCAACGCCGTCCGCATCCAAGCACGTAGCATCTTCGCCGTGAGTTTCGCCGTGAGCGGGTATTTGGGAACGATTCGATTTGTATGGATTAAGTTTTCTTCTTCACACAGCTCAAATTCGTAGTCGGTGGCTTGGATTTCATTGTAACGGCGAGAAAACTTGCCGCTGACGACAACCTCGGTGTCAACGGGAAGTAGTGCTTTCATAATGCCGATACGCTTGCCGAAGTTAACGAGCAAGGCGACACCCGTGCCGTCGTAAATTGAAATCTTACCGATGCGTTTCCCTTTTGCTGTCGGAGACGAAGTGTGATTGACGACCTTGCCTTGTATTGTTTCCGGTTCGTCATCTCCTGCTCTACCCACCTTATAAATCTCTACCATTTTGGAGCGGTCGATGTAATCGCGCGGGTAATATGCCAGTAATTCACCAACCGTTTCGATACTGAGTTCTGTCGAAAGCATTTCGGCGCGACGCGGACCAATTCCTTTGAGATACTGGAGGGGTTGGGATAGAAAGTCAAGCGAATCGATGTCTGTTGAAACGGGGGTATCTGAGATTGGAACGGATTCTGATTGGCTATCAGCAGTCGGCTGTCGGCGGTCAGCGGGTATGCTGACTGCTACTTCTTGCTGATGGTTTCGGATGGAAACCGATGGCTGATGACTATCTCGCTGGGACGGAGTGCCTGTGTCTTGGAAAAGCGGCAAACCTTCCGTTGGCACCGTAGAAACTGGACGTTCCGATGCCTGCTCCCGCTCTGAAGGTGAACTTTTCGAGTCACTTTCTACTTCCGCAAAGAGAGACAACATATCCGTTTGGGCACTCTTTTTGGAATTTGTACGTTGTGCCCTTGGCTGCTGGCGTGTTTGCGACGATTCGGCACCTGTCCCGACTCTATCCGAGGCATTTCGTTGTCCGTGCCCGAGTGCGGCGTCAATTCGTTGCGTCGCATTCTCAAGTATGCGTTGGCGTTCGGTGGACGATGCGCCAGCGTAATTTTCAAAGAGGTTTAACAAATCGTTGAGTACCTCTTTTTCAGCCGCCTCCACTGTGAAGGTCTCTCCATTCTTTACCCATAACTGTACATAGTTCCCCAATCCGTTGACGACAACATCGTCGCGGCATCCGTTTCGGAGTTCTTGTTGAAAGGGGCGACGGATAGTGGTAAGGATTTTTGTGAAATTGTTCATACTTTTCTATCGGAGCCAGACACCGTTATCCTCGCTGGTCAGGTTTCTAACCTTGCCTTTATCGAGTTTTTACTGAAGCGGTTTGCAGCTCCACGATTATGTAATCAATCTATATGCGTTCCGTTAATATAACGCAAGTTGCCACTTACAAATTTTGGAGGTTTCAATGGAGTTTCTCAGGCACTTTCCCCACCCCGTAGGGGTGCTATGTCTATAGCAAGCGGTTGATGTGAGTAATTGCACCCCGTAGGGGTGCTATGTCTATAAAAGGGGGCAACTTGGGTTAATATATTAGACGCAAATTCAGTGGAAACGTTGAGTTTTCTTGGCAAAACGAGGTTGACACAACATCGTAAATTGTCTATAATTTCCTTAACGCTACCAATTCGCAGCAATTCTTGCAATTCTCTCCATAAAAGGAGCAACACCATGGTATCTCCATACTTGACGGATGTCCAACAAAAAGAGTGGCAAAAAGAGGGGTTTCTGATCATCAAGAACGTCCTTTCACCTGCTGAAATTGAAACACTTTTGACAGGTGTGGATTCGGTGATTGAGACGTATGTCCAAGAAACACCAAGTTTACAAGGCAGTCGGTTCGGGAAAGGCGCCTATACGATTATCCGCGCAATTGAATACACAGATGCCCTTGATCCGCTCACCGATCATCCACATATCTTCGGCACGATCCTTTCACTGATAGGTCCGTACCTTCAAATCATGGGAACGCAAATCTACGTTCGGCACCCGGATGTCGATGCTTTAATCGGATTTCATACGGATGCTGGTCCCTCACTTCAACGTATCCATCCGCACCCAGATAGTTTACCGCTGCAATTCAAAATCCAATTTTTCTTAACGGATCTGACTGAGCCGGATCAGGGAAATTTTATGTGTGTGCCGGGCAGTCACAAGGTCCCTTTCCCTGAGAATGGGTTTAAAAAAGGGAAGTATCCCGAAGGTGCGATTCAGGTCCTTGCAGAAGCCGGAGACGCAGTTATCTTTCCATGGGCATTGTGGCACGGTGTCGGTCCGAATCAGACTGAACGCATCCGCAAAAGCGTGACCTTCCGTTATGGGCAGATGTGGTCCCGCCCTTATGACTATGACAAGCTGCCCGCGGACGTTCTCGCACGGATGACCCCTCGCCGCCGGAGATTGTTCGGCGACATGGGTGAAAACCATCATCCAACCGATTACTTCAAACCGCACGATCAACTTGAAGTTATTTGCCAAGACGAGTGGAACGTCGCGCTTCATGAGGACACCGCAATCAAGGTAGGCTCAGTTTCCTAACTGCACTGAGGCGTTCCCAAAAACCGCTATCGAACTATACCGACTTAGAGTGTATGCTGCTGCAATTTTTCAAACAGATCTCGGAAAATTGCATCCCGATTGACACTCGTCGCGACGCGCATCAGGTGGCGACTGTTATCGAAACTCCATGTCACCGCTTCCGTCAAGATAGGACTGTGGACGATTTCTGTCGGCACCCACGCCGGGTTGACAAGGTACGCCGTTGCGGATATATCCCATATCACCTTCGACCAAGCGAAGTGGTCGTTTGAGTAGTCTTTAAAGATTTCTACGAGGTAATCTCCGACCTTGCCTCTCCCCTGCACATAGCGTTCCATTTCAGCGACCGTCGTGTGTAGATGTGAAACGACCCCACGTGCGGGTAGCCAAACGAATGGCACGCCGCAATCCAAAACGACTTGCGCGCTACGAAGGTCTTGCATAAGGTTGAACTCTCGGGTGTGCGGCCAGTACAACGGATTCCCGCCAAGCCAGATGACAACGATCCGTTTGATAATTTCAGGCTCCATGAGGATAGCAGAAGCGACGTTCGTTATCGCTCCGACAGCAACCACGTAAAGCGGATCTTCAGGAGTTGCCGTCATCGCACGCTCGATCATATCAGTAGCGGCATCGCTTGGCACCGGAGTCTCGTTATCGGAGAGAAACGCTCTGGAACCGCGATAGGCAAAACCGTCGGCGGGGACATTGAGGAAGTCCAATAGCCTCAGAATTTCCTCGTAACTTTTTTCCATGCCGTCTTCGGGACTATTTGAGCGGTTGTTGTGGAAAGGCACGGCGTAGAGTGCCTCAACGTTGAGGTTCTCCGGCGAAAGTAGTGCGTGGACAACTGCAAATTGGTCGTCAATTTCGTTATAGGTGTCAGTGTCAAGGACCATACGCACCTGCCCCGTCGGAGGTTGGAGCATCTCTAAGCGTTTTGACTCTGACAGCGTTGGAAAGTTCATAAACTGTTTTTACCTTAGTGTAATGAAAGTTTTCTTTAATATATCACATCCGCAGGAAAATGGGGATTTATTCTTCCTCTTGGGAGGAAATTTCATCCATCTTATCAGGAGAAAACCACATAGGTGATGCTGATAGATGTGACTGAGTGATAGGGGACTGCAAGCGATAACGTTTAGCTACCGAACTGACAAGGTCCAGAAGCCAGTCAGGGGCGTAAGGATCGATAACTACCTCTTGGATTAGCATGTTAAGATCCACGTCATAATAAATGCCAGTATCACAGAGATCCGGCCATGTAGGGATTTCCCCACTCAGAAAATTCGGAAGGTTCTCCTGATTTGCCTCGGGAGGTATATGCTGAACAATAGTTCTTACTTCCTGTTCGTGTTCAAAACTCTTTCGCTTATGTAGATAGGGGGATAACAAATCATCATCCGGGATCTTTTCACTATCATAGTCAATATACTTAACCTTCCCCAAGTGCATCTGTTCGTCAGTTATGAAACTCGCTACAAAAGAATCGAAATTAGTTTTGATGGCAATACCGCTATTTGCACTGGAATATATTTTCCACATCGCTTCTGATTCATGGCTACTTTCATGCCAACAACTGATCAACGTAAAGCGACGTAATTCCACCCTCAGGTGCTCATACATTAATATTTCTTTCTCAGAGAGTTCAGGTTTTAAACTCGTATAACGTGATTTTATGTTGTTTATAGGCGTAGCACCTTCAAAAGGGTCGCCCAACTTATCTGCTCTGGCGAAAAACAGAGCGCGCTTTTCTAAAAGCGAGACAAATTTTGTGAAGTCCATATACCTCCACAAAATCGCGTCTGCGGGAGGCGGACTGTGAAATTTCCGAGTATTGGTATTTAAATCAGGCATGCCATCTCACTTATCGCGTTTTTAAATCTCAGGTGGATAGGTAGAGGAAGCATATTAACACGGAGGGTGCGCCCATTTGGCATGTCCACTGTAGACCATCATTGCATTTACAAACGCGTGGTCTGGATATCGCCATACATCGGCGACTACGCGATCGTGAGAGATACTTACCGGTTTGAATGTTACCCGTTTTCCCTCCAGAAATTGTCTCAGATAGCGAATAGCCTTTTCACCTTGAGGGGTACCGCTTTCAGGTGCATCTATGTTCCTTAAACGAATTTTATTGAACATATTTGGGCAGCTTAACCGTTCCATCGGAGTTTCAGCGGGAAGAGGAGCTCCTATTAGCCTTTCCATCGGAGTCTGTAGCGCAGCACCTCGGGGAATTTTAGGGCTTATCTCAAGCGTATCACCATCAATGACTCTTGTCACAATATGAGTTTGCATCTTTTTACTCCTGTTCTCAGAGAAAATGTAAGTGGCGTTACAGACGAACGATTACATCATGAATAATACCATGTTTTTAGGTAGAGAACAAGCAAAATCATTTATGCCAAATTATTGGAAATTCTTCTTGTAAGATGGAAGTCAAATCAAAACTAAACACTGCTGGTAAATTAGGGTACAGTTTAATTTTCATCATCCGGGGGTGTCGAATTGTTAAGATCTTGAAGCCGTTCCGCAATAGGCGTTTTAAGGGTATCGTCTCCCTGCTGTTCTGCCAATTCCAAAGCAATCTGAAAATCTGATTCTGCTTCATCAATACGATTCAACCCAACTTTTGCGATTCCGCGGTTGACATAAACTTCAGCGTAGTCAGGCTTTATGCGAATTGCCTCGGTATAGTCAACAATAGCAGCATCCAGTTCTTCGCATAAGACTTTCTGGGTACCTCGGTTGCTGTAGGCTTCAGCGAAATTCGGATTGAGACGAATCGCCTCATCGTAATCATCAAGAGCAGCATCACGCGAGTCCAATCTACTTTTGATATTGCCTCGGTTGTTGTAAACTTCGGCATAATCCGGTTGCAACCGAATTGCCGTGTCATAAGCATCGAGTGCTTTTTCCGCTTTGCCTCCTTCCCAGAGGAGACAACCGATTGAAAAGAATGCATGTGCAGCGAGTTCGTTTTCACTCAATTCTGATGCATAACGTGGAGGGTTATTGTTTTCGCTTGCAATTTCTACGGGTGCTTCTTCTGACAACTCAGGAAACAGTTCTGTCAGCTTGGGAACGTAGGCATCCTCATAATTATCAATGAGTCGAATAATAAATTCCATTAGTGGTGCCAAGGGGTGTTTCTTATTCTCACCAACGGAACAGATTAATTCGTTTAGCACATCGTCAAAAAACCATTGATACTCAACTTCGCTTAAATCAATAACACCGTAATGTCCGTGTCGTCTCCTGAAATCGATCAATCCATCTAATACCTCTACTAACCACTGGTAGGCAGTTTCGGGATACGGCGGAGATACAGCAGGTTCCGATGTGCGTGTCTGCAACGGTTTGGAGTTGTCTAACAATTGGGGCATACTCGGCACTATGTCTGTGAGCAAAAGACTGTTCTCCGCAAATCCGAATGTTAACATTGTTTACCCCTATTTCCGTTTATTATACTTCATCAGTTTGCGGTTCTGTGCAGACAATACCATCAACTCTCCTGCAAATGCCACACCTAATATCAACGCGACCACTATAATTCCAATTTTCCTACCCACTATGACTCCTCCCCACCAATTTCTAACACGGACAACCGCTCAACAATACCCACCGTTTCCAAACTCACGCTGATAACCTTCCGAATTAAATCCACGATATATTCCTCATCATCTGCACGATTCGGATTGTTCTCAATGCCACTCCGCTTATCTGTTTTCACACGATACTGATCGACGACCCACTCCAACGCCGATCGATGTCCCAACCGATACTGAAACACCTCTTCAGGAATTCCAGACAACGTGAGGAAATCGTTATACCGAATCTGTGTTTTGTCTTTAGAGAACCGCATCTCTTCTACACGCCAATCCAGCGGCATATCCGGTGTTTCAATCAGGTCTAACTTATACTGCGGTTGGTCTTCATAGTGGACATGAATCTCCGCCAACCGTCTTCCCGCCTCAACAAATTCCCAAAATTCGGGAGCAAACGGGATATGCGGTAAATCCCGCTTGAGGTTTACCTGATACCGTCCCCGATACGCAGGATGATGCAAGAATGCGTAGGTATAATGGAAGATATCCCATTTGGTAATCTGATCGTCTCTGTAATGCTCCCGGAATTGCGTCAACGCCCAATCCGTAATGTTCTCCCGTCGGTTTGTGCCGTCTTCATTATAGATGTAAAAGGGGAAGTATTGACCAGCTGAACCAAAACCGCCAGTCATAACATGTTCAACAATACAGTCAGTCATGAGACAGGTAAAAGGTTTTTCCCGTGACCGATTGACACATATTACCCGATTTTCCTCCTCTGTATCAGGTGTCGGAAAGATACGTGGAAAGACAAAGACTCGCTGATTAAGGATTCTATCAAAGAACAGATTTGTTTTCGTAAATGGCCTGTAGAGATGTTGTCTGATTTTTGATGGTGCGAATTCCGCAATATGTCCACCTTTCAGTTGTGATTTTAAGCTCGAACTCCAACTAATTTGTTTGTTATCATAACTCACAAAATCGTCTACATTTTCATCTGGATTCTCTCTACGTTCCCAGTTGAAGACTTGCGAATTGTAGAACTTGATTGTTTGCTGTATATTTTCAGCAAGCGCATCTTGGTTGAAGTTAATTACCCATGCATCCCGATTGGTCTGGACACCACTGCTGAATTGATGGAAAATCACACCCGAAACCTCGCCTTTTTTCGCTTTTGCTTGTTTAGTCCCCATCGGCAGAAATGTTTCAAAATCCTCGCGCAGTCCCTCGGTGAGCCACGTGTGTCGCGCATCGGGTTGAATGGAATCCCAGTTGACGTTTCCGATGTGTTCGCACGTGTCCAGAAAGTCAAACGTCGCCTCTTTGTTCATCTCTGTCGTCTCACCGTTGTAAAAAACACGCGCAGGTTCTGCCACTTCGCTGGCGAGGTTTTCAACCGTGCCCCTGTCCTGATTCGTCTTTACAAACAGGTTAATGCTGACACCCACCTGAATGTCAAAGACGTTGGAATCCCCAGCGTGGCCTTTGCGGACATTGCCACCCAAATCCAGCAGATAGATCGCATCGCACGCATCGGCGAGGTGTTTCCGCATGCCATCGAATGCCTGACCAGTGATAAAGTTGTGGTTCGTTACAAATGCGACAATCCCTTTCCCATCAATCCGATCCAACGCCCAGAGAATCGCTCTGACGTAAGGATCATAGAGTGCAGCTTTGTTCGTCGCACTGGAGGCGTGGGCGTACCTCTCCTGAATCTGTTTATCCAGTTCGGGATATTTCCGATTCTTGTTGGCATCGTTCTCATCCATCTGCCGCGCATTGTAGGGCGGATTTCCAACCACCACGAACATCTCTGTCTGCTTCTGTCGCTCAACCCGACGTGTGTTCTCTGGTGCGAACATGGATAACTGACGCTCTGTTGTCAAATCAAACGTATCCACAAGACAGAGGTTATCAAAAGCCTGATACTGCTTTGTGGCAACGTAGAATTCATGTTCAATGTTCATACTCGCAATGTAGTAGGGCATCAACAACACCTCATTACAGTGGAGTTCATCGTCATATTTCGCCTTAAGCGCGGTTTTGTCGATTTCTTGTATGAGCCGCACGATAAAATTGCCCGTGCCGACGAACGGATCGATGAGGTGAACTCCTGTGTCTGAAAGTGAACGTCCAAACTCAGTTTCAAGCAGATGTGAAACGCTTTTCACCATGAAATTGACAATCGGCTGTGGTGTATAGACAATGCCGTGTGTATCCGCAACCTTGACGGAGAAACCTTGAAAAAATTGCTCGTACACGGTATTGAGAAAGTGTTGCTTCTGAGAGAAGTCAATAAAGGTTGCAGCGGCGCGTTGAATTGCACTGTAGAAGGGAGCCAGTTCCCGGAGGAATTCGGCGCGGTTATAGGCGTGCTCTGTAAGCGCGTCAATCACATTTTCAATTTCGCGTGCGATGATATTTCGGCGTGTAAAATCGCGATTGTCAAAGACAGTGGAGAAGATTTCCTCTGTCAAGAGGTGTTGGATGAGCATCTCCTCTACAGCGGCTTTAGCGAGGTTGGGGTTAATCGCCTCCTGACAGTGGCGGTGGAAGTCCGTAAATGCCTCCTGAAACCGGGCGTTGGTGTCCCCTTCTTTTTGGATCAACGCCGCTGCGCGTTTGCCGAGTGCTGGCACTTTGTCCTTGAATTCAACGACGGCGCGTTCCCAATCGGCGATATCTGCCTGTTCGTAGTTGAAGAAAGTGTGAAGCACCCGAATAAACGCTTCTGGGTCAGCGATGCCTACATCCATAACCTCCTGCTTATCCTGATAGAGGATGACTCGTTCTTGGGTTGTAAAGAGGATGTTATCCTGTGGATAGCCTACATTGAATTTCTGTCTAACGGCGGTGGTAAGATTATCGTGGAGATCCTTCGCTTCCCAGTAGCCGCGAGGCAAGCCAAAGTTGTTATCGGTGAGCATACCGTCAACGTAAATTATGGTATTTTGCGGGGTTCGGAGCGATTTTTCACAGATAAGGGTTAGATTGTTTTGACGGGCGTAGTGTTGGAGGAGTGTAGCAAAGGCGAGTCGGACTTCGGTTTCATTTGTTGCGCCGAGGCTTTCGTATTGTTTGAGTTCTGCGTAAAAGGCTTTTATCGGTTTGTGTGTCGATTTGATGTTTCGCATCCTTGTGCTTCCTTCTAATTCATAAACTTATGTGAAGTATATTATACACAAACCTACAATAGATCACAAGTGAAAATTAGCGTCTGTTCCTGAATCAGAGCCATTCAGTTTTCCGTCCAGCACCGAGAACGTTTTATGACGGATATAGGCCGGTGTGAAATTTTCATAGCAACTTTCATAGCAACTTTCATAGCAACTTTCATAGCAACTTTCATAGCACCCTTTGATGAAAACCGTCTAAAACCCAATACGCGTCAGGGTTTATCGCCTTTCACGACACCTATTGATTTCTCGGTTTGCTATGAAAACTGTGAAAATATCGTCAGATGTGCGAATCTGTAGGCTTTTCAGATATAACCGTTTGACAGAAAATCGTTTTTAGGGTATAATAAATTCAGAAGTCGGTTCGAAGTTGTGTGGGCAACAGGTGCCCGATTTCAATCGGGGTATCGACTTATTCGTGATGAGGTCCTGCGACAGGTTCGCTTGGAAACAGAGCGTTACGAGACGGAATCTGAGCTGCTGATAAAAGCAGGACGACTCGGGTTCCGAATTGAAAGTTTGCCGATTCAGACACGGTACGGCGACGAGATCAGCCATATTAAACCACTTCGAGAGATATGGCTCTTTACAAGATCGTTATTGCTTCGCAGCCTATGAAGAGTTGGAGGCGGGTTTTGATGAATCAAAGCACCTCTTAACTGACAACTGGTAACTGACAACTGACAACTAATACATGGATTCACTCCAGCTCTTTATTAAGGGTTTTCTGATAGGCATCGCCAACATCATCCCCGGCATGAGTGGCGGGACCCTCGCCCTCGTTTTAGGTATCTATGAACGGCTCATCGGTGCATTACGGCGCATCGGACTTTCAACGGTAAAAAAACTGTTAGGAGGCGCGACCTTAAGAAAAAACGCTCTGGCAGAAGCGCAGGCAGAGTTGCGTCGAATTGATTTCGGCTTTCTTGCACTGTTAGGAAGCGGTGCGATCGCCGCCGTACTGCTCACGTCAAAACTGATTGTCTATCTGCTGAACGATCATCATGATGCGACTTATGGCTTCTTTAGCGGGCTAATCCTGATGTCTATCCTGATACCCGTGCGCATGCTAAAGGCGTTTGGTTGGAAAGAACTGTTAGTCCTACTGATTGCTGTCGCACTGATATTAAGTCTATCTGTCGGTACGGGCGAAAAACAGTTAGATCGGGTTGCGCATAAATCTGGGATTGAGACAACGATGGGTAGCGAGGTTTCCGAGCGCGTGCCTGGAGTGCCAACGTCCTGGGAACTCGTACTCTTTTTCGGGAGCGGCGCGCTGGCAATTTCAGCGATGATTCTGCCCGGCATCAGTGGTTCGTTTCTGATGCTCGCCCTCGGTGTCTATTTCCCTCTCTTGACGGCAATAAATACAGTGTTAGAGGGTATCCCAGCATTGTTCAAAGGTATCTTCAAACAGTCGATGCTGGGGAGTTTACTAACAATCGGTTTTACAGCAGTTGGGTGCTTGTTCGGACTCTTAGCATTTACACGGTTGCTCAACTATCTACTGGAACGTTACCGCAACCTAACGATCACTTTCCTCATTGGGCTGATGGTGGGCTCACTTTACGGGTTATGGCCCTTTCGCGAGTTTGCAATGGTAGATGCGGAACGGATAGATACGGCTTACATCTTACCACAACTTGATATGAACCTGCTTATCACTATGGCAGCTTTTCTTGTCGGCTGTGGTGTTATACATTTATTTACGCGTTTGGATTTTTAAATGACAGTTTAAAAAACGATGACCAGATTTAATAGTTTAAAAAATAGTTTAAAAATAAAAAATATCGGTTTATTTGTCAATACTACCAAAGCAAACGCAGCGGGTGTCGTCGAAGGCGTGTCCGTATGGTTGGAGGAACGCGGTATTGTTCCACTATTGTCAGAGGAAGAAGCGGTTGCATTAGGACAACCTCAAACCGGCATCTCCAAAACAGAGGTAGTAGAGCAAGCAGATGTACTTCTCGTCCTTGGTGGAGACGGAACACTCCTGAGCGCAGCGCATACACCGAAGATTGAAAATGTGCCTATCTTAGCGATCAACATCGGAACGCTTGGATTTTTGACGGACGCATCACTTGATGAACTCTACCCGACACTGAACGCGCTTTTGACAGGTGCTTATCGGATAGAACATCGGATGATGTTAGAGGTTGTTGTGAACAGCCAAGCCCAAGCGAACCAAGGTCCACAACCGTTTCGGGCTTTCGCGCTCAACGATGTTGTGATTCGGCACTATACACGTCTTATCGAATTAGATGCTTATGTTGACGGGGAACTCTTTATACCGTATAACGCCGATGGACTGATCATCGCAACGCCGAGCGGGTCGACCGGATATTCGCTCTCCTGTGCGGGTACTATCGTCGCACCGCAATTGGAGGCGATTCTGCTAACACCCATCGCACCACACAGTTTGACAGTGCGTCCTTTTATCGCCGATGGCGATGCGGAAATAACCGTCAAGATGCGTGCTGCATATCAGAGTGTAGATGTTTTTGTAGATGGCCAACGCGAGACACACAGCCTTACTGCAGGTGCCGTCATAGAAGTAAAAAAAGCGGAACGAACAATTCAACTCATCCGTTCGCAGCACCATAGTTACTACAGAGCCCTACGTGAAAAATTAATGTTGGGCGAGAGAATTAAACAGACATAGAGAAATAGCCGTCGGCTATCAGCAATCGGCTTTCAGTGTTGTGTCGCACATCAATCTGCTTTATTGAGAAATCATTCTGCAGACGACGACCTTCTGGCTACTGATAACTGACAACTGATAACTATAATGATAGACACACTCTCTATCCGCAATATTGCCCTCATAGATGAACTTGACTTGGAACTGGCACCAGGCCTGAACATCTTTACTGGTGAGACGGGTGCTGGCAAGTCGGTTATCATCAGGTCAATCGGATTGGTATTAGGTGAGAGAACCTCCGCTGATATTGTCCGTGAAGATGCCGATTTTGCGGAGGTAGAGGCGAGCGTCGCACCTGACGATGAGCATCCGATCTGGCACACAAACTGGGACGAAACTGCCAATCCGATGTTGAAAGATTCTTTTAGCGATGTATTGGATCCATCGGACGCAGTGATTCTCTCCAGAAGAATCACATCGAACGGTAGGAGTCGCTGCCAAGTTAATGGACGCTTGGTGAATTTGAAGCAGTTGCAAGCACTCGGAACATTACTTGTAGATATCCACGGTCAACACGAACATCAATCGTTATTTAGAACACAAACGCACCTTAAGCTCTTAGACGATTTCGGCGACAACAGTGAGGCACAACGATACGTTAGCAAGATATACGCACAGTTACGAGCCTTACAACAAGAAGCAGCGTCCCTCGCGGAGACCTTGAAAGCATCAGAACGGGAAAAGGAACTCCTTGAATTTGAAATTAAAGAACTGACTTCGGCAAATCTGGAGGAAGGCGAGGACGAAAAATTGGCGGATGAGGCGCGTATCCTTAAGAACGCAGAGGCGTTGGCTAAGTCCGCGAATCGTGTGTATCAGCAATTAAATGCAGACAGTTCCGGGATGGGAAGTTCTGGCAGCCCGCTTGAACGCTTGAGAGACGCCGCGAAGGAAATGATAAAATTGTCCGAAATCGATGATAGCCTCTCGGAATTGGGGGATCGGTTGGACTCATCGCTTTACGAATTGGAGGACATCGCTTCACAGGTCCGGCACTATGGAGAAGCGGTGGAATCTAACCCAATGCGGTTAGACGAAGTGACCGACCGGTTAGCGTTGATTGCGAAACTCAAACGGCGTTACGGGAACTCTATTCCAGAGATATTGGCTTATCAGGCGGATGCAGAGGAAAAATTAGAGACGTTACAACTCGGCACAGAGAAACAGAATTTGCTGCAGACGGAGATCCACAAAACGATTCAAGAAGCACAGGGTCTATGCACTACGCTCTCCGCGAAACGGCAGCACGTTGCTAAGCACCTTTCAGAACGGATCGAAAAGGAACTACGTACACTCGGTATGGACAAAGCGGAATTTCATGCATCCGTTCGGCATATACCGGATGACCGTGGTCCGTTTCAGATAGACCGGAAACGCTATGCATTCCGCTCTGACGGGATGGACGATGTAGAGTTCTTAATTGCGCCGAATGTAGGATCCGAAGCGCGTCCGATCGCCAGAATCGCATCAGGTGGTGAAATCTCGCGTATCATGCTCGCGTTAAAAACAGTGCTTGTTCAAGCTGATGAGATTCCTACACTGCTCTTTGACGAAATCGACAGCGGTATTGGCGGCAAGGTTGCAGACGTAGTTGGCAAAAAGTTGAAGGAACTCTCAGCATTTTCACAGGTTATTTGCATTACACACTTGCCACAGATTGCCCGTTTTGCAGATAGGCATTTTCGGGTAGAAAAGAAGGTGATTGGTGAGCGTACACTGATTACGGCGAAACCGTTGACCGTAGAAGAACAGGTTAATGAAATCACCCGAATGCACGGCGGTGAAGAAACCGAAATAGGACTTGCACATGCACGAGAAATGCTGTCCGAAAAACAAGCAAAGTGTGAGTGATGTCGCTTGCTAACCAATATTCAAAGTGTACATTTTAACGCTTCCGTGTCAAATCCGAGCACTTTAGCTAAGGATGGACAAAGAAATGGACGAAAAATTTACACAACCCAGCGGAACGCATGTCTATACTGGATGCGAGTTGTTAGTTAAGGGTACCTTAGAGAGCGGTGTTAGCCTCCTCACAGGTTATCCCGGTTCCCCAATCGCTGAGGTATTTGACATTATCGAACAAAATGCCGAGTTGTTGAAAACCAACGGCATCGTCGCACAGATAGCCAACAACGAAGCATTGAGTATCGCACGTCTCAACGGTTCGCAGATGGCTGATGTCCGTGCGATTACGTTTATGAAAAGCGTCGGCTTCCATGTCGCTTCTGATGCACTGGCGATTAGTAACCTTGCAGGAACAACCGGTGGTGCCGTTGTGGTCGTTGGTGACGACACATGGTCGAACAGCACGCAGGCGCCCGCTGATTCCCGATTTTTGGCGCGGCATGTCCAAACACCACTTATTGAACCTGGGACATTTCAGGAACTTAAGGATTGGATTAACTGTGCCTTCCAGATCTCTGCAGCATCGAACCTCTATGTCTGCTACTTAACTACCGAAAATCAGGCAAGCGGAGGTGGCGATGTTGAACTCTACCCTAATATCTACCCCGAAATTAGCAACTTGAAGCAAATCAACTTGGATACCCAACTCATCAATGCTGATAAACGGGTTGTTTTACCGCCACATACTGCACAGATCGAAGTGGAGACATTGAGAGAACGGTTCCCCACCGCACTTGAGACAGCACGGAACCTCGGACTCAACACAATCCAGTTCATGGGTAGGGACGAGGTGACCTCGCCTGTACGGAAGAAGCACCGTCTTGGATTTGTCAGTGCGGGTTTAGCTTATAGCTGCCTCCGCCACGCACTCGGGGAATTGCGGTTGGACGGTGAGATCCCGATTCTCAAACTTGGTATGACGTACCCTATTGATATGGACATCGTCAGAGAGTTTGCTGCACAGGTTGACGAAATCTACGTCATTGAGGAAAAACGTCCCCTTTTAGAGAACGAAATAAAAGCGTTCATCACCCATGGGTATCAGAATGGAGACATGGATCGATACGTAAATGTGTGGGGCAAACAATTTCCCGACGGCATGGCAGGAATCCCGGTAACTTCTGGCTTAGATGCCTCCATTCTTATTCAAAAACTCATCCCACTTCTCAAACATCTCCTCGGCACAGGAGACGCATCTGCTGTAAACGCAGCAACCCGCCACAATCCAAAAATCGATCTGGAACATTTCTCACGTGAAGAAACACTCCAAAAACAGGTATCCGAACAGCAAATCGACATTCCACAACGGACACCTACCTTTTGTCCGGGCTGTCCTCACCGTGATTCTTCGAGCGTCTTCCTTGAAATTACGAAGCAATTCATGGATGTAGACTATATGAAGAAGCATCATGATTTGGGACCAATTGATCTCGTCTTTCATGGAGATATCGGTTGCTATTCAATGCTCAAATATGAACCGTTTCCGCGTCTCATGCACAATCTTTCTGCGATGGCGTTAGGTGGTGGTGCAGGGGCTGGCATCGACCCGTTTATCAAAAACAAGCAGGTCGTTTTCATGGGGGATTCAACCTTTTTCCACGGCGGGATGGCAGCGATCTCGGATTCAATCAAAAACAATCAAGACATCGCCTACATTATTTTAGATAACCAAACAACAGCAATGACGGGACATCAACCAACCCCTGCTGATGGGATTGACATCCTCGGGAATCCGACGTTCGCACAAGATATTGAACGAGTGGCACAAGGACTCGCCGGCGATTCCGAAATAGAAATCGTGCGCACCAACCCGGAAGACAGGGTGAACTACAAAAAATATCTGGAGAAAACTATTCTCAAACCCGGCATCAAAATTATCATTGCTGATAAAGAGTGTGCGATTACCTATCATCGTCGGGTCCGACGTGAACAACGGAAAACGATAACTAAAGATGGTTTTCTAAAACACGAAAAACATATCAATATAACCCCTGAGGTCTGTGAGTTTTGTCGAGAATGCACCACTGTGACGGGATGTCCGGCTTTAAAAATAGTTGATACCGATTATGGTGAGAAAATCGCCATCGATCAGTCAAATTGCGTCTCCGATGGTGCCTGTGCCCGGATTAAATACGCATGCCCCGCGTTTGAAGAGGTTATCGTCACACGCAAACGTCCGCCTCAAAAGCAAATAACAGAATTCGGCAACCGTGCACTCCTGAGTGATGAACCTTTACCACCACCACCACTACCGACGTTCGAGCGGTGTTGGAACATGTACGCCGCAGGTGTTGGTGGCATGGGGATTGGGACGATGTCAAAAGTTCTCGTTGTTGCAGGCTATCTTCAGGGCTACAACGTGACCTTTTGCGATAGGAAAGGATTGGCAATTCGCAATGGCAGTGTCTATACACACATAGCGTATACGCAATCGGATGTTCACGTTTCCCCAATGATTCCTTATGGTAAGGCGGACCTCCTATTAGGACTTGATATTTTAGAAGCGGTCCGTGGGATTACTGCACAATCACTCTTCCGCATCGCATCACCGAATCGAACCACTGCTGTGGTGAATACAGCGAAAACTGAAACGATAACCACTCTCATCGGCAAAGACAATTTCAACCCCGAGACACTCGAAGAAGAACTTCAGACGTATACTAACGCCGACACATATTTTGGGACGGATCTATTTACAGTCTCTGAGCAATTGTTCGGCAACAAGTTGTATGCGAACATGATGCTCCTTGGTACCGCTTTCCAACGGCAATTGATACCGCTCGAATTGGAACCGCTCCAATTGGCACTTAAGCAGATGGTGCCGCATGCCGATTTGGATACCAATATGAAAGCGTTCACCGTCGGACGTCGCCTCGCATTAGAAGACACTAAATCTCTTGTGGGTACACGTTCAGAAAAGCCTCTGGCAACTTACGCCGAAATGCTTTCCGCGAAACAACAGATATTGGAAAAAAAACGCAATCGGAAACGTTTAGCGCGAGAATACGTAACATTTGTTGAGAGTACCGTAGAGACGCTCAATCTTGATTCAGACAGCATCCACCGAACACTCGCACTCTATATCTATGATTTGATTCAGTTCGAGGATATCAACTACGCCCGGGTATACGTTGAAAAGATTAAACAGGTGCGCGCATATGACTCAGAAGTGTACGACTATCGTGCCACAAAAGCTGCGATTCGCTATCTCCACAAGGTGATGCTAATCAAGGACGAGGTCTACGTCGCACATCTGCTAACGAGCGAAGAAAAATTGCAGCGGGATCAGGAATTGTACAAGGTTGACACAGCAAACGGTGATAGGATTAAATATGTCCATCTCAATCGTCCCCACTTTACCGTGATGGGGCTTGACTTTGAAGGCGACATTGACACACGAAATTGGCAATTGCATCTGATGAAACAGATGAAGTTTCTAAGACGTTGGCTTCCAGGGTGGCACGCCAAGGAAAAAGCGTTCCGAGAGTGGTATATTACCCGCGTGATCGACACCTTCTCACCAACTGACGCTGAGACGTACGAAAAGCATCTCCAAGCGTTAGAATGTGTGGAGGAAGTCCGTGGCTATCGAGACATTCGCTATCCGAAAATGGAAGCGGCGAAGCAGACAGTTAAAGGCTTACTTGAAGAATAACCGCTCCCTTCGCGTATGGAAAACGAGCGCGTAGCCTGAAACGAAGTGGAAGGCAACTCTACGGAAAAGGACATGAAACTCCAGACTCACCTCATCGAACCGCAAGGAAAATTAAAAAATGCTGACCGGACACACCCACATTGTCGGCGTTATTGGTGATCCCGTTGAACACAGCCGTTCACCGCAAATGCACAATGCCGCTTTTGCCAAAGCAGGTCTCGATTATGTATACGTCCCTTTTCATGTCCGTCCCGACGATTTGGCAGATGCGATTGCTGGGTTTAAAGCGATTAATGTCGTCGGCATTAACGTAACGCTCCCACACAAACAGGCAGTCATCCGGTCCGTTACATCAATCTCTCGGGAAGCCGAACTCATTGGTGCTGTGAACACGCTGACGTTTGTTGAAGGGAACATATATGGCGATAATACAGATGCCCCTGGTGTCTTAAAAGCCTTAGAAGAGGACGGAAACATGTCTGTGCCGGTAGGTGAGAATGCCATCGTTTTAGGAGCAGGTGGGGCTGCGAGAGCTGTCGTCGTTGCGTTAGCACTCAGAGGCGTAGCATCGATTACAATCGCCAATCGCACAGTGGAAAAAGCGGTCTCTTTAGCAGAAGAGATGGATCGAAAGACAGGTGTTTCCATGCAAGGAATGGGGCTCACGGATGAACGATTGCCTCTGGCGGTTCGCGAGAGCAAACTTCTTGTCAACACAGCGACGACGAGCATGGACGTGACACAACCTTTGCTCATTTCTGCAGACTGGCTTCAACCAAATACTATTGTTTACGACATTGTGTATACTCCCCCGGTAACACCTTTGATGCAAGCCGCTACCGAGCGCGGATGTCAAACCCTTGGCGGCATCGGGATGTTAGTCCATCAGGGGGCTATCGCTTTTGAGAAATGGACAGGTGTTACACCGTGCACTCAGACAATGCGTCAAGCCCTATAGACATGACTCTCCGCTGGAGAGTTTCAAAGGAATTTCTTTTAAGCACCGCAGCGGGTTGCCAAGTCTATAGAGTTATCTCATAACCTCATACGGTTCACCAAGACATACGAAAGGGGTCAATAACGATATAATGCAACAAGAACAGGATTTCATGCCGATTCGCTTCGTTATACTCGGCACACCTTATACCATAAAACCGACAGAAGAGTTAACGGCAGAAGCCATCAACGAACTGGTTGTATACGTCAAAAATTTAGTTGAATCCTATCTCAGAAAAGGCTTTGACGAACAAAGGGTTCCGTTGCTGGTCGCTTTCCACATCGCTGATGAAAAACGCCGTCTTCAGGAAAAGTATGAATTGCCACTGTACCGAATAGCAGAGAGGTTACAATTTGCGATTGAAGAGGAGATTGCGATTGAAGAGGAGACGGAGCCCGAGCGTTCCGATTGAGGCGTTGCGATAGAAATGGCTGTCGGCAGAATAGCCGCCAGCAATCGGCTATCGACTTTCAGTAAACAGATTCTCTTTCTGACCGCTGACTGCTGATGGAAACTGACAGCCAATATGAGGTACCTGTTGCCCACCCTAACGGAGTAGCAGCACCGCGAGAATGCCAAATATCGGTAGCAAGGCGATTAAAACTTTGACTTCGACCAGATAATTTTTGTAACGTTGAACTGCGGAATCTTGCTCTATCCACTGGTTGATGAATTCAATTCGTCGATAGATGGACGGGTGTGTGTTGAAAATTTCAAAGAAACGCCGAATCGACCTCGGCACTGAATTCAGCACTGCGAGTTTCGTCAATGCCCCTTTGAATGCTTCCGGTTTCTCTGTAAGCCTAACCGCATATAGGTCGGCTTGATGCTCGCAGCGCCTTGACAAATACCGGAAGATAAATATGAAATAAATGATTAGAAAGGTCAGCGAACATAAGGTCGATACCACTGACAAAAGAGACTGTGATTCTCCGAGGTATGCTACCAACGGCGCTTCAACAAGCATATAGAAGAAGGGATAATTCAAGAGATAAAAGAGTGAAAAAAGCATATATGTTGGAATGTGCCTATAGCGGATATGTCCAAGTTCGTGAGCGACAACAGTTTCAATTTCTTCGTCCGTGAAGTATTCGAGAAGCGCGTCTGTCAGAAAAATGCGACGATTCCACGGAAAGGTTCCCGCGACAGCTGCGTTGGCTATCAACAGCGAACCGGTTTTCCACACCAGAATCTCCCGGTATTTTATACCGCTCTGTTTCGTCAGTCCATCCAATTTCTCCTTCAGTCCTGAATCCATCGCGAGACGTTCCGTTTTCCATAGAAACCGCATCAATAATGGGGCAAGAATATAAGCGGAAACAATTACCGGCAGAATCAGCCCAATTAGGATGTACGGATGCTCAACGATGAAGACTTTTGCAGAATAGGGGAGCCAGTGAACAGCGTCTATAATCATTAAGTAAACGAACATCGGCAACAGTGGAAAAAGTAAAAACTTGAATTGCAGGCTGAGAATCTCTCTGTAGTGCCCTTGTTGGAGCCTATTCACCCGATAAAATGCAAGTCGGATACAGATGAGCCCGATCAGTAAGGGAAGCAACGCGAGTGTCTGGCGTAGATTTGCCATCGGAAAGAATGCAAAGTGTTTGTCAATTAGCATGGGCAGATTCAACAGATACAGATTGCAGAGGTACGCCGCTAAACTGAGGCACTCAAAAACAATCATGAAGCGTCGCAGGCGATAGAGCGTTGGTAGG
Organism: Candidatus Poribacteria bacterium; assembly: GCA_965247285.1. Lineage (GTDB taxonomy): Bacteria > Poribacteria > WGA-4E > WGA-4E > WGA-3G > WGA-3G. The sequence continues at coordinate 1,140,217 of CBDFHD010000003.1, forward strand.
TTCTCCTCTTCGCGTGCCGGAAAGGTTCTCGCCACATACGCTGTCACGAAACACGTGACAAGAACAGGGAACCCTGTCAAGACAATTGTCCAGAGGAGCACCTGCATATCACTCATGTTCATGTCTGTTTGTGGCGGCTCAAAGGAAAAAAGAAAGAGCAGTCCAGCAATTAAGATGATACTTATCTGTCCCATTCTATCAGTAACCTTTCTGAGTTCATTAGGACTTACGCACGTTGCTCTTTTGTAGCATAACCTGTTAGGTTGTGTCAAGAAACCGTCTGCGTTTTTTACACGATCTCTCTTTCAAGGCGCGGGCGATGCTCAAAATTGCGTAAGTCCTGTTCATAGTAAATAGACCCGACGTACTTGGTAAACCCATCAATGTCGGTTTCTAACACGCGTCGGTATTGAATTTTAACGCATCTCGTATCAAAAATCAAGAAATGTTTTCAAGGCTCATTTCAGTTGCTTTAACATCTGTAAAAAAAACGCTTGACTTTTTTTAAGGAAAAGTTGTATAATTTATATCAAAGCACCTGTGAGAGTAAATTGCTTGCAGGTCTCCCACATTGCAAAGTTCGTGATGCAGTTTCGGGCATTGAAAAACCGTTGTCTGCGCGGGAAGTAAGTTGTCCCGTTTGCATACATACACTTTCACTGAAAACACAGACAAGTGAAGATAATATCTTTTTTTGACAATATCAGACATAAGTGATATTGTTTGTATTAGCACTTGGACAGCAGTCTCACCCCGCACGCTTGTGTGGGTGCTGTCCTCACCAGTGAGACGGTGTTAGTGTGAAACCACTTAAAACATTCGGACGAGGCGTAAATCTATATCGGTAGATACCCTCTGCCATCCACCTCGTCCACCCTAATAACCATCGCGGTCGGCTTGGTCGAGATGTAAAACGCCTGCGGAGTCCGTGTAAGACCTTATCCAATCAGCACTACGATGCTGGCGGAGGCACTGGACGTTGAAACAGGAACTACCTCTACAGACATAATCAGTTATCTGCAATTATCTGTAGTAAAAGGAGCAGGAATCCATGATAAGTAGAACCGCTTTCACAATTATCGCTCTTCTGGGTGTTGCACTTGTTGTAAGTAGTTGCGGCAAGTTAAATCAGGAAGAGTTTGAAATGTGGAAGAATGAACATGTCTCGAAGATTGAGCAAGCTGATGCAGACATGTCAAACAAGATTACAATGCTGGATGGCAAGGTCGATCAGCAGGGCAAAGATATGACGGAAGCGATTTCCAGGGCGAAGGATGAGGCGATTGCCGCGTCCCAGCAAGGGGATGCCGATACCATTGCTGCGGGCATGCAAAATGCCAAAGAAATGGATGCGCAACTCCGCTCCGACCTAATGAAGTCCATTGATATGCAAGGGCAAAAAGCAATGGACTCTGCTAAAGGCGAAGATGCAAAACTGCAAAAACAACTTGATACCCACGGAAAAGCTGACATGGCGCAAGACGCAGCGATAGAGCAGCTTGCGTCCAAGGTAATGGCTATAGAGGAAGGATTAGCCATGGTGGCAGAAGAAGTTGCCGCAGTGCCGACAATGCTGGTTACCGTCAATTTCGACAGTGGTCAAACCGGTTTATCCAGCGACGCAAAGCAGATGCTTGATGGTATCGTTGAACAACTCATGGAAGCTTCGGATGCCAAGATCAAGGTTGTTGGACACGCTGATGGCATGCCAGTACTGTACGGAAGCTATAGAAGCAATTGGGACCTCTCACAGGCACGCGCGAACTCTGCCGCAAAGTACCTGCAATCAAAAGGAATCGCTGCTGGCAGCATTGAGGCTGTTGGTAAAGCACACACCGATCCTGTTGCTCCACAGAACACTGCCGCAGGTAGAGCTATGAATCGTCGGGTCGACGTTATTTTGGTTCCCGCACATAGCCATAGTCACACACTTTAATTCCAAATTATTCATGGGGTGGAAGCCGTTTTAGCTCCTCCGCCCCAATGCGTGCAGTCCAAGTGTTTTTGTATCAACGTAGAGGCGGGTCGTTGTACCCGCCTACTGCTGTCATATTACTGCCCTATATGCGCATCGGATAAGGATTTTACCACTTATGCGTTTGGTATTTGCCTGCTGCTTGCTTTTGCTGTTGATTCCCTGTCTAACACTTGCAGATACCACCGATGTGCAACCTCTGCGACCGTCACCTGTCCGAGATTTTTTAGCAGAACACCTGCAATTTCCGTCGTTTCAGTTGTCTCTATTTTCATACAAGCCGGAGTTGGGTAGCCTGACTGATATTCTCCAGAGTGTCGGGGTATCGCAGATTCCGGGTGCGCTGTTACCAACGTTTTCGGTTGTATTTGAACATAGCACCGAGTTAGATTCACGTTTGGAGTTTGGCTATTGGCAAATGGAACTTGACATCCCGCCACCTACCTCAGCGAGTCTCTCTACCACCCTTATCCCAATTTCCTATCAGTTTATCTATCGCCCGGTGCTTCTCTCCGAATATCTCCCAATCTACTTGGGGGGCGGTATCGGTTATTTGGGAGCAAGCTTCAGTGGCAGTGCAATCGATTTAATTGAACAACAAGGTATTAGCTTTGATAATGGCTCTTCAGGTCCGACCGGATATGTCCTCATCGGGGCAGAACTCCTACAGTGGGACCATAACCTTTCACTCAACTTTGAGGTGAAACGGATACTCAAAACAGTAGAAACAACTGGCACTGTCCCACTCGATCTGATTTTAGACGGCACTGCAATCGGGTTGGGTGTCAAAATGCGATTTTAAATGGAAACCATCAGCGGTCGGCTGTCGGCAGTGTTGGCGACCATCGGCATTTGGATGGAAGACTGGGTACCCATCCTTCCGCCCTTCCGTCCTTCCATTCCTTTTCCATTCAAGGCTCTTTGCTGATGTCTGAAGACTGATGGCTATTTCACGGATGTCCTTAAAGCATGGCAAGCGAATTCTCCCATTTGTTGTCTGTCTCGTATTCGGCTGTATCATCGGCGGTTACTCGGATACGCCACTCCCGCTTCTCAGCTTATTGGCTGCGACCGGTGTTTTCGTCTTTCTCGGCATGGAACTTGCGGTTTATCTACTGTTAATCGCGCTGCCATTTTCATTTCGCTACATTCTCCCAAATCGCTTCGAGATTCAAACACCGACAGAGCCACTCTTAGGCATGCTCGTTGCCGTTTACTGTGGACAAAAAATACTTGATTGGGCACTCCGCAAGAATAAACCGGAAAACACCTTCCCCTTTTTCACCCCACTCTGCTTCTATATCTTTGTTACATTCCTTTCTGCAATCAATACGCCGGATCTTTTTGGCACACTTAAAGGAGCACTCCGTGCGACAGTCTACATGCTGTTTAGCGTGATAGTGCACGCTGTCATCCAAAACAGGACTGCACTGAAACGGCTTTTTATTGCCAGTTTTCCATCTGCCGCGGTTGCTGTCATTTGGACGGTTATTGTTCTCATTTATCACATAGACGCATGGCAGTGGACGAGCGCGTACCGGAGCGCGCCATTTACGAACTATTCTGTTTATGGTGCGTTTACGGCGCTCTTCTTCCTTGTCTGCCTCAGTCGTCTCCTCTTTGACAATAGCGGGTACGACCGCGTGCTCTGGACAGCATGGTCTATCTGCTTCGGTATAGGTCTCCTCATGTGCTTTTCGCGTGGTGTCTGGCTATCGGTCATCGTTGCGATAGGTTTCATGCTGCTGCAACTGGGAAAAGGCGTTACGCATAAAAAGGTTCTGTTTATCGGTGTCACATGTCTGATCCTACTGGTGTGTCTGAATTTGCCCGGTATCTACAACATTCTTGTTGAACGTATCACATCCGCGGTGGACCTCAGTTACGCTTCAAACCGAGCACGCCTCCTACGCTGGGGACAGGCGTTTGCGATGTTCTCTGAAAGCCCTATTTTGGGTAAGGGCTATGGTGCGTTTGCGATGTTGTACGAGGAGGATGTCGCACTTGTTGGAAGTTATACGGCACAGTACCAACTCGGTGCACACAGCGAATATCTCCAAGTTATGGCGGAATTGGGAATTATTGGATTAGGCATCTGGATTTGGCTGAACCTTGCTTTCTTACGCTACGGTTTCCGTGCCCTCAAAACGTTAGAAGACGGCTTTTATCGTGCCATCGTCATTGGATTGATAGCAGCAGAAATTTCATTGATGGTGCATTTCACAGTGAACAATTTGCTGAACGGTGATGCTATCGGGATCCCTTTTTGGGGTATCTACGGATTACTGCCAGCTGTCGTGCAAATGGCGAACCATGAAAAGACTACATCCGAAACTGAAGACGATGTATAATATGAGATAGATTTGTAGGTAGGCATTGCCCTTCTCAGTTTTGCTCAACCCAACCTACGTGCGAAACTGACACCTACATACCTACATCACCTTTTATCAATGGAGAAATCAATTGACATGAACATTATCCATATTATTTCAGATACATTTCGACGCGATAACCTCGCTATCTATGGTGGAAAAGGATACACGCCGTCCCTGAATGCCTTCTCGGAAAAATGTGTCGTTTTTGACAAAGCGTATGTGTGTAGTTATCCGACTGTCCCGATCCGAGGGGATTTGGTGACAGGTCAGGTTGGTATCTGCCGGCGGGGATGGGAGCCGTTGAAGCGAGATGTCCCTGTCATCGCGAATGATTTAACGGACGCTGGGGTCGTTAGCATGATGATCGCAGATACGCCCCACCACATCAACAACGGTTTCTTTTACAATCGCGGGTTCACTGGATGGAAATGGATCCGAGGACAGGAAGGCGATTGCTTGGAGACGCATCCGTACGATTACGAATCACAGGACGCATTACAGTATCGCGAGTATACACGAACACATCCGAACAAGTTGCCCGCTGGACTCGGAAACCACCTGAGAAATATTGCGTTTCGGCAGACCGAGGCAGACACTTTCGTTGCACAGACCGTGCAGACGGCTTGCGACTGGTTGGAGCGTAACCATCAACACGAAAACTTTTATCTGATGGTGGACACCTTCGATCCACACGAACCGTGGGATGCCCCTGAATGGTATCTAAACCGTTTCGACGCAAGCGACTACGACGGACCGGAACCGATCTATCCACCCTACGGTCCCAATCCGATGAATGAACGCGAGACGGAACGTCTCAACGCGCTCTACCGTGCTGAAGCATCACTGGTTGACAACTGGATCGGACAACTCTTACGGAAAATTGACTACATGGGCTTGATGGAAAACACGATGGTGATCTTCATGGCCGACCACGGTTTCCTGTTGGGTGAACACGGACTGCTCGCTAAGAACTTTAGCATGTATGAAGAAATTGTCCATATCCCGCTACTGGTTTATCACCCGGATGCAACACCACGCCACACAGATGCGCTCGCCAGTATTATCGATATTCCGCCTACCGTTATTGATGTATTTGGGGCAGAACGCGCAGCACAGGTGGAGGGTAACAGTCTTCTCCCAGCTATCATGGGAGATACCGACACAGGACGCGAGTATGCCGTTACGCACGGGGCATGGGTCGGTGGATGGAGTCCTGACGGTGGAAGCCCGCATGGAAACATCACCGATGGCACCTGGTCCCTGCTTTTAGAGAACCAAGGCGCACCGAATCAGTTATTCCATTTACCCTCTGATCCGGATCAGATGCAGAATCGGTTTGAGTCAGATACGTCAGAGGCGCGTCGGCTCTACCAAGCATTTTTGGACTTCTTAGCACAGCACGGCGCACCTGCAGCAATGGTGACAGAATTCCAGAATCGGTGGCAGGATTGATTTATGCGAAGGACATCCATTTCTCAAAAGCGGTGCCCCTTCCCAGTAACGGACGGGTACCCCGGTTCGTAGTAGCGCAATTCATTGCGCGTTGCATAAGCCTTGAAATATTTTTCACTTTTTATCCGCTGCCATCGGTTCAGTTGCTAAGTATTTCTCATCCGTCTCTATATCGGGCGGATAGCGAATCTCCCAGACTTTGATGTCTTTCGTGGCACTGTCATCTGTTGGATAAACAGGAACGAAGATATCGGTGTGTTCACCACGCAAGAACAATTTGACAGCGAGGCTGTTCCAACCGAGCGGCGGGATGTAATAGCCTCCGCGCAAGTGGGTTTCAGCGTCAAAATCCAAAACGAGTCCGCCGTTTTCGATGTCCACTGAAATTTGAGAAGTCGGGGTGTTGACAGTTCTTTCTACTGTTACATCCCTCGCCAAGGTTTCGCCGAGTTCGCCTGCAGCGATTGCCTCATTTTCGTCTTTAAAGTGCACGATGATGGATAACGTGTCAGGAGAGGTGCGGGCAATTTCAATGCAGTCTAACGGTGTGTCTGTCCTTTGTGGTTGCATTCGGTACGGCGTACCGATGGGTGTTTCTGTTCGCGTGAGTTGGTAGAGCTCAAACTGCCTGTCCCCGTTTTCATCGCTGCCCATGCGTGAATAGGTCTGGGAGCGGGATAGCACACCTTGCTCTGTCAGCATCAGATGCGTGGCGTTGTGCGTTTTGAGAAATTCCAGTGCTTCGCGTTCGTCTGGTGCACAGAAGACGTGTCGGTAATAGAGATGTATCCAGTGCGGAATAAAATGGTCGGAGTCAACAACAGTATTAACACCGCCAAGAACATTGAGTTGTGTGCCGTATCCCCAATTCGCCGCGATCACGGATTCTTTGGGGAGGGTTTCGTTTATCCATTTAAAAGTCTCTGACCTGCTACCTTGTCCTGGAACAGGTGGCCGCATGCGAGTAGCAGCATAGATAGATTTGTTTGCATGTCCCCCAATCGGTGTTCAAAACAGGACGGGTATCAACACGATGAGGGCAAAGACGGCAGTTGCACGTTTTTCCTTAACATGTGGATACACGATCTTTGCATCTTTGAGCCACTGTATGAGGTGCACAGGAAAAAACCAAAGAAGCCACGCCGTGCCGTAAGCGATCGGCATGCCGATGAAAAAGTCGTGTCGCTTGCCGCCGCGCGAGAGTCCCACCCACAAAAGAAACCATGCAAGCGTCGCGAGTGTTACCAATTCGTCTTTTGCTACTTCCTTTCGGAGACACGCAATACCGATTGATAGACCTGTCAATCCCAACGAAATAAAAAAGAGCGCGTTGCAGGTATCTTCTCCTATCCACCCGTTAACCTGTGTGCGAAAGAAGGTTGTGCCGACAAACAGAGATAGTGAGAGTGTCAGAGGGACTCCTTTCCACTTCCACAAGTGGAGACAGGTGGTTATCAGCCCGAGACTACCTAAGACAAACACAGTACCGTATCTGCTTGCCCAAAATCTAAAATGTGGGTCGGCTAATTCTCCCACGTTTTGCATGAGTTGACTTTCACGACGGATATGCTGTCTCAGCAAAGGTGCCGGCTTGCATGAAGATATAGCCGACTCCCGCGGCAATGCTAAGCAGCGTTAACCCCCACGCGAGTTTTTGTGGGTGTGGACGGAGTTGTTCAACGTACTTGAGGAGTAGGAATTTTGATCCGCGCAGCGCAAAGACTGTCAGCGGCGGGATTAACATCAATGAGGCGACATGCGTTGAGAAACCGTATCCACTTCGATAGGCGGGACTGATAAGATAAAGCCACGGGACGAACATCAGCATCCAGAGGAGATATTCTTTGAGGTAGTAGGCAGACTCCGTTCTGCCGTCCACGGATGGATCGTGTTCCATATCTGTGGTACAAAACTTCCAAAGTTCCACCGCAACAATCATCAAGACGAAAAACCCAAAGCCTTCCCAACTCAATCCACCCAAGAAAACGGTGAATCCAGCGAGTGCGGTGGCAATCCATCTGTGTCTTCCGGGCTCCATACTCTCCTTATAGAGGTAACTGGTGACGGCAAGGGTGCCGAGCATCCAGCACCATGCATCTCTGTCCCCAAAACCCGCCGCGCTGCGTTCTATACTCCCTGGCAGTGTTGCGAGAAGAAGAGCAGTGATTAAGGCAAAAACGACTCCGTAGACGTGGGCGAGGAAAAAACACAATACAGTGAGTCCGAGTGTGAAACAGATAGCGGAGGCGTAGACTTGGATGTGATAAAGCATGAGTTTCGGAAACACCCACCCGATGGCTTTGTGGGTGTAGGCGATGGCATACGCGTAGAACGGAAATAACTGTTCGTTGTCTCTGCCGTGTGGTAGCCAACGGCGCATATCGCGTGCGGGGAGGACTCCGTGTTCAGCAATCTCTTGCGCTTGCCCCGCAAAGAGATAGGCATCGTTAGAGGTAAACTGCCCATCTGGTAGTCTGTTGACACCTTGAACGCGAATCCAACACGCAAGCAACAAAATGGCACATAAAGCGATTTTTTGATAAAAATTCATTGTGATATAGGGTGCTCCTCATGCATCGGTTCGGAGTGCATCCATGGGGGACATCAGCGATGCCCGTATGGCGGGATAGACACCGAAAATAACGCCCATAAAGATTGAAAAGAGGACGGATATGACGATCCAGGGCACCGATAAAACAACGGGCCACTCGGGTACAATCGGCACAATCCGAATGGCAAGCCGTGCCATACCGTGGGCAGCAAGCCAGCCACCTGCGATACCGAGGACCCCACCACAGAGACAGAGACAGACAGATTCTGTCAAGAATTGATAGAAGATGTCAATACGTCTTGCACCGACGGACTTCCGGAGTCCTATCTCGCGTGTCTTCTCCCCGACAGAGACGAGACAGATATTCATGATACCTATGCCACTGACAAAAAGCGAAAAGCCGGCAATGCTCCCCAAAGCGATTTTTATCACTTTTTCAATATGCTCAAGTTGTCGGATGCTGCGTTTCGGTATCCGATATCCGATAAAATCATCTTTTCCGCGATGTCTTTCACGTAGGACCTCCTTAACAGCATCAATGATATGATAAACATCTACGTCCTTTTGAAAAAAGATAACGAGGGTACTAATGTAGCGGGTGCCTACGAGCCGTTGTTGACGTGTAGTCAACGGCACACAGACGGTATCATCTAAAGAACGCCAGGATACGAGGCTGCTCCCTTTTTTTTTCATCACACCGACAACACGCAGTCTTACCGGAGGCAGCTGCCAAGAAAAACGAACCTTCACCTCTTGCCCTATAGGGAGGGCGTTTGGGAACAACTCATTGGCAATGTTAGCACCCAAAACACAGACTTGTGCTGCATTTTCAATATCATTCTCAGAGAGGAATCTACCTTCTTGAATCTTCCAGTACATACCGAATGCATAGTCTGCGGTGACTCCTTCCAGATGTGGACTGGGTTGACTACTGTATCGACTAGTAACGAGGTGGGGACGATAGTTTTCATTTTTCGGTAAAACAAATAGAACGTTAGGGCATCCAGCTTCAATAGCATAAACATCTTCAAGGGTATATCTTTCGGTAGTGCGCCGCACGAGCCGTCGGCGTTTCCAAATGGATGTACGCGTCCAGAATTGAACTTGGTTTGCACCGCCGAGTTTTTCCAGGTCTTTGGCGATGAGGTGTTTCGCACCATCGCCGATTGCCATCATGCACAGCACACTTGCAATGCCGATGAGGATGCCGAGAATGGACAATCCGGCACGCAGCCTGTTTTGAGAGAGGTGTACAATGCCCGATGCAATAGCATCATAAAGTTTCATGCTATAAGTAAGGCTTCATATCCCATAAGAGGAGAGTACCATCAAAACTGCCGCTCGCCAAAAGCCGCCTATCCGGTGAAAAGGCGAGGTCTTGGATATCGGTGGGGTGTCCCCAGAAGGTGGCGATATTCTCACCCGTTGCCACCTCCCACAACCGGACAGACACCTTCTCGGTCCCATCCCACCAAGCACCAGAAGCAAGATAGTATCCATCTGGTGAAAATGCCAAGGCAAACTGCCTCCGACACGTCAATGGCGGTAATATCGCTCTGAGCACTTCATAAGTCGTCGCATCCCATAACCGAATCTCGCCATATAGCCCACCCGCAATGATGTCACCACGAGGGGAAAATGCAAGTGCCCCGATTTCAGGACGTGCAGGCTTATCTCCTCGCTCGCGCCTTTCACGCTGCTGCTCTATGATCTCTTGTTTGTGATACAGATCACCATTATAGCGTTCGGGGTTTAACTGGGTTAAGGAGAGCGAGATCAATTCCGCACCGGATGCGACATTCCATACCCGAACCGTTTCATCATTTGAAGCACTCACGAGGCGTTTGCCATCCGGGGCAAACGCGAGTGCCTTAATGGTAGCAGTGTGACCAATGAGGGCATTCCGCTGGTTTCCATGTCTATCCCACACATATAACTTGCCGTCGTAGTCTCCACTTGCCCATTTTTCGCCTGTAGGCGAGAACACAGCCGCCTGCACATACTCTTCGTGTGCAGTGTGCCCAGTGAGGGTATGGTGATTACCTTGCCTATCCCACACATATAATCTACTATCTAGATCCGCGCCTTTCTCCCCAGGCCTTGCCGCGAAGGGTACAGACTCCTGGATTACAGCCGACCAATCAATTGTTTGATGCGTTTCAAGATTCCACACGTAAAGCATGTTCCGAGCACTGCCCAATGCGTCTACATTTCCAGAAGGGGAGATATAGACAGAATGGATTTTCGTTTCTGTGTTGATAGGGGTGTTTGTCGCCGCACGGGATATCAACCGCAGGGATTGTTTTTTGGAAAACACATCCCAACAAATGGCAGGCCCCGTGCCAGCAGTTAGGAGCGTTTGTCCATCTGGCGAAAATGTCACACAGGATGGAAAGGAAATTTCCGTAGAAACAACGGCGACAGTGTGTGGCATATCTACATCCCACAAGTTAATCTCTGCTGCACGTGCGAAAGCCAGAGAGGTGCCTTTTGAAAACCGGATGCTACCGATGGAAGCAGGTAGTTTGAAGGTTTTTAATTTTTCATGGCGTTCCACATCCCACACAAAAGTTGCAGCGGTGTCAACTTTACCTACTCCAGCGGCACGCAGCGCTCCCGCCGGTGAATAAGACGGAATCATCCAATGCTTTTCAGCATATTTGGAAAATACGCGTGTCTGGTTGCCGGTGGTGACACACCACTCTTGTAAGATACCAGACATATCACCAGCGGCAAGATACCGTCCACAAGGGGAAAATGCAAGGAAAAGGACTTGTGTCGTATTTCCGTTGAAAGAAGCAATGTGTTCACCTGTTGTTACATGCCACACCGAAATGAAATCGGCGGTACCCGCTGCGTTAGCAGGGCTAGCACAGGCCAAAAGGCACCCATCATCGGAAAAACAGAGCGGTCGGCGCAATCCACGCCATCTAATCTTTATATCTGGAGTGGCGGAAAATCGGGAGATCTGTTCACCCGTTTCCGCATGCCAGATGTAAACAACACCTATTGATGTAACCGAAGCAGCAATGTACTGACCGTCCTCAGAAAAGACAACCCGTGAAATTCCCTCATGCTCCTTGCTCCCTTTCCTTTCTGAATGTTTCATTCTGGAAATGCATATCCCGCGATAAAGGTCCCATACCTTAAGGATACCATCTACATTGCCAGTGACAAGCCCTCGGCTTTCATTAGAGGAAAAATCAAGAGTAGTAACCATTCCGCGTTCCGCGTCCCACAACGCGATAGGTGCCAGTATCGAGCGTTCATATACCCACGCTCCTATGTCAGTTCCAACTGCAAAATATTTCCTATCTTGCGAAATTGCCAGATCGTTCACGCTTCCTCGCCCTAATCGGGCAATTGCTCCCTTGGGTAACCTCCATGTTGCAACATCTTTGTTTATATTTACACTTTGTTTCTGAATTTGCGAGATTTGATTTTCCATCTGAAACCATTTTTCTTGGAAAACGAGAGCGTCCCATGCCTTATAGACGAATGTTAACAGCTACGTAAATACCTTCACTCGAAATTAACATCGGATGCTCTCATTTCACATGAAACGTCTATTTCTCTGTACAACCAGCACCGCCACTACATACTGAGTTACTTTTGCATTCTTGACAGGTGCTAGGGTAACTACAACCATTTCCACCAGTTGGACATGTAGGTGTACTGTTGCTGAAACTGCTTGCCGGAAGGGGATTATCCTTTCCACCACAACAGTCGTCAGTCACTGTAGTATCCGTAGGGATACTACCGCCGAAACCGCCGCTGCTGTCCGTAGCAAAGGAAGTCACCTCTGCCTCACCGCCGCCACAGCAACCGGTGGCCTGCGACTCTGAGACCGCCCCATCAAACGTAAACATGAAAATAGCACCACTCACGAACATCAAAGCAATCATGAATTGCCAGATAGTGTGCCGGTTTTTGTAAAAAACGTGAATCATTATCTTTTCCTTTCCCCGCGAGGGATGTTTGTAAAATACCAACATTTACGAAAAATGTCAAGCATATAAATCTTGACCTCTTTTATCTATCAATCCCATCATCGCGCACAACGCATGCAACAGGAACTATGCATTGAGGAAGTCCTCAATGCAACACAAAAAGCCCGCGACACAACTTGCCGTTCAAGACGAAGTGCGCGGGCACGAAGGCAGTAAGAGAAACCTCCGCCTTGAACTTTATCCGGCAACTTCGACTGACGAAAACCGTTGAAAGCCTTTCCACAATTTCAAGCAATTTTGCCAACTTTTAGATGAAAATTCGGATTTTTTATCTTTTTTGAATTATGCACGTTTTTCGCCGAAAAAAAGAGTCTTTAAGTACAACAATGTGAGTTTGACTTAAGCACATAGAGTGAGTTGAATGGAATACGAAATATCAGAGGTGTTCGGCACAAAATCCTCTTGACACTAATTTTCACTGCAAAACGCTTTGTAGAAAGGAAGCAGAATTGCGGAATGAAATTGATGACAAGGATAATGAAGAATTGATGGCACTCATTGATGAATATAAACAGATGCTGAGACGCATTATTGAGTCAAATGTTCACGACCCAGTTGATGTTGAGGATGTCTACCAAGAGACAGTGCTTGCGATTCTCAAGCATTTTCGTAAGGGAAGACCGGTGAAACATCCGAAAGCGTGGATGGCAAAGATCGCCAAAAGCAAGTGTATTGCTTTTCATCGACGGGATAAAAGAGATGCAAACAGAAATGTTGATTTAGCACCTTTTATCAATCTTACTGCTTTTGGTGGCGGTGTGAGTATTGCCGATGAACAGCATCAGGCGGTGGTTGTTCAAGAAATTCGCAATGTGATCGCGGAGATGAAGTCTACTTACAGAGATGTGGGAGAGTTGCATATCCAAGGATACACCGTCCGTGAGATTTCGGAATTGTTAGAGATTCCGGAAGGGACAGTGAAATCTCGTCTTCGGAAGTTTCGGCAGTCAATACAAGAATATCTGGAGATGGATACGCCACCGCCGAAACAGAGGAAGCCATAATTGCAATTTTCACATATTGTGAATACCGAATGAAGAGAAAACTCTCAAGTGTGTGACACAGCAGTTTGCTGGATGCGTTTCAGATCAGTTGAGAGTATCTTGCATGTAGACATTTCCTGGCAAGCGCGTTATGCGGATCTTAGTCGTTTTTCAGTAATTCTTAGGACTTACGCAATTTCCGATGAGTGCCTACGGCCCGCACACCGCTGGCGAGGTTTCAAACCTCGCCAGCAAAGGGAGCTGCGTAAGTCCTGATTCTGTCAACACACTACGTCCAGTCCATGATGACGCCCAAGTATTCATCCTTGCGATCCGTCAATCCATCGTAGGCAGATTGCGCCGCTTCCGGGTCAATTACGTGCGTCAGCAATTCTTCTACCTTGAATTTGCCTTCACAGATGAGTGAATAGGCTAAACGAGAGTTACGTTCCAGTGAATGTTTCGACTCGCCAGTGTGCATCGTCGGATAGACCCACTCATGCGCACTTCTAAGCGTAACCGCGCCCAAACCGATACTGTGGCTGTAGTTCAGAATCTCGGTTGCGTTGGTGATGTATTCGCCTCGCGGTGAACCCAGTAAGATGACCTCTCCCTTGGTCCCGGTCAATTGGTACGCCGTTTCGACGAGTCGTGGGTTTCCGATCGCTTCGACAGTGACCGCGGTTTTCTCGCCGTTTGTCAACGCTATAACACGTTCCAGAGCATCTTCTTCATCTGGATTAATCAAGTGTTGAATACCACACCGCCGTGCAATCTCTAAACGGCGTGGGACGCGCTCAATACTTATAACTTTCATTCCAGCCAAATTGAAAAGTTGCGATGCGGAGTTGCCTACCAACCCCAAGCCAATAATAGCAACGGCATCTCCAAATTCGGCAGAAGATACTCGCAGAGATGTCATCGCGACCGTTGCCATTCGGACGAACGGAACCAGTTTTTCATCTATTTCTAAAGGGGGTTTAAACGCTAAAAGTACTGCCTCAGCTTTAGCGATAGAGGCGTGTGGACCATAGTAGAAAGCGAGGTCCCCCGCGACACATTTGGTCACGTTTTCACCGACTTTGAGAACTTCACCAATCGCCGTATAGCCAGAGCCGTGCGGGAACCGAGTTCCGCTTTCGAGTCCAGTATACCCTGCACCTTCGGTGCCGGGACTAATCAAACTATAGTGCGTTTTTAACAGAATTTGGTTCGGCGAGAGTGCCTCGTCAAGTTCAAAATCCTCCAGCGTTGCCGAACGTTTCGCTGGCATTATAACCCGTTTGCCTTTCATTCCGTTATGCTCCTTGTTGAATTTTTCCTATTATGGTATCATATTAGCAAAACTTTTTATATTTTTAATTATTCCTTGCGGTTCGGTGAAGTGGACTGGCGGCTTTGACGTTCCTCGACGTAGAGCCAGCCCGGCACGTTGTTTGGGCTTACGTTTTCTTTATAACTTTCAGACGCAGATTTTTAATTATCCCTTGCGGTTCGGTGAAGTGGGCTGGATACTTGACGTTTCTCGGCGTAGAGCCAGCCCGGCACGTTGTTTGGGCTTACGTTTTCTTTATACTTTCAGGCACAGAACTGGATCCCTTAAAAAGGAGATATTTCCTTATGAGACTTACGAAAGAGCAGTGCGAAACCTACTGGACACAAGGCGTACTGATAGTCAAAAATGCCTTGACTGATGAAGACCTACAGCCAGTGATTGATGAGATTTCAGATTGGATTTCGGAACGCGCCCTTGCCTTAAAGCAGGAAGGTAAAATCGAAAACCTTTACGAAGACGACCCCTTTGATCGACGGTTTGGAAAGTTGCTGGCACAGTCCGGTGAGATGGTGGGCGGCTTGGATATCATGCACTACCGTGGCAAAGTCATCTTCGAATTCCTGAAGAACAACAATCTTTTAGATGCCATTGAAGGAATTGTTGGTCCCGAGATTACTTGCAACCCCATTCAGCACCTACGTGCAAAGCCTCCAGTTGTGGACGGGAATGCGAGTTGGGCAGGCGGTGTGCCGTGGCACCAGGATGCCGGAGTCATGATGCCGGAAGCGGAAGGATCCACTATTATTACATGTTGGCTTCCGTTAGGCGATAGCACAATAGAGATGGGATGCTTGCAGGCATTGCCCGGCATTACCGAAGATAAAGGTTATCTGAGCCACCAGAAAGAGGGTGGGACTATGATCAAACCGGAATTGATGCCGGATGTTGAACCACTCATGCTGGAATGTTACCGCGGCGACATTATCTTATTGAGCCGTTTTACGCCGCATCGTTCAGAACCCAACACGTCTGACCGGTGCCGCTGGTCGCTGGATTTACGCTATCAGACCACAGGACATCACACAGGACGCACGGCGCATCCAGACTTTATCGTGCGCAGTCGCAAAAACCCTGAAACTGTCTTGTCCGAACACCAAGCGTGGTGTGATATGTGGGTAGACGCTTTTGAAAACCCGAGCGGCAAATCAATGCATAGGTCGGAGTAGGTATTGATCAATTTTTCTTTTGCAGGAGTCGCAGAACCCATAGCCCGTAACGGAGTGGAGGGCGGGTTTAAGAAAGGCACTTCAAACGCCATTCCTACGCTATTACTCCGCAAGGTAAATTAAAAAAATGCAAGCGATCATTCTGTGTGGCGGTCTTGCCACGCGGCTCGGTGAGACAGCGAAAACGCTTCCGAAGATTCTGCTGGAGATCGCTGGGAAAACAGTATTGGAATGGCAAATCCAATTGTTAAGAGATGTAGGCGTTACTACGGTTATCCTCGCGTCGGGATACCTCCACGATGTGCTTTATGAACGCGTAGGAGACGCTTACGCTGGGATGTGCATCCGTTATGCTAAAGAGGAAAAGAGACTCGGCACTGGCGGCGCGATTCAGAATGCGATGAAGCAGATCGATACATCCCCCTTTTTTGTCCTAAATGGCGATATCTTGCTCGCGAACTTTTCGCTGCGGGAAATGTTCGTTCGATTTGACCAAGGAATGGCAGGTGTGCTGTTAAGTGTGCATGTCCCGGACATCCGTCCCTACGGCGAAATCGTATCGAACGGTGAGGGAAAAATTCAGGCATTTCGTGAGAAACAACCTATCTATCGTGCTGGATATGTCAACGGCGCGATATATCTTTTCGATCAAAGCATCGCTGACACGTTTCCAAGCGACCAAGAAAACTTCTCTATGGAACGAGACGTTTTTCCATACGTTTCCAATCTTTATGCGTTACAAACGGACGCCGACTGGATCGATATCGGTGTTCCAGAACGGTTGGCTTACGCGCGTGAACATTTTCCACGCCTCTAAAATTAGAGTAAGGGGTTCATTTTTCGTGATTAGCCCAGAAAACTCAGCCCGTAATGAAATGGAAGGCGGAATTCGGGGTTACAAACCCCTCCCACAACGTCAAATACCAAACTCACTTCACCGAACCGCAAGGAAAATTTAAAAATCTGTCTCATCTCCTGTCCGCAACACGACATAACTCCGATACCGTTCTGTATGTATTTCCCCTGCTTCAACGGCATCCTTAATAGCACAATCAGGTTCCGCGACATGCGCACAATCGCTGTATTTGCATGTGCCGAGGTAGGGTTCCATTTCTGGGAAATAGTGTGCCAGATTTTCCGTATCCACACCCCACAATCCAACTTCCCGGATACCGGGCGTGTCCGCTATTTCCCCGCCGATGTCTAACGAAAAGAGTTCGACAAGCGTCGTTGTATGTCGTCCCTTCTGGGTTTTGATACCGACTTCACCGATTCGCAAATCCAAACTCGGTTGGAGTGCGTTCAGCATGCTGGATTTTCCGACACCAGACGCGCCGACAATCACACTAAATTTATCTTTCAGTGCATTTTGAAGTGCGTTTAGACTCTCAGGAACATTGATGCTGGTATAGAGGACTCGGTACCCCAATTTCTCATAAACGTCAAAGATCGCTGTGAGTTCTGTTCGTTGGGCTTCATCCACTAAGTCCATCTTGTTGAGACATACCACCGCTTCCATGTCGCCTGCCTCCGCCAAGATAAGAAACCTATCCAGCGTCCGAAAATTAAGGGGTGGCATAAGCGTAGAGACAACGGCTACGATTTGATGTGCATTCGCAACAATAACCTGTTCAATGTCCTCGTGTTTTCCAGCATATTGCCGCGAGAACTTTGTCTGGCGAGGCAGAATATCCTCTACCACTCCCTCTTCCATATCAAGTTGTGTGAAGATGACCCAATCACCAACAGCAACTGGGTCGGCATACAGTCTGCGTCCGGTTTCAGAACGGTGTCTCCGTTTGAGTGTGCCACGGAGTGTGCATCGCAGGATAATATCATCGTGTTGGACATCATAAAACCCTGTCCGCGCCCGGATGACTCTGCCTTGTTCGCGTGTAAGGATCGGCTCCACCTCCTAAAAGCATGGAAGTAGTTGACACCATATCAAAAATCTGTTAGACATAAGCCTTCATGGTTTCCAAAGCTACCTCAACATCCTCGTCAAAATTGTCAAACTTGCACTCGCACGAGACGCGACCGTCATAGCCCGCTTTTTGGAGTGCTGTGAAGAAATCTGTGAAATCGAAATCGTCGTTTCCGGGATAGGAACGCTTGACAGGTTCCGCTATGTGAACATGCGCGAGCCACTCAGCAGCGTCGATGATGTTTTGCATCGGTTCTTCTTCCTGCCAGATATGATAGAGATCTGCCAACGCCTTGATCCCCGGACGATTCACGCGTTTTGCCATAGCGAGTCCATCTGCGACGGTTCGTAGGATATTTCCCTCTCGCGAACAAATCGGTTCAATTACAATAGTCATGTTGTGTGCTTCAGCATGATCTGCCGCCATATCGAGGAACTCAGCAATTTGTGCCAATGCACGTTCGCGCGAATAGCCTTCTGTTATACTCCGCGAACCGCTGCTGCCGTAGACAATAACTTCACCGCCAATCTCACTGCTTCTACGACATGCAGTTTCTACATAACGAGATAAACGCGGGACATCGACAGTGTCACCTACGACGCGCAGATCACCCGGAATAAATCCTGAGTACGACTCCGGCTTTAACGGTGCTTTCGCCACTTGCTCACGGATTTTCTGAAATTCGGTCTCATCCGACTCGGGCATCAACGCCGGACGGACCCCCAATTCAATGTAGTCATACCCAACTTCTGCGAGCCGATTCACATTTTCTAAACTGGTACAGATCCCAAATCGCATGCATTCGCTCCTTTTTACCTGTGTGCCTAAGGAATTGGAACAAAAAAGGTGAAAATTTTCAAAGACAGTAATTAGCGGTGCAAGGAAGAGTGCTTATTCTCTATATTTATTTTCCAAATCGTCGTTTTCGTTGACTATAAGCCCGCAAAGCACGGAGAAAGTCAATCTTCCGAAATGAGGGCCAGTACGTATCGCAGAAATAGAATTCTGAGTAAACACTCTGCCAAAGCAAAAACCCTGATAACCGGACCTCACCGCTGGTGCGAATGATTAACTCAGGATCCGGAAGGTTTGAGGTGTAAAGATAAGGTGCAATCTTATCCACTGTGAGTTCGTCTGCAATCTGGTCGATAGGTTTACCACTCTCACCTTCGGCTTTTAGGTGTCCCCGAAATGCTTCAATAATTTCCTCTCGCCCACCATAAGCGACAGCGACATTTAAGATAAACTTGTCGTAATGTTGCGTTGCTTCTTCTGCCTCCCGAATTGCTTCTTGCAGACTGGTTGGTAAGAGTTCTATTTGCCCCATCGCACGTACTTTGATCTGGTTCCTATGAAGTCCTTCAATGGTGACAAGCTCCCGCATTTTCCTTTCAATAAGCCCAAGGATCCCTTCGACTTCATGTGCTGCGCGTTTGAAATTATCGAGGGAGAAAATCCAGATTGAGAAAACTTCAACCCCGAGTTCGTCGCACCAATGGAGTACCTCTTCGAGTTTGTTCGCACCCTCATAATGCCCTTCAATGATGTCGTCAAGTCCACTGGCTTTAGCATAGCGACGATTTCCATCTAAAATTACACCGATATGGCGTGGGATCTTCCAAGCATTGGCTTCGGATTCCAAACGCCGCTGATAAGCATTGTAAAAAAATCTTTCAATTCGATTTTTAATATAGTGGAATGGCTTCATATTTGTATCCTGAGTTTTTACAGATGCAATTTAGGCGCAACCTGCAAGCCCACATTGCAGCATCTATTATAACATGGAAGCGTTATTTAGAAAAGTCTATTTTATGCCGAAGAAACTTGGTTTTTAGCGACTTCAAATTGATTGGTAGATTAAGAAGTACAAGAGATTTTAAATTGACATGTTGTAAAAAATGTGATACATTTATGTAGGGATATTCACAGGTGTATCGTAGGGGCGAGGTCACCTCGCCCCTACCGTTCAGCCCCCAGCCCGAATCGAAAACCAACCCACGCGCAACTGAATAAACATATTCTAAAGCGTGAAGCACCGATGAACCCCGTACGGACTTGAATATCCGTCGCGATTCACCGAACACCATTGTGGAACGTAGTGGAACAATGCCCAGATGCCCATAATTAAAAAAATGGAAGTTGAAACTTTCCCTTCGCTAACATCATCACGAATCCCTGCCCACGGTGTCACACTCAAATCTATTCTTATTGCTGTTATTCTAATACCGATTAACTGCTACTGGGTTATTGAGATGGAGGTTATTCGATATTCAGGTCACCCTGTGACAATTTCCCTCTTTTTCAATGTGATTTTCAGTCTGTTCATGGTTATCGGTGTAAACTACCTGTTGCGCCGTTTTGTCCCGAGCTTGGCACTCGTACAAAGCGAGTTAGTCGTTGTTTACCTGATGCTTTCCATCGCTTCGGGGATTACTGGACACGATATGCTTGAGATCTTGGTGCCGATGTTAGGGCATGCATTCCGCTTTGCTACCCCGGAAAACGAATGGCAACAGCTGTTTGTCCCCTTCCTGCCAAAGTGGCTCACCGTTAGCGATCCGTCCCTTTTACACGGCTATTATGAGGGTGAACTACCCTTCTATACAGTTGAAACATTGCTCGGATGGGCAACTCCCGTACTCTGGTGGACTGCCTTTATTACTGTGTTGGTTTTTGGCATGCTTTGCATCAATATAATTGTTCGTAAACAATGGATTGAACATGAGAAATTAAGTTACCCAATAATTCAACTCCCACTCCAATTGACAGAAACACCACAGAATCGCCTATTTCAGAATAAATTGATGTGGCTCGGTTTTGGGATTGCTGGTGCGCTTGCTCTGTGGAATGGTGTTAACTTTCTGTATCCGATTTTACCTGAACTACGGACACGTGTGCGAAGTTTCCAAATTTTTACGGATAGCCCTTGGAACGCTATGGGCAGAATTCCGTTTTCACTCTATCCCTTTGCAATCGGGCTCGGTTTCTTTATCCCCCTTGACCTTTCGTTCTCGTGCTGGTTTTTCTTTTGGTATTGGCGGTTTATGCGGGTTCTCGGTGCCGCCCTTGGACTGCGGAGTCTACCCCGTTTTCCTTACATGAACGAGCAGGCATCCGGTGGTTACCTTGCGCTGTGCGTTTTAGCCATCTGGGCAAGTCGCAGACACCTTTTGCACGTTGCAAAAACAGCTTTCGGATTGAATACTCAACAGGAAAACAGTGTAAACATGGCTTCGGGTGGCACCACGCAAGAACCGATGTCATATCGTGGAGCGACGCTTGGACTTATCGCAGTGATGGCATTCCTTGTGCTCTTTTGCTACTACGGGGGAGCTGAACTCTGGGTGATGTTTGCATTCTTCGTTATTTATTACATGATCTCCATCGCCATAACCCGGATGCGCGCCGAATTAGGCACCCCTGTGCATGACCTGCACTATTCCGGACCCGATGAAATTTTGAGGCGCACTGTCGGAACAAGACGGTTAGGTAGAGACAACCTCGTTATGTTCTCAATGTTTTGGTTCATCAATCGGGCACATCGAAGTCACCCGATGCCACACCAACTTGAAGGCTTCAAAATCATGGAACGGACAAACATGGCGACGAATCGTATCATTTTCGCCTTAACACTGGCGACTGTCTTGGGATCATTAGCAGGGTTTTGGGCATTAATCGACCGGGGTTATCGATTAGGCATGGAGATACGTGCGTACTGGCCCTCCTTAAGCGCTTTTGGGATAGAGCCGTATCGTCGCCTTGCAGGATGGTTGCAGGGCCCAGAAGAGACGCTTATCCCTGAAAGTGGATTTATGGGCATTGGGTTTCTACTGACAACAGTGCTAATGTTCTTTCGGATGCGATTCGTTTGGTGGCCATTTCACCCCGCAGGGTTCGCTATCTCTACGAGTTGGGGTATGAATGTTACGTGGAGCTGCCTTTTTATGAGCTGGTTAATCAAGTGGCTTATTCTTCAGTACGGCGGCATCGTTCAGCATCGAAAGATAGCACCCTTCTTCTTAGGGCTAATCTTGGGGGAATTTACAGTCGGGAGTCTCTGGACAATTTTAGGGATTATCGCGGGTATTCCCACTTACGGGTTTTGGGTGTAGGGGCTGGGTTACCCAGCCCTACGCATCGTCCGGTCGCGAACCTATTGCCAAATTCAGCGGTAATAGAAGCAATGTTAGGCTAAACAGGAGCGTCCATTGCCATTCCCATTTGAGGTGCGCCATTCCTAAAAATTGCGCCACAGGTTCGACATAGAGCGTCGTCAAATGGAGTGCTATAATGACAAGTGAAATAATGATGAGACGGGAGTTCGCGAGCACCCTCTGAACGAGTGGTTCCCACGGATAGCGTAAAGCTTGCCAGCATGTAGCCAGCTGTGTGAAGATAAGCGTGGTACACGCTACCGTTCGAGCGATCGCGATATCCAGAGCATTTGGATTCCCAACATCTCCGATGGAAAGAACATCCGTCATTAATGTCGAAACACCGAATGCGTCGGACAACGCAGGCGAACGCCACAGGATAAAGAAGAACGGAATGATTGTCATCAGACTAATAGTCACAGCGCGGCAAACGATATCCACGCCTGTCATTTTTGAAAGGAAGCGCGATCCCGAAAACAGCGTTGGACGGTGATGCTTTTCATCAGCAAATATCCGTTCCGTGCCTATCACTAATGATGGTAATAGGGTCAGGAGAAATTGGGTCCAAATTATCTGTGTTAACGTCAATGGCATAGGCATCTTATAGAGATAGTGTAGTACCGTCCCGAAAGTCAGCGTGAGGAGTAGGGAGAGTGTACAAGAGAAGTTCCACCGTAGAAAACCAGCGGCGTTATGGTACGCCTCGCGAGTATGAAGCAGCACATCTCTTACAGCTTGGAAACCTCCATTGTTAATTAGCCCATCGGCTGCGGCTTGCACAACATGTGATGCATCGACTCTATTCGCAAGGGTAATATCCGCAACGGTCATTGCTCGGAGGTCTTCCCTACTTTGGCCCAGAAATCCTACTGCATGTCCTTGACGTTTTAAACTGAGGACGATATTCCGACGCTGCTGCCACGTTGGTTGCGAATATGCAATCCACTTTTCTGTTTCACTATCGAGTTGTTCACGCGAGACACTTTCAAGTTCATCCTTTGACACCACTGCTTTCCGGTTGTGGATAAGCCCAAGATCCTTCGCGAGATCGACTGTTTCTTGCTCCTCGCTTTCAGTGATGAGGATAATTTTGAGTCCAGTATCAAGGCTGGACTTCAGGATTGCCTTCGTCCGTTCATCATTGTTGGCAGAAAAACTGATAAACCCTAAAAAGATGGGATTGTATTCCATTTCCTGCGGTTTCAGAATAACATCAGAGGAATGAAAGGCTACGCCATAGACCTGTGTTTTCGTACTCATCAGATAGTCTATGATTTCATGATACATTTCGTACCTGTCGTCTGATAAGGGTGTAACTTCGCCATTAATGAGCACATAACCGCAGGTGTCAAGCACTGTTGGAGCATCTCCAAAGATGATATTAAGATAATCTTCAGGTGCTGACTCGAACACTTGCATTTGATAGGGGTAGTTAGGGTTCAAGGGATACGTGTTCACCAACGGAAGTCGAGTCTTCACACTTTCCAGTTGGTAGCCGAGTTTTTTCACGTCCTTTTGGATGGCGATCTGGGGGGACAGTTCCATCTCGGAAGTTGTCCGTATGTTAAAGAGGTCGGCACTGTCCGTATCCTGCCCATCAGAAGCACCGAGTCCTGCTGTGAACACTAAGTGTGGGGCACCCTGTGGAATTTTTCCGCCAGGTGACATTGTCTCAATAGTTTCTTGCCGCTCTGCGGGGGTAAGTTCTTTGAGAGAATCTAACCATGCGCTCCATGTTTTACCATCAACCAGTTGTTCATCGACAAAAAGACTTGAAATCGTTAGTGAACGTGTAGTGGAGATCCCATTTTCATTAGCAAAAAAAGTGGTAATGCGACTCAGTTTTTCAAGGCTACGTGAATTTCGTAGCACCACCCCTTTTTCCAACAATCTTTGGGCGTGTTTAGAAAAGAATAAACGGAGCAGTTGAATCACATCTTGCGGGGCAGATGCGACAGCAAATAGCAGTCCTAAATGGATTAGAGATTGCCAATCGGTGGCATGCTTCTGATATTCAAACCACCACGCGATTGCGACAGCCACACCTCCCACGACCATACCTACAATTTTTATAGTGGTATATAAATCTCTTGTCTCACCTTCAGCGAGGGTATTCAAGACGAGCGTTGGACGCGCATTCGGACGTTGTTTCCATATTTCCAACTGCCTCCCTGTCTGCACAACGATTGCAACTCCATGCCCTGCTACAACGTAGGTCCCGCCGAACGCCATGTTTTTCTGTTTTTGAGGCGGTACAGTACTATCTTGAATATCCACCCCTACCTTTTGCACAGGTTCCTCGGTGCCAAAGAGCACGGACTCGTCAATCATAAGACCTTCTGATTCAATGATCCTGGCATCAGCAGGCACATAGTCCCCTGCACTGAAAGGGAGTAGGTCCCCAGGCACGATGTCCTCTGGTACGCACTCATCTAATTTCCCTTGTCGAATAACCTTGATACTATGCACTATGAGCCTATTATGGTTGATATCACGGCTGCGAATGCGGTGTTCCATCATGTATGCGAACACGGCATGAATAACCAGAACTGCTCCGACAACGCTTACTGCATGGAGTGTAACGCCGCTCGTACCGTTGACTAAGGCAGCACCCAGGATGACTGTCGCGACTCCCAAAACAATTACACGCCACGTGAGCAACGATTTCAGAAACGCTTTAAAAGGAAACGCGTCTCCCTCTGGGGACACCTCGTTCTTACCGTGCAGTGCTCTCGCCCTCTGAAAGGCTTCCGCACTCAGTCCCTGATCCATGCTGGAGTCGAATTTATTCAGTATTGATGCAATGTTTTCCGCATGAAAATTTGACATTTTTTTAATTATTAAGCACCTGGGCGTTTCTCCAAATGTAAAGCAAAGACAAATTATGCCTTAAATGGCATAATTTCATTCCGAAACGGTTTACGGTGAAGTCCAACCGCCTCTGAATTATGAGCGGTAGTAGAGGTAGCCCTTGGAATTCTCCCACCCTCTTAAAAATGGTACATCTCCTCAGTCGCATCGGAATTCACCAGAAACCCGTCAGGAGACAGAAATGAAAATGTTTACATTTTCATTTTCTTCCACCTGCATGGAACGAAGTGGAATGATACCCAGGCGGCCATAGTTTAAAAATTTAAAAAACGCTTGCCCCGCGAGCATCTGGCTTTAAAATTTTAATATCCGCCGCAATCTGGTGCTTTTTGAAGGCACCTTGCATCTTCTCAGCAACCTGCTCTGTGTGCTCCAGACAATAGGCAGCGACAGTTGGTCCTGCTCCACTCAATGCGACGCTAAGTGCCCCAGCGGTGGTAGCGGCTTCTGCCACATCATCAAATCCTGGAATCAGTGAAGCACGGTAAGGTTGATGCAACCTATCCTTCATTGCAACACGCAACATCTCAAATTGCCTCGTGGCAATGCTGGCAATTAGCAGTGTGCTCCGGCTTGTATTGTAGATTGCATCTGCAAAACTCACTGATGTTGGTAACACCCCTCGTGCTTGTTCCGTTGACAGTGGGAAATCAGGAATTGCCAGCACAATCGAAAGGAGGGATGGACATTCTAATCGAACGGTATGAACCTGAGCATCCTCCTGTGCTGAAACGACGAGTCCACCATACAATGAGGCGGCGACGTTATCCGGATGCCCTTCCAATTCTGTCGCAAAGTTGAGGAGTTCCGGGTGAGAAAATGGGGTGCCGCAGAGCGCGTTGGCAGTGAGCAACCCGCCAAGAATGGCTGTTCCACTGCCGCCCAAACCCCGAATCGCAGGTATTCCATTTTCTATCTGCAATTTAAAGCCTTTTGGGCGTTTCGTTCCGCTTCGGTGGAAAACAAGTTCTACCGCTTGAAACGCGACATGCGCCGGCGTACTTGGTATTTTATCGGCATCTACGCCGCTTACAATAACTTCAGTGTCGGTTTCAGAAAGTTCTAACGTAACTGTACTATAGAGCTGGAGAGCAAGCCCTAACACGTCGAATCCGGGTCCCAGATTCGTTGTGCTTGCTGGGATCCGCGCGGTAGCTTTTCGGTTAAAAGTAGGAGGCATACAAGAGATTCCTGTCAGGAATAGCAGTCAGCAAGAATGCCTGTCGGCTGTCAGTTTCCGTCAGTAAAGAAAGAAACGGTTCTAATACGCTTGCGTCTTTACTGATTGCTGATTGCTGACCGCTATTCCTCTGATAGCTGATACAAAGTGCTACAACTTCGAGATTGCAGTTTCCATTCTGCCTAATGCCTCTTGGATATTATCTAACGAATTGGCATACGAAAGACGAAGGTAACCATCACCATACTTGCCAAAAGAGGTACCAGGCAATAGGGCGACATCTGCTTCCTCCATGAGATAATCGGCGAGTGCTTCACATGAAATCGGCAGTTGCGTAACGTTGGGAAACACATAGAAGGCACCGAGCGGTTTGATGCAACTAACTCCTTCAATTGCATTCAGCCCATCTACAATTGCGTCGCGTCGTTTCTGAAATTCTGAAACCATCTGAGTAACAGAGGTTTGCGGTCCTGTCAGTGCCTCTATCCCAGCGAGTTGTGTGAAGGTGGCAGTACAGGAATTGGAGTTAATCGTTAACCGTGTGATTTTATCAGCGATTGCTTGGGGAGCAATACCGTAACCCAATCGCCATCCTGTCATTGCATAGGTTTTAGAATGCCCCTCGATCAGAATTGTCCGTTCCTTCATGCCGGGCAGACTGAGGATGCTGTCGTGTTTACCTTCATAGAGAATGCGGGAATAGACTTCGTCTGTCAACACATAAAAATTGTGCTTCTGTGCGAGTTCCGCGATTGCTTCAAGGTCTTCAAGGGTCAGCGTGCCACCTGTAGGATTCTGAGGTGAGTTGAGAATCAGTAGTTTCGTCCGATCAGAGATTGCCGCCTCAAGATCTTCAAGCCGGAATCGGAAGCCTACCTCCTCGCGAAGGTGTAGCGGTACGGCTTTTCCGCCGATGAAGTCGATAACAGATTCGTAGACGGGGAACCCGGGTTCGGGATAAATTACCTCATCACCCTCATCAATTAACGCCAAAATAGTGAAGAAAATAATAGGTTTCGCTCCCGGCGTCACTGTGACTTCGTCAGGGTGTATGGTAACACCACGCATCTCGGTTATATGTTGTGCGACAACCTCGCGAAACTCCGGCACACCCGCAGATGGACAATAGCCGGTATGTCCGTCCTTCATCGCTTTATACGCTGCTTCAATAATATTAATCGGTGTTGGAAAATCCGGCTGTCCTATTTCCATGTGGATGATGTCTTTGCCCTGTGCCTCTAACTGTTTGGCTTTAGCTAAGACCTCAAATGCGGATTCCGTGCCTAATCGACTCATCCGCGTTGCGAATGTGGGTACTTCCAAAATTATACCTCCGCGTATCGGCTATCGGCTTATCGGTTGTCAGCTGTCAGTAGATTGTTGTGGGTATTGCGAACATTTTCACCTGCCACAAGGTTCTCTGGAAACCGACGGCTGAAAGCCGACTGCTGATGGCTATTCATTCTGCCTGCATTATAGCGCCAGTGGAACTCGCTAACCAAACATGTTGTCCGTCAAGCACAAAGACCTTGACCAGTTTTTCCCTGGAATCTTCAAGTTCCCAAGTTTTGCCACCATCACTGGTACGTAGGATGGCACCGACTCCAAAGTCGCCACCTGTAGCCCAGCCGTTCTTCTCATCTGCAAATCCGACACTTCGTAATGTTTCTTCCGTGCCACTCATTTGCTCTTTCCAGGTTTCACCGCCGTCAGTGGTATAAAGGATTACACCATTTTCACCAACAGCCCAGCCCATTGACGCATCAAGGAAAAAGATGTCTTCAAGGATATCCTCTTTGTTGGTACTTTGTGTGACCCACGTCTGTCCGCCATCCATCGTTTTCTGAACTAAGGCAGATTGACCCTGTGTGCTGGGACTCACGCGGACTCCGGCAATCCATCCGGTTTCTTCGTCAAGAAATTGAATTGCGTTGTACATATTTGCGTCATCATCGCCAATGGCACCGAGTTGCCCACCTTGAAGAACTTTCCATATACGTCCGCCGTTTTGCGTAGAGAGGATGGTATCGCTTTCACCTACTGCGTACCCCACTTCTTTATCAACAAAATGGATGCCTTTCAGTCCGTTGTCAATCTTGCTGGTTTGCATTTCCCAGTCTCTGCCGTTGGTCGTACCAACGATTGTACCGTTCGCACCGACAGCCCAACCATATTTATCATCGAGGAAGTACACTTCGGCTAAATCGGCAGGGATTTTGATTTCCGATTTTTGCCACGATTTACCACCATCCATGGTATATCCGATGAAACCTGGATTTTCATAGTCTTCAAAGGATGCGGCACCGACTACCCAACCGGTACTCTTGCTTGTAAAAGCGATTGACATGTAATCCCGAACGTCTGGGTCGCGTTCTTGTAAAACGCTCCAATTTCCTAACGCCGGTAGAACGGTTCCCAAAACGCCGACGATTGTGAGTAGCATTATTCCTCTTAGTAGGCGTGAATCAAGCCTGTTCATTGTTATCGTATCTCCTTTTTTCGTAAAAATGTGTGCTAACAGCAGATCCTTTTGGATGCAGCTTGTAGGTTTCCAAAAATTTGCCGTTATAAAGCGTGGTGCAGCTTAGTAAACCAGCGACTTGCTATTGATAGACCCAAGCCTAAAGACTTGGGCTTCCACAATCTACACGGAAGCACTTGTGTTATCAACAAGGGTTGCTTTCTTACGAAAGTCTGATACCCTCTTCTCCAAGGGTTGCTACCTCAACCCCGCACAAAATGTGCTTTATGATTTTTATGAGGGTCAGAAACAAAGTCTGAAATGGGATTCGCCATGACGCGTCTTCCCCTACAACTCATAAGTTAAAAGATTGTTTTTGAATCAGTCCTTAAATGTATATCTTATACAATATTTTTGAAAATTTGTCAAGTTTTTCAAAAAAATGCCCTCGGTATAATCCGCGAGGACCCCGTCTACATTCCAAACCTAAAGGATTGGGTTTTAGCGGGTAAATCTGAGAAAAAATTAAAACTCCATACTGTTGTGAGGATGCGTTTTAATGTCACGTACATCCGCTACTTCGCAACAATTAAAGTCCCTGTCTTAAAACTCTCTCCCACTTGAAGTTGATAGACATAAACGCCGCTTTCCACAATTTCACCGGCTTCGTCGTGTCCATCCCAAATCAACTCCGTTTCACCCGGTAGTGCGGTCAGAGTCTTCACGAGCATTCCGTCAATGTCAAAGATGAGCACCGTGAATTCACCCGATGTTTCTTCAAGTGTGCGCGCCGGAAAGACTACCTGATTGAAATCCTCGTCTGGAGAAAGCGGTGTAAAAGGGTTCGGGTAAGGTTTGTCAAAAATACGGAGTTTCTTTTGTACAGGTGCGGACACGTTATCCGCCTCGTCAATGGCGATGACAGCATAAGTAAAACTGCCTATAGACAATGGACGATTATCAATAAATCTATATTCCGTTTTTACTTCGCGAATCTCACCGTTAGGGAGAGGTTCAGGTTCGCTGGATCCGGATGAACCGAACAAGACCCGATACGCAACTACATCACGGCTGACGCTCGGTTTCCACAAGACTTCGACACCATCACTTGAGGTAATAATGCTGAGCATTGTCGGCGGCTCTGGTGCAGCTGTGTCCGATGATACGTCCACTATTTGTATCGGTGAACGTTCCGATTGCAAGAAAAGCGTCTTGTAAGCGGTGATCTGATAGGTATGGTTTCCTGGGAGAACGTTTACATCACGATATGTCGTTGAAGAACGGTTTTCGACCCTAATAGGATCTTCCTTATCCCTGTAAATGAGATAGCCGTTGACATCTGGGTCTGTTAATTTCTGCCAACGGAGGGTCACATCGTTTTCCCCAGTTCCATCGGATTCAGCGGTAAAACCTATAACTGGGTCAGGCGGTACATTCGGAATTACCTGTAAGGTAAAATCGTCGTTGTTGAGCTTTCCGTCTGCCTGCCCCGACCGGATAAATTCACCGATGGGACCGTCTTGCAGATTGCGTAAACGCACTCTGAAAACTGCCTCCAAGATAAGCGTATTGGGTGTCTGACAATCAAAGACAATTTCATAGAGCGCATTCTGAAAATCAACGATAGCGTCTGCGAGTTCAACGCGCAAAATACTTCCGCCAGAGGCTACCGCCCTTGCTACAATCTGGTTTCCGTCACGCGAGATGCCTTTGAAATAGGATGATTGGGTTAGAAATCCGATCGGCATCATGACCTCAATAGTTTTAATTTCTTCGCCCGGCTCTGCCAACGACCGGTCAATTAAAAGCGTCACGATGAGCGGCACAGTCGAAGTAGCAGGAACAATGCCCTCTGTT
The DNA here is from genome assembly GCA_965247285.1 of Candidatus Poribacteria bacterium. Lineage (GTDB taxonomy): Bacteria > Poribacteria > WGA-4E > WGA-4E > WGA-3G > WGA-3G. Next base: position 1,170,513 of record CBDFHD010000003.1, read on the forward strand.
TCGCCGACGACATTAATCTCTCCCACAGAAGTAACCGCCCCATAACTGTTAGCGGAGACCAAGAGCAGACTACCGATAAGTATCAAAGCGACAGATATGTTTTTCATTCAACAAAACCCTTTCTCTATAGCAGCAGATTGAGGGAGAACCGCTGCGTTATATTGTCCTGAAAATCCCCACTTAGCAGTTGGAACCCATAGTCGAGTTGGAGGGTAGTACCACTGATTGGAAGTTTAGCACTTCCACCGAAACTCAGGGTTGTTGCCGAACTCCGTCCACTTTTCACACCATAACCGCCACGAACAGCGATGGCGTTATTCAACCAGACTTCCATTCCTGTGCGTATATAAATTTCGCCATTGCGAGACGCAATCTCAAGACTCCCCAGACTGCCTTTCAACAAGTTACTGACTGCCGCACCTTGTGCGCTCATCTCCGCGATAGACGCAAGTCTGTATGCCAAACCCGCACGAATGTTTAACGGCACCGAATCTGTTTGAGTGTCAGATATGCTCATATCTGCGGGAAGCAGGTTCTCTACTGACGCACCAAGACTCAGACTCTGGAAGGGTTTTGCAATCACGCCGAGATCAAAAGAAACGGCTGAACTGGAGGTTTTGACGAAATACGGATTCTCTACGACGAATTCGTTTGCCTCGTCAAAAGAGGTCCGGAAGAGTTTCAGATTCGCACCGATCGCGAATTGTTTGAAAAGGGCATTTCCATAAGAGAGACGCAACGTCTGTTCATGGTAAACATCGGAGTCTTCTGCCAAGTCCCCGAAACCCGCCCCAATTGCCCCTATTCTTCCAAGCGGAATAACACCATTGAGGACATTATAGGTAATGAGCCCACTAAAGCGTTGTGCGTGCGTAGCACCGAGATGGATCTCACCAATATAACCTAATCCTGCGGCGTTGTAATCTGCGGCGTTGCTATCATCGGCGAGCGCGACGAAGGCTCCACCTAAACCTAACGGCCTCGCGCCAACACCAATATTATTGAATGTAGCAGCGGCGACAGCAGGGAAAAGCAACGCGATGAGTAGAATTAGACGGAATATATGTTTCAATCTATTATTTCCTTGATAGTCACATATGTTTATTAGACATTATATTGATTTAATCGCGAGGTATCGGATAAGCCCAAGGTCTGAAGTTGAGTCTAAAGTTGTGTAAGCCACAGCAAGTTTCCATGACTAAATCAGCGAACCCTTTTTGGGTGTTGCGCAACTTCTCCTTGACGATGCGGTATCTTTTGATGCCACCGATGGCGTGTTCAACGCGTATGCGTATTGACGAAATCTCTCGATTCTTTGCTTTTTCTTCATCTGTGAGGTGGCGACCTTTGGGTTTCTTTTTCGGTTGAATGATCTGAACATCAGGGCAGGTAAACCCTTGAAAACCCGAATCTTGATACAAAATGCTCCCACGCGGGGGTGAATAGCCTGCTCTGTCAGCGATACGCTTGTCGTGTATTCGACCTTCGCACGACGGTGTGAGAAACACGACTTTGCTATCGGCATTGATCATCACATTATTTTTGATGGTGTGTTGCTTCTTTTTACCACTGTAATATGCCTTTTGTGCCTCTACGTCTTTTGGACGCTGAATCGGGCGTTCGGGGTTCTCCATCATGAAAAAAAAGGATGTGAAACCTGATCCTCAACCGAGATTTCCGCAGATTTATCAAAGGTTACGGGAGGTGTTTCCCGAGATGGAAACCACTCTCCAAGGTCTGCCAAAGCACGATTGACGATTGGCAAAAGCCGGTGAATCCACTTATTCGCAACAGGTTGAGACGTGCCGAAAAGTTCACCGAGGACATCTTGGGTCATTGCCTGTCGCAGGTAAATCAAAATAAAGAGCAACTTATCTTCAAGACTGGGTAAGCAACTATTTTTATAGTGAGTATACCGTCGCTTTTTTCGGTCTTTACCCTCAAGCGTCTTTGTTTCCACGGAGGCCAAAAATCGCTTGGAGAAATACGGAGCGAGTGCCGAGAACTCTTCAAGCGTATAGCCTGTCAGCGACAGGAAGCGTTTCGGTTTATTCTTCAGAGTTTCATAACGTGTCATCAGTTGGGCTCCACTATGATATTTCTTCTGATTTTATCATAAACCAACTACAACTTACAAGTAAATCGTTATAAGGTCTATTAGGATTACTTATCCCAGTTTCCTGTAGATGTACTTTGTAACTGCACCAGTATCTTGATAACGGATTTAATTCAGTCCACTTGTCATTGGGACAAAACGGACACGGATAATCTCGGTGGTTTCGAGAGATTGTATCGAATTCTCATCAGTTTGAAGTCCTTTTTGAATTAAAAGGAGATTTTGTTCAGAACCACCGACAGGAATCACCATCCTACCACCTGGCCTGAGTTGCTGAATGAGCCGCTCCGGCACGTCCGTAGGTGCTGCCGCGACAAGCACAGCATCATAAGGCGCGTGTTCTCGCCAACCGTAATACCCATCTCCTTTTTTGAGATGAATGTTTCGATAGTTGAGTGTCTCTAATCGCGCTTTCGCACTTTTGACAAGTCCGGATATAATCTCAACAGAATAAACATCTCTCGCCAATTCTGCCAGTATCGCTGTTTGATAACCACAACCCGTTCCGATCTCAAGGACTTTTGAAGTTGGGGTGAGCTCCAGCAAGTCTGTCATCAATGCGACAATATACGGTTGTGAGATCGTTTGGTCACAATCGATTGGTAACGCTCCATCCTGATACGCCACATTGAGGTATTGCGGTTTTACAAACAGGTGCCGCTCCACCTTTCGCATAATAGCAAGCACTTGGGGATTGTGGATACCACGCGCTTCAATCTGGTTCTGAACCATTTTGCGACGTAGTGTCATGTAGTTCTTGGCGAACAGCATTTTTAACGTAACTCCGAAGCATCAATTTCTGCGACATTAATTCTGAGTTTTATGTTTTATTAGTTACCCACAGTTATATGATAAGGCATGAGAAGAAACAACCGATGCTTTCTGACTATGTTTAGGAGTCTCGCGGTGGTGCTCAAGCCACCGTACTGTGTAATAAACTGTAGCCGAGACTTAGTTCCCACACCCCTGTCCTCCATATCACTATTCTCAAAGGAATTCGGGGTTACAAACCCCTCCCACAACGAGACGAATGGAAACCCGAGGGTGTTGAGTAGTTCTGACATCCATGTTTTTTTCGGAAATTCGACTATCTCAACTGACTTTTCTCCCAATCCAGCGCGTTCCCGCGCGATTGCGATTGCGAGACTTAAACCGCCTAACTCATCTACAAGCCCGTTTTCCTTTGCCTGTCTGCCTGACCAGATGCGCCCCCGCCCAAGTCTATCTACATCCTCGACTGTTAGCCCGGTTCGTCCGAGAGCAACTTTTTCAATGAAATCGTCATAAATCTCTTGAATCTGTTTCTGTACGATTGCTTTTTCAGTAAGCGGATAGTCCCCATAATCGGTGTAAAAATCAGCGTGCTCGCCCCGTTTGAGAATCTCTTTATGGATGCCGAGTTTCTCATAAAGCCCCTTGAAACTATACTTACCGCCAATAACGCCGATAGAACCCGTAATCGTTCCGGGTTCAGCCACAATCGTATCTGCGGGAGCCGCGATGTAATAGCCTCCTGATGCCGCCACATCACCCATTGACACCACGAGCGGCTTAACCTCTTTGAGTTTCACTAATTCACGCCATATAGTGTCAGCGGCGACAACGAGCCCACCCCCACTGTCAATTCGCAACACAACTGCTTTTACAGAATCGTCGTCTTTTACCTCTTTGACAATACGTGTGATTGTGTCCGCGCCCATCACCTGAGTGCCCATAAACGGATCGACGAAACTATCGCCCGTTAACATCAATCCTTCAGCCCTAATGATTGCAACCTTCGGCTCTGGCACCTGCCAATCTTGTGCGTACAGTCCACTCCTTGCGTATTCACTAAGTGGCACCAAATCGGTTCTATCACCAGTGAGTTCAGTCACGACATCATGCAATTCATCTTCATAGACGAGTCTGTCGACCAGTTCAGCAGTAAAGGCTTGACGTGCTGTATAAGGTCCCTCGTCGATACGTTTTTTGACGCTTTCGCGCGTCCATCCACGTCCTTCTGCGATTGCCTCTACGAGTTGATCATAGAGATCATCTAAAATAATGTTCTGGATCTCGCGGTGTGCTTCGGACATCTCGCCCCGTGTGAATGCATCGGATGCGGATTTGTACTCGCCGAGATGCTCAAGATTCGCCCGAATGCCGAGCATGTCTAACGCGCCTTTGTAGAAGGAATGTTCTGTGCGTATGCCAATTAAGCGCACCTCAGCAGACGGCTGGATCAGGATGCCGTCGCATGCAGATGCGACCATGTAGTCCCCGGTGGAACAATTAGAGAGGTAGCAGAGAACAACACGTCCCGATTCTCTAAAATCCAAGATGGCATCCGACATCTCTTGAAGCTGCGCGATACCGTAACCGCCCCCGTCAATACGGACAAGAATTCCAGCGACATCCTCATCCCATTTTGCGATAGGTAGGACCCGTTTGAGGGAGCGCATCGGTAGGTCAAGGAACGTCCTGCGGCGGGGCAGCGGTTTGGTTTTCGGTGCGTTGGAAAAATGAAAATAGCCGACACCCGACCATGCTTCTCGATTATTGTCAAAGGTGTTGCCCGTTCCAAATCCCCAATTTCCGATATTTACACCGAAACGGACATCAAAACTCAGATCGTTATTTACGGTGCCGCGGAGCATGAATTCGCGAATAGGGCGGACCTCCAAAGCATAACGGAGTTCTACACCCTCAATCCCTTGAGTTTTCTGCATGTCAATTGAGAGTGTTGTGCGCCATGTCCCCGGACGGAGTGCTAACCCTAAGCCATAGGTGCGTCCGAGTTTTTCTCCAAGCAATTTAGGGCGATTGAGATCGCGTGCCGCTGCGCCAATTGAGAAATAACGTCGCCGATACATTAAACCCATGGAGAGTGAACGGAATCTGTCGTATTCCGCATCGTCCGAATTCATCCAACTGTAACCTGTTCCCCAGTAGAGTGCGTTTCCGAGGTGATATCCACCCGAAAACGTATAGCGCGTGAAGTCGGTATCGGCATCGGCGGTGCCGAATTCTATACCGAAACCTGCACCGGGGACAGCAAGAAAGAAAGCATCATCGCCTCCCCAATCGCTTTGATATGTTCGGAGGTAGTATAGGTTTAGACCGTGGACTGCGGCAAGTCCGGATGGATTAAAGAAGGTGGCAAGGGCATCATCGCTCACGGCAATGGAACTTGACGGCAAGTGGGTGCGTGCCTTTGGCGGCGCAGCTGCACAAAATGTGCTTATTCCACAGATGAACGCTGCGGAAATAACATTTCTACCAATGCGCCCTAAACGCTCACTCAATGAAGATGGAACCCTAAATACGCTTTTCATCTTTTTAAACTATTGGCACATGGGCATCGTTTTTTAATTTATTGACCCCTGGGCGTTCCACTAAAGAAATCGGGATTACAAACCCCTCCGACAGTGATGTTTTCGGTTAATTCAAGAACCTGCTTTAGGTGTGGAGTGGCACTTGACTTAGACGAAAACCACGGCGGAATGTAATGGAGCAGTGCCCAAGAACAATCGTTTCACGATGGTCCCTGGTTAATGCCAACTGGGTTCATCACAGTCAAGTTCTCTTTCCTTTTTGGAGATTGCACCTACTTGCAGTATGAACCTATACTATAGAATACCACAAAAGCGTAAGGATTGCAATGGAAATGCCAAAACCTAAGAACGTCGCGCATATTGCGGAAACAATTCGTCATGAATATCACTACATTGCTGGAGATGGATTTGTCGTTCCGCGTCCGCAGTGTCCACCATTGTTGGGAAGAACATGCCTGCGCCCGTCTCAATTTTATATCCGCCTGCTGAATGGACGCTCAAGTACTGATGCAATGTATCCAAATCAGGTTCGGATGTGCAATGCTGTGTGCAATTCATGGTGAACATCCGCCGTCGGGTTCCTCCACCAAACGCTGCGTGATAGGTATCGTGGTTGAAAATCGCGACATCACCGGGGGTGTTCTCCAATGCGATACTGGTTGGAAAATCGCGCGGCGGTATACCGTATAACGCCTCTGATTGATTCGGATCAATCTTTCCGGCTCTGACAAAGTGCGCCGGGTTCTGGCTGCCGGGAATGATACGTAAGCATCCTGTATCTTTCGTCAAAGAATCAAGGTAAAATGCCACCTTACAAGCGAAGAGCCGTCCCCAACCTCCATCAGGATGCCAGCCGGTATCGCCGGCGTAATAGTTCCCGTCGCCTCCAGCGTAGTTGAAGCCTTCACCAAGTACCCCACCGATAAGTCCCTTAATTCGTTCATCATCAAGGAGGGCACAGAGTCGAGGGCGATGCTCAATCGGACCGCCGAACATTGTGCGACGTGTTCCATTATGATCTTTGCCACCCCCAAATTCCTGAATCGATATCTCAAATTCTTCGATAATCCATTCCACCTCGCTTGGCGAAAACATGCCCGGTATCGCGAGATAGCCGAAAGTATTGAAGAAATTTACCTGATGTTCTGTCAGTTTCATGTTTTTAATTTTCCTTGCGGTTCGGTCAGGTGCGTTTAGATTAGACAGTGCGTTTCCGTATATCCGTCCTCCATTTCATTACGGACTACACACATGCTACAAAGAAGACAAGAAGCCTTTTTTAATTTTCCTTGCGGTTCGGTCAGGTGCGTTGTTCATACTATTCCCACCGTGCCCAGACGTTTGGTGTGACATGCCCATCGTCGATGTACGGGTCTTCACCGGCGACGGTGATAACACCACGGTAATTTCGCTGTCCCTTCCAGCCTAACCACGATGCTGTTGAACAGTAGTGGCTCACAAAGATACGCCGGAATGCGTCGCTTCGATTCTTTTTGGAGCGGTGTAAAAGGTAGCCGTTGAAAAAGAGGACGCTACCGGCTGACATCTCAATCGGGATTTCGTCGGTGTCATCGAAGCCGGCTGCTTCGTGACAACTGTCGAATTCATGGCGTTTGTCGTGTGGGAAACGGTCGTAAATTACGCCGGAGCGGTGGCTATTCGGCAAAACCCAGAGACAACCGTTTTCAATTGTGGCATCATCTAATGTAATCCATGCGCCGAGCAGCGATCGATCACGCGTCGGAATGGGGTGTTCGTCCTGATGCCATGGATTACCAGTATGTCCCGGCACCTTGCTTAACATCATTGACTGCATACATTTCACACCACCATCCCAAAACGGGATGTGTGCCCCAACAATCACCCGGAGGGCTTCACAGATTTTTGGATGTTCAATGTAACGCCGAACCAAGGGGCTAAAGACATGTGGTTCGCCGACACACATGATTCTATCCAAAACTTCCATTTCGCTTGCTGTCTCCGGCATCGGTGGGATCGACTCACACGGGTAATCCCCACGAAAGATTCTTAGCATCTCTGCTTTCAGGTCATTACATTCTTCCAGTGTAATGATATCTGGAAGCAGTAAATATCCGTCATTGATGTATGATTTTGCCCAAAGATTGGACTGTTCTTGTACCATTTTCGGATCCTTTTCACCAGTGTCGTTGCCGTTTGAAATCGTGGGTTATTCTGCCCGGATAATGCGCCACGTTTCCGCTTCATTCGCGAAAACCAACGTCAATTTGCCAGATGTCTGTTCAACCTGACCGTTCGCTTTCGGAGCATATTGCAACGTGTAGCCACCCGTTACAATCGCCGTATCGTCAACTATGTTCGAATGAATGTCGATGTCGGTCAGGGTCATGTCAATTTGATGATAGACTTCAAAAAATTCGGTTGCCTTTGTTTCAACGTCTTGGTATGTGCGTCCATTGGAGAAATACACCTCTGAAAAACAGGACATAACCTCCGTTAGGTCCGCCATATCGTATCCGAGTTCATACCGGTTTAAAACCCTCTGAATCATCTCTTTGATCGTCGGTTCGGTCTGATGTTTACCATTCTGTATCTGTGTTGTTACAGGATGCGCCACTGATTCGGGCGGGATTCCTTGTGCAATCTGCTTGAGTGTATGGACTTCCGGGGCGGCATAACCCCAAACTTCCAATTCCATAACTCGCGCAACGCCTTGCACTTCATACACAGGTCGCTTGCCTGCCATGTGTTGGTAATTGCGGACCGTATCATTCGAGGAAACAGGAACGATCCGGACTTTGCTCGCTATTAGGCGTTGCTGGACTTCATGAACCCGCTTACCTTTGCTATTATCTCGCGCTGTATACTGTTTGTCTCTCGTATCGCCCGATGGAATAAGCCCCCAACCGGTGCCGTGCCAATACTCAATCCGATAGTCCTTCAACCCGAATTGCGGCGCTGGATACTTCTCGGAGTCGATCGTCCATATAACAATTTTACGAATATCGACCGGTTTAGGGAGCGTCACGGATACATAATGGCGCTTGTTTAGATCTGAGGTACGCAGATGCTCTAAACTACTCCCCCATCCACTGCCTTCATCCCACGTCTCAGAGTTAGTATCACCATCAATTATCTCTTCTGCGCGATGGTTTGGAACGGATTGTGAGGCATCCGCGGTTGCCCCATTCCGGCCCAATGCAAAATTGATGAGGGGTGGTGGCGGTTCTAAAAGATGTTCCTGAAAAGTTTGCGATTTACAACCGATCACCGAAAGTAAGAGCGTCAGACATGTACATATACGTAGCATCTTTAACCTCCTTTTCGTTTCACCGTAACACTGCCAAGCGTCCGAGTGTCTGTGCTGTCTGGTCTCCAACGACAGCGCGTATTCTGAAAAAATAGACACCATTGGCAAGCAATATACCGTCAGCGTCTCGTGCATCCCACATAAACTCGTTGTAGCCTTCGTTTCCTGAAGCCCCTTTCAAGACATTTACAACCCGTCCGGATGTAGCGTAAATTGTGATAGAGACTTCATCTGCATCCAACGATAACTGATAGGTAAATGTTGTTTCTTCTTTCAGAGGATTCGGGTAGTTGTGAACATCCCAAATTCGGAAAAGGGTTTCCTCTGGCGAAAAGCCCTCGTCGTGTCTCTGGAGCGTCTTATAATCGAAACTCGTTAACCAAGCGACTTCTTCGTTTAAGGCACTCAACAACTCCGCTTCAATCGTCCGATGCGAATATCCGAAGAGTGGGATAAATTCCTCAATCCCTTTGATATGGGGTTGTATAGACTTTGAAAATTCTATCGCACTCGTGATTTTTGCACGGATTGCCTCTTCCGTACCTGGCTCGTAGCCGAGTGCTATCGCTTCTACCAATTTGGCTCGACTTTCAAAGAGCAGTACCCACAGTTCCATCAAATGAACGGCATCGCGTAAATCCTCGGTCGCTTCCAGATCAAAGGGTTCCGCGATCTCACTTGCTACCCGTATCTCGTTTGCAGCCTGCTGTTGTGGTGCCAAAAGTGCTGTGAACCGGTCCACAGCGAGTTTCGCAATGTCGAGTTCCGGGATAGCCAACGTATCTTCAACAGCCCGTGGTCCAATCAATGTCCAGAATCGCGTTGCGAGTCCTGCGGATCCACTGCCGTATGCGCCACCTACGGTCAAAGATCCAGCATAATCTGAGAAATAACTTGCCAGGTTCCATCCGTTTACCCGCAAGGCATTCAGAATGTGTGGCGCGGCCTCGGTGCCGTACCGGGCTATCAACTCGTTTTGAAGGAGTTGATAATGGTCGAGGTTGATATCCCAATTGAGGCTTGCACTGACAAGCCGGTCAAGGTATCCCAACCCTTGTGTTGCGCCTTGGACAGTAAACCCACCGAGACCGACGACTTCGGGGTTATTGGCAAGTTGCCGAACACCTTGCACGAACAGATCACTTTCCACCATCCATAACGGCATTACCTCCTCTACTTCATGCGAAAGGACTATAAAGCGATGCCCCATTTCTCCGAGTGCTCTGACTTGTGGGATAGGCACGCCTGCACTCACGACGGGTTCGCCATCTGCGCCCCATTTTCGCGAGAAAATAGTCTGTTTCGGTAGCTGCTGGGCATAAACGCCTGCGGCATCCTTGAGCCAACTGCTGTCATACCCAGAGATATAAAATTTGAAGTCCGGACGTACCTCCCGTGCGGCGTTGATAATCGTAAAGTAGACTTGCCAAAGTTTTGCTTGTCCCTGTTCCGTCCTATCTCCACAGTCAGGACAATCGCATGCGCGTGTCTCATGCCCCCAAGAACGTAGATGAAAACCGGCAAGCGCAGGATAGGTGCGCACGATCGTCTGCGTCAGTTCCTTTGCGAGCGTATGAAACGCCGGTTTGGACCAACAGAACGGGCGATAAGATACTTCATTCCGAGAAGCCCCGTAAAGCACCGCCGGTCCAAGGACATCGGGACGCTGTTGAATCAGTGCCTCTGTCGGTTCGCCCGTCACATACATGAAAAGATAGGCATCAATACCGCGTCGTTCGAGTGCATTAAACCGATTTTGTAGCACTGCGATGCGTTCTCGCCGCGCGCCTATCGGTTCATCCTGCAAGATTTCAAACGTAGGAGTATCCACATATTTAAACGCCGTCCCGAACCCATCTTCAATACCCGTGCCTGCCCAAACGCCTTCGCCGCCACTCATGTTGATACGGTGGCGTGCAAGCCAGTCGGGTTCCTCTATCTCCAACACAGCACGCACGGGATAAAATGGTGATGAGGTCTCGTTCATAAACGGCACGAGCAGTGCTTGCGCTTTGGCAACCGGTAACTCTGGATGTACGGGTTTCAAACCCGTCAACGCCGTAATACAGTTTTCAATGAAGGCATACGCACCATAAACCACTCCACTCTCGGTGTGCGCCGTCACAACAATGACAATCTCTGTGCCAACCTCTACTGTTTTGATACGATAGCCTTCGTCTCCAAGTTCTTTTGCCAAGGTCAGTTCTACGTTCGCCTGTAATCCTGCAATCGTTGGGTTTGACTTTGGGGTGCCAAGCACAATTACCGTTTGCGTCTCCGTTGGTTGACGATTGGTACGGATGTCGAGTTTGGCACCTGTGAATTGTTGGATAAAGGATTGAATTTCGACGGCTGCGAACTGCTCCTGTTCCGAGGCGTTTGCGCCAACTTGAAGAGTTGCTCTCGGTTTACCGGATACCGCAATCGGAATTTGATCACTCCTCGCTGGCAGGACGAACACTACAAGGCAGAAGATAGCCGTCAGCCAAAGAACCTTGTGGTGGGAAAAAATGTCAGCAACTGCCGACGGTTTCCGATGGTTTCCGATGGTTTCCGATAGCCATTTAATGAAGATGTTCACCCTCATATCCCTGAAAGAAATAGATAGCACAAAAGGTCAAGACGAATCCGATGACAAAGAGCACTTTGGCAAAACGACTCAAGTCTGTCCTCTCGACGGTATAGTTGCCACGAAACCCGTCCATCACGACGTGCAAAAGCGTACCGACAGCGAACGCTGTGAGGTATTCTGTCAATTCACCGAAAGCACCGCGGAGTAACTGCTCCCCCAGTCCTGCTCCAATAATCGGTCCAAGTATCAGGGGTGTCAGTCGAATTAGTGTTTTACTAAAAGTTTGATTCCGGAGGAGCGCGACGGCAATAAGCGTACCGACCGGTAGGCGATGGATCAGTATGCCGAATGCGAGTGCTCCGCCAAGCATCTCTTCTCTCGCGGCGACAACCAAATTAAGTCCGTCTGCCAGTGAGTGAAGCGATAGTCCGAGAACGGCTAAGTTGATGCCCCATCTCTTATCTTTACTGTTCGTGTGCTTTCCCGTGTCACCGTTTTGATGTGTTGTGAAACGTTCAACTGCTGAAATTAGGAAAAATCCGCCCCACATCACAAGGATTGTGATGTAACCTACCTTGGTGTAAAGGTGCATCATCATAATCAAAACGATGCCGAGTACCGCGCCCGCTGTCAATCCAAAAATGTGCCCGAAATATTTTTGCTGCCCCCGTGACACAAAAGCGATTCCTGCCCCGAGTGGAACCGTCGCCACCGCAATTGCCAGATAGAGTATAAGCATAGTATAACTATAACAGAATTTGGATTGCAATGCAATCTAAATTCCATGGCTATTTGGTTTTAGGTTTTCAATTGGTTTTATAGGGTGCATCGCGATTTGGATACTGTTCCTACAGCGGAGTACTCCGATTTCAGATTGCTGGATTTATTTTTTTTCGCTTGACGCGTTTGCACATTAATGTTAGAATTTTTTTTCGCTACACACGAATTAGCACAAACTAAACCCGAGTGGGTGTTACGCTTACAATCTGTTATATATATATGATAAGGACCAATAAAAATGTTAGATAAAATTTTTGATGTTATTGTTGGATTTATGCTTAATCGAGACTTGGAAAGGGAAATCGGCATTCGGCATAATTTATTGGAAGGTAAAGTGGTACAGATTCCTTTAAAAATTTTAGACCGATTCATTGACCTCATGATGGTCACTCGGTATTCTTACTACTTGAAGATGCGAAGTAATATGCTCGAGGGTAGGACTATTGAGATGCCCTCAAATATCTTTGATTGGAAAGCACTTGAACGCGCCAGTGGCTATATCCGCGTCTATATGGAAGAGTGCCACGATCAGTTCAAGGAAGAATATGACGGAAATTTTCTTGATGAAGATTTTAGAGAGTGGTTCCGTTATTTTCATGTTGAACGTCCTGAACAAGAATCGGCAAAGAAATCTGTTTCCGAGGCTTTACTCGCTGACGATTTGCCGAGAGTTTGAGGTAAAGTTTCAAGATGCCGGATTTGGCGAGAGATTCAAACCGGCATCTCATCGTAAGTCCGTCCATCCAATTCCCGCCCTGTTTTTGATTTGCGTTTGCCGCCCCACTGCTTAAAGAAAAACGGCACTTTGGCATCCACACACTGGTCGCGGATGTCGATAACCCATTCTTTCTCCATTTTGCGCGCGCCAGGACCAGACTCGCCACCCACGATAACCCAATCTATCCCGTCCAATGCTAAATTAGGGAGAGCACCAAGTAGTGGTTCAAGTGAGAGAAATTTGATCTGCGCGCCAGTTTGACGGAGCGCATCAATCCGATGTGTCACGCGATTGTCTTCAACGCTAACCCCCATCCAGACGTTTGATGACCACGGCAACTTCGGACTGAATTCCAGCAGTCGTTCCGACCGCTTCGTCAAGACTTGGAATTGGTGCCAATGTGCTTTTTTCATCACAGCAAAGACTTTCTGGATATAAGTCAATTCGATTTTTTCATGAAAGAGATCACTCATAGAGTTGACGAAGATTCGGCGGGATTTTTTCCATTTTAACGGTTCATTAAGCAGTGCCGGAACAGGGAGGACTTGTTGTGTCCACCGCGGGCCTGCTTTGGTATTCTCAGCCAAGCCTTCGTAAGCCATGCCTTTGCCCGAAAATCGGGCAGCTATCCGTTCGGCGTAACAGAACCGACAGCCTTCTGAGACACGAGTGCAACCGCGCACAGGATTCCACGTAGATTCTGTCCATTCGATTTTTGAGAAGTGGGTTGCCATTGGTTCACCTCTTATCCTAAGAGCGTTAGTTGTGACGGGTTTTGCATCCGTTCTAAGATTTCTTGGGCAATCTTGACTGCTATTGGTGCACCTTTTGGGTTTCCCGCAGCGAAGCAGAGGAGATATAATGGAACATTTTTTGAATTGCGCAAAATAAGTGGATTAGTAACTACGCCTTTAAATATTCCTTGTAGTCGCTCAATGAAATATTGCTCAATAGTCGTAAAAATATTGCCTGCTTTTTGCCACTGTTCTTCATTGAAGAATGAGATTTGCTTAGCTAATTGGTAGAACACCTCGTACCAACCAGGCTCACCAAAAAATATGTCAAGTCTCGCTCGTAGAGGCGGCCGAATTTCCCCATTCCTTTTTAGCAAGCGGTTTACAGTAAACTTGCTGTTGGAGGTCTCAAGCATTTAGGATTTCCTCCACTCATTTCCTCGTAAAAAATAGATGAAGCCGATAAGTCCACCCACAACCGCGACACAATAGAAACCGTAATAGACCCATATATTCAGCAGATACGTTAGAAATTGGATGCCCATGAAGACTACAATGATGAGGAAACTTAATAGAAAAGGGATCAAACCTGCACCTGCTATCTGGCTTTGGATGAATTCTTCGGTGAGTGGTAAACCAAATAGTGGTTTTGGGTAAAGAATGACGTAATTGATTAAAAGGATAAATCCGGGTAAGACGTAAAATATGCCTAAAACCCCCCAAAAGGCGGTAGCAATGCAAAACATAATGAGCGTACAGGGGACGACAAGGTAGAGAAGGGCAGCCGCCTGTACACCTCGCCATAAGTCATTAGGTGCTGAAAGCGGTGCAAGCGTTAACATCCACGACGCTTTCCAGTGTTCTGAATACCTGACAAATAAAAGGAAACTGCTAACAATACTGAAACCAACGAAGTAGAACACAGCAGAAAAACCTGGACTTAGCCCAATGGCGAAGGAATGATAAACCCATTCCTGATTAAGCATAACTACAAGCATAATGACGCTCCCAAGCGAAGCGAAAAACTGTCGTAATAGGTGCCTATCGCGGCGCATATATACAGAGGAAAGACACAGCCCGGCACGAATAGTATAGTTTCGGAATATTCTCGCAAACAGCGGCGTTTTCACCCGAATTTTAGATTTTTGCTGACTACCGGACTCTAATAGGTAGGAGAGATATTCTGAATAACTCTTTGCAATACTCCGAAGCGGGACCAACACCAAAAAGAGCGTTGAAGCGACAGCCAGTCCTGCTAAAATCAGAAAATGCCGTTCTATTTGTCCGAGTGCGAGCGAGACTGCCCCAGCAAACCAACCGTTCGGAAGCGCGTAGAACCATTTCAGAGCCGAGGTCATTTGATCCTTTGTGAAATCTGGTAATAGACGAGGAAGCAGGATACATGCCACAGGGAAGAGGGACGGGAATATAAACTGCGCGTATTGCGCGATATTTCGGAGTGCCTTTTTGGTATAGAGTTTTGTCAAATACCCCGCGAAAGTCGTCATCACCCCAATTGTGAAAAGACCCGACATAAAAGCAATAGGTAGGTACACAAACGGAAAAAAGAATTGGAGCTGAGAAGATTCCCCAGCACGAATTTGGATACCACCGAAGGCGGGCAACAGGTTTAAACTGGCTAACAACAGCAGTGTATAAGTAAGGACGTGCGTTAACTTCACGAGAAAGTAGGTTCTCGATGACACCGGTGTATGTGCTATAACGGGATAGTTTATAGGACTCAGCAGGATATCGAAGTACGGGATGGTCCAGATGCCTACCATCGTCATAGACATAGTTATGCCTATAAGCGCGTAGGTGAATGTGTCCATGGAAAGAATGAACGGCATAAATGTAAAGAGGACACTGATTATAAAACCGAATACGCAGGTTATAGCAAGCGACATGTTGGATAAGTCGTTTTTTCCTTCAAGTGCTCGCTTCTCCACCATCTTTTCCGTTTGTATGAGGTATCTGTATTGGGTCGGAGAGTCACAGAATCTTTCGACAATTTTCTCAAGCATCCTGAGTCCCTTCCATCACAATCCGAATGGCTTCCTCGGTTTTTTCGCCAATTCCTGTTGTTTCCGTTAGTTGCGTGAAAATCTCGTTGAGTGCTGTCTGATTTGTTTGCTCTCGCAATTCCTCGACTGAGGCATCGGCGATGAGTTTCCCGGCGTTGATAATCATAATTCGCGGGCAGAGCGTTTCGGCGACTTCGAGAATGTGTGTACAATAGAGGATCGTTTTTCCTAACTCGGCTAAACG
Source organism: Candidatus Poribacteria bacterium (assembly GCA_965247285.1). Lineage (GTDB taxonomy): Bacteria > Poribacteria > WGA-4E > WGA-4E > WGA-3G > WGA-3G. The sequence continues at coordinate 1,186,304 of CBDFHD010000003.1, forward strand.
TTGTAGCACCGTCTTCATGAGCGTCACCGTTGTGACATCCAGATTGGTAAAAGGCTCATCTAAGAAGAGGACATCTGGATTGTGCAGCAGGGCAGACATAATGAGGCACTTCTGACGCATGCCTTGTGAGAAACCGCTTATCCTTTGGTTTGCCTGCGCTTCCATGTCGAACAGTCTCGCCAAGCCTTTTATTTTCTCAGTGATGCGTTGTTCCTCCACATGATAGAGCCTGCCGATTAACTGTAGGTGTTCTACCAAGGTGAGATGTTCATATAATTGTGCCTCTTCTGGAACGTATCCGATATGCCGTTTTAATTCAAGCAGCTCGGTTGCGGCATCATACCCGGCGACTGAAATCTCACCCGATGTTGGTTGAAGCAAACCGATGAGCATTTTAAGGGTTGTACTTTTTCCTGCTCCGTTGGGACCGAGATAGCCGACGATTTCACCTTGTTGGATTTCAAAACTGATGTCGTCAACTGCCGTAGTCGCTCCATATTTTTTCGTGAGGTGTGAAACGTGAATCATGTTTTTGTTTGTCCTTGAAAGTGTAGCGGTCAGCAATCAGCGGTCAGTTATCAGAAACCGTCGGGATTCGGAGATCCCTCTACAAAAGAAGTCGGGATTCGGAGATCCCTCCTACAGAAGAACAGAGCCATTCAATTGTCAGTTTCTGTTTTTTGGATGATTTTCAGTGCTTCAGTGGGGCGTGCGGCGAAAAATCGGAACGCCTTAGCGATGTGTGTATATCCACAGATACGTAGGAGTGTTAGGACGGTATTGCGTAGAGCTGCCATGACTTGTGGAATGTTGCCACATCGCACCTGTGAGGCATCCTCGCCCAGAAGCACGTCGCGTGTGCGATGGGAGAGATTTTCTATCGCCCAATGTCCGCGTCGGAGCTGTAATAAGCGTTTGGCAGTTGCTTGATGTGGCGATAAACTCGTAATGCCATATTGTACCTGGTGGGTGATCTTCTGTGTGCGTATATGCTTGCGCTCTGATCTGTATTCATAGACTTGCGCAAGTCCCGGCCAAGTCAAGTGTTCGTTGAGCAAAGTGGAGGTCGTCAAAGTTCGTGTTGTGATGTATCCATGTGCCTTTTCTACAGTGGAAGCCGTGTCGGTATGTGCTTTCGCCTCATGATGCAGTGTTTCAAAGATGCGTGCTTGATATGCTTGAGGATCCACGTCATTCTTCGGCGGTGATTCGGGTTCAAAGAGACGTTGTATGTCTTGATATGTCAGTTTCTGATTCGCTTTGACGGGTAAGACATAATCTGCTTTTTTTTCCCGCAGTGTTTGGCAAAAATCCTTCTGTGTCAGCAAGGCGTCGGTTGTGATGATCTTCCCGGAGACATCAAGTGCCTGAAGTATCTCTATAGCGATAGGTATCTCATTTGTTTTGGCATCCACAGGTTGCTGTGTGAGAGTGATTCCGAGTTGATGAGACACCACAGACAAGAGATGTGTAATCGTGGCGTCGTGTTTACGACTCCCGCATAAGGTTTTGCCATCTATGGCGAGAGTTTGTGTATCGGTTTGAGGCGTTAGGTCTTCTAAGATGACTGTTGTCCAGCGTGTGAGTCTGTTTTCTAAAGCGGTGGCATCAAGGTCTTTGAAAACGTAGTGAAGTGTTGAGGCACACGGTGTCTTTGTATGTGTGAATCCGAGTGCTTTCGCCAAATCAGTGTGATAAGTGCGTCCCCACTCGGCAATGGCAGCATAACTCCGATAGCCACACATCATAGCAATCACAGCAAGTCCGAGGATGGCAGAGAGTGGGTGTCGTTTGCCTCGGTTGTTGCGAGAATCGGGGACTTCTGCTAATATATCAAGTAAGTGGCGAGACGTTGTTTTCGTCATGGTTCACCTCAAAATATGTGGTTGTATAATGAGGTGTATTCTATCAGGAATGGCGTGACGTGTCACGCCATTCCTGATAGAATCATTTACCTTTACTTCTGTGAAGTCTCACCGACAATTGAATGGCTCTGACAGAAGAAGGGTATTGGTAGACAGCGGTTTTAATTTATGATACCATATCTAACGTGAGTTCGACTTAAGAATTTACTGGATAAGAACAGAAACTTGGAAGCTGCCCAAATGCAGCAGTACCGGGAACCATGCAACTTTCGGATTTCGGATTTTTGGATATCTTATTGTCCAACAGGAGTAACCCACAACAACTAAGAGGCCCAATATTCAAACGAATACCATCCACGAACTCAGGGCTTGGCAAATAGTCGAGTGGATTAAGGCACATCAACAGTGTCCAGCAAAATCGTATCTACGAGATGAGTTCTATTCTCAAGATGCAAGTTTCGTGCCACTGTCATTAGTAAGTCCATATTTGTGTTAAAACCGTTAAGATTCCGATAGTCTTTTTTCTATGATGCTTCTGGAACACAGGTATCCCTTAGGTTTATCGGAATTCACATTAGTGTTCATTTTTTCTAAAAGCCTACACTGATATCCGCTTGCAAGCCACTTCTCGTTGCCAATTAAGGAAAAATGTCGTGTTATGGACTAAATTTGCATGGCATCCTGCAAAAATTGTTGGATGGGAAGGCTTTGGTCATCGGTATCCCATGCGTAATTTACCGATTGTTTTTGCGGAACTGTTGTATTTTTTACATCGAACTCACGTTATTCAGACATTCCTATTCACCACGATTTCTTAAGGCGACAAAGGAGCATACGCATGGAATTCGTCCAGTTGACAGACGCACAACGTGAGGAATTTGAGGGGAACGGATACTTCATCGTGCGGTCGGTACTTGACAGCGACATGATAGATCGCTTGACCGAGGCAGGGGACCGGCTCATGGCATCACTTGAATATAACGGCTACTATGCGCATAAGCGAGACGGTTTGGTGCAGGATCCTGTTTTTGCGGCGTTAACATCGCAGACAAAAGCAATTCCCTTGGTCATCCAACTGCTTGGCACAAATATCCATATCACGAATACTGCGCTCATCTACAAACATTCTCAACCGCCTGAGAAACTGGAGAGCCGTGGATGGCATCGAGATGCGGGTATATTTTTAGACCTTGGACACAAGAATTGCCCACGTGTCGGCTTGAAAGTTGGGTATTGTTTGACGGATTTCACCGCGCCGAATTCAGGTGGGACGCTGTTTGTTCCGAAAAGCCACAAGTTAGGTGAACCGTTGGGTATCCCTGAAGGCAAAATCGATCCGATTGAACCTTATGATGAACCTGTCTTGCGTGCAGGCGATGCGTTTTTCTTTGAAAACCGTATCTATCATACCGCCGGTGTCAACTTTACGGAGAATGTCGCTAAAGTCGTTATCTACGGATATCATTATGCGTGGCTCAAGCCGGAGAACTACCTGCTGTATTACAATGACAAACTGCAACCTGAAGAAAAGGTGACAGAGAGCCTTGATGACCTTGGTAAGCAGTTTCTCGGTGGCGGCGGAGGGGCAGCAGCGCAGTGGGCAGCAGCGCATAATCTGCAGTTTGAGGAAGTCCCACACGTCGTGACAATTTTTTAATTTTCCTTGCGGTTAAGTGACGCGGTCTGAACACTGAAGTTTTTCGCCTTAGAGTCGCCCTCCATTTCATTACGGGCTTAGTTCCCGCTGCTAAGAAAAGATAGAGAGCCCGTTTTCACTGACTCCTGTTAAGTGGCTACTGAGACAGGCATCTTGTAGAAGGCACGAGCATTTTCCGCCATGATTTTGCGTTTGAGTGTCGGCGTGAGGTTCTTCGGGAGTGCCTGATCGGGAGAATCGAAGTCCCAATGCGGATAGTCGGTTGCGAACATTAGCTTATCATCTATGTTCAGATGCACAAGAAGTTGATCAAAGTATTCCTGTTTGGGTGGCTCTTCAATCGGCTGCGTCGTAATCCAGAAATGTTCTCGGATGTACTCAGAAGGCAGCCGTTTTAGCTCAGGCACTTCATCGCGTAGTTTTTTCCATGCACGGTCAAGTCGCCACATCAACGGGGGCAACCAAGCGAAACCACCCTCAATTAGAACTACCTTGAGCGTTGGGAATTGCTCAAAAACTCCTTCACAAACGAGACTGGTTACCTGTGTCTGAAACGCCTGTGTCATCCCTGCGTGGTCTTCAATATAGTGCGAGGGTCTACCAACAGCAGTAATCGGTCCCGCGCCAACACCGGTGAAGTGGATGCCGATCGGGAGGTCATGCTGGACTGCGGCTTCATACATTTTCCAGTACTTACGTCGTCCTAAGGGTTCCATCGTGCGAGCGAGCAGTAGTACTTGTACAAATCCGGGATGGTCTGCCAACCGATCAATCTCCGCGGTGGTGAACGCTGCGTCGTCGCAAGCAACGATGAGTGAGGCGCGGAGTCTCGGTTCTTTTTCAAGCCACTCTTCGATTTGCCAGTCGTTCACGGCACTTGCCCACGCCGCGGCGAACGCGAGATTGGGCATCTCACAGACCGGGGTCAAGCAGTTGAGGACACCATATTCGATGTTGAATGCGTCCAGTAACTGCTCACGCAGGAAATCAAGATCGGATCCGGGGCGATGTCCGGCGGGTGTCCACGCGTCGTATCTCGCACCGAAGGGGTGGGCACGTGGGATATATGCGCCGACGCGGTCGGTTGTACCGACCATACCGTGATGCTTCCGCCAACGTTCAGAGAGATACGGGTACAACACCGTCTCGGAAGTGAGGGTGTTATGTACATCACAGTCGATCATTGATGGTCTTTTTTGTTTTTCGGGTGCCTCTGTTTTTGTCATCTTTTTCCCTCCTTTTTATACTATTTGTTAATTATACACTTTCTCTCGAAAAATGTCAATTTCAGGGAGGGTTTGGAAGAAGATTAATGCGTCTTTTTCTCAAAGTATAGATTTCTAACCCGGTTTCCCGTCAACTTAAACCCAGTAACGCGTCCGGTGTCATCTCGGATAAAGTGAATCTCTGGAAAAAACCATGCGTCCCCAAGGAAATGACCGTCGGCGTAGGTTAACAATATGTCATCGTGCCGTCTGTGTTGTGCCACAAGCCCATCTCCGCGCACACCGATGGTGTAAGTTGCATCAAGTTCTTCAGTATAATAATCTCCCTCGAATTCTGTCAACTGTTCGGGCACCAGAGGTTCCGATTTAATACCCTCAGCAGGTTCCGCTGCTTTCTCTGGTTCGGAGACTTCTACGGGAGCAAGAGCATCGGCAAGGTAGAGGTCTGCAACCTTTTCTGCCAAACTGAGTGGATTAAAGGTGTCCACATTGCATAGGATAACTACGCCAAATTTCTGATCCGGAAAACGCATCAAATGACTCCGAAATCCTCGCCACGATCCGCTGTGTCCGACCGTTTTCAGTGTTCTGTATGCCCCGATGCTCAACCCGAAGGCGTAATCAATTTGCTCTCCGTTATTAAGCACGCCACGCTGATGCATCTGTTCAATTATTGTCTGTCCACCGATATGGACATCATCAAAATTCAGAATCCACTTCGCTAAGTCTTCCACCGTTGAATAGAGGGAACTTGAACCGAGGGCAGTTGTATTATTAACGGCGTTTTTAAACCGATCGTTTTCATCAGCTTGATACGAATACGCTCGGTTCTTCAGAATCATTTGGTAGTCATCGTGAAAGTGGGTGTCGGTCATGGCGAGAGGTTTGAAGATGTGAGTGTCTGTCCACTCTCTGAATGAATCGCCTGTTACCTTTTCGACGATTTCCGCCAAGAGATTGTAACCCGTATTGCTGTATAAAAACTCCGTTCCGGGCTCAAAATTGAGTGTCTTCTGATGCCTTGCCATTTTCAAGATGTGTTTAAACGAGATTACGTCATCCATCATATCACCTGCGATGACAAGGGATTGCACCCAATCCCGTAGTCCACTGGTGTGATGCAAGAGGTGCCGAATTGTAATTGTGTTTCCAAAATCCGGGACATCGGATAGGTACATTCGGATGTCGTCATCTAATGAAAACTTCCCTTCATGTGATAATGTGGCGATAGCGAATCCCGCAAATTGCTTAGACACTGAAGCGATATCGAAAATGGTCCTCGTCGTGATTGGGACATCATATTCCAGGTTCGCTGTCCCGTATCCCTGTTTATAGACAATTTCACCGTCTCGGGTAACTGCTAAGGCGGCACCTGGGGAATCTGATTGGTTCCATTTTGCAAACAGTTGATCGACTTTTGCTTCAAGTGTCTCGTGAGTTGTCATAGCCATTCCTCTTAGTAAACGGTTTTGAGGTTATTTTCGCAATAACTCATGCGGGTTCAACCAGTAGTTGAGTTTGACCATAAATACGTTCTCAGCTGGCGCATCAAAGAGTGCACCGATGTCGCTGCGAAGGTTGAACTCTCCGATAGGATCGATGTGTTGTCTACCCTGTGACCAGACGACGAAAAGCGTTGAACCGGGCCGATACTCCCACCGCAGCACCGCATTTGATCGGAATTGCTTGAAGTTAAAATCTGGGTTGAAGATAAACTCCGATGTTCCGTCGCCATTCACATCCATTTCATAACCATACTTGACAGTCTCGATTTTGAGTGCGTTAAACCGGTCTATGTAGTGCTCTCCCCGTGGATCGGCGACCTGCTTGAGCTGATTATAGCGTCCAGAGGACACGAAAGGCTGCGCGTAGAGTTGTAGCGATAAGTTCGGGGTGAAGGCGAAGTCGAAACGCCCGGTTAAGCCGACAGTTTGGCGTGCGATGCGGCTGAAGATGTAGTAGTCGGTATCTTTGCGAATCCGTGTTATCCACTGCCGATCGTTTTCACTGTTGCTATAGGACATGCCGATACTCGCCTGCACGCGACTTACGGGTCGCCATCTGAGCGTCGGTGCAACGTCGAAGGCCCATGAATCGCTTTCCGGTTGGAAACGAAGGTCAGATTTGAGTTCAAGCAGCACTTTTTTACGGCTATCACTGGTGACATCCAACGTTCCATTGATTGAATCTTCGGTTTGGAACGCCGGGCCGCCCCTGAGCATACTGGTGCTCAATGAGCCTAAGATATAACCCGTTGAAGCGGAGACGAGCCAGTAGTTCAGGAACTCAACGTTTACCGAGAGCCGTGAGCCAAAACTGCCCGGTTCACTGCCATAGGTTTGCCAACGCCAGTTGTGCCAGCGCATTTCCCATTGACGCAGATACTGTGTCGGTAGGGAGTGGTCGTAGCCGATGCCCGCCCAACTGACGAGGAAGTCCGCGCGGCTCATGAAACCGATGTCGTTGGTTTCAAATCCGGGTGTTCGGGTGCGGAACCCGGCGTAGTAACGCCAGAAACTGCCCCCGATTTTGCTGAAGTTCGCCGATGCACTCAAGCCACTGAGGGATGTACGTGTCGGATCGAAGGTGAGATGGTCGGCATCGGGTCGGTGCATGTACCGTCCAGGAGCCCGCTGTGTTCGCGCAATCGCGTCTTCCGATCCAGCAACATGCGATGCGAGTGCATAGCCGATGAACCGAAAGTTATCATTCCAGAAACGATGCCGAAAATCGAAGCCACCTGTGATCGCGCGGGTGTGAGTATTCAACGCTTCAGCTTGGTCGCTGGGGCGGAAGACTCCGGTGGCGATAGCCCCGATTGCGCTGTTGCCGTCTCGAAAGTCCTTTTGGAGCCGTGCCAAACTATACTGGGTTGCAGGTTCAACGATCTCATCTAACGTATCACCTTTACGGGTGACAATATCTGCTGCCTCTTTCGCTGTTGAAGCATGTAGCAGACCGACTGTCCATCCCGATTCCGTTTTGCCGGAGAGTTTCTCAGCAATTTGGATAGTCGTAACGGCCGGGGTATCGAAGTAGCCGTCCCGCGAGTCCAGTCGTCTACGCGGTGCCCTGCCGATGCGTCGTGAATGGAAGAGTTCATCTTTGTCTCCGATGTTGAATCGGAAAATGTTAGAGCCTTCAACGAAAAAAGGTCGGCGTTCAGGAAAAAATGTTTCAAATTCGGTCAAGTTTACCCGTGCTGGGTCCGCCTCAACTTGCCCGAAGTCCGGGTTCATCGTAACATCTAAGGTAAAGTTGCCGGTCAGTCCGTACTTCAGATCCATTCCGAGTGTCGCGAACGAATCGTTTTCCTTGAAGAACGGATCATTGGGGTCACCAGTTGCTTGCTGAAGTCGTCCCAGCGAATAGGGAGCAACCTCAAGTCTCCAACGTGACTTAATGCCTTTTAACCCCTGAAGCGTTCCGTATTTAGAGACGGTGCCGCTTTCTTGACTGGAGAGCGGTGCCCAGTAAACTTGCTCCTTTTTGCGAGCGATGCTGCGCGTAAACTGGATACCCCACGTCGTCTCTTCGGTATGCGCGAAGCGGAGCTGCGTGTACGGAATGCGGAACTCCGCTGTCCACCCGTGTTCATCAATCGAGGTTCCGACATCCCAAACGGCATCCCAATCTGGATCCTGTTTGGTGTCGTCAAAACGGTATACGTCCTGTTTGACCCCTTTTAGGTTTACACCGAACTGGAACGCAGTACGTTTGTCGTTGTATGAGTCGATTGCCACGTGAACCCAATCGGAGAAGGATTTCTGATCGCGCCGGGTCAGTTGCCCTTCAATTGCGCTTGGGTTTGTGTCGAATGCACGGAACGCCACATAGAGGGCATCGTCGCCGTATAGGACGCGGATTTCGGTGCGTTCGGAGGCTGGAGCACCTTCGTCCGGTACCAACTGCACGAAACCGGTCGCGACCGGTGCGTGTTTCCACACATCTTCGTTGAGTTTGCCGTCAATGCGCGGTGGTGTGCCTGTTAGTTTTGCCGCTGTCAGGGCTGGTGGCGGATTTGTAGAGGTATTGTCTTGTGCTAAGATTGGGAATTGAATATAGAATAGAATTAAAAGGACCATTCCGATGAATTCAAAGGACTTTCGTGGTGGGTGTTCTAGGTCCATAGGTTTCGACTACATTACTTTCCTATCTGGCGATTTCACGATTTCTCAACTATTTCCACTTTCAGTTGGACACCAAGACGAGAGGCTATTCTCTCAAGAAGCTTTTGCTTTGCAGGCGTACCGTGATTTTCCGTTACGTAATATCCACGGTACGGAGTAGTCCTGCGTTTAGGGATTGGCTCGGTTGAGATAAGAATGCGTTCTATGTCAATCTTTAGTACCTGCTCGGGTCCTAGTTTGAAAATTACCTCACGGAAAGTATCCATTGCGTTATGATGCTGAATTGTTTCTCCATTCGGCATCGTAACAACTAAACGTTTCGCCGGTGCCTTTGACTGCACGTTTGACGTTTTATTTATAAAGGTGAGTGTTGGCATTAACGGAGAGGAGGCTTCTCGCAAGTCCTGTTCTGTTTTCCTTTCTAGACTTTTCAGGAAGTTCAACACTTGCTCATCGGTAGGTCTATACCCGCACAGACTTTCGGTCTTCTCTGCTACGGCATGTAGTAAGAACTCATCTGCCTCCTCTACCAATTTGTTCCATGCCTCTGGTAACCGTGTTGCGACTTGTCTTTGCTGAACGACCTTTTCATAGTCCTTCTTGATTGCCTCAACAGCTTCATCCGTAAGTATTGACTCGTAATTCAGGTATTTTTTAAGCTTTTCAGCATTTTCCCCACTATCTCCTGTGCTGAGATCCAACTCACAGACCTTACGTTCTGCCCATGTACCTTCTCCCGTTGGGTGGAAAAATTGCCATTCTCGACCGTCGGTGAGGACCGCGATCGGCACTCTAACGTGAGAATCATATCCAAACAATTGTTCCTCTGCCCCTTTAATGTTCCCAACTTGCTTTGCCTCAATAAAGACGCGCGGTTTTGATGGCGGATGACACAAGGCAAAATCTACTCTCATTCCTTCCACTCCGTATTCAGGAATGACAATTTGAGTATCGTACGTCGGCCAAGTCAAAGCACCGAGGAGCCTAAGTACGATGCCTTGCGAAATGGCTGCTTCATTTCCATACTGACCTGCTTCTAAACCCTTGCGTATGTCATCAATGTGTTCTTTGAGTGTCATTACTTAATAAGGAATCCCTTCAACTCCAGCGAAAAATTCAGGCACAGCAACGGTTCACCGAAAATTTTCCCAGAGACTAATAAGTTTAATTTCCCCACTATATAAAATTCTGTTCAGATGTCAAGAAGAAATGCTGAGACGACATCTATTGGATTCACCATTCTCTACTTATTCCATAAGCATCAAAGACCATGTCGACACCAATTATCGGAAGTTCTTCAACAAATGCTTGAGCAATGATCAACCGGTCAAATGGATCTCGATGGTGAAAAGGCAAGGTGGTAAGTTTTATCAGACTATCAACTGTGATGTCTAATATTTGAATGCGATTGAAATGGAGTTGCTCTGGAAACAATCTCTCAAACGATTTATCTAAAATGAGTTTCTCTAAACTCACCTTAATAGCAATTTCCCAAAGGCTAGCGATGCTGAGGAATTTCGCGTTGCGTGGACTGTCGATTAACTGCCGCGCTCTGTCACTGAGTTTCTTGTCGCCCTTAAGAAACCAGAGCAGCGTATGTGTATCCAGCAGATATTTCATTCCGTATACTCGTTGAAATCTGGGAGTTCATCATCAAAATCTTCACTGACGTGAATAAGTCCTTTGGCACTCCCAAAGCCAATCTTTAACCAAGGCTCACAGAAAATGCTCTTCCACTCGTATTGATAGGTTGGCATCAAGGTATCCATTGATTCAGCATGAAACAGAAAATGGTACTTTACATACGTCCGATCTAGCAATTTGATGCAATCATCTAATTCCCCAAAGGAAGGTATAACTTTTGGCTCGCGCTTATCCCAATGTGCAATGCGTTTATCAGCATACGCCTCATATTTTTTGGCTGCGGATTCAAGCCTTTTCCGATCATCCTCTACCATCTGTGGACACACATGCGCGCCACTCGCATCTGTGTATGGAGCAAAGTCATCCATCTTTATGATTGCCTTTAGTTGAGAAGAGTCAACAATCCCCACTGTTTCAAGATCAGTTCTACCTACTCCTTCGTCCAAGTCAGGTCCATTAGAAGAGGGATAGCGGGAATTGAAGTAGCTGCGGGATAACTCTTCAGGGTTTTCAGCAATTTCAGCAAGCAATCTCACAAAAGATATGCTATCCTTCTGCAATTTAGTTTGCCGGCGGAGTCCTGCTAATGCATGAGAAAGGTAAGTTCTCGCAAGATAACTATAGAAGGCATTGGGTTTTTGGATACGTGGATTTTCACGAATGATGTCTTGGACTTCCCAGAACATGTTTGCGTCTTGAACAAGTGCCAGAATCTCGTCGTGAATCGTCTCCATCCATCTGAGCCATTTTTCCAATTTTTGACTTTTCCCAAATTTTTGATTCATTTTAAATGTCTCCTAAATCGGAAAAAAATTATATGTTGGTTTAAAGGGAAAATCAAAAGTCACACGCGTCCAATAGATTTGGCAAGTTCAGTCGGTTTCCATCTCTCCTCATTACGCGCGCGAATTATGGGGCATCTAAAATCTTTTTCCAATTATACATTCGTTTGCCGTCCGTGTCAAGAGAAAAGAAAAGATACTACGCTCTGTTTACATATTTTCAGATATTTTCCATCAACGCTGCCTTCCGCCGGACGTGGACACCCCCGCTTGTATGGACATCGATTCAATCCACGGCAGATAGATGCGAAATATCGTGTCTCCACCGAGACGCATGAAAACATTACCACGGCAGTGTATCAAGCAAAGTTGCGCCATAAAAAGTTCCCAGGGTTCCCCTAAATGTAGTGTGTATTCTCAAGACGCAGCTGATGACGCAACGTAAATCACACGTCTTATTATTTAGCTCTGACTTGGCATTGGACGCAGAAAAAATGATTGATTATTACGGACTTCGTTTTCAATTAGAGTTCAACTTCCGAGATACCAAACAGTATTGGGGTTTAGAGGATTTTATGAATGTCAACAAGACTCCCGTGAGTAACGCTGCGAATCTCTCAATGTTCATGGTCAATGTGTCTGCGAAACTTTTAGCACCCTTGCGTTTAGAACACGCCAAGTGTAGCGTCTTAGATCTCAAAGCACACTATCAAGGAGTGAAGTATTTACAAGAAACCTTAAAAATGCTTCCGCAAAAACCTGAAACGATTGTTATTGACAATATCGCTGAACATCATGGATCCATCGGTGCTATTCATTACACTTCACCTCAAATCAGACCCGGATAATTGGCGAAGGTATTGGGTTGGAAACGGGTATTAGACTTGAGTTCAAGTAGCACCTTTTTCCGAACCAAATAATTTCAAGAGTTCAAGGTTACCATATAACTTGGTTTAGAGAAGACATCAAGAAAGCAATCGTGTCTTCAAAGTTTGGTAAAAAGAAAGTGTGCTGATTTGCAACTATCATAGCAACTTCGGAGTTGAGGTGCAACAAAAAGTGGCACTTTGCCACGCCGAGACAAAAATATAGGTGCGGTTGAAAGCCGCACCTGTCAGTCTTAAAGTAAATTTGCAATATTTCCTTTTATTGCTTAAGTCGTCCCCATGTTGTGGTGAGTTTTTCGTGTGGTTCGACTGCAAGTGGGATGCTGGTCCTCGCACCGCCTATACCCACCAAATGATATGCGTTGTCCGATGCATCAGAGAATTTCCGGGTTCCACTGGGTTCATCAAAATGCCACAACGCGATTGTCTCCCGGTCTTTTTTGAATTTATTACGTGGCGTAAAACCCTGTTTCTGGACATCGTAACGAGCAACCGTCGAGATACGGACCTCATCAATATATCCCGCAAAAGAGCCCCAAAAGGCATCGCCGCGAGACATCTTAATTTTCTTTCCAAACCCTCCAAGCATAAAATCCTTTGTTGGACGCTTGAATTTTGAAAGATCGTGTGCTAGACTTATACCTTGTGGTACTGTCTTTGCAAGATCGTTGACAATGGTTGCCCTCTGTTTCCCTTTCGCCTGAAAAGCGATGTGACTCCATTTATTCGGGGAAAGTGTTATCGGGGAGAATCCTGTCCCAGCGGGCTTTCCTCCAACCGTAATATGCCCTTGAATTATTAGGAATAAATCACCCTTCTGCCAATCAATACGTTTCTTTATCTCCCGCCATCCCTCGTCATCGCTCACGGCGTACATCTCCACCTGTTGGCTGAGAATCATTGCGTGTACATTCTCGTCAGGTGGTGTGGTCAGATATACCCACGCTTCCACAGTGAATTCGTCTGTACCTCTTGGCAAGAGGACACCAAAGGTTTCAAAGTCTAAAACCGCATAGTCGTCTACTCCGTCAAGGACTAAGTAGTTTCCACCGGCGGGGGAAGGGGGTGGGAATGCTTTGGCACTCAACGGGATTAATACGAATAAAAAGAGGCAAGCAAAAAGAGGCAGATTTTGTAAATGTTTCATCTTCGTAATTCTCCTTGATTTTAATTTTATCCCTCATTTACAACTCGATTTGTTGATGAGGTGTAGTTAGATGTTACTTATTTCTCTTCATTCTCTTCAAGCGAGATGTAAAAAAGTCCTTTCTCTTTAATCCTATCGACATAATCGGTAGCACCATAGAACTTACCATTAGCGATGGCAAGAGTACTGATTTCATTTGGCACTCCTGAAAAAATCTGTTCCCATTGCATACGGGTATCCAAACGATAGCCGCCAGCATCGCCGATACCATAAACTTTGCTACCAGCTACAGCAAACCTACTTATGATGGGACGCTCTCCTGTGCTATCGGTGAGCACAAGCCACCGTTCCTCGGTTTGAGAAACCATGACACCATTATCTGTTGCAACATAAAGGATTGATCCCACAGAGACTATATCGTTGAAGCGACTGAAGCGGAGCGGTAGACTTGGTGTGACATCTCTCCAACTACCTCCTTCATCAAGCGACTGAAACAACTTACCATCCCGTTTACCTACATAGACGGTTTCTCCTAAAACCGCTAATTTGAATCCCCTTCTAAAATTGTCATAAGGTAGATGACTATCATCTACCAATCCAGTGCTTGTCCATTCTGAATCACTAAGTTTCCATTTGAAGAGTTCTCCCAAGCACTCCACATAAAACACATCACGACTCGCCGCAGCAGTCTCAGTTTTTAGACGACCTTCCCAAAGATCCTCTCGATCTTTTGACTTATAATATTTTTCACGGGCGCGTTTTCTACGATCGAAAACAGGAACACCTTGAACTGGAATGAGCATATCGCCATCGGTAGATAAACGGAAAATACTCAAATTGTCTCCGACACTTGAAAGAGAATAAAGAATGTTGCCAACGGGTATCAGTTTTGACTCAAAACTCAACCTTGTAGTAGGGATGTTGAGTACAGCTTCCTGCCCATGATTCCAAAGTTTTTTCCAAGACACCCCCCCATCTGTTGATTGGTAAACTTCATAACCCGTATGGGCGTATAATCTATTGTTAAACGCGACGATATCAATGACAATAGTTCCCATCATGCCATTCATAAATGGATGCCATGACACACCCGCATCAGTCGTGCGGTGAATGCCCCATATACTCGCTTTGTAATACGTTCTCTCGTTGACCATTACAGCAGGAAGGCGACTCCTGCCCAAAAAATTCTGGTCATTTTCAAGTTCTGTCCACGTTTGTCCGCCATCTGTTGAATGAGATTGCGCGTAACCCAATGCCAAGAGTGTTTTACCTGTTGCTAAAACCGTTATACCTGCGGTTGAAACTTTGCGGAGATGTTTACGTCCAAGCTTTATTTCAGTCCACGACGCTCCCACGTCAGTTGAATGGAATATCTTCTTGGAAAAATGTAAATCTTCTTGATCTATCTGGTGTAACTCCATCCGCGTTAATCTCACCAACATTTCATGCCCTATCCCAGCATAAAGATTATTCCCTGAAACTGCCAAGGAACAGACAGCTCCCGATGTATCCAATGGTAATTTCTTCCAGATACCTGAATCGAGACGGTAGAGACCGTTCTCCGTACCCGCAAACACCGTTTTTTCAACAGCAGTCATTGCGGAAGTTTTTTCTGCTGTCAATCCGTCGTTCAGAGGACGCCAGTGCGCCCCACCCTCTGTGGATCGGAAGATCCCTTCATTTCTCAGTGCGAGATACATCGTAATAGGCACCTGTGAACTGGACACTTGTTCGGCATCTGTAATGACAAGTTCAACGGCATCTCCGGAGGGTCGGGGACCGAGCGTTCTCCACGTTTCACCCCTGCTATCTGAAACAAATATCTCGTCAGTAGAAACAATATAAAGCGTACCATTATGCTCTGCCATTGGCATCAAAGACTCGCTAATCGGGACACTCGCGTTGACGCGTGTCCATGCAGTCGCATCCGCTGTTAATCTATATATTCCTGTTCCTATAACAGCATAGACAGTCCCATCAGATGTAGCAAAAATATTGTGTACAGGACCCGCTGGCGGTCCGTTTCCCTGCGACCACCGTTCGGTAAAGAACCTGGTGGAATTCTCTGGTGCAGTAGATGTTGAAGTTACATCAGAAACTTGCGTGCCGGCACGGCTGGCTTTACCGGGACTGGTATCCCGCCCGACCTGATTTCGCACAGCAGGCTTTGCTACTATATCAAGGATGATTGGGATATCGACGATTTCAATCGTGGGTTCAGATTGTGCTTCAAAACTATACGGTTTCTGGAAACGGGTGAGGTATCGGTTGCTCGCGCCGAGCAGTAAGGCAATTAAAACCGCAGTCGCCCCCAAAGCCATCCATGGGAGGAAGGGTTTAGAAGCTGGAGAGAGTGTGGGTTTTATGTTAGGGACTTGTCGCATAATGTTCTCGCTCACACTTGCCGGTATTTGTACACCGCCGAGTACCTCTTGAATTAACACTTCCTGCTGTTCTTGTAAACGCTTTCGTGCTCGTTGGAGCCGGCTTGTAATTGTGTTTACGGACACACCTAAGAATTTACTAATCTCCTTAGTCGTCATTTTACCGAGATAATAGAGTGTCACGACGGTGCGTTCGCTCTCTGGGAGTTTTGCGAGCAGTTTTTTGACAAGTTCATGGTGCCGCTCAGTACGCTCTGTTTCTCGCTGTTCTGCTACGTGATGTGTATAAGAGACTCTCTCGATTTCTTCCACAGATGTGTCCTCCAGCGATTGCATGACAGATTTATTCTTTTCCAGCCATTTAAGGCAGAGTCGATTGGCAATGACATACATCCATCCTAAGAGTTGATTCGGATTCCTTAGCTGCGAGAGGTTCTTGTATACTTGGAGGAACGTGTCTTGGGTAATCTCTTCAGCAATGTGAAAATCACCAATCTTCCGCCACGCAAGTGCATGAATACTCCCTTGGTGCTTTTGAACTAAGGTTTCAAATGCCTGATCGTCGCCTGATAAAATTCTACGAATGAGTTGAATATCATTTTCTCTTTCCATCAGGATACTCCATGATTAATGAATAGATTAAATAGACCACGTCTCCCAATACCGAGACATTTACGCATTGTGTTAGCATTTTATAATTAAAGATACGTTTTTGGGATAGAAAACGTGCATAATGTGAAAAAAATAAATGAGATATGGATTTATTAAGCTATCAGTTGTCAGTTATCAGTTGTCAGTTACAAGAGGGTTTTGTTAACTGAAAACCGACCACCGATAACCGATAACCAATTAAGGTGCTCGGGGGGAATTGGGTTAGGAAAACTCGCTAAATCGACAATTGTGAGAATACACAGGGAGCTGCCCCAGGAATGCATTTTATACGACACGAAGCGCATGCTCAAAAGCGGTAGAATTCCCTCGCATTTTCGGACAAGATTTTGCGTGCCAGTGATTGGGGTAACTGCGCCGGGAATGCCTCGTCGGGTGAGTCGAAATGCCAGTGCGGATAGTCACTCGAAAACATCAACATGTCCTCGGAGTCGAGTTGTCCTACAATCTGAAGGAGTTCTGTCGCGGTTGGCGGCGCATCAATCGGTTGGAGCGTCATGCGGATATGTTGGCGGATATATGCTGATGGTAGTTGTTTGACCCATGGTGTCAGACTTCGTAAACCGCGCCATTCCTTATCGAACCGCCACATGAGAGACGGCATCCAAGTAATACCGGTTTCTATGAGTGCGACGCGTAAATCGGGAAACAACTCAAAGACCCCCTCTGACACAAGACTCAGCACCTGTGCCTGAAACACCTGCGACATGCCGACGTATTCCTCCAGATAGGTTGAGGGCCACCCCACGGAGGTCGGTGGTAGTCCAGGCGCACCACCGTAATGAATACCGATTACCAGTTGATGACGCACAGCCGCGGCGTAGATTGGATGATAGCGTCTATTGCCGTAAGGTGCTTGTGATCGGGCAGGCAGCATCACTTGTACAAATCCCGGATGTCCACCTAAACGCTCAATTTCCCTCGCTGCAAGTTCAGGGTTCTGACTCGGCACAATCAGCGAACCGCGTAACCGGGGTTCGGGATCCAGCCAATGTTCAATTTGCCAATCGTTGACTGCCGAAGCGAGTGCCGCTGCTAAGTCTTCGTTGTGTATGCTCTGGACCCGATACCCACAAGTGAGTACACCGTATTCCACTTCCCAAAAATCGAGGGCGTGCTTACGTAGGAGTGCCAAATCCGATGCGGGACGGTCTTCTGAAGGATGTATGATTTCTGGTCGGGTTGAAGTCGGGACACCATCAGGATAGTCGTTCGCGTCCGGTCCGGGGAAGCCGGATTCCTCACAATAGTCGCACCAGTAATCGGGTAGGTACGAATAGAGCATCCGATGTGAGGGGAGCCGATTGTGGAGATCGCAGTCGATGATGGACATACCAGCTTGAACGAAACCGGGTTTGGATTTTTCGGCATCGCTTGCGAGCCGAAAACTTGCTTGACTGAGGTCGTTTGCCATACATTTTCCTTTTAATTTTAGGATCGCATTATACGGTATTTTGCTATGTGTATCAAGTTTTTCTACATAACGTAAGTTCGATGCAACAAATGTAAGTTTTGACACCGCACCAAACACATAGCACTCCTACGGAGTGCAAGAACTTCACCGAATCATTTTCTATAGACATAGCACGCCTACGGCGTGCGGGAGTCCGTCGAAGATACGATGTTTCCAAAGAGAGCCTCCTATAGTGATAAAAAACCGCTCCATTGTGATCGGGAGATCGCTCCTACAGGTTGATTTTACGTTGTGCCATACGTGTTCCAGAACAGGACGTGTTCGCCTTCACACCCCTGCTCTTTTATGTAGTGAGCCATCCCTGCTAACGTTTTGCCCGTGTACGTATTCTCAAGTGTGATGCCTTCATGTTCAGCCATCATCGCGACTGCACGCGTGCCGGCTTCCGTTGGAATGGCATACCCCTTTCCAAAATCGCCGTGCCAGAGCTCAATACGGCGTGGATTGATGTCGTGAGCGTCTACTGCACCGATGAGACGCAGGATATGGCGCACCATACGGGAAATTGCCCACGAATTTGCCACCATCGAGTCGGCGACACGTACGCCGACAATTTGGGTGCGCAATCCGGCGAGCCGCACGCCGACGATCAAGCCTGCTATGGTCCCACAGGTGCCTACCGGAACAAAGATAAATCGCGGCTCTGGTAAAATGTCCGCCTCGATCTGGGACTTCAGTTCTAAAACCGCTTTCACATAACCGACGGAACCGAGTGGTGAAGAGCCACCCGCTGGGATAAAGTAGCGTTCCTCTCCTATTCCAAGAACTGCTTTAGTCTGTTCATAGGCGTAACGAGCGAACATCGTGCTCATACGTTTCACTTCGTAGACCCGGTATGCATTTTCACAAATTGTGTGATAGTTTGCTTCGGAATATTCGGTCGGAGGCTGTTTAAAGAGCAAGCATTCTACGCGAAACCCCGATGCCTTCCCATAAACAGCTGTCGCTCGGACGTGGTTGGAGCCTGTTGGACCGATTGTAAAAAGCATTTTTTTCTCGGCTCCATCGGGAGACACCTGCGCTGCTGCGAACATATACTCCAATTTGCGTACCTTGTTACCGCCGCCTAACGGACCACTGAGATCGTCCCGTTTTATCCAGAGCGACTTGAAGCCGAGGACACGCTCAAGGTTTGAGAGACGCTCTACCAGTGTGGGGAAGTTTCCGAGTGAAAGGAGTGGGATTAATTCAATCATTTTGTTGGCTCGTCTTTCGCTGAGTGGGCACGCACGAGACCTGCCCCTACAGTAGGACTACATGACTCCGCTCTCTGTTATCTGATGGGCAACATGCGTAGCGAGTGCGGCGATCGTCAACGTCGGTGGTATACCGACGGAGGTTGGGAAGAGGCTTGCATCGGCAACAAATAAGCCTTTCACGGCATGGGATTCCCCTGAAAGATTAACGACGCTTCTATTCGGATTTTCACCCATCCGAAGTGTGCCCTGTGGATGACTGGAAGCCAGCATGATGTCACTTGGCACGATACCACGTTGGCGGATAATATTGAGGTCAGCCTCTGTTTTGATAGGAAGGTGTTGCGTGTAAGGCATCAGAATTTCTGTTGCCCCTGCAGCGAAAAGGAGTCGAGCGGCGTTGATTATGCCTTCCACCAATACCTTTTTATCTGAACGGCGCAGTCGGTATGCAATGTTCGGTGAACCCTTATAATTTACCGATACCCGTCCAGTTGTTCTGTCATGCAAAAGAACGAGAAGCGCGGCGATGTGGCGATAGCGTTCCATCAATTCTCGATGATCTTCACCGAACCCCGGCAGACTCGCCGCAACTATCATCTGTGAACCGAAAGCCGGCATGAGCAGATAACCACTGTCCGGCGTGCGTTCCAAATCCAGAAACTGGTCAATATAGAAACTTTGTGGGATGCCGAGATGTCCGTTAATATTTTCGTTAAAGATACCGCCGACGAAAGCAGCGGGATGCAGATGGAGATTTTTCCCAACCCTCTGATTTGTATTCGGAAGTCGGCTTTTTAACCAGAGTTGTGGCGAGTTGATTGCCCCAGCGGCGAGTACCACTATATCGCTTTGAACACGCAATTTTCCCGATGGCAACTGCGCGGATACACCAACAACTCGACCTTTTTCCACGTGAATTTTCTCAGCCATGCAGTCGCTGTAAAGTTTCGCACCCGCGGCAAGTGCTAAAGGGATATACGTAACCGCCATACTCTGCTTGCCCGTTCCTCTCGAATCGCTTTGCGCTGCTTTGGAAACAGGACATCCAAAAAGACACTGAGCACCACACGTAGGACATGCACCACGATTGTGTCTTTGTACGGTACCGCGCCATCCCATCACTTCGCACCCACGGCGAATGACAGCGTTGAGTCGGTTCACGTCTACCTCCTGCATCTGTGTAACACCAAGGGTCCGCTCTACGCTCTCAAAATTGGACGAGAGCGTTGGAACCCCCCACCTGTCGAGTATCACCTGTGGTGGGCGAACAGCGTAGCAGAGATTATGCACCGTTGAACCGCCGACACCTCTGCCCTGCGAAATGACGATCGCGTTGTCCCGTGTGCGCCGCAAACCGCTATCCCAGAAAAGGCGACGCAGCATTTCCGGTTCGTAGTTGCTGAAGGTGCTCGGATCGTGATTTTCACCTGCCTCTAAAATAATTACCGATAGCCCGGCTTCAGCGAGTTCTTTCGCGACGACCGCGCCCCCCGCGCCGGAACCGATAACGCATACATCAGCACGCTCTTGCCGCTGTAAACTCTTTTTCCTCAACCATGAGGGTCGGATATTGGTAGCATCTGAAAGTCGAGATCGTGATGTGTTCATAACGTAGGATAATACTCACAAGTTGAAGTTCACTTTGTTAGGGAGCGGTAACGTCGGTACGCCTGTTCCGCTTTCACCTGTTCGCCGACTTGTCGATAGGCATTCGCCAAGTTTCGGTAAAGTTGTGGATTCGTTGTGTCAAGGCGTGTCGCTGTTTCAAACTGCGCGATCGCCTGCCGAGGTTTCTTTTGCATCATATAGATAATACCGAGACTATTCCGGTATATCGCGTTCTCTGGGTGTGCTTCAACGAGACTTCCATAGACTTCAAGTGCCTCTGGATACGCCTCTGTTTGCAGATAGATGTAACCAAGCAGTTCAGATGCCTTCGCATCGTGCGGCGCGATGGCGAGACACGCTTTAAGCTCCGCCGTAGCAAATTCCCATTCCGTTCTTTTCATAAGGAGTTCTACAAGCCCATAACGAGGCTGAAGGCGTTGCGGATCGTTATGAACCAAACGCTGCAGTGATGCCAATTGTTCCTCTTCGCGTGTGAGTTTCTCAAACATACGGAGTGCGGCGCGCCCTTCGGCGACTTTCCCTGTGCGGAGATAACAATTCCCAAGATTGAAATGCGCTTTGGCATGCTGACCTTCGCGTTTAATAACCGCCTCAAAGTGTGGTATCGCTTGCGTGAAATCCTCTTTTTGGAAGTAGGCAAGACCGAGGAGGTAACGGGCTTTACTATCCTGTAGCAACTGTTTAAGGTGATGAATCGCATCGTCAATTCGGTTCTGTCGGAGGTATGCATCGCCTAAAAGCCTTCGCGCGCGTGAGAGGTCAGGTTGCAACTGTAGCGCGCGTTCCAAGGGTTCAGTAGCATCTTTAGCACTCGCCATACCGATAAGATGTGCCTCGCCAAGGCGAACGTGTGCATCAGTGAAATCGGGTGTGAGTTTAATTGCGGTCTGGAGTGCATCAATCGCTGGTTTCCACTGCGATTGTTTGCCGTAAAGCACCCCGAGTTGATAGTACGCTTCAGCGAGAGTTGGATCGAGTTCTACTGCTCGCTGAAACGCTGTAAAAGCACTGCGATCTTCTTTTCGATCAAGTGCTTGCAGACCTACCTCATAGGTGCGCGCTGCCTCATCCAAGCTGCCATGCTCTGCTGGTGCAAGACACGCTACGGATAAAAGTCCTAACAAGAGAAACCAGAAAAAATTCGCTTTCATTATTTTCTGAAACAGATCCGTTTATCAGTAGACGTTATTTTACATTTATGATAGCATATTTTCAGGTGTCTATCAAGCCTCTATCAGGGCGCAGCTTGCAAGCCCATCTGTGAGGATAGGTCGGGAATCGGAGTTCCCTCCTACATTAGCATAGAAAATCAAGTCAAGCCCGTAGGGGTTGACGGCTCCAAAGAAAGGAACGTCAAATCCCTTGGAGAAATCCGCAGAAATACCGGATTTAGTCTGGGAATAGACTAAATCCGTTCCTTGTATTACATTGCAAAAACATCCACTCACCGTAACCGCAAGGAAAATTTAAAAAACAGAAATGCGTAAAAATTGGTTCTCCATCTTTTTAATTCGCGAGACCTTAGCCCGTAATGTAATGGAGGGCGACTGTAGAGAGAAAAACTTCAAGATCCAAACGACGACACTTAACCGCAAGGAAAATTTAAAAAAGGAAAATTAGAAAAATGGAATTTGCTCGGTTGACAGAGACACAACGCCAAGAATTTGAGGAGAACGGCTACCTCATCGTGCGCTCAGCAATTGATGACGAGATGATTCAACGCTTGACCGAAGCGGGCGATCGACTCATGAAATCGTTTGAGTACCACGGTTATTACGCACATCAACGGGATGGGTTGGTACAAGAGCCAGCATTCGCCGACCTCGCGACACAGTCAAAGGCGGTGCCGTTGATCCTGCAACTGCTCGGTACAAATATCCATATTACGAATACGGCACTTATCTACAAACACCCACAGGCTCCTGAGAAGCCTGATAACCGCAATTGGCATCGAGATGTCGGTGTGCATTTGGACGTCGGACACGAAGGGTGTCCGCGCGTCGGCTTGAAAATAGGCTACTGCTTAACGGATTTCAGCGTACCGAACTCAGGTGCGACGTGGTTTATCCGGAAGAGTCATAAGTTGGGAAAACCGTTGGGCATTCCCGAAGGTGATGTCGACCCACTTGTGTATGACGAACCGCTTCTCCGCGCAGGAGATGCATTTCTGTTTGAAAGCCGTATCTATCATGCGGCGGGACTGAACTTCAGAGACAATATCTCTAAGGTCGCCATCTATGGGTACCATTACCGCTGGATTAAGCCGGATTATTATCTGCGCTATTACAATGATAGTCTGCAACCGAATGAAACACTGGTGGAAAATCTGGACGATCTCGGTAGGCAGTTTCTCGGGGCATCCACGGATACACAGGGCAGGCGCGATCCGAACGGCGTACACTGGGCTGGTACAGAATGGGCAGCAGCGCACAACCTGAACTTGGAACAAGCCCCACAGGTCGTAACAATTTAATGAGGGAGAAAGGAAAAAATGAAGGAAATTAAGGTAGGTATTGTTGGTTGCGGTGGCATTGCTGGTGGTAAACACCTCCCGGGCCATAAAGGTGTCAAGGGCGTTTCGATTATCGCGGCGTGCGACATCGACAAAACTCGCGCAAAAGCGTTCGCCAAAAAGCACGACATTCCGCATGTTTTCAGTGATTATGAGGAATTAGCGGCGATGGACGAACTGGATGTGGTGAGCGTTTGCACGCCGAATAACTTTCATGCGGGTCCGACGATCGCGGCATTGAACGCCGGAAAACATGTTATCTGTGAAAAACCGATTGCTGGCAATGCTATTGACGGGCAAGCAATGGTGGATGCACAGAAAGCGAGTGGTAAAGTCCTACAGATCGGGTTACAATCCAGGTTCCGTGCTGAAGCACGCACCCTACGCAAACTCTATGACGAAGGATTTTTCGGTGACATCTACTATGCCCGTGCAATGGCGATGCGGCGGCGTGGGGTCCCTGCCTCACCATCTTTTATCAGTAAAGCCATTGCAGGTGGCGGACCGTTGATTGACATCGGCGTGCATATCCTTGATGTGCTGCTCTGGATGATCGGTTCTCCGAAACCCATTGAGGCGTTCGGGATGACGGCAACGAAGTTTGGACATAGAGAGAATGTCATCAACCCGTGGGGCAAATGGAATCCTGAAGAATTTGAGGTGGAAGACTTCGCGATGGGGACTATCCGCTTTGAGGGAGGTCTGACGGTGACCTTAGAGACTGCCTGGGCATCGCATATTGAAAACATCGGCGGGACGTTTTTCATGGGAGATTTAGCCGGTGCGACTTATGAACCGCTTCAGATTTACCAAGATAAAAAAGATGAGATGGTGAACTACACACCGAAACTTCTCACCGGGTTACTGAGTGAATTTGAATCGTTCCACAAGGCTGTTCGTGAGGGATTACCGTCTCCTGTGCCTGCTGAAGAGGTATTGAACATTGCGAAAATCTTTGATGCGCTTTATGAATCGGCAAGGATAGGTCGTTCCGTCCCAATTCTTTAATTTACCTTGCGGTTAAACCTCGTGCGTTTAAACTTTGACCTGCGTTCCTTATATCCGCCCTCCATTACATTACGGGCTATGTATTTAGTATTCGCTTTTTAACTCGCGTTGTAAGTTGCACGCACAACTGTTTTGATGCCGCCGCGGATGTTAAAGTCTCCGACAACTTCTGCCTTCCGCGGCTGGCATGCTTCAACAAAATCCTCCAGCACCTTATTCACGACGTGCTCATGAAAGATACCGACATCTCGGTAGAAGAGGAAGTATTCCTTCAAGGATTTCAGTTCAACACAATATTGCTCTGGCACATAAGCAATGCAGAGTGTCGCGAAATCCGGGAGTCCCGTTTTAGGACATACCGCAGTGAACTCCAAGTTAGTAATCTCGATTGTGTAATCTCGGTGGCTATACTGATTTTCCCACGTCTCGATTGCAGGTGTTTTCAGTTGACGGATATGGGTTTGTAAATCGTCATAGCCGGTATGTTGGCTCATATAGTGCTTGTCTCCACAAGATAGCAGTCAGCAAGAGAACCGTGTAGCAGAGAAAACGATAGCAACTGCCACACGAGCTACTGATGGAAACCGAAAGGGTTGCTACGCAACCCGACCTGACGGCTGACAGCCATTCTGCTACTTCAGAATTACCATTCGGCGGGTACGTTGGAAATCGCCAGCGGAAAATGTGTAGAAATAGATACCGCTTGCGACCTTCGTGCCAGATTGGTCTCTCCCATCCCAGTACGCGGCTTTCTCTTGGCTCCGATAACTGCCCGGTTTCTGTAGCCCGATATCCAATTGGCGTACAAGCCCCCCGCGGACATCATAGACTTTCAGAATAACTTCTGCCTCCTCCGCCAGATCGTAGGGAAACCACGTCTCTGGGTTAAAAGGATTTGGATAATTCTGGAGAATTGTCGTCTGTTTAATATATCCGAGCATCGAGAGTGCATGCGAAGCTGGATCCACAGGGAAAGGGACATCCGCAGTGCGGAACCCGAGATCAATTGGATTATAGATAAACGCGGATCCTGCGTTATCACCGGCATTGTCGCTACCTGAGGCACCGACGATAGCGAACGCGCCTTTGATTGCAACAGAAGCACCGAATAGGTCCGACCGCGTTGTGCCGGAGGCCTCAATTCGGCGTTTCTCTACCCAAGATAACCCATCGCGCAGAAAGGAGTAAGCTGAACCTTTGTCGAGTTGCGCTGCTGAATCTCCATCGGGATCGGCTAACGGATGATTGTCTTTCCATGCACCGACGATTGCGGTATCTTCGTGAATTGCGACTGCTGAACCGAATTCATCTCCAGTCTCGCCATCGGATGCGCCTAACTTCGCCTGTTGTACCCAAGAATCTCGTGTCTCCACAAAAACATAAGCGGCCCCGAGGTCGTCAAAGCTTCGATCTTCTTTAGGTGCGCCGATGATAGCGGCACCTTTGGTTAAATTGACAGCGTAACCGAATTCGTCACCAATGCCAATATCATTTGGAATAAACCGGATGTCTTGTGTCCACGTGCCGCCATTACGTGTAAAGAGATAGGCTGCGCCTGAATCGGGTCCCGCTGCGTCGCTCCGATGGGCACCGATGAGGACATTATCACCATAGACGGAAACAGTAAAACCGAATAGATCCCCCGGTACAGCATCTCGGTGGGTCAGTTTCGCTTGCTGTGTCCAAGCGGCACCGTTTCGGACAAAGACGTATGCGGCACCGGAATCCGCGCCGACTTCGTCTTTTCCGTGTGTCCCGACGATAGCGGTATTTTCATGTACCGCAACGGCAGATCCGAACCGATCAAAGATTCCGATGTCGGCACCGATTAATCTTGCCTGTTGGATCCACTCATCGCCGACCTGGACGAAAACATACACTGCGCCGGCTTCCGGTCCTGCATCATCAACGCCGGGTGCGCCAACAAGGACCGTTTGACCATCCATTGCAACAGCGTTTCCGAACAGATCCCCAGCCTTTGCATCGTCAGTGGTAAGTTTTGCGCGTTGTAGCCAGAGCGTGCCGGCACGCTCAAAGATGTACGCGGCACCCGCGTTAGGTGCAATGTCATCATCTTGCTGAGCACCAGAGATAGCAAAGTTCCTGCTTATAGCAACAGATACACCGAACTGATCTTCTGAAGCGGTTTCACCATCACTCAATTTGGCATTCTCTACCCACGAGGTGTCTTCCCTTTGTTCAAAGATATAGGCGGCACCGGAGGATAATCCACCAGCGTTGTGCCTTGGTGCGCCGGCGATAACTTCGTTTTCACCGATCGCGACAGCGAATCCGAGCTGGTCACCGCCGCTTCTATCACCCGCGACCAACTTTGTGTGTTGATTCCAAAACGGAGGTTCATTTTGCGTAAAGATGTATGCGGCACCGACGACATCTTTACCAACATTGCCCCCCGTCGCGCCAATGACAGCGGTTCCCCCTTTGATGTCAACAGAAACACCGAAAGCAGTCGCACCATCCGGGTCAATTGGAATCATACGGATACGGATGCGGTTTCTTTTCTGCTTCCATTCGATCCCTTCGCGCTTATAGATGTAAGCAGAACCACCACCTTTGTTTTTAGGTGAGCTCACAATGGCAAAATCCCCGTCAACATCAACGGCATATCCGAAGTTATCTTCCGCTTCGGTATTGTTTCCGATAAGTTTCGCTTGAGGTGCCCACCCGAATTGGTTTCGGACGAAAATATAAGCAGCACCGGAATCATTCCCAGCTTCATCGTCCCGAATCGCACCAATAATAGCGGTATCTGCAGCAAGCCCAACGGAAAAGCCGAAATATGCGAAACTATCAGCATCTGGGGCAGTGAGTCTGTCTGTCTGATTCCAATTTTCCCCCGTCCTCTCAAAAACGTAGACGGCACCGCTATCTGCTAACGGTTCGTTCGTACGATGGGCTCCAACGAGGGCGGTGTCTCCATCAATCGCTACCGAGACACCGAAATAGTCGCCTCGCGTTTCGTCAGATGAAAGGAGTTTGGCTTGCTCTACCCATTCAGTACCCTGCCGCCTAAAGATATACGCGGCACCTGAGTTCCTTCCAACCCCGTCTTTCCTCGGCACACCAACGATGATGTAATCGCCACTCATCGCAAGGGTCGTCCCAAATCGGTCTCCATCTGCTGCATCACTGGCGAACAATTTTTGATGTTGAACCCACCCTGTTTCGGTACGAAGAAAGACCTGAAGCGAGCCCGTGTCTCTGCCGAAGTCGGTATCATCATTTGGAACACCTACCATTGCATAATCGCCGCTAATACCAACACTCTCACCGAGATTGTCATGGAGTACAGCAGCACTCGTGTTGAGTTGCACTCGGTCGGCACTGCTTTGCATAATCAACCCAATTCCAAAGAATAGGGTTAGCATGGTTATCTGTAATTTTCTCAATTATCTTCCTCGTTATTGAACATTACCTGATGCACTGAACCGACAAAAACAGGTGTGAGTTCAGGTGAACTGTTTTGATTGGTAACGTTTTTTCTTGAATTCTGTTGTAATGAGCCTTCTTTACTTAATTAGTGACACAATTTGTAGACGAAAAGGGTGCATAATTTCAGAAAAATCGTAAAAATCTGAGTTTTAATCTAAAAAATTAGAACCTATCCCATAAATATCAGTTTGTATAAGGATCCCCTATGCAAAGGACTCCCAAAGGCTATTTAGGGATGACTTGATGTAAGTACCATTCGTACAGGTACGCTCGCAAAGATCGCCTGCCGGTATTCGGTTTGGCGCGTTTGTAGAGGCATTCCACTGGAGACACTTTGCATACAGTTATATAGCTATGTAGCAAATTGTATGCCACCCGTAAATCCGCATCAAATTGACAGATTTCAACCTGTGGTCAACATAATTTGCGATGTGTTGCTCATTTGTTGAACAGGACTGTCGGTCAACGTTAGTCTGATATGCTGAGTCTATAGATTGTTTTTGCTTTATCATCGCCGTACCATAACGCCGTGCCATCCCAAGTCAGTCCATGCGGTTCGTTTGGGCATGAAACGCTATTGAGCACCTCACCCGATTCGGGGTGGATTCGGTAAACGATATGATCATTTGTATCGGCGTTCCAAAGTGCCTCTCCATCCCATGCAAGCCCGTGGGCGCGACCTCCTGGTGTCGAAAGTTCAGCAAGGATTTCGCCAGTTTCAGGACACTGTTTTATAAACCGCCCCGTGTTCATGTCAACGCTCCAAAGATGCTCTCCATCCCATGCCAATCCGTGCGGTCCTTCCGCCGGTGAGCGGAAAGTCGTAACGACTTCCAGTTCAGGAATCGTGAGCTTGTAAAAGGTTTGTTGCCATATACTGTTATACCAGAGATGATCGCCATCCCATTCTATGCCGGCTCCGCCCGGGTAAGAAGGCGTAAGCGTTAGTTCGACCTCGCCGGTTT
This sequence comes from Candidatus Poribacteria bacterium, assembly GCA_965247285.1. GTDB lineage: Bacteria > Poribacteria > WGA-4E > WGA-4E > WGA-3G > WGA-3G. Next base: position 1,214,935 of record CBDFHD010000003.1, read on the forward strand.
CTGGATTGATTTTGTGGATAGGTCCAACCCCTTCCACACTCCAGAGCGATGTTTCGTGCCATGCAAGTCCATTTGTGCCAGCACCAGGGGCTGGGAGTTGATGTCCAGTTGTTGTTTCACGCATTTTTTTCCTCTCTCCCTGATAATTGCTCCGTCTCTAAGAGCGCGTCTTGAATTTCAGTGATAACATCTTGCTCGGTTTCAACGGTTAGTCGCGTTTGCAATATTCGTTTGGCGGTTTCGCCTCCAATTCTTCCCAATGCCCAAGCGGCATGACTCCGAACTAAAGATTCATCATCGGCTAATGCGTCTTTAAGTGCCGGGACAGCACGCTGCGTCCCCCAATTACCGATGGCAACGAGGACGTTCCGCAAGAACCCCCGACGTTTCGCGCGTTTGATTGGACTCCTCTTGAAGCGTCGGCTAAATTCCTGCTGCGTCATACCGACAAGCGAGAGTAACTTGGGAGCGAGGTTTCCATCGCGCGGCTGAAACGCCGGTTCGGTTGTCGGTACTGCCTTACTGTTCCACGGACAGACCTCTTGGCAGATGTCGCAGCCGAAAATTAAGTTCCCGATCTTAGGGCGAAGTGCCTTCGGTATGCTCTCCTTTAATTCGATCGTCAGATAAGAAATACAAAGCCGGGAATCAAGAACATTCGGTTCAATAATTGCGTCTGTCGGGCATGCTTCAATACAGCGTGTGCAAGTGCCACAACTTCCACGAAGATCCGGCGTGCCGGATTCCAACGCGATATCGACGAGTATCTCGGCGAGAAAATACCAAGAACCGGAACGCCAGTGAATCAGGTTCGTATTCTTCCCGATCCACCCAATGCCTGCTCTCTGTGCGTACTCCCTTTCAATAATAGGAGCGGTATCAACACATACGCGGGTTCGCAATTCGCTTTCAGCGGTCTGTTTGATAAAAGTGACAAGTTCTAAAAGGCGTTCACGAATAAGTTCGTGATAATCATCACCCCACGCGTAGCGGGAGATCTGTCCTCGTCCCGGATCTTGTGCGAGTGCCTCCGGTGGATCAAGCGTATAATAGTTCATCGCGAGGCTAATAACAGATTTCGCCTCTGTCAGAAGTCGACGGACATCTGTCTTAAGAGGAAGATGCTTCTCAAGATAGTGCATCTTCCCGGCGTACCCGCTTTCTATCCACTGCTGATAGCGTGCAATTGTTTCACTGTGCGCGGCAGGCGTGATTCCAACGAGTTCAAATCCAAGTTCGTTTGCGCGCGCATGAATTTGCTTTTTAATTATACCTTGCGGTTCGGTGAGGTGGGTTTGATACATAGAGTGCCTCTCCATAGAGTCGCCCTCCACTACGTTACGGGCTACTGTTTAGTTTTATCTTTAATTTTCTACCCAAAGCAGCAGCCTGCAACAACGGCGCAGGCGACTCGAACACGAAAACCGTCAAGTTACAAATGCCGTTACTTATCCGCAAGGTATAATTAAAAAGACCCGCGCGGGTAGGATCCGAGAACGTTGACGTTCCGACACAATCCTTCAAGCCGCTCAAATGCGACGATGAGGCGTTCGTCGGCAATATGACCCTCCATCTCAGTAAAGAAGATATATTCCCACGGTTTGGTTCGCGACGGCAAAGATTCTAAATAACTCAGATTCAATTGCGCCTGCTCTAAAATACCCAAGGCTTGGTGTAGTGCCCCAACCTTGTCCGGAATTGCGAAAAACAGCGAAGTCCGATCGTGCCCGCTTGGCTCTGGAATGTGCTTTCCAATCACAAAGAAGCGGGTTGTGTTATCAGGGTCATCCATAATGGCGTTCGCGACGATTGGAACCTCATAAATTTCGCTTGCGAGTTCACTTGCGATGGCAGCTGTCGACGACTCTTGTGCAGCGCGTTGCGCCGCCTCAGACGTACTGACAACCTCAATCTGCTCAGCACCAGCGAGATGTCGCCTCAACCATGTCTTACATTGTGCGAAAGGTTGCGGATGCGAGTAGATACACTGAATTTCCGCGAGCGGTGACTTTGATAAAAGGTGCTGTTTTATCGGTTGGAATGTCTCTGCACAAATCCATAACGGCGTACGTTGGAAGCGTTCTAAAACATCACGAACAGTGCCTTGTGCTGAATTTTCAATAGCCACCACACCGTAGTCCGCCCTCCCAGATTCAACCTCAGTAAAAATGTCAATCTGTGGGTGGACAGGGATAAACTCAGTTGACGTACCGAAATGAGATAGAGCCGCCAAGTGCCCGAAACTGCCAACCGGCCCGAGGAAAGCCACCCGCTCCGGATCCTGCAAGGAGCGGGACGCAGATAAAATCTCGGTCCAGATCGCCTCAAGTGCGGCTTCAGGGAACTTGCCGTGATTTTGTGCCTTCAAACGTTCAATAATCTGCTTCTGCCGATGCGGAACATAAACCTCTGCAACGCCTGTTTCTGCTTTCACCGCACCGACCTGTTTGGAAACCTCAGCCCGTTTCTGTAGCAGTCCTAAAATTTGGTCGTCAATCTCGTTAATCTGGTCTCGGTACTTTGTTAGTTCCAAAAAATAGATCTCCGTGTTAATGGCGGTCAGCCGTCAGCCGTTGGCTGCCTGCAAAGAGGTTTTCTTGCTGACCGCTATTAAGCTAACTATCCAATTTCTTCATAGCGGCAATCATTTCCTCGTCTGAGGGGTTATTTTTCACCATCTTAGTGAACGCCTCAGCACTTATCTTGTGTTCCTCCAGGAACATCTTATCCTGCGGTCACGGGTAGATATATTCACCGAGGATACCCTGCAGTTTTGCACTGGCTTTATCACTAATCCTGGCTAACCATGGAATATCCCCAACAATCATGTCCCGGTGCCGTGGTTTCCAATCAAGAGCCATCTGTTTCACCTGTTCCTTTGAACCTGAGTATTTCTATAAAAACCTATAGAAACCTCGGTTTGCAATCACCAAAGATTGGTGGAACCTACAAAGTTAGCACCGAAATGCTAACGCCTTTTTTACTTCCGAGTGTCCTCACAGTGTCTGGGTTCGTCTCACTCGCGTATGAACCTATCACAGCCGTTTCCCCGACGTGGTTATTGTCAGGGGTGTTTGGTTTTTACACAGACGACTGGACGCGACACAGGAGAATTGAACCCCTGAAAACGCCTACGTTTGTCGCTTTCAATAGAAAACCCCAAACAGATTTCTCAAAAAATTATGGGATCATCTATGTTTAGAGGGATATAGGAGATACTCCTTCCTTGCTATTCAGCAAGCTGACGTAAAGTTTCCTCTAAAAGTCGCTGATACCGCCCATATTCCGTCCAATCACCAATGCGTAATGCATCCTGTCCCTCATTGAAATAACGATTTGCTTGTTCAATGAGTCCTTGTGATGAGGTCTGGTCTGTCCCGATATCAGCCGCGCCGATGGCATCAGTTGCCGTTGTCGCAGTGGCAGTCTGGAGCCCTGTTCCCCGCCCGAACATCTCGACGAGTGCCTCCTCAAGAGTTTCACCCCATACGACTTTGTTCCCATATCCGATGACGACCCGCCGTAATTCAGGAATAGCGGTTTTTTCATCGTCGGATTGTATATAGATAGGCTCAACATAGAGTAGGGAGTTGTTCATCGGCAGAATCAACAGATTTCCGCGTAAGACGCGGGACCCTTGCGTATTCCAGAGGCTGATCTGCTGCGAAATCTCCGGTTCTTGGCTAATAAAGTTCTCTACTTGCATCGGTCCTGCGACCTGTTTCCCTTTCGGGAACCGGTAAACAAGGAGCTGCCCGTATTGGGGCAAGTCGCATCGGGCAGCGAGCCATGCAGTAAGATTCGGTTTGTTAAGCGGTGTGAAGGGCAACATCAACATAAATTCCGATTCCTCGCGTCCCGGCGGTCTGATGATGACATAGTACGGTTCAACCGGTTGTCCATTTGCTCCGGAACTTTGGGCTACTGGCTGCGGTGCGAAGGGACTCCTTGGCTGCGGAGAAGCAGCTTGTCGAGTTTGGGCATCTGTATTGTCATAAAGTTCTTTGCCTATCTCCCATTTATCCTCGCCCGCGTAAAAGGTCACCGGGTCTTTCATGTGATAATTCTGATAGACACGAGCTTGGATAAGGAACATAGATGTCGGGTATCGGATATGCGCCTTGAGTTCATCCGGCATCTCCTCAAACGGCTTGAAAAGATTCGGGAAGATCTTTCGATAACATTCCGCGATCGGATCCTGTTCTCGCTCCATAATGTAAAAATCGACAGTGCCATCGTAAGCATCAACAACGACTTTAACAGAATTTCGGATATAGTTTCCCCACGGTTCACCGTCTCGCTGCGTATCTGAAATCTGTTGTCTTCTCTCACTGACGAACTCTCGCATTGAAACGGAATAAGGATAGCGGTGTGTGATGGTATAAGCATCAATCATCCAAATCAACCTGCCGTCATGAATAATTATGTAAGGATCCCCATCGTACCGTAAGAAGGGCGCGATTTTTTGGATCCGTCTTTTGATGTTTCGTTCGTAGAGGATTCGACTTTCCGATGAAATTTCACCCGGTAGCACGAAGTTAATTTCGTTATTGAACTTAAGCATATATACCATCTTGCGCCAGAAAGAGCTCAGTTGTACGCCACCCTTTCCTTGATATGCATATTCGGCGTATTGTTGTCCCTCCTGCGGATAGTCAAACTCAAGTCCTTCGCTCCGTTCTGGATGTACGATCACATAGCGATCCGTACGTTCACCATAATAGATACGGGGTCCCGGTGTTTCGCTGAACCGATGTTGCCACTGCTCCGTATAGTCAATGGGTGGCAATCCTTTAATGTACATGTTAGGTTTGCCGTTATTAATTTCGTTAACCGGACTCACAACAGCACCATATCCGTGCGTGTAGGTATAGGTTTGCTTATACCAGTCATTTCTGATTTCGGCAGGGAGTTCGTTGATATTGAGTTCTCGTCCAGAGAGCATCACCTGTCGAATCTCACCATCAACGACATAGCGATCGATATCGACATCGTTGAAATCATATTGTGACCGCAATTCCTGGAGTTGTCGGAAAGTTCTGCGCAAGGGCCGCCAATCCCAGAGACGAATGCTATTGAAAACAGAAGCGTTTTCAGGACTCCTTATGTCATCATAACTGAGTTGTTCTATCAGCGGATATTCTTCTTCTGTCACGGTGTTCTCAGCCAAGCCGTAAGCTTGAAGTGTCGCTTTGATGTTGTAGTTGATATAGTCTGCCTCTAATACCTGTTTTCTGGGTTCAACCTGCCATCTCTGTATAGCAACGGGGTAGATTTGCCCGAGGAATCCAGCAATCAAAAACACAGCGAGCCCGCCAAAAGCTAAAGTGTTGCGTTGTAAGAAGATACTAATGATGAAAATGAGAGCACACAGAACTGTAAGTCCAATCAAGAAGTACAATATGGGGAGTCGTGCCTTCATTGCGGCATACCCGCCACCACCACGAACAATATCGTTTGTGGTATAGAGCAGATCAAACATAGCAAAGCGGTAGTTCCATGCTCGGAATAGGAGTGTCAGACCCACCAGAGTGAACAAATGTGCTTTCACGTTGAAAGGTGGACGGAACCGAAACTGACTGGTATCTCCCGTGATTAGCCCATGAAAAAAGTAGATGACGATTGCAAATATCGTCACTAACATAAAGACCCCGAAAAGCGTCCCACAAACATAACGCTCCGCTGGCATCCTGAAAATGTAGTAGGCGACATCCTTATCAAAGATAGGATCGCGCGCAGGAGACATGAAGAACGCTTTCTGCCCCAATTCAATTTGAACAGGCGTATTTAAACGGATGGCGTTATCCAAAATTGCTTCAACCCGTGCATCCTGACTTGTACCGTCCACCTGGACGCTTATCTGATCCCCGACCTTTATATTTTTAGCTTGGAGTTCGAGTTGCGAAACAGGAATTTCGGCAGAATTGAAATTTTCTTCTACGACAATAGGAGCGGCGGCACGGAAAGCGAGATTCTCGGCATTGGTGTAGCGCAGATAGATCTCCCATCGGTCACTGGCTGCGTAGCCCATCATGACACTAAAAAGAACCGCAAGGAGTGTGAGCCCACCGTAAACCAGTTTTCGCGTATCACCGGGATTGTTTGCGGCATCGCCCAGGAAATCTGCCCCCCCCATAAAAGAGGGACTGAGATGTGCTGGTGTGAATCGATAAATCAGGGCAAGGTTCGTCAAGAGGATTGCCAAATAGCAACCCGCTACAATTACACCGATGAAAATTTTTGTTGTAAGAATTTTAGTGTAAACGCTGAAATAGTCCACTACCTTAAACCATAGGAAGTCGGGATACAGGTTAACCCAGATGGCACCTAATCCGCCGACAACCGCGAGTATGGCGATAGTGAGAATAAAGCGTTTGGTTCGTGAATCCATATTTTTAACTATTAGCCTCCGAGCACCGTTCCTCTACAGATATGTAACTCCTAACGGAGTATTTTAAAGGAACGGAGTATTTTAAATGAGTAGTCTTCGCGCTGTCCGTCATGGTTTTAATAGTTTAATGGGCTCTGCTACCTCCTGAAAAAAACATCTCCCCAGCCCCACCAGAATTTATCGAAAACCTGCCTGAAATGAAATTAGGTTTCCTTAAATGGCATAATTTGTCTTTGCTTTACATTTGAAGGCAGCCCAAGAGCCATAAATTAAAAAGTTTGTCCGAGTCCGAGATGGTATTTCATACCGGGTTCCACGCTGATCAGATCCGTATGCCATGCTGCTGCGAAGTCCAGTGAGAACGCCCCGAGTTGCAAGCGAAGTCCAGCCCCGATTGAGGCTTTGACATCTTCAAGGCGGATACGGTTCTTATCGCGAACAAATATCTTGAAAGGATTCTTCGGTCCATATTGCCAATCTGACCAAGCTCCACCCAAATCTGCGAAGGCAATTCCGCGTATCCCGCCGAGCGTCCACTGCACGGGCCATCCGAAATGAAGCACGTCTATGAAGGGGATACGAACCTCGAAGTTGAGAAGCCCGATACGTGTTCCAACCAACTCTTCGTAATTATAGCCACGTAGTGTATCTATCCCACCGAGATAAAAATAGGATCTATCATCACCGAAACTACCACCGAGCAATAACCGCGCAGCAACAGTAGACCGTCTGCCCAACCCGAAATAGCGTCGTGCATCAAAAATAACATTTGTTAGCGACAATTCACTACCAAGTGCCGGGAAGGATTGTTCAAGTTCGATACGGTACCGCGAACCGGTATAAGGTGTCCACTCCCGCCACATCGTCGTATCTCCAACAAATGCAATGGAACCCGTTGTGAGTAAGCCTCTATCGTTGTACGGATCCAAAGGTTCGCGCGTTTGGAAGTTGAATGAAAACGGCTTTGAGTACATTGAGAACACAAAGTCAAGTCGATGGTATCTGTCAAACGGATAATTGACATACGCACCGAGTCCGGTAATCCGTTGTAGAATGCCACGCCTTCTCTGTATACCACCCAAGATATGGTATTCATGATAGTTGTAAATCATTGCCCCGATATCAGTTCGGTGTGTCAAAAAACCGTATTGTGCGATAAAATCCGGTGTAAGGTAGCTGGATTGGTTCATCACGCTAACCCCGATACGATGGTTGCCTAACATGTCACTGCCGACGATTTGCACCGTACTTCTCAGGAGGCCATCTGCCCCGAAACTGAAATCCGGGAAAATAGCATCTAAAGCAAAAGAGGATTTCGTGCTGTATTTCCGCTTGGCAATCCTATAATTTTCTTGTTCTTCTTCCGTTAAAATTACAGCGGGTTCCGCCACGCTTGAAACCTCGATTTTTTCCTCAATCGCCTTGGCAATCTCCATGATACAGACATCGTATTTTCCATTCTGGTAGGCACTAAACAATAGGTGTTTGCCATCCGGAGCCAAGCTCGGATTGAAACAACCTGTCATCATACTGGTAAGGCGCGTCAACTCAACTTCTAAAGATCGAGAACCCACAGGTTCCGTGCTACCGTAGGGGCGAGGTGACCTCGCCCCTACGACGACTTCTCCGTTGGCGTGGCTGTCGGTTAAGAGGTTTTCTGGTGAACTCTCACTGCGAGGCAACCGCTCTTGCTGACTGCTGACCGCTGACGGCTGACTGCTATTCTGCTGACGGCTGACCGCTGATTGCTGATCGCTTTTTTGCTGATCGCTACTCCCCTGATTGCTGTCCTTCTCCACGATTTCAAGTTTGTGTATATCATAAATGCCCTGCCGATCCGAACAGAAAAGAATCGATGTTCCCTCCGGTGTCCAAGTTGGACTGATAGCGTTATAGGTGCCATCGGTCAACAAGCGTTCTGTACCTTGGTTGAGGTTCATCAGCACCAGTCTATTTTTGGTTCCTCGCTCGGAGGTGTAGATGATTTCGCCAGTTATCGGATGCCATGATGGATGCGTATCGTTAAATGGATCGAAAGTAAGCCTGTCCACTTCACCCGTCAGCAATTCAATTACATAGAGATCCGTCTGTCCCTCTTTTAGGGCAGAAAAAACTATCCGTTCACCGCTGCCATCGTAGTCCGGTGAAGTGACGTTATCGAAATCCAACTCGAAGTACTGCGTCAGCTCCTCAGTCAAAATATTGACTTCAAGGAGATAATTCGCATTGTGATGTTTGGCGATGAATGCGATCCTGTCACCGTCGGGTGCCCAGGCGAGGCTTCTACCAAACCCGCCGAAATCGGTTCGGATCTCCTCGTATTTATCACGGAAAAATCGCTTGGTGACCCGCTCGATGCGTTCACCCGTTTTTGCGGACATGAGGACAATTTCCAGAAACCCCTCATTCCCTGTGACGTAAGCGATAATATCGCCGCTCGGAGACCAGGCAGGTTTAATGTTATGCGAGTATCGAGCTTCCTCGGTAAGGTTCTTCGCGACCAGATCCGGCAATTCCCTGTCCTCAATGAGGGGCCAGTAGCGTCTTCGGACTGTCTGTCGCCATGCCTTATCAAATTCTTTGAGCTCTACTCCGAGCACTTCTTTGAAAACACTGTCAATGTCCTTCGTGCGACTCTGACGTAACCCCTGTAAAATCTCTGCGATTTTCTCTCGTCCATAAGTTTCCGTGAGATACGCCACCGCCAATTGTCCTAACTTATATCCAACGAAGGGTGAAGTGAGTCGGTTGAAATTGTGAAGTTGCGGTAGTGGCACAATATTGTTATTTATGCTGGCATCGCGGACCACCATCTCCCCAATTGCATCATTGTCTTCGGCAAAATAGTCTGCCATCCCCTCTATAAACCAGATTGGCGGGGAATAGAGGAACTCGCCACTATAGATACGGGCGTGCGGTTTCTGATAGATAATATCGTATTGGAAAATATGAATGAGCTCGTGAAAAATTACCTCTCGAAACGCTTCCAGGGACCCAGTGAACGGTATAACAATACGGTGTTTAAAGAGTTCTGCAAACCCTCCAATGCCTTCGTGAAGTTCTTGGAGAATTATGTTGGTTTCCTGAAAGTCCTTATGGGATTTGTAAAGGATGAGCGGTGTTCTGTCTCGCAATTCATGTTCAAAATCTTCGCTGTGCTGCTCGTAAGCTTCCTCGGCGATAGCCGCCATAATAGGCACGAGCTTTGCTTCACTTGGATAGTAGTGGATATCAAAATGCTCTGTCCGGTGAATGTGCCAATCGAAGCGTTGTCCGGTAATTTTGTTTTTCCCAAAACTTTGCGACCACGCAATACAAGGCGATAGCACTTCTAATATTATTGGCAGGACGACAAGTATCAGCAAGACAGCCCTCAGCAGTCGGCTTTCGGTTTCCGTCAGGAAAGAGGTTCCTTGCTGATCGCTGATCGCTGATCGTTGACCGCTATTCTGCCCTATTATATCGCGGGCGCGGTTTCTATATGTGCCTTTTGCAAATAAGGTTCTGTTTTTATCGTCCTTCACATCACTTACCTTTTCCTTAGTTGTCAGTTGTCAGTACGCTCACTGCGTTCGCTTTCGGTTTTCAGTTAAGAGGTTTTCGTTTAATAAAAGCCTCTTGTAACTGATAACTGAAAGGGTTGCGCAGCAACCCGTACTGATGACGGTTAACTGACAACTCAATTGACTAAATATCTATCCTCGTTCTCATAATGTGGAGAGATTTGGCGTGTAAATTCTAACACGGCACGTCTACCGAGTTCCCTGATAGTATTCGCTTGCGGTCCGACCTGTGAGAAAATGAACGACCCGATGGTATGCGCTTCAGCAGTGCTCCTCCGGTAAGATTCATCCCAGACGACCTTTTCGGTTTCAACATCAACGATCATTACACGGAGTGAGAGCAGATAGGTTTTCTGCATGTAATCCTGATAATCCAAGACGTAGCGTTGCCGTTGTACGGAGTAGCGTTCTCCATAATGACGCCTTGGGCGGCTATCGGAATAAAATCGGAAACTTCCAACGATAACTGCTTTTACTTCAAAATACTCACCGAGCTGACTTAGATGCTTTGTATCAGAAAGCCAATCTTCTTCCACGGTTTCCCCAGTGAGCAGTCTCGCCGTTTCTTGTGTGCTGATGACCTCAAACTGTTTTTGACGTGCTAAACCTCTCCGAAGTATTGAGGCGATCTCCGCGCCGACCTCTGGCGGTAGTTTTTCGTTCCGCTCTATCTGTTTTTCGCTGACGAAGGGTAAAACGGCGAAGTTGGAGTAGCGGGCGATGTCGATTTCAGATTGAATCTTCACCGGAATAGAGACACGCGTTACAGCATTGCTACACCCGCAAAGCGTCAAGACTCCCAATAGGATTCCTATTTTTTTGGCTATCTGCATCCTATGTCCCCTCATTCCGTAGATGGCGGTTCTTCTAACTCCGGGGCATCTTCATCGTCCCCTCCACTTCGCCGAAGGTGTATACGGCACCGCCGATAGTTAAGTCTGTAGTATTTATTATTTGGTTCTAATTCCGCCGCGCGCTGGTAAGAGGCGATAGCCTCCTCCATGTCTCCGAGCGCCTCATAAGCGACACCGAGGTTATTATGTGCTTTAGAGTCCTCTGGATCGATACTGATAACCTGCTTCCACCGGAAGACGGCTTCATTCCAGAGCTGCGCCTGCGCTGCCCTGATTGCGAATCGGTTGTAACCTTCCGTCCGCGTAACATCTCGCGATATTATAGCACATCCGGACAGAATCAAGCAGAGGAGAATAGCGATAGACGCGAGTTGACCATATCTTAACACGTTTATCACCTCAAGATTTTGTGATATTGGTATGTAAGCCACACCGTATATATTACACCGTACCCCCCTTTTGCGTCAAGGGAAAAATAGGGCATTTCGGGACATTGTGTTTTCACGAGGACTAAATCCGAAATACGGTTACTTCGTTTTCAGTGTTCATCGAAGTTTGCTTCGTCTTTCTTTAAAATGGATTGATTTGGCGGGATGTCGAAAAAGACACATCAGACAAACGGAATCTCATTACGTCGGATCGAAAATAAACGGCTGGGTGAATTCGTCAGGGTCTATCCCGTCCCTTTTCAGTTCTTTGATCCGTTCTTTTGTCTCTTGTATCGCTTCTTTCTGGTGTTGAATAAGCTCTTGACCGTAGTGATTGTCTATAGCAATCTCAAGTAGGACCTCGTCAATAGCGAGTATCTGTGGCGGTGTCGCTACACCCGCGGTATCCATATCAAAGAGGAGTTTTGCATACTCGTCTGACTTCGGGAGGAATCCTGTGGTTCCTGAAAAGTCTACAGACTCGTACATCTGACGATATTTTCACAGTTTTCATAGCAAACCGAGAAATCAATAGGTGTCGTGAAAGGCGATAAACCCTCACTATGATTGGGTTTTAGACGGTTTTCATCAAAGGGTGCTATGAAAGTTGCTATGAAACTTTCACACCGGTCTATATCCGTCATAAAACCTTCTCGGTGCTGGACGGATAATTAATTGTACATCTTCCTATAAAACGTGAGTTCGACATAAGCGTGTAAGGTAGAAATCCGACCTATTCTCACACGTGCGGTCAGATTGTTGGGTTTCGCTGCGTATATTTGGACGAACGGGCATCAAAAATCGGCATTCTCTGTATAAACTAACGTAAGTTGCCACCTATTTATAGACATAGCACCCCTCTGGGGTGCGGGAACTTGAATGGACGCTTTTCTATAGACATAGCACCCCTCTGGGGTGGGGAAAGTGCTTGAAAAACTGTGCTGAAACGTTCAAAACTTGTTAGTAGCAACTCGGGTTAAACTAATGATTTTTTGTCTATTACCGCTCTACCCAACCTACGGTCACTGAGGTGAAGGTCAGGATCATTCAGTTTTAAGAAATTATCGGATTTCACGACCTTTTTTCACGATCCGGTGCGGTTAGGAAACCGCACCTACCGGGCCTGGGTCCTCAAAATCCTCCTAAAGAACGGAAAACTGAATGGCTCTGATTCACTCGCAGTATAGACTTGAAAGGAATGTCTGAATCTGCTAAACTTTAAGTCTCGGACATCGTGACACAATTGATACGCAACAAGGAGAATATTGAATGTCTAATACGACGCCACTCCGCACGGTGATTGTTGGGTGTGGTATGATAGCCGCGGGAGGCTACCAGCCGCGTTGCCAAGCGTACCCACATCGCATTGAATTGGTTGGCTACTATGACCAAGATGAGACCCGCGCCTCAGCATTGGCAGAACGAAACGGGGGACACGTCTACAAATCACTTGACGAAGTGCTGAACGATCCAAACGTAGAAGCGATTGTGAATTTGACGATTCACATCTCCCACTATCCGGTTTCATTAGCAGCACTGAAAGCAGGAAAACATGTCTACTCTGAGAAACCGATTTCTATCCGAACCGATGAGGCAAACGAACTGGTAGAAACGGCAGAAGCGATGGGATTAAAACTGGCGTGCGCGCCATCGGCAATTCTCGGATACGTTCAGCAGAACGTCTGGCAACGGATGCGTGAGGGTGAAATTGGTGATGTGATTTCCGCGATCGGGAACTTCGGCGGTCCCTTGGAACACTGGCACCCGAACGCAGACGCTTTCATTATGCATGCCGGTCCATTTCGAGACGTCGCACCTTACCCGCTAACAGCGATGACAACGATGATCGCTCCAGTCAAAACGGTGCATGGCTTTGCACGAGTGGCTGTCCCAAAACGGATGTTGCACCAAGGTCCACGGAAAGGCACTGAGTTTGAGGTACATGAGAAGGATCACGGATTTGCTGTGCTTGAGTTCGAGAACGGAGCACACGGACTCATTTATCACAGTTTTACTGTCTCTTCTGGAATTCCGCCCTATGAAATCCATGGCACAGCAGGTGGGTTCTCCATTCAGGCACACGACGATGGACGCGGCATCAAGAAATTTACCCCACAAGACAGCTGGCAAGATGAGCCCTCTCCCCCGAAAGCCTTTACCGGATTAGATTGGGGCAAAGGCGTCGCGGATTTCGCAGACGCAATCAGATCTGACCGAAACCCGCGCTGTAACGGCGCGCAGGCACGGCACGCGTTAGAGGTATGTGAGCGGGTCATCGAATCGTCTGATGCCGGCAGACCTATCGATGTCATGAGCCGTTTCCCAGCACCACAGCCTGTTGGCGATGTGGCACCATGGGAAGACGCTTCGTAGGGGCGAGGTCGCCTCGCCCCTTACCAAGAAGAGGTGACCTCGTCCCTACTTACCAAGGGTCAGCATGTTGACGAAAAGGCGATACGCACCCGCTACACCCGCTGGGAGTTGTCTATAAAAAGCGTAAGCGGCATAGGTGTAAGTCCCTTGTCCGTATTTCGCAGTGAGAAATCCGCCATGTTGCGGTTCCTGCTCACGGTCGTTGCATGTGAGGAGTGCCTGATAGTTTGCATCCCATTCAGCAAGGAATTTAGAACCGCGCTCCTCGACCCACCCCTCGAAATCAGCCGCTGTAATCCGATTGGGATGGTGGAAGATCGGGTTGTCTGGCATCAAAATGGTTACCTGTGCATCCTCTTCGGAGACTTCCTCCGGTCGTCTGCCCATTGTATAAGGATACGGACCGAAGGGAGCTGCATCAAATTCCGGGGTCTGATATTGAACAATGAGGTTGCCACCCTTATGCACATAATCAAGGAGTCTACTGTTATAAGAGACGAGATCTCGCCGAACGGCATACGCCCGAATGCCAACGAGAATCGTATCAAATCGGTTTAGATCGCCGGCACGGAGTTCATCCCTATCGAGCATCTCCACGTCAATACCGATCTGTTGCAGAGCCTCGGGTATCTTGTCGCCTACACCCATGATATACCCAACGCTCAAATTCGATGGGACTTTGAGCGGGATGCTGCGAAGCGTCATGACAGCAGGGTAATACAGGTGCCGCGGTTCAAGATCTGGATGATCAATTGCCTGATAGCCAGTCGTATATTCCTCGCCATCATACTTCGCGATTGCTTGAATTGTGTATTCCCTACCGGCTTCAACATTCTTGGCAGATACCTGAAAAGCAAACATTTTGCTTGCACCTTCGTGTGTAAAAGCGAAAGGTGCGTTCTCAGGCGATGACTGCCATCCATCCGGCAGTTTGAGTGAAAGTGTCCCCTCTGCCTCACCCTTTACGTTGTTTAGCATCTCTACTGTCGTGGTAAAGGTCGATTTTCCGCCTGTCATGGTAGACTCAGAGATTGGAATAACGCCGATACGCGGTGAAACAGATACACTGATAGCAGGAGCGACCGTTAGCAAACGTCGTCTTTCCCCCCAGGGTCTATTAATTGAAACTGTTTGTGCTGGCTGCGTCAGCGTAAAGTCCACCCCATCTACACGATAGGTTACAACACCATTGACCTCAGGTAATGCGAAGGGTAGAAAGCGAAATTCTGGACGCTTCAGTGTATAGACAGCATCGTGATACTCAGACGCGCGGGTCCAATACGGCTGCGTGTAATCAGCGTTCTGCGCCACCTGCACCTCAAACACGATAGAGATGGGTTCGTTCGTCGGTATAGGTATTATTCCTTCCCGATCCGAGTCCTTCTGCGGACGATGCACGTTCCAGCCTTCGGGGGTGTGGAGCGAGGCATTGACGAACTCAGCTGCAATCGGAGTGGGATTCACCATTCGCATTCCAATTGAAAACTTTTGCCCGGGAATTGCAACGGCAAAGGTTTCAGATGAACGGGTTTCCGCTGTGGATTGAACCAGTACTTCTAAAGACAAACCGAGAGCAGCGTTCGCGGCGGTCATAAATTCCTGTTCTTTATTCCGAAGCAGGAAAAGAAGATGTGACCGAGTGTTGCCATCAAGGTCTATACGCTGGACGCTTTCGATCAAGCCGCGAGCCGTTTTTAACCCGTTGGTAAGATGAGGAACGACTGTCCAAGGGTGGCGGGCATCATAATCGCGTATTGCGGTATCAACGCTTTCCTGAAGTTGTGCAAACTCTGCGTCTAATGCAGATGTATTCGCTAACTTCGCCATCCCCATAATTGTCGTGTCAATCCCATCAAAGAGACTCTCTTCGGGTTTTCGCTGCTCGGTAAGGGTCGTATCCACTAAGCGTAATTCCGCAACGGCAGAACCCTTGGAGGCGCGTGTCTGACCAGCACCTTGTGAACGTTGGAAACTAAGCCCCTTGCGTGCAATTTGGGAGTATGAGAGTCCTAATAAAGCATTGTATTCACCCGTATCAATTTTTAGCACAGGTGTATCGGGAGTTTCGGTGGTATTGCGTCGCCATCTGGAACGCGCGATATAGAGTTTCTTCGGTTGCCACGGCTGTAGTCCTGCTGCGAGATGCTCTGGAAATTGAGTCGCATCGCCTGCGGCACGGAATGCCTCTAAAGTCACGACTCCAGATGCTTGATGGTGCCCGTGTCCGTCTTGGCGGTTGCCCTGAAACCGAGCGATGATGACATCGGGCCGATATTGACGAATCAGGCGGACCATATCCTCCAAAAGCATCTGATAGTCCCATTTTTCCAAAGTCTCGTCCAGCCGCTTGGAATAACCGAAATCGACAGCACTGCTGAAAAAGAGGTCAATACCATAGTAGCGCACAGCAGCGAGATGCTCCTCGGTCCGTACGATACCCAGCGCGTCAAATAATTCGGGTCCGATAAGGTTTGCACCGCCCTCACCACGCGTAGTTGAGTATAATCCGGTTCTGATGCCGCGTGCCCGGCTGAGCCACGTCAACAATGCACCATTTTCGTCGTCAGGATGCGCGACGGTGTGTAGGACGGTGGCAGTTGTCTGTAGGCGTTGTAAGGCACGCCAAGCTTCCGAAGCGTTCGTTGCCCCGGCCATTTCGCCAGTGTCTGCCATTGTCATACTCCCTCCTACTATTCCGAGCAATGCGAAAGCCAAAATTGATACTGCTATTTTTCTGAGCATTAGAAGATTCTCCAATAGGTCGTGGCGCAAGGTGTCCCTGGCAGGTTTCCGATACTACGCAGAAACCGCGTCCATTCATATAACTGATGTCCGAAAAGATTGTCCCTACCTTACTATTGAGAGATGGCACCGCGGAGCATCGCCACACTCTGTGGGACACCGACGTGTGCATCTGCCTTCCCTTCAAATTCGATGGATATGTATCCTTGAAACCCGGCATCTTTTAGAATATTACCTACTTTAGCATAATCCAAATCTAACGTATACCATTCTCCACCACCGTAATAGGTTTTGGCATGGACAAGCACTGCCTCATCTGCAATCCGTTCCAGTTTTTCATACGGATCTGAAAGGAAATTCCCACAATCCATCGTCACCTTCAACCATTCTGAATCGATTGCGGAGACGATACGATTGACACCTTCAGGCGTACATGTCAATCCCCAATGGTTTTCAAGTCCAAGAACAACACCATGTTTTTCGGCATCTGGAAGACACTTTTCAATGGCGGCGATTATCCACTCAAACGCCTCGTCTTCTGTGTGTCCGGGGAGTGTTGGTTCTTGCCCTTCGGTTTTCATTAATTCATCGAAAGACGGGACAGTCCCCCATCGCCCTGAGTTGAGGCGAATTGAGGGGATACCGAGTTCGTGTGCTAATCGGATGCAGTGGACGGTGTGATTGATATTTTTTTGTCGCGTCGCCTCGTCTGGCGAGACGAAGCCTTGATGGATGGAGAGTGCGTATAGATCGAGTCCGTGAATGAAGGCGAGTCGTTTCAGATTTTGAAGATACGGATTGGCTTCCGATGCCATCTGTTGATGTAAGATTTCAACACCATCAAGCTCAAGCCGTGCGGCTTCTTCGATGACGTGCTCAATCGGCACACGTTCAGGTTTGAAATGCCAATAAGAATAAGTGGATACACCGAGTTTCAATTTATCACCTCAAGTGGGAGTGTCTGTGCTCTTATGATAGCATAACTCGGAATGCTAAATCCACTCTTTTGATTGGTTATCAGTCGTCAGTTATCGGTTGTCAGAGGATTAGTCATCATACCTCGCGGTGAGAGCAGCAGTCAGCTATCGGCGTTTGGGATAGGATGTATATCGTCTGAATCGCGGATTATCGCGGATGACGCAGATGACGCGGATTTTAGGAAACAACGTTTGTGTATCAGGGTTTCCGGTGCGGTTTCCTAACCGCACCGGTGCGACACTAAAACTTCATCCCATTCTGCAGGAAACACCCTATCAAAAACACCTTGCCTTTTCTTTCTCATCCAATAGTCCGCGCACCACCCTCTCCTGTAGGAGGGATCTCCGAATCCCGACTCTTAACTGAGAACTGAAAACCGATAACTGATAACTAATTTTTACATTTTTCCCAAATTATGCACAGTTTCCACACTAAAAATGTGTCTTTAATAATAGAACGGGTTCTTTTTTTGAACGTCTTTCTGTCGAACACACGTTAGAAACGCCTAAGGAGAACATTATGCTCGCAAAATACAGGTATTTGCAATGGGTCTTTACTCTCTTACTTGTTGTCGCTTCCAGCAGTTTTGCTGGGGGTTGGGAACAGATAACCGAACTACCAATATGGAGAATTGGTGCTGACGCTGCTGCCGTCAATGGTAAAATTTATCTCATCGGCGGTTACGACCAGCATGAAAATTTAGGTGGGCGTGCGCCTGCGCTTTCAACGGTAGATGTCTACGACACGCAGACGAACACATGGCACACAGCTGCGAATATGCCGACACCGCGGGTGGCTGCGCGAACTGCAGTCTTTTCCAACGAAATCTACACGTTTGGGGGCTACGACCGAAAGGGACCCCGGGGTGCGTTCAGATACAAAAAGAACGTTGAGATGTATGACACAGGAACCGACACATGGGTCAAGAAGCGGGATATGCCCACACTCCGTAATGGGTTTATGCCAGCGGTCGTTGATGGAAAGATATACATCATCGGTGGGAGTGTTCACGACAAAAAACTTGACCGTGATGTGGCAACAGGCCTCGTTGAGGTCTACGATCCGTTGACCAACAAATGGGAGAAGCGGGCAGATATGCCGACAGAACGAGATGCGGACGCTGTCGTTGTAGACGGTAAAATTTATGTTATCGGCGGTTATACTTGGCTGAGGGCCCCCGGCCTCATCGAACGTTTTGTGAGAAGTATTGAAGTATATAATCCGAAAACCGACAAGTGGCGTCAGCTCCCTGAGATGCCAATGTTCAAAGGTTGGTTTTCAACCGTTGCTGTCGATGATGAGATTTATACAATAGGTGGTATTAATCTGGAAACTAAACGCACCGGCGATGTGGATGTTTATAATCCAACGACCAGCAAATGGCGCAAAGTCGAGCCAATGACGATTCCAAAAACGACATCGGCAGTTGTTGTTAGGGGGACAATCTATGCCTTGGGGGGTTTAAGAGACGGCGGACAATTTTCGCCAATCGTTGAGGCGTTTGACACCGGTTTTCTGGCGGTTGACCCAAAAGGTAAACTTCTGATACACTGGGGTGAACTGAAAAAATCTCAGTAAACTATGTAACACAAGTCGCCACCTATAGAAAATCCATCAGTTTTCTATGAAAGTTGAGACAGGCACGCCTTCGCTCCAGCGGAGCGATATATCTATAGAAAAATTTTGCTCTTTTCTTCCGCTCCAGATGAAGTTTAATAAAATATTTGGGTAATTCTATGTTCCCCCAGGCCCGGTAGGTGCGGTTTCCTAACCGCACCGGGCATCGGTAAAAATTACCCGATTAAATTCTTAATCTTCATGTAGGGCAAAGCTAAACAGGGACAGAACCTTCTGAATGTGCTGCACAGGTGATGTTTTCCAAGTTTAGGGAGCAACTTACGTTATATATTATACCCCGTAGGGGTAGATCTCATGCCTATCCAGTTTATGAAAAAAAATAGAAATATGATATACTTTTTTATATCAGGGGAAATATTATGCGGTAAATTATTTGATTTTCTTTTCTCGCCTACCTAAGCGTGTTGATTCAATTGTTTGTGGATAACTTATGATGGAGATGTGGGTATAACCAAATCTGTTCGTGCACCGTGGAGGATCCTGATGGTGGAAAACGATGTTCAACTAATTCGTAGAATTTTGTCAGACGATGACGAAGCGTTTAGTATCTTGGTTCAAAAGTACCAAAAGAGCGTTCATGCCCTCGCGTGGCGGAAGGTTAACGATTTTCACTATGCTGAGGAAATTACGCAAGATACCTTCCTTCAAGCATACAAAAAACTCTCAACACTCAAAAACCCTAACCAATTTTCGGGTTGGCTCTACGTCATTGCGAATCGACTTTGCATTAATTGGCTCCAACGCCACAAACCTGCGATGCAATCGCTGGAGGACACACCTATGGAAGAGATAGAGGAATCCGCTTATAATCATTATGCCGCGGAACAGCGCGAAGCCGAAGGTGCTAAGTATCGCCATGAAATCGCCCAAAGACTTCTGTCCAAACTGCCGGAAAGTGAACGCACGGTCATGACGCTCTACTATCTCGGTGAGATGACGGCGAAGGAGATAAGCAAATTCTTAGGTGTCTCGGTAAATACGATCACAAGTCGACTGCGGCGGGCGCGAGAGCGTTTGCAGCAGGACCAAGAACGCTTGGTTCAGGAAGTGCTCGGCGGCGTGCAGTTATCCACCAACTTAACCGAGAACATCATGCGGCAGGTCGCCGACGTGAAACCGATACCATCTCCGGTTGCAAAACCCATACTTCCGTGGGGTGCTTTTGGCATCGCGACCCTTCTGGTTGTCTTGCTGTTAGGCGCGACCGGCGAATACCTCGTCCGCTTCCAGAGACCCTATAGTTTTGATGCGGTATCCGAACCCACGGTTGAACTTGTTGACACTTTCATCGTCCTTGATGTCGATTCAAAACCCGATGTACGGAACCAAGTCGGACGTGCGACCTCCGTTGATAAAAATATCGGGACAGGACTACAGGCTTCTGAGACACCCTTGGTATCCGATGCACAGGGGAATTCCCTTAGATTTTCTACAGCACAGTGGACACAGAAAGCAGACATGCCAACAATCCGGTCTGACTTTTCCACCTGTGTTGTGGATGGAAAGATATTCGTAATAGGGGGCAGTCTACGGCTGGAATGGGACGAATACGGGGACCTGTCGCTTTCAACCGTAGAAATGTACGACCCTGAAACCGATACATGGGAAGGAAAGGCGAATATGCCGACAGTTCGATCTAATGTGTCTGTCTCAGTTGTGGATGGCAAAATCTACGCCATTGGTGGAGTAAAAACAAAGAAGTATCAGGTTCCTCGCGGTTTCGGGCACGAGTCTAAAGAACTGCCAACTGTAGAAATGTATGATCCGGCTACGGATACATGGACCCAGAAAGCGGACATGCCGACACCAAGGAAGACCAAGGCCTGCGTTGTAGATGGCAAAATCTACGCCATTGGTGGGTGGTTAACTACTAATGAACAGTCGCAGTTAGAAACTGTGGAGGTCTATGATCCAGCGACGGACACATGGGCAAAAGCCCAAAGTATGAACCATGCGCGTTGTTCTACAGCAATTAGTGTTGTGAACGGAGAAATCTACGCTATAGGTGGGATAGGTTGGCCCCCGAATCGGGACCAGTCAGGTCGGTATCTTTCAGATCCGTATCTTTCCAATGTTGAAGTGTTCAATCCAAAGACGAATCAATGGCGTGAAAGAACAGAGATGTCTGTTCCGAAAGCGGCTCACTCGACAAGCGTAATTGATGGCAAAATCTATGTCATGGGTGGGTACTTTGTGAAAGATAGAAAATTAAAGACCCTCTCAGCGATTGAGGTCTACGATCCCGCAACCGATCGTTGGACCCAAGAGCCGGACATGCTGATTGGAAAATTTGGACATGCGACTGAAATTATAGATGGGCAAATTTATATTTTTGGGGGAAACAGTGCCGGTGTTCAAGGTCCGCTTACGAGTGTCGAAGTTTACGACCCAAGAGAAGTTGCCCAGCGCGTCAATCCAATAGGAAAATTTGTGAAAACGGTGCGAACGAATTAAAAAAGACAGTAATTGAATGTCCGCAGGCGAGGTTTCCGAATTCCCTCCTGTCCCGCTGATAAGGGGGATTGAGGGGGTTGGGGTTTCCCACTGACGGCTGACCGCTGATTGTCCTCCTCTGTAGAAGCGAGTGTTTTTGCTTGGGTGTTTCCCCATGCTCGCGATCTTATACACATACTGCCCCTCTGGGGCTATTTTTTTGGGAGACATCTTTTCTACACACCTATCGCCCCGCTGGGGAAACCAAAAACCTCGCGACACAAAGAAACGCAAGTCCGCGTAATCTGTGTAATCCGCGACACTCCGCGATTCAGACGAAAATACACACATGCTGAAAAAACACCTCGCCTTTTCTGTTGCGACCTCCCGATCCCGACCCTTGAAGTTTCTTGTGGGAGGGGTTTGTAACCCCAACATCTTTCATCATCCGATGCACCTGTGATTCAGACAAACATTGCCGGAGTTCTCATTTTCCACCGACTGCTGACCGCCCTTCCTCTGTAGAAGCAATCTCCCGATCGCGACCCTCTCTTTCTCCTTCCCATTAATCAGCATGTGTCAGATACAATTGACCGCCTTGTAGGAGGGATCTCCGAATCCCGACTCTTGTAGTAAAATCCGAACATAAGTGGACAGGTGTTGAATAAAAAAGGGGACCACCTCCGCTGGCGAGGATTGTATCATCGCCCCGTAATGTTCAAGTAATTGTAGATTTTACTATAACTGATAACTCATCAGCAATTTCATAACCACATTGGATTAAAATTCAAATTTTTTCATTTTTTTTCAAATTAGACACAATTTTCGGAAAAAAATTGTGTCTTTAATTATAAAAGGTGCGATACACAAAAACATTTAAAACAATTGTAATCCTGTGATGCTCGCACCGAGAGGCATTACTGACACGGACAATGCCTCTATACAGGCTTTGAAAAGGTTTGAAGTCGCAACGGACATGTAATGCATACCGGAAGTCTAACTTACGGACTGGACTGTCAAGCATTAAATGGAGGTAAACCGTGAAAATACGTTGGACGTTAAGTATATTGCTGGCGAGGTTTTGCGGCGTACTCGCCCAAACGCGATCTGCATTCCTAACCTCGCCAACTGTCCTGTGTACACTTAATTATGGATTTTACCATAGATGAAATAGGTGGCACTGATCCGGCGTGGTCACCCGATGGGACGGGAATCGCTTGCAGTATAGATGAACGCCTTACATTTGTCAATCTCCGCACACGCGCGCGAAAACAACTCCTACCTAAGAAAGCAATACAATGGCAACGCCTCCCATCTTGGTCGGCAACAGGTAATAAACTCGCCTTTTCTGGGAACAATCATCTGGTCGCCTTGGATAGGCAGCAACGCAACGAATGGATGGATAAAAATACAATCTTCATTGTCAACAGCGACGGCACCCGTCTCCAACAACTTGTTGATGAAGCCGGTCCCTATGCATGGTCTCCTGAGTTATCGCCGGATGGACAAGAAGTCCTTTATACACAGGCAATTCAGGGAGCACACCAGATCTTAAAAATAGACGTGCACAACGGTATTCGGACCCAGTTGACGGATAATATATGGAGTTTTGGCGCGGATTGGTTCGATCCTACGCATGCCTTACCGGTATCACCACAACCGCACTTGCTAACAACGACATGGGGAAAAGTGAAAAAATGAGAATAATGGAAATGTGGGTACAACCAAATCTGTTCGCGCATCATGGAGGGTTGTGATGGTGGAAAACGATGTTCAACTGATTCGCAGAATTTTGTCAGGAGACGATGGAGCATTCAGCACTTTGGTCCAAAAACATCAAAAGGGGGTTCACGCGCTTGTGTGGCGGAAGGTTCGCGATTTTCACTATGCTGAAGAGATTACGCAAGATACCTTCCTTCAAGCATACAAAAAACTTTCGACACTCAAAAACCCTAACCAATTTTCGGGTTGGCTCTATGTCATCGCAAATCGACTTTGCCTTAATTGGATTGAAAGACACAAACCAGCGATGCAATCGCTGGAGGATACGCCTGTGGAAGAAATAGAGGAATCCTCTTATATCCATCATACCTCGGAACAGCGCGAAGCAGAAAGCACCGAGCATCGTTACGAAATCGCCGAAAAACTTCTGTCCAAACTGCCGGAGAGTGAACGCACGGTCGTTACGCTCCACTATCTCGGTGAAATGACAGCGAAGGAGATAAGCAAATTCTTAGGTGTCTCGGTAAACACGATTACAAACCGACTATGGCGGGCGCGAAAGCGTTTGCGGCAGGACCAAGAACGCTTCGTTCAGGAAGTGCTCGGTGGCGTGCAGTTCCCCGCCAACCTATCCGAGAACATCATGCGACAAGTCGTTGATCTGAAACCGACACCGCCTCCAGTAGGGAAACCGCTGCTCCCGTGGGGCGCTTTTGGCATCGCGACCCTTCTGGTTGTCTTGCTGTTAGGCGCGACCGACCAATACCTCGCCCGATTTCAGAGACCCTATAGTTTTGAAGCGGTATCCCAACCCACGGTTGAACTTGTTGACACCTTTATCGTTCTCGATGTCGATTCAAAACCCGATGTACGGAACCAGGTCGGACGAGCGACTTCCACCGGTAAAAACAGTGGTGCAGGACTGCAGGCTTCTGAGACACCTCTGGTATCCGATGCGCAAGGGAATTCTCTCAGGCTTTCTACATTGCAGTGGACACAGAAAGCAGACATGCCAACAGCTCGCTCTTGCTTTTCTACCAGTATTGTGGATGGCAAGATATTCGCAATAGGGGGCCAAGTACCAGCCGAACCTGACGAATTTGGGGAAAGGGCTATTGCGACAGTAGAAATGTACGACCCGGAAACGGATACGTGGGAACGAAGGGCAGATATGCCGACAATTCGGTCTGGCGTATCTGTCTCAGTTGTGGATAGCAAAATCTACGCTATCGGTGGTGAAGAAATAAAGAAAATTGTGCGGCATAAGGGTTGGATAAACAAGGTTAAACAACTCTCAACCGTGGAGATGTATGATCCGGTTACGGACACATGGACCCAGAAAGCGGATATGCCCACACCAAGGAAGACCAGTACCTGCGTTGTGGATGGAAAAATCTATGCCATTGGTGGGTCATCACTTACTAATAAACAGTGGCGATTGGAAACTGTGGAGGTATATGATCCAGCAACGGACACATGGGCAAAGGTGAGAGATATGAACCATGTGCGTTATGGTGCAGCACTCAGTGTTGTGAATGAAGAGATCTATGCTATGGGTGGGACGGGGTGGGCCCGGATTCAGGGCCAGCCAGATCCGTATCTTTCCAGTGTTGAAGTGTTCAATCCAAAAACGAATCAATGGCAGGAAAGAACAGAGATGCCTGCTCCGAAAGCGTGGCACACGGCAAGCGTAATTGATGGGAAAATCTATCTCATAGGGGGTTACTTTCGGGAAGGTAAGGAATATAAGAACCTTTCAAGGGTTGAAATCTACGATCCCGCAACCGACCATTGGATCCAAGCATCGGACATGCCGATTGGGAGATCGGGACATGCGACTGAGGTCATAGATGGGCAAATCTATATTTTCGGGGGAGACGGTGGCGTTGGTAAAGGTCTGCTTACGAGTGTCGAAGTTTACGACCCAAGAGAAGTATCCCGGCGCGTCAATTCAATAGAAAAGTTGTGAAAACCGTCCGAACGATGAAAAAAAGACAGTAATTGAATGTCTGCAGGCGAGGTCTCCGAATTCCCTCCTGTCCCCCTGATAAGGGGGATTGAGGGGGTTGGGGTTAGGACGGTTTCCCACTGACAACTGACCGCTGATTGCTAATCGCCACACGGTACGTGCACTTTACAACCACATCAGATTAAAATCCAAATTTCTTTCATTTTTTTCATATTATGCACCCTTTCCGTCCATAAAGTGTGTCTTTAATAATGGGGGGATATGATTAAAACGACATTTAAAATAAAGGAACATATTCGGATGAGCCTTACCAACAAAATGTTAGTGTTAGTCGGGTGCTTAACGTTTGGTTTCCTGTTATCCTCTGCCCAAGGGCTTGCACTGCAGGATGCGAAAATCGAAAGCAACACCGTGTCACTGAACCCGCATCGACGAGCTGCGCAACTCGGAAAAGCCGCTACGGTTATCTTAATTGTTAACGCCGATGATGGTACAATCGGCAACGGAAGTGGTTTCTTCGTTGGACGGGATCTGATTGTCACCAGTGTTCACGTCCTTGCTGGCATTCATGGCAAGTCCTATGCTTGGGAGATGAGATCGGTTAACCAACCAACGCAATATACGATCAAAGGTGTCGTAGCAAGCGATCCAGAGTACGATCTGGTTATCTTAAGGGTCGAAGGTAAAGAAGCGGGGGTTCTCCAACTGGGGGATAGCCATACAGTGAAACTTGGAGAAAAGGTTATCGCCGTGGGGACCCACGGGAGTCCTCACAAGAATGCTCCGGGTAAAATCATAGAGGGAACAATAAGCCGAATTACTGATGGATTCTTCCGCGTGAAATCCACACTTCTTCCAGGGTACAGTGGCGGTCCCGTCCTGAATGGCACTGGAGAAGTCATAGGGATTTGTATAGAGGGTGGCGAAACCAAAAGTTCAGGATACATTATCCCTTCAAATCATCTAAAAGCATTGCGAAAAAACATGTCTGAGCAAGAAAAATCTTTGGAAGAATGGCGAGAAGAACCCATGATACGTGCCTACGCGCTTGCCAATCGAGGCGATGCAGAGAAGGTCCTCGGAAGTGCTAAGGATGCCATTGCGGCTTACGACGCGGCTATACGCCTAACGCCAGATTTTGCGGCATGCTACGCCAAGCGAGGATCCGCGAAATATAATTTAGGAGACTATAAAGGGTCTATCAAAGATCATGATGCCGCCATCAGCTTGGGACTCGATTATGCAGCTGTCTATGTAAATCGCGGCGTTGCAAGAAGGAACTTACGAAACTATAAGGGAGCCATCAAGGACTATGATACCGCGATTCGTCTCGACCCAGAGAATATTGAAGCTTACCTTAACCGCGGAAATGCAAGAGCGGATTTGGGAAATTATGAGATGGCGATTGAAGACTACAATATGGCAATTCACTTAAAACCGAGAGGCATTATGCTTCCTCTCGCATACGTTAAACGAGCCAGCGCGAAATCAGATTCAGCGGACTATACGGGTGCCATCAAAGATTATGATGAAGCAGTTCGCCTGAAACCAAACAGTCCTGGCATCCTTACCGTTGCCTATCTCAATCGTGGACTTGCAAAGTTCCATTTGGATAATGATGAGAATGCTATTAGAGATTATGACGAAGTAATCCGTCTAAAACCAAAAAATGCGGTGCTTGCCAGCGCATACGTCCATCGTGCCGATGCAAAGGCTAAATTGGCGGACAATAAGGGAGCCGTCAAAGATTACGACGCGGCTGTTCGCCTTGTTCCAGAGGATATTGGCTTTGTTACCTATGTTTATGGCAGGCGAGCCTCTGTGAAATTGGCGTTAAGCGACAATAAGGGAGCGATTGAAGATTGTGACGCGGCGATTCTGCTTGACCCTGACCTCGCTGAAGTCTACAAAACCCGCGGCGAGGCACGATCAAATCTGGGGAACCATAGCAGGGCTACTAAAGACTATGATGCCGCAGTTTACCTAAAACCCGATTATGCCGAAGCCTACTATAAACGTGGTTGCGCAAAGGTTGAAATAGGTAACGTCTCGGAAGCAAAAGTAGATCTCCGAACCGCGTTGAAATTCGCGAAGTGGGAAAGCGATCAAGTCCTCATCGCAGACATTGAGGAAGCACTTCGCCTCTTGAAATGAATAGGACTTACGCGGTTGGTCTCACAAGTCCCCTTGATAAGGGGGATTTAGGGGGTTAAAAATAAAAAATATCCCACCATGCCCTGAATTTGCGTAAATCCTGATGAATTATAATAAAACCGAAAAATATGTGGACAGCATTATGATTTGATACCTCCCTCCCTGCTGGCGAGGTTCCTAACCTCGTCGATTACCAAACTTCTGTTGCAGTAAGAATGTGAGCGCGATTATATCCGTTCGCGCATCATGGAGAATTCTGATGGTAGATAACGATGTTCAACTGATCCGAAGAATCTTATCAGGCGACGACGAGGCATTTGGTATTTTAATCCAAAAATACCGAAAGGGTGTTCATGCCCTTGTATGGCGGAAGATTGGTGACTTTCACTATGCTGAAGAAATTACCCAAGACGTTTTTCTCCAAGTATACCAAAAACTCTCGACACTCAAGAATCCCAGTCAATTTGCCGGATGGCTTTATGTCATTGTAGATCGACTTTGCATCAATTGGCTCCAAAGACACAAACCTGCAGAGCAATCGCTGGAAGCAACAAGTATAAGAGAAATAGAGGAATTTTCTTACGCCTGTTATGTATCAGGGCAACGCGAAACAGAAGCACTTGAGCGTCGGTATGCAGTCGTCAAGAAGCTGCTGGAGAAACTGCCGGAGAGTGAACGCACGGTGGTGACACTTTACTATCTCGGTGAGATGACAACAAAGGAGATAGGCAAATTCCTGGGTGTGTCCGTGAACACGATTAAGAGTCGGCTGCGTCGGGCGCGGAAACGCTTACTGGATGACCAAGAACTCTTCGTTCAAAAGGTTCTCGGCGGTGTACAGTTATCGGAAAATCTAACAAGCCATATCATGCGACAGATCGCCGACATGGAACCGATACCACCTTCGGCTGCAAAACCCCTGCTCCCATGGATTGCTTTCGGTACCGCTACCCTTCTAATCACCTTGCTGTTAGGAGCGAGCCAACCCTACCTCACCCGTTTTCAACAACCCTATAGTTTCGAGGCAGAATCCGAGCCGACCATCGAAATCATTGATGTGCCTTTTACGCTTGATATTGATGCCAAACCGAATGTCCGGAATCAGGTCGGCAGTGTTGTATCCCCGGGTAAAAGCAACAGTACCGGTTTACAGTCTTCTGAAGCGCGTTTGACGACCACTACAGAATCGGATGTACCCGCTAAATTCTCTACAGCGCAGTGGACACAGGCAAGTGGTCCCGAAGGGACTCCCATCTTTGATACCTTTGCTGCGTCTGACGGCACACTCTACATTGACACACAAACCGGTATCTACAGATTGACAGCGGACGCATCTACTTGGACGCGTATCGCCCCGGATATCCCAACCCCTGGGGGTTATATGTCTATGACAGAGTATGACGACACCCTCTATATCGTTTCGGATGATGAAATCTTCACTTCAAGCGACGGTGGCGAGACCTGGAACGCCTTTGGTCCTCGACCAGAGGGAGATTATCATGTTGGGCTGATCGTAACCGATGCACCGCAAATCACAGGTTCACGAACAGGCATTGCAATGTATCTTGCGTTTCGAGATAAAGGCGTTTTCCGATCTACGAATGCTGGCATACAATGGGACTCGTTTAACGAAGGGTTGTCTGGCAAACGCATTCGCGCAGTGGCGGAAATTGGAAGTGCGGTATTTGCTGGCACAAACGAGGGGCTCTACCGTCTCAGCGCAGATCGGTGGGAGCAGATGCCGGTTGAAACCTTCAAAACTACCCGATCCTTTGAAACGGAGGCGTTTGCTGACGCAGACAGCGGGTTCTATCGTCTCAACGCAGAGCGGTGGGAAAAGGTACCGGTGCAATTCTCCAATGCTATCCATTTCCTGAAAGTCTTTGAAAACAATCTCTATGTTGGCGTCGGTTCGGATCTGTCTATGTGGCGCTCACCTGAAACGAAAAGAGGGATAATAGTAAATCCAAAAGCACTCAGAGGGGCGATTTTCCACTCAGCCGACTTGGGTAAATCGTGGACAGAGATAACACCTAAAAATGAGCCTCTCTTTTTTACGGCAGGCACGGGTATGGAGTTTTGGGCTGCTGGCGAGACGCTCGTCTTAAACGGTTCTGAGCAATTTCGGTCAACGGATGCGGGAAAAACTTGGACAAAACTTGGCGTTAACACGCGTTCCTTGACAGGTCTTAATTCACGACATATAGGTGTGAACGGAAGGATTTTTTATGCAGTTGGAACGAACGGGATTTATCGAACAATTGATGCCGGTGAATCGTGGCACCCATTTATGGATGGGATCATAGGGACGAGGATAGGAAGTTTGGTACCATTCAACAATCGACTCTATGCGTATACCTACGGTGACATTGTCCAATCAACCGATGCGGGTGAATCGTGGAAAAGCGTTCAGATGGATTCCAAATCGACAGGGGAAAAGCAGTCTCCCGTTAATTTCTCTTCTAATTCAAACTTGGTAGTCGCAGACGGAGCTCTTTATGGGATTGCGTCTGAAAAAGAGAATCTGCGTATTTACCGCTTATCTACGGATGCCAATGTCTTCGTTCCAGTTCAAGGAATACCCGATTTTCATGCAGAGATGCTGTCCGCCGAATTGTGGAAATCTATTACGGAAGCCAAATATATCTCTTTCTTTGATGGTGTGGAGATGGATTCTCGGTTGATAAACGCATTGCATAGGGCTGCAACCCATACAACAATCGGTGGATTTGCGATCAGTGATGGAACGTTCTACGTAGAATACCAGAGAGTGCTTTTCAGATGGAAAACCGGCGATTCAGAATGGACGAATACGGGATTAATAGACCTTACCGAAGGCTCGTGGAAGGGTAGACCTTGGAGACAAGGATTCAGATTGGCGGCTGCAGGGCAGACCGTCTACGTCGGAAAACGAAATGGCACACTGTTTCAATCACTTGATGAGGGAGACAGTTGGAGAGATATTACACCGAACCTTCCACTCCACTTTACCCGCTTCAAAGAGATCGTCTTTGTCGGGTCAACGATTTACGTCGCAACGGATGAAGGAGTCTTGGTTTCACAGAACGGCGAACACTGGCGCGTGCTCACCGATAAAATGGGGGACCGTCCAGCCATAGATAGATTCGCTGTCCATCATACCGACGTTTATGGTGCTGGTAATGCCGGGGTCTATCGTTTAGATGATCATAGCAAGTGGGAACAGATTTCTCCAAGCATTCGGCGTAGAATTGACGCTCTTGTCATCAGTAATGATAAACTTTACATTGATCTTCAGCAAGGTGGGATGTCCCATATCCCACTTGAAGCACTGCGGTAGGCGCAATCTCCGCATTCCCCCTGATAAGGCGGTTAGAGGGATTCCCCACTGCCCACTGCCGCCCACCCTTCTCCGTAGGAGCGAGTGTTTTTGCTTGGGTGTTTCCCCATGCTCGCGATCCCTTTCCCATATTTACAGAGATGTCACCCCTTCGGGGTTCAAGATAATCACCGGGGCGTATTTCTACACAGATATCGTCCCTCTGGGGCTATCTTTAGTGGAGACATTTTTTCTATACACCTATCACCCGGCTGGGGAAACCAAAAACCTCGCGACACAAAGAAACGCAAGTCCGCGTAATCTGTGTAATCCGCGATTCAGACGAAAATATAAACATGCTGAAAAAACACCCAAGCAAATAAATCCTACGAGACTGACCGCTATTCTTCTGTAGGAGGGAACTCCGATTCCCGACCTTTCGCATGCCCGAATTGTACGGGCGACCTCTCTTCACTTTCCTGACTGCTATTCTTGTAGGAGCGATCTCCCGATCGCGACGCTTGCTGATTGCTAACCGCTGATGGTTTCCGCCTGCCAATAGTTGGGTTTCGCTCCGCTCTACCCATAGGTGTCAATTTAAGAAAAAACGGATCATGGCAGCGTAGGTTGGGTTGAACGGATTTCATCAAATCCCGAAAAAGTCATAGAAAAATCAAGGTTCGCCAGACACGCTATATCCAGCAGAGACCGAGTGAAACCCAACGCATTGGTTGTGAAGTTTCCGTGACTCTGCGGGTATGAAGTTGGGTTTCACTATGGTCTTGAGAGTATAGCGGAGTCTATCAGATTTCAGGTGTGTTTGGAACACCGAGGTTCGCCTTCTCAACACCGTTCTACCGAACCTACGGGCGCACTGTCCTTGGGTTAATCCCGGTTCGGTTAGGAAACCGAACCTACCGGGCCTGGGGACCGCTAAATTGACACCTATGGGTTTCGCTCCGCTCAACCCAACCTACGTAATGAACCAATTTCTTACATCGAACTCACGTAATCTTTAGCTTAAAATCTGAATTTCTTACATTATTTTAAGATTATGCAAGCTTTCCCCGCAAAATTGTGTCTTTAGTAATTGAAAAGTATCGTGTATCACGTTCAGGTGGGGTTACGCTTTGAATGCTATGTGCTACAATTTGAGATGAAGCGCGTAAACAACGTTGCCCTGAAGACCTTTGCGGTGATGTTATGAGTGTGGGTGAAAACAACAGCATTTTGATGGAATAGGATGGGTGTTTGCTACGTCCGCTTAGGAACCTTTCAGCAATAGCGGTGTGTGATTGAACAAAGAATCATAGGAAAATTGCCACCTTATACCAATCAATTCACCTGAATATCTATAACCTTTTAAGCGGCAGCTTGGGTGATTTCGGTTAACTCCCAATCCTAACACGCCACTTTTTATCCGATTTCACCGGACGTTCCATGAGGAAGGAGGCAATTTAATGTTAATAACCTTAATTCAGAAAGAGGTAATGCATCATGTTCTGAGTGCCCGGTTTGTTGCGCTGCTGCTGATGTGTGTCCTGCTCATCCCGCTCAACTTCCATATCAATTACCGTCGTTATCTCCAACGCCAAGTTGACTATCAAGAAGCTGTCGAAAAGGAAAACAATAAGGACCTGGCGGAGCAACCTTGGAAACAGCACAAGACGACAGACCCGAATCTTGAGGTTTCCAAGCTGATACTGAAGCCCACACCATTAAGTGTGTTTGCGACCGGTTTAGAATCCGCCCTTCCGAGTTCCCTGGGAATGACACGCAATGGGATAAAGCGGGGGGAGGCGGCACTGTCTACCGCGCCGATTGCCTTTCTTTTAGGGCATCTCGACTTTGTGTTCGTGGTCAGTACCGTCTTTAGTCTGCTTGCGCTACTATTTACCTTTGATGCAGTCGCAGGCGAAAGAGAAGCAGGAACACTTCGGATAACGCTCGCCAACGCGCTGCCACGCGATATCTTCTTGTGGAGCAAACTCATCGGTGGATACATCGTATTCATCCTTCCCTTCTTAATTTCGTTAATCATCGGCTTACTCGTGCTGGTCTGGCAGGGGTTCCCGTTGGCTGAACCCGACATCTTTCCGCGTGTCCTCTGTCTCATCGGCATCTCACTGCTCTACATTGCTGTCTTTTTCGCGATGGGGGCGGTGATCTCGATTTATTTCGACAGTTCCAAGACAGCCCTCATCGTTGCCTTTACCATCTGGGTGTTCGCTGTCCTCATCTTACCTCGGGTTGGATTTCTCGCGGCGCAAATCGTCGCGCCGACTTCAACAACAGCGGAAAGCGTCTACAGGGAAAAGGCATCGAGGCGAGCAGAAATGCGTCATTCCCTCGAAATGGAAAGAGGCAAACTCATGGGTAAAATGATGCAGGAATCTGGAGGCTTGCCCGGAGAGAAAACGACCGGTTTCATTACAGTAGATCCGGAATACTTCGACAAAATGAACGAGGAGATGGCCCCCCTTGAGGAGGAGGCTCGGTTGAAATACCAAAACCTCGCAACACAACTCGATAGGCGTTATCAGCAGGAAAGGAAACACCAAGATACAATCGGCATAAACTTTTCCCGAATCACGCCTACGGCTTCCTTCATTTTTCTGGCGACGGATGCCACGCAAACCGGTCAGGTGAAAAGAAATACCTACTTCCAAACGGGGACTCGCTACTATGAGACACTCGATGCGGAAATGTTCAGCAAAATGTTAGAGTCGGCATTTCTCCAGACAGAAGAAATCTCGGACCCGATGCCGTCCCCGTCGCTCGCGGCGTTAAGTTTAGAAGAGACGCTCCAGCACGCCGCCTTGGATTTGCTACTGCTCTGCTTCTTTGCGGTGGCGCTGACAACCGTGGCGTTTCTGAAATTCTTCCGTACGGATATTTAAATCGAACTCACGTAATCTTTAGCTTAAAATCTGAATTTCTTTCATTATTTTAAGATTATGCAAGTTTTCCCTCCAAAATTGTGTCTTTAATAACTGAAGCGTATCATATATCCATCAGGACTTACGCAAATTGCGTAAAGAAGTAATATATTTCACCCAATCGGTCAGTTATTTCAGTTATTTAACCCCCTAAATCCCCCTTATCAGGGGGACTTCAAGAGGAAGCGCGTAAGTCCTAACTTTAAAGTATTCCATGAAACAACGTCGGAACTTACGGAGGCACTCGATGAAATTCATAGGTATTGTAGTAGTGCTTTTTCTCCTGCCTTTCTCTGCCTTGTCAGGAACGTTTTTGGAAACTTTTAATAACGGAGATATGGAAGGATGGCAGGAACTTGTTCAGTTGAATAACGCCCCCGGTGTTTGGGAGATTGTCAATGACGAACTCGAAGCCGTAAGCCGGGAAACATTTGTCCGTTTACTCACAACGGGTGATGACACCTGGACAGATTACACTATCGAATTTGATGTCAAGCCGCTAAAGAAACACGGTATTGGGGCTATCTCAATTGCCTTGCGGGTTAAGGGAAGCTGGGTGGTACGCTGCAGTATTACGGATCCGGTGGTGCTAATTGATGATGACGATCCTCTCCATATGGAACGGGTGTATTGTGACTATGGCGATTTACACGGTGCAATATTTGTACTCCTTCACACTGAGCCCCATCCACTTTTAAGATTGGATAAGTGGTCGCATCTAAAGTTAAGCGTTGAAGGCAATACCTTTACCTTTTGGATTAATGAGAAGCAGATTATGGAGCCTACGGAGCTTCTGGTTCCTAAAGGGGTTCATCAGGCCTTGGATAACTTTCCCGACTTTCTGACAGGCGGCGTGGGTTTCGGTCTTGCAAATTACACGGCACGCTTTGATAATATCACTATCACCGGCGATAGCATTCCGAACAGCGGTGGATTTGCCGTAACGCCCCAAGGAAAACTCGCGACGATGTGGGGACAGTTGAAACAGTTCTAAACCCGCGGATAGGGGTCTTCTGCCATTTCATCCGAGATATATTGAAGATTTCAATCTTAATAGGACTTACGCAGTAATTTAGAGATGTGTTATACTCTGTCCGCTACAGTTAGATGATAACTTGGGTGAATTACGTTTGCTTCGGATTTCACTGTACATTCCATGGAAATGGAGGCACTTTAATGTTAATAACCCTGATTCAGAAAGAGATCATGCATCATGTTCTGAGCGTCCGGTTCGTCGCGCTGCTGCTGATGTGTGTCCTGCTCATCCCGCTCACGCTTTCTATCAATTATCGACAGTATCGTCAGAATCAGGTGGACTATCAGGAGGCAGTTAAACTCGCGAGTGCTAAGGCGAAAGAGGATCCGCCAGATGCCCAAGATCCAGATAAGGAGGTCTCCAAACTCTTCCTCAACCCGACACCGTTGAGTGTCTTCGCGAACGGATTAGAGGAAGCACTGCCCACCTATCTTGGAATGACCCGTAATGGCGTAAGACGGGGTTCAACAACACTGGCAGAGGCACCGCTCTCTTATGCTTTAGGACATCTTGACTTTCTGTTTGTCGTCAGCACTGTCTTCAGTCTCCTCGCGCTCCTGTTCACGTTTGATGCCGTTGCCGGGGAAAGGGAAGCAGGGACGCTGCGAATTACCTTAGCAAATGCATTACCACGTGACCTCTTTTTATGGAGCAAATTGATCGGCGGATACGTTGTCTTCGTCATTCCGTTCTTAGTCTCATTTCTGTTCGGTTTACTCGTGCTTGTCTGGCAAGGGTTCCCCTTGGGTGAGTCTGGCATTTTTACACGAGTGCTCAGCTTAACAGGTGCCTCAATGCTCTATATTGCGGTGTTTTTTTCGATAGGAACGGTGATCTCCACCTATCTGGACGATTCCAAAACAGCTCTCATCGTTGCTTTTACCGTCTGGGTATTCGCTGTGTTGATCGCACCACGGGCTGGGTTTGTTACCGCTAAACTCATGGCACCCACTCGAACAGTACAGAGCGTCTATATGGAAAAGACAGCAGTTCGTAACAATCTCAATGTAGAGAAGGATGAAAAAATTACAAAAAAAATTTTGAAACCACGGGAGGTCGTATTAAGATAGGATTGGGGGGCGAGGATAATTTGCAGAAACTCCGCGAACCTATTGAAACGGAATATCGGCTGAAATTCGAGAATCAAGCGAACAAAATTGACAGAGCGTATCAACGTGAAAAGATGAGGCAAGAATCCCTGGACGAGACGCTTTCGCGAATCACGCCAACACCTTCCTTAACCTTTCTTGCCATGAATTTAACACAGACAGGGAAACTAAAAAGGGATACCTACTTCCAAACCGGTGAATCCTACTATGCCCAACTCGATACAGATTATTTCAGGCACGTTTCAGATGATCCCTTTGCACAAATAGCACGAGTGGCAGCTCGTATGAATACATCTAAGTCAAGTGACGAAAAAATCGCGCCTCCGCCGAACTTGGTCGAAACTTCCTTAGGTGAAACATTGCGCCAGTCTACAGTGGATGTTTTGCTGCTCTGTTTCTTTATGGTAGCGTTTACAACCGTGGCGTTTCTGCAGTTCTTCCGTACGGATATTTGAGCGGAAAACGTCAGGGTTTTGGAATTGTGGGTGAATGCAATTGCTTTCAAACGCTATATCTTGCACAAGGAAAGGCGAAAATTTCAAGCAATTTTGTCAATCTTTGGCTTAAAATCTTAATTTCTTTGATTTTTTTCAAATTATGCAAGTTTTTCCTTCAAAATTGTGTCTTTAAATAATTGAAGCGTATCATATACCCATTTGGGGTAGGCTGATCTTTTGAACTCTGTATGCTACCGTGAAAATAGAGGCACTTTGATGTTAATAACCCTTATTCAAAAAGAGATTATGCATCATATTCTAAGCGTCCGGTTTGTTGCGTTACTTCTGATGTGTGTTTTGCTCATACCGCTGAACTTCCATGTCAATTACCGGAACTATCTCAAACGCCAAGTTGACTATCAACAAGCCATCAAAAACGAAAATAGCGAGAACCCGGCAGAAGCAGAAGATGATCCGTGGAAATGGCGTAACATAAACCCGAATCTTGAAGTTTCAAAACTGGTTTTTCAACCGACGCCTTTAGGTGTTTTCTCGACAGGTTTAGAATCCGCCCTCCCGAGTTATCTCGGCATGACACGCAATGGAATAAAGCACGGAGGGACGACATTGTCAAGTGTGACGGTTGCGGCACTTTTCGGGCATCTCGACTTTGTGTTCGTCGTCAGCACCGTCTTTAGTTTGCTGGCACTGCTCTTTACCTTTGATGCTGTTACTGGCGAAAGAGAGGCAGGGACGATTCGGATCGCTTTGGCAAACCCGCTGCCACGCGATATTTTTTTATCGAGCAAACTCTTGGGTGGCTATATTGTGTTCATCGTTCCGTTCCTCATCTCGGTAATGATCGGTTTACTCGTGCTGGTCGGGCAAGGCTTCCCGCTGGGAGAACCGGTTGTCTTTCCTCGGGTACTTTGCCTTATCCTCGCTTCGCTGCTCTACATTGCCGTCTTTTTCGCACTGGGCGCGGTGATCTCGATTTATTTCGATAGTTCCAAAACGGCACTCATCGTTGCCTTCACTGTCTGGGTGTTCGCGGTTCTGATACTCCCGCGCGCTGGGTTTCTCATCGCACAAACCATCACACCCGCACCCACTGCGGAAAGCGTCTACAGGGAAAAAGCGGCAAGGCGCGCAGAACTGCGGGCTGCCCTTGACGAGAAAAGACTCAAGACCATGTATGAAACGAAATTGCCCGGTCAGTCCGGTGTAGTCATGATAATGGGGGAATTAGCCGACAAAATCAATGAGAAAGTAGCCCCTCTTGAAGAGGCGGCTCGATTAGAATACCGCGCCCTCGCTGCGGAGCTCGACCGGCGGTATCAACGCCAAACAAAACGCCAAGAAGATATCGGTATGAACCTTTCCAGAAGCTCCCCGACCTCTTCCTTCATTTATCTGGCGACGGGCTTCACGCAAACCGGGCAGGTCAAAAGAGATACCTACTTTCAAACGGGAACTCACTACTATGAGGTGCTCGACGCAGAAATGTTCAGCAAAATGTCTGAGGCGATTTCCAGTTTTCCTGGCACCGAACCTATAGAAGAAATTCCGCCACCGTTGCCGCCGCTGTCGCTCGCTGCCCCGCCCTTGGTAGAGACGCTCCAGCACGCAGTGCTCGACGTGCTATCGCTCTGTTTCTTCGCCGTCGGATTGACAACCGCCGCTTTCGTCAAATTCTTCCGCACCGAGATTTGAAAAGCGGAAAAAATTTGTTCTTGTTCTCAACGCGCAGCGCGTTTCTTATTTTCCAAAGTGCCGCGCCCCGCGATTTTCTAAATCCTCTTATCCCGCCCCCGTCAAAGGCACGGGGCGACAAAAAGGAGAAAACCTATAATGTTTGGTAAAATATTAACCTTTGGACTCGTTCTCATTTTAGGGGTTAACTTTGTGATAGCCCCCGCAATGAGTCACGACGCGCCCCATGAAAGCACTCCCTCGGATGCAACCCCCTCTTTCTTGGCGTTTAAGTCGCTTGAAAGCATTCCCGCGGATGCGACCCGCGATGACATTGCTGTCCTCGCCAAAAAACGATTCGGAAACCACCCGCAGATTGAGGACTGGACGCAGCTCTGTTTCCAGCTCCGCCGTCAAGGATACGCACCTCTCGCCGTCCTCAAACGTTTCGCGGAATTGCAAGTTCAGATGTTAACCGATGTTGATGCCGAAAAAAACGCCGAGCAGATACTGGCATACCAACGCGCACTCAAAGAGGTAGAAATTATTAGTCAAATGTCCCATAACGCCGAGGTGCCGGTTGGTACTGAACCTCAATTTACGTTACCCTTTGAAGCCGTTGCTGCTCCTACATTCACAGAGACACACATACACTCTTCCCCTTCGGAGGGCTCGGAGAGAGTGGCTGCGGCAGACAAATGGGAGCGCGCGGCGTTAAAGCACCTGGCTGAGTTTAATGCGCTGAAAAAGAACGATATCGCCGCCGCACGCGCCGAACTTTTGGCAATTGCCAAAATTCGGTTCGGCATCCACATCCTCGCAGACGAATGGATCCCGCTCTATTTCCGACTGAGCCGCGAGGGAAAAGGGAGAATTTCCGACATCAAACGTTTCGCAGAACTGGAAATGCGAATGCTAACCGACATTGATGCCGAAAAGCATGCCGAACAGATACAACGGCACCGACAAACCCTCGAAACCTACGACAAACGCATCCAAACCCTTAAAAGCGAGGGGAAAAATCCGGAAACCCTCACTTTCAAGTTTTATTAAAGACTGCCCGGCGTAGTGCTAGGGCGCAAGGACCTTATGAGGGTAGAGCGTTTCTTGGTGTCACGTGGAGAAACGCTCCACACTCGCTCACTTTGTATCAGATTTCCTCTCCTTTGGGTGATAAAG
The DNA here is from genome assembly GCA_965247285.1 of Candidatus Poribacteria bacterium. Taxonomy (GTDB): domain Bacteria; phylum Poribacteria; class WGA-4E; order WGA-4E; family WGA-3G; genus WGA-3G. Next base: position 1,253,870 of record CBDFHD010000003.1, read on the forward strand.
GAACTACCTTACATGTTATGGACGTTAATTCAAAAAGAGATTGTGCTGCATCTGCTCAGCACCCGGTTTGTTGCGTTACTTTTGATGTGTGTTTTGCTCATACCGCTAAACTTCTATGTCAATTACTGGAATTATCTCCAACGCCAAGTTACGTATCAAGAAGCTATCAAAAACGAAAACAGTAAAGATCCATCGGATAAACCGTGGGAACATGGAAGAATCACAGATCCGAATCTTGAAGTTTCGAAACTGATTTTTCAGCCGATGCCTTTAAGTGTGTTTGCGACGGGTTTAGAACCCGCTCTCCCGAGTTATCTGGGCATGACACGCAACGGAATAAAGCACGGAGGGACGACATTGTCAAGTGCGCCGGTTGCGGCACTTTTCGGGAATCTCGACTTTGTGTTCGTCGTCAGCACCGTCTTTAGTCTGCTAGCACTGCTCTTTACCTTTGATGCCGTCGCTGGCGAAAGAGAAGCAGGGACACTTCGGATCGCCTTGGCAAACCCACTGCCACGCGATATTTTTTTATGGAGCAAACTCCTGGGTGGCTATATTGTATTCATCGTCCCGTTCTTACTCGCGCTCCTCATCGGTTTACTCGTGCTCGTCAGGCAAGGCTTCCCCCTGGGTGAACCCGACATCTTTCCCCGTGTGATTTGCCTTATTCTCGCTTCGCTGCTCTACATCGCTGTCTTTTTTGCACTGGGCGCGGTGATTTCGATTTATTTCGATAGTTCCAAAACGGCACTTATCGTTGCCTTTAGCGTCTGGGTGTTCGCCGTTCTGATACTCCCGCGCGCTGGGTTTCTCATCGCACAAACCATCACACCCGCACCCACTGCGGAAAGCGTCTACCGGGAAAAAGCAGCGAGGCGCGCAGAACTGCGGGCTGCCCTTGACGAGGAAAAACTCAAAATCATGGAGAAAGTCCTGCAGGAAGAGAGATTCGGAAAGGTTGGAACGCTTGTGATATATGGGGAATTAGCCGACGAAATCAATAAAAAAGCAGCCCCTTTTGAAGAGGCAACTCGGTTAGAATACCGCGCCCTCGCTGCGGAGCTCGACCGGCGGTATCAACGCCAAACAAAACGCCAAGAAGATATCGGTATGAACCTTTCCAGAAGCTCCCCGACCTCTTCCTTCATTTATCTGGCGACGGGCTTCACGCAAACCGGGCAGGTCAAAAGAGATACCTACTTTCAAACGGGAACTCACTACTATGAGGTGCTCGACGCAGAAATGTTCAGCAAAATGTCTGAGGGTTCTTTGATGGAGACAGGAAAAATCCCCGCCCCCTTGCCGCCGCCGTCCTTCGCTGGACCGCCCTTGGTAGAGACGTTCCAGCACACCGCCCTGGATTTGTTATTGCTCTGCTTCTTCGCAGGTGGGTTAACAACCGTGGCGTTTCTGAAATTCTTCCGTACGGATATTTGAACGGAAAACGTCAGAGTTTGGAAATTGTGAGTGGATTCAAGTGCTTCCAAACGCTATCTATTGTAACGTGAGTTCGACTTATGGCGAATTATCAACGTAAAAGGAGATTTCAGGATAAATAGACATAGCACTCCGCTGGAGTGCCATCCGTCGCCAATCACTGTTCTATAGACATGTTGCTCCGCTGGAGCAAGGAGACCACTTTTTCAACCTCACAACTTCGAGCACCTTGACGTGGTGTGATTATACGCCCGATTATGTTCTTCGTCCTCACACCAGAGGCGTGATATTGCTTCGCAGTGAGAATAGAAACAGGTTGTAGATGTCTCGCAAGCCGAAGAAAGTGCTATGTATCTAAAGCGTTCCTAAGAGCACAACTCACGTTTGTACAAGGCAAAACGGGGTGAACCGGAAGATATAATGCCATTTAGCCAAACAGACGTGGAATCCAACACTTTATTTATCGTCAGCGGGTAGGTTCGTCTGAATTGTTGGATTTCGTCCTGTCTACACGAGCGTTCACTGGAAAAGCAGGACCCGTGTTGACGTTGATATAAGGCCATTCAATTTTCCGTTTTTTAGTCAGATTTTGGGGAGCCAGGCCCGGTAGGAGCGGTTTGATGAAGTTTCAATAAATAATTCGGTAATTCGGGGTTACAAACCCCTCCCACATTACCAATACCTTCGCCAAAAAAGATTGAATAAATAGGGAAAATATCCTAAAGTTATAGGTGAAAGAAACTAAACTTAGAAAGGATATTTTCCCATGTCTGATATTTTATCACTCTTGAGTGTTTTGCATCCACATTTATCTGCGACGCTGCTGCGTCAGTTCTGCCAAGTCGTGTTCGGCCTGCTTGCGATGACGGGACGGGTTAGCATGCGGAATATCGCACGCTGGACTTCAAAAGGTGGAAGTTATCGCACGATCCAACGCTTCTTGAACACAGTTCTTCCGTGGGGAACGCTTTGTTGGGTGTTCTTTAGAACGCATCTCTTTAATCCTGAGAGTGTTTATCTCCTTGCGGGCGACGAAACCATCGTCTCAAAATCAGGGGATTCAACTTATGGTTTGTCCCGATTCTTCGCTTCGATGTATGGCAAAACGATCCCCGGTCTGGCGTTTTTCGCTGTGTCCTTGGTCAGTGTCAAGCACCGTTGTTCTTACCCGATGCTTATGGAGCAAATCGTCAAGCCGGCGTCCTCATCAAATCCTTGTTCTCAAACTTCCCACTGCCAAACGTCGATGCCGAAACGCAAGCGAGGGCGCCCGAAGGGAAGTCGGAACCGAAACAAGACGGAGGTGCAGCTCAGCGACACGCTGAAGCATCTGCAAACGCTGATCAAGGCCTTGCTGAGACGTATTGACGATTTGATACCCGTGCGCTACCTTGTGCTTGATGGATACTTTGGACACAATCCTGCGCTACAGATGACCCAACAATGTGGATTGGCACTGATCTCAAAGTTGCGTATCAATACCGCTCTTTATTTTCCATCAACGCTGCCTTACACCGGACGTGGACGCCCGCGCTTGTATGGACAGCGTTTCAATCCACAGCAGATAGATGCGAAATATCGTGTCTCCACCGAGACGCATGAAAACATTACCACGCAAGTGTATCAAGCAAAGTTGCGCCATAAAAAGTTCCCGGATCCCCTAAATGTGGTGTGTATCCTCAAGACGCAGCTGATGACGCAACGTAAATCACACGTCTTGTTGTTCAGTTCTGACTTGGAATTAGACGCAGAAACAATGATTGACTATTACGCACTTCGCTTTCAGATAGAGTTTAACTTCCGAGATGCCAAACAGTTTTGGGGGTTAGAGGATTTTATGAATGTCAACAAAACACCCGTGAACAACGCTGCGAATCTCTCAATGTTCATGGTCAATGTAAGTGCGAAGTTGTTAGCTCCCTTGCGTTTAGAATCTCCCGAGTTCAGCGTCTTGGATCTCAAAGCGCGCTACCGAGGATTGAAGTATTTACACGAAACTTTAAAAATACTTCCGCAAAAACCTGATGCGATTGTTATTGATGAAATCGCTGAACGCCTCGGGGCAATCGGGAGTATTCATCAAACGCCCATTCAACTCAATACCTCATAATTTGGCGAAGGTATTGACATTACCGATTTAAATTCTTAATCTTCATTAACCGCTCCGGATATTGAAGAAGGACGTTCAAACTCCGAATAATCCGATAAATTTCTTAAAACTGAATGACCCTGACGTTGATAGAAGTGGAGTTTACCATGTTACAGGAAATGTTCAAAACTACTAAAGCTATTCATTATCATGGAGAATCCTGATGGAAAAAGATGATGTTCAACTGATTCGCAGCATTTTGTCGGGTGACGACGCGGCATTCAGCATCTTGGTTCAGAAATACCAAAAAAGTGTTCATGCCTTGGTGTGGCGGAAGATTGGCGATTTTCACTATGCTGAAGAAATTACGCAAGACACCTTCCTCCGAGCATACACGAAACTCTCGACGCTCAAGAATCACAACCAGTTTGCCGGGTGGCTCTATGTCATCGCAAATCGACTTTGCATTAATTGGATGCGAAAGAAAAAGCCGGCGTTGCAATCGCTGGAGGGCACACGTGCGGAGGAAGTCGCACGATCATCCTATAGCCATTATGTAGCGGGGGAACGCGAGACAGAAGCCGCTGAACGTCGCAGTGAAATCGTCGAAAAACTTCTCATCAGGTTGCCAGAGAGCGAACGCACGGTCGTTACACTCTACTATCTCGGCGAAATGACAGCGAAGGAAATCGGTAAATTCCTGGGTGTGTCTGTGAAAACGGTTCATAGTCGGCTGCATCGGGCACGGAAACGTTTACAAGACACAGAAGAACTCTTGGTTCAAGAGGTACTTGGGGGTGTCCAATTGCCTACTCACTTAATCGAGAACGTCATGCGGCAAGTCGCTGACCTGAAACCGATACCGCCTCCCGTTGGGAAACCGTTGCTCCCGTGGGCGGCTTTTGGCGCGACCGCCATCGTCGTTATGTTGCTGCTGGGTGCGAGCGATCAATATATTGCCCGTTTTCAGAAGCCGTACAATTTAGAGGCACAATCTGAGGCGACGATTGAAATTGTTGACGCATCCGTTGTCCTTGATATCGATTCAAGACCGACTGTACGGAGTCAGGTCGGGCGTGCCGTTATTCCGGGCGAAAGCACAGGTATCGGTCAACAAATTACCGAGACGGTTTTAGCATCCAATACACAGGAGCGTTCCGCGAAGTTCGATGATTCGCGGTGGGCACGAACGAACCGACCCGACGGCGGTAACGTGTTCGACATCTTCGTTGCATCTGGAAGGACGCTCTACGCGGCGGCACCGACAGGTATCTATAGACTGGCACCGGACGCAACTGCATGGACACTCGTCAATACGAGTATACCGATCGGAAACTATCGGATGCCGATGGCTGAACATGGCGACACCGTCTATATCGTCTCCACTGATAAAATCTTCGCCTCAACCGATAATGGCGAAACATGGAATGTATTTTGCTCCCGACCGAAAGGACATGCCGTTGGACTTACCATAACAAATGAGGCACCCGGGCATACTTCACATCCACGTCCTGTAATGTATCTCGCCCTTCAATCTAAAGGCATTTTTCGATCTACAGATGCTGGTGCTCAGTGGAATCTCTTAGAAAACGGACTCACAGACGAAAATGTTTACGCAGTGGCTGCGGTTGGTAACACGATATTTGCTGGCACAAACAAGGACCTCTACCGTCTCAATTCAGATGTGTGGGAGCGATTATCGGTTCACCCGTCCCAACAAGCTATCCTGTCTTTAGCCGTTTTTGAAAACAACCTCTATGTTGCAACGGGACCTGAGCCATTAAGATGGACATCTCTCGAATCAAGCTCAGATTATATAGTACGGATAAACACCGTGGACAGTCCAAGTTTAGAGAGGGTTTTCCACTCGATTGACTTGGGAGCATCGTGGACTGAGATAACGTACGGAAATGAATCTCCCTTTAGGAGCACAGCACTTGGTATGGTATTTCTGATGAATACTGGCGAAACGTTCCTACCGCAGGGGGTTGTAGCGGCGGACAAAAATACTTTTTACAGGGGCAGTTTATTTGGTATTCATCGCACAACCGATGGTGGTGAATCTTGGCACCCATTTATGAATGGGATCATGGGAACGACAATATCGGATCTCGTCGCAATCAACAATAGACTTTATGCACATACCGATAGGGGGCTTGTTCAGTCAGTTGACGGTGGTGAGGTGTGGGAAACCGTTGGGATCGATTCCGGTAAACGGACGCTTGAAGGGATAGAAGAAGAGTTTTCACCACTTCATTTCTCTCTCGCTTCACAGTTAGAAACTGCTGGAGACGTTCTTTATGGAATTGCTCCGGGAAAAGACAACCTACGCCTTTTTCAATTATCTGCAGGTGACAACACACTTGTCCCGGTTCAAAGGGCACCCACTTTTGAACGGGAATCCTCGCCTAATGAGTTGGAGGCATTGACAGAAGAAATCAAACAGGAGCTTTTGTCTGATCATCGTGAAGAAAATGGGGACTTGCCAGCAGTAGCGTCCTTAATTATAAACTATAGCGGAATTGGCGGGTTCGCAGTCAGCGAACAGACGTTCTACGCCGAATGGAAGTACCGGCTTTTCAAGTGGAAACCCGGCGACTCGGAATGGACAGACACTGGTTTAATAGATACCAATGAATCGCTTAATGACGGATTTGATAGAGGCTTCAAGTTAGCGGTTTCAGGAGAAACCGTCTACGTAGGTAAGCGGGACGGCAAGTTGTTCCAATCACTTGATGAAGGGAACAGTTGGAAAGACGTCACACCGATCCTTCCGCTTCGCTTTACCCGTTTCAAAGAGATCGTCTTTGTAGGGTCAACGGTCTACGTCGCAACGGACGAAGGTGTCTTGGCTTCACAGAATGGCGAACACTGGCGTGTACTCACCGATGAAATGGGGACCCGTCCCGTCATAGATCGATTTACTGTCCATCATATCAACGTTTATGGTGCCGGTGATACGGGTGTCTATCGTTTAGATGACCGTGGAAGATGGCATCAGATTTCTCCAAGTGTTCCAGATGCGGTTGGCTCTCTTGTCGTCAGTAACGACAAACTTTACATCGCTACCCATCATGGCAGGCTGTTTCACATTCCCCTTGAAGAACTACGGTAGGTGCGGTTCCCGAATATTTTTAGATTTTACCATAGTAAAATATTTTTGACAATTATTGTCAAGAAAAAAAATAAAGGAGTGGGATTTCCTCTGCTGAATGAATTCGGGGGTTTCCATCCCGAAAATTTTGATGACAAAAATGAGACGTTTATTTTTCCAACTTTTACTGTTTGTTCTGATGCTTGTGCCAGCAGGATATGCTACAGCAGATCTTACTGACGACCTTGCGGTTTACTTTACGTTCGATAATATCAAAGGGAAGATGATTGTTGATGAATCCGGCAACGGTCTCGATGCTGAAGTCATCAAGGATACTAAATTTGTCGAGGGTAAATACGGAAAGGCAATCCGCATTACTAATGAGACTGAAGATTGCGTGAATATTCCGTCCACAGATGCTTTGGAAATCAGTGAAGAGATCACGATGATGGCATGGGTGTATCAGAACGATTGGACAGGGAGTACTTCCCAATGGTTCGATAAAGGGAGTTATAGCGCGGAATTCAATAGTCTATACGGTATGGCGGTTTTCGATGAAAATGATGCTCCTGGGATCGATGCCTTTCCTAATGGTTCGGGAGTCGGGATTATCTTAGGAAGACAATTTCCCGAACCCAGTACACGAATCGTAGTAGAGAACAAAATGAGGAATGGAACGTGGCATCACATCGTCGGAATATGTGAGAATTTCTCTGTGAGAATGTATCTTGACGGTGAAAACATTCTTGAACTCAATGAAAAAAAACCTTTTGATTTTAATGGGATAAATGAGGAAAATTTGCGGATCGGATGTGCCAAGGGTAGACCGCAGTATGCGTTTGAGGGCGGATCTATTGACGAAGTCGCGATATGGAGTCGTGCTCTCAGTGACACCGAAATCAGGACTGCTCTGCGAGGCAATCTCCTCGCGGTTTCGCCGAAGGGTAAGGTCGCTACAACGTGGGGAAATATTAAGCGAAACGCGTTTCAACCGTAGTGGAAGCGGTAATATGGAAATTCTACCCATTCGCATAGCGAAAGAAAATATATTGCACTCTGCTCAATTGTGTGATACATTTGAATAATATCCTTAATGGACTTTTCAGGGTGATATTCTCGGTGTCGCTTAATGTTAGCAAAATCGTGTTCAATCAGATTATAATCCGGAGAATAAGGCGGTAGAAACATCAACGTCGCTCCCGAAGCCTCTATCAACTCTCGCGTCCGAGGTGTCTTATGAAGTCGCGCATTATCAAGGATCAGAACGTGGTTTGAAGTCAAACGCGGACATAACGTCTCTGCTAACCAGTTATTGAAATCCACGGCTTTGCAGCTCCCTTGAAATACCTTTGCAGCCGCGAAGCCCTCTTGAGAACGTGCTGCGATGAGACTAACTCACAAAGTTTCAGAGTAAACCTCCGCAAACCTTTCGATGAAAACCTCCCAAAACCCAGTCATTGCATTGGCTTATAGCCTGTTCCAATACATAATTTCCCCAGTTTTACTCTGAAAAATTACACAGCAACTCCCCTCTGATAACGGGGATTAGGGGGTTGAGAGATCGACCGCTCTTGTAGGAGGGAACTCCAATTCCCGACTTCCGCTGATTGCTGACCGCTGTCCCTATCAGAGTCCATTTTTTCTGCAAAAAATGTGAAGATGTGGTAGAATAGAGATAAATTGTGGACCCCAGTCCGACACGAAGGACGGTTTGGAATCTCACCCCAAACACAGAAGTTATGAAAATCACTGACGTTAAAACTTACAACTTACGCTATCCACTCGTTGAACCCTTCGCGAATTCACGCGGTTGGACGAACGCGCGAACTGCCGTCGTCGTCGAAATTCGCACAGATGCCGGCATAACCGGTTGGGGTGAAGGCGTAAGCGTTCCGTCCGCCTCAGCCGTTGAAGCGCACCTGATTGGACAATCGCCTTTTGAAACGGAACGGATTTGGGAGGCGATGCGTGGCGATATCGGTGCGCTAAGCGGGATCGATATCGCACTCTGGGACATCATGGGCAAAGCATTGGACATGCCGATCTATCAACTCCTCGGCGGCGCGTTCCAATTGAAGATTCCGGCTTACGCGAGTGGGCTTTTCAAGAAAGACAAACCCGACATAACCCAAGCCTTGATGGACGAAGCGAAAGGCTACGTCGAGGCAGGGTTTCCCGCCGTCAAGATGAAAATCGGTTTCGGTGAGGCTTATGATGTAGAGAACGTCGCCGCGGTTCGACGCGCCATCGGGGACGATACCCTCTTCGCCGTCGACGCAAATTGTGGCTACGATGTCGGGACCGCGATTGATGTCGGACAGAAACTTCTGGACTACGACCTCTTCTGGTATGAGGAACCGATTACGAGTGACGATGTGGCAGGCTATCGGGAGATCCGACACGCACTGAAGGTTAGAATCGCTGGTGGTGAGATGCTAAAAGGACGTTGGGCGTTCCGGGATCTACTGCAGGAACGCGGGTTGGATATTGTGCAACCCGATCTGAGCATTGCAGGCGGTTTTACGGAGTGCCGGAAAATCGCTGCCATGGCGAGTGCGAACTACGTTCGGGTGTTGCCCCACATGTGGGGTGGTAGCATCCGCCTCGCTGCGACGTTGCACTGGCAAGCCACGCTCCCGGATGCGCCACAAGCACTCAACCCGATCCCGTCGCTGTTGGAATTTGATATGACCGAGAACCGTCTCCGCACGGCGTTGGCACAGCAACCGATAAATGCCGTTGACGGATACGTTGATGTTCCACAGGCACCCGGATTGGGCATTGACATCGACCGAGACGTATTAGAACAGTACGCGTGAGGACCCTACCTGTAAAGAAATAAATTCCACTCAATGAGGAATGGGTCTCGGTTAAACTAAAACCTGTTTTCGACAACGGAGAAAAACCGAGCAAAAACTCCATAGTTAAAAAAATGAAAAAACGTATCCTAATTGTTTGTCTCTTGCTTTTATCCGTATGCAGCGTGCTTTTCCTCTACCACTTCCGAGTTGAGGCGGATTCGCGCGCCTCGCACTCCACAGATGATGCCTCGTTTTCGCATGAATTGTTTGATCAGGTTCTGCAAGCGCATGTCGATGAAAAGGGACGGGTCAATTATACAAAACTGAAGGCGAACCCTAAAAAACTGGAAGCGTATCTGGATCTATTGGCTTTTGCGGATCCAGAGGAGTTGCCCTATAATGAACGACTGACGTTCTGGATTAACACCTACAATGCACTCGTCATTAAAGGGGTCGTCAACCACTACCCGATAACGAGTGTCCGAAAGGTCAAACTCTTCAACGGTTTCTTCTCTCGGCTGAAGTTCCAAGTTGCGAATAAAATGTACACCCTCAATCAGATTGAACACGACATCATCCGTATAGAGTTTGTGGAGCCGCGTGTTCATTTCGTCCTTGTGTGTGCTTCAAGCAGTTGCCCGCCTTTATGGAACCGTGCTTTTTCTGCCGAGACGATTGAGGAACGTCTTGAGACTGCGACATTCAACTTCATTCGGAATCCTGAACAGGTAAGGATTGATCGTCCGAAACGCCACGTCTACGTCTCGAAAATCTTCAAATGGTATGACGATGATTTTACGGAAGGCTATGACGGCGTAACGGATTTTCTCACTGACTATCTACCGCCTGAAGACGTGGAATTTTTGGAGTCGACAGATGTTAAGCTTCGCCATTTGGACTACGACTGGACCCTGAACGATCAAAAACAATAACAGAGTCCATAATGTAATGGATGGCGCCTTTTTGATTATAAGGGTTCTGCCCTCTACCACGCTTACAGCGGGTATTCGGGTATTTTGTAGAGTCTTCTTAAAATCGGATCCGAAGCCTGCAACAACGGCGCAGGCGACTCGATAAGAAGGCACGTTAAATTTGAAACCCGCGTTATTCACCCGCAAGGAAAAATTAAAAATGGTAAATACAGCCGTTATTGGCTACGGATATGCTGGACGCGCTTTTCATGCCTATCTCGTCGGTTTGGCAGATGGGTTGAACCTTTATGCCATTGCAACACGGGATGCCGAACGCCGTGAAGCCGCGCGCGCCGCATACCCAAACGTACAGATGTATCAAACGATTGACGAAGTCATCGCAGATGACGCTGTTGACCTCGTTGTGTTAGCCACACCGCACGACACACACGCCGAACTCTCCATCAAGGCGATGGATGCGGGTAAGCACGTCGTCACTGACAAAATCATGGCGATGAATACCCCCGAAGCGGACGCGATGATTGCGGCGAGTGAGCGGAACAACGTCCTGCTCAGCGTCTTTCATAATCGCCGATGGGATTGGGATTACAACACCGTCAGAAAGATTATTGACGACGGATTGCTCGGAACGCCTTACCTCTTTCAGGTCGCGATTATGCGATACGGACCACCTCGTGGCTGGCGCGGTGTCAAAAGCCAGAGCGGTGGCATCCTTTATGATTGGCCCGCACACTTTGTGGATCAGGCACTACAACTCGTAACGGCACCCGTTGAATCTGTGTTCTGTGACGTTCACTACAACTCGAGATGGGACATCGATATCGGCAACTATGCCAACCTCATCATTAAGTTTGAGAACGATGTACGGTATCAGATTGAGATTGGCAACCTCTCCAAAGCAGAGAAACCGCGCTGGTATATCGTCGGCGATTTAGGTGGATTGGTCAAATACGGCTTGGACCCACAGGAGGGACCGATGGTAGCCGGTAATATCGATGCCGCACAGCAAGATCCCGAAAACTATGCTAAGGTCTGGACAGAGGCGGGTGGCGAGAACAGAGAACTCGTCGTCGAAAGCGTCCAAACGACATGGAAATCTTACTACCAAAACATTGCGGATGTGTTGAACAAGGGTGAGGAATTGGTTGTCAAGCCTGAAGAGATGTGCAATCTCATGCAGGTCTATGATGCGGCGATGCAGTCTGCAGAGACAGGCGAAACCGTGCAGCTATAGACGCGATTTTCTCGTTAGTTTCAAAACCGTAAGCCTGCAACAACGGCGCAGGCGACTCTTGAGAAAGGTACGTCAAATCCCTGACCCACGACGTTTAACTGCAAGGAAAAATTAAAATGTTCAGATTGTGGACAATCGCGTTCATTTTTTGACGCATTATCCTTATGAATTCCGAGAATTCACGCCGAAACGGGTTTTTTAGAGTTGGCATCGTATTTGCTATTATCACGCTAACAAATAACTGGTCGAAAGGGAGAGACAAATGAAAATGAAAACGCAGTGTGGATTAATACTGGTGTTGCTCCTCATACTTACCGTTGTCCAGAGCGGTATAACGGATCAGCACGCCGCAGAGGCATCAGAATATGATGAATTAAACCAGCAGGTCGTCGCGAGCATCGACCGAGGCTTGGAATGGCTGAAGGGGCAGCAAGCCGAAGATGGGCTATTCGCCAATCATCCGGGGATAACAGCACTGGCACTCACGGCTTTTTTGCGGCATCCAGAGAACAAATACTCGGAGGCAGAACATCCGTTTATCCAGCAGGGACTTCAGCGGTTGCTTGCGATGCAACAGCCGGACGGTGCGATCTATGATGCCGAGATGCAACCCGCACTTCCGAATTACAATACTGCTATCTCAGTAATGGCACTTTCCTCAACCGGCAATCCAGAATACGCTCCTATTATTGAAAGGGCGCACGGGTTCCTGAAAAGTTTACAGGTCACAGATGAGGAGAGCATCTATTACGGTGGGATCGGTTATGGAAGCCGTGAGACCGTGAATGATCTGTCCAATCTGAACCTCGCCATTCAGGCGTTGAAAGAGAGCGGTTCCGACGACCAAGAGGTCTGGAACAAGGCGATTAAGTTTCTGGAACGCACCCAGAATCGGAGTGAGAGCAACGATCAGTCATGGGCAGGCAACGATGGCGGGTTTATCTATTCGCCAGATGGTGAGAGCAAAGCCGGCACAGATACCGCGGGAAGCCCGCGCTCCTATGGGAGCATGACGTATGCCGGGTTGTTGAGTTTCATCTACGCCAATGTTGATAAGGACGATGAACGCCTGCAGGCGGCTGTCGGGTGGATCGAACAGCATTTCACAACCGAAGAAAACTACGGCATGGGTGCGCAGGGTCTATACTACAACTATCACACGATGGCGAAGGCGTTGCGACTTTATGGTGAACCCATTCTTACAGATGCGAAAGGTATCTCGCACGATTGGTACCGAGAACTCGCAGAAAAACTGATTGAGGTCCAGAAACCCGATGGGTCTTGGGTGAATGAGGAGAGTCGTTGGATGGAGGCACTTCCTGTATTGGCAACCAGTTATGCGATTCTCTCTCTCGACACGGCTTACCCGAAATAGGTTTTCTAAGCCGTCAAATGCCTAATCCCGTTGTTCTCCCGCAAGGTATAATTAAAATATGTATCAGTCAATCAAAGTCTCCGCTATTTCGCTGAAACCTATCAAATGGGATAAAGCCTCCAACGCTGAGAAGCTGGAGGCTTTCTTCGTTGAAGCCGCCAAGGATACCCCGCACTTGATTTTGGCGACCGAGGGTGTCCTGGAAGGCTATGTCGTCATGGATGTCATTGAAGGCAGAGCCACCCCAGAGGCGATGCTTGAGATTGCGGAGCCGCTTGATGGTGCGTATATCCACCGATTCCGTCGGTTGGCACGGCAACTCAAGACCTGTCTCTGTTTCGGTTTCGCGGAGCGGTGTGGTACTTCCTCTGTTTACAACTCCGCTGTGTTTATTGACACCAACGGAGACATCTGTGGCACCTATCACAAAACGCAGTTCGCCGAAGGGACACATCCATCTTGGAACTTCAATTGCATAGGCGAAACGATTCGTGCGTTTGATACACCTTTCGGACGCGCTGGCATTTTAATTTGCAACGACAGATGGAACCCGCTGATAGCGCGCACACTGGTTTTGGACGGCGCACAGTTCCTGCTAATTCCGTCGTATGGTTCAAAGGGCAAAGCGCAAAATCGGAGCGTGCTTGCCAGAGCGCGTGAGAATGGTGTGCCGATTGTAGAAGCGAATGTCGGGATGAACCTCATCATCAGTAAAGGTGAAATTGTCGCCTACAAATGGGGCAACGACCAAATCAGTACAGCAGACATTGATATACCAGTTCTCCCTTCAACCGAGGCGGCGCGTCGTTCGGAACAGGCGTACTTGCAATCTCAAGGACCTGAGATGGAAGCCCGCTATCGGAAGACTAAAAATGCTTACACCACAATTCCTGAAGCAACTTGAACCCTTCCATATCCGATCAAACCGCTCGTTCCGAGGTAAATTCAGAGGTGAACGACGGAGTCTGAACCGGGGTGTAGGTATGGAATTTGCCGATTATCGCGTCTATGAACCCGGCGACGACCTACGACATGTCGATTGGAACATCTACGCCCGTTTGGGGAAACTCTTTATCAAGCTCTTCCACGCTGACGAAGGATTACCACTCGCACTCCTCATTGATAACAGTCATTCTATGGCGTTTGGTTCACCTACCAAGTTAACGTGTGCCAAACAGATCGCCGCGGCGTTAGGCTATATCGCTTTGGGACACGCTGATAGCGTTGCTGTCTATACCTGCGCTGAACGGCTTTTCGCAGCATTACCACCAGCATCGAGCACATCACAATTTTCACGTCTCACAAAGATGCTGACCGCAATTGCAGCACATGGGCAAACACGGCTGACGGAATGTCTCAGGCAACTTCCGATGTATCAACGACACCCGTGCGCGGTTGTCGTCCTTTCCGATTTTTTGGATCCGAATGGCTACGAACAGGGCTTCAAATTGCTCGCAGGACGCGGCTTCTCGCTCACAGCTATCCACCTGATGAGCCCAGAGGAGATGAACCCGCAGGTGTACTTGGAAAACACACCTACAGGAGGGGACTGGTTGGTAGAGGATGCCGAAACCGGTGAAACGAGAGCCGTCACAATTAATCCCGAAACGCTCTCACAATACCAGAACCAACAACAAACATTTTGCGACACCTTGCAACGTTTCTGTACCGACCAAGGCGTTGGCTACGCGCAACTAAAAAGCGATGCGCCTATAGAACCCTTTATTTTACAGGAGCTACACAGAGCAGGTTTTATTCAGAGGAATCGGTAGTTGCTGCACTCTCGCTGGCGAGGTTTCCAACCTCGTTACGGAAAAGATAAGGAGGTAGTCCGATGCAAATACAAATTGCGCAAACCGATTTGGAACTCATCCACTGATAACTGTTAAGAGTCATCAGTTTTATAGTCTTCAGTAACAAGACGGCTTTGTGTAACCTAAAATCTCTTGTTACTGATAACTGATAACAGTGAGTTTCGATGAAATGTTATCGGTGCCTGCCACCAGCCATCTTTACTGACCGCTGACCGCCTCTTTACTGACAACTGACAACTGACAACTATTAGCTGAAAGTTACCCAAATTGAACGACCACAAATTTAGCCGAGTCTCGCTAATCCTTCCTATCTACATCCCGGCATTTCTGTTGGCGATAGGGGGCGGCGTTGTTTCACCAACGCTCTCGATTTATGTCAAATCGTTTGAGTTATCCTATACGTTGACAACGGTTGTCCTTGCTGTTGGTGTGCTTGGAAATATTCCGGCTGGCATCTTAGTGGAACGACTCGGTCGCAAACCATCAATGTTGGTCGGTCTGGTAATGATAGGGTTGTCAACTGTTGGTATGGGCACGGCGACGCATTTCTTCCAACTCATCGGTGCCCAATTGGTTGGTGGCATCGGGAACGCATTGTGGATGCTTGCTCGGCATGCGTATATGACGGATGTGATTCCGATAGCGAATCGTGGGAGGGCGATTGCGCTGTTCGGCGGTGTGAATCGGATGGGAACCTTCGCGGGGCAGTTCTGCTCTATCTTTCTTGGGGTGAATCTTCGCCTTCCCTTCTTCATCTATGCCAGCGTTGTGGCACTGAACCTTCTCCTCTGTTTCTTCTTCATTCCCGGGACATGGCGCACTGCAACTGAAGTAACGGGTAAGAAACCCCCTTACCTAAAGCATCTTCTTGAGATCTCGCGTCAGCATGCCCGGCTCCTCGCCACTGCGGGGGTAGGGCAGGTGTGCGTACAGACGCTGCGTCGCGGATGCAGTATCATTATTCCGCTTTATGCCTACGAGGTCGTTGGGTTATCAACACAGCAGGTCCGATCGGTTGTCATGGTTTCCTCAGCTGTGGATATGTCAATGTTCCCAATTGCTGGCTATATGATGGATCGGTTCGGTCGAAGATATGCAACGGTGCCGGGGGTTTTCATTTTTGCCACAGGGATGGTGTTGATGCCGTTTACAGGTACATTTACGGGGTTGCTGCTTGCCGCAATCTTCATGCGTATGGGGAACGGTATCGCTTCGGGGACAATGATGACACTCGGTGCAGACTTGGCACCACGCCACGGGACCGGAGAGTTCTTAGGTTTGTGGCGACTCACGGGCGATTTCGGCGGTTCAGCGGGACCGGTTATCGTCGGCAATCTTGCCGATCTGTTCGGGTTGAATTATTCCGGTTTCGCGTTGGGGGGTATCGGTTATCTCGCAGTGGGAATTTTCCTGTGGTTGGTACCGGAGACGTTGAAGAGAGAGTGAAGCATATAGGCACGCTCGGAAGGTTTTTTAACCATGGCCACTTGGACTCGCTCCATTACATTCCGCGTAGGTTTCCGATGGGGTCGGTACTGGATTTGAGAATCCATACGATTTAGAAGGTAAAAGTAGCCTGCAACAACGGCGCAGGCGGCTCTTGAGCGAAAAACGTCAAATCACAAACCCCGTCGTTTAACCGCAAGGTACAACTAAAAAGATGCCGGGAAAGGGACTCGAACCCTTACGCGCATAAAGCACACTAGATCCTGAACCTAGCCTGTCTACCAAATTTCAGCATCCCGGCAAGCAATTATAGTATACTCTAATTTCCGTCCGTTGTCAAATTATATTCGCGGACATTTGGCACCATTGTAGGAGCGATTTACTGATCGCGATTCATCACTTTTTAAGCCCGCGGGTTCGTAGTAGGGAAACCATTCATTGCCCGTTGGACACACCTTTAGGACGTGCGATGAATCGCACCACTACAAACGTGCTTACTCGTAGGTGGAAAATCGGATTAAACTTATAAAGCACTTGGTAAGTCTAATGTAATTAACACACCGGTTGCATTTCTGCCGGTAGGGTGATTTGTGATTATGACACTCCGTACAGTAAAAAAGGGGAAAATCCATGAGAATAAGAATATTTGTCTGCACGATACTCGCGTTAAGTCTGGTCGTTGGTTATAGTCAAGCCGAGATAGATCCGGATAGGATTGTCGGTATCTGGTTAATGGACGAAGGTAAAGGGGATGTCGCTGAAGACGCGTCCGAAAATGGACGTAAAGGCACGATAACGCAAGGGAAATGGGAGGACGGGAAGTTCGATGGTGCCCTTGAAATCAAAAAGGGTGGAACAGTCACGATTCCGCTCGGTACAGGCATTATCGAAGATAAAGTGACTTTCATTCTCTGGATAAACTTTACCGACATCGGCGGTCAACAGAACTATTTCTCGATATGGGATCAGAGCAATAACCGCTATGTGCCTTACAAAAACGGTGGCAACCTCCTCCGCAGTTGGACGAATACTTGGGATATCGCCAGTGGCGTGACCGTCAAAGATGGAACCTGGTACCACGTTGCCAATGTCTACGACGGAGAAACCTGTAAAATCTACGTCAACGGCGAAGAGGAAGTCTCACAAAAGGTAGCGAAGTTCCAACTCCAGGATCAGGATCAGACGGCGTGGCTCGCTACTGACAAAGGGACCGGTTTCCTCTCTGCTACTATTATGGACGAGGTCGGGCTCTTCAACGATGGACTCACCGAAGATGAAATTCAGGATATTATGAACGACGGTATCTCCTTCACCGCTTTTGCTGTGAAGCCGTCTGATAAACTTCCTGTGTTATGGGGAAAACTCAAGGCACAGTTTTAATTATCCCTTGCGGATAAGTATCGGCTGCTTGTATCTGCGTGTTTCCCGTATTCGAGTCGCACTCCATTGCATTCCGTGCTTAGTTTTTGATGTTAGTTTTTTACCGGACCCCCATTTCATATGGCGTGCTACGGTCAAAATTGCGTCTGTCCTGATAAGCTCAGGTGTGTAGCTCGTAATGTAATGGAGAGCGGGTCTAAGAAACGCACGTAAAGGTCTAAACGCACGAAGTTTAACCGCAAGGTAAAATTAAAAAATGATATATTTTGCATACGGGTCCAATATGAACCTTTCTCAGATGCAACAGCGGTGCCCGGGTGTCACGCACATAGAGAAGTTCCAACTTGAAGGGTTTCGCCTCGTTTTTAAATACCACGCCGATATTATCCCTACGGAGGGATGTACAGTCCACGGTGGACTCTGGAAAATTACAGAGGCTCACGAAGAGGCACTTGATACGTACGAGGGTTATCCAGACTATTACGGCAAGTATTACCAAGACGGTGTCATGTTTTACAGGATGCGGGAGGCGCATGAGAAAGATGTTGAAGCACCTTCAAAATGGTATCTAAAAACCATCATTCAGGGTTACCGTGATTTTGGGTTGACGCAGGAAGAATTTGAAGAGAGCCTCGGAGCCCAACAACTTGGGTTAACGCAAAAGGACCTTGAAGAGCGTCTCGGTGTGTCAACGGATGAACTCGCACGGCTGTTTTCCCGCGTCGCAACCTCTCCTGTCTATCAGTGATAGACCCCGCCCCTCAAATCACCCGTTTCGCATACACATAATACGCCCCAATTGCCAATTCACCCGTTTCGTCGGAGAATACGGTATGCATACGCGTCTGACCGGCGGTGAGGTGGAACTTAAACGTCACGCCTTTCGCATCTGGTGGAATCACTTTTGTCGCAGTATTCTCTCCGATGCGGATTTGTGCCGCTTTTAGTGCCAAAGCCTTACCACCGTTGTAAAGGTCAATGTGCTCACCCGGAATGCCGTCCGTTATTGCCCTATCCTCGGCGAGGGGCCACCGACGCAATTCGAAACTATACTCCCCGTCCTCAGGGACCTCAATTGCCCAATAGCCGTTGCATTTCAATCCTCGGCGAATCATACCCTGATTCCATGCGTGTGCTTCCCCGTGCCAGTCGTGAGTCGTGATGCATGTAACGGGTTCGTTTTGCGTTCCGATGACGATGGGACAGTCCTCATCAAACCGCTCCGAAACCAGGTTCCACCACGCTTCATAATGCTCACGCAGTTCCGCTACGACTTCCGGATGTTCGTCAGCGATGTCGTGCTGTTGTCCGGGATCGACTTGTATATCGTAGAGTTCCGTTCCGTTGATGAGCCGCCACCGTTGCGACATTGCCGCGCTGTCTTTCCACTTAATCGGGTTTTCAACGCGCTGTGAATCGGTGACGATAACCCGTTCCTCCCACGCCTCCGTTTCGTTTCTTAGCAGCGGCGCAATGCTGGTGCCGTGGAAGTGTGCGTTTGAGGAGACTTCAAGATCACAAAGATCTATCAGCGTCGGGAGCAGATCGATGTTTGCAGTAAGTTCATGCACCTCGTGCTTTTCGGTGAAACCGCCGCCGGGCCAATGCATAAATAGTGGCACACGGTGCCCACCTTCATAAGGCGACCCTTTTTTACCGCGCATTCCGGCGTTGTAGCCTACCCTGACGAACTGCTGTGCATCCAGATCGCATCCAGCCGCGGAACCGTTATCAGTCATGAAGATGAAGATAGTGTTTTCCTCAAGTCCCAAGACCCGGAGGCGGTGCCGCAGCCGCGCCATGTTGTCGTCGATATTGGTGATCATTCCATAGAAATTCGCACGCTCGCCTTCCACGCCTTTCCGTCGGTAAACTTCACTATAGGCATCGGGAACGTGGAATGGTCCGTGCGGGGCATTGGTGGAGAGGTAGCAGAAGAACGGACGGTTTTGATCGCCTTCCGCCTGTCTCTCAATAAATGCCATCGCTTCCTGAAACCATACATCTGTGCAGTAACCGTCGAAGGGTTGTTCAGAACCGTTGCGGAAATAGGTGTCGTCGAAATAGTCGTTGCCCCAATAGTCGGGAGTTTGACTGATGCCACCCCCGCCGTGGTAGAGGGCTTCGTCGAAACCTCTATCATGTGGACGGAAAGGGTAATTGTCGCCGAGATGCCATTTCCCGAACATACCCGTCTTATAGCCGTTGCGTCGGAAGATATCCGCCATCGTGACCTCGTCGCTGCGGAGGAGGGAGCGTCCGCCGATGGTATGCCACACACCTGTAGAGTTGCAATAATGCCCTGTCATAATCCCTGCTCGTGTCGGTGAACAGGTGGGACCGACGTGCAGGTTCTGCAGTTGCACGCTCTCTGCTGCGAGTGCGTCCAGATTCGGTGTGTTAATAACGGGGTTTCCGGTGCTTCCCAAATCGCCATAACCTTGGTCGTCCGTAATAACAAAGACGAGGTTCGGTGCCGTCTGTTCTGCCACGATTTTATCTCCTATGGGTACTTAAAAGACACACCTATCAGTTCTCTGGCGGCGTGTCCGACGTATGCAACGTCAACAGTGCTATAAGCCGTGCTTGAAAATGTCTATGCTAACGCCTTTTTGATTCGATCCAATCCGCGATGAATCTCCTTCGATGAAGTCGCGAAAGATAGCCGCAAATGGTTGTCCGCGCCGAAACCGTCCCCGGGCACAACGCCGACACCTGCCGAATTAAGCAGATAATCGGTTATATCCATCGAGTTTTCGATCTTTTGCCCGTCGAGGGTTCTGCCGTAGTGATCAGAGAAATCGGGGAAGATATAGAACGCACCCTGCGGTCTGACGTAACTGACACCGTCGATCTCATCAAAACGTTGACAAATCACGCCTCGGCGTTCCTCAAACGCTTTTCGCATCTCTTCGACGGCATCTTGCGGTTCGTTAAGTGCGACAACGGCGGCTTTTTGTGCGATCGATGTCGGGTTTGAAGTGCTGTGTGATTGGATGCGCGACATCGCCGATATCACGTTTTCGGGACCGGCGGTGTATCCGATCCGCCACCCTGTCATTGCGTAGGCTTTGGACATCCCGTTGACAACAAAGGTGATCGCTTTCGTCTCCTCGTTGAACGAAGCCGGACTCTGGTGCGTTGCGCCGTCGTAGAGCAGTGCCTCATAGATTTCATCGGAGATGAGGTAGACTTGGTGTTTGACAGCGAGTGCGGCGATCTGTTGAAGCGTATCCAAATTGTATGTGGTGCCGGTCGGGTTGCTCGGACTGTTAACGAGGATCGCCTTCGTCTTTGCCGTGATGGCTGCCTCGACCTGATCGGGTGCCATACAGAAGTTCTGCGCCGGAGTCGTCTCGATGACGCGCGGCACTGCACCTGCGAGTTTAATCTGTTCTGGGTAACTTACCCAATACGGTGCGGCGAAGATGACTTCGTCACCTGGGTCACAGATGGCTTGGAAGATGTTATAGAGGGTGTGTTTGGCACCGCACGAGACGATAACTTCGGAGGGTTTGTAATTTAGCCCGTTGTCTCGTTTGAATTTCTCTGTGATCGCCTCTCGGAGTTCAGGGGTGCCGGGGACAGGGGTGTATTTCGTGAACCCTGCATTGAGTGCGGCGATTGCGGCATCTTTGATATAATCGGGTGTGTCAAAGTCGGGTTCGCCTGCGCCGAATTTGACGACATCTACGCCATCAGCGATCAACGCGTTGATTTTCGCGGTGATCGCCAAAGTAGACGAGGGCGTTACGTTTTGACTCCGTTGTGATAATGAGATCATTTGTTCTCCTTACTTTTAGGTATAGCCGAAATTGGGCGAATTTTAGTCTTATGTCTATCTTCCAAAAATTCCTTAAGTCTTACTCATTTTTCAAATAGTATCGGGCGCGGGATTTAGCAAGACGCATCAGATGTTCAAGTTGCAGACAATGATTGAGCTCCGTTGTTCCTTCAGCGGTGAGACCTGTTGTTTTCTCACGGTGAATGAGATCTGCAATACGCTCCTTTGCATCTTCGGATGGACAAAAGTCTATTAAATTTTGAGGGGTCGTCCCTGCTGCAATAAAATCAATAATTTCTTGGTAGGCAGGTGATGTAGACATTGAATTCTCCTTTCTAAGTCATCAATGCAATCAACACGTTAATCTTCACGGTGATCACCAAAGTGGACGATGGCATTACGTTTCGACTCCGTTATGATAATGTAATCATTTATTCCCCTTTGAAAATAAGTTTTTAAACCAATTTACAATGCCTCGTTTTTGCAATTCGATTTTCAGGTCCGAGAGAGGTCTCTCTAACCTCTGCATCTTTTCTTCAAGAAGGTTGTCTAACTTTCGGTGGATTTCCGCATGCAGTTCAGATCTATGATTTTCTAACTCTATGATTTCATCTTTAAGTCGTTCTCGAGTGGTTATTCCCTTAACAACTCCCGCCTCAAATTCAGAACGGTTAATCTGATCAATTCGGCTTTGTCGCCGATTCTCATAAAATTTCCATTGACTGTCGTCTACCCTATTTGCAAAAATGCCAAAACGGGTATCAGTTGCAGAAAGATAGGACTTCAACTGCTCAATTCCGTGACCTACATACCCCGCGCCCTTACATTCCGCGATGACAGCGAAGCTTCTGTTTCCATCGACCAGCACAACATCAGCAATTCCGTTGCGAGTTCCAAACTGAATTGGCCATTCTGTGTCTGGAGAAAACCCATTGATGCCGAGTGCATCAAAGTACCTACAGACTACCTGTACAACTCGATCTTCACGGTCTGAGCTTTCATCGTAACAATTGCGGCATAACTCATACAATTCATCTGGCGGGCGCGGAAGACACGTAGCACACAATTCAAGGTTCGGAACTTCTCGGAGGTGATTATACTGAGGTATATTGCTACAGTGATCACACCCAGGGCACTGGCACGTTAATGTATTTATACCAACAACGTTAATTTGATACTCGCTCTTGGGAGGATAGATGCTAACTCCGCCTTCAACTTTAACAAGCATGTCATTCCCGATTTGCACAGGGGGTATAGGACCGGGAGATACACATCTAATTCGTTGAAGTGGTGGACTATCTACGTTAATGAGATCCCAATTAGAAACTACAGCCCAAAAAACTGTGCCTTGTATTTGGATATTTTGCAGTGCTGGTGTGTTTTCTACAAGGCGTGATATTTGATCCGTTATCTCTGTAACGCTAAACGTATTCGTGTTAACCCCGTTAACTTGTATGTTGCTAACAGTGATCTGGTATTGACTAAAGGAAGAAAAAAGCGTAATTTTCCCATCTACGACTACTACCTGTCCTTGTTCCAACGTAGGAGCCATTACGCCTTGTGGTACGAAACATCTAAGTTTCTTCGATTCATTTATGAGATAAAAAGCACTTGGAGGTCCATCTGTTAATATCTCTACCTCACCCCGTACCAATACATTTCTCTGTATAGTACCTGATAATATATTCGTTATGTCACTCACATTGTAGATGGTTGGCATGTGCGTCTTCCCTATACACTATTTTACACAAAGAACCGCTCAAAACATAAAAAAAGAATTTCAGAAGTGATTTTACTTTTCTTGTCCAAGAAAACAGGACAAACGAAATCCGAGGTCCGAAAGTGCCTTCACGTAACACATATACGCTTCCTCTTGGAACAGAAAAAACTGAATGAGTCTCGGCACGGAGCCATCATGTCGCTGTGTCTGTTCCACAAATTCTGTCACGGCTTTCAACGCAACAGGTGCTGCCTTTTCAAGCGGATACCTAAATGTCCCAGTACTAATCGCAGGGAACGCAATGGATTGAATTCCTTTTTTCATGGCAAGTTGGAGGCATTCTCGATGGCAACTCTCAAGCAGCTTCGGTTCTCCAATGCCGCCGCCAATCCAAATCGGTCCGACAGTATGAATGATATGTTTTACAGAGAGGTTACCCGCTGGGGTAATGACCGCTTCGCCTGTTTGACAACCGCCATAAAGATCTCGAATCTCCTCACATGCACGATCCACCTTTTCGCCAGCGGCTTGACGAATCATCCGATCCAGACCGCCTCCACCACTGAGAACAATATCTGTTGGGTTCACAATAGCATCGACTTCCGCGTCCATTATGTTGCCGTGAATAAGTTCAAACTGGGTTTGCATAGGTTTTATCTCGCGTCTCACTTGATCCCACTTCATTAAGCAGGAACCGAGGTCTCATGGGATATCCACCAATTCAGTAGACGTTTTTTTCGCCTCAAATAATTCTTGGGAAACCTTCGCGAAACGTTCTCGTAATTCCACTACGTAAGGCGGAGGATTCCGTAGTTGTTCATGGGATGCTTCTTCATCAAGTTGTCTCACCCGTTCAAGGTACGCTTCCACTTCCTCTGTTTTCGCTAAATAGTAGAGGATAGTTGCGTGTATTTTTTCAAGGTTTAAGGTCGGATAGCGTAGCAGAATTTCTTCGGGACTCGCGCCCTCCAGATAATCTTCCAACACAATCTCAATGTCAATGCGATTCCCTTTAATCCGGATGACATCTTCTTGAACAAAGTCGAAGTAATTTTCTAATTCCATCGCTGAACTTCCTCGAATCTCATAACGTCCTCTCAAGTTCTTTCAGGAGACTCCGTTGCTTCCGCTACAACGATTTTGGCACTTTCATAACCGATTCCCGCATAACTATGAAAAACGCCTGTCATGATAGGATTCAGTTCCCGTTTGATGCCAAGATGCGCTTGAATTCATCAAGGGTCGATACTTGAACTGCCTCACGCAACAACTCCCTGAGATACTGGATTTCTTCGATGCTCTCAAGTGTAGGTTTTAACGTATGCACCTCGCTGGTTTGAAAGCGACTCTCCAATACATCTAACAGGGATCCCAAAACTCCCTTTCTTTCACCCTGTTCAATACCGAGTTCTGTGAAGTGTTGAATAACTGATGATTCTTGCATGGTTTCCTCGATCGCGGCATCAGATTCAGAGAATGCTTTTTTCATAGCGTTTTCTCAAGTTCCTTCAACAAATTCCGCTGTTTGCGAGACAAAGACTTCGGAATTTCCACAACCAACCGCACCCGCAAGTCGCCTTTTCTGCCGGAGGCATCTACCCCACCTCGTCCACGTAAGCGGAATTGCTGTCCCGGTTGCGACCCGGACGGGATTTTCAGATCCACATTTCCTGTTAGCGTTTGTATCCGAACGGAACCGCCTAACGCCGCTGTTGTCATAGAGATATTTGCGTCTGTCAGCAGATCTGCGCCTTCGCGGGTCAGTGTCGGATGCGGTTGTACAGAAATCGTTACCAACAGATCGCCCGAAATGCCGCTGCCGAGGGATTCTCCATGATCTTGAATACGTAAAGTTTTTCCATCTTGAATACCCGGCGGAATTGTGAGCGTGAGACGCTTTCCTTGGACATTCACCTCTTTCTTACTGCCTAACACCGCGTCCTCGAGAGGGATACTGACGTTCATACGGATGTCGCGTCCGCGAGGCGGAGCAGTTGTGCGCCGTTGTCCGAACGCATCACCGAACGCATCGCCAAATCCACCGAACCCGCCAAACCCGCCGCGTCCGAAAATATCGTCGAGGTTGATGTGCCTGAAAACGTCGTCCGTATTCCGGTAACCTTCAAAACCCATACCGTGAACGCCTGCGTGCCCGCGGGTATCATACATACGTCGCTTTTCAGGGTCGGAGAGTACCGAATACGCGTTCGATGCCTCCTTGAACTTCTCCTCTGCCGCTTTGTCACCTGGATTTTTGTCCGGGTGATACTGGACTGCGAGTTTACGGTAGGCCTTTTTGATTTCTTCTGGAGTGGCACCTCGATTCACGCCGAGGATTTCGTAGTAGTCTCTCATAGTACTTAATGAACAGCGATTATTCCTTAAAGCATAGCGAGGACAGCTGGCACATCTCGTAAGGCTTGGTACTGTTTAACGAGTGTTGCTCCGAATTGAAGTGCTGCCCTTTCTACGCGTAGTTTTTTGGGTATATCAGCAATACCTTCTATATCTTTGACGTGTGCCGCACCGATAAGACGGCGCAGCATTTCCAATCCCGCAAACCCGACTGCTTCGTGGAAAATTTGTTGCAACGTTTGTTCTTTCAACGTGGCATCAACTGTTCTGAATTCAAGCGTATAGGTGTGCCACATCTTTGCGATCGCTGTTTTGAGTGCGGATTGCACGTCCAAGGTGTCTTGATGTGAAAAATAGGATAAGAGATAGTTCGCCCAATATAATCCGAGGTCAAATCCTACGGGACCATAAAAGGCAAACTCGGCATCAATCACTTTCGCTGTGTTGTTTTGGACGAGAACGCTTCCTGTGTGCAGATCGCCATGGGTTACGGCTTGCTGTGCTGTTAGAAAAATCTGTTTGAGGTACGCTACCTGCTGCAGAAAGTCCGTATCCGCTTTCAACCGCTGGACATCAGGCTCTAATCCTGGGGTCCAGAAATTCGTTTCATGTTCGGTGTACGGAAAAGTGAACACGTAATCGGCAGTTACCGACTGCATGGTAGTGTTCGCAAATTGCTGTCTATAATGCTGCACAGTTGTGCTATCAAGGTTCTCGACATAGGTGCGACTATGTACGATGCCTATAAATCGCCCAACCTGTTCAGCGATGCCGGTGTCCACTCTGCCTGCGATGAGGTCGGCGCGCAGGACCTGCGCATCTCGGAGGTCCTCCATTGCTATGACGGCGGTTTCAGCATCGAAGTAGTAGAGTTCAGGGACGGTACCCCTTGCGAACTGGTTGTAGATGTCCAGCGCACGGGATTCGTAAGTCAAACGTTCGATGGATAATGGATACTCGGGTCCTAATATCTTAATGTAGGGTGGCGCGTGTTTCAGGACGACCGAACGCTCCGGTCGCGCTGCGTCCGAGACGCGATAGACTGTATTAAGATTACCATCGCCAATCTCTTCTATACGGAGATCCGTCTCCGATTCAAACATTCGGATCTCAGCACGGCGTTGACGTAGGTAGTCCGGCAGCGTGGCAAGGTCGAGTTCCATATCTTTCTGGCAGCCTTACAGCAGATTTTCGGCGATTTGGATAGCGTTCAGAGCGGCACCTTTGCGGAGGTTGTCTGCGACTACCCAGAGATTCAAACCGTTTTCTATGGAAGCATCATCGCGAATTCTACCTACATAAACTTCATCTTGCCCTGCGACATCGACGGCGAGTGGATACAATTGGTTGTCGGGATCGTCCACAACTTTTACACCGGGTGCAGTGGCGAGGCACTCTCTCGCTTGAGCGGCTGTGAGTTTCTCGTGCGTCTCAACGTTTATCGATTCAGAATGTGCGAAGAAGACAGGGACTCGGACGGTTGTAGCGGAGACACCAATCGTGTCGTCTGCGAGTATCTTCCGGGTCTCATTGATCATTTTCACCTCTTCTTCGGTGTCGCCACTGTCTAATAAGGGCCAATCGAATGCAACGTTGAACGCCATCTGGTGCGGGAATTTTTCTAAAGTGATCGGTTTGCCTTCGAGTGCTTCAGTCGTTTGTTGGACCAGTTCCATAACAGCACGTCCACTTTTACCAGAGACGCTTTGATACGTGGAGACAACGATCCGTTTGATGCCGACACTATCGTAGATAGGTTTAAGTGCAACCATCATTTGGATGGTAGAGCAGTTTGGATTGGCGACCAGTCCATTGTGAGTGCGGGCAGCATCCATATTGACTTCCGGGACAATGAGAGGTGTTCCTGCGTCCATGCGGAAGGCACTCGTATTGTCAATGACGAGCGCGCCTTTTTTTATGGCTGTAGGGATGAACTCGCGACTGACAGACGCGCCTGCTGATGAGAACACTATGTCCACGTCATCAAACGAGTCGTGGGTCAGTTCCTCAACGATAATGGGATCGTCTTTAAAGGATAGAATTTCACCGGCAGAGCGATGCGATGCTAAAAGTTTGAGGGAAGCAACTGGGAACGATCGCTCTTCAAGAATTTGCAATATGGTATTACCGACGGCACCCGTTGCACCGACAACCGCAACACGATAACTCTCACTCATTTCTGATGTTTCCTTTATTGTGTAATTCAAGCAGAATTTTTGTATGTAAGGTTTAATGTATAATTTTACCACAAACACGTCATTTAAGCAAATATTTCGGTAGAGATGTCGTGTGACAGCGGAATTCTTCGCCTTGAAAACAAAAAAACTTGACAAATTGCGTAGTCTGTGGT
Organism: Candidatus Poribacteria bacterium; assembly: GCA_965247285.1. Lineage (GTDB taxonomy): Bacteria > Poribacteria > WGA-4E > WGA-4E > WGA-3G > WGA-3G. The sequence continues at coordinate 1,281,681 of CBDFHD010000003.1, forward strand.
ATTAAAATTAAGAGACCTATGTATTATGTCAAGTTAACCGTGTTGGATCATCTTTATTTCTAATAGGGTTATCCGGGTTAAGCATAGGCTTTTCCCTGTAATTCAGGTTAATTTTTTTCGGCGTTAACCCAATTTTATCTTGACATATCTATATTTGTATAGTATAATATAATTACTATTAGTTTTTTGTTAAATCCATTTTGCGTCCGAAACGTGAGAACCCCGTTTTCCGAGCTGTTCGGAAAACGCAGTGTTTTCTCGTCCGGACTAAAAATTAGAGGAACATTTGACATGGCAAAATTAATGAAGAGCGATGTCGTCAGTAGTATCGTTGAACGAACAGATCTTAGCAAGAAAGATGCGAACGCCGCTGTTGATGCTTTTGCTGAGACCATTTGCGACGCTTTGAGTAATGGCGACTCTGTTGGACTAATTGGTTTTGGAACATTTGAAGCCAAAAATCGTCCAGCTCGTACAGGTCGCAACCCGCAGACTGGCGCACCACTTGATATTCCAGAGAAGACAGTCCCTGTCTTTAAATCTGGTAAGAAACTTCGCGACGCCACTGGCTAAAACTGGCGGTTTGTTCGCTCAGTTTCTGGAAAAGCCGCCGGGCTGTGCCTCGTTTTTAATTGAGGGACAGCTGCGGCTTTTCCACGTTACGCCCATTGACAAAAGTCTCTGCGGGTTTCTTGCATAACGGAAACTACCTTCACAACATATTCCAACACTATGCTATCGCCTGCAGTTATTGATACAATTTTTTGTCCGTATTGTTTGTAGGTACCCTTTCCATTCTTTTGTCCGCATCATTTATAGGCACGCTTTCCGAGCGCGTTGGTTAAAATCTGATGTCAGGAGACGCATCATGTTAATCCGAACGAGAGCCCCAGTTCGCATCGACTTTGCTGGCGGATGGAGCGATGTAGCCCTCTTTACTGAACCTTCAAAAGGGCTTGTCGTCAACGGGGCAATTAACCGATACGCTTATGCGACCCTCCGCTGTGAACGCCAAGTAGCACATGACGATTCTGTTGAACTCCAGCGCGTTCTGGATAAAAGCATTCGTATCTATTCTGCGGATTTTGATACATTCATTGAAGCGGACGATATACGTCAGCTTGAATATGATGGGAACATTGATTTAATCAAGGCAGCTGTGCGACGAATGTCCATACAGATTGGCGGTTTTGACCTGATTACACAGTCCACCGCGCCGCCGGGCAGCGGATTAGGCACTTCTGCCGCAATGGGAGTCGCACTCGTCGGTGTGCTTGGGGCACTTAAGGAAGCTACCTATCTTCCTTATGAGTATGCGGATCTCGCGAGCAATATTGAACGTCATGAACTCGGTATCCTTGGCGGAAAGCAGGATCATTACGCGAGCGCACTCGGCGGAATTCATTTTATGGAGTTTCAGGGGGAGGAGGTGAAAACCTCACCATTGAAATTTCCACCACACATTCGTTGCGAGCTTGAAAAGAATCTTGTCCTCTGTTATACCGGAAAGTCTCGCCTCTCTGGTAATATACATCAGAATGTGACCGACGCTTATAAAAGTGGGCAGCCGAGTGTTCGTGATGCCTTGGAAACTCTCAAAACCACCGCTGAGGCAATGAAAATAGCACTTATGCGCGGTCGCTTGAACGAATTCGGCGAACTCCTCACCCAAAATTGGCAGAATCAGAAGAAGTTACACCCCTCTGTCACAAATGAACAGATAGAATCCCTCTTTAAAATTGCAATGACGCATGGCGCGATCGGCGGGAAAGCTTGTGGTGCTGGTGGTGGTGGGTGTCTACTGTTTTACTGCGAACCTACACGTGAACATCGCGTCCGTCAAAAACTTGAAGAAGCAGGCGCGCGGGTCATTGATGTGAACTTTGATTTTGACGGGCTCCAAATGTGGAAGGCCTCAAGTGAGACGGCTACATAGACTCTTTATAACTGTTCATCTCTTCATTCTCCATTGGAATTAACCAAAAACCATCGTGGAACGTAGTGGAACGATGCCCATATTTAATAGTTTAAAAAATGAAAAATGACATCTCCATGCCGCAGACCGGAACTGATATAGAAGCCGCCGAAACCTTGAAAACGGCGAAGGAAAATATTTTAAACCAACTCAGAAAGCGAATCATTGGGCAAGACGAAGTCATCGAGCAACTTCTTATCGCACTCTTTTCGCAGGGACACTGTTTGCTCGTGGGCGTGCCGGGATTAGCGAAAACACTGCTCATCAGCACATTCGCGCGGATTCTGGAACTCCCTTTCAACCGAATCCAATTTACGCCAGACCTGATGCCATCGGACATTATCGGCACCGATATTATTGAGGAAGGTGAAGCAGGGAAACGCGCTTTCCGCTTTATTAATGGACCGGTCTTTGCTAACATAGTCCTTGCTGATGAGATTAACCGAACACCCCCCAAAACGCAAGCAGCACTCTTACAGGCGATGCAGGAGTACCAAGTCACCACAGGCGGCAGAACCTATCCATTGGAACGCCCATTTTTTGTTTTAGCGACGCAGAACCCGATCGAGCAGGAAGGCACCTATCCACTACCCGAAGCGCAACTCGATCGATTCATGTTCCATATCACGCTTGACTATCCCGATAAAGCTGCCGAAAAAGAGATTGTGATGACAACAACTGCGGCTTATGAACCCGAGATAGAACCTGTTATCACAGGAGAAGAGGTCTTGCGAATACAACAGGTCGTCCGGAAAGTGCCGATCGCCGAAGCAATCGTGGATTATGCAGTGGAATTGAATCGGCAGACGCGACCTAATTCAGAGGCACTTGATTTCATTCAGGATTGGGTGCAGTGGGGCGCAGGACCGCGGGCATCGCAGTATCTCGTGCTGGGGGCAAAGGCGCGCGCCATTCTCCAGGGACGTTATCATGTCGCATACGAGGATATCAAGGCAGTCGCTATACCTGTGCTACGCCACCGAATTTTGACGAATTTCAACGCCGAGGCTGACGGTGTCACGAGCTTGGATATTATCAATAGGCTATTAGAAAAGGTTCAGCCACCAGCCGTTCAATGAATGGAGGTTTTAGACAGAGTTATGCGTGCAATTGATACTTGTAAAGTGGATAAGGGAACGTTTTCTGTGTTATCCTCTTTTGAAGAAGCCGATGAAGTGGACAAAGCATATTGGCATTCTAAAACACCACAGGAACGCTTGGAAGCCCTCGAATTAATGCGGCAGATTAACTATGACTACGATCCGGTTACCGACCGACTTCAAAGAATTCTTGAAGTTGCTGAATTCACACCAAGTTGAGTACCTTCTCATTGGTGGATACGCCGTCAGCTACCATGGATATCCGCGAACAACCGCTGACATGGATATATGGATTGCAATCCAGAAAGAGAACGCCGAGAAACTCGTTGCTGTTTTGAAGGAATTTGGCTTTGACATACCGCACTTAGCTGCGGATCTCTTTTTGAAGGAGAATCAAATTATCCGAATGGGGAACCCTCCGATGAGAATTGAGCTTTTGACAACTATCTCCGGTGTCCGTTTTGAAGAATGCTATTCAGAGCGGACAATTGATGTCATAGACGACGTTGAGGTCCAGATTATCAATCTTGAACACTTGAAACGCAACAAGCGAGTCAGCGGAAGACAGAAGGATTTGGATGATTTAAAGCATCTTTGAATTCAAATCTTGAAAACAAGCCACGAAAAGAGAAAGACTCGCATCCCCATAAACTTTTGATAATTGTTCATGTTCTATTCCGGTTGAAATTAACCTAAAACCATCGTGAAACGAAGTGGAGCGATGACCAGATTTGATAGTTTAAAATATGAAAATTGCAATTATAGGAACAGGATACGTCGGCTTGACCACGGCTGTAGTGCTCTCCTATCTGAATCATGATGTCGCTGCAGTGGACAAAGACGAGAGCAAACTCAACCTTTTGCACGAGGGAAAAAGTCCGATTCATGAACCCGGCATCCAAAGTCTTCTTGAAGAGGTACAACACACGATCCGTTTCACGCCGAGTGTGGCTGAAGTCGTACCGGAGGCAGAGCTGATTCTGATTGCTGTGGGGACACCACCGAAGAAAAACGGTGAAGCGGATACACAACATGTGGAACAAGCCGCCAAAGAGGTCGCCCACGTCTGCCTGCCCGATAGGCACTATACACTCGTTGTCAAATCGACAGTCCCGATAGGCACGAATCAGCGGGTCGCTGAAGTTGTGGAGGAAGTATTTTCGGAACGTGGGATTCGAGGTAACGTTGCCGTCGCTTCAAACCCGGAATTTTTGCAAGAGGGATTGGCGTTGCAAGGCGCGTTCTACCCAGATCGGATCGTCGTCGGTGCGAACAGTGATGAAGCGATTGATACCTTGCGTCGTCTCTATAAGCCTGTCCTTGAACAGACGTTTGATCCACCGAGCGAGTTTCCACGTCCGTCTTCTTACCACCTGCCACCAATGATGACAACGGATCCGAACAGTGCTGAGATGATTAAATACGCCGCGAACACCTTTCTCGCACTTAAAATTAGTTTTATCAATGAAATTGCGGGACTCTGTGAGGAAGTTGAGGCAGACGTAACAGAAGTCGCACGCGGTATCGGACTTGACGCACGTATCGGGAATCGATTTCTCCAAGCGGGTCTCGGATGGGGTGGTAGTTGCTATCCGAAAGATACCGCTGCTTTGTTAGGCGTCGCCGCACAATCTGGGTACGAGATGCCGATTACGGAAGCCGCACGCACCGTCAACTTCCGCCAGCGGGAGCGTGTTGTCGAAAAGTTGCACAGCACATTGGGCACACTCAAAGGCAAAACCATTGGTATCCTCGGACTCGCCTTCAAGCCAAACACGGATGACGTTCGAGAAGCACCCGCACTTGACATTGTCCGTGAACTGATTGCAGCGGGGGCGACAGTGCGTGCACACGATCCGATCGCTATCGCAAACGCACGTCGTGCTTTAAGCCAGAATGAAGAAACCGACAGTAACAGAGTGCTTTTCACGGAAAATGTATACGAACTCTCTTACGATGCCGATGCACTCGTGCTCGTTACCGAATGGGAACTCTACCACAAGCTTGAACTCCGTAGGCTCGCTAAACAGATGAAGACTCCGATTCTCATTGATGGACGCAACGTTTATTCCCCGGAAGAAGCGAGAGCGGCAGGTTTTCATTACATCGGGATCGGCAGAGTGTAAGGTTTTTAATTTTTCCTTGCGGTTAAACGACGTGGGTTTGAACTTTGAAGTGTGTTTCTCAAGGGTCGCCTGCGCCGTTGTTGCAGGCTGCTGCTTTGGGTACAGAATTAAAGATAAAACAAAACCGTAAGCCCGTAATGAAATGGAGGGCGGATAGGAGAAAAGCGCGTGAAGCAGGAAATGCCCTTGATAACTCCGCAAGGTAAAATTAAAAATCCTGAACCTTTTGATGTCAATTGGCAGCGATATTGCCCGCAAAAGCCGTTTCCGCCGTACCGCCATATACCGGGTGTCACGCCGCATCCGATTCGCGATCCACTTGGGCATAGTTACGGAGCGGAAGAAGATCATGATGCTGAAGCCTTACCGCCAAAAATGTGGAGACAGAACGAGGATTACCTATACGGCGTGGATCTCTACAACTTTGCCTATTGGTGGGAAGCGCATGAGGCGTGGGAAGGGTTGTGGCACCGATCAGAAGGGACGTATCGCTTGTTCCTTCAAGGGTTAATTCAGGTGTCGGCAGCCTTCATCAAGTATCACATGCGGATGCTGCGTCCGCTATGCACACTTTCTACTGCGGGACGCGATAAATTGCGGCAGGTTGTGGTTGAATGTGACAACGCATCGGGAAATTACATGGGACTCAACCTACCAACGTTTTTGGACACCGCCGATGCGTTTTTCGCGCCTTTTTTTGCGGATACCGTTCCAGAAACTACCTATCGTCAGGAGTCAGTTAAACCGCTAATACTGTTGCAAGATTAACGCATATTTTGAGGAAAGCAACATGCCGACGTTCTTGCCTTTTCTCATCTTTAGTTTTGTATGTGTTTTTATCGTCGTGTTGCTGCTTATTCTGTTTAAGATAGGTGCCTACTTTGGCAAAAGCGATGCGGATGAATTTCGTGCTGTTCGGTGTCCGCAATGTCAAACCCGACGGAAACCTGAAGAAACAGGCACGATTAGAAATCTCGTTGAACTTGAATTGCGCTGTCCGCGTTGTGGGTACATCTCATGGGATATACCGCCAAAAACGAATCTCTCCTCACGTCCCACGGATCGGGATAATATGCTATGAGAGGCGAGCCTATATGTGGCTGTGGCTAATAATCGGCGAAAGCCCCGTCGTCTGCGTGCCAGAACATTCCACGCAACCGAAACGTCTCATCTCGAACCGCTTCAATGGCGGCATCGTCCATATCCACACCGAGCCCCGGAGTTGTTGGGAGTTCAATGAACCCGTCTTTGAACACCAAAGGTGTCGAAAATAGCCCTTCTCCACATCGGTGCCCACCCTCGCATATCAGTAAATTCGGTACAGTCGCCATTACATGTACCGATGCCGCGACTCCGATGGGACCGGCGGCGTTGTGCGGAGCGACTGCTATATTATGAATCTCCGCCATCGCTGAAATCTTTTTCAGTTCCAGTATCCCGCCGCAGTGTCGAATATCCGGTTGCAAAATCGCGCACATCTCGCGTTCAATTATCTCTCGGAAACCCCATCGTGTCAAATGTCGCTCACCGGTCGCGATCGGCACCGTCGTTGACTGAGACAGTGCCAGTAATGGTTCATTGTTTTCTGGATGGCACGGTTCCTCAGCGAACAAAAGTCGAAATGGTTCCAATTCTTTCACCAAAATCATCCCCATCGTCGGGCTTAATCGCCGATGCAAGTCAACAGCGATGTCAACCTCGTCCCCCACGGCTGTTCGTACTGCCGCTACCCGCGCCACCATGGTATCAATTGCCTTCGGTGTATCCACGAACCGAACAGGTTGCGGTGAGGCTCCCATCTTCACTGCACGGAACCCTGATGCAACTGCTTTCTTGGCACTCTCTGCACACTCTTCAGGTGTTGTGCCACCTATACCCGTATAGACACGGATCCGATTACGTACTGAACCCCCGAGCAGTTTCCATACCGGCATCCCGACGACTTTACCGAATACATCCCACATCGCCATCTCAATACCGCTTAAGGCACCGACCAGTATCGGCATGTTCCGGCTATAACTTGACCGGTACATCGCCTGCCAATGGTCCTCAATCTGTAGCGGGTCTTTGCCGACAAGGTATTCTGCCATGTCGTCCACGGCTTGGGCGACAACGCGCCAATGCTCATAGTTCATGGGTTCACCATAGCCGATTATCCCTGCGTCGGTGAACATTTTCAGCACCATTGCGCGACCTTGGATCGGTATTGTCTCAAATCCAGTAATTTTCATAATTATCGTCCTAACTAAACCGGTTGCCACCGGATGACGCAAAAATGCGAGTTTCCTGTGGCGTTCTCCCATTTGCTAACATCACCGTAGCAGGAACCGATGAAGGTTAGTATATCTTCTCCGTCCAAGCTAATGTGTCGTGGGAAACCAGCGACGTGTCCGTGACAGAGATAATAGACCTCGTCGGACCAATTCTCGCCATTATCGTCGCTTACCATTGCCCTGCCACTCCCGAGTTCGCGCGGATAACGGTGATCGTATGCCACAACAGCGCGGCTATTGGAAATCCCGACCGCTGCACCATGGCATTGTCCATGTATACTGGTCAGTTGACGGAGGTTCATCCATGTGGCACCGTTGTCCACCGAGTCGGCGAGGAAAACGGTTTTGTTCGTGTGGGGTTGATCTGGCGGTCCCGGCTGGTACCGAATGACCGCGAGCAGTTTTCCGGGGAACAGTTCTGTAATGTTGACTTCATTGCCATAGTCTGACAAGAAAAAGCGGTTTGAGAAAGTGTGTCCGTCATCGCTGGAAACGAAAACATACGTCGGATTCGTGCCTTCGTCAAACGGATCGTCCCGTCTTTTGATCGGTAGGAGGAGTGTACCATCGCTAAGTCGGGTCAAACTTGAACCGGCGACGGTTTTCTGAAATGGCGCGACATCTATTTCGCTCGTTTGCACCCACGTTTGACCCTCATCATCAGACAGCCAGACGGTGATTGGCGATTCTTCATCCTGCTGACTCACGTTGATGAGTTGCCCGTGTCTATTGGCTTGCAACAACCACCCATTGAAACCGAATGCAGACGGATTCCTCTTGAGATGTTCCCATGTTCTGCCGCCATCTGCAGACTTGGAGATGATGGTCTGTTGCACTGCATAGATAGTGTTGTCGGGAGCCAGAACGAGGTTCAATCCTTGATAATGCGCTTGTGGGTCCAAAGGCATACGAATTTTCTCCACTTCTACCTTGTTCAGCACACCATCGCGGGCGTGTAGGATATAGTCACCCGCTTGCATCTCGCTCAATTGATCTGGGGTAACGACAACGCCTCCCATATTTTCGGTTGATAGCATTTGCAGGACTCCCTCTACGGTAAATTTTCTCTTGTCTAACGTGATGAATTATGTCAAAATGTTTGACACATCCTGTCCTGATTAATTTACACTACAGCACCGTATAGTGCAAGCCATATTTGAAGGAAAAAAATATATGAACATAAATGATGCGACTCGAAAAAAGTACAATGCGATTGATGTTCATCCGACAACTGATCCTGATGATCCGAGATCACACTTCGCTGTTGACAGATATGAAAGCCATTTGCGTAGACTAATAAAACCCGGCATGCGCGCATTAGACTTGGGCTGCAATGCAGGACGTTTTACCTTTGCTATGGAAGACTTGGGAGCGATAGCGACTGGTATTGACTTCGCAGAGATTCCACTCCTCCATGCTAAAAAGGTTGCCGAGAAAAGAAAGAGCCGATGTCAATTTAATATCGGGGATATAGCTGCTCTGCCTTATAAAGAGAATTCTTTCGATTTTGCGCTACTCCCTCAAAATAACGGTTATTTATCATATCAGACGCTGGAGAGCTTGTCGGTTCAGCTTAAACAGGTGCTATCGGATAATGGTATTTTCGTTGTAACTATGCACGATGAATTGCTCAAGAGCGCGGGCGAGGCGAACCTTCTGGATTGCTATGATACTCAGACCGGGTTGATGGGAGGAGACATTACAATTCCTGAAAAAGGTGTATACGCGTCTCCATGGTACTTTTGGACAGTTGCCTTTGTCAAGTACATTGTTGAGAAACATCTTCCTTTAGAGGAAGTAGCGCAAATAGAAGAAAATAGATTTATGTTGGTGTTTCGCAATAGGACGGAATGAGAGCTTTCGTGTCATGCTTGCTCACTACTTTTGTGGCGCGTGCCATTTTCTTTCATATTGATGTTATTTCGGTCCCAAAAGAATTGACGCATCTTTTCACAACGACGTGGATAAAATTTTAGCCAACCCATAGCCGTCAATTTAGGGGTTTTTCATAGTCTTTGGTCGCCGCGTCTTTACAAATGCTGAAGAAACACCCAAGCAAAAACCCCCACTGGGCTTGTTTTTTTATGTAGCATGCTTTTCTACACAGATGGGGTTTCCCCTACGGGGCTTAAGAGACGATTGGGAGGACGTGCGGTTTGGGGCTAAGACCCGGGTGCGGTTAGAAACCGCACCTACCAGGACCGAGACCTACGTTTTTTTAAAATTACCCAAGCCCTTTCTATAGACATCTCACCCCTCATGAAAATTAACAAATAAATTGGGTAATCTTGGACGACACGACGTGCGATGAATCGCACTACTACAAACGGTTTTGCTTGTCGTCGTGCTATTTATAACCCGTTCAGAAATTACCTGATTAAATACTTAAACTTCATCTGGGGTGAGGAAAGTGCGTGAAAATCTCCTTGAACCTTCAAAACTTGTTAGTAGCAACTTGGGTTAAAATTGACACCTATGGGTCAATATCCAAGAGAATGACAGCATAACCCGCTCGACACAGTTCGATCGCATAACGTCCTGGTCCGCCCCCGGCATCTAAAACCTTACCGGTCTCAGGAAGGTGTTTCCGAAGGTAATGCATCGTGACCAAAAACTCCAGCGAGTGATAGGCATCCATCACAAGCCGATTCCATTCACCCGTTTCGACTTCGTTTTTTCCCTTCATTCGGTAAATTCTTAATTTTTCCGCTTGTCTGACATGATGAATTGTGGCAAAATAGTTGGGACGCTTCATCTCAGCACACCACTGCATTGATTGGTTACCCCAAAGTATAGGAGTTCTGTAAATGCCACAACAAGACGCAATAGCACATCTCGAAACATTCGGTTATTGTCTAATTGAGGATGCGATTTCCACATCGCAAGCGGATGCGATGGCGGAGAAATACTTCCAACTCCACCGAAACCCTGCGAATCGCGACGCTTTTCAGGATCCGGGTGCTGACCTGTATCAAACCCTTTTCGGTATAGTCAACCTCGATGAGATGTGTTGGGAATGCATCGCGCATCCACAGGTATTACAGGTCGTCCGCCACTTTCTCGGTGATAGCGTACGACTCGGAGAGGCTTGCACAAAGTGGGTCAAGCCGCGTGCTTCGCAGGGTGGCATCCATTCCGATTCAACGCATGACCTACCAGCACGCCTACCTGAAACGCCGTGGATGATTAATTCGATCTGGATGATAACAGATTTTACCGTTGAGAACGGGGCGACGCTCGTTGTGCCATTCAGCCATCGCGCCCGGCGTAGACCTTCGGCATCCGATATCACAGAGAGTCATCCAGTGCCTGTCTGCGGACGACGCGGCTCTGTGCTGTTGTGGCACGGCGGTACATGGCACGGGCAGGGTGCGAACATAACCGACGACCAGCATCGCATGGCTTAAATATCGCTTACTATCCCCCTTGGTGGAACCTCATGCGCGAAGGCGGTCATCAACCCGTTCTTCCAGAGACGTTTGCGCGTATGCCAGAAGACCTCCAAGCACTCGTCCAACATAAGGTAGCGAAACGGCGGGCAGATATTTATGAATTTTAACTGGCTTGTGCCTAAAGCCACAGTCGGTTATTTCACCCGTTGTCCAGCTTGAAATACCGCGGTTACCCGACTGAACGCACCCACATCCTTCGTCGGATCGCCTTCAAAAGCGACGAGGTCAGCAATTTTGCCCGGTGCAATGGTCCCGATCTCATCCGCCATGCCGATTGCCTCGGCGGAGATACGGGTCGCTGAGATGAGTGCCTCTGCTGGCGTGAACCCAACTTCAACAAGTAGCTGTAAGTCGTAATCGAGATGACCGAATGCGAGATTGCCGACCCCCGAATCGGTACCCGGCACGATCCGGTCACGAAGGTCGTAGTCGAGCATACGACGCATTACATCTAAGCGTACCTCTGCCCGCGCCTCAAGTCGCTGCAATTCGGTTGCTTCGTCAGCGGAAATCGTCCCGCTGTCACGTTTTGCACGGAGTGCAACGATACGTGGATAGCCCGTCCATGCTTGAAGGGTTGGGCTAATCCAGATGCCGGATTCCGCCATCATCTCGGCAATTTTGGGGTCAAAACGGAGTTCGCCGTCTGGATCGAGGAATTCCGCATGTTCCATCAGATCGATTCCTGCTTCAACCGCGCGGACCATTGATTCTTTTGCTCGGCAGTGTGCTACCGTGAGCCGATGGAAATGGTGCGCCTCGTGGACGGCAGCGTGCAACTCAGCAACAGAGTAACTGGCGCGTCCCGGAATCGTTCCGGCAGTTCCTCCACCTGATGCCATAATCTTGATGTAATCTGCGCCTTCGTGAACCAAGCGGCGGACCGAGCGGCGCATCTCAGCTTCACCATCCGCTGTCTCGTTACACATGTGGAAATGTCCGCCTGTGCAAGTGATTGGTCGTCCGCTCACTAAAGTGCGGGGACCCGGAATATAACCGCGTTCAAGCCCTTCCTTCAGCGTGAATCCTACCATGTTTCTGGCACCGTGTTCGCGAAGAGTCGTAATCCCTGCGGCGAGATGGTGTTGTAGGTTCATCGCGCCGGTCAGCACCATCATCTCATCGGTTTCGGAGAACATCTGAATATAATTTCGTCCGTCGCCTGCGAGGCTCAGATGTGTATGCCCATCAATGAGTCCCGGTGCGAGGCACGTATCTCCAAGATCAACAATCTGTGCATCGGGTGGTGTCTGTTTCGCAATCTCTTCTTGGGGACCGACAGCGTCAATCCGACCGTCGGTTACAAGGATCGCCTGATCGGTTTTAGCGGATGTGCTTATCCCATCAACAAGCCGAGCGGCGCGGATCTGAACAGTTTGATTTGACATATTTTTAACTATGGCCCCCTGGACTGCCCTCCATTACATTACGGGCAGGTTTCTGGTTAATTCGCGGCTGGGTTAAATCTATTGACGGTTCTTTTATCACGGTATCTGAGGGTCTCTTTCTTCAGACCTGCACAACAAACTCACATCCCTGTCGGAACCATTCCCGCAGGATTGTATCTTCGTTGCAGGTCCGCTTCGCCTGCGAACCTGTCGCCTGCGAGAGGTCTATTGTTGCCGAAACGATATCATCTCCGAAAAATCCAGCCTCTATAATGACGTTGCCGTCTGGATGCACAATCTTTGAGTTGCCGTGTGAGGCACCGGTTGCACGCAAATCATCTGGATTTGCGGGTGTATTCGCCATCAGGAGATAGATGCCGTTTTCTGTCGCACGTGAGATCGGCATGGCGCGGTAAGCGGAAAGCTTATATTCCGATAATAATCCTGCCTCACACGAGCAGAAGATGCAGAGTTGCGCACCCATCGCCGCGGGCAATTTAACTAACTCAGGATAGCGGACATCGTGGCAGATGATGAAGCAGCACGCAACACCAGCGAGTTCCACAATCGGTAGTTTGCCACGGTTGTTAGTGCACCACTTCTCGCCAGCAAGAAAGGTTTTGCCGTAACGGTATTTGAGGGTCCCTTGTTGGTCAAAAATCGCGAGGTCGTTGTGCCAATGCTCCCCATCGTGATGCGCGGAGCCAACGATAACGGCTATTCCATGTTGACGCGCTGCCTCGGCAATTTTTGCCTCAGCCTCTTTAAAAACCTGCGGTGAGATGTGTTCCCAATAATCCGTCCGGCAGCAGTAGCCAAACAGACATCCCTCGGGGAATGCCGTAATCTGAATCTCCATCTCTGCACACGTCTCGATCTGCTGGAGTACTTTTGCAGTATTGGCGGAAACGTCTTCGCTTGTGAGCAATTGACATGCCGCGATCTTAATCTGGTTATTCGCCATCTGAGTGCCTCCCTTCTGTTTTTGCCATTGTAGCACACCTATCTGTTTGATTCAAGCGTCGCTAACATTCTGTGGAACACGAAAACTAATTGACAGGTGCCGAGCAATTTGGTATAAAGAAGCAGTCAATCGTCAGCAGCCAGAAGAATACCCATCAGCAATCAGCAAAAAGGTTTCCGTCAGCGGACCCGCCGACGGTTTCCGACGGCTGAAGGCTGATAGCCAATACTTAGGAGAAATGCATTATGAAAATTACTGACATCAAACCGTATCCTGTTTGGGTGGGACACAGAAATCAACACATTGTTAAAGTGGAAACCGATGAAGGTATTTATGGGTGGGGTGAGTCTGGGCTTTCGAGTCGAGAATTGGCTGTTGTGGGAGCGGTCAACCACTATCGTGAATTCCTGATTGGGCGCGATCCGATGCGGATCGGTGGGTTGTGGCAAGAGATGTACCGGAGCCAGTATTTTGAGGGTGGTCGGGCTTTGACCGGAGCAATCTCGGCAATCGACATCGCACTCCACGATATTGTCGGGAAGGCGTTGAACGTGCCGGTCTACCAATTGCTCGGTGGAAAACAACGCGACGCTGTTCCGTGCTTTGCAACGACGGGTGCGGCTACGGTTGAGGAATTGATCGAGAACGCGAATTTATTGCTTGAGAAGGGCTGGAACGTCATCAGAACAAATGTCCTGCATCGAGCAAAGCCAGGTGAGGAAAATATCTTCGAGCCGCGTGAATCCATCAGTCTTGCAGCGGAGTGGTTGACGGCACTTCGAGAAGCCATTGGATCTGAACCTGTTCTCGGCATCGATTACCATCACCGTCTCAGCGTTGCGGAAGCGGCATCCTTCTGTCAGCGTATGCCCTCTGGGACGCTCGACTTTTTGGAGGAGCCGATCCGAGATGAGACCCCAGAGGCGTATGAATCTCTGCGGACGATGGTCGATGTCCCGTTCGCTATCGGCGAGGAATTTTCCAGTAAATGGCAGTTTCTCCCGTATCTGGAGCGCGGCATCACGAACTTTGCCCGCCTTGATGTGTGCAACGTCGGTGGATTGACGGAATCAATGAAGGTTGCTGCCTTGGCTGAGGCGCACTATATCGACCTGATGCCCCACAACCCATTAGGTCCCATTTGCACGGCGGCGACCGTCCATCTGGCGGCTGCTGTGACTAACTTCGCTTGGTTGGAAATTCGAGTCTCTCCAACAGAAAGTTCTGGACACTACGATGACGACCTATTTCCTGTCCAACACAAGCTCGAAGGCGCATCTATACCGGTACCGGACTGTCCCGGCTTGGGAGTCGAAGTTAACGAAGAACTGGTAACGGCACAGACATTCAAATTCGCTGAACCTCCACACCTTCGTCGACGGGATGGGTCTCATACCAATTGGTAATCTAACTGTAACGTAAGCAACTATAGACAACTATTTATCAACTATAAAGGTCCGTATGCTAATAGACTCAACACCTTTTGAAAAACTGCGGGCGAGAGCATTGGTATGGCGAGCGATTCTCACGGTTATCGCGACTATCATTAGTATCATTATCCTCACGAAATTCTTGCCCGAGTGGTTCAAAAACAAGCCCTCCCCACTTCAAGAGACTTTGACAGTACTACTGTTGTACGTTTACTTCTTTCTGCTTACCTTCAGAATGCTGTCTCATTCAGATTTGTCTTACGATCGACTGTGTGGGGTGTTTCCCGCGTGGCGGACGCTCGGACGGTATAGCCTATGGGCAGTGCCTCTTATCATTATCTCCATTACATCCATCTATCTTCTGTTTTTCCCTCTATCGTTTTTCCTACCGGGATTTGTCAAGTCGCGGTTGCTTGATTATTCCCCAACTATAATCTGGACAAGTGGTGATAAATATGTCATTGCTAATCTATTGAATGTATTTAGCGGTGTGTTAGTTGCCCCTGTGCTTGAGGAGTTCTTCTTTCGTGGTATTTTGTTGACGCGCTGGACTATCAAGTGGGGTGCAGTAAGGGCTGTTATCGCTTCGTCAGTAGTTTTTGCACTTCTGCATGTTGGTCTTATGGGAGCTTTCTGCTTCGCCTGCGTGATGGCTGTTCTCTATATTCGAACGAAATCGCTGTTTATTCCAATCACCGTTCACATAGCAAACAACGGTATCGCATGGATTATGGAACTTTTAACAATGCAGTTTGACAACTTCTCAGCATCGCAAACAATTACAGAGTTTCAAGAATCCTGGTGGGTAGGGCTTGTGGGACTCGCTGTGAGTATACCGTTTGTTATCTACTTCTGGAAACACTATGTTCTGAAGACTGACTGGCGCGTTCCGTATCTTTCCGAATCTACTGGCTGTGAAAACAATGCCACCGAGTAACCCCAAAAATCGTTTATATCTCATCTGATGTATGCTATAATCTGGAGAAATCGTATTATCGCTCGCTATTGAATCAATCCAAGGAGGTCGTATCAAACTGATGAAAACGCAAACGGTCAGGTATGGAGAAAACGGTGGGGTCGAGATCATTGATATCGATGTATCCGATCCGCAGGCTGGTGAAGTGCAGGTTCAGCATGCCGCATGTGGTGTCTGCGCATGGGACTTAGCGACCTTTCGAGACGGTGGTTACGCGCCTCCCGGTCATGAAGGCGTTGGTTATGTCACAAAAGTTGGGAGCGGTGTCCGGGATATTGAGGAAGGGATGCGCGTTGCGAGCGTAGAGTTAGGGTTCGATGGTATCAAGAACTGTTCAACTGAAGACATATATGTCCTTCCAGAATCGGATCTTGCAGACGAATACTGGCTTGTTGAGCCGGTTTCATGCGTTGTAACAGGTCTCGACACTGCTCCCTTGCTACCTGCCGACAACGTTGCAGTTATCGGATGCGGTTTTATGGGGCTTATGTTCATCCAGGCACTGAGCCGATTCTACACGTATGACCTTATCGCCATTGATCTCGTTGAGAAACGTCTGAAACTGGCAAAATCGCTCGGTGCGAAACACACGTATAATCCTAAGGAAATTGATGCCTCCGAGTTGGTGTCGGAGTTAAGATCACGTCCAATTGACGTGGTGTTCGACTGTTCTGGCAAGGCTGCGGGGTTAAATCTCGCCACTAAAATTGTTCGCAGGGGCGGACATATCAATCTTTTCGGTTGTATTCGAGAGGAAGTGACGATCAATGGTTCCGAGTGGCATGGCGGCGCGTTTAATTTGGTGAGTTCCTCACCGGGCGCAAAGATTCGGGATACATTTCCACCGGCGATCCGTCTCCTTGAGCGTGGGCACATTGACCTAAGACCGCTTGTAACGCACATCGTCCCGCTTGAGGATTATCCGGGACTTCTCAAGGAAGCAACGGGTGGAAACGGAAGTTATATCAAAGGTGTCGTGAAAGCGATGTAATGGAGCCACATTTGAAAAGGAGAGTTCAATGAAGTTTAGATTGCGTGAAAAGTTGAAATATATGTTTTTAGGTGGATTGCTGACCCTTGCTGGTTTTATGTTTGGTAGTATGAACAGTGATACTACAGCACAATTCGGATATGAAACGATTGATAAACTGACCGTCGGAGAGTTAATTGTGCGTAAGGATATAACGGTAATGAGTGATGACATGGATCCTCGAGTTCAAATCTCTTGGGACAGAAATGGTGGACGTGTGATAACTTATGGTCCAAAGGGAATGGGTGCCGCTTCTCTTTTGGTTGCGGAGGGTAATGGCGTTGTGACAACTCAGGGGTCAAAGGAGAAAACCGGTGCTTCTCTCATGGTTAATGAGGGAGGCGGGGTCCTATCACTTTTTGCTCCTGATGGAAAAGCCAGGATTGTCTTAGGTATATCTGAGGGTGACGGTGTTGCTTACTTAGTCAATAAATTTGATGAAGCGCGTGTACTGAAACCTTAGTTAGCAACGTATAGACACAATGATTTCTGAATTACACTATAAAATCTCGGTAATGTTGGAGAGATGTCCGGTGCGGTTAGGAATGCAGATCGCATGAATCAACGCCGAGTGCACGTGTGGCACTCGGCGGGGCGAGTACGCCGCAAAACCGCACCTACCCGGACTGGGAAAACATAGAATTACCGATTTAAATACTTAAATTTCATGAAACCGCACCTACCTTATTAGGGGCATGTGAACCAGCATTCATGAGATAGGTTCTATCCAAACAGATATTTTTCCACAACGTTTTCTCGCACCGTGACCCCGAGTCCTGGGACATCGCGGACAGCCACATAACCGTCCTCTTGTACCCACGGGTCGCTGACCAATTCATGCTGCATCGGGGATTCGTGGGGCTTGAAATCCGTACAATCGGCATGTGTCGAACTCGCTAACATGTGCAGACTCGCAGCGGTGTTTAAGGCACTACTCCATGAATGGGCACTGAACAGCAGGTTCTCTGCCTCGATCAGTTTAATGACATGCCGGCTGCCGGTGAGTCCATGGCAACGTCCTGGATCAATTTGTACGATATCAACACCACCGGACTGGATGAGTCGTTTGTAACTTTCGACATTCCACTCATCTTCACCTGTACCGATGGGTGTCATGACCGCCGCTCGCAGCTGAGCATACGCTTCAAGGTCATGGGGTGCCAAGGGTTGCTCAATCCATTTGAGCCGATAAGGTTCGAGATCTCGGAAGCGTTGAATGGCTGTCGGGACATCCCAAATACGATGGTGCCCAGGCGTGTCAACGATCAACTCAAGTTCGTCTCCGATGACATCACGCACGCGACGAATCATCTCAAGATCACGCTGGCGGTCGAGACCGAATACCGCTTCTGGTCGCATTCCCCATCCGCCTTTGACGACGCGGTAGTTTTGCTCTCGTAACCACCGAAATTCGTTGAGCGTCCATTCCAGGTCTTCCATATCGAAGATGAATGATGCCATTGCGACGATTTTGTCGTGTATTTGACCGCCAAGGAGTTGGCAGACAGGTAAACCGAGTGCCTTGCCCTTTAAGTCCCATAACGCCATATCCACAGCACTGACAGCGAATGCGGCGATGCCTTCGGGTCCATACCACCAGATGCGGTCAAGCATTTTATGCCAGTGCCGTTCCACATCCAAACCATCTTCACCGATAAGCAGCGGTGCAAATCCTTCCTCAATGACTATCTTTGTTGCGAGTGTTGCTTCCCGGAATTGTGAAATACACTCTCCCCATCCGACAAGACCATCGTCGCTTTCCACGCGGGCGAGCGTGATGTAACGCTCGATACCTTTGTAGTGTGGCTCCGGGTAAGCAAGTGGAAACGCCTGAATTTTTTGAATTTTCATGTTTTTAATATCCCTTGCGGAGAAATTAAGTGCGTCTAAACTATCGAATACGTTCCTTAAATCCGCACTCCACTCCGTTACGTGCTAACGTTTTTGACGTTGTGAAGTTAAC
Source organism: Candidatus Poribacteria bacterium (assembly GCA_965247285.1). Lineage (GTDB taxonomy): Bacteria > Poribacteria > WGA-4E > WGA-4E > WGA-3G > WGA-3G. The sequence goes on from CBDFHD010000003.1 coordinate 1,300,358, forward strand.
AGTATTGCGAGCACAGCTCGCTGCTACATCAAGATTGGACGCGGCGGAATGCCTATAGAAATACAGACGTCCCCCAAACCCTAAGCCCCAGCGGTGCGACAGGTGTGTCCTAAAGTTGTCGAAAGCTTAGTGTATTAAGGCCAAATTCCGTATGTCGGTATATTAAACACCATGCCCAATATTGTCCACAAACTTCCGACGGTAAATTGTCCCAATATCAATCCCAAAAAGAACGGTATCGCCTTCCGATGGGCATTTCTTCCGCCATATTTCAGCAGAACCAACTTCAGGACCCACACCACCGCCAGACTAAACCAGATGTAATTGACTGCCCAACTCCCACACACGGTGGCATACGCGGCAGGATGAAAAGGGAACCAGAAAAACTTCATTCGCATCAACATAAGGGAAAGGACGAACAGTAAACCAATTCCGGTAAATCCTACAGCCCAATAGTCCGGGGCAAGCGGATGTGTTAACCAGTTCTGCAGATGCCTCCACGGTTCAGCCCCGTATATCAAAGGCACGTGAGACATCTGGTGTACAGCACCGAGTCGGTACGGGACGGATATAAGTGCCCAAAATTGCGAAAGGATGCCGACGAACAGCGCAATAAGGATCGCAAATAGCATAAAACGGCTTCGGATTCCTGCTGTTGAGGCAAGTTTGAATCCTTCAAGTTGGTGGGGCATTGGATGGGAATCGAAGGTGCGCGTAAAAAACCAGAAAAAAGAGAACATCGAAAGATTATTCGGTCCCAACCTACGGGTGCCTAAAGCGGCGACCATGACCCGTTCGGGTCCCGTATAGTGTAAGTCGTGCATTGGCGATCCGAGTTCAGCTCGCATCCGAGAAACCGCCGTTGAAAAGGCAAAATAGAGTCCAAAGAAGACCAGGATCGCCCAAAGGGACATACCCGCTCTCAAACAGAAAAATGTCAGGAACGCGACCCCAGAGATAAGCGCGAGAACAACCGTCCGGTTCGACATCGGTTCATCCCGCGTAGACGTGGAACGGACTTTCGCACCGAATAAGTTCTGAAGGTGTTTCCGGCTCCTCCATAAAGCAATCAGAAAGATGCCCATATAGGCACCAAATCCCTGATAGTTGATGTACGGATAACCCGTCCCTTCTAAGCCCGCAACGCTTCCGAAGATCTGTTGCCCCTTCCACACCCAAAAGAAGACCCACGTCGAAAACAACAGATCCAGCGGAATCAGAAATCCAATGCCTAAAACAAAGGGATAAATCCCCAATCTCAGCCAACCCATTGCGGAGAAGGGTTTCTCTGTGAATCTGAAACGGTATGCTTTCTCGAATACGGAAGGTATTGCGGGAAAGATGTGGTGGAGGCCGTTAATGATGTCGCAAGCCGCTACAAGCCCGAAACCGATCCACATCAGCCGATTCGTGAAAAAGCCGTCGCTTGTCATTCGAGCCGGAAGTTGGATAATCGGATACGCCAGTTTCTCATCTTCCGTCCACGGTTTCCGCACAATGACATTGATGCAGAGCATAACGAAAAGCAGCGCAAAGAGAAAGGCAAACCAATTGATCACAGGCGTCAACCAGCCCAACAGATGCCGCGTTGTGTACAGTGTAGAATCTCCCTCGTAGTAGCCTGAAAGAACGCCCTTGTCCGCCACGGCAAGCCAGCTCGGAATATACCGCCAAAACAGGTCTTTCCAATCGTTCTCTGGCGTTGCAAACCAGAAAGCGTGCCCCAATGTGGAAACCAAAATCTCCATCATGCTGTGTCCCGCAGTGGCTGATGCGACGGATAGCATGACATAGATGACCAAGAGTTCACCTTGAGATAAAGCCGCCCGGGGCAAAAATCGCTTGAATATCCCGTTGAATCCCGTCAACAGAAGCACGTTGAAAACAACCGTGAAAATAAGCGAGACGATTGTGGGCTGAGCGGAATATTGTACAAGTTCAATATAAGTAATCCAATAACAATTGATAGGGATGAGAATAAGTCCAATTGCTATAGACCGCCAGCCGACGGATGGGGACGATTTTGATGAGGATATGGTCGGTTTCGTATGCGGCATTTCGGATCTGTTTTGAAAACCCTGACCCAGAAATAAAAACAGCCCCGATTAAAGAAGGCTGATTTGTAGCAGTCAAATTCAAGTTTAGGTACTTAATTAATTACCATCTCGGTGTGAGAAAACCAATGGCAGATGCTCATCGTCCGCCAACACGTCGCCGACCTTCAACTTCGCAAACACTTCATCGGGCAACGCGCTTTTTTTCCCATTGAATGTGGCATCCTCCGGCATAAAAAGCATGGCAAACGCACGGCGAGGGCCCGTCGTCATATTGGGTCCTGCGGCATGGGCGGCCATCCCGCTGATGAATACGCCGGCCCCCGCTTTCATCTCAGCGGCGTAAGGTTCAATCTCCGCCCACTCTGGATATTCACGGAACAACTCGCCGATGCCAACCTGTCCGAGACTTCCACCAACCTCAAAGCCGCTCGTCTTATGGGTGCCGGGCAGAAAATACAAGCAGCCGTTCTGAACCGTTGCATCATCGAGTGCTATCCAGAACATGATTGCTTGATGTGAATAAAACGGGTCATACGGATTATCAACATGGAAGTTCGTTGGGTTTGCCCACGGTTGCTTAACCATGGCGTGGTCGTGATACAATCGCACACCCGAAGTGCCGGCAATATCTGCCGCCAGCCTACCCAACTCGGGGGCGAGAATCAACTGTTTAATCGTCTCGCTCGTCTTCCACAAATTGACGCACTGAACGAAGACGTTCTTGTAATAACCGTCTTCTCCTTTCTGATTGTGATACGTATCCTCACGGCTCACATGTTGTGCGACAGCCTCGTCAACAGCATTCTGCCAAGATGACAACTCGGAACCTACCAAGAAATCATCAATAATCAGAAACCCATTTTCACGGTAAAATACAATCTGATCGCTCGTAAGTTGTGTATTCATCTTTTTAATTATTAAGTTTCTGGTCTGCCTTCCAAATGTAAAGCAAAGACAAATTATGCCATTCAAGGCATAATTTCATTTCAGGCAGGTTTCTGGTTAATTCGCGACTCGGTTTGAGCTACTTATGTTTTAGTAGCAACATCAAAGGACGGTAGTTGATTACTCGATGATTATATCCTCTACAACATCTAACCCGTTTCCTGCAACATCGGAACACCCTGTAAGCAAACAAATTCGGCAAGGACACACCTCAAATTATGTGTCACCCTCAATCATAATTGCTCGGTCGATGGTCGCCCATGAGCCGTCTCTGTTGAGGGTTCGCTTGGGTGAGAATCGATGCATCAAACTGAAATTTATTCAGATAGGGCGGGTATTTCTGTGTGATCATCCGCTGGGCATAGTGTACCTGTAAGAGGTAACGGGTTTCGGCACTCGTATTGGCAGAGCCACGATGCCAGACTTCACTGCGGAAAAGCACCACGTCCCCCGCATTGCATAAGATACTCTCTTCTGTCCGGTTATTCCACTCGGTTGCTCCGTTTGGGGAGCATCCGGAGAAATGGCTGCCCGGAACAAACTTCGTCGGTCCTAATTCCTCATACATATCATTGAGATAGTAATGAGCAGTCGTGATAAAGATTGGGACTTTGACGCGTGGATCGGAACGAACGTCTACCGGTAGACTGATTGGCAGCCAATCCGTGTGTAATCCCTGATCCGGACGTCCCGGTCCCGTCACCCATGATTGCATACCGATACAATGACAATCCTCACCGTGCGTCGCCTCGGCAACTTCAACAATCGGTGATTTGTCAAGGAATTGGAGATACAGTGGATCGCGATTAAACGAGTTATTGATGATTTTGTTGAGGAATGTGCCACCATTTTGAGGCGTTTGGTGCCGATCCAAACACTCCGGGATCGTCTCTAATCGATCCATGGTTGCTCGCAATTCGGCGACTTCCTCAGCATTAAGCACGCTGGGGAAATAGACATAACCATCCCTTTCAAGTGCTTCAACTTGGCTTTCTAAGTCGTTGTGTGCCACGAGGGAGAGGGCTTTCGCCATTTTCATACTCCTTGAGGATTTTAAAATTGTCCAAAGTTTAATAATTTAAGGCGCGCACTGCTGGCTGTCCAATCGCCTGAATCCAGCAAGGACGCACATCAAATTATGTGCTGCCCTCAATCATAATTACTGGGGCGATGGTCGCCCATGAGCCGCCTCTGTCGAGGGTTCGCTTGGGCGAGAATCGATGCATCAAACTGAAATCTATTCAGGTAGGGCGGGTATTTCTGTGTGATCATCCGCATGGCATAGTGTACCTGCATGAGGTAACGGGTTTCGGCACTCGTATTGGCAGAACCTCGATGCCAGACTTCACTGCGGAAAAGCACCACATCCCCCGCATTGCATAAGATACTCTCTTCACTCCGGTTATTCCACTCGGTTGCTCCGTTTGGGGAGCCACCAGAGAAATGACTGCCCGGGACAAACTTTGTCGGTCCCAATTCTTCATACATATCATTGAGATAGTAATGGGCGGTGGTGATGAAGATCGGGATTTTGACGCGTGGATCGGAACGAACGTCTGCCGGTAGACTGATTGGCAACCAATCCGCATGTAATCCCTGATCCGGACGTCCCGGTCCTGTCAGCCACGCATGCATACCGATGCAATGACAATCCTCGCCGTGCGCCGCCTCGGCAACTTCAATAACGGGTGATTTGTCAAGAAATTGGAGATACAATGGGTCTCGATTAAACGAGTTGCTGATGAGTTTGTGGAGGAATGCGTCGCCATTTTGAGGTGTTTCGTCCCGATCATGAGACGCTGGGATCGCCTCTAATCGATCCATGGTTGCACGCAATTCAGCGATTTCATCGGTATCAAGCACGCCGGGGAAATAGACATAACCATCCCTTTCAAGTGCTTCAACTTGGCTTTCTAAGTCGTTGTAGACAACAAGTGAGAGGGCTTTCGCCATTTTCAGTACTCCTTTTGGACGACAGCAACAGGTCAATTCTTATCGCATATAATATGTTAACTTCGAGGAGGTTGTCAACATTTTAATTTTCGTAATTACGTGAGTTCGGAATAAAGGTTTAGAAGTTAAAGAGTTCAGGTAAGTCTTTGGTTTGCTGAAGTGTCCTGAGATTGATCGATGGTTTTTTCTCCTGATGTGTATACGCAATGATTGATGATCAGATGAAGTTTGAACCCATAAAACCATCCCAGTGAAGTTCGCGTCCGCTCGGCGATGCCTTGAAAAACACGATGTCCCGGGATACGCCGGTTCTCGCAGACGGGCAGGATCGCTGAGTCAATGAAGGCGAGTCGTGTGCTTTTCCCCATCTGCCGAGCGAGATAAACCGTCAGAGGTCCGAGCGTCTCGGGTATCCGCTCGACGAAGCGGTTATAGCTGACGAGGTGTGGAAACGCCCAGTGCCAACACTCACAGACGTGCTTGAGGTAGAAATGTTTCAACGTCCGATACTGACTTTGCTGAAAGGCCACCAAGATCGTCATCACCTCGCTGGTATGAAGACTTCGCCGACGTCCGCGTTTCTTGACAACATTGGGTATCTCTGAGGGTTCAGTGGGGAACCTCTGTTTTTCATAGACGAGAAAACAATCGTCAATTTCGCAAAAAAGCGGTATAATGTTCATGGAGAACCCCTTTGGGTTAAGGTTTTGCTTACCTCATTATACCAGAGGGTTCTCTTTATAATAACAGAAACCTTTACTTTTTATTTTCCGAACTCACCACATGTTTACGGTTTGGAAGCCCAATGCTTTAGCTTTGGGAGGAAAAACCGCCCTCTTGGAAAGGACCAAACCGTCAAAAAAAGATTTGACTTTTGGTCTGAAATATAGTATAATTAGACTATCAAGTTGGCAGACAGTTTAAGCGTAACCGCAAGGTTATGTGTCTGCCTACCCACTTAAACGGGGTTAAGGGCTTGATACTTGATAAACCATGAGATTAACATTTAAGTATCCTGTGTATCCAACACAGAAAGAAGAAAGAACTTTAGAAAAGTGGTTAGACCACTTGTGTGAACTTCAGAACGCTGCGCGTAACAATCGCAAGTTTGCGTATGAAGAAGAAGGTCGTTTTGTTTCGCGATATGACCAAGAACAACTGTTGAAGGTTGCCCGTGAGACGTATGACGATTTCCGTGAAGTTCCTCAAGACTTTCAAGTTTCTATCCTCAAACGCGTTGACAAAGCCTTTGATGCGTTCCGTCTGCGTTGTAAAGCAGGAGAAACTAAGAAAAAAGGGTACCCTCGCTTCAAAATGCGTGTCCGTTCTCTGACGTGGTGCTTGCGAAAGCACAAACTCAAAACAGGCGAATGTGTCCGCCAAAATCCGATAATAGAAACCGATTTTAGACACAATCGCTTAAAAGTGCCGAAGTTAGGCGAAGTCAAGATATACATGCATCGCCCGCTTGTCGGTGACCCCAAAGAAGTTACGCTTGTGAAAAAAGCCAGTGGTTGGTATGCCCATATCTCCTGTGAGATACCCGATACCCCAAAAGTTGAACCGACTGGGGCTTATGCAGTTGACGTTGGCACTACACACTATCTAACGACTTCTGAAGGCGAAACAGAGGACAATCCGCGCTGGTATCGCAAAGCAGAAGGCTTACTCCATAAACACAATCAAACAATGGCACGCCGTAAAAAAGGCTCTAACCGCTGGCAAAAAGCCGCACATGCCTCTGCCTTACACCAAGAACGGACGACAAACAAACGCAAAGACTTTATTGGAAAACTCGTCTATAAACTCTACCACCATCAGGAAAACAATGTCTTAGTGGCAGAGAACTTACGCGTATCCAATATGGTAAAGAACAAACACCTCAGTAAAAGCATCAGCGATGCGTCTTGGGGGACATTCTTTGGGTGGTGTGCAAGTATAGCCGAAAGAGACGGCTTGCATTTCCACCAAGTGGATCCCAAGAACACTTCGCAGACTTGCTCCGCTTGTGGTGAGAAATCGCAAAAGAAACTCTCTCTTGCGATACGAACCTTTAACTGTCAGTTTTGTGGCAACTCGCTTGACCGAGACCATAACGCTGCATTAAACATACTCTTAAGGGCGGCTTGCGCCCATCGTGGAGAGCGTTGGGTTACCAACCTCTATGAAACGAGAAACTTATCGGTAGACCGATAGGCTTGTTTTTTAACAAGCCCAAGTCTTTAGACTTGGGTACTTGACATTCATCACATTGTGGGTGATCGTGTTGCAAGCGCGATACTATCCCCTAGATATTCTTTCTATTCAATCAAATCGGCAGAACGCTCGTGTGATCGCGCGGGCGTGTGTCAACTCTATAATAAGGAGTAATCACAAAACCTATGTTTCACCGTTTGTTTGCATGGTTCTGTATTTTGAACCTCGCTTTGAGCGTAATGGCTGTAGAAGCTGCTAAAATTGCTGTTGTTGATTTTGCTGATGAGTGGACAAAGGTTGATGCGTTGCGTCAGACCCTGGATGAATTCAAAGTTGAGTACGATGATCTGACAAAGGCGCTTGAAGATGGGGAACTACCTCTCAAAGCGGAAAATAGAATTTTCTTAATCGGTAGCATGACGACCAACAATGCTGGATTGCACCAAAACCTTGACAAGAATGCAAAAGCGATTCAGGATTTCGTTGAAAATGGCGGTGTTGTCTGGGAACCGACCCAAGCGGATCAGAACGAAGCGAATGTGGATTGGTTGCCGTCTGGATTGAGTTGTGTTCGGAGTGACCGTGATAGTGCAGATTTTAAAATATTGGACGCGGACCATCCGCTCTTTAACGAACCAAATCGTATGAGTGAGAAAACGTTTAAAGGCTGGGGACATCAAGGTTGGCCTACTGTGTGGGAAGTCATCGCTTCTCAAACAGGATTTGACGTGCTGATGGAAAGTTTGGGACAACCTGTCATTATGGAAGCGGAATTCGGGAAAGGTAAGTTCCTGATGATGGCAATTGCACCTGATAAATACCATATCGCAGGTAACGATGACCATACGAAAGACATGGCAAAGCTTTTTATGGAGAATTTGCTGAACTATGTTGAAGAATTTGCTGCTGTCGAAGCAGATGGGAAGCTCACAACGAGGTGGGCGAATCTGAAAATGTGATAACAATAATCTGTTTTGCTCAGTCTTCGTCAATAGACCAGGTCCAGTTGATATTATTGTCCTTGTAAAATTGCTTGAGTGCTGGTTTATCAAACCATAGTTGAATTTCCTTGCCTACAATATGACCAACGCTACTCACCTTGAGGTAAAGACCACCGGCTGTCCAGCCGGGTATGATGTTGTACTGTCCGGTTTGTGCAGCATAAATGCTGAGCAGCGCCAGCGGCTCCATCACGTCGAGGTTAGCGGTTTTATGAGTGTCCTGCAAAAGCTCTATTACGCTTTTCCCTTCATGCGATTCCTGTAACTCGGGTTTATCCATGACCCGGTTTTGGAGGATAAAACCGTCTTCGAGCGTAAAAAGACCGCTATCGGCATGTTGTCTCACTTGAATGAGATTGTCGCCTATTCGCTCCGCCATCGCCAGAAATTCTGCCCTCGGTTCTACTCGGTATAGATCCACCAGCGCAAAGATATAAGCAGGTTCCAAGGCGGTTGTGTCAAAATTCAACAGCGGTTGGCAGTTTTTGTCAGCACCGATATCTCCGATCCCGAAGGCTTTGAACATAGTTCGTAGGTAGTCTCTAAACGCTCTTTTGCCCCCGGAAACCCGATATCCACGGGCACAAACAGAGGTAAAGAGCGGTGTAATGTTCTGAGGCAGAAACGCACCGCCTTCTTTCGCGCCAAAGTAGAGTTTTTCTGTCTTGAAAGGTCCCTTTATCCGAAAATCCGTTAGATCCGTCCCATCAATAATGATGCTTTTCAGTGTATTGTTTTTTGGATCGTAGGAGGCGTTTAGGAAACCGATGATGTGTTGCTCAACTGCCTCTTTGATGTGCGCCATTTCGCCGATACGCCCGTACTTTTCGGCATTTTCTACCATTGTAAGCATACCCATCATCTGGGTAACGGTGTGGTTCAGCTGATTGCCTACATAGACTCTCGGTTCGGTCGCCCGCGGATATTGTCTACCGAATACGTTAAGCCCGCGTTTGGAAATTTGCGGATGAACCAGATTGGGCCAGATACCAGTCTCTGGATCCCGCTGCTTTATAATCAGATTTAATAGACGTTCCGCCCAAATCCGTGGTGCCTCCTCCTGCTTTTGGTAGCCCAAGCTGTAAGCGGCGTAAGCCAGATCGAGTGCCACACTAATAAACGAGAGATCTGCACTGATTTTGGGATCTTTGTATCCATCCCAAGGTCTGTTCCAGGTATTGGTATGGTCAACCTGCTTTTTGAAATCACCGTGTCGGTTGTAGTGTAAGGCATCCCAGTCCTTGATATTTGCTTCCCAAATACCTTTCATCAACATCTCGCCCCGGTCAGCATCTACGGCTCTCAGCAATTCCCAGTAGGGGTATACGTCCTCTATTTCGTGGACAACGCCCTTCATGCCATATCTATTGCCGGTTACTAAGTCAACATAGCCGTGCCCGCCCCAATGCAGAACGCCACTTTCTGGATACCAGTAGTTGCTGAACATGTATTCGGTGGCTTCTCCGGCGGCATGGATGTATTTACCATCCCCAGTAAACTGGCTTAAAGAAGCCAACAACCGCATCAGGTTCTGCTGATTTTGAAAGAAACTCCAGACCGCTGGCTTAGGCTCGGTGCCTGTTCGGTGAGAGGTCATGGATCTGGGTGCCTCCAAATGGTCGATATGGAGGCAGTCGGCGAAGAGTGGCATATCTTTGCCACTGTATCTATCTCTCCCGTATTGTATCGCTGTATCTGCGAAGAGACTCGCCGCTTTTAAGAAGCGGTTACCATCTATTTCGTCGGGACGCAACCGGTCTCTGCCAATCCATCGATCCAATTGTTTAACGCTCATACTCCCTCCGTGCTACTTTTCGTCCATGCGATAACGGTGGCTCCGAACACAGCAAACCCGAAGAAAGTAAAGGGCATTTGCCACAGAAGAAAACTCATGTGCGTGTGGATGAATGAGTGTGCCTTGAAGATTACAAACCACGATAAAGGTGCGAGAATTGAAAACCACGTCGTCCAGATTAATGCAATATAGTGCTGTCGTCGCTCTGCGATCATCTCTTTGCTACGCAAAAACAGTAGAACAGACATCACCATAAAAAGGACTATCAGGTAAACATAGCGGACTTTCAATAGAAAGTTAGAGACGAGGGTGTTCGTATAAGATAGGTAGTTGTTGAGATCAAAGAAAATACCGTTCACGTAAGTAATAACCACCCCTATCGTACCGGCTTCAAGACTGGCAGCATATACCTCAGGAAAACCTTGTGCCTCTCCGTGCGTTCGCTTTCCGAAGGAATAGACCACATGCCCAACGCCGTCCATGAATCCGTCCTTCGCCGCACCGATCTGGAAACATAAAAGTAGGAGACTTAAAAAAATTGCTACGCCCGAGCCGAGTCCGGCTGCAAGCGTCCACTTCAGGCATTGGTGCCTACGCCACTTGTCGAGGATGGCATAATAGATACACGGTGTCACCATCATTACCAGTGTGGTTGTAATATACTCGAAGCCGTTGATGAAACACTTAATGAGAACCGAGATGAAGATCAGGATTCCAAACTTGATGAACTGACGGTTCGACGGGACTCTGTGGCGTTTCAGAAGGTAGAAGACGACAATCATCGGTAGGTAGAATGCCCATAGACTCCACCAAAGATTTTTACCAAAAACTGTCAACCATTGGGAGAGCACAGCCGAACCTATGGCGAATATCGCGACCCATCCGCCAAACTCCTCATAGAACCAGCCTATAATCGCGGTCAATGCGATTGCCGAGAGTAAAGCCGTCAATACATAAAATGACCACAACTTGATTTGAGGCGATAACGGAATGAGCCTATCAAATAGACTGAAAAGTATTCCTTGGCCCCCAGATTGTGACATGTACGGCGAGTATTCATCAAAGGAGAGCCTGTTAAGATAGGCTAAATATTGACGGTCAATCTGTGATGCAGATATCCATTCCTGCTGAATATTAGTCGTGACACCCGCACCCGTCAGTCCGCCTGACGAGAAGATACCATCTTGGCGAGATTTTACCATTCTTCCCACAATAAGACTCTCAGTGTCCCGCTGATGCGTATCGAACCATTGCTGTTCGGCAACATGCCATAAGTTAGAGAAAAACCCGAAAAATAGGAGTCCGATTGATACTCCCCAAATGGACACCTTCCTTACGAGTTCTGATTGACTGAGATGTTTAAGTCGCATATTGACAGACTCCCACTGCTTCAGCGGGCAAAATATGTTAAAGTATCCGCCCTTTGGGCACCTGCGAGTTGGGATACCATCGAGAATCGGAGGGTGGTCCTGGCTCGGGGGGCTGCAGAGAAGCAAACTCAGTCAACTTAGGTCGGATCTCGTTTTCCCAAATGCCCTCCACATCATCAAATGTCAGTGGCGTGTGATTCGACACCTCCGCTTTATATGCCGTTAGCAACTCCGTCGTCTTTTCGCCAAAAAGCGTAACAATATCTGCCACCATCTGTTCCCCGACGCGGCGACTGGAGGATTCGTTGAAATCGCCCATTGCAAAATGAGGTGCGCGTGCGTCATCCGTCGGCATCCGCGACATATCCACACAGTCTGGTGCCACCGCCCAAAGCACTGACGTTTCACCGCGTCCAGCGTGTCCACCCAATCCTTTACCATCTTCAAAACGCTCAATATCCGCGCCGATGCTCATCGACGAATACATCCGAACCCCGACGTGCGCCTGCATAATTTCAATCACCACCGGCACGTCTAACCGATGCGGACCCGAATGCCCCGAAAACAGAATTGCACCGTGAAAACCCAACGCGTCCACTGCTCGAATGTGATAGCACATATTCTTCAAAAACATCCAAGGCGGTATGGCTGTCAGCCACGGTCGCTCTTGATTAACTTGCTTGTGTCCCCATGCGCCGTAACCGCCAATCTCATGGCAGTGCCAGTAAAACGGCGGTGCTACAATCCCACCATGCTCCTGCGCCGCCTGACACGAGCATGCATGTGCCCGAATCGCGTCCATTCCCACTGCATTGTGCCAACCGTGCGGTTCGCACAAGCCATAAGGTAGATACACCATTGGACGCGCCTCAAGTGCCGCTTCTAACTCATCTGGGAACATCCGTTCCCACCGCACCTCATGTCTCATATAATACCCCTTTCCGATCATTTGTGGAACTTTCTAAAATCCCATTTCAATCTAACCTAAAACGCGTTTGCATAAATCTATTGAATGTGCGATAATGTCAAGAGTCTAACAGATTTTTAAACTTGATGTCCACTCATTTTTATTACGGTCAGTCAACTTTCTGAACCCGTAGATTATGGAGGAAAACCCAATGATCCATCTAACATTAATTGCCTTCAGTATCCTGTGCTGCCTTGCCATGCTTGTGAAACACAGCAACGCTGAAATCGACCCGACAACTGCCGTTGGCGTGTGGCTCTTTAATGAGACCGCCGGTGACACGGCATCCGACTCCTCTGGAAACGGCAACGATGGTACACTGGAGAGTGACCCGAAATGGGTCCCCGATGGCAAATTTGGCAACGCACTGGAATTGGATGGTGCAGATGATTATGTGAGCGTCCCTGACCATGAAACCTTGGATACCCAGCTCCGTGAGGCACTCACAATCGTCATCTGGGTTAAAGGCACTTACAGACCCAATGATTGGCACGGGTTAGTGACAAAAGCACAAGGATGGCAAGTCGATATGTGTTACCTATTGCAACGTAATGCCAACGGAGTCTTCGAGTTTGCCCCCTTTGGAGAAGCAGGCAACGCCGTCTGGACGGCATCCAACATCAACCCAAAAGATGGCACCTGGTATCATGTGGCTGCCGTCTATACCGGCGAAGAAGCACAGATTTACGTTGATGGCGTGCTTTCTGCCAAGCAGGGTTTCGCTGCAGATATCGCTGATACGGATGCACCTGTGGTTATTGGGACCAATTACCCAACGGGCATTCAGCCTGTAGAAGGCATTATCGATGAGGCCGCGATTTTTAGTGTTGCTTTGGAAGAGGAGGATATCAATACCATAATGAACGACGGCTTGGAAGAGACACTCGGTATATTGGCTGTCGAACCTTCAGACAAATTGGCATTGACTTGGGGCGACTTAAAAGTCGGTAATGATAAATAATGCCTCCGCTGCGTTGATGAAGGATTTGCTGGCACAATCCCGTGCGACACAAAATCGTTTATCTACCTGCGCGATCACTTACCGTTCGCGAATTTGGTCCTGGAACGGTAAGTGATAAGACCTGTTCGTTACCCGCGTTTTTCGCCGGGTTTTCGATATTTTGACGAATAACCATCCCCTTCGGGATCGTACGAAACGGATACCTGTCCATCTTCCACAACGAGTCGCGGCACCGTCCGGTGACGACCATCCCTTTCGGGCCCCCGCATTACAGCGAATTGTGCCTCGGTCATATCTTCAACCATATCGCCCCACCGCTCTTGCGGATCAATTACACCACCGCCCCAATTGACATTTTTCGACTGATACTTAACCAATACCCCGCGTCTGGGGACTGGGTTCTTCCACGCTAAGGCACCGTGTGTACAACCACCGTCCATAAAAAAGAGGACATCGCCAGCCTTCATAGTGGGTTGTACCACCAAACCCATGGTATCATCACACGTCCGAACCCCGCGAGGCATGGAGTACTGCGTCTTGTGGGACCCTGGCACACACGCAAAACCGCCCAACCCTGGTTCGACCTCACGTAATTGCCATGTAATGGTGACGGTCTCAGCATAACTGCGTCCGTTCTTAAAATAATAACCGCGTGATGGGGTCATCGGTTCATTTCCATCGTGCAGTGAGTGCCCCGATGTTCCTTGAACGGCGCAGAATACGGTCGCCCCACCCGTGCGATAACCGGTACCGCCCATCCAATTCAGTCGCTGCACCAGAGTAGGATGCGCAATCATGCGTCGAAATGGTTCGCTATAGGTGCCTGGCAGGCTTAACAAGCCCGACAGGAGCGGACGCCCTGTACCAGCTTGGCTTACTGACCCGCCCGCCAGTTCATCGCCTACGGCGATACGATCTTGGAATTTATCCACCGCCTCATTGGCTTCTGCCAGCCACTGCTCATCCATCACGCCGCGCACCACCAGATATCCATTCAAATCCCAAAAGTAAAACTCTTTCTCATCAATTCCAGAATCTGGGTCGCGGGTATAAATTGATGGATGAATGACGGACGTGTCTTCCTCCACCCATGTTTTTTCGCCATCTGTATTTACCACCGGTGGTGGGTTTGAACCCTTAAACCCAGGGGTATACAAGACCGCCTTTTGTTCAGGCGTTGCCTCATCCGCCCATCCCGGCAAAGATTCGGTTTCTGAATGAGGTCCAACAGGATTAGACTGAACTGCCGCACGTGCTGCATACCAGTAAGTCAACAATCTTTTTGGATCGCCTTTCCACGGTCGAACGCCTTGGAGCGTAGGTGCCGCGACTAAAAATAGATCCCCTGCCTTGAGTTCCGGCTGCACCACCAACCCCATATCATCAACTCCGGTCGCCAAATCATCGGGCGTTTGAACATTGCTCTTGTGGCTTGCCTGAACAACAACCAATCCCCCATCCCCTTCTGCGACATCTTCCAATACCCAGATCGCTCTCACACCCTGACAACGCCTCCGGCCGTTTTGTTGGCGATATGCCTGAGACGGATTCCTCGGTTCATCGCCACCGACGAGTGTTGTACCTATTTCACCTTCTCGATTCCCCAGCAATCGAGGGGCTTGATCGAGTCGGAAGCCGTGTCCTACGATCTGGTTCAAATACCACACCAATTTAGGGTGTACCAGTAGATCGCGGAACAATTCGCGGTGGAGATCGCCTAACAGCACCTCATTTTCACCAGCTGCATCTAATGCCTCGTTCAGTGCCGCCACCTCTTCCTGATTTAGGACACCCGGAATGTGTAGATAGCCTGCCACATCAAAAGCATAATTCTCTTCGTTGCTCATTACTTCGTTGTCCATTTTTCCCTCCTGTTACAGGTGGACGGTCAATAGGATGTCGCCGATTCGCAATATTAACACGCTATTCGCGGTGACGGCGGGAGCGTTATGGGTCCCATTGCTGCCAATGCATAGCATTTTTCAGTAATCGTATTATTATCGCACAGTTCTGCCGCTTGATCAACAACCAATTTCCAAGGCTATTCAGTTTTCGGTTTTCTACCCGTTTTAGGTGGGAAGTGTTTTTGATTGGGTGTTTCCCCCAGGAATCGGAGTTCCCTCCTACAGCAAAACTGAATGCCTCTGTAGCGAAGATATTTCGCTATTGCACTTTTCTGTGCCTTACCGTATAATGCAACTCGGTATAACAACGTAACCACATGAGATTTCTACAACTCAAGAGAGGACAACCCAAATGAACATAAAGGTTACTTTGATATTGGCTCTGGTGATCTTGGTTTTACAAACGAATCCTTCTCAAAGCCAAGTCGTTAAAGACGGACTGGTTAGCTACTGGACTTTTGATACTACAGATGTTGAAGGCAACACGGTTAAAGACGCTGTGGGAGGTAATGATGGAACGATTGTAGGCGCGCCTAAACAGGTCGCAGGCAAATTCGGTCAAGCGTTCAAATTCAGTGGGAATCCGGACGCGATTGATATTGGTGCCCCTGCCGATGGTAGTCTCGATTTTGGCGATGACAAAGATTTCTCGATGGTGGCATGGATCAAAGTTGACAAAGCCCCAGAATTGGACGGAAATCAGTCTACAATCGTGAGTAAGGGGGATGGCGGTGGCAACGCCAGAATTCTCTGGAAAATCAACACAACGAAAGTAAGTGTAACGATTTCACACATAGAGGGGGCGGCGACCTCCCACTTTCTCGGAGTCAAGGATGTGACCGACGGAAAGTGGCATCACGTTCTCTTTGTTGCGGATAGATCGGAGCCGACTCGTCTCTATATCGACGGTAAATTCGACGCTGAGGGAGAAAAGTCTGACGAGGTAGATATTACCACAGAATCTGTCATGTATATCGGTGCCTCGGTCCGAATCGGCGAAACCACTCGAAGATACTTTGAAGGTCTGATCGACGAGTTGGGTATCTATGATCGGGCACTGACAGATGATGAAATCGAACGGAACTTCAATGCGAAGGGACTTGCTGTCAGCCCTCAAAAGAAACTCGCTATTGCCTGGGGAGAGATAAAGGTTTCAAGGTAAGGCTCAAAAATCCCAATATCCCTTTAGTGGACAAAAAATGGGAAAAAATAGCGGTATGGGGCACCCCGCAGCCAGTGATGCGGGTAACGTGTTCTCCGCACAAACCCAATATCCAATCGAGTGGTCAAAAAGGGCGTTGATTATTGGCATCGCCTTGGCTGTTTTAGAATGTTTGATCGCGCCCTACAATGATTATGTCATTCGTAACACCTTTCTGGCGGGTGGTCATTTTCCGCTTGCTCCATTTTTTGTCCTGAGCGTCTTGGCTTTGGTTGTTAATTCCGTCCTAAGGTTCCTGCATCCCAAACTTGCGCTCTCCTCCCAAGAACTCATCGTTATCTGGTGCATCATGATTGCCGTCGCCGGTATCCCCTCATCGGGAATGATGCGAGACGCATTATCCGCTTTCGCGGCTTACAGCTATTTTGCCACACCCGAGAACGAGTGGAGATCGCTTTTCTTTCAATATATCCCCGAATGGCGTGTCGTGCGAGATGAGGGCGCGATCGTCTCTTTCTATGAAGGCTTATCCGTTGGCGAGAATATCCCTTGGGGCGCATGGCTGAAACCGCTCTCTGTGTGGGCGTTATATGTTTTAACTGCCTATTTCGTTATGATTTGCCTCGCTGTGGTCCTACGAAAACAGTGGGTCGAATATGAGAAATGTACGTTTCCACTCGTTCAACTGCCTGTGGAGATCTCCGTTCATCGATCAGGCATTGTCAATTCATTCTTCAAAAGCAGAAAGATGTGGGTCGGCTTCGCTATACCGGCATTCATCCACACCCTGAACGGGCTTCACGCGTATTTCCCCACCCTGCCACAGATCCCCATCCGATTTTGGCTCGACCCATTTCTCGTCGGTAGACCGCTCAACGCCTTGAGACCTTTTCAGATCGTCGTGTTGATGTCAATGGTCGGATTTAGCTACCTTCTCACACTTGAGGTCGCCTTCAGCCTCTGGTTTTTCTTCCTGTTTTTCAAACTACAATGTCTCATTGGCAGTATGCTCGGTTTTCTAATAACGAAGGGTCCGGGTGTAAAATGGACGGCGTATTCTTTCAGTGCCGCGCAGGAAGCCGGTGCGTGTCTGACGCTTGCGGGCTTCGCACTCTTCAAAGCCAGAAGGCATATCAAGCAGCTGTTTTTAAGTGGCTTTAGACGCAGCTCTCCTCAATCTGATGCCCAGAACGAACCGATGCCCGCCGGGCTGACAGTCCTTGGATTGATCGGGGGCTTATCCCTCTTGATATACCTAAACGTCCTGATGGGGATGTCACTCGGGTTTGCGGTGCTCTTTGTGATCTTTTCGTCTGGCGTGTTTATTGCCCTGACATGGCAGATTATCAACGGAGGTATCCCTTTTATCAATCCCTCATTTTCACCGCAAAGTTTTTTCCTCACAACACTTGGATCGGCACACATGACATCCTCAACGACAACGTGGCTGTTCATGCAACCCACCGGCTTAACCTCGCACCTGAGAGAGTTTATGATGCCCAACGTGATGAACGGGCTTAAGGCAGCGGATGCAGTCAGAGCCAACCGGCGCCGACTCCTCATAGCGATGGGAGTGGCAATGGTGCTCGGATTGCTTGTCTCATATTATTCCGTGCTGAAAGTTAGCTACCAACACGGGGCGTTATACGTGCATACGGGAGGTAGCGGCGGGGCGCGCTCGTTGAGTGCCATCCTCACCAGCCCTCCGAGGGGAACCGACTGGACGAACACCGGTTTTACACTTTTCGGTAGCGTGTTTACGATCGGATTGATGTGGATGAGAAAAGTTTTTGTGTGGTGGCCCATTCACCCGATCGGATACACGATGCTAAGCTCGTGGGCATCGTTTAAGCTATGGTTTTCCATCTTACTCGGCTATCTTCTGAAATATGGCATCGTGAAATATGGAGGACTCAGAGCGTATAGGGAGGCACGCCCCCTGTTCCTTGGATTGATCCTCGGTGAGATGACATGCGCCGGACTCTGGTCGATCGTTGGGATGATAACCGGCGTCGAAACCGGCTATCGCATTTTGCTGGATTGAGGTAGGATGTGAAAGGTTCGTAGATATGTAGAAACCGACACAAAGGAGGGTGAATATGCGTACGTATGATGATTTTTTAATGGAGTCGTATCAACTCAGGGAAAAGATGGTCGCCGATAAATTTCGACCAAAATACCACTTCTTACCGCCACAAGGTCGTTGGAATGACATCAATGGCGCGATCTTCTTCAACGGTAGGTATCATATCGGCTACCTACAAAAGATAAGAAACGGTCCCGATGAGAGAGACTTTTCAAGTTGGCAACATATTTCGAGTCGGGATCTGCTGCATTGGACCTATCACACAGCGTACCTCAACGAGCCGCTTGAAGGGAAGAAGGGCGATTATTTCAATAGCGGCGACATCATGGACGGGATGGAAATTCCGACGATTATCACCAATATGCCCAGAAGAGGGATCTGTATTTACCAATGTCACGATGCTGATCTATCACACTGGACGCCGTTGGCGGAAAATCCAGTGATTCCAATCGATACGGACGAATTCCCCGAATGCGTGATTTTCGATCCGAGTGGCTGGAGAGAGGGTGACACCTATTACGCCTTAATCGGCAACAAAAACCATCGTCCCGGCTATGAGGGCGATTCGACCAGCCTGTTTAAGTCGAAAACCCTCAAGCAATGGAGTTATGTCGGTCCCTTCTATAAATCCTCGCGCAGATGGACAGCGGAGATTGAAGATTGCGCCTGCTCCGACTTCTTCCGCTTTGGGGAGAAACACATGCTGTTGATGCACACCCATCACCCCTTTAACAAATGCCAGTATTACATTGGTCACTATGAAAATGAGACTTTCTATCCGGAAATTAACGGACAACTTAGCCATCTCGGCAGTATGCTCTCCGGTCCTGAAACCCTCATTGACGATAAGGGCAGACACCTCTTTTGGGGGTGGGTCAGCGATGCCCGTGATGCAGAGAGATATGGCTGGCAGAGCATTATGACGCTGCCTTGGCACCTAAAGCCGACACCAGATAACCGTCTAAATATTGAACCAGCGTTAGAATTGCAATCCTTGAGATACAATCCATTTCGAGCTGGCGATCTGTTTTTAGAAGCGGATCAGGAGGTTACCGTTGAAGGGCTTGCTTCAGACTGTATGGAACTGAAGCTGACGATAGAGCCACATTCCGCTCAGCGATTTGGGTTGAAGTTGTTCTGTTCGCCAGATCTTGAGGAGGAAACGGTGATCCGTTACGATGTGCAACAGCAAGCCTTTGTTATTGACTTTGAAAATGCGAGTAACGACAGGACGCTTTCATACCGTTGTGGGCGTGAAGCGTTAAAATCTGGAAAGTTCAAGCAAACGGTGCCCTTTGTATTGGGAGCCGACCAAGTACTTGAACTTGATATTTTCGTTGATAGATCGGTAATTGAAATGTTTGTCAACGCTGAGTTGTGCGTTGTCCAACGGGTTTATCCGATGCGCCCCGATAGCAAAGAGGTGCGATTGTTTTGCGAAGATGGGCGGATTGCGGTCAGAAATATCATCAAATGGGAGATGGACGCAACCAACCCGTGGTGAGCTTGTGGCTACAAACACCACGCATAGGGACCGGGACCTGTCCGGCGAACCATCTCGGCGATCTGCTGACGCATCTGCACGATGCGGTTCTGGTGTTCCGGACGATCAGCAACGTTTCGCATTTCGCCCGGGTCGGTCTTTAGATCGTACAGTTCATCAATATCAAAGCGGTTCCGAACATATTTCCAGTGTCCATCTTTTATCATCACATGCGCCGCCAATTCTTCTGGATCGTCTGCGTCGTGATAGATCGCATCAAGGCTAGCGATTTCGGCGAAGATCGGTTGATGTTCCGGTTCTCGCCCATTCAAAATTGCTGCCGCAACGGATCGTCCATCGATCGGCGTTTCTGGTGCCTGATCCGCGAAACTCAGCAATGTCGGCATCAGATCCACGCCCGCCAGAGGCGTTGTGACTCGGAAACCGGATGGCAAATGGTTCTGCCATGAGAGCAGGCACGGCACCCGCACTGAAGCCTCATACATCAAACACTTCTCGGTGTAACCGTGATCGCCGAGCAACTCACCGTGATCGCTAATGAAGGCGACAACCGTATTTGTCCCCTCAAGCGCATTCAGCAGGCGTCCGACTTGGTTGTCGATGTGCGTGATTAAGGCGTAGTAGTATGTCATCATTCGGCGAAATTCATCATCAGTCACCGTTGAAGGGATGCGAAATTTTCCTCGCTTCTGAAATTCGGGTTTCCCATTGAGCGGGTCGCGCAACGAGGCGGGTAGCGGCATGTCTTCTTCCCGATAGCGTGCCGGCAGGTCCGGCGGTACCAAGACAAGAGGGTGTGGGTCTTTGATACTCGCAAATAGGAAGAACGGGTCATCATCTCGCTGCTGAACAAATTCGAGCGAACGGTCGATTGTCCAAGTTGTGCGTTGTTGTCGAGGATCTGTGATCGTGCCGAATGCCAAGATATTTCCGTACTGTGTCATTCCGGGTGCACCTGAGAGATACAGGTTTTCAATCCCTTCCGTTTCAAAATAATCAAACAGTGGGTCTGGATGGTTCCCAAGATAACGGTAGGTACACCAGAAATCGGAAAATCCGTGTTGTGGGCGATGGTCGTCTCCCAAATGCCAGGGACCGACGATACCGCAGCGATAGCCGGCACGTTTGAGTAGATCCCCGATAGTAGGACGGTCGTGAGGCAGGTAGCCGCCGAACTCGCCCATTTTTTTGGGTCCATAATTCCGCAGTTGTGAATGGGCATGCGGGTAGAGTCCAGTCAGCCAACTTGCGCGTGCCGGTGAGCAGACCGGCGATGCACAGTAAGCGTTTTCAAAGCAGACACCGCTCGCCGCCAACCGATCCAGATGCGGCGTTTGAACGACCGGGCTACCAGCGAACCCGACAGCGTCCCACCGCATCTGATCACACATAATGAGTACGATATTGGGTCGAGATGTCGTTGTGCCATCCATTTTTGGTAAAAATTCTCCTTTCTTCGTATCTAATGAGTCCCAAAAAACATAAGCCCGTAACGAAGTGGAGGGGTTTTTGCTTGGGTATTTCTTCAGATTTAAGAAGAGGCAACTAAAATTTTAACCCACTTTGTTTCTCCGCAAGGTAAAATTAAAATATTACGGCGCGAAACTCGATCGCAATTTGATGCCCCAGCGTCCCGCTTCGTAGGTTAAGACATAGAGCGATTCGTAGGAGGCAACGACCGTGCCATCGGCACGATAACGTGTGAATTGCGTGTCAACATGGACTTTGGATTCTGAGACATGGACAATGTTCCGTTTGTCCCAACCGCTATGGTGCCAGCCACGTGCAGTCAGGTTGTTTCTTATTTTCTCCACATCCTGCCCACCCGGTTCGTTGAGGATTCGCATGTTGCCAGAAGCGAGACGGTAATGCGGAAAGTGAAACGTTTTCTCCCATGCAATTATATCAAGACGATTAAAGGCCTCCATCCATGTGTCAAGAACCTTCAGTATTTCGGCTTCGATTGTTTCTTTCATTGTTGACCCCTCAAATAGATATTACCAAACGCCCGCTATTCTATCATGGATTCCCTATACATTCAAGCGGACAACTCTCGACGAAAGTTAGGGCTGCTAAGTTTTTGGTTATCAGTTGTAGGTGGAATGGAAGTCAGCAGTCGAGATTCGGAGATCTCTCCTACGGATGGCGACCCGTTCATCGTTGACTCTCTTTGATAGCGCGTTCAAAGGTGCAGAATAGATATTGGATATCCTGACGTAGTATGGTTGGGTTCACAGTAAGCATGATACGTCCGACGTGATCACCATCTGGAGGGGATACAGATACTGAATGCTCCTCAAGCGTCTTGACGAAACGCGTACTATCAACATCTGATTCTAACGTCAGTGGAAACATATTAGAGCCATGCTCAAAACGTTTAACATTGATGCCCTCCAGCGCGCTGATTTTATCAAAAAGTACTTTTGCCCGTGTCATAGCACGATTGAAACGCTCTTCAAACCCATCTATGTCCTGAAGTGCCAACGCTGCCGCAAAGTTTGCTGATGCCAACCCACCCCCAAACATACGACGGTCGTGATACAACCCGTCCGTGAATTCAGCCGTGCCTGCCAATATCGCCCCGAACGGT
Source organism: Candidatus Poribacteria bacterium (assembly GCA_965247285.1). GTDB lineage: Bacteria > Poribacteria > WGA-4E > WGA-4E > WGA-3G > WGA-3G. Next base: position 1,322,849 of record CBDFHD010000003.1, read on the forward strand.
GCTCCAAAATATTTGTACAACGACACATACACTGTATCAAACAACGCTGCATAATCAGCGGGCGGAATGCCGGTCGCGCCTGACATCATATAGAGCCGTGCGCCATCAAGATGACTCCCAATCTGTTTGTCTCGGCAGTAGTCCGTTACCGCCTTCATTTCATCAAACGGCATAATTTTACCCCATTGACGGCGTACAGGGCTTTCGATCATCACTGCCCCAACCGGATTGATGACTCTTCCGCTCTCTGCCTGCGCTACTGCAGCTTTCAATGTTTCGAGTGTAAAATAGGGACACCCCTTTGCCAAGGGCATGAGGTTTATGTTACTGAGCCGCGTTACGCAATCGCCACTGTCATTGTAGAGATGACTTTGCTCCTGAACTATCGCACGCGGTTTGACGCCGCAGAGTTTCCGGATGGCAAGATGATTGGCGAGTGTACCCGTCGGCATAAAGACCGCTGCCTCCTTTTCCAACATTTCAGCGCATTTTTTCTCAAGCTGTTTGACATTGCCACCGAGGGAATAGGTATCCTCTTTAAGCGTAAACTTTTGGTCGAACTCAGCAAGTCGCTGTAGCATCGTCAAAGGCGTTTTCGGTTCTCCGTCCCCTCGAAAGATAACGGTGTTGCTCGGTGGAACATCCGGGATAAGAGTCGTATCTGATCGGAGCAATTGGGTAATATGGCGGTTCGTTGTCTGCATCAAAGTTGACCTCCTTCGTGTTGATTCTGTTCTCTTTAAGCAAGTTTTAGTATCGGGAGTGGAAACTCCGTCCCCAAGTATCGCGTGGAAACCCCGGTTGACACGAAATTCGCTTCTCTAAGCGTGAATTCAATAAAAAATAGGAGTGTGTTATAGAGAGCCCCTCTGATAGAGTGAGGTAACCTAAACCTTTACCACAAGGAGTTTCCCGCGCATATCATATCACTTTTTTGCAAGATTGACGACTTATTTCCTGAGTTTGAAAACAGGGGTTGCTAATGTGTTACCTATTTTGATTACTTATACCTTCCAGAAGAAAAAGCCACCAGTGAAACCGCGAGTGCTTGATAACATCAAGGACCTGCTGGTTCTCGTTAACTGCTGAATCCTTATGTCGAACTCACGTTAAAGGGTAAAAAGTTGTCGCCTTCTTTGTCGGAATTGGATATACTTCTATAAGGTGCTATTGGAGAATTATCCATTGTGGGGTTTTGTAGCAAACGGAGAATTGTAGGGACTCATGAACATCGTCTTTCTATTTTCAGATGAACACGCGGGGTCTGTGATGGGGAATAGTGGGCATCCGGTTGTCTGTACGCCTCATCTTGACCGCATTGCCGAACAGAGTTACGCCTTCGACAACGCCTATTGCAATAGTCCAATCTGTACACCTTCACGCTTGTCTTTGCTCACTGGACGCTTTCCGCATCAGATTGGAGCGTGGGATTTGGGAGCAATTGCGGATCGGCAGTACCAAACGTGGGGCGATTACTTGACGGAGGCGGGTTATGAGACTGTGTTATGCGGACGAACACATTTCAACGGAACTGACCGAATGCTCGGCTTTTCTGATCGCTTGCTGGACGATTTGCCTCGATGGTGCAACGCAACTGGAAGACCACCACGGCGCACGCCAGACGAACGGCGAGGTTCCAACTCACACGTCGCCGAATGCGGACCCGGAGACCACGAACATACGAGATATGATCAAAACGTCGCAAATTTGGCAGTGGATTTCCTTCGCGAAAAAGCGGCTTCACCGGACGACAAACCGTTTCTGCTCTATTGCGGATTCATGCATCCGCACTTCCCACTGATCGCACCGCCGGAATTCTTTTCACGGTATGACCCGGACACACTCGAATTACCTGCAACATGGAACGAACCGCTTGAGTCTCAACACCCTATAATTCAACACCACCGTTGGGCGTGGCGGAACGATATTCCTCCACCTGAAGCCGTTGTACGTCGTGCGTTAGCCTCCTATTACGCGCTTGTTTCATCTCTCGATGCGCAAGTTGGAAGGATACTACAAGCGATTGATACAACGCCATTACGCGAAAATACGCTCGTCATCTATACCAGTGATCACGGCGAGATGGCAGGACACCACGGTATCTGGCAGAAGCAATGTTTCTACGAACCGGCGGTAAAAGTGCCATTGATGCTGCGTCTACCTTCCCGTGAGACCGGTCGCGTGGCAGAAAATGTCTCTTTAGTGGATGTTTTGCCGACTTTGTTGGAAGCGGCTGGTTTGGAAATACCGTCTGACTTACCGGGCGACAGTCTGTTGGGGATAGCCCGACACCAAGCGAACGAGACGAGGCGTGCTGTCTTTTCGGAGTACCATCACATGGGTATGCTTAACGCCGGTTTTATGCTCAAACGTGGGGATTACAAATTGTGTCATTACGTCGGAAGCGAACCGCAATTGTTCAATGTGAACGTTGACCCTTTGGAGAACGATGACTTGGCATCAAAACCTGAATATGCGACGATACGTAATGAAATGGAAACTGCCTTGCGTGCGGTCCTCGATCCAGAACGAGAAGACGCGCGGGCAAAAGAGAATCAGAGGGTGCACAGAGCGTAGGGGGGTTGATTCAACCCGACCTACGTGCGTATTTTCGTTAAACTTCTCCATCCCAATAGCTCAGACTTGGGTCTTTACGGTAGATCTTCCCAACAACATAGGGGAGTACCTTATTAGAATCCGGGTATTCACTCACGTCGTGCGGTATGGTCGTACCGAGGATGAATAAGGTGACCGGAGCATCGCTGCTATTTACGAACTTATGTGCCCCGATTGTGCCCGGTGGAAACGCAAGGAAATCGCCTTCATTTACCTCTACATCGCCTCGAGGGGTTTTGAGCGTACAAGCACCTTCCATAACATAGCACATCTCCTCCCCGAAATTGTGAAAATGCATCGGGAAACTCATCTTACCCGGTTGCAGCCGAATCACGCGATATCCTAAATTTTTGCCGCCGACGAGCGGGTCGATGTCTTTGTCCTCGAAGTCATAAGGGTGTGGGGCATTTTTATGTTGCCACGCTATTTCATCAATATGAATGCGGTTGATGTAGATGTCGCGCCGCGCTTGCAGGCAATCAATGAGGTATTGGCGCGCATCTTTAAAAATGGAGTGGCCGTCACCGACGAGGATCGTATTGAATCGGAGCGCCAAGACCTTACGCAATTCGAGTGCCGCCTTAGGTGGATCGCTCAGTTTACTATCAGCGATCAGTGTCAGGGCGCCCATGGGTTCACCTACCACGAGATCTCCGAATAAGACGGCCTGTTTCTCTGGAAAATAGAGAGCAATTTCGCCAGGACTTTTTCCGTGCCTGAGATGGATGGCGTGTAAACCCGGGACAATTGCCTCACGGTCCTGAACCGTTCGGGTGGGTGTGATGTTCAGCGCGTCTGCGTCGGCTTCATGCACAATCACGTCAGCACCTGTCCATTCCTGAAAGACAGCGGCTTCGCGTTCATGATCGGCGTTTGTCAGGACAATCGACTTTGCACCGCCGAGTGCTGTCAGGTGTTCTCGGTCGTCGTCAGACATCGCGACCGGATCTATCAGAATATTTCCATCAGGACGCACCCACAAATGTCCATTAAAGTCTATCTGTCGGTCCGGACTAAAGACCCCCCAACTGTATATATCTTCAAAAATCAAGCGTTTCATTGTTGTTTTTCCTTTGAGACGAATCCGTAGACTTCAATTTCGTGTACGAAGGCTCTACCCAACGCTATCTGCGGTACGATTGCGCCACGCCTTGGATCGTACCGACTGGCTTTCTTTTCATCATCGGTGGTGCCACTGATGTAGATACGGATTGCATCCGTCACAACAGCACTAATGCGTGCTTTAATGACCGGACTCTGGTTGTTCTGAACCTGCAGAATTGCCGCCCAACGTTCTTCGCCTTCTAACTTCTGGTATATCATGGCGTTTATAATATTGGTACCGCGAATGGTGATCCGGTGAATGGCTTTTCGAGTCGGAAGGTTTAGATGAATCCACCGTCCATCGGCGTATCCCCTTGTTTTCACATCGCCATCTATCATTTCTGCTGAAGTGCAGGTGACCCCATCCGTGACGGCGTAGTTATAAAGTTCCTGCGGTTCGATTAGCATCTGCAGTGCCTTAGATTGGCATCCTGAAAAAAGCGTTACAACACAGAATGCTATGAAAATAGAAAGGTAACGTTTCATCTTTTCCTCCAGCGCATTGTTTCATTCCTTCAGGATATTATACCGTATTTCCGTTTTTCTTTGAATTGGAATTTTGTGAAAAGCGTTGCTTTAAAACTGCGCTCGACCTATAATGCAATATCTGGATTTACAAGTAAAAGGAGAATCACAATGTACAAAAGCGCGATTTTGGGTTGTCGGGGACGTGCCCGTGGGCACGCACGCGCCTATGAACACGTCAAGGGTGGTAAACTTGCCGCTATCTGCGACATGCAAGAAGATTTACTCAACGATTTCGGGGATGAATTCGGGATTGATGCTCGTTATACCGATCTCGATGAGATGCTTTCAAAGGAGAAACCGGATCTCCTGCACATCGTTACTGCGCCCGTGCTACGTGGGAGTAATAAACGTATCCGCTACCCGCTGATGAACCAAGCCTCTGAGCACGGCGTACCCGCGGTGATTGTTGAAAAACCGGTTGCTGTGGAGAGCGAAGACTGGCGGCAGATATCCGAGCTTGCCGAACGCACTAAAACGAAGTTCGTTGTCAACACACAACTCAATTTCCATCCGCAGAATCTTGCCCTCAAACGTGATGTTGCAGAAGGCAAAATCGGTGCAATCAAATTTATTGAGGCAAGCGCGCGCAACCCACCCGTTGACCAAGCTCCGCATGTCCTACAACTCGTGTCGTCCTATATTGACAACTCGCGACCCGCGAAGGTACAAGGACAGATCTCTGGTGCCGAACAACTCGATTCTGCGCAACCCTCACCTGCGAATGCTACTGCTTTGGTTACCTACGCAAATGGCGTGCAAGTCTCGGTTGCATTCGGACCGGAGATGGCACCACGCGTACTGCCCGATACAGGAAATAATCGGCATAAGCGCGTCTGCGTTTTTGGCGAAAAAGGGTTTGTCCACTGGCGGTTTGAGAGTTGGGAACGGAATCTACCCGGAAGCGGATATGAAGGCGGCGATCTCAACTACGGTGCACAAGATGTCATCGCCCAAGGTGGACTCACAGACGCAGTGTTTGACTGGCTTGACGATGAGAGCAAGGAGCATCCGACCCACTTGAAGCAATCTCTTGCGGAATTCAACCTGTTGTTGGGAATTTACTATAGCGGTTTGACGAACACTGTCGTTGAATTGCCGTTTGATCCGCCTGATGGCATGATTGACATGTTCCGCGAACGTCTTTAATTGAATCTATTTCCCTGCTGGCGAGGTTTCTTGGGGAAAAAGAAACGCCCTATCAAAAACACCTATCAAAAACACCTCGCCTGTTTTCAAACGAAAATTACCTCATCAGATTGAGTGCGGTCTTTAAAAGGAACAATCCTCGTGAATAACATCATCTACATGGACAACCATGCCACAACGCCAATTGCCTCTGAAGTGTTAGACGCGATGATCCCTTATCTCACCACGCACTTCGGCAACGCTGCCAGCACACACCCGTTCGGTGTTACGGCAAAGGATGCAGTGGAAAAAGCGCGTCAACAGGTCGCTGAACTGCTCGGTTGTTCAGGAGAGGAAATTGTCTTTACCAGCGGTGCGACCGAGTCGGACAATCTCGCCGTCAGGGGGATCGCCTACGCCTGTAGAGAGAGAGGGAACCACATCATCACGAGCACCGCGGAGCATCACGCAATCCTCGATACATGCCATGCTTTGGCGACAGAGGGATTTGAAACCACGTATCTTCCGGTAGACAAATATGGAATGGTAAGCCCTGACGACGTGGAAGCAGCCATTACCCCGAAGACGATTCTGATGAGTTTCATGTATGCGAATAATGAGGTCGGCACGATAAACCCGATTGCCGATATTGCCGCTGTCGCTGTCAAGCACGGCGTGCTTTTCCATTCAGATGCGGTGCAAGGGATCGGACAACTGTCATCAGACATGGAGATGCTCGGCGTGGATCTTGCATCTCTGACTGCACATAAAATTTACGGTCCGAAGGGGATCGGTGCGCTTTACGTCCGGCGAAACAGATCGAAACCACATTCGCTTTTCCACGGTGGTGGACAAGAGGAAGGAGTTCGGCCCGGCACTTTAAACGTCGCGGGTATTGTCGGCTTAGGTGCGGCGTGTGCGCTTGCTAAAAACTACATGGACACGGGGAAAAGTAGCGTGGCGACCTTGCGGGACTCACTCCATCAGAAGTTAAACGCGCGTTTGGAAGACATTCATCTCAATGGACACCCTGAACAGCGACTACCGGGCAATCTGAATCTCTGTTTTGCGGGTGTGCAGAGCCATGCCCTACTGATGGGGCTTAAGAGCGTCGCGGTGTCAACTGGGTCGGCATGTGATTCTGAATCGGTAAAGGCATCACATGTCTTGGTTGCAATGGCGGTTCCGAATGAGCTGGCACTGACTGCTGTCCGTTTCGGTTTGGGACGTTACAACACAGCGAAAGAGGTTGATGTTGTCGCCGATGAGGTCGTAAGGATTGTTAACCGATTGCGTGAGTTGGCACCTGAATGGTAATGTCCTAAGTACTCTGCTCCGCTTGTGGGTGATTTTTGGCTGTGTGTTTGGCAATCAATTCACGCACGACAGGCACCAATTCTATAGGAACTTCTATCAGCATACTCGATTCATCCGCAAATGCTGCTTCATCTTCGGCAACGGCTTCATCCTCTGTCTGTTGTTCGTAGTGTGCGATGACGCTCTGAACACGTTTTTCAACCGATAACTCACAAACCGTGTTCGTCGATGATTAGCGTCCGGCGCGCCATCAGAGTTTGCCTTAGAACTTATCAATGGTAGATTTTAGAATTAATTAGACACTCTAAAGAGGCGAGGATACAATCCTCGCCAGCGGGGTGGAGGTTTTCGCTTCTATTGAGATGTCTACTTATTTATAGGTTTTACCAAAGTTCCCAGCAGAGCACCGTCCCGTCCGTGCTCCCACTGACGATTGTATTGCCGTCAGGACTGAAAGCGATGCTTTTGATCTCACTCGTATGCCCCTTAAGTGTCTGCGTGTGTTCGCCGGTCGCTGCGTCCCATAAGCGGATAGTCGCGTCCCCACTTCCACTGGCAATACGATTGCCGTCAGGACTAAAAGCGACGCTATAGACACTACGCGTATGCCCTTTGATGGTGCGGATGTGTTCGCCGGTCTGTCCGTCCCATAAACGAATGGTTTCGTCTGTACTTCCACTCACAATCGTATCGCCGTCAGGACTAAAGGCAACGCTATAGACACTACCGGTATGTCCAGTGATCATGCGGATATAGCGTCCGGTATGTGCGTTCTGTAGACGGATTGTCCCGCCGTCCACACCTTCCCAACCACCTTCCCAACCCCAAGTCCCACTGACGATGCGATCACCATCAGGACTCAGGGCGATGCTAAAAACTATCTCCAGATGCCCAATGCTTGTGAGGAGATGACGTCCGGTATGTGCGTCCCATATACGAATGCAGTCCACACCGAGACTCACGATACGATCACCATCAGGACTGAAAGCGACGTGCGTGCCGAGCTCTTTGAAGGTGCGGAGCGGTTGTCCAGTCGCTGCGTCCCATATACGGGTCATCCCGTCGTCACTCAGACTCACAATGCGATCGCCGTCAGGACTGAAGGATACGCTATTAACACCATGCATATGCCCTGCGAGCGTCCGGAACGATCGCCCGGTCGCTGCGTCCCATAAGCGGATTATCCCGTCGTTACCGCCACTGACGATGCTATTGTCAGCAGGACTAAAGGACACGCTATTAACACTACGCGTATGCCCCGTGATTGTGAGGATGTGCGCGCCGGTCGCTGTGTCCCATATACGGAGGGTCGCGTCCTCACCCAGACTCACGATGCGATCGCCAGCAGGACTAAAAGATACGCTTTCAACCCCACCTGTATGCCCAACGAGCAGGTCAAATGCTTCGCCGGTCGCTGCGTCCCATAAGCGGACGGTTCTGTCTGAGCTCCCACTCACGATCGTATTGCCATCAGGACTGAAAGCGACACTTTTGATCTCACTCGTATGCCCCGTGATTGTGCGGATATAGCGTCCAGTCTGTCCGTCCCATAAACGGATAGTCCCGTCCCCACCCAGACTTACGATGCGATCGCCATCAGGACTGAAAGCGACGCTGATGACCTTTAAGGTATCCGTGAGCGTGCGAATATAGCGCCCAGTCTGTCCGTCCCATAAACGGATTTTAGCGTCCTGACCCACACTGATGATTCTATCGCCATCAGGACTGAAGGCGACGCTGATGACCTTACCCCGATGCGCTTTGATTGTGCGGATATGTGCGCCGGTCTGTCCGTCCCGTAAACGGATTTTAGCGTTCTCACTCCCACTGACGATGCGATCACCATCAGGACTCAGGGCGAGGCTATAGACATCAGACGAACGCCCCGTGATAGTACGGAGGTGTGTGCCGGTCTTTGCGTCCCATAAACTGATGAGAGTGCCTCTAAGCCTACTGATGATTGTATTTCCATCCGGTGAGAAGGCGACGCTGATGACCCCACCCGTATGTCTTTTGAGGGTGCGGAGGTGTCGTCGCGTCTCTGCGTCCCATAAACGGATCGTCCCGTCCGTACTCCCACTGACGATGCGATCACCATCAGGACTGAAGGCGACGCTGATAACCCAAGACGTATGCCCTGCGAGCAGGTCAAGTGCTTCGCCGGTCGCTGCGTCGTAGAGCCAAACACCAATACTACTTGCCACGGCGAGGCGCGCACCATCCGGGGAATACTGCACCTCATGAATCCTACCTTTACCCAAGCGTGCTTTGGCACCTTCAGGGAGGTGCCATTGTGGTGAGGCTTCAGCGAATAGGAAAAAGGGATTCAAGCACATCAACAGCGTAAACGTGTAAAACAGAAAACTGGCTCTCATCTGTGTTGGCATAACAGAAACCTCAATAGCCGGGAGAAGCGTCATATCGCCAGAGACACCATGGGGGACACCGATGCCATAGGTTGTGGCGTGATCCGCTGCGTCACTATCCAAAAATCTCGTACTCGTTTCTATGGCGACAAAGTTGATATTTTCAAGCCCTAAGGCTTCGACGACTTCTTCGTGTACTTTCTTTGATGTTTGACGCTGGTAATACGCATCATTAAATCTGCCGTTGCGTCGATGCACGATCGTATTCCCGCTTGTATCGGTTTCAAGCCGAAAGGGCTTTCTGCCGTATCCGTGGCGGTACAGTTCGTCGGCGTAAAATCGTTTCACCTGCTTTATGAGCGTATCGAGCTTCGCGTCCATGTCCGGCTGAGGCCCGCGGTCCTTGGGCAGAAAATAGACGACGCGAACGATCGTCCTCGAGTTACTTGGACACAGATATAATCAACGCGTCCCATATACAATACCTTCGCCAAAAAAAGTTGACTAAATAGGGTGAATGTCCTAAAGTTATGTGAAACCAAACATATAACTGAGAAAGGACATTTACCCATGTATGAGATTCTATCACTCTTTAGTGTTTTGCATCCACATTTATCAACGACCACGGTGCGTCAATTTTCTCGGGTGGTCTTGGGATTGCTTTCGATGACGGGTCAGGTCACGATGCTGAACATCTCCCGTTGGACGTCAGAAGGCGGGAGTTACCGGACGGTCCAACGCTTTTTCAACACGGTTATCCCTTGGGGGACTCTTTACTGGGTGTTTTTTAGCACCTATCTGTTGGATCGTGAAAGTGCCTATATCCTCGCTGGTGATGAAACAACGGTGTCAAAATCGGGTCAATCGACGTATGGTTTAGGGCGTTTTTTCTCGTCAGTGTCTGGTAAAACGATACCGAGTTTAGCGTTTTTTAGTTTGTCGTTAGTGAGCGTCAAGGAGCGGCGTTCCTACCCGATGGTTATGGAACAAATTGTGCGTGGAGATACTTGTCGTCCAGGTCCGCCGGAAACCTCCGACCCCCGTGATACGCCGCAAACCCCCGCACCTGAACGCAACCGCGGGCGTCCCAAGGGAAGTCGGAACCGAAACAAGACGGAGGTCCAGCTCAGCGACACGCTGAAACATCTGCAAACGATGATCAAGGCGTTGCTGAGACGTATTGACGATTTGATACCCGTGCGCTACCTTGTGCTTGATGGATACTTTGGACACAATGCTGCGCTACAGATGACCCAACAATGTGGATTGGCACTGATCTCAAAGTTGCGCGTCAATACCGCCCTTTATTTTCCACCAACGCTGCCTTACGCCGGATGTGGACGGCCCCGCTTGTATGGACAGCGATTCAATCCACAGCAGATAGATGCGAAATACCGGGTCTCTACCGAGACGCAAGGAAACATTACCACCGAAGTGTATCAGGTTTCAAAGTTGCGGCATAAAAAGTTCCCGGAGCCCCTCAATGTGGTGTGTATCCTCAAGACGCAGCTGCGGACACAGAAAAAATCACACGTCTTATTGTTCAGTTCTGACTTAGCGTTGGACCCAGAAAAAATGATTGACTATTACCGACTCCGCTTTCAAATCGAGTTCAACTTCCGAGATGCCAAACAGTTTTGGGGGTTAGAGGATTTTATGAATGTCAACGAGATACCCGTCAAGAATGCGGCGAATCTCTCAATGTTCATGGTCAACGTCTCTGCGAAACTTCTCGTACCCTTGCGTTTAGAACACAACGAGGGTAGCGTCTTGGATCTCAAAGCACGCTACCGAGGGGTGAAGTATTTACACGAAACATTAAAAATACTTCCCCAAAAACCTGATCCTATTGTTATTGACCAAATCACTGAACGTCTCGGTTCTATCGGTGCTATTCATCAAACACCTACTCAACCCAATGCACCATAATTTGGCGAAGGTATTGCAAAAACCTGATACTATTGTTATTGAGCAAATCGCTGAACGTCTCGGTTCTATCGGTGCTATTCATTACACTTCACCTCAAATCAGACCCGGATAATTGGCGAAGGTATTGATATAGCAAGGGGTTTTTAGCCTCTTACTTTAAGGTGATTCTAACATTTTTGACGTTATTTGTTAAGTAGAACTTACGCATTCCCTCTTGAAGTCCCCTGATAAGAGGGATTTAGGGGGTTACAAATACCAAAACCACCACTTTTTGAGTAAAAATGCCCTATATTTGCTCAATTTGCGTAAGTCGTATTAAGGAAGAAAGGAGATGGACTTTCATTCCCATAGCGAGGGGTTCCTAACCTCGCCTTTTCCGAGATTCCCATATCCGGTAGGTCCGGTTTCCTAACCGCACGGAGTCAAGCCCAAAAGAGTCAATACTGAAAAAATCTTGAACCTTGTAGGAGCAGTGCGCTGATAGAACTATTGCAATTTTCTCCTATAGCGTGTTATACTTTTATCATGAAGTTTAACGCCTATAACAGCAGGAGAGACGCATGTCAGCGACTGCAGCCCGAACCTACTTAACCCCTGAAGAATACATCGCTGCTGAACGGAAGGCAACGCTCAAAAGCGAATATCTGAGCGGTGAGATCGTCGCAATGTCCGGAGCCAGTCTCGCGCATAACCTCATCACAGTAAATACTACGACTCAGCTTTATAACCAATTAGTAGAAGGCGGGTGCAGAGTTTTTACCAGCGATATGCGCGTCGGAATTAGCGCAGGTGTCTCCTATTTCTATCCGGATGTCGCTGTCGTCTGTGGTGAACTCCGTTTTGAGGATGATGCTTTCGATACACTCGTCAATCCGCAGGTCATTATTGAAGTGCTTTCTACTTCAACCGCAGGCTATGACCGAGGTGAGAAATTCATACGCTATCGGCAATTAGAATCACTCCAAGAATACATCCTTATTTCACAAGATCAAGTTCATGTCGAACACTATCTCCGTCAAGGTAAACAATGGGTACTCAGCGAATTTAGCGCACTTGAGAACGTGTTGCCACTCGCTTCAATTGGGGCAGAACTCTCCTTGAATCAGATCTACAGATTCGTTGAAGTAGAAACCGATGACACCCTTCAAGCCACACGTAGCGTCTAAAAAAGGAAGCTTCATTTCATGCTGACTGTTGAACAGCTCACTGCTTGCGGATTGGAAAAAGTAGAGGCATCGAAAATAGCCGAAGCCGTCAATCGGATATTGGAGACGCAATCTCCGACTGCCTGTTGGTACGAAATTTCACGCTATATTCTCACCCGACACCACCCGTTCACGCTCCACCAACTGCTTTATGAGACGGTATATGCCGAGTTTGATCGCGCAACTTATGGGCCACCGCCTGCATGGTTTCCTACTGACGAAGACATCACCAAAGCAAATATCACCCGTCTAATGATGGAATTGAATATCAAGACCTATCCTGAGTTTCATGCATGGACAGTGCGAAATCGGGACACGTTTTGGCAGATGATGATTGGTGCCTTGGGCATTAAGGCGGTATCCACGAACGCCGAGCCACAACAAGATGCAACAGGTATCGCAACGAATCTTGCGAAACTCAACATCGTTGAAAGCTGCTTCAACGCCCCTCCTGATGCTATCGCTATCGTTACGCAACGCGAAAACGACGGAAATCTGGTAATGCTTACCTATCGCGAGTTGGAGTCCCTCACCAATCGCGTCGCGAACGGACTCGTCGAAATCGGTATGAGACAAGGCGACGCGGTGGCGGTTGACATGCCGATGAATGCCGAATCTGTCGCCATCTATCTGGGGATCGTCAAAGCGGGATGTGTTGTTGTTGGCATCGCTGATAGTTTTGCACCGGACGAGATAGCCACCCGTCTCCGCATCGGTAATGCAAAAGCGATTTTCACACAAGACTATATCAACAGAGCAGGTAAACGCCTCCCGTTGTATGAGAAAGTAATCGCGGCAAACGCACCGAAAGCCATCGTATTTAGCGCAGATTGCAAGCTAAATCTTGCTGTAGAAAAGTCGTGTGAAGGCAGCGACACGGTCGCGCAGCTCCAACGCGAAGAAGATATAACATGGAATGACTTTCTGAGTGACAGGGAAACCTTTACCGCCATCCCGTGCCACCCTGACGCACATACCAATATCCTCTTTTCCTCCGGGACCACTGGCGAACCGAAGGCGATCCCGTGGACACATACCACCCCGATCAAATGTGCTGCGGATGCCTATCTACACCACGACATTCACCCCAACGACGTGTTGGCATGGCACACAAACCTCGGTTGGATGATGGGACCGTGGCTCATCTATGCCAGCCTCATCAACAAAGCCACTATCGCTCTATATGATGACGTGCCGACCGGGCGCGACTTCGGTGTTTTTGTCCAGAACGCGAAAGTCAGCATGCTCGGTGTCGTACCTACCCTCGTTCGCGCCTGGAAAAATACAGAATGTATGCACGGGCTGGACTGGCATGCGATTCGAGCCTTCAGTTCAACAGGTGAATGCTCTAATCCAGAGGAGATGCTTTACCTCATGTCCTTGGCGGGCTATAAACCAGTGATAGAGTATTGCGGCGGCACCGAGATCGGAGGAGGGTATGTCACCGGCACGCGGATCCAACCCGCTGCGCCTTCGACCTTTACAACGCCGGCACTCGGTTTGGATTTTCTGCTTTTTGATGATGATGGAAATCCCTCTGACAACGGCGAGGTTTTCATTGTTCCCCCATCCTTGGGTCTCTCTACAAGCCTGCTCAACGCCGATCACAGTGAAGTCTACTTTGCGGGGACACCGCTACCGAATCTACGCCGCCACGGCGATGCTATTGAAAGGTTAGGCAACAAATTTGAAGACGAGCCTTGGCTTACGGGGATGAAATATCGGGTCCACGGGCGCGTTGACGATACGATGAATTTGAGCGGTATCAAGGTGAGTTCCGCGGAGATTGAAGAGGTCCTTAACGTTGTTGACGGAATACAGGAGACAGCGGCGGTTGCTGCCTCATCGGAAGACGGTGGTCCGAGTCAACTCGTCATCTATACTGTGCTGGCAGCATCAGAATCCGAACCGACGAAACAGGAGATTCACGCTACGTTACAAGTCGCGCTTTCCGAACATCTCAATCCGTTGTTCAGAATTCACGATGTCGTCATCGTAGATACCTTGCCACGAACCGCTTCTAACAAGGTGATGCGTCGGTTGCTGCGTCAGCAGAAGAATAGTTCTCGGTCATCGGTTGTCGGTTATCGGTGAAAGAGAGGTTTGTGGCGGATAAAACGAATGCAACTGCCACACGTCTTAACCGACGACTGAAAACCGATAACTGATAACCAATAAGCCAGTGGGGTTTAACCATCAACTCGTACTTTAACATTTATAACGGAGGCGAGTTGATGGTTAAATTTGTGTAGAAACGCGATAGGTTTCCATCAGGAGTCGGGAATCGGAGTTCCCTCCTACCGGTCGCGATTCTTGACAATTTTTGAATCGCATGCTACTATTTTGGCAATTCGCGCCAATAAATGGAGTCCATCATGCAAGAGAAACAGTTCAAAGTTAGAGCGGCACATTGCGATTATCGCGCAACGGAGGAGGAGATTTACCAAACACTCCGCCGTATCACTGATCCGCTCACCCATGCCTGGAAACCGATTGAGACCGCCAAGAAGGTGGTCATGAAACTTAATATGATGAAACCGGCTGAACGCATTATCTACTTTGAGGGTCGCCGCCGAGAATTGGTAGACGATGCGGTTTGTCGTGCCGTGTTGCGATTAATCAAGGAACACACCACGGCGCAGTTGGTCGCTACCGATACGAACCCGTATACCCACGGGCATCGGATGCCACCGGGTTTCAACTACGAGCATCACTTAAAAGAATTCGATGTACAGTTCGTCGATTCCAATCTGCCCCCGTTTAAGGTCTACGATGTCCCCGGCGGCGGTTCAATGTTCGATCGGTATACACTGAGTGCCTGTTTTGACGATGCGGATGCAGTCGTCTCTGTGGCAAAGATGAAAAACCACGCTTTCATGGGCATCACCTTGTGCACCAAGAACCTGTTCGGGTTGCCACCGATGCTGCTCCCAGAAGGCAGGACACGCAGTTATTACCATCATCTCATCCGACTCTCCTATGTGCTCCCGGACCTGGCACTCATCACGAAGCCGTGCCTCAATATCATTGATGCGTTGACGGGACAGTGGGGACGCGAATGGGGCGGTGTCGGCAGAATCTGTAACGCACTCATCGCGGGGGATCATCCGATCTCCACTGACACCGTTGGTATGCACCTGATGGGACACGATCCGCAGTCCGACTGGCCCACACCTCCCTTCAAACGCGATCGAAACCATATCCTCATCGCAGCACAGCGCGGATACGGCACTGTCAACTTGGATGAGATCGATTGGGAGAGTGAAGTCAAGGCACCGTTGGCGGAGTTCGATTCTGTCGAAACGGACACTTCAGAGACAGTCGCTAACTGGCGGCGAACGACGTGTGAACAGGGATTAGTCTATCAAGAAAACCAAAAGGACCTGATTGATCGGTATCGGAACAACTTCATTTA
The DNA here is from genome assembly GCA_965247285.1 of Candidatus Poribacteria bacterium. Lineage (GTDB taxonomy): Bacteria > Poribacteria > WGA-4E > WGA-4E > WGA-3G > WGA-3G. The sequence goes on from CBDFHD010000003.1 coordinate 1,338,454, forward strand.
CATGCAAGGTGGCGAAGTCGTCTGGAGTGGACCAGATCCGTCGAATCTCGGCAGCCGTCGGCAGCTGAGCGGTGACAAGAAGGACAGCGCGCTTTGGCTCAAACTTGTCGATGCTGAAGAGCATGAAGGCGAACATTTTAACGTCTATGAGGACTGCCTAAAACCCTTTGCGGCGTAGTTGCTGTTGTCTGAATCGCGGATTATCACAGATGACACGGATGACGCGGATTTTAAGAGGCTTTTTTATCTCACTTGATGCTCTTTAGACCCGTAGGGACAGCATCTGGACAGAAAAGGTTGAGAGTAACCCAAGAAAGCCCCATAGCGGTGACATTTGTATTGTGTTTGAAGCAAGGAGAAATCAAAATGGGTATCACCGACGCGGAAAAGAAACAATTGGACGAACAGGGATGCATCGTCATCCCAGACGTACTTTCCGACGAGGAAATTAAGGTTTACAGAGCCGATATACTCCGCTTGGCAGAGGAAGAGAAGCAGAACGGGTTGGCGCGTCAACACACCGACGGGTACGGCCAGCTTGTCCGCTGGTTAGTCAACAAAGGCGAGATGTACGAGCAACTGGTCGCCCGCCCCAAGGTGATGCCCTACTTTGAACATCTGCTCGGTCCCGATTATACGCTCAGCACACTCACCTCTAACATCATTGATCCGGGCGCACCGGATGGCGGGTATCACGTCGATAGTGTGTTAGGGGGAATGCCGGAGCCGTTACCCAGTTTCCCCTTGGTTGCCAACAGTCTCTGGTTGCTCGATGACTTCACACCGGAAAACGGCGGCACACGTCATGTGCCGGGTATCCATCTTCAGCGAATCAAACCGCCTCCGGGTACTACCCACCATCCCGATGAGGTTCGGCTCTCCGCACCGAAGGGCTCCGTGTTTCTCTTTAACGGTGCGACCTGGCATTCCGCGGGTGCTAACAGAACCGATCAGCAGCGGATCGCGTTAATCTGTTTCTGTTGCCGTTCTTTTGTCAAACCGATGTTCGACTTTGTACATCACCTCAAGCCGGAGGTCGTCGAACGCGCCACCCCGACCATGCGCCGCATCTACGGGTTCGATTCCCAACCCCAACCCCCAGATCGACCCACGCGGTAAAAAGGTGCCACCGTGGGCGTGATTTGAAAATCCACCAATAACACATCGGTAGGTGTGGTTTCCTGCTACGCTCTTCAGAAAAACATACCTATTGTCGGGACGGCCCTCGTGTCCGTCCTTTTCCAATTTCCTAATCGGCAAGCGTAGGTAATCTACTAATTTTCATTTGTGTTTTTGGGAGTGATAATATTAGAATATAAGCATGATGCGGTATAAAACAAAAAGCTCTAATCCAAAATTAAGCGAAGAGAAAAACATATAAGTCAATGATAACCTCGTAACGGACATTGACAATGATAATGTCAAAGATAAAGTTGATTATATAAAAAAATTTTGTGGCATCAAAACAAACATCAGTCCAGATAAATTCAAACTGAATCTCTCAAAACACATCACGGAAGAGACTGAGGTTTACAAAGAACTACGGGAATGTATCTTTGATCGAGCATAGGCAACGCAAGTAAATTGCCAATTACAATCCTGAAGCGAATTCTATTCAGACTTTACTCTTTATGGAGGTACGGACGTGCAAATTGAAACTTACTTTGATTTCTTGGCAGCGGATGACATCCGCATAAAAGGTACACGTGTCGGCATTGAAACTGTCCTATACGAATATATTCACAACAGCCAAACGCCAGAGACAATTGCAGACAACTACTATACGCTCACATTGGAACAGGTTTACGCAACAATCTTATATTATCTGCAGAACCGAGAAAAAATTGGTGCGTATTTGGAGGATTATCTGGAATACTGCCGAACGGCACGAGAAGAATACGAGAAAAACCCGCCACCCGGTGTCGTTCGCCTGCGCCAACTTATCGCAGAAAGACAGAGCGAACCTAATAATTCACATACCGACATCGCCAAGAGCAGCTCCGCAAGCACAACACCATCTTCTACCAAAAATGAACAGGAATAAAAATGCGTCGGTATCTGATAGACGAAAATATCTCTGGGGTTTACCGCACGCAATTGCTTCACCACGAACCATCACTAACAGTTTTGATGATTGGTGATGAGGGTGCCCCTGCGAGAGGCACATCCGACCCTGAAATTCTGCACTGGTGTGAGCAGAATCACTTCAACCTGATAACAAACAACCGGAAAAGTATGCCTCAGCATCTCGTTGACCATCTGGCAGCAGGACACCATGTATCGGGGATTTTCACGATTAATCTCAAAGTGTCTATGGGATTAATTATTGAACAACTGATTCTCATCGCAGGTGCATCGCATGAAGACGAATTTCGTGATCATATCATCTATATTCCACTCACTTAAGTGAGGAAGCTAAGTCTAAAGGAAAATTATAAGGCGAGGTTGGAAACCTCGCCAGCAGAAAAGGGGAAAAGGACAGGAATCTCCAAAATTAGTTTCGTTCAATCATTGACTGCTTGAGTGTGCCCCAAGTTACCGCCAGTTTTCCAGTGTATTCAATTGCCAACGCCAGTGTATGCAATCTCCTCACGTCGGCATCACTTAACGCCCCTTCAAAAATGGCAACTTCGTCAATGGCACCGGCGTACCAGATACCGCCTAAATGCTGTGTGTAGGCGATTGTCGGCTTTTGCGCGGCACCGTAAGCGATACTGATTGGGTCAGGTGCCGGGGTAGTCTTTTTTAACTCACCGTCCAGGTAGATTCGGACGGACTTTTTGTTCTCAACAACCCCAACGACATGATGCCACTCGCCATCAGTGGGAAACGGTACATAAGCGGAGGGCCAATGCTTTGCGGCGTTCGCCGTGTCCGCTCGAATCCAGATACCAACATTATCGTTATCGAGCAATTGAATGCCGTAGTTGTACTTGTCATAGATGGGATTTCGTGTGCCAAGGGTCGGCTTAATAATCGCCTCCATCGTCACAGAAGGGAAGAAGATGTCCTCACCCATTCGTATCAAATCAACAACACCGTCAAAATCGAGGGCTTCACTGCGAAACCCGTCGATTTGGCCGGGTTTTCCGGTAATGGTTCCGCTGTTCTTTCCAAAAATATCTTCAACGTCTTTCGCTTGAACGGTGCCTTTGTCAAAGGTCCAAAGTGCCGCAAGCCCCATTTTTACTCTTGGGTCCTCGGCTTCTGCCGACTGAATCACCGTGATAGAAATTACTAAACCGACTAAAAGCAGAACAGAGAGAGATAATTTCGTTTTCATGAATCATTCCTCCTTGGGTTCTGATTTCCTTCTAAGCAACTTAAAGTACGCATTTAAAATCCAAACATTTCTTATAATTTTAAATGTTTAGAAAAACGTGTCAAGTTCTTTCAAGAAAATTACATTTTTTAGATACTTTAGGACTTACGCACTTCCTCTTGAAGTCCCCCTGATAAGGGGGATTTAGGGGGTTAAATAACTGAAATACTCTCACTGCAAGGCATTTTTTGGTGAAATATATTGCCGCTTTACGCAATTTGCGTAAGTCCTGAACACTATCAACATCATCACAGGTGGTTTTTGAACAGTCAGCATTGCGTGTTCCTTTGGTGCGGAATGTCAAGCGGATTCGGGGATTGGTAGGACATCACGTTCGACTTCGTGAACCTTACCCGGATAGGTTTTACCGCGAACCCACATGACAGCACAACCTCCCTCGGGTTTAGGAGTTGTCCATTTTGCTTGCGCACTTAGGTAATGGGCAACGAAACTACGGCGGAACCGCAGGCTATGGTTGTCCATGCTCTTATGCAGGAGATGACTATGGAACCAGATGACCGCACCGGGCGGGACTTCTACCGCAACACCGTCTGCGTCGCGGACACCGCGTGCGAGCTTGAATTCTCGTTGTTGTGAGCCTTCAAGGTCGTCGTGCTGAAAGATGTCCCATTTGTGGCTGCCCGGAATAACGTAGAGGCAACCGTTCTCCCGATCAGCTGGGTCAATAGCCGTCCACGTCCCGACAGTCGTCTCTGTATTAAACCGAGTCCGAAAGTAAAACTTGTCTTGATGCCACGGGAAACCGAGACCAATCTTTGGGGCTTTCCAAATAAACAGCGTGTTGATGCCAAGGATGTCCGGACCGAAGATGTCAACAAGTGGATCGGTGAGACGGGAATCGCGCACACGTGCGAGGAATTCTGGATCGTAGCAGCTCGGAAAATGGATCTTGTGCATCGCATAGATGCCTTGCTGCTCCGCTTTCCCGTCCGTGACAAGTGCGTTCTGATCGATATGTACGGACGGAAACGGACGGTTCCTGTCCACAATGTCTTCAGCGACTTGACGGAATGCATCGTTCTCTTCGGGGGTAAATACGTTCAAACGGACGAGGTAGCCGTTCTCATTCCAATACGCTAACTCGTCCGCACTCAAGCCAAAGCACCGATCCTGTGGCGTTGATTCTGTGTTCATTGTAATCTCCTATTTCTTGATTTGCAGGAGCGGGTGGGAATCCTTTTGAACCGCTATAAAAATGATAGCATATTTGATGGAAAAGTCAAACCGGTTTTTTCTTGACAGATACTGTTGTAAAGTGTATCTTCATGGGAAATTATCAGGTACTACCCACTAATGTTTTGAGAAATATGTGAAGTGTGCTAAAATAGCGTACTGGTTCAAAGTCACTGTCTAACATACGGAGGAACGATAATGAGCACGAATGAATCACCAGTGAAAGAGACCTACCGCGCGCCAGCGTTTGCAGATTTCGAACCTGAACTTTCGGCTCCGGGTGCTACGCCTGAAAGATTGGCGTACCTGAAGGAGCACGGTTTTGTCATCATCAACGACTTTGCCGATAACCCTTGGATTCCTATTCTTCGGGAGGCGGGTCGCCGTGTCACTGAGGCGTGTGCCCCCGAAAACAGCTACGACACAATCGATTGCTCAAAGGGTTATGTCCACCGCGCCGCACACGACGAACCGTGGGCGATCCGAGGACTCATCCATCCCGCTTTCGGTGAATCGAGTTTCGCCGAGTTCCACGGCTCTTCGGATTTTCTGGATTTTGTTACCTCTTGGTGTCACGGGCTTCAGCCTGAGGATATGACGTTTAGTGGGATGCTGCTGTGGGCAAATCCACGGAAACAGGAGAACGGACCCAGTTGGCACAGAGACGTGACATGGTGGGGGGATGGAGCAAGTTACTTCTCACAGCGGGAAATCCGCGGGGATACCCCTGAAGATTATTCCGAAGAGGTAGAGCGGATCCGCTGGAAAGAAATTCAAGAAAGCAATGAGAAGCGGGTTACCGAACGGAACGGCGTGAGCATATTTTTGGCACTCACAGACGACGAATGCCATGAGGTTATCCCCAGTAGCCACCATCGATGGCGCACACCGTTTGAGCATGACGTGCTACTCCCACAGGGGATGAAGGATCAGGGGGTCCCATATACGCCGAGTTGGAACAAGTCTGACCCATTGCCCGGTCAGGTTGCTATTCGGCTCAAGCCCGGGGAGGCACTCATCCGCAATGGTAATAACATCCACACAGGACATACCGTGCCTGAGCGTGAGCGCAACACGTTGTCGATCGGCTGGTCAAAATGGTCGGGCGAATCCACCGGCGAACCTTCGACTGCAGACGCACGAAACGCTTGGCAACTTGATCCTGCTATCCGAGACGCTTTACCACACGGGTTTATGCAGACAGCATGGGACCGGTGGGCAGAAACCCAGAAACTCGGAGACACGCTTGAGGACCGGTACGCCGGATATGACATCACGCAGATTAAATCTGGAAAGGTCGCCGGATGGCGCACTGAATTGGAACGCCAAGCTGCCGCAGCAGGCGACGCTTGGGAAGCTTTCCAAACTGCTGTTTAAACACCACGACTCAGCGCAAACTTAGGATTGTGTTCTCTATCAGTGCTGCTCCAACTATCCGATTTTTTGTGTAGTTGGAGCAGTCTTAATTCTTTTCACATTTCACTCCAGACGTGCCCCAATACATAGACGTTATTCACACTTTCTATTCTCTCCTTCTGGCTCCTTGATAGAAAAAACAACCGAACTTCCTGCCCTTATGCCGTAAACTTTTTAAATCGGATTCACGTTAGTACTGAAACCGGAAAAATAAATAAAAAATAAAATAAATATAACCGATTTTCGCCGTTTTGCGAAAGATATCAAATAGGAATTTAGGAACTCGCGCGACCGGTGTTTCCGTCGAAAATACGGCAGGAAGTGGTGACAGAATAGGGGGTGCCTAAGATGAAAAACCTAAGCACAATCCTTTATGGATTAATCCTTTGCGTCTTACTCGTTTTGATAAAAAGCGTAGCCACCGGCACTCCTATAGCACCGATCCCAGCTCAGTCACTATAAAAGATAATCGTATAAGATTGCCGAAAATTGGGTGGGTTGGTATGTTTGAAAAGTTGCGGTTTGAAGGTGAGATTCTTAAGGTGACCTTATCAAGGAAAGCACATCGTTGGTTTGTGTCAATAACAGTAGACCCAAGAACACCGAATGTTCCACGAGATACACGTGGACTCCCTGTTGTCGGTATAGACGTGGGTATCAACTCACTTGCTACACTTGATAATGGCAGGCAATACGAGAATCCGAGACCACTGAAACGATATGAACGCAAACTTAGACGTGAACAACGTAAGTTAAGTAAGAAAGTGTTTCTGTCTAAGAACTGGTTTAGACAGAAACGTAAGTTAGAACGCGTTCACTATCGTATCGCTTGTATCCGCGAAGACGCACACCACAAAGCGACAACTAATATTATCAACAACGCAAGTGCGATTGGTATTGAGACGCTAAAAGTATCTCATCTGCTGAAGAATAAGAAACTTGCCAAAGCATTATCTGATTCAGCGTTAGGTAGATTTCTGGCTAAGCTCAAGTCTAAAGCGGAAGTGCTTGGTGTGAAAGTCGTAGAAGCCCCACAGTTTTTCGCTTCAAGCAAGACGTGTAGTCACTGTGGACACAAGAAAGAACAGTTATCGTTAGCAGAAAGGCAGTATCACTGCCGAAGTTGCGGTTTTACAGAAAATCGTGATGTCAACGCTGCTAAGAACTTAAAACATCTCGCCGTTGGGAAACCAACGGAGAGTCTAAACGCTTGTGGAGTCTGAGTAAGACCTCCACAAGGGAGGCACCGGATAATGAAGCAAGAATCAAAGAACCCCACTCCTTTAGATGTGGGAGTTGTCAACTATAAGATTATTCACAAAACTGAATACGGTTACAGCGACTCGGTGAACCTCTGTTACAACGAAGCGCGCTTGACACCTCGGAATTTTGTGCACTAACACTGTAGCAGAAGCCAATTCGTTGTTGATCCCGAGCCCGGGGCGTGCCGAGAACGTCAGGATTTTTTCGGAAATACCGTTGCGCCTGCTTCGCAGTGAGAATGCAGGCTGCCAATTGTTAAGAAACCATTGATACCCTATTGCCAGTTGAAATTAACCGAAAATCATCGTGAAACGAAGTGGAACGATGCTCAGAGGTCCCATGATTAAAAAAATGACAATTGAAGCGTTTCAGAAACAGATTGAAGATATCTATTACACGCGTGATGCTGAGCGCGGGGTACCACTAACCTTCACATGGTTCGTTGAAGAAGTCGGCGAGTTGGCGAAAGAGATCCGCAAACAACCACAAGACCTGACGCGACTGCGCGAGGAATTTGCGGATGTTTTTGCATGGCTTGCTACATTAGCGAGCCTACTCGGTATTTCCCTTGAGGATGCTGCGAAAATCTACGCAGAGGGCTGCCCGAAGTGCAAAGATACACCTTGTAGTTGTTAGAACAAGTCGGGCGGTTTTGTTATCACTCGGGCAACGGACAACTTCCCTAACCATGTTTGACAATTTGAAATGAAGTGCCGAATTCGTCAGAAACCCGATTTTGACAACGGAAAAATCGGTGCAGAAGCCCAATAGTTAAAAATTCAAAAACCGATCAAAGTTGCCACCGAACAGGTTATTGACATCCCGTTCAACCTCCGACGAAGTCAATGTCCACCCTACATCAAGAAGCGTCTGGTATTTCTCTACCAAGACCTCTGCGATAATCTGTCGTGAGTGTTTCCACTTGTAAACGAGCTGATCCAAAATTCGCGCATCGGAGTGTTGGGGGATAACGCTCAAACCGAGCAATTCAATCCGCTCTCGTGTGATCTCCTCAATGACGCTCGGATTATTCATAAACCACCAGCATCCGAATATCATCAGATTTTTGAATTTCCGCCCAATCACACACAACTCATGTTGGTTTTCGCGCGACAGGAGCGTAACGAGAAACTTGTTATCAGGATTTTCACGGAGTAGCGTTTCCAGACTCGTCAAATCCGCTTTCCCACTTCCATCGCCTGCCATCTGAAGTTGTGGATTCACCGCACGTTTCACGCCGATCATGAGTGCGAACGGAACGTTAAATTCACGGGAGATCGGTAGTATACAGTTGTCAAATAGCCGTCCGAGAACACCATCATCAGGATATTGGAAATCGGGTGGGAGAGAGACCGCCATGTATTTTGGGCGCATCCGCTGAATCCATGTCTCTAAAAATCGGCGGACTTCTTTGTAGGTTTTCTCCGTTGATAGATTGGGATCGACATCGTAGCCGAGACCCCGGAGATGTTCATAACCGACTTCTTCATAGGTATTGATAAGGACATCCATCCGAAGTGCCGCTTCAAAGCGCGTGTCGCCAGTGTCGCCGGATTGCCACACCGGTGCCTCCGCCGAATCAAATGGATCGTTCGTCATCACCACTTTAGAGACTTTCGCGCGTTCAAAGACGGTGTCGATAAATGCCTCAACGGTAGTATCCGCAAAATAGGCACGGTAGTCCTGTAGGTTTCGTGAACCAACGTCCAAACCTAACGCATCTAAGGTCGTCACAACGCCGCGGCATGCCTCGCTCAGCGGTGAATTCTCAATGAACAGCGTCTGCCAAATCAGTTCCGCTTGTTCTGTTTTCGACATCGCCCAAAATTGCTGGTATGAGACATCAGATTCGCGGAATACTTCAGCGATGAGGTAGTGATAGGTCAGCAATTCATCAATACCCCATAGCAACAACTCACCGAACGGAGGACTAAAGAGGTGTGTGTGAATATCTGTGACACTTTGGGTGTCCACGGCATCTAAAACGGCGGTTTTCAATTCATCTGCGGTTTTAATCGTCTGTATATGGTTTGATTCAGGAACGCTCATCTTAATTCTCTCCTATGGCAAAATTAACTCAAAAAACGGACATTGACACCTTTTAACTTTTGGCGAGGTTAGATGAAGTTTCAGTATTTAATTCGGTAATACCCCAGGCCCCTCTTGCTGTAGGAGCGAGCTGTGCTCGCGATCCCAACGGAGGGACACAAACAATTACCGAAATATTTTATGAAACCTCATGAAACCTCGCCAACAAGGGAACTGCGTAAGTCGTGTATTAATAGGAAAAGAGTCGTCCGCTTGTTTTGTGGAGAATACCGGTACGTTTAGGAGTCTCGCACTCTTTCTACAGCAGCGAGTTTCGCCCACGATTCTTACTCAGTCCCCAGAGTGGCGATGAGCGTCCAGAAAGGCCCACAGCCGTAGCGTAGGTTGGAGCAAACGAAATGAAACCCAAAACGACATCTAAAACATGCCCTCGCTTCGTAGAAGCAGTATATCGTGCGGGAAGACTCTAAATGCGTGAGTTGGACTTATATTACATTGTATCACAAACCCTCTTTCCAATTCAAGTTTTGCTGATACTGCCACTGGGTGTGTAAATATTTTGTTGAAGGTCGCGATTTGGAGATCGCTCCTGTCCGATGTCTCTTGTAGGAGGGGGGAAACGCCCAAGCAAAAACACCCCGATTCCCGACTCTTAGGTTTCCGCTTTATGCAAAAACCCGCCCCCCGCTGACGAGGTTTCCTGCAGGAAACGCCCAAGCAAAAACACCTCGCCAATCTTCTGGTGTATAGGTAATTCTATATTTTACCATAGTTTTCCATTCTTCGGTCTGGGTTTGGCACCGGGGTCCCCGCCCGTTACTGGGGAAGGAGTCCGGTAGATGCGGTTTCCTAACCACACCGATCGTCGTGTAAGAGTAATTATGGACTTTACTATAAAATTCGGAGAAAAGATTTTTTAGACAAGAAATTGAAGAAATTCATAGAATCACACATTTTTTCAAGCGCATTAAGCGATTTTTTTCAAATTTAATTTGACTTACGAATCAGATTAAAGTATAATTAGGTAATATTAGGTCTACTTATTTTTAAAATATAAATTAAAGAAATTGACCTAACATTGTTTACATGGATTTATGGTAAAATCTAAAAATGTGTGGACAAATGAACCCCCTTTCATGAAAAACGGTGTCTGCCTACCGAAAACCTTGTAATACCATTTCTGATTGAAATTGTAGCATAAACTTTTAGTTTGTGTTTCCCCCTTGTAGCATAGACTGTTAGTCTGTGCGCTTAGGTGCGGTTAATGCAATATAAACTTTTAGAAATGGTATAAGTAGCAACTTGGATGAAATAGTTGAAAAGTGTATCTATTTTTACGACTTACGCATGCTGCTTTTTTGTAGCATAAACTTTTAGTTTGTGTCGGGGGTGTTGGCGTTTTTTTCGAGCGTCTCCATCTAACAGAAGCGTACTACGGCCAAAACTGCGTAAGTCCTGTATTTTTATATTTCACTTTGACTGAAAGGACTGAAAACCATGAAAAGATTTTATGTGCTTTTTGCGACTTTACTATCTCTCAACGTATGTGGACCTCCCGTCATGTATGCCCAAGAAGGCGAAGTCGTTGAGGTAGGAGAGGATCAAATCGGTGATGCTGAAATTCCCGAAACCATCGCGATCCGAGATAGCAACCTATCCGCTGTGATCCGGTCAACCCTTGACTTAGCCGAAGACGCGACCCTCACTGCCACAGATATGCTGAATCTCAGAAGTCTGCAAGCCAAGAAGGCAGAGATCAGTGACCTGAGGGGTTTGGAGCATGCGACGAACCTTACCACGCTCAACCTCTACTCGAATCAACTGACGGATCTCGGTCCGCTATCAGGACTCGAAGGTCTCATATCCTTAGATGTTGGTAAGAATGAGATCACGGACATAGAGGCCCTGAAAGGGTTGACGGCTCTGACGTCCTTGCATCTTGATAGGAATCCAATCACAGACTTCCGTCCGCTTTCGAGTTTGACGGGTCTGAGCGTGTTGCATCTGAGTGGCACGGGTATCAGTGATCTCAGCGTGCTTGGGAGTCTAACGACTCTGACACAGTTATATCTCACGGGCAATGAGATAAGCGATATTAGTGCGTTGTCGGGTATGACGAAGTTGGGTTGGTTATTTCTTGCGCAGAATGAGATAAGTGATGTCAGTCCGCTTGTGGATATGGAGGCGTTGGTATCGTTGCGTCTGTTGGGGAATCCTGTTTCAAATGCGTCAGTGCTTTACCCATTGACGCAGGGGAGCCTGATTGATGTTGATATTGAGATACTGCCCCCGGAAGATACAGAACCTCCAAGTGTGACGATTGCTGTTCCCTCGGATACTCAGAACGGTGCGTTTGAGGTAACAATTACGTTCACGGAGTCGGTATCCGACTTTGAGCAGTCCGACCTTACGGTCTCCGGGACAGCAACAGCGAGCATCACGGCATGGTCAACGACAGACGACACCGTCTTTACCGCCACAATCACGCCGACGACGAGTGGGGACGTGGTGGTGAGTGTCATTGCTGATGTTGCCACGGATGCCGCAGGTAACAACAACACGGCTTCCGACTCACAGACCGTCACCGTAGATATGACACCACCGGAAGTCAGTATTTCTGTGCCAGAAGGTGTTCAGAACACTGCGTTTGATGTGGTCATCACGTTCACAGAGGTAGTCTCCGGCTTTGAGCAAGCGGATTTATCGGTCTCTGGGACAGCGGCTGCGACTGTCACAGCATGGTCAACGACAGACGAGGCAACTTACACTGCCACAATCACGCCGACGACGAGTGGGGACGTGGTGGTGAGTGTTATTGCTGATGTTGCCACGGATGCCGCAGGTAACAACAACACGGCTTCCGACTCAGAGACCGTCACCGTAGATATGATGCCACCGGAAGTCAGTATTTCTGTGCCAGAAGGTGTTCAGAACACTGCGTTTGATGTGGTCATCACGTTCACAGAGGTAGTCTCCGGCTTTGAGCAAGCAGACCTCATGCTTTCAGGGACGGCAACTGCGAGCATCACGGTGTGGCAGGGCACAGATGACAGAGTCTGGACGGCAACGCTCACACCGACGACGAGTGGGACCCTGACGCTGAGTATTGCCGAAGGTGCGGTAATCGATACTGCGGGGAACACAAACGTTCTCAGCACAGCAGAGGTGAGCATCACTCTGAATGTGCCTGACGGCACCGCTTCTGTGTTCGTATCGGTCTGCGATCGCACGCCTCAGGTGCGTGATGCGATCGTTGCGGCTGTGTCAGGTGTAAGCGACTGCGCCGATGTAACCGCGGCAGACCTCGCAGGAATTACGAGACTCAACCTTGGTTCCCAGAACATCATCGTCCTCAAAGCGAACGATTTCAACGGACTCACCGCACTGGAGTATCTCGACCTGTGGAACAACGGTTTGGGCAGTTTACCAGAGGGTATCTTTGATGAACTCACCGCACTGGAGTATATCTTCCTGACGAACAATGCATTGAGCCGTTTACCAGAGGGCATCTTTGATGAACTCACTGCTCTGGAGCGGCTCGTCCTGTCGAGAAATGAATTGATCAGTTTACCAGAGGGCATCTTTGATGAACTCATAGCCCTGGAGTGGCTCTACCTGGAGGACAACGGTTTGAGTCGTTTACCAGATGGTATCTTTGATGAACTCACCGCACTGGAGAAGCTCAGCTTGTGGGACAACGAATTGAGCAATTTACCAGCGGGTATTTTTGATGAACTCACCGCACTGGAGACACTCTCCCTGTCGAGAAATGAATTGATCAGTTTACCAGAGGGCATCTTTGATGAACTCACAGCACTGATATATCTCAGCCTGCCGAGTAATAAATTGATCAGTTTACCAGAGGGCATCTTTGATAAACTCACAGCACTGGAGTGGCTCAACCTGAACAACAACGCATTGAGCAGTTTACCGGATGGCATCTTTGATGGACTCACCGCTCTGGAGGAGCTCCGCCTGTGGGAGAACGATTTGAGGAGTTTACCATATGGTATCTTTGATGGACTCACCGCTCTGGAGGAGCTCTACCTGTCTGGCAATATTGTTGACCCTTTACCGCTGACAGTGTCCCTGGAAAAAATTGGAGAAGGTCAGTTCAAGGCAACCGCACCCACCGGTGCACCGTTTGATATTGTTCTACCCTTGCGTGTTACCCATGGTAGCATTGAGGATGGAGGCACCCCGAGTATCACGATTTCGACAGGCAGGGTGGAGAGCGAAACGGTTACGGTAACACGGACACCTGGGACAGCGGATGCCGTCTGGGTCGATATTGGGACATTACCCGGTCTGCCCAAAAACAACCATTCGGGTTATGAACTCGTCAAATCGGCTGATTTGCCTCTCACAGTCATAGAGGGGCTCGGTGCTGCGGCCCCCGGGATAGCCGCAGTGGTGGTATTGCCCGGCGAGACGACGCTCTCGGCGAACTATCCCAACCCGTTCAACCCGGAAACGTGGATCCCATATCAGTTAGCAAATCCGAGTGATGTGAAGATTACTATCTATGATGGGCGGGGTCGGGTCGTCCGGCGGTTGGATTTCGGTCATCAACCTGCGGGTTACTACACCCACCGGAGTCGTGCAGCGTATTGGGATGGACGCAACGATTTAGGCGAGCGCGTGGCGAGTGGTCTCTATTTCTATCACCTGCGGGCAGACAATATGTCTCTCCTGCGGAAGATGTTAATTCTGAAATAACACTAAACACGGTAGATGCGGCCTCTAATCTCATCTACCCCACTGTTCATTGGTGTGTCTGGCAAGTACTCTGCTATTTCTGCCGGAGACGCGCTTTTCAACTGCACCCTTGTGGTGGCGAGGTTGCAAACCTTGCCACCGGCAGCGGGGAGGACCTTGCTCATTGAACATCTATCCACTTATGTTCGGATTTTACTATAAAACGTGAGTTTGATAAAACGTGAGTTTGATAAATAATTGAAGAGTTTTTGTATAAAGAGAACCCTTTTGGTAACGTGAGTTTGAAAAAAGTTTATGGGTTATAGAGCATTGGTAAATCGTTGATGTCCTGAAGTTCATGAATGTTCAGGGAAGGTTTTTTCTCGCAAAGCTGATAAGCAATCAAAGCAGAAACGACATTGACTTGAAAGTTTTCAAAACTTCTATGCCGTGAGTGTTCCAACTGCGTCTGCGTTTTCAGTTCCCGGATCACCGATTCAATAAGCATCCGCTTTCGCAGCAACACCTCATCGGAAACGGATAAGTCCAGGGGTTTCATGTTCTTTCGGACCTTGTAAACCAAGTTGATCCCTTGCGCACGGAGCTGTTCCCGAAGGTCTTTGGAGATATACCCCCGATCCGCATAAAGATTCCCGTGGAGCCCCTCGGCGAACTTTGGTAAAGGTCTACGGTCATCCGTATTACCAGGGGTCAACTCAACGTCTAAGATTTCGCCTTGCTCGTTGATAACCAAATGAAGTTTAAAACCATAGAACCACCCCATAGATGTTTTCGAGCATCCCGCTTCTGACAGGAAGACGCGATGCGATGAAATCCGCCTGTTATCGCAGACGCGCAAACGTGTGGAATCCACGAAAGAGATCCCGCTACAAGTGCCGAGGTGTGTTGAAAGATAAAACGTCAAGACCGTCAATACTTCTTTTTGCAGCCGCACGAAACGACTATAACTCACCAGATGTGGAAACTCGGCGCGCCAATAGACGCAGACGTGTTTGAGATAAAAATGCTTAAACGTCCGATAGTTGCTTTGCTGGAAAGCGATCAGGATCGTCGTCACCTCACTTGGATGCAGCCGTCTCGGTCGCCCGCGTGTTTCAAGGGGTGTCGTCTCAGGGAGACACTGTGTTGACACCCATTTCTCATAAGCAAGAAAAAAGTCGTCTATTTCGCAGAAAAGTGTTATGATATCCATCGGAGAACTCCTTTTGGTGGAAGAAATGAAAGGTTATCACTTCATTATACCAAAAGGGTTCTCTTTATACAAAAACTCTTCAATTATTTATCAAACTCACGTTGATAAAAGATATTAAATCTTGTAGGTTGGGTTGAACGGGAACCATCTACTAAAAAGTGTATAACGCCGAGGACCTCCAAGTCCAGCAAGAAACCTGAATATACCCAAGGACGAGTGAAACCCAACGCTCTTGTATTTCCAAGCTGATTTGTTTGTTGGGTTTCGCTCTATCTATGCCCATCAACGACCCATGGAAAGGCAAGATTTCGGGTATAAACATAGTGGCCTTGGTCTTTACGGCTCAACCCATAGGTGTCAATTTTAGAAAAAAGAGGGTTGTTTTTCGTTTAGAAAACTCTTTTGGTGTGGAACTCCTCCAAGCATCATACCGAAAATCGCAGATAGATAAATGGGCAGTCTTCAGTCCCGTAGGTGTCAATTTTAGAAAAAAGAGGGTTGTTTTTCGTTTAGAAAACTCTTTTGGTGTGGAACCCCTTCAAGCATCATACCGAAAATCGCAGATAGATAAATGGGCAGTCTTCAGTCCCGTAGGGACGGCATTTTTGTAGAAACGTTTGGCAAAGAACAGCAAGCCCCGTAGGGGCGGCATTTATAGACCTGCTGCCACAAAATACCGTGAAAAACCCCTAAATTGACCCTATGGATAGGTATAGCGAAACCCAACACACCGAACGCTGTAAATTGTGAGAATATGTTGGGTTTCACTCATCCTTTGCAGAGTACCGACACACCAAGAGCCAGGCATTATAAAGGATGTTCACTTCCCCGGCAAGAGCGGCAGCCGTTCATTTGCAGTGTCATTTCGGCGTATCGGGACATCACTTACGGCGGCGATGCCGATGCGAATCTGCCTCGAGCGCGTGTACTGCACATCTACCCTTTGGTAAACCGTTGAACACGTCCATCCAAGTGGCCGATTACAAGATCACCCTTAGGGCAGAGAGCGATACTATGTCCTGTAGATAATTGTCCGTTTCCATCACCTGCTGTACCGAAAAACCCGATAACGTTGCCTTGTCGATCAATCTTCGTGATTCTCCCGACTTTCCCGTCAATGGTGAAATAATCGCCATGACCGTCAGGCACCACGTCATAGATTCTGCCGAGATGCGACCAGACGGCTTCTAATTTTCCATCCGGATCAAAGACTTGGACTCGCCAGTTGTTGCGATCCGATACGAATACAGTCCCTTCATCGTCTACGGTAACGGCGTGGGGCGGTGCGAATTCGCCGGGTCCTATTCCTTCCTTGCCCCACTCTAAAAGGAAATTCCCGTCCCGATCGAGTTTGACGATCCGTCTGTTTTCACCTGCGCTATCCCCGTCTGACACGTACATTTCCCCGTTCGGACCAAAGGCGATGTCTGTTTGCCGATCAAAGTGGGAACCATCATCACCCGCAACGCCTATTTCGCCAAGCGTTTCCAAGATTTCCCCGGTTTCAGACAGTTTATAAATGACATGATTCCCGTCGTCACAGACCCAAACAGCATCATCGGCATCAACAGCCACCATGTGAGGTCGTCCCATTGCCGGCTCTTGGCGTGTGAAAAGCAATTCGCCATTACTATCGAAACAGAGGAGCCACGGGGCGTGGTCACCGCGATGGTAAACATAGGTGCGATCTTGGGAGTCCACTGCGACACCGGAAACGCTCCCGATAATCATATCTGTCGGAATTTTTAGCCAGTTCGGGACAACGCGATACCCCAGTTCTGTTGGACTCTCCTTAACTTCCCACGCACGCGTGTTCAGACCTTCCTCTCGACTCACAGTTTTGTTTTGAGGCGTAGCAAAAACAGACCTAAACTTTGGATATCTCAATCCCCATTGGAATCTAATAGTGTCCATAGTCTTCATGATGGATAGGGATTCATCCAACGGCATCACATCACTTTCAAGTTTCCCTTCTCGGAGACACCTGATAACCTCTATCGCTTGGTTTTCGTAGCCGTTGCTTTCAAAGGGTATTTCGATGTGTACGGGCTCTTTTCCAATCCGAATAAGCGTTGCGGAGGTCGCTTGCCAGAATTCGGGGATATGGATCGACCCTTTGGTGCCGATGATGCGTGCTTCCTTCAAGGTCTCGGTTCTGATGGCGCAGAATAGGTTGGCTATTTGCCCAGCATCGTAGCCGAGCAGGATAGCGGCTTGTTCGTCCACATTGGTTTCCCCGATGTGTGCGAGGCTCGTGATTTTAGAGGGTGTGCCAAATATCATATATGCCAACGCGATCGTGTAGACCCCAACATCCAGAAGTCCACCACCGCCGAGTTCTGGATTGAATAGCCTGCCTTCACGGGTCTCAGTACTCAGAACCTTACGGGATGCGTGATCCGCTGTTAGCGTTCGTGGTTCATCTATCGCACCCTCAGCCAACCACTCCCGAACTTTAACGATTACCGGGAGAAAACGGGTCCACATGGCTTCCATCAGGAATAGGTTATTTTGTCGTGCGCATGCGATCATCTCCGCAGCCTGTTCAGCATTCACAGTGAGAGGCTTTTCACATAGAACCGCCTTTCCCGCTTCCAAACACAGAATCGCGCACTCTTTGTGAAAAGGATGTGGCGTTGCCACGTAAATAACATCTACTTCGGGATCATGTGCAAGGTCGGCATAATTCCCGTGTCTGTGTGGGATACGAAACGTGTCCGCAAATGCGTTGGCTCTTTGGAGGTTCCGCGAGCCGACAGCGGTAATTTCTGCATCAGGGATCGCTTTCAATCCAGTGGCAAACTTCTGCGAAATAGTGCCGGGACCCAGTATGCCCCATCTTATCTTCTCTTGCATCCGGGGTTCCTTTGCGAAATTCAGAAAGAAGATTCTGACTCAATCTTGCTGGTGACAAAATTAATGACTTCCTCAGGGGAGTGTTTTCCGAATCGGACGTAAACACCGCGGAAGTTTTCAAGGCGTGTCGGATGAGCGAACGGGCTGAGCAGTACCCCGTTTGCGTCAACGTAAAAGCTGCGAAATGTATCCCAAGGTCGCTCCAGTCTATAGCAGCAACTTGTGATAATCAGTTTATCTGCTTCACATTGGTGGTGAAACGGGAGAAAGTATTTATAGAGCGACCCGAGTAGAAAAGTGGCGGACAGCAGGGCGATATAGATTGATTGGAAACCCCAATAAATGCCGATTAAAAGGAGGGTTAGAAAAAACCCTAATAAGATGGACTTGCGCCAATTTTCAACGAGTGGATGTACTGTCCATGAAAGCGTTGTAGGCGCGTCTGCCATATCGGGATTCTTCTTTATTAGCGGTCAGTTTTCCTTGCTGACGACTATCCTGCTGATGACCTTAACCATCAACTCGTCTACTGATACTTTTGCTAAAGCACGAGTTGATGGTTAAAACTGACAACCCTTACAAGCGAAAACGGTAGCCTGCAACAACGGCGCAGGCGGGTATTTGAAACACATGTAAGCGTTTTAACGCATGTGGTTCCCCCGCAAGGAATAATTAAAAAATCCGCAAGGTAAAATTAAAAACTATTCTGTGCTGTCAGTGCTACCGCTGTCGAGTTCTGTCTTTGACGTGTCGTCGGCAGCGTCTCCACTGTCGAGTCCTGTAGTCGTTTCAACGCTTCCGTCGTCTGTGGTGTCAACAGGTTCGATTGTGGTTTTCTGTGTTGTTTCCTGCTCGATCGGCGTGAGTGCCCCGCCGCCTTCTTCGCCATAGAAACGCATCAGAAACAGTGAAATAACCATGAACCCAATAGCAAGCCATGTCGTCAGTTTACTCAGGAAGGTCGCGGCACCGCGTCCTCCGAGAACAGACTGCATTTCCGCGCCACCAAATGCGCTGGATGAAAGCCCTTCACCCTTGCTGTCCTGTAACAAAATAATCAGCGTCAAGACGACGCAGACCGGCACGAAGAGAAATACTACGAAACCGATAATAATGTCCATCTGATCCTTTCCTCCTAATAGGTAGCTATCGGCTATCGGCTATCGGTAAAGAGCGGTTTGTAACAATCTTCCCCAACTTGAAGGACTCCAGGAAGTGGCGAATTGTTACAGATAATCTTTTAACCGACTGCTGATTGCTGACTGCTGACTGTCATTTTCACGATTTGTGCGAACGATTCCGCTTCAAGGCTCGCACCGCCAACGAGTGCACCGTCCACGTCAGGCTGCGACATGAGTTCTACTGCATTCTCCGGTTTAACGCTGCCACCGTATTGAATGCATATCTGCGACGCGACTTCTGCCGAGTAACCCTTCGTTAGCAAGCCTCGAATAAAGTTATGGACTTCCTGTGCTTGGGCAGGCGTGGCGGTTTTTCCAGTGCCGATTGCCCAAACCGGTTCATAAGCGATGACGCAGGACGAAAGGTCAGTTGCGGATAAGCCGGCAATGCCGCCCGTAACGTGGCTCTTAATCACTGCTTCTGTTTGTCCGGCTTCCCGTTCTTCGAGTTGCTCACCGACACAGATGATTGGCTTTAAGCCGTGTGCTAACGCCGCTTTCACCTTTTGGTTGACGCTGTCATTCGTTTCACCGAAGTATTGTCGTCGCTCTGAATGCCCGATAATGACGTAATCACACCCGGCATCTTTCAGCATTGGCACAGAGACTTCACCGGTAAATGCCCCGCTATCCTTCCAATAGACATCTTGGGCGGCGAGACGAATGTTGCTGCCCGCTATGGCATCGCTAACCGCGGAAAGCGCAGTAAACGGCGGTGCAACGATAACTTCAACGCCGGTGTCGTCCGCAACCAATGCCTTTAACGCCGTTGTGAACGCGACCGCCTCTGAAATCGTTTTGTTCAGTTTCCAATTTCCTGCAATGATAGGTGTTCGCATATTCTTATATTTTTAACAATTAGGTTTCTGCTCTGATCTTTCCTTCGTCAAGATCGGGTTCCCGATGAATTTCAACGGCATTGTGGGCAATTAAACCACTATACAGTTAGTGCCTCTATAGGACTTAATCCTATTGATATACCCAATACCATTATTGACCTCGGAGAAAAATGATAGAAAGTTGATAGTTAAAAAACCTGAACAACGAGTTCAACGAGACGGTTGGAGTAGCCCCACTCGTTATCATACCATGAAAGGACTTTAATCAACCCACCATCAATCACTTTGGTGAAGGGAGCGTCGAGAACGGAGGAGAGTTTGTTTCCATTGAAATCGGATGAAACGAGATCGAGTTCAGAGTAGCCAAGGATTCCATCCAAGCTGCCTTCTGCGGCTTCTTTCAGTGCTGTGTTGACCGTTTCGGCACTCGGTTTCTGCTTGAGATCGACGGTGAGATCCACAACGGAAACGTTCGGTGTCGGTACACGGATTGCGAATCCATCGAGTTTGCCGTTCAATTCTGGCAGGACTTTTCCAACTGCGACAGCGGCACCGGTCGTTGTCGGAATCATCGAGAGCGTTGCTGCACGGGCACGGCGCATGTCGGAATTTGGGAAGTCATGAACCCGCTGGTCGCCGGTGTAGGCGTGAACAGTCGTCATCAAACCGCTTTCAATTCCAAATGATTCATGTAAAACCTTTGCGACAGGGGCGAGGCAGTTCGTCGTACACGAGGCGTTAGAGATGACATGGTGTTCTGCTTTGTCGTATTTATCGTCATTGACACCGATCACAATCGTGATGTCTTCACCCTTCGCTGGGGCGGAGATGACCACTTTTTTCGCACCACCGGCGGTGATATGTTTTTCAGCATCTTCCCGATCTGTGAAGAAACCGGTGGATTCGATAACGACATCCACACCGAGTTCACCCCACGGTAGGTTACCAGGGTCCCGTTCGGCGAGAACTCGTATCTCTTTCCCGTTTACCACCAATCCGTTGTCAGTGGCAGTGATGTCATCGGACAAGATGCCGTGGATAGAGTCGTACTGGAGAAGGTGTGCAAGTATCTTCGGGCTTGTCAAATCGTTGATAGCCACGAATTCTATGTCCAATGCGGGGTTCTGCAACGCCGCTCGAAAAGCGTTCCTACCAATCCGACCAAAACCATTAATACCTACTTTAGTTGACATAGGACAGATAAATTCCTTTGTAAATATTGTGCCGTTACAGGGCTTTCTTTTAACAGCAAGACTTAGAACCTACAAGCCACACGAATAGATTTTTTAACTATTGGGTTTCCGCTCCGATGGGTCTTACAGCCCAATCGGGTTTTTAACGAGTTTGAGCGGTATCTGTATCAATTAAGGCTTGAAAGAATTCCCTTTGATTTGCGGTTATCTAAATTCCACGATTTACGTCTTTTTAATTATACCCTAAAGTGACGTAAATTGCAAACGCGTTGTTAAGCAGAGGCATTCAGTTTTCAGCAATCAACCGTCAGCGGTCACTCAGTAGCGGTTAGAGAGCATCGCAGGCACAATCGCGCCAACAGGAATTTACGCCCGGTGCGGTTACAAACCACACCTACCGGGGGTGGCACTAAAGTGACGTAAATTGCAAGCACGTTGTTAAGTCCATAGCCGTTCTGGAGCAATTTGACTTGACAATTCGGGTGGTTTGAGATACCCTATTGATATGTCAACAAACGCCCACACGAAAACGATTCAACCGACCGGAAGTTTCCGTGCCATCCCTGTTGCGGTGCCGGAGAATCTCGCTAACGTCCGAATTATCCTCTTTGAACCGCGTGAACCCGGAAACATCGGCTCTGTCGCCAGAGTTGTGAAGGGGATGGGACTCTCACAACTCTATCTGGTGAACCCAATTCCGTTTCGCGATGTCGATGCGGCATGGTATATGGCACATGGAGCGAAGGATATTCTTGAAAACTGCCACGTCGTTCCCGAACTGAAAGACGCGCTCGACGGTATCCAGTATCTGGTAGGGACGACGCACCGTCGCCGCGATGTCCGCCTGCCGCAACCTGTGCCTGCAAGGGAAGCCGCAGAGACGATCGCCACAATTTCGCAGGACAAACCGGTCGCGCTGCTATTTGGACGTGAAGACTTCGGTTTGTCCACCGATCAGATGAGTCTCTGCCAGTTGACTGCGAGCGTGCCGATGGCTACAAAGAACCCGTCTCTGAATTTGGCGCAAGCAGTCCAGATCTTTGTCTATGAAGTCTTCACTGCCAGCCTGAACGAATACCCTCCCACCGAGATTGATCATGCCGAAGTGAACGCCTTGGAAGAGTTTTACGGGCGTGTGACCCGTTTGCTGGATAAGGTCGGTATGTCGCCATATAACCGAGAGTGGGAGACGTATCTGAAATCGTTGCGACGGGTCTTTTCTCGTGCTCCGTTAGAAGCACGCGACATCGCGACACTGGACATGATTTTCTCTACGACGTTTCGGTACATTGAGCGATTGGAGAAGAAGTTAGAAACTACAGAATAAGTTGGCTTGTGATATAAGGTCCTAACTTTGGACAATGTGTAGGAGGGGTTTGTAACCCGGATGCCTTATAGAGGGAAAAATGAAGACATTTGGCACATACGGACCTGTGAATCCTGAAGAAAATTATGTTGTCTCACGCGCTGTGGAACTCGCTGATTTCATCAACCGCGTCAAACAGGGACGATATATCGTTATCTTCGCGCCCCGGCAGACAGGTAAAACCACGTTCTTCCAATGGGCTCTTGAAGCACTCACCGTCGATACCGCAGAGACCTACTTCCCTATTGAAGTCAATTTTGAAGTGTATGAAGACTATTCCGCCCCGGATTTTTACAACTCCCTCTATCGAAGAATTGGTAGGGAAATTGCGCGCGTCTTTCAGAAACGCGGCATCGCCCCTTCTGAAGCCTTAAGACAACTCTTGGAGAACACAAAATTAACCGATCACGTTGCGATGATGGAATTCTTTGAACAACTTGGGGAGCTTCTCGGAGATGAGAAACTTATCCTCATTATTGACGAGTTTGATGGTATTCCCCGCGATGCTGTGAGTGGTTTTCTTCGTTCGCTCCGTAACATCTATGTTCATGGTTCTATGCGTAAATGTCCCTACAGCCTCGGTGTTGTAGGCGTTAAGAGCATCGCGCAACTCAATTTAGACCGCTCTATTTCGCCGTTCAACATCCAAGACGAGTTCACCTTGCCCAACTTCACCCTTGAACAGGTCCGCGAGCTCCTTGCACAGTATACGGACGAAGTCGGCCAAGCCTTCGCGCCTGAAGTCGTTGAGAGTATTCACAGACAGACTGCCGGACAGCCCTTCCTCGTCAATCGATTCGCGCAGATTCTTACTGAAGAGATGGACATTCCGAAAAGCGAACCGATTACAATAGAACACTTCCCAAAGGCACACGCAGAAATTCTTGAAGAAAATAACACCAACCTTACACATCTGGTGACGAATATTCGTAGGGACCCGCGCTTTAAAAACATCCTAATGGAAATCGTTTCTTACGAGAGAGGTGTCCGCTTCAATCTACGCCAAGCACTCATCAGTGAACTCACGACTTATGGTGTTATCGGGAAAGGACCTGATGGCATGTGTCAAATTCTCAACCCGATTTATCACTATTGCATCCTGCAGGCGTTTAAACCAGAGATCAATGGGTTGGAACGGGACTACTTGCCTGAAGATACCGATTTTCTCGACTACCTCATGCCCACCGGACAGATTAATATGGAATTGCTTCTTGACAATTTCCGAGATTTCATTGCACGCGTAGGATTTCGGATACTCCAAGTCCCAGAGACACCAAAAGAGTTCGTCGGTCAAGACCTCCTCTACGCCTACCTCGACCAGTTTGTCAGTCTGGTTCGCGGTGTAATGTCCCTTGCAGTTCAAACCGGGCGTGGCAGGATGGATCTCGTTATCTTCCATAACACACAAAAATATATCGTCGAAACGAAGATTTGGGAAGGTCATCGTCGCTATCAAGCAGGCAAAGCACAACTCGCCGCGTATCTTAAGTTGGAAAGAGCCGTAGCGGGATACTACGTCGTCTTCGATCATCGTGCCAAACCAGAACCACGTGTAGAAACAGAGACAATAGACGGTTTAACAACCCGTAGCTACGTCATTCCTGTCGTACAGGAAGCCCCCTCACAACAGATACAAGATTCCACTTGAAATTCTGGGGTGGACTGATGTATCATATATGTAGAAAACTTGAGTAGTCCCGTAATGACGAAAGTGTTTAAAGCGTAAACAAGAAATGCGATACATCAAACCCATTGTTTGGCTCATCTTTATCTTCTCCGGTGCCAGTAGCCTCATCTATGAAGTGATCTGGATGCGGCAGCTAACGCTCATCTTCGGGAGTACTGTCTTCGCAACGAGTACTGTTCTGACGGCGTTTATGGCAGGACTCGCACTCGGTAGCTACTACTTCGGTAGGAAGATTGACGAAAGCACACAGTCTCCCCTGCGACTCTACGCACTTCTGGAAGCCGGTATCGGTGCGTTCTGCCTTGTTTGGCCCCTCATTTTAGCGGCACTTGGCGCGATCTATGTATTGATTCATCGCAACGTCACCTCAGAATTCTATACCCTCTCACTTATCCGATTCGTGTTGACGTTCGGGGTTCTGCTAATTCCCTCTACATTGATGGGTGGCACGCTACCCGTATTAACCCGATTTTTTGTAAAAAGGCTGGAACAACTCGGCACGAACATCGGAATTCTGTATGCGTTGAACACTTTTGGTGCAGTTGTCGGAACTGTAGCAGCGGGATTTTTTCTGATTGAGGCGTTGGGCATCCGATGGACGCTCGGTATCGGTATCGCTATTAATTTCGGTGTGGCAGCGGTTGCGTTGGCATTGGCACAGAAGGTATCGGTAACAGAAGCAACAGAAGCAGATGAGCCCGGCGAAGAGACACAACAAGCGGAATCTGAAGATGTTCCGTATCTACCTGAAAAGCGTTTGGTGTTGTGGGCGATAGGTGTCTCTGGGTTCTGTGCTTTGGCGTATGAAGTGTTGTGGACCCGTATCATGGTCTTCTTCCTTGGAAGCACGACGTATGCGTTTGCGACGATGCTTGCCGCATTTCTGTTCGGCATCGCGCTGGGTAGCATGGTATTTTCGCGCTGGGTTGATCGAATTAAACAACCTATCGCGATTTTCGGCATCGTTCAACTCGGTATCGGGCTCTTCGCGCTTATTTTGATGCCGGCGTTTGAGGAATTGTACGGGATGAGCAGTGCCCTCCAATCCACCTTCGGGGCAAGTAGATTCTGGACATTTTTCTCGTGCTTCCTTGTGATGTGCCTACCGACTTTTTTCATGGGTGCGAGTTTTCCACTTGTGACGAAAATCTATACCGGCAACACCCACCAGCTCGGCAGGAGCATCGGAAACGTCTATGCAGTCAACACGGCCGGAAGCATTTTGGGGGCGTTTTGTGCAGGGTTTATCCTGATTCCGCTTTTGGGCATCCGACCGAGTATCGTTTTGACGGTAGTCTTGAATACGGGCATCGGATGTTTCCTTGTTTTGAGAGGCGGACGACTCACTGAGACAGGGCAATCGTTTTTACAAGGGATAGGCATCGGAATGCCGGTTCTCAACGCCGGGTTAGCTGTGATTCTCTTGCTTACGGTGAATCAACCGCTCTTCCTCAAGAGTGCTATTTTCAAAACGCAACGTCCGGGCGATACACTCGTTGATTACAATGAAGAGGTAGATGCCACGGTAACAACATTGAAGGACGATGAAGGGGTCTATCGCCTCTATGTGGATACAAACCAGGCGGCGGATGCTTCGCGTTGGGATTCACCGTCGCATCGCGTTATTGCACATCTACCGTTATTGTTGCACCCGCGTCCGAAACAAGCACTCGTCGTCGGGTTCGGCATGGGGCTAACCTCACATTCGATAACGCAACACGGTGTACGGGTTGACGCGGTGGAGTTGTCCAGCGGTGTAATTTCTGCTGCACAAAAGCATTTCACACACGTCAACGAAAATGTGTTTGAGAATCCGCTGTTCAATTATAGACTCAACGATGGACGAAATCATATCCTGATGACGAAAACGAAATACGACATGATCTCGACCGGTATTATCCATCCGCTTGTGAGTGCGGGGAGTTCCAATATCTACACCGCCGACTTTTACCGTCTGTGTCGTCGGATTCTGAGTGAAGACGGGATCATGTGTCAGTGGGTGCCGTTGCATCGCTTACCGGAAGCGCATTATAAGATGATTGTGCGTACCTTCATTGAGGTGTTCCCACATACAACACTCTGGTACAAATATACACCTGATTTTGTGATTCTCATCGGCACGCATGAGCCACTGCGAATTGATTATAAAAACTTCATGGCACGCGCACGGATTGCGAGTATCCGCGAAGGGCTTGCTGCCGATGACCTGGACGGTCCGTCACTTCTCGATTCATTCATGATGGGACCTGAAGCTGTGCGCAAATACGCCGGTGTTGGACCTATTCACACAGACAACCGCCCGAAATTAGAATTCTTCCGTGGGGCAGACTTGGTCGGAACGACAACGCAAAACGTTAAAGGGATGGCAGAATATCGGGAGCGGGTGCTACCGTATCTCACAAACTACGGCGCAACACTGGCAGAGAAGCGGGACATTCGAGAGAGACTCGACACCTACTTCAGAGCCACGCAAAAATTAATCCGTGGACAGATTGCTTATGCGAGTGCGCAGTACCAGAACGCTGCAGCACTCATGAGCGATGCTGTAGTACTCAACCCCGTTGACGAAACAATCCGCTATAATTTCGGGGTCGTTGCGGGTTTAATTCGCGAGGGTGAGCAGGAAGAGCTCCAACAGATTGAAAAGCAGGTCCAACAGACGATGGCACAGAACCCTGATGACACTCAGGGACACCTCCATTTGGCGACGTTGTATGAGATGCAGGGTGAACTTGGAAAGGCGACGAGGGAACTGGAGGAATTGCTCAGACGCGATCCTAAAAGGTTCGAAGTTTATCTGCTCTTGGGTCCCCTGTATGAACGCCAAGATCGTTACAAGGACGCACTTAGGACTTACGAACGACTTGAGCAGCAGGAGACAACTATGCAACTGCCCGCCCCTATTTTTGCGGCAATGGCGCAGCTACATCTGCAACTGGAAAATGTGAAGGAAGCCGAAAGATACGGAAAGAAGGGTATCGCTGCAGATGTCAATTCGTGGCGTTCTCATTACATCCTTGGAAACGTTTACGCTACCATGAATCAGCCACAGAAACAGATAGAATATTACGGCAATGCCCTGAGAGCACTTGATGAAATCGTCCGTGTTTCCACAGATCCGAGTGATCTATTGAGTGTCAGAGAACAGATCCAAAATGAACTTGAACAGCTTAGAAAATAATATTTGTTTTTTTGAATTTCGTAGGACGAGCAAGCCCGAAACGAAGTGGAAGGCGACTCTACGGAAATAAACGTCAATGCACTAACCCGCTTGACCGAACCGCAAAGAGTTTCCTTTACGATACCCTCAAAAGGTGTAGCCCGTAATGTAATGGAGGGCGGGTCTACGGAAATCAACGTCAAGGTGCTAATCCACTTGACCGAACCGCAAGGAATAATTAAAATATGTCTCAAGAAACCCAAGAAGCCACATCGTCTTGTTTAAAACGAACCCATTATTGTGGAGACCTGCGCTTAACCGATGCGGGTACGACTGCGCAGCTCAACGGTTGGGTCAAACGCCGTCGAGATCATGGTGGCGTCATCTTCGTTGATTTACGCGACAAGACAGGTATCACGCAGGTTGTCTTTGATCCACAGATTGACGAAAAGGCACACGCCCTCGCAGATGCTGCCAGAAGCGAATACGTGTTGAGCGTTAGTGGCACCGTCCGTGAACGCGATCCGGGCGAATTGCTCTTCCAAACGGACGCGGCATACCAAACAGAACTCGCCGATGGTGTCCTCTCCCCAACGTTCCGCACTCTATTTTCGGATGTCGATACGAAGTACACCCTCTCCGAAGAAATTGAGGTAGCGACCCGCGTCGCTGGCACGCGATGGCTGCTCACCGATGTTGAAAATAATCGGACCTATCACATCGTCAGTGAAGATGTGGGGGGAGAAGATGGTATCAGCATTTACCAAGGCACGGTCAATCCGGAACTTGACACGGGTGAGATCGAACTCGCTGTGGATTCTCTGAATATTCTGAATACTGCCAAAACGCCGCCGTTCCCTGTTGAAGACGATATCGAAGTTGCAGAAGATATCCGGATGCGTTATCGGTTTATTGATTTACGCCGTCCTGAGATGCAGAAGACTTTAGCGATGCGGCATAAGGCAGCACTTGCAGCACGCAACTATATGAACGAGCGGGGCTTCCTTGAGATTGAGACTCCTATTTTGATGAACAGCACGCCTGAAGGGGCACGCGACGTACTTGTTCCAAGTCGTCATTATCCCGGTAGGTTCTATGCACTCCCACAGTCACCGCAGCAGTTTAAACAGATTTTGATGATGAGCGGTGTTGACAAATATTTCCAGATAGCACGATGCTTCCGAGATGAAGACACCCGTTCCGATAGACAGTTGGAATTTACGCAGCTTGATATTGAGATGTCATTCGCAGGAGTGGACGATGTGCTTGAGGTGACCGAGGGGTTGATGAAACGAATATTTGAGGAGGCGGGTGATATTCCCGTCCAAACGCCATTCCTACGGCTCCCCTATCACGAATCGATGGCACGGTTCGGGAACGACAAACCGGATACGCGGTTCGGTATGGAACTTACCGATCTCTCGGATGTCATGGCAGATTGTGATTTTCAGGTATTTACACGCACCTTGTCCGCAGGTGGACAGGTCAAAGCCATTGCTGCCCCAGGGGGTGCGAACTTTTCACGCAAAGACATCGACGACCTGACGCAATTCGTTGCTACCTACCGAGCGAAAGGGTTGGCATGGGTTAAGGTCACGACAGAGGGCCAGGAAGAATCTAAGTGGTCGTCTGGCATTGTCAAGTTCTTCACAACAGAGCAACTTGAAGCGGCACAGGAGAGAACGGGCGCGAAACCGGGCGACATCATGTTCTTTGTCGCTGACAAGCCGAAGGTTGTCGCCGATGCGCTCGGTAATCTCCGCCTTCATCTCGGAAAAAAACTTAACCTCATTGATGAAACCCAATACAACTTCTTGTGGATTGTTGACTATCCCCTATTTGAGTGGAACGAGGATGAGAATCGTCACGAACCCTTCCACCATCTGTTCACTGGAGGGACAGAGAAGACGTTATCGTTATTAGACACGGATCCGGGGAAAGTTCAGAGCCAACACTACGATCTCGTGTGCAATGGATATGAGATCTGTAGTGGGAGTGTCAGAATCCACCAATGGGATATCCAACAGAAGGTTTTTGAGGTTCTGGGCATCACGCCAGAAGAGGTCGAAAGCCGATTTGGCTATTTCATAGACGCATTGGCGTATGGCACACCGCCGCATGCAGGCGTTGCCCCAGGTTTAGACCGGATTGTCATGCTGATGCGGAACGAAGAAAACATCCGTGAGGTCATCGCGTTCCCGAAATCGCAACAGGGACTCTGCCCACTGACACATGCGCCGTCTGTTGTAACGGATACGCAACTGGAAGAGTTATCGATTCGTGTTGATGCGGAACTCTAAGCGTAATACTACTTTTGCTGGCGAGGTTTCTAACCTCGCCAAGACATGAAGTTTGATTTCCGTTCAAACTGTATAATCTGCAGGGAGAGTCCATGAAGGTTTGGAAACTTTTCATCGCACCTGTTTGTCTACTGTTCATTGTAGGTTACCAAAGTGCAGATGCCCAAGAGAATCTTGCCCAACAGGCGTATGCTATCTTTGAGCGGAACTGCCTCAACTGCCACGGAGAATATGGTGCTTATACCGAGGAAATCGTCATTGAGCACACAGCACTCATCGAAACTGGTGCGGTCGTTCCGAGGAAACCGGGTGCTTCCGAGCTGTATCAACGATTAATTGAAAAGCGTCTCGAAAGACGGATGCCACTTGGACAGCCGCCGCTGACACCTGCCGCTGTTGACACCATTCGCCGCTGGATTTTGGCAGGTGCTCCAAATTGGGAGACACCAGAACAAAGTGGTACCTTCATCACTCCCAAGGAAATGCTTGAGACGATTGAGAAGCATGTCACCTCGCTTGCGCCGTTTGACCGCGGCTTCGCGCGCTATTTTACGATGGCGCATCTGTATAACGCCGGTGAGACGGCTGAGGCACTGCATGCCTATCAACGGGCACTCTCGAAACTCGTGAACAGTCTCTCTTGGGGACGGAAGATCACTAACCCACGACCCATTGATCCAGAAGAAACGATCTTCTATATTGACCTGCGGGATTACGAGTGGGAGATCGGAA
Organism: Candidatus Poribacteria bacterium; assembly: GCA_965247285.1. Taxonomy (GTDB): domain Bacteria; phylum Poribacteria; class WGA-4E; order WGA-4E; family WGA-3G; genus WGA-3G. Next base: position 1,368,923 of record CBDFHD010000003.1, read on the forward strand.
CCAACCGATGGACACAGATTGAGGCGGAATATCCTTATGAGATTGACTTCAACGCGCCAACACAGACAGCACTTCGTGAAAAACTAACGAACCTGCGCGAAGCACTGAACTGCGAGGTGCCGTTCATCCATGTGGATTGGTTTCTTGCTACAGCCTCTTTGCCACCGCTCTATCACGATATTCTGAATCTTCCAGAAACCGATCATGAATTGGAGACACGACTTGAAGTGAACGTTGTTGAAAATATCCGCAACGCTGCAGGCAAACGTGTCTGGCGTGCGGGTTTCAACGATTCGGGTGTCTCTAATAACAACCGCGTTGTGGAACGTCATGACTCTCGATATGGAGCGTATTGGAAAAGTTACGACTTTGCTGGAAGTGTCGGAACACAAAATATTTTTACCCATCCACTCTCTTTTACACATGACGGCGGCGAGGTTGTCTTCAACCTTCCTAACGGCTTGCAGGCATATTATTTGGCAGATGCCGGGGGCAATCGGCTGGATGCAGCACCGATAAACATCGTTCGGAACCTCGCTGCAAGTGATCCGACTGTTCGTAACGGTCTCTCCTGCATCGGGTGCCATACTGAGGGGATGAAGACGTTTGAAGATCAAGTGCGTGGAGTTGTTGAACAGAATGCGAATCCACCGTTCGACAAAGCGCGTGCGTTGCGGCTCTATGCAGAGAAATCTGTGATGGATGCGCGCGTAGAGGAGGATACGCAACGTTATCAAGAAGCACTTGAGGCAGCAGGTGGTGTGTTTGGTGGTATTGAACCGATTCAGCGATTCCACGAGGCATTTCAAAGACCGCTTGATGCGGACCACGCTGCAGCCTCGGTTGGGTTAGAAACTAAAACGTTTCTCGGAAAGATACGGACCTCGGCGAGTTTAAAAAACTTAGGGTTGCTCGTCTTAGAAAACGAGACCATGCAACGCGATACGTGGACAGAGCAATTCAGTGAAGTCGTTTTTGCCTTGAATTTCCCCGAGAAAAGTGTGGCTACGCCAGTTGATCCGCAGACGGAACGCATTCCTGGGGCATCTGTTTACATTCCCGATCCTAACTTGCGCGCAGCAATTGCTGAGGCTCTTGGTAAAAGTGCAAATGCCGTAATTACTATGGAGGACATGGAAGGATTAAGACATCTTTCTACAATTGACAGAGAGATTCGGGATTTAACAGGACTTCAGTTCGCAACAAATCTAACGAATATAGACCTTCGTTCTAATGTGATATCTGACCTATCTCCGCTGGCTGGATTAACTAACTTGGAACTTCTATGGTTTGCAGATAATGACGTATCCGATCTTTCACCACTACAAGGATTAATCAACTTAAAATTGCTGCACTTTTCATCGAACCCGATATCCAACTTATCTCCACTCACGAGTTTAACAAAACTGGAAGATTTAGCTTTCCACGAACTTGACTTGATATCAGACATATCTCTACTTACGAATTTCACAAAACTGAGGGTTATTAGAATATGGAATTCCCCTATATCAGACCTCTCGCCCTTAGCAAAATTAGCACAACTCGAATTGGTAGATATTTGCGGCAGCAAAGTGTCTGATATATCACCACTTGCAGAGTTAAGAGGACTGACAGAGTTGTATCTTTTCTTCAACGATATATCGGATGTATCGCCTCTGGCGGGTTTGGCCAATTTGACACGGCTAGATCTTTCCGACAACAACATATCCGACATATCTCCTTTAGCGAAGTTAAACAATCTGGAATGGTTAAGGCTTGACAGAAACGAGATATCAGACTTTTCACCTGTGGAGGAACTGAGGGAGCAAATAAAACTCATTTGGTATGGCAATTCAGCGTTCCCAAAAGGAGGTCCGAAAATAGAAGGACCGTGGTTATGGGCTGTACTGCCGGACCTGAAACTCAACAGATGGGATTTACTAAAGCGAGATTTACTATCGGAAGCGAGCGGGGGTCAGGTAACAGAGGCAGAGATTGCCGCCCGTGGAGCAACAGAGGGAAGGTCTATCGGCAATAGCGTTTGGACATCGCATAAACTTCCGCCTACGGGGCGGATCGAAGATATGCTAGGAGATCCGATTCCTGATGGGGTCATCTACGGTTCTGTGCTCCTGTATTCGCCGCGGGAGCAGGCCACAACAATATATGTCGGCAGCTTCCGCGAACTCAAGGTCTGGCTCAACGGGACTTTGATTCACGAGCATGAGCGTTATGCAAGGTTCGGGACTGATTACACAGATTTTTACCCTGTCACACTTCAAGAGGGCAAAAATGTCTTGTTAGTCGCGCTTAGCGGTGACAGCGGTGATATGGGCTTTTTTGGGTTTGAAGCCGGGACAGAATATACGGTGTCAAATTACGGTGTCGGCTATACCTTTTCCAAACCTACAATCCATGTCGGTGATACGTTTACGCTTGACCTCAGTGCGGAAAATGTAAGTGACTTGGCGGGATGGCAATTTGATATTGCATTTGATCCGGCAGGGCTTGAAGCAATTGAGGTGAACGAAGGCAACTTTCTGAAAACAGGAGGCGGAGCTACCTTCTTCCAGAGAGGAACAATTGATAATCGGTCGGGTAAGATTACGGGGCTCAGTTCAGCGAGGCTCAGCAAGACCGGGGTCACTGGCATAGGCACCTTGGTGTCGGTGACATTCACAGCGAAAACAGATGGGCAAACGCAATTGAGACTCGAAAACTTTCAACTCGCGGCTATCACGGGTGTATCTATCCCCGCGGACCCTCATCAGGTCGTCATCACTGTAGAGGGGCAACTCGTTACGGGAGACGTAAATCGGGATGGACAAGTCAGCATTCTGGATATGGTGCTTGTTGCTCGACACTTCGGGGAAACTGTGCCTGCCAACTCGGAAGTTGACATAAATGGCGATGGGCTTATCAATATCCTGGATCTCATCCTTGTGTCGCAACACATGGGTGGATCGACCGCAGCAGCACCTTCGATGTTAGCCGTGGACGATATGCATGGATTGGACTCTGAGATGATACAAGCGTGGATAGAACGTGCACAAGTTGAGAATGACGGTTCCATTGTCTTCCAACAGGGCATCGCGAAACTTCAGCAGCTTTTAGCATCGCTAATTCCTGAAGAGACAGCGTTGCTGGCGAATTATCCGAACCCATTTAACCCGGAGACGTGGATACCGTATCAACTGTCCAAACCCGCAGAAGTCACCTTGCGTATCTATGCTGTGAATGGCAGTTTAGTCCAGACGTTAGCATTGGGGCAAATGCCCGCCGGTGTCTACCAAAGCCGCAGTCGCGCTGCGTATTGGGATGGCAGAAATGACGTAGGGGAACCTGTTGCAAGCGGTGTCTATTTTTACACGCTAATGACGGATGACTTCACCGCTACCAGAAAAATGTTGATAAGGAAGTAGATTTAACATAGATATCAGTCCGTTTATGAGGCGAGGTTAGAACCTCGCCAGTGGCGCGTCTGAAATTAATTAACCTTCAGAAGAAAAAAGAAACGGAGTCAAACTATGAATGAAAACCAGAGTAAACCAAAGGTCAGTCTCGGTCTGCTTTACGGCATTGTCATTGCGATTGTTGCCGGCGCACTCATCGGTGGGTTCGCACCCAACTTTGCGGTCCACACAACAATACTCGGTGAAGTATTCTTAAACTTACTGAAGATGATAGTGGTACCGCTCATTATCTTGTCCATGGTCGTCGGGATAACAAACTTAGGCGACATCCGCAACATCGGTTCCATCGGCGGACGCACTGTCCTATATTACATGGCGACAACTGCTATTTCCGTTCTCATTGGGATGATTCTCGTCAACATCATCTCACCGGGAAAGGGACTATCACAAGGCGAAGAACGTGCCGATCTGAGTTACACACTCTCTGGCACTGAGATGCTCACTGTTGAGACGGACGGAGAATTCAATCGGACCTATAACAATAAATATGTCATCACCCTCGTTGACCAGAATGTGCGTGGCGAAATAGAATCAATTTCTGGGACAACAGCCACGGTAAAGTCATGGCACCCGCTATCCGAAGATGCCCGTTACATCACAACAGACAGCGGCGAACGCCTGTTGTTCATCGACGGTCGTCTTGAGTCAATAGCACTCCAAGACACCGGTACCAGTATTAACATCGGCTTGCCGATTGCCACAAGAGTGTCCGGCAAAATGGAACGGACGATGGGCAGCACCATCAAGGAGGTATTCCTCGGCAACGAAGAGACTGGCAAAGAGGGGATGATCCCTTCAAACGTCTTTAAGGCGATGGTGCGAACCGACATTCTGCCTTTAATCTTTTTCTCACTCCTCATCGGCGCCGCTTTGTCCATGCTTGGGGATATCGGCAAACCCGTCATCGCTGTCATGTCCGGACTAAATGAGGCGGTGATGAAAATCGTCCACTGGATAATGTATGTCGCGCCGCTCGGAATCTTCGGTTTAGTCGCAGGCAGGATCGGCGAGGCAAAGGGATTCGCAGGCTTCTGGCCCGAACTCGTCGCCGTAGGTAAGTATAGCGCGACAGTCGTTTTAGGGCTTGGTGTGCACGGTATCATCGTTTTACCGGTACTTCTACTCGTCCTCGGACGCAGAAATCCGTTCAACTACTTCAAAGGCATGGCAACCGCCTTACTCAACGCTTTTTCGACAGCGAGTTCAAGCGCAACCCTGCCCCTAACGATGGAAGGTGTCGAGAATCAGAACGGCGTTTCCAGACGCACCTCAAGTTTCGTCCTACCCTTGGGAGCAACTATTAACATGGACGGTACCGCACTCTATGAGGCGGTGGCTGTCATGTTCATTGCACAAGTCTATGCGATTTCCATGGATCCAGCACAACAAATCGTTGTTGTGCTTACCGCGACCTTGGCAGCAATCGGTGCCGCAGGAATTCCGGAAGCGGGGCTCGTCACAATGGTTATCGTACTTAGAGCCGTGGATCTCCCAATTGAAGGTATAACGCTGATTCTCTCTATTGATTGGTTACTTGACCGGTTCCGTACCACAGTGAATGTCTGGGGTGACAGCATCGGCGCAGGCGTAATTGAAACGTATGAATCCAGAGATTCAGCCGATACCCCGGCAACCGCGTAAATAGCCATCAGCAGAATAGTTGTCAGTACGGAAATCTGCTACGCAGATTTCCTTTCGGTCGTCGGTTAAGAGGTTTTCGTTTAACAAAACCCTCTGTAAGGGCTGGGTAACCCAGCCCCTACGATAACTGAAAGGTGGCGTAGCCACCGTACTGATAACTATAAAGCCGAAAGCCATTCCCAATGAACACACAAAACGAACCAAACCCACAGCAGCCAGCACTCAGCGTCACATCAATTCTCGCAATTATCAGCGTTGTACTCGCCGCGGGATGGATAGCCTTTGCCTATTACAAAGGCAGTGCCAGCAACCAGATACTCCTGTTACATCCAATAGTGCCGATACTGCTGATTGTCCTGCTTATCCGCGTTTACCGCTGGATCGACCTAAAGAGCATCATCATTCTTGAAATACTGATGATAGCCGTGTGGATTTTTATACGTTTGTTGGGCGTGTTGACCCCTTTCATTTTAGGGTTTGGCTTCGCTTATATCTTTAGGTTTCTCTGGAATGCCCTTCCGTTCAAAGCACGTTATCAACGCGGACTCGCAACTGTAATAATTGTCCTTGTGTGTGGTGGTCTGCTTTTCTATACCGGAAAACAGGTGAGTAAGCAAGCCAGCCAGATGGGAAGTGGGTTATTGAAGTTTTATTATGAGATTGTTCTGCCTTATGTCGTTGGTGAGACATTCGAGGCGGTCACTATCAGTGTTGATTTGCCCATTATTGAGGATGGTGTAGCAGGAGGAAACAATCAAACGACTCCAGCAGAAACATTCTACCTTGGTACGAACCACGGCGTCTATGAGATTCAACAGGATGCGGGGACGAAGCTTGACCGTATTGGTATCACGAACGGCGCACTTCTCGGTAAACCGATACAGGCTCTTGCAGCAGCGGGAAACGTTACCTACGCTGGCACGCAGAGCGGATTATATCGATATTACAAGGCACTCCCTGCTGATACTACTACGGCGATTGGCGGTGATGCCACAAACACCCAGAACGTCAAATCGAAGGTATGGCACAAGGTGCAAGGGACCCCTTTCGATACTATTTCCATTCAAGCTATCAACGTTCCAACTTGGAATAATACCCAGATTTATGTTGGAACACAAAAAGGACTTTACAGCAGTAAGGACTTAGGAGAAACATGGCGTGAGGTCGCCCCTCAAATTTATAGTGACAGGTCCATCGTCAGTATCGTTTCTGTTGTGGATACGAATGGTGATAAAGCAATTTATGTCGCCAGTACAGCGGTAATTGATGCGATGCCCTCAGAACGGACGGTCCCCACACCTAAGGTTACAACGGTGCATTGGTATCTGGCGGATTCCTCTCTTGAGTGGAATCCGCTTCCTTCTATAACGCATCCGGTTTATGCGCTTGCAAGTGGAGGTAAAACGTGGATTGTCCCGCAAGCCTCTATAGGCTTGCGCTTAGAAGACCCCTCGCGGGCATCTGATATTGAACTGTACGCTGGCACGCCCGATGGTCTCTATGAGTGGCATCGTCTTGGCACATGGCGGAAAACCGAAGGTACCGCTGCAGCCTCGTTGTTAACGTCAGCACCTTCCGGCGTGTACATCGGTAATGGAACTTCTATCCTGCATCGTGCCGTACCTACAGCGGGATGGCAGCCGTTTGCTACACGGAACGAAGGGATCAGTTACACCTATAGGGACGAGCCTATTGTCCGGCAGGTGAAAACATACTTGACCGAAAGAATACCAGCAATTGCCCAAACCGGTGGTGAGGCTGTCGGAGAAGCGTTTCAGTTCGCCGGTTCAATCGCTTTTGGATTTGGCGGGTTTTTAGCCACAGTATCGCTTGCGTTCATTGTGTTTGTCTATGCAAGCCAGTCGTTTGACAATTATTTCCGCAGTTTCATCGCGCTGGTCCCTGAACTTCATCGTGAAACTGTCAAAACCTATCTACGCGAAATTGATAGGAACCTACAACAATTCCTAAAGGGATTAGTCACGGTCATTGCGATGGTATCGGTCATCTCTTGCATTGCGTACAGCGTCATTGGGGTGCCATTTGCATTGGTTATCGGTGTACTCGCCGGAATCTGTAACGCTATACCGACTTTTGGACCTTTTATCGGAGGCGGTTTCGCCTATGTAGCGATGCTAATGGGGTTAGCAGCTGGAGATTTCGGTATAGTTGATTTCCTCGTTCGCAGCGCATTTGTGTTAGGTGCCATTCTTGGCATCCAGATGCTTGACAACTCGTTGATTTCACCCAAAATTATGAGCACTGCTGTTGATGTAGATCCACTGCTCATTATGTTTGCTGTGATTGTTGGGGCAGCTGTACTCGGTTTTTGGGGAGTATTGCTTGCAATTCCTATTATTGTTGTGGTAAAATCGGTTATTGCCGTTTCTCAATCTGTGGTGACGGATGGACGCTTGGAAGTTACCTCAGCCAATGATGCTCTGGAGGAAGACTAATGGAAACTGGACGTCCCATTGTTGCGATTGTCGGCAGACCGAATGTCGGGAAATCCTCACTCTTCAACCGAATCGCTGGAAATAGCCGTCAGCAGAATAGCGGTCAGCGCTCAGCAGTCAGCCCAGACTCGCCCACGCCTACTGATACAAAACTTTTGAAGAGCGTGGGAGAGTCTGAGTCAAGAGAACCTCGTGGGAGTGAAAAACAAACGCAACCGCCACACACTAAAAGCCGACAGTCGATGGAAACCGATAGCCAATACGCCGAACGCCGTCCCCCGCGTAAATACGCTGTCGTCCATGATACCCCGGGCGTGACGCGCGACAGAAACTATGCTGACGTGGAATGGGAAGACCGCTCTTTTACCATCGTTGATACCGGCGGTTTGGACATCGATCCGGGCGACCAACTTATTGATAATGTTCAATCGCAGGTGAATGCTGCCTTGGCTGAGGCAAGCCTTGTTCTCTTCGTCGTTGACGCTCGGACGGGCATTATGCCGCACGATATGGCTGTCGTTGATAAACTCAGAGCCTCTGATAAACCTATTTTCCTTGTGGTCAATAAGGTAGATAACGACCGGTTTCGCAATGAAGCCGCCGAGTTTTACGCACTCGGATTGGCAGAGCCACTGTGGACATCCTGTGTCCAAAACGACGGCATTCGGGAGCTGCTCGACCGTGTCGTTGAAACCCTTCCGGAAACTGACGAAATTGCCCACGACGCGCCTGCCACGGTGAAAATCGCCATCGTTGGCAGACCGAATGTCGGGAAATCCTCGCTTATCAACAGTCTGTTGGGTGAAGAACGGCTGATTGTCGATGAGCGACCCGGGACCACGCGCGATGCGGTGAACATCCGAATCGTTCACGACAATATCCCTTTTGAAGTCGTTGATACGGCGGGAATGCGGCGTAAATCCGCTATCAACGATGAGCTTGAATCCGCAACCGTGCAACGTGCGATACACAGCATTCGCCAAAGCGACATCGCTGTACTCGTGCTGGATGCAACCCAGGATGTCGCACAACAGGATAAGGCTATCGCCCATTTCATTCAACGACAGGGGAAAGCTTCCGTTTTAGTCATAAATAAGTGGGATCTGATCGACAAGGATAACACAACGCATCCGACGTTTATGCATGCAATAGATGCGCAACTTCCGCAACTCGGTTATGTCCCACGTGTTTTTGCTTCCGCGCTAAGTGGACAACGCGTTACCCAAATATTAACAACTGCTCTTGAGGTTTACCGTGAATATTGTACGCACATCCCTACACCGGCACTCAACGAGTTGCTCACGGAATTGCGCAATGCACATCCACCGCCACGTGTTAAGAGTGCACGTCCTGCCCTCAAATATATCACACAGGTGGAGACCAAACCGCCAACCTTCCTGATCTTCGGACGGAATGTACATCGTGTGCAGCAGCCGTATGAATCGTATCTTGTCAACAGTATTCGGAAGGAATTCGGATTTCACGGCACACCGATACGGATTTTTTACCGCAGGTCATAAATAGCAGCCAGTCATCAGCAGTCAGAACAATAGCCGGCTTCGCAGTGAGAACGGTCAGCAAGAAGACCTCTTTGCTGACGGCTGACGGTTTCCGATAGCCGATGGCTAATATAAGGAGGAATGCTTTGTCACGCTTTAAAGTTTTTATTACGCGTCCTATCCCAGAAGAAATCCGTGCGAAGATAGCAGAAGAATGCGAGGTCGATATGTGGCACACGAGTGCCATTTTACCGCCTATCGCTGAAAAGATTCCGCCACTTGATGGGTTAATGACTTATGGACATGAACCCGTCTCTCCAGAAATGATTGCTACATCACCGAATCTCAAAGCTATCTCTGTCGTCGGGGTCGGTTATGACCACGTTCATGTTGAGACGTGTAGAGAACGAGGGATCGCGGTTGGGCATACACCGGGAATTCTCAGTGATACCACTGCTGATATGACTATGGCGCTCCTGCTCGCTACCGCTCGAAATATTGTCCCTGCTTATAACCATGTCCAAGTTTCCAAACAGTGGAAATACTACGACCCAAACATCCTTTGGGGGACCGATGTGCATCATGCGACTTTAGGCATTGTAGGCATGGGACGAATTGGGCATGCAGTTGCCAAACGCGCAAGAGCCTTTGACATGCGCGTCCTCTATTACAAACGTGAACGCCGACCCGACTGGGAAGAGGAACTCGGCGTAGAATACGTAACATTTGAAAATCTATTAGAAGTCTCCGATTTCGTGACGCTCCACGTCCCGTTGACAGAGGAAACAACGCACCTTATCGGCGAAGCAGAACTTGCTCTGATGAAAAAGACAGCCATTTTAGTCAATATCGCGAGAGGTCCCGTCGTTGACCACTACGCTTTATATGACGCACTCAAGCAAGGGCAGATTGCAGGTGCCGCTGTTGATGTAACCGAGCCGGAACCGATTAATACCGACCACCCACTCCTCAGTTTGGACAATGTTATCGTTGCCCCGCATCTTGGTAGTGCTACTGTTCAAACGCGGATGAAAATGGCGACAATGGCGATGGAGAATTTGCTTGCGGGTTTAAAGGGAGAGCAATTGCCTTATGGTGTGCTTCAACCAAACTTTCCCCGGTAGGAGGGATCTCCGAATCCCGACACCACTTGCATATACTCAATTAACTGATACCAGGAAGGAAAATGCTACTTGAAAAGCTATTCGCGTTAAAAGAAAACGGCACTTCATTGAGACGCGAATTCGTTGCGGGTCTCACGAATTTTATGACGATCTCATATATAATTTTCGTGCAACCTTCAATGCTTTCGTTGTCTGGTATGGATTATGGTGCCGTTATGGTTGCGACCTGTCTATCCAGTGCACTCGCAACGTTCTGCATGGCATATTTTACGAATTATCCTGTTGTATTGGCTCCGGGTATGGGTCTTAACGCCTATTTCGTTTTTGATCTTTGCTTAGGTTCAGGCGTGCCTTGGCAAGAGGCATTAGGTATTGTTTTCATAGCAGGCATGCTGTTTTTCATACTCTCATTTGTGGGGATACGTGAAGCCATCATGAATGCTCTCCCATACTCGCTCCAAAATGCGATTGCTATCGGGATTGGACTGTTTATTGCTTTCATTGGACTGCAGATGAGTGGAATCATTACAAAAGATCCCGCCACATTTATAACCCGCGGTAACTTCGACTCCAGGCCCGTACTCCTTTCAATCTTCGGTATTGCTGTAACGCTTACACTCATGGCACGTAAGGTGCGAGGGGCCATTCTGATCGGTATCCTTGTTTCAACTGCTGCCAACCTCATTTTCGGGATTGCCTCGTATGATGGAATCGTCGCGTCGCCGCCGTCTATCATGCCAACGTTCTTTAAACTACAGTTTCCCAATATATTTGCCAGACTGGAACTCATTCCCGTCATCTTTGTGTTTTTTGCCATTGATATGTTTGATAGCATTGGGACGCTCACGGCTATCGGCTATCGGGCGGAACTCCTCGAAGAGGGAAAGCTCACAAAAGCCCGAAGGGCACTTTTGACGGATGCAGGGAGTACCGTTGGCGGTGCCTTACTCGGCACCTCGACTGTGACATGTTACATCGAAAGCGCAGCGGGCATCACTGAAGGCGGACGGACAGGTCTCACCGCTGTCTTTACAGGGATTTTCATGTTGCTGTCCGTCTTTTTATATCCGCTCGTTAAGATCGTTGGGGGTGGATTTCAGATCAGCCAATCTGCTTTCCTTTATCCGATTATCGCGCCAGCACTCATCGTTGTCGGTGGGTTGATGCTCAGGAATGTCAGTCAGATTGATTGGGAAGACATCACGGAATCGATCCCTGCGTTCCTTACGATGCTGATGATGCCACTCTCCTTCAGTATTACAGACGGCATCGGCTTCGGATTTATCTCGTTTGCGTTTCTGAAGTTGGTGACGGGTCGTAGAAAAGAAGCGCATCCTATTATATACTACTTCGCCCTCTTCTTCATCGCCTGCTACATCGGTCATCTGTAGGCACTATTTGCAATCATTATCCTCCGCTGGCGGGGTTACAAACCCCACCTTTGACTGGTAGGTGCGGTTTCCCAACCGCACCGGATCGTCAAAAATAGGCGTGAAATCCGATAACTTTTTAAAACTGAATGACCCTCCCCTGACATCCGAAAAATCTTGAACTCTGCCGGTACATCCTGTATAATTGGCAGAAACCTGATACCCACACACGGAGGTTTCAAATGAAAATGCCCAAGCTTGTCGTTGGATACCTTATGGATGATGAAATGTTCGTCAAATCTTTTACGATCCCAGAATCTCACGATTGGATCAAGTGGTTAGCGAACGAGGAACTTGCTCAGTTTTTTGGGGAATTATTCAAATTGACGATCCAAATTTCAGAGGAAAAGGAAGATAGCGAAACGCTTCGGACTTTTCTCGACTTTTGGCATGAAATCGCCTTAAGTTGGCGCGAAATGGCCTTAGGCGAGGAAGACCCCGAGATATTTGAAGAAGATAGCCAGACCCCTCCGACCGTCGTCACCGATTGGAGCGTAGATGCTTTAGAAGCTGCCTTAAAAGGGGGAGATCCCGATACCCTTTTTACCACTATCGGCAGTTTGATCGGAAAAGCAATGATCAGTTCCGAACGGGATGTCCTGACAGATATTTTGGAGGCAGAACAGGAATTGGATGCCCCCTGGATAGATATTGTTGAGGTGCAACCGGAGCAAAGACCAACGACTCACAAGCCTTACGCTGAACCGGAGCCTGTGGCTGATGTGACGAAACAGCAACGGGACAACGCCTTAGCCCAACCTATCTCTGAACTTATACTCTCTACCCGAGCCTACAACTGTCTTAAAAATGAAAATATCAAAACCGTCCGAGAACTCGTCAGAAAAATGGAATGGGAACTGCTGGAATACCAGAATTTCGGAGAGAGATCGCTCCTCGAAGTCCAAAACCGACTCGCTGTCAGAGGTCTCTACCTGGGAATGGATATGGATGACGAGGACATCTACTCGGAAGACACGGAATAAGTTTCTTAGGACTTACGCATGCTACTCTTTCGTAGCATAGACTGTTAGTCTGTGCTTTGTGGAAGGGTGTTTCCCCACGGTCAAAACTGCGTCCGTCCTGACAGAGTCTCTCTTTAACCGACACCTATCAAAGGAATCGTTTTAAATGCCCCGCATTTTCGATAACATCGACCAGCCCCTGCTTCCTGCACTCCAGCAAACCCTCGAAACCGCCACGCATGCCGACTTTTGTGTCGGCTATTTCAACCTTCGGGGTTGGAGAGGTCTCGGATCTTATATTGAGAATTGGAATGGCGGGGAAGGCGAATGCTGTCGCTTGCTTGTCGGGATGCAACGCTTACCTGAAGAAGAACTCCGAGAAGCCAAACGACTTGCTAAACAGGACAGTCGGATCGACAACCAAACGGCACTTCGTCTCAAACGTAGGTTGGCAGAGGAGTTCCGAGAGCAGTTAACCGTCGGTGTACCGACCCGTGAAGACGAAAGAGGGTTACGCCGATTGGCGCGGCAGCTTCGTGACAAGAAAGTAAAGGTAAAACTGTTTCTCCGACACACCCTTCATGCGAAACTCTATCTGATTTACCGATCAGACTTGGTCGCACCGACCGTGGGTTACCTCGGTAGTAGCAACCTGACGCTTTCAGGACTCTCACAACAGGGTGAACTCAACGTTGATGTCGTTGACGCGGATTCTTGTGATAAGTTAGAGAACTGGTTTGAAGACCGGTGGAATGACCGGTGGTGTATTGACATTTCTGACGAACTCGTTGAAATTATCGAACAGAGTTGGGCGCGTGAGGCACTCATTCCGCCATATCACATCTACGTCAAGATGGCATATCACCTGTCGCAGGAAGCGCGCGCCGGGTTGACTGAATTTCAGATTCCACGCGAATTTCAGGACAAACTCTTTGAATTTCAAACCGCTGCCGTGAAAATTGCAGCGCACCATCTCAACAGACGCGGCGGTGTGCTAATAGGCGATGTCGTCGGACTCGGCAAAACGCTCATGGGAACAGCATTAGCGCGGATACAGGAAGACGATTACGACGTTGAAACCCTGATTATCTGCCCCAAGAATCTCGTCAATATGTGGGAAAATTATCGGGACGAGTATCGCCTGCGGGCAAGAGTACTCTCAATCAGTAGAGTAATCAACGAATTGCCCGACCTTCGACGCTACCGACTCGTCATGATTGATGAAAGCCATAACCTCAGAAACCGTGAAGGCAAACGCTATCGTGCCATTCAGGACTATATCCAACAAAATGAGAGCAAGGTTATCCTCCTCTCCGCAACCCCCTATAACAAAACCTATCTCGATCTCTCTAATCAGCTCCGCCTCTTTGTAGATGAAACCGAAGACCTCGGCATTCGTCCGGAGCAATACATCAAGGCGTTAGGCGGTGAAATCCAGTTTATTCGCAAGCATCAAAGTGGGGTCCGCACGCTTTCAGCCTTTGAACACAGCGAGTATATTGACGATTGGCGTGAGTTGATGCGCCGGTATCTTGTTCGCCGCACGCGCAGTTTCATCACGGAAAACTATGCCCAAACGGATGCTGAGACAAAACGGAAATTTCTCTCCTTTCCCGACGGCACGCGCGCCTATTTCCCCACACGCGCGCCAAAAACGGTGCAGTTTGAAATCGACGATCAAAATCCGGATGACACCTACGCGCAGTTATACTCTCGTTCCGTTGTAAACATCATCAGCAGTCTCAAGTTGGCTCGGTACGGACTCGCGAATTACATCGTTGATACACCGTCAGAACCGCCGATGGAAGCGGAGCAGCAGCAGTTGCAAGACCTCTCCCGTGGTGGACAGCGGTTGATGGGATTTTGCCGGACGGGTCTTTTCAAACGACTTGAGAGTAGCGGACAAGCGTTTATCCAATCTGTTGATCGGCACATCCTGCGAAACTATATCTTCCTTCACGCCATTGAAAACGACGAACCGCTACCAATTGGGTCGCAGAACGCTGAGATGCTCGATTCTCGGTTTGAAGACAGAGATATCGAGGATGCCACCCTTATTTTAGATTCTTCTGGTGATGACGATGACACACAGTTTGACAGCACAAATTCGCAAGCCTGTTCGTACACGGTCGATGAATACGAGCAGCGCGCTGCCGCTATCTATCGACTCTACACAACGAAGTATAAGAGTCGGTTTAAGTGGATACGTCCAAACCTATTCCATCCCATGCTTCGGAAGGAACTTACCGAGGACGCGATCGCACTCACCGAGATATTGCAACAATACGGCACATGGAACCCCGAAAAAGACGCAAAACTCAGCGCGCTTCAAGAGCTGCTAACCCAGATACATCCAAACGATAAGGTCTTAGTATTCACACAATTTGCGGATACAGTGCAGTATCTGACAGATGCACTCTCAGAACGCGAAATGACACGCATCGCTGCTGCGACCGGCGATTCGGCAGATCCCACCACTTTAGCACACCGCTTTAGTCCTGTCAGCAATGATAGACGAGATAGAATTCAGCCCGAAAACGAGTTACGGGTGCTCATTAGCACGGATGTCCTAAGCGAAGGGCAAAATTTACAAGATTGTTCAATCGTCGTCAACTACGACTTACCGTGGGCAATCATACGGTTAGTGCAACGTGCGGGTAGGGTTGACCGAATTGGTCAGATGGCGGAAGACATTTTGTGCTATTCGTTTCTACCCGCTGAAGGCGTGGAGCGTATCATCAACTTGCGTGGACGCGTCCGTGCACGCCTCCAGCAGAACGCAGAGGTTGTCGGCACGGACGAAGCCTTCTTTGAAGATGACGGTGAGGAGGGCAACGAAGCAATCGTTAACCTCTATAATGAGCAAGCAGGTTTACTTGACGATGAACGCGATAACGATGTTGACCTCGCCTCTCATGCGTATCAGATTTGGAAAAATGCCATTACGCAAGATGCGAGTTTAGAAAAGATTGTCCCTGAACTCCCATCTGTTGTCTACTCAACCCAAACACATGTACCAACCGATAACGAACCAGAAGGTGCATTGGTGTATATCCGAACGGGGCAAGGCTTTTCACAAGAGATGGGGGACGCACTGGCATGGATAGATCGAGACGGACAGAGCGTGACGGAATCCCAGTTTGCGATTCTTCAAGCCGCGGCGTGTAAACCCGACACCGAAGCACTCCCACCGCTTGAAGAACACCATCGCCTCGTGGAAGAAGCCGCGAGGTTGATCGTCTCTGAGGAGCGAACAGTTGGCGGTCAGCTTGGACGACCGTCAGGGGCACGTTTCCGAACGTATGAACGCCTCACACAGCATGCCAAGGACATGGAAGGCACACTCTTCAACACGCGGGAGCTCAAACAGGTTATTGAAGCCATCTATCGGTACCCACTCCGTCAAACAGCAATCGACACCCTCAACCGCCAACTCCGAAGCAGCATTTCCAACGAAGATCTCGCAACATTGGTGATTGATTTATGGGAAACCGATCGACTCTGTATCGTTGAAGAAGAACGACAGACGCGAGACCCACAGATTGTTTGTTCATTAGGACTTCGCACAAACGGTGCCTGAACGGATCCACTGCAACACGTATAGGAGGAGTTTGTACCCCAACACGGGTGTGTAAAGTTTTCGAGGTACCATTATGACAAGTGCTACCCTGTAGCATAAACTGTTAGTTTGTGCCTCGTAGGTGCCCAAGCCGAAGAGAATCCTATTTCTGAAAACTCGGTGCCGAAATATTTACACACTCCTCCGACACCCGAAAAATCTTGAACTTCCTCAATACATCATGTATAATTTACAGAAACCTAATACCCACACACGGAGGCTCCAGATGAAACATCCCAAACTCGTCGTTGGATACCTTATGAACGACGAATTGTTCGTCAAATCTGTCCCGCTTTCAAAGTCTCACGATTGGCTCAAATGGTTAGAGGTCGAAGAACTTACTGAGTTTTTTGGGGAATTACTCAAACTGGTAACACAAATTTCAGAGGAAAAGGAAAATAGCGAGACGCTTAAGGTTTTTTTTGACCTTTGGCGCGAAGAAGCCTTAGCAAAGGAAAATAACGCGCCGTTTTGGGAATCTCTCCGAGATTCGCTCGAAGCAACCTTAGAAGGGGAAAATGACGCGCCGTTTTGGGAATCTCTCCGAGATTCGCTCGAAGCAACCTTTAAACAGAGAGACTTGGTAGATATTGCTGAGGCAGAACAGGAATTGGATGCCCCCTGGATAGATATTATTGAGGTACAACAGGAACAAGACTCAACTCCTCACAAGACCTACACCGAACCGGTGCATGTGATTGACGTGACGGAACGGCAACGGGACCACTACTTAGCCTCCCCCATCTTCGGACTTCCATTCTCTCCCCGAATCCACACATGTCTCGAAAGAGAAAATGTCGAAACCGTCCGAGAACTCGTCACAAAAACAGAAGAAGAACTGTTGGAATACAAGAATTTCGGAATGGCATCGTTACATGAAGTCAAAGAACGCCTCGCCTACATGGGTCTATCCCTCGGAATGGACCTGGACGACGAGGACTACGACGAAGAAGATAGAGTGTAAGCCATCTTGTAACCTCATTTAACAGACGAGGCACTCGCAGAAGTTGCTGATGTACTTTTCACTGAATATGAGGAAGGGAAAACGCTAATGCTTAACGTCCGAGAAACACGCCAATACCTCAAAGAATCCGAATTTGAAGACCTCTTTATTGAAGAACTCGGTTGGGATCGTCACACTCAAACCCTCAACACCACAGTGGACGAAACTGAATATACAATCACCGCAATTGCCGAAAAACGCGGCATGGTTATTTTTCACTGCTCAGCAACAGATGAAGGACATATCCCTGAACGTAAAACGCGGGAAAAGATCCAACGGCAGGTCGCAAAATCCTCTCATGAGAACTTGATCGTCTACACCAACGCTGAGAAAACGACACAAATCTGGCAATGGGCAGGCCGGGAGCATGGGAAACCTATTACACGCCGTGAATACCGTTACGATCACAGACAATCCGGTGAACTCCTTATTCAAAAACTGCGTGCCATCGTCTTTACTTTTGAAGAGGGAGAGGACCTTTCGCTCATTGACGTGACCGGACGTGTCGGAGCAGCCTTTTACGCTGAACGAGTTACCAAGAAGTTTTATGACCGTTTCAAGAAAGAGCATGACGCATTCCTTAAATTTCTCAAAGGCATTCCCGATGAAGAGATGCAAAAGTGGTACGCCTCTGTGATGCTCAACCGTCTGATGTTCATCTATTTCATCCAGAGGAAAAGTTTTCTGAACAACGACATAGATTATCTGTGCAACAAGCTGAAAGATAGCCAAAAGAAAGACATCAACCGATACTACAGAGACTTCCTCTGTCCACTTTTCTTTGAGGGGTTCGCGAAGCCGGAAGCCGAACGGAGCAGAGAGGCGAAACGCCTACTCGGCAAAATCCCCTACCTCAACGGCGGCATCTTTCAAAAACACCAGATCGAAACACTCCACGGTGAAAACATTGAGATCCCTGACAAGGCGTTTGAGCAGCTTTTCAGGTTCTTTGAGCAGTACCAGTGGCATCTCAACGAACGTCCCCTACGGAACGATAACGAAATCAACCCCGATGTCCTCGGCTACATCTTTGAAAAGTACATCAACCAGAAACAGATGGGGGCATACTACACCAAAGAGGACATCACCGAGTATATCAGCAAAAATACCATCATTCCGTTCCTCTTTGATGCGGCGCGAAAATCGTGTAAAATTGCCTTTGAAGGCGATGCATCCGTCTGGCAACTGTTACAGGACGATCCAAATCGCTACATCTACGATGCTGTTAAAAAGGGTGTGGAATTGGAGTTGCCTCCAGACATTGCTGCCGGAATTGACGATGTTTCCAGACGTGACGACTGCTGGAACAAGCCAGCGTCCGATGATTATGCCCTACCAACGGAGATCTGGCGGGAGGTAGTCGCACGGCGGCAACGTTATGAGACCATCCACGCCAAACTCGCAAATGGAGAGGTCCGCGACATCAACGATCTGATTACCTACAATCTCAACATCCGCCAATTCGCGCAGGATGTCATCGAAAATTGTGAGGGACCCGAACTCCTCCGCGCCTTCTGGAAAGCTATCACTGAAGTGACAATCCTTGATCCCACCTGTGGTTCTGGTGCGTTTTTATTTGCTGCACTCAATATCCTCGAACCGCTCTATGAGGCATGTTTGGATCGGATGCAAGTCTTCTTAGACGAGGCAGACGTGATCTCCGAATCACGACCCTCCCGTAGATACAACGACTTCCGCGAAATCCTTGAACGTATTGCACAGCACCCAAACCGAGAGTATTTCGTCCTCAAATCCATTATTATCAACAACCTCTACGGTGTGGACATCATGGACGAGGCAATTGAGATTTGCAAACTCCGCCTCTTCCTCAAAATGGTCTCACAAATTGACGATGTAAAACAGATTGAACCGCTGCCAGATATTGACTTTAACATTCAAGCGGGAAATACCCTCGTCGGCTATGCTACTTACGATGCGGTAGAAAAACCAGAGACAGGCAGGTTTGATTTTGAAAATGCGATGGAGCGTATTAGAGAAAAGGCTGAGGACGTGAAAATTCTATCTCAAGAATTTCGCAGACAGCAGACAACATTAGGTGGTGCCGTGACACTTACCGATAAACAGAATTTGCAGAGTAGACTCCAGGAATTAGAAGATGAACTCAACTTATACCTCGCTAAAGAATACGGTGTAGACTCGAACAAACAACCTGATTACGAAAACTGGCTAAATACACACAAACCTTTCCACTGGTTTATTGCGTTTTACAGTATTCTTGAAGATGGTGGGTTTGATGTGATTATTGGCAATCCGCCATATGTGGAGTATAGCAAAGTTAAGAAGGATTACGCGATAAAAGGTTATAATACAGACAGTTGCGGGAACTTATATGCGTTTGTCATGGAACGATCAACGGCTTTGGACAAAAAAGGCGGTCGATGTGGTATGATTGTTCCATTGAGTGGGCATAGTACGGACCGAATGAAACCACTGATTGCTAATTTTTATAGAAAGGCCCAACTGCTACATATCATGAATATTAGTGGTGATGCAAACCCCAGTGTAATTTTCCCAGGGGTTAAATTCAGGTTGGCAATTTTCCTTTCTTCAACTCACCCAAAAAATAAAGGGCTTCACACAACAAAGTATTCAAAGTGGTTTGCCAAAGAAAGGGAATGCTTATTTCCGCTAATTGAGTACGTATCTGTCAATCAAAAACCACAGGATCTTATCCATAAGTTATCTACTCGCGTTCATCGGAATATCATTGAAAAATTGCTGAAACATAAGGGTAGTTTTGCTTTACACCGAGGTAGACACACGATTTACTACCACAATGCTCCTGTCCATTGGATTCGCGCACACTCGTTTATCCCGTATTTTCATAGTGAAAGAGATGGTGAGAAGATTTCAACCCAACTTAAACCAATGACTTTTGAAAAGAATGACTACGCTCTCGCGGCAACGGGAATTATTTGCAGTTCGCTTTTCTATATTTGGTGGATAACGAATTCCGACTGCTATCATCTCAACAAAAGAGAAATTGAGAGATTTCCAATCAATCTATTAAACACGGATCTCGAACAAAAAATTGCGCCGATTGCAGAACGCCTAATGGCAGGTCTAAAAGAGAAATCCAGAAGGCGTGTCTATGTTTATGAAACGTCCGGACGTGTTGAGTATGACGAATTTTACTTAAAAGAATCCAAATCTATCATAGACGAAATCGACCGTGTCCTCGCCAAGCACTACGGCTTCACCGACGAGGAATTGGACTTCATCATCAACTACGACATCAAGTATCGCATGGGATTGGGGAATTGATGCAGGCGAAGGATAGGATTTCATGACGAAAACCACTGATAACGTCTCAGATGAATTACGAGAAGTTGAGAAGGAAATAGATAACTATTATAAATCTAATCCTTTGCTCAAACTCCCATTTGCGACTGCTGCGTGGTCTTTCTTAGCATTTGCTGAACTTAAGATCTTAATGGACCAGTTTAGTCAACCAACATCTCAAGAACAAGAAACGATGGGTAATAATTTTTTTAATGAACTTAAGCAGCCCATGTCCTGGTTACTCAGTGCTTGCAAACCGGGAGGTAAGATTCCGTTTATTTACGATCACAAGGTTTTCCAAGCATCTCGGGCTTTATTCAGGTTATCAAAAAAATATCAATGGTTTGAGGCTGCGTACACATTTGCCAGTCACGGGTGGGTTGAATTGGAACTTCAAGGATCAACTATTCAACCAGCAAAAGAGTTTTTTAAAGGGATAGAGTACGAAGCTTATGATCGTTTGATTCGGGCACATCAATCGGACGAAGCATTGTCTTTGGTGGATTTTAGTAATTTCCCGACAAATGCAATTGGGTATTCTGTAAAAATAAAAGCAGATAGATTTACATATAAGTTAAACCCAAGAATTGTTTCTGATACAATAAAGTTTATGCAACCTGCGTTCGACATCATGTTCTCATTGCCAATTGGATGGCAGTTTAGTCGCTATTCGTTGGGTGATTTTCAGAGTGTTTTCAAGCCAATTTCAGCTATAGCATATATTCACGCGATGGTACGGAGGGAGGTTATGACTCTTGAAAGTGAATATAATAACATGGGCTATGCTGACAGCGTTTACGTCCCAACTTGTGGCGAATTGCTAAAGCGAGTTGTTAGATATTCCGGCGTATCGGACACAAAGGTACGAAGTATCTTTGATGATTTAACCTATGGAAATAGAGGAATCAAACATCTCGATCCCGCTTTGCAGCCTTTAATTAAACTGGATTCACAACACTATGCAATTATGCCTCATTTATGGCTTTTGCTCAACCCAGAGCGAAATTTGACTGTGCTATTCAATAGGATACCATCTGAAAGAAAGATTTACGCAAAATTAGTTGATGAAAAAGAAGGTCTTATGAAACAACGTTTCACCGATGATTTGTCTGATAAAGGTTTTCGGTTCGTCGACGGTAATGTACCAAACTTAACAGATGTCGATCTCGCTATTATAAGAGATTCCGAAAAAACGTGTCTGCTATTAGAACTCAAATGGTTCATTGGCCCAGCAGAATTCCGTGAAGTTATTGAGAAATCCGAGGAGATTAAGAAGGGTATTTCCCAAGTCTTTAAGCTTAAACAGGCTTTTGCCGATAACCACAAGCCGTTATTGGAAAAACTTGAGATTGATTCCAATTACAGACTTGAAGGCATTGTTGTCTCCCAGAATTGGATAGGAGAGGCGAATGTTCAATCTCCAGAAGTTCCTGTCATCCGTGCTGACCATCTGATAGCAAAGTTAAAAGCGACTGAGGACCTTCAATCTACTATGGAATGGCTGAAAGACCGAAAGTACCTACCTAAGGAAGGAGAGCATTTTAGGGTTCAAACATGTACGACAACAATTGGCAATTGGTATTTAGAATGGCCTGGAATTCAATCACTTATTCAGAACGCGTTTTTTCCTTTATAATAGGATTGCACTTATCATCAATATTTGTTAAAATTGTATGCAAAGGAGGGCTAAACATACCATGAAAACACCACGCCCCACAAACACAGCGAACAAAAAACCGATGCAACGCCTTGCTTTTCCCGTCTATGATGAAGAGGACATCCTTAACTGGCATGCTGCTATAGTTACTCCACCACCGCGTCAATCCGGCACAATACGGGTTAAATTGAAATACAAAGGACGCAGTAAACCAATTCCGGTTGAAAATTTTTGGGAAGAGTAGGTATTAGACTTTATTATCAACTACACCGTTGAATAACTTATGAAGTAAGCGAGTTGACCCTGGGCGGATTGGGCGCATATCAGTGATTTATTTGTAAAGGATTCGGCATGAGAGAGACTGAACAGGAAATCGAGATAAAACCATTAGTTTGGGTAGGTTCATCTCACGAGGATTTGAAAGAGTTTCCGTCAGAAGTCCAACAGGAAATAGGATACGCACTTTATGTCGCACAAGAGGGAGATAAGCATCCTAAAGCCAAACTGTTAAAGGGATTTTCCGGTGTCATGGAGATCCGAAGTGGTTACCTTACTAATACCTATCGGGCAGTATACACGACCAAAATCGGCGATGCAATTTACGTCCTACACGCTTTTCAGAAAAAAGCCAAAAGAGGCGTTCAAACACCGAAAAAAGAGATAGATCTAATCAAACGTCGGTTGAAAGTTGCACAAGGTTTAGCAGAAGGAAAATAAATTATGGCAGACTACACCGTAAGTTCAGGAAACGTATTTAAGGATTTGGGACTTCCTGAACCCGAGGAAAAATTGGCAAAAGCAAAACTGGCATATAAAATCAATTGCTTAATTGCCGCTCAAGAAATGACGCAAAAAGAAGCAGCTGTCTTCTTGGAAATCAGTCAATACAAAATGACGCAACTGAGAAACGGCCGACTCAACGGTTTTACTGTTGACTATCTGGGTTCTCTACTCGAAAAGCTTGAGTATCATGCGCAACTGAATGCGTACGGTCGTACTGAAAAAGAGCATTATGTCGTTCCGAATCCTGATGGGGGTTGGGATGTCATACGCGGCAATGCTTTGAGAGCCCTGAAACATTTTGATACGAAAAAGGACGCAGTGTCTTATGGGCAGCAGGTTAGCAGAAATCAGAAAACGGAATTTGTCATCTGCCACAAAAATGGCAATATTCAACGTACAAATAACCACGGTTCTGATTAGGTAACCGATCATCGCGTTGCAAAAAAGAAAAATGAAATTAACCGTGACTCTAATTGTAGTGCTTTTGCTCTTTACTGCCCCCGCGTTCAGTGAACTCACCTCAAGCGAAATTGGGCAGTTGGAGAAACATACATATCAACTTTTTATATTCGTGCTGGTGCTGTTAGCTATCGTCGCTGGGCTTATTGTAGCACTACAAGTAATCAACGAAATACATCGAAAAGACATGTGCACACAAGACGAAAAAATTGAGGCACAGCAAAAACAGATCGAAGCGTTGCAACAGGAAATGGAAATGTACAGACAAGAACGCATTGTCAGACCTTAAAAAACTATGGAAACCGCTGATCTGAAACAACGCATTACACAAGGTGAAAACACCACGACCGAATTCAAAGAAAACTTCGATCAGGAAGTTATTGAGACAACTGTTGCGTTTGCGAATACCCACGGAGGTGTTATTCTGATTGGTGTTTCTGATAAAGGGGAAATCAGAGGAATTACCATCGGCAAGGAAACGCTAAGTGATGTATCAAACCGGATCGCTCAAGCGACCGAACCGCGGGTAATCGTAGAAGTTGAATCAGTTGCCGTAGAAGGACAATCAGTGCTGTTGGTACATATCGCGGAAACTTCCATAAAGCCTATTTCTGTTAGAGGGAGATGCTATAAGAGAGTTGGCAATAGCAACCGAGTCATGTCCCCACAGGAAATTGCCCAGATGCATCTGGATGCCATGGGACAGAGTTGGGATCAACTTTCAGTTACACGTGCTGGAATTGATGATATAGCGGACAAAAAAGTTGAATGGTATCTGACCCATCGAGAAACGATCCGAAATGTAGCAAAGCCACAGGACATGAGTCTGACTGCATTGTTGAGGAACATTGATGGTCTCAGCGATGAAGAGATCCCAACCCATGCCGGTATCCTCTTCTTTGGCAAGTATCCCCAAAGATTCTTCCAAAATGCACAATTGAGGGTTGTCAGATTCAAGGGGACATCGGTTACCCATCCTGTCATTGACCGACTGGATTGCTCTGGGGCACTTTGGGAAATGGTCAACGCTGCTGAGGAATTCATCAGGAAAAATATTCGGCTCCTGAGTCTTCGGACTTCAAAGAGTTTCCAACGAGACGATAAGTTTGAATATCCGCTGGCTGCACTACGGGAGGCGATTATCAATGCCTTAATTCACCGCAACTATCAAAAACACTCGGATGTCCGAGTCTTCATATTCGATAACCGCGTTGAGATTATTAATCCCGGCACTTTTCCAGAAGGTGTCAGCCCGGACGCGCCAATCCATGAACCGGTCAATCCCATCTTAAGCCAATTCATGTACGATGTTGGTTTCATTGAACGTTACGGCTCTGGTATCAGAATGATGAAAAGACTCTCTGAGGAGTGGGGAAACAAAGAACCGCGTTATGAGTTTCATCCGATCGAAACTAAAATTATCTTTGATTCCCCAATTCAAGAGAGCACTTTTATAGAAATCGATGATATTTCAGAACAATTGAACGAACGTCAAAAGAAGGCCCTGTTTCATGTAGAAAAAAACGGTCAAATTGCGACAAAAGAATACGCGGAGATCAACCATGTTTCGCGCAGGACTGCTTACACCGAGCTCAAGGATTTAACAGACAAAGAGCTCTTGACTGCAGTAGGAAAGGGAAGAGGAATCAGGTACGTCCAAAAAGTGGACGATTAGGCAACTAATTAATTGCGTGATTAATTGCGTGATTAATTGCGTGATTAATTGCGTGATTAATTGCGTGATTAATTGCGTGATTAATTGCGTGATTAATTGCGTGATTAATTGCGCAAACATAAGAAGTAGGGCCTACATGTCAGAAAAAACGATCGAAGGTATCACCAAGATAGCTGTCAAGGGTTTCAAGTCCATCGCGGAGGAGTGTGAGATTGATATTCGTCCGCTGACGATCCTTGCCGGTGCGAACAGTTCTGGGAAGTCAAGCATCATGCAGCCCCTCTTGCTGCTAAAGCAGACGCTGGAAGCAACCTATGATCCAGGTCCGCTGTTGCTTAATGGCCCGAATGTTCGATTCACTGAGGTATCCCAATTTTTGTCCACATTATCCGGCGAGAAAGGGACAGACCGTTTTCAGATTGGGATTGACACAAGTATATCTAACTTTTCTCACTCAATAAAGATAACTTTCAAAAAGGGGCCGGGCGGGATTGAAATTGTTGAAATGACGAGCAAAGGAAAATCAGGGGATGATTCACCGGTGTTTCCTGAGGATCTTACCTTATATCCTGAAATGCCTCCTGAAAAAATCAAGGCACTGACTGACCAATATATGATTCTCAGGGTTGCAAGCGTTGATAGGGTAAAACGTTCACGCTGTTTTTTGCGTTTGGCATCTCAAGGCAGTTCTAAGTTAAACCTTGATACTACTGTTAAACTCATCAATGACCCTCAGTCCGATATTCTCGAAACCATCCATCTCCCTGGCTTACGAGGTAATCCAGAACGCATCTACAAACTTACTAACACCGGTCCCCCGTATTCCGGCACGTTTGAAAATTACGTTGCGAGCATCATTCACGAGTGGCAGGAGACGAAAGACGAACACTTGAAAACGGTTGCCAATACCCTTCACACACTCGGCTTGACTGGACAAGTTCACACTCAAAAAGTTGGTGATGTTGGTATTGAAGTTCGAGTTGGTCGCCTCCCGCATGACAGAACTAACGAAGCGGACATGGTTAACATCGCCGATGTCGGATTGGGCGTATCCCAAGTCCTACCCGTTTTAGCGGCATTGATTGTTGCGGAGCCGGGGCAACTGGTCTATCTTGAGCAGCCTGAGCTGCACCTCCACCCGCGCGCACAAGTTGCCTTGGCACATGTGCTGGCGGATGCGGCGAAACGGGGAGTCCGCGTCGTCGTCGAAACACACAGTTCACTGCTGCTTTTGGGGATCCAAACACTTGTCGCCGAAGGGAATCTCTCGCCAGAGTTAGTCAAGCTGCACTGGTTCACACGACGCGAGGATGGTGTCACTGAAGTCAACAGTGCCGACTTAGACGAGGCAGGAGCTTACGGAGAGTGGCCCGAGGATTTTGATGATGTTGATCTTAAAGCACAGAGTCGTTACATAAAGGTAGCACAGTCGCGTTTCGTTGAAGGGACATAGTATGCGCTCAAGGGGTTTAAAACGACTCGTTGTGAATGCCTCGGTTGCTCGTGCTGCCGGTGGTGAAGGAGCGACTGCGTCCGTATCAATCAACTGCACCGAATTTCTTGAAACCTTCCGAGATGAATCTCCACACCACGTCGTGATGACATCTGAATTATCCGCGGAATGGAATGAGCATCAATCGAATTTTTCAGCCAGATGGCTAAAATCGATGATTGCCAGAAAGAGATTCGTTTACGCCAGACCTCCCCAAAACACGGCGTTGTCCGACGAAATTGAAAGAACGGCAACTGGAGAAAGAGACCTTGAAGCCCTGCGAAAAGATTTACATCTCCTCGGAGCGGCATTGGAAACCGATCAAACTATCATCTCGCTTGATGAAACTATCCGACAACTTTTCACACGTGCCTCTCAACAGGTTAGCGAAATCCAGCACATTATCTGGGTGAATCCTGACCGGACAGAAGAGGAACCCATCACTTGGCTCCAAAACGGGGCACCGCCTGAACCCCATCGTCGCCTTTCTGCGTAACTCTGCACTCATTGCCGGAATCGCGAGCATGAGGAAACATCCAAGCAAAAACACTCGCTCCTACAGAAGAAACTGACATAACTGAAAACTCTTAAAATCCGCGTCATCCGTGTCACCCGTGACAATCCGAGATTTGCGGCGTACTCGCCCAAATGCGACCTGCATTCAGACAATTATCCCTGCCAATTCAGATTGATGCTGGTGTAGCCGTGCGTGTATTGTTGCAGGTGTGGCGGTAAGTCTGCTAAAAACTGCTTACCTTCGTCTGGAATCTCCCACGGAATATCGATGTGGTGGTCCCGACTCCGAAAACCGACACCGCACGACAGCCGAATTTCATCAATCTGGTTCGGGAATGCGCCGTGATACGTCCGATGCGCAAACACAATCATGTCACCCGGATTTGTGAAAAATGGCACTAACCCCGGAATATCAAAACCTACATAAGCCTTTTCTTCTTCACCGATTTTATAGAAGGAACGTCTGTCCGCTGTCAGGTTGAAGCCTTCGGGACCTTCCCAATTCTCCACGTGAGAACCCTCTATTACGCACAACCCGCCGTGTTCTGGACGAGAACCTGTCAGGTAGAACCACTTTCCCGAGGGCCAGAGTCCACGATTCAGCACATCCCCTGGATTTTTCGGTGCGCCTGTTGAGAATCCACACCAATCCGTGTGCCATGCAACAGACTGAGACCCAGGCATCCGAATGATAGCGGCAGATCGGTGGAGGGTCAATTCCTTTGTACCAATTAGGTGTCGGTGGATTTTCATAAAAGATTCGTATCCAAGCAGCTGCCAAGCTCCTGGTCCCGACTCAATCCAAACGTGCCGGGTACCACTCTGCCCGTGCTCCAATTCCCTATTTGGATCTGTGCCATCGAAGACCGCCTGTTTTAAACTGTCGACTAAGTCAGGAGGTAGGACATCTTTGATAATCGCAAAACCGTGTGCCTCAAGGCATTCAGACACGAGGGAAAGTTGATCGGTTTCAAACTCGTAAGTATAGCCGAGTTCAGGTTTTTGTATCTCTAAATATTCTTTCATCAGTGAACTCCTAAAATTTTTGATATTCGGATTTGACGTGGGCCCACACGGTTGACAATTTACCTTCGGGTTCAACGCTCGCGGCGTGTCCCCGAGCGATCTTTGCCTCAATTTCATTTTGATTTAGCACTCGATCGTAGACAGCAACTTCGTCTATAGCACCAACGAAATGAAAATCGGGTGCCCCACCAAAGTTGTTATCCCCGATGACTATCGGTCCCTCTCCGGCAAGTATATTCCCTTTATGGTCTTCCGATCCTTTTTCTTCACCATCAACATAGATCTTAACTTTTGAGCCGTCAAAGATACCCATAATGTTAACCCACTGGTCAAGTGCTATAGGCTCTGCGGCAGCAGCTACGGAGCTTCCGCCATCTGTTCCATCGGATGAAACAACCATAGCCGGTTTGTGAGATTGGAGGTACATTTCATAACATCTGTGATCGCCTTGCCCCCAATTCCATCGGCAAACTAAGAAGTCGAGGGTATTTCCCTGCCAAGCTTCCGGGGCAAAAGCGGTAGGTTTTACCCAGCAAGCCAATGTTAGTTCATCTGTGATCTTGAAATCATCGGAATCAGGCACAAGGACAAAAGAACCAATATCAATCTCCAATCCCTTGCCAATTTTCCCATCACCGCGCGCAGCATCCCCTTCTATAGTTCCGTCATTGCCATAGTCCGAACGATCTTTTACTGTATCGCCGCCGCCTTCTTCAAAATCGAAGTATAGAACCAAAGAGGGATCTTCCGCCGCCTGCGACATCGCACATAGACACAACGCTAAACAAATGCCTTTAATACAAGTTCTTAGGATCCTCAAACCTGCCATCAGATTCCTCATTTGTTTTCCTCCATGTAAAACAAGTCGGGTCGTCTATGTTGTAAATGCTGAGTGTTGTCGGCATTCTAATAGGTATTCGCTGTTTCGTCAATCCCAATTTTTGTGCTGGAGGGATATTTCATTTTCAAGGCGTAGGTTTGTTTATACATATTTCGCCCCGCTGGGGCTAAAGATCGGATAACTTCGGGACCTTGGTGCAGATTCTCGGTGCGGTTGCAAACCGCACCTACCATACTGGAGAACTCATAGAGTGGAAAGTTGAATGTTTCTGTTCAATAAGTTATAGGCTTGCACTAATTACCAAGTTTTGTTAAAATAACGCAAGTTGCCACCTATTTATTCTTACTGCGAAGCAATAGCACTCCGCTGGAGTGCGATAGCTTAAATACGCCGTTTTCTATAGACATAGCACCCCTCTGGGGTGAAGAATGTGCTAAAAACCTTGTTGAAACGTTCAAAACTTGTTAGTAGCAACTTGGGTTAAAATATTACGATTGACATCTGGATGCTTTTACAAGGTAAAGATAACCTTCAAACTCTATTAATTACGCCGTTAAATATCATCATATAGGATTGGGAAGTGGCGGAGTCAATTCAACGCATCACACAAACAGACACGAATTATCCAGCAGGATTGGAGCAATATTTAAAGACAGAGACACCAGAAACGGTCTGGGCGCGTGGGAGTATCGGCTTGTTACCTGGACAAAACACCACCCTAAATGGGGATCTCTGGGCATTCTTCTGCTCCAGTAAATGTCCGGGAGAGATCATTCTGAAAGCACACGACTTGGCACAGAAATTTAAAGAAATAGGTGTTCCAACGATCGGTGGGTATCATTCCCCAGTTGAGCAGGAATGCTTACGCGTTTTACTACGTGGCTCGCAACCGATTCTCCTATGCCCTGCCCGGAGCATCGAGAACATGCGACTGAAATCGGCATGGAAAGACGCATTAACTGAAAAGCGTCTATTAATCCTATCTATTTTTGGGGAGCACCATCGGCGATCAACAGCAGCATTGGCAAACCAACGAAACGCTTTTGTTGCAGCACTTGCGGACAAAATCTGTATCGCGCACGCTGCCGAAGATAGCAAAATCTTGGAATTCGCACAGATGGTAGTGTCGTGGGGCAAACCCATTTTCACCTTTGAGACACCAGCAAACAAAGCACTTTTTCAACTTGGGGTGCGACGGATTGAACCGTCTCTAAATGTAAAGCAAAGATAAATTGTGCCTTAAGGTACAATTTGGAGGAAAATAATGGCGGAAAATGTTTTTCTGGGAGACCATGAACTTACCTTTCCGGGTCCACATCTCGGTGTGCTTCGGGACTGTAACGCTGTGCTCGATTCAGCAGAAGGCTTGCACAAACAGATAGCAGAGGACGGGTATCTTCTCGTTCGTGGCTTAATCGATAAAGAAAAAGTTGTCGCGGGACGTCGGGCTATACTTGAATACGCCAATGGAAACGGAAAAGACGACGTTTTCAAGTCCGGCACCGACATAATGGAGGCGGTTGCCGGTGGAGGAAGCCCTGGACGAACAATGGGCACGCCCGCCGTTACGCACCATCCAGACGTACAGGCGGTTTTGGAGGGCGATGAACTTTTCAAATTCTTCCGAAACTTCTTTAGCGGCGATACCCGCACCTTCGATTATAAGTGGCTACGGTTCGTCCGTCCTGACGGTTGGTCGGGACCACATTTCGATGTCGTTTATATGGGGAGAGGCTCAAAGCAACTGCACACCTGTTGGGTCCCATTCAGTGATGCGCCGGCAACGATGGGAACACTGACTGTACTTGCCGGGTCGCATAACCTCCCAAGTTTCGCTCGGATTCGGGATACTTACGGTAAGACTGATGTCGACAAAGATGGCACCCCTGGACATTTCGGGCGCGATCCGATGGAGATCAGCGAAAAATATGGGGGTGAGTGGCAGACAGCGGATTTCGAGATGGGGGATGTCATCGTCTTTACCATGCACACGATGCATACCTCTACGAAGAATCTCTCCGATAGATGGCGAGTCAGTTGTGACATCCGTTTCCAACCCGAGGCGGATCCGATTGATGAGCGGTGGGTCGGCAAGAACCCGCTCTCTCACACGGGTAGCCAGAAGATTTCGTTTGAGGAAGCCAAGGAACAGTGGGGACTGGAATAGCGGCGCGTAGACCTTTTCCGTTATAGGTGCGGTTAGAAACCGCACCTAACAAGGAAAGAATATGGTTACGAGCCAATCTTAACCGAACAACGCTTTCCGAATCTGACGCACTGCCTGACGAATTCGATCTTCGTTCTCTACAAGGGCAATGCGGATATAGCCCTCGCCGTTATGCCCGAATCCCGCGCCGGGAGAAACACAGACCTCTGCCTCGCTCAGAAGTTTCATGGCGAATTCCATGGAGTTTAGGTGCTTCCATGCTTCAGGAATCGGTGCCCAGACGAACATTGAAGCCTGCGGTTTTGGGACCTTCCATCCGATCCTGTTTAGACCATCGACAAGCACATTACGGCGTTTTTGGTAAACGGCAGCGTTTTCCATCACCGTATCCTCTGGGGTACGCAGTGCCATAATTGCGGCGACCTGGATCGGTGCGAAAATCCCATAATCGTAATACCCTTTAATCCGGGCGAGTGCCTCGACAATCTCACGATTTCCAGCTGCAAATCCACACCGCCATCCCGCCATATTGTAGGATTTAGACAGAGAGATAAATTCGATACCGATGTCCTTCGCTCCCTTTGCCTGTAAGAGACTTGGTGCCTTGTAGCCATCAAAAACGATGTCTGCATAAGCCAAATCGTGGATCACGATGATCTCTTGGCGTTTCGCGAACGCGACAATCTCTTCAAAGAACCCAAGGTCAACGACAGCACCGGTTGGGTTGTGCGGAAAACTTAAGATTAACACCTTGGGTCTCGGCCAAATATCACGTGTGATTTCGGTGAGAGAGGGGATGAAATCGTTCTCTTCCGTCAGTGGTATGCTCACAACACTTCCACCGGCGAGCACAATGCTGTACATGTGAATTGGAAAGGTCGGATTCGGGACCATCGCTAAGTCACCGTTGTCAATCAAGGCTAAAGCGAGGTGTCCGAGTCCCTCTTTGGTGCCAATGACAGCAATCGCTTCTTCATCCGGATCAATATCAACACCGAACCGGCGTTCATAATACCAACTGACTTCCCTACGCAGATTGTAGATGCCACGCGAAGCGGAATAGCGGTGATTCCTGAGCTCTTGTGCCGCCTCTGATAGTTTATCAATAATAGGTTGCGGGGTCGGTTGATTCGGGTTGCCCATCCCCAAATCGATAATATCGATTCCTTCCTGCCGGCGTTCGTGTGTTAACTGTTTGAGTTTGCCGAACATGTATGGTGGGAGTCGATTTAAGCGTTTTGAAAATATATTCATCTTTTAATTTTCCCTTGCGGATAAACAAAGCGGTTTGTGTTTCAACGGTTTGCGTGTTCGAGCCGCCCTCCATTTCATTACGGGCTTACCACCCAGTCTTACAAAAGAACGATAGAATGGAGTACAGGGCAGAGACCCCATAGATTAAAAAATATGTTTTATTCGTCTTTCTCCCAATATGTTCGTAACCGCTCACCCCAATTCGATATTACTTGCTTTGGACTCGGATGCACGATTTGCTGCCGATGGAGTCTCGCTTCTTGGGTAAACAGTTTTTCTCGGCACGTTTCAATGACTTCACCGTAGTCTGTATCCTGTGCGAGGTTTTCTGTCTCTCCCGGATCGTCGTGCCGGTCAAACAACTGCGCGAACCCAAGCTGATCGGCATCTGGTCCAGGAGGCTGGAAGTCCTCTACCCCAAACTTGCTGTTAGAAGTAGGTTTGTATTCTGTAACGTATTTATACCGATCAGTGACAACTGCGCGTCCCCAGTAATTGCTCTCTATGTAGGCGTAATCGCGCCAAGGAGCATCTCTCCCCTCTGCCAATGGACGGACACTTAGTCCCTGTACCCCATCAGGCACCTCAATACCGGCGTAATCACAGACGGTAGGGAATAGATCGACACCAGAGACGAAATGCGTTTCGTCAAACCGATCTTTCTCTATAGGAACCTCTTCTCCCAAGCACGCGACGATGAACGGCACTCTCACGCTCTCTTCATAGAGCGTAAATTTCTGGAACATCTGGTGGCTACCGCATGCCTCCCCGTGGTCCGCACTGAAGATGATGAGCGTATTGTGGTGCAGCGATGTCTCTCGCAGCAGCGCGAGGACTCTTCCGATCTCTGCATCAACTTTTTCGATGAACCTGTAATAGTTCCATCTCAGATAACGCCAATGGCGTTCATCCCAACCACGGATCCCTTTAAGAATAGCCGCGTGGATAAGCGCGTCGTCAACCCTTCGGCAGACCCGATGTAACACCGTCTCCCGTTCATCGTAATCGAAGTTTTCTGGAAGCGGCGGCAGATCGTCTTCCGAAACTATTCCCTGCTCCAGTGGATTTGGGATACGTTTTTCCTCATGGTTGTGCAAATATTCGCACACGTCGTGCGGATCAACGTAACCGATCTGGAGATAAAACGGATCGTCGCCATCGTAGTTCGTCAAGAAATCAGCAACTGCGTGAGTGGATGCTGAATCGTAGTATGCGGCACCGCCTGCCCCAATGTCCCGTCGCCCGTAATAGAGGGTCTGAAAACTCTCGCGGACATTTCTGCCCGGAACATGCCACTTGCCGCAGTGGAATGCCTTATAACCACCTGTGTTGAGCAATTGCCCAAGATCAGGAATCTCTGGGTGCAAATATCCACCGTTAAACGGAACACCTGTTTCGGAGGTATATAAACCTGTCGCCCAACTGGAACGAGCGGCGGCACACACTGGGTCGGTACAGAACGACCTGCGAAAGGAGGTTCCGTTCCGATGAAGTTCATCGATATTGGGTGTCCGAAGGAACGGATTTCCGTAAGCCGAGATTGCATCCCACGAGTGCTGATCGGTGTTGATAAAAAGAATATTGGGGCGTTCGTTCATACACGATCCCCCGTCTTCTCTCTAAGCACCAGCGTCTCGAAAAAGGTCGAAGCGATGGCGATGTTTCCGTGTGCATCAAGCCACCAATACGAGGGCAGAAGCCCAACACCGTAAAGGTAATAGCCCTCAAGTGGAATAGGGATCTCTATCGATTCAAGGAAGCCGAGTCTGCTTTTTCGTCTAAGTTGCTCCAAGTCTTCGAGCACAGCAATGTCTATCCCATCGTCTGATTCTTGAATTGTTTGGGCAAGCGTGGGAATCACATCAAAGAGTGCCCAATTGCACGTCAATTTGACAGAAGCATCCACTGTTCCTGCAGCGATTTCAGCGTCGTTGATGCGCAGCCGCACCTCTGAATCTGAGGTGAGATAGCCGGCGCATACCAATTGAGAATATGCATCGTCGGCACTATTTCGGGCATCGACGCTCCACTTATCCCTAAGCGGACGGTAATTTTCATCACTACAACAGAATTGCATTCGCAGATTCTCGCCACTTGTTGTATTCTCGTATTTGACAGAGTAGTGCCACAGATTGTCGTGTTTGCTCCGTTCAATGACGGCTGTTCCGATGCTCAGTGTCTCCGTGTTACCTCCCCTATTATTATAGCCGCGCCAATAGTTCGGCAGTACATTGTAAACATGTGTGATCGTCTGCGCTGTCTGGGTGCTGTGTGTGCCAACTTCCGGGTCATATCCGCGAAGAGTTCTGATTAATTCCTGTGCAAATTGGGGGTTTTGCGCACCGTAATTGTAGTCAAACGACCAGTGGAGCGAATTGCTATCATTCATGGTGTTGGAATCATTGGCGTATTTTGGGGGACTTTACTGGATGCAGCCTTGTGTGCATAACGGGTCGTTTCAGGTAAACGGTAGCCTCGACAACATGCGAGTGTCAATGTGCGTGCTGAATCCAAGGAGATTCGGTGTCCTATGGATATGTACACCACCTGAACATTCCTGCGCGTGCGAACAACGGCACCGATTACCTCTCCTTTATCCATCAGGTACGTATAAAATCCCTGTTCCGATTTCGGTTCCTCGTATTGTCCACAAAGCCGGGATTTGGCACATCCAATCGTCGGTTTATCCAAAATCAGTCCCAAATGCGATGCGAGTCCAAACCGCCTTGGGTGCGCGATCCCCTGTCCGTCTACTATCACCAGATCAGGCTCGGTTTGCAACTGCGTGAATGCTGCGAGTAGCGGCGGGATTTCCCGAAAGGACAACAACCCCGGTATATAAGGAAAACGAACAGGGCTTTCAGTAACCACGCTATCTACCACCTGCAAATCGGGAAAACTGAGGACTACCACGGATGCGAATGCGATGTCCTTTTTCAGTCCGATATCTACCCCAGCAACGGTATTGATTTTCCCAAACTGGTCTGTTCTAACCACTTGCGTGCGGAGTCCATTTTGGAGCCTCCGTGCTTCTTCAGGGGTAACATTCCATGAATGGAGGGAGCGATACTGCATAGCTGCCGCTGTTCGTTTTCAATGTAAACGTCGTGTTTTACAATGTATCAGGCGCGAAAAAGCGTGCGGTGGTAAACCCTCCGCGGATGCTTGTAACATCGTAACACAAAATACTTTAATTGTCAAGCCTGTTGGCGTAGCCTACAGGGTTATTCAGTTTTAAAAATTTATCGGATTCTTCGGAGTTTGAACGTCCTTTTTCAATATTCGGAGCGGTTACAAACCGCTCCTACCGGGCCTGGCTCCCCAAAATCTGACTGAAAAACGGAAAACTGAATGGCTCTGCGTAG
Source organism: Candidatus Poribacteria bacterium (assembly GCA_965247285.1). GTDB lineage: Bacteria > Poribacteria > WGA-4E > WGA-4E > WGA-3G > WGA-3G. The sequence goes on from CBDFHD010000003.1 coordinate 1,404,647, forward strand.
TCTATGAGTCCAATGACTATTTCTTTCGTGCCGTCTCTTTGACTTCAACGGCACCAGGCTTCGTGATATGCCGGATACCCGCGAAGAAGGCAGAGAGGACTAGGTACCCGCCACCGATACCGATGAGGGCACCCAAACTGCCGATAATGATTTCTACTCCGTTGAACATCGTACGTTCTCCTCAACATGGGATTTTTATAATGGCTCTATATGAACCTGCTGGCGTTCTCAAATTTTGAGTTTATCGCCTGAATTATTGCATGTAATAAACGAAAACATCTATGAGTCGGTTTCAAATTTGTATGTTAAGTTTTCCAACTAATGGACCAGTGCTTAGGAAATAGCAAGAATCATGCCATCGCAGAGATGCCAAAATGGAAGGGTAAGCGAAAAAAATGTGTATAATTAAACACAACAGAACAGGGAACCTGTAGAGAATGTAGCAAAATAGAAACATATTTAGGACGGATGCATGCCGCGCTTTTGTAGCGTAAATAGCAGTTAGCGATTGGCAGTCGGCAATCAGCAGTCTGTAAAGAGGCTATCGCCTAACGAAGGTTTCCTCCTTGTAGTGTAGGAAACTGTTAGCGTCCTGTACCCCGAAGATGCACAACCTAAGAGGTTATGCTACAAAGAGAGCAACTTGGGGTAAGATAGCATCAAAACCCGCAGCTCGTAATGTAATGGAGAGCGGATTTAAGGGATGCCTCCGATAGTTCTAATGCACGTTATTTAACCGCAAGGAAAAATTAAAAATTAGTCAAGCATGGCAAGGATGCTCGGTGGCACGAGGTGTTCAATGGCTTCGCCCCGCTTTAACAGTTCGCGAACCTCTGTTGATGACATAGAAGCGTAAACATCGGGCAGTAGAAGGCATGAAACGTAGGGGATATATCGGCGGATTTCCGGTTGGTTCATGAAAGACTCTATTGTCTTGATATCTGCCTCCGCTCGGTTCGCAACAATGAAACGGGCTTTTATAAAGAGTTCTCCCAATTCAGCGTGGAAATCTGTGTAGTATTTCGGGTCGAAAATTCTCACGAGGGTATCATAACCAACGATAAAGTGGAACTCGGTTTCTGGTGGTGAAATAACTTTTAAAGCCGTGACTTTATCAATATACCTGCCGTGGCTTGATACACCCACGGAAAACTTTGGTCGATTCTCCGCGTACCTTTTGAGCATCAAAAGTCTCGCGGCAAGTGGTAAGCCGAATACCGTTTTATCTACATTCGCCTTCGCAAGGAGTAAGAGCAGTTCGTCCAACTGGTATTCAGCAATTGTATCCTCGACCATCTTGGCATGTGCAAGCGTTAGCGGATTAAAGGAACCTGAAAAAATGCCGAGTTTTTTACCGCGTTCAGATATTGATGGTGCTGCACGGTGCACCAGTTCTATCTGCGGCGATCCTGTTGGATCCAATCGATTAAAGAGTTCGGTGTACCGTTCATAGTCTGGATGATTTTCGCACTTTTGTATCAACAGATCCAGTAGTGAGTTTGCCATTGGTCCACCTGTGTTCCTGTTCCGAAGCCTAAATCTCTATGTCAGGGGATTCGTATAAAGACAGAATTAATCCGTGTCAACTTCCGCTTTTTTTGCTTCTTCCCAGATTGCATCGAGACTCTCTAAGTCTTGTGCTTCAAAATTTGTGCCGCGGCGTTCTAATTCTGCTTCCATCCATTTAAAGCGTGTCATAAACTTACGGTTCGCCCCTCGCAATGTTTCTTCGGCTTGGATCTCCATAAAGCGACACAGATTGACAACGGCAAAGAATAGATCTCCGAGTTCCATCGAAATTGCTTCTGGTTTATCTGCACTGATACTTGCCTTAACCTCTTCGAGTTCTTCGTCAACTTTGGCGATGACATCGGTGAGTTTATCCCAGTCGAAACCGACACGCGCGGCTCGATTCTGTATCTTCTGGGCACGGAGCAACATTGGAAGCGCATTCGGAATCCCGTCAAGGACTGATTTCCGGTCTTCGTAGCCTGCCTCCTGGCGTTTAATCTCTTCCCAGTTTTTCACAACTTCGTCTGAATCCTCAACAGTGACATCGCCAAAGACATGCGGATGTCGCCGAATGAGTTTCTCTGTTAGTGTTTCGATCACGGCGTAAATGTCAAAATCCTTATGTTCTGCTGCGATCTGTGCTTGGAGCATGATGTTCAGCAGGAGATCGCCCAATTCCTCTTTCAATTTTTTCGGGTCGCCTGCATCGATCGCTTCAAGCGTTTCATAGGTTTCCTCAATGAGTGTGGATTTCAGCGTTTCATGTGTCTGCTCCCGATCCCACGGACACCCATTTTCACTTCTTAATGTCGCTATGACACCGATAAGTTCTTCAAACAATTCTTTTTGCATAGAGTCCTCCTTACTTCATTCCTGTTTTGTTTTTCAAAATTTTTACATGTTTTTGGACTTCCGCGTAGCGTTTTGCTTCCGGGAAGTAGGTAAGATAAAGTTTGTAGAGTTGCAACGCACGAGCATAGTTTTTCTGTGCTTCTGCCTCGCGTGCTCGACCTTCTAACGCATCTGCTCTCGCATTTAGCAGTTCACTGCGCAGTTGTGATGCGCGTTCTGCAAAGACGCTACCGACATATTTATCGCGGAATACTTCTAATGCCTTTACCGTTTCGGTGTAGGGTTTCTCATCGACTGTCTTTTTTAGCTGATCAAATTGCGTCTCAGCTTGGGTGCGGAGACGCGTTGCCGATTCTTTCGCCGTGCGGCAGAGTTCTGTGTCTGGTAAAATCTCCGCAATTTGGGTATAAAGTGTGAACGCCTCACCCAATTTACCGCTCTTCTCTGCGGTTTGCGCCTTTTCAAACCCAGATTCAACCTGTTTCATGGGTCCGTAATTGATAAGCCACTCCCGCATTTTTGTTTTTGTCAACCACTTTGGAGAAAGACTGTGTGTTTCATTTTCCCAACCCTCAAAAGTCACATCTGCACCGCATTCTGTATAAAACTGCAAAGCAAGTTTTGCGCGTGGATAGTGTGGGTCATCCAGTTCTCCCACACCGTAGAAGAATGGATGCCCGCGGATTAGTTCCGCTGGTGGTGGATTCATGTCCACATCGCGCCTGCCTGCCCCAAGCACGAGACTCCCCGCTAACCGATCTAACAGTTGTTCTCCGAAAACGGTAGTTGAGTAGCCGCCTTGGCTATAACCGCCCATGAAAATGTATTCTTTGGCAACATTCACCCGTGCTGAAATAAGTTCTAACGCCTCATCGAAGAAGATTTTTTCTTTTTCCGTTTCGGTGGGGAGGAGTTTGTTGTAATAGAGGTCAGTTGCGTAATTCATACCGACAACGATGAATCCTTGCCCCTTTGTCACCTGTTTGAAGGGCCAGGTTGTGGCTGTCCCGCGGTAGCCGTGGTAACAAAAAATAACCGGAAATGGACGTTTATCGGTGTAATCAATAGGGACGTAAAACAGAAAGGTTTTCCCTGTTTTTGGGGCTGTGATGCGTACTTCTGTGCCCGGCGACACGGTAGGCATATCAGCGGCGAACGCGCTATGGAGCAGAAGCAGCAGGAGTATGTTCCAGCATACAATCCTCATGCTACGGAATAAATTATTGGAACGTAGACCTCTGATAGCAAATTTCGGAAACCTACAAGATGCACCGAAAAGGCGTGTTTTCATGCGTCTGTTCCGTTCTCCTACCCTTGAAGGGTTTCCAATTGAATAATCAGTTGACCGAGTTGAAGTCGCAGTAGTAGCGTATAGATTTGCATCAGGAGTGTAACCTGTGCCTCTGTTGGCAAATCGCTGGCATAAACGACCGCGAGCAGTCTATCTGTACGTTCTCGGACCTGTTCGGCTTTTTCTAAGTCATCGTCTTCTGTTTCCACTGTGCTCTCTTTGATGAACTGCCAAATGCGGTCCTGGATCTCCAGCATATAATTTTTTGCCATTGCGGTGCGTGCCCGTTTAGCAGAGTCCACCCAGATTGTATTTGCCTTCCAATTGAGCATAAAAGCAACACTATTGATGAGCACATCGCGGAGGGTATCTTCGCCAGAAATGAGTTCCCCAATATTGGTAACCCCTTCTGCTTCTGCGGAGAAGGTACGCACGCGTGTATACTCTTTCAGGTTTTTCAGCATCAACTCGTTTTCAGCGATGAGATGCCAAAGGTCTGAACTCGTTGAAAGCAAGATCTCTACACGGTTGCAAACCGGACCGGGAATTTGTGAGCGGATGCAGTAATAGTGGAGGCTGTGAAGCCGACTCCTGAGGTCTTGCAAGCTCGCAGTCGTCTGGAGCTCCGACGGGTGTGCGATGTACGGGAGGACTTCCTCCCGAATCTGATTCAAAAGTGTAGGGATGGTACGTTCAGCATTCATATCTTTTGGTGTTAAGCGTAATCTCCGAGTGCGAACAACAATTGCGAATTCTATAATATGGAAAACGGTTGTTAGTACAATTTTCTTGTCTAATAGCGTAGCAGGTTTTTTGGGAAAAGTCAACTTGACATTTGTTACCAGAGCGTGTTAGAATGTGGATAGGAAACACCAGAAGCCGAGGACTGCCATGAAACTGTTTATTGCTGCTACCGTTAGTATTATCTTCTTAGGGATGCTCGTCGCTTTTGCCGATGAACAAACCGAAACAGCACCGCCGAAAATGGGCGACACGGCACCGGATTGGACGCTCCAAGACGCTGAGGAAAAGGAACACAACCTGAAGAAGTTGCGCGGCAAGGTCGTTTTCCTCATTATGGGCAACCGTAAGATTCGGAAGGAAGATGACAAGTGGGCAGAGGCGTTCCAGAAGGAGTACGGAGAGAACGAACAGGTTGTCGCCTATATCATTGGTGATTTACGGAGCGTTCCTGGGTTCATACCGAAACGGTTTATCAGAGGTCAGCTGAAGAAAAACCCGCCCCCTGTGGGATTCCTATTGGATTGGAAGGGAGAAGTGCATAAGCGGTATCAGACGGAAGAAAAGAAACCCACGCTTTATCTGATCTCGCAGAAAGGCATTATTGTGTTCCACCGAAAAGTGAATTTCGAGCCAGAAATTTACGCCGAACTCAAGAAAGAAATCGACAGGCTTTTAGCAACCCCCGACGCAAATTGATCTCTTGTATATTTGCATCTTGCTCCGACCGCATAATGTCCTCTGTGATGGAGGGAAAATGTCTACAAAGATTAAAATAGAACCCTATTTGTCTAATCCGATCTTTGCCCTTGTTGTCGGTCTGTTACTGGTCGGATTCGGTTTCTTCGCGATGCGTATAGCCGCGGATGACTTACTCTTTTTTATTTTGGTGTGGATTTTGACGGTCTGTGGTTTTTCTGCTGCGGTATACGGGTTCATGGGGATAGTAGAAGGCAAACGAAAATGGACCAAAGGAAACTCGCAGGAGGTGCGTTCCCTTTTTCAGCACCTCAAGGTGCGTTATCCTACTTACATCTTGAAGGTTCACAAACTAAAAGAGGAGTATGAAGCACTTCATGAGAAGTTTCCTGAAGTCCGGGTACATTCCGAGGAATTCAAACGCCGTATCAAAGCGTTTCAAGCCGGGTTAATTGAATTGGAAACACAACTTCACGATAATCTACAGAAGCACGCTCCTGTTATGGATAACGACAACGTTAATGGTGTTGCGAAGAAGGTCCTTTGGTCCAATAGACAGATTGAACTGACGCAGCTAAACACTGCCTTAAAGGCATTAGAAGATTCGGAAAGCCCAATAGTTCCAGAGAGTTATCGTAGTGTTCTGAATCGGATACATGGCGACTTCAAAAGACTTGATGGCGGCGTGACGCTTTATCACGAATTGTTGACAGCATGTACCAGTGAAACCGCAGCATTTGAAGCGATCCTTGCGTTGAAACAGGAAGTTGAGGAACTTGACGCGCTACTGTCGCAGCACGAGACCGAATTACAAGAATTGGAGACGGACACCCAAACGCGGTATGAGTTGTCGGAAGTGGCACTGTCAATGTTTCAAGAGCGTTTTGAAGCGTTTAAGGCAGGTTGTGAGTTTTGGTAGCAAGTTTCGCTGAAAAACGAAGGGAGCAGTTATGAAATATCTCGTCACCGGTTGCGCTGGATTTATTGGATGGAAAGTGACCGAGTTCTTGCTGGAGGCGGGACACACCGTCGTTGGGGTCGATAACTTAAACGCTGCGTATGACACGCAGATCAAGCGGTGGAGACTTAATCAACTTGAAGGTACCCCAAACTTCCATTTTCATCGTTCAGACATTTGCGAGCGGGATGTGCTGCGGACAATATTCGAGCCGGTATCCACGAGGGATACCCCTACATTTGACGCTGTGATTAACCTCGCGGCGCGCGCGGGTGTGCGCCAGTCTGTCGAGAATCCGTGGGTGTACGTTGATACGAACGTAACCGGTACATTGAACCTGCTGGAGTTATGCCGCGAATTTGAGGTGAAGAAATTTGTGTTGGCTTCTACGTCAAGCCTCTACGGAGAAAATAATCCACTTCCGTTCAGTGAGGAAGCAAGCACAGACAGACCGCTGTCTCCGTACGCTGCCTCAAAAAAGGGTGCCGAGTCGCTCTGCCATAGTTACCATCATCTCTATGGTATTGACGTGACAATCTTCCGTTTTTTCACGGTGTATGGTCCCGCCGGCAGACCCGATATGAGCGCGTTTCGGTTCGTCCAGTGGATTAGTGAAGGGAAACCGGTTACCGTTTATGGTGATGGCAAACAATCCTCACGGGATTATACCTATCTCGAAGACATTGCCCGTGGTGTGATTGCGGGATTGAAACCGCTCGAATACGAGGTGATTAATCTCGGTTCCGATAGTCCCATTGTGCTTATTGATACGATTCGGTTGATAGAAGAACTGGTTGGTAGGAAAGCCGAACTCTCACACCAACCATTTCACCCAGCAGATGTCCGCGCCACGTGGGCAAACATCCGAAAAGCTGAAGAACTTTTAGGTTGGCGACCCCAAGTCAGGTTTCGTCAAGGGATTACCGCACTTGTGGAGTGGTATCAGACGAATCGCGAATGGGCAAAGCATATCCAGACGGACTAAACTGTAGCCGTGCCTTGCGATCCGTTATTGTCAAGTCAGTAGGGTGACCGCCTTTTTTAATGCATTTGCGTCTACCTTTATTTTTGCTATTTCTGCTTCGCGTTGGACATAAGTAAGCGTATGTTCGGCACTCATTGGGGCGGCAATGTCCTGAACAATCTTATGGAGACGTTTCACATCGGCTTTCTTGATGCCGGTCTGTGCTTCAATGCGGGTATGTAGCATGGCGGGAGTTTCTGGTTCTTCAACGGGTGCTGCAGGTTTGGAAGGTGCGCTACTGGTTTTGGGCTTTGATTCCGCTGTGGCAGAAGTCGGTGTCTTCGCACGAGGGGTCCGTTTTCGAGATGTCCCCTGTTTGGAAGCCTGAATTTTTCCTACTTCCAGTGATTTGACACCACAACCCTTACACAGTTTCGCTGTGACATCAGCCAAGGTCATCGTTACAATCATTTCTGTGATTGCGCCACAGAGTTCGCATTCGTCGAGGTTTTCGATGCTTGTAAGGATCTCGGCGTGTATTACGAGCATCCTGTCTTTGTCGGTTTTTGTTTGCTTTTCTTTTTGACAGAGTGCGATCAATTTCTGTGCTTCTTTTTCAATTGTGTCTAAATGTCCCATGTGTTCCCCCAAAGATGTGAGGCACGGTGCCCTCGAGGTAAGGTGTTTTTGAACGTTATTTGTAGGTGAGGTTATTGTGTCTCAATGGCATCCGTCACTCTCCTAAAACCGAACCCTAAGCCTGCAACAACGGCGCAGGCGACCCTTAAGAAAGGCACTTCAAAGTTTTAACCTATGTCGTTTAACCGCAAGGTAAAATTAAAAAGTTTGCGACGAAGCGACGAGGGTTTTGTCGATATAGAGCTTATACTCAAAACTATCTATCAGTGCTTCGCAACTTGCGGAGATGATATTCTCTGAAACACCGACGGTACTCCAAGTCCTCTCACCATCGCTTGCCTCGATCAGCACGCGGACTTTAGAACCGGTACCTGCTTTTGTATCCAGGACCCGAACTTTGTAATCTATGAGTCGAACTGTCTGTAAAGCGGGGTAGAACTGCTCAAGCGCTTTTCGGAGTGCAGTGTCAAGGGCATTGACAGGTCCATCTCCATCAGCGGCGGTATGTGCGGTAAGACCGTCTGGGGTCGTAACCTTTACGGTTGCTTCGGAACGCATGGCGTAGTCACTGAACTGTTCGATAATCACGCGAAAACCGACAGGCTCAAAGAAGGATTCGTATCCATTGAATACCTTATGCGTCAAGAGTTCAAACGATGCTTCGGCGGCTTCGTATTGGTAGCCTTCCTGTTCCGCCTCTTTGAGACGTTTGAAGAGTTCCAACACCTGTGGTGAATTCTTGTCGTAATCGGGATACTCCTTCTCGATTTTCTTCATAATGGTCCCGCGTCCTGCTTGGTCGGAAACGAGAATCCGTTGTGTGTTACCGACCGTTTCCGGCACGATATGCTCATAGGTGAGACGGTTTTTACGGATGGCATCGGTATGTAAACCGCCTTTATGCGCAAAGGCGGAACTTCCAACATAAGGTTGACGTTCATCATGCGGGAGGTTCGCCAATTCACTGATGAGTCGGGAGACCCTTGTTAACGCCTGCAATTGCGTATCGCTGAGGCACTTTATTCCGAGTTTGAGTTGAATTGTGGGGATAATGGAGGCAAGATTTGCGTTTCCGCACCGTTCACCGTAGCCGTTGAAAGTGCCTTGTATATGGGTTGCACCTGCTTGCACAGCGAGCACTGAGTTTGCGGCACCCATTCCTGCGTCGTTGTGGGTATGGATACCAACAGGCAATGACAGTTCGGAGAGGACGACTTTGACACCTTCCTGAATTTCTAATGGTAATCTGCCACCATTTGTATCACAGAGAACGAGGCAACTCGCGCCGCCAGTGGCAGCGGCTCGTAGCGTTTCTATTGCATATTCAGCATCGTCGGCGTAGCCATCAAAGAAATGTTCGGCATCGTAGATTACCTCGCGACCATTTTCCACGAGATAACGCACAGAACTTTCAATTAATTCCAGGTTTTCTTCTGCTGTGACACGTAGGACATCAGTGGCATGGAGTCTCCAACTTTTTCCAAAGATCGTTACAGTTCTTGCCCCTGTATCCAGTAAAGCGGTTAGATTTGGATCAGCACCAACGGTATAGGTAGGATAGCGCGTGCTACCGAACGGCACAATTGTTGCCGTCTCCAGTGCTATGCCTTTTGCCCGCTTAAAAAATTCTATGTCTTTCGGGTTAGAACCGGGATAACCGCCCTCAATATAGCGGATGCCTAACTTATCGAGTGCCTCTATGATGATGAGTTTATCTTCAACAGAAAACGCTACGCCTTCTGCTTGGCTGCCATCCCTGAGTGTCGTGTCGTAAAATTCAACCATGTTGTTTTCACAGCAAGTTTTAGCTTGCGGCTTTGCATAAAGGCTTGCAAGCTTCGCCCTACAACGCCAAAATTCAGTGTCTCCTTTTATACTTTTAGGTCGTAATCCCTGTCTAATCCACCTACTGATATTTTATCACATTTCAGGGTAAAAGTCAAATTTTGCCTGTGTTTTACGGAGCACCAACGGGAAAATAAAAGCCTTGTGCTGCGTCCATTTTGAACCCCTGAAGTCGGCATATATAGTTATAATCGGTTTGTATTTTGATAATTCACTCAAATGTGGTACTATTAAAAATCATGAAGATCTTTGCTATCTTTCTATTTTGCGGTGGGCTGTTGCTCTCAGGTTGTGGGATATTCGCTACCACGCCGATTCAAACCGAACCGCCGGCAACCCCTGTAGACCCGCTCGGAAAACTACACGCCAATATTGATGCTGTCTTAGAGGAAGTGTTGTTCACAACTGCAAGCATCGGTATCAAGGTAGTTGCCGTTGAAACAGGGGAAGTGATTTACGAAAAAAATAGCCGCAAGTTACACCACCCTGCCTCTACAACGAAACTCTTCACGGCAGCGACTGCCTTAGCGAAACTGGGGTCGGACTACCAATTTGAGACAACACTCTATGCTGATGCCATTGTAAAGGGTGAAGTCGTAGGAAACATCTATCTAAAAGGTAGGGCTGACCCAGTGCTCCAACCTCAAGACGTTGTAAAATTGGGTGATGCGTTGCTTCAAATCGGTGTTAAGTCAATACAGGGTGAGATCGTCGTTGATGAAACATATCTCGATGCCATTTGGGAAGGTCCGGGGTGGATGTGGGACGACAGACCGCTGTGGATCAGTGCTTTGAGTATCCGAGAAGTCGAACCCGATGCAAACAAAGTGAGCAGGGCACTTGCCTGTGGACATCTCCTGAAAACTACGCTTATGGAAAAAGGTGTTAACGTAATGGGTGATGTAGTTCCAGGAACAGTCTCATCAGATGCACACAGCATAGCCAAACATCTATCGCCGCCGCTCGCCGACATTCTCAAACTGATGAACAAACCGAGTGACAATTGGATCGCTGAATTGCTTTTCAAGACAATAGGTGCTGAAGTTATCGGTGAACCGGGGACGTGGAAAAAAGGAAGAGAAGTCGTCCCCGGGTTTTTAGAGGAAATCATGGACGAGCCACCGGCACATCGGTTTGTTGACGGTTCTGGACTCTCACGGTACAACCTCCTTAATGCCGACTTACTCACGAAGTTGCTCGTCTATATGTATCACAATTTTGAATTGATGCCGGAGTATCTGGCATCGCTACCGATTGCTGGTGTCGATGGCACCTTGAAAAATCGGATGCAAGGTATGTCTGCTGAGAAGGTACTGCGTGCGAAAACGGGAACACTTAGTGGAGTTTCTGCGCTGGCTGGTTATACCATAACAGCAGACGATGAGGTGTTTGCGTTCGGCATCCTCATCAGCCATTATGTCGGTCCAGCAACATCGGCGCGGCGTATCCAAGATAAGATTGGGAATTATTTGACTGGATTTAGTCGTCATCCGGTTAGTAACGTTAGCAGTAAACTCTCCGAAAACGAATAGGAACAACTTGAGTTTGCTGGTTTATCAATGTGATTTCTTGACATCTATGTTTAAACACGTTATAATATTTGCAGTTTTTAGATTGTAAACTTACCAGTCTTTATGAACTTTATGAACTTTTTTCTTTACACTGATATTTTATCATGGTATACTGAGGAGATTTGAAATGCTGGATAAACGAGAAAGTAGGCGTTAACAAAATGTCTATACCTATCTCAACATAGCGGAAAACTTAGGTCCATACGATGCTAACATGCTAAACTGCGATAAAGGAAATTAGAGAAATAAATTATGTTAAAAGCATATCTCGGAGAATTTACCCCTTCACCTGAAATCAAAGATACTGATGAATTAGACATGTTTGGACTTGATATGTTGTCCAAAGAGCAACTTGCCCCACATGCTCCATCGGCAGCAGATATTGATGAATTTAATCGTGCCCTCGGAGCCCAAGAGCAAGCACCTGTTAAATTTAGTTCATCACCGATACAGCAGAGCTCTGAGACCACAGCATCTGCAGCAGTACTTAGGTTCTATGCAACCAGAGAAGTCAATAGGTTTCAACTGCTTATTGCTGCTGTAGACACACTTGTCAACATAACCGAAGATCAACTCTTAACTACGTTGACCGAAAATGATTATCAGGAACTTGTGGCAGCATTAGACAAGTTGATTGATGTTGTTGGTGAAGATGAAAATCATTTCTTAGTTCCGTTGATGGAATTCATTGGTAACTTGATTGAGAAGTATAAGGGGGAAGTTGATATGACTGCGTCACGCCCACCGGGCCGTGGGCTTAGGGCGGCATACAATGCTGATGAACCAGAATACACAACGGCTCAACTCAACTTGATAAAATCTCAACGCCAAAACCCCATCGTGAGACAAAGAACTGCGTCACGCCCACCGGGCCGTGGGCTTAGGGCGGCATACAATGCTGATGAACCAGAATACACAACGGCTCAACTCAACTTGATAAAATCTCAACGCCAAAACCCCACTGAGAGATAGATAGTTAGATCGCGCTTACCTTAGGAACGTTCTTAAGACAGCACGCTGTGATAGTGAGATCGACTACATAAGAGATACTAATTGAAGGATATCTTGGCTATAGCTATGACTACTTCTTCTGAAAAAACACGCCCTCCGAAGGAGCGGGACATAATTCTTATCCCTTTAGAAAGTCAGCAAGAAATTTTGGATCGATTTCGATTCTACCAAGAGGAAAAATCGGACCTAAAGGAACATTTGGATTCAGTAAGCGATCATAATGCATATCTTACAAGCGAAATAGGAAAGACAAAGAACGAAGTAAGGCATCTTCCGCAATCGGAAGATGCTCACCTTTATTTAGCAACACTCTACGAGATGAACGGGGACCTTGATGATGCAATAGAGACGCTTGAGAATTGGGTGAGTGACAATCCCAATTCTCCTGATGCCTATGTACAACTGGGTTCGCTGTATGAAAGGCAAGGAGATTACGATAAAGCTGACGACTACTATATGAGGGTGGGCAAACCCAGAGTAGCGATTTGCCTAAGAGAGTTCTCGGAAGGAGGATATAACGAATTCCTCGTTTGTGGCATAACCGGACAAGCAAATGACTATTACTATGATGATTTGGACGAAATTGTTGATCCCGACGATTCCAAAGATCGGGATCTAAAAGAACACATTACCAGAAAATCTGTGATCCGCCTCGGTTTTCTAAGTCGGATAAGGAAAGAACACATACCCCAGGAAGTAGTTTTAGGCGAAATAACAGAGGAGCGACATGAACGTTTGCTGAAAAGATTAGCGAAATATATCACCTCATCCTACCCATAAAGAAACCGTGAACACAAAAACGTTAATTGAAATCATAAAAAATATCAGCAATCTGCAGGAAGTTGGATCAGTAACCGAAACTGTGCAAAAAGCACTGCAGAGCACTCAACTATCCTTGGTAGAAAGAGCGATAGTTGATGCCTATCTGTTGCAACAAGATGGAAAAATTGCGGATGCTATAGAAAAGTGGCGATCCATAGCAAATATTGCGGAAGGAATGGATAACGAACTTGCTGCTCATGCTTGGTTTTCCATTGGTGGTCTCCTCTCGAGTAACAATCCAGAAGAGGCATTTCGCTCTTACGACAAAGCAGTTAATTTTAATCCCGATAACGCCGTTTTCTATAACGATCGGGGAGCTGCGAAATCGCTTTTAGAACAATACGAATCCGCTATTTCTGACTATGATGAGGCAATACGTTTGAATCCAGAATATGCGGACGCTTATTACAATAGGGGATGGGCAAGAAGCGAACTCCATCAATACGAATTCGCAATCAGGGACTATGACAAAGCGATACACCTGAACCCTGATTATACAGATGCTTATTACAACCGCGGGCAAGCAAAAAGTAGACTTGAACATCATGAATCTGCAATCGCCGATTATAACGAGACACTCCGTCTAAAACCGGATTATGCAGAAGCCTACAACAATCGAGGGAGAGCAAAAGGTACGCTAGGGCAACATGAAGCTGCGATTGCTGATTTTGATGAAGGTATAAAACTCAAATCAGATAATGTCTATATTTACTTTTTGAGAGGTTGTGCAAAGGTGGAATTAGAACACTATGAAGAAGCAATTGCTGATTTTGATAAAAGCATTCAACTTAATCCAGATGATGCTTATGTATACTTCAGACGTGGTTTGGCTAAGATTGGGTTGGAACGCTACGAGGAGGCAATCGCTGATTTTGATAAAAGCATCCAACTCAACCCAGATCATGCCAATGTATATTTCAGACGTGGTTCAACTAAGATTAGATTAGAACAGTATGAAGAAGCAATCGTTGATTTTGATGAAGGTATAGCACTTGTATCGAGTAACGCTCAAGCTTACTTTGACCGTGGACGTGCTAAGATTGGGTTAGATCATTACGCGGAGGCAATCGCTGATTTTGATAAAAGCATCCAACTCAACCCAGATCATGCAGGAACTTACTTCTTGCGAGGCTATGCTAAAGATGAATTAGAACGCTATGAAGATGCGATCGTTGATTTTGATAAAAGCATCCAACTCAACCCAGATCATGCAGGAACTTACTTCTTACGAGGCTATGCTAAAAATGAATTAGAACATTATGAAGCTGCGATCGCTGATTTTGATAAAAGTATTGAACTCAAACCTGATGATGCTTATACCTACTTCAGACGGGGACACGTGAAAGGTAAATTAGAACATTATGAAGCTGCGATCGCTGATTTTGATGAAAGTATAAAACTCAAACCTGATTATGTCCAAGCCTACATCTTGAGAGGTTATGCCAAATACAAACTAAAACAATATGAATCTGCACTTGCTGACTTTGAAAAAACCATTAGACTTGAACCAGACAACGCTCTAGCGTATAACAGCCGAGCGCATTTGAAAAATAAACTTGGACAATATAAATCTGCGCTGGCAGACTGCAATGAATCCATCCGTCTAAATTTTGATGATGCCTGGCCTTATACCAATAGAGGCTTTGCGAAAATTAAGTTAGGTCAACCAGAATCTGCGCTTACGGACTGTGACGAAGCGATTCGGATAAACCCTTCTTTGGCTGAAGCTTATCACACTAGAGGTGAAGCGTACGTCCTCTTGGACAGGACTCAGGAAGCAAAGGAAGATTTCCAGAAAGCCTTGGCATTAGCACAGGAAACCAACGACCAAGATCTCAAGGCTCAGGTTGAGCAATCGCTTCAAGAACTTGATAACGCTGAGTGAGCAAAAGATAATGTAAATCTACTCGGCGGAGCGGTCCGCCGAGCAACTTTCATCAATTAAACCGCGACGCTATCTCTGGGGGTGGTTCTCCAACAGCCGACTCTCCATCAAGTAACAACGGCTCCGCATTGCCCCATAACCGACTACCATCGTGCGACAGAAGCGGTTCTGCAGAATACTGGGCAAGATAGGCACGCCGCAGGTTATTGGTGTAGTTCGTGCCGCTGCAGTGGAAATTGACACTCGTGAACGCCACAATGCTCCCCGCAGGTACGACAGCAGGCACGCCTTTTTCTGGTCCGAAATAGCCCACCAGGTCGTTGCTCTTATCGTCTCGGATGTGCTTTACCCACGAACGGACACCGATGCGCGAAAACGGCATGACGTAGACCGTTCCATTCTCTTCAGACATATCATCAAGGGCGCACCAGCAGGTAAGATAAGGCTTGTGATCAGGATAACCGACGTAGCCTGAATCCTGATGCCAACTGAACTTCATTCCCTCTTCTGCTCCCTTAACGACGTACTGTTCCCAGAAGAGATACGCCGTATCGCCTAAGGTGGCACGGCAGACATCTGCCATCAGGTCGCTGAACAGAAATTCGCGAAGCGTCGGCTGTTTCCTGAAGCAGTTTGAGACGAAATACCGCTTGCCGCGATGATTGAGACCAAGCACATCCGTGTCCTGCTGCTCCATCTCAGCATCCATCTGGTTGATAAAGGTCCCGCACTCACCGCGAAGTAATTCCAGAAGCGGTTCTGGGATAACGTTCTCCAAAATGAAATAGCCTTCCTCTTGGAATTGCTGTTTCTGTGCATCGGTTATATTCATATTTTTCTAATTATTAAGTTTTTGCTCTGCCCTCCACTTCGTTTCGGGCAGGTTTCTGGTTAAGTTTGAACTGGACTCGGTGGTGCGAACAGTTCGTAAGTTTCCAACCTACAAAGAGGCTTCTATTCGATGTTGACCTGGCGGACGACCTGACCGTTGCTCTCCCAATAGGTGTGTTTTCCAGCGATGTAGTCAGAATCTCCAGCGGGTTGGATGTTTCCCATCGTGTCAATGGCTCTTGAAACGACGGTGTGTTCACCCTTCGATGGGCTGTTCCAGTCGAGATGCCAGATTTTCCACGCGAATTCCGCGTCCTCTTCCGAGTCTATCGTCGCCTTTTGCCATGCGCCTCCATCAATACTCACTTCAACCGTTTGGATGGGGGCACCCCACGCGGCACCATAGATACGGTATTTATCACCGATGCGTGTTACCTTCGCCGCTAACGATTTCAGTTTTGTTCTGCCAACCGAGGTCTCCATCCAGACCGATTCACCGTCGGGACGTTTCTCTTCACGTATCGTGACATAGTCGCGTCCCATGAATCTCCCCATAAATCGGGTGTCGCGCACCTCAATGCGTTTGAGCCACTTGACACACGCAATTCCATACCAGCCGGGGGCGATCAGACGTAGTGGTGCTCCATTTGCGTGTGGTAACGGTTCACCGTTCATCTCGTAGCAGAGGAGGTTGGTGTCCTGTAATGCGTCTTCGACTGACATACTGCGTGCAAAGTTCTGACGCATCTTTACATCTCGCAGTTCCTCTTCTCCGACATCGTGTCCGAAGAAGATAACCTCAATGCCATTTTCTCGGATGCCGGCTTCCTTGAGGATCGGTGCGAGGGGTGTACCTGCCCATTTTGCGTTGCCAATCCCACCGGTAAATGTTGGAAACCCATGATTACCAGAACATTCCAGCGTAAAGGTCACCTCCTGTCGGGGACGCTCTTTGATGTCCTCAATTGTGAGTATCAGCGGATTTTCAACCAAACCGCTTATTTCCAGTTCCCACGTTGCGAGGTCTACTTCCGGTTTGTCGTAGTGCGAAACGTTGAAGAATTTATCGTTCGGTGTGATAAAGGTGTCAAGTTCGTTCCAATCCAGCAAACCGCGCTTTGAAGGCGGTTCCGGCGGTTGATCCGCGAACGGGATAAGTACTTCGCCCTCACGACTTGGGAAGGCGTAGACCGCCCACGGGCTGAGCAGCAACCCGGTGAGTGTTAAACCGCTCTGCCGCAAAAAATCTCTACGCTCCATGGTGCCTCCATATTCTTCTCGTTCGGCGCGGCATGTAACCAAGTTTAAGCTTTCATTGCCGCAAGGTAGTTGGTGTTGACCTGTTCCCAATTGATGACTTTGCCCCACGCGTCAATGTAATCGGCGCGTCGGTTCTGGTATTTGAGATAATAAGCGTGTTCCCAGACATCAAGACCGAGGATAGGGGTGTGCCCCTTCATCAGAGGGCTATCCTGATTTGATGTGGCGTAGATTTGCAACTTTTTGTTTTCATCAACGACAAGCCATACCCATCCTGATCCGAAGTGCGTTTTCGCTATTTTATCGAACATTTCGCTACCGGCATCGAACGAACCAAAGGTAGACTGAATGGCTTCCGCGACTTTACCTGTCGGTTCGCTGCTGTTCGGCGTCATAATGCTCCAGAAAAGCGTATGGTTGGCGTGTCCGCCGCCACTGTTGATAACGGCTTGACGAACGTTCATTGGCACCTTATCAATATTCCGGAGCATATCCTCAAGTGACATGTGCATTAGATCGTGACTGCGTGCGACTGCCGCGTTGAGTTTATTGACATAGCCTTGATGATGTTTTCCGTGATGGATCTCCATTGTGCGTTTGTCAATATGAGGTTCAAGGGCATCGTAGGCGTAAGGTAATGGTGGTAATTGCTGACCGTCATGATGGTCAGCATACACACGCAGGGGGCTGCTCGCGACAAACAGTCCTGCTAATGCGGTGCTTCCGTGAATTAAAAAATTTCTACGATTCATGAGTTCTCCTTGTCCTGCTGTTTTGGATAGCATTTTAGCAGAAATTGCGGGTTTGTGTCAAGAGGGTTTGTGTCAAAATTCGGTTGATTTTGGCAAAGCGGTATGGTATGTTGATTACAGCATACAAAGATAACGAAAAATCCATGTATGAGATACATCGGAAAACAATCAATGGACAACACGGACACTTTTCACATCCTTGCGTTAGATGGCGGGGGCACTCGCGGCATATACACTGCCCAACTCCTTGCCAAAATTGAGCAGGCTTTTGGAGTGCCTATCAGAACCCGTTTCGACCTCATCGCTGGAACAAGCACGGGGGCAATCATCGCCGGTGCCGCTGTCTCTGACATTCCAATGACAGATATCGTCGAACTTTTTGAGACTGAAACACCCTACATCTTCCGAAGAAGGTGGTATCGCATCCCGCTGTTCCTCAGTAAATATCCCAACCAAAAACTCGCGCAAATTATTGCCAAGCATCTCCCTGCAACACCGCTCGGCGAAATAGCAAGCCCCTTGATGATAACAAGTTCGGAGATCGCCAAAAGTGAGGTTCACATCTTTAGATCGAATTATGGGAGTCGCGATTCGGAGATCGCTCCTACAAGTAAAGACGTGAATCTGAGAGATGCTATTCTTGCCTCCTGTGCCGCTCCTACGTTTTTCGCGCCAAAATCCGTTGGCAATTTCTTGTTAGCAGATGGCGGACTGTGGGCAAACAATCCGTCCACGGTTGCTTTCACAGAGGCACTTTCGGTGTTTGGGAAGGAGGCACGAGAGATTCGGATGCTGTCCATTGGCACAGGACATTCGGTAAATATGTATCACAACAGGCGCGGATGGGGATTTATCACGGGGTGGGGTGGTGCGAAGTTGACATCCTACGTAATGACGCTGCAATCTCAGGCATCCGCAAGGACGGCGAAACTGCTGCTGAAGGAGAATTACCTGCGGATTAATCCAGAAATCGATTTCTGGGAGTTAGATACCCTCACGCAGTTGGATAACCTGAAGTCTCTCGCCGAACGCGATTTCGAGAAGTATGCTGCGGAGATTGAGGCGTTCATCCCCACTTAGTTTGGATAGAGTGTGATGATTACCTGAGGGCGTGGTTTTCGCGTGTCTTCCTACTTTTCAGCATAATCCCATAATCTGCGATTTAGATTCCCCAATATACTTTTTTGTAAAAAAAATTGACATTAAATGTTAAAAAATGTATAATATGGGCAAATCTGGCGGATTTTTCCGTAACACGTGATCATTTTCTTTTTGGGGCAAAGCCTGATTATGGAGGTCCCAACAATGAATACCCGACGCTGTGTTCACTTCGCATCGCAAGATTCCGTAAGCTTGAATTCGTTGGCAGTTTTGCGTCTGGATAACAACGAATTGAAGAGCATCGACACCTATTATCGACTGGCAATCAACAACGGCGTTGGTCACCGGTTCGTGCTGGGATGTCAAACGCCAGATTGTTACAAGGGAAGGGGCCATGCGAGGCACAGGAATGACAGCAACGGTTTCGGGAAGCGTGTTGTAGGAGGTATCCATTTTTACCAACTACAAGCAGATGAGGAGCCCCATCCTGTGGAAGACGGTAATCCTCGAACGGTTGAGGTCGGCGTTAAAATCAAAAAGAAGCGACTCAGTGTCGGATCAGAAATTGTTGATCGATATTGAGTCGCTTCTTGCTTTAATTTTGTCGAGAAGTGATGGTAATCTCTTGTTGCGTTACCATGCGTTACCAAAAGGATAAGAATGTCAAACTTCATCGATTAACAATGCTATGCCCAATTTCGTTTCTTGGGATAGGATTTAACTGGACCCAATAAGGGAATAAGGAGAAATTTTCATGGAAGCCCTCAAACGAGTTATAGGCGTTGTTCTCATCGTCATTGCGGTGATAGTCGCCATCCAAACGATAGTTGAGCCGATTTACCACGTTTCTACCGATGATAGTCCGCACAGTTCCGCTTGGGATTATATCAACTGGCTCTCTGTTATTTCAATAATACTGGGAGTGATATTCAGTTACATTCGCATGAGCCGTGCCGGTGCGGATTCGAGCGTTCAAGAATTCATAGCGGCTAACACGCTATTCTACGGATTCCTGTTCGTCGCTATAATCTTCTTCTGGAACTGGTTCGGCATCAGCGGTGTCGGGTCAGACTTCACCGCTGTCGGCATGGACACCCGGTCGTTGGTCTGGATTCTCTTTGCTGCCACACTTCCGTTGTTGAACGGTGCGATGGGTATCCACCTGCTACGTTCCAGTGCCAGTGAATAGTTACAGAGCTGGTATCCCGGTTCGTAGTGGCGCGATTTATTGAATGAAAGCACTACTATGACCCTGAACGCGAAGTGCGCGCTTCTCAAGCGCGCACTTCACTTTTTTGTAGACAACTTTCGAGATTCCTGATACCGTTGTGTAGGACTTACACAAATCTCACAAATATAGTAAAATCTATCTACTATAGCGACGGTTACCGTCTGGTTGTAAGTTTTTGCTGCCATACTTCCTGTTTCAACGCCCACAGCCTCCGAATGAGGCCTTATGCGGGCTCCGCAGGCGTTTATTTTAACACGTCTCCTCGCAACTCGTGGCGACGTGGGTGGCAATCGTGTTAGGAATGCTGTCAGTCGTTCTTAACCTTGTGTTAGAAGGTGTGCAGGACACTTACAGGGTTGCAAGCGTAACACTCCTGCCCGATGACTGCTATAATTATGCCACATTTTTGACGGAGTGTCAAGTGAAATTTGAACAAAAATGTATAGATTTGTATACATTCTTCAACACTGCAACTTGCCCTTTACGTCATGGGAGAAATCTATGAAAATAAGACAAAATCGGGTTAAACAGAAGTTAGCAGACGGCGATCTCGCGTTCGTCATCTCAGGGTTGACGAGTGCCGATGATATAGACACCTTCGGTCCAAACGGATACGACGGCGTGTGGTTGGAAGGTGAGCACGGGCGGGTGGATGCGGCACAACTCGGGGACCTGACGCGTGCCTGCGATCTCTGGGGTATGACCTCTATCACACGTGTCAATCGCAATGATCAGGGGCTTATCTACCGCACATTGGATTGTGGGGCAATGGGCATCTGTGTCCCGCACGTCAACACGAAAGCGGAGGCACAAAACGTTGTAGATGGTGCGAAGTTTGCACCGATCGGACACCGCGGAATGTTCACCAGTCGCCAGGGCTACGGTGTGGACAACTATTTTGATGTCGCTAACTCACAGACACTCATCGTTGTCCTGATTGAAGACATCGTTGCCGTTAACAATCTGGACGATATTCTCACTGTCGATCATATTGATGTGTTTTTCGTTGCGCCGTCAGACTTAGCGACTTCTATGGGGCATATTGGGAATCTTACCCACCCAGACGTTCAAAACACAATTGATTCTGCGCTTGCTCGTATCCAAGCGGCAGGACGGGTTGCTGGGACTTTGACAACCGATGCTACCGTTGAAAAATACGTAAAGGCAGGGGTGCGGTTTCTGATGACAGGTGTTGGCGGGTGGGTTACATCCGGCGCGGCAACGTTTAAAGAACGTGCAGCGGATGCGAAATCTTAACAGATTTAACCTACCAAGCGTTCTATCTTCTTATCGGCGCGGTTTCTAACCGCGCATTTTCATTGAATCCAAGGCAACTATGCCAAAAAGGTTACCCCTCCAGATGCCTCTCTCCCCTGCCAGACCGAACCTGTCGGATAGATGTGTTTCTCGACGAACTCGGGGTACATCTCAAGTCCCCAACCGGGGACTGTTGGTGTAATATAGGCACCATTGCGCACCTGAATTGGGTGCAGGAAAACGTCCTCTTGTAAGAAGTTGAGGTATTCAACAATCTGTGTTTCCGAATGCGCGGCGACGCAAATTTGATCCCAGATGGCGTAATGTTGAATCATGTTACACAACCCGATGCCACCACCGTGCGGGCAGACGGGGACATCGTATTTTGCCGCCATCAAGATGACTCCGAGTACATCGTTGACCCCTCCGAGCCGCGTTGCGTCAATTTGGCAGTACTGGATCGCTCCACTCGTGATTAACTGCTTGAAGATGACTGGCGACGGGACCTGTTCCCCTGTGGCGACTCCAATACCGTGTTTCTCTAAGGCACGGGCGATTTTCACGAAGCCGAGCACATCGTCGCGTGCTGTCGGTTCCTCAATCCATACCGGCTGAAACTGTGCTAACTCTTCCATGTAGGCGATTGCTTCATCAACACCCCATATCTGATTTGCGTCGAGCATCATACGTGCCTCTGAACCGATTGCCTCCCGAATGAAGGCGAGTCGTTTCTTATCAAAGTCCAGATCCTGTCCGACCTTCATTTTAAAGCAGTCGAGTCCTGCCGCCTTCACCTGATTCACCGTCTCAAGAATCTGTTCATCTGTCAGACCGAGCCATCCTGCGGTGGAATAAGCCTTGGGTCCCTGTTGACGGAGTGTCTGCTCACGGGCTTCTCGACTGTCCCTGTGTGTGTTGAGAATCTCCTCTGCTTCGTCGGGTGTCAGGGCATCGTGCAGATACCGCCAATCAATACACTGCACGATCTTCTCCGGCGGTAAATCGACGAGAAGTTTCCAGAGCGGTTTATCAACCAGTTTTGCCCAAGCATCCCACATCGCGTTGACAATGCTTCCGATCGCCATCCGGTTAACACCGTCAGCGAGCCAGCGTAACTGGTGATGGTCGATGAGAAGCCTATGGAACGCGCCCGGATCGTCAATGAAAGTCTCCATCTCCATCCCGACAACGAGTTGAGCCAGGTCTTTAACCCCGTAGGCGATCCAGTCGTTTCCGGCTCCAGCAGTAAATGCCACTGATATGCCGTGGTGTCCTGTGCTTGTTTCAAGCGTTGTTAGGACTGCTGAATAATTCGGCTTTTTATGGAATGGATCGGAACCCAATAGCGTATCCGATGTGGGAACACGTAGATCGACAACGTCAACTTTTATGATTTTTCCTAAGGTTTGCATGTTTGCTTGACTCCTTTTTCGACAGAGTATATAATGGATTGATATGAAAATCTATACTAAATTTGGCGATTCTGGAGAGACCGCGCTTTATGGCGGGACGAGGTTACGGAAAGATGAACCGCGCATTGAGGCGATCGGTACGGTTGATGAACTGAACGCCTATATCGGTTATGCACAAACGCTTGTTGAGGATGCCGATCTTTCCGAACTCATGGCGCGAGTCCAGAATCACCTCTTTAATGTCGGTGCAGATTTAGCAACGCCAGCGACACATACGAAAGCCTCTGAATTCCGCATACCGGCGGATTTCACCACAGAAATGGAGACCGCAATAGATACGCTATCTGCGGAGCTTCCGCCACTGACAAACTTTATTTTGCCCGGTGGCTGCGCCGCTGGGGCTATTTTACATATCGCGCGTGTGGTGTGCCGTCGAAGTGAACGGTGTGTCGTGCGTCTTGCACGCGAAGAAGAGGTCAACCCTGAGATAATTCGGAGTTTGAATAGGCTTTCGGACCTCCTGTTCATTCTCGCTCGCGCGGTAAACTTCCGTGCGCAGGCTCCAGAGCCGATTTGGGAGTCGTAACCAAGTTGTTAAAAAGTTATATCGTATGTTAAGTCATGTGCAAGGATTGAAAACATCTATGCTTCATTAATTTATTTTAAAAGAGGAGATGAAATAATGAATTTGAAATTGGCAAATTTATTCTTGATAATTCTCATCGCGTTTATTGCACTGGCAGGTTGTGAGAAGGCACAAAGAGTGGTGGTGGATGGCATGCCATCAGCAGATGCCACCATAGATGGGACTATGAGTGATATGGAAGCGATTCCAGTGAAGTTAGTCTGGTTGATCAACTATCCGGAGGGTGGGAAGGATGCCTATATTGCATGGGTCGCATCCATTGCAGCGACGCTGCAAGCCCCAGAAGAGGTTGTTCGGATAAGATCTTACGACAATCAAGAGGCAAATATGAGCCGTTGTTTAGGACTTATACAAATCTCACAAATGTGTTAAAATGTATTAGAATCTATACAAATCTAACACACGTGTTTGACTGCTGCCGTAATTCCTGATTCAACGTCCACTGCCACTCAACGAGGTCTTACACGGACTCCACAGGCGTTTTACGTCTCCTCGCAACTCGTGGCGACGGTATTAAGGTCAAGCAGGACATAGGTTTATAGCAGCGTTGAGGTCTCTATCACAGTCAAAGCCACATTCGGAGCAGTGATATGTGCGTTCAGAAAGCACCAAATCAGCCTTCTTGTGTCCGCAGTTACTACAGGTCTTGGAACTGGCGAAGAATTGGGGTGCTTCGGTTATTGGTATGCCACGCCTATCTGCTTTGTATTTGAGTTTCGTTAGAAAGCCACCGAGTGCTGAATCGGATAACGCCTTTGCAAGTTTCCTGTTCTTAAGCATGTTGGTGATTTTGAGCGTTTCGATACCGATAGCAGAGGCTTTACGGACAATCCGTATGGTTGCTTGGTGGTGAGCGTCTTCACGGATATTCGCAATACGTGCATGAACAGAGGTGAGTATAGACTTCGCTTTATACCAATTCTGACTACCTTTGACTCTACGAGAGAGCCGACGGTTGGTCCGTGCTAACTTCCGCTGATACCGCTTGAGAGGGCGTGGATTGTCGTAAGTGTCACCGTTAGAACATGTAGCAAGCGTGTTGATACCTACATCAATACCGATAGGTGCTTTATCGTCAAAGAGTGGGGGTTGGTGCTTATAGTTGCTGCTATCCAATCGTCTGACGGTGATAGATACAAACCACTTGTCATTGTGTTTGGACACAACAACTTTTGTGATTTCACCGGTATACCGTAATTCTTCACGCATGCGTATCCAACCTATCTTTGGAAGGTTGACACGCTTTTTACAGACTTCAACAGTTCCTTCGCCATTGTCTGCTTGGTAAGAGCATTTACCACTTCGGTTCTTATAGACCGGGAACTTGTTTTGTCCTTTTTTCCAACGTGTTACTGCGTCTCCAAGATTGTGAATAGCATTCTTGGACGCATTCTGTGAGAGGTCTTCACACCAGTCAAACTTATCGTATTTGACTGCATTAAACTCACGCTTAATGTCAATATGACTTCGCCATTCATCTTGGTCTAAACCGACTTTGAAAGACGATAAAGCAAAGTTGAAGGCAACACGGGCATAGCCAGCGTGCTGTGCCATAAGCGTGGCTTCCTTATTATTCGGATTCAGTTCTATCTTCTGTGTTCGGAGGTCCAAGATTGAGTTCCAATTGACTTTTTTCTTCGGAGACGATATTCTCTATTTCCTCTGCCATTTTCTTGGATTTATGAGAACGTCGTCCGTAGAGTTTCGCACAAAATACAGTCATGATTTCCATGACGTCACGCGTGAGTTCTTCCTCGAAGGTAGGTTGCTCACCTTTATTAATAATAACAACTTCTATGCCTTTGAGTTCACAGATACGAAAAACTATTTCCGCACCAAATCGGAGCAGTCTGTCTTTGTGTGTGATAACCAGACGAGACATTTGACCCCGCACTATTAATTCAAGGAGTCGAAGTAAGCCTTTTTTATTGTAATTCATGCCACTGCCGAGGTCTCTTATGATTTCAGTCTGCCACCCATTCTTATTACAAAATGCCTCAAGGACAGCATGCTGACGTTCTAAATCTTCCTTTTGATCTGAACTCGAGACGCGGGCATAGGCAATCGTAGGATAGGCTAAATCGTTGACACCTAATAACTCTTGGAGACTGTAAAGGCGTGTGCCTTTCGGTGTTCTTTTCGCAGGCTGGATAACACTGCCCTCTTCCCAACGCCGAAGCGTTTGAGGATTAACACCGAGTATTTTAGCAGCCTCGCCAATCTTTACAAATCTATCATTCATACTATAAGTATACCACATTTCTATAGTATTTTTCAAATAAAATCTTACAATGTATAGAAATAAATAAGTTTGTATAGATTTGTCTAAATTTGACTATATTTTAGTCTACTGCAACTACCCCTAACCGGCTCGTTGAATTTGAATTCAGTAGTTTTCTTGATGCGGCGACCTATCTGAATCGTCCAGAGATCGCTGCTGTTCTCGAAGACCTGCCAAACCACTCAAGCGATACGACCATGCACACGTTTATCCAGCGTTCCGACTACTCAAAAGGTGAGGAGGGGAATTGGCAGATTAAAGGTATTTATCTGATTGACTATCCGCTTGGCGGAAAAGCAGCATATCTGGAATGGGTTGCTTCCATTTCTTCTGCATTGGTCGGGCCCCCTCAGGTGAAAGCGGTATCCTCTTACGACAACTACTATGGTGAATCTCCACACCGGCTTGTTGTGTTGGAGTTTATCAGCCAAGAAGATGTTGATGCTTATGAAGAGTTGGAAGATATACAAGCCATTGAGGATGAGCTTGATGTCCGTGCAAGCAGTTGGGTACTGCATACATTTGAGTTACGATCAGATTACATCAACGAATAATACTTCGTGGTTCACCTAATCTTTTTGTAGGCGCGCTTAGAGAGCGCGCCTCTTTTTTTGAATCTCACCGTGCGTGCCCTGGACCGCTGTATTTCCTACCGAACGCCAAACTATGGGGTTCCTCAAAAGGTCGGAACGGCACCATATCCGCTATCTCCTGAAGCCGTATTAACACTTCCGAAGGCAACGGACCGGCTTCAACAGCACGAACATTCTGTTCAACCTCCTCTACTGACCTCGCCCCCACCAGCACGGTAGAAATATCGGGATTGGATATAACCATACGGATACCTACCTCTGGAAGCGAAAGCTCGATTTCATCCAAAAACTGGTAGAGTGCTTTGAACTGTTCCTGACGCGGACGGCTAAGCCACCATGCCCCCGTCTCCACTTCAGCGTGGCGGCGTGACAATGCTCCCTGTTGTAGGGGAGCGCCGATGACAATTCCCATATTCTGTCGTTTCGCTTCTGGAAAAATTGAGATTGCCGCTTCACGCCAGAGTAGACTGTAGTTTTGCGCTGCCAGCACCACATCGTAGACCCCTGTTGCCATAATTGCGGGTAGTTGATGTGCGGTTGTGCCGCCTAATCCGGTGAAACGGATAATTCCTTCCTCTTTGAGTTCGGCTAACAACTCACAGACCGGTCCATCAAATGTCTCGTGGCTTGTCCACCAATCGTATTGTCCGGGACGATCGGGTTCATGCACCATTAAAATATCGATCCTATCCCTTTTCAGCAAGCGTAGACTCTCTTCAACCGACTGACGCAAGAGTTGTTTATCCTTTGGATCGAAGGGTTGTGGTCTACCACCGATTTTCGTGGAAAGATAGTGCAGTTGTAGCACGCCATCCAAGGCTTCTCCGACGACCTCTTCACTGTCGGCGTAGTTCGGTGCAGTATCGACGTAATTGACACCGAGTTCCAGCGCGCGTCGGATAGTGTTACGTCCGTCAGCGCGATTCCTACCGCCAGCCGTTGAGACAAAGAGTCCGCCCATCCCTAAAACGCTCACTTCGAGTCCTGTTCGTCCGAGAATTCGCTTTTCCATGACTGCTCCCTATGTTGTTCCTGTAGCATTGGCGTATACGGTAGAAAAGAGTTTACAATAGGTCCCATCTTGGGTCAACATCAAAATCCATTCTTATTGCGACAAAGGATTTCGATTCATTGCTTTCACAACCGCGACAAGGTCAAGGACATTGACGACTCCATCACTGTTGGCATCTGCTGCATTTCCTTCTCCGACCTGATCGAGATGATCAGCAACAAATGTTAGATCGTCAATATTTACACTTCCATCACCGTTGACATCCTCTGGTATTTCAACCAAGGCTCGCTCAACGCTTGTTTCCCACAGGAGAATCGTACCGTCACAACTTGCACTGGCAAGGGTTCTGCCATCCGTTGAGAATGCCAAATCAGTCATACCCTCTGTATGTCCTACCAGGGTCTCGCGGGGTCGGAGTGTCTCCATATTTAACAGTTGTATTCGATTGTTTCCCCAACCGCTCCAGCCGATAGCAAGGATCGTGCTATCCGGCGAAAATGCGACAGAGGTAACCTCATGCGGATACCGCAATGTTGTCTTATGTTCTCCAGTATACGGATCCCATAATCGAAGCGTCTTATCTCGACTGCCACTCGCAAGTGTTTTACCATCCGGCGAAAATGCGACACAATAGACGGCTCCAGTGTGTTGTGTCGTAAGGCTCTGACGGCACTTGGCAGTGGGAATATCCCACAAAATGATCTCAGAGTCTGCACTGCTGCTCGCCAATGTTTTGCCATCGGGGGAAAATGCCACGCAGGTCAGTCCACCATGATGTCCGCTGAAAACATGGCGGAGTTTGCCAGTGCGGACATCCCACAAACCGATTGTCCCAATGATATTATCCCCTCCATACGCATTAGCAAGCAGTTTTCCATCGGGAGAAAATGCGACAGCAGGACCGCCCCCTCTGAGCGTAGCGATGTGATGTCCAGTGGAAGCATCCCACAATCGGAGACGACTGTCGTACCCCCCACTTGCAAGGAATTTTCCATCCGGAGAAAACACAACGGTTCTAATCATATCAATGTGAGATATGAAATTTTCTATGTGTTCTCCGGTGCGGGCATACCATAATCGGAGCAGGGTCCCTTTCGTATTCCATAGATAAATCAATCCGCGGCTTGCACTAGCAATCGTTTCCCCATCAGGCGAAAACGCGACAGTATTGACTGAACTTGTATGCTTTCCAAAAACCTTGCGGGGTTTCCCGGTGGAGGCATCCCACAATCGGAGTGTCCAGTCCCAACTTGCGCTGGCTATGGTTCTTCCATCAGGCGAGAATACGATGTCAGTCACATCGCGGGCATGTCCTTCAAGAACTCCTCTAAGTTGCTTCGTGTGGGTGTCCCATAGTTGTATCTGTTCGGCTGTCGCGCTTGCTAATGTTTTTCCATCTGGTGAAAAAGCAATGGCGTTGATGCCCTCCGGGAATTTAGTGGGTCCTTCAAGAGTAGCGAGCATCGCGCCAGTGTGCATATCCCACAATTGAATTGTTCCGTCATCACTACCACTCGCGAGTATCTTTCCATCCGGCGAAAGTACAACAGAATTAACGTCATCTCTGTGTTCTTCAAGGATACACTTAAGTTCTCCAGTGCGTACATCCCACAATCGAATTGTGCGATCTTGACTTCCGCTCACAAGCGTTTTTCCGTCCGCTGAGAACAAAAGGGCAAAGGTCCAATCCGTGTGTCCAAAGAGAGTATCTTGAAGTCGCCGATTCGCTACACTCCATAACCGGATTGGGTAGTGGGGCGATCCACCACTGCTGGCAAGCATTGTACCATCAGGCGAGAATGTGAGAGCTAAAATCTCCTCGTATCCGTCAAGGGTATCACGAAGTTCTCCGGTATCTGTATCCCATAACCGAATGACATGATTTTGCGAATAACCGCTGCTTGCTAAGGTTCTGCTGTCTGGTGAGAATGCAATCGTCTGAACATAATCCGGTTCTTCAGAGAGGAAGTTAAGTTCGGTATCTGTGGCTGTATCGTAGAGCCACACGCCAATAGAAGTCGCTACAGCAAGTTGAGTGCCGTCTGGGGCGTACGCTATATCGTTTATATATCCTTTACCCAAGCGCGCGATTGCACCTTCGGGCAACCCCATCTGTGTATAATCCTGCGCGAAACTGTTCGGTGGAAAGGGTATAGAGACCAGTAGCAACACGGAGATAAAAAAGGTTCTCTTTTTCATGAGTAGGGTCCCTCTTTTCAAGCAATAGACTCTCGGCATAACTTTAGCAATTTGTATGCCAAATCTGAAACGCTGAGTATGCCGTTGTATCCAGTCTCAGAACAGATAACTTGCACGAAAACGGGCAAGTCTCTATTCGCGCTGCACCATATAGGGCATCCACACACTACAAATTGAAATTTGTTTGACACTGTGCTACAAATATGATAAATTGATAATCAACTCTTATCGAAACATTTCACAGAATGCAAAGCCGAGACAGATTCAACCTGTTTCCAGATCGAATTTAGTTTGAAGCTTGTAGATAACAGGAGGGTAGGCGTATGAGTGATTTACAGTTACAACAATACCTCTTTGACGTGCAAGGCTACCTCGTCATCGAGAATGTCTTGAGTCCAGAAGAGGTTGCAGCACTCAATCAATGTATTGACGAGCAACAACTTCCCACGCCGGGAAAGGTCCAAAGGTTTGGAAGTGCCCCAGATGGTTCCGGGTTTTTGCAGTGGGGGAAACCGCTTTGCGATTTACTCGACCATTCCAAGATTATGCCGATACTTCAATTCCGCTTGGGCGATTGCTTTCGACTCGACCGAATTTATGGGATGTATATGCGGGAAGGAATGCCGCGCGGAGGTCTGCATGCCGACTACGGTGCTACCTCTCCCACGGCAAGAGCGAAGCCGGGGGAATACTACTCTTTCCGGGACAATGAGATCCACAACGGGTTCGTCGTTGTGACGTGGAACCTCGCAGATACCGGACCGGATGACGGTGGGTTCTGCTGTATTCCGGGGAGCCATAAGGGCAATTTCAAGCTACCACAACAGATAGCTGAGGCACCCGAAGCGGCACCCTGTGTCATTATTCCGGATGCTCCTGCCGGTTCGGCGATTTTGTTTACTGAGTCACTGACACACGGCACAGCGGCATGGAACGGCAAGCATCAACGCAGATCCATTTTGTATAAGTATTGTGTTTCACATACCGCATGGACATCGCGGCGTGTTACCCCACCGGAGGATATAGAATTAACTGAACGTCAAAAGATCCTTTTCCGTGACCCTGCCGACCCGTACCGTCACTTCCCATCGTTGTTTGACGCAGCATAGTTGAAAGCAGAGTTATTTAAGGATTAAGCTTCTGCCCTGGTTTCCACTTCGTTACAAGCAGGTTTTCGGTGAAGTCGTGATTGGAAGTATAGATTGGAAGAATGGTGGGGGTATCCATCCTTCCAATCTTCTATCCAAACCCGCAGCCTGCAACAACGGCGCAGGCGACTCGAACACAAAAAGCGTCAAAGAACAAACCCCGTTGCTGATCCGCAAGGTAAAATTAAAATAATGCCAAATTTCACGCAGAACCAGTTACAGAAAATCACAACTGACATCTTTGAAGCCGGGGGTGTCCCAAGCGATGAAGCAGAAATTATCGGGGAACTGCTCGTCGCTTCAAATCTCGCAGGGCATGATTCCCACGGCGTTATCCGCATTCCGCAGTATATTGGACTCATCGAATCCGGACTAATTCAACCCGGAGCACCGATGGAAATTGAACGTGAGTCGGCTTCACATGCACTCGTCAACGGCAATTGGGGGTTTGGACATGTCATCGCACAGAAAGCAATGTCGCTCGCGATCGAGAAGGCGAAGTCAAGCACAATCAGCGCAATCAGTGTCTATAACTGCAATCATATCGGACGTATTGGAAGTTACCCGTTGATGGCAACTGAAGCCGATATGGTAGGCATCACGATGGTGAATGCGGGTGGAACTGCGCTCTACGTCGCCCCGTTCGGTGGACGCGATGGACGACTCGCAACGAATCCTATTGCTATTGCGACACCGGCACGCGAAGGACATCCAATTCTGTTAGACATTACGAGTAGTGTTGTGGCACAAGGCAAGATCCGCGTCGCTGTTAATCGTGGGGAGTCTGTGCCGCTCGGTTGGCTCATGGACAGTGCAGGTGAACCGACCTCGAATCCACAGGACTTGATGGAATCTCCGCCGGGTGCGTTGTTGCCGCTCGGTGGGATTGCTGGGCACAAGGGGTATGCTCTCGGTCTGATGATTGACATTTTGGGGGGTGCGTTGTCAAGTGCTGGTTGTAGTGGGTCCGGGAACACGCGCCTTCAGAACGGTATCCTGATGATTGCACTGGATATTGCTAATTTTACGCCACTTGATGACTTTTATGAGCACGTTGACGGACTCGTTGCCCACGTGAAAGCCTCACCAACCGCTCCGGGATTCGATGAAATCTTGGCTCCAGGAGAGATTGAAGCGCGCCAAACAGAGCGTCGTTTGCAAGAAGGCATCCCTATTGATGACGAGACGTGGCGACAGATTCAAGAGACGGCAGCGGAGGTCGGGATATCCGAAATTGAATTTTGAGTCAGTTGAACCCGCCGATCCAAACTATTATATTCGATTTTGACTATACGTTGGTAGACTCGGCGCGGGGAACAATTGACGGTGTCAATTTCGCGTTTGAAAAAATGGGTTTGCCGCTTGCTCCCGATGCCGCGGTTCGTCAGACCATCGGTCTGTCGCTACCGGATATATTGACGGCGTTAGCAGGGGACGCATACAACAAGTGTGTTGATGAATTTACGCGGTTGTTTTTTCAACGTGCTGATGAGACAATGGTTGCGTTGGCGGAGTTTTATGCGGGGGTACCACAGACGATGAAGGCGTTGCGGAGGCATGGTATCCAACTCGCTATCGTTTCTCAGAAACGTCGTCGCTACATTCAGCCGATTCTTGCGCGTGAGAATCTATTGGAGGCGTTTGAAGCCATCGTTGGTGGTGGGGATGCCCCGTATAAGCCGAATCCTGAAGGTTTACTGCAGGCGGTTGTCCGAACGAACAGTGATCCGCAAAATTGCGTCTACATTGGAGATAGTAAGACGGATGCCGAAACTGCACGCCGTGCTGGTGTTGCGTTTATTGCCGTGCTGTCGGGTGTCACGCCACGGTCGGCTTTCGAGGATTACGATGTTTATGCGATTCTTGAAGATGTGTCTGGGTTACTGAGTTTAGAACCGGTGAGAAAATTGCAATAGCGTTAACAACCAAACATTAGCAAAGGAGCTGAGTTACACGATGAAAACGATGATTTTATCCATTCTCTTCGGGCTTCTGCTCGTTTTTTCAGCGAATGCAGACTTTCTGCCAGAGGACAACAGCGATGCGTTTGGGTTGGAATATGGAGAATCCATCGCTGGTTTTATCCCGAACACACCCAAGATTGATGGAAAACTTGATGACTGGAAGTACGCCGTCTGGGTCGCGTTTGACTCGGAGGATGAGCTGCTTCGTGGACAAGGTGCATGGAAAGGGAAAGACGACCTCACTATGACTTGGTCAACGATGTATGATGCGGAGACCTTCTATTTTGCTGCTGCGGTGCGCGATGATATTTTTGCACCTGCGGCGAATGCTGCACAACCTTGGATAGGAGACACAATCTTTCTATACATCGATTGGGAGCAAGTGGGAGTCGGAGTGCCCGCATGCAAGCCCAATTTCGCGTATATCAACAAGAAAGCCCTCGTCACCGACTTCAGTGCGAATAAAAATCCAGATCTCCCGAAATCCGATATCGCGATCGTGCCGACACCTGAATTGGGTAAAGGTGGTATGATTTACGAGGTTGCGATGCCGTTTGAATGGCTCACGAAGGTAAAAGTCAAAGAAGGCACCGAAGTCGGGTTTACGCCGGGATACGAGGAAGGAACGGATAATCCGGAGAAAAAAGCCGGTCTTGTGTTCATGGATTGGCACGGTCTGAATCCAGATGAATCAGCGAATCTTGGCACTTTGACCTTTGGTGCTCCGCTTGCTGTTGATGCAGCGGGCAAGTTAACGCTAACGTGGGGACAGTTAAAGAAATTTGTAAAGTAGTAGGCACACACCTTAAATGATGTCTGAAAAAACGCGAAATCAGGAAGAACTTTTTATACAACTACTGGAGAAAGTCGATAGTTTGCTAACCCACTTGGAGGCGCGTACAGCAAACGCACCGAGTGAGTGTCTTGACGATTACATCGCTTTTCGGTGGCGAGCACAGAATGGGTCGGGACATCTAATTCCCGTCAAACATCCGAATCTCGTAGGTCTATCAGATTTGATCGGGATAGAAAGGCAATCTGCCGAGATTGACAGGAACACTCGGCAGTTTCTACGGTGCCTGCCTGCCAACCATGTCCTATTATGGGGGGATCGCGGCACTGGTAAATCTTCGCTCGTCAAGGGAATGCTGGCGCGCTACGCTGACGATGGACTCCGATTAATCGGTGTCAGCAAAGAAGGGCTTGTCCATCTCCAAGAAATCGCTGAGGTGCTGTGGGAACGTCCCGAACGGTATATTCTTTTCTGTGACGACCTCGCTTTCAACGAAGATGAACCCGAATATCGCGAGTTGAAAGCGATGTTAGAGGGTGGGATCTCCGCTTGTCCGGATAACGTCCTCATCTATGCCACCTCGAATCGCCGACACTTGATGCCGCGACAGGTCCGCGACAACCGTTACCCACAGAATGACGAAGATGAATTATATCCGCGTGAAGCGACAGAAGAGAAGGTTTCGTTAAGCGACCGTTTTGGGTTGCGTCTCTCATTCCAGCGAATTTCACAAGACACGTATTTGCAGATTGTCTCCCATTATGCACAGAAACGCGGACTTTCTGTTCCGACAGAGGCGTTATACCGAGCTGCGTTGGAATGGGAGGCATCCTCAAGTGGACGTTCAGGGCGCGTCGCCTATCAGTTTATCGCCGACCTCGCTGGGAGATTGGCACTTGAATCAAATACAGACGACAAAAAGCAAGCACGTACCGTGTGCCGTAACAAACAATAGACACGGTTTACGACCGCGTCTTTATGGAGGTTTCTATGAAAAACCGATTGATGCTCTGCTTAGCACTCACGCTCTTCCTGAGCGGCATGCTTCTGATACAAACCGCAAATGCTGTACCGAAAAAAGGCACAGTGCGAGTCAGTGGCGACAATACGTGGGTTGTGTTTATTAACGGTGAAGAAGTCGCGCAAAGCGGGAACTGGCAAGTCCCCACAGTCAGCGAATTTAAACTCGACAAAGGCTTCGCGCAGATTGCTGTCTATGTCCATGACGCTGAACCCGGTGCTGCTGGTAGAGGCGGATTCCTCGCCGACATTATCCTCGATGATAAGCCGGATTACATCGGAACGGGTGAAGATGAATGGCGATGCGATACCGGCAAACTTCTCGCCGATCGGAAAGATGGCTGGGAAGAGGTTGATTTCGACGACAGCAAGTGGGAAGACGAACTCGAGATCTATGAAAAGTTCGGGGAAGGCATCTGGGGATTCGGTGCCGCAATCATGCAACAGGTCCTCAAAGACCCGGATTGTGAAGCGAATTGGGTATGGTGCGGTCCCAATGACGGCGAAGACGATATTTATTTCCGATATACCATCGGTACACTTCCCGTTGAACCGCAAGACAAGCTCGCTACTACATGGGCGCGTATTAAGAGAGAAACGAAAAGCGAACAGTAGGCATCAACTTAAGGTGCCCGGTAGGTGCCCCTTCCCCCCTTCCCAGTAACGGGTGGGGACCCCGGTTTCCTAACCGCACCGTGCTCACCGTAGACACAATGTAGACTCTTCCCCAAACGCACCGAACCTATACCGTAAGCCACAGGGCACGTAGGTTCGGTTTCACTGTGTTTAACCCAGCCTACGTGCTACACATCTTCGATTACCTGTGCAATCGCCATGAAGACTGCCGCGATATCGGATTCATCAAGACACGAGTAAGCCACCCGCAGCTCAGTTTCACCGAGTGAGATCGTGCCGATGCCGTGTTCCTCAAGAAGCCGCTGCCGAACCACCTCCGCATTCGCGGATTTAAGGTTCAGACACGTGAAATAGCCGGCATGACTCGGGTATACCTCCCAAAGTTTTGTGTACTGTGCATCGGATGCAACTTTTTTTACCTTCAACGCGCGTGCCTTGAGAATTTCATAGTTCCGTTGTTTTTGCTCGGCATAACCGGGTGCCTTCATCGCCTCAAGGATAAGGGTTTGAGAGACTTGGGATGCACCGGAGGTATTCGCTCGAATCAATCCACTGAGTTTCTGTTCAAGCGGTTGGATCACTCCCTCTCCGAGTCCAAGACTGATAAATGCCACGCGTAGCCCCCACGCATATTCCTCCTTTGTCGCACCGTCTATCTTCACGGGTACTACATTCGGATGGCATCCGACCAACAATCCAAACAGCGATTCGTGCATGACTGATGCGTCGTACCACAACCCGGCGTAGGCATCGTCAATTATAACAAGGATACGACTGCCAGCATCGGCGCGCGCCACAATCGCGTCCACAATCTGCTGTGCTTCCGTGTCGTTAATCGCATAGCCAGTGGGATTGTGCGGAAAATTCAGAAGAATTAGCAATTTTTCGTCGGTCGTGTTGGTGAGGGTCTCACGGAAGCCGTGTGTGTTGAAATCTCTCGCAGCGTTGAAGAATGGATAGGTTTGAAGATTCGCCTCTGCTTTGGTTTGGAAGATGAGCCGATAGTTTCCCCAAATCTTGTCTGGGAGAATGAGTGTGTCCTCGCTGTCCACGAAAAGTTCGGCGAGTAGACTAAACCCGTGTGTCATTCCACTCGTCACAATTGGTAGACTCAGTGTTACCTCGGTAAGCGAGGGATTCTCTTTCAAAAGATGTGTTTTCCACGCCTCCCGTAATTCGGGTTGACCGAGCACGGGGGCATACCCGTAGATGTCTTCCAACGGTAGTGCTGGCATGAGTTCTCGCGAAACTGCGAGATGCATCATGTCACCATCTTCCGAGGCGATCGCACGTGTGGCGTTGAAACGGTGTGCTTTCGCGTTCGCCTCCGTCGTCTGGCTCAAGATCCCCTTCGGTAGGTAAATACGCTTCCCCAACTCGGAGAGCAGTTCAAAAACTGCCGGAGTAGAAACACGAATCTGCTCGTTTAACTCAATTGCTAAAGGATTTAAGTCTTGCATAATTCCCAAAGCCGCGAAAAATGTAATTGTTGAAGAATTGATGACGTTTAAGTATCTAACAAGTCAATAAAGGATATATGACACACGGCTTTTATAGTCGTGCGATTCATCGCACATCCAAAACCACAGCATAATTCATTAAGCATCATCTTCATGGCAGTGTAATCTACCACACGTTCAGCGTAATTCATTACTACCCTTGCTGTAATTGTGGACTGCCACCAACTTAATGTCAACTATTTTCCGCCAAGACTCGTTATGTATTATATACTAACGAAGTGGTGCAAAAATAGTTGAGATAGGTTCAGCATCGCGGACAAAAAGGAGTCCCGTTTGATGAAAACTGAATTTAAGACACTATACAAACTAAGTGTTGTCCTCATGATGTGTGGATTGGTGATCTTTATCTACACCGGCTGCGGTGGTTATGATGCTGAGGAATCAGAGGAGAGTGCGCTAGGCGCATCTATCTCTTCGCCGTTCGGATTGACCCCTCCGAATGGTGCCGCCTATAACGATGTTTTCTTTAAGGATTATGGCACGAATCCATTTATTGATACAGAAGATGACCACCTTTCGACATTTGGCATGGATGTTGATGCCGCCTCCTATTCCGTCACGCGACGCTATCTCCGAGACGGGTATCTTCCGCCCCCGGAAGCCGTTCGGGTAGAGGAATTTGTTAACACTTTTGATTACAATTACCCGACACCATCGGCAGAAGCATTTGCTGTTCACATTGAGGGCGCGCCCTCCCGATTTGGTGAAGGTAAACGACTCCAATTGCTCCGAATCGGTATTCAAGGTCGCGTGGTTCCCGACGAAAACCGCAAGGATGCAATGTTGACTTTCGTGATTGATGTCTCCGGTTCAATGGACATGGAAAACCGGTTGGAATTGGTGAAACATGCCCTAACGCTTTTGGTTGAACAACTCCGTCCGGGCGACAAGGTTGCTATTGTCGTTTACGGTTCTCGAGCACGAATCGTCCTTCCCCATACAGGCATTGAGGGGCGTGGGGAGATTTTGGCAGCAATCCATTCCCTCACACCAGAGGGTGTCACGAACGCAGAGGAAGGACTTCGCCTTGGGTACAAACTTGCCTTACAGAATGCGAGGGTTGGTAGCATCAATCGTGTGATTCTCTGTTCGGATGGCGTTGCGAATGTCGGAGAAACAGGACCTGACGCTATTCTCCGGAAAATTCGCTCCCATGTTCAGGAAGGAATTATGTTGACAACACTTGGGTTTGGTATGGGTAATTACAACGATGTCCTCATGGAGCAACTCGCCAATAACGGTAACGGTAATTATGCTTATGTTGATACCCTCAAGGAAGCAAAACGCGTCTTTGTTGAAAACCTAACAGGCACATTACAACTCATCGCTAAAGATGCAAAAGTCCAAGTCGACTTCAACCCTCAAGTTGTCAGTCGTTTCCGACTGCTCGGCTATGAAAACCGTCGCCTCGACCATGAAGACTTCCGGGATGACAAGGCAGATGGCGGAGAAATCGGTTCAGGTCACAGTGTCACAGCTCTCTATGAAATTAAACTCCATGAAGGTGTCACCGGACAATTGGCGACTGTCTTTATACGTCACGAGGACCCAGACACCCGTCGTATCTCGGAAACTAACGAGGAAATTTTCACAACACAATTGAAAAGGACATTTGAAGGGGCATCCCCTGAATTTCAACTTGCTGCGACTATAGCGGAATTCGCAGAAATTCTGCGTGAAAGTTTTTGGGCACAAGAAGGAAGTTTAGAAGCGGTATCGCGGAGCATTGAAGGCATCGCACCGCTAATTCACAATGAACAGATGAACGAACTAAGGCACCTCGTAAGTAGAGCAACCCGCTTTAAGGCATCAGACCTCGAATAAATGATAGCATAGTGGCAATAGGATCCAAATATGAAAGCATTTCTGAAAAGACTGACATTTCTCATTATTTTTATCCTGGCAGTCGGTTTTGGCATCTGTGTTTACCTCCTTCAAGCCCCACCGGTTGAACAGAAAGCGGTGCCGAAACTTCAAATTCACACGCGGACAGCACTACGAGGAAGACCTACAGTCGACTCAAAACCGATTGTGTATACCAAAGATGTTTATCGGTTTAGCCTGGATCAACAGTACATTAGCAACCTGAATAGCGGTAAATTGGAGCGTGAACTTTTATTTGCCGCCGGGTTGTCGCATCGCGCAAGATTGAAAGCAGAACGTTTGGACGCGTCATTGAAGACGGCTACAGATTGGCAAAAGATGTTTGCGGATATGACAAAAGACATTCGATTCCGTCCGAGCGCATCCGCTATTGAAGTCTTGCTAAGTGGCGAGGAATGGCTACTCAGGGATGCCACAGGTGCCGCTTACACGGTTGTAAAAACTGATGACCGCGTTAATGTCTACCTCCCCGATTTAAGGGAGGCGTTTGAGGCAAACAAAATTTCGCTCTCAAAGGATTTGAAAACCTCTATTAAACAGGCAAACAGACGGTGGCTCATCGAGGATAAGGAATATAAGCAGGCTTACAGCGTTGTGAATGGCGAAGGGAAGCTCAACATTTTTCAGCAATCGAAGTTTGAAATTCTGACGTTTCTGTTTGAGGCAGATATAGCATCGCAGAGTTCCCTCGCGCAAGGGAAGTTGTCTGCCGAATTGATTAAAGAATTTATTAGGGAGAAAATACCGCTCTCACGGCGGGCACGGGTATCAGCAAGCGAAGACGGCATAGGTTGGCAGGTAACCAATCCTCCCCTGAAATATAATATCCGGAGCGAGAACAATCGATTGAAGGTTTATCTCGATCTTGAGAGTAAATGGCTCCGCATCAAGGTTGACGACAGCACAAAAGGCTGGGTGCAAAGCGAGCGCGGGACCATTTTTGAACCACCCCCGCCGACGCTTAGTTCACGCCAACAAGTCAAAGAACGACTTCTCGTACTCATCGACAAGTTAAAAGAAAGAGTCGGACTTTCCGATGGATAAAATAAAACCCAAGGCACTACGTCCCGGTAGCCGAATTGCAGCGATCTCGCTCTCTTGGGGTGGTCCCGGCACCTTTCCCTACCGTTACCAGATAGGTAAACGTCAGTTTGAGGAAGAATTCGGCGTGACGGTTATCGAAACGGAACACGCCTTGCGCGATGCAGTCTGGCTTTCCAAAAACCCGAAAGCGCGTGCCGATGATTTGATGGCGGCTTTTGCCGATGAGACAATCGACGGCATCGTCTCAACGATCGGCGGTGAAGATTCAATTCGCACACTCCCATACCTCGATTTAGATCTGATTCGGAATAATCCCAAGGTTTTTATGGGCTTTTCGGATACGACTATATCGCATGCCACCTGTTTTAAAGCGGGCATTGTTTCATTTTACGGTCCCTCATTTATGGCAGGATTTGCCGAAAACGGCGGCATGTTCCCATACATGGTGGACTCCGTCCGACGTACCCTCTTTTCTACCGAACCGCTTGGCGTTATTGAACCGAACCGAACCGAATGGACAGTTGAACATCTGCCGTGGGAGAATCCTGAAAACCAATCTATTCGTCGAAAATTGGACCCGTGTACCGGCTGGAGGTTCCATCAGGAGGAAGGTGACGTTGAAGGACGACTTTTTGGGGGCTGTGTTGAAGTCTTGGACTGGCTGCGCGGCACTGACTACTTCCCCTCTGCCAAGGACCTTTACGGTGCTGTACTCTTCTTGGAAACCTCCGAAGAGATGCCGCCACCCTCATTTATAGCAAGGTTTGTCAGATGCCTTGCGGCGATGGGCGTTCTCGAAGGACTTGGAGGCATTCTACTCGGACGACCCGGCGGCGGCGTTGATCCCGATACTTTCTGCGAATACGACGATGCGCTCTGCGAGACGGTCCGAGAGGAATATGGGTTAAACGACATACCGATTGTCACCAATATGGACTTCGGGCACACCGATCCAATGTTCGTCATTCCGATGGGCATGAAGGTTCGTATTGACTCTGCCAAGCAGGAAATCGCTATTGACGCGGCGGCGGTTATAGATGCCTAACTTTATAGTAAAATATACAATTACTTAGACATTGGGGGGAGGCGAGGATACAATCATCGCCAGCGGAAGTGGGGTTTTGTTCTCTGAACGCCTGCCCACATATTTTTAGATTTTGCCATAAAAAATGAAAATCCTTTTCCTATCTCCTACCGTCCCATTTCCACTCACCGATGGTGGACGTATTCGGGTGTTTAACCTCCTCAAACAGATTGCCACAAAAAGCGATGTGACACTGCTCGCCTTGGAGACGCAGCCGACGGACGCGGAAGGAGTTGCACAACTCCAGCAATTAGGCGTTCAGGTCCATCTCGTCCCAAACGCACCGACGCTTCCACGCATGTCGCTTGGCACGCTCCTTAAAGCGTTTTTCAGACGACAACCCATCACCGTTGCCCGCTACGATCTCCCCGCCTATCGCCAGAAGTTTAGGGAGTTGGTCGCACCTGAAACCTTTGACCTCGTCCATTATGAGATGTTTCACACGGCGCAGTTCCATACAGAAACGCGCCTGCCGGGTGTGCTTTCACAGCAGAACGTCGATTCTGCGATCTGGCGGCGACTCTGTGGTGAAACCGTCAACCCGTTTTATAAGTTCGCGTATTGGACGCAGCAACTCGCATTTCAACGTTATGAGCGGGTGCTGAGTCCGGAATTCGACATGGTGACGTGTACCTCTGATATCGATGCCATCGTATTCCAACGGCACTGCACGAGAGACGCTATTGAGATAATTCCGAACGGTGTCGATGTTGCGCACTACCGTCCGGATTTTTCCTCTGAAGCCGCGGCACATCTTATCTATATTGGGAGTATGGATTGGTACCCGAATGAGGACGCGGTTGGCTTCTTTGCGGATGAGGTCTTACCACGGATTCAGGAGAACGTGCCCGATGTTAGGTTTTCGATTGTCGGTGGGAATCCATCGGCACGTGTCCAAAAGTTGGCGGAAAGAGAAGGGATTGTTGTCACCGGACGGGTGCCAGAGATCAAGCCCTACTTCGCCGAGGCGACAGTTTTTGTCGTGCCGTTGCGGATCGGGAGCGGCACCCGCCTAAAAATCCTTGAGGCATTGGCAATGGGAAAAGCGATTGTCTCTACCTCGGTCGGTGCAGAGGGGTTGGATCTCAAAGATGGCGAGGAGATTTTTATCGCTGACGAACCTGTCGCCTTTGCCGATGCGGTCACCCGATTGCTCACAGACGCGCCGATCCGCCGTAGGACGGGTGAAAGCGGACGCGCCCGTGTAGAGCAGGATTACGATTGGCGGAGCATCGGCGAGAAACTCCATACCCTCTATGAATCCCTCATCAAGACGGATTAGCCATCAGCAGTCAGTCCACAAATGCTGTGTGTCAATCCAGCCTCTTGTATAATCCCGTGAATCCTATAATCCCAATTCTGATAACTGCATGCCTCTGTTGATAAAAACCCAGAGAGTTGATTTTCCTTCTCAGATGTGCTAATATGTAACCAACTTGAACGAAACCCTCCAGCCTCAATGATAAACCACTTAAAAGGAGCGATACCAATGAAAGTTTTTACGTTATCTTTGGCGGTCACCCTTCTACTGATAAGCACCTCTTTAGGGATTGCGGGTGAAGATCCAGATTTAGTGGCATACTTCCCATTTGATGGCAACTCAGAAGACGCATCTGGAAACGATAACCACGGCGAGATTGATGGCGGATCCAATTGGGTTAAAGGCAAATTTGGAGACGCTATCGAGTTAGATGCGGCGGCTTTTGTCCTGCTTCAAGTTTCCGATTCTCTCCATGGAGATATTTTCAAAGCAGATCCGTTCACAATTTCCGCATGGATCAACCCCAATTTCGAGGGGACTGAGTGGGAGCATATCTGGCGGAGTCTCCCCACTGCTTCCGGACACAATACCTTCTTCCTGAACAAAAACCAAGGACTCCTTTCTT
Source organism: Candidatus Poribacteria bacterium (assembly GCA_965247285.1). GTDB lineage: Bacteria > Poribacteria > WGA-4E > WGA-4E > WGA-3G > WGA-3G. Next base: position 1,446,991 of record CBDFHD010000003.1, read on the forward strand.
GGCGCGGACAGGTCGGTGGGTGGACAGTGCTATGTCAGTCCGAGGGTGGGATTGTCGAAGCAGATAAATGGATGCACGTCCTCGTCCAGAGCGACGGCGATAAATTCAGGATTTATGCGAATGGCGAGCAGGTCGCCGAAACCGACTTCCAGGAAACCCGCGGGGAAAACGTCATTTATCATCTTGGTGGTGAAGGTGGCGAGACGTTTGCCGGTCTAATGGACGATGTCGCAGTCTTCACCCGTGCGTTAGACGAAGACGAGATTAGCCTGATAATGGAAGGCGTTGAAACGTTCTTGCCCGTGGAACCGCAAGGCAAGTTGGCAACACGCTGGGCAGACCTCAAACGTTGAGGATTGACGCAATAGTGATAGAAGTAATCGCACCGCTGGCGAGGTTTCCAACCTCGCCCTCCTGAATCAAGGTAGGTGCGGTTTGCAACCGCACCGGCTTCTCAAGAGTGCTTCTCCGTGCCGCTGGCGAGGTTTCCACCTCGCCTCTTGTCAGAACCGGGATTTATGGGATTCAATGATTTGCGGGATTATGGCGGTTGGGTATCCATTGTCAGAATCAGGATTTACAGGATTAGAAACGCTTCCTGGTTGAGAATTGTCGTCCATAGAATTACCGAAATATTTTCTTAAACTTCGTGTAACCGCACCGTTTGTCAGACAGACCTGTAGGTTGGGTTGAGCAGAGAATGGAATATCCAAAAGAAAACATCTGTTCCTGAGATTTCCGTTCTGCTCTGAGTGCTCCATTGAAGCGAAACCCAACACGTTCTTTATCTTAAAAAATCACAACAAAGAATCAAAGGAAACGAGCCATTGCCAAAAAAGAAAACCGCAGCAGATACAACCCAAACCACACTCCCCTTTCCATCCGAGAACAAGGAACATTTGAATATCTCCACCCTCGAAACTTGGCTATGGGATGCCGCTTGTGTTATCCGCGGCGCGACCGATGCCCCCAAATTCAAGGATTTCATCTTACCCCTCATCTTCTACAAACGACTCTCAGATGTGTTTAATGACGAATTTGCAGGACACATTGAGAAATTCGGTGATGAAGCGATCGCGAGAGAGATTACTGAAGCAGACCATGCGGATGCACTTAAAAGGGATCGCGACGACTCGATTGTCCGTTTTTATATTCCACAGAAGTATAGTTGGGAGGCACTTCGCAATCACCCCGCCAATGGTAATTTGGGACAGTTTGTTACCGATGCAATGCGTGATGTTGCCCGTCGTAACCCACGGTTACAAGGTGTCCTTGATGTAGAGGATTTCAACGAACGTCAGAGCGGACAACGAATTATTGACGACGAACGCCTCGAAAAACTGATTGAGGTCATAAGTCAACATCGGCTTGGACTTGAAGATGCGGAGCCGGACATCCTTGGGCGTGCCTACGAGTACCTATTGCGGAAGTTTGCCGAGGGACAGGGGCAGAGCGCGGGTGAGCTCTACACACCGAAAGAAGTTGGGTGGTTAATGGCACGCCTCCTCAACCCTGAACCCTACACGACTATCTACGATCCTGCGTGCGGTTCAGGTGGTCTGCTCATCAAGCCTCGCCTGCTGTTTGAACAGGCACATCCGGATGAAAAGAGTCAAGCACCTCAGATATACGGACAGGAACTCACACCCACAACCTACGCCATGGCGAAGATGAACGCCTTCCTGCACGATTTCATCGGCGCGGATATTCAGATCGGCGACACCTTTCGCAATCCGCGTTTCGTTGAAAATAATTCATCGCTGCAACGTTTTGACTATGTGGTGGCAAATCCGATGTGGAATCAAGAAAGATATGACAGTGCTTTTTATGAAAATGATAATTGGAACCGATTTACTTACGGAATTGCACCGAATTCCTCTGCGGATTGGGCATGGGTGCAACATATACTTGCGTCTCTGAAAGAAAATGGGCGTGCTGGAATTGTGCTGGATACCGGTGCAGTCTCTCGCGGTTCTGGTAGTAAGCAGAGCAGTCGGGAGCGCGACATTCGGAAAGAATTTGTTGAAGAAGACCTGATCGAAGGTGTGATACTTCTGCCTGAAAATTTGTTTTACAATACAAGCGCACCGGGCATTATCTTACTGCTGAACCACAACAAACCAGAAGAACGTAAAGAGCAGATACTACTCATCAACCTCTCTCAGCATTTTGAAAAAGGAAAACCGAAAAATATCCTCACCGATGATGCGATTGAAGCAGCGACAGAAGTCTATCAGGTATGGGAGTCTCGTGAGAAATTGAGCACTGTTATCACGTTAGAAGATGCCCAAAAAACCGATTACAATCTGAGTCCTTCCCAGTTTGTGGATGTCGGTGAAAAGGTCGAACACCGTCCGGTGAATGAGATTTTGGTAGACTTAACAGAAGCACGTATCGCCCGCGAGAAGGCGGATAAGGCATTGGAGGATGTATTAGAACAACTCGGATTACAATGAATTATCAAAATACGAAAATAACCCAAGCCGTTATCTAACAGGTTTCGAACATTTAAACTTATGTTTTTTAACCAAAAAGCGCGCCTCCGCACTCCAGCGGAGTGCTATGTCTATAGAAAAAGGGTATGTGATCTCTGGCACTCCAGCGGAGTGCTATGTGTCTATAAACACGCACGGATTGAAGCCGTAGCATAACCTGTTAGGTTGTGCCACCATTTAATTTTCTGAATCGCGGATTACACGGATTACACAGATGACGCGGATTATAGATTTCTTGGTTGAAAAGTGTCTTTCATAGAATCACTGAAATATTTATAGGACTTACGCATACTGCTCTTTTATAGCATGATGCACGTCGCATCTGGGCGATTACGCCGCAAAACTTTTAGTTTGTGTCAGGAGATCGTCTGGTTTTTTTCGGGAATCTTCATCTAAGAGAGCGTGCTACGGTCAAAACTGCGTAAGTTCTGCTGCAATGAAAACGGTCTCTGCACGCCTAAAATCTTATAAGTCGCAACTTGGAGTTCCTATAAATGACGAGGGAGCAAGACAATGATTGATTGGTCAAAACTCAAACCATATCAAAATGATAAATATCAAAGTTTTGAAGAATTATGTTATCAGATTGCCAAGGGGCTCTACGGAGAAAATGGGCGTTTCACCCCAATAGACGATAGCGGTGGCGGTGACGGTGTTGAATTCTATGTGACTTTACCGAACAGTGACGAGTGGGGGTGGCAAGCCAAGTTTTACTATCCTAATAAGCGTCTGAACGGTAGTCGGAAACGATCTATCAAAGAATCCCTTGAAAAGGCCTGTGAAATACATCCGCGTTTGAAGAAATGGTTTTTGTGTACGCCAACTAATTTTACTTCAAAAGAACAAGAATGGTTTAATGACACGCTCCCACAATCCATTCCTGACGAGATGTGTGTTGAGCTTAAACACTGGGGAAAAAGTGATTTCAACAATTGGTTGAGTGAACCACGATTTAGTGGAAAGTTAAACTACTTCTTTGGAAAACTTGAACTTAATCTTGGCTGGTTTAAAAGGCAGTTTGACAAGCAGATGACTGGTGTAGGTGATAAATTTGATTCGTCTTTGCATACCGAAACTGACGTAGACGCTGAAATTCACGCGCTTTTAGGCGATAAAGCATTCGTGCATCAAATCACCAAATGGATTGAAAAACTTGAGGAAGATCTCCCATATTTAAAGGAGGCAATTGATGATCTCAAAAGTCCGATTCCAAATGAAATTGAGTGGGCCGAAGAGGAAAAATCGAAGGTCGTTGGGGCTTCTGAATCACTTCAAGATGCCTTAGTGAACATAATAGACAAGTTTGAACAAGCCAGAAAGATCCTGAATAAACAGGAGCTTACTACAGCACAAGCCATAGACTGGGGAGCCGCGTTCGGTCAACTTCGCAAAGTTTTTGATAACTATGAAAAAGTTACAATAGACATTATAATGATTTACTCGCAAGGTATCTGATAAGACCAAGGTCTGAAGTTTAATCTAAAGTTGTGTAACCCACAACAAGTTTCCATGACTAAATCGCTGAACCCTTTTTTGGAGTTGCGCAGCTTATCTTTGACGATGCGGTATCTTTTGATGCCACCAATGGAGGACCTGTTCAACGCGTATACGTATTGACGAGATCTCGCGATTCATGGCTTTCTCTTCAACCGTGAGTTCTTGACCTTTCGGCTTCTTTTTGGGTTGAATGATATTGACATCAGGACAGGTCAACCCTTGAAAACCCGAGTCTTGATACAAGCTGCTGCCAGAAGGTGGAGAATATCCGATTGTCTCAGCGATACGCTTGTCGTGGATGCGACCTTCACAGGAGGGGGTCAATAACACGACTTTGCTCTTAGCATTTATCATGAGATTATTCTTGACGGTATGCTGTTTCTTTTTTCCACTGTAATACGCCTTTTGGACTTCGGGGTCTTTTGGACGCTGAATCGGACGTTCTGTGGCATCATGAAAAAAAGGGGTTTGAAACCTGATCATCCGTTGAGGGTTCCGCAGATTTATCAAAAGTTGTGGGAGATGTTTCACGAGATGGCAACTCGCCAAGGTCTGCCAAAGCACGATTGACGACTGGTAAAAGTCGGTGAATCCACTTGTTCGCAACAGGTTGAGATGTCCCGAAGAGTTCAGCGAGGATATCTTGGGTCATTGCCTTTCGCAGGTAAATGAGAATAAAGAGCAACTTATCTTCAAGACTCGGTAAGCAACTATTTTTATAGTGGGTATACCGTCGCTTTTTTCGAGGTTGGTTTCCCTCAAGCGTCTTTGTTTCGACGGATGCCAAAAATCGCTTGGAGAAATACGGAACGAGTGCCGAGAACTCTTCAAGGGTATATCCTGTCAGTGCCAGGAAGCGTTTCGGTTTATTCTTCAGAGTTTCATAACGTGTCATCAGTTGGTCTCCACTATGATATTTCTCCTGATTTTATCATAAACCAACTACAACTTACAAGTAAATCGTTATAAGGTCTAAAGACGGAAGGCAGTCATCGGCAATTTAAACATCCAACAAAAAAGGGGAAAGTAACGGTTCCTGGCAAGATGGGCAAAGATGTTCCAAAAGGCACACGCAACAGTGTTCTGAAACAAGCAGGACTCAAGTCATGAAGGATAAACGAATGGAATACGTAGTTATATATGAAAAGGGTGATAACAGTTATGGTGCTTATGTGCCAGATCTTCCCGGTTGCATCACCGTAGGTGAGACGTTAGAAGAAACCCAAACGTTAATCCAAGAAGCTATCGAATTTCATATAGAAGGATTACAAGAAGACGGTGACGATGTTCCGCAACCGTCTTTAAACCTCCCTATTCAATGTGATATTCCAAATCTTGGCATACACAAAGTCGTCGAAAACTATGTACATAACGACGATCCTGCTCTCTTTTCCTGTAAAGACTGTGCAGGTCATCTTTACCTTGTTACCGTTGGTAAAAACGATGAACATAAAACTTGGCTCCGTGTTGGAATCTCTAATGAACGTTTCAATCTCATCCGCTCTGGTGGAATAGATCTTCGTAATGCGTTCACCGATGCTGAAAATGAATTCCTGTTCCAGGTAAACATTCCAAACGATGATCCAACAGAACCTTCACTGGAAGTCGTCCAACCGAATCAGATCGTGGAGGATATGCTCCCGCTACCGGGTGAACGCCTTGGACTAAAAACCGATACACTACCAGCACTCAGCAGTCCTAAAGAACTTGCATCATCTAACAATAGAGACATTTTGAATTTAACTCCCAACTTTTCTGGAGTTTTCAGAACAGAAGCACCGATCGACACTTTAGGCGAAATACTTACCGGATTACAACAAGTAATCAATAGAATCGGTGCTAAACATGTTAATTCAACATCAAAAAAGAAATCTGAAAAAATTCGAAACCCGTTTGGTATATCAATGTTAGAAGTCGGTGCAGGTTCATTTGATATTCGACTTGCCTCTACAGAACTTGTTGATATATTGAAAGAGTCTGATCTTGGAGATGCAATTAATCAATTTGTCAAAATCCTTAATTCTGGTTCTAACCAAGACCAACTAAAATTACTCATGGATCAATTCGGACCAAAGGTTGCAAAGGGTTACACTAATTTCCTCAAACCACTCAGTGAAGCCGTTATAGACACCAGATTCACCTGGACATCACCACATCCAGACCGCGGTGGAACGGCAAAACTAACACAATCACAAATAATAAAGGCCATTGAAATTCTCGAGAAAATTCAAGAAGAAACATCTGAAACAATCACCATCAGCGGTACATTAGTCGGTCTCTCCCTCAGATCCAAATCATTTGAGATAGAAACGACCGATGAAAACTATTATGAGCGAGACTATTTTAGAGGAAAGATCACGGATGAAGCCTATGAGACTGAGACTATAAGGAACGCAACACTAAGCCAAACCTATATTGCAGAGATACAAGGATTCGTTGAAATTGGTGAGACCAAAGATGAAACCAATATTAAGTTCAGACTACTTAGTCTCAGTTAGTAATCCTACTGCAACTTAGATACAGTTATGTCAGAACGTTCCGTAGTGCAAGACCCACTCCTCAAATACGCCAATGAAATCGGCTGGACGCGCGTGTCCAGATCAGAAGCCATGCAGATGCGTGGTGGTAATACCGCCGCGCGCTATTTTACCGAAGTGCTGAAAGCACAACTCTTGAAGCTTAACAAAGGGGTCGTAGACGACTCTAACTGCGCTGACGTTATGCGGCGGCTCGGTTTGCTCAATGTGATGCTTGAAGGAAATCAGGAAGCACTCTTATGGATGCGCGGTGAAAAGTCAACTTTTGTCCAGAGCGACAACCGCGAGCGCAATGTCACCCTGATTAATTTTGATACTCCCGACAACAATCTGTTTCACGTCACCGACGAATGGGAACAGCAAAACGCAGCACAGTGCAACCGTGCCGATGCGGTATTCCTAATTAACGGGATTCCCGTGGCAATTGTGGAGACGAAAAATGCTGGCAAACCGGACGGATTGGCACTCGGTGTTGAGCAAATCCGCCGTTACCACAACGAAACGCCTGAGATGTTTACCACTGCGCAACTCTTTGGTGTCACGCAATTGCTGGACTTTTTCTACGGCGTGACGTGGAACACCAGTCGAAAAAATCTGTTCAATTGGAAAACCGGCGAAGCCCCCATGACAAGGGGGGTTGGGGGGTTAAACTACGAGCAGAAGGTAAAGACGTTCTTCGACCGCGATCGCTTCCTGAGGGTATTGCAGCAATCCATTATCTTCCAGAGCAAAGACGACCAACTCACCAAAATTGTCTTGCGGCAACACCAGACGCGTGCAGTAGAGAAAGTCATTGAACGGGTTCACGATCCGAACAAGCGGCGGGGGCTTGTCTGGCACACAAGGCAGCGGCAAAACCCTCACCATGATAACGATTGCCTCCCGTCTTTTGCGCGGTGGACAGCAGACAGAAAAGCCTACCGTGTTGATGGTCGTTGATCGCAACGAACTGGAGAGCCAACTCTTTAGTAACATCACCGGCTACGGTATCACAACGCTTGAGGTCGCACGGAGCAAAGATGATCTGGAAAGAATTCTATCCTCCGATTATCGCGGTTTGGTCGTGTCCATGATTCATAAGTTTGACAGGAGACCTGCGAACCTTAACACCCGCGAAAGCGTGATCGTGCTGATTGACGAAGCACACCGCACAACTGGCGGCGATTTTGGGAATTACCTGATGGCTGCCCTTCCCAATGCGACCTATATAGGTTTTACCGGTACCCCGATCGACAGACTTTCTAAAGGCGAAGGAACCTTTAAGGTGTTCGGTGTAGACGATGAACAAGGGTATCTTGATAAATACGCAATCTCAGAATCTATTGAAGATGGCACGACTGTTCGATTGAATTATGCGCTTGCCCCCTCTGATTTACGGATTGATCGCGAGACGTTGGAACGGGAATTTTTGAACCTCGCGGTAACGGAGGGCATGAGTGATTTGGAGGAACTCAATGCAGTCCTTGACCGTGCTGTTCAGTTGAAAGAGATGATGAAAGCACCTGAGCGGGTAGATGGCATTGCGAGGTATGTTGCCCAACATTTCCGTGAGACTGTAGAACCGATGGGCTTCAAGGTGTTTCTGGTGGCTGTTGACCGCGAGGCGTGTGCGTTGTATAAGCAAGCACTGGATAACTACCTACCATCGGAGTATTCGGAGGTCGTCTATTCAGAGAGCAATAACGACGCTGATTTTATGAAGGCGTATCACCACACACCGGAGCAAGAAAAGGACATCCGCAAAAAGTTCATCAACAAAAATGAACAGCCGAAGATATTGATTGTAACCCAGAAGTTATTGACCGGTTTCGACGCGCCGATTCTTTACTGCATGTATCTCGATAAGCCGATGCGCGACCACGTACTGTTACAGGCGATTGCGCGGGTCAACCGTCCTTATGAAGACGCGGACGGCTTGGTAAAACCTGCTGGTTTCGTCTTAGATTTTGTTGGCATCTTTGAGAATGTGAAAAAGGCACTCGCCTTTGATTCTGATGAGGTTGAAAGTGTCATTCAAAACCTTGACGTACTCAAGGAAGCTTTTGTGAAGTTGATGTGCGAAGACGCGCAGCAGTATCTGCCTCTCGCCAAAGGTTCGGACGATAAAGCGAAACAGCAGGCAATTGCGTATTTTGAAGATAAACCAGTTCGGGAGACATTCTTCAAATTCTTCAAACAAGTCCAAAGCCTCTACAACATTCTCTCACCAGATGCCTTCCTACACCCGTTTATAGAAGATTATCAAGCACTCGCGACTCTATATGGGTTAATTCGTAATGCCCATTCCAACCGGCCGTCGTATATTGATAAGGAGTTCACCACCAAAACACGGAAACTCTTACAGGAGCATACGAAAGGCGATCTATTTGCGTTACCAAATGCTGTTTATGAATTAAACGAAACCACCTTGCGGGAAATGGATCAGAGCGATACATCCGATGCTGTCAAGGTCATCAATTTACGGAAGGCACTGCATCAGAAAGTAATAGATGAAGGCGAATCCAATCCGTACCTGATTTCAATAGGCGAACGTGCAGAGGCAATCACAGAGGCTTATGAAAATCGCCAAATGACGACGCAAGAAGCATTAGCCGAGTTTTGGAGATCAGCGGAGGAATGTGCACGCGCTGCACGAGAACAGGTGCAGATGGATTTGGACAATAACACCTACGCGGTTTATACGGTTCTCAGGAACGTTATAGACGATGTTAACCCTGAACAAGCGAGAGCCGTTGATCAAGTCTTTACGCAATTTCCTGATTATCGGTGGGATGACCATCAGCAAAGCCAATTGCGGATGACACTCTATAAAACATTAGAACTCTCAGTTGATATAAAAACCAAGATTGAAATAACAAACAAATTGTTGAGGTTGGAGCGCGTATGAACGCCAATAAAGTGGACCTGAAAGGGGCAGTACAGCAGTGGGCAGACCGTATCGGTGTGAAGGTGCGGGAGATTCATTTGCGGCACATGCGACGGAAGTGGGCATCTATATCCACGAATGGCAGGTTGACCCTCAACACGGATTTGCTCAGTCTGCCGGAGGCGTTGACGGAGTTTGTGATTGTCCATGAGTTGGTGCATCTGCTTGTTCCGAATCATGGTAAATTGTTTAAGAGTTTTATGTCTGCGTACCTTCCGGATTGGGAGGAACGTCAGGATCGTTTAAGGTTGTTTTAAGGTAAATACAACATAGCAGTCAAATCTCCCTTGTGTGTCCAGTAGTCACACTATTAATAAAAACATTGACTTTCGTGGGAAAGTATAGTATAATTACATTACGTTGTAATCTGTATAGATAAACCTATCGTTTAATAAGTATATCTATACCGATTTGCAAATGTTTGGCTCCAGCATCGGATAGGTGTTAAGCCAAGTGTTTATGCAAATGACCCAAACGAAACCTTTGAAAGGCATTACTCATGAAATTGGAAACCTCTTTCACAGCGTTAATTATCGTAGGTGGTTGGAACCAACATATATTTACACCGCGCTGGATTAGAAAAAATCTTTTGTCTGCGGAAGAGAAAAAATTAACAGTAGAAATGCTAACTCCGTTCTCTCCAAGTTTCAACGCACAATTTGTATCTCCAAGAATATCATCCAAGGAAGTTAGAATTCTATTGCAAGGTAACAGACTCAGTTTAAGTCCAGTAGAAATTAAAGACAAAAACTTTAACAGAATCGAAGAAATCGCTTTCCAACTCGCTGACTGTCTTCCACACACGCCTGTTTCCGAATACGGTGTCAATTTTCTCTTTACTGAAAACCATATTAATGGAAATCTTATAGATGTTATACGTCCAAGAGATTTGGAGAAAATTAAGCAGGCTGACGCGTTATTAACTAGTGAGGAATACACTCGCCGTTTGGTGTTAAATGAGCACCCCCTTAATTTCACCGTAGGATTTGAAGGCAAGAAAGCCACTTTTAAGTTTAATTTCCATTTTAAGATTAGTAATTTAGTTGCGTTTAAGGGAAAGATAGCGGAAACTTCAATACTTGAATTAAAGCAGGAAGCGGTAAAATTCCTTGCTGAAATCTATGATGTGGAATTGGAAGGAGATATTGAATGAACAGGCGGAGCAATACGAGCACAGTCCTTGAAGATGAGAATACCTTCTCAGAAAATGTGGTGGGTTATGAAGAACCTATAAGTACGTTCGATTCGGAGATTGATCCAGATCTTGACTTTGAAGAATTGTCTAATCTGGGAGCCGATCCAGATTTTGATTTTGCAGAATTGTTTGATTTAGAAGTTGATGAAAACATGGAATTAGAAGAAGGGGCAATTTGGGAAGAATCCGAGGTGCCGGATCTTGATATACTGAAAATCCAAGTCTTTGATGTTGCTGCCTATATTTTAGAGAAAATGGGAACAGTGACAACTATGAAACTTCAAAAATTGGTTTATTACAGTCAAGCGTGGTCATTGGTTTGGGATGAAAAGCCGCTATTTGAGGAAGAGATTGAAGCTTGGGCAAACGGTCCAGTAGTCAGAGAACTTTTTGATTACCATCGTGGGATGTACGAAATACCATCAATGCCATATGGCAATTTTCATTTGTTAAACGAAGAACAGCGAGAAACAGTAGACGCTGTACTTGAATATTATGGACATAGGTCTGCCCAATGGCTAATTGAACTTACCCACATGGAAAATCCCTGGAAACAGGCAAGGAAAGGATTAACCAGCTTGGAGCGAGGTAATCAAGTAATATCTTTAGGGGCGATGGCAGATTATTATAGTTCGCTGCTAACTGAGGAAGATTTTGAGGATGAGTAGGAAACAACCTAAACGAAAAGGTAATCCTAAGAAAACAAAGAAACCCAAATCTTCTTCTGTGGTATCGGCCGATAACAGGGAACTCGTCTGGAATGTTTCAAAGGTTGATAACGATGGTCAATGGGGTTGGGATCAAGTCAATTGTTCTTATTTCTTTCAGGAGATATGGGAAAAGATACACGATTTTGAAAAGAAGAAGTGGAGTGAAATATTAGGGCGAGACCACCGCAAGAACCATAAAATACAGGTAAGGAAAATTATAGGGGATGCCCAAAAAAGGCTAGAAGAACTAGGACATGATGACCAAGAAGAATTGGTTTCATTTCGACTAACCGGTAGGCAGCGACTTTGGGCAATTCAATCGGGAACAGAGGCTTTCCTACTTTGGTGGGACCCCAATCATGAGATTTGCCCATCACGCCTAAGAAACACGTAAACGAGGATATTTAATTTTCGGTATTCTATACTATACACATGCCGCCCCGCTGGGGCTTATTTTTTGGTGGACATATTTCTACACAGATGTCGCCCCGCTGGGGCTTTATTCATTTGTTGAAACGCATGTCTATACACCTTTCGTCACTCTGGGACTAAGACCTCGCAAATCCGCGTAATCCGTGTAATCCGCGACAATCCGCGATTCAGACGAATTAGCTATCAGCAATCAGTCGTTAGAGATCAGACATAAAAGTTTCCGTCCGTCAATCCTATAGAATCCATAATCCTGATTCTGACAATCATAACAAAATTTCATAGCAACTTTCACAGCAACCTCTATCAAAATCGCCGAAAACCCAGTTGTGGCGTAGATTTACAGCCTTTTCTGAAATTCATCATTTCCCGATTTTACTATGAAAACTATGAAATTTACATCGTCTCCTTTACATACACCACCCACCGAGGACACCAAAACCTCTAACATCAATACGGTTACAAACCGCACCTACCTTGTGTGGCTAACTACTGACTGCCGACCGCTGATGGCTATACCATATTTCTCTTGCATTCCTGTCCTGTTTCTGATAGAATTGCCTGCAAAGTACACCTATGGGTGAAAACATAAAGGACGGAAACGCATGGCATCTCCAAAAATGACACGGATTCAGCAGCGGTTTGAGGCACCCGTTCTCACCGACCTCCCCGCAGCGATTCACACAGAATTGGAGCGGATTAACGCCTCTGCTATTATCAAATCCGGCGAGACTGTCGCCGTTACCGCGGGTAGCCGCGGCGTTGCGAATGTCGCGACTGCAGTCAAGGCGACTGTTGACTATCTCAAATCACTCGGTGCGCATCCCTTTGTCGTTCCGGCGATGGGGAGCCACGGTGGTGCAACCGCCGAAGGACAGCGAAGTGTGCTGGAGCATTACGGCATCACTGAAGAGACCGTCGGCGCGCCCGTGAAAGCGACAATGGACGTTGTCGAACTCGGAAAGACCGCAGACGGCTTGCCTGTTTTTCTGGATCGGTATGCCGCTGAGGCGGATCACGTTGTACCCCTCAATCGCATTAAGGCACATACAGACTTCAATGGCTCCATCGAGAGCGGCTTGATGAAGATGATGGTTATCGGGCTCGGCAAACAGCAGGGTGCGAACTTCTATCACCGCGCATTCTTCCAGTACGGTTTTGAGCACGTTATCAGGGCTGTTGGTGGGTTCATTCTTGACAGCGGGAAAATTGCTTTCGGCATCGGACTGATTGAGAACGCACACGAAGATACTGCAAAAGCGGTCGCTGTACCCGCTGCTCAACTCCTTCAAACCGAACGTGAACTCCTTGTTGAGGCGAAATCGCTGATGGGACGACTCCCGTTTGATGAACTCGATCTGCTCATCATAGACTGGACAGGCAAGAACATCAGCGGCACTGGCATGGATACGAACGTCATCGGTAGGATGATGCAGAACTTTGAGCCGGAACCCGCGAAACCTGCGATTCTCCGTATATTTGTTCGAGACATCACTGAAGAAAGTGATGGAAATGCTACTGGTATCGGACTCGCCGACTTCACAACGACCCGCCTCGTGGAACAGATCGATCGGCACTCTACCTATATGAACGGTATCACCGCGCTTGGACCGCAGAAATCGAAAATCCCATTCTACTACGATACCGATCGGGAGGCGATTGAAGTGGCACTTGACACCATCGGTCTCACCGAACCGGAGGATGCGCGGGTTATCCGTATTGAGAGCACGTTGAGATTGACGGAATTGGACATCTCTGAGGTGCTACTTGAAGATGCGAAACTGCATTCAAGGTTAGAGGTCATTGGTGAAACGAAACCGCTTCCGTTTGACGCAGCAGGCAACCTATTGCCATTTTAAGTTTTTTAATTAGAGGGCCTCTGGGTACCGCTCCATTACATTACGCGGTGGTTTCCGATTAAGTATAGACGTTCCGGGAGTTTGTACGTTCCCGCGATAAAACGCGCTCCTTTTGCACCTGCGTGGCATTCATTATCCTGTAAATCCTGATTCAGACATCACCGAAAACCTACTTCTGGCAACGGTTCCCTATAATTCTGGTCAGGAAAAATGAAAAAGCCAACAACAATTCCTCCGAAATCGTAGCCCGTAATGGAATGGAGGGCAACTCTTGAGCGAAAAACGTCAAAGCACAAACCACGTCGTTTAACCGCAAGGTATAATTAAAATGCGGAAACTCAAGATTATCTTGGAGATGATTAAATTTGAACACACGATCTTCGCGCTTCCGTTTGCGGTCATGAGCACCTTTATCGCGGCAGATGGACTTCCTTCGCTGGCAAAGTTTGGCTGGATTCTCGCGGCGATGGTAGGGGCGCGCAGCTGCGCGATGGCGTTCAACCGACTTGCCGATGCCGAGTTCGATGCGAAGAACCCACGTACCGCTATGCGTGCGATCCCCGCGGGCTTGATTACGAAGGGTGCCGTGTGGGGTTTCACCCTCATCTCCGCCGGACTGTTGGTTTTTGCGGCGTGGCGACTGAATCCGCTCGCTTTTGCTTTATCGCCGGTAGCACTTGCTGTCGTTATGGGGTATTCCTATACGAAGCGTTTCACCGCGCTCTCGCATTTTTGGCTTGGGCTTGCCCTCTCCATTTCACCTGTTGGCGCGTGGATTGCGATTCAGGGTAGTTTTGCGTTGCCACCGATAATCCTCTGCCTCGTGGTGTTGCTCTGGACAGCCGGATTTGACCTTATCTATGCGTGTCAAGATGTTAATTTTGACAAGAAGCATGGGCTGCACTCGATACCAGCGAAAATCGGAATCCGATGGTCGTTGTGGCTGTCGTCTGCCCTGCATATTATCGCCGTGTTGCTGCTCCTCGGCATTCCGCTTCTTGTTGAATTGGGGCTTTTCTATTATATCGGCGTCGGGATTGTCGTACTAATCTTTATCTATGAGCACGCCATCGTCAAACCGACGGATCTGTCCCGTGTCAACCTCGCCTTTTTCACACTGAACGGCATGATTAGCCTGGTCCTGATGGCACTTTCAATTACCGATATTTTATTTTTTTAAGGTGTAATCAAAAAACGTAGCCCGTAACGAAGTGGAGGGCGGATATACGGAAAGGCATTTCAATATCCAAACCCCACTTATCGAACCGCAAGGTAAAATTAAAAATTGTTAAAACCCCTACAGTCCCCATTTAGTGTTCATTTATCGAAAACCTTGTTAAGGTGTAATCAAAAAACGTAGCCCGTAACGAAGTGGAGGGCGGATATACGGAAAGGCACTTCAATATCCAAACCCCACTTACCGAACCGCAAGGTAAAATTAAAATATGAAACTCTCACTTTCCGTACGCGTTGCAGAAACGGCATCGAAAAGAGATGCGACGCATAGCTTTGAACAACTGACTGAGCTGGCGGCAGGACTCGGCTACGAAGCGGTCTGTATGCGTGCCTCCCAAGTTGGTATCCATTCGCCTTTGGAGCAAATTACCGCCGCGCGCAAACAGGCGGAGTCGCTCAACCTAAAGGTCTCGATGGTTACCGGTGATTTTCCCGTTCCTCTCAACAACGAGCAGGGACCAGATGGACTCCGCAATATAACCCCTTATTTGGATCTAACGGAACTCCTGGGCGCGGATATCATCCGCATTGCGATGAAGGTTGAGGCAGACATTCCATGGGCACAACGTGCCTCCGATGAAGCCGCCGAGCGCGGTATCCGTCTCGCGCATCAATCGCATACGCAGAGTTTGTTTGAAACGGTAGAGGGTTCGGTTGATGTGTTGAAGCGGGTCGGTAGAAAGAATTTCGGGATTATCTATGAACCCGCCAACCTCGACCTGTGTGCACAGGATTACGGTGTTGAGACGCTCAAACGGTTTTCGCCCTATCTCCTTAACGTTTATCTTCAGAATCACATTCGCCGACCAGAAGGAAAGACGCGGCTCCTGACATGGATTCAGGGCGAAGTCCCGCACGATCCGATCCGTTTACAAGACGAAGGTGGCATTGATTATCCTCTGGTGTTTCGCGGACTGGAGGCGATTGATTACGATGAATATGTGACGGTGCATCAGGCGTTCCGAGAGATCATGGAGCCTGAAGATGCAGCGGAGCAGAGTTACACTTATCTAAAACCGTTTTGTGGATAGAGAGAGGCAGCGTTTTTAGCACTATGAGCACACAGCAACCGAATATCCTGATTATCACGACCGATCAGCAGCGGACAGATAGTTTGAGCTGCTATGGGTCAACGTTTACAGATACACCGCATCTGGACAAGTTCGCATCTGAGGGTGTCTGTTTTGAACGGGCATATTGTGCGAATCCAGTCTGTACGCCTGCGCGTGCCTCGATTTTTTCGGGGCGACATGTGAGTCGTCACGGCGCGTGGAACGTTGGCATGAACGTCCCTGAAGACGAACCGATGCTGTCACATCGGCTTGCTGAGGTCGGCTATCGCACTCACTATATCGGCAAGGCACACTTCCAACCTTTCGGCGAATCCGCAGCACAATCAATCGAAATCGTCAGTGATACGACACGCTACCCGGATTTCCGTGGTCCCTACTACGGATTTGAGACAGTGGAACTGGCACTCGGTCATGCGACCTATGGCATCGCGGGACATTACGGTGAATGGGTGCGTTCGTGCGTTTCTGAGGAAACATTCGCGAGTTACAGCAAAGCGACACGCCTTAGCGAGAGGGGTTTCGGTGGCGAGGCGTACGATTGGGATATACCCCTGAAATACCATAATAGCGTCTGGACAGCGGATCGGACAATAGATTTCCTATCGAACCGAGATGCCTCTCAGCCGTTTTTATTGGCGGTCGGTTTCCAAGATCCGCATCATCCGCACTGTGTTCCAACTGAATTTGAAGCACGCGTTGATCCCACACAGGTACCGTTGCCGGACTTTGTTGAAGGCGAGTTGGACGACAAACCGCCCCACTTTTTGGAGGCGCGATGCGGGCAACTTGAAAATTCGGAGATCCGTGGAACGTTTGCCATCGCGGGACAGGGTGGTGGTGCGGATTATCGCACAGTCTCCGAAGCCGATGCCCGACTCGGTAGGGCGTACTATTACAATATGGTGAAGATTATCGATCAGCAGATGGGACGGATTCTGGAGGGTCTGGACACATGCGGATTGGCAGAGAACACGTTAGTGCTTTTCACGACCGATCACGGTGAGCTCCTCGGCGATCATGGTCTCTGGATGAAGGGACCGTTCCATTACGAGCAGCTCGTCCGCGTGCCAACGTTGCTGCGATTCCCCGCAATGATTCCTGCTGGACAGCGTACGCAGGCACTGTTTAGCCATGTCGATATTGTTCCGACGGTCCTCTCCGCAATCGGTTTGCCGATCCCGTCGGATACGGATGGTGTGGATGCGATACCGATGCTTACAGATGAAACAGCATCCATCCGAGATTCGGTGTTAGTTGAGTGTGTAGACGATCCGCGCGGCTTACGACTCAAAACGATCGTGACTGATACACGGAAACTGACATGGTATTGTGGACATGCTTATGGTGAACTCTACGATTTGGAGAAGGATCCGGATGAGCGGGTCAATCAGTGGGAAAATACCGCCTACGCTGCAGATAGGATGTATCTCATGAGCCGTATTCTTGAGACGATGGAGCCTTTGGAGAGAAGGGTTGAGCGGTTATCGTATGCGTAAGGATGATGATGCTAACGGTTACTCAGTTTTCGGTTTTTTGCGGGACTGAAGAAACTAATAACAGGCATAAGTTTCCGAGGGTGAAACATAGACCGGTCTGTTTTAGACTTGCAGAAAAAAGAGAGATTGGGTATCATTTAGGTAGAAGAAATTGATTGTGTACAGCCTTGCTTCGATTACATTATCTCCTACTCTAAAGGAGTGGGAACAGAAACATTGGGGACATCCAGATGGAGCCTACGCTATCCATTGTGATTCCGATTTACAACGAGGTTGCAAGCCTAAAGGAGCTTCTGCAACAGGTCGCCAGCGTTGAAATTGGTATGAAAAAAGAGTTGATTCTCGTCGATGATTTTTCAACAGATGGCACACGCGATATTTTAGGGGAAATCGAGGCTATTCAAGAGGACTCAGGCGAGATACGCAGGTACATCTCAACACCCCAGATGTCTCCAAACGAAACCGCTTCTTCTGATAGCGGCGTTCCGCAATCCGAAAATTCCGCAGAATATACCTCAGAGATCTCCGCAAAAGTCTTTTATCACGATGTAAATAAAGGAAAAGGGGCAACCCTCCGTACTGGGTTCCAACACATCACCGGTGAAATTACCCTCATCCAAGATGCCGACCTGGAGTATGATCCAAAAGATTATCCGACATTGCTTCAGCCTATTCTAACTGGAGAAGCCGATGTTGTATACGGCTCACGGTTTATGGAAGGGAAACAAACAGGGTTGTTACGGAGTTACCTCGCAAATCAATTTCTGACGACCCTCGCAAACATCGTCAATGGCACAAGACTTACCGATATGGAAACCTGCTATAAGGTGGTCCGGACACCGATTCTAAAGGAGATTTCGCTTTACTCCGATAGGTTCGGTTTTGAGCCTGAAATTACGGCGAAACTTGCCAGACGAAAGTGCAAAATCGTCGAGGTGCCTATTTCCTACCGCGGCAGAGATTATCATGAAGGGAAGACAGTGAGTTGGAAGGATGGTATCGCCGCAATTTTTCACATTCTCCGCTTCCGATTCTTTTCGTAAAGGACTGAACGCACCGCGTAAAAATATGTCTAATTTGCGAGATTTGCTTAAAGAGGTAGATGCTATCCTCGATTCGGAAACCGGTGTGTCAGAACCGACACACGATTGCGAAACGCCGACGGATCCGCTTCTGAAGGCACTCGATACTTCCTTCGGTTACACTTCCTTCCGTAAAGGGCAACGCGAGATTGTTGAGGCGATTTTAGATGGCGAAAACGTATTTGCTGTGTTCCCAACGGGACACGGAAAGTCGTTGTGTTATCAACTTCCCGCACTAATGCTCGACAGCGTAACAATCGTAATCTCACCCCTCATTTCATTGATGAAGGATCAGGTTGATGCCTTGCGAGACCAAGGGATTAATTCGGTTGCGCTCATAAACAGTACACAGACATGGGAAGAATACCAGAGTGAATTGGCGCGACTAAGACGCAACGAAATAAAACTACTCTACATCTCACCAGAACGCCTTCGGAGCCGACGGTTCTTGGACATCTTGAATGCGTTCCCCATCTCGCTATTCGTTATTGATGAGGCGCACTGTATCTCGCAATGGGGACGTGATTTCCGTCCTGCCTATCTGTCGCTCAAAGATACAGTTGATGTACTCCAACCGCGCGTTATCGCGCTTTTCACCGCAACAGCACCACCAGAGATTCAAGAAGATATTCTCAATGTGCTGAACATACCAATACCTCGTATTCTCACGCAAGGAATCGAGCGTCCCAATTTGAAATTGGTTGTCCAACAGAGTGAAGATGACGATGAAAAGTATCAGCAACTCGAAAAGTTTCTCACCGATCAAGATCCAAATCTTCTACCAGTTCGTCTGGGAAATCTGAAGACTTCACCGAAAAACGGGATCATCTACGCAGGACGACGGCGAGAGACCGAAGAGATCGCGGACTTTCTCCAAAGGCGCGGATTTCGAGCAGATTTCTATCACGCTGGGCTTGAACCCCACGAGCGCACACGCGTGCAAGAAGCCTTTTTCGATAACAGTGGGAACGGATTAGATATTGTTGTTGCCACGAACGCCTTCGGTATGGGTATTGACAAACCGGATATCCGATACATCGTGCATTGGACGCTTACTGGCACCCTTGAAGAGTACTGCCAAGAAGTCGGTAGGGCGGGTAGAGATGGGGAGGATGCACTATGTATTCTGCTTTTTTGTAACGATGACCGCGGTTTGCACGAGTGGTTTATCAAAGAGAACGCACCCGATAAACAGTCTTTGATTAAACTTTTGAAGGTCGTTGAAAATTTCAAGGGCAGTGAGAGGTACCGCACAATTTCTAACGATGAGTTGGAGTGGATGAGTGGTGCTAAAGGGACAAAAGTCCACGTCTGCCTCAGTTATCTCGAAAAACTCGGGTTTCTGAAGCGGTGGTATAACTTGCCGTCCCAGCTTTCTGTGAGATTTCGCGGATCCTGGGTTGAAAAAGCAAAACCAGCGGAGGCAGTCCAGCGTGAATTACTCCGCCAATTGCGAGGTAGAAAATTAAAGACGATTTTAGAACTCTGTGAAGCCATGGGACAAAACCCGAAGGTGATAATGGAAAACCTCGCCGAACTGCAAAGCGATGGCTATATTCAGTACTGGGGACAGGAAGATTTGCTCCTCATTGAACTGCTTGAGGACAGCCAAATGCTCAGCACACTGACGGATGAGCAGATTGAAGTAGGCGACTATGTCCGCCGAAAACAGAGCCAGATTGATCAGATGGTTGTTTATGCGTTAGAGACGACCTGCCGAATGCGCGTGATTCGAGACTATTTTGGTGAACATGTTGAAGAAAGTTACCGGTGCGGGACCTGCGATTTGTGTCAAACGCAAGCCGTCAGCAATTAGCAATCAGCCATCGGTTTCCGTCAGCCGCCAGAAAGAGGACCTCTTTGCTGAAGGTTTCCGATAGCCATTCCTATTAAAACTTTCCAACATGCCTCAGCGTCTTTTGTATCTTCTACTCTTGGTTACAAACCGTCATTATTTAATTTTCGGTACGGAGTGCTTCAATAGGTGAAAGCTGAGCGGCGAGCATCGCTGGATAGACACCAAAAGTGATGCCCATGAAAATTGAGAAGATAACAGAAGTCAATATCCACGGTAAAGAAAGAACAACGGGCCATTCTGGTACAACCTGTACAATGCGGACAGCAAGTTGCGCCATACCGTGTGCTGCTACCCAGCCTCCCGCAATGCCGAGTACCGTACCACACACACAGAGACAGATCGATTCCGTCAAGAATTGCCAGAAAACGTGAATCTGTTTTGCACCTACCGATTTCCGCAAACCGATCTCCCGCGTCTTCTCACCGACGGAGACGAGACATATATTCATGATGCCGATGCCGCTGACAAAGAGTGAGAATCCGGCAATGCTCCCCAAAGTGATTCTTATCACTTTTTCAATGTGGTCAAGTCGTCTTGCTGACCGTTTCGGTATCCAATAACCGATGAAATCATCTTTTCCGCGGTGTCTTTTACGTAGGATGTGCTTGACCGAATCAACGATGCTGTCAATATCCGTACCTTTTTCAAAAAAGACAACCATGTCTTCAAGATAACGGGTGCCTGTGATCCGTTGTTGGTATGTTGTTAGGGGCACACAAATGGCATCATCTAAAGAATACGAGATGCTGAGGCTGCGGCCCTTTGTTTTCATCACACCCACGACCTTTAGTCTTACCGTCGCTTGCCGCCAATGGTACCGAATCTTTACCTCTTGTCCAATTGGGGATTCCTTTCCAAACAGTTCAGTAGCAGTAGTGGCACCTAAGACACACACCTGCTTTGCGTTTTCGATATCCCCCTCTGAGAGGAATCTGCCAGTCTGAAGTTCCCAACTCATGCCGTGTGCGTAGTCTGCAGTAACACCTTCCAAAAGCGGTCTGGCTTGGTTTCCGTTTCGGCTGGTAACGAAAGTTTCGTAGCCTTCATGTTTGGGCAGGACATATAGGACGTTAGGACATTCTGCCTCAATAGCAAGAGCGTCCTCGAGGGTATATCGTTCGGTGGTACGCCGGACGAACCGCCGGCGTTTCCAAATAGAAGTCCGTGTCCAGAATTGGACTTGGTTTGCACCGCCGAGTGTCTCGATGTCTTGAGCGATGAGGAGTTTCGCACCATCACCGATAGCGATCATGCACAGAACACTGGCTATCCCGATGAAGATACCGAGGATCGATAAACCGGCGCGGAGTTTATTTTGGGCAAGGTGTGTAACACCTGTGATGATAGCGTCACGAAATTTCATTTTTTTGTAAATAAGGTGTGCGTCATGGCCTACCCTGTTTCTCAGCAAGGTTGGATAGCCACACGCACCCGGAATCTCTGTATGGTGGAATCGCTATTTTTTAAGTAAATTTTGGCTTGCAAGTTCTGCGAAGGAACGCCGCGAAAGACAAGGTTGTCTTAATTAGGAGAACGGATCTTTATAAAGAACTTCCACTTATACGGACATTTGGATGCACTTTCAACGGGTTCAACAAGTTTCACTCAAGAACTGATTTAAAGAATCACAGATGCTTAAACCTCGTTTTTACTTGAAAATTCATCAAATTCTTTTTAACTATTGGGTTTCGCGCAGATAGGTCTTACAACCCAATCGGGTTTTCGATGCGTTTTTAGCGGCATTGGGTGTAGTTATAGGATACTTCAACCAGCAGTGTCTGTCCGGCAAATATCTATATATTTTCAGATGTTGCTATGGTTATAAAGAGGCAGGTTTTCGGCAAAAAGGCTTAAAAAACGTAGATTCGGTATAAAATAGACTAAAACTCGAAGCACCTTGGGAATTTCAATACAACTATAGGAAACGTAGATTGTGTCGTACACAAGTGAAACTCAACACCACTCCTAAAGCACATACATTTGCTCCGTAGATGCGTGACGTGGTTTCACAACACATGGCACTCCGCTGGAGTGCGAGGGTTTGGATCCCCGTTTTCTATTCTCACTGCGAAGCAATAGCACTCCGCTGGAGTGCGGAAACTCTTCCATTACTAAATCTGCGATAGGCATGATGTAGCACCGACCTTCTTTCAATCGTTAAGTCGAACTCATGTTTAAATAAAAATAAAAATTCGGGTTACCGAAGACTTGCTTTATGTGGCAGCAACAGTTTTCGGTGCTTATGGGTTTTTTAGGGACGTAAAATGGAAGGAAACAGGTGAAGAGGCGAGTTTAGGTTTCAGGATGATCTACAGTGTCAACAGGATCGAGGTTGCGGAGTGCTTCCGCATAGATCTGTCGGAGTGGGACGCTGTTTTGTACCGCAAGCCGTTTGCAGTCCTCATATTCGGGGACAGTCTTGATAAGGGTGCCGTTGAGATACCCGCGTTTCGCTTGGATTGTTCCCCACTGCGTCTCGACTTGGGTGAAGTCGCGACGTAGTTTGACCCGATTGGCGGAAGAGAGTCTGACACCAAAGGTCGTGGTTTCGGTGAGGAGGAGTTCGATGAGTTTGTCGCGAAGCACAGTAGGACAGAGGACCGTTATCTGTGTGGCGGGTCTGTTCTTTTTCATGAAAATCGGTATAAGAAAGACATCAAGCGCGCCGTGTTCAAAGAGTTGAGAGGTAACATACCCCGTAATCTCTGGCGACATATCGTCTACATTGGTCTCAATGATGTCCACGCTGTCAGTTTCGGCGTGATGGTGGGTCGTTTGCGAACTGCTACTTGAGATTTTTTCACCGAGACAGAGTCGGAGGAGGTTTGGTCGTTGTTCAAGGTCGCGAGTACCGGCACCGTACCCGACGCGATCCAATCGCATGTGTGGCATGACACCGAATTCCTGCGATAACGTCGTGATGAGTGCCGCCCCAGTCGGCGTTACCAGTTCCTTTGGTATATCGGTTTGATGAATCGGAACACCTTTTAGGAGTTCCATTGTGCCGGGGACAGGAACGGGCATGAGCCCGTGGGCGCATCGGACAAAGCCTCTACCGAGAGAGAGTGGTGATGCGTAAACCGCGTCAACGTCCAGATGCGCCAAACCGATGACAGAACCTACGATGTCCACAATTGAATCAATCCCACTCACTTCGTGGAGATGAACGTTGGCTTTGCTCATATTGTGAACCGTTGCTTCTGCTTCAGCGAGTCGGTCGAAGACGCGTTTTGCGGTATCCCGAATTTCTGGGTCTAAATCGCTGTCATCAAGCAATTTGAAAATATCGGAGAGGTGGCGAGTCGGTCCGTGATCGTGGTCCTGCCCGTGATCGTGATGTTCGTGATCGTGGTCATGGCGATGTGCATGCCCATGCTCGTGATGTGAATCCGCGTGTGACGTGTGTGCAGGGTGCACCTCTACAATCGCTCTGGTACCGGTAATGCCGTGTTTAGTGGCTTTCTCGAAGTGTAGACTGAACTCGGCATCGAGTTTGAGCGTAGACAATCCCTCTGCAAGCATTTCCGGTGGCACACCGGCATCGACGAGAGCACCGAGCGTCATGTCGCCGCTAATGCCTGAAAAACAGTCGAAATACGCGATCTTCACTATATTTACACTCCTTTAGATTTTCGGTGGAGATTCAGTGCGCAGGGATCGCGAGTGAAACTCGCTCCTACAGCAGAGTAGCCGAGAGCCGAGAGCCATTCCTCTGAACACCGACGGAAACCGATAGCCAATATTAGAAATCTTGAAGTAAGTCTTGGAGCAATGTTTTCGAGTCGTGGCGTTTGAGCTTACCAATAGCTTCAGCTTCTATCTGTCGGACGCGTTCACGACTAATCCGAAGTTTGTCTCCGATGTCCGCTAAGGTATACTCGGTGCCGTCCATTAAGCCGTATCGCAGAATAATCACCTGTGTTTCACGAGGGTTGAGTGTTCGGTTGAGGACCTCTGTGATAACCTCGACTTTGGCATAATCGAGCAAATAGTTTTCAGGCGTAATTTGGGATTGATCCGGAATAAGGTCGGAAAACGAGCCGTCAGGAGCGTCTTCATTGATGGGTGCATCGAGCGGAACAGGATCTCTTGTGGCGTTAAAAATTTCGGAAACCTTTTTCTCTGTAAGTTCGACTTCTTTCGCAATTTCAGTTGTAGTGGGTTCGCGTCCGAGTTGGGTTGTCAGATCTGATTGTGCCTGCTTAATAGCGCGACGAGCTTCGCCGATATAGCATGGAACACGGATCATCTGTCCTTGCTGATCGAGGGCACGTTTGATAGATTGCATAATCCACCAAGTGGCGTAAGTACTGAATCGGAATCGGAGGGTGTGGTCGAACTTATCTACGGCTCGCATCAATCCGAGGCTGCCTTCCTGCATCAAATCAAGGAAGGTTAAGGATGTTTTACTAAAGTGATGTTGTTTGGCGATACTGGCGACGAGGCGAAGATTCGCTTCGACAATTTTAAGTTTCGTTCCATGTGTAACTTGGTCCGCTGCTTCCAATTGTTCCACCAACCACTTGACATGTGCAAATTCCGTTCGGACATCTTCAAGTACAAACCGAAGTGTGTGTGGCTTGCAGGTAGTTTTCCGCTCCACTAACATATCGGTAGGTAGTTTCTCCAAGAGCATTTCAATCTCGTGGCGGATAACGTCGAATTCCTGGAAAGCCAAGGATTCCTGTTCTTTGTCAAAACATGCTGTGATATGAGAGAGTTCAGGGATCGGATGTGATTCTGCCAAAGAGAATTCAGCTTGTCGTTGCTGCGCTTTCATCGTTCTTTTGTTGAAGGTGTTGATGTTGCTGCGAATCGCTTTGCGAGCGTAAGCCCGAAATTCCGTACCACGTTTTGTATCGCTATCGTCAATGGCTTTCAAGAGTCCGAGGCTGCCCATCTGCATCAATTCGGGCGATGCGGTGGTGTCAACATACTTTTTTAGGAGATGTAAGTTCCCTTCAAAGATTTTCCAGCGTGTCTGTTCTAACAAATTCGACTTCGCCTCTAATTTTTCCAATAGGACGCCAAGTGCGTGGATTTCGGCGCGGACCTGGTCTATAATTAATCCGTGTTCTGATTGTGCGGGTTCTAATTTCTGGCTTCTGTTTGAAGTATCTTTCTCAGTGATGTCAAGCGAGGCTATCATCCAATCTGGGAGTTGATTTAACAGGTTGGTAAACGCCTGGAAACCCTCTCGGTACTTTTCAAAGAGTGAAGTTTCTTGCTCAGGTTCCAACAAAGGAGTCTTTGCAATCTTCTGTAGGTAAGCAAAGGTCTCATCTCTTGGTGATTCTGTGGTGCTCTCTTCCCTCTCCTCATCTTCTGCAAAAAGTTCAGATTCTACCGGGTATGCCGGGTAATAGTCTCTCATGTCTTCACCTCACTGTAGCCTCGATCTCCCGAACGAGATGTTTTTTATGGTTGCCTAACACAGCAAAAATTATCAAAAAAAGTTTAACTTTTAATTGTGTATGTGGTATGCTATTAAGCACAACCTACTCGTATATCTTCTGGATAATATTATTGGCTTGCAAGCAGCCCCTAAAACGCCGTATAACGATTGGAGGCAGTTAATTAATGGCTCAACTCACACAGAATGAAATAATTAAAAAGTGTCAAGCCGGTGAATCTCTCTCTGGTGAAAATCTTGCAAACTTAGATTTAGCGAATCAACCGCTCGTAGGTATTGATTTGTCAGAAGCGGATTTGAGCGGTATTGATCTACGGAACGCGGATTTAACGGATGCGAATCTGAACGATGCGAATCTCACTGGTGCGAACCTTTCCGGTGCAACCTTGCATCGGACGTATCTTGTCGGCTCTAATTTAACGGATGCCAATCTCGAGGAAGCGAATCTATGTGGAGCGTTCCTCAGCGGAAGTCTGCTCTGTGGTACTAACTTCCGACGCGCTGACCTACGTCGTGCTACCCTCGGCTGTCCAAGATGCGAGGTGCTGGGACCTTTCAGTTCACTCACCAGTTTTGAGAACGCGAACCTCGGAGAGGCGATTTTCGGTGAAATCAAACTGATAGGTGTTGTCTTACTCGGTGCCAATTTCAAAGATGCCTATCTATATGAGGTTGACCTCTCTGAAGCCGTCTATCGTGAAGCCGATCTTGAAGGTGCTATCACTAAAAAGGGGCGAAATTAAACAGCAGATCTTTTTGTTTTCCCCCAGCGTTTATTACCAATTTCGTCCATGTAGTTTCGATCTACCGGTTTATCTACCACTCGGGGATTGAGGCTGCCAAAAATCGTATAGCACTTACCACATTCTTCTAATATATGTGACGTTAACAAGCGGTAAGAGGTTTACCTAAATTGCATTTTTTTTAAAGTTTCGACAATTTACCTGTAATTTTCTATAGGCGAGTAACTTTACACAGGAGCAGTGTTGTGGTTACAAGCCTCACCAACCCTAACACTCTTTGGGTTAACCTAGTTGCATTTCGCAGAGTTTTTGATACAACCCACCTTTTGCTAATAACGTTTCATGTGTTCCAGTTTCCAGAATTTCCCCATCCTTGATAACAAGAATCTTGTCAGCTCGAACAACGGTTGAAAGTCGGTGCGCAATAATAAAACTGGTTCTCCCTTCCATCAGGTTTACCAACGATTCCTGGATGAGTGCTTCAGACTGTATATCCAATGAGGATGTGGCTTCATCTAAGATGAGAATCGGTGCATCTTTTAAAAGGGCACGGGCGATAGACAAGCGTTGCTGTTCACCACCGGAGAGTTTCATACCCGCCTCACCTATTGGGGTCGTATAACCTTGCGGGGTTTTCGTAATAAACTCGTGTGCGTTTGCCCTTTTCGCCGCTGCGATAATCGCCTCATCAGTGGCACCCGGGCATCCGTAGCCGATGTTTTCCAAAACCGTGCCGTCAAATAGGAACGTGTCCTGTGGAACAAGTGCAATACTTTGTCGCAATGACTCCAAATTTACTTCGGAAATCGAGATATCGTCGATCAAGATTTTCCCGGAACTCACCTCATAGAAACGTAAGAGTAGGTTGAGGAGAGTTGTCTTTCCACTACCACTCGGTCCGACAAGTGCTACAACTTCCCCTGGATTTGCCGCAAAGGTTACGTTGTCAATAACAGGTTTCGACCTTGTGTGCCGATTATCTGAATTTGTTGTTATAGGTTGCACATAGGAAAAAGAGACGTTCTGAAATGTGACGGTGCCGTGGATATTTTGCAGTTGAATCCCACCGGTTGCGTCCTCGGGCTCCGTGTGGAGGGTGTGCTGCCGTTTGTCGTTTTCCGCATGCATCTCTGGTCCGAAGTCGAGGAGATAAAAGATCCGTTCCGCGGAGACGAGACCCTGTTGTAAGGCACTGTTGACGTTGCCAATCGTTTTAATCGGCTTGAACATCCAACTTACCATCGTGACGTAGCCGATAAACCACCCTGTGGAGAGTTGTCCTACAATAACCTGCCAACAACCTAACCCGAAAACAGTTGCGACCCCGAGAGCCCCCAACCATTCGATCACTGGCGGGAGAAGTGCGGCGAAACGGGCGCGTCGGACCGCTGAACAGTACTGGTTCCAGTTAATAGATCGAAAGCGTTCCATTTCTGCTTGTTCGGATGTGAAACTTTTGATTATCTTGATGCCGAAAAGTGTCTCTTTGAGTTGTGAATAGATATCCGCACTCTGCTGCTGAATCTCTATGCTGGCACCGCGAATTCGTGCGCCGATAGATGTGATGAAGTAAGCAAGAAATGGAAAAATAAGCAGGACGGACAGCGTGAGTTTAAAGCTTGTAATCAACATTACAGGGATGAAGACACTCACGAGAACGACAGCGCGGACGATGTTTGCCATCGCTGCAACAAGGTTTTGCCACACCCGAACATCGTCTGTGATTCGTGCCATGAGGTCGCCGGTGCGTTCTTCGCGCAAGATGCCTAAGGGTGCGGATACGATTCGCTCGTAGAGGGCATTCCGCAGTCGGAAAGCCAGTTTATATCCGACACGCGCCATTACGTAATCGTTGCCATAAACAAAAAAACCTTTGATGAACACGAGGATGAGCAACCCACTTAGCAACCATAGGAAGGCTTTGAATGCGTCGCTGGCATCCGTCAATGACATTTCAAAACCCTCAAAAGCGAACATACCCTCGCGCTGGAAGTACCAGATGGATACGGCTTCGTCAAATGAGTTTCCACCGACAATTTCAAGCGTGTTAATGGTATCGGCTAAAATTTGAATAGTCCCTAAATCGCACACGGCAACTATCAAGGCAAAAGCCATTGCTAAGAGAAGAGAGCCGGTGTAAGGTGCGTGATACCGGACAAATCGGATGAAAGCTGGGTTTTTTGTGAAAAGTTTTTTGTCCATGCCGAGTCTGTCCTTTGGGTTTTACCTTCGGTTCAATCGAACCTACTTGCTTTCTTTCAGTTGATAACTACCAAATTGGATGGCACACGCCTGCTTCGCGGCATCGCCCCCCTTTGAAAATGGACAACGGATACTGAATTCTCGCTTTTGGAAATCGACAACTTCAATGATCCCGATGGCGTAGGTATTACCGGCGGTGTCGATTAAGCCAATCAAACGGCGTTCAAAATACGCGCGAACTTCTGCTGTGACGTGCGTCAAACTTAAATGGTTTTTGATGTGGGTGGTAGTTGCTTTGGAAAGTGATTTTGATGCAATGAGGCACAAGGTGCGATGTCCCCATTCAGCATGGTAAACTTGCGTCTCGGCGAGTCGAGAGAGGATTTCTAATTCTTTCTCATTTGCGATGCGCCCGATAAAGAAAGGGATGCGCTCACCGCGAATCTGTTCAAATGGTAGGTGTTGGATACTGTTGTCGGACTTTTGTAGAGCAAGCTCTGGAAACCCGCAAGTTTCGTCACTTTCGACAGCAAGCTTTGGCTCGCAAGCCACACCACTTTCGACAGCAAGCTTTGGTTTGCAAGCTATACCACTTTCGACAGCAAGCTTTGGTTTGCAAGCTACACCACTTTCGACAGCAAGCTTTGGTTTGCAAGCTACACCACTTTCGACAGCAAGCTTTGGTTTGCAAGCTACACCAAAGTACGCATCAAATTGGGCTTTTCGGTATCGGCTACGCGCCTTGCTACTTTTAGATCGAACATTCCGGTGTGGAAGAAGGTAGTGAATATTGAGCCAGTCCTGTTGACTGTAACATGCGGTTATTTGTTCCAATTCGTTGGAGCGACCGATGCATACCACGTGGTTCGGTCTGATGAGCTCAATCTTCTGCTGTTTGAGAGTAACAGCGAGTGCGTCGTGAACGTACCCGCTCGTATCGACGATAATGAAATCAGCCTCGGTTTCACGTGCGCGATCTACCATCAACCGCGTCCCTGTTAGCACTTCAAGATAGTGCCCTCGTGGCGACAAATCCCCGACAAAATAGAGTTGGTCAGCGGTGCCGTTGAACTGGACGGGGGAATCTTCTGGGGCAAGAGATTTCATACCGATTGTCGTGGGGGGACCGATTTGAGATTGTCCGACATCTGTATCTACAAAAGCAGTCTTCAAACCCCGACCAATGGCAGAATCCGCTAAAAAACGGCAGAAGGTCGATTTTCCAACATCGGTTGACCCTATCACAAGTACAACCTGTTGGGGCTTGACAACTCGACTCGCAAGTTTTTCCCAGTGTTGGTTAACTTGATACGTGTCATCCATTTTTTATGGCTTTCGGCTTGCTTCGCAGTGAGAACCATCAGCGGTCAGCAAGATAATTTTCGGAAACCGTTAATCTTCGGAAACCCTTAGCATTTGATTGGAGTTTCTTTTCTCCCTTCCACCCTTCCTGCCTTCCATCCAGTCTCTTGCTGACAGAAACTGAAAGTTTTAGAAAAATCTTTTCTTCCGTAAGTCAGAAAACCGTAGCCCGTAATGAAATGGAGGGCGGATTTTTTGAAAGGCACGCGTCTGCTAAACCCACTCCAGTCCTCCGCAAGGTAAATTAAAAGTCCTATTTGCCAAGGTTCATTTCATAACGAAAGGTGACACCGGGGAGACTGAACATTTCGTCCAAAGGAGGCATCTGTCTAATTCCAGTGAGTTGTTCGAGCAGTGATGTCTTTTTCTCTTTACGTACCACCTTGGGTTTGCCTTCAATACCTGCTAACTCTGCGGCGGTTTTGATTGCGTCCTGGAGATTGCCGAGTTGGTCCAGCAACTTTGAATCTAACGCCTGCTTGCCAGAGTAAATTCGTCCATCCGCGAGTTCAACAATTTCGGCACGTGTTAAGAGATCCCCTCGTGCCTCGAAGATTGTATCCACAAATTGATTGTAAACATCGTCCACGGTGGATTGAAGGACTGCCTGTTCCTGTTCTGTCAACTCGCGGAAAGGTGAACCTGTGTCTTTAAAGTCGCCGCTTTTAATGACCTGCTGTCTTAAGCCGATTTTGTCGTACAAGCCCTTTATCTGCATGAATTGCATGATAACGCCGATGCTACCTGTCAAGGTGCCGGGATTTGCGAAGATTGTGTCGGCGGCGCACGCGACGTAGTAACCGCCAGATGCCGCACTCCCTCCCATTGAAGCGACTATCGGTTTCTCTATCTTCCGCAATTCGCTGTAAATCTCTTGGACTGGGGCGACACTACCGCCCGGAGAGTCGATTCTAATTACAATTGCTTTGATACTTGGATCATCGCGGTAGGTGTGAATTAGTTTAATCGTGGCATCTGAACCGGAGATAATACCTGTAATGTCTACCACTGCGACCTTCTCTCCGATCGACACGTTGCCGCCTATTGAACGTAAAATCAACAGCAAGAAGAACAGCACGATGATACTTCCTAAAATAATGTAAACACGTCTCTTTTTCATTTTTTTAATTATTGGGTTTTTGCGCCGATTGGTCTTACAGCCGAATCGGGTTTTCGATGCGTTTTATCGGCATCGAGAGCGATTAAAGGGTTATCGGTTATCAGTTGTCAGAAAGGCTTGAAATTCAGGTATCGTTTCACTGGGTCGCGAGACAGAGAGTTATTTGGAGCGGCGCGGTGCGAAGATGACTACCCAAAAGGTTTTTAGCAACCATCCTATATCAGCAGCGATGTTCTGTGTTGCAACGTAGTGGAGATCCAATGCGAGCTTTTTTGGCATTAATTTTGTGATGTAGTAATGCTCAGCATCGAGTTGCCCTTTCAATTTCTCCTCTTCATCGCGGTTAGCAAGTTGTGATGGACCGGTCATCCCTGGCTTTACTTGTAGGACCTGTCTCTGCGTCTGTGTATAGTACTTGACGTAATCGGGTGCCTCCGGACGTGGTCCAATGAGACTCATTTCACCTTTAATAACATTGATTAAGTTTGGGAGTTCGTCCAACTTCGTCCATCTCAAGAACCTACCGATGGGTGTAATCCGTTCATCCCTATAGGTTGTCAGGCTACCACCGACCGTATCCGCATTCGCTACCATAGTTCTGAATTTGTACATTTCAAAAATGAGTTCGCCTCTGCCGACCCGTTTTGCTTTGTAAAACACGGGTCCTTTTGATTGCAATTTTGCGAGCAGACTCCCAAGCAAAAAAAGGGGAGATAAAAGCACGAGTCCAATCGTTGCGAACAGGACATCGAACGTCCGTTTTGCCCAGTTACGTTTGGGTTCTATACCAAATTGGCTGTCGGAAACCGTCGGCTGTCGGCTAACTGCCGAGGGCTGACTGCTATAAAAACGCTTGGTATGGGGCATGCGCTTATCCTACTTTGCAGGACTAACGGCGGTTCGCTCTGGCGGTTTCCGTTTCTGAAGGAAACTGGATAATATCAGACGCGCTATCTACATCGATTTCTGTCAAGAATGAGCGGTTCGGCTGGTATGTTGGGACCAATTCCTGGAATTTAGAAACAATACCTTCCGAATCCAGCGTGTCCGCGAGTTGTGAGAGTTCCTCAATCTTGGAGAGAAGTTGACGTTCCCCTATCCGCTCCAACTGTGCGACGAAAATACGCTGGTGTTTTGTTGCTGTAACGCCTTCTTGAGGGGTCAGGAGTTCTTCGTACAACTTTTCGCCCGGTTCTAAACCTGTAAATTCAATCTTGATGTCCCTGTCGACTTCGAGCCCAGAAAGGCGGATAAGGTCTTGTGCGAGATCAAGGATTTTAATGGGTTCTCCCATATCTAACATCAGAATTTCGCCGTCATTACCCATAGCACCTGCTTGGATGAGGAGTTGTACAGCTTCTGGAATCGTCATGAAGTAGCGTGTTGCATCGCGATGTGTGACGGTGACGGGACCCCCTTTGGCGATTTGCCGTTTGAAATTGGGGATTACACTTGCTCGACTTCCGATAACGTTCCCAAAGCGGACTGCGATAAATCGGGTTCCGTTCTGCTTTGCTTTGCACTGAACCAATTTTTCTGTGACACGTTTGGATGCCCCGTAAACGCTCGTTGGGTTTACGGCTTTATCTGATGAGACGAGTATGAAAGCCTCCACCTCGTATTTGATTGCGGCATTGATAAGGTTTTGCGTGCCAAGGATGTTGTTTTTGACGGCTTCATCGGGATGGTTCTCCATGAATTTAACATGCTTGTGTGCGGCAGCGTGGAAAATAATATGGGGGCGATATTTGCGCGTAATTTGCGAAACTTTAGCATTATCACGAATGTCCCCGATAACTACAGCGCGATTGATTCCTGGTTCGGACTCCCGGAGTTCTATATCTGTATGATAGAGGCTGTTTTCACCGCGCCCGAAGAGGATAAGAAGCTCCG
This sequence comes from Candidatus Poribacteria bacterium, assembly GCA_965247285.1. GTDB lineage: Bacteria > Poribacteria > WGA-4E > WGA-4E > WGA-3G > WGA-3G. Next base: position 1,480,117 of record CBDFHD010000003.1, read on the forward strand.
GGTTCAATTTCGCCACTTGGCGACAGAGTTCAGAACCGATTGAGCCACCGGCACCGGTTACCATCACGCGTTTACCGGAAAGATATTTAGAGACTTCAGCGAGGTCCATTTGCGATGTAGACCGATTTAGGAGATCCTCAAATCGGACTTCTCGGATCTGACTGACACTGGCTCGCCCTTCAAGAATCGCATGAATGTTCGGGACGATTTTAAACTGACACCCCCGATATTCACACTGCCGGATAATATCACGAATCTTACCGCCTGGTGCTGAGGGGATGGCGATGACCACCTCATCAATCTCGCGCTTGCGAGCGATATAGGTTAGGTCGCGGGTCGCCCCTAATACTTCAAGTCCTGCGACGCTTCTGCCCACTTTATGTGGTGCATCGTCAATAAAGCCAATTGGCACGTACCCTTTTTCAGGGTGGTTCCTCAGTGCACGGAGTACACCAATACCTGTTTCACCTGCACCAACAATAAGGACTTTTGTTGATAGTTTTTGTATGGGCAACTGGGGTTCGGAGTTCTGTCCTATTGAACCTTTGCCCTTTTGAGATCTTTTACGTTCTGACCGTTTATCTTGCTGGAGAATTTGTACGGAGAATTTGGTAAACCCGATGAGTGCGAAGTTATAAAATCCGTCAATTAAGAAGAGGACCCAGGCGATTTTCAATAGCATGGAAAGCCCAATGAGCCCTACAGTCGCGAATATAATAGCGGTTGCCAACGCGCGGAATTCCTTAGCAGCGGCATATTGCCATATCGGTTTGTATAGATTGAAAGCTAACAGGAAACCGATACGGACTATCGTGACAACAGCGACAGTTCCGATCCCGATAACATGCTGTGGCTGGAGAGGGGATAGGTCTGCATTCTGTAGTATAGCGAAGAGTGGTGCGGGTTGTTCTAAAAAATCAAAACCGAATTGCCTGCTGGTCAGGTAAGCGAATAGAAACGCGATATTGACGAGAAGCGCATCAAAAACAATTGTAAAACTCCACTTTATTTTGGGTCTATCCATATTCCCTCCTCAAGGTTTTTTAACGATTGGGTTTTTGCTCGATTTTCTCCGTTGAAAACCGGTTTTTAATAGCCGTCAGCCGTCGGCTGACATCACGAAGTCAACAGCCATTTTCCGCCTGGATGAACGGCTTTATGGAGTAGCGTGCGGGTTTGTTTTGGAGTTCGATGTATGAACTGCCTGTGCATAGACATGCTTTAAACGTTCCCCGATCGCCTCCCAACTATAATGGGTTTCGACGCGAGTTCTGGCGGTTTGCGCGAGGGTTTCTCTCGAATGCTCATTGTTGAGTAAATGAACGACATGTTTTGCAAAACCAGCGGGTGTATCAGCAACGAGTAATTCTTTACCGATGTCTGCCTCCAAACCCATTGCGCCGACGGAGGTTGTGACGACGGGAACCCCCATTGCCATTGCCTCCAGATTTTTAGTTTGTATGCCCGATCCGGCACGTAAAGGGGCAACAAAAACAGATGCCTTTTCAAAATAAGGACGGACATCCGGGACATAACCCGTGACAACTACACCTTCCTGTGTCTCAAGCCGCTTTACCTGATCCGATGGATGGTTGCCTACTATATAAAACTGCGCGTTCGGATGGCTTTCCCGGATACGTGGAAAAATCTCATTACAAAAATAGATCGCGGCATCCGAATTCGGAAAATAGTTCATCGTTCCGGTAAAGAGCATTAGCGGTGCAGGCTGTGTTGTCGGATTCGGTCGAAAATATCCGAGATCGACCCCCATTGGAACTATCGACAGATTCAGACCGTTGTCCTGCTTCAGGAGATAGTCACGATCAAAACGTGCGACAACGGTGCCGCAGTCAAAAGCCTTCATGATGTTGACTTCGTAACGCCGTACCCGCTTTTCTTCTAATTTTACCAAAAAACGCTTTGGAGTGCAATCTAATTTAATTTTCGCAAGCCAAGGATTACTTTCAAGCTCGGCGCGTCTGCTGAGATTCAGTGCCAACGAATCACACAAATCTAAGACTTTGATGGGACCCTGGACATCCGTCACGTATTGTCCCATCCGAAATAGTTGCGCGTGAATTAGCTCGAAGTCCTCTTGTTCGAGGAGTTGGTTAATCTTCCGTTGCATCTGGGGTGCGTACCAGTAATGCAGCTGAAGGGGACGACGCGATAAGCAGTGGACCCCTGTATTCATGAGGGCAAAGGAACGATGAAAACGGACCCACTCCACGCGTTCACAAAAAGGTTCTAAATGCTTCGCGGATTCAATATCGCTTTCAGACTCAGCGAAGTAAACGACGGTTACGGCATGTTGTTTCGAAAGTTGCTTGATAAAATTGTAAGACCGGATCCGATCGCCCCGATGCGGTGGATACGGACACCGGAGACTCAAAAATAGAATTTTCATTTTTTAAACTATGGGACTCTGGTCATCGTTCCACTTCGTTTCACGATGGGATCTGGCCAATTTCGACGCGACGGGTGCTGCGTACGTTTCTTAAGATCTCCTATCCGCAGCCCATTTTCCTCTCGTTCCGCGATGGCTTGGGATTCATTCTAACCGGATCCAGACTATGGGACATCTTCATTAGCCCAGTTCTTCGTCGGGCAATTCTGCCTCATCGATCAGCATTACTGGGATGCCTTCATGGATCGGGTAGCGACGCTGACACTCACCGACACACACCAGTTTCTGTGCGGCTTCATCGTGTTTTATCTGACCTTTACACGCTGGACATGCGAGAATGTCAAGTAGTGTTTTTGAAAGTGCATAAGTGTTTTCCGAATTCAAATTTTTAATTATTCCTTGCGGTTCGGTGAGGTAGGTTGAATGACCAACGATCCTCTCCGTAGATCCGCCCTCCATTTCATTACGGGCTACAATTTTGAACCTTAATCGATTGACACAACTCTACGGTGTGGAGTCTTAGCTACCGTGGCATCTCTTATATTTCTTGCCGCTTCCACAAGGGCAGGGTGCGTTTCTGCCGACCTTAGGCGTGTTCCCCATTGCCTGTTGTGAAGCAAATTCGGCATCATCGCTGGTTGCGGCTGCGGTGCTACCTTGGGGTACCCTCGGCTGCGGGCTACGTTGTCTACCCGTTCGTCGACTGGGGACCCGACGCGGTGCCTCGGTATTAACGCGAGATTTGAAGATGAACTCACTGACCTGTTCTTCAATCTGTTGATACATACTTTCAAAGACAGAGAGTGCTTCGTTTTTGAAGACAACAATGGGGTCTTTGCCGCCATATCCTGCGCCGAACCGAATACCTTCCTCAATATAGTCGATATTATGAAGGTGTTCTTTCCAATGATCGTCAATTCTATCCAAAAGGAGCAAGCGTTCGAGAACACGCATCATCCCCGGACCCATTTCGGCTTCGCGTTCTTCATAAGCGGCGCGTAGCACCTCCAGTGTCTGTTCTTGAACCTCTTCTAGACTCGCTTGTGCCAACGGTGTTTTCCATACTGGCTCGATTGGGAATGTGGTCGTCAACCACTGCTGAAACCTGTCGGGGGTCTCAAGGGGACTTCCCACCTTTTCTCCCATATTGTCCTCGATTGCATCCCTGACGACCCTCTCAATCATCCCCCAAATTGTAGTTTTGAGGGAGGCAGGAACTTTGCCATCTTTTTCAGCGAGTGCGGCGAGTCCTCCATCATCTGCTGTACCTTCGTGTTCTGGGAATTCGACAACATCTGTGGCGGAAGATAGGACGGTGTCACGCAAGGTGTAGATGGTGTCACGCTGTGTATCCATGACATCATCGAATTTGAGGAGATTTTTGCGGATTTCAAAGTACATCTGTTCAACACGCGTCTGCGCTTTCTCAATGGATTTAGTAACCCACGGGTGTTCTAAGGGGACATCATCCTCCATTCCGACGCGCGTCATTAACCCTCGTAAACGTTCAGATCCGAATTTTCGCATCAATTCGTCTTCAAGGGAGAGGTAGAAGCGAGATGAGCCTGGATCTCCCTGTCTACCGGAGCGTCCACGGAGTTGGTTATCAATACGTCGGGAATCGTGGCGTTCGGTGCCGATAATATGGAGACCGCCAGCGGCTAATACCTTCTTTTTGTTTTCGTCGCAAATGGCTTGCGCTCCTGCGAGTGCTGCCTGAAATTCTTCGGACTCTGGGGACAGTGCCTCTGTTTTGGCTTTCTGTTTCCGCAGCGTTTCGATTGCCATACCTTCGGGGTTACCGCCAAGGAGAATGTCTACACCTCTACCTGCCATATTTGTTGCGATTGTTACAGCACCGGGGACACCTGCTTGCGCGATGATATCGGCTTCGCGTGCGTGTTCCTTAGCGTTCAAAATCTGATGTCGGATTTTTCGGTGTTTGGTTTTGAGCATTCTGCTCAATTTCTCGGAATTTTCGATTGAAATAGTGCCGACAAGGATTGGACGCCCCTTCTCGGTCTGTTCGACGATATCTTGTAGGACGGCGTTGTATTTTGCGTCCCCGGTACTGTAAATCTGGTCGGGATGGTCAATCCGAATCATCGGTTCGTTGGTGGGGATAACGGCGACCTCTAACCCATAGATGTGCGCGAATTCGTTCGCTTCAGTCGCGGCGGTCCCGGTCATACCTGCGAGTTTGTCGTACATGCGGAAGTAGTTTTGGTAGGTAATCTTGGCACCGGTTTCGCTTTCCTCGACGACTTTAACACGTTCCTTCGCCTCGATGGCTTGATGGAGTCCTTCGCTGAGCCGTCTACCGATCTGTTTTCGTCCAGTGAATTCATCAACGAGAAGGACTTCACCGTTTTCGACGAGGTAATCGACATCGCTTTTGTAGAGATGGTTCGCAGTGAGTGCCTGATTAACGTGATGCACCATAGCGATGTTAGTGTGTTCATAGAGGTTCCCTACGCCGAGACGGCGTTCGACTTCTTCAACACCTTCATCGGTAAGGGTTACACTGCCACGCGTTTTCCCTTCTTGGTCGATTTGGAAGTGTTCACTTTCTCGGAGTTGTGCGACGATGCTGTTAATTTGCCTGTAGAGTTCCGGGGGTTTACCGGAGGGTTCTGAGATGATGAGCGGCGTACGCGATTCATCAATGAGGATGCTGTCAACTTCGTCAAGGATGGCGTAGACATGCCCGCGCTGTACCTTATCTTCAACTGAGAGTGATTTGTTGTCCCAGAGGTAATCGAATCCAAATTCGCTGTGAACGCCGTAAATGATGTCTGCCTTGTATCCAAGCCTTTTCTGTTCCTTCGGCATTAAGCTGAGCGTCAATCCAACAGAGAGTCCGAGGAAGTTGTAAATCTTGCCCATCCATTCGGCATCACGACGTGCGAGGTAGTCATTGACGGTAGCGAGATGCACGCCTTTTCCAGTCAATGCGTTTAGATAGACGGCGAGGGTTGAGGTGAGCGTTTTGCCTTCACCTGTTCGCATCTCTGCGATGCTACCTTGGTGGAGCACGATAGCCCCCATAATTTGGACATCGTAGTGTCGCTGTTTTAAGGTTCGCACCGCGGCCTCACGGACGACAGCGAAGGCATCAGGTAAGAGGTCATCAAGCGACGCGCCTGCATCCAACTGTCGGCGAAACTCGGGTGTTTTGGATTGCAGTTGTGCGTCGGTGAGTTTTTTGTTTTCGGGTTCGCGCTGGTTGACGGCTTCAACGATGTCGCGAAACTTTTTGACATCGCGGTCCTCTTTGCTACCGAAGACTTTGGTTATCATTTTTCGGAACATTTTTTTCTATTTGCTCCTTGGCACCTTTCACGTTGTGAAAGGTAACATATCTTTAAGTCATAATCGATTTTGTATTTATGCCTTGTTCGTTCCAGTTAATTGCGATTCGGATGGTACTAACAAATTCTGTCCGTCGAGTTTCTTTCGCACTATTGTATAAATTACCGTGTTTCCGGCAGAGGCGATTGAAAACAGGTATGCAATTACCAATCCTGCACTCATGAGGAGTGTGATTGTCAGAAAGATAGCGGTCACTGGGGTCGTAACCGTCGCTACCCCTGTCAGTGTCGGCATTTGATCACTTGTAGCAGTATCGAAGACCCCGAGATTATTAATATAGGGCAGTGTTGCTATCTTTTCGACAGCCCCGCCGAGCCATAAATTCGCGTAGCCCATAAACTGCGACATCGCTTCGGTGTGGAAGAGGCGCGTCGGGTGCATCACGATTGAAAAGCCTGCGAGGCAAAAGAGTGCCCAAATAGGCACGAAAATAAATTTGATAAGGAGCAATATCGCCTCATAACCCACTAACAGCCAAGGTTTGTTCCAAACGATTGCGAATTGCTGATAAATTATTTCAAATGCATCGGCACCTGTCGTCGCGGCAACGGCTGGCACAAACAGCAAACTGGCACTGAAAACGATCGCTATCAACGCCATCAGGAGACCGAGGAAAAATCCGATCGGCATGAGTAGTGAACTGAGCATGAGAAACGGTTTTCCCACTACTGGTAACTTCGCGATTCCCGCAATGCTGAGGGGGATTATCGCGAGAAATATCTGGATGAGAAGTAAGCCGATGAACGCGCCGAAAACGGATTTCCAATGCCCCTTGAGAAAGGTTAAGGCATCCCTGACCGAAAAGAAGAAATCCCCACGGAGCTGTTCGATGGTGATTTTGGAAGCCACTGTGCTTGCCAAGAAGAAGATGCACGCGAAACTGACCATCCCTATCCACATTGCGATTTCAGTTGTCTGCGTAAGTCCTGCATCACCGAAGGGAGGTACGGGTAGGAGTGCATACTTGTTCCAGAAGTCCTGCACGGCGGTGCCTCCTACAATGACGAGACTGAGATACACCAAAGTTTCGTAAATTAGATATGCGAGAACGAGTCCGATGAAATGAACTGCGATTTTTCGTCCACTGAATCCGTAGCGGATAACTTGGAAAATATCCCTGAAATCGAAGTAGCGGTTTTCCATGAAGGGGTTTTTCTACTTTTTTGCGTGTTGTTGTATTTAATGATACTACAATTTGGGGTATTCTGTCAAGTGGGTATTTGGTTGTTAGTTATGAGTTGTCAGTTATCAGCCATCAGCGGTCAGCCGTCAGCAGAATGGCAGTCAGCTATCAGAGGTCAGCCGTCAGAAAGAATTGGGATTCGGAGATCCGTTTTACCGTTGGCGGTCAGTGGGGACTACTTTGGCGGTGACGGAGAGGGTCAGGGTTCGCTGGTTGGGAAAAGCCACAGTGAGCAGCGAGGAAAAGAGTCCTCTGTCTTTCAGGGGACCGAGTTGGACTGTAATGAGAGAGGTATCTGTCCCCGGATTGGGTGTTATCTCCCATGTGAGTGATTCATGTCCGGACGGTAGAAGGCGGATGTCCGATGTGTTGAGTGGGGCATTCACAGTGAGTTTGATGGTCTTTTGATGCATCGTTTCGGGGTGGATGTTCCCAAACTCACAGACATTAGGATTGAGCGTTGCAAATCGTTTCGCTGTGGCAATAATTGTTAGGTGGACAATCGGGGTCTTGGGACTGTCTGTGAAGATGGTGGCGGTTGCCGAAGTCTCGTCGTCGGGCAGAAGTTCTGGGTTGAGGATTATCTGGAACGTGCCTTCTGCATCGGGTTGGATTACCTCCGGTGCTGTGATTTCGGCGTAACTGCACCCCGTGTGAACCCTATGGATGTGGAGTGGATGTTTGCCTGCGTTTCGTGCTGTCAGGGATCGTGTTACAGGCCCTTCCCATTCCGGGAGCGTTCCGAAGTGAATCCGTTGCTGCGCCAGGACGAGTTCGGCTGCGGGTTCTTGTCGGTTGTTGATGAGGAAGATGATAAGTCCAGAGGCCAGCAGTGCGGGGACGATAATTGTTGTGAGGATTGCGCGTTTGGACATGGTTTTGTTGTGATTGTTGATGATAGGTTTTTTATTTCGGACCCGGTAAGAGTCTGGTTTTAAAAGCCCTACCTCTGATAAAGTCCGGTGGATTCTTGGGGTGCCGCGTTTCTATAAACATTCCACCCCGCTGGGGAAACCGACTAAACCTGAATCAACGCTAAACGCGCGTGTTGCACACACTAAATTGACGGCTATGGGTTCACTTCGTTCAACTCAACCTACGCGTTAAATTGATAGTTTGCGGTGGAGGAGGTTATTACTGCTTGAGTCGTCCCCAAATTAGGGTTAATTTTATCTCTGGGGAGACGTTCAGTCCGGAAATGGTGAAGGAATCCGCCCATGCCGTGCCAACCCATTCATTTGCGATATTGATGCCTTCCATAACGAAGCCGAGGATTTCGATCTTATCGAAGTTCGCATCGTGAAATGCTGTACGGAGTGTGCCGTCTGCAAACAGCACGAAATGCCCGGAATTAAATTGCAGTTCCATCTTTGAGAGGGCATCCGTTTCCCAGCGGGTGCGTGGCTCTCTGGAGAGCCGAGTTCGGAAGGGGTGACTGTTCCCTTTACCGTCGAAACGCCTTGCTCTGATTTCATCTGGGAAAAACACGTAGAAGAACGGATCCTCTTTCGGGGTGTCGGGGAAATGTCGTCCTACACAAAAACCGAAACGCGTCTTGTCGCCCCCGAAGTCGTTTATCGTGATTGTGAAGTTTCTGTAGGGTGGTGGGAGTGCGGTAAATTGGTAGAGTTCGTATTGCACATCCCATTCCCGTTTGACCTCTGCGTGTAAGAATCCGTCGCTGATTTTCCAGATGGAATCGTTTCCGACGACTCGCCACGCTTCGGGGTTTTCTGCATCGAAATCGTCGTGCCAGATCTCGGCGGAGACGGAAAGGGTGCAGCTCAGGAGCGCATAAAGAAGTATGAAGATTGTTGTGTTTTTGTTTGGCATGGGATAGATAGTTTTCAGTTTACAGTTGTCAGCAGTCAGCAGTCAGTAAGAGTCGGGATTCGGAGATCCCTCCTACCCTTAGCAGTTAGCCATCAGCGGTCAGCCGCCTGATAGTTTGGTTTCACGTTTATTCTTTCAGACCCGGTACGGTTAGAAACCGCACCTACCGCACATGCGGATATACGGGTTAATTGATTTTTATGCAGTCGTACCACTGTTGTGTTTTCTTTCCTTTTCGACTCAAAACCCCAGGTATACGTTCGACTGGGGGACCGAAGTCTCTATCTTGCTGTTTCAAGACATTCCAGTCGGGGGGGAACCATGTTCTGAGTGTTTTGCAGTTGACTTCAACGGTCTCGCCCTCCCATCCGCCGATTTTGTAGTACATCGGGCAGACCCATCGCTCTGTGCCGCGGGCATACCGCCGCCAGCCGATGACGGAGGCTTGTGCTCGGATAATGTTTCCGTCCCGCCAGTGTCGTTCAACGCCGCTCCACGGATAGCCGGTTGTTCCGCCTCCTACGCTAATTTCATCCCATCCTAAATCGTCGCGGAGCGTAATATAGGAGAAGTTTGTGCCCCACGGCGTATCGTCTGTACTGAAATACCACCGCTGTCCACGATACCAATGGAGCGCGCCTCGGATACTTGAGCGGGAAACCGCGGCATTTTCGATGGTTTCTATGATGTCGAACTGACCTCTATTGTTAAAGGGGTTGTGGACACCGGGACAGAGGGTAAGCGAGTTGATTTCCGGTCCGAACCACTTGCCGTTTACACCCGGGGTTCTATAATAGAAGCCTGAATTCGCGGGTTTGGCACTTTCCCCGGGGTTCAATCTCGCTCTGGCGTAGGTGGTCCAAAACACGATGACGAGAACCACCCCGAGTAAAAGCGCGTCAAAAATCAGATCTAAGTTTTTTCGAAACATTTGTTTTAATAGTTGTCAGTTGTCAGTAGGATAGCCATCAGCAGTCGGTTCTCCATCAGTCGTCAGAAAGAGTCGGGATTCGGAGATCCCTCCTACGATTAGTTATTAGTTAAGAGTCGCGGTCAGGAGATCGCTCCTACAGGAAGAGCCTTCTCCCTACATTTCTTTTTTCAAATGTGCCCATGTGGTTGTTAATTTCCGTTTTGGTGAGACTGCGAGTCCGTCAATCGTAAACGTGTCTACCCATGCGCTCCCTATGTTAACGTCCTCTGTGACAAATCCGGCGAGGACAAAGGCGATGATGTCAATGTGATCGAAGTTTGCGTCCGTGAAATCGAGGCGTAATTCACCATCGGCATTCAATTGAAACCTGCCGTCTTTGAAGTGGAGTTCCATCTGTTGGAGTTCGTCGGTGTTCCAGCGTCGTTCGGGTCCGACAAACACACCGCCGTCTCTTGAGGCTTGCATATCGTTTGTGAAAAAGAGGTAGTAGCCAAATTCCTCTATTTCGGTCACGGGATTTCGGAAATGCTTTGCGAGCGCAATACCGAATCGAGCGCGCGTTGCGCCGACGGTTTCAAGGGTGATTGTAAAATCATTATAGGGACCGGGATAGGCGATGAATTGGTAGCGTTCAAATACGACACTCCATTGGTTTTGTGCCTGAATTTCTGCCCTTAAAAATCCATCTTCGACCGTCCAGACGGAATCGTTTCCTACGTGTTGCCAGTCATCTACTGCCTCTTGTTCAAAGTGGTCTTCCCAAAAAGCGGCGTTCGCCCCCCCTGGCAAAAGGAGGAAGGTATAAATGATGATGAGTGCGTTTAGCGCATGTGCGATATTTTTCATTTGGTTTGACAGGGCGAGGTTAGAAACCTCGCCAGCGAGTTATAATCGAGTTATTTTAGAGGTAGGCAGTCGTACCAATTATCTGTGCGTTTTTCGCGACGGCTGAGTTGGTTAGATTTGGCACGAAATACCGGATCTGCAAAGTGTCCTTCGGTGTGACTGAGTATCTTCATGTTAAGTCGTCCTAGCCCCGTCGCGCAGATGTACTCCAAAGTTCCATTTTTGTAATACTTCGGAGCGAGGTATCTCTTGCCGGTGCGCTCGTATGGATAGTAGCCTATTATTTCTGACTTGGATTTTACTATGTCTCCTTCGCGCCAGTGTTCCTCGAACCCGCTCCAAGGGAATCCGGTAGTGCTGTTCCCGGAGTCTATATCTGTCCAACCGATCTCAGATGCAAGGATGAGGCGAACAGTGTCTGTGCCCCAGGGTGTGTCGGCAGTCGCAAAACGCCACTCCTGTTTCCGATACCACCAGATTCTCCCAGGTCTTGAGGAGGGCCAGACTCTGGCTTCTTCTCTGGTATAGATGATGTCAAAGAATCCTGCGTCGTTAAATGGGTTCGCAATCATGTAACAAAGCACTCGACTGTCGATTTCCGGCCCGAACCAGCGATTTTCTCCTTCGGATGCTATTAATTTGCCGGGTCTTCGGTAGTACTCACCGGCTGCTTCAGGAGCGGCAATCTCCTGAAGGATGATTCTTTCTCCGTCTTTGAGTATGCCGTGCAAGCCAGCATTTGCAGGGAGCAGGAGAAACAGGACGGCGATGACTGCCGTTAGTGTGAGTGTAAAAGAGTGTTTATGTGCCATGCGTCGGTGCTTATTGATGGACGGCACGCGGAACGTGCCTACTACTTTGCAAAGGGTGTGCCGTCTTGTCTGCCGATGTAGATGCGATATTCGGTGCCGGATGCAGGAATTTCAACCTGCTTGTAAATGAGTGTCCGTTGATAACGTTCTGTCGCGGCTTCTAATACCGCGTGAACAGCACGGATGTGGAGTTGATAGTGTGTCTCTGTTAGGTTATGGAATTCAAATTTGCCGCGTACGTCCGTTTCCACTTCAAACCGATCCAGTGTCATTGACATGTCATAGGGCTGTAATTCCCAGGGATACCATGAACGCGAAACGACAGCGTTGTGGACAGGCTTACCTGTATCCGCCCAGAAGACTTGCCCTTGTAGTGTTGTTGTGGGTTGATCCGCTACAACAAGCACCTCTTCAGGATTTGCTGACGCGTCTGCATCAATTCGGGTCGCCGAGATGCCGTTTCCAACGATATAGAAAATATATTTTTCCGAAAAAAGTCCGTCAACGACAAAAACTGATTCTGCCACAGGAAAGTGTTTTGACAAAATCGGTCTGTGCAACACCAACGGATTCAGGCTTGGCTCCATCTGTGCGTCTATGGGGAACACCTTCACAATATACTGCCCGTCAGCGGGTATATTCTGCGGGAGGATCACACGTCCTTTAACGCTCTCCCCTTTCTTTAGCGGTAGAATTGGCGGCATCTTACCGATGTCTACGTTCTCGTATACTCTCGAAAAGTAACCCTTTTTGCTGACTTCAAGTGAAAGCAGTCGTGGCTGAGTCTCTAAGACCTCTATCTGAAAGTTGCCAGTCTCGTTTGTTTGTGCTGATGAGAGGAGTGCACTGTGCCCGGTTTCTGTATGCCGAGTTGCGTGGATCTGTGCTCCTGCTATTGGTCGTTCTTGCGCATCGACAACTCTGCCGCGTAACGTCTTCAATTTCGGTAGATGGACAGAAATATGTGTCTGTTTTTGTGGATTGATGGACTCTACAAACGCTATGATAAGACCGTTGCGAGAAATTGTCAAGGTGTATTCGATTGGATAGAGTTCGGTAAAATGGAAATTGCCCGTGGGACCCGTCTTCACTGCGTGTTCAATCGGTGCGGCGGCGCGAAAGAAGTCTGCTGACTTGTCGTGCATCTTCAGGTTCACGATAAGCCCAACGACATTTTTCTCGCCAGAAACGTTGCCTTGTAGGGGTAGGGTCCGCCTCAACGCAATCATTCCCATATTATATTTGCTCTTACTGGGGGACATCTCCTTCCGTAAAAGTTTCGCTTGATACTGTGGATGGAGTGCCATGAGTGAGAAGGCATAGTAGGTTTGGCTTTCGTTGGAAATCGTCAGCGAAAAAGTGCCTTTCGTGTCCGTTACTGTTGCGTGTGCAAACTCTCGATCGGGATAGACCCGCTCAATTTTTTCAGCCGCGACGCGGACGAGGATCTCGGAGATAGGATGTCCATCTTCAGCATCAACGAATGTGCCGTGGAAGGTGGTGTTATCCGGTGTTTGGCAGATACCGGAGGCGGTCCAGAGAAAGATCAGCAAAATCGAGCGAATGATAAGCGTGTTGTTCATGCAATAGTTTCCCTGAACTTTTTAACAAGATTGTAGCATAGAACAGAAAAGAATTCAGTCTGAGTTTGGTAACAAAAAAACAAGCCCCGTGGCAACAGAGGCTTGTCTTTTTAAAGGGACTATTTGCGTTTGCTTTGGATAAGATACCCCCGACGAGATTTGAACTCGTGTCGCCGCCGTGAAAGGGCGGTGTCCTTGGCCAGGCTAGACGACGGGGGCAGAAAAATGTGAGCCGTACAGGGATCGAACCTGTGACCACCTGATTAAAAGTCAGATGCTCTACCAGCTGAGCTAACGGCTCGAATTAACAACATTTAATGATACCATACTTTAAGGCGGATGTCAAATTAAAATTCAGAAATTTTTGAAAGTTTATGGATGCCCACAAGGGATGATCCTACAATAATAATAGACGACAAATGCCGCCCGGCAAACGCTAAAATCCAATGCGAAGAAAACTTGTTTTTCTACAAAGAAGCGGTCAGCCATCAGTCATCAGTCATCAGAAAGAGTCGGGATTCGGAGATCCCTCCTACCGCAAGTTTGACTTACCAAAGGGAACGTCCGAGTTGCACGATCTGATTTCTGTCGGGTCCGATGGAGATAATCGGGATTGGCACGTCGAGATAATCTGCCACATACGCGACATAGTCTTTGGTCCGTTGTGGGATGTCCGCCGCGGTGCGTGCTTCGGTTAAGGATTGCTGCCATCCGGGCAGTGTTTCGTAGACGGGTTCGCATTCTTCTAAGACCTGAAGGCTACTCGGGAAAGTCATTGTCTGTTTTCCTTTGTAGCGGTAGGCGACACAGACCTGGAGATCGGCGAGGGCATCAAACACATCCAGCTTCGTCAATGCGATGGCGGTTAAGCCATTAATTTGTGCGGCATATCGGAGTGCGACGAGGTCTAACCAGCCGCAGCGTCTTGGACGCTGTGTTGTGGCACCATATTCTTTGCCGATTTGCCGAATTTCCTCATCCAAGTCAGGTGGCATCTCCGTGGGGAATGGACCGCCGCCGACGCGCGTGACATACGCTTTGGAAACGCCGAGTATCTCTTCAATTGCTTTGGGTCCTATACCGAGTCCGGTACAGACGGCACCCGCGGTACAGTTGGCAGAGGTAACGTAGGGATAGGTCCCGAAATCTATATCGAGCATAGTCCCCTGCGCGCCTTCAAAGAGGATCCGTTTCTCGGAAGCGAGTGCGTCGTGCATGAAAGCGACGGTATCCGTCACATAGGGTGCGATCCGTTGTGCGTAGCTGTGATAAGTTTCGAGAAGGACGTGTCGTTCCGGTCCGCCTATCTGGAGTGCGTTTGCTTTGGTTTCGAGATTGTAATCCAACTTCTTTTGGAATTGGTCAAACTCAAGGAGGTCGCCGACGCGAATGCCCGCGTGTCGGTTCATCTTGTCAGAGTAGGTGGGACCGATACCGCGGGAGGTGGTGCCGATTTTGGTAGCACTCCCCATCTGTTCCCACTGTTCGACAGCCTTGTGGTAAGGCATAATGAGATGTGCGCGATCGCTGATTTTCAGGTTATCGCTGCTGACTTCAATGTCCTGCGCCTGTAGCCGATCGATCTCACCGAAAAGTGTCTCCAAATTGATGACGACCCCGTTGCCGATAACGTTCATGGTATCGGGGCGAAGGATGCCAGATGGAATCAAGTGGAGAATAAACGTCTTTTCTCCGATAACGATGGTATGCCCTGCGTTATCGCCGCCTTGATACCGTGCGACAATATCCGCATCTGCGGCGAAAACATCGGTCAGTTTCCCTTTACTTTCATCGCCCCACTGTGCGCCTAAGATGACAATGTTTGACATACGAAACCTCTTGCTACTCACAAAAACTTATAAACGCGGTGCCTGCCCGCGCTTGATTTATAGCCGATGCATCCTTTTGGAATTGGAGTAAAACTGATGATTTAACGGTACGCGGTTGCTGGCGGAGAAGGAATGCGCGTGCGGCATTCCAGAAGGGGTTTCCAAAGAGGTTGAAACCCTGCCAGCGAGAGATGGAGACTTGCGTTAAATTTTGTAAACGTGCGAGGGGTGCGACAATTCTAACGTTTGGAGAATTGGAAGCGTGCCCGTGCGCCTTTCTGCCCGTACTTCTTCCTCTCGACCATTCTCGAATCGCGCGTCAAAAACCCACCCTTTTTCAACGAAGCCCTCAAGGATTCGTCTGCTTTGATGAGTGCGCGTGCGAGACCGTGTGAAATTGCCCCAGCCTGTCCAGTTTTCCCGCCGCCTTTTACGTTGACGTGGACAGCATATTCGCCGCCCTTCTCAACATGTTCAATGGGACGTTGTGCTACCAGCGAATGGTCTGCGCGATCGAAGTACTCTTGAATCGGTTTTTTGTTAACGGTAACCCCGGCTTCACCACCCGGAATAATCCGGACGCGCGCGACTGAGGTTTTGCGTCTACCTGTCCCCCAGAATTGTTCAATAGCCATACTGTTCGTACTCTCCGTAGTTGTAGGAACACCTTCTGCTGACGGCTCCTCAACTTAACTTAAAGTGTTAAGATTTCCGGTTCCTGTGCTTGGTGCGGGTGTGTCGGTCCGGTGTAAACTTTGAGTCCCTTCATCAGTTGTCGCCCGAGTGAAGTCTTCGGGAGCATCCCCTTAACGGCGTTGGTGATAATCATCTCTGGTTTCCGAGCCATCTGTTCATTGAAGGTTCGGTATTTATCACCGCCGGGGTAGCCACTATGCCTGAAATAGACTTTTTGTTCCCTTTTATTGCCTGTGACGACTACTTTCTCCGCATTCACAACAGCAACGCGAAAACCTAAATCGGCGTGGGGCGTAAACCGCGGGTCACTTTTTCCGCGCAGTACATGTGCGATACGGGATGCTAAACGCCCGAGCACTTGCCCCTCCGCGTCCACCACATACCATTTAATATCTTTTTCCGCTTTCGGGAAATAGGTTTTCGTTCTCAGTACCATGATTTTCTGTCCCTTCAACCGAATTCAGCCCGTGTGAGGGCAAATCTGGCTTTGCTTTACGCTACTTTTTGTAGTTTGTTGTTCGAGTGTGCCTTTCTCAGAAAGGTATTTTCACAATTGCGAACACAACCGGGTAATATTATACAATAAAAGAGAGCGTTTGTCAAATTTTTTACAATTCTCCATCGGATTGCATAGTTATCAGTTGTAAGTTAGAGGTTGGGAGATTGTCCGAATTGTGTGTTTGAAAGAAGCGTTTGACATGCGAAACGCAGGTTTACTGAGTGAATTATCGCGTTGCGGAACAAAACAAGATTGGCATACGTGTCAATTTGAGTTGCAAATTGAGCAAAATTTGATGTCTAAATCGCTAATAATCATATAAACGCATTATATTAGAATCGTAAATTGTTTTTTAACATATCTTCATATGCGATAGGTTGCATTAATCAAAGAGATATGTAAATTGCTTGAAAAACGCGTAATTCTGCTTTGCACATTCCCCTTTTTTTATGCTATACTATATACTACTAAACTCTGGAAAATCCGTTAGCATTCTTTTGTAATAGATTGAGTTCAATACACCCCTTTGGGCAACCCTATAAGATTTTTCTATACACATTTTGAAGAAACACCCAAGCAAAAACCCCGCTGGGGCTACTGTTTGCTGATACCCAAATACCTTTTTCCTACGCGCTTTCTTGAACGAAATCCCAAAATATTAATCAAAGTCTCAACGAGCGTTAGCACCGGTTTTTGAGAAAACTGCTCGAATAACATACAAATCGTCCAAACCTTCGTATATACTAACGCAAGTTGCCACCTACTTATAACGTGAGTTCGATAATAAAAATAGAAGTGTACACGTAGGTTGGGTAGAGCGGTAAAAGACCAAATACCCTTCAGTTATACACACAACTTTGATGCGCAATGAACCCTTCAAGAAGATAGACATAGCGAAACCCAACACGCCAAAGCTCCAGGTCTCGCAATGCGTTGGGTTTCACTCGACATATTTTCAACACGAGTTTTCTATAGACATAGCACCCCTCTGGGGTGAGGAAAGGGCGTGAAAAATCTCCTTGAACCTTCAAAACTTGTTAGTAGCAACTTGGGTTATACTATTAAGAAATCTGGACAAACTATGGTAAAATCCATAATTAAGTGTACACTGGACAGTTGGCGAGGTTCGGAAACCTCGCCAGCGAGGAGGGAAGGCCCAAATCCTCGGTGTTCACATATTTTCGGGCTTTACTATTAAGAAATCTTAAGAAATCTGGACAAACTAAAAATAAGACAGAGCCATTCAGTGTTCGGTTTTCTACCGATTTTAGGTGGGAAGTGTTTTTGCTTGGGTGCTCCGTCAGGCTTCAGAGTTCCGTCCTACACGAGAACCGAATGCCTAAAAATAAGATATGGGAATTTAAAATAATGCGAATTATTCTTTACACAGGTAAAGGGGGTGTCGGCAAAACAACGATTGCCGCGGCTACGGGTATCAAACTCGCAGAACTCGGTTACAAAACTATCGTGATTTCGCTTGACGTGGCGCATTCGCTCCGAGATGCATTTGATAACCACGAAAAACTCGTTCACCAGCGTGAAGAGAAACAGATCCAAATCAAAGACAACCTCTGGATACAGGAAATTAACGTTCAGGAAGCAATTGTTGAATACTGGAACGATGTATATGGCTATATCCGTTCGTTGCTCAACCGTTCCGGACTTGATAGCCTCGTTGCTGAAGAGATAGCAGTGTTTCCGGGAATGGAGGAGATTTGCGCGCTTCTGTATATCAATCAATATGTCCGCGAAAAAAGTTATGACGTAATTATTCTCGATTGTGCCCCGACTGGGGAATCACTCCGGTTTGTCAGTATACCCACGACACTGGAGTGGTACATGAGTCATATTTTCAAATTGGAGCGCAATCTTGCGAGAGTTGCGGGTCCGATCATCGAACGTGTAAGTTCTGTCCCGATTCCACGAGATAATTACTTTCAGAATATACAGGATTTATTCGATAAATTGGAAGGGATTGATGGTGTCCTGACAGATCCTAAAATCACGACAGTCCGCTTAGTGACGAACCCGGAAAAAATTGTTATCAAAGAGACGCAGCGGGCGTTTATGTATTTTTGCCTTTACGGGTTGTGTATTGACGCTGTAATTATCAACCGTATCTTCCCTGATGGCGTTGATGCGGCATACTTTGAGACTTGGAAACGCTCCCAACAGCACTATATTGAGGAGGCAATGGATTATTTTTCGAACGTACCGATTTGGAAGGTGAACCTCTTCGCGGAAGAAATTGTGGGGGAACAGGGGCTGCATCGGTTGGCGGACACGCTCTATTCAGAGATTAACCCGGCAGATCAGTTCTCTAAAGAACGCCCGTATCAATTCCAAAAAATGGGAGATGCCTATCAGTTGTCTATGCGTCTCCCGTTCCTGAGCAAAGAGGAAATTGGATTGACCAAACACGGTGATGAGTTAATTATCACAGTGGGTGGTTTCAAGCGACACATTGCATTGCCGCGAACCCTCTCAAACAAAAAAACGACCGGAGCGAAACTCACTGGTGATCAGCTCGTGATTAAGTTTGAAGAAGAGCATCGGACCTGAAGTGTATGGGCATCAAAACGGACAAGGCGGTTTTTGCTGTAACAGGGACGACGCTTTTAACGTTCTTAATAGCAAGCCGCATTGGGACTATCTGGATACTTTATCCGAACGTATTAATTGCGGCTACTTTGTGTGTTTATTGTATCCGGCGGACTGACGAAGATACTTCACTGCTTTCAAGTAGTACTGTTTTTGGACTCGCAGCGACGCTGACATACGTGCCGATGGACTGGCTATTCTCGCGGAAAGCACTCCTAATCTTCTACCTGCGTTCAGATTTTCTGGCGAATCTAACGACTCCGATTGGAATAATCCTGAACTGGATAGTGTTCGCGACACTGACAGCGTACTGCTATCAGCGGCTTGTGATGATTTTCCGAGCCCGTTTCGCGTCTGAGATTGGCAATCCGAGAATAAGTCTCACGGGAACTGCGATGTTGGCGGCGGGTGTCACCGGCATCGGTGCAGCGGTGGGAAGTAACACAATTTACGCGTTTGGGGAATCGCACCTGTGGCTGTGGAATGCGACACAGGTGGATCGGATACCAGAGATTGCGTCTGTACCGATTTTTGTGCCGGTTTCTTTTCTGGTTACTTTTCTGCTGTGCCCTTACTTTTTCGGGGTAGCCGGTGGTTTTCCGAGAGAACAACACGCCGGTGTCGCTGGAATACGGTGTGGCATCTTTATGGGAACACTGCAATTTTTCAGCTTTCTTCTGTTTTATGTCTGGAAATAGGCGCGGATTGATAAGAGGGTCGGTTTATTTTGCGACAAAAACCTTTAATTGTTAGGAAAGGAAAATCATAGGCATGCGTATTCGTTCAACAACGATTTTAGCCGTTCGCCGCGACCGTGAGGTAGCTATCGGTGGTGATGGTCAAGTCACTTTAGGGGATACGGCGATTAAACACGGTGCCCGCAAAGTACGAAAAATTCATAACGACAAGGTACTGATTGGTTTCGCGGGTTCCGCGTCGGATGCGATCACCCTCTATGAAAATTTAGAGAAGAAACTGGAGCAGTATCGTGGGAATCTTCAGAAATCAGCGGTGGAACTTGCGCGGGAATGGCGCAACGATAGGATACTAAGACAGGTAGACGCGCTATTAATCGCTGCGGATGCCACCGACAGTTACCTCATTTCCGGGAGCGGCGACGTAATTTCCCCGGACGACGATGTTCTGGCAATCGGTTCCGGTGGGTCTATTGCCTTGGCGGCAGCAAAGGCACTGCTTAAATACTCAGACCTGACTGCAAAAGAGATTATTTTAGAAGCACTCCAACTCACGAGTGAAATCTGTATCTACACGAATGATAAAATTGAAGTTGACACGATAGAAAAATAGCCGTCAGTGGTCAGCAGTCAGCAGTCAGTAGGGCACCTTGTGTGAGTATCGTTTCTGATAACTGTCACAAGTTGCTGATCGCTGATAGCCGATAGCCGATAGCCATTTTACGGAGGTTTACCTTTGGAAAAACCGAAAGCAACGCGCGAGGGAAACGTTTTGGCATCTGCCCTCACACCGAGGCAAATCGTTGAAGAATTAGATAAGTATATTATTGGGCAATTTGAGGCGAAACGTTGTGTCGCTATAGCCCTTCGCAACCGCGCGCGGCGGCAGATGCTGGCAGAAGATATGCAGGACGAAGTGTCGCCGAAAAACATAATTATGATAGGTTCAACGGGGGTGGGAAAAACTGAAATCGCACGTAGGCTCGCGCGCCTCGTTGAAGCACCTTTCATCAAAGTAGAGGCATCAAAGTATACTGAAATCGGTTACGTGGGTCGAGATGTTGAATCCATGATCCGCGATCTCACGGAAACTGCTATTAGCCGCGTCAAAGCCGAGCAAACGGAGACGGTTGAGGAAAAAGCACGAGAATCGACTGAAGAACGGCTGCTTGATTGCATTTTTCCGGTTCCACGCTCGCTCCAGAGACAGCCTCGTTTACAAGATGACGACGCGCTTGACGAGCCAGAGGAAGAGGATGATGATGGTGTCCTGCAACTCCCGTTCGACATGGGTCCCGACGTGGGAGCTGAAGCCGAAGAAGCCAGAGAGCAGGAGCGCGAACGCTATCTCAAAACGAGAGAGAAATTTAGAGATTGGCTAAGAGAAGGTAGACTTGAGGATAAACCGGTTGAAATCAATGTCAAACATCAGAGCATGCCCTTTGTAGAAATTTTCTCGCCCGGTGGTATTGAGGAGATGGACATCAATTTCAAGGATATGTTCAGTAACATCCTACCGAATCAGACGAAGAAACGGAGGGTTCCAGTCTCCGAAGCGCGAACTATCTTGATGCAGGAGGAATCCGAAAAACTCATCGATATGGATGCCGTCATCAGCGAAGCGATTCTACGGGTTGAAAACTCCGGCATCGTTTTTTTGGACGAGATTGACAAGATTGCAGGCAGGGAATCTCGGCATGGACCTGACATCTCGCGTGAAGGTGTGCAACGGGATATCCTTCCGATTATCGAGGGTAGCACGGTGACCTCGAAATACGGAGCGGTACGGACGCATCACATCTTGTTCATCGCCGCTGGCGCGTTCCACGTTTCAAGCCCGTCTGACCTCATTCCAGAACTACAAGGCAGGTTTCCGATCCGAGTAGAACTGAAAAGTCTGAATAAGGATGACTTTAAATCTATTCTGACGGAACCGAAGAATGCATTGGTTAAACAATATGTTGCGCTGCTGAATACTGAAGGTATTGAGGCGACTATTACCGATGATGCGATTGACGAAATCGCTGCGCTTGCTTTCCAAGTTAATGCATCGGTTGAGGACATCGGCGCACGCCGCCTGCACACCATCATGGAAAAACTCTTTGAGAGCCTCTTTTTTGACGCGCCTAACCTGGAAAAAAAGCATATCGCTATCGATGCGGCGTACGTCAGGGCGGAATTGTCGGCAATTGTCAAAGATCAGGATCTGAGTCGGTATATTCTCTAATCAGCGCGTAGGCGGTGACGTTTCCCAACTGCTTAGGAAATGCCAGTTGCGAGAAAAGCGAAACTCTATCAGCAATCCGCTTGTCCGATGGGCAAGCGGAAGGGAACTCACCGTGAAATACTACCGAATTTTTATCTCTCTGTTCGTTTATGCCCTATTCCTACCGGGCAGCTTCGCCCAAGATGTGACGAAATGGCGCGTGCTTGAAAGCGACGAGGCACCTCTCGGTCCAACTGCAATAAACGCTATAGTCTTCTCCCCTGATGGCACACAACTCGCCGTCGCAAGTGTAAATGGTATTACCGTATATGATACCTATACCGGTGAAGCACTTGCCCTGCTACCCTCGTTAATGGGGAGCGTGACGGCGTTGACATTCTCACCCGACAACCGCATCGTCGCAAGCGCGACTGAAGATTCTACCATCCACCTCTGGAACGCAGACACCAATGAAAATATAACAGACTTTACAAGCCACACTGATCCGGTCGTAGCGTTAGCATTCTCTCCGGATGGTAACATGCTCGCCAGTGGAAGTTTCAAGGAGATTCGTTTGTGGGATTTAACCTTGGGACAGATTAGCCGTGTCACAGTCCTGCGCGGACATCGGGATATGGTTACCACATTCGCATTCTCACCAGACAGCAAGACGCTTGCGAGTGCGAGCTTTTACGGCACAATTTTGTTATGGGATGTAGAAACTACTCAACTCCGACATAGCCTCTCCGCACATGTCGATTCAATTCAGGCACTCGCATTCTCGCCGGATAGTCAAACTTTGGCAAGCGGCGGATATTGGAACTCGGACGCAGAGAGTACAATTCGTGTGTGGCATATACATACTGGTCAACTCATGGCGACCTTTGAGAACCATACTGCCCCGGTTTTTGCCTTAGCGTTTGCGCCGGATGTCTATGGTGTTAATGGGAGCACCCTTGCGAGTGCGGGTTGGGATAACACAATCCGTATGTGGGATCTACACACCGGGCAGTTACAGGCAATTTTTGAAGATAATACCGCTCCAGTCCTCGCCTTAGCGTTCCTACCGGATACCGATGGTTCTGATGAAAAAGCACTCGCAAGCGCGAGTTTAGATGGCACAATCCAACTGAGACCTCTGACGGCTTCCCTCGCGCGGGTTCCGTGGGATGTCAACAAGGATGGTGTCGTGAATATCTTGGATCTGACGTTTATTGCCTCGCGTTTTGGGCAGAATTCACCAGATCTTAACGGAGACGGTGTTGTCAACATTTTGGATTTAGTGCTTGTAGCACAACATATCAGGTAGTAGGAAGGATGGTTATCAGTTATCAGTGTAAGGGGCCTATGGTAAGTTTTACAAACTTCTTTTAGCTGACTGCTGAATATTGATAACTGGTAACCTTTCCTTGGAGATGTCTTATGAGAAGGACACAATTCCTCAGTGTGATGCTCATGTTAGCTGCACCCCTATTTTTGTCAAACGGTTTCGCCCAAGATTCCACAATTTGGGGCTTACCCGAAGGCGCGAAACGCCTCATTGGAAAAGGCGAAATAACTGGCAATATTGCTTTTTCTCCCGATGGCACTCGATTTGCTGTCGCGAGTTCGATCGGTACTTGGATATACGATATATACACCGGCAAAGAACTCATGTTGCTTACTGAGCACAACGAACGCATTCGGGCAGTTGCATTCTCTCCAGATGGTAGAATATTTGCCAGTGGAAGTGGCGACAATACTATTCGGTTGTGGGACGCGTCCGCTGGACAACACCGCGCAACACTCACGATGCATATAGACTCAGTTGAGACTTTAGCATTCTCGCCGGATGGGAAAACCCTCGCCAGCGGGAGTGAGGACAAACGAATCCTCTTGTGGGACGCAGAAACTGGGGAACACCGGAACACGCTTGCAGGGCATACCGGTGGAGTCAGAGCAGTGGCGTTTTCACCAGATGGGAAAGCCCTTGTTAGTGCAGGTCAGGACAACACAATTCGAGTGTGGGATCCGCGCATAGGCGCGTCCCTCACGACGCTTACCGGACATACAGGACGTGTCTCTGCTTTAGCATTTTCGCCAGATGGCACGATGCTTGCCAGCAATGGAGTGGGTCGGATGATTCAGCTGTGGGACACTGACACTTGGCAGCGGCAGTTAGCCATCGAAACGCACTACGACTCAATCTATACCCTTGCGTTTTCTCCTGATGGAAGAACTATCGCGAGTGGGGGCGGTTGGAACGACAACGCGCTGAGGATATGGGATGTCCATACCGGCGAACACAAGGATGCGCTCACCGGACATACGGGCAGTATTAACGCAATAGCGTTTTCACCTGATGGAAAAACTATCGCGAGTGTGAGTCAGGACGACACAATTCGAGTATGGGATCTGGATATAAAACAACCTCGCTTCATTCTCAATGGACATATAAGTGTCGGTACGGAGGTGGCATTTTCACCAGATGGCGCGACGCTTGCCAGCGGCAGCGATTCGCCTGAGAATACAATCCAATTGTGGAATTCCGACACCGGTGCCTTGAAGGTTCACCTTAAAGGACATACGGATCGCATCAATGCCTTGGCATTTTCCTCAGATGGCATAACGCTTGCCAGTGGAGGTTGGGATAGGACAATTCGCTTGTGGAATACACACACTGCTGAACTCAAAACTACGCTTGAAGGACAGAGGCGTGAGATTTGGTCGTTGGCGTTTGCACCGGACGGAA
Source organism: Candidatus Poribacteria bacterium (assembly GCA_965247285.1). GTDB lineage: Bacteria > Poribacteria > WGA-4E > WGA-4E > WGA-3G > WGA-3G. Next base: position 1,504,344 of record CBDFHD010000003.1, read on the forward strand.
AAACCCTCGCCAGTGGAAGCGGTTGGGAAGATACGATAATCCGTCTATGGGATACAGATATTGCGCAGCAAATCGGAAGGCTTGAAACCTACACGCGCTGGGTTTACGCCTTGGCATTTTCACCGGATATCCAAGGCACATCTGGAATGTCCCTCGCGAGCGGAAGTGGTGACGGCACAATTCAAGTGTGGCACCTCGACTCAGGGAGTGCACCTATAGATAGACCGCAGATGACGCTGACAGCGCATACAGATGGCGTTGTCGCTTTGGCTTTCTCGCCGGACAGTACGGCTCAATATAACTGGGTTCTTGCGAGTGGCAGTCGGGATGACACGCTTCGATTGTGGAAATTAACTGCAGGAGAACCAACTCCGCGTTCTTTAGCCCTTCATGGGCACACGGCTGATGTCCATGCAGTGGCATTTTCGCCAGATGGAAAAACGCTTGCCAGTGGCAGTAGCGACGAAACGATTCGCTTGTGGAACGTCCATTCGGGTGAACACCACAAAACCCTTTATGGTCACAGGGATGGTGTCACTTCACTTGCATTTTCGCCAGATGGCACGACTCTCGCGAGTGCAAGTTTGGACAATACAATCCTCCTATGGGAGTTTGAACCCGAATTGACACAAAACCGATGGGATCTTAACGGCGATGGTCTCATAAACATTCAGGATTTAACATTAATTGCATCGCAGTTTGGACAGGACACACCCGATCTCAATGGCGATGGCATCGTTAATATTCTGGATCTGGTGCTTATAGCGAACCACCTTGGAAAATAGATAAAATACAAGACTTACGCAAATTCAGGGCATGGTGGGATATTTTTTATTTTTAACCCCCTAAATCCCCCTTATCAAGGGGACTTGTGAGACCAACTGCGTAAGTCCTAAAATAGTTATCAGTTTTCGGTTATCATTATCAGAAGTATCTGGTGAGCATCGGAAATCCCATTTAACTGACAACTGCATACTGAATACCGATAACCCCGCTTAGGAGGTGACTTATGATAAAAGAACAATTACGTAGCCTCTTACGACCGATTTCAGCCATGTTTCTCCTGTTGGTGCTGTCCGCGTTGCTGCCAAACGTTCATGCCCAAGACTCCCGTTACAGAAGTTTGCCTGAAGGTGCTGAAGTTCGATTCGGCAAAGGTTTTATTACCGATATAGAATTCTCACCAGATGGCACACAGTTCGCCGTTGCCAGTTCAATAGGGATTTGGCTCTATGATGCGCGCACGTATGAAGAAATCACCCTTCTCACTGGACATACTGGCTGGGTCCAGGCAGTAGCGTTTTCACCGGACAGCATGACGCTTGCTAGTGCCAGCTTGGACCACACGGTTCGGCTGTGGGATGCTAAAATGGGGCAACACCGCACCACGCTCTATGGACATGAGGATTTTATCTATAGCGTTGCGTTCTCACCAGACGGAAAAACGATCGCGAGTGCAAGTTCAAATGAGATTCGCTTGTGGAATGCAAACACCGGTAGACAGGAAAACGTCCTTGCAAGACCTGGGAGTTGGACCTATGCCTTAGCGTTTTCACCTGATGGAAAGATCCTCGCCTGTGGAGACTGGGAGGGCGGAATCCAACTCTGGGATCCATCCGCGGGTAGACTAATGAAGACGCTCGAAACTAATTGGGGTTTCGTCTATGCACTTGTGTTCTCACCGAACGGCAAAATCTTGGCAGGAAGTGGTTCGGGGACCACCATTCTCTTATGGGATATTGATACAGATCAACAACCATCAACCCTCATGCTTGGAGAAAGCACGCGTGGCATCCCTGCACTTGCGTTCTCACCCGATGGCACAATATTAGCGAGTGGGCATCGGGATAGCAAGGTACGTTTGTGGGATGTAAACACCGGTGGGCTTGACGCGACACTTGAGGCATATACTTCTGACATCCAGGCACTCGCTTTCTCACCCAATGGCAAAGATACTTCTGGAACAACGCTTGTTAGTGCAAGTGAAGACAACGTCCTTCATTTTTGGGATACGCGAACTGAGGAACTTCAAACGCCCCTCACAGGGTGGACGGAAGGTTTCACGACGCTTGCGCTCTCACCTGATGGCAGCACTATCGCCAGTGGAGGCGGTTGGCGGGGCAACTTCGTTCGCTTGTGGGACGCGCATACGGGTGAGCTCCAATCAGTCCTTGAGGGACACACCGATATAATTAAGGCTGTGGCATTCTCACCAGATGGCACAACCCTCGTCAGTGCAGATTGGGATGGCATGATGTACCTGTGGGATATGTCCACCCAAAAACGATATGTTACGCTCTCTGGACATACGAAAGCGGTTTTTGCCGTGGTTTTTTCATTGGATGGGAACAGGATTGCCAGCGTCAGTTATGATAGGACGATTCGAGTATGGAATACACACACTGGCGAACTTCAAGCTACCTTTGATAGGCAGGGTGCTGATGGATTAACGTTTTTGTTCGATGGCAGCCTGCGTGCCTGTGGCGGATGGAAGGGGCCGGAAACACTTCGGGTGTGGAATGTCTATACAGAAAAATCTGTAGTTCCTGAAATCAGTACAGGATTTGATCCGGGACTCAACCTCGTAGTCGCGTTCTCGCCGGACAAGAAAACGATTGCCATCGGAACCCACCGCGGTGGCATTAGTTTGTGGAGTGCAGACACAGGTGAACATCTCCTCTACTTTACGAGAGCACATGCACACGATGTTACGACCTTGGCATTTTCGACTGATGGCAGCCTACTCGCCAGTGGTAGTCACGACAACACCATTCGCCTCTGGGAAGCAGCTACTGGTGAACAACTCGCACTCTTGACAGGGCATACGAATGCACTTTCAATTACAGGATCTGCTGCTATCAGCACCGTTTCATTTTCGCCGAACCACACATCTCCAGATTTCGATACAACTGTGGATTGGGACCTTGCCAGTGCAAGTTATGATGGCACAATTCTCTTATGGGATCTCGCGCCGTATCTTGCACAAACGCCGTGGGATGTCAATGCCGACGGCGTCGTAAATATCTTGGATATGACCTTGGTTGCCTCGCGTTTTGGACAGGATTCGCCCGACCTCAACGGTGACGGCATCGTCAATATCTTGGATATGACCTTGGTTGCACAGCATATTGAAGAGTAAAAGGTCTATGATTACTGATATGTTGTCGCTCGATGTGCAATGGCGAGGTTAGGAAACCTTGCCAGCGGGTGCTGTGTCGGTCCAGTAAATACTTACACATTACAAATGTCCTCGCGAAGGTGTCTCTCGAAGTTTGACACAATCCCCGTTTTGTGGTAAAATAGCATTGTTAGTTTGGAAACCAAAACAGAAGGAGAGATTGATGAGATCCTTACAGAAATACACGTTTCTATTGGCGTTGCTTGTCCTCGTTTCGCCGGTATTTGCTGAGGAGCACGCGGCGGAAGAAACCGTTCCTCCGATTAAAAAATATGTTGAGTTCACACTGGGCGGCACCTATACCGATACTAAAGCAGTCGGCACCTTTGGCACCTCCTCAACGAAGACGCTACGGGGACTCTTTAACAAATTAGATATACTCAAAAATGATGATGAAATTGCCGGGATTATCTTCAAAATAGATAGTGTCAGCGTGGGATGGGCGACGCTCCAAGAGATTCGCAATAAACTTCATGAATTCCGGGAAACAGAAAAAGAAACGATTGGTTACCTCGAAAGTGGTGGTAACGCCGAATATCTCCTCGCTGCTGCGATGGAACGCGTTGTCCTGATGCCTACTGGAAGCCTCAATCTAACGGGGTTACGCGCCGAAGTCCTGTTCTATAAAGGTCTACTGGACAAGTTGGACATCGAAGCGGATATGTTGGCAATGGGAAAATACAAGTCCGGTGTGGAGCCCTACATGCGGGACGGCATGTCTGATGCCTTTCGTGAGTCGATGACCGCACTACTGGACGATTTGTACGCCCAATTGCTGGCGCACATCGCTGAGAACCGAGACGGTATCACAGCAGAAGAGGTGTCGGATTTGGTTAACCGTGGTCCGTTCACGGCAGAAGAGGCACAGCAGGAGAAATTGGTTGATACGCTGCAATACTATGACGAACTCCTTGATGCGCTGAAAACAGCGTCCCCAGACGAAGACGTCCAGGTCGTCAAGCCGGACTACGAGCGCAAGCGAAAAGTGCCGGATATGAACAGCTTCGCTGGACTCATGCAGTTACTCAGTATGTTAAATCCACCGCAGCGGGCACGGACCAGCACGGCGGAAAATCAGATTGCGCTTATCTATGCGAATGGACCTATTTTACCAGATATTGATTCGTTTTTCGCTTCGATGCCGGCGATTACACCAGAGACGTTAAATGAGGCATTTGTGAAAGCGCGCACCGACGATTCCGTTCGAGCAGTCGTGCTGCGTGTAGACAGCCCTGGCGGTTCTGCTCTCGCCTCGGATCTGATTTGGCGGGAAGTGATGCTCACGCAACGCAAAAAACCGGTCGTTGTTTCCATGGGAGATGTCGCTGCGTCCGGTGGCTATTATATCGCAATGGCAGCGGGGACGATCGTCGCACACCCAAGCACACTGACAGGTTCAATCGGTGTGTTCGGTGGCAAGCTGAACATGAAGGGGTTTTATAACAAAATCGGTTTAACAAAAGAAATCATTGCACACGGGCAGAACGCCACGCTCTATTCGGACTACGGTGGTTTTACACCGACCGAGCGGGAACGCGTCGAAAAGATGATGAAAACGGTCTATAAGGATTTTGTCAATAAGGCGGCAACAGGCAGAAGCAAATCCTTCGATGAAATTGATGAGATCGCGCAAGGGCGTGTCTGGACAGGCAAGCAGGCGAAAGCACTCGGACTCGTTGATGAACTCGGAGGGCTTGATACTGCGCTATCTATCGCTAAAGAGCAGGCAGGTTTTGCCGCTGATGACAAAGTTAACCTTATCGTCTTACCGAGGCAGAAACCCTTTTTGGAAGAACTCATGGAACGGATGGTTGAGGACATGGAAGGTTCAATTCAGTTACCGTTCCAATTAACGGCGAGTCATCCTGTTCTGTCCATATTGGGCGCGCAGTGGCAGCATGTCGTTATGTGGCTGGGTCTATTTGGCTTTGAAGATGGGACACAAGTCCTAACAATTTTACCTTATGACGTTTTAATTAGGTGATGTATGAGATCTAACAATGAACTTTCGGCGCAACTTGCAAGCCGAAACTTGCTTGACAAAAGTCACGTTGATTTAACTGATGAACAGGTCGCCTTTTTTCAAGCGAACGGATACCTGAGTATTCCGCGTATTACAACAGATGAAGAGGTCGAATGGCTCAAGGGCATTTACGATGAACTCTTTACGGGACGGACTGGGGAAGCGGAGGGACGTTACTTCGATCTTGCCGGTCCGCGTGCGCATAACGGACGCGAGACGTTGCCGCAAGTGTTAGGTCCAGAGGCACAATTTCCGGAACTCCGTGAGACTGTTTATTTCCGAAACGCGCAGCGGTTCGCCGCGAAGTTGCTCAGTGTGGCGACTGATCAGGTGAGCGGTGGTGGACACATGATTTTGAAGCCTGCGCACTACGGCAATGAAACACCTTGGCATCAAGATGAGGCGTACTGGAATCCAGAGGTTCTTCCTCACAGTCTGAGTGTTTGGCTTCCGCTTGACAAGGCGACTCTTGAGAGTGGCTGCCTCCAATTTATCCCGAAATCACACAAAGGAGCGGTGCGTTGGCATCGCCACATTGACGACGATCCGCTCGTACACGGGTTGGTGACAGATGATGTCGACGTATCAGACGCAGTCGCGTGTCCGATACCGGCAGGCGGTGCGACGTTCCATCACTGTCGGACTTTGCACTATTCCGCGCCGAACAGTACGCCGGAAGTACGCAGAGCGTATATCCTTGTGTTCAGCGGTCCACCCAGAAAAGCGGATAAACCGGCGCATCGTCCGTGGCAAACGGAGGAGCAGGAGGCACTCGCGGCAATTCGCAATTAGCAGTCGGCAATTGGCAGTCAGCAGTCAGTTAAGAGGTTTCCGCCTAACAAAGGGTCTCTCTTACGATACCCTCAAAACCTGTAGTCCGTAACGAAGTGGAGGACGGATAGGTGGAAGGCACACAACAGTTCAAACCTCCTTGATTACTCCGCAAGGAAAAATTAATAAGAGGTTTCCGCCTAACAAAAGGTCTCTCTTACGATACCCTCAAAACCTGTAGTCCGTAACGAAGTGGAGGACGGATAGGTGGAAGGCACACAACAGTTCAAACCTCCTTGATTACTCCGCAAGGAAAAATTAAAAGATGAAAATCATTTGTACTGGCATCAGTTGTTCGGGTCGCAAAGAGTTGATGGCGAATTTTAAAATACTGTGCATGAAACAGAAGTTGAACATCGGTTTTTTCAACGTCGGCGATGTTATGCACCGTGTTGCCGCGGAGGCTCGTGTCAATTTTACGGACAAGGTACTTGATTCGGATCCTGCTGTTTTATCATTGGCACGACGCACGGCTTTCTATGAAATTGCGCGGCGCGCCGAAGATTATGAGCATGCTATCATTGGGCTACACGCCTGTTTCCGATGGCGTGGAAGCCTCATCGAAGGGTTTTCTTTCAAAGATGTTGACATTCTCCTACCGGATCTGCTGATTAACGTTGTTGACAATATCACCGATATATCCGAACGGATGGAAAAAACCCAACAATGGTCAGGGATGGGAAAAGCGACACTCAATGTTTGGCTGGATGAGGAGGAGTTCCTGACGAGGCAACTCGCACGTTTCACAGAAAAGACACATTACACGGTCGCGAGGCAACACGATCTCGAAAATTTTTATGAACTTCTCTTTTCACCGAAGCCGAAATTTTACCTCAGTTACCCCATTACACTCTTAAGAGATACACCGAAGGAAATTGAGAAGATCCGCGAGATTGGGGAAAAACTGAGCCGTTCGTTTATTGTTTTCGATCCGCTCACGATTAAAGATATGGCACTGGTGACTGCTGGGGGAGAAGTGGGAAGCGACACGCTGGGTCTGCCTACGACTATGGATGAGATGGGTGACGATGTTATTGAACAGATTAAAACACGGACTATCTCGCGAGATTACCAGTTTGTCCACCAGAGTGATTTCGTGGTTGTCATTTATCCTACAGATAAATTATCACCCGGCGTTCTCAGCGAGATGAATTACGCTTCCCGCCATAACAAGCCTGTATACGCGGTTTACCCTGGGACGCGGAGCATCTTCTTTGAGAACTTGTGTGATCGGATTTTTGATACGTATGAGGAGTTGGCGGATTTTCTGATTGCCACCTATAAGACGGATGAGGGCTGATACCGAACTGGAGTGAAAAGAACGGGGAGAAGAGAAGGAAGAAAGTCAAACTGACGTAATTTGTCTAAATTCTGACCGAATGGTGCGTTGGAGCATCGCACCCACCATAGTTATAGAAAGGTTTTATCCTATGGCTGATGCGTATTACACAACTGACGAATCTCATTATAATGAGTGTCTTGAGAAGGGCACTATTGTTCCGACGAAAGATTGGTATGGTAAAAGGTTTTACGTCGAGGATTTTTTAGCAGGTGATCACAAGTATATTTTTATGTTTGTCAATGATCGTTATAGTATTTTTGACGAGAACGGAAAGGATCAAACTTTCGGTTTTGTCTTGGATGCTGAGTCATTGGTTACAGAGAGCAATGCCCTTGTAGGACCCGACTTGCTAAACGAGTACCGCTCTCTGATCAATGAGTGCGCAACGCTTTCTGTCCAACAGAACCCTGTACTCAAAAATGTCCAATTGATTGTTCGAGGCATGCTCGCTGGAGCTGTTACCGAACCGGGGGTTGCTGAGACGATGCTGCTTTTCAGAACACGTGTCTCTGAACTTCAAAATGAACATCGCTGTCGTGGAGAGGCGGCACTGAAACTTTTGCGAGAATCAACGGAACCGTTGGAACTGCTCATAGGTGGGTCTTCACCGTCATCCAGATAACATAGTGCCTTGATGCTATGTCCCGATACAATACTATGAAAATTGGTATCCTCTCCCGGGGACATCAGAACCACTCCACACGCAGGCTCAGCGAAGCTGCCTTCACTGCGGGACACACTGTAGCAATTCTCTTTGCTAAACGCTTGACACTTGAGTCTAACGCATTGCCTTTGCAAATGAACTTGACAAACATGTGTATACATCGTATAATTTCGGATGGAGAGAATTAGTATTTTGGAGAAATACACATGAGTACACCAAATCAGACAGATCGCCAAAACCAAGATAGAATCCCGGAAATAATCCGCGCTATTGAAGATAAATCGGAGAGCGGTGATTATATCTACCGCGGCGAACCCAAACACTATGGGCAAGTAACTTCGTCTCTCTATCGGGAATATCTTGATGTTGAGGCAGAGCACTTTGATATAAGGACTGTCCAAGCAGAAATTCTGAAAGAGGCAAGGAAGTACACCGACAAAACAGACGAATTTGAAATTCTCGCCGAAATACATCATTATGGCGGTAAGACCAATTTGATAGAGTTTACAACTGATTATCGTGTCGCCCTTTTTTTTGCCTGCGACAGTTCTCCTGGCGATGATGGCAGAATTATCTTGCAAAGAATTGATGGAATAAAAGAGTACATCAAGACTCCGCGCAACCCAACTAATCGCGTCAAATCTCAGAAGATTGTATTCGTGCAAACCTCTATGGGTTTTATTGAACCTAGTAACGTAATTACCATTCCAGCGTCCCTCAAACAATCTATATTAAAATACTTACGGGAGAATTGGAACATATCTACCGAAATTTTGTTCAACAATATCCAAGGATTTGTTAGAAATCGTAGCATTCACCTAAGTGCTTACACAGAATTTTATAGAGGTGTAACATATCAAGGAAGAGGGGACTCAACAAAAAATCAGAAAGACAAACAGAATGAGTATGAAAAAGCTGTTGAGCATTATACCGAAGCCTTAAAATTAAAACCAGATCTCCACGAAGCTTATTATAATCGTGGTGTTGTTCACGGCATCAAAGGTGAACTTGACAAAGCCATTGAAGACTTGAATAGAGCAATAGCCTTAAACCCAGAGGATGCTAATGTCTTTCGCAATCGAGGAGTTTCTTACGGCATCAAAGGCGAACTTGACAAAGCCATTGAAGACTTGAATAGAGCGATAGATTTAAACCCAGAAGATGCCGATGCGTATTACAATCGCAGCGTTGCTTATAGTGGGATCGGCAATTTTGATCTCGCCATTGAAGACCTGAGTAAAGCAATAACCCTCAATCCAAAAGATGCCAGAGCCTACAACAATCGAGGTAATGCTTACCGTGATAAAAATGAACTTGATAAGGCTGTTGAAGATTTGAGTAAAGCAATAACCCTCAATCCAAAAGATGCTGGAGCCTATAACAATCGAGGCGTAGTTTATCGCACCAAAGGCGAACTTGATAAAGCTATTGAAGACTATGACAAGGCAGTAACTCTCAATCCGAAAGATCCCGGAATCTACAACAATCGAGGTAATGCTTACCGTGATAAAAATGAACTTGATAAGGCTGTTGAAGACTATAACAAAGCAATAATCTTGGATCCAAAACTTGCTGGAACCTACAACAATCGAGGTAATGCTTACCGTGATAAAAATGAACTTGATAAAGCTATTGAAGACTATAACAAAGCAATAACTCTCAACCCAGAAGATGCCAAAGTTTATAACAATCGTGCCATGGCTTACCGTGGTAAAAATGAACTTGATAAAGCTATTGAAGACTATAACAAAGCAATAACTCTCAATCCAAAAGATGCTGGAATCTACAACAATCGAGGTGTAGCTTATCGCATCAAAGGCAAACTTGATAAAGCTATTGAAGACTATGACAAGGCAGCAACTCTCAATCCGAAAGATCCCGGAATCTACAACAATCGAGGTAATGTTTACCGCGATAAAAATGAACTTGATAAAGCTATTGAAGACTATAACAAAGTAATAGCTCTCAACCCAAAAGATGCCAGAGTCTATAATAATCGTGCCATGGCTTACCGTGGTAAGAATCAACTTGATAAAGCTATTGAAGACTATAATAAAGCAGTAGTTCTCAACCCAAAAGATGCTGAAGCTTATAACAATCGAGGTATTGCTTATGGCATCAAAGGTGAAATTGACAAGGCAATTAACAATTTCAACAAAGCAATCGAATTCGAACCGGAATTTTCTGCGGCTTATTGTAATAGAGGTAATGCTTACCTTGTCAAAGGTGAGTATGACCGTGCGATCAAAGATTTGAGTAAAGGGATAGAATTAAACCCAAGACTTGTTAACGCTTACTACAATCGAGGTAGAGTTTATCTCATCAAAGGCGAACTTAACAAGGCTATTGAAGATTGTAACACAGTGCTGGAGCTCAACCCCAATTACGATAGGGTCTATTATAATCGCGGCATGGCTTATTTTACCAAAGGTGAAAATGACAAGGCGGTTGCAGACTATACTAAGGTGATCGCCCTTGCGCCAGATAACGCCAATGCTTATTACAATCGAGGTAGAGTGTGGTTACACATGGGAGAATGGGAGAAAGCCAATTCCGACCTAGTAGCTGCGAGGAACATGGGAATAGATATCATCGCTGAGTTTCATCGCAATTATGAAAGTGTTGAAGACTTTGAAGAAAAAAATGCAGCTCATTTGCCGGGGGATATCGCAGCATTGCTGACTTAACACACAAAAGCACAAATTTTTTCAAATCATCTGTTGCAGTCTGTTGTCTAAGGAAAATATCCTGTGTAATTCTCCTTCATCCTGATTGGTGTCCTATTCTGCTGTATGCTAGACTCTTATACTTGGCTGTCGGAAGAGTATACCCTTCTATGAGTAGGATGGAGGAAGTAGGATTAAACAGTGAAATCAACCTTGAAAACCTGTAGAATCTATCTTGATACTTGTTGTGTATGCCGTCCTTATGACCAACAGGCACAAAGCAGGGTTAAGAGTGAAACTGCAGCCATGTTGCAGATCATCTCTCGTTGTTGCAGTGGCGAGTTGCAATGGGTTGATAGTCAGGTTTTAAGGTTTGAAATTAACGAGATTTCTAAATTAAGAAAACGTTTTTTAGTAAACTCTCTCCTAAATTCTATGCCCCGTGTTACTTTTGTTTCTATTGACACGAAGGAAAAATCGAGGGGCAAACAGCTTGAAGTTTTGGGGTTTAAAGATCGCGATGCTTTGCATATCGCTTGTGCTGAAAGCGGTAAGGCGGACGTTTTTCTTACTACAGATGATGATGTGGTTAGAAAGGCAAAACACATAAGTTCGCAACTTCGCGTCCCGGTTGACAACCCAGACCCGTGGTTACAGAAACAGATTGTCACAGGAGGTAATTGAAAATGAATACATCCATGATGACCAATGAACAAATTTTAGAACTCGGTTTTGAGGCATTAGTTGATAAATTTGGACCTATTGGAATGATTCGTTTTATCCATCACTTTGAGGCAGGTACGGGCAATTACACTGAAGAGCGGCAGCAATGGGTAGGAATGTCCGATGTTGAGACACTTGCAAAACAAATTCAACAGACAGAAAACAACATTGAATATATGACCGTAGTCCTTGGTCCTGTGATAGAAAAAGAGTTGGATAACGCCGAGGGCTATAGCCTTCCTGCAAGGACCTGGTTGGAGTCGCAGGGGGCAGAAAGCTCTAAGTCTGACTTAGCTACTGAAGACATAGAGATAGGTACTATCGCTCCATTTCGTATTGAGAGTCAAATACAAGAGTTTGCAACTTCAATGGACGGTTAGCCTGTGAACGGACTATGAAAATCGGTATCCTCTCACGGGGACCTCAAAACCACTCTACGCGTAGACTTAGCGAAACTGCCTTCACTGCAGGACACACCGCAGAAATTCTGGATCCCTTCGGTTTCTATCTCCATATCGGTGGCACCGGTAACCGCATCACTTATGAAGGAAAACCGGCAGAAGACTTTGATGTCATTGTGCCACGGCTCAGTCGGACGACGGCGCGGTACGGCGAAGAGGTCTTGGCACACTTTGAATGGATCGGGACTCCTGTGGTTAATCGCGCCAAACCGATCGCGGCGGCTCGCCACAAATTCCACTCCCTACGCATCCTCGCACAGTACGGCTTACCCATCCCACCGAGTCTCACCGTTGGTTCCGCCACATTTTTAGAGAACGCCGTAGCGGAAATAGGGGATTATCCGTTTATTTTAAAACCGTTTCACGGCACACACGGCACGGGTGTTATGTTGTTAGATACACCTACGTCGCTCACTTCGACTGTGGATGTGTTGTGCGATCTCCATCAAGATTATGTAATCCAGTCCTTTATTACGGAAGCAAATGGGGTTGACATCCGTGTTTTTGTCGTAGGGGGTGAAGCCATCGCGGCGATGAAAAGGAGTGCCCCTCCCGGCGAATTCCGGGCGAATATACACAAAGGTGCGTCTGGAGAAGCGGTTGCACTACCGGACGAATACATCCGCCTCGCTATAGAAGCGGCAGCAGCACTTGAATTGGAGATAGCTGGGGTCGATCTACTCCAAACAAACGAGGGACCCGTTGTTCTGGAAGTCAATCCATCACCGGGCTTTGAGGAATTGGAGTCGGTCACAGGAATCGATATCGCAGGTACGATTATCGAATTTGCGACAGCGTTCGCACAAAGTCGCTGACATGGAGGATTTCGGGCTTACAAGGTTTCCCTCCCACGGGCCCCGGTTGTATGTATGGACGATACTCCGAAAAAAATTTTGATGTTCAATCACGAATTTCCACCGATTGGTGGGGGTGGTGGTTGGGTCAGCTATTTCTTAGGTAAACACTTCGCGGCGGCGGGCCATGAAGTGCATCTGATTACCTCTCAGTATCGTGATTGTCCGATAGATGAGAAAGTGGAGGGGTTTCACGTGCATCGCGTGCGTGCGCTTCGGAAAAACCGTGACGTTTGTGCGGTCCACGAAATGTTAACTTACGCGGTAAGTTCAAGTCTCTATGGTTTGCGGTTTGCCAAGGAGTTTCAGCCGGATATCGTTCAGGTCTTTTTCGGTATTCCTGCGGGTGGTGGTGCGTATCTTCTGCGAAAACGCCGTAACGTGCCATACACCGTGTTTTTGGGTGGACGTGACGTGCCGAGCCGTAATCCGGATCCGCCCTATTATCGGTGGTTATACCTGCTCCTGAAACCGATCATCCGAGCGATTTGGGGCAACGCATCGGCGGTTGTGGCTTGTAGCGGCGGCTTACGCGAACTTGCACGAGAGACGGATACGGATGTAAAAATAGAAGTGATTCCTGACGGTTTGGATTTAGGACGCTTTGAGCCGGTTCAACGCGATGCGTGTCCGGAAAAGGTACGAGTGCTCACAATTGGGAGGCTTATACCGCGCAAAGGTTTCCAATTTCTGATCCGTGCGCTTCCACAAATTATTGAGAAGGCGGCACACAACTTTGAAATTGAAATTGTCGGCGATGGACCGTATCAGGGGAAACTCCTAAGATTGGCAGAAGACCTCGGCGTAGCCTCATATATCAATTTTGCGGGTTCAGTGCCGTATTCCGAATTGCCACAAAAGTATCGCGACGCTGATGTTTTCACCTTGCCCTCGCTTGCGGAGGGAATGCCGCTTGTCGTTTTGGAGGCAATGGGGACGGGGCTACCGATCGTTGCCAGTCGCGTTCAAGGTATTGATGAACTTGTGGTGGAGAACGTTAACGGTACGCTGTTCGACGCGGGTGATGTTGACGGGCTTGCGCACTCCCTTGTTAAACTGATTAATACTGGAGAAGGTCGCATTGAGATGGGCAAAGCGAGCGTTGAACGTGTTAAGCCCTACGACTGGAAACACATCGCCGACGCTTATTTAGCCCTCTATGCTGATATTTTAGAATAGCCATCGGTTCTCCATCAGCCATCGGTTTCCGTCAGAAAGAGAACCTCTTTGCTGATGGTTTTTGATTGCTGAAAGCCGATAGCTGATACACGGAGGTTTAAACGTAAAAAAAAATGCTGCCAACCAAAATACTTGCTATCGGCGCGGGTGGCTTACAACGCGCCTTAACCCATGAATGTGTGCATATCCTCAACCAACGGAACCTCTATGACGGCGGCATCTTTGTCGGACAGCCGCGCGGCACTGAGAAAGCCGATGCCTTCAACCAACAAGGCGGCGTGTATCATGTTGTCACGTTTGACTCGAATGGTGTCCACGGCATCCAACAGGTTTCAAGCGTTGTTGGCGCGACGACACTCACCACGGAGGCAGGACGCGAGCAGTTCTATGCCCAGACCGAAAACCCGTTGGATCTCCTCCTTATCGGTGTAACTGAAGCCGGGATCGCCAAGGGTGAACTGGCGATGGATGTGTTGGAAGAGACCCTCTATCGCTACTTCTGTCATCACGGTGTGGATGCGACGCTTTGCGTCATTAACACCGATAACCTCCGAAATAACGGCGATATTATCCGAGATATTCTCTGCAATGCGTATCCGAGACGGAGTGACGATTACGCGGCGTGGTTGGAAACGAACGTCGGGTTTCTCAACGAAATGGGGGACCGGCTCGTGCCACAAGCCTACGCTGTGCCTGATGAGATTAAAGAGGAGGCGCGTGCCCAAATTGAAGTTCAAGATGAATTGATAACATACGCGGAGGCACTATCAGCGATACCACTTATTCTGGAAGATCTGGACAACAAGTTACGTGTGCCGTTCGGTGAACTTCAGGACTACGGCGTTGTTGTCAGTCGGGAGAGTATTGAACCGTATCACGACTGGAAATTACTCTTGGTGAATTCCGTGCATGTGCCTGGAATTACGCACAAAGGAACGCTCTCTGGTATTGAATATGTCAACGAAGCAGCAGCACACCCAACGTTTGCTCCACACCTCGAACGTCTGATGGATGGATACGCTGAGATTGTGGAAGCAGACATCCCGATAGCCGGGAAAAGTGCTCGCGCATACTCGTTGGAATTCATCAATCGTATCCGTAGCGTCAAAGATGACAATGCCCGGATTAACATCATTGAAACCGTGAAACTTCGCGAACGCGCCGCCGACATCGTCCGCTCCCCGAACTATGATGCGAGTACAGAACTCTTCAAATCTGACTTCGCGTATTCCTTCGCAACGGTACTCCGGTTTCTGACACCGCACACAATCTCGTCTCCTGACGACTACAAAGGTATCACCGATACTGGCACAGAATACGAAATCCGTGACCCCAATCGAACGATACAAGATGTTCTGAAGGGGGCATTTGGGGCGAGCCTAACGGATGTAGCGGAACGGATGGCTACTATTTTCTCGAATGCGGCATTGTGGTCGCCTTCCGGGGCTGTATCACCAAGCGGTTTGGACGGGAATCAGGACTTTATGGCGCGCGTTGGGCAATATTATCATCGTTTGGTTAATGGAGAGACGTGTCTTGAGGTTTTAGAAAGCATCAATAGCGAGGGGTAGGCGCGGTTTCCGGGAGATACACCCACCGATTGAAGAAGTGTGCTTCCAAGGAAAATGAGAATATTTTGATGGCGAGGTTGGGAAACCTCGCCAGCGGGTAGGGAGTGCGCGTGTGAGTCGCGCTAATCAACTAAAGGGAGATAACGCCTTTTTTGCGTTGAAGGACGGCATCGTAGAACCGCATCGTGCCAACACAGTCGTGGATACTTGATACCGGTTCCCGGCCTTCACGAATGGCGTTGACAAACTCAGTAAGGCTGATGCCATCACCTGTCAGTTCGCCGTTGCGCTGATCAGAGAAGTTTGAGGTGAAGGTGTTCCCGGATTCCGTGAAGTGTTGCGCACCCCACAACCCGTCTAAAACGATGTATTCGTGTTGTCCGGTAATTTCGATGTAGTCATAGTTGCGTTGCCATAAGCGTTGACTGGTTAACTGCAGACTCCCAACCGCGCCGTTCGTGTATTCTACGGCGACAGCAAAGGCACCCTGTCCATCGACTTCATTGTGAAAGACGCTGAGTTCCTTCACATCCGCACCGGCGATATGTCTCGCCAAATCGAAATGGTGGATGGCAAAGTCGAGAAGATAACTTTTGACGGTTGGGTATTTCCCACTACAGAACGAGCAGAAAAGTTGTGTGAGTTGTCCGAAGGATTCGGTTTGCATGATCTGCCTTGCCTCTCGCACCCCGAGGCTGAACCGACGTTGGAAGTTCACCATGAGTGTCTTACCGTGTTTTTCTGCGGTTTCTGCCAGCGTGATCGTTTCCGCGAGAGAGGGTGCTGGCGGTTTTGGTGTGAATACATGATACCCCGCCGCAAGCGTTTCAAGGACAAGCGATTGTCTTGGGTCGGGTCCCATGGAGATGATGACTGCTTCCAGGTCTTCCTTTTCAAACATTTCGTGCCGATCGGTATAATATCTGCCAGTGCCAAATTTACTGGCAGCGTCCTTTGCACGATTTTCGTCGGCATCACATATGGCTTGCAATGCGACAGGGGCGAGATGTAATGCGGGATAAATGGTGTGCCTTGCGAAACCGCCAGCACCGAGAAATCCAATTCGAAGAGGTTCCATATCTGTTTCCTTACCGTTACGGCACAACGGGGTGTGCCGACTACTATTAAAGTTTGCATGAACTTTAGCACAACCGTGGGGTGCTGTAAAGGATTTTTTTCCAGTGCCGGACAAGCGATGGAAATTTCAACTCAACCTAATTTTGAAAATTGTGTCAAAGATAAAGTGCAGGATTTCTGATTGCTGCGATTATAATATAAAAAATTTGGATAGGAACAAAATAGAGAATGCCTAAAGTAGGAGGGGTTTCTAACCCCGATACCAATACGCGAAACTTCCGATTTGGGATACTCCAAGGCACCTTCATGCGTATCAACTTCGCGTTTGCGGATTCGTCGACGGTGCTTCCTGCTTTTATCTATAAATTAAGCGGTTCGGATATTCTGGTGGGTTTAACGGGTTCAATGATGACAGCGGGGTGGATGTGGCCCCAATTGCTGATGTCAAATCTGCTTGAACATCGACCGAGAAAAATGCCGTTTTACGCGCTCGGTATGAGCGTTCGTGTTTTGGCGTGGCTTTCTATCTTTTTCTGTACTATTACAATCGGTGAGCAGAACCCAATGCTGCTTGCTGCATCCTTTCTGGGTCTCTATTTCATATCCTCTTCCGCCATGGGCGTTTCGACACTTCCGTACATGGACATTGTTTCTAAAGCGATAGCACCGCAGCAGCGCGCCCGTTTCTTTAGCCTGCGGCAACTATACGGTGGTTTTTTCGCAATCTGGGTTGGGTTCTTGGTTCGTGCGGTGCTCGGGGACGAATCCGAATTTACGGGTATACTGGGAAGTATTACGCAAATCTTCAAAACGTCCACGATGTATTTTATCGGTTCCGTTTGTCGTCTGGATACCGATCTTGGGTTTCCGTATAACTACGCCTTTCTCTTTGTCTGTTCAGTGGGTGCAGCGTTCTTCTCTTTCGTGAGTTTCTTAGGGGTCCGCGAACCGATTCATCCTGTTCATCCGAATCGTCAACCGATGTGGCAACATTTAAAACACGGGGCGTACTTCCTACGGACAGACGCAAATTATCGGCGCTTCATTCTCTTCCGCGTCTTTGCACACTTTTCCGGAATGGCATCCCCCTTTTACATGCCCTATGCGTTGAATGATTTGGGATTTTCGGAAGCAACGATGGGGTTTTTTATCGTCTGTTCTGCGTTGAGTGGTGTGGTTTCAAACGCACTGTGGGGACATATTGGCGAAAAATATGGTGTGCGATGGTTGCTGATTATCACAGCGGCACTGATGGGCATTCCTCCCGCACTTGCTTTTTCTTCGGGCATATTGCCGATTTCACTACAGATGCCTGCCTTCTTCATGATTTTCATCGTTGGAGGTGTTTTGGCGAACGGCATGATGGTAGGTTTTATGGCATATATGCTGAACATCGCGCCGCCACGGAACCGTCCGAGTTACATCGGTTTCATGAACACGCTGCTCATGCCTGTGAGTTTCGGGCCTCTTCTTGCTGGATTTCTTGCCCCTCATATCGGTTATCGGTGGTTGTTCGCTATTTCAGTAGGTATCTGCCTCGCTGCGTTCCGAACTGGACTCAAGTTAGAGGAAATTATGCACGAAGATGAGATGGCAGAGGAAACTGACGACTAAGATATAGAGTTTAAAGTTTTCAGTACGCTTCGCTTTCAGTTATCAGTTATCAGTTAAAAGAGGGTGTTGTTAAACGAAAAAAAGAGATGAAACGGAGGTTTGGATGAAAGTCGTTGCAAAATTCGGTCCCGAAAGTGCGGGCTTAATAGATAAACCCGATCCGGTTGCCAAGGGTGAGTTCGTTGTCATCAAAATTCATTCGGCACCCATGTGTACGGAATACAAAGGCTTCACAAGTGAGCATAAAAGCGATAGTTTCGGCCATGAAGCCGCCGGTGAAGTCGTAGAAATCGCACAGGAGGGCACTGTCAAGGTAGGCGACCGCGTTGTCGTGATGCCACACTACCCTTGTGGAAAGTGTCATATCTGCTTAGCAGGCGAATATGCCCACTGTCAGGACGACAACAAGATCCTACACACTACCGAACAGACGGGTGTGACGGCGACTTATGCGCAATACATCCTTAAACAGGACTGGCTGCTCGTGCCAATTCCAGAGGAAGTCTCCTATCATCACGCTGGAATGGCATGTTGTGGGCTTGGATCGACGTCTAATGCCATGCGGTTGATGAACGTCAACGCGTTTGATACTGTTCTGATTACGGGGATGGGACCTATTGGGCTTGGTGGCGTGATTAACGCAGTGTATAGGGGTGCGCACGTCATCGCTGTTGAGAGCCATCCGTATCGGGCGGACCTGGCGAAAAAACTCGGTGCGGCGGAAGTCGTCAATCCGCAGGATGAGGATGTCGCCGATCAGATTCGGGATTTGACAGGTGGCAGGGGTATCGACAAAGGTGTGGAGTGTTCAGCGGCTTCCGCAGCAGTCCGATTATTGATTGACGTAACACGCCCGAAAGGACAAATCGCAGTGATTGGTGGAATTGGTGAAGTGGCAATTCAGGGGAGTGATATTATCAATAAAGGCTTGACTTTACACGGCACGCGGCATTACAATCTCGCAGACACACCCGCTATGATGCGAATGATTACACAAGTGAAAGCGCAACTGGATACATTCATTACGCACACCTTCCCTATGAGCAGCATTCAGGAGGCGTGGGCGTTGCAGTGTACACATAACTGTGGGAAAGTTGTTCTTGACGCGTGGGCGTAACAGTGAACACAAGATTAACAAAGCCTGTTTTGACGAAAGGAGACTGTTATGAATTCGATGGCAAATAACATGCCTCTGTCAACGCCCCTGGACGTTCGTCGTGGTATCACACGCGCGACGGATGTTGCTTTTCCGTTACGCTGGGGTATCCTCGGTGCTGGTAACATTTCGGCACAATGGGTGTGGGCGCTACACGCCTGCGAAGGCGCAACTGTAACCGCTGTGGCGGCACGGGAAATTGACCGAGCGAAAGAATTTGCGAGGCAGTACGGAGTCGCTACTGCATACGGGGACTACAGGGAAATGGTCGCAGCCGATGACGTAGATATTGTATACATCGGCACGATCAACCGACTGCACAAGGAACATACCCTTCTCGCAATTGAGGCGGGCAAGCATGTGCTCTGCGAGAAACCACTCACCGAGACCCTCTCTGATGCGCAAGAGATGTATACAGCAGCCGAGGAGAAGGATGTGATGATGCAGGACGGCATGTGGACCCGTTTCTTTCCTGCGGTGGAGCATGCTCGCGCCGCCATTGAGGCAGGCACGATTGGGGAGGTTGTGCTAACACAGTCCGATTTTTTCGACCCGATCTATACCATCCAAGCCGCACCCCTCGCCTTCGGTGCGTCAGCTGTGCCTGTAGCGATCACTGCCTTGGGCAATAGAGTCGGTGGCGCGATTGTGGATTACGGTGACGACAAGTACGCCGTACTGACATTTCCGCCGCGCAACTCTGAACTTCCAGAGGTGACAGAACTCGTCGGCACGGAGGGACGCATCACGCTTGAGCGACCCGGACATTGCCCGACGCGTATTTCTATCCGAATTCCACCACCGAATGGTGTGCCTTCGCAATACAGGACACGAAACGCACCTGCCCCGCTGCATTACTTTGAGTATCCGTTGCCGGGGTCTGTCGCGATGGCGAGATCCTCTCCGAATCAACACGGCTTTCTCTACCAAGCCGAAGCAGTGCATCGCTGTCTCGCTGCCGGTTTACGTCAGTGTCCGCAATACAACAAAGAGGAGTCATTGCATTCCATGAACGTGTTGACGGAGATTAACAAGGCGAGACAAGCATCAGAATCGGCGCGCTTGCGGAGCGCGCCTACTTTTTTAGGAATCATAACATGAACAAACCAAATATAGTCTACATTCACTCACATGATACCGGGCGGTACGTGCAGCCCTACGGGCATGCGATCCCGACACCGAACATCCAGAAACTTGCGGAAGAGGGTGTTGCGTTTCGGAACGCATTTTGTGCCAACCCGACCTGTTCGCCGTCGCGCGCTGCACTCCTCACGGGACAATGGGCACATAGCTGCGGCATGGGTGGTTTGGCAAACCGCGGTTGGAGCCTTCCGGTGCCAGAGCATCTCATCACCTACACCTTGAATCAGGCTGGATATACCACCGCCTTGGCAGGATTCCAGCATGTCGTCCGAGATCTTAAGGAGACAGGATACCAGCGGCTTTTATCCGAAGGCACCGTGCGAGCGGGAGCAGAAGAACGTGCACGTGACTTCATCGCGGAGAAGCATGATGCTCCCTTCTTTTTGGATGTCGGGTTTGGTGAAACGCATCGCCGAGCGAAAGGATTCGATCCACCGCCGGATGGAGAACCCAAAACCGACCCGCGCTATGTGAAACCGCCTGCGCCATTTCCCGATACACCCACCACCCGACAGGATATGGCGGAATACATAGACGCGGCTCGGACGCTGGATAAGAAAATGGGTGTGGTTTTTGACGCATTGGAGGAAAACGGACTGGCTGAAAACACGCTTGTGATATGCACGACCGATCATGGGCTCGCTTTCCCCCGTATGAAGTGTCATCTCAGTGATCACGGCATCGGTATAATGCTTATTGTCCGCGGTCCCGGCGGTTTTAGCGGAGGACAAGTTGTGGACGGGTTAGTGAGTCAGATTGACCTCTTCCCGACTCTTTGTGAATTGGCAGGAATTGAAGCACCCACGTGGCTACAGGGAAATTCTGTTCTCCCGTTAGTTCGCGGCGAGGCGGAAGACGTGCGCGATGCTATTTTCGCCGAAGTCAACTATCATTGCTGCTACGAACCGCAACGTGCCATCCGAACCAAGCGATGGAAATATATCCGCCGCTATGACAATGCGGAAAAATGGGCACTGCCAAACTGCGATGACAGCATGAGTAAGACCTTTATGCTGGAGCATGGCTGGGACGACCAACCTGTGGAATCGGAGAGGTTGTATGATGTCGTGTTTGATTCGTCGGAGGCACATAACCTCGCGGGGAACCCCGATTACGCAGACGTTTTGGCGGAGATGCGAGACCGTTTGGAGCAGTGGCAGACGGAAACCGATGATCCGGTGAACGAAAATCAGATTATGGTGCCACCGGAGACAGCGGTGCTGAACGATCCGACGGATGTGTCGCCGGGGGATAAGCATTATCCGGCGCGTGAAATGGTGTCGTGATGTCAAAAACGACCAAGTATCTGTTTCGCAGGGTCCCCGTGCCCTGCGTTTATTTACTTTTGGACGGGTACAGGGACCCGTCCGAACAAGGGTCTTGTCTAAATTCGGTTTCCAGCCCACAGCGCGCCGCGGCGGATAACCGTCTGAAAACTCGGATTCTCAAGCACTGCCATATCGTGTCCAAGCGCGAAGTAGAACACTCTGCCCTCGCCATACGTATGGTGAAACGCCATGACATGCGTCTCGTCTTTTGTATTGTCATACGCGTGCATGAGATGGTGTGATGCATCGGGATTGTGCTTTAGATAATAGAGTTCATCCGTCACCCCAAAATCGGCTAATCCTTCGGTAATCGGATGCTCGGTATCGCTCACATTAACGGTGAAGTCCATATAGGGACTGTGTCCATCGAAGAACCCATTGAGCATACCGTGGTAGCCTTCAGCCTCTCTGAAGGAAGCGGCTGCGGTGTGTAGTCCAAAAAACCCGCCGCCCGTTCGGATATAGGTGAGTAGACCTGTTTCTTGTGCCGCTGTGAATTCCCCGACATCGGTGTAGAAGAGTACGGTGTCGTATCCGTCAAGTCCATTGGCAAATAGGTCGTAGTCTTGCGAGAAATCGGCTTCAATATTATCGGTGTCGTTGAGCATCGCTGTCAGGAACTGTCCGTTCCCAGCATGATCGTGGTAAATCCCTTCTGTCCCGACAAATATGAGTAGTTTAAGATTTTCCATTTTGGCGTAGCTTGCAAGTCAAAACTTGCTATACAAACTTCCTTTCTTAATTATTTGGCAACACGATAACTTTGACGGACCCGTGTTCATCACGTCCGGCTGCGACTGCGAATGCTTGTGTAATATCGTCTAACTCGAACCGATGCGTGACGAGTGGATTCGGGTCGAGCTTGCCAGCAGCGAGTAAGTCGATAGCAATTTGGAACTCCGTTTTCCCACCCCGTCTGCCGTAACAGAACGACCAGATGACCGTAAGTTCTCGACTGCGTGCGAACCGTTCTGAAAAGGAGAGTGGCGTACGATGTCCACCTACCATACAGATGCGTCCTCGTTTCGCTGCGATTTCTGTCGCCTGTTCCAGCGTATTCGCGCTCCCACCAACGGCTTCAAAGACAACATCCGCACCCCTGCCGTCGCTCCACTCCATGATAGCCTCGACAGCATCCGTCTTATCTACGTTAATAGGCACGGCTCCGACTGCCTCGTGTGCGATCTGTATCGGACCATCCGGCTTGCCCAACATAGCGATAGAGGTTGCCCCCGCGACATCTGCTACCTGAGCGATCGTCAACCCAACGGGACCGCTTCCGATAATGGCGACACGGTCTCCCGGTGATACCATCGCTCTGTTGACGGCATGGACTGCCACTGCGTAAACCTCTGCTAATGCGCCACCTTCAGGTGATACACTGTCCGGCAATGTGTACACGTTTGGCGTACGGGCGACCATAAACTCCGCAAAGCCACCGCCCGCGTGCCGCAGGTTTCCACAGATATTGTAATAGCCATTGAGGCATTCGGGACAGTTGTTACACGGAGTGATCGGTTCAACCGCTACGCGAGTACCTTTTTCATATCCAGTAATGCCGCTGCCTATATCGATAATCTTTCCTGCTAATTCATGCCCGCCAATGCGCGGGGATAAGGGTTCCTCTGGTTGATGGTGGTACCCGTGTAGATCACTGCCACAGATGCCTGCCGCTTCTACTTGTACCAGTACCTGCCCTTCTTCAGGTGCTGGATCCGGTACCGTTTCGACCCTTATGTCTTTTCCGCCGTAAAATTGTGCCGCTTTCACAATAGTCTCCCCAAATGTTAATAGTCTGTTTGAAATATAGCATAGAATCGGAATTACGTCAATACAAGTCTCTCTGAGCGTCAGGGTCATTTAGTTTTACATATTTACTTTATATTCGTGAACGTTTTTCCGTTGTAGGAGCGAGCTGTGCTCGCGATATTGCGCGAAAACCTTAACATCTGTGAACGAAAACCAAGATCGGAACCGAAAACTAAATAGTCCTGCTCTGAGCGTACGGTCATTCAGTTTTAAGAAGTTATCGGATTTCACGCCTTTTTTTCACGATCCGGTGCGGTTAGGAATGCAGGTCGCATTTGGGCGAGTACGCCGCAAAACCGCACCTACCGGGCCTGTGACAAGAACCAGATCGAAGAATGGAAAACTGAATAGCCTTAATCAGTTTGCGAGACTTGTATCCGCAAAGCAAAGAAGTGGCGTACGCAAAACTCCAGCGAGGCTATAGATGTATCACTGAATTTCCCCTTTCTATAAAAACAGAATCTGTATGGGGTTAGGTATTTTTGGCATATTTGAGGCAAATTACGCTTTCTTTCGGGATTTAATTTGACTTATTAACCGAATTTAAGTATAACTATCTATATATTAAGACATATATTTATTACTAAATTCTATTATTAGTATCTATGGTCAAATATATAGCTTAGCTTTTGAACCGGGACTTTTGAAGTGCCACCGTTTATTCAGACCAAAAATTAGCAAAGTTAAGCCAAGTTTTGTCTTTGAAATTCTATAGGTGTCAGATACCCTAACGCTGAATGTGGACGTTTCTGATGATACACCTGTGTGATAAAATGCCCGATCCGTGTTCTGGCTTGAGTAATATCCTCATAGTCATTGAGGTGGACTTCTTCCTCTTTGAGGGTTCGGATGAGGCGTTGGGCGTATCCGTTCTCCCAAGGACGGCCTCTTTGTGCTAATGAAATCTCAATCCCATGACGGGTCAGGGTCGAGGTATAAGCACTTGAAAGATACTGCACGCCTTGATCAGAATGGTGGATATCCGGGACGCTTTGGCACAACGCCTGTTGTAGCGGTGTCAACGTCAGAGATTGCGTCAAGTGTTGACTGAGTTGCCACCCTCTTATCATCCGGGTGAAGACATCCATGAGCAGAGCGACATAAACGAAGTGTCCTTTGAGTCGGACGTAGGTTATATCGCCCACCCAGACCTGACCGCGTCTACAGATGTCAAGCGTCTTCAGGCGATTCCCCCAAGGACGCACACCGTCAATAGAGTGGGGGGTTTGACACGCACGTTTGACGGAAACCCCGCAGAGGTTCTCGGACCTACATCAATCGGGCAACGCGGCGATACCCAACCGTGTATCCCTGATTCACCAACAGCTTTGTGATACGTCTATACCCGTATGTCGGATACGCCGCAGCTAACTTCTCTATTTCATCTCGCAGGACATCTTCACAAGGGTCCTTTTTCGGTTGATAATAGAAGTTGCTCCGAGTGAAACCGAGCGTCTCAGAAATCTGTCGCACCGAATAATCCATCCGCAACGCCTCTACGATTTGGCATTGCTCAGACGGGGTCAACTCAACCAAGTCAATGCTTTTTTTTGGATGTCTAACGCCACGGTCAACCGCCCAACGAGGTGCTCAAGGTGCGCAATACGCTCCGCCTCCTCGCTGGACTGCTGATCCGTGGCGGCAAACACAGACACCGCATTTTCAACAAACTGCTGCTTCCACTTGGAGACCTGGTCCTCGCTGAGGTTATGGCACCGACACAGTTCTGCTTGCGAACTTTCACCGCGGAGTGCCTCAAGAACGACCTCCGTTTTAAACTCGGGGGTGAAGGTTCTTCGTTTTCGTTTCGCCATCGGAATTCTCCTTTCTGTGAGATTGTATTGTATCACAATCTTGGTTTAGAGGGTGGTCTGAATTTCCGATGGCAGTACAGGATGGAACCGCCGATGGCAAACATTTCATGGCGAACTTAGGTGGAGTTGCTGTTGACTCTGGCATAACACGGATTCTTTTGGTTCTAAAGAAAAATTCTGTGGAGCTTGCGGATCCGAGAGCCGAACTCGATGATGATGGCGAGAGAAAGCCTGAAGGCAAAAATGCTGAAGCATCAATAACGATTAACTATGTAACAGCAGATGGTGGTGCTCCGACGGTGTATTTTATCAGGAGAGCCAGTGATCCGTTGCTACCTGTTACGGCGGCTACGGAAAATGTTATCATCTTGCTCAGTGAACAGCCGAAAGCGTTCACGAAGGATCACGTGGATGTCACAAACGCAACCTGGGGCGATCCTGTTGCTTTGGTAGCGATACCTGAAGATGCTGATGGGCTTGATAACGCACCAGGCACCGCGGGTCCCCCGCCTAATGCTGCATACATGGATAATATGCCTTCCACAGGTCGTGACGATATGCTGTATCCTTATGTTTTGACGATTACGCCGACGTATCCGGCAGATAAACCTGACATCGTCGTAAAAGTCAAAGCGTTTGACGATCTGGTCCAGCCTATCGCGAATAAGTATCCCGTACCCGCAAGGGAAGCGGATTACGTAGAAGGTACGCACAAGCTTACCATCAAGGTCGGCATAGTGGACCTGGACGACAAGCTTGACGGCTTAAGGGTCGCACTTCCGGAAAAGATCATCATTCCGAGTGCAGGCTACCTGGTTGCCGCACCAGATGATGGTGCGGGTGATGACAACCATGCGGGACGGACGGACTCCACACAGATCGTCTACCCTGGCGATCCAACGAAGGATCCCGCGTCGGCGGCAGAGGCACTGGTTCGGGAACCCCATAAACAGACATACAATTTGATTCGGGCAGGTTTGCCGAACTTGGAGACCTTCCTCGCCAATGGTGGTGTGATTGATGTCGTGAGTCCGCACGCCTTGGTTATCTCTGAGGTGATGTGGGGGACCGATGCGAGTTTGGGTAACCCTGCGCACAACCAATGGATTGAGTTGTATAACGCCGGTGCGGTCTATACGACTGTGGTAGAAGACGCGGCTACAGATGCGCTTGAAGCGACCTATCTGGTTTTCTACCGTCCGAATGAAACACCTCCTGCAATAACGCCTGCTGTACCGGCAACCGCGACGACAGCGGCGGTGGAGGCTAAATTACCAGCAGGTGTTAGTGACCGGATTGGCACAATCACTGCCGCTGGTGCGTATTGGTCGATCGCAGGCAAGGGTCAAAATGGTCGTTCAGGTCAAGGCGAATCGACAGGAGAGTTACTCGCAGTTGCGCCCACACATCCGATTATTTCCATGTATCGTGTAACAGATGCGACAACAGGGACACTTGCGGTTGATGGTAGAGCGGCAGCCAGTTGGTCGGCATCGGGTGATGCAGCTACTGGGCTCGGCATTAACTTTGACGTGACGAAAGTGGGTCGCCGGATCGGCACTCCTGGTATTGGGCATTTCCAAACGCCTGCTGCGATTGCCGCTGCTGAAGCCGCTGCGAAAGCCGTTGCCGATGCGAAGGCGAAAGCCGATGCCGATGCTGCTGCGAAAGCCGCCGATACTTCTGTCTCGATGCCGCTGGTCGGTCAAATCTACATCAGTGAAGTTATGTTTGCTGGTGGTGGCACACTGCCACAGTGGATTGAGATCTCCAACGGTTCTCGTTCAGAGCAGGTGAATCTGAGTGATTGGACGCTGACGGTCGAGAATGCGACTGCCGATGCCGATGTTTCTGTCGGTTCCAAAGCCGTGTTCACGATTCCTGAGGGAACCCGAATCGATCCGAGTGGACAGCACGATACTACGTCAACGATACTCGTTGTCAC
Source organism: Candidatus Poribacteria bacterium (assembly GCA_965247285.1). Lineage (GTDB taxonomy): Bacteria > Poribacteria > WGA-4E > WGA-4E > WGA-3G > WGA-3G. Next base: position 1,531,722 of record CBDFHD010000003.1, read on the forward strand.
TGAACAGGGACGGCACAATCTTGACGCGGGTACGGGCACGATGGGAGAAGATCAGATTCTTAATCTCTGGACTGCCCAACAGACGGAACTGATTCTGCTCGGTGTTACGAAGCGTCGTTATTCATTGTTGAGCGATATGGCGTTCAAAGTAACGCTCGCACCGCCGACACCGAAGGCTGTTACACCTCCTGCGACGGAAACGCCAGCAGCGAAGGCAACGCGGCTTGCGGCTGAGGCTGTAGCTTCTAATCTACGCAAAGCGGCAACGGATGTTGTAGGTAACCTCGGTACTGCTGGCACAGCCACATGGGCATTGCCGATGGACGAGGGTGCCCGTAGCTCGATTATCCGTAGACACGTCGAAGTCAGTGTCGGTCCTGCGGAACCCGAAGCCGGCGAAATGATGGATTCTTGGGTGCTTGCATCCGAGACGAGTTTCGCACAAATCACGCATGTCCGTGCGAGCAGCTACTATGGCTCAGCGGACGATGTCGGCACACCTGGATTCCGTGCTGGTGGTGCGTTGCCTGTTGAACTTTCACACTTCCGTCCTGCCCGTGATAAGGTCACTGACGCAGTGGTGATTACATGGTCGACCCAATCGGAGTTGAACAACGCTGGATTCTTTATCAAGCGGAGTCAGCAACGCGATGGACAGTTCCAAATCATCAATGCGACAATGATTCTTGGCGCGGGTACAACCAGTGAAAAGCAGTTCTATACATACCAGGATACAACTGCTCAACCCAATGTCGTCTACTACTACCAGATAGAGGATGTATCTCTCGACGGGAATCGTCAGACGCTGACCCGTGGTATCCGCCTGAAAGGGCATATCGGTGCCGCCGGTAAAGCGACAACGACGTGGGGAGACTTGAAGACACAAAAGTAAACTCAGGGATATTTCTAACTAACCTAACCCGAAACCAGAGCGGTGGACTTCGGTTCACTGCTCTGGTTTTTCTGTGCCTGACCAAATCAGCGAGGTTAGGAAACCTCGCCAGCGGTGCGAAGGATGAGGCGGTGGACTTCGGTTTGCCGCCCTGTTTTTTGTCTTCTGCAGGAGCGATTTTTAGTCGCGATATTCCTCTCCAGCCTGTAGGAGTGGCATGTGTATAGAAGCGTGTAGAATTTCTCTTGACTTCCGAATCATAGATGCGCTAAAATCAAGAAGGTATAACACTGATGAGGAGATAAAAATGAGAACAGTTAAATTAGGCTTGATTGGGGCGGGTGGTATCTCGGGGGCACACTGTCGAACGCTTGCTGAGATCGACGGTGCTGAGATTATCGCTGCTACCGACCTCGTCCCTGCAAACCTGGAGCGTGCGCAAGAGCAGTGGGACATTAAGCGCACGTTCACTGATTACAACGAAATGCTCAAAATGGACGAGATTGAGGCGGTGTACGTCTGTACGCCCACTGGTGTGCATGCGGCACCTACCGTCGCCGCGCTGAACGCTGGCAAACATGTTTTCTGCGAGAAACCGATGGAGGCGACGTTGGATGCTGCCGCCACAATGTGGCGTGCGGCAAAAGAAAACGATAAAATCCTCATGGTCGGTTTGAAACTCCGGTATTCACCACAGGTCATTAAAGCGAAAGAGATTGTTGACGCTGGCACCCTTGGCGATATTTACTATGTCGAAACGGTTGCAGATCGACGACGTGGAAATCCGGGTGGTAGCTTTATCCGCAAGGCGACAGCCGGTTTAGGCGCGTCTGCAGACATTGGTGTTTACGCACTGGATACCGCTCTTTATCTAATGGGACATCCCAAGCCTGTAGCGGTTTCTGGTATTACCTCTAACTATCTAAGCCTACACAACACGTGGAATCCTGCGCTTAAAGAGACCGAAGTTGAAGATTTCGGTGTCGGCTGGGTGGTTTTTGAGAACGGTGCGCGCATGGTCTTCAAGACGTGCTGGTGCATGAACATGGATTCACTCGGTGGGACGATTTTCCTCGGCAAAAAAGCGGGGATCCGCCTCGGTATTGGCGAAGTTCGTGGACCACAGGACGGCGTACGCGTCTATGGCGACAAAGATGGTGAAATTTTTGACCAGGAGTTCACCGAGTTTGAATCGGTGAGTGTATTCCATGAGGAAGATACGGCGTTTATTGATGCTGTCCGTGAAGGAAAACCTTCGCCGATCGATCCTTACGGTGTGATGCTCACGAACGTTATCATCCAAGGCGTTATCGATTCCTCAAACGCCAACGGACGGGAAGTTGCAGTGACAGTGCCGACCTTGTAATATCGTAGGGCGAGGTCTTTGTGCCTCGCACCTTCGAGCGGTATTTGTTTACTATCCTTTTTCACCCTTACAGACTCTATTATGTGTACGAATGTAGGGAAATAGTGCGGTGCGGTTTGCAAGCTGATATTCAACTGTAACCCACGCTCTGACGGGGAATGTTGCGAGTTTGTTCCTTTCAATGTAGCACGTGGGATATTTCCCGTAAAAAGCGCGGAGGTTTTTCAGGATAAAGTCTATCAAAATTGCATGGGAAAAATTCAAATCGGCACCCGGGATGGCTCGAATACACGCTCTCTTCTTCGAGATGGATAGGCTCTTTTTGAACCTGTCGAGTCATAGTCAACGAACCAGAAAGCAAAGGATGAATTCGCCAATGAAGTCTATTGAGATTGCGGGGAAAGAATTCAAATTAGGATCTCGACTGGCGCGATTATACGCGCTCTTCATAGATTTTACCTGCTTATCTGTCGTCCAAATAATTTCGATCTGTTTGATGCGACTGATAGCGCATATTATTTCTCCGTCGATGTGGAATCGTCCGGAAGGTGCTTGGCAAGGTTTCATATTAGGAACGTTTGTTTTTAGCAGCTTGGCTATGTGGGCATTCGGTTTGCTTTTCATAGATGGCTTCAGGAAGGGGCAAGGGATAGGAAAGAAACTGCTGTCCTTACAGGTGCTCCGTTTGAAAGACGGCAAACCGTGTACTTTCAAAGATGCTTTCATTCGCCGGTTCGCAGGTGTTTTTCAGCCGCTGGATTTTTTCTGGACACTCGGTAGAAAACGGCAACGGATCGGCGATAAGTTAGCAGAGACAGTTGTCGTGAAATATGAGCCGGAACTGGAACAGGCTGAGGTTGAAACTGAAGACCCGGAAAAAGTCTTAGAGGGTGTTATCGCTGCGATGAAAAACAAACTTGTAGAAGCACGGGAGAAGATTGATGCCTCTATCGGCGTTGAAAAACAGTTTCAGGACGCTTATGAAAGTGCTGTTTCCCAAGCGGAGCGGTGGCAAGAGCGCGCACTCATTTCCCTTAAAGCCGAACGCGAGGATTTGGCACGCGAAGACATCGAAAAACGAAACGAATACCGACGATTAGCAGACAAACACAAAATGCAATGGGAAGAACAGAAACAGATTGTCCAAGAACTTAGCAACCTTCTTGAGCATTTTCAGCAGAAAATGATGGAGGCAGAAGGAGAGAAAGCCGCCGTCGTAGCGAAACACAGGAACGTTGATGCCGAAGCACACCTTCGCGAGATGCTCACAGAGATACAGGGCAGCAAAGCGTTTGAAACGCTTGCGAAGATGGATCAGGATGCGACTGAGGCAGCCACTTTGGCGAAAACGGCGGCTGAGGTGGATGTTGCGTATCAGGATGCGAAATTGGAGCGTGAATTTTCGAGTTATGCCGAAGAGGCATTGCTTGATAAGGACCTCGCTGAATTAAAGACGAAATTACAGTAGGCGTGATCTATAATCACCATACCCCTTTCAGGAACTATAATGGATAAACGTACTTCTTTAGGTGCGCCTGCCAATAGCGCACCACAGCCAAATATTGTCTTTATCATGGCAGACGACATGGGATACGGTGATGTTGGCTGCTATAACCCCGATTCAAAGATTCCGACCCCGAATATGGATAAACTGGCGCAGGAGGGAATTCGCTTCACCGATGCGCACTCCCCCTCCGCAGTCTGTACGCCGACACGATACGGAGTCCTAACGGGACGGTACTGCTGGCGAAGCCGTCTTAAACATGGCGTGCTTTACGGGTACGAGCGACCCCTCATCGAACCCGAACGCCTAACCGTTCCTCGATTGCTGAAAGATGCGGGTTACAATACTGCATGCGTGGGTAAGTGGCATTTGGGTCTTGGATTTTCGACAGTACCGGGATACGATTTCGATTTCAACGCTCCGCTGCCGTGGCAGAACGCAGAACGTGAATTGGAAGAACATATCGATTTCACCGCGCCATTAACCGGTGGTCCAGTAGATCTCGGCTTTGACTATTTCTATGGAAACGCCGGTTGCCCGACCTGTCAACCCCCTTACGGCTTCATTGAGAACGATACGTTTGTCGAGATCCCGAACGTCTATCACGAGGTGCCAGAGTTTACGAGCCGCCGTGGAATGATGGTCCCAGGATGGGAGCATAAGGATGCCGATCCGATTATCGCGCAGAAGGCGGTTGAATATATTGAGAGACAATCCGATGCCGATGCCCCTTTCTTCCTTTATCTAACTCCCTCCGCGCCACATGAACCTTGTACAGAGGCAGTCGTTCCAGATTTCGCACGTGGTAAGAGCAGTGCTGGTCCGCGCGGGGATATGGTGTGGCTTGTCGATTGGATGGTAGGTGAGGTAATGGATGCGTTAGCACGTACTGGCAAAACCGATGAGACGCTCATCTTCGTCACGAGCGATAACGGGGCATTGCCCGGCGACCGAATCCAAGGCGACAATAGCCCAATGCCGTATCACCTCTATGACCATAAGTCGTGCGGCGATTGGCGCGGCTATAAGGCGCATATCTGGGAAGGCGGACATCGTGAACCTCTGATTGCGCGCTGGCCCGGAGTTATCGCACCAAATACTCAAACCGACGCATTAACCTGCCTCACAGACCTGATGGCGACATGTGCCGCTATTGTTGGGACAGAAGTTCCCGACGATGCGGGACAGGACAGTTGTAATGTCTTACCTGCGTTGTTAGGTGAAGAGACAGAAAGCCCCTTGCGGGAGGCAATCGTGCATCACTCCAGTGCCGGTGTCTTTTCTATCCGTCACGGCGAGTGGAAGTTGATACTGGGTACACAGGGTTCAGGCGGGTGGCCTCCACCGCGCGACGGAGGTCCGAAATCGGATGTCTCAGGGCAACTGTATCAGATTTACGAGGATCCGGGTGAAACGAACAATCTGTGGGACAAACACCCGGAGATTGTGGATCGGTTGACGGCGTTGCTGGAGAAGTTTAAGCGGGATGGATACAGTCGGATGTGAGGAGACCATAAAAATCTATGAAGCACAACCGCCAATTGCATAAGGAGTTATGACTATGGAAACCACTACCAAACTTGATTCACTTTTCCGATTATCTGGTCCGTCGCAGACGGATATCGATTCTTTTCATAACAATGGCTACATCGCGTATCCAGATGTGTTCACAGACGACGGTAGAGAAGGATTGATTGAGGAAATCACGCAGCGTTTTGAACCAACACGTCAGTACATTGAGACGTTGAATAACGGTGAGGAACAGCAGCGCTCCTATTTTATTCGTCCATGGAACGATCGCGCTGACTATAGCGATCGGCTTATCGATGACCCTTTCATTACGGCAGTGATACACGCAACTATCGGCGACGCATACCACTTCTGCCACTCTGCACTTAACATCGCACCCCGCGGGATCGGTCCGATTGGATACCACCAGGACCATCACCATTGGAAGCATGAGAATCCGATCAACCTTGCCGAGCGCGACAACTACTACATCCAGATTCTGTACTATCCGAACGGCTTCACACGCGGCGATCGGAACCTCAAAGTTATCTCGGGCAGCCACAAGGTCGCTCCGACAAAGGAAGCGACACCGGAACGGATGCTCGCAGGTGACTTTGACGCAGAAGCCGGACGCAAATTGGAAGAGAAACGGCTTGAATTACCACCGGGTAGCATGGTCTACATTGACGCCCGCATTTTCCACGCAGTGGAGGCGAAACCTATAGATTCTCCGCAGCCCTATCGTATCTTCAATATTGACATCTTCAAGGAAGCAGGTCCACCGCACCGTTATACGCAAGAAATCCCAGCGGAATGGATTGGATATGCCTCTCCAGAACGTAAGAAGTTGCTCATTCGCGACGCTTATACAGAAGGGTGTTGGAGCTAAAATTTGTTTGATGCGATTCCTGTTCCCTACCCCCGAACAGGGTTCTCCGTAATGCTCTGTAGCGTCGGGAATCGGAGTTCCCTCCTACAGAGGAACTGAATGCCCCAATGGCTTTGGCGATCCTATTGACTTAAATCGCTGTTTGCGGTAGAATCGTTGCCAAAAACAGGAGTCATAATGAGCATACCAGATCGCCCGAACATTCTTTGGATCTCTTTAGAGGATACGACCCCGCGTTTCGGTTGTTATGGGGATACGCTGGCGCGGACACCGAATATCGACCGACTTGCTGCTGGCGGCTGTCGGTTTCCGAATGCGTTTTCGACTGCCGGTGTCTGTGCGCCGAGTCGCTCTGCGATCATTACCGGCATGTACCAGACTTCCATTGGTACGCATCACATGCGCACAGCGCACACAAATCAAAACACGCCCGACATGCCGACCCCATATTCTGCGGTACCACCCCCTTATGTCAAAACCTTTACCGAATATCTCAGGGGCGCGGGCTATTACTGCACAAATAACAGCAAGACCGATTATCAGTTTACACCGCCAATCACGGCTTGGGACGAGTGTAACAACACTGCACACTGGCGAAATCGTGAAGCGGGACAATCCTTCTTTTCGGTCTTCAATCCGACTGTTACGCACGAGAGCGGTATGTGGGAACGGGAGGATCGCCCGTTGACCACAACTACGAATCCGGATGACGTACAACTACCGCCCTATCTGCCGGACATACCGAAAGCGAGGCAAGCGTTGGCACGTCAATACGATAACCTCGCCACTGCTGATGCCCGCGTCGGTGAACTACTCGATCAGTTGGAAGAAGATGGACTTGCGGAGAATACGATCGTCTTTCTCTGGAGCGATCACGGTGAAGGACTTCCCCGCGGCAAACGGTGGCCCTACGACGCTGGTATTCGTATCCCGTTGATTGTGCGCGGGCACGATTCACTTACTGCTGGCAGTGCCAGTGAACAACTCGTGAGTCTGATTGACCTCGGTCCAACGGTGCTCTCACTTTGTGGTGTGCAAGCACCGGAACATCTACAGGGTCAACCCTTCCTCGGACCGGAGAAGATGGAACGCGACTATATCTTCGCGACCCGCGATCGCTACGACGAATCTTACGATATGGTCCGCGCTGTGCGTGACAAACGGTATAAATACATCAGAAATTATTATCCTGAAAAGCCGTATCTGCTCTGGATTCCCTATCGTAACCGGCACCCGATCATGCAGGAGATGTGGCGGTTGTATGCCGCAGGCGAGTTGGAGGGAGATCAGGCGGTTATGTTCCGTTGCCCGCGTCCGGTTGAAGAACTCTACGATGTTGAAAATGATAGGTATGAACTCAACAATTTGGCGGGTGATGTCGGACATCACGACGTTCTGGAAAGGATGCGCGGCGCACTGACACAGTGGCAATCCGATTTCGGGGATATGGGGGATATACCGGAAGATCAGATGGTTGCGACGTGGTACCCTGACGGAACACAACCTCAAACGGCGGCTCCAATTTTTATTCCGATTAACGCCGAACACCCGGGTATGGAGGTGGCACATGAGGGTGGCAAGTGGACAGCCCCTCTCGTTTTGCAACTCCACTGTTCCACCCAAGGGGCATCTATTGCTTATACAACGGAGCAGGGTGATGATACACGTTGGCAACTGTATACCGACCCACTACGTCTATCAAAAGGCGAAACCACCGTGCGCGCAAAAGCAATCCGCATCGGTTATCGTGAAAGTGAAGAGAAAACGATTCATCTTGAAGTTTTATAAGGAGAACCATAAATAATGGCGCAACAAAATAGCCAAGACTATTTCGTCTATGTCGGCACCTATACACATGGGGATAGCGAAGGAATTTACGTCTACCGCTTAGACGGAGCGACGGGTGCCTTGGAATATAGCAGCAAGATCACAGGCGTTGAAAATCCGTCGTTTTTAGAGATACACCCGAGTGGACAGTATCTCTTTGCTGTCAATGAGCTGGGTGAGTTTGAGGGTGAAGCCAGCGGCGCGGTTACAGCGTTTTACATTCATAAAGAGACGGGAGAGATTAGTTACCTCAACCAACGTGCTACCGGCGGTGGTGCTCCATGCCATCTGAGTGTGGACGCGACTGGTAAATGCCTACTCGTGGCGAATTACGGTGGTGGAAGCGTTGCGGCTTTCCCCATAGCATCAGATGGCAGGCTCGGTGAAGCCTCCGATTTTGTGCAACATCAGGGATCCAGCATCAATCCGCAACGGCAGATGGAACCTCACGCGCATTCGATTATGATCGACCCGGGCAATCGTTATGCCTTCGCACCTGATTTGGGACTTGATAAAGTTCTCATCTATCAATTGGATGCGGAAAACGGAACGCTCACGCCTAACACGCAACCGTGGGTACGCGTGCAACCGAGCGCGGGACCGCGGCATTTCGATTTCCATCCGAATGGACAGTACGCATACGTGATTAACGAGATAGATTCTACTTTCACAGCTTTTCGGTACGATGCGAGCGCGGGAACGCTGGCTGAATTCCAGACAGTCTCGACGCTTCCCGAGGATTTCGATGGCACCAGTCATTGTGCCGATATCCACGTTCATCCTTCTGGGAAATTCTTGTACGGGTCGAACCGGGGACATGATAGCATCGCGATTTGCACGATTGATTCAGAGACGGGCATGCTAAGTCCCATCGGTTATGAGTCAACGCAAGGACAAGCACCGCGGAACTTCGGGTTGAATCCAGAAGGGACGTTCCTCTTTGCCGCTAACCAGCAAACGGATACGGTTGTCACGTTCGCAATTGATGCTGACACCGGTGAATTAAATGCGACAGGAGACGTAGCAGAGGTACCGACACCGGTCTGTTTGAAGATGCTACCGTGCGCTTAGTTTTTTACGACGACGGGCGGGTACAGAAACCCGCCCGAACATACACGCAGTTTTTTACGCTATTGACGTTGCTGTCTGCGTTTCTCTTGGAGTCGATCCCACGGATAGATGAAACAGCGATCCGCCCAGTCTCGGTAAAGTCCAACAAGCTCATTTAGTTTTTGCGGATGCTTGGTAGCGAGATTGTTGATTTCTGTCCTTTCGGCTTCCACATCGTAGAGTTCCCAATCGCCGGGGAACTTGCAGACCAGTTTCCATTTATCTTGACGGACTGCACAATTGCCTTCGTGTTCCCAATACAGAACGTCTTTACCGTTATCTTTCCCATCGAAAATCGGTACTAAGCTTGTTCCCTCTAATGGCAAAATCGGTTTCCCGTTGTGTTCTTCAGGATAGGTTGCTCCTGAGACTTCGAGACATGTCGCCATGATGTCTGGCAATTGTCCGGGTTGATGGCGTAACTCTCCTCCCGATTTTATAGCGTCTGGCCAATGTGCGATCAGTGGAGTAGCGATACCGCCTTCATGCACCCAATGTTTGTATTCGCGGAACGGCGTATTGGACAGATTTGCCCACGGCACCCCGTAACTTTGATAGGTGGTCTCGGGACCGGGCATGATGCTCGGATCATTGCCACGATAGACGGGTTGCCCGTCGGAGGTCGTCTCAGTACTGATGAGTGAATTGCTATCACGTATTGCGGGAGGTCCTCCGAGTTCTTCGGCGCAACCACCATTATCGGCTAAAAACAGGATGAGCGTGTTGTCGAGTTGCCCGGTCTCTTCCAACGTGTTGATAATCCGTCCAATGCCTGCATCCATACGGGTGATTTGCGCGGCGTAAACCTCCATGCGGCGTTGATTCCATTCCTTGTATTGGGCATCGCTCCAAGGTGGCTGTGAGGGATCACGCGCCGTAAGTTGCCATGCCTCGTCTAAAATCTTCATTTCTCGCATCCGTGAGAGCCTTTCTTCCCGGAGTTCGTCCCATCCCGCAGCGAAACGTCCATTGTAGTAGGCGATGTCTTCTTCGTGCGCGTGCAGGGGCCAATGCGGCGCAGTGTAAGCAACATAGGTGAAAAACGGACGATCAGGAGTTTTTTCGGTATGGTTTCGGATATACGTCGCTGCTTCATCACTAACAGCATCTGTGAAGAAGTACCCTTCAGGGAGCTCATCGTGTTCGATACGGGTGTTATCGCGCGTCAGCGTGTTCGGTTTCCAAAAATTTGCAGCACCAGTGATAATACCGTAGTACTGATCAAACCCACGTTGGCGGGGCCAACTATGCTTGGGTCCATCAGCACCGGTATGCCGAGAGATATGCCATTTGCCGCTCATATAGGTACCGTACCCTTCTGAATGGACAGCATCAGCAATGGTTACACAGCGATCATTCAGATCTCCACGGTAGCCTTCTAATTCATCGTCGCTCGTCATGTGGCCTACCCCAGTTTGGTGCGGATGTAGCCCGGTAAGCATGGAGGCACGGGATGGACAACAGCGTGCGGTGTTGTAAAATTGTGTAAACCTCAACCCCCCTGTAGCGAGTCGATCAAGATTCGGGGTGTGAACTTCGCCGCCGTAGCAACCTAAGTCAGAGAAACCCATATCGTCGTTCAGGATGAGGACGATGTTCGGCGAATTAGAAAGTCTGTTTTCGTTCATGGAATAAAGACCTCTTTCATTTGAAAAATTGGTATTGCTTTTGGTGATACGGTATGTTACTATAAATTAAAAGAGACCAATTTGAAGAAAAGATACCTAAGCTGAAAATACGCAGCAGCCATAAAAGCGTAAAGGCTTTATTAAACAGAGCGTTGCAGGACTACGGTAAAACCTACAATTACTTAGACACTCTAAAGAGGCGAGGTTACAAACCTCGCCAGCGGCGGTGGGGCGCGTTTGCGGTCTACAACTTACTGAAGTGTCTACTTATTTATAGAATCCACCATAATAAATGCCCCAGAGACTTCCGGAGGTAAAAATGATTGCAAATTTGATTACACTCTTCCGTCTGATATTGGTTTTTGTTGTGATCTCCCTCTTTGGACTTCATGTCTATTTAGACATTCTGCTCGTGGGACTCATAGGTTTAATCCTATTCCTTGATGCGGTTGACGGTTACGTTGCTCGAAAACTGAACCAGACTTCTGCTTTCGGTGCGTTATTCGACATAGTTGGCGATCGGATTGTCGAATGTATCTTCTGGGTATACTTTGCCGTTGTTGGGCTAATTCCGTTCTGGATTCCAGTCATCGTGATTGCCCGCGGCTTTTTCACAGATGGTTTGCGGAGTGCTGCCTTTGCGCAAGGCAAAACCGCCTTTGGTGAAAACACGATGATGTCCTCCAAATGGACCCGTGCGCTCACCAGTTCACGAGCGAGTCGTAGTATCTATGGTATCACGAAAACCCTCGCCTTTCTTTATCTCGGCGGTGTCATTACACTCAAAAACGCAGGTGTCTTTCCCGAATTGGTCATTGGACTGGAATTGGCAGGCGTGATTCTCTCTACCGTGGTTGTTGCCATGTGCCTAATTCGCGGACTCCCCGTTTTGGTTGATGGCTGGAAATACGTCAAGGGTTAATGCTATTTTACTGTATCGTTTCTCAAGCCCACTTTTTGTGATAAGAAGGATCCAGAACGCTGAAGATTAGAGAATTGTCATCGTCTCGACATACGACTATAACCATCTATATTTAGCAGCAAATGACTTCCATCTTCACTCGCAAGCGAGGTAAAAAGCAATTTTGCCGCTGGATATGCCGTTGCCGGTAGTATTTTATCTTTAAGAGTAAACATCAGTTGGTAAGTGATGACATTTTCAACCTGCCTATACTGTCGAGTAAATTCTGCGGTCTCCATGGTATGATGGCTGTCTTCCGGTAGAGCGGCACTCCATCCGTCTGGAATCTGGATACGAATCGTTTTCTCAACTTGCGTTGGATAACCAAAGTCCAATGAATAGATGCGTTGGTCGTTAGCGAATACTTCAGCATATTCCCCAAATTCATCAATTGGTAAAGGCAGCAATATGTTGTTGCTTAAAGATGTTGCGTAATTCTCAACGCGAAAACCGAGTCTAATTTCCACTGGCACATTGAGTTTATTGAGGTCCGATATCTCGTGCCATACTATCTGGATACCGGGAAACTGTTGACTGAGTTCAGTGGCCAAAGTGGCTTTCACCGCACGAGGCTGTATCTGTTGATATGCCCACCGCGTATTTAGATCGTATTGACCGCTTGTCTGAATGTGGAGTGTCCCTTCTACGGTGCCTTTGCTGTTTAGGGTCATATCTGTCGTGCTCACAAGCCTATTGGATTCGGATGGGAAAACAGGTGTTTCCACAAATTCACCGTGCGTATCGGAAATGAGAAATCCTGTGCGTCCTTGCGTGTTATAAGGTAGGTCCCCGTAGCTACAAGTTGCCGAGGTGGGATCTAACCAAATATAGGTATTCGCTCCGGTAGGGATTGCAGCGATCATGTGATTAAATTGGTTAAGTGCCGGGAGCGTCGTGTCAACCCGCTCATAGGGTGCGACGCTAATCAAAACCGGGTAAGCCTTGATCCCCACCAGATCCAACATTGAAATCAGGAGTGTTGTTTTATCCTTGCAGTCGCCGTATTGCATTTGAAAGACTTCAGCGGCAGGTGAGGGTTGATAAGCACTCTGTCCAAGTTCAATACCAACGTAACGGATATTTGCGGCGACAAAATGGTAGATGGCGCGTATCTTTGCCGCTTCTGTCGCCAGATTTTGGGTTAACTGCTGGACTTTTTCCTCAATCTTAGCATCCGGTGTATATCTCCCTTTCGCAAGTTCTTTATACCACGTGTAGACATCATTCCAGTCGGCAATTGAAGAATAGCGCAAGCGTGGAACGATGTCATTACTATGTGGCATGCCTTCCTCTATTGTCAGTGCGGGTGTTTCGCCATACCTCCAAATATACACAACGGTGTCGTTTTCAGTGTAGGACACCTGAGGTTCTCGCGCGTTTGTGTTTGACGTGTCGTTAGCAATTTTCCATCGAAGATGCCACGTCCTGGGTATTTGAAGGGCGTAACTCGTCTCAAGCGTAGCTTCTGTTGCTTGAAAATTGTATCCCCCGGTAATCCATGTCTCGCCTCCAGGGACTTTATCTTCAAGTGTTACCTGATACTCAACGCAGACTCCCGGTGCGAGACCGACCATGGAAATGACCTTCCACATTGCGTCGGAATAGAGGTTCTGGGACAATAGTCCAGGGGGTGTTGCATCGTTAAACGCCTCATCGGGAGGGTACAGCACTGTTCCGTCCGCTGTAATTGTCCTTGCTATATTAACACCGATGTTTTGCGCGGCGGGTTGGTAAGGAATAGCAATATCCCCATATTTTTGGATACCCCTTTCGGTGAGGATTTTAACGACTTGATGTGTTGTATAGCGCGACTGCCCTGTGGGTAGGATATCATGGCTGAAGTGATTGAAGAGAACTAAGGTGTCAGCATCAGGATAATCGCTTGCGTCCGAGGCGTTCGCGATGATGTGCTCAACATCCGGATTGAGAAGCATGACGGGTGGCACATCGACAACCTCTGTCGGACCGAAGTTTTGCTGGGAGAGTGCTTGGAGTCGTGTTAAGGCAAGAAGATTGTCCGGGTCGACTTTCACAATCTGCTGGTATTGGAGCTGCGCCTCAAAGTAACGCTGCTGATTTTCAAAAAGTGCAGCGAGTTGCTCCCTCGCCCAAATATCGCTTGGGAATAGCCTCGCCGATTCTCGTAGTTCTGCGATAGCCTCGCCGATTTCACCGAGTTCCAGATAGATTAATCCCAAGTAGTTGTGTAAGTTTTCGCTTTCGGGACGCTCACATCTCGGATCAAAAGACAATGCCGTGTGGAGTACCTCAATTGCTTCGCCGAAGCGTTGCAACTGCTTGTAGGCTAAACCGAGATGATTCAAGGCGTAGAGGTTATCCACTGAAATATCGATGACTCGTTCGTAGTATCCGGCCGCGGCTGTATAGTCATGTAATTTTTCGGAAATGTATCCGGCGTAGTTTAGAGCCGTAATATTTTTCGGTTCCAGTGCTAAAAATGCCACAAATGCGTCCCGCGCGTTTTCATACTCTTCCAGTTGGAAATATATCTCCGCGATTTTGCGTTGTACTTCGCTTGAGTCCGGACGCATTGCAACAGCGGTTTCGTAAGCAGTAAGCGCGGCTCGCAAGTTTTTGCGTTGTAGTTCGCTATTGCCAATTTCAACCTGCTCTCGCCACTCGCGATTCCGTTCAACGAGTGGATCCACTATCAACGGAGTAGATGTGTTTTTTTGGAAAATTGCACACCCATCGATAATAAAAAGCAGGCTTAAGACTAAAAGTACGTTGCCTCTATGGAGCATCATTGTCCGTCTCCTTCGGCGGTTAGGTGTCTGATCCCCGGTTTGTCAAAAGTTTCGGGTTTTCGGTGTGACGTTTTTTATCCCGGCGTGTCTTTTTTTCCATTGACTTTTTGAATGCGTCCTCAAGTTCGATGCCTGTTTGATTCGCGAGACAGATAAGTACGAAAAGGATATCAGCCATTTCTTCACCAAGGTCCAAGTCTTTCTCATTCTCCTTGAAACTCTGTTCCCCATACTGGCGTGCCATAATCCGTGCTAATTCGCCGACTTCTTCCATTAGGATGGTGGTATTGGTTAACTCTGAAAAATAGCGGACTCCAAAGGTGTGAACCCAGTCGTCTACAAGTTTTTGGCAATTTTCGAGTGTATAGTCCATATCAGTTTTGGCTCCATTGATGACTTGTATTCAGGACTTACGGGGCGCGACAATCGAGTGCCTTGGCGGCATAGTAGTGCCTTCAAAGCAGGACGCGTAAAATCCAATTGTTAATATTTTAACAAGATTCGGAACATAAGTAAACCTTTTTTTGTCGGAGCATGTTTAACCAGACAGTCGGGTTGAAAATTTCTTGATTTTTCCGAACACGTGGTGTATACTTTAATATCACAATTTATTTAGGAGGCGAAATCGGTGCCATTTAGTTTGGTGAGCCAAAGCCTGAGGTTATGGTGTGCTAAATGGAACCAAGGAGACATTTATGGGACTCACGAGCAAAGAACAGCAGTTTTACGTGGAAAACGGCTATTTCCTGAAAAAGGGGCTTGTCTCTCCAGAAGACATCGCGCGTATTCAGGAGGAGACTGAAGATATACACAACCGTATGGCAGAACAACCTGCTGATGGTATCGGAATCTCTTGGGAAGTCTACGATTCGGAGGACCATCCGCAGCGTATCAAACAGTTGATGCACAGCGAGTTGGTGAGCCCGACGTTGAATCGTCTACTTCGTTCTGACGAAGTGTTGGATACATTGGAAGTGTTCATGGGTGAAAACATATCGCTCTATCACAGTAAATTACTTCCAAAAGCGGGTGGTGATGGGACAGCTATTCCGTGGCATCAGGACTACGCCTATTGGAAAAATGATAACAACAAGCCGGTTATGATTAATTGTCAATTGGCCATCAACGAGGCAAACCTTGAGAATGGATGCATTCAGTTTGTACCCGGCAGCCACAATTGGGGTTTACAAGAGCATGAAAGGAAACATCAGACCTTTGGGGTGTTTTTACCCGGTCACTATCAAGAACGGGAAGATGCTGTTGCTGTCGAGATGGAACCGGGGGACGCAGTCTTTTTTAATGCCCTGATTATTCATGGATCTGCCCCAAATAATTCGGCGAACGACCGGCTGATGAACACGTTCGCTTACAATGTAACTGGAAACGGTGAGACTCAATGTCGGGAAGTCTTACGCGGGAGACCTATCAGCACATGAAAAAAGTAATGGATGTCTGGAAAATTCTTTGGTTCTTGCTGATTGGTGTTGCGGTAGGTTGCGGTGGTGATGAAAGTAGCAGTACAAACGTTGCACCGCACATTCTGGTGTTTGAAGCAGAATCAAATATAGTTCCACCAGGGACAGAGGTGCCGATTCGCCTGGAAGCTAGCGACCTTGAAGGACACTCTTTATCATATACGTGGACGGTTACGGGTGGCGACCTAACGGAGAACGCCTCTGGTGCCCTCTGGCACGCTCCGCAAACTGAACGGAAGTACCAGATTGAAGTTACGGTAAGCGATGGGGAAAACGCTACGAGGAGTACACTTGATGTTCAAGTGTGGCGGATCCGTCCTGGAGACTATTATCCGTTGGCTGTGGGGAACGTTTGGCATTACCGTGACGCAAGCGGTGCTGAGATTACTTTCGAAATTGTGGATACCATCCAGATTCAACGCGCAAGTGGGGAAGCCATTGAGAGTTTTGTCCTCCAGAAATCGAGTAAGGCTGAAGGTTTAGAAAACGTTGTAAACTACTCTTATCTCGGAACAAGTCTTGATGAAAAGGGTGAGGTTTCAGAGATTATACAGCACGCGCAGAATACCACATCCGGCACAAGTGATACGATTCTGTTTGTGCCGTATCTCCCACTATATCAATTCCCACTCATTCCGGGCGAGAGGTGGGAGGTTAACTTTCAGGCACAATTAGTTCCTGAACTTTTTCCGATTGGTGGTGGCCTCGACGAATTTGAGGTGATTTCAGAAGAGACTGTGACCGTACCAGCTGGAACTTTTGAACATGTCTTCCAGGTTCAGGAATCCTTTCGGTGGGGATTTGATATCGAAAATCAGAATTTTCCACTTGACATCACTGTCGTCAAAAAATGGGTCGCACCGGATGTCGGGATTATCAAATTTACACAATCACAGACTCGGGGTGATGTGACTGTCGACACGGTCTTTGAACTTGAGTCCTTTGAGCTAACCCGAAATTAAATCAGTGAAGAATACAATAAAAAAACCAGAAATTTTAACGACGACTGTGGGTTCCTATCCTGTACCGGCATGGCTCCTGTCAATGCCAACAGAGCAGACCCTGCTTGATGCGACACGGGTTATCGTAGACATCCAGCGGCAACGGGGTATTGACCTGCCGACAGATGGCGAACTTTACCGCTTTGATGCCAACCACCCAGATACCAACGGAATGATTGACTATTTCATCCGTCCGCTTTCTGGTGTAAGATCGGAAGTAGGGAGGCAGGAATGGCATGAATTTCGGCAGATGCAGACGATGTCGTTCCGTGCGAAACCGGCAGGGGTTGTTGAGAGTGCCTTGGGAGAGGGCACGTTAAACCTTGTTTCTGATTGTGAGCGCGCTGTGAGTGTATCTGGAAAGGATATCAAATTTACGGTAACGAGTCCTTACATGCTTGCACGGACGCTGTTGGACAAATATTACGGCGACTTTGATACTCTGCTGACCGCTTTGGCAGAAGTGTTAGCGACACAGGTCCGTGAACTGGATTGTGCATGTCTTCAAATTGATGAAGCGAATATACCGGGTAATCCACAAGATGGACCTCGCGCTGCCGAGGCGATTAATATTGTCCTTGATGCATTTGGTGGGGAGAAAGCGGTCCATTTCTGCTTTGGCAACTACGGCGGTCAGGTGATCCAAAAAGGGAACTGGGGTGCTCTGGTGGACTTCTTGAACATGCTCCGGTGCGATCATCTCGTTTTGGAGCTGCAACATCGTCCTAAAGTAGATCTTGAGGCACTCAGGGAAGTTACATCAGATATTGTCCTCGGTATTGGAGTGATTGACGTGAAGGTTAATCCTGTTGAAACACCTGACGATGTAGCAGCCAGTATCGAAACAGCGGCAAAGATGTTGGGTGCTGGACGGATTGGCTGGGTGCATCCGGACTGTGGCTTTTGGATGCTCCAACGTTCTGTGGTAGATCGAAAGATAGAGGCACTTGTACAAGGCAGAGATAAGTATTTGGGACTTACCTAACAAGAAGGACACAGATGTTTGAAGTTCAACTGCCGATGTTGAAAAAACTTCAGAATGTTGCTGGTGCTACTGCGGGAATAGGATTCATACTTGGCACGCTGATTCCTGCTGTGGCTATTTTTATTTTAGGCTGGCACTGTCCGTTTGGAGATGGAATTCTTCGGATCGGCAGTTTTTTGGTAATTGTGGGGTTCGGAAGTGCCATTGTTTTCGGTAACATTATTGCCCTTGTTCTAATCGGTTTTGCGAAATACCGCCAGATGCTATCCAATTCATCAAAAAAGTCGAATTGACAGAGGAATAAAGTGGAATTTAACTTTTTGCACGTTCTCTTGCTTTTTGGTACAGGTATTGCCGCGGGTTTCTTAAATACAGTCGCTTTCGGTGGCTCGCTGATTGCCCTACCTGTGCTCATTTTCCTTGGGCTCCCCACCGCAGTAGCAAACGGTACCAACAGGGTAGCTATTTTCTTCCAAAACTTCAGTGCCATTATGGGATTTCGCCGTAAAGGGGTCTCTGATTTTGGCTATAGCATCCTACTCGCCATACCAGCGGTTATCGGTGCCGTGATAGGTGCTATAATCGCAACTGATATCAAGGACGCAGTATTCAACCTAATTCTTGCTGTTGTGATGATCACTATGCTGGTTTTAACACTGATCAACCCAACGGAGCGGTTGAAGAACAGGATTGAGAGCAGAGACAAACGTTCCAAGATCATCGCAATGGTCGTTTTCTTCTTTATCGGAATTTATGGTGGTTTCATCCAAGCGGGTGTGGGTTTACTTATCATAACGGCTTTGCGCCTTTTAACGGGTATGGATCTGGTTCGGACGAACGCGATTAAAGTTTTAGTTATCTTCTGTTATACCGTGGTCGCGCTCGGTATTTTTATCATGGAAAAGCAGGTCGATTGGGCCTTAGGTGTAACGTTGGCGATAGGGAATGCTACCGGCGCATGGCTTGGAAGCCATTGGGCAGTCGAAAAAGGCGATAAATGGATTAGAGTGGTGCTGATTGTCGCTGTTCTGGGTTTTGCCATTCGTCTCGTTTGGCTGAGCGTGAGTGGGGGTTAGCGACTCAATTCTTGATATGAAAAGATGAGACGGTGGATAGCGGTAATGTGTGAGGTGAGTGCGAGTATACCGAGTGTACAGAGAAGAATCATGCCTGTACTTTGGAGGATTGGAAATTTGTGTAAGAGTGCGCCTTGTAGTACAGTTCCAGCACCGAGTAAGATAATGCGTTCTGGTCGTTGCATGAGTCCTACCTTGCAGGTCACCTGAAGCCCCTCCGCTCTTGCCCTTACATAACTGACGAGTATTGAACCGAACCATGCGCTGAACGCGAGAACTATCCCGAGTAGACTTTCCAAACTGTAAAAGTAGATGAGGGCTCCAAGGAGAAGAAACCCTTCCGAGTATCGATCAATGACGGAGTCCAAGAGTGCGCCCGATGCGCGTGAATTTCTCTGTGCGCGTGCCACTGCCCCGTCTATCATATCAAAGCTTCCGCCAAACAGAATCAAGATCCCACCGGTGACGAGACGGCCTGTTGCGAAGTAAAAGGTCGCGATGAGGTTCACGACGAACCCGAAGAATGTCACCATATTCGCTGTAATACCGATTGCAACCATCTTATTTGCCACGGCAGACAGGATAATTTCAAGGTGGGGTTTTAATTTCGCTTCAAACATGCGGTTTCTCCTCATTGTGGAACGAGTTTGAAGAGAGCTCCGTTCTGCTTTTCGCTGCGAACCGTAAGGACTCTTGCCGATTTTTGACTAATTCTGAGGCAGGAATCGGTTCTGCTTGATAGAGAAGTTCCAAAATTGCGGATGCAATGCCCGTTGGGTGCTGAGCGATTTTCACCTTTTCGTGCTCAGAAAATTGCGTATCCGGCGGTGCTACGAGTACAACCCCATCATTCCATATAAGTTCTGGATAGGCATAAGTACTGTCATAAGCTTCGTCGAAAACCGTGATGATAGGGTGTGGCAATTTTAGCAGTTCCAATTCAGCGTTCTGAATTGCCTGTGCACAATCTAACGAGGTTCGACGTTGGACTGTAGCGATGTGTACAATAGGCAGATTCCACAAAACAATAGGCTTTTTGAGGCGATGTGCCAGTATCGTTAGCCGTAAAAAACATCGCCACTCCGCAGCACCGTTCAGGCTTTGGGCATCGCCTTGTACAAGGATGACTTTGGTGTCCTGTATCCACGCGAGGCCAGCGAATCTAAATGTTCCCTTACTTCCCGCCCTATCCCCGTAAAGTTTGATCGCCTGAGTGAAGGGTGGCTGAGGATATTTAGCGATATTTGATGACATATACCCAGGACCTTTAATCAGTAGCGAATTCTATAAAAAAGGCAGGGAGGTGCTTGAAACACCTTCCCTGCCTAAAGGGTGATGGGTTTCGCTTATTCGCCGCTACGTCCACCGATAGCGTTGATAGCAAACAAGCCGATGCCTGCTGCCACAGTCGTCAGAAACACCAAAGCGCGCTTGGATGAGGAGAGTTCCTCGTGGACACCTTGGGCATCCTCAAGCATCATCTTGACTTCGTTGATTGCCTTTTGATTGGCTTCAACGCTCGCCAAAAACATCTTCACGTTCTCTTCGATTGATTCAACGAGTTCGTGGGTTGCTTTTGCTTGCATTTTTTGTGCTTCAAGCATTTTAGCTGCTTCTTCAAGATGCATGTCAAGGTGGGCAATCTGGTCAATGATAGCCGCTTTGTTCGCTGCCAGGGCTTCTTTGATACTGGAAGAGACTGCGTCACCAGATTGACTCACAGCAGCCATTAACTTTTCTTGTGATTTTAGGCTTGCCCCAAGAGCATCGATTTGTGCCCTGAGTTCGTCCATACTCTTGTTGAGTCCGTTAATTTCTGCTTCGAGTTTATCCCGCGTTGCTTCGGATTCGGCTAATTCTGCCTTTAACTTTTCAAGATCTGCCTGCTGCGCGGCAAGTTCTTTTTCAGCTTCAACGACAACCTCTTTTGCCATAGCGACCGGAATACGTAATTCTTCGCCGGGATAGATGAGGTGTGGATTAGTGAAGTCGTTATACTTGCTCAATTCGCGCCACTTGAGTGGATCCTTGAGATGCTTTTGGCAGAGATCCCAGAGGGTATCACCTTTTACAATGGTGACGAGCATAGTGCCGTCATCCCCCGCGTGGGGTGTGATTTTCGCAGATGCGGATAACACATAAACGCCACTGAGTGCTGCGCAAATGTACAGAACCAGTGCCAACTTCAGTGTGCCTCTTATCATTTTCATCAGTTATCTCCTTTAAAATCTATAAGAGAGGGACGCAAAGTGAGTCGATCCGACACCGTTAATTTCACTTGCCATGCCATCTTGAATGGCATAGTCAATCTGCAATCCACCGATGTTCACGCCAAATCCTCCGAAGAGGTTTTGGGTATCGCGTGATGCTCTGGCCCCGCCTCGAATGGCAAAGGCAGTGGATTTGTAAGTGAGAATAGTGTATTCAGCACCGAGTCTTAGGCTCACCGCGCTCTCGTCAAGATTGACGAATTCTTGCTCTATATCGGCTGCGAATGTGACAACGTTGCCCATATAGAGGTTGTAGGCTGCACCAACGCTAACCACCATCGGCACAGTGTCGTCACCGAGGGCTGCCCCCAAGTATTTAGCAGCGATGCCGTAATGGAAGGTTGGGACCTTTTCCTCGCCTACATCTATGTGCAGGGCATGTCCCATCAGCCCGATATCTACGCCACCAAAGCCACTCTGGTTTTCAACTCCCTCTGCACCAAAGTTATCCGCCAGCATGCGGCCTGTTAAACCGATACCGAAGTTTCCGAAACCAATACCGTAAGAGAGGGAATAGGCGTTCGCACTATAATCGAATGTGCCACCGTAGCGTTCTGTGGCATCATATTGCTGGATACCACTTACGCCCGCATTTGTGATAGCAAGTCCGATAGATCCGGCGGAACCGAGAGTTTTCGTCAATGCGATGAAGTTATGGCTCCTATCCAGATCAAGTTGCTGTGTTGAAAAATTGAGACTTAAATCCGCTGCGGAGCCGAGTCCTGCTGGGTTCCAAACGGTTGCGGTGGCATCATCAGCGATTGCTGTAAAGGCACCACCCATGCCGATCGAGCGTGCACCAGCACCAAGCCGTAGGTGCGGCATGGCATCCACTCCGGCAAAGCTGACCGGTGACACCGCTAGGATAAAAAAGAAAAGTGGTATTAAACCGCATAGCAATTTCGGGCCCTGTTTGGAAGCCCATTTAGCAATTTGCTTTGTCATTAACATCATATCCTCCTTCAGTGTCCACATCGGGAACTGGACAGATGTCCAATTCCCGATACGTAGACTGCCATTTACTTAGCGCGTCAGTGCGAGTTTGAGAATGGCATATTCTGGCTCGAAACCGTCTGCCACCATAATTTGACAGAAGTAAACGCCTCGAGCTAAGTCTTCGCCAGCGGTGGTCGTTCCGTCCCAACCGATTGCGCCTTTGCCAACGTACTCGCCTGCATCCCAAACCTCGTTATCTACAAGAACTCGAACTGGACGGAGCGTCGTATCGTAAATGATAATGCTCACTGTGGATTGTCGAGTTAGTGTAAAGGAGATACGAGTATTCTCTTTGAACGGGTTGGGTGCGTTAATCGGACGCGATGCCAATACTGGGCCATCCTCACTCTCAACAAAGAACGTAAACTCGTGAACCGCCATGTTCGCTTCACGGGCACCGCTACTCTTTTCAGAAACGTTACCCTCTTTATGCGCCATGTCAGATACTTCAAGTTTAACCGTATGTTGCCCGAAAGCGAGATCGATATCTGGGGTGTACATCACCTGTGATGCCGACTTCTGATTCGGTTTGAGGTTAATCAGCTTGTCATCAAGAACGAAGCGGATAGAATCAGCATCTACACCGGATTCAGCATCGGCGTAGGTTATCGAAATCTGCGGCCGACGTTCAGTCAGGCGTGCCTCATTCTGTGGCGATGCCATCGTGATAACCGGTGCGGCAGTATCGAAGTCGATTGTGAAACTACCCCTTGCTGTGGCGGAGTTGCCGATTGTATCGGTTGCGCGAACATCAATCGTGTAAGTTCCCTCGTCAAGAGGCTCTTCAGGAATGAAATCCAAGCGTGTGATACCTTCGACATCGTCTTCGCCATCATCTTCGGTGTCACCCTTCACCTCTTTACCATTACTATCCATCAGGACGATATCCATTTCGTCAACGCCTGATTCATCGTTGGCACTCGCGGAGATTACCGGGAGTCCAGCACGGATAGTTCCTGTTGGCGTAACCGAGGTGATCGTAGGTGCGACGTTATCGACGACCAGTGTGAAGGTCCATGAATGTTCTCTTTTGCCGCCTTCGCTGATAGCAATGAGTTTGACGGTATGCGTTCCTGCTGTGAAGCCATCGGCAACCTGAACTCGTCCTTCAGCGATCTGTGCGGGTGCCACGGAGCGAAGCGGTTTGTCGTCTATACCAAACTTCACACTGATAACCTTGGATTCCGCATCGTTAAC
This sequence comes from Candidatus Poribacteria bacterium, assembly GCA_965247285.1. Taxonomy (GTDB): domain Bacteria; phylum Poribacteria; class WGA-4E; order WGA-4E; family WGA-3G; genus WGA-3G. The sequence continues at coordinate 1,555,176 of CBDFHD010000003.1, forward strand.
AACTGCTGAGAGCGTTACCCAACTTTCACCTTTGATGGTTCCAGACGGTGCCACTTCAGTGATAACTGGCGGTGTTGTGTCTGCGGGAGTGCCGTTGATAGCGAACTCAGCGGAGCCCTCACCGACGTTTCCGAGTATATCGGCAACTTGTACGGTTACTCGATACGCGCCACCTGGGAGTTTCTCAGTGCGGGTGTAGACCAAGGTTGTTTCATCTTTTTCAAGAGAATTCTGGTCAACGTCCACAGAAACTTCGTCGGGTGGATGGAGGCGTGCGAGAGCGAGGCTTCCGCTTGCACCGTCAATACCACTACCTTCACCATCGTTATAGGTTGCGTGAACAGTTGGCATACTATCGACTGTATCGTCTTCCGAAGGTGTTTGAATTTCAACCATCGGACCCGTGTTATCCAGATTGATCGTTGCCAGCGGGAAGCTCACCGAACCATTCCGTTTGGTAACAACAGCATCCGGTGTATAGACACCATCGGACAATCCTGAAACATCTATCTTCAATGAGAAGGTGTTTTCTGGATTTTCTTCACGTTCGCTTGATACGTCATTTCCAGGAACAGAACCGCTCAGATCTTCAGCATCTAACGAACCGTTATCAACATCAAAGCCTACAGTAAGCGAACTCCGAAGTGGAATCGGTTCCGTTGGCGTTCTTGGAACATCCACACCGTCAACAGCTGTGACTTCCAGATCACTAACATCAGCGACTCGGAAGTTTAGCACGTTCACCGTGGTTTGTGGAGACTCATCGGTTTGCATATTACCGAATTCGTCAACGGCGAGCGCGTGAAGCATATAAGCCCCATTTTCAAGCATCCCGACATCGGTTGTAATGTCCAAACCCCCGACTTCACCATCAATCACGGTTTCGGTGCCGTCGGCATCTACTTGAACTAACTTAACCGAGGCATACGTGCTCGGGTCGGCTGTCGGTTCAGTGGTATAAGTTGCTATCGGTGACTGAACTGTTTCATCAACGATTCCACCGACTGTATAGTTGCCATCTGCGTCTGCATCAATAGCACCAGCGACATCGGCGACAGCAACAATGTTTGTGGGACCTAACGGTCCGACATCATCAACGTTGTCAACCGATAGATACGTCTTCGCACCCGGGCGTCCTGGGACTTCCTCAGCACCGCTGGTGACTGCGATCGCAGTTGCCATATGCTGATTCTCATCCTTGGAAGCATCGCGTGCTGCGGCACTCTCTGCTGTGATGGTATCTTCCAGAGTCGCTGTATCTACCTCAACTGACCATTTTAGGTAGGTTGGGTAGAAGATTGGTTTCCCTGTTAGCTCATCCGTGGCTGTAGCTTCAGCTGCAACCGCAACGAGATCCGTGATGAAGTCGGTATTCTGCTGTAATGCCGCTATTTCTTCTGCGGTAACAAGAACACTTTCTCCAACGGATGGAAACACTTTATCACCGATTTCTACCTTAAGCGAGGCAATCTCTGGATATGTCCGTTGTGGCGTATATCCATTGATAACGACTGTGCCTTGCGGACCGCCACTATCTGGATTCGTTTTCGTAATGGACGCAGTGTCAAGGACGAGTGCCAAAACTTCAATATCCACCGGATGCACACCGGCATCCAATTTTATCGAGAACGGCTCCGACATGTGTGCAAGCTGAAGCGCATTGGTTGCCACGGCACGTACCATGACAGAATCACCTGCACTTACTAATGCATCAAAATCGGTCACATCCCAACTCACTTCAAACATTGATACGTCTTCGCCTTCAGCGAACATCCGCGCTTCACCGATGGGTTGCCAATTACCGTTTGCGTCCATGTATTCCGCCCAGATAGATGCGGGATGCGCTGTGCGCATTACAGTAAGAGTTAGCATCACGCCATCTGTGGTATTCGCGTAGATGGTTCCGCTTTCGTAGGGTTCATCAGCATCACCATCACCGTTTCGGTCGCCAATACTGGCGGCTGTAACGCTTGCTTTGTCAGTTTCTGGCATGACGACTCTGAGCCGAGTCGGTTCAGCGTAGGCACCAACGTTGAAGAGCGTATCAATCCCCATTGCCCGAATACCGTAGTTACCATATATCCCCTGAGGAATAGGCATCACCACGGTGTGCGGTGCGTCAAAGGTAACCGGCACAAGACGATCAACGATGTCTATCGAGGCACCTAAGGCTTGGTGTATGGCTGTAGCTTGGGCTTCAGTTAGTGTGAAGTTCTTTATCCCTAAACTCTTGAAGACCGAATTCGCAGACATTTGGATAGTCTCTGGCGCGATCAGTGCCAATATTGACTCAGGATCGAAAGTCATGGCGAGGCTCAGTATTGACTCAGCGTCAAGTCCACCGACGAGCTGCGGGAAGTTTTGCCTTAGGAGAGAAACGATCTGGTTTCCATTCCGCTCGAGGACGGATGTCCAAATCCTGGACGTCAACATGGTAGATTCAACTGTTAACGGCAGCCATGTGCTTGTCGGTATGCCATGGGCATCAAATCCGACCTCTTGATAGAACAGGTATCCTTCGCCTGGACCGACACCTTGACCTGCGTAAGCCGGCTTCGGTACGCCTGTAATGTTGAGCATCACGGCACCCGGATCACGAGCGGTGGCAACGTAGATACCTTCGCTGTTCTCATAACCAGCAGTATTCGCATCACCCGGTGCAATCTGAATGTCTGCCTCGGGTGCGCTGGTATCAACGGTGAAGGTTTCTTGAATCTGATCCACTGGATTTCCGTCGGCATCGTGTACCAGAGCCTCTAAGTAATAGTTACCATCGGCAATGCCATCAATGTGTGCAACCCAGATTGATTCCGTTTCGAGATCAAGGCGTGGCACAGTGAAGACAGAAGCTAACATCGGATCAAATGAAGACTCGAATTTGGTTGTCAGTCGGTTGGCATTACGCAGCAATAGATTCTGAAGTCTGCGCTGTTGCTTTGGTGTAATTATACCAAAAACATCGGTTAGGGTAACCTGCTGACGGTTTAGAAATTTTGAAATTATAGGAGCTGCTTGGGGGGACCCCAAAATACCGATAATTTCAGTCCGTACATCAGCGGTGAATAATGCATCAATAATACCGCGATCCGCTAACTGAAGGTTACGCGGGTCAGGCATCGCCCAACTCTCAATCGTGTATTCTCTTGTAGCACTTAGCACTTCTGCGAGTGTTATGGTTGTCGGATCCATAGCCGCGAGCGCTTCACGATCCAGCGTCGTGAATGACACCGGTTCTGCGAGTGTCACTTCAAAGTAGTAGTAGGTGCTGACCCCGAGTGGAATGCCTATTTCTGTTTCCCAAACGACACCGCCTTTCCCAACCGCCGACTGCATATCAACAGCTATGTAGTCTCCTGTCAAACCTGTTTGTGAATAGCGGAGAACAACACCAGAGAACAACTGGGTGTCTAAACTGGGCCATGCGGGTAGGTTTGTAGCGGCGAGTGTTTCTTCCAACCGGAAGGTATAAGGGATGGTATCCGCTTGGAATGCATCTGACGTGACCTGCGTACCTGCGATGGTTCTACCGCCTGAAAGGCTAAACATAACACCACCGACGTTTGCTGATGGAACACGCGTATAAACCTGCAAACTATCGCTGGTTAGGTACTTACCGCCTTGCTCTAAGTAGGCATAATCGGCGAAATTCGGCGTTATAGCATTTCCGAAGTTTTCAGGATCCAATTGGCTTGCTTCATTAGCGAAAGCAATGGCTTGATGGTTAGACGTTAGAATCTGCCGAATCTGCTTTTTGGGGAGATAGCCTTTTGGCACCAATTCCAGAATTGAATTCACGAGGGTTTCTGCTTCAACAGGTAGTGCCAATGAAGCAATTATCTTATCTACAAACCGCTTTCCAGAAGTTGTATTTAGGGAGAGGCCACCGAGACGCGATTGACCGAAAAGAGGCTCATTTTCGGGCATTATCGGAGCAAATGAATCTGCTGGTGGCAGTACCTCTGCTGGCGTTGGTTCCACAACAGGTGGCTCGACAACAGGTGGCTCGACAACAGGTGGCTCGACAATAGGTGGCTCCACAATAGGTGGCTCCACAATAGGTGGCTCCACAATAGGTGGCTCGACGACAGGCGGTTCCACAACAGGTGGTTCGACGACAGGTGGTTCGACGACAGGTGGTTCCACAACGTTTAGTAGCCCTGCGAGTTCATCAATAGCTGCTGGATCTTGAAGCAATTCCTGTACGATTGGATCACTAAGCAGTGCTTGGAGTTCCTCATCTTCTGCCAAAAGGGCCACGAATTTCGGATCTATGTCTGGAGCAAATTGTGGTAGGAGACCCGGATTATCGACGATAAGGGTAATAGTCTGGGGGTTCAAAAGGGCTTGAATGTTTGGTGCTTTCAGCCCCTCCAGAACAGCTGGCAAGACCGCTTGAATATCCTCACGTTGAAGCGTCTCGCTGTATTTTGCAGCTACCTGTTCCGCGAGAGAAACTTCTTGCCCGAAAACAGTGGTCGGGATTGAAGTGTAAAGAACACACAATGTAAAAATCAAAAAACAAACGAGTGTTCGTTTTTTCATTAACTCATCCTCCTCGTTAAAGTCTGCGCGCTCGCAAGACTAAGTACTGAGTTTCTTAGATGGGCAAGCGAGAATACAACTAAAGACGACTGGGGTAGATGTCTGCCCATCCAATTCACATCCTACCAACGAGCGTTATAATTTCCCGATACCGATGTAGCCATAGGATAGGGTTGGTATAGCCTACAGCACAGGTCAAAAGCAAATGAAAAGCGGGCATCTGACTTTAATGATTTGACCCTGCGGGAATTTTTCTATATTTTAACATAAAGTGGCAAAATTAAGCAAACATTTAATCGTTAAATGTCAGAGACATTGGTTACACGGGCAAAACCGGTAAACAAAATCGCCCTGCAGTTACGTGATGTTTTGTGCAATCGGTGAAAGTTTGTTCCCGCCGCATCGGTATATCATCGATTAAATTGCAGTCCGCCTATATAATAATACCACAATCCTCGAAATATGTCAAATCAAAATTTCAAATTTTCCTGCAGATTTCTGGCTATTTTAGTAGAAATCTACAATCTGTTTGACATATTACCAAAAAACGCTTAAACTGTCAAGAAAAATAACATCGGAGAAAAAATGGCTATCTTGACTGAATCTGAAAAGAATCAATTGGACCAACGCGGTTTTTTGCTGCTGGAAAGTCTTATACCTTCAGATACAACGACGCGGCTCCGAGAACGCGCGCTATCACTGGCTACAGCAGAGCAAAAAGACGGCAAAGGTCATTCATATTTTGCAAATAGCAGTGCACAACGCGTTTGGAATCTCGTTGACAAAGGCGAGATATTTGAAGAAGCTATTCAACAGCCAAAGATGCTCACCGCGATGGAGTATCTACTCGGCGCTGATTGCACACTGAGTTCCTTTACGGTAAACGTGCTTTATCCCGGCGCGCCTGATGCCGGCCTCCATATTGATTACCCGTTATCTGGGCTCCCAACCCCACGTCCAAACTTCCCGATAGTTGCCAACAGCGTATGGTTTTTAGATGACTTTACGCTTGAAAATGGGGCAACGAGTTGTGTGCCGAGGAGCCATCAACGGCTTAAAGCATTACCTGAACCCGGTGTGGAATATGACGATGAGCTGCAGATTTGTGGACCACGTGGCTCCGTCTTAATCGTCAACGGGGCAATATGGCACGGATCTTCAGAAAATAGAACGAATGAACCGCGTGTTGGGTTACTCGGTTTTTTCTGTCGTTCTATTCTGAAGCCGCAGCAAGCACACCTTGAATTGGTATCGGATGAGGTTGTATCACGTGCTACACCGACCTTAAGACGATTGCTGGGTTTCGATTCGTTGCCGAATCTGAACGTTTAGTGCCTCAAGGTACAACGTGAATTTTTTCCGCCATCAATATCCACTCGGATTCCGGTGTTTTCGGTGTCAATTGGTACATCAACCGGACTGTAATTGTGTCGCCGGTCACACTGGATAAACGATCGAAAACGTAAGTTCTCTCCTCATTTGGAAGAAGGCGATTTCGCTTCTCAGCCGACATTGAGATTGGCTCCTTTTGCCGTTCAGTGCCTTCTGGAGAGAGAAGTTTTGCTTCAAGAATGATGGTGCGCAATGTGCCACCCGGCAAGATGTGGCCGGTTTTGCTCTGTAGTTTTACATTCACTTTTTCAGGTGTGATTTCAAGCTGAAGTGCTGCAGCGCGCCTGAGTTGTGCGACACTACGGCTGCCGCGCCATGTATGCTTCCTACCTTTGATGCTCTCGTAACTGGCTGTGCTTTGTAGTCGGTTCACAACTGGCATGTGGCATGTCGCACAACTCTTGTTCCCCTCGGCGAATTTACTATTCAGAAAACTGGAAACTTGGTCGTGCTCAGGAACCGTCGGTTGACCATGGCAGGTACTACAGAGTGTTGTTGGTGCGGTATAGATAGGGTCGGTTACGTTAGCGTGGAAATAGGTTTCTGCGCTTGCTGGTGGTCCGTGCATCGCGCCTCCAGCATCAAGGTGGCAGACAAGACAGGAAACGCCTGCTTCCCGTTGCGTATTTCTTAGTCTCGGCATTTCTCCAATGCCTGTGATGAGGATTGGTTGCGGGGCATGGCACTGGTCACATTTCGTTTCTCTATCCTTAATTTGATTTGCGGCCTCCTGATAAATCTCGTCAACCCATGCCTTGGCGTGCATCGAATTTTCCCATTCTCTCCAGATTGCCGGATGGCAACTTTTACACTTCCCTTCCTGAAACCCCTGATACGCTTCTGTCACGCGATTTGTAGCCTCTTGAGCACGAGGCGTGAGGTTTCCGATTAATGTCACCAACACGCATCCGAATAGTCCGAGACTTGCGGCAACTATGCGTCGGCGCGCTATCGTAAAATTCATGACGTTTCCTCATAGCGCATTCAAGAGTGAAAGTGCTGCTGCTTCCCCGCTCCGAATACAGTCTGGAATGCCGACCCCGTGGTAACCATTTCCTGCGAGTGCTAATCCTCGCAATTCGCTCGTGAACTGCTCTATACTACTGACAACATCTTGATGTCCCACCTGATACTGTGCCATTGCTTGCGAATGCTTACTAACAATGGCAAACTGTGGGGCGTTTTTGAGTCCAAGAAGTGGCGTTAAATCTGCCTGACACAATTCGATGAGTTCCGTTTCAGTTTTTTTCGACGTGGGTTCACCAACGAAAGCGCGCAACAGAACATGGTCGGCTGGCGCGCGGTTTTCAAATTTAACGCTACTGAAAGAACACCCGATGAGAGATAGGTTTTCCGTAGCAGGGACAACGAATCCCATGCCATCTAACGGGTGTGTGACATCTTCACGGTGGAACGCTAAATTGACTGTTGCCGAGGAGGCATAGGGGATTGCGTTGAGTTTTGAGGTAAGTGGACTTGATATACTTCCGATGAGTGCTGCTGCTTGTGGTGCTGGAAGGGCAAGGCAGAGAAGCTCCGCGTTTAGCGTTTCTCCGTTAGCGAGTGAAACGTGCCATCTGTTAGCATCGCTCGCTTGTTGGATATGTTCGACTTTCGCATCTAATCTGATACTGTTGGACAATGCTTGGGTAAGTGTATCGGTCAGTGTCTGCATTCCAGATTTAAATGAAAGAAAAAGGCTGTAGCGAGGTCCGCTTGTGTCTCGACTGGTTTGGGCCGCTTGCTTTTTCTGCGCACGGAGTGCCTTGATAATGCTGCCATGCGCTTTTTCCATTTCCAAGAATCTTGGGAATGTTGCCTGTAGGCTTAAATTTTCGGCATCTGAGGTATAAATGCCGCCTATCATAGGTTGTGCCATTCGTGTGAAAGCTTCAGTGCCGAGACGACGCCTGACGAAGTGTGCTACAGCTTCGTCCGTATCTCTTCCCCTGCGCGGAATAAAGAGGTCCAGTGCCATCCGCAGTTTCCCTCGCCAGCTGAAGAGCGGCGTTTTTAAAAACGGCATGAACGACCCTGGCGCCATCATATAAAAGCCTTCAGGGACAGGATGTAACGTTTCGTTCCGGATGACAAAACTCCGACGGACCTTTGGGTTGGTCCCAATGAATTGACCTGCAATACCAAGTTCTTCACATAACGCCTTTGCCGCTGGTTTGGTGGAAATAAAAGCATCGGGACCGTGTTCAATGAGAAACCCATCGCGGTGTTCGGTTTGAATGACACCACCGACACGTCCACTCGCTTCAAGGAGTGTAACGTCAAGCGGAATATCGCGTGCAGCAGCCTCGCGCTGCAAGCGGTAGCACGCGGCTAAACCTGTGATGCCGCCTCCGATAACAATGGCATGTTTTTTACCGGGATATTCTATAGACATGTCACTACAGTGGACGAGGTTAGAACCTCGCCAGCAGATACGCGGGATTGCCCACGTCCCAATTCATTTGGTCGCGGTGGATCTTACGCTCATTTCGCAACCTTTTCATACACAAAGTCTGCTAACATGTTGATGAATTTGGAATGGTCACCGACTGTGCCTGCCCGAATGAAATCGATGCCACACGCTTCCGCGGTTTCTGTCGCCTCTATGTCCAAATCGTAGAGCACTTCAACATGGTCGCAGAGGAAGCCGATCGGTGAAGCGACGACGGTATCAACACCTTCTTCCTTTCGGGCTTTAAGCCAATCATTGATGTCCGGCTGTGTCCATGGAATAGGGCTGTTTTCTACCTCGCTCTGGTATGCTAAACCGAATTGGGTTTTTCCAATTTGTTTAGCGACTGCCTCGCCTGTTTTTCCAAATTGTTGTGTATAGGGTGAAGTATCCGCCGCTGATTGGGGGATTGCGTGCGCTGTGAAAACAAGTTCGGCGCGTGCTAATTTGTCGCCACATGCGGTTTCGATGATTTCGGCGATGGCACCAATGTAACCTTCGTGTGTGTACCACGGGTCGAGATAATCAATAGTCGGTTTCTCACCATCGACTGCGTCGATTCCTTTTTTTACTGTTTGTTGGTACCATTCCCAACTGACTTTGGATTGGTGCGGTGCCATGATAATGCCGAGTATTTTGCGGTGTCCTTTTTGTGCCATCTCCGCGATGACTTCTTTTAAATAGGGATTCCAATGTCTGAATCCAGCGTAAACAGGTAGCAGTAGATTGCGCGCTCGCAGTGCGGTTTCTAATACGTCGGCTTGTGTGAAAGTTAATTCGTTGAATGGCGAAAACCCGCCCAATTTTATGTAGTGAGCCGAGATGTCTTTTACACGTTCTTTTTGAGATTCAGCTGCCCCGGTAATCCCTTCAACGAAACAGTAGGCTTCGCCAGGACATATATCGCTATTGTATTTTTGACAGCAGCCGGGTGTCGGTCCACCGAATGCAACGAGTAAGACGCTATCGTATCTCATTTTTGTTTCCTTCTATGCCATATTCGCTAACTGTGCTGGCATATACCTTGCGTCAGCGGCGATCGCCTTCGCGAAAGTTTCACGTGCGAGTGTCTCGTCTCCATTTGTGCGATGTGCGAGTCCGATACAGAAGTACGCCTGTGCGAGTTGTGTCCCGTGAATTCCGATGACGAGAGCTTTATAGATGGATTCCAGTCCTGCTTTTGTTTCGTCGCCGTTGCGATAGGCAGAGAAAATATGGTTGTACCCCCACAAAAGATGTGCTGGCGCGTGCTCAGGGTCCAATTCAAGAGCAACATTGATTGCTTTTTTGGCTTCGGCGAAGAAGTCACCTTTCTCAAGGACGCTTGGCACGGTGCGGGATGCTTGTGTGAGCAAATTTGCGTATTCTGTCCACGTGTCGGGTAGATTCGGATATTTTTCGGTTGCGGTTTTCAAGATGGCAATTGCTAAGCCAAAGTCATTACCTTCCGCGACCTCTTCGGCGGTTTCTCGATAAGCCTGAAAGTTTTCAAGTTCGTGTGTTTTTTGGTGAAGTTTTTCGGTATCCGCAGCCGGAATAGCCGAAGGTTTCAGATGTTGCCAACCGGGTTCTGGATCGTCGATTAACCCGCGATATACCCTTAAAATCGCATAACGCGGTGTTCCCCATACCTCAGCAATAGAGCGAATCCAATCGGGTAAGTTGGCTTCCATTTCGGTGAGCAGTGTGTTTAAGGACATGCCCTGTTCAACACGTTTTCGGACTTCTATTAGGAAATAGGACTCAATCTCAAGCAACAGATCAATTTCGGCATCACGCGCTAAGGGTCCGTGTCCCGGTAGGACAGATTTAGGTTCGTACGCCCGGAGTTCCGTAATTGTGTTGATCCAATCGTGGTTCGCCATGAGTCCTTCGTTCATAACGGGCTGTCCAAAAATGGGAAAACTCCCTGTCATGACGGTGTCCCCAGAAACAATGCAACCTTCTGCTGGGATCCTGACGGCAGTGGCATCATCTGTTTCTGCCTTTCCTAAGTGAACGAGGTGTAGCGGTTGATTACCTAAATCGAGTTCGGTTTCGTGTGTGAACGTCTGTTGTGGTAAAAAGGGAGGATCGCCGAGTGTAAAGCCACGGGAACGCAGGAATGCCTCCTGCCGCGGTGACCTGTTCACCATAAAATCTTTGGTCATTTCGCGAGCGACAACGGTTGCCCCGGCTTCATGAAAAATCGTGTTTCCATTGGTATGATCCCAGTGGTAATGGGTGTTAATTGCGTACAGTATTGGTTTATCAGTAATGGTGCGGATTGCATTACGCAACCGCCGTGCCATCATTTGGTTTACCTGTGTATCAATTACCGCAACCCCTTTATCTCCAATGATAATAGAAGAGTTTACAATATTGCGAAAGAGATACACCCGCTCCGTCACTTTAACGAGCTGACCGTATTGTCGTGGTGCAAAGGGGTTTTCGAGGATGTTTCTCATTAATTTTCCTACAGTGTTTTTGCGATGTGTACGAAATGCTTAACATTTTCAAACGGCGTATCTCTGTGCAGACCGTGGCTCAGGTTCAAAATATGTCCAGTTTTTCCGCCCTGTTTTAGACAGGTCTCAATGGCTGCCGTGATGTCGGCAAGTGTTCCATCACGAAGGAGGTCATTATCGACGTTCCCTTGAAAAGCGATGGTACCGTTTGTGTCTGCTTTGGCTTTGCTAAGATCTACGCATTTTCCAACGCTTAGGACATTTGCCCCACTCCGATGCATTAAATCTACATAATTGCATTCTTTTGCGAACAGGATTCCCGGCGCCTCTGGATTGAGTTCGGCAAAGATTTTCTGATGATACGGAAAAGCGAACTCTTCATATATCTGCCTCGGCAGGACATCGGCGATGGACTCAAAAAGTTGCACGATTTGAACACCCTCGCTGATTTGATAGTTCAAGTAGTTAACAGTCATTTCGGTCAACTTGTTTAGGAGACGATGTAAGAGTTCTGGTGCTTCTTCCATCATTCGGAAGACTGGAGCCGCTTTCTCAGATATTCCTTCACCACGTTTGATCGGACTTTCCCCGGCGATGAGGAAAAAGGCAAGCGTCAAAGGTGCCCCAGCGAAACCGATAAGGGGTAGTTCCTCGTTCAAGGTTTCGCGTAGTGTGCGGATGACACTTCCTGTGAATGCTAATTGCGTAGGGGGTTCATCAACGGGTCGAAGCGCGTCTACTTGTGCTGGCGTGCGGATCGGTGGATTTAAAATGGGTCCTGGATCGAATCGGAAATGCGCGCCCATGGGTGCGAGGGGTGTGAGAATGTCCTTGTAGACAATGATGGCATCGACACCGATACGTTTGGGCAGAAGTGATATTTTGACGGCTGATTCGACCTCTGTTTGGGACATCGGTGCGGGGCAGGTCCGAAAGAGCCGTTCCAATGGGAGATTAAGCTCACGTCGAATTTGACGGTAAACGGGATCTGACCTGCCTGCTTGCCGCATCATCCACACTGGGACGCGTTCCACCGGCAGACATCTCGATGCGCGAAGAAGTAAGTCATTTTTTAATTGTCGTTTCATATTGATCGGAACTACCTCTTTAGCGCATTTTCAAATTGCCCCACATTGTTGCTAATTTGTCGGTAGGTTCTACTGGAGCAACGCCAAGAACTTTACCCACACCTTCTTCCATGAGCGTTTTCAGATCTGCCTCGCTCAAGGCATCGCTGAACATCGCGACATCGTCGATGATGCCTTTGAAGTAGCCACCGTCACATCCGTGGCCTGCCGGGCAGAGTCCACTTCCGATGAGTAAGCCTTTTTCGGGTGCCCCGACTTTATTCGGTCCCTTTGCCTTAAATTCGCCATCAATGTAGAGTTCGTACTCCGTGCCGTTGTAGATACCAGCGACAAAATACCATTCGTCTGGTTTATTCACGGGTGTGTTCGCCGCGGCACAACCCGCCTGACAACTTTTGAACTCAAAGTTGCCGCCGTTCCAGAACTCAAACCACCAATTCGCGCCCCCACCGTCCCCCGGATTACCATTTGCAATGACAAGGGTTGCTGAGCCCTTACCTCCTGGATTGTTGCCCCCAACAGCCGTCGGATGCATCCAGAAAGTGACTGTGAACACCTCTGGGTTGAACAGAAGTGAGGGCGCGATTTCGACGTAATCATCTTTTCCATCAAATATAACGGCTTGTCCAAATTGTCCGTCTTCCCATTTTGCGCCTTCTTTGAGCTCGCCATCGTTGCCGTTCCCGGACAAATCTTCGGCAATTTTCCCATTACCTTCGTCGAAAAGCCAGATTCCAGCGACTGTCTTTGGATCAATTTTGGCGTGGCTCGTCGTAGCACAGTATACGGTGAGGAAGGCAAACCCACAGCCTATCAGTATCCAGCATCGCTTGGGTTTGCTAACAAGGAATTTTATGAGAGAATTCATCGTGAAAGGTCCTCCTTCTGATGTCGCTCAAGAAACTGCCGTAGTTTGGCAAAACTTTTTACGTTTTTCATGATTCTGCCGCTTTCCCGTTCTTCGAGATAGAGAAAAAAGCCCATAAAATAGAGGCTCGCTAAAAACAGCAGAAATCCTGTGAAGCACTGGGCGATTGCCCAATAATTTGGTTGAAAACTTAGGTAAGGGGTGACAGCCACGGCGTCGCTTTTTGCGTCAACTGAGTCTTGCTGAGGCCATTCCACCGAAATGAAGCCACCCCACCCAGTTATCCCAAGAGATAAGAAAGCGATTGAAAGGACAAAAAGGATGAAAAATGGGATGCCCATGTTATTTGCGCGTTAATCAGAAACTTTTATCAAGCCCTTCGTACAACCGTCTTCGCGATTGCGGACCTTTGTTATTCCTTCAACGAGTGATTCGAGCGAGAACTCGTGGCTGATGATTTTGTCCATGTTAACATCGCCACTCGAAATGAGCTGCACTGCTTCTTCCCACGTATCAGGTGCCAGCCAAGAGAACCTGATGGTTTTATCCATAAGGATCGTATCAAGGATAGGAACCTGCATTACATCTGTATCGCCGGGAAGTCCGAAGATAACGACAGTTGCGTGTCTGCCTGTAACTTCTAAAGCGGTGTGGATTGCGTTGAGCGAGCTGGTAGCTGTAATTGCACGATCTGCCAATTCGCCATCGTTGAGTTCCTGAATCATAGCACCCAAGTCTTCCACATAGTGTGGAGAGTTGGTATCACTAACATTGACGACTACGTCAGCACCGAGTTCCTTACCGCAGTCCAAGCGATAATCACGGGTTCCGACAAGCAGAACGTTTTTCAAGCCACGGCTTTTTAGAACTTGCACCATCATCAAACCGATGGGACCGGGTCCGAAGACGACGGCAGTTTGCCCTTCTTCGGCGTTGAGATTGTTGACAGCATAAAGTCCACAAGCGAGCGGCTCCGTTAGTGCGCCTTGATCGTATGTTACATTTTCAGGTAACTTGACTGTCCAACGGTAGTCTGAGACTGCGTACTCCGCAAAGCCGCCATCAACACCTACACCTAAGACGCGTTTTTCGGGACATAAGTTGGACAATCCTTTCTTACTCCAGACGGAATCTGGATTTGATTGAACAGGATTGACGACAACCCGATCACCCACTTTGAATTCACCTGTTTTTCCGGCTTCGCTGCCAACTTCGACGACCTCACCAGTAAATTCGTGTCCAAGGGTAAGGGGTCCTTTCCCGTCGTCGGTTTCAAGCGAACTATTGCCAAAATAATACGCCACGTCCGAACCACAGATACCTACCGAACGGACTTGGACGAGCAGGTCGTTATCACCGGCTGCTGGCACGGGCCGATCTTCGAGGCTCATTGATTCGGGTTCATAGAAAATTTGGGATTTCATTATGTGCCCCCTTAAGTTTGTAATGAATGTAGTTATTTTAGCATATCTGAAATTTAAATTACAATGAAATTCAATCTTAGACTCCAGTATATTTGGTTTTCGGACGGATAGTTATCAGTATTCGGTGTTTATAATAGATTTTACAATTATCTATACATATCTATACACTCTAAGGGCGAGGTTAGGAAACCTCGCCAGCGGAGACAGTGAGTTTACTAATGTCAAAAAATAAATCGCATTTCCAGAAATAACAGTCGACTGCAGAACTCGCCGAGAAGGACTGTGATAATGGCGATAAAGAGGAAACCGGTCGCAGCTCGTGTCGCACCAAGCACATCACGGGCGATGGATTTCGGACGCAAACAGACCCATGTAATGAAATAGAGGAACAACGTGCCAACAATACCTATAAGTACCCGCATGCTGAAGATGATTTGATAGAAGAGGTTAAAGGAGACGGTATCTGTGGATTGCTGCCTGAAAAAGAGGTTCAGACAGAGCAGCAGTGCCACCCCCGAAAGCGTACAGAGAAGGACAGTATTAAACCGTTTCAAGTAAATCACCGGTAAATCAGGCACCACGAGGTACCAATGACCAAACCACATCCCGCTGTGGACTGCACCGAGCAGCGCGGCGGCTGTTAAGAATTGAAGTGGTAATAGGAACATTTCACCCGGAAGTTGTAAGATTTGAAGATACCGCTGGGCACTCAAAATCAGCCAGACCACGCCGAAAATAAACCCACTAAAGAAGAGGAGTCGTGTGAAGAGTGGTGTTTTGAACCACCAACTCAGTGTATAGATAAAGACAATGAGAACGAAACAGATAGCAGAAATAGACTCGGGATTCTGCCAAGATCCGAAGAAGTTGCGAAATGTGACAGGTTGCTGATGGAGCGCAAGGTTTGCGCATCGCGATAATCCGCTCACGAGTAGATAGATACTGCCCATCAAACGATAGAAATTCGCACCCACTAACTCTTTCGGGACTAAGAGAAGAAGAGCGAATCCGCCAACCGCGAGTTGACTGAAAACAAGATAAAAAACATCAACAATACTGAACATCAGTGGTACTTAGTAATTTCCAGCAAACAAAAACGAAAACCCATTACAGTTCGCCGTAAAGCAATGGATTGATGCATCGCTATGCTCAAGAACCATAATGGGTTTACCTGTTGTGCGCGGTTTAAGAGCGCGCTGTCTGTGACATAAGACGGTATGTTCCGTCTATATAATTTCGACTGTGGCACCGAGGGCTTCGAGTTGTTCTTTCGTTTTCTCGGCTTCCTCTTTGGCAACGCCTTCTTGAATGACGACTGGGGCGGATTCGACTTTCTCTTTCGCTTCCTTCAACCCGAGCCCTGTAATAGCGCGAACCTCTTTGATAACCGGAATCTTCTTGGAACCGAAGTCTTTGAGCTGAACGTCGAATTCTGTTTGCTCTTCAGCTTCGGCGGCTTCTTCTGCTGCAGGAGCAGCTGGCATCATGCCGGGCATAGCGAATGCCGGTGCAGCCGATGCACTGACTCCGAATTTATCCTCTAAGGCTTTGACCAGTTCAGAAAGTTCCAGAACGGTCATACTACTAATTTCGTCAATCAATTTTTCTAAATCTGCGGCCATGTTTATATCCTTTCTATATGTAGTATCAAATTAACTTGATTAGAGATTTTCTGATCACGTCGTGCAAGGTCAAGTCACGGCGACTTGGTTGCCCTGCGATATTTGATATAAGCGCTGGACGCGCTTTGGGTTAGGCGTTTTCCGCCTCTTTCTTTTGATCGGCAACCTGTGTCAGTACGGAGGTTACCTGACGTATCGTTCCACTAAGTACATTCACCATACCCGTGATGGGTGAACCTTGATGTAAGGTGTTGACGAGTCCGGTGAGAGGCGCGCTGATCATCCCGACAGCGCGGGCAATCATGACTTCTCGTGACGGCATATCTTGGAGGGCTTCAACGCCTGCTGCGTCGATTATTCGTGTTCCAAGAATCCCACCTTTAACCTTAAAATTTTGGTGTTCCTCGCCAAATTCAAGCAAGATTTTTGAGGATGCCGCTGGATCTGTACCCGTAGCGAGGGCTGTATTTCCTTTGAGATAAGGTGCTAAGCCGTCAATACCTTTTTCTTGAGCGACAACGTTTATCAATGTATTCTTACAGACTTTATAGTGGATACCGGCTGCTCGGAGTTGGTTCCGCAGTTCGTTAACTTCTGCGACGGTAAGCCCCTGAAAGTCTGTTAGCAGAACAACATCGGCATTGTCAAAAATCTCACGAATTTGTTCTGTTTGCTGAACATTTGCCTGATTCGGCATGTTTCAGTTCCTTTCTATGTAGGTTGTATAGTAACCATAGCGCGATACCTTGGTTTTCCTATAAACTTGTTAATTGGGTATACGATTGCATGCAAAAAGCCCCCAGGTGCCTGGAGGCTCACATCCAAAAAGGAGCGAACAACGAACGATGAAATTTCACGGACGCTTCAATCGTACATCACTCGTTCTGTTCCACTCAAGCCTCGGTAGGCAATTAAGCCGATGGCACCTACGTTCTACGACTCTATTCAGTTGTCGGGCTATTCCATATCGTATCCCGTGCGGATTATGCAAATTGCTGTGGATCTATCCGGATACCAGCTCCCATTGTTGCTGATATAGCAACGCTCCGAATGTATCTGCCTTTCACCACGGACGGACGAGCGGCAACGAGTGCACTCATCACTACGTTGAGGTTTTGTTTAATACTTTCTTCCTCGAATGACACTTTGCCGATTGGGACATGAACAATACCGGAGGAGCGTTCTGCTCGGTATTCGATTTGTCCTGCTTTGATATCTCGTATGGTTTCGGCAACATCCGTTGTGACGGTACCTGCCTTGGCGTTAGGCATTAAGCCTCTCGGTCCAAGGACTCGCCCGAGTTTGGGCATGATATTTCGCATCAGATCCGGTGTTGCAATTGTTGCGTCAAAATCGAGCCATCCGTCAACGATTTTATCAACAAGATCGTCTGTTCCAACGAAATCTGCCCCGGCCTCTTCGGCTTGTCGTGCCAGATCGCCCTGGGCGAAGACGACAACACGAACAGATTTTCCTGTTCCGTGTGGCAGCGCGACAATGCCTCGGATATTCTGGTCTGCCTGTCGGGCATCTATACCGAGACGTGATGCTAAATCCACGGTTTCATCAAACTTCGCACTGCCCGTTTTTTTGACCAGGGAGACAGCTTCGTCTATCGTGTAAAGTTGCAGTCTATCTACGTGTTCGTTGATGCCGTTGTATCGCTTCCCTTTTTTCGCCATGTTGTTCTCCATGGGGCATATCTCTATAGCCCCGTTTCAAAGTGAACTTATCCGTATATCAACGATGCTGTGCTTCGTCAAATGGATAAGCCTCGCTAATTAACCGTCAGCCCCATGCTACGAGCGGTTCCTTCTACCATCCGCATTGCTGCCTCTAAGTCTGTGGTATTTAGGTCAGGTAACTTCGTCTGCGCGATTTCTCGGATTTGCTCCATTGTAACGGAAGCAACCTTGTTCCGGTTGGGTTCACCAGAACCTTTGGCAATCTTTGCTGCGGCTTTGAGTAAGATTGCGGCAGGCGGGGACTTTACGCTGAAACTAAACGACCGATCGCTATAACAAGTGATGACGGTTGTCACCACCATCCCGGTTTGATACTGCGTCTGGGCGTTAAAAGATTTGATAAACTCCTGTAGATTAATCATGTAAGGTGCGAGACTGGGACCAACGGGCGGTTGTGGTGTCGCCTGTCCGGATACTAACTGGAGTTTAACTTCACCTGCTATTTGCTTTGCCATAGTTTTTCCCTATTTTGGGTCGTGAGCGTTTCAAGGTACGTTTTACAGTAAAACGGCGCGAACTCACAATCACGGTTCTCTATTTAAACAACACCGTTTGCGTTTAGTTCAATTCTTCCACTTCAAGTAAGCCCAAGTCAACGGAGGTGGAGCGACCGAAAAGCGAAATACTGAGGCGTAACCGTTGGTGTTCCATGTCAATTTCCTTGATTTCGGCGGGGAATCCACTAAACGGTCCGTTTATCACCTTGACCTTATCGCCTATTTCATATTCCATTACGGGTACGGGTAGCGTTTCCTCTTCCTCGGTTGACAACTGGAGCATTACTTCGACATCATCAGGACTCAGGGGCGATGGATGTGAGGTGGGACCTAAGAAGTTCATAACTCCCGGTGTTTCTTGTATGAGAGTCCAACTTTTTTGCCCAATCAGATTGTCGACATGTGGACCGAGTTCATGGATGGTATTAACAAGGACGTACCCCGGATAAGAAGGTCGGAGACTAATTTTCCGTTCGCTGTCTTTAATCTCTACAACCTCAGTCTCTGGGACATTAACTTGCAGGATTTCATCCCGTAACTCTTCCCTCGTGATCATGTTGTCGAGGTTAAGTTTAACCTTTTTTTCATGTCCAGTGTATATTTGAACGACGTACCAATATCCATCCATATTCTGATTCACCAGGGTATACAAATTATAGTTAACGAATAAAGAGGGTTCTGAGGAAAGCCATACCGAAACCTTCAAGGGAATTATTCAGGACGTACTGGCTTACAAGTACGGCCATTAACGGAATACAGGCTATTGCTGCCGCTATCACTTTCTGATTCGGCTTGTTCTCATCGGACGACTTGGCTTCTCTACTGCTTTGTGGCTGATTCTCCCAACTTCGCGCAATAAAGAAAACAACAATTGGAAGAATTACCAGAAAAATCCAACTCAGCGGGTTGTTCCATTCTGGAAAAGCGGAGTTGCCATCGACTAACCCGATGTAAAGTCCTAAGAAAGCGCAAGCGATGATAACAGTAATGGTGCTTCCTTGGACTTCTTTCATGTCCGGTTTAGACACTCTCTGCCATTCTTGGTTAATTCCCTGAATATAATTTTTAAAACGAGCTATCATAAGATTATAAAGGCAGGCCAGGAGGGATTCGAACCCCCAACATTCGGTTTTGGAGACCGGCGCTCTAGCCATTGGAGCTACTGGCCTGCAAGTTTTGCGTAGGAGATCGGACACCTATATTTAACGGTTAGAGCGGTGTTGTCTGCGTCACCTACTCAAAAAGTTATCGCGTTTCCTTGTGGGATGTATGCTTTCGACAGAAACGACAGTATTTCTTCCGTTCGTACCGATTTTGGTTTGTCCGGCGGTTCCGGGTTGTTACATAATTCCGCTGACTACATACATCACATGCTAATGTTACAATGTCTCTGGGCATAATAAGTACTCTACTTTCAATAAGTGGAGCCGATGACCGGAATCGAACCGGTGACCTCGTCCTTACCAAGGACGCGCTCTACCGACTGAGCTACATCGGCAAAGATTAAGAAACCTCAACAAGCGGGAGACGGGAATCGAACCCGCGACACATGGCTTGGAAGGCCAATGCTCTACCAGCTGAGCTACTCCCGCATAATACGAAGGGGAACTGACATACTACTGAGGCATGATACTCTGGAATATATAGCGAATGCGCTTTGTAGTATGGAAAATCTGCAAGCTGCTCCGTAGACTTGTTCCCCGACCAGATCCCGCCGCGATGCTGCTTCGTATAAAAGCAGATGGGGGCAGATGGATTCGAACCACCGTAGGCATAGCCAACAGATTTACAGTCTGCCCTATTTGACCGCTCTAGCATACCCCCATTAAAAAAGCTGACGAGAGGAATCGAACCTCCAACCTAGTGATTACAAATCACTTGCTCTACCATTGAGCCACGTCAGCAGCACTTTTAATTATACCCACTTTATTGGGAGTTGTCAAGTCAGGTACCCAAACCTAAAGACGTTGGGAAACCTGTGGTTTCCCGTAATGTCTCGTGCTTCGTTCTTGTTTCTCGCTTCGTAGGGGACACCAACGCATCGCCCATCACGAACGCCCCCAGCGGGCGTAGAAGGTGTTTCTTGTTGGATTTTTCGCATACGGTGTTTCGGGAGCGACGAGTTTACATCCCACTCTGCGGGTCCCACTTCGGTGGTGTTGGGTTGCGAGTTATTTGGACTTCGCTCCAACCGGGCGAAGTCGGCACACCTCTAAAAGACTGACAATTGGGGTGTCCGAGAATACATCAATCCTTATGCGACCATTATTTATTATACTACATTTTTCTATCTTTATCAAATCTTTTTTTGACCTCGCACGAATCACCATATTAGACCCAACGCTAAAGCATTGGGTTTCTTTAGTTAATCGTGATTTTCGATTTTTTCGGCGAGAGATTGTTCTGATAGGCGCAATTTTCGCCAGTGCCGAGATCTAAAGACCTTCCTCGCGCTCCTCTGCGTCAGTATCGCCTTCGCGTGCGAGGAGTTCTTCATCGAATATATCACTCCCGTCGTCTGAATCCTGCGGGTCGGTAAAAATAGACGGTGTATTCTGGACCGGTGCTTTGACCTCGCTTTTTTCAAAGTGAAGTTTACCTTCAACCAATTCTTGTATTGCAATAGCGACAGGTTTCTTTTTGTTATCTACAGGGCTTGAAGGCGCAATAGACAAACCGTCTGCATTTATATCTCTGGCGCGTTTTGCGGCAACATTCACTGCGAGGTATTTATTTGCCACGCGTTTCACTAAGTCCTCGTTGTAAACTACTTCGTTCATTTCGTTTCTCCTTATTAAATACAGATTCAGATCAAGCGTATTATAATTATACTTAATTTTCTCCAAAAGTCAAGTTAAAATGGAAGAAAAGTTGACAAACAGGTTATAAAATGTTAAAATTGGAGTATTAGATTCGGCATTAGTATGCTTTATGAATTATATTGAGGAAACTTGTAAATGGATACAAACATCCAACCTATCCTTGAGAAATCGCTTGCGGGAGAACGGTTAGACTTTGACGACTGCCTGACGCTTTTCAAGAGTCACGATTTACTTGCTCTGGGGCACGCGGCAGATATTGCCCGACAACGCAAGCATCCGGAAGACTACGTTACTTACATTGTTGACCGAAACATCAACTATACCAATTGGTGTTATGTTGACTGTGATTTTTGTGCTTTCTATCGCCATCGTCAAGATCCTGACGCTTATGTTATGGAGCGGGAAGAACTGGGGGAAAAAATACAGGAAACACTGGATCTTGGTGGTGAGATGATTCTCATGCAAGGTGGATTGCATCCGAAACTTAAACTTGACTGGTACGAAGATCTCCTCCGTTGGATCAAAGCCAATTACCACATTCATATCCATGGGTTTTCCCCCCCAGAGTTGGACTGGTTTGCCAAGATAAACCGTATGTCGTTGCGAGAGACGCTTCTCCGGTTGCGAGATGCCGGACTTGATTCGATCCCTGGCGGCGGTGCAGAGATTCTTACTGACCATGCCCGCAATGAGATTAGCCCTAAGAAGTGCACCGCTGATGAATGGCTGGAAGTCATGCGTCAGGGACACTTGGTTGGACTCAAGTCGAGCGCGACGATGATGTACGGGCATGTAGAAAGTTACGCCGAACGTGTCGAACATCTCGTCAGACTGCGTGATTTGCAAGATGAGACAGGCGGATTTACAGCGTTTATCTGCTGGTCGTTACAACCCGCCAATACCCGTATGGATCATATACCCCCCGCAGGGAGTTTTGAATATCTCAAAACGCTTGCTATTTCGCGATTGTTCTTGGATAATTTCGACAACTTTCAATCTTCATGGGTAACCCAAGGTCCGAAGATCGGACAGCTATCGCTTAAATTCGGTGCGAATGATATGGGTGGTACAATGATAGAGGAGAACGTTGTCAGCAAAGCTGGAACGGTCTATTGCATGCCGATTGAGGAGATCGAACGCACTATAACCGAGTTAGGTTATGTTGCCAAACGCCGCAATTTCTTCTACGAACTCCTTAATTAATTACGACTGGAGCCTTCAACCCGACAAAGCGGCAAACGCTCAAATTGAGACTTCCGTGCTTAGAGTTTGAGATGCCTGATACCCGCCCTAACATCCTTTTAATCACCACCGACCAACAACGTGGTGACTGTCTGGGCTTGGATCCCAACGGGCCCAACTGCTTACAGACCCCAAACTTGGATTGGATCGGTCGCACTGGCACGCATTTCCGCCGTGGATATGCTGAATGCCCGAGTTGTATTCCGGCTCGACGTAGTCTGATGACAGGTACCGCGCCAGCCGCCAACGGCGCGGTTGGATTTAAAGGAGCACCGTGGAACCCATCGCATACCTTGGCAGGTGAATTGTCTACAGCTGGTTATCAAACCGAGATGATCGGCAAACTACACCTGACCCCACCGCGTAAACGGTACGGTTTCGAGCACCTCCAACTGGCTGATGCCACCCGTGGCGATGATAACGACTATGTCGATTGGTTGCGGCAATATCACCGCCGCAACGATGTTCATCCAGGCGTTGCCCACGGTGTCTCCGCCAACGGGTGGGTCGGTCGCCCGCATCATCTACCGGAAGAGCAGATGCACACCTTCTGGTGTATCGACCGCACCCTCAATTTTCTTCAAAAACGTGACCCGACGGTGCCCTTTTTTCTCAACATCTCTTTTATAGATCCGCACCCACCGTTAACTCCACCGGCACATTATTACCAGCGCTACATCCAGCGGGATCTCCCTTCACCGGTGGTTGGTGACTGGGCACCCGAATTCGAGGGGGCTGAGAAGGGGTTGGATCCAAACGCTTGGGAAATCTGTCTCGACGACCACGATATGCAATGTGCTCGTGCGGCTTATTACGGGATGATCAATTTTATCGATGATCAGATCGGCCGCTTAATCCAGTCCATGGGCGAACTGGCGGACTGTTTGATCGTTTTCACCTCCGACCACGGTGAGATGCTGGGCGACCACAACCTGTACCGCAAAACCTGGCCCTACGAAGCCTCGGCACGAGTGCCTTTTCTGATACGGGCACCGGCGAAATGGGGCTACCCAACAGAATCCGTCTGCCAAAGCCCCGTCGGTCTACAAGACATCATGCCCACTATTTTGGACGCTGCCGGGGTTGAGATTCCCAGTATCTGCACTGGCAGAAGTCTACTACCCATCATGCAAGGGAATACCGACCGGGTGCGGGACTATCTGCATGGAGAGCACTCCGGTTGTTACGATTACAGTCATGGTAACCACTATGTAACCGACGGACATTACAAGTACGTGTGGTATTCCCAAACCGGTCGAGAACATCTCTTCAATCTGCAGGACGATCCGCACGAAACACACGATCTGGCGGAATCGGAAACCCTCCTAACCCCTTGGCGGAATCGTTTAATCGAGTTTCTCCGTCACCGCCCCGAAGGCTTCACCGATGGCACAAATCTCATAGCGGGGCAAACGCATGATGCCTTGCTGC
Source organism: Candidatus Poribacteria bacterium (assembly GCA_965247285.1). Classification (GTDB taxonomy): domain Bacteria; phylum Poribacteria; class WGA-4E; order WGA-4E; family WGA-3G; genus WGA-3G. Next base: position 1,578,748 of record CBDFHD010000003.1, read on the forward strand.
CGGACTATCATCCGGATGCCACTTATTCCTATTTGTGACGTGTGTTCAACTTAAACATTTAGAGAAATCTTTGGCGGGAAGAGTGCTAACGATAATCTGGATGTATCCAGAGTTCACTCGCCTTTTTGCGTGCGGCGAACCAATTCAAATATGTTTCCCGTTTTTTGGCTTGAATAAGGGCTTGACGATGCCGAGCTTTCTCAGCCGGGTCCGTTTGGAACGTTTCAATGTCTGGTTCTTCCCGTTCAATGAGTTGAACAATGTAAACGGCAGTGTTGCCTTTGAAGGGACCACCAATCTCATCAACTTTCATCCGAAATGCTGCGAACATAGTTTCAGCCGAGTTTCCCATACCGGCAATATAATCGCTGTTTGGGCTGAGCGCGAACAGGTTGCTTTCTTGGACAGAGAGTGGGTCTGTGGCTAAGCCTTCAGGAGCATCATACTTCTCCAATAAGGCATCCAGCGATGTGGTGTCTGCACGTTTATTGAACAGGTTTTGTGCATCCGTAAAGGCACGCTCTTTAGATTTTTCCGTCTTCAGGTCGCTGAAAACCGTCGCTTTGATTTCCGAAAAAGGTGGGACAGCCGCCGGTTTCTTCTCAAGAACAGTGGCGACAAAATAGGCTTCCACCCGTTCTCCATCCGATCTTTTCGCCTCAATAACTTTTATTACGTTCACTTCCATATCAAAGAGTTCTTCGATTAACCCTTGATAGCCCCATCTTGCCCCAATCTGTGGGATAGTTGTAACATCACGGCTGAAGAACCCGGTTTCCAGCACGATGAGGGAAAGATTCTTGTACGTTTCAAGTGCGAGAGCTGCTTCATAGTTCTGAATTTCAATTTCATATAGGAGGTCAGACGCAACTTTTTTTGCCGCATCAACGCCACTGACTTGAACGAGTTTTGGTCGGATGTCGTATTGGACCTGGTCGAAAGGTCGAACTTCTGGTGCTCTCTTTTCCTCCAACTTAATGATATGATATCCAAATTGTGTTTCGACTAAGCCACTGACTTCTCCCTGTTCCAAGGTGTCGAAGGCTGTTTCCTCAAAGGGTTTCACCATGTCCCCACGTGCGAAGTAGTCTCCGGGTGGAAGTTTGGGATTTCCACCTTTCAATGCGCCACCTTGTACACTGGAAGGTCCTTCTGAATGCGTCATCGCAAGTTCAGCGAAATCCGCCCCCACGGCAAGTTCTGCGTTGATGGTTTTGAGGAGTTCCTCTGCAGCGGTTTTGGTTTCTGCCTTTTGTTCGTCGGTTACGTTGTCAGGAAACTTTTTCAAGATATGGCGTGCTTTAACGACTTCCGGTGTCGTAAACTCCGCTTGGTTTTCCTCGTAATACGTAGCTACCTCTTCGTCTGAAACGAGATCGGCAGGATTCACCCTGATAAACTTTACACTCACCTGTTCTTCCGATTTATAGTTATTCCGATTTTTCTCAAAGTACGCCTCTGCTTCTGCTTCATCTACCTCAGTTGTTGCAGTATAATCGCTATGCTTAAATTCAATAAATTTAACTTTTGCCTTGTCTGATTCAAGTCGATATGCTTGTTCTGCTTCAGTATCGGTTACCAATTCAAGCGATTGGACACTATCTCGGAGTGCAGTGGAACTAAGTTGTAAACGAATATTCTCTGTGTAGAGGTCTACTGCCCCGAATTGTTGATAAAGATTGTATTGCTCGACTCGGCTTGCGTCACTTCGGATGTAGCGTTCTATCTCAGCATAACCGATATCCACACTTCCAAGAATGGTTTGTTGCACCCAGCGATCGATCACCGATTTTTGCGTTTCCTCCCGATCAGGCGCGCCAAACCTCTGGTTTCGTCTTTGATTCTCTATGGCATTGGCAACGGCACTTTCAAACTCTCCGCGTTTGACTTCTGTGCTATTAATTCTGAGAACAACTTCTCCTTCAGGTCCTTCACTTCCGCCACGCGTGTTGCTATAGAGAAATACTGTCCCTACAAGGAACACAATGGCGATTATCCACATAAAAAGTTGCGCAATAAATTTTTCGCGTAGAAAGATAATCATCAATCTTCAGGGTGGAGATCCCTACTTTTAGATAGGGGAGGAAACCCTGCCTCCTTTTTTAATATTAAGGGCAGACTTTGTTTTACCTCGCACCTGCGAACGAGGTCTACAGTGCCCGTTACTCATATCGCCACGGGCAGACGATCTGTAGTCAACAGTTTAACTCGTGGAGTGGACGTTTGGAAACCACGCTTCGCACAAGCCCTTGCTTCAGTTAGGGTAGTTGACGTTTTACTTAAGGTATCCGCTGTTTGGTTTCTATTACTCTCAAACAGAGGTGTTAATATTATACATGCAAACGGGGAGAATGTCAAACCAGATAGGCGAAAATACAGTGGATTTTGGAGATCGAGAATAAAAATTTGCTAATTTTTGATATTTGCTATATACTAATTAGCAAATATCAAGGGCGTTGCTTGCAGGTCCTTATAAAACTCGGCAAGACACATGATGCAAATTCGGGATGCAACAGATTTTAGTTTGAAATATACCTTAGAATCGGGACAGTCGTTTCGATGGAATCGAATAGATGATGCCTATTACGGTGTCGTGGAAGGACGCATCCTCAAAATTTGTCAAGTAGGAACTACCTTGCGTGTTGAGAGCTCTGCCGCCGAGGATAGGACTACCTTCGTACCATTTCTCCAACACTATCTTGACCTTGGGCGCGATGTTCCAAAGACCCTGACCGAAGTAAACAATGATGCCTATATGCATCGGACAATTGAGAAACTTTGGGGGATGCGCATTCTCAATCAAGAACTTTGGGAAACGGTGGCATCGTTTATTCTATCTCAGAACAACAATGTATCCCGGATTCGTGGGATTATTCGCCGACTCTCTGAGCGTTTTGGCGAACAGTTGACGTTTGCACGTTACGTGGATTATAGTTTTCCGAGTCCAGAAGCACTCGCAACTACAACAGAGGATGAACTCCTTGCTTGTGGTGTCGGCTATCGAGCGAGTTATCTTCGAGATGCTGCGGAAGCAGTTGTTAGTGGTGAACTTGCCCTTACGGCGGTGAAGGGGATGTCGTATCCTGAGGCAAAGCGTGAATTAATGTGCCGAAAAGGTATTGGTGAGAAGGTAGCTGATTGTATCTGTCTATTTTCGCTTGGACATCTTGCAGCACTGCCGATCGATGTTTGGATAAAACGAATCTTTGAGACACTTTACCTACGCCGGCGTGCTACGTATCATGAGATACGCGAGTTCGCACACGCCTACTTCGGGGATCGCGTGGGGTACGCGCAGCAGTATCTTTTTCACTACGTCCATGAATGTCCAGATTGGGCGAATGCTGAGCATCTGTCGCTGATTGAAACGAGCGCGACGGCTGCGGTGGAGAATCGTAAATCCGCCGCGAATTAATAAACAAACCACTTTGGAGGAATTAATATGTCTGAAGCATTTGAACAAAGTATTGTATCACTGCTGGAGGAACGTGTTGAACTTGCGATTTCAACCGTCCAACAATTGAGAGCAGAAAAGTTGGAACTTGAGGCTGAAATTTCCCGACTCACCAGTGATTTACTGCAACGCGATGGAGAGATTCAAAATCTTGAAGATCGTAATAGCGATCTTAAGGAGGAACTTGACTCAGAGCGTGCAGCCACCTCGGATGAACGATCAGAGATCCGCGAGAGACTTGCGGGTTTGATGGATGTCCTCATTGCATCAGATGAAAGTCCGGTAGATACAAACGATGAAATCACTTTTGAGGTAGACACTGATGAAGTAGATACAAACGATGAAATCACTTTTGAGGCAGACACTGATGAACCGGACGCGGAAGCAACTGAAGCTGAGGCGTCAGTGCGCCCAAGAGTCTTTAGGAGTATTTAGGGACTTAATTACTTGTGCGTGTCTTAGTCCTTTCCCATTCCTATATTATGAAGCCGTACCGACGAAAGTTCGCTCTCATTGCGGAACGTCCGGATGTCACATTACGGGTTGTGGTTCCTACACGTTGGTATGAAAGTTTCCAAGATATTGTCTTTGAACCAGACTCAGACACGCCGTGTGAAGAATTTCCGTGTCCAATCCAATTCTCGGGGTACGGCAGTCGTTTTTACTACCGCCATGGTGTGAAGTCCCACTTCCGAGATTTTCAACCGGATATTATCCACTTAGAGGAGGAGGCGTGGAGCCTCAATGCCCTACAGACAGTTCGGTTGAAACGGAAATATTGTCCAAACAGTCGTTTTATTTTTCGTACATCCCTGAGTATACCGACCAAACAGCGGTTTGGCTTTTTGCCTGTATGGATTGAACGCCGTGTCTTTCGAGAAACGGATAGAGCTTTCCCGCTGAGTGTGAATGCTGGCAAGGTTCTAACCCAACGGGGTTACACCGGACAACAAACCCCGTTCCCGAATGGCGTTGATATGCGGCATTTCTATAAGATGGATGTCAGCAAGCTGAAGGATTCATTGCATCTCAGCGACTGTTTTGTGCTTGGTTACGTCGGCAGATTGCTTCAGATGAAGGGAGTAGATACGCTTCTTGAGTCTGTGGCGCATCTTGTAAGCCAGGATACGACGCGCACCTATAAACTTTTAATTGTCGGGCAAGGTGAAGATAAACCGAGTTTTCAAAAAACTGCCGAAACCCTGGGAATTTCTGGACATATTGTGTGGATAGACGCGGTGCCTCCTGAAGAGGTAGCCGCCTATATTAATTGTATGGATACACTGGTTCTGCCATCTCGGACAACAACCGGATGGGTAGAATTCTTCGGTAGGGTGCTTATTGAAGGAATGGCATGCGAAGTGCCGGTTGTCGGTTCAGATTCTGGCGAAATTCCACACGTGATTGATAGCGCGGGACTTATCTTCCCTGAGGGCGATATGGAGGTTTTGGCAGAACGGATATATCGCATCGCGCACGATGCATGTCTTCGGAACGATTTAGTTGAAGGTGGGCTTAACCGCGTCAAGGATTTCACATGGGAGACGATCGCTGAACAGACTTATCAGGTATATCAGGAGTTACTTGAGGGTGCTTCATAGGTTGGCGACTGGAATTAGAATCTGGAAACAAGGAAAGGGAAGATGCCCCCGACTGGACTCGAACCAGCATGCCAATTAAGGCACAGGCCCTCAACCTGCTGTGTATACCAAATTCCACCACAGGGGCATTGTACGGTTAATTATACTTTACTTGGGTAGCAATGTCAAATTTTTTTCGAGAGGATTTACAAAAATAACGGTCGCGATTATCTCTCGCGATGTTTACGGTTTTTTGGTTGACAAATATGGACCCTTCTACATCGGCACTTGAACAACAATTATCCAATACTCTTGCAGGGGAGGTACGCTTTGATCCGTATTCTAAGGCACTCTACAGCACAGACGCGAGCCTCTACCAAATAGAGCCGATAGGTGTTGTAATCCCGAAAGATAGCCAAGATGTTATTAAGACTGTGCAAATCGCATCAGAACGCAACATTCCGATCCTTCCACGCGGTGGCGGCACGAGTCTCGCTGGACAGAGCGTCGGTGAGGCGATCGTGTTGGACATGTCCAAATACATGAACCAACTCCTTGAGGTAAATGTCACCGAGCGTTGGGCACGCGTGCAACCCGGTATTGTCTTAGATGAATTGAACCATAAGTTAAAACCACACGGCTTGATGTATGCACCTGATGTTGCCACGAGCAGTCGAGCGAACGTCGGTGGCACCATTGGAAACAACTCCGCGGGTTCGCATTCCCTCATCTATGGTAAAACCGTCGATCACGTCATGTCGCTTGATTTAGTCCTTTCCAACGCTGATGAAATCACAGCATCCCCCATTTCCATTGCAGAATTAGAGACTAAAAAACAGGGAAACACATTAGAGGCAAACATCTATCGTGAACTTTGTCGAGTGTGTGCGGATAACGAAGCCGAGATCCGTGAACGTTATCCTCGTATCTTGCGTCGCGTTGCGGGTTACAACCTTGATGAGTTTGTTCCAAATGCTGGTTCAAAAGAGGTTACGCCTTATCGTCGCGATGGATGTGATGCGGAACATCCGTTTAGTTTGACGAAAATCCTTGTCGGTTCTGAAGGTACACTTGCAACGACTATTGAGGCAACGGTGAATCTCGTTCCGATTCCTAAATTAACCGCTCTGTGTGTCGTCCATTTTGAGTCACTTGTTGGCTCTATGGAGGCGATGCAATCTATCCTGGAGTGTAACCCAACTGCTGTCGAACTTATAGACAAAACAATCCTTGATATGGCGCGGCGTTCATTGGAATTTTCACGGCTTACCACTTTTATACAAGGCGACCCTGCTGCGTTGCTTGCTGTTGAATTTTACGGTGAGACACAAGCGGAATTGGAGTCGCAGTTAGATAGGCTTGAAAAGACGCTGAAAAGTAGCGGTTTCGGCTATGCATTGGTACGCTGTTTCACCGCTGAGGAGAAGTCACGCGTCTGGGAGACCCGGAAAGCGGGGCTTGGCTTGTTGATGGGTATGAAGGGTGATGCGAAACCGGTTGGTTTCGTCGAAGATGCCGCGGTGCCGATAGAGAATTTACCGGAATACGTCCGCCGATTTGACGAGATTGTCACATCATACGATACAACTGCTGCCTACTACGCGCATGCAAGCGTTGGACTGTTGCACAACCGTCCTATTGTCAACCTTAAATCCGAAACCGATATTCAGAAAATGCACGACATTGCCCGCGAGGTTCGAGATCTGCTCATGGAATTAGATGGCGCGATGAGCGGTGAACACGGTGACGGGCTCGTCCGCAGTGAGTGGATAGAGAGCATGTTCGGTCCGCAGGTATATCAAGCACTCGCTGAAGTGAAAAAAGCGTTTGACCCGAACGGGATTATGAATCCAGGTAAAATCGTTGACGCGCCATCAATGACAGAGAATCTCCGCTTCGGTACAGAATACAACACCATTAAAGTTGATACTTACTTCGATTTTTCCAGTCAAGACGGATTTGGTGGAGCAATTGAAATGTGTAACGGTGTCGGTGCGTGTCGGAAGACACTGACTGGCACTATGTGTCCCTCCTTTATTGGCACACGTGAAGAGGAGCACTCGACACGTGGTCGTGCAAATGCGCTCCGATCGATTATTTCAGGTGCGTTGCCACACACGGAACTCACAGGTGAACGGCTTCAAGAAGTGTTAGACTTATGTCTGGGATGCAAAGCGTGCAAGGCGGAGTGTCCATCTAATGTAGATATGGCGAAGATTAAGTATGAGGTGCTTGCACATTATCACAAAGCAAACGGCTTGCCCTTACGTCGGCGGTTGTTCGGTGAAATCGGCGCGCTCGCGCCTTTAGGGTCGATGTTCTCCCCTCTCTCGAGCTGGGCAGTCAACAACGGGCTTTCCAAATGGTTTGCCGAGAAACTCATCGGTGTCGATCGGCGGCGTGATATGCCGACTTTCGTCCGTCCTACCTATGAACAGTGGTTCCGAAAGCGAAAGTCCCGACGAACATCGGACAAGAAGGTCGTCCTCTTTTCCGATACGTTTATGAACTACAGCGAACCCTCTATCGGTAAAGCTGCGGTGGAGTTGCTTGAAGCGTGTGGATTTGAGGTGTTGTTGCCTGAGAAGAAGTGTTGTGGACGACCTCTTATCTCGGAGGGGATGCTTGACAGAGCCGTTGCGAATGCGAGTTACAATATTGACGCGCTGCGCGGTTATGCTGACGCGGGAATTCCAATTGTTGGGTGTGAACCGAGTTGTACTTCTGCTATCACTGATGATTACGTTGATCTGATCGGTACGCCCGACGCGAAACGTGTTGCTGAGGCAACCTGTTCGTTTGAGGAATTTCTTGTCCAACTTTCTGAAAAGGGTGAATTGCCCTTGGAATTCTCGACAAAACCGAATGACATCTTGCTGCACGGACACTGCCATCAGCGAGCACTCGTTGGTATCCAGCCGACTGTGAAGATGTTAAGTTTGCCGTCGGAACACAATGTCACTGTAATTGATTCGAGTTGTTGTGGCATGGCGGGCGCGTTCGGATATGAGAAGGCACACTATGACCTCTCTATGAAAATTGGCGAATTGAGACTTTTTGAGGCTGTCCGTGAGAAACCACCGGGCAGTTTTGCGTTAAGTGCTGCGGGCTTCTCTTGTAGACATCAACTGGAACATGGGACGGGTGTGCAACCGAAGCATCCGGTTGAAATCTTACGTGAGGCGATTCTGAAATAGGTTTTTAATGATTCGCAAGGCGTTAAATGAAGTCATTTGTTTATTGATGGTTTTCTCTCATATCCGCCTGCGCCGTTGTTGCAGGCTGCTGTCTACGGTTACGGAATTAAAAATAAAGCTAAACCGTAAGCCCATAATGTAATGGAGGGCGGATAGGAGAAAAGCACCTTAAGCAGGAAACTCCCCTCATTACTCCGCAAGGTAAAATTAAAAAATGATTCGCAAGGCGTTAAATGAAGTCATTTGTTTATTGATGGTTTTCTCTCATATCCGCCTGCGCCGTTGTTGCAGGCTGCTGTCTACGGTTACGGAATTAAAAATAAAACTAAACCGTAAGCCCATAATGTAATGGAGAGCGGATAGGAGAAAAGCACCTTAAGCAGGAAACTCCCTTCATTACTCCGCAAGGTAAAATTAAAAAATGATTCGCAAGGCGTTAAATGAAGTCATTTGTTTATTGATGGTTTTCTCTCATATTCGCCTGCGCCGTTGTTGCAGGCTGCTGTCTACGGTTACGGAATTAAAAATAAAACTAAACCGTAAGCCCATAATGTAATGGAGAGCGGATAGGAGAAAAGCACCTTAAGCAGGAAACTCCCTTCATTACTCCGCAAGGTAAAATTAAAAAAATGTCTAAGATTTATCAACCGCTTGATGATTTCAAGATCGTCGAATTACCAGAGAAACAGTTGCCTTTTTGGAAAATTGCGGGTCCCGGTGCTATCTTAGTCGGTCTATCTATCGGTGCAGGTGAGATTATAATTTGGCCTCGGATTGCCGCGGAATATGGTGGAAGCATGATTTGGGCGGCAGTGCTCGGTGTATTCCTCCAACTCTGGATTAACTTTGAAGTGGGCCGCTGGACGATCGCCACAGGCGAGACAGTGTATACGGGATACAGCCGTATCTGGCGAGGTTTTGCCCCATTATTCATTCTGCTGACTGTGGTCGGGTGGATAGCGCCGGGCTGGGGGCGTGCGTCGGGTCTCGCGATTAAGGCACTTCTAATTGGGCCGGGTGGTTGGGGTTCCGACACCTTCTGGACAATAGTGACGTTTGCTGCCGTCTCGCTCATTCTTTTCGGACCGAAGATGGTCTACCAATCTGTCGAACGGACGGTTGAAGTGTTAGTCGCTGTTGTAGCTATCGGCCTGATTTTGGTTGCTGTTGCTGTCAGCTCAATGGATACATGGAAAGAACTTGGTGCCGGTTTGATCAACATCGGCTACAAAGACCCGGGGCTGTCCGTGAAACAACTGTTTATCGCGTTAGTTTTCGCAGGCGCGGGAGGGACAGCAAATCTCTTTTACACGTTCTATCTACGCGATAAAAACATCGGTATGGGTGCACAGTTGCCGGGGCTACAGAACCCGCTTCGAGGCAGGAGCGAAAAGGTGCCTGCGACGGGGTTTCTCTTTGAGGCGACGGAGGAAAATCGAAAACGCTTCACCGCATGGTGGCAATATGTGAAAAAAGACCAGATTCTGTTTTTTTGGGCACTCAACACGTTCACGATTCTGCTTTTTATTTTCGGGGCGCTCGCGGTTTTACATCCTCAAGGAATTGTCCCTGAACAAGGCAGACTCATTTACGACGAAGCGCGAATATTGGGCGAAATCTGGGGAACGCCAGGACAGAAGATTTTCCTGTTGGTTGGTGTTGCGACGCTTTTCGGCACGCAACTCGCGCTGGTTGATGGCGTGTCGCGTTCCATTTCTGACATTATCTATACCAACTTCCGAGGGGCACAAAGACGAAGCTTAAGTTGGTGGTATCTCCTCATTGCAGGCATCTGGATTGTCGGTGGGTGTGTAATCACCTTCGTTATGGAGCAGTTAAACGTCAGTGAATTAGGATTTTTGTTTAATGCGGCGTATATGGGCGGTTTTGCTATGGCGATTTATGTGCCGCTTACGCTTTACATGAACTACCGCTTTCTGCCTGATTTCGCAAAGCCGAAAAAACTTTCTACCATCATGATGGTAATCGCTTCATGTGTCTATGTCGGATTTGCGATTTCAAGTATTGTCTGGGAAGTCAAACAATTAATTGGAGGCTAAAATGGATTTGAAGGAGCGAAAAGCGTTTTTTGAAAAGGAAGGTTATCTCGTTGTTGAGAACCTGTTATCGGCGGCAGAAGTCGAAACGTGCCAAGCGGATATCCACCGTTTGCATCAGTTTGCTGCAGGACAGGAGTCCGATGCGGAGAAGGAACAGGCAGAGGTCGCACGTCGGCACGTACAGCATGAACCATTTGCGAAAGACGAAACACAAGGGAGCAGTTTACCGGTGCTGCGGAAGGCAGAAAACACGCGTCAGTACTCCGAAGTATTTCGGGACCTTGCACAACATCCGAAACTCATTAGAGTCGTTCAAGGGCTCATTGGAACAGACCTACTGCTCTTTAGAAGCACGCTGATGTTCAAACCGGCGTTTCATGGATCTTCGCACGGGTTGCATCAAGACTCAGCATATTGGCCCATGGAGCCCCCGCGCCTTGTTACCGTGAGTATTGCCCTCAACGACGCTACAGTTGAAAATGGTTGTTTCAAGGTAATTCCAAGAAGCCACCTATGGGGAGTGCAGTCGTGGGGACATATTGCACGTCAGCAGGATAAAGAACTCACCGATCGAAAGGAAGTCGCGGAGCAACAGATGGATGTTCCACTTTCTGCAGGAAGTGCTCTATTTTTTCATAGTCTGATGGTACACGGTTCGGGACCAAACACCACACCTAACCCTCGGAACACGGCGTTGTATGCCTACTTCTCACCGCAGGTCCGGTATGTGCCGAAAGATGGAAAGCCGGGGGAGAAAACATTTCCCGTCGTTGCGGGACTCGGTGGGAAAACGGAACTGACGCTTGTTGCGCAAACGTAGTCCATGGAGAGTCGGGACGCACGTAAAGGTGATCGCAACATCCTGAAATTGCGACGTTTAGTTTCCGTTTTGAGAGAAGACGTGTTATCTACTCCCACAGCAAGCAGATATTCGCGGGCGGATGCTTGCCTTTATAAGGCAGAACGAAATGACCTTAGACTCCAGAAACTGAGTGGAAGTTTCACATCTTGTGGAGGGCGATACTACATCACTATGAACAAAATCACTAAAGACATTTCGGAAGAAGAAAACGGCCAGATGCCTGTTGTTAGCAAGCAGGATGGTGCGAAAGTAGATCTGGCGAAATCTAATGCACTTGTTGCTTATGAGGAACAGGAAGCCGCGCCTCAAAAGAAGGGGTTCTTCGGGAACTCGAAACGAAGGATGACCCCATCTCTCGAACAATTTAGGCAGTTATTTCTGGAGAATATTGAGACGTTCCCCGATTACGAAGCACGACTCTTACGTGCAATCTTCGATTTGAGAGCATTAACAGCACAGGAAGTGATGATGCCCCTGTCAGAGATAGTTCCGCTGACAGCAGGATCGCCATGCTCTGAAGTTCCCAAACTCTGTCGCGCTTCCAACTATCGTTACATTCCTATTTATAATGAGCGCGTTGACTGGTTGCTCGGAGTGGTTGATGCTATGGAAATACTCACGAGCGAGCAACATGACGACGATTTATCACCATTTGTGAAGGATGCGTACTATGTACCCGCCCTGAAGCCTGCAATAGATTTATTGAACGAACTGCGGCAAGCCGAGATACCTGCGGCAATTGTGGTTAACGAGCACGGGAGTTGTATCGGGATTGTAGAATTAGTAGATATTTTAGAGAAAATTGTGGGTGAAATAACGGCGAATCGCAAACGAGATACGCCCCGTATCGAGGAACTCGGAAGAGGTGAGTGGCGCATTGATGCCCGCGTATTAATTCCTGAAGTCAATATGGCGTTAGATACCCAAATTCCCACAGATCGGTGTGATACTATGGGCGGTTTTATCCTCATGTTGCTCGGGCGATTACCACAAGAAGGCGAAAAAGTTGAATATGAAAACTTGGAATTTAATATAGACGAGGTCCTCAAGTACCGCATTTCTGGGATCCGGGTTATAAAAAAAACTGTGAGGAAAACTAAGCGGTGAGGTGATAAATACGATTTTGTGGGGTGCGGATACCTGCTAAAGAGGTGTAAGCATGAAGAAACGCTCTTGCAAACCTTAGGGAAAAAAGCAAAAGAGAAATCATGAGACTGAAACGCTCTCGTCATCACATTTTTAAAAGAACGGGCATTCGAGCATTAATTGTGTGGTACCTCATTCTACTTGGTGGTATCATCGTTCTTGTCTGGAAAACGCCAGCGATCGTTGCCCGCTTGTAAAATAGGGCAGAGGTATTCGGTTCACCTGATTATGGGAACCGGGTTTTTCAGTCAGATTGTTCCTTTAACATGTTTGCCTGGTAAAATTTTTGGATAAACACCACTCTGTAACGTATTTTAAACGTTTTTTATTTGATTTGGTTACGTCTACGTGGTATTTTTAACAGTATTGGGAAAATCGTGCCATTTGCCTTCAATGAGAAAGGCTTCCACAATATAGCCTACTTTGGGGGGCCATACAAGAGTCAAAGTGTAAAGGAGGATTTATTGTATGTATACTCTTATCTTTATGTCATCTCGTAGGAATTCAGTCCGCCAGCATAGAATCCACCGAGGGCATGTATTGTTTTTCTTCTGTACCATCCTTTTTCTATTCCTGGGGGCGATTGGCGGGCTAAATTACGGACTCTCCCAAAAGCAGCAGAGAACTAGTTCTGAAGATAAATTACAGTCGGGCGCGGAGAAGAAAATTGAACAACTCACGCAGGCAAAACTTCAGGTTGAATTGGAGCTCATTGAAGTTAATGAGGAGATGAAAAGTATCCGCCGCATGGCAGAACAGATTCAGCAGGCTCTGGGCATCTTCGGTCAAGGCGGTGGGGATAGTAGTGCCTCTTGGGCACCCGAAGGGACTGAGGGGTCAGCTGATACTCAACAGGAAACTGTCTCAGCGATGGATGGTACCTCGGATGATACAGACGAAAAACAGGAAACGCTAACGCCCAGTATCCTGAAACATGAGATTCTGCTGCTCTATGACCATATCAGCGAACATCAAAAGCAGCTTGATGGATATCCTTCGATTCTACCGGTGAAACTCCAACAAGAGGACGGGGAGAAACAGGTTTATTGGTATTCGTCTCAGTTTGGGTCGCGCACCCATCCATTGACAAAGAAACGCGAATTTCACCAAGGGTTGGATATTAAAACCCGATCCGGGGTTCCTGTTATCGCTGCTGCTGATGGAAAAATTGTGAAGGTAAAGAGGAACAACTATTTAGGAAAGACAATTGAGATTGACCATGAAGGAGACCAGTTCAAAACGTTATACGCGCACTTGAAAGATTACACGGATGGACTCAAAGTTAGGCAGAAAGTGACGCGCGGTCAGATTATCGGCTACGTCGGAAATACCGGTCGTAGCACGGGTGCGCACCTACACTATGGCGTTTATGATATGGGAAACAAGAGGTGGGTGAATCCGATTAAATATATTTTAGATCAGCAACCAACATTTTCACCATAATTGCATGTTCTCAGTATTACCGCACGTATGAAAAAGGAAAGTGAAAAATATGTCCTATTTAAAATCGCTCGGACGTTGCAGTGCACATCTTGTGACGTGGGGGATTGTATTATGTCTTTTGGCACTACCTGCTGTTCTGTTTGCACAGGACGAACTTATCATTATTTCGCCACACCCGGAGGGCACTGAGACGGAGTTTGGAAATAATTTCGAGAAGTGGTACGAGGAACAAACCGGTAGAACAGTCAAAACCGACTGGCGAGATGTGGGTGGCACCTCTTCCAACTATCGGTTCATCGAATCGGAGTTTAAGCGCGTGCCAGAGGGAATCGGTGTTGATATTTTCTTTGGGGGTGGCACTGACAATTATCTCCGCCTTTCAAATAACGGTTGGTTGAACGCCTACAAACTCCCTGAGGCACAACTTGAGCAGATGACGCAATCGTTTCAAGGGATCCCGCTCTATGACGCCGAATATCAGTGGTACGGTGCGGCGTTATCGAGTTTCGGCATCATGTACAATGAAGAGCTGCGTGAAATGATCAGTCTCCCGAAAGCCACGGCATGGCAGGATTTGGGTGATGTGGCGTTGCTCGGTAAAATTGGCGCAGCCGATCCAAGAGAGAGTGGTTCGGCGCACATGGTGTATGAGATTATCCTTCAAACCCTCGGATGGGACGAAGGGTTTGCCCTCCTGACAAAGATTGGTGGTAATGTTCGCGGCTTCTCCGCTGGTGCCAATGCTATTCCGACGGATGTCGTCGCAGGACAAGTCATTTATGGTCTCGCAATCGATTTTTACGCGTACGGTCAAATTGCGGTTGTGGGTGCGGATAAGATCAAATATGTTGTTCCAACCGATGGTGCGGTCATCAATGCTGATCCTATTGCAATCCTCAAAGGTGCCCCGAATCTGCCCGTCGCACAAAAGTTTCTTGAATTCGTTTTATCGGAAGACGGACAGAAACTCTGGATGCTCCGTAACAAACCAACTAAAGCCCAACTTGCCGAGGCAAAGGATGATCCGCAGAAACTCCAGACACTCAATAGCATCACCGATCCAGAGGGACCTGAATGGAAAGGGGGTTTAAACCGGGCGAGTGTTCTACCAGCACTTTATGACAAATTAGGCGAGCGACGCACCGTCCCAAATCCATTTACTATGGAGGGGACTCCGTTCCAATACAACTCAGATAAAGGCAGTAAACGATGGGATATCGTCAATGGTCTCTTCGGTGTTTTGATTATTGATTCGCATAAAGATCTCGTCAACGCGTGGAAGGCAATCGGGAAGTGTAAGGACACGGCGAAGCGTGAGGCAGCGATTGCGGTTTTAACGAAGATACCGATAACTGAAGAAGAAGCGATGAAGCTGGCAGGTGCCGACTGGAAGAACCCGACAGTCCGCAACGAGAGAATCAAGGAATGGGGACAATTCGCTAAGGAGAAATTCAAAGAGGCACGAAATCTGGCAAGATAGTCCTGGACAAGGACAAAGCGGCGCGGCAACAGCATCTACTTGCCGGTAAATACGAGACTAATCTCATACGGATCCCAAGCCTAAAGGGTGCTTCAAAAGAGAAATGTGGACATCCAAGCCAGAAGTCATCCGCCCTCACACGGAATATTACCGCTTGTGAGTTCGGTGTAAAGATCAAGAAGATTTTCCTTGAGTGCTTCTACCGTTTCGCCTTGCGTCCAATAATCAGGATATTCCTCAAGGTATCCGAGAAACATCGTCTCATCTTGCCAGTAAATGTACTTTTGTGTCTTCATAGATAGTGCCAAATTATGCGGACCCTATCCCTTTCCTTCGCATCAATCTGTGGGGTTGAGAGAAGCCGAGCCAAAGTATTATGTGTGAGTTTCAACAATTATACCACTTGACTTAGCATAAGTCAAGATTTATTTGCGGCAAACGGAGGCAGATCGATTTCTACACCTAAGAAGTCAGAGAGTTTCCCACACTCCTCTCGGTAGCAGGCAATTTTCGCTGAATCGCTTGCTTCGCCAGTCATCACCGCCGCCATGAATTCGTGCGGATAGTGCGTTTTCAGGTACGCCATGCGATACGCTAACATGGAGTAGGCGACGGCATGCATCTTTCGACTCCCCTGTGCGACATACACCTCACAACCGATGATTGGGTTGACACCCGCCTCTGTCGCCTTGTTGTATAGTTCCCATGCCCCGAACATGTTGCCGTGGTCTGTAAGCGCGACAGCAGGGACGCTGTTCTCAACTGCCCAGTCCACCATATCTGAGATACGGCACGCCCCATCAAGCATGCTATACTCGCTGTGGTTGTGTAGATGAACAAATTCGGACTTGGCTGCAGACGAACCACGAGTGCCACCTCCAGGAGAACTCCCACGCTGCTGGGTGGATGGTACGGTAGCAGATTCGCTTTGTGCCACAATCCCGGCTGCAAGGACAGTGACGACAACCGTGTCTTCAGGTTCAGGATCGTCGTCCCTGTAGACCAGTCCAAAGATAATCTGTGCGTCGAATGCCTCGTCCTGGAGTACCTTCATCGCTGTGTTAAACTCATTCATCATGAAGTCTGGCGGGGCAGTAATATTGACAATCAGCCCAGTCGCGCTCCCGATGTTTTTCCCGTCCAGCAGTGGTGAGGCAATAGCGTCTTTCATAGCGATTCGCGCCCTGTTTTCACCGGATGCTTGCCCCATACCCATTAACACCGTGCCAGCATCCTTCATGATGCCCTCTATATCGGCAAAATCAATGTTAATCTCGCCTGACTGCACAACAATATCGGCGACAGCTTTAATGCCGAGTGACACGGTTTCATCGCTCATGCGGAACGCTTCGCTCGTCGAGGGTTCTGCGTCCACAGTATCAAGAAGCCGCTGATTCGGTACTACGATAACGGCATCGGTGTTCTCTCGCAGTTCATGGAGTCCGTATTCTGCTTGTTCGGCGCGGCGTTGTCCCTCAGAATCAAATGGACGTGTCACAACACCTATCGTTAAAGCCCCGTGTTCCCGGGCGACGGATGCGATCAGTGGAGCGGCACCTGTCCCTGTTCCGCCACCCATGCCTGCAGTAACGAAAACCAGGCGAGCGTCCGTAACGGCGGTGTTGAGCGTTTCCAAATCTTCCTCAGCTGCCCTTCTGCCCACCTCCGGATTCGCATCTGTGCCGAGTCCTTGTGTGGTATCAGCACCGATCTGCACCTGTGTCGCTCTATCGCACGTGTGGAGCACCTCCAAATCTGTATTCACAGCGTAAAATTCGACACCTTTAAAATTAGATGCAATCAGGCGTTTGACAACGTTGCCGCCTGCGTCGCCTACACCGAAAACCTTAATTTTGTTCCGTGACGGTTTGGATACTTCCTTTTCATGCGCCATAGTTTTTCCTCTCTTAACTTCTTCAACCCCAAATTCCTCGCGTAGGAGTGCCCGAATTTGACTGAGCCTTGTCTTGACGGTGCCAACTGCCAGCCCGAGTTCCTTCGCGATCTCTTTGATCGTCCACATCTCTAAGTAGTACAGCACCGCTACGGCGCGCACCCGCTCCGGTAGGTGGTGTACTGCCTCTGTTACAGCCGCGCGAAGTTCCGTCTCTCGAAAACGGGCAAACACATCCCGATCGATAGTTTCAGCGAGTTGCTCTGCGCTCTGAAGGATTTCACCTCTGGTGTGCGAGTTGGCGGTGTAGTACCTTCTGCAAGTCGTGTACGCTATCTTTCTGAGCCAAGCACCGAAACTGCTGACTTCGCGTAAGCCTCTGATATTTTCCCAGACTGCTACCCAAATGTCTTGAAAAATCTCTTCAGCATCGCGGATCTGACGGGAGTTTAAGACAACCAGTTGCCAAATTCTGGAGCTGTGGCGGGCTGCGAGTTGGGCGAATGCCGCCTCATCTCCGTCTTGCACGAGCTGAATGAGTTCGTCATCTGTCAGGTCTGTGTACGTTGATGAATCATATCGCATAGATAAATTCCCAATTAGATTTGCCCAATTAGACTTGCCCAATTAGATTTGGTTATAAAGAGGGGATTTTTTGGGGAAAAGGTTTAAAAATTTTGTTTGAATAGCGGAATTTTGTGGACGACGCTTGTCGTAGGAAAACTTTTATCGCCGCCGTGATGCCATATCAAATCCGACTGCTGCGACAAGCACGACCCCTTTGATTATGTCTTGCCACGAGGCATCCATGTTCGCCATGCTCATTCCGTTGTTGAGGCTCTCCATGACGAACGCGCCTAAAATTGCACCGAAGATGCTCCCGCGTCCACCCATCAAACTGGCACCGCCAATAACACAGGCAGCAATGGCATCTAACTCCAGCAGCCGCCCCGCTTCTGGACTGGCACTCCCGACACGTGCTGTCATAACAACCCCAGCGATCGCCACCAATGCACCCATTGTCGCAAACACCCGCAGCGTAACCCCGCGGACGTTGACCCCGGAGAGATACGCCGCTTCAGCGTTTCCACCGACTGCATATACATAACGTCCGAAACGGGTATGGTTCGCGATAAAATGAAATACGAACGCTAATCCGAATAGAATGCACACAGGGAACGGAACTCCTTTGTGATCATTCATCACGGAGATGAACGCCACAATGAGGACAGATGTTCCGATTACTTTCAATAGTAAGGTGCGTAAAGATGCGGGTTCGGTCCCGTATTGTAGGCGTGCAATTCGCTGTCGGTAAAAGCGGTATCCATTGATACCCAATCCAACGACCATGAGCCCCCATCCGAGTGTTGACGAGAGATAGGCGTTCCCAATCGCTTTGAGCCAATTGTCTGGAAGCAGGATGGTCTCGCCTTTGGTAAACGCTAACATCAAACCGCGATACGCCAAAAATCCGCCCAATGTGACGATAAACGCTGGGATTCGCTGATACGCCACGAGGTAACCCTGCATCAATCCCATCAGAATACCGATGCAAATGACAGCGATGAGTGTCACAAGGATCGGTTGTCCCCACCACACGTGGATAATCGCGGCAATAGCACCGAGCAATCCGGCACCGTAACCGACAGAGAGATCGATATTAGCAGAAACGATGACCAAGGTCATGCCAACGGCGAGAATAGCTGTGACCGCTGCTTGACGAGAGAGGTTGGACAGGTTTCGAGTGCTGAGGAAGATGCCGCCGGTCAGCAGTGTGAAAATCACCCAAACGCAGACGAGGGCAAACACCATTGCATACATGCGGAGATTCAGATGCTTCATTTTTTTAATAATTGGGTTTTTGCCCCGATTTTTCCGTTGTCAAAATCGGGTTTTCGATGAATTTGAAGCGGTTTATCACAATTAAGTCGTTTATAGTAAAATCCAAAAATAGGTGAACACTTTAAGTAGTTAACCTCCCTCCCGCCCTTATCAGGGGGACTTTAAGAGGAAATACGTAAGTCCTATCATTATTCCGTCTTCAGGAATTACTTCTGTTCGGGTGGGAGCCTAATCCATTTTTCAAGGGCAGCGGCATCCTGAAAAAACGAACGGACGAGGGCAAATTCGTCGGGGGTCGAAATCGCACAGCGTAGCAGTCCTTCCCGAGAACCGTAAACCTCCAAATTCTCAAGCCAGATTTTACGAAATACGTCTGTATCCAGTGGAGCCATACCACTCGGCACCGCAGCTATCTTCATTACTTTAATCGCATCGGAAGTGGACATTTCTGATGAATGTGTATCCATTAACGGATCAACTAAGTGCACCTTCATCTCCTCTGAGTCGGAAGTAATGTCCGGTTCGTTCGCGATCAGTTCACGGAATTTGAAATAGAAGTCCATACAGATTTGGATTTGCTCATCCGTTGCCTCTGATGGGAGAATTTCTTTAAACGCCAACAGGGTAGCTGACTTATGCTCGGTAGTGGGGACCGCGGCAAGAAAGGTCGGATAATCTTCATAGGCTGCGCCGACCTGCTCTTCCAGATAAGCCACATACGGTTGACTTGACAAAACCATATCCAAACCATCCTGTTTTTGAAGAATTTGTGTTAGGAGTTTTTCTTGGCTTTCTGTTAAAGGTTTTTCCGCAGATTCTATCAAGAACGCTTCTCGTTCCTTAAGTTGCGCTGCCATCCCCTTCATGAACCCTACTATTTCAAAGGTATGCTTTACCGCACAACTGGAAAACACAACCAGCATCGGAAGGAGCAGCAAAAGACAATGGAGCGAATTTTTCTTCAGGTCTCTATGCCTTATAGCGACTAATCGGTTATTTCGTTCCATGGGAGTTCCTCCATGCATGCGGGTTAATGTGCAAAGAGTTTCTGGAAGTTTTTTGTCGTTGTTTCGCCGATTGTTTCTATAGAGGTGTTGCGAAGTTCCGCGATCTTTTCTGCCACAGCATGAACGTAGGCAGGTTCATTCCGCTTGCCGCGGCGAAACTGCGGGGTCAGCCATGGACAATCGGTTTCTATCAGCAGTTTATCTGCTGGCACTTCCCGTGCGACTGCTTGGACATCTTTGGCATTCGGGTATGTTACAATCCCTCCGATACCGATGTGAAAGCCGATGGCGAGACTCCTGTGCATTAATTCGACATCGCCGGTAAAACAGTGCAACACGCCTTGGATTTTTCCTTGCCGTGCTTCTAAAATGGGAAGGATGTCCATATAGGCGTCGCGGTTGTGGATGACAATCGGCATCTGCATCTCTTCAGCGAGATCCAACTGTTTTTCAAACGTCTCTTTTTGCACTGGGCGCGGCGAGAGATTGCGGTAATAGTCTAATCCCATTTCGCCGAGCGCAATCACCTTTGGATGTGCGGCAAGTTCACGAAAGGTCTTTAGCACATCAGGGGTCAAGTCCTTTGCGTCGTGCGGATGCATCCCGACGGTGGCGCAGATATGCGTATGTTCCTCCGCCAATTCCACAGCACCGAGGCTGGTTTCCATATCGAATCCTATGACAAGAATATGGGAAACTGAAGCTTCATGTGCGCGTTTTAGCACTGCATCACGATCCGCGTTGAATTGGGAGAGTTGGATGTGTGCGTGTGAATCAATAAACATATTTTGTGGTCAGAGATGGTAAAACCCAACGCGTCATATCCGGTGCGGTTGGATGAAGTTTAAATAAATATTTCGGTAATTCGGGGTTACAAACCCCTCCCACATTACCGATTTAAATTCTTAATCTTCACGAAACCGCACCTACCGGGTTGGAGTTAGGTTTGAACATATTCCCTTGAAAACTTACATCAACGGTGTTCGGATAACGGTCTCAAGTGTATGTGCACGGGGTGGTTGTGTCACCAGAAACAGGATTAGATCCGCCACATCTTCTGGGAGTGTGAGATGCTCAATCACATCATCTGGATGATTATCGCGGCGCATTTTGGTATCTACAGGACCGGGACAGACAACTGAGGCTTTTACACCGTACGATTTTCCCTCATTATTCGTTGTCTCGGTGAAGCCGACAACGGCGAATTTAGATGCACAATAGGCACCGCCGTTGACGTGTCCAAATTTGCCGGAGACCGAGGAAACATTGACAATGTGTCCATACTTCTGTGCACACATGTGGCTGAAGACGGCTTGTGTGCCGAGGAACACGCCCTTGAGGTTGACTGCCATTGTCAGGTCCCAATCTTCTTCTCGGATCTTCGGAATCGGGTTGTGGATTGCGACCCCTGCGTTGTTGACAAGGATGTCCACCTTACCGAAGGTGTCAAGCGTTTGGGCAACCATGGCATCAACATCCGTTTTCAGTTGGATATCGGTTTTGATGGGGAGTGCGTGTCTGCCGAGCTGCCTCACCTCTTCGGCAACAGCGGTTATCTCGGTGTCGGTCCGTGCGGCAAGCACGATGTCTGCACCTTCTTTGGCAAACGCTAAGGCGGTCGAACGACCGATCCCGCGCCCGCCACCTGTGATAATTGCGATACGGTTTTCAAGTTTCATAATTTTTTAATTATTCGCAAGGCGTTAAATCAGATGGTTAGTTTATCAAAGGGTTCTACTCATATCCGCCTGCGCCGTTGTTGCAGGCTACCATCTTCGGTTAAAGATTGTAACATACACGCTAATCATCGCAACTCTCCGTTGTTTAGGACTTATACAAATCTCACAAATGTGTTAAAATGTATTAGAATCTATACAAATCTAACACACGTGTTTGACTGCTGCCGTAATTCCTGATTCAACGTCCACTGCCACTCAACGAGGTCTTACACGGACTCCACAGGCGTTTTACGTCTCCTCGCAACTCGTGGCGACGGTATTAAGGTCAAGCAGGACATAGGTTTATAGCAGCGTTGAGGTCTCTATCACAGTCAAAGCCACATTCGGAGCAGTGATATGTGCGTTCAGAAAGCACCAAATCAGCCTTCTTGTGTCCGCAGTTACTACAGGTCTTGGAACTGGCGAAGAATTGGGGTGCTTCGGTTATTGGTATGCCACGCCTATCTGCTTTGTATTTGAGTTTCGTTAGAAAGCCACCGAGTGCTGAATCGGATAACGCCTTTGCAAGTTTCCTGTTCTTAAGCATGTTGGTGATTTTGAGCGTTTCGATACCGATAGCAGAGGCTTTACGGACAATCCGTATGGTTGCTTGGTGGTGAGCGTCTTCACGGATATTCGCAATACGTGCATGAACAGAGGTGAGTATAGACTTCGCTTTATACCAATTCTGACTACCTTTGACTCTACGAGAGAGCCGACGGTTGGTCCGTGCTAACTTCCGCTGATACCGCTTGAGAGGGCGTGGATTGTCGTAAGTGTCACCGTTAGAACATGTAGCAAGCGTGTTGATACCTACATCAATACCGATAGGTGCTTTATCGTCAAAGAGTGGGGGTTGGTGCTTATAGTTGCTGCTATCCAATCGTCTGACGGTGATAGATACAAACCACTTGTCATTGTGTTTGGACACAACAACTTTTGTGATTTCACCGGTATACCGTAATTCTTCACGCATGCGTATCCAACCTATCTTTGGAAGGTTGACACGCTTTTTACAGACTTCAACAGTTCCTTCGCCATTGTCTGCTTGGTAAGAGCATTTACCACTTCGGTTCTTATAGACCGGGAACTTGTTTTGTCCTTTTTTCCAACGTGTTACTGCGTCTCCAAGATTGTGAATAGCATTCTTGGACGCATTCTGTGAGAGGTCTTCACACCAGTCAAACTTATCGTATTTGACTGCATTAAACTCACGCTTAATGTCAATATGACTTCGCCATTCATCTTGGTCTAAACCGACTTTGAAAGACGATAAAGCAAAGTTGAAGGCAACACGGGCATAGCCAGCGTGCTGTGCCATAAGCGTGGCTTCCTTATTATTCGGATTCAGTTCTATCTTCTGTGTTCGGAGGTCCAAGATTGAGTTCCAATTGACTTTTTTCTTCGGAGACGATATTCTCTATTTCCTCTGCCATTTTCTTGGATTTATGAGAACGTCGTCCGTAGAGTTTCGCACAAAATACAGTCATGATTTCCATGACGTCACGCGTGAGTTCTTCCTCGAAGGTAGGTTGCTCACCTTTATTAATAATAACAACTTCTATGCCTTTGAGTTCACAGATACGAAAAACTATTTCCGCACCAAATCGGAGCAGTCTGTCTTTGTGTGTGATAACCAGACGAGACATTTGACCCCGCACTATTAATTCAAGGAGTCGAAGTAAGCCTTTTTTATTGTAATTCATGCCACTGCCGAGGTCTCTTATGATTTCAGTCTGCCACCCATTCTTATTACAAAATGCCTCAAGGACAGCATGCTGACGTTCTAAATCTTCCTTTTGATCTGAACTCGAGACGCGGGCATAGGCAATCGTAGGATAGGCTAAATCGTTGACACCTAATAACTCTTGGAGACTGTAAAGGCGTGTGCCTTTCGGTGTTCTTTTCGCAGGCTGGATAACACTGCCCTCTTCCCAACGCCGAAGCGTTTGAGGATTAACACCGAGTATTTTAGCAGCCTCGCCAATCTTTACAAATCTATCATTCATACTATAAGTATACCACATTTCTATAGTATTTTTCAAATAAAATCTTACAATGTATAGAAATAAATAAGTTTGTATAGATTTGTCTAAATTTGACTATATTTTAGTCTACTGCAACTACCCCCGCAAGGTATAATTAAAATATTTGATAGGGCGCGAGTTTCTCTTTATTGAACAGAATGCCGTGTCCCGGACGTTCAGGCGGCGAAAAGTATCCGTCGTTGAGTGTCAAGGTATCGTCAAGGACCGGGTCAAGCGAAGGGATATACTCAACAAAAAGCGAATGCGGCACTGCTGCAGAGAGATGAACGTGCAAATCCATCAGGAAGTGTGGCGAGACAGAGAGCCCAAAGCATTCCGCCATATGTGCCACCTTCATCCATTCAGAGATACCGCCGACGCGGACAGCATCGGGTTGTAGGATATCCGCCGCGCCTTGTGCGATGTATTCCTGAAAGACGTATTTATTGTAGATTGTCTCGCCAACAGCGATCGGGATAGTCGTTTTCTCGCGCAGTGTCACATGGCTGTCCACATCGTCTGCCTCGATCGGTTCCTCAAACCAGAAGAGGTCTGCTTCTTCAACACGACAGGCGAGTTGAATGGCTTCGCGGGCGTTCCACTTCATGTTGGCATCGATCATGAGATAGGGATCCTGCCCGATCGCCTTTCTGACAGCGAAGACTCGTGCCACGTCTTCATAGAGACTGTCTCGTCCCACCTTAATCTTGATACCTTTGAAACCTTGCTCCACAAATTCCACGGATTGCCTAACGAGTTCCTCCTCGGAAAGGTGTAGCCAGCCACCATCTGTATTGTACACAGGGACAGCGGGTTTTGCCCCACCGAGGAGTTGGTAGAGTGGCAATCCTGCGCGCTTTGCCATGAGATCCCAGAGGGCGATGTCGACCGCTGCCATACCCAAACCAACGATGCCACCTCTGCCTACCCAGTGTGTCTCCATCCACATCCGATTCCAAATTCGGTCGATGTTGGAAGCATCCTCTTCGAGCAGGATAGGTGTGAGGTAGGCATCCATAGTCTGCTTAATCGCCTCTCCACCCTTACCGATAGTGTAAGAGAACCCGGTCCCCACAACGCCATCTACATCTTCAATCTCAATGAAGGGAAATTCCATAGAGACGAAAGTTTGAATGGCATCGACGCGTTCAACTTGCGGTGGGATGTCGTACAGAGATGTCCGAACTGCTTTAATTTTCATCGGATTTTGCCTATTGCTTTAAGTTCTCAATCATCGTCAATAAATTTTCGATACAGATACGTGAGGCTTCCTCACCAGCCTCAGAAAAGGCTTGGCCTGCGGGACGGTTGAGGATAGCCTCGTCAATTTTCAGTGAGGATCGCCAATGCGTTTCAAGGCAGAGGTGCCCTTCGTAACCGTCGTCAACGAGGGCTTGCAACTGCCCTTGCCAGTCAATGATGCCGGCACCGACTGGAACGGATTCTATCTCGCCGGTATCAGGGTTCGGACCTGCGTCCTTGAGATGTGCGTGGATCATCGTCGGTTTCATGCGATTGTATGCATCGGGATACGGGGTCTCGCCACCCTTTGCGTGTGCCTCATTGGCAGGATCCCAGATACCGCGGATATTCGGAGCGTCAATCTGCTCGATAAATTCCGCTGTAAGTTTGGCGGTACGGAGCGAGGTGGTGGATTCGTTTTCCATGCCGAGGACGATGCCTTCACCGTCTATCATTCTGCGCGGTTCATCGTAGGAGGCGATAATCTCATCCCATCGTTCCTCGGTTTCACCGGTGTCCCAGAAGACAAAAGTACGGATGAGATTTGTATCAAACGCCTTTGCTGTCCGGATGCACCCTTTGAGTATATCGAGATGCTCTTTCCGTTCTGCCGCGTTGCCGATATCGCATTTAAAGAACGGAGATGCGATACCAATAATCTTGATGTCGGTGCCATCAAGCAAGCGTTTTATCTCGTCGATGTCGGTATCGGTGAGTTCATGCGGGAGTTTGTCCCAGACAGAGCGAATTTCGATGGAGTGTAGGTTGAATTCTTTTACAAAATTGACAACGGTGGCGAAGTCTTGCGAAACTTCGTCGCCGATAACGCCGAGTTTAAACATAGTTGTGTCTCCTTTGAAACTTTTCCGATATGTTAGCACAGCGTGGTGTTAATAGCAAGCAGGATTTTAGGCGGCAGTCAGCGATCAGCAATCAGCAATCAGCGATCAGTAATTGGCAGATAGAGATGGAAATTGGAAAGAGCCACGTTCGCCGGTAGGGATAGGGCGAGGTTGAAAAACTCTCCAGCGAAGGAAGAGTAGAAGGCATTTTCCGTTATAAGGCGAGGTTCGGAAACCCTGCCAGCAAGGAGATGGAGCGCGACAGGGCCTGAAAATCAAAACTGATAACCATAACAAATTGGCTTGCAATGAGGGCAAAAAATGTGCTACAATAAGATTAATCGTAGCGTTGCATAGAGAGGAGGAAATAATGAATTACGCAGAATTGTCGCTCCCACAACGTCAGAGAGAAGAAATTCATCGGATTTTATCCGACGCTTCCGATAGAGCCGGTAGTGTAGATCGCGAATCTATATTGCGAAGCCTCCCAGAACTCACCAGTGATGACGCAGACATCCAAGCATGCTTTGCGGACATCGCCATCCCCTTGTTGAAAGCCTCTATAGACTCACCCAACCCTGAAGCCGCTTTAAATCGTTTTTCACGTTTTGCAGAAGCATCGTTTAACCGCAAATCGCTCTATCAATTGTTGCGAGATGCGCCGCATCTCATACGCCCCGTCATTTTAAGTTTCGGTGCGTCCACCTATTTGTCCGAGATCCTAATTCGCACACCTGAATATTTCTATGACATCATTGATCCGAATGTGATTGGGACGCAGAAGACTTCCGAGATGATGTATCAGGAACTTAAGCAATCAATTTCGCGGTTCGCTTCGGTAGAGCAGAAACTCCGTATCCTGCGTCGATACAAACGACGGGAAACGCTCCGTATCGGACTGCGCGACCTGCTTAAGGCGGCAGATGTTGAAACAACGACGTTAGAGTTGAGTAATTTGGCAGAAGCGGCACTGCAACACTGCTACGAAATCGGGCGTGACCAGATTATGAAACCGAAGTTCGGGACACCGCTCAATGAAGAAGGCACTGCACCGTGTCGTTTCGCTATCATCGGGATGGGCAAGTTAGGCGGCTATGAACTCAACTTTAGCTCCGACATTGACCTTATTTTTGTGTACTCCGACGACGCGCACACCGATATGGGGAATGACAACAGCGAGTACTTCTCACGTTTTTGTGAATTTATCATCAAGGCGATGAGTGAGATAACCCCAGAGGGCTACGTTTTTCGGGTTGACATCCGCTTACGTCCGGAAAGTAGCGCAGGTGTTATTATTCGCTCTATGGAGAGTTACGAAAGTTACTATGAAGGATGGGGTGACTTGTGGGAACGTCAAGCTTTAATTAAAGCGCGTCCTGTCGCTGGGGATATGGCTTTTGGGGACGAGTTCATCCGCATGATTCAGCCGTTTGTCTATCAGCGTTACTTAGATGGCGTGACTCTCACTGAGATTAAGGCAGACATCCGACGTACCAAAGCGCGAATAGAGGAGCGGCTCGTCAGTGAAGGTGCGAATCTTGAGAAACATGTAAAACTCGGTCCGGGTGCTATTCGTGATATTGAATTCACCGTACAGTGTCTTCAGATGATTCATGGTGCCAAACGGAAGTCATTGTGTTCGCACAATACCTTGGAAGTACTTGCGGCGTTAAAAGCGAGTACACTGCTCAGCGCGGAGGATGCGGACGCGCTCATGGCGGCTTATAGGTTTTTACGTACCGTTGAGAACTGCATCCAAATTGAGGCGGATCAGCAGCGTTACCTAATCCCAGAGAAAGAAACTGAGGAACGGGAACTCGCCCGGCGGATGGGGTACCAGCACACGGCAGAAACCGATGCCCTGGAGGCGTTTCGAGAAGATTATCGCGTCCACACTGAACAGGTACGCGCAATCTTTAAGAAGATCACAGCGACTTCGATTCAGTCCGAAGATGGGGTTGACATCGCCGTTCTACTCTCCGAAGAGGATCCACAACAGCTGGAGGCTTTCTTGAGCAGGTTCCGTTTTGAAAATGTAAGAAACGCGCAGCGTCTCTTAAGGCAACTCGCCAACGGTGGGGATGGTATCCAATTCTCACCAAGCGTGCGGCGTACCTTCTTTAAACTCGCACCAACACTCCTAAACGTCTTACGTGACTCTCCCAACCCGGACATGGCACTCCGTTATCTCTCAGCGTTTACAGATAAGGTTGGTGCGCGGAGCAGTTACTACACGATGTTCGCTGAAAAACCCTCAACACTCGAAGTGCTTACCCGTGTTTGTGGGACGAGTTTATATCTCGCAGATATGCTCATCGCAAACCCAGAACTCTTTGATCTTCTGACGGTCCCTACGTTAATAGAACGCCCCAAAACGCTCGCTGAGAAACAATCAGAGGTGTTGCAAGGGGTCGCGCAGGCACCGGAAGGCAGAATGCTGTCTATGTTGCGGCGGTATAAGAATGACGAGATTTGGCGTATCGCCTTGCGGAACATCCTCGGGAACGCGACATTGCCGGATACGACGCAAGAACTCTCTGATTTAGCCGAAGCTACTTTGCAAGCGATCTATCCAGAAATTGAAGCAGAACTCCGAGAAGCACACGGCACACCACTTGCTCCCGATGGAACACCGGTAACGTTCGCGATTATTGCAATGGGCAAGTTTGGCGGACGTGAATTGAACTTCAGTTCAGATTTAGATGTTATGTACGTCTATTCAGCAGATGGTGAGACGACAAAAGGCATGTCGAATGTGGAGTATTTTTCAGCTGTCGGTTTGGAGTTAGTAAATAGACTTGCTGGAAATCAAGGGATGGGTATCTATGAGGTCGATCTGCGGCTCCGTCCATACGGGACAGGTGGTGCGATTGCACTGCCGTTGGCAGGATATCAGAATTACTACGATAACACTGGAGAGGTTTGGGAACGTCAGGCGTTAACACGTGCACGCGTTGTCGCCGGAGACATAGAACACCTCGGAAACCAGTTTTTGGAGATCGCCCATGCCTTCTGTTATGGGGATGCCCTAACGTCCAAGGAGATCGCCGAGATTGTGCATACACGCCAACGGAAGGAAGCACAAGTCACCCGCAAGACATCTACTCGGCGCAGAAGGGGTGGCAAGACGCAGACGCCTACAGCCAATGTCAAGTCGGGATACGGCGGACTTGTTGATATTGAATTTGTTGTCCAAACCCTTCAATTAGTGCATGGGGGTAGTGAAACCTCCGTGCGTGTGCAAAACACACCCCTCGCGATCGAGAGATTGCACAAGATTGGGGTGCTGACAGAGGCACAGCGTGATGGATTAGGGGAAGCGTATCAATTCCTCAGACGCGTCGAAAATGCCTTACGGATTGTCCACGATCGAGCATTGGATGCGCTTCCGAAAAATCGTGCAGAATTGGGACAGTTGGCACGCCGTCTCGGATACACGGGAGGTAACGATACACCCGCTGCAGAAACGTTTTTACAGGATTACGGAAAGTGGACGGAAACGACCCGTTCGCTTTTCAATCAGATTCTTGTGAAGTGAACGACATAGTGATACACGTTTATTAGCCGAGAAAAAGGTAAGGTTTTAACTGGCGGTCTTCAAGTTGTGCCAGTAAACCGCGTTGGCACTAAAATACAACCCTAAGGAGGCACTCATGGTATCTGAATCGCCATTTTTTAACTCCCGCTCCCTGAAGAATGTAATCTTTTGCATAGGGGACGGTATGGGCTTTGAAGCGGTCAAAGCCGCGGGGTATTATGCTTATGGTGAAACAGGCACACTATCTTTTGAAGCGTTCCCACACCGTGCAGAAATGGCAACTTATGCGGCAGACTCACCTATGACAGACTCTGCCGCCGCCGCAACCGCTATGGCAACGGGGTATAAAGTCAACAACGGTGTCATCAGTATGGAATTCCCTGGCAGCGGTACCCCATTGAAGACGCTCTTAGAAATTTTCAAGGCACAAAACAAATGGACAGGACTTGTGTCAACTACCTACATTACCCACGCGACTCCCGCAGCATTTGCTGCACATAACCCCGAACGCAACAACCTCGCTGATATTGCGCATGATTACCTCCATCTCACTCGTCCAAACGTCCTATTAGGTGGTGGTGGGAATGGACTCACTGAGAAAGATGCTGAAGCCGCAGGATATACCGTCGTGACCGATCGAGAGGGATTGTTGAACCTTGATACCGACACTGAAAATTGTGTCTCCGGGCAGTTCGGCGATACGAATATCCCGTATATATTTGATGGTTCTGACGATTTACCACAATTATCAGAGATGGTGAGTGTAGCCTTGGATATTCTTTGTGGTGCCCAAGATGGATTTTTCCTGCTTGTTGAGGGGGGACGTATCGATCATGCCGGACACTCTAATGACATTGAACGCAACATTTTGGAGACAATTGAGTTTTCCAAGACGGTACAAACCATTTTTGACGGCGTTGCTGGGCGAGATGATACCCTCATCCTTGTCACTGCTGACCACGAGACAGGAGGCTTGAAAGTACATAAAAACAATGGGAAGGGACAAGTCCCAGATATTTCTTGGAGCACAGGTGGGCACACTGTCAGCAATGTACCGCTTTATGGGTGGGGTAGAAATGCCGAACGGGTGGGAGGTATCATGAACAATACAGACCTTATTAAGGTGGTGGGTTTATCTTCTTAACCAGATTTATGGGCGAAATTGCCGCGCCTTCTTACCAAAACAAAAACACTCCGTAAATTTTCCTTGAGAAACCGCGATGAACCTGCTAAAATAACGTGAGTTCGATAAAAGGAACTTCTACTTGTATCGCAAAGTGTTAGTTTGCGCGGAATACGCCACAAACTAAAAGTTTGTGCTGCAATTTATGTCTTTGAGACGCGAAAACGGAACCTTTAGACGGACGAAATGTTTAAGTCGAACTAACGTTAAAATAGATGCCAATTCATTTTGGAGTAGGGAGAAAATTTATGGTTTACGGACAAGGCACACATCAATATACTGTGCAAGAGAATTGGTGGACACTTCCAGAGGGTTGGGAATTTGGTTGGGTCCCCGCTGTTGGTGTTGATTCACAGGACCGCGTTTATGTTTACAGTCGCAGCGAACATCCGATGGTCGTCTTCGATCAGGACGGCAACTTTATCGACTCTTGGGGCGATGATATTCTCAAGGATGCTCATGGGATTTTCATCGATGCCGACGATAATATCTATTGTACGGAACGTGACACGCACGTTATACGGAAGTTCACTACGGACGGTGAACTCCTGATGACGCTCGGCACGCCAGATGTACCCGGTGCAGAAGGTGAACCCTTCAATATGCCGACGGATTTGGCACTCGGACCCGATGGCGAAATTTATATCTGCGATGGCTATGGCAACGCCCGCGTTCACAAATACTCACCTGACGGTGAATTTATTAAATCGTGGGGACAGCCCGGCGCAGGTCCGAGTGAGTTTAACCTCCCACATTGTGTCAGAGTTGACCCGCGCAATAGACTCATGGTTGCCGACAGGGAAAACAATCGCATCCAGTTCTTTACCCTTGATGGTGAATACATTGAAGAATGGGGTGACCTGTTGCATCCAGACACGATCTATATTGATGAAGACGAACTCGTCTATATCGCTGAATTGGACCAGCGTGTCACAATCATGACGTTGGATGGCGAGGTTATCTCTCAATGGGGTAGTGAACGCGGGAGTTCCGTCCCCGGTGAATTTATGGCATGTCCACACGGTATCTGGTTGGATTCGCGCGGCGATATATATGTCGGTGAAGTTCAATCAGACGCACGGCTCCAAAAATTCATTCGGCAACGGTAGCAAGAGTAGTTTTCAGTACGCCTGCTACGCAGGCTTTTAGTCTTAACCATCAACTCGTGCCTTAACATTTATAACGGAGGCGAGTTGATGGTTAAAGCTATCGGTTAAGAGGTTTTCGTTTAACAAAACTCTCTTGTAACCGATAACCCTTAACTGATAACTGATAACCCATAAAAAACCCTCCTGTAACCGACAACCAATAACCAATACGGGATTTTCATCGATGCCGACGATAATATCTTTGGAAAAAAAATTAGTAACCAACCCTAAGCCTGAAACGAAGTGGAAGGCGACTCTAAAGAGAAGCCTGTTACATGCGAGGTCCACGGCGTTCCCCCGCAAGGTAAGTTTAAAAAATGGCTGAAAGTTTCTCGTTTTTCCAGAAAGTAAATACGGATTTTGACCAGGCTGCCCGATTTACTGACTATCCGCATGGGCTTTTGGAGCAGATAAAGATATGTAATAGCTCCTGCCATTTCACATTCCCTATAAAACGGGACGATGGAACTATTCAAACCATTCATGGATGGCGCGCGGAGCATAGCCACCATAATCTTCCAACGAAAGGTGGCATCCGTTACAGCACCCTCGTTAACGAAGATGAGATAATGGCACTTGCGGCGTTGATGACGTATAAGTGTGCGCTTGTGGATGTACCATTCGGTGGTGCCAAGGGCGGCATTCAACTGGATAGACGCGAATATTCAGAAAGTGAATTGGAGCGCATCACCCGCCGTTATACTTATGAATTAATCCAGAAGAATTACATCGGACCCGGAATAGATGTGCCAGCACCGGATTTCGGAACTGGTGAGACCGAAATGACGTGGATCCTGGATACTTATCTCACAATGGCACCTGACAAGCTGAATGCTACTGCGTGCGTAACAGGCAAGCCGATCGAACAAAATGGGATTCATGGGCGGAGAGGGGCTACCGGACGTGGTGTTGTCTTCGGTTTACAAGAAGTATGCAGTTTCGCAGAGGACATGAAACCACTTGGGCTATCCCCCGGTTTACACGGAAAAAACGTCATTGTCCAAGGTTTCGGTAATGTCGGGTACCATGCCGCCAAGTTCCTGATGGAGGCGGATGCACGTATCATTGGGATTATTGAGCGAGATGGTGGCATCTATGATCCACAGGGATTTGACATCGAAAAAGTTGCCATGTATCGTGAAGAAACTGGATCCATCCAAGGGTATCCGACTGCTAAAATTATTGAGAATCCGAACGATGGTTTGGAGTTGGAGTGCGATATCCTCGTGCCAGCCGCGCTTGAGAATCAACTTACAGCAGAAAACGCGCCCCGAATCAAAGCCGCGATTGTTGCTGAAGCCGCGAATGGACCTACAACTCCGGGTGCCGATGCAATCCTCCAAGAACGAGGGATTATGATTATACCGGACACTTTCCTCAACGCTGGTGGCGTCACCGTTTCGTATTTCGAGTGGCTTCGGAATCTGTCGCACGTACAATTTGGGAGGCTCGGGAAACGTTTCGAGGATCAAACCCAACACGCCATGCGCCGTACTATTGAGAAAGCGACTGGCTATACATTTTCAGACGATGAACGTGGGTTAATACATGGTGCCGATGAGGAAGATTTGGTGAACTCTGGTCTTCAGGATACGATGATAAATGCCTATCAGGAGATGCGTGAAACCCGCACACAGCATAGAGATAAAAACAATGCCATAGATTACCGAACGGCTGCGTTTATCAATGCCATCCATAGAATTGCGAAATCCTATATGCAGCTGGGTATTTTCCCTTAATCTGTATGTATATTGATTACGAAAATATCCGGTAGCAGCGATCTTTCAATCGCGACTTCCTATCAACTATGGTAAATCCTATAATTATTTGGGCACCGCGGTAGATACGGTTTCAAACCGCACCTACCAGGAAGGGTCTACTTATTTTTATAATTCACTATAAAAAACAACAAAAAAGGAAGAAAAAATGATTTGTCTAAGTGTGAATGTAAACAAAATCGCAACATTGCGGAACTCACGAGGTGGTGATATTCCAGATGTACTCACCGCTGTCGATACCTGCATTGCTGCAGGGGCACAAGGTATTACTGTGCATCCGCGCGAAGATGAACGCCATATCACATCCGCAGATGTGCAGGACATCGCTGAACGATTAATAGAAATCAATACCCAAAAAAGATCCGACATTGAATATAACATTGAAGGCGATCCGAGACCCGATCTCATTGATATGGTGCTACGCACAAAACCGACGCAATGCACGCTCGTCCCCGTTGTCGTAGGTGAAATAACAAGCCACACTGTCTGGGACATCCGCAAGGATGGCGATACGTTGAAACCGATCATCGAAGCGTTGAAAAATGCGGGTATCCGTGTGAGTCTATTTAGTGGAATTGATGTGGAACAGATAGCAAGAACGCGAGACATCGGTGCAGATAGAATTGAACTTTATACTGCCTCTTATGCGATGGCAGGGACAAAGACGGAGATCGAACGCGAGTTCGCGTTGCTGGAAAATGCGGCGGCAAAAGCAGTGGATTTAGGGCTTGGTGTCAACGCCGGGCACGATCTCAATCTTGAAAACCTACCATTGATGCAGAAATTACCGGGACTCCTTGAAGTTTCTATTGGGCATCATCTGATGGCAGACGCGCTCTATATCGGATTGGAAGCCGCTGTTAAAGCCTATCGGCGTGCGCTGGGGCAACAGACGACATGACAAAATCCAAAACATGTGCCATTTTCGATTTAGATGGTACGATCATCCGTCTCTCTTCAGAGCAGGTCTTTCTGACGTATCTGTTGAACCACGGCGAGATCCCTATATCGAATTTGCTTGCGTGGACATCCAATTTTCTGAGGGTTAAGTCCCTGTCAGTGGCGAAACCTAACAAAGTCTACCTCCGCGGTTTAGAACAGGATCACATCTATGAGATTACACGCCGCTGTTTTGTTGACACATTGCGTGCGAGTATCGCGCCTCACATTTCTGAATTGATCTATGCCCACCACGCCGAAGGACGAACAGTTATTCTCATGTCAGGTTCGTTGTCGTTCCTCGTTCAGCCGTTTCATGAGTATTTTCAAACCGATATGATGGTCGCTCACGAGTTGGAAGTGGTTGACGGAAGGTTTACAGGACAACGCATCGGATTGCATCCTTTTGCAGAAAACAAAGCGAAACTTGCCCAGCAACTCGCAACTGAACATGGGTTTGACCTGAGTGCTTCCTACGCGTATGGAAATCACCACACGGATGCATACAAACTGGAATTGTTTGGGCATCCGGTTGCCGTCAACCCAGACCGACAGCTTAGGCGCATCGCAATGGAAAAGGGTTGGCATATAGAAGAATGATGCGACTTGAAAAGTATATTGCTACATCAGGAATTGCCTCACGGCGGTCAGTGAAGAAGCGCATTCAAGCTGGGGCTGTCACTGTCAATGGCGAACCCGTTTTGGTCCCGGGACACCCGATTAACGTAGAGACTGATTCTGTTGAATTTGAGGGGAAACAGGTCGAGCCGTTAGCAGAACACATCTATCTGATGCTGAATAAACCCGCAGGCTGCCTGACGACGCGCAGCGATGAACGCGGACGACCTACCGTCATGGAGCTTGTCGCAGATCTGCGCGATACCATCTATCCTGTCGGACGCTTGGACTTGGAGACCGAGGGGCTTCTCCTCTTCACAAACGATGGAGACTTTGCTTATCGGTTGTTACATCCGAGCCATGAAGTAGAGAAAACCTATCTCGTGTGGGTGAAGGGTGTGCCGCGCGACGACGCGATTCAACGGTTGCGTCAAGGTGTTACGATTTCAAGTGGGGCAACGGCACCGGCGAAGATCAAGCGTGTAAAAGTAAGTAAGGACAGCGCGTCAGCTAAATTTGAGGTAGTGATTCACGAGGGAAAGAAACGGCAGGTACGTTTAATGTTTAAAGCCGTGGGGCATCCGGTAATCCGTTTGAAACGAGTCCGAATCGGTAATTTGCGGTTAGGCAACCTTCCGTCTGGACAGTATCGATTTCTAAGCCCAGAGGAGATCTCTGAGTTGATGTTGTTGTAGGTGCGGTTTGAATGCAGGTCGCATGAATCAACGCCGAGTGCGCGTATGGCACTCGTCGGGGCGAGTACGCCGCAAAACCGCACCTACTGGAGGTTGTTAGTTGGAACTCGCCAAATCTTTGACCCGTTCCAGCATTGCTTCGGCGTTTTGTCTTATGTTTCCGTCCTTAGCATGGTGGGTTAACTTCTCAAGCACGGCGATCGCATCTTCAAAATTCCCTTTGATGGCGTATGTTACGCCGAGATAGTATTGAGCGGGTTCATAGACTTTGCTTTTCGAGTAGGTATCTATGACAGTTTTGAAGTGAGAGATAGCCTTTTCAAAGTACGTCTCCGCTTCTTCGCTGTTTTCAAGCATAGACCCTTCAACCAATGCGCCGTAAGCGAGTCCCAATTGGTTGTGCAGGTTTGGGATGAGCTTCGTGCGGTTTTTTGGATCATGCTCAAACGCTTTCTCACTGAACAAGACTGCCTTTTCAAGCTGCTCCCGTTCGAGGTAGGTAAGCGCGACTTGAGCGTTGAGTTTGGCATCGTCCGATTTCGCCTTCAATTTTTCCAATTTCTCTTGGAATTCCGTCTCTTTTTTCAAGGCATCTTTCATAATCGGTGAAAACTGTTCCGGTGTGAGAAATCCTGAAGCCTTTTGGATGAGACCTCCATCTGAGCTGACGAACAGGACTGCTGGATAAGCAGTAACACCGTATCGGCTTCGAGTCTCTTCATTGATAGGACGTTGCTTGTCTTCTGGATTCACTTTAACGGGAACAAACTTTTCAGAGAGCTCGATAATGCGTGCATCCGTAAACGTTTCGGCATCCAGCCGCTTACAGAACCCTCACCAATCGGTGTAGAAGTCCATCATCATCGGTTTGCCGGTCTTCGCGGCTTGTGTCATGCTGTCCTCAAGCGTTTTTTCCCATTTAACTTCCTCGCTCGCAATGAGCGCGGGTATTGTGCCCACCATCAGCAGCAGGACACCGAGGGATATGCGGCGAAAAACAGAATTAAACATTACTTTTCTCCTTTTTTGTTTATAGTAAAGTCCACAATTCCTTGGACATCACGGATGGGCGAGGTTACAAACCTCGCCAGCGGTGGAGTGAGGTTGGTGCCTCCTGAGATGTCTACATATTTTCCGGCTTTACTATAATAACGCTTTAATTAACTTACGATTTCATTAATTTCAGTAGAGCGTGTCTCATAAACAAGATGTCTGCGCCATACAAACTTCAAAATCGGGCTTACAAGGTTTCCCTCCGACGATTTATGAGATAGACTGTAGGACTATTCGTGCGTTTGCCCTACTATTGGGTTGCAGTCTCTTCTTCGCTTTGCTCAAGGGCAGCGACGCTGGTTGTTTTGCTCGACAGCGTTATACGACACTTGAAACAGGTAATAATAATTCTGACGAGCTCTTTCTGTCTGCCAACGTAGGACTGTTTCTGCTCTGTTTGTACGTGCCTTTGGCAACGAGGGCACCACTGTTGTTTTGCTCCTAACATGATTTGCTCCTTTATGATGTCGTGTCCAGAATCAATGCCCTCTGCTCGCCTGCAGGAAATAGACACACCTAATCACGGTAAAAGTTCTCAGTTTGTTCACTTTCCGACGCAGAACTGAGAGAAGATTCTATCCAAAATATCTTCAGTTGTTGTTCTACCGACGATGTCTCCGAGACCGTCCAAACTGATCCGGAGATCGACGGCGACGAGGTCAGGGGGCATACCATTTTCGAGACTCTCTATCGCATAATTGAGTCCTTCGTTCGCGCACCGGAGAGCTTCTTGGTGGCGAGCGTTTGTCACAATCGGCGATTCACCGACGACCAATTCACCTCCAAGTAATTCCTCACAAATCGTAACCTTTAGGGCATCGAGTCCTTTGTCCTCAGGAATCACTGTCTCAACAACCTGTTTTTTAGGACAGTGCACAAGCAATGTCGTTGATGGTGTCAGAACCGGTAGATCCACCTTGTTGAGAATAAGAATTGCCTTGGCTGATTGTGCTGTCTGTAAGAGTTCCAAGTCTGCGTTGTTCAGCGGTTGCGAGGCATCGAACATCAACAGTAACAGTTCTGCCCTGTCAAGCACCGCTTTGCTCCGTTCAACGCCTTGTTGTTCTACAATGTCATCTGTCTGTCGAATGCCAGCGGTATCAATGAGTTTCAACGGGATACCGTTGACGTTAATCGTTTCCTCAATTGTATCGCGTGTTGTGCCGGGTATTTCTGTAACGATTGCGCGTGTTGCTCCAACGAGGGCATTGAGCAGACTTGATTTTCCAACGTTCGGCTTTCCCAGTATAGCGACATTGACACCTTCTGTGATAATCCTACCTTCTGTGGCAGTGTCGAGCAGTATGGTTAAGTCGGTCTGAACAGCACGCGCCGTTCCGAGTTGTGTCTCCACCTTCATGAAATCCAGGTCTTCCTCGGGAAAGTCGATGGATGCCTCAATTTCTGCGAGCAAATCAGCGAGCCGGTCGCTGAGGGAATTTACAGTATCAGAGAGTTTTCCGGCGAGTGCCTCTATAGCGATTTTTCGGCTGAGATCTGTTTTTGAGGCGATGAGTTCGGCGACTGCTTCCGCTTGTGCTAAATCCAGTCTTCCGTTGAGGAAAGCACGTTTTGTAAATTCTCCGGGTTCGGCGACCCGAGCCCCGCTCTTCACCACCAAGTCTAACACTGCTGTGAGTGTCACGATACCACCGTGGCAGTTAAATTCGACGATGTCTTCACCGGTATATGTCTTGGGTGCGTGCATGATGCCGAGTAACACTTCGTCAATGACATCATCGGATGCATTTGTATCTATGACGTGTCCGTATGTAAGTGTATGCGTTGACAGTTCTGTGAGGGACACACCGCGCGGTGATCGGAACAATTCAGCGGCGATCGGTAGGGCAAGGTCACCACTCACTCGGACGATGCCGATGCCGGCTTCACCGCGTGCTGTTGCGATGGCTGCAATCGTATCGTGGAATTTCATAGAATAGCCATCAGCCATCGGTTTCCATCAGTTGTCAGTTAAAAGACGGTTGTGATAATCCTAACGTCTCTTGTTACTGACTGTCGACGGTTTCCGATAGCCATTTTAAGGTTGTTGCGTTGTGACGACGATGCGTCGCATTTCACCCTCACCTTGGCTGTAGGTAGACACAACCTCGTCCTCTTTTAAGGTGACGTGAATGATACGCCTGTCGCGTGCGGACATCGGTGCAAGGACGACGTCCCTATCGGTATATCTGACCTTTTCAGCGACTTGGTGTGCCATTTCCATGAGTCGTTCTTCTCGGCGTTCTCGATAGCCCTCTGTGTTGACGAAAACGCGCCTTTTTACAAGCGAGGCTTTATTGACGATACAATTAAGCAAACGTTCGATTGCATCGAGGGTCTGCCCGTGTTTCCCAATAAGGAGTGCGGGACTGTCGGTGACGATATTGAGGTGTGTGCTTCCGTCGATATAGCTCGATTCGACCTCTGCGTCAATTCCCATCCGGCTGAGCACCTCCTTTAGGATTGTCTCCGGTGCGGAAGAGACATCTTGTTTGAGCGTTGCGCGAATCTTCGCCGGTTTAGCACCGAAATTCAAAATCCCTTTCGTAGGTTCGTTGACAATGTCAATTGTGACTTGCTCTCGAGTTGCCTCGAGTTCGGTTAGTGCGTGTTCAATTGCTTCCTCCACTGTATCGCCTTCGGTTTCGATGTAGTGCTGCACAGGTTAATATCCTCCTCGCATAATTGCTTCCAGCGGTGAAGTCGTTGATACGGCGGACGGCCGAGGTCCGGAGCCTTTGCCCTACAGTGCCTGGCTGGCGCAAACCTATAGAGGCTTGCGGGACAATAGTTCTACTTTTGTTTGGCGTTGTTCCTTTTTTTCGTGTCTGCTGGTGTGGATTGATCTTCCTCAGTCTGGCTTCGGTTTTGTAAGTACTGTTGTGTTATCGTGAAAACATTGTTGCACAGCCAATACAACACAAACCCGGATGCCCAGTTATAAAGGATGAAGATAAAAATGAGCGGCATAAACTGCATCAATTTCGCTTGCATGTTGTCCGTTGTTGGTGCCATATTGCCGACGAATTTCTGTTGGAGCCAGGTTGTCAAACCGTTTATTATAGGCAATAGGCGGACGGTATCTATTTGCGTGATAATCAATGGAATCGTGAAAGGCAGTTTGACTAAAGTGTCAGGTGCCGAAAGGTCATCGATCCATAAAAGGAAAGGTGCCCCCCGAAGTTCTACTGCGCCTCCAAGAAGTGCGAAGAGTGCCCAAAAAATCGGAATTTGTGGAAGCCATGGTATACAGCCCCCTAAGGGGTTGACGCCGTGTTCCTTGTAGAGTCGCATCGTAGCGCGATTGAGTTTCTGCGGGTCATCCCTGTATTTCTCCTTCAATTCCACTAATTGCGGCTGAAGTCTCTGCATCTCCTTCATAGATTTATGTGCTTTGTGTGTGAAGGGATAAGAGACGATCTTCACCAAAGCCGTCAGGAGTATAATCGCTACGCCGTAGTTTCCAAAGACACTATGGAAGCCTTTGAATACCCAGAGCATCCCCCATGCGAGGGGCCAGAAGAATCCGAAGTTGATGATTTTCGAGAGACGCACTGGGTTCTCAGGTGCATTCGGTGCCTCTATACTTTTTAGAATTGTATCGTCCTTCGGTCCAACGTAGAGCCGAAAAACATGCGTCTCCTTCCGCTGTGCTGGGAGATAAAAGCTTGGTAAGACGAGTGCCGCCGTTTCTGTTGGTGCGGTGACAGTGATACCGGTTGTAACATTTGCCTGTGGCGTCTCTATAAATTTATAGGTAGCGGCAAGTTGAGGGTCTGGAATCATCAATGCGCTGAAGTACTGGCTATCCAATCCCGCCCAGAGAACTGTGGCTGAAGCGTGTTCAGATTTGAGTTCACGCCTCGGTTTACCCTCACCGATATAAGCCTTTGCCCCTTCACTGCCGCGTCGCCCACGTTTGCCGCTCTTCTTTTCATGTGGCAGCAGATCGGCATTGATACCTCGTCCCCACTGAAGTTGGTATCCGTTTGCGGGTTCGGTTCCGCCCATAAGCAGCGGTTCGTCAGAGACATTTTGGAAAGTTACCGTCATGTCAACGAAGTAGTTGCCCGGATTGAAGGTGAACTGCTTTGTGACTCGTAATTTTTCTCCGATTGTTGTCCCGAAGATGAGTGTGACAGCTTCTTGTCCGTTTGTGATGTTGATTTTGGATTTGTCAGCCTTCCATCTGGCACGGAGTGAATCGAGTTGGAGCTGCGAATTGCCAAACCGAAGTGCGAGGCAGTTGAGTGCGTTTTCAGGAATCAGGTCCAAGGGGTTTTTGTCTGCATCTGTCCGGTCTGGAAAGTGATTTAACTGCCACTTTTTGGCGATTGCGAGTTTTTCGTTAAAAACAATAGTATAGTTATCGGTTCGGACGCTGACTTTTCCATCGCCTGGACTTTCCCCAACGGGTGTCCAGAGATCAGGGTTGACAGATGCGTCGGCACCATCAAATGTTCCGTGCGTCGTGGCATCCGATTGTGTTTCGCTTGGACTTGATGCTGCCGGTGTCCCGGTAGTTGCGGGTTCATCGGGTTGAGGGGCAAAGCGTTTGCCGAAAAATAGGCTCCATCCGATCATTACAGCAATCATTAGAACCAAAGCAAGAATGTAACGTACTCCCATCGAGATTAGATGCTCCCCATTTTTTGTGTTTTTTAATTATACCTTGCGGAGAAACGACGGGGTCTGTACTTCAGCGGTTATTCTCTGGAGTCGTCCTCCATTACATTACGGACTACGGTTTCGTTGCCATTTGGCATACCTGCTATTTTAGAGGATCAAAACCCCCCGGATGGTAAGGATGGCATTTTGAAAGTCGTTTAATTGTTAGCCAGCACCCTTTGAGCGTGCCGTAGCGTTTTAACGCTTGGAGTGCATATTGCGAGCAGGTCGGATAGAATCGGCAGGACGGTGGCAAGAGCCGCGAAATAAAGCGTCGATAAAAGCGGATAGGTTGTAAAAGTATCACTGTCCCGTCCAACTTATTGCGTATCCACTGGCTCCTATTTTGGTTTATATCTTCTTCGTTGTGCTTACAATGTGGCACGCCTCTATTCCTTATTGACTGCTATCGTTTCTACCTTGTCTTAGACTGTCACTGGCTGGATTGTTTAAAATAGATGCTTTCCGAAAGAGGTGAAACAATCCATCTTTTGCTGCTTGACACGTGAGCCGACACGCTTCTGTTCTTCCGACGACTACGATGTCGTATTCAGTTTTTACTCGTGGGCGTAACTGCCGAAACGATTCACGAATTAGCCTTTTGACGCGATTCCGTTGAACGCTTTTTCCGACTTTTTTGCTGACGGTTATTCCCAATCGGAGGTTATTGAAATGGGTGTGGAATACGTATATCACAAAATAGCGATTCCAATACTTACTGCCGCTCTGATAGGCGCGCTGGAATTCCCAACGCTTTTTCAGTTTTTCTGGATATTGCATGATTTAGTTGATATACAGATATTTTCTCCACGACGGGTGGCAGCCACGAAAATGACGATTGAGTTGCAAATAGGTTAAAATTGATGGTGTTTTCGGCTGACGCTGCAATTTCAATCGCGCTTCGTAGAGCATTTTACTGCCCTTTTTGTTATTACACTTTTTGCAGGCTGTCACAACGTTCTCCCATGTTGTTTCTCCGCCGCGAGAGAGCGGTACCACATGGTCCATCGTGAGCTGCGCTGCTGGGAACTCGCTACAACAGTATTGACATACATACTGGTCGCGGACGAGAATATTCCTCCGTGAAAATTTGACGACGCTGCGCGGGACATGGACGTAGTTTACTAACCGAATTACATGTGGGGCTTTCATCGCGGCACTTGGTGAATGAATCTCAACATCAGAGACTTCTTCAGTCTGTGCAGTGCCCTTAAAAACCATTTTCATAGCGCGCCTGAGGTTGCAAACGTTGATCGCTTCGTAGCTGGCGTTAAGTACTAAGACAGATATTTCCACTTGCATGCCCTCTAACTTAGATAACTGGCTTTAACCACACTAACTCTTATGAATTTTAACACATTTCCAGTGTAATTGCAACTAAAATCTCTGTTATCAGCGGTCAGCCGTCAGAAGAATAGTAGTCAGCGGTCAGCCGTCGGCAGTCAGCAAAGAGCGAAAATAAAGATACACCTGACGCACAGTTTTGTGTATAATGTCAGTACAATGCGAGTTGGGACTGAGAGGGATTTGAATGCACAATAGGCTGCGAGACGCTATTGCGGTCTTGAGTTTTACGTTTATTTTGAGCAGTTATGCGTCTGATATTCGATTTGTAGATGTCACTGAGCAGGCGGGCATTCATTTTGAGCATGCCGGTGGTATCGACTTGCGTGTAGTGCCTGCGCTCGTCGGTTCGGGCGCGGCGTGGTGCGACTACGACAACGATGGGAAGTTAGATCTTTATATCGTCAACAGTGCCTTGGTGCGCCCAGCACCGGGAGCGGTGCTACCGAAAAACACGCTCTATCGGAATAACGGTGATGGCACTTTCACCGATGTAACCGATACCGCTGGTGTCGGCGATACCGGCTCGGGTATGGGATGTGCCTTCGCAGATTATGATAACGATGGTGATGCGGACCTTTATGTCACGAATTACAAGGCGAATCTGTTCTATCGGAACAACGGCGACGGGACTTTCAAACGCTTCTCGTCTGGGGCAGGCGGCATCGGTCACGAAGGTTTCGGTGGTGGAATCGCGTGGGGCGATTATGATAGCGATGGTTACCTTGACCTTTACGTCGGTAACTATATCGAATATACCAAAGTTCCGCAAGGGGCTGAAGTCTTTTTCCCGTATGATTTCTTCGGACAGACGAACGTCCTCTATTTAAATAAGGGAGATGGAGGTTTCATTAATATTACGGATGCCGCCAAGGTGAACGGTGGATTTCATCTGACACTTGGTGTCGCTGCAGCGGATTACGATGCCGATGGCGATTTGGATCTGTATCTCGCGAATGATACCGACCAGAATATCCTCTATCGCAACGACGGAGAGTTAACGTTCACGAACACGAACCGTCCAGATGCGAGGAGCCGCACCGGCGACACACGGAGTGGT
Source organism: Candidatus Poribacteria bacterium (assembly GCA_965247285.1). Lineage (GTDB taxonomy): Bacteria > Poribacteria > WGA-4E > WGA-4E > WGA-3G > WGA-3G. Next base: position 1,622,566 of record CBDFHD010000003.1, read on the forward strand.
ATGGGCATTGCTTGGGGCGATTATGATGCCGATAACGATTTGGACCTCTTTGTTACGAACTGGTTAGATGAAAACAATGTCCTTTATAGAAACAGTGGTGATGGCACTTTCACCGATGTTTCTGCACAAAGCGGTGTTTTTGAGTCGGGGCTTGGTAAAACATGCTGGGGAACTGCGTTGTTTGATGCGGACAACGATGGGGATCTGGATATTTTTTTTGCGGCGGGACACATTGATCCTGCTTCGTGGGAGGCACATGGGCAAGCGGACGTTTTTCTCCAGAACAACGGTGCCGGCACCTTCACTGATATTTCTGACGCTGTCGGGCTTCGGCAATCCAGCTCGTACGGGGTTGGTAGAGGTGTCGCGGTTGGGGATTACGATGCCGATGGCGATTTGGATCTCTTTATCGTCAATAGTGGTGGGAAACCGATGTTGCTCCGAAACGACGGTGGGAGCCAACAGCAGTGGCTTCAGATTCGCACGGTCGGCACAGTGAGCAATCGGGACGGTGTTGGCGCGCTTGTGACGGTGAGTGCTGGCGATCTTCATCAGATTCAGCAGGTGGCGGCAGGAGACAGTTATCTTTCACAGAGCAGCCTTGATGTCGAGTTTGGGCTTGCGCACCACAAGATAGTGGATCGAATTGTTATTCGGTGGCCGAGTGGGACTGTGCAAACGTTGACCGATGTGCGAGCGAATCAGCGGCTTGTTGTGGTTGAGAGTGCGGAGTGACGCGAAAAATCTTGCAATTGCAATGTGAATGTGTTATTTTTAACATGTTTACGTTTTTTACAATTTTTTACAATAAGGAGAAAAATATGCGACGAAGTTTATTTTTGATCGTTTTGCTTGCCGTATATGTTGCGGTAACGGTCGTCCACGATGCAAGTGCTGCCGAAGAGATTCGGGTATGGGGCGGCAAAGTGGACGATTTCAAGGATTCCGACGGCCGTATCTGGCACGGTGGACAGAACGAGAAGAAAGAATGGGGTGGATGGGTTGAAAAATTACCCCGCACCGCTGAAGTCCTAAACCTTACGAAAGATGCCGAAAAACTGGCGAAGAAAGAGGGATACGATAAGGAACTCTTCTATGCTGTGAGTTGGGCACAGTTTCCTGATGTCGTCAAAGTCGATCTGAAGACCGGCAAAGGCATATTCACTGTTACCTATCTCGTCGGCGAACACTGGTCACCGAACAATCGCGGTTTCGATATTATTATCGAAGACGAGATTGTTGAAGAAGAGTATGTGACACCCGGTAATAACGAGATAGATATTATACGATACGAAGGCATTGAAGTTAAAGACAAGGTCATGAGTCTTGAATTTGCTGGCAATCCGAAGACAGGTGCTGGAGATCTCAATGCGATGTTTAGTGGGATAGAGGTAATCCCCGCATTAGCCGTTGACCCGAAGGCGAAACTCACGACAACGTGGGGTGCGCTGAAAGACAATCGTCAGTAAAGAACACACCGAAATTAAAATGCCCACGGTATTTCGTTACCGTGGGCATTTTTTTGTACGCCGGTGTTATAACTTTTTCTATCCCGACCATTTTTGAGGAGATATCAAACCTTAGGGGTCGTCAAATCACCGCTCAGGATTGTGGGACACCAGAATTTTTCAATATATTCAATAATTAACTGTGTGCCTGCTTCATGGCTGACATAAGGTGGCTTGAACGGGTTGTACATCGCATCAGTGAGATCGCGTGCGAGGACGGCGTTGAAGCCCCAACGCACCATCTGTTTAATGGCGAAGGAACGTCCGAGGACACACATATTGGTGTGAACGCCCATAAAGATGATATTCCTAATACCTTTGTGATCCAGCAAGTTGTATACCTCCTGCCCGTTGTCACTGATGGCATCTGTATCAAGGATTTCAATGGCTGGGTGCTGACGGTGCCATGCTTTGTAGCTATCGGCTTCTCCGGTATCTGAGCCCCCATCGGAGGCATCAACGGGTAAAGGTGGATCGGGGAGTTCGCGTTCGGGCGGCGGATCGGCGTGCGGTAGTTCTAAGATCCCGCGGCGTGCGGGATGTGCTTCGTAGAAGTCCATTGTGTCAGACGGGGCATGGATAATCTGTATACCGTGCTGTCGTGCCCGCTCAAGCACAATGTTCATCCGAGGTGCCATCACGTTTACACGTTCTGTTGCTCCCCATGACCAGTGTTCGTTCCACATATCAACGACAACGATAGCGGTTTCAGCGGTGTTCCAATTGACTTCTTCTTCGATGACACGCCAACCGTTTCTGCCGACCGTCCGTGCTTCCTGTCGGCGTGTTGAGAGCGATAGGTTCGTAGTCGCTGAAAAGGTTTGACTTAATAGGTTAAACAGCATGAGTTTCCTCTCCTTTTCGGAAAACGTAAGCGTCTTTATAACGTCCGTAGTAGTTTTTTCGGATGCCGCAGATGCGGAACCCGAACTGCCGGTAGAGGTATTGTGCAGGTAGATTGCTGACGGCGACTTCCAAGAAAACTTCGCGTCCGTCATGTGCCTGTATCATTTCTAAGGCTGAAGTGAGCAGGTATTTGCCGATGCCTTGTCGCCGATAGGCAGTCGGCACCGCGATGTTCAGGATGTGTGCTGCTTCATAGAGAATGCTGAACACAATGTAGCCGACGATGGTATGCTCGCGCCGTGCCACGTAAAAATATTCGTACGACCGGGGTCGCTTCAGAGATAACGTGTAGTAGATTTCGCTCCATGGATCCTCAAAGCACTCGTTTTCTATTTTTATTACCTCCTGCAGATCGCACGAGTGCATCGGTTCAAAGGTGAGGTTTGGGAGCGGGTTTTGGGTTATCATCTGTGTCAATGGATGTAGGAAAACCGAGGAGAATTATAATTAGCACGGCTCAAAGATACCAAAGTATAGCACGATGCGGAATTTAATGTCAATTTAGATACAGAACGGTTTCGATCAACTGTCAGCACATTTACGGGCGAGGTAACCTCGCTCCTACGGGTAAATGTCCACTTATTTCTGGATTTCACCATAAATTGACGGCTATGGTGCGGTTAATGAGGGTTAAAATTTAATTCGGTAATTTCTTAGCCATGTCCGGTGCGGTTTCAAACCGCACCATAGGTGTCAATTTAGTGAGAAATATGTGTATTTTTAGTGTATGAAAAAAGCGTTGCAAAGAGGAAACACCTCCCGCATAATGTAGAAAGAACGATCCAAGTTGATTCTACAAAAGAGGTGTTTCCAATGTCCATTTTACAACAAGTTCGCAATAATATGCAAAGGATTCTTAGAAGTATTGCTGATGAAGCAGCCGTGGCGAGCGGAATGCTCCGCAGAAGGCGTAAACTCACCGGTAGTGCGCTTACCGAAATTCTGGTCTTCGGATGGTTAGAAAACCCAGAGGCGAGCTATCATCAACTTGCCGAGACCGCCAGCACCCTCGGCCTCAATGTCTCCCGCCAAGCCATTGCGCAGCGGCTCACGCCTGAGACTGCCGAAATGCTGAAAACGACCCTTGATGCTGCCATCGCAGATGTCATTGAGATTGCCGCTGAACCCCAAGTGCTGCCTTTACTTGAGCACTTCACGGGTGTTTTCGTTCAAGACAGCACGTGGCTATCGCTCCCTGATGAACTCAACGCTACCTGGCAGGGACCCCGGAAAAAGAATCATCCTCAGAAATCTGCCTTGAAACTCCACCTGCGGTTCGATATTTTGACCGGTGGCTTTGAACACTTTCAACTCACCGATGGCATCACCGCTGATAGCACGGCAGAAAAGCAGTTTGACCCCCTCCCGCCGGGCAGCTTGCGCCTCGCAGACCTCGGTTATTTTTCGCTTGATGAACTTGAAAAACTTACTGAAAACGGCGTCTATTGGATAACACGTTTGAAAGCCGGCTGCCACCTCTTTGACGCAACCGGAGAACCGTTGTCTTTGGAAAACCTCCTCAACGCAGACCTCGAAAACACCGTGATCCGCAAACCTATCCGTGTCGGGAAAACAAAGCAACTCAACGCATATCTCATCGCAGAGAGACTCACTGAAGCAGAAACAAATAAACGACGGCGATATATCAGATACCGAGCCAAACGAAAAAATGAAAATCCTTCAAAAATACGACTGCGCCTTGCAGGATGGAACCTCTACATCACCAACATCGAAGAACACCGCCTCACCCCGGAGCAGATATGCGCCATCGTCGGCATCCGCTGGCAAGTTGAGTTGATGTTTAAATGCTTCAAAAGTATCGGGAAACTCCAGGTCTCCCGAAGTCAAAAGCCGTATCGTATCTTGTCTGAAATCTATGCCAAACTCATTGCCGCAGTCATCCGACACGCTGTGATGTTGATTGCTGGCTGGCGATGTATACGTCATAGTCTTATGAAGACCGCTGAACTCATTACAGGCTATGCCCGAACACTGACGATGAGTTTTCATAAATCAACAAAGGCAGTCATTGAAACCCTGAAAGACATAAAACGCGCATTTCAAAACGCAGACGCTCTGGAGAAAAGCAGTGGAAAAAATACGACCCTTAGACGACTTCAAAACGCAGCGAAAAATCACTAAATTGACACCTATGGTGCGGTTTCAAACCGCACCTACCGGGACTGGGGAAAACAGGGATTACCGATTTAAAGCCTCAAACTTCATCAAACCGCACCTACCGTATTGGCTTTCGGAAACCATCAGCACTCAGCAAGAGGAACTCGTGGCATTCAAGTGAGACGGGCATGCCAGACAGTCTTTCCAGCTGATGGCTATTCTGCTGATAACTGATAACTTCTGATCCGTGCGTTTTTCGGTGTTGCTTTTTTTCAAGGGGTCTGTTATAATTCACTTATCTGGAATTTGCTCAGAAAAAGGAGCGTACTTATGAAAGATTTTGGTTTTACAGGCGGGCGTCCGGATCCGCATACATTCCCGACGGAAGGGTTAATTGCAGCGAGTGAAAAGGCTCTCCGTAAGTTGGGTGGCGATCTGGTTAACTATCCGGGCGAATCAGGCTATCGGGGATTGCGGGAACTGGCATCAATGCGGTTTGAAAGACGCGAGGGTGTCCCGCTGCCGATTGATAACATCTCAATTACCTCAGGTTCCATGCAGGCACTGGAATTGGTACTCGGGACGTTGATTAACCCCGGCGATACAGTGCTGACAGAGGAATATACTTACGGCGGCACCTTGGGTATCATGCGGCATTTCAAGGCGAATATCGTGGGAGTGCCGATGGACTATATTGATGGCATGAATATGGATGCGCTGGAGGCGAAACTCGCGGAGCTCAAACGTCAGAATATCCGCCCATCGTTCATCTATACGACATCGAACCATCAGAATCCGACAGGTGCGATTCTCTCGCTTGAGCGCCGTCATCGGATGTTAGCCTTGGCGGAAGAATATGATACACGCATCGTTGAAGATGATTGCTACGGCGACATTGACTTCACATCGACACCGACACCGGCTTCACTTTTCAAGTTAGATACCTCCAATCGGGTGATTTTCATCGCAACTTTCTCCAAGATTTTAGGAGCAGGTGTTCGACAAGGGTATTTTGTGGCGAGAGAGCCGTATTGGGGACAAATTCACCAGAACCGCTGGGACGGCGGGACAAGCGCGTTGGCGAGTGCGATTGTTGCTGAATTCTTCATGGAGCACTTGGAAGTGCATCTTGTGAAGACGAATGCGGCTGTCGGTGCGAAATGTCGCGCAGTGGTGGAGACGCTCGATAAGCACGTCAGTGATCTCTGCACATGGACACGACCCCGCGGTGGACTCTTCCTCTGGATAGATCTGCCGGAGACCACGGATCTCAACAAGTTACAGGAACTTGCCTCGGCAAAAGGGGTCGGATATAGCAACGGAAGTGCTTTCCATTATGCAAGCGAGTCCGTAAAGGCGATTCGACTGGCGTATGCTTATTGCCATGTGGATGATATTCCTGAAGGGATTACTTATTTGTGCGAAGCGATTCGTGCGGCGCAAGTGAACTCAGTGGATGTCGCGGCAGGAGATTAGGGAATAGCTATCGGCAGTCAGCCGTCAGCCGTCGGTAAAGAGGTGGATTTGTAACAATCTTCCGCAGTCTGGAGTACTCCTATTCTGGGTAAATTGTTACCAGATCGCTCTTAACCGAAAACTGAAAACCAATAGGTTCCGATAGCCAAAAACCAAGAGGTTGGCAAACCTCGCCATCGAGGAGGAAAACGGTCGACGGTCAGCCGATTGCTGACTGCCAATAGCCGAAAGCCAATATGCGTAATATCATCCTCATCTCGTTAGATACGCTACGGGCATCGAGCATGAGTTGTTACGGGTATCGCAACCTGACAACACCGCACCTCGATGCACTCGCAGAAAAGGCAACGCTTTTTGAGAAGTGTATCAGCCCACATATTCCGACACACCCTGCCCATACGACAATGTTCACGGGCAAGGATGTTTTGTCCCACCAAATTATCACACAGGGTGGGACACTCAACTTGGCAACGGATATAAAGACGGCTCCTGAACTGCTGAGTGAGGCGGGCTACTTCACCGTTGCTGCGGACAATTTGGGACGCTGGTTTCAGCGCGGTTTCCCTGAGACGCAGTATCGTGGCTACCAATGGGAAATGGGTTACCGCAATGCTCGGAAGGCGGAGGCGGTTAACGAAACGGCGATTGAACTTCTGGACCTCGCGCAGGCACAGGATAAACCTTGGTTCGCTTTTCTTCACTATTGGGATCCGCACACGCCGTATTTTCCTCCGCTGCCATTTGAACGGATGTTTTATAGCGGGGACGAATGTGACCCGAACAATCGAAGCATGGATGCGGTGTACGCATGCGAACCTTTTACAGACTATTTCCGGCAGTGGATGTGCACGCCAGACCCATCGGATCCGGACAACATCGCGAAGAAACGGCTCTGGACGGACAGGCGGTATGTGAACGCGCAATACGATGCCTCGATCGCTTATATGGACGCGTGCCTCGCGCAGTTGTTCCGGTACCTGTATGATTGTGGACAGTTGGAGGAGACGCTCCTGATTCTTACCGCTGATCACGGTGAGGAACTTGATGAACACGAACTCTGGTATGACCACCATGGGCTCTATGAGACCAATTGCCACGTACCGTTAATCGTTCACTGTCCGGCACTTATTTCTGAAGGACAGCGGCTTGGCGGTCTTGTCCGTCTTACTGACATTGCCCCGACAATCCTTGATTATGCGGGGTTGACAGCGGTGGCGACACGTGAAAAGATGGAGGGCACAAGCCTACGTGCCTCGATGGAAAACAGCTCGCACGATGGGACAACGGAAGCGGTCTATCTTACGGAGTGCGGGTGGATGAAAAAGCGTGGGTGGCAAACCCAGAAGTGGAAATTGATTGTTGAAACAGGTGGCACGCCTGCCGTTTACAACACACCTGATTTGGAACTCTACGATCTTGAAGAGGATCCCGATGAGGTTTATAATCTGGCTGAAGAGGCGGACGATGTCGTTGCGCGTTTGAGAGCGGATATGGAGGCTTTTCTGCAACGCCGACTTGCCGAAACAGGTCTACCGGATCCAACGGTTGAACAGGATATTACCATGCGACGCATCGGTGATAAATCTAAAGCGGTGCCGCTTTGAAGAGGAATATCGTGAAATATAGATATAGATTGCGCCTCGTCGCTTCGATTTTCAATACCGTGATGCGAATGCGAGCAGTGCTTGTGCTGCTTGTGTTGATGTTCGTTCTCAATGGTTGCGCTGCGTTAGAGGAAGCGCAGCGACGGCGCGATAAACGGATACTCGAAGAACGAGATGCCACTTCGCTCATGCTCAGACCGTCGAACGCTACGATTGAAGTCAGACCAGACGCTCTGTTCGGTGAGAGTGATCACTATACCCTCAAATTTGCTGACGATTTGCAAGCACTCGATGGATTCGACGAAGCCGAGGAACGGGATGTATTCGTACAAAGTGCACTCGGTTATATGGAAAGCCTTTACGAGTCGATGAATCGGCTCTTCGGTTTTCAGCCGAAGCATAAGATTCACGTGACACTGCATCACCTCTATAGAGGCACTAATCTCGCGGCGGTTACGCGCACCGACTATCGTTCAGGTACTCTGGATGGACGCTATGTGAAGTTTATTAACGGTATTCAGATGGATTTCCCATTACGGATGTATGAAAAACACGGCGTGCGCGCCCATGAGTTGACCCATGCCTTTACGAATATCTATTTTCTACCGGTATGGTTCTCGGAAGGCATTGCTGTCCTGATTCAGACGGAATATGCGAAAGGTGGAACGCATCCTAAGTTTGATAGTCTTGAAAGGGACCTGCGAGTTGATCTCGATGGTGTGAATCAATTGGAGAGCTGGGGCGGACATACTGAAAACAATCCGCTGACGCAGTGGCGCTATAGATACGCGTATACGCTTGTTGCTGAGTTGTGGAAGCGATACGGCAACGATTTTTATATCAGGGTTTTTAGGTTGATGGAAGCAGATGGCCTTCATCAAAAACTGGCGGGGACCATGAAGACCAGTTTTTTGGCTTATTATTTTAGCGAAGCAGCGGGTGAGGATCTGGTGCCTTTCTTTAAAAAATTGCATTTCAAGGTGCGTAAATTGACAAAAGAGGACATTCTCAATCAGATTGAAGCGAATAGCGTACGTCGGAGGCGATAATGCGTGTTAAATTCAAATCATGTAGGATGCGCGTATCCCTGTTATTGGGGTTGATGTGTCTATGCTATGGTTGCAGCCTCAGCCAGCAGTGGAGCGAGAACTACGCGATCCTGCCCGGTGTAACCGCCAGCGATCCGGCAATCATTGATGGAAACAGTGAGACTATCGGGCAATCCCAACGTAAAAAGGGGTCAGGTAGTGTTGTAACCGACCTTGATATTCCATCGGAGGCGATCGTCTATTTGCCAGAGAAGAAATCGCTCTATCGGATTGTGATTCATTCCACGAATTTGGAAGAGTTCGAGTTGCTGGCGTTTAACTCGCGGGGTGAGTGGGACAAAATCTATGACCAGCGGAGTAACAAGAATCCGATCATCGATATCCGCCTCAACAAAGCGGTTACGACAACGGGCATTAAACTGATCGTGCATCGGACGACGGAGGATGCGGCTCGGAGACGGGAGAACGTCCAGATACGGCGCGAAAATGTGGAAGTTGCAGAGGGACAGATACGGCGTGGACGTTACCGTTATCGCATAACAGGACCGACAACGGCACTCGCGAAGATTGCGGAGGTTGAGTTGTACGGCTACACGGATTAGCCATCGGCGGTCGGTTTCCGTAGGTTGGGTTGAACGACTCCCTCCTAAAAACCAAACAGAAAAACAACTTTCATGCTCACTCGGTTACGGAGAACCCACGGCGGGAGAAAAGCGCGTGTGGCTTTTCCAAAGACCCTACTACTTTGGGATTCATGCAGTCCACTCGGCTTCAACAGCACTTAGACCGATACTTTGGTATCCCGCTTTGTGTCCTGTTACGTCTATTTTCTAAGCGGGCACCGACAACACCCACCCCGAAAAAGATTCTTTTCATCCAACTCTCTGCTTTGGGTGACACGATTTTGGCGATCCCCACCATTCGGGCGATACGACGCGCCTTTCCCAATGCCGAAGTCACGATGTTAGCGTCACCGACGAACCTAAATTATTTAGCGGAGTGTCCTTATATTGACAGACGTATTCCATTCCATAAACCGGGGAGTCGGTTGATTTCGCTGCTGCGCCGTGAAAGATTTGATTGGGCAATCGACTTAGAGCATTGGCCCCGATTGAGCGCGCTGCTCGCTTATGCGACGGGTGCACCGATGCGAGTCGGGTTTTCGACGAAGGGACAGTATCGTCATTTTCTCTTCACAGAGACGGTGCCGCACATCCAAGGACGGCATGAGGTCCGCAACTTCTTGAGCCTTGCGGCACAACTGAACTGTTCAGTCCAAGAACTTGGGCTTGAGGTTTGGTGGCGTGAAAAGGAACGTGCGTGGGTGCGCGAAGTTTTGGTAGAAGCGGGTATCTCGCTGGAGAAACCGCTTATTGTGCTACATCCAGAGGCGGGCAGACATGGTGAACCTCGCAGGCGATGGCCACAGGGACGCTATGTGGCGTTGGCGAATGCCCTCGTTGCGAGGTATGGCGCACAGATCGTTTTGACGGGCGCGCCGGATGAAGTAGCGGTCTCCGAAGAGATCGCCGAGCGGACGAAACAGCAAGCAGTCGTACTTGCGGGACGGACGGATGTCAATCAACTCGCCGCACTTTTTGCGGATGCAACGTTGGTGGTGAGCGGCAATTGTGGTCCAATGCACCTCGCGGCGGCAACCGGAACACCGGTTATCGGGTTGCATGGTCCCACGAATTTTGCGCAGTGGGGTCCTTGGAGTCGTAATTCGAGTATCGTGCGTGCGCGGATACCGTGCAGTCCGTGTCTTAATTTGGGGTTTGAGTACGGATGTCAAGCACTTCCCGATGGGACATCGCCGTGTATGCACACGGTTGCGGTTGCGGCTGTGCTTCGGGAGTGTGAACGGTTGTTGTGTATCGGCGGTTAGCAGTCCGCCTGCGGTTGGGAAACCGCACCTACCGGGCTTGACGGAACGAGGTGCGGAAAACAGAAAAAAAGGCGAGGTTCGGAAACCTCGCCTTTTGTTGTACCAATGGTTTAGTACATGTCACCACCCGGCGGCATCGGGGGTGCCGCTGGTGCTGCCGCCTCAGGCAATTCTGCGATGAGGGTTTCGGTGGTAATCATCAATGCTGCGATACTGGCTGCGTTTTGCAACGCCACCCGTACGACCTTTGTCGGATCGGGGATACCCGCTTCAAACATGTCGATGAAACGTTCTTGATGTGCATCGTAGCCGATGTTTCCGCCTTCGTCCTTGACTTTTGCGATGATGACGGAGTCTTCCTGTCCGGCGTTCTTCGCGATTTGACGGAGCGGATCTTCGAGTGCACGGCGGACGATAGAGACACCGACTTGTTCCGTGGGATCGCTGAGTTTAAGCGAATCGAGTACGGCTTGGCATCTCACGAGTGCGACACCTCCGCCGACCACAACACCTTCCTCAACGGCGGCGCGTGTGGCGTGCATTGCGTCTTCAACACGCGCTTTCTTCTCTTTCATCTCGACTTCTGTAGCGGCACCGACATTAATGACGGCAACACCACCGGCAAGTTTTGCGAGGCGTTCCTGCAATTTCTCGCTGTCGTAGTCGGATGTTGTGTCTTCGATCTGCCTACGAATCTGGTCAATACGACCTTGGATGGCTTCGGTTGTGCCTTCGCCTTCAACGATGGTTGTATTGTCTTTGTCGATAACAACGCGTTTGGCACTGCCGAGGTCGGTCAAGGTAATGTTTTCGAGGTTAATCCCGAGGTCTTCGGAGATGACGCGTCCGTTTGTCAAGACGGCAATGTCTTCGAGCATTTCTTTACGGCGATCACCGTAGCCGGGTGCCTTAACGGCGACACAACGGAGTGTTCCCCGAATTTTGTTGACAACGACGGTTGCGAGTGCTTCGCCTTCGACATCTTCAGCGATGATCAACAGCGGTTTGCCCTGTTGTGCGGTACGTTCTAAGACAGGAACGAGGTCTTTGAGGCTGCTGATTTTCTTTTCGTGGATGAGGATTGCGGCGTCTTCTAAAACGGCTTCCATCCGATCGGCATCAGTGACGAAGTACGGTGAAAGATAGCCGCGGTCGAACTGCATACCTTCGACGACATCGAGTGTCGTTTCGAGGCTTTTTGCTTCTTCGACAGTGATAACGCCATCTTTTCCGACTTTTTCCATAGCGTCAGCGATGAGATCGCCGATAGCGTTGTCATTATTTGCGGAAATAGCGGCGACTTGTGCGATTTCGGCTTTCTCCGAGACCTCTTTGCTCAAGCCGTGAATTGCGCTAACGACTGCCTCGACGGCTTTTTCAATACCGCGTTTGAGTGCCATGGGGTTATGCCCCGCGGCGACGTTTTTCAAGCCTTCGCGATAGAGAGATTGTGCAAGGATCGTTGCGGTGGTGGTCCCGTCTCCAGCGACCTCGCTGGTTTTAGATGCGACCTCTTTGACCATCTGTGCGCCCATATTTTCGTAGGCATCTTCGAGTTCCACCTCTTTTGCGACGGTAACACCATCTTTGGTGATCGTCGGTGCGCCGAATTTCTTATCGAGCACGACATTCCGTCCTTTGGGACCTAATGTAACTTTTACTGCGTCCGCGAGCTTGTCAACGCCTTGTTTAATAGCGCTCCGTGCTTCTTCATCAAACGCAAGTTGTTTTGCTGCCATGTGTTTAACTCCTTTTCTTAGTTAACCTTGGCTAAGATATCATCTTCGCGCAAGATGAGATATTCAGTGTTATCATATGTAACTTCGGTGCCGCCGTATTTGGCGAAAAGAATGAGGTCGCCTACTCCCACGTCAACGGGCTGTCGGTCCCCGCTATCGAGAAGTCTACCGCTTCCAACGGCAACAACTTCGCCTTCCTGCGGTTTCTCTTTGGCGGTGTCGGGGATGATAATCCCGCCGCTCGTTGTTTGTTCATCGTTATCTGAACGTTTGACGAGAATTCTGTCGCCAAGGGGTACAAGTGCCATGTTGCTGAATTCCTCCTTGAGTATAGCGTGAAAATTGTGAGGGAAGGTTTCTGTGCCTTCACTCAGTTTCTCTACATCATAAGACGGTGTGAAAACGCCGTCGTTATAATATAGTAGCAATTTTCGTGCCAATCCCTGAAACTGCCATATCGTCAGGGTTAGACGGAAGAACGTGACATTTTGGCAGGTTTTCTGACGTGACAATTTGTCTCTTTCAAAAATTAAATTGAAATATACTGCGCCATTTTGGCACATTCTACAGAAATTGCTTCGCAGTGAGAACCCGCTGGGGCTTGGTTTTTCGTGTAGGCGTGCTCTATAGAAATGTCACCCTTTCGGGGTTGGGTTCTCATTGTTTTGTCGGTTATTCTGATATTCACCGGTGCGGTTACAAACCGAACCTACCGGGATTGCGAAGGGCGCGGTTACAGACCTCGCCAGCGGAAAAACGGCTGTCGACTATCCGCCATCGGTCTCCGTTGAAGACCATCCGCTGACGGAAACCGACCACTGATGGAAACCGACGGCTATTTTATGTGGCGGGACACGGAACCAGTTGTCCTGTTTCCCCTGCGCGATATGCGGCGGCAAGTATCTCGTTTGCTCTTAATCCATCATTTCCGGTTGTGATAGGTGCTACACCTTCGTGTACACATGCTGCGAAATGCTCAAATTGATATTGATACAGGTCTTCGTATTGTGAGTGGATCAATTGCGGTTCGCCCTCAAAATAGGTTTTGATTTTCCAACCGTTGTCGTTGTAAATCCAAGTTGTGCCTTCCGTACCGTAGAGTTCTAAAATAATATCGCATTGCGGCACTGAAAAACTGAGGTCAGTGAAAGCTTGTGCGCCGTTATCGAAGCGTATAAGGATGCCACCGGTTTCTTCGACAACGGTGTCTTGGGTTGTGGTGTTGTAAAACGCGCTGACGGCGTTCACCTCGCCGATGAGGTAACGGAGTAGATCTACACTATGCGGACCAAGATCCATGAAGCATCCGCCGCCACCCTTTTCCGGTTGCGCGCGCCATTCGTCTGGTGTGAGTTGATACTGTTTCAGAAATGGCATACGCCCATGGACTATCGTGCCGAAACGTCCCTCGTCTACCCACGTCCGGATCTGTTGGAAGCAGGAGTGAAACCGGAAGAGGAAGCAGACTTGCAGGTGGACACCGTTTGTTTCGCAGGCGGCGATCATTTCTGTACATTCTTGTGGTGTGAGTGCCATCGGTTTATCGCAAAGCACGTGTAAGCCGCGTTCCGCGGCGGCGATGACCTGCTCACAGTGTAGGTGAACGGGTGTTGAGACGTAGATTGCGTCGAGTGCATCGTCTGCCAAGAGGGCATCGACGGTGGTGTAGGCGTTGGTTGCGCCGTGTTCTCGCGCCAATTGTTCTGCGCGCGTAGCGTCGCGTGAGAGCAAGGCGTGGAGTTCTGCGCCGTCTGCCTTTTTAATGGCTGGCATGGCTCTGCGTTGTGCGACGCTGCCCGCGCCTAATACGCCCCATTTTAAGCTCATCGTTTTTTAGACCTCATCTGTTTTGTTGTTCAAAAGATAGGCGAGGTTTGGAAACCTCGCCAGCGGACGGAGGAAGTTTCTATTGTTTTTGGACCTCGTCTGTTTTGTTGTGCTGTATATTATAGGGGATTTTAGGATATATCTCAACGTTTTTGTGCTATTGGCTATCGGTTGTCGGCTGTCAGAGAAATAGCGGTCAGCGGTCGGCTCTCAGTAGTCAGTACAATAGCCGTCAGCGGAGTGGTAGTAGGTTTCCATCGGTTTCCGTATCCCATCAGCAAGAGGGTGTAACTTCACCAGAAAACCTCTTTACTGAAGGTTTCCGATAGCTGAAAGCCGATGGCTATTCCTCTGAATCGCGGATTGTCGCGGATGACGCGGATTACACGGATTTTTTATTGTCGGTCCCCATCGCCTGAATCAGGATTTGCAGGATTCGTATAAACGTAAGTTCGACATTATAGCAAAGCCTATAATTACCTATACACATTAGAGTTAGCGAGGAGGAGATGGATTGGTGAAAAGGGGGGTGCCGCGTATCTATACACCTTTCGCCCCGCTGGGGAAACCAAAGAGGATTTTGAGGTATACAAGGTTTGTGTCTAAGTGCCGGTGCGGTTACAAACCGCACCTACCGAACCTGGGAAGCGAGGCTATTGTTTTTTCTTAAATTTACACTTATGGGATAGTGCCTGAAAAACCCCATTAAAACGTCCAAAACTTGTTAGTAGCAACTTGGGTTAATTTAATAGCGTTAAGGGATTCTCCTGCGCCTTGAGATAAGCGTTCGGGTCGTGATACAAAGCTCCTTCCGGCAGCCACTCCCATAAATCCCCTAAACTCTTGCGTATCCGCTCCACATAGAACTCTGGAATTTCTGTCGTCTGGCCCGTGAAAAAAGGTTGGAACTGCGGGTCTTCATCAAGCCTCCGGCGGATTTCGCGATAGTACTTGAGTTGCTCAAACCATGGCAGCACACGGATAACGTTCACCCATCGCGGGACAAAGGCATCAATCGCCTTGTAACTGCTAAAGAGATTCCCCCATGAGATGTTATGTTTAATCAGATCAATAACGTTATCGTACAACTCATCCCACGCATAGTTTTTCGGTTTGATATTCATTCCGCGCTTACTGTCAAGGAAATAGAACGGAAAGGGGAGGACACGACCTTCTTGTTGATATTCAAGGTTGAGAGGCGCCGCCTGTCCGTATGATGTCAATAGCAAATAAGCAGGATAGGCCCCAGGGGTCATCTCCAGGAAGCGTTTTGTGAGTTCAAACGGCTCTGTCCCTTCATCAATATCAAGTCCAAATATGAAGTTGGTTTGAACGTAGGGAACGTATCTCAGAATCATGTTAACCTGCTCCGAAACCTCTTGAACTTTATCGATTCCTCGATTTTTCCCTGTTTTCGATTTGTTTCCGAAATCCTGCCATGACTCAATTCCGGGCATCAGCATCTTAAATCCGTTTCGCTTCAGCCGTTTCATGTGGGGTTCCGAGAGGAGTGCGAGACTGCTTTCGGCGATGAAGTCTATGCTATCTGGCGGCACTGCGTCTTCGATTGCCGACAGGTAATCATCGAATCGGACACCGAAATTCGGATCGTGCCATCCGACGAGGGGTCGCTTAAACTTCTCTAAGAGGAAACGCAGATCTGACTTGATGACATCGAATTCCAGGGGCTGATAGGGAATAACTGAATCGATGCAAAAGCTACAAGTGTATGGACATCCCATACTACCGAGCATCGGAACCGCCTTAATCCAGGGGGCTTTGCGGTGGGTGAGTTCTATGAACTTCCAACGCTCTTGCACGCCGGGGAGTGTCCCCGGTTGTCCATTCGCTGCGAGATGAACGCCGATAGGTCGGTGCGGGGAACAGTCTTGCAAAAGATCGCGGATGACTGTTTTGTCCGTGAAACCGAGAACGTAATCGAAATACTTCTGGGCATCTTGAGGATAGCAGCGAGCATGGGGACCCCCGAGTACGGTAACCGCGCCTTGGGATCGGAAGAGGTTGCTCAAGGCGTATGCGAGTTGGGCTCCCTGCGAAAATGTTCCTATGATAACGAGATCGAGTGTTTCAGGTAATTCCTCAAGGGAATTTTCAAGCCCGGTATAACACATAAAGTAGACAGCATGTCCCTCTTCCTCGCACCACGTGGCGATAGCCTGGGGCATAATGCTTGCCAGATTCGCGTGCATTGTCCGTGCCCACAAAGTTCGCGTGGGACCTTTGGCAACGAGGTCAATAACACCAATTTGGAGTTTTCTCACAGTCACTCCTTTTTGAGAAATTTTTCTCAAATAACATGAGTTGGTTATAAGAAGACAAACTCCTTATAGCATAACAGAATAACCGAATTATTACCAAAAGAAATTTCTAAAGGGTATTATACATTTTTTGTGAAATTGATAATCTTTTTTTCACATTTGATAGGGTTGTTTAGTTTTCGGTTTTCGGCAGTTCTTTGGGTGAGTCGGGATTCGGAGATCCCTCCTACAAAAAAGGCTGACGGCTATTCCTCTGATAACTGATGGCTAATTACTCAGAAGGAGATGCACACCGGTCGCGAATAGGAAGAAGAGGACAATTCTCGAGAAGAGCCGTTCCGGCACGCGGTTGTTGAGCGAGATACCCGTTAGCACGCCTAATCCGATAAATGGGAGAAGCACGAGCGCTTCAATCAGAATTTCGAAAGAGAAAAGTTGCAACTGGAAATAGAACGGAATTTTGATGAAGTTGAGTAGGAAATAGGTGGCGGTCGTGGTTGCAACGAAGGCGGTGTTGCCTAAACGTTGTGGGAGCAGGTACATGACGATGACGAGTCCACCCATGTGCGCGAGGGTTGAGAACGCGCCTGCGAATATCCCTGCAAGAAGTCCTTGCCACGTTTTGAATTGGAGCGCTGTTTGGATGGATTGCCCGGAATTTCCGAGGAGTGGTTGCCAATACGGACGCAGGAATTCTAATATCGCAAATAAGCAGGCGATGCCACCGATGACCTTTTTTAGGTGGACATCAGAGATGTCCTTCAAAATCAGGCTTGCTAAGGCGATACCGAGTAGGGAGCCGAGGACCAGCCGTGTGACGCTTTGACGATGCCACTGCTTCCAGTAGTGGGAAAGCGAGAAGATGTCTGTTGAGAACAGAAGCGGGAGCATTAACCCGATGACGTTTCGAGCACTGCGGAAATGCGTGAACATGGGAACGACGATCATTCCGATGCCGCCCCCGAAGCCGGCTTTGCTTACACCGGTGAGCCATGCCCCGAAGCAGAGGATGATGATTTCGTAAATGGTGCTGTCTCCTTCTTGGTGAGGTGAGTATAGCAGCTTATCAGTAAATTGTCAAGGATATTAGCCATCAGCGGTCAGCATATTAGCCATCAGCCATCAGCAATCAGCAATCAGTCACAAGAGGTTTTGTTAAACGAGAACCTCTTAACTGACAGCTGAAAGGGGTGCGGTTGGAAACCGCACCTACAAGGACCGGGGAAGCACCCGCTGGGGAAACCGCATCCACCAAGATCGGGGAGGTGAAAGCCGATAGCCAATAGCAGAAATATTTGACATTCGGGGTGAGATGTGGTATAATTTACGGAATACTTTTGTAAATTCAAATTTCAATGGAGGCTAAAAAAAATGGTTCAAGTAGAAGTGAATGTCGATTCAGGTGAGGCGTTTGATCGCGCCCTGGCACGCTTTAAGAAGATGTGTGGAAAAGCCGGTATTGTCACAGAGATAAAAAAACGGAGTTTTTACGAGAAGCCGAGCGAGAAACGACGCAGAATTGAGATGAAACGGCAGCGGAAGGTGAAACCTCGCAGAATGACGGGTGAACGTCCATCGTTTTACAATAGCGGTGGTAATGATAGTACTCGGTAAATAGCTTGAGGAGGGATGTATGGCAGATCTGGCTACTGTCGAGGCTTTGGAGAATTATAAAGGGCTTTTGATTCAATACTGCCAGGAACGGGGGCTGCGCCAGCCGACTTATACTGAAACGCAGCAGGGACCGGCGGATTCCCCACAATGGCAGGTAACAGTGTCTTACGGGGACTGCGTCTACGAGACACCGGAACCGATTTCTGGCTCAAAAAGAGTTGCGCACCAAGCAGCCGCACAGCAGGTGTTAGACGAAATCAATTCGCGGCGCGAAAGTTTTTTAGCGGGTGGGACAGTAGATACACTCCCTGCGCCTATTTCGGAACCTGTTTTAGATACGCTTACACCGCTTGAAGCCCCTATACCGCTCGTGTCAAACGCGCTGAAGATTGCGAACGAACGGCTTACCACATCGCAACCTTCACGGTACCGGATGCTTACAGATGCCGAATTTTCGCAAAAACTTTCCAAATTGACGTTAGAGATTGTCCGGAGTCTGCTTGAGAGGGCGGAAGCGGATAAGATTACGTTTCGGTAAATCAGCCATCAGCAGTCAGCAGTCAGCCGTTAGAAAAGGTCGCGACCGAGAGGTTGCTCCTACAAGAGAGGCGAGGTTCATTAACCTCGCCGTTTTTTTTTGAGGTGTTGTCCGTATCCAGCCTCCCTACTACTCCGCTGGCGAGGTTTCCTAACCTCGACATGACAGACGATAGCCATTTTAGAACGAAACGGTCCCTCCGGGGAGAGCGGGATTCGGCAACCTCGGCAACAGAGGGTGTTTTTCTTTTGACATTCCGTAATGAGGTGCTATATAATACGGGGGAGTACGTTTTTTTCACAACGGGCGGGGACCCCTCGTCAGCGGCAGAAATATATATGCTACGGTTTCTTTCCGACGAAATAGACGGCTGATGCCAAAATATGGGCATCTTTATGTAGGGACAGTGGCACATCTAACAGTAGGATCGGAAATGTCAGCCATCCGACGATAAGAGAGATTGCTTTCGCGAGGAGTAAACTACCGAACGAACAGACCAGTCCGACGTATTCTCGGAAGATCCAGTGTAAAGAGGTCGTCGGACCGGCGCAGGGACCACTCTCGATTTCAGAGAATGCGGCACAGAGTTGGACGATGCCGGGGACTGTCCACCGCTGGTAATCGTGAGGCGAGGCGTGGTAGCCTTGTAGGAATGGGACGGCGATGCAGATATTGCCACCGGGTTTCAGCACACGATAGATTTCAGCGACAACGAGATTCGGCGAGCGGACATGCTCAAGGACGGCTTCAGAGATCACCGCATCGAAGGTGTCGTCGCTGAATGGCAAAAAGTGTCCATCGGCGACAATATCGACTTCAGGCGTCATGTCAATTTCGAGGTTGATGACGTTTGGGGCGCGGCGGCGAGTGCCGGCACCAAGATCCAAGATTTTCGCGTCGGGACCGAGACGCTGGAGCAGTTTTCTGACACATCGATTCCATCGTGGGGCGGGATATGGACATCCGATGAGGTAAGATAAGAACGGGTTTTGTCTAAGTTTGCGTTTTATGCGTGAAATCAAATCCGGTTTCGAGTCTATCATAAGATATGATGATACATAACCTTTCTGAAAAATATGAGGTAGGACTTACCCAATTTTCTTATGAATAACCACGTGCAACCCGCTCCAGACAGCAGTAGGCGAGGTTACAAACCTCGCCAGCAAAGGACACTGCGTAAGTTCTATGAGGGGTATTTTCGCGGTGCCCAGGGGTCTGCTCTGCGTCTCGGCGTGAACGTCTGGCATCAATTCATAGCGCACAAATGTCTCCAGCAGGCATCGTCGTTGGCGTTTAACACATTGTTGTGTCTCGTGCCGTTGTCAGCGGTTGCGCTGTTTTTGCTGAAAACGTTTGGTATTGTGGAAGATGGTAACTCGCCGTTGATTGCTGCGCTCCGTGATAACTTCTTACCACGCTATAGCGCTGAGGAAATTGTATCAGAACTCTCAGGATTTGCCAATAGAAATCTTGGAGGTCTGAGTGTCGGTGGGTTTCTGCTGTTTTTGCTGGTCTCGACGATGCTGTTCATGTCGGTGGAGCAGCATTTCAACGACATTTGGGGGGCGCGGCGTAGGTTGCCGGTGGTACAAGCGTTCCAGAAATACGCCGTTTTCTATACGTTGCTCTCTGTGGGACCGCTTCTGCTCTGGCTCTTCTTTTCGACGGCTACCAACTGGGTGTTTGCACATGTGTTCCCGTGGATGTTGGTCTACTGCCTGTTTTTCCTGATGTACATTGCGATGCCGAATACGTTCGTGAAGTGGAGTGCGGCACTGCTCGGTACATTCGTTGCCGGGACGTTCTTCCAGGTCGCGAGGATCGCCTTTGGGCGTTATCTGGAGTTGGTGTGGCAGAATTATAGCGACATCTACGGTGCGCTGGCGATGCTGGTTATCTTTGCTATCTGGACATACGTGGCGTGGGTGGTGATCCTGCTCGGTGCGGAGGTCTCGAATTCTGTCCAGCATTTCCGTCAGCAGGACCTTGTGCGCGAGCGGTTTCGCTATGAGTCCAACGGCTATCTGAACGCTGCTGGTGTGATTACGTTGTTTCTGATCGTTGCGGAACGTTTTGCGAAGGGTGAGGGTGCGTGTTTGGCGGAGGAGGTTGCTGCGCATTCGGGTGTTTCGGCAGAGATTGTGCATCAGAGTTTTGAACGGTTCAAGGCGGCGGGGTTAATCTATGAGGTTGGCGGGGATACGGATGGGTATCTCCCGGCGCGTGCGTTAGCGGATATTACACTGGCGGCGGTTGTGAATGCGGTTGAGGGTGAGATGACAACACATTTTGCGCAGGGGATATCGTCTGAGTCGGGCGGGCGCGTGTTGGGGACGCTCCAGCAGTCGCAGCGGGACTGTTTGGAGAAGGTTACGGTCGCGTCGTTGTTGTGAGATTCGCGGCCAATTGTCTGAAGCAGGATTTACAGGATTAAAGGATTGGCAGGATTGCCATATTCACGCCCCTTCTCGCTGGCGAAGCTGGAAACCTCATCTTTTCTGACACCGCTACCCCCGCTGGCGAGGTTTGTAACCTCGCTCTTTTTACGCGCACCCCGCGCACCCGCTGGCGAGGTTTGTAACCTCGCTCTTTTTACGCGCACCCCCGCGCACCCGCTGGCGAGGTTTGTAACCTCGCCCTTTTTACGCGCACCCCCGCGCACCCGCTGGCGAGGTTTGTAACCTCGCCCTTTTTACGCGCACCCCCGCGCACCCGCTGGCGAGGTTTGTAACCTCGCCCTTTTTACGCGCACCCCCGCGCACCCGCTGGCGAGGTTTGTAACCTCGCCCTTTTTACGCGCACCCCCGCGCACCCGCTGGCGAGGTTTGTAACCTCGCCCTTTTTACGCGCACCCCCGCGCACCCGCTGGCGAGGTTTGTAACCTCGCCCTTTTTACGCGCACCCCGCACACCCGCTGGCGAGGTTTGTAACCTCGCCCAATTCACCAATCCATTTCATATTTACACCGCCAATACGGGTAATCCCGCGCTCTTTCCACCAAGCCTTTTCGGACAGGATTCGCATAACAATAACGAATCATATTATTCAATGCAGCCTCATCCCGAATCCCCCAATCCCAATACTCGGTTTGCCAGAATTGTCCCTGCCGCGATAAGTATTTATTAATTTCACGTGCAGTGAATCGTTTTAGAGAATGCAAAATTTTCGCAAGCGTTTGACCAGCTCCAAGTTCAATAATGGTGTGGATATGGTCAGGCATAATCATAATACATATCCATTTGAGCCGATTTTCGGTTTCTAACCAATTGAATGTTTCAAATATAACTGATACGACCTTCTTATCCGCGAGGACCTGCCGCCGTTGATGTGTGGAAATGATGATATGATAATATGCGCCTGGTATTGAGGTCCTCCCTTTGCGGAGGTTATGATTTCGGTATTTCACAAGGTGAGTTTTCTTTTTCCTTATTGAATGGTAGAAGTCAAGAGCGTTTTTTTACCACGTAGGGCGAGGTTACAAACCTCGCCAGCGTTGTTCAACCGTCTTGGCTAAGGGCGAGGTTACAAACCTCGCCAGCGGCACAAGAATTGGGTCAAGGTTACAAACCTCGCCAGCGTTGTTCAACCGTCTTGGCTAAGGGCGAGGTTACAAACCTCGCCAGCGGCACAAGAATTGGGTCAAGGTTACAAACCTCATCAGCGTTGTTCAACCATCTTGGCTAAGGGCGAGGTTACAAACCTCGCCAGCGGCACAAGAATTGGGTCAAGGTTACAAACCTCATCAGCGTTGTTCAACCGTCTTGGCTAAGGGCGAGGTTACAAACCTCGCCAAGCGGCACAGGGGTTGGGTCAAGGTGAAAATTCGCTGGCTTTGACGTAATACAAAAATCCGATACACATCTCATCTGTCGTTTTTTCGCCCCAACCGATAGGGATCGGTGGATCGTGCGGGTTCGCTGGGTTCTCTGACGAATTATCGAAATGTGAGACGAGATCAACACGCGTGCCAGCAGGGAAAAAGAGCGGCTGGCGATAATGATAAACGTCCTGCCAATTGAAATCCCAATCTTGAATCCAGATGAGGTCGTGTTTATCACCCGATGGCGTTGTGGCGACAAGCCGCATGTCGCGTCCGAGCAGATGCATGTGCGGCATCGTTGCTAACAGGTAAACGTCCCTCTTGAACGTTTTCGATGCTAAGACCTCATGCCACTTCTCACCCGCAGGGATGACGAAATCACTGTTGATGGCATCTCCGATATGCAATTTGGTTGTTTCCGCCGTTTTGGAGAAGTATAACCCCAACCGTGAGCGATCCCGTTCGAGATGTCCCGTGCGGTAGTAATGTACCTGCATGACAATATCGGCACCTTTCGGTAAGAGATACCCGACACCCTCCGGTAAGACCAATGGCGTAATGCCGGGTGCCCAACCGCCGACCGTTCCTGCGCTATCAAACCCGGGTCCTGTGCCTTCCGTAACATAGCCGGGTTTCGGGTCTTGTGCGTCGAGTTTACGCGCTTCGCCGTTCACGTCTAAGTAGGCGATGACGTGATGCACGGTTTTCCGATTGCCGGGTTGCACATCGACGGATTGAACGTACATGTCCGTTTCGAAGTTGGTGGGGATAATGAACTGCCGATATTCGTCTGCGCCTTCGGGTTCGATTTCATATTCGACCGGCATTTCAGCGATCCAATCGGGTTCACCGAGTGCCCATCCTTCGGGGAACTCCGGTGCGGGTGGCACAGCGTCGAGGTCGCCAGCGGGTGCACCGGCTTCTACCCAGTGTGCGATCATCTGGATTTCGGTGTCCGTGAGTTGCCGTGCGTTCTTGAAGTCGCCGTAGCCGGACGCGGGTTTCCACGGCGGCATGAGACGTGCCTGCGTGTATTCAGCGATTTCGGTTGCCCACGCCTTTGCGTCACTGTAGTCGATGAGTGTGAAGGGCGCGACCTCGCCGTGCCGATGGCACGTCTGGCAATTCTTCTGGAGGACGGACGCGATGTGCTCGCTGTAGGTGATCTCTGTGGGGAGACCGGCTTCGGGGAAATGGATCGTGCATCCGAACGCTGGCGTCTCTTGCACAGGGATAGAGGTATCGGTGTGCGTTGCGAGGAGCGCGTCTCGTAGATAGTGGTGTTTGACGCGTGGCTCGTAGCGGTTATCGTCGATGGCGCCGCGGTAACTGACTGTGCGGGTTGTGTCAATAAGGACGGCTTGCGGGGTCATGGTCGCGCCGAGAGCACGTGCGAGTTTGCCGGTTGTATCCTTAACGACGAGGAACGGATGGTCTGCCTTGGCGACGTAGTTTTTCACCTCGTCTTCGGAATCGTTTTCGTTGGCGTAGACTGCGACGAAGGTAGTGTTGGTTTGGGCGGCGAATTCGGCGTGCAACTGTTTCAGACGCATCGTGTAGCGTTGTGCGACGGGGCATTCGGTTGCGAGGAACGCGAAGACGACCGGTCCCTGTGCGGTGAGGGTGTCTAAATTATGTGTATCGCCGCGGAGCGTTGCGAAGGTGAGGCGCGAAATCTTTGTGCCGATGGGAACGTTGCTCGGTTGTACGGATGCCTCTTGGATGACGCGATGTTTTTTTGTGATCGTCCATTCGGACGCGGTGTGTCCTGTGAAGGGTAGTGCAAGTATAAGGAATAGCGTTAGTAACTGCGGTTTCATACCGACCTCCGGTTGATGCTTTTCTGGTTTTAGTATAACACGTTTTGGGGATAAAGTCAAGGGGATTTTTGGTTGTTGGCGGTTATTGTCTGAAGCAGGATTTACTGGATTTAGCAGATTCACAGGATTGTCGAGGTGGTTGGATTGACGTTGTTCTACCTATGGTAAAATATATAATTGAGGGGGCTTCATAAACGGATTTTGTAGGACAAACTGTATGAGGAACAATTTCCAATCAAAACGGTTTCGCATCCTATAAATCCTATAAATCCCATAAATCCTGCTTCGGACAATTCCACAATCCTGCTAATCCCATAAATCCCATAAATCCCATAAATCACAGTTCAGACAATTTCCCAATCCTGGAAATCCTATATAGTAAAGTCGAAAAATATGTGGACAGTTAGTCAGTGAACAACGACCCCACCGCCGCTGGCGAGGATTGTATCCTCGCCTCTTTAGAGCGTCCAAGTAATTATAGGCTTTACTATAAATCCTGTAAATCCTGCTTCAGACAATTCCCCAATCCTTCCAAAATCACAGTAAATCACATAAATCCCATAAATCACAGTTCAGACAATAAGGAAAAGGCGCGGTTTTCACACCGCGCCTTCGTTTATTTGAAAAAAGAGTCGGGAATCGGAGTTCCCTCCTATTTATAGTTTGTATCAAATGACCCCATGAGTTATACTCATAGTATGAGTTACCCTAACAGGTAGATGTATTTGCATCACCGACACTCTCCTCATGGAGGTCTCTATGACACGCCAGATGGATACCGCCTATGGTATCAAACGCATCGAATCCAAGAATGCCAGAGCTGCTATTATTCAGAAGATTTCAGCAGACTTTAATCTCATGCCTATAGTGGCTGAAGCCTACTATAAACAGATTTCTACCTACTTTGCGCAACACGCCAATGTTCAACTGACATCGGGACAAATCTGTTACGAGGCTGTCGCCGCCGAGGAACCCGCAGGCAAACACATCGCTTTAGCGAAAAAAGTTTCCTGTCGCCTGAAACTCAATGACATCGACACCGATCTCGAAGTCTTAGCCGATTACGGCCTGGCAGGTCTCAGACGACATCGCATCCTCCGATTGACCCAAGAAGCTTATGATCAAGATGCCTTGCTGAGTTATGAAGATTTAGCCGTGTTATTAACCAGCAGTCCTGCCACGATGAAACGCGACATCCGAGCGTTGAAACAGGACGGATATTTCGTGATGACGCGCGGGGCGAAACACGACATGGGCCCAGGGCTGTCTCATAAGACGCAGATTCTGGAGTTGTATTTCAAAGCATACACCTTCACCGAGATTGAGCAAAAGACGAACCACTCCGAACGCGCCGTCTCCCGCTACTTGAGAGACTTCACACAGGTCGCGACGCTCTATCATCAAGACTTTCCCAAAGCACAGATACGCCTGATCACCCACCTCTCTGACCGGCTGATCCGCGAGTATCTCTCGCTGTATGAGGAATACCAACATACCGATCGCATGACCCAGCTGCTTCACCCAGAGTCCGTGGATGAAAAAAAGGGGGACCTCCGATGAGCAAACCTTTGACGCGCACACAAGTCAATGAGAAGAAGTTCAGACGCATCAACGATAAATCTCTACGACAGTTGCTGATCCATCGCTTTCTCAATGACTACGGGTATGACAAAGGCGAAGTCACTGCGACTGCTATTGTCGATGACATTCTCAAGACCGTTGAGGACTATTTCGTCATTACCCTCCCTTTGGAGAAACTCGCCACGGGCGACTCACTCCCAGAGGAGCGATACCTCAGCTATGGACACCTCGTTTGGATGGCTGTCCCGATTGATGAATATCCACAAAGAGGCAAATCCATCGTCAAAACCCGTATGAAACCCATCATCCTGACTTACCTCGCCGCAGAGGATATTGAATCCTTTCGCAACGGTTTTACCTCCCGGCAACTGCGGATCAATCGCTTGGTCCGCTGGTGTTATCAAGCTTATGACCAAGGCGCCTTATTGACACAACTCGACTTGGCGGTCTTGCTCAACGTCTGTGATCAGGTCGTCTGTGATTATGTCAACGAATGGCAAAAAACCACGGGAGAAATCTTACCCACTCGCGGCAATATCCATGACTTATCGGGTGCTATTACCCACAAGAAAGAGATCATAACCCTCTATCTTCAAGGGCATCTCACTCCCACTATTGCCGCCAAAACCAAGCACTCTAAGGAGGCAGTTGACCGATACATTCGTGATTATGAGTCCGTCAAAGTCGTGCGCACCGCTACCGCTGATATTGACAAAATCTCACACATTACACGACTTTCTAAACGCGTCATCTCTCAATATCTCGACCTGATCCCGCAGCAGCATCTCCAAGCTATCGATGAAAACCTCGCCAATGCAGCTGCAAACGATGAAACCACTGAACAAGGAGAAACTCAATGATACCTGACCTCCTGTTCTTGACGAACTGACTTCGCAAAACCGGGGCAGGGGTTGCGTAAAAATACGCTTGACCCCCGCTCGTAGTTTTGCTACACTTTAGAAACGTTGATCGCCAAACGCATCATTTCTCAATGAAGATGCCAGCGAACCCAACTCAACCCACTCATCGGCGATGACTGGGAAGCTAATAAACATCAGCATCCCAGCTATCCTATGGTCATTTGATACTATTTCAAAATAACCATCTTCCGCATCAACGACATCTCGTCGGTTTCGAGCTGATAGAAATAGAGTCCGCTCGCAACCTGTTCGCCAAGTGCGTTCCGACCATCCCAATACGCCGCACGATCCCGACCCGTGTAGTAGCCAGCAGACTGATGTCCAAACTGCAACGTCCGGATCACAACACCTTGCGTGTTGTATATCGTGAGTCGCACATCTGTATCCGTCGCCAACTCGTAGGGAATCCACGTTTCTGGGTTGAACGGATTCGGATAGTTCGCAAGCAACTGCGTTTTCTCTGGACGTGCTGTCACGAGAAGTTGCTGCAAGTATACCAGCACCCGCATCGCTGACGGTGAACGATCGTTCGTTGCGATCAACAGATCGATCTGTTCTTCGATGATATCTATCTGCGCCGCACTCATCTTCATGCCAACGATTGTCGGCGCGCCCGCCGCACCCGGATCACGGTTATCGAAGACCAGCAGAAGGTCAAGGAAGTTGACCGTGCCGTCCCCGTTAACATCGTACCGAGCGTTGCTTGTCCCCATCGCATCTGCGACCAAACCTGCATCCGTGTTATCGACCGTGCCGTCGGAATTGAGATCATACTTAGATCGAGAGGCGGTCGTTGTGGTTGTCGTCGTCGTCGCCGCAGGGGTTTCCGTGATGCTGTTGCTCAACACCATGTCACTCGGGCTGCCTAAACCGCTAACGACGTTCTTGGCACCCGAACCGTTGAGGTTCGCTTGTTTGATTTTACCACTCGAGGCAGTCCAGTAGAGTTTGCTCCGGGCAGTGTCAACGGCGATCCCCATCGGGACGCTCCGGATCGAAGTGAGTTCCATAACGTCTGTGCCGTCAAGGTTCGCACTGTTGATCGTGCCAGCACTCGCAGCCGTCTTTTCCGTCCAGTAGACTTTACCGCCAGCGATCACGAGGCTACCGGGGGTATCCGCACCTATCGGAGTAATATTGCGAACAACCTTTTGACCCCTGAGGTTCACAAACCGGACGCGTCCGTTGCCTTGTGCCCAATACGCATTACCACCCGCTAAGGCGAGATCCATCGGACTTGGCAGATCTAACATCACGTTTTCGCTACCTGAACCGTTGAGGTTCGCTCGTTTGATTTTACCACTCGAGGCAGTCCAGTAGACTTTACGCCCCGCAGTGTCAACGGCGATCCCCATCGGGACGCTCCGGACCGAAACGAGTTCCATAACGCCTGTGCCGTCAAGGTCCGCACTGTTGATCGTGCCAGAATTTTCACCCGTCTTCTCCGTCCAGTAGACTTTACCGCCACCGACCGTGATGTTCAGAGCATTATCCACACTCGGTGCGAATCTTTGGGGACTCGCGCCCACAAGTGCGTAAATCGCGCCACCGTCTACCCATAACATCGGCGGACGACTCGCCGCAGCGACATGCACAACCGGACTTACACTCGGGCCACTCGGGCCGGGGGTTTCGCCTGTGCCAGAATCCCTTGCGCCAGATGCTGAAGACGCTGCACCCGTCGTGATGGTGAACTCGACGGTAGCAGAAATATCGTCAGTACTTGCCCGAACCGTGATAGTGCCACCATCCGTGGGGGTGAAATTGGCGCGTGCGTAGCCGCTTGAATCCGTCTGGACCCCGACTGCACGTCCGTTCCCGCGCTCCGAAAGTTTGCCACGTCCGGAGATAACACGGAAAATGACCCTCGCATTTGCAACACCGTCGCCGTCATCATCGAGGACTCGGACGAGCAGCGGTGAATCGAGTTGCTCGTTCACCGTGCCGCTACGTGTACCTGGACCGCTAATCTGGATGCTACTTGGCTCTGCGGTCACTGTCGTGGTGGTCGTGTCTGTCGTGGTGGTCGTGTCTGTCGTCGTCTGTGCGCCCGCGGTGAATGTAACCTGCCGTGGATTATATCCCTCGGCACTAACAGTCAGCGCGTAGAGCCCCGACGCGGTAGGGACACTAATGATTGCCTTACCGGTACCAGCAGTCGTTATATCACCGCTACCGACACGGAACCCGCCACTGGTAACCGTGAAAGCTAAAGTACTGCTTGGGGCAGGACTGGCACTCACGAGTATCTGTTGCTGTGTGCCTACCTGGGCACCGTCTTTAGAAACAGTGAGGGTACCCAATGCTGTGGTTGCTACCGTAACGGTCGCTGAATCTGAAACCGTAACATTATTGATTGAGCCGAAGGCGGAGAAGGTATACGACCTTGTCGAACTCGGCAGTGTCAGCGTACTCGTGAACGGCGTTATTCCAGATTGCGGCGAGAAGAGCGTATTCGCGAAATTGTTACTACTCAGCGTGACCAAAACGCCAGTAGGACTTGAAGTCACAGAAATCGTTTCCGTTTCACCAGGCGTACCAGTGGTACTCGATGGCGAAATCGTGATGGTATTGGTTGGCGTGCCGGGCTGTTGCTGCTGTTGACCTTGCTGTTGTTGTGCCGGTCCATTGATGACGAAGGTTATCTCTTGCCTCAAATCGCGATTAGCGTCATAGATACTCGCATCAATTTCCTGACGACCTGAGTTATCACCTATGTTGTAAATGACTTGGGCTTTCCCTAAACGGTTAGTTATATCCGTTACTTGTAGACCCTCCTGCTGATCTCGGGAATCATCCACAATCCCACCAACCGGAGTAGGGACAGGCACACTACTAATACCTGTAGGGGTATTCTCCAAGTTTCCAAATCTTGATTGGAACGTAACTGTTACGCCCCGCAACGGTTCTCCATCCCTCTCTACAAGCGCAACTAAGTCAAAGAGTTTGGAGTTCCCTGACCGCCTTGTGTTGCTGGCTATAGATAACTGCGTAGTTGCGTCACCAGTAACTGTAGCTTCAACCGTTTCACTGATATTGACATTCCTTCCAGAGACACTAACAATGACATCCGCCTCCCCTGGAACAGTCCCGAACTGGAAACCAACCTGGGCACCACTAGATATTGTTCGTACGTATAATGTTTTCGCAGCAGGTGGGATGTCCTCAGTCATAATCGGATTGTTGTTTGCGTCAACTATCGTATAGTTGGTGGTGTTAGGAATCAGATAGCCACCTGTTGCGCTTTTATCAGCAACATCAAACTTAACCGGCACACCTATAACCGGACCTCCACTTCCAGGGGCCCCGTTGGCGAGTTGATCATTCACCAAAACTGTAATGGTATTTCCCTCTTCGTCGCCCGGGGAATCGTCAAAGGGATCTGGAACTGTAGTCACCACCAATTCAGGACTCCCAAAGATATAGACACCGTGGGTTACTCTGTCGCTGTGTTCAACATTAACAGTAACTATCCTACTGTCTCCCGTATTGCCCGTGCCTATATCCAGCCACACGTCGGCACTGCTGGATGTTCTGAAGGGGCTTGTTAAGTCTAGTCTGCGGTCGGTCGTCCCAAATCTTGCATAGAGGGTGCCGCCTGAAGTAGTATAAGTAACCGGATTGTACCTGCTGTCCCCACTATGAATTTTAATATCTCCACTGTATCTCGCTCCAACACCGTTGGTCACATTAAGGAGACTGACAGTATCGCTGTAATTTACATCAAATGCGCTCTTCACTACGTAGTATGTCCGGACAAAACTGGCACTCTGGGACCTTACGACACTCTGAGCATCGGTGTAGCTTTGGCTCCAGCGTACTGTAACCGTAACTACTCCCGCGCTACGAACCGTGATGTCCACATTTGAAGGTGCAGGATCAAATGCTCCATTATCTTGATCCTGTTCTGGGGTTCCTTCTGTCCATGTATACGAAGAAACAAGCGTGTTGTTAGGGTCACCAGGGCGTGGAAAGTTCGCACCACCACCACTGACGCTAATAGAAACAGATTCTCTAACATTAGGAACATCGGGAGAAGCTCCATTAATGCCAGTTACCTGAATCACGCCTCTAATATCCCGCGTACTGAGATCATCAGGAGCGGCATTAGGGGTAATATTCAGAGCGTCTGCGATGCCCTGCACGCTGAACGCCAGCACAAGCACCATCAGCATGCCGAGGACAATTTTTCGCGTGGTTAAGTTGTTCATGAAAAAGTATACCTCATTTTTTATGGCTGTCAGCAATCAGCGGGCAGCCGTCAGTAGATTGGCTGTCGGCAATCAGCCGTCAGCGGTTAGCCTTCAGCAATTTTGACTGACGGCTATTAGTTTTTAGATCTGATATTCTTTAGTAGAGAAGTTAGCATCTTCTTCACACTAATTACAGTTGTCGGTGTATCAGCCGTCAGCCGATTTCTGATAGCCATTGTTCTTATTGGTTGTCAGCCGTCGGTTCTCCGTCAGTAGAATAGCTGTCGGTTCTCCGTCAGTTGTCAGCCCTCAGCGGATTGGCGGGCAGTGTATCGCGAGCATGGGGGAAACACCCAAGCAAAACACTCGCTCCTACAGAAGAATCGCCGATTGTTGAGAGCCGTTGTTTTCAATATGTATGATAAAAAAGATCGGGTTATGTAAATTGTATCATATATCTATGTGTATTGTCAAGTTTTTTTGTGGAGGGCGAGGTTACAAACCTCGCCAGCGAAAATAACTGGGTCGTCAAGATTTTCCTGTCAGAAGAATAACTGTCATCCATCAGCAAGAGGGTGTAACTTCACCAGAAAACCTCTTTACTGATCGCCGATAACCGATGGCTGACAGCCAATAAAATACTTTGGCAATTTTTGATTTTAAACGATGGGTTTGTAGGGTGGTTACAGATTTTTTAATAGTTGTCAGAGGAGTGGCGGTCGGAAACTGTCAGCCGTCAGCAACCAGTAAGAGGGTGTAACTTCACCAGAAAACCTCTTTACTGAAGGTTTCCGATGGCTGGAAAGCCGATGGCTGATAGTGAGCGTCAGCGAACGCCCTGATCGCTAATTCGTCTGAATCAGGATAACCCCCTAAATCCCCCTTATCAGGGGGACAGGATTAAAGGATTTACAGGATGGGCAGTTGTCTGAACTGGGATTTATGGGATTTAGAGATTTCCAGGATTATTATAACCCAACTTGCTACTAACAAGTTTTGAGCGGTTCAACAAGGTTTTGAACCACTTTCTTCACCCCAGAGGGGTGCCATGTCTATAGAAAACGGCGTATCTAAGCGACCGCACTCCAGCGGAGTGCTATTGCTTCGCAGTGAGAATAAAACGGTGGCAACTGTTGAAACGAAGTTGAAACTCAACTTTATACGAACAGTTTACCAATGAACACACCAAAGATGCCAAAATCCGCGCAATCCGTGTCATCCGCGTAATCCGCGATTCTGACAACGAACACAAAAAAACCATCATCCCATAAATCATTGAATCTCATGAATCCCGGTTCTGACGAATTAGCAGTCAGTAGGCAGCCGAGTTGATCGTCTGAATCATCAGTGGCAGGATTCTTAGGGGGAGGAGTTATCAGAGGGCGAGCTTTCTAACATCGCCCTCCGCAAAAAATGTGGTGGGGAGTCAGGTATAGTTCTCCACTATGCCTCTAACTCATGCCGGAATGCCCGAAAACCCGGGGCGGCTTTTGTCGCCTCTATACACGTCTCGACCCAGGCTTGAGAAGTCATCCCCGAGGGCGGCCGCATCAACGGCGTGAACGGAAGTAACCCTACAGCATTCGGGTCTAAAAACGATTCGCCTTCTAACTCATACATACGGATTACATTATACTTCAACCGCAAGCCGCCCATCACCTCGTCTCCATACTCGTAGTATCCTGAGTCTGTTTGGCCCGCAGGCGGACGGAAATAGAAAACTGCGGAATAGACGTTCTTCTCATGCTGGTGTGCGAGAAAACTGGAATACATCCACCTCCACAATCCTGAAAATCTGCTAAATCCTATAAATCCTGCTTCTGACGCTCTTCTCATCCTGCCTCAGACAAGAACCGATGCTCTACCTCTCGCCCAAAGACGATAAACGTTGGCGGAGTTAGTCCAACAGTATCGTGATCTCCGCACGAAGCGCGACACCGAAAGCGATCGGCTGCTTGAGCAGATTTATGTAGATTTGATAACCGATAACTGACAGCCAACCGGTTAGGATACCTCGTTAACGAGGGGATTGATACGGGCTTTCGCCGCTTTAAAGACGGAATCAACAGCACCAAAAAGAATAGGCAAGTTATCTAAACTGAAGTTCGTTCTATTTCGGGTAAAGGCATCGCCAACAAGCTGTCCAAATTGCCATAGCGTCGCGTCGGTGACAATGCCGTAGACGGGAAAGTCAGTATCCTCATTTATTTTTTGCGCGGCGACTAACTCAGCAAGACATTGCCCCCACCCTTGCTCGAAGTCGTTTTTCTTTGCTTCAACGAGAATTATCAAAGGTGTTCCGACACTCAGCATTCCCAGTTCGGATCGGGTAGAGATAAAGTAGTCCGGTGTTCCATTGAGGATTTCGTCGTAACTCATGGCTTTCTTTATCCAGAGTGCGTAGTCATCTGCGTAGGGTTTGTAGATCTCCTTTAAAATAGGAAAGATAATTGCTTCACAGCGTGCTGCCTCGGATGCGAAAACATCAATGTATCGCCTGCAAAACTCAAATTCTTTCAGAAATTGTTCTGAGGGGCAGATTAAGGGTTCTTCAATGCCAAAGAAGTCATTTTCTGCGTATGTGATTCTGAATTTTTCTTGGACTTCCGGGATTGTCTTGAAATCGCTAAATGCCATGATGCGCTACCTCCTTTTGAAGGAATTATAGCGTATTTTGGGCATATTGTCAAGGGCATCAGCGCGTTTGCAATATATGCTATAATATGCTACAATTTGATAATAGGACGCTCAAAACACACTACATTTACGGAGGCGCGTATGTCATCTCTCGCAGCACAAACTATCCTCACACCTGAAGAGTACATCGCTTCGGAACGCAAGGCAACGCTCAAAAGCGAATATCTCAATGGAGAAATACTTGCAATGTCCGGGGCGAGTCTCGCGCATGCCCGCATCATCGCAGATATAGTTACTGAACTTAACACCCAACTGAGAGGACAAGGGTGTGAAGTCATTACCAACGATATGCGCGTGAAGACTGGCCCAAAGGGTGCCTATTTTTACCCAGA
Source organism: Candidatus Poribacteria bacterium (assembly GCA_965247285.1). GTDB lineage: Bacteria > Poribacteria > WGA-4E > WGA-4E > WGA-3G > WGA-3G. The sequence continues at coordinate 1,656,475 of CBDFHD010000003.1, forward strand.
TGTTGTTGCTTTCTGTGGCGAACCGCAATTTGAGGATAATGTCTTCGACACGCTTCTGAACCCTATCCTTGTTATAGAGGTGCTTTCACCGTCAACCGAAGTGTATGACAGAGGCGAGAAGTTTGCACATTATCAGGAACTCACGTCCTTGCGGGAATATATCCTCGTTTCACAGGACAGGATTCGCGTTGAACAGTATCGGCTCATCAAGACACAGTGGGTACAGAAGGAGTTTCACGAACAGGAAGATGTGATGCCGCTCATTTCCATCGGATGCGAACTCCGTTTGCTGGATATTTACAGACGCGTTCCAGAAGTCATCGCATAAAAAAGCGGTCAGCCATCGAAAACCATACCCTCCTGTTCGTAGTAGTGCGATTCATCGCACGTTCCCCAATCCTGAAAATCCTACAAATCCTGCTTCAGACAATTTTCCCCAATCCTTCCAAAATCACGGTCAAAATCACAGTTCAGACAACTTCCAAACTTCCAAACTTCCAAACTTCCAAACCTCGCCCACTAATAACTTATCGCGATGTCTTCAATTCTCCCCACGTCGTTGACGCTTTACGGACGGCACCCACATACCCTTTCAGGCGGATACCACGCGTCAGCGTCTGACGATTCCCATCAAGAGAAACATCCTCTATCTGGTAGTAGTAGACGACATTGGGTTGAGCAGTCGTATCCTCGTAGGTGTAGAACTGCTTTTCGCCCGTCGTGCCTGCGCCAGGGATCATTGTTGCGTTGATGATTTGGAACTCACCATTTTGTCGCTGACTCCGCTTGATGAAGAATCCAGCGTTGTTCAGCTCTGATTGCGTAGACCAGGTAATCACCACTGCGCCTGTCTCCTTATTACGGGCAGGACGGAAGTGTGAAAGTTCAACAGGCAACGCACCACCAGCACGGAAACCGGGGGTGCCGACATCCGTCGGTAAGCCGTAGTAACTGTGTGCGCTAAGATGCGTCGATTGTGCGAAACTCGTATCGGATGCAAGCACCCAAGACTCCATCATTTCACCGTCTTTGGGTTCGGCAGGACCGATAGAAACGGGAATGTGTCTACGGAGAATCGAACTACGGGCACCATCTTCGTCCATCGGCAGTGCCCATGTCGCCGTGCCATCATCACCGAGGTTCCCCACAACATCCGTCGCTTCTGCTGCTGGCGTTGTTATGAGGGCTGTCGGCGGTGCGAGCGTTATTTTGAACGCCATATCGCTCAACAACGAATAACGACGCTTCGTCACACCAAGCAGAATCAGTTCCGTCTGCTGGTCGGTCCAGAGATTGACCAGCTGATCTTCTGCCATCGCACCGTCAAGGTTGTTACGTCCCTGTTCGGTGATAACAAGCACCGTTGACGGGGTAGCGTGCTGTCCACTCGGATCGATTCGGGTTCCCTCTGGGATCGTGAACACGGCTTTGGCACCGACAGACACATCGGCATCGGCAGTGGCGTTCTCGACCGTCAGCGTCCAACCGCTCAAGTTGACCTGTTCCATTGGAGAACCGTTGGAGATCTCAATCCACTGCGGCAGTGTGCCACCGCCAGTGAACATAATTTCGCTGATGTAGATTTGACCGACTTCCGGGATCCTGACAGATGTATCGGCGGCTTTCGCAGCAGCAGCGGCGGCTTCAGCCTTCGCCTTTTCAGCGGCGGTTTCCGTAGCGGCGGCTTCAGTGTTATCACCACCACCATTTTGGGCGGGGCTTGAGTCGCCAGCACCGGGAATGACAATATCTTTCGGTACTGAGACCTCTATACCTACAATTGCGTCTTTCAGGACCTCTTTGCCAACCCTCACTGTGAGCATATCCTTACCCTCTGTACGTCCAGCGTCCGTTGTGGGTGGGGTATACTTCATGGATGTCGGTTCCTCCTGATCCTCAAACGACCCAATCTTTATGACGATGTCCGGGTTATCGTTCTTATACTCCAGCGTGATCGTCAAAAGATACTTATAAACCTTACCATCTCGTCCCGTAGAAACGAACGCCGCATCTGCGTCAAAAGCACCTAACGCTGTAACCTGAGTGATGGCGGCGTTTGTGATCAAAAAACGATCTTTGGTGAAGGTACCCGCTTTTGGTTCTTCACTGACCTGAACAACGACATTAAAAGTCTCAGAGGTGACGGGGAGCGCAAATTCACCCGGTCTCTTGATAAAATGGACTACCGGCGAACCAAGGGTGGGCTGTATATTGACATAGTGAATCGTTATGTCACCAGCAGCATTCTTGCCATCCGCTGTTTTGACCCCGTCTTCATCAAGATCGGCTCTCGGATCCGCAACATAAACGACATGTTTCGGTATCCGAACCAGCACGCTTACTATATCGGTATTAGGATCCTCGCCAGCGGTCCCGACAGCCGCTAACTGTATAGTGAAGTTCTTACCATCAGGTGGGTCAAATGGTGCGGGATAATTCGTTGCTGTAAGTCCCGGAGGTGTCACTGTGCCACCAAAATTATTGTAGGCGATGATCTCAACATCGTCCTTCGCAAATGCGTCGGTGCCACTCCCAGCATCACCCGTAGCGTTTGCGGCAATAGCATCATTATGATTTACCACCTTACCAAAACGAACCCTAATGTTAACCAGCGACCCATATTCCGCCTGAACACCCTCCGCATGACTTACATCCGTACTATCGTCTACGGTAAGATCGGTGCTAAACTCACCAGCCATTGCGTTGGGTGCGACAAAAGCAAGTGCCAGAATTGTAACTAAACTTGTTAAGGAACAGGTCAATTTATTAAACAACACGGTTTTTCCCTCCATTGTCAGAATGAGGATTTACAGGATAGGGGAGTTTCTGAAGCACAGAGGTGCTTACCTTTTGCTATTTCTTCGGGTGGAAGAGGCGTCTGTATTCCAAACTCGATGCTCCGAAATTGATTAGAAGTCCGATTTCAAAATCATAAGCGACTACATAGTTTTTGGCTTGGGCGATGTGAACATCTTCCAAAGCGGTTAAGGCTTTCAACTCAACCACTACCTGTGATTCTACAACAAAGTCGGCTCTTCTCGTGCCGATCTCAACGCCTTGGTAAAAAATAGGATGATCTACCTCACGTCCAAAAAGAATACCTGCCCGTTCAAACTCAATAGCAAGTGCCCGCTGATAAATCACCTCTTGGAAACCGCTTCCAAGAATCTTATGCACCTTCATCGCACAACCGATAATGTTGTAAGTCAATTCATCTTTTATCATTCTAAGGTTCCTTTGTTAATCGTCTGAATCAGGATTTACTGGATTTTAAGATTACCAGGATTATAGCGGCTAATCGGACTGATAAACCCAAGCATAGCCCCCGATGGAAACCCACGGCTGAGTGCCATTCCGCAGACCCGATCCCCTAAAGGCACTTTACACACCAAGAAACACCTCTTATCCTGAAAATCCTTGAATCCTGAAAATCCTGATTCTGACAAAAAAAACAGAGCGATGAACCGAAGTCCACCGCTCTGTTTTTGGGTAGGTTAGTTAGAAATATCCCTGAGTTTACTCTTGTGTCTTCAAGTCGCCCCACATCGTCGTCAGTTTACCGGCGACACTCACATGCCCTTTCAGGCGGATGCCACGCGTCAACGTCTGATGATTACCGTCAAGAGAAACATCTTCTATCTGGTAGTAGTAGACGACATTGGGTTGAGCAGTCGTATCTTCATACGTATAGAACTGCTTTTCACTGGTTGTGCCTGCACCTTGGATCATTGTTGCGTTGATGATTTGGAACTCGCCATCGCGTTGCTGACTCCGCTTGATAAAGAATCCAGCGTTGTTCAACTCAGATTGCGTCGACCATGTAATCACCACCGCGTCAGTGACCTTATCACGGGCAGGACGGAAATGTGAAAGTTCAACAGGCAACGCACCGCCAGCACGGAATCCGGGGGTGCCTTCATCGTCCGCAGCACCGTAGTAACTCTGTGCACGGACATGCGTCGGTTGTGCGAAGCTCGTATCCGAGGCAAGCACCCAAGACTTCATCATCATGCCGTCTTTGGGTTCAGCGGGACCGACTTGGACCTTGACGTGTCTACGGATAATTGAGCTACGAGTGTCACCCTCGTCCATCGGCAATGCCCATGTAGCACCAGTCGTACCGAGGTTACCTACAACATCCGTTGCATCTGCGCGTTCCTTAGCGGCTGTCGCATCAGCGGCTTTCTTTGCTGCATCAGCGGTTCGCTTCGCTAAGATGCCTGCTGCCGTTGTCGGCGCGGGGGTCGCTACTGCTGGAGCTACAATCGGAACCGGCGGTGCCAATGTGATTTGGAACGCTATATCGCTTAACAGCGAATAACGACGTTTCGTTATACCCAACAGAATCAGTTCCGTCTGTTGGGCACTCCAAAGGTTGAGAATCTGATCTTCTCCCATCATACCTGGACCATCATCAAGGTTGTGCCGTCCCTGTTCGGTGACAACGAGTATCGTTGACGGGGTATCGTCCTGTCCGCTCGGATCGATCATCGTGCCGTCAGGAATCGTGAACACGGCTTTCGCACCGACTGAAACATCGGCATCGGCAGTCGCATTCTCGACTTTGAGGGTCCAACCACTCAGGTTCACCTGCTCTGTCCGTGAACCGTTGGAGATCTCAATCCACTGTGGCAGTGTGCCACCACCAGCAAACATAACTTCACTGATGTAGATTTGACCGACCAGCGGCATCGAGACAGAAGTATCGGCGGCTTTCGCAGCAGCATCGGCATCGGCTTTCGCCTTCGCATCGGCAACGGCTTTCGCAGCGGCTTCAGCAGCGGCAATCGCAGCAGGCGTTTGGAAATGCCCAGTACCAGGAGTGCCGATCCGGCGACCCACTTTCGCCAAGTCAAAGTTAATGCCGAGTCCAGTGGCTGCATCACCCGATGCCAGCCAGTTGGCTGCCGTCCTGCCATCTTCAGGTTCCCCCGTTGTCGCATCCATCACACGATACATGGAAATAATCGGCTGTGTGGGCGCAACTGCGAGTAAGTCTCCTGTCGTTTTCGATTCGCCTTGACCTGAACGACCATTTTGACCCTTGCTTACGAGCGACCAATAGGCACCAGCGGCAGTGATTGTGCCAATCCGGTCACTAACACCTGCTGGTAATACCGCCGGTGTCGTCGCGGTTGCTGGTATAGCAGGAGTTGGTGTTTCATTCGGACGATAGAAAACCAGATAGGTCGCTTCAAGCGCATCTGTAGCCGCGTCTTCTACCACAGTCGTATAGGCATCACCGGCGTTATACAACTCAATCCATTGGTTGTGCGCAGGGTTACCCAAACTCGCATCGGTCCCCCACATCACTTCAGAAATAACCAAGGCGTGCGGACTCACGACATCAACCACACCACCACTGGTGAGGAAGGTCTCCAAGTTCGGCAAACCTGCCCGAATCAAATTGTATGTCCGTTTATGAGGTTCCCGAGCCAGTGCCTCCGCCGCCGACGCGGGATCCTTCATTGGATCGCCAGGGTAGACGATCTGTGTGGAGTCCGTCCGTCCCGCATGGTTGTCATCACCGTCACCATCATCTGGTGCGGCAACCAGGTAGCCTGCACTCGGAATGATGATCTTTTCCGGAAGTGCGACCCTTAAGCCGTCAAGCTTGTCGTCCAGGTCCACTATGCCGACCTTGATGGTGAGTTTGGACATACCTTCCATATAATCCGCTTCTCTTGCAGGTACGAGATACTTTTTCGTATTCGCGGCAGGCAGGACCATATCTTCAAACGCTTTGACTTTTACGACGATGTCAGGTTTATCTGCCGGATACGTCGGCGTAATCGTCAAAACATAAGGATACAGCATATCGTCACGACCTGTAGAAGGCATATTATCCATGTATGCAGCATTAGGCGGGGGACCCGCGGTGCCTGGTGCGTTATCAAGCCCATCAGCATCTTCAGGTATCGCTACCAAAGCAACAGGATCGCCCCAGGTTGCGTTTGTGACATCCACGTGATCCTTCGTGAACGCTTTCGGCTGTTCACTGAGCAAGATGATAATATTTTCCGTAGCCGCCGTAACAGGTAGCAACGGATCACTGGCTCTCCGAATAGAAAGCACCCTCGGATCACCACCATCTATATCTACATAGTTAATAGTTATGGATGCAGCAGCACTTTTACCGTCAGCCTTTCTGGCACCAGCGTCATCAAGTTGGAGTCGCGGATCCGCAAGCTCAAACGCATGTTTCGGTATAAGAACCAACACTTTTGTTATAACAGTAGCAGCAACAGCATCATCAGCAGGAACGGCAACTCCCACTAAATCCATCATGAAACTCTTGCCATCGGCTGTGGAGACCGGATCTAAAAGAGTCAGAGCATCTACCGTTACTACTATACCACCAAAACTATTGTACGCGATAACCTCAAAATCTAAGAGCTCAAGTGTTGTTGCTTTTATCGCCGCTGCGTGATCTGTAGAAGGGGTATCACCCTGAAGCTGCACCACACCACCAGTGGCAATCTTAATTTCAGTAGCATCGGTGCTATAAGCCACTTGAATACCACTGGCATGGCTTATATCAACGTCTCGGCCTACAGTAAGACCAACAGTAAACTCGGCAGCCATAGCGGAAGGCACAACAAAGGCAAGTGCCAGCATCACAACTAAACTTGTTAAGGAAAATGTCCATTTATTAGACAACATTACTAATTTTCCTCCATTTAAATCAAACTAAAAAACATTCGTATATCGAATAGCGTGGGGCAGTAGGGATTCATGCCCCTGCACACTTCACATCGTGTGCTTCATTATCAAACAGTAAGAACAGATTTTCAGGGATGAAATCTATTCTGAACTAACCTTTAGTGCGTGACTTTGAAGGCTACGGGGTTAGGGAACCTCGCCTACCGGTAAGGGTAGATGTCTTCGGAACACGCTCGGAAATTTGGGTTTGGGGTTCTCGTTGTATGGCGTTGTGTAACACATCGCTATAGTATTGAGCCAAACCGCTTGTATAAACGTTGTTAATTGTAAACAAGTTACGAAAAGATGTCAAGTCTTTTTTGCGGTGTCCGGAATCGTCCAAATCAGAATTCAGAAGTCCATTCTACCGCAGTTATGTAATTATTATACCACATTTGTCGTGTGGTGTCAAATTTTTCTTCAAAAAAATGTGTAGCAAGTTTTTGTTGGGTTTCGCTGACGCTCTACCCAACCTACGCCATAGGTTAATTATACCGTAGGCTGTATTCTTTGTCAAATTTTTTTGAAAAAATGTTTTCAGAGGATGGAGCGTTCCGATTCTCGGTTTTGACGAGTATTCGGTCTCCATATTTCCTATGCCCTCTTTAACACCCGTAATTGTAAAATAGTTACGAAAAAAAGTCAACACCTTTTTCCATAAGTAGGAATTTTACCGAAATTGGGTGTTTTTGTCAAGTATTTTCTTTCAACGCAGTATAAAAAACGCGTATTTCGGCGTTTGTGCGGTTGAATTGGTATTAATTATACCATACGCCCTGCTTTTTGTCAAATAATTCTTGTCTGAAGCAGGATTTACAGGATTAAAGGATTGGATTATAGAAACGTCTTGATTGATAATTGAACGCCGATGGCTGATGGCTAATTCGTCTGAACCGGGATTTATGGGATTTATGGGATTTATGGGATTGGTGGTGGAAGGGAACCGCTAACACGTTTAAATGAAGGCGAGAATAACTCCGATGACAGCGACTTCAGCCCCAATTATCCATTTGAGGGTTCCAATCCCAGCCTCGATGCGTTCTATACGCCGTCCGAGGTCATCAATCTTTCCGTTCGTCACGTCGAGATCCGCCTTATCGGCTTTTGCGTCAAGCTTTTCGTTCGTTGCGTCAAGCTTTTCGCTAAGGCTATCCAACTTTTCGTTGGTCGCGTCAAGGTCTGTCTTATCAACTTTGACATCGATCAAGCGGTCCATGCGTCCATCAAGACGACCCATACGTCCATCAAGACGATCCAGTCGGACGTTTATCTGTTTTAAAGTCTGAAGCAGTAGGTCGTTGAAATGATTCGCCATGGAAATCCCTCCTCTGTTATAGTAAAGCCCGAAAATATGTAGACATCTCAGGAGGCAGCAACCTCACTCCACCGCTGGCGAGGTTTGTAACCTCGCCCATCCGTGATGTTCAAGTAATTGTGGACTTTACTGTAAACTATAACGGAAGTGGCTGGTGGATGTCAAGCAATAATTTTCTGAATCGCGGATTACGCACAGCCAAATTTGCCAAACCCCTACAACTATGCTATAATGTCTCATAGGAGGCATTTCATCATGACAGCAGACCTTGCAATCGTACAGTTACTTTTAAGTACACTCCTTATCGGTGTTACCTTAATATGGGGCATCTTTCGGTATCGCCGGAGCGGTTACTGGCGGCGCGGTGTCCATAACAAATTGCAGGCGTATCTGCTCTGGACGCTGAGCGCGCTCATCGCGCTCAGTTGCTTCATCCCTTTGGCGCACCTCTATACAGAACACCTCTGGTTCGAAAACGTCGGATACGCCGATGTATTTTGGGGACTCCAGAAGGTCCGGTGGGGCATCTTCGGTGTCTGTTTCGTTGTCGCCGCTGGATTTATGAACGCCAACACGGCAATCGCGCATATATTGTGTCCGGAATCCCGCGAGTTTCGACGGTGGACCTATATACAGACCTTCTCTTTCCATCGGATGGTGATCTGGATCACGCTGATTGCGGCACTCCTGCTCGCCGCACCGATGCTCCTGTTGGACGATGTGGTGCTTCGGTACCTGAATCAACCGGATGCAGCAGTAGCGAGGTTAGGAAATCTCGCCAGCGAAGAAGGAGCGGCGGGATCTCTCCATTTCGGGATGGACCGGAATTTTTACCTCTTCAGCTTCCCTCTCCACCGATGGGTGAGCCTCTGGGTACAAGTAACGCTGTGGGTAACGTGTGTTGTCGTCGGGTTGCTGTATCATTTCTACTACCGTCGAGACGCACATTCGATGTCGCGGGTGAAGCGACATATCCTCTTCCACGGCTCGGTTTTATGGCTGTTGCTGCTGATCGTTGCAGGGTGGCGGAGTCACGCGTACCTCTGGAACAAGGTCTACACGAAACCACTGACGAATGGACTGCGAACGCTCCACGGCTTGTTTTACGTGGACTTCCACCTTGCGAGTGCCACGAAGATTTATTGTGGTGTGCTGATAGGCATCGCCGTGGTTATCGTGGTTAACATTTTCTGGCGGAAACGGCTGTTGTGGTATGTAACTGTGGCTGTGTGGGGATTGAGTTACGTGCTGCTGATTCACGTATATCCGTTGGGGCTCCACGTGGTACGTATGCGTGTGGAACCGTTTCTCAAGGAGGGACGGTACTTGCAGCGTCATATCAAAGAGACACGCCGCGCCTTTGATCTCGATGAGATCGTGAGGGTCGACCGCGAACTTGGGATTGCAACGCTGGAAATGATAACGGAGAACGCCGAGGTCAAGAAGAACATCCAGATTTGGGATCGACGCGTGCTGTACGAGGCACTCCGAGAGACACAGATTAAACCGCATTACAACTTCCACCCCTATACCGATGTCGATAGATATACAGTCGATGGTGAATATCGGCAGGTTTTGATAGCCGCACGTGAAATTGATCCGGGTGCCGAGATTACAGGATGGGACCGCCTGAAAACGGATCTGCGCTCATTTACGCACGGCTATGGCGTGTGTGTCGCACCGGTGAACGAGTTCGTTGGCGAAGGTCTACCGAAACTCTGGGTCAAGGATACGCCGATACATAGTGAACATGAAGAACTAATAGTAGAATCTCCACAGATTTACTACGGTGAGATGATCCGCAATTACATGATTGTGAACACCGATAGCGATGCAAATAGTGCTGGACGCAGTTCGGACACCGAAAGTGTTGAGACTGTTGCGGCTCCAGAAACACCTGAATGGATGCAGCATACTTATGACGGGGCCGGTGGTGTGCCTTTAGGCGGTTGGTTCCGCCGACTCTGTTTCGCACTCCGATTCGATTTCTTCCCTATCCTCATTTCAGAGAAGCTGACACCGGAGAGCCGAATCATGTTCCGCCGAAGGATCGGCACCCACCGAAACGAACGCCTCGTCAAAGACCGTGTTTCATACATAGCACCCTTCCTGAATTACGATCCCGACCCGTATATTGTGATTAACAATAAACAGTTGTACTGGATCATCGACTTCTATGTAACGAGCCGGTATTATCCGAACGCACAGATGTATGTCGACGATAAGACGCGACTTACAGACAGTGAGTTATATGAGGAGCCGGATTTTGATACGTTCAACTACATCCGAAATGCCGGGGTCGCTGTCGTCAACGCTTATACCGGTGCGGTGGATTTCTATGCCATCAAGAAAGACGAAGAAGATGAAGAAGACGAAGCCGTGATGCAGACTTACCAGAAAGCGTTTCCAAATCTCTTTAAATCACTATCGGAGATGCCGGAGGGGTTGGCGGCGCACTTGCGGTATCCGGACTACCTGACACGGATTCAAGCGAGACTCTACGGCGATTATTACCGGCAAGCGAGCGGGTTTTATGATAACTCGAACCCGTGGTCGATACCGAAAGAGGCATACTACTCTTCACAGGCAGATATGGAGATGATGCCCTACTACGCCATGCTGAAGTTACCGGGCGAGGAGAAGGTGGAGTTTGTGAATATGATTCCATTCGCGCCCCGGGATCGGGAGAAGCAGTTGAAGGCGTGGATGGTGGCGCGCTGCGATCCACCGCACTATGGTGAGCGTATCGTTTATGTGCTACCTGAGAATGCGGGGGTCGCGGGACCGACGCAGGTCGAGGACGATATTAATAAGAAGACCGGCGATCAACAGCGCGGTTGGCAAGCCGCGAACGACGTGATTCGGGGCAATCTGCTGATTATTCCGATTGAGGACGCACTGTTCTATCTTGAGGCGATTTACCTGCAAGCGAAAAAATCGGAGGGTGAAGATGGAAATGATGACAAGCCGCGGCGTCCGAAGTTAGAGATGGTGATCTTGAAAGCGGGATCCAATGAACTTGCGGCGGTGGAGGCACAGACGTTTGATGAGGCATTGAATACACTGTTGTTGGGACTCCCGACGAATGGTGAAACGCCGGCGAATGGTGAGCAGCCATCAACGTTGACGGAGTTAGTCCAGCAGTATCGTGACCTCCGCACGAAGCGCGACACTGAAAGCAATCTGCTTCTCGAGCAGATTCTTGAAAAAATAGCGGAATAGCTGACAACTAATTGCCAATCGCATCTTTACGTAGCGCATTGTAATACGCCAAGCACACGGCTAATACGTTTTCCAATTCCGGAGGAAACGGCTCCGATTTCGGACGATACGGTGCAAACCCTGTACTCCGATGCACGTTCTGATACCAATACGGTGCCCACACCCCATCCGCAGGATTCCCACCTGCTTCCCAAGATAACATCGAATGCTCAAATTGCAAGCTGAGCCGCTCACATAACTGCAACAAAACACTGGATGGGTTTTCTAATAACAGTCGCGCCTCGAGAATCGGAGGGGATTGCCCCACGGCGCGTAGGTCGGTTAAGAGATCGTACTGTATCTTAAAGCCCGTGTCGGCGAGTGTCGGTGTTCCGATGACCTTTGCAAGAGACAGGAGCATCTCCCGCGGGTCGCGGATGAGCAGGACGTTGCGGGTGTGTCGGAGGAAATTTCGGTCGATGTTGATGAGATGGTGCGCCATCTGCTTCATGAAAAGCACGGGTTTCTCACAGGGACCGAGGATCACCTGATCGATGACCTGTGCGCCGTCTGTTGACATGGATGCCATCACCTCTGCTGTACCCGGATGTGTGCTATTGCGTGCTTGTGCCCCGTATTTTGTGTGGAGGTAGTGTGCGTAGAGGGGTTCGTCGAGGATTTCGGTATCGCTACGTTGTGCGAAGGCGTACATCAATGCGGTTGAGACGTTGCGCGGTCCCGACCAGAGGCAGATACGTTTTGTGTCCAAGTTGTGTGTCCTTACCATCACCGTCGCTGACGGCGTCTGCCGCCCCTATTCCGTTGACGCGATTTCCCACGCTCGCCTTCTCCCGTTTCGCTGGCGAGATTACTCACTCCGCCTTCCGCTATACGGGGACGGGTGCGCATCCAGAGAATGAGCGCAATACCCATAATGAACGCCGCGATACTGAAAAGTTGCGCCGCTGACATCCATCCAAGCACGCGAGGCGTGATCCGCCAAAATTCGGCAATAAACCGCTCTACTCCCAATAACACAAGACTCGCGCCGAACAGAGCACCGGGCGTCGCCTCAAACCTACGGCGTTGCGACCAGAGAATACCGAAAAATGTGCATGACAGGAGCGTCTCGTATATAGGGGTCGGATGGACAAGCACATCGGTTGGGACAGTGCCATTCGGGAACGCCATCGCCCACGGTAGATCTGATGGCGGTCCATAGTCGCCGTCGCCAGCGAGGAAGCACCCGATTCGACCGATGCCGTATCCGAGGATGCCTGCTGGACCGATGCTGTCGATTGTAGGTAGGAATGGGTTCGGGGAGCGGAGGACCACGATAATAACGGCGAGACACCCGCCGATGAAACCGCCATACCAGACTAACCCGCTCGTTGAGAAGAGTTCTTGGAAAGTGATTTGACCGTCGAGTAACGCAGAATAGATTTTCGCGCCGACAATGCCGCCGATCGCTGCAGCCATGACGATCGTTGAGGCGAGTTCTCGGACAAAGCCTCGCCGCTTCAATTCGGATTGTATAACAAAGGCGGCTGTAATAAACGCAGTGGCTAACATCAACCCGTAAGAATGGATACCGACGGGACCGAAATCAACGATCGTTGGATACATTAATATTTATTCTCCGAGGTAAGCCTGTCGCACGCGTTCGTCGGCTAACAGGTCGGCAGAGGCACCTTCAATTGTAATTTCACCGGTCTCCATGACGTAGCCTCTATCGGTCACTTGTAGCGCGATTTGTGCGTTCTGTTCAACGAGCAGGACGGTTGTGCCGTCGGCGTTAATCTGCTGGATAATCTCGAAAATTTGTTTGACGATAAGGGGTGCGAGTCCTAAGGAGGGTTCGTCCAACAAGAGAAGTTTCGGCTTGGACATGAGTGCGCGTCCGATTGCCAGCATCTGTTGTTCGCCGCCGCTAAGGCTGCCGCCACGCTGTTTCTGCCGATTCTGCAGGATGGGGAAAAACTGAAAGATTCTGTCTAAATCGTTTTTGATACCGTCTTTGTCGTTCCTTGAATAGGCACCGAGATCAAGATTTTCAAGGACGCTCATATCCGGGAAGATGAGCCGTCCCTCTGGGACTTGTGAGATACCAAGTGTAACGCGTTCTTCTGCCGATATTGTTGTGATGTCGTTGCCATCAAAGTGTATACTGCCTTTGACGGGAGTGTATATCCCAGATGCTGTCATGAGCGTCGTCGATTTTCCGGCACCGTTGGCACCAATCAGGCAGACCATTTCGTTTTCGTTGACAGTGATAGAGATGCCGCGAACGGCGCGTATGTTTCCGTAATAGGTATGAATGTTTCTGAGTTCAAGCATCTTCAGATGTTCCTATGGCTGTCAGCCATTAGCCGTCAGAGGAATGGTTTTCAGCACGGGTTGCTACGCAACCCTTTCAGCCTTCAACCGTCAGCAAGAGGGTGTAACTTCACCAGAAAACCTCTTAACTGAATGCCGAGTGCTGAAAGTGAGCGTCAGCGAACGCCCTGATCGCTATTCCTCTGCTACTCCTAAGTATGCCTCAATGACGCGTTCATCGTTCTGCACGTCTGCAGGTATCCCTTCGCTGATTTTTTCACCGTGGTCCAGCACCGTAACCCAGTCGGAGATTTGCATCACCAATTTTACGTCGTGTTCGATGAGGAGTACAGTGATGCCTTGCTCCCGTATCGCGTAGATGAGATCAATAAGTTCATGTGTCTCTTGAGGGTTCATTCCAGCGGCGGGTTCGTCGAGGAGCAGGAGTTTAGGTTCGGTCGCCAAGGCTCTGGCGATTTCGACGCGTCGTTGGTCGCCGTAGGAGAGGTTTCCTGCTGTCTGATTGCTGATGTCGTCTAATCCAACAAATTCGAGCATATCGTGTGCGCGTGTGGCGATCGCCGCCTCCTCACTTTTCTGTCTATCCGTGCGGAAGACTGAACCGATGAATGTGCTGGTAGTGCGAGGATGTCTCCCGATTTTGACGTTATCAAGTACCGTGAGTTCCGCGAAGAGTCGTATGTTCTGAAATGTTCTGCTGACACCGAGTCTCGTAACTTCGTCTGGGCGGAGTCCCGTAATGGATTCCCCTAAGAAATTGACGGTGCCGAATGTCGGTTTATCCAATCCGGTAACACAGTTGAAGAGTGTCGTCTTTCCTGCACCGTTAGGCCCAATTAAGCTGAAGATTTGTCTGGGGTGTACAGCCATTGTCACTTCGGACAATGCGATGACGCCACCATAATGCCGGCTGATCCCATCTGTCAAGAGCAGGCGTATGGGAGTATTTTTCATTTTTCCCTCCTCGTTCGATTTCCATCACAATAGCGGATAATCGCTTTCAATGATTCGTCCCGCCGAATCCCGTGTTCATAATAAGCATCCTGCCAAAGAGAACCGCTACGTCCGAGACGAGCGTTAATTTCTTTCGCTGTGAAACTTTTGAAGGATTGCATCAGCCTCGGTAAAGTTTGTTTACTCCCCAGTTGAATAACCCCGTGAATATGATCTGGCATCACAACAACACAAGACCATTCAAGTCGATCGTTGGCTTCTAACCAGTCAAAGGATTTAAAAATGATGTCTGCGGCTTCTGTATTGGCAAGAAGTGGCCTTTTATCAAGGGTGCAAACTGTGAGGGAATAGTAGAAACCGGGTATTGAATGTCTGCCTTTCCGTAGTTGACGATATCCTCGAGTTGGTGTTTGTTGCATATCTTTCATTCTTAGGACTTACGCACGTTGCTCTTTTGTAGCATAACCTGTTAGGTTGTGTCAAGAAACCGTCTGCGTTTTTTACACGATCTCTCTTTCAAGGCGCGGGCGATGCTCAAAATTGCGTAAGTCCTGATTCTATTGATTATAGAGCATCTAAAAACAAAAGTCAAGCAAATTAACGTGAAACGTGAGCGATCCTCTCTCCCTTCTATAGATATATCGCTCTGTCGAGCAAAGTATACGTTTCAAGGCGTGTTGGATCTCATCTCCATTCTATCGCGAGCACAACTCGCTCCTACAGAAGAAACTGTCGCGAGCACAACTCGCTCCTACAGAAGAAACTGTCGCGAGCACAACTCGCTCCTACAGAAGAAACGCAGCACGGATTTGACATCTGTTCGGATACTATGCTATACTTCCTTATATATTAAGGTACAAAGGAAACATTTTCTGGAAATGTAAAGAGATATGACAGATTTGGAAAAAAAGAACCCACCTCTTGAATACTGGCTGGCACTTGTCTCCGTTGAAGGACTCGGTAGCGTACGGATCAGACGGTTGATAGCCCGTTTCGGTAGCGTGCAGGCAATTTTTGAAGCGGAACTCCCCGAAATCGCGCGGTTACCCTCCTTTAATCCGGTGCTCGCATCTCGCATACTCACAGTATCCGGAAACTTTCCGACCTTTCGCGAGAGACTCAGTGCTCTCGAAGATCAGGATGTCAGGGTGATGTGCCTTGAAGATCCAGATTATCCGGCACAACTTAAAAACCTGCCCGATGCTCCAGGGATACTCTGCCGCGTCGGCACGTTAACCGAAATCGGCGATCGGTGTGTCTCGATTGTGGGGACTCAGAATCCGAGCATAGCGGGGATTGAACTGACGCTTTCGCTGGCAACGCAACTTGCGCTCGCCGGATTTACGGTTGTCAGTGGATTAGCAGCCGGTATTGATACGTATGCCCACTCCGGTGCACTCGCGGGTATGGGAAAAACGATTGGCGTTGTCGGAACGGATCTGTCTTCTATCTATCCGGGACGGAATAATCCGCTTGCTGTGAAGATTTATGAGCATGGATGTCTGTTTTCAGAGCATCCATTCCCGACAGCCCCGTCACCAGGCAACCTCGTGCAGAGAAATCGTATTATCAGTGGGCTTTCTGTAGCAACGATTGTGATTGAGGCGCGAAAGAGCGGGGGTGCGATGCATACAGCACGGTATGCCCAGCGTCAGGACAGATCGGTACTCGCATGCCGCTGGGATACAGCGCACGCACAGCGCGAGGGACCACAAGAGTTGATAAGGACAGGCGCGTTTCCTTTCACACCGACCGAGGTTGACAAAGTGATTGATGTGCTAACGCATCCAGAACGTCTTGAAACGTATGCGGATGGAGCAACGGGTGAACAGATGGGATTGTTTGAAGATGAGCCGTCAGCAGAGTAGCCATCAGCCGTCAGAAAGATAACCGAAAGCCGATTGCTGATAGCCGATTGTTGATAGCCAATAAAAAAATTGCTTTTTTTCCCAATTTGTGATATACTATATGATGTCCTTAAACCTGACTTTGCGAGTACATGTACCCTTGTGAGTACATGTACCATTTTTTTCTTGACAACGTTAAAATTTATGGTAAATTTACGTTATAAATGAAGTTTTCTCTTGACAAAAGAGAATAATCTTCGTATAATTTTGAGAAAATCCGTAATTTTACCTTTACAAAGTTTGCATTTTTTGCTAAACTTTAAGGTACTCGTTTAGATATTGACTTTCGGGCGTGGGGTGCAACAATCCAATGGTGTTTTACTCTGTTAACCGCCCTCGCGAAATTCTGTTCTCAACGTGTCGGTTTGTTCTTTACGCACTGCGGAGAGAACAACAAACGAAATAGCCTTACGTTACTTGACTTAACGAGAATATGATCATAGGTTTCAAGGACGTTGTTGAATTGTACAATCAGCAACGTAATCGAAACCGGCTTTCCCGAACACTTTCGCGAGTGTTTATGGGAAGGACCGAAAGTTGTTAGGACACCCTATCGAAAGGGTGTATTTTGATATACTTTACAATTTAAGGAGTTAACTCTAATGACGAAATTGTTTAGAACTTTCGCTTTATTACTGGCAGGCTTGTTCGCCCTCTCGCTGATGGTCGGCTGTGGTGGTGATAGTGAAACAGAAGAAGAAGCTGCACCCGCTGCCTTCGTAAGCGCAAACCCGGCGGGCGGCGAGATTGCTGCGAATGGAACTATTACTGTTACCTTTGACAACGCACCCGCTGATGTCACGGTAAGTGCCGGTACTGTCACAGTCGCAGGTAAATCAGCGACGATCACAGGTCCCTTCACCCCTGGTGCCCTCGCATTGACGATCACATGGGCTGATGGAACCCAAGCACTGAACTATACGGTCACCGCACCGGATAACGATCCCCCCACTGTCACTGGCGGCACCGTCTCTGATGGTGACAAGGATGTCGATCCCGAAGCTATTAATAGCGACGCGAAGATCGAGATTGAGTTCAGTGAAGAGGTCTCTGGTAACATTGCCCTGCAAACCGAAGGCGGCGATGATGTCGGTTGGCTTGGAAAAGTAGACGGCAACAAAGGAACGCTCGAGCTTGTCAAAGGTAAAGAGATTGGCAACGAGACGACCTATGTTATCGCAGGTAAAGTCTCAGACGCTGCTGGCAACGCTACTGATGTCAGTGTAACCTTTGTAACCAAGGGTAAAGAGTAAATTTGAGGCTATTTCGACAAAAAGGGCGGCGTATTTTCAATACGTTGCCCTTTTTTATGTTTCAAGGTCTGTTAGCAATTAGCAGAATGATTTATTCTATCAATAAACATAGCACTCCGCTGGAGTGCGGGAAAGTTGAGCGGTTTTTTCTATAGACATATTGCTCCGCTGGAGCAAAGAACGGTCTTCCCCGTGGAGGGGTCCGGTAGGTGCGGTTTCTAACCCCACTGGGTACCACAAGAAAATCGAAAATTACCCGATTAAATTCTTAAACTTCATCTGGAGCAAAGAACGGTCTTCCCCGTGGACAGATTATGTCTTTTGACAAAAACTTTACACACCCTTTTTTATTTTTTCTTTACACAATTTTGGGAATAATGCTATAATAGAGTATAAAGTGCCCTATTTTTTTTGAACGGTTTTCAAAAAGGCGTTGTCTAACTCATTAATCAGTTAGAAACCTGAAGGAGAAAGTTCAGTGGAAAGAACTGAAACCTTGCTCATTGCCGATCTTTGCGAAGGCGACGAGACAGCATTCGCACCGTTGGTAGAAAAATATAAGCGGATGGTCTACCGTCTCGCGATGCAGATTACCAAGAACCACGCCGATGCCGACGATGTCATGCAAGAGACCTTTATTAAGGTGTACCGCTCGATTCGGACGTTCCGTAAGGATGCGGCTTTTGAGACGTGGCTCTACCGAATAGTGGTCAACGAGGCACTGAGCTTTGTCAAGCGTAGGGAGCGTCAGCGAGAGTCTACACTTGAGATAGCATCGGAAGCGGCGTATGAGGCGACCACGCGATACCGCGCGCAAATCGCCAACGACCCGCATGCCCATGCTGAAAAATCTGAACTGCGACACCATGTCACAGAGGCAGTCAATAGTCTCTCACTGAAACATCGGACAGTTGTTATCCTTCACGAATTTGAAGGCTTAACGCACGCAGAGATCGCTTCAATCCTGAATTGCTCCGAAGGCACAGTCCGTTCCCGCTTGCACTATGCACGCAAAAAGCTCCGAACTTTGCTCCAACCGTATGTAGATGCGAGTAATGTTTAGGTTTCCTTAAAACCAAACCGGTAGCCTGCAACAACGGCGCAGGCGGATCTAAGGAACGCATCTGACAGTTCTAACGGACGCTATTCCTCCGCAAGGTAAAATTAAAAAATAAACGTGTGGAACACACAATCTCGAGGGGAAGATCAATGAGATCGAAGTGTGACAAAATAGAACGCCTTTTATCTGACTATATAGATGGGACGCTTTCCGAACGGCAGACAACCGATGTCGCATTGCATCTCCGCTCCTGCGGATCGTGCAAACGAGAAACCGTTGACCTGAAGAAAACGCACCACCTCCTCGAAAACTTTTACGTTGAACCGGAGGCATCCGATGCCTATTACGCCCGGTTTACAATGCGATTCCAACAACGTATTGAACAGAGTGCGCCAACTGCACTCCATCAACGGCTCTTTGCAGTCGTTACGCGTCTTGGGTGGCACCTACTGACCCAGCTTCACCGCCGTATTGATCATTCCCGCCTGGGTGGGTTTCTCTCCATAAAACAATACGCTTTCCCGTATTATATTATCGGGCTAACGCTGACGATGCTGGTTGTCGCACCGCTGCTGCTAAACCAGGTTTCGCCACAGGATGACGGGAACCCTGTGCTTGGACGCTTGTATGCAGCGGCGAAAATTCGGTTTTTCTCTGCCGATTCACCTGCCTCGGTTCAACCCACCGCAGCACTTGCTATCAAACAGGATCAGGCTGTCGCTCAACCCACTGGCACCCGTCCAAATGTCAGTAGTGGACGTACGACAGAGACCCCTGCTGTTGAGTCAGGCTCTGACTTTTGGACATTCACCGATGAACCGATGACAGAAGGATATATCTTCACGACACTCCAAGAGAATGATTCTGACAC
Organism: Candidatus Poribacteria bacterium; assembly: GCA_965247285.1. Taxonomy (GTDB): domain Bacteria; phylum Poribacteria; class WGA-4E; order WGA-4E; family WGA-3G; genus WGA-3G. The sequence goes on from CBDFHD010000003.1 coordinate 1,676,075, forward strand.
AGTGCCGAGTGCCGCGTTAGACATTGACTCCGAATTGCTCGCTTATGCCGAACTTCCGGCGCAGGGAGCGTTCTGGGCACGTCTCACAGGTCGTGATGTATTAACCGAAAGTCGGTACGCACTGCTCTTGTTGCAGGGTATGGATGCAGGACAGCACGCACTCCAACAGTATGAGCGGAAGTGGAGCGGATTTAAAGGCTTTTCACAAAAATTATTAGATGTACCGTTGGAAATATTGTCTATTCCAGAAGTCTACGATTCCAGAGAGTTGTAGATGGACGTTATTATAGTATAGTAACGTCGATAATTGAAGATTTTATCGAAAGATGTTTAAAGTTAGTTTAGTATTTAATTTCGTGCGTGTGCTTTCGGCACGCGCGGCGTAAACAAGGAGAATACAATGAACCCAAGGATTTTGGGCATTATTGGTGGCCTCGCCTTATTAGTTGCGCTCCTTTCACCTTTTATGATGGGTAGCTCCAAAAAGGTGGAGCAGCTCTACCAATCTGCTGAAGATTTGTATGGCCAGGCGGATTATGAGGGTGCAATTGAGAAGTATACTGTAGCACTCGAAGAATCAACAAAGCGCGGTGTGAAAACCGAAGTTATTGACAAGGATTTCGAGACCCTTGCCAATTATAAGATCGCAGTTAGCTACTCACGTCTCGCTGAACAGTCAGGCGATGTGAATCACTACGACACTGCGGTCGAGTACATCGAAAAGGTTGCTCCGACGGCAACCATTCCGAAACACCAAGAGGGGTTAACCTATCTCTGGGGACACATCCTCTATCGGACGGAGCAGTTTGAATTGGCGGAGCCGAAGTTCACGCAGCTCATTGAGAACTTCCCGAACAGCCTTTTCGTCGAAAACGCTTGGTATGCTATCGGGCAGCTCAACTATAAACTGCAGAACTATGAGGACTCCCGACAGGCATTCAAAGCGGTTCTTGATGGTTTCCCTAATTCCGATTTTAAAGATGACGCACAGCACCTGATCGCGCAGTCGTTCCTCAATGAATCCAACTATGAGCAGGCGTATCAGGAATTCGATAAAATCGCTACAGAGGAATTCAAGAACTACGCCGACCTGCAAGCCGAAGCGATGTATAAAGCCGCTTATAGCTTGAACCAACTCGGTAGGGGTGATGAGGCGATCGGTCGGTATACCAACTTCATCACGCAGTTCCCGGAAAGCCAATACGTCACGGCGGCATACTTCGACCAAGGTGCGATTTACGCCCGGCAGAAGGACTATGACAACGCACGCGTCAACTACGAGTTGGCACTCCAAAACACTGCAGACCGCACACTTCAAGCAGAAATTCAGTCTGCTATCGGACGTACCTACTTCGATCAAGGGGACTATGAAAACGCCATTGTTGCCTATAAAACCCTCCTTGAAGGGTACCCGGAAAGCGACTTCATCGCCGAATCGAAACTCGGTATTGGCGATAGCCATTTCCGCTTAGAGAATTGGAGTGAGGCAACCACAGCGTATGAACGTGTTATCAACGAACACGAAGAAGCCACCGATTTTATTCCCTACTGCTCCTATCAGATTGGTGAAGCCTACTACAAACTCGGCAGCAATCAGGTAAAAGCCGGGGATGCTGAAACCGGAATGGCAACGCTTGAACTCTCACTGCAATGGTATCAAAAAACGGTAGACAACTACCCGCAGGACCCCGTTGCTCCGCACGCCCTCTACGGTGCGATTTGGGCACTCAACGATCTCGGACGTAAGGACGAGTTGGAAACAATCGCACGCGAGTTTATTGAGAAGAACAAGAACGATAACGAGTTCGACATCCTCGCCGCTGAGGTACAGCTCCGTTTCGCCGACATCAAGCGGACTGAATTCAAACAGTACGTTGAAGCCGCTGAAGAGTATGCGAAATTGTGGGATTACCGTCCACTACCGAAGTTCCATCTCGTCAAGTTGATGGGTAAATTCTTTGAGGGACGTTCCTACTACGAAGCTGCCAAACCCGAAGGTTATCAGGACGGCGAGGCAAACGTGAATTTCAATCAGGAACACCTGCAGAAGTCTGTTTCGGCGTATCAGGAAGCCGTCGCCATGTTTACTGACGATGCATTCCTCCCAGGTGTCGCCCAGGAACGCTACGATGACTTCAGTGAGCGTGTCGCTCAGGTGGAAGCGTGTATCATGAACGAAGCACTCTCCCACGAAATGCTCGGTGACTGGACGGAAGCACGCGACCGCTACGCGTCTATTCCTGACACAAGTGAATACTACGAACGCGCACTCCTTCTCGTTGCCAATAGTCATGTCAAGGAAGGCGATAAAGAGGGCGCGATTAACTACTACAATAGCATATTAGACAAGCTTGTCGATGCTGACAACCGTTCGTTAGCAGCGATTAAACTCGCTGACCTACTCCGTGCAGAGAAACGGTTTGAAGAAGCAGCTACCCAGTATCAAGCTGTGGTTGAAGGGAATCCGACTGGCGAATACGCAGACGATGCGCTCTACCTCGTCGGGCTTTGCTATTACCAAGCCGCTTCTGAAAATCCGGCACTCTTGGCATCCTCTGAGATGGCGTTCAAACGCGTGATTTCCGACTATGCCGATAGCCCCAACGCGGTTGAAGCGTATTACGGCTTGGCACTCGCTTATCGTGATGCGGCTCAGAAGCAGAATGATATGGAGAAATGGCCCCTCATCCTGCAACTCGCCGATGAAGCAAGCGATAAATACGCATCCAGTGACAATGACCTCGTTCTCAAGACACTCGGACATATCGACTTGATTAAAGCCACTGCCATTGAAAACAGTGGTGAAGAGGTTGATATAGATGCGCTCGTGGCTTCGCTGAAGCGAATTGTCGATAACCCAGGCGCGCCGGAAGATGCAAGCAGCCGTTCGCAACTGAAGATCGGGCACACTTACTATAGTGCGAAACGCTACGACGAGGCACTTGCGGAGTATCTCTTCTTCGTGCAAACTTTCCCGAATAGCGAACTCGCACCGAACGCGCAGTACCAAGCAGCAGTCTGTTACTATCAGATCGCGCAAGCCGCGATGGATGCAGGCAGCAAGCAATTGAGCCTACAGAACGCTGTGAGTGCCGCAGAAAAAGTGGTGACCCTGACAGACGATGTGAACAACCTCATCAGTGCTAACTACACTGCGGGTTTGGCTTTGCTCGGACTGGAAGACAATAAAGGTGCCGCAGACGCATTCAAAGCGGTTACCGCATTAGAGGGACAGAGCGCAGATGAAGCACGTAAGCCGCTTATCTTCCAAGCACACTCCCGTCTCGCTGAACTCAATAGCACTCTCGGCGACTATGCCGCATCGGTGCAAGAGTATCAGTATATTATTGAAAATACCGACGATGCGGACATGAAGGGGCGCTCCTACTTCGCAATGGCATTTGCTCAAGAGGAGCAACTGAAAACTTATCAGGAGGCATTGATGAGTTACCAGAACGCCATTGAGTTAGCAGAAGATGCACTCGTCAAAGCGCAATCCTACTATCGGATGGGCTTGATTTATCAAGACCAGCTGAAACAATCGCCTAAGGCGTTGGAAACCTTCCAAACCCTCATTGGGGAATATAGCGGTTCAGCCAATACAAATGTCGCCTCAATGGTGGCAGATGCTGGTATCCGTCGCTCGACCCTCTACGTCGAATTGGGACGTTTGGATGAAGCGATCATCGAAGCGGTTGAAGCCCGTGATCGGACGAAAGGAAATTCGAATGCAAGTGTGGCAGAGAAAGCCGCTGCACAATACAACCTCGGTTTCCTTTATTCGGACAAAGCGCGTTCCCTCTTCTCAACAAAGGGCGGCACAGATCTGAAACCCTATATTGATGCGAGTCGGGGCGCGGCAGCCGCATTCTTTGAAGTCGCTTCGATCGCAGCTCCGGTTGAAAAGGCGAACAAACAGACGGTCATCCCGTATGTGCAGAATTCGCTGTTCCAAGCCGGTCAGATTTACTATTCTGTCGGTATTGGCGTGAAACTTCAGGAAGACCTACTCAGTGCGCTGACACCGCTCACGACGTTCGTGAGTTACGTCGATAAGGGACTTTTCCCGAAATCGGATGCACTCCGTAAAAACACGGAAACCGCACTGAATTACACAGCCGCTGCGAACTTTGAGCTCGGGCGGATGCAAGTAGGCATTGACGGCGAGATGTCTGAAAAATCGTTAAGTTATTTCATTGCCGCTGGCGATATCTTCCGTAATATGGTGCGTCGTTATCCGAGTGCCAACGATGCTGCTTTCTGGCAGTATCATGTCGGCGAATCCTACTACGCCGCGCAACAGTTTGAGAAAGCGATTGAAGAATACGAGAAGGTTCGCACTGTGAACAAGACTCACAAGAGTGCTGCTGAATCGTTGTATGCTATCTCGACATGTGCGCAGCTCCTTACTGAAGCCGCCGAAAAGTCTGGCGATGAGGACGCGAAACAGCGCTGGTATGACCGGCTCTTTGAGGCGAACGAAGCCCTCGCTGCTGAGTATCCGAACAGTCAGTACACCGCCGACGCGCTGATTAATATCGGTAATAAGTACTACAACGCAGGCTCCGATGAAGAGCTGGAGCAAGCGGAACGGATCCGTCTCTATCAGATGGCGATAGAGAACTATCAGACAGCGATCAGTATGACCGGTATCGGTGCGGAGTCGAAATCGACAGCACAAGCCTATCTCAACGACACCGAAAATGCGCTTGCTTTCTACGAGTATGAGCAGGCGACGACAATGCTCAATGAAGCGAAACTCGCAAAGGGTGACGAGCAGAAGCCCTCTATCGAAGCCGCTATCGCTGAGTACCAGAAGATCGTTGATGCGTATCCGGGAACCAAGTATGCAGACCTCGGTCTTGTACAGATCGGTGAAGCGTACATGGTGTTAGCCGATAGCGACGATGCGTATTTCAACGATGCGTTGGATTTCTTCAACCGTTTGTGGGCAAAATATGAGACAACGCCGCCTGTAGACATAAAAGTCAACCAGGCACTCACGTATGCGATCAGTCAGATCCAGACGATTCAAAGCTACATGCGGGCGAATAATCTGGAAATTCGTGGTACGGTTGTTGGTGGCGGCGGCGGTGGCGAGTAATTGCCACATCCTGTTCCCATAGCCTCGCTCTCCTGAGCGGGGCTTCCCTGAAAGGAGGGTGCTGTATAGCACCCTCCCCTTTTATTAGCACACTCCCCTCACGCTAAGAAATTGCAAAAATTAGGGTGAACCGCAGACTCACAACCCACTTCATTACACCACAAGGTTTTCTTAGGTTACTTCATGGTGTCCCATTAGACCAAAACGGTAGTCTGCAACAACGGCGCAGGGTTTTTGATAGGGCGTTTCCCTTTCTTCAGATTTAAGGAACGCCTCTGATAGTTCAGACACCCGTTATTTACCCGCATAGTAGCGAGACCGGTAGTCCGTAATGTAATGGAGGACGGATTTGAGAGAAACCCGTCAAATCCGAAACTCCCGTTGTTTACCCGCAAGGAAAAATTAAAACAGTGTATGATGAATTAATAGTGCCACCGCGCGTGCTACTCGGTCCGGGACCGAGCGAAGCCAATGCGCGGGTTCTTAAAGCAATGACGACCCCGATGTTGGGGTATTTAGATCCCGAATTTGTCAAAGTGATGGATGACACGGTCGGACTGCTCCGCCGGGTCTTTGGAACCGAAAACAGGTTAACTTTACCCGTCTCCGGTACGGGGACCGCAGGAATGGAAGCCGCGCTTGCCAACGTTGTTGAACCCGGTGACGGTGTCGTTGTGGGTGTCAAAGGGTATTTTGGCGAGCGGATAGCCGATATCGCCGCCCGGTGCGGTGGTGTCGTGACAAGAGTAGAAGCGGAATGGGGCACACACATCCCTGCCGAAAAAATCGCTGCAGCCGTCGCGAAGGTTTCCACCCTAAAACTGGTTGCGTTGGTACACGGGGAGACCTCTACGGGTGTCCTGCAACCGCTGAGAGATGCCGTTGAGATTACGCATCAAAACGGTGCCCTTTTTCTCGCAGACTGTGTGACCAGTCTCGGAGGACAGCCCGTAGATATGGATGCCCTCGGCATTGATATTGCCTATAGCTGTACCCAAAAATGTCTCGCCGGTCCGCCCGGACTCTCACCCATCAGTTTCAGTGAGCGTGCTGTTGAGGTGATTCGTAACCGAAAAACACCTATCCAGAGTTTCTATCTTGATATGACGCTCCTCGAAAACTATTGGCACGGTGAGAAGCGGAGTTATCATCACACTGTCTCAATGTCCCTTATCTATGCATTACGGGAAGCATTGCGCGTTGTGTTGGAAGAGGGGTTGGATCTTCGCTATAAACGGCATGAGCACAATGCCCGTGCCCTCCTCGCGGGGGCAAAAGCGATTGGGCTGCAACCCGCAGCCGAAGAGGGCTACCGCGCACCGATGCTCACTACACTGCGTATTCCTGATGGCATTGACGATGCGACGATTCGGAAACGCCTAATTGCGGACTACGGCATAGAGATCGGGGCAGGCTTGGGTGTTTTTGCTGGAAAGGCGTGGCGAATTGGGCTGATGGGTGAATCTTCAAACGAACGGAATGTTATGCTCGTCCTGAGTGCGTTAGAGAAACTCCTCATTGAATCGGGGCATAGCGTGCAACGTGGTGCAGCTGTTCACGCCGCATCTCAGGTTTATTCAGCAGAATAGCTATTCCCACTCGATTGTGCTGGGCGGTTTTGAACTAATATCGTAGACGACACGGTTGATGCCTTGTACTTCATTGATGATACGGTTGGAGATTCTGGCGAGCACATCGGCGGGTATGCGCGCCCAATCCGCTGTCATTGCATCGCTGCTCGTGACCGCGCGGAGTGCGACTGCGTTTTCATACGTCCGCGCGTCGCCCATTACCCCAACACTTTTGACGGGTAGAAGAACAACCAAAGCCTGCCAAATTTCGTCATACAATCCCGCTTTTTTGATTTCAGAGATAAAGATAGCGTCTGCTGAACGGAGCACCTCTAAACGTTCGTGTGTAACTTCACCCAAGATACGGACGGCGAGTCCGGGTCCCGGAAATGGGTGTCGCCCAAGGACGTACGCTGGCATGTTCAGTTCCGCACCGACGGCTCGCACCTCATCCTTGAAAAGTTCCCTGAAGGGTTCGAGCAGTTCAAACGGCATATCGGATGGAAGCCCTCCAACATTGTGGTGCGTTTTAATCGTAGCCGACGGTCCCTTCACAGAGACACTCTCTATAACATCGGGATAGAGCGTACCTTGCGCCAGGAATCGGAAGTTGTGTCCCAATTCTTTCACCGTTGTTTTGAAGGTTTCGATGAATTGTGCCCCAATTATCTTTCGCTTCTTTTCTGGATCGGTCACTCCTGCGAGTCCGCTGAGAAACGGCTTCACTGCATCAACAGCGACGAGAGGAATGCCGAGTTGTTCGCAGGTTTTGAGCACTTCAGCGGTTTCGTCTTTCCGGAGGAGTCCATTGTCAACAAAAACCGGTACAAGTGCATCACCGATCGCCTGATGTAAAAGTGTCGCCAGCACCATAGAATCAATACCACCACTAACAGCACACAGGACGCGTTCATTTTCGACCCGTTCCCGTATTTGTGCTGTGACACGGGCGATAAAGGCACGCATAGTCCACGCGTTACGACATCCACAGATGTTACGCGTGAAGTTCGCCAAAATCCGATCGGCATCCTGAGTATGTTCAACCTCAGGATGGAATTGTAATCCGTAAAACGCGCGGGCAGGGTCCGCCATCGCAGCGATAGGGGCATTCTCTGTTTGTGCGATTGTCTGGAATCCCACGGGTGGTGCCGCAATACGATCGCCGTGGCTCATCCAAGCAGAAAATCGTGAGGAAAGTCCTGCGAAAAGTGGGTCAGCTGCATCAAGAACCTGGAGGGATGCGTGCCCGTATTCTCGTTGCGTCGCTGGATGGACCTTTCCACCTGCTAACAGTGCCGCCATGAGTTGCATACCGTAACAGATGCCTAATATCGGTGTTTCCAACTCGAAGAGTTTCGCATCAATTGTTGGAGCATCCGTTTCGTAGACGCTTGCGGGCCCACCGCTGAGAATAATCCCTTTTGGTGCGATGACTTCTATCTGCGAAAGGGGTAACGTGTGCGGATAAATTTCGCAGTAGACGTTTTGCTCACGGATGCGCCGGGCAATCAGTTGCGTGTACTGTGAGCCGAAATCCAAAACGAGGATAGTCTCTTGCTGTGTGGATACTGTGTTTGTGTTGTTGGTGTTAGTCATATGCTTGCGGTTTCGTGTGTTCGTACGGCTGCCGTTTTTCTAACCGTACGGTACCGTTTCACAATCGATAATGTCACCCGTCTGCGGCTCGAAAATTACGCCGTATGCGCCAGGCGGTGCGAAATCAATGTCGCTTGACATAGCCAAACCGGTGTTTGCGTCCTCCAAGTAGTAGCATCCATGGTGTGGATGTCCCGGTATATTGATGGACCGCAGATGGTAACAGTGGTTGTGGAACTGAATCGTATTCCCATAAATGATGATATATCTATCTCCAAACAGGTTCATCGCGACCTGATTGACGAGATAAGGATCTTTGTGTTGCACGAGTTTTCAGTTTGTCTTGACAATTATATCAATCCTACGGTTCTGTTCCTCTTTGTTCGCGCCATTTTCAACGATAGGCTGGGTTTCTCCCAAACCTACAACGGTGAGGCGTTCTGGGTTGACCCGTTCTTCAACGAGGGACCTCTTGATTGCGTCTGCACGCCCCATACTTACATTTCGGTTGACGCTCGCATTTCCCAAGGCACTCGTGTGGACCTCAATTCGGACGGGGTAACTGCTGAAATTACCTCTACGTAAGACCCTTGCGAGTTGCTCAAACGTCGCGGAAAATTCTTTTTGAAGTTGCGTGCTACCGTGGGCAAACGCGTTGCCTCTGATACGGATGAGGACGCTATCCCTCTGCTCTATGACGGTGGCTTTAGGAATTTGCCTTGCTGCCTTCGCCAAATCCGACTTCGCCGATGTTATCTGTTGCGTGTTTGCAATGGCGCGTTCCAGATAATCATTGCCCTCCGCGGAAGCCTTGATAGCCGTCTCATATTCCTTGCTTGCTAATGCGGTTTTTGCCTTTGCGGAAGCCGTATTGGCAAGTTCATAGAGTCGTGTTTCCAACTGCGGGACCTGTGTCTTTGCTTGTACTGTGAGTTTTCTTTTTAGGGTGTCAACCGCTTGTTGCGCTTCCGCCTCACGCCGATCTAATTCCTTCTGTGCGCGTTGTCTAAATTCCGCCGCTTCCGCGATTATGACTGTCTCGTCGGCGGTTTGTTGTGCTTGTTGCGCAAATTGTTGTGCTTGCTCGTAGCGAGTGGTGGCTAATTCCTGCTTGGCACGTTTCAGTTGTCCCGTTGCCTCTTGAAACTGCTGCGGTGCGTGTTGACTGGCGTTGAGGTATTGCGCACGCTGGATGATTATTTCTGCCTTCGCGATTGCGACCTGCGCGCTCGTCCTTGCTTCTGTCTCTACCTTCTGGTTTTTCTGCGCCAATTGGTAAAGGTTATCGACCAGTTTCTGTGCATCCGAGATAGTATTCTCTGCTTTAACGAACGCCTCTTGCTCAATGAGGTTGGCTATTGAAGCGATTGATGCTTGGGCGCGCTCATAGTCCGCAGTTGTTTCAATCGCTGGATAGGTATATTTTGAAATATTAACGAGTGATTCTACGCCTGTGAGTGACAGGCGGAGTTCCGTTTGACGTAGTGATGTTTTTAAATACGCGATTTCCGTTGAAAGTTGTTCTGTCTGCTGTTGTCCTTTGTCGCGAGAGTTCAGCGCACGGGCGAGTTGCTCCTCAAGGATCGCCTCACGGATACGCGCGATTTCGAGTTCGTGCTCGTGTGCCTTTATAATTTGCTGATATATCTGTTCTCGGATGGTAACGACATTTTGCCGAGCGTTGTGCTGCCGCGCTTTTGCGCTGGCGATCTGTGCGACTAATTCCGCCTGATACGCAAATTCAGCACTTTGGGGGATGTCCCCCTTTTCTTGTGAGTTCCGAGCGAAATTCAGGAGCTTCACCGCACGCCCGAATTCCTCTGGCACCAAAGGTTCAGCATCCAATGCAGCTGCATTATTGATCGCCTGCTGCGCGTCTTGGAGTTGTGTCGCGAGCATGACTTCATCGATCTCTGGTGTGGCGCATCCGGATGCGATAAGGCATGTAGCTAAAAGCAGCAATCCGTAATATTTCATCGGTTTCCCTCGTGTCGCGCAAACCTGAGATTCGCGGTTGCATATCCATTCAGTCGTCCTGCAGTTATAGCACTTGATTTTCTTAGAATTTCTGTAACGCGTCAAGTTCAGCTTTCATAGTCTCAAGCCTCTGGAGCACTTCGTCAACATTCTGCTCAGTGAGCGTGAGCTGCGCTTGTACCTCTTGAACGTTTGCTTCATCGCGAATTGCGATGGCGATCTCAGTTGCGATTCGAGCGTGAAGATACGAGCGTAGTGCGAGTCGATATGCCTGCTCTACATCACCAGCATTCATTGCGTTTTCAGCCGTGACAAGCATCTCTTGCGCGGTGCGTAACGGGATATCAGCAGTCTCCTGTGCCCCCATCGCGTTGGCAGAGGTGAGTGCTACCTGAGCGTTCTCCATCGTTTCCACGGCGAGTTGCTGTAACTGTCCGCCACACCCCAGCACTACTGTTAGCGTTATGAACCAGCCTATCCATTTCATTTTTTAAATTTTCCTTGCGGTTAAACAACATGAGATTACTATTTCACGGACTCCTCTTAAATCCTGCTTCGCAGTGAGAACCATTTCATTACGGACTACTGTTCTGTCAACATTATAGTAAAGCACACAATTAATTATACACTTGTGGAAGGCAGAGTTAATGAAGATTCAGAATTGAATTCGGTTTGGAGCAAAAAAGCCTCGCTTGGGGTGGTGCGCGCTGCAATACCCTAAGGCGAGGCTTCTGGTCGTTGATTCCTGAGGCGGGTATATCCGCTAAAATTCAGGACGCTCTGTATAGACACTCACCTTCCGGCGATACTTGTCTTTTCGCTCAAACCAGACGTATCCATCAATTTTCGAGAAGAGCGTATAGTCCCTTCCAACCCCAACGTTGTTTCCGGGGTGAATGTGCGTTCCACGCTGTCGAGTGAGAATGCTCCCTGCGGTGACATGATTTCCGGAAAATCTTTTGACACCGAGTCGTTTTCCGATAGTGTCGCGTCCGTTTCGGGTGCTTCCGCCGCCTTTCTTATGTGCCATCAGATTGTTCCTCCACCGCACCAATCGCGGTAATTTTCACGCGTGTAAATGATTGACGGTGTCCTAACTTGCGTTTGTAACCCTTACGGCGTTTCGATTTGAACACAACCATCTTTTTTCCGCGTGCTTGTTGAACCACTTCGGCTGTAACTGAAGTATTGTCAAGATAGGGCGAGCCGGCTTGTAACTGACCATCACCGTCAGCGACAGCCAGAACAGATGAGAATGTGACGCTGTCACCGACCTCTGCATCGAGTTTTTCAAGATCGATCAGGTTTCCTACTTCCACCCTATGCTGTTTTCCCCCGCTCGCAAAGACTGCATACATTTTTATATATCGCTCCTTTCTGATTAAATTATACCCTAAAAACGCGTCGATGTCAATTCAGATTTGCAATTGTTACACGTCCTGCCTTAGAAAGTGCCTTCTATTGCGTTAATCGAGAAACAATTCTTCACCTTTTCCGACGAAGATTCGGTAATCTTCGAGGTGCAAGTCGGCATCAGGTTCCAGAATGAGATCTAATTTTAATGACTTCTTAAGTTCCCGCAATTTATCCGACATCTGCGACTTTATATGCGAAACGACATAGTCATTAGCGATAACACGTAATTGGGACTGACGCGTTTGTTTGTGCGCCATCTTTACCGCACGTAGCAACTGAATGACGACAGTTTCGACGGATAGAATAGTGCCATGTCCGTCACAGTAGGGACACTCCTCCATCAGTAGGGTAGAAAGGCTTGGACGGGTGCGTTGGCGTGTCATCTCGACGAGTCCTAAATCTGAAAAATGCAGGATATTTGTGCGGGCACGGTCTTTCCGGAGCGCGTCCTGTAGCATTTTAAAGACACGTTTCCGGTGCGCAGGCTCTTCCATATCAATAAAATCAACGACGATAATCCCTCCCAAATCCCGCAATTGAATTTGGCGGACGACCTCCTCAACAGCCTCAAGGTTAGCACTAAGAATAGTGTTATCTGGGTCAAATTTTCCAACGAATCGACCGGTGTTGACATCAATCGAGACCATGGCTTCAGTCTGCTGGATGATAATATGTCCTCCACATTTGAGCCAAATTTTCTCACGGAGTGCCTCCTTGAGTGCGCGTTCAACACCGTAAGCCTCAAAGAGTGTTGAATCTTCCTGATAGAGCGAGACGCGAGCTTTCAGATCGGGCATGACGGAGGAGACGTACTCCATCGTCTCCTGGTACCCCGTGTCTGAATCGATAAGCAGTTGTTTGACCTCCTTCGTGAGCATATCCCGGACGATCCTGTTGGTAAAACTGAGGTCTTTACTGACGAGACTGGGTGCGGATTTTCTCTCTGAGCGGGCGCGTACCCGCTTCCATTGATCGATAAGGTATCGGATTTCGGCGGTAAACTCGGTTTCGTTCAAGCCTTCAGCGGCAGTACGAATGATAAATCCGCCTTCAACGTCGGCTTTCACTGCCTTTGCCATGTTACGGAGTCTGTCTCTTTCAGTGGCAGACTCAATGCGTCGTGATACGCCGATATTCGAGGAATTGGGCATGTAGACGACATAACGCCCGGGGAGTGTGATGTTACTGGTAACCCGCGCTCCCTTTGTTCCGATAGGCTCCTTGCCGACTTGAACGAGGAGTTCCTGTTTCTTTGAAATGAGGTCACTTATGAGAAATGGGAACCCGCGTCCACCGCGTGGGTGTTTGGATCGCTTTCCTTTTAGATCCAACACTGTGGTGTTTTTATTGGATTTTCGGTCTCCATTCTGCTTCTCATTTTCGTCATCATCTTCGTCAGCATGCTCATATTTGAGATCGGAAATATGTAGAAAGGCATGCCGTTCCAATCCGATGTCAACAAATGCTACCTGCATTCCGGGTAGTACGTTCTCAACGCGTCCTTTGTAGAGATTCCCCAATGTTTGCGCCGCTGCTTTCCGTTCAATGTAAATCTCATTCAGCACCCTCTCCTCAAGTACCGCACAGCGTGTTTCATACTCATCATCAGAAATAAGTATCTCCTTTTCCATTATTACCTCCTATCGTGCCTTTTTTTAAGAGGCACCTCGGTTAATTGTCGTGTCAAAAATCGGCAGCATTGCAAAAAGCAGCGAGGGCTTTGTAGAAGTGTGTCCTACGTTTCGTTGCCGCGATGCGAAGCGTATATATCTTCGAGTAGGACGCTCCAGCCAAATTAGCGAGTGTGCGGTTGCCCCAGCGGGAGTGGTACCAAGCCAACTATAGGGAGACCCTCTTTCCGTGTCTCAATCCTTTGCTGTTTTCCGAAGGACCTGATAACTTTAACTTGATATAATAAATTATAGAGTGATGTACTATCTATTCATCTGGGCTTGCAAGCTGCGCTTTACAGCCGCGGTGTCAACGTCACGACAGGCGTTATCAGTTCACCCATCGAGATACCGCCGTGCTGGAACCCTCCCTGAAACTGCCGTTTATACTTATAAAAATCGTTCGGATAGACGAAATAATAATCGTCTTTCGCGAGAATGTAGTCCTTGCTTGCGTTTTCCGCCGGTAGTCGATATTCTTTTGGGTTTCGGAGATATACCGCTTCGCCTTCTTCGCATCCTAAGTTAGAGCCGATTTTAAACCGGAGGCTGGTGGTAGTCTCACGATTACCGTAAGCGCGGGTTGCTCGGTTACAGAAGACAGAGCCATGATCGCTGGTGAGGACTACAGTTGCGTTTTGTGCTGCAATAATGCGTAAAATATCGAAAAGTACCGAATGCGAAAACCATGAGCGCGCCAGAGCCCGAAAAGCGGATTCATCAGGGGCAAGCTGCTGCAGGACATCGGATTGTGAGCGCTGATGGGTCAAGATGTCAACGAAATTGACAACCAGTGCTGAGAGACTCACACGCGTGTTCGCGGCGACCCGTTTTTTGTAGGTGTTGCCACCTCGGGTGTCAAAAATCTTGAAGTACTGGATTCCGGGCTTCAGTTTGACACCTCTGCGCTTCAGATGTTCTTCAAGGAGCTGGCGTTCGTAGCGATTTGTACTTGTGTCCCCATCCGATTCTTCCTGCCAGTATTGTGGATAGCGTTCGGCAATCTCTATGGGGAACAAGCCGCTGAAGAGGGCATTTCGTGAGTACATTGTCGCACTCGGTAGGATTGAAAAATTATATTGACGTTCGATAGAGAAATAAGGGTACAAGAGTGATTCCACTGCCAACCAATGGTCTAAGCGGAAGCAGTCAACCACAATAAAATAAACAGATTTTCCAGCTTGAAGTTGAGGGATAACATGCCGGTCGAGAACGTTGACCGATAAGGGAGGTGCGTCTGAGCTACCTGCGACCCAATCAGGATAATGCGTTGCGACAAAGTCAGAGAATTCGGTATTGCACTCTTTCTTCTGTGCGAGATGTGTTTCCTCTAACCCACCGTCAGCTAACTTTTCAGATACCATATCCCATTGTAAGAGTTTCACATAGATATTGACCCAGTCTTGCCAACTCGGTGCCGAGTCCTTCATCGCGCGGATAACGTTGAAATCAGTCGTGTAGCGACTCGGAATCTGATTTACGACTATCTGCGGCTGATCAAGGATGCGCTTTAGCGTTGAGACGATCTGGGCGACACCGATCGGTTTCACCAAGAAATCGGTTACCTGCTTGCCGAGAGCGACCTCAACAAATTGTTCATCGCTGGATTGGGTGACGAGAATGACTGGGATTTGTGTATTGATGGTACGGATTGCATCAAGCGTTGCCATTCCATCTTTACCGGGCATAACCTGGTCAAGTAGGATAGCACTGTACTGCGTATCACCGCGCGTTAAAAGCGCGATGCCGTCTTCGCCATTTGTCGCGGGGGTAACCGCGTAACCTCGGTCGCGTAGCACAAGAATATGCGGTTGCAACGCTTCTATTTCATCATCAATCCATAAGATTTGGTGTGTTTGTGCCATACGTAAGTTTTCAAAGTCTGCTCAGGTGCGGTATCGTGCCCAATTAACGCGAGTGAAAGTTTCTCCTCAGCGGAAGTAGGAAAAATGTGCAGGTAATTATTTTGCCTACAACGGTTGTTAATGTGGGCTATGCGACTGGCAGTCGAATTTCAAAAGTTGTTCCGTCAGGACTCGTTTTAATCATGCGTATACTTCCGCGATGGTACTCACGGATGATCCGCTGTACGACAGTCAATCCGAGTCCCCATCCGTGTGCCTTGGTAGACATCCCCGGTTCAAAGATCTTTCGCTGATTTTCGCGGGTGACCCCGCTTCCATTGTCGACATACTGGATAACAACATCGCCGCGTCGTTTGTCATGCGTTGGTTCAATCTGGATCCATCCGTCCGCTTTGTCCATTGCATCCAACGAATTACGGATTAAGTTTTCAAACACCCAGTGCAGTAATTGCGCGTTCGCGAGTATAGGCGGTGTTTCATGCAGTCTCAATCGGATTTCAACGCGTCGACTAATATGCGGCAGCCGTTTTTCAAAATATGCTCGGACTTCTTCAAATACTTCATCCATATTCACTTCGGTAAGGGGTGGCTGCGTGCCAATCATACCGAAGCGCGCCGTTGTTTTCTGCAAACGCTCCAGATCGTTTCTCATACTTTCGGAGAGTTCAGCAAGTGCTGCATCATTTTTCTCTTTACCTCGTTCATGCAGAAGTTCTGTCCATGCCAACAGCGCCGAGATAGGTGTTCCGAGTTGATGCGCGGTCTCTTTGGCTAAGCCTCCCCAGATTGCCGAGTGCTCATAAGACTTTATCCGTTGATAGACGAGGAAACAGACAGTTCCAAATGCTAATAGGACCACGGGTGCTATGAGAGGCACGATTAATCCATAGTATGGCTTACTTTCATAATAGAAGTAACCCTTGTGCCATTTGGGTGTTGTTTCAATCACAGAGGATGCGGGTGCGTTCTGAATAAAAATTCTCGCTCGTTCCTGTTCCTCCGCAGTTGCCTGATCGGCAGTAATAACATCGCCCCATATTTGCCATTTCTGAGGTGTACCAGTGGTATCGGTTATTACAAAAGGCAGATGTGCCATTTCACTGGGCGCGGCATCACCATAGTAAATATACCCCTTTAACTGCCTGTCTTCAAGGAGCATGTGTATTTCACGGGGTAGATGTTTATTTTTCATGCGCGCTAATGTTGACTGTAACAAAGCGCGTTCATCTTGTGTTAACGAGATTTCCTCATTTTCGTTTACCTTGATATCCAAACTGTCGATCTTTGCGTCTAATTGTGGGTCAACACCCCGCGTAATTACGACGCTTCCCTGTGCATCCGTGATGATAAACGAGAAGGTGCGCGATCTGTCTTCATCGAATGACTTTCTGACAATCGCGTTTAACTTTTGTAGCAACCCTCGGTTTTCCACGCCGGGAAGTTCGGCTGCCAGATCGGCGAAAAGGGCTATTTGGGCTTCTATATCGGCGTTCAGTCGAGAAATCTGTCGGGTATAATGGAAGGACCCAAATATCAGTGTGCCTAATCCGACGATGAAGTAAACGAATATCAAACGGGTGGTCGTATACCCAGGGATAATTCGACGATTCAACCGCAACTTCGTATTCCTCCGCACACATCGGACGCAACATGTTTGCCTATTGATTGCCTACATACTTAATTAATGGTATCACTTTTAAAAGGAAATTGCAAGTCTATTTTGATTCACGTGCGTTTCGTGCCGATTTTTCTGGCGAATCTGTTCTTTTTTGCAGAAAGCGAAGTTTACAGAAAAGCGAAAACTGAATATCCCCAATAAAACCACATATCGCTTGATTTTTTCGGATAAATCGGGTAAAATGGAATTGTGCTTTGTAATATGAGTCACCTCTACAGTGAAATAGAAATGCAAATTAGAAATGGAAACATTTGATGCTCAAAGCTATTACGTTTGATTTTTGGCAAACCCTTTATGCAGATTCTGATAGTAACTGGCGAAAGCGTCAGGCGATACGTGTTGAGCACTGTTATACGTACCTTGGCAGTCGCGGCTATGCTGGTACATTGAATGATGTGGAATTCGGGCTTGAAGAGGCATATAACTTGGTCGCATCCCTATGGCATCAACATCAAGGGATCTCAGTGAAGCGATGCATGCACCGGTTCGCTGAGGTGCTTCACCTTCAGCTTGAGGAGGAAGATTTTGATCAGTTAATTGAATGTCTTGGCGCGGCTTTCTTGGAAACACCGCCAATTATGATGCCACATGTCAACCCGGTCATTTCTCGGTTGAGTGAAAGTTATCCGCTTGGCATTATCTCAGACTCGGCACTAACGCCCGGCAGTTTTGCTCGAAAACTGATGGCGCGTGACGGTATTTTACAATACTTTACAGCTTTCACATTCTCCGACGAAACGGATTATACAAAACCTCAAGTGGCGCAATTCCATTCAACTTTAGCACAACTGAACGCTGAACCCACGGAAGCGGTACACGTCGGCGATATTTTCCGAACGGATATTGTCGGCGCGAAAAATGCGGGAATGAAAGCGATTCGTTTCGCAGGCTTCAATAAAGGAGAAGGAGACGACACGCTTAGTGATGCTGTTGTTGACGACTATCTGAAGTTAGAGACTGTCATCACTGAGTTGTCAAAATAGGAGACATAAGGGAGAAAAAAATGGCAAATGTATTGGTCTCCGGTGGCACCGGATTCATCGGCAGTCGAGTCTGCACTGCTCTCCACGAACAGGGTGATACGGTACACATATTATCTCGAAATCCGACACGCGCACAAGCGAAATTGAAATTCGCAAGAGCGGTCTACGGTTGGAACCCTGAGACCGAAAAACTTCCTTCAGAAGCCACATCAGATGTGAAAGCGGTGGTTCATCTGGTGGGTGAAACTATCACAGGTAGATGGAATACCGAAAAAAAACGACGGATACGGGATAGTCGAGTTCTTTCTACGCGAAACCTCGTTGAATCGTTTGCTGGCGTGTCTACCAAACCGGATGTGCTTGTCTGTGCCTCGGCGATCGGATACTATGGCGATAGTGGCGATGAGCACTTTACAGAGGTATCGCCGGCTGGCACAGACTTTCTCGCCAAAGTCTGTCAAGAATGGGAGACAGAAGCCCAAAAAGCAGGTGAGTTTGGGGTTCGGGTGGTCATGGTTCGTATTGGGCTTGTACTTGGGTTAGGAGGTGGGCTGCTAACACAGGTGCTTCCGCCCTTTAAAATGGGAGTGGGTGGCATACTTGGCAGTGGTCGGCAGTGGATGTCTTGGATTCACGTTGACGATGTGGTTGGTATTGTGATACACGCTTTAGAGAATGAAGAAATTCGTGGTCCTCTGAACGCGACGGCACCTGTCCCTGTCAGAAATGCGGAGTTCACGAAAACGCTCGGTGCGGTGCTACGGCGACCAACGCTGCTTCCTGTCCCGACGTTCGGCTTGCGGTTGATGATGGGCGAATTTGCGGATTTCGTTGTGCTGAGTCAGAACGTCCTTCCAGAGAAAACAGAGGTAAGCGGCTACGAATTTCGCCACCGGACGCTTGAATCCGCTTTGAGAGACCTGCTATAGACGCGCAGAATTCCAACAAAATATGAAGATCCGCGATGTTCTGCTTTCTGATTACGGAAAAGCCTCAAGTGTTCCCTCCCCGGTTAATCGGTTGATGACCGATTTTGCTGTCGGTTTTCGAGATGGACGCGACATCAATCTCGGTGTCGGATATGTCAATGAACGGACAATTCCGCATCAGCAGATTCAACTTGCCTGCGAAGAAGTTCTCGCGCATCCCAAAAAATATCGCGCCTCTCTAAATTACGGCGGGGCACAAGGTTCACCGAACCTGATTGAGTCGATCAGGAGGTTCCACATTGAAAACCGGATCGGCGGAATCACTGAACAGACCTTAAACAGCCGAGACATTGTTATCGGGGCAAACGGCGCAACGAGTTTGTTAGAGAGCATCACCCACCTACTTCCTGCTGGCATTGTGCTGACCGCGGATCCGATGTATTATATCTACTGCAACGACTTGGGAAGGAAAGGTTTTAGCGTTATAGCGATACCTGAGGATGATGAGGGACTCGATGCCGAACGTTTGAGGGCAAAACTAACGACGCTCGGCAACGCAAAAGAGGCTATCCGCTTTTTCTACGTTGTAACGGTTAACAATCCTACCTGCACAATTCTATCCAATAACCGTAAGAGAGAACTCGTTGACATTGTTACCCGACTTTCCCATGAAGTCGGACGAAAAATTCCCATTTTTTTCGACAACGCCTATCGCGACCTCATGCATGACAGCACCGTTGAACCTTTGGAGTCTGCGCTCTGCTACGATACGCTCGGCATTGTCTATGAAATTGGCACGTTGTCAAAGATCCTCGCCCCAGGGTTGCGCATTGGTTACCTTATTGGTCCCAAAGGTCCCTTCCTCAACAGCATCATCCAACGCACAAGCGACATCGGCTTCAGCGCGCCGTTAATCAATCAAGAAATCGCAAGCTACTTGCTCGACCACGGTATTGAAGCACAAATTCAAAGGGTTAATAACGGGTATCACCAGAAGGCGAAACAGGTCAAAGCGTGGATGGCAGAATTACTGGGTGATAACGTTCAGGAGTGCCGAGGTGGGAGTGCTGGATTCTATTACTACTTGACGCTGGCGAGTGTCGCAACAAATACGACCTCTGATTTTTTCAAGTTTTTGACGCGAACAACTGGACGGGAAGAAGTCGATGGACGCTTAGGCTCCCAACATCCCAAAGTGATTTATATTCCGGGTGAACATTGTGTCCATCCAGGTGGCGAAATGGTTGAGATTGGGAAGCGACAGCTCCGGATATCTTACGGATTTGAGGAACTCCCCCAGATTCACGCTGCATTGAAACACATGAAATCCGCGATAGCCTATAGTGTGGAATCGAGCAGTGATTATGAATTACAACTGTAGAAACAAACGCCAACTCGCAACTTTCTCTCAAAATTCTCTAAAAAGTTGAAACGAATTAGCCTTACTGCCAAAAAAGTTGACTTTTTTCAAAAGACAATGTACCCTATAACTAACTTATAGAACAAGCACGTTTTTTCAGTGCTTACAAATATATTTACTTAATTTATATATGTATGTTATAATATCCGTAGTGTTAAAAATACAAAACGTGGCGCTCGGTAATCAATAGCATGCGAAATGGAAGGAATACCGAGTTGCAATGGCCAGACTTTTATCCAGAAAACTGCCCTCCTGTGGAAGCTGAACCCGCTTCCGGGACTGTTTACCGACTTGTAAAGCACAATCCACCACGAGCAGAAGATTTCCTATCTACTTGGGAAGAATTCCCAGGTAGATTTCCGGAACCAAACATCAAAATTAGTGGGGTCTCCGTTTATACTGACCCGAAAGATATTCCTCGACTCTTTGAGCGACTCAAGAACAGAATAGGGCACTTAAGAAATAGGAAAACAGCTAAAGGTGAACTCAATCCGACGCTTGGTGTGATTCAACATACACCATCATTTGAAAAATCTCATCATACATGGTGGATACCCATCGGAACAGAACCTTGGCTTGTTTTTAGGGTAGCAAGCAAATAAAAAAGCAGAAGGTAATATAGGAAGGGTGTATAAGATGCTTGATATACTCAATATTCCAGAGTTAGGCAAACTCGAGATTATAGAGGTATACGAATACTACGATCAACCTGTTCTTTACTCCTGCAAAAACGCCTCAGGGCATTTTTATCTTGTTGTGGCTGCTGCTGAAGATGCCCAATTTTTAACTTGGCTCTGTGTTGCTGCCTCCACTGAACGGCTTAACCTTATCCGATCCGGCAAAATTGACCTCCACGATGCATTCGTCAATTCTGAAAATCCCTATGCAATTCAAGTAAGGGTTCCATACGAGGAACATGCTTCAGTCCAGACAGATTTTATCCAATCAAATCAGATACCTGAGGATATGCTACCAATGCCCGGTGAATGTCTTGATCTTGAAACCGAAATACTCCCAGTGCTAAGCGATACGGAAGAAATAGTAAAATTCAGGAAACAAGAAATTCTGAATCTAATTCTCAACTTTGCTGTAGGCTCTAAAACACAAGCACCTATAGCCATCCTAAGCAATATTTTCGGAAAACTCCAAACTGTAATTAACACAATTGGGATGATCTGCTTTAACGCACCTCAAATCACTGAGGAAATCAGGAACAGCATGCAAATCTCACTTTTACAAGTCCGTCCCGGATCATTCAATATTCACCTCGCCTCTCCAGAGATTACTCAACTTGATCTTTTTGACAATTCTGATTGTGGAGATGCAATAGAAAAGTTTTTTGAACTCCTCAATGCCAAAAACAACCAAGAAAAACTTAAGAAACTCTTAGGACAACTAAGATTAAGAGTAGCCAAGGACTACACCAATTTTCTCCAAGCACTTAATGAATCCGTAATAGATACCGAATTTAAATGGATATCACCAAATCCAAACCGGGGTGGAACAGTATACCTATCCAACTCTCAAATGCAAAAAGCAATTGAAATTCTTGAAAAATTTCAAGAAGAAGCACCGTCAAGGCTTACTATCACCGGCATTTTAATCGGTGCTTCCCTTAGAACCAATAGATTTGAGATAAAAACTACAGAAAAAACCTATACTGGAGACATTACAGACGAAGTCTTTGAAACCGTGGAAAACGTAACACTGAACCGACAATACACGGCTGAAATTCAAGAAGTCACCGAAAGAAGCGAAGCCACAGATGAGCTCACCAAACCGAAATACTTACTCCTCAGTCTCAGGTGATAATCAACAAATAGCACATTAAAGGAAATTGAAAAATACGATTGAAGGATAAGGTTGCGTTAATCGGCGGGGCAGGCTCAAATATGAACAGGCGAGGCACAGAGACCTCGCCCTATAGCAAAATTCATTTGACTACCAACGCACCTCACAGAATTCCTCGTAATCGATGAGTTCGTGGATGGTGGGATTTTCACCGCACATCGGGCAACTGCTATCTTGACGGAGTTTCAGTCGCTTGAAATCCATGGTCAATGCATTGAAGAGTAAAAGCGTGCCGATTAGCGATTCACCGATGTCCAGCAGGACCTTAATCGCTTCAACGGCTTGGATTGTTCCGATGATACCGGGTAACACACCAAAAACGCCTGCCTCTTGACAGCTTGGGACCATTCCGGGTGGTGGTGGTTCGGGGAAGATGCATCGATAACACGGTCCTTTACCCGGGTAAAGGACGCTGACCTGCCCTTCAAACTGGAAGATGCTTCCGTGCACAATCGGCTTTCCCAACATAACGGACGCATCGTTGAGAAGATACCGTGTCGGTAGATTGTCGCATCCGTCGACAATGAGATCGTATTGTTCCAGAATCTGGAAGGCGTTTTCCGAGGTAATCCGTTCATTGTACGGAACCACCTTGACATCGGGGTTCATCTCTGCGATAGTGGCTTCTGCGGATTTCGTCTTCGGGATGCCGATGTCGCTGGTGCCGTGCAAAATCTGACGTTGCAAATTGCTCAGATCGACTACGTCATCGTCGATGATGCCGAGTGTGCCGACCCCCGCAGCGGCGAGGTAGACCCCGACAGGAGAACCAAGTCCGCCTGCCCCGATGAGTAGCACTTTTGATTCAAGCAACCGCGTCTGCCCCATCCCACCGACCTCTTTGAGAATGATATGCCGGCTGTAGCGTTCAATCTGTTCGTTGCTGAAGTTAAACATCTTAGGCTCCCAAATTGGAGAGGAGTTCTGAGATCGGTTTATCTGAATTTGCAGAGATTCGTAGGCTGAACCGTTCGCGTGCGTCTTCAGAGATGCGTTCCACCGTAAAATCGTCACCGTCGTACATCTGTTGTAGGACAGGTGTTAGCTCTGCCTGAACGGATGCCGCTGTTTCCGATGTATTCGGTGCGATGTGCCGGTTGTTTATCATAAACAGGAGATCTGCACCGTTGAAATGCACTGCGTTTTCTAACTCTGCGGATGCTTCAAGTTGTTCGCATTTAGAAAGCACCTCTGTGAGCGCTTGGCGAATCCTGTCAGCATTATCGCCTTCGACTGCATGCTTCCGATTGTAGAGGAATCCGGACTGATGATAAGCGTCGTCAATGCTATAGTTGGCTTGCTTCAAAATCAATAGCACACTCGGTCCTGCATCAACATGTGAATAATCGGCGTAGTTCAAATAGTCGTCTGAATCAGCTTCCTCCATCCAACGGTTGAAAACCTTGATGAAGTTGGTGTAGTTGATTTTGCTATCTTCGGTTGCGAAAACCTTAATGTTAATCTGTTGTAGATCCATTCTGCTAAAAAGTTTCCTATAAACATAACGCCCCGATGGGCTTTTTTTGTAGGAGCAGGCTTTACCCGCTATGTTTAAGTTCTACCACCTTAGAATTACCAGCACACTACTCTGATGTGCCTGTAACTTCTGTTTGGATTCATTATCGTCTGCTTTTTTTATTATACCGCAATTTGGCAGGAAAGTCAATTTCTATTTTTTACCAATATGGCCCCATATACAATCCGAAAGTCAGCTTTAATATATGTTCCTACGATGTCCAACCCGGTGAACAACGATCTCCTGGGTACGTCTATTAAAAGTATAAAGGATTCGATAATGCCGAGCGACAGTTAAACTGAATTTACCGCTA
Organism: Candidatus Poribacteria bacterium; assembly: GCA_965247285.1. Lineage (GTDB taxonomy): Bacteria > Poribacteria > WGA-4E > WGA-4E > WGA-3G > WGA-3G. Next base: position 1,699,964 of record CBDFHD010000003.1, read on the forward strand.
TGCTTACCTTTCAACCTTTTGTGTGGCTGGCTGTCACAAGTTTCGCGTAATCGCTCCAGTTTGGTACGAACCCGGGCGCGGATTGTCGCATCTAAACGCCGCAAATCCGTCCTGGCACTTGAGTCTATTTTCAGTGTATACACGATCACTCTTCTTCAAATTCTGCAAAAACTTCTTCGAGAGAATAAGTCTTACCACCAGTTTTCACCTCATCAATACTTCGTTCCAACTCTTCGGCAACCTCCGGGCGTATTTCGAGTCCCTCATCCGGGTCGTATTCATAGGCTTCTAAGAACTGCTCCAATTCCAGATGACAGACAAAAAACTGATAAAATGCAGATTGCAACTGCAAATGATTTGCTACTGATGTGGGTTCCTTCATCAACTTAACAACCCGTTCTCGGGCGGCAAACAACTCCGAATTTACGAGTGTCTCCGTGAGTGTGCGGAATTCATCATCAGATAACGCCGTCACCTTTATCGTCGGCATTGGCACATCCGGGATTCCGCCTAACCGCCGTGCCATACGCCCTGCAGCTGAGGTTTTCCGTTCACTTTCGACTGCTGCCACGCGCTGTTTCAGATGCCCAAATTTTTCGCTAGCTTCAAACACTGCAAGCACACACGCTTCTTGAACATCCAAATCAAACGCTAGATCATAGGAATAGGCTTCAAAAGCTGCTCGGAACCCTTCTGTCAGTGTTTCTCGGTCAACATTCTGTGAAAGGAACATGACGAGTTCATCACGATCAGCAAACAGTACCTCATTCACAATCGGGCGGAGCCACTCTCGGAACTGTATGGGTGTCATATCTGTGAGGGATAATTTGGTTTTGTTTGAGGGCATTGAGGCCTCCTTGTTAGCGCAAACTCCTAAGTGTAAGAATATTAGTCAGTTCTGGCAAATAGATCAGGGGTGAAATTGCAGATTATAAGTCTTCTGTAAATGTCCTACAAATTTGTTAATAACATCGCGGTTTTCCATAAAACTGGTTTACTCTATATGAATAAAAATCACTCTTCATCCCGTATCGCCTTCCCGAGATCTCGGACTCTGTCCAGTATGAAATTCCACAGAACTTTTGGCATTGAGAGAATAAATGGTAGAACAATCTGTCTCAATATCCTCAAAATCAGTCTGACCAGAGCAATTATAGACGGCATCGCTACGCTTATTTCTGCGAGACTTTTCACAGGACGTTCCCCGAATCCTCCTTCGCTGACTGTTCTTGCAGCAGTAGCGATACCACGTGGAATAAAAGTAACAAGACTTTTCCCTACATCCCGCGCAACACCGATAGGACCCTCCTCTTTCAGATATCGCTTCCACCCATCCCCTACCTCGTCTGTCAGAAGTGCGCGTTGTGCGGTCTGGAGTTCGGCACGTCCACGTTCAAAAAGGTTTGCACAACCAAATAGAAAACGCCGACTGACATCACCGTTATTGAGATAATGAACCATGCGTTCCTAAACTTCATAAGCAAAAATTCGAGACGTTTTGTGGATGTTGCTTGGAAGTAAAGTCAAAAAAAGGCGATTGCCGCCCGTTTTGGGCGCGGGCGGCAATCGCCTGTGTGAAATTCGGTTCTGAGGAACCACAACCTTGAACTTTACTCACCCTTCCGGACGGTGAGTCGGTAGTGCTGTCCGACCTTTTTGGTGTCAACGATCTCATGCCCATCGTTAGTGAGGCTCTTCGGCACGTTCTCAAAGGGTTCGCCATCGTCGATGGTGACTTCGAGAAGTTGACCGAGTTGCATCGTTTCCAACCGAATCTTTGCTTGGACATAGTTGAACGGGCAGGCGACGCCTTTGAGATCGAGGCTATCCGCGATTTCCTCAACAGGCTTCGTCTCCTTGACAACCCTTGGTTTCCGCGCCGGTCGCGAGCGACGCGTTTTGCGACGGCTCTCTTCCTCTTCCTCCTGTTTGATGCGCATGCGTCCATAGACGTTATGCGATTCTTCAACGAAGAGTGTCGCTTCTTCAACCCGACGGTGTGCCAATTCGTGGTCAAACGTAGAAGCATCTTCCTCTATTGCTTTGAAGATGTGCGCACCGTAACCGGGGAAGAAGTTACCGGGTTCAAAGAAATGGGCGCGGAATTCGTTGACGGTGATCGCGTCGTCAATGTATTGCAAACCTACCGTTGTCTGAAGTCCGTCTGCGGCTCTGATCATTGCATCAAAAGCCAACTCCGCGGAATCCTGATATTCACCCTGTTCCAAGTTCAAGCCAGATTCATAGATGAGTCGATCTGCTTCTTCCAACTTCATAGAGACGAGTGCGACTACCTCTCCTGCACATTCACCGACACCCGTCTTGAGTTGGTAATCTTTCGTGTCGCCGGTGTCCACATAGAATTCGGGTGCTTCCTCATAAGATGGAATCTTATCGTACTTGGACAAGATCTGCTTGATCTCCGCCTTACCGAGCCGTGCGACGTAATCAGTGAAGGATTCTTCCTCATTTCGTTCCGCCGTGTACTTACCGGTTAATTCCTCAATGAACGTCGGAATATATTTGCCGTGAATTTTTCCAGTGGCAAGTCCGTAAGAACTGGCGTTTTCCACCATGTGTCCACCGAGTAGCACCTGATAATAAGGAGCAATATGCTCACCCATCCGGCGCGAGGAACCGAAGAAACCAATATTCGCGACATGATGCTGTCCACATGAGTTGGGGCATCCGCTAATCTTAATCCGAAAGTCTTTGATTTCATTCTGCACACCGGTTTCAATGAAATGGTTTCGCAGGTGCGCTGCCAGACCACGTGAAGAAGAAATACCGAGTTTGCAGGAGTCAGTACCAGGGCAAGCGGTAATATCAACCATAGATTCTGCCCCCGGGTCGCCGAGACCGACTGTCTTCAGTTCGCGATAGAGTGCGGGGAGATCCGTCATCGTCACCCAACGGAGAACGATGTTCTGTTCGACTGTGGCACGGATAGTGTCTTTAACGTATTTCCGCGAAATATCTGCCAAAGCACGCGTCTGATCTGCGGTAATATCCCCAAGAGGTAGCGTAATCGTCACAAGAGCATAGCCGGGTTGACCCTGTAACCGCACATTAGATTGATACCACTCTTCAAACCCTTCGGGTTTCATGGTGCCGTTGAGCTGCGTCGGTGCCTTGAGAGGACTTTCGTTGTAAGCGTCGAGATTGTCCAGATACGCTGTCCATTCCGGATCGTGACGTAGCGTAGCCCGATCTTCAAGTACCTGTCTACGGAATTCCTCAATGCCGTATTTGGCGATGACAAACTTTAAACGAGCCTTATTCCGATTTTTGCGTTCACCTAAACGGGTGAAGACTCTGCAAATTGATTGTGAAATCGGCAGGAGTTCCTCTGCGGAGACGAAATCATCAAACATTTTCGCCTGATGCGGTACTGCGCCGAGTCCGCCACCGACATAAAGTTTAAAACCGCGTTTGACTTCACCGTCCACCTCTTTAACGGCAGCAACCGCACCGATGTCGTGCATGTTTGCCAAACCGCAAGCGTGTTCTTCACATCCGGAAAACGCGATTTTGAACTTACGACCAAAATCTTGGGTATCCGGGTGCCCCAAAAGGAATGCAGACAACGCCTTAGAATAGGGTGTTACATCAAAGTCCTCATCTTGGCACACACCGCTGAGAGGACATGCTGTAACGTTTCGCACGACATTACCGCACGCTTCTTTGGTGGTAATGTCAACGCTTGCGAGACGGCGCATTAATTCCGGTGTATTGCTGATGTCCACGTAGTGGTATTGTACATCTTGACGGGTGGTGATGTGGATGATGTTGTCCGAGAATTCTTCACCTACATCTGCTAACATTTCAAGCTGTGTCGCTGTAAACCCGCCGAACGGGATTTTAACACGGATCATTTGCGACCGGTCATCACGCTGCCCGTAAACCCCGTGCCGAAGTCTAAATTCGGTAAAGAGAGTCTCTTCTACCTGGCCGGCTTGTACCCGACCAAGTTGTATCTCATAAATCTCAATTTCGCGGGCAACATCTGGCGGAATAGCCGATGTATTATAAGGACCCGCGTATTCAATAGCCATTCTGTGCTCCTTAATTAACCTCAGATTCGTAGTGCGCGTTGATTGATGTCCGATTGCTTTCTATTTAGCTTAGCCGAAGTTTGTGTGCCGATTTGCATAGCATCCAGCCATAAGAAATCCTTTAAACAGTATAGTATACTATAAGTTGCCATAAAAATCAAGGATAATCTTCTGTTTTAAGTTTCTGGTGCATCTCCCCAATCCGGAATCGGGAGTAATTCGCCATCCCGTAAAGCAGATTCGTGTGCGACAAATCCGGGTGCGCAGTACCGAACTGCTTCCCAAACGTTGACGCGTGGCAATCGTTGGCGATTGACGGAATCCACAAATTCGTGTACGAGATAGGCGTGTGAACCCCCATGCCCGCCGAGATCTTCTGCGAGTGCTTCCGGGAGAGACTCATGCGCTCTTGAAGGCTCAACGATTTCCCTTCCGTGTTTACCTGCCCAAACACTACCCGCCAGACTTTGCTCGTAACTGCCCTCTGTTCCGTAAATACCACTGACGCGTTCAGATCCGGGGTGTCCGACCCGTCGGAACTCACAGATTTGCATTGTCGAACCGTTGCTCATTGTAAAAAGCCCGACTTCATTTGAGAACGGATTTTTGTGAATGGTATCTGTCCGAAACCAATCGTCGTTTGGATAGATGTACCCTTGTGCGGAAACCGACGTTGCGTGGGCTTTCATAACAGAGATCGGGAAACAGGTTGAGTGGGTCGGATAGTACATAGGGATACCGCCGGTCTTGTCACGACCCCACAGCGCACCCCACCGGTTTTTGGCAACATCGTAGAGTCCGTGATCCATATCGTGAAAGTACTCGGCGCGGCAATGAACAAATTCCCCAAATGCCCCCTCCGCTGCTTTCTGGCGACAGAAGACCGTCTCTGGGCGGAAATAACTCGTCTCGCCGTTCATGTAGATCATTCCGGTTCGTTCAACGGTTCTGATAAGGGCTTCGCATTCATCCAGAGATGCAGTAGCAGGAACAGCGGTATAGACGTGCTTTCCCGCCTCCATCGCTTGAATCGCCTGCGGCGCGTGCATCCAATGCTGGGTGATGATCACAAGGGCATCTAAATCCGATTTGCAGATGTCATCAAGGGTTGAGTAGGTCTCAGAAATCTCAAATTGCTTTGCCCATTTTGTTAGGCGATCTTCGTTTAAGTCACACAACGCAAGCCGATGTACATCCGGATGTGCCTTATACGACTGGATAAACGATGGTCCGAACATCCCTAAGCCTACCATCCCGACACTGATACTCATCCGTTTTCCTCCTTCACGCTTACAAGACGTGCCTGCGGGGATTGCGGTCGTAAACTCTGTTATGAAATGATAGCACGGAGAGGAATTGTTGTCAAGCGTATTTTGAAGATATTTGTTGACAAAACCGTGAATGCCCTTATAATAAGATACAAAGTCTGCTGCCGGGCGTTACTTGCAAGCGTAATTTTAGACTGCAAGGCTTCGTCTATAGGCAAGATCAAACTTCATCTCATTGGAAGGAACTCATAACAAATGGCATTAAAAGTTGGCGTTGTCGGCATGAGTGGGATTGGCAATAACCATGCGAACTGTCACACGAATGACGACTTAGCGGAACTGGTTGCGGTGTGCGATATTATGAAAGAGCGCGCAGACAGCACAGCAGAACGTCTCGGTGTAAAGGCATACTACAGCGTAGCTGATATGATTGATGGTGAACCCGACCTGGACATCGTCGATGTCGGTACCGGCGGGAATGAGAACGGTAGTTGGCACTATGAACCAACAATGGAGGCTCTTGATAAGGGAAAGCACGTGCTTGTTGAGAAACCGATCTCTAACGATATCGGACAGGCACGAGACATGGTAGCGAAAGCCACGGAAGAGGACCTTTATCTCGGCTGTAATCTGAATCACTATTTTACGCCGCCTGCGGAGCAAGCGAAGAAATATATTGACGATGGACACATCGGGGAGATGGTCTACTGTCTTCACAAAATGGGATTCGCTGGCGGTGAATTCAACTATAGTCCCTCGAAAGCCCCTCGGTCAGATGGATTTCCCTATTTTCATGTGAAAGCCTTCCTGTCACACCCCTTCAGTGTGATGCGCCATTTCTGCGGCGATGTGACGCACGTCCAAGCCTTCATGGATCGTCCGCATTTTAGGCGGGGCGCTGGAGATGTGATGGTCTCCATTAACAGCATCCACCTCCGTTTTGAGAACGGGTGTATTGGTTACCTGTTGAGCCAACGTGGTGATGCTACATTCGGTCTCGGTGGTTGGTGGAGTGTTGAACTCGCAGGCACACGCGGCACCTTCTGTATTGAAAACTGCATCGAGAAGGTGACCTATTGGCCCTCCCCGGGTGCCCCTGACTTCTCTGGTGATCCCATTGTCACGGAGTCCGGCATCAGCGACTTCGGTCAGACTTTCCCCTTAAGGATTCACGCCTTTTTAGAGGACATCACGAACGGCGTGCCGAGAGAGCAGTTACGCGCTTCCGGCAGAGATGCGCTCGCGGCACTTGAGTATACTTGGGCGGCGATGGAGTCTTATGAGCAGGGCGGTATTTTGGTGCGTCCACAGCCGCTTCCGACATTAAACGGATAATTGTTGTAGCGCGGGCGGTGCAATATCTGCCCCTACAGAAGGAGAAACCACATTTGAAATTAGGAGCAAATTCAGTACTGTTCGGCGGTTACGACATGGAAGCCGCTTTCAAGCATATCGCGATGGCTGGTTATGACGGCATTGAACTTTCAGCGATTGACGGGATGAGTCAGCATCTCGTGCTCGCCAACTGGCAAGCACTTGCTGCCGACATCAAACGGTTCGCGAAAGAGTACGAACTCGACCTGTTGGCGATGGAACAGCCCTCACGCGATCCAGAACGAATGGAACTAGCATTCCAAGCGGCAACTGAGATAGGTGTTCCAATTATCAACTGCGGTCCCGGCGGTGCATCGGACGATGAATCTGCATGGCCCGAAACTGTTGATTCATTGGGCAGTCTCTCCGAACGTGCGGAACACTACGGTGTGACGCTCTGTGTCAAGGCACATGTCGGTGCAAGCATTTATAATACACCAACGACGCTCCGCATCATGGAAGCGATTTCGTCCCCGGCGTTTGGCATTGATATGGATCCGTCCCATATTCATCGGGCAGATGAGAACCCTGTGGAGGCGATCGCTGCTGTGATCTCGCGCGTGAAACATGTACATATTCGAGATTGTAAAGGCGCACAGCGCGGTCCCGGCGATCCTGAGTTGCAAGCAAACGGACGCGGGGACATCGACCTCGTCGGTTATATCCGGGTCTTGCATGAAAACGGTTATACCGGTCCGTTGAACCTTGAAGTTATCGGTGCGAAAGAGTATAGTTTAGCGCAGTGTTGCACGATTGCGGCAGAATCGCGTGGGCACATGCAAGCGTGTTTGCAAGCGTGCGGTGCGCGTTGATTCCTGAATACAGTAGGCGGGTTAATAGCCTGCCTACCTGCGAAATTTTTAAATACATAAGTATATCTTTTTGAAGATGCCTTACGCCATCTAAAGTAGAAGGACTGAGGAGAAACGCGATGAAAGATAGGAGGCTGTTGACTGGACTTCTGATGTGCATCGTTTGCTTTGGCTGTGGATCGGAGAAAGTTTCGGAGAAAGCTAAGGAATACAACGATGGTGGGTTGGTAAAGGCAAAACGCGGTGAATACATAGAGGCAATTGAGATGTATAGTGCCGCCATCCGCCTGGATTCGGATTACGCAGCCGCCTACAACAATCGGGGAGTCGCAAAGAAAAGGCTGAGAAAATACAAGACAGCAATCGCCGACTATGACGCTGCGATACGCTTGGATCCTGATTTGGCGACCCCTTACAACAATCGTGGGATTGTGAAGAAAAACCTCGGAGAATACGAGGCAGCAATCGCCGACTATGACATCGCTATCCGCCTGAGACCGAATTACGTAAATGCCTATTACAATCGGGGGGTCGCAAAGGCAAAACTCGATCAACACGAAGCAGCGATCACGGATTATGATACCGCGATTCGGCTCAACCCTAAGTATACCACAGCCTACTTCAGTCGGGGCGTATCTAAGGCAGATCTCGGTGAATACGAAGCGGCAATCGCGGATTATAATACCACAATTCGGTTGAAATCGGGTGCCGTAACCGCCTACTACAATCGGGGGAACGTCAAGAGCAAGCTGGGACAACATACAGCAGCGATTGCGGATTATGATGCTGCCATTGGACTTGCCCGTGAGGGTGACGGTGCCATCGCCTACTTCAATCGTGCAATAGCAAAGAAACATCTGGGTGAATACGAAGCAGCGATCGCCGACTATGACACCGCTATTCGGCTGAACCCTGATGATGCGAGTGCCTACTTCGGTCGAGGATTGGCAAAGAGAACTCTCAATAAGACTTCAGAGGCGAAACAGGATTTTCAAACCGCCTTGGAACTCGCAACCCAGGCGAACAATGCCGAACTAAAAGACGATATTGAAGGTGTTTTACGTCGAGGCGAATCAAATTTCAAAGGGGTGCAAGTGCACGTAGAACTGAAAAACGATATTGAAAACTTTCTACTCCAATTTAAATAGTGCGTTCGGAGCCGTAATGAGAACCGAATTGCCTTGCTACTGAAGTTGGATCTCTGATAATGGGATTCCACTGTTAAACATCTGTACGGGTGGAATCGGTTCTTCCACTTCTGTCAATCCACATAACCACTGCCACGTGAGTTCGCCTCTCCGTCGATCGCGGTAGGACTCTACCTCGGTGACGTAAGGATGCCTGCCAGCGTGTTGATACGGTGGAAGTTCATCGGAGTCTCGCACCCAATCCCGTTTGGGCATCGCCATTCGGTAATAGGAGAACTTAATCATTCCGCGTCTATCGGCATTGAGTTTTGGACCTGCTTTATGCCAGATGCCGTAGCGTGTCATAGCGACGGTGCCTGCTGGAACGGTGAGGGAGAGTTGTCCGAGGATGTCGCCATAATGGGCGATCGCTTCCCTATCCACAAGTCGATGGTGGGAACCGGGCAATATCATCGTTGGTCCATCCTCAATCTTCACCTCTTTCGGATAATAGTAGCACTGGAGATGCGTGATACCGTACCCGTATTCCGTGATTCCATCGGAGTGCCATGTCTGACCGAGATGTGTGGCTTCAAAAAGGTGATGGTGCGCACTTGTCGGCACGAGGAAATTCTCGCCTAACAGTGAACGGACTACACCAGCGACTTCCGGGTGTAATAGGACGTTCCGGCGAAACTCGTCTGTAAGAACGAAATCGTTGAGATGTCCGCCTTCCACCGATTCACATTCTCGGTTAAAGTCGGCATCAATGATGCTTTCTAATGTGATATAACCGTTGTGGATAAACTGCATGACTTGGTAGTCATTTAGTGTGGGTTTAACGTCAATCATTGCGTTTTTCCTTTACACGAATTTTTCTAAAATGAACTCAAAAGCGAGATAGGCGTTGTCAACATCCGAAAAGTTGTAGAGTTCGGGACGCGGAAATTGGACGATCCGCCATCCATCGCGAACCGCGTCGATCACTGACGTATAAGGGGCATCTTGTGAGGGAAGGATAGGTGCCTCCGGTGCGGTTGCGTCGTACAATGCCCAGGCTCCAAGCGGTGAGCGCAAATTTGTTGATTTAGAATAGAGATAAAGAATCAGTTGCTTCTCGGAATTCAGAACGGCAGTTACACCGCGCAGGTCAGTCGCGGTCAACTCGCCTGCTTTAAGTTTTTCGATACAATTGTCGAGCCATTCTTTTATCGTTGGTTTCACACGAATTCCTCCCTTCATTACGGTTATTATCATTGTAGCACAAAAATGGAAAATATGGTATAATAGTTGAGAAGTTGTAGAGTCATAACGAAAGGATTTATCATGAGACTGGAAGGAAAAGTTGCGATTGTCGCGGGTGCCGCCTGGGGTGGTATTGGGGCGGCGACTGCTTATAGGTTTGCTTGTGAAGGTGCGAAAGTGGTTGTCAACACGCGCCGCCGCAAGGAAAAACTTGATGAAACTGTCCACCGCATTCAAGATGCCGGCGGACAAGCAGTCTCCGTCATGGGCGATGTCGCCGATGAAACGACTTGGCAGACACTCGTCGAAACCGCCTTGTCGAACTATGGGAAAATAACAACCCTCGTCCATAACGCTGCACACTCCTATACCAAAAAAGCGATTGAATTCACGATGGAAGAATGGAACGAAAGTCTCGGTGTAACGCTCGGCGGACCGTGGCTCGGTGCGAAGTATTGTATTCCCGAAATGATCCGTAACGGTGGCGGTGTCTTGGTCTTTATCTCCACGGTCAACGCTACAATTACAAATCCAGGATTTGGGCTTTACGGTGCCGGAAAGGGTGGTTTGAACGCCCTAACGCGAAGCATTGCGCTTGATTACGGTAGGGACGGTATCCGTGCGAACGCTATCGCACCCGGACAGATTGTTGGCGAAAGAGGTGAAGCCTCTCTCGCTGAGGATGCACTCGAAGAACAAGCCTCTCGTGATTGTTATCCGATTGGTCGCTACGGAAAACCCGAAGACATTGCCAATGCTGCGCTTTTCTTGGCATCTGATGAGGCGGATTTTGTTACTGGGATCGTCTTGACTGCCGATGGTGGTTTGACGCTCCAGTCTCCAGAAGCACTCGTGCGTCCATCCTTCCGTCTTCGTTGGAGAGATGATATTCTTGTCCCGCAACCGAAAAAGGATGTGTAAGACAAATTCTCGTTTTGTAGGAGCAGACATCCGTGTCTGTTCCATTTCAGGAGATGAAAAATGTGTGGACGATTTACTCTTGCAAGCGATGCTGAAGCATTGAATCAAATGTTCTTCAACTTTGCGATGCCAATGGATTTGTCCCCGCGCTACAATATCTCACCGACACAAGATGTGGCTGTCATTGCAACGCCGACTGATACGGGGGAACGTCCAGAAATTGGACAGATAGAGTTCTTTCACTGGGGGCTCATTCCGTCTTGGGCAAAAGACCCAAAGATCGGAAATCGGATGATCAATGCCCGTTCGGAGACTCTCTCGGAAAAACCCTCCTTCCGAAACGCCTACAAACGCAGACGATGTCTTGTTTTGGCGGATGGCTACTATGAATGGAGAAAGATACCCGGGGACAGGCTCAAACAACCGGTGTACATTCGTCTCAAATCTCAGAAGCCGTTCGCACTCGCAGGGTTATGGGAGGTCTGGCAGACAGAGGATATGAATGAACCGCTCCACTCCTGCACTATTATTACATGTCCCCCTAACGCTTTGTTAGAGGAGATTCATCATAGAATGCCTGTGATTCTACCTCAAGACGCTTACGCGGGGTGGCTTTCGCCGGATGAACAATCGGCAGATACGCTTCAGCCACTCCTTGTTCCCTATCCTGATGAGGAGATGGAGGCGTACCCGGTATCAAGATTCGTCAATCGTCCTACGAATGACTCGCCGGAGTGTACAGCACCGTTTGGGATTCCACAGTTCTTGAACTAAATGCCTATGAAACTGGCAAAACGTCTTAACACTTGTACCGAGACAGAAAATAGGAAAGGAATTATGTCAAAACCGAGTAAAGATCAGATGCTTTACATGTATCGCAAAATGGTGGAGATTCGTCAATTTGAAGAAGCCGCTGGAACGCTTTATCAGAGCGGTCAGCTTCCGGGTTTCTTGCATCTTTATATTGGCGAGGAAGCCACAGCAGTGGGTGTTTGTGCCCACTTGCACAATGATGATTATATCACGAGTACACATCGGGGTCACGGTCATCTCATTGCGAAGGGTGGCAGACGCGACCGGATGATGGCGGAGCTGTTCGCACGTACGACTGGCTATTGTAAAGGCAAGGGCGGCTCTATGCATATCGCCGATAAAGAGACCGGTATTCTGGGTGCCAACGGTGTTGTGGGTGCGGGGATTCCGCTCGCGGCGGGTGCCGGGCTCTCTGCTAAACTCCGTGGGACACAGCAAGTCGCAGTGTCTTTCTTTGGTGATGGCGCGACGAACCAAGGGGTGTTCCATGAAACACTTAACCTCGCGGCTGTATGGGAATTACCTGTTGTCTTTGTGTGTGAAAATAACCGGTTCGGGATGGGAACGCCGCAACGAGAACATCAGCGGGTAGTGGATATTGCGGCTGTCCGTGCTCCTGCCTATGATATGCCGGGAATCACCGTTGATGGGAACGATGTCCTCAAGGTTTACGCTGCAGCGGACGAAGCCGTTACACGCGCACGTGAAGGCGGTGGACCGACGCTCCTCAACTGCGATACCTACAGATTCCGCGGGCATCACATCGGTGATCCGGGGACATCCTACCGCGACCGCGAGGAAGTCCAAGAGCAGGAACGGCAACGCGATCCTATTCGGAGACTCGTCCAGGTTCTCATCGAAAAAGAGGGTATAACGCAAGATGAACTCTCGGCACTTGAGGCGGAACTCGCAAACGAACTTGAGAAGGCACTTGAGTTCGCCAAGAATAGCCCAGAACCTCTTCCAGAGGACGCTTTGAACGATCTTTATGCCGGTTCCATTCAGCCGTGATTGTAGCCAAACCACAATTGAAGCGTTCACAGCTGCTGGGCGAGAGAAACACCCAAGCAAAACACCTCGCCCGTTCTCAAATGGACAGAGGGTAGGGAGGTTTCAAATATGCATAGCACACCTACGACAAGAGAGATGTCTCCCTCAGAACTCGCGGAATGCAGAGAAAACCTCAAACGCCGATGGGAAAATCGTCGGGTTGACAAAGCGTTGCTTCAACGCGCATGGGAAACTGCACATCGCGTCGCCACCGTACTCTACCAAGACTTTGGTGCAGCGAAAGTTGCTGTCTTCGGTTCTCTCGCTGAACGAGAAGGGTTCACAAAAGTATCGGACATTGACATCGCTGTCTGGGGACTATCAGATGCCCAGTGTCGTGACGCTCGTTGGGAAATTGTTGACTTGTGCCTTGAGTTCAAGATTGACCTAATTAATTTTGACGAATCCACTGGATTTTTCCGAGAGCGAGTGGAGCATCAAGCGATTCCTTTTAAAAATGGCGACGAGGGCATAGAGAGGCAGGCCCCTTATGAACATCATCTCCCAACTATTCCTGCTCGAAACGGAGCAATTTACGAGATGAATCAAATCAAACTCATCCAACGCATCACAGATGAACGTGCGAAAATAGAGCGGGTCATTAGTAGTATTACAGAACTATTGCGAGAAATTGAAGTAGCTGTGCCTCGCCATAGAAAATTCTTTGAAGAGTTAACTGCTAAAAAACTCGCTGAGGTTTACAGTGGCACTGAGCGAATTTTTGAACGGATTGCCCGTGAGGTAGATATGCACACGCCCAGGGGGAGTCAGTGGCATAACAACCTTCTTAAACAAATGGCAGAACGACGACCAGAACGCCCTCCCGTGATTTCCGAGAAAACCTTGCCGAGATTAAAAGAACTTTTAGATTTCCGACACAAAGTCAATAACATTTACGGCGACGAGCTGATTTACGCGAAAGCCGAGGAACATGCAAAGCCAATTGAGGCACTATTTGCAATCGTTTCTGAAGAGTTGGATACGTTTATCGCTTTTCTAACCGAACCCCGCGAGTCAGATGAGAAACGATGAACGCCCGAAATCGCACGGTGTGACATGGAAGTCTATTGCCATTACGCTCGTGCTGATTCCGTTTAATTTCTATTGGATCATTGCGGGTGAAGTCGGGCTTGTCGGTTATGCGCTGAATACTTACGCCGTGCCGTTTTACAATGTCGTCTTCGTCGTGTTTGCTTTCACGCTTCTCAATCTCGCAGCTCGCCGCCGCTTATTCACCGATGCGGAACTCCTCACGATATACATCCTGCTCAGCACGGCGTGCGCTTTCCCATCTATTACGCTGATGACGATTCTCGTCACGACCGTCGGGCACGCCTTCTGGTTCGCAACCCCCGAAAATGAGTGGAAACAACTTTTCTGGGATTACCTTCCAAGATGGCTTCTTGTCGACGATCCAAAAGCACTGGCAGGATATTACAAGGGTGAATCCGATCTCTCCACACTGGATATTCTCAGCGTTTGGGTAGTACCGACGCTATCCTGGGCAGCGTTCATGACGGTCCTGGTGCTCGTGATGTTGTGTATCAACGTCATCTTGCGGAAGCAGTGGGTGGAACGCGAACGGCTCGCCTATCCGATCACACAGATTGCGTTTCATGTTACCCATAACACGAAATCGCTGTTTTCACATCGCATCACATGGCTCGGATTCGGAATTGCGGCATCTATTGCGATTCTTAATGGCTTTAGTTTTCTGTATCCGACACTTCCTACCTTACCGATTAAGCGGATCGGTGGCTGGCGCGGGTTTGGAGACCTGTTCACAGAAAAGCCGTGGAACGCGATCGGTGGCATCAGTATGTCTTATTACCCGTTCGTTATCGGACTTGGGTTGTTGATGCCGCTCGACCTTTCGTTCTCCAGTTGGTTTTTCTTTATTTTCTACAAGGCACAATTAGTTTTCACAAGTGCCGCTGGGTTGTCGAGTCTGCCGGGATTTCCCTATATTGATAGACAATGTTTCGGTGCCGCCATCGGGATTTTCATTTCTGTTGTAGTGCTGAACCTTCGCCATTTTCGCGGTGTCCTCCGCATCGCACGTCACCACACAGGCGAGGATGCCGACGAACCGATTTCCTATAGGCTTGCACTTTGGGGTATCGTTGTTGGACTCGCACTGCTCTTTATTTTTTCCAAGCGTATCGGTATGTCCCTCTGGCTGATCCCGCTGTTTTTCGCAATCTATTTTATCATCGTCTTAGTGCTAACGCGGATGCGTGCGGAGCAGGGATTTCCTGTGCATGCGATGGAAAACATGCCGAATCATCATATCCTCGTTGACGGTTTCGGCACACGGATATTAGGCACGAACAACCTCGTTGCTCTGACGCTCTACCGCTGGTTCAATCGGAGTTACACGAGCAACCCAATGCCACATCAGTTAGAGGGTTTCAAGCTTTCGGAACGCTCTGAAATTGCACCGAGGCGGTTGTTCTTCGCTTTGTTAGGGGTTTCAGCGTTCGCTGCCGTAATGGTGTTCGGCGTTATCCTCTATATCTTCTATACCTATGGTGCTTTGAACATGAGTGGTGGCAGCGGTTGGGCAACCGGTTTCGGTGGGCGCGTCTTCAACGGACTCCAACGTTGGATCTATTATCCCACGGAGCCGAATCTCTACGCCACTGGCGGTATCGTGTTTGGCTTACTCTTTTCGACGCTCTTGATGTTTATGCGGGCGCGTTTCTTCTGGTGGCCCTTCCATCCGATCGGGTTCGTTGTCTCCAGTGATTGGGGCATGCGATATTTGTGGAGTTGTATGCTGGTGAGTTCGATTATCAAGTGGGCAGTCTTGAAGGTTAGTGGACCGCGTGCCTCACAGCAGTTGGTAATGTTCGCCATCGGTTTGATGTTAGGTGATTTCACCGTCGGCGGTATTTGGAGTCTTGTTAGTGTGGTGACACAGCAACCGATGTATAATTTCTGGCCATAGAGAGCAGCATTACCCTCCGAATCGCGTGCTTCACGTCAACCGTTGAGAGTGCCTCCTTTCGCATTTCATCCTCTGACCCCTAATTTGAAAATGGATGGGACTCAACAATGTACAAGCATATTACAAACACTATGAGAAGTTGGAACTTGAGGAATTAAACAACAACGTAAATATCTCTGACGAAGTAATTGAACATCTGCGTCGCAACTGGCTCTGGATGTCAAATTATAGTAAAATCTACAATTACGCTGACAATTGAGACGGGAAAGCCAAAAAAGTTATCCCGTCTCTTTTTTGTTGCACGTCAAACCATTTCGTGCTATCCTATTCTCTGAGGAGATTGCGATATGCATCAACCCACAGACACCCATCGCACAACGAAAGATTTATCGCCTGAAAAGTTAAAGGAATATCGACTGCGGCTTGACCAGCACTTTCAAAACCGGAAAGTAGATGAGGCGTTGCTGCATCGCGCATGGGATACTGCACATCGGATCGCAGCGGCACTCTATAAAGATTTTGGCGCAACACAGGTCGCTGTTTTCGGGTCGCTCGCAGAACCAAAGGCATTCTCAAAATGGTCGGATATCGATATCGCTGTCTGGGGCATTCCAAATGACAAGTATTTTCGGGCAGTATCAGTGGCATCCGACATCAGCGGCTTATTCAAGGTGGATCTGGTTGATTTCAAAGATTGTAAAGGTCTGTTTCGTGAAAGAATTCAGAATCAACTGATTCCGATCGAAAAAGGAGCAATCTACAAAGTGGACAGGTCAGCACTGATACAACGTATCTCCGATGAACGCGTTAAAATAGAAGGCACCATAAAAAAAATCACAGAGCGATTAGAGAAAATCAAAACTGCCCCTATTGAATACAGAGAAGAGATAGAAACGACGATTGCTAAAAATCTTGTCGACTGCTATAGAGGAATAGAGAATATTTTTAAACAAATTGCCATGGATATTGACTTACGCATACCTGACGGAAGTAGATGGCACAAGGAATTACTAATACAGATGTCAGAATCACAAGCGGAACGGCAACCCGTGATTTCTGAAGCAATATTCGAGGTTTTGGCAGAATTTTTAGAGTTTCGTCACGTTTTCAATAATATCTATGGAGAAGAATTGATTTACGAAAGAACAGAGAAAAACGCCAAGCAGATCGGTGAATTGTTCGGCACTCTCTCCAAAGAACTTGATGCCTTCATCGCTTACTTAGAAAAACAGGAAAATGACTGACTATATCCGGCTTTAAAATAAAGCCCGCAACTTTGGGAGAATCACAATGCCATATTCAGACCACACAACTGAAACCACTGCGACTCGCGGGAAAACGATATATCAGCGACTCCGAGACGAGGTCGAACCACACCACAATGGAAAATTCCTGGCGATTGATATTGAAACGGAAGATTATGAAATTGACCTCAACGGTACGGTAGCTGTTACTCGCCTCCTCGCGAAGCATCCTGATGCTGTGATTTACCTACTGAAAATCGGACACAGGGCCGCGTATCGAATGGGTTTTAGAGGCACGTATGGTACCCTAACAAATAAAGTTAAAGCAAACGCTAAACCACTGCAATGATAATAGGAAAATGACTGAACAAACCCTTCTTCAACAAATTACAGATTTCTGCCGTCTGCTTCGACAGATGGGTGTCAATGTGACAACGACCAATCAGTTGAGTTGGTGTGAGAGCATTCAACTGATTGACATCGGTGAGCGGGAGGCATTTTATCATACGGCGCGCACGAACCTCATCGCTGGAGAAGCAGACCGTGAGACGTTTGACACCGCTTTCAACCTATTTTGGAGATACCCGCGTCCAGAGTTCCAAACTGTTGATACGGAGAGAGAAGTGCCTGAGCCGTCCAGTCTCCAAGAACTCTCTGATGCAAACGATGAGCAGGACATCTTGGATCAGTGGTTGGATACCGAGACAGAGGATGATGAGGAAGGAGAAGAAGACGATCCGGTCGCTTATAGTGCTGAGGATCTCCTGACTCGGAAGGATTTTAGCGAGTTCACAAGGGAGGATATGGAGAAAGCACGGGAGATCGTCGCGAAATTGGCAGCTGTGTTGGCGACAAAACTCAGTCGGCGAAAGATTGTTGGCAAAAAGGGGAAAATTATCGATTTCCGTCGAAGTTGGCGACAAAGTCTCGTACATGGCGGCGAACCTCTTGAATTAATTCGGAAACAGCGAAAGATTAAGAAAACCAAAATTCTGCTTCTCTGTGATGTGAGCGGCTCGATGGATTGTTATGCCAAGTTTCTCATCCAATTCATCTACGGCATGCAACAGGAATTAAGAGAGGTGGATGTTGCGGTTTTCAGCACACACCTAACAGATATCACAGGGCTCCTCCGGCGGAAAGGGTTGGCAGAGGGTTTGAATGAAGTCTCGAATGTCGTGCCGGACTGGTCAGGTGGGACGAAGATAGGCGAAAGCTTGCTGGAATTCTATCGGCAATTTGCTCCCTCTTTCTCGGCATATCGTTCAGTCGTTATCCTCATCAGCGATGGCTGGGATCGAGGCGATGTAGATGTGTTGCGTCGTTCTATGGAGATGCTCCACAGGCATGCCCACCGATTAATTTGGCTCAATCCGTTGCTCGGCAGCGACGGTTATCAGCCGATTTGCCGAGGTATTCGTACGGCTTTGCCATACGTGGACTACTTCCTTCCGGCACATAATTTGGAGAGTTTGGCACAGTTGACAAAGATATTAATTCCGCTCTGGGCACGATAAATGGTGTCTATAAACTATAAAAAATAAGATAAGGAACTTTAACTATGCAAGTTCAGGCGGCGGTAATGCTCCAACCCGGGCAGATAGAGATCCGCGAATTTGAGAAACCCACACCCGCAGATGACGCACTCCTCTTACAGGTGGACAGCGTCGGCATTTGTGGAAGTGATAAACACATGTATCTTGGGCACACTGCCCTAAAATTTCCGGTCATCCCAGGACATGAAGTCGTTGGTACGGTTGCTGAGATCGGCAAAAATGCGAATCAGGTTATGAATGTGATGGGGGGTCCCATCAAAGCCGGCGACCGTGTGACTGTGGTGCCTGGCTCAAAAAACTGTGGCAGATGCTATTATTGTTTGCATGTACCGGGTCGTCCAACCCTGTGTTCTGGGCGGACTATTTATGGGTTTAGCAACAGCGAAACACCACCGTATCTGAACGGCGAATTTGCTGAGTATACCTATATTCACGGCAACTCCTGGGTCTATAAGATGCCGGAAAGTGTCCCAGACGAGATTCGCGTATTGACGGAGCCGGTAGCGGTTGCGACACGTGCCGTTGAACGCGCGTGTGCCCCTGGTCTGCCGCAGATCGGAGATGGATACAGCATCGGGAGTCGGGTTGCAGTCCTCGGATGTGGACCTATTGGTCTTTTGGTCGTTGCTGTATTACGGGATAGCGGTGCTGGTACTATCATCGCCACTGATCTCATTGACAGTCGATTAGAGATGGCGAAGCAGATGGGAGCGAATGTGGTCATCAACGTCGGGGATACAACGCCTGAAGAGCGGATCGAGCAGATTCAGGAGCTTACAAACGGTGTCGGCGTGGACATCGCCATTGAATGTGCAGGATTGCCAGCGGTTTTCTCCGAAGCATTGGATGTAGTGAGACGAGGCGGAAAGGTTATCGAGGTTGGACATTACACTGATTCTGGAGATACTCAGGTCCGACCTCACCAGATTTGCAACAAAGACTTAGATGTTTGTGGTGTATGGGCATATCCGCAGATTCAATTTCAAACAGCGTTGGACTACCTCCAGATAACGCGCGCCCCGCTGCATGAATTGATAACGCATCACCTACCGTTGCATCAATTGGAAAAAGGCATTGATATGCTTGGACAAGAAGGGGTTTACAAGGTTGTGATTGAACCGCAATTGTAATAATTGTCAGTTGTAGAACGAACTGTGCTCCCGGTACACTTGTTATCAGCTACAAGAGATGTTAGAACTATCACATATCACAACCCTCCTTTGAAAAGAACGCATAGCCCGAAATGAAATGGAGGGGTTTTGCTTGGGTGTTTCTTCAGATTTAAGAAACGCACGTCAAACTCCAAACTTATATGCCTCCTCCGCAAGGAATAATTAAACAATGAAAAACTACAGAAACATCCTCATTTTGATATGTTGTTGTCTGTCGTTGAACTTTTTGATTGGCATTAAAGACGGATCCGCCGCGGATAGCGAAGGTCTCCCTTCCGATGAAGTGCCAGTAGAGGAACCCCCTCTCTACAAAACCATAGAAGGCGCGAAAACTTATATTGTGCAACACCAGAACAAAGATGGCGGCTGGCCCCTAATCCCTGGCGGAGATAGTAATGTGGAGAGCACTGCGTTCGCGATTTGGGCGTTGATCGATGCAGGATGGGGCACTGGATCGGAGGTAATCCGAACCGGAGTTATGTACCTCAGAAATACGCAGTGGGATAACGGAAGTTGGAACAACAACACCGCACACACCACTTTCGCGCTTGTTGCTTTAGCAGCGGCGGAGACCGATCCCGAAGTCCGTTTTAAAGGGCTCCTCTGGTTAAAAAAAGCACAGAATCGTAGTGGCGGATGGGGAAAAAAAGAGCGGAGTCCTGACAACATTCTTTACACGGCTGCCGTATTGGCAGGCTTCAGGAAGCTCGGTTTCAAACAGAACTTTGAACCGATCTCTAAAGGCGCGGATTGGCTTGCTGAGGGCATTAATTTTGACGGCGGCTGGGCATTGGAACGCGGAAGTCGGTCTGACGTTTTCATAACGTCTTGGGTGATACAAGCGTTAGAGCCTGTTTACGACATTGATGTTCAAATTGCGTGGCTCAAGCAGTTCCAGAATGATGATGGTGGATTCGGGCGATATAAGGGCAGTCAAAGCGATCCAGAAGTTACAGCGATTGCGATTATGGCACTCGCCGCTGGAAATGATCCGCTCAATACCCGTCGAGTTGCTATCAACTATTTAACAAATGTGCGGCGGGAAGATGGTAGCTTCGCAAGTAATACACCGATTGAACTGTTGGAACCGGCTGCCAATCTACAGTCAACCTCTTTCGTCCTTATCGCTATCCATGCCAAAACGGCAGATGAACTTAATTTACAGTAATGGACAACTCACCAAGGACGGGAAACAGCACACTTATCTCCGCTCATCAGCGATAGTGGATCCGGGCATGATATAGTGTGCGCCTTTGGTTAACTCGGCGACTTGACGTTGAAAATTATCACCGATAGAACTACTTCGCATAGAGGTAACGCCGCCGATGACATAAACCCGAGCAAGCACGCCTCGACACACAGAAATTGCTCTGCCTGCGGTATATCCTTTCTCTGATCGTTTGCTTGTTGATTCATCTGTGACGATGATGAGGACGAGGTTGCGCCCTTCCTCGGTCCGAAGTTTCGGCACCCCTTCAATGACAGCATCCAGCAGATGCTCATCGCCGATTTTTGGGAGGCGAAATAGCGATTTTACCTGCTCTGGTTCCAAGGGTGGTTTGGTTACAACAATAGTACTTTCGCCGCCACCGACTGCTGCCCAAAACCGGATAATCCCAAATCGATAGTCCAATCCCGCCGCCTTGAACACGGAAACCATGAGATCTAAACCGTCGCATGCGGCATCCGTCTTGGTTTCCATACTCCGACTGTAATCGAAAACGAACACAATATCGACTTTGCCGGGATTACTCGCAACCAAATTCTCAGCAATGCGCTTAAACAAACCGTCGATTCTGAGTAGTGCTTTATCTGCGATCGTTTCACCACTCCTAATACGCTGTCCATCCATCTGCCGCTGGTTTGAATCAATCGGATACCATGTTCCACCCGTTTCATCAGTAAGTTCCGCTTGAACCTTTTCGCTAATACCGATAAAGTTGAGCTGGACGCTGTCTTTCCGACAAAGGTCGATAATTTGTTGGCTAATTTTACTTTTCGCCTTTGCTTCTGCCCACGCGGTACGCATCCGAGAGTTGGTTACCACGACGAACTGCGTTATAACCTCTTCTCGAAATTCCAACCCGTTCAGACCTTTCACGACAGCATCAAGTCCATACCCAGATTCAATGTTGTTTCCGGATTCGACTCGCATATCTTGGAAAGCATTTTCAATGCTGAGATAGTCAAATGTCCATTGATGGAAATTGACGCGCGGTTCTCCGTATACTGAATGAAAGCTCACCAACGCAAATCTGTAGTCCATCGTTTTCGCCTCTATAACGGTGAGCATGTCAACGAGCCTCTTTTCAAGGTCGGCGAGATGTCCTGACATCTGTCTGCTACCGTCAACGACAAATACTACATCTACTTTTGGGTGGCGCAAGCCTATAGAGGCTTGCGGGACAATGTATTGCGTTGCCCGTTTTGCGATGTCCTTGAGGCTTACACCTATATCTGCCTTAAGGGTCTTTTCCTTCTTCGCCTCCGGATCTACCATGATCCTGCGTGTCCGTCGAGGCGGGCGAACCTGCGCTGATGCTTGCAATGTGGATACCAACACACACACTGCAAGTAAGCAGTATATCCAACTCTTTTGGGGCAACTTGCAAACCAAAACTTGCTTAAAAAATGTCATGTCGTCTCCGTTTAAAATTCAACCAGAAACTGCGGCACTCGCAGCTAATATGTGTCCAAGTCAATCTCCTCCTCGCTAAACCGGAGGTGTGCTTGATTGACTAATTCAACAATACTGTCCCACTGCTCGCGCGTCACATCAGAAATACCTTCCTTTTCAAGTGCTTCAGCGAATTTAAGGAGGGTTTCGCTAAACTTGTCTTGCAGATAGACATACTCCTCGGTCTGATCTGCGTTCTTGGGTGGCTCGAAGCTTGAGATGCTCTTCGCATATTTAGCGAGGCGTTTCACCGCCTCAATGGCTTTCTCTTTGCTCTCTTTGTCATCAAAGTAGTCAACGACGACAAAATAGTCATCTATCATCAACGCCATGAGTGCTTTGAGATCGTCAACTTCAGGCATATCTTCCTCTGGAATATCAGGTTCCGGTGCTTTTTCGGCATCAGACTTCGGTTCTTGTTTCAGAAAGAGAGCATAACTCATTACCAACGTCTTTTTCGGAATCAGAGCGACCGCGTTTGAAGCATCTTCATGCCCGTTGATAGCTTCAACGTCCACTCCCACCTGGAAAGCATCGTCTATGCCCATACCGATAAACTGCTTGAGAAATCCTTCCGCTTCAATAGCGTCTGATTCCTTATGTTCATAGATTTCTACTTTTACGACCTTCCCTCTCATATCCAGTCCAACGGCACCTTTAATAACGCCGCGTGGTCCCTTTGCATCAGCAAACAACACCAAACCCATCGGTTTCTTTTTGTTATTGATCGGAATGTGGAAAGTCGGTTTCAGGTCTTCCGCTCGAAGCTTAACGCCGAGTTCCTTCTCAATAGAAACTATCTTGTCTGGAGCAAGGACAGGATTTCGTTGAACAAATTTCTTGGCTTTTGGGAAGATAACCGCCAGTTTTTGATCGGACGACTCTGTTTCACGCGCGTTGCTGAGTAGTGGCGTGCTCAGTATCAAAAAAATAAGGACTAACAGCATACCTGTTCGAGGATGCCGATAGATTTGGGAAAACATTACAGTCTCCTTACAGCGTCAAAAACATTTTCAGTAGCATGCACAAGAAATCTGTGACGTCAAGGCACCCAAACCTAAAGGATTGGGCTTGTGCTTCATCGCAGTCCGCCTTCCGAGGAAGGTCTTACGTCTGCTCCACAGGGGGACCCAAGCAGCCCCGCAAGATATTGATAGCAGCGTTGATGTCCCTATCGTGGTGTGAACCACATTCGGGGCATGTCCACTGCCTATCCGAAAGAGAAAGGTTTTCGTTTCGGTATCCGCAATCCGAGCAAGGTTTTGTTGTGGCAGTCCACTGTCCGACTTGAAAGCACTCACGATTATGTTTCAAACACTTGAACTTCAATATCTCAACAAACTGATAGAAAGCGAGGTCAGAGACTTTCCGTCCCCAAAGGCGTTTCATACCGTCAAGGTTGAGCGTCTCAGTGGCGATACGGTCAAACCTTCGGCAAAGGTCAGTGGCAAGTTTGTAGTGCCAGTCCTTGCGTTGGTTAGCAACTTTGCGGTAAAGCCGTGCAAGTTGATGAACAGCACGCCACCAGTTGTTAGAACCTTTGACTTTGCGAGAAAGGCTTTTGTTGAGTTTTCGGAGTTGTTTCAAGGACGATTTGAAGGGTTGTGGGTGTTGGATTTTCTCACCGGTGTTCAACGTCAGATAGGTCTCCAGTCCGAAGTCTACTCCTACACTTTCACCTGTAGCGGGCAGAACTTCTTTGCTGGAGTTATCTGTAACAACGGACAACCAATACGTTCCAACACGGTCGCGAAGGATTTGGACATAGCGAACGTTCCCCTTCCAATCGCGGTGGTGGTGATACAGGATATTGCGACGCTTAAACACAAACTTCTCTCTGATGGGATCCCATTCCTTGAAGGACAGGCGAACCATGCCTTTGGGAACTTTGGAAGGCTTTCCGTCCGGGCGTTCTTCAAAAATCTTGTAGCCTGTTTGGAACTTCGCAGAACGCCGCCGTCCCTTGCGTTTGAACTTCGGGGGACCCACACGCCGACCGCGACGTCCGTTTTCAAGCCAATCAAAGAACCGTTCGTATCCGATATGGATACGGACAATCACTTCGTCAAGCGTGTCGCGGGGAATCCACGCCCAGTGGTTATGGGTCCGTTGGAGCAACTTCGTCAAATGCGGTTGCAGACGGAAACGTCCGGCATACAGACCATAGCGGCGGTAATACCGTTTTTCCAAAGCAAGGAAGTGGTTATGCACATCGTCAAGGTCATCGAGCAGATTGCCGATGCGTTTGTTTTGCGGATGCTCGCGTATTTGGTATTTATCGGTTCTCATGGTGTCTCACAGTTCACAGTTTTAACCCCTGTTTAGTGGGTTGGAAACCGACACGCCACCAAGCGGTGACGCTAAACATGTCTGCCACTATGATACTCTAATTATACTACATTTTGGACCAAAAGTCAAGTGTTTTTTTCACGCTTTGGTCCTTTCCAAGAGGGCGGTTTTTCCTCCCAAACGGAGTTGAGGGTAGAAGGTAATCCTTGCAACCTTCAGGTTGCGAGGATACCTCTCCCTCAACCTAAAGGATTGGGTTTCCAAACCGTTTAACTGATGAATAAAACCGAAATGAGAGGATAGCTGCCAAGACACTTTCGTGGGATGAGAAGTTCTGGAAGCAGCAGTTCAATGATTTTCCGGGCATCGTCAGTCGGTTACATGCCAGTTTTCTTTTTTGGTATTCCTGCAAGTTTATCAGAGATCTTCGTTTTTACAAAGACTTTTATGTATATCCTTCGTTCAACTATCTATAAGGATCCGATCAAGAAACCAAGACAACCCCGGGACAACTTAACCCCTTCGCCTACAACCCTAAGAGTTCTAACCGAAAAGTGACGCTATGGCGGTTTAAGGATAACGCTTCAACATCAGGTCTGGTAGGAACGTTAACTTTTGGTCTCAAAAAACTGAACTGGTAACCGAATGAACCACGCAATTGTGCCACTTCAAAGATGCTGTCAATAAGTCTTATGTTGAGTCCCGTAGATGCCTCCGCGCCAAAAGTGTTCTGAATATTCGCAGGTGTAGCGAACTGTTCAGTAAAGGCGTAGAAATTTGTTCCGATCCCAATAAACGGTGCCCATTTCCCACGTCCACCCAGGGTCAACATCATACCAACAGTCTCAACGTTCAACATTCCGATGGGCAGGACATCCGGGTTGCCGCCACGGGTATCCACAGCGTAACTGCCGAATGGGACTGAGAACCGGAGGACAGATGTCAATTGAAATCCTACTGAGAATTCTTCGGTGCGCGCGGTTTCCAGCTCATCATCAGTGATCGCTAATCCGCGACCCGTGCTGATGACAGCCCCTTTGGCAACATGCGAGTATTTTTCAAGTTCAAGGGCAATGCCGTCAGTTGGAAACCCTATAAGACCAACGAGTATACAGATGCTGAATGTAGTCAGAAATTTCATGGTTCCTCCAATTTGATTTCTCAGGGACAGGTCTCACCTCTATAGTTGTGAAGTCAAGCCTCAATTGAAAAATCAAAATTACAGATAACACTTGAATCCAGTGGATTCAAAAAACGTTAGGCGCGGGAAATGGACGGTTTGATCCGAACCTACAATTGTTGAAAGAAAGTAATCTTTATACACCTCTTCTACCGTTCGTGAACCCAACGCTCAATGGGATAGAAGAGAGAAAATAACACAGGTGCCAAGATAAGGTTAGCTACTGTTGCTGAGACCATGCCACCGAAGGTAGGTACCGCGATGGGCTTCATCAATTCCGCACCGGTAGTCGTGCTAATTTCTGCTAACATGATTGGCAATAATGCAAGGACTGTAGTTGCCGTGGTCATGATGATAGGACGAACGCGCAATAAGCCAGCACTGACTACAGCTTCGTCAATAGGTTCACCACCCCGGACGCGTTCCAGTAGATATTCAATTAAAACGATTCCGTCTTCGACGGCTATGCCAAATAAGGCTATATACCCGACCCACACCGCTGTACTGTATTTAATAGCGTAACCGCCACCGAGTGCCTCTGGCACGTATGCCATCAACCACTGCATCCACATACCGCCGATGAATGCAAAGGGAATCGCAAAAAAGATCGAAAACATCGCGGACGGCGACTTGAATTGAAGGTATAGCAATATGAAGATGACAGCGATACATACTGGTAGGACAATCGCTAATCGACTGCGAGCTTCCAGTTCAGCTTCGTACTGCCCGCTAAAAGCGTAGAAATAGCCCTGGGGCAAGGTTGGCTTAATCTTTTCATCAAGCGTCTTTTGGGCTAATGTGACGAAGTCAACCAGTCCAATAGTGTCAACATCCACGTCACAAAAAACGCGGGAAAAGAGAAGGGTATTTTCGCTTGCGATCTTCGCGGGACCGGGTCGCCTTTCGATTTTTACGAGTTGCTCAAGCGGAATATGTAGTCCTTTTGGTGACGGTACGAGGACCCGCTTAAGTGCTTCAACATTATCCCGCAATTCTCTCATGTAACGAATACGAATCGGAAATCGCTCCCGTCCTTCAACGGTATAGGTCAAATTCATGCCACCGATCGCTGTCATGATGATTTGTTGTACCGTTCGGATTTGGATGCCGTAGCGAGCGATTTCCTCTCGGTCAATGTGAAATTCAAGATACGGCTTATTTCCAATGCGCTCGGCATAGGGACCCTTCGCTCCGTCAAGTTTAAGGAGTTCCTGTTCAATCTGCACCGCAATCTCTTCAATCTTCGCGAGGTCTTTACCAAACACTTTGATTCCGATTGGAGTTTGTATGCCTGTTGCGAGCATATCAACGCGATTGCGTATTGGCTGTGTCATAATAGGTGAAACCCCCGGCATTCGGGTAGCCTCCGTCAGTTCGGTGATGAGTTCATTGCGGTTCTTCCTTCGGAAGTAAGTCTTATGCTCAAGGGTAAGTTCAATTTCCTCGGCGATCCGATGAAGTTTCGCCTCAGTCTTAGGTTCTCCAATTTTGACGTGTTCCAGTCCCATACCCTCCTCCCGCTCTTCAGCGAGGAGTTCTTCCAACAGGATTCGTAATAACCAGATGCGATAGAGCTTCTCGCGTTCATCAACTGACAGATAAGAATTGTGGTATGTTGTCGTTAAGGTATTAAATCGTTCTACGGTTGCTGTAACAACGCTATCCAGAAAACCGGCGTTAATATGGCTTGCATGTTCCTCGCTTATAAGTTCTTCGTGTTTTAAGTGTTGAACAAGGTCTTGTACAAGCTCACTTGTTGCGTCGCGTTTAATAGCGCGTCGGGGCCACTCCGCTGGGTCAACTATACTGACAATGGTTTCAAACATGCCTATTGGGGCAGGATCGGTTGCTGTCGTTGCCCGTCCCAACTTTCCGACTACAAGTGAAACCTCCGGAAATTGATTCATAATCAAATCCTGTTTCGTCATCACATCTTTTGCTTGGGTAATCGAAGCACCGGGGAGCAGCACCGGCATAAATAGCAACGCCCCCTCGTTAAGTGGAGGCATGAATTCCTGACCGATATTTTTATAGAAAGGGGTCAGCGGTATGCTTGCGGCAAAAGCCAGTACCGCCAAGGCAACAACAGCAAGTTTAGTCCAAATATTTTTTACAGCCAACTGAATAGTCGGACGATAGGCAGTTTTGAGTATCCATGTAATCCCCTCGGCTAACTTTCTCAAGGGCCAACTTAGCAGTGCCAGGAGTTGTGCCACCCGCTTAGAGATCACACCTGTCGGGGTCCGGGTTGGGTCCGTGAGTAGAATTGATGCCAAAACGGGTACCAGACTAATCGCTAAGAGTGCTGCCCCCAGCATAGCGAAAGTTTTTGTATAAGCAAGCGGCTTGAAAAGTTTACCGGCTTGACCGGTAAGAGAAAAAACAGGTATGAAGGCAACAATAACAATGAGCATTGCAAAGAAGATAGGTGGACCGACCTCTTTGGCGGCACGGATTGTCACTTGAAGTTTGCTTTCGCCTACGTGTGGCTCCTGTAAATGTCGCGTGATATTCTCCGTCATTACAATACCCGCATCCACCATGACTCCAACCGCGATGGCGATGCCTCCCATCGACATGATATTCGATGGTAAACCAATAATCCGCATACCTACAAACGAAAGTAGAACCCCCATCGGTAAGATAAGTGCTATTATCAAGCTACTCGAAATTTGCCCCAAGAAAATCAGGATAACGATCCCCGCGACGATTATTTCCTCCGTCAGTGTTTCCTTCAGCGTGTCTGTTGCGCGGTGAATGAGATGGCTCCGATCATAGAACGAGACAATTCGGACTCCCGGTGGAAGCCCAGGTGCGAGCTCTGCTATCTTCGCCTTGACATTTTCGATCACGCGCAGTGGATTATCACCGTAGCGCATTAGCACGACCCCGCCAGTTGCGGGGACACCGGCTTTGTCTAAGGCACTGCGCCGAAAGTCAGGACCTTCGCTGACTGTCCCAAGGTTTTTGACGTAGATAGGCACGCCATTATGTTCCTTGACAACGATATTTTCTATGTCCGTGATGCTTTTGATGAAGCCCAAGCCCCGAATCAGGAATTCCATTCCTCCTTCCTCAATCACTTTTGCCCCAACATCAAGATTGCTCCCACGGACAGCGTTGTAAACCGTTGATAATGGCACCTTATACGCTAATAAAGTATTCGGATCGATGTCGATCTGATACTGTTTAACGTACCCACCGACTGAGGCAACCTCGGAAACGCCATCAGCAGAGGCGAGATAATAACGAACCGTCCAGTCCTGGAGCGTCCGAAGTTCGTGAAGTTCTAAATTGGAGGCAATGAGCGTTTCTCCATCTTCCGGACATTTACCAGGTCCTGCGTAGCGTTCCGTCGGATGATTAGGGCAATAGTACCCATTTTCAACGGTATACCAGAACACCTGTCCGACACCGGTTGCATCGGGCCCCAAGACCGGCACAACACCCTCTGGCATGTCTTTTTGGGCAAGATTCATACGCTCCAGGACTCGTGTGCGAGCCCAATAGAAATCAACATCATCTTTAAAGATAATGTTAATGTAACCAAAACTAAACATTGA
The DNA here is from genome assembly GCA_965247285.1 of Candidatus Poribacteria bacterium. Lineage (GTDB taxonomy): Bacteria > Poribacteria > WGA-4E > WGA-4E > WGA-3G > WGA-3G. The sequence goes on from CBDFHD010000003.1 coordinate 1,729,260, forward strand.
ATTTGAGCGAACATCTTTGACATCGGGAATTCCAAGCATGGTAATACTCAATGGATAAATAACTTGGTCTTCAATATCTCGCGGGCTTCGTCCGGGCCAATCCGCGAAGACAATGACCTGATTTTCACCGATGTCAGGTAGGGCATCAATTGGTGTCTGGTTCAATGCCCACCAACCCGCCATCGTGACAAAGACAAAGATAATTAACACCAACAGGCGGTTTCTCATACAGATTTCAATAATTCGATTAATCATGTTCTTTCTCACTTCTGGTAGGTATGTTGTGTTAGCGCAATCTTCTTTTAAGAGTGACTTGTACGCATAACTTCAGATCGTGGCTAAGGAAATCCGGAGGCTAATGCCGATGGACCGGGGGCTTTGATTCTTCACCACCGAGCGCGCCACCATAAGCCCCTGATGCGGAGCCTGTTAATTGCGTCTGCGAATCTATCAGGAAGTTGCCATGGGTGACAACCATATCGCCAGGGGTAAGCCCACTAACAATGGGGTAATATCGGCGTTTGGTTTCTGAGCCGTCTGATGTTCCCCAAGCTTCGGGACCCACTTCAACCTCAATCTGTTCATAACCTGATTCACCGCGATCCACGAAGACTATCTTCCGTAAACCAGTGTCAATGACTGCACTCTTGGGTACAGTTAGGACTTCACCTGTCATGAGGAGGGGTTTTCCATCACGTGGACATAGCCCTGGGACCGTCGCATACTCATCTGGATGATCAGGACACACATATTTGAAAATCAGCAGCGGTTGATCTGCATGAAGAGTAGGTGAGGGCGCAAGCTGCTGTGTGTGAGAATGTGCACCAGTGCCAGTTGTTGACTGTTTTTCGACGAGATCCATGCCACAGATAGAGCATTCACCGAATTTATCAGACTGCTCTTCAGGATGCATCGGACACACCCACATAGATGCTGCCTCTGTAGATGTCTCCGCTTTTTCGACGAGATCCATGCCACAGATAGAGCATTCACCGAATTCATCAGACTGCTCTTCAGGATGCATCGGACACACCCATACAGATGCTGCTTCTGTAGATGTCTCTGCTTTTTCGACGAGATCCATGCCACAGATGGAGCATTCACTGAATTCATCAGACTGCTCTTCAGGATGCATCGGACACACCCACTTTCCCCCTGTTCCAGACATCGGCTCGGATGTCATGATATCGGAATTTGTTGACTCTAAATCCATACCACATATATCACATTCACTCGCGTGTTCGGATGTAATCCATGGATGCATTGGACATGCATAGGGAGCCTCAGACATACCGCTTCGGGTATAGATTTCTGCAAGCGTCGGTTTCATGCGGAGTGTCACATACATTCCTGGGCGGAGTTCCTCGTTCGGATTCGCGACAGCCACCTGCACTTTCTGGGTGCGGGTGTTAGTGTCAAAGAACGGATAAATGTAGGTAACTTTGCCGGAGAACGTTCTGCCCGGCATCGATTGTGCCGTAATTTCGACAACTTGCCCCATGTAAATCCACGGCAACTCGTACTCGTAAACATCCGCCATGATCCACAAACTACTGAGGTCTGCGATGCGATAAAGATTCATCCCTTTGTTGAGATGTTGCCCCCGCATGACGTTCATGTGAACAACAGTACCCGCGACAGGTGCATAGAGCGGCAGAACGGTTCTGACTTCGCCGCGGTTGCGGATATCTTTTATTTGGTTTTCGGTTAATCCGTACAACTTCAGCTTGGATTCAGCAGCAGTGAGGTTCAGTTTAATGGAGCGGAGGAGCTCCACATATTCTGTATTTTTGAGTTCTTCCACACTTTTGAGTGCTGTTAGATATTCCTCTTGCGCGACGACTAACTCTGGGCTATAGATAGATAAGAGTTCATCACCTTCGCGCACCTTGATGCCGGTGAAATCAACGTGCAAGTCCTCAATCCACCCGGAGATACGAGTTGACGCATAAGCCATCCGGGTTTCGTTGTAATCAAGGACACCGACGGTTCGGATTTCACGCTCAACTTTGCGGAAACCGACAGACTCAGTGCGCACTGGAATCAGTGCCTTCTGTTGCTCAGTGAGTTCCAGTCCTGAACCCTCGTAAACAGGAATAAGATCCATTTTACAGACTGGGCAACTGCCCGGCTCTTGCATTTTGACTGTAGGGTGCATAACACACGTCCAGAAACGAATCTTTTTTCCGTCGTCAGTAGACATCGCCATTTCTGCATCAGATGTCGCCATTTCTGCATGACCAGCGTGTTCATCCACACCTCCGGTGTTCTTCTCCGATTTTGTGTCAAGCCTTGCACTAACATGGTGCTCCATTTCAGCGTTCTCTTGCTGACTACAGGCAAACGTGAAAAGTATAGTGATTATCAGTGTAGTTGCGAGGCAGAAATTTCTAACCATTTTGTGAACTCCTTTTAAGCACCCCAGCGGGGTGCAATGTCTATAGGGGTTGTTTGGGCAATATCACGCCAACTGCCTGTTCCAACTGTGCAAGATGTTGACGATAATCACGCAACGCCCGCTGCTCTTCAATCCTCAAATTTAATAAAGTGCGTTGGATATCAAGAAAACTCAAAAAATCAATTTGCGCCGCTTGATACGCTGTATTCGCGGCACTCAAAGCTTGCTGTGCTTGCGGGAGTAGCGTCTGGCGGTAGAGACGAATACTCCGATTTGCTGTCTCCATTCCAAAATGATGTTTTTTCACAACAAAGCGGAGATTGCTTTCGAGTTTTTCAATTTGGTGTTCCATCGCCTCAATTTTCACATCCAATTCATGGATGTACGAATTTCGGTGTCCGAACCATGCTGCATTTGCCGGATTCAATGTTCGTCGTGTGGAAAATGTCATTGGCATTTTTTGTGTGTGTTTCAAGTCCACTATACCCCGGTTTTCAAAGTAGCTTGCACCGAGGGTCGGGTCAGGATAGGTCATTTGCTTTGACATTTCTACAACCAAAGCCATCTTACTGATTGCCAACTTCTGTTTTTGGATTTCCTGACGGTTCTCAACCGCTAACTCATACAGCTCAGCCAAAGTAGGTATAACGCGATCTTCTTCAATGGGTACAGGGACCCCTAATGGTAAATCCGCAGAACTATTTAGCAACGTATTAATGCGTGCAATAATAGTTTCCCGCTGTTGTTCAAGTGTAATAATCGCATTTACCAATTTCGATAACTCTACCTGTGCCATAATGACGTTTGAATATTTGCCTTGTCCGACCCGAAACTTCGTCTGAGCAATAGCAATCATCTGCTGTAGTAATTTCTGATTCTCTTCGTTAATATGGGTTGCCTCAATGACAAAAAGATAATCGTAGTAAGCTAACTTGATCTCGGTCACCAGATCTCGTAGGGCGATGTCAAACTCTTTCTGGGCGATTAGCACATCTTCAGTGATGACTTGTCCTTTCAAGGCTAAGGTCCCTGGGAACGGAAATTTCATTGCCATCATCTCTTTATGGGTCAACGGACCAACTTTTGTATCAAGTTGTTTTGTGAAAGCGTTATACTGACGCAACACATTCTCTAAGTAAACAGCTTGGGGATACTGCTCCAGTACCGCCCGAATTTTTTCACGGGCAGATTTCAAACCCGGGTCCCATTCGTATCCGAATGCCACAAGAAGTTCCAACGCAATCGGTTGGGCAAGCTGGGCTTTCGCCGCTTCAGGGGAAGCTGCTAACTGTCGGTAAGCCTTCATGGAGTCCGTCGAAAGATCGTAAAACAGGTTTGGCATCGGAGTTTCACTTTCTAATTGGGCTTGCCACTGTTTCTGATATTTCAACACCTTCGTCTCAATCTCGCTGAGAAACGGGTCGGGTTCTGCGATCAATTCATTTTCAGTATGGGTACTCTTTTTTTCGACTTCGGTGTAGTAGTACGCCGGTTGTTGTATCTCAGCACCACGCAACTCTTGGTACGTCTCCAGCCGACGGCTGGCACACCCGCCTACCAAAACAGTGAGCATTATGAGACCGATGCGTAAGCTAACGGGGCATTTCCGATGGCGAAAACGATGGCGACATAGGACGCGCTTGAAAAGCACAACCACAGGGGTAAACAGATATCGTGATTTGTTTTTACTGCTCAATGTGTGAATCATTGATTTTTCCCCCAACGAGTTTCTCCAACCGAGCTACATTCTGTTGATAGTCTGCAATCGCACGCAGACGAGCCAGATTAAAATTCAACCAAACACTCTGCGTCTCAAGAAATCCTGTAATGCTCTTAGGACCTTCTTGATGCCACGTCTCAGCAACTTCAATAGCAGCACCCGCTTGCGGAATAAGCGTGGTTTCATAGAGTTCGACAAGCCGCCGAGCGTTTTCAAGACGAAAATAAACCTTCTGGAGGGCAACTTTGGTTTCATCCTCCAAGACACGCTTGTTCGCTGTGACAACTTCATGATTTTGCTGCGCTTCGCGAACCTTGCTACTGTTCTTCAAACTTGACCACGGAATTGTCACGCCAAAACCGATGCTAAACGGGTTTTTACCACTGCCGGGTGCGTCTAACATCAAGGATTCACCGGTTTCTATTGTCATTAAGTCAAACTTAAGCATGGGCTTGGTTTGGAGTTCGGCAAGGGCAATCCGCTCGGTGGCTTTTTCGATAGTCAACGCCGCGATTCGCAGCTCCTGTCGTTTTGCTAATGCCTGTTTTTCCACATCGGCTAACACCACATCAAGAGGCTCGTAAGCAACAGGCACCGTTGCACCAAGCGGTGTCGCTGAAGGAACAGACAGGATTCCATTGATGTTGGCATGTTCAACGCGCTGTAATTCTTCTAACAGGATAAAATCATATTCCAACTGCGCGAGTTGGCTCTGTGCTTTCAGCACATCATTGAGTGTTGCCTTTCCTTCCGCATAGCGTGCAGTGGCAATCGTGAGAATAGAGGCTACCAGTTCATGATTTTGCCGCGTCAACTCGACCGCCCGCTGGAGATATGCCAATTCATGGTAACTCAGTTTCAGTTCAACAATGAGATCACGTATCACCTGTTCATGCTTCACACGTTCAATCTCAATTGCCTTTTTGACAACTTCTCCGGCTGCATCAAGGGTCCCCGGGTATGGAAATGCTTGTGAAAAACTAACCCGATGGCGTTGAGGTCCGACCCGCGTCTCCACGCTTCGCAAGAAGTAGCCGTACATGAACATCGGATCGGGCAATGCTGTCACTTGCGGGTATTGCTCAATTGTCGCCTGCCACCGTGCCTTTGCAGCACTAACTTTTGGATTCCATTCAATAGCAACTCGAATTAAACTCGGCAGTTCAAGGGTTTCAGCAAATAGAGTTGTCATATCGGTTTGTTCCGGGATCGCTGCTGTCTGAGTCATCCCATGTGCTTCCGTTTGCATTAGAATGTCTAACACCAGTATGATGCCGATAACAATTACTGTCACTTGATGGAGTAAACTAACTTCACGCATGATCCTCTCCTTGACAGAATGGGCAATTCAGTTCTCAGAAGAATAGCCGTCAGCAATCAGCGGTCAGCCGTCAGAAAGAGGACTCTGGTTTATCAGGAAACCTCTTTGCTGATAGCCGACAGCCGATAGCCGATAGCCACATTAAAGTGAAATCTTGACAGCTGGGCTCGTCACGCGAATGCGAACCTCGTGCTTTTCACCCTTTGGCATAGCAATGAACCCTTCGTAGGTGCTCATCATTTTGCTATATTTCAGTAGTGTCATCTTCGTCTCCCCTTCAGTATTGGTAACCTGAATGGCGAGTTTAACATCGCCTAACGCAATCTCCGCATGATCTTGCGTCGGGTATATACTGAAATAGTGCGTTTTTCCTTTAATCTCGTCGGTTTTTATCATGCCCTCCATTCCCATGTGAGACATCATCATCTTGTACGCATCCATAGTTAGCACGTTGAGATCAAATGTCAAATTTCCCACTGAAATTGTCTGGAGGTACGTATCTGGATCCGCCTTGAACATCTCTGCCTGCATGTCGTTGCAGAAATAGTAGGCTTTTCCGTCCTGTTCGACTTTGATCATCGCCGAAGCTTTCATCATCATCCCATCAACTGCACACCGCACTTTTTCACCAACAGTTGTGTGATCGCCGTGGTGATGGGCTTTATCGTGTTCGTGTGCGTCCTCTGCTGCTTTAAGCGAAAAGACTGAAAACAGTAGAACGATTAGGGCTGCTAAGAAAGAGGCGACGATGCGCCGTGTCAATTTCATTTTCATGTGTTTCTCCTTTTTATTCTGCCTTACTTGTTGTCCAGCATTATTACGTGAAAGTCTTTTTGCTGGGATTTGGACAGTGTGCTGACAGGCAGATGCAACACACTATGCAACATAACTCAAAATGTACCAGGACTTACGCAAAATTAGCTTCCACGTCAAAATTGAGGGGATATTCCCCAAGAAAGTGCAATGCAGGAAGAAAAGATGAAAATGTTTACATTTTCATTTTTGTCTCCGTGCGCGACTACGAACCAAAGACTGCGCGAAAACGGGTTAACTGCGGAAGTCCTATAAATTAAAATGAATAGTATGAAAAAATAGTGGAATCAAGGAATAGGTGAGTGCTTGAAGAATTCCTGGTGGAACTCATTTAGCACTGGGCAAATGGAGGGCCTCTATGAGATAGAGAATGGTCGAGGAAAAACGTAGCGGTTAGAGGCACTGGGGAATTCTTGAACAATTCCCACGGTGCAACAGGCAAAGTTACTGAGATAGGAAGAATTGAGACGAGCGGCTGCTCAATTGATTCACGTAATTCGTGCGTGTTGTATCTATCGTCTGGAAGAACAAGTTCTAAATCTTTTGAGCAGCACGGATTACCGCTCTCTGATGGCGTTTCGGCATCACCCGCTGCGTCTGTTTTGGTGTCTTGGCAGCAGGTTGATCGGGTTTCGGTATCTCCGACCAGGACTTTTTGAGGTGCCTTGTGGCAGGACTTTTGTTCTAAAGTTGCACAAAGAAATGGGCATACTGAATAAACGTACAATAGTCCCGCAAGTAGAATGAGAATTTGCCGATGTTTTTGTAACACAGTTCAATAAACTCCGCTGTTTCGTCAGAAAGTGGCAACCGAATAAAACACTTTAAGGTATTATACACCAAAATCTAAAAAAGTTGCAAGAAAAAATGGCTTCCTCATACGATACACCCAAAATCTAAAAAAGTTGCAAGAATTGCAAGAAAAAGGCAGCCTAAGGAATTTAATTTTAGTGTCCTTTTTTATTCACAGGAAGTTATTGGTCAACTTCGCAAGATAAGTCTCGTTTTTTATAGAACTGCTACATCGTTTGAGACCACACCGAAGGAGAATGTTACACGGGTGTAACGCGCTTTGCTAAGGAAACACGTCAATGAAAGCGTGGCATAAGCAGAAACAATTTGGAGCCGAGGATTCGGCGACGGATCCGTTAAATACAGAATAAAAGCTGAATTTTAGTTGCATTTCAGATGCGAATAAGATATACTATTTGGCAAGTCCCGCTCCTGCACCTGTAGCATTCTGAAGTGTCGCTCTCCGTCTTCTAAGCAAAGTAAAATAAAAGAAGATAGTCGAATCGTTGTCCTTATAAATTACAACAAATTACAACGGAGGAAATCTCATGGCGTATATTAAAATTCCAAAGGGATGGGAAACCCCTGAAAATCAGGTGACATCTGAATCAGATTATATGGATCGTCGGAAATTCATCAAAGACTTGGGGATAGCGAGCGCGAGTACATTGCTCATTTCAAGTTCAAGCGCGTGCGCGCAGAATACAGGGGTAGAAAAGCAGTTGGAGCCCTTCCGTGCGCAAAAACTTGCTGCCGAAAATAATGCAAGTTTCACTGTAAATAGGCAGATGACTGATGAAGTTATTGCTGCTACTTACAACAACTACTATGAGTTTACCAATAGGAAAAGCACTGTTTGGAAAAAGACGGATAAATTCAGAACACGCCCGTGGGAAGTTGAAATATCAGGATTAGTCGAAAATCCGATGACGTTGGATGTGGACGACTTAATCAAACAGATGCCGATTGAAGAGCGAATCTACCGACTTCGGTGCGTTGAAGCATGGGCCATGGTCGTACCTTGGATCGGCTTTCCAATGAAAGCGTTGCTTGAAAAAGTTCAACCTAAGGCTGAAGCCCAGTACGTTCGGATGCTCACATTTTTGGACGCTGACATGGCACCCGAGCAACAAAACGTACGCATGCCGTGGCCCTATTTTGAAGGACTAACGCTTGCCGAGGCAATGAACGACTTGACGCTACTCGCTGTCGGCATCTATGGGCATATCTTGCCACCGCAGCACGGGGCACCTATTCGGCTCATCGTCCCTTGGAAATATGGATTTAAAAGTATTAAGTCCGTTGTCAGTATTGAGTTGACTGACCAGAAACCACGCACCTTTTGGAATACGCTCGCGCCGAGGGAGTATGGCTTTGAGGCAAACGTCAACCCTAATGTGCCACACCCACGTTGGTCGCAAGCCAGTGAACGGATGATTGGAACTGGAAAAAGGCACCCAACGATGATTTACAACGGCTATGGCAGTTCTGTCGCACACCTCTATTAAGGTAAGTTTCCAAAGCGGCAACGCGACTACTTGAAATAGCAGGGTACAGATGGATAGAAAACAGGCAGTCACAAAGACTTTCCTTGGGCTCTTCTGCTCGGTTTTGCTACTATGCGTCGGATGTGATGAGTTTCGTCCGGACATGTTCGATAAAAAAGAAGCTAAACCTGAGATTGGTCCGGTTGATGGCAGTGTTGTCACGGCGAATACTAAATTGGGTTTTAGTCTGTTCAACGAGATTCGGAAAACTGAGCAGGACAAGAATATATTTATCTCACCATTCAGTATTTCCGTTGCCTTGGCGATGACGCTAAATGGCGCAGCCGGCGAAACCGAGCAGGCAATGACCAATACGTTGCAACTGCATGGATTAGACTCTGAATCGATTAACACTGGCTATGCCGGATTGCGCCAAACACTTTTAACATCAGATCCGAAAGTGACGCTTACGATTGCGAACTCGCTCTGGGCACGCCAAGGATTCTCGTTCAAACCAGATTTCCTGCAGCGAAACACCCAATTTTTCGGCGCGGAGATTTCAACACTGGATTTTGACAATTCGAGTGCTTCAAAAACAATTAATCAGTGGGTAGATACCAATACAAACGGTAAAATTCAAAAAATCGTTGGCGATCAAATTGATCCGATCACGGTGTTGTTCCTGATTAACGCTATCTACTTCAAAGGAACATGGCAGAAAGAATTCGATCCATCAAAGACCCGAGAGGGCCCCTTCCATCTCGCAAATGGCGATGAAAAGCAGGTACCAATGATGAGACAACAGCGTTGGTATCCATACTACCGGGAAGAGAATTTTCAAGCGATTAGTCTCGCTTATGGTGATGGGCAGATGAGTATGTATATTTTCCTGCCCGACCGTGAATCCGACCTCAACATCTTTTTGGAGAACTTGAACGCCGAAAGTTGGGAGAATTGGATGTCACAGTTTCACGAACAAGACGTGTCCCTCGTTATGCCTAAATTTAAGTTGGAATATGGAAAGACGCTTAACGATCCGCTAAAAGCACTTGGCATGGGTGTCGCGTTTGATCCAGAACTGGCAGATTTCAGTCGGATGGCATCTTTAGAGTTCGGCAATTTGTATATTGAAAAAGTTGTCCATAAAACCTTCGTTGAAGTCAACGAAGAAGGGACTGAAGCCGCCGCGGCGACCAGTGTTGAAGTCGGCGTGAAGAGTGTGCCACCACCACCAATTTCTTTTAGTGTAGACCGACCCTTTTTCTTTGCAATTCGTGATAACGAGACAAAAACGGTATTGTTTATGGGCATTGTGGTAGAGCCTTAAGTGGAGAATGTATGGAGATGCAGGAAAACATGCTGTCTCCTCAAAGATTCAGTGGAAATGGACAATGGCTGTATTGTATCAAAAAACATTCTCATGGCTATGGACCACAAGTATTGTTTTTATCACCTTGCTGCTGCCGATAGTTTCAGCATCGGCAACTTGGGAGTCAGTAGAGAGTCCACACTTCCGAGTCTACTATCAGAAAGGAACAGCGGACCCAACGTCAATTCTTCAGATTGCGGAGGATTTCTATGCCGAAATGCCGCAGTTGACAAGTCGCATTCCTGCGGGAATGATTGACATCTGGGTGTGCGACACACAAAAGGAGTTTCAGGCTTCCGTTCATGCACCGATTCAGGATTGGGCGGTTGGATGCGCCTTTCCGTTGAGTCGACGTATTGTTATCCAAAATCCGAAACATATTGCCCTTGCGAAACTGCAGTTGACGCAGGTACTTCGTCACGAGATTGCACATGTCCTCTTTGGACAGTGTACACGCAAAGCTGTCAAAGAGATCCCGCTATGGTTCATAGAAGGTATCGCAATCTATTTCGCTGAGGAATGGGTGCCGAGCCGTCACGAGACATTGCTAAAGCATATTTTCTCAAAATCTATCCTACCGCTTCAGGAACTGGAGCGAAGTTTTCCACGTTCACAAACTGGTGCAGATTTAGCGTATGCTGAGAGTCAAGATGCACTCCGTTGGTTAGTTGAAACCAAAGGTAGGGATGTTCTGTTTGCCCTCATTGCGGAACTCCACGCCGGCAGCAATTTCAACACTGCTTTTGAAACAGTAGTTGGATGGGATCTTACCACCTATTATACCCGTTGGCGCGAATCGCTGACGGAACGCTACCGATGGGCGTCCTTCTTTTCCAATTCCTACATCTTGTGGGGCGGTTTCGGTGGACTTGCACTTCTCGGCTATATCGTCTGCTGGAATCGTAGACGACGGCACCTGAATAGACTCACGCAGCAAGAAGATACAATGGACCCATTCTTCAGGACCTAAAACCTATGAACATCTCTCTAATTGACCTCACGCTCTGCTTTATCTGTTTCGCTTCCGCTGCGACCGCCCAACCCCAACTACCCGCGCAGTACCCTAACCAACTGACGCGTGATGGGAACATCGTTGTTCTACCCGACCACGGTACCGCCTATATTGTTTCCGATCTGCATGCACACTGGGACGATTTTAACCAATGGTTGCAACTCACGAAACTTGTTGAGCGGATTCAAGCGGACGAAGATGTTTACGGATTGATACTCGGTGATGCAATCGATTATAAGCCCGATGAACCGAAACATCCGCCTTATGGAGATACACTCATCGTTGACCGGATTATGGAACTCCAGAGACAACTTGGCGATAAGGGTGAAAGGATCATCTATCTCCGAGGAAATCATGAATTCGCTGCCACAGATGCCTATGCGATGCTCAAAAGACAGGGGATGACAGCACGGAGCCAGGAGCACTTTATTCGACTTTTATATGAAAGTCCTCTCGGTGCCTATTATAAGCAGTTCAATTTTATTGAAAGAATGACAGACACACACTATGAATTCCTGATGAATCTGCCAACAGTGGTTGTTGGAAAAAACGGCTTCGTCGGTGTTCATGGGGGCCCTGGGCGTTTTGTCACAAGCCTTGCTGATCTGGTCAATCCGAACCCCAAAACCCTTGAGGAACTTCTTTGGCATCGTCCAGAGATCGCTTATAGTGGTGGATACACCTTAACGCATATTAAAAATTTCCTTGAAGCCATCCACGGGAATATCCTTATCGTTGGACATACCCCAATTCACTATTTTCCAAAGCGGAATGTCAGAGATGGTATAGCGACGTTTGGCGAAAGTCAACTCATTTTTTCGACGGGCTACAGCGGTCGCCCCGGAATTCCTGCGTACATTGAAATTGACTTGGCAGAGACGTATCCGTCCGTAAATGCGCTGAAATTAGGAACAAATATCCATCACCTTTATAGTGAAACTCGAAAGCCAAAATCGGACTAAAGGGATAGTTTTGCCAGAAAGACGCTCATCATGCGACCACTCGTTTACATCATGATCCCGGTGCTGATTCTTACTATCATTCTCGCTTCTCGCTTTGTAACATGGGATGCGATAAAGGGGGAAAAACCACAGGCGCGAGTAGACGTACGGGAGGGGACAGTATCATTGAGGACTTGGAAGATTCCACACGCTATAGCGGCGTTTACACGTGCTATTGAAACTGAACCCAAATATGCTGAAGCTTACGTGAAACGTGGACTGGCACATTACCGAGCAGGTCAGTACAAAGCAGCTATCGCGGATTACACCCGTACATTAGACCTGAATCGGTATCACGCCGATGCCTACGCAAGTCGTGGCGATGCTTATCGAGCGTTAGGGAAGATACAGCACGCTATTGCGGATTACTCAGCTTCGTTGAAAAAAAGGTGGAACGCCAGCGTTATGCGAAGGCGAGCACAAACCTATTTTGAGCAGGGCGACGTTAAGAATGCGTTCGCCGACTACAGTGCTGTAATTAAGCGGCAACCGAGTGCTGTGGCTTACTATGCACGTGGTAATGCCTACCTACGGCTTTCCATCGAAAGTGGCGAAGATCGTTTAAGACTCGCTTTGGCAGATTTGAATCAGGCTATTGGTTTGGAGCAGCACTTTGCTCGTGCCTATATCAGTCGCGCCCAAGTTTACGTACATTTGGGAGAACTAGCCCTGGCAACTGCCGATTATAGGAACGCTGTAGAATTTTTCACCGAAACAATTCAAACATGGCAGGGCGAACCGAACGCGCTTACACAGGTTTACCTATGGCGTGCCCTCGTTTACCAAAAATTGGGCGAAGTTGGTAAAGCAGAAACAGATGTCCATGAAACGTATAAACGCGTTTTTGGTTTTTTCTTGAAAAAAGTAAGAAATTGTGATATACTATAAGGGTGAGGTAAGGGTGAGATTTTGGCATTTCGCTTGATTTTCCGCTTTCTTACGCCCGGATTCGTGATCAGAAAATTGTTTCTACTGTACGACTCACAAGTTAAAAACTCGATTTTATTTTTGCACTAATTTCCAATAGGAGTAGAATTAATATGGCTGGAGAGGCATTGGGTTTAGTTGAAACGAGAGGCTTAGTTGGGAGCATTGAAGCTGCCGATGCTATGGTGAAAGCGGCAAATGTTCATCTCATTGGTTATCAGCAAATTGGTGCTGGCTACGTGACTGTCATGGTTCGTGGCGATGTTGGTGCCGTGAAAGCGGCAACGGATGTTGGTGCCGAAGCTGCGGCGCGTGTCGGTGAAGTTGTTTCAGTTCATGTGATTCCACGACCACATGCTGAAGTCGAAATTATGTTGCCAAAAGCGTAAACTATAGAGTCCGCGGATTCATTGGACGTTCTTTCTTCGATGACGTTCAGTATATCCTAACCAAGAAGGCAGAACATAGATGCCAGACCGTGCCCTTGTTGAGTTGATTACCCAGCGTGTTGTTAATAGACTGACGACAGACCAGGCATGTAGCGGTTGTGCTTTGCGGACTTGCGATGCAGGAAATCGCGCGTGTGACGCTGTCGCACAGCAGCAGCAGATTCCGGTTGGGGTTTCAGCACGACATGCCCATGTAACGCAGGAGCACCTTGAAATTCTATACGGTGCAGGACACCAACTTACTGTCTACGCCCCACTCTATCAACCGGGAGCATTCGCCGCGAATGAGACGTTAACCATCGTTGGGAAACGGATGCGTGCTATTGAAGCGGTTCGTATCCTTGGTCCGGTGCGAGATTACTCCCAAGTCGAAGTTGCTCAAACGGAAGCAATCCGGCTTGGATTAAACCCGCCCATTCGAGACTCAGGTGACCTTATCGGTGCGGACCCTATTACCGTCGTTGGTCCCGCCGGAAGCATTTATTTGGAGGAAGGGGCAATCTGTGCGACGCGACACATCCACATGACCCCCGGAGACGCTAACGCACTCGGTATTCGCGAGGACACCCTTTTAAAAGTACACTTCCGTGGCGAGCGTGCTTTAACCCTTGAAAACGTCCGTCCTAAAATTTCTGAAGATTATGTGCTTCAGATGCACTTAGACACCGACGATGCCAATGCGGCAGGTTTAAAAGGCGGTGAACCCCTTGAAATCGTACGCGATGCTGGTTGAGACGTATAGGTTTCCTAATATTTTGAGGCAGTATGAATCAGGAGCTGATTGACCAGATTAGGAGAATCGTGGAGAGGATGCTGCAAGAGCAAACGCCGGTTTCCACGCAAATTACACACGAAAAACGACTACTTGCTATTTTTGGTGCGACACAACTTGAGTTGCATGAACCAATTCAGCAGCTTCATACTTGCAGACAAAATGGATGGAAAATTACAATAATTCTGTCTGATCTTGCCACTAAAGTTGCAAACCTCGAACCGATTCATGTCGCATTTGGCGAAGAGAACGTTTTGCAGGAGAATGCCCTAAGCAATATAACAACTTTTGTGGAGACCTATCAGCAAATTGTGCTCCCTGTCTTCTCGTATCCGATGGCTGTGAAGCTCGCGTTAAGGTTGGTGGACACGCCGTGTACCTATCTGGTGTTTGAAGCACTCTCTAAGGGGAAGAAGGTTATAGCAGCCTCTGACGCATTTAATCAGAGTGAAGTTTCCGTAAAAACGGGTCCTATTTTCAGTAAACTTAAAAAAGATTATGTAAACGCTTTGTCCGAACTCGGCGTTCAATTGGTACCGATGACCCAAATCGCTGAGTCGGTCATAGAGAGAACGAGCGGTTCGCGTGCTATTGTGGAAAACACTTTAATCAGCGCAACGACTATTTCAAATCTGGATGCGGATGTGCGAGAATTGGTTTATGCAAATCCAGCGATTATTACACCACTCGCCCGTGAACACGCGAAAAAAAGAGGTATTGAACTGATACCTAAAAGCTAAGAATTGGTAAAACCATTCAGTTTTTCCAATGTATAAGAAGCCCGTTCGTTACTTAAAGGGTGAACCGTGATTAGGGTTTCTGAACTATTAAATGGCGTTGATTAATCCTTGACAATTTTTAAAGGAAATTGTATCATTTCCATGGTAATTTGATTAAGATAGTTTACTTTTGATACTCACGCGACACCGCGCTCGGTGGGTAGAAGCCTATTGGCAGCACCAAATGAAGGAAATGAACATAGGAGGAGGATTCTCATGAAGACCCGGATTTCTATTTTAAGTGCAGCATGCCTCATCAGTTGTTTTGCAATTGCTGGGTTGTTAACCCCTGCCGCTGCGGATTATGATTATTATGCGGACCGATTGAGTCGAGAGCATCGCGTTGCAAATGATGTCGATGAATGGATAGAACGTGGGAATGCGACAATTACTGCAAGTCCGCGTTTTGAAGATGGTGTTCGGCTCACCGCTTGGGCGAATGCTGCCGAGGACGCAAATAACTACGAATTCGCGATTGCCAGCGCGGTATATCTCTTTGAAATTCCAACAGGGACACAGTACATTGAAATTTTAGTGAGGTATCGAGGGGAACCCCATCACTTGGAGATTGAAGACTACGAAGAACCCATCGCGGGACGTGTTTGGATTCGTAATACCCAACGCGAGGCGACTCGCCGCGGTTACCATGACGAAAATGCTAAGGAGACACGCTACGGTGATACTTTTGTCCTGCGAGCAAAAAATCGTTCTGAGAGAATTAAGATACCTGCAGTGGGTCATATCAAAGATGGATGGATGGAACTTCATATCGTCGCAGAGGGTGGCGAACAGCTTGACGTGGAACATCTTGAGGTATCTACTTATCGGAGACAGCCAAAGGTTAAAGTGATTCAGCGGCATACACCGGCTTATCGTTGGCGCCCGTGGGATCGCTACACCTATCTCTACTTTTACGATGGTCCCATCTATTACGCGACGGACCACGACTACTATCTCCGATGGAGTTATCCTATCTACGATCACCACTATCTCTCAATCCGTTCACATTATGGCGGATATCTTGGACGTTACCGTAGATATTACTCAGGTGCTTACTACCGCGGTTATTCGCCGTATTATGGTTCCTATCAGGGTTACTACCGTGGTACACCGAAGGTTCATCAGCAACGAACGCGTTTGAATCGATGGAGTGCGAATCATGAAACAGCACGTCGACAGTATAGCCGTAGCCGATTGACTGCGAACAGTCATCAAGGAAAAGGTACAGCGGTTAGGAGAAACGTCCGCACCGCGCTTGAAAACCACCGAAGGCAGACCCCGGCGACAACGGAACGGATTGCGCGCCAGTCAATTATTTCGGAGAAACAGCGCTCGCTTGCCTCTGCATCAACACTCCAGCGGAGTAGTGTAAGACGGAGTACATACTCTGGAGGTGCGCTTAGCAAGCAGCGGCGTTATCCGGGTGAGACAGCACAGAGCGTGGGCAGTTATAGAAGTTCCGTAGAGACACGGCGGACTACGCCACTCTATAGACGTTCAACTCCTTCTTCAAACCGGTCGTTCTCGTCTGGCACCCGTAATAACTCAGGTTCAAAGTATAGGAGTTCGACGTCAAGTTCAAGTTCGACACGCTCGCGTTCAAGCATAAACCGTTCAACTGAGAGGTCTCGCATAAGTCGTTCGAGTTCGACGTCAAGTTCAAGTTCGACACGCTCACGTTCAAGTGTAAGCCGTTCCTCTTCTTCTACAAAGTCTCGGACGCGCCCAACGACATCAAGTTCGAGTTCATCGAGTAGCAGTTCAAGCAGTAGCAAGGATGACGATGATAAACGGACGAAAACAACGGAACGGACGAAAACAACGGAACGGACGAAACGGAGACGTTAATACGTTTATTAGGAGTAGCAAAGGCTTTGCGCTTTTTCGGTGCGTAAAGCCTTTATATTCAGATGCGATTTTTTCTAATCCTATCACTACTGTTGTTGAGCCTCCACGCCAGTTTTGCGCAGGAGGCTAAAAGCGGTGCAGATACCGAACAGGAAACACCCGAAGCGGTGGAAGCGGATAGGCTCGTTTCGCCGATTGGGGCTATGGTGCGTGCTGCCGTTTTCCCGGGGTGGGGGCAATTTTATAGCCGTGGTTATATCCGCGGCAGTCTCACTGTTTTGGGAATAGGCGGTTCTGTTGTCGGTGCCTTGTTGGCACAACAATCTTTTCAGAATCGTTACGATGCCTACGCGGAGTACGCAAGTTTGTATCCTAACGACGATCAAGGTGTGTTCGAGAGGTACGAATTCGCGAATCAGCGCTATAAACTCAGGACGTTTTTTATGTATGCTGGTATCGGAATTTGGGTTTATAGTCTTATTGATTCTTATGTCGGTGCAAACTTTTACAATGCTACTACATTAATTCAGTCTATTGAACGGGATGCACAGGATGTTGAAAAATTGGGGATTGAGGTCGGGGCAACCCCATCACGTCTGTATTTAGGTATTATTAAAACCTTTTAAAATAAGCAGGGTACTTATTATGTTCAGGACTTTTGCAATAGTCATTGGCGTACTCATCTTACTCATAGGTTTTATGGGGTGTGGGGACGCTGACAAAGTTGGTCAGGTTCCGCCTGAAGAACTCCTTCAAATTAATAAAATCTTAGACCGATGGCGGCAAGGTTATGAGACAGAAGATGTTAACTCTTATATCGGCACCTTCTGGGAAAACGGTTTCCTCTATGTTTCTGATATGGGAACCGATGGAGACAAAACGGATGATCTGGAGTTTGATGACATCCGACAGGAACGGGATGCTGCCACTCGAGTCTTCGAGAAGTTTCAGGATATTGAGATAGAACTCTCTGTCCCACCAGAGATTTCTATGAATGAGGATGGCAATCAGGCGGAAGTACGGAATCACTATAGAATCCAACTCTTTATATCCGATGGACATTCGCTTGAGGGTGGATATAGTGGTGTGTACGCTGAAGGTGACAACCTCTTTATCTTTGAAAAAAGAAATGATGAATGGCGTATAGTTGAATGGCATGACGAAGCCTTTAACGAGGAAGAAATTCGTATTGCTAACAATCTATAGGTTTGAGAAAGGAGGAGCAATTTCTATCCCAAGAATTGGGTGGGAATTCCACACGTTCATGCCGCAACAGGAGGAACATCTCCGTGATTATCTTCAACTCATTCGAAAGCATGATTTTACACTCTGCCTGAGTGTTTTGTTGGTATTAGGAACCGCCTTGGTTATTTCACTCCGCTTGCCTAAAACGTATGCTGCCTCCACTTTAATGTTACTCGTCCAATCTAATACAACATCTTCCCTGCCTTCAACGAACCTGTTTCAAAGCGTACTCTCTGGCGGTGTTGACCGGCGGGAAATGGAGACAATCAGTGCTCGATTTTCCACAGAATCAATGCTAAAAACGGCAATCGAAAACCTCGAAGAGAGTGGCAACGTTGAGGCGGTTTCTCTCCTTCCACCGGTAGGTAAACTCAAACGAATGCTGAAGGCTCAGCTGAACCCGGACTCCGACTATATCAATCTTTCGATTGCCTTGACGGAGGCGGAGGGAGGGGAACGCAATGCGGCTCTACTTGTTAACCAACTCGTAGAGGATATGAAAACATTGAGGCGTGGAGATGAAGAAACAAAACTAAAAAGGCGGATGGAATTTCTCGAAAATAAACGACGAGAAATCCAAATCCAAATAGAGAAAGATTTAGACGCTCTCCTTTTATTTGCTCGCCAGAATGGCAGTCCAGAAACCTGGCTCCCGACTCTTACCAATCTGCTTGAACGTCATGCCAGTATCCGGGAAAGGCTTGAAACGAATCAGCAACAGCTCTATGCGACGCGCACCCACATTGCATATTTACAGGAGCAATTAAAACACTTACCGGCGCAGACGAAAATATCAGAAACTACATCCTACGATCCCGTTTGGCTTTTTCAGCAGGAAAAGCTCTTCAACCTTGAATCGCAGCGTGCTGCGGATGCGGAAAAGGTAGGCAAGACTGCCTCAGAATTGAAGGGCCTCGACGCACAAATTGCTGAAATCCGCGAAAAAACCGCTCAAACCTCCCCTACGGCTACTACCGTTACTTCCGGTCCCTCTGTCCATTATACCTATATAAAGAATCAGTTGCTGACATTTGTTCCGAGTCAGTCGCGTTATGAAAACGCCGCAGAACGCCTTAAGCAGAAACTTAGCACGTTGGAAACTGAATTGACGCAAATGCTGGAACAGATCCCAGAAAACCAGATAATTCTCACGCAGATGGGAGCCAAGATTCAGAAAACCAATGAACTTGCTGAAGAGATTGCGAAACGGGCACTTGAAGCTGAAATATTATATGCTGAATCCAAGTTAAATACCGCCCGCAACCAGATAGGTGGTATTGAAATCATCGACCGTGCGGTACCGAGAAAAATTCCCGTTAGTCCTCAACTCAGGTTTATTTTGGTCATCGCGGGAATCGCCGGTCTGTCCTTAGGTGTTACAACTGCCTTGTTTATCGAGTATTTCAACAAAAGTCCTGAGAATCTAAAAGATTCAATGTCTTAATTTCAAAGTTTTATAGCCCAATTTTCGGGTTCAGGAACTTATATTGATGGCAGTTTGAAAAAAAAATGTCAATTTTCCTTAAAATGTAGTATAATTATAATACGCTTCAATGTGCAGTGTTGCATGATTTGTTCGCTGCCATTGTGAGGATACTTACAAATTTATACTAGGATCTACCAATATTTTACTTGGGTCCTAAGACAATACAACTTTATTATCTATTTTCTATTGTCTTCGGGCGTCTTCAGAAGACAGTAGTTGTCAAAATGATCCTCATATTAGGGATGCACCTATACTGCGCAGCATTTTGTGGGATAATTACTTGGGGGCACGCGGGAACGATTTGTAGATCGCCACTCATCCCTAAGGTGGGCGAAAAACCGAAAATAAAATGGTGCTGATATAATTAAACTTGAAAAATATGACGTTTGTGGTATGATTATGTGAAATTACCACCCTAAGGCATGCGTTTTTTCTGTTAAAAACTTGACAGAAATTTGAATCAGTGCTATTTTGAATGCTAAGAACAGTTTTGTGGGCATTGTATCACCCGTTTATTGAGAATTCCCGCAAAACAAACCCTTAATCCGTTGGAAAGAAATTTGCTTTTTACACGCTACGCATGGTATTTACAATT
This sequence comes from Candidatus Poribacteria bacterium, assembly GCA_965247285.1. Lineage (GTDB taxonomy): Bacteria > Poribacteria > WGA-4E > WGA-4E > WGA-3G > WGA-3G. Next base: position 1,749,274 of record CBDFHD010000003.1, read on the forward strand.
TTCGGATACTTGCCTAGCAGTAACAGAAAAGAACGAAATTGAAGTGATGTTGGTTTCATTAACAAGATTTTGGGACTTTTCGTTTACATGTAAAGCAATTTTCATCCATTTTTAAGGTTTTTTGTCGGAAACCGAGGTAGGGACAGCGAAAGGTGAGAAATTCACATCGCAGTTCCGTTGCCCAAACATCCGATTCATTATTTCCAAGGAGGAAAAACAAAGTAATGAGCAGGCTAAAACAATCATTTGATGTTTTACTTGTAGCGACCTGTATCCTGAGTGCTTTTGTGCTTTACGGTTGTGGTGCACAGAGCCTTGGTCCACAAGAACCCCTATTACCAACAATTGAGGGGAGTTCTAAATTTTCAGCACGGTTCCAATTGGAAGAAGAACCTCAGTTCTTCTATGACCTGTTTGGAAAAGAGCTGCTTGAGGGTAACGAGGTCTATAACTATCGCGAGCAGAAAGAGTTCGACCAGAATGGTGAATTGTATGTTGGTTGGACAGGTCAGCTGGATAGCGAAAGATTCTCAGCACAGCTGGATAGAACCGTCTTGACAGAAGACAGTTTCCGCGGTAGATATACCGAGTTTGCTATCGGCGATAGTATGCGTTTCAAACCGTCTACATTGTTCCCAAACCGCTACATTCTCTACAAAACAGAGTTTGATGGGCTTCGTTGGGATATCTCTTTCGCGCAGGAACGTCATCTTTTCACGCTTATCAATTCGCGTATCTCGAACCCTGTTCAGTTGACAGACGCAGCGGCGAACCTTGCACCGACTCTCGGACGTCGAAATGGTTTGAATGAAGACGCTGGCGTTCGCCATATTGAAAACGCACGACTGATAGGCTTCCGAGCCCAAGGACTTTTGGGCGACATCTTCCGCGTTGGGTTTACTTATGTCAACCTTCATAAAGAGCACCCCGAACGCGTTGAAAACCCACTCATGGGTACTGTGGCAAATACACCACCAGAGGTGATCTCTGTTGTTTTCCGGGATGACTCACCTGAAGACAATCACCGTTCAGTTACCGTATTTTCTGGCTACGATGAAGCCAAACATGGCGGAAATACTCAAGGTGGTGTTGGTGCGGCTTTCAAAGGCATGACAGCTACAATCGTCACGCAGGAATTAGAAGATTTAACACCGGCAGACATCGAAGATGGTGTTGAACCTAAAGCGCAACCCACACAAACCCAAAAGATTGATATCTTCTCCAGCGATGTCACTCCGATTGATGTAGGCGGACTTCCGTCTGATATTCGTGAATCCGGGGATTGGGCAATTGTGGACGGCTTCAATAAAATGAAGTATGATCTCGTTTTTGCCGACCATGATATTGATCCGCGGACTGTTCAATCGGTCATTTTTGATATGGTCGTAGCCGGTGATTATAACATTGCTGTTATTGGATTCAGTGATGCTAACAAGGCTGCTGAAGGGGCAGATCCGTTTGTTGAAGAGTGGATCAAAACCGAAGATGGGCACATTGAAATGCCATACCGCGATGTTATTCAAGCACCCGGTAACTATGGACAATCCTCGGATTACATTAGTAACCGCTCGAATCTCGCCGATAATCCGAGTCAATGGACAGGTGAAGGCAGACCGCGTAAAGTCCGTTATCATTACGGCGCGGCACGCGCGGCACTCCTCTACGGGCTTGACTTAGAAGGTAGTGTCGGTAATGTTTTCGTTCGTGCACATTATTCCATTAACGGTAAGTATAAGCAGTATCCGACGATCCCCAAAGATCAGATTGGATTTAGTAGACTTAAGACAACTATTATAGGTGAGGATGGCGAGGAAGAAACCGGCGTCTCCATCGATCCAGCAACAGGCTTACCATTAGATCGGAACGGTATACCCACCTATTCGGAGACCGAGGGTGAGCGATTTGAAGCCAGGTTGGGTGGTGAGGGAACCGACGAAAGCGGCGATGGAGAAATGGGAAGAGAAACCGCATGGTTCGTCCAACTCAAATCTCGCTTTGGGAAGTTGTACCTTGAAGGTGTCTACTACCATATTGATCCTGGGTACACCACAACCTATCTCAACTTCGGTGCTAATACCGACAGAGACTATCCCTACACGCTGGAGCGAACCCCCGAATCTCAGGCTGAAAGAGATCCGTGGGATGAAGTTAATTACGCCCTCATTGAAGATGATGATGATGATGATGACTGGCCGGATGACATTGACTTCGACGGAGTCCTACCCCGTGCTGATGACAGAGACCAGAACGGTGTTTTGGACTTCCAAGAAGACTTTCTCATCTTTGATGCCGATCCGCCAGTGTTTACTGATCTCGTTGATTTGAACAACAACGGTACAATCGATTCTCTTGAGGACGATTTTGAACCACAATATGAGTACGGGGTAGACAGGCAAGGATACCATGGCTTCGCTGAATATGACCTCCTTGATAACCTTTCACTCAAAGTTGGGTGGCTCAACGAAAACGAAGTTTCAAGCCGTCGGCAGAATGACTCCAAATACCTACATGTCACCTATCAACGTGACATCCCTGATTTTGGAACTGTCCTTTTCCAAAACCGATTCGTCCGAGTCCGAGACGATATTCCAGATTACACCATTACACTGCGTGTCGGTGAATTGGAGCCTGTCCAAATTTCCGACGAGCTTGATTACTACAATGCTCGTGTGAATACGACAACGCTACAGTTCCTCTACACTGCTGTTCCCAACCTCACGCTCGAAGCAAAGTTCCTCGTTGTGCTGCAAAAACAGTTTGAGCAGGATGAGGCCGGCGCGATTTTCTTGGATGTTGATGGTTCAGGAGAAGAGGGTGATCCGCTCAATGCTGATCAACGTGTTGACTTCATGGTACCCATTGAGCAGGTTCGATCCTCCGGGGACAAAAGGGAATTCCCATTCTATCCAGATCATGGAATTAACGCCCTTAACCCTGAGGATCCGGGCTTGATTTATGATGCCGAAAACTGGAAGAAGCGTCGTTATCCAGAACGGGATATTCGCAATCAGCAGACGATTCTCAAGGCGAGATACGAGCTCCCACTTGGTGACCTCCCCTTTGTTGACAGAATCGGTGAAGATTTGACGCTTACACCAATGGTGAAGTACATTTGGGACCGCGCTTTCGATCGCGGCGGAGAGGAAATTGGGGATGCCCTTAACCCACGTCTGTTTGTTCCGACTGATGAAGAACCCATTGGATACTTACGCTTCAACCGTAGAAGTCGTGAAGATGTCCTCGGCGTACGGCTTGACTATCAGTTCACGCAACGAATGAACATTCTTGGTGGTTTCCAATATAGGAAGTTCACCAACCGGGATAATAACTTCAAACAATATTTGACGAATTTCCCGGAAGATGAGGATGTACCCATCCTTTTCCGACCCGACCTACGAACACGGATATTTGAAGTTCAAGCAATCAACCGTGGTGAATGGCTTGGGTTTAACATTGTTATCCTCGCTGGTTACCGGCGAACCACCATCCTGCTCGACCATACGACGAGTAACACGACGTTTGTGCGAGCAATGATGGGCTTCTAAGAGGTGTTTGAATCGCTGGACACGATTTCTTCGTGTTCAGCGATTTCGCGTCTCGCTTTATCACCTGTGCTTCCCTTTTCCATGAGGTTTGAATAAAACTCGCGTAACTTCCGAAGCACTCAGGTGTTATTAACGAGAATGGTGTTGTAAGTGGTAGGCGCGGTTCCTGTCGCTTCTACCCGACCTGAAAACTTATGTAGTTTTTAAAATGCTCAAGTGTTAGCAAAATTGAGTTGTTGGGCGAGGTTCCCACAACACTTTATGAGATGATTTGTAAAAACTTGCCAGCGTATTCGGCAAGTTACCCTAAGGAGGATCAGAACGAATGACTCGTTTAAGTTTGGTGTTAATGTTGGTTGCTTGTCTCAGTATGTCTGCCGGTGTTGTCTTCGCACAGGATAGCGGCGGAACCGTCCGGGGCCAGATTGTTGATACAACCACAGCACAGAGCCCAATTGAAAGCGTTGAAGTCAAAATTGTTGCCCAAGGTGGCGAAGAATTTGCAGCGACGACGGATGCTAACGGTGACTACGAGCGCTCGGGTGTTCCCGCAGGTCGTTACCTCATCAGTATCTATAGAGAAGGATACGGTGATCGACTTGGTAAACCCGTTACAGTCGTTAATGGCGGCGATCACTTCGTACCGCTCAAGATGACTAAAAAAGACAATATCGTTACTTTCTTCCAGAAGTTTGGATTCGTCTTCTGGCCCCTCGCACTCTGCTCCATCACGGCGTTGACTTTCATTATTGAAAGACTTTTCACCTTCGTTCGGAGCCGTTCTCGAATTGGAACCGAACAGTTTATCGCCAGTATTGCTGATTCATTGCGGAAAGAGAACATTATGGAAGCCGTCTCGACGTGTGAAGAAGCCGGTGGACCGCTTGCTAACGTTCTTAAAGCAGGATTGCTGCGATACAGCCAAGCCCAAATTGAGGAACGCGACATTAGCAAAGAGGAAATTCAGGAAGCTATTGAGGAAGCAAGTCTGCTTGAAATCCCTGAACTCGAAAGAAATCTACCCGTCCTCGGTACTGTTGCTGTTGTGTCTCCGCTGTTTGGTTTGCTCGGAACAGTTACAGGTATGATTAGTGCGTTTACTACAATCGCTCTTGAAGGTACGGGTGACCCGCAGCAGCTCGCTGGTGGTATCTCACAGGCACTTCTCACAACTGCTGCTGGCTTGACAGTCGCTATCCCCTGTCTGATTTTCTTCCAGCTCTTTGATAGTTGGGTTAACAGGCACATGGTTGAGATCTCCCAGGTTTCTACCGAGATTATAAACCAGTTGATTGTTAGTGAAGGCGGCGATGCCTAATCTTGGAACGAAACGGGCGGGTGCCTTCACTCGCCCTCTCCTAATAGGCTTTATAGGCTACCAGGCACTTGTGCCTTAGCCTTAGTCTCATTAACCAGAAAGGAGACTCTGAAATGCAACAAGCCGGCGATAAAGCCAAATTGAGTCTAATGGCGACCAGGATCCGGGAACGCAAGCCACCAACGCTCAGTATGGCACCTATGATTGATTGTGTGTTCCTGCTCCTGATTTTCTTCATGGTATCGACAACCTTCTCGCCGATTCCCGGTCTCCGGGTGCAGTTGCCCCCGCCGGGGAAACCGTCATCCGATAAACCGAAAGGTCTGACTGTCCGAATCGCAAATCCGGAACCCGGCAATGACCAAGGCACGATGGTGCTGAATGATGAGGTCGTCCAGATTGATGAAATGTTTACTCGATTCATCAATGCACCTGAGGAAGCGACAAGCATGCTCATTATCCAATCCGAGCGAGACGTGCTACATGGGCAGATCGTACAAGTGATGGATATCGCGAAACAGGCAGGTATAGATAAAATCGGGTTCGCTATTGTCGCAAGAGATTGACTTATCTCACGCGGCGGTAATAGCACTCCACTCTTTATAGAAGGAGAATTCAGATGGCTTTGAACATGTCTCGGCGGAAAAAAACAGGCGATGATGATGACATTCCGATGGCACCAATGATCGATTGTGTCTTTTTGTTGCTTATCTTCTTCATGGTGTCTGCTATCATGAAAGCCCAACCGCCTTTCACCGTCACCTTACCTGATTCCGCAACAAAGCACGAATTTACACGGAAGAAGTTCAACCTCTTCATTAGCACTGACGGACGAATTTCGATTGATGACCAAGAGATGCCGACACTGGGAGATATGGAGCTTTTCATTGCATCCCATGAAAACCAGATCAGTACTCTAATTATCAAGGCGGACAAGCGTGCGAAACACGGCGTCGTCATTGATGTGGTAGAACGAGCGAAACAGCGTTCCAGTAAAAGGGAAGGGCTTGAAATCGCTTTCGCGGTCATGGAAGAGTAATGAAAACTGCAACGCAGTTAACAAAAAAGGCAGCTTCGGCTGCCTTTTTTTTTGCCCATTTGATAATCGGCCCTTGTAAAACGTGCTGACCAGAAGAGCTGTCTGAAGAAGACGCGTAACCTCATAAACTTTCAGGTGTTTTATAGTAAAGCCCGAAAATATGTGAACATAGGGGTTTAGGAACTTCCCTTCTCGCTGGCGAGGTTTCCTAACCTCGCCAACTCTGGAAGATATGGAGCTTTTCATTGCGCCCATGAAAACCAGGTCATCAGCACCTTAATTATCAAAGCGGATAAGCGTGCGAAACACGGTGTCGTCATTGATGTCGTAGAATGAGCGAAACAGCGCTCCAGTAAAACAGAGGGGCTTGAAATCGCTTTCGCGGTCTCGGAAGAAAACTGAAAACTGCAATGTAGTTAACAAAAAAGGCAACTTCGGCTGCCTTTTTATGTGGTAATATACTGCTAAAGGTAGATATTTGACACCTATCGCACAACTGAGTTTTTAGCGTCTCCGCTCTCTGCGTCCCGCTGCTCTTCTTTTAAGCTGGACAGGTGCCGGAGGCGGTGGAGGTGGTGGTGTTACAACCTTCCAAAAATGCGAAAGGAGATCCTCCCAATTGGTGAGAATTTTCTCGGCGTGCTCACTGCCGGTATAAGCCGCGTGATTTTGTATAAGTGCCATCAGATTCTTAATATCTGTCTCACCCGTTACCTTTTCTAACTTCACCCAATCCGAGTTGTACTTCTTCTCGAACTGTTGTTTTTCGTCGAGAACATAGGCAGTGCCGCCGGTCATCCCGGCTCCAAAGTTTCTACCCGTTTCGCCGAGAATTACGACTGTCCCCGCTGTCATGTATTCACAACCGTGATCCCCGACACCTTCAACGACAGCGGTTGCCCCGCTATTTCGGACACAGAACCGTTCGCCGGCTCTTCCGGCTGCGTAAAGCGTACCACCAGTGGCACCGTACAACACTGTGTTTCCGATGATTGTATTTTTATAAGTTGAGAACTGAGCAGTCGGTGCGGGTTTAATAATAATTTCTCCACCTGCCATACCTTTACCTACATAGTCATTGGCTTCACCCGTCAACACGAATTGCACGCCGCTGATACAGAAAGCACCGAAGCTCTGTCCCGCACTGCCCCTAAAGTCGCACTGGATCGTCCTGTCAGGTAAGCCAGCATCGCCATAGTGCATCGCGATTTCACCGGATAACTTTGCTCCCACTGTCCGGTGTGTATTCCGGATGGGATAGGAGAGTTGGATCAATGTTTGCTGCGAAATTGCTTCCTTAGCATCCTCCAGAATCTGGTCGTCAAGAGAAATGTCATTCCGATTGTTTCGGTCTTGTAGATGGTAACGCGGCTGCGTTCCAGTTGGATCGGCAGGGGTCAGGATTTCGCTCAAATCCAACGTTCCTGTTTTCGGATAATCTGCCAAATCGACCGGTTGAAGCAATTCTGGACATCCGATAATATCGTTCAGGCACCGATGACCGAGGTTGGCGAGGATAGCTCGCACCTCATTTGCCACACCGAGCATGAAATTGACAACCATTTCAGGAGTGCCGAGATATTTTGCACGGAGTGCTGGATCTTGGGTAGCTATACCAACTGGACATGTATTCAAGTGGCATTGGCGCGCCATCACACATCCTGTGGCGACCATTGCTATCGTTCCAAAGCCATATTCCTCTGCCCCCAACATTGCGGCAATAACAATATCGCGTCCGGAACGCATCCCACCATCAGCCCGTAACACGACACGATCCCGCAATTCATTGGCCACGAGTGCACGCTGTGTTTCAGCAAGTCCGAGTTCCCAAGGGGTCCCTGCGTTCTTAATGGAACTGAGCGGGGATGCCCCGGTGCCTCCTTCATGTCCACTTATTTGTATTACATCAGCGTAACCCTTTGCCACCCCTGACGCAATCGTTCCAACGAGAAATTCGGACACCAGTTTTACAGCTACCTTTGCCCGCGGGTTCGCTTGTTTCAGATCGTAGATGAGCTGCGCCAAATCTTCGATGGAGTAGATGTCATGATGTGGGGGTGGTGAAATCAGTGGCACTCCTGGCACAGAGTGTCGAAGAGCAGCGATTTCAGCTGTCACCTTATGTCCTGGAATCTGTCCGCCTTCTCCCGGTTTTGAACCTTGCGCCATCTTAATTTCCAGTTCTTTTGCCGATATGAGGTATGTTGGCGTCACACCGAAACGTCCGGATGCCACTTGTTTGATGGCACTGGAAGCAAGGTCGCCATTGGGTTGCCGCTTGAAGCGCGTGCTGTTTTCACCGCCTTCTCCACTCCCTGATTTTGCCCCGAGGCGATTCATCGCGATTGCCAGGGTTTCGTGTGTCTCTCGACTTAACGCGCCAAAGGACATACTACCGGTTGTGAAACGTCGAACGATATCTTCCGCTGGCTCCACCTCTTCAATCGGAATAGGGGTGCTGGGTTTGAAAGCAAGCAGATCTCGTAAGCTGGAAGGTTCCCCACTCTCAACGGCAGCAGCATATTTTTCATAGTCCTCCGGCTTACCATCCTTCACAAATCGGTGCAGTGACTTAAATACTGTCGGATTATAGGCATGGAATTCGCCATTTCTACGAAACCGGAAATAGCCTGCTTCCTCTAAGGACGTATCGCCTTCACTTCCGGAAAACGCTTTTGTGTGGAAGTGGAGCGTCTCTGCTGCGATTTCAGCAAAACCAATACCACTTAGGCGTGAGGTGGTGCCTGTAAAACATTTGTCAATAACCGTTGCATTGATACCAAGAGCTTCAAAAATCTGGGCACCGTGATAACTTGACACCGCCGAAATTCCCATCTTTGCCATAATTTTCAAAACACCTTTTTCGATGGTTTCTTTATAGGTTTCAATGGCTTCCGGTGCGGTAAGCTCTGCGAATTCACCTTCCTCAGCAAGTTGAACAATCGTTGAGAAGGCAAGATAAGGGTTGATTGCAGCTGCCCCGTAACCGAGAAGAACAGCAAAGTGATGTTCTTCTCTCGCATCTCCGGTTTCAGCGATGAGGCTTGCCTGCATTCGCTTTTCTTTCCGAATTAAATGGTGGTGGACAGCACCGACAGCAAGTGCCATCGGAATCGGAGCAAGGTCAGGACTAACCTCTTTGTCACTCAGCACAAGAATTGTTGTTCCGGTATCAATTGCCTCGAAGGCGCGTTGACATAGTGTTTCTAATGCTTCTTCCAAACCTTGTTTGCCAGAGGCTACGGGGAAGCAGGCAGAGAGGGTTGCTATCCGAAAATCAGGCATATTCAGTTCACGCAACACTTGTAAATCTGTGTTTGTCAAAATTGGCGAGGGTAACCGAATAAGTCGAGCATGCTCTGGCGTTTCCGTGAGCAAACTCTGCTGTTGTCCAAGATGTGTTGTCAGGGACATCACCAAACGTTCCCGGATGGAATCGATAGGTGGATTCGTAACCTGCGCGAAACGCTGTTTAAAGTAACTATAGAGCAAACGCGGATGGCGAGAAATCACAGCGGGTGGTGTGTCATCGCCCATTGAACCGACTGCTTCCTTCGCTTCCGTTACCATGGGTTTAATAAAGCGTTCCACGTCTTCAGTCATATAGCCGAAAGCTTTCTGGTATATCGCCAATTGTTCAGGGGCAGCATCTGTCGTGGCACACGCCCCATTTTTTTCGGTTGGGAGCGTCACGGTACCTTTCTGTACCCACTCGGTATAAGGCTTCTGCGTGGCAACATTATGTTTAATCTCAGAATTTTTCAGCAATTTCCCTTGTACCGTATCAACAGCAATCATTTGCCCAGGCCCCAAACGTCCCTTTTCCACGACGCAACTGTCATCAAGTTCAATAATGCCAACTTCGGAGCCCATGACAACCGTCCCGTCTTCGGTGACCTTATAGCGTGCAGGTCGTAGCCCGTTTCTATCCAAACTTGCACCGACGATAACGCCATCTGTAAACGCGACCGCCGCCGGTCCATCCCAAGGTTCGCTGACACATGAGAGATACTCGTAACAGGCTTTCAACTCGTCCGGCATATCGGGAATCTGCTCATAGGCTTCGGGGATCAGACACATCATGGCATGTAGAATACTGCGACCAGAGTGTGTTAACAATTCTAACACGTTATCCAAGCTCATCGAATCGCTTCCATGTGGGTTGATAATCGGAACGAGTTTTCGGATGTGTTCGTTCCAGAGGGGCGACTGCAAGTCGGCTTCGCGCGCCCGCATCCAGTTCTGATTGCCCATCAAGGTGTTGATTTCGCCATTATGCGCCAGTGTATGAAAAGGTTGGGCGAGCATCCATGTGGACGAGGTATTCGTACTGTAGCGTTGATGGAAAACGGCAAGTGATGCCTGAAAATCAGGGTCTTTTAAATCCGGATAAAACTGGGTAAGCTGGGATGCTACCAGCAATCCTTTATAGACAATCGTCCGATGTGAAAAAGAGACGATATGGAATCCGTCGAGTGCTGCCGCTGTAACGCGATGCTCTAACTCTTTACATATCAAATACAAGCGTTGTTCAAAAGCGTCATCGGCGAATTGCTCTGGACGTCCCACCAATACCTGCTGGATTTCCGGCAGCGTTTCCAGTGCCTTAGCACCGAGAGCGGAAAAATCATGAGGGACCGAACGCCATCCAAGGAGGGGAACACCGTACTGCTGTAATATCTCTTCAACGATTGCGCGCCCGCGTGCCTGTGCATCCCGGTCATGCCTCGGCAGGAAAATCATCCCGACACCCATGTCATTTATCGAATCGAGGTGGACTCCGAGTTTCTGAAGTTCTTTTTGAAATATTTTCTCTGGAATTTGTGTTAAAATACCTGCGCCGTCTCCTGTTTTGGCATCTGCCGCCACCGCGCCTCGGTGCGTCAAATTCGTGACCGCTTGCGTCGCCATCTTGATAATATCATGGCTCCGATTTCCAAAACGATTCGCGATAAAACCAACGCCACAGGCATCTTTTTCATTTAAATCATTATACATTTGTAAACTGACTCTCCATACATTCTTCTATATTTCTTTTGCATTGGCATTGTAGAGTGGGTTCTCTATTCCTCACCATTTTGTATTTAATCTGCGGGGCGAGGTTTGCGTGTGTTAGCCCTATTCCTTTTTCTCAAGGGTACGAACAAGCAGAAAACGGACTTCGCTTTCAAGGCTAGATAGGATGTTTTGTACGGCTTAAGTCGAACGCTGGCTACTCGTATCCTATCAGAGATAGCGCCCCAAGGCAAGAGAGCCTTTGGAATCAACGACGACCGGCGATCACATCAACGGTGATTCGCGACCGGCTTGGCGGGCTTACATGCTTCGGTTCGGTTCTCAGTCCTTGAGCCGAAACCGCCTGTTAGTCTTAATATTATACCTCAATTTAAGCCAAAAGTCAAAAAAATCCATCTCGCCTCAATAGCCGACTGCACATCCATCTCGTCTCGGATCTGACCCTGCGACGAGCGTGCCAGAGGACGGATTGATAAAAATTGCTTGCCCACCTCCAAAAAAAGTGCGCCCCGGTATGATATGATGTCCTTTCTGTGCCAATGAGGCTTGTGTATTCATCGGAATGCCTGTCTCCAGCATAATCCGCGAGTCGTCCATCACTCGAAATCGAGGCGCGTCCAAGGCATTCTGTACGTCCATATTGAAATCTACAAGATTGCATACAAATTGTAAATGTCCTTGCGCTTGCATTTGTCCACCCATGACACCAAAGGTGACCAATGGAACCCCGTTTTGTGCAATCATACCGGGGATAATAGTATGCAGTGTACGTTTATGTGGAGCAATACAATTTGCATGGTCGGGATTAAGCGAGAAACCTGCGCCCCGATTTTGTAACATAATCCCTGTATCACCAGCAACTAAGCCTGAACCAAACCCAGCGAAGAGACTGTTTATAAAAGAGACGACATTTCGCTCGTTGTCAACCGTACAGAGGTACACCGTATCACTTCCCATTGCGGGCACACCAGGACTTGGGTGCACGCTCGCCCGTTCTGGTGAGATGCGCTCTCGCTGCCTTTCTGTATAGTCGTTGGAAAGCAGTCCATCTACTGGCACATCCACAAACGTCGAATCTGTCACGTATTCATAGAGATCCGCGAACCCTAATTTCATTGCCTCAATTGCATGGTGTAGATGTTCAGGACTGTTATGTCCCATCGTTCCGAGTTCAAATCCTTCAACGATGTTGAGTGCGAGGAGGGCAGCGATGCCCTGTCCATTTGGGGGTATCTCATAAACATCGTAGCCTCGATAATTGGTAGAAATCGGTTCTACCCAATCTGACCTGTGTTCAGCAAAGTCGCGTTGTGTAAATAAACCTCCGTTTTCATCGGAAAATTTCACGATCTTGTCAGCAATTTCTCCTTGATAGAAGGCATCGCGTCCGCCTTCTGCAATCAACTGAAATGTCCGGGCAAGGTTCGGTTGATAAAAGATTTCCCCTGGTGTCGGTGCTTTTCCATTCTGGAGGTACGTCCGTGCTGTGTCGGGGTGCTGCGCCAACATCTGCGCACTTTCTTGCCATGCGAGACTAATCTGTGGGCTGACAGGAAATCCTTTTTCCGCGTAATTGATGGCAGGCTGAAGTACCTCCGCTAACGACATTGTTCCACATTCGTTGAGGAGTGTTGCCCACCCGTCAATTGTACCAGGGACCGTGACTGGATACATACTCCCAAAAGAAGGTATACTCATCAACCCCTGCTTGGTAAAGAATTCTGGTTCTGCAGCGTAAGGTGCTCGACCGCTCGCATTTAAGCCGCGGATCACCCCATCTTTGGGTTGATAAACGAGCATAAAGGCATCTCCACCGATACCGGTTGACATCGGCTCAACGACGTTAAGTATTGCTGCAGTTGCGACCGCTGCATCAATGGCGTTTCCACCATTCTGTAAAATCTGCAACCCACCCTGCGCCGCGAGTGGTTGACTCGTTGCAACTGCCCCATATTGGCAGATAACTGCTGAGCGTCCAGGCCCGAATTGGTTTGGGAAGTACCCATCAAACATCCATTTTCTCCTACTTTCAGATTGGTATCACTGTAGCACACCCCATACTTTTTGTCAAATTTAACACCAAAAGCATATTTGATTTCTATAGGTGCATTGTGTAAAAGCGTCGGTTTTCAGGGACTGGATGGTGTTGCTCTTAGCCTATCTCATCTTGACAACTCCAAGCCTTTGTGATAAAATTTAATTTATTCTACAAAACAGGAGCACTTATGTCTACGTATGATCTCGGAATAATAGGCGGAGGACCAGGAGGGTACGTCGCAGCTATTAAAGCGGCGCAACTTGGCGGCACAGTCTGTCTGATAGAAAAGGGAGAGTGGGGTGGCACCTGCCTGAATCGAGGGTGTATTCCAACGAAAACCCTTTTTGCAGTTGCCAACTTGGCGACACAGGTTCAAGAAGCATCCGCTTTCGGTGTGAATATCAACGGCGAGGCAACAATTGATTACCCTCAGGTATTGACTCACAAAACTTCGGTCATCCAGCAGCTAAAAGGGGGCATTGCGCAACTGCTGAAGGCAAACGGGGTTGATACACTCAACGGAACAGCAACACTTACTGACAGAAATACCATTGTCGTCAGCAAACCTGATGGTACAACCGAACAATTACACGCAAAAAATATTATCATTGCCACAGGTTCCGAACCTGCGGAACCGCCTATTTTTGAAATAGACGAGAGCCAAGTTTTGACGACAACTGGTATCCTTGATCTCACAGAACTCCCTGAAAGCCTACTGATCGTTGGCGGTGGCGTTTCAGGATGTGAGTTTGCTTCCATCTTCAATGCACTCGGTTGCCGCGTGACTGTGTTGGAACTCCTCCCTACAATTTTAGCGACTGAAGATATTCAAGTTATCCGACATATCCAACTTTTCATGAAGCGGAAAGGTATCACTATCCATACTGGTGCGAAACTTACCCATGTCAAAAAATCAGATGCGAGTGTCACAGCAGTGCTTGAATCCGGTGAAGAGTTGAGCGCGCAAAAGATGCTCGTCTCGATTGGGAGGCGTTACAACACAGACGGGATAGGTTTAGAAAAAGTTGGCGTTCGTACAGAGGATGGGAAAATCGTTGTGGATGCCCGAATGCAAACGAACATTGCGGGTATCTATGCCGTTGGAGACGTCGCGAGTCGGTATCTGCTGGCGCACGTTGCATCGGCAGAGGGAAAGGTTGCGGCACAAAACTGTCTTGGGGACAGCGTTGAGATGGATTATCAGGTTATTCCGTGGTGTGTTTTCACCTTACCTGAAATTGGGCACGTCGGCATGACAGAAAAAGAGGCAACGGATGAAGGTTACGAAGTGAAGATAGGACGATTTCCGTACGCCGCGAACGGGAAGGCATTAGGGCTACGCGAGACGGACGGGTTTGTTAAAACCGTTTCTGATGCCGATAGCGGGGATATCCTTGGTGTTCATATCGTTGGCGTCCATGCTTCAACGCTTATTCATGAAGCCGCTGTCGCGATTCGCACGGGTGCGACTGCAATGGATATAGCAGGGACCGTGCATGCACATCCAACCCTCGCAGAAATGGTGATGGAATCCGCTGAAGCAGCGTACGATAGAGCAATCCACAGCTTACATTAAAAACGGACGGCTTCTTGAAGTTCACAATATCGCGATGAAATCTCTGAAAACTGTACATCTCTTTGTCTATTGATGCTGAAATCTTCAATGTTAAAAGAAGCGACGACTGTTCCATACACCATTGCGCTGCGTATTGCTTTTTCGGACGTATCCTCAACAGATGCAAGGTAACCCATCATACCCCCAGCGAAACTATCGCCAGCACCTGTCGGATCTATTACTTGTGTCAACGGATATGCCGGTGCACTAAAGAAAGATGATTCCGTTACGCTGATTGCCCCGTGCTCCCCTTTCTTAATTATAACCCGCTTTGGACCATAACGTAGGATCACCTGTGCGGCTCGGATCAAATTAGAATCACCTGTTAATAACAGTGCCTCACTATCGTTCAGGATGAGGATATCCACCCGTGCTAAGAGTGCTTCTAATGCCTCCCGCTCTTCATTAATCCAAAAATCCATCGTGTCACAGACAATCAATTTCGGGTGTGTTGCCTGCTCAATAATGCTCAATTGTAAATTTGGCGAGTTATTTGCCAAAAAGAGGTAGGGGGTTTCTTTGTAAGTTTCAGGCAAAACGGGGTGAAAATCACTAACAACATTCAATTCCGTAAAAAGCGTATCACGCACGTTAAAGTCGTCAGTATAACGACCACCCCACCGGAACGACTTGCCGTTGCGCTCTCGTTTTAACCCTTGAAGGTCGATTCCTCGGGTGCGGAGGAAATCTGCGTAAATGTGTGGAAAATCAGCACCGACGACTCCAACAAGTCGAACAGGATTTCCGAAGAAACTCGCGGCGACAGCAGCATAGACACCGGAACCACCCAAGACATTCTCCACCCGTTTATTCGGTGTTTCTACCGTATCTAAGGTGACTGTGCCAACGACTAAAACTCCCATTCTAAACTTTCATCTCCTTCTACGTAGAGGCGCGGTTTATAGTATGCCAGGCTATAAACCGCGCCTATCGCAGTACGTCCAATTTCCTTCAAAATCAGAAGGGACCAGGTCTATTCTTGTTTTCCCGTAGTCCGCGGATAACCCGTCGCAGTCGGCGAACTAAAATTACACCCAGCACAATGATAACTGGATACTGCAAGAAACTCAACACTTTTAGCAATGTCGGTGGAAATTGCATCTGTTGAGAGGATGCCATCCAGATCGGTAATAATAGCACCGCCGACAGGAGTAATATCACTCCCTCCAAAATCTCTGA
The DNA here is from genome assembly GCA_965247285.1 of Candidatus Poribacteria bacterium. Lineage (GTDB taxonomy): Bacteria > Poribacteria > WGA-4E > WGA-4E > WGA-3G > WGA-3G. Next base: position 1,765,024 of record CBDFHD010000003.1, read on the forward strand.
TTTTTTCATAGGTGCCTCTCACAAAAGGGTGGTATCTAAACTTGTAACAGTACATGAAGCAGTCCTGGAAAAAACGGCACTAAGTACCCATTTCCCACGAGTTAAGATATTTTTCCTGCTCCGCTGTGAGTGTATCAATTTCAATGCCAAATGCTTCCAACTTGAGTTGCGCTACGGTTTCATCTATAGATTCGGGGACATCATATACACGATTCTCAAGATTATCCCGATTTTGGGCGATGTACTCAAGACACAATGCTTGATTTGCGAAACTCATGTCCATAACACTTGCCGGATGTCCTTCAGCAGCAGCTAAGTTTACCAGCCTGCCTTCGCCAATAAGATAGAGCTTCTTACCATCTCCGAGGGTGTATACCTCTACATACGGGCGCGCTTTCCCTTTATCAACGCTCAATTTTTCAAGTGCTGGGATGTCGATTTCAACGTTGAAGTGACCGGAATTCGCTATAATCGCGCCGTCCTTCATCGCTTTGAAATGTTCTTGGCGTAAGACGTGAATATCCCCTGTGAGCGTTATAACCAAACCTGCTTCCTGAACCGCTTTCTGCATCGGCAGCACTCGAAATCCGTCCATCACTGCTTCTAATGCTTTTAAAGGGATGACCTCCGTCACAATGACGTTCGCGCCTAAGCCGCGTGCCCGGTTAGCAACTCCTCTGCCACACCAACCATAGCCTGCCACAACGACTGTCGTTCCGGCAATGAGCAGATTCGTCGCTCTGATAATACCGTCTAATGTACTTTGTCCGGTGCCGTATCGGTTATCAAAAAAATGCTTCGTCCGTGCGTCGTTCACAGCGATAATCGGGTATTTCAACACACCTTCGGTTGCCATACTCTTGAGTCGGATAACTCCGGTTGTTGTTTCTTCTGTTCCTGCAACGACTTGCTCCAATAAAGCTGGATTTGCCTCTTCAGAATGGAGTCTTGAGACGAGGTCAGCACCGTCATCCATAGTAATAGTCGGTTGCATATCAAGTGCGGCATCAATGTGCTTGTAATAGGTTTCAGTATCTTCTCCGTTAATTGCAAATACACCTATCTTTTCGTCGACCACAAGAGATGCGGCAACGTCGTCCTGCGTACTGAGTGGATTTGATGCACAGACAACCGCCTCCGCACCACCTGCCTTCAGCGTTTTCATCAAATTGGCTGTTTCAGTTGTGACATGTAGGCACGCTGCCACTCTCAATCCGTCCAACGGGCGTTCATTTTGAAACCGCTCGCGGATGGAATCTAAAACGGGCATGAATCGGTTTGCCCAATCAATTCGTTGTTTACCAGCTGATGCGAGTTCCGTTGTTTTTATGTCGTAGTTCATTATTTTCCTTTATGTTTTGTGGTATTCTCATTTTTTCAATCTACCGGAGTTTTTCGACGTAGTCGATTTCTTCCCAAGTGAAGCCGGGTTCCTCACGTCCGAAATGTCCATATGCGGCAGTATTTTGATAAATAGGCTGGCGTAATTTCAACCGTTCTATGATGCCTGCCGGTGTTAAATCGAAGTGTGTGTTGACAAGTTTAGTGAGAGCCTCCGCATCGCCAGTACCAAACGTATCCACCATAATAGAGATAGGTTCTTTTCTACCGATTGCGTAAGAGATTTGAATTTCGCACCGTTCTGCCAGCCCAGCAGCAACGAGGTTTTTAGCGACGTGTCGTGCTGCGTAAGTCGCACTCCGATCTACTTTGGTAGGATCTTTCCCAGAAAGTGCGCCTCCACCATGCCGTCCCATTCCGCCGTACGTATCAACAATAATTTTTCGTCCGGTTAACCCGGCATCACCTTGGGGACCACCGGTCACAAAACGTCCGGTTGGATTGATATGATATTTAATATCTGGACTTTGGAGATTTTCAGGGATAATTTCTTTGATAACCTCTTCAATAATTGCTTCTCGTAGTTCTCTATCCTCAATGTCGGGATCGTGTTGTGCAGAAATGACAACTGTAGTGACAGCTTTAGGTTTACTGTCAACATATTCCACGGTTACTTGGGATTTTCCATCGGGACGGATAAAGGGGAGGGTACGATCTTTGCGAACTTTAGCCAAACGCCGGGTTAATTGATGGGCGAGGGTAATTGGCAGTGGCATCAATTCTGGCGTTTCGGTACATGCGTACCCAAACATTAATCCTTGATCGCCTGCACCACCAGGGTTTACGCCCATTGCAATATCAGGTGATTGCTTATCAATGATGCTCAATACAGCACTTCGTTCAGCGTCAAAGCCGTATTCAATATTGGTGTAACCGATATCAGCTATTACTTTTCGTGCGATTTGTTGTGCATCGTAGTTTGCTGTAGTCGTGATTTCACCAGTGATGACTGCGAGTCCTGTTGTGACCAAGGTTTCACAAGCGACTCTGCCCATTGGATCGGTTGTGAATATGGTATCAAGTACCGCATCAGAAATCTGGTCTGCGATTTTGTCCGGGTGTCCTTCAGTAACGGATTCGGACGTAAACAGAAAATTTTTGCTCAATTCCACGTCTCCTAAGTCTACGTGTCTGTTCTCGCTCTGTCTTGCGGAGCAAGGGCTCTGTACTTCGTCAAGTCTTTCGGGCAAGAGAGGACGGGTGGGCACATGTGCCCACCCATGCAGGTGAAATAACGAAAACGTGTGCAAAAACCCGCCCTACGTCTCAAACGCAAATACACTCTGTAACGAGATTTTCCGTTTTGTATTTTCGCCTCTGCTCCGAAAGTTTAGACGTAATCTCGGACAAAGACACGAAAAATTAATTTTCAGAGTTCTCCGCGTTTTCAGGGTTTTCTACGTTCGCGATGTCTTCGGAGTTCTCCGCACTTACGACTTCCTCAGAACTCTCCGCGTTCGCGATGTCTTCGGAGTTCTCCACGCTTACGACTTCCTCAGAACTTTCCGCGTTCGCGATGTCTTCGGAGTTCTCCACACTTGCGACTTCCTCAGAACTCTCCGCGTTTGACTTACCCATCTCCTCTTTGAGCAATGCCCCTAATGTGGTGACAGCCTCTTCGTGTGCTGGCATTTGCCGCCGCGGCTCCCGTTCTCGCCGTGATCGAGGCGGTCGCTCGGATCGCGTTCTCGTCGGCTGTTCTTCTTCAGTTACCACAGCACGTTCTTGCTCGACAAGGAGTGCCTTCAAACTCAGCCCGATCCGTCGGTCTTTTGGAGACAGATTAATCACTTTTAAATCTAACTCGTCGCCTACGGAAACGACCTCTTCTGGTTTTTCAATCCGCCGGTCTGCGAGTTCAGAAATGTGAATTAAGCCTTCGATGCCTTCCTCAAGTTTGGTGAATGCTCCAAAACTTGTAAGATTGACGACTTTGCCTCGGACGACGGAACCAACCTTGTACTTCTCGGGTACTTCTGCCCATGGATCCGGCTGTGTCTGCTTGAGTCCCAATGAAACTCGACGTTCAGCCGCGTCAATTTGCAACACGACTACCTCAATCTCACTGCCTTCTTTAAGCTCTTCATTGGCTGCAGTACCACGTTTGGTCCATGAGAGGTCTGAAGTATGAATTAAACCGTCAATTCCTGGTTCAATTTCAACAAACGCACCAAAACTGGTTAAATTTCGGATACGTCCAATGATCTTACTGCCGACAGGGGATCTCTCTTCTAAAAGTTCCCAAGGGTTTTGTTTCAGCTGCTTGAGCCCAAGTGAAATACGTTTGTCCTCTCTTGAGATCTCAAGTACAACGGCTTCAATGTCATCACCCTTATTGACAATCCGCGATGGCGCGACATTACGGCGAGTCCATGCCATCTCAGAGACATGAATTAAGCCTTCAACACCCTCTTCAAGCTGTAGGAACGCACCATAATTGACAATATTAACAACAGCACCGTGAACCGTGGAGCCAATGGGATATTTTTCCTCAATCTCTGCCCATGGATCGGGAGTTTTCTGCTTCAAGCCCAAGGAGATTTTCTCATTTTCTTGGTTGATACCGATGACTTGGACTTCAATTTCTTCTCCAACAGCAACGACATCAGATGGATGATGTATCCGCTTCCATGCCATATCTGTCTTGTGAAGTAACCCATCAACGCCACCAAGGTCAACAAAAGCACCAAAAGCAGTGATGTTTTTCACCACTCCTGCCACGTGTTGGCCAACTTCAAGTGTGCTGAGCACTTCCGAACGTTTTTGGACAAATTCGGCTTCCAACCATGCCCGCCGCGACAGAACAATGTTATGCCGCCGCTTGCTCAGGCTGATAACCTTCATATCAAGCGTTTGTCCTACATACTGTTCAAGATTCTGGATAGGACGCAACTCAACTTGCGAAGCCGGTAAAAAACCTCGCAGGGATCCAACGCTCACTCGTAGCCCGCCCTTAATCCGTTCAGTGATACGGCCCTTGACGGGTGTACCCGTTTCGAACGCGGCCGCTATTTCATCCCAAATGAGTGTTTGATCGGCGATCTTTTTCGAAAGGACTATCTGTCCTTCCGAATCTTCGCGCCGCACAATATAGACATCGATCTCATCGCCTGCCTGAACAGCAGGCAAATCGCCTTGTCCTGCATCGAATTCGGATGATGGGATATAACCTTCCGACTTAAAGCCGATGTCGATCATTACTTCATCGCGAGTGACATCTACGACGATACCTTTAACAATTTCGCCATCTGTAAACGCCTTAATCGAATTATCATACGCTTCCTCAAGGGATTCCGGACTCATTGATTCTGCTGGTTCTTCCGGTGCTGCCGCTGCCGCTACCTCTTCAGAGGTGGTTTCATCAGTGGACGTTGTTGCTCCTTCAGTATCAGCATCCGCAACGACTACTTCTACGACCTCTTCAGGTAGGGTTTCATCAGCGGCATCGGCTTCTTCAGCATCGCTATCAGCCATTTCTGCCATCTCTTCGGGTGTACTTTCATCAGTAAGCGTTGTTGCTTCTTCAACATCGGTGTCGCCAGCAGTCGCTTCCACTTCACTGTTTGTGGCTTCTTCATGCCCCTCAGCGTCTGCGTTGGTTGCAGAAGCTGCTTCTGCAACTTCTGAAGCCTCTGTCTCGGTCGCTACTTCCTGATTCATTTCAACTGACCCCTCAGTTGGATGTTTTTCCTGCTCCACATCAACAGTGGACGCATTTGTATTTGCTTGTTCGTTGTTCATTAAGATACCTGGTCCATTTAAAAACGCGCAGCCGCGTTAATCCGCCAGTTCCTCCTTATATTCAAAGTGCTTTTAGCACTCTCAAATCGGTTGCATAATAGTATATCATAAATGCATAAGAAAATCAACAATAATTTTTTACTGATACGATTTAATTCTGAGAAAGACCTTCCATTGGAAAACACCTCTCTGATTTGCGGTTCAAATACAAAATTTTGCTTGACTTTTTTATCAATTTAAGATAGAATTTAAGAACGGTTCCTTAAGTCGGGACTGGCTTTAATTTATGAGAGGTGATTTCTATGGATTCAACAAAATTAATGAAACTCCGGGAGGAATCCGGCATCAAAGTAATTGAAATAAAAACAGATTTGAGTAGCTACGCAGCATCTGATTTACGGAAGGTACTTGAGGGGCTCTTAGCGGAGAAAGTTGAGAAGGTTGTTGTCAATCTTAGTGAAGTGAGTCATATAAACAGCACGGCTGTGGGTGCATTGGTAGGTGTTGCAAAGCGGCTCCGCCAGAATGGTGGCGACCTTAAAATTTGCGCGCTTGCAGACAACTTAACACGTACCTTTAATCTCATAGGTGCATCCAGTGTCGTCGAAATCTACGAATCAGAACACAGTGCCCTCGCAGCGTTTTAAGCAAAGTAAATTTAGTACATGGCGCAAGCAGATATTCAACTTCAAATTCCAAGTGCTGCCCTTTATATAGAACCTGTTCGGGCATTTGTTGGGAACCTCGCACAAAGCCTCGGATTCTCCAGAAAACGTGTAGCAGACATTCAACTCGTGCTTGACGAAATCTGTAGCAATGCAGTACATCATGGCTCGGCCGATGCTACAGTTGGTGTTAAATTGTGTATGAGTATTGATACACATGCCCTTGAAATTTTAGTAAGGGATACCGGTGCGCGGCATATGGGAGAAAAGAATTGGCTAACACATGACAGACTCTCGGAGATTGAGACGAACCGTTCTCCAAGCAATGAAAGAGGACACGGCATTTTCATCGTTAAATCTCTCGCGGATACGTACGAAATGCGACCGAACGAAGCCGGCGGAACCGATGTCCGAGTCGTTTTTCGTTTTTCAAAACCAAGAGATGTCGAAATTTAATATTCCCCTGAAACTTCAATGACGATAAGTGTTAGATCGTCGTCTTTCGGGCAGTTATTGGTGAAGGTATCAATAGTCTCCGAGACGCTGGTGATGAGTCCCGCTGCAGATTCTTTTGCGCACGTACATACTAATTCTTGGAGGCGATCCACTGTAAATTCCTCACCCTGTGGGTTTTTGGCTTCGTAAACACCGTCGGTATAAAGGAACATTCTGCTCGACCGATTGAATGGGTAATGTACCGTTTCATAAACCGAATCTCGCCAAATGCCTAATCCATTTCCTGTATGCTGATCGCCAATGGCTTGGTATGTCTGTTGATGTACGTTGTACAAAAATGGGAATGAATGTCCGGCGTTTGCACAGATGAGGTCGCCTTTATCAAGGTCAATGATACCGCAAAAGGCTGTTGCAAACATGAACAGCCGGGAACTAATCAAATCATTAAAACGGGTGTTTAGTATTTCAAGCAGATATCCTGGATTATCTTCGATTTGTTGCTGGAATTCCGCCAAAATTGTTTTAATGAAGACCGTTACGAAAGCTGCTGAAACGCCATGTCCCATAACATCAGAAATAAAAACACCGAGTCGATTCGGTGCAATTTCCCAGACATCAAAAAAATCCCCACCGACTGCCATTTCAGGACAGCAGTGTGAAGCGATACGAAATCCGGATAATTCCTGCACGCCATTCTGAGGGATCAGAATTTCTTGAATGCTTCGTGCCATTTGGAGTTCTTCTTGCAAGCGGGTGTTATATTCTGCGAGTGTATCTTGGTAGCGTTTGATTCGCAAGAGTGAACGAACCCGGGCGAGCACCTCTAAACTATCGAAAGGCTTCTCAATAAAATCATCGGCACCTGATTCAATGGCCTTAATTCGATTTTCGCGGGTGTCCCGTAAAGCGGTTATCATCACAATCGGAATGAATTCGGTAGCCTCGTTTGATCGGATTCGTTTGACAACTTCAAACCCATCCATTCTCGGCATGTTAATGTCCAACAGGATGAGATCTGGCATTTCCTTTTCGACGATATCAAGTGCCTCAAGCCCATCTGCGGCTGTGTAGACTGTATATCCTCGTGCGTTGAGATGAATTTGGAGAATTCTGACATTTTTGGGTTCATCATCAACAACAAGGATTTTTGCACTTTCTTGCTGTTCGGAAATCGCTGCCTCGTTCATGTCTCTGTCCTTTTGATGTGAGTCTCTACACGTTCCACTAAGACCTTGATGTCGATAGGTTTACTGAGATAATCATCGCATCCAGCTTTGAGGATGCGTTCCCTATCCCCAGACATCGCTGCGGCTGTCAGGGCAATAATTGGTATATCTACCCACGCCAGATTCGCTTTTATCCGTCTTGTTAAATCTTCGCCGCTTTGTCCGGGTAAGGCAATATCCATGAGAATGAGCTGTGGTATTGCGTCTTCCAAGCTTGCGAGTGCTTCCGTAGCATCAGTCGCTTCCACGACTGTATAACCCTTTGATTGAAGGACAATCCGCACAACTTTGCGGTTCAACTCTTGGTCTTCAATCACCAATATCCGCTTTTGCGTTTCTGTTTGTTCTTCGGCTGTGGATGAGTTTTCAGTTTTCACAGGTTGCCTTCTATTCAAGCCAGCAGTTATGAAATGAACCGAAGTTGCGGAGCCAAATCTCCTGCCTCGTTTGTCCTATATCACTTTACCAGACCTATGTTGGGTTCACGCTTTAATTGTTGAAGGGGGATTCTCAGAGCGAAATTACTCCCTTCTCCTTCTTGGCTTGTCACACTAATCTCGCCACCGTGCAACATGATAAGCCTGTGTGTCAAGGCTAAACCGAGACCTGTTCCACCGTACCGCCGAGACTTTGACGTATCGATCTGTGTAAACGGGGCGAAGAGTTTCTCCTGATCTGCTTCGGCGATACCTATACCTGTATCAATAACCTCGGCTCGCAGTTCTGTCGTTCCAACTTCCAGTTCTGTTGCTACTTTACCGCCCTTTGGCGTGAATTTCACTGCATTGGAGAGTAGGTTATAGAAAATCTGCTTGAATTTAACTCGGTCAGCTTCAATCATACCATTCTCGTTGTAGTTCAAGGTAAGGTCCAAATCTTTCTTTACAGCGAGTGCGGTGATAATTGCGTTGACTTCCTCAACAGCTTCAACAATAGAGAACGTCTCTAATTGGAGTGCCATTTTTCCGGCTTCGATTTTTGAAAGGTCAAGGATGTCATTGATCATTTCGAGCAAATGTTCGCCGCTAATATGAATATCATTGAGGCATTCCTTTTGCTCGGCGTTAATGCTTCCGACGAGTTCATCCCGCAGAATTTCGGCAAACCCGATAATCGCATTCAAGGGCGTACGCAGTTCGTGACTCATGTTTGCGAGGAAATCGCTTTTTGCTCGACTCGCGTACTCAACAGCTTGTTGTACGCGATAGTACTCAGTTATGTCTCGTGAAATACCACAGGTTCCTATTATGCGTCCTTCTCTATCTCGAATTGGGACTTTAGTCGTTGATACCCACGTATCCTGTTCATTGGGCCAGGTCTCTCTTTCCTGTTTCCCCTCAATTGGTTTCCCAGATTCAATGACATCTTGTTCGTCCTGATATGCTTGTTGAGCATGTTCACGGGTGAAGAAGTCAAAGTCGGTTTTATGGACCGCCTCTACGGGATTTTTTAAACCAAACCGATCTGCTAAAGAGCGATTGATTCGTATAAATCTACTCTCTGTATCTTTGAAATAGATGTGGTCAGGGGTGTTTTCCATCAGGGTATGTAACAGATCTGCTTCATGGACATGTTTTGCCGCCAATTGCTGGAACCGGGTTTCACTCTCTTTCAATCTGGCTTCTAACTGCCTTTGCGGCGTTATATCTGTTGCGACGACGTAACAGAGTTGTTTTTCGGCATCTTTTATTGCACACCATCTTAACCATCTGTAGGACGTGTCTTTGCACTGAAACCGGTTTTCAAAGGTAATAATATCGCGTTTTCCTGTTTTCACCTCTTCGATTTCGGTGAGTACCTCCTCCCGTTCCTCCGGATGTATGAACGAGGACCATTCGGAGTTTTGAAGTTCTAATCGTGTGAATCCAAGAATTTCTTCCCATACCGAGTTGAACGCGACGAAACTACCGTCACAACTGATATACCCGAACATATCTGTGGAAATTTCCAAAAAACAGCGCGGTTCAATGATTTCATCCGTTAATATGTGCTTGCCAGTTGTGCTTTTAAGGTTCATATTTACCTCCACAAGATGCGAGGTAAGAGCACCTCGTGAGTCCCGTGAATCTATGTCGTTACGAGGACTGCGCGGTTTGCCAGTTTTACAACAGTTTGGGTAGTGCTTTGGAAAACAAGTTCGTACAATCTCCCGTGATGACTTGCGCTCAGTGCAATGAGGTCACAATCATTTTCCTCTGCGTTTTCCAAAATGTTTGTTACTGTAAAGCCACGAGCAGTGAGGAAGTCAGTTTGAACGTCATAATATTTCAAATACGCTTCCATCTGCTGCTTAATTTGGGCTGCCTCCGGTTGTGTGCTTGAAAGAGCGAGTCCTAATATCCCGGCTTTTGTCAATTCCGCGATTTCAGCGACGAGCCCGAAGGCATGATCAGAATAAGCGTCTCCATGATGTACAGCGAGTATTTTCCGCAAGAGCGTGCATTGCTCGTGCACCACAATAATAGGTCTTGTGATGTGGAGTAGTACATCGTCAATTTGGCTTTGGATAAGTTTGAGGCGACGTTTCCTTATATCTTCGGGGAGTCCGACAACAACGAGGTCGGCGGAACGTGCTTTTTCGCAGATCATCTGTCGCGGGTTACCAGCGACAGCCTCAACGTGATAATCCAAGAAATCGTAGAGCGAGCACTCCGCCTCCGTTCGACGTATGACAGTCGCTGCAACATCAGCGTTCCCTCCGTGCTGGCTGTCTTGAAAGAAAACACATGACAAGTGTGTTCCCAAAAGCACTGCCAGTTGTCCTGCGTACTCAAAGGCATTTTTTTCGTAATCCGTATCGCCGATGGCAACGAGGATATTTTTTATCATGAGACATCCCCTTATGGGTGCGAGGCAGTAGGGCTTTACTCACAAGTTTCCGACGTTAGCAAAGCACCTCGCGCTACAATAAACCAAGATTAGACTGAATCTCACTCGGGGTGCTGCAGCAAAGCAGCAAGAGCATCATCTTCGCTTTCAAAGTTTTTAAAGACGGTGATTAACCGCGCCATGACAATGAGATTCTTGACACGTTTGTTCACATTAATCACTGCCATTTTCCCCCCGCTCGGGTGGATCTGAGAATAGATTTTCATAAGCATGCCAAGCCCAGAGCTATCCATTCCAGTTACTTCTTTAAAGTCAAACACCAGTCTCGGAGGTGAGGAGTGCACCGCGAGTGCCTCCTCTACGGTTTCCGAGACCTCTTTAACTCCCGGGGTGATAATTCTGCCGCTGAGTCTGAAAATAACGACCCCTTCTTTCTCAGACACGGTGATTGCCATAGTGTACTCCTAATGCTACTGCGCGTTTAGATTATGGGTGGACTTTCCCAATCACGGCACTTAACTTTCGCTTGATAGTGCCGAAACTGCAGCATCCTCGGTCTCGAAATGTTCAAAGATACTGACGAGCCGACTGCGGACAATCAGATTTTTGATATTTGTTCCGACGTTGATGACACCGATACGCCCTTTCTTTCGCGTTGCGGCGACATGGGCACCCATCAAAGTGCCGAGACCTGAACTATCCATCATGTTGACCCGATCAAAATTGATGAGAATGCGCGGTGTCTCGGAGGCGTCTATCTGTGAAGTGATTGCCTCCCGTAATTCCGATACTGAGGAGCCCATTATTTTTCCGCTCGGTTCTAAGATTGCAACGCCATCTTTCTGGCGAATCGTGGTTGCCATGATTGTCTGTTCCTAAAAATCTACACATATCTGTTTTATGGAATGCATAGACTTTTAGAGGGATCCTACCCCTTGTTACGGACACCGTTGTGTCCTAAGCCTGCCTATAGCCTTTGGTGAACTCTGCGACGGTGCAGAAGCTATAGACGGCATGCACACCACAAGGAACCCGTGGCGTGGTGGAACCCACAAAGTTAGCACCGAAATGCTAACGCCTTTTTTGGTCTTCCGAGTGTCCTCACAGTGTCTGGGTTCGTCTCACTCGCGTATGAACCTATCGCAGTAGAACGGACGTGGTTATTGTCCGGCGTGTTTGGTTTTTACACAACACTACTGGATGCGGCAGCGGGGAATTGAACCCCTAAAACGCCTACGTTTGCCGCTTTGAAGACAGGGATGTCTGAAAAAATAGTTTTGTCAAGAATTTTCTATGTTTTTAGAGTTTTAGAAAGTTCTAGAAATGTCTCCTTTTTTATCTGCTGGAAAACTGAAAGCTCGATTCACACTTCTAATTTTAAACTATTTTAAAATATTTGTCAACCACCAATTTGGGTAATCCTTCGTTTTTGTTAGATATTGCCAGAAAGGGTTCGCTTTTTTGATTTTATAGTAAAATCCAAAAATACGTGGACATTTTGAGAAGTTAACCCCCCTACCCCCTTATCAGGGGGCAAGAGACACGTCGAAATCTTCAAGTTTACAGTGTTTCAATAATTATGGACTTTACTATAAACCTGTTTTGAAAGTATGGGGAGCTGTTCAGTTGTGCGGGAAACTACTCACGACTGGTTTTTGTTCTTTTACCTTTATGACAGAAAATGCGGACGCAATATCCCTGCAATGCAATCGGATTTTGTTTGTTTCTATCGCCAAAATTGGGTATAATGTGGATAAATTTCTATTAGCAGAAAGGGAAGCAATGTACGAACTGAACTCTGTGCGAATTAAGGATCTCCCCAAGGATGAACGTCCACGTGAGAGACTTCGCAAATATGGACCGGAGAGCCTGAGGGACTCCGACCTTTTGGCTATCATTCTCAAAAGTGGCACCAAAGGGATAACCGCTGTTCAACTCGGTGAACAGATTCTTACGGCGTTTGAAGGTGATTTAAAGCGGATGGCTGATAACAAGCCCAAACAATTTGAGAAGATTAAAGGCGTTGGCGAGGCAAAATCAGCACAGATCGTCGCGGCGTTTGAACTCGGAAAACGATTAGCGCGCTTCCACGCCGATCGCGACAAGATTACATCTCCGGCTGATGTCGCAGATCTGATGATGTCTAAAATGCGGTACCTACAGAAGGAAATCGTTTGTGTCGTGTGCCTTGATACCAAAGGTGGTGTGACAACCAAAGGAATCGCTGGTAATCTTAATGAGGATTTGACTTGGGGCAAAAAATTATTGTCAGAAGGAACAGTCTTTGAAGGCACTCTAAACGCCAGTGTTTTTCACCCACGCGAAATTTTCCGATTCGCTATCGAGGAATCAGCGAATTCAATTATCCTTGTTCACAATCATCCATCTGGAGATCCTCAGCCGAGTCAAGAGGACATTCGGGCAACAAAACAGCTGATTGAGGCTGGAAATCAAATTGGGATAAAAGTGTTGGATCACATCATCATCGGCGATGGGGTTTTTGTTAGTCTGAAGGAAGAAAACTTCATTTGAGGTACGCGGATTCATTTTATATCGCGTTGTCGAATTACTTCATATAACAAGACCCCTGCTGCAACTGAAACGTTGAGAGAGTCAATTGTTCCGAGCATCGGCAAATGAACAAGATAGTCACACTTTTGCTTGACAAGTCGTCGGAGGCCTTTACCTTCACTTCCTAAGACGAGACACAACGGCACCCTAAAGTCAGCATCTGTGTACAGACAAGATGCCTTCTCCACGGCACCGGCAACCCAGATCCCTCTGTTTTTAAGCGTGTCTATGGTATGTGCAATGTTTGTCACTTTGACGATGGACACTGATGTAGACGCACCTACTGATGCTTTGTGTACAGCCGCTGTGATGCCGACAGCACGATTTTTCGGAATGATAACAGCATCGGCATTCACAGCGTCAGCAGTACGGAGAACTGCCCCAAGGTTTCTTGGGTCTTGAACGTTATCTAATATAATTAACAGCGCGTTGTGCTCGCTGCGTTCTATCTTCGCGAGTATCAATGACAGATCATTGTAACGCGTTGGAGTGACACGGGCGATAACACCTTGGTGTGGTACAGACGGCTCGAGCCTATCCAGTTCGCGTCGCGTACAGTGTTTTATAGGGACACCCGCCTTTTCTGCCATTGTGACGATCTGTTGGATGCGCGAGTGGGTATTCCCTTCGGCAATCCAGATTTTTTCTATGGCTTGAGTCCCGCGCTGTAGATGCTCTATAACTGGATTTCTACCAACAATGTATTCGGACATATCAAGGTGTGGACGAATCGGAATATCAGCCCTTACAGATTAGTCACCACGAACGAATTTAACATCTGGTCCGCGCGGTTCAATATTAATATCTGGATCTGCAACTTGGCATTTAACGCAGGTAATATCACCGACGTTTGCGTTTTCCATGCGCGAGGCGAGTATTCCTAACTTAAACACAAATCCTAAAACGTCATTTGCTGGGATTTTCTCATCACATGAACCGCAGGGAATGGCTTCTCCTGACTTGACCTTTGCCAAAAGTTCTGATGCTTTCATAGCTTTCCTTTCGTTCGGGATTATTGAATTGGCTAAAGGAAGTAACGCTCCTTCCGCTTATCCGATTCGTATTCTTTGTACGCCTCTTGCGCCGTGTCTACCTCGGAGACTTGCGCGATAGGAACATCCCACCACGATTCGTAGCTCGGAACCCCTTGGTAGTAGTCCACGTCAATTTTCACAACGGTTGTGTGCTCAGCTTCGCGTGCTTCATGCAGGGCGGCTTTTAGGCTTTGCAAGGTTGTTGCTTCAATGACCTTGGCACCAAGACTGGCGGCATTCGCAGCGAGATCGACTGGTAGAAAGTCGCCTTCAAGTTCACCAGTTTCTTCGTCGCGGTAGCGGAAACGGGTGGCGAAGCCTTGCGCGCCGGTTGCCCGAGATAACCCACCGATGCTACTATGTCCCTCGTTATTCACAAGCACAATGATTAGTTTATAACCTTCCTGAATTGATGTGATGATTTCCTGTGCGAGCATTAAGTATGAACCATCACCCACCATGACGTAGACATCTCGGTTCGGATCAGCCATTTTGATACCCAATCCACCAGCGATTTCATAGCCCATACACGAATATCCGTATTCTAAGTGGTACTGTTTCGGGTTACGGCTTCGCCATAATTTGTGCAAGTCCCCAGGAAGACTCCCCGCGGCACAAACCACAACATCTTCAGGACGCGAAAATTCATTAACTACGCCGATGACCTCACTTTGGCTGGGTAAAGGATCGTGCCCAAGGTGGTAAAGCCTATCTACTTCTTCTTCCCATTCGTCGCGATATTGCTTGATTTGTGTGGCATAGGCTGCGTCGACATGATAGTTCCCTACGGCAGTGGCGAGTTCCTCAAGTGTGACACGCGCGTCTGCGACAAGCGGTAAGGCGGCATGTTTAAAGGCATCAAATTCAGCAACATTCATGTTAATGAAACGGACGCTTGGATTTTGGAAAGCAGTTTTAGAAGCAGTCGTGAAATCGCTCAAGCGCGTGCCGATTGCAATCACCAAATCTGCCTCCCGGGCAGTGATATTTGCACCGGGCGTTCCAGTCGCGCCTATTGCCCCCAGATTCTGCGGATGGTTATAGGGCAGTGAACCTTTCCCTGCGAAGGTTTCACCGACAGGAATACCGGTTTGCTCTGCAAATTGAGCGAGTTGCGCTGTGGCTTCGCCGTAGATAACACCACCACCGGCGATAATTAAAGGAGATTTACTCTCGCGAATCCATGACGTTGCGCGATTAAGAAGGCTTACATCAGCACGGGGTCGAGATATAGTATAAACACGCTTCTCAAACAGTTGTGAAGGATAATCATACGCCTCAGCTTGAACGTCTTGTGGAAGTGCTAAGGTTACTGTCCCCGTATCAGCTTGCGATGTCAGCACCCGCATTGCCTCTGGCAAGGCAGTAATTATCTGTTCTGGACGATTAATCCGATCCCAATAACGTGAAATCGGCTTGAAACAATCGTTCACTGAATAATCTTGCGAACTGGAGGACTCCAGCTGCTGTAACACTGGGGCAACTAAGCGTGTGGAAAAGATGTCCCCTGGTAGTAAGAGGACCGGCAGTCGGTTAATCGTTGCACCTGCAGCACCTGTAATCATGTTTGTTGCCCCGGGTCCGATGGATGTCGTGCAGGCAAAGGTTCGCAGGCGATTGTTCATTTTGGTAAATGCAGCGGCGGTGTGCACCATCGATTGTTCGTTCCGGGTCTGGTAGAAACGGAAGGAATCGGAATACTGATGCAACGCTTGCCCGATACCAGCAACGTTTCCGTGTCCGAAGATTCCGAACATACCGGCAAAAAATTGGGTTTCGTTCCCATCTCGTTCGACATATTGTTGTCGCAGAAATTGAATGATGGCTTGCCCCATCGTGAGTTTTTGTGTTTTCATGAAGATTGTTGCGCATTTTCCGAGAGGAAACTGCTGCTCCTTTGACAAAGTAGTGTATGGCTGTGGTATGGAACCTAAGCCACAGTGTGTTTACCATCCGCCGCGTTCGGCGACAAATTCATCAACTTCGAGCATTGTCGGCATAAAGTTAGCGCAACCATGCCGTGTTACGACAATTGCCCCCGTGGCATTGCCGAGGCGGGAAGATTTTTCCCAACTCCAACCACTGAGATGACCGTAAATAAAACCGCTCGCGAAAGCATCACCGGCACCGAGCGTATTGTAAACTTCGACAGGAAACGGTTCCGCGTGAATGATTTCTCCGTTCGTTAAATGAACATCCGCACCTTCAATCCCACGTTTTACTATCAGCGCATCTGGACCGGCACTTAAAAGCGTCTCAATGGCAAGTGCCATATCCCCTTCAATCGTAGGATTTGAGATTTGAGAATGCTCAATTGTGAGTTGTGAAAGATTCGTAAGCGTTGCTGCTTTGATTTCTTCCTCTGTCCCGATGGCAATATCAATATAACGTAAAGCTGATCGCATGACAATACCGAATGCTCTTGGATCATGCCACTGATCTGCCCGGAAATCAAGGTCCAAAAAGACGTGTTTGCCGAGTGCTTGTGCCTGTTCTGCAGCGTAGAGTGTTGCGCTGCGACTCGGTTCTTTACTCAAGCCAGTCCCTGATATTAGCACTGCTCGACTTTCAGCGATTGGCGCGGCGAGAACATCGTCAATAGTGAGTTCAATATCCGCACAGTTATCGCGATAATAAATCAATGGGAACCGATCTGGCGGTTCAATACCGAGTACGACAGCACTTGTGCGGTATCCCGGTTTATGTAGAATAAACTGGATTTCAACGCCCTCATCTTTCAAAAACTTGAGTAGGAACTCTCCAACCGGATCTTCACCGACGGCGGTGAGGAGTGCAGCTTGAAGCCCAAGCCGCTGGACACCAACGCTGATATTAGTAGGACATCCGCCAACAAAGGCACCAAAACTTTTAATATCTGGAAATGCGGCACCGATATCGTTCGCGTAGAGGTCTAAAGAACTCCGCCCGATTGAGAGAATATCGTAAATCTTCATTTGCTTTTCGCAGCGCGTGTACTAAAAAAATTAAAGATCGGTAAAACCCTCATCTATGAGCGTTTGAAGCCTTTACCGCATTTTTGAATTTTTGATGTTCCTCAGCAAATTTACGGGTTAAGAGAAAAGCATCATTTCCGCATGCAATCAGTTGAACACCAAGATTTAACCACTGTTCGCCGCTCTCAAAGTCATTGACATAACAGCCTATAGGGATATTATACGTCTGTGTGAGGTTAATAATATTTCTTATGGCTTCTAAAAGTAGTGGATGGTTGAGTTCACCAGAGATACCCATAGACGTGGATAGGTCATAGGGACCAATAAACACAACATCTAACTCACCGGCATCGAGGATTTCGTTTAGGTTTTCAACGGCTCGGATGGTTTCAATTTGCCCGATGGTGAGGATTTCCTGATTTGCGTTGTGGACATATTCTCTGGTATCAAGCTTCGTAAAGTCACCATAATCGGTATGTCCAATGCCGAAAGCGACGCCTCGGTCACCGTCGGGGGCGTATTTTGTCCATTTTTTAATTTTTTCAATGTCTTCACAGGATTCGACCCGAGGAACCATGACACCGGTCGCACCAGCGTCAAGTACCCGAGAGATAAAATGGCGTTCAAGTGTGGGGACACGGACAATACAAGGAAGATTTGAACCACGTGCGTTCCGAATTGTCCGCCCAATAGTTTCTATGGAGAAGGAGCTGTGCTCCAAGTCTGCAATAATAAAGTCTGCCCCGGCACTTGCGAGAAGTGTTGCAATCGCGGAGCCAGCGAATTCAAGTACAAATGTTCCGACAAGCACTTCTCCGCGCTTCAAAGCTGCTTTCACCAATGTAGTTCCTTTAACTTTCGACTGGGATCTCCGACATTAATTTTTGTGCTTCGCTTACCATTTTTGTCGGTGTAGACATTTTTTCACCGACTGCTAAGATTAACGTGTAAAAGTCATAAGCGGTTTGTAATTCATTATTGAGATGAGCACTTTCAGCCGCGTTAAAATAACACACAGTTGACATTCGATGGCATTCTTCGACGAGCGATGGCAAACTCGCGTAGTCGTGGTTGTAAGCGGCGAGGATATAAGATTTTCCTGCTTCTTCCCATGAACGCTGTAGTTCAAATTGACGTGCCAAGCGCGTGTAATAAATCCCACCTTTTTTGGCGTTTTTTTTGGCGAGACGCTGCTTCTCTGCGACCGTGTAAGCGAAGCGAGCGCGTGTATAACAGTTGGCGACGAGTTCTAAATCGTCTTTCTTGACAAAGTTGTTAGCCTGTTTTTGATAGAATCTACCGAGTTTCCTATAAAGTACGTGGCACTGCCCGGTCCGCCCCTGTTGTTCATAGATTTGAATTTGCCGAAAGATACGAAATGCTTCTACTTCATGTGGATATTGGATGTCGCTGTGAACCTGATCAAGTAGGAATTCCGGTGAGGCTTCCTCAATTACGAGTCGATAACTGCCGGTTGCCCTAACGCGAGGTCGTATTGGAGTTATATCTGTTGTTTCTTGTGGTACTGGCATTTGATGTTCAAGCCATGTACGAAGGACAGTGCCTTCATTCTCCGGTAATTTCTGAATGAGTGCAACAATTTCCTCAACTGTCGGGTTTGCTGGGAAGACCATGTTCGCGGCACTGAGTTCTTCAAACAAATTGTCTACAATTTTGGTTAAATTCTGATCGTCGATACAGAGATGGCTTGCTTTGTGGAGTTCTGATAGTACGCTTCGAAAGTCTTGGTTTTCGATGTAACGTGTGGCGAGTGTATAGTGTCTTTGAACTCGGGTTGCCAACTTCTCGCGTTTACTATTTTCCTCTTTCTGCCGTCGTTGAAAAAAGAGGTTTTGATTCATTCGTTCGGCGTCTGCGAGCGAGAGGCGAAACGTTTTACGGTATCGCTCAAGTGCTTCTGCCAATCTTGGATTATTGGAATTAACACTCGCATCAATAAGCTGGGAAGCTTGTTTAACATACTCATCTTGGCGAACCCGATCCAGTTCTTCGTACATCTCATCGGCACTCTGATGGCGTTCTGAGAGTTGTCGGTGAAGTGCTTTTTGTAGGAAATTGCGGAGTACTTCGGGAGATCTATAGATTTCTTCTATTTCTCCGGCTGCTTTCTTTTTATCAATTTCCTTGTTTTCACCTGAGAACGGGAATCGCCCGGTTACAGCTTGATACAAGATGAGTGCTGTGGAATAAAGATCCGCACGATAGTCATAAGCTCCGTAGTGTTGTTCGGGTGCCATGTACCGTCGGGTGCCAGCCATGGTTTCGGCGAATTCGGTGGTTTCGCCAAATATGCGAGCGATGCTAAAGTCGGCGACTTTTGCCACTTTTTCGGTTGTGAGTAAGATATTTTGCGGCTTGATATCGCGATGCATAATCTTGTGAGCATGCGCTGTTTTTAGCCCACGACAAATGTCTAAGCCGATATTGAGAGTATCCGTTAGGCTGAGTGCGCCCTCTTGCATTAGATCGTGAAGACTCTTGCCCTCGACATATTCCATCACTATCCACGCGACATAGTCATCTGCGCCGGGTTCGACGGTATGAATGGAGACAATATTTGGTTCTCCCCAAATCTTTGACATTGCCTGAAATTCGGTCAGCAAAAACTTCATTCTGCTGGCAGGATAGGCGGTTTTTGCTAAGGCTTTAATCGCAACAATTCGATTTGTCATTTCTTCGCGGGCGCGAAAAACTGAGGAGAATCCCCCTGAATTGAGAAACTCAAGCAATCTATATTTACCTAAGATTAGTTGATCAATCTGCATAATGGTCGCTTAAAGGGGACAGGATATACATCTTAGTAACAAAATTAACAGAATTGAGATTAATTGTCAACATAAAAATACATTTTTAACAACCTTAAACTGAATTAGAGCCTAAACGGGCGCGTTGTACCTCCTTAACCAGTTTCTCAGCTCTCTCAGTGAGGATTGCGAATTCACCAGCAGCAATGAGTTGATTGTTAACGAGAGCACTTCCGACTCCCAAAGCGGTTGCACCGGCTGTGATAAAATCAGCGGCGTTTTCCACATTGATGCCACCTGTTGGAACCAGCGGGATCTGTGGCAAGGGAGCTTTCACATCTTTTATATAGTCGGCACCGACACCGCTTGAGGGGAATACCTTCACATAGTCTGCTCCTGTTTCCCATGCCATCAAGATTTCTGTTGGCGTAAATGCACCGGGAATAACAACTTTACCGTAGCGGTTACAAATCTCGATTACATCTGGTTTTGTAACCGGACTGACGACAAAATCAGCACCCGATAACATCACAGCACGTGCTGTTTCTGCGTCTAATACCGATCCAGCACCTACGAGAACTGTATCTCCATAAGTGGATGAAACGTCGTTAATTACTTGTAACGCATTCGGTGTTGTCATCGTCACTTCAATTACGCTAACACCGCCTGCATAAATTGCCGCTGCTGCTTCAATCAATTCATTTGAGCTATTGGCACGAATGATAGCGACAATACCACATGCTTCAATCTGTTGCATCTGTTCTAACTTTGTCATGGACATCCTCAAAATTAGCACCATTTGTTTGAAGTTAAGGCATATCTTAATATTGGCTTACGAACAACATCTACAAAAGGTGATATTTTTGTTGCGAATTTTTTGTCAATATGTTATTATTAAGTAAATAAGGAAGCATAGATTACAAATTACCGTTGATTCAGTGTACTTAATAGCAATTTTCGGCATCCATTTCCGTCGAAAAGTTGTTTTCTAAAAAAGAATGGAAGTTGTTCCACTACTCCCCTATCTGATCGGTTTAACAGGGTTACTTGTCCTCTCAGGCTTTTTCTCTGGCTCCGAGACGGCTTTATGCGCACTGACCCGCGTCCAAATCGAAAGGCTCCGTCTTGAAAAGGGCAGCGCGTCTGCAATAGTCAGTTTTGTTGACAACCCACGCAGACTGTTTATCACCGTCCTACTTGGTAATAATCTTGTCAATGTCACTTTTGCGATCCTCATGTTATGGCTCGTTAAACGAGTGCTTCCACAATATACAGAAGTGCTCCAGTTTGCCACAGCCACAGTCCTTAGTGTCGTCCTCATGCTTATTTTCGGTGAAATGACTCCGAAAACTTGTGCGATCAAGCATGCGGAGTTTTTTGCGAAAATTGCTGCTCCACCGCTATGGATATTTTCCGTTATCATTTCACCGTTACGTAGCTTGCTACGCAGAATCATTGACTTTCTTATTCCAGTATTTGGCGGACACCCATCACCTACGGAACACCTCACGGCGACGGATTTTAGAGACATTGTCGACACCTACCACGAAGAAGCACTCCCATCCAATGAACGGGAAATTGTGAGCAATATCCTCCAATTACGTGACATTGAGGCAAAAGAGATTATGGTGCCGCGGACCGAAGTCGTCGCAGTTCCAACATCAAACACTATTCAAGAAACATTAAAGCAAGCAAAGGAATATGGGTTTTCACGCATTCCGGTCTATCAAGAGCAAATAGATAATATCTGTGGCATCTTCTATGTCAAAGATTTAGCACTCTGGCGGCACGCCGCGGTGAATTCACTCACAATTGATGCTTTCCTCGAAAAACGGGATCAGATTTCTGAACCCCCTTCTAATGCCTCCCTCATTCGCGACCCTATCTTCGTCCTTGAGACCCGTAAAATTGGGATATTGCTTCTACAACTCACACGCGAAAAAACCAAAATGGCGATTCTCCGAGATGAGTATGGAGGCGTTTCAGGCATTGTCACTACCGAAGACATTGTTGAACAGGTCGTCGGAGACATCGTCGATGAGCATGATAAAGATGATTCTTCACTTGATCTTATCAAACACTCTGAAGCACCGTTGTTACTTGAAACTTCTGGGCGCATGAGCATTCGCGAACTCAACCAGCAATTTGAACTAAAACTCAGCGAAGATGACGTAGACACTATTGGTGGCTATGCCCTCGGACTCTTCGGACGCATTCCGTCCGTTGGCGAATCCTACATTGACGAGAACGGTATCGAATTTGAAATTACTGCTACAGAAGGCAATGCTATCACAGGTTTATTTATCAAAATGCCGGTTACCAACGGCTAAAACTGAAGTGTAACAACAGCGGATACCGGACACGAAACAATTGAAAATTCTTCTATTATCGCTCTTTTTAATCGGTGCTGGGGGCACATCGCAGATTGCTGTGCTAAGTTCGCTTGCCCTCGCAATTCTTATTTGCCTTGTACTATCAGCGTTTTACTCTGGTTCGGAAACAGCCCTGGTCTCTGTGAATAAGATCCGAATTAATCAGCTTGTTGAATCCGAGAATGTCAGAGCGAGCATTGTCCACCGCTTGGTAGAATCGCCCCAGAGAATGCTTGCACTCACACTGGTCGGAACGAATCTTGCAAATGTGCTAATTGCACAACTCGGTGCAGGGCTTGTTGACCGAGGACTCCCAAACCTTGCAGTAAGTCTCCAGGGACTCATTGCCACGGTTGGTATAACCACCTTACTCCTTATCTTTGGAGAAATTTTACCGAAAACTATCTTTCGTGTCAAGGCAGATGCTTTGGCACTCCGCTATGCCTATCTTTTACGCCTTTCTGAACTGGTTTTAGCTCCTCTTATCTATCTTGTGCAAACTCTGACACAATTTATCGTCAAACTCATAGATAGGAGTGCAAGCACACCGAGTCCTGATGCACAGCGTGAAGAGTTACGACTTCTCGCAACAATGGGGGAACGTTCCGGCAACCTGCATACCGACCAGCGGCGTATGATTCATAGTCTGCTCAATCTACAAGACCGGACGGTCGCACAAGTCATGGTGTCGCTTGTCGATATTGTTGCGATTGAGAAAAATACAAAATGCGAAGACTTTTTGCAAATCGCTGCCGACTCCGGCTTTTCGAGAATTCCGGTCTACGAAGAACAAATCTATAATATCGTTGGGATTGTTAACCTCCTGGATGTTATTTATAACGACGTTGAACCAGAGGCGAATTCAAATCCTCGCGAACAACCGGACCTTCTGCCTAACACGATTGAACCGTTCATCCGAACAGTGTTGCACGTACCTGAATCTAAAAATATTAATGCGCTCCTCAAAGAGATTCAGGATACTCGGCATACAATGGTATTTGCCGTTGATGAATATGGCGGCACCGTTGGTCTTGTCACCATCGAGGACCTTGTTGAAGAAATTGTCGGCGAATTTGCCGACGAACGCGATGTCCCCGAATTTATCCGTTTGATCACGCCTCAGATCCTTGAATGTGATGCGAGAACTGAAGTAGATTTGCTCGAAGAACACTACGGGCTCGCAATCCCCGAAGGTGATTATGAGACGGTTGCTGGCTATATTCTGGATCGGACCGGCACTATTCCAGAAGTTGGCACTGAACTTGACTTGAGTGATTCTATCATCACAGTTATGGATGCTGATGCACGTGCTATCCGCAAGATTCGCATTCGGCGACGACTCGGACGTTTTACCTCCTGAGAACACTCTTTCTCTATAATGCTAATCCATCAATTTCTTCAGACTGGGGACTCTAGACTTTAGTCTGGAGGGGAAAGTCTGTCCTTTAAAATAATGTGAGTTGTAACGCAATATTTTCCTGTATATTCCGTTAGAGAATTCCGAGCGGCGGCATTACAACAATTTCTTCAGTCACCATACCGGGTGGTTGCTGACAAACGGAGACAATCGTACCAGCAACATGTTCTGGTGTTAACATCTGTTCAAAGTCCGGGTGTTCCGGCACATCGTCCCAAAATGGAGTGTGTACCGACCCGGGTAACACAGCGGTAACTCGAATATTCTGTTGGCGGACTTCACTGGCTAAAACCTTTGTCAGTGCTAACGCACCTGCTTTCGCTGCACAATACGCACTTGAAGCTTCAAATGCGACTTTCGCGGCGATTGAAAGTACATTAATAATCTGTCCACTGCCTCGTTCTAACATGGACGGAAGCGCGTACTTTGCGCAGAGATAAACAGCCTTTAAATTGGAATTGAGTACCGTATCCCAGTCGTCAGGCTCGAAATCGATAACTGGTCCGAAATAACCGATCCCTGCATTGTTGATTAGAATATCCACGTGTTGGTAAACATCTAATGTCCGTTGGATGAGTTGCTTCACAGCATCGGCATCGGTAACGTCTGTTGGAACAGCGAGTATGGAATCGGGGTTAGAAACCCCTCCTACTCTAAGCTCCACTGCGACCTGTTCAAGTGTCTCACGTGTTCGTGCAGCGAGTACGACCTTCGCGCCCGCTGCGGCAAAAGCGAAAGCGATTGCTTTACCAATCCCTTTTGATGCCCCGGTAATTACCGTGACTTTTCCGTCAAGACTTCCTATTTCTGTCGCGTTAGGATGGCTTGGAGAAACCATTTCCACCTCCGCATTTTTTAAACTATGAACCCTTGGGCATCGTTCCACTACATTCCACGATGGCATCTGGTGGTTTTCAACGCGACTGGGGATCTGTACAATTCTTAACTCACACGCTCCGATTTCAGGTGTGGTTGCAAACACCGCCGTTTATAAGAGGCAGTGCTTTAAAAGCACATTGCCAAAGGTGTCAGCGATCTACCAGTAGGAGAAGGATGCGTAAAACCTGAGAAATATATTAGGATATTTAGATGCACCTCAGAAACTCTGCGCGCGTTGAACTGTCCTCACGGAATGTCCCTCGCATGACATTCGTTGTCATTTTCGGTGCCTGCTTTTCGACCCCGCGTGCCATCATGCACAGGTGTTGCCCCTCCATCACTACCGCGACACCTCGCGGGTCAAGAGCGGTTTCGAGTGCTTCGGCAATCTCACGCGTGAGACGTTCCTGAACTTGCAATCGACGGGAAAACATATCTACGATGCGTGGGATTTTACTCAAACCAATAATTCGTTTCCGTGGAAGATACCCAACGTGACATTTACCCCAAAAGGGGAGGATATGGTGCTCACAGAGACTGTAAAATTCAATATCTTTCACAATCACCATTTCGTCATAATCTTCGTCAAAGATGGCTTCATTCAGAATTTTATCAACGTTTTGATGATAGCCGCTTGTCAAAAATTCCATTGCTTTCGCGGCACGCAGCGGTGTTTTCGCCAAACCTTGACGACTCGGATCTTCGCCTAAACTCTCAAGGATTTTGGTGAAGAGCCCTTCTAACTCAGGGGTAACGTTAGTTTGATTAAACGCCATTATGTTAAAATGTGCCTCCAATGGGCTGTGTCTTTACACACTTACTGGGTAGAAAGATGGATTACTCGCCGTAGTAATCGAAATGGTTTTTGGGTGTCTCTCGCAAGCGGAGACGGTGTAAAACCACTGGGCGCAGATTCGGTTCTAATACGTCCCAAAGCACTTTGACAAAGTGCTCCGAGGTCGGGTTAAGGATCTCAAATTCGGGTGAGTCAAGATTCAAATGCTTGTAATCAAAACGCGTATAGACCTGTTTTTGAACAACTTCGTCAAGATGATTCAGCCCCGTAACCAACCCGGTTCTCGCATCTACGTTGCCCTTTACGGTAACTTCGAGAACATAGTTATGCCCATGCCCAGCCGGGTTATTGCACTTTCCGAAGATCTCTTGGTTCTCCTCGTCACTGAGCGCGTGGCTGTGCAAGCGGTGGGCTGCACTAAACTCGTAGACTTTAGTAAGATAAACCATCGCTCCTTCCCCATAATAGTCTGCAAAATTTGCCGCACTTTCGTAGAGTCGCACCCTGTACAACATTCCCTCTGACAGAGAAAGGACAAGCCGTTGCCAAATCTCCATAGTAATGTTTTCGCACGTCGATTGTAAGTGCGGGTTCTTTGCGAAAATGGGGTGTTGACGGTTTAGATGTTTGTGATCGTAATTGGCGAGCACTTCTCTCTTCAACAACGCGTCTAAGGTCACCAAATTGATTACCATACCGTCATCCACATTCACATTGCCTTTTACCATCACTTCAAGCACGTAGTTATGCCCGTGGCTATTTGGATTCGCGGCGGCACCGAATAATTCAAAGTTCTCTGCATCGCTCAATTCAGGGATACGATTGTAATGTGATGCTTCAAACGCTGTCTGCCGAGTTAAGTAGTACATCGGTTTCGTGCTGTTACGTTGTGTGCCTAAGGATCTAAGCATTGTGCCGCGAAGGCACTATGAGTTCATCGTCGATTGACTCATATTGAACCGCCATGAGCCATTCGCCTGTTCCGCGTATTTGGACGTTGCACTTTTTTAACCACTCGATTAAGGTGACGGTATCGCGTGCTTCCCATTCGCAAATCATTCGTCCTGACAGTGTATCACACAAGACTCGGATGTTACTCACATCGGCGTTTTCTTCTTCCTTGAAACGCTTTACCAATCGTGCGACATCTTGGCGTGTCATACAGGCAATAACGTGGGTGGAAACAAATTTAGGCATTCTTTTAATAGCCATCAGCCGTCGGCTTTCAGTCATCAGAGGGTGAGGTTACAAACCTCGCGAGCGGCGGTTACTGACAGTTCTCACTGCTAAGCAAGCCGAAGGCTGAGAGCCATTCCTTTAGCCGCGGGCAATGGGTGCTCCGACAAGATTACCCCATTCCGTCCAACTGCCATCATAGTTGCGGACCTTCTCATAGCCGAGTAGATACTTCAGCACAAACCATGTGTGCGATGAACGTTCGCCAATACGGCAATAAGCGATTGTTTCCTTATTCTCATCAACGCCTGCACCGCCGTAGATAGCTTGCAATTCATCATGAGACTTAAAGGTGCCGTCTTCGGCAACTGCTGTTGCCCAGGGGATGCTCGCTGCGCCGGGAATGTGTCCACCTCGTTGCGCGGTTTCGCTCATACCGGGCGGGGCAATGACTTCACCGGAAAATTCGGCAGGTGAACGGACATCGACAAGGTTAACAACGCCTTGCCCGAGTGTGTCGCGAACGCTACCCGCTGTGGCGCGAACGTTGTCATCGGGGAATTTCGCCTGATATCCTGTGCTCGGATAGTCTGGAACGTCAGTAACGAGTTCTCCGCCTTCATCGATCCATTTTTGGCGTCCGCCGTTCATCACCTTCAACAGACTTTCATCGTGTCCGTAATAGCGGAATTGCCACAGAGCATACGTTGCGAACCAGTTGTTGTTATCTCCATAAAAAATAATAGTGGTATTGTCGGCGATACCGCTGTCATTGCAGAGTGCCTCGAACTGCTCTCTCGTGAGGATATCGCGTCGAATCTGATCGCACAATTGTGTCTGCCAATTGAGTCCGACTGCACCGGCGATATGTCCATCAGCATAAGCTGAGGTATCGACATCAACCTCAAGCAGTCGGATGCCAGCATCACCACCATGCTCAGCGACCCATTCTGTACTTACCAAAACATCAGAATTTGCGTAATCAGCCATTTTTATGTTAAGCCTCCTTATTGTCTCCCTGTCAACACTTCTTTGTATAGGCATAGAAACTGTGCCCTAAAAGGGCGATTCTTGTTTATATTATACATATCTAACCCCGATTTGTCAAATAGAAACTCGATTTTGCCACCATCTCGTCTCTTTTTGCGGAATTTATCAAGTATTCCCGACAAAAATGGTTTAAGTCAGGGATACATCCAGTTACTGGATCGAAAATCTTCCAACAAAACTCAAGATTGATAAGGTAAGATTAGAAGGCAAAAGAGGAGGATAGAAGCAAGGTCTCAGGAAAAAACAATAAGCCACGCCAAAAGATTGACGCGGCTCATTATTTATAGGTAGTTATGTGCTGTTCTTAATTAGAATTCTTACAACCGACTTGCAGCACTCGGTGCCTTTTGCGGCGGGCTGTCTGTGTCGCCATCAGCGAGGGCACCTTCGGGGATATAGTTGCTGTAATCCGAGATACTTCCGTGCGTTACCGCATAGACGACGATGTTAACGAGCTGTCGTGCAGCAGCTGGAGCGAATTCATCTAAAATCTTATTCCGATCCTGATAGTGGCCGAAGAAAGGTTTCTGTACGGCACCATCCATCACATGTATCATTGCTTCCGTATCAACAAGAACAGCCAACCGATCGTCGATGAAAACGCCCTGTAACTGGCTGTAGGAACCGTGATGGAGAATAGTAGTTCCAATTTTCCGAACAGGAAATCGGAGTGGTCCGTTCAACTCATAGAAGCTATTGTAAATCTCATGGTCTTGAGGGATAGTCGTGAGGTGGTATTCAGGAAGAATTTGCCGCAAAACGCGCAGCGCAGGCTGTATTGCTGCTTCCGTGTTTCCATGCGTGGGCATATAGATAAACCCACCGCGATTAATGATATATTCACGAATCCGTTGCGCTTCCCGGTCGGTATAACCGAAGGAAGAGCGATCCCCACTCACGTTCCAGATATTGCCACCTAACAGTCCGTTCTGGAGTGTCACTGAGGACTTGGAAACCGGCTCCATAAAGATAATCGGTGACTCAAAGAACGCTGCATCCGTAACTTGGACTGCGTCAACCATTTGGGTTTGGACGCCTGTTTCTGCATTCAGCGACTTGACTAAATAGGGCAGACCTGCCCCGAATCGGAGATGTCCGATGCCGCTGCCTCATATATCAAGGTTCGGATGCAATGGGTCGTCGAGACGGACGAGATTGAGTTGCCCTATAATCTCTGTGCCGCGCCCTTGAATAATAGCACCTGGGCTCCCCTTCGGGAGTGGTCGCACACCGTTTCCTAATACGATGTTCTCTGTAACATCTGACAGTGATGCGTTGATATTTGCAGCACCTGCCCCCTCTACGAGTGAGTTCAGCCTGCCACGGCTTTGTGCCCGCCCTTGTCCAAGACCGGCTCCGGAACCGAAAGCCCCACGCCCGGTACCGCTACCTAAGCCGTCACCAACACCTGCGCTTATACCATCAGTAATTCCGCCTTCACTGGGTAAGCCTGCGGTGGGTAATCCATCTGATGCTGTGGGTAGTTTCGCAGCCGTTGATAGCGGTTGCGCAGTATGCTGGATCACGGGAGACGTACTCGGAACTTTGATTTTCTGCCCTCTCGGTGCGGCTGGCGCGCCCGTCATTAGTGATGCCGCAGAGGCTGCAGTTGCGGACGATCTCATAGCGCGTGCGACCGTGGTCCGACGCGGTGTTGTCTCAGTTTGTGGAACGACTCTTAAATCTGGAACAGGGGTTGTTACAACGGCGGGCTTTTGAATAACATCCCTCTTCGCCGCTTGTGGTGATGTGATAGTGAAGAAACTCAAATCAATGGCATCTTGTGCCTTCTGTGGTTGAGATGAGATCGCGATGTACCCTACAACGACTGCGAGGCAGACGTGTATGACAAGCGAGACCATCCATACGAGAGGCATTCGGCGCGATTTCATAAGACGCACCTCCTATGTGGTTAAGCGTTCGCGCGTTAACGTGTTGTTAATTTGGTTTTTCTGGCATTCATATTAACAATCTTTACATTACCTGTCAAGAAAAAATCACATTTCTCTCCATGGACGAGGAAAATCTCCCTACATTTGCTAAATATTAACGTGAGTTCGACATAAGAGCGTGCAGACAGAAAATCCCTTATATTGTTAAAGACACAATTTTAGGGTGGAAAAGGTGCATAATTCAAAAAAATCTGAATTTTAATTCAAAATCGGATTTCACGCCTTTTTTTGACGATCCGGTGCCCCTTTCCAGTAACGGGTAGGACCCCGGTTAGGAATCGCTCCTACCGGGTCACGAATGAAAGCCGGACCCAAGCATCAAAAACGCAATAGTCCTCTAAACGCCTCAGGGCATTTATAGCAGAAGCTACAATCCGTTATACAGCGTCGGTTGGCGCGATTTGTAACTTTGTCAGCGAAAAAAGAGGAGGAATTCTGTGTTTTCTGAAATGTCCACAGATTCGCAAATCTGACGATACTTTCACAGTTTTCATAGCAAAGCCGAAAAATCAATAGGTGTTGTGAAAGGCGATAACCTCCCATCAGTATTGGGTTTTGGACGGTTTTCATCAAAGCTTGCTATGCGAGTTGCTATGAAAGTTGCTATGAAAGTTTTGTGAATCAAGGGTAATCAGGTGTCGTTGAAATACGCGATGGATTCTGGAGATATGTGTGGGAGGTGCGGCTTCCTAACTGCACCGGGCATCGTTAAGATATTATCTAAGTATCTTTTTAATGTCCATCAAACTCCACCAGCGAAGGAAGACCTTGAGGAATTACTGTCGTAGGTGTGCGAGAAGGATTATATGCCAAACCAATACCGACATTTAATCAGGAAGATGTTCTTCCCTTCATCGGTGAAACTGCTGCGCAACCGGTGAAACGGACGAAACTCAAGGTCTTCTGCCCCCACCTCCTCTAACTCGACCGCACGCGATTGGGACCAAACCAAAAACAGAGTGCTTCCAGGACGGAATTCCCAACGAAGAACGGCGTTACCCCTCAGCGAACGCATGTGGAAATCAGGATTTCGCTTCAGCGGATACGGTTTGAACTGATACGACTTCGGTTCAATCAATTCCTTAAAATTGGCATAGTCGCCGATGGTAATGAAGGGTTGCACGTAGAATTGCAGGCTCAACGTCGGGGTAAAACTGATGTTCGCGCGTGTGGTGAAATCGAGTGTTTGACTCGTTAATTCTCCATAGACGTAGTGTTTTTTGATGTGTCCGTTAATGTTTTCCTCAACTAACTCGACCCACTGAGCATCGAAAATTCGGTACCGATACATCGGTCCAATACTTAACTCAATGTTCGACACAGGACGAATATTTAGGAGGAGCGTTACTTCTTTTTCAGAACTCTTGTTATCATCATCCCATGCGAAAATCGGATTCAGTTCAAGCTGAACCATTTTGCGACTGTCAGTTCTAAGTTGGGTAAAAATCCACCAACCTGCAGGGTTTTTAATCAGCGTCCCACCGCGTCGGATATCCTCGTCCCTAAACGACTCCAAATTCCGTCCAACCCAAAGGTCGTATTCCCAATAATTTTTCAGCTTGCCATCCGTCCATATCTCGGAATAGCGACCGATGCTAACGCCGTCATAATTCCATTCCCGCCAACCGTAGAGACCTAAACTTACTTCTCGGAAAATGCTAAACGGCTGCTCTTTCTTGACGATGAAGTCGTAGAACCATCTCATCATATCGCCGCGCTGGGTATACCCTATGTCATTTATGTCTAAGCCTGGGGAGCGAATATTAAAATCGGTATCAACCCGCCACCACCCACCCTGTTTATCAAATTCAATATGTGCGAGGTAACCCGATTTACGTGCGTCAAGTTCTCCAGCTTGGCTTGCCGCTATCATTCCGCTTATCTTGTACCGCTCCTTCGCAAACTTCAAGTCCCAGTCAAGTCCACCTACATAAGCGGCGTTAGAAGACTGTCGGTTCACTGCCGTCGTTACCAGTCCGACGCGAGAATTCCCTTCCAGTACGTCTTGTGCCACTCGACCCACAAAGTAGTTTGTCAACGGCGCAATGAGGTGATCATGGCTCTTACCCTTTTCCTTAATCTGTGCATACTCCGGGGCGGTAACAGCCTCCATGATACCGAAGGAGGTGTTGCTATTGGTTCTTCCAACGATTTTGGCAGCACCGAGAATTGTTGTTGCTTCTGGACGGCTCAGTTCAGTCGCACCGTTCGGAATCTCAAAATGTCTGGGTTGCCGTCCGATCCGCCGTGAGTAAAAGAATTGATTTTCCTCTTTTCCGAAGTTAAAAATGGATGAACCTTTGACAAAAAAGGGTCTCCGCTCCTCAAAATACTCCTCATAGGCAGATAGATTCAAGGTAGCAGGGTCTGCCTCCACCTGTCCAAAATCAGGGTTGATTGTGGCGTTGAGGGTTGTCCCAGTGGTAATTCCATACTGGACATCGCCACCAACACTCCCCCACAAATCAGCCTTGCTGTTCAGAGTTGTCCTGCCCATCGCATAGGGTATCAATTCCAAATGACGAGACGGTTTGATATTCTCAATTCCTACCAGATCACCAAAATGTGATATCCAACCCGGTTCACTCTTCTTAATCAAACGCCAGTGGGCACGCTCTTTTCTGCGGCTAATCTCGCGCTCTACCTGCAGTCCCCACGTGTATTTATCTTTTGGAGAGAAGCGGAACATGTAAAACGGGATTTTACATTCTACCGCCCACCCATTTTTGTGAATGCGGGTTTTTGCTTCCCACACACCGTCCCAGGCGTTATTCCAGCCATTCCGGCCGCCACCTCCGGTAATACCATCTATTACAGAGCCAGAGGGATAGACAGTAAAAGAGAAGCCGCGCTGCCGATTATAATGCGGGTCGAGAATAATCTGGACTTTATCGGATTCAGCGTAATCGTCGCGTCTGACGAGGCGGGAAACGATTTTATCGGGTTCTCTGTCATAGCACATCATCCCAAAATAGATTGCCTCGTCATCGTAGACGACTTGAAACGTGGTGTGTTCAGATACGGGTTCCCCTTCATCGGGGTCACGTTGACGGAAACCTTCATGGAGTGGCGCGGTTTTCCAGATGTCGTCATCTAAAATGCCATCTAATTGTGGCGGTTTGTCCTTAATACGGACAGCTGTCGCAATTCTGTGATCCGATTCCGTCTCTGTTTCAGCCTGCACCGTGCTTGAGAATTGTAAAGCACAAAACATCGAAAACAACACCCAAGCACACCAAAACTCTGACTTAATTTTCAATCGTTTTCCTCGATTCCCTGTAGGCTCGTTTATTTACCCATTGAAATCCGATTCGGACAAAAAACTTCAGAATTTCTGACAACTATTCAGCGATCTCCGCACCGCATTGCGAACAGGTATCGCCCCACGTCGAACGTCTGCCTTCGCCGCAAACATCACAAACACCCAACGGATATTCATCCGGTTTCGCGCGACGCCCACCTTTCTTGTAGGTGATGATGCGCCACACCGACTCGCCATCTTCTTCGTAACAGAGCCAGACGCCTTCCTTTCTGCCATCAGCGGAACCACCATCATGCTCCCGGTAAGGACCACCCCATTTGCGATTTCCGTTTTCATAATAGCACATATACTCGCCTTCGTTTTTGCCATCGCGGAAGGAGGTTTCACTCGCCTTGTTCCCATTTTTGTGGTACTGGATCCATAATCCCTCCTTTTTACCGGCGATGTAACGACCTTCGCTCCGCTTGAATCCGTTCGCATAATAGGTAACCCAATAGCCGTGCTTCTTACCATCGACCATTTCACCATCTGTAAGTGATTTTGCCATTTTTCTAATTTTCCTTGCGGTTAAACAACATGGGTTTGAACTTTGGTGTTCCATTCTCAAGTCCGCTCTCCATTTCATTACGAGCTACGAACTTTGGTTTACTTTTTTCCACCAACCCCTGATGTCTCGTCACAATTTTCTCCTACTGGCTTTATTGTCGTGATTCAGAAATCACTTTTGCCACTTGATGTTTCCCCAAGTCGTTGTCAATCTATCAATCGGGGAAACGGACAAGGCTTTCTCAAGTCCTTTTTCCATAACGGCACTGAGATCGTCTTCACTGAGAGCAGTATTGAAAATAGCGACTTCGTCAAGGACTCCCGAAAAGTCCCACCCCGCTCCACCTTTCCAGCGGGTTAACCAGATTGATCCGCCATCGTGGTCCTGACTGAAATCCGGTTTTCCTACGTCTAAATCCGCGATGACTTCGCCATCGACATAGAGGATAAGCGTCTTACCGTCATGGGTTAAGGCGACAAAACTCCACTCATCCATCTCCCAAGTGCCACCCCGGATTTGACTATTATCTATTCCGCCTTTGAGGAAACTGCCATAAAAGTCGGTTGGACCGATAAGAATGTTCGGATTGTGCCAATCCCTTTCTATGAGTCGAACGTGTGGACCGGAAGGGTTACCAAGTGGTTTTACCCAGAGCAGATACGTAAACCCGTCGAGGAAGTCATCTGTAGTTTTGCTCGCTGGAATAACTACATGATTGCTCCCATCAAATTCGATTCCCATGCCTTCCTTTCCTTCTACCCGCTCGGCATCGACAATTTCTCCATCGTTTCCGTTCGCCGAGGAGTCCTTAACCACATTACCTTTTCCCTGATCAAAGAGCCACATTCCCATAAGGGTTTCTGGGTCAATTTCCGACCTGCTTTCCTGAACCCATATCCCTGCAATAAAGAGAACCGTCACCGCGATAAAAGCACCTATAACTCTCATCATTTTTACCCCTTTTTTCTACTATGCATTCAGTTGGGAA
The DNA here is from genome assembly GCA_965247285.1 of Candidatus Poribacteria bacterium. Taxonomy (GTDB): domain Bacteria; phylum Poribacteria; class WGA-4E; order WGA-4E; family WGA-3G; genus WGA-3G. The sequence goes on from CBDFHD010000003.1 coordinate 1,799,105, forward strand.
AATGTTCACGTGATAGACAAAGCAATCTGTGTCGTGCGGAAATATCTTCCATGAGATGTCAACGCACATAACAACTGGATCAGATTTGCTACCTTTTTCTTTTCTCAAGATTATACCGCAAATCTATTTATGGGGCAAGACTCTCCAGGTCAGCACCACACTTCGGACAGGTATCCTTCCATGCCAAACGCCTGACCTCACCGCAAACATCGCAGACACCGAGTGGGTATTCATCCGGTTTCGCACGGCTGCCACCTCTTTTGTAGGTTATGATTAGCCACACTGTCTCACCATCTTCTTCGTAATTGTAAAAGGGACCTTCCTTTTTGCCATCATAGGATTTACCTACATGTTCAGGGAAAACCCCGCTGGATCTGAGATTTCCATTTTCATAGTAGGTGAAACAGGGACCTTCGTATTTTCCATCGCGGAAGGTGGATTCGCCCGCCTTGTTCCCATTTTTGTGATAATTGACCCAAGGTCCTTCTTTCTTGCCAGCGATGTAGCCACCTTCGCTCCGCTTAAATCCATTCGCGTAATAGGTGACCCAATACCCATGCTTCTTGCCATCAACCATTTTACCCGTTGTCAATGAATTTGCCATAATTTCACCTATAATGCTGTATTAAGATACGCCTCAAATTTCTCTAAAGTTTTTTTGCCGATGCCACTGAAACCCTTGAGCCTTCCTTCATTAATTACTGTCCGAAGTGAAGCGAGACTATCCACACCGACCTCTTCGTAGAGCCGCTTAATCGTCTTAGCACCGAGTCCTGGCACAGGCACAAGCTCAGCAATTGTGCGTGGTGTATCGCCAACGCACTCTTCCAATTTGGCACTCGTGCCGGTTTCCAGAAATTCAGTGATGATAGTCGAAACTATGCCGCCAACGCCTCCAATTTCTTCTATCAACCGCCCTTGGGCAATTAAATCCGACATCGGTTCTGGAAAACGAGAGATAGAATGTGCCAAACGCGGGTATCTCGAGGCGTGATCCTCTGGATAGTCGGAAATAATCAGAAAGGTATGGAGTTCCAATAGCCTAAGCGCGATTTCATCGTTTTCATGCCAGCGCGTGCGCCCTTTTTCATCTATGTAAGACCCTTCTTCTAAATTTTTCTCATCATTCACTGTTGGTTCCTCCAATGTAAAATCTGGATTGTGGCATCCCAAAGTGCTACTGCTAAATAGGCACCGTTCAGTGAAAATGCTAACGATTGAATGCCGGTCGGATAGGTTTCCCAAATCACCGATTCGCCGGCAGAGATGTCCCACACCCGAAGATTACCTGCTTCATCACCCGAAGCGAGATAGTCTGAAGTCGGTGAAAAGGCAAGTGCGCGCGTCCAGTATGCCTCAAACCTACTTTTCGCAAGACGTTGCTTTCCTGTCCCGATTTCCCAGACGCGAATTCCAGATTGAGCGTTCTGCTGTGTGTCAACGGCTAACATCGTTCCACCGGGTGAAAACAATACGTTCCAGACCCCTAAAATCTCGCCGGTGTTGAAAACTTTCATCGGATGTCCATCAGTTGCATCCCAAATCTCAATCACCGTCCGATGCCCCTCACCCTCTCGATAACTCCCTTCTGCGGCGGCGATAAACCGACCGTCATCAGAAAGCGTGAGACCGTTCCTGACGGGAAAACTTGTCTGAAGAGTTTTCAGTTTTTGGACAGATCCTTTACCTTTCATAGTCTTTGGGCTTTGCTTGGCGAGTTGCCAAACCTCAACTTCGTTATTGCCCTTTGACAACACGGCGAGCGTGCCATCTGCAGACAAGTTGCCGCTTGCATACTGACCATTCGTCAGTAGTGTTCCATCACCACTTCCTACCGAGAGGATAGTGATGTTATCATTTGCTTCTCGGACTAACAGTTGATTCATTCCAGTAGAATAGGCGAACCATCGCTTCGCGTGGATGTGACTTACCCTCCGTTTTTGTCGGTTCTGGATATCCCATTCCACGACGGTCCCGTCCATTCCTATTGCTATCAACTTCGTGTTAGTTTTGTTGAAGATGAGTCGTCGAGCGACATCGGGGAGCAGTTTGTCGAGTCGCGGCTGCTGCTTCTCACCAAGTTGAAAAGCAAACTCCAACGTTGCTCCTTGAACTGACAAGCATAACAAATTAAACAGAAGAAAGGAAACCAAATTTTTCATGAGATAAAAAGAAGTAGGGCTGAGACACAGAGACCTCGCCCTATTATACCAGTAGTAAATTGGCTATTCATAGAGTTCCGTCGCGGTTTCACCCCGCGCGAAACGGTAGGCAGTTTGGACAGCGGAATCGTTTCCAGCATTTCGGCGGATATCTGTTGCCCATCGTGCCAAACCAACTATCAATTGGTTTCTGGCAGGATGTGACTCGCACGTTTTCCATTCCTCAGATACTATGCGAATCGAACTCAGGAGATCATCACTGTTATCATCCTTAAGAATACACAGCCCCATTTCAGTCATTAACCGCTCCGCGGAGCACCCTGCATTAAGATACTCGCGGGTACGCCGCCCGATTTCCTGGATACGGACAGATTCAATCGCATCCACAATCTCGGACAGTGCCGTCTCTTCATCAAGAGCTATAGGCTTTGTAGGTGTTCTTGACTCCGTAATCGACTGGTGGCGAATGTTAAGCCATCGGTTGTTGAAAAATCGCCACGCGGCGTGGTAGAGTGCCTTAGCAGCAATTTTGGTTCCACCGTACCGAAGTACCTTTCTCACTGTTGATGAGATTTCCATTTCTTCTTGTAGATCCCACCAACCCGGACTCATGTTCACGGGTGTGCGTGCCATCCGATCCCCTGCTGTCATGATCATGGTTGTCACAAGCGTGTTAATGGGGACACCGGCGGTGAGCATTTCCGTTACAGCATCAAAAACTTCGTCGAGATCACCACTCACGAGAGCCGCTGAAAATTTATTTTCGTCGTAATCAACGGAACTCCCAATTGATGTTTCCTGCGGAAGTTCATCAAAGATCGGACTGATTTCCTCCAGTTTTTGGATGGCTTCACGGTGAAGTTCTCCGGGTCTGCCGCGTCCTTGTCCAAGAATCTTTGCGCCGAGACTACAGACTAACTCGCCAGTTAACTCCCATCCAAATTGCTCCAAGAGTTCAGCCAAGTGTGTGAGATCGATAAGATTTCTGGAATGGTTGAGGAAGAAGGGTTCAACGGCGCGTTCAAAGAAAAGCGGGATGATTTTTTCATCGTGTCCACCCAATTGTCTTGCGGTGATAAGGCACTTTTCGATGCCTTCCCACTCTTTATCGGTGGAGAACACTCGAATCCAGTCTTCCAGTTTCTGCCAGTCAACCGGAGGTGGGAGCGGTTGACGATCAGGTCGATCGCCGAGTCTGCCCGATGCCCCATCCGCAGCCATCATAAACGGGATAAGTCGATCTTCGGGTTGGTACATACGTGCGACCTTTACCCCGTTCATCACCATTGCCAATTTTCTGCCACCCTCGAAAGCGTTCCTATCTGTAGAGATATGTCGTCCCATGTGCTTCACCATCAGTTCCAACGTCTCTTCCTCGGAAACGCCCTTGGCTAACATAATGGCAATAGCTTTAGAAAGCGTCCAGCTGTCGGTGGAGAGCAAGCCTTCTTTCAATAGGAGAAAATGGGCATCGTCGCGTTTTTTACCACCGCTGGCAACATCTATATAGACATCGCCGTTCCGAACTTCGACGGGGAACGTGGCAAGGTCGTCACAACCTCCTGTGAAGCAGCCACCGCCTTCCATGTCGTAACTCCAACCGTGCCAATCGCAGGATAAAACACCCTTCCTGACGCGTCCCCTCACGAGTGGATAGCCCATGTGTGGACATTGGTTATCTGTTGCGTAGATAGCACCTTCGTGCTGAAAGAGGGCAATACTATGTCCTTCAACTCTGACTGCCCTCGGTTTTCCGTCTGCTACATCACTGAGAGCAGCGACTTTGACGAAATTGGAATTCTCTTTTAACACTATGTCTGTCTCCTCTTGTAGTTAACCAGTCGCAATTGTTCAGGTTGATAAGACCTCACTCTTCAAAGACCTCGATTGTTGTTCTACCTTCTGCAAAACGCATTGCGGTGGTAGCGGCAGATTTGTTGTCCGTGTTTGATCGTATATCTGTGACATAGCGAGCCAATCCGACCAAGAGTTGGGACTTTGCAGGATGCCCTTCGGCGCGCTTCCATTCTTCAAACACGGTGCGTAGCGTCGGAAGGACTTGGCTCCCTGTATCGTCCCAAAGTGCTGTATGCCCGATCTCTTCAATCAATCGTTCAGCACAGTAACCAGCGTTGAGATAACCAAGGACGCGTGTTCCTACCTCTTGGACATTGAGGGTCTCGATTGTATTAATAATATGCTTGATTCCCTCTGCCTCATTCGCGACATTCAATTTTTCTTGACGCAGCGGTTGGCTGAGAGCTCGTGAAGAGATGTTTATCCAGCGATTTGCGAAGATTTGCCATGCAACGTGGAAAAGCCCTTGCGCTGCGACCTTGTTTCCGCCGATCCGTTGCGCACTCCGCAAAGATGCGGCAAGGTTGAGTTCCGTCGTTAAGTTTTCCCAACCGGCATCCACATTTACGGGTGTGTGTGCCATCCTATCCGCTGCGAGGAGGACAAGCATTGTAATGAGTCTCTCTAACTTCACACCGTCAGTCAAGACTGCTTGCACTGCCTCAAACGATCGCTGGAGATTGACACTTGTGAGTGCCTCAACGAACGCATCTTCGTCAAATTCAACGGTTTGCTCTAAGTCAGCATTTTCAACAGTAGGAAGCATCTCTCTCATAAATTGGATTGCGTCTCGACGGTACCGTTCTGGATCATCTGGGCGATGTCCGATAAGTTGGGCTCCGAGATAGAAAAACACATCTGATGCATGTTCCCACCCAAATTCATCAACGACTTCAGCGAGCTGACATACTCTGCCGAATGAATTACGGCAGGTTCTTTTGTTCCTTTTAGAAACATTCCTCGTGTTTAAGACGAGGCAACAGGGACTTCAAGTTTGAAGCCCAAGGGCGGTGTCATGCGGGCAAGACCCATTTCCGCCACTACGGGGTCACCGAAGTGACCCAGATACTTTTCCCTGATATTGATAGCCCCTACACCGTCGCGGTGATATTTGAAACCGCATTTGCAGGTATAGTTTCGGTTTGTCGGTTTCTTTCGGTTGCCACATTTCGGGCAAGTTTGAGAGGTATAGGATTCGTCAATGACTTTGACTTTGATACCTAACGTTTTCGCTTTGTAGGTTATCAACTCAGCAATCTTGCCGAAAGCCCACTGGTGGAGTTTCTGGTTCGTCTTTTTGCCGTAGTCTATGTTGTTTCGGATACCTGTGAGGTCTCCAAGCACAATCGTGCCGATACCTTTCACTTGGCAGTATTTGACGAACTGGGTCGTCTGTTTGTGGAGAGCGTCTTTGATTTGGTTATCAATCTTTTTGATACGCTTCCACTTACGGCGTGTGAGTCTCCACCAGCGTTTTGAATGGCGTTTACAGCAACTGATAGTTTGACTCAACTCGGCAAGCACTTTATTTCTATAGCGGTATAGTGAGCGGATATACCGTCCATTGTAGATATGAGTATCTTGCCCGTCGTGAGAGACTATCGGGTGTATTTCGCCTATATCAACGCCTACGACTTCTTTACCTATTTCGGTTGTTTCGGTTTCGTATTTATACGAGAAATGGAGTCTCCATTGACCGTAGTTACAACACAAATCAATCGTTGCGATATGTTCTGCTTTGGACATATCAAAGTTTTTTGGCAAAGGTATATCTATTTTCGGTTGACCTTGTGCCATTGAGAGTTCAACGCGTTTACCAAAAAGACTGTCTTCAACAAATCGGATAGCAGCCTTTTTCCAACGTGTCGTCATATAGTTTTTTCGTTTGTTGGGAGGTTTCGGTTTCTGAAGACCCCCGCTCTTTTTCAAAGCGGAGTAGGATTTCCAAGACTTGAAGTAACGCTCCCGAACCGCTTGCCTACTTTGTGAATGCAAGAGTGGGTTAGAGAGTTTCTGATCTACCCAGCCTTCGCAGTCTTTACCGAAATAGAAGTCTCTGTGAGCGTGAGGATACCCACGGTGCCATTGGTACATATCCATGTGATAGCAACAGCCATTCCAAACAGCAGCAGACGCAGCATTGGCTTCAGAGAATATTGGTTGTTCTTCTATTTTCAGTGTTTGGGTTCGGTAGAAACTTGGCATTTAGACGCCTTTTTGGCTCTCAATATATCTCTTGAGCGTTTCAAGTGTAACGCCGCCTGTTGTCGCAACAAACTTACCGCGTGTCCACAATGTAGGGAGCCGTTTTTCTAATTCGGGGAACTCTTGACGAAGCAACCTTGAGGTTACACCTTTCATGTATTTTACGCCTTGAGCAACAGATTTGGTTGGCGGTATGGATACCAAAACGTGAACATGGTCAGCCATAGCCTCTAACGCACGGACAACGTAAATATCAGGGGTTTGGTATTCTAATAGTATTTCTTTGAGACGTTCCTGCATTTTAGGTGATAGCACAGAGCGTCTATATTTGACACACCAAACAATGTGATATTCACAACCGAAAACTGTTTTACCATTAGAAACATATTGGTGTTCGGGAGTATCTAATTTGATTTCCATTTTCTAACTCCATTATTAAGTATCTAATAGTATTATACCACATTTTGATAGGTTTGTCAAATCTTTTTCAACATAGACCCAGGGTCTAATTCAATAGGGCGGTGTCTACATCCCCCGAATGAATTGCGGGGGTTTTGACACCGAAATACGATAAAAGTGTCGGCGATACAACGCCTGTAGGTAAGTATTCAGCAAACGGCTACGGCTTGTATGATATGGCGGGCAACGTCTGGGAGTGGTGTCTTGATGCCTTTGATGCCGATTTCTATTCTGTATCCCCGCGTGAAAATCCGTTTTCTGGTGTGAATGATATGGAGTGGGTGATAGGCAACTTTACAGAGATCAATAGTGCCTGTCTCACGCGGGGTGGTTCCTGGTCCCTTTTGGTGCAGGACGTGAGGGTCTCTATACGTAACAGGAAGTCGCCGAACAAAGCGATCACTACCACTGGTTTTCGTTGTGCGAAGTCTGTCACGCCTTAAATCTTCATACCTTTACTCGCCACATCCACACATCTTTTACATTCTAATCGACGGTAAACTGGATTGTATCGAAACGGCGCGCTACTTCTGCGACCTTCGGCTTGAGTGCTTCAGAAGTCCCACCAGAGAGTGCTGAGACAATACATTCCGCGATGTCCGGTGCATCCGCTGGTGTCATCCCCCATCGGGTGACTTCTTGAACGCCCATGCGTAACCCGGACTTTCCGACTTCAGGCGACAATCCTGCTGCTCCCGCGATAATATGGCATGCTTCCAGGTGTGTCGCGAGTGCACCGCCTTCCCCATATTTATCCACAATCAGTATCAAGGTATGCGACTCCGTGAAACCCAGTTCGGCACCGAGCATCGGAACACCGCGTTCTACTAACGCTTGTCCGAGTGCCTTCGCGTTCGTAACAATCGCATCTGCTTGTGCCGCACCGCATTCCATCCACTCTATAAACGTTCCCGCTAACGCTGGAAGTCGATTGAGGTGGTGATTGCTCATGAGTAACGGATAAACGCCTCTCGCAACTCGCTCAGCAATGGATGCATCGTTCGTTAAAACCATTCCTCCCTGCGGTCCCGCAAGGGTCTTATGCGTACTGGAAATGATCACATCCGCGCCTTCGTCAAACGGCGATTGAAACCGTCCACCAGCGATGAGTCCAATGACGTGTGAAGCATCGTAGATGAGGTAGGAGTCTGGGTTCGCTTGGCGCATCGCCTGTTTCAACGCCCGTACGGGTTGCGGAAAGAGAAACACGCCGGAGCCGACGTTGACGATTTCGGGTTTGTGTTTTGCAATCAGCGCGAGGGTCGCATCGAGATCGATGTTTGAACGCCGTCCGTCCCACGGAATCAGAATTGATTGTAGTTCAATCTTGAGAGGTGAGGACAGCAGTTTTTCGGCATAATGGTGCCCGTTATGAACCTCTAACGCCGTATCGCCCGGCTTTGCTAATGCAAACGTTGTTGCAATCCCCGCGATGTTCCCTGATAGCGGTCGGAAATCGACATGCGCTGCGCCGAACAACTCCTTTGCTAACGCCTGCGCGTACCCCTCTATTTCGGCAATATAGCGGTTGCCTTTATAATTCCGTTGGTAAATGTCAATACCAGAATAATTCCCATATCGCCGCGCCAACCGCTCGTCAAAAAGCTCTTCTACCAATGGCGAAGGCGTGTTCTCCGAAGCGATGAGATTGAGACAGGTGTCCCGATACGTTTGATGTTTATCGAGAAGTGAGGTGAGTTTTTGGACTTTTGTGTTATGCGTCATTGACAGAAACCTCCAATTGGTTGCAGTGCAAGGAGCAGAGAAATTGCTTGACGTGCCGTAGGAAATCTGTTACGATTTAAACTCACTACGTTTCTCCGCAAGGCTTTCTAACGATTAGGTTTTCGCCCTGCTCTCCATTTCATTACGAGCAGGTTTTCGTGGATGCACGACTCAAATAAGGATTTGGACGTTTTTAAGGGGTTATTTCAGAGTGTCCTCATCAAACCAAACGGGTAGCCTGCAACAACGGAGCAGGCGGATTTGAGAAAGGCACGCCAAAGCCAGAAATTACGTTGTTTCTCCGCAAGGTAAAATTATGACAAAATCGACAGATATTCGCATCCTTGACGTTCACTACGACTTTGAAGAACACCAATATCGGACCCCACTCAAGTTCGGCGGCGTGCCGACAGACCACTGCGTCCTCTTTAACGTCCGAGTGCAAGTCCAGACGCGCGATGGCAAAGTAGCAGAAGGAAAAGGCTCCATGCCACTGGGTAACGTCTGGGCGTTTCCGCCGCGCTACGCGCCTTTTGAACAGAGTCTTGCCGCCATGAAAAAACTCGCCGAATTGGCGGTAGCGGCAACACAGAATTGCACACTCTGTGCGCACCCACTTGAACTCTCCGAAGTGCTTGAGCCAGAATTTTTAAAACTCGCCGACGATTTGTCTCACAATATGCAACTCGCGTCGCCGATGCCGAAACTTTGCGCTGTCGTTACAACGAGTCCTATTGATGCCGCGATTCACGATGCATTCGGAAAGGCGAATGGCATCAACAGTTACGACGGATTGAGCGAAGACTTCATTGAGGCAGATCTGTCGCATTTTTTGGCACCGCTTGCAAGCCAAAACTTGCTCGACAAAAGTTTGAATGAACGGTTCACTGGAAAATATCTGGACCAGTACACCGCGCGCCAACCGAAGCCGAATATGCCACTCTATCATCTCGTTGGCGCATTGGATCCACTCACCGACGCGGATATCGCAGAACGCCTCAATGACGGTCTCCCCGAAACGCTCCCTGAATGGATTGTTGCCGATGGGTTGACGCATCTGAAAATTAAACTGAACGGCGATGACTTGGCGTGGGATGCCGCGCGCGTCCTCACAATCGACAAAATCACCGCTGAAACACAAGCGAAACGCGGTGTTGACACGTGGCACTACTCGGCTGATTTCAATGAGACTTGTCAAAATGTAGAATACCTATTGGAGTTTCTCAGCCGAATTCAAGAGGCGGAGAGCAATGCCTTCCAACGCCTCGCCTACATTGAACAACCGACGGATCGGGATCTGAAGTCGCATCCGGAAAATAAGATGCACAAAGCCGCTGAGGTAAAACCGGTGGTAATCGACGAATCGCTAACCGATTTTGAGACCTTTCTGTTGGCACGCGAGCAAGGGTATTCCGGTGTCGCACTCAAGGCGTGTAAAGGGCAGTCTCAGGCGTTGCTGATGGGTGCCGCTGCCGCAGAGTACGGTATGTTCCTCGCTGTGCAGGATCTGACGTGTCCGGGAGCATCGTTTTTACACTCCGCCGGACTTGCCGCCCGGATTCCGGGTGTAACGGCTATTGAAGGCAACGCCCGCCAATTTTGCCCGAGTGCCAATGACGGTTGGCGAGACGAGTTTCCCTCAATTTTCAACATCACCGATGGCACTGTCGGAACGCAAGTCCTTACTGCACCGGGACTTGGACATTTTTTTTAATTTACCTTGCGGCTCGGTCAAGTCGGTTTGATGAATAAAGTGCCTCTCCGTAGAGCCGCCTTCCACTTCGTTTCAGGCTATGTTTTTGATGTTACGAAAAGAGGCAATTACCTCGGTCCCACGCTGGAGATCATCGTGATGATGCACTCCAAGTCTCTGTTTCTTGGTCCGCAACGGTAATGTTAGTGACAACGTTCCGTTGTTCAGGAAGTCGGACGGGAAAATCTTCGATGACATCGTTAATCAATTTCTTGATGACCGCTTTGACCGCGTCGAACGGGATACATTCAAGAATGATAATGGCGCGGTGTTTTGAAGGTGCGATGTCATACGTCAGTCCGTACTGAAGTCCGAGATGCATCAGTTCCGGTTCGACGTTGATAGAGATCTGCCGGCGTTCCTGCTCGGTGACGAAGAAGCTATCAAGGATGAAGTGCGTGTGAATCCACGCTTCTCTTTCTTCAACGATTTTCATATTTTTAATTTTACCTTGCGGTTCGGTCAGGTGGGTTAGGAATTTCACGTTCCTTTCCGTATATCCGCCCTCCACTACGTTACGGGCTACGCACCTTGGATCTTGAGAAAAATAGCCATCTCTTAATTCTACCTTATCGTTCATTGTAGTATTAACAGCGAAAAGTGTCAATCCTGCAAAAATGTGACAGTTTGACGGATTGGCACTTTACTTAATTGCTGAACGTTCCCGTTATGCCAGCGAATCTGGAAATTGTCTACCTGTGTAGCATTTCCCAATCCGAAGGAGAGACGGAGGTCATTGCCCGACAGATAGCTTGCGCCACAGATAACCTCCCGTAAGAGCGTCGTCCCGTCTGCTTCCAGCTGAACCTGCGCGCCGATTGCATCCGTGTTGCCGTCTGTCCCAACCAATTTCACCGTTAGCCATGCGTTTACATTACCAATTTCATTGCTGAGAATAACTGTTGGGCGGTTTGATTGACAAAGCACGACATCCATATCACCATCGGTATCTATATCGCCAAAGAGTATCCCGCGGACGACGTAAGGTATTTTATCCAGTCCTGCTTCGGCGGTAATCTCGGTAAAGCCGATGTGGTTTTGTAGGGTGCCGCCTTGATTGCGAAACAGTTGCACCGGCTGCGCGTAACTCTGTTTTGCGTCAATCTGTTCCACGTTGTCCCAGATGTGTCCATTCCCGACGAGCAGATCTAACCAACCGTCGTTATCAAAGTCGATGAAACGGGTGCCGAAACCGAGTGAATAGAAGGACGGGTCGGCGAGGTTTGTGTCAAATGTCACATCCTCGAAATAGCCGTCACCATCGTTTTGCATGAGGCAATTCGCCTCCAATGCAAAATTCGACACCCAGAGGTCAATATCGCCGTCGTTGTCATAGTCGCCAGCGTCTATGCCCATTGAACCGTTTGCTATGCCGTCGCCGTTGTAGGCAACGCCGCGAAGCACACCCTCCTCTCGAAAAGCACCGTCGCCCTGATTGATGAAAAGTGTATTCGGAGACATATCGTTGGCGACGTAGATGTCCAGCCATCCGTCGTTGTTTACGTCTGTGAAGACGACACCGAGACCACGCGTCGTCGGTTCATAGACACCCGCGGCTTTCGTTATGTCTGTGAACGTGCCGTCTCCGTTGTTTCGGTAAAGCACATCGGCGATGCCGTGATATTCGTTCGGACCGCAGTAGATACGTAGGGTGTTTTTGTAATAGCACGGGATATCGGTCTCCAAGGCGTATTCAACGTAGTTGCACACGTAGAGATCCAAGTCGCCGTCCCGGTCAATATCAGCGAAAGCGGCACTCGCGCTCAATAGGGGACAGCCTACCTGTGCGCGTTCGGTTACATCGGTGAACGTGCCGTTACCGTTGTTTCGGTAGAGGACATTTCTTCCCAAGTTTGTCACATACAGGTCGCGATACCCGTCAGAATCGTAATCGGCAGCGACAGCACCAAAACCATAGCCGGTATCACCGACGTTTGCGGATGCTGTGATGTCAACGAAAACGCCAACATCGTTTCGGTAAAGCCGATTTGTGGGTGATGATTCTGTTGATGACGAGAGTGAATTGCCTTGAACGAGATAGAGATCCAAGTCTTCATCGTTGTCGAAGTCAAAGAGTGCGCCACCACTGCCCATGGTTTCAACGAGTCGACGTTCTACAGAAAACCCGTTGACATGCCGAAAGTCGAGCCTCATCGCATCGGTCACATCCCGAAAATAGGGGGCAGCACTACCGAGCGGTGGAAGCATGAGAAGGAGAAAGGTCTGTAGTATGAGGGACAGAGAGCGAGACAGGTAGTGTTTCCGTTGGAATATAGTCATAGGAAGGCTATTCTTTTATTTCTGGGCGCGGACGGACGACCCGAAATCCGATTGTATGTGTTGAATCCAAAGGATAAAATTTAAACCGTAGACTTGAACGGAGAAACGCTCTCCCTACGTCCCACGCGCCGCCTCGAATGACCCTTGCGCGCAAGACATCGCGAAAATGGAGATTGAGCGGATTTTGGGAAACGTCTCCGTTATGTTGTTGATAGAAAGTTGGATTGTATTCATCAAGACACCATTCCCACACATTTCCGGCAAGGTCTGCGATACCGTTCGGAGATTCACCTTTCGGGAACTGCCCTACCGGCATTGGACGATTATAGCGGCGTGCGAAGTTGGCGTGTTGGCGCGCTTTGGGTAGGACGTTCCCCCACGGGTATGCGCGTCCCTCTGCACCGCGTGCCGCCCGTTCCCACTGCGCTTCGGTTGGTAGGCTTCCGCCGATCCATTCTGCAAATGCTTGTGCATCAAACCATGTTACACCAACAACGGGTTGCGTGTCGCCGTTGAGTGTTTCATCTGCCCACGTCTCCTCACCGTTGTGTCCGCGCGGTGCGGGACGGTTTGTCGCTTCAATGAAGGCGCGGTATTGCGCATTGGTGATTTCATACCGCGATATTTCATAAGTGCTTAGGTAGACTCGGTGTCGTGGCAGTTCAGCATCGAAGGTGTGCCGCTCCAACATGGAACTCCGCAATTTCGCGTCCTCGTAGGCGGCTTTTGCCTCTTCCGGGGTTGAGCCCATCAGAAAGGTGCCTTCGGGAATTGAGACCCATTCTATAGTGGCGAGGACCTGCTGGGCGGCACCGCTAACTTCGGAAACAGCGAAAAGGATGAGTACGAGAATTGTAAAACAGGAGTGCTTCATCTATTGAGTCCTCAAATAGATATAGTTGGGTTTCGCTCATTGGTAGTGGCGAGGTTAGAAAACCTCGCCAGCAAAACACATGGAATCCTTCGGCACACGAAGCGTCGGGGTTACAAACCCCGCCCACAAGAGTGCCTACTACTTTTAGAATTGGCGTAGGAAACGGAGATCGTTCTCGTACAAAGCGCGCATGTCTGGGATGCTGAACTGAAGGTTCGCAATCCGTTCCACCCCCATACCAAAGGCGAATCCGGTAACCTGATCCGGGTCGTAGTTCACGGCTTCAAACACCGCGGGGTCAACAGCACCAGCACCCAAGATTTCGACCCATCCTGTGCCACCACAACTCCGACATCCTTTTCCTTGGCAGACGGCACAAGAGATATCCACCTCCGCACTCGGCTCCGTAAAAGGGAAGAAATGGGGACGGAAACGCATCTGGGTCTGGTCACCGAACATCTGTCGGGCAAAGGAGGTCAAAATCCCCTTTAGTTCGCTAAAGGTGGCGTGCGTATCTACAAGTAAACCTTCTACCTGATGGAACATTGGTGTGTGCGAGATATCGTAGTCTACCCGATAGCATTTCCCCGGCACGATAATTCGGACTGGCGGTTTCTGGTTCTCCATCGTGCGAATCTGAACAGGGGACGTATGGGTACGTAAAAGATGTCCGTCCGTTAGGTAAAAGGTATCGTGTAAGTCGCGAGCGGGGTGATCGGCAGGCGTATTCAGTGCATCAAAGTTGTAATACTCGGTCTCAACGTCGGGTCCCGTCACCACCTGAAACCCCATTTGGCAGAAAATCGCCTCAATCCGCTCCAAAGTTTGCATCACGGGGTGCGCCTTCCCGTAAGCAGGCTTCCGTCCGGGAAGGGTAATGTCAACGGATTCTGCTTCAAGTTGTTGTTCCTGTTGTTGGCGATGTAGTGCGTGCGTCGCGTCTTCAAACGCCTCTGTGAGCGTGGCACGCACCTCGTTTGCGAGTTTGCCGATCTCCGGACGCTCCTCTTTGGAAAGTTTACTCATGCCTTTCATGACATCTGTCAATTTTCCCTTGCGTCCGAAATATGTGATTCGGAGCGATTCAAGCACGTCTGGCGTTTTCACCGTTTTTAAAGCCTCAAGTACTTCTGCTTGAATCGCTTGCAATTCTGTTTTCATTTTTTAATTTTACCTTGCGGAGGAACAACGGACGTTTGGACTTTAACGTGCGTTCCTCAAATCCGCCTGCGCCGTTGTTGCAGGCTACGGGTTTGGTTCTAACGAACATCTCTTATCTAACGAACATCTCTTAACTGATAACTGACAACTATTCTTCCGATAACCGATAGCCAACTCTCAATGCGGTTCGGTCAAATAGGTTGATATGGGTGTTTGAAGTCAGGAAGATATCTATCAACAAAAAATGCCTATCACTTCGCTCCATAAAGGTTAATTTCCTTATGGGGACGAAAGCGACAGGCATCTACTTCCGCGGTACCACCCCGCTTGGCAGATTATCGCGACCAAGCAGGTCGCTCCTACAATCTGCCCGCTTCATTTTCTTTTCAAACGGCTCCAGGATGAAATTCGGCAGTTGCTCTCAAAACCGCGTTTCCAGCCAATGACGCGGTCTCTCTGGTTGAGAAGTCCCAACTGCTTACGTGTGTCCCTTCATCGCCTATCAATCATTATGTGTTTCTTTTTGATTACCCCAACAGCGCGAGTCTACAAAAAAAGCGACCTGGAGTCGCGACCTTGAGGTAGCTCCTACAGAAAGAGAGCAACCAAAGCATATCGCGACCAGAGGTCGCTCCTACAAGAAGAGGGAGGCGAGCTTAAAACTAACCTTTTGCGAGAGTGACGAGTTGCCCAAAACCGGCTTCGTCTTTCACAGCGATGTCGGCGAGGACTTTCCGGTCGAGTTCAATTCCAGCGGTTTTGAGCCCATGTATGAATCGACTGTAGGAGAGGCCGTGCAGTCTGGCGGCGGCGTTAATTCTTGCGATCCAAAGTCGTCGAAAGTCTCGTTTTCGTACGCGCCGGTGTGCGTAGGCGTGGTTCCATCCCTTCTCTACTGCTTCTATAGCAGTACGTTTAAGGTTGTTTCGCCCGCCGCGGTAACCTTTAGAATGCTTAAGTATTCGGCTACGGTGCTTACGTCGCACATTTCCTGTTTTTACTCGTGGCATTTAAAACTCCTATTGCGATCAACCATGCTATCGGCGATCGCGTCCACAATTTGCCCGGGTACGTGTCGTTGTTATAATAAATGCCGGGCACTCAGTTCTATTGATGAATGAGGCGTTTCAAGCGTTTCACGTTGCTCGGATCAACAAGGGTTGCCTGTCGTAATCTGCGTTTGCGTTTTGATGACTTTGAAATGAACAAGTGTCCTGCGTATGCGCGATTTCGACGAATTTTGCCTTTCGATGTGAACTTGAAACGTTTTGCCGCACCTTTATGTGTTTTAATTTTTGGCATAAAAATATCCTTGAGAAGTATCGCGACCCGATAAGTGCCACACGCGCGATCGGCGTTGACTCGATGTCGCTCCTACAAAAATAGAAAATGTCGTGACCGGGAGATCGCTCCACAAAAATCACAAAAGGAAACACGCGTGCGACGACAAAAACATTACAGAGATTTTGGTGAGAGGATCATTGACATGATGCGGGTTTCCATCCGTGGCGGTTGTTCCACATCGGCAAGCTCTTCCAAGTCGTCTTTGAGCCGTAAAAGTAAATTTTTCCCAAGTTCCGTATGGAGCATCTCACGTCCTCGAAACCGGACGGTTGCGCGAATCTTCCACCCATTTTTCAGGAAATCCTCAATATGTCGTTTCTTGAACTCGTAGTCGTGTTCCGCGGTATCAGGACGGAACTGCATCCCTTTCAGAATAACTTTCGACTGATTTTTTCGAGCCTCGCGTGCGCGTTTGCTTTTCTCATACTGATACTTCCCGTAGTCCATGATCTTACAAACGGGAGGAGTGGCATTCGGTGAAACCTCTACCAAATCCAATCCAACTTCTTCAGCAAGTTTCAGTGCGTCGCGGGGCGTCGTGACACCCAGCTGCTTGTTCTCTTGATCTATCAGAAAAATCTCTTTGGCTCGAATCTGATAATTGGAACGACTCTGTCTTTCCTTCGTCCTCTGAGTACGTCTGCCTTTGTAGTGTATTTTTCACACCCCCAAGTCAAGGCGCTGCAGTGCGCCGCTTGTAAGTCGGTATAAACTCGCGATAGAACAGCTTACAAACTTATATAGAAACGAAAGCAAACAACTGATTCGTTGTGCTCCAGTATACAAGATAACTCTTTCTACAAAACGTTCTATATCCATTTGTAGGAATACTTAGTTTTGATTTTCTGTCGACCCTGTAGGATAAGCCGGGATTCGGAGTTCCCTCCTACAGGCGACCTAAATGTCCTACCGACTCGGACGTTGCGAAGCACGCTACATGCGTGATTAGCAACCTTTGTCCGAATTATATTAACTAATTATACCATATCGCTAATAAAAATGCAAGTTAAAAAAAACCGATCGTCCATAAAGTCCGTAAAACAATCAACCCACCTGCCAAACCCCCGAAAACAACAATAAAACTAATGCTGATTGCGAGCGCAAGACGGATGATTCGTTCACCCAGTTCTGGCTGTTCGCTTATCCATGCCCGCGCTAACCAGAAGGTTAACGCAACACTCACCAAACTCAGGATGCACGCGCCTAAAACCGCGACCAATATCCCTGAGAAGTCTACCATCTGCATCGTTTCTGGGAGCGACCCGTATTGGGAGAAGTGTTGGATAACACCAATCAAAACGCCTCCCAAAACGACAATAAATCCGATGAAAGCGATGAAGGCTTTTTTAAAGGCAGTTCCCATGTTCAGTCCAATCTATGCCGCACATCCTTGACGAGTGTCTTTAATTATATCATATTTCAGATTAAATAGCAACTACCTTGTAGGAGTACGCCAGAAGCATTCAGTTCTTCTGTAGGAGGGAACTCCGATTCCCGACATACCCCAAGCGACCTCTAAATCGCGCCTTTCCAACCAAAGGGGTTAAAAAACCGAAAACTGAATGCCTCTGGTGTATAATCTGAAAACGCTTGATTTATTTGGAGAAAGATGGTAAATTAATTTCAAATTAGACTCATTTGGACACTAAGGAGTTTCTCATGGATGTAACATACGCATCAGCAATCGCCGAAGTTATCGAAAAGTTAGAAACGGGTAACCCACTCCCAACACTCGTCCCCCAGAAAGCGTGGAACAGTGAACTGACGGATACTTTGGAGGCGACATCTCTCGATGAATTTTTTGAGGGAGAATCGCTGAAAAATACGACGTTTGGTGAAGCCATTAAAAGTGGCTTACTTCTGTGGAACGACGCGCTGGATGCATCGCATACTATCTCGCAGGGGTTAACGAATCAGACGGGTAGCTACTGGCACGGCATCATGCATCGCCGTGAGCCGGATTACCCCAACTCCAAGTATTGGTTCGGCAGAGTCGGGACTCACCCGATTCTCCCTGAGCTGCGTGAATGTGCCCTCAAACTTTTCAAAGAAACATCGAACCCATCGGACACGCTCACAGAAATCGGACAAACTCTTGCGGCGCAAGAAAATTGGGATTCTTACCAATTTATTGATTGGTGCCAAACTGCCGAAGGCGACTCCGATTCGGATGTAACCCGTTTCTTGCAACAGGTGCAGGCGGAAGAGATCAAATTGCTACTGGCGTACTCCTACCGTAACGCCGTTTAACACACGCCAAATCACCTGAAGGAGGCGGACGATGTTTTCGCGAAGTGCGCGTATGCGAATAAATGGAGACCGGCATCACCTTATCATTGTGCTCACTGGATTGTTATTGATGGTTTCCTGTGTAAGCTCGACTCTTAACACAACAGGTTCGGGTTCGGTTACAGCCAGCCATGCATATAACGAAATTAAATCAACTCTTGATGAACTTTCAAAGGGTGGTGAACCGGCTGATTATGAGGTGTTGATTGAGAAATTAAGGGCTTTCATCAAGACATACCCAAAATACAGACAGGTCGATGAAGCCTACTATTTTCTCGGCACCCTCTTAGTTCAGCTACAGCGTACTGAAGAAGGTATCGCGGTCCTTGAAGAGCTTATTCGGGACTATCCTTTTGCTACCTACGTCGAATCAAGTTTGTTAACATTAGGATTAGCCTACGACAAAATCAGTGAGTATAATAAAGCAGATGCCCTTTACGAGAAGCTGGCAAATCACCCAAAGTACCGGACCGGCAGATACGTTGCAACAGCGCAGCAACTTCTTGAACAGGATAAAACGCAGCGGAAAGGCGAACTATCGAATTCGTCTGGAGCGAGTCCACGTTCGAGTTCGAGCCAATTTGTAAATAAACCCGCGCCAGATTTTCAAGTGATGGACATAAGGGGTGAGGAACTTTCACTCGAACAGTATCGCGGGCAGGTTGTCCTCCTCGATTTCTGGGCAACGTGGTGCCAACCCTGTATCGCCGAGATGCCGAACGTCAAGCAGACTTATGAAACGCACAGAAATCGAAAGTTCCAAATCATCGGCATTAGCTTAGATAGCTCAATGGCACCGCTTACGGCATACATTCAAGGAGAGGGAATCGAGTGGCGGCAATACTTGGACAGTAGCGGCAGGATTAGCAGTGTGTATAATGTTCGTGCGATTCCGTCTACGTTTCTGATTGATGGCACGGGTATTGTTCGCAGAGTGAATCTCCGTGGTTACGCGCTTGAAAGTGCCGTCGCTGAGCTCGTGCGGGAGAATTTAGCGAATTATTAAACGTCTCGACTTCGTGGGTGAGGTGTTTTTGCTGGGGTGTTTCCCTGCAGGTTGAGCGATAAATGCCCCAGGTCCTCTGTTTATACGGAAAAGGTCACTTCTCAATGCCTCGTTGGTATAGATAGATAGAGTGAAACCCAACAATCCATTGCCCTGGAAGTAAAAAGTGTTGGGTTTCACTCGTCCTTTGGTAATTTCAGGGTTCTGGGTGAACCTAATATTCGTCTACTATGTCCAATTTTGAGTGATTTCCCGTTCAACCCCGTCGAATGCCACACGCGCATTCGGCGTTGATTTCCTACGCGCTTAATGTCGAACTTACGTTATAACACGGATTCAAACAGAGGAGGTCAACGATGTTCTCCCGAAATGAAATAACTTCACAGCAAAACGGAAATAGAAATAGAACCCTCCGTGCTCATCTTATTTACACTCTCACAAGCCTCGTGCTAATAGGCTTTTGCACTAACCTCACGGATGCCGCGTCGGTGAAAGCGGCTTATAAGTATCAGAAAATTAAGTCAATCTCTAAAAGTCTCAAAAAGCAGAGCAAACAGGCAAATTTAGAGATGTTAGTTGAGAAATCAAGAGACTTTGTTACAGCACATCCGGAATACAAGCGGGTGGGTGAGGTCTATTATCTTTTGGGAAATGCCTTAGTCCAGTTGGAACGCGTTGAGGAAGGTATTAGCGTTTTTGAAGAAGCGATCACGGAGCATCCAGAGACTCGTTATGTTGAACGTTGTCTGTTGGACTTGGGACTGGCGTATGACAAACTCGGCAAACACAACGAAGCAGACGGTGCCTACCAAAAATTGATAAATCACCCAAAGTACGGTTCGCGATCGCAGGCGAAGCATGCAAAGAAGATTCTTGAACAGGATAAAACCGAACGAAAGGGTGAATTGCCGAAACCACCTGGGATGAGCATGAACCCAAGGGAGTGGATCGGTAAGCCAGCACTGGATTTTCAGGTGACGGATCTGAAGGGTGAAGAACTTTCATTGGAGAAATATCGCGGGCAGGTTGTGCTGCTTGATTTCTGGGCAACGTGGTGTGGTCCTTGCATCGCAGAGATACCGAATGTTAAGAAGACTTACAAAAAGTATAAGGATCAGAAGTTCCAGATTATCGGTATCAGTCTGGATAGATCAATGGAACCGCTCAAGGATTATATTGAGAAGAAAGAACTCGGGTGGCTTCAATATTGGGACAAGAGCGGCAAGATTGGCAATCTGTACAAGGTACGCGCAATTCCGTCTACCTTCCTGATTGACGGTGAAGGTGTTATCCGCAAAACGAACCTCCGCGGACACGCGCTTGAGCATGCCGTCGCGGAACTGGTGAAGGAAAATCTCGCGAAACCAGCAGGGGAAAAAGAGGATGTAGCCCCTCAGTAAGAGGCTTCAAGGAGAGGCGATGGCACAGGTTAACTTGAAAGATGTCACCAAAATTTATGACGGCGACGTGCTCGCAGTCGAACAGGCAGATTTTCAGATTCCAGATGAGTCGTTTACCGTGCTTGTCGGTCCGTCGGGATGCGGGAAATCGACAATCTTGCGGATGATTGCCGGGTTGGAAGAGATAACGGAAGGCGATATCTACATCGATGATGAACGTATCAACGACATTCCACCCAAAGATCGGGATATCGCCATGGTCTTCCAAAACTATGCTCTCTATCCACACATGACGGTGTATAAGAACATGGCGTTTGGGTTGAAACTCCGTAAATATCCGAAAGCGGAGATCGATCAGCGCGTCAAAGAGGCAGCGGAGATTTTGAGCATCTCGCACCTCCTGAACCGGAAACCGAAACATCTCTCTGGCGGTGAACGTCAACGCGTTGCTGTCGGCAGGGCAATTGTCCGGCATCCGAAGGTATTCCTGTTCGATGAACCGTTGAGCAACCTCGATGCGAAGTTGCGCGTGCAAATGCGGATGGAAATTAGCCGTTTACACGACCGACTCAACGCCACCATCGTCTACGTTACGCACGACCAAGTCGAAGCGATGACGATGGGCGACCAGATAGTCGTCATCAATGAGGGGAAAATCCAGCAGATTGCCGATCCGGGAACGCTCTATCACAAACCGGCGAACCAATTCGTCGGCGGTTTCATCGGTACGCCACCGATGAACTTTATAGAAACGGACATCGTGAATAATGGCGGCGACCCGATGCTTAGATTTGAAAATTTCAACGTGGAACTGAATGCCCACCTCCAATCAGCACTCGACCAATTATCAGGGGAGTCGGTGACACTCGGTATCCGTCCGGAGGATATTCACGTCGGTGAAAATGGGAACAACCAAGTTGGAACACAGGTAGAACTGGTTGAACCATTGGGAAGTCATGCGCTCCTGTACCTTCGGACAGAGAAGAACAGTTTCGTTGCACAATCTGACCTTATCAACGTGCCTCAACACAACGCTTTGGTGACAGTCAACTTCAACATAGACAAGGCACACCTATTCCATCCAGAGACAGGCGAATCGTTGACGGCAACATAGCAAGATGGCGGCACCGGGATCTTTGGTAGACGGAGAACCCGACGGAGCGTGCCTACTACTTTAATGCTTGAATTTGTGCCCAGGTCTCGGCATCTATTGGAATACCTTCTCGTTCCCGTCTGCGTTGTGCTTCCCAACCGCGTTCACCCGGCACCCGAATTGTGTCAACTCCAGCAGCTCGCTTCGCCGATTTGAGATACCGAATAAAACGTTCTATCTCCGCGCTGAATCCCGGAAACCCTCTAAAACTGGCAACGTTCATCACCAGCACAAACAACCCATTGCCGACGCGGGCATCTTCACTTTGACTACATCCCGCCCCTGTGAGCGCGCCCGATAGGATGTCAACAATGACACTCAACCCGAATCCTTTGTGCACAGAAACCGCCCCACCGAACGGCAGTAAGGCGGCGGGTGGCACGTCATAGAAATCGTCTGGATTTGTTGTTAACTTGCCTTCCGCGTCAATGAGCCACCCGTGCGGTACGGACTCGTTCCGATGCTGTTTGACCCGAATCTTCCCAGAGGCGACAACACTCGTAGACATATCCAACACAATCGGATCTTTTCCCTCAATCGGCACGGCACACGCCATCGGATTGGTAGAGAGTCTACCCTCAACGCCGCCGTGCGGTGCGACACATGTGCCACCGCCGTGGTCGTTCGCCATGAGCAATGCGATCATCTCCGCATCTGCGGCGAGGCAGGCGTATCCGCCCAATCTGCCTACCTCATTACATCGTGAAACAGCAACAGAACTTATGTCTGTCTGCTTTGCCTTCTGGATTGCCAATTCAACAGCGCGGGTTGCAATTACGGGACCGAAGCCCCAATTTCCATCTAAGACCGCGATTGATGCGGATTCGTGCAAGGTTTCCGTTGGTGCCCCGGGCTGGATTAACCCCGCTTCCAATTCACGCACATATTTCGAGAGGTGGATAACGCCGTGTGAATCGTGTCCGACGCGATTGGCATCCACCATAGACTTGGTTACGACTTCTGCTTCAGCGGTTGGGATATTTAATTTCTGGAAAACGTTTAGGCAAATTTCGGTGAGTTCTTCTGCTGTAAAGTTTGGCACAGCGCGGCTCCTTGGCTGGAGAGTTTTTTTAATTTTACTTTGCGGTTAGATAACGCGAGAACTCCCAAGCAAAACACTTGGTTTTCTGTACCGCCACTGGCGGTGCCTCCCCAAGAATCTCGCTATATCGGATACACCTATTTTACAAGTCTATATTAGTCCCGTCAAGTGCAAACTCGGCTGCATCCGAGACGAAACCACTCTCCAGATCCCACCCTCTGAAACCTACCCACATGTTTTCTCCTCAAAAGGCGTTCGCATAAGACTTGCTTATAAAGAACACTTTTGAATCAAGAAGTGCCTATATCCCTGTAAATCCCTAACTCTGTGCATCCTGACTCGGACAATGAACGCTACACAAAAACTTAAATTTTTTCATTATGCACGTTTTCGCCCAAAAAAGGGAGTCTTTAAGAAGGAAAAGTTAAAAGTATGCCAACACGCTAAATTCTTAAATCAAATTCATGTTTCTATGAGACTTTTTTATGAAATTCGCATTCATGGTTTATGAAGGCGTAAAAATCTCATTCTGATTTTTGAGGTCCGCAATTCTGCCTTACCACGGAGGTGATTACGCAGAGAGGCGATTACGCAGAATGACGGAAGACGGACAAAAGTTAGATGGAGAACTCGTCCATCGTATCCTAACTGGCGACGAAACTGCTTTTGATGCGCTCTATAAGCGACACAAACCTCGCCTCCAACAGTTCATCGCCAACAAAGTAGATGATTGGCGTGACGTTGAGGAACTCACGAACGACACATTCCTCCAAGCACGGGAACATTTGCACACGCTTCAAGAGCCTGAAAAGGTTCTGAACTGGATGTTCCGTATCGCCAGCCAACTGGTCGCAGGATGGCATCGAAAGCAAAAACAGGTCGGGGCAACACAACGTACCACCGATGTCTATGAGGCTGAAGGTGAAGCCGCAGCGACTACTGTTACCCATCAGACCACCCAGGAATACCGGATGGAGACAGAACAGTGGGCAGCCCTCTCAGCAGCGATCGCGCAACTTCCTGACTTAGAGCAGAAGATGTTTCGCTTGCAGCTTGCAGGTGAGCGTTATGAAGAGATTGCCAAAATATGCAAAGTTTCTGTATCCGCTGTGAGAAACCGGTTGTCTCGTGCCAAGAAGCGGCTGAAAGTCTGGGCGGCAGCTTGGGAAACAGCGAACGCTGAAGGCAAAGACTTGAACTTCTCAGAGTTCAATGAAAAGAAGGGTAAATCGTGATTGGTTTCCCTTCTGTAGAATAGCACCGCTGGCTCATTTGTGGTGAGTCGCGGTTATCAATTGATACGTTTTCGATTGACAAGGCAGGGCTATTTTTGGTAAACTTTACCCAACGGGGTAACAACACCGAGCAGAGAACTTGCCATAGAGATAGAGCCGGTATAACAATGCTAACGAAAGACTATAACTACAGAATGAATGCATTTTGTGACGCTTTTCGACAGCACCTTATACAACAAGAAGAGGATTGCCGTGAAAGCGAAAAACCTGTTTTTCTTTTTGCCTCCTCCAAGCAATCCCCAGTAGGCTATCAAGAATAGGTGTAGTCATCAAAGGAATCGAAGCATGGAAAAAAAGCAGTTCTGTTTGGATGCGGTGTGTCTGCGGCAACAGAAATTCTTTTTCTTTGCTTCTCTCTATAACCAGATGTTCTTTCTGAAAAGGACAGGAGATAGAATGTTTACAAAAAAAACCGTGAGTTACTTCGTTTTCGTCCTCGCCCTTACGACTTGTTTTATTCTCAGCCTTTCCATACAGGGGGCGACCGTGGGATTGAGAGCTACCTGCTCACTAAATAGTCCTTGGTGGACTTCCAAAACGCATGCCAGAGCCGATGTTTATTGGGAACATCCGAGTCTGGAGATAGACTTAGTTGTTCCGCATCATCACAGAGTTGACTATTCTCTGCACGCGAGAGTCGGTAGTAACCCCGCAGATAAATTAAATGATTATGCGACTTTTAAGAGCACTGTCAGATTCTATTCGCCGAAACAGAAAACAGTCTTTGACAGTGGAACGGCACGTTGGGATAACGATGGTTATGCAAGCAGCTCGATTTCTGTTTATAATGACCAAGATAATTGGCGATTCTGCGCGAAACCGCACTCGTAGTCAGACACATGCTTATAACCTCTATCAGCTTTGCTATTACGATACGGGCTGATAGAGATTTCATACTCCACTGAAAGGAACATGGAACAATGTATAGTAAAACAAGAATGGGTCTCGTGAGTTTCTTGTGCATTACCCTGTTAGGTGGCACTTTTTTTTTCTTTCATAACCGACCTCAGACCCTCCACAAAGAAGCGCAGACGCATCTTGACACACTCTATTCTCTTTCCGGAACATTGACAAACGCTGAAAAACAAACGTATTTCTCTGACGTTGATGCCCTTGGCAAAATTATGGATAAACAACTTCAACAGAGTCCCGAAAGTCACCCCTTTGTTTCTCCGGAGGAATTAGAACGACTTCAGGCGCATATATCGGCGTTAATTCGTAAAAACCCAGACCTTGCGATACACGCCCATGGAGAAAATCATGGTCACTCCCATGAGGACCCGAAGTCCCAACAAGACGAACTTGCTGACATCAACGCAGCCATCGAAGAAGTCAAGGCATCAGAGGTTTCATTGAGTGCCAAAGAAGCACTCCTCTCCATCCTTGAACACCGACGCAATTTTCTGCTCTATCACGAAAAAGAATCTGCTGAATTAGAAAAAAAGTTTAAAGAACTCCTGAAGACCGATCCAACCCTCATCGGCTTAGAGAAAAGTCGGATCACCGGTGAATATACAAGACTCTACCCGAATATGCTAAGTATCAAGAAACGCCGGACACATTATCCCGACGGAACGTTTGATGAGGAATTCGCGCAGGTGTCCAGCCATGCGACCGATCCAGAGATTGCAAATCTCATCAAATCGTATCGTCAGGCGTTAGACACCCTGCCCCCTTGGGAGGTGCCGCCACCACCAGAACACGAAGGCTTGCATCTTTCTGTAGAATACGATGATGTCTATCTCACTGCTGCCGGTGAAAGCAAAATCGATGTTTCTCCTCAAACGCCTGAACAGCCTCTCGAAATGTCAGAGGACACTTCAACACAACTCCCAGAGGAATATCCAAAGCCAATCATAACTCAAGAGGAGGTTGTTTCTTGGCAGGACTCACTGCAAGGATTGCAAGAGTCAACAGATATTGAGATGGAAGATATGCGCAAGTTTTTTCAGGAGGCTGTCGGTATTCCGCTGGATCGGTTCTTGGAGATGACAGATGCGGAAATTGAAGCCGAATTGAATCGACAACTCTCTCCGAGTCAGAGAGAATCGGTGAGCAGCGCGACAGACACATCACTCGGATTGCCTTCTGATGAAAGTTTTAAATCCGGGCTGCGCCAACGCTTTTCTGCTGAACGATCCAGTCAGGCCCTACAGATGCTGAGTCGCTACGGTCCAAAAGAAGGTGTCCGCAGGTTGAAAGACGTTGATCCAGAGGTTGCCACACATGTTGAAACCTTTCTCCAAAGACAAGAAGCGAATTGAAATGAAAAGGTGCCATTTTTTTTATAGTTTAGGAGTGCTTGCGGTGGTTGGTGCCCTTGCTTGCTTTCTCGTGTCTGCTACAGGGACGTTCCCAGAACGCTTTCGGAAACAACAGCCACCCGTAGAGACGATACCCTTGGTAAGATCGCAGGAAAAAAAGTGTGGCTGTTGTAAAAAGTCAATGGATCGCATACGAAAACGGATTCAACAAGCTGGCAAACGCAAACGCGCATTACAAGAATAAAGAAACGGTTGCACCCTCTGCGGATTCGGCATCCGTGAAAGGCGGTTAGGGATTCTGACTTGCAAACGAGCGGAGATATTTTGGCTGGCATTGTCTTTTTACTTTACAGGAAAACATAATGCCCAGAAGGCATCTAAAACACTGTGTATCCATCGCCTTGGGTAGCAGTCTCGTCTACTTCTGCTTAATCTCGTTGACCTACACGCAAACGCAAGACGCAATACTACCTGATAAGACAGTTTCCGTCTCCACCCGAAGTCGCAAACCGTTCGTACCGCCGCGCGTGCTCTTCACAGATTTTCAAGATACTGCGTTCTACCGGACGATTGTAGACAACAATCTCTTCCGTCCGCTCGGGTGGCAACCGCCACGTAAAAGCGAACCCTATCGCTTGATCGGCACAATCCTGCCCACCGACCAGAGCATGCCCAAACAGGCAATTCTCCAACGCACGACAGCGCGAATAACCTACATCGTCACGATTGGTGAGATACTTGACACTGACACCACCGTGATAGACATCAAGCCTAAACAGGTAACACTGAAAACAAACGGGAAACCACAACGAACTCTCTCCCTCAACACAACGCCCTGGATCAAATGAAAGGAACACCCAAATTTTGTTGACTCTGGACGAAAAACGCCTCATCGAACGCACACAACACGGCGACATCAAAGCCTTTAACCCCGTCGTGCAAAAATACCACCACCGCGTCTACAACCAAATTTTAGGAAATGTCAAAGACCCCGAAACCGCAAAAGACTTGACACAAGAGACCTGGCTAAAAGCGTTCCGAGCCATCCACACGTTCCGAGGGACATCGGCGTTCTCCTCATGGCTTTACCGTATTGCGGAAAACGTCTGCATCGACTATTTTCGCAAGCAGAAACACGACATAGAACCGCTGCATCTGATTGAGGAACGTCGAGTCACACAGACACACCCGTGTCCGAGTCGTGACGTGGAACGCGGCGAACTTCGCAAACACTTGCGTACTGCTATCCAGCAACTCACGCCTCTCCGCAGACAGGTCTTTTGCGGCTACTATCTTCAGGAACTGTCCATAAAAGAGATCGCAGCCCGTCTCTCAAAGTCCGAAGGTACCATCAAATCACACCTCCGAAACGCACGACTCCAACTCCGAGAACACCTCACCCCATTTTTCGTTTGAAAAACTTTGGACAGGGTACGCCTATAGAAAAAGCAAATCGCGAGTTATGTCTTTTTCGCCTGCTGCAGTAATTCTGCCAACTGGTCAGCAAAACGGAGTTGGCTGTCATCCTCCGGCGCGTAGCCTATTACCTTCCGCGCATTGGCGATACTCCAGAACTTATGCGAATTGTCGCTGATGCCGTAGAAAATCTGGAACGGGATCCCGTTTTCGTCCTCTATGTTCTCTGTTTCAATACTCTTGACGAAGAGTTGAACCTGATCTCGAACGCTCAAATACGCGCCAAGTCCTCGGTGCATCGCCTTCAAATCGTCCGCTGAAGAATTTTCCATATCTGTCTCGCGCGGTCCGCCGATGCGTAACTGCACATTCTGTAACTTCTTACCGTCAACGTGTCCAGTCGCAAAGACAAAGCCGAGGTGTTCATACGCCTCTTTCGCCCACCCGTAAAAGTTATCGGAGAGCGGACGCATCTCTGGGGTCACCACATCCCATTTATCTGCCCAGATGAGACGCTCGTAATAGTCAGCGGCGTGGTTGGAACTACAGACGACGACGCGCCGGACATCGGTCTCGATACAGGTTTGGTAGAGGTTGTACGCCATCTGGATGTTGGCAAGCTCATTCTCAAAACTGCCACCCTTGAAGGCACAATGGACGACTGCATCAACGCCTTCAAAATGGTGTCTGTATGCGTCTCGGTCGGGGTCGGTCAGCTCAGCAATTTGAACGCCTTCGACCTCTTCACCTTGCCGATTCGTGGTTTTCACGTCCAACAAAACGGGTTCGTAGCGTTGGCGAAATTCTGGAAGTATCCGTCCAGCGATATAGCCGGCGGCTCCGGTGATAAGGACTTTTCTGCGGTTTGGCATTTGTGCATGTTTCCTTATAGGATTATCAAGGTGTATCAGGAAGTGGTTGTTGTGCTGCTATTTTTTGCTTTACTTGTTCCATTAATCCGTCTAAGAGTGGGTGTACCTCAGGCATTCTCAGTGCTAAGTTGTACAACGCATAATCGTTAAGAGTAGCCTTCACGAAATCATGCGACGGCTTACTAAGAAAACGGACTAACAACTGGAAAAGTTGTTTTCCTCTAAGTAGAAGTTGATACGCGGCTCTAATGTGCTGAACACGCTTTGTGTTAGGAACACGAAAGCCACGGCGTGCACAGAAATTCGGGTCCAATTCAGTTTTATCAGGTGGAACCATCTCGTCGCAATGCAAATCAAGATCTGGACTATTTCCTGCTAAATACTCCTCAACAGCGAATGCGAACCATGTACTAATAGAATCTAAAATCTGTTTATGTTCGACAATTTCACTTTCATTTAACAAACGTTCTAACCCTGCATCTGAATACAAGTCATTCTCAATGCTGTACCCGTGTGTCCAAATAATATCATTGTAACTTGGTTCAATTCCAGAAAATATCCACATATCTTGGTCGGCAACAAAAGCAACAGGTACATGGGAAAATTCGCTTCTACGTTCATAAACTTGGAGTAATTTCTCCCTTCCCCCGGAAGGCAGTAAAACTACTTCAAGTATTCCAATTCGCTTGGCTAATTCCCGATAGATGATTACATCATCGTCTCCCTCAACAACAATATTAGGTTTTCGAGCGCGGCGCAGAACACCGACTAAATGCTCCACTGTCATAAGATTCGGCGTCGGCACTAAACTTCTCCCTGATATCCGCGAGTATCATCCAACATAAACTCCTTGTCAGGATACATAGTATAGATGAAAGGTGAATGGGTCGCTATGAAAAACTGATTAGTCGTCGCCTGTTCAAGCAGGGTTGGAAGTAGAAGCCTCTCCCAGTCCACGTGCAGGCTTAACTCCGGTTCATCAATAAAAACTGCCATTCCCTGATTAAAAGCATTATAGCACAGAAAACTGAGCATCTGTTTCTCGCCAGAGGAGAGTTTGTCAGAGGAAATGGCATCTTTTGCTTCCCCAACTGTAATTCCATCGCTTCCTTCTCCCAAAGTAATCCCGGCCGGAGTTTCCCCACGAACAACCCGTCCAGTAACACGAATCGCGTCATATCGTAGAATCTTCTGAGATAACTCAGACAACACAGAAAACGGCTTACTCAACTGTTCCCGTTCCTCATTAACTTTCTGAATAGCATTCAAAACAGCCGAAGCATTTTGAGGAATCTCAGAAACCTTTTCCTTATCTGGATTGTTTTGCATCCCTCTTGAAATATCTTCTAATACCTGCGACTGGCGTGTGCTGATTTCTTCATAAATATCAGCGTATTTCTGCGTGAGCAGTTCACCGAGATCCTCTGTTGAGATCGAAGCGATAAACTTGTGCCCATTGATTGACACTTCATCGGAAAATCTCAACATTGAAGCTTGAAGCATTTCTGGCGTAGAAGCGAGAAATCTCATCGTTGAATCGTCAGTGTCCGTTTTAACTCTCGAAAAGCCGCCCTCAATTCTTCTAAAGGTTGGGAAGAATAGACTCCGCTTGGTCGTTCGCGCGATCCGCTTTTCAAGCGCATTTATCCTATCCACATCCCTCCGGTCGATCCTTCCGGTTTCTGCAGCGATGGCAATAGGTTCGTACGTTCTTTCTTCTTTACCAAAACTATAATCAAACGTAACTTGGTCGAATTCAACGCGCTCCATGCTGAAGGTGAACAGATCCGTTTGAATTGCAATGGAATGAAACGGAATTTCAGCAAGGATTTGCTCAAGGTGTCCACTGATGAGATACCACAGCAACTTAAGGAGCGTCGTCTTACCTGAGCCGTTCGCCCCTGTAATAATATTCAGGTCTGAGTGGAATTCCAGATCAGCGTTAATCCGGTTGTTCAACCCCTTTACTGTAAGCCTTCGTATCATGAGTTCATGTCCTCTTATCGAATCTCCAGTCTTTCTTTACAATACCGAGCGAGCGTT
This sequence comes from Candidatus Poribacteria bacterium, assembly GCA_965247285.1. Taxonomy (GTDB): domain Bacteria; phylum Poribacteria; class WGA-4E; order WGA-4E; family WGA-3G; genus WGA-3G. The sequence goes on from CBDFHD010000003.1 coordinate 1,829,705, forward strand.
TTCATTTCTGCGATGACTTGTGCCTCGGTTTGCATCAACTGGCTAAAGATGGGAGGGACAGGTTGCCTGCTGAAAAGTCTTTCAAAGAAACTTTGTTGGACACGGGGTGGCACCCCGAAGCGCGAAGCTCCAACACGGGCAGGCTCTATCCCCAAGTATTCAATTGAGAGATAATGTGCAGCCTCTTCTTGGGTAATGTTGCCTTCATGGACGCTGCCGGTATTCCTTCGCCCGTAACCCACGAGATAAACCCTGCCACTCATTTCGCTGAGGACAGTATAGCCCCCTACATCGACTGTTTCATTCCAACACCTTTCAAACCCATTCTTAGGGAGGCGTTCACGAAGCTCTTCGGCGGAGCGGACCACGAATCTGTTCTGATGAGGGTTTTTGATGATAAGAAACTCCTCATTCTGTACCTCTAATGGGGGTTGTCCTGTGAGCAATTCAACAGAATCCAAAGTCCAAACAATGCCATCTCGGATGCCCTTCGCCATGTTATGATGCCTCTCAACAAATTCTCCATTCAGTGGATGCAGGCGATAACCACCAGTATTGTTAAACACACTCCGCAATTGTCGGCGATGTTCTATCACAGAAAACCGTTTCTGAGCGACCGGTATTTCTAACTGGAGCGTATATCCGGTATGTAAATCAGTTGTGAGATTCAGCTGGGATTGGCGAAGTTCAGCTAAGCGAGTCAGAGCCGTCTGGCTTTTCGACAAAACCCGTCCGATCAGATACTGGCGGCGGAGCCGAGGGATCTCCGTAGCGAGTCGCTCAAGCGTTGGGGCATCCATCTGCTCCAACATAACCTTGTGCTCCCATCGTGTGCCGCGTTCATGCGCTAAAATTTGGAATTGCTGGGCATCGCCGGCAGTTCGGATATAGCCGAGTGCTGTCCACGGGTCGAATGTCGCACGGTAGTTTCCGCTGGTTTCTGCATCTCCATCCGCCAACACGCAATCCCGTCGTTCATATCGAGAATAAAGCCCAAATTGAAATTCAAAATCTTCGTAGGATGCCAAGGCTTCGCGCAAATCACGGGCAAACTCTTTTCCTTGTGCAAAACGTTTGAAAATTTGCTCAGTCTGTTTCGGTTGATTGAGCGCATCAAGAAACGTTCCAATCTGAATCCCACCTTCTTCGACACCTTCATCTTCATTTTTTCCAAAAACCTTGGTTTTGGTTTTAAAAGATGGGTTTCCGAGGGATACATCGCGTTGTGAGACGAGATGCAACGCCGCATCATCCGTTACATCCTTGAGTGCAGGCGCGTCTCCGAGGATTTCCGAGAGTTTGGCATCGTCAATCTTTTCCGTCAAGTCAATGCCGCGTTTTAATTCAGCAAAATGGATGATGTCATCAAGACGATACTGTAGTGGTGCACTCGAAGAGAGGTTATCGTAGTTAGAGCGATGGAAGCGGATGCGCGGCTTGATACGAAAGACCGGCGTGAGCCCGTAATCCTTCAGCAACACATACAGCGTGACAGTATAGGAATCCACGTGAACCTTCTGTGCGAGGATTCCGTCCTGCTTTGTGTCCTTTTCCACGATTAACCGCTCTTGAACGAGACGGCTGTCGTTGCCGAAAATCATCATCCGATGTTCTTCTCTGTTATCATCAACTAACATAGATCTACCCTCCCCAGACTTATAAAACGATGCGGTCGCCTCTCGGTTTCGCTACGCCGCTTCGGATCGCTGTCGTGCCAAGGCAGCCGCGCCAAGGATACCGGCGTTGTCCCCGAGTTTTGCCGGCACAATCTGAACCCCGCTTAGCGTATTGGGCAGCGCGTATTTTTCCGTCGCGGCACGAATATCGTCTAAAAACGTATCGTCCAATGCTTCAACGACACCGCCACCCAGTATAATCATCTCTGGATTCAAGAAATTCACAATGGAACCAATGCCAATTCCAAGATATTTCGTTACTTTTTTGAAAACTTTGAGGGTCAACTTATCGTTTAAGCGGATCGCCTTCGCCAAAACCCCACTCCGAATAGCACCAAGGTCACCGCCGGTGAGTTCGGAAATCACACTCTTCTTTCCCTTTTTTAGAATAGCCTTTTGGAATTGCTTTGTCATCGCCGTGCGGCTGGCGATTGCTTCCAAACATCCACGCGTGCCACAGCCACAGCGCGGTCCCCCTGCTTTGACGATGATATGTCCGATTTCACCGGCTGTCTTGCTCGCACCGTGGAACAATTCACCCTGTAGAATAATGCCACCGCCAATACCAGTGCCTACAAAAATCCCGACGACGTTCTGAACACCTTGCCCCGCCCCATACACGTGTTCACCGAGCGTTCCGACGTTCACATCATTGTCAACAAAGGTTGGAAAGCCGGTGCGTGTTTCTAACTCTGTTTTCAGATGAACATCCCTCCAGCCGAGATTCGGTGCGAAAATGACAATTCCTGTTTCGGGGTCAAGCGGTCCCGGAGCACCAATGCCGATCGCTTGAATTGAATCAGAGGCAACGCCTGATTTGTCAATCGCTTTTTGGACAGAGTCTGCGATCCGATCAATCACTTCGGATGCCCCTTTGTCCGCCTTAGTTGGGACTTTGGCTGTGCCTAAGATATTACCCTCTGCATCAATGACAGCGGACAGAATCTTGGTGCCGCCCATATCCACACCGATAACATTAGCACTCATAAGACAATCTCCTGTATGCACACTTCGTACGTGCGACCATCCCATAATTGGTTATGATATTAACTTTTAACAGCAAGTTTCCAGTTCGCAAGCAGCACTGAAAAGCGATAACAACTTCTGTTTGAAACCTGCGGCGGACAGTTGGTCCCACTTTTCCAAAAACGTTTCATAATCCGCTTTGCGGGTTTCCTCCGTCCGAGCGATGAGCGTAGCAACACCCGGAGGGACATCAATCTGTCTTCCGCGGTTTCCCGATTGAGATATACAATCAACTAAAACTCCCAAGACGACATCAGCGTCATGAATATCGCCGAGTATCTCTTGTAAATCAACGATCACCGCGAGAAATTCAGCAAAACGTTTGTCGTCAGTTATTGAAACTTTTTTAGAACGCGTTTTTGGAAACATGTAAACAACACGAAAAAGTTCCATCGTATATCGAAGGCGTTTAATGGAAATTCGCATATTGTGGAGTTCTTCGCGCCTCGTCTCATCCCGAATGAACGGCTCCCACGTGTAAACCTCTTCAAGCCTTTGTGGGAGAATGATACGTGCATTCTCGTGATAACTACGCAGCGGCGCAACGCCGATGATTTTGTGTGCCTTTGCCATCTTTTAATTATACCTTGCGGTACGGTGAGGTGGGTTGGAGACCTTCAAGTTCCCTCCGTATACCCGCTTTCCATTACATTACAAGCTACGCGCTTTGGTTCACTTCTTCCACCAAATCCAAAAACTCGGTCTCAAAACCGGTCTCTTCGAGTCCCTCAAAGAGCGTCAGCATCGGTTCTCGCGCTTCCTTCCGTTTCCGCTGTAGGTGCTCAATCAACCCTCGAATGTCTGCTTGCTCCACGGCAGTCAGATTCGTTAATTCGTTCTGAAAACGAGCGATCAGAACATCCAGATCTCGCACGGCTCCCATCGTTCGGGTTATTGCCTTTATCTTTTTGTAATGCTTTTTAAACGGCTTCTTTGGAAAACAGTCGGCAAAATTGTCCATTGCGGCTCGTAAGCGACGCGAGGTAACTCGCATATCATGGACAAACTCGATATCAGTCCCCTCTTTGGCACCGTCCTTGTAAGACATCATCTCGTGAAAGTAGTTCACGATTATCTGCCGAGCACAGGCTTCCAACGTTTCGTCAGGAGCGATTTCTTTAATCTTCGGTTCTGTGGTTTCCATTGTCCTATTCCAATTTTTTTTCTAAACATATCACCGCGGGCACCGTGTGCAAGATACTTGCAACAACCGGTGGATCCGTTTCTTCAACGAATTCGCTGATATCGACACTGTTGAGATCCCGTAGGACCTCCCCCATCCGTTTTCCTCAACCAAAACCTTGAAGAGTCTCGCCTTCGCTTCAGTACGGAGGTGCGGAAACCAGCGAGCGATGTCGGCTGAGTGGGCTTTGGCGATAATATTCCGGAGGTTCGGGAAAGCGCGCCGTTGGATCAGTCGAATCACCGAAAAAATAAACAGTTCATCAACATCGTGTGTGGTTATGATTGTTTGGCCCTGCATCAGAATTTTGTGCGCTGGCGGAGTAAATGATCCGTGAGGACGAGTGCTGCCATCGCTTCGACAATAGCGGGTGCTCGTACTAAAACACAGGGATCGTGTCGTCCACTTGCCTCTAATATCACCTCATTCCCCTGCATATCAACAGTCTGTTGCGGTTTACCGATTGTCGCTGTCGGCTTGAAAGCGACTTGGAACAGAATATTTTCGCCGTTTGAAATACCGCCCTGTGTGCCGCCGGAATTATTTGTGCGCGTCCGAATGCGCTCCATCCCGTCGTCCTTTTCGAGATAAAAGGGATCGTTATGTTCAGATCCCGTCATCGTAACACCCGCAAAGCCGGAGCCGATTTGGAAACCCATCGTTGCGGGAAGAGACATCATTGCTTTCGCCAAATCCGCTTTGAGTTTATCGAATACAGGTTCGCCGAGTCCTACAGGGACATTACGAGCAACTGATTCAATGATACCACCGAGAGAGTCAAGATCACGCCGCGCCTGATCGATGCGTTCCGCCATTTTCGGACCAACAATCGGGTCGGGACACCGGACAGGACTCGCCTCTATATTTTCAAGCGTCACCGTGTCTGCATCCACTTCGGCTTCGAGTGTATGAATCTGTTTGACATACGCGAGCGTTTCAGTTCCGGACACCTCACGCAAGACCTGCTTCGCAATTGCCCCCGCCGCGACACGTCCGATGGTTTCCCGTGCACTCGCTCTACCGCCACCCTGCCAATTCCGGATGCCGTACTTCTCTTGATACGTAAAATCGGCGTGTGAAGGGCGATAAACATCTTTCAGATGTTCATAGGCTGCAGGACGCGCGTCCTTATTCCAGACCAGCATGGAGATAGGCGTTCCGAGCGTTTTGCCTTCAAAGACCCCAGAAAGTATTTCAACAGTATCGCTCTCCTGACGCGGTGTCGTGAGATGGCTTTGACCCGGTCTCCGTCGATCCAGTTCAAATTGTATCGCGGATATATCCAGGTTAATTTGTGGTGGACATCCGTCAACGACAACGCCAACAGCCCCGCCGTGCGATTCGCCCCAGGTCGTAATCCGAAAAAGATGACCGAACGTATTCATTTAGTTCCATAGGCGCGCTTTGGAAGCGTGCGCCTTTACTTTTAGAATTGTATATTTTGAAGATATTGTGATATACTATATCAAATTCTGTCGTAAAAAGCAAGCAATTTAAAGGATTTTTAACTATCAAGTTTCTGCCCTGCCTTCCAAATGTAAAGCAAAGACAAATTATGCCATTTAAGGTATAATTTCATTACAGGCAGGTCTTCTGAGTATTCTGAACATCCTTCTCAAAACCGAAACACAAGCCCATAACATTGTCCCGCAAGGGAAATTGGCAGTTGCCGGTTAGCAGTTAGCAGTTGGTTAAGAAGTTTTCGTCTAACACAGGGTTCTTCTTAAGATAACCTCAAAACCTGTAGCCTGTAATGAAATGGAAGGCGGATATAAGAAAGACAGCCGATAGTTCTGACCGACGTTGTTCTCCGCAAGGTAAAATTAAAGAATCCGCAAGGTAAATTGGCAGTTGCCGGTTAGTAGTTAGCAGTTGGTTAAGAAGTTTTCGTCTAACACAGGATTCTTCTTAAGATAACCTCAAAACCTGTAGCCTGTAATGAAATGGAAGGCGGATATAAGAAAGACAGCCGATAGTTCTGACCGACGTTGTTTCTCCGCAAGGTAAAATTAAAGAATCCGCAAGGTAAAATTAAAATATGCTGTCAATTTTCAAACGTTACATTGCGCTACTCCTGATTTTCATAGGCATTGGGTTTCTATGGAATACGTTGTTTGTGTATCCCCTCAAAATCTTTGTCGTCTTTATGCATGAGGTGAGCCACGGGCTTGCGGCGATCGCAACTGGAGGTCGTATTGTAGAAATTCAGATTAACCCGCAGCAGGGAGGGCATGCGCTGACACAAGGAGGCTCTCGGTTTTTGACGTTGACCGCGGGTTATCTTGGCAGTCTACTGTGGGGTGGACTCATCCTACTCTTGGCAGCGAGAACCCACTTCGATAAAGCGATTAGTATCCTTATCGGCATCGGCATGGTGGCTATCTCCATCGGGTTCGGCGAGAGTACATTTACTTATCTGTTCGGCATCGGCTTTGGCGTTGCGCTGGTCGCCATCGGTTTCTACCTCCCAGAGGCAGTCAACGATTGGATTCTCCGTATTATCGGTGTGACGAGCTGTCTCTACGCGATTCTTGACATTAAAAGTGATGTCTTGGACAGATCCAATCTCCGTTCGGATGCCCGAATGCTCTCGGAGGTAACAGGCATTGCAACTGAGATTTGGGGTATCCTGTGGATTTTCATTGCAATTGGACTCACTTTCTGGTTTCTCTACCTTGCAGGCAAAACCGCGGATGTTGAGCCAACATCTACCGAGGAAGATCTCTAATTCGCTGGGATGCTGATGGTCGATGGGCATGCCGATTCAGGAAGTCCCTATTCACCGAATGGACTAAAACGTCCTGATGATATATCACTGAAAAAAAGAAACCATACACCGAGACATAACAGAAAAAGTGGAACACAGATAAGCACGATGAGAATGAAAAATCCCCATATCCACGACTTTTTGGATTTGGCAACCGTTGCCAGCCGTGCGAGCAACATACCCCCACATATCATAATTACAACAACGAAAGCGAATACCGCCATCATTACCATTTCGTGTTATTTCCTCCCATCAGCCAGACCGTAGCAATGCACATTATTAAGAAATATGAAACACCCTTCAAAAAGTCCTATTACGCTACGTGCAACGCTGATCGGCATCCTTCTCATCCCCTTTAATAGCTACTGGATTCTACATCTCAGTTATATCTGGGATTCCAACCGGCCTACGAGCTTGGCATTACTGTTTAATGTCCTATTTACGTTGCTTGTCCTTATCGGATTCAGCGCGCTCCTGCGTCGTTTACGCCCAACACTGGCGTTTACACAGAGCGAGTTGTTAACCATCTATGCGATGCTGTGCCAAGCCTCTGTTTTCGCAGGTCGCGATATGCTACAAGTCTTAGTGCCGTTAATGGGTAACGGTTTTTGGTACGCAACAACCGAAAACGAATGGGCACAACTCTTCCACCAACACCTACCCGAATGGCTTGTTGTTGGAAAACCAGAGGTCCTGCAAGGCTTCTACAAAGGCGAATCCACGTTCTATCTTCAGACAAACATACAGGCATGGTTGCTGCCAACACTGATCTGGGTGGGCTTCTGCCTCGTTATCGGGGTGACAATGCTCTGCCTCAACGTGCTTTTACGCAAGCAGTGGCAGGAACATGAACGACTCACCTATCCGATCGCACAACTCCCCTATGAGATCACACGAGCGGCTTCAAACGTAGGAAACCCCCTACGAACTACGTCTCATCTATTTTTTAATAAACGGATGATGACGGTCGGTTTATGCATCGCTGCTGTCCTGAACCTCCTCTATAGTTTACACCAAATTGATCCTGTTTTCCCTACAATTCCGCTGTATCGCGGATTCCGACTTCCCGATAAGCCGTGGAGCGCAATGAACAACCCGGGTTTCCGTATCAGTTTCTTCCCGTTTGCAATCGGCGTAGGTTTCCTGATTCCGCTGGATTTAGGGTTTTCTTGCTGGTTCTTTCACCTATTCTGGCACTTTGAACGGATCGTCGGCGAGAGTTTTGGTTGGCGAGGGGCTATCGGATTTCCGAGAGAAATGTCGCAAATCCGAGGTGTATGGATAGCCCTATTCCTCTGGACCTTATGGATGGGACGCGCACACGTCAAGGTCGTGTTACAGACGATTTTCGTAGGGACGAGGTTACCTCGTCCGTGCGGGCAGGGAAACCCAGTCCCTACGAATGACGAAGGTGAGGCGTTACGCTACAGAACAGCCGGAATCGGGGTGCTTGTCGGATTTATTTTGATTATGGGATTCTGCCTCAAAGCAGGGATGTCGCTCTGGTTTGCCGGTCTATTTTTCGTGCTCTATCTCGCGATGTCCATAACGATCACCCGCATTCGTGCCGAACTGGGACCACCAGCACACGACCTTTACAACGCCGGTCCAGACTTACTCTTGACAGATGCACTCGGCACACGGCGCATCGGGAATCGGAATCTTTCGGTGATGTCGCTCTTTTTCTGGCTGAATCACCTCTCTTACCGCGCGCATCCGATGCCGCACCAATTGGAGGGACTGAAGCTCGCACATCAAACCCGTTTCAACCCCACCCAACTGCTATGGGTATTAGCGATCGCTATTTTTGTAGGCGCGCTTTCCGCGGCGTGGGGACACTTACACCTCTCCTACCAAGTCGGCTTAGAACAAGCGCGTTCATGGTATGCTCGCGCCGCGTTCAACAGGCTCGCGGGATGGCTTTATAATCCGAGCGAAACGAGTCTCAGCGGTATGCTCTATACCGCCGGCGGATTTGTTTTCGCTATCAGCCTTTTGCTCTTGCGATGGAGATTCGTTCAGTGGCCCCTACACCCCGTCGGTTATGTCGTTTCAAGCTGGTGGACATTTACTGGACTTTGGTTTCCACTTTTAATCAGCTGGATCGTTAAACGGATTCTTCTCTCGACGGGTGGTGTTCGGTTGTATAGACGTTCGATTCCCTTTTTCATCGGTTTGGTTATCGGGGATGTAATCGTTGCATCCATCATTAGCATTCTGGGATTGATTTTCGACTTTCGTGTCGTCTATCTGAGTTGGTGACACCTTCAGCAGACGGAAAGCAACAAATACAGAAATCCACCCGCTGATAATTAAGGGGCTGGGAAAACATCCCAGCCCTATAGAAATGTATTTGGAAAACTCACCCAGAAGACAATTACTTTCGAATCAACATTTTCCGTGTTGCGGTGAATTCGCCTGTCGTGAATGTATAAAAATAGATTCCACTGGCAACGGATTCACCTACGGTGTTTCTCCCGTCCCAATATACTGCACGGCTTTTGCTATGATATCTTCCGGCGGACTGTTGTCCTAATGCTAAGGTTCGCACCACCTTCCCGTCCGCAGCATAGATGGTTAACATGACATCCGCTGGCTTCGCCAATTGATAGGGGATCCACGTCTCAGGATTGAACGGATTCGGGTAGTTGGGTAGTAGCGATGTTTCTTTCGGGATTAACGCTGATAGAAGTTGTTCAAGCAGCAAGATGCCGCGTTGAGAGATGGTATCCATGAGGTTCGCGTGCTGTGCTTGTGTGAGCCACTGTCGAACATCTGCAGCGGTGAGTATCTCCAGTGTCTGTGGATGCGCTGAAGGCGCAGCCGCACCGGCACCCATCTCACCAGCCACTTTGACGAGGTCGATGATATTGACAACGCCATCTCCATTGACATCCGCAGGACTTTGCCCTGTCTTTCCGAAGTTTGCGGATACCGATACCAAGTCCAATATGTTCACTATACCATCTCGGTTGACATCTACAGATGCTACTGGGTCGGGTGGACGTTTATAGACAGCGTTAACGTCAGCATCAATACCGACGAACATACTCCAACCGCCGTCGCGTTCACTGACTTTTACCAGCAAGAGATTATCGCCTTGTTTCAAATCAACGTTGAACCTATCCTGAAAATCCTCCGCTCCGCGGTTGATAGGATTGTTATGGACGACTTCACCATTAAGCCAGACCTTGATAGAATCGTCGCTACCAACGCGCATTGTCACACCGGACTGAGCCGTAGCGGATTCAAGCGTGATGAGCGCGTAAGACGAATGGTCGTCCACATTGCCTCTGCCCAAGCCTATTTTATTGAGGAGGTCATTAACATTATCACCGCCGGTCTCAGCAATCTCCACAAGTGACCATACATAATTGCCAACTGCATCACCTTCTTTGGCACCGTTTGCGGCAACATCCGCTTCAGAGACACCACCATCGCTGGCTTCAGAGAGCGAGTCCACATTATTAGAACGTGCGCCGCCTTGACCGGTTCTCGTGGGTGCGATCATCCAGAGCCATGGACCGGTAATTTTATTTGGACCCGTTTCCAAAGTGGGCCTCTGCTCAAGTAACGTTTGCACATCCCATAACAGAACCGTATTATCTTCACCTCCACTGGCAAGCGTTGTTCCATCGGGACTAAACGCAACAGAGAGAACATGACCCGTATGTCCTTCAAGGAAGTTTTTGTATTCATCGGTTTGTGTGTTCCACAAGCGAATCGTGCGACCATTCCCAATCACAAGGATTGTTCCATCTGGACTGAACGCAACAGGATTAATCCAATCTGTATAACCTGTGAGCGTTTTTTTAAGTTTTCCATTGTTTGGATTCCACAAACGAATCGTCCGATCCCGGCTGCTACTCGCCAGCGTTTGCCCATCTGGACTGAATACAATAGACATAACAGCATCCGTATGTCCCGTAAGCATTCTTTTGAGTTTTCCATCGTTTGGATTCCATAAACGGATGATTTTGTCCCGGCTGCCACTGACGAGCGTTTTGCCATCTGGACTGAACGCAATTACTTCAACAAAATGGGTATCTTGTGTGAGAGTTTCTTTAAGTTGCCATGTATCAGTATCCCACAACAAAATCTGACTGCCAGTACCTGCACTGGCGAGTGTTTGCCCATCGGGACTGAACGCTATGGATGTGACCCAATCTTTATTTCCTGTGAGCGTCCTTATATGTTTTCCGTTGTTTGGATTCCATAATCGAACTGATCCGTGGAAACTGGCACTGGCAAGTGTTTGCCCATCGGGACTGAATACAACAGAAAAAATATTATTTGTATACTCTATAAGGGTCGTTTCGAGTTGCCGGGTGCGTAGATCCCACAATCGAATGGTTTTATCCCGACTCCCACTTACAAGTGTTTGCCCATCGGGACTGAACGCGACACTCTGGACATAATCTGTGTGCCCCCCAAAGATTGCTTTGAATGGGTTTGTTGCTACCTCAATAGGTTTTGACGACAGTTCTATCTCAGCTAAGAGACGTTCGAGAAAAACCACTCCTTTTTGCTGATATTCATTCTCAATGCCAAGCTGCTTAGCGTCAGTCAGCCACTTCTGAACCTCTGTTGCATCGAAGGTCTCAACGACGCGTCGAGGCAAAGAAGGCGCGACTGCAGCTACCAAAAGCATATCAGTGATATTGACCACCTTATCTTCGTTAACATCCGCTGGATTTTTCCCACGTTGTCCGTAACGTGAAGCAATAGGTGTCAAATCTGAGATGTTCACAATATCATCGCCGTTAACATCCAGGACGTTTCGGGCATCAACCGCCTCATCCAACTTGATAAAAAACGTCGCCCAAGTGATGTTACCATTTACATCCATAATTTGAAGTGTAACTCTATCAACGATTTCTGCTGTTCTAACAGTGGATTCGATTGTATCTGTTTTGCCATTTAATCGTTTACAGTCGAACAACCTATAGGGTCCGCGTGCAGTCCGTTCAGTCCCTTCTAAAATTGCTGGAACTAACAACTGAGCTTGATGAAGCCCATCGGGATCGGCTACCTTGAAATGGAGACTTATTGCGTCTGGATTATAAGTCTGTATAGAGTCAAGCTGAATTTCTCCTGGCTCGTTTCGGAGTATTGGTTTGGTATTAAAGAAACGATGGACGGATAGCCACTCGGCATCACACTTAGATAATCGGAACGCACTTCCGCCTACAGCAGTGTCTTCGTAACCTTCTCGGATATCGTGCTCTAATCCAAAGGCATGTCCGAGTTCATGGATCGTCGCCCATAATCTATGCTGGAACCCTCTATTGTCCTCAAAACACTCGCCAGACGCAGGAATCATAGCGGAACCGCCAAGAACTTCTTCCCCTTGTGTTTCATCCCTAAGTCTCAGTGCAATGTTTCCTGCGAATAGATGCGAATCCCCGCCCATAGGAAAAAAAGCGACACCCCCGAAACCACATGCATTTCCACCACCAAGAGCTTCATGGCTTAGATCTATCGCAACAAAATAAAGATGCTGGGGGTCATCAAAAATTTCATAAAGCTCCTCCCAAACTCTAAAATCGGTGCTTCCCTCGTAATAATAGTCCTCTGTGAACTTCCCATCAATACGATGCACCACGGGTTCTCCATCTTTAGCAGTTTCAAAAGTAAAAGTTTTTCTGCCATATCCGTGTCGTTCCATCTCGTCAGAAAAAAACTGTTGAGCATCTTTAATTAACTGACGGAGTGCTGACACTCTCTCCGGTCGCGCGGGACGGTCGTTTGGGAGAAAGTAAACCAACCGAACCAAGCCGTTTGTAGTGATAGAGGGAATCTCGTAATCAGAAACATTATATTCCCACAACCGAACCTTGTTGTCCGCACTTCCACTAGCAACCATTTGTCCATCGGGACTGAAAACAACAGATATCGCACCTCCTGTATCTCCAGCAAGGGGCTTTTTGTATTGACCCGTTTCTGTATCCCAAACGGAAATTGCACGCCCTCCAACGAGAAGCGTCACGCCATCTGGACTGAAGGCCACTGGATTTACCCCATCCGTGTAACCAGTGAGTGTTTCCTTTTCTCGTCCATCGTTTGGATTCCACAAGCGAATTGTCCGATCCCTACTGCCACTGGCAAGCGTTTGTCCATCCGGAGTGAAGGCGAGAGCGTTCACAGGAGCTGTATGTTCGGTCAGCGTCCTTTTATGTCGCCCGTTATTTGGATTCCACAAGCGGATTGTCTGATCCCGACTCCCACTGGCAAGCGTGTTACTATCTGGACTGAACGCTACGGTCTCAACAACATCGGTGTGTCCTGTGAGGGTTCTTGTAAGTTTCCACGTGGTAGTATTCCACAATCGGATCGTTCGGTCAGCACTCCCGCTGGCAAGTGTGTTACCATCTGGACTGAAGGCGACAGATGCAACTCCCCCTGCGTGTTCAGTAAGAGTTCTTTTGAGTTGTCCATTGTTTGGATTCCATAATCGGATCGTTGCGTCCCAACTGGCACTGGCAAGTGTCTGCCCATCGGGACTGAACGCTACGCTCATGATGTCATTCGTATGTCCGGTGAGGGTGTGTAGGAGTCGTCCTGTCTTGACATTCCAGAGGCGAATCGTTTTGTCCCAACTCGCACTCGCGAGCATCACCCCGTTGGGTCTGAAGGCGACACTCCAGACAATATCTGTGTGTCCTTCGAGAGTTGATTTGAGTTGAGCGGTTGCTGTCATAATGGGAAGAAGTAGAACAGAAGCCAATAGTAGTGTAAAGGTCAAAAATCGTATTTTTTTCATAAGAACTAAAAATCAAACTCCTTTTTTAGGATAAACAGATGGATACAGAAATCCATCTCTACAATAAAGCTGAACGTGAAAATTACTTCCGAATCAACATTTTCCGTGTTTATGATAATAATGCAAATTGCTTATTAAGTCAAATCTTAGCAAAAATCAGTCTACTCGAAAAATGATAATTTCTTCGGAAAGTCAAAACGGAAGCCTCTTCAACAAGACAAGGAAATAGGGATAAAATCTAACCTTGAAATTTCCACGTAAACCTGTTATTATTTTTCATAATGGATACAACAGATTTATCACTCAGTGTGAATATCGGCGGGATTCAGATGCGAAACCCTGTCATGACGGCATCTGGCACATTCGGCTACGGCAGTGAATACGTCGATTTTGTGGATCTGAACCGACTCGGTGCAGTCGTTGTTAAAGGTGTAACGAGCGTGCCGTGGCCCGGCAATCCGATGCAACGCATCATGGAAACCCCTTCTGGCATGCTGAATGCGATCGGACTCCAAAATGTCGGCGTAGACGGCTTCATTTCGGAGAAGCTACCCTATCTGCGTGATTTTGATGTGCCGGTGATTGTCAACGTCTGTGGCAAAACGGTCGAAGAATACCTGATAGTAACCGAGAAACTGAACAGTGCAGATGGTGTTGCTGGTATAGAGCTTAATATCTCCTGTCCGAACTTAGACTGTGGTGGTATGAGTTTCGGTGTTGATCCCACATTGGCACACCAACTCGTTAAAGAGGTTCGGGCGAAGACCCACCTACCACTATTGGTGAAGTTATCCCCAAACGTCACAGATATTACGCTGATTGCTCGTGCTGTTGAGGACGCTGGCGCAAATGCGCTCTCTGCCATCAACACGCTCCTCGGTATGGCGATTAATGCAGAAACACGGAAACCGGAAATCGCAAACGTGACAGGTGGACTTTCAGGTCCCGCGATAAAGCCGGTAGCATTGCGATTGGTTTGGGAGGTTTACAAAAGCGTCTCCATCCCGATCGTTGGGATGGGCGGAATTATGACTGCGACAGACGCTATCGAATTTTTCATCGCCGGTGCGGCGGCTGTGGCAATTGGGACAGCGAACTTCGTCAACCCGCAGGCATCAATGGAAGTAGTGAAAGGCATCTACGACTACCTCAAAGAGGCAGGTATGGTGTCAATCAAGGAATTGGTCGGTAGTTTACAGGTCGATTCGTCAACAATTGTCTAAACTGGAATTTACAGGATAAGAGAGGTTTGGGACAGGCGTACTGGAGTGTTTGCTTGGGTGTTTTCGCCCTCCAGTACTGGTCGGAAACCCTGATACCGATCTTCTGAGGTCAAAAAACCAAGCCTGTAATGAAATGGAAGGCGGATATACGAATAGGCACATCAAATGCCAAACCCGTCTTACCGAACCGCAAGGAAAATTAAAAAAAGAAAAATGAGGCATCTGGTAACACTCGACGATTTGTCGAATTTTGAGATTGAACAAATCTTTCGACTCGCAGCAGGCATGCAGTCGCAACTGGAGACATGGGCAGGGATCTGCCGAAGTAAATTGCTGGCGACCCTCTTTTATGAACCGAGCACTCGGACTCGGCTTTCGTTTGAAAGTGCGATGGAACGGCTCAACGGCGGCACCCTCGGTTTCGCCGATCCACAAGCAACCTCCGTCACTAAAGGGGAAACCCTCGCCGACACCGCACGGATGGTGACGAACTACGCCGATCTCATTGTCGTGCGGCACAACTGGGCAGGTGCGGCACGCGTCATTGCACAGCACGCACATATCCCAGTCATCAACGGCGGCGATGGGAGTCATACACATCCGACGCAGGCACTCGCGGACCTTTATACCATTATACAGCGAAAATCCAAGTTTGAATCTCGCAAGCCAAGCCTTGCTTTCATAGAAGGGTTAACTGTCGGTATTTGCGGAGATCTTCAGTTTGGACGGGCGGCACACTCCTTTGCCCTCGCAGTCGCGCGATTTGGGGGGAACCTGATTCATATCGCGCCGAAACCCCTACAAATGCCACTGTGGGTGCTCGCGCAACTGGAGCAGTGCCATGGGCAGATACCTCTTGAGGTAGAAAGTATCACAGAAGTGATTGATAGACTGGATGTCATTTATGTCAATCGACTTCAGGAGGAACGGCTTCCGCCGAATATGGACGCGGCAACCGTACGCGGGAGTTACCTGTTGAATGCAGCAGTCATGAAGCATGCCAAACCTGATGCGATGATTATGCATCCACTCCCCCGTGTCAATGAACTCGCCTATGAATTAGACGACGACCCTCGCGCCGCCTATTTCGAGCAATCGGCGAACGCAGTACCGGTTCGGATGGCACTGATTGCCAGCCTCATGGGATTGGAACAACTCATCTTGACACAACCTCCAGAGCGAGACATCGCTTCTTCTACACGGACGTGTGCAAACACAAATTGCGTTACTAACCACGAGACGTACCTAACTCCTGAACGTGAAACGTTTAAAGGTGATGTCAAATTGCACGCTTGTGCGTATTGTGGAAACCTACTCTCGTAAGGCAATCACAAGGAACAGTGCCAGAACCGACAGCCTTACACCCAAACGTTCCATAATAGGCATCTCCTTTTAAAGTCCATCCCTGTAGAGCGCATTAGGCTTCACTGGAGAACACCCGACAACCTCAAAATCAGATCTTCGCGGCACTCCCCGACTCTGAGCACAAACTTTTCTGATATTGCGGAAAGTCCCTTATATTCTACCGATACAGTGCAGGACGTTGCTCTACCTCTATCTACATACTGTATGAAGTAGCCTCGGGCATCTGTCTGCAATGTAGCTCCGATACGCCCACTACCATCTCCATTTAAATCTCGCGTTTTTATGTTAATTCTAACTTCCTTGTTTGCCAAGGGTGTGCCATCCGCCAAAACGATTTTCGCACGAATCCGCATCCGGAGCCGCACCGTGACCTCCACATTTCCGATTTGCCCGCCCGGCGCAATAGAAAAGGTACCTTCAGTTAAAGAAGGAGGAAACCGGTCATTTGGGTGGTAGGCAAAAGCTCCGATTTTGACGGAAAGCAGTTGATATTCCGTCTCAAAGGGTAACTTGTTTTGATAGTCAGGAGCCAGCATGAATCGAAATTCTCCGGGACGGATATTTGTGATGGAGAAAAGTCCTGTGTCATCGGTCTCCACTTCCATAGCTACAGCATACGTCCGTGCCCCAGTATTATCGTCAATTGTGCGAGGTTGAACGACTAACGCAAGCCCAGCAACTGGATTTCCAGCTTCATCAACAACGCGTCCCGAAAAACTGGCTGTGTCTCCTTCTACCACGGTTTCCGATAACGCGAAGGAAGATGTATCTTCAGTCTCACCACACCCCAGTAGCGTACAAATCACGAGGGGAATTACCACAATTCTATACAAAAGGTTTGGGCAATTCATACGCCATCTCCTTTTCATGCAAGCAGAACGTTCCACACATCCTGCTCAAGTTAAAGCATTAAATTGAAAAAGATATGCCTAACATTAACGCATCATAGACTTTGTGGTAAAGATTGACTAATTAATTGAAAAAGATGGCACAGGGAAGTAACGCCTAACGAAACCGTCGTAGATGCAAAACTACCATTTTCCTTCGGCCGGAGAACCGTAAAGCACTTCCGACCTTTCAAGGATCGCCATCTTCGTCATACGCCAGATAATACTATCTACTCATCCACAGACTTTGGTATCGGGGACATCGTAGAAAGCAATCCATCTTTTTCGATGACAGCCCATCGAGCCATGCGCCAGAGCGGACTTTCAGGGCCGGTGGACTGCCATCCGCCTTGTCTAAAGGTGAGTACGACATAGTCTTTCTCGGCATCTGGAAGTCTATCACGGAAGGTTGGTTCGGTTGTCCAGTTGGTGTAGGTGACGGGTTCACCGCTATCCCACTGCCATTCCCCCTCTTTTTCCACATCGGTAAGTCCGATCCAAAAGGGTTTGTGCGAAAAAATTACCTCAAGCCAGTGCTGTTCGGCTTCATCGTTGATAGAGACAAGATGCGCCCCTTCCTCAACCGCCTTGCGGTGTGCATCATTCCAGTCTTCACACTGAACCTTTTTGTAAGCGTGTCCATTTGTGGGATTAATGATCCACACGCTTTTTGCGGATGGGGGCACCGGTGGTTCTCGGAATTCAATGTCACCGGGAACTGGAATGCTATCAGCGGGTGGTTCGATAGGATCCGCTTTACCTTCAAGCGTTAAGACAATCTCCTCAGGTTGCACGCCATCTTTGAGCAAAAAAGGACCTGCCCCCGCAGAAAGGTCGTTATATTCTACAGACAGTGTATAAAACCCCGGCTCATCTGGATATTGTGTAAAGTACCCATCGGCATCCGTAAAAAAGTTGGTACTAAGGGTTCCACCGTGATTCGGACGGAATTCATGACGCTGTTCCATGGTGAGATCTGCTTCGACGTTGGCAAGAGGGGTGCCATCGGCGTAAACAACGCGTCCACGAATCCTAAGTCGTGGTTTGACCGTAACTTTGACGTTTTCAATCGTCACACCGGGTTCGAGGGCAAACGTGAGTCCCACAGAAAAGTGGTGCTCTCCTACATTGAAGAAGGTGACCTTCCCGACTTCGATAGAGAAAATCTTCTTATCTGGTTCATGGCTGCCATGCCTCATCAATTCCGGCGGAATCTCCCCTTCTGGCGGAAACCTCTCGGGGTCAAACATCTCAAACATATCAAGCGGGATGTCAGGAAGTGCTATTAATTGAACAAGCCCCGGCTGGATATCACTGATAGTGAAAGCTCCCGCCGAATCAGTTTCTCCCTTGGCTAAAGAGGCTGGAAATTCTCGCTGCGGTTCCAGAAAACCGTCGTGTAGTTGTACAGGTTGAATGCCAAATGTGAAGCCAGCGACGGCGTTTCCCTCTAAATCGACGACTTTCCCCGAAAGTCCACTAAGTTCCTCATCCGCTGCTGCAATGCCTGTCACGACAAACAAAAATACCAATACAAGTGCTATTGATTTTGGTGTAGTATAGGTCGGGTTCATATCAATACCTCCTTGTGTCCTGACACGCTAACGCTTTTCAATGTCGCCGTCTAATTCAGGTGCTCCAACGGTGAAACGCTCTTTTTCCAGAATAGCGCGCTTAGTCAGACGTGCAAGTGGGTTACCCTGACGTGCCTCTTGCCACTTTCCTGTCAATCCGATGAGAACAGTGTAATTCTGGTTTGCCTCACCGTCTTGATCAGACCCTCCATCGCCAGCAGTCTTCTCTGGCGAACTCCAGTTGGTATACGTGACAGGCTCGCCACTATCCCAGTGTGGATTCTCCGTTTTTAAAGCGTCAGTCAATCCAATCCAATAGTTTTCTTGTCCAAAAACTTCAAGAAGCCAGTGCTGTTCTGCTTCATCGTTGATAGCAACGAGACGCGCCCCTTGAGCGACAGCCTGAGCGTGCGCTTCCCCACGGCTTTCGCAATAAATTCTTTTGTAGGCGTGTCGGTTTTCAGGATTGATCGCCCACATACCTTGACGATCACGGTTCCACGCGGCTTGAAAGCGTTCCCTGTCGGGGGCGCGGGCGACTGCCCGGTCAGGTTCGGGAGGTGCCTTACCGTCAAGCGTCAAGACGAGTTTATCATGGCGCTGCCCGTCTTCAAGCAATATTTCCTCGGATGTTGCGGACTGTCCCTCATATCCCACGGAGACAGTATAATAGGCAGGCTCTCTTACATATTTCACAAAGTAACCATCGGCATCAAGGTCTCTCGTGCTTCCACCACCGCCGCTGCCACTGCCATCTATGTCGCGACGATCTATCCTGATGCCAACTCGTGCATTGCGAAGCGGGGTGCCGTCTGCAGAAAGAACACGTCCACGAATCCGCATCCGTGGGCGGACGGTTATTTCCACATCTTTGATATCTGCTCCCGGCGCAATGGCAAATGTGATACCACCAAAACGGCTCTGCTGTTCATCAATATAGAAGGATACACCCTCAATTTTGGCAATGCGGATTTCATACGCTGCAGCACGAACGGGAAGTAACATCAATTGAACTGAAGGTGAAGTAATATCGTTAACCGAGAACTCGCCGACTTCATTCGTCTCACTTTGTTGAGAAGGAAGAAACACAGGCTCATCTTGGTCCTGAGGCGTGGTCACTCTGAACGCCGGAAGGGCTAATTCGATGCCAGAAACGGGCTGTCCCGCCTCATCAATAACGCGACCGGAAATCGTTGCGCCTTCCTGTGCGACGACAGACGATGAGACCAGAAGGGAGAGTATCGTCGTCCCGAAAAGAAATCCAAGATTTTGTTTGAAACTTTGAAGATTCACAGTAAATTCTCCTTTTGCAATATTGATGCATTGGGGCAGCCAATTGCCCTAATACAAACGTTTTATTCGGGCAGGAATAGTTCCACAAGTTATCATTCCTCCTCGGCATGGGAACCGTCAAACATCTCCACTTTTTCAAGGATCGCCATCTTTGTCATACGCCAGAGCAGATCACCGGGACCAACGGCATGCCATTGTCCATTCACAAAGGTCATAACAGCACCGTCTTTCTCCTCTGGTGAAAGCGGACTACGAGGGAAGCTGCGCTTGGGTCCCCAATTCGTATAGGTGAACGGTTCGCCGTTCTGCCACACCCATTCCCCTTCCGTTTCAGCATCGCTGAGTCCAATCCAATAGAGATGGTTGCCAAAGAGTCCCGAAATCCACTTCTGCTCCGCTTCGTCGTTAATAGCCAGGAGATACGCGCCTTCAGCGGCGGCGCGATCCCGCGCCTCGTCCAGACTTTTGCATCGAATTTTTTTATAGGCGTGTCCATTTGCGGGGTTCACAGCCCACGCATCTTTCTCCCATGGCGGTCGCATCGGCAGAGATTCCTGAGGATCTACCGATTGCGTTTGTAGGACAGCAGGCGGCATATTGTCATCAAGCGTTAAAACCAAGTCGTCATAGCGCGCACCCTCTTCAAGCAAAAATTGCTCCGATTTCGCTGACAGTCCTTTATATTTCACTGAGATCGTGTAGTGTGCTGGAACATCGTCGTTATCAATATAATGCACAAAATATCCTTCGGAATCCGTGGTAGCCCCTCCACTCGACGTACCACCGTCGCCTCGAACGACTCGGGAAATAGAAGCGTTCGTTAATGGCTTCCCGTCCTTGAAAACAACTTTCGCCCGAATCCGTATTCGGGGACGCACGGTAACCACTACGTCTTCGATATGGCTGCCCGATTTGACACCGAATGTGATGCCGCCGAAAGGCGGACGCATGTCCTGATAAAGCGTTATACCTCTGATTTTGATTGAGACGATTTCATCATCTGCTTCAACGTTGAAGTTGGAGATCTCATTTCCTTCAAAATGCTGCGAGGGTATCACAAATTGAACCGGCCCAGGCTTGATTTTGGTAAAAGTGAACACTCCGTTTTTATCAGTCCTCAACGTTAGAGAATCCGGGTGTACGGGCATCATCGGCACATGCACCCTTCCACCGTCCTCCATCATAACTGGTGGTAGGGCAATAGTGAAGCCAGCAATCGGCTCACCTGCCATATCAAGGACGCGACCAGAAAGCGTCCCTACATTATCCTGAGCAATACAAGGGGTCAATGTGATGAGGCAGAGTCCTACAATCCCGACGAGGTGTGCAACGTGTGTAAAATTCAGGCGATTCATCGTAAGTCCTCTTTATTAAAAATGCAGACTGGGTTGAACTGGGAGCGAACCCAATGTTGCGGTGTCGCTAATTATCCTCAGATGGTGTTTCAACAGGCACATCCGTCCTTTCGAGAATCGCTGTTTTGACAAAATGTGTCTGCCCAACTCCAGGCGCGACCGCCTCCCATCTACCGCCAAATCCGTAGATAACGTAATCATTTATCTCAGTGTTGTCACCGTCTCGTTCATGTTCTCCCCAGTTGGTATAGGTAACAGGTTCACCACTGCCCCATGCCCACTGTCCCTCCTCGGCGACATCGTTGAGTCCAATCCAAAAACGTTCTCGCCCAAAGATTCCGTCCAGCCATTCATTTTCCGCTTTATCATTAATAGTAACGAGATACGCATTTTCTGCAGTCGCTTGGGTCATTGCATCTACTCTACTGGTACAATGAATCTTTTTGTAAGCGTGTCCATTTGTGGGATTCATAATCCACACCGTTGGTGGATCAAGAAATGCGGTTAATGCAGTCGGCGTAGGTGGAACTGGTGGAGGCGCAGTTAGCGGACCTGGATTATCGTCGAGTGTCAAAAGAAGGTGAACCTGCGGTTGTCCTTCATGCAAAATGAAAGGAAGTGCTTTCGCGAGAAGTCCGTGATATTCAACGCCAAGCACATAGAATTTAGGATCGTCATCCACCCGAAGGTCTTCTACGAAATATCCTTCTGCATCGGTCTGTTTTGTACCACTGGAAGCCCCAGAGCCAGTTCCATCCAGATCTCTACGTTGCACTGCAACATATATATTCGCGTTAGCAAGCGGTATTCCGTCGGCAGAGACGACTCGGGCGCGGACCTGCGGCGGGATATGTGTATTCACCGTGATGATAACGTTTTCGAGTTCCATCCCTGCTTCGAGGGAAAATCTCATTTTACCAAAATGTGGATGGTCACCCGGATAAAGGGTTAGTTCACCCATTTGGATAGAAAGGATTTTTCCTGTCGTCTGTTCATTGTCTACGATAAAACTAACAGACTCCGCTGGCGCAATGTTCGTGAAAGAAAAACGACCATCTAAATTGACCGACCTTTGCCAGAAAGGCACGAATTGCCCTCCCCGCCCACCATCTATGGCTTTATACCGCTGGATGGCTACCGAATTCCCGACAACCGGATCCCCAAGCTCATCAACGACGCGTCCAGAAATCGTTGCGCCTTCCTGTGCGACGACAGACGATGAGACCAGAAGGGAGAGTATCGTCATCCCGGCAAGAAATCCAAGATTTTGTTTGAAACTTTGAGGATTCACAGTAAATTCTCCTTTTGCAATACTGATGCATTGGGACAGTCAATTGCTCTAATACAAACGTTTTGTGCGGACAGGAATAGTTCCACAAGTTATCATTCCTCCTCGGCATGGGAACCATCAAGTGCATCCGCTTTTTCAAGGATCGCCATCTTCGTCATACGCCAAACGAGACTGTCAGGACTCACCGCATACCATTTCCCATCAGGGAGCGTCATGACTACATAGTCCCTTTCGCTGGCATCCAAGGCCTCAGAAAAGAAATCGTTGGGTAACCAGTTCGCATAGGTGATAGGTTCACCGTTATCCCATTGCCACCATTTTTTTGCCCGCTTAGAAAGTGTACCTGTCGTGAGAACGCGGCTGAGTCCAATCCAATAGAATTTGTGCCCAAAAACTGCTTCCAACCACGCCTGTTCTGCTGCGTCGTTAATTGCGACGAGATGCGCTTCTTCTTCGGCAGCTTGGGCAATAGCATCGTCGCGAGTTTCGCAGTGAATCCTTTTATAGAAGTGGCCATTTTCGGGATTGACGACCCACACATCATAAGACATGGGTCTCGACGGTATTTCTGATGCAGGCAGGGACGGTTCAGGCTCGTCAGTTCCCATTTTTTGAGGGGATCGTTTGGGGGGAATCGGTTCGCTGTCAAACGTCAACGTCAGTCCATCGAATCGGTCCCCCGGATCAAGGCGAATCGGTTCAGCCTCCACAGAAAGCCCTTGATATTCCGCAGAAAACGTGTAGAACGCAGCATCATTTTTCTCATTTATGTAGAGGACAAAGTATCCCTTAGCGTCTATCCACTGGTTTCCGCCATTGACGCCGGAACCGAAACCACCTACATTACGAGAACGGATATGGACGTAGACACGCGTATTAGAAAGTGGTGTCCCGTCTTTGAAAAGAAAGCGTCCCCGAACCCGCATCCGCGGTTGCACTGTGACCTCCACGTTTCTCATATGCGTGCCCGGTTTGAGACCAAACGCGATTTGATCATAATCGGTGCGCGAGTATAAGGTTAATCCTTGGACGCGAATGAACAAAATTTCAACGTCTGGTTCAAAATCAGCTGGATCCACGCCGAAGTTGCTGGAAACAAACGCATCTATATCGTTTTGTGTAGTCTCCGTCCAATCCGTGGACGTGAATTCATCTACAATCTTTTCAAAATCCTTGGGCAGGAGCTCATCTATGTTGTAAGGAAGTGCACCGATGTACACCGGACCCGAGGAAACACCCGTTATGGAAAACCGGCCTTCCAGATCTGTGTGTGCGCGGCGCAACTGATCGTGCTCATTCGGTAAAAACACTGTCCGCATGTGTCCACCCTCGTCAATATCAAGTGGCGCAATAAATATCGGTAACTCGGCAACTGGATTCCCATCCGGATCAACAACACGTCCGGTAACAGCCCCTGTATCCTTCTGAGCAACACCGTGTGAAGCGAAACAGGCAAGAGATGCAATTATCACTATTAGCAATAACAAACCTTGCTTTTTAGAATCTGAACATTTCATAGTCTTCCCCTTACAAAGCGAGCAGTTGGAAACCACATCCACACAATGAATTGGGAAGCGGATAAGGTTCACTTCCTCACGGGCAACTCTTCTTTTTCAAGAAGTACTGAGTTAATAAAACGCCATCTTACGTTCCCGGGACCAATGTCCATCCATTTGCCAGCGAACAGGATGACATAATCTTCATCGCCCTTGTCAGCGTCCTGCGGTTCATACCTTGCCCAATTGGTATATGTGACGGGTTCCCCGCTGTGCCATTGCCACTGCCCCTTTTCCTCAATATCACTGAGTCCGATTAAGGTACGATGAGAGACAAAAGCTTGCTCCAGCCAGTTTTGTTCCGCTTCATCGTTAATAGAGACGAGATAAGCATTTTCCTTGACTGCCTGCGCGATGGCATCTGCCACGCCGCTAAAACGGATTTTTTTGTAGGCGTGACCATTTTCTGGATTGACGACCCATACACCTTTCGTGTCAAGCCCACCACCAGCTCGCGCTGACACACCCGCATGGAAACGACCGGGAACGTTCCGAGGCACATCGGAGATTAGCGGGTCCTCAAACATGAAGACCGCCTCGTGCATTAGATCTTCAGGTTTAACCACAATCGGATCCAATTGTGCGCTTCCGTCCCCACATGTGATAGACATGAAGTAAAACATAGGTCCATCTACATAAGCGGGAATGTACTGCACGAAGTTCCCCTCGGCATCCGTTTCTGTGGTCCATGACGTACTACTATCAAGTTCCGCATCTAAACTGAGTCGCCTTACCCTGAACTTGACACGTTGTGCATTAGCAAGTGGATTCCCGTCCATCTTCAGAACTTTCCCTCGGAGTTGTAGAAACCGCTGCACCGTAATTTCAACGTTTTCAATGTATTCACCCGGTTCCAGTGCAAGCACGGTCCCACCTCCGACCCCGTTTCCGCCGGGATAGAGATACATCTCGCCGATTTGGACCTTTAAAATCTGCGCTTCCGGCTTATAATACGGAAACAATCCTAACAGCACAGGACCGGCAATGGCATCCGTAATGACGAAACGCCCTTCTGAATCGGTTTCCGCTTGGAACGCTATCGGATCATCGTGCCCCTCACGTCCATCCACCTCAATTGGAAACCAAGCCCCGTTGCCGTCTTGGACAGGGATGAGAGCTATTGTAAATCCAGCAATCGGATGCCCTGCTTCATCAATAACGCGACCGGAAAATGTCGTAGCTGCACTCTGGAGCGACAGTGAAAACAAGAGTACAATACTGCCGATAAAAGTTACGGGAAGGAAAACATAAGAACGGTTCATTGTGAACGCCTCCTTTTGTGAATTTCAAGGGTTTACTCAACAGGGTTATTGTGCAGGAAACGCACAGAAAATGACTTCAGCCGCGCGGCACCGAACCAAGTCATTGTGAAAATAATAACACGTCTTAGGGCTTGTGTCAATCCAACGGATATTTAGGTCGAGGACCCATATAGTAGTAAACGATAAACTTAAAGCCTTAGTTTACTATTCAATCGCTGTCAATGACACTATATTGCAATTGTTGACATAATTTAGGGAAAATGGTAACATAACATCAAGGTCCACAAAACAATCCGTTTCAAGCGGCGGAGTGCTGCTTGCAAGCCTATATTAATTTTTTTTGAGGAATCTCAATGAAGATAACAAAATTGGAAACTTTTCTGGTGCAACCGCGTTGGCTCTTTCTTAAAATCCACACGGATGAAGGTTTAGTCGGACTCGGCGAACCAATATTAGAGGGACGTGCGAAAACGTGTGCGCAAGCCGTCGATGAACTTGCCCCCTACCTCATCGGTCAAGATCCGAGACGTGTTGTCCACCACTGGCAGGCGATGTATCGCCACGCATTCTACCGCGGCGGTCCGATTCTGACAAGCGCGTTGAGCGGCGTGGAGCAGGCACTTTGGGATATCGCGGGGAAGTCGTTGGGTGTCCCTGTCTATCAACTCTTCGGCGGACCGACGCGCGACCGCATCAGGTTATATAAAGGCGGTGGCGATCCAGAGGGAATCAAAGAGTGGATTGATAAAGGGTTCACCGCTTTCAAAACAGGCGTTGCCGGGGGCAGACCCGCACGCATCATCGAAAACAAAGCCTTCATCGACAAAGCCGTAGATCATTTCGCAGCGTTGCGTGAAGCCGCAGGCACAGAAGTTGACCTCGCGATTGACTTTCACGGGGCAGTCAGTCCACAGACAGCGAAGGTCCTAATCAAAGCTCTGGAACCCTATCAACCGATGTTTGTGGAAGAGCCAATTCAGTGCCAAAATGTGGATACGCTCGCTGAAATTGCCCGCGGAACGCATCTCCCGATTGCGACAGGTGAGCGCGTGTTCACAAAGTGGGGTTTCCGTGAAATCTTAGAGAAACAGGCAGCATCTATTCTCCAACCCGACCTCTGTCATGCTGGGGGTATCAACGAGGTGCGCATCATCGCCGGTATGGCAGAAGCCTACTATGGTGGTATTGCGCCGCACAATCCTCTCGGTCCCATCTCTTTAGCGGCGTGTATTCAGTTAGATGCCTCTATCCCGAACTTTCTGATGCAGGAGCATACGACACTCGGTGAAGGCTATCTTAAGAATCCATTCGTCTTCAAAGATGGATTCATTGAACTCCCTACCGGTCCTGGGCTCGGCATCGAACTCGATGAAGATGCGCTCGAAGATAAGATTGACCACGATTGGGAGAATCCTGTGACATACCATCCAGACGACGGTTCCGTCGTCGATTGGTAAAGTAATAGGCACGCTCCGACGTGCCATAATCTGATGGGAAAAATATGAAGTTTATCATGTTCACGAAACATCTGGAAGGCTTAGAAATTCCAGATATTATCACCGCGTTGCAATCGGTAGGGGTCAGCGGTGCGGATCTGTGTGTCCGCCCTGGCTATCCGGTGAACCCAGAAAATGCGACGGAGGCGTTACCTGCCGCCGCAAAGCAGTTCGCTGCCGCAGGTTTGTCTATTCCACTTGTCACAACACCGGGTGATTTTCTTGATCCGGGGCAGGAAGAGACGCGCCGTGTCTACGCCGCTGCAGGTGAAGCAGGTGTCGAAAATATCAAACTGGGATACTGGCACTGGCACGCAGAGGATGGCGGCTACTGGGCACAGGTCGATTTTATCCGTAAACAATTGGACGGGTTTGCGAAACTCTCTGCACAATACGGACCTCGGACATGCATCCATAACCATTCTGGAACCTCCATGGGGCTGAATTCGTGTGCAGTGATGAACCTCGTAAAAGGTTTCGACGCGCAGCACGTCGGCGTTTTTGCCGATACAGGGCACCTGTCCATCGTCGGGGAACCGATTGACATGGCACTGGATATTGTCAAATCGCATCTCGCAGTTATCGCCTTCAAGGACCTTGCACGTTCGCCCGGCACGCGCGGCGGCAGAGTCGTCCGAATGGGACAAGGCTTCGTTGACTGGGAGACGGCAGTGAATACGCTACAAACAATCGGCTTTTCAGGTCCTGTGAGTTTCCATAGCGAATATAGTGGAGAGCCTGTGGAAACCGTCATCGACCTTGCGCGTGTAGATGTCCGCTTCATTAGAAATTTGTTGGAGAAATAAGGGGGTTTTGAAGAGCAAGTTTTGGCTTGCAAGCTTCGCCAAAAAGCATGACACAATTTCAGTTAGGTTTAAATACAAGCACAATCCGCCCAGCCGGACTCATGGATAAGATTCGGATCGCTTCCGAAACCGGCTATTCAGCGATTGAGTTATGGAATGACGATTTAACGGCTTACGAGGAACAGGGTGGTTCACTCACCGATGTCAAAAAAGCACTTGATGATTATGGGCTTTCGGTGCCTACCGTTATCGCCTTGCATGGCTGGCTTAACACGACCGGTGAGGAACACCAGGAAGCGATTGAAGACGCAAAACGGCGCATGGCACAAGCCGCCGCTGTCGGATCGACCTACATCATCTCAAGTCCACCACGTGAGGTGGCAGATCTCCAATTAGGTGGCGAGAATTACCGCGAACTGCTTGAACTCGGACGTGAATTCGGCGTTAAACCTGCTATGGAATTTCTCGGTTTCGTCGATGGGGTCAATCAAGTCAAGCATGCATGGAAAGTGATGGAAGTGGCAGATCACCCGGATAGCACGATTGTTCTCGATCCGTTCCATATCTATCGGGGTGGTGGCGAAATAGAGGATATGGAAGGTATCCCCGGCGAGAAAATCGCCGTTTTCCACTTTAACGACGCGCCTGCGCAACCTGCGCGTGAAGCACAATCGGATGCAGACAGAGTATATCCCGGCGATGGTATCCTTGACCTCGGGCAGATGATCTCTATTCTGAAAAACGCGGGATACGCAGGTGTCATCTCATTAGAATTGTTCAACCCAAACTATTGGGAACAAGATCCGGCAGAAGTCGCACGAATCGGATTGGAAAAGATGAAAGCCGCTCTGTCTGATTCTTAGTCGGGATTCAGAAAACACCAAAGCCAAAAAGAGTATTGATTTTCCACGCGTATGTGGTATAATAATAGCAAGAACATCTTACATGTCTCCTCGCGCTTCTAAGTGGGGAACTTTAAAAATTAATAAGGGAAAGTTGAATGACTTACGTTGACGGATTATTGTCATCGCTGACGCGCGTTAAAAAAGCACGTTCGTTACGCGCTTCTTCATGGGATACAACAGGTAGAAACAACGATGCCTGGGATGTCGAACCCGGCGAAACCCGTGTTATCGCAGACATTCAGGGAACCGGCTGTATCAATCATATTTGGATGACACAGCCAAACGGTTATCGAAACGTACTGATCCGGATGTTTTGGGACGATGAGGAACACCCGAGTGTCCTATGTCCGTTAGGTGACTTCTTTGGACTCGGCAACGAAATTGTTAATTCATACGATTCCATTCCGTTCTCCGCTTCTACAAACCAAAACAATCAGTTCAATACAGGTTGCGCGCTTAACTGCTACCTGCAGATGCCGTTTAACCGCAGCGCAAGGATTGAACTCGTCAACGAAGGTGATACAAGCCACCGCCAATACTTCTACATCGACTATGAACAGTACCCTGAGCCGCTTGGTGATGATATTGCCTATTTCCACGCCCAATTTCATCGTGAAAACCCGTGTGATGGGTGGGGACATGAAATTCGCGTTAATACGCCGGAAGCCAATATTATCAACGCGGAACGGCTCGCATGGGACAACAATTACCTGATTCTGTCCGCCAAAGGTAGAGGACACTATATAGGTTGCAACCTGTCGGTTACCAACTTTCAAGGCACGTGGTGGGGTGAAGGCGATGATATGATCTGGATCGATGGCTATAAGTGGCCCCCAGATCTGCACGGTACAGGTTCAGAAGATTATCTCAACCAAGCTTGGGGAATGCAACAGAACGCGTTTGCACACAACGGTTCCTCTATCTACGAAAATAATATCGACGGCTACCAGACCTCCTATGTCTATCACATTGAAAACCCGATCCGCTTCGAGAAAGAGATACGGGTTACGATAGAGCACGGACACGGGAACCATCTCAGCAATGAGATGTCCTCTGTGGCATACTGGTACCAAATCGAACCGCATACGCCCTTCGGTGTGTTACCTGTTGCGCAACGCAAGCCCGTGCTGAAGGACGAATCTGGGGCATGGCAGATTGAAGCATCTGCCCAGACCCCTTCGGCAGAACTCGTGCTCAATGACGAAATGAAACAGATGAAACAGAAATGGAGCGAAAAAAAATAAATGCTCACCGGTTTTCAACAGTTTTTAGCTACTTGCATCGGAAATACGGAAGAAGAGACCGACCCATCTGCCGATGCACAGCAGAATGACGAACACCAAACTGACGATAATTCCACGAATGATGCTGAATCCGCAGCATCAGACATCTCCGATACCCCGGTTTCTGAACCATCGGAAACCGAAAACAGTCTTTTCGAGCTGTCTGAGTCGGAGGAAACACCCTCTGAAGACGATGTGTCTCCGTTTGTCGCTATAGATGATGACAATCCTCAAATACAACTGGACAGCGAGGTCTTACCTATCTCTATAGACGAAGAGACTCACGCCAGCGAGGACAACATTCCAGACACACCCAGCGCAGAAGAAACATCTGTCGTCGAGATCGCCACCCTCGCGCCGTCCGATGATGAAGCAACTGAATCATCGGAAGACACCGATCCTATTTCCGAAGATGAGTCTGAACAGGAAAGTGAGGGTGCTATAGCGCAGCACGCACAGATTTCTGACGTTGAAGCAGATAGAGGCGAGGTAACCTCGCCCCTACCGCAGGAAACAGACAGAAGCGACGATACCGAAACAGAAGCAACAGCCTCCGAAGCAGAGCAGAAAAAAACGCCGTTAGAACTTGGCATTATTGAAGAGATTTACGACTTCGTGGAGATGTTTGGACAAAGCACTATTTCCGGTACAGACCAGGCATCCGTCAGCAGCACAGATTGTTCCGGCGGCGTGACAAAGCCCGCTATCTTTGAACATCCAACCCCAACAGAAGCTGCAAAAATCGACTATACGCTGTCACTTCCGGATGTTAATAAAAAAGAGAAACTCTTCGTACATTTTTCCATCGGATTACGGGATGGTGTTGTTTTTGACGACGCAGAGCGACAGCCCGGAGGCGTAAAGTTCGCTATCGAAATTTTCGATCTTCTTAATACAGGTTTAGAAGCTACTCCGGAAAGATGCTTCGAATCTGTATCCACCGAATGTCAGTGGGTAGAAGAAAGCATCGAACTTACGTCCTACGCTGGTAAAGAGGTCGTCGTCTCATTCCTGACGGAATGCAACAGAGAAGGCAATAGTAACTACGCGTGGGCTTTGTGGGGTAAGCCGCAGTTACGCAAACTCAAACAGATGTCCCTCCGGAAAGGGAAAAGAGACTCCGAACCGGAACTACGCTGTGGCATTGCTATCTTAAACGCCAGCGATAACACGATGCAGCTACGTGAGTTTAGTCAATCCACGTCAACAACGGTTTCCGATTTAGTGAACATTTGTCTCGCGTTACACGAACCAGAAGAGCCTCCTGTCAAAATATCACTTTACGCGGCACAGCCGAAATTAGAAATTGTGAACGTGGGTGCGACAGCTGCAGTTGTCACTACAGGCGAAGATTTTGAAGTGCAATGCACACTTCGGAATACCGGTACCGCGCCACTCGGTAAAGCGGATACCGCGCAAATTTCTATCAACGGCATGAAACTACGGCGTGGACGTCCCAGACAAACCATTAAAGAAATTGAACCGGGTGAAGAAGTCTCTGTCTTTTGGATAGCCCGCCGTTTCCCAAATCCGACTGTACTTCCTATCTCTGTTTCGCTCAAATGTCAAACCTCAGCAGGCGAAGAACGCCAAACAGTCCAAGAAAGCGTTTCGGTTCTTCCTGAGCCACCTAAACTCACTGCCAAGGTGGTGAAAGAACTGCACACCTACACGGAAAATGGTAGCGTTGTGCTGGAGAATAAACATCTTCGCATTGTTTTCGTTCGTGGACCCGAAGCAACATCAGAAATCAACAACGAAAACAACCCAGAAACTATCCTCCCTGACAAAAAGGTTGTTGAGGGAGGGTTTGAGTATTACATAATCTTTGCCGCAAAGGGTGGTAACTACCAGCAGGTAGCAACCTGTCCGGCACTCTCCGAGGTTGTCTATTTAGACGCATCACAAAACCGTCAAACGACGCAACTTGCGCCTACAGCCTATCAGCTTGCCGGGAATAATCAAGGGGAGTCAATTGTCCGCCTAAGCGGTTCGGATACGGATGTAGATGGCGTTGCGTGGACTTATGAGATGCAGTGGACGCTCAGTGAAAGTGCGACGCGGGTGAAAACGGAATATCAGTTGCAAACGGATGGGAACAGAGAACTTCTTGCCTTCCGCGGTCCGATGCTTTATGCGGGACAAGGGCGTAATCGTGAGAAGAAAACGGCAGCACTTTTCCCCGGACTCGAATTCTTGGAAAACGATGAACGTTCCTCAAGCACACGTGACGCAGCCCCGCCGTTCGACAACCGTCTTGTCCCGCATCCCTATAAAATTACAGTGCCAGTCATGGCAGTAGAGATGCAGAAATCAATGGTCGGCATCATCTGGAATCCTCTGGATACTTGGGATGGTGAGAACCAGATGCTCTCTGCGGTATTCGCCTCGCCCAATTGGCATCAGTACCAGAAAAATCATGCCCTCGGTGTATTCGTCCCGACTGTACCAGCATGGGTCCCAGAAAATCAGACAGAAGCTTCTATCCCGTATCCACTAATACCGTCGCGTCCGGTGTCCATCAAAACTGAAATCATCGTGGATGGAAATGCCTCTATCTTAGATGCCATAGCGCATTGGAATGATGCTTACGGTGCCCCTGAACCGTTATTACCACCCCGTAGCGACGCAGAAGAGGTCTTACTTTCGCGGCACGGGTTTATGCAGACTACATGGGACGCAGACGCTCGAAAATCCCGTCACTGCGTAGACTGGGCACCTCACAATGAACCGGGTTTTGGCACCCTACTTTGGTACGATTATCTTGCCACAAAAGATGAGCATGTGAAGGAACGGGTGTTAGAAATTGCCAAAAACACCATAGCTGAATCCGGAGCAGGCGGTTTGGCTGCACGCGGCTCGTGTCACATTTTAAGATGGGAATTTCCATTCTATATCGGTAATATCAATGCTGGATTATCTTACATGGAGGAAGAAATGCAGCAACGCATTGCCACACAAGAATCAGATGGAAGTTGGCGATGGCACCCAACCGACGCGAAAACTGCTTCCCTCGGAAAGGCGGGTGAAGCGGTGCTCGGCACCTGTGCTGAATCAGCACTTCTACTTCTAAAACATGCTCGGATTACCGGAAACAAAACCTCGCGTGAAACTGGTTTGAAAGCACTTAATTTCATTCAGCAATTCTCCGTGCCACGCGGGGCACAAATGTGGGAATGTCCAATGTATCAACCAGATGTTCTTGCGGCTGCTCATGCCATCGGTGCCTATGTTGAGGCTTACGAATTAACGGCGGAAAAAGAACATCTCAAACGCGCAACGTATTGGGCGACAACAGCGTTGCCATTCCTCTACCATTGGCATCTCCCAGACCGACCCGGTATGCAGTTCGCCTCAATCCCTGTTTTCGGGACGACCTTCTACACGCATCCGTGGTTCGGGGTCCCTGTTCAATGGAACGGATTAGTTCTCGCCTATTACTTACAACGCTTGAACCAGCACGTCGAAGACGACAGATGGCTTCAAATCGCTGAGGGTATTACGGTAAGCGCGATGTACCAACAGTGGGAAGATGGTGAACTCAAAGGCACCTATCCGGATGGATTTTATGGTTTCTGTACCGAAGGCAGGGGACCACACTTGAACCCCGAAGATATTATGGTGAACGTTTATACACTCCGAGCACTCGATCCGGGAATTAAAACCGCTATCGCCGGGGAGATACACCTGAGTTCCGGAGCAAGGGTAGATAGACTTACTTTAACCGATAACGGCCAGCTGAACTGGCGACTCAGTTATGCCGATAACGAAACGAGTTACTCCGTTATTATGGGTTATGGACGCGCGCCACAGGCACTTCGGGCACGATACCAGTTCACATCACCTTCGGACGATACCCCAATTACCGATGCGGATACCCCCACTGACGGCTCTGAATCCGGTAACATACCGGCCAAATATGCAGAGACCGAGATCGCGGGTGTGCAAACGCTCGAAGATGTCAAATCCGGATGGCTTTATATCGAAGATAAGGACGCTATATTGGTAAAGTACCTGCACGCCACCACGGATGTGCAGTTCGAGATCGTTTAACAATTGAGTTACCGCACCGGGATTCCCCTAAACCGGTCATGAAAAATAAGGAGACTGTTGAAATGGCTAAAAAAATTGTATTCACCACATTTATGCTGGTTACTTTGGCAATTGTTGCCTCTGTTCTGTTTTCACAGAATGCTATCGCCCAATCTGATGCGGTGCCAGGAGATGTCCCGATGGTAGACTTCAAAGTCTTGGGTGGTTTTATCATTGAAGGCGTTGTATTCAGCGTTGTCGGTTTAATCATTCTGATGGTAGGTTACAAAGTCTTCGATTTAGCGACTCCGTACGATCTAAACCATCAGATTGCTGAAGAGAACAACACTGCTGCTGGCATTGCGGTTGCGGGTGTCCTCATCTCACTCGGCATCATCGTCGCTGCAGCAATGGGTTAGTAGAAACCATATTTATAGACGTGCTACGCACGCCTTATAAAAGGCGCGGTTAGAAACCGCGCCTGTAACTCGTGAAGCTACTTCTATCTGCATCCACGGGCATAAAAAACGACGGAGGGTGGAAAAAATGGCACAAACAACCTACTTGGCAGATCAGGTTGTCAGCGAAACACAAATTCAGGAATGGGTAGAGACATTTCACCAGCGAGGCTGCCTGTTTTTGCAAAACGTCTTGCCTCCTGATTTATGTGCGCAACTTCGACAAGATTTAGAGTGGGCACTCGAAAACGATCCGAATAGCTTAAATGGTGGAAGCCCCGCGGGTCGTATGCACTTAAGCCATCGGATGTTTGAACACAGCGAAGCGAATCGGCGATTGTTCGACCTTGAACCTATTGTCTCCTTCGCTGAAGCACTCGTCGCGGAAAACTGTCACGTCATTCACAACAATTCGTTCCAGACGTTTCCAGAAGGTGGAATTACGTCGTGGCACCAAGACGATGCCCTTCACTACATCGTAACAGATGGCGAACCGCCAAAGAACATCCGGTTGCCGGTGCTGCTCTTTACGGCAAATTACTACCTCACCGATGTCACTGAAATTGAACACGGTGGCACAGAGGTTGTCCCAGGTTCACATCTTTTCGGTGCATCACCTCCAAATCCGATAGAAGGAACGGAGTGGGAGGAAAAAATCCAGTACAACCTCGGAAAAGCAGGAAGCGTTATCATGTTCAACAATCAGGTCTGGCATCGCGGGGGTCCCAATCAGACCCAGCGCATCCGATATATCACACAGGTGACGTACGGGCGCCGCCTCATTGGACACAAATATTATCCGTTTATGAACTATAATATGCCGGACTCTGTTTACAAAGATGCGAGTCCGCGTCTGCGCCGCCTACTCGGCTTCCTCAACCACGGTGCCTACGGGTAAATTCCCGCGCTATACCGACAAACATAGCATGCCTGCGCAATTTTATGAAAGCAATTGTTTTCTCAGAACAAGGCAGCACGGAGGTACTTCAGTACACAGACGTACCCAAACCGACGCTTGATACCAATGAGGCGCTGATTAAAGTCGAAGCCTGTGCGGTGAACTACCTGGATATTCATGCCCGACGGAACCGCCCCGAGATAGAAGCGAAACTCCGTCGGGGGGATACGCCACATATACTCGGCTCCGACATCGCTGGGACAATCGCCGAAATTGGTGCTGCAGTCCGCGGTGTTGCGGTCGGGGATCGAGTTGTTCTCGCCCCTTGCATTCCGTGTGGTATCTGTAGTGATTGCCATCGCGGTACCGAAAATTTGTGTGACACGCAAGAACTCATCGGTTTCCAAACAAATGGCGGATACGCAGAATACGTAAAAGCTCCTGCCCAAAACGCTATTCAGATGTCAGCGGCACTGTCATTCGTTAACGCCGCGGCGATGCCGATAGCGTATCTCACAGCATGGCATATGCTAATGACGCGTGCACAACTTCGCCCTGAGGACGATGTCTTAATTCTCGGTGTAGGGGGTGGTGTCGGAAGCGCAGGACTACAAATCGCAAAATTAACGGGTGCCAGAGTTTTTGCGACAGCGAGCAGCGATGAGAAACTTGAACGTGCACGACAGATGGGTGCTGATGTTATGATTAACTACAAAGACAGAGATTTTTCGGAGGTCGTGCTTGATGTAACTAAAGGACGAGGCGTGGATGTTGTCCTTGAGCATGTCGGTGCTGCGACATGGGATCAGAGCATCGCGAGTCTTGCTAAAAATGGGAGGCTCGTTTCGTGTGGCGTGACAACAGGCAACATTGGAACAATTAACATCCGAAAGATGTACCAAAAGCAGCTAACAGTGATGGGCTCCGCCCTCGGCACAGTCGCTGAACTCCGAACGCTTGTCCATCTCGCTGGACGAGGAAAACTGGAACCTATTATTGACAGGGTTTTACCGCTCCATCGTGCGGGTGAGGCACACTTGCTATTAGAGAACCGCCAAAATTTCGGGAAAATCTGCCTCTGTCCAAATATTTAATCGGTGTTTTTGCTTGGGTGTTTCCCCCAGATTTCTTCACCATACGTTTTGTCGGTACAGAACTGAATTTTCACAGACCGGAGCAGATGTCGTTCAACACGAAATCGGCTACTACGTATTCGAGGTATTCGAGGATTTTTCCGATTTCATCTTGAGAAATTCATAGAACTCGTAGAGCGTTTCTTTGTCTTTTTCCGTAAATTCCATCATTCCCTTGAACATAGCACTAATCTTTGGGTCGGCTAAAAGGTCATCGTAACTTTTGTCGGCTTTTCCAAGTAGGTAATCGGTAGTGACTTTTAAAGCATCGGAAAGACTTGAAAGTGTTTTAAACGAGGGTTTTCGGGCTCCTGATTCAAATTGCGAGATCGCAGCAGGTGTTAGATTTGCCACCTTTGCAAGTTCTGTTTGGGTCAACTTCAGTTCACGACGACGTAGTTTTATACGTGAGACGACTTTATTTGTATTTGAGTCTTTTGATTCTTTACCCACATTTGGCTCCTTATATCAGACAGCGAAATTAGTGTTGGGCTGCCGCTGATTTTTTTGAATTTTTAGTATTGCTGCAGTATTACAGTGAAATGTAGCTTGAAGAGAATTCTGCTTCAATGAGAGGCAAAACGTGAAATATATTTTAACCTAAAAAAGCGTTAAATGCAAATTTTAATTTGACAAAAATTGCAATAATAATATACAATATACATATT
Organism: Candidatus Poribacteria bacterium; assembly: GCA_965247285.1. Lineage (GTDB taxonomy): Bacteria > Poribacteria > WGA-4E > WGA-4E > WGA-3G > WGA-3G. The sequence continues at coordinate 1,866,605 of CBDFHD010000003.1, forward strand.
GACTCCTAAAATTACGCCAGTAGGCTCCGAAAACGGGAATCTATAGCGAAAAGCAACTACTTCATGCCCGTATGTCACTGACCGGTATTTATAAAGAGGCGGCATAAACGCGACCACCGAATATAAAGAACAGCGGAGCCAACACGAAAAAGATATATGAACCGCATTCTACCTTGTAAGAATGAGCGGAAACTGGGGATGCATTCTCTTCGCGCGCCGTTTTCTTGCGTATCCTCTCAGGAATACCCAAATGCGCCCCGGAAAGAAAATCTGAAAAACCAGAAAAAGGCGGGAGACTTCACAACATGAAAATTCATAATAGGCACGAGTGCCGTTTGCGACGCTTCAGTGCGCCCATAAATGTATTAATGTTTTTCCTTTCCGTTTTGCTTGTCACTGGGCAACTCTCCGATACTGCCTACGCACAAACAGTTTCCAGTACTGGCATGAAATCTGCAGCCATTCAGATTCGGGATGACCTCTCTATTGGCAACATTCGAAAGGACCTTGCACGCCTCTCAAGCCTTGACAGTCGCGTAACGGGCTATCCCCAAGCTGCGAGTGGCAGCAAATACATTTTTGACCGTTTGGTCGAAATCGGCTTGCAAAACGTGGAAAGCCGCGAGTTTTCCGTCACTGTGCCGATCGACCACGGTGATAGTGTCATTGAAGTACTCTCCCCGGAAGCCAACCTACTACACGCCTTTAAACTCACCCCACTCTGGCCCAATCTTGTGCGGACCTCCCTGTTAGCAGACGGCATTAAACACATTGTGTTAGCAGGAGAAACACTCAAAGACATCGCAGAGAGTTACCAAGTTGACGAAACGACTATCCTTGCAGACGATCGGAACAAATTTCTGGCGATCCCAGTTGTAGAAGGAAGCACCGTGTTTATTCCCACAGGAGGTTTGACTGGTCCCCTCCTTTACGGCGATGATGGCGAACTCGCCGATTTCAACGGTACTAACATTGGCGGATTTTGGCACAAGCTCCAAGACGGAGATACGCTCACAACGCTCGCCCGACGCTATCGTATCACCGAAGCCAGCATCACCGATGATATACTTAATGAACACCTGCAAAAAGCGTCCGATGGCATCGACAATGATGAGGATAGCACTATTGATGAATATGGCGAAATCCCCCTGCTCTCCGAAATCCTTGGGTGGGCAACAGATGGCATTGATAACGATGCCGACGGCTGGACAGACGAAATTCCAGGGAACGATACAGATGGGATTGATAACAACAACGATGGACTGGTCGATGAATCCGGCGAGTTTGTCGCCGCGAGCGAATCACATATCTTTATCCCGAAAGGGGCGATAACCCTTCTCGATTTTAACTCCAGTACCCGTTATATCAATGCGGCAATGCTCGGTGGTACTGCTGTTATCTTTATCCAACCCGAAACAACCATCCGAGGAGAAGCAGAAAATAAGTTCGGTACCGTCCCTGCTAATATACCGCGATTTTGGATCTCCAAAGAAGATGCTGCTGTTCTAACCAATTTGTTGGAAGAACAACACGCTCAGGGTAATCAAGTGAATGTTCGTGTTAGAGGTAAGATGACTTGGGAACGCCGCGTAGGGCAAAATATACGTGGGTTTTTGGAAGGCGGAGACCCAACCTTGCGCGATGAACTTATCGTTCTCACAGCTTATTACGACGCCATGTCCGTTGTTCCTGCAATGGCACCGGGTGCTGATCCAACTTGCGGTATCGCGACCCTTATGGAACTTGCGCGCCTTTTTAGTCAGCCCCAATATCGACCTGGCTATTCTGTCCTCTTTGTTGCAGTCGATGGACACTTCCAAGGACTTGCTGGCATGCGTGCCTTCATGGAAGGCATTGGACAAGATATTGTCGGTTCTGCCACCGATTCACCCGGTACACCAACGATGCACGGGCTTCGCCGTGGACTCTCTACAGATGTCATGGAATTTGAAGAATTGGGTAGAAGGCTTCTGCTCTCCATTGACCGGAGCGTTCTCGTCGATCTCCCAGCCGATTTCTTCCACGGTATACACAACGTAAAGTCTAACTTGGACTCCCTCACAACCACACTGGATGGCTTGGCAAAAACACGGTCTGAGATTGAATCCCTTACGGAGCAACAACGGGACTTTTCAGAACGCCAGAAGAAACAGACAGATAGAAATCGAAAACGCGAAAAGCAAGGCTTCACAGGTGAAGAGAAGAGTCGTTTGTTAGCAAATCTTGCCCGCTCGAAGAAAGAAGCTCTGCAAACGACACATTTCCTCCGAGATATTGTCAGTAGGTTAGCTGAGACTCGTACTGTTGCACTCAACACGAGCCGATCCGCGCAGCGCGAATTAATAGAAACGCTTGGGCTACCGACTGCCCGTCTTGACACATGGGCGGTAAAGAAACTTATTCACGCTATAGAGATCGGCAGTGCCGATGAATATGGCACGCACCCAAATGATGGCTACCTGGTTCCGGTGCAACAGGGTTCAGACTGGCAAATCCCAACACCGGCAGACCTTCCACAAGAACTCGTTCCTGATATCGAGATACTTAACAAAACCCTTGCCGACTGGGAGCTGAGCGACAAACGCAAATTTGCGCTGATGTGGACTCCTGAGAAAATACTCGATCGGCACCTCGATCTACACTCACTCAATAAAGCGAAAGAAGCACGCAGTGTTTTACGCAATGCCAACGACTCCCAAGAAGTTGCGATTCAGCAAGAGATCCAGTTACTTGAAAAGGTTCTGGTACAAATACCTGACAGCCAACCCATTGAAGATGAGATTAAAGGCAGCATTCGGCAACTCAAGGAAGCACCGATGGGGACACCGAGCGGTGATTCTCTGATTTATGGTGGTAAGTTTTTGTCGAAAGCCGGGATTGAAAGCCTCAATACTATCAACACCCAACTTCGACAGCGATTAACGGAATCTGAAGACACTGTTGATGCTACTATATTGATAGCAGATCTTCTCAAAGACAAACAAGGTATCTTTGAAATTGCACTTCGGAACGCTCGATTGGAACGAAGGCGTATCCAGAACTTGATCACAACAGCCGGAACGTTAGGACGGGAATACTTGGATGAAGAACGCCTCATTTTGGAAAATTACCTATCGGATGATGAAGTCGAACAGGCACTTTCGTTACGGTCCCGCATCTCATCATACATTATCGAAAAAGAACTGTTCGGGATCGTCAAAAAGCGTGCGGACACAGATATCGTAGTACTCGAAAACCTCGCTGAACGGTTACCCGCATTAGATACCGATTTGGATGAAGAGACTAAAGTACTCCTACGCGATAACATGTTGACCCTCCGCAACGCACGTTTTCGTAACATCCAGAGCCGTATTGAAAAGATGTTGCGCATTAACACCGATGAATACAACCGAAAACTCAGACAGATCGAGGCAGCTATCGCACTTCAAGACCTGTTCAACCGGTATTATACCTCCCTCTATATTAGTATTGACCTCTCCTCACAATCGAATCAGTTCGGGGTGTTCAACAAGGGATGGTTCTACGATCAGCAACCCGAATTTGTATTACGCCGCGAGTTTGCAAGCATCGGCAATAAGCTTGCCTCTTACGCTGAAGATGCTGATTTCGGTGTCCGCGTCCGTAAACTTTGGCAGTGGACAGATGACCAAATTCGGCAAGCCGTTATGGCACGTCAATGGACGGTTGCAAATGGGATCTCTGATAAATCTGCCCTTGAAGGAAAGACGCTTGAAACGCTACTGAGTTCGCACTTCAACAAACTCACCGGTCTCAGTGGGGTGAGCCGACTGATGAAAATGCAGTTTGAACAGTGGCGCAATCAAGGTGAACCCTCCGAGGATATGCTCAAAGATATGGATTACATCCGCAAAGAGGTCGAGCGCTTCATCCGAAACGATGTCCGCACCGCAAAGAAAAATCGAAAGAATAATATTCGTACACGTGAGCAGCTGGACGCAATGCTCCAACTTCGACCTGAAGATCCGGACACCTTCTCCGATGAAGAAATTGAGGATATCAAAACTCTTATTTCAATCGCAGGCCTCGGTGGAGAGTCAAACTTCGTTAACGCCATTTCCGCAAGCGGCGGAAAGACCTGGAAAACCTATATCCCCGGTAAAATCGCTTTTGACAGTGAGGTTGTAACGCTTGTCGGAAAAACTGGAATTGCTTTTGCAACTATCGAGGACGCACGCGTCTTAACGGACACACCACTTGATACAATTGAACGTGTTGACTTACGAGAAGGAGGCAATCTCCATCAGCAAGCACAGACATTGGCATCGTTACTTATCCAAGCACTCCGGGACGAAGAAATGCCCACCGCCGCACGGGTGGGGAATTTCTACTGCAATCTCTTTGGGGATGTCGTTGAATTTGACGCACGGGAATCCGCACTACCGAACAAACCGGTGCCTTATCCTATCTTGACGCTCCGTAGGAAACATAAAACTATGATGGGTGTTCGCGGAGACCTGTTTGTGATGGGTGATAACAAAGGCAACTTTGAGGTGGCTGGGTTAGCTATGGAAGGCAGAGCCACACGCCGTCTCGGTGGTGCCCAGGAAGTGGAAGCATACATCCTTGACAAGGATTCAGGGGACATCGTCTATGCCCCAGATTTAGGGAATTACGGTGCGAAACTACTGCCCAATAAAGTTCCTATTAATACCCGCAGGCGTGGTTGTCGTGTTGTTACATTCCCTTGTGTGTCTACAACCATCTATGACTTGGTGGACCAGCGGTATCTACGGACCTTGCGGGAACTCGAAGTCTACGACGCACTCACCGATAGCCCGCCGGAGAAGTACGGGATGTCCAAACCGTGGCAGCAGGAAGGCGTCTCTGCAGCCGAACCGATAGCTCTTGTCTATAGCAAACCGAATACTCGCATCAAAATCGGAATGGCTTACGGACAGATCGGCAAACGTCTCCTACTCATCAAAGCAACTAAGAGCGGTATGAAGAACCCTACGCTCTATACCGGCGAAGGGTTTGTTGTCCGCGAAAACGGGCAGATTCGCCTCACGCCGTACGTCGTTGTCCGGGATATGTGGTGGCTTGATGAGAACCGCTCACGACTTTATAAACGGTTTGGTATCTCCAGTGACCGACTTGACAAACTCCATCAATTTGCGCATGATTATCTTGCACGCGCGGAGACGGAATTACTCCAAAGCGACTATCAACAAGCCCTCAAACTCGCCCGTGCCGCGTGGGGCTACGAATCACGTGCATACCCGGATGTCAAACAGACGGGTAATGATGTCGTTAACGGTGTAATGTTCTATCTCGCCTTGCTGATGCCGTTCGCGTACTTTATGGAACGGCTCATTTTCGGCTTCCCGAGTATCCACAAGCAGATTTTGGGCTCATTCGGCATCTTTTTACTTGTATTCTTCTTCCTAAGCCAAGTTCACCCCGCATTCCAGATTACTACCACACCTGTGATTATCCTGATCGCGTTCGTAGTGCTTGCCTTGACGGTCCTTGTCATCAGCATCATTGTCCGAAAATTTGAGGAGCAACTCGAAAAGATCCGGCAAGAAGGAAGTAAAGTTTATAAAGCCGATGTCGGCAGGTTGAGTGCGAGTGCAGCGGCGTTCAGCTTGGGTATTTCCAACATGCGGAAACGGAAAGGTCGTACTGTCCTGACATGTTGCACGTTGGTAATCCTGACCTTTACTGTTATCTCGTTTACTTCTGTGCGGACGTTTATGCATCCGAATAGAACGAGCCTTCCGCAAGTGACACCGCGCTATACGGGACTCCTTATTCGCGACCAGTACTGGCGCCCGCTTGAGGAACCGGTGCTTACCTCCGTGCTAAACGACCTGCAAAAGACGCAGATCACATTCACCGCTTTAGAACGACTTTTGCAACGTAAGAACGAACTCTTAGTCAAGCAAGGGCAACAACCGATTGATATCGCAGACGCACGCAGCGCTTTAGAAGAGGACGGCTTCATTGAGCATGTAGACGAAGAATCCGTTTTGATCGTTCGGAATGTCGTTGCACCGCGCGCATGGTATCAATCCTCAGGGACTGGCGATCAATCGTTTGTCCAACTCACACGTACGCCAAACGTAGCAGATTCATCGCCTCCGACGCACCAACTCACGGGTGAAGCGTTGACTTTCGCCGCAAGCATGCTCGTGGGCATGAACGAATCCGAACCCAGTGTTAGTGGTATCAACCGATACCTCCAATACGGAAAATGGTTCGACCCTGTAGATGCCGACGAATGGCCAACAGCGTGGCCCTACGCCATTGTGCTGCCTAAAGGGATGGCAGAGTTGCTAAAGATCACTGAAAGCGATATGGGTAAAGCCACCGTCTCTGTTTACGGCGCAGACTTTACTGTTGTCGGTGTCCTCGGTATCGGCTTCAAGGACCTCACTGATAACGATGGTGAAGAACTTACACCTGTCGATTATCAGTTAATGCAACAGCAGCGGAGCCGCGGTGCCACTGGTGATGAGACGCTTGAAGGTGAATTACAGAAGTACCTCCATCTCACGCCAGACAGTATCGCCATCCTGCCATACCAGGTAGTTATGAATCAAGGGGGCACACTCCGAAGCGTTGCTGTTAACATGGAACCGCGAGAAGATGATCCGAAGTTGTTAGATGCAACAGATAAGTTAGACCTTATCATGGCACCGCTCATGAACCGCATTGCCCTTGACTTCTTTGTGGGACGTGATAAAGACACATACCTCTACAGCAGTATCGGAATGACGAGTTTCAGCGGTATGGGTAACTTGTTTGTGCCAATCCTGATTGCGGCTCTCATCGTCCTTAATACCATGCTTGGAGCCGTCTATGAGCGTGTCCGTGAAATCAGCATTTACAGTTCCGTCGGACTCGCACCTGTGCATATCGCCTTCCTCTTCCTTGCCGAGGCATGTGTATACGCCGTCGTTGGAGCGGTATTAGGCTATCTCATGGGACAAGTGATAGCAACAACCCTCGTGCATTTCGGCTGGCTTGCTGGGCTGACGCTCAACTACTCATCAATGTCCACTGTTGTTGCGACGATCATCGTTATGGTTGTAGTGCTGTTGAGCACCCTGTATCCAGCGATCAAAGCTTCACGGATGGCAGTGCCCGATATCGAACGGAAATGGAAACTTCCAGAACCCGAAGGTGACGTATGGCACTTCAACCTGCCCTTTACCGTCCTTGAAGAAGAGGTACTCGGGTTGAACGTCTTTATGCGGGATTATTTTGACGCACATGCAGACGAATCCGCCAGTGATTTCTACACAGACCAGGTTGCGTTCAGCCAAGCGGAAACCGAAGATTCCTATCAAATTGGGATGATGGTATGGCTGGCACCTTATGACTTAGGTGTGAGCCAGTCTATTCAGTTCGTTACATCCCAAGTGGGTAGTGAAGAGGAAGACCTCTACAAAATCACGTTGGATGTGCACCGCGAGAGCGGTGAGATTGCCTCTTGGAAGCGGGTCAACCGACGGTTCCTCAACCTGCTGCGGAAACAACTTCTGATTTGGCGGACATTCAATGTCGATATCCGAGCCGAGTTCCATGAACGCGGCAGAACTGAAGGCACAGGTGGATCGGCAGAAGGAACAGCACAGATGGATCCAGTACCGACACCCGCGGATTAAGGTTTTTAAACTATTGAATTACGTTTCACGGTGGTTTTTGGTTAATGCCGACCGCCTCTGGATTATGAACGGTAGCGGATATAGGCGGGTAGGCACAAGACCTGCTCCTACAGAATCGTACATCTTCTCAGTTACGTTAGAATTCACCAGACACTATCGGGGAACGTAGTGAAACGATGCTCAAAGGCACATAATTAAAACAAGGACAGCAAACGTGGAAAAAGCAGCAAGTCTTATTATCATCATTGGCACCTTCTTATGGCTGTTCAGTGTTCTCGCCCTCGAAGGACGTTGGCAATGGCAGATCTTCTCAGCCCTTGTGCTGATAGTTGGTATTTTTTTGGCGCATTTCTGGGAAGAACTACGAGACACCGACAACACCGAAGAATCAAACGAAGAGTGACGGACGAGCAGAACACCTGTAGGGTTGGAAGGTCTTTAGGAGTGCCACACGTGCAGTCCTCATAGACTGATACAGAACGAGACCAGAAAATGCCGACCAACCTTTGTCAAAAGAAAGGAGAACATTCAACTTGGCGAGAGAAAGAGTATCACAAGCAGATGAATGGCAAGCTTGGGCACAGCGATACGACATCGAAGGGGGTATTCGTACCTTTGAGTCGGGGCTAACAGTTAAGGTGTTTGTTGGAGCACTTTTCGTTGGCTTGCTGATGATGCCAGGGTCCATTTATCTTAGTTATGTATCGGGTGAATCCGGCGCTGGTGCAGCACCTTGGGTTGCCGTTATTCTATTCACTGAACTCGCGCGGCGTTCCTTTACAACTGCCCGGCGACAGGAGCTTTACATGCTCCTCGGGTTAACAGGTGCCGCTGTTGGAAGTGGGCTCCAGTACCGGAACTTTATCTGGTACGCCTACTTTATCAACACGCCACAGGCAGCTTCATATGAAATCGCGGACAAAATCCCAGATTGGATTGTGCCAGCAGGTGATTCTGTCGGCGTGCTCACGCGAAGTCTGCTGCATCCAGACTGGTTTCTGCCCATCGGTATCTATCTTATAGGAAAACTGCTCGGCACGTTGCGGTTTGTGAGTGGACAGTATATTCTGTTTCGACTCACAGCGGACCTCGAGCGGCTCCCATACCCCATGGCACCGATTAGTGCGCAAGGTGCAACTGCCCTCGCGGAAACGACAGGCAAAGAAGAGACCTGGCGGTGGCGCGTCTTCTCTATTGGCTCTATGGCAGGGTTAATCTGGGGATTCCTCTATATCGGTGTGCCTTCGCTCACTGGTGTCATGATGAGCCAGCCGATTCAGATTCTGAAGATCCCGTGGATAGATTTCACACAGAGTATAGAAGGTTTCGCACCAACAGGCGTTTTTGCCCTTCGAACCGATTTTGGACAAATGCTCATTGGGTTCGTGATGCCGTTCCCGGTTATCATGACAGAGTTTCTTACGGCGATGATATCTCAATTTATCGTGAACCCACAAATTCTGTACCGCTACGAGATTCTCCACCAGTGGTCCCCCGGTTTGGATGTTCGTGGTGTCGGCTTGTTTAACGGATTGGATTTCTGGATTAGTTACGGCATGGGTAAGAATTTTAGTCTTGCGATCGTCGGAATGGCAGCTTCAATTCCGATGCTTTTCAAACTACGGAAGACCCAAAAAGCTGCTGGCGAACGGGGATCGTTCGCGACACCGCCGAACCGTGGCGATTTCCCGATATGGTTGATGGGATTAATGTGGCTCGCCGGTATGGGCGGATTTATTTGGCTCATCCACTGGATGGTTCCGAATTTCCCGTTGAGTTTCTTGCTTGGCTACGCATTCCTATATACACCGCTTAATTCGTATGTTACCGCACGGACCTTCGGTGTCTTGGGACGCGACCTATTTGAAATACCGTATCTACACGAAATTACCTTTATTTTGAGTCGCTACGAAGAGGTAGATATCTGGTTTGCACCACTCCCAGACGAAGATTATGGACGCGGCACCCAAAGTTGGCGAGTACTTGAATTGACAGGAACTACCTTCACTTCAAATCTCGCGGGTACACTGCTGATTATGCCGATTCTACTTGTCAGTGGAATTGTGGTGCTTCACTTTATCTGGCAGATTGCCCCTATTCCCAGTGCACAGTATCCGTTTGCCCAGATGATGTGGCCCATTAACGCCACAAATGAATGTCTCTGGAAAACATCGCTGCGGGATGGAAACAGCCAGATGCTTCAAGCGATTCGCGGTGACTATGTCGCCGCTGGACTCACCTCAAGCATCGCAATCTATGGGATGTTGTGGGTATTTAAACTGCCCACAATGTGGTTCTACGGAATTATCGGTGGTATCGGCGCGGATCCGGGAGGCATGGTTGCACGGCTACTCGGTGCGGTCATTGGACGGTTCTACATGATTAAGCGGTTCGGGTTGCGGCGCTGGTATATGTTTAATCCGGTGCTTGCGGCAGGATTTGCGTGCGGTGTCGGTCTTATCGGTATGGGAACTGTAGCAATCGCCCTTGTGTCTAAAGCCGTCATCGTTAAACCGTTTTAAGAGTCGTCAGAGGAATAGTTATCAGTTGTCAGTACGCTCACTGCGTTCGCTTTCAGCAGTCAGTTAAGAGGTTTTCGTTTAACAAAGTTGCCCCTTGTAACTGATAACTATAAACTGACAACTATAAACTGACAACTGATAATTGACAACTGATAACTATAAAAAATGGAATGGACTGTTTTTGGCTGGGCAGGCATACAACTTGAAATACCCACGGCATGGGAACTTAGCGGGCTCAGCGGAGATCAGAAAACAGGATATCTCCGGCTTGACGATGGGGAGATGCCTCGCCTTGAACTCAAATGGGCGCATACTCGACGTAAAAAGCCAGACCTCCATGCCACGCTCGACGAATACTTCAAGTTGATTCGCAAGACTTATAAGAAAGGCACCGAACTCTCTTTCCGTCGGAACGTTAACTTCATTAAAGAAGAGGAATTCTTTAAGGGACGCACCGTTCTCGGTTTTAGTTGGAAAGGGAATATTCGTGCTAATGGACTGATCTTCCACGCTGGGAAACGGATCACGATCGTGCAGGTGATGGGACGGCTCAAGGAGAATTTGCGACCCACGGTCCTTCGGGTTTTCGAATCAATTACAGATCGTGTTGATGCACCACTGACGCTGTGGAGTGCTTATGGGCTTAAGTTAGGGGTTCCGAAAGAATACAAATTGGAACGTCAGAAACTGCTCAGTGGCTACCTGTTATTTGCCTTCACTGCAAAACCTGTCCGCCTTCAAAGTGCGGTAAAGCTTGCTAAATTGGCAAGCAGTCGCCTACGGAGTAATGGTTCTGTAGAAGATTTAGATACCACTCCGCCGGACAAAGGACGGCTTAGCGTGGAACGGTACGGACCCGCAGAGGTGATGCTGAATGACTATAAAGACGCACCGAATCCATTAGAGGCATGGTTTCGCGCCAAATACGCAAAAGCGATTCGTGGCTATGGATTTGAAGTAACGTCGGATACAGACTCGGTGGATGAACGTCTGACACTTATTGGAGAGCAGACGCGGCTCTATGATGGTGTGCCATTCAGCCCCGTGCTGATACTCGATAAATTATCCAAGAGGACAGCACTTGTATTTCATCTATGGCGATGCAATCATTCCAACCGTATCTATGTTATCCAGTCCATCGGCAGTACCGACGCGCGTTCGACCATCCAAAAGGTCACTGAAAGTATTGAATGCCATTGATGACTATCGGCTATCGGCTGTCAGCTGTCAGTTAAGAGCCGTATTTGTAATAATTCACCTGTTGTTGGAGTCCTCCAACTGACTTCGGTGATTCCAGGGTAGATTGCTACCATCCAACTAGAAAACTGATAACTCTCACTGCGAGGCAAACCGAAAACTATCTAAAAGAAATGCTAAACAGAATTCTATATGCTCTCAAACTCAAGAAGCGTCCAGATATGGACCGGACTCGGGTGATGACGTCTTTTCCCGTGCGGAATCAGCTGATAATCTGGGAGATAGACGACAAAGACGAAGCCTCACTCGTTGTTCCACAGAAAGACCAACTCTGGACCCGACTCGCCAGTAAGCTCTTTATGCTTCCGAATAAAAGGGTTATTGTATTAGATTCCATGGGAACTTATGTGTGGCAGATGTGCGACGGTAAGCATACCATTTCGCAGATTATAAAGGGGATCCAAAAACAGTACCAGTTGACTCGGAAAGAAGCGGAAACGTCCCTCTTTACGTTTATGCAGCAGCTTGGCAAACGGAATTTCATAGGGTTCGCCATTCCTAACCCTCAACAGAATGTCCCCGTAACGTCCAAACCCGAACCTGAACCTGAAAAATCGGGATTCTTTGGGTTTTTTCAGAAACGGTAAGCCGTACCCTGATCGGAAACTTAGATAAAAATAGGAGAAAAAAATGAACACCCCAACAGAAATCGGCGATGTAAGTGCAATTCTCGCCGAAACACCAGAAAAGCTCCAGCGCGTCCTTCCAAAGGAAAACACAGTCCGCGTCCGGAACCTCATCAAGCGATATGAGATGGGAACGCAGACTGTGGACGCCCTCCGCGGTGTCAACTTCCAAATCCAGCGTGGCGAGTACATTTCTATTATGGGTCCCTCCGGTTCAGGGAAGTCAACACTTTTCAACATGATTGGCGGCTTAGACAAACCGACCGAGGGTAGAGTTTACGTTGACGAGGTGGACATCGCACAACTTGACGCGTACGAACTCGCATGGCTCCGCTGTCGAAAGATCGGCTATATCTTTCAATCGTTCAACCTCATTCCCGTTATGACTGCACTCGAAAATGTCTCACTCCCGATGATTTTCGCCGGTATGAGTGCAGACGAAAGCAGAGAGAAAGGCGTTGACCTCCTTACACTCGTCGGATTGGGTGACCGCGTGCAACACAAGCCGTTGGAACTCTCCGGTGGACAGCAACAGCGCGTCGCAATTGCACGTTCGCTTGCGAACGACCCGGCAATTGTTCTTGCTGATGAACCGACGGGAAACTTGGACACTAAAACCGGACTCGAAATCATCGCCCTACTCCGTCGACTCAATGCTGAAAACGGCGTAACCATCATCACTGCAACGCATGATTACAAGATGTTAGATGTCTCCGACCGCATCTTCCACATGGCGGATGGTAAGGTGGAAAAGATTGAAGCGCGCGATGAGATTAACCTCCAGGTCGGTAAATTAGACGGTGAAGAAGTCGGGTAAATAGTTATCAGTTATCAGCCCTCAGTTAAGAGATCGCTTGTGGCGGGCACAATATTTGCAACTGCCACACGAATGACCGACAACTACTAAAAAAATGAGTATTTACAAACGCTTAGGCATCCGTACAGTCATTAACGGTAACGCAACGCTCACACGGCTCGGTGGCTCGATTATGCCACCTGAGGTTGTCGAGGCGATGGCAGATGCCGCCAAGCACTTTGTAGACATTGTCGAACTCCAAAAACGGGTCGGGGAAGAGATTGCGAAACTCACCCACAACGAAGCGGCGTATGTCTCCTGTGGTGCCGCTGCTGCCTTGACCCTTAGCACCGCCGCGTGTATCACTGGGCTTGATGCTGACAAGCGTGAAAAATTGCCTCATCTTGATGCATCAATGAAAAGTGAAGTCATTGTGCATCGTCACGGTCGCGTCGGATACGATTTCGCCGTTCGGCAGGTCGGCGTCACCATGGTAGAGATAGGCGACGGCTGTGACATAAAGGGCACAACTCCTGACGAGTTAGAGAACGCTATTAGCGAGAAAACCGCCGCAATCTTCTACTTCGCGAACCCCGGTAGAGAACACCTCTGGGTGTCTTATGAAGAAGCCATCGCGATTGCCAAAAGGCACAATGTCCCTCTCATTGTTGATGCTGCCGCACAGTTACCACCCCCAGAAAATCTATGGCGTTTCACACAGATGGGTGTTGATTTGGCACTCTTTAGTGGGGGAAAAGGCTTGTGCGGACCGCAAAGCAGTGGGTTAATCGTCGGAAAAAAATCGTTGATTGAAGCTATCGCCTTCAACGGACCACCGCACCCTTTTATCGGTAGGGGAATGAAGGTAGGGAAAGAAGAGCTGGTAGGTCTACTTGCCGCTGTCGAATTGTACCTGGATCAGGACCACGACAAATTACAGCAATCTTACGAGGATCAGGTTACCTACTACGACGAAGTGTTCGCGGACATCCAAGGCGTTACAGTTCATCGTATCTTCCCCTCCGAAGCCGGACAACCGATGCCGCGCACCGAAATCCGATTTGATGAGGAACAACTCGGCATCACACGGAACGAAATCCTTCAGCAACTCGCAGAAGGTGAACCTTCTATTGACATTCCAGGAGCAGGGGAAAATGGTGTCATCATCAATGGACAAACGCTAATGCCGGGAGAAGTAGAAATCATCGCCCAAAGACTAAAGGCAATTCTTTTTGGGAACCCACCTTAAGAGCAATGTATTCTTTGCAAACAAAAACCTAAGCCTGCAACAACGGCACAGGCGACTCTGAAGAAAGGCACGTCATAAACATAACCCCCGTTATTTAACCGCAAGGAATAATTAAAAAAATGAAACTTAATAACGGTATCCGCCTGACATGGCTCGGACACTCCACCTTTAAAATCGAAGCAAATGGACAAATACTTCTCATAGACCCATGGGTAACCAACAACCCAGTGTGTCCTGATGCGCTCAAAACCTTTGATACGCTCGACGTGATACTCATAACGCACGGGCACGCCGACCACATCAGCGACGCGGTGCCACTGGCGAAAGAACACACCCCGACAGTTGTGTCTATCGTTGAAATCGCAGGGTGGCTTGGTAAACAAGGTGTCGAGAACACGATTGGTATGAATAAGGGTGGCACTGTCACCGTCGGCGACGTGAAAGCAACGATGGTCTCAGCAAACCATAGTAGCAGCTTCACAGAGGAAAACGGCACAACGGTTTATCTGGGTGAACCCGCAGGCTACGTGATTGAATTCGGGAACGGCTACAAAATTTACCACGCCGGGGATACGAACGTATTCGGGGATATGCGGATTATCGGTGAGATTTACCAACCCGACCTCGCGTTGCTTCCCATCGGCGACCATTTCACGATGGGACCGCGTGAAGCCGCCTACGCCGCACAATTACTCAATGTTCCAGCGATTCTGCCTATCCATTATGGCACTTTCCCACTATTGACAGGAACGCCCGAAGAACTCCGTAAGTTGACGGCATCTCAGAATGTAGAAGTTATTTCGTTAGAGGTTGGGGAAACGTTAGATTAAGACATTCCCATAGGGACCGTCGAGACCAAAGGCATTCACAGTCTTCAGCAGGTCCTGTGGGTTTCCTGTATCGTAACGCTTACCTGCGACGCGATAACCGGACATACCTTCCTGTTTTATCATTTCCGTC
Source organism: Candidatus Poribacteria bacterium (assembly GCA_965247285.1). Taxonomy (GTDB): domain Bacteria; phylum Poribacteria; class WGA-4E; order WGA-4E; family WGA-3G; genus WGA-3G. Next base: position 1,881,649 of record CBDFHD010000003.1, read on the forward strand.
ATTGCATCCCGCAGTTGAATCTCTCCATGCGTCACAATTCGGTGGCTGTAGTTGTAGTCCAGAATATCAAAGAGGAGGGGGTTAAGGAGATCGATGCCGAAGTTGCAGAGATACTGCTGATCAGGTATCCCCTCAACGCGAAGGTGTTCCTGCGCGAATTCAACCGTCGGCTTTTCGGAGATTTGTGCTAACGTAAAGAGCCGCTTTTTAATTATTCCTTGCGGTTCGATCAAGTGAGTTTGAACTTTGACCTCTCTCTCCGTAGAGTCGCCCTCCATTTCATTACGGGCTTGGTTTTTGTTGGCTATCAAGTGGGACTGAACAGCAGGACTGCCGTGAACGATACCGTTGAGTGAGAGTTCGCTCTCATGGCAGAGATCGAGACTCGTGACAGATTGCCCAACCTGTGTATAGACATCCGCCAATTGTTTAGCGCAAGAGACACCTGACTCGGAAATATAGAGATGATCCCCGAGCAGAATCATGACAGGTTCGCCAGCGGCGAAATCCCTGGCACAATAGATGGCGTGTCCGAATCCTTCCGGTTCTGCCTGAATAGCGAAATGCAACCGCTCGCCTATTTCTCCCAATCGATCCGCTTGCGCTGCTAATTCCGATTTTTCGCGAATTGCATCCGCAACGTCACTGGAAAAATAGGTGGCAATCGGCTCAACCTGTTGGGGTTGGGCAACGAGACACACCTCTTCCACACCTGCCGTTAACGCTTCCTCAATAATCAACTGAATGATGGGCTTTGCGATACCATCCTGAGCGATAATTGGAAAGAGTGCTTTCGGCACGGCTTTCGTCGCGGGGAAAAGGCGTGTCCCGTATCCAGCAATGGGAATAATTGCCTTCTGAATGCGCAAAGACATCGGGATTACAAATCCCTCCCGCTTTTAATTTCTCAATGCCTTGAGGTATCCCCAAGTGGTTGAGAGTTTTCCAGCAGGTTCAACAGGCAATTGATCGCTTTTGGACTCAAAATTCTGCTGAACCTCTTTCTCGTCAAGAATCCGATCGTAAATGCGGACGTTATCTATCATACCGGTGAGGAATCTGCCATCGTGTTCACTGCCAATCCGCCGTTCCTTCATGTTTTCAGGGGTTGCGCCAGCATTCCCTTCATCAACTAACTCACCATCAACATAAAGCTTGAGTTCGTTATCTTTGGTATTACTGGTGTAAATAATGTGATACCACGTGTCGGTTTCAGCAGCTAAACGAATCTTGACACCGTCGTTCTTATGCACCTGGATCTGGTTTCCCTCAAATTTGAAATGGACTTTGCCCGCCTCCCACAGCCACGTCGAAACGAGCCCTTGAGTGGGACCGAACTGTCCCTCAAGTGCATAGCACTCAATAGACACAAATTCAAAGTCACCCATATCGGGGATTTCAACGTAGTTGTCGGGTTTCCCTTCAAATTCCATCGCTTCCCCCGTGCCATCTGTCGCCCCTTCGACAAATTTGAGTTTACCGACCACTTCTGCATCGTTTTTGCCAAGGGCATCTTTGACAACCTTGCCATCCAGATCCGCTTCATTGAGCGTATATATAGCGACAAGCCCATCTGTCACAAAATCTTGCGCATCAGCGGCGTTAACATACCAGAGCGTGATAAGAAGTACGCCGAGAATGCAAATTGCTCTTATATCCTTCAGATTCATTGGTGTTGCTCCTTTCGGTTTGGGAAATTAGAGGCAGAGGGATACAAGGATTACCCCTCACTTTTAGTGCTTAATTAATAAGACACAACTATAACCATTAGGTTCGCTAAAACTTTTATACATTTTACCTTATAGATTTTCGGTCTGTCAAGTCAATTCGCCTGTATGCCTGGAGATTTTGGCTCTGTCAATTTACGTTCAAGGGTGAGATTGTCCTCGTAAACGGTTTTGATTAACTCCTCAATATCAGGCTCTTCGACAGATATATCTACAATCTTGAACCTTTGGAGAATTGTACCGATAAGATCCGCCGTGCTGATCTCCTCTGGCGAGAATCGATACTGCACGCGAGCACCTTCTCGATAGGTAACGTGTGCCTTGGGGATGCTGATGTCTGGATAGACTTCAGCATAATCAACGCTCAAAATCCGTTCTGTTGAAAGTAATCGCCGAAGTGTAGCGAGTTCCCCGTCAAAACAGAGACGTGCATTGTCAATGAGAATGACGCGCTTGCAGAGTTTTTCGACCTCGTCCAAATCGTGTGTTGTCAACACAACCGTGACCTGCCGTTCAGCGTTAATTTTTTGGATAAACTGTCGAATACGCGCCTTTGCGACAACATCCAAACCGATAGTCGGTTCATCAAGAAACAGAACATCTGGATTGTGGAGCAGGGCAGCCGCGATGTCGGCACGCATCCGTTGACCGAGACTCAACTGACGAACAGGTGTCTGGAAAAAATCGCCAAGACTGAGCAATTCGTTAAACATCTCGACGTTGTAGCGATATTGCGTCTCTGGAATCCGATAGATATGTTGTAAGAGTTCAAACGACTCTTGAACGGGTAAATCGAACCACAGATGTGATCTTTGTCCAAACACGACCCCAATATGTTTGGCGTTCTCCTTCCGCTGCCGATGTGGGATATACCCATTCACAGTCACACTGCCCGATGTAGGCACCAAAATGCCAGTCAGCATTTTGATAGTCGTTGACTTTCCGGCACCATTTGGTCCTAAATATCCCACAATTTCGCCACGTTTTACCGTGAATGAAATCCTGTCTACCGCTTGGACAATGCGGTGTTTGCGAGAAAAGAGGTTCACAAAACTTCCGAAAAACCCTTTGCGGTGATGATAGACCTTGAAAATTTTGCTAAGATTGTCAACTTCAATCATATTTTTATTTTACCTTGCGGATAAGTATCGGTTACTCGTCTCTTGACGTTTTCGTGTTCGAGTCGCACTCCACTTCGTTACGTGCTAAGGTTCCGTTAAAACTGATCATAGGACGAGGAGACCTCACCCTTACGCAGATTACGCTACAGCTAACGTCAAAATCCTCAAACCCAGCCGTGAATGTCGAAAACCCGCAAGGACAACGGACGCAGCGGTCCATGAACAATAAATTAAAAGCCTGTGCTTTGATAGTGTAAGACACCCCACCTCCAAAATAGCATGGTGATGCCGAGAAACAGGAAACCCGCAAAAGGTGCTAATTGCACACCCATCGGTGAAACTCCTGATGATCCAATTTTTCCGAGCAGAAAAAGGGACGGAAAATAGTTAACACACGCCAACGGGATAATAAAAGTGAAAAAATGCCGAAACCACCACCGATAAATGGAAAACGGGTAACTTCCCATGAAAACGCCACCGTTCGTGAAGACATTAATAATCTCAATTGATTGGACAGTCCAAAAGCAACTTGTCGCGCCGATGACGAAGAGACCTACAAAAAAACAGGTCCCGCTTACCAGCGAAATCAACAGATACCCGACCTTGGTAAGTGACCACGCCACAGTCAACTGCGAATTAGCAATAAGAAATACAACCAGGGCTTGCGCTATCCTCCCTATCCGACGGAGCAGAAATTCATGTGAAAATACTTGGTAGAAAGTGCCGAGCGGTCGGATGAGGACCGTATCAAAGTCTCCGCGCACAATATTTCTCTGAAAAACATCAAAACCCCTCCCAATCATCTCAGCAACAGCAAAGCAAATGCCAATCATGCCGTAGAGGAACCCGACTTCCCATAGACCCCATCCGGCTAACTCTTTGAAACGGTTAAAGAGGAGAGCAATCATGAAAAAGTCGATGACAGAGATGCTCGCTTGAGCAAACAGATCAAAGACAAACGAGAGCCGGTATTCCATCTGCGACCGGATACGGAGTTTGACAAAATGGAAGTAGAGTGAAAGATGGTGCATTTTCTTGAAAATACCTATTAGCCACCCTGTATGACAAGTCGGGAAAACCCACGGGTTAAAAGAAAACGTCCCAGCCCAAGAAAAAAGAGGCTCCACACCATCTGTTTGCCTATAGCAATCCAGACCTCAACACCTGTAATCTTGCCCAAATAGATACTAAACGGGATGTCAATCAAACCTTCAAACGGCAGCCATCTGGCAATGTATTCCAACCATTCGGGCCATAGCGCAATCGGAACCAACATTCCAGAAAATAGCATAATTACGGAACCAGACATTCCAGAAATTCCTGTTGTATCTAAAGTCCAGAACGCACTGCTAAAAATTGTTATTGTGATCGCAGTACTCATGAAAATAGCGAGCGTCATTGAAACTGTAAACGCCATCAAGAGGGTGGGCTGCTGCGGAATTGCAACCTTGAAGAAAAAAATGCTGATAAGAAAGGTCGGAAATCCCCGCATGAGTAAGTAATAGCAGGCTCTACCGCACTCATCGGCAAACCAATATGCTTGGAAGTCAACAGGTTTGGTTAATTGGAGTGCAACGCTGCCGTCCTTAATCGCGTTCGTAACTTCAGAACGAGTCCCCCAAAACGGCATGAGCATGAAAGAGACCTGACACAGAACGAAATAGGTGATAATTTCATTCAAATTGAGGGGTTGGGGACCGGTACGCGCTGCGTAGAAAGCAGTATAGACAAAGATATGCACCAGCAAAAAGAAGAAATTGGTCGTCAAGCCTGCAAGGTTTGCAACTCGATATTGCATCCGTCTCTGAAACGATTTCCTTGCAAACGCCAGATAGACCTGGACTGCCAAATAGAGGGCTTTCATCCGGTCGCGGCACTTAAATCTGCGATAGGCACAGATCGTCCCTTTTCTGCGGATTCGTAGATACCGTCAAGCATCTGCATCAACATGATACCCTGTTCTGCCGAGGAGATAGGCTCTTTGCCATCAACAATGCACCCGACGAAGTGTTTTACCTCTTCGTCAAAGCTGTTAATCGAAGGTGCGCTAAGCGGTTTATCCAACTCCTTGCCATCTTCTTCCGTATAAAGGGTGAAGGGGCTGAGAGTCGCTCCTGCTTTCGTTCCCGCCACTTTAATGTAATTGTCGCCCGGTAAGTTCAGTGCCCATGTTGTTTCAAGGATAATAGTCGCGCCATTTTCAAAGCGGATTTGTGCAAAGGTCGCATCGTCAACATCGTATTTAACATTATCAGGCACCAGATGCTTAAAGTGAGAATATGACATTCCCATAACTTCGACGGGTCTTGGAGAATTCATTAGCCACCAGACACAATCCAAGGCATGGACACCAATATCAATGAGTGCGCCACCGCCTGCGCGTTCTTTATCGACAAACCAACCTTCCTTGCCGATAGGAATGCCGCGCCGTCGAACATAACCCGCTTTGCCGAAGTAAATTTCACCGAGTTCACCTTCCCGTATCAGCTGTTTGAGTCGTTGGGTACTTCCATCAAACCGCTGTACAAGGGCGTACATTAATGTCTTTCCATTTTGGGTGGCTGTATCAGCCATAGCCTTTGCCTCCTGTGCACTTCGAGCAGGAGGCTTCTCGCAAAGCACATGCTTGCCAGCGTTCAAAGCGTCAACAGAGATAGGAGCGTGGAGGAAGTTCGGCAGACAGACGCTAACGGCATCAATATCCGGATTTTCCAACATTTCCAAGTGGCTGGTATACGTATTCGGTATTTTATGTTCCGATGCCACCTGCTTGACATGCTTCTTATCTAAATCGCAGATGGCAATCACTTCTGAACGCGGATCGGCGGTATAGCCTTTGAGATGTTGCATCCCGGGCCAACCGAGCCCGACGACAGCCGCGCGAACTTTCGTTGTTGGATTTGACACAGCATGTGCTCCTTTTCTTTTCGGCGTAACTTGCAAGCCAAAATTTGCTATTCTAATTTCCCAGAAACTTTGATTTCGTGAGGAAGGCGTGAAATTATGTGATTTTTAGTCGTGACGCAGTGCCTCGGTTGGGGTGAGGCCTGAGGCTTTGTTCGCTGGATAGAGTCCAAAAAATATGCCGATTAATGCGGAAACGCTAAATGCGATCAAAGCGGCTTGGACAGAAACAACAGCGGGCCAACTCGCTTTCATGAGTTTTGAAATGACCAAACCGGAAACAGAGGCGAGGCTGCTTCCAATGAAAATGCCAATGAGCCCACCGCAAATGCTCAAAACGATGGCTTCAATGAGGAATTGGATCAGGATGTCGCGACGTTTTGCTCCAAGGGCTTTGCGCAAGCCGATTTCACGTGTTCTCTCTGTTACGGAGACCAACATAATATTCATGATCCCAATGCCGCCAACGAACAAGGCAACACTCGCAACGCCACCTAAGAGTATTTGAACAATCCGGCTGACGTTACCTACCTGTTTTATAATCTCCTTAGCGGTGAAAAATTCAAAATATTTTTCATCACCGTGTTGCTGTCGCATCGCAATTTTGACTTCAGCGACGGCTTGTTCAACCTTGTCATAACTCTCGGCTTGCGCCCACAAGAAGATCCAGCCTTTCTGCTGCCCGATAAAACGAATTTCCATTGTAGTGAGGGGGATAATTACCCGATTATCCCACCCCTCACTCGCCATGCTGTTCCCTTTTTCCTCCATGACCCCGATGACGGTGAACCGTTCCGTGCCGACTCTAAGTTCAAGCCCAATTGGATCCTCCATCTCAAACAGGTCTTTTCGGACTTCAGAACCGATGACACAGACGGGTTCTCTCCGCTCCATGTCGCTCTGCGTAATAAATCTGCCGGCTTGAATGTACCAGTTATTAACCTCTTCATAGAAAGGCGTAACGCCTTGGATTTCAAGCGACTGATTAACGTGCTTGTGCGATACGGTGAAATTCACCTGTGACAGTGCTGTAGCTGCTTTAAGAGAGGGACAATTCTCAAGGAGAAAATCCAGATCTTCGTATTCAATATACTCTGGATGCTTATTTTCGACATACGAACCGTCTTCTCTACGAAACGCCTCTTTCCGAAAGCAGACGATCAGTCCCGCGCCGCCAATCCGTTCAAGTTCAGCGAGCATAAGATGTTCTGCACCGCCGCCAACAGAAACGACAGCCACAACTGCTGCGATACCGATGATAATTCCGAGGGTTGTCAGCACAGAGCGCAACTTGTTACGTTGCAGTGCTGACAAACCAACAGTAACCCCTTGTGTAATCTGCATAATTCTCTAATTCTCGTAGGCGACTTTTACCGTGCAGGTTTCATTGATTCGCCGTGTAACAAAAATGCACGGATGTCGTAACGCCCTGGGCGTTCAATAGGCAAATCTCCGCTTTCAATCATCAAATCCAGCGGATTGGCATGCGTCCGCAGCGGCAATTGGACGACTTCGTGCATACGTGCGGATTCATAGATCGCCATTATAATTTCAATAGCAGCACGCCCATGTTTTGCCTCACCGCGGTGTTCAGGCCCGCCCTCGATCCATTCAACCAGCTCGGTCGCTTGTGCGACGTGCTGGTCCCTTCCATCGGAGGGACGTTCTTCCCAGTCTGTAGCTTTATTGTTGAGGAGACGGACGCGCCCCTCCGTTACATCTGCGATACCATCTGTTCCGTAGACGATTCCACCTTGATAGTTCGGTCTACCAATTTCCTGCAAGAGCATACCGATGCAACCGTTTGAAAAGCCGATAATTCCAGCACTCCGGTCCTCAATCTGAATATCTCGCTCGTAACGTTCCGTTTTCCGTTCAACGTTACCGACAACCCATTGCAGATCCGGGTCACCGATGACATAGCGCATCATATCAAAGAGGTGTGAGCAGTCATTCAGTAACCCTTGACCGCCGTGACAGACAATCTGTCGGGGTTCACCGATCGCCCCCGCAGCAATGAGGTTGCGGGCATCTGTCCATGCGGAATTGAAGCGGCGTTGATGCCCGATGACGACCTTGACACTGCTTCGATTCGCGGCGATTAACATTTCGTCACATTCACCGAGACTTACACCCATCGGTTTTTCACAGAGTACTGCCTTTGGACTTCGCGCACACGCTGCGATTGCCATGGGTGCATGGAGTTTATGCCACGTCGCGATACTGACAATATCAAGGTTTTCGTTATCCAGCATCTCGCGCGCATCCAAATAACAGTTTTCAGCGGATACGCCGTAGGTTTCTGCAAACTTATCAAGAGCTACTTGAACTGGATCGGCAAGTGCAACAATCTCTGTTTGCTCAACACCCTGATAGCCGCGTGCGTGAGCATTGGCAATACCACCACATCCGATAATTCCAACGCGATATTTAGATGCCATATTTTTATTTTTCCTTGCGGTTAAGTAACATAGGTTAGAAAATTGACGTGCCTTTCTCTATAGCCGCTTTCCACTTCGTTTCAAGCTTGGTTTTCGCGATCTTCTATGAAATATATGCTTTACTGACCGGCATTTGTATCTTCACCGAAATGTGAAGACACAAGAACTAAATCAAGGACATTCACCGACCCATCATCGTTCACATCCCCTTTAAGGGCTTCTCCAGACTGACCGAATTCGCTCGCGACCAAAACTAAGTCTCGAATATTCACAGTCCCGTCACCATTGACATCCCAAGGTGTGGGAGGTGGTAGAGGTATTTCTGGTGTCGGAGGCGGTGGAGGTATTTCTACAGTTGTAGTGGTTGTGACTTCAGCAGTCATCGCGCTATCTGTCTTGGAAGTCGCCGTCACACTAATAGGATAATCGCCGGGTTCTGTGAGAAGATCCCCCGCGACCATTAACGTTACTTCTGATGCTGCCCCGGCTTCAAGTTCAACTGACCTGTCACTGAGGGCACCAAGGACACTGCCTTCAATGCCGACCTCTGTTGAGGCTTCAAGCATTATCGTGTCCATCATATTACCGGTATTCGTTACTTTGAGGGTATAACTTACACCTGCGACGGTATCCATTGTAGAGAGTGCTGTGTCTCCGACAATTTCCAAGGACACACCGGCGACTATGGGTACTGGAGGTGTCGATTCTGCCTGTTTTGTGTAGATATAATCATCTACAGGGTTGAAATTTCCATTGGAAGCGTTTCCGGCAGTATAGAAGGTAATAGGACCTATATCCGCATCAGGGGCAGTCCACTGAAATTCCCAACTGTGCGCGTCGTTTGTGCCTTGAGCCGTTCCAATAGTAGTGTGCTTAATGTACTGTTTAGCGTTTGTTTCGGATAACTGTGTGTTTGCTGCGGCATCGGCGGCAAATGAACCAGCACGTTCGCCATCGGCATCCAGCACAGTCATTTCAAACCCCCATCGACTCTGCCCGGTGCGCGACAAATTAACAACAATCGTATACACCTCATTCGGTATGTATATTTCAGGAATTTCCAGCATCAGTGAGCCACTTGAGACATTGAGGTCATTACCGGCATGGCACCCTGCTTGTGCACAAGTTTCTTCATTGGGGGCTCCCGTTTTCTCATCCAGTGGACCGGAAGAGAAAGGGAATACATTGCCGGTGCTTGTAACGAAAAGTAACACAAGCACTGCCCAAACAAGTAAACTATTTTTTAGATAACTCAAAAAACTTCTCCCTTAGTGTACACATTAAAAAACGCCCCAACGCCGACTGCTAATCGGCGTTGATTCGCGGTTAGCTCAACCGGCACATTGGGGCGTTTTATTTTTCAATAGTAAGTTTTGGCTCGCAAGCTTCGCCAAAAAGCATTTTCGCTGCTATATCTACTTGAGAATAACCATCCGTCGGGTCGCAGCAAAATCTGATGTCTGTAGCGTATAGAAGTAGATACCACTCGCTACACGCTCGCCTACTGCGTTCTTACCATCCCAGTACGCAGCACCTGACGGCGTCATATACGAACCTAACGGCTTCCATCCCAAATCCAGCGAACGCACCAGATGACCCGATATATCATATATATCGATCTTCACTTCTGTCGCTTTACTCAACTGATACGGAATCCACGTTTCTGGATTGAACGGATTCGGGAAGTTCTGCGCCAAAAGCGTGTCTTGCGGCTGCACATCTCCAACATTCAGTTGTAGACTCAGGAACGCATTGCGAATATCCATCGTCGTAACCGTGCGTTGGAACGGACCTGATACGATGCTACCACGATCGTCGTAAAGGGCGACTTTGAGTCTATCACCTGCTTCAACAACACTCTTGCGGTTCAGGTCTGCCCAGACAGCAGACGAACGTCTCGCTGCGTTTGTGACATTCTCCGTGGCGATAGTACCCGTGCGGAGATTCTCAGCAACGAGTGTGTATGCTGTGCCTGTATCCATCCCCTGAATGTCGCTGGTAACGATGAACGCCCACGCACTTTTATAAGTTGAGAGCGCAGGTGCAGCGGGTGCGGCATCATCGGCTGTGTCATCAGCACCCGCATCAGCATCGGCTACGTCATCAGCACTAGCATCAGCATCGGCTACGTCATCAGCGGCTGCGTCATCAGCGGCTGCGTCATCAGCGGCTGCGTCATCAGCGGCTGCGTCATCAGCGGCTGCGTCATCAGCGCATCAGCACCCGCATCAGCATCGGCTGCGTCACCTTCACCAGCATCATCGGCTGCGTCATCAGCACCCGCATCAGCATCGGCTGTGTCACCTTCACCAGCATCACCCTCACCAGCATCGGCTGCGTCATCAGCGGCTGCGTCATCGGCACCGGCATCAGCATCAGCAACAGGTTCATCTGGTATCGGTGTCGGTTCAGGCTGGTTGTCCCACGCATCACCTGTGAATTTCACCATACCGCCAGCCGGGGTATTCACGATATAGCCTTTACCACCGTCAATACCAAAGCCATCACCTTCATCAGCTACCGTGTAACCCGTGAAACTCTGGGTCGCGGCATCGAGTTGGATCACAACCGTTGCACCCAACATTTCTGCCAACGATTTCGCTGTGTAGGGATCTGCCGGCATCAACGGAATAGAAACCATGTTCAAACCCGGTTCGAGCGTTACATCAAAACCAGGACCTTCTACGACCGGTTCTGGTATCGGTTCTTCTACAACTGGCTCTGCGGGGGCTTCAACAGGCGTGATCATCAACATTGCTGTTGGTTCTTCCCACGCAAACGCTTCACCGACATCAGCACCGCCTTGAATACCTTCGTGTGCTGCTATGACACCACCTTCGGTCGGAACGCGCTCATTGCTCCCTTCTGGATCAACAGCGGCATCTAAAGCGAGCGGACCCGGAATATCAGAAGCCATTTCTGTGTTCTCTTCACTACCGGCATCATAAGCGTTTAAATCGAGACTCGCCGACACAGGTGCGCCATCCTCATCAAAAAGTGCTACATCGGTAGCCGCGATGAAGGCATCATTTGTCGACACGAGCATGGAGCCGACAGAAAGTGAAGAGTTGACCATATCAGCAGTCACAGTGACGGTAACGGATCCACCGGGAGGAACCACACCCTCAGCAACCATGCTGTTCGCGCCAGCAGCGGCTGCGAGTGCAACGAGGCCTGAAGCATCTCCATTTTCAGCAAGTGCCACAAGTGCCGGACTTGCGGGTTGACCGACTTCGGCAAGGTTTATACCGGCAGCGTGCGTCACAAAGATTGGCGGTGAAAGGACTTGTCCACCCGCTCCGGGTTCACCAGTGGTGAGGTTCGTAAGGGTAATCTCGAACATCTGACTCACCGGCATCTCAGGAGCGGCATCATCGGCAGCGGCATCATCTGTGGCTGCGTCATCGGCGGTATCATCGACAGCAGCATCATCCGTCGCTGCGTCATCTGTGGTATCATCAGCAGGCGCATCATCGGCGGGTGCTGGCTCAGCACCCGCGACGGTAACCATACCATCTGCAGTTTTGACTTCTAATTCACCAGCAGCGGCATCGGCGAGGGTAATAGCCGTCAAACTGATAGCAGACGCTTTCGCCTCAACGACTTCAAACGTTACCGTAGCGAGCGTGCCATCCATATCTGCTGCCGGAGTCGCTCCACCAGCACCAACTAAGACGCTGGCATCAGCTGGTATTACAACCGGAAATGCGCCTGCGGGCAGGTAGTCGGCGTTCTCAGCAGAAATATATTTGAGCGCAGTCGGATCGAAGTTTACGGTTGCTTGGTAGCCCACGACCCCTTCGCCGCCCATTATATTAATACTTACCGTGAATTGTTCCCCAACTGCTGGGGATTCTACTTCAGCAGGATCTACAGAAACGACGGCTTGACCATAACTCATTGCTGTAAACCCTAAACACATTACAACAGCTAATAAAGAAAAAAAGATTTTCCTGTTAAAAAGCTGGTCTTTCATAAGACACTCCTTCATAATTCATTTGTATTTTGACGTTCCTTACCTTTCGGTAAAGATTATAACCTCTCGTTTGACAAAAGATTTCAACCTCAACAAATATGGGAGATTCTTCCGCACCAGCGCATTGGAATCAGAGCACAAGGTGAGTCGCTCAAACGGGACTTTTAAGGTTAAAAGATAAGTTTATCCTAATTTTAAAACGTTGTCAAATCAAATTCGGTTCAAATTTAGATAATTTTCCGAAAATTAGGCGAACGTACCCTTTGTGATTTTAAGTATAGCATAAACACCAAAACAAAGCAAGTTAAAAATGAACTGAGTTGCCACCCAACTAAAAGCACTGAAGCAACCCTATTAGCCGTATTAGGACACATCTTATAATAATTAATTTTTAATTATTATTTTTGACTTAATATAGTAAATCACACCCTTAAAGTCAACTCATAATTCAAATTAATTTGTGTGTGATTTCAAAATGAGAGGTAATCCGCATGTTGTTTAAATCAAAACAGAAACTGAACACCCATAACCTTCTGTGTGGTAACTTGGGTTAAAAGTAAACTACTGGGTTACGCGGGGAGCGAGCGCATTCCAGACATCACCTAATTCAGCGATAGCCTTGTAAACCGGATAGACGGCTTCCCACATTGCTTTACGCGCTGCGGTGGCGGCGTCTGCGTCACCCTCAGCGAGTGCTGTCTTAAGTTGAGTGCCCATCTCCTGCTGAACTGCTGCACAGGTGTGAGTAAGTTCTTCCAACAATTGTGCGGCATCTATCTGACGCGCAACGAGTTCCGCTACTGACACCTGCATATCCGGCTCAACATCGTACGCACGAGGTGGGGCGAAATTGTGCGGTAGTCGTTCGCCTTCTTCTGTACGTGGCGTGTGCGTGGGGTAGATATGTGGCGTAACAGACAGATACATTGTCATAGGTTCATCACCGAGAACTCGCACTGTGTGCGGCTGGTCTGCTATAGCAACACACATCTGTCCTGCTCCCAACTCTTCAGTTTCGCCATCAATCTCAAATTCGACGCGCCCTTCCAGAATTAGGAAAATTTCATGCCCCAAGTCATGACTATGAAGTTGGGCACTTTGCCCAGGCTCCATCCTTAAAAACCGAGAGCGAATTTGCGGTGTCACCAACACATTCCGTATATCTGTGCGGTAATCGTAAACAGGAAATCCCATTGTATGCCTCCATGGACTTTTGACATAAATATACAATGTCCCGTGAAAATTGGCAAGGCAAATTAGGACATCGGTGTACTTTTCTCTTGACACTCTTTATAACTATGAATAAAATATTGGCAAAAGACATAACACCTCATTTCTTGAACTGGAAGGACATAAATTATGGATTTGACACGCCAACCGCCACGTCGCCCTTCAAATCTCGGAATCGCCGGGATTGTAGGTGTGGCACGGATGACAGACAAGGCACGCGCACATAACGCGGAAACTCTCGATGATTATATCTACGGTGAGAGTTCTGGCTTGGATCAGCGCGTCTTAACGTTTTTAGGGATTTCCGCCGACGCTTACGCCGAAGCAGCTGACGAATACGACGATGCTGCACTCGGGCACTGGGTGCTTGAAACAAGCGGAAAGACGGCAGCAGAGATTGCCGAGTTTAACGATGCCGCCCTCAGCCAACTGCCTGACACGGAGGGGCACAAACAACGGTTGAAGGACCGACTCGCACGCTTTGCCCCAGGACGAACCGATATTACGACGGTATTGCAGTCGATGGAGCTCGATGATTGGGGAAGTTTCTGGCAAGTTGACCTGACTGCCAGACCGCCACGCAGTCCGCTCTCTAAAGACATCGCTGGCATTTGTGGTGTCGCACGGATGACAGACAAAGGGCGCGCTGAACGTGCAGGCAAAATCGGTGAGTACCTATACGGCGACAATTCCGGGCAAGATGTACGCATTTTAACATCCCTCGGTATTTCAGCTGCAGATTTTCAGGAAGCCGCGGTCAACAACCCGAATAATCTCGAACTCGGTGCATGGGTCCTGGAAAACTGCGGTAAATCGCAGGACGAGATTGATGAATTCAACGAAACGTTGGTAAACTATGGACCCAATGAAGCAACACGGGAACGGTTTGAAGCGCGATGTCAAGAAGTAGATCCGACCCGCACAGACATCACCACGTGGGTAGCACTTCAGGACGCGGACGATCAGTTGAGTTTCGGTATTGTCGACCTCAACCGCCGTGCGCCACGGAGTCCCTACAATACCGACGTCTACGGAATGGTTCAACTCGCACGGTTGATTGACAAGGGTAGAGCATTCAACAGCAACACACTCGGTGCCTATTTTTATGGTGAGGATTCGGGAATCGACCGAGCAACACTCGCTTTTTTAGGGACCTCCGCTGCAGAATTTACTGAGGCACTGAAAGCCTTACCAACCGATGCAGAGGTTGAAGCGTGGCTGAAGGCAGATCATTCGCAGAGCGAAGCGGACATCGATACCTATAACGAACGTATGACACAAATGGGTCCTACGACCGACAGGCACAAGGCAATGATGGCAAAGATGCTCAGCCGGATTGCGCCAGAGCGTACGGACATCAATACGTGGTTCGCGCTGATGTATCTTGATGATGAGAAAACCTTTACGTCGTAAACAGGACATCGAGAAATTGACACAGCTGCCGGCACGCCCAGTTTGTGACGGGCTGGCAGCTTCCTCTGTTTTGGCATAGCCTCTTCATGGAGCATGACAATGAAAAATCTTGAAGCGATCGCTGATGTTCGTTCTGGAAAAAGCACGGTTGCCAACGCAGCGTGGTGGGGATTCGACGCGGAAGATGCAACAGAAGCGTTACAATCGGCTATAGATTCGGGCGTGAAACGGGTGGTTGTCCCGAATATGCACGCCGATTGGATAATCCAGCCGATTAAACTTGTGGGAAACCAAGAGTTGATTTTTGAGCGCGGGACAGTCGTCACAGCGAAACGGGGCGAGTATCGCGGCAGAGGCGATTCGATGTTCAGCGCACAAGATGTGGAGAATCTCACCATCCGTGGCTACGGCGCAACCTTTCGTATGTGGAAACAGGATTATATCAACGGGCTTGTACTTGAGCAGTTTGGCTGGGACCGCTGGTATGGACAATATCCAAAGGCGGAGTGGCGCATGACCCTGGCAATTCGAGGCTGTAAAAACGTAAATGTGTCTGGTTTGACGCTCAAAGATAGCGGTGGAGATGGCATTTACGTTGATGGCGGCAGAGAACGACGTGCCTCTGAAAATGTGGTCTTACGTGACATTGTCTGCGATAACCATTATCGACAGGGTATCAGCGTTATTAGTGCTGAAAACCTCAAAGTCGAGAACTGCACGTTTTCAAATACCTGGGGAACGCCACCAGCATCAGGTGTGGATATTGAACCGGACAAAAGCGAGCAGCGAATAAAAAATACAGTATTCTCCGGATGCCAGTTTATTGATAACGTCGGCGACGGCATTGAAGTATTCTTGGCACATACTACCAAGGAATCTGATGACGTGACACTGCGCTTCGAGAATTGCTACATCAGTAGTAAACACGGAACGGGTATCCGCGTGACGAAAATTGGAGACAACGGTCCCGGTGGCAGTATTGAATTTGATAACTGCACAGTTGAGAACACCGTCGGTTACGGCATTAAGGTTCAGGAAAAATCGGTGACAGGCGCACGAGTGAAGTTCACCGATTGTAAGGTCATCCATGCCGCCACTGATCGTCAGTTCGGTGGCGAATGGTCACCGATTTCGTTGTCCCTGCCAAAACCGGAGTTAGTCCAGACGATGGGCGGTATTGACTTTATCAACTGCTTTGTTGAGGACAATCGCGACCGTCCTGCCGTCGAATTCACCCAACCGGAGAGCGATTTCCCGCTTCATGACATCACAGGAACAATCACGGTGTTGAACCCAAACGGTGTTTGTGCCGAGTTAGGTAAAGACCGTGATAAACTTCCATTGATCGTCAGAGAATATCAATAGGCACAGGACACCGCTCACTCCAACCTACATATTAGGATTCAGAACAATGGTAAAAGAACATGCACTTCCCGCTGAACCTCTACCTCCAGACACTTTGAACGCTATCTTGGAGGATTTCTATCAAAACGGTGTGACGATTGTCCGAAATGTGCTCTCACGCGAAGAGTGCGAACGGATAGTTGCGCGCGTCGACGAAATCTTCGCCGAGCCTTACTTTATGCAGATGCGCAATGTCAAAACCACTCGGCAAGATGGTAAAGACCCTATCGTGGTTCATCGTCTCTTTGAATGTGACCTCATGTTTCGCGACCTGCTGGTACGTGAACCGATTATCAGCATCGCTGAAAGTGTGTTAGGTGAGCATTGCCACTGTATCGCGCAAGGGTGTATCCTCAACCGAAAAGATTTAGGGATCAATCGGTTCCACATCGACGATGGCGTGGAATTTCCGATCACGCCAGAGATGGAACGGCATGACCCAAGACTACGGATGCCTGTGCTCCGTATGTCCGTGCAAATCGCACTGACCGACCAAGATGATGTCAAATACGGTCCGTCCCAATTCGTCCCCGGTAGTCACTACTCTGGACGACAACCCGATGATTCGGAACATCCAACTTTTGACGGGAAAGCACCTGTTTCACTCCTCATGAAAGCCGGGGACCTCTACCTGCTCAACGGACAGACTTGGCATCGAGGGGCACCAAATCAGACAGATCGGGTCCGATACCTATTCCACCAAGTCTACGGGCAACGCTTTGTTGCACAGCGGTTCTGGCCCTATCTAAACTACCGTATGCCCGACTACGTTTTGGAAGGTGCAGATGAACGTCTGTTGCGTGTTCTTGGAAAACATCCTGAAATGGCTTATGGATAAATTTATTCTTAATAAATAGCCTTGCATTCACCTTGATTCATTTCTTGGATTACGCTATTATTATCATATCGGGAACAATAAATTATAAATTATTAGACATAATAATATTACCCTCATACAATTTTAGTGCCTGAAAGTCATTGGTGGACATTTTTGCAATTTCGCATACGTCCGGAACGCACAAGTAGAAATTATCTATTATCTACGTCACCAAAAACCTAAAGGAGATTCACGATGTTTATTGAGATCATCAACCAAGAAGGGAGGTATCAATCCTCCTACCGAGGGATGGTGAATATTCAGTACGTACACCAGATTCAGATAATCAAAGGGAGGCATCGTTCGTACGAGTTGCATATTAATCTGTCAAATTCGCCCAGCATAGAGCTGCTCGGTACGAAAGAAGAATGCGAGCGATTCTACAATCAGTTGCAAGAGGTATTGAAAACCTATCAACAATTATCGACAACTGATACGCTTATTTTCCCACCGCGATTGCCGTCAGCACCGACCATAGACGAGAACGAAAAAGTGGTGTAAGCAGAGAGTTCGTTTGTAAGGTCTTTGTAGGATTTCTCCCGCTCCAACAGTACTGGGTTGTTAGGCTAAAGAGAGCCATCAC
The DNA here is from genome assembly GCA_965247285.1 of Candidatus Poribacteria bacterium. GTDB lineage: Bacteria > Poribacteria > WGA-4E > WGA-4E > WGA-3G > WGA-3G. The sequence continues at coordinate 1,899,325 of CBDFHD010000003.1, forward strand.
CGTCATAATTATAAGAAAGAAAATGAGAGAACAGTTGGCGAAACCGCTGAACCGTTCTGTCAGTATAATATAGGAGAACACCCCAAAGGAGATAAAATGATGTTCATTGCTACTTACAACGCCATCTATGCCGTTGGAGATGATGGAAATAGTGAACCCACCGCAGTCTATGAAGGCACAGACCATCAAGGCCGCGGCGGAAGGCATCCCGATGGCGCAATGGTTTCACTGTCAAACGGTCAAGCCGTGGTGTCTGCCTTGTCGGATGGAATGCTACTGGTTTTATCGGAGGATGGTGAGAAACGAATTCCAACAGGTATAGAGGATCCAATCGCTTCGTTGCTCGTTGTTCGCGAAAATCCGTTGACGCTGCTCATTGGAACGGATGAGGGTGCTTATGTCTATCGCCTCGTTGGAGAAGAAGGACCGGCTGAACGGGTCGTCGCGTTTGACAAATTAGAATGTCGGAAAGATTGGTATACGCCGTGGGGCGGTCCACCAGCGGTACGGACTTTTGCCAAGACCCAAGACGGCTTTTGTTACGCAGATGTCCATGTCGGAAGTGTCATGCGTTCCCCCGATGAAGGAATTTCGTGGGAACCCGTCACGCCAGACCTCAATAAAGATGTCCATCAGGTCGCTACGTGTCCTGCGGACGATCATCAAGTTTATGCGAATACCGCCAACGGTGTTTACATCAGTACAGATCGTGGAAACTCATGGGAACATCGGCTTCAAGGTTTACCTCGTCGCTACGGCACCGCTATTGCTGTACATCCAGCAGACCCAGACCTATTGATCGCCACAGTCCAAAACGGACCGAGAGGCGGTGGTGCTTGGCTCTGTCGTTCGGAGAATGGCGGCGCGACGTGGACTCAACTCAACGATCAGCTCACAGAATCCACCGATCGGATTAGCACGGACTGTATTGCGTTTACATCCGATGGAACGGCATGGACAGTGATCGGAAAGACGCTTTATATCGGTCAGAATCGAGCCACAGATTGGAGTCCTTTCTGGACAGTTCCCGAATACGATGGTGTGTATCAACCACCTTCCGACGATTTTTCTTTAACTCATCTCCTTGAATACCCCATCCAGACCCTTGCTGTTTAGCGCATTATTTCGGTCAGTCAGGACTTACGCAGCTCCCTTTGCTGGCGAGGTTTCAAACCTCGCCAGTGGCGTGCAGGCCGTAAACCCTCCTTGATAATTGGGGCACCTATAAAAATGTAACCGACACAGGCATTCTGCGACAGATCATGGAAGAAAACAAAATTAAGGAAGCGGGACAAATTAATGAAGCCCGCACGAAAGTTGACTAAAGCATCCTGTCTTCAGTGAAAATGAGATGAAGACATTGGCACGACTCACGCACTACTTGGAGGTAAGCCCCAGGTTGGACGAAATAGCCATATCCCAGTCTCCGGTGAACACCCACCAATTTGTCATGGTTTTCCCTCCGTATAGAATCCGATTGCTATGCCCAGGCATATTCTGCATCCAGTAAATATACCACTGCGACTCCACACGTTGCGGAATCTCAGCAAGGTTCGCGTCGGGCCATTGATACCTCAAATTGCCCCAGGTATCAACGTTGACGACTTTTTTTAAGCCGCCATTATCAGGTGTCCAATCTTCAATATCACTCTCGACATCTGCTGCGTTTCGGGTATCGTAGTGTTCAGTTGTATTCGGCGGCATGTGCGTCCAGCCTGCACGCCCTGTGATGAAGTCCCCATTTTCGTCTTGGCCGACAAACTTCTTCCAAAAAAGATCTGTATTGCCGTGTTGCAACTGATTGACATGGCTTAATATTACTTCCAAGTGATGTCCATGGTTATGGACTACTTCCGCTTGCGTGCGCCTGAAATTCTGCCCATAAACGGTATAGGTCGAATTGTATACGGGTAAATCGGTGTTATCCCGATTGCTGTTAGAAATGTCCCCAGTCAAAGGGCTTGACATATTGGATTCCCACCAGTTCCTGAAATTTTCGGGCTTATGAAGACTCGGATCATAACTCGGAAAATCTGGGGCAACCCCGCCCATCCATACCCAAATCTCCTTAACCCCCAAGTCGTTAACATAATGTGCCATATTAAATCTGTCGAATATCTGATGAAAATCAGGCGCGTAGATACGGAATCCATTTACCTCTCCAATAACAGGACCGCGGGGGGTTTGTTCATAAACGGTAACATAAGCTACCACCCGATAGCCTATCGATGGAGCGGCTGAAGGCATTTTATAGCCTCTAAATCGACTGCCTTCTTCGAGCATAAATTTAACGCGCTTATCAAAAGCATCAATTCTTTCTTTCATCTCTTCCAAGGAAATCTCACCGAGGCTCCGATAATCCGCTGCCATGGAGACATCTAAATTTTTTCCATCTACTGTCGGTAAGAATCGCATGACGACGACAGGAATTTCATAAATGTGGCCGGGGGCAGGGGTCGCCAGATACGGATCGATCGGATCGAATACCGGCGGAATCTCTTCTGCAAACAGAGACCACCGATGCGTTATCATCACAATAAGCATAAAACCTAAAAGGGTCTGTCTCTTATTCATCTTCTTCCTCACACAAAAAAGGTGCCTCCCATAGACTTGACTATTATAGCAACTTACACACTTTGTGACAATCTTTTATAGTAAAGTCCAAAAATATGTGGACAGTTCGTCAGTGAACAACGACTCCACCCCCGCTGGCGAGGATTGTATCCTCGCCTCTTTAGAGCGTCCAAGTAATTATAGGCTTTACTATACTATATCTATTTATGTTCAAAGGGATGGTTATACTTACTTTTGCAATTTGGGAAAACTATCAGTATAATATCATTAAAAGGAATGAGTTCTGAAAAAATGGACGAAATATAACTTTTTCATCGAAAAAACAAAGGAATTCAAGATGAACATTAAAAAAATCACAAGATTCGCATTTATACTGGCTCTTATCAGTTTAGTTACAGGACTTTCCTCGTGCGATCAGGCTCAGCAAGTCGTGATAGCACCCACTACCTAAAGGCAGGGGAAACCTCGGCTTCGTAGACAATAGCGGTTTTCCCGAAGGTCTGCCGTCTTACGTTGTCTCCACCAGCGGGCGTTTCCCTGTAGTATCCTACAGGCATATCGTTAGGCAACGGCTATCCCTGCCCGCAAAATATTTATCGCAGCGTTGATGTCTCTATCGTGGTGAGAACCACATTCGGGGCATATCCACTGCCTATCGTTCAAAGTTAGGGTTTCGTTATGAAACCCACAATCGCTACACGGTTTCGTTGTAGCAGCCCATTGACCGGCTTGACGCAACTCACGCTTATGTTTTTGACACTTATACTTCAATATCTCAACAAATTGGTAGAAGGCAAGGTCAGAGACCTTACGACCCCACAGGTGTTTCATACCGTTAAGGTTCAACGTTTCAATCGCAATCGTATCAAACTTCTTACAAAGTTCGCTTGCCAGTTGCCAATGAAAGTCTTTGCGTTGGTTCGTGATCTTCCGGTGAAGTCGTGCAAGTTGTCTGACACAACGCCACCAGTTATTAGAACCTGTTTGCTTACGACTCAATGCCTTGTTGAGTTTGCGAAGTTTCTTCAAGGAGTGTTTCAAAGGTTGGGGGTGTTGTATCTTCTCACCCGTGCTCAGTGTCAAGTATGCGTCCTTCATGCCAAAGTCTGCCCCAACGCTTTTACCTGTTGTCGACAGACGTTTGAGATCGGTGTAGGTTGTGATTATGCAAATCCAATAGTTTCCGCAATTATCACGTTTGATTGTGATACGACTGAGCGTGCCAGGTTTCCATTGGCGGTATTTATGAAAAGTATACCCGACTTTATCAAAATGCCATTTGCGTGTTTTCGGATTCCACTTACGGAAGGTGAGGGTGATACGATTGTTTTTCAGAGACCAATCCGCTTCTCCTGGATAGGTGATAGACTTGAACTTGTGTCTCTTTTTGATTTTCGGTCTACCGCCGAGTTTCTTGAAAAATCTGTCGTATGCTTTATGAATCCGTTTCAGTTCCTGCTGGATTGCTTGAGACGGCAACGCTTGCCAATGTGGGTGTGTTGTATCTTTCAAGTGTTTCACGTGGTCGCACATACCCTCAAAGTTGACGGACGGCAATCCGTCTTTGTAACGTTGACGCTGCCACTTATGGAAGTATTCATGCCCTTGCCACATATCGTCAAGCAGGTTGCCAATGCGGATTGTGTTAGATTGTTTTCCCAACGGATATTTATACGTTTTCATGGACTATCAAGTATCAAGTCTTTAACCCCTAAACAGTGGGTAGGCAGACACATTGCCTTGCGACAACGCTGTTTATGTCTGCCAACTTGATACTCTAATTATACCACAATTTAGACCGAATGTCAAATCTTTTTTGACATTCAAACCCAATGCCTGCCTATATCCCCAAGCTAAAGCATGGGGCTTTGGCGGGAAGAGGGGTAAAATAGAAACTGGCGCGGTTACAAATCTCGCCAGCAAGAGAACTAAACTCGAATTGCGAGGAGACTAACATTGGTTCAAAGGATTGAGGAACAGGACGGGTACATGCTACTCCATTATGGAGAACCCCCGGCAAATGTAGGGCAAATCGAGTTTGTTAATTGCATCGCGCATCAACAAAACCGGATACTCTTCTGCAAATGGCGTGATGCGGACATTTGGGTAGTACCCGGCGGACGTGTCGAACCCGGAGAAACGGCTGAAGAGACTGCACACCGAGAACTTCTGGAGGAGACGGGGGCAACACTACAAAACCTCGAAGTGCTGTGTTACATACACTGCTTCATGTACAATCTCGAATACTGGGGGATCGCTTACTTGGGAGAAATTAAAGCGTTAGGCAGCCCAACGGACCTTAACGAAGTCAGTGAAGCGAAATTGTTCTCGTCCTTTCCAGAAAACCCTTCTAAATCCGGACCGTTTAAGAATGAGAACAAAGCGTTATATCTCGCTGCAACCAATAAACTATCAGAAGCAAAACATTGATTTAACTTAGAAATTTTGATGTTTTTTGCAGATTTTTTTGACATTCGCGGGAATTGTGGGTATAATTAAAAGATAATGAGATTCGTTATCAATTTTTTAGAACGAAATCTCCAGCAAATATTCAGAATTCCACTCCATTGAACAACCTGTTATGATAATGAGTCTCAATATCATATTTTAAATTGTGTTTAGGAAGAAACAGTTGGCTAATTCTATAAGATTTCTCGCGGTTTGCGGAATGTTTATTTCACTTAGTGTCGGTGTTATTGCTGAACCGAATCCATTCTCGGTCTCCGGATATGGTGTGATTAACTACTCACACTTCGACTGGGAACTTGATCCAGATAGACGCGCTGCTATTGACGTGGAACGTTTCGTCATCGCGCCGAAATATCGTATCAACGATACTATCCGACTTGAATCGGAACTTGAGATTGAGCACGGTGGCACCGGCAGTACAATGGAATTCGACAAATTTGAAGAGTTCGGCGAATTTGAGACAGAAATCGAAAAAGGCGGCGAAGTTATTGTTGAAAAACTTGCCGCTGTCTTCTCCTTTCAACCCTCTTTTAATCTCCGCGTTGGGCATATCATAGTCCCAGTAGGACTCGTCGCGAAACGGCATCGACCGCAACACTATTTTACCACAACACGTCCGGAAGCGGAGGCACATCTCATTCCAACTATCTGGCATGAAACCGGTGTCGAAATTTTCGGCACACTCGGTTCGCTACAGTATCAAGCACAAATTGTCAACGGATTGGATTCAACGGGTTTTAGTTCCCGACACTGGATAGTTCGCGGACACCAACTTCGGTTTGAAACTGTGAACGCTGAGACACCCGCGTTCGTCGGACGACTCGATTATGCGTTTCATGAAAACGCGACCCTCGGTATTTCCGGCTATTATGGAGACACCGCCGCGAACCGACCGAAACCTGACGTAGACTTCGATGCACATGTCGGGATTGTGAGTTTTCACGGATTTTATGAGGTAAATGCAGTGAAGGTCCGGGGATTGCTCCTTTGGGGGACGCTCGAAAATGCTGATCAGTTGTCTAAAGTCAACCGGACTCTTTCCAATAATCTCAATGTAAAGCGGACACCGATAGGGAGTTCAGCCGTGGGTTGGTACATTGAGGCAGGCTACGATATTCTATCATTTCTCAGGCAACCCAATAACAGCGTGGAACATCAAGATCTGAAGGATACATCCCCAGACAAGGTCTTAGATGTCTTCGCTCGTTACGATTTTTACGATACAATGGCGAGTGTTGAAGGTATTATTTTCGACAATCCGCGGTGGGAAAGAACGACGTGGACTTTTGGGATTAACTACCACGTTCACCCACAGCTCGTTTTTAAGAGCCATTACTCACTGCGGCAGTTAGCAACAAAGGACAAAAACAAGGAAAATACCTTTGCGCTCGGCTTCGGTTTTCAATATTAGTACACGCATCGCGTGTAATGAAAAATAAAAAATGGAGATTTTTATGAAACTTTATAAGGTTTGGACACTTTTTGACGCAGCTTGCAAGTCAAAACTTGCTATAGGAATGTGTTGTCTACTACTCGCATCCGCTTTTGTCGTGGGATGCGGTAGCGATGATGAAGATGAGAGCGATGCACAGGCACGAGGCGAAACTTTTGACGCAGGGATTATGTTGAATGACTTTGCAAATACCGTCGTGTTAGCTACCTACACTGAACTGGATAACAAAGCAGGTGAACTGTTGTCCGCCGTCAAGGCGTTGGAAGCGAGCACCACACAAGGGAATCTCGAAAAGGCGCAACAAGCGTGGAGAGCCACACGAAAACCGTGGGAACAGAGCGAAGCGTTCCTATTCGGTCCCGTTGACACACAAGGACTCGACCCAGCATTAGACAGTTGGCCCGTCGATCATGTTAACCTGCAGTCCGTTCTGAACAGCAACGATGCTTTAACTGTGGACTTCGTCAGTGGATTAGAAGATACACAGAAAGGATTCCACACAATCGAGTTTCTCCTGTTCCGGGACGGCAACCAACGCAAAGCATCAGATATAACCGTTCGTGAATTGGAGTACCTCGTTTCGACGGCAGAGAATCTCAAGACGAGTACCTCCCAACTACGATTGGCATGGGCACCAGAAGGCGAAAATTTCAGCAGTATTGTTGCGCAAGCTGGGGCAGGTAGTGCTGTCTATCCCTCTCAGAGTGCCGCGGTACAAGAGATGGTTAACGGCATGATCGTCATCGCCGATGAAGTCGCGAACGGTAAGATCTCTGATCCTTACAACGAATCGGACACAACCCTTGTTGAATCTCAGTTCAGTTTCAACTCAATCTCAGATTTCCAAGACAACATCCGTGGAATTCAGAACGTCTATATGGGAAAATTCATGAGCGATGGACAAGGTCTCAACGATTTCGTGAATAGCCACGACCCCGATTTAGATGCGCGTTTCCAGCAAGAGGTGCAGGCAGCGATTGACGCTATCGGCACAATCCCAGACCCGTTTCGTGATTCGATTACTGCGAACCGCGGTGCCGTCCAAGTTGCGATCGATGCTGTCAGCAAGGTACAACAGACACTCGAGCAAAATATACTCCCGCTCGTCCAATCGAGTGAGTTTAATTAAAGTAGTAGGCACGCTCTGCCGTGCCGTAAACTCGTGTAAACGCGAAAGGGCTATTTCGTTTTTACAGGGAACAGCCATCTGTGCTGTTCCCATATTGTACACCTATAGCCTTATTGTGCCTCAATAACAAAAAGATGAAACATTTTCAGAGTTTACTGCTCTTAACCCTTTTAGTGTCAATTCTGCTGAGTGCGTGTGATTCTGAATCGCCTGTAGCAGTAGAATCGACACCGGTATTTTCGACAAGCGAGTTTTCCGGTGGTGAGACGACTGTCTTCGATGCGTCAAGCCACGCGTTCTCAATCCCCGCGCCTAATCTTTCGACGGCAGCACTTGCGAAACATCTGGAAGGCGATGTTGAATTCGAAGCCGTCTTTGTAACAGCACCTGCGGTGGTAAATCCCGGACTCGGCCCCATCTATAACAACATTTCGTGTATCAACTGCCATTCACGCGATGGTCGCGGGCGACCGCCGGGTATTGACGAGGGACTTGTGTCCCTGCTCTTCAGGCTCAGTCTTCCAAAGGCGGAGGATTCAGTAGCAGGAAAGCCACCGACCCCGGTACCAGGCTTTGGTACACAACTTAACAACCGCGCTATCGTTGAAGCAAACCCAGAAGGCAAAGTCAAGATTGAGTATACCGAGCAGACGCTGACGACAGCGGACGGCACGCGAGTGCATCTGCGCCATCCGAACTACACTCTTACGGAAACCTATCAGCCGCTGCCAGAAAACGTTGAAGTCTCACCACGTGTCGCACCAGCCGTTTTTGGACTCGGTTTGTTGGAAGCGATCCCTGAAAACGCCATTCTTGCTTATGCAGATGAAGCCGATATTGACGGGGATGGCATCTCAGGCAAGCCGAATTACGTATGGGATGTCGTAGCACAGCGTTACGCGCTGGGGCGTTTCGGATGGAAAGCGAATCAACCGACACTCCTTCAGCAGGTTGCAGCAGCCTATAACGACGATATGGGCATCACAACCTCATTGTTCTCGGTTGAGAACTCGGCGGGGCAATCACAACTCACTGAACACAGTGTAACACCGGAGGTGAGTGACGAGATTTTAGAGGTGGTAACGTTCTATGTTCAGACGTTGGCAGTACCCGCGCGACGCAACGTGGACGATCCACAGGTTAAACAGGGTGAACAACTTTTTGCCGAAGCACAGTGCGCCAGTTGTCATGTTCCGACGTTAAGAACCGGCGTTCTAACCGGTGTGCCTTCAGTCAGCAACCAAACGATCCATCCGTACACAGATCTGCTGTTGCACGACATGGGACCCGATTTAGCGGACAATCGTCCCGATTTCCATGCCAGCGGTCGCGAATGGCGGACCCCACCCTTGTGGGGCATCGGTTTGGTGCAAAGGGTTAACGGTCATACCAACTTCCTCCATGACGGCAGGGCGCGGGACTTAATGGAAGCGATTCTCTGGCATGGCGGGGAAGCAGAAGCATCACGGCAAACCGTTAAACAGATGTCAAAAGCAGAACGCGATGCACTCATTGCGTTTTTAGAATCGCTGTAGAATAATAAGTTTCATCTTCAATTTTCAATAAGGAGCAGATTTATGATAGCTGTTGCGAACCGAATCTATGTCGCGCCTGAATATCAGGACGAATTTGAGGAGCGGTTCCGAAACCGACTATTCCCTTGAAGCCGAAAATTCCGCAATTGCGCAATACAATAAGATTATCCGCCTGTGCGATGGGATAGATTATGTCACACAGGACCTCTGCATCAAACTCCTCGCCGATGAGGAGAAACACCGTAGGGAATTCAGAGGATTTCTCAAAGAATACGAGAAAGACTAATCTCACTAAAACAGGCTGAAAATAATAAACAACGGGCATCGCTGCCCGTTGTTTGTTTTTAAGCACTTAATCTGTATAACATGGAGTCTTGCCTTGTTCTTCTTACAAACTGTCTACTCTGTTCTTAGCCTCGGATCTAAAGCATCACGGACGGCATCACCGAAGAGGTTCGCAGGTAGTACCAATCCGAACATAAACGCAAACGCCGCGGCGAGATTCCACCAAACAATTGGGTCACGAGCGAGTTCCAAGCGTGCCGTGTTAATCATATTTCCCCAACTTCCCGTTGTCGGTTCAACGCCGATTTGGAGATAACTCAGCAACGCTTCTGCCAACACCAACCCACTAAATCGCAAGATAGTGGAGATCAACACGATATGCATGAGGTTCGGAACGAGATGCTTGAGAATAATGAGTCCACGATGTACGCCAAAGGCTTCGGAGGCTTGAATATACTCCAATTCTCGGAGTTTCAAGGTTTCACCGCGTAGGATACGACACAGCCCCGTCCAACTTCTGATACCCATGATGAAGCAGAGATTGAACAATCCTTGCCCGAACAGGAGCATGAAGGCAACAATAAGGAGGATAGACGGAATAGAATCGAGCGTGGCGTAGATATACTGAACAACATCATCCACCCAGCCGCCGAAGTAACCCGCGATGACACCGAAAAATATGGCGAATGGAACAGCAATCAAAGTGGTAAATCCACCGATAATGAGTCCGGTACGGATACCTTTTAAGGCGCGGTAGAGGACATCACTGCCCACCTTGTCGGTGCCAAAGAGATGACTCCGCGGATACTGAAGCGGCGGATAGTCGCGAACCGTGCGTCCATCAGGCGTTTGGAGGGTGCTTTTCGCATACAGATGTATTGCCAAAGGCGCAGAATAAGTCTTCTCGGTTCGTGCCCGAAGCGGTGTGCAAAGCCTATCAAGGAAGCTCAAACCTCTCGGTCTATAGACAATCGCACCACTTTCATTTCGAGTGAGTGTTTGGTCGGTCTGCCGTATGAGTGGGTCGCGCCAACCGATGCTATCCAACACACCGACAAGAAGGTACCCTAAGAGAACGAAAAGACAAACAATAGCAAGGCGGTTTCTGCGAATCTGCCTTGCCGCGTTTCGCCAATACTCTTGCTGTGAGGCGTATCGGAGGAGCCATCCCGCACCGACAAGACATACAATGACGATGAGATTCTGATAAGCATCGGAACGCCAAACCCAACTCAGCCGATCGTCGATTCCAATGTCTGGAGCGTTTGTTCCGATGAGAAAAATAGGCATATTTTAATTATTCCTTGCGGTTAAACAAAGTGGGTTTGGACTTTAGCATCCTTTCTTAAATCCGCGCTCCAAATGTAAAGCAAAGACAAATTATGCCATTTAAGGCATAATTTCATTACGCGCTACAATCTTGGTGCTATTCTTGGTGATAGCACCCACACGCTAAAGCGTGGGGCTTCGGTTTCATAGCAACTGCGGTTTTCTCCAAGAGTCCACCGTCTTACTGTCGCTCCGCCAGCAGGCAATTATTCCGTATCAGAACGGTTTTATGGTCTCGTTAGACCGCTACCCCTGCCTGCAAAATGTTTATCGCAGCGTTTATATCTCTATCGTGAGACGTGCTGCAGGAAGGACATGTCCAATATCTATCTGAAAGTGTAATAGATTCATTCTTGTGTTTGCAAGCGTGGCATGCTTTCGTTGTGGGTTGCCACCGCCCCGCTTTCGCAAACACTTTACCATATTTGGCACATGTCCACTGAAGTATCAATGAAAACTCACTGAAGGCTATATCAGAGACTTTGCGTCCCCAAAGTTTTTTCATACCTTCAAGATTGAGCGTCTCAATCGCAATCTTATCGTATTTCCGAACAAGGCGGAGGGCTAACTTGAAAAACCAATCGCGTCTTCTATTGGCTATCTTCTTATGGACGCGGGAGAGGTGGCGTTTCGCACGAAACCAGCCACTCGAAAGATATTGTTTACGGGAGAGCACCTTGTTTGCGGAACGGATTGCGGTGAGACTCTGTTTATAGAATTGTGGAGAATCTATCTTTATGCCATCTGAAAGTGTGAGAAATGTTTTACAACCAAAGTCTGCCCCTGCCTCATTACCGGTCAATGGGAGTTTCTTGGGTGGTTTCGGATTCTCACAGACGAAAAATAGAGAGTAGTCGCCTACATTATCACGCTTAATGATCACCTTCTTTAGTGTGCCTGTCCATTTACGGTGTTTCCAAAAGGTGAAGGACTTTTTCAGACAGTTGATCGTCAGACGATTGCCTTCTATTTTGAAACCTGACTGTGTGAAAGTGATTGACTTATACTTGTGATTCGGCTTGATTTTCGGTTTGCCCACTTTGCGTTTCGTTTTACCTAACTTTCTGTCTTCTATGTTGTCAAAGAACCGCTGGTAACCTAAATCAATGCGGATCGCAACGTCTTGAATCATTTGGCTTGGCAGCTGATTCCAATGGGGTTTTGTTCTTCGTTTCAACTTCGTTATATGTTTCAAGATACGAGAAAGTGAAGCATACTTACCATAAATCCGATAATAGCGTCTCTGCAACAATAAGAGGTGGACATGCACACGATGCAAGTCGTCTATCAAATTGCCAAGCATGATTAGATTCGACTGGTGGTAAAACTCGTATTTTTCTGTTTTCATGGGAAACCATCAGGTATCAGGCTTTATCCCCTATCAAGTGGGAAGCAGACACGTCACCAAGAGGCGACGCTTGATATGTCTGCCAACCTGATACTCACGTTATACTACATTTTTTGCTAAATGTCAAGTATTTTTTAGACTATAAAACCCAATGCCCGTCTACATCCCGCAAGCTAAAGCATGGGGATTTGACGGGAGAGTGTTAAGGTTTACCCATGATTGAAGACTCCCTCCGCTGACAACTATTCTGTTTGATAAACGGCTTGGTGTGTGTGAAACCCATCTTTAATAACCTCTGCGTCTAAATTTTCCTTGTCAACCTGAATAGGTGTCAGCAGGATCGATGGCACCTCAATTTTGCCGTTGTTAACGGTCTGTGTAGCTTCGGCGATCGCTTCACCTTTTGCGAGTGCGACAGCGGCTTGTGCCGCCTTCGTTGCGATGAGGTGGATCGGTTTGTAAACCGTCATGGTCTGTGTGCCTTTGACAATCCGTTGGCACGCGGCGAGTTCCGCATCTTGTCCTGAAATGAGAACGCTTCCTGCCAAATTCTGTCCTTCAAGTGCCTGTATAACACCACCAGCCGTGCCATCATTTGACGCAACGACAGCGTCTATTTGGTTGTTCGTCTGCGTCAAGACCTGTTCCGCCTTTTTGAGTGCGTCGCGCGGATCCCAATTAACCGCCCAATGCTCGCCTCCTGCCACCAAACGAATGGCACCACTGTCAATTGCGGGTTGCAAGGCACGGAGTTGTCCCCGTCGGAGAAGCTGTGCGTTATTGTCAGTTGGAGCACCACCGAGCAGGAAGTAAGCCCCCTCTGGCTTCTGACGCAATAGGTATTCGGCTTGCAGATATCCAACCTGTTCGTTGTCGAAAGAGATATAGAGATCAGGTGAACTCTCACGGATGAGCCGATCATAGGCGATGACTTTGATTCCCTCTGCGTGTGCGGCTTGGACAATTTGGGAGGCAGCGACGCTATCCTTCGGAATAACAACGAGAACATTCACACCTTGGGTAATCATGTTCTCGGCTTGCTCGTTCTGTCGACGTTCATCTCCATCAGCAGACTGGACGATAACTTCGGCACCGAGTCTCTCTGCTTCAGCCGTGAAAATATCTCGGTCTTTCTGCCACCGTTCCACACGCAACGAATCCATGGACAAGCCAATCTTGATTTTCTTGGTGGCAGTAGCATCCGCCTTTTCGCTTTCCTTTTCTGCGCCGGGATCAGCACATCCAAATAGGATTACGAGACACGCCGTTAAAACGCAGAAAAGCGATGTAGTCTTCACACAAACCTTGTTTTTGGTAGCACTCGGACACCAGAAGTTACCGTTAAAAGTCGGAAGGCGCATCGTGTCACTCCTTTTGAGATTCATTGTTGTTCTTCAGCCGAGCTTGATTCAGAATCGGATTCTGCAGGTGCGTTAGAATCGGGTGTAATCTCACGAACAGCATCGCCGATTTTGAGGGGTTCCGTCGTTTCAATAACCCGGAAGATAGAAACCTTATCATTCAGGATTTCAGAAACCGCCATGAGTCCGATCTGCTTTGGTACATAGGTTAGAATTTCACCGGTATCTAAATCTCGTATCGGATTGCCTTTGGTATAGACAGCGAACTCTTGGTTGATAGCTATCCGCTTGCTGGAACCGATATTGACATAAATCTTATCCGGATGCTCATTGTCCACGTACTGAATTTTGCCTTTGACAGGTTCCCCAGATGCCATTGTCGGAATTTCCTGCCCTTCTTTGGGGGTTGCGGTCTTCGGTTCCCAAGGTGTAATAAAATTAGGTCCGACGCTATCTCGAAGTGCTAAAACCACCTTGATTAACGCCTCATGGGTTACCACTCCGAAAAGGGTTCTGTCGTATTCGGCACTCGCAAACTGGATTGCATTAAGTTCGGTTGGTTTGACAATCGGGCGTGGATTCTTCCGCTGAGTGTCCCTCGTTTGACCAAAAGAGAGATTTGTTCCCTCCTCCGTCGCACTGGCTTCAAGGGAAGCGAATTTTGTACCGAGGTACCCGTGGTCGCGGCTGGCGGAAATTCGAGGTTCAGCTACAGGGTTGCCGGATGCATTGTAGAATTTCATGTTCAGTTTAATGGTGGCACGGTGTAGAGACCCTCGCAGAATAACGGGAGCAAGGTAACTTGCGCTTGTAGAGCCTCGCTGTCCTTCACGTCCACCTTCCCGCAGTGTGCGCGAAGCGTTAGTTCTCAACCGCTCTTGATTAAATGTTCGGATATCGCCCACCACAATTACGTCTGCATTGAGATGCTTCGCAAGCGTTGCGCGTTGCGCCTGATCCAGTTTCTTTAGGTTCTGCCGTGAGAGCGTCATAAGTGCCATAGCATCGAGGAGTTCATCTTTACTGACGGGTTCATACACATCCGTTTCGACGAGTTTCCGATTGAGCATTTTGGCAAATCCTGCCTCCAAATCCCATCGTTTCTTTGTGCTGATTATGCTTCCGATGAAGGTAGGGACACAACCACATCCGGTAGGAGAATCAAAGCGACTGTGATCCTCAAAATAGAGAACAGCAATGCGTTTCTTTGGAGCCGCATCGCTGACAGCAATAGTACCAATCATGAAGCACAGACTGAATCCTATCACGAACAGACTTTTTAATTTACCTTGCGGGTAAAGCACGGAAATTCCGAACTTGACAGACCTTAATATTGAGTCGCCTTCCATTACATTACAGGCTTGGTTTTTGCTGTTATTAAGACATAAAAAGAAGTGTTTCACCCTTTTTACCCTCCTTTTTCCTTCATTTACCTTTCACGCTTATAGTTTAGCAGCCCTGTGAAATTTATCAAGGAAATTTAAGTTTTCGAGGAGATTGTTTTCTTTAACAAGAAACCACTTGAAAGACCAGAAAATATCTGGTATGCTTATAGTTATCGGTTTTCAGTTTTCAGTTAAAGATGCGTTTTGTCCGAATAGCCCCAACCTGGAGTACTTTAGGGCAAGGCAGATTGTTACATGAAACCTCTTAACCCACAACCGACAACTGACAACTATTCAACATACAAACGAAAAAGGAAACGTTATGTTTACAAAAAACAGATTCGCGTATCACAATTTATTACATATATTTATATCCACCGCGTTGGTTGTGTTAATTGTATTCTATGGGTGTAGCGATAAACAATCGGGTGAAAAAGCGAAAACAGGTGATGCCGCCCCCCAGAAAAAGGAGTGGCTCTCGATTTTGGGTGGCGTGATGGGGGGTAGTTTTTCACAATTCGCCGGGGGCGTTAGCCGTATTTTGACCCACAAGGAACCACATCTGAAAATATCCATCGATGCTTCCGCAGGTTCGGTCGAAAATACGCGGCGTGTGAACGAAGATCCGGAAGCACTCGGTGTCGTGTTTGCTGCTGAAAGCTACCTTGGCTACCACGGTCAAGAAATTTTCGCAGAAGAGGGACCGAAAACCAACATTCGTATGGTAACGTTGCTTTTCATCGCTTACGACCAATTTTCAACGCTGGCGAACAGCGATATTCACCAGTTTGAAGACATTGTTGGGAAAAAAATCGCCTCTGGCGCGAGTGGGTCCGGCACCGCACAGACGTTAGAACGACTCTCAAAATTGGCGGGTATCTGGGGAAAATTTACGCCGATCTATAAAGGTGGGAGTGCGGCTGCCGAGGCTCTCCAAGATGGACAGGTCGCTGGATTCCAATGGCTCGTCAGTGTGCCGAACAGCGCTGTTATCCAGTTGACAGCGATTAAATCTATTCGGATGATCGATCTTGACGCAGTTGCGAAGAAGTATGGCTTCTATGAAAAGTATCCGTTCTATCTTCCCGGATCTCTGCCAGAGGGGGCGTATGAAGGCAAAGTGGAACCGGTGAATACTATTCTGATGCCAACGGTACTCATCTCGAACAAAGCGGTGAGCGAGGAGACTATCTACAAACTTCTAAAGCATGTTTACGCCTCAGAGGGACATCAGGCGATGCTTCAAACAAATCAAGCAGCAGCAGACATGACGATAGAGAATGGACCGAAAGCCTTTGTAATTCCACTACACCGCGGGGCATACAAATTTTGGAGCGAACAAGGTGTGGAAATTCCAGCGCATGCGATGCCGGTGGACTAATCTAAAAACGAGACAACTATGGATCGGCAAAAAATTGCAATGTTACTAAAATTTGCTTTAAAAATGGAGAATATGGTAAAATAATAAAATAACATTGCGGGGTGCTCTTATCTGCTTGAGAGCTGAGAAAACACCCATTGAACCTGATCTGGATCATACCAGCGTAGGGAAATATGAAGAAGGGCAATGAATGCTGTTCCTTCTTAAGCGACTTTCGCAATTGGGACATAGAAGTTGTGCTCTCAATTGTAAGCCTGCAGGCGAGATGCTTAACGCCGCCACTATGAGGCACGGAGCCGCTTCTTTTTTGGTGTTGCCACGGCTGTGAATAGAGCCACTGGCAGACGGGCATGTTTCCGATATCCGCTTTTCTCAAGCAAGTTTTTGGCTTGCAAGCGGTGCCAAAAAAGAAGACGGCTTTTTGTTGTTAAGGAACAGATACCAATGCTCAGCAAATTTGCGGTGCCTGTGGCTATCCTATTGATAGTATTGGGAATATGGGAAAGTGCCGTTCACCTTTTTGAGATACCGCGCTATATTCTGCCAGCCCCTTCAAAAATTGTGGTGACGCTATTTGCAAAACACGCGCAATTACTGAAACATACACTCGTGACACTCGAAGAGATGCTCCTTGGATTTCTCCTCGCGGTTAGCATTGGTGTTCCGTTAGCCGTGTTGATGTTCGAGTTTCCAGCACTGGAGAAAGCCTTCTATCCGTATGTTATCGGTTCACAAACGGTTCCAGTGTTTGCTATCGCTCCACTACTGGTGCTATGGTTCGGCTTCGGTATCGCCTCGAAAGTGATCATGGCAGCACTGATTGTATTCTTCGCAATTGTGTTGAATACACTTGATGGCTTGAAATCCACCGATCCGGATACAGTAAACCTGTTCCGAATTTTGCGAGCAACCCGATGGCAGATACTTTGGAAGGTACGCATCCCGTCGGCACTGCCGTTTATCTTTTCAGGTGCCAAAATAGGCATTTCGATCTCTACGATTGGCGCGGTTATCGGTGAATGGGTGGGCGCAAAGGCAGGACTCGGATACCTTATGCTGTATGCGAACGGACAACTCCAAATTTCACTCGTATTTGCAGCTATCTTTTGCTTAACGATTTTAGGTTTAAGTCTCTTCGGACTGATGACACTGTTGGAGCGGTACGCAATGCCGTGGCGGCAGCATCAATACGAAAGGTCAGATGTCCGGTAAGCGTGTCACTCGCATATCGGAGAGGAGAAAAAAGGAAAATTCTCATGAAAACAGCAATTTGCTTAATGTTTCTCATTAGTTGCGGTATACTTTTAACAGGACACATCGACAGCAATGCGGACAGCCATCAGAAAGCCGAAATGGAGAAGGTCACGCTACTCCTCGATTGGTTTCCGAACATAGATCATGCGCCACTTTACGTCGCGCAACAGAAGGAAATTTTTGGAAAACACGGTTTAGAGGTTGAATTACTCTGGGGTGGTGATCCGAATGCGCCTTTGAAACTCGTGGCAGCCGGAAAAGTACCGTTCGCCGTGAGTTACCAACAGAGTGTCACGATCGCTCGTGCAAGTGAAGAGGTTTTGCCGGTTAAATCAATCGGTTTACTCGTAGAACACCCGCTGAACACGATTAGTTTCCTGAAGAAAACGGGCATTAGAACGCCAGCAGATTTCAAAGGAAAGAAAATCGGATACACAGTTGCACCGTTGGATGTGCTGCTTTTCAATGCAATTGCGGCGAACGCTGGATTAACAGAAGACGACTACGAGTTGATAAACGTGAGCACGAGTATTTCGGCAGCGCTCCTGAGTGGGCAAATCGATGCAGTGATCGGCCCGTTCCGAAATTACGAGATCAACGAACTGAAACTTGAAGGCGCAGAAGCAGAGTATTTCGCGCTTGAGAAGCACGGCATTCCCGACTATTATGAACTGGTAATCGTCTCTAACGATACTTTTTTGAAAGAACATCCAGAAACTGCTAAAAAACTGATAATGGCGATTCGGGAGGCGATTCAATTCACGAAAGAGAATCCTGATGACGCGCTGCAGCTCTTTTTTAAGGCAAATCCAGATGCCCGCAAAGACTTAGAAGAACTGGCGTTTCGGGATACGTTGGATGTGTTCGCGACAACACAGGTGCAATCCACAGAAAAATGGGCTGCCTTCGCAAAATTCGCCTATGAAAAAGGCTTGATTTCCAAAACAGTCGAAGCAAAAGACTGTTTCATCAATGTATTGGAAGAATAACGGTTTT
Source organism: Candidatus Poribacteria bacterium (assembly GCA_965247285.1). Lineage (GTDB taxonomy): Bacteria > Poribacteria > WGA-4E > WGA-4E > WGA-3G > WGA-3G. The sequence continues at coordinate 1,917,824 of CBDFHD010000003.1, forward strand.
ACCCCATAGCGTTAATGAAGAACAAAAAGATTCTCATCATCGGTGGCGGTGTGATTGGACTCGGTATCGGGTGGCAGTTGGCGAAATCGGGTGCCGCCGTTACTATCTATGAGCGCGCACAAGCCGGACGCGCCGCTTCTTGGGCAGCCGCTGGGATGCTTGCTCCACTCGCCGAAGCACATATCGAAGAACCGGAACTGCTTAAGTTAGGCAGCCAAAGTTTAGCACTCTATCCGCAATGGGTTCGGGAATTAGAGGCGGCTGCAGAGATGTCGATCGGATATCGAGTGGAAGGCACTCTGATCATCGGGTTAGAGCCTGATGATACACACCAACTTAGACATCTTTACGCCTCACAACAAGATTTAGGGCTGGATGTTACATGGCTGACGGGACGAGCGGCGCGTGAAATCGAACCTGCGCTTTCACCGCGCGTGACCGCAGCCATCCGCTGCGAGAGCGATCATCAGGTCGATAACCGATTGATGGTAAAAGCACTCCAACGCGCCTATCAGAGATACGGTGGCGTGTTGCACGAAAACAGTGCGGTCAAAAGCATCCATATCGAAAATGGGATCGCGGCTGGCGTAAAGACGCGAGACGGCGAAAAACAAAATGGAGATGTCATCGTGTTGTCAGCAGGATGTGAATCTGCCCAAATTCAGGGACTTCCAGATGCCATCCGTCCGCCAGTGCGTCCTGTGAAAGGACAGATGTTGGCATTGCAGATGGAGGCTGGCATTACGGTCAAAAACGTCATCCGCACCGTCAGAGCAAGGTATCCAATGTCGGTATATTTGGTGCCGAGAACCGATGGCAGGCTCATCGTCGGTGCGACAAGCGAGGAAATGGGATTTGACACACGTTTGACCGCTGGCGGTGTGTTTGAGCTGCTCCGCGGCGCATGGGAAGCGGTGCCGGGTGTTTATGAACTTCCCCTTCTGGAAACATGGACAGGTTTACGTCCCGGTAGCCGAGACAATGCCCCCATACTTGGCGAAACACCCATTGAGAATCTGATATACGCCACAGGACATTATCGCAACGGCATCTTACTCACACCCATCACGGCTTACGAGGTTTCCAAACTGATTCTGACCGGTGAGACTTCAGAGACAATCGCCCCGTTCCGGTTAGACAGATTTTTAAGGTAGTAGGCACACGCCGTGTGCCGTAACCATACTTGGAAAAATGAACATACGCGTCAATGGCGAAGAAAAAACGGTTAGCCTGAATTTAAATGTCCACGATCTGCTCATCGCTTTAGAAATGGATCCAATGCAGGCGGGCATCGCTGTCGCCGTGGATCGGGAAGTTATCCCGAAAACGGAGTGGCAAGCGGCGGAACTTCGCGAGAACAGTGAAGTTGAGATCATACGCGCCGTCCAAGGCGGGTAATGCCTTCATATAACACACCCGTAAAGAAACGAGAATACAAGCATAAACTTGATAAAAAGGGTTTGAAGGTGTTATACTAAATTGGAAGCGCAGGGACGTGTAACACTCTATGAAAAAATAGGTTTGGCACTGGAAAAAATAAAAAATGCAAGAGTTTAAAATTGCCGACCAGACATATACATCAAGACTCCTTATCGGAACGGCAGGGTATCCGAATTTCCACATAATGACGGAGGCCATCGCCGCGAGTGGTGCTGAAATTGCGACGGTGTCGATGCGGCGCGTGAAATTTACAAATACATCCGATGAGAATTTGTTCTCGCTTCTACACGAACGGGGTATAACGATCCTCCCGAATACCGCCGGTTGCTTCACAGCAAAAGACGCTATTTTAACAGCGAACCTCGCCAGAGAGGCACTTGAGACATCGCTCATCAAACTTGAAGTTATCGGAGACGAGGAGACCCAGTTTCCGGACGTAGAGCAGTTACTCAGGGCGGCGGAGACACTCGTGAAAGACGGCTTCACTGTGCTTCCGTACTGTAACGACGATCCGATTACCTGTAAAAAATTAGAAGATATTGGCTGTGCAGTAGTGATGCCATTAGGTGCTCCGATCGGCTCAGGGATGGGGATCCGAAATCCGTATAATATTCAGATTATCCGAGATCTTGTGCAAGTGCCGCTTATTGTGGATGCCGGCGTTGGGACAGCATCGGATGCAGCCATTGCGATGGAGTTAGGGTGTGATGGTGTTCTGCTCAATACAGCGGTAGCGAAAGCACACCGGCCCGTGCTGATGGCGGAGGCGATGAAAAAAGCAGTCGAAGCGGGTAGAGCGGCGTTTTTAGCTGGACGCATCCCGAGGAAACTTTACGCAACCGCCTCAAGCCCACAGGACGGAATAATTGAATAAGACAGATGCCTACATATTACATCTCTAAGAAATAAAAATGAACCCCGTAGTCTTAGCATGTCTGTTAGTCCTTCATAGAATTGGAGCCCGTGTGTGAAAAAAATACCCCACTTTTTCTGGATATGCCTGATTATTTCTACGCAATTAGTAGGCAGCGTACTCTTATTCGATACGCAAAGTGCCTTTGCACAACTCCAAAGCGAATTCGGACAGAGCCTTTTAGAAAAAAAAACCGAAACCTCTGAAAGCGATCCCGCAGAACTCACAATCAGCTCGTACTTTTCCAACACATTCAATAACCACATTGAACTCGGTCTGAGTGTAGATCCTTACACCAGCGGCCTCGCCGGTCAGGAAGATTCACAACTTGAAGGCATGATTAACCGCTTCGGTGTTAACCTACTCGGGGATTTACCGGTAACTGATAAACTTCGGCTCAAATTGCAATACGCACCACAAGTTGAAAACTACACCGGTGCTGACGGAAAACTTAACGAATTCGATGCGTTTAGCGACGTAGTCTTAACCGAACTGAGTTTCCAACCCCTTGCGAATTTACCACCTCTCGTCACCTCCCATCAACTACAACGCTTCGTGCGAACTTCAAACGTCTATAACAACATCGACAGACAACTCGGTCTCCGCTTCGGGCGCGTCCTGGAATACAACCTACGGTTACACCGATTCGACGATGAAGATACGCGAAGAGAGGACTTCCTACTTGTCGGCTCTACCAATCATAAAATGACTGGACGTTTGCAATTTGGGATTCTTAAACAGATCCTCGGCAAACTGGAATATGGGATAGAGCATAGTAACTACCAAACCAATCTGAACAATCTTATCTTAGGTATAACAGGACTTGACGACGATGAACGTCGAAAGGATTGGCGACACATCAGTTCCGCAAAACTGATACAGGTAGCAATGGATAGACTCGTGTTCCAGGAAGAGATTAACCTATTTCTGAATCGTTCCAATGTCAATTTCTTTAACTTCGTCAGCAGCGAGGTGGCAGCGAGTTCTTTTTACCGACTTGAGACAGGACGATGGATTCGGCTTCGATTCTCCAGATTGTGGGTACAGTTTGAAGGCAGACAAATTCCGGACGAGATCGGCAATATACCGGAAAACGCACCAAACCGTCGCGACACACAGATAGGTGCGAATGTGCAGTTGAATTGGGAATTTAATCCATATCTAACACTCAACGCTGATTATCAGGTTACCCAGAACCACACGAATGAGATAGATCCATTGCTCGATTTTCTCAATTACACGCATACCATCGCGACCGTCACGCTCCGCGGTCAGTATTGATTTTTTAATTATGGGCACCTGTTAACCATCAACTCGTGCTTTAACATTTATAACGGAGGCGAGTTGATGGTTAAATCGTTCCACTTCGTTTCACGATGGTTCTTGATGTGCTTCAACGTTATTCTCTCGTGGCACCTTATTCATTAAAAATGCATAAGGCACCAGTTAACGCGAACCTCAATGCAGTCCGTTGCTACCGCTTCCCCTTAAAAAGCTTCAACTTCCCCTGAGATGCCACCAACGTATAACACGCCTCAATTGCCTCGGCGACAATAGGCTCGTCTGGGGTGTCCCACAGCAATAGATAATCTACATTGTCAGCATAATCGCAGAGGTCAATCTTTTCGGGCTGCCAGTGCACGATCTGCACCCACTCCTTCTCTTCCAATGGGGTCTCAAAATCGGCGTTGAATCGGATTGGAAAGTAGTCGAACTGTATTTCATAGTTGCCGAGGTTGATGCCTCCATTGTCAAGGCAGTAGTAATTGGCAGCGTTGACAAAGATGCCTACACGCTTGGAGCTACCTCTCGGATCAAAGTGAAGTGGGAGGATAACACTATTCTTATCAACCCGCTGTACAAAAGTGGTAAACTCGCGTATCTCAGCATTGAGATTTTTGAAGAGAATGCCAACATAGAGGATGTTAAGGAGCGCGAGAAGTATGACTATCGCTGTGAATACGCGTCTCCATGGAAGAGGATCAAGAACACGGAACCATGCAAACATAGCGAGGACAGCCAAAATAGCGAGTCTGTCATTAACCCAGCCACCGGGACCTATAGAGTTTGGCAAGATAAAATAGAGCCCGAAAAGCACACCCGCAAGGCAGAGAAATGCCCTCTGTCCGAGGTGCCTTTCTTCAGTATCTCTCCTATTTTGCCAGATTGTTACAGCAGCAAGAAAGAGCAAGAGGACAGAGACCGCAGCGGAAATCCAATTCGGAGGATCGGTGTAGGCAACAAGCACGTGCATACCGATTAAGTTATTGAATAACTCTCCAATCCGTCCAATTCCAAATTCGGGAGGTTCTCCTGCGAGGAGATCAGAGGTAGGAAGGTAGACAAGAATGAGTACAGCTGCAGGTAGCAGGTAACATCCTGTAATCAGGATCTGCTTGAAGTTCCGTCTAAAATGGAACAGTGCCAGCAAGGCGACAGAAAACAGAATGAAAGCGTAAGAGATAAGGTGCGAAAAATAGGTGATAACGATAAGCAGGTTGAGCAGAATAATCCGTGTCCTGTTCATCTCATCCTTGTGTTTCCACCAATAACCAAGTGCGAGGAAAAAGAGAGGCACGCTGACGGCAAAATTGTAGAAGCCCATGAGAAAGAGATAATTGTAGATAAAGGTAAAACTGAGTATCACGAGAGGATACCGTCCGCGTTGGACAGCATTGAGAAAATAGTGGATTGCAAGAGGGAACAAGATGACATAGAGGCTCAGAAATATTTTCTCAGCGATAAGAGATGGGAAGACGAACATTAATACCGCTAACGAAAAGTGGGAAAGCCAGTTAGGAAAAGGGTACCAGTTAATCTCGTAATAGTCGCGAAACTGATATTCTGAGTTGTTATACTCAGTCAAAATTTGTGAGTTATAAACATGACTCACTCCATCTTGTGTTGGAAAATAGGGGAACAACCATATCGGCAGTAAATAGACGACAATTAGCGCGCCAATCAAAAGTGCCCACCTTTTATGTAGAAGTGTGTAGAAGCGAGAAAAGAATGTCATCATTTTTTCTTTCATCCCATTTTGGCATAACTTACAGGTTTCCAAAACATATTTGGGCTTATGCAATGTTTCATTAGCCTCTACGGATTACGTAGCGTTTCGGAATTCTTAAAAAAACCATTCAAGTATTTAAACTGGTGTTCTTAATCAGAAACCTGCCCGAAACGAAGTGGAGGGCAGCCCAGGATCCCATAATTAAAAAATTGAAATTTTTGGGACTTCAGGTATAATGCTACCATGTTTCCATACTTTATGCATAGCACTTTTGCATACAAAGTATATCGGTCGTATTGCACCTTAACAAAATCGGCTTTTTAGGAATCATCATTTTTCGAGGTGCGAACTACTGGAGAATAATTTCATGAATCGAGATGAAGTCAAACGTTTAGTTGAAGAGAACGGCATTGAGTTTTTTCTCTGCTCTTTCGTAGAGATGAGCGGTGCCCCGAAAGCAAAGGTTATTCCATCCACACACCTTGAAGATATGGCAGACGAAGGTGCGGGTTTCGGCGGCTTCGCTGCAGGCGAGATAGGGCAATATCCGCACGATCCGGAGATGGCAAGTATCCCTGACTTTAACTCGCTGACAATTGTGCCGTGGCGGAAAAACATAGCGTGGGTAGCAGGAGACATGTATGTTGAAGGCGAGGCGTGGCACTACTGTCCGAGAACCATTCTGCGGCGGCAATTGGAAAAAGCAAGGGAGAACGGTTATATCTTCAACGTCGGCATAGAGGCGGAATTCATGCTGTTGAAACAGGATGAGAACGGTTCCTACGCGCCATGGGATAAACTCGACACTCTGGATAAGCCGTGCTACGATCTAAGGGCACTCCATCGCAACCTCGATACGATGACGACGCTGATTAAATACATGCAGGAATTGGAGTGGGAGCCCTACGCAAACGATCATGAAGATGGAACGTGTCAGTTCGAGGCAAATTGGACTTATTCGGACGCACTTACGACAACAGATAGGCACACTTTTTTCAAGTGGATGGTCAAAACGCTTGCGGAGGAACGTGGACTGCTGGCAACGTTTATGCCGAAACCGTTTACCAATTTGACGGGCAATGGGGCACACTTCCACATGAGCCTTTGGGATGAGGAGAATCAAACGAATCTGTTCCTGAATGAGACTGATAAAAATGGCTTGTCTCAACTTGCTTACTGGTTTACGGGCGGTATTCTCAAACATGCGAAAGCAGTAACGGCGGTTACGAATCCGCTTGTGAACAGTTACAAACGTTTAGTTCGCAGACCACCGCGTTCAGGGTCATCGTGGGCACCGGTTTACGTCACCTATGGGGCGAACAATCGGACGCAGATGATTCGTATTCCTGCACCGGGACGGATCGAGAACCGATTAGGCGATGGAGCGTCGAATCCTTACCTCGCGGCGACAGTTCTGCTTGCCGCCGGTTTGGATGGCATCGAAAATCAGATCGATCCGGGAGCACAGAACGAGGATAACCTTTATGAGGTGCCGGAGGACGAATTGCAACAGCGGGGTATCGGTTCTCTACCTGCGACGCTCGGCGAAGCGGCAGATGCCCTCGAAAAAGATGAAGTCATCAAGAATGCGCTCGGAATGGAGTATGCCGAATATTACATTCAGGTTAAACGCCAAGAATGGCGGAACTACCATTTGAGCGTCAGCCAGTGGGAGCTTGATAACTATCTGGAAGTTTATTAAGATGGAGAGTCATCAATGCAGCAACCGCACAGTCCCAAACCCAGTCGTGACTTAACCGAAAACCTCCCTGAAACAGAGTAGAAGGCAGCGCAGGAGCCCATAAATTAAAAAATGAAAATCTTATTCAGACTGCTCGGCTTTGTCCTTATATGTCTGTCCGCTGTTTACATAGTTAGTTGTGGAACGCGTGAAGATGAGGAGGAGATTAAGGCGGTAGGATTGGTGAGTGCAGAGCCAGCAGACGGGAGTACTATCGACGTAAACGGAATTATTACTGTTATTTTTGACGATATTCCCGGAAACGTGTCAGTGAATGTAGGTATTGTTAAAAGAGCAGGAACAACGATTACAATCGCAGGTCCGTTTAGTCCGGGGACACTCACACTGACTATTACCTGGGAGGATGGAGCGCATACACTTGCCTACACCGTCGAAACACCTAAACAGGGGACGACTGAACCGATCCTTGACGTTGAACAGGAACCGATCCTTGAATCCGATCCCATTATTCCAGACGGGATGGTCCTGATTCCGGAAGGCGAGTTTAAGATGGGTAGCAACGATGGCGGTGCCGACAACGACGAACAACCGGTGCACACCGTTCACCTCGATGCGTTCTATATAGATGCAAACGAGGTAACCAATGGAGAATTTAAGGATTTCGTTCTCGCGAATCCAGGATGGCAAAAAGATCGCATTGATGCGAGGTTTCATGACGACAGCTACCTGAAAGATTGGAATGGAAATAACTATCCTCTCGGAGAAGGTGATCATCCCGTCCGCTATGTGAGTTGGTATACAGCAATGGCTTACGCGGTGTGGGTAGATAAACGTTTACCGACAGAAGCGGAATGGGAGAAAGCGGCACGCGGTGGATTAGATAAAAAACAGTATCCGTGGGGCAATGGCATCAATTTCAACAGAGCAAACTACGGCAAGCATATTGGCGAGACAACCCCTGTCGGCGATTACCCTCCGAACGACTACGGTGTATATGATATTGCGGGAAACGTGTGGGAATGGTGCCTTGACGGATACGAGGTAGATTTCTACGCCAACTCTCCACGTCGAAATCCTACCGCAGGCGCGAATCATGTCGAAGAGATCGTCAACGATTTCGAGAACATTGTAGATTTTCGCGTATTGCGGGGAGGCGGGTGGAACAGCGAACCTGAGTGGCTGCGGGCGGCGAACCGTCACGGGACGAGTCCAGCGTACGCTGGCATCGGTGCTCTCGGATTCCGTTGCGCGAAACCTGTATCGCCTTAACACGTTCTATTTAACCTGATCCTCGGCACCAAATTTTGTGTATTGAGACAAAAACGAAAATCTGTTAGAATGGAATCCAAGTAGAAAAGAACCTGAGTTATTTTCTGCTTTTTGTATTTTGTACAACGTTAAGCTATTCTCACTTTTCAACGAAGGAGACCCAATGAAAATCTTTTCAATAATCACGCTCTGTTTGCTCATCTGTGCGGCATTTTCGCACGCTGACTTAATGGAGGGGCTTGTTCTATACATGCCTCTTGATGAAGGTTCTGGAACCGCAACACAAGACCTATCCGCAAACGGTTTTGAAGGTGAAGTGATGGGCGGTGCGACATGGATTGACGGACAGTTCGGGAAGGCACTCCAATTTGCGGCTGCCGCAGATCATGTCGTCGTTGAAGACGATACCGCCTTTCATATTGAAGGCGCGATCACACAAGCCGCCTGGGTGCAGTTGGACAAACTGCCAAGCGCACACGCCATCATCTGCGGCACTCGGGCGAGTGGTGCAACTCGGCATATCGGTTTCGGTTTCGGTATGAATCCAGCGAACGGTATCAAAATCTGGACCAACGGTGCAGCCGGTGGATTCAAGGACATCAACGATAACGAAACAGCATTAGAGACAGGCAAATGGTATTATCTCGCCTATACCCATACAGACGATAGCAACGGCTTAGTAGAGATCTACTTGGATGGCGAGGTAACGCACTCGGAGGAATCGGGAAATCCTGTTGCTCCTGCTGCAAATACGAGTGCGGTGACTATCGGCACTTGGGGCGGTGAAGCGTGGACAGGGAGCGTTGATGAGGTTCGGCTCTGGAATCGCGCCCTCTCAGCAGACGAGATTAAAGCGAGCATGGACCAAGATGCCGAATCATTCCTGACCCCGGTAGAGCCTCAAGGCAAACTCGCCACGTCCTGGGCGAACATTAAGTCGAACAGGTAATCTGTATCAGAAATCCTATCTCAACGGCAAAGTGGTAGGTGAGGCGGATTGGAGCGGTAAATTCACGATTTTCGCCGCACCTACCGGTGCCATCGTTCTTGGTAAGGACAACGAAGCAGATATTCAATACCTCAATGGATTTATCGACGAGTTTGCGTTCTATACGCGCGCTTTGAGTAAGACTGAGTATTAATCGAAAGTTTATGGGGCAGGTTTCAGAACTTGCCCCTTAAACACACCTGTTTCAGATACAGACGATGAAAACTCTCCAATCGTCACCAAGTTTTTAACCACTCTTGATAAAAACAGAAACGCAATTAGAATCATACTTATCCGAACCGACAGACGAAGTGATAGCGTCTATGGCTGCGCTGGAGGGGGATATCCTTATCCTCGGCGTTGGTGGGAAGATGGGACCGATGCTCGCCAAACAGGCGAAACGCGCCATTGATCTCGCGGGGATAACCAAAAAAGTCATCGGTGTGTCTCGCTTCTCAACATCCGGTGTACAAGAAGATTTACACGAAGCCGGTATTGAAACGATTCCCGCGGATTTGCTGTCGGAAGACTGCTTGCAAAATCTACCGGACATCCAAAATGTAATCTTGATGGCAGGTAGGAAGTTCGGTTCCACGGATAATGAGAGTCTAACTTGGGCGATGAATAGTTACATGCCGGGACGTGTGGCAGATAAGTATAGAGATTCCCAGTTAGTCATCTTCTCGACTGGGAACGTTTATCCGCTGACCCCAGTCTCCCATGGTGGTGCGACAGAATGTTTACCACCTGCCCCAATCGGCGAATATGCGCAATCGTGCCTGAGTCGTGAGCGGATATGTGCCTACTTTTCATCGCGATTCGGTACACCTATGGCGATTTTGCGCTTAAATTACGCGATCGACCTCCGCTACGGGATACTGCTGGATATCGCCGAAAAAGTTTACTCGGAGGAATCAATTTCCCTTGAGATGGGCAATGTGAACGTAATATGGCAAGCGGATGCCAATGCTGTGGCTTTACGGGTTTTCGCACACTGCCAAAGTCCACCGCTGACCCTCAATGTTACGGGACCGGAGACTATTTCTGTCCGATACCTTGCATTACGTTTCGGTGCACTTTTCAACAAACCACCACGGTTCGAGGGTGAAGAGGCAGAAACGGCACTGCTAAGTAATGCCTCTCAGTGTCACCGACTGTTTGGATACCCGCGTGTCTCTTTGGAGCAGATGATCGAGTGGATAGCAGAATGGGTTCGGATAGGCGGCACGACACTCCGTAAACCAACCCATTTCGAGGTGCGCGATGGAAAATTCTAACCTTTTGTTCAACATTGTAAAAACAACATAGACAAAAAATGCGAATTTTGTTAGCATATCAGAGCAGTGTTTTTGTGACATTTGCACTTTTAATCGGTAGTGCTTTGTGCCAACCGCACCCACCGGTGACTATTGCCTTTGCTTCGGACGTGAGCGGTGATTGGGAAATCTACCTGACAGATACAACCGGCAAACGCCCGGTGAATCTTACACACAACCCGGCTGCGGATTATTATCCGACGTGGGCACCTGATGGAGCTCAGATCGCTTTCTTCTCTCGGCGCGATGGGAATCATGAAATTTATGTGATGCAGGCTGATGGAACCAATCAGCGACGCTTAACACATCACCCAGCGACAGATAAGGCTCCTGCATGGGCACCCGATGGTAAACGTCTTGCTTTCACGTCAAATCGCGATGGGCATTTCAACATTTACCTGCTCCATGTCGATAACGGCGAGGTGACCCACCTCACCGATAATCCATTTCAAGATGAAGTCCCTTCGTGGGCACCCGATGGAAATACTTTAGTTTTCCACTCAAAACGGGAACTTAACTGGGATATTTACGTGATTGATGTAGACAGTCGGGTGGAACAGCGGTTAACACATCAACCCCTGATGGACATCTATCCGGCTTGGTCACCTGACGGCACACAGATTGTATATGCCGCCATGCACCGAGAGGTAGAACTCGCCGATTTAGACTTGTACATTATGGATGCCATTGATGGTGGGAATAAACAAGCACTCACCGACACGCCAACTGATGAAGCAGTTCCTGCTTGGTCCCCTAATGGCAAAACACTTGCTTTTCAATTTGAGAAAGACGGCAGATGGGTTATCCACCTAATGCATGCCGATGGAAGTGAACGGCGTGAATTGATTGACAACGGGGCATGGGCAGCACAACCGAAATGGTTCAGCAACTCGGATGTCCTGCCTATAGAACCGTCAACATTACAGATTCAGCAATGGGGCAAAATTCGAGTCCCATAGTAAAATAGCTGTCGGTTTCCATCAGCAGTCAGCAAGAGCACCTCTTTACCGACTATTGACAGCCGATAGCCCTTAAAAAAGGAGATATTTTTATGCGTTTCAAAACGTTAGTATTAGGTACACTTTTCATGTTTGGTTTACTGCTAACAAGTGGTATCAGTTACGGCTATGAGCGCGCAATTGAAGCAGAAATGGCAGATGTAATCGAAGCACCGATGGTAGTCGCCGACGATGCAAATGCCTCCGAGGGGCAATTCGTGTGGGTGGAGGGTCTCCCTGTCACCGGTGGTGGTGACGAAGGTTGGGTAGAATATAACCTGTATATCCCTGCCGCTGGCACCTATGCACTCTGGGGCAAAGTCATCGCATGGGATGGCAATAGCGACTCCTACTGGGTAACTTGGCAACCCGCCGATCCAGACGAAAATGCACAAGAAACCGGCAATACCGAGTTTCGCTGGGGCGTTGCTCAAGGTAACGATTGGCACTGGGATCGGATTAATCACTGGTTGGACGGTGGCACGTTTGAACGGGAATGGGAATTAGACGCCGGTGAGACGACGCTTCGTATCGCCGTTCGGGAAGACGCCACCATGTTGGATGTGATTTATATCACCGACAATCTTTCTGAGGACGAAGCGGAAGTCAGCCCGCGCGATCCGATTCCAGAAGATTCCTTAACGCCTGTCGAACCCCAAGACAAACTCACTACAACCTGGGGCAAACTCAAAGCCAGCAAGTAACTATTAACGCGGGTGGATTAATCATTCGCCCGCGTATTCCAGAGAATCGAAAGGAGGTCTGTAATGAAGGACAGCACAATTTTATTGCTCGTTATATTGACAGTATTCATATACGGAACACTGCAGCTTCGCGCAGAGGTCGAGATCCCACTTGAAGCAGAACTCGCAAATGAAATTGTAGATCCGATGATTGTTACAGAAGATGAAAACGCATCCGATGGAAAATTCATCTGGATGGAGGGAGCACCCGTCACCGGTGGCGGCGATAGAGGACACGCCGACTTTATCATCAACATCCCGGAGGCAGGCGATTACGCCCTCTGGGCACACGTTATTGCATGGGATGGCAATAGCGACTCCTTCTGGGTAACTTGGCAACCCGCCGATCCAGACGAAAATGCACAGAAAACCGGTAACACGGAGTTTCGCTGGGGTGTCGCACAAGGTGCCGCTTGGCACTGGGATCGTATTAATCACTGGTTAGATGGTGGCACTTTTGAACGGGAATGGGAATTAGCGGCGGGTGAGTCGCTTCTACGTATCTCAGTCCGAGAAGATGCGACTATGATTGATGCAATCTTCGTGACGACCAATACAGGTGCTACGGTTCCAGACCAAGCAGACGTTCGTCTGCCAACCGATAAAGATAGGAAGCTACAAATTGAGGGTCTCGCTGTAAGTGCAAAGGGAAAAGCCGCAACCACCTGGGGGACCCTAAAACGGGCGTATCAGTGATAGACCCCCGAATGCATTCAGGGGCTTCCGCAATCTTACGCGGAAGCACTTGTGGTATCAACAAGGGGTGCTTTCTTGCGAAAGTCTGACACCCTCTCCTCCAAGGGTTGCTACCCCAACCCCGCACGAAATGTGCCTTATCGTTTTGATGAGCGTCTCTAAAAAAGAGAAAAAACGGAATTCGCCATGACGCGTCTTTTCCTACACTCAAAGCGTTGCTACAGTATCCGCCATCTGGTCGTAAGGAGATTCTAACATTTTTCACAAACTTTGTCAAGGGATCGGCACAGGCACAGGGTACAGTTTCGATAAACAGGTTGTTGCGAAACAGATAGCACTGCTCTCCGTAATAGTTGATGCGCCATCGGTCAAAGCCACGTTCAAACTGGATAACACGATCAGGCGGGCCGAGGTGAAGTTGCAACTTCTCTGCTGCCCGCTTGTCGCGCGTAACAAGCGCGTATGTCACATACGCTAAACCCGAAAGAATCCCACCTAAAGCTACTTTTCCTCTTAATTTGACTGAAATACTCTCCGCAGTCGGTGTTAATCCCCAAATTAGGCACACAATAAGAACAAACGCACAGATTTTTTTCCCTTTTAGAGAGAAAATATGACATAAATTTAACATTTGTGTGTCCTTTTAAATATATTAGGGCTTGACAAAGAAATACTTTGGGGGTATCCTAATTGGAACGAATAAAAAAGAACCGCTACTTAGGGTGCAGATTGCAAACCCATATTGAGAAACGGACGGATGCTTGCATATCTCCGATATGCTAAAGTGGGCAGAATCTGCTGGCTTTCCATTTTGTATATTTTGTATAGAAGAGTGCCACCTGATTAGCGATCTACTTGGAGCGTGTAAAAAAAATGACTGTCATGCATTCTAAGGGAGAGACTCCCGACACAGCAAATGCACCGAATTGTACGACAGAACTGAGCCTTGAGGACGTTAAACAGGAATTGTATAGCCGTCACCATCCGAGTTTAATGTTTCTTGATATAGAAGCCCATGCAAAGACCGTTCATAAGATACGGACCCTGAAACAGAAACACAACGTTGTGATGCTCGGTCACAACTATATGGAGCCACTGGTTTTTGGACTTTCTGAAAAAGAGGAACAGGGGGATTCGCTCGGGCTGAGCATGTACGCCTCAAAAACAGAAGCACCCTATCTAATCTTTAACGGCGTGCCGTTCATGGCAGAAACAGCGAAAATCTTAAATCCGAGCAAAACGGTGCTGGTCGCAGATAAAACAGCAGGATGCTCGCTCGCTGATAACTACGGTGCCGAAGATGTCAAGGAGTTGAAAGCCCTTTACCCCGGTGTACCGGTGATGATTTACGTTAATAGCTACGCCGACGCAAAAGCAGAATCGGATATCTGCTGCACGTCGGCAAATGCCGCACACATCGCGAAAATGATGCCAGGGGATACAATAATCTTTGTGCCCGATATCCTCTTTGCACAGAATTTGGAGGAAGAATTGAAGGACGAGAAAAAAGTCGTCTACCCCGGCAAAGACAACACAGCACGTGGTGCAATCTGTGAAGTTCATGAAAAATTCACACTTGATGACCTCCTCGGAATCCGTGAATCTTTTGAAATTCCGAAAGGGCATCCCTGCCGCAAACTGTACGCGCACTGGGAATGTCGTCCCAATGTCTTAAAAGAGGCAGATTTTTACGGCAGTACCAGTCAGATTATGAAGGATATAGCGGAACGTGTTGCAGCGAACCAACTTGAGCGCGCATTTGTTGCTTCGGAGTGTGAATTAACCTCAAATCTGGCACAGGAGTTTCCAGAAGTTCAGTTCTGGACAGCCTGCTCGGTCCGATGCTCACACATGGCACAGGTGAGCTTGGGTAAAATAGCAAAGATTCTGGAAGCGATCGACCAGAATGCGGACCTCGGTGAATACGAAATTACACTGAGTCCTGAAGTTATTGATAAGGCGCGTACGCCGATTGAGCGAATGCTTGAAGCAAGTGTGTAGCCATCAGCAAAGAAGCCGTCAGCATTTTGGCTGTCGGAAACTTTCAGCAAGCGGAAACCTTCAGTAAAGAGGCTTTCTTGCTGATCTCTGATCGCTGACGGCTGATAGCCATTAAAACCGAGTGATGAAAGAGACGCGATGCGCATTGCCGACATACGCGTCCGGTACGAAAGCGTAGTCGAACTGGAAGTCAATGTTCGCTAACGCATCTTCACCGCTGCGTCGCACACCAATACCGAGTGCTAACCCGTCGCTGGGATTCTCGTTCATTCCGATTCGGTATCCGATGCGCGCAGCGACGCTCTCATAAAACCACCGTTCTGCCCCGATGTGAAAACTCGGATTTGCATCAATGAGCGGAAGGTTTGCGTCTGCGACGAACGCCCACACCTCATGTGGAGGCATTGCTTCCTCTGCTTCTGCCGCGGGTTGTTTCCAAGTTCTATAAGCCAGTCCTGCGCGGAGTGCCATCGGCAGATTTTCCCCACCATCTAAGACCCCAGCATTTTGGACAACAACCCCGATTCCGAGGTGATTGTCAAGCAACCGCAAGATCACACCGACATCCGCTGCAACACCATAGGCATTCTGAATGTCCAATTGTTGCGAAATTATCTTTGCCGTACCACCAACTGACACCGCTGTGCCAAGCGGGTAGGCGAGAGACAACCCCGTAGCGAAGCCTCCGACTGTCACAGTACTATCCGGGTCTTCCGTTGGTCCTTGTCGGCGTTCAATTTCAGTGAAACTCCCGAGGAAGCTTGCTCCCCAGACGAGCCGGTCTATCCGCTGTGCGTATCCGATGGTTTGATTGTTAATGTCCGCAAATGAGAAGTGTTGCATTGCGGTCAGTTCTTGATCGTGGACAGCGGTTAGCCCTGCCGGATTCCAAAAGATAGTGTTAACGTCATTCGCAAGTCCAGCGAAGGCACCCCCCATTCCAACGGGCCGACTTCCACCTTCAATTTTTAGGAAAGCGGCACCGGCTGTTCCGGCTCCATCGTGGATACTAACGGCGTGTGCGCTTGAGGCGGCCGCGGTTATTATGAGAAGCACTATTGCGATTTTTTTAATTATGGGCATTTGCTCATCGTTCCACTTCGTTCCACGACGGTGTTTGGTGAATAGCGACGCAACTAAGGACCTGTGCCGTTTTAAGATCGTTATCATAAATTCTCCTTTTTCTAACTATAGTCCTCTGCTCATCGTTCCTTTTATTATGTTAGTCAACGACCAGCACTTTGCCGACAACGTTCGCGTGATTTCCTGCTGAATTGACGGCTTCCAATCGGAAGACATAGATTCCTCGTGCGACAGAGGCACCCGCTTGATTCTCCAAATTCCATTTCACCAATTGATCATTGCGCTGCCCTGATACAACATCGGGATACGTTTCAGAGAGGACCATGTCACCACTCCAATCGTAGATACTCAGTGTGAGTTCAATCGTCTCTCCACGTGGCACATTGACATCAAAGGAGAAGAAGGCAACATCCCGTTTTGAAAGTCGGAGTGGGTTTGGCCATCCAAAGGTCGTGCCCCGGAAGGTGAGAGACACAGACATAGTATACTCGCCAATGTCGTAAATCTCGTAGTTACCCGCATTGTCAGTGACCCGGACATCTAAGTCGTATTCACCGGAACGTGTTGGCAGGAAGTCAATGGACCAGACGCTCCAAGGTTCCTGCTCTGCATTGCTATCATCAACAGTAGCAACAGGATCTATGGGTTGTTTGTCGGGTCCAGTGCCAACAATCTCAACGAGCCACACGCCAGACGCTGGGACTGGAATTTCGCCGTCACCGCTCCGCTGCGTGCCACTTGGGTCGGAGGCTGTACCTTCTAATGGCAATGCCTTATCGGTGAGTTCGGTTTCACCACCATCACTCGTTATAGCGGCAGTCGGCACGGTCGTTTCATACAAAAATTCGGTGGTCAGCGAATCCGTTGGTGCGAATCCGAGGAGTTCGGAGTCATTCCCAATACTCATAACCGTGACTTTATAAACACCTTGGATCGTAAGTCCATTGGATTTGAAAATGAGGGTGTCCACGCCGTTCTGCTGCGTACTACCAGAAATCTCTGATCCATCCGGGCTTGTCACAATAATTTTCGATTGCGCCAAGTTGACCCCTAAGCCTGTGTCAAAGATATTTGCTTGGATGACAGCACCGCCGGTTGTCGAAACCGCGGTTGGATAATTTTCCGCATTGATGTCAACAAGGAGTGGTGCGTCATTGATAAGTAACGTGCTCGGGTCAATCATCGGCGGACTGGTATCGTAGATAAAGACCTTTTCATAAGGTTCATCGTCGTTACCTGCCCGGTCTTTAGGGTTAAGGGTGATTCGATATTCACCATCTGCAGAACCATTGTCTGCAAGTGGGACAGTCAGCCGGAAAGTGAGGTTGTCTTGTCCATCGTCAGATATTCGTCCCGAAATCTTGGTTGGATTCGGTGAGAGGCGTTCAAAGGTCAACCATTTCTCATCAAGGTTTTTCCAATCAATTCCGGACGTTTCATCGGTAAGATTGACATGAATCTCTGTCAGAGAATTATTAACCTCAGGTTCTGCAACAACGAGGCTAATCGCTTCATCAGGCTCAATTTCGGGTGCCTGTGTGTCGTAGGTGAAGGTTAATCGTTGAACTTCACCGCTCCGTCCAGAAGCACTGATTGGCGTAAACTCAATAGTATAAACACCATCTTCGGACCCGTCGGTAGCGAGTGGACGAACGAGGTTATAGATTAACCGATCATTTGCCCGCTGCAGTTGTCCCACGACAACCTGAGTGCCGGGATTTAGTAAACGAAGTGTCGACAGGTGATTTTCGTCATCCGTTTCAAGCGTTACTTCTATCCGTTCAAGTTCTTCATTCATAAACGCTTCATCCGCTGGTGCTGTAATTGGTTCTGTTGAAACGATGGCAGGTAAGTGCCTTGACAAGAGAAAACTCCGTTCAAAGACGACAGCGTCTCCATTACCTGCACGGTCAACGGCTTGCACACGGATGATGTATCGACCGTCCGCAACAAGTTGATTCGTTGTAAGGGTTAACGCCGTTTCGCCGTCACTGACGAGTTCACCGGATATTTCGGTGCCATTCGGGTCAACCAACGTCACCGTAGTTACTGCCCAGTCGATACCACTACCACCTTCATCATTGAGGGTTACCTGTGTCTGTGTAACATCCTCTGTAAGTAAGGCACCATCAGCTGGCACCGTACTCACCAATGTGGGTGCTTGGGTATCATAGACGATCAAGTGTTCGACCGTGTAGGAGTTTCCCGCCTTATCTGCCAACTCAACAAGGACGGTGTATTCCCCATCCATACTGCCATCGAGCGGTAAGGGTTGGTCCAAAGTGAGAAAGAGCTGGTTTTCAGTATCATTAGTGAGTTGTGTCGGGACCAAAGCACCACTCGCATCGCTAAGGGTAACTTTCTGATCCGACAACTCGAGGTCTGCGGGACCGATATCGGCGATCGTGAAGCTGAGTTGTGTTAAACTCTGACTGCTATAGGAAACGGGTTGACTTAAGTTGATCGGTTCAGCGGCTTGTATCTCTGGGTCCTGTGTATCATAAATAAACTCACGATACACCGTGCTTCCGCGCCGTCCAGCTTTATCAACGGGTACAACGTACACGTTGTATCTTCCATCCGTGGTTCCATCTGATGTAAGGGTTATCGGTTCCCAAACAATTAGGTCTTCTCCATTGGAGCCTGTTGCACCTGGAACGATTGTGGTTCCATCAGGCTCCGTCACTGTGATGTATGATCCTTCACTCCCAAAGGATAATCCTGTCTCCGTCGGATCAAGGAGGAACGCTCCAATAATCATATTGCTTGCGTTGACATAAACAACATCACCACCCGCCTCTGTTTCTATTCCGCCAATAACAACAGAACTGATACGCGGCAGTGGTATCTCCAAAGTGAATCTATAATCAACAGCACCTGCTGCAGCATTGCCCGCTACATCTTGCGGTGTGACAGACAGCGTATACGAACCGATCTGTTCCAAATCTAAGAAACTGAGGGTCATCTGAGATACACCATCATCCTCTAACGTGAGCGGGATTGAGGGTGTAGTAGATTCATCGGACGCACTTGATGATAATTCAGGTCCCATCAACGTAATTTGGGTATTGGCAAAATCAATTCGCGTTGCCTCTTCAAATTGGACGCTGATACTGTTGATAGATTCCACGATCTCGGCAATCCGATTTGGGACAAGTTCGATGGGTGGATCCGTATTTACCACGGCTGAAGTTAATTGAGGTGCTTTGGAATCATAAACGACGGTATATTCCGAATCCGAACGATTCCCGGCTTTGTCAACGAGCGATATTTTTACTGTATATTCACCATCCGCACTCCCATCTCGAGGCAACGAGGCGGGAAGTGCCAGATAGAGTTGGCTTGTTAACTCCTCATACGTCAGAGCGATTGGAATATTCGCACCAGAGGCATCCAGCACCTCAATGGTTTGCTGCTCCAAATACAGACCAGCTGGACCTACATCTTCAACAGTAAGCACAAACTGAAACTGTCTTAAACCGCTACCGATATAAGTAACAGGCTGTTGGTTGAACACCAATGGGGTTTCTGGTGTCGCTCCGCTGATGCGTGGACTCTCAGTATCCAGAAGAAATGCGTAGCGGATGGCACCTCGTGCAGTATTACCAGCAACGTCTCGAGGTGTCACCGACAGTGTATATGAACCGTCTTCCATCAATTCAACAAAACGAATAGTGAGTTGTGTGAAACTATCAACAGATATATTGCTTGGAATCAGAATCGGTCCCTCCGGACCCGGACGAGTTAACTCAACTACGGTATTGGTAAAGTCAATTCGTGTCGCCTCCTCAAATTGAAGGGTGATACTGCTTACAGTCTCGGAAATCATCTTAATCAGCTGCGGTTCAAGCACTATTGGAGGCTCAGTATTTAACACCACAGAAGAAAGCTGCGGCACTTTGGAATCATAAACAACAGTGTGCTCCGAATCCAAACGATTCCCGGCTTTGTCGACGAGCGATATTTTTACCGTATATTCTCCATCCGAACTCCCATCTTGGGCGAATGGAGACACAATCGTCAGATAAAGCTGACTCGTTAACTCATTATACGTTAGTGCAGCAGGAACAGTATTGCCAGAAGCGTCTAATAACGCAACAGTCTGTTCCTGAAAAAATAGATCCGCGGGACCTACATCTTCAATAGTGAACACAAACTGTCTAAAATTTCCGCCGATATAAGAGACAGGTTCACTCAATGTTAGCGGAGACGACGCAGTTATCCGAGGACTCTCAGTATCGAGAAGAAACGCGTAGCGCACGGCACCTCGTGCAGTATTACCAGCGATATCCTGAGGTGTTATCAACAGCGTATAGGAACCGTCTTCTATCAATTCAACAAAACGGATAGCGAGTTGCGTGGGACTATAGACAGATACATTGCTTGGAATCGGTCCCGCTGAACCCGTTAACTCAACCACGGTATCGGTAAAATCAATATCATTACTGGGGGCCTGCGCGCCTTGCTCGGAGTCTTCCAGCGTGTTTTCAAAAGTTACGATGATTTGCGAAAAGCTTTCGGTAAGAGTTGTTATGTTATCCGTAGAAAGTTCTGGTTGGGATTCGATTGCCACGTGTACGCTTTCAATTTCTGGAACTTGTGTGTCTAAAACGATCGGAAATTCCTGTGTGAAGCGTCGTCCTGTAAAATCGACAAACGTTGCCGTTACAATGTACTCACCATCTGCACTTCCATCACGGGCAACGGGGACTTCAGCTGTCCACGTTAACATGCTTGTTCCATCGTGTTCAAGTGCCTCTTCTGGGACCAGAATACCTTGGGGATTTTTGACAGCCACCGTTGACGCATCAAAATCTATACCCGCACCTACATAATCTATCAATTCAACAACAATCGTAGGCAAACTGCTGACAGTCGTTGTTCCGGGCATTGTCAATCGGATTTTGGGTTCATGCTTTTGACTGACAAGGTAGAACTCCCGCACAGCAGCAATACCCGTGTTGCCTGCACGGTCAGTCGGAGTAACTTCAATTGTGTAGGTGCCGTCATCTGAACCGTCTAATGCAATCGGTTTCGTGAGTGTCAGCGTGGCTGTATCTATGCCGTTACTCGTTATATTCACCGGCACCTCAACGGGCGCCCCGGCTGTGCCTTGTGTCGCATCAAAGCGAGTAAGTTGGAAATTACTCCCAACGAAATCGATGCCGCTGGTTTCCTCATTGAGTTTCACCTGAACCTGTGATAACGCTGAAACGGTCTCATTGGCGGCGGGTGTTGTGGAAACGAGTGTTGGAAGCTGCGTATCATAGATAAGTTGGTAATTGTAAGTCTTGGTATTGCCGGCGGTGTCAGCTGCCTGAACATTGAGTGTATAGCGGCCATCCTGGCTCCCATCCCGGTTCACGATCGGCTTATTGAGGATGTAAGTTAAAGTATCCGTATCGCTATCTGTCGCCACGCGTCCGCCACGGACGTTCAATTCGTCTCCGGATTCCTTCGGAGTCCCAAACACAATACGAGTAGATTGCCGTCTGTCGGTAAGGTCCACCCCTATTCCAATATCTTCAAAGGTGGCGACAAACCCTCTGATTGGAAGATTGTAATGAACTGTATCGTCAACGAAGTTAAACGATTCGCCGCTTTGCAGGGGTCTTAACGAAACAAGTCTCGGTCCACGGTTGTCATAAAGAAACGTTACCCGAATCGGCTCAGCTTCGTTACCTGCCTTGTCAACCGCTGTAACCTTAATGGTATATTCACCATCTTGGGAATCGTCTCTGCCTAACAACGGCGTGAGGAGGCTCCACCGGATTTTATCACTTTCAGGATCCTCTGTTTTTTCTCCCGGTATCACCGTCGTCCCATCGAGTCCGATGAGTTGTATGGTGGAGGCAAAGAGGTCTATACCGGCTTCAAGGTTATCTGTAAGCGTAGCATCAACATAATTGAGGCGTTGGCTGATACCAGCCCCCGGAATGAGTCCCCCTCTGTTAGTGGAGACTCTTTTCAAACTGGGCTTGACGTTATCAAAGGTAAATTCCCTCACGCTTTGTATGACATTACCGGCTTTATCTATTAAGATGAGAATAAGGGTGTACTTTCCATTTTCAGAAGGGATGTCTAAGGGATTTATTAAAGTAAAGGTTATGCCTGTATCGTCGTAAGTGGTGGTCCCGCGCACCACAGCCTGCCGTTCATTTCTCAAGAAAACAGTGGTTCGCCTGTTGCCGAGATCAATCCCGTCGTCATCATCTGCGCCTGTTACTGTAATTGAACGGAGTGGTTCCTTGATAAAGCCACCCTCGGTAATCAACAGATCTGGATTACCGTTTGCAATGACCCCGGAAACACGCGGCACACTCGTATCTAAAGTCGCAGTTGCAGTCAAAGGCTTCGCTTCATCCTCATCAACAGTAACGCGAATCGTATACTCTTTATCTGGCAGTTGTGCGCCGTCAATGGTTCCGTCCCAAAACACGTTCACAGTCTCATTCGCCGACACGCTCCCTTGCTCAATGACCCCAAGACTGACGAATGCAGTACCATCACCCCGTGGAACGGTATTTCCCACTTCAACGATATACGGATCCCCATCATCCGTATCGTCATCAACAGTAAAAATAATCCGCAACCTATCCACTTCCCCTCTGAAAACGGTATCCCCGCCTGAATCAACTGTCAGACTTACGAGATCCGCCCAAAGGGTCGTAGGCATCATTAAGATTACAAGAGAGACAAAAATCTGAAAAAAGAGAAAATTCGCTTTTTTAATTGATTGCTTCTGGGCTGCCCTCCACTTCGTTTCAGGCAGGTTTTCGGTTAATTCGGCACCGGGATTGGGGACCGGCTGGCTTTTACAAACTGCGCCGTATATATATTTATTTTTTGACACTCGTTTCTCCCTGCTTGTCGCAAGTCCGAAGATAGCTAAATTTCGGTGATTTGCGTTAATGCACAAGTTTTCCGGACAGGTTCTGTGCCTGCTGTGGCACCGCACTTCCATTCCTCAAACAACGCAATAAGAGATATCCGGCAACCGTGCTTTGTACACGCAACATCGCACTGGACAAGCCTCTAACGTTCTAAGGAGTGTGTTGACAACTTATTTGTATCTATTGACTGCTTCCGATTATTGGATTTCATGTGCTTGGGGAACAGATTTGCAAGAATCCCCTTTACTTTAGATTAGACGCAGAAATTTCAATTAGGTTGATAAAATAATAGAAACACCAGAGGCACGTAACACTGCTACAATGCGCGGTTAACTGTACACCGCGCCTGCAGCTTGTAGAAATAGGGTTTAACCGATATCGCCATTGGCAACCATGGTTAGCAACGCTGAATCGTCCGCTGTCAGCGGCAAATTAATCTTTGCGCGCTGTCGGCTCGACTGATACGTTGCAAAAATGAGTTCAGTTGCCTGAAGTGCCTTGCGACCGCTGAGTTCCGGCTCACGTCCCGTCTTTACACCGTGGATAAGATCGAGTATAGAGAGTGTCGTTGCGTCGCGCTCAGCGACTAAACCGCTTAAATCCGGTTCTTCCCACCCCTCTCCGCCCTCACGGAGCATTCGCAACTGTGCGCCACCACCACCGACATCAATGATCCCTTTCGTACCGATGAGACGATTGGAGAAACCTCCTAAAGACGTACCGCCCGTCGCGAGCAGACCTTCAACGCCGTTCTTCCAGCGAATCCACGAGACCCCACTGGTTTCAACCTGAACACCGAAGACAGTCTGTTCTTCTGCTACATCTATTTGACCGATAACCCAGTCAACAGGTTCGTCATTATTGTAGAAAAAGAACATATCGAACCAGTGCGTTCCCCAGTCAAGCAAGTTCGAGCACGCGGCTTCAAGTCGACGCAACTCACCGATTGCCCCTTCATTTGCCAAGCGTTTCGCCTTGACGAACTGTGCACCGAAACGGCGTTGATGACAGAAGGTTATCACCACGTTGTTATCAACGCACGCTTGATAGAGTTCTTTGGCATCGCCCCAGGTGGGTGCCATCGGTTTCTCGCAATGGATGGCTCTAATCCCACTATTGGCGGCGGCGATTACCATGTCCTTATGGAGTTCAATCCAAGTGCAGACGCTGACGAAATCAAGGGATTCTGTATCCAGCATCTCTTGATAACTTCCATAGGTGTTAGGCACCTTAAACTCCTCAGCGAAGGCGTTTCGGGCATCCTCAACCGGATCAGAACAGGCGACGATGTCCACATCTGGGGAGACCTGATACCCGCGTGCATGCGAGCGCCCACGTCCGCCACAACCGATAACTCCTGCTTTAAAAGTTGACATATAAATCTTCCTTTCATCGCGATCGCGAGATCGCTCCTACCGATGCGTTTAGGTTAATTGATTTACGAGTGTGTCCTCTAAGTGGATACCGTTCGCGAGGTGTACGTCCCTCTGACGGTACGCGCGTTCGCCGGGGATAAGGATTTCTGCAATTCCTGCCTCTCGTCGATTCTCTTTGACGCGCGCAATGAGGGTATCGACTTCCGTCTTGAACTGTGTCAATGAAACAAAACTTGTTGGGTCTATTGCAACAATGAGTAAGCCGTAGTTTTTGCCGGGAGGCGGGATTGTCGCGGCGTTGACCAAGGCACCAGCAAGGATTTGTGTGATGAGCGCAAGTCCAAACCCCTTATGTCCACCGAACGGACGAACGCTCCCCTTCAACGCTGCATCAGCATCTGTGGTTGGCTCACCCTCAGGATCAAAGGCGATCCCTTCAGCAATTGGAATGCCCTCCTGCATGGCGACCAGCAGATCCCCATTGGTAATCGCAGCAGTAGACATATCAAACAGGAGTGGGACTGTATCGGATGGGATTCCAACAGCGATTGGATTGGTGCCTAAAATGGCTTCGGTTCCGCCCTCAGGTGTAATTCGGGGCAGACAGTCAACAAAGAGCAGTCCAACGACATCCGCCTTTCGCGCCATATCAACGTAGTATCCTGCCATGCCACAATGCGATGTATTGTAAACACCGACAACGCTTGCACCGCCCTGTTTTGCGCCTTCAATGGCGAGTTCCATTGCACGATAAGCGACGAGGTAACCGGGTTGATTTCCGCCATCAATCCGTACGCACGGTCCTTTCTCCTCGTCAACCTGGATGTCAGTCCGTTCACCTTGTTCATAGCGGCTTTTAATTCCGGACAATCGGATAAAGCCGTGCGTTTTTCGCCCGCGGAGTTCCGCTTCCAATAGGATATCTGCAATAATAGCGGCATCCGTTGGTGCGATGCCACTCTTTTGCAAAAAAGTTTCCGCCAGCTGCCGCGCATCAGCGATGGAAATATGCACGTTGTCGCTCCATCCCTATATAAATTGCTTATTGACTTCTATTTTGGGGTTTGCTATACTTTAGCGCAAATCTGGTTCAAATTCAAGTCACTTTTTTATCCTGGTACTGTTAGACGCGGTTATAATCGTGCAGAAACACCCAAGGAGGGGCTACAGATGGCGAATGAAAAACACGACCTGGTTGAATACCCTATCCAGGAGAATGTCCGGTTAGAATCATACTGGCGTGACGATGCCGGTGGACGCGGTCCCGCGGCTTCGTTATATGTTTACGATGATGAAATTATGCGTTTCGACTGCTTCGGTGGTGATAATGGACATTGCCACTTCAATCTACGACAGACACGCGGTAGACGGTGGATGTACCCGGACGGCTCTTTCCAAAACCACATTCAGCAGAGCCTGTTCGATCTCCGCACAAATTTGAACTTCTGTCTCCAAACCCATCAAGATGAAAGGGTTCAAGAGGTACAAATAGAGCAGGAGACCTTAGAACAGGCAACCCACCAAATGGAAGCACACTTGTTAGTGCTTGCTGAAAAACTGCAGCAGTAGTTATCAGTTTTCAGACCAGAAACGTTTGCGGTGGTTACAAACATCCGCAACTGTAAGGAGGCTTAACTGACAACCGACAACCGACGACTGACAACTACTAAAGTTGTTTCTCGCTTGGCGCAAGGACAGAAAACATGAAAGTCGTGACCGCGGCGGAAATGCGCCAGATCGATCAGGACACTATTGAAGGTATTGGCATTCCCGGCATCGTTCTTATGGAAACCGCTGGGAGTGCCATTGTCCGCGCGATTCAACGGCACTATCCGACATGTCAACGGATTGGCATTTTTGCGGGTAAGGGTAATAACGGCGGCGATGGGATCGTTATCGCACGCCAACTTGCCCATGCGGGACGCGATGTGCATCTTTTCTTGGTTTCTCCGCCAGGTAGTTTTACCGGAGAGGCACATATCAATCTCCAAATTGCGAAACGTTTAGGGTTACACATTGAGGAGATTCTGACGGAGACGGGATTTTACAGCACAGGGACTGTGCCTACTACCTTAGCGAGTTGTGAACTCCTTATAGATGCGATCTTCGGCACAGGATTGCATAGTGCCGTGCGCGATCCAATCGCCACCGTAATTAATGCTATCAATAGGCTTCCCATACCCATCCTTTCCGTCGATCTCCCCTCCGGTCTGAATGCCGACACCGGACATCCGTTAGGCACCTGTGTTCAAGCGGATCGAACGGTAACGATAGGTTTGCCTAAAAGAGGGTTGTTGATGCATCCGGGTGCTGAACTCGCTGGAAAACTGGAAGTCGTTGACATCGGTTTCCCAGAACAGGTTGTAGACGCACAAGACATTAAGGTAAATTGGACATCAGCAACGCAAGCGGCACAATGGATGCCACCGCGTCCGCTATCTTCTCACAAAGGGAGTTATGGGCGCGTTCTTGTCGTTGCCGGTTCGACAGGCATGACAGGAGCTGCCGCACTGGCAAGCGAAGCGGCTTTGCGCGCCGGGGCAGGGTTGGTGACACTTGCAACACCGAGACATCTCAACCCAATCTTAGAAGGTCTTTTACCTGAGGTGATGACCCTCCCGTTACCAGAAACGGACGCCGGGAGTTTGGCAGTATCAGCGACCTCAACTATCCTCGAATTTGCGGAAAAAACGAAATCAATACTTGCAATCGGTCCAGGACTTTCCCAACACCCAGAAACAGTAACACTCATCCATCAACTGGTCCGTGAGAATCAGGAACAAGGACTCGATCTACGAATAGTTGCCGATGCGGATGGGTTGAATGCTCTCGCGCAATCCAAAGAAACCATCTCATTACTCGACAGCGAGGCAGTGCTTACCCCGCATCCCGGCGAGATGGCACGGTTAACGAATACCGCAGTTCCTACATTAGAAAAAGATAGGATTGGTACCGCCCAACAGTTTGCAAGCAAATACGGTGTAACACTTGTATTTAAAGGGGCACCCACCGTTACCAGCACCCCAAACGGCAACCTATGGGTAAATTCAACGGGTAACCCCGGCATGGCAACAGGAGGTATGGGCGATGTGCTGACAGGCATCATCGCGGGATTGATGGCACAAGGTATTTCAAGCGAAAGTGCGGCTGCGCTTGGGGTCTATCTACATGGGTTAGCAGGCGACATCGCCGCTGAGGCGTTAGGGATGCCCGGACTCATCGCAAGCGACGTGCTAAAGGCAGTGCCGCAGGCAATTTCTTCACTGACACGGTAACCGTAGTAAAACACGCGGTATTTATGGTAGATGTATGCTTGGCGAGGTTGGGAAACCTCGCCAGCGGGGGTGGAGGATTTTCGCTTCTATTGAAGTGTCTACTTATTTTTAGAATTCACCATAGAACGAACAAATAGAGACACAAGGAGAAATTATGGAACTCGGATTAACTGGAAAAGTTGCCATCATTACCGGTGGGAGCGAAGGGATCGGTAAAGGCATCGCGCTCCGTTTGTGTGAAGAGGGTGCGAAAGTCTCAATTTGTGGGAGACGTGAAGATGTTTTAACGAGTGCCGCCGAGGAAATTCGGACACAAACAGGCGGTGAAGTCCTCACAGTCCGCGCAGATGTAACGAAACCGGAGACGCTGGAGAATTTTATCGGACAAACCGCGACCCACTTCGGCAAGATCGACATTTTAGTCAATAACGCCGGCCGTTCAGCAGGTGGTGATTTTGAAACCATGAGCGACGAAGCGTGGTACGATGATTTGGATCTCAAGTTAATGGGGGCTGTTCGTTGTGCACGGTTGGTGATCCCGCACATGAAAAACAATGGGAGCGGCAGAATTATCAACATCACGCATCCGGGTGGTAAACAGCCCAGCGCGGGCTCCTGCCCGACTTCAGTTAGCCGAGCGGCAGGTATCGCTTTGACGAAGGCACTTTCTAAGGAACTTCTACCGCACAAAATCTTGGTTAACACGGTCTGCCTGACCTCGATTAAAAGCGCACAAGGGGAACGCGCATGGAAAGCGGCAGGGTCACCGGGGACGATCGAGGAATACTGGGAAGAGCAGGGCGCGGAGCACCCGCTTGGGCGTTTAGGTGAACCGAGTGAGGTGGGTAACCTCGTCGCGTTCCTTGTTTCGGAGTGCGCATCGTTTATTACAGGCACTGCTATCAATATTGATGGCGGACTCTCAGCAGTGGTATAGTGATAGCACCCAACGCCTAAAGGCGTGGGCTTCGGTTTCATAGCAACTGCGGTTTTCTCGTAGAGTCCACCGTCTAACTGTCGCTCCACCTGCGGGCGTTTCCCTACAGAATCTGTAGGCATATCGTCAAGTGACGGCTATCCCTGCCCGCAATATGTTTATCGCAGCGTTGATGTCTCTATCGTGGTGTGAACCACATTCGGGGCATGTCCACTGCCTATCGTTCAATGTTAGATTTTCGTTATGAAAACCGCAATCGCTACACGGTTTCGTTGTAGCAGTCCATTGACCGACTTGTTTCAAAAGACGCTTATGTTTTTGACACTTATACTTCAATATCTCAACAAATTGGTAGAACGCAAGGTCGGAGACTTTACGTCCCCAGAGGCGTTTCATGCCGTCAAGGTTCAAGGTTTCAATGGCAATCGTATCAAACTTCTTGCAGAGTTCGCTTGATAGTTGCCAATGAAAATCTTTGCGTTGGTTACTGATTTTCCGATAGAGACGGGCGATCTGTCTTACACACCGCCACCAACCGTTAGAACCTTTGACTTTACGCGAAAGGCTTTTGTTGAGGGTTCGCAGTTTCTTCAAGGAGTGTTTCAAAGGTTGCGGGTGTTGTTTTTTCTCACCCGTGCTCAGCGTCAAATATGCGTCCTTCATGCCAAAGTCTGCCCCAACGCTTTTACCTGTTGTTGGCAGACGTTTGAAGTCGGTGTAGGTTGTGATTATGCAAATCCAATAGTTTCCGCAATTATCACGTTTGATTGTGATACGACTGATCGTGCCAGGTTTCCATTGGCGGTATTTATGAAAAGTATATGGAACTTTATCAAATTGCCATTTGCGTGTTTTCGGATTCCACTTACGGAAGGTGAGGGTAATACGATTGTTTTTTAGAGACCACCCCGCTTGTTGGGGAAAAGTGATAGACTTGAACTTGTGTCTCTTTTTGATTTTCGGTCTACCCCCGAGTTTCTTGAAAAATCTGTCGTATGCTTTATGAATCCGTTTCAGTTCCTGTTGGATTGCTTGAGACGGCAACGCTTGCCAATGGGGGTGTGTTGTATCTTTCAAGTGTTTCACGTGGTCGCACATACCCTCAAAGTTGACGGACGGCAACCCATCTTTGTAACGTTGACGCTGCCACTTATGGAAGTATTCATGCACCTGCCACATATCGTCAAGCAGGTTGCCAATGCGGAGGGTGTTCGATTGTTTCCCAAGCGGGTATTTATAGGTTTTCATGCGAGACCATCAAGTCTCAAGTCTTTAACCCCTATTGAGTGGGTAGGCAGACACGTAACCTTGCGATTACGCTCAATATGTCTGCCAACTTGATACTTATATTATACAATATTTCAGACAGAATGTCAAATCTATTTTAGGCGTTTTGGTCCTTTCCAAGAGGGCGAAATTTCATCCCAAACCTGAAGGATTGGGCTTTCATTTCGATAATTCCCGTAAAATTCTTTCTAAATGTAGAGAAGATGGGCGGCTCTAATCCCTTGGACCGCCCTTATATTTTGCAACCAATGGAGGACAACATGGAAAATTATAAAATCTATCCTGTCGCAGCAGCAGACGCTTCAACTGCGTTTCAAGTGGAACTGGATCCGCGTGCGATCGCGGCATCGGAAGCACTTGAAAATAGTGATGCACAAGGTGCCGAAAGAGAAGAAATTCTACGGGAATACCTCGGCGCCGATTATGAGAAAGGCTACCGAGGGACAGCATGGAGTTTGCACGGTATCTCTGAGGGTTTGACCCCTGCACGCTTGGCTGTTTTGCTGGAAGCACACGGTGAATACTTCGACCCCTGTGCCGAACGTGAAACGTTCGATCACAGCTTAATGGTTAACGTTGAAGAGGAATTAGCTTCACAATTAGAGGATATTCCTGAGTCTATTTTAGAGGCAATTGTTGAGGAATACAAAGCCGAATTGTTAGGATCGTAATATAGCAATTTTACTACAAATTGTTTCTTCGGAACTTTTCTGTAAAAGGGGTGTGCAATCCAATAACGCGATTGGTAAAAGCAGTGCTCGCTATGGAAATTCAGTACAAAATCGTAGCAACAAGCATAGAATTTGCCGGAGTCTTACAAAATTCTAAAGGCTAAGGAGATTTTGTATATGCTAAATACAATCTTAAGATTGAAGACTTACACCCCCAGATTCCTCCTATCACACACAACCATAACGCTTCTGATTGCTACCCTATTGAGCCTGACTTCAGTCACTTTTGCTGATAGAAATCAACTTCTGTTTCGTCAGGAAGAATTCAAAGATCCCGGCAGCTTAGCGGTGAAACTTCAAGATACGCGCGCTGCCATACCCCAATCCATAGCCGCGCAATTATCTGATGAAACTCAGCAATTGTTAAGGGGATATGATGGTATAAGCAGTCCGCCTCGGGAACTTCAGAAAGCATTGCTCGATGATTTGAACCGACTGCTCCAAAATGCCCCACTTTACGACGTAAGACATTTCGCTAATATCAAACTCAGCAAACAGACACAAAAACTTCTTGCGCAAGACCCCCAAAGTAGTGAAGCAATTGTGCGCCTGAACCGCTACCTCTTGGCAGATATCTACCCTTATGAGTTAGTCTCACTTTCAAAACAACACAGTCCCCAAGATGCTAAAGGCATTGAGAGATGCCGAGAGAATTTAAGAAAAATAAAACTCGCACTCGAAAACCACCGTGCTGAGGTAGATGGAGAACCGCAATGGCTCTCCGAGCTTTTTCCACAATATCTGGAGAAAAAAGTGCTGCTCTGCCCTGCAGATCCAACAGCAGGAGTCCCCGGAGTTCTAACCGAAGGGGCATCGGACCCGACGCTGCCGTGCAGCTATCTTTATGAATTTCGTCCTGAGCAGAAAGCAGGTCAGGAATTTCTATTGGAAATAGAGGGCGATATGCTCCCCATTGTGCGCTGCCAGCACCACTTGCTCAATCTAAGCGTCAGTGGAAAACTCTATCGGAATGGACCGCAAAGAAACATCTATAACAAAACAGCGAAAATCGTGAAAACGTTCTCTATACAAACCCAACCGTCGGAAACCGACTTACCGCCACAGGTCAGGAAGCAGATGGAGGAGCAACTTCTCAAAGGCGGTAATAATATAAAAAGGAATATCTTCCAAATCAACCCCTCGGACAACCTACAAGCGAAACTTAAAGAACAGCTCGGTGAGGCGTTTCTTGAATCACCAGAGGGAAAAGCACTGCTCAAGCAATTAACGCCGGCACCCTCCGCGTCTATAGATCCGGAGGAATTGGCACTTCTATTGGGAAAACCGATGCCAGACATCGCGCTGACCGACCTTTCAGGGAAACCTGTTAAGTTAGAGACACTCGGTGGCAAGTTTGTCCTTGTGAACCTTTTTTCAACAGATTCTACTACCTGTGGACCGCAGTTACAGCAGCAAGAGAAACTGCTTGAAAACTACGGTGCCGCTCAATTGCAAGCGATTGGGATTAGCACCGATGATTCCGCGAAGGCTATTGAGGCGTTCAAAGAGAAACACCGACTCTCAATGCCTATCTGGATTGATAAAAACGGACAGGTACAGACGTTCCTCAACATGCAGACACTCCTCAATAGAGATGCATCCGAACCGCAAACGGAACTCATAACGCTCCTTTTAAATCCGGAATTGATTGTTAAAGATGTGTTTATAGATTTCGATCCACAGATCCTTTCGCAAAAGGTCGAGAAGTTCCTTGCGTCCAAAGAGTAGCAAGTTAACGCGCCAATTTATATGCGAGTCTGGCTGAAAATCACAAAGAGACACTCCAGCAAAATCTTATAGGGCAAGACAAGGTGAAAACATGTTAATAACGCTCATTCAGAAAGAAATTATGCATCACATTCTGAGTGTCCGGTTTGTCGCGCTCCTGTTGATGTGTCTCCTGCTCATTCCGCTCACCCTACACATTAATTACCGCAATTACCTTCAAAACCAAGTAAATTATCAAGAATCCATCAAGCTCTCAGTTGCAGAAACCGAGGAGAAACCGCCAGATTCCCCAGCCCCAAACACGGAAGTCTCTAAACTCTTTCTTGAACCGACACCTTTGAGTGTCTTCGCGAAAGGTTTAGAGGAATCACTTCCGAGTTATCTTGGGATGACACGCAACGGCGTAAAACAGGGTTCAACGTCACTCGGGGAAGCTCCACTCTCCTCCGCTCTGGGAAACCTCGATTTTCTGTTTGTCGTCAGTACTGTCTTCAGCCTGCTTGCACTACTGTTTACGTTTGATGCCGTCGCGGGTGAAAGAGAGGCAGGAACGCTTCGGATTACCTTAGCAAACGCGCTCCCTCGCGATCTTTTCTTATGGAGCAAGTTGATCGGCGGATACATTGTTTTCGTTGTCCCGTTCCTTGTATCGTTTCTCTTAGGTTTGCTCCTGCTCGTTTCGCAAGGGTTTCCCTTGGGTGAGTCTGACATCTTCCTACGAGTGCTCAGTTTGACGTTCGTCTCACTGCTCTACATCGGCGTATTTTTTGCAATAGGGACAGTAATTTCCACCTATTTGGATAATTCCAAGACAGCACTCATCATCGCCTTTACCGTCTGGGTGCTCGCCGTGCTGATTGCCCCACGCGTTGGGTTTCTTACCGCCAAACTTATTGCACCGACCCGCGCCGTGCAGAGTGTCTATATGGAAAAAACTGCAATTCGCAATAATCTCAATGCAGAAAAGGAACAAGTGCTTGGAAAAAAAATAACAGAAACTTTAGGGACTTCGTTTAACCTCAACGAAGCTCTCCCAAAAATTGCTGAACTCAGGGAACCGATTGATGCCGAATATCGACAGAAATTTCAGGAGCAGGTTGACAAAATCGAGCGAGAATACCAGCGCGAAAAAAAGCGGCAAGAATCGGTCGGAGAAACCCTTTCTCGCATCACACCTACATCTTCGCTCATTTATGTCGCTATGAATTTAGCCGAAACCGGGAAAATAAAAAGAGATACCTATTTTCAAACGGGCACTCGCTACTACGCTCAACTTGAGGAGGCATATTTCAGCGAAATTACGGACGATGACTTTGCGACGATGGCGCGATTCGTATCTGGCAAAGCAGAACCGAAGAAAATTGCCCCACCGCCAGACATAGCAAATATCCCTTTATCAGAAACGCTCCGCTACTCCATGGTAGATATACTGCTGCTCTGTTTCTTAGCAGTGGTTTTGACTACCGTAGCATTTCTGAAATTCTTCCGTTCCGACATTTAACCTAACCTCCCGCTTCACGGATCACAGACAGAAAAATCCTCCTATTTTCCTATCCGGCGCAGTTTTTACTATCCTTTTTTACCCCAAGTGTCTCTAATAGACAACCCCTAAAACCCGCAATTTTTAAATCGAAATTCAGATTTTTCACGGTTTTTTTCAAACTATGCAACCTTTCCACCTTCAAAACGCGACACCATGACATAAGTCAAATATCGTCTGATAGATCGACCAAAAAAATAGAATGAAAGGATAGAACGTCTCTAAACTTTTAAGGAGGCATCGTGTTACGAACACTTATCCGCCAAGAACTCCTATCCCATCTGATGAGTGCGCGGTTTTTCGCCGCTGTCGTGATTACGCTTCTACTCGTTGTCGCCAATAGCGTTGTGCTACTTGAAGATTACGAGCGGCGATTAGCAAGACACAGCCATCAAGAAAACCTTCATCGTCAGAAAGCTCAGGAGGCGAAAACCTACTCTACTTTAAAGCTGTCTATTGAACGTCCGCCGAATCCTTTAAGTCTCTTCAGTGCGGGGTTGGATAAGCGGCTTGGGAGCACCTTTGAAATTTATCATGGTCTCGTCCCGATGATTTCGGACGGTTCAGCGCGAAGTCTGGATAACGCGTTTCTCAACCTCTTTTCAAAGATTGATCTCGTCCTTATTTTCCAAGTCGTTCTGAGCCTGATGGCACTGCTTTTCGCTTATGATGCAGTTGCAGGAGATTGGGAAAACGGCACCTTGCGTCTGGTCATCTCCCATCCAGTGCGGCGTGGCACTGTTCTACTCGCCAAATACATTGGTGCAATGGTCTGCCTGTTGATCCCAGTTCTGATGAGCCTCCTGATGGTCCTGATCCTGTTATCCACTGCCAGTTGGATCCAATTGGGTGGGGCAGATTTTCTCCAGATTGGCGGGATAGTTTTGACAACAACCATCTACTTGTCCGCATTTTATCTGATTGGACTGTTGATTTCCACAACAACGCGTCGCACTGCCACATCACTGATGCTCTGTATGTTTCTGTGGGTAGCTTTGGTACTCGTTTACCCGAACTGGAGCCGGTTTGCCCTCACTCCGGTTAGCGATACGCGCACGATACGATCATCAGCCGATCAACAGATTGAGCAGATTTGGGAAGAGGTTGAGAGAGAAGAACAACGATTTTTAGCGAACAGTCCGCTTGAAGGCAAACCTCAAAAGTTTAATCTGGATGTTCCGTCGTCAAGTAGTTTCTCGTCAGGGGGGCATTTAAGCAAACGGTATGGAATAAATATGATGGAATTGAGAAATAGCTCAGAACCTTTAGTGCCTCATGTTCAAAAGTATTATGCCACTATGGGTGCCTTGTACATCCGTTCAGCAGAACAAATCGCTTTAATACGAAAACAGACCTTAGACAGCACCTCTCTTCGAAAAGCAATATGGCATGAACGTCTAATGAAACTCAGCCCTGCAAGTCTGTACACGTTTGCCACCTCCGCTTGGGCAGGCACGGATCTGGAGGGCATGTTTGATTTTGTCCAAGCCGCTCAGACTTACCGCCGTACCGTTATTGATTATTTCCATGACAAAAATGCGTTCGCTAGTCGGCAATGGTTCGCCTCTGACAAAGGCGCAGTGGATTGGTGGGATTTGCCCCAGTTCCGCTTCACACGAGCGGGCGTTTGGGAAAACGCAACGCGAGCACTGCCAGAACTATTTCTGCTCCTACTCACCAATCTGGTTCTATTCACGACGACATTTCTGTTTTTTACCAAAATTGAAGTTTAACCAAACACAGGCAAATTCCGATAGGAGAATCCCAATGATCTGGCACATCACCAAACGAGAACTCTTTGACCATATCAATAGCCTGCGATTCATCCTAACGGTTGTGATACTTTCCGCCTTAATGGTTACCAACGCCGTCGTGCATCTTCGGACGCATCCGGAAAGAATCCGTGATTATTCAGAGGCAGTTACTAGATCCGTCAACAAGTTGAAATCGCGAACACAGTTGTACGCACTGGCGCAAAAGGGTCCCGGTAATCTTTACAAACGCCCATCTATGCTTGCTTTCATCACAGACGGCGGTGATGCTTATCTGCCTGGACATATATGGAATGAAGGATCTTGGTCGAAAGGCAGTACGGGCGGCACGATAAAAAGCAATTGGTGGCTGAGCTACGGCAGCGTGAATCCAGATGCGAAAGATTTTCTTCCTCAGGCAACAAAGATAGATTGGGTATTTATTATCACCTACCTGCTCTCCTTCATTCCGCTTTTATTCACCTTTGATGCGCTTTCTGGCGAGCGAGAACAGGGAACATTGCGACTGTGCCTCGCGAACCCGATTTCGCGACCCGTCCTGTTAACCGGAAAATTTTTAGGTACTTTAATAACCGTCCTCATTCCCTTTGTTTTCGCGGTGTTGCTGAATTTGGCGGTGATCTCCGCCGATAGTTGGACACAACTAAGTGCAGCCGATTGGGGACGCTTGGGATTGATTCTACTGATTGCTTCAAGCTACGCCGGTATCTTCATTGGATTGGGACTGATGGTTTCCGCTGGCACGCGAGAGCCTCGGGTGAGTCTCGTCGTTCTATTATTGATTTGGGTAACAACCGTGATTTTTATGCCATCAACCCTCGGCACCCTCTCCACAAAATGGATGCCACCCGTTCAAACAACGGATCAATTTCATGCCTCAAGAGAAGCAGCCCTTAAGCAGATCGACACAGACTACGAGGACCGATCGAACGCAATCAGAGAAAAAAAGAATCCTAATTTTCTAAGCAGACTTCAGAAACTTTTTGAAACGTCACCTGAAGCCGCCAAAGCCGAAGCAGAAAAGCTCATGGCAGCGTGGGAAACCGAAGGTGATGAAGAATTGGCACTCAAGGCTGAATTCGTCAGGAAAGATGTAGAAATCCGAGAACGTTTTAACCGTGAGCATTTAGAAGCACAAATCGCGCAAGTACAGCGCGCAAGGGTTGTGACTCGGTTCTCGCCGGCAGCGATCGTCCAGTACGCGCTTGAATCAATGGCAGGCACCGGCTTTAATCGCCACTTGCAATACTTAGAACACGTGCATCAGTACACAAAACAATTTCGACAATTCATCATCGAAACCGATAGAGCAGACACGCAAAGTCGCCACCTCATCGGTATTCCTGAGGGCATGTCTCAGAAGCCGTTCTCGATTGAGGCAATTCCGAAATTTGAAGATAAGATCGCCTTCAGCGACACGTTCAACACCGCGACTGTAGATCTGCTGTTACTCGTTTTACTGCTCGGGGTATTCTTTTCGGGTGCATTCCTTATTTTCATACGTTCAGAAGTGTAAATGCCCATATCTCACACTGAGAAAAATCACTATAGAAGGGGAAACACCCAAGCAAAACACCCCGATTTATCAAAAACTTATCACCAGAAGGAGAACGACTCTGATGAAAAGATTACGTCCCCATACCCTATTGTACCTCTGGATCGTTGCCATGTTTACTCCGATGCTTGTCCCAATAACGCAAGCGCAAACGATAGAAACTGTTATCCCGACGGACAGTCTCGTCTATCTTAAACTACAAAACTTAAACGAATGCCGTGAGGCGATTGAAAGTTCTCAAAGCTGGAAGGAAGCTGCAGACACCATCTCCACCTCTCCGAAATGGCAATCTATGAATCAAGTCATGCAGATGTTGCCGATGTTTACGGGAACAGACATCCAAGGCTTAATTGAAACGTTCTTCGGAGGTCAAGTCGCCGTGACGGTTTCGTCCGGCGCAGAAGGACTGATGGCAGGAATCGCCATTGAGAATGAGGGTAAACTTCAGGAAGCAGAAGAAACCTTGTCCAAGCTCATCAGGACCCTTAGCGGTATGTCAGGTGGCGAAGTATCGCTTGATGAGGGTGACTATCAAGGCATTACCTACCACACTGCACAACTCAACACAATACATCTCACATACGGACGCGTTGATGGAACCTTCCTTTTGGTTGGTATAACCCCCGGTAGCTTCGAGAAAATGGTCGATACCTACAAAAAAGACAACGATTCAATTACTGAGAACACGGCGTATCAATCTGTTGCCAATACCTTCGGGAAAAGCGAGGTTTTTGCGTTCGTGAATATGGAGATCGCGAAACCTTTTGTCGGCGCGATTCTGCCGCCCCCTGTTAGCAGTCAATTGGAAGCTTTCCAAACAATGGCGTGCAGTTGGGAATTGTTACGTCCGGGTGGAAGTCTACAGTTGTCCGGCACGTTGAAGAAAGACTCGCAGGGGACACTCATTCCATTGCTTCAAGAACGACCTAAGATGGCATCTATTCAGGGTTTATCAGGCGAAGAGGATTTTTTTCTCGTGGTCGCGCCCTCAAGTGCGCACACAATCTGGCAGATGATTCTTCGTCCCGATACGAACACAGCCCCTTCCACAGACGAAAATATGGGCAGTTTTTTGATACCCGATCAAACGGATGTGTTTGGTGCCGTGACAGGCGGGTTTGTCATCTCCGCAAATCTTTCCACCTTGGAAGCACTAAAACAGCACGGAACAAGCTTCCACACTAACATAACCAATGGTAGGATTGAGTCTGTTGAACTCGAATTTCCAGAGGCGGATTTAGGTATTATCTTCAATCCTCAGTCTCCGGCAAAATGGCAAACCCTTTTCAGCGGTTTCCTCGACAAACTCGCCACTGAACCACCCCGACACTTTGACTATAAAGGTATTACATTTAACACCGCTTCTACACCCGGCACCCTCCACTACGGAAGCGTGAACGATCTATCCGTATTGGGGTTTTCCGAGAAAAAGTGTCAATCACTCGTTGACAACCTTTTAACTGGCAAGCCCGTGCCTACCTTTAAAAAGCAATTGGAAGGTTTACCGGCAAATCCGGCACTCCTGTTTCAACTCAACTTAGGCAGATTTTTATCGTTTATTGCTGCCGCTGAGGAAATCGCATGGTTGGGTCCAGAGATGATTGCGCCCACAGAAAAGATAGGAACCTTGTTCGCTTCATTTACTGTCGGAGAGGATAGGGCATGGTTGGAACTGACCCTTTCACCCGAAGAAAAACCGATTAACGCAGTAGCACGGGTGGTACCTCTCATTTTCTTGGCGGGCATGCCAGGTGGAAATGGCACCGAATAATCTTCGGTTATCCGATTAGTGAACCAGACACCGACAAAGGAGTCTCATCTGAAGTGAAAGTAGGCTAATTTTTCCAAAGGGAGTTGAGTTCCCAAATCGTGCCTAAATGCAAGGTTTTGGAAAACC
This sequence comes from Candidatus Poribacteria bacterium, assembly GCA_965247285.1. Classification (GTDB taxonomy): domain Bacteria; phylum Poribacteria; class WGA-4E; order WGA-4E; family WGA-3G; genus WGA-3G. Next base: position 1,956,974 of record CBDFHD010000003.1, read on the forward strand.
GCTAAGCTACCACTATTTGGATAACAGCGTCCTTTTTGCAACTTCTCTGAGGAGGCAGTGTATAACTACAGTGAGGGACGCGGGTGCTCCTCAGAAAATTGCGTCCGTCCTATTAGATAAAAATCCCGGTCTTCGCTTTATGCACCCTTTTCGGCTCAAGGCTGTATCATTAATTATAAAAGAGTATCGTATACCAGTTCGCAGAAGCTGATGAGAACGTGCATATCGCAAGTCCTGCTTTACTATAAAATTCAGACTTTTCACGATTTTTTTGAAATCATGCAACCTTTTTACCCCTAAATCGCGTCACTATAACATAAGTCAAAATACCAGCTGATGGTTCGACCCGAAAAATAGAATGAAGGGATACAACGCCTCTTAGGTTACAATAGTAAAGAAACAGAGTAGACGTGAGTCTTAGTTGAAAACATCCCAAATTTCCGGTATCATATACAGAGAAGAAAACCAACCGTAGGAGGAACCCGATGTTAGAAACCCGTGAGCTTACGAAAGTTTACAATGAAAGCGTTTTAGCCGTCAACAAATTGAACATGAAAGTGGATGACGGTGAAATCTATGTCGTCCTTGGTGCAAACGGTGCCGGAAAAAGCACGACGATCTCCATGCTGCTGAACTTCATCGAACCCACAAGCGGCACTGCTTTGGTAGGCGATATTGAGATTCCGAAGTTCCCACTGGAGGCGAAGAAACATCTTGCTTACGTCTCCGAGAACGTCGAACTCTATCGCAACTTTACAGCACGGCAAAACCTCTCCTTTTTCGCAAAACTCGGTGGACGCAAAAAGGTATCAAACGCCGAACTCGATGCCACACTTGGACGTGTCGGTTTACCGGAGGAAGCATTTACACGACGCGTCAAGACATTCTCCAAAGGCATGCGCCAACGCTTGGGGATTGCCATTGCGATCATGAAAAACGCGCAAGCCGTTCTGCTTGATGAACCGACTTCGGGCTTGGATCCGAAGGGGGGTGCCGATTTCCTGAATCTGCTGCGTGAGTTAAAAGGGGAAGGCAAAGCCATCTTCATGTCCACGCACGACATCTTCCGTGCGAAGGAGATAGCCGACAGGATCGGGATTCTCGTGGAAGGCACTCTTGAACGGGAGTTAACGCGTGAGGAGATTCTAAAAGAAGATCTCGAGGCGTTATATCTGCATTACGTCGCTGGATATGAACCCGAAGAAGTTTAAACCGAACTGACGTTAGAAGGGTAAAAAATATGGAAGGATGGAAGAAAAAATGGAAAAGAAGATTGGAAGACTGGAAGACTGGAGGATTGGGCACCCATCCTTCCACCGATCCATTCTTCCATTCCCGATTCCAGTCTTTGGCACTCGTGCTGGTCTTCATTGGCGCAATAGGGATACCATCGCTGCCTGATTTACTGGCAGCGGAGTTGGAGACCCCACCCGTTAATGATAACAGTCCGAGAACCAAAGCGGAACAGAGTCGCCAAATCCTGATAGAAGTCGAGCGCTTGAAGATGGATTTGGCAGAAAAGTTGATGAAAAAGAAGCAGGTTGACCTCGAAAACCTCACGGCGATGATGATGGAGGACAACAACATCGTCACCGTCTCGGAAGTCAATAAAGCAGAGGAGGCTTACGAACGTGCCGTCGATGTATATGAACAGTCAAAATTGACGCTCCAACAGGTAGAGCTTGAGTCGTTAAAAGATGAGTGGCATATCATCGTTGAAAAGACAAGACTCTACGAATCCGCCGATGGTCGGGAAATGTTTTCAATCATCCTGCGGAACAGTTCGTCCCCCGTCAAACTCGTTGAAAGCTCGAAAGTACTGGGACAAGACATTATCATCAGCGCACAGATTGACAACATCTTCGTCACGGTTAAAGAGCAGGAAAGTTATGGCACAAGTGGTGCGATTATCACCGAACCTTACGAACAACGCATTGAGACGCTCAAAGAGGGTGAATCTGTCACTTTGGAGTTTGAACTCATAAAAGAGAATGTGCGAGATGTCGTCGTAGAGTTGAAGTACTCGGAGCTTGAGGAGCAGAAAAACATCCATCTGAAACAGGAGGATCCGCATATCTCTGTCGTATCGGCGAGGCGTTACAAACAGGGTGACCGGCGGCGTTTAGAAGTCGTCCTCACCTACGGTGCACTCGAAGGCGAGACAGAGGCAACAGACACCAGCACCGCACAAGAGATCAACAATGTCTATGTCTCTATCAAAGACGACACGGAATCTATCATCGGTTTTCCATACGAATACCGGATTCCGACGTTAAAAGATGGACAGGAGAAAACCCTCGACTTTGAACTGCGTCGGAATGTGGACAGTCTCATTATCACTCTGACATACCTCGATCAGGAAGATCCGTATATAATCCACCTTGAGGAGGATACGCGCCACATCTCTATTCTGAGTGCGAAGAAGTTTCGCATCGACAACCAGATGATGGTGACGATTCAACTGAAAAACACATCAACGACGGAAGCAATGCCGAGCGATGCTACCCCTGAAGAGATCGCAGCGGCGAACGAGATTCGATCTCTCTATGTCTCCTTACTCGATGTCACCGATGACACAAACATCGTCAAACCCTACGAAGAGAAAATCTCAGTGCTCGGCTACAACGAAACCGTGGAATTGACGTTCCAACTCCAGAAAGATGTCGAGAGCCTGAAGGTATCACTGAATTACCCCGAACTGCCAGAACCCGAAACACGGTTAATCTATCTGCAAAAAGAGTCTGCGCTGGATGTGGTCAATGTCAGCTCGCTTCGCTTTTCGCAGGAAGGGAACTTGGGAAGCAGTGTCACCTACGATTTGACACTCGATCGGTTGGCAGAGACTGAGAATACATTTCAGTTGCGTCTCATTAACCTCCTGAATCGCCTCTCCTTTGAATTCCAAGATCCAGAGACGAAATCTCGGCAGTCGCAGGTGAAATTTACGCAGGAACAGTCAAAGCGGAACCTGTCATTGATTGTTTATCTACCGGAGGAATTGGATGCGTCCTATCTCGACAGCACGCTTGAGTTCTATGTCGCTGTGCTTGATGAGGCGGAAGCCGATGAACTCGGTGGTGTCAACAGTCGATTGGATCTATCCGCTGATAAGATTGCGAGTATACAGGGCGGTGTCGAGCGATTTGAATTGATTCCAAAGGGTGTGCCAGAGATTGAGGTGTTCGTGCCAAACGCGTTCCAGACGATCAAGATAGGTGAAGAGGTCAACATCACAGCGACGCTAAAGAACATCGGCACCCGCGACCTCGTCGATATCCGCATGATTGTCGATGTCAACACGGATTGGAAATATACCGTTGTCCCAGAAGTTGTCGGTTCACTCAAACGGAACGAAGAGATGGAGATCCAACTGACGTTGCGTCCACCTGCAGACATTGGAGTGGGGGAATATCAAGCGAAGCTGAACGCCGAAGTCACCGTCGATAATCGGAAGTTTGAGGCACGCGATCGTTCCATCACGGTGCAAGTCGAGTCTCAGACGCAAATGTCGGTGACGACCTTGCTGTTTGGTGCGTTGATACTCCTGATGGTTGCGATTGTTATTGTCACAATCCGTATCAGTCGACGTTAAAGAATAGTTATCAGTACGGTTTTTCGGAGAAAAACCGTACTGATAACTATCTTCTCCGATAACTGATAACTATTGAAATGGAGATAGTAGTGAATAAGAGGTTAACAAAACTATTAGCGATCTGCCTATTTTTTACTATTGGGGGTGCCGTTTCAGCGCAGCGGCTCGTTTCGCTTCAGCCAGCACGCGCAATCGAACTCGCGCTACAGAACAACGAGGCGGTGAAAAAGGCGGAAAAAGTGGTGGAACGTGCCAAGGCAAATCTCCGTGTGTCCAAAGCTATTTACCTACCACAGGTAGGACTCACCGGTGAATATCAACGCCAAAAAGAGGGTGACATAGATGATAGAGACTATCTCACCCGCGCACAGGCAAGTATGCTTCTCGCCCAATTCGGCGAAATCCCTGAAGGACTTGATGCTGCGCAAGAAGAAGTGCGTAAAGCGGAGATTGAATACGAACACTCGAAAAAGGAGAGTGTTTACGCTGTCCGAAATCTTTGGCACAATATCATCCTCACCCAAGAAGAGATTCAGCAACGCCGTGCGATTGAGGTAGAACTCCAGAAAAAATTACAAAGCACACAAATCAAGCACGACAAAAAGCGGATTCCTTTCCTCAGCCGCCTCAATAAAGAACTTGAACTCTCCGAACAGCAGCTTGCGCTCAACGAACTCCAGCGACGGCTCGACGTGGACACTGCGGAACTCATCAGTCTCATCGGACTCGATCCATTGGCACAAGTTGTCCTCTCACAACCCCTTCCTGATGACGATGTGACACTGGAAACTGCCGTTGAACTCGCACTCGCGAACAACCTTGACTTACGCGACCTACAAGGCGACATCGTTCGTCAAGAACGCTTCGCCGCAGAGACAATCTGGAGTCGATTCCCTGAACTCTCTGCTGAAGCACGCTACAAAGACCTCCATGTGCTGCTGGAGCAACACGAACAGAATAGGACATGGGATGCAAAGGCACTCTATGATCCAGTGATACTCGATCGGGAGCGAGATGTGCCAAGCATTTTTGAAACAAGCCCGCGCGCCCAAGACGGATGGGAGTTCCGTTTCAACTTCAACATTCCCCTATACGATGGGAACAAGACTAAGAATCTCCGTTCCCGAGAAATCGCAGAACTCGAACGGCTTGGGTTGGCGTACATCCAAATAACGAAGTCAATCCGTGTAGAGGTGCGACGCGACTATCGTGCGGTGGCGAATGCGAAAGAACGGATGGAAATTGAAGAAAAGCGCGTGAGAATCCGTGAGCAACATTTACGGACGATAGAGCGCGTGCTTGATGAAGTCACGGTTGAAATACCCGGTTATCAAGCTCTGACTTACAACGACGCCTTTCAAACACAAGCACAATTTACAGAGTCACAACGTGTTTTTTATCAGGCACGTCGAGATTATGCGAAGGCAAAGGAAAAACTTCGAGAAACAATGGGATGGATTGAATAGGATACTCACCAAAGACACTGGCAAGGAGAAAAATATGAGAAATACATTAACACTACACGCTGAGCTGAACCATTTCGATGAGCAAGAACTTGTTGCGCGCGCTCAGAATGGCGATACGGAGGCGTTTAACCCACTCGTGTACAAATATCAGCAAAAAATCTATAATCTAATTTATCGAAAGGTTCGTGACCGTGAGACAGCGAAAGACCTCTGCCAAGAGGTGTTCTTGAAGGCGTGGCAGGCACTGCCAAACTTCAACGGACAATCTGTATTCTATACGTGGCTTTACCAGATTGCTGTTAATCGTAGTATTGACTTTCTCCGCAAACGAAATAGACAACATGTTATAGGATTTGAGGAATTACCTCAGAACGCAGACGATACACTCCAAATGACCGAGACGCAACCTTCGCCTTGTGTGCTTCTCGAAAGGAAAGAACTCGAACACATCATCCGTAAAGCCACCCATCAGCTGCCTCTTAGTCAACGCAGTGCTTTTTATTTGCGTCACTGGGAGGAACTCCCCATAAAAGAGATTGCCTTACGCTTGGGCAAATCGGAGGGCACTGTTAAAACATACTTATATCACGCACGTCGGAAACTCCGGAGTTTGCTCCTTCCCTACCTACAAAACGAACCTATTGCATGGTACACGGAAACTTGAATCCAATTTTCTAACTATGGGAATCTGGGCACCATTCCATTTTTCTAATTATGGGAATCTGGGCATTGCTCCAAATGTAAAGCAAAGACAAATTATGCCATTTAAGGCATAATTTCATTCCGCAATGGTTTCAAAAGGTTTCTAACTTAACCAGTTTTTAATTTATTGAATCTGGGCGTTGCTCTGTATGGGCTGGGTGCCCCGGTTTCCTCTACGGTTCCATAACGGTCTCCGTCTCAGTTGAGAACCTGCCTTAGGTGTGAAGTGGCACTTGACTGAGACGAAAACCACTGCGAAATGTAATGGAGCAGTGACCAGAGTTAATAGTTTAAAAAATAGTTTAAAAAATCTCTTGGAGACAACGCCTGATGTAAGGCACATCGTCCACCCACAAGCCATCAATACCACCCGCTTTCTGCGGTGAAACCGCCCAAGCGACATCTTTCGCCGTCTGAATAAACCCGGCATCTACAACAATCCCGTTCGCTCGGAGCTGCTTGACTTGGCGCGTAACAGCCTGCGTGAAAGTGTTATAAAGCCCGAAGTGATTAATTCCATTCCAGCCTAAGATGATGCGGTTTGCATTAATAGCAGTCGCTGCCTTGAGGAAGTTCGCCGCGGGATTAATGAGAATCGCGCTCGTCTGCAACTTTGGTTCTAAACGTTTAGCACCTACAAGCAAATGTCTTCGGAAGTAAAAAGTGAGAATATTGACAAGGTGAACGACATCGAAGTGGCGGATCCGCTCTACAATGATAGGGAGTAATTCTGGTGTGTCCGCTTTCGGTTCAACGAAACACGGCATCTGGTTTTCTCGTGCGAAACGGAGCGCGTCATCAAGGTGGGCAACAGGTTCATTAGACGCCTCTATCGTTAGTTGCTGTACCTCTTTCCAAGTAAGTTCACTGAGGGATTTGGAGCACCCTGTAGCTTTCAGAATACTGTGTTGGTTGAAGCCAACGTGAATGAGGACAGGTTGCTTATCTTGGGTAAGACAAACATCACATTCATATCCATCAGCACCGTCCGCCAATGCCTGCCTGAAGGAAGCAAGGGTGTTTTCGGGGGCACGTCCCATACCGCCGCGATGTGCGAGAAGTCGAATGTTCATATTTTTAACGATGGGCTTCTGGACATCGTTCCACTTCGTTCCACGATGGTTTTCGGTTAATTCCGACCGAGATGGGGAGATGTAAGGCTTTAAGCCCCTTGCCTTCGCGCCTTTTTAACGATGGGCTGTGGATTTCAATGTGGGTCATCATTATCTTTCCTGGTCTTATGCCACATTTGCTCAAAGTTATCTTGTGGAGCAAAACCTAAGATGCGTTTCGTTTTGACATTCGAGAACTGCTGATGCGGTAAATCTGCGAAGATATTGAAAATCTCACAGCGTGATGGGAGGTCTTCCAAATCAATCTCCAAACCCAGCCGGAAGGCTTCGCCTGCGTCGCGCCAACTGACAGAAAAGGGATTGAGATCGGTGCCTTCTGCTGGATCTTCGTGTTCTCGGAAACTGAGGAACAGATAGCAGAGGACATAGATGTCGTAATGCGCAGTAAAGACTTTACAGATTTCCTGCCCTAACCCTTTGGTCAACGGATAGAGTCCGGTGCTTGTGTGTGGTGGAACATCCGGGTTAATCTCGTAATCGTAGGTGGTATAGTCATCCCCTTGGATGGTGAAATGTGGTCCCGTGTTGATAACGCGACGGATACCGTGTTCGACAGCGGCGCGCATCATATTGTAACATCCACGCGTACTCACATCAAAAGCCAACTGCCGATCGTGTCGTAGGACGGAGCAATTGAGAATAGCGTCCATCCCCTCAGCCACTCGCATAACCTGATCCAGCGAACCGACATCAATGTGCATCGATTCATGTTTCGTTTCAATCTCGTTGATGTCTGTGACTCGCAAAGTATAATAAGGTTCCAACGCCTTGACGACATGCGGTCCAAGATACCCGTTACCACCTAAAATGAGAACTTTCATTGTATCCCTCCTTGAGAAAAACGTCACTCCTACTGAGATGATGGCACGAATTGCGGATCGAACTTCAGATGCCCCTTGGCTTTCCCGATCGAAAAACGGGAGCCGAGGAACTCTGATTGGATGTGAAAGATTCGCCACGACGAAGACGATTCAAGTGCCCCTTGAAAGGCGGTGACTGCATCGTTCATCTCAAGCCACATTGAATCCGGTTCGGCGGTTGCTGCAGCATCAGCAGTAACGAGGTTACCGAGACGGAGACACGTCACGTTGAGTTTGCCTTCGCGACCGAATTCTCTACACGTGAACTCGCCAAGATGCTTCGAAAGCACGAAACTATCGACAGACGGACGGGGTCGCCAACTCTCTGTAACCGTCCAGTCTTCACCGTGTTGCTCAAAAAGGCGGAGCGTGCTTGCGTAAATGGCATGTTTCACGCCTTCTTCCGATGCTGCCATCAGTAGGTTATAAGTGCAGCGCGTCTGATAATCGATAGCGTAATTGTCGGGCTGGTCAGCTTCGGCAAGGAGCTCAGAGGGTATCTCAGCGATGTGGATAATGGTATCCATGCCGCGCACCAGCTCGTTGGTTGACTCATCATGCCCAAGTTCGCTTTGCACGAACGTTCCTTCAATAGTGTCAACAGGATACAACTCTGTTAAGCGGAGCTCATGTTCTTCCGCCAATGCTCCCGCTACATTGCGCGCCAGTTCAGAACCAGCGGAGGTAATCAAGATGTTCATTTTTTAATTATTCCTTGCGGTTAAACAGTGTGAGTTTGAACTTTGACGTTCCCTTTTCAAATCCGCTCTCCATTTCATTACGAGCTACGCATTTTGTTCTACCAAGATTCTACACTTTTGACTGATGATTAAAAGTTTAAAGCCCTATATGTCCGATCGGTTCTACAAAGCTTCTCGAATTTTTGCCGCAATGTTGCCGATTTCCTCCATATCCCCTTCACTCGGTCGCCACGGTAACCGAAGCGGGTCGCCTTCCCATCGCGGGATCAGGTGGAGATGGAAATGGAAAACAGTCTGAAATCCTGCGGCTCCATTCGACTGAAAGAGGTTAAGCCCATCAGGGTTCAATGCTGTCCGGATCGCATTTGCGAGCGGAATCGCGGCTTTCATAATTTTACTGCCAACCTCTGTAGGCATCTCATAGATATCCCTATAGTGTTGCTTCGGTATAACGAGGGTATGCCCCGGGTTTGCAGGAGCAATATCCATGAATGCGAAGACGTGTTCATCTTCATACACTGTAGTTGCCGGAATGTGACCAGCAACAATCGCACAAAAGATACAATCCATTACGTCGCTTCCTTAAACTCAATCTTGATAGATATTTTAGCAAATTCGGCACAGAAAATCAACCACAATCTTGTCCTAAAAAATGCAGAAATGTGGTATACTGATTTACGGCAGAACAACTGAAAAAATGTTGAAAGATAAAAGCAAAGGAGAACCAGAATGAAAAGCACCTTCACCCTTTCACTTATAGCACTGTTCGGTATTTTAGCCAGTTCTCTCATCTTTTCAGGGTGTGCCAGTAAACATATCAAGACTGAGGCATCCGAAATCCGTTCTGAAGACGGCAAAACTGCCCATCTGTCCACAGGTAAAAACGTGAAGGTGAAAACGCCCAAAGAAGATTTCATCGTCGGATTCAATCCGTTCAAAGATGATCCAGATAAACCCAGTCCACACAACCCCCTCATCAAGAAGTTCGGGGATATCCCAGAAGTCCGCACCTATATGCGGTTGCAAAGAAAATATTTGAGTGGCACATCACTCACGATTGATGAGGCGATAGAACTCCACACTGTGGATCTTTATTTATACCCACATCCAAGCACGGAAGCGCGCCTAAAATATCTAAAAAAACACAAAAAGGAATTAGAAGCGAGTGGACGAACCGCTGAATTTGAATGGAAGTATACCGGGACAACAATAGTTGATTACAGCCGTAGCGATGGGCATGTCATCAAAACAGAGATCCGGCCCGACGGTAGCAAAACCATATACGATTCCCGTGTAGAAGGTGGTGTAATAGAAGTCCCTCCGCAAGCGGAACATCCGTATACAGATGACGCGATCAATGAAAAGCCTTGATAGATGCAAAATTTTGCTGGCGAGGTTTGAAACCTCGCCAGTAAGAGAATGGAACGTAATTGCTCTTTAGTAAATCCTACCGATATGCCTTAAATCCAGCCTCCACACGCCGTTTATGATAAAGGTTTAACACGTCCCCTTCAACCCGTGCAGTTGCCCGTCTGCCATCGCTGAAGGTCACCTGAAATTGTGTGTCGGAATCCTGCGAGATCGCCTCTGTCTTCGGCAACGGAATGTCCTTCTGTTCCGCCCACTCCTGAATCAATTTCGTGAGGGAATCCGCGTCACTCGGTACGAATTTCGTGTCTTTCAACTCAATGCTGAAAGCCGGCACGTTCTTCTTGACGTAGTTAAACCAACGCGCCGTCCGTAGGAACGGCACGAGAGCCTGCAATGCTTCAGCAGTGCCAATCCGACCCAATGCCTCCGAAGAGAATCCACGAACATACGCCGACTCGCTCATCAATGCCTCTCGCAACGCGGGAACGGCTTCAGTTGCATCCGGTCCAATACGGGTCAACGCCTGCGCCGCAAAAAACCCTAAATCCGTGTCTGCGCGATCTTCCAGAACTTCTACCAACGCCGGGACTGTCTTCGACACTGGTACTTTAATCATACCCAACGCCGAGGTTGCATGCCGTCGCACCTCTTCCGATTCATCCGTTAATAACGCAATAAGTCCATCAACTGCCTCTGCTGCGACAGGACCCATCTCGCCTAATGCATACGCCGCTGAAGCGCGTACGTTCTCGCGTTCGTCCTGCAAAGCCGCTATGAGCGCGGGCACGGTTTCCGACGCACCCGTTGCCGCGAGTCCGTGTGCCGCATCACAGATATGGAGAATCGGCTCCATATCAAACGCATCTTTTTCTGAACCAAGCGCGCCAGCAAGCGATTCAACGGCGGGTTCACCGATCGCACCGAGAGCATAAATGGCATTCCGACGTACAGGTTCATAACTATCTTCAAGGGCATCGACCAGCGCAGGGACAGCCTTAGCGGCATTCGTTCGCATAAAGCCCAATTCGTTGGCAGTCTTCATACGGACGTTTGGATCGTCTGTTTTCAATGCCGCAACCGCCGCTGCTACATCCACTGCGGTATCTGGACGGTCGGTTTCATATAGATCGGTCTTGCCGGACATCCAATTCCAGATATACGTCCAGAGGATCTCCGCATCGTAAGGGACATGGTTGACTTCAGGCGGTTGCCAGATGTCAGTCTCACTATCCCATGAAGGTGCTGTCGGCTGCTCAGTGCGCATAAAGACGAATTTCATGCCGTAGCGATTCAGAGGGACATAGTTCTGCAAGTACGAATGCACCATATCGAAGTGCATAATCCACACCGTGCCAAGTTCACCGGACATCGGGACCAGATTACGATTCAGGAAACCCTCAGAAAGCAGTCGCGTCCCGTTTCCGCCTTCCACATGTATTTCATGCCGTTGGCGTTCGCCATCCAGCATAAATTCTCGGATGTATTGCGTCCCCGGAATGATACAGGTCGGTCCCTGCTCGGCAAGACAGGGTTGCGGATAATAGAAGAGAATCGCCCAGCGAGGCGTTCGATGCCGTGGTCGTTTTCCACCGGCGTGTCCATCTTTATGCAGCGGCATCATCAACCGCTCTTCGCCGTTTTCTTTCCCGCTCGGTGTGCTTTCCAAAAAATTAGGGTGGCAATGCCGATGCGGGTGCATGACATACCCGTTCCCCAAAATGCTGGTGAGCGCACCGCGCACCTCTGGAGATTCCAAGACTACCTGAAGCTCGGGCACTAACGGTAAAATGTTATTGAGTGGGTTGTGTTGCCCATCGCCTCGGAAATCCGTCGCTCCGGCGAAGAGTTCATCGGTTCTATCGTAGATGGCCTCGTGGATGTGTGTCGGCACGTCAGCGGTGACATTGACATATCCATTCACAATAAAATGGCGAATCTGTTCATCGTTTAGAAGCTTCTGATTTTTAATTTTTCCTTGCGGTTCGGTCAGCTGGATTTCGCTTATCAAGAGCCTTCCCGTATATCCGCCCTCCACTTCGTTACGGGCTGCGTATCAAGAACCTGCGCGTAATGAAATTATGCCTTAAATGGCATAATTTGTCTTTGCTTTACATTTGGAGCGCAGTCAGATGCCCGTAAATTAAAAAATTTTCTAATACCACGCCGCCTTATTGACGACGTTCTGCAAGGGTGCACCTTCGGCGAACCGACGCGCATTTCCCAAGAGAATCTCAAACCGCCGTGCCGGAAGGTTCTCCGCGTCTTTCACAGCGATGTGTGGTGTTATCAACACATTGGGCAGATGCCACAACGGACTCTCGGCAGGCAAAGGCTCAATTTCAAACACATCCAAGCCACATCCGGCAATGATCCCCTGCTCAAGTGCCTCAACAAGGTCGGCAAGTTTCGTCGTCTTACCGCGTCCGATGTTAATGAAGTAAGCCGTCTGTTTCATGAGTGCGAAGCGGTCTTTGTGCCACATTCCCTCGGTTTCAGGTGTGTGTGGTGTCGTAGTTATCACAAAATCGGCGAGTGGAAGGAGCGTGTCGAGTTCTGCGGATTCGTGTTTCTCTACAAAAGGCACTTCATACTCCCACCTCGGATCGACACCGATCACCTTCATCCCGAATTGATCGCAGAGTCGTGCGGTTTCATGCCCGATACCACCAACACCGACGATTAACGCCGTCGCTTGCGCGAGGTCGATGTATCCACTTTTGCGTGCATCTTTACCCCAAACCCCTTCACGTTGTGCATCCATATAATAGGGTAGCCCACGAGAAAGCGCAAGCACGAACATCATGATATGATGCGCAATATGGTCGCTGTAAATGCCACGCGGGTTACAAGCGACGACAGGATGTTCAATCAACGCTGGATAATAGTAGCCGGGGAAGGGACCTGCAGCAGGATTCTGTAGCCACTTCAGATTTTTCGTCAACGGTAGCTGTTCTGGCGACACCCAACCGTAGACAGCATCTGCATCGGGAAGGTGTTCCTCCACTGCCTCGTCTGTCTCTGGCAAAACGACGGTATATACGGGCAATTCGCTTTGGAGACGTTCAGCCCATTCGCGTAACTCCGCGTCCTGTGGCGGCATAATTATAAGTTTTGGCACGGGTTCTGTTCCTCTCTGTAGTTTTCAGGTCTAAGATACGCCCATTTTAGCATAGTGCTATTAGAAAATCAAGGGTTTCGATCGAGAAATAAATCAAACCATCTTGAAAATAAACGTTGCCTGGCACATAGCGATATGATACAATGTCTTGTTGAAGTTTCAACTCCGAGGTGAATGTATGAAAACTTTTGGGACTCGCGGCCCTGTGGATCCTCAGAAAAATTACGTTGTCAAACGAACCGGTGAACTTGAGGATTTCATCAATCGCATCAAGGAAGGACGCTATATTGTCATTTTCGCACCACGGCAAACAGGAAAAACGACCTTCTTTCAGTGGGCACTTGATAAACTCACCGACGAAGACGAAACTTACTTCCCGATTCAACTCGATTTTGAAGAGTATAAAAACCTCTCTCATGCTGATTTTTACACCAATCTTTACGAGGATATTTGCGAGGAAATTGAAACTGTTTTCCAAAAACACGGACACTCGCCTTCCGAGGCACTTGCGCGATTTTTGGAGAACGTGGAACTCTCCGACCATGTTTCCATGAGAAAGGTGTTTAGAAACCTCGCGAATTTGCTAAGCGACCATAGGATCGTCCTAACCATAGATGAATTTGATGGAATCCCTCAGACGGTTGTGAGTGATTTTCTGTATACACTGCGCCGCATCTATATCTCCCGTACTACCCCCCGATCTCCCTATAGTCTTGGTATCGTCGGAGTCAAAAGTATCACGCAACTGGACTACGATCGTTCTATCTCACCGTTTAATATCCAGGATGAATTCACCTTATCCAACTTCACGTTTGAACAGGTCCACGAACTGCTTACGCAGTATACAAAGGAAATCGGCCAAGCCTTCGCCCCAGAGGTCATTGAAACCCTCCATAGACAAACAGGTGGGCAGCCTTTCCTTGTCAATCGATTCGCACAAATTCTCACAGAGGAGCTAGCTATTCCAAAAACCGAACCGATCCGCATGGAACATTTCTTAATAGCGCACGCACAGATGCTTCAAGAACAGAACACCAATATAACGCATCTACTTACCAACATTCGCCGAAACCCGCGGTTTAAAAGCATCCTCATGCAAATCGTCTCTTATGCGCGCAGTGTGCGCTTCAATCTTGACAATGAAGTCATTAGTGAACTCGCCACTTACGGAGTCATCGCAAAAGGCAGTGATGGGCTATGCGAAATTATTAATCCAATTTATCACCACCGCATCCTGCAAGCATTCAAGCCCTTGATGAACGGACTCGAGCACGAATACTTTCCAGAAGACACCAATTTTGAAGATTATCTGACACCCACAGGACACATCAATTTAGAACGGCTCTTAGACAACTTCCGTGATTTTATCGCCCGCGTTGGGTTCCGTATCCTCCAAATTCCGGACACCCCACAAGAATTCGTAGGACAAGACCTTCTTTATGCCTATCTAGACCAGTTCGTCAGCATTACATACGGTACCATGTACCTTGAAGTCCCAACAGGACGTGGCAGAATGGATCTCCTTATCATTCACAACAGCCGAAAATACATCATCGAAACAAAAATCTGGGAAGGGGAGCGAAGCTATGAGGCAGGCAAAAAGCAACTATCTGCGTATCTTAAACTCGAAGGCGCGGTGGCAGGCTACTATGTGGTGTTCGATCACCGCCAAACTCCGGAGCCTCGGACAGAAACAGAAATAAACCACGGTTTGACAATTCGGAGTTATGTCATTCCTATAGTGCAAGAACGTCCTTCTACTGCTACGTAATATGGATGGTCTTGATGTTTCAATTTCCAGAATTTTTGTGGGACCTTTTTGGTAGGGTCATTTATGGTGAATCCTAAAAATAAATGGACATATTTGTAGCATAAACTTTTAGTTTGGGTTTCCAGTGTGAATGCCGCTAAGGGGCATTCACACTGTTTGAGAATGTCTAATTAATTCTAAAATCTACCAATGAACATCCAAACGATATTAGATGAGTGAAGGTGTGATTTATGGAAACGCCCGTAAAAATCAACTTTGACAAAGGCACTCTCATCCTACAGAATGTCCCAGAGACACTCCAAACACAATTGCCAGACATTCTCTGGGATGAACGCACCCTCACCTTCCGTGCACCCGCCTACCGCTACCGGCATATCATTTCGCAGATGCGCGCACACGACATCGCGTATCAGGACACAGCGCGGGAGTTTACAGTCGAATCCTTCACACATCAAAAAACGATGTCCCCCTACCCCTACCAGACCGAGGCGATAGACGCATGGCACGCCAACGGTAAACGTGGCGTAGTGACCCTCCCTACCGGTGCGGGCAAAACCTTTATCGCAATACTGCTCATCGCGGACACGCAGCGTCCGACACTCGTGCATGTGCCGACAATCGACTTAATGCAGCAATGGTATACCGTGCTGAAAGAACACTTCGGACAAGAGGTAGGACTCTATGGCGGTGGCTATCACGAACTACGAGATATCACTGTAACAACGTATCAATCCGCTGTCATGCATGCACCATACTACGGAAACCGGTTCGGCTTCGCTATTTTCGACGAATGCCACCACCTACCGAGTGATCAGTATCAGTATGCGGCAATCAGCAGCATCGCCCCTTTCCGATTGGGGTTGACAGCCACACCCGAACGCGTTGATGGGAAAGAAAGTCGACTCTATGCACTCGTTGGCGAACCCTGTTATGAGGTGAAGATACAAGAACTCTCTGGGAAAACGCTTTCTGAGTACCGGGTCGTCACCATAGCCGTTGAGATGGAAGACACAGAACGGGTTCGGTACGAAGAAGCCCGCCGCACTTATTTAAACTTCCTCAAACAGGAGCGCATTAACATGGGAACACCGCGCGGCTGGCACAATTTTCTCTGGAAAGCCTCTCTAACAGATGAAGGACGCGCCGCTTTTAAAGCGTATCTTGCGCAGAAGCAACTCAGTTTCGCCTCAACGACAAAACAGGAGTGGGTATGGAAACTCATTCAGAGACACCGCGGGGATCGGATCCTCATCTTTACACAGGACAACGATACGGCGTATCAACTCGGCACGCGTTTCTTTCTGCCGGTGCTAACGCATCAGACGAAACTCAAAGAGCGGAATGATTTTTTGAACAAATTTCGCGACGGCACCTATTCCACCCTTGTCACATCTAAAGTTCTAAACGAAGGTGTGGATGTCCCGGAAGCGAATGTTGGCATCATCGTCTCTGGAAGTGGGAGTGTTCGGGAACATGTTCAACGGTTAGGACGCATCCTCCGCAAACAGGAAGGCAAACAGGCAGTACTTTACGAACTCATCTCCAAACAGACCGGCGAACACTTTGTTAACAAGCGGCGCAGACAACACGACGCCTACCAGTCCTCCAGCAGGACACCAAATTTTTAAAAATTCGTATAGTCTAAAATCGCGTAGCTCGTAATGAAATGGAGAGCGGATTCGAGAAAACAATGCTAAAGTCCAAAACCACGCCATTTAACCGCAAGGTATAATTAAAAAATGAAATGGAGAGCGGATTCGAGAAAACAATGCTAAAGTCCAAAACCACGCCATTTAACCGCAAGGTATAATTAAAAAATGCTTACCAAAGATTTACTCCGCTACAAAATTCAGAACGGACAAATCCACCCACAATTCATAAACCCTACCGATACGACGTTATTGGCAATCGCCGAACAATTAATCGCCGTTTTTGAAGAATCGTCAGATACGTCACGCGCGACGCTCTTAGAAACCAGCAAGCACATTGTTGATAGCACACCGGGAGCACCCGTAGTCAAGCGTGGACTCGAAAAACTCCTGTTAGATCGGACAGAGTTCGATACTACCCCCAACGAAGAACTGATCGCGTTTCGACAAAAACTCTTCATGGAGACGAGTCGCCTGCTTTCACAAGAACAATTTGAGAATTACGCGGATTATCAGCGTAAAGTGTCAGGGACGATGGCAGAGGCACCGCGATCAGAGGTTGCGCCTATAGAGGGGGAGGACCTGGCTGCTAAACTCTATGGAGATCTGCCGAGTTGTCAACCGGTTTTGGCATTCAAGACACTTTCTGCTGAACACTTGCTCCACCGCTACAATGCTGCCCAGGTCCAAGGGCTTCTTCTCCATAGCAACAGTCTCACGCTAAAACTCGCTGACTCCATGACAGCCGAACTCCGTCAACTGTTCAAGTATCTCAGATTCAACCAACTTCTCTCCACAATTCGGAAAGAAGAAGAACGCTATCAAATTACGGTGGATGGACCGCTCAACCTCTTTTACAAAACAAAACGGTACGGCATGAATCTGGCGAATTTCTTCATTGCCGTGCTGCATCAACCCAGATGGGAACTCACTGCGGAGATCCAGTTCAGGAATAAACAGTGCTATCAGTTATCCGTCAATGAATCGTGTGGGATTAAACCGATTGCACAACAGTTTCTCGCCTATATCCCTGAAGACATCCAACTCTTTCAGACAATGCTCGGCAACAAAACCGAAGACTGGCAGATCCGTCCCGGAAGTCAGTTCATCCCGTTACCGGGCGATCTCTACTGCTTTCCAGACTATCAACTCGTTCACAAAAACGGTGTAGAGACCTCCATCGAGTTATTTCACCCGTGGCATCAAGGACATCTCATCGCGCGACTCAACACGCTCACTGAACAAAAGGATGTATCCCTTATCCTCGGTGTCTCAAAGGAGTTGG
Organism: Candidatus Poribacteria bacterium; assembly: GCA_965247285.1. Lineage (GTDB taxonomy): Bacteria > Poribacteria > WGA-4E > WGA-4E > WGA-3G > WGA-3G. Next base: position 1,974,622 of record CBDFHD010000003.1, read on the forward strand.
AAAAAAAGCCGCTCATCGCGGAGGCACTCGCCGCATCTGCTTACTTCTCACAGTTCGGTTTTATATTTCGAGATGTCCCAACCATACGCACCTTACTCCCAATCCTGAACTCACTTGTGTAGCCCAACAATGCACATTGCCCAAAAAAAGTGACATTCTATCACTTTTGTGGTATCCTTAACGACAGGAATCCGTAAATCCTTAGCACCCGAAATCCTCCTCAAAAAGAAGAATGCCACTATGAACACCGCAGAATTAAATCCCAACCTAATCGCAGCACCACACGAGGTGGGACTCTCAGCGAAACGACTTACGTGTATCTCCACGACTTCGCAAAAGTTTATTGACGAAGAGCGACTCGCGGGTTCGGTCACGGTTGTGGCACGGCGCGGTAAAGTGGCACACTTCGAGGCATCCGGCATGATGAATGTTGAAGCGAGTAAGCCGATGCAAAGAGATACTATCTTCCCTATCTATTCAATGACCAAGCCGATCGCCGCCGCCGCAGTAATGATGCTCTGTGAGGAAGGAAAACTGCAGCTGGATGCCCCGGCTTCGACGTACCTTCCCGAATTAGATGAGTTGAAAGTAGCGGCGGATGCAGAGGGAGAATCACTCACGTTGGTTGAAGCAGATCGGGATATGACCGTCCGCGATCTGATGCGCCACACCGCCGGACTGCCCGGTGCCGCCCGATACATGGCAGGGCAAACAGCGGTTGACAAATGCTACCGCGAGGCGGGTCTACATCGCCTGCATGCGTGCGACCTACAGGAGATGGTTGAGAGACTTGGCAGGATTCCGTTGTTGTACCAACCCGGAACAAAATGGCACTATAGCATCGCCGCAGATGTCTTGGGAAGATTAATTGAAGTGGCTTCCGGTCAGTCTTTTGATGTATTTTTAGCCGATCGGATCTTCCAACCGTTAGGTATGCATGATACCGGATTTTATGTGCCGATGGAGAAAATAAACCGTTTCGCGAGCATGTCCGGTCCAAAACCCGGGGGAGGTCTGCAAACCATTGATGCCCCGGAGGGCGGAACGGGTCGTGTATCCAAAAATAGTTTTATACAGAAACCGAAATTCCTATCTGCCGGTGGTGGTTTGGTCTCTACCGCTGCTGATTTTACTCGATTTTGTCTGATGCTCTTAGGCAGAGGTGCACTCGAGGGAAAACAGTTGATGAAATCGGAATCTGTCGAATTGATGACGCGCAATCATTTACCAGAGTATTTGATACCGCTCGATAAAAAACCGGATGAACGTTATGCCGGACTCGGTTTCGGATTGGGTGTCTCGGTTCGGGTCCAACAAACGGGCTGGGTACCTGCTTCCCAAGTCGGTGAATATGGCTGGATCGGCGGGGCAAGCACCGAATTCTGGATCTCACCACGAGACGAATTGGTGGCGATCACCCTTGCACAGCATATCCCGTTTTCCGAACTGAGCGAGAGGGTTAAACCACTCGCCTACGCAGCAATCTTAAAGGAATAGTCTTCAGTTGGAAACGTTTTTCTAACTATGGCCTCCTGGGCTGTCCTCCAAATGTAAAGCAAAGACAAATTATGCCATTTAAGGCATAATTTCATTACGGGTAGGTTTTGGTTTCCAAGACCGAACAGGTCCTTTGCCTCGTTCGCTTTTCACCAAAAACCTGCTTGGAACGTAGTGGAAAGCAGAGCAAAAACTTAATAATTAAAAAAATGATTATCAAAAATAATCCTGAACACGTTAGCACCGATCAGATAGTGCTGTTCCCCTTTGACGATTACAGTATCCCGTTTCAACACGGTGTCCATTTACAACTTGTGCCTTACAGAGCCGGGGTCGATCGAACCCAAATTGTGGTACCTCCCGGTCCGCCGGGCGCGCCAGACAGTGCCCGCGTCATCTACTACGGGTCTGTCCACCGCGTTGGGGACGAACTCTGGATGTGGTATCTTGGACATGGAGACGACGAGAGTTGGCATCAACGAGTGTGTCTCGCAAAAAGCCGTGATGGATACAACTGGGAGAAACCGGAACTCGGACTGGTAGCATACAACGGCTCCACCCGAAACAACCTCGTCGATATACAAGGTGGACAATATCATATTCAGGCGTGTGTAGTGTATTATGAGCCAGACGATCCGGAACCCACACGCCGGTTCAAAGCCATTATTGAAACCTCCAAATATTCCCCTAAATTCGCAGTTATGTTCAGTGAAGACGGACTTCAATGGCACGAAGCTGAACGGCATCCGAATCCACCATCCTGCGAAATGTCCGGTATTACGAAATTCAACGGATGCTATTATCTCAGCGCGCACGGTGGAAGCCACATGGGTCCTACACGGCAGATGGTGATGTATGCGTCCTACGATTTCGAACATTGGATCGAAGCCTCGTGCTTGGGATTCAGGCGGGGTAACATCCCACCAAGACCCGTGGCGTATGGGGCACACCAAGGGGAACAGGTCCATCTCGGTGCGGCATTATGGAATCGCGGGAATGTGATTCTCGGCTTCTATGGGCAGTGGCACGGACCAAAAAATAATGACCGTCGGCACGTGACGATGGATCTCGGCTTAGCCGTCAGCAACGACGCGCTGCACTATCGTGAACCGATTCCAGATTTTCAGATGGTAGAAGCAGCAGAAGACGACTTTGAACACTTACCAACACCGATGAATTTCAAACATGCCGCTCTTATGCAGGGACAAGGTTTTGAGAATGTTGGCGATGAGACACTTTTCTGGTATGCTCCCTGGCCAGAGCAGTTGAGTAACGGCGTACGGATTGCAACGTGGAAACGCGATCGACTCGGCTACCTCAGCGCAGCGGACATGCGTCGGAAAACGGAACAACTCCGCCACGTGATTTCGGCACCCATTGATCTTGAAGAACAGCCTTGCACAGTGGCACTGAATGTTGACGGTTTGTCGGCGCACAGCCAGGTTACACTTGACATTTTAGACGAGCGTTTTCAACCAATCGAAGGATATACCAGAGAAGACTGCCTCCCCCTCACATCGGGTTTTCATCAGACGGTGGCGTGGAAAAATGGAGAAAGGATTGACGGGAGAAACGGCGCAATCCGAATCAGGCTGAATTACACCGGAATCCGTCCAGAAGACCCGAAAGTCTACGCCATTTACGTAGAAAAATCAGAGGGACCTTGATTCCAATCCTATCTTCTGCTAATATTTAACGGAGAGACGGAGGAAAATTATGACTTTTCTATATAGACTGAACAAACTACGCCTCGGTGGGTTACTATTAATCATAGGTTTGATGCTTTGTCTCACCGCATGCGGTCCGAAAGCGATCCCCTATTCACAAAGCACGGATGCACCTGAACCGAACGATGTTGCCGTTGCTCACTATAATTGGGGGATGGCGTACGCCAAGGAAGACAATTTTGGACAAGCCATCATGGAACTCAGCTTGGCAATCCAGAGTGAACCGGGGTGGGTAATGCCATTTTTCACATTAGGCGTTGTCTATGGAAATTTGGGAGAACTCGACAAAGCCATTCAAGCGTGGGAGCGCGCCACTCATTTAGATGCTGACTTCGCGAAAGCACATTACAACCTCGCGGTTGCCTATTCACATAAGGCAGAGAAAGGTCTCTCAATTGCCGCATTGCGTGAGGCAATTCGCGTGGACAAGGCGGCATTTTCCGCCGCGAAAACGGAACCCGCATTTGACAACATTCGTAATTCTCCAGAATTTCAAGATTTAGAGAAAAGCACTGAATCAAATTAGCAAGATCCCCGCGATAAAATATGGCGCGCTACACAACCCTTTCACCCACAGAACTCGACCGCATCGTCTTACAATATCCGATCGGCACGGCACTGAAACTCGAGGAGATTCCCGGCGGATTTGGGAACAGCAACTTTAAACTGACGACCACAGAGGGGGAGTTTCTGCTCAAAATTTGCGATGAAAAAGACTCAGTAGAACTCAACATGCAAATCGCACTGTTGCAACATCTCCATCAGCACGTGTATCCGACGGTATATCCTATTCCAACGAAAGACCAAAGACAACTCACACACGAGACATTTGGTAGTGTGATGCTCTATCCCTTTCTGCAAGGGGAACAACCACAATCCTCACCAGATACACTGGCTCAACTCGGTGAGGCGTTGGCAAAATTGCACTGCATTCCACCAATCGCGGGACTGCCCCGTTTCGCAATGGGGATATCACAAATGACCCCTTTTTTCAAGGAGGTCCAAGGCACACAATTTGCCACGCACCCCTTCGTTGAATCGTTGAAATCGCAATTGGAGTCGATGGAACCACAACTCAACGCATCACTTCCGATGGGGCTTCTACACGGAGACCTCTTTTTGGATAATACCCTTTTCGATGGCGATCAGATGGTTGCGATCCTCGATTTCGAGGAGGGATGTTATGATACATTGTTAATCGATGTCGGAATGACGCTTATTGGTTGTTGTTACACACCACAGCATCGGCTAAATCTTGAGGCTGCACAGCGATTTTTAGACGCTTACAACGCATCGCGTCCTTTGACAGAAAACGAGTGGAAATACTTAGACGGCTTCGTTCATTACGCCGCCCTCTCCATAGCGTTCTGGCGATTCAGACAATTTAACATCCGTCGTCCAGACGCACACCGCGCCAACACATATCAGGAAATGATTACCCGTAGTGCCCAATTTAAATTTCATAAGTCGAACATTTTATGTCTTTAATACGATTAGAACACGTCACCAAATTGTACGATCCAGACCTGATTCTCGACGATATTTCGGTCTCAATTGAGCACGGCGACCGACTTGGATTAATTGGCCGTAACGGAACCGGAAAAACAACGTTACTTAAAATTATAAACGGTTCGCTTGCCAATTTTAAAGGGAAAGTAGTATCCGCGAAGGGATTGCGTATCGGATACCTCAGTCAAGAACCGGAACTTGCACGCGACTGTACCCTAAGGCAGGAGATGCTCAAGGTTTTTGAAAAACGGCGCACGCTTGAAGATAAAATGCTCCTACTCGCAGAGGAAATGGAGACTGAAGAGGCACCACACCTTTTAGCAGCGTACGCTCAGATTCAAGAAGAGCACGAACGACTCGGTGGCTACGATTATGAACACGAGATCAATCGTATTCTCAGCGGCTTAGGTTTCAGCGAACCTGACTTCAATCTCCCAATTCGTGTCCTCAGCGGTGGACAAAAGAGCCGAGCAACACTCGCAAAGTTGCTCCTTGAAAAGCCAGACTTACTGCTTTTTGACGAACCAACAAATCATCTTGACATCAACGGGATTGAGTGGCTCGAAAACTACCTCAACATCGAATACAACGGTGCAGTCCTCGTTGTTTCTCACGATCGATACTTTTTAGACAAGGTTGTCCGAAAGGTTTGGGAACTCGAAGACCATCAGATAAAAATTTATCGGGGAAACTACTCCAAGTACGTTGAAACTAAAAGGGTTGAACAATTAGTCGCAGAACGATCATTCAAAAAACAGCATGTGTTTATCGAACACGAAGAGGACTTTATTCGCCGCAATATTGCGGGACAGCGTACAAGAGAGGCACAAGGCAGGCAGAAAAAACTGAACCGCTTGGAAAAATTTGAAAAACCGAAGCTCGATGCTGCTACCCTTAACCTGAGTTTTACACCTGAAACTCGCGGTGGAAATGATATTCTCCGATGCCAAAAGGTTGGCAAAGCATTCGGCGACAAAGTCATTTTCACGGATATGAATTTTGAGGTATATCGCCGCGATATTATCGGAATTATCGGGGCGAATGGTACCGGAAAAACAACGTTCTTCCGAATGATTTTAGGCGACGAAGCACCAACCGAGGGCGAAATGTGGGTAGGTCCCACGCTCAAGTTTGGGTACTATACACAAGAATTGGAAGGACTCAACCTGGACAACGAAATTATCAACGAAATCTCGGCACTTCGACCAAATCATACACAGGGTGAAATACGTAGTTTCTTGAGCAAGTTTCTATTTTCCGGTGATGATGTGTTCAAAAGGATCGGGAACCTGAGCGGAGGAGAGCAGAGCCGTGTGTTACTCGCGAAGTTGCTATTAGCGAACGCGAATGTCCTACTCCTTGATGAACCGACGAACCATCTCGACATCCCAGCACGTGAGGCGTTGGAAGCAGCACTGGCGGAATATCCAGCAACGCTTTTTATTATTTCTCATGACCGGTACTTGCTAAACAACCTCGCAACAAAACTGTTAATCTTTGACGGTAAACCCGGAGGGACTGCGGAACTTTTCCAAGGCAACTATGCCGAGTATGTGGCACAGCAGCAACAAGCACTTCAAGCGAATCGACAGCGTGAAAACAACCAAGAGACACAGCACATCCAAACTAACTCACCGAAACCTAAGTCGAAATCAAAGCGAAAGCAAAAAATGAAGGCAGAGCGTCTCGTCGGCAGCAACTAAAAACTGCTAATTTTGTGAAAAATGCAGAGAATTTTAGCAAAATACCGAGTTTAGAGTAAAAAACACCGAAGTTTACTATTTTTTTGCGGTTTAATTTGACATCTGGATAAAGTCGGTGTATAATTATTATATCGTATACGACGGAAAATATATCCAATATAGGATATATTAATTTTTATGATTTAACACGGGGGTTGAAAACAACGCCCTACACCGCCGACTTTCATTCAACAGTAAGTTTGGCTCACAAGTATCGCCAAAAAATGTCTAAAGATCAGGAATTCCATAATGAAATTGATGTCGTGATGCGTGTGATGCGCCATGCGCAAGCGGCTGTCAAATCCAGGTTTATTCAGGAAGTCGTCCCCAATCGTCTGACGATTGTCCAGTTCAACGCTCTCCAACATCTTCATTGGTATGGGCGCGACGCTGGTATGTCAGTGAGTGAACTCGGCGAACACTTGGGTCTCGCCCATAATACAACATCCGCCTTAGTCAGTCGCCTTGAACGGCACGATTGGGTAGTCCGTCGTAAATGTGATGAGGACCGGAGACGTGCGCGGATTAAACTCACGCCACAGGCTGAACAACTTTTCCGAGAGCGCGTAAAACACGCGACACACTTTTGGGAAAGCACCTTTGGGCAGTTATCCACACAAGAGCAGGAAAACCTGATTGAAAGCCTAAAACGGCTGAAACAGGTGATGGCGAAGCCGGTGTGGCCAAGTTATGCACAGTTACATCCACGTAACGCAGACCACCTACAAAAACGGTTTGAAGCGGATCTGGACGAACTTGCACAAGCAAAACTCAAACTTGTCGGGATGCGATTGATTCTCGCACAAATCGCCGAAAAGCGCAATGAACATGAACTCGCAGCGTACTTGAACCAAGCTGCTTCCGAGGAGATACGCCATACGAACCAACTCTTGGCAATGCTCGGACATGGTGAGAATTTCGAGAGACTCCTCTCATCACTTGTTCATGAAGACTCCTTAGTCTATGAGGAATTGTTATCCTTGCTCGAGACGAATCCTCATGCCGAAGGAGACGAGGAATTAACCGTCCTACAACAGATGGTTCAAGATAGCCAAAGATATAGACGTTGGTTTCGCAGTGTCCATAAACAAACGAATTAGTGACTTCCATTTTGTCAATGACCACTTGAGTTTCTGATTTTCCGTTTCCAATGACGGTTTAGCGAGGTTTGTATAGCAAATTTCGCTGAAAGCCAGCAACCACTTTCCCGGTCAATGACGCTTAAGAGGAGAACATGCAGTCTCAAAGCCCAGAAAGCATCCCTCCAGAATGTAACGAGGATGTTGAACTAATTGAGCGATTTCAACAAGGCGACACCGCCGCATTTGATATGCTCTTTACCCGCTACCAAAAACGCACCTATCGTTTGGTGCAACGCTTCGTCCCAAACCCAGAAGATGCATCGGACCTGACACAAGACGCTTTTATACGCGCATATCAAGGATTAGGCGCCTTCAAGAGTCAGTGTCAGTTTTACAGTTGGCTTTACCGAATCACGGTGAATCTCTGTATCGATTTCCTACGGAAAAAATCGAGATCGGAAGTGCTCCTGTACGACTCCAACGACTCCGAGGAACTGCCGATGTCCAACGTTGCGGATCCCCGCTCAGAATCACCAGCAAAAGCAGTCGAGAATAAGGAGTTGAGAGCCCAAATCCGGAAAGCAGTCCGTCGGCTTCCGCCAAAGCAGCGGCAAATCTTCATTTTACGACACTGGGATGGGCTATCGCTTAAAGATATTGCGGCTACTGTTGGACGATCCGATGGAACAGTCAAAGCTCACCTGCTCCACGCGCATCGCAATCTTCGCAAACACCTCCGCCCTTACCTGCGAGAAACAGATTTTTAAGAATTGTTGTATGCGCGCTTGCCCAGCGCGCATACCCGTATGATGTAGGTAAGTCATCAGGTCTTGAAACGTCTCACATGTAGAGAACAGAATTCGGTGTTCCTTACGCTTCTGCTGTTTCATCTGCGAAGAGTGCATCAACGAAATCTGTACCCGCGAAATCTCGCAAATCGTCGAGTTTCTCACCAATGCCGATAAGTTTGACGGGTGCGCCGATTTCCGCATTCACCGCGATTACGACCCCCCCTTTGGCAGTGCCATCGAGTTTTGTAACGACTACTCCCGTAATCGGCACCGTATCATTAAAAACCTTCGCCTGCATCAGAGCGTTCTGACCCACCGTCCCATCAACGACAAGCAGTACCTCATGCGGTGCACCGGTGTGTGCTCGCTCCATCACACGTCCAATCTTCGACAATTCATCCATCAGCGGTTTTTTGGTATGTAGTCTGCCAGCGGTATCTACGATGAGTACATCCGCATCGCGATGCTTCGCCGCGTGAATTGCATCGAAGACGACAGAAGCGGGTTCAGCATTTTCGCCGCCCCGGATGAGTTCTGCTCCAGCGCGCTCACACCAAATACTGAGCTGATCCTCCGCTGCCGCACGGAACGTATCACCCGCAGCAACGAGCACGCGGTGTCCGCTCGTAGTAAAGCGACTTGCGAGTTTACCAATAGTTGTCGTTTTTCCCGCACCATTCACACCCAACACTAAAATCGTATACGGTTTCTCATCTTTAATTTGCAACGGCACATCCTCTCCAAGCAAATTCAGGATTTCCGATTTTAAAACGGATGCCAACTCTGACGAATCGCTCAATCCCTCCGCCTTCACCCTTTCTCTAACATTATCCATTAACGTCAAGGTTGTATCAACTCCTACATCTGACTGGATTAAAATTTCCTCGATTTCTTCCATCAATTCTTCGTCAATTCTTCTTCCAACCCGGAGGAGCCCTGACAATTGAGATAGGAACTGGTCCCGGGTTTTCGCCAAGCCGGACTTGAGCCGATTAAACCAGTTCCCTTGCTTGTCTACAACATCGGATTCACCGTGGCTTTTATCCTCACCTTTAAACAAATTCCTGAGCATTATCTTTCCTTTTTTGTTCCTATTTTGTGTTTAAACTTTCAGCAGAAACCTTGTCCATCCTTGCATATAATACAACAACAACAAGCAAAAGGCAAACGAAACTCACACGTGCATCCATATCAATATAAATACATGGCGAACATTAGAACCACCATCGAAGGCTCCGCAAAATCCCATAAATTCAGCGCATTCATCGCACTTCCTTCAACATAAGCCTTCTGCGAAAACAGAGACGCGCAGATTCTCTTGAAATTGTTACTATTTTGTTCTATACTAAATTGTGTCATTAAGATACAATTTTTCTTCGTATTACATACTAAACCATTAAAAACATCACCTTAGTAAAATTAGGTTGGAAACAGGTGAGGTGTTTTGATAGGGTGTCCCCCCAAGAACCTTACCAACGACATATAAGAACTCATCTGTTCTTGAAAAAAATGAGGTATTCATCATGAAAATGCGCACACGCAACCTGCTGGCTGTACTGGCGATCACTCTACTCTTCACCGCTTGTGCCAGCGAAAAGCAATTGGAAGAAATCATTCAACAATCCAACGAAGAAGAAACTACAACTCTGGAAGACTCTACCCAACCCGACGAACCAGTCGTCACACTCCCCGGCTTGCCCGATGATGTGGCAGGTTACACACAATGGCTTAAACTAAACGCAGAACCCATCCCTCCTGCACCTGGCGGTGACCCGCACAACGGCACAAAAAACGTCCATGTAAATCAAACACGGGACACTATCGCACCAAACGGGATACAGCAGTTCCCATATCCAGATGGAAGCATCGTTGTAAAGGAGGCATCCCGTCCTGGTAAGGATTATGTTGGGCTCATCGCGATTATGCGGAAGAAAGCAGGTGCGGACCCCGATCACAACGATTGGCAGTTCATTGAGTACGTCCGAAACGCGCCAGATGCTGAGTTCAGCGTTATAGCGGAAGGTCGTAGCTGTTGGGGATGCCACGCCGGAGTCAAAGATATTGATTACGTTTTCACGGAACTTGACTAAAAGATAAGGAGAATCTTTTGAATTCACACGACAACGACTGGGCGAGATACCTTAGTAATATGACCTCACTACCAAGACCGTTGGACATATCCGGAGGTGTATCATTGCTTCTATGGCTCGCGCTCATAGCGGGTATCTCACTCAGTCTTTTTTTCCCGAGCGTCGTGGAGGCACGACCTGAGTTTGCCGCCGAGCTCGAGAAAGAGTGTAGCTTTTGTCATCTCGACCCAGCTGGCGGTGGACCCCGGAATCGGATCGGCGAAATTTTTGAAGAGAACTATTTTGAATTTCCCGAAGATTTTGACATGGAAGCCGTGACAGAGGAAGCCAAGGAAGTTGTCAAGCAACTCACCACTTCCCTTGATTTTCAGACCGCTTTTATCAAAACAACGCATGTCAGCGAAGAGGGCAGCGAAGGGAGTGGGGCGATCGCTGGATGTAATTCATGTCACTCTTCGATCGACAGATTTCTGCTCATGCAAGCAGAAGTAACGTTCAACGCACAAGCCTCTGAACACGTTCGGCTTACCCTTTCCAATAACGTTGGAACAACGTTGAATGCGTTTGCAACGGTAGATGCTATTCCAAAACATCTTTATGTCAAAGTCGGACAATTTCGGCTGCCGTTCGCTATCAAACATAAGGACCACAACATCCTCGTCCGGGAGGGGTACGGACTCGGTTCTAACAAACGGGATATCGGCGTTGAAATCGGTGGAAGTGCCGGAAAAATTTTCTATAATGCGGCTTTCTTTAACGCCAACAACGCCGCAGCAAAAGGTGGACTCGGGACCCTTGGTGCCCAACTCGGACCGATTCGAGCAGGAGTATCCGCAATACTTGAAAAACCGAGTGAAGACTGGGAACGCCTCATCGGTGCATTTCTCACCGCCTCCTACGCAGGTGTGAGTATCGAGGGTGAATTCAATTTTGGAAATAGCGGAGAGGTAGCCGCTTTCACACCGGATGCTGTTGATTCAAAAGGGTATTACGTCGGGGCAAAATATCGCATCCTCCGCCAACTCACCGTTGCAGGTCGGTACGGTCTGTTCGATCCAGACCGAATGGTTAAGGGAGATGCAAGCCAACGGGTAACACTCAGTGCTCAGTACAATTTCATCGAAAACGGGGCAATTTCTCTCTTTTACTGGGCAAACCTCGCCAACGCTGATCACAGTGCAGATGATACCATTACAGACAAAGGCACACTACGCCAACTTCAAGGTACAGATCAGATTATTTTAATGTCACGCTTCTGGTTCTAAAGGCTTTTGCGCCGGCATCAAGGTACTCAATTCTATTGAGAACAAGTTTTGGCTCAAACACTACATCCAAAAATGCTCCACGTGTAGGGCGGATTTCCACATCCGTCCCTATGTGTTTATTTTTACACATAAGGTCACCTAAAGACACCTTTCTTACCTTTTTCGGTAACAGTTAGACTTGACGACTACACCTTAAACGCTCAACGCAATAACAATAGTCAGTTGGCATAAAAATTGCTTTGGAACTTAAGTATCTTTTGTCCTGTTATGCTCGTTGATTAAATCATCGGTGTAACTTGACAAGTAGCCTTAATCCACAATACTGGAAGCCTATAAGCAATACCTAAAGCAAGAGCTGCGACCGGACGATTGCACCTACAAATAATCCCTTAAATTGCCCTGAACAGGAAAATTATAAGGACAGAATCTTCAGAGCATAGGAGGTACTTCTGATGACAGACAAACTCTCCAAAAATCTTTCGGCGAAATCTGGAAGTCGAAATTTGCTCTTAAAAAGCTTAATCGGCGTGATCGGGCTGATGTCCTTACTCCTTGGTGCCTCTATCCTCTACATTGTACAGAGTAACATGCGTGCCCGGACACGATACAGTGTCAAGACCTTCACACCACAAGGGGAGGTTCCACAATGGGTCGATTTTTCGATTACGTTCTCGGAGGCAATTATTGACAAATCGCGTATCGGGACCGAAGTTCCAGCAGAGGCACTTCGGTTTACGCCAGCTGTCCAAGGCAGTGCCCGCTGGATAGCGCGCGATAGAGTCGGTTTCTTTTTAGATGCACCTTTAGCACCCGCCGCACAATATACTGTTCAACTCACACCAGAACTCAACCCATCTGAGACATTTCTACTCACCGGCCAAAAAGAATTTAAATTTGCTACCGATCCTTTCGCAGTGCAGCAAGCACGCATGGAATTTACCTCCGATGATGCCCGTGAACACGCAGCAGGTTTCGGCACGATAGCATTCAATTATCCTGTAACCATTGTCGATTTAAAGGCACACCTCTCTATTGAACTCAATGACGAAACAGAAATCCCCTATCAGATTGAAACCAACACAGCGACAGCACGAACGGTAAAATTCGAGACAACACGCATAAAACGCGGCAGCGCAGACCGAGAGATAAAGATTAAGATTGAAAAAGGGTTCAAATGTACAGGTGGGAAAATTGGTTTAGAAAAATCAAGTGTTACACCGGTAATACTCCGAGGGAGAGGGACACTTGGCGTAACATACTCTGACGTTTGGGAAAGTGCTGGAACACCCTATATTTCGGTGAGTTTCAGTGCACCGGTACTCAGTGATGCTATTGAGCCGTACATAGAACTGACACCAGCAGTAGCATATCAGGTGACATCCGACTATCGAAACGTACAGATTCACGGCAATTTCAAACGGCGCACTACCTACACGCTGAAGATTCGGCACGGTCTAACAGCCCGAAACGATGCCGTCTTAAAACAAGATTATATGACGCGCCTCAAAATTCCGGATATCCGACCCCAACTTCGGTTTCTCGGCGACGGTTTCTTCCTCGCGAGAAAGGGTCAACTGAACTTAGGTCTCGCAACAATTAACATTAAACGTGTGAAACTCAATATCGAAAAAGTTTTTGCGAACAATCTTATCTATGTGTCGAAATTAGAACGATGGAGTCGCTGGAGCAGCAACTTAGGTAAACCTATTCATACAGAAGAGCTTGATATCCCCGCCCAATTGAACGAGGAGGTAACAACACCTATCTCCTTGGAAGAATATCTCTCAGACGAACATGTCGGTATCTTCAAGGTTGTGGCGCGAAACGCAGAGAGGGAGTGGGACAGCGCGCATCAATGGGTGCTCATCACGGATTTGGGGATCAGTGCCAAACGCACAGGAGATAGGCTATACGTTTGGGTGAGATCACTCGCTACTGGCTCGCCAGTACCAACAGCACGCGTCAAACTTATCAGTGATAATAACCAGACGTTACTCGAGGGGACAACTAACTGGGCAGGATATGTTGAGTTCACAGATGTTACGGAGAAGACAGAAGACTTCACACCGTTTATGATTACCGTCGCGAAACGGGACGATCTCGCTTTCATTCAACTCAACCGACACGAAATTGCAACAGCAGACTTCAACATTGCCGGCTCTGCCTACTTACAAAAAGGTTATGAAGCGTTTCTCTACACAAGCAGAGGCGTCTATCGACCCGGCGAAACCGTCCAACTTGCTGGAATTGTTCGAGGACCAAAGCAGGTAACACCACAACCGCTTCCCACACGGATTGAAGTGCTCTCCCCAAATGGCAGAATCATGCGAGAGTTAAGACTGCAAACAAACAAAAGCGGTGCCTGCGATGTGCAAATTCCCATTCCTGACTATGCCCTGACTGGTAATTATATCGCCAAGATGCGGATCGCTGACCGGGTCGTTGGAAGAGTCCAATTTCAGGTTGAAGAATTTATGCCTGATCGGATAAAAGTCGCTGTAACAGCGGATAAATCCACCTACAAACTTGGAGAGGAACTTGACATTGAAGTGTCCGCTATTAATCTGTTCGGTCCTCCAGCAGTAGGCCGCAAGGTGGAAGTTTCCTGTGAATTGGAAGCAGTCCCGTATGTAAAGAAGGACACGTCACCCGGCACAAGTGCAACACAGTGGGACTCGTTTGTTTTTGGGAATGTCCGCTCCAATTTTGAAAAACAGAGAATTGGATTGGGAGAAGCCAAAACTGACACAGCGGGCAAAGCGTATTATCAATTCACGATTCCTGAAACGCTGAAAGCACCTTCTCTGCTAAACGGCACTCTGACAGCGACCGTCAGCGAAGCCGGGGGCAGATCTGTCACGGCTTCTCACCGAGTTGTGATCCATCCGTACTCACATTATGTTGGGCTCCGACGAACAACGACGGGGGACGTAAAAATTAACCAACCGCTCCGATTCGACTACATCGCTGTTAACAATGCAATGGCAGTGGCATCGGAAAGAGACCTAAAACTAAGCCTCTACAAAGTTCACTGGAACACTATACTTCGTCAGAACAGTGCAGGGCGTTACGAGTACGTCTCCGAACCTCAGACAACGGAAGTGGAAACGGTCGCCTTAACTTCGGCAGAGACAGTACAGACAGTGACCTTAACTCCCTCAGACTATGGTGAATACCGCGTCCGTCTTGAGGACATCACCTCAACGGCGACTGCAGAACTCGGATTTTACGTCAGCGGATGGGGAAACATCCCAGTTTCTATGGAACATCCCACTCGACTGGAACTGACGCTTAATAAGTCTGCTTACCGTCCGGGGCAAACAGCAAAACTGTATATTAAGGCACCGTTTCCGGGCACACTCCTGTTGACTGTCGAACGGGAAAAGGTGTTGAGTTACCGGACAATAGTGATGAAAAATAACACCACAACTTTATCAATTCCAGTCCGGTACGCCTATAGACCGAATGTGTATCTCTCTGCGACGCTGACTCGCGCCATCCCGATGGAAGGGACTGCGACTGATAAGAGGTCGCCGCTCCCTGCGCGCGCGTTTGGGGTAATTCCATTAAAGATAGATGAAACACGGAGGCGGCTTTCAATAGAAATGTCGCTCAATCAGACAAACGATGCCGGTGATATGCAGAAGATTCCGCTCGCCAGTCCGGAAAGGAATATAGAGTCCGCAGAAGTCTCTCAGCCTGAAGATAGCGAAGTGACAGCCCTACCGAATAGCGAAGTGACCATAGCGTTCGAAGTCCACGGTAGGCGTTCTTGGCAAAAATATGATGTCTGTATCGCAGCTGTTGATGAAGGGATCCTGACGTTAACCGACTTCAAAACACCCAACCCACACGACTACTTCTATCGACAGCGCGGGCTTAAGACGCGCTCCTTTGACCTGTATAGTGGGATTCTCCCTGAAATCGCAAATGTCACCGACAATTCAAGTACAGGGGGGGATGCGGCTACGGCACGGCAAGCGGAACTGCGGAAGCGATTGAGTACAGGCAGCATCCGGCGAGTAAAGCCGATTTCACTCTGGTCCGGATTCGTGAAAACTGATGGAAACGGTCGCGGTACTGTTCAATTCAAGATTCCACAGTTCAATGGGACATTGAGGTTGATGGCAGTCGCATTCGCGGGTGGAGACTACGGTGGCACGGAAGCGTATCTGACTGTCCGCGAACCCATTGTCTTAACGCCGACATTTCCACGATTCCTCGCAGGTGGTGATAAGGTTCGTATACCTGTTACCCTCTTTAACGACACAGGCGCGGAAGGGGAATTTACTGTCGAATTGCAAGCATCAGGCGACGTGCGACTCCTTTCAGCAAGTGATGTCAATCCGCCCGAAACATCACCTCAGGCGGCTTCGGAGAAACCTTTACAAACTTTAGAAACTGAGAACATAGTAGACAAACTCAGTATAGATAAGAGGGTTGACGCAGGCGCAGAAGCACAAGTTTTTTTCGATATTCTCGTTCAGGATGCGATTGGGGAAGTCAACTTCAATCTTTCTGCGCACGGTAATACACAAACAACACAACTGGAGACAAAAATCCCACTGCGTTCCGTCGCGCCACCTATCACGAAAACAGGACACGGAGTGGTACGCGCGGGTGAACCTGTTGATTTCATTTTCCCGTCGAATTTGATACCTGATTCGTCAGAGTTTAGTCTCACGTTGTCGCCGTTCCCAAATATTAGGTTTGCGGACAGTCTCCGCTACCTTATACGTTACCCACACGGCTGCCTGGAACAAACAACGAGCCAGGTTTTTCCACTGCTTTACTTCAGCGACTTGGCGCGAAGCGTCGAACCGATGCTGGCAGCAGAAGACTCAGTGGACCATTACATCACATCGGGTATCACGAAAATCGAAAGTATGTTGAAATCAGATGATCGTTTTGCTTACTGGCCCGGTGGCACTTACGTGAACCCATGGAGCAGTATCTATGCGTCCCACTTCCTCGTCGAGGCACGAAAGGCAGGTTACGAGGTAGCGGACCGGGTTTACGACGCGATGCTCAATGGTTTAAAAGCACAGGCGAAATTCTCACCAAACACGGAAGACGAAAATGGAGCACAAGAAATAAGAAAAAAGATTTCATTAGCAACCTATGCCGCCTACGTCTTAGCTGCCGCTGGACACCCCGACCGAGGCACGATGCACTACCTGAAGAACAGAGGCTTGAGCGGACTCAGCGATTATAGCCACTTTCAACTCGCAGGGGCGTTCGCCCTCAACGGCGAACTGGAAACTGCTCTGTCAATGCTACCGGTGTCAGTATCACCCAATTTTAATAAGAGTACTGCACAACGCGAAACAGGCGGAACGCTTGATTCCCCGATTCGAGCCCAAGCCATCATGTTAGATGTTCTTGCCGAAGTTAACGAAAACCATCCGTCAATCCCAATGCTTGTCCAAAATCTAAGTGAGGCAGCATCTGAGGGGAACCGATGGGCAACAACACAAGAAAACGCCTTTGCGTTTCTGGCACTCGGCAAGATCCTGAAGAAACAGATGGATAGAAACTACACCGGTACCCTGACGCTCAACGATGAACATTTCGCCGACTTCGACGCAACAGAGACGCGCTACACCGATAAAGCGTGGGACGGGACGCGTGTGCAACTCTCCGTCATAGGTGAAGGAAGTTGCTACTACTATTGGAGCGCGTTTGGTATCCAACGCGACTCTTTCATCGAAGAATATGAACGCGAACTACAGGTGCGCAGACGCTATTTTAACAAAGACGGTGAAGAACGGACAGGCACCTTCGGACACGGGGAACTGATCATCGCCGAGGTAAACGTCAAAGCCCTCACTGCCAATCTCGAAAACGTTGTTGTCGTCGATATGTTGCCCACAGGATTCGAGATTGAGAATCCGCGGTTAGAATCCCGAGCAGGTATTCCATGGTTGAAAGCACAGGACTTCAAACCGGATTATATTGATATTCGCGATGACAGGCTCATCTTTTTCGGTACATTCCCACGCCAACGCGAACGTAAATTCTATTACGCGCTACGCGCCGTCACACAGGGTGAATTTACCTTACCTCCCATTGTCGCCGAGGCAATGTACGATACAACAAAATCTGCTGTAACGGGTAGCATGCGTATTGCAGTCGTTGCAAAATGATGAAAAATAGTTATCAGTCCGAACCCTCAACTCGACTCCGATACAACACAGCAAAGCACGAGTTGGGGATTCGAGTTTTCAGTTATCAGTTTTGGCACAACTTATGGCAGGTATGTTTCCGGTTACCGCTACAAGGTTTGTTACTGAAAACTGTTAACCGAAGACTAATAACTCTAATGCTACCTCTGTTCCTCATTATCACCCTCTCCATGCTTGCAAACTGGTGTTTCCCGCTACCCAAAGCACGTCTCCATCCACCTGTATCTCAGATTGTGTTGGACAGAAACGGCGAGTGGCTTCGAGCATTTCTAGCCGACGATAGCATGTGGCGATTTAGTCGTCAGTTGTCAGTTATCAGTTATCAGTCACAAGAGGTTTTCGATAAACCAGACACCTCTTTAACTGAAAACTCTTACCGCGAGGCAAACACAACAACCGACAACTATTTCCTACACCAAGCGATGCTAACATCAGAAGATAGGTGGTTTTACTACCACTATGGCATTAACCCTGTGTCGATTGCAACAGCCCTCTATGACAATTTGAAAGCGGGTGAAGTTGTGCGCGGTGGTTCAACCATCACCATGCAAGTCGCTCGACTGATGGAACCCAAAGCGCGTAGCATTCCGAACAAACTCATCGAGATGTTCCGCGCACTTCAACTTGAACATACCTATTCCAAATCTGAGATTTTAACGTTTTATTTCAACATGCTCCCGTATGGCGGGAATATAGTTGGCACAGCAGCAGCCTCGCGATTCTACTTCAACAAACCCCAGCATGCGCTTAGTCTTGGTGAAGCCGCACTTCTCGCTGCCATTCCGAACGCCCCAGAACGTTTGCGACCCGACAGATTCCCAGAAAATGCGAGAAAGGCGCGTGAAAAAGTCCTGAACCGCCTCCTTGCACGTCGACAAATTTCCGAACAGCAGTGGCAGGAGGCAACTCAAGAACCGATTCCCAGAAAACGCTACCCACTTCCATTCAAAGCACCACATCTCTCACGCATGTTGGTTAAAGAAAACCGATCACATGCGAAACCTTACCCATCCACTCGTCTTCCACATTTACAAAGGCACGAGTGGATGGGTAAAACAGACGGCAGGATATACACGACAATAGACGCGAGGGTTCAGGAGACCGCGGTACGCATCCTTAGCGAATACCTCGAGGCAGAGCGCAAACTCAGCTTGCGTGGGTCTCATAGCACCAGCACAGGTGCAATCATCGTCATGGATACCCAAAACCGCCACGTCTTAGCAATGGTAGGTTCCCACGATTTTTTCGACCGGGAGGCATTAGGACAGGTAAATGGGACGCTCGCACCACGTTCTCCCGGTTCTGCCCTTAAACCTTTCGTCTATGCCCTGGCAATGGAACAGGGCTTGATTACACCAGAAACCTTGTTATTCGATGTCCCTATTACCTATGCTGGATATGAGCCAGTGAACTATAATGGGAAATATAACGGTTATGTCACTGCCCGTCAAGCCCTTGCACGTTCTCTCAATGTCCCCGCCGTTAATCTTAATGCACGCCTGAAAAACCGAACCTCCAACTCGACTCCGATACAACACAGCAAAGCACGAGTTGGCGGTTCGACGCTACACGCCTTTCTGAAACAGGCTGGGATCTCTACACTCGCGCCTGCTCAAAAATACGGACTTTCTATGGTGCTCGGTGGATGCGAAGTGAATCTGCTTGAATTGACAACACTTTACGTAGGTTTGGCAAATATGGGGGAATTTGGATCTTATCAACTAACGCTCCCAAGAAATAGCCGTAGGGGCGAGGTCACCTCGCCCCTACAAGGTTTCCGAAAGCCGAGAGTCGAGAACCATTCCCCGCAACATTTACTCCGAAAAGAGACAAGCTTCATCATAACCGAGATGTTAACAGACTCACAACTGCCTACCAACACCGTTAAAAATCCGGAAGCCTTTGAAAGGACTATGAACCTACCCAAAATTGCGTGGAAGACCGGTACTTCTTATGGGCACCGGGATGCATGGTGCATCGGGTACTCGCCGACATTAACAATTGGTGTATGGCTTGGCAATTTCGATGGAAAGGGGGCTCCGATGCTGAGCGGCGCAGAGGCAGCAACCCCTATTCTATTCGCGCTCTTTACTGCCTTGACAGGACAAGACACACACCGCTGGTTTACCAAGCCGGAACAATTGAAAACACGACAAGTATGTGCCCTTAGTGGCGCACCCGTTTCATCACACTGCCCGGTCCATAAGGACGATGTGTACATCCCGGGTATCTCGTCTGTAGCGGTCTGCACAATTCATAAACGCATCTATGTCAACGAAGCGACCGGATACAGTCTCTGCTCCCATTGTCGTAAGAATAGCAGTCAGCGGTCAGCAGTCAGCAGTCGTAGGGGCGAGGTCACCTCGCCCCTACAAGGTTTCCGAAAGCCGAAAGCCG
The DNA here is from genome assembly GCA_965247285.1 of Candidatus Poribacteria bacterium. GTDB lineage: Bacteria > Poribacteria > WGA-4E > WGA-4E > WGA-3G > WGA-3G. Next base: position 1,994,907 of record CBDFHD010000003.1, read on the forward strand.
AAAGCCATTTTACAACTGACACCTCGCTTAAGGATGCACAGGCACAAATATTTGAAGAGTGGCCCGCCAATGCGGCGACTTGGTTGGCAGAGAATGGATTTGCCGTGCCGGTTCTGCCGAAGCATAACCCTTTGTGTACCGGAACCATTGCGGGGAACGCTCCGATTATTTTATCTCCAGCAGAAGATACTATCTATTACATTCGGGAAGGGGTGCCGCTGGAAAACCAAAAGATTCGATTGATCGCCTCGGCTTCCAGTCGGACACAGGATCTGTTTTGGTTTTTGGATGGTGAGTTAATTTTTCAAGGGAACGCAGCGGAGCAATACTGGCTTACACCCACCAAAGGGAAACACGTGTTAACTTGTGTGGATGCGGAGGGCCGCTCAGCAACCCGTCCGCTCCACATTTCAGTTTTTAATTAGGGCCAAATGCGCATCGTGATGACTGATGACTATCGGAGGCGTCCGCCAGAATCGGACTTAAGTTTACTCCACGTGGTTGTCAGTTTACCATCGGCTTCCACAGCGAGTGCCGTCGCCATACTATCTGTGACATCCTCAGCAGTAAACGCAACACTCCAAATCTTAAATTCATCAATCATACCGTTGAAGAAGTTGGCGTTACCCTGACTCGCTGCGATACACATACCTTCGGTACCGAAATCCATGCGTGCATCCCCACCGGCTTCTGCTTCGGAATCAAGCTCTCCGTTAATATACAGCCACGCTGTCTTCTTGCTCTGCGATCCGACGAAGTAGTACCATTCCGGTTCAAATGCGTCATAGTTCGTGACTGCCTCTAATTCTACACCCAGCGTCGCAAAGTAGAACCCAAATAACACGCCACCACGGTTGAATGTAATATGGGGTCGTCCGCCACCATTCAAACGATATAGCAGATCGATGCGGTTACCGCCTTCAATCTTCTCATCCGGTTTGAACCAAAATTCGATCGTCATCTCCTTCGGCTGATCAATTTTGAGTGGATCAAAGTTGACACTTCCACCCTTAAAGTGGAGTGCCTGACCAACGACACCCTCGACCCATTTCGCGTTTTTCACATCCCCAACAAATCCATTAGGCGAAACATCTTCCGCCTTGTTACCCTGCCCTTCATCAAAAGGTAAATAGATAAGTAAATCTTTTTCTGGATCGACTGCATAAGCAAGCACACAACTCATCAAGAATGCCACAGCCGCCAAAAGATATGCTAATTTCTTCATAATTTATCCGTGCGAAGGTATCGTCAGAATCGATACCGTCACTTTTCCTCCAATTTTTTAATGGCTATCAGCAATCGGCTGTCAACAATCGGAAACTAAGAGGATTTCTGGTAACCACCGAATGTTTCTTCTCTGACAGCTGACGGCTGATGGCTGACTGCTATTTAGGGGACTTCAGTTTTCCCCAAGTCGTTGTTAATTTACCGGGCGGTTCAACCGATAAAACCTCTGGTAGATAGTAGTTAACGATGAATTCACCCATAATCGCGCCCCACGAAACACCCGGATGTGGGACATCACCCACATAGGTCTGGACGAAGATGCCGAGGCGGCCGCCGGTGTCTTCGTTGTATAGCACAGCCGGTTCAACCCGCGGATCTTGATCATCATTCTCAGCAAGCGCGATCTCTAACTCCCAGGGGCTTTTTTCGTAATCCTCAAGATGGAACGGATAAGAGGTGTTATACTTTTTTAGACTCGGTATAAGATCTTTACCCGCCTGTGTCGGGGTCATTTCAACTGCATTGGCTTGCCAAGCGTCTGGACCTTTACCCATCCACACGAAAGCTTCTGGAACGTCGATGATATTGGGTAATGCACTTTGTCCGTTCGTTTCATCGGGTCCTTCCGACGTATAAAAGGTGTATTCACCCGTATTGAAAATCGTATTGCCGGCATCAAGAAACTCTTCAAGAAGTGAGCCATCGGGTTTCGCATTACCAATCGGATAAATTGTTGAAGGGGTGATCCCTGTCAGAATCAGGGTATTTCCGCCACCCTCCGTGTGCGCTTTGACCCAACCCGCTAACCCTTTAATGTCTTTGGGTTCAAAAGCCTCTAAGTTTACAGAACCATCAATAATCTTAATTAAAGTGTCAATTTCCTCTTGGGCACCTTTGGGATCTTCACGCGCCCAAGGGTGCGAGTCCGTATGAAGCGCGAAATTGAAATCGGCTTCAACCTGCGTAGCAATTAAAACCGTGAAAAAAAAGATAGTCAGTTTCTTCAATGTCGTCCTCCTGTATGTTGCATTCGCGCGTGAAAATAGGCGGGCATGGTAACCCGCCCTACATTTACCTACTTTTCAACTCGCCCCACAGCGTCGCTAATTTGTCAGCAGGTTCAACTGCTGTCGGTGGGACACCCTCACCATTAATTTCAACATATTCATACGCAACGGTTGAATCCCTGCCGCCTAAACCGGGACGCCCTTTATCGTAGGTTTTATCCTGGTTTTCAACCATCAGTTTTCCATCAATGTAAGTCCTGAGAGTTTCTCCTTCCACTTCAAAGACGATGGTATACGCATCACCACCTTTGGTGTCTTTGGAATCGGGGCGTTTCGGGCGCGGACCGCCGGTAATTTCATTCCCAGCACCGCCTTGAAACATGAAAAGCGAGGTGGTATGTGAGTTATAACTAATTTCCATAAAATAGAAATCCACCGCTGGCTCCTGCGTCCGAACGAACAGATGGAAATAGGGACCAGCAATTTTTCGCGCCTTGACTTCCATTCGGTAATCCGTCCAGTTGTCTTCTCCAAAGTAGATGCCTGAATTCTGCCCACCGGCAACGGTAAGTTCAAGCATACCGTCTTTCACTTCTGCGGTTGCCTGCGGTCCCAACTCCCAATCTACAATTTCTTTGTCACTATCAAACTCGTAAAGAATTGCCAACGCGGTGTGTCCAATTAGCATAAAGCCCAAGCAAAGGCACGCGTAAATCCATCGGATGTTCAACTTTCTCATGAGAAGTTCTCCTTAAATTTATAACCGGAGCATTGAATCTTCCGCCTTTTGCGTCAAGCAAAACATAGGACGCTCGCGGTCAACACAAAGTAGATAGGTTGCGTTTCCTAAAGTCTCATCATTTTACCTGAGAACGTGAAAACTGTCAACTTTAAAGACGCTTTTATGCACGAATCGCCGCGAGTGTCAGACACCCCCACCCCACGATAAATGCCAGTCCACCGATCGGAGTGATTGCACCGAGCCATCGAATACCGGTGAGGCTAAGGATATAGAGACTCCCCGAAAAAATCAGGATACCGACGAAAAAGCACCATCCCGATGCAGCCGTGAGTTGGTTCTGCCACTGCGATACCGCCCACGCCGCAGCAATCATCCCCAGGCTGTGATACATCTGATATCGAACTGCTACTTCAAATGTCTCAAGCATCTCTGGTGAAAGTTTTGATCGCAGCGCATGCGCCCCAAACGCTCCAAAAACAACGCCAAGTAGACTCAAACCCGAACCCAGCGCAAAGAAAAGATTTTGCATGGATGCCTCCTTTCAGAAACTTATGTCTGTAATTAATTATAACTTAAACCAAACACGTTATGTCAGGCATTTTTACCCGTGACAGTATTGATAGAAATATTTTCTTGATATTTTTGCCATACTATGCTAAGATTCAGTTTTAAACGGCGTAGCTCGCTCTATTCCGTGTGGTTAACAGTAAAAGGAGAAATTTTTGGACGTATGAAACAATACAGGACAAACCAGATCCGAAACATTGCAATTATCGCGCATTCAGGAGCAGGCAAAACATCACTCGTTGAAGCGATGCTTTACAATGGTGGTGCCATTGAGCGAATGGGGGCTGTCGATAGTGAAAATTCTGTAGCTGACTATGCCGCTGACGAGATTGAACGCAAAACGACCCTCAACTGCTCAGTCTGTATTGCAGAATGGGAAGGATATAAACTAAATCTGATTGATACCCCGGGCGCAGAAGATTTTTATGGGGACCTCCACAGTGTCCTCCGAATTGTCGATGCTGTTGTCGTCGTCGTTGATGCAACAACCGGGGTCGAAGGTGGAACCGAAAAGGTGTGGGAGGTAGCGGACAAATACGAATTGCCACGCCTCATCTTTATCAATAAGATGGATAAGGAGAACGCCGACTTTGAAAACGCACTCTCAACTGTTGAAGACATCTTAGAAACCCGGGCGGTTCCTATTCAACTCCCGATCGGTAAAGAAGACCAGTTTGCCGGTGTCGTCGATGTCATACAGATGGCGGCTTATCTGCAACCCGATGGCAGCAAGCGCGCTGCAAAAGCTGAAATACCCGCAGACTTGGAGACAGAGGCTGAAGAAACTCGCGAAGCACTTGTCGAAGTCGCTGCAGAAAGCAACGATGAACTCATTGAAAAGTTTTTTGAAGGTGAACTATCGGATGAAGAGATTCAGAACGGCTTGCAACTTGGGATTTTCGAGAATCAGTTTACCCCCGTGCTTTGCGGTGCTGCCTTGAACAATATCGGCGTGCAACAATTGATGGATATGCTGCTGACTGGCTGCCCATCTCCCGTTGACGCAGGGGCAGTTACAGCTGTAGAGAATGAAGAGGATAGCCGTGAACCGTCACCGGATGCCTCGATGTCCGCTGTGGTATTCAAAACGATTGCCGATCCGTTTGCGGGACAATTGAGCTTCTTCCGTGTCTACTCTGGCACGTTGCAAGGCGATACTCAAGTTAGCAATTCGACGAGGGGAGAAATTGAACGCCTCGGAAAAACGGCGTTCATGAACGGTCAGGATGCAATCAACACACCACAAGTAGAAGCAGGAGACATCGGCGCGCTCACGAAACTTTCCGCGCACACCGGTGATACGCTCTGCGATAGAGACGCACCCATTCAACTCCCAGGTATTGATTTCCCAAATTCCGTCATCTCCTATGCCATCCGGTCAACACGCGAAGGCGACGATGAAAAACTGATGACATCACTCACACGGATGTCCGAAGAAGATCCGACGTTTAGGATTGAGCGGAACGACGTTACGAAACAACTCCTCATCTCCGGGCTCGGAGACCTGCACATCAACATTAATCGGGAACGAATGGCAGACAAATTTGGAGTCGAGACGGAACTCTCACCGCCAAAAGTGCCGTATCGGGAAACAATTCGTCGGAGAGTCCAAGGCATCCAAGGCAGACACAAACGCCAATCCGGTGGAAGAGGGCAGTTCGGCGACGTCACGATTAACCTCTTGCCCTTGCAACGAGGCGAGGGTTTTGAGTTTGTTAACAACATTGTGGGTGGGGCAATTCCGCGCAACTATATCCCGGCTGTCGAAAAAGGCGTCCGCGAGAGAATGGATAGAGGCTTACTTGCTGAGTTCCCCATCGTCGATATCCAAATTGACCTCTATGATGGCAAATTCCACCCGGTCGATTCTTCGGATATGGCTTTCCAGATCGCTGGTTCTATCGCCTTTTCTGCTGCCGCCGAACAAGCCGATCCGTGTTTGCTCGAACCGGTTATGAGCGTCGCGATCACGGTGCCAGAACAGTTTATGGGAAGCATCATTGGTGACCTGAATGGACGGCGCGGACAAGTGATGGGTGTCGAGCAGATTGGGAGAAAACAGGTAATTCAGGCAAATGTCCCACTCTCGGAGATGCTCCGATATTCGATTGATCTCAAGTCAATGACGAGTGCCCGCGGTAACTTCACGATGGAATTCTCACATTACGAGATAGCACCTGACGATGTTGCGCAGAAGGTAATCGCTGAGTCGAAAACCGAAGAGGAAGAGTAGACTCTCGGAAAACCCATCGCTGGTTTTCCCTCCTCTCTTCTTGTAGGTGCGTCGCTGACGCAACACTCGACACCGTCCGAATACAGAAACGCTCTAAAGCGTATATACAGACAAAAGATAAACCCGCTGTCGATTTAATACAACAGCGGGTTTATGTTTAAAAACTAAGTCGTCCAATTTTTGCGACTAACTATCCAGATGGAAGACCGCCATCTTCAATTCGGTCATCTCTTCTATAGCGTATTTCGGACCCTCTTTGCCCATACCGCTCTCTTTGAGTCCACCATACGGCATCAGATCCGCACGCCACTGCGTGCCCCAGTTCACCATCAGGTTGCCAGATTCGACCTCACGGACAAACTTCATTGCCCAATCGATGTTTTGTGTGAAGATCGCGGCACTCAGTCCATAGTTTGTATCGTTAGCGAGTGCTATAGCTTCGTCGATGTCGTTGACGCGCGTCACACCGACTGCCGGTCCGAAAACCTCGTCACAGGAGATCTTCATCTCTGGCTTGACGTTGGCGAGAATGGCAGGCGTAACAAATTGATCCTGCTTTTCTCCACCGGTGAGGAGTTCCGCTCCATCGGCAACAGCCTCCTGAATCCATTCGGCGACACGGGCGGCATCGCCTTCTCGAATCATCGGCCCCATCCGCGTTCCTTCTGTGAGAGGGTTGCCGGTGTTGATTTGAGCGACTTCGGCTTGGAATGCATCTAAGAAATCACCGTAGATTTTCTCGTGTGCGATGACGCGCTGCGTTGAGATACAGACCTGTCCTGCATTAGAATAACCGGACGCCGCCGCTGCACGAGCGACCTTTTCGGGATCCGCATCGGGCATGACGATGAGCGGTGAATTCGAGCCGAGCTCCATCGTGACGCGCTTTAACCCTGCGACCTTACAGATATGCTCGCCGACATCACGGCTACCGGTGAAAGTAATTTTTCGGACGCGACGGTCTCCGCAGAGGGTATCACCGATTTCGCCGCCGGGTCCCGTCACACACTGAATTGCCTCAGGCGGTGTGCCTGCTTCCAAAAAGAGTTCCACCAGTTTCAGTGCGGAGAGCGGTGTGTCTGTCGCGGGTTTGATGATAATCGCGTTTCCACCAGCAATTGCAGGACCAGCCTTGTGGCAGACAAGGTGCAGTGGAAAGTTGAAGGGACTAATGCCAGCAACGATACCACACGGTACGCGCACAGTAAAGCCGAGTTTGCCTTTGACACCGGGTGCACCTTCAAGGGGAATCGTTTCACCGGTCAATCGTTTCGATTCCTCTGCAGAGAGGGCGATAATTTCGGAAGCGCGGGTGGCTTCAATTGTTGCCTCGGCGAGGATTTTTCCCTCTTCACGGGTGATAACCTCGGCAAGTTCACCCGCCCGTTCCACCATCAAGTCCGCAACTTTACGCAGAATCTCGTAACGTTCATAGCCTGTCATCCCCGCCATGATTTTTGCGCCGCGTTCTGCGGTTTGAATAGCGGTTTCAACGTCGCCTGTATCGCCTCTGGGAACAGTGTCAACAACTGAACCGTCGAAAGGGCTAAGTACGTCAATTTTGTTGGATTTATCAATCCATTCTCCACCTACGTGCATTTGCATAATGCGTTTTCTCCATTCCTCTTCGGCACACGGATGTGCCTATAAACATTTAAGTATAATGTGAGCCCCGAAAACCATCGCTACATTGAAAGGGCTTGAGACTTATCAAAAACCCGTTTTGGACAACGGACAAAACGGAGCGAAAACCGAATAGTCAAAAAACTTTTAGCAAAGCCCAAGTTGTTGCCAATTTGCCAGCCGCATCAACGGCGGCATAATCGGCTAACCCATTCTCCATAACATCGTTGAGTTCATCTTCAGAGAGTGCTTCCGTGAAGAAGCCTACTTCATCAAAGAGCCCAGTTGCGGCAACGTTGCCGGGACGCGCGCCTATCCAGATAGGCGACTTACTCGAATCCAACGTGCCACCGCTCGGTTCCTCACCATCCAATTTCCCATCAACGAACATCTGAACATTTTTGCCGTCATAGATTTTGGCGATATGGTACCACTCCCCATCAGCAACAATGGTTTTGCCATCAATCCGCCCGACTTCGCCTTTGACGAGCCACATAAACACTGGGTAGTCAGCATCGTGAATCCATATAATGTCTTTGACAACCTTGCCACCATTCTCCTCAAAAAGCCAAGCACTCGCCAAACCGAGTTTCGCAGCCTGTGCAGAAATACCGAATCCCATCACGAGGATTAGCAAACTTACAATAACTGTGAAAGCCAACACTCGGCAGACAGCAGATACTTTCATTTTGTTTCTCCCTATACGCGACAATTATCAAGCGCGTCCTCATCCAATTCAACGCCTAACCCCGGCTCATCTGGAACAGTTGCGTATCCGTCAACAAGCGGAATCGTTGAAGGTGTAACAAGGTCAAAAGCGCGCAAAGCATTCAGTGTAATCGCTGGCATGGTTGCATTTGGCATCACTGCCGCGAGATGCATAACGTAACAGGTCGTAATACCGAGCCCGACAATTTGTATCCAGACGGGGAGATGGGCAGCGTTTGAAATAATCGCCTCCCGTTTGGCATTGGCAGCACGTGAATCCGGATAAGCGATAATAAACGAATCGTTCATATTTGCCCGTATTGCTTCAATGGGGTCCGGGTTGCCAAAGTGAATTGTTATCGGTATGTCAGTGTGTCGCTTAATTTCTTGGTATCCGGCAATATCGGCTTGTGGAATCGGCGTTTCAAACGACTCTATATTGTAATCTTGAAGCTGGCGTGCAACTTCAAGGGTCTGTGCCGGGGTCTCAAATGAGTCGTTTGCGTCAACGCGGAGTTGATAGTCATCTGGCACAACCGCCGCGATTGCCTCCACCTGCTCAAGCACTTCAAACCATGGACGGGCTTTGATTTTGTGGAGTCGGTAGCCGAGAGCGTAAGCGTGTTTTGCTTCTGCCGCCCACTCCTCTGGTGTCATGTCAATCGACCAGTAGCTGAATTGCGTTTTGTCGTGAACCTTTTCACCTAAAAGTTGATGCACCGGTACACCAAGTGCCTTACCCATGATGTCGTAAAAAGCCTGCTGGAGGGGTGTCGGTGCCCAGCCATTCATAAATTCAAACGGATTTCTACCGATGTAACGCTGAACGACATCATCCGCCTGAAACGCGCCATCACCAATCCCGATGAGTCCTACATCGGTGTGTACCTTGTAGACGTAATCAATTTGGTAAAGATTACGACGCGTCATGAGTTCATAAATGCCTTCATGATACGGTACTCTCACTTCGATAACGTCAATTTGGGTAATCTTCATAAGTGCCTCCGCATCTCCTCATAGGGTTCTCTTCGCGCTATTTAAGCACGAGCGTCACCGTGAATTATTCATCACGCCGGACCCAACTGACGACATCATCTGCCTCACCTGTCCCACCTTCAACGCCATCGCTTCCGAAAGAGATGAGATCGTACCCGTACCGGTCGTGGTTGCCGGGGCGAACATAGACATAGGGATTTCCCCATGGATCTTCCGTGATCGGAATTTGAATATAGGGTTCTACCCAGTTTAGAGGTCTTGGTGGTGCTTCAGGCATCTCCCAAAGCGCCTTCAAGCCCTGTTCAGTCGAGGGATAATCACCGTTATCTTTGGCGTATCTATCAAGAGCAATACCAAGCGTTTCAATATCCTCAGCGGCTTGTGCCTGTAAAGCGCGCCCCGCCTGTCCGAGCAACCGAGGTGCCAAAACAACAGCCGCAATAATTCCGAGAACGATGACGACAACTAAGATTTGTATTGATGTTAATCCTGCTTGTTTAGAATCGATTGATTTCACGTATTTTCCTGTTCCTTTGAACCTGAGTATTTACAGAAAAAACCCTGTAACTCTCGGTTTGCATCTACCTAAGTAGATGGACGAACCGCCAAAGCACGGGAGACACTCTTGATGAATATCCCACGTGCGCCGTTCAAATCCCTATCCATCCGATGCCCCTTCGATGACTTGATAACCTTTGAACCACCAAGATTCGTGATGATTTCGCCAGTCCAAGACACCGTTTTAGAAGTATAAGCCTCACAGACATCAATGACTCTCACACCATATTCCAAAGCCTTGTGTTTCAGAAACATCTTGAATCTATAGTGTGAGAGGGTGAGCATCTGCCTAACAGATTTTCTTCGTAACTTTCTATGCCCGCGTTTGGTCATCTGTTTCGATTCAAAAGTCGGGAGCAAAATGTCGAGAACCACGACTTCTCCACCGTTTTGTTCGACCAAGAACTGTATAACTTCGCCGCCGAAACGGGCGAGTCTATCCCGATGGGCAACAACAACTCGGAGTTTATCGCCTCGCAAGACACGTTCCAGTAGGGAGATAAGCCCTTTTCGTTTGAAGTTGATACCACTTCCAAAGTCTCTGATAATCTCTGCTTCGGGATAGTGTGTTTGCAAGTAGGCAACTTGGGACGCAAGGTCTTCTGATTCTCCCTTTCCACTAACTCTGCAATACCCAATGGTAGTAATATCTGTTTCGGTTTGAGCATCAATATAACCTTGCACGTCATAACGCCTTTGTCCACCTGGCGTTCTAATAGTAGAGATTGTGCTGTTCTCTGCTAAGCGTCGGAGTCTATCTATAGAAATACCGAGAATCTCCGATGTTTCTCGTGGTGTCTTATAGTCGCTGACGACTGACAACCGCTTTTTAAGTGTATCACATCCCGCGAATTGTGTCAACTTTTTCAGCAAAATTCTCTTGACAGACTTTACTACGCGCCCTATAATAACCTATTAGATTTACGCGAGGACTGAATCAAGGCAAGGTCAGAAACACACTCAATAGCGTAAGTCCTAAATCTATGAGACAGTGGAGGAATTGGGCATGTCGAAAACGGTTTGTATTGTCGGCACAATGGACACGAAAGGTTTGGAATTCTCATTTATCAAAGCGCAAATAGAATCAACCGGCACTTCAACATGTGTTATCAATACGGGTATATTGGGAGAACCGCAATTAACGCCGGACGTTTCTGCGGATGAAGTCGCACAAGCAGGAGGTTCATCTCTTCAGGCTTTGAGAGATGAGGGCGACCGAGGTAATAGCGTTGCTGTAATGGCACAGGGTGCCGCTGCGCTCGTTGCTGACAAACAGGCGACAGGCGAAATTGACGGGATCATCTCACTCGGTGGCTCCGCAGGAACTACCATCGGCACAACGGCGATGCAGGCAGTACCCGTGGGCGTTCCGAAAATTATGGTGTCAACCTTGGCATCGGGTGACACGAGTCCGTATGTCCAGTCCAAAGATATATGTATGATGTACTCTGTTGTGGACATCGCTGGCATTAACCGATTGTCACGACAGATTCTTGCCAACGCCGCTGGCGCAATTGTCGGGATGGTGAATGCCGAAGCACCCGTTGCAACAGCAGACAAGCCTTTAATCGCAGCGACGATGTTCGGTGTGACAACGCCATGCGTTACAAAAGCGATGGAAATCCTTGAAGCCGCCGGCTATGAAGTTCTCGTTTTTCACGCAACTGGTACCGGTGGGCAAGCGATGGAAGATCTGGTCAAAGGGGGTTTCCTCGCCGGGGTGTTAGACGCGACGACGACAGAGCTTGCTGACGAATTGGTAGGTGGAATTCTGAGTGCCGGTCCCGATCGGTTGGAAGCCGCCGGAGAATCTGGACTGCCGCAAGTTGTCGCCCCAGGTGCATTGGATATGGTGAATTTCGGTCCTCCTGACACAGTGCCAGAGAAGTTCAGCGATCGGTTGTTCTATCAGCACAATCCGACAGTGACACTCATGCGGACGACTGCTGAAGAGACTGCTGAACTCGGACGTATCATGGCACGTAAACTCAGCAAAGCACAGGGACCTACAACGGTCATCATTCCGACCCAAGGTGTATCGGCTATCGACAAAACAGGACAACCCTTCGATTCTCCCGAAGCACGAACTGCCTGGATCGAGAATCTGAAGGCACACATCGGTGATAATGTCACGGTTATTGAGATGGACGCTCACATCAATGACGACGAGTTCGCAGCAAAACTCGTAGAAACATTGTTAGCAAGTATTCGGTAATTTTAGCGTCTACACAGATGTCGTTTCGCAGCCGGCAACAACGGCACAGGCGGATATACGCCGAGCGTCGCTATTTACCCAATTGACCTGACCGAACCGCAAGGATTAAGTGGTAGTCGGTTGTCAGTTCTCGGTTAAGAGGTTTTCATCCGACACCACAGAGGTCTTCTTGGGATAGTCTCAAAACCGATAGCCCGTAATGAAATTATGCCTTAAATGGCATAATTTGTCTTTGCTTTACATTTGGAGGGCGGTTCTACGTGAAAAAACCTCAACCTACAAATCACCTGACCGAACCGCAAGGAATAATTAAAAAGCCTGCAACAACGGCGCAGGCGGATCTACGGCGGTTAACATTGTTTAATCAATCCACCTGACCGAACCGCAAGGAATAATTAAAAAATGGCAAAAACCTATAGGACGCTTACCCAAGAAGATGTTAACCACTTCATTGAGAAGGGGCATGTTATCCTGAAAGACTGCTTTCCGCGCGAGTTAGCAGAAGAATGGCAAACCCTCGCTTTTAAGCGGCTCGGTTATGATCCAGACGATCCGACGACGTGGGAACAACCCCGCGTTCATCTGCCTTCTATGAACAGAGTACTGATTGAGGATGTCGGACCGAGGGCGTGGGATGCCATCTGTGATCTGCTCGGCGGTGAAGACAGGATTATCAATTTTTGGGGCGATTCAAAGCCGGGGTGGGGCGATGGTTTCATTATCAATTTTGGGTTAGGCGCGGACACCCCATGGCAACCGCCTTCTCCAGAAGTCGGTGGGTGGCACAAAGATGGCGATTTCTTCCGTCATTTCTTAGATAGCCCAGAGCAGGGGCTACTCACAATCGTCGTCTGGTCGGATATTTACCCAAAAAGCGGCGGGACGTTTGTGGCGAGCGATTCAGTCCAGCATGTCGCACAGCGGTTATATGAACACCCAGAAGGACTGTTACCGGGCGGGTTTGGCGGACTCATTGACAGATGCAAAGATTTCGTAGAAATCACGGGTAACACAGGCGATGTCGTGCTGCTGCATCCGTTTATCTTGCATGCCGCTTCTCAAAACCCATCAGGACGCGCCCGTTTTATCACGAACCCGCCAGTCTCCCTCGCTGAACCGATGAATTTCAATCGCGAAAACCCGGACGATTTCTCACCGGTGGAGTTGGGTGTCCTGCACGGACTCGGGAAAAACCGGTTGGACTTCCAACCAACGGCACCGCGGGAACGTTTAGTACCGGAGCGCGTCAAGCGTCAGCAGAAGATGCTCGAAGAGCAGAAAAAGCGACTTGAGATGGGAGAATAGTTGTCAGTCATCAGGTCGGATTTTTCTCCGAAAAATCCGACCTGATTGCTGACTGCTACTCAAATTGGTGTCGGCTCTGATGGCACGCCTTGCCCTTACCGCGAATCACATCCGCCTGCTGCCATGTATCAACAGCACGACAGATAGCATCACTCTCACCGAGGCGTTGTTGGAGCTCGGACTTCGTGAACCAGTCGTAACCGCCATTTGCGAGGGCATCAAGATCGAGGGTTTCATCCGAGAATCCGTAGACGCGGCAGATACCATCCTCCTCCTCAACATCTTCAATGTAGGACATCCAAGAGACCTCTAAACCGAGTTGCGCCTGGGTGATTTCTTGTAGTGAACCGATCCGGGCACCAACATCCCAACCGACGAGTTTTTCCTCTTCCCAGCCTTCGCCTCCAGGCAATTCCCAACATCCCGCTTCGGCATCGCGGTGAAGCAAGAATTTCGACTCCTGATCGGATGAAGACTCAATGAGCAGACGCGTCGTTGTAATCGGTTTGTCAAAACAGACGGGAATGAGACGCTTCCCATCGTCGCTCAATGCGTCCAATGTGGCGGGATTGTAAGGATAATACCCTGCGGCGGGTGGTGCGTCTACCGCACAATACTTATTAAAAATCCCGCACCGATCTTCAGTTGCGGTGCCGGCGGGTGCTTCGTGCCAGACATGCTCGTTGACAACCAGCAAGTCCCCTGCTTTGAGTTCGGGATCAATGAAAGGGGGCAACTGCTCGCGATCGGGACGCGTGAAGTCTAAGATGTGTGCGTCCGGATCAATTACCTGCATCAACTTGTGTGATTTGGGCGACACGAGAAAGGGACCGTACTCCGAATCGAAATCGGTCAGCGGGATGATAGCGAACACCCAGTTCATCGATGAACCGACAGGTCGCCAGCGTTTATAGTCGAAATGCGCACCGCCACCCTTATCACCGGGTGTCCGCAAATACGCAACATAAGCAGTGAGATGTGCGGGTTGACCGAGTGCAGATTCCACGGCACCGATAACCGTCGGATGTTCGGCAATCGCGGTGAGTCCGGGTGCGGCGAGACGGTTACCACTCACGGTATATTTCGCTGGCTCAGGATATTTAAGCGAAGATGGGTAAGCATCGCGCTTTACCTGTTCCTGAACGACACGCCGAAGCTCATCCGTTTCTTTAGCGGATAAGACATTCCGCACGATTAGATAGCCGTCTTCATGGTAGTCGGCGATCTGCTGCTCGCTGAGGGTTGGGGTTATTGTCCTGCTCATAATTTTTAATTTTACCTTGCGGAGTAATGAAGTGGATTCACGCTTGATGCGTTTTCCTCCTATCCGCCCTCCACTTCGCTATGGGCTTACGGTTGTGGAAGAAAACCCTGTAAATCTCTGAATCACAAAAATCACAGTTCAGACTTTTGTCTATGCCGTTGTTTCAGGCTGCACTCTCTGTTTTTTAAACGCATGCCACCAACATGGGATGCTCCAAAACGGATGCGACTTCCGTCCAAGCCTGTTGGCTATTCTCATGTGAAAGGTCTGGTGTGAAGCCAAAGTCAAGATAAACTTTGACTGCTGGCATACGCCCGGTTGATGTGCCGAGAAAACAGCGTTCATGAGATTGTTTCAGGCGCATCATCGCTACAGACATCATCGGTTTGGAAAGCCCGCGTCCCTGATAGTCAGGGTGAATCGCGACCCAGTGGATCTGTCCCCACACTTCTCCATTTATATCTTGCCACCATGCTGTAATTGTGCCGATTTCCTCGCCTGTGTCCGTGGTTAGGTAAAAACTTCTATCCTCCATCGCTGAAAGATGATGTTTAAACTCGCGATCAAAAAGTCCATCGTCAACGTCAAAGTAGGGTTCCGCCGCTTTCAGAATCCGCGTCCAGATATGCCCTTCATCCGGACGATAATTTCGGATCGCAAACCCATCTGGAATCGGGAATTGTGGGATGTTTTCCATGTTCTCACGAATCATTCTGACACTATGGTTTTTCATATTGGGTGTGTGAGTACGGAAGATAAGTTCTGAAAGACTGTTTCTATTGAAGCACAATATAGCATACGCCGCAGAAAAACGGCAAGAATATTTTGACGTAGTGCCATCTCGAAAACGGTTTCTGTTCGGTAGGCGAGGTTTCCTAACCTTGCCGATTTATAGTGTATCAGTAATTGCAAAATCTACTATAATTTCAGAGTATTCAGAGTAAAATCCGGAAAGTGATAGGACTCAAAAAAGGGTGTGGTCCCAGAATGTGACTGGGTTCTGACGGTTTGGAAACCCAATCCTTTAGGTTTGGGTGCCTTGACATCGTTTGCTTTTTTAGGGAACGTGTGATATTATGTACCTATCATGGAAAAAACACCTGCCTCCATTCCAATTTACACCATAGGCTATGGGAACCGTTCGATCGGGGAATTCATCGAAGTGCTACACCAGCATGAGGTCGCCTATCTCATCGATGTTCGCTCCGCCCCCTATTCACGCTATAAGCCGGAATTCTCCAAAGCACAACTCGCGAATGCACTCGAACAGCACGGCATCCGCTACGTGTTCATGGGAGATACACTCGGTGGTAGACCTGATGATAAGACGTGTTACGTCAACGGGAAACTTGACTATGAAAAGGTCAAGGAGAGAGAATATTACCAACACGGTATTGAACGCCTGCACACTGCCTTCTTGCAGCAACAATCTGTTGTCTTAATGTGCAGTGAGGGGAAGCCAGAGGCGTGTCACCGATGCAAACTCATCGCTGCAACCCTCATAACGCAGGATATACCGGTCATTCATATCGACGAAAATGACGAGCAAGTGACGCAGGCGAAAGTCATTGAACGTCTGACAGGCGGTCAATTGTCGATGTTCGGCGAGGAGACGTTTCATTCTCGGAAAAAATACACTTAATCCTACCCACTATGAAAATCAAAATTGTCACCATCGGCGTATACGGCTTTGACGAATCCAGTTTTTTTGACGCACTCTGCAAAGCAGAGGTCGATACGTTCTGCGATATTCGCAGTCGGCGCGGTGTCCGCGGCGCAACTTATGCATTTGCCAATAGTGCGAGATTGCAAGCGCGTCTGTCAGAACTCGGCATCCGATATCTCTATCAAAAAGATCTCGGTCCAACGAAAACTGTCCGAGACAAACAGGCAGCAGCGGATAAGAAGACTAAAACTGCTAAACGTAAACGCATCGCATTGGGGGAAGCGTTTATTGAAGCCTACCACACTGAATGCCTTGCCGAGTTTGAACCCCAAAACCTACTGGACGAACTGGAATCGGATACCAAAGTTGTTGCTCTGTTTTGTGTAGAAACCGCACCAGAGGCATGTCACCGCTCCTTGGTAGCGGATAAACTGGCGAAAACACTCGATCTGGAGGTTGAAGATATTTTACCGTGAGAGTACTCATCGTTGCGAAAACCCGAATGGGTAAGGGTGCGTGCATTGGCGCGATTACAGAAAAAGGCGAAAGCGTCCGGCTCGCTCCATTTAACGCTGATCCGCATGATGGCGCGAACCGAGAATATGAGGTTGGCGATATTTGGGAGATTACTGGAGAACCTGAAACTTCGTTGATCCCGCCACATAACGAAAACTTTGTCGTTCATAAAAAATCGCGCCTCCACACAACAGAAAATACAAAAGATCTGGTGAGTGCTATTGAACTCTTGATGCCGCCGAAGGTTGGAGATCCACGAAAACTCTATGAAGGTTTATTGAAAACTACAGAGAACGGTTCCCTGTATGTCCCTCCTGGAGATGATGTTCCGTCCTACAGCACCGCGTTTTGGCAAACGGACCAACCGCTTGTCCTTGAAAGAGAGATGCGAAAACTGCGTTATCGTTATCCCACTGAAAACGGTGGTTGCACGCTTACCTTTGTCGGTTTTCAAAAACCACTTGAGACGATTCCGGCAGACACGCTCTTGCGAGTGTCGCTGGCACATTGGTGGCGACCCAAAAACACACCATACGCTGAACTACGTTGCTACGTCCAACTTTCAGGTTGGCTTTCTGAAGAGGAAGCCCAAGAAGAACGGATGCCTCTCCCCGAAACGAGACAACCACCCTCCCAAACAAATACACCTTCTTTAGAGATTCTCAGGAATATTTTTGGGCATGAAAAATTCCTTCCATTTCAGGAAGACATTATTGAACATATCCTTCAAGGCAAAGATGCCTTGGTTGTTCTTCCGACAGGCGGCGGAAAATCACTCTGTTACCAATTGCCGGCATGTACCTTTAACGGCTTAACAGTTGTTGTTTCACCACTCATTGCCCTCATGCAAGATCAGGTGATGCAGTTACAACGGAGAGAAATCCGCGCTGCTTTTCTCAATCACACTGTCGAGGAAGAAGATTATATAACTACAATGCAAGAGGTCAGAAGTGGCGAAATTAAGTTGCTCTACATTGCTCCTGAAACGCTCGTCCAACGACCTGAAATCCATGTAATGCTTCATGACTCAAATGTTGCATGCCTTGCTATTGATGAAGCCCACTGTGTTTCACAATGGGGACACGATTTTCGTCCCACTTATCGTGAACTCGGCTGGGTTCGTGAGCAATTCCCAGATGCTGTCTGTATTGCCTTAACAGCGACAGCCACCCCACAGGTTCGGGCGGATATTACAGAATCTCTCAATATCCCTGAAGATAATCACTTCATTGATAGCTTCAACAGAGAAAATCTCTTCCTTTCTGTTGAATCACGGTTTGAGTTGCTTGGACAGACCTTGGCGTTTCTTAAAAAACACGCTAACGAGTCAGGCATCATCTACTGTCAAAGAAGGAAACATGTGGACTGGTTGTGTGAGCAATTAGGCACCCACGGGATTTCCTCACTTCCTTATCATGCAGGTCTGAATCCCGAAGTCCGCAAACAAAATCAAGATGCTTTTATCAACGGTAATATCGACGTGATAGTCGCTACAATTGCCTTCGGAATGGGTATCGATAAGCCAGATGTTCGGGTTGTCTTGCATGCATGGCTGCCGAAGGATATGGAATCGTATTATCAGGAAATCGGTCGCTCTGGGCGCGATGGTGAACGTGCAGAATGCCTTTTGCTGTTCAGTCTGGATGATGAAGATACGATCACCGAATTCATTGATGATGGGCATCCATCACAGCGCGAACATAGAATAGAAAGTTTACAAAAGTTCATAGCGTGGGCAAATTCAACAGAATGTCGCCGCGAGGAATTGTTAACCTATTTTGGAGAAGAATATGCAACGCAAAATTGCGGGATGTGTGACAACTGTCGCAAGGCGAAAGCAGAGCAGGTAGATTTGACAACCTCTGCCCAAAAGTTCCTATCTTGTCTTTATTGGGTTAATGAAAGCAACACAAAGGAGGTTTTCGACGAAGCATATCTCATTGGCACTTTGCGAAGCGAAAATACGTGTATCTCAATTTGCCTGCCAGCCGGAGCTCTGTATATCATTGACATTTTACGCGGTGAGACGCAAGAGAAGATTATTAAGAACAAACATCACGAACTTAGTACATGGGAGATTGGCATGGAGTACAGCAAAGCACAATGGTACTATTTAGCATTACAATTTTTTCAATATAACCTCTTTGAGTGCGATGCACAAGATGGAAGCCTTCATTTGACAGATAAAGGTCGGAAAATCAACACAAAAACAATTGCACCCGACGATCGGTTTTGGGGTTTTCCGGTAGATTTGGTAGATATGGATTCGGAAAATAGTATAACCGTGGAATTGAACACTTATAAGTCTGCCTCCGACGAACAATACGAGTACGATTCGGTGCTGTTTGAGAAGCTTCGCCACAAACGTAGCAGTATAGCAGAGGAAGATGAAATAAAAGCATCACAAGTTTTGCCGCGTGATTCATTGAAAGAGATGGCAACCCAGTTACCTCAGACAGCAGAAGAATTTAATCAGATTCGTGGTATAGGGAAAGTAAAAATGAAGTACGCCGATGATTTCTTGCCCATCATTCGTGCGTATTGCGAAGAACAGGGGGTAGATTCAACAGAGCGTGAAACTGAAGAACTGAATACTTCCGAATCGGCACAGGAACATGAGATAGATTCAGTAGAGAACGAAACTGAAGAACCGAACACTTCTGAATCGGCATCTGAAGAATCGAATACCTATGCTCCGGAACTTTTTGAGCAACTTCGAGACAAATGTAGAATAGTGGCAAAGACAGAGCAAAGGCGGATCTTCAATGAGAGGACATTAAAGGAAATGGCAACCTATTTCCCACAAACTGAGGAATCGTTCATCAAGATTTATGGTGTCGGTCCTAAGAAAACAGAAAGATATGCTAAGGTCTTTTTACCTATCATCCAAAATTATTGTAAAAAACATGGTGTGGAATCAGTAAAGAACACAACTGAAGCACTAAATACATCTGAGACAGCATCTGAAGAACCGAATGAATATGCTCCAGAACTTTTTGAGCGACTTCGGGATAAACGCAAAACAATTGCCGATGAGGAAGAAGTTCCGGCGTTTCACGTCTTTTCAAACAAAACGTTGGAAGAGATGGCGACTTATTTCCCGCAAACTAAAGAAGCATTCATGCAGATTCATGGTGTTGGTCCCACGAGAATAGAAAAATACGCCGATGTCTTCCTACCAATTATCCGTGATTATTGCCAAGAACATGGAATCTCAGAAATGCCTTGAGATATACGGCGTAATTTATCAAGCCCCGACAAAAGTTGCTCAGTCGTTTCGTGAATTACGGACGTGGAATTTTCAAATCTTTACAGATTTTCGTGACAAGCGATTCAGAAACCTCGTTATGCCGCGGCACGGAAGTTGAGATTTTGATACCCTGCAGCGAATTTCCCCACCGTGAGTGTCGGCAGCCTTCTCGAATAAAATAACAACCGTGATCTCTGAGATGCTTGATTAGCACTCTTCGCCTCATAAACTTAAAGCGAAAACAAATCAGATCCCCACATCCGGGCTAAATCTGGATGGTCACTTCCTCATGCTGGCTTTCCACAGCTCGGAGAGCTTCCTCCCGATTGTATTCTATCGTTTCGCGAAGCGTGATTTCCAAGGTAGTTAGCAATTCATCTCTGGTCCGTTCTTGGCAATTGACACCGGGAATTTCCTTTACCCACCCGATCCACCAACCGTCACTCTGTTGGATGATAGCAGTATAGTTCTGTTGCATCTTTTTCCTCCGATGAGATACATTGATGACAATTATATCCGTCATTTTCAGTTAAATCAAGGAAAAGCCCGCCAGTCTCTTCACAGATGTTGCATTAGAAGAGGAACGTTAAATATCTCCAATTTTCCCTAAAATATTTTCAATAATATCCGGTGTTGACTCCCGATCCAGCCACTCAATGCGTGTATCTTTGCGGAACCACGTTAACTGCCGCTTGGCGAACCGACGGGTGTTCTGTTGCAGTTGCGAGATCGCTTCCAGATACGTGCAGTCCCCGTCCAGATACGCGATCAACTCTTTGTACCCAAAACTTCGGAGTGCGATGGTATCACGGCCATACCCCGCCGCTAATAGCGACTCGACTTCCGCTATCAATCCGTTCGCAAGCATCACGTCTACGCGTTGCTCGATACGACGGTATAGCAGGGCACGCGGCATCGTGAGTCCGAAGGCGATGAACGGATATCGCTGTTTTTCCGGATGCCACTGCTGCTGGAGTTCGGACATCGGGGTGCCTGTCAATTCATAGACTTCTAAGGCACGGATGACGCGGACGATATTGTTGGGATGGATTCGGTCGGCAGATTCTGGGTCGCAAACTCGGAGTCGGTCGTGAAGCGCATCAACACCGAACTGTGCCACCTCACCTTCAAGTCGCTTTCGGAGTGCAGGATCCGCTCCCGGACCCTTAAATAAACCATCGACGATCACTCGAAAGTAGAGACCCGCACCACCAACAAGCAGGACCCGCTTGCCTCTGTTTTGGATGTCAGCAATCGCCGTGTCTGCAAGGGATTGATAGTCAGCAACGGAAAAGGGTTCGGAAATGTCTACACAGTCTATGAGGTGATGCCGTGCCGCCTGCTTTTCTTCGGGGGTAGGTTTGGCAGTCCCGATGTCCATCTGCCGATAGATTTGTCGGGAATCGACGGAGATAATTTCGGCATTGAGGCATTGTGCAAGTTGAATTGCTATCTCTGTTTTGCCGACTGCTGTGGGACCGAGGAGGCATATAAGTCTTGAGGTCATTTTCGGCTTTTACGATAGTTAGGTTTTAACTTCGTTTCAACCCAACCTACGAGGGAAGATCGGGATTACAAATCCCTCCCACAGTGGCATCGCGAGCGTCTACAATCCAACCGCCGCCGAGGACGTATTCACCGTCGTAAAAGACAGTGGCTTGTCCGGGTGTAATAGCACGGCGCGGCTCGTCAAACTTTACAACCGCTTCTGTGTCGCTGATAGGCGTGATTGTCGCGGGACCGCCGTCATCACGGGATCGGATTTTGACGTGCGCACGGATCGGCTCTGTCAATTTCTCAATGGCGATGAGGTTGATGCGTTCAACGTGCATCGTGTCCTCGAATAGGGCATCGGATTCACCGACCACAACGGTATTCTCTGTTGCGTTGATCTGGGTCACATAGAGCGGCTTTCCGACGGCGATACCTAAGCCACGCCGTTGCCCAACGGTATAAAACGGTACACCGTCATGCTGACCGAGGACCTTGCCTTCTTCGTCAATAATATTACCGCCCTGAATCTTCTCAGGGACTCTGTCCTGAAGGAAACGTCGATAGTTGGTGTCGGCAACGAAACAGAGTTCCTGGCTCTCAATTTTTTCAGCGGTTCGCAACTGATACTTCCGGGCGAGGTCGCGGACCTCGGTTTTCGTGTATTCACCGAGAGGCATCATCGCACAGCGCAATTGCTCCTGTGTGAGCGCGGCGAGGAAATAAGACTGGTCTTTGCTGACATCCCGTGCTTTGCGTAAGAGATAGCGTCCTGTCTCTGGATGCTGTTCAACGCGGGCATAGTGCCCCGTGGCGATGGCATCGCATGCCAACGTCTTGGCGAGGTCAAGGAGTCTTCCAAACTTCAGTTCCCGGTTACATACCATACAGGGACTTGGGGTTCTGCCGACGAGGTATTCCTCCACGAAATAGTCGATAATCTGTTCGCGGAAAGCGTCTTCGTAATTCACACCGTAGAAAGGGATGCCGAGTTGCGTGGCGACGCGGCGGGCATCCTCAATACCTTCAAGCGAACAGCAGTTGGGACGCTCCGGTTCCACCTCAATGGTATCGGGCGCGCCGAGGCGCATCGTGATGCCGGTGACATCATAGCCCGCGTCTACCATCATGGCTGCAGTGACAGAACTGTCCACGCCACCGCTCATTGCGACGAGAATCTTTTTCATTTTCCCTACCGATTGCTCTTTAATTTTCCCCATGTCGTCGTGAGCCTGTCCGTTGCCTCCACAGCAGCCCCTCCGGCACCACGCGTTAGGAATACCCAGTACATGGGAGCCAAGTTCGCAGGTGCATCGTTGTTACCATCGAGAGATATGTCACCTGCGGGAAACTCCTTGTTCCAAAGGACAAAAATATCCGTATCCCCCTCATTGGTTTGGACCAAATAATCAGGCTGCTCTTTCCATCCTTCACCGTCTGAAGCCCATTTTGGCGGATTTCCCCATCTTTTGTCAGTAGCTAACCAAACAACTACAGGAACTTTAACTCTAAATGTGATGAAATTAGCACCCTTAGAGCCTTCATCGTCCATTGCCGTCATGGTGATAGACCCCCGAATGAATTCGGGAGCTTCTGCAAAAGTTATGCAGAAACATTTGTGGAATTCAGAACCGAACTGGACGATTCAACGGAGCAGCCGAGAATCCTGTTAAACAGAACAATCGGTCTTACGACTCCTAACCCAAAGGAAGCTACCCCTTCCTTGAGAATGTTCATAGCAGCGTTAGGGTCACGATCCAAGTGTGTATGGCAACTTGGACACGTCCATTCTCTATCTGATAGCGTGAGATTTTCATTTTTATGTCCACACACAGAACAGCACTTTGTAGAAGGTGTCCAGCGGTCAATCTGCAACACAGAACGCAGACGCTTGCGAGCTTGGTGTTTGAGTTTCTGCATGAAATCACCAAAAGCGAGGTCAGAGACCTGTTTCCCCCACAAGCGTTTCATCCCGTCAAGGTTAAGGTCTTCAAAGAACAGCACATCAAACTTTTGGCACAAGTCTATCGCAAGTTTCCAATGGTGATCTGTTCTCTGATTGGCAGTCTTCTTGTGGATACGGGCAACCTGTTTTCTGCTCCGTTCTCTGTTATTAGACCCTTTCACCTTTCGGGAATGCTCTCGTTGTGCTTCTGCCAACTGCTTGGCGTTGTGTTTGTAGAACATGGGAGACGTATACGGCTTACCGTCACTGCCAGTCAGGAAGTCTTTGATTCCAAAGTCGAACCCTTCAGCTTTACCTGTCTTGGGTTCGGGTTTGACTTCCCTACATTCTTCAGTGAGTGTGATATACACGTCCCCTAACGCGTCTCTGGTTACTTGAACTTGTTTGATTTTGCCTTCTATGGGGCGGTGTAAGGCGAACCGATACCAGCGTCCGTTGAGACGAATACGATACGTCGGGTGGTTTCTTTCGTTTTTCTGTTTCGGTAGAAGATACTCGAACTTAACCTGTTCACCGCGAAAGGTCATCCCTTTGTGTTTCTTACACGACTTGAATTGTGGGTGTCCTCTGCCGAGTGTTTTCATTTCACGAAAACTTTGTGATAGACGTTTCAGCACATTTTGTAAAGCCCACGCGTAAGGGATATTCCAATGCTGATATTTTTCAAGTTTCTTGAGTTTCGTCAAATGGGCAGACATTTTCCCATAGGGCAGTCCTTGGTTTCCATAGCGGCGGTAATACCGCATGCAGAGAGCAATGAAGTGATTTCGCACAACGTCACAGATATTGCACTCGTCGTGCAAGTGACGCAACGTCTTATCCTGAAAAAGTTTATGTGTTGTGTTTCGCATAGTGTATCAAGTATCAAGTCCTTAACCCCTAAACAGTGGGTAGGCAGACACATAACCTTGCGGTTACGCTGTTTATGTCTGCCAACTTGATACTCTTAATTATACTACTTTTTAGACTCAATGTCAAATGCTTTTTTAGTATCCGTTTGGTCTTTTCCAAGAAGGCGGTGTCTACATCCCAAACCTAAAGGATTGGGTTTTGACACCGAATTAGATAAAAAGACACCAAGATAAAACAAGGTAAAATTAAACACGCAAATCTTTTGATATACATGATGCACTTCTCCTTTTTTCTGTTTCATATCCCGCTACAAGCAGTGACAGAACTGTCTACGCCTCTGCTTATCGCGACGAGAACCTTTTTCATGGGACTACCCAGTTAGCTTAGAAGTTTGGTGTAAAATACAGCACGCTTAAGCCAGCGGTATATCTATCAATTCTACTATAATTATACCACATAATAGCGGATTTGTCAGGAAAAATTCTGGGACTATGGGGTATTTAGCCTTCGGTTATCAGATACGACACCCAATCGCAGTGACAAACAGATATAGCACTCTTCTGGAATAGGCAGTCGCGACTCGGAGATCGCTCTTACAGCGAAGAGACCTTGAACGGAGGACCGGCGAGGTTAGGAAACCGCACCTACCGTGATTAGGAGGGGATAAAGGATCAGCCGATCTGCCAGTCCTCTTTTCCGGCGTAGCGATCATCGTACACATCTTCATCGAGTTCCAGCCCAAGTCCAGGGGTATCCGGTACGGTGAACGTTCCACCGGTGAAGGCGTAGCCAGAGGTATCAATTACATCGCTCGTGAGGGTTGCGACTTCGCCGTAGAGGAAATGGGGAATCGTCTTTGCGAACTGGAGGCTGAGAAAGAAGCCGAGCAGAGAACCCCAGTTATGGGGTGCACACTGGACACTATGTGCGGCAGCCATATCAGCGAGTCGTCGCCAGCCGGTAACGCCGAGTCCCTTCATATCGTGCTGGATGACATCAATAACACCCGCCTCAAAGAAGGGATCGTAGAATTCAAGTGGGTCGCGTGTTCGAGTCTCGCCATCAGCAATGAGGGTTTTCAAGCCCTTTTCTTGGATGAAGGCTTTGAGGTTGCGGTACAATTCGACCTCTTCCTCAAACATCTCTTCTATCCAAAAGACATCACAATCACTCGTCTCGTTCAGGAAGGTGATAACTTCATCGTAGGTATAGGCATTGTTTGCATCGACGAGAATATTGAAGCCGTCCCCTGCAGTGCTACGGGCAAGTTGGACGAGCTCTATGTCTCGTTGCAGACCCGCTCTGCGTTCCATGAGATGGCTACCGCGTCCGATTTTCATTTTGCATGCGGTAAACCCATTGGCGAGACTGCTTTTAACATCATTTTCAATGCGTTTGAGCCCTTCGGCTTTTGTCTCATACAGGAGATCGTTGAAATAGAGGGTGCTGTCGTAAGCAGGCAACCCGTTTGAGAAAACATCGCCACCGATGAGCTGATAGGCAGGTTTCCCGATGATTTTTCCGATTGTGTCCCAGAGCGCGTTTTCAAGCCCACGGAATTCCGCAACAACCCCGTCCTGAGGGTTTAGGAGGTCAAACGGATTTTGATTGAGTACGCCTTCCGCATTTTCAGCGGTAGTTGTTCCCCAACTGCCAGCCCCCCAACCGAGTGTGCCATCGTTGGTATGGATGCGAATAATACGTTCGTTCCATTTCCCGTTCGGGTCAGGCTGGTTAATCTCCGTTGCGCGGGAGTTACAACCAATCGCAGGCTGATCAATTTCGACCGTAACCTGCTCAACTTTGGTAATCTTGATACCGGTCGGATAGTTCTGCATAGTTAGAAATCTCCTCCCGCTCTCCGGTAAATCATATCTAACAAAATCTCAAAGCTCCAGCGGAAATCACCAGCACTGTTTCTTAATCTTCCGACTCAAGATCTTCTCCCGGCTCAAGTGCAAGGAGCAGTTCATTGAGTGCGTCTTTCACCATATCGTTGGTTTCGGTCTCCCTGAAGTAAAGGTCAAGCTTATGGGGCAAATTATCGTACTGGTCAGCCTCCTCAATCTGCTTTACCAAAGCAGGTTTCTTAAGAAGTTGAACGATACGGAGCCTGTCTTCATGATTAACGACCTCAGGATTGGCTAACAAGACGATTAAACGTCCAGCTAATCCATCCGCCATTCCATTTTCGGCGTATTGGTTCAAAGTATCAATAGCGACTTGCTTGGTACTGAGACTCGAACCGTCTGTGAGGATTGCGACGAGACCGTCAACAGCCCCTGCGTCAGGATATTTCCGCAGTGCTTTAGCAACGTCCATACGTACAGTGTCATCGGAATCGCCAAGCGCAGCAACCAGCTTGTCGGTTGGATGTTCTTTGAGGAACATCATAGATTTCGCGGCGGCTCGCCGGACAGTCGGGTTCGCATCGGTCAAGCCCTCGACGATTTTCCCTTCAGAGCCTCCGTCGCCGAGCAGATAAAGTGCGGTGTTAACTTCCATCTTCAACCCTTCATCAGTGGTTGCATTTTGGAGTGCTTCTAACCCAGTGGCGGCGGATGCGTCCCCTATATTCCCGACAATACGGACAAGCAAAATCTTCACACTGGGTGGTGTATTGCTATCACCAGCTGCCTTCAGGATGTCGTTAATAGCTGGGCTGCCGATTTCCTGCAAGATTTGAATAAAGTCGTCGTGGACACTGTGATACCGATCTTTAACGAGGTCTTCCAAAACGAAAGGCACTGCTGGTGCCCCCTTATCAACGAGAACCTGGATAGCATCCTTCTGTACCCTGTGTCGTTCTCCGAGGATCTGCAGGATTTTCTTCATCTCAAACTCGCCCAATTCACCGATACGGCGGTCACGTTCGGTTTGGTATCTGGCTTCTACATTGTGGGTTTTAGCAGCACCCGTTGAAATAGCGTTGCTATAAGCAAGAATCAGAAGTGCACGAGGTTCAACCTTATTTTTCTCTTCGTGTTCAGCACGCTCAAGATGCCCAACGGCTTCCAGCGAGAGTCCTGCATTTAGCAACTTACTTCTTCCGACCTCAAGTTGAGTGATGACCTGTTCCTGCCGACAGCCGAAACTCGCGACTCCTATAAGTAGTAATATCAGCAAAAGTTTTTTCATGTTCCGTTTTTCTTTTCCTCCTGGAATCTCGATTAGACTTACCCGTTCGTGTCACTTGCATGTTCCATGAAGATAATGCCCACCATTTGGTAGCGCGCAACTTGCAAAAAAATAAACCGCGAGCCGATCTAATACTTCTCGGTATAACTTGGCAGGATAAAACTACAGGTTCTACATATCGCGACGTATTTGACCCTGGCCAAATAGGGACTACAGATTTGGGCAAGTACTGATGTAAAGAATATTCTAAAATAAATACATTTTTATGTCAACAATTTAAGTGCAGGCGGCAAAGCGACTTAGTTTCTCTTCAAAACCGTGTTAATCCTCTTGTAGGAGCCAGCATTCTCTAACCACCAAATTGTGATTTCTCCGATAAAACGCGTAGAAAACAGATAAGATACGAATTATAGGACTACTGAAGGACATCAAGGAGTTGTTTAAGCGACGATTTGACGAGTTCGCTCTGTTCCTTTTCCTTCTGATATTCATAGAGCTTGAACTCAAGATTGTCGTACAATTCCGTCACCTGAATTTGCTTCAGAAACGGTTCTCTCTTCAGAAGTTGAACAAGACGGAGCCGAGTGTCTGCGTCGCTAACTGTGCCGCCAATGAGTAGCATTGTAACACGCTTTGCCAAACCCCTCGCAAGCTTGTTTTGTCCATAAATGTCAAGCGCATTAATTGCCGCCTGCTTCGGATCTTTGTCCAACCCACCGGTAAGAATATTTAGGAGTTCGTCGACAGCATCAGCATCCCGATGCACTTCAAGTGCCTTTACGAGTGATGTGACGACTTCAGAGTCGGTGTCTTTTAACCCCGCAATGAGAGTTTTCGATGAGACATCGCTAATATTGACCATGGCTTTTGCGGCGGCGCGTCGGGCAGCAACATCACTATGACTTAAGCCGGCGATGATGTCCTTTTTATAGGATTCCTCACCGAGTTGATAGAGGGTCGTGTTAATCTCCATTGCCAAAGTAGCTTCGCCTGTTCCACTTTGAAGCGTTTTTAGGGCATCTATGGCTTTCGCGTCGCCAATTCCAGCAAGGACCTGCACGAGTTTAACCTTGAGTGCAGATGGAGTCGTTTCATCAGTAAGTTTCGCTAAAACCAGGTCAAGACCGTCAGAACCTATCTGAACAAGCACTTCCGGAAAATTTTCATGAAGCGACGGATATCTCCCTATGGTGAGGCTGTCGAGAATTATTACCGATGCTTCAGGTCCCTTGTCAACAAGTACCTGTAAGCCATCTCTCTGTACCCGCGACGGTCTGCTGAGAATTTGTAGGATTTGCTTTATCTCAGCCTCGGTGAGTTCTTGTATCCGCTGTTCCCGTTGGTTTTTGAACTTGGCTTCAACGCCGTGGCTACTCGCACTTCCCGTGGAAAGTCCATGAGAGTAAGCGATAAGGAGTAGAGCACGTGGCTCCAGTTTATTAACCTCTTCCTGTTCTGCTCTTTCGAGATGCTCAACGGCTTCCAAGGCGTTCCCGCTGTCAATCAATTTACTTCTGCCTACGGATAGATTGCTCGGACCCTTCTGCTT
Source organism: Candidatus Poribacteria bacterium (assembly GCA_965247285.1). Classification (GTDB taxonomy): domain Bacteria; phylum Poribacteria; class WGA-4E; order WGA-4E; family WGA-3G; genus WGA-3G. Next base: position 2,023,780 of record CBDFHD010000003.1, read on the forward strand.
CGTGTCACAACCGACACCCGCAAACAGTAGGACAACCAGTGGAATAATCATAACCCTTTTCATTATGTCCCTTTTCCTCCTGACTTTTGTAGATAAGAGGGCGTTTTTGTAGGAATAATCCTCTGAATATAGACGTGCGTTTGCAGTATGCACTTGCAATCGCGCGCTACGGCACGTTGTGACTCTAAAAATACCTTAATTGTCATAGTACCACAAAATTAAAAAAAGTCAAGGGCATATATGATTGTCAGTTGTCGGAGGAATAGTTTTCAGTAGGTGCGGATTTATGAAGATTCAAAGACGTAAATCGGGCGTTCAGGGATTCATCGTCTGAACCAGGGTTTGTTGGACTCAAGGATTTATAGGATAATTACAGTAAAATATACAAGTACTTGGACATTGTGCTGGCGAGGATACAATCCCCGCCCTATAAATCGGACTTATGAGGTTTCCCTTCCACAGAAGTGCTTCGCGAGCATTGAATAGTTCTGCTACGAGAGAACGAATGACTTGACATAGTCACAGGCTATGATTATACTAAACGACAAAATCCGCTGAGGACATTGTGTTACAAACGAAAACAGTGAAGATTAAGCCGCACGCACCTATAGAAAAGGAATCCTTTATGAAAATTTCTGGCATTTTTTACGCCAATTTCACACCTCCGTTTCATCAAGAAAAAATAGACTCTCAGGAAACTGACACTACACCACTATGGCGTATACTCAGTGTATTGCTAATGTGCGTTGTGTTGCTGCAGGAACCGGCACACGCGCAGTTGAGGTCTCCTGACGAGGTGCTCGGATTCCAGGTCGGTTCGGATTATCAGGTAGCAGGATGGCAGACAGTTTCTGATTACATGCGGCACGTGGCAGCGAATTCAGATCGGGTTCTGTTGGAAGAACTTGGAAAAACGACAGAGGGTAACGATTTTCTGATGCTGTTGATTTCTACGCCAGAGAACTTAGAGAATTTGGCACACTACCAGCAGATTCAAAGGCGACTCGCGCTGCCTAATCCGTCTACAAAAGAAGACAATGTGTCAGAATTGGACGCGCTTGCGGAAGAGGGTAAATCAGTAGTGCTGATTAACTGTAACCTACATTCCACAGAGATCGCCTCTTCACAGATGTCGATGGAGCTTGTGTATCAATTCGCAACCACTGAGACACCGCAAATCAAAGAGATTCTTGAGAATGTGATAATTCTGCTCATCCCGTCGGCGAATCCAGACGGTTTGAACATCGTGGTGGATTGGTATAATCGCACTGTCGGCACCCCTTATGAAGGGTCGGAAATCCCGTGGTTGTATCATAAATATACGGGGCACGATAACAATCGCGATTGGTTTATGTTGACACAGATAGAGACGCAGATGTTGACGCAGGTGCTTTATGAGGAGTGGTTTCCAGAGGTTGTTTATGATGTGCATGAGATGAGTTACCGGGGACCTCGGTTTGTGATCCCACCCTACTTTGATCCGGTCAATCCGAATATTCCACCGCTACTACAGCGGACGCTTTCGCTTATTGGTGCGCAACTCGCCTTCGATTTGACGAGTGAAGGATTTACAGGTGTGCTTTCGAACGCTGTTTACGACACATGGTGGCACGGCGGATTTCGGACGGTGCCGTATCGCCACAACATCGTAGGCATTTTGACGGAAGCGGCACGCGTGGAGATAGCAACACCCATTTTCCAACCGCATCATACTTTGAAAGGCCACCGACGCGGGCTTGATAAATATACACTCCGAACGAACTTTCCTGAACCGTGGCCCGGAGGCTGGTGGCGATTGCGAGACATCATAGAATATGAGAAGGCAGCGGCACTGTCAATTCTCTCCTTCGTCGCGGAGCATCGGGTAACACTGAAGACAAACTTTTACAAAATGGGACTCAATGCTATAGCGAAAGGGAAGGATGAACCACCACGTGCGTTCCTGATTCCAACACAACAACGCGACATCCACACAACGCTCAAGATGTTGGATATTTTGCGACGCGGCGGGGTGGAGATTCATCAAGCGAACGCGCCGTTCATCGCTGATGGTGTAGAATACCCCGCAGAAACCTATGTTGTTTCGATGTCCCAACCGTTTCGAGCGCATGCGAAGGATCTGCTTGAGGTGCAACACTATCCGGAACGTCGTCCTTCACCGGAATCACCGCCCGAACGTCCTTACGATATAGCGGGTTGGACACTGCCCTTACAGATGGGGGTAAGAACGATCACTGTGGTGCATCCTTTTGAGGCGGATTTAACGAAACTTTCAGCACTATCACAAATGGAAGGGACATTAGAAGGTGCCTCTGAACCGACTAACTACCTGTTTGAGAATCGAACGAACATCGAAGCGATTGCGCGCAATCGTCTGTTCAAAGCGAGACTCGCAGATAACAGTCCGAAATATACGCTCTACTCGGCACAACGGGACATAGAACTCGGTGGTAAAACGTTTCCACGTGGGACCATCCTGATTAGAACGGCAGAACCTCCGTTACAAGAGATTGAGGAGATGCGAGCACTCGCATCGGAATTCGGTATCCACATTCACGCCGACATATCCATCGACGAAGACACGTTCAGTGGAAAATTCTCAAGAGTGAACGCACCGCGCCTCGGTCTGTATAAGCCGTGGACAGCAAACATGGACGAAGGCTGGACGCGCTGGGTTCTGGATACGCACGAGTTCGATTACAACAACCTCACGAATGCGGAAATGCGTGCCGGGGATTTGGCGGCGCGGTACGATGCCATAATTCTGCCGGATTTGGGTGCCTCCGGTATCCTTAACGGGCATTCAACAGGGAAATTACCGCTGGAGTATGTCGGTGGGATTGGCACAGAAGGGTTGGCGAATTTGCGAGCGTTTGTGGAGGACGGTGGCACGCTTATCTGCTTGAATCGTGCGTCAGAACTCCCTCTGAAATACTTCGGGCTCGGTGAAAAGGGCATTGTCAATGTGGTCGAGAAAAAAAATCAACCGAAAGAAGATGCGTTTTTCTGCCCTGGCTCATTACTACGGGTTCGCATAGACACGAAACACCCCATCGGACATGGGCTGGACGCAGAGATGGCAATCTTTTTTAAATCTGGACCTGTTTTTGAAGGCGGACGTGAGGGTGCAAATGTTGTAGCGACATACCCTGAGTTCAATCCGTTGATGAGTGGTTGGCTCGAAGGAGAGAAACGGATTCGTCAGAAAGCGGCACTTTTGGAAGCCATCTTAGGCGATGGGCGCGTCATTCTTTTCGGTTTCAAACCCCAGCACCGAGGGCAATCTCACGGGACCTTTAAGCTGCTCTTCAATTCGATTTTTTATAGTGCGGTATCTGAGAAATAACATTCGTTAGGGAAACCCTCAAAAAAACGCAATCAGTAGTTTCTGAACCTCGGTCCCGCATTCGCTGCCACAGGAAATGTTGCATCAAGACACAAAACTGAAAGGTAGGTCCCTTATGCTCACGACGACGGACAAGACGCTCGTCAGCTGGTTCTGCTTTGATGAGGAAGCCCCAAAGCACTGCAGCGTGATTACCGTACAGGCGGCTGACAAGTATGACGCACTTGCTTTTGGGCAGGATGCTCCACGGAAGTGGTCCACCGCCAGCGATGATAACACTCGCACGCAAACCACCGAACAACTCGCGCAAATTCCGGCGCAGGAAATTGTACCCGGACAGTTCATGATGATGGCCGCCGTTTACAAGGACAACTCGGTCACCATTTACCGAGATGGGGAAGTGTACGCCGGCTATACCATCGAAAAGCCGTTTGATTTTCTGAACAGTCCCTATCTACAACTGGTAATTGGCTCAGTCAATCTAAATCCTAACTACGCCACATCATTCAAGGGAAAAGTCAAGGACGTAAGGATTTATGCCCAAGCTTTGACGCAAGAGCAGATTAGGGACCTAAGACCGAACGCGCCTTCAGCAATTCAACCGTTCAGCTGGTATGATTTCTCGAAAAATGATTGGTGGACAGATCATGCTGGAAAATTCCCCGAGATTAAAAACTATGGCGCGACAAAACTGAATGAAGAAGACAGGTATATTGTTTTTGACCGAGACGACAGACACATATTTACCCTGGACAATGAAGCTGTCCGTATCGCTCGTGATTTTCGTCAACGGCTGATGCATGACCCGAGTCGCCCGACATATCACTTGGTTAATTCCGAAGGTGATACCGAAAGGAACTATTCGACCGACCCCAATTTCATGATCTACTGGAAAGGTCAGTATCATTTCGGTTATATGTGCAAAGGCGACGAGTACGCTTTTGGGCACTTCACGAGTACCGACCTTGTTCACTGGCGGCGGCGCGGAGACCTTGCGTTGGGCAGCGGCGGTTGTGGTACGGGCGGTACGATTATCACCAAAGACGGCAAGAAAGTTATCTTTGTCGGCATATTTGGCGGGCGTCCGACCTATGTCGAGGCTTCGGATGAGCATCTGGAAGCCTGGTCTAAACCGATTGAGATTGAGGTGCCCCAAGAGGCACGGGATGCCGATTATTGGGTATTCTGGGATCCGACGGCATGGGTTGACGGAGATTACTACTACATATTTTCCGGCGATCACGCTATGGAGGATACCCGACCCGGGTTGGGTGCCTGGTATAAAAAGACGACACTTATGCGTTCCAAAGACTTTGAGAAGTGGGAATTTCTCGGTGAATTTATGACGAAAGAGTTGCCGGGACTTGAGCATCACGATCATTCCTGCACTGATTTCTTCAAACTCGGCGACAAGCACATGATGCTGCTTATCAGCCATAGCTGGGGTGCCCGGTACTATCTGGGTGAATGGGAGGATAACAAGTTCACGCCCGAGTTTCATACCAAGATGAGTTGGAGCAACAATGATCACGGAACGCCTATCTACTGGGCACCGAAGACCTTTCTCACACCAGACGGACGCAGAGTCGTCATTACCAATCTGGAGGCCGACCTTGGCAACACTTTATGGAGCTGCGTATTCTCATTGCCCTGGGAGTTGAGTCTGCCTGATGATGGGATTGTGCGTATTAAACCGGTTCGCGAGCTTGAGTGTCTGCGCTACAACAAAACGGTTGAGAACAACATTGCGGTCAAAGACGGCGAGGACTACAGGCTGAAGGAAATCTCAGGCGATACGGTTGAATTGAATGTCACAATTAAGCCGACCGAAGCGAGGGATTATGGCGTAAAAGTGTTCTGTGACAAAGACAACCAGAATGGGATGGAGATCTTCTACTCAGCCGACAAGAAGACGATTTCGGTGGGGGATGGCAAAGAAGCGACAAACCCGTATATTCGTTCCAAGCCTTATGGCGTTGCGCCGTTCGAGTTGAAAGCAGGAGAGGATTTGAATTTACGGATATTCATCGACAGACCGCTCGTGGAAGTCTTTATCAATGAACGTCAGGCAGTCGTACACACGCAACCGCATAAGCCGCAAGATGTTGGAATATGCCTTTACAGCATAAGTGGGGACATCAAGGCAGACGTAACGGGTTGGAAGATGGCGGCAGCCAACCAATGGTGAGAGATGCCGGTTACCCATCGGACTTAACTGAGGGTAGCAGATCGGTGTGCTGGCGTTGTTTCTTCGGCACATCCATGTCCCTGTCTACAGAGGGAAGGACAATCACCACACGGAACCTAAGGATTGCAGAGTCATCCGTGATGTTTTAAATTTTTTGCTCACTTTCTGCCTGTATGAACTTTGCGTTATAGGGGTTAAAAAGTTGAAAGTAACGTTTTGGAGATTATGTTCCGTTCGTGATTTTCACTGGAGTGCGAGTTTTAAATCTTGCCTTTCCCTTTCAGACTAATTACCAATAGCACCTGCAACTTGCACCAAATCTTGGATGTTGATGACACCATCACCGTTGACATCCGCGAGATCTCCGGCTGCGGGCACCTATTGTCCTATGCGTGCTGCGACGCGTACGAGGTCTTGAATATTGACGACACCATCACCGTTGACATCCGCGAGATTTCGGGCTCGGGTGCGAATGTTGAAGTATCCCACAGAAAGATGGTATCTTGGCCTCCACTTACTTAGTGATCATTTCAACATACATCGCCCATGCTGCGTTTTCATCGCTTTCGTTAGGTTCCCATTTCTTCTTAAGGTATGTCGCACCGAAAGACAAACCCATTTTAAAAAACTGAAGGAACATTGTAACTGTCGCCGGATTTGCTAAGAGTTCTTCCATTCAATCGTTGGAGGGAAAAACAGTTTTCATTGTGGTACCTTTTTAGTTTAGACATTATATTGATTTAATCGCGAGGTATCGGATAAGCCCAAGGTCTGAAGTTGAGTCTAAAGTTGTGTAAGCCACAGCAAGTTTCCATGACTAAATCAGCGAACCCTTTTTGGGTGTTGCGCAACTTCTCCTTGACGATGCGGTATCTTTTGATGCCACCGATGGCGTGTTCAACGCGTATGCGTATTGACGAAATCTCTCGATTCTTTGCTTTTTCTTCATCTGTGAGGTGGCGACCTTTGGGTTTCTTTTTCGGTTGAATGATCTGAACATCAGGGCAGGTAAACCCTTGAAAACCCGAATCTTGATACAAAATGCTCCCACGCGGGGGTGAATAGCCTGCTCTGTCAGCGATACGCTTGTCGTGTATTCGACCTTCGCACGACGGTGTGAGAAACACGACTTTGCTATCGGCATTGATCATCACATTATTTTTGATGGTGTGTTGCTTCTTTTTACCACTGTAATATGCCTTTTGTGCCTCTACGTCTTTTGGACGCTGAATCGGGCGTTCGGGGTTCTCCATCATGAAAAAAAAGGATGTGAAACCTGATCCTCAACCGAGATTTCCGCAGATTTATCAAAGGTTACGGGAGGTGTTTCCCGAGATGGAAACCACTCTCCAAGGTCTGCCAAAGCACGATTGACGATTGGCAAAAGCCGGTGAATCCACTTATTCGCAACAGGTTGAGACGTGCCGAAAAGTTCACCGAGGACATCTTGGGTCATTGCCTGTCGCAGGTAAATCAAAATAAAGAGCAACTTATCTTCAAGACTGGGTAAGCAACTATTTTTATAGTGAGTATACCGTCGCTTTTTTCGGTCTTTACCCTCAAGCGTCTTTGTTTCCACGGAGGCCAAAAATCGCTTGGAGAAATACGGAGCGAGTGCCGAGAACTCTTCAAGCGTATAGCCTGTCAGCGACAGGAAGCGTTTCGGTTTATTCTTCAGAGTTTCATAACGTGTCATCAGTTGGGCTCCACTATGATATTTCTTCTGATTTTATCATAAACCAACTACAACTTACAAGTAAATCGTTATAAGGTCTTTTGAAAGGATGAGGGCATACGGATAACCAAAGCAGACTAAGGCAAGCGTTGCGTCCGCCGCAATATGCAGCCCGATACACGTTTTGGGTATTGCTCCTACTTGAGTATTAACATTTTTAGCGTAGCAGAGAAATCTCCAGCAGTGAGTGTACAGAAATACACACCACTCGACACCTTTTCACCGATGTCATTCGTGCCGTCCCAATATGCTGCACGGCTCCGCGTGGTGTACATTCCCGCGGACTGATGTCCTAAATCGAGTTGACGCACTAAACTGCCGCGTACATCACAAATACCGATCCGTACCTCACTGGGTTCTGCCAGCTGATAAGGGATCCACGTCTCTGGGTTGAACGGATTCGGATAGTTCGCAAGTAGAACTGTCTTTTCAGGGATCAGCAATGTTAATAGCTGCTGAAGCCTCGCGATGCCTCGTTGGAAGGCAATGGAACCGTCATCTTCCGTCTGAGCACGTTCTATCCACGCTTGTATCATCGCAGGATCCAATCCATGCATATCGTCCACAGCTAACATCGAAGGTGCTGCTGCGGTCGATCCACCCATGTGTTGTGCTACAAGGATAAGATCGAGGATACTGATAATCCCATCGCCATTTATGTCAACTTCCGAGTTGGCAGGCACAGTTTCCCCGAAGTGTCGAGCGACAAGAACCATGTCCAGAATGCTCACCTGTCCATCCCGATTTACGTCTCCCGTAACGAGTTGCCCCTCTACAGTAATGACGACCTCATGGGGTCCCGCAGCGATGGACACACCCGTGATATCAGCAAGTTGAAAGTTCTCGAGTCTCAACTGCGTCTGTCCAGCCGTTTTCGCTGCGAGTGTCACCGACAACAGTGTGCCTGTGCCGCTGGCACCGTCTTTGCTGAGACTTGCTGAACTGAGTCCTTTGATTTTACCCGACCGATTATCAATTGTTCCTCTCTGGAAGAAGGTTGTTCCGCCATCTATCTTCAGGAAATCGCCTTCGCTCACCCCAACCGCCTCAAGCACAGCAGGATCGAACGCAATATCAAACTGCCATCCCGCCAAATCACTTACACTTTCCGCGCCGAGGTCGAGGGTAAATGTATCACTGACATGGATTACAGGCTCGGAGAAAACGTATCTCACGCTCGCTTTTATTGATACCGTGGATACCGTATACTCCGTGCCTTCTTCAAAACCGAAAAAGCCGCTCCACCCGTAACCCTCCTCCGCGTCGTCAATTACGACTAACAAGACATTTCTTCCTTGTTTCAAAGTGACACGGAAAAAATCATGATAATTCCAAGCACGACGCCAAATAAGGGATTGATACATCAACTCGCCATTGAGCCAGATTTTACCTCGATCCCCCCACCCGAAAAACATGTTGGTGTCCTGTTCACGTGGTGAATCCAAAATGAGAGAGCCGTAGATGATATGATTATTGTTATCCCTATTTGCTTCGCTACCGATCTCATCTAACATATCAACAATGTTAGTCTCGCTTGATGGCGCGATTTTTCCTTGTGTCCACAGGTTGTTTCCGACCGACTTTCCCTGCACAACACCGTTGGTTGCGACCTCTTGTTCGGTTATGGTGTCTGCACTTGCTTCTGCGAGTAAATCAGTGTTGCTATCAAGGCGTTCGCCCGGAACGGTGACCCATAACCAGGGTCCCTCTATGTTCGGACCGCCTGTCGGGACCCCTGGATTAAAAGCGCGTGAAATGGTTGTTGCCTCGGATAACCCTGCTAAAGGTGAAAAGTCGGATATTGAATTATGGTGAAGTTCTAACCATTTCAAATTGGTTAGTCCTGCTAATGGAGATACATCCGAGATACGATTCTCGTTAAGACTCAGCCGTGTTAAATTCGTTAAGCCCGACAAAGGCGATACATCCGAGATACCATTTGAAACAAGATACAATTCCTTTAACCCTGTCAACTTCGATAGCACTGAAATATCTGAAGCTTTTGACCCGCAAATGTCCAGTCTTTCCAATTGTGTTAACCCGGCAAGGGGTGATAGGTCCGATATTGGGCTACCCCATATCGTAATGTTCTTTAGGTTGACTAATCCTGCAAGAGGGGATATGTCTGATGTTTTGCTGCTACCTACAAGGCTTAAGTCCTGTAGATTTGCTAAACCTATAAGTGGAGATAAATCGCTTATTTCCGGGTTATTATAGATAGATAAGTGGCTCAAGTTGATTAATCCGGACAGCGGCGATAGGTCGGATATTTGATTACCTGCCAACGCAAGCCCGGTAATGTTCTCTAATCCTGCTAAGGGTGATAAATCGGATATCTGGTTTCTCTCAAACGTAAACCAGTAAGCATGTGTAGCGTGCTCAAGCCCTGTCAAATCGCGAATGCCTTTGTCATTCGCAATAACCGATTCCAAAGTCGTCATCTCTTCCGCTGTGATTGGGGCGTTTGGTGACTTGCCAAGAGCCTCTGCAATTGCGATACGTAGGTTCGGATCGGGGATATGAACAGATTCTCCAGGGATGCGTTCTGTCTGCTGGACAATAGGCGTTTTGGTGCTGGGTTCCTCCAATGCGAGGACGATTTCACTGAATTTTGATGTCCACGCATCGCGTTTCATGGTCTCGTTTTCTAAGACGAGCAACCCTAAGTTTTGTAAACCTGCATTCTGCTGAATCTTTTTGAGAAACGCCTCAGGCTCTAACCCAACCGAGGTTGCAGCGTGTGCCACATCAAGCGGTCTTTGAAACGCCTCGTAGAATCGCTGTATCGGTTCGATACCACCAAATACACCGCCTGATTCTTCAAGTGCTTCTCGATAACGTTGCGTATCCTCCTCTACGCGCGCATCCATCACAGATTTCTCTGCATAGAGCCGCAACGCACGGTCTTTGTTAAACGGTGGGTTTGGGTTCTGCTCGACAACACCACGCACCTGATCTTCAAACGTCTTCATCCCCTCAGTATGGCACCCGATGCAGGAGAGGCCGTTACGAACAGTCGGATCACTCGCAGCGAGGTTCCGAACAATGTTTATCGGTGCTGCATCCAGCCGTCTGCCGCCGGCATCCGCCAAATAGTACGCTTGCAAACCATTTGGGAGGTTAAAGACTATCTCACCTCCATCGTGTGTAAACGAAAGTGGATGCGTGAAAACGTTCTGTGTTCCGACACTTCCAGCAAAGTCGTAACTTTTCCAATACGCGCCATATCGAGAGTCATGACGTTCCACAACGCGGTTGTTATTAGAGACACCCGAATCGTTGAAACCCGCACGCCAGACGCGTTTTCCTGCTGCGTTCCGAAGATTTTCAACGACATTCACCTCAAGCCGTGTTTCTAATTCCCGATCTGTTTGGGGAAGATCCAAGATGTCGTGATACAGTGGTGGCAAGGATGCTGTCGCAAGGAACCAATCCACATGAACAAACGGCACCTCACAGTTCAGTGCTTCGCGCAGGTTCGTTAGTTTTTCACGAAGTGTTGTCTGTGTTGGCGCGTTGAAGTCAATCTCATAAGGATATTCCGCCTCAATCTGTGTCCATCGGTTGGTTCCGATCTCCCATTCGTAGTCTCGGAGGTCGATATAGAAGATCGTTTCTTCTGGATCAATGGGTCGTGGGTTAATAACATTACGCCCCCATGAGAGACTATTCACGAGTTTCGAGAGTGCCCGTTGATAGGCATGCAGTGCCTCAGCCGTCTCACCGGCGTTATACAGATGCGTCATCGTAAAATAACGGGCGTAGGTGCGGTCAAATGGTGCCAACGAGTTGACATGCTTCTCAATCGTCTCAAGCATTTTCTTGGGGGTAATGAAGGTACCACTTTGTTCTGGTGTTTCCCAATTTGGAGCACCTGCCAAAATCCAGCGGCGAATGGTGTCAACAGCGGCAGGTGTCAGCGGCGGCTGTCTAAGTGGCATCCGTCTTTCGAGACGCTTTTCAATTAATCGTTGATACAGCTCGGATGCGCCAGGTCTTCTCGGAACGACTGATCCAGTCTCAATGAGTGCTGAATACTCAATAATAATCGCCTCAGTAAAGGCACCATATTCCCCATGGCAGTTCAAGCAGTTTTGCTCAAAGATAGCATACGCCTGTTGCGCGAGATCGTCCTGTGAAAATCCGAGCGAGACAAAAGTCAGAACCATTAGAAAGATTGTGAATGCTAAGGGACTGAATAGGTTTCGTCTATCTCGTTGATGCCTTCGGCAGCCTCTGTGATTAATGACATCATATCTGAGGCAACATGGATGTACGCCTCCAACGTCAGTTGCTTGTTCGCTTCTATAAAGATTTCGTTGTTCACTCGATAAAACCCTCCCACTTCTCTTTGAAACTCTCAATTACCGCGTCTTCGGCCTTGTAAACAATCTGGTAGCAATGAGAATGTGTGCGGCGAAGTTCAAACTCACCTGGGACATACTCGTTCACACTGCGGAGCAGATGTAGGACATCGGCTATTGAGAAAACTGCCTCCTCGTTTTCATCATCGATTGATAAAATTGCACGCGTGAGGATGCGCGCAAACTCTTGGAAGGTATATGCTCCATCAATGATAAAAATACCGTTTGGCATTGGATTCATTTTTTGTGCCTTGGTTTTGAAAATATATCAGGACAATTGTTAAATATCATAATTATATTTAATATTTTGTCCTAATATATAAGTTATACAGTTTTTTATAGAAAAATGCAATTATTAAATGCGTAAAAACTGTCTGAATTTGATTGAAGGCGTACAGTCCCATGAATTTAACTTTTTCCGAAGTTCTTTTTGGAACCCAAATTGCTCAAATTTTGGGTGAAATGCCCTTAACGTACGCTTGTCTCTACGGTGATCAGGAAACTAAATCTCTCTGCTATATACAAAAGCTTGATTAACAAGATAATTTGTGGTACCGTATTTCATTAGGTTTCTGATTTCGTGTTAAGCCGAGTTGCCACCTCATAAACAACATCACTTTCATCTTGATTTATTTCCAAAATGATGCCATCTTTTTAATCGTATTAGGACACTATAGATAATAGTTATGGTGCGAATTTTATAAGGTTTCTGGTGCCTTAATCTCCGTTTTTCCTTACGAAGGTGAACTTCAGCCAAAAGTAGGTTAGATGACCATGAACGCTCTGAAAGATATTATTCAACGCTGCCACCAACGACGCGGGAAGCCGCTTCGACAGAAAAAGACGATTGTCACACCTGCGGTCTACAAGGGACTCTTTTACCATTTCACGGTCTATTGTGCCCAGAGGTACCCAGTGAGACTCTACGACTTGGAGCAGGCAGACATCTCCTTTATGCCGATAGGCGGGGTTTCTGAGCGTGATCGTGTTCCACAGTCCTTTGGGGGTGAACGGTTTTCGAGACGTCAAAGGATGGAAGACTGGGCAATCAGACAATGGCATACATCGTGGGGGATTCAGGTGTATACGGGTATCCCCTCCGAACGCGATGGGGCGCGATGGCACGACTTGGATTTCAAATATGAAGCCATCTGTGCGGCTCCCGAAACTGTTTTTGCTTGTATTGAGGCACTCCTAAACGTTGTCCCGAACCCACTATTGACCATGACGAAGACGGGAGGGCTGCGCTTCTCCTGCAGAATCCCGTATTATCTCCATCCAAATACCGAGGCATCGAGGTTGTATATCTACAAGGACATCCTGATGTCGGAAAATCTACATCGGCGAGACGTGTATCTTGAAGTCCTTGGGGAAGAGGGACACAGTCCTTGGGATGGGCGCTATGAGATTTTATTGGGAGACCTGTTAAACCCACCAGTGATTGCTAAAGAGATTCTCTTTGCCTCTATTGATGCACTCCGAACGGAACTGCACGACCCTGATCCATTTGGAATAGAAAGATTGAAACCGACTTCGCAAGTGGCTATCACTTCGCCATCATCCTTGGGTTCGTATAAGTTGAATCTCGCAAAAGAGGCATTTTTGAAGCGTGGATTTTCTTATCTCCGAGTAGAGAACAATTTTCATCACTGGACGCAGCGCGTTGATGAGGATGGTGACACAGACGTGTTGTTATGGGAGCGCGATGGTATCGTGTGGATACGTGCATCTACGTCGGATCTTGGACTCCCGACGGAAGATACACCTATTACAGGTGTTTGGGAGGATACCGGTATTCTCCCACCAATCCCTGCGACTGGACTGCCTGTGTCCGAGGAAATGCTTGCGGTGCGAGAAGGAACACTCAGCCCGCTGGTGATAAAACGTCCATCGCTGGTGCTGCAAAAGTCGGAAGACACTGAGAAAGTTTATGAGCCCTTTGAAAAGAATATCGGTCAGATAAAGAGGGTCTTTGAGACCGATAAGCGCATTATTGGACTTGTTGCCGAGACGGACGCAAGGGGCAACTATGAAGTAGAATCACATCTCCTGAAAAGCGGCACAGTTGCTTTCAGCGCGGGTTTCTCAATAGTAGAAGAAGCGGTAAAGCACTTCCAAAGACAAAACCTACCATCTCTCGCACGCTGGCGGCATGTGAGTTTCTTGTGGAATCAGGTAAAAGAGATACCCGTTGATGTTCGGATGGCAACTCCTTTTGAACGTGGAAATGTCTGTGAGGATCCGGAGCGGTACTTAGCACTGGTGGGGAAGGGAGTGAATGCGAGTGAAACCCTCTGTCCACAGTGCCCTGTCTATACAGTGTGCCAAGAGCGGGGCTATTTATCGCAGCCTGTTATATTGCAACGTGCCAAGACGCAAATATTTGGATTTAGCCAAACGTTTTTGAATCCACAACAATTGGCAGTGTCAGAAAAAATCCTTGAACCCATCAACGACACGGAACGCCTTTGTATTGTCAGTTCAACGAAAACGGACGGATTGTTTTTGGAATGTAGCATATCGAGGGACAGATTAGAAGAATGGGGTGTAAACTGGCAAGAGAGTGTGTTAGGGAACTTCGCACAGGCTTTACTGAGCATATTAGAAATTGAAAGCGAGACGGACGCCTTTGTTGTCAAGCGGCTCCGCACTGTGGTGCAGGCATTTCAACAACACGAAACAGAAATCGTTAGACAGATGTGCCAAATCAATGTGAGGGGTAAGGTGGTCGCGCGAGAGGTTGTTGATGACGAGACCGGAGCGGAGTTGGCACGTTTTGGATTTGAGTTTGAAGGTGGTGCTTTTGCTTACATTCCCCTTGATAGTGCCGCTGCAGATAGACTTACAGCAAAGGGATTACCGGTTTTCGGACTCGAATCCTTTGGGGTTGACGAGGACATGAGAATACCGATGGCAATTGAACGAGCAATCGGATTAGGTATCTTAGATATGGGAACGGTCGAGAAGATTCAGGAATTTCCGGGAGTCTACCGGAATCCGGACTGGACGTTTTGGCATCAACTCAAGCGTTTCTTGGCACATTACACCCGGGATGCTGACGCGCCGATGGTATGGTATGACGAAGTCCTACAGTTCTGGGTGCCACCGTTACTACATCCGAGTATGAAACGTTTTTTGTTTATGTCAGCAACGTTGACTGAACGGGACTTCCGTAGAGCATTCCCATATGAAGAAATCGAAGTTGTTCATATCAACCCGACACCGTGGGTCTCGGGAAATCAGGTCTTTCAGATTCGGTCGGGTGTGCATGCTCTAAAAACACTGTTGGACTACGACAGCACCTGGGACGTTATTGGACTGTCTAAATTGGGAGAGCGGTTTTTTCTGGGTATCTGTGCGGAAATTCAGAGAGATCCGAGCGTTAAACATGCCATTATTACTTATGACCCAATTATCGAACAATTGAGAAACATTGCAGAAAAAGAGAATGTGTGTTTATTGACGGAATTCAAGTATTTGGATAATTTGGGGACCGCTTTTGAGGAGGCGGAAGTCGTTTGGATAGTCGGAACGCCATACTGGGAACCGGGGACCGTGTGGCGGCGTGCGCAAATCTTGTTTGGAAACGATGAGGAGCCGCTTTGTTATGAAGCAGACACGGAGTTCCAACACTATAAAGATGAACGGGTTCAGAGAATTTATACACAGACCGTTGCAGAATTAATCACAGAGATTGTCGGACATGCAGGATTGAACCGATCGACCGGCAAAAAGGTGGTGTTGATGAGTAGCCTTGAAATCCCCGACATCACTGACAGACCTGAGACACTCCTTTTTGACTGGGAAGATTTTGAGGTTGCTGGCGGACTCGACCAACTTGCTGAGACAATCGCCATACGCCAACGTTTTGAAATCGAGCGGGACAATCTAACTGCGGAGTCCAGTAGGCAAGAGGTGGAGCATATTCTCGCATGCTCATCACGGCAGGCGAACCGTATGTTGAAAAAACTTCGGGGTGGGAAGCCTCTACGCGTGCCTTTCCGCGAGCAAATCCTCGCGCTTCTGGCGGACGGTGAGAAAAAGGCAGCTGACGTAATTGCAGCCATTGATGGAAATCCAGTAGCGATACATCACGAACTCGTGCGGCTCACCAAGCTCGGTGAGATTGTAAAAGTCCGCTGGGGTGTCTATGCACTCCCAGAAACATCCTCGCCTAAACAGTAACGTCTATAAGATTTTCACAGACCGAATTTCCCCCACAATCCGACAGCCGAATTCAACACTGCAATCCTACAACTCCCCGAAGAAACCGAATCCCTCATCAAAGCGTTCATCGCAGAGAACACGCTGAAAGCCTATCAATGCACACGCCAGAACCTAATAGCACGGTTATTCTGATAACCACTTCGGTTCTAAAATTTTGACAAAAATTTATACACCCATTACTTTAGCGTGTTTACGTTGTTCTCGGACTTGGTATAGTCCACAAACTCCGTTGGGTCAGTGCCGTTGAGATATTCCTCAATGTTGGTGTATCCGTCGGTGTCCATGTCTCTTGAGGCATTGGAAGCGTCACGAGGATCAAACTTGTACTTCTTTTCCCATTCGTCGGGCATACCGTCTGCATCACTGTCAAGCGGTGCAGGCAGGCTTTTGAGTTGGGGCCACCCGCCAACGTCTGCCTGTGAGTCAATAATACCGCATTTTTTTGATGTATCGGGCACGCGCGCTTTATCTTTGTATGTTTCCCCTTCATAAGTCGCATAGCCATTACGGGTTTCGTCAACAATGCGTGCATCTACTGCATCGCGTTTGGGCAATGAAGCACCTACACTCTCAAGCACAGAATAGTAGGCTTCTTCAGCAGTTTGCTGGTTGATAGGCATAGATTCAAAAGGTTGGGAAAGTTTTAATCCAGCAATATGTGAACTGCCACCCTGAGGCTGCACGCCACCGTCCCAGTTGTCGGCGGTAACTGCTGGGTTGCCATGAACAACATTATCGGCAACATACCATTTGCCAAACCCATCGTCCGAATCACGCGATGACGGATTAACAATACGGCGTGATATCTCCCCCGGGCGTGTTGCAGGCCCCGGCTTATAATAATTGGCGACCATGTTGACAATAGTAAAGTTAAATTTCTCATTGCCTTGCTGCTCTTTCTCGCCACCATAGGCACTGTTATAACCCCAGTTGTACACTACGTTATTTCTGAAATCGTTATATCCACACCCTGAAGCGAAACGGGGATTGCGACTGCTGTGGTGTGCCAACAGGTTATGATGGTACGTGCTATAGTTTGACCCCCATATCCCTCCATACCCATGCGTACCTTTGACGTGGCCAGAGTCGTACATACTTTCCGATATCAGACACCATTGAACGGTCACATTTTCGCAATGGTAGATAGACACCGTTTCATCAACACTCCAACTTGCCGATACATGGTCAAGGATAATGTTCTTGTGATACCTGCCTGATATGGCATCTGCATCATCACCCGTTTCATCTCCCAATCTCACCCTTATATACCTGATAATCACCTCGCTGGCATTAATTGAGAGAGGATACTTCTTAATACAGATCCCCTCTCCTGGGGCTGTCTGTCCGGCGATGGTGATATACGGATTGGAGATTCTCAATCGACTTTCAAGGGTAATCGTACCCGAAACCGCGAACACGACGACCCGCGGTCCCTCAGCTTCGCAGGCATCGCGCAAGCTCCCGGGTCCGGTGTCGTTTAGATTCGTCACCATGATTACTTTCCCGCCTCTACCGCCGCGCGTCATTGCGCCATAACCTTCGGCACCCGGAAATGCCGGAACAGACGGGGTATCCGCGGCAAATCCGCTCGGAATCAGTGCGAGAATACCAGCACACACAAGAAACTGACATCTGTGCAGAAGTCTTGGCTGGCGAAAGTAGATTCGGAGATCGGTGCCAACGAGGGAGCGGAATGAATCCACAAATGTCTTTGTTATGAGAGATAGCTTCTTCATAAAGTCTCCTATTCTTGTTTAGAGGGAATGTTTTAGATGTTATTGAAGGGTTTTCGCGTAAGGGTGGAGACCTATTTTTAAATAAGCGGCTTGCAAATGCTACGCTTGACCGAGGTTATCATCTGAATCGTCGGTTTCTTGTCTGTAAGCGTCCAACTTGCGGTGCAGTGTTCGGACCCCGATGTCAAGAATCTTCGCCGCCTCTGTTTTATTGCCCCCCACTTCTACGAGGGTCTTTTGGATAGCGGCTTGCTCAATTTCTGCCATTGTCATACCGACCATGCCAATGACTTGTTCGTCATCAAGCACGGGTAGATACTCGCCCGGTACCTGTGAATCACCGTGCTGTTCGACCGGTGCAGCGATCGGCAAGATCCCGTTCTGTGCCCGATTCTCAAGCACTTTGGCTATCGTTGAAATTACTTCCAATGCTTTTTTGAGAACGTCCGCCGCGTCATCCGTTTCACTAATTTGCATCCAACTGGTATCTTCATCTGGGATTAGGAACGGCATCTCATTGCTTGCGGCAGCAGCTGGATCAAGCAAACGGATTGCAGAGAGGATAAGCCCCAAGATCGTCTTGTAAATTGCTATGTTTTCTGTTACGATTGCACTACCAGAGGTATCAACAACCTGTAATGCGCCTCCTGGCAGATTAAGAAGTTCAGTTTCTTCACTGGCTGTGTCAATCACCTGCGTAGGCGCGAGTTGGGTGCTCGAGGCTTGTACAGGAAGCAAGGAAACCAACTGCTTAGATTCCGAATCCAAGGGGAAATCTTTAAGCTGTAGTTCTTCAGTGGCGGACAGAATAATAGCGGTTTCTACAGCATTTCTAAGTTCACGAACGTTGCCGTGCCAGTCAGCATTTTGGAGATAATTGAGTGCCTCTTGGGTTATGCCGGTAATGGGTTTACTGTGTTCTGTGCTTAATTCGGAGATGAACGCAGAAACGAAGAAAGGGATATCTTCGCGACGATCGCGCAGTGGTGGAATCTGGATACGAAAAAGGTTCAATCGGTAGTAGAGATCTTGTCTAAATTTCTTTTGCCTAACTGATGTCGCAAGGTCAATATTTGTGGCGGCGATAATTCGGACATCGACTTTAATATTTTTCTCACCACCGAGTCTTGTGAATTCCTGTGTCTCAAGGACACGCAGGAATTTCACCTGCACTTCAGGCGACATTTCGCCTACCTCATCCAAGAACAGTGTGCCGCCGTCCGCTTGTTCAAACACACCACGCCGTTGGCTCGTTGCCCCGGTAAAAGACCCTTTTTCATGACCGAAGAGTTCACTTTGGAGGAGGTCTTGGTAAAACGTACCGCAGTTGACCGCTTTAAAGAGTCGGGTTTTACGCGGGCTACTTTCGTGGACCGCCTGTGCGATGACATCTTTGCCAACACCCGTTTCGCCTGTGATGAGAACAGTCGCTTTTGTCGGCGCGACCTGCGCGACCTGACGCAAAACCGCCTGCATCGGTGCGGATTCGCCGATAATGCGTCTTGAATTATCGTTGGTAACAGGTATTGGAAGACTCATCTTTTCTTACCCTTCTACAACATCCAAAGTTGTGTTTATCTGTTAGCGAGTGCAATGTCAGGAATCCCTTGTGGACTCTGTCGAACCTTTTCAAAGACCTGTAATCCCTCACGACGGACAACATCACACACTTGTTTGAACACAAACCCTTTAAGGGTAACACCCATGACGCCAAGCTCACGTGCTAAAGCACTGCCAGCTGGAACGAAATGGACATTTGGTGAATCAGGAATCAATTTCTTATATCCTGTGCCAAGCAGAAAAATTTGGGTAACCGTATCTGGAACTTCAAGGGGAAGTTGTAATGCTTGGACGTATTCTTTGCCCAATAAAAAGAATACGAGGTCATAACCAGAGATTAAGGTTGCTACGTGTTCATGAAGTTGAAGGCGATTGCTACGTGCTAAAAGACCCCCTTTGTTCAGCCCTGAAAATGTGACGTTGTAAGGAACAATAACATCATCTTCAGCAAGCAACCCGTATCCAGCAGAAATTATATGTAAATCAACAACTGCCGATCCATAAACCTTCCGAACTTCTTCCAATCCTGCCATCAGATGTTGATGTTGTTGACCGGTGTACATCTCTGCAGCAGGAACTTTGAAATCTTTCAACTCTGCTGTTCGCCAGTGAAGACACTTCGGTGAAGCAAAATCTTCATAGTTGAGTTGGTTCGGGGGCTTATGTTTTTTTCGACCTGTGCAAGAGGTAATAACTAATACCTTCATGGAACATAAGCTTGACATAAGCATTTAAAGAAATCTACAGTTATTTACACACATGTCGCCCCGCTGGGGCTTCGCGGAGAGGTATGCCTGTTTCTATAGACATGTCGCCCCGCTGGGGCTGCCAGCAATGATATCGCGACACCTTTTTCTGTGCGGTGCTTATAAAAAATGTAATAGCAGAATACCAATCCTTTTTCAAAAGAGATAACATACAAGCATTTGACAGGAATGCCTGAATACTACCTAAATCGTTCAAACTTTAGCCCTGATTATGTGCAATTTCAATTAACTGCTGAGGGTCTTGTTTGACCTGTTCAAACACACCGAAGCCATCACGACAGGCGGCTTCACACAACCGTCTCAGGACGACCCCTTTCAACGCCCAATTTGTGGTGCGAAGGCTTTTCTGCAACGCACTTCCAGTTTCAACAACGTGGAGATTTGGCAATGTTTCGTTCACGACGTGCTTGTGGCTCCGCGCAAGCAAGAAAATCAGCGTTGTCGCCCGTTCTACTTCAAAAACGCGTTGTAGCGATAGAATATCATCTGGTCTCAATAGTGAAAAAACGAGGTCGTAACTCTCGATTAAATCCACCGTCCGTTCAGGTACACCACTCTCATCGTATTCTAAAACCTCAAGCTCATGAAGCGGTGCTGTATCAAAAGGCACGATAGCATCTTCTTCGTTAACCGGACTCTTTTTTCCGTCAACGCGACAAACATACCACGGAAAATACAGATCAAGCGTCGTCTCACCGTATTGAGCGTGTTCTCGAATTTGTTTTAACCCTGCCCGTAATTGGACATTCAAAGGTCCTGTAAACATCTCTCCAGCGGGAGCGCTGTAGTCTCTACTCTCATGATACCATCCCTCATCGTTGTAACCGCACAATTCTTTTATGCGCCACTCAAGGTGCTCAGGCGAACCGCAATCTTCACCCCGAAGGAGATTATCGGGTTTATATTTTTGCCCCGTTGTATAAGGACTTAAGACTAATACTTTCATATGTGAATAGTTGTCAGTCGTCAGTCGTCAGTCGTCGGTTAAGAGATGTTTGTAACAATCTCCCCAAACTTGGAGTACTCCAGGGAGTAGTGGATTGTTACAGAGTCCCTCTTTAACTGATAACCGATAACTATTAAGCTTGTTGCGGTTGTCCTCGATTCCAGAGATACAGGATCGGACTCGCGATGAATACTGAAGAGTATGTACCTACCAATATACCGACGATGAGTGCCAAGGCGAACGTGTTAATTTCCTCACCTGAACCGGTGATGAGGAAAATAACCAGAACAACAAACAGCGTTGTCAAAGACGTGATAACGGTTCGACTCAGCGACTGATTGATGCTTCTGTTCAAAACTGTAATGTAGTCAGTGCCGCGTAAGGATTGCGTATTTTCCCGAATCCGGTCGAATACGACGATTGTATCGTTGAGCGAATAGCCAATAATTGTAAGGAACGCGGCAACAGTTGGTAGATTAATCTCCTTCGACAGAACGGCAAAGACACCCAAGGTAATAACGACATCGTGTACAAGCGCGGCGATTGCGCCGATGGCAAAACGGAACTCAAATCGCCAAGAGATATACAGCAACAAAATAGCAATCGCGCCAAGCACCGACCAGAGTGCCGCCAATTTAAGGTCGCGTCCAACACTCGGCCCGACTTCAGAGATATTGACACCGCCAGCGAGTGCCTGCCAGCCCCCAGGTGATTGAAAGTCACCTTCAAGCAGGACATCTGTGAGAATTCGACCAACACTTGCTTGGACTTGGATAGTGGCGTTTTCACTCAAGTCAATTCCGAAGGGTCTTGCGAACGTTAACTGAATTGCCTCATTTTCGGTAGCATCATCACGTGCGATAATCTCATTGCGTTGTTGCATACTGCCATCAATAAGTTGGACACTTTCACCTATCTCCAATAGATGCGCTTTCGGGGCAGTACGACTCACTTGAAGACCGATAGCGGTTGCATCACCCGGATCTGTCATAATAGGGATATCAATCAACTGCTGCTGAAATTCAGGGCGATACCCCATGGAGACGAATGCCTCATTTTTGCTGGCATCTATCTGTATCTTAACACGTTCGTAGCCGATTTCGGTGAGTTTGGCTTGCAACTCAGCTTCAGTGACTGCCCTGTTGAACTTGGCTTGGATCTTAACGCCGCCACGAAAGTCAATTCCGAAGTTCGGTCCTTGATGAATTACGAGGAAAACCAAGCCGATAACGATCACCACAGCGGAGATTACAAATCCGCTCCGGTGTTTGCTGATAAAATCAAAGTTTGTATTTTTAAGTAATTCCAATTTTTTAATAGTTGTCAGTTTTCGGTTGTCAGTTGTCAGTTAAACTGATAACCGAAAACCATTCATCCGACAACCATTCCTCCAGAAAATATAATTGTCAGTCGTCAGTCATCCATTGTCGGTTTTCAGTGAGATGTAATTTGTGGCAGTTGCAAAATGTATGCATGCCAGAACCTCTACCGATCACCGATAACTGATGACTGAAAACTATTAAATGCTGAGTTTTTGCACGTCCCTATTTCCGATGATCAAGCCGTATATCTCGCGTGTGACAATAATCGCCGTGAACATACTCGCGAGAATACCGATACCGAGCGTTACTGCAAACCCTTTAATCGGACCCGTCCCGAAATGATAAAGGACAAGTGCGGTAAAGAACGTCGTAAGATTGGCATCTAAAATCGTTATAAATGCGCGTTGATAGCCACTCGTGATAGCCGTCCAGACAATTTTGCCGGTTCGCAATTCTTCTCGAATTCGCTCGAAGACAAGCACATTCGCATCAACAGACATACCTATAGTTAGGACAAGCCCAGCAATACCGGGAAGCGTCAACGCCGCGCCGAAGCCTGCCAATGCCCCAAGGATGATGAGCATATTAAAGACCAGAGCGACAATAGCGATAATTCCAGAGAAGCGGTAGTAAACCACCATAAAAAGGAGAACCCCACCCAACCCAATGAGTGCAGCGAGAACGCCATCGTCAATAGATTCTTGCCCAAGTGTGGGACCGACAGTGCGTTCCTCAGCGATCTGGACTCCCACAGGAAACGCTCCGGCTTTTAGGATATTAGAAAGGTAACTTGCTTCCTCATAGGTGAAATTGCCCTGAATAATGGCGTTTCCGATAATCTGGTCTTGGATGACGGGGGCAGATTGCACTTTACTGTCAAGGAGAATCGCCAAATGTTCACCAATATGATCTCCTGTGACCTGCGCGAATTTGCGTCTGCCGACACCATCGAAACTCATTGAAACGACGATGTCAAAACTGGTTCTGCCCGTAGAGGGTCCAGCATCGTTGATACGGTCGCCGGTCAGGAGAACGGGGCTTTTTAGCACGTACCAGTTGCCGGTTTCGTAGTGATAGCGGACTTCACTACCATCGGGGATATTATCAGGTATCGGTGTATTAGCAGTTCCGCTCCACAAACTTCCACCCGTCGGTGATTTCTCAACAAGTTTAAACTCGAGCCTACCCATGGTCTTAACGATTTGTAGAGGTTTCGAGGAGTCTTTGGCACCGGGAAGTTCAACGATGATTCTCGGGTGATTCGCCTCTCGTCGGATAGAGGGTTCTGAAACACCGAAGGCATCAACGCGATTTCGTAAGACAATAAGCACCTGCCCAATCGCCTGTTCGCTATACCTCTGAATGCCTCGCTCACTGAGTGTTAACTGATACGTGGACTGCGTTTCTGTCTCGGCAGCGACCTGTGCATCTTCAAAAAATTCGATTTCGTTGAGGAGACGTTGGGCTTTCTCGAGATACTTCGTCTTTTCATTAGCATCCGACCGGAGTCTGGAAGGAATCCCGACGAACACATTTAGCGTATCTTGTCCTTCTACCTGTCTAACTTCTCGGCATAAAACATCGTCTGTGCGAAGCCGTTCAGGAATCGAGAGGGTATGTTCACGGAGTAGTTCTGTTTTGGAGGCCTCCAAATCTACCTCAAGGACAAGGTGAACACCCCCCTTGAGGTCCAACCCTAACTTCAATCGGCTCTCGGGTATGAGTCGCCGAAGGGCCGTTGGGAGGCTGCCGTATAGATGTAAATTGTCAAGTGTTGCGCGTGGGTTCTGACGTGCCTCCTCCGAGATGAGTCGAACATAAAATTCGCGTGCTTCCGTGGTATCAAATTCATAATCACGTGTCTCCTCAAGTTCAAGCTTCCTTAAGTGGACTCGGAAGACATCCTGAAGTTCAAAGGTTGCATCCTGGAAGTTGATTCCTTCGGGGTACTCGACTTCAGCGAGATTTACCTTCAAAGCGTTGTCTTCAGTGACTTCAAAGGCAGGGAGTTTCTCCTGCATCCAAAGCGGTAGGTTTCCGTACAACGGATTGTAGAAGTTATCCGGGGTAGGAATGAGGTAGAGTACGGAAAACAGAAAGACCCCGACGATTAAAACAATTTTCCAGATACTGAATCTGTACATCCAAAATTACTCCTGACGTTAAAAATTTTTATGCTTAGCATAAAGACGCGTGCTTAACCAACGCGTCGGAAATAGCATTACAGACAAGCCTTGACTTGGAAACAGATCAAAATTTATCTCCGCTTTACATTCGAGTTTCCGCGCACCGTTTCTATAGAATCTGGCTGCCGGTGCGTGGATAACGAAAACGGATAATACCAAACGCGCCTGGGAGGAATCGAACCCCCGACACGAGGCTTAGGAAGCCTCTGCTCTGTCCGCTGAGCTACAGGCGCACGCGTTATAGTTTAGTATTTAATGAGCGAAAAAATATCGTGGTTTGGAACCTTTTCCCTGCCGTTGAGCTCGGTCAACTCAACTAAAACAGCAATACCAACGATGTGCCCTTCCAGTTTCTCAATGAGATCAACTGACGCAGCAAGCGTTCCTCCAGTTGCCAAGAGATCATCACACATAAGGACTTTGCTGTGTTTGGGGAACGCATCTTGGTGAACTGCAAGCGTATCACTACCGTATTCAAGATCGTATGTGGTTTCGTGCGTCTCATAAGGCAACTTACCCTTTTTCCGGATAGGGACAAAGGCGGCACCGATCCGATAAGCGAGTGCGGCACCAAAAATGAAACCGCGTGCCTCAGTGCCAGCAACAACATCAATTGCCTCACATTTATAACGGTGTCCGAACTCATCAATTGCTTTCTGGAAAGCGGTCGGATTTCCTAAAAGTGGCGTGATGTCTTTAAATAAAATACCCGGTTTCGGATAGTCGGGTATTTCTCGAATAAATCGCGAAAAATCGTGCATTACGTCCCTTTCTCCTCCTTATGTGGGTGGATCATAATCTTCATCCCTTGTCGGGATTCCATTGTCTGAAAAGCTTCGTCGATCTCAACAAGTGGAAAATGATGTGTGATGAGCGGTTTCACACGCACTAACCCTTTTTCAAGCAGACGTACTGCCAGCTCATGGTGCCGTGGTACACATCCGTGTGACCCTGTGACAAAGCACTCTTTATAGTGGATAACATTGGAGAGGACGCTCATCGGACGCATCGTCTTCGGTAATCCACCAAACAGATTGACGTACCCCCGGTGCGCTACCATTTCAACCGCTTGTTCGTGTGCCTCAACGGAAGCACACGTGGTAACGACGACATCGGGTCCTTCGCCCCCCGTTTCCGCCTTGCATCTCTCAATTACGTCTTCCTCTTCGGAAGCGATATAAGCATCTGCTTCATAGAACTTTGCAATCTCCATTCGGAGTTTGCTCCGTTGTACACCAATGACCTTCGTCGCACCCATAACCCGAGCGAGGTCAATCATCATACATCCAATCGGTCCAAGACCGATGATGACGACGGTCTTCCCAAGAGACATGTTAACGAGTTCAAGCCCATTGATAGCACAGGCGAGCGGTTCAGCAAGTGCGGCTTCATCGAAACTCAGCGTCGCATCGAACGGTGTAACAGGTCCCTCCTCCAAAACGAGACGGGGAAGTTTCATATATTGTGCGAAAGCGCCGGGGATTTGGTAACCGATGGCGTAGTTGATGTCACAGTTGTTTCCGAGTCCATCACGGCACCAATGACATTTCCCGCAGGGGACATCAGCACCGATTGAAACTCGATCGCCTTCTTTGACGCGCGTCACATTTTTGCCTGTTTTAACGATGACACCGGAGTTTTCATGGCCAATAATGGTGGGTGGTTTGACCCTTGGGTTACCGTGATGGAGAATACGAACATCAGAGCCACATATACTGACGGCTTCAATGCGCATCAAAGCGGCATCATCGTCAATTTCGGGTTCAGGCACCTCTTGCACACTTAAGTTATCAAGGCTTTCAAGTATAGCCGCTTTCATTTTTTAATTATTCCTTGCGGTTAAATGGCAGGCGTTAAAACTATGAAGTTCGTTCCTCAAATCCGCCTTCCATTTCATTACAGGCTAAGGGTTTTGGTTATAGAGAAATAGGGTTGCGGTTTTTTAATTTTTCCTTATGGATGAATTAAGACCTTTGCATAAAATTCGCTATTGTCTCGCATCTTATGTAACATATCAGCACTATCAACCAGCGGAACTTTGTGCGTTATTAGAGGTGTGAGCGTTAGCGTACCAGAGGCAATCGCTTGGAGAACAGTACGCCAGTCATCGTCGTTGCCCGCCGCGCTGTAATCGGAATTCCAGGTTCCGAAGACAGACACCTCACGCCGCATTAATTGCGAGATAAGAGACGCCGGTAGCGTCACATCTGCAGCGGGATTACCGAGAAAAACGACACTGCCTCCGCGTCCTACACTCCCCAGCGCATTCCGATAGGTAGCAGGGACACCCGCCGCCTCAATACAAACATGCGCACCCTTTTCATCAGTCCGTGCGTTTACGATTTCAATTGGCTCTTCAACCGCGCTATTGAAAACCTTGTCGAAACCGAGTCGCTTCGCCAGTTCCAGTTTCTTCGCAACAATATCAAAGAGAAATACCTCTGCCGCGCCCATTATTCTTGCCCATTGTGCTACCATTAACCCGATCGGTCCGGCACCGAAGACAGCAACTATCTTTCCAACAAGCGAGGTTTGAACACGACGGAGTGCGTGCAGCGCTACTGCGGCGGGTTCCGTCATTGATGCCTCTTCGAGTGTCACGCCTTGCGGTACAGGTATCAAATTCGCCTTCGGTGCGACGACAAACTCAGCAAAGGCACCATCGCTCCGGGAACCGAGATAGTCATAATCATGGCATTGAACATATTTCCCCTGTTCACACGCCGGACACGTGCCACACCAGAGCAATGGAAAAACAACGACGGGGTCGCCTGGAGATAAATCTTCAACCCCAGGACCGCACGTATCCACAACACCGGCGAATTCATGCCCACAGACCGTTGGAAAACTATAGGTGCCTTTGACAAAAATTCTCGGAATATCGGAACCACAGACACCACAGAACCCGATTCGGACGCGTACCTCCCCTTCAGAGAGATGCGGCACTGGAATATGTTCTAATCGTAAATCTCCAATTCCGTGGAGAACAAGTGCTTCCATCATATTTTTATCTGGACGCAAGGCGTTAAATCACACCATTCGTGCCTTAACAGTTCTCGTTGAAGCGTCGCAAACCTCCGTTGTTGGTTTGCTCACTTTAGGGTGGCATTTCGCTGAAGAAGTGCCTACGCCCACTGCCCGCCTTCCCGTTCAGCGAGCCCAAGCGCAATCGCTTTCTGTGCCTGCTGAATATTCTCAAGCCGTGAACCCGATTTTTGAAAAACGCTACTGGTCCCGCCGACTAAAATATCTGCACCTGCGGATACCATTTTGGGGATATTCTCAAAACTCACGTTGCCATCAACTTCGATAGGTAGATCAACACCGCGTTCGTTCAAAAAAGCGCGACATTCCGCTATTTTTCGGAGGGTCGCCGGTACTAACTTCTGTCCCGCAAACCCTGGATTCACCGCCATAATCAGCACAAAATCGAGCCGTTCCAGAACATAAGCCAACGCGGAAAGCGGCGTTGCTGGGTTGAGAGCTGCTCCCGCCTTGACCCCATGTGCTTGAATCAGAGATAACGTTCTATCAAGATGCGTTGCTGACTCAACGTGAACGGCTATCTGCTGAACACCAATCTCAGCGACTGCCTCGACAAAGAAATCGTTGTTTTCTACCATGAGGTGAATGTCAAAGGCACAGTCTGTCTTTAAGCGTAACTGTTGAATAAGAGCGAGTCCGATCGGCATATTCGGGACAAAATGCGCGTCCATTAAGTCAAAATGTAGCATGTTAACGCCAGCAGCCTCTAATTCCCGAATATCCGTTTCCAAGTTGCATAAGTCCGCACACATCACAGATGGTGCAATATGGACAGACGGTTCTGAAAATGCTGTATTTATAACAGACAAAATAGCACTCCCAACGAAATTTCTGTGCTTTTCCTAAGGTAGGCTTGCAAATGAAACCGTTAATAGTATAGCATAAAACGAAGAATTTGTCAAATTTTTGAATAGGAAGAATAGAGGGTTTAGTTGTCAGTTACGAGTAGGTTGGATTGAATTGAGATTAGAGGTAACCTGCATTGGACAGTAACTCCGCAAGGTTCCTTTTTCTACCACAACGCCCTGTCAGAACCCTCAAAGTTTTACCTTGGAAGTTCACTTTAAGAAATTGTTGTCGGCGTTTCGGATTCGTCCAGTTAATACCGCGCCCATGGAACAGAAAAGGTATACCTTACATCCTTCTCCGCTGCATGAATTAGTGAGGCTGTTTGGAGATACCTGCTCTTGAATGTGGGTAAGCCCTTTACTCAGATTCAACCGCATCCCTCCCTTTAGTTTCCTCAATTCTATTTTGGAGCCCTGCCGAACGGTTATAGAGATCCTCCGCTATATCCAAGTGATCTTCCGGTTCTATACCTTCAGTAAGGTCAAATGGGAGTTCTGTGACGGGCTTGTTCTTATGGAACCACCACGCACCGACCTCTTCCTCTTTCAGCCAGTCTGCTGATTCACTTGTGGATTCTCCCTGTTTCCGCAATTCACCTTCGCGAATCAGGTTTCCGATTTGTTGGAGGAGCCAGTTGCTATGTGTTGTAATCAAGACGCGAACACCGACTCGGACCAAGCGAGCAAGGGTTTGGGCAATTTTGGTTTGTGCACCCGGATGCAGGTGAGATTCTGGTTCTTCAATAATGAGCAAGTCACCCCGTTTAACGATACCTCGCAGCAAAAGGACTAAAGGTGCAAGCTCGGATACCATCGCCGAGGAATGGCTCATCCGTAAGCCTTCTTTCGCCTGATCTGGACGGTACAGAAATTCCGGATACGCTTCTGACGTGGGGCGTTTAACCTCTATTTTGCCCTCCAGCAGTTCCGCCTCCAGTTGTTCAGCGACACGACGTATACTGCTTGACGATCCCTTGCGTTCTTTGTAGCGGACAATCTGCTCCAGAAAATCCGCTATCATTCCTGAAAATGTAGATACTTCAAGGCGATCTAAACCGATGCGCGTTGCCCGCTTGATCAGGGCAGTCGCAATCACACCGTGGCTTTGCATGATGCCGCTCCGAGCGGCAGGCAAGTAGTAGGAATTTGTTCGCCACCGACGGATGCCTAAGTTCCGAAATAGACGTTCAACATCGGATATTTCATTGAATTCAGTCTTACGCATTGAGTCGTTTGCGTCGAGGAGAATCATGTCCGGATTGATGTGCCCGGTTATAGTGGGATCGGCGGATCCAGCGGCCCTCGCTTCAAAATCCCAATACCTTTGATTACCCTCGCGAACCGACAGTGAAACTTTCATTTCGTTGCCTCGGCTCCCCGTGAACCGAATTAACTTGGAAGCAGATTCAAGGTCGAAACACCGTTCAAGCTCGTTTGTGAAGTCTTCCTGATCTGTGAGTCGAGACTCCAACCCGGCATGTATCAGCTGAGGTAAATCGGAAAATTTGAACGGACATCCCGGCGTGTTTAACTTTTCAAGTACCCCTAACATATCTTGTTGTAACGCATCCTGCTGACTTTGTGAATATCGGTCTCGCGAACGGTAAGCAAAACTGAAATAGGAAGTAACAGAGTCTGCCCAAGGTAATTGTGAGATGCCCTCAAAATTTTGGTGTAATGCGTAGATGAGTGCGGCGAGATAAGTCTTGCCGGTGTTATTCTCGCCGACGAATACAGTCAGCGGACGCAGATCTATCTCTGCCTTTTCTATCGGACCGAAGTTTTGGACGTTGATGTGGGCATCCATTGTTTCTTCCTCTATTGGTCGTGGCTTTGAATCAATTATATGCACATCTGCGATCAATTGCGAGGAAAGACATGGAGCATTCCAGGGCTATCTAATTTTCAGTTTCGATTTCGTTTTCCTTTACAGACGTTAACATTTTCACGAATTTCCTACTATTTTCAACGAGTGGCTTCATAGTATGCTCGCGAATGCTCCATGTGGAACTCATGCATATCAGGATTTCGATAAATAGGGTGGCGATGGTGTTTTCACTGTTTGTTTGTTGACGGTTCATAACGTTCTTTCTTAACGCGCCAAAACTTCGAGAAGTTGTGAATCCAGGTCCGCGGGAGGGTCAAAAGGGAGGTCAATCGGCTTGTAAGAAATAGCACTCGCATAAATGCCCAAAACCGCATTGAACTGGTGCAATGCAAGTTTTAGATTTGTTTCGACTGGGCGGGTATCGTCTTCAATCCAATCAAACATCGCCTGCGTCAGGTTGGCTTGCGCGAGGTCGTTTTTTGCGCGCCAAGAATCGGGGGTTTGCACGCCGCCCTCGGTTAACCGAGGGGTGATGATTTCCCATCTGCTGAATTCTTCAAAGAGGACGTGCCCGTTTTCGCCATAGGCAGCAACGCGACAGTGCTTGTAGATAGCATCGTCGTCCATGACGCGTGGAGAGGTAAAACCGGTGTTCCAGAATCCGTAGACCCCGTTTTCAAACAAGACCTGACACGACGTTGTATCCGGAGCAGGATAGCCATTATCAAGCGACTCAGCACCACTCGCAGTGCCGAAGACCCTGACAATAGGCGAATCGTTGTTTAGGGACATCGCCCAATCAATGATATGTGTGCCTTGGGCGGTGAGGTTCATACCACACGAAAAATCTAAAAGGCGAATCTTTCCTAATTCACCGCTCTCCACTGCCTGTCGGCAATTGGTGAAGTCGGGATGCCACCGGTACTGTTTGCCAACTCCGAATTTTGTAGAGGTCTGCGCCTCTAACTCGCATAGAAAACGCCAGTCTTCGACACCACAGGCAATAGGTTTTTCAACGATGCACGCCGGAACACCCAATTCTGATACCATCGGCATCAGTTCACGCCACTGGTCGGGCATTGCGACGAGGTGAACCAAATCAGGCTGCTCTGTACGGAGCATCTGTTCAGCATCTGCATAGCCGGTGACGCCGAAGGTCGCAGCGAATTTCTCACGTCGGGCGACATCTGAACGGTTTGCGCATGCGACTAACTCGCCGTTCGATATTTGTTGATAGGCATTCGCATGAGCATAAGCCCTACCCCCGCAGCCAATGATCGCACTCCGATATTTTAACACTTTTTAATTATTCCTTGCGGAGTAATGACGCAATTTATGTTTTGACGGTTTTCGCGTTCGAGTCGCCTGCGCCGTTGTTGCAGGCTACGTTTTTGGTTGTAGGAGGGGGAAATTGAGGAAAGGGAAACGCCCTATCAAAAACCCCTATCAAAAACACTCCGATTCCCGATTTCGCCCCCTCCTACCGACAACCGATAACACTCAACCTCGTCGGTGGTACTAATGTTCCGACTTTACACGTGCCCACACCGTTGTCAAACGACCTTCTGGTGATACAGGCGTAAACCCGAAGAGTTTACCCAAGCCTTGGTCCATTATGTCGTTGATATCCGCCTCACTTAAAGCAGTGTTGAAGACACCCACGTCATCCATGAGACCCCACCCGGGGCGCTGATCTGCCATGCCGCCAATCTGGAGTGACTGTCCCGTCAATCCAAAAACACCACCCGTATTGGCTTGTGCATCAACTTTACCGTCTATATAGGCTATCATCTTCTTTCCATCGTAGGTGAAAGCGATATGATGCCATTTATCGTCATTGACGACTGTTGGACCAGAGACCCATGCCGGTGCAAGCTGCCCACTGCCAATTTCAACTTTACCGTGTCCTCCACCCCGTCCGGGTCCGAAGATGTTCAGTAAGCAGGTATATTGGAAATTAATGATGGCATGGTCGTCGTTACAGCAACCGCCCAAAACGACTTTCTCTTTTTTCTTGAGTTTCACCCACGTCGTAGTGGTATATTCTTCAGCACAACTATCTAAACTCTTTGACGTCTCGACCATTGCAATCTGAAATTCGTCATCACCAGAGAGACTCAATGCCTTATCAAATTTTCCGTCATCTACCAATTCAGCACCTTTAAGCAATTCAGCATCATTGCCGTTTTCGGAAGAATCGGAAGACATATCTTTGTTATTGACCTCATCAAAGAGCCACACGCCAACGATGTTTTTGGTATCAATTGCCGCATCGCTCACAGGTGCAAATATCACTGGGATAGCCATTAAACAAACTACCCCCAAAATAAACAATTTTCGCACAATATTTTCCTCCATCGTTTGAAATATCCATTATCTTACCTTAACGGTGTCGAAAATGTCAATAAAAAAAAGATGTGCAGGTTCGCGCTGAATCTGCTAAAATAGAGAGAAGAAATCAACAAACCAATGGAGGCGACAAACATGAAAAGTCTAACAGGTTTGATGCTCCTTGTGAGCATCTTTTGGTATTTCAGCGTTGCTGGCGAACTTAAAAGTGCGCCTGCTGAAGCGATAGGTGTATGGCTCTTTGATGAAGGCAACGGTAATACCGTCAAAGACACATCAGGGAACGGACACCACGGCGAAATTATTGGCGAAGTGGCGTGGGTTGATGGGAAATTTGAGTCCGCGCTCGAATTTGATGGCGGGCATGTCCTCGTGCCACATGAAGATGTCATGAATCTCAGACAGTGGACGATGACAGCCTGGATAAAAGTACCTAAGATTGTCGACCCGTATCAAGTGATCCTTGGCAAAGAAACGTGGCCAGATCGAAACTATACGATGTGGATTCGTCCGGGTGTCATGACGTTTGGGTTTACGCTTCCTGGGGGTGCACAAGATTTGCAAGTGGGCAGCAAAGAGGTTGCTGATGGTAAGTGGCACTTCGTCGCAGGCGTGTATGACGAGAAGAATCTCATCCCTTACGTTGACGGCGAACAATTTAATCCGCGGGGAGCCGCTGGCAAACCCGCAACGAGTAACGCACCTTTGATTATTGGTGCCCAAGGACCCGATGGCGAAAATGGACCGTTGAAAGGTATCATTGATGCAGTCGCTGTCTACGACACGGCACTGGACGAAGATGAACTCGCCGAAGTGATGGAGAATCTCACGAAACAATTCCAAGCAGTGCAAGTAGGTGAGAAATTGACTGTAACGTGGGGACACCTTAAAGAGAGATAGCGTTAAACAGCACCCATAGTTGAAAAACGCGCCCACAATTAAAAAAGTAGCGTTATAAAGACCTATGTAAACAGAAAGACCCAATTCTTCGTTTGCAATCAAAATTCAAGTTTAAATTCCGTATCACTGCAAACAGACTGCTTTTACAAGGCTTTATCAACGCCGCGGTCGTAGTCTCCACAGAAATGTAGTTAATACGAAAAAATCAGGAATATACGTGCAGATACATCTTTTGTCGAATTTTGTAAACCAGTTAACCTTAAAAAGGCAAAACCTGCTGTTAAAGATTGGGATCATTCTTATCATCGTGATCTGTTCAACGTCTGAAGTTGTCGTAAGTCGTATTGCTGAAGAAGAGACCGAACCTAAAAAGCAGACGCAAACAGACCCTGCAACACCTGAGAACCTCGCTACTGTTCCTGATTCTGGGGACCCCGAAATACCACCTGAAAATCAACGCAATACTGGATTTGGGTTATTCACCCGCAACCCCTTTGACAACGATAGCAAATCAAAGCACTTCATCTGGCAAGAGGAAAAGGAACACATCAAGGTTCCTGATCAGATAGAGGAGGAAGATCGCCTCATACAACCTTACCTCGACAGCCTCCGAAGATGGCGGAATCCCCCCTATTTAACCGATCTCAATAAACTCTATAACTGGAAACCAAAACCCAAGCGCGATGAAAAAGGCATTGCCCTCCCCATGGATTCCAATCTCAGGATAACGGGCTTACAATCTGTAACTGTAGAGGCGAACAAAACTCACTACTTCGGCGATGGGGACCTGAACCGATACGGTGGTTACGGTTATGGAGGCGGATACGGTGGCTACTCATCAGGTCTTGACTTGGGACTCACCTCGTCTTACGGTTACGAAGACTTCGGCTATAGCAGTAGTGGCTTGGGTGGTGGTGGATACGGCTCAGGGTATGGGAGTAGTTCCAGCAGTTATGGCTCAAGTTACGGCTCAAGTTACGGTGGTTATAGCGGCGGATATGGTAGTGGTGGTGCACCGCGAGCGACAGGTTTTAATCTGCGTCAAATACAGCAATTTGGGCTACACGGTCGCGTAGGAAAACGGACGCATATCGCTGTAGACTATAGTGCTGGTGGTAGTGGTTTCGGTGGTGGTGGATATGGCGGCGGATATGGCGGCGGATATGGCGGCGGGTACGGAGGCGGATACGGCATCGGCGGCACAAAGGAACAGAAGATTAAAATCTGGTACGAAGGCACACCGGAGAGTATTATAAAAACGATCTCCTTTGGCGACATAACACTCAGTTTACCGAACACCCGTTTTCTGAACATCAACCGGAATCTGTTCGGACTTGAAGGCGTTTTTGAATGGAAAAACACCCGTCTTACCGCGTTCGGTTCTCGAAGCAAGGGGATACGCGAGGTGCGTACTTTCCGTGGACAGTCGCGGCGCGCTGGCGGCGGATACGGCTATGGACCGCGTGGGATTCAGATACCGGACATCAACTACGTCAAAAATCGGTTCTACCACATTCACACAAATGAGAACGGATTACAGATTGACGCATATCTACCCATCAAATCAGGGAGTGAGCAAATTTCCATCGACGACGGTGTTGTAGGGAACAATCAAGGGGGCCAACGGACGAGTCGAGGCTACTTTAATCCACAATTCTCCGGTCAGGACTACAATATTGACTACGAGACGGGTGAAATAGAATTCCTATCTCCGATTTCTGCAAACTATACCATCGTTGTTGCCTATGAATACTTAGGAGACAACGGCGGCGGCACCGTTGGTAACACTGAAAAGGTCTTTGTCGATGAAAACGGAGACGGAAGGATTGACGAAGAAGGTGAGGAAATCGGCTACGTAGTGCTAAAAGAGAAGGGATTTCGCGGTGCAGCGGCAACGCACGTTTACAGTCTTGGCAACCGCAACATTAGCCCACGAGACTTCACACTCTCACTCCTTCGACAAGGACAGAGCGTAACTTTCCAGACGGATGCCGGCTCTATCCCGTACATCGAAATTTTTGGGTTGGATCAAAACAGTGATGGTATTGTGGATGCACAGTTTATAGACTACGACAGAGGCTTACTGCGTTTCCCTACAACAGACCCGTTTCAAATCGTAGACCCAAGCCATCCATATTACGCCTATCGCGATTCAGTCAACAACACCGCTATCTATCTCGAAAGTGCCCGAACAGATGCCCAAGTCTACACAATTATAGCGGACTACGCGTATCAATCAGAAACGTACAATGTAGGCTTGTTTGTGATTCCAAATAGCGAGACGGTCCGATTGAACGGACAACTCTTGACTCGCGATACCGACTATATGATGATTTATGAGGTCGGTACTATCCGATTCTTCAGGCAGTTGGACGAGTTCGATGAGATCGTTGTGGAATTCGAAAAAACACCTTTTGGGGGTTCATCACAACAGGCTGTAGCTGGCGTCTGGTTAGAGTATACGCATAAACAGAAACCTAAGTCCGATAGACAACAGAGCCTTGAGGATAGATTCAATCGGTTAGGTGGTCTCCAATCAATGGGCTCAGATATGCTTGGTGAAGGAACGGATGCCTTCGGTGAGAGACTGTCAGGTGGGCTCCAACGGAGGAGCGGGGGTTTAGGGGGTTTTGGGAGTAGTTCTCGCTCGGGTAGGAGCGGTTTCGGCGGTGGTTTCGGCGGCGGTGGACTTGGCGGAGGCTATGGCAGCTACAGCAGTTTAGGAGGTCGATCGCGAAGCTCCTACGGTAGTTATGGCGGCGCGATGAACTATTTCAACCCCGTTTTTCAAAAAGGATTTTCGCTCTCAACGGGCTATATTCTGAACACCGGACAAAAACCGGCAGAAATACCAGATGTGAACAGCGTTCCAAACCGCTTACAAGCGTTCAATGTGAATACGAGTTTTGGAAGAGAGTTTAACGTTGCCGGCATTTTAAATCTGCTGCCCTTTATTGATATGAGAAACCTTCCTCTCTCACTTGACTTCAGTGGAGAAGCGGCTTATTCACATAACAACCCAAATAGTATTGGCGTCGCACTCATTGATAGCATGGAAGGGGCAAAGGAGTCAACGACCATACCGACCTTGAAATATAATTGGAAACCAAGCAGCATGCCAGTGGGAGGGGTTTCTAACCCCGATTCAGACAGTGATCCAACACCCTCTGGAGATGCCGCTTACCGTGTTATACCGACCGACGAGAATAGAGCGATTTTTAACGTTGTGCTGAAAGACAAAAACGAAACGGAAGCCATAGGAAACTACATGCGGAACCGTGACGTACCCGCCTCGTCAATTCAACCCCTCTCTCTCTCGATCGAAGAACGCCTCATTATGGAAGTCGGCTACTATTTCACAGACATCATCGCGGAGTGGGGAGGCTTTTCGAATGGCCTCTCAGCATCCGGGGTAGATTACTCGGAACGCAGTTTCGTCGAAATCTGGATGCGCGTCCAAGGCGACGATAATGTGACACTACACCTGAACCTTGGGGTTGTGAACGAAGACGTAGATGCAGATCAACGATTAGATAGCGAAGATCTCCCTGACACGCTAACGGATACAAATGGAGACGGAAGTATTGATGCCTTGGATTTAGACTTGGAGAATCTCCCAAATGCTGATCGTTATCGTGGAAATGGCACTCTCGATACAGGTGAGGACGTAGGATGGGGGCTCAACGGTCCACTTGAAAGAACATCTATCGGTGTGGGTAATCAGATTCTGGACAGTGAAGATCTCAACGGTGATGGTGTACTGGACGGCATAGATGCATATTTTGAGGTGTCAATACCACTGAATGAGATTCCGAAAGAATGGGTTAAAAGCAAAAATGCAAACGGTTGGATGTTCCTCAGTATCCCACTCTCTAAATTTACGCCAGGAGGATCCCGCCTGCCAAGTCTTGTTTTTGTGCAACACTTCCGATTCTGGTTAAGCAAAAACGCACCCGGCACCGTAGAAGGTTTACTGCAGTGGGCGGATATTGAAATTGTTGGCAACAAATGGAAACAGGGGATTATAACTCGGTCAAGTTCCCAACCTACCATCGAATCCATAACTAACAACCCAGCACTCGCCTCCACCGGAGAAACCTTGTCAACCAGTACAATTGTGGAAGACACATTGGAAAAATTCATCGTTGGCACGCGGGATAACTTCAGTTATGATGCGTATCAAAGTGCGTATCTGGATATCGAAGATAACGAACTCTTCAAAAAATTACATCCATTCACAGCCACTTCACTCGGTTTTCAAACACAACAGCAACGTGAACAGACACTTAGCCTTGAATATTATCTTTTTCCCGGCTCCTACGGTATCACCTCGAAACAACTGAAGGGCTTAACACAAAGCGAAGGGCAAGATTTCAGCAAACACGATACACTGCGATTCTGGCTCTATGGTGACAAAAGTGATACAACCTTCGTTTTACAACTCGCACCAACTGTCCGAACCGGCTACCGTAGCTCCTTCTATAGTTCAGACCCGTTTGTCAATCAGACCGAACAGGAACAAGACATCAACGTTTTCGAGAATCTAACAGACTACTATGAATATACGGTCCCCATCGACTTTGGGGGTTGGAGGTTAATTGAAATCGATTTGCAGGACCTGCGCGGAAATAATTATCCGGATGTGAAAGAAACGGATTCCACGCTTCCTTCAGTCGAACCGGTTGTTGAGGAAACGAATAGCGGCGAAACCACAATTAGCCCTGATTCCGAAAGCGCAGACGAGGCACCAGATGGACAACCCGACGGTTTCACGATTAGAGGTCAGAATAGCACGCAGCTTTCTATTAAAAATATCGGCGGCATCCTTCTGGGTATACGTAACGACACTGGACGTGAAATCAGCGGAGAAATCTGGGTAAACGAGATTCACCTCGGCGATCCGCTCGTGCGTGCAGGATGGGCACGTCGTGGAAATATGGCGGTGTCCCTCGGTAGAATCGTTAAATTACGCGGTGGCTACGCAAGCCAAGACAAAGATTTTGAAAGCGGTGCGGGTGAAGCCGGTAGACAACGGCTCTCCTCACGCGGGTATAGCACGACAAACAACGACTTCAATATCGATGCAGATGTCACCCTATTCCCATGGTTACCGATCCGATATGGTGTCCGACACCAAGACACGGAAACCGAGAGCCAGCGCGGAAGTTACAGCAGCTTCCAGAGTGGGAAAAGTGAAATCCGCACCCGAGATATTTCTGTACAGTTCATTCAAAACCCGTATCCGAATCTCGGTTTCGCTTACAACCACCAAGACTTTTGGAATGAACGCCAAGGCACACAAATTAGCCATCTCTATACGGGTAGCTTCCGGTATGAACTCGGTTCAAAAATTGGGCTCAACGTGCAGTATCGGCACGAAGACAGACTCGCCAAACCCGAAACTGCTACAGATACGTCTTCGACTTCAACATCCTACTATAGTTACGGCTACGGTAGAAACCGAGATGAAAAAACAGATAGCGGCACCATAACATTTAATATCAGCCCGACAAATATCTTCAGCCTGAACCCGAGTTACAATGTCAGCCGGACACTTGAAAGACGGGAAGAACAGAACTCCAGGTCCCCACTTGCTGGGGGTATAACGACAGAACCGGAAATTCCCGAATCTGAAGAGAAATCAGCCGAAGATGTTAAATGGTCGATTGCTGAGCGAGATCATCGGTTGTCGCTTACCCCACGCTTAAACCGGGATCTGCTCGGCATGCGTCCTACCGTAACGAGCCGTATGAGTTTTCGTGAGAACTGGTTTAGTGAACAAAAAAACGCTTCACTCAATGGAAACGTCAGCTTCGGCGTGAACCTCCGCATTCAAAAATGGTTCGGATGGTTCCTCAAAGAGAAAACACCAGAAACCGAAAACAATTCAAATGAATCTAAGAATAGTCATCAGTCATCAGTTAACAGTCGTCAGTTAAGAGATGATCCTGTTGAACCAGAGTCCTCTTTAACTGATAACCGACCTCTGACAACTGACAACTCTAAAGTGGAACAATTGCGGGAAAATGATATTGACGAAACACAAATCCAAGAATTAGAGGAAAACCGAGGAGATTGGATCGAACGCGATAAAGGTGAGTTGCCTTCTGCAGGAACGGAAACCGGAAACATCGGAACGCAAGAGGGTGCAGTGCCAGCGGTCAAGGACGGTATTCTGCATCGAGTTCTGAAAAGTTTCACTGTCAGCACCAACGCAAACTTCACCGCCAGTGAATCGTATCGGCAACTTGCATCCGGGCTATCAATGTTAGAAATCTATTCGCTTGAACAAGACGCGAAGGAACGGACGAACTCTCGGCGCAGCAATCGCTACACACTCCGTAGCTCGGTAGACCCGTGGAATTGGGCATCTTTCGGAACAAGCGTCAGCACTTCCGACAGCTTCCGGAAAAGTTCAGGTACAGGTACAACCTACATACAGAACACCGATGCATACGAAGCCGACGTAAAACTGAAAGCGAGAGAAACTTCCAGTTTCCAACTCCGCTATAGTTATACAACGCGAGATAACGGGACGCTGGACGCTACACTCGGTGACAGCAAAGCACACATTCCTTCACTGAGTTGGATACAGACATGGGGTAAAGAGACCCGGACAGCGTTGGGTGTACGTACTACAATTCGAGACCAGCTACGGAGCGGTATTAGGGGCAACGCGCTAATCGTCACGCCAAACCTGAGTATTGAGTACAGATACAGTACAGAAAATGGCATATGGATACCGTTTTTCGGTAGAATCCCTCTGAAACACGATCTCGATTTAACCAATACCCTCTCTTGGGCTATCCGAAGAGAGCAGTACGGCGCGAACCGTGAGGAGCGTTCAGAAAGGTATGAAACGACCTTGCGCATCGGTTACAAAATCAGTACTCATATTACATCGAATTTACATCTCGGGCTCAGCTACAACCATGATAGAGTTGAAGAAGGCAGAGATTATCTCTCCATTGCGACTGCACTCACCGTCCGCGGCGAAATCCAATAGAAAACTTTACAATGGACCCGCCATTTGAGAACCTGCCCATCCAAACAAGTTTAGAAAAAAATTGGAAAGAAAAGCAATTTCTGATATACTGGCTATCAGTAGAATAGCCATCAGCCGTCAGCGGTCAGCAAGAGGGTGTCACTTCACCAGAAACCTCTTTACCGACGGAAACCGACTGCTGACGGTTTTCGACAGCCATTAAAAAGGGAAAAACATGAGAGGCAACAATACAGATATACCTCGCCCAGAGTATCCGCGTCCAGATTTTCAACGTGGAACATCAGAAGGTATCGACTGGATCTGTCTGAATGGGACATGGGAATTCGCTTTTGACCCTGACAATACCGGCGAAGAAAATCAATGGTTTGCACTGGAGTCAACCACTGATTCCCCATGGACCTTGCAAATACAGGTCCCTTATCCTTGGGAAAGCCTTGCAGCATGGGGCGACGAAGAACACGCAGATAATGCAACCTACTTGAGCAAAAATGCCTATATTACACCTGAAAATGTCACCTGCGGAGGTTTAGAACGCGGCGGAAATTATCGAGACGAGCCGAGACACACAATCGGTTGGTATCGCAAAACGGTCTCTGTCCCTGAAAATTGGGGTGATAGTCGGGTTATTTTGAACTTTGGTGCTGTCGATTGGAAAACGACCGTCTGGGTGAACGGTCAAATAATCGGTAAGAATGAAAACGGGTATCTGCCGTTTGAATTTGACATCACAGACGCACTCACGCCAGGGGAACCCGCGCTTATCGTCGTTCGGGCTTACGACGCACAGGACCACGGCGAGCAACTCGCGGGCAAGCAAATTGGTTGGTATGAACGAACCAGCGGTATCTGGCAGTCTGTCTACTTAGAGCCGAGAAACGAAACCCACATCGCGCAGTGTCACATAACGCCTGACATTGACAATGCTTCCGCTACATTTGCCGTTAAGGTAGGTGGAAACCACCGAGAAGATGCAGAAGTCGGGAATCGCCCGAATCATATTCAGAAGCCCCTCCTACTACGTTGGAATTGCGATGGACTCACTGGTTCGGTTGAAGTTTCTGGAGACCACGATACGCAATGGACCATCAATATCCCTCCAGAACAACTCCGCCTGTGGGACGTAGACACTCCAAATCTCTACGATGTCACGCTTGAATTGCTGGCGGAAACCAACACTGTGATTGATAGGATTTTTACCTACTTCGGAATGCGGAAAGTCTCTATAGCGAAAGCCCCGGGTGGAGATTATCAGTATATCTACCTCAACAACCGCCCTATCTACCTGCTTGGTGCGCTCAATCAGTCGTTTAACCCCGAAGGCGTGTATACGTTCCTGACAGATGAAGCCATTCGCAGAGACATCGAACGCGCAAAAGAATTCGGATTCAACTTCCTCCGACTCCACATCAAGGTAGATGAGCCTCGCCTCTACTACTGGGCTGACAAGTTGGGTTTGCTTTTTATGTGCGACATACCGAATTTCGGCGACTATACGGAGAAAGCGAAGGCACGATCTGAGCAAACGCTTCGCGGAAACATTGCGCGTGACTACAATCATCCGTCGATCATTTCATGGTGCAATTTCAACGAAACTTGGGGACTCGGTGGTAGGGAGTATAAAGAGATGCACGAACGGCAAGAATGGGTGCGCGAGATGTACCACCTTGCCAAATCTCTTGATACCACCCGTCTCATTGAGGACAACTCGCCTTGTTTGTACGACCATGTAGAAACAGACATCAACTCGTGGCACTTCTACATCAACGATTATGAACGCGCGAAAGAACATATTGCCAACGTTGTGGAAGAAACATATCCCGGTTCAGCGTTCAACTATGCTGGTGGTAATGTCCAGAGCGATGCGCCACTGATTAATAGTGAATACGGTGGTATCTCAGCAGGTGCGGGGGATAAGGATGTCTCATGGTGTTTCAAATACCTTACCAACGAACTCCGACTCCATCCGAAAATTTGTGGTTACATCTATACCGAGTTGCAGGACATTGAGTGGGAACACAACGGTTTCATGAACTACGACCGTTCGATAAAGGCATTCGGATACGACTACCTCGATATCAATACCTTAGATTTTATCGCTATCGATTATCCGCCTGGGACAACAGTTAGACCGGGTGAGAAGATAAAGGCTGACATCTACACGAGCCATTTCTCACACAAAACCATCACAGGTGCAACACTCCACTGGCAACTGGATACAATGTCAGCGACTGGAGACATCACACGAGGATGCGTCTCAGGAAGCGTTGATATTCCATTTCCGCAGTACCAGGTGGAAAATGTGCATCAACTTGAACTTACCATGCCTGATGTTCACCCCGCGGTCGGTACGCTCCACGTCTGGGTAACAGATGGCACAGGTTCTGTTGTCGCCCGTAATTTCATCAACTTTGAGCATGTGGGAGGGGATTGTATCCCCGAAACGAATCCAGCAGTTGAACCAAGCGATTCAGGGTTAGTAGGAGGGGCTTCTGAATATGATTCGGGCGATTCCCGAATTAGCATCAACTACGCCCCTGGAGACGTATCCAAATCGTCCTGGGATGAACCAGCACGTGACGAACACCTATTTTCCGCAGAGGGAAGTGGTTACGTTGAATATGAGATTGCATTACCAGAAGGGCTCGGTACAACAAATCCCACAGAGATGGAACTGATTTTTGAAGCATCCAGTTCAAACGGCGGTGCACGTCAAACGGAACCAGAAAAACATCCATCAGATGTGACGATCTCTGTCAACGGTGTTGAAATCGAGACGATTCGCATTCCCGACTGTCCGGCGGATGCGCGCGGTGTACTCTCTTATATCCACGGGCAGCCTGGCAACTACGGCTACCTTTACAGGGTCAAGGTAGACCCCTCCCTCGTTTTCGAGCGTGAGGCAGACACATTAACAGTCCGATATGAAGTGAAAGCAGATGCTGCGGCGAAAGGGGGATTTGCACTCTACGGTGCCCGCATGGGTAGATACCCGACTGGTCCCCATCTGCTCATTCATCAAAATTAGACAAAAGCACGTAGCTTGGAACGTAGTGGAAAGCGGGTCTACGAACAGGCACGTCAAACCCTTAAACCCGCTCAACGAACCGCAAGGAACTTTTAAATGTTCGCAAGGCGTTAAATGAAGTCTTCTGTGGGTTTTTCGTTTTTCTGTCATATCCGCCTGCGCCGTTGTTGCAGGCTGCTGTCTTGGATAGAATGAAAAACCGTAGCCCGTAAGCGTAGCGGAGGGCGGGTCTACGGAAAGGCACTTCATCCATCAAACCAACCTGACCGAACCGCAAGGAACAATTAAAAAATGGCAAGTCCCGAATATGTATTCACACGTCATCCCAATTTAGAAATTTCTTGGCCCTTCGTACACGAACGGATGGTCAGTCGATTAGAAGAATTAGGTGTAACACTCGTTCTCAACACAGGTAGTCGAGACCCTATTCACGAACAG
Source organism: Candidatus Poribacteria bacterium (assembly GCA_965247285.1). Taxonomy (GTDB): domain Bacteria; phylum Poribacteria; class WGA-4E; order WGA-4E; family WGA-3G; genus WGA-3G. The sequence goes on from CBDFHD010000003.1 coordinate 2,067,596, forward strand.
ATCGACTTAAGCGAAACCATCGGAATATCCCATTTCGGTGGAAACCTGACCGAAGCATGTATCGCGGCAGCCCCAAAGCTGAAAGTCCTCGGCGCGATGACCGACAATTCTGGGCACGGTATCCCGTATAAAGCACTTCAGGCACGTGGCATCCCTGTCATTGAATCGACACGCGCATGGTCGCAATCTGTAGCAGAATGCGCCTTTGGTCTCGCATTGTCTTCGCTGCGCCGGACAGCACAGTGGCATCTGCGGATGGCACAGGGCGAAAAACTGTGGGATTGGGAAAACCCGATGTGGGGTTCGCTAAACGCACGTGAAAGCGGTGCCCCCTTGGATAAACTCCCTGCCGCACATCAATTCTGTGACGACCCAGATTTCGTCAATGGTGACCTCGGTACGAAACGGATAGGTGTTATCGGCTTGGGTCAGATCGGAGGAAAAATTGCGCAGTGGTGCAGTGTCTTCGGAGCGACGGTGATGGGCTTCGACCCTTATGTACCGGACGCACTCCTCCAAGAATGGAACGTGCAACGCGCCGATATGGACACACTTGCTGATAGCTCCGATATCGTTTTCGTGGCAGTCCCACCGACACCTTCAGCTCGGCACCTGTTGAATCGAGAACGGATCTACCACTTGCGGAAGGGGAGTTTGGTTGTCGTGATTACACGCGCCCATGCCGTTGATATGGAAGCATTACGAGAACGTATCGTGAAAGACGAACTCGCAGGAGCATTCGACGTTTACGATAACGAACCGGTTCCCGTTGACGATGAACTGCGCAATCGGGACAACGTTGTTCACACACCGCATATCGCAGGTAGAACGATAGACGCCAATTTACGTGTAGCAGATATGACAGTGGACGATTTTGTGCGGGTCCTAAAGGGCGAGACACCCATCGGTGCGTTGACACCGAAAGCAGTTGAGGTGAGAACTTCACCGAACCCAAGCTAATAGAATAGCTATCGGTCTTCGGCTATCGGTAAAGAGATTCTCGTGACAGCCAGTAGGAGGGGTTTGTAACCCCGATTCCTTTACCGATTGCTGACTGCCGACAGCCATAAAAAAATGTCACCCAAAACACTATATCAAAACCTCGTTCGTTCAGACATCTCGGATATGGCACCGTATACGCCGATTGTGCCTTTCGATGTCCTGAGTAAACGCCTTGGCATTCCTGCGGAGGACATCATAAAACTTGATGCGAACGAGAACCCTTACGGTCCCTCTCCTGCCGTCTATCGCGCCCTTGCCAATGAAAAGGATTACCACATCTATCCAGATCCGGACAGCACTGCGCTCCGTCAAGCACTGAGCCAGTACACAGGCATTGATGCAACCCACATCATCGCTGGGCAGGGGGCAGATGAACTGATTGATCTCATCGTTCGACTGTTCGTCAGTCCTGGAGACGCGGTCATCAACTGTCCCCCAGCATTTGGAATGTACCGTTTCGACACGGAACTTAACGGTGGAAAAATTATTGATGTTGAACGAAAAGCAGATTTTACCTTAGACCCTGAAGCGATAACTGAAATTGCTTCCAGTGACAGAAACGCCAAAATCCTCTTTATTACAAGCCCAAACAACCCTGACGGCAGTCTCCTCAGTGATGTATGTCTTCGGGAGTTGCTTGAATTACCACTCATTGTTGTATTAGATGAAGCCTATATCGAATTCGCTGGAGGCAGTCGTGCAGACTGGGTTCTACAACATGAAAACCTGGTTGTACTTCGGACGTTCAGTAAGTGGGCAGGACTTGCGGGGTTGCGGGTAGGCTACGGTGTTTTTCCTGAATGGATAATTTCGCATTTGCTGAAGATTAAGCAGCCATACAACGTAAACGCCGCCGGGTCGGCCGCGGCATTAGCTTCGCTGTCAGATGTCCATCACCTACAAGAGAATGTCCGAAAAATTGTGGCAGAGCGTGAACGACTCTATCCAGCTTTGCGGGAATTCGACTTCTTAGAGCCTTATCCGAGTGAGGCGAATTTCATTCTGTCAAGGGTTGTTGGCAGAGACGCGGCGGGATTGAAAGCGGCGTTAGCTGAACGAGGTATTCTCATCCGATATTTTAACACACCCCGCCTACAAGACCACGTCCGGATTAGCGTCGGTAAACCGGCACAGACATCTGTTCTCTTGGATGCATTAGAAGTTGTCGGTTCCCAGTAATCAAACGCTCACCGAAAACCGGATGCCCCTGAAACCCGTAAAACGCAGAGGCTCATGCAAGCCAAGGCACGTGGCGATGTAAGATAAAGACCTCTGAGTAGGCTGGGTTGAACGGGTCATATCAGAGACCTGCGGATTCAAAGAAAAGTTGCGTCTGCTCTATACGCCCTCCATTTCGCAAATATGAAGTGAAACCCAACGCTTTCGAGGAACCCGAGACACGGATGTTATGAAGTTGGGGCGCACTCTGGGCTCGGAGATAGACGCGGTTGCTTTGGAGTTAAGACGGATTTGGAGCACCGACATCAAAATTTGGAGGATGGTAGCCGCAAATGATTTTATCCAACAGCGACGGCATAGTCAGTTAACGCTGGGCTCCGCTTTTTGGCACGTTTGGCGGTATCAACAAGTTCTTTGACTGTATCAATCAAGGCATCTACCGTCTCCGGCGTGAAAGAGGCTTCTCCATCTTTGGGACAAACCCATGCCCAGACATTTTGTACTCGGACAGATATGCCATCCTCGCTATATTCAAATACAGTCTGCTGCCACACTTTTTCTGTGTCGTGTTGGGTACAAATTGGAGTCGGTTTGTGTGTCATAAATTATCTCCTTTTGCGTCTCCGACGCTTGAAGGTTGGAGGTTCCCATTGAACCGCATCAGGAATATACGCAGTCACAAATTCAATATAGACCGGATGGGCATATTCACAGACCACATGCAGATAAATTGTGATATCATCTAAGATGACATGTCCACAAACCAAGACTCGCTGCACATCAAGATATTCTTCAATTATGTCGCCACTGAGAATCGCTTCAATCATGTGTTTGCGTCGAAAGCCTTCTTTCAACGCATGCTGCACAGCATGAGGCTTAGTAAGGTAGCTGCCTTCTTGAATTCTGCTACGGATGGTTTGTATATTCACTTGATACACACAATTTGTATGAGTTTAGGCGACGGAACCTGTCTGAGCTAAGATCCGTCACTTTTCACCCATACGGACAGGCGCACCGAAGCTATTGAGCCAAGATCATTTTAAGTTTAACATATCTTGCACATTTTTTCAAGTTAAAATTCGCTAGCGATTGCGGATCTCAACCGCCTCAAGCAGTTGAATCTAAACGCTTCGCTGGCACCGAATTTTCGGGCATTCCGGCAGGCATTAGAGGCATAAACCTGAAGTCATCAAAAACTCACCGAAAACCGAATGCTCCTGAAACCCGTAAAACGCAGAAGCTCATGCAAGCCAAGGCACGTGTCGATTTTCCACGTAGGGCGTGAGGAACTTTTGGAGCTGCAGACGGGCGTTGCGGAGGTGTGTTTTAACCGTGCCTTCGGAGCGTTCGATCTCTGCTGCGATGGCTTTGATGGGCAGTCCGTGGTGGTAGTAAAGAAGAAAGACGTGTCGGCGGATGGGAGTGAGTGCCGTTAGGGCTGTCTGAAGGTGCTCTCGGAGTTCGGCGCGTTCCACGCTACGACTCGGACACAGGTCGGTCTCGGTGATGCGGGTTTCGTCAATGAGATGAAGCGGTTCGGTGTGATACTTCTGTCTGCGGAAGAAGTCGATACACACATTTTCAGCAATCCGATAGAGCCATGAAGAGAAGGCGGCGGTGCCTCGGTACGAATTGATGGCACGCAACACTTTCAACCATGCTTCTTGGGTCAAGTCCTTAGCCGTCTCAGTATCTTTGACGCGTCGGTGGATATGACGATATAAGCGGGGCTGGTATTTTTCAACGATAGCGGTAAAGGCTTCGGTACCGCCCTGTTGGGTGCGTCTAATCAGGGCGTGTTCGTCAAGATCAAACAAAGGTGTCTGTTCCTTATTCAGGCTCGGATCTATTATCATCTTGATGTGAATCGTTTTGGTACCATCTAGGTCGATCATCATAACTTGCGTCTGCGTCAACAGGGGGAATTAGCAGAGGTTCGCCGTCATTCAGGTTCGGATCTATTATCGTCTTGGTACCATCTGGGTCGATTATCGTTACGCTAATACTGCCGCCATGGTCGACACGACTAAAATCTATTATTTTTTTCCCGGTATATCTGAATACAGGTAGATCAGCGGAGAATCCGAACTTCTCGTCTCTTTTTTTGCTTTCTTTTTGGCGTTTGAGTGCTTCCGCAGTGGATGGAGACTGATATAAGTGGAACTCTGCGCTAAAGAAATCTATCGCCTCATCACGCGTAAGTGGAGTGCCGCTTAATATTTTTTGGTGTAACCGCATATACGTGCGAACTTGCGGGATATCCCCAAATCTCTTGATAAGAGGATTATGCGGACTGGGATTTTCTGGATCATCCTTGAGTGGATTGACGAGAACAAAAGGTTCTTTGGAATCCCGCGTATCAAGCGAGGATGTGTTTTGAACAGTCTCGTTGACGTGTCTGGGACCACAACCTGATAACAAGAGTGTTAGCATAAAAATCCCAAGTAATGTTTTCATCTAATTTTACCTCACGAGTTTAGTCCCTCTTGGATACTCAGTGGCTCTTCTCTCTAAAAGAATATCGAGCGTTTTCTGAGTTTCCGGATGAGGGAAGAGATGTAATTGGGCAGCCGTATAATCAATGTATTCATCCAAATTGAGATGCTCTTTTTTAAACATTCTCCGTTTCAATGCCATAAATGTGTGTACCTCTGGAATGTCTCCAAACCGTTGAAGTAGTCCCTGGAGCAACATGTCTGCGAGTTCATCCGGATCCATTTCGTCGGGATGTACCTCAAGCCTCTGCTCGAATGAGGGGCTGGTGTGTTGATGTGCGGACTCATCTATATCTGCAACATCAAATCGCCAATCATCAGCAGGGGGAGAATCATCAGCAGGTTGAAATTCATCATTGGAGGGTAACTCCGCTGAGTCTGTGTGCTCTTCGACAATGACTTCAGACTCAAAATCAACGATATTTGATGGAGACACCTGTTCAGGTTCGTCATGATGATGGGAATGCGTTTCAACAGTTTGTTTGACAGTTGGCGGTTTGGGCAGGCTGTTGATGAATCTTCTTTTCTCCCACTCTGTGTAGGCCACAAAACCACTTACGAAAATAATAAAAATGATAGCAGCGACAGTCAGTTTTCTCATCTAACCTCCCTTTAAATCTCCTTGTTGATACAGCGGTTCCGTTGTCCTTGCATCAACAAGGAGATTCTAAGAACTTCACCCAATTAGTAGCAGGAACTACAACTTGAATAGACTCTGGGCACGGATCCATACTCGACGGTATCGTTTGTACGATAATGGCTGGCGTGAACGGCGTCATTTTGATGTCCGCTCCAGGGTTGTACCGGAAATGCAGTCGTCACTGTAAAACTTCTACAAAACGCCATATGCGACCCATCCTGTTCGTAACAATCTACGGTCGTGTGCTTTACAATATAATACGCAGGATCTGCCTCTACCTGTGGGTTGAGTAGCCCGAACGCTATTACCCCGGTCCCAACAATGCAAAGGGCAATAATCGATTTGGACATTATTTTCTTCATAAAATTCTCCACTATTTTATTGCGGATTGCTTTGGGAAGGCAACAGGGAGGGCGTATTACGTCCGTGGCAATCCTTTCTTGTCAAGTGTGCTGGTTTCTGTTAAAATAGAAACACAACACTGTCATAGTACTCTAAAACTCGATATGGCAGTGCCGCGTCGGTGGTACTGGTAATACCATCGGCGCACCTCAAAATCGAGAGGCTGCCATTACAAGAAATGTGAGTTCGGTATGAAAACCGACGCGTTTGCGTCGAAACTCACATTCTATAGTTAGCAAGTTTTGTGCCAACCCCTTTAGTAAAATACGCACCCCTGTCGAACCCACTGAAATTAAGAGAAACCTGTTTATGAAAACACCTCCAAAACATAAGCACACACTCGGTTTACTGAAAACTGCCCCAAGAAATAGAATCTTCTCACTATTCTCAAACTCTCTATTGTCACGTCAAATGCAGACCCATTTTGAACCGCATCATTTTGATACAGTGCATCATATTGATACATGTGACTCGCCTCATTCTATCTGCGTTTCCACACTCGCGCGTTCTACGGAAGGGCTGTAGTGCCATAAGTCCAGAAAACTGCTGATACCGTTTATACGATGTTAACATACCTATGTTTTTCAAACAAGGAAAAAGAAAAGTCGAAAGGTCCTATTCGTAAGAGTCAACATCACCTAAATAAATATCACAGGACTCACGCAGTTTTGACCGTGGCATGCACTGTGAGAGGCAGAACCCTAAAAAAACACAGACGGTTTTCAGGCACAACCTAACAGGTTATGCTACAAAACAGCACCCTGCGTAAATCCTAATTATATCCTTTCAACTTCCTTTGCAACGTGCTTCTGCCAATTCCCAACGTTTTCGCAGCTTGGGTCCGATTCCCATCAAGCGAGGCTAACACTTTACGGATGAACGTTTCCTCCACCTCTTCAAGCGTCATGTCGATCGGAACCGTCACGCTTTGGGCATTCTCAGGTGTAGCGGGTCCTTCAGAGATGTGCAATCGGTGATTATGATATGGATGAAACTTTTCCGGTAAGTGTTCCGGTAAGAGTATCTGCCCTTTGACGAGGTGAGATGCCGTTTCAACCACATTTTCCAACTCCCGCACATTTCCGGGCCACGGATAACTTTTGAGAAGAACCAAGGTCCTCGGTGCCACCTGTAGAATTTCTGATGCTTCGGGTCGGAGATGCTTCACAAGAAAGTGCAGGGCCAACGTTTCAATGTCTTCGCGTCGTGCCGTCAGCGTCGGCAGGGAAATACTGGCAACATCTAACCGATAATAGAGGTCTTCACGAAACCTCCCATCTCTAACGGCTTGTTCCAGATCTTTGTTGGTAGCCGCTATAATTCGGACATCTATCGGAATCAACTTTTCGCCACCAACGCGTTCAATCTCAGATTCTTCAACCGCATGTAACAGTTTCGACTGCATGGAAAGCGGCATCTCTCCGATCTCATCCAAGAAGAGGGTCCCCTTGTCTGCCCGTTCAAACCTACCGATATGCAGTGCTTCGGCACTTGTAAACGCGCCCTTCTCATGTCCAAACAACTCACTCTCCAGTAAAGTCTCTTGTATTGATGTGCAGTTGACAGAAATCATTTCTCCTGATCTACCGCTGTTTTTGTGCAGCGCACGCGCGACCATCCCCTTACCTGTCCCCGTTTCGCCAGAAATGAAGACTCTCGTCGATGTTTCTGCGAAGCGTTCAACTTGGCGTAGGACTTCAAACATCTGCGGACTGTCGCCGATGATGTCACTATAGTCGCCATGTAATGTATGTCGCGTCATTGAAACCTGAGGTCCTCCTATCTACCTACGATAATCCAACATGCTACTTTTATCAAACACACATTTTCTCTATAATCAGGACTTACGCAAAGCGCAATGAATTGCGCGACTACGAACCATGCTCCTTTTGAAAAACGGTATCCTTCAAAGTTCCTTCTGTTTGTAGTGATGCGATTTATCGCATCGTGCGTAAGTCCTATATAATTTAAGGACACAAGTTTCGGTCAAAAGGGGGCATAACATAACTTGCATCAGTGTTCAATGAACGGTTAAATCTAAACCTTCACCCACCTGTACCTAAAGACTGCATTTTTGAGCGAAAAACGTGCATAATCCAAAAAAAGAGTGAAAACATCTGAGGATAACCCGTATCGAGGAAGACACAATGCCACAAAAAAACCGTTCCATCTCCGCTGAATAAAGCGGAGACAGGACGGGCAGGAAGAAAACAGCACAGCGATACCCGCTGATACCGTATTGTGAAATATATTAGTTAACTCGTGTAAAGTAGGGAACTGTTGTTACTTCATCGGTAACACAGCACGCTATGGGTGAGTAAAGTATCGAGTCGTCCACAATACCCTCACGGACATTACGGATATGAGGTAGGGAAAAACCGTTTCAGCGATGTTAATATTTATCCTGATAACTCTCCAAGACTTCTTCTACGGAGCGGGTATTCGGAAACCATCCGACGATTTTCTGTAATACCTCGTCCAGTAACACATCAGGACAAGACGCACCAGCCGTCAACACAATGTCAGTTGTATGGTTGTCGGTTGTCGGTTGTCGGTTATCGGTTAAGAGGTTTTCTGGTGAAGGGACTGACGACTGCTGATGGCTATTTTGCTGACTGCTTTTTTGAATAAGCCAATCCTTTGTGGTCTTCACCTGTTTCGTTTCCAACTCAAGGTGTCGAATCTCTTTCGGACTCAGCAGTTCGTCTGCATCTCGAATGAAATACGTCGGGAGACGTTGCTGACAAAGTTCCACGAGATGGCTCGTATTCGATGAGTTATAACCGCCAACGACAACCGCAATGTCTCCACCATCAGCAATGAGTGCGAGCGTTGCGTCCTGGTTTTCCTTAGTGGCATAACAGAGCGTGTCTCTCGTATCCGCGAAATGTGCCCCTATATCAGCGTCCCCAGTGTCCCCATACCTCGTCCTGATCGTCTCCCGTAGTAAGTCGGCAATTGCCTGCGTTTCGGTGGCAAGCATCGTTGTCTGGTTGACAACACCGATGCGCTTGAGGTGGACAATGGGATCAAAACCCGGAGAGAATCGGTCTGCAAACTTTTCAAAGAAGAACGCGGTATCTTTTTCACCCGATATCACCTTGGCTAAAGCCTGAGCCTCCGAAAGGTCACGAACAACGACAACCGGAGCCCCCGCTTGTGCATGGGAAAATGTCGCCCGGGTCTCTTCATGGTAGCGTTTTCCGTGGATAACGACTGTGTAATCCTGCTTTCCGATTTCCTCACTCCGCCGCCAAACTTTTTCAACGAATGGACACGTCGTGTTATAGGATGTGAGGGTAACGCCGCGCGCTTTGAGCGCCTGTTCTACTTCAAGGGTCGTCCCAAAGGCAGGAACGATGACCACATCGTCAGGCATTAAAATATCCAAAGGGAGGAGTGGCGTACCGGCGGTATCCATTAGGAACTGGACACCTCGATGTTTCAGGTTTTCGTTAACACGCGGGTTGTGAATAATCTCGGATAGTAGAAAAATACGTTTGTCCGGGTTTTCTGCTAACGCCTGATAGGCAATTTCAATAGCATTTTCAACACCGTAGCAAAACCCAAAATGGCGGGCGATTTTAAAACGGACAGGTCCGAAATCCAGTAAGGTTGGCGAAAGATCTCGCTTTCGGGCATCCGTTTCTCGACGCGCATGCTTAACGACAGAGATCACCGGACTATGATAGAAGTGAGGGAGTTTAAAAGTTCGGGGCATTTTTTAATTTTACCTTGCGGTTAAACAACGTAGGCTTGAAATTTGACGTTCCTTTCAGAGAATTCGCCCTCCATTACATTACGGGCTACAACTTTGAAGTTAATTTCACAAGCCAGATAGGTGTCTCTATCCAAATAACACGTTATTTCAGCCACCGCTACAACACCCGACCAGAGAAATGGTTTTCGGTTTTTCAGAGGAAAAGGTTGCCAACTACAAGAACGCACAGACTAACAGTCTATGCTATAATTCCAATCAGAAATGGTATCAGTTTCGAGAGGATTTTGTTAAACGAAAACCTCTGTAAGGGTTGGGTAACCCAACCCCTACGAAAACTGAAAGGGTTGCGTAGCACCCCGAACCGATAACCACTTTTAGGCACTCAGGACTTTCCGTCCCTTGGCGCGGCGGCGCGCAAGCGTTTGCCTGCCATGCCGTGTGGACATCCGTTTCCGGAAGCCCATTTTATTTTTGCGTTTCCGACGATGCGGTTGATATGTGCGCTTCATGTTTTTAATTTTCCTTGCGGTTCGGTTAGAACACTTGGGGATTTGACGAACTCGCCGTATATCCGCCTTCCACTTCGTTTCATGCTTCGCACTTAGGGTTAATCGTTAAAGAAAGCGGTTAGAGTTAACTAAAAACCGGGGTCCCCACCCGTTACTGGGGAGGGGCGCGCAACGTAGTGGAGCGGTGACCAGACTTAATCGTTAAAAAATGTTTTCGCCAGAGTGATATTATATTCGGCTTTAAAATGATACTCTATTTTTGGATGTTTGTCAAATTTTTTGCCATTTTGGGTGTGTAAATATTTTATCAATTGTCTGAATCTCGAATTTACGCCGATGACACGGATTTCGCGGTTTTTAGGAAACCCGGAGAACCATCAAGTCAATGTTTCATGCCAGCGGGACTATTCAGTTCTTCTGTAGGAGCAAGCACCAACTCGTGACTTCCAAATTTCTCTCAGTTACCCGCCGGTTAAGGTTTTGTTTGAAATAGGTGATAGACCCCCGAATGAATTCGGGGGAAACCTCTGCAAAAGTTAAGCAGAAGCATTTGTAGAATTGAGAAGCGGACTGGACGCTTCAACGGAGCAGCCAACAATCCTATTAAATAGAACAATTGGTCTTACAACTCCTAACCTAAAGGAAGCTACCCCTTCCTTGAGAATGTTCATAGCAGCGTTATGGTCTCTATCCAAGTGTGTATGACACTTTGGACACGTCCATTCTCTATCTGAGGGCGTGAGATTATCATTTTTATGTCCACACACAGAACAGCACTTTGTAGAAGGTGTCCAGCGGTCAATCTTCAGCACAGAACGGAGACCACGCTTACGGGCTTGGTGTCCCAATTTATGCATAAACTCACCGAAGGCAAGATCAGAGACCTGTTTCCCCCACAAGGCTTTCATGCCACGAAGGTTCAGGTCTTCAAAGAACAGCACATCAAACTTTTGGCACAGGTCTATAGCAAGTTTCCAATGGTGATCTGCTCTCTGATTGGCAGTCTTCTTGTGGATACGTGCCACTTGTTTTCTGCTCCGCTCTCTGTTATTAGACCCTTTCACCTTTCGGGAATGCTCTCGTTGTGCTTTCGCCAACTTATCAGCGTTTTGTGTGTAGAACATAGGAGAGGTATATCGGTGTCCGTCACTGCCAGTCAGGAAGTCTTTGATACCCATATCAAACCCTTCAGCCTTACCTGTCTTGGGTTCGGGTTTAACTTCCCTGCATTCTTCAGTGAGGGTGATATACACGTCTCCGAGTGTGTCTCTTGTGATGTGAACTTGAATGATTTTGCCTTCTATGGGACGGTGCGAGGCAAAGCGATACCAACGCCCATTGAGGCGAATTCTAAACGTTGGGTGATTTCTTTCGTGTTTCTGTTTCGGCAAAAGGTATTCAAATTTGACCTGTTCACAGCGAAAGGTCATGCCTTTATGTTTCTTACACGACTTGAATTGTGGGTGTCCTCTGCCGAGTGTTTTCATTTCACGAAAACTTTGTGAGAGACGTTTCAGCACATTTTGCAAAGCCCACGAGTAGGGGATATTCCAATGCTTATACTTCTCAAGTTTCTTGAGTTTCGTCAAATGAGCAGACATTTTCTTATAGGAAATCCCCCTACCATACCGACGGTAATACCGCATGCAGAGGGCAAGGAAGTGATTTCGCACAACGCCACAGATATTCAAGTCGTCGTGCAAGTGGCGCAACATCTTATCTTTGAAAGGTTTATGTTTTGTGTTTCGCATGGACTATCAGGTATCAGGCATTTATCCCCTATGAAGTGGGAGGCAAGCACGTTACCAAGTGGTAACGCTTCATATGCTTGCCAACCTGATACTACTAATTATACCACATTTTAGACCAAAATTCAAATCTTTTTCTTTCAAAGGTTTGGTCTAATTAACTAAGGCGGTGTCTACATCCCCCGAATGAATTCAGGGGTTTTGACACCGAAAGAGATAATGGAATGATTCCCTTATTACTCGTCCTTGAATACCTGAGCGCAAACCCGACATCACTTGCCGAATCTGTTAACCGCCTCCGATCCGAGTATCCAGTTTCAGGTGAAATTAACTTTTCCTTTGAAACCCAGCATCATAAGCGAGATGCTATAGAGGTCGTCCAACAAGAAATATATGCTTTGGGGAACCATCCTTGTATTGAAATGCCGGTTGACGGTTTGTCAGTTAGATTTCACACAGGTCTCCGCCCACTTGCTGCTAATAGTCATGAACACGGTAATTGGCGGTTTAATCTCCGAGAATCGAACACTGAACCCTTGTTACGGCTCAATGTTGAAGCTATCGGAAGCGAGAATCTCCTTATTGAACAAACGATGAAGATGAGTCAAAGACTTGAGAGCATTGGGGGAAAGCGAGAGACGGATTTCCGCTGGGAAAACAACATCTTTCCTTAAAGAGCAATCTCTTTGAAAGAAGGCACATCTACGTCCATAGACTAAAGCATTGATCTTATCGTGAAAGTTGACGAAAATCCAGTTTTTTTGGGGTACTTGCACCCTTTTTATCGGGAATTGTGTCCTTAAGTATAGAAGATATTCTATGCTACATTTAGGGAAGTCATATACTATCCTATCAACGCATTGAGGGAGGTTCTTAGGTTAGAGTGGAAAGAAATAAATTGCGCGGAGATTATAGTGAAATCATCGGCGACAGTCCGCAGATTTTGGAAGTCCTGCAACAAATTAAGAACTTTGCAGCAGCACCGATAGGAATCCCGATTTCTGGCGAAACAGGGATCGGCAAAGGAGTCGTTGCGCGTGTGCTGCTGAAAAACAGTGGCAGGCCCGGAGAAATGGTTTCTGTTACAAGTGCCGATACCCGTCACATATACGCCGACGGTGGAGAAAGCACCGCCGACGCGGAGAACCCTGCCATATCGGTTTTTAGGAAACTATGACAGTGCTCGTTTCTATTCTGGTATAGAATCACTTGATTTTGTGAAAGCATTAGGAAGCTAGCACGGTATTATCAAAGAAAAAACGAAAGGAGTTATATCTTATGTTGAAAGCATACTTCAAGAAGAAAATCTCTAAAAAGACAACCTATTTGAAACCAGAACTTTACCCACTCGGACGTGCTACATTTCTCACCCACGGTTGTTCCACCCCTGGCCACGTAGAGAAATATCCCCGCAATGGTCGTGAATCTTACCATGATAGTAATGGGTAGCGTTTTGAACAGATAGAATGTTGATGGTGTAAACAATGAAACGGAATTTAGGAAGTGGTAAAATCGCCATCCGATTGTTGGGTGCTCTCAAACCGTATTGGGGGTTAGCACTTTTGTGCCTCATCTTCGTGATTTGGAGGATGAAATGCGTATAGTTGCAGCAGTATCCGTCGGAATTTCTGCGATTCGTAGCAATAAAATGCGTTCATTGCTGACGATGCTCGGCATTATCATCGGCGTCGCTTCGGTATTAGCGATGATAGCGATTGGTGATGGTGCCAAGGAGATTGTCCGGCAAGACGCGCAGAAGTTAGGGGGTGCAAATCAATTCTTTGTGTACCGTATGTCGTACAAGCGTGTAAACAACCGCTGGGTCCGTAATCGTAGCAGCGAACACCTAAAATACGAAGATATATTGGCAATGGAGGCAGAATGTCCAACTATTAGTGCGGCCACACCGCAAATTTGGAACTGGGGAGGTGTGCTCCTCCAAGCCTCAGGTGGCACTGAAATCCGGGCAGGCTGGAATGGCGTAGATGCCAACTATAACACTGCAATGGACTGGGACGTTAAAGAAGGACGTTTTATTACCGATGAAGACGTTAAAAACGCATCGAAAGTCTGTGTGCTTGGAGATGAGATCGCAACCGCCTTGTTCGGTGATAAATCCCCGTTGGGACAAGAAATTAAAATCTCACGACACAACGACTATGGCAATCGGCGGGGTCAAAAAGGGAAGCGGCGCTACATGGAACGCTTCACGATTGTTGGAACATTCGTGCCGAGAGGCACAAGTCTCCGGTTCGGTGTCAGTTTCGACAACCTCGCCTTTATTCCCATATCTACTATACAACAACGTTTCACCGGCAATGACCAGATTCCGAACATTGCCGTCTATGCACATACCGTTGAGGATGTTCCTAAGGCAGTTGAAGAGGTGAAATCCGTCATCCGGAAACGGCACAGAAACCAAGACGACTTCATCAGAATCTTTGAGATGCACGCCGGTATGGCGCAGTTAGAGAAAATCAGTAAAATCATAAAAATCACCTTAGGTAGTATCGCCGGGTTCTCGCTCCTCGTCGGGGGCATTGGGATTATGAACATGATGTTGGTTGCTGTTACCGAACGCACCCGTGAAATTGGACTTCGGAAGGCACTCGGTGCAAAATCTCTGGATATCCTGCTTCAGTTCCTCATAGAGTCAGTGATTATGTGCGGTGTCGGCGGTGCAATCGGCGTTGGGTTAGGCATTCTCGCGGGTGAAGGCATGGCACTGCTTGCCGTCAAAATCGTCAAAATTGTTCCCGAATGGCCCGCCGTTATCTCCTTGCAGTGGATACTGATTTCGGTGTCCGTCTCAGCGATAATCGGCATCTCCTTTGGTCTATATCCCGCCCTAAAGGCATCGTCTCTTACCCCTATTGAAGCCCTTCGCAAAGATTAGAATTTGGACCACAAAAATATTTAGAGTAAAGCCCGAAAATGCTTGGACACTTTAGAAAGCGCGAGACCCCACCTCACTGGCGAGGTTTCCTGGATTCAAGTACTCAAGGCAATGGCCTTCCTGTTATTGCCGGATTAACGGAACACCCATTCGGAATCCAACAAGCAAACAGGCAATTTCGTTAAAGTCCTATCAAATAGTTTAACGCTGACTTAATATTAATTATCAATCCGATGCATTCCCGTCTAAATCAGTCTGTGGCATTGAATAATACCATTCCCGCGCTTTTGGATTCCATCGAAAACCTAATAACTTCAATCTTCCTTTCACTGGATACGCATTACCCCTTACTCTAATTGCTCCATCTATTACCTCAACGTGAATATCGCTGCCGAGATCTTCGACTGCTTTGACCAGCGAATTAATAGTCATTGTTACTCTCCTTCTTATAAGCCGTAGCCCTGTGTTTGCTTTAAACACAGCGGTGGATCTGGCTGCTACCCTCCGAAGATAGCCCATAGGATTTATAGTAAAACCGAAAAACAAGGCGACACTTTAGAGAACAGCAAACTTCTCCTTCGCTGGTGGGGTTTGTAACCCCGCCTTTCATAAGTGTATCGTTAATTGTAGGTTTTACTATAGATAATTTTTTTTAGACTTCTCACGCAACAGGTTGGGTCAATAGGGACACATCCGCCCTATTCCTTTTTAATATTGAGGACACAATTTTCGCGTGGAAAGGGTGCATGCTGTTCATCCAGATAGAGCCCCGCGAAATTGTGCTGTTATATTGAAATGCATTCGGTTTGAAATGGAAAAAACGTATTAGAATTGCATGTTTTTTCAAAATCATGCACCCTTTGTATAGTCAAATCGTGTCCTTACTTTTGAAAACTGGATAACTCCAGAGGTTTTAGTGTATAGAATCGGTGCATATTTTTCTGAAATTAGGCACTGATTCCACAGCAAATCATGTTTTTCAACAAGCGAATTAGGTCTTTCAATCAGTAAATTATGTAGCGTTGTTTAGTCAACAACAGAAAGATGAGACGTAAACAGTGTTCAATTTTCCAAAAACTTTACACCCGCTTTACCTGTTTGAAGAAGATGCGACATTCTATGCCGCAGACCTTGATAAAGCGACCATCATTGAACTCTCTGCTGTGATGTTCAACATCTTAAAACTCGCAGAGACACACACGAACAGCGAAATTGTCGAAGCATTGAAAACTTCTTATGTGGAAAATGACATCTTTCAAGCGTTTGAGAGATTCGCAGAATTAGAGAGGACAGGGTTGCTATTCAATCGCGGTGAAAACCTCAAGGAAGCTGCTGCGATAGCAAGTGAACGGCGGAAATTACTTGTTGCCATACCCGGCATCGCCACAGATTCGTTTTTTGATATTGAAACATTATCTGCCGGCACCAATATGGCGTTCTCCTATATGTTCAAGCATCTCGCGAAATACGTGGATATCCACTTCACAGGCTACCGAAATCGGAAATTAGCTGATAACATGTATGAAGTTGACATCAGCGTGGCTGACTTTGGGCGGCTCAGTCGAAGCATCAATGAGACCTATTTCGGCATTCTCACCTTACATCAAGACCACGAGACGTGGCTCCTTCCACTTTATCAGCATATTCAACTCCCACCGATTCTTGTTCAGTGCCACGCCCCACGCGGACATGGTGGTGAAGCAATCAATTCCATATTACGGCACTATGCCGCAATGCGAGATTTTGATGGTTTTACTGTCCCATCCGATTATGTCCGTGAGTTCTATGCAGATTACGTATGGGATGCGAGTTTCTTCAATACACTACCCAACGGCGTAGATTCGACACTGTTCCGTCCAATGAACAAGGAGAAAGCAAAGCAAGAACTCGCTCGCCACGTCGGAGACGATCGCATTCTGACAACCCCAACCGTTGGATATCTCTCTCGTGTCGAATCTGAAAAAGGAGCGTCTGTCTACTTAAAACTCGCTGAATTGAACCCGCACCTCCTATTTTTGATCGCAGGACCGAGCCTCGGTAGGTATGCTTCACAGGATCTCCCCGATAACCTCATCTACGCCGGTTTCCACCCTCGCAAAGCCTTGCCGATGGTTTATAATGCCTTCGATGTGTATTGCTTCCTCTCAATGTCAGGGGAGGAGACATTTGGATTGACTGTGCTTGAAGCAATGGCGTGCGGGGTGCCACCTGTCGTCCCCAATTTTGATGGGGTGCCATCGGTTGTCGCCGATGCAGGTTTGGTGGCAGATGCCGAGAACTTTCAACACGATATAGCAACCTTTGTCAGTTCCCCATCACCCATGGATTTTTCCAAGAAGATTAATATGCTATTGAATGACGATCAGATGCGAGAATCGCTTTCCCAAAAAGCCAGAGAACGCGCCCTGTCGTTCACGTGGGATAAAACAGCACGCCGGATTGTCGAGTTGTTTGAAGAACTCCAAGAAAAAAGACGACTCGTCAGTCCCAATAAACTCCTCAATGTGTTCGCCCCTACACCTCCAGAGGCAGTTCACAATTTAGGAAGCATAGGACAAGGTAGAGACAAGGTAGACAGGAACCGAAGTATAAATCCATTGTATTGGGTATGAATGAGCATTATGAGCCTTGTCTAATAAGAGATGCCGCCTACCCGCTCCGTGTTGAGGATGGGCTTGTGTTGAGCATCTTGAAAGATCATACTGTCCGGGAAGCGGAGGCGGTTCTCGCGGCGGTCGTCAAGGATGAGGCAGAAGCAAAGGCGACCCTCAAAAGGGTTTACTTTCTGCGGAAGTGGTTTGTAACCCCAATGCCCAATGACGTTAAAAAAGTTAATTCTTTTCTATTTTTTTATATCATGCACCCTTTCTATACCAAAACTGTGTCATTAATTATGTAAAGTGAGGACTGGGAAAGTATTTTGGATTTTTTAGGTTTCCGCGCGTCCTCATATTTGCTATACTCTTTATGATCAAAACCAGAAATTGATCCCAGAATATATCGCTTCAAGATGTGAAACGTAAGCATGTAGTGCGGATCCGATCACTTAACCCGGAGGTCACTGATGTTCCAAGATGATGTCCAATTGATTCGTAAAACTCTATTAGGCGATGATTCAGCATTCGCCGCCTTAGTCGAAAAGTACCAGAAAGATGTTCACGCGCTTATCTGGCGAAAGATTGGGGATTTTCACCATGCTGAGGAAGTTACCCAAGACACTTTTCTACAGGCATACAAGAAACTCGGAACACTGAGAGATCCCAAATCTTTTGCTGGATGGCTTTACGTCATCGCGAATCGGCTCTCTATTAATTGGATTCAAAGGTCCAAACCTAAAACCACAATGCAATCACTGGAGGACACTTCCATTGTGGAAATAGAGGAATCTGATTATATACATCATACCATGAATCAACGTGAGACAGAAGTCGAAGAACATCGCTCTGAGGTCGTCAAAAAACTTCTCGAAGAACTGCCAGAGAGTGAACGGACAGTCGTAACGCTGCATTTTCTCGGTGAGATGACAACCAAGGAAATCGGGAACTTCTTAGGTGTGTCAGTAAACACAATTAAGAGCCGACTTCGCCGGGGACGTGAGCGTCTACACGCGGCAGAATCCTTGGTTCGTGAAGTGCTCGGCGGCGTGCAATTATCAGCGGATCTCACCGAGCGCATCATGCGCCAAGTCGCCGAAATTAACCCCCTCGTGCCGCCAGCTGGAAAACCGATGGTGCCATGGATGGCTCTCGGTGCCGCGGCGGTCTTGGTGCTGTTGATGTTAGGGGTTGGTAATCAATATCTCGCCCGTTTTCAGAGACCCTATAGTTTCGAGGCGCGATCCGAACCCACCGTTGAAATCGTTGAGGCACCCATCGTCATTGATATTCTATCAAAACCGACACTCCGAAAACAGTTCGGACGATCCCCCGCTCCTGGCAAAAGCATCGGTACTGGCACACAGATTTCTGAGGCGACTTTAAGATCCAACACACAAGAAGATCGACGTAAGTTTTCTATAGCGCAGTGGACGCAGTCAAACTCGCCGCCAGGGGGGTATGTCAACGATATCTTCGCCGCCTCTGAAGGTTCTGTCTTTACTGTTTCACCGACAGGCATATACAGGCTCGCACCAGATGCAACCGCATGGACACGCATCAACGTAAGTGTCCCGATAGGTGAATCGGAAGTGCCGATGGTAGAAGATCAAGGCGTTCTTTATGTTGTGTCTGCTGATGAAATATTCGCGTCAACCGATAATGGTCAGACATGGAACCTTTTTTGCACTCGCCCAGAGGGGAATCCTGTTGGCTTCATCGTCATCGATGAAGCCCAAGCACACGGTTCACACGTTGATGTGGCAATGTATCTTGCACTTGAGGATGAAGGCATTTTCCGATCCACAGATAGTGGCAAACAATGGACACATCTTAACCAAGGATTGACAGGTGAAAGGATTTCAGCTGTTGCTGCCCTTGAAAAAAATCTGTTTGCTGGCACAAACAGTGGTCTCCACCGTCTCGATTCAGATATCTGGCGGAAACTACCGGTAGGGATGTCAAATACTGTCTACTCCTTGGCAGTGTCTGAAAAGAGCCTCTATGTTGGAATAGGTCCCGATATGTTTGAATTAACCTTACGCGACATAAAACAAAAAGTGGAAGATCACGAATCGAATGCCTCTCAAATTTTCCGATCAAGGGACTTAGGAGCCTCTTGGACCGAAATAACGCCGAAAAGCACATCCCCATGGACGAGACACCCATCTGGTGTAAAGTTGTTAGTTGCTGGCGAAACGCTTTTAGCATTGGGTATTACGCGATTTCGTTCGACAGATGGTGGCGAAACTTGGACAGAGCTTGGAATTGAAGGGAATACATCTATACTCAATAGTTTTCCGGCAGCAGCCGTGGACGAGAGGACGTTTTACAAAGCCGGTGTATTCGGTGTTCACCGCACCACCGATGGGGGTGAGTCGTGGCATCTATTCATGGACGGGATGAGCGGAACAAGAACCATCAGTCTGATTTCACTCAACAACACATTATACATGCATACCGCTAGTGAGGTTTTTCAGTCAATGAATGGAGGCAGGTCTTGGAAAAGTATTCGAGTATCTGCTGAAGCAGTTCCGCCGGAATCAGTAGAACAGAAGTCGTCTGGTATCAAGCTTTCCTTTGATTCAAAGCTTCTGGTCTCTGGTAACACACTTTATTTAGTTGCGCTTAGAGAAAATGACTTGCGAATCTTCCATTTATCTACAGATGGCAATCTGCTAATTCCACTGCAAGGCATCCCTACTTTTGATGATGAAAGGTTGTCCGTTGGATTACCGACAGATAGCCAAGAAAACGAACACAGTGGATTCTCTGAAATTATGTTGGATTCTTCTGATAAATATGTGAAAAACAAGACGCTCGCTGTCAACCGCGGTGTATTCTACGCCGAATATAAACGAACGCTTTTCAAATGGCGACTGGGGGATCCGGAATGGAAAAATACCGGATTAATAGATACCAGTCAAGCGGTTGATGAAGATTCCCACGCTGGATTCAAAATAGCGGTTTCAGGAAAAACTGTCTACGTCGGGAAGCGGGATGGTCAGCTGTTTAATTCCCTTGATGGAGGTAGCAATTGGAGAGATATTACACCGAACCTACTGTTGCGCTTTAATCATTTTAAAGAGATAGTTTTTTCGGGTTCAACCCTTTACGTCGCGACCGACAAAGGCGTATTGGTTTCAGAAACCGGAGAATACTGGCGCGTAATGACCGATAGAGCAGATACACGTGTCGTTATCAACCAATTTGCTTTGGATAGCACCGAAGTTTACGGCATCGCCGATACAGGGGTATATCGCTTAGATACCGGTGGACACTGGGAACAGTTCTCTGCAGAGGTGCCAGAGGGCGTGGACGCCCTCGCCATTACGAACGGTAGACTCTATAGTGCTGTCAGGGAGCGAGGTATCTTTAACATGTCCCTCGAAAACGCAGAGTTGAGGGCGAATGCTGAACGATAAAACCACAGAATGGTAGATATTCCGATGAATATAGAAACTGCAAAACAGATCATAGCTGAACAGGCGCAAAGGAAATCCTCTGAAATCACAGAGGCAGTGGATGTCTTATATCAGGAATTCGGAACCTATCAAGCGATTACACGGGAAATGGGTAAATCTGACAAGTTCTGGATTATGCGACATCGCATCTTCCAACTTCCTGGAGGCATTCGTTGGCAAATAGATGAGGGACATATCGGAATTGGGCAAGGCTATCAAATCGCTCGGCTGACGCGCGAAGAGGACCAATGGTTATTGGCTATCGTGATTATAGAGGCGAGGTGCCTAACAACAAAAGAATGTGGGAAGGTCGTTAATCTTGTGCTTAACAAGGAGAAGTCAATTATAGAGTCCCTCAGCATTTTGGCGGATATCCATTTTGATGAGATTCAACCGCTTTCGCTTCCCGTTGGATCTGATATTTGGATCGAAATCTGTAAGATTGCGTGGACGCGGCACCAGAAATGGGAAGATATCTGTTATCAATTGGTACGCCAAGGCGTAGATGTTGATTTCCAAGAACTCGCCTCTCAACTTGAGAAACTCGCCTCCGATCTGCGCCAAGCCGGTAGGAATTAATGATAGGCATCTTCATAGGAGCAAAACCTCTACCCCGTTGGCGAGTTTTCTAACCTCGCCTCTTTAGAGGGTCTAATTAATTCTAAAACCTACAATATGGAAGGGGTGAACCTAAGGTTCACCCCTATAATTTTTTAAGGGGTCGGGCATCCGATTGGGACCAGACCTATAAGATTTCCGCAGGTTTACCATAAATCCTTATCTTGATTCGGATGGCCTGCGGGGTGGGTGGGGGTCGATGCTTCATACCTCATGTAAGTAATCAATCGCTCTAAACCACAATTTCCCCGTAGCGTCTACGAAATTTTAGACGAAAATTCAGGTTTTTTTCATTTTTTTTCCAATTTTGCACCCCTGTTGGTAAAAAATGTGTCCTTCTCTTATGAAAGGCAATCTGATTATTGAGTGCATTCGGTTGTTTGCCTAACCGATGAACGGAAAATTTTTCATTTCAGAAGACCTGCTCTACTCCCTCCGAATTCCAATAGTTTCGGAAGAAGCAGATGTCATTCACCCGTTGAATCGTTGGCAGAACGTCCCGAGACAGGGACTGCATCTCCCCAACGAACTCTTGAATCGCCTCATACAAAAAGGAGTCATCGGCGTTTCAAAGGAGATACAATAATGTTTTACTATCCCCCGATGCTCCCTAAACCGGATTCACCCCCTAAACGCCTTGATTGGTAAGGTGTTTCCGTGAGGAGTCCTGAGACTTGTCTATTCAGTTTTACTTTCTATTTTGCTAAAAGGAGAACCCATGAAAAATAGAGTGATCACCTCCATTATCCTTATGCTCACCATCGTGTGCTACACCGAGGCAGCTCAGAGCGTAGGGGTCGTCAGAAGAGAACTTGCAGCGCAGAAAATCGAGCAGGCCCCCACCATTGATGGGGTCCTTGATGAGGCATGCTGGCAAGATGCACCCAAAGCGAATACCTTCATTGATGAACGCACCGAAAAGCCGGCAAAAAATCAATCCGTCGGTCATGTCATTTACACAGCAAAAGCCATATACGTCGGGCTTCACCTTTATGACGATACGCCCAACAAAATCGTGGCACGGCAAAACAAGGATCAGACCCGGTTTCAAGGAGAAGACTGGGTTTCGTTTAGCATAGATCCATTCCATACACACCAATCTTCTGATAGAAATTTTTTCATTGTCAACCCGCTTGGCACCAAATACGCCAGTCTCGCTACGGGACGCGCAGAGAAAAGCGAATGGATCGGACTCTGGAAAGCCGCCGCACAGATTGTAGAAAACGGCTGGGTTGCGGAGATGGAAATCCCCTGGCAGATGCTCGATTACCCCGAATCCGATGAACCCGTTGAGATGGGTATTAACATTGACAGACTCCAGCAACGCACCGGCGAACGTTCCTGGTGGTGTAACTTAGGTGTCAACGAGTTTCGCGAAAACGATGGGCACTGGGCAAATGTCCTGCCCCCACCGCAGAAACGAGAACTGAAGTTACTCCCTTATCTAATTAGTGGCATCAGCGAAACAGACATCAATCAGAGGCAGTATACTGCCCGCGCAGGCGCAGACCTCCGTTATGAGATTACACCACAACTACGGATCATCGGCACTGCGAACCCCGATTTCGACAATATTGAACAAGCCGTTGAATCCATCGATTTTTCTTACGGTGAACGCTACGTCGCCGATCGGCGCCCCTTCTTTTCTGAAGATGGGAACGTCTATAATCTCGGAGACTTTTTTCACTCCCGGCGAATCATGGATGTTGATGGCGGACTCAAACTCTTTGGGAAAATCGGGAAAAATACCTCCGTCGGCACCTTAGGCACCTACCATCAAAACAACCAGAACGTTATCGTCCGGGCTTCACAAGCACTCACAGCAACATCTAACCTCAGCGCAGCCTTCCTCTCTCATCACCGAAAGGATATGCAAGCGAACAATGTCGGGCACCTTTCAGGGAATTTCCGGCACGGCAGGTTTTCAACAAAGTCGAGTTTCACACAGAGTTGGGCGGGACCGTCAGCTGGAAGGAATGGATTCGCTCAGTTCAACTACAACGGCACCCTCTTTCAACCCTATCTCTCAGCGTTTTTCGTGGACCCAGATTTCGTCAATAGACTCGGCTACCATCCATTCACCGGCTACCGCGGGGTAACTCTGGGAACCCTCGCCCAAAACGAATGGCGCGAAGGGTTTATCCGCAGCACCTTTCTTAACATTGAGGCAGAAGGCTCTAACACTTACGAAGGTGAAGTCTTTCGACGCAACCTCGCTGTCATTTCACAGACCCTTACACATACTGACCATATCTTTGTCGTAGGCTGGCAAGGCGGGCAATTCGCAGAATTTACTGATAGTCTCTTCACCTTCGGACTCGGGGCGCGTGCATCAGATCGGTTTAACAATATCGGTGCCGGCTATACGGTCGGCGAACAAGCAGGTCAGCGGCTCCATCGGGTGAGCGGCAACCTCAATGTGCGGGCTTACGGATTTACCGCAGGGCTTATCTCCCAAGTCCAATGGCATTTTCAGAGACGCTACCAACAAATCCTAACCCTCGCTTATGACTTTAGCCCCGCTTTAAGTCTCGGAGGCCGTTTAATTTGGCATGCCGAAGGCACCAATACCTATTTCACACTCCGTCGATCTGGGTACGCTGGCACCGATTTTTTCATCATTCTCGGCAACCCAAACGCGCCAGTGTTCAAACGACAATTGTCCGCAAAACTTCTCCGGGCGTTTTAGATCTCTTCGTATTTCCGCTATACAATCTTCCAGAAGCGTATTTTGTGAATCTGCCTGACTTATGCCAAAGGGCGCGATCGTTCTCAAAAGAAAAAAATGCCACTGTTTTGGAACTCGTTTGTAGTAACAACAACTGACAAATTTTTTACTGTCTTTTTTACTTGAACGAACTCTATATAGGCAAAAGGAGGAAAACTGCAAAGGTTGAGAGGGTCGGAGAATGCATCTTCTATCTCTCCATTTTTTCAAATTGCGTTCATTTGGTTTCAACACCCTTTTTGAAAATAATGCAACCTCTTGACATCTAAGGTGCGTCACTTAAATCAACGGCATCCCAACGAATTATCCATATCGGATAACTCCAGGGAAAAGGAAAACTTTATAAAGTTTTCAGAATGCACCCTTTCCACGCAAAAATTGTGTCCTTAATATTAAATACGGATAGGATTGAGGTGTTTCTAACCCAACCTTGAGATGGAAAAATCGGAAATGGCATTATTTACTGAAAAATGCCACTCGCACGCTCTTAGCAGTCACGTAGGAGGGAAACTACCATGAAAGAGACTTTATTCGGTATCACAATTGTCACAATCATCTTGTCTTGCCTACTCACCGGGGCAACTGCAGAAGATATATCACACGGAGTCAACAATGTTATTGAAAAAACTTACAATGTCAATCCAGGTGGGCGTTTAACAGTTAATGCAGATATCGGGAGCATTGATATCCAAACGCATACGCAGGATAGCGTTGAAATAGTAATCACCAAAAAATCGAAAAAGCCGTCAAATAGACGCCTTCAAAAAGTACTCGCTGACTTTAAGGTGACATTTGATGCAACCCCTTCGGAGGTTTCCATTACAGGCGAGTTTCAACGCGGGAAGAACTACTGGAGGTGGCATCCGTTAGTTAACTTGTGGCACATAGACATTCGTTTCCTGGTGACGGTGCCGCAACGATATAATGTTGACTTAAACACACAATCAGGCAATATCAATATCTACACAGACGGTCTCACAGGGGCAGTCCAAGCGCGAACTGGCGGAGGCGATATGCGGTTTAACGGGATCAAGGGACCCATCTCAGGTAGGTCCAGCGCCGGTGATATTACACTCGCAAATTGTCAAGGGACGGTTGACATAAAAACTTCCGTGGGAGACATTCAGGCAGAAGTGCCAACACAACCCCAGCATCAATGGAGTTTATGGACCTCTATAGGCGATATAACAGGTACACTTAATTCCAATATTGCAGTTGAGATAGATGCACGCATCAGCATAGGGGATCTATCAACTGATTTTAGAGTCCGGGGAGATGTAACCAGAAGTAGAGTGCTTGGAACTATTAACGGAGGCGGACCGCTGTTGAAGTTCCGCACCTTTGTTGGGGATATCGCTTTACTAAAAAAATAAAGTTGAAATTACAACCCATCCCCCTAAACAAGTCCCACGGCTATCCCTGCCTGCCACATATGAAAAGGTTCGAGGAGGCGCCCGATCACTATCATCGTGATGGTGCGCCTCCTCTCCGTAGCAGTGATCCTGCGTGGCAGCTTTCACCTTGCCTCCGAAACTTATGGACTGCTACCGATACATGAAAAATTCCATTTTTTGCCACTGCCATCAGTAGGTTTACAGAGGTCTCAATATAAAAAGTGGTAGTCCGCCGTCACCGTAAGCACCGTAGACATAGTTTACCCGCATTGCCCCGCCGATTTTAATGGGACTCTGCGGTTGCAATTGTGCTATCCAAGTTTTTGAAATCACAGCAGAGACACATACCAAGGAGCACCAGGGTAAAAGGGACGCTGGTTGCGAGTACTGCCGCTTGCAAGGAGACTAACCCGCCACCAAGCAGCAGGGCTATCGCGACGAACCCTTCAATCAAGCACCAGAAAACCCGTTGGGGCAACGGAGCATCCGACTTTCCGCCAGCTGCGATGATGTCAATTACCAGAGAACCTGAATCTGACGAAGTAATGAAAAAGAGAAGTGTCAGAACCATCGCTACGGAGGACAAGAGCGCCCTCATAGGTAACTCGTCAAACATCTTAAAAAGTGCGATTTCGAGTTTCCCAGCGGCAACATTATCTGTCACGCCCGTATATCCATCAACGATGTGCTGACCCAGTGCGGTTCCGCCGAAGGTACTAAACCACACGAAACAGAGGAGCGCTGGAAAAAAAATCACAAAAATTACGAGTTCTCGCACTGTCCGTCCTTTTGAAATTCGGGCGATGAAGGTGCCGACGAACGGTGCCCAGGCAATCCACCACGCCCAATAGAAGACTGTCCAGTCGTGCAGGAAGGTGGTATCCTCGCGTCCGGCCCAATTGCTGAGGGGGATCATCTTCACCACATATTGACTCGCACCAGCGAACAGACTTTGGAAAATGTAGCGCGTCGGTCCGAGAATAACCATAGCACCCACCAGCAAAAACGCGAGAATAATGATGAATTGGCTGAGACGTTTGATACCCCCATGAAGTCCTGTCAACACAGATATAAGTGCCATCGCGGTAATCAGTAAGATCATCACCACCAGCGTGACATCGTTATTGGGTATATGAAACAGATAATTGAGGCCGATACTAATTTGTTGGACCCCCAATCCGAGCGAGGTTGCGAGTCCAAAAAGTGCTGCGAAAATAGCAACTGTATCAATGATGTGTCCGGGCCAGCCCCATATCCGGTTACCGAATATCGGATAAAACGCTGAGCGGATGGTGAGTGGGAGTCCCCTATTGTGAGCGGCGAGCCCAACGGCGATCCCGACAATACAATAAGTAGCCCAAGCATGCAGCCCCCAGTGATAACTTGCTGCTGCTATCCCGGTGGCAGCGGCTTCCACCGTTTCAGGCGGAATGTTGAGCGGCGGATTCTGAAAGTAGGTAACTGGTTCCGCCGCCCCAAAAAACAGTAGCCCCGTATCAACCCCTGCAGCAAAGAGCATGGCGATCCACGTCAAGTAGGAAAACTCGGGCTTCGCATCTGGCCCTCCGAAGCGCACCTTGCCGAGAGAAGAAAATGCAACAAATATACAAAACAGAAGCACGAGATTAATTGATATGAGGAATAACCAATCAAGGTTTGTCGTCAGCCACACGCGCGTATTCGTGAAAACGCTTGTTGCACTTTCCTGAAAAACAAGTGTGCCAATTACAAATGTGATAATAGTGATACTGGAAATCACGAACACAGGAGTCAAGTAAATCTCTAAACCCAAGAATTTTCGGTACGCCTTTTCCGGCGGCATCTGAGGGGATGTTGCATCTTCTGACATTTTCAATTCCTTGTATTGCTCAATACCTTCTCCAATTATCTGAGCTTGAGTTGAATGGGTATGTAAACGTTGCACTCGGGTTCGTGATGATTCCAATATGCAAGGGCAGCATCGAGAATAAATCCCCTTGCATCAATGCCGACAACTTTGTCAATCGCCTCCGATCTATAATGGGACGCGAATACTTCTATAGCACCATGAAAGACTGTCACATTTTCCAAAAGCGGGGTAATATCTTTATAATGTAGAAAAGACGATTGAATTGATTCTACAAAAGAGGTGTTTCCAATGTCTATCCTATCACAGGTCTGCAATGCACCGTAGGAATTTTTTACCGAACTCACGTTAGAATAGTGTAAAAATTGGATGAAAAGGTTACAAAAAAATGCATTGGGTTGTAATTGAACTTGATAAAATTTCGATTTTAGTCCAGAATATTTTGTCAGCAGAAGTTATAACATGAATTGTAAATCAAAGCAAGTTCTCTACAAAAAATGTTGACATTTCTGCAATATAATGATACGATATTCTTTATAAAATGATTTTTTTCATAAAAATGGTATCATGATTTTATCATAGTTTCTTACAGGAAATATGCTCATGCGGCACACCCCAAATGAAGTTTGGCTGGAAATATTAGAAAGACTCAGTGATACAGCGCGGCAGGATGTCTATCTTCACCAAGCGGTCCCGCTTTCAATTACAACGGACGCGTTGAATATAGCCGTCCCTTCTGCGTACACGCGAGCAAGGATTGAGGAGCGTTTTCGTGTTGATATCCAACGGGTGTTGGCAACACTCATCGGGGCACAATGTGCACTTATCCTTACCGTAGACGAACCGACGTCCGAAGGCAGTGAAGACTTTGGGGGAACGCAGAACGAAGGAAATTTCAACCAATTGCCTAATTCAAGGCGGACATCGAACACTCACGCCCCCATGCCATCGGTACAGAATGAGACAGGATTGAATCCGAGTTATCGGTTCGATAGATTTATTGTTGGTTCCAGCAATATGATTTGTCACGCGACAGCCTTAGCGGTTTCAGAAAACCCCGGACGCGATTATAACCCGCTCTTTATCTATGGCGGTGTCGGATTGGGAAAAACCCATCTGCTACATGCAATTGGTAATCGACTTTTAGCATATCAACCAGATAGTAAAGTCCTCTACGTCACATCAGAAACCTTTATGAACGAGTACGTCGAGTCCATCGTCAACCGCGGATCGGCGCAAGGATTCCGGACAAAATACCGAACCGCAGATATGCTCTTGATTGATGACATACAGTTCTTACAAGCCAAGGAGGGTACACAAGAGGAGTTCTTTAATACCTTTAATGCCCTTCATATGAACTCAAACCAGATAGTCATGAGCAGTGACCGGACACCAGACAACCTCGAAAACCTTGAAGAACGCCTCCAATCTCGGTTTCAATCAGGCATGGTAGCCGAAATTAGCATGCCACAATACGAAATACGTATCGCTATTCTCCGGCAGAAATGCCGAGACCAAGGGTTGGATAACCTCCCTGATGATGTGCTCAGTTACGTCGCTGAAGTGGTCACAACCAACATCCGAGAACTGGAAGGAACTCTTGTGCGGCTAATTGCTCAAGCGACAATACTCAAAGAAGACTTGACTTTGGACTTCGCGCGGCAGGTACTGAGTGATGTCGGGACCCCTTCACCCATTCGACATCGAAAAACTGCTACATCAAGAGCCATACAAACAACTGTCACCGATTACTTTGGCATCGAAACAGAGGATCTCGTATCTCAGAAACGGACAAAGGAATTGGTGCAACCGCGTCAGATCGCTATGTACATGTGTAGAGAACTGACGCAAATGTCGTATTCAAATATTGCACAGGCGTTTAATAGGGAAAATCATACAACTGTCATTCATGCCTGCAGACAGGTAGAAAAAATGATTCAGGAAGATGACGAAGCGCGACAAATGGTTCTCCTATTACTCGATCAATTCCGCTAACTTAATCCGCCGGTTTTGTCGTCCCAAGTTTCCATTTTTTAGTTCTACGTCGTTCGTTAAGGGTGTTGATAACCTGTGCATAACGGTGTCAATCTCTGTTGATAGATTGTTGATAGATTGTTGATAAGTCACAAATTGTCCATATTTGTTGATAACCTGTTGATAACTGAAAAAGTTATCAACAATCTATCAACGGGTACTTGTCAATGATGGTAAGCGTTTAAACGAGTTATCCACTTATCCACAGCCCCTATTACTACTACTACTCTATTTATATATATATCGTAATTAGTACTAATATTAGGAATTGTGGATAACTCGAAAAAGTTATCAAGCAGAAAAACTATTAACAGAAAAGTTATCAAACAGAAAAGTTATCAAACAGCACTCAAAAGCTAAGGTAATTTTCAGTACCTAAAACAAATGCTACTAAATAATATTGTTCTCCGCAACTTCCGTAACTATGTTGATTGCGAAGTGAGTTTTTCCAAGCCTGTCAATCTAATTATTGGCGGGAACGCGCAAGGAAAGACAAGTCTACTTGAAGCAATCTATTTCCTTTGTACTGCTGAATCACACCGAGCAACTCGTGATGGTGAACTCATTCGGCACAACGAAGCAGGATTTTATCTGAGAGGAACGTTGGGAAACAGTAGTAACGATGTGATGTCGCTTGAGGCGATGAAGCGCACGCGTGGGCAGTTTAAACTGAAAAAGAATGGGGTGCTTCAAACGAAACGCTCTGAATGGATTGGGCAGTTTAATGCGGTGCTCTTCTCACCAGAATCACTGGTATTAGTGAAGGGCGGCCCCGCAGAGCGCCGAAGGTTTTTGGACTTGCTCATTTCACAAATCGACAGCACTTACCTAAAAAATTTGCAGAAATATAGACTGGTTCTCAGGCAACGGAACGAACTTCTTAAACAAATTCGTACGACGTTCGTGGATGCGGTACAGTTAGATGTTTGGGACAAACTTTTAATTGCACATGGTGCTGCAATTATCACAAAGCGATTAGAAATTTTTCACCAATTAAAAGCCTACGCTATGCAAAATCACCAAAAACTCACTGGTGGTAAAGAAAACCTCGCATTGACGTATTGTTCCTCACTAATGTGGAACAATACGTCAATGCGTAATACACATGACACAGAGGACGAAAATACTGAAAATCTAATAGAAGAATCAGAGATTGGGTTCCTGAAGACCAAAACTGAAACCGAGATAGCAAAGGACTTCGACGTAGCTTTAAATGCATCGCGCGGTGCTGATTTACAGAGAGGCACAACCCTCGTCGGACCGCATCGCGACGATTTTCTCATCGAACTGGAGAACGCGTCTGGAACATCCAGCCTTGATTCCGAAAGCGAAAATCGCTTGAAAGCCACGGACGCTGGGAAAGAGGAGAAAGACCCCGCAGCGTCCCAAAGTCAAAATCCACTTCCAAAATCCGAAATCGTAACATTCCGAGAGGAAGCGAGAACTTACGGGTCCCAGGGTCAACAACGGACGATAGCGTTAGCACTTAAACTGGCAGAGTTAGAGTTAATCCGAGCTGTGACGGGACAGGATCCGATCGTCCTCCTGGACGATGTCACTTCAGAATTAGATTACAAGCGAACAAGGTACCTATTAAACGTCCTCCAAAATTTGAGCGCGCAAACCTTCATTACTGCGACCCATGCTGAACCCCTCGTGCACCACCTCAATCAACCAAACGTCCTAACAGTGGAGAACGCCGAGATAAACCACACCCCCGAAATTAATTTTAAATGATTGGTCCCTGGGGCACCGCTTCATTACATTGCGCGGTGGCTTCCGGTTAAATCAAGTGCCACCCCACACCTAAAGCAGGACTTGAATTCACCGAAAACCGTTGCGGAACGAAGTAGAGCAACGCTTAAAAGTCAATAGTTTAAAAATTGAAAGACAAAACCCAAAACTTACACCATCTCCTCGCTGAACTCATACGAACACACGACCTTGGGCCTAAGATGCTTGAACAAAAAGTCTTCGCTCTCTGGCGGGAATACCTTGGCACGCCGCTTGGTACAGGAACAGTCCCCGTATCATTGTCGAATGGTATCCTGAAGATTTATACAGAATACTCCGCTTACATAACAGAACTGTCGCTTCTCAAACAGAAGATCATAGCCGATTTGAACGCCAAATTAGGGCAACCTGTTCTCACGGACCTTCGAATAGAAATTCGCCCAGCACGTGCAACGAAACCTCATGAGGCAGAAAACCGGTCCTCAAGCCCAAAAACGTCAAAAGAAAACTCTATTATCAGTAACCAAGTCACACCTGAACAGTTAGAGAAAATTGAACAAGCTCTCACAAGCGTGTCGGACCCGCAATTAAAAAAATCCTTGTGGCAATTATTCATGGCACAAAGCAAGGACAAACCTTGACAAAATTGTTAAAATAAGGTACAATATTAATTACGTTAAGTAACGTGATCGTAAGGAGGTACACAAGGGATTTTCCAACAAATGGATACCAACTCTACTAAAAATTCTCACTGCGAAGCAAACCGTTCCCGTTAGGGTAATTTATAGCGAGGCACCATAATTAAAAATGTCAAAAGAAGCACGAACATATACAGCAAGCGATATACAAATCCTTGAAGGACTTGAAGCTGTCAGAAAACGTCCAAGCATGTACATCGGCAGCACCGG
This sequence comes from Candidatus Poribacteria bacterium, assembly GCA_965247285.1. GTDB lineage: Bacteria > Poribacteria > WGA-4E > WGA-4E > WGA-3G > WGA-3G. The sequence continues at coordinate 2,099,508 of CBDFHD010000003.1, forward strand.
TCCCTCTGGATTACACCATCTCGTCACAGAACTGGTTGACAACTCTATAGACGAAATCGGTGCCGGTTACGGGACACACGTCGAAGTTAAGCTCCATAGCGATGGCAGTGTAACCGTCACTGATGACGGTCGAGGCATTCCTGTTGATACTCACTCGACAGGAGTTTCTGCCCTTGAGGTAGTTATGACCACACTGCACGCTGGCGGTAAATTTGATGGTCGAGAACAAGTCGGTTACCAAACCGCTGGTGGCTTGCACGGTGTTGGTGCTTCTTGCGTCAATGCCCTCTCTGAATGGCTCCACGTTCAAGTTACGCAAAACGGCACAATTTACGAACAACGCTACGCTCGCGGTATTCCACAGACACCTGTAGAGAAAATTGGTAAGAGCAACAAAACAGGCACCCATACCAGATTCATGCCAGATTCCGAAATATTTGATACGCTCGACTTTTCACACGATATCCTTCGGGACCGGCTTAGAGAACTCGCCTTCCTTAACAAAGGCGTACGGATCCAATTTCACGACGTTCGTGATGATGAAAATTCGGAACCAATTGCTTTTCAATACGATGGCGGAATTGCCTCTTTCGTTACCTACCATAACCAAAACAAAGAAGTCTTGCATTCCGAACCCATCTACATAGAGGGTATTGAGTCAGAGATCGGAGTAGAGATCGCCTTTCAGTTCAATACTACCTACACAGAAAACATTAGTTCCTACGCCAACAACATTCGTACCGCTGAAGGTGGGTTTCACGAGAGCGGCTTTAAGAGTGCCCTTACTCGTGTCTTCAAAACGTATGCTACTGCCAACGATCTTCTGCGAAACGCCAAGATAAATCTCACTGGCGAAGACATCCGCGAAGGAATGACTGCAGTCATCAGCGTCAAAGTTCCGGATCCGCAATTCGAAGGACAGACAAAATCGAAACTTGGAAATACAGAGGTTGAAGGAATCATTCAGAGTTTTATTGGCCCCCGGCTCAAAACGCTTCTGGAAGAAAATCCTGCTGTTTCCAAACGCATCATCCAAAAAGCAATCCAAGCCGCTCAAGCTCGCGAAGCCGCCCGCAGCGCACGTGAAGTTATCCGCCGCAAAAGTGTCCTTGACTCCGCTTCTATGCCGGGAAAACTTGCTGACTGTTCTGAGCGGGATTCAACCTTAACTGAACTCTTCCTCGTTGAAGGGGACTCCGCCGGCGGTACCGCCAAACAGGGAAGGGACCGGCGGAACCAAGCTATTCTTCCTCTTAAAGGTAAAGGCATCAACGTAGACAAGTCAAGGCTTGACAAGATTCTCAAAAATGCCCAAGTCATTGACATCATCACGGCATTGGGAACGGGGATCGGTGCTGAAGAGTTCAGTCTTGAAAAACTCCGCTACGCCAAAATTATCATTATGGCGGATGCCGATGTTGATGGTGCTCACATCCGAACGTTGCTTTTAACTTTCTTCTTCCGGCAGATGCCCGAACTCATCGCCGGTGGACATCTCTACATTGCCCAACCGCCACTTTACCAAGTTAGAAAGGGCAGAAATTCACAGTACCTGCAAGATGAGGCGGAAATGGAAGACTACCTCCTCACCTTAGCACTTGATACCGTCCAGATAACGAACGCTCGGAGGGACGCGCCTTATACGTCATCAGAGTATCGGACCATCGCCAGTGCTATTCGTAAGATTCAAGGTCTCATTGATCAAATCAACCAGAGCGGTGTACTGCTCTCAAGTTTGAGGAGTGAGACTCCAGATCCAGCGGACACATCCGACAATGTAGATAAACTACTTTCCATGCTTAAGGTGTCACCTGTTCAGGTGAATGATCCTCTAACCGTAGCGCAGGAAACTTCTGAGGATCCGGTTTCCACTACCGGCATGCAAACTACGCTCTTCGGAGATGCCGGGCGCAGCACAACCGATGAAAAAACTGGCAAGCTGAATATCGGAGATGCCACCCCACGGACCTGGTACCACGAACTGCGGCGTGAACTCGAGAAACTTGTAGTGTTTGACATTCAAGAGACAGACTTTCTTTCCTCAGACGAGAAGAATGGTTCAGGTACAGCAAAAATCCAAAAATTGTTTAGCGTTCAGCCGGAAAGTGGCGAAGCCTACCATGCAGACAATATTTCCTCACTCGTGCAACATCTTTTTGAGTTAGAACATCGCGGTCTCGCGATTACTCGATACAAAGGCTTAGCTGAAATGAACGCTGATCAGCTACGCGACACCACTATGCGTCGAGACCAACGCATCCTGCTTAGAGTGACGCTTAAAGACGCTGTCGAAGCCGATCGCATCTTTACACTTCTCATGGGGGATACCGTTGAACCTCGACGGGAATTCATAGAGCGCTACGGGGCTCAGGTAAATCTTGATGTATACGGTGCCTAATATTTTAATTATACCTTGCGGAGAAATTGCGTGCGTTAGGACTTTTGCGTGTGTTTCTCAAATCCGCCTGCGCCGTTGTTGCAGGCTACGCGGTTTGGTGATAAAATTAAAAATAACAGGACTTACACAATTTTGACGATATGACGCTCCGTTAGAGGGTAAACTCTAAAAAAACACAGACGTTCTCGTGGCACAACCTAACAGGTTATGCTACAAAAGAGCAACCTGCGTAAGTCCTAGATAATACAAAAACCGTAGTCCGTAATGTAATGGAGGGCGGATATACGGAAAGGCACTTCAATATCCAAACCTACCTCACCGAACCGCAAGGAAAGTTAAAAGAATGGAAAACATCCAAGAACGCAACATAGAAAACGAACTGACGACATCGTATCTCACTTACGCGATGAGCGTCAATACGAACCGTGCGATACCTGATGTCCGCGATGGTCTCAAACCGAGTACCCGTCGGATTATTTACGCGATGGGACAGATAAATCTCACTGCAAGCCGACCTTATGACAAATGCGCTGCTGTTGTTGGGGAGGTGATGAAGAACTATCATCCACACGGTGATGGGCCCATTTACGGTACTCTTGTTGGTTTAGCACAACCGTTTAACATACGCTATCCGATAGTAGACGGACAGGGAAACTTCGGGAGTATTGATGACGATCCACCGGGGGCGATGCGCTATACGGAATGCCGCCTTACTGTTATTGCCAGTGAGATGCTCACTGACATTGAAAAGCAGGTGGTTGATTTCCAGCCCAATTACAAAGATTCTCTTGAAGAGCCGACAGTCCTTCCCGGGCTACTACCGAATTTGCTCGTCAATGGCACAACAGGTATAGGTGTTGGTTATCTTACCCGCATACCGCCGCACAACCTCGCTGAGGTTGTTGACGCACTACTTCATAAACTCACGGATCCAGATGCCACTTCAGAAACTCTTATGGAACACATCCCTGGCCCCGACTTCCCTACCTCAGGTATTATTGTCGGTACCAGTGGTATAGAGCAGATGTATACCACCGGTAGAGGAAGCATCACTGTCCGAGCCAAAGCGGTCATAGAAAGAGTTTCCATACGCGGGTCGGAACGAGAACAGATCATCATAACGGAAATTCCGTATCAAGTAAAGAAAAACCATCTGTTAGAGCGGATGTATCAATTGGTTGTCAGTAAAACTATTACTGGAATTGACGACATCCGAGATGAATCAGACAAAGAGATTCGCGTCGTCATACCTCTCAAACGCGGTGAAATTGCACAGGTTATCCTGAATCAACTATATAAGCACACGCAGATGCAGACGAACTTCAGTTCGAGTCTTCTCTGTCTTGTAGAGGGGCTTCCGAAGATTCTGACGCTTGAGGAAATCATCCGCCACTATCTCGCACACCGTAGGGATGTGGTTCGGCGGCGCACAGAATTTGAACTTGCACGCGCCGAACGCAGGAACCACATCTTAGAAGGCTATCTCTTAGCACTACAAAACCTCGAAGCAATTATCGAACTCGTTCAAACAGCAGAATCACCGCAAGCGGCAGAACAGGGGCTCCGAGACGCTTATCAACTCACCGAGCAGCAGGCGAGGGAAATCCTCACTATGACGCTCCGGCAGTTGACAGGACTGGAACGTCAACGAATTCATGATGAATATACGGAACTCCTGGATCACATCGCCGAATTTCGCGCAATTCTTGCCAACGAAACATTGATAACGGATATTGTCCGAACGGAACTCGAAACCCTGAAAGAAAAATTTGGTGACGAACGCCGCACCGAAATTATAGGTGAGGTCAAAGAATTTGAAATCGAAGATCTCATTGCTGATGAGGAGATGGTGGTCACGCTATCGCATGCCGGCTACCTGAAGCGGTTACCTATGGACACCTATCAGAAGCAGCACCGCGGCGGGGTCGGGATCAGGGGTGCTGCGGCAAAGGATGGCGATTTTCTGGAACACATTTTTGTCGCCACTGCCCATCAGAACATTCTGTTTTTCACGGATTTGGGCAAATGTTATACGCTGAAGGTCTATCAAATTCCTGAAGCCAGTCGTCAGTCGGCTGGGCGCGCAGTCGTGAACCTGCTTCGTTTAGCACAAGGTGAAAACATTACAGCCTATGTTACGGTTCCTCCCAAGGTCGTCAGCCAAGAAATTGAAGAGGTTGAGGAGGCAGATGCCGGCGAGGTTGCAGCGGGTGAATTCGTTTTCATGGCGACCCAGCAGGGCGTTGTCAAAAAGACAGGACTCACCCGTTTTGAAAACACACTATCAAGCGGTATTATTGCTGTTAACCTTGATGATGGCGATAAACTTATCGGCGCACAAGTAACGGACGGTAATTCCGATGTCATCCTTGTCACCCACAGAGGTGTTGCTATACGCTTCAGTGAGAAAGATGTTAGACCTCTTGGACGCAACACACGAGGCATGCGTGGAATAGAACTCGGTGACGATGACTTCGTCGCACAAATGGTTATTGTTCACAGTGAATCATCGGAAGCAGACGAGACAAGTGCTTCAGAAGGAAACGATACACTGTTAATCGTTACAGAAAATGGATACGGTAAGCGGACGGCTGTCTCTGCTTATCGTTTGCAGAGACGCGGTGGAAAAGGTATTATCGCCATCGGGAAATCTGCCCGAAACGGGGCAGTTGTCGCTGCAAAACGCGTCACAAATACTGATGAACTTGTTCTCATTAGTTCAAACGGATATGTCACCCGAACGGCAGTCGGTGACATTCGGCGTATCGGGCGTAACACCCAAGGCGTGCGAATAATGGCACTCCAATCAGACGAAAAGCTTGTTGACGCAGCCAAGATCGAACTTTCACCCTCCCTGCTATAGACATATCACGCCGCTGGCGTGAGGACTTTAACCATTAACTCGCCTCCGTTATGAATGTTAAAGCACGAGTTGATGGTTAAAAGTGGGGAACCACAAGGGAAATATTTTACCAAGGGACTGTCAAATGAAACATTTTACCTGTAAAGAAGGAAATCCTTTGCTCCAGCGGAGCAATATGTCTATAGGGCTCTTGATCCTTGCTTTAATCACAGCATGTCTTCTTCTGGGTTCCAACTCGCAAGCCCAAACCGGAGGTGAAACCCCTGAGTTGGTGGTACTTCCTGATGCTGATACGGGATTAAATGCTAACATGACCCGCGCGGCAGAACTCTATACCAACCTAATGTGGGCAGTATACTGCAGAACAGGCGAACGCAGCATTCCAAAAAGCAAGGCTCTTTACGATGCCTTAATCAAGGAAATTGATGATGACTCCACCGTGATCCTCGAAAACGGGCTTCTATCTGCACACGAGATAAGCTTTATTTATGCAGAGCGTGCGTCACTCCGGTTTCCTAAACTGCAGGATATCAAAGGGGCGGAAGAGGATGCAAAAACAGCCATTAAATTTAATCCTGAAAATGTAAAAGCAACATGGGTACTTGCCCAAATAGTGACGAATCGATTCATTTATTATATGGAACGGAACAGAAATAGCAAAATACCTAATGTTCTACAAAAGGAGATGTTTGATGCCCTAAAACGCGTGACTGAGTTAGATGCCGACCACAATATAGCGCATTACTACCTTGGCAGCATGGCGCGTGATCTCGGCGATGTTGAACTCGCAATTACGTCCTTCAAGGCACTTACACGCATTATGCCTTATGAGGACCAATATTATAGGGAACTTGCTGAACTCTATGAAATTCAAAATCGGCTTGATGAGGCTTTGCAGTCCTATGAAAGAGTCGTCACCATTCGACCCGAACAGAAAAGTGCCCGAAACCGCCTTGGACAACTTTACCTTCAAACCGGCGACTATCCTGCAGCTATCAAGACTTTTCTCTCTGTTTTGTCACCGCTTGAAGGACAATCGGAGACGAACAGTGTAACGGAGCGCACTACGCGTGATGTCGGCGAATTTGAAATTGAAGCACACCAAGGTATTAGCCTCGCGTATCAGGCACAAAATGATTTTGAGCGATCTGAATTCCATATCACGCGTGTAATCAATTTGCTGGAGGAACAGGCAAAACGGACTCGCTCTGGTTTTCGTACCAGAAGTAGCGAACGCGTCGAATTAGCTAAACGTATCCAAGACACACGCTACATCCTCGGACAGATTTATCTCAAATTCAATGCGCCTCAGAAAGCCATACAAACTTTCGAGAAGATACTGGCTGTTGACGATGAATATGTCCCAGCACTTTCTGGTATAGGGATGGCTTATCAAATGCAAGACGACATAAAACGCGCAGAAACTTCTCTCCGTAGGGCAATTGAATTATCTGATGAAGAAGAATTACCGGATGCGTATAACGCATTAGGATATCTCTATGCAGAGCAGGGCATCAATTTAGATGAAGCCGCGGCTTTGGTTCGCCGTGCGCTCAAAAGCGTACCGAAATCTGGAGCATATCTTGATAGTTTGGGGTTCATCTACTTTAAGCAAGGCAAACTTGATGCCGCTATAGAAAATTTGGAGCAGGCACTCCACTATTTGCCTGATGCACCTGTAGTTCTCTTACATCTTGCTGATGCTTATCTCGGAAAAGGCTTGAAACAGAAGGCACTGCAAACTTTAGAGCAAGCCGTCACACTTGAACCAAATAACGATGAACTGCGCCAGAGACTTAATGCCGTTAAATCCCGCTGAGATAACTGATGACTATACAAAAACTCGTTAGAATCTCATATTCATATCTGCTCTTTGTATTATTGCTTTTGGGATTACCCTACAGCAGTTCAGCATATCTCTGCGGGACACCGCATCTGTCAAACCCACAGCGTGTAGCTGACGCTACAAACGCTCAACAACAGTTTTTTCCACCCGGAAACCAGACTGCTCCTGCCTTGCCGGCTGCGCCTGCTTTGCTAATTGGCACAGAACGAACCTTCTTCGCCCCTGATTTTAGAAGTATGCAACAGTACGCTGTCTCTGCTGTCCTACGTGGTGTAGGTAGTTTCTGCTATGTCTTTGTTGAGGAAGCTGAGTGGAACACACGGGTTACCGCCGGAACCGTGCAGGCAATCATCCGTGCCTTTGACGCTACCACGCCAGCGAATCCACAGCAGGGAATTTATCCGATGTTGACGAAGTTCTTCGGAGCCCCACCGGATATTGATGGAAACGGCAGGATTATCTTACTCCTACTTAATATTCAAGATGCACGCGGCGCGGACCGTTACACAGCAGGTTTTTTCAATCCGGCGGACCAGCATCGGGGTTTACTTCGAAATCCGGGTTTCCGAGGGTTTCCGATTCGTAGTAACGAAGCGGAGATGCTATATATTGATACACAACCTCTCAATCCGAACAGTGAAAGAGCACACAATGTTGTTGCACATGAATTTCAACACCTCCTCAATTGGCATCAGGATACAAGGGAAGTAACCTGGGTTGATGAGGGATGTGCAGTGTATGCCTCATTTCTCTGCGGTTATTCTGTGCAGGAACATGTAGCTGCATTTGAAAAAATGCCGTCCATCTCGCTTGTAACGTGGTCGGAGGGAGACGCGGACTCGCTTCCACACTACGGTGCATCCTTCTTGTGGATGCTCTATCTTCACGAGCAATACGGGGGTATAGGAACACTTATCGAAATTGTCCAAAATCGCGGCACATCGCTCACCGGTATCTCAGATGCCCTTGCATCTCGGGGGATAACCCAAACAATTTCTGACATCTTCATTGAATGGAAATTGGCTAACTATTTATCTGAGTATCGTGCTGTCAGGCTTTCTATCACGCCTCGCCGCTGGCATCACTCCTATCCAAGCGGCACGCAGCAGGGGCAGTTGAGCAATTTTTCGGCGGAGTATATCGGCTTTAGAGATGCTGAGGGGTTAACACTTGGGTTCTCAAGTAGTTCTCCAGCGAGTAGTGCTGTTCATGCAATTGAATTTCATAACACTGGTACCGTCGATATCAAGGAGATAAAATTGTCAGCGGGTAATACTGGCTCCCTTGTATTAGCGGATACTGCAAGAGAGGTCCTTCTTGTTCCCAGTTTGCAAATGGAATCCATCAATGTTCATGCGCACAACTCGGCATACCAGTATAGTGCAACTCGCGGTGCACATATCACCTTTATCACCGCTGCACTTCCGAATCCGGTGCATCCGCGTTACTGGGACATCATCGCTGAATCGGCTGAACCCCTCATCGGGTTAACGCCCACTGTAACGCTAATGCTCTCTGACAGCAAAACGGAACGGCCTTACCGAGAAGCACAAGTGATGTATCTCATAACACAGAATCTACAGGATAACCGCCTATATCGATTCTCGTTCCTGCTTGAACCGGAAATAGCACCGAAGTCTGTGATATATAAAGTTTCGCTTGATTCGAGACCCGTTGGTACGGGATCCTTAACCAATTTTTAAACTATGGCCGCCTGGGCATCGTTCCATTACATTTCACGCAGGAAGAATAAATGAAAATGTAAACATTTTCATTTATTGTCTCCTGACAGGTATCTGGTGATTCCATGCGAAATTTGGGGATCTGTACGTGGATTTAAGAACCGTTTGAGCACCTGGAGCCGGTTGAAATTCACCGAAAACCACTGCGAAACGTAGTGGAGCAGTGACCAGAGTCCCATAGCTAGAAAATCAAATTTAATATGCTATATGGAGGTATCCAAAAGATGCAACCTACACTCTATGCCGGAACCATTGGACAAAGCGTCTGGCGCAGTACTGACAACGGAGACACATGGCGCAGGGCGAGTAATGAGCTCTTTCCAGAAGCCGACGTTCGCGCTATAGCTGTTAATCCAAGTAACTCAGACACCCTCTATGCTGGGACCGAAAGTGGTCTCTTCCGATCAGACAATGCCGCTGAATCATGGCATCGTCTCTCAAGCCCTATGGATGCGTTGGAAGTTTGGGCAATCGCTGTTGACTCAAGGACACCAAACACACTCTACGCGGGTACGTGTCCGTCTGCGCTCTTCAAATCCACTGATGGCGGCGATAACTGGAAGCAACTCAACGCTGACCTCGCACAAGAATGCGAAGGGGTTCCGATTATACCACGCGTCACAACCTTCGTGATTGATCCCGAAGATTCGCAAATGCTCTATGCTGGGATTGAGATTGATGGTATGCACCTCAGTACTGATGGCGGCGAAACATGGGTTGAGCGCAGCGAAGGTCTCAGTAGCCTTGATATTCACGGGCTCTGTGTAGTCCCTGGTTCACCCAAAACTATCATCGCTGCGACAAATAACGATGTTTGTGTAACTACAGATATGGGACAACAGTGGACGCCATTAAATGTCAAGGCACACTATCCATGGCCCTACTGTCGTGCTGCGTTTTTCCTCAATGGTAATGCGGGTCGGGTCTTTATCGGTGCTGGAAACGGTCCTCCTGGCGATCAAGGCGGGATTTTCTCGACAAGCGATGCTGGGAAGACGTGGAACCGATCCGATATCGGTAGAACAGCAAATAGCACAATCTGGTGTTTTGCCCACAATCCGCAGTTCAATGACCTTCTTATCGCTTGCAGTGTAAGTGGTCAGCTTTACCGCAGCACAGATAGTGGCGACTCATGGACCAAACTCTCGCACGAATTTGGAGAAGTTCGAGCATTGGCTATTGGATAAATGCTTGACCTATTTCTGTAATTTATGGTATGCTGTTATAAAATGTAGGGCAAAGACAAATTGTGCTTGATGGCACAGTTTGGTTTCCAATATATGGGCGCGATCGCTGAATCGCGCCCATAGTGAAGCGGGTTTATAAACCTGATCGTCAGGAAACCGAAATCCCCTTGAGCCCAAGACATCAGATATGCCGACGAGATTTTTAAGTGGACGCAATCACATCAGAAGTCTCGCGAATTATAGGTTGGGATGAGAGACAGAATTTCTGACCCAGTCTACAAAAATTTGGCTTTTAAGTTACGCCCAAAATTATAGGAGGCACACTTCAGTGATACGTTTCTTTACACTTCTATTCATACCGCTTCTCTGCATTACAATGGCGGGCTGCTTTGGTGGTGATGGTGAAGTTGACATTGATACCCCACCCCCGATTAGCGATGCGAAGCACATTACAATTGTCCCATTCTTTGCTGAAACAGGATCGACAGAGGACATCAACAAGTTAGCTGGGCGAATTAGCGTGAACCTCGCAACCCGTCTGGAGATAATATTCAAAGAGGCAGAGTGGGTTTATGACATCTCAAACAAAGTTAAACCAGTTGCAGATAAACTCACAGAATTAGGCTTAACGCTGGAGCAAATCTACGCAGATCCTGCTTTGGCAGCAAAACTCGGACAGGCACTCGGTACTGATATGGTTATCATCGGAAGGGTGGAAAATCCTAAGTTAACCTCGCAGGACTACGACCGACATCTTATGAAACAGGGCAGACAAGGCGGAATTTCCGGTACATCCACCTATATTCGCACTCGCCTTACTGCTATTGGTCGTATCCGTGTCAAAGTCGTTGATGCAAACTCTTCAGAGATTATTTTCAACAACCGTATCCGATCGTATCTCAAGTATTGGTACGCCTATCAGACCCAGCAGAGCGAACAGCAAATATTTAAAAGCGATATGGATAGGCTTGCCGATTTAGGTCAATATCTCCCGCTTAGAATTGCTTATATTCTCCATCCAACTGGGTTCAAGTTGGAACCGGAACAACAAATTCTGCTTAAACCGGATATTGTACTCAAAGGGACAGGCGGTGTTGTCGAGTTTAACTAAGGCGTTTTTCTCGACAAGTGCCTTCTCTTTCAGCTCCCGAATTCATTCGGGGGTCTATCACAACCGTGTCTGTTTTTTAGGACTTGCGCAGCTTAATAAAGCTGCGTAAGTCCTATTTTTTGTGTTCATGAAAGATTCAGGAAGAAATTTTCGAGTTGGCGGGTGTACAATTCACCGTACTTCAAGAGCTGAAGGGAGGCATCATACACCTCTGAAGGCGCGAGTTCTTGGTAGGGATTAGCGATTTTCTCGTAGTAATCTAAAGCCTCCATGAAAAAATCCATGGTTTCTCGATCGATAGCACTACTTTGATGTAAGGCACGAAAACTGTGGTGCTTTTGCTGTGGTGGTGTCTGTCCACTAAATTCGATAATAACATTATTGATGTCCACAGCACGTTGAATAATCATAAGGAAGCAGCTTTTAACATAAGAATGTGTAATCCTATCCCCTGCAACATATTCTTCTTGCTTTGCCGGTAGCCCATGCCGTAATTGGTTAAAACATTCGTTTATGGAGTCCAACTTCGCTTTCACCGGGTTGAATCGGCGATTCTCGGTTTTTTTGGGGCTTTTAACATTTCTTTTTGCCATTTCTTCTTCCTCTTCTTATATAGTTTTTTGTTCTTTCAGAGGTTCAATTCTTTTAGACGCTGACAAACCTAAAAAGTTGTAACCTTCTTATTTTTTTGTGCATTCGATACCCTGACTAATTGGAAATTTGAAACCTGCCTTTAAAGTTGATATAACCTTTCTAAATGTGTTAAAATTCTAAATGTGTTAAAATTAGGTCAGTAACCTCACCCTAAAGGGTGAGGCTTGTGGAATGCGACAGCCACGTCTATAGGTTCTGCAGGGGTGACTTACTGACTACCGTAACATATCGTAATGCCTAGGCGTGTCAGCCTGAACAATGTGTGTCAAAAGACATGTATCTGTGATGGATGTGTGTTGAAGGATCCTCCCCAAGTCCCACACCTCCTGGATACTGCGATGCCTGAAGATTTTGATGAAATATTAACAGGGAAAATGGAGTATAAACAGTGAAAGCGATTATTAGGACTGGCGATGGCGGACCGGAAGTCCTGCAATTAGGCGAAGCCCCATCACCGAATCCAACAGAAACACAAATCTTAGTGGATGTCCATGCCACTGCTTTAAATCGAGCCGATATGATTCAACGACGCGGTGGATATCCGCCACCACCGGGTGACTCTGAAGTCCTCGGTTTAGAGATCGCTGGTACCGTTTCAGCGATGGGCACTGCTGTAGAAGGACTGGCGAAAGGGGATCGCGTTTTTGGACTCGTCGGAGGTGGCGGTTATGCGGAGCAAGCCGTCATTGATTACCGAATGGCAATGCCGATACCTGACGAATGGACTTTTGAACAAGCCGCCGCAGTTCCTGAAGTATTTTTTACCGCAAATGAGAACATTTTCACCTTGGGCAAATTATCAGCCGGTGAGACGATCCTGATTCATGCAGGAGGCAGTGGTGTCGGCAGTGCTGGCGTCCAAATCTCGCATCATGCTGGTGCTAACGTCTTTGTCACTGCAGGGACCTCAGAGAAAATTGAAAATTGCAAGGCACTCGGTGCGGTAGAGGGCATCAACTACAAAGAAAACGACTTCGTTGCTGAAATTTTACGTTTGACCGATGAACAAGGTGTAGATGTTGTTTTGGACTTTATTGGAGCCCCCTACCTTGAACGGAACCTCTCCATACTTAAAACAAAGGGTAGACTGTTGCAAGTCGGATTAATGGGGGGTACAATCACAGAAATTAACCTCAACACAGTGATGCGCAATAGGCTCCAACTTATAGGTTCAGTCATGCGCACTCGACCCATTGACGAAAAAATCGCTATCACACAACGCTTTATGGATCGTTGGTTACCCGAATTGAAGAACGGTAGGCTCCGCCCCATTATTGACACCGTTTTCCCATTAGCACAAGTGCAAGAGGCCCATGCGTATATGGAAGCGAATCGCAATTTTGGAAAAATTATTTTGAAAGTTTTTTAAATGATTGGCACTCGCGCTACCCTCCATTACATCTCTGTCTCCTGACGGTCAATTTCAAGCGATTACTCCTTGAACCCCGTAGGGTTCTCACTGCGAAGCAATCTCTGTAGAGGAATGATGCGCGAGGGCCCATAGCTTAAAAAATGAAGGATATGCCCTTCACAAAACACTTATAACACAAGATTTCGTATTCAAGATATCGGAGGAATAGTTGTTAGTTGTTAGCGGTCAGCAGTCAATAAAGAGGACGTGAAGTTTAAAAAAATAACCGTTACTGTTACAAAGGCTACTGAAAACTGAAAACTGAAAACTGAAAACTGAATGCTATTCTTAAAACAGATAGGAGCGGAGCATAAACCTGTATACGCTTTATTCAGGTTTGGTATGATACTGGGCATCCAAGTTCTCATCTTTGTAGGAGGGGTTTGTAACCCCGATTCCTTCGCAGAGATTACCCAAACTACATCAACAGACGGAATCACCCTTCAATTCACCTTGCCGGAACTGACTATATCTGAGGTAATCCGAGATAATATCCGCTATCAAGAGGTGCATTACGCCGACTGTCACTTCACCGACGCACCGGGAAACCCCAGAGTTCCCGTCACGCGCCTCATGTTGGGTATACCCGCGGCAGCTACAATTGAAGCAGTCGATGTCTCTGCTGCGCCTGCTGAAACACGTACCGGTGTACGCCTCGTTCCAGTTCCCATTTTCGATATACAAGAACTCGATTCACAGCACTCGGCTTCGCAGCACTGGTCGGAAAGCGGGAGCGCATATCAGTCAAAGGGAAATGGCTCACTGGTTTCCGGAAACCGCTCATACCCTGGACATCCGCTTGCTCGGGTCGTACGTGAAGGCTATATTCGTAGTCAACGTGTTATCGCGTTGGCACTATATCCTGTGCAATATCTGCCGAACACTCGCCAACTGCGTTTGCATTCACGCTTCACAGTGAACATTCGTTTCTCCTATACAAAACAGGGAGGACCGCTAACAGCGCAAGGGAGCAACTCACAAATTTTTCCTGATCAAGGAATAACTGTGCCGGAATCAGAAGCTTTTGAGCGTGCGTTTTCACACCAACTCTTCAATGCTGAACAAGCCGCTCGCTTCCGCGCGCCCCGTCCACTGGTACCTGCAGCACCAACGCTCATTCCCAACGGAGGTAATGGAACACGCTATAAGTTGTCTATCCAAGAGACAGGTATCTACGCGGTGACAGCGGCATCTCTGCAGAGCGACTGGGGTGTAGATCTCATTGGAACGCATCCTGCAAGACTTCGACTCACACACGGAAATAGAGACATTCCTGTCTACATCAGTGGTGCGGCAGATGGACGTTTTGACCCGAACGATGCTATCTTTTTCCTTGGTCATAAGCCTAAAAATCGCTATAGCCGTTGGAATGTCTATTGGCTCACGCTTGACAACAGTGGACGCATTCCCACTCGGGTGCCGCAGATTACCGCCAGTCCCACAGACCAAACAGCGACACAGGTTCCCACCTTCCGCTCTAAAGTGAATTTTGAAGAGGATTACCTGACGAGTAACCTCGAATTTGTTCATACCGAGACTGTTTCGCCGGGTGACAAGCACGGTTGGTTTGATGCCTTAGATTTCTGGTACTGGGACGGTATCAAAAATGGGGGCGATGCCGCCGAGATGAGTCTCGAATTTCCGCTTTATGATGTCGCAAAAAGTTTCGATCCGCCACGTATCTCCGTTGATTTGCAGGGCGGCACACCGGTATCACATGAGATTTTGGTCGCTATTAACGGGGTCCGAATTGACTTTGCTAAGTGGGAACAGCAAGACACACTGACTGTTGGACGTACCTTGCGCACTTGGGATACACTCAAGGACAGCGTCAAAAGCGAGCAGAACGTGTTGTCTTTAGCCAGAGTTGACAGCAACGTTGATGAGGATACCACCCGATATCCATATCACGTCTACCTCAACCGTTTTTCTGTCGAGTATACGCGTCTTTTCCGAGCTGTTGCCGACGAGTTATGGTTCAAATCGCCTACTGCCGATCCGACCTCACAAGAGCGGCTTTTCGGAGGGCGTAAACTCCAGTATAAAATTGAGGCGTTCCGTGACCCGGGGATACATATCTTTGAGACGGATGGGACGCATCTCACCGCTCGGATGCAGGGTATTAATGTGGAGTCAGACGCAGCACGTTCTAATTCATATAATGCGCTTTTCCAAGTGCTTGATACTCGAAGTACACAATTTATCGCCGTTTCCAATACGGCATTGCGTCAACCCGATCGCATTGACGTCGTTGCGCCGACAGACTTAGCGACTGCGGTGCACGGTGCTGATTATCTAATTGTGACATCCCCTAACTTCCTATCTTCGGCACAAAGATTGGCGGCGTGGCGCACGACCCCTGGTGGTGGAGGATACCGCGCGAAGGTTGTTACAACTGATGATATTTACAATACATTTGGTGATGGTGGTGTTAGTCCAAAAGCAATTAAGGCGTTTCTAACACATGCGTATCAGTCTTGGACACCGCCGGCACTGACGTATGTCGTCCTGTTTGGCGATGGCACCTTCGATTTTCGCGGCATTGACACAGATATTTATGCTGAACCGCCTGAACTGGCTGGGTACATTCCAACCCATTATATTCGAACCGATTCCTTCGGACGGACCGCGGTAGATCATTGGTACGCGACCGTCTCCGGACACGATGAATTCACCGATTTCTATATTGGTAGGCTCAGTATTGAGACCGTAAACCAAGCTGAGGCGGTTGTTGACAAGATCATCGCTTACGAACAGGCACCGCCCAACGGAGATTGGCGAAGAAGGATTATTTCTGTTGCTGACGACGAAGTTAGCAACTCTGGAGATTTTATCTTCAAGAAAAGCCTCGATGAAATAGCGAAAGATCACACCCGTCTTGGCTATGAAACCGTTGAGGTGTTCCTTGAAGATATTGTCGACCAAGTAGAAGCACATCCCGCGGATTACCCGGGCCTCTTGCCACAACGTGTTGCAAAAGATAAAATCATTGAGGCACTTGGAGAGGGTGCTGTACTCGCACAATATGCAGGACACGGGGGTAGAATCGTTTGGGCGCACGAAGCAATCTTTGATAATGCCTCTGTTGATCAAGTTGAGGAAACCGCAAAGATTCCTTTCATGTTAGTTCTGAGTTGTTACAACGGCTATTTCGACAAGCCCGGTGAACCGAGCATAGCTGAGAAGTTGTTACGTAAAGAGAGAGGCGGTATCATCGGCATGTTGAGCGCGACCCGCCTCACCTATGGCAGCGGAAACGACGCACTCAACCGTATCATTTTCGACCTGCTCTTTAAACGGAACGTCCGACAACTCGGTCCCTTGAGTTTCGATTCAAAGGTTGAACTTTTAATGACGGAAGGTACGGGGCAGATTGATGTTGTGATGGAATATACCCTTTTCGGAGATCCTGCCTTACAAATTGCCATCGCTAATGGTGAAATTCAACCTACTATCGAGACAAAGACTGTTGCCCCTGGGGACACCCTCCGAATTGCATCGGGGCATGTGCAGACCGCTACTTACGACGCAGCAAGCCGAACAAAACGTTTTGTTACCGATTCCACTTTTAACGGCACACTCATCATCAAAGCTCTGTTTCCTGGGAAAACAGCCACTGCTCAAGGTGTTGCGGGGCCAGTAAAATACTACACTGGAGACGTGATTCTGACGAAAACGGTAGATGTTAACCGCGGTGTCTATCCAGCGGTGACTTTCTCCGTCCCGAAAGACATTGCGAGTGGTGATGCCCATGTCGAGTACTATGCCCAAAGCAACACAACTGTTGCCGTTGGTGGCGACGGATTTACCGTCAATATCCCTAAAATCCTTGATATTAAGCCCGAATTAGTCGGTGAGGGGAAGTTCCGTGTCTCTGTTCAGATTTCCGATGAAAAAGAACAATTGTTCCTTGTCCTCTTAGACTGGCGCAACCCAGAGAGTCGAGAATCGGAGAAAGTGCGTCTTGTTCCTGCAGATCCTCCGTTATCGGAAGATGGATGGTGGACGGTACCTGAGCCGTTAAACGCGCCTACAGACGGTTCCGCTATCAGATATGAACTTCAGGTCACGGATACAGATAACAATACGGTTACGAGTGGGAGGCTTCAGTATTATCCGTACGTATACCCTAATCTTTCGATTGTAGAGGTCAACAGAACCGCCAAGATTGGATACGGCTACAACACCAAAACGGATCAGTGGCACCTCTCGGCGGATGTGCAGATAGAAGTAGGAGGGGTTTGGAACCCCGATTCCTTCATTGAAGTTGCTTTTTTCAGTGGCAATCCGGATGTTGACGATGATACGCTTGTTGATGACGATGTGAATCTCATAGGGACTACCCGCATCCAGCCGAACGACTGGGTACAACGCACTCCGTTGGCGAACCCGGGTGCAAGGAAGGATGTTTATGAACCGGATCCCCTGAATACGCTGCCGATTGCAACTGCTACTTTAAATTTGCCTTCTGGATATAATGGAGGCCAACTGCCTCTCGGCACACACGACATATTTGTCTATATCGATGTGACAAAGACTGAAGCAGATCAGCCGGGTAATGTTCTTGAAAATGATGAGGAAGATAATATCGCTTATCAACGACTCTTTGTTGATATGGGGGTGGCGGAAACGGTTTCTTCAAGTCAGATTTCCAGTTTGGACCGGAACTGTGTTATCACTGTTCCCCCTGGTGCCTTTGGAAAACAGCAAGAAGCAACAGTACTGACAGTCCGTGCCTTAGATGAACGGATGTTTGCGGCTGTAGGGACGAGTTCCCCCGATACGACTACGAAGTCTTCGCCTAAAGGAATGTCCAAGCGCGTACCGCTTCCTGGGGTTTCCGCCCACGGCTATGAAATCGTTGTCGGCGATCGGTTATCAGATGTCAGCGACAAGAACCTCTTAACTGAAAACCGAGAACCGAGAACTGATAACTACATTCAATTAACCTCTCCGGTAGCGATCGACTTAAGTTTCGACATCGGTGCGCTCAGAACCCAACTCACGCGAGAATTGTTGGGCGGTATAGAATCCGAAGAGACACCTTTAGAAGAGGGACCCAATGAATTGGCGGTTTCAGCGACAATTGACACTGCTGTCGCATCTCGCGCACGTGAGTTCGGTATCTATATATTTAGTTCGACCCTCGGAAATTGGACGAGGCTCCCTTCCCAACAACTCACCGACACTACGGGCGTGTTACGGCAACGCATACATGTAACAAATGTGAGTGAAGAAAACATTGGCGAAAGTGTACTCCGCGATGTCCGTATCCAATCCGAAGGCGCGCGGACCGGCAAATATGTCCTCTTCTTTACGGGTCCTCAAACCTATCGGCTTTTCCTTGCCCCTTCGGCAGATGATACGCTGGCACTTGAGCCGTTGGAAGTTATTGCCTCAGCGGAGCAGCTTGCGAACTTTAGTACAGACTTGCCGAATTTTAGGAACGGATTCTCGATGAATGTAGAACTCGATTTTGAAAAACCTTTGGCATTCGGAGATGTATTGACATTCAACATAACTTCCCTCACACAGCCTGTGGACGTTGAAACCGATCTCGACACTCCCCAACAGGATCAGCGTTGGTATGCCTCTGGATTCAGGGACACCAACAAAGGCACTGGAACCGTCAGTTACGTTGAACTTCCGCCGGACACCGCTATGCCCGAAGATAAGTGGATTATCTTCTTCCTTACAGACACTGAATTTCAGGTTGAAGGAGAGAGAACCGGTATCTTGCGTTCTCAAACTCGAACCCCCAACTCGACTCTGATCCAAGACAGCAACGCACGAGTTGGGGATTCGGGAAACCAATCACTGCGTGGAACAGTCGAAGAACCTTTCTCATATAAGCCCTACGGCTTGCGTTTTCAACTCACACAAGGCGAACGTTCGTTTGCTCCTGGAGATAGGTTCCGGTTTCAAACCCGACCCGTCGGCACCATTCGGGCTACAACGGATCGACTCGGACCGATTACACTGTTGTATACTGACGATACTGTGCCACCTGATATACAACTCACCATTGGCAATCAACAGCACTTTGTTCCGGGAGATCCAACAGATGCGGAACCCCTCATCGGGGCAACATTAACTGATCCAAGTGGGCTTGATTACCTCACCCGACCGCTGTTGTTGGAAATTGGGGATGCGTTCGGCGAATATGAAAGCATTGATCCAGAGGCGTATCAGGTGACACATCATCCCGGCTCAAATCAACTCGTGTTGACCTATCCGTCTCCAGAGCTTGAACCGCGAGAATATGAGGTTCGCCTAACTGTGAGCGATGTCCATGGAAATACTGATACAAAAGACATCACATTTCGAGTCCATGACACCTTGCAACTGCTATCGTTTCTCAACTATCCGAATCCTTTTCCGCGTAAAACAACGCTCACCTGCGAATTAACTGCGCCTGCTGATTCACTCGTTGTGAAAATCTATACGCTGAGCGGACGGCTCATCCGGGAACTCTCCATTCCAGCAACTCCTGGATTTCTTATGATGGAATGGGATGGCAGGGATGCCGATGGAATTGAGGTTGCAAATGGCGTTTACTATGCCAAACTCCGAGTCCAACGCGAGGGTGAAAAAGATATAACCGAAATACTCAAAATGATGAAACTGCGTTAATAGCTGTCAAGGGTATAGCGGTCAGCAAAGAGGTTTTCTTGTTGATGGAAACTGAAGGTTTCCGATGGTTTCCGACGGCTACAAAAAATATGAAACATCATAAAAAAAATACGTTCTGCTTCATTGTAACTGTGATTGCGTTCTGTACGGTGACCATTCAATCCGTTGATGCAAGATACACTGCCGATTTCCTAACACTTGGGGTTGGTGCCCGCGCACTTGCTATGGGTGGTGCAGGGACTGCTCTGAGTGACAATGCTTACGCGCCGTATTGGAATCCTGCTGGATTGGGACAACTCACTCGATATGAAGTGAGTTTCATGCACTCCACGCTCAATGGAGGGGATGCTTACGATTTTGTCAGTTTTGTGGTGCCGCTTGCAAACCACGACTCGCAAGACAAAAGACATCCGCTGAAAAATCGAGGTGCCATCGGTGTCAGTTGGCTCCGCGTCGGTGTTGACGATATTCCTATTACCAGTCTACCCGTAGTCAGCCGTCCTGTCGGACCTACAAACCGTCCAGAGGTAGTTGGGTCTTTTAACAATACCGATAACGCCTTTCTCTTCGCTCAGGGTTGGCGGCTTCCAACGCTTTATGGTATCAATTTACGGCTTGGTGGGACCCTCAAGCTTCTCTACATGAGCGGGTATCGGAGCACAAATGCCATCGGCGGTGGAGCAGACATCGGTCTTGTGGCAATGACAAACCCAGAAAAATCTCACCAACTCATGCTCGGATTGCAGGCGAGCGATGTCTTTACGACGAAACTCTATTGGAACACACCGCCACCATCGGCGGATCTTACATCGCACACCGAAACGATACTGCCACAGCTGAAAATTGGTATCGCCACGATACATGCGCTTCCTATCTTCCGAAGCACACTTATTCTCGCACTGGATACCTACATCCAAAATCGGGGGCACTCACGGGCTGAATCTGATGTAGAAGCACCGCAGGGAAGTCCAGTTGAGTTGCATGCCGGTGCCGAATGGACGCTCTTCGACCTGCTTGCCTTACGGGTTGGAATGGCGGAGCGTAGTGGAAGTCTTGAAAGTGTGCGCCACTTAACAGCGGGGGTTGGATTGAACCTCCGATTCGTCACAGGGGCGGGTGCAGGGTTAGACTATGCTTTTGCGAACCACCCGGCGTTAGGCGGCAGCCATCGCATATCCCTCAGGATTAGGTTTTAGATGGCTTGCAACCATCAGTGGTCAGCGGTCAGCCATCAGTTTTGTTTCACCGAAATCCTTTCCTCTCACGCTGATAACTGACGATTATTTCCTTGCCTATTTATCTTTTACAGACAATCCAGTGATGATTTCATTCCAATCCCACAAGAGAATAGTGCCGTCCTGTGCTGCGCTGACGAGTGTATTGCCGTCGGGTGAAAACTGCAACGTCTCCACACCTTCCATATGTCCATTGAGAGTGATGAGTTCATCTCCTGTTGTTATGTCCCATAACTGGATTTTGCCTATTCTATTCCCGTTAACAAGCACGGTGCTATCTGGCGAAAACACCAACGCTTTAGAACCCTGAAAGACTTGCCTGCCGTCTTTATAACTGTCAATCGAAGTGATGCCCTTTCCCCAATTGCCAGTTCCCATGTTCCACAAACGAATCTGCTTCTGACTTCCCGCGGCAAGTCGTTTGCCATTTGGAGAGAATGCCAACGCGAAGATGGGATCTTTATATGAGACTGTCACCGTCATACCTCCGTCTTTCACCTCATGTTTTGCACCGTCCGGCTCCTGCTCTACGAGGGAAGTGAGTTCGATCCCCATCTCCGCATCCCACATCTGAATCTGTCCATCCATAGTTGCGCTAACAAGTCTTGTTCCATCAGGCGAGAACGTCAAAGCACTAATCTTTGGCATCGGGCGGAACCTCCTACCGGGTGGTATCACCAAATCATCGTTTCCACGTGGATCGGGAGGTTGCTTGTGAGCATCATTCGGATGTAAGCGTTGGATATCAAGATGACTATCTGTTTCTATATCCCATAAACGAATTTTATCGTGAGTGCTAAAAGCTACCGTTTTTCCATCGGGTGAAAACGTCAGATTTGAAGGATTCATGCGATCCGTAAGCGTCGCCACTTCGTCTCCTGTGCTCACTTCTGTCAAACGAATTAGTGGCTCCGCGCGCCAAGAAGAAAATACCCCAAAAATTAGGTTCCCGTCTGCGCCAACGCTGGCAAGTTTCGTGCCATCAGGAGAAAAGGCTAAAGTTATGAACCAATCTCGATGTCCTGCAACCTGACTATTGGATTTTTTTGATGTCTTCAGATCCCAGAATGTAATTATGCCGTTAAACGCTACGCTGGCAAGTGTAGAGCCATCGTTAGAGAAAGCGACTGCTTTCACCCACTCAGTGTGTCCAGTGATAGGAGTAGATAGCAGATCTCCATTTTCTGTGTTCCAAAATCGGACCGTGCCATCTGTGCTCCCACTTGCGAGCGTGTCACCATCCGGTGAAAACGCCAAAGCAGTAATACTGTTGAGATGCCCAGTAAGTGTCACAAGCGGTTCACCCGTCGCGATGTTCCATAACTGCACTGTTGTGTCGGTACTTCCGCTGGCAAGCAATTTTCCATCAGGCGAGAATGCCAACACGCTTGTCCAACCTGTATGTTTTTGGAGTGTCGTCCATTCGTCTTGGTTCGTGGTATCCCAGAGTCGAACCGTTTTGTCGGTACTTCCGCTGGCAAGATGTGTGCCATTAGGCGAAAATGCCAACGCTAAGACTCGATTTTCACTCCTATGTGGTGGGGGAAATGCAGGTCTATTCGGGGCGGCATCTAACGGCTGAAGGGACAAATTCGCGTGTCCTCTGAGCGTCAATAACATTTTGCCTGTTGATGGGTCATACAATTGAATCTTCCCATCTCTATTTCCGACCGCGAATTTGTCATGCGTGAGCGCGTAGACTTCAGGACCGCGGCTCCCAGTAAATTGTCGTTCTTCGAGATGTTTTATATTTCCTTGTCCAGTCTCAATGTCCAACTGGCTAATTGTGTCTCCCCAATTATTCAAACTAACAAGTGTTTTCCCATCTTCAGAGAACCGCAATACTGATCCAACAAAAGGTCCACCAATGATTGGGACTTTACGTCTGGTAGCGATCTCCCATAACTGAAGTTCCTGTCCGCGTAACTTTCCGCCGCCACTGGCAAGGAATCGTCCATCCGGCGAAAAAGCAATGGCTTGGCACATACCACGGAACAAAGAAATCTCTTTGCCTGTCTCCACATTATAGAGCCATACACCAATATTACTACCTATTGCGAGTTTCGCACCATCCGGCGAGAATTGAATTGCACTGATTCCGCCCTTTCCCAGACGTGCTTTCGCCTCTTTGGGCAGTTCCCATTTTGCGTAATCTTTGACGGTTGCATCTGTCTGCGCCTCTACAGAATGATTTCCAATACTTAGCATTAGCAAGACCACTGCTATTATGGAAGTTGTAATTGCCCATAGCGCGAACGGTTTACCATTCGACAGTGCGGCAGGTTTGATATGGGAAATCTTACGCATGATATTCTCCGTGAGATTCGGTGTGGTTTGGAAGTTCTCTAAAGCCTCTCTCATCATCGGTTCCTCCATCTTTAAACGCTGCTATACGCTATTGAGCGGATCCGAAGGCAGCCGCCATTGAATATCTCTCAAATTAGGTTTTAGGTGGAAGTCAGTTATCAGCAGTCAGGAAGCGGTATCGTTTCAGTGAAATCCTTTTCTTTTGATGACTGATGACTATTGTAGCACTATTTATCCTTTACAGGCAAACCTTTGATAATTTCATCCCAATCCCACAAGAGAATAGTGCCGTCCTGTGCTGCGCTGACGAGTGTATTGCCGTCGGGTGAAAAATGCAACGTCTCCACACCTTCCATATGTCCATTGAGAGTGATGAGTTCGTCTCCTGTTGTTATGTCCCACAGCTGGAGTCTGCCATTTCCGTCGCCAGTAATAAGCGTCGTATTATCTGGTGAAAACACCAACGCTTTAGCACCGTGAAAAATTTCCCTGTCGTCTTTACGATTGTTAATTGAGGTGATGCCTTTTCCCCAATTCCCAGTTCCCATGTTCCACAAGCGAATCTGCCTATGACTGCCCGCGGCAAACAACTTACCATTTGGAGAGAATGCCAACACTGATATGGGAGCTTGATATGTGACGGTTGCGTCAGGAAACACGGTTGTCGTTCCAGTTGCGTCAGGACCTGCCTCTGCCGCCGCTTTCACGCCATACTTTACATTGTCTGGATCCTGCTCTGCAAGGGAAATTAAACCAATCCCAGTCTCTGTATCCCACATCTGGATATTTCCTTCCATAGTCCCACTGACCAATTTTTTCCCATCAGGTGAGAACATTAAGACACTGATTGAAGGCGGCAATCCGTCAGGCGCATTGTTTTTCAGATCCGGGAGCGGAATATCCAGAACAGACCCTGTCTTCGTATTCCACAAACGAATTTCATCGTGATTGCCGAAGGCTACCGTTTTTCCATCAGGCGAAAACGCCAGATTTGAGGCACCTTTCTTATCCTTCAGGGTTGCGACCTCGTGCCCTGTGCTTACGTCAGTCAAACGAATTAGAGAATCAGGGTATGTCACACGACCAAAACCTATGACCATGGTGCTTTCCGCACCGATGGTGGCAAGCCGCGTGCCATCAGGCGAAAACGCTAAGGTTGCTAACCAATCGCGATGTCCCGTAATTTGGCGAGTGGTTTTTTGTGATGTTTTCACATCCCAAAAGGTAATTGCCCCGTTAAACGCCACACCGGCAAGTGTGGAACTATCTTTAGAGAAAGCCACTGCTTTTACCCACTCCGTGTGTCCGGTGATGCGAGTCGTCAGTGGCTCCCCAGTTTTGGTATTCCAAAGTTGGACTGTGCCATCCGTACTTCCACTTGCAAGCGTAATGCCATCGGGTGAAAACGCTAACGCATTAATACCGTTGAGATGTCCAGTGAGTGTCACAAGCGGTTCACCCGTGTCGGTATTCCACAACTGCACCGTCTTATCGGTACTCCCGCTGGCAAGCATCTTTCCGTCAGGAGAGAATGCTAACACGTTTGGCCAACCCGTATGCTTTTGAAGCACAGTCGGTTCATTATCGCTGGTAGTCCCCCATAATCGGACAGTTGTATCCTTACTTCCGCTGGCGAGCCGCGTGCCATCGGGTGAAAATGCCAACGCCAAGACTTGTTTTCGATTCAGTGGAGGTAGGCGTGAAGGCGCGCCTAACGGTTGATCGGGTAAATCTGCATGCCCTTTGAGGGACGATAACTTTTCACCAGTTATTGTGTTCCACAACTGAATTTTCCCTTCTGTACTCCCAATCGCAATTTTGTCATACGTGAGCGCGTGAGCTTCAGCGTACCGTGCCCCTGAAGTAAATTGTCGTTCTTCGAGATTTTCTATAATTCCTTGTTCAGTCTCAATGTCCAACCGACTGATTGTGTCTCCCCAACTGCTCAAGCTGATAAGCCTTTTACCGTCTGCGGAAAATCGCAACGCTGAGGCAGAAGCTGGAGCGTCAACGAGTGCCACTTTGTGACCGGTGGTTGTGTCCCACACTTGGATTTCGGTTGTTCTATACAGACCACCGCCGTTGACAAGATAACGTCCATCAGGTGAAAATGCGAGGGATTGACACATGCCTGCGAACAACGATAGTTCTTTGCCTGTTTCTACATCGTAGAGCCACACACCGATATTACTGCCCACTGCGAGTTGCGCGCCATCCGGTGAGAATTGCAGCACATTGATTCCACCCTTTCCCAGACGCGCTTTCGCCTCTTTGGGTAGTTCCCATTTTGCGTAGTTTTCGACGGCTTCGTCCGTTTGTGCTTCTGCATATAGTGCTGGGACATCATTAGGTTGTTGTTTAGGTATATTGCTCTTGCTCGGCGCGTTGGTATTTCCAAGTTGCGTTCTCGCATCCGGTTTGGAGACAAGGTTCAGCACAAGCGGTGCCTCAATGAGTTCAATCGTCATCTCTGAAGTCGCATCGAAACTGTATGGCTTTTGGAAACGTCCTAAGTATTGATGGTTTCCGATGCCTAACATTAGCAAGGCTACTGCAACTGTGGAAGCAGCAATTGCCCATGGCATGATTGGCTTGCCATTGGAAGATGTAATAGGTTTGATACGTGCGATTTCTCGCATGACGTTCTCCGTGAAATTCGGCGTGATTTGGAAGTTGTCTAAAGCCTCTCTTATCATCGGTTCCTCCTTCTTCAAACGCTGCTGTGCGCGGCGAAGCCTGCTCTTAATCGTATTTGCTGATACACCTAAAAACTCGCCGATCTCTGTACACGACATCTCACCGAAATAGTGGAGAGTTATAACCGTGCGTTCACTTTCTTGGAGTTTCGCAAGCAATTTTTTGACGACATCGCGTTGTGCAGCTACGGCTGTACGCTCGTTTTCCTCAATGACATACCCAGAATACGTCGCTTTTTGTAACAGTTCGTTGTCTGTCTCCTCTAACTGCTCCAGTGGCTGTGTCAACAAACGTTTTTTACGGAGCCACGAACTGCATCGGTTTGCGGCAATGACATAAAGCCAACTCGCAAAACGCTGAGGTTTCTTCAGTGTTGCGAGTCTCTTGTATGCTTTCAGGAAAGTATCCTGTGTAATTTCCTCTGCGATATGGAAGTCCCCGATTTTCCGCCACGCGAGTGCGTGAACCTGCTTTTGGTATTTTCCTACGAGCATGGAGAAGGCGTTATCGTCGCCTGCAAGGACGCGCTGGATGAGTTTAGTATCGTCGTTTTTCATCATCGTCTCCAAAAAGAGATGGTTTATATCTGGTGACGCTACTTAGAGGTGAAATGGGTGCATAATTCCGCGAAGAAAATAAGGGTATGTTTGGATAAAGAGCTTTCTATTTCTCTTGGTCTTTTCGCAGAAGCACTGGAGACGTGAGGTCCCATAGGCGGACTGTGCTATCTTCACTGCCACTTGCGAGCGTTACACCGTCTGGACTGAAGGCAACGCTCTTGACAGGTGCTGTGTGCCCCGTCAGGATCGCACGTTGTTCACCTGTTGCAGCATTCCAGAGACGGATTGTCTTTTCCGCGCTTCCACTTACGAGTGTTCGTCCATCCGGACTGAAGGCAACACTCCAAACCACAGACGTATGTCCAGCGAGTGTTCTCAATTGTTGTCTTGTCGTCATATCCCATAAGCGAACAGTTTTGTCCCGACTTCCGCTCGCGAGTGTCTGGCCATTGGGGCTGAACGCGACGCTGAAGACCCAATTCGTATGCCCTCTGAGAGTCTTCAGTTTCTCACCGGTGTTAATATCCCATAAGCGGATGGTGTTCCCGCTATTCCCACTCGCTAACGTTTTTCTGTCGCTACTGAAAGTGACGCTAAAGATATTCTCGGTATCTGCTGTGAGTGTCCTTATTTTCCTAAACTTTTCTACGTCCCGCAGGTAGAGATTGCCATCCTCACTTCCACTTGCGAGTATTTTGCCATCAACACTGAATGCTACCGTATTGACCCAGTGCAAAGCATTAGCTGCATCTTCCCTTATTGCTCGGAGTTGTTTGCCGGTTGCGGCATCCCAGATGCAGATAGTTTCACGCTCGTCAATTCCACCTGCAATCATCTGTCCATCGGGACTGAAAGTGATGCTATTGATATCCGCTGTGAAATTCCCTCAATATCTACCCAGAACGATTTCTCAATTTTTATTTGGTGTCCGGTGGCAGCATCCCAGAGTTGGATGGTATTGTCCCTGTCGCTCGCGAGCGTTGAACCGTCTGGACTGAAAGCGACACTGTAGACTCCTCTTCTATTAGCGACTTCAATGGTAATGTGAGACAAATCTTGAGCGGGAGTTGTTTTCACAGTAGACTTCTCCGATTGACCTATACTGATGCTACTTAAGGATAAAACGATTGCGCAATTCTATAAAGGAATCATGGACACACGAACTTGCCCAAAATTTTTCGCATAGACGCACCTGTGGCGGAAGGCAGATTCCCACCCTGTCCGTGAAGTGATTCATTTGCAAGGATTGCGAATGCGATCGCCTCTTTTGCATCCGCCGAGATACCTGAGTTGTCCACAGGTTCAACTGCTGTACCTACTAATGCTTCCTTGAGCCGTTGCATTATTGTTTGATTGTGTACTCCGCCGCCGCTCACATAGAGTGTGTCTATTGGGTTCTTCTCAGGCACAAACTGTGAGATGTAAAGGGCAATCGTCTGGACTGTCAATTCGGTCAACGTTGCAATAGAGTCGTTATCCGCGAGACTGTGTTTACGGCATGCTGCCAGACATTCCATTGCAAAGGTGTGTCCGAACATCTCGCGTCCAGTCGTCTTCGGTGGTGTCAGTTGAAAAAAAGGGTGATTTAACCATTCGTCAATGAGAGGTTGGTAAGGCGTACCCTGCGCGGCACGCTGCCCTGCTTTGTCATACCGCTCTCTTCCATCGGTTATCTCGCTCACGACTGCATCAATACACATATTTCCCGGTCCTGTGTCTGCCGCGGAAACCGAATCGAACGATCCGTTTGCGGGAAGCACTGTAATGTTCGCGATCCCTCCGATGTTCAGAAGTCCCACTGTTTTAACACTGTCATGGAACAGCAGATAGTCTGGATACGCTACTAACGGTGCCCCTTGCCCCCCGGCTGCCATATCTGCTACCCGAAAGTCAGCGATAGTGGGAATACCGGTTTCGTGTGCGATGACCGCAGGTTCACCGATCTGCAGTGTCGATGGAATTTTAATTTTACCTTGCGGTTCGTTGAGACGGCTTTGGGATTTCACGGTTTCTTCCGTATATCCGCCCTCCATTACATTACGGGCTATGGGTTTTGGTTTACCCAAGACAGCAGCCTGCAACATCGGCGCAGACGGATTTGAGCAACGCACGTCAAAGTCCAAACGCCAGTCGTTTCTCCGCAAGGAATAATTAAAAATGGGTAAGTGGTGAATCGTCTGACCGTGTGAGCCGATGAGGTCAATGTCGCTGGTAGGAATTCCGTTTTTTTGTAGGATATGTTTGACAGCCTCCGCAAAGAGGTATCCGATGTAAAAATTCATCTCACAAATCTCGTCAACGCGGCTCGTATCCGGATGGCAGAGAGCGAGGATGCGTTGTGGCACATCCGGTGGAAAGGGAAAAGTCTCAAAAGCGATCAAGTTCACTGTCGTTTCCAGACCGTGCCCCGTAATTTCAACAACGGCTGCATCGATACCATCTACTGAGGTGCCAGACATCAAGCCGATAACATATTTTTTCTTTTTTTTCAGGAGTTCATAAAATTCCATTTTTCTAATTTTCCTTGCGGAGAAATAAAGTGAGTTGGAACGATACGGCACCTTTCTTAAATCCGTCCTCCATTTCATTACGGACTACCGAATTCCGTTTTTCTAATGGTAGGTGTGATACTGTGCTGTATTTTCACACCATATCTGAAGTTCTTCAGTCCACTGTGCTTGGATTGTATCCATTGATTTTCCTTTTAGTAGCGCGTCTCGGAGCCAGTTGTTTCCTGCTAACCTATTGAAGTGTGTGGGTAAAAACGCGAAATCGTCCCTGTATTCGATGGTTAAAGTGGATAACATGTGGATAACCGTTTCTACTGGAAGGAAGCGTTCTCTATCGGTAATGTGAATTGCAACGCCACCGCATGTCTGTTTCGCGTGCTTTGTGTTTTCGGCGGCTGGGGCAGGTGTAAAAACAACGGGACGGAACAGAACACCGGGTAGACACAAGGCATTTAGTACCTCAGCCCACTTTTCGCCGTTGCACCACGGTGCGCCGATGTATTCAAAGGGCTTTGTCGTTCCTCTACCCTCACTCATATTTGTTCCTTCAAACAAGCACAAACCGGGATAGAGGATTGCCGTCGTGAGTGTCGGCATATTGGGCGATGGTGGCACCCACTGCAAGCCGGTGTCATCGTACCACATTCGGCGTTCGTATCCGTGCATCCATGCAACCTTTAGACGGCACGCTGGTACACGTTCTGCCTTCAAGAGTGTTGCCAATTCACCGATTGTCAATCCGTAACGGATGGGCACCGTATGTATACCGACAAACGACTCACACCCACGCGCTAATATCGGTCCCTCCACGGCATTGCACGTAATCGGATTCGGACGGTCTGCGACGACGAACTCGATGCCATGGTCGCTGGCTGCTTCCATTGCATGTAGCAGCGTCGAAATATAGGTATAGTAACGCGCACCGATATCCTGCATATCGTAGACGAGCAAATCAATGCCTTCAAGTTGGCTCACTGTTGGACGGATTGATTGTCCATATAGACTATAGACGGGAACGCTTGCGAGGTGCGGCTGCGATAGGTTTTCATCCGAGACATCGAGACTGTTGACAGCGATACCATCCTGGACCGCACCCCAGAAACCATGCTCTGGGGAAAAGATCGCAGAAAGCCGACACGCCGGCACCTCCGAGAAAAGTCGATAATTGCTTCGTAAGGTAGCATCAACCCCAGTGTGGTTTGTAATCAGGCCAATTGATTTCCCTCGAATCCAGTCGCTTTTCTCTGTGAGCAGAACATTCAGCCCTAATTCAATTTTTTGCTGTTGTGCTGTGGAAAACATTTTTTAATTCTCACTACGAAGCAATCTCTGTAGAGAACAAAGTATTGTGGAAGATTTTTCGGAATTCGATAATGCCGCGCCGATCAGCATCGGGATGCACCCGATTTGTCAACAGAATCGCGGCAAGTTTTCTTTTCAAACAGATTCGGATTGAAGTGCCGGTGAACCCTGTGTGGTAGAGACACCCGTCGTCTGTCACAGCCCAACCGATGCACCGACGTTCTCCTTCCGCTGAAGCGACTTGTTGCATCGTACAGAGGCTCTCCGGACGTAAAAGTTCCCCACCATTGTTCATGAGCGTTCTACAGAACTTACCGAGATCCGTTGATGTAGAGAAAAGTCCTGCATTGCCGGAAACGCCGCCGAGGAAATGAGCGTTCTCGTCGTGGACCTGCCCGATGATTACACCTTCTCGCCAATCGTAGCGTTCGTAGTTCACCATCCGGCGTTCAAAACTGTTGGAATCCTCGGTGGCTGCACAGTGCTCACGCCATGCTTGTGGCGGGTTGAACCGCGTCCATTCCATACCGAGCGGCGCGAAAATCCGATCTTGTGCCAATTTGTCCAGCGATTGTCCCGCTACTTTTTCGAGCAGCGCCCCTAACACGATATACCCCAAGCAACTATACACTGCTTTCTTCCCCTGTTGAGATTCCAGTGGGATGCCTCCGAGATAGGAGATCACATCCTCACGTGATGGTGCGCGCAGATAGACAGGTAACCATGCAGGAAGTCCTGAGGTATGTGTCAGCAGATGTTTAAGCGTCACCCCTGTCTGTCTAAACTCCGGTAGGTATTTCTCTGTGGGTGTATCCAAAGAGAGTGTGCCTCTCTCAACGTGTTGCATGTAGAGCGTTCCGACGACAATCGGTTTCGTCAGCGATGCTAAATCGAATAGCGTCGTGCGAAGCATCGGTAGCTTTTTCGGTTTCACACATCGATACCCAAATGCTTCGTGATAAAGCACCTTTTTATCTGTAAGGATACAGGCGACGGCACCGGGAAACACCTTTTCGGAGATGCTATTCTCAATAAGGGTTGAAATTGTATTTTTTAACAATTAGGTTTCCTAACGGGAATGGCTATCGGAAACCGTCGGCTTTCAGTTTCCATCAGCAAGAAACCTCTTTGCTGATTGCTATTCTGCTGACTGACGATTGCTGAAAGCCATCTTTTGGGTTGACTACAGGCTACTGATATGATACACTATCTATTGTGTTTTTGTAAGCACTTTTTGTCTCCTGACAGGTTCTCGATCTGTTCCAACTGAAACGGAGCAGAAAGTTTGCAAGTGTGCTAAAGTGAACGAAAGTTAGAAAGTTACAGTGACTTCACGGACTTTAGAACACTTTCTTATCCGATCATTTAAAAATCATTATTCGATGGATCTGTCCCGCACTTCGGAGAGTTAATCATGCCTTTATGCCCGAAAGAACTTCAGGAAATCGTGACAATTGAGAAACCTTGGGGTCGTTTCATACAATATGTCCTCAATCAACCTGTTACCGTCAAAATTTTAGAGATTCGGGCAGGCGAGCAGGTAAGTTATCAATATCACCACCACCGAAGTGAGTTGTGGATTCCGCTTGATGAGGGTGCCTGTGTAAACCTTGATGGCACGCTTCAACGTCCCGCACCTATGGAACCCGTGTTTATTCCACAAGGTGCTAAACATCAACTCATCGGGGAATCTAAAGACTATCGAATACTTGAAATTGCGTTTGGACACTTTGACGAAGAAGATATCGTTCGTCTTTCAGACAAGTATGGAAGAATTGAGTAAAGAGGGGATGTCGTTGGACAGTAAGCTACATTTTTTAGTTGACGATGGGGCAGTTGGTTCGTTCCCGCAGGCGGCGCAACAGAAGGTTGATACCACTTTGCAAAGGATTCACCTTCTATTTCAGGATGAAACGGAAGCACCGCTTGCCGAGTTGGAGCGTGGGCTTCGTGCGTGGACCCGGAGTCATCTCCAGACCGAGGATATTGCCCAAGTCGCGGCGTTAGCCACACGCGCACGTGAGGCGTTCTCGGTGTTAGTCATCATTGGTGTGGGTGGTTCCGATCTGAGTGCCCGCGTCTTCCACGATTCCTTCAACCATCCGTATTATAACTTGCTGTCGGTTGAAGAACGCGGTGGTGCCCCCGAAGTCTATTTCACAGGCGATACCTTCGATCCACGCAAGCTTGCCGGCTTACTTGAAATGCTCAAAGCGAGGAACCTTCTTGATAAGACGCTCTTCAATGTCATTAGCAAATCCGGAACAACCACCGAAACTATGGCGACGTTGATGGTTATCCGTGATGCGCTTGATGATGTAAACTGGCAGCAACAAGTCCTTGCCACTACCGGATTAACCGCCGACAGTGTGCTCTTCCGAATGCATGAGCAATCACCTTTCTACGGCGACACCCTGCTTCCTGTTCCTGATGGGGTTGGCGGGCGGTTTTCAGCTTTCTCTCCAGTCGGATTGTTCTTTCTCGCTATGACAGCAGGAAAGAACGAAACTCCCGATACCCGAATTCGTGCCGCGGTCGAAGGTGTGAATCAGGCTCACGAAGGCTTTAATCTCGCTTATAATCATCGGGATAACATTGCCTATCAATTGGCGCGATGGATTCATCTCTCTGAAGAAGTCGTCAGCGGTCAGCAGTCAGCAGTCAGTGAAGAAGCGGTCAGCGGTCAGCGGTCAACAGAACCCCGTAGGGGTGGCATGTTTATAGGGGAGCGATGCCCAGAGGACCATAGTTTAAATATTGTTTTTTACAACTACGCTGACGGGAGTTGTCTCGGTGAATGGTTCGTTCAACTTTATACAGAATCTATTCAGGAGCGGGGCGGCGGTGCTAATGTCATAAATGCGAAGGGACCCACGAGCAATCACTCAATTCTCAACGGTATTATCGCCGGTCCCAGAGATAAAGCCGTTTTATTTATTCATTGGGAGGAACTTGGTTCCGATTTAGTACTGCCGAAAGAGACTGGAATGGACGGCAAATTAACCGAGTTTGAAGGTTTATCCATGACGCACATGCAGGCTGCTTCGTATCGCGGGACTGCTTTAGATTTTAGTGAAAAGGGTATCCCCAATGCAACGCTAACCCTCCCGAAGCGGGATATTCAGTCTGTTTGTCAGTTGATGCGTCTCTTAATGGACACTATTGCCGTGAAAGGCAGGCTCCAGGGGTTACATCTTGACAATAATGGCGGGAGTGAGTTAACATACCTGCAAGAGGGTGTTGAAGGCTATAAGCGGAATTTCCGATCTTTTGCCTTGACACCGGGTGTGGACAGCGAGTAGATGATAGAAGAGTAATCTCCTCTCGTGCTACAAATTTCCAAAGTTTAAAAGCAAAAGTGCTTCGCAAGTTGTGTGAAAAATGAGGAATAGACTCTCCGGTTTACGATTCCATGATAAAATATTTATTGCTTACGGCTTGGTCTTCCTTGTCATGTTTGGTGTTGTCTTTGGGAGTACCAGTTTCCTGATTCGGCTCGCTTTTAAAAAGGAAATTGATGACTATGTTGAGAAGATTCAAGCCCAGATTTCAAACAATTATCAAGTGTTTCTCAACAAGATTCAAAAAGAGGTTCACGCCACAGCTACTGACGTAAGATTGCACCGTGTCATAGAAAGGGAGTCATCGTTCCCTTATCTACCAGCACTGGAGTTTGATTTTTTAGAGTACGGTGCTTCGGATGGAAGACTCCTATATCCTGACACAAAGGTAGGAAAAAGAAAGCGGATATATAATTCATTGGACGACGAGGAGGGACATATACAACTCAGAAATATTCCGAAACAGAGTGATCTGGGGTTACAGTATGTGGTTCAGGTAACGGAAGCAGGCGAATGGGGATTTGTGACAGGAGGCTACCTCTTGCAGACGTGGCTGGAGACGACCCCAACGAGCATTCAATCAGATGAACACCCGATCTTTCTTGTAGGAAAGTCCGATGGATCGAACACAGCATCCTTTGACACCGAATCGAAGACGACACCAGCGGAGGATTGGCTTCCATTAAATTATGCCTCTCAAATAGCACAGGGGAGAGGATGGTTTAAATCACTTCCGAGTTGGTTTCCAGAGCAAAAAATCTTTTTACAGGCAACAGAAGATACCAGTGGACGGGCTTTTACTGCTTTTCGGATAACACCTTTCAACTCCCCCTTCGCTACGACGCGCGATGCCCCCGCTGTGGGCTTAGTCGTTGCATATTCGCATGAACGTCAGATGAGATGGCAGCAGCAACTTACGATCACACTGCTTTTGAGTGGTATCGGTGGACTCGCGTTAGTTTATCTCATCAGTTATATCATTAGTCGTCGGATTACCCGTCCTATCGCGGTCCTACGCGAGGGGGTGAGTCACATCGCGGCGGGTAATCTCGATCATCGCGTTAAGATCCAATCGCGTAATGAGGTAGGGCAGCTTGCTGAGGGGTTCAATCAAATGGCACATGACCTGAAGCAGAGCTTGGAGGAACGTATGGCAGCAGAGCGTGCAGCGACTTGGAGAGATGCCGCACGGCAGGTGGCGCATGAAGTTAAAAACCCGCTCTTTCCGATTCGACTCTCTGTTGAAAACCTGCAGCAGGCGAAATCCAACCCTGAAGTTTTTGAGCAAATATTCAGTGAATGTACGGACACAGTCATTGAAGAGGTTGATCGGATCGGTAAACTCATAGACGAGTTCCATCAATTCGCGCGAATGCCGAAGCCCCAGCGGAAATGGAACCAGTTGAATGACATTGTGAGATCTGTTCTGACACTGTACACCGGTAGACACATACCGGACCTTGAGCAGGAAAATGAAATCGCACCGATGAGTTCAGAGCACGTAAACTCGGTCCTACAAGATTCTACTGAGAAGTTTTGGCTTGAAAATATCTCCAAAATTAAAGTTAGGACTGAGTTAGCTTCGCTTCCTCGACTTTTAGTGGATCCGGAACATATTGCACAAGCACTTGGTAACCTCTTGAAAAATGCAATTGAAGCTATGCCTGAAGGCGGATTGCTTAAGGTTAAAACCTATTTCACACCAGACGCACCGCAAACGCATACAAACGCGGCATCGGGGGAATCACGCGACGACGAAAAACAGGGAGAAAGAGACCAAAAAGATATGGACACCCATGGCACGGTTTCACTGGAAATTCAAGATACGGGTCACGGTATGTCCCAGGAGACTGTGGCGAATCTCTTTGTGCCGTATTACACGACAAAGTCAGAGGTGAATGGTAGAGGGCTCGGCGTGCCAATTGTTAGAAGGATTGTCACAGAGCATGGTGCTGAGATAGACTTTCAAAGCACCGAAGGCGTAGGCACAACTGTCCGTATCCATTTTCCCCACAATCAAGGAACTCGCTCCGATGAATTTACATCGGCGGCTGAAGGATTAATACCACACACGCGTTTGGTTACTGAACTGGAAACCGAAGATTAGGCGATAGGCGTTGAAGACTAACCTATCCGCTCTTAACACGCTCTCAATTAGGACAGAAAGATGGAAACCATTCTGATTGTAGACGACGAAAAAAATACGCTTAAGATGTTGTCCCAAGGGCTCAAAATGCGAGGGTATCAAGCGCTTACAGCTGCAAGTGGCGAGGAAGCGTTGCAACAGTGCATCAAGTCCGATGTGGATCTTGTGCTATTGGATATCCGCATGGAAAATGGAATGGATGGTGTTCAGACGCTTGTAAAACTTCGTGAACGCTATCCGAAATTAAATGTGGTGATGATGTCTGCGCAACAAGATATCGAAATTGCTGTTACGACAATGGAACTCGGTGCAAAGCGATATATCACAAAACCGATTAGTATTGATAAAATTCTCTCCAGTGTTCAGCCGTTTTTAGATATATCGCGCTTATCGCAAGAAAATGAGATTCTGAAATCACAAATTACACCCACCGACGAAATGGTAGGTGAGAGTGCCGTTATTTCGCATCTCCGCTTGCAGATTGAGCGGGTCGCGGGAAGCAAACTCGGTGTCCTAATCTCTGGCGAGAATGGCACAGGTAAACAGCTTGTTGCTAATGCGATCCATCGACAGAGCAGGCGTGCCGCGAAAACCTTTATCCCCCTCAACTGTGCCGCTTTGCCCGATGAACTCATTGAGAGCGAACTTTTTGGACATGAACGAGGCGCGTTCACTGGCGCAGATTCACGAAGACAGGGACGCTTTGAACTCGCTCACGGTGGAACTATCTTTCTCGATGAAATTGGCGATATGAGTTTAAAGGCGCAAGCAAAGGTCCTTCGCGTCATTGAAACCGGCGAAGTCGAACGTCTCGGAGGAAATCAGATTCGGACGGTAGATGTTCGAATTATCGCAGCGACTAACAAACACCTCCCTGAGGAGATTGAGAATGGCCGATTTCGACGCGATCTTTTCTATCGGCTTAATGTCGTGCCTATTACCGTGCCACCGCTCCGAGAGCGGACAGAGGATATTCCGCTGTTAGTGAAATACTTTGCCGAGCGGTTACAACTCAATATTGCATCCACGCCGAAAGTCATTGACCCAGGGGCTTCTGCGGTGTTTCAAAGTTACAGTTGGCCAGGGAATATCCGGGAGTTAAAAAACATCGTTGAACGCCTCCTTATTATGGTAAATCGAGATGTTGTGATGGCACCGGACGTCGCTGAGGCTTTGTCTCTGATTCCTCAACCCACTTCGTTATATCCGACATCAAGCGCGACTCTGAATCAAGGTGCCTTACAGGCCCCTCTGGGGATACCCCTCTACAAACCTGGAACAGCTCTGGGTAAGATGATGGATACTGCCGAGGCGCAATGCATTCTTGCGGCTTTGGGAGAGAATAAGTGGAACATCCGACGTACCGCGGAAGCATTAGAGGTGGAGCGGAGTAACTTGTACAAGAAGATGAACCGGTATGGCATTTCTCGACCAAGTTCTGAGGGTTAAACTGATGGAGTGCTTATCCTGACAATGCTACAGAAAAACCTTAACGAAAACGGCGGGATGACCCGACTTCAGTTGCTCGTCCTTGTTATTATAGCCATTATCATTGTGGCACTTTCTTTTCCACCATGGCGGGAATATCGAAAAGCGGGCGCGGCGGATATAGATGTCGAAACCGTTGCCGTTGCCATCAAGAAGTACTTCAAGCACACCGGCGGGTATCCAACAAATTTAGATGCCTTGGTGACGGATCCTGGCGTTGGCGGATGGCGTGGTAACTATCTGGAATCTATTCCTAAGACACCTTGGGGTGGGAACTATGTTCTCCATCAAGACACCTATAAGGTAGGGATTGCAAAAAATCACCCGCGTGTCCCCGAAAAATATCGAATCGGCGGTGTCGCGGAGATCAGCAGAGTCTATCATGCGGACGCGCGCCTCGGTGAAAAGTATTGGTGGTAGTTAGTTATCAGAGAAATGGTTCTCGGTACGGATTTCTGCGAAATCCTTTAACTATAAAAAATATGTGGGTCTTTATTTTCCTTTTTGGTCTGGCAGTCGGTAGTTTTCTCAATGTCTGTATCTATCGAATTCCGCTCCCAGACGTTTCGATTCATTCACCACGCCGTTCATTTTGTCCTAAATGTAATAATCCTATAAACCCTTACGACAATATCCCGGTTTTGAGCTATCTGCTTTTGCGGGGAAAGTGTCGGCATTGCAAGGCAAAAATTTCTGTTGTGTATCCGTGTGTTGAACTTGCAACAGCTGTGCTGTTTCTGCTTATGTTCTATTGCTTCGGATTAACGCTTGAATTTTTGCTCGCACTCGCTTTCGTCGCTGTGTTGTTGCCGATCTCTGTAATTGATGTGAGGCACTATATTATTCCAAATGTCCTCATCGTGACGGGATTGATTCTCGGTTTCGTTAGCGTCAGCGCGATCGCGTATCAACGTGCCGATGTTTGGTATCTGCTCACACGCCTCATCGGTGCCGTTGCTGGATGGATGGTGTTATGGTTAATTGCCGTAATTGGGAGCGCGATCTTACGCAAAAAAGCGATGGGGGGTGGGGACATCAAGCTGATGGCACTCAACGGATTGTTCCTCGGTGCGTGGCCCGAACTCGTGATGGTGATCGCCTTCTCTGCGCTCAGTGGTGCGATTGTCGGGAGTGCCTTGATAATCTCTGGACGGAAAAGTCGGCAGAGTCCTATCCCGTATGGACCCTTCCTTGCAGGTGCCGCTGTGCTCGTGCTTTTATGGGGAGACAGGCTCTGGAATACCTACTTGCGGTTCGTTGGCTGGAATTAAAAGTAGCAGGCACACGCCGTGTGCCGTAGCCATCTAATGCTATGGAGAAAATATGAAAACCTTTTACATAATCACCTGCCTACTGATATTCGCCTTGAGCCAGCAGGTTGTATACGCGCAACAGCCGTCTGCGACAGAACCGACGGAAGAATCTGCCGAAGGTTTCGTTAAACTGGGGATGCCTCTGGAAGAAGCACTTACCAAAATTACTTTCGTTGTTACGTGGTTAAGCGGAGATGGAAATAGTGAAGTGATTTTTGAAGGTGAAAACGTGACCCGGGAAAAGGACTACATACGACTTCGTATGTCGCACGACCTCGGGCACCGTGTAGCGTACAGCAGCTATACGCTCCTATCTAAATATGCAATTGAA
The DNA here is from genome assembly GCA_965247285.1 of Candidatus Poribacteria bacterium. Taxonomy (GTDB): domain Bacteria; phylum Poribacteria; class WGA-4E; order WGA-4E; family WGA-3G; genus WGA-3G. Next base: position 2,138,583 of record CBDFHD010000003.1, read on the forward strand.
AGTAATCGCTATATTTTTGTGCCTTTAGCCAACTGGGGCGGCGGGTCGGGTGTCTTTCTGGATCTCAATGTAGTAGATAAAAAAACGTTCCGAACTGTTGACTCAGTTGGCTTGGGAGATCGCGCGCGCATTGAAAAGCTCGCTTTGGCTAATGCACACGGTGACACTGTGACTATCACTTCTATTAGGCGGGAGGTTAAAAAGGGTGAGCCCTTACATGACCCGAAAAAAGCAATAACGAAACACTTTAGGATGATAGAAGGCATACTGCGAGAGGTGGAAAATCCGTTAAGTCCGTCCGACCCTGACACAATGTTCATTCCTGCTGGCGAATTTGGAATGGGAAGCAACGATAAAGATGCGGAAGACGATGAAAAGCCCAGGCGCAACGTCTACGTTGATGCGTTCCGTATAGATAGATATGAAGTAACAAATGCGCAATATAAGAAATTTGTTGATGCGAATCCGCAGTGGCAAAAAGATCGTATTCCTGAAAAGTATCACGATGGAGATTATCTGAAACATTGGAACGGAAACAATTACCCACCTGACAAAGGGAAGCATCCGGTTGTTTATGTGAGTTGGTACGCGGCAATGGCATACGCCGAGTGGCGTGGGAAACGTCTTCCGACGGAAGCGGAATGGGAGAAGGCAGCGCGCGGAGTTCGATACGGTAGGGATTACGCGTGGGGCGATTCTCTTGATCCCAGTAAAGCAAACTACGGTGAGGAAATTGGTGATACGACCCCCGTTGGTACCTACGATATGAATGGATACGGTTTATACGACATGACAGGCAATGTTTGGGAATGGTGTCTTGATGAATACGATTCGGATTTCTATTCTATTTCTCCGCCTCGTAATCCTCTGTCGGGTAGAGTTGTAAATAATATTTTATCTAATTTCACAAATATTAGAAGTGCCCGTGTGTTACGCGGCGGCTCTTGGGTAAGTAATGCCAAGTTTGTGAGGGTTTCTGATCGCACGAGGTTCACGCCACGGATCACCAACAACGCTCGTGGTTTCCGTTGTGTGAAGCCTGTAACACCTTAGTACAGAATTGATGGATGAAAAATCAATCTTGAAATTGGGCAAACTTGGTTCGTAGTAGGGCAATTCATTGCCCGTTCTTAAACTGTTCTCACTGCGAAGCAGTGTGATAATGCACGTCGCATTTGGGCGAGTACGCCGCAAAATCGCACGACTACGAATCTACCCTAAAATTCAAAATGGATAGAACAGTACCAGCCCCAGCGGGGCGGCATGTGTGTAGAAATGCGGATAACATAACAATCAGGTTTCCCCAGCGGGGCGACATAGGTATAAATGACTGTAGATTTCTCTAAATGTTTGAGTCGAACTGACAATGGATAGTTATCTTTGGAGAGGGTATGAAGACTTTTTGCATAACTGTCTGCTTACTGATGCTAACCTTGAGCCGTCAAATCGTATACGCGCAACAGCCTTTAGCACAACAGGCCTTCGCTATCTTTGAGCAGCACTGCCTTGACTGCCACGGCGAATTCGGATCGTATAGCGATGTGCTTACCATTAAGCATAGAGATTTAATTGAGAGCCGCGCAGTCATACCGAGACAATCGGATGCCTCCGAACTCTATCTGCGCCTACTTGGCGATACAGACAACGGGTCACAAATGCCGTTGGGACAAGAGCCTCTTGAACCTGAGGCAATCGCCGCGATTCGACGTTGGATTGAAGCAGGTGCTTCAGATTGGGAGGCGATTCCCAAACCGAAACGTCGCTTCATCACCACCGAAGCGATGCTGAAAACTATCCATACCCACGTGACATCCCTCACTGCTTTCGACCGTTCCTTTGCACGTTATTTTACACTGACGCATCTCTACAACGCTGGTGCAAGCGATGACAACCTCCGCGCCTATCGGAATGCCTTGTCGAAATTGGTTAACAGCCTTTCTTGGGGATCTGAGGTAATTAAACCGAAACCGATTGACCGAGAAGAAACAATCTTCTATATCGACCTGCGGCACTACGAATGGGACATCAAGAGCGACAAATGGTATAAAATCGAGCAGGCATATCCCTATGGTGTACAATTGAAGTCGTCAACGTATACAACGTTATGTGAGGAGACGGGTTGTGAATTGCCGTTCGTGCGTGCCGACTGGTTCATCGCTACTGCCTCCTTACCGCCGCTCTACCATGAGATCCTTGATCTGCCGAAGACAGACCGAGAATTAGAGACGCAGCTTGAGGTGAACGTCGCCGAGAACTTAAAAAATGCGCCAGGGGTTCGCGTCTGGCGAGCAGGTTTTAACAACTCTGGTGTGTCAGTTAACAACCGCGTTGTGGAACGCCATAAGTCTCGGTATGGGGCGTACTGGAAATCTTATGACTTTGCGGGAAACGTGGGTACACAGAACATCTTTACGCATCCACTCAATTTCACCCATGATGGTGGTGAGATAATCTTCAACCTTCCCAATGGACTGCAGGGATACTATTTGTCTGCTGCTAATATCCGTCATCAGGTTGGGAAAGGGGAATCCTTATATGAAATTTCCAAGGAATACGGTGTGCCCCTCAAATCTATTATTCAAGCTAATAACATCCGCCCCACAGTCCAACTGAAGGTTGGGGAAAGTTTACTAATTCCTGGTATCGGCGGACAACTTGATGCCGCACCGATTAACATCGTGTCAAACATTGGAGCGCGAGATCCTGTTGTTCGTAATGGATTATCATGTATGGGGTGCCATACAGCGGGAATGAAGACGTTTGAAGATCAGGTACGTTCCGTTATTGAACAGAATCTGAATCCACCTTACGACAAACCGCAGGCGTTGCGTCTCTATGCGGAAAAGTCAAGGATGGATAGCCTTGTCCGTGAGGATATTGAGCGTTATCGGCAGGCAATTGAAGATGCTGGCGGCATCTTCGGTGGAAGTGAACCGATACAGCAGCTCGTTAAGCAATTTGAAGGACCACTTGATGCAGCACACGCCGCAGTTGAAGTCGGATTAGAAACCGATGACTTTCTCCAAAAAATTCGTGAGAATAGCACACTGCAGAATGCTGGTTTGTTGGTGTTAGATGTTGAAAAAGGAACTGTTAAGCGGGATGCATGGGAATCAAAATTTAGAGAATTTTCCGTGGCATTGAAGTTTTTGCAACCAGATTCGGCCAACGCCTACCGCATTCGTGGATTGGTGAAATACGCACGTGGTGAATATGAATCTGCTATTTCCGACTTTGATGATGCCCTTCGTCTAAAGCCAGATTCTGCCGAGATTTACATTGGTCGGGGACTTGCGAAAGCCGGTTTAGGGCAGTATGGGGGAGCGATCACCGACTATAATAATGCCCTTCGTCTAAAGCCAGGTTCTGCCGAGATTTATACTGGTCGGGGACTTGCGAAAGCCGGTTTAGGACAGTATGAGGGAGCGATCACCGACTATGACGAGACCATTCGCCTAGAACCTGATTCTGCTGATGCCTATAGTGGGCGGGGACTTGCGAACTTAAATCTAGGAAGGTATGAGGCTGCCATTTCCGACTTTGATGTCGTGCTCCGTCTAAAACCTGATTTTTTTCCTGCCTACTACGAGCGAGGACGTACGAGACACTTGCAGAAGGATTATGCAGCCGCTATCACCGATTATGACGAAGCCATTCGCCTAAAACCTGATTTTGCTGGTGCCTACCACGCTCGAGGACTTGCGAAAGGGAACCTGGGTAGAATCTCAGAAGGAAAACAGGATCTCCGAACCGCACTGAAACTCGCCGAGCAAACTGGAAATCAAGATCTTAAAGGCGAGATTGAGCAGTTTCTTCAAGAACTTGGAACCAAAAAGATTTCGAGCCAATTAGGCGGAAACCATAACGCCGATATGGTTCTGATTCCCGCAGGCGAATTTCAGATGGGTAGCAACGATGGTGATGTGGATGAAAAACCAGTTCATACTGTCTATGTTAATGCTTTTTATATCGATAAATACGAGGTGACGAATGCACAATATAAGGCATTTGTTGATACGAATCCAGAGTGGCGGAAGGACCGAATTCCACGCGCATACCATGATGGCGATTACCTAACACCTTGGAATGGAAACAATTATCCGATCGGCAAAGGCAACCACCCTGTTACTCATGTGAGTTGGTATGCGGCTATGGCGTATGCACAGTGGGCAGGTAAGCGTTTACCGACAGAAGCAGAGTGGGAGAAATCTGCTCGCGGCGGCTTGATTGGTCAGAAATATCCATGGGGCAATTTGATAGATTCTAGCAAAGCGAACTATGATAGGAGTATTGGCGGTACTACACCTGTTGGGCAGTATGCTCCGAATACCTATGGTTTATACGATATGGCTGGTAATGTTTGGGAGTGGTGCCTTGATGCATATCATAAGAATTTCTATACCCATTCTCCTCACCAAAATCCTGTTTCAGGCGGTAATATCTCAAATATTATATCGGATTTCACAAATGTTGAAAATTCCCGCGCGCTGCGCGGCGGCTCCTGGTACTACCCAGCACCGGTCGTGCGGTGCACCAATCGCTATGTCCTTATGCTGGCCAGCACGGAAAATGATCTTGGTTTTCGTTGTGTGATGGTTGTTAAACCTTAAGTCTTTATGCCTTTACCTCAATTTGACGGGAGTGGGTCCGGCGGAGATAGATTACTCTTTGCGGAGGACTAAATGGTCTTAACTTATATGAAAGTCGATTGACCCTCTTGCAGGACATGTTATCATTAACGTCAAAGGCAATTTGTATTTTGGAGGAATCAAATGAGCACACCAAAACAATCCAATCCTCAAACCGAACTTAACAAGATTTTGGAAATAATTGGCAAGATAGCGAAAATATCTGCCGATGGCGATTACATTTTCCGTGGTGAATCTCAGGGTCATGAAAAAGTCTGTTCAAGTCTCTACCGAAAATTTGAACAGATTGGGTTGTTAGATATTGGTGTAGAGAATGTTCAAAAAGAAGAATTAAAGTATGCTAAAAGGTACAAGTACACCCAAGAAACGGACGAATTTAAAATTCTAACCGAAATCCAGCACTTCAGTGGCAAAACCAACCTGTTAGACTTTACGACTGACTACCGTATTGCACTCTTCTTTGCTTGTAATAGTTTCCCTTTTAAAGATGGTAGGGTTATCTTGCAAGATAAAAATGGAGGAATAAAGGATTGGATTCTAGAACCTTGCGATCCATCTCCACAAAGTCGCGTCAAAGTCCAGAAGAGCATATTCATTAGCCCCCCCGAGGGCTTTATTGAACCACACGAGGACGATATTGTCACTATTCCGGCAAATCTCAAACAGTTGATGTTAGAGCACCTGCAAAACCATCACGGCATATCTGCCGAAACTATCTATCCTGACCTGCATGGATTTGTTAGTAGTCAGGACACCCGCTGGAATATCTATGAAGATATTAGTAAAGGGAACGATCATCTGGAGAGTGGACAAGAAGCAGAGAACCCTGAGAGAAAATTCAAGGATTACCAAAAGGCAGTTAAGCATTTTACCAACGCGATAGATAATGCGATTCAATTGGTTGAGGGGCTTGCTGTCGCGTATGATGGTCGCGGTAGTGCTTACCTTTCTATAGGCGAACTTGAGAATTCTAATGACAAGATTGAGAATGCCATTGAGGATTTTACAGAGGCAATAAAACTCAAATCAGATTACCCATCTGCCTATAACAATCGTGGGCGTGCTTATTTCACGGAAGGCGAACTTGAAAATGCCATTAAGGATTTTAGCAAAGCGATAGAATTGATGCCAAGGTGTCCGGAAGCCTATCACTACCGAGGTTTGGCTTATTTCCGTAAAGGAAATTCTGACAATGCTATTGCTGATTTGAGCGAGGCAATTTGCCTAAATCCTGATGATGCGGAAGCCTATCACCGGCGAGGTATTGTTTACCTTAGAAAAGAGGATTTTAACAGTGCTATCATTGACTTGAACAAGGCAATAAAGATGAATCCTAATGATAATTTAGTTTATTACTCTCGTGGTGAAACGTGGTTGCATCTAAAAAAATGGGATAAAGCCAAAGCTGATCTGACGACTGCGAAGGAAAAAGGTGTGGACATCGCCGCTGTGTTCCATAACAGTTACAAAAGCGTTGAAGACTTTGAACAGAGAATTGGTGCTGAGTTACCGGAAGACGTGGCAGTAATGTTGACCCAGCCATAAATGTACCTCTTCACAAATTCCCTGATAAGGATCCAAACTGTTCCTATGTTCCGACTATAATGTAAAATTCAGAAAACACCACACCTTGCAATTAACCAGCCAATGCGGTATAATTGACTTTCACAAGGAGGATCTGACATAATGGATGTTAAAGACGCAATTCTTTCACGACGCACCATTTTTAAGTTCAAGCCGGAACCGGTGCCGAACGATGTTATTGAACAGGTTTTCAGCTTTGGGATATGGGCACCGAATCACCATGTCACGGAGCCGTGGCGTTTCACCGTCATCGGCAAGGAGACGAAGTTAACTCTCGCAGACCGCTACCGCGAGATTAAGATTGAGGATACACCAGACCACGTTGATGCCGAGAATCTTGCCAAAATCGGTGAACTGGCTTACAAGAAATTTATGTCCAAGCCGACAATTATTGCGGTCTCGTGCTTGCAAGACGGCGATGAGCAACGCCGACGGGAAGATTACGCCGCTGCTTGTTGTGCTATGCAGAACGTCCAACTCGCTGCCTGGGATACTGGGGTCGGTATGCAGTGGAGCACCGGCAGAATCACGATGGAAGAACAGACGTATCAGTTGCTCGGAATTGATGCGTCACAAGAGTACATCATCGGCTTCTTTTACACCGGTTATCCTGCCGACATCAGCGAACCGAAACGACAGCCTGCAGGCGAGTTTATCCGCTGGGTAGCTTAGTAGTTATCAGTACGTTCGCTACCCTCACTTTCAGTTATCAGTTTTCAGTTAATCGCGTGGTTTAATAGTGATCGGTTAGCGGTTATCAGACAAGAGCAGTATGTGGCATGCGAACAGAACCCAACCACCATAGTGCCTACTGACAACTGACAACTGATAACTGATAACTATTTAAGCTGATACGCTGCCTTGGCATTCTGCCAGAAGAACTTCGCCTTGACTGCCTCGCCTTTCGCACTAAAGTAGTCGTTCACAATCTGTTGCACGACTTTGTAGGGTGCGAAGCGTTCAGATACGGGCCAATTGCTCCCGTAGATGAGTCTATCTTCGCCAAACGCATCCCATAAAACATCTATCGTTGGGGTGTAATAATCGACATCCGTCGGTGCGGGGATTTGTCCTGTGTGTTCTGCGAGTCCAGATACTTTGCAATAGATGTTTGGGTAGCGAGCCACTTCGTGGATTGCGGAAACCCAACTCGGATCGGGTGGCTGTTCTGATATTCGCACGCCTGCGATGTGGTTGATGACGATGTGCATCTCTGGTGTATGTTCAACCAAGGTTGGCAGCGTTGATAACATTTCAGGGTTAATCAGGAGATCCAAGGTGAGTGCTTTCGCTGCCAACTTTTCAATATTGGCTAAGAACGTGTCGTCACTGATTGCACGTAAGTGTCCCCCACCGAGGCGTATTCCGCGAAAGAGTGGATTCGCAGAGAATCTTGCCAAAGACCCTTCAAAGTTCGCGTCGTCGGGTTCTAAGTGCCCAACAAACCCTACAATGAAAGGCTCATCTGCGGCGAGGTCCAGAATCCACTGATTGTCCTCAAGCCATTTGCTCGCCTCGACGACGACAGTGCCTGTCGTGCCTTCGGGGACTGCGAGTGCTTTGTAGTCTTCTGGCATAACCTTTCGGTAAAGCACGTCATCATCTGGATTCGGCCACGGTACGCCTTCGGGACGTGTAGGGTCATAAAAATGTGTATGCGTATCAATAATCATTATATTCTCCTCATCGCTATTCTTTTGTTAAACGGTTGTAATTTTGCTGATCAGACACAGCAACAGAAGCGGGAGCTTCAACGCGATGTGTTACAGCTCAGAATGGGACAGGCACTCAATCCGACAGATCCGGAAGGGCATATTCAACTCGGCAAAACCTATCGTGAATTGGGTGAGTATGAGAACGCGATAGAGTCTTTCCAAAACGCCATCGCACTCGATGACGAGCACCATCACGCCTATAACAACCTCGGTTTGGTTTACACCGATATCGGTATGTTCGCACTTGCGATTGATATGTTCCTCGCTGCGCTTGAGTTATCACCGGGAAACCCTGCCTTCTACAACAATCTCGGCTATGCTTACGACATGACAGACCAGTTTGAGGAGGCTCTTGCCGCCTTTCAGAACGCCATTGAGTCGGAGCCAACTTTTGCCGATGCCTATTACAACATGGCAAACGTCTACCTCCACCGCGAAATGTATCAGGATGCTATTCAAAATTACGAGGCTGCCCTTGAAATAGAAGAGGGTGACGCTGATACCTATTTTAACCTCGGTCTCGCTTACGAGAAAAGCGGGGAATTTCTTCGTGCTATTCAATTCTATGAAAAAGGCTTATCCCTTGATGACAGCGATGCGGAAGCTTACTATCATCTCGCAAACGCGTATCAGAAAAATGGCGATCCACTCATGATGCGTCGTTATCTGGAGATTTTCTTAAAACGTGCTGAGGGGGCACCTCATCTTGAAGAGGAGATCCGCACCGCTCAGCAGATGCTTGATAGATAGCATCCTTCCTCAAAATCTGCAGGAATACGGCTCCTCTATAGCATTCAACTACCGATCCCTAATTGTGTTTTCAGATTGCAGTTTTCATAGCCTGCTGTGAAACACCCTATTGTAATTCTTCCTCAGTTAACTGGAAATCAAAAACCTCTTCCCCTTCTTCTGTTCCTTCAATTTCTTCTTCCGTTAGTTGAAAATCAAAGGCTTCCTCCCCTTCTTCGACTTCTCCCGTTTCTGTATCCGAGGCGGCAGTGCTTTGGGTTTGTTCTGTCGGTTGCGGTGTTTCCTCTGTTTCGAGTTTCGGTGAACTTACGCCAAGGAAAGTTAACCCCGCAATCGCCGCAACACAGACAGTCGTGACCGTCAACGCAACGGGGCGTTTCCAGAGGACAGCACGCGCACTTCTATCTAAGAACGGGAGGAAGAGCAAAAGCAATATGCCAACCGTCGGAATGACAAACGTTCCAACGATTTCGAGGGGACCTTGGAAGTACTTCAGCAGTTGAAACAGGAATAGGAAATACCATTCAGGACGCGGATCGTAACTCGCATTCGTCGGATCGGCGACATCGTCGAGTGGGACGGGCACAAACAGCGCAACGGCTGCCAGTATTACAAAGAGGATTAGCATACCGACAACGTCTTCAAATACCTGATCCGGATAGAACGGTTTTCCCCCCTCCACAGACTGAGAAGGCATCTCTTCTGGGGTGTTCTGTGGGGTGCCTGAAGAACCGTAGTAGCGGACGAAGAAGAGGTGCACACCGACCAAACCGAAAGCCAGCCAAGGCAACCAGATCGTGTGGAGCGCATAAAACCGTACCAGTGTCACGGTGCCTATCTCTGTTCCACCGCGCATGACCTTCGCTACAAAATCGCCGAGTACAGGAGCAGTGCTGGCGATTTCGACACCGACGACCGTCCCCCAATACGCCTTTTCATCCCACGGGAGGAGGTAACCCGTGAACCCGAAGCCGAGTACGACCAGCAGCAGGAGAACGCCGGCTATCCATGTCAGTTCACGGGGAGCTTTGTATGAACTATAAATCACGACGCGGAGCAGATGCAGAAAGACAATGATGACCATCGCGCTCGCGCCCCAATGGTGCAAACCGCGCACGAATGACCCAAACGGCACCTCTTTGCTGATATACGTCACGGCGTTATGGGCATGCTCTGGTGAAGGCGAATAGTATAACGCCAGAAATGCACCCGTAGCCGCCTGAAGTAGAAGCAGAAACATCGCCAAACTGCCCAGTGAGAAAAGCAGATTGATATGTTTCGGTAAAGGTTTACGTAAATGCGCGGAGAACGCCGTTAAGGGGAGACGCTCGTTGAGAAATTGCCTCACCTACGTCTCCTTTACGTACAAAATGCCGGCTTCGACTTTCGTTTGTAGTTTCTGCAACGGACGTGGCGGGGGTCCGGCAACAACGCTTCCGTTCTTGTCGAACACCGCACCGTGACACGGACAGAGGAAAGATTCCTTCTTTTCATCCCATCGGACGAGGCAACCGAGGTGTGAACAGGTTCGTGAAAAGACGGTCCATTCCCCGTTACCGACATCGGTTATATAGACAGAACGTTTTTTCGTCGCTTTTACCCAACCGTCCTTCGCTGTGAAGGTATAGTCTACCTTTTTAAAGCGGCTGTTTTTGAGCCGGTCGGCGAGGCCCAAATCAACCCATTTCGATTCCACCTTTTTAAAGGCGGGTGAGATAGCAAAGCCGATGAGTGGAATGCCCGTTGCGAGGCTCAGTATCCCACCGATGAATGCTGTTGCCCAATTTATAGAAAAGACTAAAAATGAGCGTCTTCCCTTTTTCTCCATCCTTTTTCCTTCCGTTGCCAGAAACTTTTCCCGGATCTGTGGCAGAAAATTTCGCTACAAAGTCCCGGGTTAGCTTTTCCGAGTTTGCCCTTCAAACGGTGCACGCAGGTCATAACGTCCCTCTTCTAAGACCGGTAGTGTACCATCGTTAACCATGAGTTCAAGAGGCAATTCTTTGGTTTCCATCGGCATGTGGACGATATTCTTGATGCGCAAAGACTCATAAATAGCCATCATGATTTCAAGTGTATAGCGTGCTTGGACGCCACTGCCGCGATGGTCAGGAATGTCACCCTCGATCCACTCGATGAATTCATCGTACTGATTTTTGGTTTGTGGGGGTGGCGTAATGGTTTGCCATCCCTTCGCGTCCCCGTTTTGGAGCAGAAGTGTGCCGTCAGGTCCGTTACGAATTTGTCCCTCTGTTCCGGCGATGTTGGGCATTGAAACTGACGGTTCCGGTAGATCGCCTTCGTAAATACCGCGTGCGCCGCCTTCAAAGCAGACTAAGCCCATACAGAGGTCCTCACAAATTGTGCGGCGTTCCCACCGATCGGTCGTGCGAGCGGTCTGTCCCATCACCCAGAGTGTTTCAGGGTCGGACAGCATGAAGCGCCAACCATCAATTGCGTGCGTCCCTGTGTTCAGCAGTCCCGCGTGCTTTTTCGCGCTGTGGTGGACAGTTGTGGGTTCACCAATCGCTCCTGCAGCGACAAGCCTGCGGGTCTCTATGTTTGCCGGCGCGTATCTACCTTGGTGTCCGATGATAAGTTTGACATCGTTCTCTTCACAGGCAGCGATCATAGCGTCGGCTTGTCCAAGTGAAGCCGCCATCGGTTTCTCGCCGAAAATGCCTTTCACGCCTGCTTTCGCCGCGGCAACGGTCGCTTCTCCCCGCGGTCCCTGCCATGTCGTGATACTGACGATGTCTAAATCCTCTTTTGCCAACATTTCATCAACGTCGGTATAGATAGCAGGGACATCGTATTCGTCCGAGACGCGTTTTGCTGCCTCTTCGTGGATGTCCATCGCGGCTACGACTTCTGCCCTCGGATATGCGGTCCATGCTCTGGAATGGGACCTACCCATTCCGCCGCAGCCAATGATTCCAATTCGATATGTTTGATTCGCCATCTTTTTAGCCTCCTTCTATATTGGCAACGATTCTATCAATTTTTGTGCTTTCAGTCAACAATTTTCTAATTTTCCTTGCGGTTAAGGCACATGGGTTTGGGCTTTGACGTTCCTTTCCGTATATCTGAAGAAACACCCAAGCAAAAACCCTTCCACTTCGTTTCAGGCTAAGTCCTCTGGTCAATTTTAAGAGAAGCGTTTGGGCTTAACCGAAAACCACTGTCGGAGGGATTTTTAACCCCGATTACAGGGGAACGGTGTCCAGCAACTTGATAGCTAAAAAACTTGGATCTTGACAAACTTCCGAAAGTGTGAAAAACTGTGGAAAAACGAAAGGGAGTTCTTGTATGGCAGACTATGAAGATAAAGGGTCTCAAATACGGATAACAAACCTTGAGGCTTTTCCGATGGGCGTGAAAGCCTACGTCAAGATTGAGACGAACATGGGTGTTACGGGGTGGGGCGAGATTAACAATATGGAGACGACCGTCACCTGTGCGTTGGCGCGCTCCTTGTCGGAACTGATTATCGGGGAAAATCCAACACGCATTGAGCATCACTGGCAACGGTTGTTTCGGGCACACCGCAACATCCGGGGCGGCGGGTTGATGGTACATACCATCTCTGCGATTGATATGGCGTTGTGGGATATAGCGGGGAAACTCTGGGGCGTACCCGTCTATCGCTTACTCGGTGGTCCCTGCCGCGATAAGATTTGGAAGTATCCGAGTCCGAAAGCGATTAAGACGGGACCTGGAGGCTCTCAGCCGTTTGCTGGCACCCCCGATGAAATTGCGGATCTCGTTCAGCGCGTGCGGGATGCTCGGGAGAAGGTCGGTTCCGATGGTGCTGTGATGTTCGATGCGCATAGTTGCCTACCGCCGCCTATTGTCAAACAATTCGCGAGTTACCTGCAGCCAGACGATCTCCTCTTTTTAGAAGAGGCATGGGTTCCGGGCAATATTGAAGTGATGCGCAAAATCCGGGAATCCGTCCCTGTACCGCTCGCTACCGGAGAGCGCGACCGCACAATATGGGAGGTTCGCGAAATCCTCGAAGCGCAAGTGATTGACATCCTTCAACCCGATTGTGGACACGGCGGCGGTATCACGCAGGTCAAAAAGGTCGCAGCACTCGCTGAAGCGCATCACGTCCCGATTGCGCCGCATTGCACGATGTCTTACCTCGGTCTCACCGCGAGTTTTCACTTATCCGCTGCCGTGCCGTTTTTCCTCATCCACGAGGGCTATGAGAACGTCCTTCCAGACGGTGTTGCCCACAAGACGTGGGAGATGGACGAAGAAGGTTACGTTTCACTTCCAGAAGGACCTGGCTTAGGCGTTACCGTTGATGAAGCAAAGGTTATTGAAGTCGGGCAGGAAGCAGGAAGGCGTTTCACCTGGCCCGATAGTAGATTAGCGGATGGCTCCATCGCTGATTATTAGAAGCATAAGCATTCCAGTTTCGCTGGCGGGGTTTCCCAACCTCGCCAGCTCGCGGTATATTGTTAATTGTAACGTGAGTTCGGTGATAAAAATCCAGGTAGATGTAGACTCTATACGCCAACCGCTATGGGGTTCCTAGGCTGAGCGCGTGTCAACCCAACACATATCCAAAATCCATACCTTGCTCCAGAGGAGCAATATGTCTATAGCAGCTGATTAAATACTTAAACTTCATGAGGAGCGGTATATTCTTTCACCACACATAGCAAGCCGAAGAAAGTGCGAGAATTTGGACATCCTGTTTTCTATTCTCACTGCGAAGCAATAGCACTCCGCTGGAGTACGTACCACATCCGTCAGCAAATCTGTGATAGACATGATATATCGTGTCGGGGTCCTCTAAATCCTTGAGTCGAACTCACATAATTGTAGGTTTTACTCTATTTTTTATCTTCATGTAAGTGTATCCTTCCGTTCCTTCCACAAAAAAAATTTGCCTAAAATGCATTTTATGCAACCTTTCCCCTGTTAAAATACGACATAGCGTCACAAGGCATTTCGGCGAAGCTTGTAGGTCTCCGAAATTTGCTATCAGATGATTTTGGAGGGTAATCGTGAAAAACGAAGATGTCGATCTGATTCAACGCATCTTGTCAGGTGATGAAAGTGCGTTCACGACGTTGGTCGAAAAGCACCGGAAATGGATTCATTCGCTCGTGTGGCGTGAGATCGGTGATTTCCACGCCGCACAAGAGATTACGCAGGATACCTTCATCCAGGCTTTTAAGTCGCTTCCAAGTTTGAGAGACCCGAATCGTTTTTCAGGGTGGTTACATGTAATAGCGAAGCGTCAGTGCATTGAATGGCTGCGGCGGAAGCCGATTGCGATGCAGTCACTGGATGCGATGCCGAAAGCCGAATTAGAGAGGTTGTCCTACGCGCGATATCTTGAGGAAGAGCAGGCGCAAGCGTCAACAGATGGACTGCGTGAAGTTGTGGAACGTCTCCTCCAAATGTTGCCAGTCAATGAACGTTCTGTGATGGTATTGCACTATTACAAAGGTTTAACGTGTGAAGAGGTGAGCGCGTTTTTGGACGTATCGCTGAACACGGTAAAGAGTCGGCTGTACCGCGCTCGAAAACGATTAGAGACGGAGGAATCGATGCTTCGCGAAACCTTAGGCACAAATATATTAAAAAGCGAACCACGCCGCGTTGACTTTCAAGCGACTGCAGCAACAGAAACCGGAAAACATTTAGCAGAAGGCGGTTTCGACTTCATCCAAACCGATAAGGTTTTCACATCTTCTGGCTTTCACACAAGAGGACGTGGTGATGGGGATCCATCGCCTATGTACATGTTGCTGCACTATCTTAACCACGGTGGGATTGACATGTTTAGGTTTCCTGTGGTTGTCGGCAGTTCTTGGGAGCAGGAAGGTGCTTGGAAATCACATGCGACGGCAACTTTGGAGGATTATGAAACGGTAAGTGTATCCGCAGGCACTTTCTCGACGTGCCTGAAGCATAAAACTATTTTCACAAATGCTGACGTTGAAGATGCCGATGCTGAATTGCGAAACGCGCTTGTAAACGGCACGCGTTATCTGTGGTTCGCGAAGGGTGTTGGGCTCGTGAAGATGCGCTATGAGCACGCTAATGGTGTTGTCACGGAAGCCGAATTGATTAAGTATGAAATTCCGCTTCAGGACGAGGAATATTTCCCCGCACAGATAGGCACGCAGTGGACATACAAATGGCATAACACCTATCGCGACGAAGCAGTTATTGAGGAGTGGCGCGTCATCAGGAATTTCCGTCAGTCCGAGCATCTTGATAACCCGATGGAACTTGCATCGGCAAGGTATGAGGTTAAGATTGATGCTGATAATCCGCGTCTGGCGACTGTCGAATGTGTGCTAACGCCGAAGGCAAGCAGCGACACAAAAGCGGATCGGAAGCCGTTGCTGTTATCCATGAGCCGTTTTGGAACTGAATGGCTGGACGATGGATATGGACATTATCTGCAGGACCTGACTGTTACCGATGCGAATGGGAAGGCACTGATCGTTGAAGAGATTGACAAAACGCAGTGGGCGGTTGAAACCCGAGATGAATCGCCTGTAACGCTGCACTACAAAGCCCTACTAAATCATGATGAGCGGGAATGGCATTGGGGCAGAGACGAAGCCCCTTATGCTCAGGATGACTGTGTTTTCTGGCCCGGATATGCGCTGTTTATTGTCGGTGAAGTAGACGATGTTGAACTGTGTGTTGATGTGCCTGATAATTGGTCTGTCTCAGTACCTTGGGAGCGGAGTGAATCCAGTGGACACCGGTTTGTTTGCAAAAATCAGAAAGACCTGATGTATGCGTATCTTGTGCTTGGCGAACATTCTGAACGTCTGGTAAGAACCGGAGCGGAAACCAAGATTGTGCTTGCTCTCGGTGGACGCCTTAAAGGAGCTACGGATGAAATAGAGCAAGCTGTTGCGGCACTTCTCCACGTGTATTCAGGGATTTTCGGTGGCACTCCGAAAGATCAACTGCTATTTGTCGCAAACCCTTATGGCGAAAAAGGATATAGGAGCGGTGGTGTCTCCCGACGTAGCATGAGTATTCTGATAGGTGAGACCTTAGACGAAGCCAACAGAGGTTTTTGGTTACCGCCGGTAGCACGCTTGGTTTGCTATCTCTGGAATGGAAGTTATATTGATATCCGGGATGGAACAGGTGCCATCAGTTTTAAGGAACAAGAATACTGGTTTTGTGCTGGTTTTACCCAATACTATTCAGAGGTTGTCTCTGTCCGCCTTGGTCTTGCTTCTGAGACCGATTTTCTCAGAAATCTTGAACGGACGTGGGAGGCGTATCTATCTCGGCAGGGTGAGTTTTCTATCCATGAAGCAGGGGAAGACAAATCCGCCAACCGCGAACTCGTCTATGACGGTGGGAGTCTTATTGCTGCGGCTTTGGACTTGCAGATTCGCTCACGGACGGAGAACCGAAGCAGTTTAGACGATGTGATGGAACAGATGTATCGGAAATTTGGTCTCACCGGTGTCCCTTATACAATGAACGATGTCATCAGAATTGTGAGTCGAATGACGGGTGAGGATTTTAAACCGTTCTTCCGCAAATATGTGACAGGGACGGAACAATTGCCCTTAGAGGAATACCTTAAGGATGCAGGTGTGGATGTTGAGATAGAATTTGGCGAAAGACTGCCTCGTATTGGTTATATCGTGCATGAAATGCTCGGTATTGGTGGAATCGGGGGACCCCCAGGTGGAGGCATGTTCATCGACAGTTCGCCTCAGTATCAAGATAACGACCAGTTGATAGGCATCAACGGCACACCGGTGAAATCGTTTGACGACATCAGAAGGGTTGCCAAAGATTGGAAATCCGGTGACGTAGTGGAGTTGACTCTTGAAAGAGAGGATGAAGAGATTATCCTACCCGTCACATTAAGAGGAGACGCGACTAAGAAGCCGCCGTTGGAAGCGGACACTATTGATGTTACTATCGCGAAGGGGACCGAAAGGAGTGATTTGCAACGCGCCATCTGGTCAGGAATATTAGGGAATGCGAATCCTTCTCAAGAGGTGACTGATGAAAGAAACAATTAAATCCGAACGCAACATTGTCCTAAGTGCCAGTACCACTACAGAAAGTGGAGTACATTTGGCAGAAGGGGTTCTCGGTCTCAAAAGAACCGATGCAGCTTTGACCTCTACCGATTTTGGCTCTAGTGGGACCGGTGGAAGCGATCCATCGCCGAGGTATATGTTGCTATATTATATGAGCCACCATGCAACCGATCTCTTTAGATTTCCCCTAAAGGTGGAGGATATCTGGATGGAGGAAGGGCACTGGAACACACGGACAAAGACAAGCTTGGAAGGTTACGAAGCGGTAGAAGTTTCCTCAGGCATTTTCCCTGCATGCCTGAAGCATAAGACTGTTTTTACAGACGCGGAAGCGGGTTCTGAACAGAGGAATTCGCTTGTGAACGGCACGCGCTATTTATGGTTCGCCAAGGGTGTCGGACTCGTGAAAATGCGCTATGAGCATTCCAACGGTGTCATTACGGAAGCCGAGTTGCTTAAGTACGAACTCCCTGTTGAAGAACAGGAATACCTTCCCTTGCAAGTTGGCAATATATGGACCTACAAGTGGCAGAACGATTATCGCGACGAAGCGGCTATTGAAACATGTCACGTTGTCAGGAACTATAGTAAGCCCGAGAGTCTTGATAATCTGATGGAACTTGCGTCGGCAAAGTATGAAGTCAAAATAGATGCCGATGAACGGCGAGTGGCGCATGTCAGGTGCGTCTTAACCCCGAAACAGAACAGCGGCGAGGCGCTCTCGTTGTCTATGAGTGAGTTTGGCACGGAAGGGGTACACGATGGATATGGCAGGTACCTCCGAGATCTGACTGTCACCGATGCTGGCGGAGAAACATTACCGATTGCGATGCTCGGTAAAACGCGTTGGGCGGTTAAAGCATGGGATAACTCGCCTGTAACACTAAGTTACAAGGTGCTCCTAAACCATGATGAGCGGGAGTGGCCCCCCGGTCGAGATGAAGCACCGTATGTCCAAGAAGACTGCATTTTCTGTCCGGGATATGCCTTGTTCGTTGTTGGCGAGGTGAACGATATCCAACTGCATGTTGATGTACCCGAGAATTGGCACGTCTCAACGCCTTGGTACCGCATCGGAGATAAAGGACATCGTTTCGCTGTTAAGGATCAAGACGATTTGATGTATGTGTATATGGTGCTTGGCACGCATTCTGAGAAGGTGGCGAAGTCTAACGAGGCGGAGATGGTGTTGGCAATCGGTGGTAGTTTTAAAGCCGCGGCTGCTGAAATACAAAGCACAGTTGAAGCACTTTTACAGGCATATTCAGGCGTGTTCGGTGGTACTCCGAAAAGTAAGATGCTATTTGTCGCGAATCCTTATGGCGGAAAGGGTGAAAGGCGCGGCGGCGTTTCTGGGAATAGCATCAGCACTCTAATGGGTGGTCCCTTAAATGAAGCCAACAGAAATCTTTGGGTGCCGCTGGTAGCACACGAACTTTGCCATATCTGGCTTGGAACAACGATTGAGTTCTTTAATGAGCAGGAATACTGGTTTATGGAAGGGTTCACCGAGTATTATTCTGAAATTGTCTCTGTTCGTCTCGGGCTCCTTTCTGAAAGCGATTTTCTCAAAAACCTTGGACGCGCTTGTGAATCGTATCTGCGTCAAGCGGGTACCCTCTCCATGCGTGAGGCGGGGGAAGACAAAATGGCAAACTCGGGTTTAGTCTATTACGGTGGAGGGCTGGTTGCCGCTGTATTAGATGTTCAAATCTGCAAACTCACGCAAGGTCAGAAGAGTCTGGACAACGTGATGAAGCAGATGTATAAGGAGTTTGGGACGACCGAGGAAAAGTATACGATAGATGATGTCATCCGTATTGTCACTAATGTTGCGGATAAAGATTTTGAACCCTTCTTCCGCAAGTATGTTTTGGGAACAGCAAGATTGCCGCTCACCGAATATTTTGGAGACGCAGGTTTGCATGTAGTGGTGGATGAGGAACTCCCGGATCTCGATTATGTCCGCAGAAAGATGCTCGGTGTTCAATCCCTGACCCAAACCCCAGCGAGAGATTTAATTATCGATAAATCTCCTATGTATCAAGATGGGGATATTCTGGTTGCTATCAATGGCACACCGGTGAATGCATTTAACGATGTAGCAAAACTTGCCAAAAATTGGAAATCTGGTGATGTGGTGGAGTTAACCCTTGAGCGAAATGGCGAAGAAATTATCCTACCGGTTATATTAGGTGGGACATCTGAAAAACCGCCATTGGAGGCGGGTGTTGTTGATGTTACCGTCACGGAAAGGGCAGACAGCACGGACTCACAGCGCGCAATTTTGACTGGTATTTTAGGCGATGGTCAGTGATTTTTTATGGGGGCGAAAACCGGGAGCATCCACAGATACTGTATGCCTCTTATTTATTTGGAATAAAAAATTGGAGGAACCTATCATGTTGAAAAAGCTTAGTGTCGTTTTGAGTCTGTTGCTCATTTTTAGTTTCAGTGCAACGCTGGTAGGGAAGGAGCGGACAGACATCTATTTTCCGCATACGCTCGGAAGTTTCTGGGTATACGAGGATCAGCATGGAAACAAATTAACACGCCGTGCCGTAGAGGTGCAAACGATTGAGGGTGAGACGTATCACGCCTTTAACTATGAACCGACCTTGGAGGATTGGACAAATTACGAGCATTACGTTCATCCCAATTTTTACCAAATCCGTAAAGACGGAATCGCGTTCTTCGTCGGTGATGAGGTTGAAAAAGCATTTGAGGCAAGACTCCGTAGAGAGATGGACGCGGACAGCGAAAAACAGCAAGGGATATCGACAACCGCTGGTGTCAGTGCTGATTTCAGTTATGCGATTGAAATTGACGCTCAGGACGACTTCTACCTTCTTCCCACCCCTATTGTTTTCGATAAAGAGTGGACAGCAATGCGGATCAGTGGATCCATAACGCTCAAACTTAAAATGCAAGGTACCGATTTCCAAATTCCGGGCGGTGATCGGGTTAATGCTATTCCTATTGATTTGGTCGAAAAAGGGAAGGTAGCAGGGGCAGAAACTGTGAAGACCCCCGCGGGGACGTTTGAAGACTGTTTAAAAATTGAGTATTGGATGGAAGATGGTGTGGAGGCAAGAAAAAAAGAGGAAACGGCAAAATCAACATCTTCAGATGCCTCTGATATAGAGACATCAACGCTCTGGTTAGCACCTAACGTCGGGATCGTGAAATTCGTCCGCAAATCTACGACTTCAACAGTGGAAAAGAGCCTTGAACTAACTGAATACGAAATCAAGTCCACTGATTCGGACGACAAATAAACACTACAGATGAGAAAGGTTACCTAAAGGTGCTTTTTATGCAACCTTTCCTCCTTAAAACGCGACTTAAAGTCATAAGGCGATCTGTTTTGGAAGATAGGGATGAAAACGATAATGTAGGAAAGAGTAGAAAACAAGCCTTAGCAGATTAGCTACGCTGAGTTTCCAAAAACGTTTCTAATAACAAAGGAAGTGAAAATTTCAGTAGAGCGGATGCTTTGTATTCTCCTCTGATGAATTGAAAGCCACAATACCAATTTTGCCTGTGATAAGCAAGATTAATTTTTGTCTTACATTTAACGTTCTCCGATGATTTTCAAACCATCGGGGTGGAGGTCAAAAAGATGAAAAATCAGAACAGTCTTTTAGTGGGGATTACCGTTTTAATAATTAACCTGAGTGGCGGAATAACTGCGGCTTTTGCCCAGGATATCCCGCAACGTATCACGAGAAATTTTGATGTCAAACCGGGTGGCAGGTTAACCCTTAACTCAGAAATTGGCACAATTGACGTGCAAACCATGGACAAGGAGGGGATTGAGGTTGTCGTCACAAAAGAAGCATGGGGAGAGTTTGATAGCATGGCTCAGGAAGCACTCAACGATTTTGAGGTAACGTTTGAACAGAAGGGTTCCGATGTCCATATTGAAGGAAAGTTTAAACGCAATCGGTATCGGCAATATTGGATGGAAAAAGAGCGTTCATTGAGAGTTCATTTCCAGGTGAAAGTGCCATATCAATCTAACGTTGTGCTGAAAACTGCATCTACCGGGGCTATTCACGTTGACAACCTTGATGGTACTGTGAGAGCGGAGACTTCTATTGGCAACCTACGTCTTGGTGAGATCCAAGGTGCCGTTTGGGGAAAGACAGGTGGTCCTGGTAGTATCACCTTAAAAGGGTGTCAGAGTGATGTAGATTTAGAATCTGGCGTTGGAAATATAGAGTTAGGTTCGATAACAGGAAAAGCGATTGCCAAGACGGGTGGACCTGGTAAGATCGTGCTAAAAGAGTGCCAGAGTGATGTAGATTTAGAATCTGGCGTTGGGAATATTGAGTTGGGTTTGGTAGCTGGAAAAGTAATCGCCAAGACAGGTGGACCTGGTAAGATCGCGTTAAAAGAGTGTCAGAGTAATGTAGATTTAGAGTCTGGCATTGGGGATATAGAGTTAGGTTTGGTAACAGGAAAGGTAATCGCCAAGACAGGTGGACCTGGTAAGATTGTGCTAAAAGAGTGTCAGAGTGATGTGGATGTAGGGTCTGGCATTGGGAATATAGAGTTAGGTTCGATAACAGGAAAAGTGATCGCCAAGACGGGTGGACCTGGTAAGATTGTGCTAAAAGACTGCCAGGATGATGTGAATGTAGAGTCTGGCATTGGGGATATTGAGTTGGTTTCTATTGCTGGAAAGGTGATTGCCAAGACGGGTGGACCTGGTAAGATTGTGCTAAAAGACTGCCAGAGTGATGTGGATGTAGAGTCTGGCATTGGGAACATCCAGGCTGAAATTCCAACACAACTGATGCATCCATGGATTTTGCAGACATCGGGTCCTGGAAAGATAGAGATCGTGCTCAGTTCCAGCACTGCTGTAAACATAGATGCCGAAACGAGAGGACCCATTTCAAGCGACATTCCCATTCAAATTCAAGGTCTTTTGACAGAACACAAGTTGAAGGGAACTCTCAACGGTGGTGGACCGTTGCTGAAACTTCGGACCTCTTTGGGGGAAATACGCCTAAAGAAGAAAAGCATGAAGGATAGTCGTGAAAAAGGACGACGCTGATCTAATTCGGCACATTTTGTTGGGTTGGAAAACAAGTAGAAGGGCAACATTGTTACGGCACGACGGAGCGTGCCTACTACTATGGGATGAGGTGGGTTTATGCATACACTTTGGTTGGTTATCCAGCGCGAATTCGTCTCAAATGTGTTGACATCCCGATTCATGATTGGGTTTATCGTGTGTCTGCTTTCAACGGCTGTCGCCGTTTTCGTCCAAGTGGACGATTACGAGAAGCGTTTGTCCGGGTATAACACCGCTGTCCGAGAGGCAGAAATGGAGGCACGAGCGTGGGATCTCTATGTTGACATTAAACCGAAAGCGCACCGAAAACCGAACCCTCTGAGTATCTTTAACGTGGGAACGGAGAATGACGGGGCAAATACGGTCACCGTTGAATTGGGGAAGCCTATCTTTGAATTCTCCTCCCCTATGTGGGAGGCACCGACGCAGAAGCGAGGCTCAGACAACCCCTTCCTCGCGATGTTCCTGACTGTTGATGTGGTTTTTATCTTCAAAATTGTGCTCAGCGCCTTAGCGATTCTGTTTGCTTACAATACAATTTCAGGAGAAAGAGAGGACGGCACGTTGAAGCTTGTGTTATCCAATTCAATACCGAGGGACACAGTGGTTTTCGGAAAATATCTCGGTGGGATGTTGTCGCTATTTCCGATTGTTTTGGTGAGTTTAATCGTGGCACTGCTAATCGCTGTCTCTTCACCAGTTACCGGCTTTGATGGAAACGATATTGCCCACATCGTCCTGATATTCGGGGTCTCGTTGTTGTACGTGTCGACGTGGTATCTATTAGGATTGCTCCTGTCAGTTTGGACAAAGGAAGCCGCAACAACGTTAATCCTTTCGATGTTTATCTGGGTGGTTCTAACAAGTGTTCATGCAAATGTAGTAACCTTTGCGGTGGATAAATTCTCGCCTTATCAGTCGAAATCTGAAGGGGCATTTCTCCAACCTGCCTTCGATGTCTGGGACGAGTATACAAAAGAACGGGATGCCTACGTCAAACAGAGAGGTTACGAAAATATAACAAAGTCAATTACTTGGGAACCTGAGACGGAATCAACGGGGACAGGCACGAGCTCCATGACTGGCGGCTATTTCAGAATAAGGCATTATAACGTCATAAATGTTAGCAAAGCGGATACCACTGTCTTCCAAGAAATTTTAGGGTATCAGGAGAGGCTCCGGGTTACATACGCGAATAAAGCAGAAGAGATACTCAATAAACCTGCGGAAGAGCGCGAGAGGAATGCGAAGTTCGCAGACGCGCTCTCCCGTATCTCGTTCGCAGACGTATATCACTTCGCTGTCGGGGCAATAGCAGGGACCGACCGGCAGCGTTATACCGATTTTATTGAGGGTTCCAGAGCCTATAAACGTGAGGTTGTTGAATATCTGAAGGATAAAAAGGCGTTTTCTTCGCTGGCATGGTTTTCCACTGACAAGGGTGCGGCGGAACTGCAAGATATGCCCGTTTTCCAACATCGGCGGCTCTCCCTCTCCGAAAGTTTCGCACGCGCATCGGTGGATATTTTGATTTTATTGGCATGGAATATCCTTCTATATGGGAAGTATTCCATTTGACGCAGGCGATTGGCTGTGCATTTTGGGGATAGTTGGATTATTTGCGTTGCTCGTTTCTATTTTTATCTTTCTTGGGTTGTTTTTCTCAAGTCGCGTCTCAAACGCCATTACAAGTTTAGTGTGGCTCTTACTCACTTGGGTTTTTTTAGCGTTTGTGTTTCCGAGTCTGCTCGGGATCTTTGTCGGTAACCTGAATCCGATTCCATCAGTTGACGAAATTTCCATGCGAAGACGGGCACAATTGGACCAAATCGAAGATGAATGGCAACGGGGTACCCCAAAGAAGTTAAAAAAATCACCTTCCATCGAAAGACCAGCTGTAGCACGTTTTTGGGCGACATACTTCACAGCAATCAACGGCATGGAGACACAGATTACCGATGGACACATCGACCAGCAGCTTCAACAGGTGCAACTCGCCCGCGATCTCACCCAAATCTCTCCGATAGCGACTTTCCAATATGCGATGGAGGACTTGCGAACACGAGTATCGTCGGTTATATGGATTTTGTCAAACAGGCGCGCCGGTATCGACAGACGTTCATAGACTTCGTTAAAACAGAAGACCAGAGTGATCCAGAAAGCCTACATATCTATCCTGTGAAAGAAGGGTTATCCCAGAAACCTGTGGATCCGGATGATGTCCCCGTATTTTCGGAGCAGATTTCCTACCGGAGTGTGTTATCGCAAGTCGGTTTACTGGTGCTGTTTAATCTACTCTTCTTTATTATGGCGCAGGTCTCGTTTCTGATGAGCGAAATAAAGTAACACAGAATAGTTGTCAGTCGTCAGTAACCTTCCATGAAAGATTACTGTTAACTGCTAACTTCCAGAGCCATTCAGTTCTTCTGTAGGAGGGAACTCCGATTCCCGACATATCCCAGTAGGAGCGACTCTAAATCGCGATTTTCCAACCAAAGTGGTTAAAAAACCGAAAACTGAATGGCTCTGGTTAACTTCTAATTTACCTTGCTGTTTTGCAGCGGATGTGTTAAAGTAAGCCAGTTATGAATATCACCGTCTGCAACCCATTGTTAAGGACCCCTTTGTCGCTTATCGTTGATGATTCGTGTCCCGTAATTAATCTCACCTACTACTGGATACATCAGCGGCACGCGTGGAAGGCGCGACACCAACCGAGTATCCCCCCAGAACGCTGGGAGGGCAACGCCACTCAACTCAAAAAAATACCGCCTACAATCCCCGCAGATTTCGCGTGGGAATGGGCAGAATGGTGCTGGGAAAACGGTGTAAAAGGCAAATTTAGCCTGATTCCTTACCCGGCAGGGATTGGACGTGTTGACGAAGGATTTCCAGACTTTCCAACACATGAATATCAGTCGTGGCTACGCATTTACCGCGAGCTTATCTGGCCCAACTTCGATTTGACACCGGAGATGCTCACCCACACCGCTGTCGTTGATCTGGACACATTCAGCCTCACCGAAGAGTGGGAACAGGTAGAATGGGTAGATCCGCCGATTGATAATAGACTCACAGACTACATCATCACAGCGATGGAAATGCTTGATAATGTTGGCATTCCGTGTGAGGGTGTGACGAGTCCCGGTGCCTTTGGAAAACGGCAAGAAGCGGCGTATGCGAAAGCAGTACTAACCGCTTCTCAACATGTCAACAACGACCCGCGTCCTTTCTATTTTCTCTGGCTCAAGCATGATGAACTGCCTGATGTACCCATCTGGTATCCTGAGAAGGAGACAGGGATTGCGATTGCCAGTATTGTCGCATGTGCCGGGGACTGGTTCGGTGGCTGGACAGGCTACGATGTGGGGGATGCTGACCAATTCATTACAGAAGATCTGCAGGGCGGTCGTTTACCGCCGATTCTCGAAAAAGAACTTCCGTGTGTTCTTGTTGGGCATTGGCCCGGTTTCTATTTCAACGGTGAAAAATGTGGGTTTGACGTGCTGAAAACCGTCAAGGCACGGCTCGACAATTATGACCCGGATGGCACGAAAACGCTCTGGATGAAAAATTCGGAGATTGGCCACTACTGGATGGCGAGAGAACTTACCGAGATTACTGCAATAGAAGAACAGCAGCAGATTAACCTCTCCACGCAATTCCCGACAGCAAACTTTACGCTCGCTATTGATGCACCGATACGCCATATTCAGGTTAACGGATGGGACCTCCGCGAAGTTCATTCCCGACGTGATTTTCAAAGGGATACGTTTCTTGTTGAAGGAAACCAACAAACCTTCGTTGCGTTCGATTTGGAGATCGGTGAGACGCAGCTTGCGCTTACGGAATGAGAATTCTGCCTCCACTTGCAATGACCGTAGAGCCTGTCATATAACTCGATTCCTCGCTCAAGAGGAACGCTATCACATCTGCCATTTCTTCGGGTTCACCAAGCCTGCCAAGTGGTGTCGTAGACCGAAGTTGCTCTACCATCTCTGGTGAGACTTCACTTAACATATCTGTCGCAATCGCCCCCGGTGCAACCGAATTGATACGGATGTTGTGTGGAGCAAGCGGTGCGCAACACGATTTCGTCAGGGCAATGACGCCGGCTTTCGCTGCCGCGTATGGCAACTGGTTTGGACGGACTGCCAACGCAGCGATTGAGGACACGTTGACGATACGTCCAAACTGTTGTGCAATCATCCCCGGTTTGACTGCCCATAACACGTTGAAGGGACCTGTCAGGTTGATCGCGATAATCCGGTCCCAGTGTTCAGGCGCGAGTTCGTCAAACGCCATATCACCGACATCCCCAGCGTTGTTTACAAGCAATTCGATTGCCCCAAGTTCTTCTGTCACCGTCGTGACCATTCTGTTTACAGCATCTCTATCGGCGATATCGGCTTGGACGGGTATTGCTTTCTGTCCTAAGCCGCGAATCTGCTCACAGACGGCTTCCGCTTTCGCAACCGCGCGAGAATAGTGGACAGCAACAGTCGCACCTTCACTGGCAAGTTTGAGTGCAGTTGCCTTTCCTATCCCACGGCTTGCGCCGGTTACCAATGCAACCCTTCCATGAAATTTCATTTTTTAATTTTTCCTTGCGGTTAAATGATGTGGGTTTATGGGTTAACGCGCCTTTCTTAAGATGCTTCGCAGTGAGAACCTTCATTTCATTACGGGCTTGGTTTTCGTTTATAGTAAAGTCAAGAAATAAGTTGACATTTTGGAGAGTGGCAGCTCCGCCCCATCCCCGCTGGTGAGGTTTGTAACCTCGCCCCACAGTGTCTAAGTAATTGTAGACTTTACTATAAAAATAACCTCTTTTCTACTATAGGATTTTGATCTGGTTTCCTATAACAGTGCCTGTAACTGTTCCCACACATCGTCGGAAACGGGTGTCGTGGCAGCAGCGAAATTCTGCTCTACCTCTGTGGCATTCCTGGAACCGGTCAGACTCATCGCGATGCGAGGTTGACGGAAACAGAATTGAATGGCGAGATTCAAGACATTCAGATTGTTGTCGGTTGCCCACTGCCAGAGTCGATGTGCCTTTTCAGCGTCAGATGTGCTTAAATGTATTCTGTCGACTGAAACATCCGGCTCAATCCCTGAAAGCAACCCCATTGCGATGGGACTTCCGTTAATGATTCCGATGTCGTTTTCAGTGGCAAGGGGTAACAACCAGTCGTTTGCAGTTTGGCTCAGGAGCGTGTAATCCAAATACGTTAGAATTACATCAACGACACCGGTTTCGATGGCGATTTTATGAAATTCGTGTTGCCGAACCCCGAGTCCGATGAACTTAAGCAATCCTTCCTCGCGCATCCGTTGGAGTTCGTCCAGTGCGCCGCCTTTTGCCACAACGGGGTCCATGCTGTCTGGGTCATGCACTAAACAGACATCGAGATAGTCGGTGCCGAGTAGACGAAGGCTATTTTCGACGCTTCGACGGGTCCCCGAGGCACTAAAATCGCCGCGCCATTCAGGGTGCGTTCCTGTCTTCGTGGCGAGGTAAACCTTCTCGCGCCAACCGTCGGCGAGTGCCAGCCCTACCCGTCTTTCACTCTCACCGTAGAGCGGTGCGGTGTCAAGATAGTTTATCCCTAACGTAATGGCTCGGTGGACCGCTTCAATCGCTTCATCGTCGGTAACATCGCCTCTACCGACTCCTGCGCCTCCCATGCCAAGGCATGTAACCTCTAATTCCGTTCGTCCCAATCGTCGCAGCGGCAATGGATGAGTTTGTGTTGCCATAATTTTTAACTTATTGCTCCTGGGCGAGGTTTCCGTTGTCAACCCCGACCTAAAATTGTCTGAACCGTGATTTATGAGATTATCGGATTCACCATGATTAGATGGACCTGTAATGTAATCACGGTAAATCTTAAAATCATACGGTTATGAATGGTTTCTTAGCGATTCAGTATCTACCTTCTCACTCCGAAGCAAACGGAAGGGCAGTTCAGATTTAATAGTTAAAAATTATCGATGCAGATGCCCGCGGCGGGCATCAGGGTGAATCACGCTCACCCACTGCACCCCTTTAACGACATCGTCCGGGGTATGTCCATGTTCAACACCTTTAGGCGTAACCACGAAATCCCCGGGACCGATGCGATAGGATTGAGACTGTCCGTCAGCTGTTCGGAGGGTCACAGTCGTCGTGCCTTCCGTGAAATACCAGTACTCGTCGAAGTCGTGATAGTGAAGTTCGGTGGGGTTTTCCTTTGAAACGGCGAAAGCCCCAATCGTTGTCATGTCAGGGGTGGCTAAAACTTTTCCGAGTGTGTCACCGATGCGTTCCCCCTCACTGAGTCGAATAACACAAAAATTCGTATCCATTCCGTTTCTCCCTTTTGTAGTAAAGAAGAATAGTCCGTAATGTAATGGTTCTCACTGCGAAGCAGGCTCTACGGGAAGGCACGTCAAACATCCAAAACCCCTGCACGAACCGCAAGGTAAAATTAAATGACTCCAATATCTTTCAAATGTTGCAGCGAACCTGCGACCCGCGCCTTGGCTCCCGCTTCATCAAGGTTTTCACCTTCAACTCCCTCCAATTCCATTGTGAAGGGACCGTAGAAACCCGCATCGTTCAACGTCTGAAATACCGCTTTAAAATCGACAACGCCTTCACCGAGTGTTGGGAAATTCCACGTTCGATAGCCGCCGTTTGTATCCTTGAGGTGGACGGCACCGACATGTCCGATAACTTTCTGGACCTCCGTAACGGCTGTCACGTTGTGATTGTAATAATAAACGTTTCCGGTGTCGAAGTTGACACAGATATTGGGATGATTCACGGCTTGCATCGTTTCAAGTGCGATGTCGCCGTTATGCACCATATCCGGATGTGTTTCCAGACAGACCTTAATGCCTGCGGGAGCAGCATTTTCACCGATGGCGCGAAGCCGATCATAGACCGCATTCAGGTCAGCATCACCGGCGTTCACACTCACAAAGATAATATTGACTCCCATCTTATCAGCGATGTCCAGCGTTGTCTGGAAATCTGATACGACCGTTTCAGACTGAACGTCGCAACTGCCGAGCAGACTGGTAGCGGTGAGTCCGTGTGCGCTCAATTCCGCACGGAGGGTATCGGCAGATTCAGGTGCTGGTACGCCGATTTCCACATTCGTCAAACCGATTTCCGCCAAGTGGGCATACGCTCCTGCGCGAAACTGTCGGTAGCTTCCCAAATTACATGCAATAATATTTTCCATTTTTTTAATGATTCGCAAGGCGTTAAATCACGTGATGGGTTCAATACGAGTTTTCGCTTAAGGGTCGCCTGCGCCTGCTTCGCAGTGAGAATGCAGGCTTACATCACTGTTATCTTTTTTAACGAAAACTTTTTAACCGTTAACTGATAACCGATAACGCCTTTTCCGATAACCGTTAACCGTTAACCGATAACCCCTCTAAGGAATTTTCCGTAAAACTGTGTTGCTCAATAAAATCTCGGTTCCCAGTAGGAGCACTGCGGGTATTAGAAAATATGCCGCCAACTCCTTGTGGGCAACGACGTTGATTGTCTCAAATTTCGTCTTTTCAAAACGATCAATTTCTGCGTAGATGTGCTTGAGCGATTGTGTGTCTGTGGCACGAAAATAGCGACCCCCTGTTATATTGGCAATCTGTTTGAGAGTATCCTCGTCGAGATAGGTTAAAACCTCGCGGTATCGTTTGCCAAAGGTCGTATCCGCGTAAGGGATGCGTGCACCCCCCTCTTTTCCCATGCCGATAGTATAAACCTTAATCTCGAAGGATTGTGCAAAGGAGGCTGCTGCTCCCGGTTCAATGCTACCAGCGTTGTTTTCACCATCGGTTAAGAGAATAACAATCTTCGTTTTCGATTCCGAGGTGCGTAACCGATGGGTAGCAGTTGCAAGCGAATCACCGATAGCCGTGCCATCCTCGAGCTGCCCGATCTCTACATCGCGGAGCAATTCTACTAACACTGAATAATCCGATGTTAGCGGGCAGAGCGTAAAACTTTCACCGGCAAAAACAACTAAACCAATACGATCGTTTTGGCGGTGCGTCAGAAAATCGTTAACGACTGATTTAGCAATTTGGATGCGATTAGACCCTTCAAAATCCTCTGCCCGCATACTTTCTGAGATGTCGAGTACTAAGAAGATGTCAATACCTTCAGTGAATTTATGCTCACGGCTTTGAGACAGTTGCGGACGGGCAAGAGAGACAATGAGAAGCACGAGAACAATAAATCTGATCACTCTCAGTATCGGGAACGCTTTAACTGACGGAGTATGCCGCATCTGCTCAATACTTGCTGCAAACCCGTGTTTGAAATCAGAAAAACGCACGATTGGAACGATTGTCGGTTTCCCACGTAACCACCGCAAAGCGAATATCAGTAGTGGGACTACAATGAGCAAACTAAGGAAGAGAGGTGACGCTAACTGCATGTTGACTACACTCTTTCTTACCGAGATCCCCACGCATTGCTGGGGAGTGGGGAGATGTTTCTACGCGGTTCTTGCGAACGTACCATACGGATGCCGCTTAGCAGGCAGAGTCCAATGGCGATATTGTTGACAACGAGAAACGCTGCCCAGTCAATATACGGCAGGGATGTTGCCATGAAGTAGAGGATATAGCCAAATATAACTGCGAGCGGTCTCCAGCGTCCTGAGAAGAGGGTACTACCAAGCGTCAGGAAAATCGCTGCTTTACCACAGATTGCCAAGGGAACCAAGAGCGAAAGGAACAGTAGCATGAATGGCACACCAATGATTGACAATGTCAACACCGTAAGGAGGAAAGGGATCATAACTAACATCAGGATGCCGAATAATATACTGCCGATAGGTCTCCTCGCAAAAAGGGCACTTATCTCGTTTATCGGCTTTAAAAGTACGGCTACTATCAACAGATACATCAAGAGGGAAAATCCAAACTTGAAAAAGACTGTTAGGCGAAAATTCGCTTGCTTACTAATACCCCAGAAAGCATGTGGGTGCATTACAAAATGTACCGCAGCGGGTACCATCTGCCAGTCATTGCTTACTTGGAGGTTAGCGACTCCTTGTGTATTTCCGGTAATCTGTCCGCCGATGATGTGTAGCGTTCCATTCACTTGCGCTTCTGGCGAAAGTTGAGCATCTCCGCCGATTACCAATACGTTGCCGGTAACGCGTCCTTGTAATCTTGCGTCTGCCGCAATTATAACGAGTGTTGTTAATACCTCATCCGCTACTAACTGATAGTCGTTCATGATCTTAAATATCCGCCGCGTCTTTTGCCACTGTACATGCGCTTCACCGGCAGTTTCCCCGTTCTCTGCATTGACGACTTCAATTTGCTTTGTAGATTCGTCAGAAACCGCTTCCAAATTCTGTGCTGTTACGCCTTGCGCAATAAGAATACCTCTGGCTGGGTTTCCGTGTTTAAAGTTGGGTTGCTGCGAGTCTAAAACTTGCAGAGTGTTATTTGAGACCTGTCCAAAAACGGGCAGGATACCAAAGACCAAGAGTAAAGAGATAAATCCTATTTCCTTCATATTTTCCTGTGGGAGGGGTTTCCAACCCCGAATTCCTCTATATTGAGATGAGTGTATGAGAACATTGTAGATGAAAATTCCTTTCATGTCAACGATTTTTTAAATATAGGACCTCGTGTTCGTGAACCGACGTGACCTCTTCGGATCGGTGTATTCTGCGTAGGTTCTCTATTCAGGTTGCGTTCCTAATTTTCGTATGGAAAAAAGAACTGGAACGTGGTGACATCAAAGCGGGCGCGGAACCTTTTCAGCGAAAATGAAATCGCCTTGAATTTCAATTTTTTCTTGACATGTACCTGTGAATCTGGTATGATAGATGTATGTAATATGTTAGCGGCAATTTATGCTTTGGTACAACATTTGTGTATGTGTACATATAAATCGCATAGATGTGTATAGAGTTCTTGGATTGTAATATTGAATGGGAGGTAAAAATGAGTTTCAGTACTACTTTTTCTGACAAGTTTTTGCTTACGGGCTTAGTCTTTGTGTGTTTCAGCCTTTTTGGGGTTAGTGCTTTGTTCGTTTCCACTACCTCTGCCGAAATTAACCCTGATAATATTGTCGGGATGTGGCTTTTTGATGAAGGCAAGGGAAATATCGCGACAGATGAGACCGGAGGTGGACTGGATGGTGAGTTTGAAGGTAAGCCGAAATGGGTTAAGGGCCAGTTTGGGCAAGCACTTGAATTTGATGGTAAAGGTGCTTACGTTCAGATCCCCGGTCATGATAACCCAACTAAAGCGATCACGGTCTCAGCTTGGGCAAAGAGCCCAGGCGATACTTGGAACCAGCATGGCTGGATGGTTGAAAAGCGGAACGCCTATATCATTCATCCCAACCAAGGAACGAAAAATGTAGCGTGGCCGGTTTGTAATGGGGGCTGCTGGAATAAACCCGGCGGTTGGAATGATGGTAACGTTGGTCCCAAAGATATTACCGACTGGCACATGTACACCGCCACTTTTGATAGTAAGACCGGTAAGTGGGCCATCTATATTGATGCGGAAGAAGCGAGCACATTAGATTTGGCTAAGAATCCTATTGATGCTGATAGCGGTCCCGTCAATATCGGATTTGACGATTGCTGCGGTGGTGCTCGATTTGGTGCAGTCACTATCGACGAGGTTGTAATCTTTGATGTCGCTTTGGAGCAAGCGGACATTGAAACGATGTTGGACGGTATGCATGCAGCCTTAGGGGTTGATCCTACTGACAAAATGACGACCACTTGGGCGGAAGTGAAAGTCAAGTACTAGGTGGTATGGTTTTTCAGGTTCAACTTGCGAGTTTCCATCCGGTAGGACGGGCAGTTGTGTCCGCCTATATAAATAGCAACTTATGCCCGGAACCCTCGCATGACACTGTAAATCCGATAGGGTTGACACACCCTGACATAAATTGTAGACATGCTGTTCAGACGCGCCGTGGTGTAAAGGAACAGAAAAATGGAGGAACAAATGACATTTAGTCACGACGAAACAGACGATCTTGATGATGAGCCACAAGATTCGTATCCAGATGAAGAGGATGACGATTTGGTTGATGTGGAAGATGATTCGGACGATTCTGATACTGCACTCTCTCATGCTTTTCGTGAGGCAGCAGTACCGGAGGTAGTAGAAGACCACGACGATGAAGACGATGAAAAGGAAGACAGTGTGGAAGAAGCAGATGACGATGATACTGAAGCAGATGAGGCAGATGACGATGATACTGAAGCAGATGAGGCAGACGACGATGATACTGAAGCATACGAACAACGGCTTGCTGAAGCGATAGATGCATTGCCAGACGAAGAAGATTTAGAAGTAGTCGTCCCACCGCTGGAATTACCTTCGTTGGAAGTTGAGCTTCTCCGACCACAGGAGCGAGATAATCTCGCTTATGCAGATGCTATACAAGCCTACTATGAGGAGAAAGATTATCAACGCGCAATCGAAAAATTCGGAGAGGCTATAGAAGACGAAACCCAGCGCACGGACGGAAGTGTGACAGATGCCAGTTCGATTGTAGTGAAAGCGATGTACTGGCAAGCAGAAGCGTACGTCAAAATGCAAGACATTCCGCAAGCTATTGTAACTTTTGAGAGTCTCATCCAGACTTATCAAGAACATCACCTTTCGTTAGCCGCACAGCGGAGAACAGAGCATTTGAACCCAAAATAGCCGTCAGCAAGATAGCCGTCGGCAGTCAGCAGTCAGCAAAGAGGGTGTAATTTCACCAGAAAACCTCTTAACTGATGGTTTCCGACGGAAACCGATGGAACCCGATAGCCAATACGCTGATAGCCATAAAAAAAAGGATTGGCAAAATTTGTGGAAACCTTGAAAGATTTTCTCAAACAGAAAGCGACTAACCTACGCATTCATTCGGTTATCTCCACATCGGAGGCAGGTTCTGGACATCCAACGACGTGTCTCTCGGCTGCGGATATCGTCTCAGCACTCTTTTTTCACGCGATGCGTTATGACACGACCGATGCTCAGAACCCCAATAACGATAGGTTCATCTTGTCAAAGGGGCATGCGGCACCGCTACTTTACGCTGCTTATGCGGAAGCGGGTATTATCCCAACCGAAAAACTACGCACGCTGCGGCAAATTGACAGCATCTTGGAGGGACATCCGACCCCTCGGTTTGAATGGACAGAGGTCGCAACAGGGTCACTTGGACAGGGCTTATCGCTTGGACTCGGTATGGCTCTCAATGGAAAATACTTAGATGCCTCTGACTACCGGGTCTATGTTCTCCTTGGTGATGGTGAGACTGCCGAAGGTGGGGTCTGGGAGGCGGCTGCTTTGGCATCACACTACAAGCTTAATAATCTGATTGGGATTGTGGATGTCAATGCGCTTGGGCAGAGTCAGCGAACTATGTATGCCTTTGATGTTGATACGTACTGCCAACGTTTTGAGGCGTTTGGTTGGCAAGCCATCGGCATTGATGGTCACGATTTTGATGAAATTCTTCCGGCACTCGACCGAGCGAAGGCTTCGAACGAGAAACCGACGATGATAGTCGCCAAAACTTTTAAGGGAAAAGGGATTTCGTTCCTTGAAAATGTCGACAACTGGCACGGAAAAGCACTCGCCCAAGGTGAGGAACTTGATAAGGCTTTGGCTGAGCTCGGTCCGTTGCATTCAGATGTTCCCATTCAGATTGAATCCCCGGGTCCTGTAAATGCGAGTGCGGATCGCTCCGCCGTGACCGAATGTGAACCCCCTGACTATCCGGCGGACGAAGAAGTCGCGACGCGTAGTGGCTACGGCGCAGGGCTTGCGAAACTCGGCAGTGCGAATCCAGATGTTGTCGCTTTGGACGGAGATACCAAAAATTCTACGTATGCCGATCAATTTATGACACTCCATCCGAACCGCTATTTCGAGATGTTCATCGCGGAGCAAAATTTGGTCGGTGCTGGCATCGGTTTGGCAAAACGCGGGAAGATTCCGTTTGTCTCCACGTTTGCTGCGTTTTTATCGCGTGCCTATGATCAGATTCGGATGTCTGCAATCTCACAAGCGAATATTAAATATGCGGGTTCACACTGTGGGGTCTCAATCGGCGAAGACGGTCCCTCGCAGATGGGTTTAGAGGACATCGCGATGTTCCGGGCAATTCCGGGAGCAGCCGTGCTGTATCCAAGCGATGCAGTCGCCGCTGAACGGCTTGTCGCCGAAGCTGCTGCATACGAAGGGATCGTTTACCTTCGCACCTCACGTCCAAAAACCTCTATTCTCTACGATGCTGACGAGAGTTTCCCAATTGGTGGGTGTAAAGTTATTCGGGAAAGCAGTGAAGATGAAGTGACCGTTGTTGCCGCAGGTATTACCCTTCACGAAGCGTTGAAAGCACACGAAATACTTGCCGCAGAGGGAATTGCTATACGCATTATTGATCTGTACTCCATCAAGCCGATTGATAAAGAGGCACTGCAGAAGGCGGCATCCGAGACGAACAACACCTTAATCACCGTTGAAGATCATTATCCTGAAGGGGGTCTGGGGGATGCTGTCCTTGATGCTGTGGCGACGCAAGGGGTCTGTGTCCACAAACTTGCTGTTACAGGAGTGTCGAGATCCGGGAAACCGGAGGAACTCTTGGAATATCACGGCATTAGTGCGGGTGCTATAGTGGAAAAAGTTAACAGTCTTCAGTTAACAGTTATCAGTTAAGGGAGTCTTCAGTTATCAGTTATCAGTTAAAAGAGCGGGTTGTTAAACGAAAACCTCTTAACTGAAAGCGAAGCGTACTGACAACTGACAATTATTCTTCTGAAAACTATGAACATGCGTAACACAATCGTCTGGATTACTGTCCTGGGTGTTATTTTCCTCGTTGGGATTGGGATGATTTATGCCTTGCGCGCCCCGCGTGCGGCACCCAAAACCTTCCCGGCGGATAAGGGACCCAACTTTATTGATGTTACCACCTATTCACTTAAAATGCAGGAGGCTTACGAACTTTTTACCCGTAAATGTAGCCGATGCCATACCGTTGCACGCCCAATTAATTCTGCTTTTGCCCCAGACGAATGGCGAAAGTATGTCTATAAGATGATGCGGAAACCGGGTTCGGGACTCACTCCCAAGACCGCGGAAGAGATTATTAAATTCCTAATTTACGATTCAGGACACAGGGAGAAAAACACACAATGATTCTCGCAATATCAATTCGCAGGCTGGGAGTTATCGTGGGATTCATAATGTTAACAGTGGGTCTGTTCTGTGCAGTAGGCTTACGAGTCGGGTTAACCGAAGAAGGGAATGTCAACTACCCAAGTCTAAAGACTTGGGCTTGTGAACATCCGTAGCCAAACGGGGACCCACAGGTTAAACGGTTTTCTACAGTAAAATATCGCGGTATCTTAGCGTGGCAGCCAGACCGATGTTTCGGATGCTCCCCAAGTCTGATTCCTCTCGGATACCGTGATCTGGATGGGGAAATATACAACCCGAAAGGGACCTTACAAACGATGTTTGTTCCGGTTGTTGATAAAAACCAAAACCCACTGATGCCGACAACACCTCAGCGTGCGGGGAAGTGGATAAAATCAGGCAAAGCGACACCTTTTTGGAAAAATGGTGTGTTCTGTGTGCGTCTGAATGTCGATCCCTCTGACGATTACAAACAAGAGATCGTCGTCGGGGTAGACCCCGGCAGTAAGAAAGAAGGCTTTACCGTCAAAAGCCAAGCACACACCTATCTCAATGTTCAAGCCGATGCGCACAGCAAGGTCGGTAAGAAAATAGAAAAACGGCGTGAGTTGCGCAGAGGCAGACGTTCTCGGAAGTGTCCGAACCGCAAACAGCGCACCAATAGACTCGCCAACAGAGACCGGGTTCCTGCGGGGACCCGTGCGAGGTGGGAATGGAAACTTCGCATCCTTGACTGGCTTTCAAAAATGTTTCCCATCACACATATCTGTGTTGAAGATATTAAGGCACGAACGATAGAACGTGCGAAAAAGTGGAATCAATGCTTTAGTCCCTTAGAAGTGGGCAAGCACTGGTTCTACGCTGAGATTCAGAAGCGATGGGAGTTGTTGACGCTCCAGGGGTGGGAGACGAAAGCGATTCGGGATAGGTTCGGTTTGAAGAAGTCTTCGAAGAAACTTTCTGAAGCCTTTGACGCACATTGTGTCGACAGTTGGTGTCTGGCATACCATACGGTTGGCGGTGAATCTCTTGTAGATAACACGGATTTGCTGTGCATTTCACCGATACCGATTGTCAGGCGTCAACTTCATCGTCAGAACCCACAGAAAGGTGGAGAAAGGCCCCGTTATGGTGGCACGACGTGGGGCGGTTTGGTGAAAAACACCCTTGTGAGACACATTCAGTATGGTCTCACCCGTATTGCTGGATTTGGAAAAAAAGGGATTTCCTTGTATGCTTTGTCAGGGAAACCACGGCTTTGCCAAAATGCGAAACCCTCTGATTTTAAGGTGCTTACGCGTCTGAATTTCAACTATAGGAGCGGGATTTCCTCCCACAGCTAAAGCAGTGGGTCTCCATCCCGAAGATTAGATGAAGGAGAGTTTGCAAAACATCGGGGACCTCATCGCTGAACCGAGTGCCGCGTTTTCGCGTCTCAAATCACAACCGAGATCTGGCATCGCATTTATAGTATTTTATCTGTTTTCTGTTCTC
Organism: Candidatus Poribacteria bacterium; assembly: GCA_965247285.1. GTDB lineage: Bacteria > Poribacteria > WGA-4E > WGA-4E > WGA-3G > WGA-3G. The sequence continues at coordinate 2,176,120 of CBDFHD010000003.1, forward strand.
ATTGGGTGGGCTGTTCTTCCGTACACTAAAGCACTGAGTGCTGCACAACTCGTGAAACGAGGTTTGCAACCGGAACAACTTGAATCTCCGGGAAATATCGGTCAGATTTTCGAGAGCATTGGTATCTTCATCGGACCAATCTTTGCGATTGTGGTGTTTGTCATTATCAGTGCCGTCTTCAAGTTAGCAGCTCGATTTCTTGTGGAAGGTGATACGTTAGGATTTAGGCATATCTACGCCGCTGTTGTTCATATTTCGTTGATTGGTTGCATTATACAGTTGGCGAACGCTGCGCTTCTACTTGTTTTTAAGGACGTAGAAGGGGTCAAGAGCGCGGCAGACTTGAAAATGATTCCCGGATTACATCTGCTGTTTGCTTCCATATTAGAGGGACAGGTGAACCCTAAATTAATGATGTTTCTTAGTCATATCAACCCGTTGAGTTTGTGGCTAATCGCAGTGATGGCAATAGCAATCGCCGTACTTACCGATATGGAGAAAAACAAAGCCCGTGTTGCTGCAGTAATTCTGTGGGTAATTAGTATTCTGCCTGAGGTCGTATTTGCCACCTGAGCATCGGAATTATGAAAGAGAGTTGGCAAAATCTCATTGATCTCATTGCGAACCCGAAAGCCACATTTACGCGGCTGAAATCTAAGCCAAAGTGGGGAGTTGCGTTCGGTGTCTTCTGCTTTCTTGTCGTGGTATTGGCATGGATAGTTTTCCCGTTTACGCAGAAGTTCATTAACCCACAATATGCGAGTAGTTTAGCAGATGTTGAGCTGTTTGGATCTACCAAAGCAGCATCTATGGTGTTTGTTGCGGTGGGTGGGATTATTCTTGGGGTTCTCTGTGCTGTTGTGTTCAGTATTATACTCACCGTGGTATCGCGAGTTTTCAAGGTAAATGAGGCACTCAAATTTAAACACATCTTCGCGGCTTGGTGGCATACTATCTTGATTAATCCGTTGGTGTTTTTTATCAATATCGCATTCCTTCCAGTTTTTAGGCGCGTTGAGGATATTGAGACGGTTGTTGATATGAGAATTATTCCCGCAATCCACATGTTGGTGACATCTGTCGAAAATCCGTATCTTCTGTTTTTTTTCAGTTATGTAGATATCTTGGGTATATGGAGTATCTTTGTTTTAACTGTGGCGGTTTCTACACTCGCGGAAATTAATAAAACAAAGGCATGTCTTACGGCAGTAATCATTTGGCTATTAAGAATCGGCGTTGATACTTTATTCCAGGTTGGTTCTTCTTCTTAGAAATATGTGGATGACAGAGAATCGGTAGAATCTTATGAATCGTGGATAATGTAGATGGAGGACAATGATGAATACAAGAGAAAATTACGCGGAATTACAAGCAAGAATTTTAGATGCACGACGGGTCTGGAAACGGAGTTTCTTCTGGACAGGGTTTGCTATTGTCCTGACAGGTGTTATCGCTTTGCTTGTGGGTGAAGCCATCGTTGATTGGCTGATGCCGCTCCCAAGTGCTGTCCGCATCGCTTTATTAGCTATCGGTGTAGGTGTTATCGGTTACCTGCTGTATAAGTATCTCGTTCAACCGCTCCGGGCATCGCTCACGCTCCGTGATGTCGCCCTCAACGTTGAAGGAAACCATCCGAACCTTGAAGATAGGCTGGTGAGTGCCATCGAATTCGGAAACCGAGAATCGGCGGATCCGATTGAAGCGCACATGCTCCAACGCTTGCTTGAGGATACCATCGAGCGGGTAAAAGGCATCAATTTCAAAGCAACAATCGATCACAGTCGCACCCGTAAGCATGTCGGCATTGCTGCTTTGGTTGTTGTCGGTTGTTCTATTCTTTCACTGTTGTTTCCGACAGAAATCCATACGAGCCTGCTCCGTGTATTGGTGCCTTGGGAGAGAACGGATCCGATTCTGACAACCAAACTCGCTGTTGAGCCAGGAAATGCGCGGATCCTCCGCGGCAAGAGCCTGCCGATTCATGTGACTGTCACCGGTAAGTCTGCTGAAAAGGCCGTCTTGACGTATAGAGATATTGGCGCGCAGCAACCCTCCACATCCGAAGTCAAGAAAGATGAGCAACAGCCCAAAACTATGATTAACATGTTGCAAAATCCGGACGATAAGCGCGGATTTGCCTATGAAATTTTTAACATTGATGCCGATATGGAATACTATGTCGTTGCAAACGAGGCTATCTCAGAACGCTACACCGTTGAAGTCTTTGAAATGCCAAAGGTGACTGAAATTTCGGTCGCTTACACTTACCCTGACTATACGGGTCTTAAACCCGTTGTGCAAACAGGAACCGGGAATATTCATGCTGTCGTCGGCACGCAAGCAGAAATCAGACTTACGACGAATAAAGCTATTCAAACTGCATCAATAGCCACCAGCAGTCAGCCTTCGGCAGTCGGTCAAGAGCCGTCTGGGACAGATGAGAACGTCCGCAACTCCGACAACGATCTACTGAGAGCCGATAACCAACGGTTTCCGATAGCCATTAATGGAAACACGCTCACGACCACTATAGATGTTGTTGAGAATGGAAGCTATGCCATTCAGCTGCTATGCATTGATGGGTTCAACAACGAGATACCGATCGAATACACAATCAAAGCCATTCCAGACGCTGTGCCTGAAGTCGTTATCAAAAAACCCGGTCGAGATGTGAAAGTTACAAAGTTAGATGAGGTGGAAATCATCGCTGAAGCAACAGATGACTACGGCGTTGCAGAATTGAAACTCATGTATCGCGTCGGATCCGATGCATTGCAGGAACTCGTGATGGAATCCTCGAAAGAAGCGGTCAGCAGTCAGCAGTCAGCAGTCAGTAACGAAAACCTCCTACCTGAAAGCCGAAAGCCGAAAGCCGAAAGCCAATATGCAGACGGTACCTATACCTTCTATCTGGAGGAATTTGGCGTTGAACCGGGGGATGTTATCTCCTATTACGCGCACGCTACCGATAACAACACACGCACCGGTCCCGGCGAAGCCAGTAGCGACATTTACTTCATTGAAATCCGTCCCTTTAATGAAAATTTTCATGAGGGGGAAGGGGAACCCGGACAACCTGCTGAACCCAATCCGCTTTTGGAGGTAATTAGTTCGCAGAAGGAGATTATTCGAGAGACATCGAAGCACATTCGCGAGAAACCCCTAACGATTACTGGGAAATATCAGTCTGCCGTTAGGAAAACGGGTGAAAAACAAACCAAATTGAAGGATCAAACGCAACGAGTTGTAGATGAATTTAGTGCTGCGATGCAAATGGACTCGGGAGTCTCACCCGAAATCTTAATGAACTTAGAGGATGCGATAGACAGAATGGGTGAAGCGAGTGATAGTTTGAACGCTGTCCGTCCTGATGAAGCGATTCCGCCGGAACAGGAAGCGCTTGAATTGCTGAATAAAGTGAGTCTTGAGCTTCCCAAGGTGCTGATGCAGATGCGGAATAATAATCCGCAACTCGCTGAAGACCTTGAACTTGAAATGGAGGAGTTGCAAAGCGAGCTTGAGAATCAGCAGAACGAACTTGATATGGAAATGCAGGAGCAGACGCAAGAGATGTTGGATCAAGCGCGTCAGATGTTAGGAGAACAGCAGCAACTGAGTCAACAAAGTCAGGAGTTAGGGCGTGAAAGCCAACCCTCGCCGAGTGAGATGCAGCAGAACAGCCAACAACAGGAACAGCTGGGACAACAAGCACAACAGATGGGGCAGCAACTCAACACCATGCAACAGAATGGGCAAGGCACCCAAGGACAACGCCTGAACCAAGCTGGACAGGCGATGCAACAGGCGGGTGAACAGATGGAGGAAGCCGCGGAGGGCATGCAACAGGAAGAACCGCAACTGAGTGCCGCCAAGGGACAAAAAGCGGAAGAAAGACTTGAGGAAGCCATTGAACAGTTGGAAAAGGTCGCCGCGGAATACACAGATGATGCGCTTGATAGAGCCTCTCAACAACTTGAGCAGTTGACAGAAGCGCAATCTGATGTTCAGCAGCAGACACAGGAACTCAGAGATCGTTCTCAGCAATCAGAGATGCGCCCTGAAGATTTCCAAAGAGCGTCTGATCTTGCCAATCAGCAGCGCGAACTTCAACGCAATCTGGAGGCACTTGAGCGCACACTAAGAAACATCCAGGAGCAACTCACTCAAGACAATCCGGAGGCAGCCCAAAATGTAGCTGATGCGACAAGACGTCTCGTTGAAGAACAGACTTCGGGAGACATGGCGACTGCACAACGTGCCTTGCAATGGCGTAGTTTCCGAGCCGCTGACCAGAATCAGCAAGAGGCCTTAGATACATTGGAGCAGACACAAGGGGATCTGCAGCAGGCGCGAGCCAATATGGCGGATACCGAAGAAGAGCAACTTGAAGCTACACTTGAACAACTCCAACAAGCTCGGGAACGGATGCAGGACATCCAACGCGAACTTCAAGCGATGGAAGGTCAGGAGCAGACGGAGGAACAGCAGCGTCGGCGGGAACAACTCGCGCAACAACAGCAGCAGATTCAAGAGCAGATGCAACGCGCACAAGAGGCGATGCAAAGGCAAAGTGGGAACCAACCCGGCTCCGATGAACCTGCGGATCAGGAGGTTTCCCGGGCAGGTGGCAGGGAGTCAGACAGGGAAATTGATAGACTCTGGCTTGGCATGCTTGATACAATGGACTACCGACCCGGAAATCGCTCAAATCCATTTCCTAACTACGAATTCGTTGTTAGGGATCTTGATAAGTTGGAGACCGCACTTGAAGAGCGGCTTAGCACACTTCAGGAGAAAAAACGGCTCGCTCAGGTCACAAAAGAAGATGTCCCGCCTGAGTACCGTAGACTCGTTGATGATTACTACGAGTCTTTGTCGCAATAATTGGTTTTCGGTTCGGGTTGCTACGCAACCCTTTCGGTAGTCGGTTTTCAGTTAAGAGGTTTTCGTTTAACAAAATCCTCTTGTAACTTTAACCATCAACTCGTGCTTTAACATTTATAACGGAAGCGAGTTGATGGTTAAAACCGACAACCATTCTTCCGAAGACCGATAACTATTCTTCCGATAACCGACAACCGATAACCGATAACTGACAACTATTAAAAATATGGAACTGCAGACTATGAATATAATTAAACCCGGCGATCTCGTCGATCTGAACGATTACGCACCCGATTTCACCGGAGCTTACGAAAAAAAAGGTCAAACCAAGCGCAGGCTGAAAAAACTCCATAAGCAGCTTCTGAAACTTCAGGAACTGCTTTATGCTGGGAATCAGCACGCACTTCTCATCATTCTGCAAGGCATGGATACATGTGGCAAAGATGGCACTATTCGGAGGGTAATGGCTGGTATGAACGTCCAAGGGTGCGATGTTGTTAGTTTCAAAGTCCCTTCTACGGACGAACTTTCCCGTGATTTCTTATGGCGTGCACATAGAGCCGTTCCACCGAAAGGGAAAATCGGTATATTTAACCGTTCGCATTATGAAGATGTCCTCGTTGTTCGGGTACATAGTTTAGTACCAGAGGATATCTGGTCACAGCACTATCAGCAGATTAACGATTTTGAGAAGATGCTCGTTGAAAGTGGAACGATCGTCCTGAAATTTTTCCTTCACATCTCAAAAGATGAACAGAAAGCGCGTCTTGAATCTCGGATTAGCGATCCGACAAAACATTGGAAAGTCATGGAATCCGATGTTCGTGAACGCGCCTACTGGGATGATTATATGCAAGCGTACGAAGTGATGCTCCAAAAGTGTAGTACGGACTGTGCACCTTGGCATGTAATCCCCGCGAATAAGAAGTGGTATCGGAACCTCGTTATCACGGAGTGTATCGTTGAGACGCTCAGGAAACTGGACATGAGATATCCCGAACCTTCTGTTGATATTACCAAATTCACGATTGGGGATTGAAACACGTTGCCTATGGAAGTTGACCGTTAACTGAGTGTCTTTCGGCAGGAGAGGCCTCAAGCGCAGAAGTAGGCACAAAATTAATCGAAAACCGATTTTGGACAACGGACAAAATCGAGCGAAAACGCCATAATTAAAAAATGCTTTCAAAACATCAGTTAGCGCAATTTGAAGAAAAAGGCTATTTACTGCTTTCCGGATTGATGCCGCAAGAGACTGTCACAAAAGCAGAGGCAGCGATGTGGCACATGATGGGCATGGATGCGGAGAATCCAGATTCCTGGGATCATTTTCAGCGTCCGCGGCTCTCCGGTTTTTATATGGAGGAGGTGGGAAATGGAAAGCGAATTGAACTTTTCGGCGTTACCCATCCAGATGTATTGGCGTGTTGCACGCCGGATTACCTCACCGTTCTCAAGCAACTCGCGTCCCGCTACCCAGAAATTCCGCATTGTGAGAGTCAGTCCCCTGATGGTATCTGGGCACTCAATCAATTTCCCGTTTCGGTTTCCGAATGGAAAAGCCCATCACCCCACTTAGATGGCGATTTTCGGGATTTCCGTCTGGATCCCGGAACATTTCGGGCAACCAGTTTGGCTTACCTCACCGATGCGAATTCACACGGCGGAACGACGTTTATATGGCCCGAAGGTCCGCAACGGATTCGAGCGTTCCGTAAGAAAAATCCAGAATTTTCCAACCATGTCCGTGATGTACGCTCGCACTTTCCAGAGTTGGATTTAGGCGAACCGATGGAAGTCGTTGCGAAACAGGGGGATGTGCTATTTTTTCACCATCTGCTACCGCATTCTGGAACAATCAATGTCAGTTCTTCCCCGCGCTTCGCGATCCGATATATGTGCCTATGCCTCACATGTCGCAAGTGGGAGAAGAAAGGAGAATGGAATATCTGGATGCCATAAGAAAATTGAATGGAGGAGTGAAAGATGATGATCCAAGATAAACGTGTTGGCTTTGGCTATTATTTTTTCTTGATTGTTGTTATCGTTTTGAATCTTGCTATCGTAAAAACCGCAATTTCCCAAGAAGTTTACGCACAGACAGGATTTGAGGAATTCTCGGTCGGTAACCTGCCCAAAGATTGGGAGGTAATTGGCGGTGACTTTGAAGTTTCTGGCGACACTGTCAAAACCGATAAAAAAGCACTCGCTATTTTGGGCGGTGGAGACGGAGATGGACTCGGTGTGCCTATAGAAACCGAAAATCCTATTATTTCGGTCGAATTCTGGGTTTATATTGAGGGGGGTGGTAGGTCTTTCAATCTCAAAGTCGCTACTGCTGACGGCATTGGCGAAAACACCGGATGCACCTACATCAACTGGGACGCTGGCATTGTTCGGCTTTACGATGGCGCGGCGTGGCAACTTATTGGTGACTTTGAAACCGATACATGGAAATACGTCCGCGTTATCGCTGATGTCGGTAAAAGCGAATTCGATTTCTACGTCGGAGACGATAGAAACGATGCGTTAGGGACCAAACCAGAGAAAGGGCTGCCTTTTCGAAATGCTGCGCTCGGTCCCGTTGCCAAGTGGGTCGCTTTCTATACGTGGGGAATGACATCTCCCGGTTACGTTGATGATTTACTGGTCTATGAAGGGGCAGATCCACTCGACCTTGCTGTTGAGCCGAACGGAAAACTCACGACACTCTGGGGATACCTCAAGCACGAGTTATAGAAACAGTAGACGTAGGTTGGGTAGAGCGGTAAAACTCCAGACCCATCTTGTTTATACCGAAAATTCTGATTTTTGATGCTCCATTCATGTAAATAGATATAGCGAAACCCAACAAACCCATCACTTTGAAAGTAAAAGCGTTGGGTTTCACTTGTGTTTTGGAGATTTCAGGTTTCCTGATAAACCTTGAACTCACCCGCTCTGTACAATTTCTCAGGGACCCCGTTCAACCCAACCTACGCGCTTAAGTTGAACCGACGTTAGATAAGTAAACCCTGTTGTAACTTACTTTTTCAATTTGGGAGATATTTAAACTATGAGATTGATGCGAGATCTGAGAGATCGCATTCACACTGCCGGTACATGGTCACGAGATATGTTAAGTACCTTTCGAGAGTTAAGAGATGCCATCCATTCTATAGACAGAGAGCGGATCCCGGATCCTAAAGAAGCTATTCAAGCGTTAAGAAAAGCCGTTAGTTTTGTACGTAAGGCGGGATTAGATGAATTGAAAAAGTTGAACGAGGCTATTCAGGATCTGCAAGATGCTATTGACTCTATAAAAACTAAAGCAGAAACACGGATGCCAGATCTGCCTATGGCTGAGTGGTGGTGGAATTTAAAAAATGCCCTTGATAAATTGAAAAAAGTGGTTCCTTCTATAAGCGAGGTACGAGTGCCAAGTCCAGATAACTTACCGTTAGACAAGATATCGGAAGTGATTGCCGGATTAGGAGTCCCTGGCCTTGTGTTGGTTATGTTAATGACAGCTTCACCTTTGACCGGTGCGGCAGCGATAACATCATCCCTTGCTGCCTTGGGACCATTTGGGATGCTTGGTGGAATCGCTACATTGGGGGTTTTATCATTCATTTCAAGGGCAATCACCAAATTTAGCTTTGAGAAAGTATTCCCAGCGGTGCTTATCAAGTTAAGAGAGGATGGTAGAACTTGTGAAGAGATCCGAGAGGAAATTAATGAATATCCGATTTCCGAGGAACTAAAACGAAAACTTGAGGAATTTATTGAAGAGTTCTACGAAGGAGAAAATCATGAGCAGTGAAAAGGTTTGCCTGACACCAGCACAACGGCTCCATTTCGACATATACGGCTTTGTGTTGTTGGAGAACGTCCTAAACGACGATGAAATTGAGCGTATGAAAGGCGCGCTTTACAGAATGAAAGCCGACGAGGATCTGGATGCTAAACGCGTCTATGCCCGAGGGAAAAGCGAAAATCATGTGCTTTTCGGTAACCTTGTTGCGTATGATCCGGCACTCTTAGAATACGCCGCACATCCACAACTCGTGCCACTGGTTGAAGAGGTCGTGGGAGGCTCGGTACGCCTTGAAGAGTCCGAAGCAATCATTAATAGACGTAATCCGGAAACAGAACTGAGCGAACTCCACAAACGACGCTATAACCCGACGGGGTTTCATCGTGGAACGCAACACGGTTGGGGCACCTATATGGAACAGAACAAGTTCCACTGCATCTTTGTGAAGACGCTCGCTTACCTCACCGATGTCGGTCCCGATGATGGTGGAACGTGCGTCATACCGGGGAGCCATCGCCTAACATGGGATCACAAAGAAATGATCGAAGCGGCACTCTCTGATGATAAACTCATTTACCAAGTCGAGGCATCAGCCGGTTCCGTTCTTCTTTTTCCCGAAGCGTTGATTCACAGCACGACTGCCATCCGTAGCGACAAGGAGCGTGTCATCCTCATCTCCGGTTACACACCGCCGATGGTGCGCGAATGGCCCGGTAACGAAGTCAGTCCCGAATTTGTTGAAACATTGCCGGAAGACATCCGTCCGCTTATTTCAGGAAGCGATAGTTGGCACTGGAAACGGCGGTATTAATCTGCGTGTAGGGCGAGGAATCCATTCTTCGCCCATTTTTTATGCTCCCGAAGTCCGCGGCATCCACAACGGTTCCTTTCCCATCTCCGCAAACAATAATTTCATAACCAAATCTGCCTTCAACGCCGCGTGTTCAGCGGAATTCCACAGATTATTGACCTCTCCTGGATCTTCTTTCAGATCAAACAATTCACCATACTCTCGGTTATAGTAGACCGTGAGTTTATAACGATCATCAACATAGGTTTTAACGTGTACCGTTGCCGGTTCATGGTGGTTTTCAACGATAATATGGTCCCGTGCCTGTTCTGCTTGTCCTGACCAGACGGGCATCTGATTTACACCTGTCATCGAGCGTGGAGTATCGATACCAGTAGCACTCAAGAACGAGGGTGCTAAGTCTACCAGCGTCTGCAACGCCTCCGATTGTTTTCCCGCAGGTACAACTCCGGGATGTCGAACGATAAACGGCACTCGGATGACATCTTCGTAGTGGAATGCTCCTTTTGCAACAAGTCCGTGCTGTCCGTAAAAATGCCCGTGGTCGGACGTGAAGACAACCAATGTGTTCTCTGCGAGCCCTAATTCGTCAAGTTTCGCCAAGATTTTCCCAATATACTTGTCCATCAAACTCACCATGCCGTAATAGACGGCGATGTCTTTGGCGAGTTCATCCGGATCGCGTAGATGTGAGTTGAAGCCGTGTACACCCTTTCCACTTTCGCGCCAAGCGGAGAAATCGGGCTTTTGCTGTTGCGTTAACTGAAAATGTGGTGGGTTGTTATCATGTTCTCCCTCGGTTACTGAAGGCACTGTCAACGCATCTGGGTCGTACATCGTGTCCCACGGCTCTGGAACAAGATATTTTGGATGTGGATCGAAGAAGCTCGCCCAGAGGAAAAAGTTCTCGCCGTTCTGCTGATAACTTTCCATGAGTGCGTTGGTCCGCTCGGCAATCCATGTATCGTAATGGTATTCTTCCGGAATCGGCCATTTCCGATGTTGACCGCGAGCGTTCCCTGTCGGTGGCGCGAAATAGTCTCGCCAATTTGTGCAGCCCTTTTCCTCCATCCAGATGGCGTAGTGTTGTCCGACGTGCGCTTCGTCGGCGTGATTGCGTGCGAGTTCAACGTGTTCAAACCCGTAAAACGGTTCATTGAAACTGCGCCAAAAGTCCAAATCTTGGAGGATCGGATAGGATTCGAGAGACGGGAATTCGTCAGTTCCGTGGAGCGGTTGAAAATGCGCTTTTCCGACAAGGGCGGTACGATAACCTGCATCCGCGAAGTCTTCACCGACAGTATGCTCCGCTTCGGAGAGTTTTGTGCCGAGCGACCACGCACCGTGTTGGCTCGGATATTTACCAGTAATAATAGATGCACGCGTCGGTGTGCAGGTAGGGTTCGGACAATAGGCTCTATTGAAAAGTGTGCCTTGCTGCGCCAAGGTGTCCAAGTGCGGGGTCTGGATTTCTGGGTTGAGGCATCCCAAGGTATTCCAATGTTGCTGGTCGCTGGTAATAAATAGGATATTAGGTCTGGTTTTGGTTTCCATACTGTTTCCTTTGTGTTGTATTTGTTGGCGAAAATCAGCATAGCACTTCGCAAGGAATAATTCAAGAGAGATGCTGTAGAAGCAATCTCTTGATCGCGGTTGTTCATACAAATATAGCAGAAAACTGAAAACTAATGAATGCCACTGAACCATCGATTAAATTCGGTTGATACCCCTTCCGAAATGTGTTATTCTTTTAGACAGCATTGTGATTGTAAAGGAAAGTGAATGAACAGGGAAAACCAAAACGAGCCAAGTACGGTTGATGAAATACTTCGAGCAATAGAAGAGAAAGGGGACACTGCGGAATACATCTACCGCGGAGAATCAAAACATTTTGAGGCAGTTTCTTCAAACCTCTATCGTGTTTTCCTTGAACGCAAAGACTTTAATGTGGAGGCAGAACAATTTGATATAGAGGTTGTCCAAAAAGGGATACTGGAGGAGGCTAAAAAATATCTCCGCAGAACGGACAGCGATTGTGAACTCCTCGTCGAAATGCAACACTACGGAGGGAAAACCAACCTCATCGATTTCACGACAGATTGTTTCGTCGCGCTTTTCTTTGCATGTGAGCAATTCGCTAGCGAGAATGGCAGGATTATTTGCCAAAGAAAAGAACTGATAAGTCCATCCATCAAGGAACCGCCCGAACCAATAAACCGTGTCGTCGCCCAGAAAAGTATATTTGTTCGGCCGTCCAAGGGCTTTATCAATCCTAACGAGGACGATGTAATCAATATTCCGGCAAACATCAAAGTGCCCATGCTGGAACACCTACAAACGGCTCATGATATATCTACTGAAACCATCTACAACGATATCCACGGTTTTATTAGGTATCAGAATGACCATCTGGAAGCCTATGTAGCGTTTTATCGGTCTTAACCGAATAATAAGGAGGCACGGAATGGCTACCCAAACGGAACAGGCGCGTTATGAGCATGCCATCGAGCATCTTAACAGAGCCATTGAACTGAAAGTGGATTTCGTCGCTGCCTATATCCGCCGCGGCAATTTTCACCGTAACATGGACAAGTTTGACCTCGCAATTGAGGACTATAACACCGCGATCAGGCTGACTGGATCGCCTGCTGAGGCATACTACAATCGCGGGGTGGCTTACGGCATGAAAGGTGAGGTTGACAAAGCAATAGATGACTTCACCCAAGCGATACAATACGAACCAGATTATACCGAAGCCTATTACTGCCGCGGCAACGCTTACAGCAGCAAATACAAGTTTGATCTCGCTATAAAAGATTGTGACAAGGCGATACAACTCAACCCGGATGCTGCCAATGCCTATCTCATTCGAGGTAATATCTACGGTAACAGAGGTGAGTTTAACCGTGCCATTGCAGACTTTACTAAAGCGATAGAATTGGATCCCGATGCTGCTAATGTCTATACCATCCGCGCGAAAGCCTACAAAGCCAAAGGTGATATTGTCAAGGCTATTGCAGACTATAGCAAGGTGATAGAGTTAGATTCGGACCCTGTCGAAGCATATCACAATCGTGGCAATGCTTATTTCATTAAGCGGGAGTTTGATCGTGCCATCGTAGACCATACAGAGGCAATACGGCTCAATCCTTATGATGCAGAAGTTCATTTTACTCGTGGCAAAGTTTACGCCTTTAAAGGCGATTCTGATTTGGCAATTGCTGACTGCAAACGAGCGATAGAGCTCGATGCAGATGCTGCCAATGCCTATGTCGTCCTCGGCATTGCTTATAGCAGGAAAGGCGATTTTAAATTAGCTATTGCAAACTATACGAAAGCAATCGAATTGTCTTCTGATCTTGCCTATCCCTATTACGAGCGCGGAATTGCTTACAGCAACATAGGCGAGTTTGACAAAGCTATCACAGACTATACACAAGCGATAAAGTTGACCCAACATCCTGCTGCGGTTTATTACAATCGTGGTAATGCTTACATGCCCAAGGGCGATTTTAATAAGGCTCTTGAAGACTATACGCAGGCCTTAGCATTAGATCCTGACTATGGACCAGCTTATTACAATCGCGCTCTTGCTTGGTTACACAAGCAAGAATGGGAGAAAGCCAGATCCGACCTGGTTGATGCTAGTACTCGGGGTATCAATTCATTCCGCAATACTCAACAAAGCGTAAAAAATTTTGAGAGGGAGATCGATATCGAGTTACCTGCAGACATCGCCACAATGTTGACGTTGCAGGATGAGCAGTCCCAAACTCAATCAACAGGGAAAATTCTATTCCGGTCTCAAAGCAGAATTGAAGATGACCCATTTGAGGACAGCACAGCAATGCTTCAACAAGTGGAGCAGTTTGCTATTCCTTCCGTATCAATAAATCAATTCCAAGGTTAAAGAAGATTTATAAACTAATGTGAGTTTGATAATAGGCGAGGTTTCCCAACCTCGCCAGCGGCGCGGGGCGTTTTCGGAACTAAAATGGGTTGAAATCGTCCGCTTTCCTCTGGTTTCCAATATTTTCTAATCAACGTTTCCATATCGGGATTTACTCAAAGGGAACAAGTTGACTCCACACACATTTTGTGCTATCCTACAGGCACCGATTACACTCGTAAAACCAACTAAAACCTCTGCAATTTAGGAAACTATGCCCTCAAGACAACATCCCAATCTCCTCGTCATCATGTCCGACGAGCACGCACCGATGTACAGCGGTCCCTACGGACACCCTCTCGTCCAAACCCCGCACATGGATAGACTCGCTGAAGAGGGTGTTACCTTCACGAATGCTTACTGCAATTCACCCCTCTGTATGCCGTCTCGGATGTCCTTTATGACCGGTAGGTACATCCATCACATCGGCGCGTGGGACAACGCGGCACCTCTGCGTCCGGATGCTGTCACGTGGGCACATCTCTTACGGTCAGAAGGTTACGATGTCGTGCTTTCTGGGAAACAGCACTTTGGCGGGATGGATCAGTTCCACGGATTTCGTTCCCAACTCACCCGCGATCTACACGCAGAACGACAGCACGCACTTACAGACTGGGATAACGGTACGCCACCAGCGCCTCGTCCATGGCAGGGGCTCGCACAAGCCGGTCCGGGAACAACAGAGGAGATTGAGGTGGACGACCTCGCAGAAACAGAGGCTTTGGCGTATCTCCGAGATCCAGCACGGCGCGAACATCCGTGGGCACTCAATGTTTCATTTATTGCCCCCCATTTTCCGTTAGTCGTGCCGCAACGGTTTTGGGACCTCTACCCACTTGATGAGATTGATCTCCCCGACATTCCAGATGGACACCTCGAAAACCAACATCCTGTCTACCAACGGATGCGGCGCATGTTTGGTTGTGTTGATTTCCCTGAAGAACTTATCCGTCGCGGGCGCGCTGGCTATTATGGGCTGATTACTTATCTTGATGAAAAAATTGGTAGGTTGTTCAATACCCTTGAGGAAACGGGACAGTTGGAGAATACGGTTGTCGTCTATACCAGCGACCACGGTGAGATGAACGGCGAGCACGGCATGTGGCGGAAGTCAAATTTCTATGAGGCTTCTGCTCGCGTCCCACTACAGATAGTGTTCCCTGATCGGTTACCTACAGGCAAGCGTATTGATGAAGTCGTCTCACTTGTGGATTTAACAGCAACGCTTGTTGATATTGCGGGTGCTCGGTCCGTAGATCAATTGGATGGGGACAGTTTGTTGCCTTTGATGCGGGGTGCCGCAAGTGATTGGAAGGATTTCGCGTTCTCCGAATACCTCGCGCACGGGGTTGAACGTCCGATGGCGATGCTGCGGAAGGGACAGTACAAATTCAACTATAGTCTCGGCGATGCACCAGAACTTTATGATATTGCTGAAGATCCGGGTGAATTTCGGAATCTCGCCGATGACGAGGCATATCAAGCAATCTGCCAAGAACTTGAAGCACAACTGTTAGCGGAGTGGGATCCTGTTGAAATCGAAAAACAGGTTCGGGCGAGTCAAAAAGCCCGTATTCTGGTGGATCAGGTTACTGAAGGACAGTGGAGAAAGCCTCCGAATCCATTGCGCAAAACTGACTGAAACATTTCAAATAAGCGGCACGCGACTTGCTCAGTTTTGCCTTGAAATATCTACTGCAGTATGCTATGCTGCAGGCACCAGAAATCATAAAGATCCTTACGTTGGAGCCTCTACAGAGATTTCACCGCTACGGGGTTCAGACTCCGTTGGAATTAACCGGAAACTCATAGCCTGTAATGAAATGGAGGGGTTTTTGCTTGGGTATTTCTTCAGATTTAAGGAAGGCACGTCAAAGTTCTAACCCACGTCGTTTCTCCGCAAGGTATAATTAGAAAATGTCTCGCCCAATAACTCAGCAGCCGAACCTTGTCTATGTTTTCGCTGATCAACTCCGCTATCAGTCGTGTGGCTACGCTGGCGATACCCGCGCGCACACCCCTAATATTGACCAATTCGCCACGGAGGGTGCGAATTTCTGCAACGCCGTCTCCGGTAGCCCGATGTGTGCTCCGTATCGTGCCTCGCTCTTCACCGGCAAATACGCAAGTAGCACCGGTATGGCGATTAATGAGCTCCGCATGAACCCGAATCATGACTGTTTCGGTCATGTCCTGCATCGCAACGGTTACCAGACGAGTTACATCGGGAAATGGCATCTGTGGGCGAATCAATTAGGAAGGCACAACGATCCTCAGAATTCCTACATCCCTCCAGGGCAACATCGGCTCGGTTTTGATGGCGAGTGGTCGGCATACAATTTTCATCACTTGTACTTTGACGCATATTATCATAAGGACTCGCCTGAAAAAATCGTGATTCCCGGTTATGAGCCGGATGGTCAAACCGATTTGGCAATCGATTACTTGCAGCGGGCATCAACGAGCGATAATCCGTTCGCGCTTTTTCTCTCGATTGGGACACCGCACGATCCATGGACACAGGACAACGTTCCACCCGCTGATTATGAGATGTTCAAAGACGTTGACTTCCCGTTACCGCCGAACTATCGCGATGAGAACGACCCTTACAGCGACACATGGGCAATTATGTCCGCAGCAGAGCGTGCTGCGCTCCCTGAGTGGATGCGCGTCTATTACGCGATGACTGCCAATCTGGATTGGAATATCGGGCGGTTGCTACAAGCCGTTGATGATCTCGGATTGCGAGACAATACAATCTTTGTGTTCACTTCCGATCATGGTGAGATGTTTGGTGCGCAGGGTCGCCGCGCAAAGAACATCTTTTATGAAGAAGCGGTGCGCGTTCCATTTCTTGTCCGGTGGCAGCGGCAAATTCCGGAAGGACACGTCTCAGATGCGTGCTTGAACACACCGGACATCATGCCGACGTTGTTGTCTATGCTAAATCTGCCGATTCCAGAGGATGTTGAAGGGACAGATCTAAGCGACGCTGCGTTTAACCGACCCGCTGATGAACCGGATGCGGCGTTCCTGCAGGGCATGGGATGTACCGCCAAGTGGGAGGACGGTTATGAGTGGCGCGCACTCCGGACAAAGCAACACACCTATGCCGTCCATCGTCCAGATCGAAGTGAGAAGCTCTTCGATAATGTTGCTGACCCGTTCCAAACCCGTAATTTGATTGATAAGCCCGAATCGATCGAACTCCGAAAGCGATTTCGGACACTGTTGAAGCAGCGCATGGATGCGCTTAACGATACCTTTGAGGCGTGTACGTGGTATCGCGATAATTGGACAGAGGATCGGATTATTCTCCGTACTGCGACGTTAACTTGACGTACTCCCACGCTAAAGTAAAGGTATATGGTTGGGTCGTTTTTGATATGATTATCTCTAATGCCCTTAATCTCATACAAGGCGAACAGGATGGCGTGTATGAAGCGGTTGTTAATCTTGTAGAATTGCTCCTGCGGAAAGCGAAAATTTTGAAGCGGAGATGGGGGTTGATAGGAGAGTATAGTACATAGCGGCTCTGGTTTTTCACTCCATCGGAGCGATATGTCTATAGCACGCGTGGCTTCCAGTCTTCCGCTCCAGCGGAGCGGTATGTGGGACATGAAATTAATCGGGTATAAGATTTACCAAGTACGGTTGACATCTATTCACCTGGCATGTTATCATTACCTTCAAGTAATCCGCATTGTAGGGAAGAAAAATGACCAAAAAACTAAACCCAAACTGTGTTGATACCTATTATACTCGTGGATTGGCTCGTAGCAGAAATGGCGAGTGCGACCTTGCGATTGAGGACTATACCAAAGCAATAGAATTGAATCCAGAGTTTGTCGATGCCTATTATAATCGCGGGTTGGCTTACAGCAGAAAAGGTGAGGTTGAACTTGCTATTGAAGACTATACCCAAGCCATAGAACTCAAACCTGATAATGCCGATGCCTATTACAGGCGCAGCAAGGCTTGGTTATGCCTCGGAGAGCAGGAAAAAGCGAAATCAGACATGAAAACTGCCAGCAACATTGGGATAAACAGCACTACAGCCTTAGATGAAACACTAAAAAACTACGAGCGCGCATGGAAAACCCTCGGAAATGTATGAGATATTTAACAATTGAGGAAATTCTGGAGGTTGCCGAGGGACATGTTAGTGATTATCAGGTGCTAAGGGAAGAGCAGTTACGCTATTTGGTTGAGGTAGTGGGTTGGAAAATTGGGGATACTGAACTATATCCAACTTTACCCCAAAAAGCTGCTGTATATGCCCATCACATTATTACGGGGCATATATTTTTAGATGGAAATAAGCGTATCGGTCTGAATTGTGCGATCTTGTTTTTAGAATTTAACGGTTGTACCCTACGTTTTGACATTGATGATTCAATCATTGAGCTCGGTCTTAAGATTGCGGATGGATCCATAGCCGATATTGCAATAATCGCTGAGCATATACAATCATGGATTTTGTAACAAACGGATGTTGAAATAACTATGAAGGACCTGATTAAAAAAGAGCGCAGTGAAAGAGGAACGTTGCTGTGATTCGTGAAAGTCGCGGTTCGGAGAGTACTCCTGCCGGGGAAAGTAGAAATTTATAACAGTTCACGCATAGAGGTAAAACCATGGATAAGAGATACCATATTCAGAACGTTGAGACGATACCGAGTCCATCGCTTGTTGTCTATCTCACACATGTTCAGCAGAATATTGAACGTGCTATCGCTATCGTTGACGGGGATGTCTCGAAGCTCAGACCGCATGCGAAGACGCATAAAACCGCAGAGATTATCGCTATGGAACGGGATGCCGGCATCCTTAAGCACAAATGTGCAACATTGCGAGAAGCAGAGATGCTGGCGCAGAACGGCATAGAGGATGTGCTAATTGCCTATCAGATGGTGGGACCGAATGTCAACCGTTTTGTTTCACTACAGCAGAAGTACCCGGATGCTGATTTCAAGGTCATCGTCGACCACCAAGAATCGGTGGCGGCACTCTCGTCGTCAGCCGAGAGACACGGCGTGAGCGTCAAAGCCATGCTGGATCTGGATGTCGGGATGCACCGTACAGGTGTACCGGTCGGGGATACCGCTGTGGACCTCTATGCACAGATTGAAGCGGCAGAGGGGTTACAACCGTGGGGATTACACGTCTACGATGGACATATTCACGATGAAGATGTCGCTGATCGGAAGGCATCCTGCGATAAGAGTCTCGCGCAGGTAGAAGAGATGCAGGATAGGCTTGCTGCCAAAGGGCTTGAAGTGCCGTTGATTGTGATGGGCGGCACACCGACCTTCACTATCTATGCGGAGACTCCAGGTGTCGAGGCATCGCCAGGGACTTTCATTTTTCATGATTACGGTTACACCACTCACTTTCCTGATCTCGGGTTTACCCCCGCGGCACTGCTCCTGAGCCGTGTGATTAGTATTCCTACGCCTCATAGAATTACCCTCGATTTGGGGCATAAAGCCATCGCCGCGGATCCTGATGACGTGCGAGGGATCGTTTTGAATGTTGACGGTGCTGAAGTGGACAAACAGCACGAAGAGCATTGGGCAATTAACGTTCCTGACAGCACACCGATGCACATCGGGCAAGAAATTTACGTCTGTCCGACACATATCTGTCCGTGTGTTGCGCTACATCCTTTTTACTATGTCGTAGATGCCGATGGGTATTGTCGCGGGACATGGGAGGTCACAGCACGCAATCGGACCGCTGCGTGAGTTTTTTAACGCTCTTCCGTCAAATCCCCATGCTTTAGCTTGCGGGATGTAGACGGCTTAGGGTTTATGGAAACCAAAATAAACTTGACAGTTACCTAAAAATGTAGTATAATTATACGTAACTTGCTGGATAGGGTTTCCACCTCTACCAACTCTGGTAGAGTCCTATCCTCACCCGTGGAAAGGTGTGTGGCAAGTTGCAAGTGAGACCTTGTAAAAATCAATTATTAGGTAGCGTTCATGTAAGACGATTGTGGAGTCATACCCCTATGCCTTGTATCGCTACCCCCTCATTTTATTTTGCAGGCTGGGGTACCCTGGACCTAAACCAGATAAAACCGATCTGATTCGGAATAAGAGCCTGCGGGTGGAGCGATAATAAGACGGTGGACCCTCTGGGAAAACCGCAGTCGCTATGAAACCGAAGCCCCTACCTTTAGGTAGTGGGTAGTATCACATCTCAACGTCTTATAGCATAAACTGTTAGTTTGGGCAAGTCTAACAAAACCCAAGCCTGCAACAACGGCGCAGGCGACTCGAATACGAAAACTGCTAAATCCTCAAATACCGATACTTATCCGCAAGGTATAATTAAAAAACGCTCAGGGCCACGGAAAGAAGGGGGCTGGCACATTCGCGCCCCAACTGATGAGCGTCCATATAACCGCCATGCTGAATTCCCCGAAGACCATGCCTAAGAAGAACGGACGGAGCCGCTGATATTGTCGGATGCCGCTATAACGTAGGAGCGGCGTTTTAATGCCCCACGCGATGAAAACGGGAAACCAGAACACAATTAGTGTCCACGAAGCCGATAACGCATACCCAAGTGGGTGGAGGGGCCACCACCAATATAACATCCTCAAGATGACTAAGCCTGTTGTCACTAAGGCTCCTATTCCGAAAAAGAGTCCTCCTGTTGTGCGGAGATCTGTCCCTAATCCTTCCATCGCCGCAACATTGTCCTGAAATGCCCAGAGTGGATTG
This sequence comes from Candidatus Poribacteria bacterium, assembly GCA_965247285.1. GTDB lineage: Bacteria > Poribacteria > WGA-4E > WGA-4E > WGA-3G > WGA-3G. The sequence continues at coordinate 2,196,294 of CBDFHD010000003.1, forward strand.
CCGCTATAGGTGTAGCTATACATGTAATTGGCACCATGGGTATAGGGAAGCCACAGATGGATGACTGCCGCACACAGAAATGCGAGCGTACTGCCTAACACGAATACCCCTACCAACGAACGATAAGACATTCCCACCCGATCCCTAATTTTTAAGCCGTCTAAGAAACCTGTGAGAATTAATCCGCGCTGGTCGCGGGTGAAGATTGCATCAAGGAATGACAACACGGTGAGACTCTGCGCGCCCAATGCGGCTTTGTTTGCAATGAGTTGGTAGAGATCCAGGGGTCGGAACGATGTTTCTGTCATTAGCAGTCCCCCTTCCGCTGTGCTACGTGCCATCACCACGGCAACAATGCATACATAAACCAATATCTCGAACGCCGCGAATCCTAAATTCAGTCCTGCTGTATAACACCACCCTATCGCGAGAATTAAACTGATGATGAGTCCCCAAACTGCCGTGCGGTCCGACAAAAGTTCCTCCGTGTCCGTCCCTTTAGTTGCGGTAAAGGCGCGACGAAATACACGTTGGAAGTGTGGGAACCCCATATAGATAAACGAAATTACCAGTACAATATAAGCCCCAGCAACTTGGTAGCCGATATAGAGTCGGGTTGGGTAGAGTGGCATAGTGCTTACCCGCCAACCAAACATTGCGGCGACAATATCTTGAAAGCGTGTGAGGAGAAAAAAGAACCATAGACTGAAAAGTAACTGTGTGGGGAGTAGATAGAAGAACCCTACCGCCGCGAAGGAGAGAAAAATCGGTGTGTAAGCGATAGCGTTGAAGGGGCGTTCTGTGAAATATTGGTTGAGCAGATACCTCAATGGGAGATTCGGGATTTGGGGCCAAATTTCATGAAGTCCATTCAACGTAAAGATGAGAGCAGGCACCGCGAACCCTAACCACATCAGGCGATTCCGGAGAAAACCGTGTCCCTCGTGTACAAACTCAAGTGGTAGTGAGACTAACGGAAATGTAAGTTTCTCGTTTTCAATCCACTGTTTGCGGAGAATTGCTGCCAAGCAGAGGAAAGCAGTGAACACCAAAAAGACAAGCACACCCCAGACACATAGTGGCTCTATCCATGCGCGCCACGGAACACGGTCACCTGTTTGTATACCCTCATAGAAACTGATGGCAATAGCGGATTGTCCTTTTTGTTCAGGTGAAAAAGGGATTAGCCACGGCTTGATATGCGGAAAAAAGAGAGTGTCCCAACTGTTGGTTTCGTTAGTGAAGTAGTTGACTGCGATGAGGGCGGGAATGAGTTTTTCCATGACACCGCGCGATGAAATCATTGATGCAACGAGCATCATGCAGTAAATACACATCAATTCGCGCGGGGACAACCCAAACCGGTCATTCAGTCTTGCAAGCAACCGGTTCCCTAATACCAGAAAGAAGAATAACCCAATAACCGCGGGTGGAAGTTGCAGAAACCCGATTTGGATGTAGGTAATTACTAATTCGGCGTAAGAGACGATGCAACATATAGCAATAACAAAACAGGTGCCGAGCAGGAAGGAACGTCCTGAAAGACGATTTTCATTCATAGGAAGCAATATTGCACTGTCCTGTATGAAATTTGATAGAGTTTATCACGATGTCCTAAATTTGTCAAATCCGCCTTAACAAGATTGCGGCATCATAATAGGCTACAATGCTTGTGTATCTAAGAAAAAATGTCATGGGTTTATTTTTTTGTAACCGATTCGTAAATAAAGACGTTATTTAAAACATGAGTAATACTATTTCTTTATGGACTGAAGCAATGCGGAATGGATCACTTCAATCCTTTGCTAAAATTAATCCCCTTGTTGGGTTACCTCCGAAGACTTTGCGTTTGTATAGCGTGTTAGGGGTTTTTAAGAAGGAATATTGTTCTGGTGAAGAACTCGGGTGGTTTCGCGTACCAGAATCTGACCAGCGTCTTAAGAACATCGGGTTTTCTAAGCGAAGCCTTAAGAGCGCGTTACAAGAGCTGGTCCAAGTAGATTTGTTGCGAATCCGCACAGAACAAGGTATGCGGTGGTACTCCCTGAAATAATATGCGAACGCGCAAATCCCCTTTAAAAATCTCGCGTCTGATATTAGCCTCTGCATCACCTCGTCGTGCCGCTCTATTATCACAGATTGGGCTAACGTTTGAGGTGCGTCCGAGTGATATTGTAGAACCGCCACTCAATATGCATGTAGGAGGGGTTTCTAACCCCGATACCGCCAGTCAGGTGGCACAAAAACTCGCCTTGCTTAAGGCAACTGATATTGCCCAGCACTTTGATGAAGCTATAATTATCGGTGCGGATACTTTGGTATCGCTGGATGGGAAATTGCTCGGTAAACCGACCGACGATGCGGACGCGTTCGAGATGTTGACGCACCTTAGTGGCACATGCCACGAGATTGTTACAGGTGTAGCCTTGGTGGACGCGGGGACAGAACGCGAAATCGTTTGGGCAGAAACAACACAGGTTTACTTTCGGGAGTTGCATAGTCCCGAAATAGCCGCCTATATTGCAAGTGGGGAAGCATCAGATATGGCGGGCGCGTATGGGATTCAAGGACGGGGTGCGGCTTTCGTTCGACGCATCGAGGGATGTTATTTTAGTGCTGTTGGGCTTCCGTTAGCGGGCCTCGTTGAACACCTATCAAATTTTCAATTTTTTAATTGTTAGGTTTTCGCCCTGCTCTCCATTAAATTACGAGCAGGTTTTCGGTTAATCCATGACCGATTTTGGAAGTCTGTATGTTCTTTATAGTAAAATCTGAAAATATGTTTACACTTGTAGCATAGGAGACCGTTAGCCTGTGCATCCGTGACATACAACCTCGCAAGTTCGCACAATGATACGAGTGCCCAAGTAATTTCAAAATCTACTATAGTACGTATCTGCAAGCCCGTAATGGAATGGAGGGCGGATTTAAGAAACGCAGGTAAAAGATTCAGATTCACGTTGTTTCTCCGCAAGGTATAATTAAAAAATATTACACGCCTACCGAGGGCTACACTGAAGTTGTAACGCCCGGCGAAATGGGCATCACGAAACTCCATTTCGGCATTCTTAATCTCGCTCCTGAGACAACCTTCTTTGACCATTCTGATGATACCGAAGTCGCTTTGATTGCGTTAGGTGGACATTGCACCTTGCTGGTGGGACATAACGGCAACAAAGCACACGGGATTTTGGGCGAGCGTCCGGACGTTTTCCACGGCGAGGCGTGTGTAGCGCACATTCCACATCACACCACTTATGAGGTGCTCGCAAGCGAAGCCGGAATTGAAGTTGCTGTTTGCAAAGTACCATCCTACGCCGAATCTGCTGCAATTATTTTAGAGGCAGGGGAGACAGTAGATGAAGGTGAAACGCATCTCAGGATTTGGGAAAGTACCTTATCGGGTGATTCAGAGGTAGGTGCAAGGGATACGCAGAGAGTGCGTGCGGAAGCGGAAGCAATCTGTCTGCACAGGTTCCGGGATGCGGATGGCGTTGCTATTTTCGAGATCACGCGCACCGCAGAGACGGTACGCGTGCGATTGTATGACAACGATGTGTTAGCGGTTCCAGAACAGGATAACATTGTGGCATTGGCTTCCGAAAGGGTTGGCTACCAGTTGTGGGTGCAGCCAGATTTCTCAGGAGACCAGATACCTACACCGCTAAAATAAACGCAGTGCTACTCACCTTCGATGAGTTCGCCACCCTTTTTGATAAAAGCGACGGCACTCCGCGAGATTTGAACCTTTACCTCTTGGCTATTCACTTCTCCAACGGTGATGAGGATAATATTCTTATCATTGCTAAGTCCAAGAATTTTGCCGTGCAACCCGCCATTCGTTACGATTTCATCGCCTTTGGTCAGATTCTCCAGCATATTCTGATGTTTTTTCCGTTTGGCTTGTTCGGGTCTCCATAGCAAAAAATACATGATAGCACCCATCGCGATGAACGGAACAAGCAAACCTGTTATCTGATCCATGAAGTCTCTCCTTCTGTTTTGACGTAGCTTGCAAGTCAAAACTTGCTGTTAAAAAATCAAAGAATTAGCATGGCATCGCCATAACTGTAAAAACGGTAGTTGTGTTGGAGTGCCTCTTGGTAAGCCTGCTGAATCAGGTCTCTTCCAGCGAAGGCACTCACGAGCATAAGTAGGGTTGATTTGGGTAGATGGAAGTTGGTGACCAACGCATCTACCGCATTAAATCGGTGTCCAGGATAGATAAAAAGCTCACTGTAGCCGCTATACGGATGAACAGTACCTGTCGTGCCTGCGGTTTCCAAGGATCGCACGACTGTGGTCCCGATAGCAACGATTTTTCGTCCTGCTTCTCGCGCTGTGCGAATCCGGTTCGCTTCTGTTTCAGCGAGATGAATATATTCGGCATGCATCTTATGCGCCACAATATTTTCCACTTTCACCGGTTGGAACGTTCCAGGTCCAACATGCAGTGTTAGCATCGCTGTTTCTATCCCGTTGTTTTTCAATTTCTCCAGCAATTCTTGTGTAAAGTGCAGACCTGCTGTAGGGGCTGCAATTGCGCCTTCGGTGGCGGCGTAGACTGACTGATAGCGAACCTTATCTTCGGCATTCGGTGGACGGCGAATATAAGGAGGCAAAGGCATCATACCCACATCTGCAAGAATGGCTGAAAACTCACCGTTATAGTCGAAACGGACGATACAGTGTCCGTCATCCGGTTTCGCGAGGACCTCTGCTGTTAGAGCACTGTTGCCGAAGACAACCTGTGTGCCGATGTGGAGGCTCCGCCGCGGCTTGGCAAGCACTTCATACATGTCCGGCTCTGTTTCGCGGATGAGAAGTAGCTCTATCTTTCCGCCGGTTCCGCTTTTGCTACCGATTAACCGTGCAGGGATTACCTTCGTGTCGTTCAGAACTAACAACGCAGCGTCCGGCAAGTATTCCGAAATCTGCGAAAACTGAGTATGGTGGAAAACACGGGTGTCACGATCAACTACCAAGAGTCGTGACGCATCACGCTGTTGAAGTGGGCTTTGCGCGATCCGATCAGAAGGTAGATGGTAGTCGAAATCTGTGAGTTTCATAACTGTGTGCGGCGGAAACGCCCAAGCAAAAACACCTCGCCAGCGGAGAGGGTGGGTTTTCGTCTCCATCGTCCACCAAAGTGTCTACCTATTTCTCGGTTTTACCATAATAGAACAGCGATGTTTGGGACGCTACAGGATAGTTGAAGTACTCATGGGCGGCATCGGTTGCGATGCGTCCGCCTGGTGTTAGCATCAAAAATCCCTCTTTAATGTAGTAAGGTTCGTAAACCTCTGCGATAGTGCGTTCATCCTCACTCAGGGCGACAGCGAGTGCCTTGAGCCCCGCACGTCCATTGAATTTCTCAATGAGTGTCTGAAAATAGGCGTAGTCTTGTTTGTTTAATCCACGTTCATCAATGTCAAAGAATTTGAGTGCATCTTTCACAACCTCAAGCGAGAGAGAGCCGTCTGCTTCGACTTGGGCATAGTCTCTAACGTTAGCGAGCAGTTTGTTTGCGATTCGCATCGTGCCACGCGAGCGGCAAGCTAATGTGTATTCGGCATCTTCGTCGATATTAATGTTGAGTTTTGCACTGTTAATGCGAATCGCCTGCTGGATGTCTTTTGCTTCGTAGTAATCGAGATGGATACGGATGCCGAACCTGTCGCGAAAAGGACCGGTAAGCAAACCTTCGCGTGTCGTCGCACCAATGAGTGTAAATTGCTTAAGGGGCATTTGCACGACATCCGATGCGGGACCTTGACCGATGGCCAAGTCCAGTTGGTAGTCCTCCATCGCCGGGTAGAGCAATTCTTGAACATAGCCTTTCATCCGGTGAATTTCATCAATAAACAAAATATCGCCCTGATCAAGGTTCATCAAGGTTGAAGCGAGGTCGAGTTTCTCCATGACGGGACCGATTGCCTGTTTATAGTTGGTCTGAATTTCATTGGCGATGATCCTTGCAAGCGTGGTCTTCCCAAGCCCTGGTGGACCAACAAGCAGCACATGCTCAAGCGCGTCCCCGCGCTTTTTGGCGGCTTCAATATGGATACGGAGCTGTTCTTTCGCTTTTTCCTGTCCGATAAATTCGTTCAGCGTCTTAGGACGGAGGCTATATCCAAGGCCGTCGTCTTCAGCTGCCAAATCTTGCATCCGGTCGAAGTCTGGTATTTCGTGGTTATCCATTTTTGGGTCCTAAAACGAAAGTTTTAATAGTGGTTTCGTTTTGATTTTCTAATTATCTTGAATCTGAGCATCGTTCCACTTCGTTTCACGATGGTTTTGGGTTAATTCCAACCGTGATCGTGCAGCGACGGTTTTTTAAGTTCATCTAATTTCGGATATATCGGAGTGCTTGCGCGATTAGGTTTTCTTGTTGTGCAGACTCACCGAGAACTTGTTGTGCCTTATCGACGGCTTGTTCTGCTTCAAGTTCCGATGCACCGAGGTTGATGAGGATTTTGATTGCCTCTGCATCTGGAGCCCCAGTGGGTTTTCCGAGGTCGACATCACCTTCGAGTTTCAATTTCATAATGTTCTTTTTGAGTTTGGTGATGATGACTTGAGCGATGTCTTCGCTTAAGCGTGGAACCCGCATGAGGGTCGTTGCATCTCCGCTGTGGACAGCGCGTTGGAATTGTGAAGGTGACAGCCTCGTAACGATGTTTTGTGCGAGTGCTGGTCCTACACCCGAGACGGTCAGTGCCAATTCAAAAACTTTGAGTGCATCCTTTGAAGTGAACCCGTAGAGCGTAATTTTGTTTTCGCGGTTTTGATGGTAGTATGTATAAAGAATAACAGTATCACCTATAGGTGGTAAGTCCGTTACAGTTCTCGGTGGCACGTCGATAGCATACCCAATGCCGTTTACATCTACAGTAACCTGTGTTGTTTCTTTATCTGCGAGAACCCCTTTGATGTAAGAAATCATTTTTTAATTTTCCTTGCGGTGAAATGACGTGATTTTAGACTTTGAGGTGTCTTCCTTAGGAGTCGCCTTCCATTACATTACAGGCTTATGTTTTGCGTATGCGTTCCTTTTTTAATTTTCCTTCTGGTTTTTCTTTGGGCAAATGCCATCAATTACGACTGCGTATATTTTTCACGGAGTTGAAGGACTTTGTAGGAGCGAGCATGGCATAGTGCAAGCGCAAGGGCATCTGCTGCGTGATCAGGGCGCGGTGGTTCCTTGAGTTTAAGCAGTGCTTGTGTCATCTTTTGGATCTGTGATTTTGTGGCTTTTCCGTAACCAACAACTGCCTGTTTGACTTGGGTTGGTGTATACACAGTAAGGGAGCAGTCCGCATTCGCGGCTGCAAGTTTCACGATACCTTTGACTTCACCTACGACGAACGCACTGCTTACATTTTTGCTAAAGAAAATATCCTCAAGTACTATACTCTCGATAGCAAATTTGGCAATCAAATCGGTTACGGTGTCGTAAATTTGTTTCAACCGTACCTCTGATGCTGTTTTCGGACTGGTGTTGATATTTCCGAAACTCTGCAAAATGAGACGATTCGCGTGCGCTTCAACCACGCCGTATCCAGTATTCGCAATGCCCGGGTCAATGCCAAGAATTATTTTTTTAATTTTCCTTACGGCTCGATGAGGTGGGTTTTGCATTTGATGTCCCTTCCCGTAGAGCCGTCCTCCACTTCGTTACGGACTGGGTTTTTGATGCTGTGAAGAATTTTAATTATGACATTGCCAAACACCTTGAGAGTTATGGGCAGAACTCGCTCCTACAACTGATAGTTAAGGAGTCGCGAGTTATATGCGGTAGTTAAGCTGCAGCTTCTAAGAGGTTATCGGGGATATCGAAATTGGCGTAGACTTTCTGTACATCATCGAGTTCGTCGAGGGCATCCATAAGACGTAGCATCCGTTCCGCTTCTGTCCCATCAAGTTTCACGGTGTTTTGGGGAATCATGCTAATTTCAGCGAGTTGGATTTCAGCGGATGTTTCTTGAACTGTCGTTAAGACGCTATCGAACATCCCAAAGGGTGTAACAATTTCCATACCTGTTTCGGAAGCGGTTACATCTTCAGCACCGGCTTCAACGGCGATCAGAAACAGTTCTTCTTCATCAATACTGTCTGGTGTAACAACAATCAAACCACACTTGTCGAAACCCCATGCGACACATCCACGCTCTCCGATTCTTCCTTCGTGTTTGGTGAAAGCGTGTCGAATATCTGCAACCGTCCGATTGCGGTTGTCGCTCAAAACTTCTATCATTACTGCGACACCCCCGGGTCCGTAACCCTCGTAGAGGATTTCCTCGTAGGTTTCACCATCGAACTCACCAGTGCCTCGAAGTATAGCTTTTTCAATGTTATCGTTAGGGACGTTGTTTGATTTTGCTGCTGCAATTGCGGTGCGAAGTCTTGGGTTCATGTCTACATCACTGCCACCGGTGCGCGCTGCTGCGGTAATCTCTTTCACCGACTTTGAGAAGATTTTGCCGCGTCTGGAATCGTTTGCGGCTTTTTTATGTTTGATTGTTGACCATTTGGAGTGTCCTGACATAGCCTGTGTCCTTTCTGATTGAATTAATATACCACAAAACTAAAAAAGATGAAACTAAAATCTACGCTATGCATAGCGTTATGGTTCCTTAAACTCGCGATGAAGGCAAACCGCATCGAACAGATAGCCGGCGGTTACCTCGTTAACTCTCTATACATTTTTTCAAGGTTTTTGTTAAAAAGGATAACAGTGGTGTAAGCCTGCAACAACGGCGCAGGCGACCTTTAAGCGAAAACTCGTATTGAACCCATCACATGATTTAACGCCTTGCGAATCATTAAAAAATTGGACAAAACTCGAAATCTGTGCTAAACTTGTTACATCCTTCATTTAGGGAGTCTATATAGGTTGCTATGTTACCTTTTATTCTGAAAATCGCGGACCAACCGGTGGAGCGTTTACAGCGCATCAATGCTGAAAATCAGTCTATTGATGTCAACGTGCAAATGGAACTTTACTCGCGAGAGATTGACCGTGCCGATATGGAGCAAGCAGCACAGCCTCGGCGGTTAAGCCAGTTAATCTTGCACGAAGCCACTGAGAACGCTTATACGACTTTTATTGAGTTCCTCCGGGATAGCGCGGAACCGGAGGCTTTTCTGCCGTTTGAACGCCTCTCTCAACACCCTTGTCGACAATATGCATTGATTCTCTCTGCGTCCAGTTCTCATGAGCTCTTTGAAATCTGCCAGATGCAACCTGATACCAGTTCTTCTATTCTGCACTACGGCGGATATGAAATAGCAATCAAACCACGCAGATACATTTTGGATACTGCGGCTTATTTGGTAGCACCGGATAAATATACGCTTTTTATACGACAAGTACGGGAAGATGACACAATTCGGGTCTACCGTAGCGATTTTATCAATCTCACTCGAAATTCACCGCCGCCGTTTAAACTCGATACCCGCGATATAATTGAAAATGTACAATTGGAACTCGTCGGAGAACGGGGGCAGGCTTTGCCGATAGAGCAATTGCTCATGTTTCCACCGAGTACCGAAGAGGCGAACTCCCTTCGCCTTATGAAGTGTCCTGAGTGTGGTGGTCGTGTGCGCCAACTCGGCAGAGAAGGCATTTTCTGCCTTGAGTGTGATTGGGATAACCTACCCCCCCTGAAACATTCACGATGATGTGACACTGAAACGTGGACTAAAATTTGTTGGATTTATCGGGTATAGAGTAGGCATCTTTCCAGCCACTTCTGCGGTAAAGATGGACGTTCTTGTCTTCTAACTTTGACCCCCAAGTTTTGCCAAATACAGAATGAATACCGTGCTGCCAACAGCGAGCACTGCGCCGACGACGGTTTGGAGAAGTGTGTGTCGTTTCCGGTAAACCCGCGCCCAAGCAATCAGCGGAATCAGCAGAAATAGCCAACCGAATTGTGGATTGACGAGCATGACGAGGACGGTAACACATCCAGTAGCCACACTGCTGTGAAAGCTTATTTTCCATATCGGGGTAATTGCGGAAAAAATAACGCTGTTTACAATGTAAGCGATGCCTACCCAGACGATTTCCCGTGCCGCACCCAGCTGATGCAGTAGGACAGTACCTACAACCATACTGACAAGTGTACAGCATAAAGGTAGGAGTCGTTCTTCCCTGTTATGCAAGTGCAGATCGCTTACTTTCGCATACCGGACCATCACTGCAATTGAGAGTACCGGTAGCACGGTAACAAATAAGACAACAATTACCAACCAGCGGAGTGCGTTTTGGGGAGCCGCATGTTTTTGGATAACGCCAACAGCGGTTGCGATTGGGACCAAAAATGGGCTAAAAAGAACAGAGATGCCCCACGCGATGCGTGCCGGAATTGTCGATAAATCGCTATGCTCCATCAATTAATTTGACGTTTCCAAAGTTTTGAAGAAATCGACCAAGTCCGCACCGTGTGTACCAGCACTGACTTCTTTGTCAATTTCCAGAATTTTCCCTGTTTTATCAATAATAACAGCCAATCGCTGAATGTTTCCATCTGGGGCATTCGTCGCGCCAAAAAGGAGTGCAAGATTGCGTCCAGTATCTACCAGAAGCGGGAAGTTCAACTGATTTTCTTCCGAAAATTTCTGGTGAGAATCCGCGTCGTTCGACGTAATCCCAAAAATCTGTGCATCGTATTTCGCAAAACTACTCGACTCATCACGGAGTGAGCAAACTTGCGTCGTTCAGCCACGTCCAAAATCGCGTGGGTAAAATGCTAATACGACGTTCTTTTCCTGATGCAATTCGCTTAATTGGTGCGTTTCACCGGTTCCATCGGTTGCAATAAAATCTGGAGCAGGTTGCCCAATCTCTATCTTTGGTAGGACTTCCTTAAGCAGGACGGCGACATCTTCACCATGCGTTTTGACATTGACATCTGTATCAATGGCACGGATGTATCCCGCTTTATCAATGATGAAAGTTGCCCGTTTTGAGGCGTTGAAGCTTTCAATAATACCACTATACTGATTGCTCACCTCAAATTCTGTGTCGGCTAAGAGTGAAAATCCGAATTTTTGCTCTGTTCTAAACCGCTTGTGCGATTCAACATCGTCAACGCTGACCCCGAAAAGGATACTCTCGGTCGCTTCTATTTCGCTCAAATTATCCCGGAGCGAACAAAGTTCAGTCGTTCACCCACCTGTAAAATCTTTTGGATAGAAAGCGAGGACGATATTCTTTTTGCCTAAATAGTCGCTGAGGCTCTGCTCAGTGCCTCCTTCATCTTTCAATGTGAAATCGGGGGCGACCATGCCCACTTTTAGTGTGTTTGGCGTTGTCACTGCTTCCTCCCCTGAAGCTACTGGAATTAAAATCGCTGTTATGAGGATAACAGCCCAGACGCTTGCATTCAGCCGCGTTTGAAACATCGCGTTATGCCTCCATTAGATACGTTGTTAATGAAATTATACGCTATTTTTCTATAGCGTGTCAAGTAAATTTGCATTTAGCATGCCACTGATTTGTGGTTCAGTGACCTTGTCATTTCAGTTAGAAATGATACCTTTTTCTTCAAGCCATACCTTCAAAGGCACGTCTGCATCTTTGGGTGAAAAATGCCCGTTTGCGTTGGTGCTGCCACCAAGTAACTGCTGTCGAATCGGGTCGTTCCGCTCAAACATCTCTGCGGGTATGGTCATGTTGTCCTTACTCCGTAGCCATCGGTACCCGTAGCCGTAAAAGAGTCCCTTTCGGGTGATGTCTGAATCGTTTTCGCTACGGGCGTGCCATAGCCGCCGGTCGAAGAAGACTGCATCACCGGGCTTACAGCAGATTGGCGTTGCTTTGTCCGGCAGCGAGCCGTCTTTTGGCTTTTCAAGTTTATCCCAGAGGTGGCTTCCCGGTATAACATAGAAATTTCCGCGCCCTATTTCGGAGCAGTCGGATAGCCAGTAGACAACCTTTATGGAAAGACGGGGTCGCGGCGAACTTTCAAGCTCAGAGTTGACGCGTCCACTGTCCTGATGCCAGCCGAGTGGAGTCGATTTACCCCGAACCTCATCGGGACGCGGCGGTGTGATGATGAAATGGCTGTGATAGGAGTAGATATTCCATCCCAAGATTCCCCAGACCTTCGGGAACGTTTTATACCAATCCAAAATATTCACGAAAATCTGGTCTGTACCGAGAAAATTCGGATAGAAGAAGTTGTTATGCTCAGTGAGTTGACTCTTGCTATATGGATCGTAACCAGCGCCAAGATGGTTCTGGTAGATGTTGTCTACCTTTGTTTCAAGCCGTTCAACGAGATCTGGCGGGAGCGCGTCTTCAACGGTAAGATACCCGTTTTCATTCATCTCGCGGAGTTGTTCGTCAGTCATCTGATGTTGTAGATGTCGTTCGTCAAGCATAGGTTAGGTCTCCAATTTGTGATGTTTATCCAAGTACACGAATCGGTTAATCCGGTAGCGGACCCTCTATCTGATCAACAAAATGAATAGAATGTATAACATCACGGAGGTCTGTAAGCGGGACTTGCCGGTTGCGGACGCAATCGGCGAAGTGGCGATGCATCGTCAGCACGCCTTCATAGTTGGGTGTGTCGCGCTCGTCTACACCGTCAACTTCCCAACCTCCCATAACACTTCTGTTGTTGTCATCGTAAATTTCGATTTCTTCTGGGATTTTCATGTAACAGCCAATGCCGACACCGTGCAATTCAGAGCGTAGCACGCGCCCGCCCGATGCGCGACTCCCAAGAAGCACACCCGTGGCGTTATTATCGAAACGGACGAAGGCGGTGTAGAAGTTGCGTTGTTCCGCGCCAAATGTTTCACGATGCGCTGTGACTTCCACGGGCTCGCCTCCAGCCATATAGCGGAGTAGATCAATGACGTGGCAGACATCGTTCCAAAGGGTTGTCGTAAATTCTCGATTCTGTCCGAGCATTTGCTTGTTAAAGGTGGTGATCGCTAATGTAACGGGTCCCTTTTCTGCGACGCGTCGCATAGCTTCGCGCGTAACGGCAGCAAATCTGCGCTGAAACCCTACCATGCAGTAGACATCGTTAGCGACTGCTGCCTCAAGTAGTTGTTGCGTTTCATCGCTGTTCGCGCCGGGTGGTTTCTCAATGAACAGATGCTTGCCGGCGTTAAGGCAATCCAGAGCGGGTTGTAAAATCCACTTCTCGTTCATTACACAATAAACGATGTCTAAGTCTAAGGTGTCCAGCATCTTCCTGTGATCTGTGAAGGTGTGCGGAAACTCATATTTCTGGGCAACTTGTGCGAGTTTTTCCTCGTCCAGTTCACAGACTCCGAGCATCTCAACATCATCTTCCAGTCGATTCACGCTCGGATAGTGTGCACCTTGACTGCGTCCACCTGCGCCTATAAATCCTGCTTTAAGCATTGTAGCCTCTCCTTCGTCTCCGTGTTCACTAAATTTTGTAGGTCGAAGTATCCATACTTTAGCACAAGGCTCAATCGATTGCAAGAAAATTTTTCAAACATTGAATGACGCTCGTGTGCCATCGAAAAGTTTGATTTTTACAATTTTTTGTGGTATTCTTAAAACTACATTAATCTTCAGGTAGTCAAGACGTTTTTCTGTTTGCAGAGACCTCGAAACTGAATCGATTGATAAGGAGAGATTCATGCCAGTTTTTGACGCAGAAGCCTTAGAATTTTGGGAAGAGAACGGTTACGTCGTTGTGCCGGAGGCGGTACCACTTGAGAATTGCCAAGCCGCGGAACAAGCGGTCTGGGATTTTCTTGAAATGGACCGTGAAAATCCGGACAGTTGGTACCCTGACCCACCGCGCCGGAGCATTATGGTGGAAATTTATCAGCACCAAGCGTTATGGGACAATCGCCAATACCCTCGCGTGCATCAGGCGTTCTCAGAGATTTGGAGTACTGAGAAACTCTGGGTTAGTTTTGATCGGGCAAGTATGAACCCACCTGAACGCCCAGATTATAAGTTCACCGGTCCTTATTTGCATTGGGATATGTCGTTGGACGATATGCCAGTTCGATTAAAGGTACAAGGTGTTTTGTATCTGGCGGATACCCCTGGGAATCAAGGCGCATTTACCTGTATTCCGGGTTTCCATCGGAAATTGGAGGAATGGTTGAAAAACCTACCGGCTGACACAAATCCGCGGGAAGTCGTGCGAGAATACCAAGCGGAAGCAGTACCGGTTGCAGGGAAAGCCGGAGACCTGGTGATCTGGCATAGTGCATTGCCGCACGGCAGTAGTCCAAACTCCGCTGAGCGTCCCCGAATGGCGCAATACATTACGATGTCCCAGGCACCAGCGAACGGAAATCCTGAGTCTCGCATTACAGGGTGGCGCGAACGGTTAACGGGACTCGGAAAAGAGGCGAAAGAAAAGGAGCATTACCACGGTAAGACAGCCGAATTGACCCCTTTAGGGGAAAAACTCCTTGGACGTGGATCGTGGAATGCGTAATGGGTCTTTGTAGTTGACAAGTGGGTGGGCTTCTGCCCATCCCACCGGTGTGCAGCTGGCGCATAACGGAGGTTCCTCTCATGACGGATTTGTTGGCAGCCCGCGCACAGATTTCTTGACTTTCCCCTTATTTCCTGCTAAACTTAAAGAGATTTGGGCAATCCGTGATTCGCCTGTAGCCCAGTGCGTCAATTGCGTATGCGGCTAAAGCACTTCGTCCCAGAAAACAGAATCGGTTAATCTATTGATACAAAAGTTAAAGGATAACATCTTTCTTGTAGCCGCAGTGTTGCTGTGTCTCTTTATCTTAGCCGAGGTCAACTATCCGCAGCTTACACCGCAATCAGAGTTAGCACTCTTCGCGATGCTGGGATTAATAGTGGTATTTTTGAGATACCCTGTTCATCCACGTTTTGAGGAGCATCTCGCCCTTCGGCTTTTGGATGTCGTGCTGATTGTCAGTGTGGTTATCTGTTTTGGCTACGTTCTGGGTCAGACGGAACCGATTTTTCAGACGTTCTGGTTAGACGGCAAGTCACTCGGTGACCGGGCGGGAGCGGAACTGCCACTGGATTACATCATCGGTGGGATTGGACTTATCTTAATATTAGAGGCGACGCGCCGTTCTATTGGGGTGACGCTTCCACTGCTCTCTCTCGCATTTCTGATCTATGCTGGCTTTGGGCAGTTTATGCCGGATTGGCTGTTTCCGCATCGTGGGTATTCCGTTCAACGCATCGTCAGTCAGACGTTTTTACAAAGTCAAGGCGCGTTTGGTATCGCGCTTCGGGTGATGTTCACCTATGTTTTTCTGTTTGTGTTGTTTGGGGCGTTGTTGGAGCGAACAGGGGCAACTAATTATGTCCTGGATTTGGCGGGGCGCGTGTTCGGTTCGAGTACGGGGGCACCTGCGAAGGTCGCTGTCCTAAGTAGCGGCATGATGGGATCGCTATCGGGTTCGGCTGTGGCGAACACGGCAACGACTGGAACATTCACGATTCCGTTGATGAAACGCGCTGGGTTTCAACCAGCGATAGCAGGCGGAATTGAAGCCGCAGCGAGTGCTGGTGGCGCGTTGGTTCCGCCTATTATGGGCGCAGCCGCGTATATGATGCTGGAAATCGTAGAGCCTGCTGTTACGTATCTGGAGATTATCAAGGCGGCACTGCTACCAGCAGTTCTATACTATACAGGAATGCTGTGTATGGTGCATTTTTCGGCGCAGCTTGCCAGCCGAAAACTTGCTATAGAGAAGGCGGCGCAGCTTGCCAGCCGAAAACTTGCTGTCGAAAGTGCGGCGAGAAGTAGTAGGCACACGCCGTCCGTTGTTCACAGTCCTGAAGCAGCGGATGGCGACGAACAGGAAGAAAAACACGGAAAGCTTTTGACGCTACAAGGGGGCATCTTTCTTGCTGCATTTGTTACGCTCATCGGGGCCCTACTGAAGGGTACTACTGCATTCCGCGCGGTGAGTTGGAGTCTATTGGTAGTCGGCGCGATAAGCCTATTGGACTTTTTGGTCCGGCGAATCCGTGGACAGCACTCCACAACTGAAAGGCATCGCGATTCGGAGATCGCTCCTACCGGTATTGGTGTTTCGGATTTACTAAAAGGGATAAACTTCTTAACATCGCCATGTGAACGGGCAGCGCAGAGCGGTGTGTCATTGATTGCGGCTGCATCATCTGTTGGTATCATCTTGGGTGTGGTGACGCTGACGGGCATCGGTGGCAAGTTGCCATCGGTACTCTTACCACTTGCGGCTACGAACCTGATGCTGGCACTGTTCTTCCTCATGATTTCAACGATTATTCTGGGGATGGGGTTGCCTTCATCGGTCTGTTATCTGCTGATGGCGATCTTGGTAGGCCCCGTACTCCTGGACTTGGGAGTCGTTCCGCTTGCAGCGCACTTTTTCATTTTCTATTTCGGGATGATGTCGATGGTGACCCCACCTGTCGCATTGGCGGCGTATGCCGCTGCTGCTATCGCGGGTTCTGGGATCATGGCAACGGGGTTGGCGGCGTTTAGGTTCGCTCTCGTCGGTTTTGCGCTGCCTTACGCGTTTGTTTTGAGACCCGCATTGCTCTGGCTAAGTGAGAGTGGTGAGACCCCGGGGGTGTGGACAGTTTTCGTGAATTTTTCGCTGACGTTCATCGGAACGGTTATTTTGTCAACTGCTATCGCTGGTTATATCTTTAACAGATTATCGTTTTGGGCGCGCTGCATCCTGTTTGCTGCTGCACTCATTCTCTTTTTTGCGCCGACTGGTATACAATTTGTGTGGATTCATGGGATAGGAGCCCTTACGAGTGTTGCCATTTTCTACTTTAATAGCCGTCAGCCATCGGTTTCCATCAGCGATCAGTAAGAAAATCTCTTTACTCAAAACAGTCAGATTTTGTATGATATAACATCAAAACCGTAGTCCGTAACATTGTCCCGCAAGCCTCTATAGGCTTGCGCAAGGAGGGCGGATTTAAGAAACGTGCTTGATAGTTCAGGCGCACATTATTTACCCGCAAGGCTTTTAATTTATGAGCCACTGTTCTGTGCTCCATTTCACTACGCGCAGGTTTCTGGTTAAGAACGAAATTAAACCGAAATTGTAGCCTGCAACACCGGCGCAGGCGGGTTTAAGGGACGCACGTAAAAATCTAAACGCAGGTTATTTACCCGCAAGGTATAATTAAAAAATGTTGTACTTTTTGCTCGTGCTACTGTTCCTACTTCACAACGATTTTTGGCTCTGGGAAACCCCTCAGTTTGTTTTGGGGGTGCCGGTAGGGCTGCTCTATCATATAGGGTTCTGCCTTGCAGCAATGTTGCTGATGGCGGCTTTCGTCAAAGCGCGAGGGGATTGGGGAGAACGATGAGCCTTGCGGTCATTTTTATATACCTTGCTATGGTCTTGGTGCTCGGTGCTCTGAGCCATAAACTTTTCCGGAATACCGGTGAAGATTACTTTGTCGCGAGTCGGACGATTAATTGGTTTATCCTGTTGATGACGCTTTTCGGCACGAACATGACGGCGTTCTCGATCCTCGGTGCGTCGGGTGAAGCCTACCACAGAGGTATCGGTGTTTTTGCACTGATGGCTTCTTCCTCGGCAATAGTTGTGCCGTGTGTATTCCTCTTTATCGGGACTCGCCTGTGGCGGCTTGGGAAACGCTTTGGCTATGTGACACAGGTACAGTACTTTCGCGACCGGTGGGAGTCCGATGGTTTAGGACTGCTCCTTTTCGTTGTGTTCGTGTTGTTGCTCATCCCATATCTGCTTATCGGTGTGATGGGCGGTGGCGGGACATTGGCGACACTCACAGATGGCAAAATTCCACAATGGGTAGGCGGATTACTCATTTGTGCTGTCGTTCTTTGTTACGTTACCTACGGCGGTATGCGGGGCACGGCCTGGGTGAACACATTCCAAACGATCGTTTTCATGACGCTTGGAGGCATCACCTTTTTTGTCATCACGAATCGGATGGGTGGATTTTCAAATGCTATTTCTAAGGTGAACACAGATTTATTAATGCAGTCGGAGCATATCAAGCCGTTGGAACTCTTGACGTATCTCTGTATTCCGCTCTGTGTTGGCATGTTTCCACATATCTTTTCACATTTCCTAACGGCGAAGGATGTCGGGACGTTCCGTTATGCAGTTATTTTGTATCCGTTGTGTATTGCGGTTGTATGGATTCCGAGCGTACTACTGGGAATACTGGGAAACGTGGATGTCCCAGGTTTGCAGGGAGCACAGGCGAACAATGTGCTGATTCAGATGATTCATATACACGCCCCTGGCGTTTTAGCTGGGTTTTTAGGAGCCGGGGTCTTCGCTGCGATTATGTCATCGTTGGATTCGCAATCGCTTGCTATCGGGAGTATGTTCACGCACGATATTGTTGGGCATTATCGTCGGGAGGCGTTTTCGGAGAGACAACGGGTGTGGGTAGGACGTTTATTTGTGAGCGGCGTGCTTTGCGTTACCTACCTAATCTCGCTCATCGCGACACCGAGTATTTTTAGACTCGCTGTTTGGTCGTTCACCGGGTTTGCAGGTCTCTTTCCAATTGTAGTTGCGGCGTTGTTCTGGCAGCGGAGCACAAAGCAGGGCGTGTTCGCCGCAATCATAAGTGTTATTCTGTTATAGTTCTATTTCTTGCTCCAAAACTGGCAGACACCGGGGTATAGTGTCGGTGGCATCGGGATTATGCCTGCTGCAGTTCTAATCGCTGTTTCGGCTGCCGCGCTAATAATTGTTTCTCTGCTCACGAAACCTCCGAAATTACAAACGCTTGAGAAGTTTTTTAATGAATAAGGGTCTGGCTAACGAGACACGAAGACTTTGCACCACAAATGCGACTTAAAGTAAATGTAAAAGATTTGAGAAAAGGATGGTAAACAAACCATGACGCTCAAAAAAAGTATCTCGCTTTTCCTACTGATGGCATGCCTTTTTGCATGCGGGGAAGCGGAAGAGACAACCGAACCCGAGCCTGAAAAACCGGCAATGCTTGAATACGGCACAGTCTCTGGGACTATTGCCGATGCTGGAACAGGAAATCGTATTCCCGGGGCAACTGTGACGCTACTTGGACAATCCTTTGAAACTGGGGTAGATGGCAATTACACTTTTCAAGGTGTTCTTTACGGAGATGTTCATACCTTGACCGTTACAGATCCAGATTACAAGCCGTATAGCCAGCCGGTTGTACTTGGACAAGAACGGTTAGTTGTAGATATTGCGTTGACACCGCTGAGGGATTCGGCGGTGGAGATACAGGAATTTTTTGACAATTTTGCCGCCCTACTTGAGTCGGTAGATATGGAAAACATCGAGGCGATTCAATTGCTCTTCTCGGAAGTCTACGTCGCAGCGGACGATCCAGCCACACTTTTCGGCGTGGCATCAGGGATTATTCCTGAAAATTATGAAGATGTCGCTCCGGCGATGACACAACTTTTTGAGGAGTACGTCTCGCTTCAATTCCTATTCAAGGATATAGAGATGGATATAATGCATGCCCGGAAGGCGGCAGCGACGCTGCAGCTGGATGTTAACGCCGAAAAAGGGGTGGAACGTGACTTACGGGAAATTAAAGCCAGTTGCAAGTTTGAATTCCGTCGTGAAGAAAGGGATTGGAAAATTGTGTATTGGCAACTTTTTGAGTTAGATATCCGCTTATGATTTTTATAGTAAAGCCCGAAAATATGTAAACATTTCAGGAGGCACCAACCCCACTCCACCGCTGGCGAGGTTTGTAACCTCGCCCATCCGTGATGTCCAAGTAATTGTGGACTTTACTATAATTTTACCTTGCGGGTGAGTATCGGTGCTTGAATATTAGGGCTCTTTGTGTTGGAGTCGCCTGCGTCGTTGTTGCAGGCTTGGTTTTTGATGCTATACCCTACATATCCTTATTTCAGTCGCGGCTTAACCGAAAACCTGCGCGTAACATTGTCCTGCAAGCCTCTATAGGCTTGCACAAGGAGCGCAGGGCGAAAACTTAATAATTAAAAAACAAAAAATTTGCGAGGGCTGCAAATTCCGTGATGTCCAATGTTTCGGCACGCCGTTCTGGGGCTATACCGAGTTCCTCAAAAGCAGTCTCCAATACCTTTGCTGATGTCAGTCTACTTCTAACTAATGAATTTTTTAGCATCTTCCGCCGCATCCGAAACGCTGTCCGTACGACTTTAAAGAAAAATTCCTCATTTTCAACCGTAACCTTTGGATTCTCGCGCATTGTGAGTTTTAGGAGAGCGGAATCTACTTTGGGTGCCGGATAAAAGTTTTCTGGTGACAGCGTGGTAATGAGTGTCGCATCGGTCCGATAAGCGACACCGATTGTCAATGCGCCGTAGTCCTTTCCTCCCGGTTCAGCAACAATCCTTTCAGCGACTTCCTTCTGCATCATCAACACGCAACTATGAATCTGCTTGTGATGATCGAGCAGTTTCCACAAGATTGGAGTCGTAATGCTATAAGGCAGGTTCGCTATGACTTTAAATGTGGTGGGCGCAGTCCCCGTGTCGGAGGATAACAGTGAATTAAGTTCCAGTTTAAGGACGTCAGCGTTAAGGAGTTGAACGTGTGAATCTATCGGTTTTTGTGTGGCAAGTTTTGGAAACTCGCAAGCTACACCAAAACGGGCTACTAACGCGTTGTATAACAATTCGTCCACTTCAACGGCAATTACACGTTTGGCACGCCGCGCCAAAACATCCGTGAGACACCCTAAACCGGCACCGATTTCTATGGCTGTATCAGTGCCCGTGATTTCTCCTGCTTCGAGGATAATTTCGAGGACTTCTGGGTTAACGAGGAAGTTTTGTCCTAATCGTTTTTTGGGGCGGGTGTGGTTTAGCGCAAAAAAGTCGCGGACCTGTTGGTGGTTCATCTTGTAAGAGGGCTTTGTAAACCCGATTTTCTGAACGTCCTATTTCGGGCTGTTTCGTATGGTGACGACCTTTGTCAGAATGGCATCCGCCACGTCGCGCTTTGAGGAACGTGGGAGTTGTTCACAGGTACCGTCTTGGTCCATCAGGGTTACGATATTCGTATCGACTTCGAATCCCGCTCCCTCCGCAAGGATGTCATTCGCGACAATGAGATCACAGTTTTTGCGTACCAACTTCTTTTTGGCGTTCTCAAGGATGTCGTTCGTTTCGGCGGCAAAGCAAACGAGAGTTTGATCCTTTTTCCGTTCGCCAAGCGTCTGCGCGATGTCCGGATTCCTTTCAAGTGGAAGTGTCAAGGTTTCGGTAGTCTTTTTGATTTTATGGGGCGTAAATTCGCTTGGTCGGTAATCGGCAGGCGCGCCCGCCATGATGGCAATGTCTGTTTCGTTGAAAACTTGCAGGACTGCATCGTGCATCTCAAGCGTCGTCTCGACATGCTGAATCTCAATGCCGACGGGGGCAGGGACAGTGGCAGTGCCGCTGATCAAACGCACCTCTGCACCGCGCTGTGCAGCCGCTTCAGCAATGGCGTATCCCATCTTACCGCTGGAGCGATTGGTGATAAAGCGGACGGGGTCGATGTATTCACGCGTTGCCCCTGCTGTGACGAGGACACGTGTCCCTCGTAAATCGTCTGCTTCAACCTTGGGTGCCGTGTCCGATCTCGCATCGAGAATATCACTTGCCCCTTGCAGGATTGCCTCTACTGTGTTCAGTCGTCCCGTCCCTTCATAGCCGCATGCTAAGTCACCACTGGCGGGTTCAATGAAATGGATCCCGTGTGTTTTCAAGGTGTCGATATTCCGTTGCACAAACGGATTATGGTACATGTGTCCGTTCATGGCGGGGGCGAGAAGGATTGGGCAGTGGACGGAAACGGAAACGGTGGAGAGCGCGTCATCAGCGATGCCGTTTGCCATTTTACCGATGATATTCGCTGTTGCAGGAGCGATTACGAGCAGATCCGCACGGTCAGCGAGGTCGATATGCGGGGGTTTCCAGTCTGTTCCTGCATCAAATAGGTTCAGGAGGACAGGATTTCGCGAGATAACCTGGAATTGCAAAGGCTGCACGAGACGAGTGGCGTTTTCTGTCATCACGATGTGGACAGATGCACCGCTTTTGACGAGTTGGCTTGCCAAGTCAATCGATTTGTGAATGGCTATACCGCCTGTGACACCTAAGATGATAGTCCGCTTTTTAAGTTCCATTGCTTCATGAAATATCGTTGTCTTGGCGATGAGCGAGTTGCCGACGGAGACGTTCTAGCTCGACTTCCATTTCCTGTGCGCGCGTTTCTGCTGCTGCTGCGCGCGTTTCTGCCTCTATCCGAAGGTCATGCTCCTCCATAGAAGTCGTAATCGGCGTGCCATCCGGTAAATACGGACGTAAAAGCCGCACCTGCGCATCTAACTGTGCTTCCCACCGAAAATGGAGATTTAACGCCTCACTGAACAGCCCCCCTTGCGCGTCAGAGGCAATCTCAACGATGTTACCAGACGGACTGCATCGCCACCCTCGAAACTCCAGCGGCTTCTCCATTTCGGGTTGATGCAGGAAATACTCCTGCGCACCCATATCCCTGAGATAGACCTGAACTTTCTCACCCCGATCCTGATTTGCCGTCGCATCCGAAAGGAACTCAAAAATAACCGTGGGGACAGCACCCTCTGACCACGTATAAAAACTCCGCCGGAGTGGAAACTTAGCAGCACCTAAGACGACGTAAACATCGGGGGCAACGCACTTCGTCATATCGCCTTCACGGTAATAGATAAACGTGTCAACGCCTATATGGACGTGTGGATGGATCGCAAAATATCGTCCGAGTTGGTCAGAGAGGTTCCTCACCTGTTCGGCGTGAAATTCTGTTGCAGGCATCGGCTCATCGTCCTCATAGGGGTATCCTTCTATGTAAATCGTCGGTCTTCCACCCGCTTTTGGAAAGACGGGCATATATTTTTTCTGTTTGAATGCAAAGTCGTCGAGGGTACCCATAATTTCCTCCATATCCGTTTACCATAAATCAAACTTACCCTAATCTACATTGTCAATACCGAGTAAGGGGTTGATGGTCTCTATGAGTTTGGCATCAATGCGAGATCGCTCGGCAGTGATAATCGTCTGAATTTGCTGAGCTGCTTGCTTGACTCCGCCCTGCGGGTTGCTAACCCAGTAATTGTAATGCCGAATCATACGGACTTCGGATTTTGCTATATCCAATCGTTGTTTCAGTTCCGTCTCCGATTCTGTTTTTCTGCGGCGGAGACGTTTCTCCAAGATAGCGAATGATGGTGGGACGATAAAGATGAAGACGCTTCTTGCTGGAGCGAGGTTTTGGTCTTGCGCTCGAATTTCCACGCAACCCTTTACCTCAATCTCTAAAATAGAGTCTTTCCCGGCTTCACGTGCGTCGGCAATTTCAGATTTGAGCGTACCGTAGAGGTTGCCGCCATATTCTGCCGATTCTAAGAAGCGGTCCTGCTGAATATACTTTTCAAAGTCCGCTTTTGACAGAAAGTGATACTTAACGCCATCTGCTTCGCCGCGACGTGGCTTACGCGTTGTTGCGGAGACGGATAGTTGTAAGGTTTCATCCGCTTTGCAGAGGGCATCAATTACAGTGCTTTTGCCTGAACCGGACGGTCCAGAGATGACGATGACAAGGTTCGGTTTATAAAGATATGTATTTGCCATTGGAAGCATCGCGCCTTTAGCAGAGATGTGTATTGCGTCCGCAGGCGTTAGTCTGCGGCTTCAGCGAGTTCCACAAGCACGGGGGATTCAATGCGGATAGCGTCCTTGATGCAGACCTCTTCGCACAACTTGCAGCCGACACAGTCCTTGGGTTTAACCAATTCGCAGATGCCGAAGAAGCTTTCGGCGTGTTCGCCGGTCTCTGGGTCCTTGAGTTCAAGACAATCCCATGGACAAATATGGACACAGAAGTCGCATCCCGAGCAGAGTTCTTCGTAGATAACGGCAACAGGTCGGTATGTGGGTCGACGAATGAATTTGCACACCTCTCCGAACTGGTCACGGATTGCCTCGACAGGACAGACCATCCCGCACGCGGTGCAATCAATGCAAATATTCGGATCGATGATGTGTAGCATGTTCCTATCGCCCGTTATTGCATCAACCGGGCAGTTCGTCAAACACGCCATACACCCGATACATTCGTCAGTGATATAGTATGCCATAAGTCTTTTTCCTGCTTTTAGCGCAGCTTGCAAGCTAAAACTTGCTGTTGGAAATTATTCAGGCAGAGTCTTTACTAATACGCTCAATACATATATTTTAACACAATTTTTGTAAATTGTCAAGCATGTTTTTATTTCAATCAAGGTCATTAAATTTTCCTGTAGGAGGGATCTCCGAATCCCGACTCCTTCTTGCTGACCGCTGATGGCTGATAACTATCCCGTTGATATTTTTCACGATTATCCGCTATAATAGCAACATAGAAATGTTATGGCTTGCTTTTAAGCCCATACTACAAAAGGAAATGGGAGATCTAATGGACTTAGGACTAAAGAACAAAGTGGTAGTTGTAACGGGTGCGAGTCGCGGAATCGGACGTGCTATCGCGCACGGCTTCGCTGAAGAAGGGGCGCGGTTGAGCATCTGTGGCAGAACCCAAGAAACACTCCAAGACGTTAAGGATGAACTCACGGCAAAAGGCGCCGAGGTCTTCGCCAAACTCACGGATGTTACGGATGGCGAACAGGTTGACGCGTTCATAGCAGAAACAGTGGAAACTTATGGTGGGATTAATGTCGTTGTGAACAACGTCGGTGGCAGTCGGTGGACCCCTCTGGAAGATATTTCAGATACCGAGTGGCACGAAATCCTCGACCTGAATCTTGTTTCTGGGGCACGGGTGAACCGACGCGCGATCCCTGAAATGAAAAAGCAAGGGAGCGGTGTGATTCTGATGATAACCTCCATCTACGGTAGAGAAGGCGGTGGACACATCACCTATAACGCTGCGAAAGCCGCCGAGATCAGTATGACAAAGTCGTTAGCAAAAGAGCTTGCACCAGACAATATACGCGTAAATAGTGTTGCACCGGGTTCCATTCTCTTTCCAGGTGGTGGTTGGGCTCGCCGCATAGCCGCGGACCCAGCGGCGATGGAAGCCTTTGTGAAAAGCGATATGCCACTTGGCAGGTTCGGGAAGCCCGAAGAAATCGCGAATGTTATTGTTTTTCTCGCATCAGAACGCGCAAGTCTTGTAACGGGTGCCTGTGTGAACGTTGATGGGTGTCAGTCGCATTCAAATATTTAAGACATTTTCCCACCGCTAAGTTGTTGGCAATCGGAGACGATTCTCCTGTAATTCCGATTTTCGCGCAAAATTCTTCGTTAGAGGCGCGACTTCGGGAAACCTCGCTGGCGCGGTTTGAAACCTCGCCTACCGATGACTGACTGCTGAGGGAAAACCGAGAACTATGGTGAATTATAGAAATAAATAGACATTTCAGTAACTTGTGGGAGGGGTTTCTAACCCCGATTTTCCTTAGTAAACTCACTGTTTCCGCTGGCGAGGTTTCCTAACCTCGCCCTTATAGTGTATAGATAATTGTAAAATCTACCATAAATGCCTCTGAAACTGGAAAATCTCAATGACATGAATGGAGGGCATAAAAATGAAAGGAAAACTTACCTATATTGTTGTGTTGGGGACGACACTACTATTCGGGTATTTCTTGCTCGCGGCGAACCGTTATGTATACGCGTCCGCTGTTCCGTCCATTGCTTTCAGTTCCAACCGGGATTGGAATTATGACATCTACATGATGGATATAAAAGGAAGGAATCTCCAGAACTTAACAAACAGTTCAACGCATAAGTTTGATCCAGCGTTTTCGCCGGACGGACAGCGGATGGCTTATGTTTCCAAGCGGGACAGCAATTGGGACATTTATGTGATGAACCTCAAGACAAAGGTATCCCACCGATTGACGAACCATGCGGGACGTGACAATAATCCCGCATGGTCTCCAGACGGGCGATGGATTGCGTTTGACTCTAATAGAGAAGGGACGTATGACATCTATAAAATCGAACCTGATGGCGAGAATTTCCAACGCTTGACGCACGAAGGAGATAACTTCAACCCGGCCTGGTCCCCTGATAACCAATGATAACACAAAAAGACTCCTTTCTTCCATCTCTCCATTCCGTTTTGGTCCCCTTCAGAAGATAAAGATTGAGAATCCACTTAAATTTTGTCCTTGTTTAAAAGACGCTAACATGTTAAAATGATAGGAATGAATGATTGAGGAGAGAGTGAACATGGACGCGAAATTATGGGTTCCAGAATACGACACACCCGAATTGTGGCATAAAGAAATCTCACGCCGCTGTTTTGTCAAGAGCGGTATCAGCAGTTTTCTGGGACTTGTCGCGATGCAGCACTTCGGCTCGAAGAGTCTCGCGCAGTTTGAAGATGTTGTTCCACGTGCCAAACATTGTATTGTTCTGTTCATGAGCGGTGGCGCGAGTCAATTAGACACTTTTGATCCGAAACCCGGCACCCAAAATGGAGGTCCCTTTGCCGCTATTCCGACAAGCGTTAAAGGCATAGAGGTTTCCGAACATCTCCCGCAAGTTGCGGAGCAGGCGCACCATCTCTCTATCATTCGCTCCATGGTCTCACGTGAAGGCAATCATGAACGCGCACGCTATCTATTGCATACCGGTTATGCACCCGGCGGTGCCGTTAAACACCCAACCCTCGGTTCGTTCACCTCTTACTATCTTGAGGATAGCCTCTCCGATCTTCCGAGTTGTGTTAATATTAATTCACCGACGTACGCCGGCGGTTTCCTCGGTGCGACGCACGATCCGTTTGTCGTCAAGGATCCGATGAAACCTGTAGAGGATCTCTCTTATCCTTCGCAGATGGACACGCACCGTTTTCGCGAACGCCTGAAAATGCTTAAAGTGCTTGAGGAAGATTTTATCGCGAAGCGGACGGGGCGCGGCACAGAAGCGCATGAAGCGGTTTACAAAAAAGCCGATCAGCTCATCAACTCCCCGAAAATAGATGCGTTTCAACTCAACGAAGAACCGATGGCTATCCGCGAGGCATACGGTATGAATAAGTTCGGTCAAGGCTGTTTGATGGCGCGTCGGCTTGTAGAGGCTGGGGTCAAATTTGTTGAGGTTTCGCTGGACGGATGGGATACACATGAAAACAACTTTGAGCGGACGAAAGAACTCCTTGCTATCGCAGATCCGGCATTCGCAATGCTCGTGAAGGACTTGGCTGAACGCGATATTCTTGAAGAGACTGTTGTGCTATGGCTCGGTGAATTCGGTCGCACTCCGAAGATTAACAATAACGATGGACGTGACCATCATACCACTGGCTGGTCTGCTGTCGTCGCCGGAGGTGGTACTCGCGGTGGGCAGGTAATCGGTAGCACGAATGAAGATGGGACTGAAGTTGTCAGTGGTGCTGTCAGAGTCCCAGACCTTTTTGCATCGCTCTGCTTTGCACTCGGAATCGATGCTGATGAAGAAAACTATTCTCGCTCCGGACGACCGATCCGGGTCGTTGACGATGGAACGGTGATAGAGGAGCTATTCAAGGCGTAGTAGGTAGCAGTTTGAAGGTGTCCATTGCTACAAAGTGCGAGTTTTCGAGCCGCGCCAGCTGAGGCAAAAAATGAGGGTTATTGCTGGCACATTCAGAGGCAGACGCTTGGCGACTCCGAAAGGGAATCGTCTCGTCCGCCCTACTGCCGATCGGGTTAAAGAATCGGTTTTTAGTATTCTGCAGGAACAGATAGTGGATGCTAATTTCCTGGATCTTTGTGCCGGTACAGGGAGTATGGGGATTGAAGCGTTGAGCCGTGGTGCGAAACATGTCACGTTTTTGGAGCGCGACCCGCGGTGCATCGAGATTATAGAACGAAACCTCCACACGTGTGGTCTGCTTACTGAATCCCAAGCGCGGTATCATTTGCTCCGTCGCGATGTTGTAAAAGGGATTGCGTACCTCTGTAAGCGATCCACTCTGTTTGAAATTATCTATTTCGATCCCCCGTATGGTATTGATTTAGCAGGGGGATCGCAGCTGTATACGACCTGCTTACCACTGCTTGCCGAGAATTCATTGCTCTGTGGTGGTGGCATTCTGCTTGTTGAACACGCCAAACGGGTTGTTCTGCCGGATACAGTTGGGAGTATGAAGCAGAATCGGCAGGCGCGGTACGGGGAGACGGTTGTATCGTTTTATCAAAAAAAGCTTTAAGTATTACTATAGTTTGGACAATTGTAGCTTATGAAACTGTTCACAAAGGGTTTCTCTTAAGATAGCCTCAAACCCCGTAGCTCGTAATGAAATGGAGAGCGGGTTTAAGGAAGGCACGCAGAAGTTCAAAGGCTCGTCTTTCCTCCGCAAGGTAAATTAAAAATATGAAAATTTTGAATCTTCAATCCGGAACGCCCTTTCAAATGGGCAAAGGTAAAAATTGGCGTGTCGTGCATCCCGATATGGGTTCCAAACAATTGACCTTAAATCATGGGGTTCACGCCCCCGGTCAAGAGTTTACGCAGCATTATCACGATGCGTCAGAAGACGCGATTGTCGTTTTAGAAGGTGGTGGAGCTATCCGCCAAGGAGCGGTTTATACACCCATTGCTGCGGGCGATGTCATCTTTGTACCCGCAGGCGAGGTTCATGGAACGGTTAATACGACGCCGAACATGGCGCGTTTAATTAGTTTCCAGGCTCCGCCGGATATGGCACTCTACCGAGGCGAGCGAGATACTCCAAATACAGCCCCTACACCTCAAGATGGACATCGAAGTAACGTCCAAGTCATCAATATGGCGCGCAGTGGTCCTGTTTTTGGGAAATCCACCGAATGGCGAAGTGTGGTCTCTCCGCAAAAAGGCTCTGTACATCTCTCCTTAGATTACATCTATCTCAACAAAGGGGAAGACTTTGCACATGAACCGATAGACAGCGAATCAATTTATGTGCTGAAGGATGGATGTGCTGAAGTGACAACTGATGCTGGAGAGACGTGCGCTTTGGAACGGTATGATGTCCTCTTCCTCGCCCCTGGAGACACCTTTTCACTTTCCCAAGCGGGGGATGAACCCGCGGCGATCATATCTTGTTGGGCAGTTGCCACTTCCGGGAGTTAATGGCTTTCAGCGCATTTGCTACAGTCACTTTCAGCAATCGGCTTTCAGGAACCCGTTTACGGCAGTAAAGATATTTGTAACTGCCACACGCTCTGTTGATAGTTGACGGCTGATGGCTGACAGCCACTATAAAAAAGGAATTTGATGGATGAGATCAGATGAGATAGCAGTTTCACGGCAGGGTAACCTCGCTGTGATAAATCACACGCAATTTGAGATTAAGTTTAACCTTTCAAAAGGAACATGGGATTATATTGATGAGGGCGGCGACACAATTATCCGAGATGGATGCACACAGATAACCTTTGACGATGGAAGTGTCGTCAAAACTGAAGACGCTGGCACTCGTGAATTTATTACTGAACTTCCGCAGACTGATGCTTTCGGCAGCTATCACCAAATTCGCTTCTCACACGAGGCGACAGGTAAGGGGGTTCGGATAAACACCTACCTCAAGTGCTATGCTGCACACCCCGCGATACACCTTAAGGTCGGTGTTGAAAACCTAAAATCGGAACCGCTTCGACTTGACAGTGTAACGGTGCTTGGGGTTTCGGCTAACCGTGGCGCTGTTTTGCTCGGGGGACTTCCATCGGATTATCATCTCTTTATTAACATGCCGCCTGTTTCTCCCGGTGTCAGTAGAAGAATCTATGAAGGGTTTCTACTGAGTGAGACCGACGCTATGCATCCGAGCAATGATGGTGTACTTTGCGATACAAAAGGCGGGAAAGCACTCGTCTTCGGTTTCCTGACGACTGAGAAATGGTGGCCCCGAATTCAAGTTGGCTGTCAAAAAAATAATGGGCGCGGCTCGCAAGGGCAGAATGTGAAGTCATCTGCGGTGGGTGTTAATCCGTGGGCACTTTATCATGACTGTAGACAGCAGTGCAATTCCGGTAAGGAAATCACCTCCGAAACTGCTTACATCAACTTTACGGATAAGGCATCTGCAGCTTATGAACATTATACGTCGCAGATAGCAGCGCGGAATATCGCGCACGAGCGTCCTCTTATTGAGGCTCAGCCCACCCTCGAATACAACACGCCGGCTATTGTGTGGACGATTTCTGATGCAGATGGATCACTTGATGCAAATGCTATCTTAACCCAAACAGACGCGCTCGCCGAGCATCCGATGTTTCAGCCGAACTGTCCAGGCGGTATTGAGTATATTCAATTGAATGCAGTCTCGGAATCAGAATTGGGGGTTTTTACGCAAGGTGCAGAGGTTTCGGTATCGCAAAACCGTGAGGAAATAAAAGCGATTACCCGTCGGATCCGAGCAAAAGGTTTCAAAGCGGGTATCCGGTTCAATCCGTTCTGTGCGGCACTTGATTCGGCACTTGTCCAAAGCCATCCCGACTATTGTATACAAGAGAAGACGGCATCCCGTGGCGGAAGAAGATATTCCCGCGATCGTTCAGCGCGTAACGGCTACAAACCTGCCACAATTCATTTACCAGAGAGTGGTAAAGAGGTTGCACTCTTGGATGTTTCGCATCCAGAGGTGCAGTCCCGTATTCGTGAACAGATGAAGCAGGTAGTCGGCGAATGTGGGTATTCACTCATCAACGCCGACTTTACAGCTTATACGGTAGGGCTCACGAATGCTTCACACAACTTGCACTGGCATGATAGCAGTCTGACCTCAGTCCAGCTTTATCGTCTTGCTGGGAAATTGCTCAAAGATGCTATCAATGAGGCGCGATTGGAAAACGTGCATCTAAAGGATGATGTGCTACTCGCAGGGTACAATACCGTTCCGGGGCCATGCATTGGTAGTATTGATGTGAATACCCCACTCCTCACCCCTCCCCTATCCACTATAGGGACGGCTTCCAACCGATCCAGCGATACGTGGCATCATCAGCGTGGCACAAAGCATCGCCTGAGCAGATATGCAGCGCATATGAGGGAGCATAACGTTCTCTGGGGACATGTTTTTGGTGAGATTGCTGTTGATGAACCACGCCCAGTCAACGAGGCAATTGTGGAAGTAACAGCGGCTGCATTGAGTGGTGGGACAGTCTTCTGTACAGACCAATTTGCAATACTTACTTCTTCACGTGCAGGACACTTAGCAAAAATCCTTCCTCTCATAGGTAAAGCTGCTACACCTGTAGACCTTTACGATGAACCTTTTCCCAAAGTATGGAGCCTACCGATGTCAACGCCTCGTGAAGCCTGGTATCTCGCCGCAGTTTTCAACTGGAACGACCACGAGGATGACGCCTATTTTGAACTGGAGGCACTTGGGTTACCTAAATCTAAAGAATTCCTCGTTCACGACTTCTGGATGCGCCAATATCTTGGCAAGGTTTCAGATAGTGTAACCTTGTTGAATATCCTACCCCGTTCTGTTAAACTGCTCTGCTTCCGTGAAGAACAGGACGTACCTCAATTGCTCGCCACGGATATGCACTATACACAAGGCGGCGTTGAGATTCTGTCTGCTGGTTGGGATAGGCACAGTCAAAGTTACATGATCGTCTGCAAACCGCTTAGACAGGCTGAAGGCACCTGCTTTATTCATGTACCGGATGATTACCTACCGATAAGTGTGGCAACCCATGGAAGCGATTACCGATATAATTGGGACGAACCGATTTATAAACTGACATTTACAGGAGCGAAACCGGATCAGTTAGTGCAAGCCAGCATTCACTTCGCGAAAACTTCGGGAGGCACCCTGTAGTTTCATGGATTTCGCTGGCGAGGGTTTCAACTTCGCTCGGTCTCCAACCCCGGTAGGTGGTCTAAAAAGATGAGTAGTGTTCACACGCAGATGCAAGCCCTCAAAGCGCGGGCAAGTGTTTGTACGGCTTGTGATTTAGCGAAAACCCGCGCGAATGTTGTTTTCGGTAGCGGCGATGTCACCGCAAAGTTAGCGATTGTTGCGGAGGGACCATCTGCTGCTGATAATCGGACAGCACTGCCATTTTCAGGGCCTGCTGGGGATATGCTTGATGATGTTTTGACCGCAAATGGCTTAACGCGTAGCGACATTTGGCTCACAAACATCATTAAGTGTCGTGCCGCAAGTCCTAAAGGGGATGTGTTGAAGAACCGTCCACCGAAGGCATCAGAGATTAAGGCGTGTTCCAGATGGCTCGATGGAGAACTAACTGTGATGCAACCTTCAGTAATTCTCTGTATGGGCGCGCCTGCCGCGAAGATGCTTATTCATCGCAGTTTTCGCATTACGGAAGAGCGTGGGGTCTGGTTTACAGATACGACCTATGCTCCCTTCGCTATGGCAACGTTTAATCCTGCTTATGTACTCCGACAGGAAGGTGAGAATTTTACGGCACTGCGACAAGCCGTCATTGACGATATTGCCGAGGCGGTCCAGAAGTTGCAGGAGGCGGTCGAAATCCCCAAATTGACTCTTTTTTAAATGCTTTATTGGAAAGTCGAGACGCAATACCTCCGGGCGCGCCTGGAAGCGCGCCTGCTGGAGGTCGTCTATTACCCTTCCTACCTATCTACTTTGCGTCCGCCCTAACTTAATTTCTCCCCAATTTGTTGTAAGTTTGCCTGCCGGTTCGACAGCAAGCGTGGCTTCTAACCCGTTATCCATGAGCATCTGAATGTCGTCTTCCGCCAATGCGACATCGAAGAGTAGCATTTCGTCGAACAGACCCTCCCACTCTCTGCCACCACCACTCCATGAGCCGATACGTCCAGGTCCAAATGCCCCCGGCAAAGGTCCCCATTTACCCTCTGCGTCAAGTTCGCCATCGAAGTAGACACGAACCTCTTCATCGTTGCTGCTGTAGGCAACTGCGAGATGGAACCATTCATCCAAGATGTCTTTGTCCGCCGTGAAATCCGAATCAGGCCACCCCGGATGTCGGACTGGGTTGTTGGAATGGATAGCCATTTCCATCTTGTTGTCCGGACGGAATTGATAGTGAACAAACCCGGGTGCCCAACCGTCACGGTTGAAGAAGCATCTCCACAATCCAACCCTGCCTGTTGAATTGAACCATTTCATGAGCGTGAAGTCCTCAAGCGGTCCAATCTCCGGTACAGTGACCCAAGCATCCTTACCGTTGAGTTCAATGGCGTTACCAAATTTACCCTTTGCCCATTTAGCACCCCCTACAAGATTGCCATCGTTCCCGTTGTCAGATGAATCTTGGGCGACTTTTCCATTTGTTTCATCGAACAACCACGCGCCGACAATAGATTGTGGATCGATTTCAGCGTTGCTGAGTTGTACAAACATGAAACCTACGATGATTAAACTGATTGTAAAACGAGTCATCTAATTTCTCCTTTGTGTGTGCGTTATTGATTCCTGAAAACTGGGAAAATTCTGCGTTAGATTCTATCACAAATCGTTAAAGAATTAAACATAATTTTGCTTATTTCGTGTCAGAAGGCAAAAGATGCGACGGGCGACTTGATTCCGAGGTGAGATAGAAGTTACGAACAGGTTACCTATCCTACGCTTTGCTATGACTTTAATTTCGTCGAATTCTGTGTGAAAATTGAAAAAATGGTTGACAAACTTTTGAAGACATGTTATAATAGTTAACGCTCAGGCGCGAAATTGCAGTGGGTGAACTTTAGTGCGCTTTTGATCGAATCAATCTGGAATTGATGCCTGTGTCCTGTTTGCGCCAAGTGGACTTTTAAATGCGGAAAGATTTTGGTGACATTTATTTTTCAAATTAAGTTATAATGTTTGCGGTTTACCTGTAATTCGATAGGTGTTGCGCGTAAGCGTTACCCTACAAGATCGGGGGTAGAAGTGGTATCTCGACGTAAATTTTTCAAATTTCTCGGTTGGGGGAATTTCGTTGCAGCATTGGGTTTGACCTTCGGACCGGGATTGGTTCGGTTTTTGTATCCACGCGTGCTGTTTGAGCCCTCCTCTGTTTTTAAAGCAGGGTTTCCAGCAGAATATCCGCAAGGCAGCGTTAGTGAAAAATTCAAAAAAGAGCCGTTTGGTGTTTGGATTGTCCGAAGGCAGGACGGTGAATTCTATGCACTCTTAACGATTTGCACACATCTCGGGTGCACGCCGCGCTGGCTCGGTTCTGAGAACAAATTCAAGTGTCCATGCCACGGTAGTGGTTTCGACCGGGAAGGTGTTAACTACGAAGGTCCTGCACCGCGGCCCCTTGAACGTGTTAAAATTACCTTGGCAGAAGATGGACAGCTCGAAATCGATAAGTCTGTGAAGTTTTTAGGTGAGAAGGGGCAGTGGACGGACCCAAGCTCCTTTTTGAAAGTCTGAAGAAAGGAGAGCATTTGTGCCTGGCTCCAGTCAGGTAGAAAAGGCGTCTCGGCGTTGTAGAGCGCAGTTTAAAAGCCAGTATTGCAACGTCCACGTCGAAACTTGCAAGAAAAAATATGAACGAAGAACGTAAAGGGCTCAAAGAAAAGATTACGAATTCCGACATTTGGCGCTCTATGTTCCGCCACGGGTATGAAGACACCGGGCGCCGTTATACCTTACAGGTCCTCCAAAACGTCTGGTTACATCTCCATCCTCCTCGGATTTCTCGGCACGCATTGAACTTCCGATTCACATGGTGCATGGGCGGTATCACTTTCCTCATGTTCCTCGTGACAGCCGTCACCGGCGTGCTCCTGATGTTCTATTACCGTCCAACAGCTGAATACGCTTTCCACGATGTCCAGTACCTCGAATTTGACATTCCGTTCGGGATGCTCCTGCGGAACATGCACCGCTGGGCAGCGCATGGGATGGTTATCTCGGTGATGCTACACATGTTCAGGGTTTTCTTGACCGGTTCCTATAAGAAACCTCGAGAATTCAATTGGGGGGTCGGTGTCATCTTATTACTCGTGACATTTTTCCTGAGTTTTACGGGCTATCTGTTGCCGTGGGATCAGTTGGCGTTTTGGGCTGTGACTGTCGGGACGAACATGGCACGTGCAACACCGGTTTTGGGGCATGAAGGTCCATTTGCTCCGCAAAACATCACACAATCGAACGACGTCCGATTCGCACTGCTGGCGGGTACAATCGTAGGGCCCTCAACGTTATTGAGGTTCTATATTTTACACTGCGTTGCGGTGCCGCTATTGGCAAGCGTCCTGATGGCTTTACATTTCTGGCGGGTCCGTAAAGATGGCGGTATCTCTGGACCTCTATAGAGGGGTGTAGAAGTGAGTCTTTGTGTGGGTGGAACCAGCACGGGCAAGGAATCTAATCTTCAAAGGAGCCGAAGAATATGGAGCATTTTATAGCACTGGTGACGAAGCCGGATAATGTCCCCATTGTTGCTATTCTCTTTTTGATACCCTTTTTCATCTGGCTTTCATACCGGCAGGCGCGCCAGACGGACAAAACAGGGGTTCCCTCGGATGCCGCTCTTAACGATAAGGTTTATGTGTGGCCGTATCTGTGCCGGAATGAGTTTATCTGCGCAATTATTGTGATGCTGGTGTTGGGTGTATGGTCGATTATGATTGATGCACCGCTTGAGGAACCGAGCGATCCGACGAAGACACCCAACCCTTCTAAAGCGCCGTGGTATTTCCTTGCCCTACAGGAGATGCTCGTTTATTTCGATCCGTGGGTTGCTGGAGTGGTACTCCCAGGGATGATCGTCGCAGGTTTGATTGCTATTCCCTATATTGACATTAATCCGAAGGGTAAGGGGTACTATACAATAAAAGAGCGTCCCTTCGCGCTGGGAGTGTTCTGCTTCGGATTTATTATTTTGTGGATTGTTCTGATGGTAGTCGGGACGTTCCTAAGGGGTCCCGGATGGAACTTCTTCGCGCCATGGGAAGCGTGGGATCCACATCTTGTCGTTCGACTGACGAACGTGAATTTGTCATATCTTTTCGGCATCCGCGATGCGGATACTGCGAACTTTTTCGGCTTCGTTGTCGTTGCAGGCTATTTCGCCATCGGTCCAATTTTCTACTTATGGAAGGGTAAGAGTAGCCATTTCCTGCAAGAGCTCGGTCTTGTCCGATATATCGTCGTCTCATTTCTGTTTTTAACCATGCTTGCATTGCCGATAAAAATGATTCTGCGCGTAGCTTTAAATATAAAATACATCTGGGTATCCCCGTGGTTCAACATTTAATAAGAATAGCTGCC
This sequence comes from Candidatus Poribacteria bacterium, assembly GCA_965247285.1. Classification (GTDB taxonomy): domain Bacteria; phylum Poribacteria; class WGA-4E; order WGA-4E; family WGA-3G; genus WGA-3G. The sequence goes on from CBDFHD010000003.1 coordinate 2,232,480, forward strand.
AGCAAAGAGGTTTGGTGAGAATTCTACCGTCTTTCTTTTTAGTCAAGAAAACGTAAGCCCAACCAACGGGCCGGGCTGGCTTTACGAAAAAGAACGTCAAAGCCCAAACCTGCTTGAACGAACCGCAAGGAAAATTAGAAAAGGGAGAAAATTTCGTGAGGAGCAAAAAGGAAATTCCTGCTGAGAGTAAGTCGTATTCTGCTTTGTTCTTTATTTTGTCCGGATTGTTAGGACTGGTGACCATATGGGGGTTCTGGAGTGAGATGATTACCCGCCGTCCGTGGAAGCAGGTCCAGCAGCAATTTTATCAATATGAATATGAGAAAACACGGGCGGAATTAGAGAACGCAAAATTGGCTTTGCCTGAACTCCCCACACCTCAAGAGCCTAACGCAAAGGAACTTGGTAGGTTAACGAAGGAGGTCAGGAACGCTCAGGTTGCCTTAGACGAAGCATTGCAGGAACGCAAATTCCGACAGAGCGAATCCGATGCCATTAACTATAAATATCAGCATAGTCTCCACGAAGCAAAGGCACACAGCGCGAATTCACACGATGCTACTGTTGACAAGTGGCAGAAGAAGTTGGCGGATTATGAGTCCCAAATTGAAGGTGAACTCACCGAAGCCGTTTTGAAAGCAGAAACAACCTTTGCAAATGTGAACAAAGCGTTGGCGCAATTTTATCAAACCAATGGTGACGTGCAGAGTGCCCTCAGCACCTATCTCATCGCCCAGAAACATAATCCGATAGATACAGAAATTACTGCAGGTCTAACCGCCGCACAAGCATCCTTTCAATCACTGCAAGCAGACAAGGCGAAACACGACGAAGTCGCACGCCTTGAAGAAAAACTGAATTCGGTGGGTGGTATCAAGCGAACCTTCTTGGGCAGTTTGTTAGAAAACCCTTTCCGTGAAACAAGAACCATCGTTCAATACTATCTTGAAGACTTCGATTACACCGCAGACAGATGTGCTACCTGCCACTTCTCGGCTGATAAAGACGGTTACGAACAGTCCGCACAAGAGATGTTTGAGGTAGAAGGTGATGGTGAAAATCTGGTCGTGCATCGTCTTAAGCATGCAAACGTCAAGGTAGGTAGTGAGAATGTTATAATTGATGGATTTGAGGCGGAAGCGGATGAATATACATTAGAGGAGAACGGTGCGCTTACCTTCAGCGATGTGGATGTCTTCGGTGAAATTGAAATCTCTTATGAGACCGGCTATCGTTCCGTCCTTCAGACGCACCCGCATCTCGATGTCCTTCTCGACAAACATCCGGTTGATAGGTTTGGGTGTACCCCGTGCCACGGTGGGCAGGGGCAAGCACTCACAGCGAATGCTGCCCACGCCTTGACGCACGCTGAATACTGGCTCACCCCTGTACTCGGATTAGATGAGCATACCGGCAGAACATCCGAAGAGACGAAAGGATACATGGAATCTAACTGCCGCCGCTGCCACGATGGCGTGATGATGTTAGATTACGGTGTGAATCCTGAAACGGATGAACCGCAGGACTATGCACCGAATCTGACGGAGGGATTGGCACTCTTTGAAGACCTCGGATGTCACGGGTGTCATGCTGTTGAGGGGTATAGTGCGATCGAAAACATCAACAAAGTCGGTCCATCGCTTGCAAAAGTCGGTAGTAAGGTGAAAGATATAGCTTGGATTGAAAGTTGGGTTAAGAACCCTGAAGCTTACCTATCAAATGCGACAATGCCAAATTTCTTCCCCGCCGATGGGATGACGCAGGTCGTCTACCTTAAAAACGGTGGAATGCGTACCGGCATTGTTACCAAAACAGCCGATGGCATCATCATTAAAACGGACGATGGCACGGAGTATCCGTACCCCGACAGTTATGTCCTTCGCATTGTTGATGAAGTGAAATCTATCGCGGCGTATCTCGCGGGAATGAACGATGCGGACCTCGATGCATCCAATTCCAATTATTCCACATCCGAAAGGGCTATTAAGGCAGGCGAGGAAACCGTCAAGACCGTTGGTTGCCTCACATGTCATGCCGTTGATGGCTTGGGGAGTGATTTTGCGCCAGCACTCGACAGTGTCGGCACTAAGGTTACAGCGAGTTATCTCCACCAGTGGATTAGCGATCCAAAAGCATATGACCCAGATACGAGTATGCCGAGTTTGCGGTTAAGCTCCAACGAGATTGACAACATCGTTGCCTATCTGATGAGTCTGCAACAAGCAACGACCAGCACAGTCACCGAATCTATCGGCGAAGTGGACGCCGCGGAAGGTGAAGTGCTCGTCAGAACCTACGGATGTTTCGGTTGTCACGAGATTCCGGGTTTTGAAAATGAGTCCAAGGTCGGTGCGGATCTCGGTGAATTCGGCGCGAAGACTACTGAGGAGTTTGATTTCGGCGATACAGTGGACATCGAACACAGTTGGACGGGGTGGACGCTCGGTAAAGTTACCAACCCACGACGTTATCAAAGCCGCCGTATCGTTTCTCGGATGCCTGTTTTCCAGGTCAGCGACGAAGACACGAAGGCACTCGCAGTGCTTTTAAAGAGTTTCCAACCGGAAAAGTATCCGCTGAGTTATATTCATAACCGATCCGAGAAATTGAACGACATTGATGCTGGTAGGCGAGTGGTCAAGAAATATAACTGCACTGGATGCCATGAGATTGAAGGCGGTGGTGGCGATTATCGCGATGTTATCATCGCACACGAAGGGTTGAGTGAAATGGTTGCCAAGCAATTTGCACCGCCACCGTTGAAAGCAGAAGGCGCAAGAGTTTATCCAGACTGGTTATTTGCGTTCCTCAAAGAACCGTCAGAAATCCGCTACGGGCTCAAAGTACGGATGCCGACATTCGGATTATCTGATGACGAAGCGACAACACTGGTCAGCTACTTTTCCGCGCTTGACGATGAACCGTTCCCTTATGAAACACTCGAAACGCCAACACCGACGAGTACTGAATTACGAGTCGGTAAGCAGATTTTTGACGTGCTTCAGTGTATCTCCTGTCACCCGGCAAAAGGTGAAAGGATTCCTGAAGGGAGTGACAAGGCGGGACGACCAGACCTTTCGTTGGCAAAAGAGCGACTCAAGGCGGATTGGCTCATTGATTGGATGAAGGATCCGCAGACGTTCCAACCCGGAACAGCGATGCCGCAAGCATGGCCCCTCGTTGGTGGGCAACACATGCCACTTGATGGCTATGCTGACGATGATGCTGAAAAACAGATTCGACTTGTTCGAGATTACCTCATCTCCTTGGGGCGCTAATTTTAATTTTACCTTGCGGAGAAATTGCGTGTGTTAAGACTTTTGCGTGTATTTCTCATATCCGCCTGCGCCGTTGTTGCAGGCTGCTGTCTTGGGGAAACTCAAACCTGTAGTCCGTAATGAAATGGAGGACGGATAGATGGAACGCATCCGATACTTCAAACGCCCTTTATTACTCCGCAAGGAATAATTAAAAAATGAGACACCTTGCCGTCGTTATCGTCATGATTATTGTGTGGCTCAACGGATTGATCTGGTTAGCGAGATTGGTGGACCCGAGCACCAAGTATCAGTCGGAGGTTGAGTACAAATACGCCCGTTATTGCGCTGGATGCCATGGAAACAATGGAGAGGGCAACGGACGGATCGGACGTTTCAAGAAATTGGATCCGGCAGACCTAACGGACAACAGTCTCTGGGAAATGCACAGCGATGAACAATTGCTGGATAGCATCAATGCCGGAAAGGATGATATGCCGGCGTTCTACTATTACCTCAATGATGAGGAACAACGGGCGATACTCGCCTATATTAAGGAGACGTTTCGTCCGTAACCGGAAAACAAATCTTTAAAAATCCGATATAGGTCTATTTGTTTGCATCCTAAAACTTTGGGGTGTTAATATATTTCAGGCTAAATTATAGTATGAAGGAGAAGTTAATTATGAAAGTTTTAATCGCTTTGCTTGTCTTTGGAATGCTGGCGGGCGTTGCGTTCGCAGGCACCATCACCGGCACCGTCATGTATGATGGCGACGCACCGGCGCGTCCTGCCTTGACGGCAACTAAGGACCAGCATTGTATTGACGCTGTCGCAGGTACAAAATCCGAGGCACTCGTTGTCTCAAAAGGCAAAGGCATCAAGAACGTTGTTATTTACGCGCGCGTCCGTGGCGCGAAAGCTACCGCCCCCGATAAGAACCCGGTTATGGACCAGAGCGGATGTGCTTACTACCCGCACGTTCTCGCGATTGTTGCCGGTTCTACCGTCGATATTACCTCCAGCGACCCAGTGGCACACAACGTCCACTCCCACGCCAAAAAGAACGACGCGATAAACTATCAGATTCCGCAGCCCGGAAAAGTTATCCCGCATAAAGTCGCCAAGGCTGAAGATATTAAATTCACGTGCGATATCCACGCGTGGATGACCGGCTACATCGTCGCTGTTCCTAACAACTTTTTCACGGTTACCGGTTACAAAAATGCTGATGGCGCATGGCTCAGTTCAGCTGACTATGAAAAATCCGCGGATCCCGGCAATTATACAATCGCAGATGTGCCAGCTGGCAGGGCGCGTGTTGTCGCATGGCATGAAGAACTTGGTTCAGCAAACAAAACCGTTGAAGTGCCAGCGAGTGGCGATATTGCCGTAAACTTCACGAGTGCTGACTTTAAGAAAAGCACCAAATAGCTTTTTAAATGATTGCGTCTGGGCTGCTGCGTCCGTTTGCTTCGCAGTGAGAATGCAGTATTTCAATCGTCTGAACCTGGATTCTTATGATTTTAGGATTTACCATGATTACCAGATATCTAATCATGGAACCTATCTGATAATCTCATAAATCACAGTTCAGATTTCTTTAGATCGATGCCGACAACGGAGGCATCGCTCAGAAGCACATAGTTAAAAAAACAAAAATGTCTAAAAAAAGACTCTATCTCATATTTGGCTGTGTACTTGTCGCTTATGCCGTGTTAGCGATTGCACCGGTATTTGCACAGGATGTAACCGAGGCTGAATATCGCACTTTCCCGAAGATCGGCAGCCGAAATGCCGCATGGATCGCTGCCCAACTCCACTTGTTGTTCGGATCTTTTATTCTCGGTGTCCCGATGTTTGCCGTTATCATCGAATTTATCGGCTGGAAGTCAAAGGACATGCGATACGACCGCATGGCACAAGAGTTTATTAAACTCTGTATGGGTGCGTTTTCGACAACTGCCTTACTCGGTGGTGTTCTCGTCTTCGTCCTCATCTGGTGCTATCCGAAAGTCATGACGAAGCTCAGTGGGATATTCGGACCGACGATGATTTTTTACGTCTTCCTGTTCTTTGGGGAAACCTTTACGCTTTACCTTTATTCCTATGGATGGGATAAGATGCAGGGACGCCACAAAGGATGGCATCTCTTTCTCGGCGTGCTTCTGAATGTGTTCGGGACTGCGATTATGTTCGTTTCTAACTCGTGGTTGAGTTACCAGACCAGTCCCGCAACCCAATACGGCGTACTCTCTGAAGGAAGACGGAAATCTTGGATTGCGGAGAAATTGGCGGCAGATCCAGCACTCACGCCTGAAACCGTTATGGAAGGGGTCACAAGCCATACGACGGTGCCGCTCCACAACGAGACAACAGGCGAGTTCATGGGAACCGTTTGGGATGCCGTCAACAATTTTACGTGGATGCCTGTTAATATCCATCGCCTCGTCGGTAACATTGCCTTCGGAGGGTCGATTGTAGCGGCTTATGCAGCGTTCCGATTCCTCGTCTCGAAGACGAAAGAGGACAAAGCGCACTACGATTGGATGGGCTATACCGGAAACTTCATCGCACTCTGCGGACTGATACCCCTGCCTTTCCTCGGTTATTGGCTCGGTAGAGAAATCTACATGTTCAATAACACGATGGGCATTAACATGATGGGGAGTCTGTTTTCTTGGCTATTTATCATTCAGGCGGTGATGATCGGTGTCCTGTTTATTGGTGCGAACTACTACCTCTGGTCAGGCATGGGGCGTATTGAGGGAGCACAAGTCTATGCGCGATACCGTCCGTATATGATTACTGTTATCATTATCTGTGTTGCAATCTGGATGACACCGCGGACACTCTCCAAAATCTCAAGTGCCAGTGAGCTCAGCGCAATGGGCGGTGCAAACCATCCGCACCTCGGCTTGTTCGGCTTGATGACTGCCAAAAATACGGCTGTTAACATCATTATTCTCACCACTTTTTTGAGTTTCCTATTTTATCGGCGTTCAGGCAAGACACCTACGGCAAGTTGGAAAAAGGTTGGTAACATCGCTATCTCTTCAATCTTGTTCCTCGCGGCAATCTCAATTGTCGTTATCGGCATCGTCGGGTTTACCGTTCCGACAGATTTGCGGGTCAATATCCTTACCCCTTATCAGGTCTTAATTGCCCTCGCGGTGATGGCAGTTGTCACGGTTGTCGATATTTTCATGTACCGCAAAGCAACAACATCTGGCACCATTAAGTGGGGAGAGATGACCGATCGCTCACAGTATGTGTTACTCCTCATTGCAATTACATTTACATCGCTCATGGGATTGATGGGGTATGCGCGCTCGGGGCTTCGAGAGGCGTGGCATATCTTCGGTGTGATGCAGGATACATCTGCTGATGCATTTACACCGCTTCTTAGCGAAGCAGTGAACATCGTAGCAATCATCATGGTAATCTTCTTCGCACTCGTCGGGTTTATTTTCTGGCTCGGTTTGTGGGGTGAAAAGAAGAAGCAACAGGAGGTTTCAGTCGAAGCCACAGCCGCTGCGGAAAGTGACGACTAATAGGATAGGACTTACGCACTTCCTCTTAAAGTCCCCTGATAAGGGGGATTTAGGGGGTTAAAAATGCCAAAATTACTACTTTTCGGGTAAAAATGTCCCATATTTGCTCAATTTGAGTAAGTCCTATAGGAGACTAAAGACGCAACTTTTTAACGATCTTCCGTCAAATCCCCATGCTTTAGCTTGTGGGATGTAGACGGCGTATGGGTTTATCATTGAAAAAAGATTTGATATTGCCCGAAAAATGTGGTATAATGAGAGTATCAAGTTGGCAGACATATACAGCGTAGCTGCTTGGTTACGTGTCTGCCTACCCACTGTATAGGGGTTAAAGACTTGATACTTGATTCCTATGAAAACAGAAAAATACGAGTTATACCACCAGTCGAATATCATACAGATTGGTAATCTGATAGACGACTTGCATAGTGTGCATGTCCACTTATTGCTTCTTCAACGTCGTTACTATCGGATTTATAGTAAATATGCGTCCCTCTCTCGTATCCTGAAACACATAACGAAGTTGAAACGAAGAACAAAACCGCATTGGAATCAACTGCCGTCGCAAATGATCCAAGACGTTGCGATCCGTATTGATTTAGGTTACCAAGCTTTTTTTGACAACATAGAAGATAGGAAGTTAGGTAAAACGAAACGTAAAGTCGGCAGACCGAAAATCAAACCGAATCACAAGTATAAGTCAATCACTTTTACACAGGCGGGTTTCAAAATAGCAGGCAACCGTCTCAGAATCAACTGTATAGACAAATCCTTCACCTTTTGGAAACACCGTCAATGGACCGGCACGATAAAGAAAATAACACTCAAGCGTGATAATGTAGGCGACTACTATTTATACCTGATCTGTGAGGATTACACACTTTCCAAAAAACTCCCACTGACCGGTAATGAGGCAGGGGCAGATTTTGGAAGTAAAACGTTTCTTACGCTTTCAGACGGCATAAAGATAGAGTCTCCAGAGTTCTATAAGCAAAGTCTCAACGCAATCCGTTCAGCGAACAAGACCCTCTCTCGTAAGGCGTATCTTTCTAAGGGTTGGTTTCGTGCGAAACGACACCTCTCCCGCGTCCATAAGGATATAGCAAATCGTAGACGGGATTGGTTTTTCAAGCTGGCCCTCCGCCTTGTTCGGAAATACGATAAGATTGCGATTGAGACGCTGAATCTTGAAGGGATGAAAAAACTTTGGGGGCGCAAAGTCTCTGATATAGCCTTCGGTGAATTCTCATTGATACTTCAGTGGACATGTGCCAAATACGGTAAGGTGTTTGCGAAAGCAGGAAAATGGCAACCTACCACAAAAGCTTGCCACGTTTGCCAACACAAGAATGAGTCTATCACCCTATCAGATAGACACTGGACGTGTCTAAGTTGCAGCACCTCTCACGACCGAGATATAAACGCTGCGATAAACATTTTGCAGGCTGGGGTACCCGTGACCTAAGCACGATAAAACCGATCTGATTCGGAATAAGAGCCTGCGGGTGGAGCGATAATAAGACGGTGGACTCTGAGAGAAAACCGCAGTCGCGACGAAGCCGAAGCCCCTACCTTTAGGTAGTGGGTAGTATCACGGAAGCATCATGAAGAAAGATATGAGTTCGCTTCTTTTGATGGTTTGGATAGTCTTCAGCATCTCATTGCTTTGGGTGGTTGAGAGTGTTTCAATCATTGACACATGGCGGTCCGAGCCCCCAGAAGGCTCGCTTGCAGCCACCGCTATAGATGATGCCGAGGCTGATGTCAGGACTGCTGCCAGGGTTGATACATACTGCTGCCAGGGTTGATACATGTCTATGGTTGTCAGGCGGTTCAGGGTCCAAACCAAAATCGGATCTTAACCCCGATGTACTTAATCAGAAACCCGCTCGTAATGTAATGGAGAGCGGAGCGAAAACTTAATAGTTAAAAATATGTCAAAGAGCACACTCATAAAAATTGCGAGTCTAATCTTAATGGTGGTGAGTTTCATCGCCTATATTGCTGGCGCATCTGCGTTTCCGATTGCCTCGGAGAACTTACTGCCTTGGTCGGTCTGGTTTCTCATCTCGGTGATTGTAAACATCGTTTTGTGGTCCAACGTCATGAAATTGTTGACGTTCTCACTTGCCGTGATATGGTTTTACGCCTTTGTCGCGGGTCTTGTCCCGGAAAGTTCCACAGCAGTGAATCTGACTGCGCTCGATTGGAGCGACCCAGACGCAGTTGCTGAGCAAGGTGCCTTGGTGTTTAATGGAAAGGGTCAGTGTAGCGCGTGCCACACCGTCGATACCTCTGCACCGAAAGGGAGATGTCCCGATCTCACAGACATCGGCATTAACGCCGCCAGCCGCGTCCCCGGCATGGATGCCAAAGCTTATTTCATTGAATCGCTTTATGAGCCTGCTAAATATCTTGTCCCCGGATACGGTAAGATTATGCCAGAGATTTGGAAAGCCCCGATCGTGCTCTCTAAATTAGAGATTGAGGCGGTTATCGCCTATCTCCAGAGTCAAGGCGGCGAAATTGATCCGACTCCGTTTGATGAACCTATAGATCGCGCAGACACCGCAACAGCCGCTGCAGCACTTCCACCCCTGCTCACCGGTGACCCAGATCTGGGTAAAAAGGTTTTTGTGAGTACCGCGTGTATCTCATGCCATGTAGTACAAGGTATAGAAAGTCCGGCAGCGGGTGAAACCGATACAGACTTTGAAGTCGTCACTGCACCAGATCTCTCCGAAATAGCCGCCTTTAATAACATGCGCTACCTTGAGGAGTCAGTCCTGATACCCAGCGCACAAATTGTAAGCGGTTACGGTGCCGTTACCATCCGTGCCAACGGAACAACCTTTCAGGGAACGCTTGTCTCACAGGATACAGAAAAGATTGTCGTCCGAACCAAAACAGCGGATGGCGTGGAAGAGGAACACACCCTCTTGTTGAGCGAACTTGATGATGAACCGATTGAGGATCTCACGAATCTGAAAGCGAGAGGTTATTTCACGTTGACGCTAACGCCCACGGATGCAGATGCTCCCGTAAGTGGTGAAATCGTTTCAGAGACCGATGATACTGTGACACTAAAGGTCGGCGGCGAAGATCGGACATTTTCTAAGACAGATGTGAAAAGCCAGATGACCCTTGTCACTTTTGATGACGATGAAATTGTTGGCGAGCATGTTTCAGGCAGGATGGACGACGAAGTCGTCGACGACGAAATTGTCCTAAGGGTTGACGGGAGCGAAGAGGTATTTGATACGTTTGATCTTGAGGAGGCTACTTTTACCCGTGCCTTTGGTAAAAAGTTACTGGTTACATCGCCGATGCCCGAAAACTTCCCGATGCTGTTATCAGTATCGGATATGAGCAATTTGCTCTCTTTCTTAAGCACGCTCACTGGCGCGACAGCGGAAGCAGCACCGGAGGAAACAGATGGTGCTCCCGCGGAATAACGAACAACGGGAGAAATGAAAATTTAAACATTTTCATTTTGTCTCTCCTCTCGTGCTATGGTGAACAGAGTCCATGCCGTCGCTGGCAAGGATGGCATCCCTGCTCCCGTAATGTCTGAAGTAAAGAATTTTCTTTTATAGTAAAATCCAAAAATATGTTTACACTTGTAGCATAGGAAACCGTTAGCCTGTGCCAGCGTGAGCCGCAACTTCATAGTTCGCACTACGATACGAGTGTCCAAGTAATTACAGAATCTACTATAATTGTTTGGAAAGTTTCAAATCCAGTCTCAAATTAACCAAAAGCCTGCCTGAAACGAAGTGGAAGGCAGAGCAGAAACTTAATAATTAAAAACATGAAAAAGTTGTCGCTCTTCACAATATGTCTCATAATTCTCGTTGCTTCTTGGGTCGTACTGCGGTTCGTCGTTGGAGGTGCCGTCTCAGTACCGATACCGGGCAGCGTGATTGCGATGTATATGGGGTTGATTATAATCGCTATCTTGGTGCATATCTCTGTTGAGGACTCACTCTTTCGAGAATTTCTGCGCCCCATCCATGAAACACTCGTCGATGACAATCGCCGTGTTCGCCGACGCGTGATTGCGGTGTTAATCCCGTTGTTTCTACTCGGTTATACCTATTCGATTATTGCGCAGCGGACAACCCCACCCGGGAATCCACGTGATGCACATCCATCACCGCCTCTTGAATTAACCTATAAGGATGAAGTTATCGGCACCATGCAAGAAGCCGAAAGCCCGTTTCGACACTATGAAAAGGATGATCCAGAAGCGTTCAAAGCGCATGTTGAAAACGGCAGACGCGTCTACTATGACAACTGCTTTGTCTGCCATGGGGATCACCTTGATGGGCAGGGACATTTTGCACCATACCTCCAACCGCTTCCCGCTAATTTCCAAGATCCGGGGATTATCCCTAACTTCCAAGAGTCTTTCCTGTTCTGGCGAATTAGTAAAGGCGGACCCGGATTGCCGGCGGCTGGCACGCCTTGGGATTCGGCGATGCCTATCTGGGAAAACTACTTGACAAAAGACGAAATTTGGGACGTGATTCTCTTTCTATCCGACTACACCGGCCATCAGCCACGAACTTTTGGGGAGGGCCATTAGATGAGAAACAGAAATGTAACTCTCCTGATGCTGGTCTTGGGAATGCTGGGTGCTGTTATGTTAGCGCACGCGCAGAATGCCCCCGAAGCCTCCGAGAAAGGGAAAGCGGTGTATGAGCAAAGCTGCGCGCATTGCCACGGGACCGAAGGTAGAGGTGACGGTTCTGCTGCTGAGAATCTCCTTCCGAAACCGAGGGATTTCACACGTGGTTTGTATAAGATTCGTTCTACGGAGAGCGGTCAACTTCCGATGGATCAAGACCTGTTTAACATTATTACCATAGGGATGCCCGGATCGTCAATGCCGGGGTGGGAAACCGCCCTAAGTGCTGGTGATCGCTGGGAAGTGGTGGCTTATATCAAGACCTTCAACGATGGGTTTAAAGAGAGTGAAACACCGCCATGGGAAATCAGCCTTGAAGGTAAAATCTCTTACGCCGAACAGAGCGTCGAAACCGGAAAGGGACTTTATACTGAACTCGGTTGTGTGGAATGCCACGGTAACGTTGGACGCGGGGATGGCACGTCGGCTCCTACGCTGACTGACGAATGGGGTTTTCGGACGTGGCCCGCGAATCTGACCCAAGGTTGGAATTTCCGCGGTGGTGCTGACACTGAAGCCATCTTCAAGCGATTCATCGGCGGTATCGCCGGGTCACCCATGCCCGCATTTGAAGGGGATAGTTTCCTGCATTTTGGATTGACAGTAGAAGAATCCAAACGCCTCACCGAATTGGAAAACAAAGACGAAATGACGGAGGCGGAGGAAGAGGAATCCGGGCAGTTTTATGAAAAAATGGACGCCGCTGTTGACATCGCGCTCAATCGAACGGAAGGCACAGAGTTGAGTGTAGCTGAGCAGAAAACGTATGATGACGCGATGAAAGTCGTCTATGAAAAAAGTTGGAATTTGGCGAACTACGTTAAATCGCTCGCGCCTGAAAAACGTCCTGAAGCGGCGATTGGGAACAACGCCCTCCGCTCACAATACGTTCAAGGCGAGTTGCCGGGAATGGAGGATGACGCGTGGGCAACGCTTCAATCCAGGCACTTCCCCCTTGTTGGGCAGGTCGTCATTGAACCTCGACAGTTTAACCCAACAATTGATTCCGTGAACATCAAATCGTTTTACAATGATACAGAGGTCGTGTTCCTTTTCACATGGGACGATCGGACGCACACGACTGGTGACGAAACCGACGAGACGACAGGAAAACCCCTTGAGGACGCATTGGCGATTCAATTTCCGGTGAAGGTGCCGCAAGGACCGACCGCACCGAAACCCTATTTCTTATCGGGCGGTAGACTTCCGGTCTACCTATGGCATTGGAAAGCCTCTGCACCTGACCAGTTGACTGAGGTCACTGCTAAGGGTATGGGCAATGCTCAAGTCCAGGAAGTGCAAGGCAACCTGAAAGTAAAAGGCACCTATACAGAAGGGCAATATAAATTGTGGGTGAAACGTGCCTTGAAGACCGATGACAAGAAAGACTTGCAACTTGAATCCGGTGTTTTCGTGCCTATCGCCTTCTCTGCATGGGATGGTGCGAACGGCGATGTTGACACAAAACGGGCCATGTCCAGTTGGTATACTTTTGTACTTGAACCCGTTCCGTCTTCAAGACGGTTCGTTTATCCGCCTTTGATTGCAATTCTCTCTCTCGGCTTGCTCTTCGGTTTACGGGCAGTCGTACAGCGGAGAAATTCAGAAGAATCTATGACTCATAACGAATAATCAATTAACCATTAAAGGAGAAAAAATGAAAACCTATCTTTTGGCAAGTCTCGCTATACTTCTCGCGTGCTGTTATGTCAGTAGTGCTTTTGCAGCTGACAGCGATGCAGGCGAAATGGAAATGTTAGTATTTCCCGATTCCTATACTGCTGCGAGCGTTAGCGGTGGTGGCACAATTAGCGGTATGGTGACGTTTGAAGGCGACGTGCCTGAGATGAAAATGCTGGAAATCACCAAAGATCCAGATATTTGTGGTGCTACCGAAAAGTATGATGAAACGTTTGTCGTTGGTGAAGGCAATGCTTTAAAAAATACGATTGTCTACCTAATCGACATTTCAAAAGGCAAAGATTTTGACAAAACAGCCAAACCCGAAATCGACCAGAAAGGCTGCCAATTTAATCCGCATGTCCAGGTTATCCCGGTCGGTGCTCGGATAACAATGCTCAATAACGATAAAGTTAATCACAACGTTCATATCTTCAGTAGTATCAACAAGCCGGTTAACAAACAGCAAACGAAAAACCGCAAGAAAATGCGGATTGCTGGTGTAAAGAAGGTGGAAGGACCTGTGCCCGTAAAATGTGACATTCACGGATGGATGTCTGCTTGGATCGCTTACGTACCGCACCCTTATTTTGCTGTGACGAATGAAAAGGGTGAATTCACACTTGAAGATGTTCCCGCTGGCACTTATAAACTCGGTTATTGGCATGAGGCGTGTGGCACAAACAGCGGTTCCCCTGCCTCCGTTACCGTGGAAGCTGGCGGCACCGTCACGCAAAATTTCACGCTGAAACTTAAGTAGCCATCGGTTTCCGTCGGCTCTCAGCAAGTGAGTTTCCTTGTGGTAGACACAGAGGTTTTGCATTCCATAACTATTGAAAGCCGAATTGAGGTAGAAAATCTTTCGCATTCATATCAGACACGGCGTGCGCTCGACAGTGTCAGTTTTCGCGTCTCATGCGGCGAGATTTTTGGACTCCTCGGACCGAACGGTAGTGGAAAAACGACTCTTTTTAGAATCCTATCTACACTGATGCCGGTCACCTCCGGAACTGTTCGTGTCCTCGGACACGACTTAACCACCGAGGTGAAAGCGGTTCGGAGTCTCTTGGGAGTTGTTTTCCAACATCCAGGGCTGGATGGCAAACTCACCGTTGTTGAGAATTTGCGGCACCATGGACACCTCTATGGGCTTGCTGGCAAAACCCTGCGCTACCGAATTTCGGAACTTCTCGAACGTTTTGGAGTCGCCGACAGAGCGAAGGAACGTGTTGAACGCTTATCCGGTGGTTTACAAAGACGGGTTGAAATCGCGAAAGCCATGCTCCATTCCCCCCGTGTTCTACTCCTTGACGAACCGACAAGTGGATTGGATGTGGCGGCACGCCGGCAACTCAATGACTATCTTCGGGCACTCGCGGCTACAGAGAATATTCTCGTTCTGCTGACAACGCACCTACTCGATGATGCCGAGGCGTGCAACAGGATAGGTATTCTGGATGTGGGCAAGTTGGTCGCCCTTGGAGAGCCTGATGAACTCAAGGCACAAGTCAGTGGCGATGTTATCCTCATAGAGTGCATAGACAACGAAGTCCTCTGCACCGAAATTGCTAAGAAATTCGGCGTTTCGTCGGTGTTGGCGGGTAATCTGATTCGTGTTGAGTGTGAACGGGGACATGAGTTCGTCCAGGACATAGTTGCCGCGTTTCCAAATGAGATTCAATCGGTTCGATTTGGGAAACCGACACTCGAGGATGTGTTCATAAAATTGACGGGAAATCCGTTATTTAATTTTTCCTTGCGGTTAAATGACCGGTAATTGAAATTTGGAGTGCTGTGCTTAAGAGTCGCCTTCCATTACATTTCAGGCTTGGGTTTCGATTTTATGAAGGACGTACAGGATGTTTGAAAACCTGACCGAAACGAAGTGGAGGGCAGTCCAGGAGCCCATAAATTAAAAAATGCAGAGTTTTCTGCTACCGATTACAACGATATGGTGGCGCGAAATCATTAGATTTTATCGCCAACGGAGTCGCCTCTTCAGTGCTATTGCGCAACCTTTGGTATTTTGGCTTCTCATTGGAAGCGGGTTGAATGCTTCTTTTCAACCATCCGGTGCAGCAGGCGGACTCAGTTATATTGAGTACTTTTATCCCGGCATCGTTGTTTTAGTCTTGCTTTTTACGTCAATTTTCGCTACAATCTCTGTCGTGAACGATCGGCGCGAAGGCTTCTTGCAGGGCATACTTGTCGCTCCTGTGCCAAGGTGGCGTATTGTGCTTGCCCAAGCATTAGGCGGGACGACACTGTCCCTTTTACAAGGGGGGTTGTTGCTCATACTCGCACCCATGACTGGCATCCGGTTCAGCGCAGCATCGCTCTTTGCCACGCTCGGTGTGATGGCACTTTTGGCGTTTGGCTTGACAAACCTTGGATTACTCATCGCGTGGCGGATGGATTCAACACAAGGGTTTCATGCGATTATGAATCTCCTGCTGATTCCGATATGGCTGCTCTCTGGCGCGTTTTTTCCAAGTACGGGTGTGCCCGGTTGGTTAGAATGGACAATGAAACTCAATCCGTTAACGTATGGGCTCGCCGCTTTTCGGCAGAGCCTCTACCTTGACACCACCGTGAAAGCAATTGGAGAGGGACCGACTTGGGCACTTTCTATGCTGATTACCGGTCTGTTTTGTGCTTTGACGTTCGTGGGGGCAACACTCACCGCGTCTGCACAAACAAATTAGACGTGTTAGAAACAAAAATTTTACGCGTTTTCACTTTATCAATAAGCGAGACGCGCTGTTAAGGAGGGCTTATGCTGCAATGGCTCCCAGAGAACGTATCAACGTTCGGGCAAAGCGTTGATAACCTCTTTTACGCTATCTATTATCTTACCCTCGTTGTGTTCATCCTTGTAATGGGAACCCTTATCGTTTTCCTGATTAAGTATCGTCATCAGGAAGGGAAGAGGGCACACTACATTGAGGGTAGCACAACGGTGGAAATTATCTGGACCGCCGCGACAACGGTAATTGTCTTTGGGCTCGCGATGCTCAGTTACCCGCAGTGGAACAATATTAAGTCGCCCACACAATTTCCTGAAAATCCAGATGTTGTTGTCCAGGTCAGTGGAAAACAGTTTAACTGGGATATGACTTATCCCGGACCCGATAACGAATTCGGGACAGACGACGACTTAGTATTGGAAAATGAGCTGCATGTACCAATCAACTCGGTCGTGCATATCCGATTAACCGCCGTGGATGTCATTCACAGTTTTTTCGTGCCGCAATTAAGGCTCAAACAGGATGCCTTGCCCAACCGATTTATCAATGTCTGGTTCGAGGCGATAAAGGCGGGACGATATGAGATACCCTGCGCTGAACTCTGTGGATTCGGACACTCCGGAATGCTCGGCTACCTCAATGTGCATACGCAAGCGGACTACGATGCGTGGCTGCAAGAAAGATGGCCTCAGCAGGCTCAAGAAGGACAATAAATATGCACGATAACGAACATACGTCACATCATCACGAAGAAAGTTTTATTCGCAAATACATCTTTTCGCTCGACCACAAGACGATCGGCAAGCAGTTCCTCATCTACGGGCTGATTATGTTTTTCGTCGGTGGTGGGCTCGCCCTCCTCTTTAGATGGCAACTCGCCTATCCCGAAAGACCCTTACCTATCATCGGTGCCTCGCAACAGTACCTTGATGAAGGTGAAGTTGTCACAGGTGCTGACAGGATGTGGGAGAAAATTTATGAATCCGAGCAAGAGGAGTGGCTTGAGGTAAACATGCCCAGTGGGGTCGTCGAACCGGCATTTTACAACATGTTGTTTACGATGCATGCCACTATTATGGTGTTCTTCGTCGTGGTTCCGATCTTGGTGGGGGCTTTCGGAAATTTCCTGATTCCGTTGATGATTGGGACACGCGATATGGCGTTTCCTCTCCTCAATATGATCTCCTTTTGGCTCGCAGTCCTCGCCGCAATTATCATGACAGTCGGGTTCTTTGTCCCAGGCGGTCACGCGGCTGCTGGATGGACAGGCTACGCACCCCTCTCCTCCGATCCGCAGTGGACAGGTGTCGACTGGGGACAAAACCTCTGGGCGATTAGTCTGCTCATTCAAGGATTTTCCTCGATGGTCGGATCTATTAACTATATCACCACGATTATCAATATGCGCGCACCCGGGATGACGTTCTTCCGACTCCCGTTAGTTATCTGGTCTCTTTTCATCGTCGCGATCCTGTTGCTACTCGCCTTCCCCGTGCTGTCGTCTGCGCTCGCACTTCTCATCTTTGATAGACTTGCGGGAACGACGTTCTTCAGTGCAACAGCTGAAGGCGGCGGCGACCCGCTCTTGTGGCAGCATCTCTTCTGGTTCTTCGGACACCCTGAGGTTTATGTCCTCATCTTACCCGGTATGGGTATTGCCTCTGAATTAATTGCTGTCTTTTCACGGAAACCGATCTTCGGATACCGTTCTATGGTTTACGCAATGATTTCCATCGCGTTTTTGGGATGGATTGTCTGGGGACACCACATGTTCCAAAGTGGAATGCAGCCCGGACTCGGCTCTGTGTTCATGACAACAACCATGCTCATTGCGGTACCATCAGCTATCAAAACATTTAACTGGCTGGGCACAATGTTCCGAGGTTCAATCCGATTCACGGCACCGATGCTCCACGGTATCGCTTTCGTCTCAATGTTTGTGATTGGTGGGTTGAGTGGTATTTACATGGCAAACACACCTGTTGACATCTTCATCCACGATACGTATTACATTGTCGCACATATTCACTATGTGGTGTTTGGCGGAAGTCTATTCGCTATTTTCGGTGGTATCGTTTTCTGGTTCCCGAAGATGTATGGACGCTATATGAACGATGTACTCGCCAAAATTCATTTTTGGTTGACGTTTATCGCGTTCAACTGTACCTTCTTCCCGATGCATATTCTCGGCGTAGGTGGACACATGCGGCGTATCTCTAACCCGATGCAGTATGAATTCCTACAAGGGTTTGAAGGCATGAACATCTTTATCTCGATGAGTGCGTTTACCCTTGGGTTTGCACAGTTGATACTCGTCTTTAACTTCTTCTGGAGCATGTACCGTGGGAAAGTCGCCGAACAGAATCCGTGGCAGGTGAACACATTGGAGTGGGAGGCACCTACACCCGTGCCGCACGGCAATTTCGTTCAAATTCCAACTGTCTACCGCGGTCCCTATGAATATAGTGTTCCCGGTGAGGAATCTGATTGGATTTCGCAGGCACAGCCTGAACATGCGCCCGCGACAAGCGGTGACTAACGGAGCGGTGGATGGAAGGATGTGCCTATTCCTTCCAATCCTCCTGTCTTCCATCCTTTTTGTCTTTGGTGGAAACTTGGCATGAAGCAACACACGAGTTATAGCCCATGGCTTCACAGAATAGCACGCTTCACCGCAGGCGCGACTTTCTTATTGATTGTCATCGGTGGGATTGTCACAAGTACCGAGTCCGGGTTGGCTGTTCCTGATTGGCCAACAACCTTTGGATACAATATGTTTCTCTATCCACTCTCGGAAATGGTAGGAGGCATCCTATACGAGCATAGTCATCGGATCATGGGCTCTCTCGTTGGACTTTTGACAGTCGGTCTCTTTATTTTCCTTTTGGCGAGAGATTCCCGCAAATGGCTAAAATGGCTTGGGCTCGCTGCTTTGGTCGCTGTCATTGTACAAGGTGTTCTCGGTGGACTTCGGGTTACACAGATTAATCGCAACTTCGCGATAGTGCATGCATGCCTCGCGCAAGCGTTTTTTGCACTGCTTTGTGGAATTGCTTGGTTCACCTCTCGCGATTGGCAGCAGGGCTTTTATACAGCAAGTTTTGGCTTGCAAGCTACGCCAAAAAGTGAACCCCAAATCGCGTCAGCACAGAAGCTACGCCGGTTAAGCCTGATTACGACGTGCCTCGTTTATGTACAGCTCGTCTTTGGCGCGATTTTGCGGCATACCGGGAGCAGACTTGACGCGCATCTTCTCTTTGCTTTCCTCGTCGCGCTACATATCTTTTTGTTGGCAAGACGTGTGCTTGGAATGAATGAGAACGCGCAGGGTATAGGACAATCGATGCCACTGGTATTGCTGGGTTTGCTTGCTATTCAGTTGATGCTCGGCACTGGGGCGTTTTTCGCGAAGCTTACCGCCTTCGGAGAAACATTCGCAACCGCACTCACAGTCGCAATCACGACTGCGCATGTCGCAGTCGGTGCACTCATGCTGGTGAGCAGTTTTGTGCTTACCTTGAAAATCTATCGGTTCACCGATGCATCGGTAGTTGTCGGGGCACCCGCGAGTGATGCGCTGGTTACAGAATAAGACAGGTATTAGGATGAGGCGTATCTCTGCGTAAAATATTAGTCTCAAAAACGTGCTTCCTTAAGTTAATTTTACATAACCATAGCCCGTAAGCGAAGCGGAGGGCGGATAGATGGAAGGCACGTTAAAGATGAAATCTGCGTTATTACGCCGCAAGGAAAAATTAAAAATCCGCTGCCGCTGTTGCGGGTTGCTTTCTTAAGTTAATTTTACATAACCATAGCCCGTAAGCGAAGCGGAGGGCGGATAGGTGGAAGGCACGTTAAAGATGAAATCTGCGTTATTACGCCGCAAGGAAAAATTAAAAGATGCGTTCAACAACGATAACGTTACCAGACAATACAGATACAGCGAATCCACCGTCGAAGCAGACGGTTGTTGTGCCTCGCGCCGCTGACTTTATCGAACTCGTCAAACCGAGATTGGTGGTGATGATACTCATTACGACCGCCGCAGGCTTCTATCTCGGCGCGCAACAGACCGTTGATTGGCTCCGATGCCTACATACAGTCTTTGGCGCAGGATTGACCGCGGCAGGTGTCTTGGGGCTCAACCAATATCTTGAGCGCGATGTAGACGCACAGATGAAACGGACGCAGGAAAGGCCGCTCCCTGGGGGTAGAATGAACCCACTGACTGCACTGCTTGTCGGTGCTGTTCTCACAGGCAGCGGGATGCTGTACCTGACGTTCATCGTCAACATGCTGAGTGGTTTTGTCATTTCGCTGATAGTCGTGAGTTATCTCTTTCTCTATACACCGCTCAAGCGGAAAACCTCACTATGTACGTTTATCGGTGCGGTGCCCGGCGCGCTCCCGCCTGTCGTCGGGTGGGTTGCAGCACGGGGCGCGCTAACAGGCGAGGCGTGGGTGCTATTTACGATACTCTTTTTATGGCAGATCCCACACTCTCTCGCAATAGCCTACATCTATCGTGAAGACTACGCAAATGCAGGATTTCGTTTGTTGCCGGTCATTCACCCGGATGGGACGAGTACGTGCCGTCAAATTGTGGTTAATTGCGTCGCGCTCCTCGGAATAGGCTTGTTACCAACGTTGTACAACATTGCCGGTAGCGTCTATTTCTTCACAGCACTGCTGGCGGGAGTAGCGTTTCTGGCAGTTGGGATTTATTTAGCACGCACGCGTTCGGTGAAAGCCGCTCGCTATCTGTTATACGCATCGTTGCTCTATCTACCGTTGGTATTTGTCACGATGGCGTTGAACAAAATTTAGTCGGGAGTCTGCAGACTATGAGCGAACTGGAGCATCGCAAACGAAATCGTCGCCTCGGTATTATCCTGTGTCTGCTGTTTGCGGGATTGTTTGTCATCGTAACGACTGCAATTATTACGGGCAGCAAAGCACCTCAATCTGTTGAAGGTGTCGTCAAGGGTCTGGTCGTCCCTGTTTTGGGTGTCATCGGGTTACTACTGATTATCGCTGCGGTCATTGAGATTGTTCTTCGGATCGTCCGAAATAGGGTACGAGAATGATGGCACATAATCACTCTGAAATACAGAGACACCAACCCTTGAGCAACGCACGATTGGGTATATTAGTCCTGCTCGGTGCGGAGACGATGCTGTTTTCGGGGCTCATCGGGACATTTCTTGTGTTTCGGGTCGGGAACGTCACATGGCCCCCACCATCACATATTGGGATTGAACTGCCACGTGCGATAACTGGGATTAACACTGCCCTTCTTCTATTGAGCGGCTACACGATGTTTCAAGCACGCCGTGCAATTCAGAAAAGCCAAGTGAAGCAACTCCGCAATTGGCTTTTGCTTACCGGAGGGCTTGGCTTACTCTTCCTCGGCATACAGGGAAGCGAATGGGTGCAGCTGATTCGCAACGGGCTTACCCTCCAATCTGGGGTGTATGGTGGTATCTTTTATGTACTCATCGGGTGCCATGCTGTCCATGTACTGAGTGCCGTTATCTGGCTGTTTATAGTTTTCGGCATGGCGATGGCAGGGCGTTTCTCTGCTGAACGTTATGTCGGTGTTGATACTTGTACTATCTACTGGATTTTTGTTGTCGCGCTCTGGCCAATTCTCTACGTTTTGGTGTATCTCTTGTAAAGGAATTGTTAGAATGCATAAATTGTTTTTCTGGGCTTCTGTCTTGATACTCGTCGTGCTCATCGTACCGACGTACCTTGAGGCGTGTCCCGCTTGTAAAACACTGGATGAGCCTATCAGTAAAGGTTTTAATTGGAGTATCCTTTTTCTGATGGCGATGCCGTTTACAGTTTTTGGTCTCATCGGCGGCACGATTTTCTTAAATTACCGGCGTGCGAATAAGAAACCGATGAATGAGGAAACTACCTAATAGAGTTAACGGAAAGGAGTTAGATATAGTGGAACACGCTACCACTTTAGATCATACTGAAGACATATATGAGCCTTCGCTTACACCGGACAGCCTCGGTAAACTCGGCATGTGGGTTTTCCTCGCCGGAGACACCATGTCGTTTGGCGCGCTGCTGGCGGCTTATGGAGCTATCCGGGTAGGTGCAGGCGCAGTCGGATGGGTGATGCCAAGTGAGATTCTCGGCATTAACCTAACCGCGTTTATGACATTTCTGTTGATATGCAGTAGTGTCACTATGGTGAAAGCATTGGAGTCGATTCAGAGCGGCAATGTCTCACGCATGTGCATGTTCCTTGGGTTGACGATCGGGGGAGGCGTAATCTTCCTCGGACTACAGGCTTATGAATGGTATCATCTAATCCATCACGGATTGACACTTACCGGTATCCCCGACCACGGGTTGTCAGGCGCAGCGATTAGCGGCTCGACGCTTTTTGGTCCAACTTTCTACGCCATCACAGGTTTCCACGGGATGCACGTGACCGGTGGTGTCATCTATCTTATTGTTATCTTGATACACGGCTTACGCGGCAGATATACGGCTGAGTTTCACCATGAGGTGGAAATCGTCGGGCTCTATTGGCATTTCGTCGATCTTATTTGGATTATGGTCTTCACCTTCATCTATCTAATATAGGAGGACATAAAATGGCACAGGACGGACACAAAGAGCATCCGAAATACATCAATATTTTTTGGTGGCTCGTTGCGCTCACCATTATTGAGATTGCTGTGGCGATCCCTGAGTACGTTCCCTTACTCAAAGGCATACTACTCATCGGGTTGGCATGTTCTAAGGCAGTCTTAGTTGCTAACTATTTCATGCATCTGAAGTTTGAAAAGAGAACATTGGCGATTATCGTGATAACACCTTTCATTATCTGCGTTCTTCTCGTTTTCGCGTTGATGCCCGACCTCACATCAGATGCCCGACACGAAGGTGTAGAAAAACCGGCGGTGGAAGTTGTTGATACGTCCTCTCACTAATTGCGTGGTGAGATTGCTGGTATTGTAGGGGTGAGGTTACCTCGCCCGTACGAGAGTTGTAATGCTTGGTACCGACCTACGTGAAAACCGATGACTATAACAATGGCAGTGGTCATAGCGGGAGACGATAGTTAAAAGTATGGAAGCACAAACCGGGGACATCCGCAAAGTTAAACGGCGACTTGATAAAAGCACCCTGATCTGGGTAGTGCTGGGTATTATCATTATCGGTATCGCGGGTGTCAATTTGTGGTCGGTGTTTGACACCAAATCGGAAGTACCGGTTTCTAAGAGTGCTGCCGTCAGCGTTCCAGACTTTAGCCTGACGACGCAGCAGGGAGAGCCGTTAACACTGTCCGACATGAAGGGCAAAATTTGGGTCGCAGACTTTATCTTCACCAATTGCCCAACCATTTGTCCGGCAATGACACAGGAGATGGCACGTCTTCAATCCGAATTTGTTGCAGACCCGGTCTATTTCGTCTCCTTCTCCGTGGATCCGGAGCGGGATACATCACGTGTCCTCTCGCGCTACGCAACGGCTTATGGTGCTGACGAGAGGCGTTGGCACTTTCTTACTGGCGACAAGACGCATATCTACCAGTTAGCCGAAGAGGGGTTCAGTTTAGCCGCGGGACACAATGGTACCGAAATACTTCATAGCACGCGGTTCGTTCTCATCACGCCGGATGGCAACATCTATGGACACTATGATAGTCGAAGCAAACCTGCACTGCTGCGCCTACGACGGGATGTCAAGGCACTCCTCGAAAAATGAAAGATGTGAACCTCCTAATCTCCCTCGCGGCTTTTGTGATTCATTTCACTTTCGGATTTTACCGCGGGCAGTTTAAGAGATTCAGTCGTCCGTGGAGCAGATGCCTCTACATACCGATTGTTATTAACATCGTTGTGCGGCGTTTTGTCCTCCACTGGGAATGGCAAACCGCAATGGTTTACCTCTGGCCCGCAACGTTGATTGCGCATATACTCGGTGGTTTTCTGAGGGCTCGCTACAAACCAAGTGAACAGAGTGAGACAGACTAAGTTCCTCTCTTTTGAATGACAAGTGAGAAAAAAAATGATCAAAAAAATCTACGTACCCGTTGACAATTCGGACTACTCGGACGCGAGTATCGCGCTGGCAGTTGCGTTCGCGAGGAAGTTCGGATCCCAATTGGTAGGTTCGCACGTTTACGCCGCAAAAATGCACGATGTTCGCTTTAAACAGATGGAGTACACCCTGCCAGAGGAGTATCAGGACGAGGTCGAGCTTGAAAAGCAGCGCCGTATCCACGATACGCTCATTACGATGGGACTCCAACTCATCTCGGATTCCTATCTTGAGGTGATGCAGCAGAAGTGCGCTGAATTTGAGATTCCATTTGAAGCGAGAATGCCGGAAGGCAAACACTTCATAAAACTCGTTGAGGACATTCAGGAAGGCGATTACGATCTTGTGATTATGGGGGCACTCGGTATGGGTGCCGTCAAGGATAGCCTCATCGGTGGTGTCTGCGAACGCGTCGTCCGCCGTATTAATACCGATACGCTTATCGTCCGGGACCTTGAATCGATTGAAGAGAGCAAAGGAAATATCCTCGTCGGAATTGATGGGAGTCCTGAATCTTTCTCAGGCTTGAAAACCGCGATACAACTCGGACATAAGCTCAATAGACAGGTCGAAGCCGTTGGTGTCTATGATCCGTATCTACACTACATCGTCTTCAATTCTGTTGTGAATGTACTCACGGAACGCGCCGCGAGGACTTTCAGATTTAAGGAACAGGAGCAACTCCACGAAGAGGTGATTGATACAGGGTTGGCAAAAATCTATCAGTCACATCTGGAGGTTGCACGCTCCATCGCAAAAGAGGAACACGACTACGCTCTAAAAATTACCCTACTTGATGGAAAAGCCTACGAAAAAATTCTACAATATGCACGAAAAACAAACCCATGGCTCCTGGTCTTGGGCAGAATCGGAGTCCACAGTGAACAGGATATGGACATCGGTTGCACTGCCGAAAATCTGTTGCGTCTCGCGCCTTGCAATGTCTTCTTATCGAGTCAACGTTATTTCCCACAAATCGATGTAAAGGCGGAGGAGACGCTCGTCTGGACGCAGGAGGCGTTGGATAGGATGGAAAAAGCACCACCGCTCGTCCGTGGCATCGCGAAGACAGCCGTCCATCGGTTTGCTATAGAACGCGGGCATTCCGTAATTACCGAGAGTGTCATTGACATGGCGATGGAAGCCATTATGCCGCAACGTGCCTCTGAAAAGTTGACGCGTGTCGCGAAGGAAATCGCCGAACAGAAAGTACTGGAATCGGATGCCGTACAAACGTACATCTGTGGCGAATGTGGCTACGCCGCGCACAACCAACAGCCCGTGAAATGTCCCGTCTGTAGTTCATTGCCGGAGCGTTTTCAGATGGTTGACAAGAGTTCGCTGCAGCATGTCGCTGTAGACGAAGGCGGCACTGCCGAAGAAGAGACGTTTGATGGCGTGCGACTCCAATGGTCGGAGCAGTCGAAAAAGGCACTGCGGCGTGTTCCGCGCGGCTATATGCGCCGAAACGTCAAAGCACGCATCGAGAAATCCGCACGTTCTCAAAAGATTGCCACGATTACAAACGCCTTCGCAACTGAGATTATTGACGACAGTATGGGTGAAGCGGCGGCAGTCCGTGAAGATGCTCCCGAACTCCGAGCCGTGCAAGCGCAGACCGACGCTCAGAATGTTGATGTCGTTCAGGGCTTTGAAAGTCCGGTGCAATGGACCGAGGAGGCAATCGAACGCTTGAACTTAGTGCCTGCTGGGTTTATGCGAAATATCACGCAAACTCGGATTGAACAGCGAGCGCAAGAGAACGACGTTCCCCAAGTTACGCTTGATTTCGCCGCACGCGTCATTGAGGACGGCAGAAGTCTTGCCAATGAGGTGCTTGGGCAGTATTATCAACAGCCGGATCAGGACTAAACGGTGATTACCGAAGAACTACAGGATTTCTGTAGGAGGGAACTCCGATTCCCGACTATTTCCGCACAATGACGATTATCGAAGAAATCATCAGAACGGGGAGGCAAATTATGCAGGAGATCACAACAGTCACATTCCAAATCCTCGGTCCAAATGAGGGCGTTGCGGAGGGTTCGCACCACTAAGGTTCAATCAAATCCACCGCCACCAGAGAATTTCGTTGTCGGCTTGAGGGTACGCTCGTCTAATGGCGAGGTTCGGCAGTCCGGCACTATTATGATTCTGAAACATGAAGCCCACTCCGCAGATCTGTTTTATAAGACAGTGGAAGGTAAACTTGACGTATGGCTGGAAATTGAACCTTTCGCGTCTCTCTCCAATCTGGAGTTTCCCGTTTTCACAAACGAAGGCTATGTTATAGAGACAGGGCATGAGTTTCTGGAATACAGTGTGGGGAGTTTATCAAAAATAGTGCCTTATCAGTGGAATGGGCCTGATAGAGGCTTGTGGACAGACGAAAATCGTTGAAACTCGGCAGTGTCATCGATTGTTATAGTAAAGCCCGAAAATATGTAGACATCTCAGGAGGCACCAACCCCACTCCACCGCTGGCGAGGTTTTTAACCTCGCCCATCCATGATGTCCAAGTAATTGTGGACTTTACTATAAATACGTCATATAAGGGGTGCAGACCCTCAACAAAGTTTGCTGAGAGACGGAGGCTTATCATGCGATATGTTTTACGAAATACACTCACACTCCTACTTGGGGTTTTTATTCTTGTAGGGTCTTTGTCTGCTAACAATTGGCACCAGTGGCGTGGACCGAACAACGATGGCATCAGCCAAGAGACCAACGCGCCTATCCAATGGAGCCAAACCGAGAACGTCCGATGGCGTTTGCCGCTTCCCGGTGCCGCCGCCTCTACCCCCGTTGTCTGGGAAGATAAAATTTTCCTCACCTCTGCTGAAGGCGACACACTTGTTTTGATGTGTATCAGTACCGGAGGCGAAGAACTCTGGAAGCGGACTTTAGGACATGGCAACCGCGTCGTCAACGGCGGCGAAGGCAATTCTGCCGCTCCCTCTCCCGTGACCGATGGCGAACATATCTGGGCGTTCCTCGGTACCGGAGACCTCGCCTGCTACGATTTCGATGGAAATCAGGTCTGGCATACCAATCTCTCTGACCGTTACGGTAGCTTTAACCTCTATTTCGTCATGTCAACAACCCCGCTGCTTGACAAGGATCGGCTTTACATCCAACTCATCCACAGCAATGCATGGCTCGTGCTGGCACTCGACAGAATGACGGGGAAAGAGATTTGGAAGCATAAACGCGAAAGCGACGCAACCGAGGAGTGTGAACAAGCCTATACCTCTCCTATTCTCTACCGTGATTCAGAACGTGAATATCTCGTCGTACACGGCGCAGATTATGTCACTGCACACAGTCTCGAAGATGGTAGCGAAATCTGGCGATGCGGCGACTTGAATCCGAAAGAGCGTTATAACTACAGCCTCCGGTTCGTCGCTTCTCCTGTCGCAACAGAGGGGCTCATCGTCGTCCCCTCGGCGAAAAATGGACCCGTTGTGGGCATTGATCCGGCTGCACAGGGTGATATCACGAACGGCGAATGGCAACGTTGGAAGCTTCAACAAGGCACACCGGATGTTCCCTCCCCGCTTATCCACGACGGTTTAATTTATCTCTGTCGAGAAAACGGCGATCTGATATGTCTTGATGCCGAGACGGGCAAACAACTCTATCGTGAACGAACACATCGGCACCGACATCGCGCCTCGCCGATCTATGCGAATGGGTATGTCTATCTAACATCTCGTGACGGGGTTATTACCGTAGTAAAGGCAGGACGTGAATTTAAAATCGTCGCCAGCAATTCCATGGGTGAGGTCATCGCGGCGTCCCCTGTTCTCGTAAATGGGACGCTCTATCTGCGGAGTTATCAGGCACTCTATGCCATTGGTCGGAAAGAATGATATTTAATTTTGCGCAGGTGTCTGAATCTCGGATTCTAACAAGACTGGAGCCCGTAAGCGTAGCGGAGGGCGGATTTAAAGAAGAAAGTCTGAACTCTGATTTATGGGATTTAGAGATTTTTAGGATAATCCTAAGTGCATAGTCCGTAACGTAGTGGAGGACGGATATACGGCGAGTGATGTTATTCACTCAATTGACCTGACCGAACCGCAAGGTAAATTAGAAAAACCGCAAGGTAAAATTAAAAATAATGAAAAGTTACGAAGAACTGCCAAGCGATGCTGGCTCCAACATTATCGGGCAAGTCACAGCGCAGGCGAACCGACTCCAGAAACGGCTTGCCTCCGTCAAACACACCGTCGCGATTATGAGTGGGAAAGGTGGTGTTGGCAAGAGTTCACTCACCGCGAACCTCGCTACCGCGCTTACGCTGAAGGGTAAGACTGTCGGGGTCGTCGATGCGGACATCAACGGACCAACGCTTGCCAAGATGATGGGGGTGCGTGACGCTACGCTGGAATACACACCCGCGGGGGTCAAGCCTGCTATTACCGCACTCGGCACTAAACTTATCTCTATGGATCTACTCTTGTCAGAAGACGATGCCCCGGTACTCTGGAGTGCTTCTACCCAGAAGGATGCGTTCACGTGGCGTAGCACGATGGAGGTCGGTGCCCTCCGAGAGTTCATCGGCGACACCGAATGGGGAGAGTTGGATTATCTCCTGCTTGATTTGCCCCCCGGAACCGATCGACTCCCAAATGTAGCAGAACTCATTCCTGACCTTGGCGGTGTAGTCGTTGTGACAATCCCGTCTGAGGTCTCGCAACTCATCGTCAAAAAATCGGTGACGATGGCGAGAGACATTCTCAAGGTTCCAATCATCGGCGTTGTCGAGAATATGGCTTTCTATATCTGTCAACACTGTGGCGAGGAAGAACCTCTCTTTTCCGTTGGCGAGACACCCGACGCGGCATTTCAACAGGTAGTCCTCGGCAGTGTCCCCTTTGATCCGAGGCTCGCCCGTTCCAGTGACGACGGCACGCTTTATCTTAATGAATACCCGGATGCCCCCGCGAGCAAGGTGCTCATGGAAGTGGCTGAAAAAGTTCAAGCGTTTTTTCAAAGTCTATAGAGTCAAGCCGATAAATAAGTGTACCTCTTTGTAGCGTAGGAAACTGTTGACCTCCTGTGCCCGAAGATGCACAGCCTAACAGGCTATGCTACAAGGTGGTCATTTAGGTTACGCTAGCCTCAAAACCCGTAGCTCGTAATGAAATTATGCCTTAAATGGCATAATTTGTCTTTGCTTTACATTTGGAGAGCGGATTTGAGGAACGCATGTCAAAGTTGAAACGTCCGCTGTTTCTCCGCAAGGAAAAATTAAAAAAGGAAAATTAAAAAATGAAATTTTTGTGTACAGACTGTGACACAGCGATGAAATTTAAAGACGTAACCCGTCCCGAACAAGGTTCCGTGACAGCACTTTTTGAATGTCCTGACTGCTTTACAGAGATCGCCATGTTCCTCAATCCATCAGAGACGCAGATGCTGAAATCTTTGGATCTCAAACTCGGTGGGAACAACGAAGCAGCGCAACCGATGCAGATGGTACGTTCACAGTTAGAGACAGCAAAGAGCGAATCGATGCCTAACGAGTTTTCGCCAGAAATAAGTTCCGGTGAGACGACCGAAGGTGGTAAATGCCCCTTTACCTCTGCCATCTCGGACGCATTTCAGGAAGAGTCTGAACCCGCCGAACCGACCGGTCCCGTCTGGACAGCGGAGGCACTCGAACGCTTAGAGCGAATTCCGTCGTTTGTCCGTCCCATGGCGAAGATGGGGATTGAAAGTTTTGCCAAGGACAACGGACATGATGAAATCACAGGCGAGATCATGGATGCCGCACGCGGAAACTTCCCCGCACAATTCTAATACCAAATTAATAGCAGCGTGGGTCCTCAACCAACAAAATTGTATTTATGAAATAGGTTGTAATTTTTCGCGTAAACCTGAATTACGTGAGTTCGATTTAAGGATTTAATAAAATTCGACACGATATGTCACATCTATCGTAGATTTGATGGCGGCTGAGTTCCCGCACTCCAGAGGAGTGCTATGTCTATAGAAAACGGGATACTAAGCTTCCCGCACTTTCTTCGGAGACCTGCTATGTGTAACGAAACCACATACCGCACCTACGGAGCGGAAACGTCGAGTTGAATCGCTGCTATGGACATGTTGCTCCGCTGGAGCAAAAATATACATTTTGGGTGTTGTGTTGGATTTCACTTTCGGTAAAAAGGGAGCGCGTCCGATGGACTATCAAACCAACCGCTGGAGACAGAGAGCCGATAGTTTTCGCAAAGCATTTTCGCGATTGAAAGAGGGAGTGGATTTGGCACGCCAACGCGAACTGTCAAACTTGGAAGCACAAGGATTGATACAGGGATTTGAATACACCCATGAATTGGCGTGGAATACCCTAAAGGATTTTCTTCAAACACAAGAATTTAAGTTGTACGGTTCAAGGGATACGACCCGTGCGGCTTTCAAGGTTGAACAGATTCAACGCATTGGCGTAAACTTTTATGAGAAATACAAAGATGCCTGAGGGAATGGTAGGAATATACTCTCAATTAACATCCTACACTACCCCTTAAAATTCTTAATCTTCATTCAATAGCGCAACCTGTTCCTACCGCGAAGAACGCTTCTATACGAATAGCATCCCTCCCACACTCGACAACGCCTCCGGCAAAAAATGCTTAAAATCCGAGATTCAGAAAATACATACCACACCTAATCTGGCACTTTTTCCTGTTTTTATGGCGCTTTTTCGTAACACACTTAAGCGAAATAACGTTACCTTCTTCAGGAGAAAACTATTGAAAATTCGCGCGCGATTTCAACCGCGCCCCCAAAACATGATAACCAAATTATAGTGAAATCCAAAAATTTATAGAGGCATGGAACTGGGCTTTTACGGTCCCACAAGAGAGGTGTCCGAACCGCGTCCCCAACATTGTATCGGTAATTGTAGATTTTACTATAAAACCCAAAGCATGTTCCTGAGTTTGAAGGAGGAAATTTACGAATGTTATTTAATAAATTGACATGCCACTTAGTTTTTGCTGTGTTACTTGTTGCAGGACTTGCTTTTGTTGCAACACCCGCAATTGCCGTAGATGGAGAACTCTCAGTAACAGATGAGGATAACGTCGAAATTGGCATACAAGTATCCGGCTTTGAAGGCCAACCCGTTACCTTTGATTTAACAATCACATTTGAGGAACCCGTAATCGGTCTTGATAAGGCAGATCTCGTGTTGACTGCTGCAATGGTCTCGGACACCACAAATACACCTGTTGTGGATGGTGCAATGGTGGGTGATATTACATCCGACAGTGCTACTGAGGTGTACACAACAACGATTACTACTAAGGGTAATGTAGATAAGGTGTGGATAAGAGTAAGTTCAGATGCTGGTATCAAGACCATTGGTACACTTACGGCAGATGGGGAATTTACTGGGCAGAGGCCTGTTAACCCCCTTGATCCAATAGTAGTTGAAATAGATCGCGACGCAGCACCACCACTAACCTTAGTGGGGTCTCCATCTATTGCTGATACCCCATCGTTTACCGTGACACTAACATCAACAGTACCAATTACACTGACGAACGCAGATATCAGTGTCACTGGTGGATCTATTATAAGGCTCTTGCCTGACACCGCGAGACAGGTTTGGACAGTGACGATTGCCCGCTTGATAGGGACAACGCTGGTAACTGTTGGACCAGCCGCTACCGGCGCACATACCTTCACACCGCGCACGTTTTTCGTGAGTGCAACGGCAGTAATAACAACAACCGCTCCTACCGGTATCTCCTTTGAGGTCATCTTTTCCGAAATCGCAAACCGCAACAATAACGCCAACGAGTGGATCGAATTTAAAAACCGCTCCGGCGTGCCACAAAATGTTAACGGTTGGACAGTGAGCATTGTAACTGCGGTGAATAGAGATGAATTCCTCTTCAGTCTCCCGAATGTTACGATTCCTGCTAACGGCGTTCTACTCATAACAGACAAGGATCCGGGAGATGCTGGGTCTTCATTGGCAAAGGCAAAGAACTCGCCACTCTGGAGTCAGGTGAATATCGGTGCTTTGCCGAATGAAGGGAGTTTCATTCTGGTGCTCCGAAAGAGTAACAATAGGGCACATCTCGGAACAGCCAACCACATTGTCGATGTTGCTGGATACTTCCCAAATGCGGCACAAGCTGCGGCTCTGATCGGTCAAAGTGCACCGTCTATTAAGAATAACCTGAGGGCAAACAAAGTCTACTGGCGGCAGCACGAAGATATCGTCGGTACAAGTGCCAAAGGAATCACTGATGCAGATGCCGCTTTCCAACCCGTAGGCTTCACCGGTGTCGGGTATGAGCGTGCTGCTAAGCCAATAGTGGAAAACGGCGGGACGCCGGGTTACCCCAATGATATTCGGTCCGGAGACATTGCGGATCTGACGGGTGACGTAACCATCAGTGAAATCATGTTCGCCACCGACGGGAGTTCGAATGAGGTTCAGTGGATTGAACTCTATAATAGTTCTAAAACAGAAGCCGTTGCCTTGGATGCCTACAACGGATGGAGTTTAATCATTGAAAACTACGACGATCCCAACTCAACGAATGAACCGCTCTCTGGGGAAATTAATTTTAAGGATAACGGTGGCGTTAAAACCATCCTTCCGAATCAGACAGTGCTTATCGTCTCATCGCCAGGTAGAAACTCAAGCAGGGACCACTTCCCATCCAGTCGCGTTTTTGATGTCTACACAGAGGTCAGCGGAGAATTTGATATGGACAGCAGGCGCGATCCATTCTTAAACCCGACCGTCGGTTTCTATATTGAGCTTGTTGATGGCAGAGATCGGACCGCGGACGAAGTCGGTAACCTTGACCTGAGAGCCCGGCGTAATGCTGAACCCGCATGGGAATTGCCCATGGGTAGGACGGAGGACGGTGATCGCACCTCAATCATCCGTCGATATCGTACGTATAGGGCTGGAAGGTATTCTAATGAAGGTGTCGTTCAGGATGGCACCGAGCGAGAGGGATGGATTCCTGCGGCAAATACCGATTTCCGGGATTTCTCGAGAGATAACAGCACTTGGTATGGCAGCGATACCGACTATGGCACTCCCGGACTCCGTGCAGGGCAGGCACTTCCTGTCCAACTGTCTCAATTCCGTCCAGACCGCACCGAAACTGGCACGGTTGTCATCCAATGGACGACCGAGTCCGAGATGGACAACGCCGGATTCAATATATTACGAAGTCAAACGAGGACGGGTGAATTCAAGGTCATCAATGCCCAACTGATTCCGGGGGCAGGCACCACCGCTGAACGGAATACCTATACGTGGACAGACACCACGGCGAAGCCGAACGTCGTCTACTATTACCAAATTGAAGACGTATCTTTTGACGGCGAACGCCAGGCGTTAGCGACAGTCCGCCTGAGAGGGTTGGTTTCCGCTAAAGGTAAGCTGACTACGCAGTGGGGCGAATTAAAAAAATTACGAGATTAACCAACGGATATTCCAATTACATTCTCCGAAACAACGAACGGGTAATGCACGCTATGGCATTGCCCGTTCTCTTTTTCTTCATGGTAACGTGGAGGTATTTACCATAGTTCTCCCGTAGGAGGGATTTCCGAATCCTGGGGGAAACACCCGAGCAAAAACACATATCACTGTAGGAGCGACCTCCTGATCGCGACGCCACTTCCGCTTTTGGGTAACATACCGAGTGGGAACAGTATGTAACTGCAAAGTCGAATTTGCGTATTATAATCCACGTAAAGACATACATAAAATAATATTAGCGTTTTTGTCTTATAGTAAAGTCGAAAAATAAGTTGACATTTCAGAGAGTGGCAGTTCCGTCCCACCCCCGCTGGCGAGGTTTGTAACCTCGCCCACAGTGTCTAAGTAATTGTAGGTTTTACTATAATACAGTTTTTGGTGTTTGAATCGGTATTTTGCTTAGGTGGCAATTGAGGTTATTATGACGTTTGGGTTTCACTCTGGTTTCGGAAACTTGAAGTGAGATAGAAACCTGAAAGTGAGCCAAATACTGGGAATTTTGTGTATTCCGTTTGATTCACCCGACGTGCTTAAGTCAAACTCACGTTGATATATTACATCTATACGGAACAATTCTGACAACACACATCGCAGGCAACTCTTTCAGATGCAGCACATTTATCTCAATTGAGATCTACTAATTCGCGCTGCGATTTCAATATGCCATTCATGTGGTCACGATCTTTCGGCAGAGGAATAATATCATGGAAAAGATAAAGTTAAAAATTAGTGATATGTTCTGTCAGCATTGCGTCAAAACAAAAATAGGAACGCAAGCGGACTTTCAAGTAGTGAAAAGAAACAAACTTTTGTCGTTAAGTTTAATCGGTGGCATCCTAATTATGCTTTTCAGTATGATCGGTTGTTCCGATACACCTTATACAGGTCAAGTGCTGACAGTAGACGATATGGTAAACCGGTATCTTGTCTCGACTGAAAATACCGTCTGTCTTTATAACGGAGTTGAATCATCTTGCCTAACACTTAGACCTCCGAGAACGGGAGGTGTAGCCAGCAACGCGCCCATCATCCATGTCCATCCGAGAAAACTTATTTACACGTTCTATTATGAAGGTAAGCAAATTGTACATGCGGAAAGGGTAGTGGACACTACTGAGATTGTGGCGGCACTGCAAAGTCAGCCCCAAACTAACGATCAGTCGGGTGCCAATAACCCACCACCACCACCACCTCCACCTCCAGTAGTTAGAAATCCGCCACCACCTCCACCTCCAGTAGTTAGAAATCCGCCGCCGCCTCCCCCACCGCCACCGCCACCGGTTAGAAATCCGCCACCCAACAATGGTGGCAATGACGGCGGCACGCAGCAACCGGTAACACGAACAGCGACGACGCTGGAGGTGTTCAGTGGAAATGGTCAGAGCGCGGAAACCGACCGACACTTGACGAACCCTCTTATTGTGAGAGTGCTGGATCAGAACAGTGCTGTGCTATCAGGTGTGACAGTGAGTTTCAGTGTGACTCCAAGCAGTGGGGTTCTGACTCCTGCGAGTGCGACCACAGGGTCAGACGGTCAAGCAAGTACCACATTGCAGCTTGGCAGCACGGCTCGCACCTACACCGTCACAGCGAGTGTATCTGGGATCACTCAGCAGGCAACATTTACAGCGACGGCTACCGAGCCACCGCGAGCGGCGACGCTGGAGCAAGGCAGTGGCGATGGTCAGACTGGTGAGACGGGTCACCACTTGACGGACCCTCTTATTGTGACAGTTCTTGATCAGTACGGTAATCCGCTATCGGGTGTGACAGTGAGTTTCAGTGTGACTCCAACCGATGGGGTTCTGAGTCCTGCGAGTGTTGATACAGATTCAGACGGTGAAGCGAGCACCCTGCTGCAGCTTGGCGGCACGGTTGGCGAATACATCGTCACAGCGAATGTACCTGGGGTATCGTCCGTCACATTTACAGCGACGGCTACCGCACCACCGCCCCCGCCACCCCCTGCCCGAGTAGCAACGACGCTGGAGAAGGTCAGTGGCGATAGTCAGACGGATAGAACCAATCAACACTTGACGAACCCTCTTATTGTGAAAGTGATCGATCAGGACAGGGATGCGTTATCGGATGTGACAGTGAGTTTCACAGTAAATCCAAGCAGTGGGGTTCTGAGTCCTACGAGTGCGACCACAGATGCAGACGGTCAAGCCAGCACAGCGTTGCAGCTTGGCGGTACGGCTCGCACATACACCGTCACAGCGAGTGTTTCTGGGCTATCATCGGTCACATTTACAGCGACGGCTACCGAGCCACCGCGAGCGGCGACGTTGGAGGTGGTCAGTGGCGATAGTCAGCGTAAGGAAGCCTATCAACACTTGCCGGACCCTCTTGTCGTCAAAGTACTGGATCAGTACGGTGATCCGTTACCGGATGCTACAGTAAGTTTTACAGTGACTCCAAGCGTTGGAGTTCTGAGCCCTGCGAGTGCGACCACAGATGCAGACGGTCAAGCAAGCACCATACTGCGGTTCGGTAAAACAACTGGCACGTACACCGTCACAGTGGCTGCTGCTGGAGTCAATCAGTCGGTGACATTTACGGCGACGGCTACCGTGCGGCCGACTGGTAGCGATTGGGCGCAACAATCACACTATTATGATGCAGATCAGTCTAAACAGGGGTGGTTAGTATGGATATACTATCCAGAAAACTACAAGGGACCGCGTGAAACAGCAGAGGGATCCGCCGATGCAGATTTCCTAATCAACGGATTCATGCTAATCCCAAGCGATGGAGCGACAGTAACGGAATTTTCACAAACCGAGGGAGCCTGCTACGATGCCGAGAAACCCTGCCACATCGGCACCCCTGGCGACTTTGACAATTCAACAACGTACAGCGTTCAGATCTTCCTCGCGACGACACAGGATCAAGCATCGATTCAGATAATATGGGATCGTAAGGCTGGAAATTGGTCGGACGGTTCTCCACCGCCCGACATGACATACAACCTCATGTCAAGCAAAAACATGATGCTCTATACCGACCCGATGTATGACCCGGATCATACCCAGCAATAAGGACCGAAGAAAATAGGATTTTCCCTCTGAAGTGTGCGTATATGGACACAGCAAGTGTTCAAGTTGAAGCAGGAAGTGGTGGTCTCAGTAACGCTTTCTCTGAACGTGGTGTTGTCCTAATTCCACTCCATTAAACAATGGGCAATGGATTTCAATCCATTGCCCACTTTCTTTCTCAAACTATTGTAACCCAAGTTGCTACTAACAAGTTTTGAACGTTTCAACAAGGTTTTTTAGCACTTTCTCCACCCCGGAGGGGTGCTATTGCTTCGCAGTGAGAATAGAAAACGGCGTATTTAAGCTATCGCACTCCAGCGGAGTGCTATATCTATAAACAGGTAGCAACTTGCGTTATTGTAAGATGTAGTCTATGTACCTTGCTACACCTATTCATCAAGTTGATGCACAACAGCAAGCGGTGTCGCCGCGAGTAAACCCGCATCAATCGGAATGATGACACCGGAGATCCATTTCGATTCCTCGCTGGCGAGAAAAACGGTTGCCCAGGCGACATCCCACGCAGTTCCCTCCGTACCGAGGGGTCCGATAAGCCGTCGCCGCTCCCGTTCCGCTTCGCTCAGATACGGGGCAGGAAACGAGGCGTAGAGATGTCCGGGCGCAATGCAATTCACTCGGACCTTATCACGTCCGTGATGAACCGCCATCACCTTTGTTGCGGAAATCATCCCACCCTTCGCGGCGGCGTAGGGGACGTTCCGAGATGAACCCGCACGCAACGCATCAATTGACGAGACGTTGATAATTGAGCCTCCGCCCGCCTCAGCCATCCGCGGAATAGCATGTTTGCACGCCATAATCATGCTTTTGAGATTGACATCCATGACTCTGTCCCACTTCGCCTCGTCCACCTGCGTGACCATTCCAGAACCACCGAGCCCGACGTTGTTGAAGAGCACATTCACTTTGCCAAAACGTTCGACGGCGGCTTCTACCATCCCAGCGCAGGCTTCCTCTGTGGACAGATCGCCGATGAACACCGATGCTTCACCGCCTTCTGCCTCAATTTCTGAAAGTGTGGCGTTGGCATTCTCAACGGAGATATCCGCCAACAGTACTTTCGCACCCTCTCTCGCGAAGAGCATGGATGTCGCATAACCGGTACCGTCAACTTCCCCTTTTTTCCCTGCACCTGTAACAATCGCAACCTTCCCGTTCAATCGATTCATAGTTTCCACCAGTCGTAAGACTGAAAGCATCGAGAATGGAAGACTGAAAGGTTGGAAGATGGGGACCCCATCCTTCCATCCTTCCACCCATCCATCTAAGTTTCTTCCAACCTTTTATCAGATTTGGACCTACGTCCCAATCCCTAACTTATCGTTAATTTCCTTCTGATAACCTTCCAACTCGCAGTTTTCGATCTCCTCAATTGTCACTGGGCGACCGAACCATCCCGATTCATAGACCGCCATGCAGATGGCTTCCGACCGCATACCTTCGACGGCATCCACTTCCGGTTTGCCCCCGCTCCGAATGGCATCGGCGAAGTATTTCAGTTCAATTGCGACGGTATCTTCCATGCCACCCGGGAAGTAGTATTCCCGTTCTGAGTCGCTGAGGCTATTCGTGAACTCCTGCATGAGTTCATCGTTGGAGATCGGTTCGCCACTGCGCGGCACCAACCCTCTGTTCCAATCGAGCGCGCCTTCGCTGCCGTAAACGGTGTGCTGGTTAAAGTGATGTCCGGGGGCGGAACCGACCCATGTCCACTGCGCTGTAACGCCTTGCTCAAACTTGATAGTGGCGATCATCGCGTCCTCAATGTCAACGGCGTATCCGCCTTCTCTTTCTGCCGGGTTATCGTAGCGGAAAGGTTCGTAAGCCTTATTGATCGCATAGACCTCCTCGGCTTCCATACCGAGAATATAGCGCATCAGATCCGTGAAATGCACGCCGCCGTCTAATGCCCAACCACCGCCTGCATCCATCTTGAAGTTACGCCAACCCCATTTCCCTAAGCCTTCACTGGCCTCTACCCAGAAGAACATACGCGGATCACCGATACGGCCTTGGGCGATTGCCCAGCTGCGAGTGCGTTGGATACGCGCCAGACGGTAGTTTTCAGCGACGGAAATAATCCTGTCGTTTCGATCCGCGGCTTCCATCATCAGTTTGCATGCCCGCATTGTAATACCGAACGGCTTTTCAATAATAACATGTTTTCCAGCGTCGAGCGCAGGAACGGCGAGCGTATGATGTGCACTGTGGAGGGCACAGATGTCAACGCACTCCAGATCAGGGTGCTTCGCCAACATCTCGTCAAGTTCTGCATAGACCGCTGGCTTCGTTCCGCCTTGGAACTCGTGTGCCTGATTTGCACGTTCTTCAGCGCGTTCCACTGCGATGTCACACGCCGCCACAATTTCAAAATCTCTGATTCCTTTCGACCAGAGTTGGCGATAGCCACCCATGTGCGCCCCAGACATACCACCACATCCCACTAATCCCATTTTAATTCGTTCTGCCATGAAGTAAGCCTCCTTATGTGTTGCCCTCATGATTCACGCGTGGCCAACACGCGCTTACAAGTGAACATGCGAAATTATATGCAATACACCGTCTCATGTCAACATTTTTATCTCCGAGTGGAGCCATTCAGTTTTCCGTTCTTTAGGAGAATTTTGATGACCCAGACCCGGTAGGTGCGGTTTCGTAACCGCACCGGATCGTGAAAAAAGGCATGAAATCCGATAATTTCTTAAAACTGAATGTCTCTGTGCATGCCCCATCAAATGCTTGACTTAACATTCGTTTTCTGGTAGAATACCGCAATAAAGGAGGAACTGGCAATGCGCATTACAGGTACAAAATCTATCTATAGCATCAAGTGTCTCTTCATCACAGTAGTGGTTTTGGTACTGCTCGGTGGTCCATCTACAGAGGCAGAGGTTGACGAAAACACCGTCGCCGTCTGGCTCTTTGATGAAGGTGCCGGCGATGTAGTGAAAGACGTTTCCGGCAACGGACACGATGGCGAATTCGCCGGGAAACCTAAATGGGTCAAGGCAGAATTCGGGGGAGGATTAGAATTTCCCGGAGATGACAGTGGATACGTTGTCGTCAAGTCCACCAAAAAACTGGAATTGGAAACGCTCAGTATTGAGGCGTGGGTCAAAGTGGAAGAATCCACAGGTAAATGGCAGGGTATTGTCTGCAAACAGCAGGCAGGGTGTGGCAATCGTAACTACGGTATCTGGGTTCATGTAGATCAGAGTGTTCTACATTCGGAAATTGGAGCAAATGGGGCATGTGGGTTTACTATAGATGCCACAACCGACATCACTGACAACAAGTGGCATCATCTCGCCTTTACCTTTGATGGCAAGATGGGACGGGCTTACGTCGATGGTGAGTTGGAAATCGAAGCACCCAATGGTACTACGTTTCAGAGTGCAGATCCGATTACACTTGGCGTACCGAATCTCAATAACGCAAATGGATTAAAGGGTATCATTGACGAGATACGCATCTCCAATGTCGCACGAACCGAAGCGGAAATTCAGGAAGCGATGGATGTCGGATTAGCCGCAATTCTCAACGTTGAACCCGGTGGCAAACTCGCAACACGGTGGGGATACCTCAAGCGTGTACCATAGGGCTTTTCAAAATCGGTAGGTGCGGTTTCATGAAGTTTCAATAAATATTTCGGTAATTTGATATTTTCCCCAGGCCCGGTAGGTGCGGTTTCTAACCGCACCGGGCATCATTAGGAAATTACCGAATTATAGTAAAGTCAAGAAATAACTCTCACTGTGAGGCAATTTTGGAGAGTGGCAGCTCCGCCCCACCCTGCTGGCGAGGTTTGTAACCTCGCCCCACAGTGTCTAAGTAATTGTAGACTTTACTATAAATTCTGAAACTTCATCCAACCGCATCATAACTGTCAATTTAAGAAAAATATGTCCATTTCTGAGTATGAGATAAAGTGTTGGTAGTCGAAATTTCTATCGTATCCTCTACAAAATGTGAGGTGGGTGTATGGGCATTAGCCCCGGAGGGGCGACATTTGTAGAGGTGCTGCTACAAAAGGTTTCCGTGAAAAATCCCTAAATTGACACCTATGGTGTGGTTTCCAATCGCACCATAGCAGCAAAATCTTTAGAGAAATAGCAGGCACCCTCGTCATTGGTGAATTATGAAAATAAGTTTACATTTCAATAGAAGCGAAAACCCGCCACCCCGCTGGCGAGGTTTCCTAACCTCGCCAATCTTCTGGTGTATAGGTAATTGTATATTTTACCAATATTGATTTTTGCTACTGATGCGTTCGTAGCCCCACTTGTTCAAGAGGGTCTTGTTAATTATAATCAAATTGCTACTAACAAGTTTTGAACGTTTCAACAAGGTTTTTTAGTGCTTTCTTCACCCCGGAGGGGTGCTATGTCTATAGAAAACGGTGTATTCCAGCGATTGCACCCCGTAGGGGTGCTATGTCTATAAATAGGTGGCAACTTGCATTAGGGTACTATATCCATAAAAATCCATAAAAATCCATAAAAATCCATAAAAATCCATAAAAAAGATGGCAACTTCGGTTACCATACGAAAAAGGAGAATAGATTGAGAAA
Source organism: Candidatus Poribacteria bacterium (assembly GCA_965247285.1). Classification (GTDB taxonomy): domain Bacteria; phylum Poribacteria; class WGA-4E; order WGA-4E; family WGA-3G; genus WGA-3G. Next base: position 2,273,638 of record CBDFHD010000003.1, read on the forward strand.
ATTATTAACCTATACATATTTACTGCTTTTTTGTGTCACTATACTCGCGTGCGGAACAGTTAACCTTGCTCCCGAACAAGATATTCAGGCAGCAACACTAAAAAACGTTGAGGTCTCCTCGGCGCAAGGTCTTCCGATGGTAGTGCCGGAGGAGGGCGGTGTCTCTGCTGAACGTCTTGAACGCATCCGTCCTGTGATGCAAGGTTATGTTGATGACGGACGTTTGCCGGGATTCCTGACTGTCGTAGCGAGACGCGGAAAAATCGTCCATTTTGAAACCATCGGCATGCGAGATGTCGAAAATGAGAAACCCGTCGAATCCGATACGATATTCCGTATCTACTCCATGTCGAAACCAATTACAAGTGTCGCAGTGATGATACTCTATGAGGAAGGGCATTTTCAACTCGGTACCCCCGTCTCCAAGTTTATTCCTGAATTTGAAAACATGAAGGTCTATAACGAGGACCAGACGCAAATCTTGGATGCCAATAAAGAGATAACGATCAAGCACCTCCTCATGCATACCGCTGGGTTGACTTACGGCTGGGGCGATAAACCCGTCGATGAACGCTACAAAGAACTAAAAATCTTTGAAAACGGCTCGACATTGGCTGATATGGTGAAGAAACTCGGCGACATCCCACTCGTTCACGAGCCGGATGAAAGGTGGACCTACGGGGTCTCTACTGATGTGCTCGGCTACCTCGTGGAGGTGGTATCCGGAATGCCGTTTGAGGAATTCCTCCAAACACGGATCTTTGTGCCCCTTGGTATGGTAGACACCGGGTTTTCGGTGCCACCAGAGAAGGTGGACAGGTTTGCGGCACTGTATAGACCTGACAAAGAGGGTGGACTGGAACGTGTTGGAGATGCACCCCTCGCAAACGATGAGGTAAGTTTTTTCCCATCGGGTGGTGGCGGACTCGTCTCAACCGCTGCAGATTACATGCGGTTTTCTCAGATGTTGCTCAACGGCGGAGAACTCGACGGTGTTCGCATATTAGGGAAGAAAACGGTCGAATTGATGCGGTATCCGCATCATGACGATTGGTTTGGACTCGGTTTCGCTGTCGTCACCTATAAGGAACCGCCGAACACGTTAGAGTCGGTAGGAAATTTCAGTTGGGGCGGTGCCGCTGCGACCATCTTCTGGATTGATCCACAGGAGGAATTGATCGGCTTGCTCATGACGCAACTTCTCAATAACCCTCACCCTTTCCAACAGCAATTTAAGGTGCTAACCTATCAGGCACTAACCGAATAATGGCTATCAGCGATCAGCGATCAGCGAAAGACGCAAGCGTAACCGAGCGATTTCCGTTACCATACACCTCTTTACTGACGGCTAATATAGGAGATTTTGATGGCAATATGTGAAGGATTACCGCGAGCGATTCCCGAGGATATGGGCATGTCAACCTCGCGGTTAGCGCGTATTACGCCGGTCATGCAAGGCTATGTTGACAACGGAAAAATCCCCTGCGCATTGACCATGATCGCCCGTGAGGGCAGGCTCGTCCATTTTGAAAAATTTGGCATGCAGGATATCGCTGCCGCCAAACCGATAGAATTTAACTCTATCTTCCGCCTCTACTCGATGACGAAGCCGATTACCAGTGCCGCTGTCATGATGCTCTACGAAGAAGGGCATTTTCAACTCAGTACACCTGTCTCCGAATTTGTTCCTGCTTTCAAAGACATGAAGGTTTACACTGAAGATGGCAGTGCTATTGTTGATGCGGAACGCGAGGTGACAATAAAACATTTACTCGCGCATACCGCTGGACTTATCTATGAAAGTGATAGGGATGATCATCCGATCGATCAACGATATGAAGAGGCAGATCTCTACGGCGGTGACCTCGCAAACATGATACAAAAACTCGGAAGTATTCCGCTCCTTCACCATCCAGGTGACGCATGGAAGTACGGTATGTCCACCGATGTGCTCGGCTACCTTGTAGGAGTCGTCTCTGGTATGCCGTTTGAGACGTTTTTGAAAACCCGTATTTTTGAGCCTTTAGGCATGAATGACACCGGTTTTTCAGTACGCGTTGAAAATGCCGACCGATATTCGAAGGTATATGAATTCGGGGAAGACGGTGAACTTCAGGCAATTGAGAAGGTCCATGCCGCAACTGGACCCCTGAGTTTTTTCCACTCTGGTGGCGGAGGACTACAATCGACTGCCGCGGATTATCTCCGCTTCTGCCAGATGGTGCTCAATGATGGTGAACTCGATGGCGTGCGACTACTCGGCAGAAAAACGGTCGAACTCATTACGATGAATCATATCTCTGATGATTGGCAACCCAATAAGAGAACCGGATCTGGTTTTGGACTTGGGTTTTCCGTTGTCACGAATGTCGCTGATACGCACGCTCTCGGTTCCTTAGGCACTTGCAGTTGGGGTGGCATGGCAAGCACCACATTTTGGATTGATCCTGTGGAAGAGTTGATCGGCATTTTTATGACACAATTAGTCGGTGCCGATTCTCCATTACACGCCCAATTCCGGGTCCTTACCTATCAGGCATTGACTGGTTAGCGGCTGTCGGAAACCATCGGCTTTCAGCATGTGGCATGCACGCGTCACATGTTTGCCACAAGGTCTCTTTGCTGATCGCTGACCGCTGACGGCTGACGGCTAATATAATGTCCGTCGGAATCTCTTTAACTGATAACCGACAACTGATATAGTAAAGCCCGAAAATATGTAGACACCTCAGGAGGCACCAACCTCACTCCACTGCTGGCGAGGTTTGTAACCTCGCCCATCCGTGATGTCCAAGTAATTGTGGACTTTACTATAACTGACAACTATCTCATAGGAGTTTTCAATGACAATGTATGAAGGATTACCGCGCGCAGTGCCTGAAGATGTAGGCATGTCAGCCTCGCGGTTAGCGCGTATTAGCCCGGTCATGCAAGGCTGGGTTGACGATGGAAAAATCCCCGGTGCGTTAACGATGATCGCGCGTGAGGGCAGACTCGTCCATCTTGAAAAGTTCGGTATGCAGGATGTCGCTACCGAGAAACCGTTAGAATTTGATACAATCTTCCGCATCTATTCGATGACGAAGCCAATTGCCAGCATCGCAGTGATGATGCTCTACGAGAAAGGACATTTTCAGCTCGGTACGCCCGTCTCTGAATTGATTCCTGCTTTCAAGGACATGCAGGTTTACACTGAGGGTGGCGAGACTATTGTTGACGCAGAACGCGAGATGACAATCAAGCATCTGCTGACGCACACCTCTGGACTCATCTATGGTGGTGACGGGGATCCTCCAATTAATAAGCGATATAAAGACGCTAATTTCTACGGCGGAGACCTCGCCAACATGGCGCAGGAACTTGGAAATATCCCACTCGCATATCACCCGGGTGCTGGGTGGAGTTACGGTATGTCTACCGATGTACTCGGCTACCTCGTCGAAGTCGTCTCTGGTGTACCGTTTGCGGAATTTCTGAAAACCCAGATTTTGGATCCATTGGGGATGACGGACACCGCTTTCTCAGTGCCGGACGAAAAGGCGGATCGGTACGCAACGTTATATGAACCTGCCGAGGACGGTGGTATTCAGGTGATTGAAAATGCACCTGTTTCAAGCGGTCCCCGCAGCTTTTTCCATTCTGGTGGTGCCGGGCTACAGTCGACCGCCGCGGATTATCTCCGCTTCTGTCAAATGCTACTCAACGATGGTGAACTCGATGGTGTTCGACTGCTTGGAAAGAAAACCGTCGAACTCATCAGAATGAATCATACCTCTGATGATTGGCAACCGCTTGAGAGAACAGGATGTGGTTTCGGACTTGGATTCGCCGTCGTCACGGATGTCGCTGAGACGCACGCCCCCGGTTCTGAAGGGACTTACAGTTGGGGCGGACTCGCAAGTACGACATTTTGGATTGATCCTGTGGAGGATTTAATCGGCATCCTGATGACGCAATTGATCGGCGATTCCCCGTTCCTCGCCCAATTCCGCGTGCTAACCTATCAGGCAATTACCGATTAGTGCAAAGTAGTAGGCACGCTCCGCGTGCCGTAAACATATTCGCGTGTCGTAAACATATCCGCGTGTCGTAAACATATTAAAGAGGCGCAGTGAATTGCGCGACTACGAACGCTGTAAAGCGAAAGAAAAACGTATAGGTGTTTTTAGTCTTGTAGGTTGGGTTGAACGTCAGTGAAACTCAACATTCTCATGAAGTATCCGGAAACAAATAATGAACCTCCTCCAACTCGAAAATGTCCATAAAAAGTTTGGCGATTTCACAGCCGTGTCGGATATCTCCTTCAGTATTGAGAAGGGAAGTATATACGGACTTCTGGGTCCCAACGGTGCAGGAAAAACAACCACGCTCCGCATGATAATGGATATGATCGCACCGGATGCAGGCAGTATTACCTTCAGCGGCAATCGGCATATTCGAGATTTTTTAGATCAGATTGGATATCTCCCGGAGGAGCGTGGCTTATACCGCAAAATGAAAGTGCGGGATGTCATCCTTTTTATTGCTGAATTAAAAGGCTTATACAAGCAGCAAGCACTCGGTGAGATTGAGCGATGGTTGGAGAAAATGCAGTTGTCGGAATGGGCGAACAAGCGGGTTGATGAACTTTCAAAAGGGATGGCTCAGAAAATTCAGTTCATCACCACCGTGATTCACAAACCGGAGTTGATTATCCTTGATGAACCCTTTTCCGGTCTGGACCCCATTAACATGACGCTCCTCAAAGATATGATGCTTGAACTGCGTGATAGCGGCAGTACAATTATCTTCTCAACCCATGTGATGGAACAGGTGGAAAAACTATGTGATCGTATCTGTCTTATACATCACGGTGAGGTATTGCTTGAAGGTGAACTCCGCGCTGTGAAGCGTGCTTTCGGCAAGAATTCTGTTGAGATTGAATACGTAGGGAGTCTCGAATCGATTCGCAACTCCGCTTGGATTCAGGGATTCAACGATTTTGGGCAATACGCTGAGGTCAAATTGAGGACCCCGGAAGACTATCGTTCATTGCTCCGTGAACTGGTTGAGAAAGGCGTTGATGTGACACGGTTTGAATTAGTTGAACCGACGTTACACGAGATTTTCGTCCAGAGCGTTGAAGCACATGGAGGGGTCGTGCAAGATGCCGAATAAGATTGTTACCGTCATTAAACGTGAATACACAACGCGCGTCAGGACGAAAGGCTTTGTGGCTTCGGTGTTCCTGATGCCAGTGCTGATATGCACTGTAATACTCCTGCCAAGTTTTATGGCTACGATGGGGCAGAAAACAGCGAGTGTGAGAAGACTCGTGGTGATTGATGAAACCGGTGACATTTTCCCGGAGCTGAAAGCCCGTGTTGCGCAGCATCCCACTTTTCAACAGAAAGGGGAGTTACGCTATCAACTCACCCGTCATACATCAGATCCTATAGACGAGGCAAAATCCGAACTCAGGCAACAAGTCGCTACCGGGGAGGTTTACGCCTATCTTGCGATCCCGAAAAATGTGTTTCAAGATGGAAAAGTCCGCTACTACGCAAAAACTATCACCAACTTTGACGTACAAGGGGCATTGCGCCGTCTTCTCTCAGAGATTGTTAGGAACAAGCGATTTGCTGAAAGTGGTTATTCGCAGCTGGAAATCAAACGATTAATGCGTTCGGTCACGTTTGACACTTTCGCTATTGCAGGCGATGGTGAAAACGGAGAAATTCAGGTTGAGCGAAAAACAGAAGCGCAATTCCAGCGTGGCATAGCATTTCTCCTTATTTTCCTACTGTATTTGTTTATCCTCATGTATGCGAACTCTGTCATGCAAAACGTTCTTGAAGAAAAAACAACAGGTATTGTTGAAGTAATCGTCTCGTCAATTAAACCGTATCACCTCTTGTTTGGTAAACTTATTGGTGTGTGTGCCGCCTGTTTGACAATTTTTGCGATTTGGGTGATATTCGGTGCGATGCTGATAAACAATTTCAATTTATTGCTTGATGCCTTTGGTATAGATGCCCAACAGTCTTTATTGATCGCTATTGCTCTCATTAAAGCCAGTAGTACGAATGTGCTTATCTACTTTTTGATATATTTCATTTGCGGCTTCGTCCTTTATTCAGCGCTTTATGCGGCAGTCGGTGCGATTTGCAGCAGCAACGAAGATGCACAGCAATTCGGTGTCCTGCTCGCTATTGTGCCTTCTGTTCCGGTGGTGCTAATGGTCCAATTGTTCAAAATGCCTGATGCACCATTTGCTATAGTTCTCTCTCATATTCCGTTTTTCTCGCCGATACTGATGTTCATGCGAATCAACGTGCTAATGCCACCTCTATGGGAAATTCTACTGAACATTTTGTTGATGTGTGCGACTGTGCTGCTCGTCACACTTATCAGCGGAAAAATCTATCGGGTTGGGATTCTGATGTACGGCAAACGTCCCACCTTGGGACAATTGTGGCAGTGGATGCGGTATTAAGAATTTCTTTCTACGGGTTTCCACACAATTGTCCTCCTTCGCTGGCGAGGTTTCTAACCTCGCACATGTATGGTTAATTGTCGGCTTTACTATAAAAACTCTGAAAGGAGAAAAAATTATGAAAATCGCAATCGTAACCGGAGAACACGGCTTCCAAGAAAAACAGTTTGACGCAGTTTTTGAAAGTATGGAAGGGATTCAATTCATCCGAGAGGATCTGGACGATTTTGTAGACGATCCAAGCCAAAACGACTACGATACCGTCGTCTTTTACAACTTTCACCGTCCCTATCCGACGGATGCGCAAGCACAGGCTATCCTCGGTTTAACGGAACGTGGACAGGGCATGATCATTCTGCATCACGCCATCTTAGCGTTTCCAGATTGGGATGCCTATTCTGAAATGTGTGGTATCCATGAACGCGGTTTTGGCTACTATCCTCGGCAAACGCTACAGGTGCAAATCGCTGATGCGGCGCATCCAATCACAGAAGGTCTCACCGAATGGGAGATGGGTGACGAAACCTATACCATGGAGTCCGCTGATGATGATAGCTCGATCCTGTTGACTGTCGATCATCCGAACAGTATGGATGTGTTGGGATGGGCGCGTGAATACGGCAATTCTCGCATCTTCTGTTTCCAGAGTGGACACGACGATGTTACCTTTTCTAATCCGAACTTCCGAGAAGTACTAAAGCGGGGGATTCATTGGTGTGCCAAAACGTAATAGAAAAGAGAGAGGCATGGAAGAATGGAAGGTGTCCCATCCTTCCAACCCAACCCGTAGCCCGTAATGAAATGGAGGGCGGATGTATGGAAGGCACGTCAAAGTTTCAAATTCACGGCGTTTCTCCGCAAGGTATAATTAAAATTTTTTTCTTACTTTTAACGATACTCACAAACGCACATGGAGAGAAAACGATGGCGCATACAACGTATTCAGTGGTAGTGAAGACGGTCGAGGGTTTTCAAGTTTACTATATCCAGCAAGATGGAAAAGCCGTCGCTGAGATTGTGCCTGCACTCGGTAATAACTGCTACGCCTTCAAAGTCGCAGATGGGGATACTTGGTTGAACCTGATAGATGCCCCGCTAGATCTCGCCACTTTGGAGGAACGTCCGACCGCTTACGGCAATCCGATTCTGTTTCCCTTCCCCAATCGGATCCGCAACGGCACGTGGCAATTTGAGGGAAAAACCTATCGGTTTGACAAAGCACCGGACTCTCCAACGACAATCCACGGCTTGTTGTTGAATCTACCGTATCAGGTTGAAAGCCATGTCGCCGATGAAAACGGAGCAACACTTGTATGCTCACTTAATTCTCAAGATTTTCCGGATGTCGGTCGCCAGTATCCGTTCCCTTTCAGAATTGAGATTGCCTATACCCTCAAAGATGCCGTGTTAACGATGGGGATTGCTATCAAGAATACGGGCGATCGGAATATGCCTGTTGGGTTCGGTATCCACCCCTATTTTAGCGTAGACCTCGGCACCGAGGCGAATGCCGCCGAAGCGATAATTACCGTACCTGCTGCCAAGTATTGGGAATTGGACGATGTACTCGTGCCAACCGGGACACAACACGATGTCGCTGACACACTGGATCTGCGGAGTGGGCAACCGTTTGCGAAACTGAAACTCGACCATGTCTTTACGGACGTTCAATGGGTTGATGGCGTAAGTCGATGCCTCATTGAGAACCGGGATACCGGATACGGCATGGTGATGGAATCGGATGCGCAGTTCAGGGAGCTCGTTGTCTATACACCGCCTAATAGGAACGCCATCTGTTTTGAGCCTTACACCTGCCCAACGGATGCCATCAATTTAGAGGCAGGGGGTATCCCCGCAGGCGTGATTGTGCTTGCCCCTGATGAAACGTTCTCTGGAACCGTTCGCATGATGCTAAAGTAGTAGGCAGACTCCACTCGGTTTCCGTCCACAAGGTAGTAGGCAGACTCCGCTCGGTTTCCGTCCACATTGTGTAATCCACCATTCAGAAAGGGAGAACACCCTTTGATTCGGGCGCTATCACTTTTTCCGATTTTGCTGTTAACCGCGCAGCCGTCTATGGCGATCCGAGAAGGCACAGCGACCGCTGGGGTCTTTATCAAACGCTATGCACAGTCCGGCGATTATGGTAGGCTTGCCCTCTGGCACGAAGCCGCCGCAGAATGCCTCACACGCATCTCTCTTCCGATGAACGAGATTGCGCACGCTTACTATACGCAGCGCGGATACGAGAAGTGGACAGTGCGCGCTGAAAAGGAGGCACACGAGATTCGGACACAGTATCTGCACCACCGCATGAGTGCCGAGGTCGCATGGCAGAAATTTGTGGGAGGGGTTTGCAACCCCGACTCCTTTGTGTATGAGGACTTTGTGGGAGGGGTTTGTAACCCCGATGTCTTTTCAGTGTTGGATGCTGAACGCCGGAACATCGAAAAATTTATCGCAACGTGGCTGCCGCGCTACCCGAACCGGTTTTACGAATTTGGTATCTATCCCACGTTTTTCAGGAAACAGCGGGAGTTGGCAGAGCAGGAGGGGAATTATGCCAAAGTCTTACGTCTCGAAGCGGATGCCGCGGAGATGTGTGCCGCGCAGTATCAACAAATTCCGATCGCACACGGACTCAAACGTTATGAGAAATTTCGGGATGTCTATCTCCGACATGCAATGCATCTTCGCGAACTCGCGAAGCAAAATCCAATGACGTTACCACCCGAGATAGACAAAGGCAGACGGATATCAAATTCGCTTGCAATTCAGACCGTTTCCTCTCAGCAAATTGGCTATCGGCTTTCAGATGGGTGGCTTCGTCAACGCTCGTCGGTCAGCAGTTCCTATGGCATGCAAAGTCTGTTTCCCTACCGTAAGGCTTTCTGGCTGACTGCTGAAAGCATTGCGCAGCAGTGCGCTCTGATAGCTGACGGCTATTTTCAGATCGCAAAATCGGATGCACGAGTGAAAATAACTTTAGCCGGTCAAAACGGAGTTCACGCATATCTATCTTTTCAAGGGTTTGCGTGGATAGTCAGTTTCTCTAATCACAGTCGCGGGAATCTTGCTACTGCAATTATTGACGCAAAAACTATGAAAGTTTTGGACGTATGCATTCCCAATCCCCGTAGGAGCGGTTTGATGAAGTTTAAGTATTTAAATCGGTAATGTGGGAGGGGTTTGTAACCCCGATTTTCTTATGTCCGTTGCTGGCGAGGTTTCCTGGGGAAAACACCCAAGCAAAAACACCTCGCCTCTTTTCAATCCTGTCCATCCTCTAATCCTGTGAATCCTGATTCTAACAATTAAACGCTATACGCTCTGTTAATGGTAACTGAAACCGAGAACTGTATCTCTCCGTTTTTTGAATTGACAACAACTTCCAACTATGAAACAATAGTTGGCGAAGATTAAGTTTTTCGCATCAGAACGTTGCCTTAGAGTGCTTGGTCTCCAAAGCGGTTTTGGGGTATCAATGGGGGCTTAATGCAAAATTTGTACTCTCTGACGACAGCGGATCTGGTTTAAGGGCGATTTTTTTATTGATCCGCCTGAACGTTTCATATAGAAATAGTTAATAATAAAGGAGATTTAACATGACTGTAAGAAGAATCATAACATTCGCGTTTGCATTCGCGATTATTGCTTTGACTGTCGGGCTTTCGGGTTGCGAAAAGATCGCTCCGATGGTGCCTGACGACAAAACGGCAATGCCTGAAATGATGGATGGAGAGATTCCCATCGGTGTGGCGGTAGCTCTGACAGGACCATTTGCCGAACCGTATGGACTCCCAATGAAACGCGGCTTTGAGTTGGCACAAGAAGAGATTAATATGCTCAGCGATGCGAACCTCACGCTCATTCCCGTGGACGCGCAAAGCACCGTAGAGGGCGGGGTTGCAGCCGTTCAGCAATTGGTGGATCAAGGTGTACCTGCTATCGTCGGGATCGGTATCTCAACGCATCTCAAAGATGCTTTTCCGATTGCGCAAGAGAATGGGGTGGTCGCTTTTAGCTCGATCTCCTCCGCTGCTGGTTTGAGCTCGATTGGGGATTTTGTCTTCCGCACCGGTCTCGCCACAAATATACAGACCCCGAGTGGTGTAATGGCGACTCACGAGAAACTCGGCTATAAAAAAGTGGCGACGATATATGATGACATCGATGTCTACTCCACAAGTAGCAACGAGGAAGTAACGAAAGTGCTTGAGGCAAGCGGTGTCGAAATTCTGACCGAGGAAACCTTCCAAACCGGCGATACCGATTTTTCTACACAATTAACGAATATAATGAACATGGAGCCTGATGCCCTCTTTATCTCTGCTTTGTCAGGAGAGATGACTGAGATTATCATTCAAGGGCGCGCGCTCGGTATTCCTGACTCTGTTCACTTCATTGTTCCGGATTTGACTAACGACGAGGTGCAAAAAGCGGGCGATGCCGCCGAGGGTGCGATCGCTTTTTCGGGGTGGTCTATTATGTCTGACGCACCCGGAAACCAAGCCTTCGTTCAGAATTATCAGGCGAAATACGGTATTGCACCTGAGCCGTGGGCGGCACAGTCGTATGCGACGCTCTATATCCTCGCCAACGCGATTGCGAACGCACAATCAGCAGATTCAGCTGCGATTCGCGACGCACTGGCGCAGACGATGGATTTTCCGACGATTTTAGGCGATTTCTCTTTTGACCCCAATGGCGAGGCGATGTATGACTCGATTGTCCTTGTGGTCAAGGACGGGCAACTTCAAGTCTTTGAAACTGCAATGCCTGCAATGCCTGAAATGGTGGATACTGGGATTCCCATCGGTCTTGTCGTATCCCTGACAGGGAAAGATGCCGAGCCGTATGGGCTCCCAATGAAACGCGGCTTTGAGTTGGCACAAGAAGAGATTAACGCGCTCGGCATTGGTCCAGGCCTCGTGTTCGTCCCTGCGGACGATCAGAGTTCCGAAGCGGGCGCGATCGCAGCCGTTCAGCAGTTGGTGGATCAAGGCGTACCTGCTATCGTCGGAATCGCGATTTCAGATTACCTTGAAGATGCTTTTCCGATTGCGCAAGACAGTGGGGTAGTCGCTTTTAGTTCGGTTTCCACCGCTGCGGGTTTGAGCAGTATTGGGGATTATGTCTTCCGCACCGGTCTCGCTGTAGACATAGTGAATCCCAGTGGTGTGATGCTCACTCACGAGAAACTGGGCTATACAAAAGTGGCACTGATATATGATGCCGCTGATACCTACTCGGTAAGTAGCAATGATGAGATAAGAAAAGCACTCGAGGCGAGCGGTGTCGAGATTCTGACGGAGGAAACCTTCCAAACCGACGACACCGATGTTACTGTGCAATTGACCAATATCATGAACATGGAGCCTGAAGCACTCTTTATCTCTGCGCTGTCAGTAGATATGACACAGGTTATCATTCAAGCGGGAGATCTCGGTATTCCTGACACTGTTCAACTTATTGTGCCTGATTTAACTACAACAGAAATCCAAGGTGCGGGCGCTGCCGCCGAGGGAGCGATCGCTTTTTCTGGTTGGGCGAGGCTGTCTAACATCCCCGGAAACCAAGCCTTCATCCAGAAGTATCGGGCGAAATACGGTATTGAACCCGAACCGTGGGCGGCACAGTCGTATGCGACGCTCTATATTCTCGCCGCAGCGATTGCGAACGCACAATCGGCAGATTCAGCCGCGATTCGCGACGCACTGGCGCAGACGATGGATTTTCCGACGATTTTAGGCGATTTCTCGTTTGACCCCAACGGCGAGGCAGTATATGACCCGATTGTCCTTATGGTCAAAGACGGGGAACTTCAACTCTTTGAATAACCTCACCATTGGATGAATATAACCAAAGCCTGTCATCAGTTTCATGCTGATGACAGGCTTTTTCATTTTAAAACGTGAGTTCGATAAAGGTTCCACAAACGCTCGCCCGTTGTGTGCCTTCAGCAACTCTTTAGATAACGTCAGTTCGACTTAAACATTTCGTCTGTCTAAAGGTTCCGTTTTCGCGTGTCAAAGGCATAAATTGTAGCACAAACTTTTAGTTTGTAGCGTATTCCGCGCAAACTAACACTTTGCGGTACAAGTAGAGGTTCCTTTAACCTCGCCTCTTTTCATTATCGGCTATCTACTGCCAGAAACTATCGGCTTTCAGTTTTGACATCTGGTAAATAGAATCAACCTCCAATCCAAACGCCGATAGCTGATCACTAACTACTGACTGCTGGCTACTGATCACTGCCCATCGAAAACTGAATCTCCTGATTTTCGGTTGACAGTAACGCCCGACTATGAAATAATAGACAGAGGTTAAGTTCTTCACGCCGAAACGTCAGGTCAGAATGTTTGGTGCCAAAACGGTTTTTGACGTACCAAGAGAGGTTTATACAAAGACTCGTTTTTTCTGCCGATAACGAACTTGGTTGAGAGCGGTGGTGTTTTGAAATAGAAAATTGGCTGTCAGTTGTCGGAAACCATCGGCTTTCAGCAAAGAAGACTGGCATGTCAAACCTTCGTGATTGACAAAGGTGCGCTGGAAGCTGGCTGCTAACGACTGACGGCTGATAGCCAATAAAAAATCCGCGAAATCTGATAAATCCGCGTCAATCCGCGATTCAGATAATCAACTGACAGCCGATAACTAACATGCCGACAGCCATTATGATATATTTTAGAATCTTATTCATAGGCATCCTGCTTTTAAGTGCAATTCGCACCGAATCCGCTCCAGAGGATTCACCTTTCGTGGACATCGATTCCCAAATCACACCCGGTGAGTTGCTAATCCGTTTGACACCTGACGCTGCCGCAGATGTCGATCGGTTGCAAGCGAACGCACCAATTTCCATCCTGCACGTCCAGCATAGGGTTGAGTCCTTACACCCGCTGTTTCCGTATCTCGCGCGTCCATCACTGAATCCTAACCTAAAACGCACCTATCTGATACGATTTGCCCCCGACGCATCTCTGAGGGATCTCAAGGCTGTCTATGAACAGAGTCCATTCGTTGAGGCTGTCGAGTATAACTACCTCCGTCCCCTGCTCGCAGACGCTGTCGTTCCGAATGATCCGATGTATCCTGAGCAATGGAACCTACCCCTGATGAAGCTACCGCAGGCGTGGGCAATCGAGAAAGGCGACAGAAATGTTGTAATTGCGATTATTGATTCCGGTATCGATTATAGACACGATGATTTGGCACCCAAAGCGTGGATAAACCCGGGCGAGATCCCTGAAAACGAATTAGACGACGACGGCAACGGTTACATCGATGATGTTTATGGTTGGGATTTTACGGACGCGCCTAATTTGCAAGCAGAGGGCGATTACCTTGAAGGCGATAATGAGCCAATTGATGAAAAAGGACACGGCACGCACGTCGCTGGTATCGCCGGTGCTATGCCTGATAACGGGATCGGTATCGCTGGAGTGGCGTGGGAGTGTCCGCTCATGGCAATACGCGCAGGACTCTCCATCGGTGGGAGTTCCCGAATGCAGGATGATGACTCCGCCGCGGCGATGGTCTATGCGGTTGACAATGGCGCAAGCGTCATCAATATGAGTTGGGGCAGTGAGCGTCGCTCTTTCGTTATTCAGGACGCAATCGATTATGCTTATGCACGGGGTGCTGTCCTGGTCGCCGCTGCTGGCAATTCTCAGAAGCCTGCCGCAATCTTTCCCGCTGCCTATCGGAAAGTCATCGCTGTTGCATCTACTGAACAGAATCAGCAACGGTTCTACCAATCTAATTTCGGTGCGTCTGTAGACATCGGTGCTCCCGGTAACGTGATTCTCAGCACACAGATTAATAACCAGTATCGGCTCCTCACGGGTACGTCAATGGCTTCGCCACACGTCGCTGGTGTTGCAGCGTTAATCCTCGCCAAACGTCCCGCGCTGACGCATGAAGAGGTACGACACATACTCATCAGCACTGCTGACCCAGTCTATCAAGAGGATAGCGATGCGTTGGATGAGAAATTTGTAGGGGCGGGCACTGTCAATGCCGAACGCGCCCTCTTCGCAAGCGGCGCATTGCAGGCACGTATCCTCGCGCCTGAAACCAATAGCGGCGGCGCAGATTCAATTACCGTCGTCGGAACCGCAGGCGGCTATAAGTTCCACTCGTGGCAGCTCAGTTATGGCGCATCTACAGTCCCTGTCGAATTTACGCCTTTCACACAGTCTTCCAGCACACAGAAAATCGGTGAGACGTTGGCTGTTTGGGATACAACAACGGTTCCAGAGGGGATTTACACCGTCCGTTTAACAGCAACAGCCACGGATGGGCAACAAGTGCACGACCAAGTCGTGTTGAGTGTAGACCGGACACCCCCTCAAATTATCTCCCTTACCGTAACGGACACACTTTACGGCGAGCGACCCCTTACGATTTTTACATGGGCAACAGATGATGTTACCCAGAATACACTCTATTACCGGCGAAAGGGGAGTCTCGCTCCTTTCGCTCCTATTGGGACAACTGATCTCGGAGTAGAACATTTCCTGTTTTTAGGTTTGGAGCGCGGGACTTACCAGTTTTTTGTTGAAGCAGAGAATACGACAAACCTGAAGGCGAGAGAGGATAACGGCGGAGCGTTTTATACCGCTGACATTGTTACTGGCTATATATCGCCAAGCGGATTCACTGAAAAATTTCTCGATATTCCACCACTCCACATCGCGAGCGTCACCGCAGATTTCGACAGAGACGGTCAGCTTGAAATCGTCGGGAGTCCGTTGTCCTCGGAAACTCTCGATGCCGAGTTGCAGGCTGCTATCCTCACGGTCTATGAACGTCTCCCAAGCGGAAGATATGAACTGGCACATACCCTTGAAAGTGTGGAGGGACTCTCTAATCTCGAAAAGTTCATTACGTGGACGGTAGATGACACTGATAACGACGGTTTGCTCGAAATACTGGCTACCGACGATGCGAGAACCTTCCTCATTGAGAGTCTTGTCCCGCGTGGGTACCCGCAGCAGATTATCTGGGAAACCCCATTTCTCTCCGGTGGTACGATCGCTGATATGGATGGTGATGGACAAAAGGAAATTATTGGTGCGGATAACAACAACGATCGACTCCTTATTTTTGAATATGACAGTGCGACAAACACCTATGTTGAGAGGGCTGTATTGATTAACGAATCCGCTGGCTCTAATGTATTCGCCCAACGCTTCGCTATTAACGATTTTGATGGTGATGGAAGCATGGAACTGGTAGCAGCGGATAGCGAAGGCGATCTTTTCGTTTATGAATCTACCTCTATCCGCAACACGTTCCGACTTGAATGGCAGACGCAACTTCCGCTTGAGGACATCACGCAACTCGCTGCAGGGGATCTCACGGGTGATGGCATACCTGAGTTTGTCGTTGGGGGTTTACTGTCGTTACCGGATAACCCTTCGGGACCGCTAATCTGGAAGTTTTTCGTCTTTACGCACACGTTACGTGGCTACGCGCTGCTCTCTGAAGGGACGCGTAATGCGACTGTCGCCATCGCGCCACACCGACGAAACGGGAATAGTCTCGCAATCGCAGACCTGGGAGGCGATGGTCGCAATAAGTTGGTCATCGCTACGTATCCGAATCTCTATGTGATGCAGTGGGATGGCACGGCAATGTCACCACTCTGGCACCGAAAGATGGAGGAAACCCCTGCGCTTCTTACCGCGGAACTCAACCAAAACGGGTTTGATGAGTTTTACGTTAACCTTGAAGAGGGTATTTACCGCTTTGAATCCATCTTTGCAACAGATCCAGATGCCAATGATACGCTCAAACCTTGGAATGTTGAAGCGAGGCCGCTGACACAGAAAGTCGTTCACGTTACATGGGATGCCGAGGAGAACGACGAAACAGATGGCGAACAGTCGGATCAGACGCGCTACTTTACTGTCTATCGCGCACAAGGGGAGAAGAAGGAAGCACCCGCATCTGACGTTTATGAAAAGGTGGCGGAAAACCTCACCGTCACAAGATTCCTTGATAGACGTGTTACGAAGGATAATACCTACTGGTACGCTATCACGACTAAGGACGAAAAAGGTAACGAAACGCAGCGCACCGAACCCATTTCTGCTACACCGCGAGAACCACCCCAGCTGATTGGGGCAACCTATCACCGTCCAGGTAGTGATGGACATCCGACACAGCCTGCCTCTTCATATCGCTGGCAGGATCACACACCTAATGCGGTTTCTATGAGTCGGAATTTCTGGGTCCTCGTTACCTTCGACCGGCGGATGGATCCCGTGATTGGGGACGAGAACCGGTATGTCTTACGAGCCGAGCAACGGATTGGGGGTGTGAGTCCGGTATCTGCTATCCGTGACCGGATGGGCACACGCGCACTCTTGGCATTTGATACAGATAGTCTTCTTGAGCACTTCGGACAATCGCTTACTGATACAACGGATCAGTATGAGATTACCGTATCCAACGTAGTTGATATTGATGAAAACCCTATCCGCGCTGCTACGCGTCCACTTGAAATACCACTCGGTGTTATCGGAGCAGAGGTGTCAGATCTGACGCAGGTACGGGTCTATCCAAATCCGGTGCGTCCCAACGTCGCTGACAAAGGGTCAATCACTTTCGATAGGTTGCCTGTCGGCACACGCATCCAACTCTTTACCGCAGGGGGCGAGTTGCTTGAAACTTTGGATGTGACCGATCAGGATCACAACCGCAAGGAGTGGTGGCTTACGAGCAATAACACCACAGACGTATCAACCGGTATCTATATCTATGTCCTGGAATTTGATACCGAAAAAAGAATCGGCAAAATCGCAGTGATTAAATGAACGACTTTATTCTCATCGCAAACCCCATTTCTGGTAAAGGCAACGCGAAAAACATTGCTGAAGAAGCTTATACTGCCCTTACTGAATCTGGGGCTCAGGGACAATTGATGTTCACCTCTGCATCCGGCGATGCCAAGCGTTTCGCGCAGGAAGCCACCTCTGATGGAATTCGATCGGTGATTGCTTGCGGTGGCGATGGGACGCTCCACGAAGTTGTCAACGGCATCGCGACGGCTCCAGATGTAATCTTAGGGGTTCTTCCGTGTGGGCGTGGCAACGATTTTGCGGCGGCAATCGGTGTGCCGCTGAAACCTAAAGCCGCAATCGCAACCCTCTTATCTGGCACGCCTATCCGTGTGGATTTAGGATGTTGCTATCAGAATAGCAGTCAGCAGTCAGCTGTTAATCCAAATGATGTAGCTCGTAATGAAATGGAGAGCGGATCTACGGAAAGGTGCTTCAATGTCCAAACCTCACTGACCGAACCGCAAGGAAAAATTAAAAACTATTTCACCACCATTGCCACCTGTGGTTACGATACGGAAGTGAGTCGCCGTGCGGCGAAAGGAACGCCGCTGTTTGCAGGCACTGCCTCCTACGCTTACGCAGCGGTGGAGACACTTTTCTATTACGAACCGCCGTTCGTGCGTCTTGAGGGCGATTTCGGTGTCCATGAGGGACCGATCCTCCTCGCTGCGACAGGCATCACAAATCGATATGGTGGTGGATTCCAGATTGTACCGAACGCTCGCATCGACGATGGGCTTTTCGATGTTTGTATTATCCGTCCAGTATCCTCTCTAACGGTGTTACGGCTCATGGTGACGCTTTTCTGGGGAGGACATGTTTCGCATCCTGCTGTATCCATGCACCAGACCCGCACTTTAACAATTGAGACCGACACACCCATACTGTTGTATGCCGATGGCGAACCGATGTGCGAAACGCCGGTGACGATTGAGATAATAGAAGGGGGGCTTACTGTAATGGCACCCCGTTGATTCTGCTTTACTTAGGGGTCCTCTGGATACATTTTCTCAATTGCTTCCCCGTATCGCTTTATAATAACGTTCCGCTTCAACTTTAGCGTGGGGGTCATCTCATCGGCTTCTTGGGAAAATTCCTTATCAAGCAGCGTGAACCGTCGCACCTGTTCAAAGTCCGCGAAATCGGTTAAACGGCTCCGAATTTCACGTTGAATGAGTTGTTTCACCTCGCGCGTTTCAAACATTGTCGCAAGATCATCTGTCGCAACGTTATTCTCGGCTGCCCACGCCTTGAGTGCATCAAAATTGGGAACGATCAGTGCAGCGAGATTCTTGCGTTCGTTGCCAACCAATATAATCTGGTTGATAAAGGGGCTTTGCACCAACTCACTCTCTATCGGTTGCGGTGCAACGTTCTTACCGTTGGAGAGCACAATGATGTTCTTCTTCCGGTCGGTAATCTTGACAAACCCGTCCTCATCAATGATGCCGATATCGCCTGTGTGAAACCAGCCCTCTCCATTGATAACCTCTGCTGTCGCGGATTCGCTGTTAAAATAGCCCTTCATGACGTGTGGACCACGGGTTAAAATCTCACCATCTTCAGCGATTTGTACCTCTACACCGGGGACAGGCACGCCGACAGTTCCGAACTTCCATTGTGCTGGATGGTTCATGCTGATGACAGGTGAGGTTTCCGTTAAGCCGTACCCCTCCAAAATCAGTATCCCCGCCGCGTGGAAAAATTCGGCGATCGATTGCGGTAACGCCGCACCCCCTGAGACGAAAAAGCGTAGTCGACCACCCGTCGCTGCCTTCAATTTCGCGAAGACCAGTTTGTCCGCGATGTTCTGCTGTAATTGCAAAATTGCAGACGGCTTTTTCCCCTTTTGAATCGCTGAACTGACTGATGAACCTACGGAAACACCCCAATGGAAAATCTTCTGTTTGAGCGATGAGCCTTCCTGCACGGTACGCAGAATTCTGTCATGCATGGTTTCATAGAGTCTCGGCACACTGAGCATCACCGTCGGAGCGACCTCCCGCATGTTTTGTGCCACCGTGAACGTGCTCTCGGCGTATGCCACCTTCGCACCGGAGATCAACGGCAGGTAGTGTCCGCCGAGCCGTTCAAACACATGCGATAACGGTAGGAACGACAATAACACATCTGCATCACTGATATCAATAAGCGATTTACACGCCTGTAAATTTGAAATGAAATTGGCGTGTGTCAGCATGACGCCCTTCGGAGCTCCTGTTGTCCCCGACGTATAGATAATCGTTGCGATGTCGTCTTCGCTCGCGTAGGAGGGGTTTCTAACCCCGATTCCTTGTCCATCTCCGTCCAGTTCACAGACTGCCTCAAATTGGATAACACCCTCTGGGCATTCGCCTTCAATCGGATCAAAGACAATTATCTGTTCAAGCGTCGGCACTTCATCTCGGATAGCGGTTACCTTCTCCAACTGACTGCTCGTGGAGACGCAGATAATTTTTGATCCGGAATCTTTTAGGATGTAACCGACCTGTGCCGCAGTTAGCGTTGAGAACATCGGCACGGTTACCGCACCGGCTTTGAGGCAACCAAAATCCGTGATTGCCCATTCGGGACGGTTCTCAGAGAGAAGCGCGACCCGATCGCCCTTTTGCACCCCTAAGGCATTTAGCCCTTTACTAAAAGCGTCCACCGATTCGCCAAGTTCAGTGTAAGAGATGTCTTGATAGGTACCACCTTTCGGTTTATGTGCCAATGCCGGTTTACTGCCGTAATGCTGGATTGAATGTTCTAACATAGATATCAGTGTCATTGTGGTGTTTCTCCTGTTTGCCTCGCAGATTTCTTGTAGGAGGGATCTCCGAATCCCGACGCTATCCTAACGTACGAGCTGCCGAAAGTCAAGTGAATCGTTCCTCTTGCTGGTAAGATCGATCTCCTTTCCACTCATAAATTTTCATAGCAACCTTCACAGAAGATTCCTACAGAAACCGAAAATAATCCAGTCAGAGCATGGGTTTGAAACCTCTTTTGGGATCCATCACTTTTCGAGTTTTGCTATGAAAACTGTGAAATTAGCATCGTTTAGAGTTGCTTACAGTGAACTGACAACTGACCGCTGATAGCCGATAGCTGACTGCTGATGACTGACTGCTATTCTTCTGGTGATCGCAAACGAAATTCTACCTAAACCTGTTTTTTTCTTGCTTTTGTGTGACGAATTGTGCTAAACTATAGCAAATTATCGCAGTAGACCCCAATTTAAACAAGATCTGAATAAATATTCGCAAAATTGTGGAAAATGTGGTAAACTCTATCGTAAAGTCATCCGTTGCTGTCTGAGGAGACGTTCAAATGTACGATAAGAAGAATCGTAAAACCATGGGTCCAAACCCTGACGGGAACGACCTGTTTGTTGAAGATGACGAAGAACTTGAAGAGGAACTCACCCCTGAAGAGGAGGCAATGAGTTCCGGCTATGCGTTGCAGCTAATTCACCACATTATTGCCGAGACCCCGGTGGACGACCGGCGCCGTCGGTGGCTGTTGGAACTCCGGCGTTCTATCCTCAACGACGAAGGTGAATTTCAGGAGAGAATCCGCTCGATTCAGCAGGAGGCACTCCGTATCCACGCCGAAATGGAAGAGCAGATTGAGAAGCTCACCGCACCCGCGAATCGAATCGGAACCCTGCTCGGATTACCCAAAGAGGACATCGCCCGCGTCATCGTCGGTGGCTCCGAATACTACGCGAACATTGATACCGAACTGAAAGCGTCCGACCTTAAAAAGGGGTTCAGTGTCCTATTGAACGACGCTTTTGTCGTTGTTGGTGAACTCGGATACAACGATGCGGGTCCTATTGCAAAGATAGCCGATGTTATGCCGGATGGACGGATCCGTGTCGGTCAAGAACCGAACGCTCAATCTGTCATCCTTGAACGCTCCACAGACCTCATAGATACGAAGCTGAAACCCGGTGATGAAGTTCGGATCGACTCCAACTTCCGGGTCGCTGTTGAACATATCGCCGCGAAAGAGACGGACGCTTACGCGCTTGAGGCGGTGCCGAATATACCGTGGTCCAAGGTGGGCGGACTTAACGATACCATCCAACGCATTAAGGACACCATCGAACTCCCGATTCTACATCCCAAACTCTTTGAACGGTTCCAGTATAGCGCGCCGAAAGGTTTTCTTCTCCACGGTCCGCCGGGATGTGGGAAGACACTCATTGGCAAGGCGACCGCTTACAACTTAACCCAACGCCTCCAAAAGGAAAGCGGTGAGGACGTTGAAGGGTGTTTCCTACACATCAAGGGACCCGAGATCCTCAACATGTGGCTCGGTGAATCCGAACGGAAGGTCCGAGAGATTTTTCAGATCGCCCGTGAGAAAAAGGAAGATGGTAAACTGGCGTTTGTCTTTATAGATGAAGCGGAGTCGATATTAGGCACACGGCGTGCCCTCAGATCCCATAGCATCTCGAACACACTTGTCCCGATGTTTTGTGCAGAGATGGATGGCATTGAATCTCTACAGGATGTCGTTATTATCTTGGCGACTAACCGTCCCGACCTGATCGACCCTGCCGTTTTACGTCCAGGGCGTATTGATAGAAAAATTAAAGTGACCCGTCCAAATGCAGAGGCTGCGAAGGATATCTTCCGCATCTACCTCACCCCTGAGTTGCCTATTGCTTCACTCCTTGATGCGGAGAACGAAGCGGCACCGAAAGAAGGCGAAACGCAACCCGAAGTTATCCCGGCTGAGAAGGCTGTCGCAGATCTTATCGCACAGGTTGTTGATGAGATGTTCCGTGAAGACGAAGACAACCGATTCCTCGAAGTTTCTCTCAGGAGTGGGAGGCGCGATATTCTCTATAAGGGACATCTGTGCAGCGGTGCTATTATTGAGTCGATTGTGCAGCGGGCGAAGGAGTCCGCGCTCAAGCGTGCGATTCAGAACCCAGAGAAGGAAAGTGGTATCACACGCGCCGATCTGTTAGACGCACTCGCCGCAGAGTATCACGAAAGCGAAATCTTCCCACCGACCGAGGCGGTTGAAGACTGGCTCAAGCTCCTTGATTACGATCCGGCGAATGTTGTCAAAATTACACCTATCAAGACTGAGAAACAGGAACGACGCAGGGCCTCCGGATCACGCGTCATTTAGGAATGGCTATCGGCTATCGGCTATCGGAAACCGTCAGCAAAGAGAAGAGTGTTTCTGACACGCTTGCATCTTTGCTGATGGAAACTGACGGCTGATGGAAACCGACGGCTTTAAAAAAATGGAAAGACTTTTTGGAATCGAAACTGAATACGGAATAACACTCGAAAATGAAGCGCATATTGATGCCGTCAAGCAGTCAATTGAACTGGTAAAAAGTTACCGACAAGAAGATTTTCGACCTGTGTGGGACTACCGCGGCGAGGATCCGCTTCGAGATGAACGCGGCTTTCGAGCGAGCTCGCTTTCCAATCATCCTGATGAAAAGGAAGAGGAAAAGCACGACCAGAAACGCAATATTAAAGAACGGCTCTCTTTTGCTGAAATCAAAAGCGATCACATCCTCACCAACGGCGCACGGCTCTACAACGACCACGCACATCCAGAGTATTCGACGCCTGAATGCAGCAGTCTCTTTGACCTTGTCGCACACGATAAAGCCGGCGAACGTATCCTTCAACGGTGTGCCGAAACACGCAGCCAGAAACTCGGAAAACGGGTGCTTTTATACAAGAATAATACCGATTTCCATGGGCATAGTTACGGTTGCCACGATAACTATCTGATGGCGCGCGAAGTACCCTTTGAAACACTCAAACAGGGTATCATGCCGTTCTTTATCACACGCCAGATCTTCGCAGGTGCCGGAAAAATCGGCATTGAAACAGAAGCCGGACTCGCAACCCCAGGACACTATCAGTTATCCCAACGATCCGATTTCTTTCACGTCGAGGCGAGTGTGGATACGATGCACAATCGTCCTATCGTCAACACGCGAGATGAACCGCACGCTGATGCATCCAAATACCGTCGGTTGCACGGCATCGCGGGGGATGCAAATATGTCCGAATACGCCACGGCACTTAAAGTCGGAACAACGGCACTCGTGATTGCCTTGATTGAACAGCGGAGGATTCCAGAAAGTTTAGCACTCGTCAACCCGATTGACGCCATCAAAACTGTATCGCATGATCAGACGTATCGTTGGATAGTCATGACGGCAGAAGGGAAAACGATGTCCGCTATCGACCATCAGCGTGAGTACCTCGCACTCGCACAGAAGCATCTCAGTAGCGGCGATGTTACCTCGACCCTACCTGAAACTGACTGGGTGCTTACCGAGTGGGAGGATACCCTCAACGCACTTGAGACAGATCCGATGTTGCTCACTGACCGACTTGATTGGGTAGCGAAGAAATGGTTACTTGAAACGTTTGCTGAGGAAGAGGGAGTCGCGTGGGATGACCCATGGCTCCAAAGTTTGGATTTAGAATATCACAATATCGATCTTGACGAAGGGCTATACTATGGGATTCCGATGCGGCGTATCGTCACGGACGAACAGGTTGATGCTGCGCTCCATAATCCGCCTGCTGACACGCGGGCATACTTCCGGGGGCGCGCTGTAGATCGATTCAGTGACTCTATAAAGGCTATCCAGTGGGATAGTATTACCTTCACTGTAAACGGACGCACCCGCGAAATCAATCTAAATGCCCTCGCGGATGCAACGATCGCACGTCAATATAACGAGGCACTCGATCAATCGCCAACCGTTGAGGCGCTCATTGAAAAGTTGAGTCTATAGAAGAGCCGTCAGCAATCAGTTATCAGCCGTCAGCAAGAGGACTCTATTTCATCAGAAATCTCTTTACTGACGGAAACCAATAGCCGACAGCCGATAGCTACTCTTACTGACCGTTGAAAGCCGATAGCCGATAACCATATTAAAAGGAAGGATATACAGCATGACAGCCAAGATGATTGCTCAGCTCGAACGGAAGCAAAGAGACACCAAACCCATCGGACCCGGTGATGGCGATGGCGATAACGAGGGGCCCAAACGACAGAAAGCCAGTCGGCCCGATACGCAAGAACTGCTCAAACGGATGCGTCGTGTTGACAAAGATCAGTCCAGACGCTACCGCCAAAGAACGGGGGAGTGATGAACGATAGAGGCGGCTTCCCTAAAGAGTCCGGGAAATTTGCGCTACAGGGAGTCATGAACCATAAAGGTGACTTCCTAAACCTTTTAAAACACGCAAACTATCCCTTAAAAATAGATTTGCCATCGGAAACTACACAGCACGGTACTGATATTGAGATAGCACACAGTACGACTGTCGTCGTTGTACGTTACCGAGACGGGGTCATGATCGCGGGTGACCGGCGTGCTACCGCTGGCACCTCTGTCATCTATGATCGGGCGGAGAAAGTTTTGCAGATTGATAAGCATTCTGCGCTTGCTATTTCAGGTTCGCCCGCAATCGCTTATGAAATCGCCAGAATGTTGGAGCACTCGTTTCAATACTTTCGCCGCAGTCAGCTCCAAGAGTTGAGTCTTGAGGGCAAGCTCCGAATGCTATCGCGGCTCATCCGGGAGAATCTGCCGATGGCACTCCAAGGTATCGGGGGTGTTATCCCGATCTTTGCCCTCTATGATTTGAATGCACCTGATGACGAAAATGGCGGAAAGATTTTCTTCTATGATGCACTCGGTGCGCACTTTGAAAACGTAAATTTTGCCACGACCGGTTCCGGCTCTATTTGGATTCGCGGTGTTTTACGTTACGTCTCTCGATTCGGTGATACGCCTTTGCAAGAGATGGATGAACGGCAGGCAGTCATCACTATCTTACGCCTCTTGGACATCGCAAGCGAGTACGATGCCGCGACAAGCGGCTACAACGCGAGAGCACAAATTTTTCCAAATGTCAAGACTGTGACACGCATCGGTGTTGAAGATATTTCCGATGATGAATTGGAGTCATGTTACGCTGAAGCGCAGCCGGATGCAGAGGAATAGCCGTCAGCATATTGGCAGTCAGCGGTCGGCAGTCGGTTCAGAGGTTTTCGTCTAACAGAGGGTTTCTCTTAAGATAACCGCAAAACCTGTAGCCTGTAATGAAATGGAAGGCGGATTTGAGAGGACACTTTAGAGTGCCAAGCCACCTCTTTTAACCGCAAGGAATAATTAAAAAACCGCAAGGAATAATTAAAGAATGCGAGATGAACCGTATCGCTGGATAGAAGCGATTCATGACCGACGAGATTACATTGAAGACCAGCTCCGGGGCGGTAGCCCTGTTGTAGGACTTACCTATGACGAAGGCATGGTGCTACTCACTATTGGTAGAGGACAACGCAAAATTTTTGAGGTGCATGACCGAATTGCGCTTTCCGCAATCGGACACCCTGCCGATATTGAACGGCTCCGAATGCTTGTTACCGACACCGCCAGCGTCCAAGGTTTTCAAAATGCCATCGAGGATGTAAACCTACACCGACTCACGAACTTTGTTTTAGCACATACCTTCAAACAGGCTTTTGAGTCCATTGTCGGTGAAGCGTATATCATCAAAATGTTGCTCGCCGAACTCGGCAGCACTGATGATAAAAACCGTTTTACCTGTATCAACTACGACGGTAATGTCCGAACAGACACAACCTTTACTGTTATCGGCGGTACAGAAGCAATTGAGACGGGGATGCAAAAATATCTCACTACTGCTGCTACAGGTACCGACAGAGATTTAGCCGCTGCACTCCAGTTGGGTTTAGAAGCGTGGGCAGTTGGTAAAGAATTGAGTTCACGAGAGCCAGAGGAGGCTGAGTCGGAGGAGACCCAGATCGATTCTGTGCAGATGCACGAAATTATTGATGCCGCACGGGAAGACGGTGAGATTGAAGCAGGGGTTTTGGAAAACATGCATCGCGGTACGAGTAAGTTTCGTCTCTTAACTTCTCAGGAAATTGAAACTGCCCTCCCATAATTTCTTTTCCTTGTATTATATTGCGCAAGCCCGTAATGAAATGGAGGGCGGATATTGAGCGAAAACCTTCAACTTCCAAACCGCGTCGTTCCTCCGCAAGGTAAAATTGGCAGTTGGTTATCGGTTATCGGTTGTCAGTTATTGGTAAAGAGGTGTTCGTTAGTCCCAAATCCGTAGCCTGCAACAACGGCGCAGGCGGATATGAGAAACGCACGTCAGAGTCCAAATGCAGGCTGTTCCTCCGCAAGGTAAAATTAAAAAATGAACAAAAGAATTTTTGGGATCGAAACTGAATTTGGATGCATGACGGATGCCGAACGAGTTCGTGGCACCTCTGAAGGGGTTGCGGCACGCGTGCGCGATTATGTCTTCGATGTCTTGGAACTCGGTCTTCGGGACATTCACTACCGAGACTGGGGCGAACCCCCGGGTAACGGCGGGTTCCTATTCAATGGGGGGCGTCTCTACATCGATATGGGACATCTGGAGTACGCTACACCCGAATGTGGCACACTCTTTGACCTTGTCGCTTACGATAAAGCCATTGAACATGTCATCAACGGTATCCTTACGGATACGGGGTTGCCCACGGCTTTCTTCAAAAACAATATTGATCATTTCACAGGTGCAACCTTTGGATGTCATGAAAACTTCCAAATCAGTCGAGACGTTCCTTTTTACCGTGTTGTCATCCCGACGCTTATGCCTTTCTTCGTTACACGCCAGATTTACGCAGGGGCGGGCAGAGTAGGGGCTTATGATGAAATGATTGAATTCGGCGATTTTCAAGATGAACTTGGTGAGCAACAATACTATCAGATTTCACAACGCTCCGATCACATCGTCACTGAGATTTATGAATGGATCCAGTTCAGTCGCGCAATCATCAATACGCGAGACGAACCACTCAGCGATTACACGAAATACCGTCGTCTCCATCTTCTCGTTGGGGATTCCAATATGTCGGAGTACGCAACCGCATTGAAGGTAGGCACCACTGCACTCTTGCTTTCTGCTATTGAAATATTCCACGAGATGCATGGCGAAAAATTGCCGCTCCCGGGTTTCGAACTCGCTGATCCCGTCTACGCGATTCGACACATCTCACGCGATAGTACCTTCACATGGCGCGTCGAACTGAAATCCGGAAAGACTATCTCCGCTGTTGATTTGCAGAGAGAGTATCTTAACTTCGTTCAGGCTTTGATTACCGAACGCGACGAAGAGACCGAGTGGGTGCTTGCGGCATGGGAGTCTATCCTTGATGACCTCGAAGATGATTGGCTAAATGTTATTGATCGTGTCGATTGGGCAGCAAAAAAATGGCTGCTTGAAGCTTTCATTGATGAAGAGAAATTAGATTGGGAAGATCCTTGGATTAAAAGTCAAGATTTAGAATATCATAACATCCGTACTGAAAGTGGACTTTACTACGCACTTCAGGAGCAGGGTCAGGTGCAAAGGGTTGTCACCGATGAACATATTCTGCACGCCGTTGACAACGCACCGCAAGATACCCGTGCCAAAGTTCGGGCGTTCCTAATGCGTACGCTCACCCAAAACCGAATGCCTTGTATTGTTGATTGGCATCAAATATATGCAGGACATACAGAATATTTTGAGATGAAAGAACCGTTTGACACCAACATCACGAAGGCGCAAAGATGGATGAAAAGGCTACGGAAGCGACCCGCGCGAACTTGATGTGTCGCCGATGTGTGCCGAGGACTTGTGCCTGGTTATCAGTGAGAACGGCTATCGGAAACCGTCAGTCATCAGCAAGAGAACCTTCTGGTGGTTGCATACACTTTATATGCCACAGACTGACTGCTGACCGCTGACGGTTATTCTGCTGACTGCTGACCGCTAATAAATAGAACGACGCCTCAAGCTGTTGAACAAGGAGAAGGACCATGGCAGAAGACAGATGCGTACATACAGATTGTGAGGGATTTTACCGCCGAGATTTTCTCAAAGCCGGTGCCCTCGGTTTGTTCGGTCTCAGCCTCACAGACCTGTTCCGGCTCAAAGCGCACGGTGCAACTACATTTCAGGAGAAAGAAACCGCTACCTCCGTTATTCTCGTCTGGTTGGGGGGCGGCCCAAGTCACCTTGATATGTGGGATCTCAAGCCGGATGCCCCTGAGGAAATTCGTGGGCTTTTCAAACCGATATCGACAAACGTTACCGGTATTCAGATGAGCGAGCATCTTCCCAGACTCGCCCAACAAACCGATAAGCTCTGCATTATCCGCTCGATGACCTCTCCAGAGGCGGCACATGAGCGTGGAACGCACTATATGATGACAGGTTATCAACCCTTACCGGGTTTTGCTGTCCCAGGATATGGTGCTGTTGTCTCCAAGCTCAAAGAACAGCGGAGTGCATTACCTCCCTATATTGCTGTGCCTGCTCCGGTCGCTTATGGTGGCGGCGGATTTTTAGGCGCGTCGCTTGCACCTTTCTCACCCGGAGGAAATCCGGCAAGCAAGAACTTCAAGGTGCGGGATTTAGAACCTCCCAAGGAGGTTTCCTTTGAACGCGTTGAACGCCGTCGTTCGTTACGCCAAGCCGTTGATGCCGCCTTCAAAAAATATGAGGCAGGCAATCCGGCTGCCGAAGCCGTCGATAGTTTCTATACCTCCGCTTACGACCTGATGAGTTCCACCGATGCGCGTGCCGCGTTTGATCTCGGCAACGAGCCAGACAAAACGCGCGATGCATATCAACGTAACACCTTCGGACAAAGTTGTCTCCTTGCCAGAAGGCTCGTTGAGGCAGGTGTTAACTTCGTCACTGTCAGTAACGGTGGATGGGACAACCACAACAACATCTTCTCAGCGTTGCCGGGTAAACTCAATGCCTTTGATCGGACGATGGCTACCTTAATCGAAGATTTGGGTGATCGAGGATTGTTGGAAACGACCCTCGTTTTGGCTATGGGTGAATTTGGAAGAACCCCGGTCATTAACCGCAACGGCGGACGCGACCACCATTCCCGCGTTTTCTCGATTATGTTAGCTGGCGGTGGCGTCCAAGGCGGACAAGTCATTGGTGCTTCAGATCCGCTTGGCATGGAACCCGCGGAAACCCCTGTACGTCCAGAAGACTTGTCAGCAACGCTCTATCGATGCCTCGGCATTGATTATAATCAGCATCTGGAATCGCCTGATGGGGTTCGCATTGTCCTCTCACGTGGTGGCAAACCCATTCGCGGTGTTCTCGCGTAATTAGCAGTTGGCTTTCGGCTGTCGGTTGCCTCGTAGTGAGAGTCGTCGGTTTGTTTCGAGACTCGGTGTGGTGTTTTCCCAAGGAACCCGCACCTACCGGGTAAGAATTATCGGAATAGAACCCAAAGACACCGCAATCTTGGCAAAAACCCGATTTTTTGACCATCAACTCGTCTTCCACACTTTGTAAAGGCACGAGTTGATGATCAAAACGGAAAAATCGGAGCGAAACCCCAATAATTAAAAAATGTTGTTAGCAGCGTCCTATATCATCTTTGCAACCTCTCTCTGTTTTGCAGCAGTTCCTCTATCCCCGATCTGGTCACTTGAATTTAGTCCCGATGGTAAGACACTTGCTGTCGGGAAATATCAGTGGGTTGAAATCTGGGACCTGGAAACGCAGCGCGTCGTTTACACGTATGAACCACATGCCGGTGAGGTGCGGAGTCTCGCGTTTTCTTCAGATGGCAAAACACTCTATACAAGCGGTGGTCTCGCTTCTCGGAGCGGCGAAGTCCGAGTTTGGGATGTCTCCTCTGAAAAACTCATTAAAAGTTTAGAGATTCACGGCGATACCATTGAATCCATCTCGCTCAGTCCAGGTAACACGACATTGGTCACTGCGAGCATGGATGAGTATAGTGCTGTTATCGACTTAACACGACTTGAGGATACCGACTTTTCGATAGATACACAGGTATCCAAATGGCTCACCCAACACGTTGGCAGGGTCCTCTGTACTTTGTATCATCCAGACGGAACTTACTTTGTCACCGGTAGCGAAGACAAAACCATAAAGGTATGGAATCCCAACACTTACACCGTCTTAGTGAACTTGGATGCCAACGATGACGCGGTCTATAGTCTTGCGTATTCAGCCGAAGAAGGTGTGATTGTCTCTGGTTCTGCCGATAATACTGTTCGAACGTGGCGTGTTACACCGGCGGGAAGTGGCGGTGAAGGTGCCGTGGGGCGAAGTTCGCTGGAGATGACAGGGACGCTCGTTCGTGAATACAACGGGCATCAAGGTGCCGTCTATAGTGTTGATTCCGGGCTTGTATCACTTAGATCCACAAATAGTCGGATGACAATGATTGCGTCCGGTAGTGCAGATACTTCGGTGGTTATCTGGAATCTCCGGTCCGGCAACCGCTATGAGACTTTCAATGAATCAGCGGATGCTGTTTATGCCGTCGAGTTCAGTCCAAATGGTGAATTTGTCGCGGCGGGTGGTCGTGATGGCAAAGTCCGACTCTGGAATCTCCGTAAGCGCGCCTTAACCCACGAATTCTTTAAGGAATAACCATTGACTCTCGGCTTTCAGTAAGAAGTTTTGTTTATTGAATACCTCTTTACTGACTGTTGATGGCTGACCATTGCTGGCTATTCCTTTGATAACTGTTTTTGGGGGACTTTTACGATGCGTACCAGGACTTTCCCTTTTCTGAAGCGCGATTTACCTTCGTATTGCATACCATTTTTCGCGTTGCTCTTCCTTTCAATCGCTATACCTACGTTTGCGCAAGGTGTTCCACGGCTCAATTCGCTGTTTCCGGCAGGGGGGCAGTTCGGAACGACTATCGAGATTGCAATCCAAGGTTCCGATTTAGAAGGAGCACACACCCTTATTATTGAAGGTGAACCCGGAATCACCGCCCAACTGTATCCTGGTGGTGGCGCGGTTGATGACACGTATAAGCCCGTCTTTGAGGCGAATTGTGGGCAATGTCACGAACTCCGATCTCCAAATAACCGATCAATGACGCCAGCACAGTGGGAAACCACTGTCCGACGGATGGTTACAGAGAAAGGCGCAGAGATCAATGCAGAAGCACAGTCCCAAATTATCGCGTATCTGACATCGGCGGCGAGGGCCAGTGGTGGGTTAACCGCTCAGTTGTCAATTGCATCGGATGCCCCTATCGGGATGCGCGAAATTCGGGTCGTTGGTAAGCACGGCACCTCCACGGCGTGGCCCTTTGAGGTTAGCCAGACCCCTGATGTCCTTGAAACAGAGTCGAATAACACTCCAGAAACCGCTGCTATTATTGAGTTGCCGAGTCTCATCAACGGGCTGATTAATCCCGGTGGAGATGAAGATTATTACGTTTTTGAAGGAGCGAAGGGACAACGGTGTGTGTTCAGTGTTAACGCGTATCGTCTCAATAACATTAGCCAGCAATTCTTCAATCCCACTCTCTCTCTTTTCGATGCAAAGGGGGTTGAATTGGCACGGAGTAACGGATTCTACAGTTTAGATCCACTTCTTGATATTACACTGCCTGCCGACGCGTTTTATGTGTTGCGTATCCGAGATTTGTTGCATCGCGGCAATCCGGATTCCGTTTATCGCTTAACAGGCGGCGTTCTTCCTTACAATACCTATCTTTTTCCCGCCGGTGGCACGCTCCCTAACGGAGATCGCTTCTCGAAAGAGGAAACTGAACGCTTCTACGGACCGCCCACGCCTCCCGAAGCCAATATTGTTCAGTGTGTTATTGGAGGCGAGAATCTTCCGCAAACCGAATGGCAGATTGGATTGACTGCAGATGAACAGCCAGGACTCAAGCAGATTCGCACACCCTACGGCGTTTTTCCCTTCATCGTCAACGCGCACTTGGAAGCCGTCGAAGAAAGGACGGCAATTCAGTCCGCGCAAGAAACGAAATCCAAAGTGCCCAACCTGAAACAAAGTGGAAAGCGGATATTAAGAAAGGCAAGTCAAGTCCAAAACACCAAAAACTTAGCCCGAAATGAAATGGAGGGCGACTCGAACGCGGAAAGCACTAACATACAAGCCACTGGCACTTATCCGCAAGGTATAATTGAAAAATTTGAAACGAAGTGTGCGGCGTGCCATGAGCTCCGTTCACCAAGCAATCGAGCACTCTCTACCGAGGAATGGGAACGCACCATTACACGGATGTCGAATAAGGAGAACGCCGACATCACACCCACCGAGCGCGACCGTATCATCGCTTTCGTTGCCCAAGAAGCGCAACGTTTAGCCGGGCTCATCGCACGCCAACTTGAACGCGCACAGCACCTCACAACCCCGGGCGCACTCAGCGGACGCATCTCAGAACCCGGTGAGGTGGACTACTACCGACTTACCATTTCGGAAGGAACAACTCTCGGTCCATGGTGGGTGATTTTTCCGTTTGGTAACGTTGACGAGAGCGGGTTTGATACCGTCTATCCCCCTGAAACTGAGATAGATTTCAATAAGGAATACATCGGCAAAGAGGGGCGAAAGATCGGGTGGTATAAAACCGATAGTAGAGGCGAAAATGTCTTCTCAAATGTTCCTGAAGACGATGTCACAGGCTATGCCTTAACCTACCTCGAATCTGACCGGGACCAGAACTATCTCTTATCCCTCGGTTCTGACGATACGATCAAGATATGGGTGAATGACCAGCTTGTTTTTAGCAAATACGTCCACCGACCGCTCCGTCGTGCCGATGATGTTATCCAGCTGCCAGTCTCTAAGGGCAGAAACAAGATTCTGGTAAAAGTTACGAATGGGTACGGACCGTGGGGGTTTTTCGCAGATATAGGCGGTTATTCGTTGAGTGTCTCCGCAGAACGTCTCAATTCGCCACTGAGTCCCTCACTCACCTTACTCAATGCCCGTGGCGAGGTGTTGGCAAATAATGCTGGGGTTGGCGGAAGACGCAACGCTATCATTGATTACAGTTTCAATGAACCCGGTGTATATGCTATTCGCATCGAGGATATCGCTGGCAATGGCGGACCAGGGTACGTTTATCATTTAGATGCCCGTCCGACAACCCCGGATTTCGCTATCTCCGTAACACCTGATAACCCGAATATCGGGCGTGGTGGAACTGCCCTATTGGAGGTGACCCTGCAACGCCGCGTTGGGTTTACAGAACCGATACGACTCTATGTTGAAAACTTGTCACCCGACATTACTGCCAGCGAGAGCGCAATTCTCTCCGGTACGGGTGTGACACAGGGATACATAACCCTTACCGCTACTCCCGATGCCGAGTTGACGTATCGGGTTGTTCAAGTTGTTGGTGCGGTCACTACTGCCACTGGTAATGAATACCGTCGCGTCGCGGCGCCCGTTGAGGTCTATCGCATTCAAAACAATGACCAAACTGTCCAACGGAAAAACGTTGTGGTCAGTGTTACGGAGACCGCACCCATCGTGTTATCAACGGGATTGGAGGAGGTCGTGGTAACCCCCGATGCACCGGTTGACATCACCGTCAAGGTTGAACGGCAGAGCGGCAATAAGCAAAATCTGAACCTCACTGCTGTCGGTCTACCCTTTGGTGTGCGGCTCCAACGGCGAACGACTGTGCTCCAAAAAAATAAAACCGAAGCCATCTTGACGTTTATGCCGAATATTATTACCACCGGCACCACCGGCAATCAGTTACGCCGTAACCCCTTCATCGGTGCGCAGCAGACGCTTCCGTATATCGTTGTCATTAACGCCTCGGTCGGCCAACGGATTGTGGCGAGCAGTCCTGCCATCAAACTCTGGCTTGGAGCCCCCGGAAATACGAGTCAAGATGCGCTACTGGGTGGAAATTAAGCCTTAACTGGTGGTCATTGCGTTTTTCCGCGCACCGTTCGCTTAAGCACACCCCATAGCATCAGTTGTGTCTTTGAACTCGGCGCGACAGCAAAAGCCGTTGGCACCCATACCGGTGAAAAGTCCTGTCCGAGGTGCTCTGTCAATGGTATCTTATATAGGCGTATAAAATCAATGTTAACGCAGAGCCATTGAGTTCTTCTGTAGGAGGGAACTCCGATTCCCGACATACTCCAGTAGGAGCGACCTTTTCCCAGAAGCATTGAGTTCTTCTGTAGGAGGGAACTCCGGTTCCCGACATACTGAATGGCTCTGCGTCCGACTCAGGTTAAATTTGAAAAAACGACAAGCAGATGAAAATAAATTTGACTTTTCCATGATTTCGTGGTATCATTAAGCTCTGTGCGGTGATGTCGGATTTTTAATTTGACAGACATCGTTTTTAGTGGTATACTATAAATTCGTTGAAGATTGAAAAATAAATTTGACATCTCTGAGATTTTGTGGTATACTTAAGAACGTGCCACATGGGGGTGTAGCTCAGCTGGGAGAGCAACTGCTTTGCATGCAGTAGGTCAGCGGTTCAAGTCCGCTCATCTCCATCCGGGTTAGTTGTCTCCAGAAGAGGTATAATCACCTTTAGTACGAGAGAAACGAGGTGGACGAACTTGGAAATCGGGTGGCGGAAGAGAATCCTTCGGGAGCGATCCCTGTGTTCATGGATACCGAGTAGAGGATTACGTGCTCCGATTTCACATGACAGAGAGTCTGTCTAAAAAATAAATTTGACATTGATGATTTTTAGTGGTATACTATATAATCATTAATCGTAGGGATGGCTCGGTTAGGCGAGCGTCTGTCATTAAAGTGGCAGAAGACGGTTCGATTCCGTTCAGTTCTATCGCCTATGAGCGTGATGCGCTCAATAGGTATTGTTCTTTGACAATTGTATATAGAGGGTAAATCGGTAGAATGATATTACTTATCAAGCTACTAAGGGCTTACGGTGGATGCCTTGGTGCCAGGAGTCGACGAAGGACGTGACAGGCTGCGATAAGCTTCGGGGAGCCGCTTAATAGGCTTTGATCCGAAGATTTCCGAATCGGGAAACCGAGCAGGTTAATCCCTGCTACTCGTGTTTACACGAGGGACAACCAGGAGAAGTGAAACATCTCAGTACCCTGAGGAAAAGAAAGAAAACCTCGATTCCCCCAGTAGCGGCGAGCGAAAAGGGAACAGCCCAAACCCGGTATATGTTCAAGCCTGTGTGCGTTGTATATCGGGGGTTGTGGGGTTCGTTAGGTGTGGATACAGACACGCCAGAAAGGACCGTGCTTCTAGTCTAATGTCTCTGGAAAGAGCAACCGGAGCGGGTAAAAGTCCCGTGGACGAAAGAAGTGACGCTTTTCAACGAGCACCCCAAGTACTACGGGATAGACAAACCTGTAGGAATCTAGGAGGACCACCTCCTAAGGCTAAATACTCCCTGGCGACCGATAGTGAACGAAGTACTGTGAAGGAAGTGGTGAAAAGTTCCCCCATTAGGGAAGTGAAAAGCCCCTGAAACCGTATAGCCTACAAACTGTGGTAGTGCTAGGTCACGTAAGTGACATGCATAACCGCGTGCCTTTTGCATAATGAGCCGGTGACTTACTCTGTGTAGCAAGATTAAGCATTTTTGATGCGGAGTCGTAGCGAAAGCGAGTCTGAATAGGGCGTTTAGTTGCATGGAGTAGACCCGAAACCAAGTGATCTATCCATGGGCAAGGTGAAGCATATGTAAGAGTATGTGGAGGCCTGAACCCACCAATGCTGAAAAATTGGGGGATGACCTGTGGATCGGAGTGAAAGGCTAATCAAACTTGGTGATAGCTGGTTCTCCCCGAAATAGCTTTAGGGCTAGCCTCATGTGTTTGGCAGTGGCGGTAGAGCTCTAATTGGACTCGCGGCCCCACCAGGTTAGCAACTCCAGTTAAACTACAAATGCCATTGTCCTAAGCATGGGAGTCAGTCAGTAGGGGATAAGCTCTATTGACGAAAGGGAAACAGCCCAGACCATCAGCTAAGGTCCCTAAATACGCGCTAAGTGGTAAAGGATGTTTTGTTGCTGAGACAGCCAGGATGTTGGCGTAGAAGTGGCAACCATTTAAAGAGTGTGTAATAACTCACTGGTTGAGCGACTTTGCACCGAAGATTTCCGGGGCTAAGCGTGTTACCGAAGCTGTGGATATCCCGCCAGGAGGCCCGTCAGGGTTTCCGTAAGGGGTATGGTAGGGGAGCGTTCTATAGTAGGACTGAAGGAGAATCGTAAGGCGCTCTGGACGAATTAGAAGTGATTATGCCGGCATAAGTAACGATAAAACAAGTTAAAAGCTTGTTCGCCGAAAGCCTAAGGATTCCTGAGCAAGGTAAATCCTCTCAGGGTTAGTCGGATCCTAAGCCGAGGCCGAAAGGCGTAGGCGATGGGAAGCAGGCGTAATATTCCTGCACCACCATGACACGGATGAAACTAGGGGCGACGCAGAAGATAGGGACTACCAGCTGATGGATATGCTGGGTTAAGCCCGAAGGAGTGCACCAGGCAAATCCGGTGCAACAAACTCCTGAGGGTGAACAGGATTCCGTAAGGATGCAAACTGTCCCGACTGTCTGCCAAGAAAAGAACCTCGAGTGGACAACTCGTGGTGACCGTACTGTAAACCGACACAGGTAGGCGAGGAGAGAATCCTAAGGCGCTCGAGAGAACTCTCGCTAAGGAACTCGGCAAAATTACCCCGTAACTTCGGGAGAAGGGGTGCTTTGAGTAGGGTTTCTGAAAGAAGCCGCAGTGAAATGGCCCATGCGACTGTTTACTAAAAACACAGGTCTCTGCTAAATCGCAAGATGATGTATAGGGACTGACGCCTGCCCGGTGCCAAAAAGTTAAGGTGAGGAGTGAAGGGTAACTGGAAGCTCTGAACTGAAGCTCTGGTAAACGGCGGCCGTAACTATAACGGTCCTAAGGTAGCGAAATTCCTTGTCGGGTAAGTTCCGACCTGCACGAATGGCGTAACGACATGGGCGCTGTCTCGGCGAGAGACTCGGTGAAATTGTAATACCGGTGAAGATGCCGGTTACCCATACCAAGACGGAAAGACCCCGTGAACCTTTACTATAGTCTGATATTGGGTTTTAATGTTGCATGTGTAGGATAGGTGGGAGACTGTGAAGTTGGGACGCTAGTTTCAGTGGAGTCGTCCTTGAAATACCACTCCTGTTGCATTGAAATTCTAACTTAGGCACGTGAATCCGTGCCGAGGACAGTGTCAGATGGGTAGTTTGACTGGGACGGTCGCCTCCTAAAGTGTAACGGAGGCACCCTAAGGTTCCCTCAGTGCGATTGGAAACCGCGCGTAGAGTGTAAAGGCAGAAGGGAGCTTAACTGCGAGACGGACACGTCGAGCAGATGCGAAAGCAGGGCTTAGTGATCTTACGGTGCTGTGTGGAAAGGCCGTAACTCATTGGATAAAAGGTACTCCGGGGATAACAGGCTAGTCGCCCCCGATAGCTCACATAAACGGGGCGGTTCGGCACCTCGATGTCGGCTCGTCACATCCTGGGGCAGAAGCATGTCCCAAGGGTTCGGCTGTCCGCCGATTAAAGTGGCACGCGAGCTGGGTTTAGAACGTCGTAAGACAGTTCGGTCCCTATCTGGTATGGGCGTAGGATATTTGAGAGAAGCTGCCCCTAGTATGAGAAGACCGGGGTGGATGTACCTCTAGTGCACCAGTTGTCACGCCAGTGGCACCGCTGGGTAGCTATGTACAGAACGGAGAAACGCTGAATGCATCTAAGCGTGAAACCTCCCTCAAGATAAGATATCCCACAACGTTAAGTTGGTAAGGCCCCTTCGAGATAAGAAGGTTGATAGGCCAGATGTGTACACCGCGCGAGCGGTTCAGCTAACTGGTACTAATAGGCCGAGGGCTTGATAACTTTTTTCTTCTACCGACCCCTCACACATATACAATTGTCAAATATTCTTATACACCTTTCCGGTGGCTATAGCGAAGGGGAACCACCCGTTACCATCCCGAACACGGTAGTTAAGTCCTTCAGCGCTGATGATACTTCGGGGGCAACCCCGCGGGAAAGTAGGTCGTTGCCGGGAGACCTCTCAAAAGGCAGGTTCATAACCTGCCTTTTTTCTTGACGCTTTCCCTTTTTTGTACTATAATTTCCCTGCCTTAAACATGTTTTCTCTTTTGGAGGAAATAAACCCTCGCAATATGAAAAAAATTAATCTTAAAAAGGAAGTATCCATGAATCAAATGCGTATAGTTCTCGCCACAATTGTGCTCGTTTTAGCCATATCCATTGTTAACGGCTGTTCAAGAATGACCAAACAGCACACTACTGAAGAAGGCGAGGAATCAGGCACTGAACTCGCACTAAATGAAACCTATGATCAGGTCCGAAACGGGGCACGACTCATCTTGGCTTACGACGCACAGACCAATTCCTTCATAGGAACTGTGGAGAACACTACAGACGAAACATTGAAGCAGGTTCGAGTCGAGGTTCACTTGTCTAACGGAAAAGAGCTCGGTCCAACACCGTCAGCTGACCTCGCCCCGGGTGAAAAAAGAGATGTCCAACTCATCGCAACGAGCACAGACTTTGACGGATGGACAGCCCATCCTGAAGTGGGAGAGGGCGAACATGGCAGCGGTGGAGGTGGGGGTGAACATGATGCAGAAGGCGACAGCGAACATGACGGCGAAGAAGGCGAACACAACTAAAGCGATTCAGACTACCAACTGACTTGTTCTCACTGCGAAGCAGGTTTCCGAAGGCTGACAGCCATACCCTATATCATTTCCCTTGCGTACACGTCCAAAAGCGTATATAATGTATATCAGTGTCAAATGAAAGTAGTGAGCTTCTTTGCTCCTACCGAACGAACGCATTGCCTATCATGAGTTTACAAAACTCAGGAGGTGAACCGATGAAGTTTGAGTTATACTTTACGCTCTTTTGCGCCGCAGTCATTGTCTTCGCATCCGCGTCCGCAGAAATAGCGCACGCGCAATCTATTGAAGATGGATTGGGAGGACATTGGACCTTTGATAAGGGCGATACCGATGCCAAGGTAGCCAAAGATGCCCTCGGTGAACATGATGGAGAGATCTTGGGTGCTCCCAAAATTGTAGAAGGCATTGTCGGAGACGCACTCAGTTTCAACGGCGAAGAAGATTATGTCGTCATGGGTGCCGCCACCACAGGACAGAATGTTACCTATGCCATGTGGATTCAGGTGCCAGCGCTACCCGGCGGTCCAAAAGTTATCATCTGGGACGATGATCCACAGGGTGGTGGTGACTCGTGGCTGGAACTCTTGGCAGATGGCACAATACAAACGCAAAGAGGTGGCGACGGGTTTGGTGTCTTCAAAACCGAAACCCCTGTTAAAGCGGGAGAATGGACGCACATCACGTTTGTCGCCGATGGCGATAGCGAGAAAAAGTTTCTCTACATCAACGGTGAAGCCGATGCCGAAGCGGATGGAACGATAAACAGTCGTGAAACGCGCAGCCATGTTGTTGTCGCGGTTGGACACGACCGCAACGCTTTTATCAAACCCTTCTATTTCGAGGGTGAGATTGATGATGTCGCTGTCTATGATCGTGCGTTAGATAAAAAAGAGGTTATGGAGAATTATCAAATCGCTTTTGATGTTGAACCGATAGGGAAGCTTGCGCTCACGTGGGGTGCCATCAAAGCGCATTAAGTTTTTTGTATAAGCGGTCGAGTCGATTACATGTTGTATTCGGCCGCTTTCCGAAATGGTAAGGTCTAACAAGATGTCAAAATTGTACACTGAAATCCCTCAAAAACTACAGCAATTTATCAAAGACCAAAAAGTCTTCTTTGTCGCAACCGCTACAGCCGACAGCAGAATCAATCTGTCCCCGAAAGGCATGGATTCCTTGCGTGTCCTGGGTCCAAACCGTGTTGCTTGGTTAAACGTAACCGGCAGCGGGAATGAAACCGCCGCGCACGTTCAGGAAAACCCTCGAATGACACTCATGTTTACCGCTTTTCAGGACAACCCTATGATCCTCCGACTCTACGGTACTGCAAAGGCTGTCCACAAAGATGATGCTGAATGGCAGTTGCTCTTCCCGTTGTTCACGCCGTTGCCGGGGGCAAGGCAAATCTTTGACCTCAACGTTGACCTCGTGCAAACCTCCTGTGGGATGGCTGTCCCGTTGTATGATTATGTCGGTGAAAGGGAGCAGCTAAACGCGTGGGCAGCGAAAAGGGGCGAAGAGGGCGTGGAAGCATATTGGAAGGAAACCAATCATACCAGCCTTGATGGAAAACCCACCCGTTTCACTAGTTAAAAGAATGAAATTATCACTGATCGTCATCACACTCTTTATAACGTGTCTATCCGTTGTCCATGCGCTTCCACCGGATCCTGAACTCCAAAGCGCGATCCAAACTGCTCAACAGTTCACCAATCTCAAACCGAGATACACCTCAAGCGAAATAACGGAGTGTGTAACCGATAGTTTTGTCACCCTCGCCAAGAATTGGCAAAACTTGCCTTCTATACATCGGCAGAAGTTGAAAGGACTTTTCCTTCGACCTGGACTCCCCGGTAGTTTTTTCGGTGAAGTAGGACTACCTGAAAGATTCAACACACCGCATTTTAAATTCCATTACACACGCGTCGGGCCGCATGCACCACCCCCTGAGGATTTCCACCCGCGCAATGGAGTTCCCGATTATGTTGATCTCTGTGCCGATGCAATGGAACGGGCATATCACGTCCAAATTGACCTGATGGGATTTAAAATCCCTTACATCGACTTTTGG
The DNA here is from genome assembly GCA_965247285.1 of Candidatus Poribacteria bacterium. Classification (GTDB taxonomy): domain Bacteria; phylum Poribacteria; class WGA-4E; order WGA-4E; family WGA-3G; genus WGA-3G. The sequence goes on from CBDFHD010000003.1 coordinate 2,314,596, forward strand.
GCGGCACAAAATGGCGGCAATCATAAATATGATGTCTACCTCTTCACCTTTCCTGCCCTTGGTATCACGACGGCGGATTGGTTTGAAGGACGCGTCTTATCCACCGCACTGACCGTCGCACCCTATTTCATGATCAACTCTCGTATCTATGATTACGTCGGAAAATCGGAGGGAATCCGCTATCTTGAGACAACCTGCACACATGAATTCCTGCACGGTGTCCAGTTCGGATATAACGCCTATATGCCGACGTGGTTCATGGAGGCATCCGCAACTTGGATAGAAGTCATGACTTACGATGGTGGAATTATTGACGATGGCGATACGCTCCCGGATCCCGATGAACCCAACGAAACCGATTCCTATAACTATTATATCCACCAACTCCGCCGCTGGTTTCTCATTCCCGATATCTCCCTTGAGAGTCGCATCGGCGACCACGAGTACGGCTCCGTTATCTGGACATTGTATATGGCAGAGCGGTTCGGATACGACATCGTCCGCCAATTTTACAGAAACACCACCGATGGCAGTTATCGCGAGATGGGCAATTTTTACAACGTTTTTACGGATAACGGCACCACGCTTGCAGAGGCTTTCAAGACCTTCACGGTATGGAATTATTTCACGCATACCCGCGCCAATACGGCAACTGGAATGTCGGGCTATCGGAAAGCACAGCGCTTTCCACCAGTCGCTATTCATCCCAACGATGTACACACGAGTTATCCAGTTCGCACCGATTTCGATTCGGAATCAATGCCTGAGCATTTCTCCACACGCTATATCGTCTTCCGTCCTGCGGGTCCAGGGGGCGTATATAATGCGCCGGAATTCGCAGTCAAAATTGATGGCGCGGATCTCGCTCCGATAAATCTCCAACACCTCGCACCTGATGACCGACAGAACATTCAGGATGAACTGCAGCGACAGGCAGGTACCGGTTTGCGCGGGTGGGCTGCTAAATTTATCGTCAGGAAACGGGATGGGACCACTGAGGTTAGGGAAGCATTCACCTATCACCGTTCCCAAGAAGCACAGATGACCTTCAAAGATTTCGGCGGAAATATCCAGGAGGTTACGCTCATCTTAATTAATATGCATCCCGATGTTGAACGCGTCGTAATTCCGGGTGGGAGTTTCGGGGGTTCTGTCAGCTATATGGCGGGTGCGCCACCAGCAGGGGTGCTTTCAAACGCACAGGTCGTTCAAGGCTCTAACGGACTTCGTGTGACATGGAATGTTGATAATCCAGCGGGGGTTCGAGAGGTCGCAATCGTGCGAAAACGCTATATGTTACGGAATGAAACGGATGTCCTCCAACCTTTTCAAAATCTCAATGAAGTGCTCGCCGCTGCCGACCGCGATGGAAACGGTATTTCCGAAGACGATGTAGCCATCGTTGGGCGTGTTGATGTCACACAAACTCAGTTTGAAGACCCCACTATCTTTGAGGGAATTGATGTCAGCAGCGAGTTCTTTGATCCAAACAATCTCCATTATTACTATGCTGTTGTGCCTGTTGACGCAATCGGTCTTATGGGTACACCGAGCATCGTTCCAAACAGCATCACACCGAGTGTAGATGCCGTGAGCGGGGCACCTGCTTTCTTTATTCATACCCAACCGCACGGCACAGGCGAATGGAATGTTGAAGTACAAAGCACGTATCCACTGCAGGCTTCACCTCACCTGACGGTAGAGGGTCCGAATAGAAATGAATACACTGTCTTTTTGACACAAGAAACCGAGACGAAATGGTTGGGTACGCTCCGTACGAACGGATTTCCACCGACAGGTATCTATCTCTATAAGATTCGGGGACAAACCGCTACGGGCATAACAGGCACTCGAATCTGGCAGGGGCGAACCTTCAATTATGTCGCCAATAGTGCGAACCGGAATGTCATCGTTGCACCTAACCCACTTTATGCGGGACAAGGTAAACACCTCACCTTCTATCCGAAGGGCTTAACCGTTGAAATCTACGATGCTTTGGGAAACTTAATTAAGGTGCTGGATGGTGCCTCCGAGTGGGATTGCACGAACGCACGCGGCGAAATGGTCTGCACCGGATTATACTTCTTCCGGGCAACCGATGGAAACGGATTCCAAAGTACCGGCAAATTCTGTGTGGTGAAATGATGAAGAGTTATCAGTTATCAGTTATCAGTTGTCAACAATCAGTAGAATGGGGGTCGGCAGTCAGCAGACAGCAGACGATGGAAACCGGCGGAAGAATGGAAGAAGGGAAGCAGATGCCACCACTCTTCCACCGTTTCACCCTTCCATCGTTACCACTGAAAGCCGAAGGTTTCCGATGGCTGACGGTTTCCATTCCTCTCATATTTCTCTTACTGTTTCTCGTGAGTTGTGGAGATGAGGGACTGGTTGACCCGCACGGCGAAACAACGCTTCCGCCACCTGAGACGACGGGGTTCCACGCTATCGATCTCCCAACGGCTCCAGGTTCCGCGTGGACATACATCAACGTTGACACCAATCAGGAATTCACGCTTCGAGTCGAAGGCACCCGCGATATCAGTGGCACAACGCATCGACAACTAACCATCAGCGAGCTTACCACCGCGGAACCCGACCAATTCAGACTTGAGGCTGTCGACCACTTGGTAGCGAATGCATATTATTTGCGGATAGAAACCGAATTTTTTGACGGATTCCCGTTCCCGATTTTTGCAACCTACTTTACGAAAACCTCGCAGGCGTTGATAGAATCCGCGTTTGACATATACCTTCCGAGCGTTGAGAATCCGGGCTTCCTCCGTATATCTCACCAAAAGCATTTTCCGCCGCGCCGGCTTTGGGATTTTCCATTGGAAATCGGGAAAGAGTGGATAGTTTTTGACAAGACTGCTGGTATACCCGTCACGGTTACACGCTATGTAGTAAGCGACAATGAACAAGTTACCGTCCCCGCAGGTAGTTACAGTACGTATGTCGTTCACGAAGAGGTGGTTTACGGGGATAGTCCAGAGCCGTCGGTTTTCTTAATTAGTCCACCCGCAATTTATTGGGTCGCGCCATCCGTTGGGGTTGTCCAGTATCGTTACAGCCGTTACCGTGCCATCAATGAACCGCCGTCACAAACCTTCGCTTTAAAGAGTGTGCATCTACCAGCACCGAATACAGATTAATTTCTTCCTCTAATGAGTAGTTATCACCCATCGACTATCAGTCGTCAGCGTTTAACGGAAACCTCTGATGCACATCAGAACGTTCCGTTTAACGTTGAAAGCCATCTGGCGCATCGGAACATCCCGATTACCATCATCGGTGGCGGGATACACGGTGTGTCTCTTGCAATTCGGCTGCTCCGCGATATGCCAGCAGCGGCGAAACGTCTCGCGATTGTTGATCGGCATCCACAACCCCTCACCCAATGGCGCTCTAAAACAGAACGCCAAGGCATGACGTTTCTCCGCTCACCCGCTGTTCATCACATTACTCCCGATGCGCTGGGTATCGTAGAGTATGCCGAACGTCACAACCGAACAAGTGAGTTGGCACCACCCTATTCGCAACCCTCTACACAACTCTATTGGGATTTCTGTAAAAGCGCGCTTGCTGAACTGAGAGCACATCAGGTTTATTATCAGTTTGATGTCGCGAAATTGCGGTGGGACAAAGGGGCAGGTAGGTTTCCATTTCGCCTAATATCGACAAATAGTGAAGGATTTCGGAGTCGTTGTGTCATCCTTGCCATTGGAGCTGACGACTGCACTTACGTCCCACCTGAGTTTGTCCAGTGGCAACACCGATACCCCGATCAGATTTTACACGCTTCCCAATTTTCGGTGGCTTGTGGGGATAAGCGAGACAATAATGGCAAAATTCTTATCGTTGGTGGTGGATTGACGGCGGGGACGGTTGCAAAAAGCCTCAGCGAACGCGGACAGAGCGTAGCACTGATTGCTCGAAAAGCGTTGAAGACGGAGCAGTTCGATTTTCCGCCGGTGTGGTTAGGCCCCAAAGCACTCGCCGAATTTGCAAGCGAGACCGATTTTCAGCGGCGTTATGAGACAATTCAACAGAACAGAGGGGAAGGGAGCATCACCCCCGATATTATGGATGCCTTGCTGGATGCCCCGAATATTGACATCTATCCTGAGACCCGTATCCATAACATCACCACAGCGGAAGAAGGTCCGCTTGCACAAAGACTAACGGTTGAAACGACGCGTGGTGTGATTAAGGATGTCTCTCGCGTCATCCTTGCAACGGGGTATAAGTTCAATCTGCGTCGATACGGATTTTTAACGGAATTGTTCACACGACACCAAATCCCGCTTGTGTGTGGACTCCCACGCCTTGATACCGATTTACAACTCCATCCCATCGAGAATCTATTCGGATCTGGCACCATCGCGCAACTTCAGATAGGTCCGGCTTCAGGCAACATCGCTGGTGCGAGCCTCGCTTATGAACGTCTCCGAAAAAAATTGCTTGCGCAGCTGTAGGAGCAATTCGTCATCAAAAATCCCCAATCACCGTGTGGCGTATATGCTACAGCATTTATCCTCGTTCAAGTGTTCAGACCCGCCGCGGTCAATTTTTCCCAGCGTGGGAGAAACGCTTCTGTTAAAAAACTGTCAAGTTGCCAAATATTCTCCTGTGGATTTCTTTCAAAGAAAGTCCCCATTGCCAATACCAGAATATCTTTGAAACCATACGGTGTCTCGATCTCTGATAGATCTTTGTATGTCTGGATAAGGGCAGTGTGAATTCGGAGAAAGTTCAGCGCAGCGGAGCTAAACGCGTTCAGTTTCAAGCCATCGTCTTCGCCCATCTTCACTGTTTCCCATGCCCATTCGGGTTCGTAGAAGGAATGAAGCTGTTCTTTACAGAGTTTGACCGCGACACTCAAGACTTCCGTGAGTTCCTTATGTTTCGTAGTGTCATTTGGAATATCAAGTTTCTCGCAAATTTCCTTGTGTAAATGCTGTTGTGTTGACTCGGAGCCAACCCAGTTTTGGAAGACTTCAGAGGCATGGACGAAGCAAGTTCGCAGATCTACGAGTGTCAAATCCAATTTGCTCGGAAATGCTTTGAGTAAGGAAGAACTCGGCAGCAGATGTTCCTGTTCAGGGTGTAATTCCAAAAACTTGTATTCTACCACATCCGCCAACATCTCTGCGAGAATCGGCGTAAAGGCGATGATTGCGCGTTCGTACAACTCCGCATCTATAAATTGCTGAAGTTTAACGGGATCAAGTGCTATTGTTCCCGCTTCAGTTTTGACGAATGTATCAGCGAAAGAAGTCTGTTCTCCCAAAACCAAAGCCGTTTCGGTTAGCGATAATGGGCGTTTAAACAAAGTCAGTGCGGTATACGGTTCCTCAAAATCGAGTAGACTTTCCTGCCACTGATGTCCCCATGTATCATGAATTAGATATTTGTCAAGTTCCGCTAAAGGAAGAACACCAATCATACGCGTCAGTGTTAAGGTAACCAATTCCAATGACAATTCAGTATCAGCCGCGATTTTCTGACGCAGGGTTAAGTCTAAATCTTCGGCATCAAAGGTTCCGAACACCGGGAAATGTGCAAACGGTTCAACCTCCCAAATTTTTCGCAGAAATTTTTCGTAATAGGCTTTTGGGCGCTGTGAAGTGTTGTGTTTTGCTCTCTGTTCATCCGTAGAAATAGTGGGTTCTTGTGCTTCAGCACGCGGTTCAGTAGGAAGACAAAAATAGAGCACCGAGGAAGTTTTCACTAATTTTACCTCGCCTGTTTCAAACGGGGCATCCGGATATAGAGACTGAAAGAGTTGTAGGATATCTGCGTCAAGTTGAGGATTGTCAGAAACCAGATTGAAGTTAGTCTCTAAACTCTGCATAATTTGATGCCGGTGGCGGAGGGGACTCGTCCGTCTGGAAAGTCGATGGCTCAACCCATTCACTGTTTCCGAGTCCAGATTGAATGCATGTTGGAGGTGAGTTTTTAAGGTTTCTCGTTTGTCCAGGGTTGTCGGAGCATCCGGCGTAAAGAGTGTAAAGATTTTAGAACCAGCGGTATCTAAATTTTCAATCTCTGAATGATGCACTAAAGCCGGATAGTGTTCAAGGGACAGCCAAACGGCTTCAACAAAGACCGTGTCTAAAGTATCCCTATCGCAATGCGCCGGGACATATTGCAAGCACGCACGCGTATCCGCCATCAATTCATTATGATGTGCATGGAACGTTTTAAGTGTTTCGGTTGAATCGGTTTCCTGTTCTTTTTTGGCTTTGTTGGTTTGCTGCGTGAGTGCTTCAAATTTCTTTAAACGTTCTAAAACAGGTTCCCAGTTGCTGGAGATGTTGTCGTAGTGCCATGTGTAGAGCGTCATAACTTCCGTCCTTTTCTTTATTTCCGTACGGTGTATCTGTTATTCCTCATCTTTTGTTTGAAATGTATCATAATTGTGAGGGGGTGTTAATTCACGTATCTTCGCCTCGACCTGTTTTGCAAAAGTCAGACTTTCGTCGAGTTCAGCGCGGAGACGTGTAAGATCGGTCTCGTCGCTTTCAGGATTGAGTGTGAGTACCCGAGCGTAGAGGTGTGAGAGTTGGACAATCGTCTGCTGAACGTCTACAATCTGTTGTTCGCGATGTTGTTGAAGCACACTTTTGACGGTTGCCAATTGCGTATCCGTTGATTTTTGATGCATTTTGAGTGTGTCTTTCAAACATTGTACTGCTTGTGTAAAGAGTTCAGAAACTTTGTCGGTAATGTCAGCCCTGACGGTAATCGGGAGTGTGCCCATCCATCCATCACCGCCTGCTTCTTCCTGAAAGGACTTGTGCAAAGCGCGGAGTTCTTCAAGCATCGTTTCTGTTCGGGCATCTCCATCAGCTTCGAGTTGTTCATGTAAGTTGTTTAGTTCGTTTTCCTGTTTTTGATGGATTTCCTGAAGGATTTCACTGTGAACCTGTTTGGCTATATCTTCTGTGCCGGTTGCCCACTGGCTAATCAGGGTCCCGATAGGCACCAAGATGCTGAGAATCACGCTGCCAAACAGATAGAGGATCTTCGGTTCTAAATTGAATACCCAGGCGGCAAAGGCGATAGATCCTCCCGCAGCAAAGGGGAAGATGACGTAGGAATTACCAAGAAGATGGAGTAGGAATTTCTTCCGAAACAATTTCCGATCAATCAATTTCTTTTAGTGGCTATCGGATACCATCAGCTTGCTGTGGACTATCGGGTACCGTTGACGACGTTTATCCTTCTTGCATGATGTTTACGTGTTAACAACAGGATACTGAAAGCAAAGGGTTCTCACTGCGAAGCATGCTGATGACTGACAGCCATTCCTTTAATACGGTTTTCCGAGGAGTTCAAATGTGACACTTTGTGCTGCTGCCCCCCGCATCTGGGTGGAGATTTGGTTGCTTGCAGTGGCGCGGATGCGGTGGTTTGCAATACCAGAATTTCTCAAAGATTTTGCTGCTGCCTCAGCACGTTGTAAGGCAAGAATCCGGTTCGCCGCCGGATCTCCTTCCTGACGCGTGTGTCCTACGACTCTGAGATAGTACTGTGGAAACGATGTCAGAGTCGCAGCGAGTTCTTTCAGCGCGCGCTCACTATTTGGAAGAATCCGAGCGTTTCCGCGTCCGAATTGGATGGGTTCTACTTTCATCGCCGCGACAGGCGCAAGCCCATTCCAATTGGCATCAGAGAGCGGATTTAGTGATGCCTCTTCTCGAACCTGCTCTATCGATGCTGATCCAACAAAAATACCGTCTAACCCATCGGTGCCGCTCGCATTCAATATGCCGGGGTGGAATTTATCATGGTGAAGTGAGCGCAAAATACCTTCAAAGAATAGCTGCTCGTAATTTCCTGACACCGGATCAGTAGGGATTGAATTCGTCTGCACCAGCACCTGCGTAATTTTAGCGATCATCGTTTCGAGCCTTTCGGTACCTTTTGCATCCGCTGCGGGAATCACTCCGAAATGCGCGTAATTCTCAACTGTGTTCCGCCATTCAATACCTTTAACCAATTTGTTCGTCTCATTCTGGCTGAGCGAATCACCATACTGCTTAGCGTCCGCTTGAATTAAGGAGGCTAAGCCATCAGGTTGGTTATTGTAGTCATAGTTTGCTCGGAGATACGCTTGGACAACATGCGTGACGAATTCGCGTTGTGAATCTAAAAATTCGCGCTGAGCTACTAATATGTCAACGATGTAACCTTTCAGTTTTGAACTGTCTAACAGCAGATGCACACCTTCAATAGCGAGTGCTTTCGTCACGTAAGGTTCCCAGATGACATAAGCATACGGCTCATCCGGGTCAGCAGATTTGAGTTTCTTATAGGCAGCTTCAGCACCGTTTGTCTCGACTGCCCACGAAGAGGGCAGGCTCGGCAGGCTCATCTTGTTAATCATAATTCGGGCGAGCGTTTCACTCGGTGAATCCGGTGTTAGCACGATGCGCGCCCGCGAATTACTCAAACTCGGTATTTGCGGAACGCCTCGCTTATACGCAACAATCGCATCTGCCCCTTTGGACTCATCAATCACGAGGACAATTGAACCGGGGAACTCGCCGATAACACTACCTGCCTTGAGGTAGGCATCGATAGTGAAAACCGCCATCTGAACCTTACCACTTTTCAGGGCGCGTGCCCTCCCTACATAATCAGCTTTATCGTCAACGAACGTGAGTTTAATCCCTTGACGGTCCAACAGGTTCTGAACAGCAGGGGAACGGAGGATCGCATATCCCGGAAACGAGTCATGTGCCACCTTGATGTTATGTGCGTAACGTTGGGTACTCGTCTCTTTGACGAGGTCGCCTCGGATCCACGGTTCAACGACGAACTTATAGGCTAACCCGATTATCCCGATGATGATGAGCCAGCTCGCTGCCATAATGATGATGCGTTTTTTCTTGCCAGCGTCCATAGTTCTATTTCCTATTTCTGAAAACCAAGAAGCCAATAACGGAAAGCGCAACCAGGAGTATAACAAGCCATATACCACTTTGGTTTTCAGCATCACGTCGCTGTGGTGTCGGTGTCTTTATCGGTGTTGTCGTTTGCGACGGTGTTACCCCCATAGGTTTTACAGTAATTGCCGTATTGCTTGGCGGCGTTGTAAGCCGCTGAATCAAATCAGCAGCAATTTCCGATGAAAGCGGCGTAATGTATTCAAATACATCTTCGCCGCTAACGTCTGTACCTGTATCGCCGGTTTCTGCAAGGATCTGCGACACTGCCGCCACCAACTCGCCTGGGTTATCTGCCTTGCGGTAACTATCCACGACATTCGCCAACATGTGATCGGTTTTCATATCAACACCGATAACATCAATGCGAATCTGTCGATTGAGGATTTCAGGCGTATAATGCTTGACTTTGTCGCCATCCGAAGCCTCGCCATCTGTAACAACTAACAGCCGGTAGTTTCCGTAGCTGTACTGTTGTTCCCTTTGTTCAAGGAGGCGATTTGCCCCAATTCGAATATATTTCCCTAATGGCGTGTTGCCACTGGGTTGTGGTAAATCAATGGCTGCTATGAGTTTTTGCGTATCCTTCTCGCCCAACGGATACACCCATTCGTTCTGGATGTTGGCACCACTGAACACTAACAATCCGATCCGCGTGTCGTCAGGAACTTTCGCAAGTACTTCCTGTAGTGCTGCCTTTGCTGCTTCCATCTTCGATTTCGTTAGGTCGCCACTAAACTTATCGTGCATTGAACCGGAGGCATCAAGTATCACGACAATGTTATCTTTATGAATGCCATCGTCAGCACCGCAAATCTGGAGACCGAAAATGAGCAAACTCAGTAGGAGGATAAATCGCGTGCCGGAACCGGCGGTTGTCATACATTTCATCAAATTTTTTGGACTGGTAACCTCGTCTTTTAAGGCGAGAGGGAAGTCCTTCTCCGTTTTTTACCGTACATTTTTTAGAAAATTCCTTCGAATCTATCAAAGCAAGACACGAACCACGCTTGCTATATAGGACGCGGGCAGAGTCATCTCCAAGTAACTTGATGGGCATTTAGAACGAACGCGCGTGTTAGAGCCTTGAAGTTCCACAGTGTGGAAGGTACGCATTCTTGTAGGGGGTTTTGCTTGGGTGTTTCTTAAAGGTCACCTCGCCCCTACGATGGCTGACTGCAATTCCGCTAAAAATCAAAATCGGAGGTTGCCACAGCTTCCGCTGAAACTTTAACTAGTGCGAATTCAACGCGCCGGTTTTCTGCAGCTTCAGTGGGGCTGGTCGGCTTTGCAATAACAGGCTCCTTAATTCCGACACCTACTGGCACAATCTGGTCTGGATCGATGCGGGCATTTTTGCGACGCGCATAAGCAATAATCGCCTGTTTAACCACTTGTCCCCGCTGCTCGGAGAGTTTGAGTGCCGCCCGCATGACTTGGTAGGGGCTTTCAATGTTGCTACCGTCGTCAAACTTCTTCTCTTGAATCAGTCGAATCAGATTAGCAGTGTCTTCCAAGCTAAAAGCCTTACCGCTCATAAAATATTTGTAGTTGCCTCGCGTGCCTGTCCGCTTCAAAATACCTGTTTGGAGTCCGGTTTTAACTAATACGCTCAGTGTTCGAGAGGGGTCGCTGTGTCCTTTTATCGCAATTGCAGCATTCCCGTATTTTGAAGCCAACTCAACAACTCTGTCAAATTCTTCTTGGTATTTGGTGTCGCTAAAGGTGTCTTGGTTCGCTTTAAATTGGATTGTGAACGAGATAAGCGTCTTTTCGTCGAGCACTGCGTCCTCATTAAACGACTCAATTTCAGCGCGGACTGTCTCTTTTTTGAAGCGTGTCTGTTTCAATTGCGCAGGAGCCGTCACAGTTGTCGTGAGCAGATTCTTAAAAGTTGACGAGTTAAAATCTAAATCAGACGGAATCAGCGCATATCTCTGTCTTGCAAACCCCCAGTTCACTGCCATATCCAACCCTGCTTTATTGAAGCCTTCAAAGCCTGTAATGGTATTGCTCGGGTCGTTGAAGAAGGCGATATTTCCGGGTTGCCCAACGAACGTGCAATCCGCGATTAAGCCGTGTGCGTCCTCTTCAAGCGTAGGTAGCACTTCTTTGCCGTAGATGGTTTGCATCATGGTTAGAAGCTGCGTATATTTTGCGGAACCGCTTATTTCGTAGGCTTTTTTGAGAGCGATAACCTCTTCGGCACCTTTCAGGTAACCTGCGAAGAAGCGTTCGATAAAGGGTTTGTAAGCGTCGTAGAAATCCTTACGGCATGCGTAGACATCGGCGATGGAGCGCGAAAGTGTGGCAGTGCTGACGACAACATGCGCCCCTTTGACGGTGCCTTCAGCCCCTGTGCCAGTGTTCTCAGGACCGCCTGTCAACCCAATCATATCAGGCGTTATCACAAAACAGCCTGCGATGGTTGCGTCGTTTCGGAAGCGTTCTGCGGGTCCGTTCGCACCTGTTAATTCATCCACCCAAACGATTTCCACCTGTGATTTTGAAAGACGGACGGTCTTCAATATATCATAAAGCATGCCTACGTGCGGTCCACCCTTTTGGATAGCGATCTTTTTGCCCGTGAGGTCAGAAATTTTACGGATGTTAGAACGTCCAACGAAATGGTCACCCGCCGACCAGGTGAGCTGCCCAAAAATGACCGGTTTTGTCCGGGGATCCTTTCCCACTGCTTCGCTCGCTTGTGCTATCATCCTAAAGGTACCACGCAAGATGGGTGATTTGCCAGCGAGATAGTCGCGGACCTGCTGCTGAAAATTGTCACCCGGTACCAATTTGAGATTCATGCCGAGTTCCGCCATAAGCGTACCCGGACGAGTCGTCAATCCGCCGTTGGCATGGAAGAGTGCGGCTTCGCCACCCCATGTGATATATGGCACGATCAACGGGGTTATTGCCGTTACTTCTTGAACGGTCACAGGACCGACTGCATCTGAAAACCGTTCTTGTGCCTTCGCATGCGGGGCAAGAAAGATGAACAGGGTTATGAGACAAAGCAATGGATATTTTAGGTGTCGCTTGCAAGCCAATCTAAAATTACTTTTCATGATTTTCCTCTCGTGCGTTTTCAGTTTTATAGTTATTAGTTATCAGTTAAAGAGCGATCTGATTTAACCAAACCACCTCTTAACTGACCACTGTTAACTGAAAGCCTGCACAGCAGGCGTACTGACAACTATTCCTCCGATGGACTTTTTAAATTTACCGTGTTAAGGCGTATGCGACAACGTTCATTCCCTGTTTGAATGCCCAAGTCCGTTGCTCATCACCGCCAGGCTCGCAAGGTCTACCCTCCCACGCGCAATTCAGGTCACTCGGACAGAAGTAGACAATCACGCGATCGTCATCCATGATTGCCTCGTCGTAATCGGTTATATCAGGGATGCGTTTATCACCGCCGAGATACTCATCATGCCCATAGAGGGTGTGATAAATTGGATGACTCATCTCCAGTCGTTCAAAATTCTTTTCCGGATAGACCTGGCGCATCATCTCATAGATATGCGGACGCAAACCGCCGCGGTAGCGATTGAGGCGCGCATCACAATCTTCGACGTGGAGGAAGCCGCCACGTTCAAAATAATCTCTCAACTTTCGTACCTGTTCCGGGGAAAGCCGAATCCCAATGTGTCCTGTCATATAGAGAAACGGATAGGCGAATAACCCTTCATCGTCAATGTCAACGTATTGCGGATGCTTACGTACCTCGACATCAATCGTCGTATGTTTAGCAAGTTGCTTGGTGAATTCTAAATCCGATTGCCAGTAGTAATAGTTGACAATGTTCGTGTACCAATCGCCACCGGGATACTTGAGTCGGACAAACGTGAACTTCTCGCCTGTCGGATTCATCTCAGGATAGTGGTGTTCAATCACCCCGTATCGTCCGTAGTGAAAATCTCCTGCTGCGTCATAGGGGAGATATTCTCGGGACCTCCACTGGGCATGTGCAGGCAAAATTAACGTATCTGTGGCGAGTGCAGAAGCAGCAAGCCCAACGGAACCTTTGAAAAAGGAGCGTCGCGACAGTCTTTTTGCCGATTTCGATTCCGCTTCAGATATAGGTTTCCGGTGTTCGTTACCAGCATCCGATTTCTTCCGAGGTTCGGTGTGTCTATTGTTGCTTGACATGACCTTTCCTCCTATTCCTATTGTAGCCAAACGTGTCTTTCCTTCTGCTACTCACTAACAACGGTTTGTTGTGCTTAACGATACTTTTACCTTATTATAACCTAAAAGCGCGAAAAAATCAAGATCGCATCCGAAATTGCGCGTCCCTGTTGTTTCGGCATCGGATGTATCCGACGATTCCCGAGGGCGGTCTTCGTGTTCTTCTCTACTTGTGCCTTTTTCGGTTCCGGTTTATCACGAGGGGATGGTTTCACTCCATCTTTAGATTCAGGCTTAGTAGGATCCTTTTGCTTAACACTCACAACCTCATCCCGAATTACGAGCATTGATGAATTACCGCCGTCGAGATTAAACGCGTCCGTCGCGCCCCATTCCAGAAACAGTGCCGCAAGCCGTGGCAACATAACACCGCGCCGAACACCTGCTTCTGTCGCTGTTATCGTCACGAAAAGGAGGGTGCCATCTGCCTTTTTACCGACTGCTGTCCGTGGGTGCCAGAAACTGTGAAATGCCTTATCAAAACCTTCTTGCTCGTACGCCTGCGTCGAAGCCGCGGTCCCGTTCTGCAGGAGTAACGGACCACCGCCGACAATATGTGCGAAACTTGCCCACAAATCGCTGTCCCCGACGCGTTCAGGAATGATGGTCTCACGAATCTGAATCGCATCGCCTTCCGCGATATGCGTCAAAAGATCTCCGCTTCTTTTGCCGCTTGCAGACAAGACGTAACCGTCTGCGGGAATACGCAAACTCCCATGTCCTTCGTGGATACCGACGACCTCGCCATTTCTCACAACGGCTTCTACACCATCAGGCATGGTCAAGGTCACAACGTGAAAATGTGAGCGGTAAATTAACAATTCATTTTCACCGCGGTTCCGATTCATACCGTCAATTGGCAATGTCTCTCCGCTCGGTAAGACGAGTTCTTGCCGCAGTGCTATCCGGTCAATGGACGCTTCGATTTTCCCGTCGACCGTTCGGAGCCCGATCACCGCTCTGCCCTGTTCCGGTTCACTTATCCATTCACCGTCAATCTTCAGCGCACCGACGGACTCGCCACGGAACGTACCCATCATCTCAAAAAAACCGCCATTTATCGCAGCGAGTGCCTTGTGCCGCCGCGCAAGCGATGCCAATGTTTCAGTCCCGATCCCCGCGCTCAGCGCACGGTATGGACGGACATCTACAGCATCTGGAGACACTGCAAGGATGTTCGTCAATACTCCCTTGTCTTGTATTTGTCGGTGCACAATTCCTCGCTCAACCGATTTTGTCACATCCGTCCGCTCACGATCCGCAAAGGAGCGGAAATAATCAGTTATTTTGCTGAACTGAACGGTCTGCCCTAACCAAATACCGATACCGAGGATTATCAGAAAGCCAATTGTTATCCACGTGCGTGGATAGCGTCTGATGAAACGGAAACATCGCCGTCCTAAATAGGTAATATCAAACATTTTTTAATTATTCTTGCGGTTCGGTGAGGCGGGATCTGGGATTTGACGTTCATTTCTAAAAAGGTTTCAAAATCCGTAGCACGTAACGAAGTGGAGTGCGGATTTAAGAAACGCACACGAAAGTCTAAGCACACGAAGTTTAACCGCAAGGTAAGTTAAAAATCCGTAGCACGTAACGAAGTGGAGTGCGGATTTAAGAAACGCACGCAAAAGTTTAACCGCACGAAGTTTAACCGCAAGGTAAGTTAAAAATCCGTTTCTCCCATTCGTCACAGGTCGCGTGGGTACGCCGCACCGAAGCACCAATATAATTCGTCGGATCCTGGAGTGCCTCACGTTGAATTTCTGTCAATTTATCAAGGAACGGACGAAACGTTTTATCTTCCCACAATAAAGTCGTCAAACTCTTGCCAGTCTGGTGCACCTGTCCGATTAACTTCCGGGTATGATCGTACGCATCGGGAAACCCGTAGTATGCCATCAGCAGATAAATAGGTTCCGCGATCGTATCCTCTGCACTGAGGGCGAGGTTGCGTTGCATGTTATCCGCTTTGACATCCATCTCCTCCAATGCACGCCGGAGCCGATAAATCGCGTAATCGAACGCCGTGAACAGTTCCGTCAAGAAACGGCTTGATGCCGAATTCGTCAGGTCGCGTTGATGTTCGAGGATACTATCCATGAAGACGGTCTGCATGCGCGGCACGAACGCCTTCCACAAACTTTTGATGTTCTCGTATGTCTCAGGGTTCACTTTGTGCGGCATCGTTGATGAGCCGACCAACTGCGGATTGTACTTCCTGCCGACCTCAGCGATTTCAGTCCGATAGAGGTGTCGCATATCGTCTGCGAAGTTCGCAAGCACCGTGTAAGCCGCCGTAATCTGATACGCGAGATCCGAGATAAACTCCGGCTCGACACACTGTGTTGATGTGTGCGTATCGGACGGCTTCAAACCGAGTAGTGCGAGAAAATCTGTCTCAATCTGCTCTGGATGTTCATGAATCAGCATAAGTCCGTTGAACGCGCCGACCGCCCCCGAAAATTGCCCACGGAGGTTTTGTCCCGCTTTGTGAATCTCTTCAATTCGGGTGCCGAGACGACTGATATAAAGTGCCAGTGCATAGCCGAACGTTGTTGGCTCGGCGTGTTGTCCGTGGGTCCTACCGATTTGCACCGTCCCTGCATGCTCGCGCGCCAGTGCGATGAGTTGATGCTCCAGAGCAACCAAATCCGGAATGATAACGTTTTCGGTGAGGGCTTTAAACCGCAACGCGGTAGCTGTATCCAGAATGTCCGCTGAGGTCGCGAACAGGTGGACATACGGACGCGCTTCGGGACTAATCTTCCGCCGGATCACATTGACGAGTGAGCGGATATTGTGCCGAATGCGAGACTGCTCCTCATAGACCTCTTCCGCCGTTACCATGTCTACCGCTTGCTCCACCTCATCAGCGATCTCGGAAGTGCAGACCCCGTAGTTTGCCAAAGTGCGTACCAACGCCGCCTCCACCTTCGCCTGATATGTGACATATCCTGCCTCAGAGACGTAAGGTAGCAACCGTTTCATAAAATCAGGATCGCCGCCGTAGTACCTAAAATCCAGTGGACTGACGGCTTCATAAAGCTCCATAAAATATCTTCTCCATTAGAGCAGAGCGAACTCCACTCCTTCATGTTTTTTATTCCAATTATACACACGGTTTAGGAGAATGTAAAGCGTTTGTTTTCCCATAGGCAGGAGCATTCAGTTCTTCTGTAGGAGGGAACTCCGATTCCCGACACATTGCTGTAGGAGCGGGTTGTACTCGCGACGTTCACCGACCGCCGACTATTCTTGCTGGCTTCGCTGGCACGATTTCCCAACCTCGCCTTCTTTCTCTTATCTCTTGCTAAAACGACACCCGTCCGTATAACGCACTACGATGCCACAATCACTTCCCTGACTATCTTCCCTGACGGCTGTCGGCTGATTGCTGACTGCACGGTGTCTCCAAATGCTGTGGACATCTAAAATGGTAGGTGCGGTTTCCTTGGGGAAACACCCAAGCAAAAACACCGCACCGGGCAATGCCCAAAAAATCAATTGAAATATATGGATCGACAGTCCCAGCGGGGCAACATCTATGTAGAAAAATGACACCACCCTTGTTTTCAACCCCGTAGGGGTGACATCTGTGTAGAAATAGGTGTAATATAACAATCAAGTTTCCCCAGCGGGGGTTTTTGCTTGGGTGTTTCTTCAATAGGTGTGTAGAAAAACGACAACCCTAAAAATAAGCCCCAGCGGGGCGATAGGTGTATAAGCCGTTTCTCCTTAAATCGACACCTATAGGTTGAAGGGCGTGAAACCCAACACTAATTATAAGGAGACTGTAGCAACAAGGTGCAAGACAGAATTTCAAGAGATGTTCAAAACGTCCATTTTTCAAAACATCGGCTTCGCATGCTTCAGTGGTAGAAGAAGTCGTTCTATTGTTGATGACTATATTCCACTAATACATTTCAAATTGGATACATGAAGTCGTGCAAATGTTCAACCCCTATAGATACTCGGCTAACGCTAACCCAGAATCTTTGACTTTTCGCCGAATTTGTGATATACTTTGAAATGTGCGTTGCGTGAGGTAGGACGCAGACATCGCTATTCATAGCTTATGGGGTGTGCTGATAGGAAAGGCAGTAGATGTGAGAAAAAGTCGAGTTCTCCAATCAATTCAGCAGAAAATCATTCGGAATTCCTATCAAGTAACCCAACATGCATTAGATGAAATGCGAAAGGACGCACTATCAACTGATGATGTAAAACATGCAATTCGGAGAGGTAGAATAGCCCAAAGGTTCACTCGCGATCGCAGAGGTCCTCGGTATAGACTCACAGGGCCCGCTCGTGATGGAAGGGAAATCAATGTGATCTGTCGCATTTTGGATTCGGAGGTGTTGCGAATTATAACAGTTTACGCAACAGAGGAGATACAACGATGAACGCTCTTGAATGTGAATATTGTGGTGGCGAAATCCGCCCTAAGAAGGTTACTGTTAATCATTCCTATGAAGGCAAATTGGTGATTATTAAGGATGTACCGGTGGATGTCTGTCAGGAGTGTGGACAGCGGTATTATGCCGCGGCTACACTCGATCAACTTGATATCCTGGCGCAGAACAGCGATGCTGCACCCGAAAGAATATCTGTTCCAGTCATGGTCATGAATCCTTAACGTACTAAAAATTGCAAGTACCGCGTCACGATACTATGGGGAAAACTGAGTGCCATACATAACCTCAAACGACATTCACAACATCCACGACTTTGATACCCTTTTAGACTTTTTGCGAGAAAAACTCGGTTGGTACATCCCCGAAGACGTTGAACTTGAAGACATTGCTTTCCCTTGGTCTCCCGAAGACCTTGACCTCGATGAACTGACTGACGAGCTAATTGTTGACTGCCAGCAGTTCCCACCTTTCCCAACCAGTCAACCCACGTTTGAATTTGTTGAGAACACTCAGCCATGGGGTATCTTTTTCCTCCAATTCGACAGTGAATCGGTCTATCGCACCGCCTTACGCCGTGTCCTCCGTGGACTTGTCGAGAGACGAGATCGAGACGCAAGCCTCCCGGCGTGGAAGCATGACCATCTCCTCTTTATCTGCACCACAACCGACTATCAACGCTTCGCCTTTGCACACTTCGCTGCCACTACCGAAAACTGGCGGCGTGCCGGGCTATCCATCTTCTCCTGGGAACAAGGAGATACCCACATCCGCACACTCTGTGAATATAACCTCCCCGCACTCGCTTTGCCAAGCGGCGGCTTTTCAAGCGATCAGGAGTGGCTCAAAGAGTGGCAAAAGGCGTTTGATGTAGAGGCGGTTACCGGTAAATTCTTTGCCGACTATCAACGCGTCTTTGCATAAGTGGAAGCCGCAGTTGAAGGCATTCCAGAGAATGAGGCAGAGAAGCGACGACTCTATACGCAACGTCTCTTCAACCGTTTGATGTTCCTCCGTTTTATTGAAAAGAAGGGATGGCTTACCTACAACGGCAATCGCGAGTATCTACGCACACTTTTCGATGCTACGGAGGCTTCCGAAACCGACGAAAGCTTTCTCAATGACCGGCTCTTTTGGGCATTCTTTCGTGGTCTTGGTAATGTAACGAATTTACTTGAAGAATCAGCTGAAGTTGTTGAACGCCGAGGTAATGTTCCGTTTCTCAACGGCGGGCTCTTTGAGATGCATGATGAATACGACCAGCGCAACGCCGTCCATATCCCTAACGACAAGTTTGCCGAAATCCTAAAACTCTTTGAACGATACAACTTCACGGTGACCGAATCGACACCGCTTGATATTGAGGTGGCGGTAGACCCAGAGATGCTCGGAAAGGTGTTTGAGGAGCTCGTTACCGGTAGACACGGCACCGGTAGCTACTACACACCGCGCCCGGTTGTTTCCTTCATGTGCCGAGAGAGTCTAAAAATCTGCCTCCAGAATAAAACCGATGAAACACCGGAAACCCTCCAAGCGTTCGTCGATGATGACGATGCGACGGAAATTCGGGACCCAGAAAAGGTGTTGCATGTCCTCCAGACGCTTCGGGTATGCGACCCAGCATGTGACAGTGGTGCCTATCTGCTCGGTATGATGAGCGAATTGCTCCGTTTGCGAGACGAGCTTTTCAAAAGGAATCAGATTGATTCCCCAACGACCTATCAACGCAAACTCGACATCATTCAGCAAAACCTCTACGGTGTGGACAAGGACGAATTCGCAGTCAACATCGCCATGCTCCGTTTGTGGTTAAGCCTCGCTGTCGATTATGAGGATGATACACCAGAGCCGCTGCCTAACTTGGATTATAAAGTCGCTACGGGGGATAGTTTGACCGGTCCTACACCCGAACCGCCAGACAAACAATTCAGTCTTGAAGAGCCGCTGATTCAACAGATTCAGGAGCATCAAACGGAGTATCTGATTACCCACACCGACTCTGAGAAACAGAAACTTCGAGAGGCGATTGCTGAGCTCAAAGGGCAACTCCACGGATGGCAAGCAAACGAAGATGAGTTTGTCTGGCGGGTTGAGTTTCCAGAGGTGTTCCAAGAGGGCGGTTTTGATATTGTCATCGGCAATCCGCCCTATGTGCGACAGGAGCTTATCAGCCCAATTAGGCGTGTTTTGCAACAACTCTTTCCGGAAGTTTATGCGGGCACTGCAGATCTTTATGTCTATTTCTATAAGCGCGGAGCGGAACTCCTCGGCGCGAACGGAGTTCTCACTTATATCACCTCCAATAAATTTCTGCGCGCAGCGTACGGCAGAAGACTCCGAGAATTCTTTAGCAATAGAATGTGTCTTCACATATTGCTTGATTTTGGAAGTGTATCCGTTTTTGGAGCGAGTGTAAATACTTGTATTCTTCTCGTCGAAAATTCTAACTCGGATGGAGGGACTTTTTTCACAGCAACCTTTCGTGACGAAACTGACATCTTTCGCCTGTCTGATGCGTTTCAAGAGCGTGCTTTTTCCGTGCACGTCTGCGACTTGTCACCGGACGGATGGGTGTTGACTTCGTCGGATGCCCTAAGCCTGCTCGAAAGATTAGAGGTCATCGGAACGCCACTGGGTGAGTATGTAGATGGAAGGTTATATCGTGGTGTGATAACGGGATGCAACGATGCATTCATCATTGATGGATCTATCCGTCAACGATTAATTACTGAAGATGAAAGAAGTATTGAACTCATAAAACCAGTGCTGAGAGGTCGGAACCTTCGTAAATGGAAAGAAACATGCGCGAATGAATATCTGATAACAATCGCAAGCAGCGCGAACAGAGAGTGGTCCTGGTCAGAGATAGGAGACGGTGCAGAGGCGGAACGAATTTTTGCTGAAACTTATCCCGCTATCTATCGACATCTGAATGATTATCGAGAGCGATTGATTAGACATTATATTGATTTAATCGCGAGGTATCGGATAAGCCCAAGGTCTGAAGTTGAGTCTAAAGTTGTGTAAGCCACAGCAAGTTTCCATGACTAAATCAGCGAACCCTTTTTGGGTGTTGCGCAACTTCTCCTTGACGATGCGGTATCTTTTGATGCCACCGATGGCGTGTTCAACGCGTATGCGTATTGACGAAATCTCTCGATTCTTTGCTTTTTCTTCATCTGTGAGGTGGCGACCTTTGGGTTTCTTTTTCGGTTGAATGATCTGAACATCAGGGCAGGTAAACCCTTGAAAACCCGAATCTTGATACAAAATGCTCCCACGCGGGGGTGAATAGCCTGCTCTGTCAGCGATACGCTTGTCGTGTATTCGACCTTCGCACGACGGTGTGAGAAACACGACTTTGCTATCGGCATTGATCATCACATTATTTTTGATGGTGTGTTGCTTCTTTTTACCACTGTAATATGCCTTTTGTGCCTCTACGTCTTTTGGACGCTGAATCGGGCGTTCGGGGTTCTCCATCATGAAAAAAAAGGATGTGAAACCTGATCCTCAACCGAGATTTCCGCAGATTTATCAAAGGTTACGGGAGGTGTTTCCCGAGATGGAAACCACTCTCCAAGGTCTGCCAAAGCACGATTGACGATTGGCAAAAGCCGGTGAATCCACTTATTCGCAACAGGTTGAGACGTGCCGAAAAGTTCACCGAGGACATCTTGGGTCATTGCCTGTCGCAGGTAAATCAAAATAAAGAGCAACTTATCTTCAAGACTGGGTAAGCAACTATTTTTATAGTGAGTATACCGTCGCTTTTTTCGGTCTTTACCCTCAAGCGTCTTTGTTTCCACGGAGGCCAAAAATCGCTTGGAGAAATACGGAGCGAGTGCCGAGAACTCTTCAAGCGTATAGCCTGTCAGCGACAGGAAGCGTTTCGGTTTATTCTTCAGAGTTTCATAACGTGTCATCAGTTGGGCTCCACTATGATATTTCTTCTGATTTTATCATAAACCAACTACAACTTACAAGTAAATCGTTATAAGGTCTATTACACGTGACGACCAAGGTAAATTTTATTGGGAACTTCGTTCGTGCGCCTATTATGCCGAGTTTGAACAACCTAAGGTAGTCTACCGAAATATAGCAACGTCCCTCTGCGCATCCTATGACCTAACAGGAACATTTGGATTGGACACAACATTCTTCATACCCACCGACGATCTTTCCCTGATCGCCATCTTAAATAGTCAACTCTTCGATTGGTATGCTCGGCACAAGTTTCAGAGTCTTAATGATCCATGGGCAGGTGGAGGGCTGCGTTTCTTTGCACAATATATGCGGCATGTCCCAATAGCGGATCGGACTGCGGAGCAGACAGCAGAGTTGTCAGATTTTGTTAAGCAGATATTGGCAGATCCACAAAGCGATCGGGTCCGGGACATTGAGCAAGAGATAGACAAGTTGGTGTATCAATTATATGACTTAACTGACGCGGAAATTGCGTTGATTAAACAGACGTATCGGGATGCCGGCATGGAGGTGTGAGGATATATCGAGGCTCTGGATCCTTTAACTTGATAATGTCCCGAAAACGCAATATACTTAATAGATATAATGACTTCATATATTAGAAGGTGACATCATGGCTTATAGGAATAAAGTTTACGTTTCCTTTGATGGCGATAATGACATTAATTATTATTGGCTAATGCGAGCTTGGAAGCAAAACGACAACACATTGTTTAATTTTTATGACGCGCATGATTTAAATACAGCACGTGATTCCAGTTTGGAAGAAACGATCAAGCGTAAACTCAGAGAACGGCTTTTGAATTCAAAAATCTTCGTCGTTTTGATTGGTGAAAGTACACGCTACCTCTATAAATTTGTACGCTGGGAGATGGAACAGGCATTGGCTTTAGATTTGCCAATTATTGGAGTTAACCTGAATGGTCTGAGATTTCAAGATTCTGAGAGGTGTCCACCTATCATTCGTGACAAACTAGCTATTCACATCAGTTTTAATGCCCGCATTTTACAGCACGCCTTGGAAACGTGGTCAGGTAATCATAATTCTCTTAAGCAACAAGGGCGATCAGGGCCCTATTATTACAAGCAGAACATTTATACTAGTTTAGGACTATGAAATTACCTGTCTTCCTTACTAAAGAACATTTGAAAAATTGCCGTCAGTACATGGTAGTAATAACTACTGCTTGCTATTTTTATAGTGGGAGTTGGTTGGTGGTTGAGGTATTGTCCCATTTCTGGTGCGCTTTTGAGGAATGGTCGCGTGGCAATTTTGGTTTGCTTATTGGTTTTTTTTTATTCGGATTACTGCTGGTCGGTGTAGGGCGGTTCTTGTGGAAATGCAGAGATATGCTCTCAGTAAGCCATAGGTTAGATGAAACAGATATTTCGATAGAGGTTCGAGTTGACGATATTTTTAGCCTTACTGGGGCATTTATTATTAGTACTAATACAACTTTTGATACTGATATGTCAGAAGGACTGATTTCCGAGGAAAGCTTACAAGGTCAATTCACAAAAAAGTATTATGATAAGGAAGAACATCTTGATCAAGAGTTAGTTGAAGTCTTAAAAGAAGAAGAATTCATTTTAGATGAGAACAAGCCTAAAAAAAAAGAACGTTACGAGATTGGCACCGTGGCGAAAGTGTCTCCTAGAGATCAACTCGCTTATTTCGTCGCTATTGCTGACCTGAACCAGCACGGCGTAGCTTATAGTTCACTTGATAATGTCAGAGAAGGTTTAAAGAAAGTTTGGTCTTACATTGCTAATCAAGGTGGATTTGATCGCCTTATAATCCCCGTCTTGGGGACTGGCCGTGCTAGAATTCAAGTCCCGCGCGAAGTGATGGTTAGAGAGATTATTAGATCGTTCATCAATGCTAGATACTCGGAAAATAAATTTTGTGAAAAGTTGACAATTGTGATTTTTGAAAAGGACTATCGTGAACATAACATAGATTTACAGGAATTAGAAGATTACATTCGACTTTATGCAAAACAGGAACACTGGCAAAGGCATGGAGACAAAGCACCAATAGGTAAATCCGTTTAATCTTTCAATCATTGGTTATGAGAATAAAAAACAATAAATTATAAAAGAGGAATAACTAAATTTATGAATATTAATTTAGACCGAGAACGGTTATCACAAGGACAAGTTTTGGGAGAGAGGCGACGCAAGCTACGACTAACCGAGTTAGTTACCGTATATGAGGTAGATAGGGAGGACTTATATCATGAACGCTTTATCTACTCTGCTCTAATTCCAGTTGATCAAGTTGAGCAAGTGCTTTCCGACTCAAATTGGGACTTAGAAGTTGGTGATGGTGTACCCGCTACTGTTTCGGGTGGCGGAAGATTACCTGAATATCTGCGTTATGGTGTTGAAAATGGAGTTGAACCTCTTGTTATTTACATGGGCGGCTACCATAGTCGCGAGGCTTGGGTGGAAATCTCTGAGGAGTTCCGCCATTTCCATTGCTTGTATCACGATAGCGAGACAGGTAAATACTTCATGATTGATGAAGATTATGAAGAAGTCCTTGTCGCTGTTATCAAACCCGATAAGGTCCAGATAAGGCTCAAAGAGATTCTCCAGTGGTTAGCACTCAAAGAGATGTATCTCTCAATTCAATTTCGCTGTTGGGAACGCTCGGAACGCTCCGCTGAAGAACTAGGACTCAACCGCACAGAAATTCAGCATGGCGGTAGAAAGGCTTGGGCAACTCTTCATCGGGATGGACTTATATGTTGGCGACACAGTTATGGTGCACTTCGCGGTATCCGTAACTATCAAGTGGATAGCAAGTTGGAAGTGAAACGTCTTATTAAACCCTTGCCGAAGTCTCAGAGCGGTTACTTTGGATTTTCTGGCGGATCAAAGCGGCGGTATGTTGAATTCATCGCTAATGTTTATGGGGACGAGTATACCTGTGACCCAGATAAGTTGAACGATTTTTCTGGAGAAAATCCAGAGGCACCTTACATCCTCACTCCTATCCATTTTTCAAAGCAGGTTTTGGGTAAATACTACAACGAACCTAGCAAGTACACTATTGAGGATTCAATCGTAAGTTATGATTCGTTTTGGAGCATGAAGATTGACAATGATCATCCTGATAAAGTCTGTGTGTTCCTCAGGGAATTGCATCATCTGCCTTATAGAGAACAACTCCATTGGAAATCACACAATATTCCTCCAGAAGGTGGTGTGAGTAGGAGTTTTTTTGAACGAAATGTTGAGGGCAAGTGGGTGAGTTCAGATCAGCCGGATCTCTTGTTCAAGCAAAGTTATGATGAGTTGCAAAGGGTGTGTGACGAATGTCTTGGTTGGCAATTGTTGAAGTCTTTGGGTTCTGGAGATGAATACCGCCTCAAACGCTTGAGAGTTCCTACTGTTGACGAAGAATCTCATTTCAAGGATTCGGTTTTGGATCTCGCCAATCTGTTAATTGAGAGATTGAACGAAAAACGCTTAGAGGATTTAATTCCAGTTAAGGCGCGCGAGAAGATTAAACGAGGCATTAACCGTCTTGAATATGTTCTGGACTCCCGAAAGGTCAAGGGTGCTGAGAAGCATATTATTTTTCTACGGTGTCTTTGGGATTTGCGGAATACTCGCGGTGGTTCCCATCCTGAATTCTTGGAGGATTCACGATACAAAAGGGCCTCTATGCATTTTGACCTTGAGAATCTAAATCGTCAAGAGGCATTCGCTAAAATTCTTGAAGAGGCTGTGCAATTTCTTGATTTCCTCATTTCTACTGTCCGTAGTGGTAAACTAAGTGATAAAAGCAATGAAGATTGTTGAAAAGAGAACCTGCTCGTAGGGATTGTCCTCGGGACATTGTGGTAATACGCTAATTTTACGAGTCACATACCGTTCCGCCGGAGCGAAAGACTGCAAATGCGATGGTGCACCACTCTTATCCTGTCAATCCTTGAATCCCGTAAATCGTAAGGTAGCCGTAGAGGGTCGCCCCTCTACAGCCCCTTCCAAACCGTGCGTGCGACTTTCACCGCACACGGAGACCTTCCAGTTGAGTGTGGCGATATACGCTTTAGGAGAATATCCACATTGACTTGAGTCCTTATTCATAACTTAGAAAAGTTCTATAGACTGCTTGTTTTCACAAGATTTCAAATCTATAGATAAAATGTTTTCAGGAGTCTTTAAATGCACTCAACCTGATTATGCTTGTCTCTTACGAGACTCCCTAATCTCCTCAACCATATAGACTCAGTGAGTCTACTTAGGCTCTCTCTGACTTATCAATAATAATAGACTTCGCTGACGGATTTAGGAGTGTTCTGTACCCCGATACGTTGATAATCTCAACGCTGTATTCATTTCAGACGCATCAGATTGCCAAAGCAGAGGACAATCTTTATGAATACCATAGTTTTTCAAGGCGTTTCTATGTCTTGCCTGACGAGGCTTAGGAACATTCAACTTTCGCTTCTCCGTGTCAGTCATTTATCGGACGTGCCAGTTTTGACGTTCTTGCGAGTTCGCCTATGTCTCAGGCATGCGCCATTTCCCCTTGCTCTCCACCTTGCTGTTTCCAGCAAGGCAGTTAGGGTAAGATATACGGATTGCGTCCTCCGAGTAGGAATCTAGTAGAGTAGCCGTGAACCCTCACGGGTTCACAGCCCTCACCAAACCGTGCGTGCGACTTTCACCGCACACGGCTTTCCCTTTCGGTGTGGCGTTCAAAGACGCTTTAGGTATAAATACCACTTTAATAATGATTTTACTTATAGCCTCACCCGAAGGCGATTTAGGCATTTTTCAAATCAAGTTCAAGCACCGAAACTGATTGGGCTTTGCGTATTTCTACGCTTTTTCCAATCTCCTCAACCTTGTTGGCTTCTTAGAAGGAAGTCAATTTAGGTTCTGTTCAATTTCCTGATAAGGGACTTCACAACTAATTTAGGATTATCCTTTATCCCGATGTGTTGCTAATCGCAACCTTGTGTTCGTTAACCTAATTGAAATAGCAAAAAGAAAACTATTTCACAGTTATAGAAGTAGGCAGTCTATAACTTGAACACTACAATTGTTTCAAGGCTATTGTATTTAGTTAACGAGACTTACGGATATTTAACTTTCGTTTATCCATGTTAGTTTTGTCAGACGCTTCAGTTTCGGATATTGGGATTATTTCTAATCTCAACTTTGCCTGTATACTCAGAAGTGCGCCGTTTCCTCTTGCTTCCCACCCTTCGTTTCCGAAGTAGCAGTTAGAGTAAGACATTAGAAGTTAGGCTTTCTAAGTGGGAATTAAACCCACATTCCTTAGTCATTTATTGAACCGCACACCTACATTCTATTATTGTTTGTCAAAGCGCACCTGCTTCAGACAATCAACACCCACAATTTCGCTCCGAACGCAACCCAACATAAACGCGATAAAGGGAACAACACAACCGGTTGCTCCCTTATGGCGCACTTTCGATTCCCGCCCTTGTCTTCAGGATTCCTGTTCATCGCGCAAAATCTTATGCAAAGCCGTCGATAACGCGATCAATGTCTGCACTCGATCGTCGAAGTAAGAACTCGGTGATGACGCAACCAAATCCTGCGCCTTCTGAACCGCTTCCGCTAAACCCGCAATCACGAACTCTCTTGTACTCGTAAATTCCAACATCCGGGCATGCGCATAAGCCGCTTTCGCTTCACGCCACAACACCCCATACTTCTGATGCGGCCAACGACTGTGTGTTGGACGGAGATAAGAGAATGCACGCTTCCAAATCTTGAAAATTGAAAGGATGTCCTCTCCGGGTTCCCCGATTTCTACCAAAACGCCATCTATCTTCTTTTCACTCAACTCAATATGCTGGCGCAGGAACGCAAACTCCGAAAAGTAGTTCACCATTTCGATAAGAGCTTCCTCTGTCTCCAACCGTCGCTCATGGCAAATCACGATAAACTCACGATGTGTGTCCGTAATCGGTAACAGCGCACAACGCGGGAACAGTTCAGAATAAATCCTACGTTGGTACAGTTCCTGATAATCCGCAATATATGACGAGACGGTCATATTCCAGCCTTTTTTATCGCCTTAAAAATCCGTTTTCACGGAGAACGCCTCTTTTTGATGCTGGGAAGCCGGTGGCCACCTACTACGAGAAAAACCTCCGTGAAGCCTCCGTGAATTGCCACTTTTCTTATCCCGTAAATTTTCTCACAAAACCACACCATAATGTATTGTAAAAAACGAATAGGTAAACGCAGCACTATGAAAGGCGTTAGATATACAGAAAACCCAAAATCCGCGAAATCTGTGAAATCCGCGTAATCACGCGATTCAGACAATAAACACCTACAGCCCTCCGTGAAATTCTGATGCGGAAATTGAACTGACTAAGTGTACCTATCAAGATGTGGAAGTCGAAGTGTAAGGGTTTGAAAATTGGCCCCTTGATACGTTATGCTTTACATGCTATAATACTTTTATCTATCTGTATTATCGGGCCTATAGGTTGTAGTTGTGCTGGTCTTTGGGATTTTAGGGAAATTTCACTACTAATGTGATTGATAGTTTATTCAGGAAAGAAACGAATGCGCATCAAAATTCGAGATATACTCCTAACTGTTGCTAAGTGCGCTCTCGCAAATGAGATTGAGTTTTTCGGTCCATTAATCGTAGGCTTCTTTGATACCGTCAGCCTAAATCGCAGATTTGCCAAGATAGAATCTGAGCCGACTAAGGAGGGCACAGAGAAACTTCAGGAAAGGATCTCCCATTATGATCTGCTTATTGCTCAAAAGCCGGATTATGCCGAAGCACATTACAAGCGAGGGCTTGGCAAATTACTGCTTGGAGAACACGAAGCCGCTATTATCGATTTTGATGAGGCACTCCGTCTAAATCCAATATCCGCTGAAGCCTATTACGCTCGGGGGGTTACAAAGAACGCGCTTAATCAACATGAAATCTCTGTTATTGATTATAACAAGGCTATTTTGCTAAATCCAGATTATGATAAAGCCTATTATAATCGAGGCTTAGCCCGCTATTTGCTCGGTAAATACAGTGAGGCACTTGAGGACTACGATAATGCCCTTCGGATAAACCCAAAGTTGACCGAAGCCTACTATACGCGTGGTAATGCAAAACTGCAACTTGAATTACTTGAAGCAGCAATTGCTGATTACAAGGAAGCTATCCGTCTGAAACCAGATTATGCCGAAGTTTACAACAGTATGGGAATCGCCAAGAAGGTTCTTAAAAAGTATGATGATGCTCTGATTCATTTTGATAAAGTCATTGCGTTAGAACCTGATTCAGCGGTAGCTTATACAAACCGGAGCGCGGCGAACAGCATACTCGGTGATGATAAATCAGCTGTCACGGATGCAGATAAGGCAATTCAGTTAGATCCTAATTCGGCGATGGCTTATACCAATCGAGGGAACGCGAAGAAGCACTTGGGTGAGTATACAGAAGCTATTACTGATCATTGTGAAGCGATCCGCATCAAGCCGGATTATGCGGATGCTTATAACAATCGCGGAATTGTAAAGTATAAACTCGGTGAATATGATTCAGCACTTAACGATTACAATCAAGCAATTCGGATTGACTTGACTCATGCAGAAGCGCACAATAATCGCGGCGCAGTGAAAGCTGAACTTAAACAGTATGAACCGGCTATTATTGACTATACTGAAGCAATTCGCATCAAACCGGATTATGCGGATGCTTATAGAAATCGGGCACTTGTAAAAGAACAACATGGGCTATATACAGAAGCTATTGCCGACTATGACGCTGCGATTCGCCTGAATCCGAACTATGTTGATGCTTACAACAACCGAGGTGGGTTGAAATCCCAAAGCGGTGAACAAAAAGCCGCCATTGAAGATTATGATGCGGCAATCCATATAGACCCAAATTTCGCGCTCGCCTATAATAATCGTGGATCTGTAAAGGGCGATCTTGGAAAGTATAAAGCAGCTATTGTTGACTTTAATCAAGCGATAACTTTGGATCCGAATTATGCGGACGCTTACTACAACCGAGGGAACGCCAACAACAAACTCGCCAAGCATGAGTCCGCTATTGTTGATTTTAATCAGGCTATCCGACTCAAGCCGGGTTTCGCAAGTGCTTTCAATAATCGAGGGGTCGCCAAGAATTTACTTGGACACTATAAAGCAGCTATTGCCGACTTTGATCAGGCGATTCAATTAAACCCAAATTTCGTGAGTGCGTACATCAATCGAGGCAACATAAAGAACACGCTTGGGCAATACGAGGAGGCCGTTATTGACTATGATAAAGCACTCCAACTAAAACCCGATTCTGTCAATGCTTACATTAGTCGCGGCGAAGCAAAAATAGGGATCGGCAGACATAAAGAAGCCGTCGTTGATTGGACGCAAGCTATTCAGCTACAACCCGATTCTCCGATTACTTATTGCAACCGAGGTACGGCGAGGATGATGCTCGGTCAAAATGAGTCCGCCATTGCTGATTTCGATGAAGCACTCCGACTTAATCCTGAACTTTCTGCAGCTTATCAAAACAGAGCAGGGGCGAAGACGGAGCTTGGTAAATATGCCGAGGCTATCGCCGACTTGAACGAAGCTATCCGACTAAAACCAGAGGCAGCGAATGCTTACGCGAATCGAGGCGATCTGAATTTCGAGTTAGGGCACTATGAAACTGCTATTGCTGACTATGATGAAGCACTCCGGCTCCTGCCTGTTTTAGCCAAGGCTTACAATAATCGAGGGCTTGTAAAGTCCATGCTCGGCAGAGATCAAGATGCCGTCAGTGATCTTGAAAAGGCAATTGATTTGAATCCAGATTATGCAGAGGCTTACGTCAATCTCGGCGAAGCAAGGGTTAGCTTAAATTGTATTGAACAAGCGAAGTCGGATTTCCAAACCGCATTGGAATTAGTCGAACAGCGAGGGCACTATGTCTTCAAAGCCGCTATTGAACGTAGACTCCAAGAACTCAACCTCCAAAGAGGGGAAAGTTAGCTCGTGAATTCGCTGAAGGGAATAGAATGGATCGAGTTTACATTGACGCAACGATACCGAGTTATCTGGTGGCTAGACAAAGTAACGACCCCAAAGTAGCAGAATGGCAAAGAATCACTTGTAAATTTTGGAGCGATAATCGCTTTGAATTCATATTGTCGGACTTTGTTATTGACGAAATAGAAGATGGGGATAAGACTCAAGCAGATAAGAGGTTGCAAGTGGTTAACGGACTCTCCTGTTTGCTTGTGGAAGAATTGGATCGTGATCTTGCAAAGCAGTTAGTCGACCACAAGGCAATTCCCGAAAAAGCATTTATTGATGCTGTACACGTAGCAGTTGCTGCAAGAAATGCTGTTCCTTATCTGGCGACTTGGAACTTTACACACCTTGCAAACCCACAGACTCGACCTCAAATTGAACGAATTTGTAGCAATGCCGGGTATCCACCACCATACATTGATTCCCCAAAGGCAATATTGGAGAAATTCTGATGTCTAACAATAATTTTGATCCTGTGAAGGAAAAACATGAGGCGCACGCAAAGCTTATCAACCGTTTTGGTGGTTTTGAAGCGTATTTTGACTTCGTTCTTCAACGTCAAGAGGAACAGATAAAACAGGGGGTAAAGTACATAGATTTCTCGCGATACCGTCCAAAGCTGCATGGAAATATCTTTTTGAAGCCCTCCCATCGCCAGCTGGGCGATTGGAATCCGACTGATGCTCTGGAGCCGCTCGTAGAGGGCTTTGCTCGACAAACCGTGGACACTCCAATCTGTATCTAAACGCGGTAAGAGAACAACACAACCGGTTGCTCTCCTACACTTACAACAATCAAAATGTGAAAAATAATTTTGAATCACATAACGCGCTTTAGATCCCCAGTCCCATTTTTCAGGACTCCTTTTCATCGCGCAAAATCTTATGCAAAGCCGTCGATAACGCGATCAACGTCTTCACTCGATCATTGAAGTAAGTACTCGGTGATGACGCAGCCAAATCCTGTGCCTTCTGAACCGCTTCTGCTAAACCCGCAATCACGGACTCTGTTGTCGCCGAGTATTCCAACATCCGTGCTTGGGCATAAGCCGCTTTCGCTTCACGCCACAACGCTCCATACTTCTGATGCGGCCAACGACTGTGTGTTGGACGGAGGTAAGAGAACGCACGCTTCCAAATCATAAAAATTGGAAGAAGATGCTCCCCGGGTTCCCCGACTTCTACCAAAACGCCATCTATCTTCTTTTCACTCAGTTCAATATGCTGGTGCAGGAACGCAAACTCCGAGAAATAGTTCACCCTTTCAATAAGGGCTTCCTCTGTCTCCAGCCGCCGTGCATGGCAAATCACAATAAACTCACGATGTGTATCCGTAATCGGTAACATTGCACAACGGGGAAACAGTTCAGAATAGATCCTGTTTTGGTACTCCTCCATATAATCCGCAGTACACGAGGGAACCGTCATATTCCAACCATTTTTATCACCTTTATAGTCGGTCCCATCACTTGCTATGTAAATGTTTTTTACTTTAATCTCACCCGATTCATGCTTTGCCACCCAATCCCGGCGAAAAGCCTCGGTCACTGCTTCCGCACGTGGCCTATGCAGTGCCGCCAGTTCCTTGAAAAAGTCGCAACCCGCAGGAAGCTGCTTCGCCTGTTCTGCAAGGTCTGTCGTCTGTACCACTCAATTTCCGCTCATTTGAAGTTCTCCTTCTCAATTGTTTATCGTAAAACCTGAAAGTCCGTAGACACCGCAGCGAACGGGAGTCCCATTCCCTTTCGCTGACGGGGTTGTAACCCCAACCATCCTTCGTGATAAAATAATAATGAAAAAATAATTAAACTATGTTAACATATATACAAATTCTACCACAAAACCATTTTTCTATGCAAGCATTTTAACCGCAAAAATCCGTTTTCACGGAGAACGCCTCTTTTCGATGCTGGGAAGCCAGTGGTCCCACGCTACGAGAAAAACCTCCGTGAAGCCTCCGTGAATTGCCACTTTTCTGAGGGTATAAATCTTCTCGTAGAACTGTATTGCTTCCTAAACATATCAACCTGCTATCCTCCGCTGGCGAGGTTTCCCAACCTCGTTCCTTCCGAAACGCACCGAGCTATGTAGGTTGGGTTGAAATATAGTTAAAACGCAATTTCGGATTGAAGACGCTGGATACACAGAAACCCCTAAATCTGCGAAATCTGTGAAATCTGCGATTCAGACAATAAATTTGGTATTCTTTTGAAGAAAGGTAGAGACGTTTACAACAAAATTGCATTGACCGACTCTGGCCAAACAAACACAATCGGGAGTACCTCGAAGGATTTCTGAAAGAGTAATTAATGCAGGAGACGGATGATCCGAAACTGTTTGCAAGACTCTACAGAGAAATATTAATCATAACGACATGGGGATATTCCAGAGGTTGATATTGTTGTTAAGGGAGAGACAAAGTCACAGTTTGGAGGCTTTATATTTCCTGGTGATGAAGATGAGTATCTCGCCTTTTACGAAGCACAATATGTTCTGTGGCCGAATGAAACAGTGCTGCGTAAACTTGAAAAAATCCGAGAAGCGAAAGCGGAAGGAACGCCATTCCATCTCATAGATTGGGACTACGATGAGGAATAGGGGATTCCAAACGCTGTTCTATCCATAGTGAGATATGAAAATATGTAGGCACTCCAGCGAACAATTGAAGACGCTGGATACACAGAAACCCCTAAATCTGTGAAATCTGCGAGAATTCGCGATTCAGACAATAATAGGACTTACGCACTTCCTCTTGAAGTCCCCCTGATAAGGGGGATTGAGGGGGTTAAATAACTGAAATCACCGACCTGTTAGGTGAAATATATTGCTTCTTTACGCAATTTGCGTAAGTCCTGAGTGTGTAACAATTTCAAACACTGGAAGATCTGGAACCACGGCAACCCGTGCTAATCCCACGGATAGACTGAAAATTTTCAGTAATTCTGAATGTGAGGTGCCCTCCGGGGTGCCTCACGCCCTATAGGAGACGCATTGTGAAATTGGCACGTATAGGCATTTTCCTCACAATTTTAGTGATACTCTCCGGGTGCGGAGGAGATGAACCTGAGACGGTAATATCCCCCTTAGCCCCCGAAGATGGCGACATTGTCACAACCGCGCAGCGGAATGCGAATGCAGGAGAGATCCAACGCAGGGCAGACGCAACCGCCGCACTCAAAAGATACATTCAGTTGAAAGATCGGTTTCCCGATGCCGCCCGTAAAGAACTCCTAAAGCATGCAAATATCATTTTCAAGAACCATCCGCTCGCAGAAGAATGGACGGATATTATGATGCAGAGCGATCTCGCTGGAAAGATGACACTCAATGATGCTATTCGGTGGACTGAAATCCGACTACAAGTTGAGCAAGATAAACCCGAACCCGATCGAGATCGTATTGCAGAGTTGGAAAGGGAGCTGCTTCAATGGAAAGAATTCCCAGAAAATGAGGAGCAAGGTGTCCATATCCAATTTAGCATACAATTAAAGGACGACTGACATACTCCCAAAGCTAAACATTGGGTTTTGACACCGAAACCTTGGATTACGGATGTGCCTTTCCCGACAGAAGAAACACCCGTATTTCGCTGTCGAAAAAAGGAGAAAAGAGATGAAAAGCAACATCCATGTATACATTGCTCTTAGCGTCGTCTTTATCATCGGACTGCTGGGGTGCGGTGAGACAGATGAGACACCCGAATCCGTGCGGGTTGCCGAAGTGCCACCCAATGAAGTCGCTGGATATGGGCAGACCTCAGAAACCTTCAAAGCGCGCGAAGTCGCATCGAGAGAACCTATGAATCGGTATCTCCAACTCCGGGAGACGGATCCCGAAGCCGCGTTTGAGGCACTCAAAGAATCCTTCAACATCCTGCACGACAACCACCCGAAAACCGAGGCGTACGCAAAACTCTTTTTCGAGATGCATACCGCCGGGGTCGCGACACTGCCCCAGGAACTCGCGCTTAGCGAAATCTTTCTCGAAATCGCGCTTGACAACCACTACGGGCAAGAGGTCATTAAACAGACCAAAACATGGATACAAGAGATAAAGCAACGCATCAAGGAACTGAAACGGCAGGGGATAGACCCAGACGAATTCACCGAGCCTTTTATTTTTGACCCGATGCTCTGATACGACTGGTCACAACGGAGAAATGAGATGATCCCTCGCTTTCAAACCAAGGATGAGTTAATCTCATGGATAATAAAGAATCCTTGCGTTCTATTTGACGAACAGATTTGCTTTATCTCTCATCCGAGTATCCCGATAAACGACAGTAGATATATATCACCAGATCTGTTGGGCATAGACACCAACGGAAGCTTTGTTCTTGTTGAAGTGAAAAGCGGGTGCCCTACGCCCGATACAGTGGAACAAGTTATAAAGTATATCCATTATCTGCGTAAGTTAAAAATAAATAAGGCAAAGCCGTTTACAACAGAAATTACATTGACCGAATTTCAGGGCATGTCATACTAATTCATATATGTCGCTGATTCAAACCACAAATTTCCCTCCTGACAAACTATGAAGAGGACATGCAATGAAACACAGCAAAATCCTCAGCGCGATTTTAGGTTTCGCTTGGTGTGTAGTACTATCTATCTTTGTTGGTTGTGGCGACACGGAAGACACGGATTCAATAGTGATAACAAGCGAACTTTACGACACCAGTGAACTCACTTATGACATTAGCGATGCAGAGGTCCAAGAACTGATGGCGTTAGATGTTCCCACAAACTGGAGTCAGACAGAAGATTCCGAGTTACGCGCCAAATATTACCATGCGCAGCTCCTCAAAGAATTCGGCAACATTCCAGCCGTTCATATCGTTGCAGCGCGTGAGCGAAAAAAAGCAAAAGTATTGGAAGGTTATGTCGTATTTACACTTGATGAAGGGACTACTCTAACAATCCCAATCCTTTAGGTGTGGGTGGTGTCAAACGATTGACTTTGACAAGGCACAATATCTTCTCTGGCCCAACAAGCGCAATCGTGACAAACTTGAAAGGTCGCTGAAGATAAAATTGAGGCGTGAGACAGATGATCCAGAGTTATTTTCTAAACTCTACAGAGAAAAGTTAATCGAACAACATGGCGATATCCCAGAGGTTGATATTGTTGTTAAGGGGGAGACGAAGTTATGGTTTGGAGGCTTTATATTTCCCGGCGATGAAGATGAATACATCGCTTTTCTCGAAGCAAAACATGTGCTGTGGCCAGCGGACGTAAAGTTAAAAACACTGGAAAAATACCGAAAGGCGAGAGCAGCAGGCACACCATTTCACCTTATAGATTTGGATGGCGATGAGGAATAGACGGTTTCCAAACAAGGATAGTTACGTTGATCGGCGTGCTTGCAAAGCGCACCTACTCGTAGATTTCTATATATTTTTATCACCATAAACCCGTTTCACTCGGAAGCGTCAGATGAAGGAACCACTTTGGCATCCTGACGGGGCGGAGCACTCCTTGCACAACGAAATCCGAGCCAACCGTTTGTATTTGTAGGCGTGTCACTACCGCGACTTGCCGCATGTGCCGGACCCGGCGTAGCCCATGAACCGCCACGTGACACGTGCTCCGTCTGAACACTCGTGAAGTTCTCCATCAACACTTCAATATCGGGAACGCCAGCGATCGGGTTTTTCTTTGGAGAATTTCTATAAAAGTTCTTGTCAAACCGGTCCAAGCAGTGTTCCCATACATTCCCACCCATGTCATACAAGCCGTACCCATTCGGTAAATAACTGCCGACAGGCGAGGTATGTCGTCCGTAATACCCGTAGTTCGCCTTACCTGGGTCCCGAGAATTTCCCCATACATAGCGTTTACCTGCTACGCCACCGCGTGCCGCTTTCTCCCATTCCGCCTCCGTCGGAAGCCGCTTGCTTTTCCACTTTGCATAAGCCATCGCTGCATACCAACTCACATAGACAACCGGATGGTTGGCTTTTCCATCGGGATAGTCGTTCCCATCCCAGAGTTTGAGATAGTTACCGTTATGGTATTTGCTGGGAATATTTTCTTTGCTCCACTCTGGGTTGGCATCAATGAACGCTTTAAATTGCGCGTTCGTCACCTCATAAGGATCAATGTAGAACTCGTCGAGATAGACGGTATGTATAGGCGTTGCGTATCTGTTTTCTTTGCTGCCCATCTGAAACTCGCCGGTAGGAATCTGAGCCATTTCGGTCGCTGCTTTTTCCAATTCCTGTGCTGATACAGTGCCATTACCTAAAGATTGCATCATCTTCGTATAATCTTTTTTTGCCGTCTCTTGTTGTCCAAGTGCCTCTTTTGCTTTCCCACGGCTGTCATAGGCTTCGGTGAAATCAGATTTGTGTTCTATGGCTGTATTAAAATCTTCTATTGCGCTGTTATACTCACCAAATGCCTCCTTTGCAACACCGCGAGTGTGATACGCTGAAGCGTTATCTGGTCTTAGCTGAAGGGCTTTATCACTGTCAGTGATCGCTGCGTAATAGTGCTTCTGCGCTTCAGAGGCTTTTCCTTGTTCCGTTTTTAGTCGCCCGAGGAGATACTTCGCCCATCCGCGACCGTTGTGATTTGAGCTATCGTTCGGGTCTAACTTGATGGCGTTGGTATAGTCCTTTATCGCCGCTTGATACTGTTTTCGGGCTTTGCTAAATTCTCCTTGTTTCATGTTCAATTGTCCAAAAAGGTGCTTCACTCGTCCGCGCCCGTTGTAATTCGTGCTATCGTCTGAATCTAACTTGATGGCGTTGGTATAGTCTTTTATCGCCGCTTGATACTGTTTTCGGGCTTCTGTTGTATTGCCTTGCTTGGTTTCATATTCACCGTAAAGGTACCGCGCATACCCACGCCCGTTGTAGTTTTCATCATTTTCAGAATCTAACTTGATGGCGTTGGTATGGTTCTTTATCGCTGCTTGATGCTGTTTCCGAGCTTTTGCGATATTCCTCTCGTGCTTGCCTATAGTTTCAGCATAGTGAGACATCACGTACCCGAGCATCCTGTAGGCATAAGCAAACTCCGAATCCAACTCAACGGATTTATTGAGGTCAAGTATTGCTGCTCTATCGTCACTGTCAGCATATTTATTTACGCCTCGCGCGTAGTGGATGTAGGCACGTATACGTTTTTGCTTATACCATTTCGCCAACGGTTCAATTTGGGCAGATTGAGAGAGCAGTGTTTTAAGCGCGTCTGAAGGGACAGCGTAACTGTAGGAGTCATCTATACGAGAACTGATGCCGATGACTTCGCCTCTATCGTTTAGGATAGGACCGCCGCTGTTCCCTCTGGCAGTGTCTGCTGTTGTCTGTACCCATTTATCTTTATGCTGGCTGTTCCATATAGTCCCCTCCGTTAGTTTGTATTCTCCGCCACCGGGATAGCCTATAGCGTAAACAGTCTCACCTTTTGTAACGGCACCACTATTACCGAGAGAGAGCGGCACACCTTCACCTGCAATTTTTAAAATGACGAGGTCGTTTTCTATATCAAATGCAGTGACCCCTTCAACAGTCCAGATTGTCTCATTGTCGCTGAGTTTTGCGAAGATAACACCGGGGCGTGCAACAACGTGCATGTTCGTCACAATCTTATCGGGCTCCACAAAGAAACCGCTCCCTGCCCCTATGTTCCACCAATTTCTGTCTATAGATAAGCTACCGCCTGTAATACGGACTACAGACGCTTTTCCTTTCTCGGCTGCGAGGTCCGGTGTCAGTGTTGGAAGTTTTTCCGAAAGGTTCTGCTGCGGTGTCCGCGCGCATGAAAGAAAAAGCACTAAAGCGAAGAGACTAAGTAAACATTTTTTGTTATGTTTCATGAGTAACATACCTCTGACCTCATTAGGGAATTTCGGCATCCGCTGAAAAATTTGATTTGTTACAATTATTATGCACGGAATTTATAGTAAAGCCCGAAAATATGTAGACAGTTGTTCAGCGAACCAACCGCCACCGCCGCTGGCGAGGTTTGTAACCTCGCCCATCCATGATGTCCAAGTAATTGTGGACTTTACTATAAGGAAGTGTAAAATGCTTTGTTGCTCGTGCAGAGTGGTTCATTCAATTCTTTTGTAGTTTCGATCTTCCGGTTGAAGTCTTTTTTCTGTAGGAGCGGCCTCTCGGCGATTCCCCAATCCAAATAGGTGCGCTTGTAAGCACGGTGATCGAAGGTGTATCGTTAACTGTAAAATCTACTATAAATGGAAAAAAGATTTGACAATCCCGCATAGAATATGGTAGTATAATTGATAATCGCACGTTCCGAGAACGAG
Source organism: Candidatus Poribacteria bacterium (assembly GCA_965247285.1). Classification (GTDB taxonomy): domain Bacteria; phylum Poribacteria; class WGA-4E; order WGA-4E; family WGA-3G; genus WGA-3G. The sequence continues at coordinate 2,353,471 of CBDFHD010000003.1, forward strand.
TTTTCGCTAAGTCTGGCGATATTTTCACAACATTCACAGAGACATCACACATCGTTCAAACAAGACATGGACAGGAAAATGCTTACGACACCGACATTGCAATATAAGGAGCTTGTGCGCTACAACACCCTATATCAAGACAACCTTCGGGCTGTTACGGGTTCGCGCGCCATATCCATTATTATTGCTATTCGTCGTGCTGTGGTGGGCTAATCACGAGCAGATAAGAAGTTTCTATTACAACGCCCATCGCTGGAACAGACGATTTCAGTGAGGGTGTTTTTTTTTGTAAATACGTAAGAAAGTCTGGAAGGGGCTCACTTCCAGACTGCCGCGCTTCCAAATGAAGTTTAAGAAAATATTTTGGTAATGCTACAAAGGACAATTTTCAATCGAGGAGTGCCCTTATCCTGAAAATCCTTAAATCCTGAAAATCCTGGTTCTGACAAGGGAAAACGGCTTACACCGAGGAGACACCACATGACAAACTGCTCTAATCGAACGCTTGGTGATCATGTAGAAAAAATGTTTGAAGAGGTATCATCCCAATTCACGTTTGCTGAAAGGGAAAAACAGATCTTAGAGTTCTGGCGTGAAAACGACATCTTTCAGAAGAGTATGGAGATGTACAAAGACGCGCCCCCGTTTGTTTTTCTCGAAGGCCCCCCGTTTGCGAATGCACCGCCCGGTGTACATCACGTCCTCGCACGCATCATGAAAGATGCCGTCTGCCGTTACAAGACGATGACAGGACATTACGTCCACCGCAAAGCAGGCTGGGACACGCACGGACTTCCCGTTGAATATCAGGTCGAAAAGCAACTCAATATTAAAAACAAAGCGGAACTGGAGGCTTACGGCGTTCAGAACTTCATCGAAAAATGTAAGGAGAACGTCTTCCAATACGAGCAGGATTGGCGACAGATGACAGAACGCATCGGATTCTGGGTCAATCTCGATGAAGCCTATATCACGTTGTCGAACGATTACATTGAAAGCGTCTGGTGGGTCCTCCGACAAGCGTGGGAGAAAGAACTCCTGTATCAGGGACATAAGGTGCAACCGTATTGCTATCGGTGCGGCACAACCTTAGCGAGCCACGAAGTCGCGCTCGGTTACCAAGAGGTCGCCGATCCATCTATCTTTGTTCGCTTCCCGCTGAAAAACCGAGCGAATACCTACCTACTCGTCTGGACGACGACCCCGTGGACGTTACCTTCTAATGTCGCTGTCGCTGTCGGTGAAGATTACGATTACGTTTCCGTTGAAGAAGGGAATGGACAGCACCTCATTCTCGCAAAAGAGTGTATACCCAGTTTATTCGGAGATGAACCCCCGCAAATCATCGAAAACTATAAAGGTCGCGACCTCCAAGAGTGGGAATACGAACCCTTGTTTGATGGCGGACAGCATCCCGAAATATCCCACTACATCGTCACAGGTGATTTTGTAACGACGACAGAGGGGAGTGGCTTAGTTCATATTGCTCCCGCTTTCGGACAGGATGACTACGAGATCGGGCAGAAATACGGTCTGCCGCTCGTGCAATTGGTGGGTCCCGACGGTAGATTTGTCCCAGAAGTTAAAGACGCATGGGCGGGTGAATACGTCAAAGACGCCGATCCGAAAATCATCGAAAACTTGGACGGACGTGGGCTGTTATTTAAGGCAACCGAGTATACGCACCAATACCCGTTCTGTTGGCGGTGTGATACCCCGTTGCTCTATTATGCCCGCGAATCGTGGTTTATCCGGACGACCGCCATCCGAGATCGGATGCATCAGCACAATCAGCAAATCAACTGGTATCCCGAGCATATCAAAGACGGACGTTTCGGCAATTGGTTGGAAAACAATATCGACTGGGGATTGAGTCGTGAACGTTATTGGGGCACCCCCTTGCCGATCTGGGTATGTGACGACTGCGGGCATCAGCACTGTATCGGTAGTATCGCCGAATTGCAGGAACTCGGTACCGATGTGCCAGATGATATTGAACTCCACCGCCCTTATGTAGACGACGTTGCCCTCGCGTGCGAAAAATGCGATGGCACGATGCATCGCGTGCAAGATGTCATTGATTGCTGGTTTGATTCCGGTTGTGCGCACACGGCGCAGTGGCACTACCCCTTTGAGAACAAGGAGATGCTGGAGCAGGCGTATCCCGCCGATTTCATCTGCGAAGCCATTGATCAGACCCGTGGATGGTTCTATAGTCTCTTAGCAACCGGCACACTCCTCTATGACAAACCCGCCTACAAAAACTGCCTCTGTCTTGAACTCATTATGGGACCCGACGGCCAAAAGATGAGTAAGAGTCGAGGCAACACGGTGGATCCGTGGACAATCCTGAACGGACAAGGCGCAGATGCGATGCGCTGGTATATGTTCACCGCAACCACACCGTGGACACCACGCACTTTCAAACCAGAAGGCATTGATGAAGCGTTGAAGAAGTTCATGGGAACTCTTCAGAACGTCTATAGTTTCTTCGTCATGTACGCCAATCTTGAGCAGATCGATGTCCTGCAAGATGTACCCCCTGTTTCGGAACGCGCCACGGTAGATAGGTGGATCTTGTCTCGCCTCCACACTCTTATCGACAAGGTGCGCGACGAGATGGAAAATTATCATCTCACGAATGCCCCGCGCGCGATTGAGGCGTTTGTGGACGATCTCAGCAACTGGTATGTCCGCCGCTCCCGCGATCGCTTCTGGGGCGCGGAAGCCGGACCTGACAAGCATGCCGCCTACGCCACGCTTTATGAGGTACTCGTAACTGTTGCGAAACTCGCTGCACCCTTCGTTCCATTTTTGGCGGATGGACTCTATCGTAACTTGGTGTGTTCACTGAATACTGAGGCACCCCTAAGTGTTCACCTCGCTGAATATCCAGTTGCAGATGCCGCACTCAAAGACGCGCAATTAGAAGCGGATATGGATTTCACACGCGAAGTCATTAGCATGGGGCACGCCGCGCGCAACCGTTCCGGCATTAAGACACGCCAACCATTGGCAGAAATCACCCTCGGCGCGCTCTCCGATGCAGAGAAAGCGACCGTGAATCGTTTGGCGAATCTTATCTACGATGAACTCAATGTCAAAGCGATCGGCTTCACAGAGGACTTGAACGCTTTTGCACAGGTGACACTCAAACCCAACTTCAAGGTATTGGGACCCAAATACGGTAAAGGTGTGCAAGCCATCGCCAAAGCACTCGCCTCTGCAGACTCAGTCGCGTTGAAGGCGGAGTTGGAAGCCGCCGGAAGTTTGCAAGTTGAAGCGTCGGGAGAAACATACACCCTTGAGTCGTCCGAAGTTGATGTGCAGACCCAGAATCGGGAGGGTTTCTTTGTAGAGGTAGACGCGAATAAATTCATCGCATTGTCAACGAAATTGACGCACGCGTTGACGCTGGAGGGCTTGGCACGCGAGTTCGTCAATAAAATCCAGAATATGCGGAAGGAAGCGGATTTTAACGTCTCCGATCGAATTAAACTCAGTCTCGATACCACTTCTTCGCTTGTAGATGAGGCGTTTCAGGTGCATCAGGACTATATCCTTCGCGAGACACTCACAACGGTGGTCGTAGACACTCCGGGTGAAAAGGCTTTCACCGTTGCACAAAAACTCAACGGCGAACCCGCAACCTTGAGCGTTGAGCAGGTTTAGTCCCTCCGCCTCTTCGCTGGCGAGGTTTTGCGGCGTACTCGCCCCGACGAGTGCCACACGCGCACTCGGCGTTGATTCATGCGATCTGCATTCCTAACCTCGCCATTGTACACATAAAAGATATCGTGTTTGTTGTTGTGCCGGTGCGGTTCTGAATCGTGCCGGCTTTTTTAATTCATCAGATTTTCGTGCGGTTTTGGATAACCAGACCCGGTAGGTGCGGTTTGTAACCGCACCAAGTATCGAAAAGGAGCGTTCAAACTTCGGATAATCCGATAAATTTTAAAACTATGGTGAATTCTATAAATAAGTAGACACTTCAGTAAGTTGTAGACCCCAAACGCGTCCGCCGCCGCTGGCGAGGTTTGTAACCTCGCCTCTTTAGAGTGTCTAAGTAATTGTAGGTTTTACCATAAATACTCCAATTGAATGGATTAAAAAACTTGCCTTAAAACCGAATTTTTGCTATAGTACGGTTTAAAATAAATATCTCTAAGACCTGTCTCATAAATACAGATTTCTGTGGCGGGCTCTCCGCGCCTCAGCCCCCGAACTCTTTATGGAGTATAAAATTCCAGTTATAGTATTGTCCCGCAAGCCTATAGAGGCTTGCGCAGAAGGAGATTCCGTTCATGCAAGATTTTTCGTATGTTACCGCGAAAACGGTACCGGAAGCCGTTGCCCTGCTTGATGAAAAGGGAGAAAAAGCTCGTATCTTGGCGGGTGGAACCGACCTCATTGTTCAGGTCCGAGAAGCACGTCGCGATGTTGATTTAATGATTGATGTCAAATCCATTCCTGAGGTTAACGTCTTAAATTACGATGATAACGCCGGTTTAACGCTCGGTGCTGCAGTCGAATGTTATAAGATTTACGCCGTTGATGCGATCTGTGATGCGTATCCCGGTTTGATCGATGCAACCAAAATTATTGGTGGCACCGCGATCCAAGGACGCGCTGGCGTTGGCGGTAATCTGTGTAACGCCTCACCCGCTGCGGATTGCATACCACCACTGATTATTTTGAATGCCACCTGTGTTATTGCCGGTCCAAACGGCGACCGTGAACTATCTGTTGAAGAGTTCTGTACCGCTCCGGGGCAAACCGCTCTGGCAAAAGGCGAGATGCTCGTCTCTCTGAAGATACCAGCACCTGTGAGCAATTCCAGTTCCTTCTATCTCCGGTTTATCCCGCGCAATGAGATGGATATCGCTGTCGTTGGTGCCGGAGCATCTGTGACACTTGATGCTGCGAAACAAACAATTGTCTCTGCCCGTATTGCACTCGCTGCTGTCGCACCCACACCGCTCTTTGCTGAAGAAGCAAGCGCGCGACTCGCCGGTCGCGAGGTTTCTGATGCCGCGATTGATGATGCCGCACAAGCCGCACAAGCCATCGCACGCCCGATTAGCGACATGCGTGGGACTGCCGAACAGCGAACACACCTCGTCGGTGTGCTGACTCGGCGCGCACTCAACGGCGCAATCCAGAGAGTTCGAGACGCAGCGTAGATTTTGTTGATTTTTTACATTTTGATTGTACTTTGTGGGGGAATGAAGGTCGTTAGGACTTTGACGCGCGTTCCTTAGATCCGCCTGCACCGTTGTTGCAGGAAACCACAGGTTTTGAACCTTTGTAGCGTAGACTGTTCGTCTGCGTTTTAATCAAAAACCAAGCCCGTAACGAAGTGGAGGGCGACTCTAACACGAAAAGCGTCAGGATGCAAACCACTGACACTTATCCGCAAGGTAAAATTAAAACACGAAAGGAACCATACTATGGCGAGAAAATCGCACGTTCAAACCACTATTAATAGCGAAACAGTAGAATTTCTCTGCGAATCCCGGCAAAGCCTGCTCGAAGTTCTCAGAGATGAACTCCACCTTACAGGTGCTAAAGAGGGATGCAACAACGGAAATTGCGGAGCTTGCAGTGTCATCCTCGACGGCAGACTCGTCAATTCCTGTCTCGTCCTTGGTGTAGAGACTGAAGGCAAATCTGTCGAAACCATAGAAGGTCTCGCGGAACCCGACAAGCTGCACCCTATCCAAGACGCGTTCTTGGAAAACGCCGCACTCCAATGTGGTATTTGCACACCCGGCTTTATTATGAGCACCAAGGCACTATTGGATAGCAACCCGAATCCAACCGAACATGAAATTCGGTACTGGTTAGCGGGTAACCTGTGTCGCTGTACCGGCTATGATAAAATTGTCAAAGCGGTGATAGATGCCGCTAAGGAAACTTCTGCTTAACTTCATACAAACACAGTCTCATGAATTGGAGGTATGTACGTAATGACTGAAAAAAAAGAATATAAAGTCATTGGCACCCGCCCCATCCGCCATGACGGGGTCGACAAAGTCACCGGTCGCGCACTTTACGGGGCAGATTTTCAAATGACAGGACTCCTGCACGGTAGAGTCCTACGAAGTCCACACGCTCATGCGCGAATTGTATCGATTGACACCAGTCGGGCCGAAGCCTACCCCGGCGTTAAAGGCGTTGTCACTGCCCAAGACTTGCCTGAGGCTGAGGACAAAATCGCGGATCTCGGCGAAGGTGCGGTCAATCTCAAGTATCTTTGCGATAACATCTTCGCAAGCGATAAGGCTTTGTACAAAGGGCATGCTGTTGCCGCTGTTGCCGCAACAAGTCCACACATCGCGGAGGAAGCTTGCGCACTCATTGATGTCGAATACGAAGTGCTACCACCTGTCTTAGAGGTACGCCAAGCAATGGAGTCGGATGCACCGCTCCTACACGAAAGCCTAAAAACTACCTCAATGGGTGAAACCGCTGACGAACCGAGCAATGTGGCAAGCCATATCCAACACAAACTCGGTGATCCCGAGAAAGGGTTTGCCGAAGCGGATGTTGTTGTTGAACGTGACTTCGTTACAGGCACCGTCCATCAAGGTTATATTGAACCCCACAACGCCACGGCACATTACAGTCAAGATGGCCAGTTGACCATTTGGTGTAGCACGCAGGGCGCGTTTACTGTTCGTGAACAGGTCGCCGAAATTCTCCAATACCCCGTTTCCAAAATTAAAGTTGTTCCGATGGAAATTGGTGGTGGTTTTGGCGGCAAGATTAGCGTTTACATTAAACCTGTCGCCGCGTTACTTGCCAAGAAAACGGGTAAGCCGGTCAAGGTCCTCATGAACCGCACTGAGGTGTTTGAAGGTACAGGACCGACACCTGCCTCCTACGTCCGTGTCAAGATGGGGGCTACCAAAGACGGAAAGATAACTGCCGCTGAGGCATACCTCGCTTTTGAGGCAGGCGCATACCCCGGTTCTCCTGTTGGGCCTGGTGCGATGTGCATCTTTTCACCCTACAACATTGAAAACGTCGTTATTGATGGCTACGATGTCGTTGTCAATAAACCGAAAACCGCGCCCTACCGCGCCCCCGGGGCACCAAACGCCGCTTTCGGTTCAGAGACAATTCTGGACGAGATCGCGGAAAAACTGGACATCGATCCACTTGAAATCCGGTTGCTCAACGGCGCGAAAGAGGGCGACCGACGCGCAGATGGACCCATTCATCCCCGCATCGGCTGTATTGAAACGCTCGAAGCGGTGAAATCCCATCCGCACTATACAGCACCGAATGGGAAGAAACATCACGGTCGCGGGATCGCTTCCGGGTACTGGTTCAATATTGGCTTGGAGTCCAGCGTGACGATTAATGTCAACTCCGATGGCACAATTAACCTCGTTGAAGGTTCCACAGACATCGGTGGCTCGCGCGCTTCAATCGCTATGCAGGCGGCAGAAGTCCTCGGCATTCCTGCCGAATCGGTCAATCCAAGCGTTGTTGATACCAATTCTGTCGGTTACACTGCTGTGACGGGCGGTAGCCGCACAACTTACGCAACTGGCTATGCCGCCTATGAAGCCGCACAAGATGTCAAGCGGCAGATGATTGAACGTGCCGCGAAACTCTGGGAAGTTGACGAAGACAACGTGCAGTTTGCAGATGGTGAATTCTCAAGTATCAACGGCAAAGAAGAGCAGATTAGTTTCCGCGACCTATGTGCTCGGTTTGGCGAAACTGGTGGTCCTGTTGTCGGCAGCGGGACAGTGAATCCCGGTGGTGCCGGTGGTGCCTACGCAACTCACGTGGTAGATGTGGCAGTGGACGAGGAGACCGGCAAGGTCGATATCCTCCGCTATACCGCAGTCCAGGATGCAGGAAAAGCCATCCATCCGAGCTACGTTGAGGGACAAATACAGGGTGGTGTTGTTCAAGGTATCGGTTGGGCGTTGAATGAGGAATACATCTACAATGATGAAGGCGCGATGACGAACGCCAGTTTCCTCGATTACCGGATGCCAACCTGCTTAGATTTACCTATGATTGATGCTGTCATCGTTGAAGTCCCGAATCCGGGGCATCCGTATGGTGTGCGTGGGGTCGGTGAAGTGCCGATTGTGCCGCCGCTTGCTGCCATCGCCAATGCTATCTACGATGCAATCGGTGTTCGGATGACAGAGCTCCCGATGTCGCCCGACAGGCTGTTGAAAGCCATGGGAAAAATCTAATTCATTGCGAATTCCATAGGGCGAGGCTTCATGCTTCGCCCTATTGTATCGGCTGTATCGGCGGTTATTGAGACTGCAGATGTAAAAAAATGCCAACCGTAGTTATTCCACCCCTCATGCGTAATTTCACAGGCGGCGAAGGGAGCATTACTCTCCCTGGCGCGACTGTCCGTGAAGTGATTGATAATTTAGAAAGTCGCTACCCGGGTATGAAAGAACGGTTATGTGAAAAAGACCGTCTTAAGCCCGGCATCGCCGTATACATCAATGGTCTCCTCACCCGGGGATCCATCCTCGAACGCGTTGACACAGACGCAGAAATTCATTTCCTCCCTGCCATCGGTGGTGGTGTTGCAGAACCATCACACTAAAACTCTACAGCACTTTGAAACATTTTGACGGGACCAGTGTGTTTTCTTATAGTAAAGCCCGAAAATATGTGAACAGTTAGTCAGTGAACAACGCCCCACCGCCGCTGGCGAGGATTGTATCCTCGCCTCTTTAGAGCGTCCAAGTAATTATAGGCTTTACTATAATATACAACGTGAACTCGATTTAAGGACTCAGGGAAACCGACACAGGGCATTACACCTACCAAATATTTGATAATCGGAGCCTCCGCACTCCAGAGGAGTGCTATGTCTATAGAAAATACGACATCTAAACTCTTGCACTCCAGAGGAGTGCTATGTGTCGTAAAACCATATATCGCACCTACGGAGCGGGAACGTTGCGTCGGATGGCTGCTATAGACATGTTGCTCCTCTGGAGCAAAGTCTCGGTTTTGGTTGTTGTGTTGGATGACATGCGTTCAACTCGGTGTCCGGTGGACATATTGGAATTGCCAAGATGCTCCGAATTTTTGCCTGTCTTATATCGAACTCACGTTGTATACAACTACAATATGTCGCCGCGTATCCCAAAAATGGCAGAGGCGGTTTCCTAACTGCCACAAAAAGTAGGTACAGTTTCCTAATCCCACTCCCACAAACGGTAGGTCCGGTTTCCTAACCGCACCGAGCCTGACAATAAAATCGAAAATTATCTAAAAACTGTAGTCTTTCCAAAAGAACATCTGCCGGAGATCAACCCCTTTGAAAGGAGATGTTATGTTTAGACCTATCAAGCTTAAGGTTCTTGGAGGCGCGTGCGTAGGTGTCGTCCTCCTCTGCGCTGGAATCTATTACTATGTACAATGGGATAACAAACGGTTTATGGCAGAGATCGGGGAACCGCCCCGGTCTACTACTGCATCTGAATCCGCTGCAGAAACCCAAAACGATGAGACACAGTCTGTTGAGCAAACTACGTTTATTGAACCCGTAGAATTTGTAAGTGATAATGGTGTTGTGCCGGAATCGGAGCCTGTGGAAGAACCCGAGCCAATGGATGAGGAAGCGTCGGTACCACAGCCAGACACATCTGAGATAACGTCCGAGACGATACCGGAATTTGACCCGACCTCGCTACTTTCGGCGTTCGGGTTACCTGAAGAAGTTACCTCTCTCTTTGATGAAGAAGTTGAGGCGGAGGACTTTGAAGTGGCGGAGACACATCTTGTCGAGGCGTTCGGTCAATCCCCCGAAGTTGAGGAGATAGTTGACAAACTCAAACAGATGTCCGGTGGTCCAGTCGAACTTAGCGATTTAACTGAACTTTTTGAGGCATGGATACGGGTTTTGCCTGAGGAAGACCAAGGGAATCGTCGGCAGTTAATGAATGTACTTACACAACTCAATCAAATAGGGATGGCCGGAGGTAATGCGCCAGTAGGCATAGAGATTCGTGTTATTGACGGTAATGCTTTAGGCGATTGATTTAGATGTGCTGTAGTTGTGGTTCCGTTTTAGGGTCATTCAAACCAGAAAGGAGAAATTATTATGAAATCAGGAGAAATGAGATTCAGCATCTTTACGTTCTTTTTATTCATACTCATCTCAGTATACGCCCCGCTTTGTGTTGGTGAAGTGCTGTTCGAGGATGACTTTGAGAAAAAAGAAATTGACAAGGGTAAATGGGTACCTACGGGAGCCTGGGGCTTGGATGGCGGGACACTGGAAGTTAACGGCGGAGAAGTTGGGATTACTCTCGGAGATGACTTCACTGACTTTGAGTTCTATGTTGACTTTCATATGATAAACCCGCTATGGGCAGCGAATTGGGTCGTGCGTGCTGAAGACCCGAACAATTGCACGTTGGTTCAAGTTGTCGCAGATAATCGTAATCAATTTTGGTGGTTTACAAGAGTCGGCGGTAACTATATCGTTAATGATGAGGATAAGTTGGACAATGAATCGGGTCTGCACCCTGAACTTGGCGAATGGTATACGATAAAGATCGTTGCCGAAGGTGAGCGTTACGACCTCTACTTGGGTGAACAGGGTAAGGAACTGGAGTTATCTTGCACGTGGAAAGATAATACCCATAACAAGGGTGGCATAGGTTTCAGAGCAGGCGGCGGTGAACATTCCCTGTATGACAATGTGTTAGTTACAACCGTGGGGCACAGTTTTGCAGTAAACCCCGATGATGCCCTGCCGGTCACATGGGGAAAACTCAAGGCGGTCCAATAAAATTGAGAGGGAACAATTCTAATGCGCACCGAATCGCCGTTTATAGACTGCACAGACTTGATCAGCGACCGTTCTCGACTTCTTGAGCATGGTCGCCAGAACGGATATTTCTACTTTCCCGGGCTGCTTCCCGTAGAGCCGGTGCTTGAGTTACGTCGGCAGGTGCTCCGTGTGGCAGAGCAGCACGAACTCCTTGAACCAAACACCCATCCCGATGCCGGTATCCGTAGAAGAGGCGTCTTCATCTGCGAACAGGACGGCTCCGAGACTTTCAGACGCTTCTACATTGACATCCAGAAGCTCCGACTTTTCCACGCGCTTCCTCACCACGAGCGTATCGTACGTGTTCTGGAAGTCCTGTTCGGTGAGTCCGTTTTCGTCCACCCCCGTCACATTTGTCACGTCATCTTTCCAGGAGAACATCAGTATACCACCCCTCCGCATCAGGACTTCCATCCGGTTCGCGGTGCACAGAATACGTGGAGCGTGTGGACACCGCTGGGAGACTGTGATGCCGAGTTGGGCGGATTGGCGATTGCACGTGGATCGAACCGCCGCGGGTTCTTAAAGGACAACGATGTCCGTTCATGGGAGTTGATTGAAGAAAGTACGGAATGGGCTTGGAATCCCTTCAAGTGCGGAGATGTCGTCATGTTTCACAGCTTAACGATTCACCGGGGTCGTGACAATATGACCAAGAATCGCATACGGCTCGCAACGAGTGCCCGCTACCAGTCAGTCAGTGAACCTGTTGATGAAGACGCTCTCAGCGTTCATCTGGGGTGTGTGAAATGGGAAGAACTCTATTCAGAGTGGGAAACGGACGATCCACTCCAGTATTACTGGAACTCGATCGATATGACTGTCCAGCCAGCTTACCATCGCCGTAGGAGAAAACCCGCTAACGGATAGATACATGATATAGACAAATACTACTCCTCGCGTATCAATGCCAATTCGCAATAGAACCAGACCCCGAGCATGTCGGGGTTCTTCGCTAAAATTGTTAGGTGCAAAAATGGAAAAAGAGAACCAGGAATTATCTAAGACTGAAGTTGAAGCCCTACAACCCATTCCCGATGGATTGGTTGTCCTCACCTTTGATGACGGTAACAAATCAGATTATACTTATGTTGGACCTCTATTGAAGCATTACGGTTTTGGGGCGACATTTTTCATCACTGAAGGTCTAAATTTCCTCAATAACAAGGCACACTATGTCACATGGGAAGAGATCCGTCAATTGCACGAGGAGGGTTTTGAGATAGGCAACCACACCCGTCATCATAAGCATGCCAACACACAATCGAAAGAGGAATTGCTGGCAGACTTGATACACATTGATGAACGGTGTGAAGAATACGGTATCCCTGTTCCTGAGACCTTTGGCTATCCGGCGGATTGTCGCGGACCGGAAGCGATAGAAGCGTTGTCAGAAAAAGGGTATCGTTTCGCGCGGCGTGGCATTGGACCGGAGTTTCCGTATCATCCAGAAGGCGGACGTGGACCGGTTTACGATCCGAGTGTCCATCACCCTTTGGTCGTTCCGTCAACGGGTGTCCCTGGTCCGAACTACGGATTCGAGGATTTGGTATGGGCGGTTGAACAGGCACAGGACGGGAAAATCGCCGTCCTCACGTTTCATGGTGTGCCTGCACTTGAACACCCGTGGGTTGATGTCTCACCTGAACTGTTTAAGACATACATGGATTATCTTCGGGACAACGGTTGTACTGTTGTTGCGTTGCGCGATTTAATAAAATACGTTGATGCATCGGAGACAATTGGGAAAAGCGTAACATATTGGTAGGTATATGGAACACACGATGCGCGTAAAAAGCACGAAATCGCGTAAAAATTAAGCAAAAATGCCGAAGATCCCTAAAAGAGACTTTTTTATGGAAAAAAAGTGATAAAATTGTTATAAAAACGGGCTTTTGGGGCAAAACCATGTTTTTTTTTTACAATTTCATTTGACAAACCTGTTTTTGCAGTGTATAATTAACATTACCTTTTGACAAGAAAGGTGAATTGTTCTTTGAAAGTTAAATAGTGAACGTGACGTGCCTATTTTAAATTAATAGCTTGTGAGTACACTTCAATTTTTTTGAAGATGTATTTCAATACTTGTGAGTGCACTTCGATTCGTTGAAGATGTACTTCAAAACTTTTGTGGAGAGTATGATACCGGCTCAGGACGAACGCTGGCGGCGTGGATTAGGCATGCAAGCCGAACGAGAAGTCGAGCTTCGGCTCGATGGAAAGTGGCGAAAGGGTGAGTAACGCGTGGGTAATTTACCTCTGAGATGGGGATAACAGTCTGAAAGGACTGCTAATACCAAATACGATTGGAGCGACTTCGGTCTATCCAATGAAAGGTGGCTTCGGCTGCCGCTCGGAGATGAGCCCGCGTCCTATTAGCTTGTTGGTGAGGTAACGGCTCACCAAGGCAACGATGGGTAGCTGGTCTGAGAGGATGGTCAGCCACATTGGGACTGAGACACTGCCCAAACTCCTACGGGAGGCTGCAGTCGAGAATATTTCGCAATGGGGGAAACCCTGACGATGCGACGCCGCGTGGGGGATGAAGGCCTTCGGGTTGTAAACCTCTGTGTTATGGGATGAATTGGTCGTTGCCGATAAAGCAACGTTTTTGACGTTACCATAGTAGAAAGCCCCAGCTAACTACGTGCCAGCAGCTGCGGTAATACGTAGGGGGCAAGCGTTGTCCGGAATCACTGGGCGTAAAGCGCGCGCAGGCGGTAGAGTAAGTCAGACGTGAAAGGGTTCGGCTCAACCGAGCCATGGCGTTTGATACTGCTTTACTTGAGTCTAGAAGAGGAAAGTGGAATGTATGGTGTAGCGGTGGAATGCTTAGATATCATATAGAACACCCGTGGCGAAGGCGGCTTTCTGGTCTAAGACTGACGCTCATGCGCGAAAGTTTGGGGAGCAACCGGGATTAGATACCCCGCTAGTCCTTACTGTAAACGATGGGTACTAAGTGTAGGGGGTGTTGATTCCCTCTGTGCTGTAGCTAACGCATTAAGTACCCCGCCTGGGGAGTACGGCCGCAAGGTTAAAACTCAAGGTAATTGACGGGGGGCCGCACAAGCGGTGGAGCATGTCGCTTAATTCGAAGCAACGCGAAGAACCTTATCCAGGGCTTGACATCGCAGTGACCGCTATAGAAATATAGTTTTCCTTCGGGACACTATGACAGGTGCTGCATGGCTGTCGTCAGCTCGTGTCGTGAGATGTTGGGTTAAGTCCCGCAACGAGCGCAACCCCTGTCTTTAGTTGCCATCAGGTAATGCTGGGCACTCTAAAGAGACCGCTGGTGATGAGCCAGAGGAAGGTGGGGATGACGTCAAGTCCGCATGGCCCTTATGCCCTGGGCTGCACACGTGCTACAATGGTCGGTACAGAGGGACGCCAAACCGTGAGGTGGAGCAAATCCCAGAAAGCCGACCCCAGTTCGGATTGTAGTCTGCAACTCGACTACATGAAGTTGGAATCGCTAGTAATCGCGAATCAGCAGGTCGCGGTGAATACGTTCCCGGCCCTTGTACACACCGCCCGTCACGCCATGGGAGTTGGTAGCATTCAAAGCAGGTGACCCAACCCTTCGGGGAGGGAGCTTTCTAAAATGAGACTGATGACCGGGGCGAAGTCGTAACAAGGTAGCCGTAGGGGAACCTGCGGCTGGATCACCTCCTTTCTAAGGAGCATTAACAGGTGTATTCTTACACAGTCCATCTGTTCAGCTCTTTACCTTACAGGCACTCACTAAAACTATTTAACTTTCAGGAACACTTTCTACAGGATACAGCAAACCTCTTGCTATATTAACCAATCCAACTTTCCTTATTATTTATACCCCAATCTAACTTTTCTTTCGGACTGCGCTCACATAAAAGAACCTAAGTTTAATTTCTCCGTTTTCCAATTTCCTCGTCAGTGTTTGATCCACTGACGCAACTCAGGGAGAGATAAAATGAGAACTGCGGTATTTGTTCTGACGCTCTTCTATTTAACGGTGCTTGGCATCGCAGACGCGAAAATTCTTTTTGTTGATGACTTTGAACAGGATAAAATTGGCGAAGAACCATTGAGATGGGAACACCTCAACTTTAACTCGGGCAACTCAAAAATCCTTATTGAAAAAGATCCTGCCGATCCCCAAAACAAAACAGCCAAAACTACTGGTATCGGGCTTTACATCCCGAAAGCTGATGGAAGAGAAGAATGGCGGGATTACATTTGGGATTTTGACTGGTTATGGGAAAATGACAGTTTTGTAGGCACGGTTTATAGGGTGGAAGGCGGGCTTAAAGGGGCTGAATCTCATTATCACGGCAGCCGCCGCACAGGCGGATCCAATATTCAGATTTATACACGCAAGGCGGGGGCTTGGGCTTTACTTGGAACCGGACAGTTTCCCAATGAGAACAACGTATGGTATACCCATCGACTGGTTATGAAAGGCGGACAACATCAGATGTATCTGAGGAAGCGGGAGAAAGAATTACCGCCCGCGGATTGGCATCTTAATGAGAAGCCAATCGTAGAAGTTGATAATGACACTTTCAAAACGGGTCCTGTTGGTATGATGGGAATTACCAGCGGTGCCAGTTTTTTTGATAATATGGTTGTTGTCGAAAGCATCGCCGATATTGATAAGGTTCGTCCTGTTTCACCTCGTCTTAAGTTAGCAACGACTTGGGGAGCAATCAAAGCCCAATTTTAACAAATTAATTTGACAAATCTTCTTTTAGAGTGTATACTTAATAGTGCTTGTTGACAAACGAAAGCGGAACCATTTTTTCGCGAACATCTCTCCTTTTTTAAAGCATCCCCGTGGGCTTATAGCTCAGACGGTTAGAGCGCGCGCCTGATAAGCGCGAGGTCCCTGGTTCGATTCCAGGTGGGCCCACCTTTTCTTGACTCCCCTTCTTTTTTCACACCGCTACTTTATCCACTTTCAAATTAGGGATAACCCCGTTCGTAGTAGGGCAATTCATTGCCCGTTCGGGACGTGCGATAATGCACGTCGCATTTGGGCGAGTACGCCGCAAAATCGCACTACTACGAACCTACCCTAAAATTCAAAATGGATAGAACACTACTTTCAATTCGTGTGCGTATCCTCTCAAATAAAATTTTAATGAATATAAAAAGGGAGACCGGATTATAATGTAATGATACACCTGACCCGGGGTGTCTGCCTGCGCGCCGTCAGACTTGCAACCGCCTGTTTATGCCGCAAAGGATAAAATTGTTAAACTACAGAGGGAAGCTTGATGTTAACAACACTTATCCGTCGAGAACTCCTCGACAACCTAATGACATTTCGATTTGCTGCAGCCGTCTTGATTATGCTGTTGCTTGTGGTTGCAAATACCGCTGTGCTTATCAAGGATTACGAACGGCGGTTGGAGGCTTACAACACCGCTCTCAAAGCACATGATCAGCAATTGCGGGAAAGGAAAACCTATTCGGGGGGAAAATTAGACCTTGCCCGTCCGCCAAATCCGTTGAGTATCTTCAATGTAGGGTTGGATAAACGGTTGGGGAACGAAATTTGGATATCTCACGGTTTTGTGCCAACGCTGTGGGATGCGGGAATACACGGGACGACGAATCCACTTCTCAATCTCTTTTCTTCGATTGATATTGTTTTTATCTTTGAGGTAGTTCTGAGTCTCATGGCACTTGTTTTCGCCTACGATACCCTTGCCGGAGAATACGAGCGAGGCACATTGCGCCTGGTCCTGACACATCCTGTCCGTCGTGGTCAAATCCTGCTTGCGAAGTACATCAGTGCAATGATATGTCTGCTGGTGCCGCTACTGATGAGTCTGCTCCTTGCCGTGATTTTGCTGACGACCTCTTCCACTATTTCTCTGAGCATCGGTGATTTTCTCCGTATCGGTGGAATCGTTTTTACTTCAATTGCGTATCTCTCGGTATTCTACTTCATCGGTATGCTAATTTCAGCAGTAACCCGAAGAACCGGCACCGCGCTAATGCTTGCTATGTTCGTCTGGGGTTTTTGGGTGTTGGTCTATCCGAATGTAATTCTTGCCGCGATTGCCCCCCCGTATACCTCTCAAGCGCGAATGGTATCCGCTTTCCAAGAAATTAAACAGATCTGGGAGGAATTCGACAGAGAGCGAAAGCATTTCCTTGCGAATGATGCCGTTCCGGGGGAAGATTCGCATTTTGGTATGATGGGGGAAGATCCGCATTTCGGCAAAGTGGGGGGATCGAGTTTCAACTACGCATACTTTTATGAAGATTCATCAATACTCAAGTATCACTACCTCGCTGGTTCAAACATTGAAAAGCTTAATGAAGAATCCAAACCTCAGGTGCCGCACGCGCAGAACTATTACCGCTTTCTCGGTCCGCAGACCGTCGACACTGCTGAACGAACGTGGTTTGTCCGAAAGAGGACATTTGAAACCCTCTTCGTTCAGCCAGCGATAGTTGATCGAATCCTTTTAAGGTTCTCACCAGTCGGGGTGTACGACGCTGCAACGCAAGCATGGGCAGGTACAGACCTGTTCGGACTCAGAGATTTTTTCCACGCAGCGCGAAAGTACCGACGGACCTTAATCGACTATTATTATGATAAAAAGGCGTTCGGGTCTCGGCAATGGTTTTCTGCGGACAAGGGCGCGGTGGATTGGGATAGTTTGCCTCAGTTTTCTTTTCAGAGAAGCGATGTTGGAATAAATGCAGCACGTGCATTTCCAGATATTTGTCTACTGTTGATCATCAACCTCGTTCTGTTCATGGGGATATTTCTGGTTTTCCAAAAGAGTGAAGTATAGGATAGTTGTCAGAGGAATAGTTTTCAGTCTTCAGTTAAAAGAGGCATGTTGTTTCATCAAAAACCTCTTGTGACTGTTAACTGACAACTGATAGACGACTGATAACTACTAAAACTGACAGCTGAAAGCAGACACAGTCTGCGTACTGACAACTAAAAACTAATAATGATTTGGCATATTGCGAAACGTGAAATCTATGATAATCTGAATAGCCTCCGGTTTGCACTTGCAACGGTGTTGCTTCTGGGTTTAATGCTGACGAATGCGGTTGTACATCTCCGGGAACACCCTGTACGGATGCAGAAATATCACGATGCTGCCACAAAATCTCTGAATCGCTTAAGATCTCGAACGAATTTGTATGACATTGCGCAACGGGGTCCCGGAGAACTTTACAAAAAGCCGTCATCTCTCCATTTCTGTGCAGATGGCGGTGATCCCTTTTTGTCAGATGTTGTCTACGGCGGATTTTACGCTTGGAGCACCGATGGCTTAGCAGGCTTCTGGCAGTTGGATTATATCCCTGCGACTCTCAATTCAAAAAATATTCGTCCGGACATTATCAAAATAGATTGGGGGTTTGTGATCGGGTACGTCTTAAGTCTCATCGCGATCCTGTTCACCTTTGATTCGATTTCCGGCGAACGAGGGCAAGGCACATTACGTTTGACGTTGGCGAACCCGGTTCCGCGCCACACCGTACTGATTGGCAAATTTTTAGGGGCATTGGTAAGTATTAGCGTCCCGTTTACGCTTGCAGTGTTAATAAACCTGTTGGTAATTTCCACGTCAAGTGATGTCCAACTTGGCACCGACGCGTGGAGTCGTTTAGGCATTATTTTTGTTATTGCGCTTCTGTACCTGTGTCTGTTTCTTGCGTTAGGTTTGTTAGTATCGTCGCGGGTACAGCAAAGTGCGGCAAGTCTTGTGATACTCCTTTTTATGTGGGTCTCCTTTGTGGTTTTTATGCCGAGTACACTTGCTTCCATTGCGAGCGGATTGTCAACCTCGATGACCTATGATGAATTCTGGGAACGCCGAAAACAACTTCATAATGAACTCAGGGATGAATACGAGGCTCGCTTGCAAGACACACATGAGTTGCCAGCCAAAAAAATACAGTTAGGAGGCGAGTATGTCACTAACGAAGCCGCACAGCGCGAGCGTTTGAGCCAAGAACACTTAGACCAACAGCATGCCCAAATTCAACTGGCGCGTTCTATCACTCGTATCTCACCCGTTGCGATTGTCCAGCACCTGCTTGAGGTTTTTGCCGGAACAGGGTTTGAACGACATCTACAATTTGTGGAGAATGTGCAGCGTTACGCTCGTGAATACCGAGAATTTGTCACAGACATGGATAGGGCAGATCCCAACAGTCTCCATATCATTGGGGTTCGTGAGGGAATGTCGCAGAAGCCTGTCACTCCAGAGGCGGTTCCGAAGTTTGAGGATACGCTGAGCCTCAGTCGAGATTTCAATGCAGCGGCAGTAGATCTGCTGTTGCTAACGCTGTTTGTCATTGTTCTTTTATCCGGCGCATATCTCGCTTTTGTGCGCGTTGAGGTGTAATACAAATGATGATAACACTGATCCGTCGAGAACTCCTCGACAACCTAATGACATTTCGATTTGCTGCAGCTACCTTCATAATGTTGTTGCTTGTAGTTGCCAATACCTTTGTGTTGATTACAGATTATGAACGACGTTTGACAAGTCATAACGATGCCGTCAAAATGCATCAACGTCAACTGCAGGAGACAATTACCTATTCCGCGGGTGAAGTGCGCGTTGACCGACCCCCTAACCCGTTGAGTATTTTCAATGTCGGGTTTGATAAGCGTCTTGGAAACGAGGTATCGGTATCGCATAGAGTGGTTCCGTCGCTGTGGGATGGTAACACGCACGGGTCTTCAAATCCGTTTATGGATATGTTCGCTTCAATGGATATCGTTTTTATCTTTGAGGTGATCCTGAGTCTGTTAGCCCTAATTTTCGCGTATAATGCATTCGCGGGAGAATACGAAAGTGGAACACTGCGTTTAGTCCTGACGCACCCTATTGGACGCGGTAAAATATTGGTTGCTAAATACATGAGTGCAATGCTCTGCCTAATTGTACCACTGTTGATGAGTTTGCTCCTCGCGATAATTTTGCTGACGACATCCACCTTCATATCCCTGAACAGTAATGATTTTCTTCGCATCGGTGGTATTATTTTGACATCCGTTGCGTATCTTTCCGTATTCTACCTCATCGGGTTGCTGATTTCAGCGGCGACGCGTCGAACAAGTACTGCCTTAATGTTGTCAATGTTTGTTTGGGGTTTTTTGGTCTTAGTCTATCCAAACGTGATTCTTACTGTGATCCCACGTCCGGAGGCACCAGATGCCCTCAGAGCATCCGCTTTCAACCAAATTGAAAGTATCTGGGACACATTCGACAGAGAGCGAAAACACTACCTGGCTACCGACGATTTCCCTGGAGAAGATTGGGGTTATGAGTTAAGAGGGTGGGGTTCGCGCGGTGCTCACTTTTGGGATAATTCTCGGATACTACTGTACACCTTTGAATATACCATGGACTTTACAGGGTTTGGTGAGAAAGATGAACCGAAGATGCCTCACGCCCAGAAACATTTTGGTTTCCTTGGCTCACAGACTATTGATGCAGCGGATCGAACATGGTTCATCCGAAAGCCCGCACTCGAAGAAATTTTCATTCAACCCGCAAATATGGAGAGAATCTGGTTGAAACTCTCCCCCGTAGGGGTGTATGATGCCGCAACGCAAGCGTGGGCAGGAACCGACCTGCTCGGGGTCAGAGATTTTTTTTACGCTGCGAGACAATATAGACAGAGCGTAATTAACTATTTCTACGATAATAAGGTGTTTGAATCGAGACAATGGTTCTCTGGGGACAAGGGCGCGGCGGATTGGAGTGGGCTGCCTCAATTCTCCTTTCAAAGAGATGACATCCACACAAATGCAAAGCGAGCGATACCGGATGTATGTCTACTGCTCATGATTAATGTCGTTCTGTTCATCATAATATTTCTGATTTTCATCAAAAGTGAAGTGTAGGATGGCTGTCAGCTATCATCAGTCAGTTAAAGAGGTATTGATGTACCTATTCAGTGGCTGTAAGCCCAACCAACGGGCGGGCTGGATCTACGGAAGAAATCGTTCTTCCAACAGATGACCTCGACGAACCGCAAGGAAAATTAAAAATCTGATATACTTGTTCAGTGGCAGCAAGCCCAACCAACGGGCGGGCTGGATCTACGGAAGAAATCGTTCTTTCAACAGATGACCTCGACGAACCGCAAGGAAAATTAAAAGTATGATTTGGCATATCGCAAAACGTGAACTGTCTGACAACCTCAATAGCCTCCGATTTGCGTTGGCAACGGTATTGTTGCTTGGGTTGATGCTGACGAACGCCGTTGTCCATCTTCGAGAACATCCAGAGCGGGTGAAGCGATATCGTGAGGATGCCTCCAAATACCAGAATCACATAGCATCTCATGCCGCGAACAGTCTATATGACCTTGCGCAAGAGGGACCTGGTGATCTATACAAAAAACCGTCCGATCTCCGTTTTTGTGCAGAGGGTGGCGAAGCATTTATGTCAGATCAGGCATTGGCAGGTGCCCACCGTTGGAGTACCGACACCCTAAAAAGTTTTTGGATACTAACATACCCATCTGCCACCCCGAATCGGGATAATGTGCGTCCAGACGTTACCAAAGTGGATTGGGGATTCATCATCGGCTACGTTTTAAGCCTCGTGGCACTCCTGTTTACCTTCGATTCGATTTCCGGCGAACGCGAACGTGGTACACTCCGACTGACATTGGCGAACGCAATTCCGCGGCACACCGTGTTAATTGGCAAGTTTTTAGGGGCGTTTATAAGTGTTAACATACCCTTCATCCTTGCCGTCCTGGTGAACCTTTTGGTAATTTCTACGTCAAGTGGTGTTCACCTTGATTCGGAGGCGTGGGGACGTTTAGGTATAATCTTCTTTGTTGCTGTCCTTTACATCTGCCTTTTTCTTGCATTGGGTCTGCTCGTGTCGGCGCGGGTGCAACGGAGCGCGGTAAGTCTCGTCATACTTCTATTGGTTTGGGTTGTATTTGTGGTATTTATGCCGAGTACCCTCGCCTCGATTGCGGGTAGATCTACGTCATCAGGTCCCACTTATGACTTCTGGGAACGTTCATCGAAACTTCATGATGAACTATCGAGTGACTACTACTCTAATAGCCATAAAGGGCCGAAGGGTTCTACCAAGAGAATAGAGATTGATAGTGCGTACGTCACCAAAGATGCAGAACAGCAAGAGCAGTTACACGAAGAACGCTTAAACCGGCGAATTGCTGAGGTACACCGAGCGCTCACCATCACTCGGATTTCTCCTGTTACAATTGTACAGAACCTTATTGAATCCTTCGCTGGAACAGGGTTTGAGAGACATCTCCAATTTTTAGAAAATGTAAAAACTTACATACGAGAATTCCGAACATTCATTGTTGATACAGATAGCGCGGATCCAGAAAGCCTTCATATCTTTGGTGTTCGTACTGGTATGTCGCAGGAGCCTGTCAGTCCAGAGGCAGTTCCAAGATTTGAAGATACGCTTAATCTGAGTAAGGACTTCAATACTGCAGCAATGGAATTGTTACTGCTAACGTTATTTGTTTTAGTGCTTCTGTCTGGGGCGTATCTCGCCTTTGTACGCGTTGAGGTGTGATAACAATGCTAATAACACTGATCCGTCGAGAACTCCTCGACAACCTGATGACATTTCGATTTGCTGCTGCAGTTTTCATCACACTCTTGCTTGTGGTTGCCAATACTATTGTGCTTCTCAAGGACTATGAGCAGCGACTCACCGCTTACAACACGGCTGCCCAGGAAAGTCACCAGGAATTACGTAAAGAAAAAATCTATTCCGGTTACGCTGGAGAATTAGTTGTCCATCGCCCTCCGAACCCGTTGAGCATCTTCAATCTGGGATTAGATAAGCAGGTGGGGAACAAAATTGAGGTATACCACGCGTTTGTGCCGACAATTTGGGATTCGGAGAAACACGGGGCGGATAATCCATTTCTCAACCTCTTCACTTCAATTGATATTGTGCTTGTTTTTCAGGGGGTACTCAGCCTGCTCGCGCTGATTTTCGCTTACGATGCTCTCGCCGGCGAACGTGAACGCGGCACGTTACGCCTCGTGCTAACGCACCCAATCCAGCGCGGATATATCCTATGTGCCAAGTACATCAGCGCGATGCTCTGTCTACTTGTGCCGTTGTTAATAAGCCTTCTTCTGTCCATCATCTTGCTGACGACATCCACTATGGTTGCTCTGAACACAGATGACTTTCTTCGCATCGGCGGGATTGTCCTGACATCACTTCTTTATGTGTCGTTGTTCTACCTCATCGGCTTATGCATCTCTGCGATGACGCGTCGAACCAGTACTGCGCTCATGCTCTGCATGTTCGTCTGGGGAGTCTTAGTGCTCGTGTATCCAAATCTGATTCTTACGGCAGTTGACATCGTCCCGCAACCGAATACGCAAATCTCCGTCTATAATCAAATCAAGCAGATGTGGGAAAAATTAGATAAAGAAGATAAACAGTTTATCCGCAATGATGCCGTCTTAAGCCCCCCATCGCGTGGCGGTGAAGATATGGCTGCGGGATTTGGCTTGGAAGGTGTTGAATACACCTTCTGGAAAGATGAGGACAAACCCTCAATATTACTCTATTTCCACCAAACCGGATTGTACGCCGGAGAAATTAAAGCAGAATCTGAGCCGCAGGTGCCACTCGTACAGAATTATTACGGCTTCTATAATAGAGAGACTATCAATACCGTAGAACGAACGTGGCTTGTCCGGAAACCGGCATTAGAAGCTATCTACATCCAACCCGCAAATCTCGGTCGAATGCTGTTGAAGTTTTCACCAGTTGGGTTGTATGACGCAGCGACCGAAGCCTGGGCAGGTACTGACTTAGAAGGTATTCAAGACTTTTTCAGCACAGTTCAACGTTACCGGCGCGCAGTCGTTGACTATTTCTATGACCAAAAGATATTTGAATCGCGACAATGGTTCGCTGCCGACAAAGGCACAGCTGACTGGAATGCACTCCCTCAGTTTTCCTTTCAGAGAAGTGACATAAGCATAAATGCCAAGAGAGCGTTGCCAGACCTGTTCCTACTGCTGATGATTAACCTAATCTTCTTCACAATCATATTTCTGATTTTCATCAAGAGTGAAGTGTAAAATAGTTATCAGTCGTCAGTTATCGACTGTCAGTTAAGAGATAGTTCCATAAAATTAATCTTCCTTTGGAGTGTTTTAAGAGAGGGTTATAGTAAGCCCGAAAATATGTAGACAGTTGTTCAGCGAACCAACCCCCACCGCCGCTGGCGAGGTTTGTAACCTCGCCCATCCATGATGTCCAAGTAATTGTGGACTTTACTATAATTGTTGCAAGGAGACCTTTTCACTGACTGCTGGCAACTGAAAACTGATAACCGACAACCGACAACTATAAAACAATGATTTGGCATATTACAAAACGTGAAATCTACGATAATCTCAATAGCCTCCGATTCGCCCTAACAACCGTTTTATTGCTGGCACTGATGGTAACCAATGCCGTTAGGCATCTCCGAGAGCATCCGAAACGGGTACAGAGGTATCAGAACGCTGTCACCGAATCTTTGAATCACTTAACGAATCGCGCCGACGCCAGCCTCTATACACTGGCACAATACGGACCGGGAAACTTCTACAAAAAGCCGTCTCCCCTTCACTTCTGTGCAAACGGAGGTGAACCCCTTTTACCTGATACTGTTGAAGTGGATGAACCACCTGTGTTTATGACCGATGCAGAAGGCAACCGGCTACTCGAAGGTATCTGGAGCCTGTCCTATCCAGATGCCAACCTCCAGAATAAGAACGTTGGACCGAATGTTTCACAAGTGGATTGGGCATTCATCATCGGTTTCATCTTGAGTTTGATAGCCCTCTGGTTCACCTTTGATGCCTTCTCCGGTGAACGCGAGCACGGCACACTCCGATTGATGTTAGCCAATTCAATTCCGCGACACACTGTCCTTATCGGCAAATTCTTAGGGGCATTGCTTAGTATTAGCATCCCGTTTGCCCTTGCTGTGTTGGTGAACCTTTTATTGATTTCTACTGCAAATGCTGTTCACCTGACGACAGAAGCATGGGGACGCTTAGGTATCATTTTCTGTCTCGCGCTTTTATACACGAGTCTGTTTCTGGCGTTAGGGCTGTTGGTCTCCACGTGTGTGCAACGGAGTGCCGTGAGTCTGATGATCCTCCTTTTGACATGGGTCACCTTTGTTGTTTTTATGCCCAGCACCCTCGCTTCAATTGCAAGCAGCTTCTCACCTGCCGTGTCCTTCGATGAATATTGGAAGCGGCGTAACCCAATTCAAGAGAACTTATGGGATAAATATAAGGAGGGGCTTCGGTCCAGTAAATTGGACGACGGGAGGTTAAGGGCGAAAAGCGAGTTTTACACCGAAAACGCTGAAAGAGAGGAACGCTGGCACGAAGAACGATTAAAGTACCAGAGTTCTCAGGTGCGCCGCGCGCACGCTATCACCGGCATCTCACCCGCCACACTTCTGCAGCACCTTATTGAAGCGTTTGCTGGAACGGGTTTTGAGAGGCATTTGCAATTTGTGGGGAATACACAACGTTACGCCCGACAATTCCGTGAATTCATCGTTGACGCCGATAGAGGTGACCCTGAAAGCCTTCATATCATAGGCGTTCGTGAAGGCATGTCGCAGAAGCCTGTCAGTCCAGCGGCAGTTCCGAGGTTTGAAGACACGCTAAGCCTCAGTGAAGACTTCAATACCAGAGCAGTGGAGATGCTATTGTTGATGCTGTTCGTTGTAGTGCTTCTATCGGGAGCATATCTTGCGTTTATACGCGTTGAGGTATGATATAAAATGCTTAAAACACTCATTGGTAGGGAACTGCTTGACAATCTGATGACCTTCCGTTTCGCCGCGGTCCTGCTCATCACGCTGCTGCTCGTTGTTGCAAACACGGTAGTGCTTGTTCAAGATTACGAACAACGTTTAGAGAGTTACAATGATGCCGTCAAAAAGCATCATCAGGATTTACACAATTCCAAGACCTATTCTACTGCGTATCTGTTCGTTGACCGGGCACCGAATCCATTGAGCATCTTTAATGTCGGGTTAGATAAACGCTTGGGAAACCTCATCGGTATCTATCACGGGTTTATGCCGACACTCTGGGATGCCCAAATGCACGGCACCGACAATCCGTTTATCGCCTTCTTTTCTTCAATTGATATTGTTTTTGTCTTTGAGGTAATCCTCAGTTTAATGGGCTTGATATTCGCTTACGATGCGATTGCGGGAGAACGTGAACGCGGCACGTTACGTCTCGTTCTCGCACAGCCTATCCAACGCGGGCAGATCTTACTTGCGAAATATATCAGTGCGATGGCGTGTCTGTTGGTTCCCCTGATATTGAGTCTGCTTTTTGCCCTACTGTTGTTAACGCGTTCGATTCCGTTGTCAACTGCTGATTTTCTCCGCATCGCCGGGATTGTTCTTACATCGTTCGCGTACCTATCCCTGTTCTACCTCATCGGGTTACTGATTTCTGTGGCGACGCGTAGAACCGGCACAGCGTTAATGCTCGCGATGTTCGTCTGGGGCTTTCTGATACTCGTGTACCCGAACCTAATTCGGGCGACGGTTAACCCGGAGGGCGACATTCGAGCGCGCACGAAAACCGCTGAGAACCAAATCCAACAAATTGTAGATGAATATGAACGGGAACGGAAAAAGTTCCTTGAAAACGAGAGTATCGTGGGAGATGCAGCGCAGTTTAGCGAGGCGTTGGGACTTTATACCGACGCTCACGTAAATCCAGTAACCCTCTCGCCTTACCTCGAAAATATGAGCCTTATTTCAAAAATACCTCCGGACTTTGAAAGGTATGTCCCTATCGCTAAGAAATATTATACTTTTGTTGAACCGTTAGCCACCAATGCCGCAGAAAAGGCGTGGTTTGTCCAGAAGCAGGCATTTGATGACATTTTCGTTCGGCAAGCCATGATGGATAGAACACTGTTGAAGCTCTCACCCGTGGGCATCTATGACACCGCAACGCAGGCGTGGGCAGGAACAGACCTGCTCGGGGTCAGAGATTTTTTCGAGGCGGCACGACAGTACCGGAGAGTCGTGATTGACTATTTCTACGCGAAGAATGCGTTTGCATCACGGGAATGGTTTGTCGCCGACAAAGGTGCGGTAGATTGGAGTACACTCCCGCAATTTACTTTTGAGAGAAGAGACGTTGGGACGAATGCAAAACGGGCATTACCATACCTGTTTCTATTATTGATATGTAACCTCGCTCTGTTTATGGGGATCGTTCTTATTTTCATCAAAAGCGAAGTATAGGATAACTGATAACTGAAAACCAATGTGGCATATCGCAAAACGTGAACTCTACGATAACCTGAATAGCCTCCGTTTCGCATTGGCAACCGTCCTGCTGCTGGCACTGATGCTCACCAATGCCGTTGTGTATCTGCGCGAACATCCGGCACGGACACAAGCGTATCACAACGCCGCTGCTGCCGCAGTGAAAACCTTAGAAGCGCGCAGCACCAGCTTATATCGCCTCGCGACAGAAGGACCTGGCGATCTTCGCAAAGCACCTTCACCGCTCCGTTTCTGTGCAGAAGGCGACGAGGCGTTCCTACCAACACACGCCAGCGGAGCGAACTATACTCGCAGGATCGCCAACATGACACCCATCTGGCGGATGGGGTACCCACAAGAGACACCAAATCTATTCAATATCCGTCCTGATTTTACAACACTGGATTGGGCGTTTATCGTCGGTTATGTGTTGAGTTTTATCGCGCTTTTGTTCACCTTCGATTCGATCTCTGGCGAACTGGAACGCGGGACATTGCGGTTGACATTAGCGAACCCTATCCCGCGTCACATTGTCTTGGTCGGAAAGTTTTTAGGCGCGTTCATCAGCATTAACATTCCGTTTGCGCTTGCGGTGCTGATGAACCTACTCCTCATCTCTACCTCAGATGCAGTGCAGCTCAATGCCGAGGCATGGGGACGTTTAGGCATCATGTACGGTATCGTTGTCCTCTATACATGTCTCTTTATCGCTTTGGGACTCCTCGTCTCCGCAGCAGTGCGAGAGAGTGGTGTGAGTCTCGTAGTACTGCTATTAATCTGGGTAAGTTTTGTGGTGTTTATGCCGAACACTTTGGCATCTATCGGCAGTCGAACATCGGTCCCGATAGCGTACGTGGAATTTTGGAAACAGCGCATCCGGCTTGCCGATGAAGCGCGCGAGGCATACCAAGATAAATATGGAGATTCACAAACCACGCCGCCAGTGCATGTACTCGGCGAGTATGTTACCTCAGAAGCAGAAGAATATGAACGCTACAATGAGGCATATTTGAAGCAGCAGCTCGCACAAGGGAAACGGGCACGTGCGATAACCCGCATCTCACCGACATCGATCGTCCAACGCCTCTTTGAATCTTTTGCCGGAACAGGGTTTGAACGACATCTGCAATTTGTGGAAAATGTGCAGCGTTATGCCCGTGAATACCGCGAATTCGTTGTTGACACCGATAGAGCAGATTCGGAGAGTCTTCATGTCATTGGAATTCAAGAAGGTATGTCGCAGAAGTCTGTCAGCCCGGCGGCGATTCCCAAATTTAAAGATACACTCAGCCTCAACCGTGATTTCAACACCGCAGCGACGGATTTACTATTGTTGGTGCTGTTTCTGGTGGTGCTTGTGTCGGGTACGTACCTCGCCTTTATACGCCTTGAGATTTGAATGGGGTGATAGGGAAAGCTGAATGATGCTGCTTAGAAATCTGAATCGCTTGCTTTTTCAAAATTTTTCGTGTATACTTTATGATAAGTAAACTTGAAACTTACCAACGAGGTAACAGCGATGAATGACTACACAGGCATTATTACTGTTGAACCGGGCAAACGCAGCGGGCAACCGTGTATTCGGGGCATGCGGATCACTGTTTACGATATCTTTGAATATCTTGCATCCGGTATGACAGTGACGGAAATTCTTGATGATTTTCCCTATTTAACTGAAACGGACATTCGTGCCTGTTTTGCGTATGCCGCCGGCTGGAAAAAATCGCAGATGGTTGTTTACACGAATGAAACTCCTATTCGATCAGAACCTATCGCCGAATCTTGTGAATCTACTGACGGATCTGTTTCCTAATTCCACAGCAATCAACTCATGACTTGCCAAATCGGTTCTGCGCCTTCTACACCGACGAGTCTCTGATCTAACCCGCCCTGGAAGTATGAGAGTCGATTCGGGTCAATTCCAAGTTGATGGAGGATTGTTGCGTGCAAGTGTTTGACATGAAACGGATCTTTGACCGCCGCGCTACCGAGTTCATCGGTCTCACCAACACTGATTCCACCGTTGATCCCGCCACCCGCCATCCACATCGTAAAGCCATACGAGTTGTGATCGCGTCCCGTGCCTTTGGCGTACTCCGCTGTCGGTTGACGACCAAATTCACCGCCCCAGACAACGAGTGTTTCGTCGAGCAGCCCGCGTTGTTTGAGGTCCTTAAGTAGTCCGGCAATCGGTTTATCCGTCGCCTTGGCGTGCTTGTTGTGGTTTCTCTCAATGTCGCCGTGTGCGTCCCAATTGTCGTCATTATGTGCGCCACCAGAGTAGAGCTGAATGAACCGTACACCCCGTTCAACCAGTCGCCTCGCCAAGAGGCATTTCGTGCCAAACTCCTCTGTCTCCTTTTCGCTGATCCCGTAAAGGGATTTGATGTGCTCCGGTTCACTTTCTAAATCCACTGCTTCTGGGGCAGTAGACTGCATCTTGTATGCCAACTCATAACTCGAAATTCGAGCCGAGAGATCGGTGTTATCGGTGCGTTTGGAGAGATGGGTTGCATTGAATTGGCGCAGATAATCGAGGAGCGTGCGCTGTTCGCTGCTGCTCATGTCGTTCGTAGGCTCCAAATTGAGAATCGGTGCGCCTTCTGAACGGAAAACTGTGCCTTGATAAACGGCGGGCATATACCCGCTACTCCAGTTTTTCGCGCCGCTGATGGGACCCCCTGTCCGATCGAGCATCACAACATATCCGGGCAGGTTTTCGTTCTCACTGCCAAGCCCATAATTCACCCAAGACCCGAGCGACGGATGACCGCTTAGTATACGACCAGCGTTCATCATCAGCATCGCAGAACCGTGCAACGGTGAGTCTGCAGTCATCGACTTGATGAAGGCGATGTCGTCAACACAGGTTGCAAGATGTGGGAAAAGCCCTGAGACCCATTGTCCCGATTCGCCGTACTGCTTGAAATCCCACTTAGGACCGACGATACGTCCCTCCGATCTCTCACCGCCGCGTCCTTTCGTTTTGATTTGGACGGTCTTGTCGTTGAGTTTGTACAGCATCGGTTTGTAGTCGAAGGTATCCACATGGCTTGGACCGCCATACATGAATAGGAAAATCACGCGCTTCGCTTTCGGCGTGAAGTGCGACGGTTTCGGCGTGAGAGGATTGAGATAGGGTGTCATGTCGTCTGCAGCGACGGCTTGTGAATCGAGAAAGCCGTCAGAAGATAAGAGTCCAGTCAGCGCAAGTGACGCGAAACCACCGGCG
The DNA here is from genome assembly GCA_965247285.1 of Candidatus Poribacteria bacterium. Classification (GTDB taxonomy): domain Bacteria; phylum Poribacteria; class WGA-4E; order WGA-4E; family WGA-3G; genus WGA-3G. Next base: position 2,383,863 of record CBDFHD010000003.1, read on the forward strand.
ATGTTGCCGATAAATTCACGACGGGTTTGACCGCAGAAGTCACCTTTTGAATGTGTTTCTCTCTTAATCTTAGATTGACTGTTCATTATCACATCTCCAATCTGAGCGTCTCTGTTTAGCAGCAGCGAAATTATATCCTATTAATCTAAAAAAACAAATTCATTTAAATTCAACGCCAATAACGCAAATCTGTCAAGTGCGACCTCTGAACTCACGCCCTCGTGCTGCTGAAGTTCTTGCATGAACGCCAACGCCTGTTGAATCTCGGTTGGTATCGGTTCACGACACAGCACAAGTCGAAGTCCAAATTGCACACGGTCTTCAACCGTCACACCACCTTCCCACCGCATCCTGTTGGCGAAAGCGTGGGCTTGGTCGTTGATAAATTTCCCGTTGAGCATCGTCAGCGATTGTGTGGGTACTGTCGTCGAAAAACGGACTGGACATGTCGAATCGGTGTTTGCCTGATCGAATTGGTTGAGGATCGGAACAAGCAACGAGCGTTTGACCTTCACATAAACACTGCGTCGGTTCGCCTCCTCCGGTGGTGATTGCCCCCAAACATTTCTCGGTCTTGAGGACGTTGCCAATACCTCTTTCGGCAGTTCAGGAAAAACACTGGGTCCCTCCATTTTGAGATTCAGTTTCCCTGTGATCCAGAGTACTGTATCCCGAATCTCTTCCGCAGTCAAGCGACGCATATCGAATCGCCAAAAGAGGTCATTGTTCGCGTCTTGTTGAATGAATTTCGGATTGCCCTGTGCCGACATCCGATACACATTCGAGGTCATTATCAACTTGTGCATCGCCTTTAATCGCCAGCCAGACGCAATGAATTCGGACGCGAGCCAGTCGAGGAGTTCTGGATGTGTCGGCGGTGTACCGAGCTGTCCGAAATCGTTGGTTGATCGGACAATCCCGCGTCCGAAGTGGTATTGCCAGATGCGATTGACCATCACGCGTGCTGTCAGTGGGTTCTCAGCACTTGCCACCCATTCTGCAAAGACACGCCGTTTCCCAGACGATTTTGCGTCCTCTGGAACAGGCAGCATCTGCACAGCAGGCGGGTTCAGCACTTCAGGAAATGCAGGTTTAACTTCGCGTCCGACGAGGTGTGGATTCCCGCGTCGCAGGATATGCGTCGGTGTCTGATTGCCCTCTGAAATCGCGAAAGCTTGTTGGTCATAAGGCACACGCTGCCGCCGCCGCTGATCTCGCTGTTTCTTCAACTCCTTCTGTTGATCCACTAACGCCTTCAGTTGTTCGTTCGTTTCAATAAGTTCTGTGTGTGTTTTTAGCAATTCCTCAAAATTAACTGTAGCGGTTGTCGAAAGCGGTTGTTTCTCAAAGTTCGCCCCAGACCACGAAACCTCCAGATGGGGTTTATCTAAATCTTTGTTGAAATACTCAAGACGAATCGGCACATCGCCGTGCGCGAGTGCAATTTCTACATCTCGCTCACCGATCAATTCGGCGACTTTATAACCATTGAGCATCAATCTACACGCGCCTTGCAGATTTATATGGAACGTATAAGTCGCATCCTCGGGTACCTGTAACGTCCCCTTGAAAACCAAGCCGATGTTCTTTTTGCGGCTCGCCGGCGCAAGCGAGAAAGCGTTGCTAAAGAGTCTGCCTTCGGCGGCGGGTTCCAAGGCATCGAAATTATCAGGAAACTGCTCAATGGTGTCGCGATAGAAGCGATACGTCAGTTCATGTATTGGTGACTCTGGCGTATCGGGGACTATCACCTCTGGATGAATCTTTGCGAGTTCTATTTTGATGGCTTCCTGTATCTGGAAGAGATCATCCTGTGCTTCTTGTTCGGCGAGTTGCTTTTCAGCGAGTTGCTTATTATGCACTGCCTGCTGTTCAGGAGTGCCAATGTCTGCAAGCGGTCCGCGGTTGTTAGGCGTGATGTCATGAAAGAACGCGAGCAGACTATAGTAATCCTGCGTTGAAATCGGGTCGATTTTATGGTCGTGGCATCGGGCGCAACCGACTGTCATACCGAGCATCACCTGCCCTGTAGTAGAAACAATATCATCAAGATAGTCGTATCGTGCGAGTTTCCGATCGGCAGGCCCATCGTCCCAAACACCAAGTTTATGATACCCCGTCGCAATGACAGTCTCTGTAGTTGCAGCATTCAGTTCATCACCCGCCAGTTGTTCCTTGATGAATTGATCATACGGTTTGTCTTTGTTGAAGGCGTTAATGACGTAATCGCGGTATCGCCACACGAACGGCTTGTCCGAATCGCCCTCATAGCCGTTTGTCTCGGCATAACGGACAAGGTCGAGCCAGTGCCGTCCCCACTTCTCACCATACCGTGGCGATTTCAAGAGTTTATCAATGAGTTTCTCATAAGCGTCGGGTGCTATGTCGTTCAAGAACGCTTCCACTGCTTCTGGTGAAGGGGGTAATCCTGTGAGGTCGTAGTACACTCGACGGATCAGTGTCAGTTTGCTGGTGGGTGTGGCTGGAGTTAAACCGTGTGTCTCCAGTTTTGCGAGAATAAACGCGTCGATCGGGTTGTTGACCCAATCGGATGCTTGCACTGATGGCACTTGCGGTCGTTTTAGCGGACGATATGCCCAATAATCCGATGAAGTTTTAGATTCGGGTTGAACGTCGGTATCTTGAACGGGATAGGGGAGTCCGGTGTTGATCCACTTCGCAAGTACCTCAAGAGCGGCATCATCTAACCTACCATCTGGCGGCATTTGTGCTGTCTCTTGACCGTACCCGACCATCTGAAGCAGGAAACTGTCAGCGGGGTTTTCAAGCGACACTGCAGCACCATAATCCCCACCTTTGAGAATCTTTTCCCGACTCGTCAATTGGAGTCCACCCTCCACTTCACCGTCACCACCGTGGCATTGGAAACAGTTTTGTTCGAGAATGGGCTTTACTTGCGAATTGAAAAATTCAACCTTTTCTGCATCACTCAGATTATTCGTATGACCGATATTGAGAAAAGTCAGCACGCACAGAAAAACGGTGGCAAAAGAACAAGAACGATAAGGATGTTGCATAGTCTTCTCCATTCAAAATGACGCTTCGGAACGCTATGCGCGAGCGAAAACCTTTTGAACCGTGACACATTGCGATCAATCCTAAAGAAATCGATTGCCTATTTGACGTGAATTCGACTTAAGGGTTTAGTGGGTGTTGGGTTTCATTTGCGTTCAATCCATAGGTGTCAATTTAGCTGCCCCCAGACCCGGTAGGTGCGGTTTGTAACCGCACCGGACCTCATTAGAAAATTACCGAATTAAAATCTGAATCCTCATTTAGTTTGCGGTACAAAAATGCTGCGAATAATGAGCCACCCTCAATTACCTATACAAATTATAGTTGGCGAGGTTAGGAAACCTCGCCAGCGGGGAAGGAGGTCCCCAAATCCCTGTGTTCGCATATTTTCGGGCTTTACTATAATAAAACAAAAAATGGAAAATATGGCGATGATTTTCAGTCTGAACCGAGATTTGCAGGATCTTAGGATTTATAGATAAGAAGTGTTCTTTTTCTCTGAATCGCGGATTGACGCGGATGACACGGATTACGGAATGGAAGGATGGAAGTCGGTGGGGTTGGAAAGCCCTCCTGCAAGAAGAGTCTCCAGAAGTAAGTCCCAAACTTAATAGGTGGCAGGATGCGACGCTCGCTCCCTACTGCCTTACTTATCTCTATCGGTACTTTGCCAAATTTAGCCGCTTCCTGAAAATCTTACTTCTCGTTTTAGGCTACCTAAGTTTCTTTCTGGCGTTCTCTAAGTTCTTTTTGGGCGTTTTCTCGGTTGGTGCGGGCTGTTGCATATTCGGGGTCAAGCCGGATTGCCTCATCATAATCAGAGATGGCAGCTTCAAGGTGTCCCAGTCGAACTTTGGCGTTTCCTCGGTTGTAGTAGGCTATCGCATAGTCGGGGTTTAGATGGATCGCCTCATCATAATCAGGGATAGCAGCTTCGGGATGTCCCAGTCGAATTTTACTGGTTCCTCGGTTGTAGTAGGCTATCGCATAGTCGGGGTTTAGCCGGATCGCTTCGTCATAATCGGAAATGGCATCAAAATATTTTCCCAGTTCGCTTTTTGCAGTGCCTCGATTGCCGTAGGCTATCGTATAGTCGGGGTTTAGCCGGATCGCTTCGTCATAATCGGAAATAGCAGCCTCGGAGTCTCCCAGTTCGTTTTTGGCGCTTCCTCGGTTGTAGTAGGCTATCGTATATTTAGGATCAAGCCGGATCGCTTCGTCATAATCGGAAATAGCAGCCTGATAATCGCCTTGATTGTATGACTTATCACCCCTATTGACATAGGCTTCTGCGGATGTAGGATTCTCAATTGAGTTTTTAATGTTTTCCACCAGACTGTTTCCCTTGCATCATGGTGTGTAGACCGTATGTCGTCTGTTAACTCATCTAACCCCTCCAATCTCGGTGCTTTGGGGTATCTCGGAACATCTCTCGTTTCTGAAATTTCTGCCTGTGCTGAGATTAGTCTGGTGATTTGCTCGGTTAAGCGATCTACCGCGTCCACATTGTCCTTGTTACCTCGATTTTGCCACCATGGCTTGAGAAAATAACCGGCTATAGAAACTATCAGAGTTCCCAAAATTCCTAATATGCCATACCAAATCCGATCCGCCGCCCCTTTTAAATCACGTATGTCGTTTTTCATGTTCGTTATATTCGTCTTATTTTCTGTTACATCTGTACTGAGGGGTCCAACCTTTGTATCAATTTCTGAAATTTTTGTCTCAACGTCTTTGACTTTCGTATCCACATGTTCGCGGACTCGGATCTCTGATTGGTATATCTTTTCAATAATTGTATCAGTTGCTGACTGTGATTGCGCGAACACCGTAGAGGTAATAGAAAGGACACAGAGAATTCCGAATGGAATCGCCCGCCCATTTAACATTATGAATCTCCTAAACTTCAGTTTTACGACATGAAAATAACGCATATACCGCATTTTGGTTAACAGGTTAATTTATTTTATCATATTACTCAAGAAAAAAGTAGAAAAAGCCAAAGGTATTCAGTTTTCAGCAATCAGCAGTCAGTGAAGAACGTCGGAGGGCATCGGGATTAGAAACTCTCCCACAAGAAGGATGGCTGTCAGCCGTCAGCGGTCAGCATTCAGTAGGCGAGGTTGCAAACCTCACCAGCAAAATGGATGTAGGGATCGCGACCGGGAGGTCGTTCCTACAGGAAGAGGGAACGTGTCGGGGTTGAGTTCGCGTATTCTGTATAACTGCAAACCCCCTAAATTCCCTTATCAGGCGGACTTGCCGCATTTGCTCTGGAAAAGCTAAATAACCCTGAATTGTCCAAATTTTAGTGTAAATTCGGTGTCTTTACCGAACTACGTCTATGGTAAAGGTTCGCCTTCGTTCGCGGTCAGTTCTGCGTAAAGTTCCTGTAGCCGAGCCGTAACTGGACGGATTCCTTCGTTCCCAATCTTTCTGCCATCAACCTCTAAGACCGGGCTCAACTCACCCACAGTGCCGGTCGTGAAGACTTCGTCTGCGGTATAGACCTCAGTCAACGAAACATTGCGCTCTGTCAGTGGGATATCCGCCTCGCGAGCGATTCGGATAACCATGCCTCGTGTAATCCCCGGTAAGCAGCTATCGGCGTGCGGTGTTAGGACCTCCCCACGCTTTATAAGAAAGATGTTCGTCGCGTTTGTCTCTGAAACGTAACCGAAGATGTCGAGCATAATCGCATCGTCCACGCCAGCGACATTCGCCTCAATCTTGGCGAGGATGTTGTTAATCAGGTTGTTGTGATGGATCTTAGAGTCAACGCACTGTGGCGGATTCCGTCGAATTGACGAGGTGATTAAACGGATACCGCTGCTGGCATAGATGGGTGGCTTCCACTCTGCGATGACAATTAAACTGGTACCGTACTGGTTGACACGGGCATCCATGCTGGAGGTAACCTTTTTCCCGCGACTGAGCGTTAGACGGATATGAACGCCGTCCCGCATGCCGTTGGCGTGGAGCGCCTCAAAAATCGATTTTTTGATCTCATCGCGCCTCGGAATACTCGCGAACGCCATGGCGTGCGCGGAGTCTATGAGTCGATCCAAATGTGCGTCCAGTGCGAAGATTTTTCCGTTATAGACACGCAAGCCTTCCCATACGCCATCTCCGCCTTGGACGAGACTGTCGAACACGGAAATCTTCGCATCTTCACGGGCAAGCAATTCACCGTTAACGTGGATTAAAATGTTTTCATTTCTTGAATCAGGTAATTTGGGTTCCATATTCCCTCCATAAACATTCAGTTTTCCTATGCAGACAATGTCTAAATCTCGCTATACTCACGGTAGGATCACTCTACCCGTGGGAGGGGTTTCCAACCCCGACTGCTAACTGCTGACTTAATGACTATCGGCCGTCGGCTTTCAGCGTATGGCAGATGCGTATCACTTATATGCTACAACCCCTCTTTACTGACTGCTGATTGCTGACTGCTGACTGCTACTCCTACCATGTATCTCGGACACTCACACCTTCATCCGTGAGATAGGTTTTGATGTTCTCGATCGTAAATTCGCCGTAGTGTGTGATAGAAGCGACAATCGCAGCATCGGCGTTGCTTTCGACAAAAACGTCTCGTAGATGCTGCGGGTTTCCTGCGCCGCCAGAAGCGATGACTGGCACCGGCACCAGATCCGAGATAGCACCCGTCAATTCGAGTTCATACCCAGCTTTCGTGCCGTCTGCATCGATGCTATTGACGACAATCTCGCCTGCACCTAAGTCAATTCCACGTGATGACCATTCCAGTGCGTCCCAACCGACGGGTGTTCTCCCGCCGTCTATGTAAATTTCGTAGCCGCTTGGGATCTGTTCGCTTTTCGGAACCCGCTTCACCTGCATACTCAGCACGACGCACTGACTACCGAACGCTCGGGCACCCTCCGCAATGAGTTCAGGATTCCGCACAGCACCGGAATCTATGCTCACCTTCTCTGCACCTGCGAGTAGAACGCGGCGCATATCCTCAAGTGTGCGTAACCCACCGCCAACAGAAAACGGTATGAAAATTTCGGCGGCGACAGCGGAAACGACATCAATCATAATATCACGTCGTTCGTTGCTTGCTGTGATGTCGTAAAAGACGAGTTCATCGGCACCGCCTTCGTAGTAAAACCGCGCCATCTCGACGGGGTCGCCGACATCAACATTGCCTTTGAAAGCGATGCCTTTGGTGACCTTCCCCGCGCGCACATCTAAACATGGGATTATCCGTTTCGTTAGCATTTTTTAATTATGGGACCTCGCTATGATTTTTTGGCTATTGGCTTTCGGATTTCGGAAACCATCGGTAAAAAGCAATTTGTGGCACACAAAACTATCGCAACTGACACAGGTTCCTTACCGACTGCCGACTGCCGACTGCCGACTGCCATGTTTAAATATATTCAGAATATCGTCGAATTCCGAGACCTTCAGAAACTTATACATTCCCGCGAGTATCAGCAGACTCAGTCCGATGGGTGCAAACACCCCAATAATGCGTGGAATGATGCCTACCGTACCGAGCCAATCCATCTCAATGACCCCATTCGTCAACCAGCAGACAAATCCCATCACCACCGAAGCGATTAAGATTTTCAGCGTCAGCGGGATGAGTGATCGGATCCCCAATCGTCCAACCTTGCGGCGGAGCAGTAGCAGTAAAACGGCACAATTTAGCGTCACCGTCAAAACCGTTGAGAATACCACAGCACGCGGGTCCAAGAAGAATTCGCGGTAGATAAACAGGTAGTTGAGGCAGATATTGAGCACGACAGCACAAAGGCTTACGATAACCGGAGCGCGGATGTCTTTGTAAGCGTAGAACCCATCTGTAACAATTTTCAGAGCCGAGAACCCGCATAACCCGAGCGCATAGACGAACAGAATGCCTCCCGTGGCAATTGTGTCCTCCTCTCTGAAGGCTCCACGTTCATAAAGCAACCGACAGATCGGTTCTGACAAAACCATCAATCCAATCGCTGCTGGCACAATCACGGTTAGCATCAAGCGTAGGGCATAAGAGAGCGAGTTGCGGAAGTCTTCCGTATCACCTGCGTTGGCGAACTTTGCGAGTTGCGGTAGTGCCACCGTCGAAATCGCCACGCCGAACATTCCAATCGGGAGGTGCATAATGCGATAGGCACCATTAATCCACGATATCCACTCGTCGGCTGAGGTCATAAACCATGTGCTGGTAAGTTGATTAATAGGTACGGCTGCCACCCCTAACACAGCAGGTCCAATCAACCGGAGTACTTGAAGCACTCTCGGATCACGCAAATTCAGAAGTGGCTTGTACCGAAAACCGACTCGGTACATAGACGGCACCTGAATTAGAAACTGAGAGATACCTCCAACGATCACACCTACAGCCATTCCTGTCGTTGGATGAATTCCCACCTGTTGACACAAATAGTAACCGCTGATGCCGATCAAGAGCGAACTCAGGTTAAAGAAGGAAGACGCGCACGCCGGAATACCGAATTTACCCTTGCTGTTCAGGACCCCCATCGCAATTGCCGCGAGCGATACAAGGAGCAGATACGGAAACATCAGCTGGGTGAGATATATTGTCAATTCAATTTTACTGTCAAATCCGTAGTGTTTGGTGGCGTCCAATCTCTCATCGAAATTCTCGCGTGCCAATACATCGACGATGACTGGTGCGGAAACAATGCCTAATGCTGTTATGCATATCAGAACGAGAAATATAAGATTAAAGATACGATTCGCGAGGTTCCACGCCGCTTCTTCTCCGTCTTCAGCTTCCGTTGCAAGGAATGTGGTAATAAACGCCTTGCTTAGAATACCTTCGCCAAACATGTCGCGCAAGAAGTTTGGAATGCGAAATGCAAGCGTAAACGCGCCAGCACCCAGTTTCGTCGGAAAGTAATACAGTATCGCTGCTTCACGGACGAGTCCCAATATCCGCGACCCCATCACAGCAATGCTGACAACTCCCGCTGCACGGGTAACACTCTGATTATTTGTTTCTACGGAGTTTGTTTCGTTTTCCATTTCGGCGGAATTTGCTGTTATATAGTTTCGGACGAACTGTTCTTTCTTGACATCGCTTGCAATTCAGTGTAAATTTTAGAGCAGTGCCAACGTAAATTTAATACACATTCTCACTACGAACATGAGGAGACTTAAAGATGCAGGAAAAGCGATATTTTACGCTCGAAGAAGCGAACCGGTGCATTCCTGAATTAGTTGATGAGATTTCACTGTTAAGAGCAATAAGAGCTCAACTCGCTGGGCTTCATGCAGAACTTACGCCACTCTTGGAGGTGGTTTCCTCCAACGGTGGCAGTAAGCGTACACCCGCATTGCTCAACGCAACTGAACGTTTTCAGGAAATTCTGGAACGGATTGCGGAACGCGGGTGTCATCTGAAAGGGCTCGACCCAGGATTAGTCGATTTCCCACACCTCCGCGACGGCAAGGAGGTCTGCCTCTGCTGGCGGATGGGTGAAAAGAAGATCCGCTACTGGCATGAAATTGAGGATGGATTTGAGGGACGGCAGTCGTTGTAGTCGGCGCAATTACGCCTTAAAAAAATGGTTCGTCGGACCGTGTCCGTGCCCGATATCCAAAGCGTGCTGGATAGCACCCGTGATATACGCCTTTGCCGTATTGATAGCGTCGCTCAAATCTTGGTTTCCGTGTGCGAGTTGTGTCGCGATTGCCGCCGAGTAGGTGCAGCCTGTGCCGTGCGTGTTTTCTGTCTCAACTCGTTCTGCCTCGAAAAAAGTCCATTGATTGTCGCAGTAAAGCACATCGATTGCCTTGTTTCCGATAAGATGTCCACCCTTGACAAGGACAGCGTGACAACCGAGTTCCGCGATCGCTTTTGCGGCACCTTTTGCGTCGTCTGTGTTTCGGATGTCCTGTTGCGCGAGGAGTTCTGCCTCGTAAACGTTGGGCGTAATCACTGTCGCAAGCGGAATCAACACTGTTTTGAGGCTATCAATTGCCTCCTCTTTCAACAGCGGAAATTTGCTTTTGGAGATCATCACTGGGTCTACAACAATGGCTGGCGGTGTATATTCCCTCAATTTCCCCGCAACCGCCTCGACAATCGCTAGCGAGGAGAGCATCCCCGTTTTGACGCTGGCGACCTCAAAATCCGTGAAAACAGCGTCTAACTGCGCTTCAATCAGTGAAATAGGCAAGTCAAAAGCGTCAGTGACCGCGACCGTGTTCTGTGCTGTAACGGAGGTAATCGCGGACATAGCGTAGCCACCATTTGCCGAAATCGCCTTGATGTCCGCTTGTATGCCGGCACCTCCACCTGAATCTGATCCCGCAATTGTTAAAATCTGTTTCATGTTTTCAGCCTACTATTAAGTTTACTGCGTTTAATCCAACCTACGATGTTAGCATAAAGCGTCAAGATAGCGTTTCGCTTGTGTGCCTGCTCCTTTGGGTGACATAACACCTGACATCACAGCCATCCCGAAAGCTCCCGCAGTTAAGCATTCAGGCACTCGTGCGGGTGTAATGCCTCCTAATGCGAAGACAGGTAGTTTAACGCCTTCAACCACCTCAGCAAGCCTCGCTGTGCCAACAGCGGGACCGTATCCGGGCTTGCTTGCTGTCGGATAGATAGGACTGTAGGTCAGAAAATCAGCACCTTCTACTTCCCGTTTTTTTGCCGCATCAAGACTGTGAACTGAACATCCAATATAGAAGTGATCGCCTGTCTTTGCCTTTACGGAACCCACGGGTTCTGCATTCGCTGGAAGATGAACCCCCGCGGCTCCGACATCGCGGGCAATACATGTATGTGTATTGATAAAAAGATTTGCTTCGTAATTGTGACACGATGCCGCAATCAGTTGTGCTAACTTAATTAACGCAATATCGCTTAAATCCTTTTCGCGCAATTGGATGGCTTTTACACCCGCGTCCAGCAGTTCCGAGACAACATCGACTAATGAGGTAGGCGCACATTGGTGTCTGTCAGTAATAGCATACAACCTAAAATCAACTTTTTTAATTTTCCTTGCGGTTCGGTAAGGCGGGTTTAGATACTGATGTGCCTTTCCGTAGATCCGCCCTCCATTTCATTACGGGCTACGGTTTTGACTGATGCTCTAAAGGAAACCCATTTTTTAATTTACCTGTCTAAACTTCTTTTCGGAGACGTGCGACAAACGCTCCGTCAACCCCATGTTCATGAGGAAATGTCTGGACGAAACCTTCCGGTGTTATCGCACTCGCCGGAACATCGGGCAGGAAGCGTCGTGCGTTTTCTATTGTATACATCGGGAAATTTGCCAAAAATCGTTGGATGACTTTCTCATTTTCTATCGGTTCTATACTGCACGTACTGTAGACGAGAATGCCCCCCGGTTTGATATGTGTTGCTGCGTTCTTCAGGAGGTTATATTGTAGCTCGCTGAGGGTGCGAACCTGTTCGAGCGTTTTGTTCCATCGGATGTCAGGATGCCGTCGGAGCGTTCCGAAACCTGAACAGGGAGCATCGATAAGCACAGCATCCGCTGTTTTGATAAACCCGAGGTCTGCTTTTGTCGCGTCCATGACGCGGGTTTCAACGTTGCGCGCATCGACGCGTCGGCAGTTCTTTTGCAACAACCTCATTTTTTCTGCTGAGACATCCACGGCGATAATTTTTCCGGTATTCCTCATGAGATGTGCCAAGTGCGTCGTCTTGCCACCGGGTGCAGCGCACAGGTCTACTATGAATCCCGCGTCCTCCGGTGAGAGTAGATGTGCCACTAACATAGCACTCTCGTCTTGGACATAGATGTCGTTTCGATTAAGGATGTCCTTTAGTGTCAGTTCGCCAGCAGTGTCAAAAGCGGTGATCGCTCGGTTTTCAAGTGCTATCCCATCGGGTGCGATTTTGGAAAGGGTCACCGGTAAGCCTTTCATTTCCAAGGATTGACAAACTTCTTCGCGTTGTGTCAGGAGGGTGTTTACACGGAACGCGAGCGGTGCGGTTTGGTTGCTCGCGCGACAGAACGCCAGCGTCCACGGAACGCCGCGTGTTTGCAGCCATTGCTTTACTAACCACGTCGGGTAGGACAGCGAAGACGCAATGTGTGCAGTCGGGTTTGTATCGAGTGGTGGATAGGCGACTGTTGTGCCTTCACGTTGGATAGAGCGGAGCACCGCATTGATAAATCCTGCGGTCTTCTGTTCACGTGAAGATTTGCGTGGAGAGGAAGTAGCAAGCTGGACGGTTTCAAAAATCGCTGCGTGTGCAGGTATCCCATCAAGGTGTAGCAGTTGGAACGCGCCAAGTCGTAGGATATTACGATGCTTCGCGTCTAACTGAAATTTGGGATTGATAAACTGATTAAGCACCCAGTCCAGTTGCTTCCGCCACCGGATAACGCCGTAGACGAGCCCATTTACCAATCGGCGTTCGCGCCCGGCAATTGCGTGCCGTCCGAATGCACTGTCAACGACGGATGCTATCGACGTGCTGCTGTGCGAGAGGGTCAATAGGCATTCTAAGGCGACTTTGCGCGCGTTCATATATCGCAATAACGCGAGGTTTCGGATTCACTGTCCCGATGCCTCGCGAGTCTCCTTTGTTTTGACAGCAATTCGTCATTAGTATGAGTTAGATTTTAAGAAAAACACCCAAAGTACACAGTCTTCTTAGTACAAAACATGTAGCCTGTAATGAAATGGAAGGCGGATTCGAGAAAAGGACGTTAAACTGCTAACTCACGTCGTTTAACCGCAAGGAATAATTAAGAAGCTGCAGTGAGGGCATTCAGTTTACGGGTGAGTCGGGACTTTTGACGGTTCGCTGTCCCTTTTTTGATAACGCCTTTACCGGCAGCTCTATCTAAGAGGCTTCCGATGGTTCGGCACAATTCCTGTGCTGTTTCGACGTTCCCTTCCTCAAGGGCTGTTTCTGTCTGTTTCAGCACTGTCCGAAGCGTTGCTTTACGGTATCGATTGCGTGTCCGCTTTGTGTTGTCCGCACGTGCATGTTTCTTTGCAGATAGTCGATGCAAAACGAATACTCCTTTTGAAAACTTGTCCCCGATAATCTCGAAGACAATCGAGGTATTAATTGTCTTTCACACTATTATGTACTTAATGATACCACAAAATATCGGGTTTGTCCATATTTTTTTCTGAATCCCGAACCCTCTTCTGTAGGACGGAATTCCGATTCTCGACATACTGATCACGACTCCCTGTTTCCAAAAACGGAATCGTTCTGGGGGAGGCTTTTCTATTTGATTTCTCTCCACAAAGACGGTAAAATATATATCAAAGGAGAATGCTTTAATGAAATTACCATCCCTTCTACTGATTTTCACGATTGGCTTTGGACTCTACACCGCTGTGGCGGCACCCCAAGATACACTTAACACACCTCCGTGGCAACCTACAGGACAATACACACATCCCGATATCCGAGAGAGTTCCGGCATCGTCGCAAGTCGACAGTTTGAAGGTGTCTATTGGACCCTCAACGACTCTGGGAACCCCGCGGCACTTTACGCCACGAAACTCAATGGTGAATTAATCCAAGAGATCGCAGTGCACGGTTCTGGGAACTTCGATTGGGAGGCACTCGGTATTGACGACAAAAATCAACTCTGGATCGGCGAGATTGGTAATAACAGCAGGCTACGATTCGATCTGAAGGTCGTTGTCGTCGCAGAGCCAGATCCGTTCACTGAGACGGAAGCGGAAGTCATCGCAAGTTATCCGTATCGATACCCCAATGAGTATGTAGATGCCGAAGGACTCTTTGTTATTGAAGGTATCCCCTATATCGTTTCGAAAGAACGCGAGCGCGCAGTGCTTTACCGTTTCCCTTCACTGCAAGCGGAGACAAAACAGGTATTAGAAAGGGTTGGCGAATTCGCTGAGGCAAAGTTCGTGACGGGTGCCGGAGTATCCGAAGACGGAACCCGCCTTGCCGTCTGTACTTACGGTGCACTCTGGGTATATCACAGCACGGTGGATGATTTAGCACAGATGATTCAGAGCACACCGTGGCACTTGCCTCACAATTTCGGTGGGGAAGCCGTCTGCTTTGATGGCTATGACCTCGTCTTGACAAATGAGGCGAGAGACATCTTCTACCTCCCACAATTTTGGTATGAGAAGGAGTGGACATTACCACCCAAGGACACCCACTCGGCAATCGACTTATTACCTAAGACAACGGCACACGGCGTAGCAGTTCAGGCAGAAAGCTACCGCGCGGAGGGCATTGATATTGGTGGAAGCCATGTCACTTTCACAGCGGAAACTGCTGAACAGGCGGCTTCCTTGACCGTCTCGATTGAAGTGCCTCACAGGGATGTTTATGAAATTCGTGCCGTTTTAATGCGTGGGCGGGAGTATGCGCATGTCCAATTGTCTGTAGATGACACAACGGTCGGTGTCCCTTACGATTGCTATGCCTCTGCGTCGATAGCCGGGACCCTGGTTTCATTTGGGACTGCCCCTTTGAATGCCGGTGAAAATCAGATTGTGCTCAGTATCGTTGGAAAGGCGTCCGAAGCCACAGGCTATAAAATCGGCATCGATTCCTATCAAGTGTTGCACGCCTCCCCATTTGTGGAACGCTACGCGGTTTTAGGTCCCTTTCCCCAGACGGATGTTGCTATGGTTGATGAATTGCTGCGCTCCGAAAGCCGATTCGACTTGGAGAAAACTTACACAGGCGTTGATGGCAAAGCCGTCCGCTGGCAGGAAGCAACTTCAAGGGAAGACGGTTATCTCGATTTACGCAAAGACCTCAGTCCTACCCCAATGACTATCGGATACACATTGGTGTATGTCCACACGCCGAAAACGACTGATTCTGTGATGTTGATTGGAAGCGATGACGAAATCGCTGTTTGGTTAAATGGAACTGAAATTCATCGGAAGCGTATCGACGCTGGCGCAACGGCGGATGCAGATGCAGTTCTGTGCCAACTGAAAGCCGGGTGGAATACGGTTCTATGCCAAAAAGTCGATCTCGGCTGGTCGTGGGGACTCTATTTGCGGTTCACAGATGCAGATGGGATTCTCAAATATGCCACCCAACCAATGGACTAAAAAGAAGCAATTCATCTTTGATGAGGCTTTGTGAAGTTTAAGTATTTAAACCAGTAATCCAGGTTTTCCTCAAGCCCGGTAGGTGCGGTTTGCAACCGCACCATAGGTGTCAATTTAGTGAGAAATATGTGTATTTTTAGTGTATGAAAAAAGCGTTGCAAAGAGGAAACACCTCCCGCATAATGTAGAAAGAACGATCCAAGTTGATTCTACAAAAGAGGTGTTTCCAATGTCCATTTTACAACAAGTTCGCAATAATATGCAAAGGATTCTTAGAAGTATTGCTGATGAAGCAGCCGTGGCGAGCGGAATGCTCCGCAGAAGGCGTAAACTCACCGGTAGTGCGCTTACCGAAATTCTGGTCTTCGGATGGTTAGAAAACCCAGAGGCGAGCTATCATCAACTTGCCGAGACCGCCAGCACCCTCGGCCTCAATGTCTCCCGCCAAGCCATTGCGCAGCGGCTCACGCCTGAGACTGCCGAAATGCTGAAAACGACCCTTGATGCTGCCATCGCAGATGTCATTGAGATTGCCGCTGAACCCCAAGTGCTGCCTTTACTTGAGCACTTCACGGGTGTTTTCGTTCAAGACAGCACGTGGCTATCGCTCCCTGATGAACTCAACGCTACCTGGCAGGGACCCCGGAAAAAGAATCATCCTCAGAAATCTGCCTTGAAACTCCACCTGCGGTTCGATATTTTGACCGGTGGCTTTGAACACTTTCAACTCACCGATGGCATCACCGCTGATAGCACGGCAGAAAAGCAGTTTGACCCCCTCCCGCCGGGCAGCTTGCGCCTCGCAGACCTCGGTTATTTTTCGCTTGATGAACTTGAAAAACTTACTGAAAACGGCGTCTATTGGATAACACGTTTGAAAGCCGGCTGCCACCTCTTTGACGCAACCGGAGAACCGTTGTCTTTGGAAAACCTCCTCAACGCAGACCTCGAAAACACCGTGATCCGCAAACCTATCCGTGTCGGGAAAACAAAGCAACTCAACGCATATCTCATCGCAGAGAGACTCACTGAAGCAGAAACAAATAAACGACGGCGATATATCAGATACCGAGCCAAACGAAAAAATGAAAATCCTTCAAAAATACGACTGCGCCTTGCAGGATGGAACCTCTACATCACCAACATCGAAGAACACCGCCTCACCCCGGAGCAGATATGCGCCATCGTCGGCATCCGCTGGCAAGTTGAGTTGATGTTTAAATGCTTCAAAAGTATCGGGAAACTCCAGGTCTCCCGAAGTCAAAAGCCGTATCGTATCTTGTCTGAAATCTATGCCAAACTCATTGCCGCAGTCATCCGACACGCTGTGATGTTGATTGCTGGCTGGCGATGTATACGTCATAGTCTTATGAAGACCGCTGAACTCATTACAGGCTATGCCCGAACACTGACGATGAGTTTTCATAAATCAACAAAGGCAGTCATTGAAACCCTGAAAGACATAAAACGCGCATTTCAAAACGCAGACGCTCTGGAGAAAAGCAGTGGAAAAAATACGACCCTTAGACGACTTCAAAACGCAGCGAAAAATCACTAAATTGACACCTATGGTGCGGTTTCCAACCGCACTGGTTGTCGTTGGAAAGTTACCACATTAATTTTTTTAATCTTTATTCAACCCCCCTTAAGTCTCACTCTTTCCTTAGAGTTGTCGGATTTCCCTATCTATAGAAACTCACAAACGTGCCTACCTGTACCCATTTTCATAGATTCAACGTTAAATGTTGTAGATACATATATCACTAACTTCAAAAACAACAATGGGGTGTATCCGATGCAGTTCAATTTTCTTCGGGGTGGTAGGCAGTGCTTGCTGCGAATCGCACAAAAAATCGGTATCGTCGGAATGCTGTTGGCAGCCGTATCCGTTTCTGCAGGGACTTCCAGCATAAGCCAACGGGATATTTTTGTGGGGGCAAGTGCCCGCGCCGTCGGGATGGGTAGTGCTTTCACCGCAGGTCCCTCCGCGACCAACGGTTTTCTATGGAATCCGTCTTCATTAGGATTTATGGATGGTGTGGAAGTCAATATGGGGGGAATGCCATTTCCGGGGAATTCCTCAAGCCGTGATCAAGCGTTTTCAGTCGCCGCGAATCCGCAGACGTTCGGTTTAGTTGACAGAAATCTGGGAAATGTCTCCTTCGCAACGTGGCTTGATGGGTGGAAAAATAGCACGACAGAGTCTACACAGATTGTCCTTTTAGGATACGGGCTTGCGCTCGGACAGCGTGCCTCGGCGGGTGCGAACCTGCGCTACTATCAGAACAACACACCCATCAGAACCAATTTTCTATGGAGCGTGGATTTAGGGATGCAGTTCGCCTATCCATTGCAAAAATGGGGTGATTCGGTAACAATAGGCATGAACCTTTCTGAATTGAGCAACGGCATTCGTGAGAACGGCGTACTTCTTGAGAGTGCACCCTTAGCCGCACGCTTCGGGACGACATACGAGTTAGGTGGAGACACACTCTTTTCCGCAGACCTCGCCGTCCGAGGTGAGAACGCTGTAAATTGGGGTGAACGACTCCGATTGCACTTCGGGGCAGAACATTGGTTCATTGATGGACATATCGGGCTACGCTTCGGTTATACTGCTTTAACCGCTTCTGAGAGGTTCTGGAGTGGTGAATTGGCACGGGGACTTAGTTTCCGAAATTCCTCGGGACAACTCGATTATGCTTATGTGAGTGGAAGTGAATTAGAACAAGGCGTGCATTGGATTTCAGCGACGTTACGTTGGGATGGAGGCGACATGGTACCCATATCGGTGGCAACCCACACCGGAGTATATGGTCCCGAGGAAGCCGACACGATCTTAATGCCGACAACGCTCGAAATAGACCCTGAAACCATTGATGGAGAATTGGATCTCTCCGAACCCGCAATTTCGCCAAATGGCGATGGTATTTCGGATAGTACCACGTTTCGCTTGCGTCTTGGAGAAAATGGTACCGCACCCCTACGGTGGCAGTTGGACATCCAGGATGAGTACACCGAAAGCGTGTGGGAAAAATCTGGGACAGGTGTGCCAGCGGAAGGTGTCGTCTGGGATGGCTTCGCAGATACCGGTAGCTTGGTCCCTGATGGCAATTACGAGGTTCAGTTCCACGTTCTCGACGCACAAGACACACGACACCTCATAGATACCGGGACAGTGACAGTAGACCTCATTCCAACGACATTGGAGCTTTTCGCGAAAACACCGACAACTGTTGGTGTGAAGGCGTGGGACATCAATCCGCTTGTACATTGGAAACTTGAACTTTTTGACACAGGAAACACGCGTGTCGAGCAGGCGGAGGGAAACGGTTCGCCTCCCACTGAGGTCGTTTTGAGCAAGATTCAAGTGGACCCGAATGCCGTTTACACTTGTAAATTACACGTTCAGGACATCGCTGGCAATCGGAGCACGGAACAGGCGGAGCTACAGTTTGGGATGAACAGTCAGCCGAAAAGCGCATCAGCATCCAAATTGACGCTCATGGTGGGTTCATTTGTAGAACTTTACTATGCTGAAGCGATGGAGGAAAGATTACGGTTGCAAAACCCGGATCAGAAAGTCGCTCTCCGTGTCGCTACTGTCGATGGAAGAACTATGCACCGCGTAACAATCGGTGAATTCAGCACACGAACCGAATCAGCAGAATTGAAGCAGCACATTCAAGAAACCCTCGGAGTTGAGCCGGTGTTAATCACACTCCAATAACCTCCCAGATCTGGTAGGTGCGGTTTCCTAATGGCTATCGGCACTCGGCTGTCAGCAGTCAGTTTCCGTCACTGGAGTCCTTCTTCCCCGCTGGCGAGGTTTCTAACCTCGCCCTTCCCTAAACAATGGTAGGTTCGGTTTCCTAACCGCACCTACTGGGTTGGGTACGCCGCTCTATATGGAATAAAATTCCGAAGCGTTTTCATAAAAGAGTCTGTTTTTCTCTACGTCCGATGCATCCGCAACAGCCCATGAGAGTGCCGCTACCCATTCCTGATAGGTCGCCGCCAAGGTACACACGGGCCAATCACTCCCAAACATCAACCGTTCATAGCCGAAAGCCTCTACCAAATGACGGATATACGGCTTCAGTTCCTCACGGGTCCAGTTCTCACTCGCAGTCGTCACAATCCCCGATACCTTGCAGTGAACGTTCTCAAAGGAGGCGAGTTCGTTTATGTACGTTGCCCACGGCTCGAATTGTTCGCCTTTTATGTCCGGTCCACCGCAGTGGTTAAGGGCATGACGGACATCCGGTGTCGCCTTGACGAGTTCGATTGCCGCCGGAAGTTGTGCATGATTCGCACAGAGTTCAAAAGAGAGATCGAACTTCGTTAACAATTTCACGCCGTTAATCAATTCAGGTGTGGCGTAAAACTGCGGATCGGGATGATGCCACGCCATTCGACGCACTCCCACGACAAGCCCGAATCCAGTAAACTGCTCAAGAATAGCCTCGGCATTCGGTTTTTCAAGAGGTGCCGCTGCTGCTATCGCGCCTATCATTCCATCTGTCTCGGAGATCTGTGTTAACCACTCGACCTCCTTGACGACATCCGCTTCAGCCGGGTCTCCTTCGACGTGAACCGATCTGACGACGTTAAGGTCCCCAGTCGCTTCGCGATAGTTTTCCGCTGTATATCGCTTCCCCAGTAGGTCGAACCCTTCTAACCAAGGGTATTCCAAATTAGAGGTATCCCAAAGGTGTTGGTGGGTATCAATTATTCTAAGCATTTATTGTTCCTCACCTGAAAATGATTTGAATTTCGTCAGAATATCCTGTATAATTTCTTAACCTAACAGATATTTAACGACAGTAAATAAACACAATAGGTTTTTAGTTTAAAAAAGTTTCAAAAACGTTAGCACGTAATGGAATGGAGTGGGATGCACGTAAGCATCTAAACGCACGCCATTTCTCCGCAAGGTAAAATTAAAAATTCGTCAGAATATCCTGTATAATTTCTTAACCTAACAGATATTTAACGACAGTAAATAAACACAATAGGTTTTTAGTTTAAAAAGTTTCAAAAACGTTAGCACGTAATGGAATGGAGTGCGGATTTAAGGGATGCACGTAAGCATCTAAACGCACGTCATTTCTCCGCAAGGTAAAATTAAAAATTCGTCAGAATATCCTGTATAATTTCTTAACCTAACAGATATTTAACGACAGTAAATAAACACAATAGGTTTTTAGTTTAAAAAGTTTCAAAAACGTTAGCACGTAATGGAATGGAGTGCGGATTTAAGGGATGCACGTAAGCATCTAAACGCACGTCATTTCTCCGCAAGGTAAAATTAAAAATTCGTCAGAATATCCTGTATAATTTCTTAACCTAACAGATATTTAACGACAGTAAATAAACACAATAGGTTTTTAGTTTAAAAAGTTTCAAAAACGTTAGCACGTAATGGAATGGAGTGCGGATTTAAGGGATGCACGTAAGCATCTAAACGCACGTCATTTCTCCGCAAGGTAAAATTAAAAGGGGTGTCTTTCATGTTTTTGGGTTTCTTTGATCCACTCTATTTAGTGTTCCTCGCACCGGGACTTGCCCTGTCCCTTTACGCGACGTTTCGCACAAAATCAACATTCTCAAAATATTCGAAAGTCGGGTCACGTAGCGGGCTGACGGGAGCGCAAGCCGCCGATCTGATGCTCAAAAGACACGGTGTGAGCGGCGTACGGATCGAGCGCGCAAGTGGATGGTTGAGTGACCATTGCGATCCCGGCCAGAAAGCACTCAGGTTGTCCGACGAGGTCTATTCAAGTCAATCACTCTCTGCAATAGGTGTCGCTTGCCATGAAGCCGGACATGCGATGCAGGATGCCCACGGCTATGCAATGTTGAACCTGCGTACCGCTCTCGTCCCCGCAACGAATTTTAGTTCGATGTTCTCTTATATCCTGATAATGGTAGGCTTTTTTATTCAACCCTTCCTGTTATTCGGTGTTGGACTCTTTGTGGTAGGTGTCGTCTTTTCATTGATAACGCTTCCCGTTGAGTGGGATGCAAGCAAACGCGCCAAAGTCGCAATGGCGGAAGCGGGGATGCTCTCGCAAGAAGAGAATCAGCACACCAGTAAGGTGCTTAACGCGGCATTTTTGACGTATCTCGCGGCGGCAGTGACGAGCCTCCTTACACTGATCTACTACCTATTCCGATTGGGACTGTTGGGTGGCGGTGACGAATAATGATATGGATGGCGCGGCATGAAACCGCGCCTCTCAATATCGCTGAGAATTACCGATTCAATTCTTGCTATCAATGTCCACACCGGGCCACTGGTCGTCTTGTTCAGTAATATCAACGACGATGCCGTCCGGGTCTTCTATCTTGAAGGCTTCTGAAGGCAATTCGTCCGAATTCGGGTCGTAAGGTTTGTTACCACCTAACCCTTCCCAGGTGATTGTGAAACCGAGGTCCTCACACCGCTGTGCGGCTTCTCGCAGGTTCGGAACACGAACACCGATGTGGAGGTAGTCTAACATCCCACCGACATGTTCGGGACGTTCGGGACCGCGGTGCTGAAACACGCGGAAGTTGTGATAGCCATCGGTAAGATCATAGCATCCGTTCATCGTTGAGGAGACGCGCAATCCGAGCGCATCACGCCAAAAGCGGATGCTTTTTTCCAAGTCAGTCGTACGGACACCGATGTGTACAAGTGTTGACATGGGAAATTTCCTTTTGTTACGGCATACGGAGTATGCCTACTACTATGTTACGGCACCCAGAGAGTGCCTACTACTTTAGATCCAGACAGTCGGTTCCCGGTTTTCTGCACGGTGCTCGTAGAGCAATTTGACATCATCCGGTAACTTATCAAACGTTTCGCCGGGAATCATGGCGGTATTCGCACCAAAGAGTTCTAAATTCAACCACCACGGCGCGTATCTGACGACGACCCCAGTCCGTTTACCGGCACTCGGATTTTCCGCGTTGG
This sequence comes from Candidatus Poribacteria bacterium, assembly GCA_965247285.1. GTDB lineage: Bacteria > Poribacteria > WGA-4E > WGA-4E > WGA-3G > WGA-3G. The sequence continues at coordinate 2,405,920 of CBDFHD010000003.1, forward strand.
AGTGCCAAATCCGGCTGTCCATGATGAGTACACTGCCAGCGCTTCCAATGGCTTGCATTTCCCCGTCAAGTGGATTCCGGTCACCAATGTTGTCTTCTTTACCTCTGGGGTTCCGAAGGTCCACATGCGTTTTAGGAACAATCCAGGTGCCTCCGTTTTCTGTTGTAAACTCGGAAAGCATCCAGAGGGTAGTGATACCGATGACAGCACTCGGAAACGGTTGTGAAATGTGCCACTTCTGGTTCAGATCATAGGGAAAATCGGAGTGGTATGCACGCACTAATTCGTAATGTGGAGGACGGGTCTTATACTCAGTCTGTGAAATACGCACTTGTGGTCCGAGTAATTGCTGGATAGTGGCGAGGAGCCGCTCGCTCGCAAGGTGTGCGGCGAACTTCGGCATGAAACTGATGACGTTGCGTCCCCATACACTGTGCTCTTTTCTGAAGTCGTTATAGTCCGCTTCAGACGTTTCAACCTCTTCACGAACCTCGTTGACCACATCGGTGGGAATAACGTTCTCTAAGACGCACCAACCCTCTTCCCGTAGTTGCGTAACGTAAGGTTCGATCGTTTCTAATAGATTGTCTGACATTGACGTCTCCTTGGATCTTAGGAATCGAAACCTGTTTCTCGCTCACGGTTGTAACGGACTGCTGTTTTGATGAGCGGTGCAAGCCGCATCATCTTACCAAGGGAACCGATGACACCGATCTGGCGTGTTGTTATCGCTCCCATGACGTTAAGTTCGCCTGTCCAAAATTTGTAGGCGATGTCCCCTGTCATAGTGAGTTCAACATCTGGGGAAGTATCGTCACAGATGCCGTGGGCAATGGTATATTCGCCATTTGCTGCCGTTAGTGTCATTTGGCAATCGGGCGCGCTGTAGTTGAATTGGACGTTCAACGCCAGCGACTTCAGTGCCTCTTTCGCTTCCGGTAGCGTGGCGATTTCTTCAAACAGTTCACTGATGTAACTATAGAGCTGATCAGGTGTTCCAAATATAGCCATAGTTTGTGGTATAGCATACTGCATAATAAATCGGAAGTCAAACAAAAAATGAGAATGAATCCATTCAAACTGTTTCGTGATGAAATCTCCAAAGAGATACCTTTTGATGCGCAATCTTACGAAAATGCGCGAAATTACTTTGCCTCTCGGACTATCGCCTACGAGTCTCCAATGGGGTGTATGGGCATAGTCGCGGCGGATCAGGAACATATTTCGCATGTGTTCTTTACCGATGATTTTCCGTTCGGTGAACCATCACCCATCCAAATGCAATACCCTGTACTAACTTATGCACAGGAACTGCTCGACCGATATTTCGCTGGTGAACCGCTGGATGTCTCTGTAATTCCGATCCGAGTAGACTGGGGAACGGACTTTCAGAACACGGTGTGGGAGACCATTCGTCAGATACCTTATGGAGAGGTGCGTAGCTACAAATGGATTGCAGAAAAGGTAGGAAGACCGAAAGCAGTTCGGGCTGTCGGCAGTGCTGTTGGGGCAAATGCTGCGATCATTCTCAACCCGTGTCATCGTGTTATTAGAAGCAATGGCGCATTAGGGGGCTACGGTGGCGGCCTGGAACGGAAACGCCGGTTGTTAGCACTTGAAGGTTATCCTGTCGGGAGATTAAGATAAGCGTTGGGTGGTTATTAGTTCGGGTTGCTACGCAACCCTTTCAGTAGTCAAGCATGCCTTGCAGTGAGAGTTAAAGAGGATTCTGATAGTTCCAAACCTTTTGTAGTTGATAACTGATGACTGACACCTCTTGTAACTGGTAACTATAAAGGCGAAAACCTGCCCGAAACGTAGTGGAGGGCAGCTCAGGAGCCCATAAATTAAAAAATGACATCTCAAAAAAAATTAGGTAAAGCTACCCAAGCCATCCATGCGGGCGAGGCACGGACATCCTCCACCGAGAAAACCGGAATACCTCTGTTACCGCCTATCTATCAGAACAGTACGTTCCGTTTCGCTACGGCTGCTGAGTGCGCTGAAGCGTTCCGAGATGAGGAGAGCGGCTATGTCTATACGCGCTGGGGGAATCCGACGCAGGAAGTATTAGAACAGAAACTTGCCGTCCTTGAAGCCGGTGAAGCCGCCCTCGCTACTGCGTCAGGGATGGGGGCAGTCAGCACAGCGTTGCTTACTGCTTTAGCAGATGGTGGACATGTCGTCGCGATGAGCAACCTCTATTCCGCTACGTTCCAAATCCTCAATGAAGATCTCCGACGATTCGGGATTGAGACTACGTTTGTTGATGCTACGGACACCGCACAAATTGAACGCGCTATCCGAGCGGATACCAAAGTCCTTTATCTTGAGAGCCCGACAAATCCACTCCTAAAACTTGTTGACTTACGAGCATCTGCCGAGATTGCAAAAGCACACGGCTTAACCTCAATCATTGACAATACCTTCGCCACCCCGTGCGGTCAGCAACCGATTACCTTTGGTATTGATGTCGTCGTTCACAGCATGACGAAGTACATGAGTGGTTCTGGTGCTGTTATCGCTGGTGCGATTATTGGGCAAAAGGAATTCGTTGTGCGTGCCAAGGAAGGGGCGCTCCGCAACTTTGGAGCAGTTATCAGTCCGTTCAATGCATGGTTAACGCTTCAAGGTCTCACCACGCTACCGCTGCGGTTTGCACGACACAGTGAAAACGCTACACGTGTCGCAGCATTTCTTGAGGCGCATCCGGCAGTGGTATGGGTCCGCCACCCCAGTTTGACGAGCCACCCGCAACATGAGCTCGCCAAACGCCAGATGGATGCGTTTGGTGGTATGATAACGTTGGAGTTGAAAGGTGGACGCGCCGCGGGTGAACACCTCGTCGATCACCTCCAACTCTGTTCGCTGGCAGTCAGTTTGGGGGACGTGCGCACCCTCATCTGCCATCCTGCGTCAACAACGCATTCACATGTCCCCGCAGAGATCCGTCGGCGGACCGGAATTACGGATGGCTTAGTCAGGGTTTCCATTGGGCTGGAAGATGCCGAAGATATTATCGCCGACCTCGGACAGGCGTTAGAGTCCTACACGCCTTAAATTTTGGATGTAGTTCTCATTGATATTATTCGACGGATGGGTTGCCTCTTTGTGGGGCTCCGGAAATCCTGTGATCAATTTCTGATATGCATCTACTGCTAAATCCGTGTCGCCACCGGCTTCGTAGATTTTGCCAACCGAATATTGTGCTGCCCGTCGGGTGTCGTAATCGTAGCCACTGTTATCCGCGACCTTCTGATACGCGTCAACGGCACTCGCCATATCGTTATTGGCATAGGCAATTTGCCCGATATAAATCTGTGAGTTGGCGGCATTCTCATTGTGTGGGTACAAGTCAATGGCTTCCTCAAGTCGGGCAATAGCTTCGTCGTATTTGCCAAGCCGTTCATACGCCCATCCCATATAAAAGTACGCGTCCTGACCGACCTTGGAGCCTGGATAGATATCTATGACTTTCTGGTAGCCGTCGATTGCCTCCTGATAATTCCCCTCCGCAAGGTGGGATTGCGGGATGCCAAAACTCGCAAGCGGTGCAAGGTCAGGATCGCCAGAATCAACGACGTTTGTAAATTCCACTCGTGCGTTTTCATAATCCTGTCTCTTGAGGTAAATTTCGCCGGTAACGTATAGGATCTGATAGAGCAGGGGGCTGTTGCTGAATGGTTCTCGGAGCGCATCAAACTGAGCAAGCGCGAGGTTCAATTCGCCCTTTCCGTAGTAACACATTGCTTTATTAAACTCCGCCTGATCTGACAGTTCACTGCCGGGGTATATCACGGTTAATTGGTTGTAAAGCGAGAGAGCACGGTCATAGTAAGCATCGACAGATTCAAGCGTGCCGGTCTTTTTTAACTGATCCGCGATCTGATAAGAAGCGAAAGCGATGGCGTACATCGAATCATCTGCCCACTCACTGTCTGGATAATTGTTGATAAGTCGGCGGAAGAGTGCGAAAGCCTCTTCATCAGTCCGTGGAACACGTGAAGCGAGTTGATAGATAGAGTCGTCTGCCCAGAGGCTGTCAGGATATTTGTCAAAGACCTCGCGGTACGCAGCTCGGACTTTGCGTAAACGGCTTTTGTCTGGTTCGTCGAGTGTTATTGGTGGATTGTCGATTGTTTGTGCTGCTGTCCATGCTTTGTCGGCGTTGTCGTAGTAGTGTTCGTAACTCGTGTCGCTACCCGTGATGCGCCCGAGCCAAAACCCAATAATGAGCGCGACCACAACGCAAATTTCTGCAATTATAAACTTCTTCATCTTTTTTCTCCTTAGACAAGGATTGGTTCAAACTATATTAACAAGGTTTCCGAAATATGTCAAGTGTAGTTTATAGTAGAATCCTGAAGTGTATGCCTCTTACTTTAGCAAGTTCTGTGCCGATCTGCGCTATACTGACTGCTACGTCCTTAGCTGAATGCCGAGAAAGTACTGCACGAAATAGGGCATACTTTATATTCAGTTGCACGGGATCGGGCAAGTTTGACAAATCGTTTGAACTGCTGAAAGCACACAAGACACCAGCATTTGCGGGAATCTTTACCGAACTCACGTTACTACGGTTTCTACTAAATTTTTTAGCTGCGTCCAAGTCATTATATGCTATCCATCTCCGATTAATTTGCTTGACAACATACGGGCGGTTTGATAAAATGTATAAAAGTAAACAATCGCTTTTCTTTCGTAAGAAAGGCATAAAAGAGATTTAGATAAAATTGTTAGCAATTATAACTAACTTTAATCAAGGTGTTTCGTTAACGATCCCGACGGTAGGGGGCACATCGAAAAGAGAGGATTTCTGTGCGTAAATTTTTGTTTCGCGTTTCCGCATTCGTTTTAGCGATTGCATTGATAATCCCATTACTCGCCGAAGGTGAGGAAAGTGTTCTGGACAGAGTTAAAAACAGGGGCCGATTGATATGTGGCGTACATGGAGGGTTGCCCGGTTTCAGCTTCCTAAGTGAAGATGGAAAATGGAGCGGTTTTGATGTAGATTATGGTAGGGCAATCGCCGCCGCTGTCCTCGGTAGCCCGGACAAGGTTGAATTCGTTCCTTTGAAAGCCCCAGAGCGTTTTCCTGCCTTACAGACCGGAGAGATAGATGTCTTAATCCGAAACACGACATGGACGCTTACTCGTGACACCCAAGTAGGTGCCGACTTCGCACCCCCAACCTTTTACGATGGACAGGGATTTATGCTCCACAAGGAACTTGGCATCACATCTATAGAGGAATTGGCAGGCGCGAGTATTGGTGTAACGTCGGGTAGCACCACCGAGCTAAATTTGACGGATACGATGCGAGCCTTAGGTATCGAATTTAATCCCGTTGTCTACGAAGAGATAGATACACTCTACAACAGTTACCAACAGGGGCGTTGTGACGTTGTGACCGCTGATAAATCCCAGTTGGTAGCACGCCGTCAAGTCCTCAAGGATCCAGAGGCTCATGTTATCCTTGACGCGACGATCTCGAAGGAGCCGTTGGGTCCTGTCACCGTGCATGGTGATAACAAATGGAACGATGTCGTGAGTTGGGTGGTTTACGCAACATTCTTCGCCGAAGAACACGGAATTACAGAAGCCAATGTCAGTGCTTTTGAAACTGGCAATCCTGAGATTAAGCGTTTCTTAGGTAAGACTGGTGATACAGGAAAACAACTGGAGTTGTCGAAAGATTGGGCATATCAAGTGGTTGGTGCCGTCGGTAACTACGGTGAAATCTTTGAACGTAATCTTACGCCGCTTGGCTTGACACGCGGGCTTAATAAGCCGTGGACGCAAGGCGGCCTGCTCTACGCGATGCCCTTCCGTTAGAAATTTTAATTTTTCCTTTTAAGGGGTGGTGGTCGGATATTTGTGGCGATGGCTAACGTTATAATTGGCGTCGTCCGCCTGCGCGCCTATAATGTAGAACAGATAATCCAAAGCACATAGCCCGTAATGAAATGGAGGGCGGATTTAAGCAAGGAACGTCATACCCCGAATCCACTTTGTTTAACCGCAAGGTAAAATTAAAAATCAGTCTACGAGCATTCCCTTTTGGCGAGACATCCGCGTCCTGCGTGTGCTACTCCAAGTCCTTTTTCTCATTGGTATTTTCCTGTTGGCAGGGGTTCTCTATACAAATATGCTAAGGGGGTTGAGCAACCTCGGATTAACACTCAATCTCGATTTTCTGGAGAATGAAGCCGGATTTGGCATCTCCGAAGGAATTGAATACGACCCCTCAGAAATGTATCTCAAAGCGTTCTGGGTAGGGGTCGTGAACACCCTTAAGGTGAGTCTAATAGGAATCGTATGTGCGACGATTTTGGGGCTTGTTGTCGGTATCGCTCGCCTCTCGAGTAATTGGCTGATCCGAACCATAGCCACTATTTATGTTGAATGTTTTCGTAACATTCCACTCTTGCTCCAGATACTGTTTTGGTACACTGCCGTAATCCTTCAACTTCCGAGAGTCCGAGAGAGTGTCTCGTTGTTTGGAAGCGTGTTCATTAACCAGCGAGGTGTCTATCTTCCTTCACCTGAACCTACTGCCGGTCTGAAGGTGTGGGGTGGATTTCTCCTTGCTGGCTTTGTCTTAGCGGCGATCCTTTATATACTACGTGCGAAACAACTCCAGCAGCTGGAACGTCCCGGTTTTCGCGCGAAGTGGGCACTGCCTACTTTCCTAATCGTTGCGGTTTTAGGATGGTTTCTGACCCCAGAAAAACCGTTCACATTCGATTTTCCGGTCTTAGGGGGCTTCAACTTCGTTGGAGGATTGAGTTTATCACCTGAGTTCTTGGCACTTTTAATCGGGCTTTCTGTTTACACTGGGGCATTCATCGCTGAAATCGTGAGAAGTGGGATACAGGCTGTCGCGAAGGGGCAACGGGAAGCTGCGAAAGCCGTCGGTTTGAGCGAGGCGAGAATCTTACAGTTAGTCGTTCTACCGCAAGCGATTCCGATCATCATGCCGCCGACCACCAGCCAGTATTTGAACCTTGCTAAAAACTCAAGTTTGGCGATCGCAATCGGTTTCCCCGATGTGTTTAGTATTGGCAACACAATGATGCTGCAAACGGGACAGTCCATCCCTGTGTTCGCGATGATTATGGTGAGTTACCTGATTATGAGTTTAACGATATCGGCGGGTATGAATGGGTACAACCGCTGGATTACCCGCATCGGACGCTGAGGGCACAGCCGGTGAGAGGAACTTCAAAAAGTGACTGACTTAGAGCAGACCCAGGAAATTAAACCACCCCGTAGTTCAAAGCAGGTTTTACCGTGGCTTAAAGAGAACCTATTTAGCACGTGGTACAACACCCTGTTGACAATCGTCACCCTCGGTTTCGTGTACTTTCTTTTGAAGGGAATTTTGACGTGGGCGTTCACGGATGCAAATTGGGGCGTTATCTCTGCTAACCTGCAACTTTTTTCAATCGGTGCTTATCCGAGAGCCGAGATATGGCGGGTATGGGTTGTCCTTTATACCGTGTGTGCCTTGTTGGGTTTAAGTGGCGGAATTTGGGGAGGACTCCCATTCCGATTTGCTATCGGTATCGGTAGTGTTGGATTTGTATGTGCGCTCCTGCCGCTGTTTGAATGGGTAACACGTGGGTGGATATTGGGAAGTGTGGCGTTACTCAGTGCCTTCCTTGTGCTCGGGGTCAACATTCGAGGCTCGGTGTCAAAAGTGCGTCCTTGGGTATTGGGTGCGTGGCTACTCTCTTTCCCATGGACGTTGATAATGCTACGCGGCTTCGGCGAGAACGCTGTTCTCACTACAAGTTGGGGAGGGCTCCTCCTGACCCTGATTCTGGCGGCTGTCGGTATCGTCTTCTGTTTTCCACTCGGCGTTCTTTTGGCATTAGGGCGACGAAGCACTTATCCGATTATCAAGTGGGTTTCGACTGCCTATATTGAGTTAATTCGCGGTGTACCGTTGATAACAATCCTATTCATGGCGCAGATCATGATTCCGATTTTTATGCCGGATGTCCGCCTTGACAAAGTCTTGCGTGCTATGCTGGGGATAACGCTTTTCTCTGCCGCTTACATGGCGGAGAACGTCCGGGGAGGACTTCAAGCGATTCCAAAAGGGCAATATGAAGCTGCGCACGCGCTGGGACTCAACTATCCACTGACGACGCTATTTATCATCTTGCCGCAGGCACTACGCTCCGTCATACCGGCGATTGTTGGACAGTTCATAGCACTCTTCAAGGATACATCTCTCGTTACGATTGTTGGATTGCTGGATCTTTTGGGCATAGCGAAAACCGTCATTGCGAACCCGGATTGGTTGGGACTGCAAGCCGAGGTATACCTATTTGTTGCGGCGATCTATTTTGTGTTCAGTTATTCGATGTCCTATGTCAGCCAGAGAATTGAAACCGCACTCGGTGTTGGAGAAACTTAGTGGGAAGAGGTTGTATCCGATTGCGGTATTCAGATTAAAAAATTAGCCAGTGCTGTGAGTTTTTGACAACGGAAAAAACGGGTAACGTCGGGAATTATCATATACCAATCCAACTTTATTGAACGCTTGGCGAATTGTTTAAAAAAGGAAAATTAAAAAAATGGATCATCTTGAAAACGCTCCAAACGATCCGATTATTGTCTGTGAGGATGTACATAAGTGGTTTGACGATTTCCACGTCCTCAGAGGGATTACGACCTCATTCCAAAAGGGCGAAAAGGCGGTAATATGTGGTCCCTCTGGATCGGGCAAATCCACGTTCATCCGGACACTGAACCGTTTGGAGGAGCATCAGCGTGGCAAAATTATCGTTGATGGCGTTGAGCTCAGTGATGATCTCCGCAATATTAATCTTATCCGTCAGGAAGTCGGTATGGTGTTCCAACAGTTCAACCTGTTTCCTCACCTGACGAACCTACAGAATATCACCTTAGGTCCCATCCGTGTCAGGAAGATGACGAAGAGTGAAGCGGAAGAGATCGCTTTATCGCTTTTAGAACGGGTGAATATCGCAGAGCAGGCGTACAAGTACCCCGCAGAAATTTCGGGTGGGCAACAACAACGGGTCGCAATCGCAAGGGCATTGGCGATGGAACCCAAGATTATGCTCTTCGATGAACCGACAAGTGCGCTGGATCCGGAGATGATTACGGAAGTTTTGGATGTGATGCGTGAACTTGCACGCTCCGGTATGACGATGCTTGTTGTAACGCATGAAATGGGATTTGCACGTGAAGTCGCCGATCGGATCCTCTTCTTTGATGAGGGTGCGATTGTCGAGGACGCAGCACCGGCAGATTTCTTCGATAACCCGCAGCACGAACGCACGAAACTTTTCATCTCACAAACTCTGCAACATTAGGGACATATTGCAAAAACGTATATCTCCTTATACCATATAAAATAAATGAAGGCAAAATATGATTTTTCAGAGGGTGAGCGGGGCAAATTCTATGATACAAAAGCCGTTTTTAATATCCTCAATCCTCAAGAGAACAACATAAGGTGGCAGCAAATGCGGTTGAATAACAAAATAGCCATTGTCACAGGAGCAGGGCGCGGTATAGGTAGAGCGATAGCCCTTCGCTTCGCTGAGGAGGGGGCTAAAGTCGTCGTTGATGATGTGAACGATACGATTGGCAACGCAACCGTCTCTGCTATCATTGATGCGGGTGGCGAAGCACTGTTTATCAATACCGATGTCTCTGATGCTGCCGATGCAGAAAGTTTGATCGCGAGGACTGTTGACACCTACGGCACGGTCGACATCTTGGTGAACAATGCTATCTGTTCCACAGCCGATGTACTGAACAACAACTGGGAAGCGAACCTGGCGGTCGCGCTCCAAGGCACCAGCCACTGTTCCAACGCCGTTATCCCTGTGATGCAAGAGGCTAAAGGCGGTAGCATTGTCAATATTGCCTCTGTCAATGGGCTCATCGGGTTACAGGCTATCCACGCGTATTCTGCTGCAAAAGGTGGCGTTATCGCCTTGACCCGATCTATGGCGATTGCCCACGGTAAAGACAACATCCGTATCAACTGTATCTGTCCCGGAACGATTCAAACGGAGGTTTGGGAACCGATGCTTGAACGTAATCCACAAATCTTGGACGAAATCACACCGTGGTATCCGTTAGGACGGATTGGGCAACCTATTGACATCGCAAATGCCGCGCTCTTCCTTGCATCCGATGAAGCGAGTTTTGCAACGGGGGCAATCTTCGTCATTGATGGTGGGTTAACGGCAGGCAATCACCAATTTCCAATTTAAAAGTAGTAGGCACGCTCCGCGTGCTGTAACAAATACAAACTACCGAGTGATATAGAACAATATGGATAAAAAAGAACCTATTCAAATCTCATCCTTGGGTGAGTTTATTGGATGGGTAAAGCAATTAGATTTCAAAAATTGTCTGTTTCGAGGTATGCCAAATGCAAAATATAGGATACAAGCGTCTGCTTACCGCCGCCCAAAAGAAGAAGACAGAAGTTTAGAAAAGTTTCTTCAAATCAATAAACATTTAATTGCAGACGCACGCCTTCGAGGGCACGGCGAGAGAGACGGACGAGAACTCGGAGATTTGAAGATACTTGCGCAACTCCAACACTTTGGAGCAGCTACATGTCTAATTGACTTTACCCACAATGCACAAGTTGCACTCTATTTCGCTTGCCAGAGAGACCCCAAGTGGGAAAAGAACCCGCGAGATTCCGAAAATCCGCCAGATGGTAAAGTCTATGCTGTGCGTAATGATCCGCTTAGTTTTAAGAAAGTTACACCGGATTTACTGAAAGAAAACATTGATTATTTTCTGCCGCTCTATGAACGCAAACGTCAACTGTATCATTGGGAACCTGGATACCAGAACAACCGTATTATCGCGCAGCAATCTATCTTCGTGTTTGGGACTGACGAACTTTTTGGGCTTTACGAACTTGATGAAAGTGAGGCATGCGTCATCAAAGAAAGTTGCAAGAAAGAGATCTTAATTGAGTTAGAACGGGTATCGGGTATCACACAAGCCATGTTGTTTCCTGACTTTGATGGTTTTGCGCGTTTACATCGCGAGGGGGAACCATACACAGAACCCAGTGCCTCAGACTATTTTGACCGCGCTGCGCAAGCATCCGGATCAGCTCAATATGAGGAAGCTATCCTAAATTATGATAAGGCTATTGAACTAGACCCCGAAAATTTTAAGATCTACGAATGGCGAGCTGTGGCGAAAATTCAACTGGGGCAGAATGAGGAAGCTATTGATGACTATAGCAAGATGATTGAGCTATACCCCGGTGCGCTTACAACATACGAGAGGCGAGGGAAAGTGCTGTTTAGTTTAAAACGGTATCGCGAAGCTATCGCCGACTTTAGCAAGATGATTGAACTAGCCCCTGATTTTCCGTTTGGCTATACTCGGCGAGGAAGAGCAAGATTTGAATTGGGGCAATATCAAGAGGCTATCGCCGACCTTGACACGGCTTTCCAGATAGATCCTGATGATGTTTCTGCTTGCCGGTTACGAGGAACGGCAAATGAACATCTAGGGAATCTTGAGGCGGCGAAAAATGATTTCCAAAAGGCATTAACACTGGAATGTAAGATTTATAATGCAAGACGTGTAGCTGAAATTAAGATGGAACTTCAGCGAGTCGAAGAACGCATCGCAAAAAGGAGTGATGAATAAACGTTATCTCAACAACAACCTACAGATTCTATATAAGAGGAACGCTAACCATAAAGATTTCTCATAGATGTTTATCTAATCCGCAACGAGAGACATTTTTATATCTGTAACTTCTTTGACGGTGAAGCCTTTCAAACTGACTTTGTCCTCTTTTTGGGCAAAGAAAACGGTGAAACGCTAAGTTACCAACTTTTTATTCAACCTAAAGGTGAGCACATTGAAGATTTTGACAGATGGAAAGAGGATTTTCTGAAAGAGATTGATACTGATCGTAAAAGTGAACTCATAATAGAAGATAAGAACTATCGCATTGTTGGTTTACCCTTTTATCAGGATAAGAACCAAAATGAATTTCGGGAAGCCCTTGATGAAGCACTACAATTATGAGCATCAAATACGCAGGGAGCGTTTCCTAAATACATAAAAATATGGATAATTCTATATTTTTCTTGATAAATCTGTTCTTATGTAGTATAATTTATAGTATGAAAAATTATATGTCCCCACGTGTTTCAGCGCAGACACTCGGCATTACAGTAGATCATCTACGTAGGATGGAACGTGCGGGAGAAATTACCTGCATAAGAACAGGAGGCGGGCATCGTCGGTATGATGTCCAAAGTTTCATAGATGCCCAAACACAAGCAGATATTACTACCATTGGATATTGTAGAGTCAGCAGAAAAGGACAATCGGATGCTCTTGCCTCTCAGGTCGCATATGTGCGAGAAAAATACCCCGGAGTCACCGAGATCATCAAAGACTTCGGAAGTGGTCTTAGCTTCAAGCGAAAAGGGCTTAGAACCCTACTGGAACGCATCTTGCGAGGTGATAAACTCCGCATTGTTGTTGCCCATCGGGATCGACTCGCCCGCTTCGGCGGCGAAGTCATACAGTTTTTGGTCGAACAAAACGGTGGAGAAGTCGTGGTTCTCGACGAAACTGTTTTCGGTTCCCCTGAAGAAGAACTTACTGCCGATCTCCTCTCAATTCTGCATGTCTTTTCCAGTAGAATGTCTGGACTCCGGCGATACCGTGACCAAATCAAAGAAGATAGAAATCTTTCCCACAGTGGAACAGAAAGCGATTCTTCGTAGATGGTTTGGCACTTCACGGTATATCTACAATCAAGCAGTATCTTTATTGGAAGATAAGGATACACCCAAGAACTTCAAGGGACTTGTTCCTGTTGTCTTTAATGAACTTCCGGATTGGCACACCGAAACGCCACGGCAGATTAAAGTGGGTGCCGTGATGGGTGCGTGTCAGGCGGTCAGAAATGCGAAGATCAAGTGCAAAGAGACTGGCAAATTCCAAAAGGTTTCGTTTCGGTCAAGAAAGCGCAAGCAGACGCTTTACCTACGTGCAGATTCATTGAAAAAAAATGGATTCTATGTGCGGTTGTTAGGCAAAATGAAGATGGCAGAACCCTTGCCAGCGAAACCCCAAGGAACAGGTAAGGTGTCAGAACGTGATACGGATGCGGAGGTCAAGGATTCTCAACTGATTTTTGAAAACGGACGCTATTTCCTTTGCGTTGCTTATGTTGAGAAGAAAAAGACGCGAGAACCAAGTGGTAGAATAGTAGCACTTGACCCCGGTGTTCGTGATTTTATGACGTTTTTTTCAGAAGATAGTTTTGGGTGGCTGGGTCGCCAATGTATCAATCGGATACAGAGACTTTGCCAACACTGCGATAATCTCTACTCACGCGCGACGCAAGAGAAACGCCCGCTACGGCGTGCTTTGCGTAAAGCTGCGAACAGAATAAAAGTAAAAATCCGTAATCTCATTGATGAACTTCATAAGAAGATAGCACACTTCCTCGTGACGAACTTTGACCTCATTTTACTACCGACTTTCGAGACGAAACAGATGACGAAGCGAGGCGCAAGGAATTTGCGAAAGAAGTCCGTTAGGCAGATGCTAACGCTCTCACATTACAGATTCAAAATGTTTCTGAAACACAAGGCATTGGAATATGGTGTGCGAGTGGTTGATGTCTGTGAGGCTTACACTTCTAAAACGGTGTCTTGGACTGGGGAAGTTATCGCGAACCTCGGGGGTTCTAAAGTTATCAAGTCATCGGAAGGTCATCGGATGGATAGGGATTTAAACGGCGCACGTGGGATATTCATTAAGACTGTCACCCGTGCTTTGACGGTTCGTCCATACCTCGCGTAACCTTGGGGTATGCAAGTCGAGTATCATTTCTGATGACGTATCAGACGACACTGGTGGTATTCAGGCTTAGATACTGACGAGTATCGTAACAGGGGATTAGGACCCCTTTAGGAATCTATCGTTTTGTAGAGAAAACATAGATTTCTAAGAACAGGAACGCAATGGTAACACAAGAACAGGTCGATTTTTTTCAGGAAAACGGCTATCTCAAGTTTGGGAGAGTTTTAGATAGCGATGGCGTTGAAGCCATGCGCGCCGGGTTAGATGGGGTCATTGAATTGGAACTCACCAAAGGCGACGATTCCTCGCCGGAGTTCAAATATGGACACGACCGACGCGAAAACCGACTCGATCGAGGGAGCGGTCACCCGCGTGCGATTCATCAGTACGTGAATATGTGGAAGCGGGATCCGCATTATGAGGCAGCCATCCATCACTCGCTCATCGCGGGGACAGCACGCGCCCTGCTGGATACGCCTGAGCTCCGGCTCTGGCACGATCAGGTCATCTCCAAACCGCCGGAGGATAACGGGCATTTCGCATTCCATCACGATTTCTTCTTTTGGCCACTCAGTCCACCGAACATAGTGAGCTGCTGGCTCGCGTTGGATGATGCAACGGTGGATAGCGGGTGCATGCATGTTATGCCGAAGAGCCACAAAGACGAACGCTTCTCCGTCGCCGCCAGGGCAGCAGCAAATGCAGCAGCGGCGAAAGCGCGCCAAGAAGGACGCGAACTACCTCCCGACCAGTGGGCAGAAAGACGGGAGTTAGACATCAGTCACGGCATGCCGGTGGAATTGAAAGCAGGCGAATGCATGTTTCATCATTGCCTCAACTTCCACGGCACGCCACCGAATGTCACGGAAGGTCAACGCCGCGCCTTCGTCATGATTTTCATGGCACAAGACGTCTGTTATAACACCGCGCAATCGCCGAACCACGTCCTCGTTCCAGCAATCGAGGTCGCCGATGGTGAACCGCTCGTCGGTGACGGATTTCCGGTAGCGTAACCCTGCATGGAATCGGGGTTACAAACCCCTCCTACAGCAGAGGTGCCGAGGTAAGGATAACGACATGAAAGATTCAACGTTTATTACAAGGGTTTTTCTAAAAAACTATAAGAGCATCGCCGCGTGTGATGTTAGGTTGGGGCCCTTGACCTTCCTTGTGGGACGCAACGGTTCGGGGAAGAGCAATTTCCTGGATGCCCTGCGATTCGTTGCCGATGCGTTGAATTCATCGCTTGACCATGCCTTACGCGCTCGTGGGGGGATTAATGATGTCCGACATCGCTCACCCGGACACCCAAACCATTTTAATATTGGACTTGAATTCGCTTTGCCCAATAGTGCCACCGGATACTACGCTTTCAGTATTGAATCTCGTTCACGTGGGAGGTACGTGGTACAAACTGAAGAATGTAGAGTTCAGAGAGCAAAAGATAACACTCCAGAAGCATATTTCAGAGTTGATAATGGAAAAGCAATTGATACGAGTGTAAAGGTGGCACCAGCAGCTGTAAACGATAGACTCTATTTAGTAAACGCCTCTGGATTGCCCGAGTTTCGTCCTGTCTATGATGCGTTCTCTCGGATGGGATTTTACAATCTCAATCCCGATATAATCCGAGACCTGCAAGATCCCGATCCCGGGGACATGTTGATGCAAGACGGAAGCAACTTAACCAGTGTCTTCAGGCAACTCTCATCTGATGTGAAGAAAAATATTGAGGAATATCTGGCAGTGATAGTGCCTGGCGTGCATAGCGTACATGCCCGGAAGTTTGGACCGAAGGAAACATTGCAGTTCAAACAATATGTTGCAGAAGACAAACATTCATTGATATTTTACGCAAACAATATGTCTGATGGCACACTCCACGCGATGGGGATTCTGGTGGCTCTGTTTCAGGGAAATCAGAAGGCAGAAGAGCGCGTAGCACTTGTCGGAATAGAAGAGCCAGAGATAGCACTTCATCCAGGAGCGGTGGCGGTGCTGCTTGACGGCCTTCGGGACGCTGCCGACAGGACGCAGGTTATCATCACCACTCACAGTCCAGAGTTGCTTGATAACAAGGACCTGGATGTGGAGTCAATTCTTGCAGTTGAAGCACATGATGGCAATACAGTGATCGCTCGTGTGGATGACGTAGGAAGGTCTGTGGTACGGGATCGGTTGTTTACAATAGGAGAACTTCTTACCCGAGATCAATTACAACCAGATCCGGCGTCTGTTGCTGCAAACACGAAACAACTTCCGATTTTCGATCGCGCGAAGGTGTATTCTGACACAGGGAAAAGTAAGGAAAAACACAGGTGACGGTCAAAATAGGTTGCATTGTTGAAGGTCATGGCGATGTAGAAGCTGTGCCAATTCTGATTCGCCGCATTGCGGAAAGCCTTTATCCAGAATTGGCGGTTGTCATCCCTCGGCCCACCCGTATTCACAGAAATAAGGTTGTTAAGGAGGATAGGCTTGAACGAGAAGTCCAATTAGTAGCTAGGAGTATTGGTGGACACGGAGCTATATTCATTATCCTTGATAGTGATAGTGATTGTCCAGCGGAACTTGGACCAGAGCTGCTTGATAGGGCATTACAAGTTCAGGGAAATTTGCCAATTGCTGTCGTGTTTGCCAAGCACGAGTTCGAGGCGTGGTTTTTTGCAGCGGCCGAGTCCCTTCGTGGGCAAAGCAGTCTGGGCGATGATATTCACCCACCCAACGATCCAGAGGCGATCCGCGGGGCAAAGGAATGGTTGACTCATCGAATGGAGGGCAGCAGAACGTATAGTGAGACACACGACCAGTCTGCACTTACGGCACTCTTTGATTTAGAACAGGCGCGTCAAGCGGATTCGTTCGACAAGTGCTACCGAGATATAGTTCGCCTTCTCGGGGAATTGCAAAGGGCTGGTGAAGCAATTGGTAATTGCTGAACCGGCGTAAAGGAGAAAGCATAAGCATCACATTGACTTTACTGATGAGATGGAGGATTCTACATGGAAAATAAGCCAAATGTCATTTTTATTTTAACGGACGACCAAGGACCGTGGGCAGCGGGCTGTTGTGGCAACGATGAAGTCCGGACACCCTATCTTGACCAGTTAGCCTCAGAAGGAACCCGCTTCCCTAATTTCTTCTGTACAAGCCCCGTTTGTTCACCGGCACGCGCAAGTCTCATGACCGGTCGCATCCCGTCAGCACACGGCGTACACGACTGGATCCGCGACGGAAATATGCCGCCAGACCCCGCCCGATACCTTGACGGATTGACCTGTTATACCGATGTTTTAGCTGATAATAACTATACCGTCGGGCTGAGCGGCAAATGGCACCTTGGCGATAGTTTGACCCCACAACACGGGTTCAGTCACTGGTTCACTTTGCTTACAGGCGGGAGTCAATACAACGATGCGGATATGATCCGAGACGGACAGGTTGAAATGCAACCCGGCTATCTTACCGACGTCATCACTGATGATGCGTTGGACTTTATCTCGGCGAATCAGGAGGGACCCTTCTACCTCAGTGTAAATTATAATGCCCCGCATACACCGTTTACAGGACACCCTCAAGACATCGTTGACTCCTATGACGATTGTCCCTTCAAAACATGTCCACAAGAGGCATTGCACCCGTGGGCGGTGCAAGGTGCGGCTGTACACATGGGCAATCGTGAATCTTTGAAAGGCTATTTCGCGGCGATTACCGCGCTTGATTGGAACGTCGGACGAATTTTAGCGAGGCTTGCACAATTGGGGATTCGTGAGAATACTCTCGTTGTCTTCAGTAGTGACAACGGCTATTCGTGTGGACATCACGGATTTTGGCATAAAGGAAACGGAACATTCCCACTGAATATGTATGAAAATTCCGTCAAAGTCCCCTTCATTGTCAGCCAACCCGGCAGTATTCCAGAAGGGCGCGTCAGCGAGGCGATGGTGAGCCAATACGACTTCATGCCGACACTCCTCGATTATATCGGCTTACCCGACCCGAATGACGATATGTCACCCGGCAGAAGTTTTGTCCCTGCGCTTTCTGGTGAGACAAACGATGCGAAAGATGAGATCGTTGTCTTCGATGAATACGGTCCAGTTCGAATGATCCGGACACAGGAATGGAAGTATGTCCATAGGTATCCATACGGTCCACATGAGCTGTACGACTTGGTAAATGATCCAGGTGAACGGAAAAACCTGATAGACGACAAGTCTCAGAACGCCCGCGTAACTGACATGCGCCAACAGATGGGAGCATGGTTTCAACGATACGTCTTACCCGAATTAGATGGCGCGAGATGCTCGGTTACCGGTGGCGGACAAGCAGCAAAGATTGAGGCGGGACAATGCAGTGAAGGTGCCTTCCATCCCAGATATGCCCCACCTCGACGGGATATATAGAATGGTGAAAGCCTTTGCCCCCGGCAACATTTCGTGTGTTTTCAAGGTTATTCCACACGCCGATGCAACCCGTATGCACTCGCTCGGCATGGGGTTCACCGTTAAAGAGGGTGTAGAAGTCATCGTTTCTGAGCACCATGAGACAAGCGTGCTGTTTAACGGACAAAGCATCGATTTTCCTACGGTACAGGCTGTTGCTGATCGGCTGACCCAAGACGCAGGTGCTGCAGGCATGAGGGTGGACATAACTTCCCCATTGCCCCTCGGTTGCGGCTTTGGACTCAGCGGTGCCGCTTCGCTCGCAACGGCATACGCACTCAATGAACTGCTCCATCTGCACAAAGATGCGGAGACGCTCGCGATGGTAGCGCACGTCGCAGAGGTTGAAAATCGCACGGGGTTGGGCGATGTCTGTTCGCAATACCTTGGGGGTTGCCTCGTCAAGTTAACAGAAGGCGCGCCGTTGGTTGCCGATAGGTTACCGATAGCAGAACAGCCTATCTATTACCGCTACTTCGGACCGATTCAGACCAGCGAGGTACTCGGAAACAGAGAACAGACGATCCGTATTAATCGCGCCGCCGATGCTGCGTTAAGCGTTTTACAAACGCTTACCAGTGCCAAGCCCAATACCGAACTTTTTAACGCCTGCTTCAAGGTATCAAAGCGATTTTCAGTGGAGAGCGGCTTGCTCAGTGATGCACGCGTGATAGAGACAATCGAACAGATTGAGGCGGAGGGCGGTGTCGCATCGATGATTATGTTAGGGAACGGCGTTTTTAGCACGCATCCATTTGCGGATGCAGTGGAAACAAAGCTTGTTCGTAATCCAGCACGTCTCATATAGCCGAATAGCAGTCAGCAGTCAGTAACCCGTCGTCAACGGTTTAAGTCCTTGCAAGCACAATACCCGTCATCAACCGTCTACACAGATGTCACTCGTACGGGGTTCGGTTTCATGGAAGTCTGAACTATGATTGATGGGATTATCAGGTTTACCATGATTATCGGAGGTCTCATCATCATGATAATCAGACAAATCATAAAAATCCTGGTTCTGACTTTTTTTACAGTATCTGTTGCTGTTGGTGCGGTAGAAATTGAGAATGTAACATTCGGGTTCGGCGATGGTTACAGAATAGGCACATGGGCACCCTTAACTATAACTGTACGGAATCAAGATGAACGCTCTGTGTTTAGTGGGGAGTTGGTTGTGGAGGTACGGAACTTTTCTTCGGACATCCCGATCGAACGTTACGCTACGCCACTGCACCTTATTGGGACCGATCCACAACAGAAAGACTTCTATGTTTACTGCCCGAAAAATGCTACGCAACTTGTCATTCGACTTGTACCCGCCACACCGTCAGAGACGGCAGGGTTACACAGTACAACGTCTGGTCTGGTGAAAGATATACTGCTCCCAACACCTCTGGCACGCAAAGACTGCTTTGTGCTGGTATTGGCTCCGAGCGGCGACAAGTTAAAACGATTTGTTGATAAGAAACAGGTGCATGTCAGGTACCTGCCGAATTCGATGTCGCTGCCGCGCGACTGGATAGGCTACAGTGCTGTTGATGTACTCGTTGTTCGTGAGGTCCGCTTGACTGACCGGCGTATCCTTAAAGCACAACAGACGGCGATGCTTGATTGGATACAGCGTGGCGGTACGCTTATTGTCTCAGGTGGTAGTAGTTATAACTACCTGCAAGGCAGTTTTATAGAACCCTTTCTTCCTGTCGAATTAAAAGGTGTGGTGAAGACGAATACGCTCCCAGTTGCTTTGCTGGAACAACTTGGCAGAATGGCAGTCAGCACGAGTAGCCGTCAGCAATCAGCCGTCAGCAGTCGGTTAAGAGAGCGTTTGGTTAAATCAGAACCCTCTTTAACTGATGGTTTCCGACAGCCGATGGTTTCCGACAGCCATGCCGCCGATAGCCATTTTAAGCGTATCCAGTTTACTCCGAAAGCAGGATGTGAGGTGTTGATTGGCACGGCGGAGCAGATTTATGTCGCAAAACGGAGCTTTGGAGACGGACAGATTCTCTGCCTTGCGTTTGATTACAATGTACCTCCCTTTGGCGTCCGCCAAAAAAACAGTGTAGGAGGGGTTTCCAACCCCGATTCCTGTCTCGCTGAAACGTTCTGGCGCGAATTGCTGGGCAAGCACGGTAAATCTCCACGGCATCTCGCCGACCGGTACGCACTTGCGCTCCAACATGAGGAGGAAATTCATAAGCACTTTCTCTCGGAGATGCCTACCCGGGTGCCGCTCATTAAACTGTTGGCTATAGTTTTGCCAATATATCTGCTTGGTTTTGGTAGTTTCTTGTTCTATTTCGGGAAGTCGAGGCAAAAATCACGCACCTATTGGATAGGGGGATGTCTCTTCGTTTTGCTTTCGGTGAGTACAATTGCATCAGCGCGAAAAGCCTGGTTTCCGAACACCGTCACAGCTGACAGATTGTCGATTTTATCGGTTTATCCTGAGCGACAGCGCGCACACTTATTAAGTTATGTTGCCCTCAGGGCTGCATCGCGTGCCGAAATGTCTATTGACTTCACAAAAGGGACCTTCATTCGTCATCAGGAGGTTGAAGAGTCAAAGGGTGAACGCCTTCAAAAAATTGGGACGTTGGTTCACGATTCACGTGTGCAACTGCGAGACTTATCAGTGGAGCCGTGGCATCCGACGACGTATGTAGAAGAAAAATTTTTGGCGTTGGATGGTAGGGGCGAGGTTACCTCGCTCCTACCAAACACCCTCGAAAACACGTGGCGCGTTGTGGGAAAAGAGATGACTTACTTAGGAAATGTCGCACTAAGAGAGGAATCGGGGTTGGAAACCCCTCCTACATCCGAGCCTTCAATGGCACGTCTTCGGCTGCAAGTGACACCGAAGATGCCGCCTGATGAAGAGTTAGATGGTGCCCGAAAAAGGTTTGCGCAAATCCTAAAGCGAGATTACGTGTTGCGGTATCTGGCGACAGAGGCGAACCTGAATCCCTCACCCTACTTCATTGGGTGGATTTCTCAGGGTTTTACTGATAAGATAGCAGATGGGAATATTAACACAAACGATGAAACTTTAGTAATTTTTCGTCCTGGTGCTGGACATTGAAAACCAAAGAAGCCCGAACCCCCAATTCGTGCTTTGCTGTCTTGTATCGGAGTCGAGTTGGGAGTTCGAGCCATTCTTAGGGACCTTAGTTCAAAGCATATAGTCTGAAACGAAGTGGAAGGGTTTTTGCTTGGGTGTTTCCTCAGATTTAAGGAAAGAACGTTAAGTCCGAAACCGCGTGCCTTAACCGCAAGGAATAATTAGAAAATGGATGTGCTATCGCTCGGCATTTATGTCGTTGATGTGTTGGGGCGACCAATAGATCAGTTTCCCGAAAAGGGAAAATTAGCTCTCTTTGATGAACTCGAAATCCATACTGGAGGTTGTGCTAACAACACGGCTATTGCACTCACGCGCTTAGGTATCTCTGCTGGCGCGATGGGTAAAGTTGGCACTGATGCTTTTGGCGACCTGATCCTGCAAACGCTCATAGATAATGGTGCCGACACGGCGGGCATGCAACAGGATGCGAGCACCAGCACTTCCTTTTCATTCGTCGCGGTCGCCTCCGATGGAGAACGAACTTTCTACCATTACATCGGTGCGAACGGTGAACTCTGTGAGGTTGACCTCAATTGGGAAATCATCAAAAGTGCCAAGATTTTGCACATCGCTGGCGCGCTTGTCATGCCACGTTTTGATGGCGCACCGATGGCGAACGTCCTCCGGGAAGCGAAAGTTTTGGGGATAACCACCTCACTCGACACAGCGTATGATGCTACAGGAAAGTGGATGGAGACACTCGAACCCTGCTTGTCTTACGTAGACATGTTTATGCCAAGTATCGTCGAAGCACAACATCTCACGGGGCTATCTGAGTACCGGGAAATCACCCAATTTTTGCGGGATAACTACGGTATCCATACCATCGTCATTAAAATGGGTGAAAACGGCAGTTATGTCTCCACACCAGAGGCGGAACACTTCGCACCAGCATATCCTGTGAATGCTGTTGATGCGACAGGAGCGGGTGACGCTTACGTCGCCGGTTTCCTTGCGGGGACTATCATGGGCTGGGATCTGAAAGCAACAGCGGAATTGGCTTCCGCCACCGGTGCCGCTTGTGTCACTGCCATCGGTACAACTGCAGGCATCCAAAATCTTGAAGAAACCTTAAAAATTAGTCGTCAACGGTCAGATTTTTAATTTTACCTTGCGGAGAAACAGCGTGGGTTCTCTCTTTAGGGTGTCTTCCTCGAATCCGCCTGTGCCGTTGTTGCAGGCTACTGTTTTAGGTAAACCAAAACCCGTAGCCCGTAATGAAATGGAGGGCGGATATACGGAAAGGAACGTCAAACTTGGAACCCACCTGACCGAACCGCAAGGAAAAATTTAAAAATGGAAAAATTAAAAATGGTTCAAACGGAAAATCTATCCAAATGGTATGGCGAAGTCATGGGGGTAAACGATGTAACCCTCACAATTCATCCCGGAATAACCGGCTTGCTGGGTCCAAACGGTGCCGGAAAAACAAGTTTGATCAAGGTTATGACGGGGCAGCTCAAACCCAACCAAGGCGCGGTCAAAGTGCTGGACCAACCGGTATGGAATAACCCTGAACTGACACGGCGGGTCGGCTATTGTCCGGATATAGAATTGGCGTATCAATTCATGACAGGCTTTGAGTTTATCACTTTTTTCGCCACGTTGAGTGGATACGATAAGTCAGACGTTGAATCTCGGAGTCTACGCGTTCTTGAAACAGTGGATATGCTACCTGCAAAGGATCGCCCTATTGCTTCCTATAGTAAGGGCATGCGACAGCGTATTAAACTCGCGCAAGCGTTAGTACATGAACCAGAACTCCTCTTCCTTGACGAACCTCTCACCGGCTTAGATCCGAATGGAAGACGGCATGTTCTTGCGCTGCTGAAGGAACTTGCTGGCAAAGGCATTAGTATCATCGTTTCGAGTCATATCCTCTATGAGATTGAGGCGTTGACAGAGACGATTCTACTCATCCATCAAGGACGTATCCGCGCTGAGGGCACCATCTCCGATATCCGTGAGCTAATTGACGAACACCCACACAAAGTCTACTTAAGCACAGATGAACCGCGCCGTTTGGCGCAGGTCTGCCTCCCTTTCGAGGATATCCTGAGCATTACCTTTGTTGATAGCGACGGTGCTGTAAGCGACACCCAGGAGGAAGAAGAATCAGGCGATATTATTATAGAAACCGCCAAGCCGGATGCTTTCTACGCGCGGCTCCCCGAACTGCTCATCGAAAACGAATTGAATGTCTCTCAACTCTATTCGCCTGATGATAACCTTTCCTCTGTATTTAAATATCTTGTTGGGTAACTTGTCGAACAAGTGAGCCGTCAGGACATGAGGGATTCTTATTTGGATGTTGAAGAGGGATGCAATCGTCAGACTTCCGTAGGTTGCCCCAATTTCACGAACTGCCCAATATCGGGTCCGCTGTCTGCTAACGCTGTGAAACTCCCATCACAGATGGCGTGCCGAATCCCACGCATTAAACTGACGTAAAAGTGCAGATTGTGCAATGTGTGCAATTGCGAACCGAGAATCTCATTTTCGACATGCAGATGTCGAAGATACGCACGTGTGAAGTTCTGACACGTATAACAAGTACACGCTGCATCCAGTGGACTGAAATCGTTCTTATATTTCGTATTGCGGATGCGGATAATGCCTGCCGTCGTAAACAGAGAACCATTGCGCGCATTCCGAGTCGGCATCACGCAATCGAACATATCAATCCCGCAGCGCACCCCGTAGACTAAGTCTTCAGGAGTACCAACTCCCATCAAGTAGCGCGGTTTATCTTCTGGTAAGAGCGGCGCAGTGTATGCCAGCGTCTCGTACATCAAATCCTTTTCTTCACCCACGCTTAAACCACCGATTGCATATCCCGGGAAACCGATTGATACAGTCCCGTCGATACTTGCCTGACGCAGATCGCGTTCCATGCCACCTTGCACAATCCCAAAGAGCAACTGATTCGGATTCTGATGTGCCTCTCGACACCGCTCTGCCCATCGCAAAGTCATCTCCATCGAATCCTTAAGATACGCATAGTCGTTCGGCAGCGCAGGGCACTCGTCAAACGCCATAATAATGTCGGCACCGAGAGCGTTCTGAATCTCGATTGAACGTTCCGGACTGATAAAGTGTTCAGTCCCATCTATTGTGGAACGAAACGCCACACCTTCCTCTGTAATCTTGCGCAGTGGACCGAGGCTAAA
Organism: Candidatus Poribacteria bacterium; assembly: GCA_965247285.1. Taxonomy (GTDB): domain Bacteria; phylum Poribacteria; class WGA-4E; order WGA-4E; family WGA-3G; genus WGA-3G. Next base: position 2,430,519 of record CBDFHD010000003.1, read on the forward strand.
GACTTGGAATCCACCGCTATCCGTAAGAATAGGTTTATGCCACCCCATAAACGAATGCAATCCACCCGCTTCTTGGACAATCTCGTGTCCGGGACGTAGGTAGAGATGGTAAGTATTCGCAAGAATGATTTCTGCCTGAATTTGCTCGGATAGGGTTTGCGGTGTACAGGCTTTCACCGTACCGCGGGTCCCGACGGGCATAAATATCGGTGTGTTCACAACACCGTGCGCCGTTTGGATCCTACCAACTCGGGCTGAAGTTGCTTTGTCTTGATGAACAAGTGTATACGGGGATTCTGGCATGTTGGGAGGTGTTTCAGGAGAATGGCTGTCAGCTGGAATGGCAATCGGCTATCAGCCATCGGCTTTCAGTAGTGTTTATTGTGGCAGGAATGTTTGTGATTACTGCCACAAAGGATATTACTGATTGCTGACGGCTGACGGCTTCTTTGCTAATGGCTAATGGATAATCTTTACCTTGACAGGGGGACTATCCTGTTCAAACGGTTTATTGTTAATCATCACAGAGCCGCGGAATTTAAACTCATACGTCTCCGGCGTTAAAGAGCTGAGTGCCTTTAGTGGGACTTTGGCCTCCGTCTCGTTTGCCAGGATGGTAACCGCTTCTGTAGTGAAACCCTCTGGGACATCGATCGGTATCAGCGTGATTTCATCTGTAAAGCCGCCTTGCCGGACTACCGTTAACGTCAATATCGCTTCCTTTGTTTGAGGATTTTCACTTTTTGCTGTTTCGGTATCTGCTATTGGATTTGCCGCGATTGCCACGGTCCCGACTTCAGACACTGCGGTTGCGTCGCTTTTTGCGGTGGTTTCCGTTGCAGGGAAGACAATGCTAAAGCGCAAAGGCTCAACCGTTACAATAAAGGGTGCCTCGGCGATGGTCAAAGGGATAGCAGGGGTTGATTGTTTCACCGTCTCACTATTGACAGTCGCCGTTCCGGTAACGGAAATATAACTTATGCCGGGTGTCGGCAAAACGGAAAATTCCTCTCTCCGATCGAAAGTCCCAGCTTTCACCGAAAGTGTTGCCTCCGTTTCGCCTTCAGCAATAGTAACAGGTTTTGCGGAAACGGGATCAGGCAGTACGGAAACGCGATTAGGGAGTCCTGATACCGATAGGGTGATAGGACCGACGAAATCATCGCGTCGTGTTGCCATCACATGGAGGTCAGCCGTTTTGTTGTGTACAGTACTTAAGCCGATTTCTGCAACGGTCAGTGTGAATTCCGGTGCGTCCATCACAGTGAGCAAAGTCGGAGAAGGGGTCGCGGCACGTTCTATCTGGCGATTGCCAACGGCACAAGTCCCGACGACGGAGAATGGCATCAGTCCAAGTGGCGCGTCCCATGGAACGGTCACCGTAAGCAGTGCCCGGTTTTGGTCTGCTCCCACAATAGTGGGACTCACATCAAACGTTTTCGGAAGGGCGGGACAGTGCAGACGGATTGGACCATTGAATTGGTCAAGACGGGTAACGTCAACCAGCAATGTGACACTACTGCCTCTACTGACGCGCGGGTTATCCATAGAGGATAGACGGTTCCGAATGTCAAGTGCGATGACACTGAGTTGGCAGTCTGGTTCCAACGGACGGATCTTTAATCGGTAGGGATAGGTTTCACCGCCTTGGTTGTTCAGATCTCGAATGGCGACAGAGTACTTTCCAGCTTCTTCAAAATTCCAGTCAATACGTGCATCGGCACTGATGGCATCGTCGTTTATCATTAAGACCTGTTCTTTGTTGTCATTCCACGCCATTTCTTCCAAGCCTTCCATCGGTTTTCCCGGACCGTAAAGCGTGAGCAGCGCATCAAGTTTTGATGACAGTTTAAGTGCCTCTACCTCAAAAACGAGGAGCTGCGGTTCTTCAACCTCAAACGAAAACCAGTCAATATCACCGGATTTGTCGATTTTCCCATTGAGCGTTATCGGTGTAGTTACAGCATTCGCATTTCCAGTCGTATTATTAGGTTCAATCTCCACCATTTCCGCCCAATTTCCGATAGCAAACGGATGTGAATTGGTAGCCAACCCAGAGGGAGTCTGGACCCGCAGAGATTGCTCGCCTGCCGGTGTTTCAGCACCTATTGAAACCTGTATAGACGCTACTGTATCGAGGTTCGCGCCGGTGACAGTAATCGTATTCTCGGTGCCATGTCGTCCACCAAGAGGAAAAATTGTCTCAAGATACGGTAGTTCGCCGATGCTCAATCGATAACCATAGCCATCTCCACCTTTGTAACGAATATCCCGGATGTGAAGCGTATATTTCCCAGTTTCAAGTGCTGTGTAATCCAGAACGGAGTCGAAGGCATTGCCAAGACCACTGTTGGCGACCTCAGTCCCGTTAGCATCTCGGAGAACAAGGTAGGAGTCCAGCAACGAGCCTATTTGCTGTGCTACCACTTCGCAGATAAGCCGGGCATCCTTTTTCAGTTGAAAGGTGAAACTATCTGCGTCGTCGATTGAAGCGATTGTGCCGTTCACGGTAACTGGCAGCGCAAGCCAGTCGGTTTCCATTGTAGGAGAGGTTTCCAACCCCGATTCCGCTGTCTCTTCCTCGATTATTTCTCGCAGGGTTCCAACGACGAAACTGCCTGCATTGGAAACACCGTAGGGGGTGACGACGCGTATCTGTTGGACACCTAACGGTGCGTCTGGTGCAATCGTCAGAGATGCGACCAACTGCGCGTCGGTCGGAATACTTCCAGAAACACCAACACCGTTGAAAACGACAGCGGCTTGCCCCGTTGTTTCCTTAATTTCCGCTGTGATACCTTTTCCACTGAACCACACCGCTGTTGCCGTACCGAGATTTGTGCCTGTGAGTCTGACTTCTACGCTGCGTCCCTGTTGACCGCCTTGTGGAAAGACAGCCGTCAAGGCGGGTTGCACCTGCGCGTGTGCGAAACCAATCGTTAGGAGAAAGATCGCTATGACGAGAAAGGACTGTTTTGTTAAGAGATCAGGAAGCAGGGCATTAACCTGTCTTCTATGTTTCCGAAATAGCGTGTTAGGCATTTTTAATTACCTCATGTTTGAAAAGTTATAAAGAACACGTAAGTCCAAGCAACGCGCCGGGCTGGATATACGTAAAGGCACGTTGATATTCAAACCCACTTGACCGAACCGCAAGGAAATTTAAAAAACAGAAATTTTGACCCTGAAAGCGTTGCGGCTCCCTTTCACACTGTACACATTCCCAGTAGCACATAATCGAAACAACTTGCCCTGGTCAAAAGGGTAGATAATTTTTTCCGTTTTTTCGGGACCAATATACCATTCTATGGCGAGGGCACCGAGAGCTTCCACATAGGCATCGTCTTGTTGACCCTCCCAGACAGAGGTAGGTACGCCTTCAGGTGCTTTTTCTGTTGGGAGGTCTTTGTCGCCATCAAACAGGTAGAAAACCCCTGCCGCCTTACCTCTCCCGACTCCGATATCCAGGGTAAGCGTGCCGCCGTCTTCAAACGCCGTGGTATCAATCTCTACGACGGTGTAGTCTTGATGGGGGACCACAGGGGTCTGAAAGGTGTCCATTATTTCCACTGAGGGACACGCGCGGGTGAGGACAATTCTATCGAAACCAGGGCGATTTCCTTCTAAGGCTTCCGATAAAAATAGATGGTACCCCTCCGTTTCGGAGAGTCCCCTATCCCTGCTATCTTCGTCGAGCCGATTGGCATCTTGCCTACCCATCAGTTCCAGTTCAGGCGAGATAACCAGACAATCTATTGGCGAGTGTATCTGCCACCCGCTTATGATAGCTTGTGCCAATGGGTGTGTTGCGTCAATCCCCTTGAAACCACGCTGGATTCTCTGTGCAAGGTAGGCGCGCTTTCCTGGCGTGCGCCCTAAGGCGACATTGGACACCCATGTGTTGATAAAATGTTCGTTCAAGAATTTGATGTTTTGTTCGTCGGAGAGAGCACCTGCCCTCAGGATTTTACCGCTCCCTCAGCACGATTCATCCGCCAGGGGACCGTCTATGGAGATGGTGTGAATCGGCTTCTGTTGTACTTGCGCTAATTCCAACGCCGCCTCCATTGAGACCCAATCGATTTGCTCCGATTTGTAAAATTGGCAGTTTAGCGCACGCTCGGCTTCCTCTTGCGTAATCGCGGTAGAACCGCTCGTTACGCTTTCCAAGCAGGTCGTGATGTCTCGCAGAACGTCTTCGGTCCCAGCACGGAGTTCCATTTGTGCGCAAAAACCGGTATCCACAATCCAGTTGGATTCATTGGATTCATCCCAATTCTTTTCGTCCTGCCAACTGACTGTAAAGTTCACGGGGCCTTCCGGAAGGCGCATCTGAAAGAACGAGACTGTCTCTTCCGGACGGTTGATAACGAGATGTCCCATAAACTGTGAAGGCGTGAACCAGCCATCTCCTAACTTGAATTCTGTATGAATGCGAAACACAATGTCTGCGAATTCATCAGTATAAGCACGCAGGCATGCCCACAACCCAGGATTACCGTAACCGCGCATATCCAAATTCGGGTTTGGGTGAAGTTGCCGCAGCAGTTCAAGAGCACCCACTTCTTCAATCTGCCAGGGATTTCCAACAGACACCGCTTCGTCTGGCAAAAACGCGCGGAAAACGGAGGCCGAATACACCTTTTCTGGCACGGCGACTCGGAGATTCGCTAATTCGTCCCACTCAAACTCCACGTGGTGGTTAGATAGTGTGTGTTCAATCGGGGCGATGAAACCTTTGATAGAAACTTTGGTATCACCATCAATATTAAGCACAATTTTGTTGGGGTTTGGGTTCATATTTGTAAAAGGGGTATCGGAGGAAAGGGTTATCGGTAAGAGGTTTTCGTTTAACAAAACCCTCTTGTAACCGATAACCGTTAACTGATAACTGATAACCAATTAGAAGATTCCTGCAATCGGTTCGCCGTTCACCAATTCGCGTGGCTGATCTAAATGGTTGTACACGATGGTGTGCGGATCGATACCGAGCGTATGGTAGATCGTGGCAAGGATGTCTCGCGGATGCACCGGGTTCTCAAGCGGCGTTGAGCCTGTTGCATCGGACTTCCCATAGACCTGTCCACCTTTAACACCAGCACCTGCAATCAGACCTGTGTAACAATAGGGCCAGTGATCGCGTCCATCAGGCGCGTTGCTGTTACCGGAGGTACTAATACCCATCCGCGGCGAGCGTCCGAATTCACCGACCGCTAAGACGAGTGTGTCTTCCAACATGCCGCTTTGATGCAAGTCTTCGAGCAGTGAGGAGACGGCACTGTCTAACTTCGGGCAGTGAAGGTTTTTCAACGGACCAAAGTTCGTTGCGTGCGTATCCCATGCTGTGGTGTTCGGATCACCGTTAGCAACAGAGGGCCAGTTCACCTGTACGAAACGGGTGCCTGCTTCCACTAACCGCCGAGCGAGGAGTGCGCTCTGTCCGAACGTGTGTCTGCCGTAGCGATCCCGGACCTCGTCTGGCTCTTGAGACAAGTCGAAAGCATTGCGTGCCCGCTGCGACAAGATGAGATTATACGCCTTCTCATAATACTCGTTCAAGGCGTAGGAGTCTGCTATCTTATCAAGTTCGGGCATCCCTTTGTTAATCGTCTCAAGGAGCGTTTTCCGCCGTTTCAGACGCACCGGTGGCACCTCTGGACGTAAACTCAGATCATCGAGGTTAATCTCCTCATTCGGATCTTGGAAGAGGAAATACGGATCATACGCTCTGCCAAGGAAACCAGCGTTTCCACCTTTACCGATGATATTACTCTCCTGCATCGGGCGCGGGAGTTGCACTGCCGCGAGCATCGGTTCATCGGGTGGACGATAATTTGCGACATGCGATGCGACATTCGGATGATCGGCTGGGGACGGCGGATCGAGCTGTCCCGAAGGCGCGACCTTGTCCGGCGTTTCACCGGTTACCATTTGGTACATCGCAGCGGTGTGGTTGAACAGTCCCGCCGGTGTGTAACTTACGGAACGGATAAGGCACGCTTTATCCATCTGTTGTGCCAAACGCGGCATCGTCTCAGACAACTGAATCCCCGGCACGTTGGTCGGGATCGGACTAAATTCACCGCGGATGTTCGAGGGCGCTTCCGGCTTCGGATCCCAGATGTCAAGGTGGCTCGGACCGCCTTGCAAGAAAAGAAGGATGACCGAATTGGCTTTCCCCCATCCGTTGAGTGACTTGGTGGGGTCAACTGTTGTATTCGCGTTGGCTTGGAGTGCCAAAACCTGTGGCAAACTAATGCCGAGCATCGCCGCACCACCGACACGTAGAAATTCACGACGTGAGAACCCGTCACATAAGCGTCCGGGGAGTTGTGGTAACGATAACATCTATTGTTTCCTCCGTTTATTGGCGATCAGCCTTTAGTTGCCAGATCATTGTGGGCAGATGAGAAAATTTGCGATTACCACGCGCCCATGCTGATGGCTGACAACTGATGACTGACAGCTAATTTAGCGATTAAATAAGAAGGCGGGACTGTTAAGTAACGCCCACAATAAGTCTTGCGCGCCCTCTTCCTTAGATTCGGCATTCGCAAGATGTTCAATCGCTACTGCGTATTCGTTCTTCTCCGGTGACCGAGAAAGCGTTGCGAGATAGAGTTCCTCAACGAGGACTCGGTCATCATGATTCGTTTTGATGAGTTGTGCAATACGTCCTTCTGGATCGATGAGGGCCTCTGCAACCGTCGGTCCATTAATAAGATTCATTGCGTGTGCGAGGCTGACCTCGGTGGAACGTTCACATTCGCACGAAGATTCACGTTCAGGTCTACCAAACAACTTCAAGAATCCGTCGTCTTTGACGTTACTGTCTGGCAATTGAACTGCGCGGAAGTTTTTCGGCACCTCTTCAAACCGCGGTCGGCTTCCTGTCGCTATACCGATGGCATCTAACAACTGTTCTGCCGTCAAGCGTCTGGCAACTGCATGTGAAAAGTTAATGGTATCAGTCTTGTTCCACTTATTCGTTGTGATACTCTGTTGATAGGTTCGAGAACGTGTGATCGTCTTCATGATATGTTTCATGTCAAATCCGCTGTCCACGAAGTCCTTTGTCAATGCATCAAGCAATTCAGGGTTAGTGGGTGGATTACTTGTGCGGATATCATCTACAGGTTCGATAATCCCACGTTCCATGAAGTAACTCCAGATGCGGTTCGCACCTGCCCGAGCAAACATCGGATTCTCTTCAGAGGTGAGCCACTCTGCGAGCATTTCGCGTTTATCTTCGGTTTCCTCTGAAACTTCTCCGAATGGTACTGAGGGTTCAACCACAGCTAACGTCCGGGGGTGTTTCACAGGTTCGGTGGTATAATTGGCATAGACGACCTCATCACCGAGGAGTTGTCCCGGTTTGACCTTGACATCCGCGAAGAACGCACCGAGCTCGTAGTACTGGTTTTGCGTCCATTTTTCAAACGGATGGTCGTGACATTTATTGCACGAGAACCGGACACCTAAGAAAAGTTGCGTCGTATTTTCCACTGCAGCCGTGTATTCACGGGAAACACGGAAATAGTTCGCTGCAGGATTCGCATAAGTGCTACCGGTTGCGGTAATCAGATCTCGCACGAACTCGTCATACGGACGATTCTGGGCGATGGTTTGATGGATCCATTCCTGGAAGATCCAGATCCCGCGCTCACCGAGAAATTTACGGTTAGACTGCAGCAGATCGGCCCATTTATGTGTCCAATGATCGACAAACTCCGATGTCTCGGCGAGGGCATCAATGAGTTTTTCCCGTTTGGTTTTAGAGGCGGTGGTATCGGTCAAGAAACTCCGAACCTGTGCCGGAGTCGGTGGAAGACCTGTCAGATCGAAGTAGATGCGCCGTACAAACTCTTCATCCGTACAGAGTTCTGAAGGTAGGATTTTCATCCGCTTCAGTTTATTGTGAACATGCGTATCAATATAGTTATATTCAGCGGTGTCAACCCACTTGTAACCGCTCCTGTCGCCCATAACAATGATGCCGTTTGTACTATAGGCACCTTCGTATCGGGTGAGAATAGCCGTTTCGCCGCGGCGTTCTGCGGTTACCACGCCGTCGTCTGTGACCTTTGCCACCTCATTGAGGCTACTTGTGAACTTCGCTTCACGGGTGACATCCCGTGTTGTGCCATCTGGATAATGCGCGATCACTAAAAACTGCTGTTTCACACCGGGCATCGCGAGGTCAGCAGAATCAGGTATGACCTCCAGCCTTTCCACGCGTTTTGTGGTTCCAACGTCAGGCATAGCCCCTTCCGCTATCCATTGACGGATGATTTCATAATCCCGTGAGCCTGGTACAATTACCTGTCCACCTTTGTGCGGAACTTCTGATGTCGGTTTTAGTAACATCAGGCTTTGTTCGGGAAATGCCCGGTTAAACCGTCGTGCGGATATGTCCTCAATTAAGAGTTCATAGTCGAAATCGGGATCGTAGCCGCGGAGTGAGAGTTTGAACCCATTTTTGCCCTTCGCTGCACCGTGACATGTACCGTTATTACACCCTGTGTGGCTCAAGAGGGGCATGACATCTCGCACAAAACTAACTGGTGGTGCCGCCATGCTTTTGACGTTCACGGGCAATTCGGTGCTGGCACCTTTGACAGTCACCGCAATTTTTGTTGTGCCAACCGCCATCGGGAAGATGTAACCATCTTCATGTACCTTCACCCCGGCGGAGGTGGGTGTCAATGCAGCCCATGGTGTTACGTCTATCCATGTGCCACTTTTAGTTTTTCCAGACACGAGCACCCGCCTACCGTCACGTGCGTGCTCCAACGTCAGCGACTCAGGATGAACTTTCAACGCTTGCACTGTTGGAACTTCTGCACTCGCAGGCTGCTCCATCTCGCTCGACGCTGTCAGTTGGAACGCGAAACAGATAGAGAATGCAACAAGGAATGTTGTTACAAGGTTAGACCTGGGTTTCATCAAAAAATTCGGCGTGAGCCCCCCGGCTGTGATCGACGGAGGAGACGCCGTCCTCCTTAAATCTGATTTTAACGATTGAGTTTTGCTCCGTTTTCGAAAACGGGTTTCTGCCTAATCGGTAGCGAAGTTGGAAAACCTCACTGGTGTTTAAATTGTACTATTTTAGACGGTTGACCGGTAAGCCACGCCAAGATAGCGTAATTTGGTAATGGAAACTTGGTCGCCGTTAATGCCTCAATCTATCATCTGTCCTTATTCTATGTTAATAATTTACGTGAGATCCCAGATTAGTACGGTGTGGTCATCGCTTCCACTGGCGAGGACACTGCCATCAGGAGAATACGCGACGTTTCTGACACTCCCTATGTGTCCTGTGAGTGTTCCTTTAGATTCCCTCGTCGCTACATCCCATAAACGAATGATGTTGTCATTCCCACCGCTTGCGACGGTTTTGCCATCGGGTGAGTAAGCGACACTCCAAACATAACCTGCATGCCCTGTGAGTGTCGTTATCAATTTCCTTGAGTCTGTATTCCACAACCGAACCGTGCCATCAATACTTCCGCTCGCAATACCTGCTCCATCAAGGGAATAGGCGATCGAATCGACAATATGTGTGTGTCCCTGGAGTGTCGCTTTGTGTCTTCCGGTGGCAGCGTCCCACAATATGATTGTGTCATCTCCAGTTCCAGCGGCGAGGGTGCTCCCATCAGGAGAATACGCGACGCATCTGATAGAGTCTGCGTGCCCTGTAAGTGTGTTTTTAGCCTCTCCTGTGTTGGTATCCCATAACCGCACTGTCCCATCAGGGCTTCCACTCGCAACGGTGGCACCATCCGTGGAATATGCAACACTCCTAACAGCGTCCGTATGTCCTACAAGTACCGCTGTGGGAGATCCACCGATCGCGTCCCATAGAACTATGGTGTTGTCTATACTCCCGCTGGCAATCGCGCTGCCATCAGGAGAATACGCGACACATCTGACGTATTCCTTGTGCTCAACGAGAAGGTTAAGTCCGATCCCGCTGTCTACATCATAGACCCAAACTCCGATGTCACAAGCGACTGCAAGTTGCGTGCCATCTGCTGAAAATGCTATATCTCCAGTTAGGTTACCTTGATCGAGGCGCACTTTGACCCCTTCAGGTAGATTCGATTGTGAGTCTGTCTGAGCGCTTAGATTTTCCAATGATAAAGTATCCTTCTTAGGCAATCAAACTAAAACTTGTTATTATTGCTGTTCTTGCGATAGATTTTGCAATTACCGATACATTGCTAATCAGCGAGCGTATTAATAAATGTTCTATACCTTCGTATGCTTGTGACGTTTAAAACGTCACTATGACGTGCAGGAGTCAAGTGACACGTGAGAATGTGACGTTTTTTCGCTTTTTATCACCTTAGGTTCACTGGCGAACATCTCGCGCTACTTCTGATTCTTCAGTCGTCCCCACACTATTGGGAACTTACCGCCAGCGGAAACGTCCGCAAATTCCGATTCACTCGCCAACCAGTTGATAACATTTTCTGTAAGTTTCTCTATTTGATCAATATCCTTGTTGTTTTTGTGATAATTCGGGAGCCGCCAGTTCATATTGAAGACCTTACCGTCCCCAGCTTCCCAATAACCGAACGCTGCAATCCTATCCGCGTAATCGGTACCCTGCTCCCAAGCATGCGCAAGCGTCGTAAAATTCTTCCAAATCGTGTCGAAATAGTCACCACTTACTGGATACCCAGTTGAATTGACCTGAATCCAATCCTCGACTTGGGGTGCTTTCCCGTCGACATTCTTAAGTCCTTCTACCAACCCGAGTGCCAGCGTCTCTTTCAAGACGATAATACCGACATTGCTTCCATCGTTTTCAACGGGCCCAAATGCCCGTGGTTGCGCGTCTTCTAATCCCAACGGCGTAGCATACCGGATAGCCGCGCCTGTCAAGAGCACCGCGCCGCCGCTTTCAGCGTAGTCTAAGAACGCATCAATTTCTGCGCCGGATAATCCACCCGGATCGGCATCGCCATCGTGCCACCAGATAACCCCAAACTGTTTGAATGTGTCACTTTTCAAGTCCGCTTTCGCAAGTTGTTCTGTTTTGAAGGTCTTTTCAGCAAACTCCAATGCGGGTGAAGTAAAGTCACCCTTGTCTCCGAGGTAGATGAACCCGACTTCCACCGCCGCGTTACCAATACTTATACCACAAACGAGAAGAAATGTCAAACAAAATGCTATTTGGTTTACAAGTTTCGCCAAATCTTGCCATTTAAAAGTCCGTTTCATAATTGCCCCTTATATGTTTACACCCCTTATATGTTTACACAAAGTCGCACGCGGATGCTTATCCCTACTGATAGCATCCTTCAAAAATAGCGTTGGTGCTCGTATCAGGCTTCTCTTTCCTCTGGTTCTCCACAAATAGTATCATGCAATAACGTTTTTGTCAAGGTCTTTGACGTGGAATTCGCAGATATTGCCGCTATAAAGGTGAGTCTGAGTCGTTATAGCACTCACGAAGCCGTTTATTGCCCGCCTTCACAAAACTTGGTTCAATCTCAAATCCGATAAAATCCCGCTGGTGCCGCTTACACACCACAGGGCAGGTGCCAACTCCTGCAAAGGGATCCAAAACCAAATCTCCCGGTGATGAACTCGCTAATACAATCCGCTCAATTAACTTCTCCGGTTTCTGGATCGTATTAAGTGTCTTTCTACTCACTAATTCCTTGGATTTATAGGTTAATTGCTTTATATCGCCCCAAACATCGCCCGGATTTTTTCCTTTCGGATTATATTTCGTCTTGCCAAATTTGCCGTTCGTTACGGATGGCACATTTTCGCACCGACTCCGATGCTCTAACTCAACAAGTTGCGCGACTCTGATAGCGTCTAAGTTATAGCACCGCGACTTTTTGCCTTTGATGAAATAGCAGATAATGTCGTAGTTATTAGTGTAACTAATTCGTCCCTGAGCAAGCCGACTCGGTTGATACCATACGATCTTTGAACGGAGGTTTAAGTATTCTCGATAGTCTATAAAGTCGATGCAGTCCTGTTTTCCGAACAGATAGAGTGCGCCTCCGTCCTTCAGTTTCGGCGCGAAATCTTTGATAAGCGTGAAGTTAAATTCCTGAATTGAGGAAATCTCGTCCCACGCATTCTCTGTTATGCCGTACGGACCATCACACACAATCAGGTCCACAGAGGCATCTTCTACCTCTTTCAGTAGATTAAACGTATCGCCACAATGGATAGTGTTGCGTTGAAGCATAATTCCGTTTTATCTCAATCTTTGTAGGCGTGGTGTATCGCCTTTCCAGCGACTATCCCAAGTCCTGTGATAAACACTACAAGTGTCAAAATTGCAACCCATTCCATTATAATTCCTCACATCGGTCCCACGCGCCGCGATCCTCTGTCCATGGCGAGCATGGATGCATCAAAACTTTGTTTTAAGAGTTCAAATTTAATGCCCTGTTTCGCATCGACATGCCAGAGATTCTCAAACTCGTCCGGATCATTGATTAGGTCGTAGAGTTCACCCTCTTCGTGTCCGTGATAAACTACCAATTTGTAACGTTCATTCCGATACATCGTTGCGAAAGAATGGTCTGGTAGATCCACAGCGTCGTAGTACTCACATCGGACGAAATCACGGTGGTGGTTCGGATCCGATTCATCTCGGAGAATAGGCAGGAGTGATTTGCCGTGCATCTCCTCGGGGACTGTTAAGCCTGCCAATTCCAAGAGCGTTGGTGCTTTGTCGACGAGTTCAACAAGTGCGTCACTCTTAAGTCCGCTCGCAAACTGCCCCTGCCATGAAAAAATCAGTGGCACCCTGACCAAGCCTTCGTAAAACCTACAACCCTTTTGGATGAGTCCATGGTCGCCAAGTGTCTCTCCATGGTCACTGGTGAAAATGATGACAGTGTTTTCCCGTTGTCCTGTTTCGTCAAGCGTTTCAAGGATCCTACCCAGCTGCTCGTCAATCAGTTGAATCATCGCGTAATAGGCGGCTATGAGTGTTTTGGCATCTCTCGCCCCGACTGCCTCTGCTTCTTGACGCGGTGTCTGTGGTAAGATTGGACTCCGAATGTCCAGTTCATCAGGTGTACGTACTTTAGATTGAAAATCGACTGCTTGTAGTTGGGTCTGCTGTTCCAGGTCGGTGTTTCGAAAGAGTGGCTCTGGCATTTCCGCCGGATCAAATTGTTCTCGGTGTGTCTGTGGTGGATTGAACGGCGGATGCGGATCATAGATATTCACACTCGCGAGCCAAGGGCAATCCCGGTCTTCACGAATGAACTCAATCGTCTTTTCTGCACACCACGTCGTCTGATGCAACTCCGCTGGCACACTTTCCGGATTCCGGTTCAACTCGCCTAAAATGTACCCCTTCGTGCGTACCCAATCAGCGTAGTCGTGTCCCTGTTCCCAGTCATCGCGTGGCGCATGGCTGTATTGCCAGTAACGGTAACCGTCGTTTACGCGTGGTTCCACCCGCCGATAAGCACTCGCAAGATGAAGTTTACCAATCAGTCCACAATCATAGCCGATGTCTGCAAGGGTGCGCGTTACAAGCGGATACGCCTCTGGAAAAAAGTCGTTTCCGTTGCGAATGGCGTGTGTTGCGCTTGGATACATACCTGTGAGAAAGCTCGCTCGACTCGGCGTGCAAATGGGACTTTGACAATAGGCACGTGTAAACGCGACCCCTTCCGCCACTAAATTGTCGATGTTCGGCGTTGACACATACGGATTGCCCAAGGCACCGATTGTGTCGTAACGCTGCTGGTCTGTGCAAACCCAGAGTATGTTGGGTGCCTTAACAGCCATACATCAGCCTCTTCGTGCGTGCTATTTAGTTTTCGCGCTGAACCCAGTCTCTTTAACGAGGTCCACGAGGTCAGCTGTAGTAACGGTATTCTTCCGGACTTTAATGACAGCTTGATCGGGGAGAGAAACCTCAACGCTGATAACGCTTTGATGTTGTGTAAGTGCATCCTGCACTTTGGCGACGCAAGCCCCTCACGTCATGCCTGTCACTACTAACGCAACATCCTCGCTTCCCGCTGGTTCGATCGGTACAGACATAAAGGCATTCAGTAGTTTACCGGAGGCGGTATCAAATATCCTAATCTTTCCATCAAAGCCGCCTGTGGCGAGTTGTGTGCCTTCCGGGTGGAACGAGACTGCGAAAACGCTAACTGCATCGCTTTGCATGCTTGCTAAACGTTTCCCATCTTCCACGTTATAGATACGTGCCTCACCACCTCCGTTGCCAGTAGCAAATCGGCTGCCGTCTGCTGAAAACGCGACGCCTTCAATTGAACCCGACTGCGCTTCATACGCTTGGATGAGGTTGAAATCTGTATTACCTACATCTCTCCGTATTTCGCGAAAGATTTTGTAGAGGCGTGGGATCCGATCTTCGCCAGCACTCAAAACCTGATCTTTGGTCGGATGCCGTGCGATGGTGTTGATTTCTCCATAACCCTTGTTACTGGAGTTGATGTCGTCAACAAAAGAGCCTGTATCTACCTCAACCAATTTGAGGGCAGTATCGCGACCACAACTCACGAAGTGGGAACCATCGGTAGAGAAAATCGTACCGAAAACCCAGTCGCTGTGATTGTCGAATTTAATCAGTTCCTTCTCATCTTCAACGGATAGGACGCGGACCGTCTTGTCTGAGCATCCGAAAGCGACACGACTTGCGTCTGGTGAGAAAGAGAGCCCGTACACAGTATCATAACTCGAACGCATCGCTTTGATGAGCGTGTTCGTTGCGGTATCCCATAGCTGCACTTCGCCAAATTGCGCAGGGGATCCGCCTGCCATGCCTAAGATCTTTCCATCTGCCGTATACGTCAGTGATTCTATGCGATGTGCTTTGCCTGCCAATCTTGCTTTGAGTTCAAAATTCGTTGTGTCATACAACAAAATTTCGCGGAATCCAGACACCGCGAGTGTGCTACCGTCGGGCGAGTATGCCAGAGCAGTAACCACGGGAGGCACTACGTAGGTCGGATAGTTGCCTTCACTCATATCGTCGACCTCAGCCGGTGTGTCGTCGTGTGCACCTTCGAGAATCCAGCGTCGAAATAATTCGACTTCTTCAGCTGAGAGCGGTTCTTGGTTCTGTGGCATTGCCGGTTCATCGCCGGAGATGAGTTCAATAATGAGACTTCCATCAGGTTTCCCTGGGACAATCGCATCACCTGCCATTCCACTTCGTTTGAAATCTTCATAGGTTGTCACAATCAGATCGCCGTTCGGATCGCCAGGGTGATGGCATCCTTGACAACTCCGTTTGAGGATCGGGACAATCTGGGAATAGTAACTGACTGTTGAATCTGTAGCGTGCTGGTCTGCCGTTGCAAACGGGCTCAACGCTACGAAACAGAGCAGATACACCCCTAAATAAATCGTAAACCTTGATCGCAATACTTTCATGTTTGTTGAAACCCTCTATAAAAAGGTTATCGGGCTTACAAAGCCCTCCTACAATAGTAAGCTGCGCCAAAGATGTCGCAGTTGACATACTTTAATTTAATAATTATATCACAATTTTATAATTAAATTCAAGGAAAAATTGGATTAAGGCAGGAGATTTGGTTTCTAACTCTTCATTTCGGGTCTTTTCTGCGCATTACGGCTGCTGTAAATAAATTACTTGTCCTGATAGAGCTAAGGAATGGGAAACTCTGTAGCCCCAGGGTCATTTAGTTTTACATATTTACTTTATGTGTGTGAACATTTTTCCGCTGTAGGAGCGAGCTGTGCTCGCGATATTGCGCGAAAACCTTAACATCTGTGAACGAAAACCAAGATCGGAACCGAAAACTAAATAGTCCTGCTGTAGTCCTATTTTTCGTTGACATGTTCCGGAAAGTAAGATAATATACTCATAATAAAATTTAACGACTGTTAATCAAGGAGATCTTTTTTTGATGAAAACAGACTTAGGACGAAACTTACCGGCTTCCTATATTAGAACTTTAGTTTTATCGCTACTTATTATCGGTTTTGCTGGAAGTACACAATTCGTGGATGCCGCAGATACGTATGAGATTGATACAGCACATTCAATAATAATTTTTCGCGCAAAACATAATGGCATTAGTTACAATTACGGCAGATTTAATGAGTTCACCGGTGAGATCACAATGGACGAGGATGTGTCCAAAAGCACAGTAGCGTTTGAGGTAAAGACAGCGAGTGTTGATACTGCCAACAAAAAACGCGACCAACATCTCAGAAGTTCCGACTTCTTCAGTGCAAAGCAATTTCCCGTCATTACCTTCAAAAGCACGAAGGTGAGTATGAAGGAAGGGGAAGAAGGCATGTTGGAAGTCACAGGCGATCTTGAGTTGCTCGGTGTTAAAAAATCTATCACTATGGATGTCGAGATTACTGGGAAAAGCAAAGGAAAAGGCGGAGAATCTCTGATTGGGTTTGAGAGCGTCTTTACGATTAAGCGGAGCGAATTCGGCATGACTTACGGTGCTGGAGTTGTCAGCGATGATATCCGCCTTACCGTTAGTATTGAAGCGAAGCACGAATAAAATATCCACCCTGATTTCTGTGGGTGTGCTTGCAGGACCGTTGCCGCCGAAAAATGCACAAATGGACATTCAGCGATGTTAACACTCAAGCAACTTTTCCTCGGTTTATTTTTGCCGGCTGTTGTTAGCGGTGCGGCTCTTATATTCGCGAGATCTCTCTCTTCCAAACAGGACCCAATTAACACTGAGAAGAGGGAAAATGGATCTTCAGATTGGCTCATCGCTGCTGCACTCAGTGTTGGCTACATCGTTGGTTATCTTGGTTTGGAAGGTTTACCGTCGTTTCCGCCGCGTTTGGGAGCGCATTGGCTCTGCTATCTCGCTGTTATCGGACTGATCGTTGGAGGTTTTTGGAATTTTTCGCTTTGGGGACGTTTGATAGCACGAGTGGCACTTGCTGTTATTATACCGCGCCTTCTCCTAACTCCAACGTTTAAACATACGTGGGGACAGTTTGAAGGGATTATCTGGTGGGTGTGCCTCGCCGCTATGATTTTTATTTTTTGGAACCTCGTGCAACAGAGTTTTACGACCCTGATATCTGGTGCTTCTGTTCCTTTTGTCTATTTCGGACTCTCTGGCGGAACTGCCCTCATCCTTGCGCTCTCCGGGGCTTTGCGGTTGGCACAACACGGTGGCATTCTCGTAGCACTTTTCGCTGTGAGTTGGGTGATCGCACTCGTTTCACAGCGACGTTCCGACAGCAATCAGCACATCTTTCCACCCAGCGCATCACCCGTCGTGACGCTCCTACTTGCCGGCATCTGGATGAACGGCTATTTTTTTGAAGAAGTCCCGATGGCGAGTGCTATTCTGTTATTAATTTCACTGCTCTTTGTACATGTCGGGCGGGTAGAGGTAATTCAGAGACTCGGTACGCGGCGTTCTGCCCTTGTCCAGATAGCAGCGGTTGCGTTACCAGTTGTTATCGCAATCGGTATCGCTATCGCGCGCTCCGGTCTTTTTGGTGATAGTGCCGGTTATTAGGTTATTATGGTGAATTCTATAAATAAGTAGACCCTTCAGTAAGTTGTAGCCCCCAAACGCGTCCACCGCCGCTGGCGAGGTTTGTAACCTCGCCTCTTTAGAGTGTCTCAGTAATTGTAGGTTTTACCATAATTAATGTGAACAAAAGACTGGAGGAGTCTGTCTAAATACCTAATGTGAGTTTGACTTAATAGGTTTCCTGCAGCGGCACGAACGACTTATGAAGTCTGCACCGTTTTGGACAGTTGCGTGTAGCGTCTGCCCCATTTTGTGCAAGTCTTTCTGAACATTTCGCTGAGAATCCCATTAGTGCGGTATTGTTCGGACTGGCACGAAATTTGCTGCTGTTTAACTGCAAGGATTTAGAGGGGGCCATAGCATGGAGTTCATAATAGAAGCAACGCGTAAGGAAGGGACTCTTTTGCATGCGGCAAAAAATTAAAGTCATCTCCTCGGCTTGCACAAAAGAACAAACGACCGGAGGTAAAAATGAGTTTGATACGTAGTCTGACCCGTTTTGACGTGTTTTATAAGTCAAAACTTGCTCTTAATAGTCTTGTCATAGCGTTTCTGCTTGGCGTTTTCTTCCTTCTTAACGGCTGTGTCAAGATGGAAGCAACCCGGAAGGCGGATTGGGAGACACACTTCACCGATCTGCATTTTGTTAACGCAAAACAGGGATGGATTGTCGGACAGCAGGGGCTGATTGTTCATACAGCAGATGGTGGAAAGACGTGGAAGAAACAGGAAGTTGATACGACAGGTCCAGGATATCGCTTGGAGGATGCCTCTTTAGACTTCAAAGCGGTCTATTTTACGAACGCAGACTACGGTTGGGCAGTCGGTGATGAGGGGTTAGTTGCGACTACCGATGATAGTGGTAAACACTGGACGTTGCAACGGAGTGGCACTTCCGCGATGCTTCTCGATGTCTTTTTTGCCAATTCAAAAGAGGGTTGGATTGTTGGAGAAGGTTCGGATGTCCTCTATACCGAAAACGGCGGAAAAGAGTGGAAACGGTACGAGTACGTCAGCGACTTTATGCTTAACGGGGTCTGGTTCGTTAACGACTCAACAGGATGGGTTGTCGGGACTCATGATAGAATTCTTCATACCAAAACCGGGGGCGAATTGTGGCGAGAACAGAGCAATCGCTTTGCTGGTGAACGCGACCGGATGATCAACGACAATAAACAAGTCTTCTTCGTCAGCGATAATGAAGGCTGGATTGTTGGCAGTGACGGCTCTATCTTCCATACAATGACAGCCGGTGTGAACTGGGAACGCCAAGACAGCCGTATTCCACTGATTAATGGGCACGTCCGAGATACCGTCAACAGTATCCATTTCACAGATGAAAATTACGGGATCGCTGTAGCAGATGTCGGCTTTATTACGCGAACCGAGGATGGCGGCGACAACTGGCAATTGGTAGAAAGTGGCACCGAAAACAATTTGACTGGAATTCAGTTCACCACACCTAACGAAGCATGGGCAGTTGGGTGGTACGGCACTATTTTACACACGACAGATGCCGGGGCAACATGGGGAATGACGAGCGGGGTTACTGCGAACGATCTGCAAAATGTTCAGTTTACAGATGCCAACCGCGCAATCGCTGTCGGCAGACGCGGCACGATGGCGATGAGCAACGATGGTGGACAAACTTGGAACGAAATTGAGACTGATATTTGGGACGGCATCTGGAATATCTATTTCGCGACCGACAAGCACGGCTGGGCAGTGGGTGAGCGCGGACTTATCGTCTATACCAACGATGGTGGAACAACCTGGGAACGTCAACGCGGTCCTTCTGCATTTACGCTCCGTTCTGTCCACTTTATTAGCCCTGAAGTCGGTTGGATTGTTGGCGACGTAGGGACTATCCTGCACACAATTGATGGCGGGAAAGCTTGGCTGCCACAAACTCCCGTTGGTGATTTTCTCTCCCTCATGCTAAAAGGCGTATTTTTCCTTGATGGAAAAAGGGGTTGGGCTATCGGATGGCCCGGTGTTTGTCTCGCAACCGAAGATGGAGGGCTGACCTGGACCCAGCAAGCTACCGGCACCTTCAATGAACTCTATGCCGTTTACTTCACAGATGAAAATACAGGGTGGATTGTCGGGCAGTTTGGCGAGATTTTATATACGAAAAACGGTGGAAAAAGATGGAATTTCCAACGCAGCGGCACGCAAGAGAATTTGAATAAACTCTATTTTGCTGATACACAGCACGGATTAATTGTCGGTGATAACGGCGTGATGCTTACCACTGTCAACGGCGGCGCAAAGTGGGAAACGCAAGAGAGTGGTACCGATAACGACCTTTACGGTTTAGCGCTTTCACCTAATGGTGTTGTCGCTGTCGGTAAGGGTGGAATTGCGATGCGTTACTCTATCGAAGATGCGGAATTGCCAGCAAGATTGCCACCTGTTGCTGAAGAGCCAGAGATTGTTGCGGCTGAAGAGGAACCCGTTGTTGAACCCGTTGCTTACCACTGGGACATTGTCCGTCAGGCTACATGGCGGACGAACTTCACCGATACGCATTTTGTGGATGCGCAAAACGGTTGGGCAGTCGGTTCAAGCGGTGTAATCGCGCATACCACAGATGGTGGCAAGACGTGGCTGCCACAACACAGCGGCGTTAGTGAAAATCTGCGACAAGTCGAATTTTCTGACAAAAAGCATGGGCGAATCCTTGGGGCTGGTGTTTTACTTCAGACCGAGAACGGTGGTGAAACTTGGCAGCCGATTCTTCAAGCAACCAAGCAGAATCTACCACGCGTTAGCACAATGCACTACCTAAATTCCGAAGAAGGATGGCTCGGCGCAGCGATTGGACAGACCTTACATACGACCGATGGCGGTAAGACATGGGAGATTCAAAAAA
The DNA here is from genome assembly GCA_965247285.1 of Candidatus Poribacteria bacterium. Taxonomy (GTDB): domain Bacteria; phylum Poribacteria; class WGA-4E; order WGA-4E; family WGA-3G; genus WGA-3G. Next base: position 2,450,913 of record CBDFHD010000003.1, read on the forward strand.
CCGGAACGACAACGGCAAACATCACGGATCTCCACTTCATCAATAGTCAGAAGGGATGGGCGGTCACCCCTCAACGTCGCGATGGCGGATTCATTCTCCATACTGTTGATGGTGGTGATTACTGGAAAATTCAGGCGAAGACGAATCAACCCGGCATTGCTGTCCATTTCGCCGATGAAAACCGCGGTTGGGTGGTTCTCGGTAACGGCAACTCTTTGTTGACTGCGGATGGTGGTGAGACATGGAGATTGCAAACCACGGCACAGAGCACGCGCGGCTTACAACGCATCACTTTCCGTTCGTATACTAACGCTTGGGGACTCGGCGGTGATGGCGCGTATACCACTGAAGACCAAGGTGTGAATTGGAAGGCTGTTCCCGTCGCTATGGGAGACGATATGTTCGCCATGTGGGAAACCGATTCTGCGATACCCGAAGAATCTGAGCCAGAATTAGAGGAAGCAGAATTAGAGGAAGCAGAAGGTGAAGAGGTTGCAGAGGGACCGACGTTACAATACGACGAAACGCCAGAGGAAATTCAAAGTCGGCTCCGAGCGCAGAGGCAGCGTCCTGGACGTTTCGCTCCTGAAGGTGAACTCCCGCCTAACGCCGAGCGGACGGCTCCGTCACCCGCACCGCGACAGCAGCAACCACCTCCACCGCCAGAACCTCAAGGACGCCGCGGACGCGGTGCCCGCCGAATCGCCAGCGTGTACTTCTTGGATGCAGAAAACGCGTGGGCTGTTGGAAGTGGCGGCAGTATCTACCACACCGCAGACGGTGCGGAGACATGGGAACGTCAACTCGGTGAACAGCAACCCACTGACTTCCAAGAAGTCCTCTTCTACGATGACAAAAACGGTTGGATCGCAGGAGACAGTGGTGTTTTATTAGAAACCCAAGATGGTGGACAGACGTGGGAGACACTCCGAAGCCGAACACGTCAGCGCCTCATTGGTGTACACTTCGCAAGTTTGGAGCCGAAGTGGGGATGGGCAATGCAACGCGATGGAACTGTCCTCTATACTACAGATGGCGTGACTTGGACAGCCGGCGATACGCCTGAGGAACCGCCTTTCATGGAAGGTGATCCACCCGGTACATTCTCGCTCAACGATGTTGACTTTGGTAAATTCTCTGAAGGCTGGGCAGTCGGGAACAGCGGATCCATCATCCATAACAAAGATGGCGGTCCCACGTGGACGCCTCAGCGCACTACTGCAAACGATACACTTATGGATGTGGATATGAAATTCGCACCCCTCGGTTGGTCAGTCGGGAGAGAAGGGGTGACCCAGCGAACCATCAACAGTGGTGCGTATTGGCGGATGCACGAAACCAAGACGAATTACGATCTCTATGCCGTCTCGTTTAGTGCCAAGCGGACAGGTTGGGCGGCTGGCGAAGGTGGAATTGTTCTAAAGACAACCGATGGTGGTTTTACGTGGCAACCTAAATTAACTGGGGAATCGACTGGGATTACCAAGAACCTACACGGCATCATCGCACTCTCCGATCAAGAGATTTACGCCGTCGGCGAGGAGGGCACGATTGTTCATTCAACGGATGGCGGTGAGACGTGGAAGCAAGAGCACACCGATATCGATAACAATCTCTATGTCATCACTCGTTCCAAGGACGGTAAGACGTTGTGGGTTGTTGGACAGTGGGGTGTTGTCCTCCGTCGGAAATTAGAGACCCCCGCGCGAATGTCGATGCGCTAACATGGAGGCACGCATGTCATCTATTGCAGCAAGAACTTATCTTACACCTCAAGAGTATCTCGCTTTTGAACGCAAAGCGACGACGAAGCATGAGTACCTCGCAGGAGAGATAGTCGCGATGTCGGGGGCAAGTTTCGCCCATAATTTCATCACCGGAGATATTTTCGGTGAGCTCCGTGCCCAGTTGCAGGGACGGAGGTGTAAAGCTGCTACGAATGATATGCGGGTTAAGGTCAGTAAAACGGGATCCTATTTCTATCCTGATGTTGTTGTTTTCTGCGGTGAACCCCAGGCAGAAGATAACGAATCTGACACACTCCTCAACCCGACTGTCATCATAGAGGTGCTTTCTCCGTCAACGGAGGCACGGGACCGAGGCGAGAAATTCTGGCATTATCAGCAACTCGCGTCCTTGCAGGAGTACGTCCTTGTCTCTCAAGATCGGGTTTGCGTCGAACATTATCTTCGCGAAGGTGCCTATTGGCTACGGACGGAATTTCGGGCACTGGAAGATATAATGCCACTTTCGTCAATTGAATGCAAGTTGCGCTTGCGTGACATCTACAACAGTGTTGAAATGAAATAGGTCGTCTTTTAAGACAGGATTTCAAAGTAGTGATCAATTTTAACTTCATCGACCTCTTTGCCGGAATCGGTGGAATGCGTATTCCTTATGAAACATTAGGCGGAACATGTGTATTTAGTTCCGAATGGGATAAACACGCCCAGCAGACCTACGCGCATAACTTCGGTGAAACGCCCGCTGGCGACATTACCCAAATTAACGAATCCGATATTCCCGACCACGATATTTTACTGGCTGGATTCCCATGCCAACCTTTCAGCATTATCGGCGGTAAGCAAGGCTTTGAGGATACACGCGGCACACTATTTTTTGACATCGCCCGGATTCTGAAACAGAAACAGCCCAGCGCGTTCCTCCTTGAAAATGTAAAGCAGTTGTTTACTCACGACAAGGGACGAACCTTCGCAGTTATAGAGGAACAGTTGTCACAATTGGGCTATACTACTTATCATAAGATCCTGAATGCTCTTGACTTCGGACTGTCACAGAAACGGGAACGGATTTTCATCGTCGGGTTTCGCGAACCGATAGCATTTGAGTTTCCGAAGCCCGTCGGCGCGTATAAACCGCTCTCAGAGATACTGGAACCTGACGAAGATATTGAGCCAAACCTATTTGCATCAGCACGCATCCAAGAATCGCGACGTGAAAAGTGCAAATGCACACCTTTTTTTCCCTCTATGTGGCATGAAAATAAGGGCGGTAACATTTCGGTTTTACCCTTTTCGTGCGCGTTAAGAGCCGGTGCCTCCTACAACTATCTTTTGGTGAACGGCGTTCGGCGACCCTCCGGCAGAGAACTGCTGCGCCTACAAGGGTTTCCTAAAGACTTCGAGAGTGTAGGGAATATGATGCAGGTGAGGAAACAGACTGGAAATAGTGTTGCTATTCCTGTAGTTCACGCCATTGCGGAGAAAATGCTGCAAGCATTAGAACAACGCAAACCGATGATACAACCTGAAGAACAATTGCTTCTTTTTGAAAACAGAATCAATGTTTATGCCTAATGGACAATAAAACAGCCAAAGACCATCTTGACACTGTTATCAGAAAAGCCAGAGTCCATTTTTACAAACCGATACAAATTGCGGAAATACTTCACAAGGATAGGATTGAGGGGAATATAGACCTTGGAGACTTGGAAACTTACCGAACATCTTCAAGGAAATGGCGAGATGCAATTTCTCTCAGGTTTATTGGGCGGATCTCTACCTCAAGTGCAAGGTACCAAGATGACCTTTTTAACTCCAATGCAACGCCTCCAGCGGTTTTATCGCGCTTGGGAAGGATAAATCGGGACAATAACGGCGCGGTTGAAGCCTATATCTATACCGCGTTGAGAAATCGGCTTTCTCAAATGTCATCGGGCCTATCCGTCGTTTTACAAGGGAATAGCGACTCTTTTGCATTAAGGAACTTCATAGACAGTTTTACACGGGATCCGGGGCTCTCACGAAGTATTGACAAGATATTTGAGATTGTAGTTTATGCCCTATTTTCGACGCTGTTGGAAGTCCTTGATGTTAAAATCGGAGTGCAAATCAACAACATTAACAATACGATTCTAAGCGAGTTTTCTGATTTCACCGAAAAGGTTCTGGGATTGTCAGAAGATACGCCAGAGATATATCAAGCAGCGAAGGTTTATCGGGTAGGTGTCACCAATGCAGCAGACAGAGGACTTGATATGTGGGCGAATTTTGGGGTTGCTATCCAGATAAAGCACATATCCCTAACACCCACAACTGTAAAGGATATAAGTAGTTCTATTTCTGCGGATCGGATAGTTATCGTCTGTAAGGAATCTGAGAAAGATATTCTCGTATCTGTCTTGAGACAATTTGGCGGTGCCAGTCGAATTCAGAGCGTGATAACCGAGGACGAACTTGATGAGTGGTATGAAAAAGCCTTGCGCGGACAGTCGTCCAAGTTAATTGGTGATAAGATATTACAAAAACTCGCAAACGAGATAAAGGTTGAGTTTCCTTCAACCACCTCAGAGTTTGATGATTTCTTCAGTACGCGTAGTTATCATCATCTTGCGTCTGTAGATTTTTGGCAAGTTTAGATTTCATAATTGGAGTGGGTTACTGGAAGCCAATGGCTGATGGCTGCTAGAAAATAAAAACAAGGGCCAAAACATGTAGCTTGGAACGTAGTGGAAAGCGGATCTACGGAGATGACCGTTGTTCATTCAATCCACCTGACCGAACCGCAAGGAAAAATTAAAAATTAAAAAATGAAATCAAAATCCAGTAAAGCATTACTCGTTTCAGTCCTGTTACATCTCGGTGTTGGGGTGCTCGGACTTTTCTTCTGGTTTAGCACCAATCCGCAGCGAGATGCCGCTGCTATCAATGCCCTATTTATCATGGAAGAAAAACCGAAGGTCAGACGCATACCACGACGGAAACGTGTACAAGCCACGCGGAAAAGGACCCGCGATGTCAGTCAACCGCGACTGAAAATCCTCACTAGCAATCAGCCTGCCAGCAGGCGAGGGGTCGTCTCCGCAGCGGAACCCGCACCTTTCCAACCGTTCGACACCGAAGACGTGGGCGAGCCTGTGGGACCCACCGCAACCAATGTCGAATTTGACGATACCCCACGTGTGCAAAGGGTAATCGAACGTCCTTTCAAAAAAGAGAAAAAAGCCAAAAAGCGTTTCAAAAGTCGGTTAGTGAGATTCATTGAGGCACAGGAGGGACCGCAACGCATCGTCTATTGCGTTGATCTGTCTACGAGTATGCAAAACCTCCCGCCCCACAAACTCAAAAAAATTATAGATCTCATGCGGGATTCGCTTACCTTCCTTGAACCACACGACAGTTTCAATATCGTAGCGTTTAGCACGGAACTCATCGTCTACCAAGACGGCTTCATCCCTGTAACAGAGCAGACAGTTGCCGCATCGTCAAACTATCTCGCCGGCATCCAACCCCAAATTCACACAAAAGGGACCGACCACGATATGCTATCAGCGTTGACCGAAACCGCCAAAACCGCGCCTACCATCGTTGTTCTCTTTAGCGACGGCATTCCTACCACGATTGCGGGACCGGATCTCAAGCACATTGGTGAACACGCCGCAGGCAATGGACACATCTTCGCGATGGGGATCGGAATGGCACCTAATTTTCCGGGTGCTGTGATGTTGAAACGACTCGCTGCCGTCAGTGACGGAGATTTGTGGCTCGTTGATAGAGGTAGAAGTCGATAAGAGAAATTAGCATCAAAAACCGTAGCCCGTAATGTAATGGAGAGCGGATTTAAAAAGAGAACGTTCAAGTTTCAGTCCATGTCGTTTAACCGCAAGGAACATTAAAAAATTGGATTTCCGAGTGATTTGAATTAAGATAACCCAAGTTGCTACTAACGAGTTTTGAACATTTTAAGAAGATTTTCAGGTGTTTCTTCACCCCGTAGGGGTGCTATGTCTATAGAAAACGGCGTATTTAATCGACCGCACCCCGTATGAAGATAAAAAAATAAACTGGGTAATTTACTCCAAGTCCGGTAGGTGCGGTTTGAAACCGCACCGGGTCCGACAAGAAAACCGAAAATTACCCGATTAAATTCTTAAACTTCATTAGGGGTGCTATGTCTATAGATAGGTGGCTCACGTTAAGATAGCCTCAAAAACCGTAGCCCGTAACGAAGTGGAGGGCGGATCTTGAGCGAAAATCGCCAAAGCACAAACCACGTCTTTTATCCGCAAGGTAAAATTAAAAAATGCCTACTTCTGTGGTAGGGCATACACACCCCACCGGACCTTTGCGATTTCACCGGCATCTACAAGGCGCTTGAGCTCATTTTTTATCGCTTTTGGATGCCCTTCAATGGCTCCAACGAATTCGGATGTTCTTTTCTCGCCATCGGCAGCCAGAAGAGTGAGGATTTGCTCGCGGAACGGGACACGTAAGGTTCTTCCACCCCTAAGCCTTTGCAGCACACGATTTGCCTGCCTTGAGGAACATCCTAAGACCTGTTCAACTTTTTCCCTACTGGATTCAGTGATTAGAGTGTCACGTTCTGTTTCAAAACGTTGGCGTGTGGCAATCACCTCAGGCAGTTTGTCTAACCCACCGGCAACCTCAAAATCTTCCCAGTCAAAAAGAAGGGTTTCAGGTCTGTCGGTGATGTCGGGGAGTGCCAAACTGGAGATTAATACAACTTTCTTGCCGGACCAACGGTTCAACCCCACACGTAGGATGGTCCTCGTGAGTTCGCGAACAACGGTTTGTTCATAAACGCTTTGGATCCGCTCATCCTTATAGCGGAGAGTATCGGTTTCTTCTTCCTCATAAGAGAGCGGTTCCTTGTCGTTTCCAAACAATATCTGTGCGCTCCGCCAAACGAGATTCGGGGCCTGTTGTGGTGTGCCGACTATCCAAACGACTTGTGCTTCTCTAAAGTCAGCGTGCAGTCCTTTCACTTTTCCGAAATCGGTCACGAAACAGACATTTTCTTTTTCTGCGATATCTTCCAATCGCGCTGCAATTGACTTGTAGGTGAGGATCGCGTGCTTAACGCTCGCATCCCGCTCAATTTCTGCGCGGATACCAGCAAAAAAGCGCCGTCCTATTTTAGAGATACCGATAACATCCCGGTTGCTGTTGTAATCTAAAATTGTTTGTCGTGGATAGACCCCTGTACGAATCTGAAAAACCTGGTTGCCTGCAACCCAAACGGGTGGCCGGGTGCGTACGACTTCGATTTCTTCATCTGGGAATGCCCTGCGAAGATGTTGCTCAGAGAGGGCTACCGACGTTAGTAGAAGACGTTTGACGCGTGGATGTAACACCGGTGGTACCCAAAACCTCAGAACTTTGCCATTCCACCGTATCGGTGCGTCAGCATCCCGCGTGTAATACGTGAAGAAACGCTTGAGTTGGTGCCAATACGTCCAGTGTGGATCGTTACCTTCTACATTAACCTCGCACATCTGTTTAACGAGTTCCTCTTCCTGCCATTCAAATACTTGGACTGCCGTACGGATCCGTTTAACGGAATCAGCATGGGGTTTATCCTTGATTTCTACTGCATGCAGTAAGGTTTTGGTGAAGTTCCCTAAAGCACTCCCGTTCCAGTTTATACTCCACTCTTCTAATACGTTTTTAGATATTTTACATTTGGGAAAGAGTTTATGTGCTTTCGTCCTTGGGACGATACAAAGTGGTTCTGTATCATCTATCTTTTCAAGCATTTCTTCCACTACTTCCGAATGTTGTGGATCGAAAAACAGTTGAGGGATCGTCGATATCTCTATCTTCTCGCTTGGCAAATTTTGTTTTTGAAGGCGTTGTTCTGTTTTTTCTGCCAGCCTGACGGTTGGTAAGTTTAAACAGATCACGCCACCACTGAGGACGTAGGGTTCGATTCCGTAATTCCTCTTTGCCTCTACCTGGGTAACAACCCCGAGTATGCGCGAAGTTCCATCGAAAGTATGCTCTACCTGAGCGACCTTCGTTTCTAAGGTTTCATAAACTTCATTGGGGTATTCAGGTTTGTGCAGGACCGGAGGCGGGCGTTTTATCGCCAGTGGGCTAAGTTTCCCTTCCCTCACAGCACTCACTTCATCGGAGACAGACAATCCCATAGCAGGTATGGGTGGTAGAATGCCTGTATCGTCCCAGATGTCTGTGATTGGCGTTGATGTTGTAGGTAGCCCGGCATCAGGTGTAGAGGCGCGTACCCATACCATGCCGTCGCTTTCCCATAGCGATACATGTTTGTTGTCAATAGTGCTGTCACGGGATACCCAGTAATGATACCCGTTCTCTTGTCCAACATAAGAAAAACCGTGCTTCAAAAATGCCGCTTTTGCGAGATCGAGATTATGCGAACCGAGAGATACTGGTGCCGTTGCGATGTTCCTCTCCTGTTCTACGTTTTTGGTAACTGGTATTAAACTCTCGTCTTCAAGAAGGGCAGGTTCGTGGAGTTCAGCGCGGAGCGCATTAATAGGTGCAAAGAGTACCTCTTTGGCAATAATAGGGGGATCCAACAGATTTCCAAGCAAAATCTCATGGCGCGCGTCCCAGGGGCTGTATCCTTCTTCCCCAAGAATTTCAAGATATACGTCGCGTTGTCCTGATATTTCCGAAATGGGTGGATGCTTATAGATATAGAATCTCTCTTGCTCGGTATTTGGGTGCAGATAATCCAGCACTCTGCAAGAAAAACGCAGTCCACCCGATTTTGACATCGTCAACAATGGGTTCGCAACGGCGTTGATGAGTGCCTCAATACACGCAAAAACCGCATCCGGAGCGGCACAAATCGCTTCATATTTAAAATCAATGTCGTGCCATGGTGCGCCATCGCGTTCCGAGGGGATACCCGTGTACATTTGAAGTCCCCACGATGCATGCCATCGTCTTATACCCCAATCTTGTAGACTTTGACGTTTCAAGAACCGTTCACCGCCAAAATCCCGCGGGCCGCGGTCATACCTTGGGGCGCGCCCTATTGGCATAAAGGAAATGTCTGCCTGCTCCATGTTGGCAAGCAGCACAGGATATCTCTGCGCGCAATAAACTGTAACCTGATAAGAATGACTTTTATTGTATAAGGCAGGTGTTACCACTGTTCTCCGCTGCCGCAACGGCTTTTCGTACCGTTGGTGGCAGCGTTCAATGAGATCTTCCAAAGAATTCATTGTCATTAGAGTGTTCCCTCAGTTAAAGCCAAGAGTTTTATCCTCTGCAAAGGGCAGATTATGGGGTCAACCGGAATTTCTCGCACAAGCGAATTTTATATCCTCTTTTCCAAGAGTTGACACCGAACCCTATGAATCCGTTTTTCTTCTGTAATCGAAGAGGGTTGAACGAAATAATTATAAACATTATATTTCTACAGTCAACCTCTTTTGCTCACGCATATATAAAAAGCAAATATGAAGTTTAGGTTACTGCTTGTCTGGATTTTCAATGTAATATAAAATAACATTATTACAAAGTTATATAATATCACATATCTACTTCTTAATCCAATTTATTTTTTAATTTAAGGCAAGGAAAGTCAACGCAGGCAAGGATTTTAGGGGGGGAAAACCGTATTGAGACATTACTAAGCAATTTCACTATGAGTTATATTCTATGAACTTAAACGGTTTTTCGTAGTTTAATGAGCGTCCTCTTATTACCTATAGAATGTGACTTCGACCTAAGGATTTAAGGGATTCCACATGACATATCACGCCTATCGCGGAGTTAATAGTGGCGAAGTTTTCGCAAGCCGAAGAAAGTGCTATGTGTGGCGAAACGATAGAACGCTCCTAATGAAGATTAAGTGTTTAATGAGTAATGTATGGTGTCCCATTGTCTGAATTAGGATTAAAGGATGTGCCGGGTTATAGCACCTTCTTGATTGCAAACTATCTGATGAATTACCCAGATATTTTGTTAAACTTCATACAGGGCAAAGATAGGTGGTTTGGAGTTCGCATGCATTCAGCCAACCTACTTCTGCTATAGGCGTATCTGGACTGGAGAGCGAAACAGGGTCGGTTAGTGTTTGACTTGAGATGGTAAACTATACACGCCCCATCGGACCTTTACAACCTCACCCGCATCTATAAGACGCTTGAGTTCATTTCTTACCGAGGTTGGATGCCCTTCAATAGATGCAACCAGTTCTCCTGTCGTTCTTTCGCCGGTGGAAAGAAGAGCGTAAATCTGATCGCGGAAAAGCACACGTGGGATATTCCCACCCCTAATTTTTTGCAGCACGCGGTTCGCTTGCCTTGCGGAGCATCCCAGAACACGCTCCACTTCACCTCTACTGGAATCAGCAGTTAGATTGTCACGTTCCATTTCAAAACGTTGGCGCGTGGCTATCACTTCAGGAAGTTTGTCTAACCCACCGGCAACCTCAAAGTCTTCCCAGTCGAAAAGAAGCGTTTCAGGCCTGTCGGTAATATCAGGGAGTTCTATGCTGGTAACCAATACGATTTTCTTGTCAGTCCAGCGGTTCAACCCCATGCGTCCTATAATTCCTTTGAGTAAGCCAATGACATTCTGTTCATAAATACTCTGAACCCGTTCATCTTTGTAGCGGCGTGGGTCCATTTCTGTCTCATAACAGATCGGTTTTTCGTCGTTTCCAAACAAAATCTGCGTTCGCCGCCAAATGATACCGGGTTCCCAAGTCGGTGTGCCGACTATCCAGACGACTTGTATTTCTTCAAAAGCTTCTTCCAGTTTTTCCAACGCTTTGAAATCTCTCACAAAACAGACGTTCTCTTTTTCTGTGACAGCTGTGAGTTGTCTGATGAGCGGTCTATAGGTGATAATCGCATGCTTAACGTTCGGATCTCTCTCAATTTCTGCGAGAATACCGGAAAAAAAGTGCTGTCCTGTTTTAGATATTCCTGTAACGTTCCAGTCGCTGTAGTCTTCTAAGAGTGTCTCTGGTGGATAGGTACCTGTGCGAATCTGAAAAACCTTGTTTCCGGCAACCCATGCAGGCGGCTTGACACGAGTAAAAACCATTTCTTCACCCGGGAATGTCCTGCGTAAATCTCGCTCGGAAAGGGTAGAAGACATAAACAAAAGGCGTTTGACGTTCGGATGCAACACCGGTGGTACCCAGAACCTTAGGACTTTGTTGTGCCACATCATTGGTGCATCGTCGTCCCACTTGTAATACGCAAAGAAATGCTTCAAGCGATGCCAAAGGGTCCAGTTTGGATTCGGATAAACAGTCGGGAATGCCTGAATGTTCTCGACAGTTGATGTGTCAAGGATCCCCAACTCAATCGCTTGCGCCATCTGCATGGGGATCCTCGTTTCCGTATTAAGTACAAAAGAATCCGGCGAGAAAAAAGGCAATCCCTTTGTCTTGAGTCTGTCTGTAGCGTCATTGTCGAGAGGAATGTAAGCGGAGGCGCCACCCGCAAACTCAATCGTAAAGCGTGCCAACGCTTTTCCTGTTTCAGCATCAACAAAGCCCCGTGCAACGACTTTGCCACGCACATTGACTTGGCACATTTGTGTGATGAGTTCTTCTTTGTGTTGTTCAAACGCCTGCAATGTTGTGCGAATCCGTCTGACAGCGTTACCGTAGGGTTGTCCTTTGGTTTCTAAAGCGTTCAGTAAGGCTTTAGCGAAATTCCCTAAGGCACTCCCTTGCCAGTTGACACTCCACCCCTCTAATACATCTTTCGGAACACTACATTCAACAAACAGTTCATGCCCTTCTACTTCATCAATGATACAGAGTCGATCTGTTTCATCTGCCTGTCCGAGCATTTCTTCCACCTCCGCCCCGTGTCGCGGATTGAAGAACAGTTGAGGTTCCCCCGATAATTGTGCCTTGGCGCGTTGTAATATTGCCGGTTGCGATAGATAGCCGCGTTCCTGACATTCCATATAAACGGGGCACTTTGGACAGATACTTTCAGACGGATCGCCACCCTTTTTCTCGAGGGTCTCGCAACGTTCAGGGTCCTCACAGACATTTCCGCGTTGAAAGGGGGTCGCCATCCGCACCTTAACAGGTATCTCTTTCACCTGCTCCCACATATATCGTCGAGATCTCCTGCGTGCGACCGGTGGGAGATTTCGCTTTTGGAAGCGTTGTGCTGTTTCTTCTACTGTCGAGAATTTCGCGCTTAAGCTAATTGCACTATTGTTAAGGACATAGGATTCTGCTGCATAGTTTTTCCCAGCCCCTTTCTCGGCAATAAGTCCGGCAATGCGTGCGGTTCCGTCGAAAGCACGTTGGATCTGAACGGCAGTCTCTTCAAGTGTCTCGTAAACTTTTTCGGTGTGTTCTATCTTGTGCACGACCGGAGATGGTCGCTTGATCGCCAATGGGCTTAGTTTACCGTCCCGTACAGCGAGTACTGTTTCAGAGACAGGTAGCCCCGCAGCGGGTATGGGTGATAGGATGCCGGTATCGTCCCAGACATCTGTGATTGGTGTAGGTTCCATCGGCAGCCCAACGTCAGACGTAGATGCGCGGACCCACACAGTGCCATCACGTTCCCATAGCGATACCTGTGTGTCGTCATCCTTGCTATCGGCGGGTAGCCAGTAGTGAAAGTCATGATCTTGTCGAACATAGGAAAACCCGCGTTTCGTAAACGCCAGTTTTGCGAGATCAAGGCTATGTGAACCCATGGATAGGGACGCGACGGGAACTGCTTGTGGGGTGGACTTAGGTTTTTCTTCTCCAAGCGGGACAGGGTCGTGAAGTTCGGCGCGGAGCGCATCAATAACGGCAAAGAGGATCTCTTTGGCAATGACAGGTGGATCTAACAGATTTCCAAGCAATATCTCGTAGCGCGCATCCCAGCGGTTATATCCCTCTTCTCCAGAAATTTCGAGATATACGTCCCGATGATATGAATTTTCTACAGTCGGGGCGTGCTTATAGATATACCGCTTTGATGCCTCGGTCTTTGCATGGAGGTAATCGGGTATGCGGCAAGAGAAACGGATCCCACCCGATTTTGACATCGTCAACAGTGGGTTCGCAACGGCGTTGATGAGTGTCTCAATACAGGCTAAAACTGCATCGGGTGCGGCGCATAAGGCTTCATATTTAAAATCAAGGTCGTGCCATCGCGCACCATCGCGTTCGGATGGAATACCCGTGTATACCTGAATTCCCCATGATTTGTGCCAATGTCTGATTATCCAATCCTCTATGCCTTGGCGTTTCAGGAACCGTTCACCACCAAGGTCCCTTGGACCGTCGTCATTCCAAGGGGCAAGTCCTATTGGCATGAAAGAGATATCTGACTCCTCGAGTTCATAGAGTTTCACAGGATACCCGTGTGCGCAATAGGCCGTAAAATGATAAGGAAGACCCTTATACGGTGCAGACGTTACCACTGTCTGCCGCTGCTTAAGCGGTTTTTCGTGCCGTTGGTGGCAGCGTTCAATAAGATTTTTCAAGATATTCATAGTCACACCATGAGTAAACAGATTAGGACTTACGCACGTTGCTCTTTTGTAGCATAACCTGTTAGGTTGTGTCAAGAAACCGTCTGCGTTTTTTATACGATCTCTCTGTCAGGGCGCGGGCGATGCTCAAAATTGCGTAAGTCCTGCAGATTATAGAACCCTCAGTTTCTGCTACGTTTGGGCTTTCGATGTCGGTATCGCATGATATCACAGGGGTGTGTTGGATAGCCTAAGTTGTCACCTAAGCAAAACCATAGAGAGACAATTCTTATAAAAAATCCTATAATGGATATAAGAGTCTCTCTATGGAGAATTATACTGTAGTTTAACAAATTAAGTCAAATTGAGTCTGGAGACAGAATCATTCGGTTCTTTTGTAAGGACGATCTCTCAATCTCCAGAGACCGTTTGTACGGACGAGATGTCAAGAAATCATAAATTATAGTAAAGCCGAAAAATAAACTCTCACTGCGAGGCAATTTCAATAGAAAGCAAAACGCCTCTCCCCGCTGGCGAGGTTTCCTAACCTCGCCCTCTCGCGCCCAGAGTGTCCAATTAATTCTAAAATCTACTATAATAGTTGACTTAATGTGGTTTTACGTGATTTAACAAACGTTTCTTAACGTTCCGTAATTTTCCGCTTGACATCTATCCAAAAATTTGCTAAAATCGACATGTATTAACATAACGCAAGGAGGCGTGACAAATGAGATTGATGATAATCGTAACTGTCTTGCTCTGTTGCCTGTTACCGATAGCAACGCGGGCAGAATTGCCCCTTGATGCACTTGCGCTCTATATGTCTTTTGACGACATTCAAGGCAACAAAGTGGGAGACGGTTCAGAAAACGGAAACGATGGCACGATTATGAAGGCATCCGTTGCGAAAGACAAAGGCAAATACGGCAACGCAATGGAATTCAAAGGCGGGGATAATCACGTTCTGATTAAGAACGCTGAGTCTCTTTCAATATCGGATGAGGTCACGATTTCCGCTTGGGTGAACTGGAACGATGCCCCTGGCAACGGTTGGTTGTGTGTGATCGCAAACGGGATGCAAGGCGGACCTTGGGAGAACTACGGACTCTTTGTCAACCGTGGGAGTCGCTACTTCTACTTTACGCTCTCTGTAGGTGGCGAAGGTCAACATAAGGTGATGAATTCTGGCAACGGCACGACCGAACCGGGGAAATGGACGCATTGTGTGTGTACCTATGATGGCAAAGATGCCAAAATCTATATTGATGGCGATCTGATAAATTCGGCACCTCATGGGGGCAAATTGGTTGCCGGAGATCAGGATTTGAGGCTCGGTCATCGCGGTGGAAGTACCCACTGGTACAACGGTTTGCTTGATGAGATCGCAGTGTTTTCAGTCGCTTTAGATGAAGATCAGGTTAAAGAAGCGAGCGGCGACATTGATGAGGCACTTAATGTTGAGGCTCGTGGCAAACTGGCAACCGTCTGGGGCAAAGTGAAGGCGAAACGGTAGCCTGACATCTCAGATGTGCCTTGTATTTCTTATATGGAGGCGCAGCCGATGAAATTACCTATAAGCGCAATTGTCTTGCTCTGTTGCCTGTTATCCACAGCAACACGAGCAGAGTTGCCAATTGATGAACTTGCTCTCTACATGTCCTTCGATGACATCCAAGGTAACAAAGTTATGGATGGTTCGGAGCATGGGAATCACGGAACAATTATGAAAGCATCCGTTGCGGAAAACAAAGGTAAATACGGCAACGCAATGGAATTCAAAGGCGGGGACAATCACGTTCTGATTAAGAACGCTGAGTCTCTTTCAATATCGGATGAGGTCACGATTTCCGCTTGGGTCAACTGGAACGATGCGCCTGGAAACGGTTGGTTGGCCGTGATGGCAAACGGAACGCAAGGTGGACCGTGGGAGAATTACGGTCTCTTTGTCAACCGTGGCGGTCGCTATTTCTATTTTACGCTCTCTATAGGTGACGTTGCGGTGATGAATTCTGGCAACGGTTCGACCGAACCTGGAAAGTGGACGCACTGTGTGTGTACCTATGATGGCAAAGATGCCAAAACCTATGTTGATGGCGATCTGACAAACACGGCACCTCATGGGGCCAAATTGGTTGCCAGAGATCAGGATTTGAGGCTCGGCCATCGGTCTGGAAGTACCCACTGGTACAACGGCTACCTTGATGAGATCGCAGTATTTTCAGTCGCTTTAGATGAGGATCAGGTTAAAGAAGCGAGTAGCAACATCGAGGAGGCACTTAATGTTGAGGCTCGTGGCAAACTCGCAACTACTTGGGGTAAAATGAAGGCAAACCCATAGCCATAGGTGTCAATTTAAGAAAAATAGGCGTGTTTCTCGCTATGGGAAAAGCGTTGTCGAGCAGGAACCTCTATGGTATCGTCTCTAAGGATGTGAGGTGAATGTGTGGTCTTTGGTCTCCCCGGAGGGTCGGCATTTGTGTAGAAACGTGTATCACCCAATGACCAAGCCCCAGCGGGGCGGCATTTGTAGACTCGATGCTCCCAAATACCCTGAAAAATCCCTAAATTGACGGCTATGGAGTAAAATGAAGGCAAACCCATAGTCTAACATCTCAAGTGTTGTTTGTGTTTCTTGTATGGTTGGAGTCAGAACAGTTTCTAATTCAAAAAAAGGGCGTGATGGGGCTCAACATAGGTTTCCAATGTGGTGCCTGCTCCATTTCGCCCTTGTTTTTGCGTGGCTCGCCTGTTCCGAGGAGGAAGTGGCACAACCGCCCGAAGGCATGGTGCTGATTCCCGCAGGCACCTTTCAGATGGGAAGCACGACAGGGGATGTCGATGAGGTACCTGTGCACACGGTAGAACTCGATGCGTATTACATTGATCAGCATGAAGTGACGAACGCCAAGTATCAGACATTCGTCGCTGCTACTGGGCACCCTCCTCCACGCGGGATCGGTTATACGGCTGTCTACGAACTTCTCAAGAACGATTATGAACCGTGGAATGACCCAGGTTTCAATCACCCAGACCAACCCGTCACAACGGTGACATGGTTTGATGCGACTGCCTACTGTGAATGGGTCGGCAAACGGTTGCCGACGGAAGCGGAATGGGAGAAAGCCGCACGCGGTGGCTTGGAAGGCGCACGCTATCCGTGGGGCGATACCGAACCGGATAACACAAGTGCCAACTTTGCTGACAGTCAAACGGAATTTGAATGGCGGAGTCCAGATGTAAACGATGGATTCCTTTTTACCGCCCCTGTTGGAACATTTCCTCCCAACGGTTACGGTTTGTTTGATATGGCGGGGAATGTCTGGGAATGGTGTGCGGATTGGTACAGTCCAACCTACTACAGTGACGTGCAAGGCGCGGAGAGTCCACCTCGGAATCCGACAGGACCCGACACCGGTGAACGCCGCGTTTTACGCGGTGGAACATGGTACCGTGCTGTACACACAATTCGTAATGCTGAACGTGTCAGCGATTTCCCAAGCAATAGTCTAAACGTCGTCGGTTTCCGATGCGCGATGGATCCCCCCTAAAGATACGCACTATACATGCTTGCAACGTGTGCCTAATCGCGAGAATAATAGAAGTTATACCATTTCTAAAAGTTTATATCGCATTAACTGCACCGTCCACCCAAACCTGGTAGGTGCGGTTTCCTAACCGCACCGGGCATCACCAAAAACAGTAGACCCTTTTAAGAGAAATCGTCAATCAGAATTGGTATTATCTTTAGGTAGGAGCGATCTCCGAATCGCGATCCCTCTCAATAGTTTTTGATAAACAACTCTCTCCCTTTTGCCGCACTTGCCTTCCGATAATTGTTCATCCCGTATTGTAACGTCCATTCGCGAATATCGGCGAAATCGAAGAGTTTCCTGATGAGAGGCGAGTCGTCGTATGTAATCAACCATTTGTGTTGACACTTCCTCATATTCTCTGCGAATTGCGTATGATCAAAAGCGGTGTGCAGTGTGCCTCTCACCCCGTACAATTTTGATTCCGCTGCTTTCCAATAGGGTGGATCCAAGAAGATGAACACATCCTCGCCGTCGCGGAAAAGCGCGTCGGTGTAATCCCCATTCGTGATTTTGACTCCGGAAAGATAGGGACAAATATTTTTCACACGTTCGATAGATGAATCCGTAAAACGCTTCTCGTAAGCGGATTGTGAGTATCCGCCGGAATCTACCACGCCAGAGAAAGTAATGCGGTTGAGCACAAAAAAACGCACCGCGCGTTGAAACTCACAAAGTAGTTCTCGGTTTTGGCTCAGTTCATCTTTTATCTTTGTTAATTCTTCAAACAGAGCCCGCCCATCTGTAGTGGTTGAGCGTTTTTCTGCTAATGCATCAACTAAACTGGGTCCATGATCTCTTACCTGTTTCCAGAAGCAGTAGAGGTCGTAGTTGAGATCGTTAATCCAGTAGGACTTGATCCGGCTTTGAAAGAGGCTTCGGATCGCAAAAAAGACAGAACCTCCGCCGACGAACGGCTCGCGAAATTCCGATATATTCACCGGAATCAGTGGCAGAATCTGTTTGAGTGCCCTTGATTTACCACCTGGATACCGCAACGGGCTTTTTGCTAATTTACGCATGGTGACCGGTTATCCATACTTGTAATCTGTTATTTTGACCCGCTTCTTGGTTAAGCAAAATGAGTCTTTTTTGATATGTTTGCGTCAAGCGATTTTCTGCACAAAAATTGAACACATCCTCAGTGACACAAGGTAGGAGTAGGCTACCAATGAGATCACCTGTTAGTTTCAATCGGGTGATAAACTGGATATTTGTCCTTTCATCAATTGCCACTTCTTCCATATTCGCAAACAGAATCAGTTTGAACAAACCGTCCTTGATGTCATCTTCAGATGGAAGTTTCCCCTTGCTACTGTTTTTAGATTCTTGTATGACTAACTGGTCATTCTCCCAGTAAATTTCATCAGCGGTTAAATAATACTGCCCACCGAGATAGTTTGAAATGTCGAAAATGCCTTTAGTATTTTCTTCAAGGGATTCTAAGACGTGTGTTGTTACAGATTCTCTATGGGCAGCTTCGTACGAGCGTGGGAGACTTACTTCTTTAAATGAGCTTAGACTGAAATGACCATTTACTTTAAACCTTTCAAGAGTCTCGAGGTGGTTTTTGGGACTGTGAACAGCGACGTTTCTCACTTCGGATATTTTCTTGTATCCATCAACTGCATTCAGATAAATTGACGCAAAGTCTTTCTCAAAGTGTGTCGTGTTCCAGTGCAACGCGGTCATCCGATACTGACTTACTTCGAATAATTTCTCACGTACGCTTTCAGCATTTAGGATTTGGTTAGTAATTCGGTCAGTTGTGCTTGGTTTTCTCTCCGCGTCTTCATACCACGCTAAGATGATATAGATGTTTAGGAGATTCATCCATGAAAATGTGATAAAGTTAATCCGATCGTTATTTTGTGTACCCGCGCCTTCATCTTTAATGATCGGAATAATTGTGACCTTTTTTGTGTTGAAGTGGAATGTGTTATAAATCCGTGCAAAAGGATAGGAGCGTGTCCGTTTCGGTGAAACCCATTTTGAAAAAGCCAGATTGTTTCCTGATGTGCCCAAATCAATTAGACCGGATGCCTGTGCTTGGTTCACATCAAATCGCGTTATATCGTACGCTTCAAATTTCTCTGGGTTAAGATATGATGTATATGTCGCATCTCTTATGAAACCTTTCAAAAAGAGGGTCGTCACTTAATGCCTCCACGCTGAAAAAAATTTAGTGGTGTTCGCCTAAAAGTATGTCTGCTACTTTTAAAGTATAGCACGCTTTGTTTTAGTTTTCAACAGGCTCACCGGAAATTTTAGGATTCGTTTCGTTTTCAGTTTTCTGTCCGTTTTATAGTAAAGCCCGAAAATATATAGACATCTCAGGAGGCACCAACCCCACTCCACCGCTGGCGAGGTTTGTAACCTCGCCCCCTCTCATGTGCGCCAATGCGACTCCACCGCTGGCGAGGTTTGCAACCTCGCCCATCCGTGATGTCCAATTAATTGTGGACTTTACTATAATACTGCTGATACTCGCCCTCTTGTTTGTAGTAGTGCGATTCATCGCACGTTCCATAATTCTGTAAATCTGAGAATCCCATAAATTCCTGTTCAGATAATTACCCTCCCATCCTGAAAATCCTCTAATCCTGTAAATCCTGATTCAGACAACTGACAACTGAGTACTTCTGTATTTTTCTGCTTGACATCTATCTGAAAATCCCTTAAAATTCAAAAAAGGTGCGCAGCCTGAAACGAAGTGGAAGGGTTTTTGCTTGGGTGTTTCTTCAACTCCGCATCAGATACCGTGAAATCCCAAATCCGCGTTGTTTAACCGCAAGGAAAATTAAAAAAATGCCACAAACTGATACAAATCAACCGAATGTTATCGTCTTTTTCACCGACCAGCAGCGGTGGGACACCTCCGGCTTGCACGGCAATCCACTTGACTTAATGCCCAACTTCGACCGGATGGCACAGCGCGGGACACATGTCCATCGCTCCTTTACGTGCCAACCCGTCTGCGGACCTGCCCGCTCGTGTCTACAAACCGGATTATACGCAACTCGTACTGGATGCTTCCGAAACGGCATCCCACTGTCGCCCAATCTCAAGACCCTCGCGCACCACTTCGATGAGGCAGGCTACGCCACTGGATACATCGGCAAGTGGCATCTCTATAGCGGCGGCACCGGACCCGGACCTGTACCCGCTGAACATCGAGGCGGTTACGACTACTGGTTAGCGTCCAACACCCTTGAGTTCACTTCCGATGCGTATCAAACCACACTTTACGATAACGACAATAAACCCGTTGACCTGCCCGGTTATCGCGTGGATGCGCTCACGGATGCGGTGATACGTTACGTTGATCGGCAGAAGAGCGAACCTTTTTATCTCTTTACGTCATACATTGAGCCTCACCACCAGAACCATCTGGACGATTATCCCCCGCCGGATGGGTATCGGGAACGGTACGCCGGGAAATGGATACCGCCGGATCTTGCCGCGCTCGGTGGTTCGACCCACCAGCACTTAGGTGGCTACTACGGTATGGTGAAAAGGCTGGACGAAGCACTCGGCAGACTTCTGGATGCTCTCAAGAGCCTCCACTTGCTTGATAACACTGTCATTCTCTTTACCTCTGACCACGGGTGTCATTTCAAAACTCGCAACGGTGAATACAAACGCTCATGCCACGAGAGTTCCATCCGTGTCCCGACGGCGTTCCATGGACCCGGATTCATCGGTGGTGGGCAAATCCAAGAACTTGTGAGCCTTGTAGATCTCCCACCGACGCTCCTTGATGCCGCTGGTTTGGAAGTGCCGGATGAGATGCAAGGTGAATCTATTCTGCCACTGCTACGTGGGGAAACGGATGACTGGCAAGAGGAGGTTTTCGTCCAAATCAGCGAGGCGCAAGTGGGACGTGCCGTCCGGACCCAACGCTGGAAATACGGCGTGGATGCCCCACATAAAAATGGCGGCGGAGATGCCGGATCTGACCGGTATGTCGAGCAGTATCTCTATGACCTCCAAGCCGATCCCTACGAGTTACGGAACCTTATTGGATTGCAATCGCACGAGGTTGTAACAACGGTGATGCGGGAGCGACTCATTCGTCGGATGTTAGAAGCGGGCGAAGAGGCACCCACAATCGAACCTGCACCCACGCAAAGAAGTGGACAACGCCTTGTCTCCGAAGTAGAAGCAAGAAGTTAACAAGGAAGCAGAGGACCATAGTTAAAAAAATGAAAATTACAGATGTCAAAACCCTTGTCATGGGAACCAGTTGGCGCAATCTAACGTTCGTGAAAGTTGAAACCGACGAAGGCTTAACCGGTGTCAGTGAAGTGCGGATGAACAACCGTACGGACGCACTCGTTGCCTATATCGATGGCGCGAAACGACGGCATGTCATTGGAAGTGATCCGTTCAACACCGAGGACCTCTACCAACGGCTGTTCCGCAACGATTATGGCCGCGCCGGTGAAATCGTTGCAACCGGTATCAGCGTTATTGAAATTGCATGCTGGGATATTGTGGGTAAGGCACTGAATCAACCTGTCTACCGCTTACTCGGTGGAGCCTGCCGCGATAAAATCAAAGCGTATGCCAACGGCTGGTATCGTGTTGAACGTTCACAGGAGGAATTTCACGCCGCCGCCAAACGTGTACTTGAAAAAGGCTATCGGGCACTCAAGTTCGACCCGTTCGGTGCTGGCTATTATGAACTCTCTTATGAGGAGAAGTTAAAGTCTGTCGGACTCGTTGAAGCGGTACGTGATGCTGTCGGACCCGATGTCGAAATTCTTGTTGAGATGCATGGTCGGTTTAGCCCGTATATGGCAATCGAAATTTCTGCAGAATTGGAGAAATTCCAACCGAGTTGGGTTGAGGAACCTGTACCGCCGGACAACATCGCCGCACTCGCAAAAGCCGCTGACAAGATTAACCTCCCCGTTGCCACGGGGGAGCGGCTCCACAACAAGTATGAATACCGAGAATTGATTAACTTACAAGCGGCGGACATCCTACAGCCTGACATTACCCAGACAGGCGGATTCTTGGAAACCAAGAAGATCGCGGCGATGGGCGATATGTGTTATATGACGGTAGCGCCGCATAACGTCGGTGGACCTGTCTCTACAGCGACCGCTTTACACTTCGCGGCTTGCACGACTAACTTCAAAATTCAGGAACATTTCAACGATTTTTCTGAAGCATGGGTTAAAGAGGCTGCCACCGGATGTCCCGAAGTCATTGACGGCTATTTTAGTTTGCCCAATGGACCTGGGCTCGGTATGGAGTTGAATGAAGATCTCATCGCTGAAAATCCATATCGTGAAGGTTCATTCAACCTCTGGGAAGACGATTGGCACAAACGCGAATATTAAAAGGAGCCTATTCAGAAACAGATGAGTTTTCACTACAAAGACGGGTACCTCTACTGCGAAAAATTGAGGGTTAAAGACATTCAAGAGCAGGTGCCCTACAGTCCATTTTACCTCTACAGCCTCGCGCAACTCGAGGCGAACTACACCGCATATCAGAAAGCACTTGAGGGAATCGACGCAATTATCGGCTATGCGATTAAGGCAAATAACAATCTTGCCCTACTCAAACGTCTCAGCACGCTTGGCAGCGGGGCAGTCCTTGTCAGCGGAAACGAATTGCAGATGTCACTCGCCGCAGGGTTCGATCTGAAGCGGACAATCCTAAACGGCAACGGAAAAACGCTTGAGGAACTCAGACTCGGCGTCGAACACGGAGTGCTGATTAACATTGACAGCGAATTCGATTTAGCGCACATTCAGCAGACGGCAAAAGACCTCAACGAACCTGCAAACGTCCTAATCCGCATCAATCCCGATGTGGATCCACAGGTGCATCCGTATGTTTCTACGGGCATGAAAAATTCCAAGTTCGGTATCCGTAATGAGCGGCTTGATTGGTTTCTAAACGAAATTCGCCAGGATCGCTTGTTAAATTTAGTCGGTGTCCACTGCCATTTAGGGTCAACGATTAAGAAGGTGCGAATCTTCCGAGACGCTACTGAAATTATGCTCGCTTTCATACGTGGGATTCAAGCGGAAGGTTTCTCGCCGCGTTATCTCAACATCGGCGGCGGTTTGGGAATAGATTATGAACGCACCGGTGAGGAGATTCCGACACCGTCCGACCTCATCGATTCCATCCGTGATCTGCTACCTAAAGAGATTACGCTCATTATTGAACCGGGGCGTTCTCTCGTGGGCAACACTTCTGTTTTTGTCAATCGTGTCACCGGTGTGAAGACCAACGGTAACAAGCATTTCATCGTCACCGATGGTAGTATGTCAGAACTTATCCGACCGAGCCTCTACGATGCCTATCAGCATATCCAGTTTATCGAACCGATTGATGGTGCGGTTGAAACGTACGACATCGTCGGTCCCGTCTGCGAATCCGCAGATTTTCTGGGCAAAGCGCGTGCACTCCCTACACCTCATGAAGGTGCCGGACTTGTCGTTTGCGATGCCGGTGCTTATTGTCACGCCATGAGTTCCAACTACAATCTAAAGATGCGTCCTCCGGAATATCTTGTTGATGGCGATAACTTTACCTGTATCCGCCGAGTTGAGACACTCGACGATTATATGCGCCTTTTCGATGTTTTTTAACTAACGTGAGTTCGATAAAAGGAACCTCTACTTGTACCGCAAACTGTATGAGGATTCAGATTTTAATTCGGTAATTTTCTAATGAGGTCCGGTGCGGTTACAAACCGCACCTACCGGGTCTGGGGAAAAATCAAATTACCGAAATATTTATTTAAACTTCATTTAGTTTGCGCCAGTGTGAATGCCCCTTAGTGGCATTCACACTGTTTGAGAATGTCTAATTAATTCTAAAATCTACCATAAAAAATTGGGCAGGCACCTATGTCGCTATAACCGCGCCTCTAAGAACGCAATTCCAGTTTCCAAATCAATCTCATGTTCACCCTGAAAGTGATCCAGCACTAATCGTTCACGTTGCCCCGATGCTGTGTAAATGTTCTCGAGTTGCCTGAACGCCGCCAAAGCATCTGACTCGATAAAACACATATCGTCCGAACCGATCTGTACCATGCATGCTCGCGGGGCAATGAGTCCCGCTACGTCAGCGATGTCCCCTGCTTTCCTTAGTCCGAACATAAACTGCGAACCGCACGTATTCCCACGTCCTCTGTCATTTAGCGCATCCGTCAATGTGCTGAGGTAACAGACAATGACTGCCGCCTTCACTCGCTGGTCCAGGGCGGAAATATAGGTTGTCATCGTGCCACCGAATGAACATCCCATGCATCCTAAACGACGCTCGTCAACTTCGGGGAGCGACTGGAGATAGTCCAAACATCGCTGTCCGTCTGAGATATTCAGTTGCATCAGTTGATAACCGAAGTACCCGAGTGCGAGATAAGCAACGTTGCATCCATCGCGACCGGGTCGGCGCACCCACGCATCTCTGTCTTTTCGTTCACCGAAGCACCGCCAGTCGGGTACTAATGTAACAAAACCACGCAGTGCCAATTCCACGGCGTACTGTTTCTGATATTCCTCCACAATCCCGACCGCCCCATCTTTGCCGACTCCGTGTCCGTGTGCACATAATACTGCAGGTGCTGGATTCTTCACGCTTGCACTTTCCGGGATTAAAACGTACGCTGGAATTGAAGAAAATGGGTCTGGGTTAAAGATTATCTTTTTCCGTGTGTAGCCGTCCAGTTTTATCTCCTCCAAGATTTCAACTTCCAATGGCAATGCTTCCGGCGAAGGTCCCAGGTCCTTGACGAGGTTGCGCCGGAATTTTCTTCTCCATTCTTGCCACTCCGTTTTTGTCGTCCCCTTGAAATGGAGGGGTGGGGTTGCTTTCAGAAGTTGTTCAACACCTTGCTCTGCCGTCAAAAAACGTCGTGCTGCCATAATTATATCTCCTCTTATTGGTGACGCAGGTTTCCCGTTGAGCGTTCTCCTCGTTTTTTCTGCATTATGTATACCTCAAATTTAAGAAAAAATCAACTCTTATTTCTTTTCTCAATTTCCATTGACTCTCACAAAATTCTGTGCTATAGTAATCTCATGAACGACACATTGCTCAGCGTACAGAACCTCAAAACCTATTTTCGCACCCCCGAAGGACTTGCCCATGCCGTTGACGGTATCTCTTTTGACATCAAACCGAACGAAATTTTTGCGCTCGTCGGGGAGTCCGGTTGTGGGAAAAGCGTCACCGCGCTCTCTATAATTCAACTCATCGCGCAACCTGCTGGGTTCATCGCCGACGGTGCTATCTATTATAAAGGGCAAGACATCACACGCTTGTCTGAAGTTGAGAAACGAAAGATCCAAGGCAACGACATCGCCATGATATTCCAAGAACCGATGACCAGTCTCAACCCTGTTTTCACCATCGGTGACCAGATTTCAGAGGCAATCCAGGAACATCAAAACCTTCGCGGGACCGTCGCAAGGAATGCGGCGATTGAGATGCTCGACCTCGTCGGCATTCCGGAACCTGTTGCCCGTTACGATGAATACCCTCACCAAATGTCTGGCGGTATGAAACAGCGTGTCATGATTGCTATGGCACTCTCCTGTCGTCCAGGGCTTCTCATCGCCGATGAACCGACAACCGCGCTTGATGTCACCATACAGGCACAGATCCTCGAACTTATCCAACACCTCCAGCAAGAATTGCAGATGGCAGTCCTCCTGATTACGCATGATTTGGGGGTCGTCGCCAACATCGCTGACCGAGTTGCTGTTATGTACGCCGGAAAGATTGCTGAGGTGGGGACATGGGAACAACTCTACAAAACGCCACAGCACCCTTACACCGTAAAACTCCTCGAATCGACACCCGCGCGGGATAAACGCGGAACGAAGTTGCACACAATTACCGGTAGAGTTCCGAAAGCGACCGAGTATAATGACGGTTGTCGATTCGCTGATCGGTGTCCAAAAGTCATGGATGGATGCGACAACATTGTCCCTATGTTACATCCTATGTTACATGCTGTTAATGGTAGCGAACACAATGTCGCTTGTCATCTCTACAACCCCGAACCGCCTTTTAGTGCTACAGTAGTTCCTGCTACGAAACTTGAGCTTGAAACAGAGATTAACGAAAAAAATGAAGCGTCTTCAGAACGGTTTCCAACAGCGTCGCATCCTCAACTTCAGGTGACGGATCTGTGTGTCCACTACCCGATTCAGAAGGGCATCTTCAAACGGACGGTCGGTTATGTTTATGCCGTTGATGATGTTACGCTTGATATCCCACGCGGCAAAACGCTTGCACTCGTCGGAGAATCTGGATCCGGCAAAACCTCCTTCGGCAAAGCTATTCTCCAGTTGGGTGTGCCTGTCAAAGGCGACATTGTTTATGACGGTGTTAATATCGCTACTACCACACGTCAACTGATGCAGCCGTATCGGAAAAGAATGCAAATTATCTTCCAAGATCCCTACGCCTCCCTTAACCCGCGGATGACTGTCGGAGCTATTATTCAGGAGGGGATGCAGGCACACGGTATGGGTACATCCGGCGAGGAACGGCAGGCACGGGTCGCGGAATTGATGCATCGTGTTGGCTTATCTCCAGATATGGTAACGCGCTATCCACATGAATTTTCCGGTGGTCAAAGACAGCGCATCGGCATCGCACGGTGCCTCGCCGTCGATCCGGAGTTCATTGTCTGTGACGAGGCTACCAGCGCGTTAGATGTATCCGTGCAAGCGCAAATACTCAATCTGTTGAAATCGCTACAGGTTGATTTCAATCTCACCTATCTCTTCATCACACACAACCTTGCCGTTGTTGAGTACTTTGCGGATGAGGTGGCGGTGATGTACCTCGGTAGAATCGTTGAGCGTGGAACAACAGAGGAGATTTTCGATTCGCCGAAGCATCCTTATACACGTGCACTCCTCTCCGCGGTACCGAAGATGGATGCACAGACGGGTGTTGAAAAGATTCGATTGGAGGGTGATGTGCCTTCGCCAATCAATCGTCCGGTGGGGTGTCATTTTCATCCACGCTGTCCGGAAGTGATGCCCGTGTGTGAAGGCGAATATCCGAGTGCAACCAATTTTACACAGACGCATTCATGCCACTGCTACTTGTATCAAAACTCTGAATAGATGTGATAATACGTTGTCAGTCTTGGCATTGAAGGTGGATGTGTTCGTATTAAACGTCAGTTCGACTTAAACATTTCGTCCGTCTAAAGGTGCCGTTTTCGCGGGTCAAAAGCATAAATTGTAGCACAAACTTTTAGTTTGTGGCGTATTCCGTGCAAACTAACCAGGGTCATTTAGTTTTACATATTGACTTTATATGCGTGAACGTTTTTCCGCTGTAGGAGCGAGCTGTGCTCGCGATATTGCGCGAAAACCTTAACATCTGTGAACGAAAACCAAGATCGGAACCGAAAACTAAATAGTCCTGGCAAACTAACACTTTGCGGTACAAGTAGAGGTTCCTTTTATCGAACTCGCGTTATTAAAGATTTTATTCTCGACCAATGTTGTTCAAAAATTAATCGGAAACCCGATTTTTTGACCATCAACTCGTCTTCCACATTTTGTAAAGGCACGAGTTGATGATCAAAACGGAAAAATCGGAGCGAAAACCCAATCATTAAAAATATGCCAAAAATTAAAATACTCTCCGCAGATGTTTCGAATAAGATCGCCGCGGGCGAGGTTGTCGAACGTCCTGCGTCAGTCGTCAAAGAACTCATTGAAAACGCTATAGATGCAGGAAGCACCTCTATCCGCGTCGAAATTCGGGCAGGCGGGAAACGCCTCATCCGCGTGTCTGATAACGGTGCCGGCATGGAACGCGAGGACGCACTCCTCGCCTTGGAACGCCACGCGACGAGCAAAGTGAATCGTATTGAGGACCTTGAGTGCATTCAAACCTTTGGATTCCGCGGCGAAGCCTTGGCAAGTATCGCCTCCGTTTCACAATTTGAACTCCTCACCCGTACCGCTGACGCGCTTGAGGGAACAAAGGTGGACGTTGAGGGTGGCGTTTTCCGTTCTGTGCAAGAAAGCGGATGTTCCCCCGGCACCCACATGTCGATTAACAACCTCTTTTACAATGTCCCCGCACGCCTGAAATTCCTCAAAACCGATACGACTGAGATAAACCATATCACAAATCAGGTGACATGGGCGGCACTCGCGCATCCGAATATCCATTTTTCGCTGACGCACAACGGCAGATCGATTCTTGAGGTCCGTTCCTGTGATTCCTATCTCGAACGAGCGCGCCTCCTCTACGGCAGGGAGTTCGCTGAAAACCTCATCGAATTTACTGAGGAACTGCCTGACCTGAAGATGTACGGGTTGCTCGGTAAACCCGAATTGACGAAGCCGAATCGAGAGTATCAACTCTTTTTCCTCAATCAGCGACCTATACGCAGCCGTATCATCGGCGCAGCATTGACAGAAGCACTCGACGCCATGGTTGCTAAGGACAGGCAGCCTGTTGCTCTACTTTTCCTAACGCTGGAACCCGAAACGGTCGATGTTAATGTACATCCCGCCAAAATCGAGGTACGCTTTCGGAACGAGCGGACGATTTATAGCGGTGTCGTCCGGATGCTGCGTGACGCTGTCCATAGAGCGAAATATATCCCCAAAATTGAGACCCCTATTGAACCGACGCAATCCAACGGAGATACTGAAAGCCGCGATACCGGTCTGTCACAACGGGTTTCCACACCGGGGTCCCCACCCGTTGCTGGGAGAGGGCAACGAACAACGCCTATGGCGCAAGTGCATCGCATGCAAACGTCTCCTGTCACGCCACAAGAGACAGAAGCCAGTGATCGGGAAGTTGTAAACGCTTCGGAAGCACAAACGCCGTCTACACCTACTGAAATCGTTGTACAGCCACCGCAGCAGCGACTTCCTGATGATGCAAATCTCAGTCTACTCGACTTTGAGAATGTCCAACTCAAGACGAACCTCTTTAAAACCTACATTGTCGTTGAGGCGGGAGATAAAATCTTCTTCATTGACCAACACGTCGCTGCTGAACGCGTCCTTTATGAACGTTTCGTCAACCAGGTAGAAACCGATGGGATTCCTGTGCAGGGGTTGCTATTGCCGGTAACTTTAGAAGTTACACCGCAGCAGCTCGGGGTCCTCAAAATTCACGGCGACATCTTCAAGAAACTCGGCTTCGATCTGGACGAGTTTGGTGGGAATACTATCCTAATTCGTGCGATTCCATCACCGTTGCCGACCCGCGTCGCCGCGCAGACCGTCACCGATCTGCTTGACAAACTTCCCGAAGCACCCCATACCGACGTACAAATCCCAGACGCGATCGACAACGCCTTGGTAACACTTGCATGCAAATCAGCTGTCAAAGCAGGGGATACGTTGGATACGAAGGAGATGATAAACCTCATCAAGGAGCTATCCGAGGCGAAACTTCCGTTCAATTGTCCGCATTCACGTCCGATCATCGTCGAGATGGGGCGCGATGAATTAGAACGCCGATTCCACCGGTAATCTCTGTTTCCCAGGCCCAGTAGGGGCGGTTTTGCAGCGTACTCGTCCAAATGCGATCTGCATTCCTAACCGCACCGGGCACCCCTAAAAATTACCGATGCTCAACGAACGAAATCCTCACCCCGCTGGCGAGGATTGCATCCTCGCCTCCCGCGGTGTCCAAGTAATTGTGGGTTTTACCATAAATGACCCTACCGCGGTATCTCCTAATCGGAATTCCATTTTTTTCCATGTTGCACCTTTTCTGACTCAAAATTCGTCTTTAATAATAAAGCGCGTAAACCGTATTGCATTACTTAGCGTTAATGGTTATTGGTCATCGGTTTTCAGTTAAAGAGGGTATCGGTAACAATCTTCCTAAACTTGGCATATTCCAACAGCGGCGAAGGTTGTTACAAAAACCTCTTAACTCTCACTGTGAGGCAAACTGACAACTGACAACTATTCAAGACTCGACATCAGATTCAGTCTTTTAGTCAATAAAGCGCAATCTCATCTTTTCATCAGGGGGAATCTCGTGGAAAGAGAAGACGCGAAAATTAAAGTTAGGGCATCAGGAAATCGGTATCTACAAGAGCAGAAGCCAGACGGCTGACTGGAATGGTAAAGATGAATATGGCGAACCTATAAGGAGAAATTACGCATGAAAACCACACTATTTTCGATTTTAGTTGTACTTTTGACAATATTTACTGTTGTGGCAAACACCTTTGCACAAGACTACACAACGTTGGAATTACCCGAAGGTGCTAAAGCACGTCTCGGCAAAGGTAAGATAAATGAAGTAAAGTATTCGCCAGACGGCACACGTCTGGCAGTCGCAAGTAGTATCGGTATTTGGATCTACGACGCACAGACAGGCGAAGAACTCGAACTGATCAGAGGACATACGTCTGGAGTCAACAGCGTATCGTTTAGTCCAGATGGCAGCACCATGGCCAGCGGGGGTGAAGACAGTGACATCCGTCTCTGGGATGCGACCACAGGCGATCCCCTCCACACGCTCCCCGGACATACGTCTGGAGTCAATAGCGTATCGTTTAGTCCGGATGGGACGCTGATCGCCAGTGGGAGTGAAGACCGCACCGTGCGTCTCTGGGATGCGACCACAGGCGATCCCCTCCACACGCTCACCGGGCATACGAGGCCGTCCAGAAACCTTGTTAGGGTTGGGGTCACCAGCGTATCGTTTAGTCCGGATGGCGCCATCCTCGCTAGCGGGAGTTCGGACAACACCGTCCGTCTCTGGGATGTGAACACGGGTGGTCCCCTCCACACGCTCCCCGGGGATCAGAGGGTTGGGGTCACCAGCGTATCGTTTAGTCCTGATGGCACCACCGTCGCAGCTGGGGACCTCATGATCCATCTCTGGGATGCGAGCACGGGTGATCCCCTCCGCACGCTCACCGGGCATAGGACGACGGTCAGCAGCGTCTCGTTTAGTTCGGATGGAACGACGATGGTCAGTGGGAGTTGGGACAACACCATCCGTCTCTGGGATGCGAACACAGGTGATCCTCTCCGCACGCTCACCGGGCATAGGTCTTGGGTCGTCGCCGTCTCGTTGAGTCCGGATGGGAAGACGATCGCCAGTGGGAGTCGGGACGGCACTGTCCGTCTCTGGGATGCGGACACAGGTAGCGAGCTCCGCACACTTACCGGGTATACGGATGGGGTCATCGCCGTCTCGTTGAGTCCGGATGGGAAGACGATCGCCAGTGGGAGCGTGGACTACGCTGTTCGTCTTTGGGATGCGAACACGAGTAACCATCTTCACACGCTTACTGGGCATAGGGCTTGGGTCAACAGCCTATCGTTTAGTCCAGATGGAACGATCGTCGCCAGCGGGAGTTATGACGACACCGCCCGTCTTTGGGATGTGGACACGGGTAGCCATCTTCGCACACTCACCGGACATACGGATTGGATCAGAGATGTCTCGTTTAGTCCGGATGGGACGATCATCGCAACCGCGAGTGGTGACAACACCGTGCGTCTTTGGGATGCGAACACGGGCAACCATCTCCGCACGCTCACCGGGCATAGGCATTGGGTCAGAAGTGCATCGTTTAGTCCAGATGGGATGACCATCGTAAGCGGGAGTTACGACAACACCGCCCGTCTTTGGGATGCGAACACAGGTGACCATCTCCGCACGCTCACTGGGCATAGGGCTGGGGTCGCCAGCGTATCGTTTAGTCCAGATGGAACGATCATCCTAAGCGGGAGTTATGACGGCACCGCCCGTCTTTGGGATGCGAACACGGGTAGCGAGCTTCACACGCTCGACGGGCATACGGGGGCGATCGTCGGCGTATCGTATAGTCCGGATGGCACGACCGTCGTAACCGGGAGTTGGGACCGCACCGCCCGTGTCTGGGATGTGGACACAGGCGATGAGCTCCGCACGCTCACCGGGCATGCGGATGAAGTCGACAGCGTATCGTTTGGTCCGGATAGCAATACCATCGCAACCGGGAGTAAGGACGGCACCGTGCTCGTATGGGAACTCAATCCCTCCCCTATTGCAGATGCCACTGAACCTATATCAGATGCCACTGAACCAGCAAGACGCAAAGAGGATGTCACTGCGGATGGTACTGTTAACATCCAAGACCTTGTATCGGTCGCAGCAAATCTTGGGCAATCGGGAGACACCCCTGCGGATGTCAATGGTGATGGGATCGTCAATATACAGGACCTTGTCCTCGTTGCGGGTGCCTTAAGTTCA
Source organism: Candidatus Poribacteria bacterium (assembly GCA_965247285.1). GTDB lineage: Bacteria > Poribacteria > WGA-4E > WGA-4E > WGA-3G > WGA-3G. Next base: position 2,482,948 of record CBDFHD010000003.1, read on the forward strand.
AGTGATTCCGCGCCTGCTCTGAATGCTCAGGTCCCCCAAACGTTCACTGCTGCAGATGTAGAAAAATGGCTTCAGGAGGCTCAGCAGTTATCCCTAACAGACCCGGCTTTTCAACCCGGTATTCTCATTTTAGAACAACTCCTTGCAACATTAACACCGAAACAGACCGCTTTATTGCCGAACTACCCGAATCCGTTTAACCCAGAAACATGGATACCGTATCAGTTGGCAAAACCTGCGGATGCCAAAATCTCTATCTATGCCGCAGACGGGCAGTTAATCCGGAGACTTGCGTTAGGCACTCAAGGGATCGGAATCTATGAATCGCGTAGCCGTGCGGCGTATTGGGATGGTAAGAATGCTTCAGGAGAATCTGTTGCGAGTGGTATCTATTTCTATACGCTCAGTGCGGGCAATTTCAAAGCAACGCGGCGGATGTTAATTCTAAAATAGACGTTCTGGATTGCAATCCAAATTCATGGTGTTTTTGTGCCGCAAACTGTATGAAGATTAAGTATTTAATTCGGTAATCCCGATTTCCCCAGGTCCGGTAGGGTCTTTCACCCGACCGCACCGGACACGGCTATGAAATTACCGAATATTTTATTATAACCCAAGTTGCCACTTTCAAATAAAAGCGGTTATTTTCATGGGTTTTAGTTTCTTTGGATTTTCATTAAAGTTTGCGGGATGTGGAAAAATAGAGGGACTTCTATACCGCAAGCCCCAGCGAGGTCTTTGCTTGGAAGTTTCTTCAATGTGTCTATAGAAAACGGCGTATTTAAGCAACCGCACCCCGTATGAAGTTAAATAAAATATTTGGGTAATTCTATGTTCCCCCAGGCCCGGTAGGTGCGGTTTCCTAACCGCACCATAGGTGTCAATTTAGTAGGAATAAGTATGTTTTTGATGTAAAAACATGCTGTAAAACAGAAATACCTCTTGTATAATGTAGAACAAATGTTAGAGGTAAATTCTACAAAAGAGGTATTTCCAATGTCCATTTTACCCCAGGTTCCCGAAAAAATGCAAACGATTCTTCAAACGGTCCCCGATGAAGTGGCTTCTCAAACGGGGTGCGTGAAAAGAAACCGCAAACTCACGGGCAGTGCGTTAGCCCAAACGCTCGTCTTCGGGTGGTTAGAACATCGAGAGGCAAGTTATCAGCAACTCACCGAAACCGCTGCCACGCTTGGTATACAAGTCAGCAGACAAGCTCTGGAGCAACGCCTGACCCCCGAAACGGCTGAAATGTTGAAACTCACCCTTGAGGCAGCCATTCCAGAGATGCTTGAAGTTGCGAGTCGCCCGCAAGTCGTGCCTTTACTTGAGCCGTTTAGGGGCGTCTACGTTCAAGATAGCACGTGGATATCCCTGCCGGATGAACTTCATGGGACGTGGAAAGGGCCCCCGAAGAAGAATCATCCCCAGAAAGCTGCTTTGAAACTGCATCTCTGCTTTGATGTCCTTACCGGGCGCTTTCAGCAGTTTCACATCACCGATGGCATGACGGCGGATAGCAGTGCCGCAAAAGCAGCCGATCCCCTGCCACCCGGGAGTTTACGCCTCGCAGACCTCGCTTACTTCTCGCTCGATACGCTTGAGAAACTCACCCAAGATGGCATCTATTGGATCTCTCGTTTGAAAGCCAACTCGTATCTGTCTGATGAAACCGGGGAGCCCCTCGATTTAGAAAAGATGCTGAGGGAGACCGAAGAAGACACCCACATCCGCAAGCCCATCCGTATCGGGAAAAGAAAGCAACTTCAGGCGTATCTCATCGCTGAAAGACTTTCTCAAGCAGAAACGGATAAACGCCGACGCTCCATCCGATACCGTGCCAAACGCAAAGCCCAAACCCCCTCAAAAACGCTTTTACGACTCGCAGGATGGAACCTTTATATTACCAATATTGAGGCGGATCCACTCACACCCAAACAGATAGCCAGCATAGTCGGCATCCGATGGCAGATTGAACTGATGTTTAAGGGCTTCAAAAGCATCGGAAAACTTCAGCACTCTCGAAGTCAGAAACCCTATCGGATCTTGGCTGAAATCTATGCCAAACTCATCGCTCTCCTCATCCAACAAGCCGTCATGTTAGGAGCCGGATACCGACATATACAACACAGTTTCATCAAAACCGCAAGGTATATCGCAGGCTACGCAAGGCTCATCGCTTTGAGTTTTCATCACTCAAAAACGGCACTTCGCAAAACTTTGAAAGCCATAAAACAGGCGTTTGACCATGGAGGCACTTTTCAGAAAAGTACTGGAAAAAACACAACCTTTCAAAGACTCAAAGACGCTACTGAAAATCCCTAAATTGACACCTATGGTGCGGTTTCCTAACCGCACCGAGCATCTCTATGAAATTACCCAATTTATTTTTTAATCTTCCTTCCGAACATTTATAAGAAGATATACAATTATCCCTCCAATGCCGAGAAAGTCTTATGACTGCTATTGACCGGTGTGAAATTTTCATAGCAACTTTCATAGCACCTTTTGATGAAAATCGTCTAAAACCCAACCGTGGTGAGGGTTTATCCCTCTCACGACACCTATTGATTTTTCGGTTTGCTATGAAAACTGTGAAAGTATCGTCAGATTTGCGAATCTGTAGACATTTCAGGTAACACTGGATTTCTCCTTTTTCGCTGGCAAAGTTACAAACCGCACCAACCGAGGCTGTATAGTTGAAAAGGACGTTGAAGCCCAACTCCATACTCAACCCGTTCAATGCACAAAACACACCAAAATCCGCGCAATCCGCGTAATCCGCGTAATCCGCGATTCAGACGACTCCCCATCCCAAACCAAAACGCGTCAATTTTTCCTAAATTGACACCTATGAAGCGGTTTCTAACCGCACCGGCTTTGTCAAAAAAAGGCGTGAAATCCGATAATTTCTTAAAACTGAATGCCTCTGTAGCGGTTTCTCTTAATTGGAATTCCATTTTTTTTCCATGTTGCACCTTTTCGGTCTCGAAATTCGTCTTTAATAATAGAGGACGTAAACCGTATTGCATTACTTAGTGTTACAAGACTCGACATCAGATTCAGTCTTTTAGTGATAAAGCGCAACCTCATCTTTTCATCAGGGGGAATCTCGTGGAAAGAGAAGACGATGTTCAACTGATTCAGAGAACCTTATCGGGTAACGATACGGCATTTGGTATCTTGCTCCAAAGACACCAGAAAAGCGTCCACGCGCTCGTATGGCGAAAGATCGGGGATTTTCACACTGCTGAAGATATTACCCAAGACACCTTCCTTCAAGCCTACAAAAAACTCTCAACGCTCAAGAATCACGATCAGTTTGCCGGATGGCTGTATGTCATCGCAGATCGGCTTTGCATTGATTGGAGCCGGAAGAGACGATTCACAACGCAATCGCTGGAGGACACACCTGTGGAAGAAATCGAGAGATCCTCTTATGCACATCACGTATCAGCAGAGCGAGAAACAGAACGCACTGAGCGTCGCCATGAACTCGTCAGAAAACTGCTCGCAAAACTTCCTGAGAGTGAACGCACGGTGGTTACACTCTTCTACCTCGGCGAAATGACGACCAAAGAGATTGGGAAATTCTTAGGGGTGTCAGTGGATACAATTAAAAGTAGGCTGCGTCGCGGACGGAAGCGCTTGCAAGAGGATGAGGAACTCATGATCCAAGAAGTCTTCGGTGGCGTGCAAATACCGGCGAGTTTATACGAGAACGTCATGCGACAAGTCTCTGAGATTAACCCGGCACCGTCTCCGGCTTCTAAACCGTTCCTCCCATGGATCGCTTTGGGGACAGCTGCGCTTTTGATCGCCTTACTCCTCGGTGCGAGCAACCGATACCTCACCCGTTTCCAGAAGCCGTATAGTTTTGAAGCAGAATCTGAACCCACGATTGAAATCGTCGAGGCACCTATCATCTTTGATATAGTAGCGGAGCCTGCTGTGCGGAATCAAGTCGGAAGCGTTACCACTGCTGGGGAAAGCAGAAGCATCGGCACACAAGTTTCTGATGTAACCTCAACATCTGCTGCAACAGAAAATTCCACCAAATTTTCTATAGCACAATGGCAGCAAGGGAACGGACCGCCAGCGGGTCCAGTACATAATATCTTCGCTACATCTGACGGGACCGCCTATGCTGTCATACAAACAGGAATATACAGATTGACAGCAGATGCAACCGCATGGGCACGCGTCGACACGAGTGTCCCGATTGGCAAGTCGTCCATGCCAATGGCAGCGCATGGGGGGACGCTTTATATTGTTTCTACTGACGAGATATTTGCTTCAGATAATAGGGGTGAGACATGGAATACACTGGGTCCTCGACCCAAGGGAGCTGCCGTTGAACTCGTCATTGTAGATGCCGAACCAGAATCCACTCCACAAGCACCTATGACGATGTATCTCGCCCTTAGAGATACAGGGATCTTCCTATCCACAGACGGTGGAACGCGATGGAGTCCTCTTAACGACGGGTTGACGGTTTCTGAAAAAATTTCCGCAATGACTGCCGTTGGAAAAACAGTGTTTGCGGGTACAGAGAACGGTCTCTACCGTCTCGATTCAAGTATCTGGAAGAAATTGCCACTGGATACATCGGGAGCCGTCTGTTCCTTGGCAGTCTCTGGGACGGATCTTTATGCTGGCATAGGGCACAAACTGTTGGTGAGATTAACGCTAACGGAGTTACGGAAGGTAGCACGGGATGATAAGTTACATTTTGTCAAAATATTCCATTCAACTGACTTAGGAGCGTCGTGGACTGAAATAAGGTTTCGAAGTGAACCTTTTCGCAGAACTTCACCCACAGCAGGTATAACGGTTTTAGCAACAGGTAAAACGCTCTTGGCATTGAGTTACGCGCAATTTCGTTCAACAGATGGTGGACAAACGTGGACAAAACTTGAAAAGAATCCCAATTTTGTGGGCAAGCGTCGCCTTCCAGTTGTAATGGTCAACGAGAGAACGTATTACAAAGCGAATGCAGGGGGCATTCACCGCACGACGAATGGTGGTGCGTCATGGCATATATTTATGAATGGGGTGATCGGAACTCGTATAGTGGATCTCGTCGCGTTTAACAATGGATTATATGCCCATACCGGCTATGAGGTTTATCAATCAACCGATGGAGGCGTGTCTTGGAAAAAACTGTGGAATCATGAGCGGGAAGCTGTCCTCAACATCCCCACTACCAGGATAATTTTTGCGCCAAAACTGATACCTGTTGGCGACATTCTTTATTCTCTTTCAGGTCCAGAAACCGGAGTAGACAATGTGGGTCTTTTCCGTTTATTGACCGATGGCGATATGCTCATTCCAGTTCGAGATGTCCCAATTTTTGATCGTAGAAAAATTGGCTATGAAAAATTTTATTATAAGTCAAATGATCGAGAGTATATTCGTACAGGTAGACTGAGAACGGAGACTGCTGCAGTCAGTCGTGATGTGTTTTATGTAGAATACATGGGGGAGCTCTACAAATGGAAATTGGGTGATCCAGAATGGACAAGCACTGGGTTAGTAGACGATGGTTATCGATATGATGGATCTCGTGATGATTACAGGAAGGGATTCAAATTAGCGGTTTTAGGAGAGACCGTCTACGCTGGCAAACGGAATGGTGAGCTGTTTCAATCGCTTGATGAGGGGGATAGTTGGAGAGACATCACACCAAGCCTACCGCTCCGCTTCACACGCTTCAAAGATATGGTCTTTGTAGAGTCAACCCTTTACGTCGCAACAGATAATGGTGTCATGGTCTCCAAAACCGCGGAGCATTGGCACGTGCCAACTGATAACGCTGAAGAGCGTCCCATCGTAAATAACTTTGCTGTAGATGGGACCAAAGTTTATGGTATCAGCGATGTCGGTGTCTATCGCTTGGATACCCGGAATCGATGGAAGCTGGTTTCTACAGAAGTGCCAAGCGGAATAGTTTCTTTGGCTATCATTAACGATAGACTCTATAGTATCGTCGAAAGACAAGGAATATTTCACACGTCCCTGGTCTCCGAAGAACAGTAAATAGCGTGAGTTCGACTTGAATATTTATGGCGGAAGTCTGTTGTAGCACAAACTAAATGACATTTCAGCATTTCATGACGAAAAAAGGAGATAAAAAATGATATACCGACAAATCCTCGCATGTCTCTTACTTATATTAATTCCGCTGAGTGCCAAAGCGTTTCCACCCGCTTCACCCGCAGGTGGAAACTATTTAGTCCTCGATGGGGTCGACGACCACGCCGTTTTAGACTTTAAAACCTTCGGTAGACCTTTACCGAAAGGAACGGAGGAGTTCACCGTCGAAGCATGGGTATATCTCACTAAACCGCCCGACAAGGACACAGCGGGAACGATACTCCATCAACAGGTGCGTATGCTCATCGTGAACGATGAATTTCAACCGCTCCTAAATAATCTTGCTAATGCGCTAAATATCGAGCACCCGAAGGGGGACCCAATCTTGCTAATGAGTGCCTATATTGACGGAGAGCTGGGTCGGAGATTACCTTTCCCGATCCCGCTTGCGCTGAACCAGTGGCACCACATCGCTTATCAGTCAAATGGGCCTCACACAACAATGATCGTCAATGATTTCGTAGCGATATGGCCACACGGCTTTCCTCTCGGACACAATGCTTCGCATCCACTGGACTTTGTGCTTGGAGGGTTTGGAAAAATAATTCGGATGCTTGTTAAGGAAGAACAGTTTTATGATTCCTTCACTGGATATATTGATGAGGTTCGCATCTCAACGGAGGCTCGTTACGATGTCAAGAAAAAAGGCTTTATGCCAGACGGCAGGTTCAAAAATGATGCCAAAACGGCTGCGTTGTGGCATTTTGATGAGCTGGGCGGAACACGGAAATTCTCAGACGCATCAGGTAATGCATATCATCTGGTCGGTGTAGGCGGTGCGGAAACTGGTCTCCCACTTGCAGTCGAAGCAGAAGGAAAACTCGCCATCACATGGGGACGACTTAAGCAATGAAACGGCTCTCGTTTGAATCAGTCGGTGCTTCAGGGGAAAAGATTACAAAACCCACACAGCCATCTGTCCCGCGCCACGATTGCACCATGCGTAATACGGAATTGCCGTAACGTCTGTGCGCTTCAAATGTGGTTTTGAATGTAGATAGAGGTTATTTCCCCAGTCGGAGGCATCAAGCACTGTACCTGTACCACGGATGAGGGTAACACCGCCTAAGAGTTCACTGTCAAACGTTGCTTCTAAGGGTGCACCATCTACCAGCGACAACGTCTGGAAAACGCCATCGGGATTGTCCACATCCTCAAAGCAGTAGACCAGCGGACCGCGGCGTAAAGCGAACCGTCCAACATTTTCTTTAACAAGTGGGTGTGCGTAAACCCGCTCAATCGGCATGGCGAGTGTCAAGCGAACTGTGTCTTTTGCATGCCACTGTCGCTCAATTGAGAGGTACCCGTTAGCGTTCGTTTTTGGATCATGAACGGCTCCATTAACACACACTTCAAAGGCATCACACCACGCCGGAATTCGTAAATTTAATCCAAATGTTACAGGCGTTTCCGGATCCACCGTTATCCTGACATCGCCCGACCACGGGTAATCCGTTTCCTGAGCTACTTTCACCGAAACGTCTCCCGCAACAGTTGCGTCGGCAGTGCCACCGATGTATAGATTCACCCATACACCTTCGTCCGATTCGGCGTATGCATACTGTCCGATGGATGCGAGAAGTCGCGCGATATTCGGCGGGCAACAGGCACAGCCAAACCACTCATGCCGATGCCGACCACCGTGACTTGCCAGTGGATTCTGATAGAAGAAGCCCGTGCCATCAAGCGAGATGCCAGAGAGCGCCCCGTTGTAAAGTGCCGTCTCCAGCACATCAACAAAGCGCGACTCACCGCGCAATAGGAACATTCGGTGTGCCCAGAATATCAGTCCGATAGACGCACACGTCTCGGCGTAGGCAGAGACGTTCGGTAACTCATAGTCGTTTGTGAAACCTTCGTTGTGTCCAGAAGGACCCACACCACCGGTGACATACAGACGTTTCTCTGTCACGTTCCGCCAAAGTGCTTCCAGGGCGTTTATAATTGCGATATCTCTTGTCTCATAAGCGATGTCAGCAGCGGCACTGTAAAGATACATCGCACGCACCGCGTGTCCAACACACTCTGTCTGTTCCTGAATCGGGAGATGTGCTTGTGCATAATGCCCCTCAAATTTCCCGTCGCGTGTGAAGTGGTGTCGGTACGCATCAAGCCCACCCGGAATGTCCGAATTTTCTAATTCCTTCTCAAAGACCGACGGAGAATGACCACGTCGGGTGACAAAGTATTCCGCGAGTGCCGAGTAGCGTGCCTCACCTGTAACGCCCGCCAGTTTCACGAGCGCGAGTTCAATGCCTTCATGTCCCGGAAGCCCGTCTTGTTTGCCGGGACCAAAGATGCTGTCGATGAGGTCTGCGAATCGACATGCAACGTCAAGCAGGGTGCTCTTTCCAGTGGCTTGATAATGCGCGACGGCTGCTTCAAACAGGTGTCCGGCACAGTAGAGTTCGTGCATGATACCGAGATTTTGCCACCGCTTCGTCGGCTCGACCCGTGTGAAATAGGAATTCAGGTAACCGTCAGGCTGTTGGCTCGCAGCGATCTTTGCGATGACCGCATCGAGATCCGATTCCCATTCTGGATTCGGATGTGTCTGAAGCGTATACGATGCCGCCTCCACCCATTTGTGGACATCGGAATCGTTGAAGAAAATACCTTCAAATTCTCCGGACATCAAGCCAGCGGCTTTCGCGAAGTTGTCTATTCTACCTGTTGTTTGGCACTGTACCAATTCGTGTGGGATCGTTACCTCGGAATTCGTCCGCTGCCGAGGTGCCCAAAACCGGTCGCTAATTGTAACAGCCGTGAACGGAAGAGCTCTCAAAGTTGTATCCCTTTCTATAGTGAATTATAAAAATAGGTAGGCACTTCCTGGTAGGCGTGGTTTGAAACCGCGCCTACCGCGGTGCCTAAGTAATTATAGGGTTTACCATAATTAATACGATGGCGGGTTGAGATACTGTAAATCGGGTGAGTGTAGTATTAGCGGCTTCTCACGCTAATTCCTTGAAACGCTTCTGTAGGTAAGTATCTCCCTAACACGTTCTGAACATCTATTTCTGTGAGTTGTTGTGGTGTGATTAGAACACATTTGTTCCGTGAACTCTTACTCCAAGTTGTCTCAAAATCTGCGTAGTTCAATCGGCGTTTGGCAAGATTGGTCGGATTCTGAAGTGATATTTCGCCTAACTGGTCGTTGTAATCGGACAACGTCAATATCTCTGGGCTTCGTCCTTGGAATTGAATCATCACGATAGGAGGCCACCCTTTCGCAATAAATGCCTTTAAGACATCGAGCGAACAGTTGGAGATAATGGCAAGGTGCTGCACTGTACCACGGGTCGTTGCATAAAGATCATCGAGTCCACCTCTGCTGCCAACGCGCGGGGGTTCTTTGAAGGCGTTTCTGACGTAGGGCAGTCTTTGTAACTGGACGGTAGCACTGTCAGGTAAGCTAACTTGGCTCTGTCCGGATTGCGGTCTCGTATTCCTCTCGGCAGCGGTAAGTGCCGTTTCAGGGATGTGGTACTGTCCTTGCGGGGGCGGACCACAGTTTATTGCCAGGAGTGCGAAAACAAGCGACGCAACACAAGCGCACACCGTCGAATATGACGAACCGATGCGTAATTCTTGACGAAATTCTCTTAGATAAGACAGATAATGTTTCATAGTTCATCCCTCCTTACATATAGAAACGGTTTGCGTGAGATAGGGTTTACGTGTCATTCTTAATCGATCTTAACTGCGACTTCCCGTTTTTCCTTCCACGATTCCACAATAGCTTCAGTAATACGTAACGCTTGCAAACCATCTCTCCCCGTTGGGGCAGGCGACCGGTCGGCGAGTAAGTCATCGACGAGGGCAGCCACCCGTAAGGCGAATGTTCCATCAAAAGCAAGTTGTTCCTCTCTAAAAATGGAGGGACGGTATTCTTCGACGACCTGATTTTCCCGTCTCATCAAGGTTGCGCGTGTGAGGACATTATCAACGACGATTTCGCCATCGGAACCGCAGATTTCGAGGCGCTCGATCGGATGGATGAAATCGCTATCCCAACTCGCCATCAACGTAGCGACTGCTTCTGTTTCATAACGGAAAGAGATAGCCATGCTGGTATAACATGCATCTTCACCCTCACGCACTTCATGTTGCCGCGGCTTCGCCATTTGCACACAAACAGCGACAATTTCGCCGCCAAACCATCGAAGCAGGTCAATCGCGTGGGTTTCCAATTCATAGAGCAGGTAATATTCGCCTTTCCACGTTGAGGCGGGTCCACCTTGAGATAATTTCATATCCAAGTAGTACGTCTGCCCGATAGCACCGGTATCAAACCACTTCCGTGCTTGGACATACCCAGGGGCAAATCGACGATTGTAATCTATAGCAAGGTAGACACCTTTTTCGTCTGCCTTCGCGACCATTTGTTCCGCTTCATTGATATAAAGTGACAACGGTTTTTCAGAGATAACATGTTTTCCGGCTTCCAGACATTCCATTACGGGTTCAAAGTGCAGGTAATCAGCGGTTACAACGTCTACGAGGTCGCACTCTTCATTCGCAAGCATCTCTTTGATGGAAGGATACCACTTCGCGATGCCGAGTTCTTCAGCACGTGTCTTCGCTTTAGCGGTGTCTATATCACACACTGCCACCAATTCCGCACCCGGATGCTGAAGATACCCCAGTTGATGACGATGCCCGATGCCACCGCACCCCACTGCTGCTACTTTCAGTTTCCCTGCCATGATTGTGTTCTCCTTTACGCGCTGGGGCGCGTCGTGAGCACAATGTGCTCCTACTGAGGTTCTGATGGAGACTTACGACCCTCTGTTCGAGATCTATCGTCTGTTCGCAATGTCAGCTTACAATTTTCCTCTAAACATATAATATACGATGCGAAAAAAAATAGCAAATGAAATTGAAGATTCCCTTAAAACTAAAACGGTGACATTGTATAATAAATCGGAAAATATGGGGTCATCCCAGAGGACAGCAAACTAACTCCATATTTCAAAATGAACGCGTCACACCCCGATGTATCTCGGCAGTGGGTTTCATGAAGGTGGAGGTGTGTATAGGCAACGCTCGGATAAGTGAAAAAGGGGGCACTTGAGGTATGAGTTGATGCATCAACGGATTAGAGAGGGGAAACATTATTTTTATGTACACATATCGTCCTTAGTAGAACTACGCTTTTGGCAGAGCATATACAGCTCGCCGGACCTTTACAATTTCACCGCTATCTATAAGACGCTTGAGTTCATTTTTTACGGCTCCTGGATGTCCTTCAATAGCCGCAGTGAGTTCCGCTGTCTTTTTCTCACCACCTTCAAGGAGATAGCGGATCTGCTCGTGGAAGGAAACGCGTTGAATTTTCCCACCCCTCAACTTCGTCAACACACGGTTCGCTTGACTTTTTGAGATTCCCAAGACCTGTTCCACTTTTTCTCTCCCGGATTCCGATGTGAGATTGTCTCGTTCTCTCTCAAAACGCTGGCGTTCGGCTATCACCTCAGGGAGTTTGTCCAGTCCACCGGCGACCTCAAAATCTTCCCAGTCAAAAAGGAGTGTTTCAGCTCTATCAGTAATGTCGGGCAATCGCGCACTGGTGAGCAATACAATTTTCTTGTTGGGTAAGCGGGTCAACCCCGCTCGACCTATAATCTCTGTAAATAGACCTATAGCATTTTTTTCATAAATGCTCTGAACGCGTTCGTCTTTGTAGCTGCAAGACTCCATATCTCCTTCATAGCAGAGCGGTTTTTCCTCGTTTCCAAACAAAATCTGTGAGTGCCGCCAAATGAGACCTGGTGTCCAGTAGGGCGCACCGACTATCCAAATCACATCTGCCGTTTCAAAAGTGGTGTCTAACTCTTCTATCTTTTTGAAATCTGTCGCGAAAAGGACGTTTTGCTTTGCTGTAATATTCCGCAAATGTAGCAGTGTTGGCGCGCTAGTGATAATCACATGCTTAACGTTTGGGTCCCGCTCAATTTCTGCTTGAATACCGAGGAAAAAGCGCTGCCCCGTTTTGGACATGCCGAGAATGTCCCAGTCGGTGTCGTAGTTTAGAATTGTTTGTCGTGGATAGATACCTGTGCGAATCTGAAAAACTTGGTTCCCCGCGATCCACGCTGTCGGTTTGATGTGGGTGACTTCAATTTCCTCATCTGGGAATGCCTTGCGGAGATCTCGCTCGGAGAGCGTTGACGACATAAACAGAAAGCGTTTGACCCTCGGATGCAACACCGATGGCACCCAGAACTGCAGGTCTTTTCCAGTCCACAACATCGGTGCGTCAGCATCGCGCGTGTAGCGTGCAAAAAAACGTTTGAGTTGATGCCAGAAAGTCCAGTTTGGGTCCGGATAGACTGTCGGGAATGCCTGAATACTTTCTACGGTTGACGTGTCCAAGATGCCTAACGCAATGGCTTGTGTTATCGACATCGGGATTTTCACGTCTTTGTTTAGTTCCGAGAAGTCAAAATCAAAAACAGGCAGTCCTTTTGCCCTGAGACTATCCGCGGCGTTTGTATCCAAGGGAATGTAAGCGAAAACACCTTCCTCAAATTCGAGAGTAAAGCGTGCCATTTCCTTCCCAGTTTCATTATCGACAATCCCGCGCCTCTCCACTTTACCCGAGACATTGATTTGGCATATCTGCTGGACAAGCTTTTCTTCCTGTTGCTCAAATACCTGCATCGCTGTGCGGATCCGCCTGACAGCATTGTCGTCAAGTTCGCCTTTGGTTTCTAACGCGTGTAGTAGGGCATTGGCGATGTTACCTAAGGAACTCCCTTGCCAGTTTACACGCCACTCTTCCAATGTGTTTCTTGATACGGCACATTTGACAAACAGCTGTTGTGCGTTTGCTTCATCAATGATACAGAGCCGTTCTGTGTCGTCTGTCGGCTCAAGTATTTCTCCTGCCGTTCTTGAGTGTCGCGGATCTAAAAATAGTCTAACTGGATTAAATATCTGTGCCTTGGCGCGTTGCAATGTAACGGATTGCGATAAATAGCCACCCTGCTGACACTCTCTGTAAACGGGACACTGCGGACAGATACTTTCATTCGGGTTTCCACCCTTTTTTTCAAGTGCATCGCACCGCTCCGGGTCCTCACAGACATTACCGTGTTGAAAAGGGTTCGCCATCCGAACCTCAGCGGGTATATCTTTTACCTGCTCCCACAAGTGCAGCCGATTTCTCCTACGTGCGACCGATGACACGTTTCGCTTTTGAAAGCGTTGTTCTGCTTCTTCTGCCGTTGCATATTTCCCGTTTAAGCGAATCGCACCGCCATTGAGAACGTAGGACTCTGCGGCGTGGCTTTTTCCTGCCCCCGTTTCGGCGATAAGTCCGAGAATGCGAGCATCTCGATTGAAAACACGTTGCATCTGAACGGCAGTCTCTTCAAGTGTCCCGTAAACCTTATTTTCGTCTTCCTGCTTGGATAGCACCGGGGACGGACGTTTTATCGCTAAAGGACTCAGTTTCCCTCCCCGAACTGCAAGCACTTTATCTGTTACAGGCAATCCAGTAGTCGGTATCGGTGACAGAATGCCGGTATCGTCCCAGATATCTGTTATGAGCGTAGCTTCCATCGGCAATCCGGTATCAGACGTAGATGCCCGGACCCATACACCCTCCTCATCCTCCCATAGCAGTATGTATGTGGTGGTTTCCCCGCTGCCGGGTAATGCCCAGTGGTGAATCCTGTTTTCTCGTCGGACATAAGAGAACCCGCGCTTCAAAAACGCCTGTCTCGCAAGATTGAGATTATGCGAACCGAGGGATGCAGGCACAATAGGTGCAACTTGCGGGGTGGGTTCCAATTTCTGTTCTCTTGGCGATGCAGGTTGGTGAAGCGCAGCACGAAGCACATCAATGAAAGCAAAGAGAACCTCTTTGGCAATGATAGGTGGGTCTAACAGATTGCCAAGCAGGATCTCGTAGCGGGCATCCCAGCGGCTATATCCTGCTTCACCAAGGATTTCGAGATACACGTCGCGGTGATACGGATTTTCCGAGATCGATGTGTGTTTGTAGATATACTGCTTCGCTTCAGGGGTATTCGGATGGAGATAATTCGACACTCTGCAAGAAAAACGCAACCCACCCGACTTTGTCATCGTCAATAGCGGATTCGCCACGGCGTTGATGAGAGACTCGATACAAGTTAAAACAGCATCGGGGGCAGCGCAGATAGCATCATACGTAAAATCAATGTCGTGCCATTGCGCGCCATCACGTTCGGAAGGTGTGCCTGTATACACCTGTATTCCCCATGATTTGTGCCATAATGCGATCTCCCAGTCTGCTATGCTCTGGCGTTTCAAAAACCGTTCACCCCCAAGAGACCTTGGACCGTGGTCGCGCTCAGGTGCGCGTCCTATCGGCATGAAGGAGATGTCCGCATGCTCGAGTTCATAGAGCCTTACAGGATATTTCCACGCGCAATGAACCGTGAAATGATAAGGAAGACCTTTATACAACGCAGGCGTTACCATTGTCTTCCGCTGTCGAAGCGGCTTTTCGTGCCGTTGGTGACAGCGTTGAATGATGTGTTTCAAAGAATTCATAGTCAGCCCATAAGAGCGCGGCGTTTGATTGTTTGTTCTCATCTTCACACCTCTAACAAGGTTTTTCCGCTTGATAGTTATCCACAAGCAACACCGTAAAATTGAGCGCACTTTGATATCACGCTGGTCCCGTGGTGGGAAGTATGTATTAGATATTACCACAATTCCGCTTTCTAAATCAAGTTTTTACAGTCTATATTGATAGGGAAATATGGCTTTCCTGTACGAAGGAGGTCTTAAGCGATGCCCTGTGTATCACGATCCTTGTGCCGTTTCAGGTTGCCCGTTCTGGTTCTAAATCTTGCCTACCAGTGTGGCTTCTGACCGCTGATAACTGGCATTAGGGAGTTTTATGGTATCTCACCATCGGTAACAGTAAGGAGGGCTATAGATGTCCTGAGTCTAAAACAGGGTCATTTAGTTTTACATATTTACTTTATATGTGTGAACATTTTTCCGCTGTAGGAGCGAGCTGTGCTCGCGATATTGCGCGAAAACCTTAACATCTGTGAACGAAAACCAAGATCGGAACCGAAAACTAAATAGTCCTGGAGCCTAAAACAGGTCTATTGCTAAAGTAGTGGTTTTTATGTTATACTGTCTCTTATCATATTTTGAAGGAGGCACACCGCGATGAACTGTCCGCGTTGCAAACGGGAAGATGCTGTCAAAAATGGGAAAGCCAGGGGACGCCAACGTTATAAATGTAAATCTTGTGGATTTCAGTTTACACGACTTACGTCCCGTGGAAGGCCACCGTGGCAGAGAGCCTTAGCGGTGTTCCTATACTGTCGTGGGATTTC
Organism: Candidatus Poribacteria bacterium; assembly: GCA_965247285.1. GTDB lineage: Bacteria > Poribacteria > WGA-4E > WGA-4E > WGA-3G > WGA-3G. The sequence goes on from CBDFHD010000003.1 coordinate 2,498,454, forward strand.
TATAACCGCAATCGCGCAGATGTTTTCAGTATCACCGAGTACCGTCTTCAAATGGATTCGGAAGTTTGGCACACCGCTCGGACCTACGCCTGAATCTACTGCAGATGGCGCGGTTCTCCTTGACGACGCTGAAATATCACAGTATCTGAAAACACAGAGCGAAAGCTGCGAATCTGGAAAGATTTTTGTCGTCATACCGGAAGATGTGTCATCTGAGAATGTAGTCGTGGGAATAAAGCGCGATTGACTCCCATCCTAAAATGCCCAAAACTGCAAACACATTGTCATCTCGCAATTCAGAGTCACCTATAGCAGATTATCAAATATAGGACTTACGCGGTTGACCCGTTTTCACGCAGTCTTTGGTTCGTAGTCGCGCAATTCATTGCGCTTTCTTCGGGAATATCCGCTCAATTTGCCTTGACAATCTCGGTAATCTATTTTAAAATTAGAGGTAGGAGGTTATGAAAAATTTATGAAAATCCGATTTCTAACAGTAGGTTTTGGCTTTCAGACTACACTAAAACTTGGACAAATTATTAAGTATAGTGCAGGTATATGTTTGCTAATGCTCGTTTTCGGGGGTGTTGCAGTTGCACAGGATTCGTTCGGCGACCCCTTTGAGAAGGGCAAATTACAGAATCCGAATTGGGAATGGCAAAACGAACCCCCCAAATGGGATGTCGGCGATACCCGTGAGAATTTTCTGTTTATTGACAGCGAACCCAACCGAAATCTCTGGGCGACTGACCAATCTCATTTCCTGTACCAGGAAACCGACACAGATATATTTGATGTCGAAACCCACTTCTTTGCCAGATGGGATACCAGTTCTGGGGTCAATGGACTTGTCGTGAAAAGCCCGAAGGATGACAATTGGGTGACCATTAAATTCTGGTCACGAGATGCAGCGGCAAAAGGGCAAATCCAGTATCAGACGAAACAGAATGAAGGTGGTGGTGGTCTCACCGGAAACGCTGGGTTCACTCCTGAATTTGGAGAAACCGAATTGTTCCTTCGACTCGCCAAAGATGCAGATGAATACAGTGCTTGGTATAAAACCAAGGAAAATGAAGATTGGATTGAGATTGGTGTGACTGAATTTGAACTCACGCCACCCTTATGGCTCGGTGTTTATGCCGGTGTCGCAGCAGGCGCAGGGAGTCTTGAAGTAGACTACGAATACTTCAATGATAACCTAAATCCTTTCCCTGTTGAACCCGGTGGAAAAGCAACAACAACTTGGGCAGCCGTAAAAACCCAATATTGAGGATAGACACCCCTTATGCAGTACCGCCTGATGATTTTTATGATGTTCTTTGGTGTTTCCACCTTAGCAGCCTCGACCTTCACCGATGTCAGTCTCACTGCAAATGTCTATCAACGTGAAATTCCTATTGATGCGGAATCCGGGGCCTGGATGGGTCCCGGGACCGCTGCTGCGGACTATGATAACGATGGCTGCTGGCTTGACATCTTCGTCGTTGGCGATGGAGGCTTACCCAATGCACTTTACCGCAACAATGGCGATGGCACTTTCACAGACGAAGCCGCCAAAGCGGGAGTCGCAAACACGCCAAGGGGACGCGGGTGTGTCTGGTTTGACTACAACAATGACGGTTGGCGCGATCTTTATATAACCTGTGCCGGTCCTAACTTCCTCTTTCACAACAACGGAGATGGCACCTTCACAGACGTGACGCAGCAAGCCGGTGTCGCAGACGAAAAACACGGCACGGGTCCCGTGATCGCCGATTATGACCACAATGGATGGCTTGACATCTACATCGCTAATTGGGGACGATCGCCATCCCTCTTAAACCCTAACCCCGCTCCCAAAACCAATGTTCTCTACCGAAACCGCGGAGATGGTACCTTTGAAGAAACCACCGATGTCGCTGGCGTCGTTGACGATGGGATCGCCTGGGGAGCAATCTTCTTTGACTACAATGGTGATACTTGGGCAGACCTTTTCGTTGCAAATGACCATGGACCCGACAAACTCTATCGAAATAGGGGCGATGGCACCTTCGCAGATGTTTCAGAGCAGTCCGGCATCGTGACCGAAATCGACGGCAGACCGACAGGTGCGATGGGACTCTGCGTCGGAGACTACGATAACGACACCGACCTGGATTTCTTCATCACGAATTACGATGCAGATCTCCTCTGGCGCAATAACGGGGATGGCACCTTCACGAATGTCGCTGAAGCTGTTGGGGTCGCAAACGAGGGGGTCGGGTGGTACGCCAGTTTCATTGACTTTGACAACGACGGTTGGCGCGACCTTTACGTCGTCAACGGCGATGTTGATAACTCACAGAAAACCAATCGTAATCGTCTCTATCACAATCGGAACGGGCAATTTGTGGACCGTGCCGATGCCCTAAACGTCAGTGTTGATGTCGTCGGACGCGGGGCAACCGCCGGTGATTTTGATAACGATGGAGATGTCGATTTTTACGTTGTCAACAACACCGGTAATACGCTCCTTCAAAATGATGTCGATTCTGACAATCGACACATAAAAATTCGGTTGCGCGGAACGAAAAGCAATCGCGATGGAATCGGCACACGGGTATCGGTGGTTGTAGGCAACCGTGTTCAGGTACAAGAGTTAATCTGCGGTACCGGCTTTTTGGGCAGTGATAGTTTAGAACTGGAATTCGGTATATCTTCTGTTCATCCGATCGATTCTGTTACCTTAGCCTGGCCCTCAGGTCTTGTTGAAACTTACCATCATCTTGACTTTGAGGCGGATGTCCTTACTTTCACCGAAGCCGAAAACGTAGCGGTAGCTGTTGAACCAATTGGTAAGCAGAGCACGACATGGGGAAAGATAAAAGCTGCCGAGGTCTTTCAAAACTACCCCAATCCATTTAATCCAGAAACTTGGATTCCATATCGCCTTTCCGAGTCCACTGATGTGCAGATCACAATCTACGCACAGAGCGGTGAATTGATTCGAGACTTTAACCTCGGACAGCAGTCTCATGGTGAAAAAACGCTTTATTGGGATGGTAAAAATCGAAATGGGGAAACCGTAGCCAGCGGTATCTATTTTTACCAGTTCCGGGCAGGCGATACACAAAGCGTCCGGAAGATGTGGCTACTGAAATAGGCTTTCCAGACAGAAAGGCTCTCGCTATGGAAAACATATATTTAAGATGGTGGGGATGCGGCGCATTTGATGTCCGATTTGGAGACATCAATATCGCTTTCGATCCATATCTGTTCGATCAGAACTTGGCGGATGCCGAACCGATATACGACTATATCTTTATTTCCCACGAACACTTCGACCACTGCCACCCTATAACCTTGCGGAAGTTGTGTTGCGGTGAGCGTTTTAAAAAGTTATTTGTCAACGTCGGTTGCATGACACCCGCACAATCTATTGCTGAGAAATACGGGGATGCCGCATTTGAGCGCGATCTACCGATTACCAAGCATGTCCCTGCCGATAAGGTCCAGATTCTCTACCCAAAACATCTCAACGAAAAGCAAGGGACATCGCGCGCGTTTCAAGGGTCAGATACGCTCGATCTTGGGGATATTCAAGTCGAGACGATTGAAAGTGGCGAGAACCAAACGCCAAATCTCCCGACAAACGGTTATCTGATAACACACACCGCAAAAAATGTCTCTATCTTACACACTGGCGACTTGCACGAACCCTATCCAGCGTTAGTAAACCTCCGAGGCAGGGTAGATTTCCTGATTCACATGAAACTCGGTCTCGGCGAGGGACTTGCATCTCGGCTCATAGAACTTGTAGAGTTAATCCAACCGCGCTTCGTGATACCGACACATTACCGAACCGATCGGAAATCCGACCCGATACCAGCAGGGCACTGGCCCCCAAACGTCACCGATGAAATGGCGTTTATTGAATCAATCCGTGAAATAGTGGGAAACAGAACGCACCTCCTCCCGTTCACCGCAGGCATAGAATACGAGGTAAAAATGCCAGAGAAACGGGTTATCTGGAAATGGGAGTGGTTCAACACGTGGGATGTTCCACCCTGGAGAGAGTAAAATTCCGGCAGGCGGTTTGCTGAGAACAAGGGGTTATACTGATGAAACTGACGCGATTTTCGATCTTGGTGATGCTTTTTGTTGGGACAGTATCTCTCCCAAACACCTTCGCCCAAGATTATACCCAATGGCATTTACCCGAAGGTGCCAAAGCACGACTTGGTAGGGGGGCAATAACGGGTAACGTCCAGTATTCCCCGGATGGCACTCTGCTCGCGGTCAGTAGTTCTATCGGTGTTTGGCTTTACGATGCCGATACCCATGAAGAAATTGGCTTGCTCACTGGACATGAGTCAAGGATTTCGTGTGTTGCATTCTCTCCGGACGGACAGACACTCGCGAGTGGAAGTTGGGACAAAACAATTCGGTTGTGGAATCCACATACAGGTCAACACAAGACAACCCTTAAGGACGACAATATGGGCAGTGTTACGTCCGTTGCGTTTTCTCCAGATGGCAGCACGTTAGCAAGTGGGGGTGGAACCTCGGACGAAACAATTCGATTGTGGGATACTGCTACGGGAAACCATATTGCGGCTTTTATTGGGCATACAGGGGTTGTCACTTCTGTCGTATTTAGCCCTGACGGAAAGATGATTGCCAGCGGCGGAGGTTGGAAAGACAACACGGTTCGATTATGGGATGTGAAAGCTGGATACCAAATCGCTAATTTCACAGAGCATAAACGTTCGGTGAAATCTGTTGCGTTCAGTCCTGATGGAGGGACGCTTGCAAGTGCGGATGTGGATGACACGATTCAATTGTGGAACCCACATACCGGTCAGCACATAGCAACCCTCACAGAACACACGAGTGGGGTCAATTCAGTGGCATTTTCCCAGGATGGGCAGACGCTTGCCAGTGGGAGTAATGACAAAACGGTTCGATTGTGGGATGCTGTCACTGGCGACCTAAAGGGAACCCTCACAGGGCATGAACGTTCGGTTGAATCCGTTGCCTTCAGCCCGGATGGCAGAACACTTGTCAGCTCGGGCAGTGATCAGGTGATTCAGTTTTGGGATTATATCACTCACCAGCATAAAGCGACCCTCACCGAGTACACTATTGCAGTTAATGCGGTTGCCTTCAGTCCAAATGGTCAGATACTTGCCAGTGCGAACTATGACAAACTAATCTACTTGTGGGATGCACATACAGGGCATTTCCAAGATACCCTCGTAGGACATGGAGGGCGGATCTTTTCCGTTGCGTTTTCTCCAGATGGTGAGACACTCGCTAGCGGTGGAGGAAACCCTGACACCACAATTCATTTGTGGGATGCACACACAAGGCAACCCAAGGCAACCATTATGGGTCATAAGTATGGTATTGAGTCTCTCGTGTTTAGTCCGGATGGTCGCACGCTTGTAAGTGCAAGTTGGGACAACACCGTTCGATTGTGGGATGTTGACACAGGCGAAAATAGAGCAATATTGGGGGATACACAGGATGTCTATGCTGTTGCGTACAGTCCGGATGGTCGCACGCTTGCCAGTGGCGGTAGAAACGCCACAATTCACTTATGGGATGTCGGAACTGCGCGACGCCAAGCGACCTTGACAGGGCATACAGAACCTATTGAGGCTATTGTGTTTAGTCCGGATGGCAGCACACTCGTGAGTGCGGGTCGGGATAGAAGTATCCGATTCTGGGATATACATACCGAACAACCCAAAGCAACTTTCGGGGGGAATGTAGGTCCGATCAGATCCCTCGTGTTCTCCGCTGACGGTCGCACGCTTGTGAGTGGAAGTTGGAATAGCACAATTCGATTGTGGGATGTGGACAGTGGACGACGTTTAAGTGTCTTTACGGGACACATGAACAGAGTTAACGCGCTTGCGCTATCCCCGGACGGTCGCACGCTTGCCAGCGGGAGCGACGATGGCACGGTTTTGCTGTGGGACTTCACGCCATTTCTCTTCCAAATACCGGGGGATGTCAACAGTGATGGTGTGGTGAACATCCAAGATTTGGTGCTCATTGCATCGAATTTTGGGCAAACCGGCGTGAATACTGCGGACGTGAATGGTGATGACGTAGTGAATGTCCAGGATTTAGTATGGGTTGCCTCATATTTCGGGCAGAATTAACAGGAATCGACAAAAACCTCTATCTCAATAATTTGGAGAACGTTTATCGTGTCAACAGCACCGCGCGTTCGTGTCGCTTTCTATGGATGTGGAAACTTCGCGAACCGAACCCGAATCCCGAACCTATTACAGACGAATTCGGTGGATATTGTCGCTGCGTGTGATAGTAACTCGCAGACAGCACAAGAAACAGCTGAACGCTTCAAGGTCCCGCATGTCTACCAAGACGCTCATGAAATGCTTGACACCGAAGCAATTGACGTGCTATACTCTATCGTACCGGCGTATGTGCGAACCAATGTTGAAGTAACCGCCGCACAAAAAGGGATCCACATCTTCAGTGAAAAGCCGCAGGCACTCACGATGCAGGTGGCACACAAAATCAACAATGCCATTCAGCAAGCGGGGGTTATCAGCACCGTTGGGTTTCGCGAACGGTATCGTCCGATCTTCCAAGAGGCTCGCCGGTATTTGACGGACAAGCACATCGTGCATGCTCGATTTCAGAGTTTCGGAGGCTTACCACCTTCAACAGAGGGTGGACCCAAAACATGGTGGGAAGAGATGAACAAGTCTGGGGGAAGTGCCCTCGATTGGGGTGTTCATGCAACCGATTATACCCGCTTCATGACAGGATTGAACGTTGCCAAATCCCAAGCATTTTATTGTGAACGCCCGGCTTATGCGAATGCTCTGTCTACCAGTTTCAATTACTGCTTTGAGAACGGTGCTACGATGACGCTTAGCTTTGTCGCCGCCGGTCCGGGTCCGAAAAATGAACCGCGGTTTACTATTTTCTATGAAGGTGGATGCCTCGAAATTCACGGATACGATAGGATTGTGGTAAATGGCGAGGTCCTTTATCAAGCCGACGAATTCGATCCGTGGTTGGAACAAGATAAGACCTTTATCCGCGCCGTTCAGTCTGGGGATGCAAGTCTTTTGCAAAGTGATTATTACGATGGGCTCTTCTCTTTAGCCCCTATTTTAGCAGGTTGGGAGTCTTCCCGACGCGGCGGAGAATGCATTGATATCGCGTCGTTCATGGGTGACGCATAGTTTAATTAAATTAAGTAAAGGAAAAAATATGGATGCGAAATTGAAAAAAATTCAGATTACACCAATGAAATTTGATAAACAGGGTGATGTCCAGCGAGAAGAATTCGCTACGCTCACCATTGAAGTGCCGATGGATAGCACAGGGCAACGTGCCGCAATTATACGTCTGTGTGAACTCCTTGATCAAGAATGGGTCGTTGTGGATGTTGAGGGCAAAACAATTGTCGCTGTCAACACTGCCTAATTTAATAGTTGTCGGTTATCAGTTGTCAGTTATCAGTTAAGCTTTAGTGTTTGAAGTGTTTTCTAATAATGTGAAACCACACTCGTGTTATCAATTATGGTGAATTATCAAAATATGTAAATATTTCAGGGAACACCGCCACCGCTGGCGAGGATTGTATCCTCGCCTATCTTTGGGTGTATAAGTAATTCTATAATTCACCATAGAAGACAAAGAAGTTTAACTGATACAAAAACCATACTGAAAACCGATAACCGATGACCGATAACCATTAAAAAAATGAAAAAGAAATTGCTTTTTACACCCGGTCCCACGCCGATTCCGCCTGAAGCCCTATTGGCAATGGCGCAACCGATTGATTACCACCGCAGCGATGCCGCTGTAACACTCATTAAAGATGTTCTTGAAAAACTCAAACACGCTTTCCAAACCGAGAATGATGTCCTCTTTCTAACATCGTCTGGAACCGGTGCTATGGAAGGGGCTGTCGTTAATCTTCTGTCTCGTGGAGACAAAGTAATTGTCGTTCGGAGCGGTAAATTCGGGGAACGGTGGAACGACATCTGCACCGCTTATGGGATCGAAGTGATCCCGATTGACGTGACATGGGGGGATTCTGTTGAGCCACAGACAGTTGAAGCACTCTTAACGGAACACCCTGATGTAAAAGCGGTGTTTGCAACGCTCTGTGAGACATCGACGGGTGCTTTGCACGACATTGAGGCGTTGGCACGTTTAACGCGAGTTCGTTCGACCCTCTTGGTTGTTGATGCTGTCAGCGCGCTCGCTGCTGATGATTTACAGATGGATAATTGGGGTGTGGACGTTGTTGTTTCCTGCTCCCAGAAAGGCTTGATGACACCGCCCGGTCTGGCGTTCGCTGCGCTCAATCAACGTGCATGGAGCGCGGTTGAGTGTTCTGACCTTCCGAAATACTATCTCGATTTCCGAAAAGCACACCAAAGCGGCTTGGAGGGCTCTGTCCCCTACACACCGGCGATAACACTGCTCACGGCACTTCAATGTGCCTTAAATCGCATCTGTGCAGAAGGTATCCGTAATACCATCGCCCGTCACAATCGCTTGGCAGTCGCGACTCGGAGTGCGATTAAAGCGCTGGGTCTCTCCCTCTTCGCAGCATCTCCAGCCAATACTTTGACCTCTATCCGCCTGCCAGCGGAAATCGATGGAAAGGCGTTTATCAATCTGATGCGCGACACATACGGTATCACCTATGCCGGCGGTCAGAGTCAGTTAAGCGGAAAAATCGTCCGGATCGCACATCTCGGTTGGATGAATGAAAATGACGTTATCGTCGCCATTTCTGCCTTTGAGCGAGGCTTAGTGGAGATAGGATATGACGTTCCACTGGGTGCTGGCGTTACCGCTGCACAGGAAGTTTTTTAATAGTCGTCAGCTCGACTGTCATTAATCCAGAGGCAGTTGGACTTCACCGAAAACTGCTGCGTAATGAAATGGAGCAGCGACCAGATTTAATAGTTTAAAAAATGGCTGAAACTACACTTTTTGATGCTTCTTACGAACACCGAAAAAAACCGCTATTGACCCAAACACTGGAACGTCTGCGTCCCATCTATAGCAAGTCCGAATTGAACGCTTTACGTATTGATAGTATGAGTCGGGAGGGGTTAGCGCAACGCTCTGGACGCGGATTTGTCAATCGGGATATTCTTGAAACCGTGCTTGGCAATTTGCTGGAATGTGTCGCACCGGGGTCGCATAACGCTCCGCAGTTGCATAACCAAAGGCGTGAACTCTCGGAAGCGATTGAAGAGGTAGCAGACCAGTTATATGCGATGGTCGCGCAATCGTTTTTGGCTGTTACGGACGAAACACGTCTCGGTGCCGCGCTTGAAACCGCTTTTTCGCTCCTCTGGGAACTGCCACGGCTCAAAAGTCGAGCCCTCTGGAATCGCTTCGCCTCTCTTAAAGATCCGGCTGTCTGGGATGCCTATCTCCTCCACACCGGTATCTCTCGCGAAAAACTCGCCGCCCTTGATTTTCGTTCCCAAATTGACACCGCAATTCAGGAGCGAACCTTTGAACCGTACCAAGATTTTCTTGGTAGTTTGAATCTCGCATTTGTTTTGGATTATCAACTCCAATTGGTAGGGAGTACGTATCCCGGTTGGCGTGTACTCTTTTACCATGATGTCGCACACGCTTTAACACGAAGCGATGACCTTGAGGAGAGTCCAAACATTCACAGAATTCCGGTCCCATTGCTGCCGCGCGCCATCTCGGAACTCGGTGGGCGCTACTATCAAGCCGATTTACATCCAGAGACGCAGATTGGCGATGCCAATTTCTTGGAGCATCCGCATCGCGGTGTAACCACTGGACAGACGGGCATTATCGGTTGCGGTTGCGTTATTTATCCGAGCACGTTCGGTGGATTGAGTGTCAAGGTGAAACAACGACATCCCGTCATCGGCGATTTTGTTGAAATCGGCACGGACACCAGCTTGCTCGGACCTGTTCAGGTTTCTGACCATTCCACTGTCGGGACTAACACCGAAATTTATGGGTTTGTTGAAATTGAACAACGGTGTCGCATCGGTTCATCAGTCGTCATTGGAACGATCCGCGGCGCATCAGAGCATCCCGGAAAAATCTATATCGGAGATGAGGTGCGCATCGGAGATGGCACGATCATTGAAAATACATCAGAAATGGACCTGATTATACCCAACCGTTCACAGATCCCGGCGCGAAGCCACGTCGCAAATGACGGCTTTGGGTTTCCCCGATACCTTACTTGAAAGTAGTAGGCATACTCCGCTATGCCGTTAAACCTTTATACCGCAAAAAGTAGTAGGCATACTCCGTTATGCCGTTAAACCTTAGAATGAATCAACAACATGCGAAAAATACAACGTGCGCTCATCAGTGTCTACGACAAAACTAACCTCTTAGAGATAGCCAATGCCCTCGCACAACGGGGTGTGGAAATCCTCTCCACCGGCGGCACTGCCCGGCACCTGCGAGACGCTGGAATTAACATCCTTGATGTTTCTGACTACACCGGCTTTCCTGAAATGCTGGATGGTAGAGTCAAGACACTCCACCCCAAAATTCATGGAGGGCTCCTCGCTGATCGGGATAATGCCGAACACAGTATCCAAGCGGAGACACACGGCATTACCGCCATTGACATGGTGATATGCAATTTGTATCCGTTTGAGGCAACCGTCGCCAAGCCCGATGTAACGCTCCCCGAAGCGATTGAGAACATTGACATCGGGGGTCCGACGATGATTCGCGCCGCCGCAAAAAATTATAAGCATGTTGCTGTCCTCACAGAGGCGAGTCAATACTCCCAAATTATCGCCGATTTAGATGCAAACGACGGTTGCCTTTCGGAAGAGAGGCGATTTGAACTCGCAAAAAAGGCGTTTGCCCATACCGCACAATATGACACCGCAATCGCCGCCTATCTCGCTAACGTAGATTCGCAACCGGATGAATTCGCCACTGACCTGACGCTCCGTTTCAAGAAGGAGCGTACACTCCGCTATGGCGAAAACCCGCATCAACGCGCTACTTTCTACAAAACTGAAACCAGTCCAGGCGCGTCCGCCGCGTGGGCAAACCAACTCAGTGGACAGCCGCTCTCCTTCAATAACCTCCTTGATTTAGAGGCTGCCTTAGAGATCGTTAAGGACTTCGAGACTCCTGCTTGCGCCATTATCAAACATAATAACCCGTGTGGACTTGCGACGGCTGACAACCTGCAAGATGCCTTCGCGAACGCATTGGAATGCGATCGGACCTCTGCCTTCGGTTCGATCGTCGGGTTAAATCGGAGAGTGACAATCCAAACCGCAAATATCATTCGCGAAGCCGCAAGCGCGGGTGTGAAAATTGACGCAATTATCGCACCAAGTTATACCGAAAAGGCACTGCAAGCATTGTCTCGTGTTAAACGCCGACCGATTCTTGAAGCTGGATCGTTCTCGACTGAGGAACCTGTCTTGCAGATTCGCAATATTACTGGTGGTGTGCTGGTCCAAGACCCAGATGTCCACGACTTAGATGCTAACGATTTAGAGGTGGTAACCTCCCGTGCGCCAACGGAAGCAGAGACAGAATCCCTCCTTTTTGCGTGGAAGGCATGCAAACATGTCAAATCGAATTGCATCCTGCTTGCCAACGGCCCGCAAAGCGTCGGTATTGGCGCGGGTCAGATGAGTCGAGTGGATGCGGCTATTATCGCTATCCGGAAGGCGGGTGAAAAGGCAAAGGGAGCAGTGTTAGCCTCAGATGCCTACTTCCCATTCCCTGACGGTGTCGAGATTGCCGGTGAGGCGGGCATCAATGCCATCATTCAACCCGGTGGTTCCGTCAATGACGCTCCTGTAATTGAGGCGGCGGACGCTTACGGCATGGCGATGGTGCTGACAGGCGTCCGACATTTCCGGCATTAGTTGTTAACCGAGGCCCCTAAGTCTCTGTTCTGTTAGCCGCTGTGCAGGGTCATTTAGTTTTACATATTTACTTTATGTGTGTGAACATTTTTCCGCTGTAGGAGCGAGCTGTGCTCGCGATATTGCGCGAAAACCTTAACATCTGTGAACGAAAACCAAGATCGGAACCGAAAACTAAATAGTCCTGAGCCGCTGTGCGTAAACCCTTGATTTAAACTCCAACGTAGCTTATACTGTCGGTACAGCCTATCTTAGAAGTTCTGATCTTTCTATTGCAGTCCTTGAGAAATTATACTCGGAGACAATTATTATGATAAATACTCCCATAGGAGGAACACATGAAAACGTATGCATTTCAGGTTGTCTTGGAAAAGGATAAATGGCCCGATGATCCAGATGAGAATGCCGTCTGGCGAGCATATATTCCCGCCTTAGAGCATAAAGGTGCAGCAAGTTGGGGATATACCCAAAAAGAGGCTTTAAAGAATCTACAAGACGCTGTTGATCTTCTTGTTGAATATCTACTGGAACAAGGCGAAGAAATTGATTTTGAATCGCTATTGGCAGATCAAGAAAAAAGCCAATCTGAATCCCTCTCACAAATTCAGGTCAGCGATGTCCCTTTAATCGCTGTAACTATCTAATATGTCCATCGATTACAGTCGATTACGTTCACTGACGGCGCGGAGATTGATACGTGCTTTGAAAAAAGACGGTTTTTATGAATCCAGAAGAAAAGGGGCAAATCGCTTTTTTGCACACCCGGATGGACGGACAACAGCTATTCATCTTCACAAAATGAGCTAAACTTTTGCCCCTGGTACTCTCAGGGCTATTATTGGGCAGCAAGCGCAATGGACAGAAGCAGACCTTGAGCGTCTTGGGCTGCTTTAACTCTTATAGGGAATTGAAAATTGCCTACGACATTAACACTCCCACTCACGATAATTACAGGCGCGGGCGCATCCGAGAGCGTTGGCAAACAGGCGAAACGGCTCGGCGCAACAAGTGCACTCATCGTTACCGATCCGGGCATTGCCAAAATCGGATATGCCGACAAGATCGCCCGAAATTTGAATGATGCCGGAATAGCGTCCTCATGCTTTTCTGATGTCACACCCGACCCAACCCTACAGAATGTACGAGACGGCTTAAAGCAATATGCTGACGAAGCCTGCGATGTAATTGTGAGCATCGGTGGCGGAAGTGCCATTGACTGCGGAAAAGGCATCGCCGTGAAATTGACGAACGACGGGGACTTCGCCGATTATATGGGTGTGGACAAGATCCCGAATCCGGGTGCTCCGCTCATCGCTATACCCACCACAGGCGGGACAGGCAGTGAGGTCTCCAAAGTTACTGTCATCACCGACACCGAACGGAATGTCAAAATGATGCTCAGTAGCCCGTGCCTCTTGGCACATGTCGCGCTGGTGGATCCAATGTTATCCCTTACAACTCCGCCGCATCTGACTGCAGCGGTGGGTGTTGATGCGCTGACGCACGCAATAGAGGCATACATCTCCAAACGCGCCCAACCGATAACCGATGCACTCGCATTGAAGGCGATTGAGATGATTTCCGGTTCGCTTCGGCAGGCGTGGGCAGATGGCGAAAACATCCCTGCCCGTACGGATATGATGATCGGTGCCTCTATCGCAGGGATGGCATTCAGCAATTCATCTGTGGCTTTAGTTCACGGAATGTCTCGTCCAATCGGTGCGTATTTCCACATCCATCATGGATTATCAAATTCAGTGTTGTTGCGCGATGTGATGGAATTTAGCGTCGTCGGTGCCCCTGCTCGCTTTGCCGATATTGCGTCCGCCATGGGAGAGCCGATCGACGGATTATCCCCGATGGAGCAGGCGGACGCAGCGGTTGATGCCGTAGAACGGCTTGTCACCGATATTCAGATGCCACGACTCGGTGAAATCGGTATTGACAGAGAGAAATTCGAGGATGTCATTGAACAGATGGCGAGGGACGCGATTGCAAGCGGAAGTCCTGCTAACAATCCACGGCAAGCGACGGCTGAAGAGATCGTTGCCCTGTACCGTCAGTGTTTTTAAAAAGTGGCGGGCACGCCCCGTCGTGCCGTAAAAGTAAAAGGTAGTAGGCACGCTCCGCCGTGCCGTTCACTCTTATAGTAAAGTCCAAAAATATGTGGACAGTTCGTCAGTGAACAACGCCCCCACCGCCGCTGGCGAGGATTGTATCCTCGCCTCTTTAGAGCGTCCAAGTAATTATAGGCTTTACTATAAAGGCTCTTATGCTTCTACTGTTTCGCACCGCATTCCTGAAAAAAATAAGTTTAGCGTTTCTGCTGTTCCTGTTGCTTACGGGATGTGACGCATCTAATGTGTTGATCCGCAATAACGGTGTGCCAATCTATTACGGCACAATTGATAGCATTGACAGCGTCTACGATGGCGACACAATTCGGGATGTATCTATCCAAATCTATCCGTTTCGTTAACAGAAGCCTGCTACAACGGACGCAGGCGACGCTAACCCAAAAACCGCTATGAAACAAAAAACTTCATCTAACGCCTCGCGAAAATTAAAAATTATTGTACCTGGGGATTCACCACCGCAAATCCAAGGCTCGCCGCATCTGGAACGTCTGAAACCCTATGGTGATGTTGTTCTCTACACCGACCGACCCGAAACCTCCGAAGCGCAAATTCGCCGTGCCGAAGATGCAGATATCCTCATCAATTCGCGCGGACTCGTCAAATGGCCCGCGGAGATCCTATGTCAACTGCCCAAGCTCAAGTTGATTTCGCTCTGCTCTATCGGCACCGATATGATTGGACTTGATGAAGCGAAAAAACGTGGAATTACCGTTTGCAATCAACCCGGACGTACCGCTCCAGTTGTGGCAGAACACGGGTTTGGACTGATGTTCGCGCTCGCCAAACGGGCGGCGTTTCTGACGATCTCTATGAAGGAGGGTGGATGGCCCCGTATGGACAACATCTACCTTCAAGGGAAAACTTTGGGAATTATAGGCACTGGGCATATCGGAGCAGAGATGGCACGCCTTGGACGAGCGATCGGGATGAACGTTATCGCGTGGACGTATCACCCTTCAGCGACACGCGCAGAGGCGTTGGGGGTTCAGTTTGTTTCTCTCGATGAACTGCTCCGCACGGCTGATGTTGTGAGTCTGCACGTCAGATTGACTGAGGAGAGCCACCATCTCATCGGGGAACGTGAACTCGGTTTGATGAAGCAGGACGCGCTCCTCATCAACGTCGCACGTGGCGGTGTGGTTGATACAGATGCGTTGGCTTCGGCTTTGAATAGTGGACACCTCGGGGGTGCCGCTATTGATGTCTATGATCAGGAACCACCTCCGGCGAACCACCCACTTTTGGAATGCGAGCAGGTAATTTTGACCCCACATTGTGCCGATATGACCCCTGAAGGCGTTGAACTTCTTAACGAGGGCGCGGTGGACAATATCATCGCTTTTCTGGAAGGCACACCACAGAACATAGTTGTTTGAGATTTTGTTAGAGAAGTCGCTCGTAAAGTTGTGTAGAAGCCGCCGATGAAAAGAGGGAAAAGATGCAATTAGCCTCGGATGAGTCTCAATCTCGTCAGAAACCGATTTTCGACAACGGAGAAAATCGAGAAGAAACCCCCATAGTTAAAAATATCGGGGTTGATACGGGTGGTACCTTCACCGACATTGTGATGCGTATTAATGGCGACCTGTTCACGCACAAAGTCCTGTCCACGCCGCAGAACCCTGCCCTCGCTGTAATACAAGGTGTGAGTGAAATTGTGGGAAGGGTTTGTAACTCCGATTCCTCTACCGATACTGAACGACTGGACATTGTCCATGGATCGACGGTAGCAACGAACGCACTTCTTGAACGCAGAGGTGCCCGTATCGCTCTCGTCACGACGAAAAATTTTGAGGACATTTTAGAGATAGGCAGGCAGGCACGTCCGAACCTCTATGATTTCTTCGTGGAACGTCCTGCTCCCCTTGTCCCTGCCGATAGACGCTTCGGTATATCAGAACGAACACTGCACACAGGTGAGATTCAAACCGCAATTGAGACTAACGATTTAGAGGCACTCGCGTCCGAACTTGCTACATTGGAGCTTGATGCCATCGCGGTCTGTTTCCTCTTTGCCTACGTCAACCCAGAGAATGAACAGATTGTTGCGAAACACCTCGCACGGCTCAATATACCCGTCTCATGTTCACACGAAGTCTTACCGGAATATCGAGAGTATGCGCGGTTCAGCACCACTGTAGCGAACGCGTATATCCGTCCTACTTTGGAACGGCATCTCTCTACGCTAACCAATTCTGACTTGCTGCACAGTTTTAACGAAACCGTAGCCCGTAATGAAATGGAGGGCGACTCGAACACGAAAAACGTCGAGAAACAGGTGACCGATACTTATCCGCAAGGTAAAATTAAAAAATCGTTCCGTTTGATGCTCTCCAACGGCGGTTGTATCTCTGCTGATATTTTTCAGCGTAGCTTGCAAGCTGAAAACTTGCTATACAGAGGTGAATCCGCGGGTATCCGCACTGTCCTTTCCGGTCCCGCTGGTGGTGTTATTGGTGCGTATCAAGTCGCCAAGGCTGCTGGCTACGACCAAATCATCACGTTTGATATGGGTGGCACTTCAACGGATGTGAGTCTCTGCAATAGCGGCATCTCCCTCACGACCGAGAGCACTATTAGTGGACTCCCGATCAAAGTTCCGCTAATTGATATTCATACCGTCGGTGCCGGTGGCGGTTCTATTGCGACTGTGGATGCGGGTGGCGCACTACGCGTCGGACCCGAAAGTGCAGGAGCAGATCCAGGTCCCATCTGCTACGGAAATAACGGAGAAGATGTCACGGTAACCGACGCGAACCTCTACTTGGGACGTATCGCGGCGACCCAGTTTTTAGGGGGCGCGATGTCCCTTGATGTCGATAAGCCCCGCACACACATTGAGGAATTTGCGAAGCGTCTTGGCGTTCCACCGCTACAAGCGGCAGACGGAATTCTTAAGGTTGCTAACGCAGCGATGGAGCGCGCCATTAAAGTTACCTCTGTGGAGCGCGGGTTCGATACGCGCGATTTCACACTCGTCTCCTTCGGCGGTGCTGGTGGTTTGCATGCCACATTTATGGCAGAGAATCTCGGCATCAAGACAGTGCTTATTCCACCAAACGGCGGTTTGCTCTCTGCTTACGGGATGCTCTTTGCAGATGTCGTTAAAGATTATTCGCAGACAGTGCTGTGGCAGCTCGAAAAGTGCAACGAAGATAGTGAAAATCTTGTTAAGGCATTGAACGCCGGTTTTGACACACTCTTGACCCGCGCGGAGCATGAGATGAGGATGGAGTCGTTTTCCCCACACCAGCTTAAAATCGACCGTTCGCTTGATATGCGATACGAGGGGCAGTCTTACGAGTTGAATATCCCCTGTTTTACCGGGGAGCATGATCGCTCAAGTGAGATAGTGGTTCTTATTGAAAGGTTTCACGCCGCGCATGAACTGCGGTTTGGCTATGCCCGAACCGATGCGCTAGTGGAAGTGGTCAACCTTCGGCTTACAGCTACTGCGGAGACCGCTAACCCTCCCATCCAATCAGTCCCACTCGCCGATGCTGATGCCTCTGAAGCGTTTACTGACCAAAATCCTGTTATTTTTGAAGGTGAAGCCCTCCCAACCGATTTCTACCGCCGTGAGGCGTTGCGTCCCGGCAATCAAATCGCAGGTCCCGCGATTGTGACGGAATTTAGCGCGACCACTGTAATACCCCCAAATTTCTCTGCTGTTGTTGATACCTACCAGAATCTTATTTTGACAAAGGGATAGGAACTGTAGAGCCACTCAAGTCTCGCTAAACACCCTTGTTGAAAGGTTTTGTAAGCACGATTGATGTGGACAGGGTTAAAGACATCACACCACGAAAACCAATCCGCGTAATCCGTGTAATCCGTGACAATCCGCGATTCAGACAACATTGCTACGGTTGCAACCGAATCTACCAAGACTGTGGACTGAAAACCGATAACTGATAACTGAATGCCTCTGTGCAAATTCCTTTGACACGTCCCCTCCAGTTTGATATACTTTCAGCATCGCAAAAATTGCCAGTAAAGGAAAATTAAAAGTATGAAAATTACAGACGTTAAAACGATTCTGACGGCACCCAATGGGACTCGGCTTGTTGTTGTTAAGATTGAAACAAGTGAACCCGGTTTATACGGAATCGGTTGTGCCACATTTACACAGCGTCCGCTCGCTGTAGCAACCGCAGTCGATGAGTATCTCAAGCCCTTTCTCATTGGGAAAGATCCGACGAACATAGAGGATATCTTCCAAACCAGTTTCGTCAGTTCCTATTGGCGAAATGGTCCGGTGCTGAACAACGCGCTCAGCGGTGTGGATATCGCCTTGTGGGACATCATGGGCAAGCGTGCCAATATGCCTGTATACCAACTGCTCGGCGGTAAATGCCGTGAGGCTGCAACGCTTTATGCACACGCAGGCGGTGGGACTTTCGAGGAGGTAGAGGAGAGTATCCGCCGTTATATGGAGCAAGGCTATCGCTATGTCCGCGCACAAGTGGCGATACCGGGTTATTCGACGTATGGTGCGGGCGGCGGGAAACGGAGTTCACCCGCTTTTGAACCGACCCCTTATGTCAATACCATCATCAAACTCTTCGATCATTTGCGAACACATCTCGGCGACGAGGTAGAACTCCTACACGACATACATGAACGCATTCCACCCATCCAAGCGATTAATCTCGCCAAAGGATTGGAACCGTATAACCTCTTCTTCCTCGAAGACCCGTTTGCCCCCGAAGACGTTGACTATTTCCAACTAATGCGTCAACAGACGAGTATCCCAATCGCGATGGGTGAATTGTTCAACAATCCGAATGAATACGTCCATCTTATCAAGGATCGACTTATCGATTTTATCCGGGTGCATATCTCACAAATCGGTGGTATCAGTCCAGCGCGTAAACTCGCAGCGTTCTGTGAATTTTTCGGCGTACGCACTGCATGGCACGGTCCTGGCGATGTCTCTCCTGTTGGGCATGCCGCCAACGTTGCGCTGGATCTCGCATGCTATAACTTCGGTATTCAGGAGCAGCATGTCTTCGGTGAAAACACCAAAGAGGTCTTCCCCGGTTGTCCCGAAATTCGAGAGGGTTGTTTTTGGGTAAATGAGGCACCGGGACTCGGCATTGATTTGGATGAGGAACTCGCGGCACGATTCCCGTTTCCAGAGGATCCACTCAACGGCGGTTGGGCACCCGTGCGGCGGATGGACGGCACGGTTATCCGACCATAGGTGTCAATTTTAGGAAAAATATAAGTCTCGATCCCAGGCACTGTAGGTGCGGTTTGCAACCGCACCGGATTCCCAGTGAAGGGACTGATTAGTCGTCAAATCCCAGCCGTTTTACCTCTGTCTGTAGGGAGGTCCCCGTTTTTTCGCGTACCTGCTGTTGGATATGCGCGACTAAGTTCAATACATCCGACGCTGTGGCATTATCGATATTGAGAATAAAATTCCCGTGTACCGTGGATACCTCTGCACCGCCGATACGATAACCTTTCAAACCGCTGATGTCGATCAGCCTTCCTGCGGAATCGCCGGGTGGATTTTTGAACATACATCCGGCGTTCTCCTCGGCGAAGGGTTGCGTTTCAACTTTCTGTTTGTAGAATGCTTGCATCCGTGCCGTGATTGTGTCAGCGTCCCCGGGTTCAAGTTTCAATGTCGCGCCTGTAACACAGAAATAGGTGTC
The DNA here is from genome assembly GCA_965247285.1 of Candidatus Poribacteria bacterium. Taxonomy (GTDB): domain Bacteria; phylum Poribacteria; class WGA-4E; order WGA-4E; family WGA-3G; genus WGA-3G. The sequence goes on from CBDFHD010000003.1 coordinate 2,518,140, forward strand.
CAGACCGCTGTGTCGGTATTCAAAGTCTGCCTCGGCGTGGGTTAAGTTGACGAGTTCACCAGTATCGTTCATGACTGTGACCTCTGTGACGACATCTCCAAAACTACTCCCCCAGGCGCCGGCGTTCATAATCAGTGCACCGCCGACCGATCCGGGGATACCGAGCGCAAATTCCACACCGCTCAGACCGCGCCGTGACATCGTTTTCGAGAGTCGCGGCAATGAAAGACCTGCGCCGACCGAAACGACGTTCCCATCAACCTCCAGTTTCGCTAACTCGCCGACTAACCTGACACCGATGCCGTTGAAGCCGGTATCGCTCACCAACAGATTTGAGCCACGACCAATAACTGCGACCGGAACATTCCACTGCCGATGGAAACGTGCGACTGCGGCCAATTCGGTTGTCGTGCTGGCCTCAATGTAAGCAGTGGCTTCGCCACCGATACCGAAGTAGGTATGTTTCGCGAGCGGTTCCCTGAACCGGAGCCGTAAGCCCGAATCCTTTACGATGTCCAGCAGCGCATCTTTCCAATCCATACTGCCACTCCTTTTTCTCTATTATAGCATATACATTGGGGGGTGTCAATGTCTGAAATGAACGATATTTCTGTCGTGCAAAGTGGCAAACTCAGTGATAAAAACGATGAGGATTGTTGAAAGCGGAGTCTGCTTGTGTAGAACGGCGGAGTATAAATGCAAGGGTTTTGCAATGAAGAAACCTCAATCTGAGAATAGATTGAGGTTTCCCGTTTTCTTCAGAAAACAGTGCGAATCTGGTGCTGTTAATCGGTTTTAAGTTGTCCCCATGTGATAGCCAGCTTGCCCAATGCTTTTACAGCCGTTGCTTCACTTTCCATCACGAGTGCGATTTCGTCTTCGTCGAGTTCCCGGTCATAGAGCCGTACATCATCAATTTTACCCTTGAATAGGAACATATGCGGGTCAAGTTCATTCGCGCTTGCACCTATAAGGAATTCCTGACCTGGATTGATGCTAAGCGCGGCATCTTTTTCTCCTACAAGTTCACCATCTACGTAGAGCTTTTGTGTGCCATCTGCATAGACACCGGTAAGGTGGCTCCATTCGCCTGCGTCCACTGCGGGTCCCTGAACAGAATTCCATCCGCCGCCAATACCTGTCCAATACTGCCATGTATCGCCGGGTTCTGCATAAAAGATGTACCCACGTTGAGGGAAGTCATCACGAGACGCGAGCACCGCACGATGAGCACCGCCACTTCCCTTTTCAACATTTGCCCAAGCACACACAGTGAATTCTTCTGGATTGAGTGCCTCATCATGCGGGACGACCACCTCATCTCCGTCTCCGTCGAATTCAAGTGCTCCCCCGAAGATTCCATCAGTCCATTCGGGGTCTCCTTCCAACGTTCCATCGTGTCCGTTGCCACTTGAGTCGCTTGCGATGTCGCCATCTTCATCGTTGAATGCCCAGTACGCCACCAGTCCATCTTTGACACTCTGTGCTAATACCGGTTGTACCACGAGTACTACAAGTATTAGCACAGCAAATGTCGCGATTATAGATTTCATTTTCAATTCCTTTTTGGTTTTGCAACCATTGATTGGTAAAGGGTTTTGTTCAATAGTGTTTGTTATTGCACGGGACACAGGAAACCCTTCCAATCGCGTGTCGCCGCAACCAATCCTAAAACAGTAGCACAACGGATGACAAAAGAAGTCAAAAAGGTTGACATACTCCCACAGCGAAAGGAAAGGGATGCGTTTGTCTCCTGCACTGGCTAAATTCTCGTTAGGGCATATCTGGTGTCAAAGACTTCTACCACTAGCGTTGCAGCTTTACGTCCGTTCACCCAGTATAGTCTCCATTAGGCATGCTGAAAACTTCACACGACACGCGTGTGCTAAATTATTTAGACGATTAAAAGAGACGAAAGGTTTGAGTTTTGATGTTGCTGAAAGACTGGTTAACGTGGATGCAGTCAGGGAGACAGTGAAAGACCTTACTACCATACATTTGGAAAAATTAAAATAACGAACCTTTTCCAAATATATCTGACTAAAAAGGCAGAACCAAATTGTGAACGCCTTTCCAAAAGCATTGGAGGCATTCACACAATCAAAATTCCAATAGGAGAAATGAAAATGAAACAGAAATTTTTGACAATCGGCGCAATCGCAGTTATCGCAATCGTAGGGCTTTTTGTTTTTGAACACGCAACATCGGCACAGCGACCCGACCGGAACGCACAAGGTCAACGTGGAAACCGTCAGGGCGGTGGACGAGGCGGCGGGGGAATGATGGGCATGATGAACTATGCGTCCCTTGTTGATAACTCGTGGCTTGATCTGACGTTTGGTGTGAAAGTAGACGATGAAACGCTCGTAAAGGCACGCCCCATCTATCAGGTGAGTCGAGACGAAGTCATGATGAAGATGGAAGCGTTACGTCAACCCGATACGCGTGAAACTGCAACAAAGGAGATCCAAGCAATTCTCCAGAATGTCAACAGGAGTCTCAAAGAGATTTTGACTGAAGAGGAAATGGCGAAGTTATCAGAGCTAACGAAGAAGCGGGTCACAGAAATGCAGCAACGTATGAACCGTTGGCGTGGTGAAGGTGGTCGTCGTGGTGGCGGTGGTGGCGGTGGTGGCGGCAGTCAGTAATCGTCGCACAGCAGCAAACGCAAGTCTCATGCGTTATTACACTCCAGGTCGGGCTTTTTGCCCGACCTTTCTCTTTTTATACTAAAGTTTGGACAATTCGTGTTGCATGTGAGTTGAGTTTTCAAAGGCGTGTGTGTTTTTCCGAGGGTTGCAAACACTCACGGAACTCTGAGAAAAATACCGCACTCCAGCGGAGTGCTATGTCTATAGAAAACGGTATACCCACCCTCCCGCACTCCAGCGGAGTGCTATGTGTCCTGAAAGGATATGCCGCATCTCTAAGAAAAATACTGAAAATTGTCCAAAGCTTAGTTTTTATAGTAAAGTCCAAAAATATGTAGACAGCGTAGGATTTGATACCTTCCTACCCGCTGGCGAGGTTTCCTAACCTCGCCATCTGTAGTGTATAGGTAATTGTAGGCTTTACTATAAAGACCGGTTAGATGTACTGAAGTTTGGACAATTAGCGAAACCTTGTAAGGACAGTATTTGCGGCTGCCGACTGATGATCGAAAACGCGTGGAATTAGACGAAAACCACCATGAACAACGTTCATGGTGCCCAGGTTTAATAGTTAGAAACGCGTTCTTCAACCCAATCGAGAATCATCTTGCGGTTTTTGGTATCGCCATGTTGCTGGAACCAATTGGCGAGTTGTCTACCGGTTTCAATAAAGAGCGAATCCATCTCTTCAGATTTGCCGGATTTTTTGACAGAAGTCAGCGCGAGTTGATATTTTTCGACCGCCGCCGTCGGCTGTTTGCGATGCATCAAGGTGATAGCAAGGAGGCATCGGACCTTGACGAGGGTGTCCTCTCTCATTTTATTGCCACGTCTGCGGATCAACTGGGATTCTAACGACAGTAGATTCCTGAAGGCAGGCATGTTAATCGGATCTTTCTGCAGGACGGTTTCAAAGCCAGCAAATGCCTTCTCATGTTCACCTTCCATGAGATAGAGGTAACCAATAGTGTTATAAATTTCGATATCGCGCGCAGACTCAGGAATCGCCTCAAATTCAGTGAGCGCGGCGGTGTGCTGTCGTTGCCGCATGAGAGCGTTTCCGCGTCGGATTTTCAAGTTAGTCTGCTCCGCTTTTGCTTGTCGGTTCTCTGGTTCTTGTGCCAAAACGCGCGATACTTCGATAGCGGCACGCTCGTAGTCTTCAGCACCTTGGTAGGCGTTCGCCAGACTCAACCGTAAATTCAGATCGGTAGGCACGAGTCGAAGTGCCGCTTCAAGCAGTTGGATCGCTGTCGTGTAGTCTTCCGTATCGCTGAGGCTTCGCGCATAGTGATGATAGGCAGCGATGAGGTTGTATAGGGCGTGATCGGCGTTAGGATTGGCGTTGTAGACATGCTGAAATACCGACAATGCATCGGCATAATCGCCTTTTTTCAGATATAATTCCCCCAGCAAATTACGGATATGCATTTCGTTCGGGTGGAGTTTCTGCAATTCGAGATACGCCTCCACGGCTTCATCCAATTCGCCTGCTTCACTATGCGCATTTGCCTTCCGAGTAAATGCGTCGCTCAGGTTGGTTCTGGCAATTTGGAGCGTCGGCATCAACCGCAAAGCGTTGCGATAAGCATCAATCGCCTCGTCCCATTTTTCACGGTTTCGTAGCGATACACCGTAATTGTTATAGCATTGTGCAAAGTTGTGCTGTGTCAGCGCGTCGACCGGATTAAGGTCGATCGCTTTCTGATAGTAGCTGATCGCCTTTTCGAATTGCCCGGCTTGGGCGTATCCGTTGCCCATGAGTTGATAGGTAGGCGCGTCGAGAGGCTCCATCTGCAGCACCCTTTCAAAAGTGGTAGCGGCAGTCTCAAAGTCTTTTGATGCCAGTGCTTTGAATCCTTTGGCTCGAAGGAGTTGATGTAGGTTTCGCCGTGCGGCTTTGTGATAGGGTGCGATGTGAAGTGCTTTTTCAAACGCCTGTATCGCTTTCTCAGCATCTCTTTTCTCGTAATAGAAGATGCCGAGGGTGTTGTAGTCTGCTGGCGACGGTTTCTGGGTTATCCGTTTCTCAAGAAGACCGATCGCCTCGTATGTTTCGCCTGTTTCGTGGTAGACTTGGATCAGTTTCTCTATTGCGGGTCGGAATTTGGCATCTAACTGCCTGCAGGTTTGAAAACTGTCGATTGCGGATGCTGTATCGCCTTTGTCGAAGTAGACGGTTCCGATCAGGTAATGTGAACGGAGATGTTTTTTAATGTCTGCGTAGGGTTTCTGTTCAATCTCGGCTTTCAGCATATCTACAGCGACGTCGTGTTGGGGTGTATCAAGCGGTGTTCTGTAAAGTCTCCGCAACGTGGCTATATCGCGAGATGTCGGCTGTTGTGCGGTTGCTGTCGGATAACTGATGTCCCCTGGGTGTGGACTGTGTCCCCATAACCCGATTGCATGTCCGAACTCGTGAAGACACACCGTACGCATCTCTTCCTGTGAGAGGTCACCGATAGTCGCATCCCCTTCTAACATGAGGATTACCTCAACTGTAAATTGGCTCTCGGCTCTCGGCTCTCGGCTTTCAGTTAAGAGGCTTTCTGTCGAAGTTACACCCTCTTGCTGATGGAAACCGACGGCTGACGGCTGATTGCTTCTTTGCTGATTGCTGATTGCTGACGGCTGATGGCTATTCTGGAGGCGCGTGAGTTCCGCACTGCCGAGTCTGGTGTCCTGAAAGTCAGTGAGGAGACCGGTGTAGCCCCAACTGACACGGATGTCTGTGTTCTGCGGGGTCTCGGTTTCTTCAAACTGAATGTCGCCGCCACTGGCGGTGTGCCATGCTTGCATAGCATATCGGATTTCAGGTAAGTACGGACTCTCTTTTAGGACAGGGGAGATATATACCCGAATCGGCATCTGTGTGAAACGGGTGATCCTTCCCTGAGAGAAGAGTGTGATGTAGTCAAAATAGTCCGTATTCGACGAGAGGGAGGCTTCTTGCGCTGTTGTGTGTATTGTGAAAGCAAATACTGTGAAGGTAACAACGAAGAATGTCTGTAAAGCTCTGGTTTGCATAAACACCTCCTTTTCCGTAGTAGATTAACTCCGACTTGCCAGTTTGTTTGAGAAAATACTGATTAACCCGCCTAACATCAGATACCCAAGAATGACTTCCAGTGTAACGAGAAGACGCGCGGCGGCATTGCCCGCGACAATGTCTCCGAAGCCGAGCGTCGTGAAGGTAACAATGCTGAAATAGAAGCAGTTCCAGAAGCTTAACGGCTCACCATCATAAGCACCCGTCGTTTGATGGAAACGAGGGGTCCAGTTTTGCATCCAAGGTGGCACCCACGTCGGAAGCGGCATGTATGCAAGCGCGAACAGAAACGCAAAGAAAAGAGACCAAAACGCCCAGAGTGCCAGACTCCGACCGTAGTCGGAGCTCCATCGCCATAACTTCGCCAATATGGGGTTTGCCTGATTGAACGCGCGTATGAACTGCTGATCGCCGACATACCGTTTGAAGAAAGGGTTCGCGACCTCGTCTATATATCGGCTATCTAAATAGAATTCGGTGGGACGGTGCTGTTTTCTGCCAAGCTTGGCTTTCACCGCGTGAAAGAGTGCGTCCGGGGCATAGTGGATGTCGCGAAAGGCAGCGACGGAGACGAACTGCGCCGCGGTAAAGTTGACGGTACCGAAAAATGTGGCGTTGTTGAACACTGTCGTTTCTGGAAACCATGCCCCTGTACAGTCAAGTATGCCTTGGAACAGCACGCGACGAAAATTGACTTCATTTAGGAAGTTAACCTCATGGAAGACAGCGTTTTCATTGAATTGAACCCTATGGAAATCGGCGACGTTATGAAATCTCGCCCGCCAAAAACTGGCACTCTTATGGAAAATTGCACTGTGAAAATCGGCGCGTTTCTGAAAGATAGCTTCACGAAACGCGCAAGGACCGTGTAAAATGGCTTCATCGAAGTCAATATCTGCCTCAAAGAGGGTGCGCCGAAAGTCCACCTCTTTTTGGAAGACGACTGTCCGGAAATTGACGACGTTTTTAAACGTACACCCAATGCAAAAGAGCTTCTTATTCAGGAGAATCCGATCGTTTTCATCCCGCTCCAATTCCATAAAAGAGGGGTCAACAACCCCTTCAATCGTGCAATTCGTGAAGGTAACGGATACGGCATCGCTTTGTAATGCCTCAAGGAAGGTTTGTGCTTTGATGGTTTCTCCGTGCTTCTCGTACATTTGTCTCTTTTTACCTTCGTTTTCTATTTTACATCGTGAAGCGGACGGTATCGGAGAGAAACTCTTAAAGAGCGTACATTTCCGCAGTCGCGTTGAGATCCATCAAACACCTGTCAGGAGACAAAAATAAAAATGTAAACATTTTCATCTTTTCTTCCTGCGCGGAACGTAGTGGAGCGATGCCCAGGATCTCATAGTTTAAAAGAATCTGCCAGAAGGTCGGCAAGCGGGTTCTGGAGAATCGATTTCATTTTAGGTTGGACAATGGCATGGCTTATCCCGTCTTTGAGATGATAAACTTCCACATCTTCAGGCATTAACCAACATAACTTAGGGACACGCGCCTCTATTTCAGCAGTAGCTTTTGGATTCTTCTTGGACCGTCGTCCGGCGGTTAGGAGGTTTTTAAGAACCGCCAAAAGATACGGACTATGGGTCGTCATAACGATCTGACTATCAATGTGATTTCGCATCAAGGCGATGATGTGCATGAAGTGTTTTTGGGTTGTTGGATGGAGGTGTGCTTCGGGTTCTTCAATCACACGAAAAATCATTTCATTGTAAAGCATACTCATGAAGGCATCTTGTAGGATTCGGATGAGATTTTGCTGCCCTGTTGATGCGTTTTCTAAAAAAGTTGTGTTCTCACCGGTCGGGTGCGAAAAAAGGCGGGATTGAGAAATTTTGTCTATTGTTTCATATTCACCGTTTAAAATGAGGGAAATCTTCTTAAGCAAGAATTCCATTATCGGCTTATCGACTTCTTCTGATTCCTCCTCAATCCTTTCATCAAAAAGGGTCCGAAAGTTCTGTGTGCTAAAGGTATCAAGGAATTCTTCATTTTTTTCCAAAAAGCGTGCGATGAGATGGAGATTGGCGCGTGAACGGGTTGCCGCGCGCGTATGAAGATCGCTTTTTATGCCACCATAGAAGATTCTTTTAAGGGCATCTGGATAGTTGGCGGCGATATTCCTATCCGCAGGAATGAAGAGACTGTCACGATGTTTACCGGCTAATTTCTCGGTGATGTCACTCATTCCGATCGCCATATTTAAAATATAATGGAACTGATCGGTATTTTTATTTATCTGAGGGGCATCCTCTGAAGCCACATCTGTTTCTTCGGGTGAGTCGGGTTCCGTTGTAACACTTTGAGACTGTTTTGTGTCAATGCTTTTCAGTTTCTCCAATAATTTATAACAGAGGTCTTCAACTTCGTCCATAACAGCGGGTAATTCGATATGGAGCGTTTCCTCATCGGTTAGCGTCAGTCTGATGGCACTATCATCTGTATAGTGGTAAGTGATTTCAAACGGTTTTGTAGTTTCTACTTCTTCTACGGTTGATTTTTGTTCGTCAATGTCTTTGCTTTTTACAGTCGGTTTTGAAAATCCAGTGGTATCGCCAAAGAACTCTCGGAATTTACGGGCAATTTGTGTGCGAAATACTATTGATAGTTCTTGTCCAGGCGTTTTCAGATGTTCTGGTGGGTAGGAATTAATTTGTCTGATGTGTTGGCGAAAGTCGCGGATTAACTCTTGAAAAAGGTAGAGCAATTTCGCGAGCACACTTTTTCCACTGGCGTTTTCACCGATGAAAACCACCAAGGTTTTATCCATATCGATTTCTGCTTCGCGAATGTTTATAAAATTTTTGACAATCAGTTTAGGCATGGAGTCTCCAGGAAGGGATAGGGTATCGCTTACGAACCGATTGAATGATCGGTTTCCAAGCGCAAAACAAGCAATCTTGTGGTTAGCAAGGGATCTGTGTCCACCCCTTACTTGTCCGGATTGCATCAATGGCGATTTGATAACGCCAACCATCTTGAAAGGTCAGATAGGGTTCGTGTGGACGGCTCTCAATATCCGCGAGAAAGTCTCGAACAAGTGCGACCCATTTGTTTTGGATGTCGTCACCAATGCGAGGCAGTCCCTCGGTAAGTTGTTTCGGCACGGGCAATTCTTCAGCCGTATCGTCAATATTTTTAGACGTTGCTTGCGAGTCCATATTGTACAGCATAATCGGAGATAAAATATGTCTACCTTGCCCGACAAGCGTCCCGTTACTGCCGTAGAAATACCAACCGCCGATGGGCGTATGCGTTGGCACACCCGGATGCGTCCGCATAGTCACCAAGATTTTTCGTGAAGACTTCGCCTGTTTAACGGGGTCCGTCGCCATCGAAAAAAGTGCCGAAAAATTGTCTTCCGCATCGCAGACTCGCCACTCAAATTTGGATGCCTCTTCGACCGTGAGCTCCTTACGGACCCACACTCGAAAGTCGCGAATTTCCGGCACAACGGGGGCTTCTCTGATAACTGCCTTGGCTTCACCTGTAGCGGAGACGACTTTCATGCCTGTCATCCGTTCCAGCATACCGAGTCGGTGCGTGAGACCGTTGTTCAATACGCCGCCACCGTGCGCTAATGAATTCATCCAATTCCACGGTTTTACCATCTCGGCGGCGGTTCTGTTTGGAATCCGACGGGTATATCCAATGTCAACTTCTTTTAAGTCACCTATAACTTTTTGCTGTGTGAGCAGTTGACGCATGTAAGCGACACTCGGATCATATAGATGTGTCGCAGCGAAGCCGTGTTTCAATCCTGTGTCTTTGATGAGGTTGTAGATGTGTCCTGCTTCTTCCGCAGTGAGTGCTAAGGGTTTTTCGCTAATGATATGGCATCCGAGATCCACTGCAAGTTCAATAACCTCAGTCCGCAAAATAGCAGGAGTTGTGAGCGCGACGATATCTGGTTTGTGTTTCAACAGACTTTTACGCCAATCGGTTGAAGCCTCAGCTACACCTAATTGGGTGGCGACTTTTTGCACGATCTCTGGTGTGCGGGCACAGATAGCCAACACTTCAACACCGTAGTGTTGAAACGCTTTTGTGTGTCCTTCAGCCGACCAGCCAGCACCAACAACAACTGCTTTTAATTTTTTCATCAATCCCCACGTCTGAATCGACGCGCTGCTTAAGAAGTGAGGTCTCTTGGGGAAACACCGGATTTAGTCTGGGAATAGACTAAATCCATTCCTTGTATTACATTGCAAAAACACCTCACCAAGAACGCACTGACCACTTCTCAACAAGTAGGCGCGCTTGGAAAGCGCGCCTAACGATAAATATTTCGGGTTATGCCAAGAGCTCGCTGACAATGCGCGCTTCTTCCTGAACGCCTGTTAATCGATGGTCAAGCCCTTGGAACTTAAAGGTTAACCGCTTGTGGTCGATGCCGAGCAGGTGGAGAATCGTAGCATTTATGTCCCGAGCAGAGACAGGATCTTTGACGATATTGTAGCTAAACTCATCGGTTTCGCCGTGAACGATACCACCCTTTATGCCGCCACCAGCCATCCAACGTGTAAAGCATTTCGGATGATGGTCACGCCCATAGTTATCCGGACTGAGTTTGCCTTGGCAATAAACGGTTCGTCCGAATTCACCGCCCCAAGCGACTAAGGTTTCGTCCAGCATACCGCGTTGTTTCAAATCTTTGACAAGTGCAGCCGAGGGCTGATCGATATCGCGAGCCTGATTGCGGATGTTCTTGGGTAGCTCCCCGTGCTGATCCCAGCCACGGTGGAAAACTTGAACGAGACGGACATCGCGCTCCATCATCCGGCGTGCGAGAATACAGCAATTAGCGAATGTGCCAGGGGTTTTGACCTCGGGTCCATACATTTCTAAAACATGCTCAGGTTCCTGAGACAAATCCGTAAGTTCAGGGACGCTCGTCTGCATCCGAAATGCCATTTCATACTGTGAGATACGGGCATGCGTTTCGGGATCGCCTACTTCCTCGTAGAGTTCTTGGTTGAGTTCAACGAGGGTATCTAACATCTGTTTCCTTGTCTTTTCATTGACCCCTTCCGGGTTCGAGAGGAATAGGACAGGGTCGCCTTGGCTGCGAAGTAGCACGCCTTGATGTTCCGATGGGAGGAAACCGGAGCCCCAAAGTCGATTATAGAGTGCCTGCGCGCCCTTCGGACCACTCCATGTAGCGTTCATCACAATGAAAGAAGGCAAATTTCTGTTTTCACTACCGAGTCCATAACTCAACCAAGCACCAAGACTCGGTTTGCCGGGGCTTTCATCACCGGTACAGAAGAAGGTGATAGCAGGATCGTGGTTAATCGCGTCAGTGTGTACCGTCTTGATAATCGCAAGGTCTTCCGCCACTGATCCGGTGTGTGGTAGCAGTTCGCTAATCCATGCGCCGTCGCCACCGTTATCATACTTCTTGAATTCAAATATGGAGGGTGCGATCGGGAAGCTATCCTGTCCTGATGTCATTGTTGTGAGGCGTTGACCCATCCGGACGGATTCTGGGAGATCCGTGTCGAACCATTTCCCCATATTCGGTTTGTAGTCGTAGAGATCCAGTTGGGACGGTGCGCCGGACATGAATAAGTAGATGGCACGTTTTGCTTTCGGGGCAAAATGCGGTAGTTCTGGTAAACCGCCAAATCTCGGTTTCGCTTGACTTTCGAGTGCATTGACAACGGCATTCGGCAGCAGTGAGGCGAGTGCCATACCGCCGAGACCTGACGCACATTTACCAAAGAATTGGCGGCGGGTTTCAAGTTTCAGATATTCCTGAATTGGGTCCATTATCTATCTCCTTTCGCGATGCCTGCTCTGTGGTTGAGGGGCGCGATGATTTACTTAGAATCTTCATCAAATGGGCGCGCCCCGAAGGTCGCGCCCAGTAGGTATCATCAGCCCTTGTTCAGAACTTCGTCCAGATTGAGAATCAGGTTTGCAATCATTGTCCATGCCGCGACTTCGACTGCATCTAAAGTCTCATCAGGTGGCGATTCACCGACAGCAATTAACGCTTTGGCTGCTTCCGGATTTGCCTCCAGCTCCTGATAGTGGGCTTGGAACGCCTCCAATAGCAGTGCTTGCTCCTTCGGCTTCGGAAGGCGAGCTGTTGCCGTCTCAAAGATGTAGGCGATACGCGCTTCTGGTGTGTCGCCTCCGTCTTTAATAGTGTGCTCTGCCAAAGCACGAGCCGCTTCAAAGAACTGTGGATCGTTCATCAGCATTAACGCCTGCATCGGTGTGTTGGTACGTTCACGACGGATTGTGCAGGCTTCACGTGACGGCGCGTCCAAAATGTTCATCTGTGGCGGTGGTGCGGTACGCTTCCAGAATGTATAGAGGCTCCGGCGGTACACCTTATCAGCACCCGTATCTTGAACGAATGTGTCGGTATTAGATCCGCTAAACCCTACGGCTTTCCAGAGTCCACCCGGTTGTGGCGGTTTGACACTCGGACCCCCAATTTTAGGATATAACAAGCCGCTGAGGGCGAGTGCGTTATCGCGCACCGTTTCTGCATCAAACCGATACCTTGGCGCACGGGAGAGCAGCACGTTGTCGGCATCACGCGCCAATTTTTCGGGCGTAACCTGTGCGCTCTGCCGATACGTCGCCGAAGTAAGCATCAATTTGAGCATTGTTTGCACGTCCCAACCGGAGGCAATAAATTCAGTTGCGAGCCAGTCAAGAAGTTCGGGATGCACCGGTGGTGTGCCTTGCGTGCCGAAATCCTCCGCTGTTCTCACAATCCCGGTGCCGAAGAGGTCTTGCCAGTAACGATTGATCGCAACACGGGCGGTAAGTGGATGTTCTGGTGAAAGCAGCCACTTTGCAAAGCCGAGGCGGTTCGGGGTTGCGTCTTCTGCCATGACTGGCAGCATTGCCGGAGTTTGGGGGTAAACCTGTTCCTGTGGGGTTTGATATTCGCCGCGTGCTAAGACGTAAGCACCCCGCGGTTCATCCCGCTCTTGCATGACGAGCGTAGTCGTGAGTGAAGTGTCCAGTGTGTTCCGCTTTCCTTGGACCTCCGATAAGTCAGCAAATAGCGTTTTTAGATCCGCGAAGGCGCGCTTGGCATTTTCATTGACTGTCTTATCTAATGTGATGTTCTTCCGGTAGTAATCTCGGATCTGTTCTGTCTGTGCGGTTTCGCGTTCGCCACGAGGCATGCCCGCAATATCGACAATATTTGCTGGCACCATCGGTGGCGCGTTTTCCATACGGAAGTAGAAACCGGAGGGACCCGAGTAATTGACGACTTTCAGAAGCAGCGTGTTGTTCCCGGGCTTGAGGTTGATCTGCACCTGTTCCTGGTCCGCAGTCGCATCCCGCTGGACGTTTTTGGCGAGGAGTTCTGTGCCGTTCATCCAAACTTTCAAGGCATCGTTGCTTCCGATGTATAGGAGCGCTTTCTGTTGGGTAACAGAGGTTATGTTTCGGAAAAGGTAGGTGGCACTGTTTTCGCCAACGATGTCGTTATGCACCTGTTCGTCAACCCAATGTGTCTGCTTCTCCCATTTGATGGTTTTACCGTTCACCTCGAATGTATCGCCCGTGCTGACATTTTTCGTTTCAGGTTCGTAAACCTTGTAGAAGGCGAGATTACCGTGTTCAGCGGTGAACGGACCAGCAGCGTGCCAGTCTCCAAGAGTGATTTTGGAACCGATGGGGTAAATCGTTGTGGCATCTGTAAGCGCAAGTCGGAATCGCCCAAGTTGCTTATGCCGCAAGTCGTATTCATGCTTGAGACGGATTTTCAGCTTGCTTCCTTCTACCCCAAACGGAGCGGCGACAAGAAAGATGGCTTGCCGATTTTCGCTCCTTCTGTCGAGTGCCCATCCGGTTTTCGGCTTGTCGTCAATCGCATTTGCAACGACACCATCGAGATTGCTGTCCCCGAGTGCTTGCTCGTGGTCTGCCCATGCATACACAACTTGGATGGGTGTCCATGGATCGTCGGGGTCGGTGCTTTCGGTCTCATTTTCCGCACTCTCTTCACTCGTTGGTTCGCTGTCCGTTTCTGCTTCAACGTCGGTCTCGACGACAGGTGTGTTTTCCTCCTGTACTTCAGGATCAGGATCGACGGTGCTTCCGGTCTCCGCTTGCGTTTCAGCATTAGCCTCGCTATCGGTGCTTTCCGTTTCCGGAGGTGCCTCGCTATCTGCTGCGGGTGGAGCGATGAAGAGCGCAAAATCGGTCAGGATAACGTTGCTGTTATCACTTCTGCCGGCTCCGCCTTTCGGTAGAGATTCGTGTGTGAGACTCTCTAAGCGGACAGCACTCCATTGGTTTCCGGGTGGCAGTTCTACAATGACCTCGTAAGTTTCCTGTTCAGGATTAGTACCGCTGGCTAAGATAGAGTTGTCCTCTAAGACTTCAAGTGTCGCACCGCCTTTTGAGTAGAGCGAGGTCGGTTTCAGTGGCGTCCAGTGCGGTATCCTATTTTCCCAAGCGATTTGCGTCGCATCTATTTCTGAGATAGAAGCTTTCGTCTGTGCATCCAGTTCGATAATCTGTTCATCAAACGCGGCGAGGTCGGCTTCCTGCTCCGGAGTCGGCAACTTCACAACGGGGGGAGAATCCTTGCGGTTGCCGTCCATAGCCTTTTCGGTGATATTGTTGAAATAAGCGTAGAGCTGATAGAATTCCTTCTGCGTGATCGGATCGTATTTGTGATCATGACACTGCGCGCACCCAACAGTTAATCCCATCCAGACACTGGAGGTAGTGTCGGCTCTGTCAATCGCGTATCGGACATAGTATTCCGCATCGATCGAACCGCCTTCACTTGTCGTGACATGGCATCTGTTAAAGCCTGTAGCGATCTGTTGTTCGAGTGTCGGTTCCGGCAAGAGATCCCCCGCTAATTGCTCGATCGTGAACTGGTCGAACGGCATATTTTTATTGAATGCCTTGATAACCCAGTCGCGGTAGGGCCACATTTCACGGTAGTTATCTAAATGGAGTCCGTGCGTGTCCCCGTAACGTGCGACATCTAACCAGAAGCGTGCGAGATGTTCGCCGTATTCTGGTTTTGCCATGAAAGCATCAATAGCTTTTTCGTAGGCATCGGGTGAATTGTCTGCGAGGAATTGATGAATTTCTTCACGTGTCGGTGGTAAGCCAGTGAGGTCAAAACTTAAACGTCGAATGAGGGTTCGCTTATCGGCTTCGTTTGCGGGCTGTAAGTCTTCTTTTTCAAGGCGTGAAAGTATGAACGCATCAATGGGGTTTCGTGCCCAATCTCCGTTCTTGACATCTGGTGGCGTTGGGCGGACTGGCGTAGTGAACGCCCAGTGCTCTTCCCATTTCGCGCCTTCGCGAATCCACTGCGTAATCGCTTCAATTTGTGCCGGTGTCAGCGTCTTATTGAAATCCGCCGGTGGCATGCGGTAATTGTCATCATTGGAGGTGATGCGAAGATGGAGTTCGCTCTCTTCCGGTTTACCGGGAACGATTACTGGGTATCCGCTCGGTTCAGAGAACGCTCCTGCTTTCGTATCAATTCGCAGGTTCGCTTGCCGACTCTTTGCATCTGGTCCGTGGCAAGCATAGCAGTTATCCGAAAGAATCGGGCGGATGTCAAGGTTGTACTTAAGGGGGGTTTGTGGCGTTTCGCTCTGTTCCGCGGGCGCAGTGTGAAGTCCTAATACGGCGAGACAGAAACATACCAACAAGGTTCCCATTAGTGGAATCGTGTTCTTAGCAGTCTTCACTGGTATTCTCTCCCTTTTCAGCGTTGTAGACAGCAGTTCGCAAGTTGGCTAATCATTAAAAAGGCAAGCGGCAACTTGCTATAACAGAATTAGCAATTGTGACGCAGAATTCGTCAAAAGGTTTAGCAATTCGCCTATAATTTTACGGCGCGGTTACTTTTTTGTCAAATATTTCCCACTCTGATTGTCAGAATCTTATTTGTGCTAAATCATAAAGAGGAGCCCTATTGTGCCGCAGTCTTCTCAAAGATAATAACATGCTGCCACGGCAAGTCATCAAGCGTTTCTACCCAAACAAGCGGATGTGGCGTCGCCTCCTTAATCACCTGCAACTCACTCATCTTGTGCAAACGCTTGATCGGAACACTCCGGTCTTCGGCGCGGTATTCGACAAAAGCGACCCTACCGCCCGTTTTAAGCGCACGACAGATATTCTGCATCATCTCATACGGATGCGAAAACTCGTGATACACATCCACCATAATCGCTAAGTCCACTGATTCCGGCGGCAATTTCGGGTCAGTAATAGTACCCAGAGCCCCCTTGACATTCGTGATACCCAACTCCGCCATCTTCTCAGCAAGTAGGTCGAGCATCTCCTGCTGAATGTCTACGCCGTAGAGGGTCCCTGTTTCACCGATTTTCGGGGAGATACGCCGAGCGATATAACCCGTGCCGACACCGATATCCGCTACGACATCTCCTTCTTTGAGTTTCAGTAGCTCGACGAGGGCATTCGGCATCTCTTCGTGTTCGCGTTCGGGACGTTCCAGCCATTCCGCACCTTGATGCCCCATCACGTGAGAGATTTCGCGTCCCATGTAGAATTTACCGATGCCGTCCCGGCTTCGTGTCCCCTGTTTATAGATTGTACTCGCTGGGCGCGTAGGCACGGTTTCTGATTGCGACTCGCCGCTTGGCACAGTTGTGGCGTAAGTCAGCAGAAAAGCCACGCCAATAATACATGCCAAAACATAAAATTTTTCGAGCATCGGTTTTATACCACCCTGTTTTATCCTGGCAATCCTGAAATCCTGTAAATCCTGGTTCAGACAGGAGTTTCACCACCTTCCGAGGTAAAGTGCCCGATTTTCCATTGGCATCGGCACCCGGACACCCTGCTGTCGTTGTGAGTCAACGATTGCGAAAACCATCTCGGTGCTTCGGTGTGCGAGGTGTATGTTGCCTTGCGTTTCGGTATCGGTTTCGATCGCATCGACGATGTCCTCAATGCAACCGACGGTGCCACTCTTCCGTTCATAGGGTGGGAATTGCGCTTCTAAAATCTCGTTAAACTGCCCTTGCCGTTTGCGGAGGTGAAAACCGAGTCCATTATTGAGGGCACGAATCGTGCCTTCGCTACAATTCACCTCAAATTCGTAAGACGTGCCGGGAATGCTGATGCCGTTAATACCGTTCTGAAAACGGATAAATCCCATGACAATACTGGGATCGGTTTCGGTGCGGTTGTCCTCAAAATCAGCATCATCGACGGCAACGTTGCCTTGCACGTATTCTATTGGAGAATCGCTTGCCAAGAAGAGAAGCATATCCGCGGCATGCGTATATCCCCAGAGGGCAGAACCACCGCTATAGGCGATGATAGAACGTCTTTCACCAAGCTCACCACTTTCGAGGATCTCGCGCATTTTGATGTATCCCGGTGTGAAACGACGCTGTGTGCCGAGGTTGAACTTGACGTTGTATTTCTCGCACACTTCTACCATCGCATCTGCCTCTTCCATAGAGGCACAAAGCGGTTTATCGCAATAGATGCCTCTTACACCATTTTCCGCTGCGAATTGCGTGATGTCGGCATGATTCCCCGGACGCGTAGCGATACTGACAATATCCGGTTTCTCTGCGACGATCATCTCGCGATAGTCTAAGTAGTACTTCGGGATATTCCATTTGTCACAGACGTATTGTGCCTTCTCTTCCACGACATCTGCAGCGGCGACAATGTCTGTCCGTTCAAAAGCAGTATACCCCGCGGCGTGCGAGTAGGGCAACGCACCGTGGGGTGTTGCACTGACCTCTTCATCAATTGTACCGCCCATTCTACCACAACCAACAATGCAAACACGATATTGACTCGTTCCCATTGGATTTTCCTCCCTTTTCGGTGCGGCTTGCAAACCAAATTATGCCATTAAGGCATAATTTGTCTTTGCTTTACATTGGCTTGCTATACAGAAAGCCTGATAACACGTTAAACGCTTAACTCTACAACATCTTGTTTAACAATTTCTTTCGTATGTCCATAAGACACGGCTTGCACCAGTTCCTGAACTTCAGGTGTTAACCGGTTGACGATTATCTCTGGCAGACTTTGCTTGCCATCGTATTGTGGACGATAGCGGAGAATCAGGAAGCGTCTATCGCGGTCCTTAGGTCTCCACTGCAAAATGCCGTGTGTCAACAGTTCAGAGATGACGAGAAAGTCACCCGCTTTAGGCGTGAGATTGGTGAAAACATCGTCGGGTTCGGGATCAATGCCATCGGGTCCCGGGGTAAGCAGATCTTCAGGTCTCTCGAATTTGCTCTTATGCGAACCGGGGATAACAACAAGCCCTCCGTCGCCGGGCTGCACGTCTGTCAAATAGAAGAACGCCACGAAATCGTTGCAGTAGATTTGCCTATTCTGGACCTCATAGCGAGTTGACCACTGTCGTCCCTCACGGGCGCAATGCAAACCTGATGGATTTGTTCCCATGGGTTGCCTATCTGGGTTGTGCTGTTCAAGCGTGAGAGTCCCTGTGACAAATCTCGGTTTATCGAAGGTAAACTCTTTGATGAGGGGCCAGATAGCGGGGTGCACTGCCATCGCTTCAAGACACCGGTCGAAGGCGAATCCGTGTTCGTATCTGCCGCCTTTGCCGGGCTCTAATTCACGGGGACGCGTCGTAAATCCTTCGGGACGTTCATCAAGCGGCATGTGAATATACCGATCCACAGCCTCTTGTGCCTCCTTCAGGGCATCCCCTTTCACTGCACCCTTGATGTGCAAATAGCCTGTAACATCAAATAGATAGCGTTGTTCTGGTGTCATTCTCACTCCTTTTAGGTCACCCGGACATGTTCGCTTTTGGCAATGTCCTTGATATGCGTATAGGATGCGGGTTGCGAAAGTTCACGGGTTTCAGGGGAAAGTCGCTCCATCACCTCAGGTGGAAATGGATCTCTGTGTCCCCTTGTGTCTTGGAAAAACTGTGTTTTGTAACGCAAGATGAGAAACCGCCGATACCGCTCCTTCGGTTTCCAGATGAGAACCCCATGCGTCAGCAGTTCGGACAGGACAATTGCGTCGCCAGCACGCGCTGTCACATTAACTAACGCAGGATGGAGTTCATCGGATGGATCCTCCGGATCCGGGAAGAAGATCCCCGCCGGGCGTTCAAAGTTTGCTTTGTGGGAACCCGGTAGGACAACTAAGCCGCCATCGCCGGGGTGGACATCGGCGAAATAGAAAAAGACGACGAAGTCGTTGCAGTGAACCTGTCCATCTCTGACATCATAGCGGCGCGTCTGCCATCCACAATCTTCACGAGCACAGTGCAACTTGCCGATAACTTGATCGTGCTCTGGTCCCTTGGCAACGAGGCTACCTCGATTAAAACGGGGCTTATTATCAGTAAGTTCCTTCACAATTGGCCACGTTTTCGGATGAAGTGTAAGTGCCTCAAGCGATTTGTCGAACGAAAAACCGTTGGAATAGCCGCCACCGCCGTAACTAATACCGGGCGGGAGCTCATCCTGCGGCGTTTGGACGCATCGCTCAACCGCATCTTGGGCGTTTTGCAATTCTTCATCGCTGAGGACGTTTTTGAGGTGGATATACCCCGTTAAGTCAAAAAGGTATCGCTGTTTGGGCGTCATGTGTTCCTCTCTCTCTGTAATTGATGTATGTTGGAAAGTCCACCAATCGTTCGCACGAGAATTATACGAGCGATCCCAGTTTTTGTCAAATGTTTTTTTTGAGACGTGTGCTTTGAATGTTCGTGTGCTTTGAATGTTAAAGGCGAGGCTTCAAACCCCACCAGCGAATTATAGGGGCAATCTCAATATACACTTGCGAGTTGCTCCTTTCTATAGTAAAATGTCTAAAAACAGAACAGAGGTTATGTATGAAACTCGGATTTGTGAGTGCAATTTTGCCGGAGCAAACGTTGACCCAAGTTGTCCAGTTCGCGGCTAACACCGGCTATGATTGCGTTGAATTGATGTGTTGGCCCAAAGGAAAGGCGGAACGCCGTTACGCCGGCGTAACGCACGTTGATGTAGCGGAACTTTCCGATACAGAGGCGGATGAAATCTTACAATGCGTCTCGGATGCCGGGGTAACGATCAGCGGGTTGGGCTACTATCCCAATCCACTAACATCTGACGAAGCAGAAGCCGCTATCTATAGCGAACACCTCAAAAAACTGATTCTGGCGGCGGAACGTCTGTCGGTAGACATCGTAAACACCTTCATTGGCAGAGATCAGACACGCACGATAGATGAGAATTGGCACCGCTTTAAGCAGGTATGGGAGCCTTTAATCCAATTCGCTGCCGACCACGGTATCCGCATAGGAATTGAGAATTGCCCCATGTTTTTCACAGAAGACGAATGGCCCGCTGGGCAGAATCTCGCCTATTGTCCCGCAGTTTGGGAACGGATGTTTGAGGAGATTCCTTCCCCCAACTTCGGGCTTAACTTCGATCCATCCCATTTTATATGGCTCCAGATGGATTACCTAAAACCGCTCGCCAATTTCGCCGATCGAATCTTCCACGTGCATGCGAAGGATGCTCGGTTGGACAAAGTGAAGCTTGACGAGGTAGGCATCCTCGCAACGCCTCTGTCGTATCATACGCCGAAACTGCCGGGATTAGGGGATGTCAATTGGGGCAACTTCTTCTCCGTTTTAAGTGATACAGGGTATGAAGGGGCAGTCTGCGTTGAAGTAGAAGATCGGGCTTATGAGGAAACGTTAGAGGAACGACAGCGTGCTTTAAGCCAAAGCCATATCTTCCTGAGACAGTTCATCAGTTAAACGGTTTGGAAACCCAATCCTTTAGGTTTGGGAGGAAAAACCGCCCTCTTGGAAAGGAGCAAAGCGTCAAAAAAACCCTTGACTTTCAGTCCAAATTGTGGTATAATTATCAGACCAGTTGGCAGACATACACAGCGTAGTCGCAAGGCTACGTGTCTGCCTACCCACTGTGTAGGGGTTAAAGACTGGTAACTGGTAACACAATGAGAACGGAGAAATATCAAATACGAGAACATCCTCAAATCAAACGCTTGGGCAACTTGCTTGATGACCTTTGCGATGTGCATAACCACTTTCTGCGTTTGGAGAAGCGGTACTATCGCATGTTTGGCAAGTATGCGGGACGGTATCGTCTGCAAGCGCACTTGACGAAGTTGCTTCAACGCACCCATAAGTACTGGGTGTGGATCCCTCGCGACACACTTGACCAAGTGATTATCCGTATCCATATCGCCTACGAAAGATTCTTCGATTGGCTTGAAAACGGTAAGCGCGGTCGTCGCGTCGGTCCTCCAAAGTTCAAGAAACGCGAGAAATACCGTTCTGCGAAGTTTCAAACAGGCTACAAGATTTTTGAAGAGGCACCCGCAGGAAAAGTCTCGAAAGTCGCAAAAGGGACGGTTCGCCTCTCCCTCAAAGAATGGGACGAGTCTAAGCAGAAGTTTGTTTTCAAGCATCGGAACATCCTGTATCACCACCATCGCGATTGGAACGGGAACGTCCGGTATATCCAAATCGGTCGAGATAGTGTCGGAACCTATTGGCTGTATGTCGTTACAGATAACGCATCCAAAGAAGTCCTGCCCGCTACAGGTAAGAGTGTAGGTGCAGACTTCGGCATGGACACCTATCTGACGTTGAATACCGGTGAGAAAATCCAACACCCGCAACCTCTGAAACAGTCTTTGAGCGAACTTCGCAGACTCAACAAAAGCCTTTCTCGCAAAGTCAAAGGCTCTAACAACTGGTGGCGTGCTGTCCGTGAAATCGCACGGCTTTACCGTAAAGTCGCCAACCAACGCAAAGATTGGCACTGGAAACTTGCGACTGACCTGTGTAGACGGTTTGACCGTATCGTCACCGAGACGCTCAACCTTGAAGGCATGAAGCGGTTGTGGGGACGAAAGGTCTCCGATCTCGCTTTTTACCAGTTCGTTGAGATATTGAAGTTCAAGTGTTTGAAACATAATCGTGAGTTCTTTCAAGTCGGACAGTGGACGGCTACATCAAAACCGTGTAGTCATTGTGGTTTTCACAACGAAAACCTAACGCTAAATGATAGACACTGGACATGTCCTGAATGTGGGTCTCACCACGATCGAGACATCAACGCGGCTATCAATATCTTACGGGGCTGCTTGGGTCCCCCTGTGGAGACTGCGTAAGACGTTTCTTCAGAAACGCTGCGGTCTATGAAGCACAAGCCCAATCCTTTAGGTTTGGGTGCCTTGACCGGGTAGGTCTACCACTGACGAGGTTGAAGTATTTGAGGGATGTTAAAAGTAGTAGGCACGCTCCGCGTGCCGTAACAGGGTAAAGATATGCTATGAAATTACCCGCTTACTTTTTAATCTTCTTTGATGATGCATAATTACGACTGGTTGGACACAGAATGCGCAACACTGGAGCAAGCTGGCTTGCTCCGCCATCTTCGTACCGTCAGGAGTGCCCCAACAGGGACAATTAATCTTGATGGCAGGGATGTCGTGCTGCTCGGTTCAAACAACTATTTGGGGTTAAGCACACATCCCAAGGTTATCGCCGCCGCTGTTGAGGCGACGCGATCTTTTGGCACAGGCGCAAGCGGTTCCCGTCTCATTTCAGGGAATAATGAACTCTACACGGCTTTGGAAACCAATCTTGCGGAGGCAAAAGAGACTGAAGCCGCGCTTGTCTTCAGCTCCGGCTATGCCGCCAATACGAGTGTGATTCCTGTGCTTGCAGGTGAGGGTGATGTCATCTTAAGCGATGCGCTTAACCATGCCAGTATCATAGACGGATGCCGTCTCAGTCGTGCCACCAAACAGGTTTATCGACACTGTGACGTAGAACATCTTAGTGCCTTATTGGCAGAATCCGCCGCGTTCCGGCGGCGACTCATTGTAACAGATGGCGTTTTCAGCATGGATGGCGATATTGCGCCTTTACCAGATATTTGTAAGGGCGCCGCGCAATACGATGCGATGGTGTTGGTAGATGACGCACACGGGTTTGGCGTGTTAGGGAAGGACGGGAGCGGTACCGTCGCGCATTTCGGATTGGAAGGAAGAGGCATTGTCCAGATGGGCACACTCAGCAAGGCAGTTGGGGCACTCGGTGGATATATCGTGGGGAGTCATGCCCTGATTGAGTTGCTCGTCAACCGTGCGCGTGGCTTCATCTTCACGACAGGACTTCCACCGGCGACGTTGGCTGCTGCAAATGCGGCACTTGACCTCATGCGATCTGCACCCGAATTACGGCAACGCTTGTTCTCGCATGCGAAACGCCTCAAAACAGCGTTGATTGATTTAGGCTATACCCTACTACCGAGTGAAACACAAATCCTACCAGTCGTGTTGGGGAATCCGCAACGGGCGACAAGCGTGGCAGAAGCACTGCTTGCTGAAGGTGTATTCGCGCCAGCGATCCGTCCTCCGGCTGTGCCAACCGGAACGAGTCGATTAAGGCTTACCGTCATGGCAACGCACACCGAAGCGGAGATGCAGCAAGCAATCGCTGGATTCGCAGCGGTTTCCCCCAAATTTGACTGAAGCAACAGTTTCAAGCCACGCCGAGCAATCCGAAAATCTCTTCCAATCCGCGTCATCCGTGATAATCCGTGATAATCCGCGATTTGCGGCGTACTCGCCCAAATGCGAGGTGCATTCAAACAATTGATACCTTCCACACCCCACTTAAACGCTTTACTTTCATAAAACCTCGCCTACCAATTAACTACCGATAACTGAAAACGAATCGTCCCTTTATTTCTTGAAATTTTTGTCCTATCATGCTAAACTGATGTAAATCTTAAGAAAGAGGGCGGATCCGAAATGAGCACAAAAGCACATATCATCGACTTTGAGAAGCAAAACCCTATTGATCGGGGAACCGGTGTGAAAACCGTCCCGTTAGCCGGTAAATGGATTGATTCCACGTCACTCACCAACGGCGTGACAATGTTTGACCCCGGCGCAGCAATCGCACGCCACTACCACAACTGCGATGAATCCGTTACGATTCTTGAAGGCGAAGCCTCCTGTGAGGTTGATGGTGAGGTCTTCGCCATGAAAGCCTTAGACACGACATTCGTTCCCGCTGGCATCCCGCATCGGTTCTGGAATGAAAGCGACGCACCCATGAAAATCCTATGGACCTATGCTTCTGTCAGCGTGACCCGCACCTTTACAGAGACAGGCGAAACCGTGGAACACTTGTCACCGGGCGATCAGGCGGTTGTCAAATAACAACGACTGAGGAGACCTAAAATGTCCGTTCAAACCTATATTAAGGACAATCAAGCCGCGCTTTGTGCGTTGCTACAGGAACTCGTCAGGATTCCTACTGTCAACCCACCCGGCGAAAATTATGCCGAAATTGTTGGGCTACTGGACGCGAAGTGTCAGGCATTGGGAATGCAGACACAGATTGCCGAGGTCCCCACGGCGCGTGCTGAACAGGTTATCCCGAATGCCGACAGCCATCCGCGGTTGAACCTCGTCGCCCGTTGGGATGTCGGGGCAGAGAAGACGGTACATTTCAATGCACACTACGATGTTGTCCCGGTTGCTGGGGACTGGCGTTTCAATGATCCATTCAGTGGCGAGATTGATGGCGAGTGGCTTTACGGGCGTGGGTCCGACGATATGAAAGATGCCATCGCCGCACTCCTGTTCGCAATTCAGGTTATCCAAGAGACCGGGGTCAAACCGCAGTTCAACATCGAATGTTCTTTCACCTGTGATGAAGAGACCGGCGGAGAGTTAGGCGCGGGGTATATTGTCGAGGAAGGGTTAGTTCATGCGGACTACGTCGTCAATTGCGAAGGTGGTTCCGAGATGAACATCGGCAACGGGCATAACGGTGTACTCTGGTTAGAGGTTGAGGTCCAGGGCAAAGCCGCACACGGGGCACAGCCAGATAAGGGGATAAACGCCTTTGAGAAGGCTGCCGAGCTTGTGACGGCACTTCAACGGATCAAAAGAAATTTGAAATTGCCAGAGCGCGCATTTAAACTCGCTGATGGCAGTGATCGTTATCCAACAGTGAACATCGGTGGAACGTTCCGCGGAACCGATGGCGATAAAGTCAACACCGTTCCAGCACGTGTTACGTTCTCAATTGATCGGCGGGTTACGCCGAACGAGGAACTCGAATTTGCCGAACTTGAATTGCGTGAGGCGATTTCCGGGGCGTGCCAATACTATCCCGATTTGGTTGCAGAAGCACGGGCTATCTTGCGAATCGAACCCTGTTTGACGGATACCGCATCGCCGATCGCACAGGCGTTCGCTGATGCAGTGCGCATTGTCCGTTTCAATCAACCGAAATTTAAGGGCACTACCGGGTTTACAGACTTGCACTATTTTGTCAATACGGGCTTGCCGGGAATCGGTTACGGACCGAGCGGCGAGGGAGGGCACGCCATCAATGAGCGCGCGCATATTCCCGATCTGGTCAGGACCTCCGCTATCTACGCAACCTTCATGACTCGCGCAGAACTATAGATAGTATTGGAGCGAATACAATGCGAGACCGAAAACCTGCTTCGTTCAATGTAGTACCAGAGGACACCATAGGAACAACATGGGCGTTACCAGAAAGCGCAATCGCCCGATTCGGAAAAGGGGATGTCGGTGATGTAAAACTATCGCCGGATGGTACATATTTCGCCGTTGCATCAGGAGTGGGACTTTGGTGGTATGATGTTTCTTCAATGTCCCCGATTTCGTTGTGGGAAACGAAAAGAGGATTGGTTAATTCCATCGATTTTTCCCATGATGGCAAATGGATTATCATCCATACTTCAGGTGGCATCATCAAGATGCTGGATATTCGTAGTGGCGAGTAGTGGGGATAAAAGTCTGCGCGTATGGGACATCACAAAAGGAGTCGAAAAGAAAGCTTATATCAGTTCTGGAACGGATTGGGGACTTCCATTCTACTCACCGGAAGGCACACTGCTAACTGCTGTGTTTGGCGGTACTGATGCGATCCGAACTATTGAAATCTGGCGTGTAGAACCCCGTGAAAAACTACAAGCAGTTGAGTTTTTGGTCGGGAGCGTCGGCGCGAAATGGTTTTTCATGTGTCCGCAGTTGGCTATTGCCTACATGCTGTCCAGCAAACGGACGGATGGCAAAACACAAACATTCCCAACACTTTGTGAACCTCATTTCCCGTGGCCCTATCCCCAGGTGGCTTGGTTGGATGACCAAACACTCGTAAGTACCCGCGAGTATTCAGGTATCCAGTTATGGGATGTTGCACGGAAGCGCATACGGGATACGTTATTGACGGATAAATATATTCATACTTATACTGTTTTGCCTTGTGGAAAGGTACTGGCTTCCAATCTCTACAACGCCACTAAGGTCTGGGATGTCAGCAACCCCGACGAACCTGTTGCTGAGTTCACGGCTCCTAAAGGTCCCTCAGAGTGGGTGCGTCACGAGGTGTTCGCTCCCACTGGTGATCGGATTGCAGCAGGGAGTAGAGAAGGCACGGTTTATGTATGGAACTTCCAGAACCCGGAGAAGCCTATACTGTTCGCGGGACATACGGATTATGTTGAATCGTTGGCGTTTTCACCAGATGGAAAGCAGCTGGTGAGCGGAGGGCGCGACAACACCACTCGCTTGTGGGAGGTTGAAGCAGCTGAGCAAATTGCCACACTGCCTCTGGATGAGCCTCGCGTAACGATGGATATAGCATTCTCACCGTGTGGCAAGATAATTGCCGGCGGAATGGACGACGAAATCCGCTTGTGGTGCGCTGAGCGACTGACAACACTACGCACAATACCCCAACCTGAGGACAACCACCGGACGTATGCACTCGTTTTTTCGCCGTGTGGCAAGTATCTCGCATCTGGCACTTGGTGGCAGGAAGGAATGGAGAAAATGGCAATCCGTTTATGGGATATCGCCACCGGTGAGAATATCCATACCTTTTGGGGACATACAACAGACGTACAGTCCCTCGCGTTTTCACCGGACGGGACGCTTCTGGCGAGCGGTGGTTTTGACGGCACCATCCTGCTATGGGATGTTAAACCCTTCATAGATCCTTAAAGGTTAAGCGCGATCTCTTGATTACGCCATCTCTCTTCCAAAATCAGATGTCTATTGTGTGCTTTCGGTTGGCATTTCTGCCTTGGACATGTTATTCTTAAGGCGTAGCTTGCGATCCTATTAGGACTTACGCATTCCCTCTTAAAGTCCCCCTGATAAGGGGGATTTAGGGGGTTAAATACTTAAATACAAGGAAATACTCTCACTGCGAGGCATTTTCACAAAATATACCCTCTCTTTGTTCAATTTGCGTAAGTCCTGCCTATATTGCTGCAAAGCCATATTGCATTCGTGGAAATATCTATTTTGGAGGGAACCTTACTGTTATGGTTATCAATCGACTTATTGCAAAAAACTGGCGGAATTTTCAAGAGATTGATGTTCCGCTTAGGGAGAGGCAGTTTATTGTAGGTCCAAATGCTTCAGGCAAATCCAATCTGCTGGACATCTTGCGTTTTCTTCGCGATATTGTTAAAGTGGACGGTGGAGGATTCCAAAAAGCGGTTAAGGATCGAGGTGGTGTCTCCAAAATCAGATGTTTGGCCGCCCGACGCAATCCTGAAGTTAGAATTGAGATCCACATCGCTGATACGCCAGATGCACCTGCAACATGGCGATATGCTTTGGGATTCAGTCAGGAACCTCGCGGGCATCGCCGAGCCTATCTCACACATGAAAAGGTATGGAAAGAGAATAGATTGCTTCTGAATAGACCGGATAAAGACGACAAGGCAGATATGGATCGTCTTACCCAGACTTTTCTTGAACAGATTAACGTGAATGCAAAGTTTCGCGAAATTGCGCAATTTCTCCAAAACGTGACTTATCTTCATCTGGTGCCACAACTTCTTCGCTTCGCAGATTCGATTCAGGGTAGAATAGTTGAAGAAGATCCGTTTGGACAGGGATTTCTTGAAAGGGTTGCCAGTGTTACCGAAAGAACCCGTCGTTCTCGTCTGAAAAAAATAGAATCGGCACTCAAAATTGCGGTTCCACAGTTTGAGCAATTGGAATTTATACGCGATGAGAACACAGGACGACCCCACTTACGGGCACTCTATTCGCATTGGCGGTCGCGAGGGATTTGGCAACAGGAAGACCAATTTTCTGACGGGACACTCCGGCTACTTGGGCTTCTGTGGTCTCTCCTCGAAAGCGATTCGGTTCTTCTATTGGAAGAGCCCGAGCTCTCATTAAACGCCGGAATTGTATCACAACTCGCTCCGCTGATTTCCAGAATGCAAAAAGGTAGAAGATGTCAAGTATTAGTTAGCACACACAGTGATGCGCTTCTTAAAGAGCCGGGTATTGATGGCAGGGAAGTCCTTTTACTCATGCCTGCCAAAGAAGGAACAGCAGTTATGCCTTCCTCTGATTTTGATGATGTCGCTACGCTCCTTGAGAATGGGTTTACAATCGGTGAAGTTGTGATTTCACGAACTCGACCAGAAAATGCTGAACAGTTGAGCTTATTAGAATGATATTAAACAGTGTAATCCTGGCAGTTGAGGATGAACTCGGCGAGGCAATTTCGACTAAAATTCTAAATAGTTTTGATGTTAAAATCACGGTCATACTTAGAGAAGGTGGTAATCTTTACCTTCGAGAAAAAGCACCTGAACTCAACAAATCTGCCAATGGGATGGATATTTTTCTATTGACTGATTTAGATTCGCCTGAAAATTGTCCTCCGGAGCTTATTCGTTCATGGGTTAAGGGTCCTCTCAATCCAAGATTTTTCTTTCGCGTGGCAGTTATGGAGGTTGAATCATGGCTTATGGCAGATCGGGCGGGATTCGCGAACTTTTTATCAATACCCATCCATCGTATTCCGTCCCCGTAGGTTATGGCTATAACACCCGTTTGAGCGAATTTGTTCGAGACTATTGGGATTTAGAACGTGCTGCCACTATATCGCCAAGTCTAAAACGGACTCTGGATCGGCTCAGTGAAAGCAAATATGCAGGAACTAACCGGTGAATAAAAAATTCCAACGTCACATTGAAAATTTCATCTGCGCGCATTGTGGTGCCTCTGTCAAAGGTAACGGCTACACCAATCACTGTCCAGAATGCCTCTGGAGCCGACATGTTGACGTGAACCCCGGGGACCGATCTGCATCCTGTCGCGGCTTGATGCAACCGATAGGCTTCACTATAAAACACGGCGGTTATATCCTGACCCACCGCTGCACAACGTGTGGTATAGAGAAGAAAAACAAAACATCAAAAGACGACAACTTTGAAGCTATCCTGAGCCTATAGGGGGAATTAAATGTCTAAACAAGGAATCCTTGCAATCGTGTCTATCTGTATTGCTGCTATCGCTGCCATCGTTCTGGCAGTAATACTTTATTCAACTTCAGGCAAACTCAAGCAAACGCAGGCGGAACTGGCTGCTACCAATATCACCTTGCAGAGAACTGAAACCGCAAAAGCGGAGTTGGAGAAAAAGTTAACCGAAACCCAAAACACGCTGGAGGCAACGCGTTCAGAACTCAGCCAAACGCAGGAAATATTGCAGGATGCCAGCGAAGCCGCTCGAAAAATCGCGGCTGAACGGAACACACTTCAACAGGACAAAAGCGCGCTTGAACGCGAAAAAGAGAGTCTCCGCGCAAAACTGACCGAGATTGAGTCCGAATTGCAGCGGATTCGGGTGCAATCGCAACGTTCAATTGCGGCTATCCAAGAGAGGTTTAAAGATACAGTTGGTGCTGTGTTGGATGAAGCAGGACGGTTGACACTTGATGTCAAGGGAAAAATTCTGTTTGAAACTGGAAAAGCCACCCTGAGTCCGGAGGGGAAGACGCTTCTTGATGCGATTGCTGAGGAGGTGCTACTAAATACGAATTATGCAAATTATGCAGTGCAGGTCGAGGGACATACCGATAACGCCCCTATTGGCGGTTCCGAACTCCGAAACTGGAACCTCTCAACTGAACGCGCAATAGCCGCTGTGAAATACTTACAGGTGCATGCTAAAGTCAATGCCCAACGCTTGGCGGCGACAGGATACGCTTTCTACCGACCGATAGATACTGCCGACACAGCCGAAGCGAAAGCCAAAAATCGGAGAATCGAAATTATACTCGTGCCACCCCAAGATTTCTTATCCGAACTCCTGACATCACTCCAAAAGGTAATGGAATCTATTGAGACGAAGGTGTCTCAGTAGTCTTATCTCTCTCTTTTTTCTTTGTCGCGGCGCGTTTTGCCCCAACCATAAGTGCTGTCGCCTGCTGGATCAGTCGTTGGGTCTCATCAATCTGTTCCAGCAACTGCGCATTCGTCCACGAGACTGCAGCAAGATACCGTAGGTCGTCGGGATTGTTTAGCGTCTCAACTCCCAGTGCAATCTGCAGTCCGCTTGAGGTGGTATATCGCATGCCGGCGTTTACATCGGCTCCATCAAATTCCAAACTCATTGTGATGTCGCCTCGCGCAAAAGCGGGTTGGAATTCCTTGCTCAAACCAACGAAGAGACCTAACGGGTGTTCTTCAAACCCAAACCGTTGTGCACCAACACCGATATGACCGGAGAATTGGTGGATCCGCGGCAGATTGAACGTTTTACTGACTGCCAGAAACGGCGACGGACTCTGGCTGCCTACCGAGTCCGTGGTGAGAATCCCATCACCGAGATATTCAACACCAATTGCAATACTTGGAATTGCACCAACTTCTTGCTCTTTTAAGAGTTGCACCTTCAAACTCGCAGCCTGCTCAGTGGAAAGTTTACGCCCATACTTGTTCCACCCATACTCGTCCCACACGTGCCCCAACCCTACTTCAACCCTGTCGAATAATCCAAAGTTAAGGTAGAAACAGCTTGTAGCCACGAGATGGCCTACGATGACATCATACGAGATTTGCGTCTCATCTGTTCGGGCGGCAACATAAGTGCCTATCGCGAATACACCGTGTTCCAGCACGGCACCGGTTGGAATATTCACCAATCCACTCCCTGTAAATATTTGACCTTTAGCAGAGCCCCATGCCGTTGGGGATGCAAAAACGAGCAGCAAAAATAAAAGCAGATGTTTTCCCATAGATGTCACCCTATGTACCGAATGCCAGAAGATGTACCGATAATAATCTTGTCGGCGCGATTGACAAAAATTCCGTTCTCCACGACACCGGGAATATTGTTCAATCGCAACTCAATCTCTTTCGGGACGGGAATGCCGTCAAAGTAGCAATCAAGGATATAGTTGCCATTATCAGTTATCAGTGGATGTTGATTTCCATCCTGAGTGGATGCGAGGCGTAACGTCGATTTTCCACAAATCCGATTGACTTCGGTTTGGGTTGCCTCCCATCCGAACCGCACAATTTCCACTGGGAGCGGAAACGTCGTGCCAAGAACACGTGATACCTTGCTTTCGTCAACAACAATCAGTATCTCTTTAGATGCGTTGGCGATAATCTTTTCTCTGACGAGTGCTGCGCCGCCACCTTTGATGAGGTTAAGGTCTTTGTCAACCTCATCGGCACCGTCAATCGTCAAATCAAGGGTAGGGTGCGTAGCGAGTGTCGCGAGGGGTATCTTTTCTGCTATGGCGATTTTCTCGGTGCCTGCGGAGGTAGGGATACCAACAATATCGAGCCCTTCCCGCACCATCGCACCAAGTTTCAAGAGCGCGTAGTAAACTGTAGAACCTGTCCCTAATCCAACAACCATGTCCGATCGGATGCTTTCTGTCGCCTTTTCTGCGGCCATTTTTTTTTGATTTTCTGTGTTCATGATGTCTATAAGTTTACCAGAAAATCCCCTTGAAATCAAGGGATAATCCGGTCTTCGGTAGGAGGGATCTCCGAATCCCGACCGCTGACTGCTGACTGCCGACTGCTGACCGCTAAGGATTTGACTTATTTCGCGGATTCTGGTAAAATAGCCCTTATGAGGAATAAGATTCGCCATGGTCAACTGGTAGTTGGGCAATTAGTCGCCGAACCCGGAACCCGAATAGAAGGACATATAAAGGTCGGTAGCATGCCTGACGGAACGGCTGTCCGATTGCCTGTTGTGCTAATCAACGGGAAGTCCCCCGGCAAAACACTCTACATCCAAGCGATTAGCGACGGAGATGAACTCAACGGAATCGCCGTTATTCACAAAGTGCTCTGTACGATCGCATCAGAGCAGTTGTATGGGAAGATTATCGCCGTACCGCTCGTCAACTTCCACGCGTTTCACACGAAACAGGCACTGAACCCCGTGGACAACCGCAAAATGAACCGTTGTTTTCCGGGAAGACGTGACGGCACTTCAAGCGAACGGATAGCATATCATCTCTTTCAGCGTGCTATCCAGCAAGCCGATTACTGCCTTGATCTGCACCAGGGTGGCGTACATCCGATGATCGACGAGGTTCGCGTGCGCGTTGACGAGAAACACGCGCTTCATGATGATTGCCTTGAGTTGGCGCGCGTCTTCGGCATAGGGCATATTCTCAGTCAAAAGGGACCAGAAGGACAACTCGCACAAGCGGCACCAGAGGTCGGCATTCCAACGATCGACCCCGAATTAGGCGGCACCCATGGGTGGGATGCCGAAAGCATCGAAAAGGGTGTACGCGGCGTGCTCAATGTACTACAATATTATAAATTCATTGCCGGAACACCAGAGATTCCTGAACGGCAAATTGTTGTCAAACAATTTGTACCGGTCCTCAGCAATGAAGGCGGGTTTGTCTATTACAAAGCGGAATTATATGAACAACTTGCGATGCATCAACCGGTAGCTGACATCTGCGATGTGTTTGGCAACGTGCGGGAATCCATCCGTGCGCCAGTCGATGGTATTTTCTGGGCAAAGCCCATCTATCCAATGGTCGCGAGCGGTGGTATCGTCGGCAAAATCGGCACACCGATCGAATATCTCTAAAGTAGGACTTACGCACACTGCTCTTTTGTGGCATAACCTGTTAGGTTGTGCAGTCAAAACTTGTAGTCCGTAATGAAATGGAGGACGGATAGATAGAACGCACACAACAGTTTAAACGTCCTTCATTTCTTTTGTAGCATAACCTGTTAGGTTGTGCAGTCAAAACCCGTAGTCCGTAATGAAATGGAGGACGGATAGATAGAACGCACATAACAGTTCAAACGTCCTTCATTACTCCGCAAGGTAAAATTAAAAGTCCGCAAGGTAAAATTAAAATATGAGGAGGGAACGGCTTGCATAAGCAGAATCGCGAAGCCTTTATAGAAAAAATGGGGCGTGGCGGGGTCGCTATCTTCGCCAGTACACCCCCCGCAATCTGGAATCACGACACGGAATATAATTATCGTCCGGATCCGAATTTTTATTACCTTACGGGGTTTGGAGAACCGGAGTCGATCTGTGTCATCGCGCCCGATCATCCGAAACATCAGTATATCCTGTTCGTTCGTCCGAAAGATAAACAGGCAGAAATCTGGAACGGTAAACGCGTCGGAGTTAAGGACGCTCGTAAACGCTACGGGGCAGATAAAGCCTATCCGATAGAGAAATTCAGTGAGAAAATCGGGAAATACCTACAAGGTGCCGAACGACTTTACTATACCCTCGGTTCCAATCAGGATGTTGATGCCGAAATCCTCGCGCGCTTCTCGCAGTCCGTCAGGTCACGAATTCGCTCTGGGAAGGGATTTGATACGCTTGTTGATCCGAGCCCTATTCTCAGCGAACTGCGGTTAATCAAAAATGAGACCGAACTGCAGCGCACCCGACTGGCGACGGAGATTACCGTAGCCGGTCACGTCGCCGCGATGAAGGCGGTTCGCCCGGGGCTGTATGAATACGAACTGGAGGCTCTCGTTGAATCCACCTTCCGTATGAACGGTGCGAACGGTATAGCCTTTCCTACTATCGTTGCGAGTGGCGGAAACGCGACGACGCTCCACTATACAACAAATGACTGCCGGATTGAAGACGAAACGCTTGTCCTCATTGACGCAGGCGCAGAATATGGTCGGTACTCGGGTGATGTGACCCGTACCTTCCCTGCAAACGGCACCTTCACTCAAGCGCAAAGAGAAATCTATCAGATTGTTCTTGAAGCGCACTATGCTATTATTGATTCTATCCGTCCTGGGGTTTCTATTAACGAACCACACCAAAAATCGATTGAGTTATTGACAGAAGGCATGCTCAGTCTCGGTCTTCTCAAGGGGAAAACAAAGAAATTGATAAAGAAAGAGGCATATCGGCAGTTTTACATGTACCGAATCGGACACATGCTCGGTTTGGATGTCCACGATGTCAATTGCGTCCACGAACCTAACGGTGATTTCAAAACCTTCCAACCCGGAATGGTGATGACAATTGAACCTGGACTCTACGTCGCTGATGACACGAAAGATGTCCCACCGGCGTCCCTCGGCATCGGTGTCCGCATAGAGGACGATATCCTCATCACTGAAACCGGTTGTGAAGTGCTGACGGATGGTGTCCCGAAAGAGATTGATGAAGTCGAAGCACTTGTACAAGGGGCAAAGTAGCAGGTTCACGTCGTGGGTTCTCCGTTTCTTGAAGGAGTTACGTCATGATTGAAGAATTAAAGAAAATAGTCGCAGAGGAGAAGGACGAAATCCGACAGCAGTACAAAGCCGAAATTAAAGCCATCTTCGGTTCCTACGCCCGCGGAGATTTCCATGCAGATAGCGATTTGGACCTTTTGGTTGATGTAGATGCTGGTGCTACTCTGTTGGATCTTGTGGGGCTTCAACATTTTTTGGAGGACAGGCTCGGGTGTAAGGTGGATGTCGTGACGCGACGCTCACTCCGAGAAGAACTTCGTGCCGCCGTGTTTAGTGAAGCCATATATCTATGAGAAACTACCGACTTTATGTCAAAGACATTTTTGAAGCAATGGGTGCTGTCCAAGCATTCGTTGAAGGAATGGGTTTTGACGCGTTCATCGCTGACGATAAAACCGCTTCTGCTGTCGTCCGGAAACTTGAGATTATTGGGGAAGCAGCTAAGAACGTCCCAGAAGAGATTCGGCAAAAGTACCCACAGGTCCCTTGGAGGCAGATGGCAGGAATGCGAGACCGAATCATCCATGCATACTTTGCAGTTGACTATGCCGTAGTTTGGGATACCCTTAAAGTCGATATTCCTTCGCTGCAACCTATCATCGAGCGAATTCTTAAAGACATGGAAGATGAATAAGCCTATGAGTAATAACGTATAGCATAAATATTGTGTGATCGTAAATGTTCGCGGAAGTAAATCTCGATATCCTTCCACATTTGCCGATTAACTGGAAAAATTGGAGGTCTCCTGCTATAATTTTTTGAAATCGGAGGAAGCAGATGGCAAATCAAAAGAAATTAAAAGGCATGAACAAATATCAAAAGAAAGCACATCGTCGGGGTGAAGACCGGTTGCGCGGTAACGAGGTCGAATACTACCTCTCTCTCGCGTATTCTTCCAACCCGGATGATCGCATCGAGGCAATGGACAATCTCTGTCCCTGTCACGTTCGGAAAAGCATTGACAAAGTTTGGGTGGCACTGTACAAAGGCTTAGTTGATCCCGACGTGCGCGTCCGCAAAGCCGCGTGGCATACACTGGATGATGGCGGAAATCCGAACGATCCAAGACTGCAACCGCTCCTTGAAAGAATCGCCAAAGAGGAAACCGATCAGAAGCTTCGCCAAAATGCACTTGACCTCATTGCCGCTACCCGAAACGTTGAGGATCAGAAGGAAGTGCTGTTGGGACAGAAAGCACACACCTTTTCTGGACGATGCGATTGGTGTGGCGCGTCGAACGTGCCAGTCAGTTATGATTACGAGACCGAGTTTGAAACGAACGGCACCAAACGTTTCGCCTTAGTCTGTGAGGCGTGTGAAGCCGTATAAGGGTTCGAGACTTAACGAATCAGTCGTAAAAAATTAGTACATAACCTAAGTTGCCACTAACAAATTTTGAACATTTCAATAGGGTTCTTCAGGCACTTTCCCCACCCCGTAGGGGTGCTATTGCTTCGCAGTGAGAATAAATAGGTGGCAACTTGGGTTAGTACATAGTTTCTCTTTTTTTGGCTCTTGAGAAGAAAAAATGAAGAAAATTGATTCCGATGCCACAAACCAGGCAACATCCGAATTGATAAACGCGTTTGCCACTTTTTAAGGAATAGTAGTCGGGTGTTTGTGGCGGTGGCCCAGATTAGAATACGCGCGTCTACGATGCGGAGGTTGTCTGTGAGAAGTCTTTGTATTTTTAGTCGCGAGAACGTAAGCCCGTAACATTGTCCCGCAAGCCTATAGAGGCTTGCGCTAAGAGGGCTGGCTCTACGCCGAGGAATGTCAAGTGCGAAACCCACTCTCACCGAACCGCAAGGTAAATTAAAAATATGATTCCTGATGATGTGTACGTACACCAAACAGTGGAGGGCGATGCCGAGGCGTTCAACGAACTCGTCAATCGACATCATTCAAAGATTTATGGGCTTGCGTACCGAATGCTCGGCAATCCTGAAGATGCCGCCGACGCGACGCAAGAAACGTTTTTAGAGGCATACAAGTCAATTAAGGCGTTTCGATTTCAGTCGCAGTTCGGGACATGGCTATATAGTATCGGCATCAATACGTGCCAGCAGTATATCCGTAAATCGCAATCGCATGAACGCAAGCTTACCGCTTACAGCAGAGAAGCGGAAGTGGATGGCACGGTTTCTGAAACGGACTCACCCGAACGGGCGGTGGTGAGTACCGAGCGGAGTGAAATGGTTCAAGGTGCCATTGATCGGTTACCACAGAAGCAGCGCGAAGTCGTCACACTATACTATATGCAGCACCTCAAGTACCGGGAGATCGCTGAGATCTTGAAGTGTTCGGAAGGCACCGTGGCTTCACGGTTGAATCAGGCACTGAAAAATCTCAAGCGGAAGCTGAGCAAATATTATCTTTTGGAAGGAGGGTCTTGATGAATTTGAATTGCGAACAGACTCTTAACAATTTGCCACACCTCGTCGTGAATGCGGATGCCCGGACGACTGAACCGATTTCTGAAGGAATTTCGCGACGCACCCTTTTGGAGCATCTGCGGACCTGTCCAGAATGCCAAAGGGAGTACGAAGCATTGTGGCACACCGCAGATGTACTGGAAAATACAGATGCCCCAATTCCACCGCCGGAATTAGCCGGGAACATTCAACGGCGCGTCCGGCAACTCCATCGACAACAGCAGCTTGCATTCTTCGCGAGTCCCTTAGCATGGTGTCTTGACCGATTAAAATTGGATTTCTCTCCGAGGTTAGTCAACGCCATCGTCTTACTCTTCTTCCTTGTCGCTTCCGGTTTTATCATGAAACTTGCATTCTTTACGAATCCACAGGAACCGGAGTTCGGTTTGACCGCAATGGAGAGGACACGGCTTCGGCACGTCAGGATCTCACCCTCTCCATGGGCAATGGTTAAAGACACTGAAACGAAAGTAGAGAACCCGAGCACACCGCAGCAGGCTGTAATCGCTGTCCAGCATACGCCTGATTACTTCTTCAGTACAACGCAGGATTCATCGAAGATGTGGCGCACCGATACGACAGGTGCTGACGAACAGACTGGTGAAGCCAGCGTTGTGAGTTATTCTCAAAACGTTGCGAGTGAGAAGTTGACTGTGTTCTGGAATCACATTAAAACGGAGTTATAGCCTTTGATTGTACTTAAGCGCAATCAAAAATTTCAATTTAACAATTCACCCTATATAGTTAAACTTTTGATTGAACTAAAACCCAATGAAAAAATATTCACGAAAAAAGGAGTATATTCTTGA
Organism: Candidatus Poribacteria bacterium; assembly: GCA_965247285.1. Lineage (GTDB taxonomy): Bacteria > Poribacteria > WGA-4E > WGA-4E > WGA-3G > WGA-3G. The sequence continues at coordinate 2,555,637 of CBDFHD010000003.1, forward strand.
ATCGCATTCACACTCTTCTCGCCGCAATTGTTATCACCTTGGTGGTTTTCATTGTTAGCGGTTGTTCAACAACAGACAAACTAATCACTAGCGGCGAAGGCGAAGAATCTAACATTAGGCTCGCACTGAATGAGCAATATAATGAGATCCGAAGCGGGGCTCGGTTAATTTTAACTTACGACGCGCAGACCAATTCCTTCAAAGGGACAGTGGAAAACACTACAGACGAAACTTTGAAGCAAGTCCGAGTTGAAGTTCATTTATCAAATGGAAAAGAACTCGGGCCTACGCCCTCAGGCGACCTCGCCCCCGGTGAAATAATAGATATTGAACTCGTGGCAACCAGCACAGGCTTTACCGCGTGGACTGCCCATCCTGAAGTGGGTGGAGGTGAAGATAGCGGTGGTGAAAGCAAGGGTGAGCACGACAGCGAGGGTGGTGGCGAACACAACTGATTTTACAAACTCTGTTTAACGGCTCATAGTAGTCCAATTCATTGCTCAGCCATTGGAGGCGCGGTTTCTAACCGCGCTCTTCTTTTTTAAACGCTTGACATCGAAAATTTGGAGAAAACAATTGACACACAACAGTTTTTTGTGTATAATAGCCCAAAGTTTGGCATACCCTCTAAGGTAACTCACGAGAATGGCTTCACCAGAAAAAACATCTCACGAAAAACCGCTCCTGGAAATTTCGGGCTTAAAAACAGTCTTTCCAACAGACGATGGTATCGTAAATGCCGTGAACGATGTCAGTTTTAAAATTGGTCGCGGGCAAACCGTCGGTGTTGTCGGCGAAAGTGGCTGTGGGAAAAGCATCACCGGACTATCGCTGCTTCAACTCGTGCCGTCACCGGGACGTATCGAAGCCGGTGAGATCCAATTTTATCGCAACGGTGAAGATGACCCTTTAGACATTGCACAGGTGTCGCCGAAAAGTGAATTGATGCGCCAAATCCGCGGCAACGAAATTGCCATCATCTTCCAGGAACCGATGACCTCCCTCAATCCAGTCTATACTATCGGAAACCAGATTGCTGAAGCGGTTGCCTTACACCAGCAGGTTGATAAAAAGACAGCACGCGAACGCGCAATCGAGATGATTGCGCGCGTCGGCATACCTGCACCTACACAACGCGTTGATGAATACCCGCACCAACTTTCCGGTGGCATGCGTCAACGTGTTATGATTGCGATGGCGCTCTGTTGCTCACCTATGTTGCTCATTGCAGATGAACCCACAACCGCACTCGATGTGACTATCCAAGCGCAGGTCCTCGGTCTCATGCAGGAACTTCAAGCGGAAATGGGGATGGCAATTATGCTCATCACCCACGACCTCGGCGTTATCGCTGATCTCGCTGATGAAGTCGTTGTCATGTACGCAGGGCGCGTCGTCGAAAAAGGCACCGTTGATGACATCTTCTACAACCCTCTGCATCCCTACACGCAAGGATTGCTAAAGTCTATACCTGTCCTCGGAAGAACGCCGCAGAGAACCTTGCCCTCCATACCGGGAACAGTCCCACACCCCTTGACACTGCCGTCGGGGTGCTCGTTTCAACCCCGGTGTTCAGAACGGATGCCAGAATGTGAGCGGATGCCAGAACTCATAGCAATCAATGAAAAAACGGAAAACCGTGGACATGATGTCCGATGCTGGCTTCACACAGATTTTTAATTTATTGCTCCTGATCTGCGCTCCATTTCATTACGCTCAGGTTTTCGATTAATTTTGACGCTTCTTTTCTTAAACCAAACCTGTAGCCTGCAACAACGGCGCAGGCGGATTTGAGAAAGGCACGCCAGAGACAGAACCCATGTTGTTGAACCGCAAGGTATAATTAAAAAATTAAAAAATGAAATTGCTTCAGGTGAACGACCTCAGAAAGTATTTTCCGATACAAAAAGGCATCTTTCAACGCACTGTCGGTTATGTCAAAGCGGTCGATGGTATCAGTTTTGATGTCCAACCGGGTGAAACGCTGGGTCTCGTCGGTGAAAGTGGCTGCGGGAAAACCACAGCAGGACGATGTCTACTCCGATTAATTCCACCCACAAGTGGGAGTTTCCTTTTCGGAGAGGAAGAGGTAGATTTAGCGAAATTGAACCATCGAGAGATGCGTCCCTATCGTAGACGTATCCAGATGATCTTCCAAGATCCACACGCATCGCTCAACCCACGAATGACGGTGGGAGACATCGTCGGAGAACCGATGCGCGTCAATCAGACCGCAAAAGGGACAGCACTTCAAGACCGAATTGTTGAACTACTGGAATCTGTGGGCTTGAGATCGCAGGATATGCGCCGATACCCACATGCCTTCAGTGGCGGACAACGTCAACGCATCGGTATTGCGCGGGCGTTAGCACTTCAACCTGAACTCATCGTCGCAGATGAACCAGTCTCGGCATTGGATGTTTCCGTCCAAGCACAAATTCTCAATCTGCTGGCGGAGCTCCGTGAGAAGTTCCAGCTCTCTTATATATTTATCGCACACGATCTGAGTGTCGTTGAGCATATCAGCGACCGTGTCGCAGTTATGTATCTCGGCAAAATTGTGGAGATCAGCGATGCTGAAACCCTCTATCAATCGCCGAGGCACCCCTACACCGAAGCGTTGATATCCGCGGTGCCACTTCCAGATCCAAGAGCGCAGCGCAAACGCGAAAATATCCGTCTTGAAGGGGATGTCCCCGACCCATCTCAACCGCCTACTGGATGCTATTTTCACCCGCGGTGCCGTTACGCAACCGATATATGCAAACAGGAAACCCCTGAACTCCGTCAGGTAGCACCCGGTGTTCAGGTGGCATGTCATCATAGTGATACGTTGGAGTTACAGGGAGTGGAGTGATGTCAAAACAAAAGATGTCTGCAGACCAACTCTCCGCATGCCAAAAGCAACTGGAACAACTCTGGAAAAGCCGGATAGTGGACGAAGGTTTGCTCCATCAGGCGTGGCACACTGTGCATGAGGTGGCTGCACTACTCTATGAACAGTTCGGCGCAACTCAAGTCGCTGTCTTCGGTTCACTTACAGAACCGATGTGGTTCACAAGTGGGTCGGATATCGATATCGCTGTGTCGGGGCTTTCGCATGATGCGTACGATAAGGCATACAAAAAAATTATGAACTTTGATTCGGAGTTCAAAATAGACTTTATCAATCTGGATATATCAAAAGGGATTTTCCGGGAGCGGGTAAAACATCAAGCGATTCCTATCGAAAAAAGCATGCGTCCCTCCAATGGTATGACAGATGTGTGGCGAACACTCTACAAATATCTTCAGCAACAGGTTTTCCCCGCTAACGACGGAGAAATTTACGAAATAAACCGAAAAAGACTGACACAACGCATCAACGATGAACTCGAGAAAATAAATGAAACGCTTGAAAGAGTCACGAGAGGTTTGGAAAAACTTGAGGTGGTTTCTATTGATGTTAGAGAGTTCATCGAAAATACAATTGCTACAGATATCGCCGATATCTATAGAGGCATAGAGAACATTTTTCTCCGGGTTGCCCGTGAGGTGGACATGCACGTGCCGACTGGGAGTAGATGGCATACTTTTAACAGCAAGTTTTTGGCTTGCAAGCTACGCCAAAAAGGCCTACTTGCACAAATGGTGGAACAGCGACCGGAACGACCCCCCGTGATTTCCGAAAATACCTCTCTCCAATTGGAAAAACTTTTGGAATTTCGTCACAAAGTCACGAATATCTATGGTAGGGAATTGGTTTATGAAAAAACAGTAGAGCACGCCAAGTCAATTGACGAATTGTTTACAACCGTCTCTCAAGAGTTGAATGCCTTCACGGATTCTCTCGCAAAGCGTGAGGAGGACGCGTGAAATGCGAAAGCTAATAAAAATCCCTCAGACTGCGGCTAAAGTACTGATTATCTTGCTGGTTTTCGTCGTTGGATGTTCAGAAAACCCATTGGAAGATACCTCCGATTTTCCGCGTGGGCTTGAGGCGAAAGAGGCACCGATGTGGGCAAAACTTGTCGCCGAAGGCGAACTCCCGTCTCTCGCCGAACGGCTTCCACAAAACCCGCTCGTCGCCAAGACAAATTTTGATGGATATGAACGTCCCGGTACCTATGGTGGCACATGGCACCGGTTTCATACACATCCAGATTTGGGCACATGGAAGATGACAGGGGGTTATGCCCCACTCATCCGATGGAAATTTGATGCCTCTGGTCTGGAACCCGGTCTCGCTGAATCATGGGAGTTTAATGAAGATGGAAGTATGTTGACGTTACATCTCCGCAAGGGTGTCAAATGGTCGGACGGGTATCCCTATACCTCTGCCTCGTTCGCTTTCTATTATGAGCTCTGCCTTGATGAACGGTATAAGTACAGCCCACCGGTTTGGTGTCAGGTAAACGGCATACCCATGGAAGTTGAAACACCTGATGATTATACGATTGTAATGAAATTCGCAGGTCCCAATTGGCTCGTGCCGCTCTGGTTAGCGACCGGCTTTTGGTGGTGCAATCAGTATAACATTCCCGAACACTACATGGTGCAGTTCCACCCAGATCACAACGCCGAATATACCGATTTCATTCAATTCGAGAAGGAAGATATCCCGCATCAGAACCCAGGACGTCCAACGTTGTGGCCCTGGCGGGTGACAAAGTATGAAAAGGGTGGCTTCCGTGTTGAGCTGGAACGCAATCCGTATTACTATGTCGTTGATGAACTCGGCAGGCAGCTCCCTTACATTGACAGAGTCAAGACAAGTTTGGTACCTGAGCCGCAGGTTCGCGTCCTCAAAATCCTCGCGGGCGAGATCGATTGCCAATATCGTGGGATGGAACTCCGTGATCTCGCACTCTATCTAAAGGGGCAGGAGAAAGGTGGCTATAAAATACGGCGGTGGAAAAGCACGGCTGGCGCACAACCCGCTATCCTGATTAACTGGACCGCACCCGACCCTGTTTTAAGACAACTCATTCGCGACCAGCGATTCCGAAAGGCACTCGCTTACGGTGTCGATCGCGAGAAGTGTAACGAGATCGCATGGCGCGGCTTGTTGGAACCCCAGGCGGCGACCGTCAGCCAAGAGGGATGGCACTTCGCTGATGAGGACGGACAAACCCTCTTTGAAGAATGGAAGCGAGCCGATGCAGACTTTGATATTGCTGCAGGAAACCGCCTCTTAGATGAAATGGGACTTACGGCGCGTAATAGAGATGGTTATCGACTGCGTCCAGATGGCAAACGGATTGAGATGCTAATGGACGTTCCGAGTTCTAATCTCAACAGCCAGGAGAATGACATCGGGCTGATTATTCAAGAGGGATGGGAGCAGCTCGGCTTAAAAACGCTGCTCTATACACCTCCGGGTGCCGAATTAAGTTTGCGTCGCACGCTTGGCAAGTTCACAATCAGTATGCACGGTGAGGCGGAAATGGATCTCTTTACTTATCCTGATTGGGTATTTCCAACACTCGCTAAGTACTGGCACCCCAAGGTAGGAAAATGGTATGAAACGGGCGGTGAAAAGGGCGAACCCCCCACCGGACCGTTAAAGCGGTTGCTTGACTTATACGATGAGATTAAAAAGGAACCCGACGAAAAACAGCGACATCAGTATGTACGGGACGCAGTCAGGATTCACATTGACGAGGGACCGTTTCACCTCGGTTCTGCTGGGCGTTCGCCATCGCTCTTAGTCGTAGGGAACCATTTTCACAACGTTCCAAACGACGGCATTTTGGGTCCATGGGCAATTGTCACGCCTGCAACCAGTTATCCCGAACAGTGCTGGATGTCTAATTTTTAATTATACCTTGCGGAGTAACAACGGACGTTTGGACGTTGACGTGCGTTCCTCAAATCCGCCCTCCATTTCATTACGGGCTACTGGTTTGGGTTTATCCAAGACAGCAGCCTGCAACACCGGCGCAGGCGGATATGGGAGAAAACGGGTAATGAACTAATTGCTCTATTTAACGCTTTGCGAATCATTTAAAAAATAAAAAGGAGATACAGCCATAATTACCTATATCATTCGCCGATGTTTGATCGCAATTCCGACACTCATGGCGATTTCCATTATCTCTTTTATCATCATCCAGCTCCCACAAGGCGATTACCTTGATCGGGAAATTCAGCGCTTAGAGGAGGAGTTCGGCGATAGCAGCTCACTGGCACATGTTGAGGAATTGCGGGCACGCTATGGCTTGAACGAACCGCTGTGGAAACGCTACTTTATCTGGATAAACGGCTTTGTACGTGGAAACTTCGGCGAGTCGTTTGAGTATAAGCGAGAAGTCCACGAACTGATATGGGATAGAATAGCCTTCACCTTGATTATCTCTATCGGATCGCTCATCTTTACCTATGTTATTGCTATCCCGCTTGGTGTCTATTCCGCAACGCATCAATACCAATGGTCAGATAACTTTCTCACCTTTCTCAGCTTTGTCGGGATGTCCATACCGGCGTTTCTCTTAGCACTATCGTTGATGGTCTTTGTGTTTGACATCTTTGGTGTTCCCCTGTTCGGGCTATTCTCGGCTTATTATGAAGGCGCACCGTGGACCTGGGGCAAACTGAGTGACCTTTTCAAACACCTCTGGATACCTGTCATTGTCGTCGGGATTAACGGGACTGCGAGTTTGATGCGAATTATGCGCGGCAACTTACTTGATGTTCTCGGGCAGCCTTTCGTCCAAACGGCAAGAGCGAAAGGACTTAAAGAAATCGTCGTGGTGAGTAAGCATGCGGTGCGTATTGCGATCAATCCGCTCATCAGTATTTTAGGAATGAGTCTACCCGGCATTCTTTCCGGTTCAGCAATCGTCTCAATTGTCTTGGGATTACCAACAGTCGGACCGATTCTCTTACGGAGTCTGTTGAACGAGGACATCTATCTTGCGGGAACGTTAATTATGATGTTGAGTCTCCTTTTAGTTATCGGTAATTTGGTCGCAGACATAGCCCTCGCTTGGGTAGATCCGAGGATTCGTTATGAATGAGATACAAAGCACTCCCGCGCAGGCAATCGAGGCTGCCCAAGAAATAGAGACTACAGGCGAAATAGGACAGCTGAGTTATCGCCAACTGATATGGCGACGGTTTCGCAAAAATCGGATGGGTGTTATTGCTGGGGCACTCTTGCTCATCTTCTACATGCTTGCCATCGGTGCAGACTTCTTCGCTCCCTATCACTACAATGAAATCAACATGCGGTTGCGCCATGTACCACCCCAACGTCTCCATTTCTCGGTCCAAGACGGATTCTATGTCCACGGATTAAAATCCGTCCGTAATTCAGACACGCTTGAGTTAGAATTCACCAAAGACTTGGCGCAGCGTCATCCTGTTGGATTCTTCTTTAAGGATGCAGCGGGCAGGAGACATTTCTTCAGTTCTGCTGGTCCCTTGTTCCTGTTAGGCACCGATCGGATGGGTCGCGATCTGCTTTCGCGTATCATGTACGGGGCGCGCGTCTCAATGACGCTCGGTTTGGTTGGAGTTTTTTTGAGCATCATTCTCGGTTCTATCCTCGGTACGGTTTCTGGATACTGGGGTGGGTGGGTAGACAATCTGATCCAACGCGTTATTGAGATCCTTTCGGCATTTCCAGACATCCCACTGTGGATGGCACTCGGTGCTGCACTGCCACCGGGTTGGTCGAGCATCCAGATCTACTTCGGCATCACCATTATTTTGTCGATTATACGTTGGGGCGGATTGGCACGGCAAGTGCGCGGAAAGGTCTTGTCATATCGGGATAGCGATTTCGTCATGGCAGCGCGTGTTGCTGGCGCGGGACATTGGCACATCATCACAAGACATTTGCTACCCGGGTGTTATAGCCATATCATCGTTATCGCCACGCTCGCTATTCCCGGCATGATTCTGGGGGAGACCGCGCTCAGTTTTCTTGGTTTGGGCATCCGTCCACCGATGACAAGTTGGGGTGTCCTGCTGGAGGAGGCACAGCGTGTCACCATTCTGCTCGATTACCCGTGGCTCATTTTCCCCGCAGTGCCAGTTCTCGTCGTCGTCATCGCTTTTAACTTCTTAGGAGATGCCCTCCGCGATGCCGCTGACCCATATTCAGATTAAAAGTAAATTGCTCCTGGACTGCTACTGCATCGCAGTGAGATTTTGCTTTGCATTGTCCCGCAAGCCTCTATAGGAAACCTGCACAGAATGCAGGTTTCCAGATAAGCCTCGACTGGGTTTACCTACTTGGACCCCGTATGAGATCCATCTGTTTAAGATAGCCTCAAAACCCGTAGCCCGTAATGTAATGGAGGGCGGATATACGCAAAGGTACTTCATTTATCCAACTAACCTGGCCGAACCGCAAGGAAAAATTAAAAATGCCAACAGACACGGACCTCGGATTCTTCGCAACAGATGTTTCATTCACCGACAAATCCGCAATCGTAACAGGTTCCAGCCGCGGCATTGGACGCGCAATCGCAATTGAATTGGCACGCCAAGGTGCCGACGTGCTTATCAACTACAACCAAAATCGTGATGCCGCCGAATCTGTACAACAGGAAGTAGAGGCACTCGGCAGAAAAGCGGTTATTATCCAAGCGGACATCAGCGACTTCGACGCACACGAAAAACTCCTTGACACCGCACACGATGCCTTCGGGAAGGTTGACATCCTCATCAACAACGCCGGCATCACCCGTATCGCTGACATTCTTGAAGAAACACCAGAACAGTTCGACCTGATTGTCAACACTAACCTCAAAGCAACCCACTTTCTCACGCAACGCGTCGCGAACTACATGGTGGCAAACGAGATTCGCGGCTGTATTATCTATACACTCTCAATTTCCGATATAATGGCATCCGACAACCGAACCGCCTACTGTATCTCAAAAGCAGGATTAGAGATGAGCATGCGCGCCTTTGCTGGACGATTGGCAGTGCACGGCATTAAAGTGAACGGTATCGCTGCGGGTGTGATTGATACAGATCTGTCGCGCGTCCGTATTCCCGATTATGAGGAAGCGGCGGAGAAAGGCTATATCTTCATGGTCCGCGCAGGCGCGCCTGAAGATGTCGCACATGCCACTATTTCTGCGATGAAACTTTACGATACCGGAGTTGTCCTCCCCGCCTCCGGTGGCGTGACGACACCGTTGTTGAATCTCAGATCCATGGCAGAATTAAACATGAACAAAGAGAAGTAATACCATTTCTGATTGAAAATTTTTCAACAGGATTCTAGCGAAAAAAACCAATTGTAGCATAGGAGACCGTTAGCCTGTGCAGTCCTGTTATTCTTTGATATGAGCTGTAAATGCAATATAATCTCTTAGAAATGCTATAATCATGGCTTTACACCCCGACTTTCCCGAATCTCCACACGAAATCATTGACCCTTCAGTCGCGTCTATTCCAGCGATCGATCCCCGTCATCACCCGATGATGAAAACAGTATGGACTACTTCTTGGGCAAAAAACCGACAGGGGCAACAACAGATTCCAAGGTGGATCTCGGGGACATCGTTCGCGACATTGACGAACTGATGGTATTAAACGATGAAGCACACCACGTCCACGATCCGAAGTTAGCATGGTTCAAGTCCATTGAGGATATTCACAATCGCTTGTTGCAAAAAGGCGGCGAATTGGCGTTGCAAGTAGACGTAAGTGCCACGCCTAAGCACAGTAACGGTGCAATTTTTGTGCAGACGGTTTCGGATTATCCGCTTGTAGAAGCGATTTCGCAAAACATCGTTAAACATCCCGTTCTTCCTGATGCTGAGAGCCGGGCAAAACTTGATGAACGCCAAAGCGTGAAGTACACAGAGAAATATGTGGACTACCTTGACCTCGGTGTTATCGAGTGGCGTAAGGCTTATGCAGAACACGAAAAATTGGGTAAGAAAGCTATTCTGTTTGTAATGACCGATAACACCCGGAACTGTGATGATGTAGCAACTTACCTTGAAAACCGCTACCTGGACCTCAAAGATGCCGTTCTCGTCATTCACACCAAACAAAACGGCGAAATCTCCGAGGCGACATCTGGAAGAAACAGAGAGGAACTTGAGAAACTCCGTAAGCAGGCGAATGCGATCGATTCATCGGATAGCCCATACAAGGCAATCGTCTCGGTGTTGATGCTCAAGGAGGGATGGGATGTCAAGAACGTTACAACCATAGTCGGGCTCCGTGCTTATTCCGCCAAACCCAACATTTTGCCAGAACAGACTTTGGGGCGCGGACTGCGTCTGATGTATGCCGGGACCGAGAAGGAGTCTGTGAGTGTCATTGGCACCGATGCCTTCATGGAATTTGTTGAGTCCATTAAATCGGAAGGGGTTGAATTGGAACGCCAAGCCATGGGTGAAGGAACAAAACCGAAAGCCCCTCTCGTGGTTGAGGTAGACAAAGCAAATGTCAACAAGGATGTTGACGCACTTGATATTGAAATTCCGATACTCATGCGCCGCCTCTATCGGGAATACAAGAGTCTCGCGGATTTGGATGTCACACGGTTCAATTTTACGCCTGTGACCTACCAAGAGTTGGACGAAACATCGGAACGCGAAATCGTTTTCAAGGACATGACAACGGGCGAGGTCACGCATATCACGGTGTTAGATGGTAGCGGAGCCGCAGATTATCGTAGCACACTCGGCTATTTTGCAGAGACTCTCCGCAAAGACCTCCGACTCGTCAGCGGTTACAATGTGCTATATGGAAAGGTTAAAGACTTTGTGCAGGACCGACTTTTCGGCGAAACTGTGCTGCTGGAGGCCCCCAATACCTTATACAGCCTGTCAGAACTGCCTGCCACAAAAACCGTCATCGAAACCTTCAAACGCGCTATCAACGACCTCACGGTCCAGGATAGAGGCGATGCCGAGCTGAGCGAGACTATCAGAGTCCAGGACACACGACCTTTTATGGTCAAAGAACAAGAATCCCTGATACCCCAAAAATCTGTGTTCAATAGAATCACCGGGGACAGTCATTTTGAACTGGAATTTGCCGCATTTCTCGAAAACTGTCCCGATGTCATCTCTTACGCCAAAAACTACTTCGGCGTACAATTCAAACTCGACTACATAAACGCCGATGGCGACATCAGCAACTACTACCCAGATTTCCTTGTTAAGTTGACAGATGGACGTGTGATTGTTGCCGAGACGAAAGGGAGGGAAGATCTGGATGTGCCGCTCAAGATGCAACGCTTATCGCAATGGTGTGAGGATGTCAACGAGGTTTCGCCAAATGCTATGTATGACTTTGTCTATGTCGATCAAGAGAATTTTGATGTGTATAGACCTGAAACATTCCAGCAACTCCTTGACGGCTTCAGCGAATATAAAAGTGCCTTGTAGCACAAACTTTTAGTTTGTGGCATCAGGCTCTACCCTCCGCAGAAATCCGGAAACCGCTTGACATACCATACCAATTTGTGTTAGAATTTAAAGCAGTTTTTCACAAGTTTTCTCACTTTTGAGGGGGGTGGTATTATGACGGCTTACGCGTTCTGGAACAATAAAGGCGGTGTTGGCAAGAGTTTCTTAAGCTTTGTTGCGGCAACAGAGTATGCCCGTACTTATCCAGACACCGATGTGTATGTTATAGATATGTGTCCACAAGCGAGCATCTCTGAAACTTTGCTTGTTAATCCCGATGTAATCCATAAATTAATGGGACAGACACCCCGTGCTACAGTTGCAGGCTACTTGGAAGCACGCCTAAATTCACCTTTTCGACACCTCAAGGACGTGTCCCCGTATGTGTGTCGGCCTCGGGACTTTAATGCAAAACTTCCGGTCAATTTGCTTTTGGTGTGTGGCGATAATCTGCTGGAAATTCTCTCAGGAGCAATTCGCCAGATATCCGAGTTCACTCTGCCAGAAGACGCGTGGAAACAGACACTCAGTTGGATTAAGGATCTAATGTTTACGTTACGTAAGAAAAGTAATAACAGAGACACGCTTTTTATCTTCGACTGTAATCCGAGCTTCGGTATCTATACCCAATTAGCACTCGCCTCCGCAGAGAACGTTGTCGTGCCTTTTACCCCAGATGATAGTTCGCGTCGGGCTGTGGAGAACGTTGTCGCACTGCTCTATGGCAACGGTATGGGTAACTCAAGAATAGAAACTTACGCCCAACTCAATTTTGCCAAAAGCGCGAAAGAAGAGGGGCTCGCAATTCCGAAACTTCACACTTTCGTCAGTAACCGTATCATGCTCCATGAAGACAAAGCAAGCAAGACTTTCGAGGGTGTGAGTGCGTCTATCAAGAAAACGTTGGACGTTCTTCACAAAAAACATCGCCAAATCTACGCGACCCCAAGAGCGTTGCCGAGCGAAAGATTCATAGAAATACCTGATTATCACAGGGCATGTACGATGATGACAATAGGAATCCCCTCATATCACCTTCAACCCGGACTGAATAAGTTTCGAGGTAAGCAAGTCCAACTTGAGCGCGAGGCATTGAAGCTGTTTCAGGATGCACTTGCCAATTTTGTGGCGTATCTTTAGAGGTTTCTTGTGTCATCACCCGCAGCATCAAAGTACCTGATCGCGGCAAGTCACATACAGACGCTACGCAGAACAGCAACGGATAGGCGTTTGCGCCCCATGTTGCATGGTGAAATACAAGTTTACTATCACGCAGCACTTGCAGCTTACGTCGCAACGTGGAACGCTTACATAAGCAACTTGGTTCGAGACTTTTATGATGTGATAGCGGATCCGCTGAACCCAAAATTTGATGCTATACAGACACTCGCTAAACGCGCAGCAGAAAACGCCTTGGCGAGATTTAATACACCGAACTCGGAAAATACACGGAATTTGCTTGTCCAATACACAGGATACGACCCAATTGACGACTGGATCTGGCCTCACCATGGAATGACCGGCTTGCAATTTCGGGTGAGATTGAATGAAATTTTACGCGTCCGCCATAGTTTCGCACACGGTTTTGAGATGCCCGATTACGATTGGACACAATCGCCGAGTGGCAGAGTCCGTCTAACCAGTAAAGCCATTCAAGAAACTGAAACGTTTTTCAGAAATCTTGTCAAAGTTACAGATAGAGGTATGAAAGCACATATTGAGTTAACTTACAAGCTTGCCAACATCTGGTGACAGGGCTATTCAGTTTTCGGTTCCGATCTTGGTTTTCGTTCACAGATGTTTAGGGTTTCGCGCAATATCGCGAGCACAGTTCGCTCCTACAGCAGAAAAACATTCACATATATAAAGGAAATATGTAAAACTAAATGGCTCTGCATCTGGTGATTAATGCCAGATTAGCACGATTCACACTGTTTTTCTGAAGGAACGCTATAGCAAGAATCACACTTATTTCCGTTTTCGCTCCAGCGGAGCAGTATGTCTATAGCACGTGTAGGGTTTAGGTTTTCCGCTCCAGCGGAGCGGTATGTGACTCTGAGACTGATAAAATAATATAATAGATAATTCATTATGGTAGACACTACGAATAAACTGAAACAAATGACTGCATACGATACGTTTGATATTGATGGTTGGAATGGCGAGCTCTTTGATGAAGATTATTGTTCTGACAAAACTATTGATGAGATTATTGATAATGCTCTTAAAGACCCCTGGTATTGTGATTATTGCTTAACTAAATTACTAAAAGTTGAGGATCAGGTTCATGAAGAAGGTAATTATCGTGACTATTGCCTTTGGTATTGTCGCAAGTGCCGTTTCTGGCAGGCATGCTTTCGTCCGGATCCATCCCGTTATGACATACCACCACCAGATTTTCATGCGTATATCTCAAAGTTGCGAGAGTTTGATACAAACTTACCTGAAGGCTGTAGTGAGGAGTTGGCTTTGTACATAAGGAGACACCCAAATTTCCTACATTCCTGCGACCCTAAAGGTTTTGAGAAATTCGTTGCGGATGTTTTCCGAGCCAATTACACGAATGCCGAAGTATTACACGTTGGAAAACCCAGTGATGGTGGGATTGATGTTCTGCTAATAGATGCAGAGAAGGGAAAGTGGCTCATACAGGTCAAACGCCGTGGGTTTCAAAAACCTTCTGAAGAAGTCAAGACAATTCGGGATATACTTGGAGCAATGCACCTAGCTGAGGCACGCGTGGGTATCGTTGTTTCAACGGCTGGAAGATTTTCACGACCTGCACAAGATGCTGCGGTTAAGGCTGGAGAAGTGCGAAATCCTATGACTGTTCACCTTGTTGACAAAGGCATTTTTAACAAAATGTTGGACCCTATTTTACCAGATCGTCCATGGTTACATCCAATCAGTGAGGTTGACGAAGAAATAGCGAAATATCTTGCAGATCAGATTCCGAGCGACAATCAACTTTATCTATGGCAGACATCTAACTTTCTCGCCTGAAAGACAAAACCTATGCCACGACTCACCGAACAGGAACAACAAGAAATCATCCGCTTTATTGAGGCAGACAAACCGCTGCCCGACAAATACCGCTTTCTGCTGTTTGAAGACAAACATGAGGTAGAACTCGTCTGGAACGGAAAAACCAACGAGGTCTGCAACATCGTCCTCCCTTTTCAGACAATCGAACAGGTGGATGAACCCCGCGCCGAAAAACCCTCCGAAGCCGACATGCAACTCGCGCTTTTCGACGAACGCGGTCGCCAGCTTAAGGGCTGGACGAACAAACTCATCTGGGGCGACAACAAACTGGTTTTATCATCTCTCAAGAACGGACCACTGCGCGAGGAGATTGAGAAGCAGGGCGGACTTAAACTCATCTATATTGATCCGCCTTTTGACGTGGGGGCGGATTTTTCAATGGATATTGAAATCGGCGGCGAGACGCTCACCAAGGATCCTAACATTCTCGAAGAGATCGCCTACCGCGATACTTGGGGGCAAGGATCGGATTCTTTCCTTGCGATGATCTATGAGAGGTTGTTACTGATGCGAGATTTACTTGCCGAGGATGGTAGTATCTACGTGCATTGTGACTGGCGGGTGAATTCATTACTTCGGTTTGTACTGGATGAGGTGTTCAGTGCTTTTAACTTTGTGAATGAAATTATTTGGAGGCGTAAGCAAGCACAAGCCTGGTCTTCTGAGCAGTTTGGTATAACGAATGATACTCTACTATTTTATGGAAAATCAGTAGACCGTATTTTCAACCCAACTTATTCAAAAGATGACGACAATACGAAAAAATATATCAGAGAGCGATTCAAATTTGATGATGGTGACGGTCGAAAATATATGAAGTCTCCTTTAGTAAACCCTTTGGTACGTCCTAATCTTCAATACGAGTTTCGTGGCGTAAAACCACCAAGGACCGGTTGGTTATATAAAAAAGAGCGTATGGAGGAAATGTATCAGAACAACGAGTTAGTAATGCCAGATGAGCCAACCGCTCGAATATACCGAAAGATATATCTTGATACCTATCAAGGACAAATGGTTCAGAACGTGTGGGTTGATATTCCTATAGTTAACCCAATGGCTGATGAACGAGTGGATTATCCCACCCAAAAACCAGAAGCCCTGCTTGAACGTATCATCAAAACATCCTCCAACGAAGGGGATTTGGTCGCCGATTTCTTCTGTGGTTCTGGTACGACTGGCGCTGTTGCGGAGAAACTTGGACGTAGGTGGATCGCCGCAGACCTCGGTAAATTCGCTATCCACACGACCCGCAAACGGATGATTGGGGTTCAGCGTCAACTTAAAGCAGATGGCAAAGACTACCGCGCCTTTGAAATTCTCAACCTCGGCAAATATGAACGTCAACATTACATTGATGTCAACCCAAACCTACGTGAGGAAGAACAACAGAAACAGTTGGTAGAGAAGGAAAGGGCGTTCCTTGACCTCATCCTGCGTGCTTATGCTGCCGAAAAAACCGACGGTTTTACCAGTTTTCAAGGTAAGAAAGCAGGGAGACTTGTCGCAATCGGTCCCGTCAATTTGCCGGTGACGTGCCTGTTCGTGGAAGAAATTATCCTCAAGTGCCGCAGGCATCAAATTACCCGTGTGGACGTTCTCGGTTTTGAGTTTGAGATGGGACTATTTCCCAACGTGCTGGATGAAGCGAAAAGTAGGGGCATTGACATCGCCCCCAAATTCATCCCCGCTGAAGTTTTCGACAGACGAGCAGTAGAGCAAGGACAGGTGGTGTTCCATGACGTAGCGTTCATTGAGGTCAAACCCCATATCACTTCAGGAAAAAAAGAAAAATCTGCGACAGTGGCGGTAGAATTGACCGATTTTTCTGTTTTTTACTCACAAGATTCTGTTTCCCACGCCGAGCAGACGCTCAAAAACAAGAGCAGTCGCATCGTGGTGGAAAAAGGACAGGTCGTGAAGGTGAGCAAAGATGCCAATGGAATTGTCAACCGAGAAGTGTTAACCAAACACTGGACAGACTGGATCGATTACTGGTCCGTCGATTTTGACTTTGAGAGCAAACACGAAATTATCCGCATGCAAGATTCAAAAACGGGCGAGTGGGAAGAACAGTGGACAGGCGACTACGTCTTTGAAAATGAGTGGCAAAGCTTCCGTACCAAAAAAGACCGTTCGTTAGAGTTGACCAGCGTCGCCCACGAATGTTCCGCCGGTCGCCGCAAAACCGCCGTCAAGGTCGTTGACATCTTCGGCAATGATACGATGACGATTGTGGAGGTTTCCGTTTGAAAATGCCCCTAAACATAGAAAATATTTTTTAAGGAGATAACCGTGTCGGAAGATATTAGGATTTCCATGTTTGAAGTTGTGGGTGGTCCTTTTTGCGTCGCCTCTGACGATGGGCAGAGGGTGCATAAATACCTTGACGCTGCCCTGAAAGCGAATCGAGATGTCGTCCTCTCATTTCACAATGTCACAGCACTGACAGCAGCTTTCCTGAACGCTGCGATTGGTCAGTTATATGGAACCTTCAGCGAAGAAAAAATCCGTTCTCTGTTGAAGGTAGAGAATGCAAAGCCAGATGATCTTAGGTTGTTGAAGAGTGCAGTTAACAATGCCAAGTTGTACTTCAAAGACCCGGAGCGATTCAACCAAGCGGTTCGAGAGGTAATGGGCGATGAGGATGATGATGTATAAAGCAGTGGAGGTGCGCCATCACAACTTCACCTCTAAAGACAATTTGATGTCACGCATTACCGAAAACCGAAGACCGACTACCGTTCCTTAACTTTAAAGGCTGTTCTATTTTTACGTAAAAAATGGGAATTCGAGTTGTTGTGCCTCTATCTGTTTTGGATTCGGTTGTCGTACCTGTTCTGTTTCAGTTTTAGGTGCGGTATGTGTTTCCGGTTTTTGCATCGGTTTAGGAGAGGAGCCTGTATCCTTTCTATATCCATACCCATATCCATCGCGATGTCTGAAGCGTCTTAATTCGCTGAGGTTACCTGATTCGCGTTTGTCTTTTGCATCCTTATAAAAATTATCTACACGACATTTTTGGGGTTTCCCTGGAGGGGTCTTCTCAAAGCAGTTAATTACACCTTCTACGCGCCCGTTCTCCTTTGTTAGATAGACATGGTCGCCTCTGTGAAAACCGTTAATGTGAGATGCTTTGAAAATTTTCTGACGGAACCCTGGAAATTTTCCGCCTTTGGTACACCCAAAGCGATATTTGAGGTTATTCCGGCTTCCGTAGCCAAGGGCACGTATCACAAGTACAGGGGCTTTCGCACAGGCTTCTTGTGGTGTGTTTTCAACGGAGGCTGCATCATAATAATGTGTCTTCGGCAGCCCAGCACTGTTACGATTGTAGGCTGTCCGTCCTCCAGAACCACAAAATACAGGGAGTTGTGTCGTTTGTAGAGTCTCTACGAGTTTCCACCGAATCGTATTCACTGCAGCCGCGTCTGATAGCGAGAATCCGCGCTTTGATTTTGATAATACAGTCTTTATTTTTTTTGAAATCTCTGGATGCCGCTTTTCTAATTCTTTACCCCAAAGTCTACCCTTTTTCTGGTTACACGCATGACATGCCATCGTGAGGTTGTCGAGCCTGTCTGAACCGCCAAGGGCTTGTGGGTAAATGTGTTCTCTCTCTAAACGCTGCCCACCTTTGCCACAATAAGCACATTTTCGCTTCGTTAATTCCAATAAATACTCTCTCTTTTCACGTCTGTATAAGGGACCCCATTGATATTCAATACCGTGAATATCAGGGTTCTCTAACAGTTGCATATCAAACTTGACCTCCTCAATAGCTAGACGTTTTATCGGATAAAGATTCATCAATCGGCGTGTCCATGTTTCTAAGTTGAATACACGAGACATAAGACTCGGTGCAATCCAGCCGTTATCCGCACGTTTTTTGTGTCCAATACGTTCACGTTTCCAACGATACTTCGTGGGTGGCGTATTCTTCAACTTTGCTTTCAGGGCACTTCGTAAGAACCCTAACCTTTTCGACAGTAGGGCATCGCGTTCCGCTTTTTTATCACGCATCATGATATGGTGAATCAGCTTGTCTCTTGTAAGACGTGCGACCTCTGCGTTCGTCATCTCAGGCGTGAATTTTTTACAGGTGCGGGATTTGATACGAGTATAACGATACCGCTTGTCTTTCAATTGCGCAGACGACACTCTCACAAACTTGTTCTTCGTTTTTGACGAGTCTTTCGATAGATCGGACTCGTCTTCAGCACGTTTGTACCTCCATCCTTCAGTTTCCGTAAGAACAGGGGATTTACGTCCACGATTCGCCCAGCGCGCTCGCCGGTGTCGTAAATTGCGGGTTCTCCGCCCACGACGAAAGCCCGCTCTCTTTTTCAAAGCCTTCTTTATCCGGAGCCCCCGATGATGAAGTTCTGCCTTCATGACAATGTTGTTCTCATTGTCTAAAATCGCAATCCCTGATGTTCGGGAACCTGGGTCCCAATTTAGAGAATAAACACCCGTTACGATCTCGTCCTCTGGTATCACGCGCTTGAGGATAATTGTAAACGGATATTTACACCATACCGCCGCCGCCCCATCACGAAGCAAACGCCGGACAGCTGCGGGATGGCAGGGTTCCAAGACTTTCTTTTCAGAATCTATAACCGCAACTTTAAACATAAATGTTCTCTCAATAAGGTATAATTCTCCCACTAAAAGCAGAAGATATTGACCTTTAGAGGTAAAGTGAGCCTCGTCAATGTTATCCGTGCTTTATTCAGGGTTGACAGCGTATTTTAAAGCTGTTTACATTGCACCCGACGGAGCTTTAGGCTGGCGTCATGCACCCAAAGGTGTCTATATCACCGGTAACGTAGTTGAAAACTTAGACTAGATACCACTTGGGCATGGAGTTGCAAATTTGCCGTCAATCTCCCGGTGAATTCACACGATCGGAGGTCGACAGCAAAACTCTTAAGAGGATTGCTAGTGACACCTACATTCTTGCATAGCGTTGCAACTCAACCATGCCCAAGCGATAACGTGCAATCAACCCACGCACCGCATC
This sequence comes from Candidatus Poribacteria bacterium, assembly GCA_965247285.1. GTDB lineage: Bacteria > Poribacteria > WGA-4E > WGA-4E > WGA-3G > WGA-3G. The sequence goes on from CBDFHD010000003.1 coordinate 2,575,071, forward strand.
GTAATGTTGAGAGTTGCAACTCAACCATGCCCAAGCGATAGCGTGCTTGGGTTTCACCCGGAAACGCACGTACAAACGTTGCAACTCAACCATGCCCAAGCGATAACAACCTAAGGATCAACTTTGGCATGGTATTTTTTAAGTTGCAACTCAACCATGCCCAAGCGATAACGCGCATAGGGGTGCAAGGAATGAAGTAAATCTTGGTTCTGATAATGGACGCTACACATCACCGTATTTGTGAAAGCGGTTGAGACCTCCCAAGTCCAATCTACCCCCAAACGCCAATATCACGTAATATCGACTTTTTGATTTTGCAGACCATCGTATACGCTGGATCGAAGACGTTACCCATATCGTATTCTACCGCTTGCCCTAATAGGATATGTGCCGCACGTTTCTCCAAACCGAGTTCACCCAACCACCGGAGAAGTTCCGTCGTGGCGTGTTGCACCGCCTGATCCAAAGGACGCGCATTTCCCGCCGCTAAAATATAATCGCTGTTTTCCGCGCGGGGCCAGTTGATGCTTTTTCCTTTAAGCACTTCAACCGTAAACTGCACATCGAAAGAGATTTCGATGCCAGTGCCGACGATTTCACCGTCGCCTTGCACGGCGTGTCCATCACCGAGATGAAAAAGCCCACCGGGGACGAAAACGGGGAAGTAGACAGTAACACCCTCCTTGAAGCCGCGATAGTCCATGTTCCCACCGTGTGTAGAGGAGGTCGCTGCTGAAATCGCCTGTCCTCGCGGCGGTGCCACACCGAAACAGCCGACCATCGGTTCAAGCGGTAGCGTGAGTTTACCTAACTGCGTCTCTGGCGATACCAACGTCGCTGTCCATTGCGCCACATCGACATGCCACTCTGCGAGACCGCGACCGCCTTCCGGCATCTCGGATGCCACATACTGCGGATCGAGAACATTGGGAGCGACAACCATAGCCGTCCGTCCGATCGAACGATTTGGGACTATCCGATCGAAATGGACGGCTAACGTATCTCCAGGTTCTGCCGATTCAATATAAAAAGGACCTGTTTGTGGGTTACCTCTTTCGGTTACCTGTGTATCGTTGGCATCGTAGCCTATGCTATCCACGGTTGTTGTGAAAACAGTATCGCCACTCTCAATATGGAGCACCGGTTCGTGCGCGCCAATTGCTGTGTAATAAACCGTCGGTTCAAAGTGATGTGTTGCCATATCTAAAATTCCTCTCCTGCTTTCAGCGTAGTTTGCAATGTGAATAATATACCACGTTTGAAAGGCATTGTCAAGATAGGAACATTGACTTATACCATGATTGAATGTTGGGTTTCCCTAAAATCCGCGTCATCCGCGTCATCCGTGTAATCCGCGATTCAGAAATTAACACCTGACACGAGCCACTTAATCCTTAAATTTCATGTAATCATACGGACATTGCTGACGGCTGATGGCTAATTACTGACAACTGATAACTGAATATCTCTACAGGTCTCCGAAAAATGATTTGACATCCCGAAACCCTTGTGTTAAACTCTTATAAAAATTCAAAGTGATAAAAGGATCACCATGAAACAAACTTTTAAAAATATGGTTAAAAACCACGCAAGCGGCGCAGTCTTAACCATTTCTTTACTTTTAATCTTCGTTGTAAATGCCAATGCCGCACACAACTGGACAGAACAAATTGCAGCCTTCAAACCGATGGTGGTAAATGTCGAAACCTCCTCTGAGGTAGTCTTTGAGACAGAAGCAAAAGGTACGAGTTTCGCCACCGGTTTCGTTGTAGACGCGGCGCGTGGGATTATCGCCACGAACCGACATGTCACGGGTAGCAGCCCCGCCTATATCAAAATCAACTTTCACGACGGTAGTTTTACGGAAGCGCGTATCCTTTACTACGATCCAACACACGATTTCGGGTTTTATCAGATTGATCCCTCTGAAGTTGATTTTGAACTCCAAGCCGTTCAACTCGGTGAATGGAGCGAACTTTCCCTCGGCGATGAGCTTTTACTCATCGGTAACAACGAGAAAGAGGAGTATTCAATCAAATTCGGCACGATTGCGAACCTCAACGTCAACAAAGGCGACCGTCACTCCAGTTATATCCACACGACGTTTGATCGGACAGGTGGCTCAAGCGGAAGTCCTGTCTGGAATACCGCTGGTGAGGTCATCGCTATTCACGCACGCGGCACGGATACTTCCAGTTTTGAACTGCCGGTTGATTACCTCTACGATGCCCTTGAATTAATTCGCAACAAAACAGCTATCCAGCGCGGCGAAATCGGTGTCGATTTAGAGCTTATCTCTATTGGGGAAGCCATCAAACACTTCAATTTTCCAAGTGCCTTACGAAAAGAGATAGGTCCCTCCAAAGCCGGAACACCCAAGGTTATTCAGATTGAATCCATTGTCCCGAGGACAACAGGCGAGACCGCCTTCCGCGCATCTGATATTATCTATCGTATTGGTAATGAGCTTATCAGGGATGACCTTTATACCTTTGATGCTATCCTGGATCGGAACGTCGGAGAAAATGTCACGTTGGAAATCTATCGGAACGGCGAAAACCTGAAAGTTGATGTTCCTGTGGAGGACTTGGAGGCGAAGAAGGTACGGCGATTTGTTAGGTTTGGCGGTGCTGTCTTTCACGATATTACGCCGCAACTCCGGCGGATACTCTTCTTAGAAGCCGATGGCGTCTATTTACCGCACGCTGCTGCCGGCAGTAGTTTCTCACGTGTCGGGTTACAGGAGCGGAATGGGAACTCTAAGGTAGTGATTCTTGATATAAACGGAAAACAGATTCGCAACTTAGATGACTTTATTGAGGCGTGCAAAACCATTACCGATGGACAGCACACCTACGTTGTCGTCCGGGATTTCAATCTGTTCGATAGTTCGCCGACCCCGAAAAGTTTGACGGTCAACCTCAAATTTGGACCACTACAGCAGTTTGAATGGGGTCAAGAGGTATTGGATTGGGAAGAGGTAGGTGACGAATAGTTATCAGCAGTGTTTTTCTTCATAACATTAAAAACCTAGTCCGTAATGAAATGGAGGACGACTGAACGGAAAGGCGCGTCAGTCTATAAACCCATGTCATTTAACCGCAAGGTAAAATTAAAAACTGATTGCTACTCCAATAAAATCAGATGCGGAAGGCTTCTCGAAAATTCGGGCGTAATTGATGTAAAATATCTCTTTCCATGTAATACCTATTCCGCCTGTTAGTGAACCATTTGAGATACCGAGACGAATAGGGAGTATCGAAAAAGGGTGCCACTCCGCACCGATGTATAATTCTGGCGTTTTACCTTCGGTAGGAAGGGCGAAATCGACTGAAAATTCGCAAGGCGCACGTCGCAGCCAATGCCCTGCGTAACGATAAGAGATACCGAGTGTCAGCCATTGAATGCCATAGCCCTCAAGGTTCTGTGCAAGACACCCGAACTTGAGATTCGGACGTGGTTTGAAAAGCATTCCGAGATCATACGCCGTCTGATAGCCGAAGAATTGGTAGACATCAGACGGGTGCCTTCGTTTAAACTTCAGACTTAATCCCGCGGCGAAGTAGGGACCAAGTTGACGTGCGATACCGTAATAGTTGAAATCGGGAACACCGCTATCGACACCAATGGCGATTTTGTTCCCCCAAAATAGACTATAGCCGCGGTAGCTATAGCCGATACCCTTCGGGTCGAATCGGTAATCGCTTCGGTCGTGAAGTTTATTGACTGCGAAAAGTTTCACGCCTTGCCACTGAATGAGTCCGGCTGGGTTCCAAAAGCCTGCACTGGCATCGTCAGCGACAGCAGTAAAGGCATTGCCCATCCCTAATGCCCGCGCACCGACATAGAGTGGGCGCGCCGATTCAAATGGCCTTTTGTCAGGGGGTGTCTCTGCACATAGTGGGACTATTAGCCAGAGAAGACATAGCGTAGCATATTTTAATTTTACCTTGCGGGGAGATAACGTAGGTTTCATCTTTAAATATCTTTTCACTGGAGTCGCCTACGCCGTTGTTGCAGGCTTACGATTTCGCGCCTAAGGATACAATGCAATTTAGCACTATATCTACAATATCGCAAGACTTTTAATTTATGGGACTCTGGACCGCTTTCCACTGAGGTTTCAAACCTCGCCAGCAACGAGTGGATTCTCGGTATAATACAAAACCTATAGCCCGTAATGAAATGGTTTTTAAATTATTCGCAGGGCGTTAAATGGGGGCTTTGTTTATTGAGTGTTTTCTCTCATATCCGCCTGCGCCGTTGTTGCAAGCTGCTGTCTTAAGATAATTTTCGTAACCGCAGCCCGTAACGTAGTGGAGGGCGGATAGGTAAAAAGCAATCGAAACATGAAATCCACTTCCTTACTCCGCAAGGAAAAATTAAAGAATCCGCAAGGAAAAATTAAAAAACCCGGCACGCTTTACCTTGTTAGTACACCCATCGGGAATTTAGAGGATATTACCTTGCGCGCACTCCGTATCCTCAAGGAGGTGGACCTCATCGCCGCTGAGGATACCCGTCAAACACGCCGACTGCTGACACATTACAATATCCAGACACCGCTCACAAGTTACTTTGAGGGGAACCAACAGATGAAGGGAGACAAGCTGATCGAACGCTTGAAGGCAGGGGAGACGATTGCGCTCGTTTCAGATGCTGGCACGCCGATCATCTCCGATCCGGGGTATCCACTCTTACGCGGATGCATCGACGCAGAAATCCCGATCGTTCCGATTCCTGGGGCATCAGCGGTCGTCACAGCGGCATCCATCTCCGGGCTACCCCTACATAACTTTACTTTTGAGGGGTTCCTATCTCCAAAATCTGGGAAAAGAAAGCGTCAGTTGAGTGTACTCGCTGATGAAGAAAGGACGTTAATTCTCTTTGAGTCCCCGCATCGGTTCCGACGTTTCCTTGAAGATGTCCTTGAAGTGCTCGGCGAACGCGACATTGTTATTACACGTGAACTGACGAAACGATTTGAAGAGATATTCCGCGGGAATGTCAGTGAAGCCCTCGATAAATTCCGAGGCACCGAACCGCGCGGAGAATTTACGATTGTTATTGCTAGTAAACGGAGGTCAGATGACAACTGAGGGAATTATGCAAATAGCAGTTATTGGTGCAGGACTGATGGGACATGGCATCGCGCAAGAGTTCGCAAGCGCAGGCTATCACGTACTTATGCATGATGTCACCGACGAACAACTTCAAACCGCACGCACTCAGATTGAGAAAAATCTCAGCGTGCTTGCAGAAAATGCTATTATTGAAAGGGAGAGCATCTATTCAACGTTGCATCGAATTCAGACTGACACAAAACTCGAAGTTGTCGCAGAAAGCGCAGACTTTGTAGTGGAAGCCGTCATCGAGAATTTAGCACTAAAACAACGGGTGTTTGAGAAATTAGACGCAATTTGTCCACCGCACACGATTTTGGCGAGCAATACGACGGCATTAATGCCAAGTCAAATCGGAGTGAACGTGAAACGCAAGGATAAGATACTCAATACCCACTATTTCAATCCACCGTATCTGATTCCACTCGTTGAACTGATTCGCAGCCCTGATACCTCTGATGAAACGGTTGAAGTGACGTTCGAACTCTTAACAGCTATCGGTAAAACCCCCGCAATTATTGAAAAAGAGGCACTCGGTTTCGTTGGACCACGGCTGCAAGCCGCCTTGATTCGGGAAGCATTTGCCATTGTGGAGCAAGGCATCGCCAGCGCGGAGACCGTTGATCTCGTTGTACGCAACAGTTTTGGGCGAAGACTCAGCGTCGCCGGTCCCTTTGAGGTCTTTGAACTCGCAGGATGGGACCTCGTACTTGCCGCTTTTGAAGAACTCTATAAGGATCTCAACAGCTCACCTGAGATCAATCCGCTCCTCCGACAGATGGTTGAATCCGGTAAACTCGGTGTGAAATCTAAGGAAGGCTTCTACAGTTGGACAGATGAGAATATACAGCAGCTTCGGGAACGAATGAACCATGCTTTGATACAGCAAGCAAAAGATATGTAAGGTAGTAGGCAGACTCCGCTCGGTTTCCGTCCACAAAAGATGTGTAAGGTAGTAAGCAGACTCCGCTCGGTTTCCATACTCAAAAAGCGTCGCGTTATATTACTGCTTGTGATGCTGATTGGGTTAGTTCTTGGTGGAATCTACCATAGACGGGTTTGGGAATATTTCCTCGAACTCACCGCAGCTTTTCAGAGTATTGAGACAGCGCGAGCGTACATCGCGAGTTATGGCGCACTCGCGCCTGTTGTATCGGCGATACTCATGGTCTTTCAGAGCGTGATCGCGCCTTTGCCAGCGTTTCTGATTACCTTTGCAAACGGCACGCTCTTTGGATTTTGGTGGGGTTCACTTTTGTCCTGGAGCAGTTCGATGGTTGGCGCGGCGTTCTGCTTCTATATTGCCCGCTATCTCGGTATCCAACGTATTACGCAGTTCATTAGTCAACCGGCAGTTGATAAAGCAAATGATTTCGTTGAAAAATATGGCACTTACGCCATTCTTATTGCTCGCTTAATTCCGTTCATCTCTTTTGATGTTGTCAGCTATTTTGCAGGGGCAACCCGAATGCGGTTTCTCGGATTTTGGATTGCCACTGGGATCGGGCAAATGCCAGCCACCTTGGTTTACTCTTACCTTGGTGAGACTGCATCATCACACATCAAATGGATACTTTTCGTTTTTGGTATCGTCATCGCGATCTCAATTGTAAAGTGGCTAATCCGAAAGTAGTCTTCGGTTTTCAGTTTTCGGTTTTCAGTTAAAAGAGAGTTTGCTAAACGAAAGTTTCTTAACTGACTACTGACTACTGAAAACTGACAACTATTAACAAAGGAGAATGAAAAATGGTTCGCATAGGTGTAGTCGGAGTCGGTGGCATGGGGAACGCCCATTGCAACTCGCTCCCTAATGTTGAAAATTGTGAATTCGTAGGTATAGCAGATCTCCGCTTGGACGCAGCGGAAGCTGTCGCCCAACGGCATCAGATTCGCGCCTTCCAAGACTATCACGACTTATTTGATGTTGTGGACGCTATCGTTGTCGCGACACCGCCTATCGCACATACGCAGGTGGTCGTTGATGCCGCTGAGGCGGGAATACATGCTTTCTGCGAAAAACCCCTCTCATTGACCCTTGCTGACGCAGATACGATGATCGAGGCATCAGATAAGGCGGAAACGCATCTGATGGTAGGGCAGGTATTACGCTTCTATCCTGTCCACGAACTCGGTAGACAGATCGTCGATGCTGGCGATATTGGGGACATTACCTACATTGAGACCGATTACACAGGTCCCTATAATGCCCCGCGCAATCGTCCCGAAAGTTGGTACGGCACTGTCGGCGGACTTTTAGAAAACGGTATCCACAAGTCCGATCTGATTAATTGGTTCGGTGGCACTGCACTCACTGTCGCTGCCGAAGTAGGCAGCTTTTCCGGGCATGACGATTGGGAAGATTACACCGTCTCGCTCATCCGTTACGATTCCGGAGCGGTGGGTATTTTACGGTGGGGCGGCTTCCTCGGTGCACGCGGCACCAACGAAACCATTATTGACGGCTCCGAAGGCTCGCTCCGCTTAGATATGGCAGCCGATCTCGCCTATCTCAAAAAGCGAGGCGGGGAGTGGAAAGAAATCGTTCCAGACCGAGGTGGACCCCACGGTGTCGTCGGTGAATTGACCCATTTTGCCGACTGTGTCCGTGATAACAAAACCCCTATGATTGACGGCAGAGGTGGAAAACACGCCGTAGAGGTCGTTTTGGCAACCTACCAATCCGCAAAAGAGAAAACCAAGGTCGCTTTGCCAATGCAATAATGGCATTTGGCTATCGGCTTTCAGGCTTCTGCCATCCACGGTTTCTGTCTTGCAATGATGGAAACTATCGGTTATCAGTTGTCAGTTAAGACGAGGCGTTTAACACGCACTGGTGCCTTCTTTAACCGATAACTGACGACTGATGACTGACAACTACATTAAAAATGCTCTTTCTTGTTCTCAATATCATCCTGCTGTCCGGATTCGGGCTCTTTCTCAAGCACGCCAAAGATAATCAGCAACGCTTAAACCCGATCGGTTTTATCAACTATCTCACTGCTTTTTTCATCAGCATCTGGGTACTGTCACAGGAACAAGACTTTGAGTTCTCGAAGTTGACCTTCGCGTTAGGTATATCAAACGGTGTGACGTATGCTGTTGGGTTTGAGTTATTTACGATTGGGATCCGACTCAGCGGAATTGTCGTCACAGCTGCGCTTGTCAGACTATCGATCGTGATACCGATTTTGGTGTCGATGCTTTTCTGGAAGGAGATCCCCAATCTCTGGCAAACCATAGGGCTTCTCTTAACTTTCGTGGCGATTCCACTCCTCAGCCAACGGGAAAAAGAGCCGACTTATAAATTTACACCCGATAGACCTGAAGTGCGTCAAGGTTTGGGGTTCGCAGTCGTTATCACAATTCTGGTCGTCACCGGTATTTCGCGGCTCACCATGAAAGCCTTCAACGAGATGTGTCCTATTGATGAGAAATCGCTCTATATGAGTCTGCTTTTCGGTGTCGCCACACTTATTTATTTGGGGATATGCCTCTATCAGAGGGCGTGGCCGAATTGGTGGGAGGTCTTCTACGGCACACTAATAGGCATCTGTAATGTCGCTGGAAGTTGGGCACTCCTCATTGCATTGGACAAGGTGAGTGCCTTAATCGCCTTTCCGATGTCAAGTTCCGGGGGCGTGCTGTTTACGATGTTCGTTGGTATGGTATTCCTTCGTGAGCGACTGGGTCGAATCCCTCTCATCGGTGCCGGACTCGCAGCGATCGCATTGATTTTCGTCAATTTGAAACCGTGACGCGCCGTCTTGAGATTTTTGACCGGATCTCTCAATCCAGAGTCCGCTTCTACCTCGAATCAAAGATGTAAGGCAAAGACAAATTTGACTTCAAACGTAAAATGTGGTATCATTTATCAAAAATAGGGATTCTGGAGAAGAATGCGGGAAAGCATAGAGCTTGTCATCCGAGGTGTCCATCTGTTAGCGGCGATCGTCTGGTTCGGTGGTGTTATCTTTTCTACCTTCGTCGCGATGCCGATTCTACAACGCAACTTACCGCCGCAAAACCTGTTAGCAATTCACAACCGTTTTCGGATCTTGGTCCGATTGATGATTCATGTTTTACTGACGACAGGCGCGATGGTATTTTTTATTGTTGCATGGAATAACGGCTTTTTTGCAGGAAATAGTGACGGTAATTTTAGAACCTATGTGTTAACTTTTGTCGCCAAACTTGCGGCGTTTGGCGTAATGGCACTCTTTTGGGGGTTATATAGTTCGCTCTATCGACGACACCTTGAGGCGACCCCTCCTAATGACAAAACATATCGCAATCCAAGCCCATATATCAATGTGTGGAGAGGTTTGATGCTGGTAACGGGATTAATTGTCTTCGCGCTCGCATTGCTGTTGTAATTTTGGCGTTTTTTAACTGTAGCCTCTTGGACTGTGCTTTATTCCGTTACGCGCAAGTTTTCGGTGAAGTTTTGACGTTTACGGAAGTTTGCAGTTTCTGCTGGCGAATTTACAAACCTCGCCTGCGGTGCAAAATAGTAACGAAACCGTAGCCCGTAATGTAATGGAGGGCGACTCTAGAGAAGAACACGTCAGAATCCTGATCTCCGTTGTTTCTCCGCAAGGTATAATTAAAAGAATGGAAAATACAAAAGTTCAGGCAGTTTCATGGAATATCACCCGATTGTGTAATCTAAAGTGTACACACTGCTATCTCCCCGCAGGATTCGTAGACACAAACGAGTTGGCGAACGGAAACTTCCAGCTATCCGATATTCAAAATTCGCACGAATATTCAAGGGACGCGGAACTCAGCCAATCACAATGTTTTCGCGTCATTGATGAAATCGCCGAAATCAATCCGCACATCCTCCTAATTCTCACTGGTGGTGAACCTCTATTACGCCCGGATATCTTGGAGATATCGAAATATGCCTCCGATACCGGGTTTCTTGTTGTAATGGGCACAAATGGTGTCTTGTTGAACGACGAAGTTGTCGAGAAGATGCAAGGGCACGGTGTTACCGGTGCAGGCATTAGCCTTGACTCTATCCAACCTACGAACCACGATCGATTTCGAGGTATGGAGGGCGCGTGGAAAGCGACGATGAACGGTGTAGAGGCACTCAAACGCGCACAACTCGATTTCCTCGTTCAGACTTCCGTGACGCAGTGGAATTACGATGAAATTCCAGAAATTGTGGAGTTCGCGTATCAACTCGGTGCGAAGGTGTTGAATCTCTACTTCCTCGTCCGAACCGGCAGAGGCAAGACGGTGATGGACATTACACCTGCGCAATATGAGAAGATGCTTGAGACGCTCTTCAAGTTGCAGGCGGCTTACGCTGGAAAAATGCTCATCGCCGCGAAATGCGCACCACATTACAAACGTGTCATCTATGAACAACAGTCTGACTCTGCTTTCCTTCAGGGCTACCCCAGCGGCACCTGTCCGTGTGGAATTTACTACTGCCGTATCACACCTGAAGGCGAGCTGACCCCGTGCCCCTATCTACCCGTTAGCGTCGGTAACCTCAAAGATGAGAGTTTTGTCAAACTCTGGAATGAGTCAGAAACCTTTCAAAACTTACGGAATCGAGATGTACTTGAAGGGAAGTGCGGCGCGTGTGAATTCAGAGAGGTATGCGGCGGCTGTAGGGCGCGTGCCTATGCCACTACCGGCAACTATCTCGCTGAAGATGCATCGTGTGAATATCAGCCCGGGCAATATGGCGCACCACCTGTTCAAATAGAAAAAAAGATTGCTTTCGCAACGGAAACCGATTACGATTTACAGTGGACGCCGGCAGCAGAAAAGAGATTGAAGCGTGTGCCGTCGTTTGCGCGGGGAATGGTTATCAAAAGCGTTGAAAGATACGCACGCGAACACGGTCATCGCGAGGTTACCCCTGAACTGATGCAGGCTGTCAAGAAACGATTTGATAAAACTGGTATCCCATCCTTCAGACCGAAACGCTAATGCAAAGTAGTAGGCACACTCCGCTGTGCCGTCAAACAACCGTAGGAGGGACTCGTATGCTGACAACAAAGCAGATTACATTTTTTCAGGAACATGGATACCTAATTCTTGAAAACTTCATTGATTCGGAGATCATTGACGGATGGCGGACCCAGATATGGGAGCATTTTAATTCCAGCTTAGAAACACCAGAGACATGGCCCAACGACTATGAGATTCAGGGATTCAGCTTCTCGCCGTTATTTGGACACCTGCCTGTGATGCAAGAGGTTACCGAGCAGCTTGGTGACGGACAATTTTTTACAGGCGGTGGCGGCTCACCAATTATCAAATGGCCCAATCCTGAAGAAGAGTGGGCAATGCCCAAGGACGGACACATCGATGCGTATGGTGCTGTCGCTGGCTGGAGTCCCTTTATGATAGGGGCAACAACCTATCTCTACGATGCTGAACCCAAGGGGGGTGCTTTCATCTTTTGGCCCCGAAGTCACCAGTCAACGCACAAGTACTTTCGCCAATATCCAGAGCAGATCGACGGCAGTTTCTACGATATCGAAGATTGGGATTGGCACGTACTCTCGGATTTATCACCAGAGGGACCCCGCGAGTTTATTGGTGCTGCGGGTGATGTTGTGTTGTGGCACGCGTTTCTCTGCCACACCGGTTCAGCGAATGTCAAAGATATTCCTCGTTTTGGTCTCTTTGCACGTTATTCCCATAAAAAACGGGAGGAGATTAAATACGAAATTCCAGAGGATCTCTGGAAATATTGGGCAATTTAAGGAATGGTTGTCAGTTATCAGCCATTAACCCTTTACTGATAGAGGGAACCCAGATGCTTACAGCAGAACAGATAGCATTTTTTCAGGAACATGGATACTTAATTCTTAAGAATTTAATCGATCCTGAGATAATTGATGAATGGCGAACGCAGGTGTGGACGCATTTTAATTCCAGCTTAGAAACGCCGGAAACGTGGCCCAACGATTATGTGGTGCAGAACTTCAGTTTCTCGCCATTGCTTGGACAGCTGCCTGCGATGCAGGAGATTACCGAGCAGTTCGGTGGCGGGCAATTTACAGGGGGTGGTGGTTCACCGCTCGTCAAATGGCCCAACCCTGAAGAAGAGTGGTCGATACCCGGTAGCGGACATATTGACGCATACGGTCCCGGTGGCTGGAGCCCTTTTATGCTGGGGGCAACAACCTACCTTTATGATGTTGAACCCGGCGGCGGTGGGTTCGTTTTTTGGCCCCGAAGTCACGATTCAACCCACAAGTACTTCCTTCAATATCCGGAGCAGATTGATGGCAGTTTCTACGATATTAAGGATTGGGGATGGCATGTGCTTTCGGATTTATCTCCGGACGGACCTCGTGAGTTTATCGGTGCCGCGGGTGATGTTGTGTTGTGGCACGCGTTTCTCTGCCATACTGGTTCAGCGAATGTCAAAGATGTTCCCCGTTTTGGGATCTTCGCACGCTACTCCCATAAAGAGCGGGAGGAGATTAAATACGAAATTCCAGAGGACCTCTGGAAATATTGGGTCATTTGAGAAATGGCTATATGGAGTTTAAGTAAATATTGCGGTAATTCTATGTTTCCCCAGGCCCGGTAGGTGCGGTTTTGCGGCGTACTCGCCCAAATGCGATCTGCATTCCTAACCGCACCGGACATCGTTAGGAAATTAGCGAATTAAATTGTTAATCTTCATTCAGCCATTAGCCATTAGTCGTCAGTCTTTAGCCAAAGCGTGTAAGCCCAAGCAACGCGCCGGGCTGGATATACGGGAAGGGCGTTCTCGTAAAACCCGTCCTCAACGAATCGAGAGGTAAATTTAAAATAGGAGTGAAAAATGAGCGAACAAATAAATTCACACGAACGGCTTACGAATGTAGAGGAACGCTTGACCCGTCTGGAAAGTCTGCTTATCAGTATCAACGAAAAGTTGGAACAGCGTTCCGATGTCGGGGAAGTTGATACCGAAAAGGCTGAAGAGTTCAGGCAGTGGGTGACGAATTACGTCTCGATGCGTCTGCAGCAACTCGTGCCAGAAACGTGCGACCACCCTAATGAAGCCGCACTTCAGGACGGTCCCTTCCTTGATAACACGACAGTGCCTTGTACGGAGGAAGTCGAGCACCGGGTCAAGCGGATACCAATTCCATTTGTCCGCGAGATGGTTGTCCAGCGTGTCGCTGAAAATGCACGGCAAGCCGGCGTTGAACGTGTGGATATTGACTTTTTCGAGGAAGCGGCGACATTTTGACAATGCAAAGCCACAGAGGAGTTTCCTCTGCCCAATTTTGATTGGAAGGACTTCTTAAAGGCACCGCTATAGAGAAAACAATCTTAAAACCGTACATGTTCCCAATCCGGTCGCGATTTACCGAAAATCCGTCAGGAGACAATAAATGAAAATGTTTACATTTTCATTGTTTCTTCCTGCGTGGAACGTAGTGGAACGATGCCCAGGAGCCTATAATTAAAAAATGGAATGGGTTTTTAACACCTTCTCGGAATATCTTGAGAATGACTTTAAAAAACGCATTGGGAAACAGGATCCCACTGTTTCGGACCTTTGGCAAGCCTTTCAGGTGCTTTTTCCTGCTACGTCGGCACAACTCCTCGTGCAAGAACCGGTGGGCAATACAGTACGGTTTAAACCGCTCGCATTCTATCACGCAGACGAAATGGGTCCACTGATTGAAGCCCCGTTGGAATATCTCAGGAAAAATTTCGGAGGCGGCAAATTCAAAATCAACTTCTATCACGGTATGCAGTTCATCGCGACCATTAATTTCAAACCAGAGGGTCCTGAAATCTGGCGCGAGTTACCTGAATTGGAAGGAAACCCCGTTTCTGATTAATAACGCTAACGAAGTTCTGCTACTGAAGTACAATTTATTTTTCTGTTACATTCTGAAACTACGGTTAGGAAATAGTAAACCAGATCAACAACTGATGTTACGTCCACCACGGCGTGCATCGCAAGGACAATAGACGAAATTGTGCTATTCATGTACAATTTGTCTTTGCTTTACATTTCATGAGCCAGCAACAGGAATTTGGGGCATGCCCCTCGTGTGGAAATGCGAATCTCCGGCGGTTGGATGGTAATTCATGGTTCTGTTTGGATTGTGACTGGGATAACTTAAGTGTCATTTCCAAAGGGAATGACGAATTGCTCTCCTCTCTTCTTCACGGAGACATCCATTCACGGCGGATCGCTGCGCAGGCGTTGATTAATATCGGCGATGCTGACCGGCACCTTGCCTCTCCAACGGATACAAACGTACTCTTAGAAGCATTGGACGACGAAGATGACGATGTACGCTACTTCGTCGCAGTTGCCCTCGGTAAACTGGAAGCGAGTCTCTGCCTCGGTAAACTCAAACAACTCGCCCGAGACGATGCCTCCGCACTCGTGCGGGAAGGGGCTAAAATCGCCGTTGAGCAGATAGAATCGCGCCCCCTGTCTTAATGGCGGTCAGCCATCAGCCGTTAGCAAATAGCGGTAAGCGGTCAACCGATGCACAAACTATGGTAAATCCAATAGATAAGTAGACTTATGAACGCTCCTATTTTTGGTAAGCAAATAGCGGGAGGCTGCTTTGTACCACAAAACCAAGCCTGAAACGAAGTGGAAGGGTTTTTGCTTGGGCGTTTCTTCAACTCTAAGGAGAGGCACGTTAATATCCAAACCCGCTTCACCGAACCGCAAGGAAAATTAAAAAAATGGAAAAAATTCGACTCGGTTATATCGGCTGTGGGTTCATGGCACAGAAGGTCCATATCCCAAATTTTACCAGCATTCCGGACTGCGAACTCATTGGACTCGCAGAGGTCCGTACTGAGCTCGGGAAGAAAGTCCAAAGCCGTTTCGGTATTCCCCAACTTTACCGGGACCACGGTGAACTTGCACAAAACGCCGATATTGAAGCAGTTGCGGTATCTGCTGACTTCGCATTGCAAGGTGAAATCGCGAGAGATCTCCTTTTAGCAGGTAAGCACGTCTTCATGGAGAAACCGATGGCTGTCTCCGTTGAACAAGCCGAGGCTATTGTAGCAGCATCACAAGAGTCTGGCAAAAAGTTGATGGTCGGCTACATGAAACGGTACGATGCCGGAAACGAGATCGTCAAAGCGAAAGTCACTCAGTTCCGGGAAACAAACGAACTCGGACGCTTGACTTACGCCAGGAATCACGGCTTCGGTGGGGATTGGGTGTGTAATCTCGATACCCACATGGATGGGACAACAGAAACAAAACCGAGCGCACCTGTCATAATCCCAGAATGGATACCCGAACAGTGGCGCGGCTCTTATTTAGGATACCTACAACAGTACACGCACAATATCAATCTGATGCGTTGGTTTCTTGATGCTGGCGACAAAGTTAGCGTCAAAGCCGTTGATTTGGATGATAACGGATATTCTGGTGTTGTTATCTTCGATATGGACGGCATCCGTGTGACGTTAGAAACTGGACATGTCTCTCACTACCGCTGGGATGAGCATAGTCAAATCTATTTTGAAAACGGGTGGGTTCACACTTGGGCACCGCCGTTGCTCTTGAAAAACACGCCGGCGGAGGTCGAGATTTACCGTGCTGGAGAAGAACAAGAAATCACCCGTCCGATTCCGAGACCGAGTTGGACCTGGGCATATCACAGGGAAGCGGAATACTTTGTGGCGAATATCCGCAACGATGAACCCTTCCGCTCTTCAGCTGAAGATACACTCACAGATGTCAGACTTTTTGAGGACATCTACCGAATCTTCATCGAACAACAAAAGTAGTGCTTCGTCAAGTTCCAAATGATAGGTATAAAAGTTCGGATCGTGGGTACTTTGACGATGTTCTGCCTGTAGGAGCGAGCTGTGCTCGCGACCTTTTCACCTATCAACTTTGACGTGACAAAGCAGTAGTGTTCCATCCAGTTTCAAATTGAGGGAGATTTTTTCGGTTTGTAGTAGGGCAATTCATTGCCCGTTCTTTATCTGTTCTCACTGCGAAGCAGTGCGATAAATCGCACGACTACGAACCCACCCCAAAATTCAAAATGGGTAGAACAGTAGTTATTGGTTAAAGTGGTTTCGGTTAAACGACAACGGTTCTCGTTTAGAAATCATCTCTTAACTGACGACTGATGACTGACAGCTAATATAGTAAAGCCCAAAAATATGTGAACAGATTAGGATTTGGTCGTGCCTCACCCGCTGGCGAGGTTTCCTAACCTCGCCAACTCGTGTGTAAAGGTAATTATAGGCTTTACTGTAAGGTTATTTCCGCAGTAAAATTTCCGTTTCATTAATGTTCACCGCGAGCTCATAGTTCGCCTGCAAGTATGCCGCGATCAGGGGATGCCGTTCCTCGACGGGGATACCGTCAACAGTATCGAACCAACCTCCCGTTTTAAAGATCACTAAACGCGTTTTGTCCCTTTCAAGGGCTGAGATAACTTCTTGCTGCATCCCAGGTGTTGATGCGTACGAGACTTGATGAAATCGGGTAACGCTCAGTCGGTTTGCGAAAAAGTAGTAGGCGCCCTGGCTCGTAAAATCGAAAATCTTTTCGTTCTCCCCCGTGTTTTCCTGAATATAAGCGACCACCTTTTGAACCTGTTCAACCTGATCATCCGGGATGTCTACTTTCCCTGCACGTGCTAATTCCTCCGTTACGACGCGCGGTTTGAACGGGTTCTGACGCAACCGTTGCCATTTCTCACGAAAACTTGCTAACGGCTGATGGGCTTCCCCAATATACCAACAGAATATTGCAATCGGAATCAGCACCCACACTGCTTTCAATGCCGGCTGCCAACGTCCGTTGCCTCTTAAAGATGATAGACACGCACGGAACATTCTGAAAATCCCACCTTCTAATGGAAACAGACAGAGCAGCCATAAAAAGGTTGCTCCGTAAATCAGATGTCCGCCATCTGAACGCCCTAATGCAGTTCGGAAGTATGCGATGCCGCCAAGTAATAAAAGCAGGAGCTTCATCGCATGGGGTTCCGACGCAGTACCACATAAACATCGATATGTCAGGTACCCCGCGACAATCAGAAAAATACAAACGGGCAGATACCATCGGAATCCTTCGCTGAAGACGAAAGCGTTCCAACCCTCTGTTGACAATAGGGCAAGTGTTTCCGATAGAGATGGAAAAGCGAGTCCCCACGTTGCGAGTTGATAGCGACACTGGATATAGGAATTCCAAATTACATCATCCAAGGCGCCGTGCCGAAGAAAATAGATGCCTACCGGGAGAAAACCTAACAGCAGTCCACAATTATAACTGATTAAGGGTAATAGGTATTCTCTCCTATTTTTTTCCGGCTGGCTTTGCCTGCTTCCATTCTCTGTTCCAAAGCCGCCTTGGAACACATATATAACCAGGAACAATCCAATGGCACCCAGCGTGTAGAGCCCGATTTCAGTGCTATACCAGAACGCCAAACTCGTGGAGAGCCCAGCGAGAAGCAATTTCCATACAAATGTGGGGACCTTGTTCGGACGAGTCCTTTGGAAGTGCGTAAGGGAATTCGCTACGAAGGCGAAACTAATTAAACCGAGGCTATGCCGTACGGATACAAAGAACTCGTTTCCGGAGGCGATCAGTACACAGATAAAAGCGGTCAAAAATCTACCTCGGAATACCTGCAAACCGAGCACGTAGAGTGCAACATAGCCGAGTGGGTCCAATATATGCGCCATTGAACGCACACCGAATAAGGTCGGTTCAAAGAGTTGACTGCCAAACCATGCCAAGTAAGCGTTTTGGAAAAGTCCGTGCTGGATATAGATGTCACGAAACGGCACCGCGCCGTGCAGCATTTCATTGAGAGGGGCGAGCCGTTCACCTTCGTGGAATAAATCTATATTGCCATGGATGTCTCCAGAGTAGGTAAGGAGATAGATGAAAATCGGGAGGATAATGTATTCGAGTCCACCACGCCAAATCTTTGTGGTTCTATAGCTTCCGGAGGTGGCGGCACCCTCCTTTTCGCTGGAGAGAGTTCCAACCTCGCCTATGTCATCAGAAACATCTGAATTCCATAGGGTAGGAAAGTACCGTTTATACAGCAACACCAATTTGAACAAAATGGATAGACTCATCGGTAGGAGTAAACTTGTTAGCGTGCCCTGACCGATGTGGTAGACCTGTAGCCAACAGAGCCACAACGGGATGGATGCCAACGCGTTTGCTTTCAGCACACGCTGTATCGGTTGGGCGGTTCGTTCAGCGCACCAGCGCGAATAGACACACCACCCAATCCAGTACAGATATATTGTTGCTGGGATGCCAAGCAGTGCCGACAGATAGAAAAAGTATTCCTGTTGTTTTGAATACGCATTAACACTGAGCCAGCCAACGACACCGGAATTCGAGTGGTATTCAAAAATAATGTATTTTTGGAGGGTTATCCCTAAGGCGATTGCCAGGGAAGCGGCGGAAAACGTAAGAAGTCCAACGTAGGACCTGAAGGCAGGAGCTTTGACAACGCGCATGTCCGGCATAAATTGCTGACATTTGTAGAGCAATTTTTGGTTGGCAAGCTGCACCCAAAAAACTCGCAAGCGTTGCATGGTTCTCGCCCCAATGGAGGTCGTGATTGAGAAATCACTGCTGCCGTATTAGGTTTCTCCAAGCGGTGTCTCGACCTCAATAAAATCTTTCGCTGTTGCATCCCACGCGAAAGCCTTCACCGCCCGTATTTCGGTGTCGTAAACTGAGATAACCAAATATGTGGCTTCCGGATAAGCGGGTTCACCCCATACGGTCGCGTCTGCCTTGTCTTTTTCGGAGAAGTACGCCTCGTGGTTCGGGTGTGAGTGGTAGAAAGCCTTAATCTGCCGTTGCTGTGTATCAGCCTCTTTGTGAATGGCGATTAAATCGTCAGGGTGTATGACGTACGCTGTGCGGGCATCGCGCGGATATGTGTCAGGATCTTCCTGATGCAATTCGTTCTGTATATTCCGACATCTCTTGACAAATTCCTGCGTACCGTCACTCAAAATAGCACCACAACATTCATTGGGAAACTCCAATTTCGCGTGGTCACAAATCTCGCTGAGGGTTTCTGGTTTTAAAGTTACCATTGAATAGCAATTAGCAATTAGCCGTCAGCAACCAGTAATCAGAAAGAAAACACTAATGATCTCTCTGACAGCCGACAGTATTAAGACAGATTGCGTCCGCCAGCAATCGCGGGAATAATTGAGATTTCAGCACCATCTGCGACACTGGTGGATTTTCCATCAAGGAAACGGATGTCTTCATCGTTGAGATAGATGTTTACAAACCGGCGGATATTTCCGCCTTCGTCACAGAGACGTTCTTTCATCCCCGGATAACTCGCTTCAAGGTTGTCAATGATGCCTTCAATATTGGCACCTTCTGCTTCGACCTCCGCCAAGCTTTGGGTTAAACGTCTCAGCGGGGTTGGAATACGGACTGTTACAGACATGAAATAAATTTTCTCCTTTAAATCGAGTAGTGTAATCCACACTCTTTGGTATTTTCTTCTGAGGAGGGCGCGTTCTGCCAACGCCATCGTCCTGCTCGTTTCGGTTCTCCCGGCTTTATGGGTGTTGTGCAGATGATGCACCCCAGTGATTCATAATACTGACCATGGGTATCCGCTTCAAGCAACGGATTCACAGGGATTTCGTTCTCACGGACAAACTGCCACACCTGATCGGTTGTCCACTGAATAAGCGGACTGACCTTAAGCACTGGGTGTGTTGTTGAGGATATGATTTCCGCCTTTCGAAGTTGTTGTCTCGCATCCGACTGGTCGTGTCGTAAACCGGTTATCCAGACATCCAACGTTTCCAAGAGCCGTTGCATCGGACGAACTTTTCGGATGTGACAACAGTATTCCTGCTTCGCTTTGCTGTCAAAAAACAGATGTTCGCCGTGCTCTGTCACCATCTGATGTACTTCTTGGGGATCAGGCTGAATCTGTTCAATCTGGATACCGTAACGCGCTTCCACCTGTTCAAGGAAGGTGTACGTCTCAGGAAAGAGTCGAAGCGTATCAAGCGTACAGACTCGGAACGGCAATTGGTTTTCAGCCGCCAGGTGAATCAGCACCATGCCCGAAAGTTGCCCGCTTGTAACAATGGCGGCGCGCTCTTTGAATCGCTTAAACAGAGAGAGAAGAATTTCTTGAGGATCCTCCGTCAAGGCAACTTCTTGACAGAGAGTGTGATCTACTGAATAGTTCAATTCTTTGTCACTTGGCTTCTCAATGATTGCCAATCCTTTTTGGCGCAGCTTGCAAGCCAAAACTTGCTCTACGAAAGAAAGCGCAGGGAACCGAGGCATACAGCTGGGTTTCCCTACAATTGGGACAGTTTAAGGGAGTGCCTCCATGATGTCCGATTCGATTTCAAAGTAACCACTCAAACTGAAATAACGTTCCCCTGTGTCGGGGAGAATAGTAACGACAGTTTTATCCGGTCCTTGGTCTTTCGCAACTTGTAAGGCAGCGTACACATTCGCACCCGACGACATGCCGACTAACAGACCCTCGCTTGTTGAAATTGATTTCATCGTTTGATAAGCTTCTTCTTCGGAGACCGTGATGATTTCATCAATGACATCTACATTGAGCACTTCGGGGATCATCCCCGCACCAAGACCATCAATTCGCGTCGGATTCGAGGGACCACCGGAAAGCACGGCTGAAACCCGCGGTTCCACTGCGACAACTTTCACATCGGGGCATTCTGTCTTCAACACTTCCCCAACGCCTGTCAGTGTACCACCTGTTCCAACCCCCGTAACGAAAAAGTCAATGTCAGTGCCGAGTGCTTTGAGGATTTCTACTGCTGTCGTACGGCGGTGAATTTCGGGGTTCGCAGGGTTCGTGAACTGGTTCGGCATATAGTGCCGAGGGTTTTGTCTGACAATTGTTTCCGCTTCCCAGATAGCACTTGCCATACCGCCGTGTTCCGGCGTTAGTACAATTTTCGCACCGAAAGCGGAGAGGAGTTCATATTTCTCGCGGCTCACGTTTTCTGGCATCGTCAAAATCACAGGATAGCCTCTCGCGATGCCGACGATAGAAAGACCCACACCCGTATTGCCAGCGGTAGGTTCAACGATGGTATCTCCTTTTTTAAGGATACCGCGTTCTTCGGCATCAACTACCATCGCATAACTAATCCGGTCCTTGATACTGCCACCGGGGTTATAGGCTTCCAATTTCGCGAAAATAGTCGCATCGTCCTTACCGGGCAAGGTATTCAGACGGATCGTTGGCGTATTTCCGATGAGGTCTGTCAGATTTTTGGCGATTCTCATTTTTCGGGCAGATAACGAGGTGCGACCTATTCCTCTTAATCCTAACAACTTTACACAATCGCACTTTAAGTATAACATATACACTGCAAAAAGTCAAATTTTTCACATAGTGGCACCCAGTCCTATTTTTTTGACTTTTATTTCTTTTTATCGTATAATACTTAAAATATTAACCGGTTAAAAAAAGATAATTTGGGTTCTGATTCCTTAAGGAGACACTCATGGCGAATAATACACCAATGACTCACGAAGACCATTGGAGTCGTCCAGTGGCTATGACCCCCGATGGTCAATGGATTTCTTTACGAGAAGTGGTAGAAGAAGAGCCAACACAGGTTCCATTTAACTGCTTACCCCTTGAGAAACAGTCAGAATTGGTCGCGGAACGCATTCGGCAGACCTCCGAATTTGACGTAGGTATCTTGGGTCAGGGGATAGTGGACAAGAAGCACGCCATTGACGAAGTGCAGAAACGAACATCTATAGGACGCGCCTTAATTGACGTTGAGCAACGAATGATTAGAATGTTAATCAAACGTGCTCTTGAAGGAAACCTGTAACTAACAGAAAATATCAAAAGGTAAAACGTTGTCTCAAGAAACAGACGACGCGTTGAATTGAACCTGATTTGAAAATTCTCGCTATTGATTCCAGTTACGATAGAATTACACAAGCCTCCTACGCCTATCGAAATCGGCATGTTTATCCTTATCTGGAATCCAGAGGATTTGAAATTGTACGTTGTCAGGGCAAATTGGCGCGTCGTTTTCACGTTAAACCGAAAGCAGGTCAAAAAGACATCATCTACATGACAGGCGTAGGGCACGGGACTGATACGACCTATATGGGAGAACATTACAACCCTATTTTTGATATAGGGAGCTATCAACCCGAGGAGTCGGATAGCAAGGTAGTTCATTTTTTTGCCTGTCAAACTGCTGCTAAACTCGGTCCTGACTTTGTGAACTATGGGTGCCTTGCCTACTTTGGGTACAATGAAGATTTCATCGTTTTGATGCGTATTTCCGATGCTTTTTTTGACTGTGACTCTGAAATAGATCGGGCGTTTGCTGACGGTTTGACTGCAGAAGAAGTATACAAACGCGTGCTTGAGCACTATAATCAGAAAATACGCGAGTTGGAAAATGGAGGGCACTACCGTGAGGCAGCGGCTTTGGAACACAATCGTGATTGTCTGTGTGCACCTTCAGTTGATCCAAAATGGGGAAATAAAAAAGCAAAACTTTTCTAACAGTCGCAACATCTTTTTTCTCTATTCGTTTCTACTGGAATCACATTTTCAAAATGCTTTTCTAAATCAAACCCTTCAAGTACCGCTTGATAATCCTTCCACAAGCCGTTGAAAATGCCCAGAGCGATTAGGTCTTCCGTAGGAGGGAACTCCGATTCCCGACCTGTTGCTCTCACTACGAGGCAATTTTTTTAGTGAATGTTAGAATTCACAGGACCTCTTTGTAGCATAAACGTGTTAGTTTGTGCAGTCCTGGGTGTGTAATTATTTTGCCTTACGGCGAGAGGTATCCGTCTGAATCGCGGATTGGCACGGATTCCGCGGATTTTTTATCCCTCAGTGTTTGTTGTCTGAATCAGGATTTGCAGGATAAAAGTCTGTACGACACAGACGATAGGACGGGAACAACTTTTCCTAACACCCTTGTAGCAGAGCTCCTATTAGCCCAAGAACAGCAAAAATGGCGATTTGCAAAAGACAACCAGTATCATTCTGACTTTTACGCCGCTCATTGATTTCATTTAATGTATTCCAGTCTGCAGTAAGTTGTTCAGATACCTCAGGGACTCTCTCAAATACTTGAAAAAGCATCAATATGAGCACCATGGAAAAATCAAGTTTTTGATGTTCATTCCAAAGATGAAGTGCTATACTTCTAACAACAAGTGCTACTGCTTTATTTGCCTCAACAGGTTGTGTAGAAGTATCCCATGTTTTAACAGTTTGTACGAGTTGCTTGACCATGGGTTCTAAAGTATAATCAGGTCTTTTGGCATCCGAAGCCTCCTTGATTTTTTCAACTTGTGCGTTGATCTCTTCAAATTGTTCCATGCTTTTCACAAGACGTGTTTGTTCTTCTAAATCCATTAAATCCTTGGTGATCTTTCCAGCAATATCTGGTACTTCAGCGAATACGCTCTTGAGTGTATTTAGGATTTTCCTAGAGAAATCGAGTTTTTGATGTTCATTCCATAGATGAAGTGCTAAGTTTCTAACAATAATTGCTACTGCATTATTTGCCTCGACCGGTTGTGTAGAGGTATCCCATGTTTTGACGGTTTGTATCAGTTGATTGACCATCGGAGTTAAAGTATAATCAGGGCTTTTAGCATCTGCTGTTTCCTTAAGTTTTTCAACCTGTGGGTTAATTTCTTCAATTCTTTCCACGACTCTCACAAGACGTATTTGCTCTTCTAATGCTTTAGAGTCTTCCCTAATGTATTCGGCAAGTTCAGGCACTTCAGCAAATACTTCCTTGAGCATATTGATAATGTTCCGGGCGAAATCAAGTTTGCCGTATTCACGAAAAATATCTGCAGCCAATATTCTGAGGCTTTGTGCTATTTCAAAACTTGCGTTATGGCGTTCTCCTCTGCTTTTTTTACTTAGTTGGATCGGTTGTGCAAGGGCATTCCACTCTTTGATGGTCCGGATGAGTTCATTAACCATAAAACCCAAATTAGAATCAGTTTGTTTAGCATCAGCCCTGGCACGGATGTCCTCTATGTATATATTAATTTTCCGCTCTACATTTTCAAGAGGTTCTTGAATATAAGTTTCATACCAGACGACCAGGTCCTCAATCAAAATTGGTCCGTGCTTTTCACCCTTATCTGTTGCTGTTTCAATTCCGATAGTCACTGCTTTGGCAAGTTCCCAGATGGATAGATCTTTTAATGCCAAATTGATAACTTGCCGGTAATAATGCCGTCGATTGTGGAGTTCATCTTCTATAGTTGATAGGTTCATTATTTCAGGAAAACCGGATTTTCTACGTTCTTCATTGATGGTTATGCAGAGTTCATTCATCTCAATTCTGTCGAACGCTTTAGCAATTTCAAGTATCCACTGCACGATTGTTGGAGGAGAGGGACGGTAAACGTAACCACTCCACTGGACGATGTCATCTGACAAATGATCATGTACACGAGATAGTCCGGCAGCAAGTAAGTTCGCACGAGAGAGCGGAATCAGTTTTTCGTTCCCGAAAAGACTCTGTTCGTAACCCGTTTCATTAATATTTTCCATGAACGCTATTAATTTATGAAACAGTTCCATGCGGAGTTCTGAAGATCGTTCTAATAAATTCAAAAATCCGTTAGTAAGTATTTGATTGGTACCCGGCAACCATGCCACTTCTGCAGATATCCGTCTGCGCGGATTGGTTAGTATGGATCGTGCCTCCATACACTCGTCAGTATCCAATAACAGACTCCGTTCTTCTGCCAGTTCCATTATACTGTGCCTGTTATCTCGCGTCGTAGCACCGAGAATATGAAAAGGGTTTTTTAAAAGATCCACATCTTCTCCAAAATATCAAGAACTAACAAAACTTATATGTTAGAATATTTGCTGTTCACGCCGTTCGGCAATTCTATTCAATGTTTCAAGATCAGCAGTGATGCGTTCAGCGATTGCGGGAATCTCAGCGAATACTTCTTGTAGTACATTCAGGGTTTTTTGAGAAAAACCGAGTTTGTCGTATTCATTAAAACGGTATCTTCAACCAGAATCGGCCAGGGTCCGGTATCATTATCCGTTGCAGATTCAATTACCATCATTACTACCTTAACACGTGCCTTGGCAGTAGGTATATTCTCCAAAACGAATTTGATCACTTGTTGATAGTAACGTCTGCAATTCTGGATTTCTGATGTTATATCTGAAAGTTCCGTTATTTCGGGGAAGCCGGACTCTTTGCGTTCGGTGTTGAGTGTTGCGCGGATATCCGATGGATTGATATTCTCAAATGCTTCCGCGATTGCGAGTATCCATTCGGCAATAATGTCAAGTGTATAGTCAGGTAAACGCAACATACGAGCAGCAAGTAAATTCGCTCGTGCAATGGGTGTGAGTGTATTGATGCCCAAAAACTCACCGACTTCCGTAAAATTTCCCTTTGAAAGTTTTAATGTCTCTAAAACTTCGTCTGCAATGTTGGATTTTTTTGCATAGGGTGCCCGAACAAGAGCCGCGGCGAGTGAAGTAACCGATGCGGATGTAGTGTTATCACAACTGAGGTGATTTCCTGCGGATGATTCCAACAGCAGTAATATATCATAAGCACTTTCCGGGGCAACGCCGGGCAGCCATGCCACTTCAGCAGAGATCCGCTTGCGTGGATTGGTAAGCTCTGCCCGTGCTGCCATACACTTATCGACATCTGATAACAGACTTCTTTCTTCTGCGAGATCTATTATTTTTTGCCTGTTGTCTCGCTGCGTTGCTGTCAACAGATAAAAAGGATTCTGTAAAAGATCCATTTTCGTTGATTCTACTATAGATCAGGCCTCGAAAACATTGACCGCGGCATCGCGATCTGTTATCTGGGCACCCCCGACGCGAGGTATCAATATCAATTCCCTTACAACATCACGGAGTTCTTCAATAGTTCCATCATCAATAAATGCAAATTGGTATTTCTCTTCGGGTGAGAGTTCTTCGTATCTTTGAATGAGTTTGCTTCCTAAGAGTTGCTTGCCTCTCGTTGCAAGTTCCTCAAAACGGGTCCTGTTAGTAAAAACATAAGGTCTGCTTATTAGCTGCTTGAACTGCTCTATAACAAACCAGGGCTGCCGCCAGAGAATTTCAAAAATCCTCGATCCAAGTTCACTTAGATGGTTGTCAAAATCACTGTCGTTATTGTCAATGGAACGCTGGGCTGTTTCCACAAGACTGTCAAACGCCTTCTCTTCTGATGAACGCGCATGCCGTCGACAATACAGATCAAAGAAAGTAAGTTCCTTAGTCAATTCAGTCTGACGGATTTCCTTGCGATTTTTTCTACGCACTTCTTCGAGCAATTCTTTGGCTTGCGTTATACCCTGCTCGGCTTCTTTGACTTTCTCCGGGTCAGATTCATTAGAGTCGAGTGAGTTCGCGGCTTCAAGTTTCCGTTTGGCTTGATCTAATTTCGGATCTTCCACGACCTCTTCGATCTCATCAATACTGTTATGCACGGTCATCCCTTCTTCAATGACCTCCCCAGCTTTTGCAGTATAATCAGATTTTCCTTCACCAGGTGAGTAGACTTCTTCAAAAATCCCACCAATGTCCGGAACAGAGACCTTTAATGTGATTTCGCCCGAAGTCTTGATCTCATAATTGCATGTTAACTCTGCCCCTGGGGAAATTACACCATAATCGAAATCGGTCCCTTCTATTTTGAAGTTGCCTATATACTCATTAGCCTCGATGTTGTCCTCAAATTCACCCTCTCGAAGAATAAAATTGAGTGAATGAGATGAACCAGCGACTAATTCTTCATCAGCTTTGAGTTCTATAACTCCTTTGTGCGGGAGCGGCTCGTTCTTCCGAACCAGATAAGCAAGAGTCGGACGACCACCAGATCTGTCTAAAACCTCCAGAGCAAGTGAGTGTGGGGTGGGAATAGTTTCAACAATAGCAGCTGTTTTCGTGATGGCAATCTCGTTTTGTTCAATAGCTATAGGTTCTCCGACAGCATCGTACACAACTACCTTAAACGTGTTTTCGCCGGGCTTTCTCAAGGGGACATCAACGGTTGCTGCATGTTTGAGTGGAATCCGTCCAGAAGTATCTCCGGTATCAAGGCTATCAACTTGGAATTCGGATCCCGCGGGAACTTGTCCTCTTACTTGAACGGCAATCTTAGAGTTATCACTTGGTGTTCGGGCAATGTAGTTAAAACTTAATTCCAATTCATCAGGTGAAATTGCCCCGCGGGTTGGTTTCATTTTATAGTCACCAGAACTCCAGTCGATAGATTCAGCGAAAAGACTCGCGCCTTCGGCGACTGCGGTCATTGGGTTCAAATTTGATATATCACCGTTAATGTTGAGTTCTGAGGTAACTTTGTCCCGCAACGGTTTGTAATGTGTTGGACCTCCGATCCACACAATACGGTCTAAATCGTGTGCCTTCATACCGCATTCTTCCATGGTTTTACGCGCACAATTTATTGTGTCGTTGACTTTTTCGGCTATCAGTTTGTCAACGTTTTCGCGACGCAAGGGAATCTCTTCATAAATGTCGTCACCTTTTAAATCCTGTAAGTGATCAAACCAATCTGCACGATTAGGAATTTCTATAGTGGTTTCTTCACGGCTAGATAGTTCAATTTTTGCTCGTTCAATGGAATACCTTACAATGCCTAATAATTTTTCAAAAGTTTTATCTTTAGATATATCGTCAGGTAAATCATATTTTTCATGCAGCAAAGGGAGAACAATGTTACTAACAATGAGACGATCAAAATCCCGTCCACCACATGGATCAAGCCCACCATGGGCAAGAACGGTTACGTTCCCTCCAGTGCTTTGCGCGATGGCGACATCAAATGTGCCTCCGCCAAGGTCGTAGACTAAAAAGTACCATCAGTGTTAGAATCTCTTTGCATATAACTCATCACTGCGGCAATGGGTTCCTGCATCAGTTCGACCTTACCAATTCCAGCCATTT
The DNA here is from genome assembly GCA_965247285.1 of Candidatus Poribacteria bacterium. Taxonomy (GTDB): domain Bacteria; phylum Poribacteria; class WGA-4E; order WGA-4E; family WGA-3G; genus WGA-3G. The sequence goes on from CBDFHD010000003.1 coordinate 2,603,158, forward strand.
CAGCAGCTTGTCTGGTGGCGTTTCTTTTCATCTGGTTAAATGCCGCTGGAACGGTAACCACAGTACTTGTTTCGGAGAAATTTCTGATTTCCTCGGGCAGGTAACCGAACAATACTTTCAATATTTCCGCAGAGCATTCTTCTGGGGTCACAGTGAGATTGGCAGACGATAGTTCAATTGGTGTGTCTTCTCCCATTCTCCGTTTGAACAACATCGCACAACTGCTAGGGTAGATCGGTGCTACATCATAAGCACTTTGACCAATTTGCTTTCTGCCACGTCTATCAAAATAGATAGCAGAGGGAGTGACATCGTTTTGCTCTGGACTCTTCCAGATTCGTGCTTCCTTACCGTTGTAGGAACAGATAACACTGTTTGTTGTTCCTAAGTCAATGCCAATAAAATTATTCATGATTCTATTCTCCTTAAAGAAACTTTTCCTCTTTTGACCAAAGTGGTTCCGTCCATGATAATCGGTTCAACCATCAAATTGACTTCCAGAGAATCATCAATGTCAAATTCCTCAAGATTGACTGGGGCAGCAGCCATACCCGGATCATAGGGTTGACCTTCAAGATTGACGAGTCGTAGACCTGCACTTTCCAGAGACTCTTCTGCCTTTTTTATAAACCATTCTATTCGACTTGTATATCGTCTGGGTTTATCAAAATTTAGTTGTGTTATTGCGAGTTCAAATACTTTAGCAAGTCGCCAAGATTCGGTGGCTAAGTTAATAACGGCATCTTTATGTGTATTAGTACTTGTTTCGGTTGCTGTGTCAAGAACCGCGTCTTCAGGTTCTTCCGGATGCTGTTCAGTACTATTTCTTGATAGCTGCAGCCGGTCAAGCGCAGGTGGGTAGCAAGCCATACCAAGGCACAAGGCTAAAGCGAAAGGCATTCTGTATAAATCCATTTGCGTTTCTGGGAGGTCTATCAATATCACACAAAAAATCACACCAAACACTATGAACATTCCGGCTAACGTGGCTGCTCGCGTATATTCTTGCGTATCAAGTGATGATCCGGCTACCCGAGTGATAATGTAAATGAGAGCCAAGGCGAATATCGCCCCTATACAGATAAGGACTATCGGAGGATTAGAATCCCATGTTTGGGATGAAATTGGATTAAATATCTGTGTAATAATTAAGGATAGGATCAGGCCAGAGGAGATAAAATCGGATATTTTTGTGAGTTGTGCTTTATGCATAACGTTTACGTAAAATAACGTCATAGCCGCTATGCAGACGTAAACAAGGATTTCTATTATCACCATTTCTTTACGGTTTTCCTATAACAAAATTCACGAAATCTTCAGAAGATGCAAGTGCCTCCACGGACACACGATTACAGTGTAATAGTACGATAGTTATCGGGAATGCTCTTGACTATGCATTACCACATCTATTGCGAAATATAAAAACATATTTCGCCAAAAATGTCAAGCAAAAGATCGGGTTAGGTGTGTAAGGTTTTTGACATGGAGCGATCCAAATCATTCTTCCATCTTGAGGGAATACCTCTTATCCTGAAAATCCTAAAATCCCGCAAATCCTGCTTCAGACATACCTCATTCTTGATCCTCACACCATTTCGCAAAGTCTGCATCGATCTCCTCCGACCATTTTCTATCTATTTCCCCTGGCGTGTACACACCTTCGCGTAACCGTTGATGCCCAAAACGATCTCGGAGAGCCACCTGTTCACCTTGCTCAACGACCTGTTGTGCGAAGTGCGGCGGAATAAAAATGACCCCGCCACGCCTGCCTAAGACGACATCTCCCGGTAAAACTGTCGCCTCCGCAATGCGGATAGGGATGTTAATACCGGTGAGTGTAACGTTCGCAATGCCTGTCGGATCCACACCGCGCACGAATGTGGCGAAATCAGGCAATTCGTAGATACCATCCAAATCTCGGATGCCACCGTCAATTACCATACCGGTCCCCGTTTTGGCATAGATGGAATTGCCGAGGTTATCACCCGCAAAAGTGCCATCCTTAACTTTACCAAAGAGGTCAACAACGATGACATCATCGCGAACAAGCGTATCGATCACCCATGAGTTTTGACCACCAACGCAACCCTCTTTTTCACCTTGTGCAGAGATAGCATCGTTAAAATCGGGACGTATCGGTACAAAGGCGCACGTTACCGCTCTGCCGACGAGGATCCGATCCGGATGAAGATTCATCCAATCGCCAGCAAATTGAAACTTATAGTTGTTGCCATTCAGGACACCCCACGCCTGCTCGATACTGATCGCTTTCATTCGCCGAAGAATATCGTCGGAGACACGTGGCCGTCCGTCAGGAAACCGCTCGCCTTCCCACAGATGCGTCATCGCGAGGATACTCTCTTTATCAATAAGTTGCATGTTCAATTCCTTCCATAGAACAACCTCGCGATATGGAGATTGAAGTGATGTTCACCTACAGACCCGCGTTTTCCCACACCTGATCCAATGATTCCGCTGTGGCTTTCGCCGCATCTGCGGGTTCCATGCTGGTCACCTTTTTGCTGAACGGCTCTGGTGTCACGGGGCCTTCGTAGCCGAGATCTGCCAGAATTTGCATCAACTCGGTGAGCGGGATTACCCCGGTTTCGGCGGGGAGACACCTGATGTTGTCAATCTGGTCGTCCGGATCGATACCGGCAGGTGCATCATTGATATGAACGTAAACAACATCCGATACAGAAAGTTTGCGAACATCGTCGGTTGTGGAACGGCAGGTGTACCAGTGCCATGTATCGAACAGGAGTCCAACGTTTCCTGTACCGACAGCGGCGGAAAGCCCTAACATCGCATCCATCGAATAGGCAAAGAGGTACTTAGAACCTTTGCGGCTCGTTGCCGGTCCAATGAACTCAAGCCCGATTGAATGTCCATGTTCTTTGAGAATCTCGGCAATAGGCCGGAGCCGTTTGACAGAAAAATCCCAATTCTCCTGATACGTCATGTCGTTGGAGGCGGGTCCCACGACGGTGGTTGTCCGATAGCAACCCAACTCTGCGGCGAGTGCTGCGCGTTCGGGTAGTTGTGCTAAGCCTGCGTAATAATCAGCATCGGGACCACGCCAATTCACACCGAATCCCCATCCGCCCATCGCGATGCCCGCTTCTGACCAGAGGTCTTTCACGTGTTGAACAGAGTTTTCCTGTGCGAGTTGGTTGGCTTCGTCAATGTTCAGGTCGAGACCTTCAAAACCAGAATTTTTTGCTAACGCTAAGCCTTCTGTCATATTTGCCCGGATGCCGATTGCACCGGTACTCAGATTTTTAAACATATTTCTAATTTTCCTTGCGGTTAAACACGTGGGTCTGGGACCTCACGCGCTTTTGTTGAGAGTCGCTTTCCATCAATTTTTTCGCCCCTTAAAACTTTCGCAGCAACAGCCCACGGATAATCGGTGTCTTCCGCGTTTGCGTCTCGGTACGTAGGGATCCAGACCCAGCGTTCTTCGCCGGATGTGTTAGGATGGCTGGAATGGAGGGTCAAATCGTGAAAAAAGACGGCACCCCCTGCTTCGACCTCCGCGGTAACGGCACGGTTTTCGTCAACGGCACCCGAACGGAGCCGATTCCCAAACCCAGTGCCATCACTGGCATCGCCATCGTGAACAATGGCGGATTTGTGGGAACCCGGAAAGAGCTTGAGACACCCGTTTTCAACAGTCGCATCGTCAAGCGCGACCCAAATCGAGAGCTTGTGTGCACCGTACCAATAGGACCAATCTTGGTGCCAAGGGCTGGCGAAGGTCATCGCCTCGTTCTTAAAAACCATCTTATCGCTCAGGAACTCAATATCCGGTGCGAGAATGCCTTCTAAAATATCGAGTATCCGCGCATCACCGACTGCGGCTTGGAAGACGGGACTCCGCGCAGCTAAACCGACGTAAACACCGTGTCCAGCGACTGCACCTGTTTCTGACTTAACGGCTTCCAGAATGTCGATGCATTCTAATTTGAGACCTTGAACTTCGCTTCTCGCAAACAGATTCGATGCGATAGCGAAACCGTTTTTCTCAAAATCGTCGCGAAGTGTTGTTAGGTCAAGAGTCATTTTTTAATTTTACCTTATGGAAGGCTTAGGGTTGTGTACTGAAAAACCTTAACTAAAGACAGCAGCCTGCAACAACGGCGCAGGCGAGTATGAGAAAAAATGGACAACAAACAAATTCCCTCATTTAACGCCTTGCGAATAATTAAAATACAATCTGGACTTCACGTCCTGTTTCGGCACTTTTGAGCAAACCTTCCATCATCTGCTGAACAATCAACCCGTGGCGGAGGGGTGCCTTACACTTTACGTCGTCTAAGATGCATTCGATGAAGTGATCGGCGATCGCATCCCACGCTTCCTTGTATTTACCCGGTGGCAGATTGACGCTTATATCCTCAGACGTGCCGGATTCGTCCGTACGGTAGAGTCGCAACGGACTCATCGTCGCGCCGGCATCGGTGCCGAAGAGTTCTATCTGGAATTCATCGGGTTGGTGTGATGCCCAGAAACTTTCCACCTGTAAGCCGAGCCCGTTTTCGAAGGTAATGAAACCGCCTGCGTAGTCGTCTGACTCGTACTGTTCGTAGGTTTCCTTCGGCGGTTGGCTACGATTCCAGTACCCACGACCCCGCGGTCCAAATTTCGCACCGGCGGCACCGAGCACTGCGATCGGTTTCGGTAATCCGAGGATCCACCACGCTGAATCGAGGACGTGGACACCCATATCACGAAACGCACCGCCTCCCTGCTTGATGAAACCGAGATTCCACGCGGGGATACCGTTACGGCGAACACTGCGCGCACGGGCGTAGTAGAGTTCACCAAAATAGTTGTCGCGTGCGAGGTTACCGAGGTATTGGCAGCTATCCCCGAAGCGCGTGGAGAGCGACATCATATTGACAACGCCTGCTGCTTCGGCTTCCGTGACGAGTTTGTGCGCTGCTTCCTCAGAATCGGCGAGTGGTTTTGTTACCATGACGTGTTTGCCGTTCCGAACCGCTTCCAATGCTATCGGCACATGCCACTGATTCGGGGTGCCGACAAACACGGCGTCGATGTCACTGGCTTTGCACATCTCTTTGTAGTCTGTGTAGAATTTGACCTCGCCCGGTAGATCTTTGGCGAAGGCTTTCATCCGATCCTCAAGCAAATCGCAGAGTGCGACAACAGTGCCTCGCGGGTTACTGGCGAGTGCCGCCCCATTGGGTTTACCTATACCCATACCAACGACAGCGATTCGAACAGGGTTTTTTGCTGATCCCATAAAAGATGTCTCCAAATGTTTGGTTATCAGTTGAAGGGTTGTTAGTTATCGGTTCGCCTACTTCCCAGGCTTTCAGTTGTCGAAAAGGGGATTGGTTAACACTCCGGGGCTTTTAGTTAAACAGAAGTTTCTTTTAACTGATAACCGATAACCGACAACCGATAACCGTTTCAATACGGACGACCTCGTGAATTTAACGGCGAACTCACTTCGTTTTTGACAGGCTTAATCGTCCTGAGATACGCCCAAATCGCTTTCAGGTCTTCATCGTTCATTTGGGCGTAATGCTTTGTCGGCATCGGTGGAAAGATCTTCCGATTGCCTGCCATGCCTTGATGGAGTCCAGTACGCATTGCTTGGATGAACATTTCCTGTGTCCATTCGCCCAACCCAGTTTCTTTGTCCTGCGTCAAGTTTGAAGCGAAGCTCGTTCCAAACGGGCCGGAGAATGCGGTCATTTGCGTTGATGTAAGAATGAAGATGCCCTGTTGCATCATGCTGAAATTGTAACGTGGATACGGCGCGTTCACTGGATGCCCGGCGAGATACATGTCCATGTTATATTCAGCACCGGCGCGTGGCGTATGACAATGTCCACACGCACCCACCGTGTCCACGAGGTATTTCCCGCGCTGCACCATATCGCTCTGGCTTTGAACAGAGTTGATGCTCAGCGCAATAATGGCACCTATAAAGAGTAACGTCGCACAAAAGATTAAGAAGTTTCGGTGCATTCAATAGTCTCCTTTGGATTCAAACCTCAACCTAATTTAGCAAATTCTGTAAATACGTGCAACAAAAATAAAAAAGACGCGATTGAAAATCACGCCTGTGCCTTAAGGTAAAATTAAAAAATAGTCCATAATGAAATGGAGGACGGATATACGAGAAGGCACTTCATAGATCCCAACCCACTTGATCGAACCGCAAGGTAAAATTAAAAATTAGAAACTGTAGGATAGTTTCGCGTAGTAAAGTCCACCATTGAAACCGAAAGGTGCCGATCTTCTGGAATACGTGAAAACGCCAGGCGAGTCCACAATAACGTGTCCTGTGCTATCCTCTAATTTTCCACTACGCGACTGACCAATTTCATTGAGGTCGGGCAACTGATCAAACAGGTTGTTCACACCGATAGTCAGTGAAAGTCCTTCATTCAACTGATAGTTGCTCTGGATATCGGTAAGCCATTTTCCACCATAAGTCTGCCGTGCCGGATCGGCACCACTCCCCTCTTGCACGGTGTAGCTTCCGAAATAACGCAAGGCACCCCCGATAGTGAGATCGCCGATGATGTAATCCGCACTCAGGTTAAGCCGGGTGTTCGGCTGCCACTCCTCAATCATGGATCGATCCTGTGAAGGGAAGAGGGTCTCCTCAAGCCCGATGAGGACTTCCGGCGCATCCACATCACCGATAACTTCGGTATCTGCCCATGTGAACGCAACCTTCAAATTGAGAAGCGATTCATTGTCGAAAGCAAACAAGTAACCCGCAGCGACATCAACGCCTTGTGTACGTGTTTGTGCGACGTTTGTGAACGCCTGTGCGCTGCTTGCACCTGCAGCAACTAAGGCAGGGATGTTGTCGGCACTAAAACTGCCACTGAGGACGATACGATCATCAATTTGGATGAGAAAACCGTCTACAGTGAGCCACATCTTCTCAAGCGGTTTCAACACGAAACCACCGGAGACGTTGAATGCAGTCTCCTCTTTGAGTTCAGGTATACCGAGTGCACGTGCGGCATCGCTGTCGTTACGGAACGTGCCGAGTTCGCGTGGTAACACTTCGGTTGTATCTCCGTCGCCATCAAGATCCGTTGCATCTACCAAGAATTGCGTGCTAATGTTGTTGAAGTAAAGTTGATGCAGTGAAGGCGCACGGAAACCGGTGCTGCCCGCCGCACGGACCGCAACCTGTTTCGTCAAGTCGTAGCGAGCCGTCGCTTTGCCTGTGAAGGTGGCACCGAAGTCGCTATACTGCTCACCACGTACCGCTGCACCGACAAGGAGACCTGTTCCGGGTTGACCGCTCAAGTAGGATTCAAAGTCTGCGTAACCTGAGATATTCGTCCTACTTTCGTCTACTTCGTTGTCTGGCCGGAAACCAGGGAATACCTGGATACCGCCAGTGGCACCCGGTGCCCCAAGTCCGGCGTTAATCCATGAAAGTGGTTCACCAGCGTAGATGCCGTAACCTTCTCGACGGAACTCGATACCGCCTGCGAGGTTCACCAGCGAAGTCTGATAGTCAAACGGGTAGGTGACATCTAAGTTAAACACCGTTTGCGAGAGCTCAAATCCACCCGCATCCGCGGAAGTCGGGCTACTTGCACCGTAAGAGGCATTCAGAGAGTTGGAAATGAAAAAGTCGAATGTATTCAAGCCGTAATTAATGCTGGCATCTACATTCAGGTCGGTCGCTTCATGCGTCCATACCATACCTAAGGCGAGAGAGGTATCACCAATGTCGGTATTGATTTCTGGCAGGAACCCATCCGGATAGATTTCGGTGACAGTCCGCGATGCTTGGTTGGCTCTGCGATAAAAACCGGCACTGTTGTTTTGGCGTGAAGAGTGTCCGCCAAAGGAATAGAGTTCCAAACCCGCGGCGAGCGGGAGTCCGAAGTTATAAAATCCGACCTTTTGTGAAGAGTCAGCATCCCCAATGCGGAAGTTCTGTCGCTCAAAGGTGTATTCGCGCGGGTCGAACCATACCGGTTTCTTGGTTACAGTCCCATCATCATTTTCGATTTCAAGCATTTCATCCGGTGGTCTGCCTTGATCAACATCTATCCAGTCATACTGCCGTTCGCCTGTGAGACCTGCACGGTTGGTTCGTTTTCTATCACGCCATTCAGCAGTGAGATTAAGGAAACCGGAGTCACCGACTTTCATACCGTAGTTGGCGTTACCGTTCCATGTATCACCATCACCTTCATAGGTTTGTCCCCAATAGGTGTCGGCATCGCCTGTATTAACATCGTCTTTCAGCACAATATTGATGACACCGGCGATAGCATCGGAGCCGTACTGTGCCGCCGCCCCATCCCGAAGGACTTCAATACGCTCTATCGCCGCAGACGGAATCGCGTTAAAGTCTGTGCCAGCGGCACCTCGTCCCACCGACGTGTTTACGTGCAACAATGCACTTTTGTGGCGACGTTTACCGTTGACGAGCACCAGCGTCTGGTCAGGTCCCAAGCCGCGCAATGTTGCCGGACGTAGAGCATCTGTGCCATCGCTAATGCTTGAACTTGAAAAATTGAAGGAGGGAACTAACATCTGAAGGACGCGACCCGTTTCAGATTGACCCGTAAGGCTGAGTTGCTCCCTGTTAACGACTTCTATTGGAACCGGGGCTTGTAAAGCTCTCCTATCTATACTCCGGGTACCGACGACCACAACGGATTCAATAGTTTGGATGGGAGCAAGGATGACTATCGCTTCGATTTGCCCTGCAGTCGTATTAATGCGTTTGCTCGAAAATCCGATTGCTGTTACAGTCAGCGACTGTGCACCTGTTACATCGCTAAACGTAGCAACTCCGGATGCGTCAGTTGTTTGTTCTTGGTTTCCAATTTGTACTTTTGCTCCTGATATAGCATTCCCGTTCTGATCTTGAACGACTACTTTGAGTGTATCAGCACTGACAGCCATCGGTATCACTGATGCGATGCCGAATAAAATGGCGACGACGTACCAGAAATACCGTTTATCATTTGAAATTTCCATTTAGTTTTTCCTTATTTATCAGTTGGTAATAGTGAAAAATGCGGAGCACAGACATCTGGAACGTCTAAGCATGTTTTCGCTTACAATAACGTGAGTTCGACTTAAGGGTTTAGAAGAAGTTGACGCTATATATTATGCCTATCACAGATTTGTTGACCGATCTGGCACGCACTCCAGCGGAGTGCTATGTCTATAGAAAACGGGATGTCCAAATTCTCGCACTCCAGCGGAGTGCTATGTGTCGTGAACGACATACCGCTCCTCTGGAGTGGAAGCACCCAGTCAACGCGCGGCTATAAACATGTTGCTCCTCATGAAGTTTAAGTATTTAATCAGGTAATTTCTGAACGGGTTATAAATAGCACGACGACAAGCAAAACCGTTTGTAGTAGTGCGATTCATCGCACGTCGTGTCGTCCAAGATTACCCAATTTATTTGTTAATCTTCATCTGGAGCAAAGGTATGCGTTTTGGGTATGATGTTGTGTTTCACCTGTGCTTACTCCGAAAGCCGCATAACAATTCGCTTATGGAACCTACATCCACACTCACGATTTTTATTATCGAACTCACGTTACAATAACAATTTAATTATGATTTATTTTTACCGTAAAATGCAAATTAAAGTTGCGAAAATGTGGAGTATCAGTTTTTTTAACCACAAACTCTGCTTTTGTGCTAAAATCATGAGAAGACTTAGACAATTGTTTGTGTGAGGGTTCCGGAGAACATGCACGGTTTGATGATGAACTATCCATTGACGCTTGCGCAGATTTTGGAACATGCGCATCGTATACACGGCAGTAAGCGAGTTACCACACTCCTGCCCGATCAGACGTTCCATAGTTACAACTACACTGCATTGTACGAGCGCGTGCAGCGGTTGGCGAACGCTATCACGCAATTGGGTGTTATACAGCCGGGTGACAGAGTTGGGACGTACGCTTCCAATACCTATCAGCATCTGGAACTCTACTATGCGATTCCATGCATCGGTGCTGTGCTACATCCGCTCAATGTTCGTCTCACTGCTGTTCAATTGGCGCGAATCGTGCGCGAGGCAGAGGATAAAGTCATTTTTGTGGATGGCGCATTTGTCGGGCAGTTTGAGGAACTACGAGAAAAGATTGAATGTAAACAAATTGTCCACTTTAATCCGAATTCCACGCATACCGGTGTTGCTTATGAGCAGTTGCTCTCTGAAGCCGAGCCAGCCTATTCATGGAATATCCATGACGAAAACTGGGCAATGGGACTTTGTTACACCAGCGGGACGCAAGGGGAGCCTCGAGGTGTTCTCTACACCCATCGCTCCATGTTTCTTCACACGCTTGCTGTGAATCAAGCCGATGTCTTCGGATTAACAGAGGCAGATGTCGTGATGCCCCTCGTCCCGATGTTTCATGCGATGGCATGGGGACTGCCCTACGCGTCCATGTTCGCTGGCGCAGATATAGTGCTCCCCAGTGTTAAGCCCGTGTGCCTCGCAGACCTCATCGCCGAGACAGGTGTCACCGTTGCTGCAGGGGTTCCAACGGTCTGGGCAAAGGTTTATCCGGAATTATCGAAAAGGAAGCAGGACATCTCCACGTTGCGACGATTGATAGTCGGCGGTGAGGCGATGCCACCTACACTCATTGAAGCTTACGAGAAGAATCTCGGTGTTGAGATTTGCCACGCTTGGGGGATGACGGAGATGTCACCAACCGGTACGTTCTCGAAACTGCGAGGGACACATCAAAATTTGTCGGATGCTGAAAAGTGGCGAGTTAAAGCGAAGCAAGGGAGGCCGATACCGGGGGTTGAACTCCGCCTCGCAGCTGAAACATCTAACGGCTTCACGAAACTTCCTTGGAATGGCGAAGCAGTCGGGGAACTGCAGGTGCGGAGCCCATGGACAGCAAGTCGTTACTACAACATTGAGCCTACTACGGAACATTTCACTACCGACGGGTGGTTACGCACGGGAGATATTGCCACTATTGACGTGGACGGTTACATGCAGATTGTGGACCGCGCGAAAGCACTCATCCGAAGTGGCGGAGAGTCTATTTCAAGTGTTGCCTTAGAAACTTCACTCCTAAAACACCCGTCCGTTCTTGAGGCGGCAGTTATCGGTGTGCCCGATGAAAAGTGGGGTGAACGTCCACTCGCTGTCGTTGCACTTTCACAACGGATAGATGAGGACATTTCAGATGACCTTAAACAACACCTCTCTGTTGAGTTCCCTAAGTTTTGGATCCCTGACCGGTTTGTTATTGTTGATGAAATCCCGAAAACGAGCGTCGGAAAATCCGATAAACGCGCGATTTTAGGAATGTTTATATCCACTGGTAACTCGGATTTACCATGATGATGGGTAGTCAGAGGTCCGACACCTCGGCCCCAATAGCATTTTAATTAATGGCCGCCTGGACTGTGATCCTTTGTGTCCACTGTCTACGAGAGATACAGGGGAGCGGAGGTTCTTGGCATCGTAAAAACTTGTAGCCCGTAACGTAGTGGAGGGCGACCCTTGAGCGAAGAGCCGAAACGTATGAGTCCCGTCGTTTCTCCGCAAGGAAGAATTAAAAAATGAAAATGAAAGCCGCTATCTACACAGGCATTGAAGGAATTGAAATTCGTGAGGTTGAACGGAACGAACCGCCTCCTGGCTTTGTACTCGTTGACACAAAACAGACCGGTATCTGTGGTAGTGACCTGCACAGTTATTTTGGGCATTGGGGACAATCGCATGAACATGCCGCAGGGCATGAGACATGTGGCATAGTCGTGGCACTCGGCGATGGTGTAACAGAATTTGACCTCGGGGACAGAGTCGCCGTGGAATGTTTTTCACACTGCGGCACCTGCAAGTATTGCGAAACCGGCCAGTACAATCTCTGCTTCAATAGAGCCGGGGTCTCTCCGAGTATGCACGGCGGGTTCGCTGAATACACGTCAACACACTATTCCGGGTTGTTTAAAATACCGAAACGTATGACATTTGAACAGGGAGCACTCGTTGAACCGCTCGCTGTTTCACACCGTGCTATAGCGCGGTCAGGTGCCAATTCCAGAGACACAGTCGCAATTATCGGCGGCGGTACTATCGGACAATTCTGCTTGGCGGATGCAGTTGCCGCGGGTGTTAAAGAGACACTGATTACCGTCAAGTATGAACAGCAGGCAGAACTGGCAAAAGCACTCGGCGCAGATCATGTCGTGAACATCAACAACACCGATGTGCGAGAATACGTCAAGGATGTCACAAACGGCATCGGTTTTGATGCGGTAGTTGAAACGGTGGGAGGGGCAGAGAATTTCGATACTGCCATGACTACCGTTCGGAAACAGGGGGCTGTTGTGCTCGTCGCCGGATACTACAAACCGCTTGAGGTGAATCTCTCTACTATCGTCTGGTCGGAGGCGACCATTACGGGTTCTAACTGCTACGGTTATAGCGGGATGGAAACCGACTTTGAGGCGGCAATTGAGTTGATTGACTCCGGCAAGGTCGATGCTACAAAATTGGTAACACACTCCTATCCGTTTGAGGAGATCGCTGAAGCGTTCCGTGTGTCTGCCGATAAGTCCTCCGGCGCGGTTAAGGTACATGTCTGTCAGCAATAGTATCGCGAATTTTTAATTTATGGCCCTATCGTTTTTCCCGCTTTCTGGTGGGTGCCGATCCCGTAGGGGCGGGGTTTCCCCGCCCGCCACCTAAAGCTAAGCCCGTAATGTAATGGAGGGCGACTCCAGAGGATAGCACGTCAAATGCCGAACTGCGTCGTTTCTCCGCAAGGAATAATTAAGAAACGGAATTCAGAACACGTACGTGCATTCACCAAAGGCTAAGCCCGTAATGTAATGGAGGGCGGCTCCAGAGGGTAGCACGTCAAATGCCGAACCTACATCGTTTCTCCGCAAGGAATAATTAAAAAATGCAGAACGGAAATCACGCATTGAGCACTGAAGAAAAGGAACAGTTTTGGCGGCAGGGCTACCTCGGTCCTTACCAGCTCTGTGGTCCTGAAAAGATGCTCACCATGCATTCGGAAATCGAGAAAGTACTTGAAACTGCACCGCCGGATCACAACCACTTGGAGCATAACCGCCATCTTGACTCTGTATTAATTAACAATCTTGCCACGCATCCGGCTATCATCAAGCGGATGGCATCTCTCTACGGACCCGATCTGCTGCTCTGGCGGACGAACTTTTTCATCAAGGAACCAGGCGCGAAAGAGATTCCGTGGCATCAAGACTTCAACTACTGGCCCCTTGAACCACCTATTATTATTTCTGCATGGATTGCTGTCGATTCCGCAACGTTAGAAAATAGTTGTCTCCAAATCGTTCCCGGTTCACACCGTAAAGTGGTACCGCACGTGAAAGCAACCTCGGACATGGCGTTCAATCAGATGGGTGATCTTGGATTCATTGATACCAGCACTATCGTCAGCCTTGAGATGCAACCGGGCGAATTTGTCCTCTTTAATGAGCGTACTTTGCATCACTCAGAAGCAAATCGCTCTGATAAACGGCGTATCGGTTTAGCTATCCGCGTCATCCTGCCGATTGTCAAAGTTTTCGATTGGGACGCTCCGCAGCACAAACTCATTGTCGTTCATGGTGAAGATCCCGTGCAATTTAATCACAGGGGCTAAACAACGAGCATCGCGCTTACCAATCTTTTGTAGGAGGGGTTTGTAACCCCGATTAATTCTTCATAGCTGTTCATAAGAAAATTGCATAAGTCCTAATTGATTAAAAAGGAGAAACGTTAAATGAATCGTCAAATTACCCTCGCTTCCCGACCCGTAGGGTACCCAAAGGAATCAGATTTCAACTTGGTTGAGGTACCGGTTCCAGCACCCGAAGACGGAGAGGTTTTGGTAAAGACTATCTACCTCTCGGTTGATCCATATATGCGCGGACGCATTAATGCATCGAAGTCTTACGCCGCCAATGTGGAAATTGACGAAGTGATGATAGGTAGCGTTATCGCGCAGATTGTCGCATCAAAGCATCCAAATTTTCAGGTGGGTGATGTCGTCAATGCGGGTATCGGATGGCAGGAATACGGTGTTGCTGCCGGCGATGGCTTAAGGAAGATTGATCCGACAATCGCACCTATCTCAACTGGAGCAGGGATTCTCGGTATGCCCGGTCTGACAGCCTACTTCGGCTTGCTTGAGATTGGGAAGCTTCAAGAACGGGAGACTGTGTTTGTCTCTGGTGCCGCTGGCGCAGTGGGTTCCGTCGTCGGACAGATCGCAAAAATCAAAGGGTGTCGGGTTGTCGGTTCTGCGGGAACTGATGAAAAGGTCGCGTACATCGTTGATGAACTCGGCTTTGATGATGCTTTTAATTATAAAGAGGTTACCGATTATCACGAAGAACTCCAGAAATTTCTTCCTGATGGCATTGATGTCTATTTTGACAACGTCGGTGGAGCCATCACAGATGTCGTTTTCCCCAATTTAAGAATCAAAGGACGCGTCGTCATCTGTGGGCAGATTTCACAGTATAACTTAGAGAAACCCGAGACGGGACCCCGTTTCCTCTGGAATATGATCACCAAGCGCGCAAGAATCGAAGGCTTCCTCGTCTCTGAGTTCGCCGATCGGCATGCGGGAGCACTCGTTGAGATGTCAGAGTGGTTGCGACAGGGCAAGTTGAAATACCATGAGACGATTGAAGAAGGTGGGATCGAAAGCGCACCCGCGGCATTTATTAGCATGCTAAAAGGCGGAAATATCGGAAAGCAGCTCGTCAAAATCGCTGACGTGGACTAAAGTGGAAAACCGTACGGGCGAGGTTCCGTAGAACTCGCCCGTAACCCTGGTATCTTAGTATCCTTTTTCCTTATCAATCACACTCAGAAGCGGTTTGCCAATGAGGAGCCGTTCCAGATTATCACAGAAAAGCCCGATACTCCTGTCCAAGCGGATCGGTGAGCCACCCGCAACGTGCGGTGTAATAATCACATTCGGCAGATCCCATAACGGGCTGTCGGCAGGCAACGGCTCTTCAGGCGTGACATCCAACCCCGCACCGCCGATACTCCCTGAAGTGACCGCACGGAGCAGTGCCGGTCCGTCTACAATCTTGCCGCGCGTGACGTTAATAAGCAGCGCATGCGATTTCATCTGTTCAAACGCCGCATCATCGAACATACCGTGCGTCTCCGGAGTCAACGGTGCACAGATGGAAACGATATCTGATGCCGCAAGAAGGTCGTGGAACCGATCCATCTTCCAGACTTCATGAACAAACGATGGTGCTTCGACCGTTTCTGGGTCCACAGCGATGACGCGCATATCAAATCCTTGTGCGCGGCGCGCAACGTCAATCCCCGTTCCTCCCAGTCCGACAATACCCAACGTCTGTTCGCTTAACTCCCACGTCGCTAGACGGATTGACATCCGATTATCCCACGTCCGCTCTCGGACCGAACGTCCAATACCGCGGAGGAGACCGAGAAGTAAAGCCCATGTCTGATCTGCCAGATGTGGACCAACAAACCCTTTCGCGCTCGTTAGGATAACATCACTTCTAACAAATTCTGGAAATAGCGCACCATCAACACCCGCAGAAAGTACTTGAATCCACTTCAGCTGCTTCGCACTTGCAAAAAGTGATCGATTAAACCCACCCAACACAATATCAGTGTCCACAATTTCGCGCAGTGCCTCTTCTGAATTCTGTGGGCGCACAAGCGAAAGATCGTCAGAAACCGATTCGATCTGCTGCTGCTGTTCTGCCGTAATATCGGTATTAATCAAAATTTTCATTTGACATCTCCTGTGTATCGTGGTATTCTATATACAAAACAACGAAATTCCTACTAAAAAACACATTTCTCAAAAAAGGAGAATCCTGTCGTGATTGCTTCATCTTTTGTACGTATGCGTAAACGATATGTTCATTCCGTTTCTATTCCTATCTTCGCCATTAGCCTCTTTCTCATTGCAATCTTCATTGCCAGTTGCGGCGACGAAGGCGACATCACTGAATACTCCACCGGTATGACGGATGTCCTCCAACCCGCTACAACGCCTCCTACTGTTCAGACGCCGGTCCCTCCAGGGGAGCCGGGGGGTGTTGAGCAGCCAGTCGTTGAAGAGCCTGTTGTTCCCGATCTGCCGCAAACTTCCTTCAAAGACGATATTCAGCCCATACTCGCGGAACGATGCGCCATTCCAGGATGCCACGCCGCACCCGGTGCCGCAGGGCTTGATCTCAGCAAATATGATACCTTCAAAAAAGGCGGAAACGGTGGTCCCGTGTTTGTCGCAGGCAATGGTAACGGAAGCCTTGTCGTCAAACGCATTGATGGCGGTGGCATGCCCCCCATTCCCCCACCTTTAAACGCTGATCAGGTCCAACTTTTCATTGATTGGATTGACGAAGGTGCCGGGAATAATTAATATTACAGTAGCATTTCTACTCCGTTCTGTCAAGTCCTAAAAAAATAGATATGCTTGGAAGGTGCATAGCGCATGCGCCTTCTTTCGCGTCCGCCTTCCTGTTCCTTAAGTCCCCCTCAGAATTGTCCTCTTTTGTACAGCACAAACATTTTATAGTAAAGCCCGAAAATATGTGAACACCGAGAATTTGGACTTTCCCGCCTCGCTGGCGAGGTTTTGCGGCGTACTCGCCCAAATGCGATCTGCATTCCGAACCTCGTCAACGCTAATGTGTAATTATAGGCTTTACTATATGCTACAAATTTAATTTGACTTATGAATCAAACTATAGTACAATCGCCTATATAGAGACTTAGTATTTATTATAGAGATATTATTAATATAATTGTCTTAATATGGCTTTTCGGGACTTAATCAGCGTTTTGTACTTGTATAACCCAAGTTGCTACTAACAAGTTTTGAACGTTTCAACAAGGTTTTTTAGCACTTTCTTCACCCCGGAGGGGTGGTATTGCTTCGCAGTGAGAATAGAAAACGGCGCATTTAAGCTATCGCACTCCAGCGGAGTGCTATGTTTACAAATAGGTGGCACTTGCGTTTGTATAACAACTTGAGGCACAACGGTTAGATTCATGGGATACTCATTTTGTATCGTTTGGAGAAAAGCACTATAAAGGGAATTCCATGGATTTGCAATGAGCGACTTAGTCATTTATAAGATGACTTGCCTTTTTCGGATTTTTGGAGAACACAGATGAGAGGCAATGACGTTACATTGATTCAGCGTACTTTAGAGGGGGACCAAAACGCGTTTACCGCGCTCGTGAACAAGTATCAGAAATGGGTCCACACGCTTGTATGGCGGAAGATTGGTGACTTTCACATCGCAGAGGAAATCACGCAAGATGTTTTCTTGAAAGTTTACAAGAAGTTATCGACGCTGAAACCCCCAGAGCAGTTTCCCGGATGGCTCTATGTAATTACCACGCGACACTGTATTGCATGGCTTCGAAAGAAGCGACAACCAACGTCATCACTCGATGCAATGCCCGCACCTGAACTTGAGGAACTCTGTTATGCACAATATGAGGCATCGCGCGGTGAAGCAACCGCTGTTGAACGCCAGCGCGAGATCATCAAGCAACTACTCCAGAAACTTCCAGAGAGCGAGCGCACCGTTGTAACGCTGCACTATCTCGCGGAAATGTCTTGTGAAGAAATTAGCGAATTTTTGGGTGTATCGCCGAATACCGTTAAAAGTCGACTCCATCGCGCCCGTAAGCGATTGGAAACGCAGGAACACTTACTCCACGATGTCTCAGGCATCTTCCGACTCCCACCAACCTTAACTGAAAACATCATGCGAGAGGTTGCCCGCCTCAAACCGCCTACGCCTTCTGTAAGTAAACCGTGGTTACCGTGGGGAGCCTCTCTGGCGTCAGCTATTCTCATTATGCTGATGATAGGTTTCGGTGCGCGTGCACTATATCGTTTTCAGCAACCCTACAATTTGGATGCAAAGTCGGAGATGATAATTGAACTGGTGGAGGCACCCATTGTCCTGCCGTTAAGATTAAAACCGGATGTGAAAACGCAGCTCGGTAGCACGAATGCCGTCGGTAGAAGCAGTAGTACCGGTTCAAGAACCAATGGGCAACCACTGGTCGCCGTGCCGTCAGAGGCAGTAGAAGTACTGGATACGGAACCACAATGGATTCAGTCGGAGAAGCTTACAGGTGGAGATGTTAAAAATCTCTTCCTCACGTCCGAAAAGGTGCTTTACGCCGTCGGAAGCACAGGACTCTACCGGTTGACAGACGACAATAGCACGGGATGGACCCTCGTCAATGCCTCCCTGCCCTTAACATCCCAAAGTGAACCGATGGCGGAATGGGGTGAAACCCTCTATATTGCTACACAGACGAATCTATTTGCCTCAACCGATCGCGGTGTAACGTGGCACGCCGTTGCTCCACGTCCACAAGGACGCGCGATCGCCTTACTCATTACTGATCCAAGCAATAGTCACCGACCGCGAGATGTCCAGATTGAAATGTACCTTGTCCTCGCGGATGGTGTGTTTCGTTCAACGGATGTCGGAAACACGTGGCACGTGTTTAACGATGGCTTGACCGCACCAGAAATACAGGATGCTGTCGCCATCGGAAACGTCCTCTTTTTAGGGACAAGACAGGGGCTTTATCGGCTCAATTCAAGTGTGTGGGAAAAATTGCCCGTTGCGCAGTCACAATCCATTGATTCGTTGGCAGTTGCTGATAACAGAATTTACTTCAGTGTTGGGGGGCAGGAGGATCAGCAGTCAGGTTCGTTTTTTACCTCAATCGACTTTGGAGAGTCGTGGATGGATATAACACCCTCAGGTCGAGATTTTGCGTTGTCTTCCCTGAGGTTCGGATCAGTCAGACTTGTAGCAGTAAATGAAACTGTCTTGGCTCTTGGTTCTGACGTGTTACGCTCGACAGACGCTGGCAACACGTGGGAATATGTCGGTTTCGACGAACATGCGTCTGTTCTCAGGACTTCCCCAGCGGTAGCCTTGGACGAAAACACTGTTTTCGTTGTGGGAATGCCAGGCAGTGTCGGACGTTCCATTGATGGTGGGAACACATGGCATCCTTTCATGACAGGCATAACGGAACTCCACGTTCTTGATCTCGCACAGGTTAACAACGTGCTCTACGCCGTGACCAATAAAGGTATCGCTAAATCCACCGATGGTGGCGAGCTCTGGACGTATGTCGGAACGGGATTACCACCTCCTTTGGATAAACCACTTGATACTTTGGAATTGTCAAATATAACAGCCGTGGGGAGCGCGCTTTATGTCAGAGCAAAGCAGGGCGGAAGCACAAATTCTCTATTCCATCTACTTCCTAATACCGATACGCTTCTGCATATTAAAGACATGCCGGTTTATGTGGATTCGAACCGCAGTGAGTGGTTGGAGAGCGTAGCTTACACTTCAGACACACTTAATCTGAATGAAACAGACCAAGCAAACCTTTTTCGCTATCAACTCGGCATTGAAGAGACAGCGACAAGAACGACTGGAGAGTTCGCAGTAAGCGGTGGGACGTTCTACATCGAATACGAACGAAGACTCTACCGATGGACCCCTGGAGATCGCAAATGGCATGACCTCGGCATGCAAGATGCACCCGTATTCGCTGACTTTTACGCCACCGACGGTTTCCAGTTCGCTGTCTCAGGAGAAGTTATCTATCTCGGAAAAAGCAACGGTAATCTCTTCCAATCATTGGATGGTGGGGACACTTGGAGAGATGTTACCTCGAATTTTCCCCTTCCGCTTAATAAAGCAGGTTCTCGGGATGAACTCCTAAAGAAGTTACCGCACTTCAAAGAAATAGTCTTTTCAGGTAGCACGGTATACGTGTCAACAAATGAAGGGGTCGCGATGTCAAACAATGGTGAGAACTGGCGTATGCTCACCGATTCAACGTCCGCACCAATCCCTATGCGACAATTGGCAATCAATGGCCCAACGCTTTACGGTGTTTCCCGGACAGGTGCCTATCGGTTGAACAAGGATACAGGTATCTGGGAGCAGATTGCCTCAGAAATACCGGGACGAGTGACTTCTCTCGCTGTTGCCAGAAACACCCTCTATATTGGTACAAAAAACCGTGGGATCTTACATCTGCCCCTGCACAATTTGTAGTTTGCACGAAATCTACAATCTCACCTATACTATACTTCATTAATCTCGCAATCTTCCAAAGGATCGCATTTTATGCAACACTTCGATCCTCTATACGCGTCTTTATAGTTATAAGCCCTATTTTTAGGAGAAAAGAGATGAAAATCAGTGATGTTGACCTGATCCAACGGATTTTAGATGGGGACGAGGCGGCGTTTACCATGCTTGTGAACAAATATCAGAAATGGGTACATACCCTCGTATGGCGGAGGATAGGTGATTTCCACACCGCTGAAGAAATTACACAAGATGTCTTCCTGAAGGTTTACAAGAAGTTATCAATGTTGAAAAACCCTAATCAGTTTCCCGGATGGCTCTATGTAATTGCCACGAGGCGTTGTCTCGCGTGGCTGCGAAAGAAGAAGTTCCCGACGAAATCTTTGGATGCGATATCCACAACCGAGTTAGAGGAACTATGCTATGTGCACTATGAGACGGAACATGGCGATGCAACAGCAGTTGAATGCAAACGTGAACTCGTCAAACGTCTTCTGCAAAAACTTCCAGAGAGCGAACGCACTGTCGTAACGCTGTATTATCTCGCAGAAATGACGAGCGAGGAAATCAGCACCTTTTTAGGGGTGTCACCGAACACGGTTAGGAGTAGACTCCACCGCGCCCGAAAGCGATTGGAGAAGCAGGAACACCTACTCCACGATGTCTCAGGTATTTTCCAATCGCCACCGTCCCTAACCGAGAGCATCATGGATAAAATCTCCCGCATCAAACCGACTACACCTTCCGTAAGTAAGCCGTGGGTACCGTGGGGGCTCTCTTTCTCCGCAACGCTTTTGGTTATCCTGATGATGGGATTCGGTCCGCGGACATCATCACGTTTCCAGCAGCCCTACAGTTTCGACGCGACATCGGAGATGGTAGTGGAACTCATTGATGCAACTATCATTCGCGAATTGAAACGAAAATCCGACGCGCGAACCGAGTTTGGAAAAGGCGATACACCCAATAAAAACAGCGGAATAGGGCGACAGTCCGAACTCCTTTTTGTGGAAGCTGTGCAAGCAGATGAGGCAAACGTTTCGGTACCAGACCCGCAGTGGATTCAGACGAAGGGACCAGGAGGCATTTCAAGCCCAGGACTCTTTCTGGCATCCGACCGAACGCTCTATCTCATTGCAGAAACAGGACTCTACCAACTCACAAAAAAAGCAGACGCGTGGACGTTTGTCAGTTCCAGCGGTCCGAATCGAGAGTTCAATCCAGTCATGGCAGAACGTGGCGATGCCCTCTATGTCCTGACACCCAATGAAGTCTTAGTTTCAACCGATCGCGGTAAAACATGGGATAGCCTCGGCGAGCGCCCCGAAGGCCGTGCTGTTGCTTTGGTTATCACGGATGCACCTCAAGAACGCACCATACAGAATGCCGATATGACGATGTACCTCGTCCTCAGAACAGAAGTATTTCGTTCCGAGGATGCCGGTAAACAATGGGAATTCATAGCACATGTCTTACGATCCGATGTCGTACCGGATACAGGGGGTCCTGATTTCCGCATTTGGGACGCGTGCACCGTTGATAATATGCTCTTTGTTGGAACGAATCGGGGACTTTTCCGGTTTACCGATAAGTGGGGAAAATTGCCGGTTCCGACACCGCAGGGCATCAAATCGTTAGCAGTCGCCGAAAATGGACTCTATGTTGGCACAATCATCGGACCGCGGCAAGGGACGGATTGGAGTCCTCATGCCTCAGTTTTCTATTCAGCCGACCTTGGCGATTTCTGGACCGATATTACGCCGAGTACTCGCGAACATCCAGTCAAGCTAATCGCTGCAGTTGAGGTTGTTCCCGTCGGAGATACACTTATGTTGGTTGGTTCCGGCGGTGTGTTATTCTCTTATGACCATGGTAAGACATGGGTAGATCCAGGACGCGATTCAGATATGTCTGGAGCGTTTCCTGTTGTCGCGTTGGACGAAAGTAATTTTTACAGAATCAATTATTATCCCTCTGAAATAATACGCTCAACGGATGGTGGTCACTCGTGGCATCCATTTATGACAGGACTCGTAAGTTCCGATGTCCAGAATCTGATTGCAATCAAAGACGTTCTCTACGCAGTTACCGGTGGCAAGATTGCCAAATCAGCGGACGGTGGCGAATCTTGGGAGACTGTTGACGTGTATGACGGAGGTAGGCTTCTGATTCCGCGGGTTGAAACAACCGATGATGCTCTCTATGTAAGTAGCATTTCAAGCAATCGGACGCAACTTTTTCACCTCCGTGCTGAAGACGAGGCATTGGTACCCGTTCAAGGCTTCCCGGATTTCGACGAAGACAATCTGTACGTTGAATGGAAAAAAAGGCTCACGGAAGCGAGAGAGACGAACGTCAATGTTCGTGAGACAGAGAAGTTATGGCAAGAGAGCTTACATCTTATCGCTAAAGAGGACACAACGAATGGAGGGTTTACCCTCGCTGGAGAGACCGTTTTCATGGAACACCGACGGAAACTTTTCAGATGGCGACCCGGCGAAACGGCGTGGCACTACACCGGTTTAGAGGATCGCGGCGAACTCTCGCCTATTGATGGGAAAGGACTCGCTCTCGCCGTTTCGGGGAACGTCATCTATGCCGGTAAGCGAGAGGGCAACCTATTCAGATCTCTGGACAACGGTGACACTTGGAACGACATCACCGAAAACCTCGCTTTTCCGTTTGCTTATTTCAAAGAGATCGTATTTGCCGGTTCGACCGTCTATGTATCAACGGATGTGGGGGTCATGAGTTCGCTCAATGGCGAGGTCTGGCACGCGCTTACCGATACAGACGGGAATACGCTCCTTATCAATCGGATTGCAACTGACGGCTCAGCCCTTTACGGCGTGTGTGACAGCGGTGTTTATCGGGTAGATGACCAGACAGGTACATGGAGACAGGTCGCCCCAGAAGCACCATACACGGCGACTTCCGTTGCTATTGATGGCAATACGCTCTACATCGGTACAAAACACAGTGGGGTGATCCGTTTTCAACGTAATGGCCGATAGATCTCTACCTTCCACTGGTGCGCTTTACAATTGCCTCCCTCAATTTCGAAGCGCGCTTATCCTCATCATGAACGCAGTCCATTTTACATTGCCTCAGTAAACACACATCCTTTTCCAAGAATTGCATTTTATGCAACCTCCCTGCAACTTATCCGCGTTACTGTATTATGAAACTCCTAATTTGCAACGGATAGGGTTGTTCAGTTTTCTATTAACATGCACGTATAACCTACTCGTTGAAAAGAGAGGTAGAAAGATGAATGAGTATGCAACCTATGTCACATCCGTGATTGGTGGTGATGCCTTTAAGACTTCAACCCAACGAATTCGCTTGGCAAATATAAACGCTCCGGAAAGCAACACCCCACAAGGACAAAAATCTACCAACTATTTAAAGATGCTCGTAGAAGGGAAACGGGTTGTAATCAAATCGGTCGCTACTGATGTTTACGGTCGCGCAGTCGCTCACGTCTGGCAATATTCGGATGGCTTGTACATCAATCAGATGATGGTTGATAGTGGACATGCCGATTGGATATAGGTTACACCTGATTCCTATTGCGTTGGTTTTCGAGGTATCACCCGCTCGTGACATTGTGTTTTGGAGATATGCAGGGTTTGCTGATCAAGTCTGCAGGATTTACAGAGACTGTAAGATTTGCGGAATTAAATTTCACTGAGCTCCCTAACAACGTGGTTTCTTAGCAATTGGCACATAAATTGCTTTTATATAAACATGTTGAACATGTCTTAGCGTGTTCGGAATATTTTGTAGGAAAACTCAAAAGCCTTATTTTCCTCTATGCCTCACTGATGGCCACTGATGAAGTGCTTACGTCACCAAGATGTTGAGAGATAACAGGTAGAATGGGTAAATAGTGGTAAGTCGCGATCGGCTAAGATTAAAAAAAGGAATCCCAGTCCCTTAACTCTATTGACGACGCTACCGGAAAGTCCTGATGAGGGTATTCGTGTACGGTTTTCCTATAAATCAATTCTTCCTGAGGCAACGTGAAATTTAAGACGGGTTCCCTCTTAGGGGTATTTGTGAATCCATGCTCTATTGAGGAACAACAGAAGGAGAAATGAAACATGAAATCTACTTTGATTGCGAGCATTCCAGCACTTGTCGTCCTCTTTGGACTCGCATTTGGCTTCGTGACGTTCCACCTGATAGCACAAAATGCAGAAGCTACGGGTGTCGAGTGTAGTTACCTTGCATATAATTGTAGACAGGAAAGAGAATACGCAACAGATGCGTGCAATAGTAATAACGCAGAACGATGTAAAAATGCACAGAGTGATAGCCTGGCGGTTTGTAGAGAATATTTCAATACCTGTCGGTAATCCATAGAAACCGTTATTTTATATTTCAACCTATCGCGGTAGTTGCTCATTGTAGGGCAACTACCCTGTCATAGGCAGGAATCAGAGAAATGAAAACGAAACTGGTGTATGTCCTTGTCATCCTTGTAATGGTGTTCACAGTCGGTGTTGGTGTGTTTGTGATGCTTGCACCGAGACAACTGGAGCCAATTAAGAAGTACGTAGCAACACCCCTGAAAGATGACAATCTAACTGAGATCACCGAGACAACTGCAACGTCAGCATCCGCAAAAGAATTCACTCCGGAAGAACGCGCCCTGGAAGCAAAAGAGACGTTTCTCGCGCAAATGGAGTTTGTCGGTGTTGACACAGAGAACGATCCCTATTGGAAGGCACTCTACGCATCTGTTAATTCCCCAGAATATTTAGAATACCAGAAAAAGCAGAATGCGCGGATTGGAACAGATCTTGACTTATGGTGGAGTTTTCTTGAATCGAAGGGGCTCAGTTCCGGTCGGATGGCACAAGAGGAAAGATTTCGCGAGCACTTTCCCACCGGCGAATATGCCGAGTACGAACCCGATATGCGAAAACGTCTCGCCGAGCTTTTTCTTGAAACAGGACTCTTACCTACAGCAACAAATGATGAAGAGAGTGTCAGGCAAACGATCGGTGTCCTGTCACAGTTTCGAAGCGAAACAGAGGCAAACAGTGTCTGGATGCGCGGATATTTCAACGGATATGTTGGCGACTTGGAGTGGGCACAAGAGGTGAGGGAAAATGCTGCAAGTATTGTCACAGACGCAGACAGTGTCGATATCGTTCCCACATTCACAGAATCCGCTCCTGTTGCCGAACCAACACCAGCTAAGGTTGCTGAAGAGCACTCAGGTAGTGAACCAGAACCCTTGCTGTTTAGCGAGGAAACACCGACCGCTGAGGGCTTAAAACAGGTGCCAGCAACCGTCGAAGAAATTGAGGTGGAACTCCTCAAAACGCTTTTCCCTGATGAACGGGAACTTCCCACGGAGTCGAGTATTGAAAATGTCGTGCGCGAGCAGTTTTCACCCCAACGGTTTAACGCCGCCGTGCAGACGCTGAGTCAGTACGGACCCCAAGAAGGTCTCCGCAGACTCAAGGTGTCTGACCCTGAGATTGCCATATATGTCGAACGGTTGATCCAACGAAACAAGGAAACGGGTAAATGAAGGATATACACTTCTTATACATTATCGCGGTACTTGCTATTATTGGTATCTCTGCTACCTTCATCGGTTATGCCACCGACAGATTGCCGGTCTATACACCGCGGCAGATAGAAACAACAACTTCTGTTAACACCGACTCCACCAATGCCAAAAAAGGCTGCGGCTGTTGCAACGAGGATCTCGCGAAGTTCAAAGAATTCATGGAGAAGCGTAAGCGTAGGAAGGTTGCCGCACAGCGAGAATTAGCTGCACAAAAGATCGTGTCAAAATGAGGTGCTAATTTGTCAAGGCGGTATATGTGGAATTTTCTGTACATTTACCACTGACATAACCTTTCTCAAATGGCGTTACGTTCCTAAACTCTAAAATTAAAGAGCAACAAGCACGCTGACAAAGGGAGACACGCACCAATAATATGATGAAAATCGAAAAATTAAGTGCTGTTGTTCTGATTGTCAGTATCTTGTGCCTTGCCGCTTTCATTCGGTTGCAAGGTATCACAAATGTCCCTTCAGGGCAGTTAACCGGACCCGATGGTTACTTCTACTACTGGCAGGCACACCTCATCTCCGAACACGGAAAATTGCCAGAACGGGATATGAGTCGATGGCTTCCACTCGGTAGAGATTTAACCCAAACCCTCAATCTCTACGGATACATCCTCGCCTACGTTCACAAAGGGATCGCGTGGGTATTCCCGAACATTACACTCTATCACGTTACCATCTACACACCTGTTGTCTGCTTCTGCCTTGGACTCGGCGCACTCTGCCTCTTTTTCTATCGTACTTTCGGTATTCTCTTTTCAAGCATCGTTGGCGTGCTTTTGGCAACACTCCCTGGTGCGATCATCCGCAGCACTGCCGGTTTTGGTGATAGAGACAGCTGGTGCCTCATGCTCGGTATCCTCACCGTCACAGCCTATCTCGCTTCACTGCAATCACAACAGCCACGTAAATGTCTTTTATGGACACTCGCGAGCGGTTTTGCTATGTTCCTTGGAGGTGTCAGTTGGGAAGGCTTCGGCGTTTTTCTCAGTATCATTCTACTGGTTGAAATTTGGCGGTTTCTTACCTCTGAAACAGAAGACAGATTAGGGGTATATCTGATTTGGACCTGCACCTTCGTGCCACCGCTGTACCTTGTATCCCCTGCTTATCGAAGCGGGCAGGGATTTGCGACGCACATCGCCGCCTTGATGCTCGTGCCTCCGATCGTCCTTTTAGTTATCCGGTACCTCCGCCATCTTCTCACCACAAAGTTTCCCTTTGCTGAGAAATTTCATTTACACGCACGTACCCTTGCGTTTGGGTTAACCCTTGCCAGCATCACGCTCGCACTCGGTTATGTCCTAATGCAGTCCAATACCTTTGCCGATACCACTGTGCCTTTCAGTCAAAATGCGCTTATGCAAAGCATTGGAGAATTGGAAAGCACTTTTCTTATCTATTGGATGACGCATTACGGGAGTGTTTTTGTGTTGGGGAGTCTCGGTATCGCTATGACAATCTTCCGCTTTTGGAAAATGCCGGGACTGGTGTTCGCCACACCACTGGTACTGTTCACGGGAACAACCTTTTATCGCAGTGTATTTGATTCATTTTTGGGAACATCCGTTGTTAATATGCTATTTGGTATCGCGATTGCTACCAGCATCATTGGATTCCTTGTGCTTTCATGGCGACGACAAGGTTCTGTTGAGAATGAATTCATCTACATTGCATTTACCGTATGGTTTCTCTTTTGGGTAGCACTGGCACGAGATGCTAAACGCTACAATTTTTTTGTAGGGATATCCATTGCTTTCTTTACCACAGATCTCCTCCTTTTCTTAGCCACTTTCTATGCCAATAAAGTGAAACACCGTGTACCGCAGCTCCTCTTAAAAACAACAATCCTCGTACTGATGTTGACCCTAATTCTATTCTATTCACCTGTGGGCGGACACGCAAACCGTGCGCTATCTACCGCTATCAAATCTCGCAGGGCTACGCCGGGGAGAGGCAGCCTCGCTCAGGCGTTTGATTGGATAAAAGGCAATCTACCCCCTCGCGCTGTTGTTGCCGCTCACTGGAACCATGGAAGTCAACTCAATGTCCTCGCGGGTGTTAAAACCATTGTCGATCAGGACCACTACATACCTTATTGGATAGATCTCTACCAACAGCACGTCAATTTCGCTAAAACCGAGCGTGAGGCATTGGAGTTCCTGATATCCCACAATGCGACCCATCTCATGTTAACCGGTAAAGAAACTGCTACGGCACCCTTTCTACGGGGTGAGCCAAGCAGGGCATTTGTACCAATCTATCCCGCTCATAATTTTGCGAAAGCACTCGTTAAAGTGTGGGAAATCCGTTACCCACCCAGCATCAGATCAAATCCCAAGTACCTCGCGACGAAGTTTCCCAAAGAATAAGCAAATATCCTTATAAATACCATTACACGCGGCAAAAATATTAGGAAAATTATGCTATAAATTGGTGCAATTTTTTCCTATTACCGCATTTTGTGCAACCTCTATTGCATTTTATGCAACCTTCCCTTCCTTCAGACGCGTTATTGTATTGTGAAGCCCCTATTGTGTGGGAAAGTGTGTAAAAAGTGAATAACGTCTGTATTTAAAAAAAGGTGGGAAGGCATGATACACAAAACCAGAGAAGATAGACCCTATGACAAAGGCAACGTTTTTATTTTAGGCGACGTAACCAGTGAGACCCTAAGAAGTTTAGAAATGCTTCTTGAAAGAGATGGTTACGGCACTGCTGTTGTAGAGAAACAGGACAACGGTACCCGCTTGACAGACCCCGGGTCCGAGTCAGGTTTACCGGCTTCCGAGGATGGTGATCGTTGTCCAATTCCGCAACAGGTAGATAATTCAAGCTTGATTACAAAAGTAGAAGTGCCGCAATTTTCCTATTCTCGCTCCATCGCAAGAGATACGTTACGAGGGAATTATGACGGCATCGTTGGGAGAAGCCCACAGATCTTTACTGTTCTCAAACAGGTTGATAAGATCGCAAATACCACAGCAAAAGTGCTTGTTTGCGGTGAGACTGGGACCGGCAAAGAATTGATAGCACAGGCTTTACACCAAAATAGTGATCGGTCAGAGAATGAGATAGTTTCCATTAACTGTGCCTCGATTCCGGATTTGCTGCTTGAAAGTGAACTGTTTGGACATGAAAGAGGCGCGTTTACGGACGCGAAAACGCGACATATCGGCAAATTTGAAAGGGCACACAACGGAACGCTCTTTCTTGATGAAGTTGGAGATATGCCGCTCTCCCTGCAAGCAAAGTTATTGCGGGCAGTCGAGACAGGCAAGATTGAACGCCTCGGCGGAACGAGGCCCATTCCAGTGGATGTCCGAGTCGTGGCGGCTACTCACTGTAACCTCGCCGAAGCTGTTGACAATGGTACTTTCCGCAAAGATCTTTACTATCGATTGAATGCTGTTTCTCTCTCTCTGCCACCTTTACGCGAGCGGCGAGAGGACATTAGCGTGTTGGTGGAATACTTTGTGGAGAAACATTGCAATACCTACGCGCAGCCCGTGCGTAAAGTCGTTCCAGAGACGCTCGCGCGCCTGCAAAACTATCCTTGGCCCGGGAATGTGCGAGAGTTAGAAAACGCCTTAATCCACGCAGTTATTTTGGCAGACGGGGAGGCTATATTACCCGTACATCTGCCCGAAGAAATTTTGGCATTCCAGAAACTACAAGTCACCGTCCCAAAGGCAATTCACACACCTGAAAACCAACATAACACGCCTTTACCGCTCGGTACAAGCCTTAAGGCTGTGGAGGAAGCCTTCATCCTTGCGACTTTGGCGTGGCAGAACGGAAATCGGACGAGAACAGCGAAGATTTTGGGGATTAGTATTCGGACGTTGCAAAATAGGTTGAAAGACTATAAGGTATCAAACGGTCTTTAGTTTTTAGTAGCTTTTGAGGTCCTTTCCACGCTCCGCTACGCCTATGGCAAGCGTCTGTCTACTCTTCCTCTTTCTACCTATCCAGAATCTAAAGGAGAGTCTTGGTTATATAGACTATTTGCTGATTCACACACCGCAGGCGAGGTTTCCAACCTCGCCTCCTTTTTTATAGTAAAATCCAAAAATATGTGGACAGTTAGTCAGTGAACAACGACCCCACCGCCGCTGGCGAGGATTGTATCCTCGCCTCTTTAGAGCGTCCAAGTAATTGTAGGTTTTACTATAAGTCCTGTAGGACGGTATTCGCATGGAATATTTCTTCTGCCGCACGCCACAAACTACCAAATTTTCATAAACATTTGAAAGACTTCTGTGAAAACCACCCAAGATCCAGTCGTAGTGTGGATTTATAGTCCTCTTTTTTACAACTGAACGCGGATAACCGTTCCATTGAAAGCAAAGTGTTGTTAATTTTTTATTGACAGAAATGCGCATTCAGATTGGCTTTGATACCATAAAAGTAGCGGTGCTTACTTGCGATCTTCCCACGCCACGTTTCGCCTTGATAGAGATGTGAACGTGAAATCCGAATAAAGATATCTCATGGATTTACAAGTGGCAACTTGGGTTATTATAGTTCTTGCTGGGGAAATACGAATGAGGATTGAATCTTTTACGGAAAATTGCAACTTTTAAGTTGACAAAATTTTGATGATTTTCAATAATAAATAATTATAACCTAAGTTGCTATCTTATGGAATGTTGATCCTTATGCGTAACTTCAGGGACCATGAGATGTGCTTTGACATTACAAAGGTAGCGATGGTTACATGCAATTGATAAGTCCATGAGATGCCCTTTTTAGCGTTCTCGTCTGTGGTAGGATAGAAACACTATAAAGGATATCCCGTGGATTTGCCAGCAACTTCCAAGTGCTTATACCTTTTTTAAGGAGCAACTGGAATTATTGGAACTGTAACTCGGTGAATTCCCAACGAGGCGTTCCTGTGTTGCTTTCGTTTATTTAGTCAAATTTATTCGGAAAAAGTTTGCTTTTTTCGCTACAATTTTGCTGAGATACCTGCAAAAATGTGTAAAGTACTACAATAACCCGAGTTGCTACTATGGGTGTTAATTTGGGAATTTCTGTCTGTGCTTTGTAAGACGGAAATGACTTTGGTACAGACCACTTAACTTGTGGAAGATTAATCAATAAAGGAGTAAAAAATGAGAAGAACCCACCTTCTGGTGCTCATAGCACTTTTTTCAATCGTGCTGATTAGCCACGCGAGCGCACAAATAATTTTCTATGCTGATTTTGAAGTGAGCGGCTCTAAAGCAATCCCGGATGCCGGTGTCAATGACCCAGCAAATTGGGTGTCGGAAAACGAGGGAACCATTTGGGCAGAGACCACCGAATTCCCTGATGGTAGCGGTGCCTTGCATCAAACTGCCGAAGGATGCGACATCTCCGGTAATACACCTTTACCTGGTGTCGATAACTTCTCCGACGGTATTATCCAAGCCGTTTTTTCATGGCAAGATGATGATGGTGTCGGTTTCCAATTCCGCCGCGTCGGCGACAATAGAGGATACCTCGTCGCATTAGGCTATAACGAAACACCCCAAATTATCATCGGTAGCCTTGCAGACGGATGCTGTCCGTCCGGACAATGTCTCGACCAGTGCACCTGCGAAAATGGTGGTAATGAACTCGTCGGGGTTGACCATGGCTTAGGCGGGGACCTCTCACAAGACAACAGCGTTGCCTATTTTGCGCGCGTTGAAGTCACCGGAAGTCTCATCCAAGTCTGGTATATGCCGCTGGAGGATGTACCCGGTCTCTTTGTGGCATCTGATGAACTCGGCGATCCAATCGCTGAATACGACGGCGCAGATGATTTGGGACCCGGTACCGTCGGTATCTGGCATGAAAGTTGGGGCAACGGAAGAGTCGATAGCGTCCTTGTTACCGGTCCAGGCGGCACCACTGATGTTGACCCACACGGCAAAGTCTCCACGACGTGGGGCGACGTTAAAGACAGTTATTAGTCTCCTTCCGAAATATAGACGAATACCGTAAAATTAACTGCGTTGCAGGGCGAGGTTACCGTACCTCAATCTCCCTGCACCGCACTACTCATTTTTGTAGGGTGAGGTTCCTATGGCCTCACCCCACGCCACTTTATTATAGTATTATAGTAAAATCCGAAAATATGTGGACAGTTGTTCAATAAAGGAAACCCGACCCTCCGCTGGCGAGGATTGTATCCTCGCCCCGTGATGTCCAAGTAATTGTAGGCTTTACTATAATTTTATGGCGAGGTCCTTTTTTAGTATGGACATCTAAGCAAGGTCCTACAGCCTCGCCACCGTGCTGTTGCTTGCGAATAAACGGCAACACAACCCTTTATGAGAACGGAGGAGATATTTCATGAAAACACGTTTTTTTCTCTTAATCCTCATTTTGAGTCTACTTGTTTCATTTCACGCCAGCGGGCAAGTTGTGTTTTACGCCGATTTTGAGCCGGGCTCCAAGGAAGCAAAACCGAATGCGGGGGTGAACGATGTCAAAAAGTATAAATCGGAGAACGCCGGCACCATCTGGGCTGAGGCAGATTTCAACGGTGGTAAACTCGGTGGTAAAAAGGCGATGGCACAAACCGCTGAGGGATGTGGTATCTCCGGTAACACAGCACTGCCTGGGATAAACAAGTTCACTGACGGCATCGTCCAAGTCGTCTTTTCCTTTGGCGATGATGATAGTTTCGGTGTGCAATTCCGCAGAAAAGGGGACGATAAAGGCTATCTCGTTGTCTTTGGCTATAATGAGACAGCGTCCGTCCTTTTCATGAGTCTCGAAGACGGGTGCTGTCCCTCCGGAAACTGCCTTGATCAGTGCGGTTGTGAAAATGGTGGGAAAGAAATAGCCAGTGTACCACACGGCTTAGGCGGTGGACTTGATCAAACCAACGCTGTCGCCTATTTTGGACGCGTTGAGGTTCAAGGCAACAACGTTAAAATCTGGTATAAGAAACTTGAGGAGGTCAAAGACCTGTTCGCACCCTCCGATGACCTCGGGGACCCAATACTTGAATCCGACAAAGCCACTACCAAGGGTGCCGGCGGTGTCGGAGTCTGGCACGAGAGCTGGGGAATGGGCAGAATCGACAGCATTCTCGTTACAAATGCCAGTGGCTTTGATGTCGATGTCAAAGACAAACTCACAACCCTCTGGGGCGAGATTAAAATCGCGTATTAGTACGCGTATTAGTATATAATAGGGCGAGGGGGAAGGCTTTATCAATCCCTCGCCCTTTTTTTATCCTTACAGATTTCACCCGAGGTCTCTGCGCATTGCCAAAGCCGTTCAGTTCTTCTATAGGAGCGATCCCCGAATAGCGGCTTTTTGTGTGCTGTACCTCATATCCTTCCATTGACCTCTAAGGAGCCTATCCATGAAAGTCACGAACGTTGAACGCGTAATTGTAGATGTCCCCTTCACCCCACGCCAACAACAAATTACCACCCAAAGTGTGTCTACCGTTTACAATTGGTCGCTCCTTGAATTGTGCAAGGTCACAACCGATACCGGACACATCGGTTGGGGTGAGACCGTCATCCACTATACCTATTCCCGTGTCAGTGATGTGAGTATCGAACGTGTGCTTGGTCAAAGTCCTGCCGAACTCATGAACGACGATTCACTGGGTGCAGGTTTACAGATGGCACTCTTTGATGTCGTCGGCAAAATTTTAGAGGTCCCGGTCTACCAACTCCTCGGCATGCAGTGTCGCGAGGCAGTCCCAATTTCATGGTGGTGTATCGATTCCTCCCCTGAAAACTGGGCGGCGGAAGCCGCTGATGCCGTGGAAAACGGTTATACCAGTTTCAAAAATAAACCGCGTCCGTGGTGGGATATCGCCGCACAAGTAGAAGCGGTCGCAGAAATCGTACCATCAGACTTCAAATTGGACCTCGATCCGAACGGTTCTTGGCGCGACGCAGAAACGGCTATCCCGATTCTGGAGAAACTTTCTACACACCCAAATGTGGCGATGTTTGAGACCCCCATTCCGCAGGGCGATGTCGAGGGAAACAAGCAGAT
Organism: Candidatus Poribacteria bacterium; assembly: GCA_965247285.1. Taxonomy (GTDB): domain Bacteria; phylum Poribacteria; class WGA-4E; order WGA-4E; family WGA-3G; genus WGA-3G. The sequence continues at coordinate 2,636,908 of CBDFHD010000003.1, forward strand.
TCGCCAAACCGTTGGTTGTCAGGTCGCCATGCACTTCGGTTCTCCACCCTATACCACCTGTATACGTGAAGATGTTTGTAATGGATTTGTCATCGGTGGTGGTAAATCACAGGTAATGCGTGAGGGACAACTCAGCGCGGCGGCAGATATGCCGTTTTGGCTCCAAATCGTTGGCAACGGCTTGACAACGACTTGGGCAGGACATCTCGGAAGTGTACTCACACATGCCACATGGCCCGCAATCACCTGTATTAATCTCTACAGCAACCATCTGCTCACACAATCGATACAGGTCACAGATGGATGCCACAAGATCCCCGATGCCCCTGGGTTAGGCGTTGAAGTTGATGAAGACGCAGTTGAACGTTTCCGTGTGCCTGCTGAGAAGTTAGACGCTGATGGCTACACAATTCACCCCGTGCCGCGTATCATCAAGACTGCTGTTTATCCTGATGGCAGCTGCATCCACATGTCTGGTGATGGTTTGAGTTATTTCAACGCCGGCAACGGTGAGGCACAGGTGGAAGGTGCGCGTCTGGAGTTAACCTTCGACGACGGCACTGACGAATGGGCAGACCTCTTCGAGAAAGCCCGTGAAACCCCTGTGCATGGGCACTCGTAAATCTTTACAGAGTAGGTGGGAACTCCAATTCCTGACTTTTAAGCTAAGATCGTAGCCCGTAATGTAATGGAGGGCGGATTTAAGAGAGGAACGTTAAAGGTTCAAACTCACAGCGTTCCTCCGCAAGGAAAATTAGAAAATTGACTTCTCCCCAGCAACAGCGTGTCCTCACATGGCGCGCCCTATGCATCTTCGCCATTAGCGCACCGATCAACTGCTATTTCCTCATCCAGATGGAACTCGTGCGCTATACCTTTCCGACATGGGTGGTCCCGCTGTCCAATGTCATTTTCATCCTCACCGCCGTAATGCTGATTAACGGTATCATCCGCCTTCTAAAAAACAACTTTGCCCTTGAACAAGGCGAATTGCTGTTTTTGTATGTAACGCTCAGCTTCGCCACAAGTTTGGCTGGATGCGATGTCTTTCAAGCGATCCTATCTGTCCTTGGACATAGTTCCTGGTTTGCAACGGAAGAGAACGAGTGGCGCACCCTATTTTGGCACCACCTCCCGCAATGGCTCACCGTTTCAGATAGAGGCGCGCTCCGTGGCTATTACCTTGGGGAATCGAGCCTATATCATCCTCTTCACTTACGGGTCTGGCTACCAGTGGTGGGGGCATGGTTATTGCTGTTTTCCGTCATAGCATTCATCTTTCTCTGCCTCAATACGATCCTCCGTCGGCAGTGGTCACAGCGCGAACGCCTTACCTTCCCGATTATTCAACTCCCGCTTGCGATGACCGACCCCACATCCCGTTTTTTCCGAAACAAGCGGATGTGGATCGGCTTCGCAATCGCTGCTGGTATCAGTCTTTTCAACGGATTGAGCCACCTCTATCCCGTGATTCCGCATATTCCAGTGACACGCCGTTTTTTTTCGTTTCACGAAGCACCCTTGAGTCTTTACGGCACCATCATCACCGCCTTTTATCCGTTTGCTATCGGTATTATGTTTCTTATGCCGTTAGATGTCCTCTTTTCGACAACCCTTTTCTATTTTCTCTATCGAAACGAAGTTGCTTTGGCGAAGGCGGTCGGGTGGAGTAGTATTCCGCGCTTTCCCTATCTTAACGAACAGACGATTGGAGCATTCGTAGGACTCTGTTTCTTTTTTGGTTGGACGGGCAAACGACATTTCGGAGCCGTTTTGAGGAGCGCACTACCGTCACGCGGACGAGAGCCGCCAGTCGAACAGCACGACGAACCGATGTCGTATCGAATGGCTGTTTGGGGCTTTGTCGTTGGTATTTTGCTGTTTGCGTTTCTCCTCTACAAGGCGGGCATGGCAATCTGGCTTGCACTCACTTTCGCTGTCCTGTTTCTCATAACGCCGTTGGTGACAACACGCATCAGAGCTGAGTCTGGCATTTTTGTTCATGCCTACCACTGGCAGGCACCCCGATACATCTTAAACACTATTTTGGGGACGCATCACCTCGGCGCACGGAACTTAACGGCACTCTCCGTCTGTTTTTTCAACCGAGATTACCGTCCGCAGCAGATGCCGCACCAATTAGAGGCTTTTAAAATTGCCGAACTCGCCAATATTAACCAACGTCGGATGCTCTTGACAGTTATCATGGCTACTGTTTTCGGTGTGATTGTCGCTTTCTGGGTGCAACTGCATTTCTATTACAAATTCGGTGCGGATTCCGGCTACTTTGGACCGTGGGCACTCGGTTACGGGAGAGAATACTTTGGACGGTTGACGAACTGGATTACGTATCCGCTCGACACAGACTGGCTCGGCGTGATATTCATAGGCATCGGATTTTCTGTTATGATGGTGCTTACATACCTCCGTGTCAAATTCTTTTGGTTGCCGCTGCATCCTCTCGGTTATGTGATGGCGAGCAACCAAGAGATGTCCGACCTCTGGATTCCGTTGCTGATTGCCTTGACATTAAAATGGCTTATCCTCCGACACGGGGGTATCCAGAGTTATCGACGCGCCATTCCTTTCTTTTTAGGGTTAGTCCTCGGCGATTACCTCATGGGGAGCACGTGGAGCCTCCTAAACGTGCTGCTGAACACCACGATGTATCAGTTCTATCCATAGAAACAGTCCCGCATACTCCTTCGCTGGCGAGGTTTTGCGGCGTACTCGCCCAAATGCGATCTGCATTCCTAACCTCGCCAATGTATAGATAATTGTGGGCTTTACTATAAAACTGCAGTCTCCACCCGTTCCAATCAACTGACTGCTGATTGCTATATCAGAGATCAAAAATAACCTGAGCAAACCAACTGCTATCACTCCTTTGCACAACTTGTAGTTGATGATACGTGACACTCTTAATTTCAGTGTAAACCTCGTGTTTATCGAAGTTTGCCGGTTCACCATAAACCGTCGCTGATACCTCCGTTTCACTACAGTCTTTGATGTCGGCGCGTTTAAAGAAAATCTCCTTTGTCTCGTGTTGGAAGATGAGTTCGCCAAGCCACTCCACAAAGAGGTCTTCCACAGATTCAGCCGTGAGGTGGATCTCGACGGAGTCTGTCTCATCGACGGTATCCACGACCGCTATCGTTTCGAAGAGTCCCTGTGCCGCGTTTTTCAAAAGGTCAGGCAGACTTTTCCCTCTAACCAACAGTCCCATATCAGCTGTATGTTCAACGTATTCATAAGGTTTCATGTAACGCTCCATCATCACTGTCTCTTCTTTTCACATCGCAACATGATACCCTGAAAATCCGATCCTGTCAATTCTCAAAACCTCCCTGTAGGAGCAATCTCCCGATCGCGACTTTTCCCAGAACCCACACTCAATCTAAACACTGACTCCTGTAGGAGGGAACTCCGATTCCCGGCTCCTGTAGGAGGGAACTCCGATTCCCGACCGACAACTGAAAACTTCTGTGTCATTTTTTCACTTGACTTTACATCCACTGTATGCTATAATATGGACTCCCGATAGAAGATAAATTTGACTTTGGACGCAAAATATAGTATGCTATATATAGAATAATCTACATATCATAACCCATTGTGGTATGGGTTCCACCTCGGCGCACTCCGGATGTATCTGCCGTGGTGATATGCGATGACCGTGACAACGAAGTTGAGGCTATCCGATGAAACGCAGATTGGAAATGGAATTAGACTTTGTAACAGATCTATCCCCGTTAGAACTCGCGTCGAAGATCACACCAGTTGTCCGAGAGGCTATTGAGACAATGAAACAGACGTTAGGGTCGGAATTGGAGTTCGATATTTTCCTCGTACTGGATGGACAAGAGGTTCGCCTCGTGATGGAGTCGGTGTGACATACAGTAATATTCTATTTCACGTTTTATTGGCAGAGAGGCGAAGTAAAATGTTACACTTTTCACCAAATTATTTTTTCGCAGCAAGAAGTCGGAAAACAAAAGCCTATAAACCCTTACAATCACTGGGTTCTCTGCCGGTCCCCTCTGTACACCAAATGTTACACCAGTGTAACGTTAATAACCTTGAAATCCTCCGCGAAATGGACGACGAACGCGTCCACCTAATATGCACCCATCCTTAAAATAAAGCGTGAACATGCTTATGAATGACCAATATGAATATGCTGAAAAATCTCTCACGCCGGGAATAGCCGGACATCTCATCATAGAACTATTCACAGGCCGGACTGTCCAAAAGCAGGAAATAATAAACGTTGTAGATGAAACGCATATTGAGCGTGGTGGACTTCCAGCAAGAGCTAGATTTCACCATCCTGTCACACTTGCGCTGTCAAAGATGAAGCAAGGAGGACGGGCAAACAATCCTAATCCTGGGGACGGTAATTGGTTTATCCCTTCAATCCTCCAAGACGGTGAAGGTGTGGATGATGAAGGTGTGAGTTCTGAGGAGACCGATTTAGATTCTGAAAGGACTATCGGTTCCGGTGAGAGTTCGGTTTACGTCTACTATTTTCCTGCGTACAAGCACTTAGCGGAATTGCAAGGTAAACAGGTTTGGCCATGCAAGATTGGCAAGACGAGATACGACGCTATTGACAGAGTTAGATCGCAAACGCGCACAGCACTCCCAGAATACCCTATAATCGGTCTTATTATTAAAACAGATAAGTTAAGGTTGATGGAGACAACGATACAGGGTATTCTGGAACTTCAAGGTAAGCAAAAGCAGGATGCTCCCGGCACAGAGTGGTTCATTACTTCTCCCAGCGAAGTTGAACAAGTGTACGAAAGCAATTTTGGGAATTCGTAATAAATCAACCCTATATGTCACTTGTAGAGATAGGTTTCGGGATCTGACCTCAAGCCAATCCTTAAAGGAGAACAGTTATGTACATCGTGACGGATGACTTGGAAATCATAAACTTCTATCAGTACCAAAATTTGAGAGTAGAGGGAGAAGACCCTGGTAAAGGTCAGCTCGTCTTAACATCTCAAGATGGTTCCAAACGCGTCATTGCCGAATTTGCCGAATTTGAGGAAGCATACAATCTCTTTGCCGACATTCGCGATGCACTTGCAGCAGGAGAGACATACTATAGTTTAGAAACATACCTGGATGACAATCCATTCAGAGTACCGACTCAATAGTAGGGGAAACATACCATAGTCTAAAGGCAGATCAATGAACAAACGCTACTTGGGGGATAACCTCGAAATTCTATTTGTAGGAGTGATCTCCTGATTGCGACAACTGACGGCTGATTGCTGACCGCTGAAAGCCAATTATGAACAAACTCTACTTTGGCGATAACCTTGAAACCTTATGCTTGATAAACGCTGGAAGGGCGTAATTGTCACACTAACCACTGTCCACATGAATGGTATAAACTAAGGAGAGCACAATGCAACTATGGGAATATCAGAAAGTTGTGCATGCACTTGAACATATTCTGGAAGGTTACGATTATCTTGAATATGATGAAGAAGCTTCCAAACGCATCAATGCACTAAAGGTTAAGGTTAAAGAGGCTCATTTAAATACTAAACGCGATATTTCGGTTGCAGGCAATATTTGTAGTGCTTTACAAAGAGAGACTGGAAGGCGTTTTTTTGTACCCAGTGTTGTCACTCAGGGCGGGCAGAATTGGAATACGGATTGGCGATATTTCAACGTGCGCGAGCAACAACTTCATAAAAATGTAAAGATAACGTATCCAAGCGATAGGACTGAGCCTGTCGAAGTGGAGTGTTATGTCGGCGAGTATATGAGTCTTTTTGTAGGTGACCCACAAATCGCGCAATACACTGATGAAAATGGAGAGATAAAAATCAAATTTCGTGTTGTTGAACGAAAAACTGGTAAGACTGTATTGAGTGAGTTAAAGAACATAACTCTTGACCTGTTGGCGAAAACAGCAGCTGAAGTTATACATAAGTCTGTCCAATAGAGGGATAATTCATGATGGAATGGCTGAATGCCAACAGCGGCGCGCTAACAGTAATTGCCACTTTTGTACTTGTACTTGTTACAGCGTGGTACGTCCATCTGACAAGGCAACTTCTAAAAGCCTCCTACAAACCAGAAGTTGTAGTTTACCTACGTGCTTCTCCAACGTTAATCCGTGAGAATTTACAAGTCAATGAAACGACACTTTGTGTAAAAAACTCGGGTCAGGGTCCTGCCCGTAAAATTAAGTTTGGAGATAATCTTTCTTTTGCTCCTTATGGTGGTGAATCTCTTGAGAGTATTGGTTTCCTCAAGAATGGAATTGATGTCCTGGCACCGGGACAAGAGAGAAGACAAAATGAACCCAGTGTAGCGGATCCATTTGGTGACTTAAGTCAATTGCAAGTTACAATCAAGGTTACTTATGAGGATTCACAAGGAAAAGAATATTTTGATGATTTTCCTCTGGATTTTACTGAGTCAGATTTGCTACCGACTCAAGGGGATCCACAATGACCAAATTGTGCTTCGTTGATAACCTTAAAATCCTCCGCGAGATAGATGAAAAAAGCATCTATCTCATCTCCGCTGGTCCCTAAAATAGTAAACAAGTACGTTTACGAGTAATCAGTATAATATTTGCGTCAGTCCCTCATACCAAGCATGGCTCAAGAACTTATTAAGACACTAAATGAATTTATGGAATGGGTACAACAATTCGATTCCGGTGCGTATCTGTTTCGGGGTGTTCCAAATGAAGCATACAGCATAGAAGCGTCCGCTTTTCGTCGTCTGAAGGAAGATAATAGAGATTCTGAAAAATTCCTTCAGATCAATAGGGCTTTAATGAGAGACGCACGTCTTCAGGGGTACGACGAGAAAGATGGGCGGAAACTGCAGGATTTGGAGATACTCGCTGAATTTCAACACTTTGGGGCAGCCACTTGTTTAATAGACTTTACCTATAATGCTTTAATTGCGCTCTGGTTTGCATGCCAATCAGATTCCAAGACTCCGCTGGATTCGCCTAAAATTCGACATGGCAAAGTCTTCGCTGTGAAGAATGAACCACCTGGATTTAGGGAGATTACACCGGAATTGTTAGGGAAAGAGATTGGTTACTTCTTCCAAAGCAATGGAAACGGGAGATCGCAGATTCTTCAACCTAAACTTAAACAGTTGTATCAATGGCAGCCTCGACAGCAGAATCATCGTATTATCGCGCAGCAATCTATCTTTCTATTCGGAGATTCTCACTTTGATGCAGATGCAGAGTGTATTATCTTGAAAATTAACAAGCAAGATATTTTGACAGCACTACAGCATGGATTCGGTATCACTGAAGCGATGCTGTTTCCTGACTTTGCTGGTTTAGCGCGCTTACGTAGTGAAGGTAGACCTTATACTGAACTTGGTGCCTCCGAATACAGAGTCCTCGCTAGCGGAGAATTCCAAAGGGGTGAATACGAGTTGGCCATCGCTCATTATGACAAGGCGATTAACCTAGACCCTGATGATGCTCATACCTACTACCATCGTGGACTTGTGTATATCTCACAAGGACAACGTGAGTTGGCCATTGCCGATTATGATGCGGCGATTAGCCTAAAACGCGAAGATCATGCCGAATTCTATCATGAGCGAGGAAATGCGAATTTTTCTCTAAAGCGATATCCTTCTGCTATCAGAGATTATAACGAAGTGCTCCGCATATTCCCGAATGATGGAAATTGCTATTACCGGCGTGGACTGGCAAAAGCCGCACTAAAACAACATGAGGCAGCTATTGCGGATTATGACGAGGCGATTCTCAAGTTCCCTAATTATGCGGAATTTTACCGTTGGCGAGGTTTTGCGAAATATGAATTGGAACAACATGAATTGGCTATCGCCGATTATGATGAGGCGATTTGTATATATCCTGGTGATAGAAAATCCTACTACCAGCGCGGACTTGCGAACTGTGGACTAAAGGAATATGAATTAGCCATTTCAGACTATGACAAGGCTATCGGTCTCAGTAATCCTCTTAACATGGATCCTGATAATGCGTATGTCTACTATGAGCGCGGACTTGCCAAGAAAGAACTAAATCGTTTTGAGGAGGCAATAGCCGATTTTCAAACAGCCTTTCCCTTGGCCATGCGGATTGCTGATGATGATCCAGAACTCGCACATAAGATTGATAATCTCCGTCGTGAAATTAACTCGTACCTCAGGGGTACTTCTAAAGATGAATAAACTCTACTTCGGTGACAATCTTGAAATCCTACGAGAAATGCCCGACGAACGCGTCCACCTAATATGCACCGACCCACCTTTCAACTCCGGGCGCGACTACAACACCTTCATCGGTGACTCCCTCGCACAGAAAAAAGCGTTTACCGATACCTGGACCTGGGACACCGCCGCACAGGACACGCGTGCCGACATCGAAAAACGTGCCTACACCAGTGACACCTACCATTACCCAAGTCCGTGCCTTCTGCCACGTCATGGATCAGCACAAGGCCGAAGTCGGCATCTTTATCACCATTGAACCTGTCACTGCAAAAATGCGACAAGAGGCGCAGAGCATGGGCAGTTTTGAGCACAACCGTCAATCCTACCCTCGCCTCCAATTCTGGCAGATAGACGATACCTACTTCGAGAACCCAGATGTTATCAACACCCTCGTCCGTTTACCTGATGCGTGGCGGATCCGTCCAACCCAGAAATCAGAACGTCACTTCGACAACCAACAGATGCAATTCCTACGAGGATAATGGATAACCGGTTCTTGTAGGAGGGAACTCCGATTCCCGACTGCTAACTCGCGGGGCAAGGTAGTAGGCATACTCCGTGTGCCGTAATGGAATTTCATAGCAACCTTCCAAGAACCTTCCTACAAAAATTGCCAAAAACCCAGTCATAGCACGGGTTTACAACCCTTTCTGAAACCTATCACTTTTCGGGTTTTGCTATGAAAACTGTGAAATTATAGTGAAGCCTGAAAATATGTAGATGCCTCACAAAATCCCCACGCCCTTGAACTCACGATTGAACCGCCGATACCCAACACCTTCTCTGCTGCCAACTGCTAACTGTTAACTAACGAGTTGAATCCGTCCGTCCAAAACACAAATCCGTTGACAGGAAACGGTTTTTAGGGTATAATTATAAAAATTCAGGCGTGACTTGAAACGCCTGCCTTGGTTTCGGAATAGCACCTGCTATGCCGTTTGCATTACAAAACTGAACCTACGCGCACCGCAGATAGTGTTTAACAGCAGATTTTGATTGGCAAGCTGCGCTAAAAAAATGAGGGATGACAATGTCAGCAGCAAATTTGAAACAACGGATCCATAACGGAGAACTCGTCTATGGCGCTAACGTCTCTATGGCAGCATCTGCCGACGCACTCGTCGCCAAAGTCGAAGAGGACGGCTACGATTTTGTTGCCGTGGATAGCCAACACTCTCCATACAACGAGGATCGGCTCGTCGCCTTCTGTAATATGGCGAATGAACTGGGGATTCTGGTCAACTTTCGGATTAAGCATACCCGAAACGCTTATCTCATCGGCAACTACCTTGATTTAGGTCCCTCAGGTATTGAGGTGCCACAGGTCGAATTAGGCGAAACCGTAAACGAAGCAGTCGCCGCTTTCTACTACCCGCAACAGGGGATTCGGAGTTGGGGCGGTGCCGCCCGAGTGAATTCCGAAGGCAAAGAACGGCTTGCGTACGCCGACTGGTGGAACGCCAATGGCATCCTCTGGATGCAAGTTGAGTCCATAGAAGCTGTCACACATGCACAATATCTCGCTAAGCCGGGGGTTGACTGTCTCTCTTTCGGTCCTGCTGATCTGACATTCAGCATTGAGAGCCACCCAAATCATGCACTCCAAACCGTGGATGCCTGTGTGGAATACGTCGCAAGAGCTTTGGAGGGAACGACAACCGCTGTCTGCTTTAGGAACGGCAATCCCAGCACCCGCCAAAAGTACGCCGACATGGGCGTTACCGTCTTTTTGGAATAGTCCGAGTTGACTGCTATTATAGTAAAGCCCGAAAATATGTGGATACCGAGGATTGGGGACCTTCCCGCCTCGCTGGCGAGGTTTCCTAACCTCGCCAACGCTAATGTGTATAGGTAATTATAGGCTTTACTATAAGAAAATTGTTGGGTTACCTTCTCAATTGAAGGGGTGGTCGGGCATTGTGGCAGTGGTCCAAATTATAATTGTGACAATTTAGAGTGGTGTCAAGGTTAACAAAATCTTCTTAAAACCGCACATATCCCCAATTGTGCCGGAATTAATCGAAAACCCGCTCGTAATGAAATGGAGAGCGGCCCCGAGGCCCATAGTTAAAAGAGTTGAATTATGGATTGGTAAGCACAGCAATAGCGGAAGACCGAGAGCGACTGCTTGAGGGCGTCCGACTGTTAGCAGAAATTGCACACAAACACGGTATACCCATAACATGGGCGGTCGATACCAAATCTGCTCCGGTCATCGCCAAGTTGCTCACAACATGGCACACAGAGAACGGGGACGCTCCCTTGTTGATGCTCGACATCAGACAGATCTGGGAAACAAACTGGGAGGCGGAAAGAAACGCAAATCCGGGTGCCAGCACAGAAGCCATGGCATCGCATCTCGTCACGATGCGAGAGAAGTTGCCGGAATATATAATCAAGGAACGGGAAAGACTCACGCGGGCAATGCCTTGGGCGGAAATTAACATCGCAGGGACAGTCTTCAAGAATGATACTTTCCTACGGGCACTTGAACAAACTGGGTTCCGCGGACTTTGGGGTTACCACTGGAATCAGCAGGGTGTTGAGGATGTAGACGCTAACGTTCCCGAAATTGAAACTGACCGTGGCGGTTTTGGGTGTTTCTACCCGCTTGAGGCTTCAGCATCTCTTGATGCTATTGTCGCACGAGGGACCACTGATGCAGATCTTACGCAATCATTTGAAAAGATTGTGGGTGTCCCCTACCATACCGCTGCTCATCTCGCCGAAGACGCACATAATCTCCGCGCAGCACTCTTAAACGGAACAGCGCAACAGCATTATGATGTCTATGTAGGAAGCGCAGCGTGGAATCAATGGCTTGGTTATGTGGAACATATCGATCCGCTTACCGTTGTGCACCTCGGGCAAGAGGGGTTGGAACGGCTCGATGCATACTTTGCACACGTTGTTAGTGTTCAAGACACAAAACCGCTGCTTCTTTCTCAAATGGTTGACGATTACATTAAACATTGCCAGAAAACCGAACCGACGGTTGTTGTAGGGGAAAGTACGGAGATCCAAGAGGAAACTGCTAAGCCAAAATCTACGTTAAAAATGTTTTACTACGACGCGGCATGCGAATTTACCTTTGTCGAAGGTGCTATGGATCCCGTTGAAATCAAAAACTATACCGCCGAACGGGTGTTACAATCCAAGGCGAATAAGCCGGTCCTAACGGGCTTTTTACCGACGCGACACCGGACGCAACTACACATTGCTATTGTGGTGGAGTCAACGAGGACGATGCCCTATGGGATAGCAGTGTGGGGCGACCACGAAGGTTTGCGATTAACCGAAGCCAATGTTGATGATGTCAGGTGGATAGGGGAACATTCGCTTTTTATACGCCTCACATTACAATCCGGAAAGAACGAATTTAGCGTTAAGCTGACAATCTAATCTTCTGATTATGGTGCGTCGCGACGATCTTCCTCACTGGTGAGATCGTCGTTTTCGGGTTCTGAAGGAAGTGTCGAGGACACACGATCTTAATAGCACCAAAAACGTAAGCCCAAACAACGTGCCGGGCTGGATTACGATGAGGATCGTCAAAATCCTAACCAGCCTGACCGAACCGCAAGGAAAATTAAAAAAATGGAAAAAGTATTAGGGCTCAAATGCCGCGAATGTGGTGAGAAGTATCCCAAGGAACCTCTTCACGTTTGCGAGTTCTGTTTCGGGCCCCTGGAAGTAAACTATAACTATGAAGCAATACAGAAATCTATATCAAGGCGTTCAATAGAAAAAGGTCCGCAAAGCATGTGGCGTTACGCCGATCTGCTACCGGTAGATGGTGAACCGACTGATGGCACCCACACTGGGTTTACACCTCTTGTTCGAGCTAAAAATCTCGCAGACGCGCTTGGGATCAAGGAACTCTATATCAAAGATGACACCGTCTGCCATCCCACCTTTTCTTTCAAAGATCGGGTGGTAGCAGTCGCCTTGAGCAAAGCGAAAGAATTCGGTTTTGACACCGTTTCTTGTGCCTCCACTGGCAACCTCGCTAACGCTGTCGCCGCACACGCTGCCATCGCGAAACTGAATTGCTTCATTTTCATCCCCGCAGATCTCGAGGTTGGTAAGGTCGTTGCATCCCTCGTTTATGGTCCTACAGTCGTGCGTATCACCGGCAATTATGACGATGTCAATCGACTCTGTAGTGAAATTGGCGGGATCTATCCGTGGGCATTTGTTAACATCAACATCCGCCCTTTCTACGCTGAAGGCTCGAAAACCTTCTGCTTTGAATTGATCGAACAACTCGGTTGGAAGGCACCCGCACATATCGTCGCACCTGCCGCCGGTGGTTCTCTGGTCACAAAGATTGGCAAAGCTTTAAAAGAATTCCACATTTTGGGATTAATAGATAAACCGAACACTAAAATCCATGTCGCCCAAGCCGAGGGGTGTGGACCCATCGTCAATACATACAAAGAGAATGGCGATTTTGTAAAGCCTGTTAGACCCAACACCATCGCTAAATCCCTCGCTATTGGAAATCCCGCAGACGGCATCTATGCTGTTGATACAGTCCGGAACTCCGGAGGGGTCGGCGAGCACGCCACCGATATTGAGATCGTGGATGCCATCAAACTCATCGCTTCCACGGAAGGTATCTTCACTGAAACCGCTGGTGGGGTCACACTCGCCGTCGCGAAAAAATTGATAGAGAACGGGCACATCGGACCTGATGAACCTACAGTTCTCGCCATCACAGGCAACGGACTCAAAACCGTTGAAGCACTTGAGAACAAAACTGATATATCACATATCATTGCCCCGCAACTCAACGCTTTTCGGAAGTTGATGACGGAAGTTGATTAGGCTTTAACTGAAGATCGGCGGGTAAAACAGACGGTAGACTTCTTACCTTTCCTGTTCAAACGTGTTTGGGCTTTAGCGCGCTGGTGACTGTCTATACGGAGGAATTAAAAGCATGAAGCAACAAGAAATTCACGAAGTTGAGCAAGGAATACGTCCGCCAGAAAGTCTCAAGATGACGTTGGAGGAGTTTCTCGAGCATGATGTAGAGGGATATGAATATGTTAAGGAAGAATTAGTACCGATGCCACCACCGTCGAGAGAACATGGTGAAATTAGTGTCAATGTCATTCGATACCTGGACGCGCATGTGTATCAGAATAAACTGGGTCGCTTGTACACTGCGGAGACCACGTTTCGGGTTGCAGAACGTATAATGAAGCCTGATGTCGCATTTGTTTCGACTACACAGTTGACGGGCAACAAAACAGACAAAACAAAGGGGTTTCCTATACCACCCGATCTGGCAGTTGAGGTTGTTTCTCCCTCGGATGTCCAATCTCGTATTGCCGAGAAGGCACTTGCATATTTGAACGCGGGAACCCGTCTCGTCTGGGTGCTTGAACCTGTTTCCCAAACCGTGACGGTATATCGTTCTGAGCGAGACATTGAGACGCTCACACGTGATGATACACTCACCGGTGAGGATGTCGTGCCGGGGTTTTCTTGCCCGGTCGCGCACCTGTTTGAGTAGTTCGTTCTATTTATAGTTTAAAAAACTCAGCACGGATTTCCAATCCAGCTGGAATTAACCGAAAACCATCGTGAAACGAGGAAGGAAGATGAAAAACACAGTTTTTCATTTCTCTTCTCCGTAGCAGAACGATGCTCAGAAGCCTATAATTAAAAAAATGGAAACGCTACAGGGTATACTTGAACGTATCGTCTATGAAAACCCTGACACCGGCTATACAGTCGGAAGACTTTCCGGGCGCGATCATGCCGAGCTCATCACTGTCGTCGGCAATTTGGCATCTATCAACCCCGGTGAGAGCCTTCTCTTACAAGGTGAGTGGGTAGACAACGCCAAATACGGCAGACAGTTCCAAATCGAGAAGTATGAAACCATCCTCCCCGCAAATGTAGTTGGATTAAGAAAATACCTCGGCTCAGGTCTCATCAAAGGCATCGGTCCCAAGATGGCGGGACTCATCGTCCGTAAGTTCGGTATGGATACGATGGATGTCATTGAAAACGAGCCTGAAAAATTGGCACGTGTCCCCGGTATCGGGCGGAAGCGGGTACAAACCATCAAGGAAGCGTGGGAGGCACAACGCGAGATAAAAAACGTCATGCTCTTCCTGCAATCGCACGATGTCAGCACGGCACACGCCGCAAAAATTTACAAAACCTATGGAAACGACGCAATCCCGATCGTCACAGAGGATCCGTATCGCCTTGCCGATGACATTTACGGTATCGGCTTTGTAACGGCAGACACGATCGCACAGAAACTCGGCATTGATAAGGATGCCCCGAAACGGGTACAAGCGGGGATCAAATATGTTCTCAGCCAGAAGGCAGATGATGGACACGTCTTCCAACGCCGTGTTGAACTTATTGAGGCGTGCCAAACCATGCTTGAGCAAGAAACGGAAGCGATTGAGCAAGGTATCTCTGTCCTCGTCGAAGAAGAGGAAATTATTAACCCCAGTTTTACAGACTTGGCGAGTTCAGACGAAGAGATGGGTGTGAGTGAACCACAGGATGCCTACGAAATTAGCGGTCAGCGGTCAGCGGTCAGCAGTCAGCAGGAAACGCCCGAGCAAAAACACTCTGGTTCATCAGAAACCTCTTTACCGACGGAAACCGAAAGCCGACGGAAACCGAAAGCCGATAGCCACTCTGCCATCTATCTCGCACCCTTTTACTACGCCGAACTCGGTGTTGCAAACCAGTTTTTAAGGCTCCTTGCTTCCGATCAAGGGCATAGCACCGCTCCGCTGTCGCCTAACAGTACGCCATTCCTCACCCAATTGGAGAGCGAGATGGGTATCCGTTTCGCGTCACAACAACGCGAGGCGATCCATACCGCCATGACCACACGCGCTATGATCCTTACCGGCGGACCCGGCACCGGTAAAACGACAACTGTTGTCGGTATGATTCGTCTGTTTGGAGCAGAAGGCAGACGCATCACTCTGACAGCACCCACCGGACGAGCGGCAAAACGTCTCAGCGAGACAACCGGCAGCGAAGCCAAAACCATTCATCGGCTCCTTGAATTCTCGCCGCAAAACAATGGATTTAAGCGAAATCGGCAGAACCCTTTAGACACAGATGTCGTCATTGTTGACGAAACATCTATGGTAGACCTCGTCCTGATGAACCGTTTGATGCAGGCAATCCGTCCGATGACTACTGTCATCCTCATTGGGGATACCGATCAGCTTCCCTCCGTCGGCGCAGGCAATGTCCTCAGAGACCTCATTGATTCTCAAAGGATACCTGTCATCCAATTAACCGAGATATTCCGCCAAGCGCAGGAGAGCATGATCGTCACAAATGCCCATCGCATTAATAAGGGCGATTTTCCAGAACTCACGGGCGACATAGATCGGAACTTTTTTTTCATGGAGGAGGAAGATCCCGAAGTAATTACCGAATTAATATGTTCCGTCATTGCCGATCGGTTACCACGGCACTACGATTACCATCCGATGGACGATATCCAACTCCTATGCCCCATGCGGCGCGGGACACTCGGTACTGAAAACCTCAACAAACGCCTCCAGGAGGTGTTGAACCCGGAAGATGCTGCGCCAGTATCTCATCCCTTAGAAAAATCGAGGTTCGGCGTTCGGACTTACAAACAGATGTCGGAGCCTGCTGGTCGATCTCAAACCGTAGGTGGGTTCCGCATCGGTGATAAGGTGATGCAGATACGCAATAACTACGACTATGACGTGTTTAACGGCGATATCGGAAGAGTCGTCTCGATTGAACACATTGACAAAAAGGTGTACATCCAGTACCCTGATAAACAGGTCGCTTATGATACGGCAGACCTCGGTGAGCTCGTTTTGGCTTACGCCACGACTATCCATAAGGCACAAGGCAGCGAGTATCCCGCCGTTGTTATCCCCTTGCACACACAACATTATCTCATGTTACAACGAAATCTGCTTTACACCGGCATCACCCGTGCGAAGGAGCGCGTCGTGATAGTCGGGACCAAACGCGCACTCGGCATCTGTATCCGCAACAATCAAGTCATGGAACGCAACAGCTACCTCGCCGAACGCCTTCAGTAGTTGTCAGAAAGAGTTTCTCCAGACCCGGTAGGTGTGGTTTGGAACCGCACCATAGGTGTCAATTTAGTGATTTTTCGCTGCGTTTTGAAGTCGTCTAAGGGTCGTATTTTTTCCACTGCTTTTCTCCAGAGCGTCTGCGTTTTGAAATGCGCGTTTTATGTCTTTCAGGGTTTCAATGACTGCCTTTGTTGATTTATGAAAACTCATCGTCAGTGTTCGGGCATAGCCTGTAATGAGTTCAGCGGTCTTCATAAGACTATGACGTATACATCGCCAGCCAGCAATCAACATCACAGCGTGTCGGATGACTGCGGCAATGAGTTTGGCATAGATTTCAGACAAGATACGATACGGCTTTTGACTTCGGGAGACCTGGAGTTTCCCGATACTTTTGAAGCATTTAAACATCAACTCAACTTGCCAGCGGATGCCGACGATGGCGCATATCTGCTCCGGGGTGAGGCGGTGTTCTTCGATGTTGGTGATGTAGAGGTTCCATCCTGCAAGGCGCAGTCGTATTTTTGAAGGATTTTCATTTTTTCGTTTGGCTCGGTATCTGATATATCGCCGTCGTTTATTTGTTTCTGCTTCAGTGAGTCTCTCTGCGATGAGATATGCGTTGAGTTGCTTTGTTTTCCCGACACGGATAGGTTTGCGGATCACGGTGTTTTCGAGGTCTGCGTTGAGGAGGTTTTCCAAAGACAACGGTTCTCCGGTTGCGTCAAAGAGGTGGCAGCCGGCTTTCAAACGTGTTATCCAATAGACGCCGTTTTCAGTAAGTTTTTCAAGTTCATCAAGCGAAAAATAACCGAGGTCTGCGAGGCGCAAGCTGCCCGGCGGGAGGGGGTCAAACTGCTTTTCTGCCGTGCTATCAGCGGTGATGCCATCGGTGAGTTGAAAGTGTTCAAAGCCACCGGTCAAAATATCGAACCGCAGGTGGAGTTTCAAGGCAGATTTCTGAGGATGATTCTTTTTCCGGGGTCCCTGCCAGGTAGCGTTGAGTTCATCAGGGAGCGATAGCCACGTGCTGTCTTGAACGAAAACACCCGTGAAGTGCTCAAGTAAAGGCAGCACTTGGGGTTCAGCGGCAATCTCAATGACATCTGCGATGGCAGCATCAAGGGTCGTTTTCAGCATTTCGGCAGTCTCAGGCGTGAGCCGCTGCGCAATGGCTTGGCGGGAGACATTGAGGCCGAGGGTGCTGGCGGTCTCGGCAAGTTGATGATAGCTCGCCTCTGGGTTTTCTAACCATCCGAAGACCAGAATTTCGGTAAGCGCACTACCGGTGAGTTTACGCCTTCTGCGGAGCATTCCGCTCGCCACGGCTGCTTCATCAGCAATACTTCTAAGAATCCTTTGCATATTATTGCGAACTTGTTGTAAAATGGACATTGGAAACACCTCTTTTGTAGAATCAACTTGGATCGTTCTTTCTACATTATGCGGGAGGTGTTTCCTCTTTGCAACGCTTTTTTCATACACTAAAAATACACATATTTCTCACTAAATTGACACCTATGGTGTGGTTTGGAACCGCACCGGACATGGTCAAGACATTACCGATTCAATATGGAAGGAGTAGGAGTATGACACTGAAGGAACACATTGATGACATACGCAACGAGTTAGAACACCGACAGTTTACAAATGAAACTGCGGTGCGTCTGGGTATTATAGACCCACTGCTCAAGGAGTTGGGTTGGCCTACATCTAAGACTCAAGTTGTCTTTCCTGAATACACAGTCGAGAGGGGGAAAGTTGACTACGCGCTATGTCATCCACCCGCAACGCCACGCATTTTCATTGAGGCTAAGCAAGTTGGAAAACTTGACGGTGCTGAAAGGCAACTCTTTGAATACGCTGTCCATCAAGGTGTCCGCGTTGCTATTCTCACTGATGGGCAGAAATGGTCTTTTTTTTACCCGCCTGGAGAAGGAACTTACGAAGAACGCAAGGTAGTCGAATTGGATCTCATCACGGGAGATAGTGAGGAAAGTGCCAACCTTCTAAACAGATACCTAAGTTACGAGTCAGTACAGAAAGGTGAGGCATTCACTGCAATCGAAGAAGACTATTGGAACTTTTCTCGGCAGCGAGAGTTAGCGCAGCGTTTGCCCGAGGTATGGCACAAAATCTTGCAAGAAAAGAATCAGGTGTTGCTGCAAACTGTGATAAACGGTACGAAAGAAGTTTGTAGATACATACCAACGGAAGAAGAAGTGCTTACCTTTCTGCAAAGTTTAACAGCGGGGCCCCAGGAAGATTTTGTGCCGCCAATTCACGTTGAAGATTCTGTTCCGTCAGTTCACGTTCCGCCTGCTCCGGATCCAAAACCCAAACAATCGCTACAATGGACAAAACTGGTTGTTACGATGCCCGATGGTGAAAGGATTGAGCGTCCTTTGATAAAGGACACCTTCGTTGAGGTGATTGAAAAGTTAGGAATAGAAAAGGTTGCGGCTCTTGACATATCCCGACAGAAGATACCTCTCGTTGCGGTATCCAAGTACCCGGACCGCTACCAAACACAGTCAGGCTCATATTACATCCTAACGGACATGGCAACTATAGATAAAAAACGAGATCTTATGAAAATTGCCAAAGGTTTAGGTTTAGAGGACAAACTGAAGGTGGAGATCCTTCCGAAAGAGTGATAAATCGCTCGCAACTTATTTCTAACTGGAAACTACAGAGATTACAGGACTAACTACCTAATTAAAGGAGCGAAGACATGATACGAATCACGCTGTTTTTTATCGGTTTCCTATTACTCTTCACACAACCCCTCGTGCATGCCGAGGTTACGTTACCACGTGTCATCGGCAATAACATGGTGTTGCAACGCGGCATGCAAGTTCCCATTTGGGGATGGGCATCCGCAGGCGAAGAGATCACCCTAACCCTTAGCACCGAGAACGAAGGTGCCGAACCACTATTCTCAACCACTGCGGTGGTCTCCGACGCGGAAGGCAACTGGCGAACCGAACTTCCCGCTATGGAAGCCGGTGGTCCCTATACGCTCAAGATCACTGGTAGCAATACCCTTGAACTTACGAACGTCCTTTTCGGGGAAGTTTGGGTCTGCTCCGGACAATCAAACATGCAATGGTCGGTGAGTGCATCGAAAGATAGCGAGGCAGAAATTGCCGCCGCAGTGTACCCGAAGATCCGGTTATTCTATGTGCCGAGAGTCCCGGCAGGTTTACTTCAGAAAGATGTAGACGCCGATTGGTATGAAACCACGCCAGAGACAATTGCAAATTTTTCCGCTGTCGCTTACTATTTCGGACGGAAACTTTACAAGAATCTTGATGTGCCAATCGGATTAATCAATACCTCATGGGGTGGCACCCGCATTGAACCGTGGACCCCGCCTGTCGGTTTTGACAGTGTTTCCACCCTTGAATCCATATCCAAGGAGATTCAAGAGGCACATGCCAACTATCGCCAGCAACTTCCCCAAAAAGTGAAGGATCTTGAAGCGTGGATAGCAGAGACACGGAAGGCGTTAGAGACTGACGCACGCCTTACGCAGATGCCGCAGAATGTCCACCCGCTAACCCATCATGCGAGACCGACTGGGCTCTACAACGGCATGGTGCATCCGCTTATTCCTTACGCCATACGCGGCGCGCTCTGGTATCAAGGTGAATCGAATCTTCGAGAAGGTATGCTTTACCATGAAAAAATGAAGGCACTCATCAACGGCTGGCGCGAGGTCTGGGGACAAGACGATTTCCCTTTCTACTTCGTACAACTGGCACCGTTCAATTACGGCGGACAGGACGCAAGCCCATTTTTCCTACCTGAGATATGGGAAGCACAAACAGCCACGTTGGCACTGCCAAATACCGGTATGGCTGTGACAACAGACATCGGTAACCTCAAGGACATACATCCTCGAAACAAGCAGGAAGTCGGTAGACGACTGGCATTGTGGGCACTGGCGAAAATGTACGGCAGAGAAGATGTAACCTATTCCGGTCCGCTTTACAAGTCGATGGCGGTAGAAGGGAACACAATCCAACTGAGCTTTGATTCTATCGGTAGCGGCTTGATGGCACGAGATGGACAACCGCTGACATGGTTTGAAATCGCAGGCGAAGACAAGCAATTCGTCGAGGCGAAAGCAACAATTGATGGCGACACAATCGCCGTTTCCAGCGATACTGTTGAAAATCCGGTCGCAGTTCGATTCGGTTGGCATCAAAGTGCGGAGCCAAATTTTGTGAACAAGGAAGGGTTACCTGCATCACCGTTTCGCACACATCCATGGTGATTGGCTCTCAGCAGCGTGGCTGTCGGCTCTCGGCTTTCAGTAGATCGTTGTGGCGGTTGCTATCGTTTTCACCTGCCACAAGATTCTCTTTCTGACTGCTGACTGCTGATTGCTGACTGCTTCTTTGCCGACTCCCATAAAAACGGAGGTCCATAGTTAAAAAAATGAAAATCACGGCGATCAAAACCTTTATGGCACAATTTGGCAATCGACCCCGCGGCCTCATCAAAGTCGAAACAGACGAAGGACTCTACGGGTGGGGTGAAGCCTACTCCACGGGTCCCGACCTCTCTGTTGAACCGATTGCTGACTATATCTTTGAGATGATTCAAGGGGACGACCCAAGGCGAATTGAGTATATCATGCTGAAACTGCATCAGCAGTTCCGTTTTCCACCCGGTGGTGCCGGGCTTGCTGTCATTTCTGCTGTCGATCATGCACTCTGGGACATCAGTGGGAAGGCGGCGGGCTTACCGGTGTACATGCTCCTCGGAGGTCACGCTCGGGATCGCATCCGCGTCTACCGTGGCATCGGCGGTAGGGATGGCATCGAAGCCGCCGATCAAGCACACAAACTCCATGAAGACTGGGGATTCACCGCTTTCAAAACGAGTCCTTATCAACTTGATCCCGATGTGAGTCGATGGGGCAACGTCTGTGATGCAGCCGCTACCTATTTTGAGCAAATTCGGGACAACACGCCTACGGAATGGGAGTTCGCCTTCGATCCACACGCCAAAATCTTTGAACCGATTCGCGCACTCCAACTCTCGAATGCCCTCGCTCCGTACGATCCGTATTTCTACGAAGAACCGCTCCGACCCGAACACATGCCTGCCTGGGCACGTCTACGCTCTCAGATGCAAGTGCCACTCGCAACGGGGGAATCTCTCTATACACGCTTTGAGTTTCTGGATGTTATTGCGGCACAAGGGGCTGACATCATTCAGCCTGACATTTGTGTCTGTGGTGGGCTACTGGAGATGCGGAAGATTGCTGCGATTGCCGAAGCACACTACGTCAGTATCGCACCCCACAACCCGATGGGACCGCTCGCAACGGCTGTTAATGTCCACTTCGCTGCCGCAACCCCGAATTTTAAAATCCTTGAGTATCTCCTGCCGACAGAGACGGAGTGGAGCGCGTGGATAGACGAACCTTATCTACCGAAAGACGGTTATTTGGAATTACGCGATCGTCCGGGCTTGGGTGTAGAGGTGAATGAATCCGCAATCACCGACAATGAATACATCCATTGGCAACGCACCTGTCCCATCCGACCCGATGGCTCAACAGGCTACATTTAATTCACTCTCGGCTTTCAGCAGTCGGCTCTCGGTGATCAGCAAAAAAGGGTTCTTGCTGATTGCTGACCGCTGACGGCTGATGGCTACTGATTGCTGATTGCTATATACGCCTGCAGATGCTTCAACGCACTCCCATCGTCCATCACCGACTGTGCGCGGGCGAGCGCATCTTTAGGTTCTGGGCAAATTCCTAACAGGGAATCTACCATCGCCGTGTTTAGGAGAATCCTGTCGTAGATATGTCCTTTTTCACCGGATAGTGCCGCCACACCGGCTTCCGCAAATGCCACCGCGCTTACAACCTCTGGGCGTGGACTTCTCGTATAGTCGAATCCATAAATTTCGGGATCTATATCCAGCGCGAAATCTTCACGGGCACCGTTTACACGATGGAAGCCTTGAGAGTAGTTGATTGCCATCCTATCACTTGTAGAAGGCTTCCCGAGTCGGAGCGCGTAATGGCTTGTCCCTTCCTCTCCCTTCACAGCAACAGCCGCCTCAAATCCACGCTCCCATGCCAATTGGAGGAGGGGTTTCTCGTAACCGATGTGATAATAGCCAAGCACCATGTAGTTTGCCTCTCGTGCCGAAAAGAACTGTTGTGCTTTCTCAGTCGCTGCCCACGGCGGACGTTTCTTGATATGCACCCGCAGTTCGCGCAAGTTATAGGCGGCGGGACAATACTCGCGCTGACTGATATATCCGAAACCCACCGATGCGTCTGTGATCAGTGAAGCCGTCTGTACAAGTGATAGTTGCGTGTTCGCACCGAGTGCCTTCAGGATAGTTTCCTCTGTCACACCGTTTTTTGGTGGCATTGCATCCACACTGTGGAGGAGTGATGCTTCGCCGAGTGCAGCGCGGACTGCAGCGACGAACAAAGTCGGACGAAAATAACGCGTGGCGCCGTCATACGGTTGCCCAAAATGCGTTAACGTTGCAACATCGATCGGTTGGACCTCTTCCGGTCCGAAAAACGCGTCAAGATAACCTCGCACCTCCTGATAGGTTTCGCGATTCATCCGTTGTCCGATAAGTGCAGCACCTTTGAAAGCAGGTTTTACATCGTCGCTAAGCATGGCTTTACACATCTCACGGGTTTCGGTATAGTCTAAATGTTTTGCCTGTAGAATCTTTTCTAACGCGTTCACGACAATTGCCTCAGTCGGATTCGCCGGTACGTAGCCGCGCTCAGGGTTCATGAGGTATTGAATTTCTGGGGGCAGTTGTTCTGTAAGTGCCGAATTGTATTTACGAAATGCTGCTTGTTCTGCGGGGCTCCACTGTGTTGCTTTTGGGAAGTAGGCACGGAGCGTCATCGCCGCAAAAAACGCACCCATCTGAGCCTCTGAAGCTGCCTCCGATTCCGGGAGTTCGCCCCTTAGAGACTTCAGAAGCGTTTCAAGAAGCGGCTCCGGTTGCGGGAAATCCGAAGCGTTTATGCCTAACGGGCGCGTCTGATGCGGTCCCGTGCAGACTCGCGCTTGCGCCTCAAGCAGATCGTCGTTCGGACCCGGGTATACCGGTGTGTATGAGTGAGAATCAAAATCCGCCATTTTACAATATCCTCCGAGCGTGGCTTCCATTATATTTGGTGGTGCAAAATGTTAGGTAAGAGAGATTGATTCTATTATACTGCTTTTTGAGGTTTAAAACAAATGTCATGCATTCCAACTTCAGAGGCATTCAGTTCTCCTGTAGGAGGGAACTCCGATTCCCGACATACGCCAATAGGCGCGACCCTTGAATCGCGACTTTCCAACCAAAATGGTTAAAAAATCGAAAACTAAATGCCTCTGGAAGGCTCTGCAAAAGACTTGACGAGATACAGAAAAGAAGGTATAATGTGACGTATGCGGACTTAGAATTTTTCAACTGATGGGGACTCCAAGTTATCGTAGGGTAGCGCAATATTTTTCTTTCGACTCACTGTATTTCTTGGTACATTGCTATGCTGTTGACAATATCAACTACATATTCTCCTGCGACAGACCTCGGTTATCTGTTGCATAAACACCCGGCGCGAATTCAATCCTTTACGCTTACCTTTGGTCAGGCACATGTCTTTTATCCGGAGGCGCGTACCGAAAAATGCACGGCAGCACTGCTGCTCGACGTTGATTCGGTTGGACTTATCCGCCGCCCTCACGGGCGATTTGCGGAAAATTTCGCGCTATCGCAGTACGTCAGTGATCGTCCCTACGTTGCCTCGTCGTTTTTGAGTGTCGCAATCGCACAGGTATTTAGCAGTGCGTTGTCCGGCAAGTGCAAAGAACGCCCACAACTCGCGGAAGCAGAGATCCCTTTAAATGCGAAATTATCCATCTTGCCATGTAGCGGCGGAGAGAAATTGTTGCGACGGCTTTTCGAGCCACTGGGTTATACGGTAGAGGCAGAACGACATACGCTAAACACACAATTCCCGGATTGGGGCGAAAGTCGTTATTTTACGGTGACACTCGAAAACACCTGTCGCTTGAGCGAACTCCTCACGCATCTTTACATTTTGATGCCTGTGCTTGACGACGAAAAGCACTATTGGGTTGACGAGGCGGAGATCGAAAAACTGTTAAAGCACGGTAATAACTGGCTCGCCGCGCATCCAGAACAGGAATCTATCGTCCGTCGTTACTTGAAGCATCAACGTGGGCTGACTCGTGATGCACTCGCCCAATTGCGCGAAGAAGATGCTCAAGAGACTGACGAGGCAATTCAAGCACATGAAGAAGAGCAGTTTGAAGAACGTATCTCTCTGAACGAAATTCGTTTGGCTACGGTCACTGAAGCCCTTAAAGCGTGTGGCGCGAAACGCGTTCTCGATTTGGGGTGCGGTGAAGGAAAACTTCTCCGTAAGTTGTTGGCTGAAAAACAGTTTGAGGAGATCGTCGGAATGGACGTTTCACATCGCGTGCTGAAGATAGCGCAAGAGCGACTCCAGCACGACCGATTGCCTGAGAAGCAGAAAGAACGGCTTCGCTTGTTCCAAGGATCGCTCGGATATCGGGATAAACGCTTGGTTGGATACGATGCAGCTGCAGTTATAGAGGTAATTGAACACTTAGATTTGCCACGACTCGCGGCTTTTGAGCGGATCCTTTTCGAGTTTGCCCATCCCCGGACGGTTGTGTTGACGACACCAAACATAGAATACAACGTCCAATTTGAAAACCTGCAGGCTCGGAACTTTCGACATAAAGATCATCGTTTTGAGTGGACACGGGACGAATTTCAGTCTTGGGCAACAGGTATTGCCAAACGCTTCGGTTACGCCGTTGCATTTCACCCAATTGGACCAGAGGTTAAAGACGTTGGTCCGCCGACACAGATGGCGGTCTTTACCCGAAGAGTTGATGAATAGGACGGACGCGGTTCCATAATCCGAAGCACAAGCCTGAAACGAAGTGGAAGGGTTTTTGCTTGGGTGTTTTTTCAACTCGAACGCGGAAAACGTCAAGGCACAAATCCTGTCGCTTATCCGCAAGGTAAAATTAAAATATGAAAATTCCTGAACCTTCACTTGTACTCCTCATTGGACCTTCAGGTTCGGGCAAGTCCACCTTTGCTCGTGAGCATTTCAAGCCGACCGAAATTCTTTCATCGGATTTCTGCCGAGGGCTTGTCTCAGACGATGAGACCGACCAGGCGGCAACGGGCGATGCGTTTGAAGTGCTGCACTTCATCACCTCAAAACGGCTTGCTGCTGGGAAATTAACGGTCATTGATGCAACGAACGTCCAGGTTGAAGCACGGAAGCCTTTGCTGGCACTGGCGCGCGAATACCACTGCTTAACCGTTGCCATTGTGTTTAACATGCCCGTAAAACTCTGTCAGGAAAGAAACGAGGCACGTCCCGACCGTAATTTAAAACCGCATGTCATCCGCCAGCAGAGCCAGCAACTGCGTCGATCACTGCACAATCTTAAACGCGAGGGTTTTCAACGCTTCGTCTATGTAATGTCCACACAGGAAGCTGTTGAAGCCATCCGTGTGGAGCGACAGCCATTGTGGACGAACCGCACAGACGAACAGGGACCGTTTGACATCATTGGTGATGTTCACGGCTGTTTTGATGAACTTGTTGAATTACTCAAAGAACTCGGTTATGAAATCTCAACACAGCCAGACGGTGAAACCGTTGTTGAGCCACCGCAAGGCAGGAAAGCGGTTTTCGTCGGAGATTTTGTTGACAGGGGTCCAAAGGTCGCCGAAGTATTGCACTTGGTCATAGGAATGCAAAAGACGGGGGCAGCCCTTTGCGTGCCGGGGAATCATGACGTAAAACTGGTTCGCGCGCTTCAGGGCAGAAATGTGAATCCGACACACGGATTGGCGGAATCGCTCTCTCAATTGGAGGAAGAATCAGCCGAATTCAAGACGCAAATCACAGAATTCCTAAATGGCTTGGTGAGCCACTACGTACTTGACAGCGGAAAGTTGGTCGTCGCGCATGCTGGAATGAAGGCGGAATTACAAGGCAGGGCATCCGGGCGCGTGCGTGAATTCGCACTATACGGAGAAACGACTGGAGAAACTGATGAGTTCGGTTTGCCGATTCGGATCAATTGGGCTGACGAGTATCGCGGCAATGCGATGGTTGTCTATGGACACACGCCAGTCGCCGAGCCGCAATGGGTAAACCGAACAATTAACATTGATACCGGATGTGTTTTTGGCGGCAAACTGACTGCATTGCGATATCCTGAAAAAGAAATCGTGTCTGTCGCAGCATACCAAACGTATTATCAACCCTCTAAGCCACTTCTTAATGAAGTGGACCAACTGTCTTCTGTCAAAACGCAGGAGCCTGACGATATTCTAAACATTGATGATGTACGGGGAAAGCGTGTTGTCAGCACCCGGTTACATCACAACGTAACAATCCGTGAAGAGAATGCAATAACCGCGCTTGAGGTGATGAGTCGTTTTGCTATAAACCCAAAATGGCTTATATATCTTCCACCGACAATGTCCCCAACCGAGACGACAAACAGACCTGGTTTGCTTGAACATCCAACGGAGGCATTCACTTATTATCGCAAACAGGGCGTATCCAACGTCATTTGGGAAGAGAAACACATGGGATCACGCGCTGTCGTTGTCGTTTGCCGAGATACAGAAACCGCAAAAAAACGATTTGGTGTCGCAGACGACACGCTTGGCATCTGTTACACACGGACCGGCAGACGTTTCTTTGACGATACCGCAATTGAAACCGAACTTTTGGGACAGCTGAAAGAAGCGATAGACAAAGTCGATTATTGGAAAGTGTTCAATACGGATTGGATCTGTCTTGATTGCGAACTAATGCCTTGGTCGGTTAAAGCTCAGGAATTGTTACGGCAACAATATGCCCCGGTAGGCGTATCAGCGCGTATCGCTTTGGAAGAAGCGGTTGCATCCCTGGAAACCGCTGCCGAACGAGGCGTTGATGTGAGTTGTATAGTGGATGACTATCGTCAACGCGCAGAGGCAGTAACCGAATATATCAAGGCATATCAGCAATACTGCTGGCACGTCCAATCTGTTGCAGACCTGAAACTGGCTCCATTCCACTTACTCGCAACGGAAGGCGCGGTGTACTTCGACAAAGACCATCTGTGGCACATGGAAATGCTTAGTAAACTCTGTCAAAATTCTGAAGACAACCCGTTGTTCGCAACTTCCTACGGGATGGTTAATGTAACTGACGACACAAACCAAGCTGAAGCAATCTGTCGATGGGAAGAACTCACCGAGCAGGGCGGTGAAGGCACAGTCATCAAGCCTCTGGATTTTATCGTTCAAGGCAAGCGAGGATTGGTCCAACCCGCTGTAAAGTGCCGAGGTCGTGAATATCTGCGGATAATCTATGGACCCGAATATACATTGCCTCAAAACTTAAAGCGTCTTCGTACTCGCGGACTCTCTCACAAACGTTCCCTCGCACTTCGAGAGTTTGCATTGGGTGTTGAGGCACTTGAGCGTTTTGTTCGGCGTGAACCGTTGTCTCGTGTTCATGAATGCGTTTTCGGAATTTTAGCACTCGAAAGTGAGGCAGTTGATCCAAGACTCTAAAGCATTATCATTGAGAATAATCTTCGTATCCAAACTTTTTGATGAAAATCCCCAAAAATTGCAACAAACACTACAAAATAACATTTTTTATTCCAATTAATGTCAAAAGGTTGGAATGACATGACTGGAACAGCATATACGAAAAATGAAAAATCAGCACTTAAGATACTACCTTTTAATCTTCTGCCTTAGCTTACTTAGTTTAATTGTAGGTGCGGGTTGTACAACGCAAGAAACCCCGAATCCCGTAGCTCCTGAAGATAGCGCCGAAGTTGTTCTGAAAGACCATCGACTCACTGAAAATGAAACGTGGGATCCCGAAAAGACGTATATTGTACAGGGTACATTGGAGATTCCACAGAATATAACCCTCAACGTCCCGCCCGGCACGACTGTTAAATTTGGACGGGATGCCCTTCTCACAGTGAGAGGCATTCTAAAGATCGGAACACCTTTAGATCAAGACCAAGTGACTCGACTTGTGCATCTCACATCGGACAATGTCGGACCCACACCCGGCGATTGGAACGGTATCCTCTTCGACCACACACACGATTTAGAGAGTTTTGTCAGAGGGGCGGTTCTGGAGCATGCCACGGTTGCTCTCGACATCAAAACGACATCGCCGACTGTTACAGAATGCACCCTTCGTCAAAATGAAACCGCCATCGCTTTAGACGGGAGCGACGCTCGCATTCAACACAACGATATTCTTGACAATCATATCGGAATCAGCACTATCGGGCGCCAGACACGTCCGAAGATTGAGAGAAACAGTATCACAAAAAACGAGACTGGGATCTTCTGTGAAAATGTCCAATCTATTATTCAAAACAACAACCTGAACGCGAATATCTTCGCACTCCGTTTGAATGTAAAATTCGACTTGGTGGTAACCAATAATTGGTGGGGAAATTCAGATACGACCGAAATAGCGAATATTATTGTAGATGCCGCTGATCCAGTACTAAATACCAAGCGGATAGGCAGAGTCTATTATGAGCCGTTCGCGAATACGCGGATTCCCGATGCAGGCTTTCCATATCCAGCACTTCTCGCCGATCTATAGCGGGAATAGCCGCCAACCGTCAGTAAGAGACTGGGAAATGCTGAAAGCCGAAAAACCAATTAAATATATCCTCGTTGGAATTAACCGAACCCCGTAGGGGTGAAATCTCTGTAGAGGAACGATGTGCGGAGGTCCATAGTTAAAAAAATGAAAAGTACGATTCTGAATATCTCACAAAACCATTATGTCCGCGGCGGTTCTGATCGATACTTTTTTTCCCTCGCCGAATTGTTGCAAAAACACGGACATCGGGTCGTGCCCTTCACAGCGGCAAACCCTAATAATGAACCGTCTGAATGGGAACACTATTTCCCACGTAGTGCCGACTTCGAGCATCCCGGAGCAGGAGACCTATTGCGCTTTTTATATTCACACGATGCCGTTAAATCAATCCGACGGTTGTTGAAAGACACAGATATCGACCTCGCGCATTTCCATATCTATTATGGTAAACTTACTGCTTCAATCTTGGAAGTACTGAAAAAAGACGGAATTCCGCTCATCCAGACATTGCACGAGTACAAGCTGACCTGCCCGGTTTATAGCCATCTCTCAAACGATGAGATTTGTGAGGCGTGTGAAGGTAAACACTTTTGGCGCGCGCTCCCGAAACGGTGCAACAGAGGGTCACTTGCACGCACTGCGTTGAGTGTTACGGAGTCTTATGTATCACGCATGCTCGGTGCTGTTAAGAAATTCGACCATTTCATTTCCGTCTCTCATTTCCTTCGGAAAAAGATGATCTCGCACGGCATCCCGGAAGACAAAATCTCAACCGTTCATAACTTTGTTGATGTCTCTGACATCACACCGAATTTCGACGTGGGAAACTATATCCTCTATTTCGGGCGGTTGCATCGGAGCAAGGGGATTTTGACATTGATAGAAGCGGCAGCACCGCTCAAGCAGGTCCCGCTCTATATCGTCGGTGATGGTGAAGCAATGCCTGAAGTTCAGCGGATCGTCGAAGAGAACGAATGTGAACATATTCACCTCCTTGGCTTTAAGCAGGGCGATGAACTCCGAGAACTGATTCTGAATAGCATCTGTACGGTCTTGCCGTCGGAGTGGTATGAAAACTGTCCGATGTCTGTTTTAGAATCCTATGCTTACGGCAAACCGGTCATCGGTGCGGATATAGGTGGGATTCCAGAACTCATCGTAGACGGCGTTGATGGATTTCTCGTTCCGTCAGGTGGACGAGAGGCACTTCAAGAGCGTCTCCTATGGATTTCTGAACATAGAAACGAGGCTATAGAGATGGGGCGCATTGGTCGCCAAAAGATGGAGACAGAGTTTAATGCCGACATTCACTATGAAAGGATTATGAATGTCTATCAACAATTTTTGTAGAGGCTATCTCCTAAATCCGATTTTGTTGGGCGCGGTATCCGTGCCTTAGTTCGGTAAACCGTTCATGCGCTGATTTGTAAAAAACCTAGTAAGCCCTGAATTTTTTTTGACAATCAGAACCGAATATAGTATCATTTATATATGGAGTTGCCTACCGAAGAGTAACCTGCTAAAGTGAATGGGTTTTGTCGCTTTAAAACCTCACGAATAGGTTTACAGCTCTTCGTTGGCTTTTAATTTACAATTTAAAATGAGGAGCACGAACTATGCTAAAATTCCAGATATCTCTAATTGCTATTTTAATTGGCTGTGTTGCCTTTGTATCTTGCGAACGCGCACAGCAAATAGTAGGACCGGTTATGCCGGACGCGGACATGATGGATCCCGGTGACATGATGGATATGGCGGATATGAGCGACTTAGCTGAGGACACGATGGAGCCCGGCGGCATGATGGATATGATGGACTCGGTTGTGACAGGGCCTTCTGTCGTTATTAACGAACTGATGGCAGACAATGACAATACCCTCACTGACCCACAGGGAGACTATGACGATTGGCTTGAGTTGCACAACCTCACCGATAATGCTGTGCTGCTCACCGGGATGTATCTTTCTGACAAAGAGGACGAACTTACGAAATGGGAATTTCCTGAAAATACCGAAATTTCAGCAAATGGGTATTTAATTGTATGGTTGGATGAAGACGAAGATGCATTAGAAGGGCTGCATGCCAACTTCAAACTATCCAAAAATGGTGAAACCGTCACGCTCGTGGGTACCGATGTGCAAGGCAACCAAGTAGTACTGGATAGCATTATATTTGAAGAGCAAGAGACAGACATCGCCTTTGGACGCTGGCCGAATGGCACCGGCGATTTCCAAGTTGTACATGCGA
Organism: Candidatus Poribacteria bacterium; assembly: GCA_965247285.1. Lineage (GTDB taxonomy): Bacteria > Poribacteria > WGA-4E > WGA-4E > WGA-3G > WGA-3G. Next base: position 2,668,195 of record CBDFHD010000003.1, read on the forward strand.
CCCCTGGAACGGAAAACGTGACAAGATAGATCCAAGCAACGGATCCGCCGCGCGGGTTCGTAGGTGAGCGATTCATCGCCTGTCCCAATGCACAATGAATTTCGCTACTGCAGGTCCCCGCTGCATCCGGTATTCAGCAACAATTATGCACTACCCTCATTTAATTCACGGATGCCCGTTAATCAAAATATAAGGAATATAAATGTCTTGAAACTTTTCACTTATGCCGAATCAACGCGCACACGTTCTTCAAGTCAGGACATGGGACTCGCCCACATTGTCAGCCTGATTCTCACCGTGTGCGTGATCTTTTTGACACAGCACCGGATAGCAACCGCACAGACCGTCCACATCCCGGATCCTAACCTCCGTGTGCTTCTTGAATCAGTATTGGACAAAGCGGCAGGTGACGACATCACTCAGGTGGATCTGGCGAGTTTGGAATCTATCCGAAACGGATGCCACTTTTTGACACTGTCGGAAAAGGGAGTGTGGTGGGTGCCAGAACGGTGGGTATGTGAGTTGAATGATGATTCCGTTGGGTTTGGCATTCGGGATCTAACCGGTCTTGAATTTGCTACCAATCTGATGCACCTTTCTCTTGGTCGTAATCAGATCTCGGATGTGTCTCCCCTCAAAGATTTGATAAACTTGACATACCTCGATCTTGGTCGTAATCAGATCTCGGATGTGTCTCCCCTCAAAGATTTGATAAACTTGACATACCTCTCTCTTGGCCGTAACCAGATCTCGGATGTGTCTCCACTCAAAGATTTGACGAATTTGACACACCTTTCTCTCATATATAACAGGGTATCGGATATATCCCCGCTCAAAGATTTGACAGAACTGATAGAACTGGATCTTCTTGACAACGAGATACCGGATGTATCCGTCCTCAAAGCGTTCACAAACTTGACCCACCTCTCTCTTAGAAGCAACGAGATCTCGAATATATCTCCGCTCAAAGATTTGATAAATCTGACATATCTCTCTCTTAGAGATAACAAAATATCGGATGTGTCTCCCCTCAAAGATTTGACAAACTTGATATACTTGCATATTGGCTTCAATTATAGGATCTCGGATATATCTCCGCTCAAAAATTTAAAAAATCTGATACATTTGGATTTTGATGACAATGAGATATCGGATGTGTCTCCCCTCAAAGATTTGACAAATCTGAGACACCTGGATGCTTCCGACAACGGGATCTCGGATGTGTCTCCCCTCAAAGATTTGACAAATCTGACATGGCTGGACCTTGACAGCAGCGAGAGATCGGGTATATTCCCTCTCTTGGATATATCTCCGCTCAAAGGCTTAACCAATCTGAGGTACCTGGATCTCCACCATAACGAAATCTCGGATGTGTCTCCCCTCAAGGGTTTGGTAAATCTGAAAGAGCTGTACCTTAACCACAACGAGGTATCAGATATTGCCCCGCTCAAGGGTTTGGTAAATCTGAAAGAGCTGTACCTTAACCACAACGAGATATCAGATGTATCTCCCCTCAAAGATTTGACAAATCTGACAATACTAAATCTTAGCAACAACCATATATCGGATTTCTCCCCAATTGCCGGATTGATAGAGAATCTGGCAAAATATAATGCCGGCAACCAAACAGTGCCTCCTCTCAAGGTAACAGCAGATGTGAACCGTGATGGTGTTGTAAATATTTTAGATCTCGTTTTAGTCGGTTCTCATTTTCACAATACTGACTTCGCGGCTCTCGCCAGTTCTGACGTTTATCCGGATGTCAACGGTGATAGTGTTGTAGATGTGAGAGACCTCGTTGCCATCGCAGCGGAGATAGGTGCTGTTGCCGCCGCTCCAACCGTTAGAAAGAACGCAGCGGAGACATCCAGTCTCACTGCCGAGAATCTTGAGCAGTGGATACAACTCGCCAAGCAGCTTGATACACAAGAGCCACGGACGCAAAGGGGGCTTACTGTGCTGGAGCAGCTTTTGGCAACTCTAACCGTCGCAGAGGTGCTACCAAAGGAGACGGAACTACTGGCGAACTATCCGAATCCGTTTAATCCTGAGACGTGGATCCCGTATCAGTTGGCAAAACCGGCAGATGTTAATATCTCTATCTATACTGCGGATGGAAAGTTTGTTCGAACGTTAGGGATGGGGTATTTGCCTGCTGGTGTCTATCATAGAAAATCGCATGCGGCGTATTGGGATGGCCGGAATGCGTTGGGTGAGTCAGTTGCGAGTGGGGTCTACTTCTATACACTCACTGCGGGTGATTTTACGGCTACCGGCAAAATGCTCATCCGGAAGTAATACCAAATTATGCTGAAGTGTTTGATTAGTCTAAGTTCTCGGAGCAGTGATGGCACGGTGGATGCCACTTTCCGGCGCATTGTGTGTGCTCATACAAATCAACAAAGTGGATTGTGAATGCTGTCTATTTGTCTTCTGAATCTTAGACGGTAAGTTTCCACGGGTGCCTGTTAATCTAAAATGGAGGAGTATAAATTTCTTGAAATTTTTTGCCTATATTGAGTCAACACGTGTCCGGTGCTCAAACGAAAACTTGGGACTCGCCCACGTCATCGTTCTGATTTTCACCGCGTGCGCACTCTTTTTGATGCCTCACCAGATAGCAACGGCACAAACCGTCCATATTCCGGATCCTAACCTCCGGGCTTTTGTTACGTCGGCATTGGGCAAAGCGGCAGGCGATGCCATCACTCGGGCGGATATGGCGAGTTTGGAAGTGCTTGAGGCGAGTACATGTCGCTTTTTGAGGCTGTCGAAATTAGGAGGATGGGGAAGAACAACCCGGTGGGTGTGTCGGTCTGCCGATGGGACGTTTGGATCTCGCATTCAAGATTTGACCGGGCTTGAGTTTGCTGTGAATCTGACAGAGTTACATCTGGGTCGCAGTCGGATATCGGATGTATCGCCACTCGAAAATTTGACAAACTTGACATTCTTGGATCTTGGTCTTAACAGGCGGATATCGGATGTGTCCCCGCTCGGCAATTTGATAAACTTGACATTCCTAAACCTAAGAGGTAACCGGATATCGGATGTGTCTCCGCTCAAAGATTTAACAAAATTGATAGAACTGGATCTTCAACTCAATCAAATATCGGATGTGTCCGCGCTCGGTGCCTTGACAAACTTGATGTTTTTAGATCTACGCGAGAACGAGTTATCGGATGTGTTCGCGCTCAATGCCTTGACAAACTTGACACACCTAAATCTGCGAGATAACGAGTTATCAGATGTGTCCGCGCTCGGTGCCTTGACAAACTTGACACACCTAAATCTTCAACTCAATCAAATATCGGATGTATCCGTACTCAACACTTTGACAAACTTGTTTTTTTTGGATCTTGACAGCAATCAGTTATCAGATATATCCGCTCTCAAAAATATGACAAGACTGGAACGCTTGGATATTTCTGACAACCAGATATCGGATGTGTCTCCGCTCAAAGATTTGATTTTCATGGGACGCCTTGATATTGACGACAACCCATTATCGGATGTGTCTCCACTCAGAAACTTGACAAACTTGGTGTTTCTGGATCTTGACGATAATCAGATATCCGATGTATCTTCGCTCAGAAACTTGATAGGACTGAGATGGCTGGATCTTGACGACAATCAGATATTGGATATATCCCCGCTCGGAGTTTTGACAGGTTTAACATATTTAGACCTTGATGGCAACAGGCTATCGGATGTGTCTCCACTTACAACTTTAACAAACTTGACGGAGTTGGATCTTGATGGCAATGAAATATCGGATATATCTCCACTCAACGCTTTGAGGAATCTGAGGCTCTTAGACCTTCACGAGAACAAAATATCAGATGTGACACCCCTCGGGAACTTGGTAGGACTGACGGAACTGGATCTTGACGACAATCAGATATCGGATATTTCGCCCCTCAAAAATTTGGTGCATTTGACGGAACTGGATCTTGATGACAACAGAATAAAGGATGTGTCTTCTCTTAGGACATTGCTAAACCTAATGGTACTGGATCTTGATGACAACGAGATCTCAGATGTGTCTGCGCTCAGTGGTTTAATAAACCTGACAGCGTTAGATCTTAGTGATAACCATATATCTGATTTTTCTCCACTCGTTGGATTAATAGAGAATTTAGCTGAATATGATAATAGCAACCAAACACCACCGACTTACAAGCAGGAAGATGTGAACCGTGATGGTGTCGTAAATATTTTAGATCTCGTTTTAGTTGCTTCCAACTTTGGTGATCCTGACTTATTAGCACTTGGACGTATAAACACCTATCCAGATGCCAACGGCGATGGTGTTGTGGATATCAGAGACTTGGTTCTAATCGCTGCGGAGATAGGTTCAGCTGCCGCGCCAGCACTCAGCCAAAATACAATGGATACATCTAACCTCACTGCTGAGAGTCTCACGCGGTGGATACGGCTTGCTAAGCAACTTGATACACAAGACCCACACATGCAAAGGGGGATTACTGTCTTGACGCAGTTCTTAGCAGCCCTGACTGACGCAGTAGTACTACCGCAAGAGACGGCACTGCTGGCGAACTACCCGAATCCATTCAACCCTGAGACGTGGATACCCTATCAGTTGGCAAAACCCGCAGCGGTTAACATTTCTATCCATTCTTCGGATGGGAAACTTGTTCGGACGTTGAGGTTGGGGCACTTGCCTGCAGGAGAATATCAACGTAAGTCCCGTGCGGCGTATTGGGATGGTCGGAATGCGTTGGGAGAGTCAGTTGCGAGTGGAGTCTATTTCTACACGCTCATTGCGGGTGATTTCACGGCTACCGGCAAAATGCTCATCCGAAAGTAATACCAAATTACGCCCATAGGCGGAGAACCCAATTTGTGTTTCCTCTACATTATTACGCCAGAGTCATTTAGTTTCCGGTTTTCCACGTCTTGTGGTTTTCTCGATCTCCCGATCGCGGTCCCTGGCAAATCCGGTAACGGCTGTATCTGCAATAGAAAGATCGCGATCGGGAGATCGCGACTACAGAACAATTGAATGGCTCTGGAGCATGGAGAAAAAACTTGACGGTATGCGGAAAACAAAACATAATCATTCTTTATTTGGGAAAAACCTTCTAATGGAGTATAAATCTCTTGAAACTTTTTACATCATATAAGGAATCACTGTACACACGTTTCTCAAATCAGAATGTAGCACTTACCCGCGCCGTCATTCTTATTTCTATCACGTGCATGCTTTTTTGGGCATCCCATCGGGTAGCAACTGCACAGATTGTCGATATTCCGGACCCCGACCTCCGTGCTTTTGTTGCGTCAGCACTAGGCAAGGAGACAGGGGCCGACATCACTCAAGCGGATATGGAGAGTTTGCAGTCGCTTCAAGCCAGCAGATGTCGCTTTGCGGGGTTATCGAAAACGGGACCGCGATCGGGAAATCGGTGGTCATGCCGATCTACCGATACTGCGTTTAGTACTGGTGTTCAAGATCTAACAGGACTTGAGTTCGCTATCAATCTCGTAGAGCTGCATCTTGGTCGTAATCGAATATCGGATGTGTCCGCACTCAAAAATCTGACAAAACTGACATACTTGGATCTTGGACAGAACCGGCGGATCTCAGATGTGTCGTCCCTGAAAGATTTGACGCACTTGACACACCTCTATCTCAGAGGTAATCAGTTATCAGATGTGTCCGCCCTCAAGGATTTGACGAATCTGATTGAATTAGATATTAACTTGAGCGAGTTATCAGATGTGTCCGCCCTCAAGGGTTTGACGAATCTGATGTACCTTGATCTTGCTCACAATAAGTTGTCGGATGTGTCGCCCCTCAAAGATTTGATAAATCTGAGAATCCTGAATCTTCGCGACAACGATATCTCAGATGTGTCGTCCCTGAAAGATTTGACGCACTTGACACACCTCTATCTCAGAGGTAATCAGTTATCAGATGTGTCGTCCTTGAAAGATTTGATAAATCTCATAGAGCTGGATTTTGAAGAAAACCGGTTATCGGATGTGTTCCCCTTCAAAAATATGACAAATCTGACATGGCTGGATCTGGATAGCAACGAGATATTGGACGTGTCCCCACTCGAAAACATGACAAAACTGACAGTGTTGGATGTTTCTGACAACGAGATCTCAGATGTGTCACCTCTCAGTGGTTTGGTAAATCTGAGACGCTTGGATCTTGACGATAACCCGATCTCGGATGTATCGCCCCTCAGAGATTTGATAAATCTGATAGAATTAGATCTTGATGACAACGCTATACCGGATGTGTCACCCCTGAAAGATTTGACGCATCTAAGATGGTTGGATCTTGACGACAATGAGATCTCAGATATATCGCCCCTGAAAGGTTTGACAAAACTGACATACCTGGATCTGGATGGCAATCAGATATCAGATGTGTCTCCGCTTACAACTTTGAAAAACTTGAGGGAGCTGGATCTGGATGGGAACGAAATAGAGGATATAGCACCACTCAGCGTATTGGTAAATCTGACAATATTGGATCTCCATAATAACGCGATCTCGAATGTGTCTCCACTCGCAACTTTGACAAACTTGGGGGAACTGGATCTTGATGACAACAGAATAAAGGATGTGTCTTCTCTTAGGACATTGCTAAACCTAATGGTACTGGATCTTGATGACAACGAGATCTCAGATGTGTCTGCGCTCAGTGGTTTAATAAACCTGACAGCGTTAGATCTTAGTGATAACCATATATCTGATTTTTCTCCACTCGTTGGATTAATAGAGAATTTAGCTGAATATGATAATAGCAACCAAACACCACCGACTTACAAGCAGGAAGATGTGAACCGTGATGGTGTCGTAAATATTTTAGATCTCGTTTTAGTTGCTTCCAACTTTGGTGATCCTGACTTATTAGCACTTGGACGTATAAACACCTATCCAGATGCCAACGGCGATGGTGTTGTGGATATCAGAGACTTGGTTCTAATCGCTGCGGAGATAGGTTCAACTGCCGCGCCAGCACTCAGCCAAAATACAATTGATACATCTAACCTCACTGCTGAGAGTCTCACGCGGTGGATACGGCTTGCTGAGCAACTTGATACACAAGACCCACACATGCAAAGGGGGATTACTGTCTTGACGCAGTTCTTAGCAGCCCTGACTGACGCAGTAGTACTACCGCAAGAGACGGCACTGCTGGCGAACTACCCGAATCCATTCAACCCTGAGACGTGGATACCCTATCAGTTGGCAAAACCCGCAGCGGTTAACATTTCTATCCATTCTTCGGATGGGAAACTTGTTCGGACGTTGAGGTTGGGGCACTTGCCTGCAGGAGAATATCAACGTAAGTCCCGTGCGGCGTATTGGGATGGTCGGAATGCGTTGGGAGAGTCAGTTGCGAGTGGAGTCTATTTCTACACGCTCATTGCGGGTGATTTCACGGCTACCGGCAAAATGCTCATCCGAAAGTAATAAACCTTTCAAAAAACATTTGTCCTTTTGAAAAAATACCCTCTTTTCTCCTTTTATGGTGAAACCTAGAAATAAATGGTAGTGTTTACATTGTGTAAGTTATTGACATTTTGATTAGGTTTTGGTATCCTGCATTCTGTGAAAACTGAAAATATAGAGGAACCTCAAGACCTGCCCGTGATAATCAGTGAGGCCGCTTGGCATAGCATGCTCCCGTTTCTCAAAGCGTCTCGAAACGTCTATGTCGGTAATCCCGAAACCTGTAGACGGTTCTCTCGGAGACCCTGGTGTGGATAACAAAGCAAGGTGCGACTTGGCGTGCGTTGCCGAAAGCCCATGGGTATTGGAATACTATTTATCGACGCTTCGGAAACCGATGGTGCGATGCGGGGGTCTTTGAAAAACTCCATGAACATTTCCATGATGCCGGTGAAATCTGTGTGCTCCTCGTTGATTCGACGGTCGTGCGTGTGCATGCCTCCGCAGCGGGTGCCTCGAAAAAAAAGCGGAGGGCAAGCAACTCAAGCACTCGGTCGGAGCCACGGAGGCTTTACGACGAAACTCAATGCTGCCGTGAGTGATACCTTTCGGTTTCCGTTGCGTTTTATCTTGACGGCGGGCACCTGCCATGACGTGTCGTAAGCTCCCGCATTGATTGCCGGATACACCTCTGCCGCTGTCATGGTTTCCGACACTGCCTATGACTTGGATGCCTTTAGGGTTTCCAAGATTGTTGCCCAAGGTGGGGTTGCGGTCATCCGTCCGCGCAAGAACCGCCTTGAACATCGACCTTATGACCAAGGTTTGTATAAACTTCGAAACGTCATTGAGCGTTTTTTCATCGATTGAAGCAGTATCGCCGCGTTGCCACGCGCTATGATAAATATGCGAGTCGATACCTCGGATGCGTCTATTTCGCAGCTATACTTATCACTGCTAAAAAAATGTAAACACTACATAGACACTTCAGTAAATTGTAGACCCCAAACGCTCCCACCGCCGCTGGCGAGGTTTGTAACCTCGCCTCTTTAGAGTGTCTAAGTAATTGTAGGTTTTACCATAGTCAAAATTATTAAAATTGTCCAAATTTTAGTAAATGGTTCTGGGAAGAATATATTGTTTGACTTTTTTGCCCCGCCACCGCTTGAAACGCTCGGTACTAATGCTATTAGGTTGTTATGCGCGTTTGTGCTGGGTGTTTTCATTGTTAATATCTACCAGTTAACTCACACTAAAACCCCGCAAAAACCCTTTACTGACACACTCATCATTCTGTGTATGCTGATTTCGGTAGTGATGGTGATCATCGGTGGTAACATTGCGCGTGCATTTAGTTTAGTCGCTGCCTTGTCTATCGTTCGGTTTCGGACTGCTATCCAAGACCCGCGCGATATCGGTTTTGTTTTCTACGCGTTAGTTGTTGGTATGGCGGTCGGAGTGGGAAATCCATCTGTCGCGATTTTGGCTACCTTCCTCATCGGTATCATTATCCTTGGTATCTACAATTGGCATCAGCACTTTGGGAACAGTAACGAATTTAGTCTGGCATTCTGTTTTCCACCTGACCGGGACCCGGAAGCTGCTTATCGTTTTGTTTTCAGTAAGCACTTAGTTTACGAACGCTTGCTTGACAAACGGATAAAAAAATTGCAGCTAGTTAAACTGACATTTCGCGTTAAATTGGTGAATCCAGAGGAATGGCTTGCTTTTTTTAATGAACTATCGAGTATTGAAAATGTCACAGACGTGAAGATGGATAAAGCGTAAAATCTAAATTGCTCTCTGCCCTACGAGTATAAAAAATGATAAACCTGTCAAAATCTACCCAGGTATGCCTGATCCTAATTCTTGCTTTTTCTGTGAATGCCGTTAACGCCCAAGACCCCTTACAGTTAACCTATTTGACGGAATCTATCCAAATTGATGGCTTAAGTAACGAACCCGGATGGCAGGGGATTCAGCCACTGCCGATGATCATGTACAAACCTACTTATAAAGGTGAACCGACCGAGAAAACTGAAATTAGAATTGCTTATGATAAAAATTATCTCTACTGTTCAGCACTGTGCTATGATGCTAATCCTTCCGGGATTCGTGTGAACTCGCTCTATCGCGACAGATTGAGCAAAGATGATAAATTTGGAATCATTCTTGATACCTTCAATGACAAGAAAACTGCCCTGTCATTTTGGACGACCCCGGCGGGGATTCGAGGCGATGAAACCATTTTTAATGATGGCAAATCGGATAATAAAAACTGGGATACCTATTGGGATGTCGCCACGGTTCAAAATGAAGAAGGCTGGTTCGTTGAGATGCGTATCCCATTTTCTAGTCTGAGTTTTCAGGATGAAAACGGTAGGGTGGTCATGGGGTTAATCGCTTATCGAAATATTGCCCGAAAAAACGAGCGTGTCGTCTTCCCTGACCTGTCTCCAGAGCGCGGTATTGATACCCCATCTCGAGCACATCCGGTGATGTTAAATGACATTTACAATCAAAAACCTGTTTACTTTACACCTTATGCTGCCGGAGGACTTGGACAAACACCCACATTAAATGATGCCAGGATCGTCTATTATCTGGAGAATGAGTTGGCGAGAAATGCTGGAGTCGATATTAAATATAACGTCACTAGCAACCTCACTTTGGATACAACCCTAAATCCTGACTTTGCCCAAGCAGAAGCTGATGAACAGCAAGTTAATCTAAGCCGATTTTCGCTCTTATTTCCGGAAAAACGGCAGTTTTTTCAAGAACGTTCCGGAATTTTCGCCTTCAATTTCATCGGTCGTGCTCGGCTCTTTCATAGCCGTCGAATCGGCCTCCAAGATCGTAAACAAATTCCCATTATTGGTGGGGCAAGACTCGTCGGGCGTATCGGAAATTGGGATCTCGGTTTTCTCGATATGCAAACCGCACGTAAGGGTAACACCCCGACAGAAAACTTTGGAGTACTGCGACTCCGGCGGCAAGTCCTCAATCCATATTCCTATGCCGGTATCATGCTAACCAACCGTATTGATGCGGATGGAAATTACAACTTCGCGTACGGACTGGACGGTATTTTTCGGATTTTTGGGAAAGAATATTTGACCCTTAAGTGGGGACAAACTTTTGAAGATCAAGTTGTTCAAGAGCACGCCTTCAGTTTTTGGGATACAGCGATGTTTCTGGCAGAACTGACTCGACGTACCGATGTTGGACTTGATTATGAAATCGTTGCCGCTCGAAGAGGCAAAGACTTTTTGCCCGGACTTGGATTTACAACTCGGAAGGATTTCACGCAACTGAGCTGGGGTGTTCGTTATGATTGGTTACTCGGGAAGGGAACCGCAATTAGACAAGTGAGCCCTTTACAGTTTTCTGGGGGTGCTGTGTTCCGTAATGAAGATGGATCTGTGGAATCCGCGCATTTTGAATATAAGACTGATCTGGAATGGAAGTCTGGCATGGCGATCTGGATGGATTTTGAAATGGATTATGAGGATCTCACCGAGGATGAGGATTTTCCCGGAAATACGGTGATCCCAGCCGGTAGTTATACCACTTTCGAGGCCCAAGGGGGTTTCGATATGCCCAGTCGAAGTTTATTCCGTACTGATTTCGATTGGGCTTTCGGTGGATTTTTTGATGGTCGGCGATTTGACTTCGGTGTTAAACCAACTTGGAATGTGTCCCGGCATTTGGAAATGACCAGTGAGTATGAACTCAATGTCGTTCGTTTCCCCAAACGTGATCAGGGATTTAATGCACATGTCGTTCGGCTTCGGACCCGAGCGGCTTTAAACACACAAGTTTCTTTGAATGCCTTTGTGCAATACAATAGTGCTAGTGATCGGTTCTCAACAAATATTCGGTTTCGATATAATTTCCGTGAAGGGAATGACTTGTGGTTGGTTTATAATGAAAATCTTAACACATACAGAGACGATGAAATACCGAGGCAGTTGCTGACGAGGGGACGCACAGTGTTACTGAAGTATACGAATACCTTTAGCATGTAGCCGCTAAAATTATACTAAAGCAGAAAAATACCTGGACACTGTTTGACACAACCGGAAACCATGAAAGGTTTCCCTACTACAAACGCTGCTCTGTTAAGGGGTAGCGGTATACGTGGTTGAACTCACGTTATAAATAGCCCTGAAATTTTTCTATATTCTGCTTGACAGAGAATGGGATCTTGCTAAAATTATAGGAAATGTTTCTGAAACTTTCGCTATTCTGAGCTCTTAAGTGCACTTGTAAACAATACAGTATTCGGAGAAAAAATGCGGATTTTAGTCCTATTGTTGTTTTTGAGTTTTCTGTGCCCGGCGTGGGCAGACATCCAATTTGAGGAGGTATCGCAGCACGCGGGGATTACGCGAATCGGTGAAGCTGGGGCAATGCTTGGGGAGACTTTGATGGCGACGGACGACTCGATCTTCTTGTCACCGGTAAAGTCCGTCCAGACCGCGCGGGGAACCTTGTAACTACCTCGATTTTTGAACAGACTCCCAATGGGTTTGCTAATGTCAATGAAGTATTGGGTTTCCAAATTTCCAAGGATACCTCATTGGCGCAGATAAGGATGCAGTATTCGTGGATTTCAGCGGCGACCTACTTACTGATGCTTTTCTCACACGCGGAGTTGCCCGTAATTATATTGACACAAGAGATGAGCATCGAATAAGGGCGTACATTCAAATGAACACCGGTGAGAAGGGTTTTAGCTTTAAGACGGATAGGAAGGTTCGATTTGAAATTCATTCCGTTTGGGCAACGCGTTTACACCATTTATCTATCGGTGAAGCCGGACATGAGTTGACAGCGTTTGATGGTGAATTTATCCCAAACGATCGGGTCCGAAATGTTTCATCCTTCATATTTGTATTGAATCCTGAACATCCAAGAGTCGTTGGACTCAAGCCGCGTCCCGAAAACGAGCTCTGGGGAATGTACGTAGGATACACCGCATGTTCAAATCGGTGGACCGTGTTATACCATACAAAACCTGATATTCAAACGAATTGGACTGGATTTGAAGCACTTATAGAAGCGAATCAGCCAATAGTGGACGTAGAACCCGTTAACTTTTCCGCATACGAGCTCTCGTATCAACCGCGCTCTGTTCTTCTAATCAATCAGAAAAATAATTTCGCGCCAGTGGCTACTTTTTTTGGAGCAACCGAGGGACGTTCCGCTGCCGCTGGCGATTTTGATAACGATATGGACGTTGACCTCTATGTTGTCCGCTCAAGTAGTATTAGTAATTTTCCAAATCATCTTTATGAAAATCAAGGTGACGGAACTTTTGTCCAATTAGCAGTGGCAGGTGGGGCAGAAGGAAGCGCACAAGGTAGAGGACAAAGCGTTACGATAGCTGACTACGATAGGGATGGATACCTCGATCTTTTTGTCACCAACGGTAGGGGAGCCTACCCCTTTAACGAAGGACCAGATCAGCTTTTCCGCAACATCGGCAGTGGCAATAATTGGTTACAAATTGATTTGGAGGGAACCATTTCCAATCGAGATGGGATTGGCGCGAGGCTTTTCGCAACCACGCCTGATGGAAGAACTCAACTACGAGAAAATGGAGGCGGTATTCACTGGGCGCAGCAAGATCAGAAGCGTATCCACTTTGGACTCGCACAGAATCAAACAGTCAGTGAGTTAGTCATCCATTGGCCCAGTGGCATCATTCAAAAATTGAAAGATGTACCGGTAAACCAAGTGTTACATGTCGTTGAGTCTGACGGGAAAGCTTCTCTCTCGGTTTCCGATGTCAATCAGGATGGTCAAGTGAATATACTTGACTTTGTTCTTGTCGTTAAGCATTTCGGAGAAAATCCACCTACAAATCCTCGGACAGATATCAACAAAGATGGTAAGGTAAATGTTTTAGATCTCGTTTGGATTGTCAAATCTCTTGAGAAAAACCAAGGGGTTGCAGCGGCGCCGTATCATAATAGCCGACTGCTGACCGCTGATAGCCATTTATCGGATGCTGACATTGCGTTGCTCTACTCCTTTTACGAAAAGATTGAAGAAATATCAACAAACGACACACAAAAAGAATTGGTCAAACGCTTCTTAAGAGGGCTGTTGACACCCGTTGGACGCCCCTTAGCAACGAGACTCCATGCGAACTATCCAAATCCGTTTAATCCAGAAACTTGGATTCCGTACCAACTTGCGACAGATAGCGACATCACGATACGCATCTATGATGCCTCAGGACGTGTTGTACGGACGCTCTTCACTGGACATCAAGCTGCTGGATATTACCTGAGCCGCGGCGAAGCAGCATATTGGGATGGCAAAAATGAGTTAGGAGAACGGGTGGCGAGTGGGGTTTACATCTGTGAATTGGTAACCCCAATGTTCAAACAGACAAGACGACTCGTAGTACTAAAATAGTGATTTTTTCTGTTCTTTCTTCTGTGGTTCTGCGAATTATGAAGTGAGAGAGAAGATCTTAATACAATGCTGGCAGCAAGCCGACAACGGAGGTTTGCGGACCTTAAGCGAAAACTGTGAAGTCACCAACGGTGTCATTTCACGCTTGGCGTATAATTAAAAATTAAAAATATGAAAAATAAAGCATTAGTCACAGGCGGTGCGGGCTTCATGGGCGCGCACGTAGTTGATGAACTTCTTCGTCATGGGAACACAGACGTTGTTGCTCTTGATGACTTGAGCGGCGGCTTCCGTGAGAATCTGAACTCTGCCGCAACCTTTGTTGAAGGAAGCATCCTTGATGTTTCGCTAATAAATCAACTCTGTGAGCAGTATCAATTCGACTATATCTATCACCTTGCCGCGTATGCAGCGGAGGGACTCAGTCACTTCATCAAACGATTTAACTATCAGAACAACCTCATCGGGAGTGTAAACCTCATCAATGCGGCGGTAAACTACAATGTCAAGCGGTTTGTGTTCACCTCCTCAATCGCTGTTTACGGTGCGAACCAACTCCCAATGCACGAAGCACTTACCCCGATGCCCGAAGATTCCTACGGTATTGCCAAATACGCCGTTGAACAGGAACTGGTCGCCGCAAAGCGACTCTTCGATTTGGATTATACTATTTTCCGTCCGCACAACGTCTATGGTGAACTCCAGAGTATCGGTGACAAGTATCGAAACGTCATTGGTATTTTTATGAATAACATTATGCAGGGGGAACCGTTAGTTATCTTTGGAGACGGTGAGCAGACGCGCGCCTTCACACATATCGCCGATGTCGCGCCGCATATCGCCCACTCTGTGGATATACCCGAAGCATCAGGAGAGGTTTTTAACGTCGGTTCGGATAAACATGTATCTGTCAACGAATTGGCAGACTTGGTGATGACAGCGATGGGAAAGGAAGTCCGTGTTATCAATGTGCATGCGAGAGAAGAGGTTAAACATGCCTATTGCACACACGAAAAGTTCCACGGGGCCTTCGGAAAGACATCAGAGGTAGCGCTTCCGGAAGGTTTGGAAAGAATGGCAACGTGGGCGAAGTCCGTTGGACCGCGAGCTTCCACGTTGTTTACTGACATCGAAATTCGCAAAAATCTACCCGAAAACTGGAAGTGAACTGGGCATCAGTCGTCAGCAGTCGGCAGTCGGTAAAAAGGGGTTATGGCATCAAGAAATACGCAACTGCCACAAGGAACTACCGAAAGTTTCCGAAAGTTCCCGAAAGCTATTGTAAGTCGCCTAAGCAGACTCTTAAGAGTCGTAGGTATGCCTATTTGCGTTGGAATTAACCGAAAACCATCGTGAAACGAAATTATGCCTTAAATGGCATAATTTGTCTTTGCTTTACATTTGGAACGATGATCAAAAACTTAATAGCTAACAAAACGTTTTGGGTGATGGGGATTACCTTTGCTGGAATGGGGTTGAGTCTTCTCGTCCGGGTCCTATTGATTCCAAAACGCTTCGGATTCGGCGATACAGCAGACGCACTCACTGCCGCATTGACGGTCGTCCTGTTGGTAGATACGATTGTCCGAGAGGGTGCTAAATTCAGTCTTGTTCCGGTCTTTGTCACCAGCGAGAAGGAGATGACTCACACGGAATACCAATGTTTCACGAATAGTCTCCTAATTTTGTTGCTCAGTGTTGGCTTCGGGGTTTTTATTCTGATTGAGCTTTTCGCACCATGGATAGCAGGCGGATTGTTACGGAAATCGACTGTGGATGTGCAGAGGGTTACGACACTGTTGCGATTTTGTGCCCCGCTCCTTATCTTCGGATGTGGTAGCACGGTCCTGGGTGCTTTCCTAAATAGCCAGCAACGCTTTAAGACGGTTGCCCTCCGAAACGCTCTACCTGCTGGCACCGCAGCGTTTATATTTCTGCTCCTATGGAATACACAGAGCCTCGAAAATTGGGTGGCGATGGCATACACAGGAGGCTTTATCGCGTATTTTGGATGGTTGTGCATCGGAGCATATCGAACGGGACACCGGTATGAGTTTACAGACGTTTCTGTGGACACGCTGCGTTCTTTGAAAAACACGGTTACCCTACCGACACTCGGCTTCGGGATACGGCAAATCGTAAACCGCTTGCTGGTTGAGGTGTACCTCGTCTCGCAACTTGGAAGTGGAGCGATTACGCTCTATAAGTCTGCTTTCCAAATCTTTTCAGCACTACAGACTCTTATCGGTATCAGTATTGCAACAACCGGCTTGCCCGATATGGCGACGCACGACGCGGCAAACGATAAAATGGAATTAGGGCGTACGCTCAAACGAAACGCACGCACGGCTATAATCATCGGATTCCCGGTAACCCTGGTCCTGTTGATATTCCATGGAAGAATCAGTTGGATCTTGTATGGGAGAGGAACAATCGATCAAACGTTGATTGAATTGATAGGACAACTCCTCTTTTGGCTCAGCTCAGGAATGATATTCTCCTGTCTGATACCTGTGCTGAATGCGGGACTTTACGCCCAGAAGGCGTACCGCGCAGTTTTCGCAAATATGGTCACGATGGCAGTTCTCAATTTTCTGCTGGCGTACGGATTAATCGAAACATGGTGGCTTCTATCCGTTGCGTTATCTGTATCAATCACCGCGCTTCTGGCTGTTGCGAACCTGACGTATCTCCTCCGAAGAACACGGGTGTCTTGGTTCTGAAAAAGGTCCGATGTAACTAAACAACTCGTATGTTAGGTGGAGAAAAAAGGGAAAATGACCTTAACGAAAAATGCTGGGGATTATCACTATCTCATCATAGGAGGCACGACAAAGGCGGCAACAACGTCGTTATTCACTTACTTGGCGGATCATCCCGCTATTTGTGCTGCTACCTACAAGGAAACTCGGTTTTTTCTCAGTAGCGACTATCCGCTCCCTTCAAGATACCGATATAAAGGTGATGTCGAAGAATACAACCTTTTATTTTCTGATTCTGATGAAACGCAGCTTCGGATGGAATCGACGCCTGACTACCTGTATTGTGAGGAGGCGCGTGAGAGAATTGCCGCATCGCTGCCGTCCGCAAAGTTAGTCTTCAGTCTCCGTGAACCAATTTCAAGGTTAATCTCTTGGTATCGATTTGCGAAGCAAATTGGCAAATTGCCACAAACTTTGAGTTTTGACGCTTATGTTGAATTGCTTTTCACTTCTACGAATCACCATAATGAGACGGAAGAACAGCACTTGCAAACACTCCAGCAGGGATGTTATACTGTCTATCTGGAGCATTATTTTAACCGATTTGGTCCGGAGCGTATCCACATCCTCTTTTATGAGGAACTTGCGGCACAACCGACAGATACTATGGTAAAGTTATGCCACTTCGTGGGCATAGATGCCGGTTTTTATGGCGATTACGGGTTTAAAGTAACGAATCGGACCCAGCAGATGCGAAATTCTGGGTTGCATCGAAAGTATAGAGACTTCCGATTTCAATTGCGGCAGTGGACGCATAACAAACCGGTCATTCATATCCCGTTGCGGGCAATCAGACGAACAATAGAGCCGCTCTATCTCCGGTTGAACACGCGGACGGATGAGAAGACTCAGATGTCAGAAGAAACGCGGCACCGTTTAATCGAATATTACAAGCCGGATGTTCAGGCACTCGGCGAATTGATTGGGAAACCGATACCATGGAAAGTTTTCGGAAAATCCAGTTGATGATTGTTGGCGCACAGAAGGCGGGGACCTCTTCGCTTCTCCGCTACTTGGCGCAGCATCCCGACATCCACACGCATGCACAGCCAGAAATGACCTTCTTCCTGCAAGAGCGTGAATACACGCGGGGATATGAATGGGCGTTTGCGAAGTACTTTATTGGAGAGAATGCCCACGATGAGATTAAGGATAAACATCTTATCGCTAAAAATGTGATGGTGATGCATTCACCGGAAGTCATGCAACGGATTTATGAACACAATCCTCAGATACACCTCGTTGTTCTCCTGCGGGAGCCCGTAGCACGCGCCTACTCTGCCTATTGGTGGGCTCGGCGGAGAGGTTGGGAGAACATCAAAACTTATGAGCAGGCACTTGCTGCCGAGGAAGCTCGTCTGAGCGAAGACTGGTTCAAATGGCGACAATGTGCTTATCAATACAACGGCATCTATTACCCACACGTCAAGAATTTGATAACCCAATTTGGCTCCAGTCACGTACATTGCATCTTAACTGACGATTTAAAGGATAATGCCGCAGCTGTCTGTCAGCAGCTCTTTGGTCGTTTGGGGATTAGTACCGATTTCAGTCCCACAATTGGTGAGCGGCATAATCAAGCCGCGCTGCCGCGTTCCGAAAAGTTCAACTTTCTCTTTACACAATTTCTGGCATCTCACAATCCGCTAAGAAGAGTCATTCGTAAATTTCTGCCGGATGCCATCGCTTACAAGTTGAGAAAAACCGTTCTGGATTGGAACGACAAGCCGAAGGAGAATATGGATTTGAAGAAACGCCCAAGCAAAAACACCCCTCCTCCGCTTGATCCGCAGACGCGTGAACGCCAGATGGCGTATTTTAAGCCATTTAACGAGCGATTGGCTGAGTTGTTAGGAAGAGATCTTGCTTCTTGGAATAGCCTTCAGCAGTCGACAGTTAGCCGTCAGGAACTGTTGTCGTCTAAAGAAACCCGTTAACAGGTGGCGCGAAACGGTGTCAACTTCTGATTGCCGATTGCTGACTACTAATAGCCATAAAAAATGATTTACTTTTTGACAGGATACGTTGCTTTTGAAGAGTTTCTACTGAAGTTTTTACCGGTTAGCGATACCGTCTACTCCTATTTAAGATTCTTCGGCGAGATAATCATCTATATCGCTTTTGGAAAACTCGTTATCCATAAACTTCACAGAGGCATTCCTTTTGTCAAAACAGCGATCGATTTGCCAATTATCGGCTTTTACAGCGTTGTTCTACTTTCAATGCTTATAAACAGCTCACCCTTAATAGGTAGTCTTTACAACATCCGACCATTTGCTCGATATATTGTCCTCTTTTACCTCATCGCGAACTCCGCTCTATCGGAGAAACGGATTACAACCCTTCTGCGCATAATTCTTGTTGTCGGGGTCTTCCAACTTGTCGCCGGTATCGTGCAGTGGGTAGGCGGACCCGCGGCGTTCGATTTCTTCCTGCCTCGCGAATCAACACTCGCCATCGGTGGGTTTACCAAAGAGTACAGATTGCTTGAACTCGGTAGAGAGATTGGCAGCGTCTACGGGACTTTGGGGGATACCGTAATTTACGGTGTCTTTATGATTCTTGTCCTTGTTATCTATCTTTCCCGTATTAGGCGACTGGCGTATCTGAATCTGCTCGGTGCAGCGGTGCTGTTTTTCTTTATAGCACGTTCATATTCACGCGCCGCAACCTTCTCTGCCCTTCTCGCAGGTGGCGCGTGGTTCTTCTTCCATCACGGTTGGAAAAAAACCCTTCGCTTAGCATTAGCGACTGTTCTAATCTTCGGGGTCCTACTGGCAGTGGCGAACCCGTTCGACCTTGAATATATAAACCCACGCAAAGCAAGGATTGGACTCGTCGGCAACGTAACAGGCGTATTTTCCGGGTCCTATGTCCGTGTCGCGCAAAAGCAGCGGTTGGGAGCGTTGATCGGAAATGTTCCAACGGTCCTTGTTAACAAACCAATCTTGGGTTATGGTGCCGACCAGAACAGCACGATTGAAAGACTTAATATGAGCAAACGTTCATTCCTCCTCAAAGTCCTCAGTAAGAACGGCTTCAAGGATGTGTATTGGGTCGCAATCCTCTGTTTCTATGGCATATTGGGATTAGGCTTCTTCGCTCTGATATTTTACCAACTCTTTCGCACTGCGCTGCGGCTTTACAGAAGGTCTATCAGTTCATCATCTGCTATAGAGCGGAATGCCTCTATTTCAGGTGTAACACAACGGATCGCGATTATCATGCTCTGTCTTGTCGCTATTACTGTATTCTTACTTTTCTTTAACCGAACCCTTGAATTTCGAGGGTATGGGTTCTATTTCTGGCTCTGCGCGGGTCTCATGTTTGCCAGTGATAGATCCCTCCCAACCTATAGACCTCTGAGGATAACATTATGAATAGCAGTCAGAAAACCGAAAGGGTGCTCGCTGAGGGTTTCCGACGCCTGTCGTGTTGTGTGGGACTACTACTCGGAGGGATGATGCTTTTTCTCTGCTTCGGATGTCAAAAGCAGAAACCGCTTCCTGATACACTGTCTTTGGAAATTGATACACGTAACGGGAAACCGCTCCGTCAAGCACTCTACGGCTTCAATTCAAACATGATGAGCGGTGATTACGGTTACCTTGATGACGATTTTGTTGCCTTAACGAAGGCACTTGCGCCAAAGACCCTACGATTTCCCGGCGGGACGGTTGGAAACTTCTATCATTGGGAACCTGGCGGTTTTTTTGAGAATGAAATGGCATCAACCCTCAATACGAGACTTAATAGACGGAATAGGGGAAATTACGTCAGACTTCAAAGGCGGCGAAACGGTAAAATCGTTTTCGACGATTTTATGCAGTTATGCAACTCGCTGAATATAACGCCTATTGTTGTTGTAAACTTATGGACAGGCACTCCAGAGGAGAATGCGGCATGGGTCCGCTATGCTAAAGACAAAGGATATCAGGTTACGCATTGGGAACTCGGTAACGAATACTATCTACCACATTACTTCAACAAATACCCGACCGTTGGAACCTTCATAGCAGAAGCCAAAAAACATGCTGCAGCAATGAAAGCCGTTAACCCGGATATAAAGGTGTCCGTATGTGCTACCCCGATCGCCTTCCATAAAGAGGGCTGGTTAGTAAATAAGCAACAACGAAAATGGGATGAAGGCCTCGCAGCCGATAACAGTTTTTACGACGCTTATACCGTCCATGTCTATGCCTACAAAGCTATCCGAAAAAAAGAGATTGAGGAGATGCGCGGCTACCTCATGGGATGGATTCACTTTGATGTTGCGGAGGCAATTGACTACTATGAAAACTTGTTTCCAGATAAGGAGATGTGGATAACCGAGTGGAACATCGCCAACCCCGCAAACCGGGTCGCGAATACACAACTCCATGCAATGTACGTGGGTGATTTTTTTCTAAAAATGTTAGCACTCCCGAACGTCACACAAGCAAACTTCCACGTTATCACCGGTCCCGGCAAGGGATTCCCTGTATTTTCGCGTGTAACACCTCCAACGCCCAATACATTCTGGAAGTATGGTGGTGAACCAGAATCCGATTTCGGTAACACCATCAGGCGTGCTGTTTACCCTGCTTTTCAGCTCATCGGTGAAGCATTTGCCGATGCTGACACACAGTTCCCTCTTTCAATTCAAAATCAGCCCTTTCTTGCAGGAACCATGGAATATAAAGAGAAACAGATGCCCGGTATTCAGGCGCAAGCCATCGGTGGGCGTACTACGGAACATCTGACTGTCCTCGTCAGCAATCGCACAGGGGAACAATACGAACCGCAACTCCTAATTGACGGTAAACGTTACAGGGGCAATATCGACTACCGTTATGTTGCTGATGAGAGACTCAATGCAACGAACGGTGGGAATGCCGAAATGGAGGGATCTGCCAAAATTGAAATCCGTATCCAAGAATGGCGTGGGAAGTCGACGGAGCTTGTCATCCCTAAAAATAGTTTTGGTATTCTTAGAATAAAGAGGGAGTAGCCATCGGCTTTCGGCTTTCAGAAAGAGAACCTCTTTTCTGACCGCTGATTGCTAATGGCTGATGGCTATAAAAAATGATATTTGTTGTCGGGAATAGCCGCAGTGGAACAACGATGATGGGGCGAATCTTAGGAAAACACCCGAGTGTTTATACCTTTGGTGAGCTTCATTTCTTTGGTCAACTGTGTGCCCCGCCGTTTTCATCGGAATCGCGTAAGGAGGAGATAGAGGAACTTACGTCTCAGTTATATTGTATTCAGCGAGAGGGGTATCGCACGCATGGAAACCCACGCCGTTTCTTAAACGAGGCACGGGCGTTTCTTGAGAGTCTAACCACTTACCCTGAAACGCAAGCCGCACTCTTTGAAGCTTTTCTCCACTATGTTGCTGCGGAGAACAGTAGAACCATCCCTTGTGACCAAACACCGCGAAATGTCTTTTATATTGCGGATATCCTTCAGCTTTACCCGAAAGCACGGATTATCAACATGATCCGCGACCCACGCGATGTGTTATTATCCCAAAAAAGGAAGTGGAAACGACGGTTTCTCGGTGGAAGCGATATGCCAATCAAAGAAACGTTCCGCGATTGGGTGAACTATCATCCAATAACCATCAGTTACATCTGGCGAACCGCTGTCACCACTGCTGAGCAGTTTCTACAACACGAACGGGTTACCTCCGTCTATTTTGAGGAACTCCTCGCGCACCCTGAAGCGACTATCAAACGTCTCTGTGATTTTGTCGATATCACCTACACGCATACAATGCTCCAAGTTCCACAAGTTGGATCTTCTGTTGCGGAGGACCAGCCCCAGCAACTCGGTATAAATTCACACCGAGCGCACAGTTGGCATAGCAACACAACTGACGGAGAACTCAGTTCCGCTGAAGTTTACCTTAACCAAACGATAACCGCAGCCTTTATGAAGATACATAACTATAGCCCTGTGTCGGTCCGCCCGAATATCGCAAGTTTGGCATTGCACCTATTGACGTTCCCCGTGAAATTAGCCGGGGCATTCCTTTTTAACCTTGATCGTATGAAAAACATCCGTCAAACGCTAAAGAGACGTCTTTTTAACTATTAGAATCTGGGTATCGTTCCACGATGATTTCTGGTTAATTTCAACGGGGACTGAACCCCGTAGGGGTGAAATTGCTTCGCAGTGAGAATAGAGGAAGGCAGCCCAGGAGCAATAAATTAAAAAATGATTGCCCAAATGAATTCCGATTATATTAAAACGCGCCCGATGAAAGCGTTGACCCGTCTCGTGAGTTATGCCCTTTTTGAAGGCCGGCCCGTAACCACGAGAGGTCGCTGGATAAATCCGCTCGTTTTTTCACTCTTGAAGAGGTTCGCTGCGAACAATAACAGATATAAATCTGTTGAAAAACCGATCTTCATCTTGGGTACCGGTCGCAGTGGCACTACGATACTCGGTATCGTGCTGTCCATGCACAGAGAGATCGGTTACCTTAACGAACCGAAGGCTATATGGCACCTCATCCATCCGCATGAAGACATTATCGGTAACTACAGTCGAGCGAATGCAAAGTATCGTCTCACCGCCGAAGATGCGACATACGAAATGCGTCAACGCGCTTCCCAGATGTTCGGTGCCTATTTGACAGCAACCCGCTCAAAACGTCTTGTCGATAAGTATCCGGAGCTCATCTTCAGGATAGATTTCGTGCGTGCGCTGTTTCCTGAGGCCCGTTTCATCTTCCTCGCCCGCAATGGATGGGATACGTGTCATTCAATTGCAACTTGGTCGAAGCGGCTCGGCGTTCAGGTCAATAGTGAGAGACACGATTGGTGGGGCGTGGATGATCGGAAGTGGAGGCTCTTAGTTGAGCAACTCGTTAGAACAGATCCTGTTTTCTCTCAGACCGCTGATGAGGTTGAACGTTTCGAGCGACACCTCGATAGAGCAGCTGTGGAGTGGATAATCACTATGCAGGAGGGACTTCATTTAATGCAAACCTCGCCCGACTATATTCATCTCGTCCGTTTTGAGGATCTGACATCACAGCCGGACCAGACGCTCTCAGCTTTATGTGACTTCTGTGAACTTCCAATGGACACCACATTCCAAGAGTATGCTCGACAGACTTTGCACCCAGTGCCTGCTAAAGAATCTTTTGATGTTCATCCAAAAATCGCACCACTTTTCCATGATACCATGGGAAAAATGGGGTATAATACTTAGGAGGGTTTTCGCTCTACTTCTACAATGCCATTATTTAGACAAAACCCGCCGTTTTCCCCTGTGTTCTTCTAATATTTGTGAGTTTAATGGAACTCAAGCTTGATGTATTAGGGTCATCGTATCTATTTATGGTTATGAAAGACTTCACTCAAAAAGGAGCCAAAATGAAATTGCTGACCCTGCCAATAGCCTTAATGCTTTGTGCATCTATATTGCTTACCGCTTGTGATCAAGGGATGAGGCACCCAATCATGGAAATTCTCATCCCGCCACAGAACTCTTTAGAAAAGGCGCGAGAGGCAATGGAAAAAGTCAATGAAAGACGAACAGAAGCATACCTAAAAGCCGAAGAAACAAGCGGTTTTTCTACCATATTCACTGTCTCTGAAGACATCTTTAAAGAAGAACTCGGTTTTAGAAAGGGGCTTTGGGTTAATTTAGTAGAGATATATCGCCAAGAGAACCTTGAAAATGCTGCACTGTTGGAAGGACTTGAGAACCTCCAAGATGCCTTTGCTGAAAAACTGAAAGAAGGCACGCTTGGAATGTTTTACTTTGAATACATCAGTTCGTTTGATGAAATAATCATTGAATATCTCCGCCTGTCGTTTGAATTTCCTGAAAAGAATGAGGCGGAACTCCTTACACTCTTCAGAGAAGCTATGAGAGATGAGAAAGTCCTTATTGTATTTCTATAAGAATCACTTACATTATGCACAAAATGTCAACTATACAAGCGCAAGAACAGTCCTCGTCAAATCGTCCTTTTACTCGACGAGATTTCCTTTCAACAAGTTTGAAAGCAGGTGCAGCCGCTTTCACAACAAGCCTTTTATCCTCATACCACGCTGCAGCCGAAGGGAAATACAATGTGTTATTCATTATTGTAGATGATTTACGTCCATTGCTGGGTTGTTATGGCCATCCAGAAATGCACACACCTAACATTGATGGACTTGCCCAGAGAGGCACGCTCTTCAACCGTGCTTATTGCCAATTTCCAGTTTGCAATCCTTCCCGCGCTTCTATACTAACAGGATTGCGCCCGGAGACAAATGGCGTGCTGGATAATTCTACATATTTTCGGCAAACGGCACCTGATGCGATCACTTTCCCTGAACATTTCAAAGCGCACGGTTATCATACGCGTAGTGTCGGTAAAATTGCACATGGTCCTGCAAAGTTGGATGATGAACTTTCATGGAGTGTTCCACGTTGGAGAGCAAAATTGCCACGCTATAGCGGTATCCCATCTTGGCAGGCACTTGACGTAGCCGATGATGAACTAAGGGATGGTCAAATTGCGAAGCAGGCTATAGAGGTTTTAGAGGAAATTCAGGATTTACAGTTTCTTCTTGCTGTTGGATTCCGCAAACCGCATATGCCCTTCAATGCTCCAACAAAATATTATGATTTGTATGATACCCCAATCTTCAAAAATGTTCCGTCTGTGGCTCCAAATTCTACAAATGAAATAAGGCAGTATTATTCAGATATCCCTCCTGGAAATGATCCTCTTTCTGAAGAGAAAACGTTGGAGCTAATTCAAGGATATGCTGCATCAACAAGCTATATGGATGCACAAGTCGGACGTGTTCTTGAGCAGTTAGACACGCTTGGGCTCACCGAAAGGACAGTTATCGTTTTTGTCGGTGATCACGGTTTTCATCTTGGAGAGCATGGAGAATGGGCCAAAAGAACCCTTTTTGAAGTTGCGCTTCGTTCGCCTTTGATTGTTAGTTTCCCCGGACAGACACCCCTTGGTGTGAATACGGACGCTCTTGTTGAGTTAGTCGATATCTATCCGACATTGTGCGATCTGTGTCAATTGCCTATTCCTTCACAGCTGGAAGGAATTAGTATGGTTCCGGTTCTTAAAGAACCAGCACGCTCATGGAAAACCGCTGCCTTTAGTACAGTTGGGAAAGAAAATGGAAAACGCTCTATACGCACGCAGCGATACCGATATACTGAGTCAAAAATAAGTCTTGTGCGTGGAAAAGAACTGTACGATTATGAGGTTGACCCGGATGAGACCGTTAATATGGCGTTTCTTCCAGAAAATGAAGAACTTGCAGCACGTCTTAGCGAACGGCTTCACGCCGGATGGCAAGCGGCATTACCGGGTGTATCGGAACAAATCCGTATTCCACAGATGTTACCGTGGGATATAAACAACGATGGAATTGTTGATATCCGGGACCTAATCATGGTTTCAAACAGTTTCGGGGTGGCAGTTTCAGAACATCCGAAAGCTGACGTAAACAAAGATGGAAACGTTGATATTATTGACTTACTGCTGGTTGCCGCGCATTTTGGTGAATCCAGCGACTCTACCGCGCCATCAACGCGTCCCAATATTCGCCCAGAACAATTTGACATAGTAGAAAAATGGCTTACGGAGGCACGCTTAGCAGATGACGGTTCCACTGTTTTTTGGCAGGGCATTGCGACTTTGGAACGGCTATTCAACATAGCAGCACCTACAGAAACCGTCCTCTTGCCGAACTATCCGAATCCTTTTAATCCCGAGACGTGGATCCCTTATGATTTGGCGGATGACGCAAATGTTTACGTCCATATCTATAACGCTACAGGCGAATCTATTCGGCGGTTGTCGCTCGGCTTCCAAACAGCTGGAACCTATCGGGCGCGATCTCGTGCCGCATATTGGGATGGTCGGAATGCTGCCGGAGAAACTGTGGCAAGCGGTATCTATTTTTATACACTTCAGGCAGGACAATTCAAAACCACGCGCCAAATGGTAATTATAAAGTAAGGAAAGCGGATCATGAAACAGATAAAGCAACCGAAGGTGTTCTCACGCGGATTTACTCGCCGGGAGTTTCTTTCAACGAGTTTGAAGGTAGGTGCGGCCACTTTTACGACTGGGCTTTTACCGAAACTTCATGCGAATGCTGAAGGACAATATAATGTGTTGTTTATCATTGTAGATGATTTGCGTCCTCTGCTTGGATGTTATGGTCATCCAGAAATACACACGCCCAACATCGACGCATTAGCCCAGCGTGGCACACTTTTCAACCGTGCATATTGTCAATATCCGCTTTGTAGTCCATCTCGAACTTCGATGATAACAGGGTTGCGTCCAGAAACAACGGGTGTACTAGATAATTCAATGGATTTTCGCGATAGATTGCCTAATGTGGTGACGCTCCCTCAGCATTTCAAAACACACGGTTACCATACACAATCTGTCGGTAGAGTATTCCACCTTCCAACACTCCAAGATGATGAAAACTCATGGAGTGCCCCCTCATGGAGACCTACGTGGAGACCTTTTGATATACAGACGACTCCATCTTGGCAGGCACTTGACGTTGAAGACGACGAACTCAGAGATGGAAAAACCGCGAAACGGGCAGTTCAGGTGTTAGAACAGATTAAAGAGCAGCAATTCTTTCTGACTGTCGGATTTTATAAGCCACATCTGCCCCTAAAGGCACCACAGAAATATTTTGAGTTGTACAATACCCAGGATTTTGACTTACCTGCTTCTTCTATGCCGCCTGAAGATGCGCCTGCCAGAGCACTTACCAACTGGAGTGCTATCCGAAACTATCAAGATCTGTCTTCCGGAACAGCACCACTTTCAGATGCGAAAACCTTAGAGTTAATTCGGGCATACGCCGCATCCACAAGTTATATAGATGCTCAGATCGGACGCGTGTTCGCGCAGTTGGATAGACTCGGGCTTACTGAGAATACTGTGATTGTTTTCTGCGGTGACCATGGGCATCATCTTGGTGAACACGGAATATGGGGAAAGCAGACCCTTTTTGAGGTGTCCCTTAGCTCTCCTTTGGTCGTCAGTGTTCCACAGCAACAACCGACAGAAACTGATGCTTTCGCAGAACTCGTTGACATCTATCCAACGATGTGTGAAGCGTGTCATATTCCGACACCACCGCAATTAGAGGGCAGCAGTCTCATGCCGGTCATTGAGCAACCAACACGTCCATGGAAAACCGCTGTTTTTAGCCAGTTCGGCGGGACTGCGTACGGTGGTATCTCTATGCGTACGGAAAAATACCGGTACACCGAGTGGGGACAAAATGGGAGCCGCGGTGTGAAACTCTACGATTATGACGCGGATCCAGATGAAACTGTCAATATAGCAGGTCTCCCAGAAAACGCAGAGCTCGTCACTCACTTTAGCGAGAGGCTTCATGCTGGTTGGCAAGCCGCATTACCGGAGGTTCAGCAACTAATCCGGGTACCACAAACGTTACCGTGGGATATAAACGACGATGGTATTGTCAATATCCAAGACCTTGTCCTGGTCTCAAACAGTTTCGGTGAGGAGACCCCTGCATATCCGAAAGTTGATGTAAACAAGGATGGTCGTGTTGATATCATTGACTTGCTTCTCGTTGCTGCACATTTTGGTGAATCTAGTAATTCAGCGGCACCACAAAAATCCATTCCGCATCTACCAAAGTATATTGAACGCGTTGAAGGATGGCTCACTGAAGCACGCTTAGCAGATGACGGCTCCAATGTTTTTCGGCAGGGCATTGCGACCTTGGAACAGCTATTCAACACAGCAGTGCCTACGGAAACTGTGCTTTTGCCTAACTATCCAAATCCTTTTAATCCCGAGACGTGGATCCCTTACGATTTGGCAGAAGACGCAAATGTCCATCTCCATATCTATAATGCGACAGGCGAATCTATTCAGCAGTTGTCGCTCGGCTTCCAAACGGCTGGCACCTATCGGACGCGATCTCGTGCTGCATATTGGGATGGTCGGAATGCTGTTGGAGAGCCTGTCGCGAGCGGTATCTATTTTTATACACTTCAGGCAGGACAATTCAAAACCACACGCCAAATGGTGATTATAAAATAACGGAACAACTCATGAAAAATACCAAGCAACAGGAGGCGTTTTTAAGATCGTTGACTCGGCGAGACTTTCTTTCAACAAGTTTGAAAGCGGGCGCAGCCGCCTTTACAGCTGGATTGTTACCTAAACGCCATGTTAATGCTGACGGACAATACAACGTATTGTTTATTATTGTTGATGACCTGCGACCTATGCTTGGTTGTTATGGGCATCCAGAAATACACACACCTAATATTGATCGACTGGCACAGCGCGGGACGCTTTTTAACCGTGCCTATTGTCAATATCCTTTGTGCCATCCATCTCGGACATCAATTCTTACTGGATTAAGACCTGCCACAACAAGGGTGTTTTCCAACTCAACAGGATTTAGGAGAAATTTACCAAACGCTGTGACGCTTCCACAGCACTTTAAAACGTCCGGCTATCATACCCAATCTGTTGGTAAAATCGCACATAACTTGGAAGGACAAGATGATGCCTACTCGTGGAGTGCCCTTTCTTGGACACGATCGTTTTACGTAAATCCGTCATTGAATCCATCTTGGCGGGCACTTGACGTTGAAGATGACGAACTCAGAGACGGAAAAACTGCAAAGCGCGCAGTGGAGGTTTTAGAGGAAATCCAAAACACGCGGTTCTTTCTCGCTGTTGGTTTTCACAAACCCCATTTACCTTTCTACGCTCCAAAAAGATATTACGAATTATACAAAGATGAAAACTTCAGTCTTCCATCCTCTTCCAGCTCTCCTAATAGCAAATTGGGGTGGATCAGAGAATTCCAAGATGTTCCCGATAAAGGCACTCTCTCGGATGCGAAAACGTTAGAATTGATTCGGGCGTATGCTGCATCAACAAGTTACATGGATGCGCAAGTCGGACGCGTCATGGAACAACTCGATGCACTAGGGCTAACTGAAAATACAGTTATTGCTTTCTGCAGCGACCATGGGTTTCATCTTGGAGAACATGGAATGTGGCGAAAAAACACGCTTTTTGAGGTTGTGCTCCGTGCTCCTATGATTATCAGTGTCCCAAGGCAGCAGCCTAGTCAAACAGATGCTCTCGCAGAACTCGTTGATATCTATCCGACGCTGTGTGAGGCGTGCCACCTGCCTGTGTCTTCACAATTAGAAGGCCTGAGTCTGATGCCTGTCATTGAACAACCAACGCGTCCGTGGAAAACTGCTACCTTTAGTAAACGCTTAGGTGGACTGTCCATGCGGACAGCGCAGTACCGATACACCGAATGGGGAAACAATGGTCGAAACGGGAGAGAACTCTATGATTATCATGCCGACCCAAACGAGACAGTCAATATAGTAGATCTTCCAGAAAATTCAGAACTTGTCACTCACCTCAGCGAACGGCTTCACGCCGGATGGCAAGCTGCATTGCCGGAGGTTCAGCAACCAATCCGGGTACCACAAACGTTACCGTGGGATATAAACGACGATGGTATTGTCAATATCCAAGACCTTGTCCTTGTCTCAAACAGTTTCGGTGTAGAGATTCCAGAACATCTGAAAGTTGATGTGAACAAGGATGGTCGTGTTGATATCATTGACTTGCTTCTCGTTGCCGCACATTTCGGTGAATCCAGTACTCCTGATGCCCCACCAACACACGCCAATATTAACACGGCGCATTTTGACTTGGTGGGACAATGGGTCGCTGAGGCACATCTCGCAAATGATGGTTCTCTTGCTTTTCAGCAAGGCATTGCTGCTTTAGAACGCCTAATGAATACGGCGATCCCCATGGAAACGGTGCTTCTGTCGAACTATCCGAATCCATTTAATCCTGAGACGTGGATACCTTACGATTTGGCTGAAGGTTCGGATGTCGAGATCCACATCTATAACGTGAAAGGTGAATCTGTCCGCCAGTTATCGCTGGGTTTTCAAGGTGCTGGCACTTATCGGAGTCGGTCTCGTGCGGCGTATTGGGATGGTCGTAATGCTGTGGGTGAATTTGTGGCAAGTGGAGTCTACTTTTATACACTCCATGCAGGACAAATGAAAGCCACACGCCAAATGGTGATTGTCAAGTAAAGGGAACAAATCATGGAAGATACGAAGCATCAGACGGTATTCTCACGCGGATTTACTCGCCGGGAGTTTCTTTCAACGAGTTTGAAGGTAGGTGCGGCCACTTTTACGACTGGACTATTACCGAAATGGAATGCTGATGCTCAAGGGCAGTACAACGTGCTGTTCATGGTTGTGGATGACTTGCGACCTTTGCTTGGATGTTACGGGCATCCAGAGATACACACGCCTAACATTGATCGTCTCGCTGGACGAGGAACGGTTTTCAACCGAGCATATTGCCAGTATCCTCTCTGTAGTCCGTCCCGGACTTCGATGCTAACAGGGTTACGGACAGAAACAACAGGTGTGCTGAATAATTCGCAGGATTTTCGAAAGAAATTGCCTGATACGATTGCACTTCCTCAGCATTTCAAAACACATGGCTATCATACCCAATCCGTCGGTAGGATCGCACACCTTCCACAACTCCAGGATGATGAAAATTCGTGGAGTGTTGCATCATGGAGACCGTTATGGTTACCTTTCGATATAGAAACTACTCCTTCTTGGCAAGCACTTGATGTTGAGGATGACGATCTCAGAGATGGTAAAACTGCGAGACGAGCAGTTCGGGTACTGAACCAGATTAAAGACCAGCAATTTTTTCTTGCTGT
The DNA here is from genome assembly GCA_965247285.1 of Candidatus Poribacteria bacterium. Classification (GTDB taxonomy): domain Bacteria; phylum Poribacteria; class WGA-4E; order WGA-4E; family WGA-3G; genus WGA-3G. The sequence continues at coordinate 2,699,600 of CBDFHD010000003.1, forward strand.
CGGATTTTACAAACCGCATTTGCCCTTTAAGGCACCGCAAAAATATTTTGAATTATACGATACCCAAGCCTTTGATTTGCCTGCCTCTTCTGTATCACCTAAAGATGCCCCTGATAGCGCACTTACCAATTGGAGTGCGATCAGAGCTTATCAAGATCTGCCTTTGGGGACAACGCTACTCTCTGATGCTAAGACCTTAGAATTAATTCGGGCGTATGCCGCTGCCACGAGTTATACGGATGCACAGATTGGACGGGTGTTAGCGCAGTTAGATAGACTCGGACTTACTGAAAGGACTGTGATTGTTTTCTGTGGTGACCATGGGCATCATCTTGGTGAACACGGAATATGGGGAAAACAAACCCTTTTTGAGGTTTCTCTCAGATCTCCTTTGATTGTCAGCGTCCCACAGCAACAAAGTTCAGAAACTGAAGCTTTGGCTGAGCTCGTTGATATTTATCCGACTTTATGTGATGCTTGTCAACTTCCGACACCAGTCCAGTTAGAAGGCACAAGTCTGATACCGGTCATTGAGCAACCGACTCGCCCATGGAAAACTGCTGCTTTTAGCCAATTCGGTGGGGGTACGCATGGGGGTATCTCTATCCGGACGGAACGGTATAGATATACCGAATGGGGACAAAATGGGAGTCGTGGTGTTGAACTCTATGATTATGAGGCGAATCCAGATGAAACTGTCAATATTGGGAGTCTACCAGAAAATACAGCACTCGTCGCACATCTCAGTGAACGGCTTCACGCTGGATGGCGGGAGGCTTTACCGGATGGGCACCAGCAAATTCCTGTCCCACAAACGTTACCTTGGGATGTGAATAACGATGGGATTGTTGATATCCGGGATCTCATTTTAGTTTCAAGTAATTTTGGTGTGGAAACTCCGACACACCCGAAAGTTGATGTCAACAAGGATGGTAAAGTTAACATTTTTGACTTGCTTTTGGTCGCCTCGCATTTCGGTGAATCCAGTACGCCTGCTGCCCCACCAACACACGCCAATATCAACACGGAGCATTTTGACTTGTTGGAACAATGGGTCGCTGAGGCACATCTCGCAAATGATGGTTCTCTTGCTTTTCAGCAAGGTATTGCTGCTTTAGAACGCCTAATGAATACGGCGATCCCCATGGAAACGGTGCTTCTGTCGAACTATCCGAATCCATTTAATCCTGAGACGTGGATACCTTACGATTTGGCTGAAGGTTCGGATGTCGAGATCCACATCTATAACGTGAAGGGTGAATGTGTCTGCCGGTTATCGCTGGGTTTTCAAGGTGCTGGCACCTATCGGAGTCGGTCTCGTGCGGCGTATTGGGATGGTCGTAATGCTGTGGGTGAACCTGTGGCAAGTGGAGTCTACTTTTATACGCTCCATGCGGGACAAATGAAAGCCACACGCCAAATGGTGATCTTGAAATAGATAGGTCCTGCACGCCACTGGTGAGGTTTTCTGGGGAAACACCCAAGCAAAAACACCTCGCCTACACGGTGCAAATCCACAAATCCGTCGCGAATCGACCAAAAACCGGCTTGGAATGAAATGGAAAGCTGATCGGAGGTCCATAATTAAAAAAAATGATTTTACGTAGACTGCTAATTATCTGTATTTCAGTGTTAGCCTTAATTTCCACAACGGCAGGGGCTGCCTCGCTTATCAATGTTCCACTCAATCCGGACTTGTCTGACTTTAATCGTGAAACCTATCGTTTTGTTCATCGTTTACTTAATAAGCGGGTTTTGTCCGGCATACGGCGCGGTTCGTTACCACTCACCCGTAAACAGGTTGTGTCTTATCTGTTAGAGGTGGATCGGAAACAGAAGAACGGCGAAATAGCGTTGAGTGCCATCGACCAAGAACGACTAAACACCCTATTGACTTTATACCGCGAAGTTCGTGCCCCTATAACACAAGGTCCGAAACAGGTTATAGAAAATGTAGGAGGGGTTTCCAACCCCGATTCCGAAACTCAAAGCCCTGCCGGAAACCGACGATTGCACCTAATGACGATGGCGGGCAAAGACTATCGTTTTTCTTTCGACTTGAGAGCTTCACAACGTGTTATCGCTCATCTTGTCGATAATCTGTCGGTAGGGACTGGGTCATCCAGCCCCTACGAAGGAAACATGCATGTTACCACCTTCTATCCACATCTCTATGGACAGGTGGGGGAGACGTTCGCCTTTACGACCGATATAGCACATAGGTTCGTCTACGGTGAATTTTTTGATGATTTCTTTCCTGACGAGGCGAAAATTAGGCAATTGGAGGGTGGACTCAAAAATCGAACTGCCATTAACGCCTATCTGAAGTTTGACTTGCCGTGGTTTGAGCTGCAGCTTGGACAAGATACACTTCAGTGGGGACCTGGCTATCATGACAGCCTGTTAGTCTCCAAAAACCCGCTCGCCATGGACATGATTAAGCTCCAAGCCACCTATGAACCCGCTACCTTCACAGCGTTCACCGGTATACTGGAGGATATGTCAGCGGAGATCAATGATAAGTATATTTCAGGACATAGGGTTGAGGGGTATTTCTGGGATAGGTTCGGCTTGGGTCTCTCTGAAGTCGTTGTCTACGGCAACCGTTTTGAGCCCGGGTATCTGAACCCAGTCAATATCTACCTGATTAACGAGCAACCGATTTCACGAGCAGATGGGCGCGTCCCTGGCAGTGGGGACAACATCCTTATGAGTGTTGATATGCGGCTTCGCCTTATGGACGATTTTGAAATTTATGGCGAACTGATGGTTGATGATGGGAACCCTGCCGCGAATTTTAAGCATTGGGATACGAAGTTTGGTATCCTCGCCGGTATATATCTAACAGACCCTTTTGGCATCGCAGATACTGACTTCCATGCCGAATACGCCTTTATAAACCAGTACGCATATACGCACGTAAACCCTGTGAATGTCTACAAACACTTTACCACACCTATTGGACATCAGATCGGTTCTGATGCTGACAATCTATGGGTAGAACTACGTCGCCGGTGGACAGATAGGCTTGAAACGACTTTCGGTTACGAATTAGAACGCCACGGGTCCGGTGATATTGACAAGCAACATCCCGCTGATGCCCCAAAAGATGATGTTTGGACACCGTTATCTGGCATCACGGAAAGTGAGCATCGTCTCTCGATCGGTGCTAACTGGGTTGTTATTGGACATTATTCCGTGTATGCAGAGTGGGCACGCGTCTGGAGACGGAACTTGGGAAATCGTAGAGATGTCCGCGAAAATTCAAATGAAATTGAAGCCAAATTCCTCTACCGGTTTCCGTAATAAAAAACTGAAGATTTGTACCATTCCAATCATCAAAGGGTACAAAGCATTGCCTGTGGGTTGCCGATCGTAAAAACAAATTGGACTTTCGCGCCTAAAATGAGTATAATATATATGTAAAACCCAATCTAAAACAGAGACAGACTGTGCTTTAATAGCACAATTTGATCTTTTTAATTTATCTTGCGGTCGGCCAGAGTGTTCTCAAAAAGAAGTTTTTCTGTCGTGTCCGTCCATCGCGATGTTTGGACTACAATTTTTAGCCAAAGTGCATAGCTTGAAACGAAGTGGAAAGCGGATATACGGGATAGAACATGGATTCACAGACTCACCTCTCCGAACCGCAAGGAAAACTAGAAAAATGAGGATTAGGGTGTTGGGCATACGCGGGCTCCCCGCTACCTACAGTGGACTTGAGACTATCATGGGTGAACTCGCCCCTCGCTGGGTAGAAGCGGGTCATGAAGTTATCGTCTACTGCCGGAAGGCACTTTTCAAGGAGAGACCTGCGGAATGGGAGGGCATCAAGCTCGTTTATTTGCCAAGCATAGAGCATAAGATGTTCAGTACCTTGAGCCACAGTTTTCTCGCAACGGTACACGCTTCGGTTACCGCATCTGATGTCATTTTGACATGGAACGCCGGCAATGGTCCGTTCGGATGGTTCTTCCGTATCGCGGGTAAAACCGCTGTTATCAACGTTGATGGTATGGAATGGCTCCGCCCAAAATGGAAAGGGCTTGGCGCACTTTACTTCAAGTGGGCGGCAAAGATGGCGACGGCTGCGTTTCCAATTGTTATTACCGATGCTTCTGAAATGAAGCGGCTCTATCTTGAGGAATTAGGGGCAGAAACTACCTATATCGCTTATGGTGCGAACATTGAGCCGTCGGAACATCCAGAAATTTTGGAGACCTATGGGCTTGAACCCCGGAATTATTATCTTATTGCCAGTCGGCTCGTTCCAGATAACAATGCAGACCTCATTTTAGAGGCGTTCGTTGCCTCAAAGAGTCAAAAGCAACTCGCTATAGCTGGGGGAGCTGATTACAAAGGCAACAAACTTGAGAACGAATTTCTATCGAAGTTAAAAAGCATTGCTAACGAGAACGTCAAGTTTCTCGGACATATTAACGATTCTGAACATATTAAAGAACTTCACCATAACTGCTTTGCCTACGTCCATGGACACCAGTTCGGTGGCATTAATCCTTCTATTCTAAAGGCGTTAGGGTATTCCAACTGCATTCTTGCACTCAATACGCCCTTCAACGATGAAGTGCTGGAAGGTGGGCGTTATGGGGTGCTCTTTGACAAAAACGTCGCGTCGCTCACGGAAAAAATTCAGATGTTGGAACAACATCCCGAACAGGTTGAAGATTTCCGGCAGCGCGCACCGGAACAGATCCGAAAGCAATTCAATTGGGAAAACATAGCACAGCAATATCTTGATGTTTTTGAAAAGCTCCAGCAGAACTAACTTTTATCGGTTGTAAGTGCCCTGAAAATTTCGTCAGAGCAGTGCTATGCAAGTGAGTATAACCTCGCAAACCTGCGCCTAAAATCTGGGATGAGCCAAAGCATGTAGCCCGTAACGTAGTGGAGGGCGGTTCTTGAGGAAGGCGCGTCAAGTCCCAAACTTCTGTGAGTTAACCGCAAGGAAAAATTAAAAATTGCGATAGAGGACTTAACCATGCCATTCCTATCAAGAAGCATAGACCAGATAGGAAAAAATGCAAGCGGAACTGGCTTGCATTGCCATGAAACTATACCAAAGACAGGGACTCTTGTGGAACGACTCTCCTCTTTCTACGCAACGCGTGGCAAACATTTGTTTGATGCTATCGCTGCATTTCTCCTTATCATTATCTTTGCCCCACTGATGGGGCTGATTGCCATTCTAATTAGGCTCACCTCACGCGGTGCCGTCTTTTTCTCACACAAGCGAGTTGGGTTAAACAACGAACTATTTGTTATCCACAAGTTTCGGAGTCTCCATGCGGATACCCCGTCCTATTCCGAGAAATCTGGTGCAATAGACGACAAACGCATTACACCGGTCGGCAGATGGCTCCGTAAAACGAGTTTAGATGAGTTGCCCCAACTTTTCAATGTGCTAAAAGGCGAAATGAGTTTGGTGGGTCCGCGTCCAGAAATGCCATTTCTTGCTGAGCATTATGAGCCGTGGGAAAATCAACGCCATCTCGTCCGTCCCGGGATGACAGGCCTCTGGCAGTTAAGTCCGCGCCGACAAGGCACAATCCGAGACGGCATCTCTGTTGACTTGGAGTACATTGAGAATCTATCTTTCTGGAACGACTTTAAAATACTCCTCCGAACTTTCAAAGTCTTTTGGGATAATAACACCTATTAACGCAATCATTTTTTTTAATTATTAGGGTTCTGTCCTGCTCTCCACTAAGTTCCGAGCAGGTTTCCGATCCTCCTGTACATCCTTCTTAAAACCAAACCCCAAGCATGGAACGAAGTGGAATGCGACTCTTTAGAGAAGGCATGTCAAAGTTCTATTACCCGCCATTTAACCGCAAGGAACATTTAAAAAATGAAAATAACGTTTGAAGGCCTCGGTAGAATTCTGCGATGTAGTTTTCAACTGAAATGCCCAAAGTGTGGTGAAGGCGCGCTGTTTCAAACCTATTTCAAGATGTTTACCCACTGCGCAGTGTGTGATTTGAAGTTTGAACGAGAATCCGGTTACTTTATCGGTGCGATGTACCTCAATTACGGCGCGACAGTTCTCATCGCTTTTCCAAGCTATTTCCTATTTGAGAAGTTTATTTCTATTCCTTTCTACGTTAATTTAAGTGTGTGGGCACTGTTTTCCGCTATCTTTCCCGTTCTCTTCTACCGTTATTCAAAAAGTTTGTGGTTGAGCTTTGACTATATCTTTTCGTCTTAGGACCGCTGGGTGGAAATTCTTAAAGTCCCCTAACTTCTACTGATGTCGTTCAAATTTATTGAAGATCCGATTTTTTGACCCTCAACTCGTCTTCTACATTTTTAAAGGCGCGAGTTGATGATCAAAACGGAAAAATCGGGGCGAAAACCCAATCGTTAAAAAATTATCTTGTGAAAATCTGACCGCGAGTGTAAGAACCTGCATCAGATGCAAGGAACGTGAGTATCCGTGCGACACCTGCTGGATCACCGAGTGAATTCCGAGCATTAGCAACCGCTACGTCTGGATCTTGTCCATCCCGCTTCGCCGATTCTGCGATCTGTCCGAGTTTGAGTGGGGTTGCAAGTCCGCCAGGGCAGATAGTATGCATACGGATATTCATTGACGCAACCTGATTTTCTACCGTCATTACAAGCCCATTGACGCCACCCTTGCTGGAAGCGTAAGCAATCGAGGAACTTCCGCCGCGAACGCCTGCTCCGGAAGCGATACACAGGATAACACCGCCACCTCTTTTCATTATTGGGACAGCATGTTTGAGAGCGAAAAAAGTGCCTTTGAGGTTCACATCGATAACTGAATCAAAAGTTGCGGCTTCAAAATCATCGATGCGGACACTCGGTCCACGCAGAACACCTGCGGAAGTTACCAAGATGTCAATCCCACCGTATTCCGTATCAGCAGTTCCCATCAAATCCGATACTTCGGTTTCGACAGTGACATCAGTACGTTGAAACTTGGCAATCCCACCTGTCTCAACAATTGTATTGAGTGTGTTTTGAGCGTCTTCTTCATTGATGTCGCCGAAGACGACTTTCGCTCCTGCTTTAGCATATTCAATCGCGGTTGCTGCACCAATACCTGTAGATGCGCCAGTAATCACAGCCACCTTATCGTTAAGTCGAATATCCATATTCTATCTCCTTGGAAATAGTAAAAATAATCTCTGAATCGCTACGACGTATCAATTTGTCTTAATTTCCTTGCGTTCAGTAGTGAAGATTATAGGTGAGATGTGTTGATAGGGCAAGTTTTTTGTCTTGACACAAGGGGAGGCGGAAGTAGAACTTGTGGTATTAGATAGGAGATCGCCGCTCGGACATCTAACTTTTAAACTGAAAACGGTAAGGGATACGGAGACGCTGACTAACAACTGCTTTACCCCGTTTCGCTGGCACGAATCGGGACGCTTTAAGTGCCGTAATTGCCGCTTCTTCACACCCTAACCCACTTATCTCAATCACCTTGACAACTTTGATGTTTCTCGCCATACCATCTGTACCGATTGTTGCTTCAAGCACAACGAGTCCCTCTTTGTGAGAAAGGCGAGCAGATTCGGGGTATATCGGATCGACTTTGCGGAAGAACCGGGCATCTTGTGTTGGTTCGTCCTGAGGTGCCGAAACTGATGGAAGTTCGGAGGCTTCAGCACTCGCAATAACAGTTGGTGTCAATGTCCACTCTGGACGTGGTATCCGTTTGCGGGTCAGACGTATCGGCTGTGAACCACGACCTGGTGCCCGAAGAGGTAAGCTACGCTGAAGTGGTTTCACGCCGTCTATTCCAATTTCTGTCGGGGTTGTCTGATGAACAGTCGAAACCGAGAGCGCATCAATGACGAGTTGTGTCTGGTTTTGTGGTGTGTGGGCGACTTCTGAAATCGTCCGAATACGCTGTGGCTGTGAGCGAATGAAATCTGGCTGTGTTAATGCTGGCACTTTGAGGCGACGTGGCTCGAGCATAGGTTTTGTCTCTGGGAACGAGACAAATTCAGCAACAATCGCATCGCCATGTTTATCTACTGCCCCGACGATGGATAGAGCTGCAATCGCAACGGCTATCAAGTGAACGCAGATAGATAAAGATACAGACTTGTTCAGAAATTGGATAGACCTGTTCATAATTTAAACACCTATTTACTGACTTCGTATCGGTGAGTTACGCTCAGCACAGTGGTGGTGTATACTTTACGACTTCGTTTCTGCAAACGGAGCGAGTGTTTACGCTAAATGTAGCAAAATCCATGCCAATCTTCGCTAATTTGTAACGGGGACGAAAAAACTTGCAATTTCCCAATATTTGTTGTAAAATTCTATGTAGTAGTGTTGTGTAAAAACCAAACACACCCGACAACAACCAAGTCGGGGAAACCACTGCGGTGGGTTCATACGCGAGTGAGACGAACCTAGACACTGTGAGGACACTCGGAGGTAAAAGAAGCGTTAGTGTTTCGACACTAACTTTGTAGGTTCAACCAATCATTTTGGTGATTGCAGACCGAGATTTCTATAGATTTTTATAGAAATGCTCAGGTTCAAAGGAACAGGGACAATATCCATGGAAGTGAGAATTGAATACTGCACCGCCTGAAACTACCAACCACGGGCAGCCAGTTTGGCAGATGCCTTGAAAGAGAAATATGGTACGGCGGTTAAAACAGTCGATCTAATCCGCGGTAGTGGTGGGGCTTTTGAAGTCTCCTTGAACGGAACACTGCTCTATTCAAAGTTAGAAACCGGACAGTTTCCGACGACGGAGCAGATAACAACCGCAATAGACGGGGTATAAACAGCGTCTTTGGAATGGCTATCGGCTATCAGCAGTCGGCTATCAGTCATACACCTTGTCGCAAGGGCGTTAACGATATTGCCACAAGACACATGACTGACGGCTGACGGCTGACGGCTGATGGCTGTTTTTAATTATTCCACAGCAATAATTGCGATCTTCCACCGGTCTGCTTGCTGAACGAGCACATCGGCATCCATCACAAAAGTTCGCCGCGCCTCCACTGCTAACACACCTGCTTTAACTTCGTGCAACACCTCAAGCGTTTGCATTCCCACCGTCGGCACATCAATACGAAAGTCGTGGTTCTCGGCGGCTGCTTTCGCAACAACGACTCCCTGCTTTCCCAAGTTTCCACCCCTCTGAATAGTTGCATCTGTCCCTTCAATGGCTTCCATAGCAAGGACAATCTGATTCTTAACGACAACCGTTTGCCCGATATCCATGTTTGCTATCTGGCGGGCGATACTGATACCGAGTTCAATATCTGTCCATTGACTCGCGGTGGGTTGTCGAGTTGTTAAGACACTGGGTTGTGGAAGAAGGTGCTGGAGGTACTGATCTTGAGTGAGGATGGTAAGTCCAGCGGATTCAAGGTAGTTAAGTGCTGCGTTGACGATTACGGAAGGTTTTTCGCGTCGGTTCTGTACGAGGATTTTAATGGTTGTCGTGTCAATTTGAAAGGGGCGAAGGAGGATATTTTTTTCGACTTTCCCGATGATCACAACCTCTTTCACGCCTGAATTGAGAAGTGTTCGGGTGATCTTTTGAATCTGGCCCACCCCATAAGTATGAAGTTCGCATGCGATTCCGGCAAAGCGTTGTGCGTCGGACTTGGTAATTTGGATAATAACGGGTTGTCGTTCATGGGTAACAGCGGCACGTGCTAATAGCGCTGGCAACTCACCTGCGCCTGCAATAATACCCAATTTTTCCACCACTTTCGCTCCCCGTATAGTTTCCCTATAGACATGGAAACCCTCCGCTGGAGAGCTTCATCGGAATTTCCGAATTGCGGTTGGACTTCACCGAAAACCGCCATGAAATGAAATTATGCCTTAAATGGCATAATTTGTCTTTGCTTTACATTTGGAATGGTGCCCAGAGGCAATAAATTAAAAAATGAATAATGAGCCGTTGCCTAAGGATTCTGCAGGCTAACCACTCGGAGTACGGTTCGGTTGACTAAACCCTATGCCGCGTTTGGAAGTTTCTATAAATTTGAGTAAATATTCAACTTCCGGGGTTGGTTCAAGTGTTTCTCTGACTCTGGCGACGGCGTGCTTGAGGGGGACCCCCGAGCGAAACAAAATACGGAACGCCTTCTTTAACGCCGCGAGTGCTTCAGGTGTGAGCTGGGACAAAGGGTTAATCCGTGATGTTCGGATGCCGATGCGGTTGAGGGTCCGAACACGCGCCGGTTGTCCGGCGGAGAGGGCAAAGGGTGGGATATCCTGCACAATCTTTGAGAAACCTCCTGCCATTGCCATCTTGCCTACGCGCACGTATTGGTGCAGTGCCGCATGCGCTCCCAGTCGAACATCGTCTTCAATCACGACATGTCCTGCAAGCGAGACAAAGTTTGCCATGATTATTCTATTGCCGACGATGGTGTCGTGTGCAAGGTTAACCCAATTCATCAGCAGATTATTGTCCCCAACGATAGTTGCTTCCTCTTCAAAAGATGACCTGGAGATGGAGACGTATTCGCGTAGTATATTGCGATTCCCGATTTTCACGTAGCTCCGCCAACCCCCGTACTTTAGGTCTTTGGATTCGTTACCGATGGTAGCACCGAAGTAAATTTTGCATTCTTCGCCGATAGTTGTCCATTTTTCAATCTGAACATGGGGACCGATCACGGTACCGCGCCCTATATGTACATCTTCACCGACAAGACTGTAGGGGCCAATCTTAACCCCCTCGTCCAATGTTGCTTTTGGAGAGATAATAGCCGTAGGGTGAATGTTGGTTTCTAACACAGATGTCCCTCCTGAATCTTGCCATCTTATACAAAAAAGCCTGCCAGTTAACGTTAAAAGGACCGCGATTCAAACAGATGCCAATACGATTGACAATTCCGCTTCTGTAGCGAGTTCGTCTCCTACGTAAACGCGTCCTTCGATGCGTGCAATTCTGCTCCGTAGTTGTGCGACTTCTATTTCCAATCGGAGTTGGTCCCCGGGAATGACAGCGCGTCGGAATGTTGCCCTGTTGATCGAGCGGAAATAGCCAAGTTCACCTTCCTTACCGATGTCTCGAAGCACAAGCCATGCAGCGAGTTGTGCGAGTGCTTCGATTTGTAACACACCCGGCATCACAGGGCGCGTCGGGAAATGCCCCTCAAAGATTGGTTCGTTATAAGTCACGTTCTTGATACCTACGGCGCGCTTTTTGCTTTCGTATTCAATAACTCTATCGACCATGCACATCGGATGTCGGTGCGGCAGCACTTCATAGATATCCATTACCTCAATTGGTTTTTGAACAGGCGCCTGTTGAAGGTGGCCCGCCTCATCAAGGGCTCGCACAAATTCTGCATGGAACATATGTCCAGTCCGCATCGCGAGAACATGTGCCTTCGGCAAGTGTCCGGCTAAATAGAGATCGCCAATCAAATCAAGGATTTTATGTCGGACAAACTCGTCTTCAAACCGCAGTGATGTACTGGATTCACCTGTGGCATTGATAACAACGACATTATCGTAGCTTGCCCCTTTCCCAATACCGAGTGCTTGTAGTGCTTCAATTTCATCTTTGAAACAGAAACTCCGCGCTGGCGCGATGTCGGAAGCGTATGATTCTGGGGTTATTTTGAATGTCGCTGTTTGTGGTTTCGTTTGCGGGTGCGCGTAAACAAATGTCACCTCTAACGCGTCGGCAGGTAGCAACACGAGCTGCTTATCCCCTGCAGAAAGCGCGAACGGTTCCGTGACCTCAATAAACTTCCGTGGGGCATCTTGTGAGACAAGTCCTACTGCTTGGATATTCTTGACATATGGTGCCGCGCTCCCCTCAAGCCCAGGCGGTTCCGATGCGTCAAGCTCCACCGTCGCGTTGTCAACGCCGAGACCGCCGAGTGCTGAGAGGATGTGTTCGACGCTGCTGACCGTTGTATCACCGTTGCGTAAACTGGTACATCGTGGCAGAATATCTGCCCAATTTTCCTGACATACCTTCACTTCTGGCGCACCAGCCATATCCACTCGTCGGAAGACGATGCCGGAATCTGCGGGTGCTGGTTTCAAGGTTAATGTCACAGGTTCCCCTAACATTAACCCTTTTCCTGTCATTGTTATTTCGTTTTGAATTGTTTGCTGTGAATCAGCTTTTGCCATTCGCTTTTGTCACTTTCTGTTTAGTAGTTATCAGTCGTCGGTTTGCCTCGCAGTGAGAGTTAAGAGGTTTTCTATAACAATCTACCTGTGTCTTGGAGTATTCCAAGAACCGGTGATTGTTACATATCCGCTCTGTAACTGATAACTGATAACCGACGACTATTTAGAGGCACGCCGCATTTTTTGTATCATTCTATTGTGTTCTGAAAGCGTCTTTGAAAAGTGGTGCTTTCCCTCGCCTATCGCCACGAAGTAGAGATAGGCTGTTTTTTCGGGCCGCAGTGCAGCTATAATTGAATCAATACCCGGATTCGCAATGGGACCAGGTGGTAAACCCTTGTATTTATACGTGTTATAAGGCGAATCAACCTGCAGATCGGCTTTCGTTAAGGATCTTTCCGGGTTCCCTAAGGCATAGCACACCGTTGGATCTGCCTGAAGTTTCCATTTTCGTGTAAGCCGGTTATGGAAGACACTTGAAATACGGGGACGTTCCAGTCGAGATTGTGCTTCCTTTTCAATGACAGAAGCAAGCGTTACGATTTCGTGACGGGTACGCCCTAAATTTTGTGCCTCCTCGTCAAATTTTTCCGTCCATTGCTGTTTAAATTCATCAAGCATCATTTCAACAACCTTCTCAGTTGTTGTGCCTTTTGCGAATTTGTACGTATTTGGAAAAAGGTAGCCCTCCACAGTTGTGTCTGTAAGTCCATACTGCTTCAACAAACGCGCGGATTCGGAGGCTTTCCGAAATACCTCGGCTGTGCCGAAACCGCTCATTTCCCAAAGTTCAGCGATGGCGGATGTCGTCAAACCCTCTGGTACTGTCCAGCTAACCAGCGTAACCTGTCCTTTTTCAAATTCATCGAGTAGATTCCACAACGCCATGTTCCGCCGTAACACATAGGTTCCAGCTTGTAGGTGTCTACCAATCCCTCTATATCGGACAACTAAACGAAAGGCATGTTTGCTACGTATTAACTTTTGTTCAACCAATCGCTTTGCTATTACGCGTGAACTGCTCCCTGCTGGCACGTCGAAATTAACAACCTCTTCTGACGATGTGGGTGGTAGCGTCAGGGATACCCCAATCAACAAGACAATGAGGCAGAGAGCACCAAGACAGCAGAGCGTCAGTATGCCTATCTTAATTTTTAGTGTTTGCGAGAGAGAGGTATCTTGACGATCTGGTGATTGGACAGATTTACCTTCTACTCCCGGTTCTGTTTGTGCAGACCCCATGTATTTTCATGATAGTTATTAGCGGGAACCCCACGACCCTTTAGCATATCTTGATACAAAAATCAGGAATGCTCTGTGGGTGCTGCAGGATTAATCTCCCGATTGTTGTTCAAATAGTCGTTGAGAATAATGACCGCCGCCACCTCGTCAATAAGTTCTTTCTGTGCATTTGTATCTTTGTTAAGCTCACGCAAAATATCTTCTGCTTCAGCGGTTGTAAAACGTTCATCCTGAAATTCGATCGGAATATCAATTACGTGCTCCAAGCGTTGTGCAAACTTCTGAACTTTCTTCGCTTGTGCGCCGATAGAGCCATCGAGAGAGATAGGCAAGCCGATGACGACGCGTTCCACCTTGTGGATGGAAACGAGATCCGAGATAGCAATTAAATCAACCTTCCGATTTTTTCGGGTTAGTGTACACAGTGGATGTGCCGCAACACCGAGCGCGTCGCTGAGCGCCACACCAACACGCGTGTCACCAACATCTAATCCGAGTAAAATTGCCATAACCGACCTCTTTTAGTAGTTATCATGCCTCGCAGTGAGAGCAGTTTTCAGTTAAAGAAGGGTCTGAACAACAAATCACATCTCCCTGGAATATTTGAAACAGGAGTTATCAGTTTACAAGAGTCTTTTGACTAACCACTGATAGCTGACAACTATTTAGAAACGGCCCGAACGCAAATCGGATGTAGCTTCTAATGACCGCATCTACGTCTTTAGTTGACACGGCACTCAGCCAATTACAGATGTGCTGCAACATATCGTTGCTTATCCTACCCACCATGCCGATGAATTTATTCAGCGGAGGAAAACCCGCCTCCTTACCGCTCTTAAAATTCTACACGAAAAATTTTGTAGAGTCAAGAAAAATCTCATGAGCACAAACATTGTGTATAGAAACTTGATAAATTGCCATAACGCTGGTATAATTTTGCTGGGGAAAAACGGAAGAGAGATCGCAAGCGGTGTTGAGAACTGGAGTTGATTCTCTTTTTACATTTAGCGGGAGGAAGATCGCTCACACCCTACTGTATACAGAACAGGAGATCAATGTCTAAGCATCAACTTTATTATGGCGATAATCTTGAAATTCTTCAGGAGTCTCTTCCTGATGAAAGCGTCAACCTGATTTATATTGATCCGCCGTTTAACACGGGGAAACTCCAACAGCGTACGGAAATTCAAGTCAAACAGGATGCTGACGGTGATCGGGTTGGCTTCCAAGGGAGGACATACCGGACCCGCAAAGGCGAAACCACACATTACACCGATAAGTTTGAGAGTTCGGATGCGTATTTGCAGTTTTTGAGACCTCGTTTTGAAGAGGCGTATCGTGTGCTGCATCCGCACGGCAGTTTCTTCCTTCATATTGATTATCGCGAGGTGCATTATTGTAAAGTAATGCTTGATGAGATTTTCGGACGCGAATCTTTTGTCAACGAGATTATCTGGGCTTACGATTATGGTGGACGTTCCAAGTCGAGGTGGCCCGCGAAACACGATAACATCTTGTGGTATGCCAAAACGCCTGAGCACTACACCTTCAATTTCGATGAAATGGATAGGATTCCGTATATGGCACCCGGGTTAGTAGGAAAAGCGAAGGCGGCACGAGGTAAAACACCAACCGATGTTTGGTGGCACACTATTGTTGCCACCAATGGGGGTGAAAAGACCGGCTATCCGACACAAAAGCCGCTCGGAGTTCTCAATCGTATTGTTAAAGTACATTCATCACCGGGTGATACACTTTTAGATTTTTTTGCTGGCAGCGGCACACTTGGTGAGTCTGCAGCACTGCACAACCGTTCCTCAATTTTAATTGACAACAATATACCGGGAATCAAAATTATTATGGACAGGTTGGCATTTTATGGGGTCGAACTCATCAATGCTGATTATGCAGCATTGTGCCTGCATTAGGTAAAATAGCGGTATCTGATTTTCTCATTCCGTGCCGAAAGCCAGAAATTGTTTCTTTGACTATCTTTTTAAAGACCGATGTTTCTAATAAGAGTGACCACTACATTGTGGTGGTAAGCGCAGAGGAAGGTTGGATTTTCCTGAAGATAGAAGTTTCCGCTTGATTTTCGTCGGCAAACTGGATATAATGAACGATGGAGGCATGGATAATGAAAACACTTAAGAAAATTTCAGAACAGATTCGAGAAAATATAAACCAATTTCTGGAAGCGGTGGACGGTGCCGAATCACTGCTTGATAAAGCCATCGTTGACATGAAAGAGCATCTTGATGAGGCAAAAGATCTGGTGGCGACAGCGATCGCAGAGGAGCAGGGGCTCAAACGCGCCTATCAGGAGGCTGTCGATACAGCGAACATGTGGGGTGAAAAGGCTGACGCTGCTTTACAGAATCGAGACATAGCACGTGCAAGCGAAGCACGGCAACGCAATCGACACTATCTGGATGTCGCAGACGGTTATAAACGCCAAATTGCTGCTCAGAAAGCGGTCGTAACGTCCCTCAAAACAGCACTTCACGAATTTTATCAGCAATTCCAAAGCGCAACGGGTCACGCTGAAACCCTATCCCACCGTCAAAAGCAAGCGGAGACGCGCGCGGAACTCTATAAATTAATCGTAGCAGCGGAAAATGCGATCTCCACTGCTTTGGCACAGTCTGAACAAAAATTGAAAACGGCGGAAGAAAAAGCAGAAATTTGGGAAGACCGAAATCGCCGCGATGCCGCTGATGTGAAAAAAAATGCAGATGGTTCCAACCTTGACCAGACGCTTGCAGAACTTAAAAGTGATGTCTTAGGTAGTAATCGCAAATAATCTTTTAACTATAGGTGTCGCTGTGATTGCTCCTATCGGAGCTGTCATCGGTTAGGTCTGGGCGTTTTCGCAGAGCAGCACGGTTTCTTAAAAAATGATTAAAACTTTAAGTTTGGCGAAATATTTCGGTAAATTGTGTGCTGTAGATGCATTGACACTCGAGGTGGAGGCAGGTGAGATATTTGGATTCCTCGGGCCTAATGGGGCAGGGAAGACGACGACAATCAATATGCTGACGGGCTTACTCCGTCCGACATCTGGCACTGCAACGCTTGGCGGGTATGACATTCAGAAGCAGAGTTTACAGGCGAAAGCGATTCTCGGACTGATGCCGGATACGCCTCAACTTTATGAAGCATTGAGCGGTAAACAGTTTGTCCGTATGATAGCGGATTTATATGAAGTGCCACCGGGGCAAGCCGAAAATGAGATGGATCTTCTGCTTGAGCAGCTTGAACTTACCGATGCTGCCGATGATCAAATTAAAGGGTATTCTTACGGTATGCAGAAGAAAATTCTACTCATCTCGGTTCTCGTACATCACCCGCGAATTCTTTTCCTTGATGAACCGACCAGTGGTCTGGATCCGAGGAGCGCGCGCACTGTCAGGGAGATCTTGCGCGAACGCTGTGAGCTGGGCTCTACTGTATTCATGACGACACACATTCTTGAAATTGCCGAACGTATTTGCGATCGAGTCGGTATTATCAGTAAGGGTCAACTTATTGCTGTGGGAACTCTTGCGGAACTGCAGCAGAAGAAGCAGGAATACCACGGACGACCCGTCGATGTCAGTCAGGAACCGACGGAGACACTTGAGGATATTTTTCTCGATCTTACGGCAGATGTCTGAAGAGTGGCTGTCAGCCTGCTTCGCAGTGAGAACTCTCGGAAACTCGGACGAGAGGCTCTTAAGAGTCGTACATGTTCTATTCCCGTCAGAATTAACCCAAAACCACCGTGGAACGATGAGCATTTGGCCATAATTAAAAAATGTTAAAAAATGTGACAATTCTGCTAAGAGCGGATTTGCAAGGGTGGTTGAATGGTCTTAGGCGTGGTGGAGAGGCGTGGCGAAAAGCCGCTTTAAAGGGTATCGGCTACCTCGTATTCATCGTTGCACTATCAGTGTTGGGTAACTCCCTTTTCACGCATTTACGGCTCACTGAGGCAGAACCGACGCTTCTGTTGGGTGTAATTAATGGGTTCATGCTCTTCGGGATTATCGTCGTTGCCAAGGAATTGATGGAGAGTTCGCTAAAAAGTCTATACGAGGCTCCGGACACCGCGTTGTTACACGCTGCACCGATTCAGCCGGTCGCAATTTTCGGATATAAGTTCATTCATCTCACTATCACGCGCTTTCTGAGTATCTTCTGTTTTTTGGGGCCTCCATGGGTAGCGTTCGGTCTGATATTTGGGTTGCCGTGGCATTTTTACGTGGTACTATTTCCAGTGTGCTTGTGTCTTCTGGTAATGATCGCGAGTTATGTTACCATCAGTGTGATGTTGATCGCGCGTTTCTTTTCATCTGGGTGGCTCCTGGCAACGCTCAAGGTCCTCGGTACTGCAATCGGCGTAACGGTGGGTTTTCTGTTATCGTTGACACTGTTTTTCGAGTTTGAACCGATCCATATAAAGCAATTATTGCTCAATTGGGCTTCCGAGAGAACAGCAGATACGGCTGCCTCGTGGTATCCACACGAGTGGATTGGGAAACTTCTGTTGAGTTGGGTGACTGAATCCACAATAGGTGTCCGGTTGAGATGGGCACTGGGAGGTTTCGGCGGAAGTCTCGCCGCTGCCGGAGTGGCAACGCTCGTCGCGCAACTGATTTATCAGCGCGGTTGGGAGAATATTCGGCAGTTGAAAGCCAAACGTAAACCCGTGCGGAGCACCATTGTCCCGCAAGCCTCTATAGGCTTGCGCCAGTCTAAAGCATCACATCTGGAACGCATGCGGCGGACGCTCGGGCGTGGCAAAATACGGTCTATGATGCTAAAGGACTTTCTCATTTTTGTAAGGCACAGTGGACGGCTAATTGCTATTGTGATGCTCACACTGTTTCTGGTAGTTCACATCGCTATCTTACTCGTGCATGAAGGTAGTGCGGATACGAACGCTGGGCTGGTTCTTACTGTGCAGATAGTTCTTTATAGCATGCTTATTACCTTCGGTATCAGTTGCAACGGTCTTCGAGATGAAGCGAAAACATGGTGGATGCTGAAAGCCTCCCCTGTTACGCCGAAGTTAGTGTTCACGAGTAAATTCTTGACTGCACTTCTCTGTGCGTTGGTTTATGCTGAATTCTGGTCTCTATTTGCTGTGTGTCTGCTCCGAATTCCAAGAGACGTTTGGATACCGGTGATGCTAACGCCTATCTTAACACTCCCGACAGCGTGTGCCTTGAATACAGCGATTGGGACATTGCCGTGGATGGCGGAATTAACACATCAGCCGAAGCCGATCTTGCGAGCTTTAACGTTTACGGTGACGCTCATTATTGACGTGGCACTTGTCCTCGCGCCGGTGATAGCGTGGTATACGGAAAGTCTCATTGTGTTTATTGGGTTGGTAATCCTCTTTGCGGGTGTATTCGGGATATCTTATAGATGGGGGATAGGAAACCTTCGCAGGTTGTTGGTTGCACAGTAGGGGCTGAGTTTTCCAGCCCGCACTAAGTTGGTACTAAAGTTTGGACCATTTTAAAAAATGGGCAAAGGTTGCCACTGATATACCCTCTTCCGTAGCATAGACCGTCAGTCTGTGCTTCCGTAGCACAACGGGTTTTATGGATTTCGGGAGTTTCGTGCATCCCGATGAACTTTTTAAAAAGGAGATTTTCTTGTGAAAAATCGAATTATCTTCACTGTATCTTGTGTGATATTTGCTATAGTAGGGGCTGGGTTACTCAGCCCTTACAACGCTTCGGCACAAACTGTGAATATCCCCGATGCGAACCTGCGTGCTGCAATTGCAGAGGCACTCGGTAAAGCCCCGCGTGACACAATTACGCAAGCGGACATGGCGACGTTAACGCATCTTGAGGCACACGACGTAGGTATCCGTAATTTGAAAGGACTTGAGTTTGCGACGCGACTGCGCGAGATACGATGCAATAACAATTTGGTAGCCGACCTGTCGCCACTCTCGGGATTGACTGCCCTGAGTGTCGTAGAATTCCGGCATAATCTGATAACCGATTTGTCACCGGTTGCAGAATTAATCCACTTGACGTGGCTCATTGTTCCGTATAACTTGATCGCTGATCTCTCTCCTGTTAAAGGGTTAGTCAGCTTGCATGGTTTAGACATCGGCGGTAACGTGATAACCGACTACTCCGCTCTTTCAGGGCTGATAAAACTCAAAAGGATATGGATGGGTGAAAATCCGTCAGCCGACCTATCGCCGCTGTCGGGGTTAATCAGTTTGACCGGATACCAATCTTGGGGCACGCCGATACTCAACGTTTCTGCCTTGGCGGAATTGCCGAAACTGACATCGTTAGATATTTGTGGCGGTGAACTCTCCGATCTTTCGGATTTGGCGGATTTTACGAACTTGCGAGAGTTGTATCTCGCCGGCAACGAGATAACGGACATCTCACCGTTAGCGAGTTTGACAGGCTTGACATCTCTGAATCTCAAAGATAACCAGATCACAGATGTCTCTTCGCTGTCGGGACTTACCAACTTGCGTAGATTGTATCTTGAGCACAACTCAATTTCGGATTTCTCCGCGCTATCAGAATTATCTGAGCAGACGATTATCTCTAAACGCAACAATCCGGGAATCCCGCAAGGCACGTCTGTGAATAACTACAACGGCACACCCGCCGCGGGACCGAAAATAACGGGTCCGTGGTTATGGGTGATTCTCCCGGGCACTTGGCTGGGCAGTCGAGATTTTCTGGCAGAAGTGAGTGGGGGTGCCATCACGGAGCAAAGCGTGGCGACTGTTGGCGCAAAAGAGGGAAAATCTGTCGGAAACAGCAAGTGGAGGGCGCATACGCTCTCGGCGACGAGTCATAATAACATCAACGAAATGACGGATGCCCTCGGCTGGGGAACCGGCTGGGAGATATATGATCATATCGTCTACGGGGCAGTCTCCTTGCAATCCCCGCGGGAACAGGAGACAACAATGCTCGTCGGCAGCGATGATGCTGTCAAAGTCTGGCTGAATGGTGAGTTGGTTCATGAGGCACTCGTGGATCGGGGCGCAAACGATTATCAAGACGCGTTCCCTGTTACCCTCAAACGCGGGACAAATGTGTTGTTAGTCGCGATTGACAACAATGGACACGGGGAGTTTAGTGGCTTTTTTGGTTTTGAAGCAGGAACTGCCTATACCGTGAACCCGACGGATAAGCGCATTGTCGTAGACCTGCCGCCATCGGATGTCAACAAAGATGGACGGGTGAGTATTCTGGATCTAATTCTCGTGGCACAGGACTTTGGAAAAACAGGCGTTCAGAACTCGCGAACCGACATCAATAACGATGGTGAGGTGAATATCCTCGATCTCACGCGGCTTGCAGAAAGTATGAATGCCGCGACAGGTGCTGCTGCACCTTCTGCCGTTGCCATGGGTAACGCTGTCTCCCCGGCGATGATAGAAACGTGGATCGCTCTTGCTGCAGTTGAAAATGACGGATCGCGTGCCTTCCGGGAAGGGATAGCCAACCTCCAACGACTCTTAGCGTCATTGCGACCCGAACGGACGATGGTGCTCGCAAATTACCCCAATCCATTCAACCCGGAGACGTGGATACCGTATCAGTTGGCAGCGTCTACAGATGTTAGTATTTCTATCTATTCCACCGATGGGAAATTGGTGCGAAAGCTGATAGTCGGACACCAGCCTGCAGGCATGTATGAAGACAAAAGCCGTGCTGCGTATTGGGACGGCAGAAATGAAGTGGGTGAACCTGTTGCCAGCGGTGTCTATTTCTATACGCTCACCGCAGGCGATTTCACAGGAACAGGTAAAATGCTTATCCGAAAATAAAGGAAGTTAACCATGAAACCTATCAGATACTTTGTCTTTGTTCTTTTAACATCTATCGTCCTCGGTTCTTCAGCGGGTGCCCAACAAAACACCGCGCAACAAGCGTATGCGATTTTTCAACAGAGTTGTCTCGGGTGCCACGGTGAGCATGGCCCTTTTAAAGAAGCCCTCGTTATCGACTCCGCAGCAGGACTGATTCAGTCAGGTGCCGTTGTCCCAGGCGCGCCCATCGTATCTGAACTCTATACACGGCTTCTTGAAGAAGATGACGCAAGACGGATGCCCCTGAATCAACCGCGGCTTTCTCCAGAGGCGATCCTGACCATCGGGAACTGGATTCTCGCAGGCGCACCGAGTTGGGATATCCAGCACGATGCCTCCTTCATCACGACCGATGCTATGCTGACGGCTATTCAAGAACACTTTAGCGACCTGGATGCTTTTAACCGACCTTACGCCCGGTATTTCACGACCACGCATCTCTATAACGCCGGTGAGGGGCCCGAGACGCTGCGTGCGGCTGAGGTGGCGCTCTCGAAGTTAGTCAACAGCCTCTCTTGGGGGTTCACAATTATCAATCCGGAACCGATTGACCCCCAACGGACGATCTTCTACATTGATCTCCGCGATTATGAATGGGATCTCCGAGCGGCATGGACACAGATTGAGGATGCCTATCCGTATCGGATTGACTTCGATACGACGATCCACGCGGATCTGCAGCGAAAACTCGTGGGACTTCAGCAAGGAACGGTGTCTGAAGTGCCGTTTGTGCAAGCGGATTGGTTTCTGGCGACAGCGTCGTTACCGCCGTTGTATCACGACATTCTGGGATTGCCGGAGACGGAGCGAGAGTTGGAGCGGGATCTCGGTATAGATGTGGCTCGGAATCTGCAGCGTGCCCCGGGTATCAGCGTCTGGCGTGCGGGGACGAACGATTCGGGTGTCTCGAATCACAATCGCGTTGTGGAACGGCACACGTTTCGGTATGGCGCGTATTGGAAGAGCCACGATTTTGCGGGGAGTGCGGAGGCACAGAATATCTTCACGCACCCGTTATCTTTCGAGCGCGATGGGGGTGAGGTGATCTTCAACTTACCGAACGGTTTGCAGGCGTATTATATTGCGGATGGCCAAGGGAATCGGATAGATGTTGCGCCGACGGCGATCGTGTCGAATCCAGCGGCGAACGATCCTGCCGTGCGTAACGGTCTGTCGTGTATCGGTTGCCACACGGAGGGGATGAAGACGTTTGAAGATGGTGTGCGGGCGGCGATTTTGCAAACGGCGCGTCCGTCTTACGACAAAGAGCAAGCGTTACGCCTGTATGTGGAAAAAACTGTGATGGATGACCTTGTGGTTCAGGATAGTGCGCGTTACGAGGAAGCAGTGGAAAAGACGGGTGGTGTTTCTGGGGGTATTGAGCCGGTGCATCTTTTCCACGAGGCGTTTCAAGGACCCCTGGATGCGGCACACGCTGCGACGGCTATCGGGATGGAGATGGAGTCGTTCCTTGCAAAGGTTCGGTCGGAGCCGAGTTTACAGAACTTAGGGTTAGCGGGGTTGCTGAGTGGTGGGAACGTGAAGCGGGATGTGTGGGAGTCTAACTTCTCGGAGTTGGTTGCGTGTGTATATGGTGATGAGTGTGTGGCACCGGTAGTGATAGATCAAACGCAGACGCAGACACAAATCACTGATTTTGGTCATCTAATTCCTGATGAGAACCTGCGCGCTGCGATTGCAGAAAGGCTGGGAAAAGCCGCTGCCTCGCTTACGACGGAGGACATCGCCGAGAGGTTGACGACGCTTGTCGCTGATGAGAAAGGCATCCGCGATCTGCGAGGTCTTGAGCATGCGACGCGTTTGGAACGGATAGAATTACGCCACAACGAGATTGCCGATCTCACCCCGTTGGCGGGATTAACCCGACTCAATAACATCAAGCTCCGAGGGAACAGAATAACCGACGTATCCCCCCTCGCGGGCTTAATCAACGTCGATTGGCTCGGTCTTGAGGAGAACGCCATCACGGATTTATCACCCCTGAAGGGACTCATAAAATTGAGTGGGATCGGCATTGAGGGAAATCCGGTATCGGATGTCTCACCGCTTTCGGGATTGCTGAGTTTGGAAGGGATACGCGCATGGAACACGCCTATCACCGACTTCTCGCCTTTGGCAGACGTGCCACGATTGAGATGGTTAGAAATTAGCAATAATAGGTCGCTATCGAGCCTTTCGTCTTTTAAGGGATTGAAAAGTTTGAGACGGTTGGAAATCAATAATTGCGGAATCTCAGACATTTCCGGGCTGGCGGCGTTAACGCAACTGGCATCGTTAACATTAGTGGATAACTTGATCTCGGATGTATCACCGTTGAAATCCCTAAGAGCATTGACGCATCTGAACCTCAATAACAACATCATCTCCGATGTCTCACCGCTTGCGGGGTTGCACAACTTGGAACGGCTGAATCTGCAGAACAACGCCATCACCGACTTTTCGCCTTTAGAAAAGTTACCTGAGGAGACAAATATAGCGTTTGCTAATAATCCTGGATTCCCCCAAGGCGGCCCAAAAATAGCGGGTCCGTGGTTGTGGGTGATGGTTCCACCCGACGGTTTCCTCGAAGGCAGAGATTTGTTGGCACAAACGAGTGGTGGGAAAGTCACAGAACTTGCCGTAGCGACCCATGGCGTAACGGAAGGTGCGTCCGTTGGAAATAGCAAATGGATATCCCAGAAAATTGATCTCGAAGGTGGGGATAACATCAGGAAAATGTGGACCTCCGTTGGTTTTGAAATAAACGAAGGTGCGGATCGCCGTCTGGCGTATGGTGTTGTTACATTGGATTCACCACGAGAACAGAGGACAACGATGTTTGCTGGCAGCGATGATGATCACAAGATCTGGCTCAACGGGAAGTTGGTAAACGAGAATGAAGAATGGCATTATGACTACCAAACATTTTTTCCTGTCACACTCAAACAAGGCAAAAATGTGTTATTGGTTGCCATTCACACGTGGGGATGGGGATGGGCAGGGCATTTCGGGTTCGCGCCAGATGCCGACTATACCGTGCTACCCACCGGTACCGGATTCACTTTATCCACCGAGACACCGCAGGTTCAGGTCGGTGATGCATTTACGATCCGACTCCAAGCTGAAAAGGTTTCAGATTTCGCGGGCTGGCAAGGCGATGTGACATTCAATCCGGCAGTACTGAAAGCAAATCGCGTCACAGAGGGCGATTTCCTGAAGCAGAACGGTGGAGGCACGTTCTTTCAGAACGGCACGATTAACAACCAACTCGGTGAAATCATAGGGGTGAAAACGGCGCGGCTCTCCGAAGGCGCGGTCAACGGAGAAGGCACGCTGCTCTCGGTGTCATTCACAGCAAAGGCAGCGGGGAAAACTCGATTGCGACTCCGTAACTTCCAAGCCGGGACTCACACGGGTGAGACGATTCCGGCGACACCGCCAGAGATTATCATCCTTGTGGAGGAAGGTGTCGCGAGACCTGCATGGGATGTCAATGAAGATGGTGTAACCGATGCTGGGGATCTGCTCATGGTGACAGTCGCATTGGGACAGAAGCCACCGGAGAATCCGCGCACCGATGTGAATGGCGACGGCGTTGTGGACGGCAAAGATGCAGCCCTCGTTGCCGAACACCTGGGTGAGGGTGACGCACCCGCTGCACCTTCCCGTGGTGGGACTGCCGATCTCACGCCTGAAACGGTTATGCAGATATTGGATATCTTGCGCACAGCAGACGACGGGTCCCTGACCTTCCAACGCGGCATCGTAAAACTTGAACACCTGTTGGCTCTGTTTATTCCAGGGAAAACGGCATTGTTTGCCAACTATCCGAACCCGTTTAATCCAGAGACGTGGATACCGTATCAGTTGGCTGAACACGCCGATGTCACGTTGCACATCTATTCTATTGATGGGAAGTTGATACGGACCCTGGCGATAGGGTATCAACTGGCGGGGCTGTATCAGTACCGAAGCCGGGCAGTGTATTGGGATGGTAGGAACGCCCTCGGGGAGCCTGTGGCAAGCGGGGTCTATTTTTATACATTGACAACAGGCGCGTTTACTGCGACGCGGCGGATGTTAATTTTGAAATAGATGAAACGAACGCAGCCTCCTTTGCCGTAGAGGCTGGGTTTCCCAGCCCCTATAGGTTGTCTGTCCCTTACGGGTTGGGGGATTTAGTCTTTAAATAGACTAAATCCATTCCTTGTATTACATTCCCAACCCCTACGACAAAAAGAAAGAAGGAAAAATGTTGATAGAATATGAAGGCATAACACCAAATGTGCATCCCTCTGTTTTCGTCGCTCCAGGGGCGATGATTATTGGCGATGTAACGATTGAGGAAGAATCGAGCATCTGGTTTAACAGCGTGCTCCGCGGGGATTTAGAACCGATCCGAATCGGATGTCGCACCAACGTTCAGGACGGTGCAGTGATACACATGGACAAAGAGATTCCGTGTCTCATCGGTGATGACGTTACGATCGGACACGGTGCTATCCTCCATAGTTGCACTATTGGAGACGGTGCTCTGATCGGTATGGGGGCGATTCTCCTAACAGGTTCGGTGATTGGCGAAAATGCCGTTGTCGCAGCTGGGACGCTTGTCCGTGAAGGACAGGAAATCCCACCGGGTGCCGTTGCAATGGGAGTCCCAGCAAAAGTGCGGCGTGAGGCTACCGAGGCGGAACTTGAACGCGTCCGACGTGGCAAGGACGATTACGTCTTACGTGGTAAACTGATGCAAAAATCTACTTCGTAGGAATACCCTCGGAAACAAGGATCTTTTATTTTTATTATAACCTAAAAATTAGGCGTTGTATAGCGCCCTTAAACTTAACCAACGGGCTGGATTGGGTATACGAAACGGGTCGTTAGGACACCGAGATCCAAAACACCAAGCCTGAAACGAAGTGGAAGGCGACTCTACGAAGAGGCACATCAACGTCCAAACCCACTTCACTAAACCGCAAGGTAAATTTAAAAAATGGCAAAACGAACATGTTTAATGATTGGTGGAAGTGGTATGGCTGGTGGCTGGATTAACAATTTTACGAATAATTTCAGCGACCAGATCGAAATCGTTGGTTTAGCGGATGTGAGTACAGATGTCCTCGCGGCACAGGGCGAGGCGTTGGGGCTCGGCACTTCACAACTCTTTACAGACTTTAACGAGGCGTGTGCCGAAGTCAAGGCTGACTTCTGTGGCATTGCTGTTCCACCGCAATTCCATAGCCCTGCCGCGATTGCTGCTATGGAAAATGGGATGCCTGTTATCTGTGAAAAACCGATTGCGGACACCTTAGACGCAGCAAAAGCGATGGTGAGTACCGCCCAAAAAACAGGACTACCGTGTGCTATTATCCAAAATTATCGTTATGCAGATAATAAACAGGAATTGATTCGTATCCGCGATGAAGGTAGATTGGGACGGCTTCAACACATTGTCGGGAGATATGCGTGCGATTATCGTCGTTATCTCTCATGGGGCAAAGCGTGGCGACACGATATGGATTTCGGGCTTCTTTTTGAAGGCTCTGTCCATCATCTTGACATGCTTCGGTTCCTTTCAGGTGGTGATTGTGAGACTTTGATCGGGTTTGGATGGAATCCCGAATGGTCGAGTTTCCAGCATTACTCCAGCGGTTTCTATGTGATGCGGATGGATAACGGTGTCCATACCTCTTATGAAGGCAACAGTTCATCGGCTGGCATCGTCAACTGTTGGAACCGTGAACACTACCGCGCTGAATTTGAGGAAGGTGCTGTGGAAATCGCAGGCGGCAACCAGATGACTATCCACCGCGTCGGTGGGGAAGCCGAAGTCTACGAGGCACCGGCAATCCCCTATCAAGCGCATCAGCATCTCTTTGATGAATTCCTGAATTGGCTCGATGGTGGTGAACCTTCTGATACGCGGATTGAGGACAATATCAAAAGTTTTGTGCTTGTCATCGCCGCGATGGAGACAACCCTTGATGGACAAGCCAAACAGATCGCTGATTACCTGAGTGACTTGGAAATTTAAATGATGGACCTTCGCGCTGTGCTCCATTACATTTCGCACAGGTTTTCGCCAAGGACGCACAAGTACTTTTTAGCGTGCGGTTCTTAGAAAAAACCTGTCAGGAAACAAATAATGAAAAAAGTTTACTTTTTTTCATTTCTGCTTCCTGCGTGAAACGAAGTGGAACGATGAAAGAAGGCCCCATAATTAGAAAACTGTGTTCAATCCAAATCCCGAAATACCACGTGTCCTTGAAGATATTCCTGAATCCGAGCAACGCGCCCTGCTTGAGAAGGTCGCGACGTGGATTGTACGGCGTGGTTTAAGCACGCCGGCAATTCTCTTTTTAGAGACCGGCAAGCCGCTTAACTTTTTGGGAAGTCAACTCTTAATCGCGTTTAGTCCATTTATTCAGGCGATTTTCAGGGGCGACGAGTACCATAAATTTGCACTTATTCTGGAAAAGGATGCGAATGTTGAGTTGTTGATTGAGTTAATCGAGGCACATTCATAACCGCTTTTTTAACGATTAAATCTGGTCACCGTTTCGCTACGTTTCACGGTGGTTTGCGGTTAAGTCTAACCGTCTCTGAATTATGAGCGGTAGTAGGGGTAGGTCTTGGGTTCTCCTACCTTCTTAAGAGTCGTGCGTCTCCTCAGTCGCGTCGGAATTCACCAGACACCCGTCAGGAGACAGAAATGAAAATGTAAACATTTTCATTTTCTTCCGCCTGCGTGGAACGATGCTCAGATGCCCATAATTAAAAAAAGGAAAATTTAAAAAATGGCAGTTGAATTAAGAATGCTTCAGATGGATCAGACGATGACCAAGGGGAAAATCGGAAAATGGTTGGTTAAGGAGGGCGATACCGTCACACAAGGGCAACCCTTGCTGGAAATTGAAACCGATAAGGTCGTCCATGAGCAGGAATCCCCCACTGATGGTGTCATCGCGCAATTGCTTGCTGAGGAAGGTGCCAATGTCCCTGTCAATGCCCTGTTAGCGATTATCGGGGCACCCGGAGAGGAAGTGGCACGCGTTGAGGTGGGCACCACGCCAGAACCGCAAGTGTCAGTGCAACCTGCACAACCGAAGGCAACGCCATCGACTACGACCGTTGCACCAAAAGCCTCGCCAGCGGCACGCCAACTTGCTGAGAAACTCGCTATTGATCTGACCGAGGTCAAAGCCTCTGGACCCGGGGGACGCATCCTTGAAAGCGATATCCAGCGATATATTGACTTGAGGGGACCGGCTCCAATTGAAGAAACGACACGACTTAAGGCATCACCACTTGCACGGCGATTGGCGAAAGAACACGGAGTTGACCTGAGCGCAATTATCGGTTCGGGACCCGATAGCAGAGTTGTCCGTGACGATGTGTTACAAGCGAGCGCAGCCGCCGCTGAAGCCCCCGTTATAGAGACACCTGTTCTCCAACAAGCGACAGAAGTTATTCCTATGGGTGGCATCCGTGAAATTATCGCAGAGCGGATGACCATGAGTCTTCAAACCAACGCCAGCGTCACACTCCACACAGAGGTTGACGCAACGGCTTTCGTCGAACTACGTCGGATGCTCAACGATAAGCTGCAGGCGAGAGAGGTGAGTCTCACTTATACTGACCTGCTCGTTAAAGTCGTAGCAAACGCTTTGCGGGAACATCCCCGACTCAACGCAACGCTCACGGATGAAGGGATTCATCTATTGCCGGAAATTAACATCGGCGTAGCAGTCGCACTGGACGATGGACTGGTGGTCCCGGTAATACGGAATGCGGACAAGGAGAGGTTATCGGAAATTTCTGTACAGGTAAGAGATTTTGCAGAGCGGGCACGCGGTAATCAATTGACACCCGGTGAACTTCAAGGTGGCACCTTTACCATCACAAATCTTGGGAACTTCGGGATTGATGCTTTCACGCCTATTATCAATCCACCGGAGAGTGCTATTCTTGGGGTAGGACGGATTCTGAAGAAACCCGTTGTTCACGACGATGAGATTGTTGTCCGTAGCATGCTGACGCTCAGCCTGACGTTTGACCATCGTGTTGTAGACGGAGCACCTGCCGCACAGTTCCTACAAACAGTTTCTAACTATATTCAAGATCCATATCTGTTGTTAGTGTAGGAGCTACCAGTATTCTGTCTGTAGAGATTCGATTTCATCAAAATGTGCGTCCCGAGTGACAAGAATCAAATCGTATTGCAAGGCAATTGCTGCAATCCAGATATCGTTGTCCGGAATAGGACGACCTTCCCTTTGCAGCTGGTCCTTGATGGTTCCATACCACTGTGCTGTCTCTAAATCACAAAGGAAAATGATACTTTGTTGCACTAATATATCAATTTTATTCAGGTTTTCCGTGGTTTTATTAGATTTCTGTGCCCCGAAACAGAGTTCACCAATTATGGGGGGTGCCACGGCTATGTACTCAACATTTCTCACTTTCTGTTTGACCACCGGATCACCCGCAAATAATGCAATGGCAATGTTGGTATCGAGCAGATATTTACCATTCTGATTCATCGATCTGCTCACACCCTTCTTCAATTGCCTGTTTCATGATTTCCAAGTCTTCGGGGGAGATGGTTCCTACAAGTTCAAGCAGTTTTTCTCCAGGATAACGCTTTGACAGTTCGTCCGAAAGGTCTAACGCAAAATCCAGAACTTGTTTTTGTTGTAGAGGTGTAAGTTTTTCTATCTGTTCCAGAAGTTCTGTCTTTAAATTGTCCATCGTGTTGCCTCCTTTTTGATTCCGGTTAGGGGTTCTGTCTCTACGGATTTCCTGGAAAAATCCTATCATAGGTTGTTAGGGAAAATCAATGTTTTTCGGTATGCTGTCCTTGCGATAACGATGCCATTCCGCATCCTTCTTCAATTGCCTGTTTCATGATTTCCAAGTCTTCGGGGGAGATGGTTCCTACAAGTTCAAGCAGTTTTTCTCCAGGATAACGCTTTGACAGTTCGTCCGAAAGGTCTAACGCAAAATCCAGAACTTGTTTTTGTTGTAGAGGTGTAAGTTTTTCTAACCGCTCCACAATCTCTTGGATAGTCGTTGATTTTTCCATCGTTTTATCTCCTTTTTGCCTAAATTCAGAGGAATAATAGCCATTACTATTATACAATAGGAAAATAGTGATTTTCAACGTTAAAACTACCGAATTCCAGTTTTCTCGAACATCAAATCTAAATACGATTTTTCATGGTTGAAAAGTTGACTGGTGGAACCGTCTTCTGTTTTTTCGTACCAATCCAAACGGAGAATGTTATACGCCAACATATTTTTTTCCACCCACTTCGCAGGTTCGTCTTTTCCTAACTCGGAACTATCCCGTAACAATAGAAACGAATTCAGGCAGAATTTTCGACCCTCTTTAGCCTCTAACTTCTTTTCGAGTGTGACGAGCGTCTCGTCCTCAGACTTTCGAGCGAGTTTAACTTTCGGATGGCTCTTATAATTACCCTTTGTTCCGCCAATGATCTCGCGCTCACCCTTTGGATCAATAAACAGAATGTGTGTTATATTTTGTTGTGTATCAAGCACCCATAGCACAAAATCGGGATAATAACTCCCCGCGTCGCTTTCCAAATAGATACCGATCTTCTGTGCATTCCGCATCAGATAGAATTCATATCTCTCATTCCGTCGGTAATATAGTTTTATGTACTCTGTCAGGTTTTTAACAAATTTCTTTTCGCCTGCATTCAGTCTATCGGGTGATACTTTAACATCTCGATGCTCGTTTTCTACTGCTTCTTGGGGACGCATAAGAGGTTCGTAAATATGCCGATGTCCTCGGGACAAAAGTAGTCGTAATTTGTTTCTGAGTTGCGAGTGTGGGTTTTCTTGAAGAGCGTCTGTTTCTGCGTTTTCAACCCGCTTCAAAAAAGCATCCAATTCATCTTGTGTTGGAAATTCTTTTGTCACCGTGTACTCATAGATAAAATCATCCCGTTCTAATGGTTCATAAATATAGTTTGCGCGATTGATATGAGCGTTTATACGGTTCCGTAGCATACGGGTGGCATCAATTACAATTTGGTGGTTAAGCCGGTCTGTCCAAGCAATTGGATCTTGACCCTGTTTTTGATAACGAATTTCCCTAATGAGTGATAAGAAATCAATAATAGTAGGCTCATTATTTTCTTTGCCGTAGAGTTGCAGCTGATTTTTCTCCGCCTCCCGATGAATAACGGCGGCAAGTTTTGCCCTATTCAGATAACAAGAATATTTTTCATTATTTTCTCGTAACTCTTCATAGACGTTTAGAGCATTTTTCCGCTTATCCGTTCGGTAATCTAACATCAACTTTCGCCAACTATTCATAATCCTGGATTTTTCGGTGCCGCCATCAAAATAGGTATAATGTATTTCGCTACCGTTGAACGTTACCCTTTTTATGCCACTACCTGCTGTGTTACCCTGCTTAAAAATGGGTAATTTGTGGCGATAGTCTTCAAAGTGAACTGATGTGTTATCACCTACTTCAAAAAAAATCGGATTTACCGGAATCTTAAAGACGTGTTGAAACTGAACGCCGCCCGCGTGGACTTCCTTAAGAAAATGTTCAAGATAACTTCGCTTCAAACTGAAAACGGTTAACGTTTCTAACCGCCGAATATCATCTTCCCTATCTCTTTGCCGTAGTAGATAGTAGTCGGGTTTATGGTCAATATGCCGACGTTTACCATCACCACCTTTCCCTCGTAAACGAACGCCGCGCCCAAAAATTTGTATAATCAGGTTACCTTTAGCACTCCCCAAGTTAATCAGATCAATTACGGAGAGACGGTAGGAATTCCATCCTTCTGCAAACTTGCGGCTTCCAATCAATACGTTTTGTAGTGCATACGCTTATTTAGACCACAATTTTGCAAAGTTAAGATAAGGTTTGTCGTTGAAATTCCATAGGAGTCAAATACCCTAACGCCGAATGTGGGCGTTTCTGATTATACACCTGTGTGATAAAATGCCCGATGCGATCTCTCGCCTCGGTGATATTTTGATAGTCATTGATGTGAACTTCTTCCTCTTTGAGCGTGCGGATGAGTCTTTCAGCATATCCGTTCTCCCAAGGTCGTCCCCGCTGTGCGACGGAAATCTCGATGCGATGTTCTTGGAGTGTTGCGATATAGGCACTTGAAAGATACTGCACGCCTTGATCGGAATGATGAATCTCAGGGACGCTGTGGCACAATGCTTCTTCAAGCGGTTTGAGCGTCAGAGATTGGGTCAAGTGCTGACTGATCTGCCACGCTCTGATCATCCGAGTGAAAACATCCATGAGCAGGCAGACATAGATGAAACGTCCATTGAGACGAACATAGGTAATATCAGACACCCAGACCTGATCCTGACGAGAGACCTCAAGGTTTTCGAGGCGGTTGCGCCAAGGACCTATCCCCCTGAAGCGATTTTGTTGTTTGACCCGCACGCTTGACAGGGACCAAAAGATTACTATTTTTCATCAAGCGTGCGACGCGTCGGGTCCCAACGGTGTATCCCATACGCAGTAGCAACTGCGTGATACGCCTATACCCGTATCTCGGATACCGTCCCGCAAGCGTCTCTATTTCCGATCGCAGGGCATCTTCGGACGGATCCTCTTGGGGGTGATAATAGAAACTGCTGCGGTTGAAACCGAGTGTTTCACAAATCTCTCGCACGGAATACTCCTGCTGCAATGCCGAAATGAGGCTTCGCTTTTCGGATAAGGTCATTTCAACCAATCCAAGGCTTTTTTTTGGATGTCTAACGCCACAGTCAATCTCCCAACAAGCTGCTCAAGGTGAGCGATACGCTGCTCGGCATCACTCGACTGCTTATCAGTAGAGTCAAACAGCGTGGACGCATTTTCAAGCAACTGTCGCTTCCACTGTGAGAGTTGATTTTCGTTGAGATTATGACGCCGACACACTTCTGCTTGGGAAGTCGCACCGCTGAGGACTTCGAGAACAACTTCAGCTTTAAACTCAGGGGTGAATTTTCTTCGTTTCGCCATCGGATAACTCCTTTCTAATGAGATTGTATTGTAGCACAATCTTCCTTTAGGGAGTGGTCCAAAAAACCGTAGGCAGTACAATTGGTATCGTTGAGTAAAAATAACAAAATAAAATGTTATGCCCAATTTAACTAATCCCAAAACTACTAAATGCGAAAAATTAACCAGAAACCATCGTTGAACGAAGTGGAACGATACTAAGTTGCTAATTATTTGAAAATTAATAGAAGAGTCGAACTGAAAACAGCGAGGTTTGCGAGCCGTATCTCTCATTCACGAAGGCGTAGTCTAACCTGATGTTGCCACGCTGATAGCCGAATCCAGCGGTGAGTCCATCGCTGAAACGCCAACCCAACCGAAGCGCGAATTCAGCGTACCGGTACTCACATCCGATACGCGGGACACCGTTGGCTATCTCAAAAGCCGCTAACAGAGCGTCCGGTTTTCTGTCTGGTGTATCTGAACTCAAGTTAATTTTTACAGCAGAACCGATACGCCATTCACGCAGAAGCGACTCGTTGTAGGTGCTCTTGGAAGACATCTCTTTAAGTCGGCGATAAGACAGATTTGAGAACAGGTTCGGGAATACTATACCAATACTAACGCTGTCCGTCATGAGGTCGTACTGAATGCCGAGATCGGTACCCCATCCTGCCCCGCGCCCTAAAGGCATCTGTTCCAGATTGACTGAAGTGCTAAAATATTTGGCATTAATACCGATATGTAACCGCCTCCATACACGGGTTGCGGCAGACAACAGCACAATCCGTTCTTGAGAGATGCCTTCTACATCGCTCGAATTCAGGATTGCTGCGCCGGCGGTTTGTCCGCTCCGAATTGGGTGTGCTACTCCGATGAAACTGTAACCTAACACACCGTGCAAGTCCATGTAACTGATACCGATTTCAGGGGCAGGTAATCGTGCCAAACCTGCCGGATTCCATATCAGTGCGCTGGTATCCTGTGTCACTGCAGAGTACGCGCCACCCATCCCTGCGGGTCCCGCCATGAGTTCAATATTCTCGAACGCCGCGTTAACCGATCCATTCAGCAACAAAATTAGCATTACCAGAAGGTATGCAGAGAGTCTAATAGTGAAATAAAGGAAGTGATTCGCGTTTTTCGTCCGTCTGCCTCCTTAAGGTCTTAGTAGCGTGGTAAAGCACAGACTATTTTACCGAAAGGTCATGCCTTTGTCAATCAAGGGTATTCATAATGGAGCCTAACACATGGAGTTTTAAATAGACCTGTCCCTTCAATTTGACAGAAACCCTCTATAGGTGGTATACTATAAGGATTAGAGCCTGTGTTTGATATTTCAGCCACTTGCAATTGCCCCTTTTTGTGCGCGCTGAAGTGAGAATTGCCCCATTTCGTGCGAAATCTCATGTTTGAGGCAGAAAATCGGATGGCATAGAAATTGCTCATCTGTTATTGTGAACTGACGGATATTTTAAGGAGGAACTGTAATGTCTTTGTTTAAAAGTGTGCGAATAACGCTCGTGGGTTTTATGGCAGTCTATTTACTGATAGCACTGCCCAGTTTTGCTGACATTGATCCCGAGAATATTATGGGAATGTGGCTTTTTGACGAAGGAAAGGGCGGTGTCGCTACCGATTCCTCGGAACAGGGAAACGATGGTGAAATCCATGGCGCGAAATGGGTAGATGGTAAATTCGGAAAGGCACTTGAATTTGATGGTGCCAACAACTGGGTTGAAGTTCCACACTCAAACACTGTCGGGTTTAAGGCGGGTGTCTCGTTCACGATCACACTCCATTTCAAAGGCACTAAGGTCGCTGGCGCGCTTGTTGGCAAAAA
Source organism: Candidatus Poribacteria bacterium (assembly GCA_965247285.1). GTDB lineage: Bacteria > Poribacteria > WGA-4E > WGA-4E > WGA-3G > WGA-3G. The sequence goes on from CBDFHD010000003.1 coordinate 2,734,667, forward strand.
CTACGAGGATACATCACAGGTGCTCCCGTGGTACCTGCTCTGGAACGGAGGTGCCGATAACAAGGTGACCCTCTACCTGCGCGACAGTGCGTCAGCAAGTTTCCAAGCAGGCGGCACCACCGAAATTGGAGACGACAAATGGCACTTTGTCGTCGGCAGAGCCGACGCAAGTACTGGTAAATCTTCGATATGGATAGATGGCAAGATGGAAACCGAAGCCGATTTCAACCAAAAAGACGGATACGGCACCGGTGAAGGTGTATTTCATATTGGGCGGCACTATGACCGATATACTGCGGGCATTATTGACGATGTTGCCCTTTTCAATGTTGCTTTGGAAGAAGAGGATATAAAGGCTCTCATGGACGACGGTGTTGAAACTGCTGCCGCAGTCGAACCCGTGAACAAACTGACAACGACATGGGGCAGGATTAAACAGCAGATAGGCAAATAGAGGAAAAACCATGAAACGGATACAGGTATTGCTCGCTTTATCACTCTTGCTGTTCGCAGGATTGAATTGCGGAACAGAGAATCCCGTTGAGGAAACGGTAGGCACTTCCACAGTTGAGATATCAACAGGCACGCTGCGTGGAGAGGTGCAATCTATTGACGGTGTATTGATTCAGGTGCGCTTACTTAGAGATGGACAACTCTTAACGCAAACTGAGACACAGGCGACCTACGAACTTGCAACGATTGAAGCTGGAAACTATACACTTCAAATATCAGCGAAGGGCTATGAAACTAAGGAGGTGAATGTTACTGTCACTCCTGGACAAGTTGTTTCGCTGGATAAAGTGGTACTTGTGGCGTTAGCGACTCCTGTCTCGCATCTCCGCGGTGTTTTAAGGGATGAAGCGACGGGTGAACCGCTCGGTGAAGTCAACCTCCAGCTTACTGATAAAGCAGGAAAAGTTTACGAAGCGTTGACAACAGGGGCAGGTGTTTTCACCTTTGAAAACCTTCCTGTGGAGCAAGCTTTAACCTTGACAATTGCTCACGCGGGTTACGAAGAGACCGAAGTTGCTGTACATCCGATACCCGCGGCGGAGACATTGGAACTACAGGTTCAACTCACTCGACTACAAGAACCGGAGAAGTTGGATCCGGGTCAAGGCTTGAGTCTCGGAAGTCAGGTGCCCGCCTTTGAATTACCGGATGGCAACGGCAAGTTGCATGCACTCGCTGATTATGTCGGCAACGAGAACGTAGTACTTGTATTTTACCGCGGCGGCTGGTGACCATTCTGCAGAGGGCAACTCGGAGAGTTGCAAAAAAACTATGCTAAAATTCGGGCGGCGGGTGCGGAACTCATCGCTATCAGTTCCGATGATGAAGGCGATACCAAAAAGACAGTCCAAGGTAGTGGACTTGAATTCCCTGTACTCGCTGATAAGGACAGAGAGGTAATCAAGGCTTACAATGTCTTGGATCCTGGTAACGACAGGATAGCACGTCCTGCATCCTTTGTTCTTCGCAAGGATGGAACAATCGCTTGGAAGTCTCTTAATGGTGTAGCGGTACGTGTTCCGACGGCGCAAATTCTCACGGAATTGGGTAAACTTTGATGAAACCTTACGACACCGTTATAGCAGACATTATTGCCGACAGCCAGGAAGCTGCGCAGCACCGAGATGCGCTTGACCGCCGACAATTCTTAACCCGGCTTGCCACTGGTGTTGGCGGGATCGGTGGCGTATTAGGCGCACTTCCGGCGTTCGCGCAGCTGAGTAGTGGACAGTTACAGCCCGATACCACGACAACAACACCCCTTACACCTGTCGTTGAGGCTGTCAGTGAAAACGTCTGGGATGGCGATCGGCTCGATGAAGATGCTGTCAGTGAACTGATCGATCAGGCAATGATGAAGTTCACTGGACGTGCTTCCGCGAAAGAGGCGTGGCGAGATATTGTCCTGCCTGATGATATCGTCGGTATAAAAATCAACCCACTTGGCGGACCGGAACTCAGCACACATCCTATCATCGTTGATAAGATTGTTGAGGGGTTATACGGCGCGGGTGTCCTCAAAAAACAAATTATTATCTGGGACCGGTTTGAAAGCCACCTCTTAAACGCTGGGTACCCTATCAAGCAAGATGAAGGCGAAGTGCAGACTATTGCCTCTGACACAGAGGGTATTGGGTATGATGACGAAGTGTTTTACGAAAGCGGAAAAGACAGCGTTAACCGCCGGGAGAACGAAAGTACCCGCTCTCGGTATTCCCAAATCGTCACACAGCAAGTTGATGTATTGATTAATGTTCCCGTCTTGAAGCACCATGAGATGGCGGGGGTCAGCGGGTGTCTAAAGAACCTCGCGTTTGGCAGTGTTGATAACACACGCCGGTTCCATGCGAAACCGCTCTATTGCAACCCGGCTATCGCTGAGATTCTGGAGCATAGGGTCCTGAAAGATAAACTTGCGCTCAATATCGTTGATGGGTTGGTTGCATCGTTTGACCGGGGACCCACATATCACGCCGAAAGCGCGTGGAAATACGGCAGTCTCTTTGTCGGTGCAGATCCGGTTATTCTTGATGTCCTTGTCCTTCAGACTATCAACCAGAAGCGCGAAGAGATGGAGTTGGGTTCTGTGTCTAAGTTAGCGAACCATATCAACACGGCGAGTGCGCTCGGTTTAGGCACAAATACACTTGACCAAGCCGACCTTCAGAGAGTTGAGGTTTAACAATGAAACACATTTTTATAGCATTGTCCCGCAAGCCTATAGAGGCTTGCGTCGATCAGCCGTCAGCGATCAGCAAGAGGGTATCACTACACCAGCAAACCTCTTTCCTGAAAGCCGAGAGTCGACAACCGAAAGCCATTTTCCTTCTCTTCTGCATCGCGGTCGCCCTTTTTCAGATGACAGGATGCACCGTGACTTTCACGCAGAGTGATACCCTCCAGCTCAGTCTGTCCGACCCGGTAGAGAAAACGATGTCGATCGTTGCCGAGTTTGAAGCAGGCGAGGCGGACAGTGTTGCGGGTGATGTGACGCAGAAAACAGGGAGCGTCTGTGCAGGTGGAGCGTGTATTATCTATTAGCAGTCTGTTGTCTGCGTTGAAGAAGTAGCAAAGAGAAAGCGGGCTGAGAAGCCCGCTTGTGGTAGAATTCGGTTAAACAATAACGCTACTGATCCGATTTGATTTCGCCCCACGTTGTCGTTAGGTTTCCAGTTGGGTCAACGGGAAGCACACCTTCTTCAACAAAGATCGTCCACATGATGACTGGATCTCCGATAACCTCATCAATACCGAGCAACTCTACTGTCCCTTTCGGATACGGTTCATTGGATTTGTAGATAAAATACTCGGTTGGGGCGTGTGGGGCATCCAACATGAGGGTTTCTTCAGTATCCGTATATCCCGTTGTAAACCAGCCTTTCGGATCCTGCCCGCGGTCTTCTGGAGCTGTATGTCGGCTATCCCATGCTTGGTAGACATAAGCTGACCGGTCGATTTCAAACGTGAGTCGGTAGTCCTGTCCGCCGGGACAGTCTGCTGACGTGGAAACTTGCGTTAATCCACGAAATTCTTTCGGGATATTCGTAATCGTATAGGCCCTATCGTGGAAAAATTTTCCACCCTCTTCCAACTCAACAGCTTGATAGATACCGTTCTTATTGTCCTTTATCTCTGTGACTTCCACCTGATCAGCGAAAGCAGTTAACGCAACTGCGATACATAGTGCGGCAATACAAACATAAACCAATTTCATTTTCGATACTCCTTTTTCATTTCGTTTGCGAGTCTCGTGGAGACTTGAAAAAAAATGACGTTTGTGTCATACTTACTTAGATTATATAACAATTTCTTTTAATTTAGCAAACCAAATTTTCGCGGATCCGGGAAGGAATCATCCCGTTTTTGAAGTTCTTTTCTTTAGACTTAAAATGTACAAGCCCGGCCGCTAATTAACCGAAGACCTGCCCGAAACATTGTCCCGCAAGCCTCTATAGGCTTGCGCAAGGAGGGCAGCCCAGGAGGCCATAGTTAAAAAATGGTTGAACACATCGTCCTACTGAAGTTAAAATCGGATGTTACCGCGGCGCAGTTGGAAACTTTGTCTGATGTTCTCTTGGGAATGGCTGATGAAATTCCCGGCATTGAATCTATAACTGCTGGTACGAACAATAGTCCTGAAGGCAAAAGTCAAGGATACGCGTACGGTTTTATAGTGCGTTTTACAGACGAAGCGGCACGCGACGCATATCTACCACATCCTTTTCACCGTCAAGTCGCGGGCGAACACATCCGTCCACTTGTTGAGGATGTCCTTGTTTTCGATTATTCCGCTCCTACCAACAACCAAAGCGTGTAGCTTGGAACGTAGTGGAAAGCGGATATACGGAAAAGAACTAATTAACCAGAACTCACCTAACCGAACCGCAAGGAAAATTAAAAAAATGAGTTGGAACATAGTCGTCGTTGTTTCAGATACACTGCGAACCGCATATCTCAATCCCTATGGCAACGATTGGGTTCGGACACCGAATTTAGCACGGTTTGCCGAACAGAGCGTCAGATTTACGAACGCGCACCCGGAATGTTTACCAACAATCCCGACGCGCCGAACCTTACATACCGGTAGACGCGCCTATCCATTCAGCACTTATACCCCTGTGCCGTGGGACAACGTCTATACTCCCGGTTGGCAGCCCATGTCTTCCGATGAACCCGCAATTGCTGAATCGCTTGTGCAAAATGGGTATCATACCGGTTTCTTCGCCGATGTGCCGCACTATTTTGTGCCGGGCATGAATTTCACGCGTGGGTTCCGGCAGTGGGAATTTGTGCGCGGTCAAGCCGAAGATAGGTACCGGGGTGGTGCGCACGCCGATCCTGCTCTGATTTCCCGTTATCGAGGCAATCCCGAACGTATCTGTGCCCATATTGTGAACGTCCAACCTGAACGTCCAGAGGAGATGTGGCCCGCCGCTCGGTTATTCCGTTCCGCAATTGAGTTCGTCGAACACAATCATCAGAATACTCCGTTTTATCTCTATGTAGATAGTTTCACACCCCACGAAACATGGGAAGCACCCATTCACTACTATGATCTCTACGGTAAGCGCGAAGACCGCGAGCCTGTCTGTCTCAACCTCCCCTACGGTTCACTCAACGATGAGGAACTTGAGGAACGGTTGCCGAGCGTTAAAGCCAACTACGCTGGCTTGGTAACGCTTGTAGATACATGGTTCGGAAGGTTGGTGGATACGATTGATCGGCTTGGACTACGTGAGAACACGCTCATCATTTTCCTCAGCGACCACGGCACCAATTTTGCGGAGAACCCAGACAAAGCCACCGGTAAACCGGCGAACTTTATGTACCCCGGCACGATGGACATCCCTTTAATGGTTAGCCATCCGTCAGGCGTTAACGCCGGCACGACGTGTGATGAATTCGTCTATACCCTTGATGTGCCTGCTACCGTTATGGCAGCCAGCCAAGTTGAACCTGCTGGTGAGATTCAAGGACAGAGTTTACTTCCGATCGTTGAAGGGGAAAGCGGTTTTACGTCGCGTGAATATCTGACCTGTCGCTATGTCAACTCTGTTTGGTATAAAGATGCAAGGAGTTGGTATTTTTCCAGTGTCGATTTTAAGGAAGGTATACGGCTGTTTGACCTTGAAGCAGATGTCGCCTGCCAGCATGACATTGCTGACAAGGGGGCTGACCGAATTGCACTTGCACAAGAACGTATTTTGGCAGATGCAGGCGGGCATCTCCCGCACTACAAACGCCAAGGCAGAACAGATGCCCTCGGCAGACCACAGTTTGCAGAGGCGTAGTCTTAGGAAAGGGATGCACATTATTAGCAAGAAGGCACTGCGCGAATTCTGGAGAAAATATTCTGACAGCCAAATGCCGCTTAGGCGTTGATTCAAACTCATTTCTAAAAGTTCATTCGGAAGTTTTACTGAATTACGCGCGGTGTTTCCAAACGCGGATATTGTGGATGATCTGATTGTGTTTAATATCGGTGGTAACAAATATCGACTGGTTGCCTCTATCCATTTCAATCGCGGCAAGGTTTATGTTCGCCGTGTGTTGACGCATGAAGAGTATGACAAAGGAGGATGGAAAACATGAACGTTATAGCGCAAGATATTCAATCGCATTGGCGTATTGTTCAACCTATTTTTTCCGTTCGTGACGAGAACGAATACGATAAAGCCGTTGAGACTTTAAACGCACTGATTGATGAAGTGGGAACTGATGAAGAACATCCACTCTATGAGCTTCTTGATACGCTCGGTACAGTCATACATGCTTATGAAGAGAAACATTACCCGGTCCCTGAGTGTAGTGGTGTTGAAGCACTTAAGTTCTTAATGGAAGAACACCAGCTTGAACCAAAAGATCTGCCAAATCTCGGTTCGTCCGACACTGTTTTGGAAATCCTCAACGGTGATCGGGATTTGACGGTCACGCACATTCGGACCTTAGCGGAAAGGTTTCAGATCTCACCAGCAGTTTTTGTATGAGATTTTATTTTTTAATTTATTGAATATGGGCGTTGTTTCTCTACAGACATTTCACCCCTCTGGGGTTCAAGAAGGAATTGCTTGAAATTGACCGAAAACCACTGCGAAACGTAGTGGAGCAGTGCTCGGAGGCAATCGTTTAAAGAATGCAAACCCGATTCTCCCAACTCAGCCATCACTTATACGTTCATCACGGACATGTCAACACGGGTATCCTTCGTGATGGAGATCGCGCACTCCTCATCGATCCGAGTGGTACTACTCTCCACATCACACTCGCGGAGCTCGAGATCGCCAACGTCGAGCAGATTCTATTTACGCATCATCATCGCGATAGCGCGGTGGGCTTCCCGATATCTGATAATGTTCGCGTCGGCGTTCCGGCGAAAGAGACAGCGTGGTTTAGCGAGCCCGATATCTTTTGGAACGATCCTCAGTATCGATGGCACCTCTACAATTACCATCCGCACAATCTCATGCTCGCCAATGCTATCTCCGTGATGGATACGTATTCCGACGGTGCGCAGTTTGAGTGGGGTCCGGCATCGCTGGCAGTGCTTGAAACGCCAGGGCATACCGATGGAAGCGTCACCTATCTCATTGATGTTGATGGCGAGCGTTTTGCCTTCTCCGGCGATCTCATTTATGGCGAGGGGCAGTTGTGGGATCTTTATAGTTTACAAAAAGGGCAACAGACGAGTGACTATCACGGATTTCTCGGTGCACGCGACGAACTAACTGAGAGTCTTGAGAAGGTCCGCCGTGCATCACCAACGGCACTCATTCCGACGCACGGTGTTGTTATGGACAACCCAGACAGGGCGATCGACGCACTAATACAGCAGTTGGCGCGCTGTTACGATAGATACGTCGCAATCTCCGCCCTCCGGCACTACTTTCCGAAACTCTTTGCTGAATTTGAGGGACGCGCTGGACACATGCCTATCCGAGAGGGCAAGCCGCCACCCGAATTCCTACGCCATTTTGGCACAACGTGGATGATTATCTCCGAAAACGATGAAGCTTTTGTGATGGATTGCGGCTCACCGAATGTTATCAAACAGATCCAGCAGTTACAAGCGGACGGCGAAATTTCGGAGGTCACTCAGTTTTGGGTGACACACTACCACGATGACCATGTTGAGGCTATCCCCGAATTTCAGACAACTTTCCCTTGTGAAACGATAACGGATTCGGTTGTCGCACGCGTCATCACAAACCCGATCGGTTTCCGGCTTCCCTGTATTTCGCCTTCGGTTACTCGAGTGGATCGCATCACGCGTGATGGGGATTCTTGGCAGTGGAATGAGTTCACCATGACAGCATACCACTTTCCGGGTCAGACCTATTATCACGGTGGATTGCTCGTTGAGGGGCACGGTGTCCGGATGTTCTTCGCAGGTGACTCCTTCACGATGGCAGGAATAGACGACTATTGTTCCGGCAATCGGAATTTGCTCGGCAAAGATGTCGGTTACGAAAAATGTCTGCGGCGTATTCACCAGCTCAAACCGACGCATATCTTTAACTGCCATGTCGATCCAGCCTTCGATTTTACCGATGCCGAGATGCAGTGTATGCTGGACACACTCGCCGAACGTGAAAAATGTTATACTGAACTCTTTCCTTGGGACCATGCGAACTACGGCATGGACGAACATTGGGTCCGCTGTTATCCTTATGAACAGGAGGTTGCGCTTGGGGAAACGGCACACTTACGCGTGGAGATAACGAACCATTCATTTGAGCCACGCACAGCAATCGCCCGACCGATTCTTCCAAGCGCGTGGAATATCGAACTTTCTCCAGGAGAAACAACGATTCCAGCGAGATCAGATGGTCACATCGATTTTTCCGTTCCGATTCCGATGCGCCGCGATGCTTTAGGAAAGAGAGTTGTCGTTCCAGTAGACATTATCTATGATACACGTCCGCTCGGTCAATTTCGAGAAGCAATCTTCGTTCTCGCAGGAGGTTAGAAACCCGTGCTAAACTTATCGCATCCTACTATCGACATCGCTATTACCTGTAGCGACTTTGCAGCGTCGCTGGACTTTTATCACAACAAGTTAGGGCTTGAGATCGTGCTGGAGTTGGAGATTCCAGATGACCTCGCACGCAGCGTAGGGCTTGCTCCGACAGGTTTTCGCCAGGTCCGACTTAAAGCCGGTAACACACTTATCAAACTGATGGATATCGAATCGCCACCGCCGACACCAGCAGACGGATTCTCGGCAGGTGTCCGTTGGCTTACCTTTTTTGTAGAAGATATTCAGGGAACCGTCGAAGGCTTAAAACAGAATGGTGTTGAATTTCTGTCTGCCCCTATAGGCGCACCGGACGCAGTTGGCGTTGCGTGCGCGAAGGATCCGGACGGCATTCTGGTTGAATTGGTCCAAATTTGACCCATACGCGGTCAAATTTCGCATTTACATTATATGAGAGGCGTTATGAAAGTATTGACTGATTCCCAAATCCACGATTTTAATGAAAACGGCTATCTGCTGATTGAAGATGCTCTTGCTCCGGATGACCTGAACCCACTCATCGCGGAGTTTGAGGAAATCGTTGACACGGGGGCATCAGAACTCTACACTGAAGGTGAAATTGACTCCGAATTCAAAACGGAGGGTTTTGATACCCGTTTGGCAAAGATTACGGCGCAATCCCCTGTCGTGTTCCAGAAGTTGTTCAGCGGTGCACACACAGGACCGGCACTCTTCGATCTGCTCATCAACCTGAAGTTGCTTGACATCGCCGAGTCACTTGTTGGACCGGAGATTATGTGTCACCCTGCCTACCGAGTTCGTCCCAAGCTTCCTGAGCACGACCGGACCCTCGTCCCTTGGCATCAAGACGCTGGCTATATGGAGCCTAAATGCGATTCAGTCTTGCAACTCACGATCTGGCTTCCATTGATAGATGCTACCGTTGAGAACGGATGTTTGGAAGTCATCCCGCATGCCCATCGGGATGGCGTTTTCCGGCATCAGAGTGTTCCAGGACGCTTCTATCTTGAGATACCACCGGATGCGTTGCCTGAAGTTGAACCTGTAGTGGTCCCCGTCAAGTTTGGCAGTATTCTTCTATTTACCAATCTGACCCCGCACCGTTCTATTCCCAATGTCAGTCATCAAGTCCGATGGAGTGTTGATTCCCGGTATCAAGATGCGGCGAAATCGACCGGCTATCAACCGGAGGCAGGCTTTCTCGCGCGGAGTCGGTCGCACCCTGAAGATGTTGTTACCACGCCTGAGGAATTTAAGCGCGTTCGCGATGAACATCAACCCGGTCCTGGTCCAAATCGATGGGCAAAGGAGGAGGCGAGTGATGCGTAACTTGCGATGGTTTTCCCCTTTTTTTATTCTACTGATCTTATTGATGAGTGGTGCTACTCCTACAGTCGAAAAGCAGAAACCGGAGGAGATAGAACTCCGAGGCAAAATTGTCTGCTTAGCGGAAGAGATGCACACACATTATAACGTAGAACTCTTTAAGACCCATGAACATCTATACGGTGTCAAGACTGAAGATGGCAAATACTACACCCTTCTGCGCACGTCGTTAGCGGAGGCGCTCTTTGTTGATGAGCAATTGCATGAGAAAGATCTGGTTATCAACGGTCGCGTCTTTCCGAAAACGCAACTCCTGGAGATAATCCGATTTTACTCTATCAAAGATGGCGTTGTGCATGAACTCTACTACTACTGTGACACATGCTACATCCGTACGGTTGCACCGGGGAATTGCGATTGTTGTCAGGCACCGGTTGTGCTCATTGAGAAACCTCTAAATGTCGATTCCACAATACCGTCACCGTAGGAGTGACTTCAAAGGAAATTGATTATGGAAAAACGCCCGAAAATCGCTGCGATTGCGACGATTTATCACAAATACTCGCACACGCAGCACATCGTCGATCGATTCTTGGAAGGTTATGGGTGGAACAGCCGACACCATCATCCACCGATGGATCTCGTTTCCCTCTTCGTCGAACAGGTCAAAGACAATGACCTCAGCCGCGAACGTCTGGAGCGTTTCCCTTCAATGAAGGGGTATCCCACAATTGCGGAGGCACTCACCCTCGGCGGTGAGGAACTCGCAGTTGACGGTGTCCTGATTATCGGTGAACACGGCGAATATCCCGCCAACGAAAAGGGACAACGTCTCTATCCGCGCTATGAACACTTCATGCAGATTGCTGAAGTCTATGAAAAGAGCGGACGCGGTGTGCCGACCTTTAACGACAAGCACCTCTCATGGAACTGGGAGTGGGCACGTGAGATGTACGATATTTCTCAATCTATGGGCTTCGCGTTTATGGCAGGCTCGTCCCTGCCGGTTACGTGGCGCACGCCTTCCATTGACATGCCACTCGGCGTACCGGTCTCCGAGGCGGTATGTGTCGGCTACGGTGGTGTGGACAGTTATGACTTCCATGCCTTAGAAACCTTGCAGTGTATGGTAGAACGTCGCGAAGGCGGCGAGAGCGGTGTGAAATGGCTGCAAGCATATCGCGGCGACGCGTTCTGGGAAGCGTATCACACCGAACTCTGGTCCCGGGAACTCTTTGAAGCCGCCCTCTGTCGTAGCCATACCCTCACGCCATCACGTCAGGGGTTTAACAACCCGTTTCCAAATCTTGATGAGTTGAAGGAGATCGTGAAAGACCCGATAGCCTATCAATATGAGCATAACGATGGACTCAAATCTACCATGATTCTGATGAACGGATTAGTCCAGGATTTCAACTTTGCCGCTTATATCGGGGCGGGCAGCGAAATTCTTTCAACACAGATGTATCTCCCGATGCCACCCGCCCGGACGACGTTGGCGAACTTCTTCTCGCCGCTGGTTAACAATATCGAGAAAATGTTCCTGACAGGCGAATCAACCTATCCTGTTGAACGTACGTTATTGACGACGGGACTTGTTGTCGCAGGCGTTGACAGCATTTTTGCTGATGGTGCGAAGCAAGAGACACCGCATTTAGACATCGCCTATCAACCCACTGAGACATCAACCTTCTGGAGGACCTGAGGTTATGGGAACAAAAAGGATTGCCGTTATTGCTACTATCTACCGTTACCTATCGCACGCGCAGCACTTCGCCGACCGGTTTCTCGTAGGTTATCCGACTGAAGGGAGATGGCATCGTCCGGATATGAAAGTTGTCTCACTGTTCGTCGATCAGAAGCCGGAAGGTGACCAGAGTTTGGACCGTGCCAGAGAGTTCGGTTTCTCTGTCTATCCTACTATTGCCGAAGCACTTCGATGCGGTGGTGATGAGATTGCTGTTGACGCTGTGCTACTCATCGGGGAGCACGGCGATTATCCGCACAATGAGATGAACCAGGTCCTATATCCACGGTATGAATTCTTCAAAGAGTGCGTCAAGGTCTTTGAGGCAGATGGACGTGCCGTGCCTATCTATAACGACAAGCACCTCTCCTATAGTTTTGAGAAGGCAAAGGAGATGGTGGATGATGGACACCGCCTCGGTTTTGGGGTGCTTGCGGGTTCGTCGCTGCCGGTCACATGGCGATTGCCGGATGTCGAATTGCCGTTGGAATGCGAGATAGAAGAGGCACTTATGGTAGGCGTTGGAGGCTCGGATCCAATGGATTATCATGCTTTGGAGGCGATGCAATGTATGATAGAACGCCGTAAGGGTGGCGAAACCGGGGTCGCTGCGGTGCAACTCATTGATGGCGATGCTGTCTGGCAAGCAGGTAAAGACGGACGCTGGTCTATGGAATTGTTAGAAGCCGCACTCTCGCGAAGTGATACACCGTGCGGTTTAACGGATGAAGACGGTAGGACGCAAGATCTGATCGGTACCGAAGAGCTTCAACGGCTCGTCGAAAACCCATCAGCCTATTTCATTGAATATAACGACGGATTGAAGGCAACGCTTTTGATGCTCAACGGTGCAGTGCGGGATTACTGCTTTGCTGCACAAGTGAAGGATGAACCGGTGCCGGTGTCTACGCAGTTTTTCTTAACACCGACGCCGAACGTCACTTATTCTGCGTGTCTGATTGCCAAAATCGAGGAGCTTTTTGAAACAGGTATCTCACCTTATCCAGCGGAACGAACGCTGTTGGTGAGCGGTGCGTTGGAAAGTTGTTTAACCTCTCGACTTCAAGGGCATATCCGTTTAGAAACACCGTATCTTGATGTTGAATACCGTGCGCCTGTAGAATCGCAGCATGCAAGACGTTAAAATGTAGGGCGGGTTCTCATACCCGCCCATTTCAACTTAGAATCAGAGTGCAGCACTATAGAGAAAACTTATTTCCGTATCAACATCTTCCGCGTTGCAGTAAATTCTCCCGCCTTGAGCGTATAGAAATAGACGCCACTCGCAACAAACTCTCCCAACGCATTCCGCCCGTCCCAATACGCCGCGCGGCTTTTGTCCTGATATATTCCTTCAGACTGATGCCCGAATGCCAGCGTCCGAATCAATCGACCGTCTGTGGCATAGATGGAGATGCTAACATCAGTAGGTTCCGCTAATTGATAGGGGAGCCATGTCTCCGGGTTGAACGGATTTGGGTAGTTGGGTAGAAGATATGTTTTTTTCGGTGTCAACATCTCCATAAGATGCCTTAGCACCATCACCCCTCTTTTGAGTGTGGGATCCCGCAAGTCAAGTTGTTGGACATGAGTCAACCAAAGTTGGATGTCCTCAGGTCGTAGGGGCAGATTACCACGTTTTGTTTCTATAACAGTATAAGCAGAGGGCGCGTCCGCCTCCGCACCCATTAAGGCTGCAGCTAAGACAATATCATGGATATTAACCGTTCCGTCGCCGTTAACATCTGCAGGATCAGGACCCGTTCGCCCCAAACGCGTGGCAATGTGTACGAGATCCAGGATATCCACGACTCCGTTCCCATCAACATCCGCAGATGGAGGACTTTGTGCCGGAGGTAGAGCAGGTTCATCTCCGGTAACGAGTGCCGCGAATTCGGATAAAGCAGTAGGGTTTTGGAGCAGGGTTTGAAAGTCTGGATCACGGAGCATCCGTCTGACACCAGCATTTCCTTTCATAAATGCGACTGCTTCATCAGGCAAACCGAACTCTCCTAAGAGGTCTGGATTCTCAGCAGCTGCATTGATCGTGAGAGGCGTCAAAAGTCCTTGGACCTCCGGCTTTTGAAGCTGGATCAGGACGGTCGGGAGCACTTTTTGAATCTCTGGATCTCGGAGTGTAGGGCTGTATTTTTCAAACAAGTAGGCAGCGAGAGAAATATCCGAAGTCTTAATAGGCAGAGCAGTGCTAAAATCGCCTGCCTCAAGATAGATCTCAAAGAACATTCCCCAATTCCATAGATTATCGCTCACCTTAACCAGTAGGAGGTTGTCTCCGGCTTTTAGATTGACGCGGAACAGGTCTTGAATGCCAGTTGTGCGTCTGTCCACACTGTTTACGTGGACCACTTTGCTATTGAGCCAAACTTTGACAGAGTCGTCGCTCCCAACGCCCATCGCAACGTTCGTTCGTTCTCGCGGCGAGATGATGTTAATCAAAGCGTACGCGGAATGGTAATTCAACCCTCGGTCGTTGCTCAGTCCTATTCTGTTGATAACACTGTTGACATTATCGGAATAGCAGCCCCACTGCCAGAATAAACAATCAACCTCTGGGAGAATCCGGCCGCGCGTCCATCGCAACTGCCCCACAGTATTCCCTTCGTTTACGCCATACTCAGCGGCAAGGTTTTCAGTAACTTTTCCTTTACTTGCGACAGCCAACTGATCGCTATCTATATCTGCACCACTCGCAATCATCCATAGCCAGGGCCCTTCTATATAAGCCTCCACAGGAGGGCAAAGGACACCTATGAATAAAACAAAAAGACCCACCAGGACGCAGCTTGTGGGTTTGCTATACAGATTCATGAACGTTGCTCTCTCAAGGGGCTTCCTTATGAAAAAACAGTGAAATGGAGGAGGTTAAAAGTATTACGCAAAATCTAATATTTTGCTATAATGCGTGTAGTATACTACATTCAATCATCATACACAAGGGATAACGACTCATGAAATTTAAACGCGAAGAAATTTTAGCGCAACTGCGTAATAACATTGACGCGGGTAAACCCATCATTGGGGCAGGTGCTGGCACGGGTATCTCTGCGAAATGTGAGGCAGCCGGTGGCATTGACCTGATTATTATCTATAATTCTGGCAGATTCAGAATGGCAGGTAGGGGTTCACTCGCTGGTATGATGCCCTACGGCGACGCGAACCAGATTGTCGTTGAGATGGCAAGCGAGGTGCTACCAGTCGTTCCAGACACACCTGTCCTTGCGGGGGTATGTGGTACGGATCCGTTCCGTTTGATGGATGTCTTCTTGAGTCAGATAGATGCGATCGGGTTTTCCGGTGTGCAAAACTTCCCGACAGTCGGTCTAATTGACGGCACATTCCGCCAACTGCTTGAGGAGACCGGTATGGGATACGGACCCGAGGTGGAGATGATTCGGACGGCACATCAGATGGGGATGCTCACGACTCCGTATGCCTTCAACGAAACCGAGGCAGAGCAGATGGCGGATGCGGGTGCGGATATTCTCGTCGCACACATGGGATTGACAACGAAGGGTTCTATCGGTGCGCACACTGCTCTCACGCTTGAGGATGCCGCCAAACGGGTGCAAGCCATCCACGATGCCGCGAAAGGGGTTAACCCAGAGATTCTCGTTATCTGCCACGGTGGTCCTATTGCTGAACCGGAAGATGCGACGTACGTGCTGGAAAATACCGAGGGGGTAGTGGGGTTCTACGGTGCGTCAAGCGCGGAGCGTCTCCCGACGGAACGCGCGATTACGGCACAGATTGAGGAATTCAAGAAAATTCGGCTGTAGAGGCATGGCGTGGGGTTTACCAAACAAGATTCGTTGGCAGGGCATCAGGCTTACAAGGTTTCCCTCCCACAACAGCATTTGATCTCACCTATCGCGTCCATGGGGTGCTCCTTTGTTTTTGGTATAAAAACACTCTAAAGGATATTCCATGGATTTACAAGTGCTACGTCCCCTGATACAAACCCCTCACTTTTCTTAACACCAGCCAGAGGCTTTTAGATGTATCTCATTTGGGTAATTGCCAGAAGAGAGTTCACAGAGAACATTTTCTCCCTCCGCCTATTCATAGGGTTAATCGTCTGCTTTGCGCTTTTCGTCTCCAGTACTTATGTACTGATGGAGGATTACGAGAAGAGACTCAGCGTCCACAATGCGGCAGAAATCGAACACCGGAATACCCTTGAGGAAGTGAAGGTTTATTCGTACCTGAGGGTGGAAGTGGCAAAACCGCCTGAACCCTTAAGTGTTATCTGCTTAGGGATGGAGAGGCAGTTAGGGAGCACGGTGACAGTTTCCTACGAAGATGTCCCCACAGAGGCGAAAATACTCGGCGGTGGCAATCCGCTTCTCAACGTTTTCGCTGCTGTTGATGCCGTGCTCATGGTGCAGATTGCGTTCAGTCTGTTTGTGATTTCGATCGCTTACGATGTCATCTGCGGTGAACGTGAAAGCGGAACACTCGCACTTGTAGCATCAAACCCAGTGTCGAAATACCATATCCTGATTGGGAAATACCTCGGCGGGATGGCGAGTCTCTTGGTGCCACTTGCAATTGGCTGGATAGCCGCGGCTATATTGATAAACGCAGACCCAGTGATAGAATTTCACATCGCTGAATGGAGCAGGTTCGGCGGACTGTTCGCGGCTTCGGGGTTATATCTTTCTGTCTTTTTCCTGCTTTCAATGCTGATTTCAGCAATCACCCGTCGGTCGGCGAGTGCCTTGGTCTGGTTGCTATTCCTATGGATTGTGCTTGTATTCATCATTCCACATGGTGCCGTGTATATCGCAAAGCAGGTTCGACCGATACCTTCCAAATCCGTGGTTAACATAGAGCGCGCGGCAATCAGGACAGCGTTTAATGAGAAAATCGGAGATTATGGCGCAAAGCATCGAAGTGGATCCTACTTTACATCGGAACGCAGTGTGATTAGTGGCATTTATCCATTTGCCTACCATGTGCTAACAGCATCCAAAGAAGCGATGCTCTGGTATCTCGACGGTGCCAGATTTTACATTCCACAGCGCATTGAATACGCAGAGCAGATAGGAAACCTCTATCAGGGGTACTACCGTTCGCTGAAAAGACAGACCGTTTTGGCTGAAAACCTTTCAAGGCTTTCTCCTGCGTGGGTTTACTACAATGCTGCTGCGGGTCTGTCTGGCACGGATTTGAGGCGACATGAGCGGTTCATCCATCAAGCACAGGATTACCGAAAGGCACTGATGGCATACATGCAGGAACAAGGTGCTTTCTCAAGTATCAACTGGTTCACGTCAGTCAATATCAACGATATGCCCTCACAAGCTGGACTCGTAGAATCAGACGAAAAAGCGTTTTTCGCAAATATCACCCCGAAAAGCTGGGATGACGTGGAACCGCTCGACTTAAGTGGCATGCCTGTCTTTACCAGTGGAACCGCGTGGGGAAATACCGCCCTCGGAGGTGCCTTCTTGGATTTGGTCTACTTGATTTTTCTCAACATTCTGCTGTTTCTGGGCACCGGAGCGATGTTTTTAAAAAACGAAGTGAGATGAGAAGATGCTGCGTGAAATTATGGGAGCGTTTCTGGCTTTCATGCGCTATGATTTGTGAGCCTTTCGCGGTGACCACATTCAGTCGCATCGGCTCACATCCACTCCGCCTGTGATTTCGATTCATCAATGTTTTTTGGTGGGTGTAATTCCCAAAGGGACGCAACTGAACGGAAATGGTGAGGATACCCAATCGGACCCCTTTGGACAGTGTACACTTTTAAAAACAAAAGGAGCAGACACAATGTCTCCCCTACAATATGAAGTGTTTGGACATCCAAGCTAAACCTGTGCCGCGATTAATTCGGACGACATCCCAGGCTGATCTTGAACAGGTGGTGTAAACGAAGGTTGTGGGACATCATAACCGGCTTTTTGTAGTCCTTCGATATGAAACTCAATGGCTTCAGCGATCAATCTCCGCACTTCTTCGAGTGTTCCGCCGACAACAGCACATCCTGGGAGATCAGGGACGTACGCCCCATAATTGTTTTCGCCTTTTTCAAAAATAACGACGTATTCCATAAGGTTTTTCCCTCAATTCTTGAGATCGGCTTGTTTTAGAATGTTATTAAGTGTCCCTTTGGAGACATCTTCGTTGGGTTTCCCTGCGATCGTCACGACTCCGAGTTTAGTTGGATGTTTATACTGTTTATGACTGCCTCGCGTTCGGTCTAGATACCACCCATCATCTTCAATCATTTTAATGACCTGTCTAAACTTCATAATAGGTATCTATTGGATGTCGGTTAATGAATTATCAGCCTATCCCGAATGCCTTCTGTAATAATTATAGCACCCACAAGCGTCAAATACAAGAAAAACGCAATTGTAGTGCAGTAGTCGTAGGCATCAAGAATAGCATTCCGCGCTCCCTCCTGAATCCCAAGGACGTGTGCTTCGCGTCTCAGCCTTCCCCTAAATTCCGTAATGCTTACAACGGCACAACCCCAGCGTATTTCACACCTGTCAAATAGGCGATATCGCGCTCCCACGTTGTCAAATCGTCCGAATTGAACTGATTCAGATGGGTGTGTCCACAGGCACGCGCTAACACCTGCATGAGGGAAACGGACGCACCGAGAAAGCGGTTTAACCGCTGCGCTGCAACTTGTACCTGTAGCCGAGAACGTAGGTGTTCTTTCTGGGTTGCAATACCGACTGGGCAGTTGTTGGTATGGCATGCACGCATCCCGATACAACCGATCGCCTGCATCGCTGAATTCGCGATTGCAACGCCGTCTGCGCCGAGTGCCAACGCTTTGGCAAAATCAGCGGCTGTTCGCAAACCGCCGGTAGTAATAAGCGTGACATCGCTGTTGCCCGTTTCATCGAGGTATTTCCGGGCGCGCGCTAAGGCAGGCATCGTTGGGACTGAGATGTTATCTCGGAATAGGAGGGGTGCGGCACCAGTGCCACCGCCACGACCGTCCAAGATAATATAGTCCACGCCGACGTGAAGTGCGGCTTCGATGTCCTTCTCGATGTGTTGTGCCGAGAGTTTGAACCCGATTGGAATGCCGCCAGTCTCCTTCCGTACCAGTTCAGCAAACTTTGCAAAATCGTCGAGCGTTTCCCAGTCAGGAAAACGTGCCGGTGAAATTGCGGGTTTTCCCGGACGCAGCCCGCGCACCGCCGCTATCTCCTCTGTTACCTTACTACCGGGGAGGTGTCCGCCTGTCCCCGTTTTTGCCCCTTGTCCACCCTTGAAATGAAATGCCTGCGCGTATTCCAGTTTATCATAAGAGAATCCGAACCGCGCAGAGGCGAGTTCATAAAAGTAACGGCTGTTCGCTTCTGCCTCTGCCAATAACATACCACCTTCACCGGAGCAGATACCCGTGCCTGCCATCTCCGCACCCTTTGCTAATGCGATTTTCGCTTCAGCCGACAACGCGCCGAAACTCATATCCGAGACAAAGATCGGTATATCGAGTTTTAGCGGTTTCTTCGCCCGCGGACCGATAACCAACTCCGTCCCAACCTGTTCATCGTCGAGATGGGGTGTTTTGTGGAGCTGGGCAACAACAAACTGAAGTGCGTCCCAATTCGGTAAATCCTCCCGTAGCACTCCCATCGCCGCGGTTTGACCGTGGTGCCCAACTTTACTCAGTCCGTGGCTTGCTAATTCCTGAATTTGGGTGACATAGGGTTCTTCCGAGGTGCCGTGGATGTCTTGGTACGTTCCCTGATACTCGTCCCGTTGATAAGGTTGTGGGTTCTGGCGTTCCCACTCCCGGATTTCGTTTTCGTCAACATAGACAGCGTCGTTCTCTATCCATGCGTTAAATTTGGCGAGGCGTTCCGTGTTCTGATATTCGCTGATACCGGTATCGTAGTGGTAATCCCATTGGTGAACGCCACATATCAAGTTTTCGCCGTCAATGTAACCGTCAGCGAGCAGTGCCCCGCGGTGATGACACCTGCCGTAAAGCACAGATACATCGTTGTCATACCGGATGACCACGAGATCGACGTTCGCAACGAGGGCATAAGCCGGTTCGCGATCATTGAGTTCGCTGAGGTCAGCGATCTTTGTTT
Organism: Candidatus Poribacteria bacterium; assembly: GCA_965247285.1. Lineage (GTDB taxonomy): Bacteria > Poribacteria > WGA-4E > WGA-4E > WGA-3G > WGA-3G. The sequence continues at coordinate 2,754,342 of CBDFHD010000003.1, forward strand.
TCGTCATTTTTTTTGGACTTGTTTAAGGCATTACCCGCCATTCTACAAGAAAGAAGAAAATCTATAAATGCCGAATCAGAGAAGACGACGATCAAGATGCCCAGTTAGTCCGTCCTCCTATTCATTCTTCCAGATAGTTTTCGTTAACATAGCGCGTAATCAACTCGATCTCTTCTTCTTCAAGGTAAAGTCCGTTGTCTATCATCCGTGCTACCACCTCGGTTGTCTCCCGTTCAGAGCGAGGTGGATAGTCTTCAACATCGGTGATCGGATGGCATTGAGAGCATTTGTCCTCAAAGAGTGCTTTCGCTTCTGCTTCGTCGTAGGTGTCGGTTTCCGTTGTATCGGTTTCAACTTCTACATCCATTTCCATAGCGAAAGTTGCGATTTGGGCAGCTGCCTTCGCTTCATCTGCGCGCATCTGTTCTTGCCGTTGTTGCCGAGCCGAAGTCTGGATATCCGGTGTAATCGCGATGAGATATGCCGAGACTGTCCACTCTTCTTCCTCATGAATCGGTTCACCGATCATCGGCTTTATCGCCATCCGATTGACAAGGCTGACCCAGTTGGTTGGGGTGCGTGGTTTCACGAGAATGGTGCGTAAGTCATGGCAGACAACACACTTACGTTGTAGGACACGCTGACCCTCCCGCAATTTTCGCTTTGACGCGAGTTCGTCAAGTGGTGCTTCCGTTGACAATCCAGCATTTGCAAGCAACTTACGGGTTCGCGCGATACCTTCCTCGCTGAAAGCCTTTGTCTGTGTTCGCAACGCCGCTTCACGGAATGTAAATGGCACCGATAACCCAATCAATAGGTATGTGCAAATGAGCAGGCATGTGCCGATATAAGGCATTGATTCCTCAAAATGCCGGAAAAACCGGAGGATGGCAATCTTAACGAGGATCAGCACGCCGATGGTGATACCGAGCATCAGATGAGCGACGGTTCGAGGTGGCAATTCGACTTGGTAATTCCACAAACGTGGCACCATGTGCCACATCATAAAGACATAGAGGACCGCATAAGCGTAGCCGATGAGCCGGTGGAGCCGCATCAAGGAGCGTGGGGCAGTACTCGTATGTGTCTCCTCGTCAAACGGATACCCCCATAACTTAAACATCAAAAAAACAGAGGCATTCGCGAGTCCTAAAAAAATTAGACCCAGGATCGCACTCATTGAAGTAGACATGTCAGATATTCCTTCCTACGTCTCCAAGGTTGGACGATTTAATCGCGAATGATAGGGTGGTTCCATGACAGCACGTTGACGTTCGTTTGCCCATTCCGGTATTTCATAGGCAGGAACATACGCCATATTGCCTGCGGTATAACGGGTTAAGATGGAGCGACGCGGATGTTCAGCGGTCCACGGGAGTGTTCCGTGCGTCACCGCCTCAGAGAAAATTATCACGTCACCCGCGTCGCAGACGAGCTGCCGGATATGCTCTTGGTGTTTCTGGTAAAGCCGCATCTCTTGTGGGCAGGGATAGTTGCTCTTATGGCTTCCCGGTATAACGATTAATCCACCTGCTCCCGGTGGCACGTCCGTTAACTGAAACGTAACGACGGTCAAACCGCTGTGCATGCGCCCATCACGGAAAATGTAGTACTGGTTCGGATCGAAGCCGGGACCTGAGGATCCGTGAAAGATAAAGCCTTCGGCACCTTTGTCCATTGAAATCAGGAACATATGATGGTCCATACGAAAGCCTCTTCCCAGTATCTCATTGAGATAAGGGACAAGTGTAGGATGCGCCAGCATGTGTCGGAACGGATTGCACCATGGTTCTTCCCATCCAAGCATACCGCCGAGTTCGCCTCTACCTTGTTCGCCTTTCAGTTCTGGAGAGCCGCCATCAAGTGTCTGATCGCGTGGACGGACGCGCGCTTGGTCGCTATGTTGGTCAATGGCTTCGTTGGCGAGGACTACCTCTTCGGGGGTTAACACGTTCTTGATAACAAGGTAACCATTCAGATCGAATAGATATTTCTCATCAGCATTCATTTTTTAACTTTCCTTACGGTTAAACAGCGTGAGATTGGGCTTTCACGTGCCTTTCTCACATCTGAAGAAACACCCCACGGAATGCCACACGCGCAAATGTAATACAAGGAACGGATTTAGTCTATCCGTAGACTAAATCCTGTCTATTCCCAGACTAAATCCTGTGTTGATTCGCAAAAACCCTGCATCGTTGTTGCGGGCTTGGTTTTCTGGTGCTATGCCGGACAGATCCTTATTTCAGTTGCGACCTCACCAGAAACCTGCGCGTAAGCGTAGCGGAGTCCAGGATCCCATAAATTAAAAACCTTCCTACGTTTCCAAGGTCGGACGATTTAATCGCGAATGATAAGGTGGTTCCATGACAGCGCGCTGGCGCTCATTCGCCCATTCCGGTATTTCATAGGCAGGAACATACGCCATGTTGCCTGCGGTATAACGGGTTAGAATGGAGCGGCGCGGATGTTCGGCTGTCCACGGAAGCGTTCCGTGCGTCACTGTCTCCGTGAAGATTGCTACATCACCGGCGTTGCAAACAAGTTGCCGGATATGCTCTTGGTGTTCTTGGTAAAGCCGCATCTTTTGCGGACACGAGTAGTTGCTCTTATGGCTTCCCGGTATAACGATTAACCCTCCCGCTCCGGGTGGCACGTCCGTCAATTGGAATGTGACGACAGTCAAGCCGTTGTGCATGCGTCCGTCACGGAAAATATAGTATTGGTTCGGATCGAAGCCAGGACCGGAGGAGCCATGGAACGTATGCCCCTCTGCACCCTTGTCCATTGAAAGCAGAAACATCTGATGATCCATTCGGAACCCTTTTCCCAATATTACATTCAGATACGGGACGAGTGTAGGGTGTGCGAGCATGTGTCGGAACGGATTACACCACGGTTCCTCCCAATTGAGCATACCGCCGAGTTCCCCTCTGCCCTGCTCTCCTTTTAATTCCGGGGAACCGCCGTCGAGTGCCTGTTCGCGTGGACGGATGCGTGCTGGCTCACTATGTTTATCAATCGCTTCATTCGCTATTGCTATCTCTTCGGGTGTTAGCACGTTCTTGATAATAAGGTAACCGTTCAGATCGAATAGATATTTTTCGTCAACGTTCATGTTCGATTTCCTCCACCTTTTTATTGGCTATCAATCTTCAGCGGTCGGCGATCAGAAAAAAAGGATACTTTACCAAAGACCTCTTGTCTGATAGCCGACTGCTGATGGCTGACTGCTGTTAGACTGCGTAAGCGACAGAGCCGTCTTCACGCAAAGGTGTCGTGCCAGTATTCATCGGTTGATAAGGATTCTTCTCGATCAAACTATCGTCAAGTTCAATGCCCAAACCCGGAGCTTCAGGGATTGGAATGTATCCACCTTCCCGCTGATACGCCACTTTATAAACGGCGGAATCTGCGGATTCGTCGCCTTTCGTATATTCCTGTGTGATGAAGTTCGGGATGCTCGTATCTAAGTGAAGCGATGCGGCGGTAATGAGCGGTCCGAGGAAGTTGTGTGTGACAACCGCGCTGTGATACGCTTCAGCAAGTGCTGCGATTTTCTTGCAATGTGTTATACCGCCTGCCAAACCGAGATCTGGACGGACATATTGCGGTCCGCCTGCCTCCAAGAGTTCACGGAATTCCCAGATGCTTACATTGCGTTCGCCGATAGCGAGCGGGGTTGTCATCCGTTTTGCTAATTCCGCCTGCGTTTTAATAGTATCTATCTGGATCGGGTCTTCAATGAAGTAGAGATTAAAGGGGGCAAGTGCCGATTCTAAGAGGATGCCATTCATCGGTGTCAGTTTCCGATGTACCTCAACGATCAGATCGAGATCTGGTCCACCGCCTTCTCGCGCCGCTGCGACGATGTCACGGGCAGTTTTGACGAGTCGATCAACTGCCATATCCTGAAAACCGCCGACCACTGGGTCAAACTTGAGTGCCGTGAAGCCTTCTTCGACAGCGGCTTTCGCTGCGTCATACATCGTTTCCGGTGTGCTACCGCCACCGAGGAGGTGCAGTCGGATTTTATCGCGGCAGTTTCCACCTAACAGTTCCCAAATCGGTGCACCGAAATGTTTACCCTTGATGTCCCATAAGGCGATATCCACCGCACTGATAGCGCCACTCAGCGCGCTCCCACGAAATGGACCCATGCGATAGAGATATTGCCAGTGATGCTCAATCCGCATGGGGTTCTGTCCAATGAGGTATTTCTTAAATGTGTTGATGATGCTATCAACGGCTTCTGGATAACCCCAGCAAGCGGTCTGTCCGACACCGCTGATACCGGTATCCGTATGGATCCGAATTACATAGCCGTTCCTGATAAAAAACGATTCAATCTTATCAATCTTCATATAACCCTCCTGTGAGAGGTATTTTTATTTTAATCCATTGTATTGTATCACAAGCGCGCGAATTTAACAATAGAGAAACATGACAGTCAAATGCTTCTGGACTTCCAAATCAAACAGTTGACACAAATTTGTGAGCGTGTTAATATAATAGCAAGTTTCGGAGACCTATAAGCTGCACGCTTCAACGAGGAGGCATATTATGGCGATGTATCGAACCGCAATCGTCGGGGGTAGACGGGGTGTCCACCATGCCCGATGCTATACTGGCATTGAAAACATGAAGGTGATTGCTATCTGTGAGATTGACGAGGAACGGTTAAAAGAAGCGGTGGAAGAACTCAACGTTCCGGGGTACACAGATTACGTCGAGATGTTGGAAAAGGAGAAACCCGATATTGTCCATGCCGTCACGGAACCGACGGTGCCACGGCATATCTGGGTAGAGCCTGCCGCCGAAGCGGGTGTTAAAGCATTGGTGATAGAAAAGCCGCTCGCTCTCAGACCCAGCGAAGCAGAAGCACTCGCCGCCGCGCACGAGAAAACGGGTTTGAAGATTATTGTCAATCACCAACGGCGGTATCTGCCGTTTGCTGAAAAACTATTGGAGTTTTTTGCCGACGATAGCCTCGGTGATATACACTTCATCCGTGCCTGCACCGAAGGCGACATTACCGATATGGATACCCACCTGATGGATGTCGTGCTTTTTGCGCTTAAAGATATTCCCTTTACGCACGTGTGGGGTGCCGTTGAAGGTGCTGAAATCTATGACGTTCCACATCGGCAATGCCCCGAAGATTTGATGGCGATTTATACGTTTGAGAACGGTGCTCGCGTCTTTTTTGAATCTGCCCGAACAGCGTTCGGAACTATCGATTTTCCCGGCAGTAATCCGCGGTGCAACCTCGATTTTTGGGGAACGAAAGGTAGGATGTGGTGGAGAGAAAACGGTTCATGGGGCTATCAGTTTGATGGTATGGCACAGCACTTTGTTGAGAAGACCCACTTCGGTGAGGATGACAAATTCGGGCAACGCGCCTTTACTGAAGCGATTGCGGCGTGGCTGGATGACGAAAATCAACCGCATCGTAACAGATTGGAGTATGCGATGCTCGGTTTTGATCTGATTATGGCGGCGTATCGCTCCGCTCTCATCGGCGAACGGATTGCGTGGCCCCCTAAACTCTCCGATGAAGAGTGGGTGGAACTCAAAAATAGGGTAATTGGCACCTAAAATCAAAAGGAATGGTTGTCAGCCGTTAGCAGTCGGAAACTGTCAGCAAAGAGGCTTTCTTGCTGATGACTGACAGCCGACTGCCGACAGCCAATACAAGGAACATTAAAAAGATATGCTCAATCAAACTCAGGTTGACACATTTCGCGAAAAAGGCTTTCTTCTCGGAAACCGTGTTTTAAGTGATGAACAAGTCGACGAGTTGCGTGAAGAATTGGCGCGTGTTATCGATGACTATGAAAAAGACGAGATCGCGCAGCCGGTGCGCATTGCCAATCTCGGGGGTAAGGAAGAGAGTCCGGTGTGGCAAATCGTTAATATTTGGGAGGCGAGTTCTGCCTACCACCGACTCGTTCACAATCCAGTGATTGTGGAAGAGATTGGACAACTCATGTCGGCGACAGAGTTGCGCGTCTGGCACGACCAGATCCAATACAAACCGCCGAAAGTCGGTGGTGTTAATCGTTGGCATCAGGATTCGCCGTTGTGGGGCATTCTCACCCCGAAAACGAGTCAGGTAAGTGCTTGGGTTGCGTTAGACGATGTTGATGAAAGCAATGGATGTATGCGCATGGCCCGGGGTTCCTATCACTGGGGGAGCCAGATGCCATTCTTGCGCGAGGTCGGAGACATCGATTCGATGCCAAGTCAATTTGAAGATAACGAATTGAAGGTGGAACTTTGTCCTGTGCCGAAAGGGCATGTCCATTATCATCACGCCTTAACATGGCACGGGTCGCATGATAACACCAGTAGCGGTCCCCGACGTGCGATTGCGGTGCATTATATGACGAGTGAAACCCGTTACGATGAGGATGGCTCTCACCTCATGAAACGTTTTGTTACCATCAATGGTGGTGATAAATTAGCGGGTCATCATTTTCCGCTTGTGATGGATGATGGGAAGCCGACGAAACCCAATATATAGATCTTTTCTATAGGCACGACGAGAAATAGAAGTTATAGGAGGCAGTGGATATGCTCAACCGAGTCCAGGTTGACACATTTCGTGAGAAGGGTTTTCTCCTCGGAAACCGTGTTTTGAGTGATGAGCAGGTTGATGAGTTGCGTGAGGAATTGGCACGCGTTATTGATGATTACGAGAAAACCGATGTTCCGCAACCGGTGCACATTGCCAACCTTGGCGGCAGAGAAGAAAGCCTGGTCTGGCAAGTCGTTAATATTTGGGAGGCGAGTTCTGCCTACCATCGACTCGTTCACAATCCAGTGATTGTGGAAGAGATTGGACAACTGACAGCAGCGACCGAATTACGCGTCTGGCACGACCAGATCCAATACAAACCGCCGCAGGTCGGTGGGGTCAACATGTGGCATCAGGATTCACCCTATTGGCCGATTCTTATGCCGAAAACGAGTCAGGTAAGTGCTTGGGTTGCGTTGGACGATGTTGATGTAAACAATGGATGTATGCGTATGGTTCCTGGCTCTTATCATTGGGGAAATCAGATTCCGTTCCTGCATTCCATCAAAGACATTGATTCGATGCCGGATCGCTTTGAAGAGCATGAATTAGAGGTGGAGCTTTGCCCTGTACCGAAGGGTCATGTCCATTACCATCATTCTTTAACGTGGCACGGATCGCATGACAACGCGAGCGATAGTCCTCGGCGTGCGATTGCGGTGCATTATATGACAGGCGAAACGCTATACGATGCCAGCGGAAACCATGTTATGAAACGTTTTGTCGCCGTCAACGATGGTGATAAATTAGCAGGCGGCCATTTTCCACTTGTGATGGATGACGGGGTGCCTACGAGTCCTAATGCCTAAACCTTTTTTATGTAAATAGCAGTCGGCTGTCAGGGGAATAGCCGTCAGCCGTCAGTTTTAAGAGGTTTTCGTTTAAGAATACCCTCTTCTTGCTGATAGCCAATAGCCAATTCGCTGATAGCCAATAAAAAGGAACATTAAAAAAATGAAAGTTGCTGATGCAGTTGCAAAAGTCCTTAAAGCAGAGGGAGTGGAATACCTGTTTGCGTATCCCGTTAACCCGATCATTGAAGCGGCGGCGAAGTTAGACATCCGTCCGATTATCGTTAGACAGGAACGTATTGGACTTCACATGGCAGACGCGATGAGCCGAATGACCTCCGGGGAGAAGATTGGTGTGTTCTGCATGCAGAGCGGTCCCGGTTCCGAAAACGCCTTCGGCGGTGTTGCCCAAGCCTATGGCGATTCCGCGCCGATTGTGGTTTTGCCGGGTGGCTATTCTCGGAGCCTATCCCAAATCCAGCCGAATTTCAATTCTGCCTTGAACTATCGGCACGTAACGAAGTCGTGTGAGCAGGTCACGGTGCCTGAAGCTGTCCCGGAAGCGATGCGGCGTGCCTTTACCCAAGTCCGAAATGGCAGACCGCGTCCCGCGCTCGTTGAATTCCCGTCGGATCTGTTCGGTGAAGAGATTTCCGATTCCTTTGATCCGAAACCGGTGCCTATCGTGCGCTACGGACCTGACAGCGCGTCAATTGAAGCCACTGCAGAGGCACTGCTTGAAGCCGAATGTCCTATTATCTACGCTGGACAAGGCGTGCATTACGCCCAAGCCTGGGATTCTTTGAAAGAATTGGCAGAGCTGCTTGGGGCACCTGTAACGACGAGTTTGGGCGGCAAAAGTGCCTTCCCTGAAGATCATCCGTTAGCCCTCGGTTCCGGTGGACGCGCGATTCCGAAACCGGTGCATCACTTCCTCCAAAAAACGGATCTGATTTTCGGTATTGGGTGCAGTTTCACTCGAACCGGCTTCGGTGTCAGGATTCCCGAAGGAAAACGGGTTATTCACGCGACATTAGATCCAGCGGACATCAACAAAGATGTTCCCGTTGACATTGCTCTTGTTGGCGATGCGGGTTTAATTTTAGATGGATTGGTAGAAGCCGTTCGCGATCGTTCCAACGGTGCATCCGAAGAGCGCACGGCTGCCGTCACCGGAGAAATTAGTGCGGTTAAAGGGGAATGGCTTGACCAGTGGAAGGCTAAACTCACCTCGGATGAAGTGCCGATGACGCCGTATCGTGTCATCTGGGATCTGCTGCACACTGTCGATGTCGAAAACACGATTATTACGCACGATGCGGGTAGCCCGCGCGACCAAATGTCACCGTTCTGGGAGCCTGTCGCACCGCTCACCTATATCGGTTGGGGCAAGACGACGCAGCTCGGTTACGGTCTCGGACTCGCTATGGGTGCGAAACTCGCCAAACCGGATGCGCTCTGTATTAACGTCTGGGGTGATGCGGCTATTGGCTTTACTGGTATGGATTTTGAGACCGCTGTGCGGGAAAGAATCCCGATTTTATCAGTGCTTTTCAACAATTTCTCTATGGCGATTGAGATTCCGATTATGCCTGTGTCTACCGAAAAATTCCGTAGTACAGACATCTCTGGTCACTACGCAGACATGGCGAAGGCGTTCGGTGGTTACGGTGAGCGTGTCGAAACACCTGACCAGATTATCCCGGCTATTCAGCGTGGCATCCAAAAAACACAAGAAGGCACTCCTGTCCTCCTTGAGTTTATTACAGCGAAGGAAATTCAGATTTCTACGTTCTAAGTGGTTATCGAAAGCTATCGGCTGTTGGCAATCAGTATGCCGTCTTAATGGCTCTCGGAAACCATCAGTGCGATGTTGAAACGTTAGTGCCTTGACGCTTTGGTTTCATGGACAAACCGGCAATCGCAACGTCTCAAGGAGGATCGGATGTGTGTATAACCAGCGGAATTCTCTGCATAAACGAGAGTTCTTGGTTTTTTCCGGCTCAACCCGGGGTCCCCATAGCGATTAGTGTATGGGGCACACGTCCACACTTGAATTTTTATTATGGGTCTACAAGAAGCGAACAAAAACATGGTTAAACCTGTCTTAAGATAAGGAAATAGGAGTCCTTATTATTCACCCAAGTTGCTACTAACAAACTTTGGACGTTTCAACAAGGTTTTTCATGCACTTTTCCACCCCGTAGAGGTGCTATGTCTATAAATAGGTAGCAACTTGCGCTATTATTATGAAAATTGGAACTTTCTGCATTAACTATGAAAGGAGCTTGCTGTTATGAGACTGATTATTATAGTTCTTGCCCTCGTTGTCTTGAGTCTCAGTGTCAATGCGTGGGCGTTAAACGATGACAAGGCGCTCATGTTGTACTTCACTTTTGATGAAGACGACGGTGGCAAAGTTGTAGATGTAAGTGGAAATAACATTGAAGGCACCCTTGAAGGTGCTGTCTGGTCGAAAGATGGCAAAATTGGCGGTGCTGTGCATCTTGAAGATCCTGAGAAGTTTGTAGAGGTTGACGCGATCCCCGAACTTGACATCACCGATGGACTTACGATTCAGGCGTGGTTTTTCCCTGAAGAATCGCAAGGTGACTCTAACCTGATGGGACGTAGAAGCGGGGCAAATGTCGGGGGCTATTGCCTCCAATGGAGCGCGCAGTTTACTGGTGCTCCACAAATTGAAACATGGATTAACATAGGTGGGTGGCAAGGTTCGCGGAATAAACAGACCATTAAGCCCGGTTTGGAAGAATGGCATCACGTTTCTTCTACCTTCGATGGTGATATGATTCGCCAATATATTGATGGCAAATTAGATGTCGAATTCGCGCCACCGAAGGGTAAAATTAACAGCATTGAGGTGGTCTTCCGTATCGGTAAGGCGCAAACGGGGTTAGCCGGTATGATTGGCTTGGTTGATGAGGTAGCCATCTACGATCGCGCCCTCACCGTTGAGGAGATTAACCAAGATATGGAAAACGGCGTTTACTTTGCTGTGTCTCCCAAGGATAAACTTGCCACAACATGGAGTAAGTTGAAAATGTAGAGGCAGACGACACTCTCTGTTTTCTGTTGTAGGGGTAGTGCTGGAGTGCCTGCCTGTTGCCAAATTTTGTTGTAAGGGCGGGTTCTTGGACCCGCCCTTCTGTTCATCTTATTAGGAGGTATTACTGATGAAAGCTCGGATCCTTACGATACTATGCGTTTTTCTAAGTCTATCTCTCTGCTTTGCGGGTTACGCTGCGGGTGGAAAGGGCAACGTGAAACAGCTCGGCGAGAAATTATATGTCTGGCATTTCGACGAAGGCAAAGGGAAACAGGCTAAAGATGAGACTGCTGGCTTGGTCGGTGAATTCGACGGCGATGTGAAGTGGGCTGAAGGCATTTCAGGGAACGCCGTGCAAATGGCTGGTAAGGTCGGTAAAGCCGATTTCATAGATGTCGCACACTCCGATGAGATTGACATAGATGAAGCGATCACGATGATGACATGGGTTTATCCTGATGAACTACCAGCGGGTGGGCAGGAAAACAAATTCACGATTTTCTACAAGAACACCTACTATCTGCAGATTGAGCCGGGTGCAGGACAGCTTGCTTATTACTTCTACGACACCAATAACCCTGGTTACCATATTTCTGATGGCAAAATAAAGGCGAAAGAGTGGAGCCATGTTGCCCTTGTGTGGGATGGGAGCGAAGCCCGTTTCTATATCAATGGCGAATCTGATGGCACCGCTATCGGACAGAAGGGACCTGGTCTAAGCAGAGCAGATAAAGGCTTACGATTCGGTGGCGAAAATAACGGATGCTGCCCGCGTTTCTTCCAAGGACGTATTGATGAGCTAATGTTAGCCAACTATCCTCTTTCTGAAGCGGACATCCAGAAAATCGTCAACGATACGCTTGATGTTTCTGCCCGCGGTAAATTGGCGATGGTGTGGGGTAAATTGAAGAGATAGTGGTGGTGTATATCTATCCACTGTTTGTTTTAACTAAGATGGGTGAGATCTTGTTCTCGCCCATTTTTCGTTGCAAATAGGTGAGTATAGACGTATAATTGATTTAAAATCATCGCTGGCAGGAGAGACAATGCGAAAAACCGAGCATGGACAGCAGTGCCCAGATATTCACATTGCAGTCGAGAATTTTGAACCAATAGAGAAAGCAGAGATAGATCTTCGTCCGCTGACTGTATTTGTCGGTGAGGGTAATACCGGTAAGGCGTATCTTTCCGCACGGTCCTAAGGGCATCTGCTACCCTGTTCTATTTCACAATCGTATTAGCACACCAGAGATAAGATGACTCAGAAGAAGCCAACCCAGAGTAAATTTCCGTGGCAAATTATTTTGGTTTAGGACAGCACACTGTGGTGGCAAGTTAGCAGATGTGTTGCCTGGAATCCGCTAATCTGCATTGAAAGTGTACAGAATTCAGGGAAGTTCAGACACAATCCCTTTAAGCGTACCCTCTTGTTGTGCCAGTGCTTTGAGTTCCGGGTTAAGACTTACCGCTTGCGTAAGCGAGTCTACCGTTTTTTGGGATTCACCTTCTAACGCGTAAGCGCACGCAAGGTTGTAATGGAGTAGCGCAGTCTTCGGGAAGATTTGAAGGGCGCGCAGGCACGAGGCACGCGCATCGGTAGGTAGGTTCTGCCGGAGATAGGCGGTGGTCAAGTTAACATAGCCTTCAGCGATATTCGGTGCCATCTCAATCACTTTTTCAAAGTTCTCGACAGCGGAAGCATATTCCTCGGCATATAGGTACGCCTGTCCAAGGTTATTGTAAACCGATGGTTCTTTGGTAAAGAAAATTGTGCGAGCTTTATTTTTTATTGCCTTCTGATACGTTTCAATTGCTTGGTGTGCTTCACCGTTGCGCATCAAAAAAGTTGCCTTTCGATAGTGGTCGTTAAATTGGGTTTGGTGGTGCCAGACCCAGAGAAAGAGTACCGTTACTGCAAGGCAAAACGTCATACAGACGATTCTGAAAGCTTTGTTGGTAGGTGTCTGTTCGGAGTCCTGCTCCTCTGTAGACGGATCCTCTGGAACTTGATTTTCATTGGAAGTCATAATTTTTTCCATTTTTTAAATAATTGGCCTCCTGGGCTGCTCTCCATTACATTACGCAGGCGGAAAGAAAATGAAAATGTTTACATTTCATTTCTGTCTCCTGACGGGTTTTTGGTGAAGTCAGAAACCTTGAGCACCCCAGAAGTAGTTGGAATTAACCGAAAATCACCGCTTAATGTAATGGGGCGGTGCCTATATTTAATAGTTAAAAAAGTTAAAAATATGAAAACTTACGGATTTGGTATTATTGGGTGCGGAATGATCTCCGATTTTCACTCCGCCGCGATTTCTGAATTAGAACACGGTCGGTTGGTTGCAGTCAGTTCACGAAACGCTGAGAACGCCAAACGGCTCACCGATCGATACGACGTTGACAGTTACGCCGATTATGCAGAGATGCTCAAACGCGACGACTTGGATATAGTTTGCATCTGTACGCCGAGCGGTGCGCATTTGGAACCCGCCGTCGCTGCAGCGGAAGCCGGCAAACACGTCATCGTTGAAAAACCGTTGGAAATTACCTTACAACGGTGCGATCAGATTATTGAAGCGTGTGACACCTCGGATGTCCGGCTATGTGCCATCTTCAATTCCCGTTTTACTGAAAGTACGCAACTCGTTAAATCCACAATTGAGAGCGGGCGATTCGGCAAGTTAACTTTGGGCGATGCCTACATCAAATGGTACCGTTCTCAAGAGTATTACGATAGCGGTGGCTGGCGAGGAACGTGGGATCTTGATGGTGGTGGCGCGCTCATGAACCAGTCCATCCACGCTATCGACCTGCTCCAGTATTTTATGGGACCCGTTAAATCCGTGCAAGCGTTTACCGATACCTTAGCACACGAACGGATAGAGGTTGAAGATGCCGCTGTCGCCGCACTCCGATTTGAAAACGGGGCACTTGGTGTCATTGAAGGCACAACTGCTACTTACCCCGGCATGCTTAAGAAAACTGAAATCTCCGGCACAAAGGGAACTGTCGTCTTAGCGGAAGAGGACATTGTAACATGGGAATTCGACCCAGAACTGCCTGAAGATGCGGATATCCGAGAGAAATTCGCCCAAAGGACAGACACAGGCGGTGGCGCATCCGACCCACGAGCTATTAACCATGCTAATCATAGACGACAAATGGAAAACCTCATTAATGGTCTTGAGAGCGATGCCTCGCATCTCGTTGATGGACGCGAGGGACGCAAAGCCGTTGAGATTATCCTCGCTATCTACCAGTCCAGCCGTGAGGGATGTCCCGTTGAATTGCCGCTATGATACTGGTAGGACTTACGCAATTTTGACCGTCGCACACTTTTTTAAATGGGGGCCCTTGAAAAAACACAGGCGGTCTCTTGGAAACACAGGCTAACAGCCTATGCTACAAAAGAGTGCCCTGCGTAAGTCCTAACTGGTTTTGTTGAGCTCGAGGGTTTTAGTGGGCAAGGTGGATACCCCTATCCACCTATTTACCCATCCAAAGTGCTTTCATGAGAACTTTCTCCAATGAAGTTGTAAATTTCTTCGACTTCACTCGGAGAAGTCAGAAACCATTCTGTTCTCAGTGATTCGCCTATATGTTTCCCGCGCTTCTTCAGCTCATCGTGTATGATTCCCTCTATTCCGACGGGGTTATCGGTTTGAATATGGAGACCCAACTTGAACTTTTCTGGATCTGTGGCTTGCTCTCTAAGTCTTTCCTGTAGTGGACGTTCAGCTTTGCCGATTTTGCATTCCCAAACACTTTGACCCTTGGATTTCGCGCGCTCTCGATCCCACTGATAATAGTAAAGGTAGACTGATTGCCTACCGGAGCCGATAGTCCTTTCAGACTCAAAAAGTGCCGAACTGCCTTTCAAGTCGCCTAAATCTATACCATACTGCTCAGCGATAGAATTGATGAGTTCAGTGGTAGCGTCCTCACTGAGTCGCATGCGTTTGCCGAACTTTCGAGGCATATTTCGTCCATAGTCCCTAAGCCACCACTTGAATTCCTCAGCAGTGTTGTAAGCTTCACGCATTAGATCCTCAATAGACTGCTTATAGATATCGGTACTGGCGACCATTTTGATATCAGTATCCCTAAACCCTGTTCTAAATTTCAGTTCTTCATCTGAAGGGTTTTGATCGAAAGGCCAATCCCAGCACAGAAGTGCGAGTCCTCGAGCAGAAACATGACTGTCAGTGTCCATCTCAACTTGTAGATGTCCGTTCCTCCAAGCAGTTAATTTTACTACTCGTTGTATCGGCATATCTGGTGCTTTGGACAAAGATTCGAGTTCTTTAACAATTTTTTTAGCCGATTCTGGTAGATGGCGACGTGAGTACGAAAGACGCGGGTCAGCAAGATAAGAAACCTTTTGTTTACCTGTCTTTTCCGTCTTATGCTTAACACAGACTTCAATCCGTTTAGCAGTAGTGTTTACGAACACCGACTGTATTTCTGATACGTCGGCAGTCTCGTTTCCTTGGAAGACAACTTTCATTTTTTTCCCTTTTGAGTCAGAAGGACCAATGCCTCTCTCAAGATTGTCTGCTAGATCTTGTAGGTTGGGTTGAACGGAAGCCATTGACTAAAAAGTGGACAACGGGAATGACCTCCAAGTTCAGCAAGAAACCTGAATATATCCAAGAACCAGTGAAACCCAACACTTTTCTGTTTTCAACGTGATTTGTTTGTTGGGTTTCGCTGCCTCTATGTCCATCTGCGATTCAGGAAAAGGCGACCTTTCGGGTATAAACACACGGGTTTTGGTCTTCATCGCTCAACCCGACCTACGGAATTGACGGCTATTCATAGTCGAAAACTATCTTAACCGCCTCATCTTTCTTATTCAGTGCCATCTCAAATCCGAATTGTGCCTCTGTAAAAGGAAGATGATGTGTAATAATTGGTGACACATCTAAACGTCCTTGGGCAATCATATCCATCGCTAGCGGGAAATCGTTCGGTGCATCTGGTCCGACGGAGCCGATGAATCTAAGGTTTTTCCGAAAGAAGTCTCCGAAATGGAAATCGTAAATTTGGTCGTCCGGTACGCCGAAAGCGAGGAGTGTCCCGCCCCGCTTCAGGAGTTGAAGACACTCGTTGATAGTCTCCGTTTGGTGTCCAACGACCTCAATAACCAGATCTGCCATTCTGCCCTCCGTAATTTCCTCAACGACAGCGATGGGGTCTTCCTTAGCAGCGTTAATCGTGTGTGTAGCCTGCATCTTCTTGGAAACTGAGAGTCGGAAATCGACCAGATCCGTCGTAATCACGGTGCGCGCCCCGAGGTTGCTCAGCATGTGTGTAAAAAGGAGCCCCATCGGTCCCTGTCCGACAACGACGGTGTCGAGGTTAAGTAGGTTCGGTAGCTTCCGACACGCCCAAACAACCGTTCCAAGCGGTTGGGACATCAGAATGCAGTCCTTTCGCGGGAAATCCGTCAACGGTAACGTGCCACTTTCATCCGATAGGAAGTATTCTGAAAGTCCGCCGATGTAGCGTGGAAGCGCGAGGACCTCGTCTCCTGCCTTAAATTTGTCCGATGTGCTTTCTGTAACGATGCCAATTGCCTCGTGAATCGAAAGTCCCGTTCCCAGCGGATAACTCTCCGCTGGATGTTCGAGGACAAACGATGGCATATCCGTGCCGCAGATGGCACTATGGACGGTTTTAATCATCACTGTGCCATCAGGGTAATCGGCGAGGTTCGGTTGTTCTATGTCAATAATTTCGATCTGACGTGGTGCGACGATTTGCCCAGTTTTCATATTTTTAACTCTTTTCTAATGATCCGCCCTCGCGCATCGTTCCCCTATAGACATATCGCCCCGCTGGGGCTAAAATCCAGAAACCGCTTGGAATTCACCAAAAACTAGCGTGAAACGAAGTGGAACGCTGTCCAGGTGGCCATAGTTAGAAAAATTGTTTTAGATAGGGAGGTCGGGATATAGAAATCCCACCTACGTGCTATTTTATGGAATACTCAGTTACGACTTGGCTAACGCCTTCAAAACGTGTTGATGGAGTTTTCCGTTGGTTGCGACGACTCCGCGATTCTCATGCATCCGTTTTCCTGTCAGAAAGTTGAGAGGGATGCCGTTCGCGTCTGTTACTGTGCCGCCTGCTTCTTCAACTACGATAAGTCCTGCAGCGTGGTCCCAGATGCATTCGCGGTAATCTGGGTAAGCCGGGTTCGGAAGACGGATATAGAGCGACGCTTCGCCACGGGAAACAATGCCGTACTTCACTTGGCTGTCCATGCGGACAGGCGATTCTGTGATTCCGAGGACATTCGCAATGCTACCGTGTGCCTCGCTGTCCCCGTGCGTGGACTCGAAGCTCTCTGCGAAGCGATGTGCGGCTTCAGATACGTGTACTTGCTCTATAAAGTCCCCCGTTTTAGTGTAGAGCCGCGTGCCCTCACCGCGAATAGCGACAAAGAGGCACCCGCGTTCTGCATCTTCGTCGTTCAACTGATATGGCAAATTTGGGCAACCTAAAACGCCAAGTTGAACAGTGCCATCGACGATATAAGCCAAGGCGATTGCGTACTGATCACGGCGAAGAAAGCCTTTCGTGCCATCAATCGGGTCAAGCGTCCAGAAGTTCGGTCCAACTTCACCACTCCCCCGATCAATCCATTCACAGACGGTCTCTGCCGAGTGCGGTGTTTCTTTGCAAAATCGGTTCACGTAACCTGTGACGCGTTCTAAGAGCGATGCGTTCTCTTTCAGTGCCTGCGCGCTTTCCTCAGCGACGATAACGTCGTCGGGAAAAGCATCGCCAATTGCCTTGCATATCAGTGCCTGCGATCCGAAGTCCGCTACAGTTACGGGGCTCCGGTCTGCCTTCTGGATTGCATCTGTTGGCACCATCTCGACTTGCACTTGTTCGCAGAGTTGCATGGCTTTTATCACAGCGTCAATGGTGGTTTGTACTTTCAGCAAAGGGGATTTTTGGTTTGACATCAGTTTCCTGTTTGGTTTGAAAATTTCCAAAAACTAATAGGGAGCCCGCTGACAGCCGAAGGTTCTCACTGCGAAGCAGGCTGACGGCTATTTCAGCGTCTGTTGAATTGGTTCATTGCTGTAAGAATATCATTTTTGACGAAGGTTTTAATCGCATCAACGGCATGATCGATGGTATGTGCTGTCTCAATTTCTTCGTCTTCTGTAAAACCCGTAAGGACATAATCGGTTAAGTTGCCGATGGGTTCCCCGATACCGATGCGTAGGCGTGGGAATGCTGTAGTGCCCAAATGATGGATAATGGACTTCATTCCCTTTTGACCTCCGTCGCTTCCTTTCTGTCGTATCCGAAGCACACCGATGTCTAAGTGAATATCGTCATAAACGACGCACAGTTCCGAGAGTGGAATCTCGAACTTCCGGATGAGCGCGGCGACAGCAGTGCCACTGTTGTTCATGTATGTCATCGGCTTCGCGAGGATAATAGGGACATCGTGCCATGTCATCTGCATAACGAGTGATTTGCAAATTGATGTATGGGATGTACTTCGACTGCATTTCTTGTAGAGTGCGTCAATCACGCGAAAGCCGACGTTGTGTTTAGTCTGCTCATAGCGTATCCCTGGGTTGCCGAGTCCAACAATGAGTTTCACTTTTTTAATTTTCCTTGCGGTAAAATGACGTGGGTTTAGACTTTGACGGGCATTCCTTAAGAGTCGCCTTCCATTACATTACAGGCTCAGTTTTTTCTTTATGTTTTATAGTGAATTCTAAAAATAAGTTTACACTTTTCTATACACCCTTCGTCCCGCCTGGACTGCTAACGTCCTTATCAGGGGAATTCGGAAGTTTCAACCTTCGTCAGAAAAACGAAAGGTCCTATTCAAACAGGTGTAGAGGTTGTGAAAGGTTGAGGTGTCCCACGAGCGTTTTCACTTCCTCGCCATCAACTAAAATCTGAACCTGTTCAATTTCATCAGGAAATGCGTCGAAAACGGTTTTGAGAATTGCCGTAATGGTCAAAAGTTCTGCTGTTGTCCCACCGATATGTCCATCGGTGAGATGGCTTGAAAAGTCCAAGTATGCGGTTTGTTGGCTATCGATGTAGGCTTCGTTCAGGACTGTTCCACGCGGAATCGTGTTTCTAAAGTTGGGTGGTGTCTCCTGAATGAGTGCTGTGACTATTTGACTCAAACGTTTGGTAAGTTCAGCGTGGAGTCGTCGTTCGGTTTTAACCGGGACAAGCGTCAGCGCAGTAGTGTTGAGAAGAAATAGGTTGACCTCTTGCGGTGGGGGTGGTATGTCTGACGGGTTAGCAGCGATGGGTAATGGTGGTGGTGCTGTCGGAACCACCGATTGCTTTGACTTTTCAATCAGATATAATGTCGCACCGAGACCAACTGCGACGAGAACCAAAGTTATTCCCCATATCACTAAAAGTCTTGAAAACCCGGCACTACTGTTATGTTTCACTGCTTCTTGAGTGTCTGACATAGGTTTTCCTTGTATACAAGTACAGGTTTGTTCTAAACCGATGGGTGTGTTACTATTCTAATACTGTTGGCGGGACAGGCGGGTTAATAGAAGAAATGTATCGTTGGAAAGCGCGGACAATTGCTTGGGAAACGCCTGCCATATATTCAGAATTAGAGAGTTTCTCTAAGTCCTCCACGTTGGAGAGATAGCCAAGTTCCAAAACGAGTGCTGGCATATAGGCTTCGGATAACGCTACAAGTGGGAGTTCGGTAATCTTAACTGGTGTTTCCGTTAGGAAATTCAATTCCGTTTGCAGCGCGTGTGCGAAGTCTTGGCTCTGCTTTAGAAAGTTGGCTTGAGCAAGAATTTTTAACCGTTGTCCTGTAAGTGCTGACTGGACGTTACTTGGGAATCGAAGTTGTCCTTTGGGATTGTTGAGGTAAATTTTAATGCCTTTTTCATGGGGTGAAAATGATGCGTTGCAGTGTAGACTGAGAAGGAGTTGTCCTTGGTTCCGTTTTGCGACCTGAATGCGTTCAAAGTGTGTCTTTTTCGTATCTGTCTGACGTGTGAGGTAGACCTGTATTGCGTGCTCTTTGCTGATCGAAGAAAGTTGTTTTGCGAGTGCAAGTACAATGTTTTTCTCAAGGAGACCTGTACTACTTTCGCATCCACGGTCGTCTGTCCCCCCGTGTCCTGGGTCGATGATGATTGCCCAATTCACGACATCACCTGTCACAGCTGGTGTCCATGCCTCGTTGGGTCTAAGTTGCACCCTATTCAAACTGGGATTGTAGATGGCTTCGAGGTTATTGAATTCTGGTAGGAGTTGCGTGAAAAAAGCGATCGGTAACATCGGCTGTTGCGCGATGATTATTGGAGGTGTGGGAAGGGTGCGTGTCTGCCCGCCGGGATCGATACTGACGACCGGGTTCCCAATTTGTAAGCGGATTTGCTTGCCTTTCGTTTTCAGGGTGAGTCGTTTTCGCGGATGATTGTATTGATCCGTCATTTCGAGATCGAAGACCTGTCTCACCGCGTCAACAGAGAGGTAAATCTGTGCCTCTTGGAGTTGTGCAGGCACTTCGGCGATGGTTCCTCCATTGACATCAATGAAGCGAACGGAGGGTTCTTGAGCGGGAGCGTTGAGTGCGAGAATCCACGCGAGAATGCTTAAGAAAAGCGCGCTAACCGTAACACGTGCAGAGTGCTTGTTGGTGCGCGCTTCCTGTGGTTTTTTCGTATAGACAACGCTATTCGTCGTCATCATAGCGCCTACGAGAAATAATTTCTGGTTCCGTAGGTTCTTCAGCGGCTTCTTCCATTTCTCCTTCTTCGCCATCTTCAGCCTCTGTTAGTTCATCGAGTATGACGCGCGGTTGGCTCACCGTCGCAATAATCCGCTCTGGTTCATCTAATATGTCAATTTCCTCGTCCAGGTTTAAATCACTCACGTGGACAGCGTCACCGATGCTCAATTGACTTACGTCAATCGAGAGGTCGTTCGGCATTTGTGCCGGCAGACAGTGAAGTGTCACTTGGCGGAGAGAGAATTCAAGGGTGCCGCCCTCCTCAACACCGAGTGGACTGCCTATTAGGATCACCGGCACGGCTGATGTTACAGGTTCATCTAAAGAGATTCTGATAAAATCCGCATGAATTAACATGTGTTTATCCACCGGATGGCGTTGAATTTCTCTGATAATGACAGTTTCAGTGTTGTCCGTACTGATTGCCATGTTGATGACAACGTTTTCACCGTACGTTCGTAGGAATTGTTTGAAGGTTCGCGCGTTGAGTTGGATCGCTAAGGTGTCCTGTGCGCGTCCATAAAGCACAGCAGGTATCGTGCCTTCTTTCCGGAGTTCACGAGCGCTCTGCTTTCCGAAAGTGTCGCGTTGTTGAGCCTCTAATTTTGCTTGTTGCATTTTAAAATTCTAACCTTTTTTCTTTGTAGATTCAGTCGCTGCATCAAAGCAGATCGCTTATGGGCGAGTACGCCGCAAAAAGGAGACAGGGCGGGTAGGATTCGAACCTACGCATGCAGGTGCCAAAGACCTGTGCCTTACCGCTTGGCCACCGCCCTTTAATCGTCAATATACATATACACCGACGGGACTGGTTACCGTGGTTGTACAAAAGCTGACTCTGTTTTTGAAGTGTGATTCACTCCGACGTGCTGCGTCACCATTGTGCATCACAGCGAACACCGTAGCACCACTCCCCGACATGAGCGCGCCACAAAACCCAGCCTGCGTAGATAACTCAGTTTTTAGCGCAGCAATTTCGGGATATTGGGAAAAAACTGGGACCTCAAGTAGGTTGTATAGGTTCTTCCCGATGCCGATGACATCACCCTTTTCCAAACAAACCTTTATAATTATACATTTTTTTTCTTGTGTTGTCAAGGAAAAATTCAATTTCTTAAATACAGTTGCTGTCGAAATTTCGATACCGGGATTTAAAAGGAGGAGCGGTACATCTGGGAGTACGGGAAGGCGCGTTAATCGATCGCCGATGCCGAGCCCCAGTGCAGCACCACCCTGCAAGCAGAACGGGACATCTGCCCCTAACTGTGCTCCAAACTGCATTAGGGTTTCCTCTTTGAAGCCTAACCCGAAAAGTTCGTTTACGCCGTGGAGAACGGCAGCAGCGTTTGCACTCCCGCCTGCGAGTCCAGCCGCAACCGGAATCCGCTTATGGATGTCAATCGCAATCCCACCGATACCGCCTACCGCATCACTCAGATGCTGTGCCGCGCGATATGCCAGATTACGGGAGTCGCAGGGAACCCCTGGGTGTTCACAGTGAACTGTTATGCCCTTCGTTTCCTGTTTGCGGATGATGACATCGTCGTGCAATCCGATTGAGTGGAAGATCGTTTCGAGGTTGTGATAGCCATCCTCGCGTTTGCCTACGACATCCAGATAGAGGTTAATTTTCGCATGCGCGCGGACTCTTATCTTCTGCACGATTTTTGTCCACTATTCTCTTAATTCGGACAAGGGAATAATTTCGATGTCCTCGCCCAGATAGGGTTCAGGGTCAAACTTGCTGTCTTTAATCTCGACGTTCAGTTCGACTTTGGCAATTTTCACGGCGACTCGTGTTTGTTCAAGCGGACGTTCGATTTCGACCTTGTGGGGTCGGAGGATACCGCTCACCTCACGGTAGTCAGCGAAGGTGGCACGTTGTTCAAGCGTGCCGTTTTCGTCGTGGATGTGCCATTCTGTAACTCGTGGTTCATCCTCGCGGATGAAGAACGTGATAGTCTCCATGTGCCCATTTTGGACACCCGGACGCTTAATAATAAATTTTGCGCCGGAGCTTTCAACGGATATGAAGTTAGCAGTGCGTCCATCGAGGAACGGATTGGCGAAGATCGCACTCAGGACATCTGACACACGCAAATCCACGCCGAAAATTTCTCGCAATGCTCCATCCGATAGCGGTCCGACGTATGCTTTCTGCTCATTCACAAGACGGAGTAGGAACTGGTTCTTGTCCTGATTGGCAATTGCGATGCCGCGTGGTGCGTTCATCGCTCCGAGTACTTGGATGTGGAGCAATTCCCCGCCGTTTTCCGATTTTTTATACCACAACGATTCTCGGAGTTCCTCGCGTTGTTCGCCGTCCTCAATGGTTACCATCATCCGGGCGATCTTTAAGGAACCAGTCAAGTCGTACCTTGCTTGCAATGTGTTGAGGATAGCATCCAATTCCGCACGGGTGGCGGGTGACAATTCAATCGTGCTCGTGCTACCGCGGCATCCCACGACTGCAAGGAGGAGACAGAACACATAGATTTTTGTCCATGCAACTGCGTCAGGCTTTTCGATTTTTAAAGTTTCCTTGCGGTTCGACTGAGCGAGTTTCATACTTGAAGTGCATTTCCGTAGAGTCGCCCTCCACTACGTTACGGGCTTCATTTTCACGACTAATGATACAAATATAGCATCTTAAAGGGTTTCAGACATCGATTTTTCAACGATGTTAACGGCTTCCTCAACATGACCGGCGTTGATATTGAGCGGCGGTAAGAACCGGAGGATATAATCGTTGGTGCAGATGGTGACAAGCCCGTTCTCAATACACTTTGCAGCGAGCGGTTTTGCATCGACTTCCATGACTAAGCCACAGAGTAAGCCTTTCCCGCGTACCTCTTTGATCGGATATTTGCCCTTTAGTTCCATCAGTCCGCCAGCAAGGTAATTCCCCATTTTAACGGCGTTCACGGCGAGGTTTTCTTCCAAAATGGTTCTGACGGTTGCGGCTGCCGCCGCGGTGACTAACGGATTACCACCGAATGTCGCCGCATGGGTGCCGGGCACAAAACTTTCCGCTATGTGTCGTTTCGCCAACATCGCGCCGATGGGTACACCGCTACCGAGAGCCTTCGCCATCGTGATTACATCTGGCACAACGCCGTAGCCTTGGTATCCGAAAAAGGTACCCAATCTCCCCATCGCGGTTTGGACTTCGTCGAAGATGAGTAGTAGGTTATGTGTGTCGCATAGGTCTCGTAACCCTTGGAGATACCCATCAGTAGGGATATTAACGCCGCCTTCGGACTGAATCGGCTCGACTAAAATGGCACACGTCTTCTCACTGATGGCGGCTTCGGTTGCTTCGAGATCGTCGAACGGCACGTATTTGAAACCTTCGAGCATCGGCTCAAACCCGACGTGATATTTCGTTTGTGCTGTGGCGGTGATAGTCGCCATCGTCCGTCCATGGAACGAATTCTCCATCGTGATGATTTCGTAGGCGTCTGTTCTGCCGCTGTCTTTGGCGTATTTCCGTGCCAACTTAATTGCTGCCTCATTTGCTTCGGCACCGCTATTGCAGAAGAAGGACTGATCCATGTCGGAATTGTCGATAAGCAATTTCGCGAGTTCTGCCTGCGGTTGGATATAGTAGAGATTGGAGGTATGCAGCAGGTTACCTGCCTGTTCACGGATGGCGGCGACAACCTTCGGGTGACAGTGCCCTAAGCCGTTGACAGCGAGTCCACCGAGGAAGTCAAGATATTTTTTTCCATCGGCATCCCAGAGGTAAGGACCTTCACCCTTGACGAACGCGAGGCTTCTGTCACCGTAAGTATTAATGATATATTCTGTCGCCATCTCTTTAATTTCAGCGGTTGTCATTCAATTTCTCCTTTTATTAGTCGTCAGCTGTCAGCAAGATAGCTATCAGCGGTCAGTGGTCAGCCGTCAGTAAGATAGCCGTCAGTAAAGAAGTTTTTAATGAGCAGAGATCTTTTGCTGAAAGCCGATGGTTTCTGATAGCCATTATGCTACCTTAGGATTACCAATTCGTGTAGGCACCGTCATCGCGTTGGTAGCCGTGAGGCGGTCCATACGTTTGCGTTGAGACATTCGTGAGTGCGTCCTCGTTGAATTCGATACCGAGTCCGGGTGCTTCAGGCGGTAGGAGATAGCCTGATTCAAATGGGACCTGCACCGGGAAAACATCGGTTAAGGAAGACATAGGGGCACGTGGGAGTTCCTGCACACCGACGAGTGACGATGACAAACAGAGATGCAGACACGCTGCAGCGGATACCGGTCCCAACGGGTTATGTGGTGCTATATGGATATAATGCGTTTCGCACCATCCAGCGATTTTACGTGCCTCCGTTAACCCACCGGCGATGCAGACATCGACGCGGCAGTAATCCATGAGGTCTTCTTCGATAACTTCTCGGAACGCCCATTTACTATCAAATTGCTCACCGACGGCAAGTGGCACCGAGGTCTGCTGCCGAAGCCGTCTAAGACTCGCGGGGTTCTCGGCTCGAAGCGGATCCTCAATGAAGAACGGATTGTACTGTGCGACCTTGTTACAGAAATCAAGGCTGTCTGCTGGATCGAGACGGGTATGCACATCAATCAGTATTTCGAGATCATCGCCTAATGCCTGACGAACGGCTTGCACCTGCTTAAGGGTATTTTGGATGGCGCGTCTGGGTTCAAACGTCCCCCCACTGTCAGAATGATCAACCACACTCCATCGGACAAACTTCCAACCGGCTTCGTAGGTTTGCCGACAGCTCTCGATGATTGCATCAATTGAGCCGCCGCCGTTATGTGGATAACAGACGACTTTATCTCTCGTGCGTCCGCCTAAAAGTTCATAGACGGGAACGTTCAAGGCTTTGCCTTTGATGTCCCAGAGTGCGATGTCTACAGCACTCACTGCCGCGGATTGGACGACACCTCCAGGGAAAAAGCCGCCTCGGAACATCACCTGCCATAGGTGTTCAATTCGGAATGGGTCTGCGCCGATGAGGAAGGGTTCAAACGAGCGAACGACTTCGGCTAAGGCGAGTGCGCGACGGCGGAGTCCACCCTCACCGACACCGTAGATACCCGCATCGGTTTCGACTTTCACGAAGAAGTGTCCATCTGCTGAAACAAAAGATTTCACATTCGTAATCTTCATTTTTTAATTTATGGGCTCCTGGGCTGCCTGCCAAATGTAAAGCAAAGACAAATTATGCCATTTAAGGCATAATTTCATTTCAGGCAGGTTTTCGGTTAATTCTCGACTGGGTTTGGGGATCGGTACGCTTTTTATCTGCTATATGGATGTCCCCATACCAGGTTGTAGATAAAAACTCTATACGGTATCCAGTGTTGGCGTGTTGTCCTGACAGTGAACAGGTCGGAAGAGGGTCTGACGTTTGAACGGCATCTCTTCAACGTGCTTCGGGTGTGGTTCCCACTTATGCCACTTGTTTCCAACGGTGTTATAGCAGTGGAAAATTGCAACTCGATCGATCTCTTCGTCTGTCCACTTCGCACCTGTATGCGTGATGGCTTCTGTAAAAATAAGCATGGAGCCGGCGGGACAGGTATAATCCTCCCATAGTGGCGAATCACGGTTCGCTGTCGACTTCGGTGTTGGGAACGCTCCCTTATGACTACCCGTGAGGAACATCGTTCCACCGCCACCTTCCTGGACAGGGTTGAGTTCCCAGACGACGCGCGTCAACCCGCTGTGTGCTTTATCGTGGTGCAGATGATACGTATGTGAGTTGCCGGGAAAGTTGAGCATTCCACGCCCGCCGTGCGGACTGAAGTTGTCGTGTCCGTTCGGACGAATGGTTAGAAACGTGCCTTCCAACCGGAATCCGTAGCAATTTTCGTTGGCGTAGCCTGAAGTGAGAAATTCGTCCATGAATCCGAACACAATTGGATGGTCGGTTAAGCTTTCAAGGGGACCGCCGATGGGAGAGCGGTGGTGTTCAGGGATTGACTCCGGTTCCTGTTTGAGTTGATAGCAGAACTCGCGCATCTCTTTAACCTCGGTTTCGCTGAGTACGCCTGGGAACAGAAGCCATCCGCGGGTGTCAAAAAGGTAGCGTTGCTCTTCCGTAAGTGGGATCTGTGGTAGATTGTCAGCATTCGTCGTAGGATTCGGCATAGTTTTGTCCTTAGAGGAATGGTTATCAGTTAATAGTCGTCAGTACGGGTTGCTCCGCAACCCTTTCAGTTAACAGTTTTGAGTTAAGAGGTTTTTGTTTAATAAAAGCCTCTTGTAACTGAAAACTGAAAGCGAACGAAGTGAGCGTACTGAGAACTGAAAACTATTTGTACAAACGTTCGTCTTCTAATGATAGCCAGGTGCCGTAATCGCGAGGCATATCCCTTACTTCACCCAAACTGGCTTCAGCGCGCCACCGCGGTAGTGGATGCTCTCGGTTCTTCTGGGGTAACTCGACGCGTGTGCCGTAAACGGCAGACTCGAAAATCGCCATTAGAATTTCCATGACATGGCGACCCTCTTCGCCGTTAGATTCGTGTTCTCGGTCTTCGTCCAGAGCGTTCACATATTCTTCAACGAAGCAGTAGTCGTCGGCATTTGCGCCTTTGTCTGGGTCAAAATGATCTGGATAGATAGACGCGAGTGCCTGCCACTGGTCGTGTGTGCCGTCAGGGACAAAGTGTGGTGTAGGTAGCCACCACGAACCTTTCAGTTCCGACCAGAAGAGTCTGCCTTCAGTGCCGTAGAGTTCCATGACGTACGCATCGGTATCCACCTTCGGGAATCGGTGCTGAATGAGAGTGCCGGTGACGTTTCCGTCGAATTGGAGCGTCGCTGTAGCGTATTCGCCTGCGACTATCCCCATGCCGGCTGGTGAAGGAAGGACATCGTCATGTCCGATGGCGCGTCCGCCTGTCGTCGCTTGTGCTACAACACTTCGACACTTCCCGCCGAAACGGAGCATATTGTTAATGACATGTGTTCCGATGTTCATTAACCCGTAACCGGCATAATAGCCTTTTCCACTGGCGTAGATGTAGCGGAGGTCGCCGATTTTTCCCTCGTTTAGGACTTTGGCGACTGCCTGCATTGATGGACTCGTGCGTCGTTGATGATGTACGGCAACGCGAGCGTTTTTCTCTTTCGCCTTCGCCAGTACGGCATCCGCTTGAATGAGGTCAGTACAGAGCGGTTTCTCTACCTCAATGTTCACACCGTGTTCAAGGACACGCATGCAGAGAGGATAGTGTGCCTCTGTTGCTGTGGGGATTGCGACAATATCGGGAGCCGTCTGCCGAATCATCTCGTCTAAATCGGTGAAATGTGCTGAGACGTTCACGATGTCGCCGAGGGCATCCAACCGTTCTTGTACGAGGTCGCAGAGTGCTACGATTTCAGTGCGCGGATGTGCGTAATACGCTTTTGCTGCCGAGGTGCCGCGACTTCGGCATCCTAATATGGCAACGCGATAGGTTTTCATATTTTAATTTTTCCTTGCGGTTAAATGGCGTGCGTAAGAACTATCGGATGCGTCCCTTAAATCCGCCCTCCACTACGTTATGGGCTACGTTCTTTTAATTGTACCTTTAGAAAGTCTCGTACTCGCTCTGACAGTGATGTGGTAATGTTAACCTATTTCGATTCTACTGTCAAGTTTTTTGTCAGATGGACGGAGGTATTCAGGAATCGGTTATCGGTTGTCTGAATCAGGATTTACAGGATTTTGGGATTTTCAGGATTACAGACGCTTTCTGATGGGCAATTGGCGTTTGAAAGATTACCGGATTATTTTTTTGCTTCATGAAACCTCGCCAGCGATGATACGACTCCTCGGATCTATTTTTATTTTCCGCGAAGGTGAATCGTTTGGGCAGTTTCGCAAATCTGACGATACTTTCACAGTTTTCATAGCAAATCCGAAAATCAATAGGTGTCGTGAAAGACGATAAACCCTGATGGATATTGGGTTTTCGAGGGTTTTCGTCAAAGGGTGCTATGAAGTTGCTATGAAAGTTGCTATGAAAATTTCACACCGGTCTATATCCGTCATAAAACGTTCTCGGTGCTGGACGGATAATTGTATATCTTCGTATAAATGTTCCGAAGGATCCCTGACTTTCACGGAGGCTTCACGGAGGTTTTTACGGACGTAGGCGGGCCGTGGGTCGCCAAGATGCAATATGTCGTCTCTCCGTGAAAAAACGAATGTGAAAATTAAATTAACGGTTTGTATCAGTGTTTTTAGAAAAGGGAACCGTGAATGCCAAAAACGTTACACACCCTGTTTTTGCGTTGGGGTTAGAGTACCGTATTAGGGTTTGTCGAGGTTCATTTTCAGGTTGGTCTTCGGTTTCTACTCGCGGATGAGTTCGGATTCTAATGACACTGTCTCTTCCGCGTCCTCTGTGAATTCTACTGAGAATTGGACGATTGACCTGAACATCCGAAGTTGTGAATGGAGTCCGTCATTCTGTGCGTTTGAGTGGTGCTGCAGCAGCCGTCTTCGCACACAGGTTGTGGATTCGCCAACGTAGAGACACTCGTTTCGTCCCTCGGTGCCGGTTTTCCGCCACAGGACATATACACCGCTTCGTCCAGTCGGCAATTGTAGGATCTCCTCGCGTGTGAAGGGATGGAGGTTGCGCTTGAGTTGATATTGTAGGACGTAGAGGGTAACACTGTCGGACATAGGATATTATCCGTTGTCTGAATCAGGATTTTAGGATTTTCAGGATTATTGGCTTGTTGAAGTGTTGTAACGTAGACTGTCAGTCTGCGCCCTAATATGCACAACCTAACAGGTTATGCTACAAAGATGTATCGTCCACTGGGAATGCACAAACTAAAAGTTTGTGCTACAAAGATGGTAATTTGCTTACTTCTAAATATCAGCTGTCATCTGTTCTGGTGCACGCATTGATTGTGAGATATACTGCCACTGGGTTACGAGGTTGTTATAATGTGCTGTGCTTTCGGCATCGCCGCGAGATTCATAATAGGTATACAGGACGCGTGCCAGACGTTTTGCGGATTCATAGTCGTTCATGGAACGGGCAACTGCGGTACATCCAGAGATGCCGCCGCTTTTTTCTCCACCTGATAGGTGCCACACCATCCGTAGACACCCCTCCCACGCCGTCATGTTTTCACTATTATCGCGTTCGGCGTATTCTTCTATTTTCAAGAGTCGAACCTTGCCGCGTGCCGCGATGAGGACTTTGTCGTGCATAGCTGTGATGTCTATATCCTTTGCTTTTGAAAGTCCCTCCGCATCTCCGAAATTGCCCTCTATATAGCCGTGCTGCTGGAGCCATGTCAAACAGAATTGACTCTCTGGATCCAATTCGCCCGTCTCTTTTTCGTGGTAGGCGGTGATTTCGTTGTTAATATGCATAAGCACCTCGCGTATGGGCACAGTCTCACCACTGATTCGTGTTACCTTACTATAGCGGGAATAAATCTCCATCCCCGGCCCGATGGCGGCTTGCGCGAGATCAACGGGTCTGATGTTTGCGATGCGCGTGAGCCGCTCAAGCGCGGCGGGTATTTCCTTTTTCAGTTCTTGTAGGAGTTCAGTGCGGGTTATAGGTGGGGCATCTCCAGACCGCGACCGACAGACAAGGACAATAGAAGAGGCGAGGGCGTTTTTATCACCCTTAAGACCTGTTATTCGTTCGGTGCGCAGGGGCCAGGTAGCAACTACCTGAAAACCTGCATTGATGACTGCCACGAGCATTGTCTCCCACCCAGTGGAGGTTTTTCCATTCTGCCCGTCCTCTTGCTGTTTGTAAGCGTAAAAGATGGAAGAAGGGAATTTGTCAGAGCAGTACTGCCGCATTCGGACCAGTGCTTTGCTGAGTAATTTTTCAAAATGTTGTGTGGGTTTTTCAAACCGAGGTGCAGCGACTACCTCCTCGTCCCTGGGTGTCGTCATGCCAGCGAACAAGTTTGGATAAGTGTCGCGAAGCAGAGGTCTCAACCAGACATAGAAAAAATCCGAAAGTTCGGCATATTGTATATTATCATAGTATGGAGGATCCATAACAATAAGCGGGTTATCAGCGGCATGTATTGTCGTAGTCGCATCCGCTTGATAGACCTCACCTCCGTTGGTTGGCATTGGCAGATTCTCAATGACCTTTGCAATCCACTCCACATGTGCTATCCAATTTTGTATTGAGGTCGAGAACGGATTTGCTTCCGGAAAGTCCCAAAGCATTGGAATAGCCTGCCGTGAAAAAACGCCTTCAATCGTCTCACGTGAGTTATGCCAACGCGCGAAACTGGAATTAGCATCGGTAGCCCGACCTATAGCAAGCGACAGATAAGTGCAAACAGCATCAGTGTATTTTCCCGACGCGCCATCTTTGGCAATTTGATTACGAACCTCTGATAAGAGATCGCTAAAGACAGTAAGTGCTGTCAGTTGGCGTTCAGTGAAAAGTTGATGCCAGTGTGTCATACCGTAGCCCAGACCACTAACTTTTAGTGTGTCCATTATTGCTTGTCTCGGTCGCCATTTAGGGGTGGCAGCCATTGCTATTTGAAGGTGTTCTTTAGTAGGCGACAAGAATAGTTTCCGTCGATCTCCCTCAGTGATTACTGAAGTCATTATTTTTTTGATTTTACCCGCTTTCCCTTGTTCTCGGACATAGGGCAATTTGACAGCAGTCCCGCATCCACAACAATACGCACCTGTACGGTTCACAGTAGGTTTCGGGACTCCGTCATCATCGGTTTGCACAATCCATGAAATTGTGTTTGATTCTCTGTTGACAATAGGTTTAACCCAATGCTCGTTGCCGTTCTTCTTTGACAGCTGGAAAGTTTTCATCAAAGGCATCTGGAGTTCGCAAGCAGGATTAATACAAGGAATCGTGCGTGCCCAGAGCCATGCGACTACTGTGGCGGAGGTGCCATCCTGTAACTGCACTTTCGGGTAGAGATGGCCTATCTCCTTATATGCTGCTTCGCGCATCCACGTTCCATAGTAACGAATGTCGTCTGCCAAGCCAGCAGTGCCTTTCCACGGGACGCGCGTTCGCCTTCTGCCTGTGCCGGTGAACATCCCCATCGGATCGGCATCGGGATTGACGGGTTTCTGATTGTGGAATTTCGGGGGCAGTTCAATCATTGCCTTGTTGAGCAGGACGGGGAGCGGATTGAGGTCACTCGCGCGGGCGCGTAAGCCTAATCTTTGTGCTTCAAGGGGGATGGAACCACCACCACAGAATGGGTCGTAGACAGCAGGACAGTGGTCGCGGAGGTAGTGTAGGACTGCTTCTGGATCGTTCTTAAATTTTGCACGGAAAACATTTAGATTCTCACCATTGTTACGGGCAGCGGAATATGCGATTTCGTAACGCGCTTCCGCCAAGAGGTTTTCGTCGTTGCAAGTTTTCCATATCACGAGTCGCTTCATGATGTTGTGGAGTCGGGTGCGTTCGGCGTTCTGCTCGGGTTCGGTTGGGAATTCGTCTTTGCATTCGGACGGATCGTCTACCATACTAGCGAAAATGACAGCGCGGCGTGCGGCGAGAGGACGGCGCGCCCAGTAGCGGTGTAATGTTGAAGGGTGTCCATGTGTGTCAGTGAAGCGTCTTTTGCAGACTCTATGTTAATGGCTTGGAGGGGGATATTGACCTCAATGAGTTTTTTTCGGTAAGTGGACATAGGTTTTTTAATTGATTTTCATTGGAATTGTGCAAGCAGATCCGCGGCTTTTACGATAAAAATACCTTGATAACTCCGAAGGGGTAGGAGATGCTTTTTGTCCCCAGTAATAATATGGGTGGCACCCCCTACAACAGCACATTCTATTATCTTGTCGTCATCCGGATCAGCGGTAACATTCTTAAGGCGGTTGGTAATTTTGACGACTTGGTGAAAATTGAGGAGTTCAGCTACTATTTCCGCGGTTCTTGAGGGAGAAGCGTTAAACTTATTCGTTAACTTCTCCGAGAATTCGTCCAGTATTTCAGAGCAGGTTACCCCTTCAACTTTATTTTGTTGAGCAAGTGCGATGCAATCGTAGGGAATTCCGCCCCAAATCATACCCGATATGAGAACATTTGTATCGTAAACAACTATCGGCCGCATTCACGGTCCTCATGGACAACATCATTGATGAAGTCTTGGCGTTCTTCATCTGTCATCGCATCCCAATCCAACCCGCGTTCGGTGCATACCTCTCGAACCTTTGATTCAAGATACTTCATCCGTTCCGCGCGGCGAGGCAGAGATTCTTTTGCAAGGGCGCGGACCACAGTTAACTTCTCTTCCCCTGGCAGTTGTTGGATAAAATCAATAATTTGTTCGGTTGTTAGTTTAACGGTTAACTCCATCACGGTTCCTCCTTCTTTCGGTAGGGGCGGAACTGCCTCTGCCCCTACAGTGTGTTGGTATTCGCTCAACATTTGAGTAAAGGCCTCAATATTTTGTGCTTTCACAGCAGCGGTATACAATTCTTCAAGTCGTTGCAGATCGTTGATGTTTTGAATGATGGGCGTTAAGGCGTTCACAATATCTGCTGGAAATTTCGCCTTGAGCACTACCGAAATGTGGTTAATGGTGTTTTCTGTGAGAATCCTTTCGCGTTGGCGTTGGTAAGTTTTAGATTCTTGCATAAGTTCCTATTCCGTGCTTTTATTTGTATAGCATCTGTGTAAAATCCTCAATGTTTCGCACCTTCGCAGCGGCGAGAAGTAACTGCCTGAGTTTTTGTAAATCGTTTACGTTACGAATCGCGGGTGTTAAGGCACTTACTGTTTCCGGTTGGAATTGATCAGCAAGTAATGCTAGAGTGTTTTCGATGGTATTCTCTCTGATAATTCTCTCGCGTTGGCGTTGGTAAGTTTTAGATTCTTGCATAAGTTCCTCCGGTATGAGTCGCTCAAGCAACTCAGCGTTATAGACTATTCCACCAAAGACGGAGATTCCGTGGAGTAAATCCGCTTGTGTTCTCTGGTCAACAGGAGCGGCACGCGTTGCGTCAATGCATTCTTGCACCCACCGTTCAAGGACCATCCCCGCAGGCGGTTGCATCAGGGGCGTGAGGGGCAGGAGTCCGGGTGCCTGCCTCTCCAGCACGGCTTGTCCCTCTATTTCAATGAGCCGTATCACTTTATAGCGATTGGTGTGTTCATAGCCGTTCCAGTTGTAGGTGTAACCCCCCGGATCATTCCTTCCGGCTCTTGGATGAAAATAGATGACGTTAGAATAAACTGGCATCTCGTATTTGCCGACGAGGTATCCTTGATATTGCGCGTTTCGTGCCCACATCGGTTGGCGTGTGCTATCGCGAAGCTGCAATTCAACATGAAGAATAGCTTCGTAACCGCTAACGCGGATCCGTTTTGTGATGTCGGTCTGTCGAGCGATAGGGGTCTGTTGCTCGGTGTCAAGGTTCTCGATGACTTTGACATCTTCCTCACCGAGTACGAATCTTGAGAGGTCGACGGCGTGGTCTGTCCATAAACTTTTTCCCATGTTGTCGTAGTCTTGTGCCACGGTTATATTATACCGTAAAGCGGTGGAAAATGTCAAACAGATTTGAAATGGCACAGACTAACAGTCTATGCTACAAAGAGGAGACACAGACTGACAGTCTATGCTACAAAGAGGATGCACAGAGGATGCACAGACTGACAGTCTATGCTACAAAAACTACAGACTTTTAGTCGCTCTTGAATTCTGCGTTGAGGTGTTCGCTGTTTTGCTTGACGGCGCGGGTGGTGTTTTCGGAAAATCCGTCTGATTTGTTAGCAGTAACGGTGATTTCGATTGTCACATTTCCGCCATCGGCTTGGAGGGTGCGAGCGATTTCGTCCTGTAAAGTTTCTATTTCGTCCATGAAGGGTAATTCTAACTGCAAGGCTTTGGTAACAACGACATGGGTAGGTCCTTGTGCTTGTGGCGGTTCGATCACAATGCCGGTTGGGTCGTCTCCCGTTTGCTTTTCTGTGTCTGGTGCTAATTCGGGAGCGTCCGATTTCTTCTGTTTTTCCTGTTCCGCCTTGAGTAGTTTTGCTAATATAGGACTTATCAGAACGGCGGCGGTGCCTTTGTCTACTCGAAATCCACCCATCTGTTCCTCGAAACGGAAGTTGCGGTAATCACTATCTTCATAAGTTCGGGCATATCCGAAAGTGCCGGCTACCACACCTTCCCTAATACATGTTGCCAAGACGTTCCGATCTTTTAGTCGTGGCATGTAGACGTTTTGTGCCATGAGTTCCGAGAGCGTATCTAAACCAATGTGCTCTTGGTAGGCATCGCTACTCCAGACATATTGCTGCAATTTTCCGGCGAAGATTTCAGGTGCTATTTTTGTGACAATTGCGTCGTCCTCAATGAATTTTTCACGGAGACGACTTATGATTCTGCGATCATCAACTTTTGTGTCGGTGATAGAGAAGTCGTAGGCGCTGTTTTGAGGATCTGATTGTGAAGGAGCGAGTGCCCATCGGTATGCTTTGAAGAGTGCCGTTGTTACTGCATCCTCAGCGGATTCAAGGTTTTCCGTCGTCTGATCTAATCTCGCGCCCTCAAGATTGGTGAGTGCCCCATGTAGGACATCGCTATTCATGACAGAATTCCATGCGAGGTAGTTTTTGACAAGGTTTTTGAGGTCTCGGA
Organism: Candidatus Poribacteria bacterium; assembly: GCA_965247285.1. Taxonomy (GTDB): domain Bacteria; phylum Poribacteria; class WGA-4E; order WGA-4E; family WGA-3G; genus WGA-3G. The sequence goes on from CBDFHD010000003.1 coordinate 2,789,142, forward strand.
TATCGTCTCGTCGCGCTGCGATGAAGAGGAGAGCGTTTCTAAAGGTGCGTTGTCTCTCATCGTCTGCACTGTATGTGAGAATTTTGCGTGCCGTGTCGCTTGCGGTATCCGTCTCTTTTTCGCGGCTTGGCAGGGATGCCTGCGGCGGAAGAATGATGTACTGGATCGTCTCAGAATCCTTTACAAGACTTGGAGATGTCGGGCAGATTTGTACGCTCGGATCGCGTCCGATGGCTCTTTCCAACCGTGAGTTAATTTCACCGTAGATATCGTTCTCAGTGTACTCCGCAGCGCGATCTATAGCGACCTTATTGAGGTTCTCCTGGGTGTGGAAGTAATATCTATCGTCAAGATTATAGAGGAAATAGAGGTTGCCGGTCATCCTACTGAGTGCATCGTTATAGACGGAAATACCTTGTCCGGGTTCGACAACTCCGAGGTGGATCTGACGGGTTGTAATGCCTTTGACCGCGCCCCCCGTGGCACTTCCTAGGAAGATGGTCCGTGCGGTTTGGCGTGCCGCATTGCCTACCTCAATGAAGTTTTGAGAGCTCCTATCGATCTGTTCAGTGCGGGAGCCGTGGCTGTCTATCTCTTGGACGACGGGATCCCAATTCCCGCCGGACCTTGCAAGCAGTCTTGTAAATTCATCCGCAAGCGCGGGGTCGTCCAATGTGAGATTCGCTGGCATTATTAAAAGGGAGGGATCCTGCTCTTGGTAGAGGCGGGAAATGCAGGTCGCCATCATCCGCAGTACACCACGGGTCCGCTGAAATCCGGGAATCACTGCCCAGTCTTGGGAAAGCCGGTCAAATACCTCCGGGTGTATCGGGTAGCAGTCTTTCATCCGCTGCAAGTAGCGTTGATCGTTAACACCGTCGGGGTATTCGCTGCGTGAGTTCTGGTACATTTTTCTGAACGCTTCACAGGTTAGGTCTCGTTCTGTCTCGTCAATTATGCTACCGAACAACCGCCTGCGCACCACTTCAAATGCATTGTCAACTTCTAAGGGAATTGAGACAGCATCAATCCGTTCAAGGATAGATTCAAGCGTATCAAGGACAGTCATCCCGCCTTCTCCACCTGCTTGTACCTGTCCTTCTGGTAAAGTTGCGACGAGCGTAACATTCTTAGATCTATTTACGGACTCTGTGAGCGTCTGAAAGAAGGTATAGATACTTTCCTGTGTGACATCTTGTACATTACGAGCGTAAGCAACGAGTTCATCTATTAAGATGACAGAGGGACCAACGAGCTCAAAGAGTGCATCCAACTGCTTTCCGCCGGGGGCAATACCTTCGAGTGCGGCTTTTTGTATGATGTTGTAGGCATCTTGTCCGCCGAGTTGATCAGCCATCCTACCCCAGAGTGTGTTTAGTGGGTCTCCCTGTTTAGTTTCATCTGAGTCGGTAGTGGAGAGGTAGGTGCCAACCAGCACGGAGACGTTGGCATTGATTGGCGTACCAGAATCCCATTCTGCCTCCTCTATAATGTCGTCGATTTCCTTACGCAGCCGTGCATATTCACCTTCTGTCGGAAGTTCTCTCAATATATTCGCGCTGGTAACGAGATGATAGAGGGCAATGAGGCTATGGGTTTTTCCACCCCCGAAACCGGTTTTGAGTTGGATAACCGGATCCCCACTTTTGCCACCGAGTCGTTTTAAGGTATTGACTAATAATTGATGAAGTCCAGGAGTAATGTATGTCTGGTTGAAAAAGATATTGGTTTCGCCATACTCTGGTGTTTTCGCTCTTCCTTCAAAAACCTCTTGGAGGTCTGCGGCAAATTCCGATTTTCGGAAGGTGCCTTCAATGACATCTGTGTTAGGACGTATGACCTCGCGCCACGGAGTGAGGTCTGCCGCTTTCCTGCGTGGTAGTTTCGGTTTCGCCTCTGCGGCTGGTGCTGCGCTGATTAACAACTTATCACGGATGGCTTCAACTTCTTGCTTCTGCTCAGGCGCATTGATTTGTCCAAGTATATCAGCAATTTCGTGGAGTCGGGAGAGGGCGTATCCTGAAGTAAGATCTTCTGTCCCCGGGTGCGAGACTTGATTTCGTGCTTCCGTTATAATACCTACGGCACTGCGAGCATCCCGATCGGGGTCGAAACGTCGTTCAAAAACATTGTGCCAGTACTTTCTGAAAAGGTGTGGGAAATCACCAAAGTCTATATCCGCTTCATTTTGAAATTGATCTTCTGGAGCTAAGCCTTGCACCGTTTTCAGGTTTCTGAGGATAAAGGGGCGCATGGCATCGCGATAGATATTGAGTGCTTGGTAGAGTGCATCTTGGTTAGGACGTTTGGGCGGATTCACGTGCTTGGGACTCCGTCTCCGTAATTTTTTCAGGAGTATAGCAGGTTTTCGGTTTTAGGTCAAACACGATATTGTTTTGTGGCTATCTAAAGATCCAATTTTCTCTTTTTATTAAGTCCACTATTTTGATGCATTCAATTCCTAAATCCTTACAGACATTGGGGATTTTGGGCCTATCCTCTTCTCCACTAAGGTTCTCCTGAGTTACAACGACAGAGGTTTGAAAATTCTGCGCTGAGGCGATTATCCATGGATCTCCACCTGACTTCCCTGTTTTAGAATTTATCAGCATTGGGTATTTCGATAATATGTCTCGAACTTTATATTGGTCAATGTAACCTATTGTTAAGCGGATATAGGGTTTCAATTTTTTTCTTTATACCATTTCTTAATTCCCTCATCTTTCACTTCATCAAACACAAGTTCAGGCATTTTTAGCCGACCGCTTTTTATGAGATCTTCAAATTTGTTCCACAAAGATGAAAAATTTTCCATTGGGTAACTATGATACGCTTCAATTAGTGGGCTTGCGTCCATAATATAAACTACCTGATGCTGGTTAAACAGTGAATTCATGTGGAGATGTCGCTCTCAATTTCAGAAAGATGTTTTGTTTCACAATTAGAAAAAACGGAGGCTAGCTCAGCTCGTGTGATTTTCTGCTCATAATAAGCCGTGAAAGCAGTTCGCGCGAAATATTCACCAGAGGTATTAAGAAGCCGATTATGGTAAGGCACAGCTCCACCTGTTCGTGCTGGAGCGTTCCTATACATTGCCAATTGGCGGTTTCTGTACATGTAATAGTTACGCCGCGAAATTTTTCTGAGTGTTAGCAACCGCCGCATGATAACTTCAGGACTGACATGGAAGAACTTGGAGATTCTGGGTAGATCTTCTTCAAGTATCTCCAAATTTACCGTTTCTAACAATTCATTTTCCGGGACTAAGACCTCGGCTGCCACCTGATTGCAGAAGACTTCAATTGGATCCAGATTAGGGGTGTTTTCTTCTTCAAAGTCGGTGTTCTGGATGACACTTTCTCCGAGAGCAATGTGGACCAACTCGTGGATGAGCGTGAAAATGCGGCCGTAAGGACTGTCTTTAGGGTTTACTACAATCACCGGAAAAGGTTTCTGAGCAATGCAAAATCCACGTACTGTTTCCAGTTTAACAGAAAGATGTGTGTTCACGGAGGTTTGACAGACCAAAACACCTTTCGCTTCAACAGTCTGTTTCCAAAACTTCAACGCTGCGTATGGGTCATTTGCTTGCTGTAGCTGTGCCCTGTTGAATGCAAGAAATTCCGTTATTTTTTCTGCTGCTCGCTTCTGATCTGTGCCCCCTTCGACGTTCAACGTAATTTCAGGCGTCGGTTGCTCTAACAATTCATATAGTTCAATGAGCATCTCGCGCCTTTCATAAGCTTCGACGATATTGGCATTTAATCTATAGACCTGTTCCTCATCAATCGCAATTTGTTCAGGCAGTACCCGATAATCTGTAAGTGTTTGGAAATCAATGGGCGGTTCCGGTAGATAGAAAATAGAGATATGGGTTCTATAGAGTTTGGCAATCTTTTTTAACTGCGCAAAAGTCGGTTGCTCTGTACCGTTTTCCCATGCCTCAAGGTGTTCCATATCTATCTTTAATTTTTTTGCCGCGTAGTCGATCTCTAACTTGATGCGTTTTTCACGCGCCCATTTGAGAACTTCCGGCGTAATGAGTGCTTTGACAGATTTAGGCATGATTTGTATCCCCGCGAACTGGTTCACCGATTCGTCGTAAAGTCATTAATTGAGATGTTTTCAAATTGCGCGATATAGAACTCCAGGAATTCGTGGACGAACAAATTGCAGTAGTGGTAAAGATATACTTAACGTGTCTTACTCAAAAACGAATTAAAGTATACCACAAAAGAGGTAAATTGTCAAAGAATGGTACTCAGAGCCATTCAGTTTTAAGAATTTATTGGGTTTCACGCCTTTTTTTGACAAGCCGGAGCGGTTGGGAAACCGCTCCTACCGGACCTGCAGATCAAGGAAACTGTCCTTTTTCTTAAATTGACGCGTTTTGGTCTGGAGTCGGAGGGTGTTAATTGTCTGAATCGCGGATTGACACGGATTACACAGATTTCTCGGATTTTCGGGTTTCCTATACATCTAAGGTCCTTCGTAATTTAGATACAAAGTTACACATAGGAAAAGGAAACTATTTCTTAGGACATTAGTCCTGCGTTTTGAGTTTTCCCCATGTGGTCGTCAAAAGGGACGGCTGGGGCGAGACCGGCAAAGCAAACGCCGGATCGAACCAATCCGCGCGGGAGTTACTACCCCGGTGTGTGAGTTGTTCTGGGACCCCGCCGTCCAAAGCGATTTTGAAGAGTTGCCTGCCTTCACGATCCCGCTTTTGGTAGATGAGTTCGTTCCCGTGCGGCGACCAGGTAGGCTTAAACACTAACGCGAGTGCTCCAGCATCAATAATCTCCCTGAGTCCGCTACCATCTCGGTTCACAACATAGATTAGTCTACCGCTCCAAGAAAAGGCTATCTGAGCACTATCGGGTGCCCAGGCAGGGTCAAACATTGATACCTTCCCCGGAAGAAGCTTCTCTTCTACATGGGTTTGTAAATTGGTAATCTGAACCCTGATGTTCGCAAGTTCGAGATTTTCGTTGTCAGCCCAAACAAAATCGCCTGCCATAAAGGCTATCTCAGAACCGTTGGTAGACCACGCGGGCCATAAGCCGTCCGTAAGTTCTTCCTCATCTTTTCCGTCAATTGAGGCGGTGTAGATAGAGAGTGTGTGAAATCGGTGATAAGTAAGTGCCTTTCCATCAGGCGACCAAGTTGGGAATTCTCTACCTATTAATTTTTTGAATACCTGACGTACATTCGTTCCATCTGCATCCATAAGGTAGAGATCCTCTATCCCGCCTCGATCCGAGGTGAAAAGGATCTGTTCACCTGTCGGCGACCAAACAGGCGCGGAATCCATGGCACGGTGCTGTGTTAAGTTTATTTGATCAGATCCATCCGGGTTCATGATGTAAATTTCAGAATTGCCCTCACGACTTGATGTAAATACGATTTTGGCAGTTTCCGGGGCTTTTGCAAGAACAGCGGAGAGGGGACCAAAGATAAGGAATGCGCTCAGTGCGTAACATAAGAGTTTCATGATGCTTCCGTCCACGCGTACTTCGGTTATTTTGTTGGTGCTTCTTTCAATCGAAACACAAGCCCACAACAACGGCGTGGGCGACTCGAAAGAATGGCATATCAAAGACTTAACCCGCGTTATTCATCCGCAAGGTAAAATTAAAATTCCTCAATGCGAATCTGTTGGTTGGGTTTAACATGCTTGCGTGTACTGACAGCACCGCTGGGCCACTTTACTTCGATTGTCTGGATAATAGGATCGTCGTTTATGCCGAAAATGGCGGTGAGTTCGCTCTGTGAGCAGTAACTGGAACCGCTCTTGACCGTTCGTGTCTGTGTTCCCAACGCCGAGGTTATACGGATCTGGGCACCGATGCCGTCGCGGTTGCTTGTTTGTCCGACGAGTTGAATCTTAATCCACGCGTTGCGGTTTCCATCCTCGTTTCGGAAAAGGTGCGCGGGTCCGTTAGAAGTGGTAACGAGCAGATCCCAATCGCCGTCGTTGTCGATATCGCCATAGGCTCCACCTCTCCCAACCATCGGCTTTGCCAAATCTGCGCCGACTTTATGAAGCACATCGGTGAATTTGCCTTGGGAATCGTTGTGAAACAGGTGTGGGGGTTGAGCGTAAGTGACTTGGGTCTGGATGGCGTTGATGTCGTTTTCGACGTGTCCGTTGGCTGTGAAAATGTCAAGGTTGCCGTCGAGATCGAAGTCGAAGAAGAAACAGGCGAAGGTGAGCGTCAATAGGGTGGCGTTTCCGATGTGTGCGACAGGGGCATCGTCGATGAAAAAGTCGCCTTCGTTGTGATAGAGGTTGAGCATCTCATTGGAGAAGTTGCCGATGACGAGGCTCTCCTTGCCGATGCGATCGTAGTCTGCGGCATCGATTCCCATTGCGCCGGTTGCGACACCGCTTTCGTTATAGGCGATTCCCGCGAGCATTCCGCTTTCGATGAAGGTGCCATCACCGTTGTTTTGATAGAGTTTATTGGGTTGTGTGTCGTTCGCCTCAAAGATGTCCGGTAAGCCATCGGCGTTGTAATCGAAGATGCAAACACCGAGTGATTTGCTCGTATTGTCCTCAATCCGTGCGATACGGGAGACATCGGCAAATGTGCCGTCGCCCCGATTTCTGAAAAGTTTGCTGGACTGCCCTGTGTAGGATTCAGGGGTGCAGTAGGATTTATTAATGCCGTCGAGCGTACAGAACAGGTCGTTCTCTCTGCTCCAGTCGACATAGTTCGCGACGTAGAGATCGAGGTGCCCGTCCTTGTTGTAATCGAACCATGCGCAGCTTGTGCCGAAACCGGGGTTGTGAATACCGGCGGCTTCTGTAACGTCAACAAATGTACCGTCACCGTTGTTTTGGAAGAGCCGATCGGTTTCAAGGGTGCTGATATAGATATCTCGATCACCGTCGTTATCGTAATCAGCGACAGCGACACCGATACCGTAAAGCGGTGTAGCGAGGTCCGCGGTTTCGGTGACATCGGTGAAGGTGCCGTCTCGGTTGTTGCGGTAGAGTGCCATCGTTTGCCGTTTCTGGGTCGGTTCTCCTTCCCAATCCTTTCCGTTGACGAGTAGGATATCCTGCCAACCGTCTGTGTCATAGTCGATGAAGGCACATCCTGAGCCCATGGTTTCAGGCAGATATTTCTTACCGAAGGCACCCGTGTTATGGACGAAGTCGATGCCTGCTTCGTGTGTGATGTCGGTGAATTGTGGCAAGGGTTGTGCAACGGTGTTAAGGGAGAAAAGCAGAGAGCAGCAGAAGATCAACATATAAGAGGCGAGGTTAGAAACCTCGCCAGCGGGACGCTGTGTGTGATTGTCGAGGTTAGAAACCTCACGAGCCGGATGTAGTGTGTGATTGTCGAGGTTAGAAACCTCGCCAGCGGGACGCTGTGTGTGATTGTCGAGGTTAGAAACCTCATGAGCCGGGTGTAGTGTGTGTTTCATTTTTAAACTGAGATCCACCGATCCTCCTCCCATGAGGTTTGGATGGCAGTTTGCACATCGGCGACCGCAGCGGCTTCTCGGAAACCTGGGTTTCCCTGTTTTCCTGTGTGAATGGCTTGCAAAAACTGGTGGATCTCAATTGTCTTTAGGTCGTCGTAGCCTAATCCGACACCGGGACCCGGATTAAAATAGTTGTGAAACGGGTGGCTCGGACCGCTTAATACGCGGGTGTATCCATCAGGGTAACCGTCCTCGGTAGGTAGGTACACCTCAAGTTCGTTCATCTGCTCAAAGTTCCAGCGCAAGGCACCGTTTGTACCATGCACCTCAAACGCCATTTCGCACTTCGGTCCGGTAATAACTCTGCACGCTTCCAGTGTACCTCTGGCACCGTTTTCAAACTGTACTAACGCTCCGACGTAATCTTCGTTCGTGACGGCATCCATTTCGCCATCTGCACCGAGGGTGAAGTGTGTGCCGGTACCTGATGTTGCTACAGGACGTTCCGGAATGAACGTTTCCTGTTGTGAGACGACGCTGTCGATGCCACCGGCGATAAAGTGCGCCATGTCAATGACGTGAGAAAGCAAATCCCCCAACGTTCCCAATCCAGCGATCTCTTTCTGAAATCGCCATGAAAGGACTGCGCGTGGATGACTCGCGTAGCCAGCAAAGAATCTACCGCGATAGTGGGTTAAGGTGCCGAGTTTTCCTTCTGAAATCAGTTGACGCGCGTGTTGGACGACGGGTGCCCATCTGTAATTATAGCCGACACAGGTGAGTACTCCCGCACGCTGTGCAGCGGCATAGATTGCCTTCGTTTCAGCTGGGTTCCGTCCGACAGGTTTTTCACAGAAGACGTGTTTCCCGGCAGATGTCGCTGCTTCGACGATCTCAAGGTGCATGCTATTCGGTGCGGCGATATTGACGACCTCTACGTTTGCGTCTTCTATGACATGTCGGTAGTCGGTGGTTGTGCGTTCAAATCCGAAACGTGTTTTTGCCTCGGTTGTGCGTTCGACAACGTTATCCGCACAGATAATAAGTCTGGGCTGGAGGGGACTGTCGTGGAACCGGTCGCAGATCTGGTGATATGCGCGGGCGTGTGTCATGCCCATCCAGCCCATGCCGATAATGCCGATGCCAATCGTCTGTTTCATTCCCATTTTTCGTGTAACCTTTACTCTCTGCTTTTCAATTGTCCCCATGTGGTTGCGAGTTTAGTTTTTGGCTCGACGGGACGTGCTTTTCCCGGACCCCCATTGTCGATATTCGGACCTGTGATTTCGACATCATCAAATCGTGCCTGCCCGTCCGCGACAACAAGTCCGGCTTGTCCGCCTTTTAAGGGGTCATCGTCAATAATGGTAAATATCTCGTCGTCAACTTGAAATTCAAGCCTGCCGTCTTCGTGGATAGTGGCGGTTAGTTCGTACCACTTATCGATTTCGGCGTCAAATGGATAGATGACGGGAAACCAGTTATCTCGAAGTGCTTTGACGATTCGGACGGTGCCGAAAACATAGTCTATAAAAAAGAGATAACGGGTATCCTCCTCACCTCTGTCGTGGAGTGTCAGCCCGATGCTTGGGGGTTCGTTCTTGTCTTTCACTAACTTTGCGCGACAGGAGAAAGAGTAGTTCTTCCATGTGAGTTCACCTGTGGTCCAGAGACTCATGAAACCGGGTAGGAAGATTTCGCCGACGGCTTCGCCATCATTAACCCACCACTTCTCAACTTGTCGGTCGATGTTAAAAATTTTCCATTCACGAATGTCTTTGTCTTCAAAATCGTCGCGCCACGTACCCGCAAAGGTAGGTTGCCATGCCTGGAGTGAAATGCAAGCAATTAAGATGAGTACGATTATTGGTATTAATTTTTTCATTTTCATTCCTCCATTATGCACTGCCCATCTGGATCCGCATAGGGACAGGAACAGCAGTGTTCAAGGTTCTTCTCATAAACCCCGCGCTGCAGTGCCAAGATTTTTTCCTGCCACTGTTCCTGAACTTCCTGCAATTGTGCTGTGTTGAAGTGCATCTGTTCGCACCGACCCTGCTCAGTAAAGAAAAGATTAATTGTCACAGTCGATTGGTTCGGATAACGCCGATGCACGAGTAGACTGTAAAGTTCCATTTCTGGATGAGACGTATCTGAATTCTGCGTCTCATCGGTTTTATAATTAATTACCTGCCAGTTTCCTGTTTCGTCTTTAAAGAGTTTGTCGAGCCTACCATCAACGATGTGTCCGTTGATGTCTGCGTGAATGTGCTGATTGGTGTGAATCGTGGATGCAGAGAATGCCGTTTCACCGAGTTCGGAGCTGATAAAATTGTTAACGTGTGTACGAAGTGCCGCTGTTGATTGAGTCGTTGCTTCAGGATAATTCTCAAGTGCCTGATTAATCGTGGTGTCAAGATTTTCCACATCTGATCGCCGTCTTATTTGTGAGAGCGTGTAGCGGAGAGCGGCATCCATCTCAGTTTCATTTGTGTCGGCATCTTCTTGCCCGTTTACCGGAATTTGCAGCACATTTTCCAATTGATACCGTAATGGACACCGGGCATAATTAGCGAGTTCAGAGACAGAAAAGGCAGCGGAAGTACCGGTTGGTTCCAGTTTTCGTAGAGACTTAGGAAAATCAACAGGTGCTGTTTCGTCGGGAACCTCGTCCGCAGGGTCATTCCCCGCAAGTGCTTGATAAATCGGAATTTGGAGTTGGAAATATTGAGAACTTGTGCCGTTCCCTGTGAACACTTCCAACGTGACAGGTAGGTTCAGTGAACTGTCCTCTTCATCAATGTCGAGGTGTTTGTGGAGCCAACCAAGCATGTTCGCTGCTGGGAGGGTTCCTGATAAGATGAGCCGATCGCAAGCACGTGTTGTCCCGACATAAAACAATCGTTTATTTTCGGCAATCTCTTTCTCGTCTGCCCGATTTTTCATGTGTGTAACAATCTCTGGTTCAGTTTTTTTGTAGTCGTTATCGGGATTAAGGGGACTGAAGCCGATACCGAGTGCCTCATCAATGAAAGGTTCCATGTCCGTTTGCCCTTTCCGGTCAAGCCTTGGGAGGATAACGACGGGGAATTGCTTCCCTTTAGCGGCATGGATCGTCATAATTTGGACCGCGCCGCTACCTGCCTCAACGGGTGCTTCTCCCTCTTGGGGCTCCTCCGTAATTAATGTATCCAGAAATTCAATAAAGTCCGGAAGGGTTTGCTTGTTTTCATCTCCGTCAAAATTTCTGGCAAGTTCCAGGAGTTTTTGGTAGTTTGCCCAGCGTTGTTGTCCGTATTTCCCCGTTCGCAACGTTCCAATCATTCCTGTCTCATTAACGAGGGTTAGGATCAGTTGGTTTACAGGCATTCGGTGTGCAAACTGACTGTGCCTTTTTAAAGTGGTTATCGCGCGGTTAAGGTTATGAGACCGATCTTGATAACCCTGCGCATGATCCCAGAAATTTCCCTCATTTTCCTCATCCTGGCGTGAAATTTCATAGAGTTCAGTGTCGGAGATACCGAAAGCGGGACCGCGGAGAACTGCGGCGAGAGATGTTTGATTTTTTGTGGGTGCTTCGAGGAAGTGGAGGTAGTTCCAGATGTCGTAGATTTCTTGCCGTTGATAGAAACCAACACCCCCAGTGGTGAGGTAAGGTATACCTGCTTCATGTAGAGCGTGTTCAATATCGGGGAGATGCCTTCTACTCCGGATGAGGATGGCAATGTCACCGTACTGGATCGGACGTTCCACTTCCATGCCCCTGCTCTCTTCACTGGCACCACGTACCCACACTGTTTCTCTGTTTGCTTTCATGTTTATGATGTGTTGTGCGATAAGCGAGTATTCACTCGCTGTCTCCTCATCCTGTTTGCCAAGCAGAATTTCAACTGTGCCGTTTGCCTTGACGGGTCGAGCTTGCGTAAGCGGCTCATACTGCACTTCAAATTCAGTCTCTTTTCCGTCACCCATCAAGCGATTGAAAAAGTAATTGACGAACCCGACGGTATCACGCAAGGATCGGAAATTCTCTGTAAGGGGAATATCAAGCCCACCATTTTTTTCGATTTCTTTTCGTGTTTTTTCAAATATACTGACATCTGCGCCGCGGAATCTGTAAATACTCTGTTTCGGATCGCCGACGATGAAAAGATTTGCGCTTTTGAGTTTATTTGTCAGCAACATCACTAATTCGTACTGTAGTTTATTTGTATCCTGATATTCGTCTACCATGTAGTACTTGTGTTGGGATACCAGTTTCTGTCGGATTTCTTCGTTGTCGCGAAGGAGATCCCGGGTTTTCAGCTGTAGGTCAGCAAAGTCGAGTTTACCTTGGGAGAGTTTGGCAATTCTGTACGCCTCCGAGATTCGGGTGTATAGGGTGAGTAAGTCGCGGATTGTGCTAAGCAGGAAATCATCATCGGTTTCAACATTGCCTGTTTTATCATCATCTTTTTCGTTTTCAAGGAGTGGTAGTGCTTTAATTTTTTTCGCAGCGGATACCAACCCATTGATTTCGGTGTCAATATCCGTTGTGTCAACACGTGTACCGATGAAAGCGGCTTTCGCGATGTTACCGTTTTTGATTGTAATTGGATCAGCAATTTGTTTAAGTAACTTCGGTACTTCAGGAGAATCTGGGTTTTGCGTATAGATAGTTCCTAATTGTTGCGTCAGTTTCTTAACTATCTCGGTGTTTTTACCTTTAGCAACGTGTAAAACAGCATTTAAGCATCGGATGAATTCAGGGACGCCCATTGCTGACATCAATGTGTCGTGGACCTGCTGTTGCAAGCCTTTGCGTATCTCTGTATCGTTTGGATTACTATAAATCTCCTGCATTAGGTGTTCGAGGACATCCCGTTGATTTATCATAGTGGCGAAGAAATCCACCAGTTTTTTCTGTCCGCCATAGCGTCGTAGGAGTCGAGTGAGTTCTGCGCGGTGTGGATGGTTAGGGTTTATGGCAATGTCCTTAAGGGTTCCCGTAATGATTTGCTGTAGTGAGAGTTTCTGATCGATGCCTTGTAGGATGCTGAAGTTGGCGGGTACACCCGCTTGGAAGGGGAATTCTCGCAGGATACGTGAGCAGAATGCGTGGATAGTTGAGATGTGTGCCGTGCTCATCTTTTCGCGAAAGCGTTGTAGCGAATTGTCCTGTTCTGAACCATCACGTTTTTCTTGAGGCGACAGCTCTTCAATAATTCGCTCCTTCATCTCGGCGGCGGCTTTCTCTGTGAAGGTGATGGCGACAATTTCTTGCGGGTTGGCGTTACCTTCACGCAAAATTTTGAGGTAACGATTGACCAATATCGTGGTTTTTCCGGATCCGGATCCGGCGGTTACGCAGATGTGTCTATCTATGTCAAGGGCTTGTTGTTGACTCGGTGTTAGTCGCATGGGAGTGGGATAACTGCCTCTGCTGATATTGTAAGTTGCACGGTGTCTCCGGGCTTTTTTGTTTCTGTGCTGGGATTGTAGTGGACGGCTTTAAGGGGAATGTCTGCGGAAACCATCAGTTGATATTCCTCTATCCCGCCCAAATAGGTGACCGCGGCAACTGTCGCTGTTATCCTATTTTCCATACGGTTTCCGCCATTCTGGCCGTCGTCAACAATGAGTGCCTCTGGTCGAATTGAACACTGCACAGGTGTCCCGTGTGTTAGTTCGTGATAAACGCTTGTGGAGTGAAGTATTCCGGCGGGTGTTTCTATAGTGGCACTACCGTTTGATGCCTGCTCGACCTTGCCTGAAATAAAATTGGTTTCCCCGACGAAGCTGGCAACGAAAGCGTTCTTTGGAAACTTATATATCTCACGCGGTGTGCCGACTTGGATGACGACACCGTCCTGCATAATTGCCATCCGATCCGCCATAGAGAGGGCATCCACCTGATCGTGTGTGACGTAGAACATTGTAATATTGGTACGGTCGTGGATCTGCTTTATTTCGTCGCGCATTTGCTGTCGGAGTGCGGCATCAAGGTTACTAATCGGTTCGTCGAGGAGTAGGACACTCGGTTCAATAACGAGGGCACGGGCGAGGGCGATACGCTGCTGTTGTCCACCAGAGAGTGTGTTGACAGCGCGGTCCCGAAAATCTTCCATCTGTACCATTTCAAGCGCGCTCGTGATTTTTTCGTTTCGTTCCGTTTTTTCGAGTTTCCGAAGCGTTAGTCCGTATTCAATGTTTTCGGCGACGGACATGTGGGGCCACAGGGCATAGTTCTGAAATACCATGCCTGTATTGCGTTGGTGTGGTGGTACGTCGTTCATGACAGTATCATCGAATCGTAGTTCGCCGGTGTCGGGTTTGTAGAACCCGGCGACGATTCGGAGAAAGGTTGATTTTCCGCATCCGGAGGGGCCGAGGAGGAAGAAAAATTCGCCTTTCTCAATTTTCAAGCTCACGTCGTTGACGGCGAGCGTCGTATCAAAGGCTTTTGTGACATGTGTTAATTCGACTGCAACTGCCATTTTTTTAATTTTCCTTGCGGAGAAATAACGCGGATCAGAACTATCGGCTGCCTTTCTTATATCCGCCTTCCATTTCATTACAGGCTACAGGTTTTGAGGTTATCTTAAGAGGAACCCTGTGTTAGACGAAAACTTCTTAACTGACTGCCAACTGCTAACCGGCAACCGCCAATTTTCCCTTGCGGGTAGATTAACTGGTGGCTACTCTTCTGTTTGTGGGATGTCCTTCACACATCGAAATCCAATCGTGCTTCCAGATGAGAGGTGATACCATCGATCTGCGACTCGGAGATCTTCGGGACTCCCGCCCCAACCACCGCCGCGTAGAATACGGAAGTTTTCGGGATCCGGGGCAATTTCTCTGCCGAAGCGCGGGTTATTTTGTGGACTGATGCTATAGAATTCACTGTTGTATTCGTCAAAGCACCACTCCCAGGCATTGCCTGCCATATCGTAGAGACTATAGCCGTTCGGTGGGAAGCTACCAATGGGGGCTGTCCACTTCCACCTATCCGCTCCGCCTGTGCTGCCAAAATTGGCATCTGTATAAGTTATTATATCATCATTCGGATATCGTTTACCAGTTAGACCTCCGCGTGCGGCATATTCCCACTCTGCTTCGGTAGGCAACCGTTTATTTGCCCACGCTGCGTACGCAGCCGCATCGCGCCAGTTCACCCGAACAACAGGGACATCGGGGGCATTGAACCTTGGGTTATGCGACAGCGGTGGTTGCGGATATCCTGTGCTCTGGACGAATTTCTGATAGTGTGCATTCGTTACCTCGTGCATGTCCATGTAAAATGCATCGAGGGTGACGGTATGCACGGGTCGTTCATCGCTATCCCCGATGGTGGAGCCCATCTGAAACGTGCCTGCCGGAATCAACACCATTGTCGCACCGTCAACTTCAGAGACAATTTCTGGAGTTGGTTCAGGTGGACCCTCCTCGCTTTGCGTGCAGGCGTATATACCTACACTGACAATGCCGATGAGTATTTTTAAACTTACCTTGCGGATTTTTAATTCTTCCTTGCGGTTAAACGATGTGGGTTCTGTCTTTAACGTGCCTTTCTCAAATCCGCCTGCGCCGTTGTTGCAGGCTACGAGTTCCGTATTTTGGCTACGTTACGTGTTACGGTTCTGATGTTATACCGTACAAATTCTTATGGTAGTTGTGGACCCACCAAAACCTGCTCGTAATGAAATTATGCCTTAAATGGCATAATTTGTCTTTGCTTTACATTTGGAGAGCAGTCCAGGGGCTCGTAATTAAGAAATTTTTGCGACTTGTGTGGCAGTTTCGACGATCCACGCTTGTTCTCTTTCATAAACTGTCCGAAGGTCCAACCAAAAAAGACCGTCCTTGATTCTGCCGATGACGGGAATCGTAGCGTTTCGGAACTGCGTAGCGAGCATTTCAGCGGAAAACTCTGAAGGTTCAAGGACAAGTGCGATGCTCGGTAACGTCTCGACAGGGAGGGCACCACTCCCTATTTGTCCGTAGGTTTCCGAGACCTGAATGCCGACTTTTTCCCCGAAGAGGGGTTCTAACTGCGTCTTGAGTTCTGTGGCAACGGCTTGGAGTGCCTCTATTGATCGGGTATAGCGGTTGAGCATCGGAAACCGTTCAGTTAGGGTGGCATCTTCTGTGAGATAGAGTTGCAATGTTGCTGACAAACCGGCGATGATGAGTTTATCGACCCGGAGTGCCCGCATCATCGGATTTTTACGCATCTTTTCAATCCATTCCGCTTTACCGACGATAATTCCGGCTTGGGGTCCGCCGAGCAATTTGTCGCCACTGAAGGTAACAATATCAACACCACTGGCGATTC
The DNA here is from genome assembly GCA_965247285.1 of Candidatus Poribacteria bacterium. Lineage (GTDB taxonomy): Bacteria > Poribacteria > WGA-4E > WGA-4E > WGA-3G > WGA-3G. The sequence goes on from CBDFHD010000003.1 coordinate 2,804,893, forward strand.
GCTCTCCGACGAGCGGTTCATGTGGAAGCCCATAAGCTGTCATGTCAATGAGTGCGCCACTTCCGAGATCTTCCATCGTTGGAATGTCGTGCTGGGCACCGAGTTCCGTCAATTCTTCCATCGCGGGCGTTGAAGTGAAACCGAGAATTTTGTAATTGCTTGGATGCACCTTGAGCAATAGCCCCGTGTTTTCATTAATAGCCTCGGCGTAATCCCGGAGATGGGTTCGGTTGGTGGTGCCGACTTCGTGGAGGACTGCGCCGCTTGCCGCCATTACGTCAGGAACTCGAAATGCGCCACCAATTTCGATCAGTTCCCCTCGTGAGACGATGACCTCTTTGCCGCGTGCCATCGTCTGAAGCGCGAGCAAAACCGCTGCGGCGTTGTTATTAACGACTGTAGATGCTTCGCAGCCGGTCAACTGCTGTAGAAGGGGTTCGGTGATCCTATCTCGATGTCCACGTCTGCCTGTTGCGATGTCGTATTCGAGGTTAACGTAGTTTTGTGCGGCTTGCTGGATTGCTTCACAAGCAGCAGTGCTTAATAACGATCTGCCTAAGTTGGTGTGTGTAACCGTGCCTGTTGCATTGACGACGGGGCGCATGCGTGCCCCAATCTGTGCCTCAATTTTCTGGAGCGTTCGTTCGGCGTATTCCGTATATTCCGGCAGTTGTGTGTGGTCTCCGTTCAGAATATCGTTTCGGATGTCAGCGACGACGGCGCGCAGTGCCTCCGTCACAAGGGAACGCGCGTAGGTGGCTTGCAAGTCAAGCATTTCCTGTGTGTTCAGGAGTTTTTCGATGGCGGGCAAGTGCCGTAGGAGGTCTTTTGTATTGATGGTTGTCAAGATAGTTTCCAAGGAATCGGTTTCTTTAAAAAAATAGTTATTTTAGTGACAATCTATTTGGTAGGGTAGCATATTATAGGTGAATTGTCAAATTCTATTGAAATGTTGGGTGTGTCTTTTTCAAAGTTGAAGATGCCAAATGATTTGGCTTCTGCCATTTTTTATGGTATTCTTAATGATGTTGAAAGTAGATTTGACATCTATTGTTTTTTGTATTATTATTGGCATCCGTGAGGAACATCAGAGGCTTCGCGAGCATGGTGTCAGCACACAAAGCAAGGAGGAAAACCGTGACACCGAAAGAATTATCGCGTGATTTGCTTTCTCTTGAAGAACAGATTACCGAACAGATGTACGTTTGGACAGCGTCCATCGGTATAGATTCGGAAGTCTTAGACGAAGCGCGTTTTGACGACACCACTGAAGATATAATGACTCCGGAGCAACACGAAATCTATACTGGTTTCGCATATACCATAGCAAATCTAATCCACGATGCTATTGATTTAGACAGCCTTGAACGCATGGATGATCAGGTGGATATTTTTGATATAGACAGTCTGCATGAGGCGTTATTGTTTTTACAAGCGCAAGTGCCTATAGATATTATTGAGGATATCGTTGTGAAGTTCAACCAGTTATTGCGTTGGTATTCAGTCCCATTTGGCGGGTTAGACGCTGTTTTGACAGAAGCCGAGAACGTTGGACAAGAAGCCATGCGGGCGTGGTTAGGCTAAATGGAGATGTTAGATGAAAGGCATAGGGCTATTTCGTTTTAGGTTTTTCGTCCGATCAAGTAGTTTTCAGCCTGTATTTTCTCCAGTTGTAAGTTGATCGCTATCTATGCCACCCATTTTCTCGCATCAGTTTTAAACTCTCATAAGTAGCCATATTGGATTCTGTCGGCCATAGAACGCTGAGTGCTCTCAATATTTCCACTCCTTCATCGCCCTGAAATGTCACTGATGTGCCACGCGGTACAACCCTTGAGTAAAAATGTTTGCTGATAAGCCTAACTTCAGGCGTATCACCAAAATCTTCAACCAATCTTTGTCTTCTGCGTGCGAGTTCTGTTTCTTGTTCAGCTGGTGACATAGAATAAATTGCATCTGGTATTCCACTAGATGTGTGATATAGATAGTCCTCTTGATTCGTGTTTTCCTGAACAAAAGTATCATTTTCTATATCGTCTTCACTTACATCAAATTCATCTTCCAGATATTGTTCAAAAAGATCCAATTCTGAATTATAGCTATTATCAGTTGTGGTTTCTATTGCGTCATGTTCATCATTAATATTTTCGGTTACAATATCGGTTGGCGTTTGACTATCTAATAAAACATCGCTTTCGTCTGCAGATGAATCAAGACTTTCACTAGTTGTATTGGTTACTAAATCATCTTTATTAGAGGAATCATTGTATTGGTTTAACGGCTTTGGCAAACTTGCATCAAACCGCCTATTACCAACTTCAAGATAGATTGCTAATGCGGCAGACATAACAACTAAAATGATAGCTGCTGTGAGTATTAATTTCATTTTTGCCTCCTTCAGAGAGATATAAGTCAGTTGTATAAAATTCGTCCCAAACTTTCTGAATATCTGCTTGTGTTGTAGACATGATTTCGGGTTTACCGAGGGCAAGGATATCCAGACAACTGTCTCGGCTTGCCTTGCCGCGAGCACATGAACAGATTAAACAGATAGTCTCAATTTCTGAAATTGTAATGAAGAACTCGACAATCGCTTCAGCGGCGTGCTGATGTTCAGGGGTAGGATAGAGGTTCATAACTGTGTTTCTTGATTTTGTGGAGAAAATAGTATATACTGTATTTCTCATGTATATTTCACTGATGTTCTAACCAATCCAAACGTTGTAAATATGGAGCCTACATGAAAAATTTAGTGATAACGGAAGAAATTTGGAAAGAGGGCAATATGTACACCGCCTACTGCCCGGAGTTAGATGTTGTGAGTTGTGGGAGGACGATTGAAGAAGCACAGAAAAACCTCCTTGAGGTTATTGAAATTCAACTGGAAGAAACCGCTCGACTCGGGACACTCAAGACGTTTTTAGAAGATGCGGGTTACGATGTGAATACTTCACAGCCGACCCTTCAGCTCAATAAGCAAATAGTTGCCTTTAATCAACGTACCGTCCCTATTGGAGTTTCTTAATGTCGAGACTTTCGCCGACAGATTGGCGAACCCAAGCTAAAATCTTTGAAAGATTCGGGTGTCATCGTATTCGACAAAAAGGGACACATCTCATCTACCACCATCCTAATGCTAAGCGGGCTGTGGTCATTCCTCGCTATGATGAAGTGCCGGTTACCATCATCAGAAATAATATGCGAACCGTCAACATGAGCAGAGAAGAATACTTTCGCCTGTTTGCAGAAGTCTAATTTTTCCCACACTACATTGCTAACTTTCCAATCTACGACGGACTGTTTTAATCGTCATGTCTCTTTGCCCCGACGCGTCATATTGGGTTTCACGGATTTTCGTTCAATTCAGCCTACGCGCTGGTGTTCAGGGGTAGGATAGAGATTCATGACTGTTGGTGTGTTCGTGAATTCGTTGACGTTCACGGTTGACATCTGCATCTGCGCGGCGAGGGATACCCGTGATTGCGTCGACGGATTCGTCTGCCTTAAAGCGTAGATAGAGTTTTTGTGATTTGGCGGCGAGCGAAGGATTCTTGAGGGCGCGGTAACAACGCATCATATTGTAATGTGCGTCCAGATCTTCGGGGTCAACGGTAAGCGTCTTCTGGAATTCCGTCAGAGCAGTTTCGTAATTGCGTTTCAGGAAGTACATGCGTCCGAGTTTATTTCGGACCCGAGTATCGCGCGGGAATTGCGAAGCAGCGTGCCGGAGATGCTCAATCGCTGTGTCGTAATTGCCGTAAGCCTCCTGAATGAGTGCGTAAAAGTAGTGAACCTTCGCGCGATGTGGGTTTTCGGGTGGCAATGTCTTTTGGATTTCAAACGCCTTTTCAAGCATGGCTTCTGCACCTTGCATATCTCCTTCTGCGATTCTGGCTCTTGCCACGTTTACCCATCCATCGAGGTATGCTGGCTCTATCTCGGTTACCTTTAAGAATGCTGTCTCTGCGGCTTTCAGATCGCCTTGCAGGAGCAACCCAATACCGTAGTCGTTCCACCGTTCGCGCGTATTTTCCGACATAGGAACTGCGTCTCCTACTTTTTGTAATGGCACACGGGGTGTGTCTCCTACTTCGGCTGACGGCACAGGGACTGTGCCTGCTACTTTTAAGGTTGTTTTGGTAGATGCCATTACGATAGTGGGTAGATTTGGGATCGCTTTGATTTTTCCCGCGACATCTGAAGTGTCACCAGTCCATACCCACTTGCCGTCGTCGTAGCCTTTATCTATCTGAAAGTCTGTATCTTCTGGGTCGCGGACACCGGCGTAAGCCCACTGTGTATGCCACCAATTGAATTTGCGATAGTTGAGTTTTGCTTCCACTGTGAGAAGATTTCCACAATCCGTTGGGATTTCGAGTCGATAGCGTGCAGTATCGGCGGCACCCGGAGGAATTGTGTTTGAATAGAGGACGGTTCGAGTTGCCCAGGCGTTTCGTTTATTAATCAGGTTTCCGTGCGCATCCAGCATATAGGCGCGGTAAAAGTGTGCGCTCGCATCAACGGGTCCGTTTCCGTTGGGGGCAGCGATCCTACCGTTCCAGAAGACAATTTTTCCGTTTTCATCGGTGGCTTTCACTTCCAGCCAGATGTCGAATGCATCAATCGTGCCAGCGGGAAAACGGTGACCGACACCTCGTGTGCGTACGACGACATCGATCCGTGTGTTCTCACCTCGGACGACTTCAGTGCCGTCACGTGGGATGGGTGTGCCATCTGCAAACAGATCTAACGTTACCACTTCATCTTGTAAAAATTCTGTTACGATTTTGAGTTGCTCTGGATGTTGATTCACAAAAGGCAGTGCTGTGTTCGCAGCGGGAAATCTGTGGTTGTGGACCTTGCCGTTGATGTTTGCGGCGTCTGTGGAGTCAACGAGTGGCATGTGACAATCGACACATTTCTTCGCCGTTTCGGGGTAGTAGAAGGACAACGCGCCTTGATGTGAGACACCGCTTTTCTGCCACTGATCGTAGTCGTCAAAACCTCGTATCCATCGAAAATTGTTGACAGGTTCGTCGAGATGCACTTTATGGCAGGTTGAACAGAATTCGGCGGTGTTTTCACGGTGGAACGGTTTGAGGAAACTTTTTTTGTGCGGTTCTGGATCAAGCCGAATGAGGTAGTTGTGCAAATTGCGGATAACAGGATTATCGCTGGCAGCGATGTCATGAAGCGGTGGATATTTAATCACGTATCCGCTGTTGCCCATCGTGTCTTTGACCTTTTCAATGGAATGGCACGCCGTACATGCAAGTCCTGCTTGCGCGGCAGGGGTATGTAGATTTTCACGAATGGGTCTGTCCATCACACCGTTGAGTAGGATTGCTGGGTCGTGGCATCCCCCGCACCATTTAGAGGGTTGAATACCGTTGACATCCTGCATATAGATAATTGACTTGCGATACCACTGGTTATTGAAAGAAGAGAAATGATGGGCGGACTCGCTCCACTGCCGATAGATATCTGGGTGGCATCCCTTGGTAGCACAGGTCTTCGATGTGAGAAAGAAATCGGTCGGAATCAGCGCGCCGGTCTCGGTTTCGACGGATGCGGGGAAGAAGTGACCGGTTGTGCCCCCGCCTTCCTCGTACATACTTGTGGGTGGTAGTGCTGGGTTTTCGACAAGATACGTTTCATTCGGTAGATAGTGTTGTGTAAGTTTTGCACCAATCGGGAAAAGGATGACAACAGCCAGCACACCGATGCTGATTTTTTTTAACAATGGCGTGAGGAGTTCTGTGTCTTTTAATAGATGAATACAGAGGAGAATGCTCCCCGCGCTTACACTGACGATATGCGTGATGAGTAGCCACCGATAGGGAGTTGTCGCACCGACAATCATCAGATAGCCGCCGCTGATGATGCCAACGATTATTCCAATACTTCCTACTTGTCCGAGTGTTGAAATTTGCTTCTTCTGAATATGGGCTTGCAAGCTACGCCCTAAATATTGGTAGGTGTAGATACTGAATGGAATTATTAAAACGACACCGAGTCCAACGTGGAACAGGACGTTGAAAATATAGAAGAGCGTGGGTTCGCCGAAGCTGAACAGGTACGCGCTGTTTATGAGTAGAATGAGGAAGGCGCAGAAGAAAATTTTTCGCATTTTTTAATTATGGTGTACTGCTATAGCCGCTTGGTTGAATAGATCATTGGTTCCTGATGGCATCTGTAGGTTGTGAGAGTAGTTCTCCGTATTGTTTGAGGAACTCTTCTTTGGACAATGTCTGACGGTTCACTCCAACCATTGCATCATCAGATAGGTTTATTGAGATGTTCCGCCGGGGGTAACCCGCATCGGCAGGGGTTCCGTCAGTTCATAGATCCATCCGCCGGGGAGTAACGGATTTTCCTCCACGCCTGTCGCTTTCAAATAAGATGTATACCGCGCAATTTTTCCGGTATGAGCGACATCGTTGAACAATCGCTTTACCTCTTGCCACGTCTCATCGCGCCATGCAATGAGTTCGGACGATTTTCCTGCGATTCCATCCGTACTTCTCAGTTCAGCATAAAGTTCCACCGCTTTGGTTAGGTTGGTGCGGATTTCCTTCTCCAGTACGGGAATTCTTTCTTCAATTTCAGCGGGCGTTAACCCAAAGAAATGTTCTTCTTTAGACTCGGAGACGTTTTCTGTTTCGGTGCCAGTGGACGGAGTGCTTTCTTTAGTCTGCCCTTCCGCTTCGGAAAGTTGTGTATCTTGCGGTGTGAGATCCTCAGAATCAATAGACACGCGGGAATCCACTGATGTAGAGGTATCTTCTGTTTCATTGGCATCTTCGTTTGTTGGTTTCTTTTGCTTATCTGTGGACTGAGCTGTGGTGCTCCGTTCTGGCACGACGATTTTATAAATTTTTATCGGTTCCTGGGGTGGCTGATTTGTTCTATAAAGCAGAATACCGACGAACACCGCTACACAGAGCAATATGCCACCCCAGAATAACTTTGAGTTAAACATGGTGCAAAGCTCCATTTATGGTGGATTGGTGTGTCGTATCTAATTTTAACGTCAGGTTGCGTCGGAAGATACCGATTATAGAATCTGTCAATTTTCGGTTGCGCTGTGCAGTGCAGGATTTTACCCTGCGGTATAACCACCATCAATCGGGAGAGCAATCCCTGTAACGAATGCGGATTCATCGGAGGCGAGGTATAGGGCACCGTAAGCGATCTCTTCAGGTTGAGCGAGCCGTCGCATCGGGTGCTTATCCGCGAGCGTCTGATATTCCTCTGGCGTTTTGATGACACCGGCGACTAATGGCGTTTCAACGAAGCCGGGGCAGATGCAGTTGACTCGAATGTTATCCTCCGCGTAATCGAGTGCCATTCCACGCGTGAGGTTCGTCACACCGCCTTTCGAGGCGACATACGCTGCCCGAACGCCCGCCCCAACGATTCCATAGATAGAGGACAAGTTGATAATGGAACCGCCGCCGTTTTTATGCATTGCGGGAATTGCAGCCTTGGCGCAGAGATAGACCCCAGTGAGGTTAACATTTAGACAGCGATGCCAGTCTGCTTCCGGCAAATCGGCAACAGGAAGCCGCATTGCTATTCCAGCACTGCTGACCAGGATATCAAGTTTTCCATAGTTGTTAAGGGTTTCCTGCACCATACGCTCAGCGTTGTCTAAAGTTGTCACATCGGTTTGGACATAGATCGCTTCACTGCCAGTGTCTCGGATGATGGCAACAGTCTGGTTTGCACCGTCTTCGTCGATGTCGGCGACGACTATCTTCGCACCGTGTTCGGCGAAGAGGATCGCTGTGGCTTTTCCGATACCGGATGCGGCACCTGTAACGATGGCTACCTTGTCTTTGAGTCGCATTTTAATTTATGGACCTCTGGAGTGCCCTCCACTATGTTAAGGGCAGGTTCTTGATGGACTCAGCAGTAAGCGCAACCAACGGGCGCGCTGGATATACGCCGAGGATCGTTATTTATTCAACCCACCTCACCGATCCGCAAGGGAAAATTAAAGCCCTTTTTCTGTCCATTCTGCGGGGTTCACTTCTGGTTCACCGATTTGGTTTCTGAGCACGCCGATGTTTTCAACCTCAAGTTCAATCACATCACCCGGTTGAATCCAGCGGTCGAGTTCCCATCCACATCCTTTTCCGACGGTGCCGGAGCCTAAAAACTCACCAGGATGGAGCGTCTCTGATTGTGAAACGAACGAAATCATTTCTTCAAACGAGTAATACATATCCGAGGTATTGCCGTCTGCCCAGACTTCACCGTTAACCCTGGCGATCATTCGGAGATTGTACGGATCGCCGATTTCATCTGGTGTAACGAGGCAGGGTCCCATAATATTGCTATTGTCAAAGTCCTTCCCTTTAGCGGGACCGAGTGCCATGGCCATGTGTCGAAATTGAATATCCCGCGCACTGATGTCGTTGTAAATCGTGTAACCGGCGATGTACTCGGAGGCTTCTGCTACGGAGATGTTTTTTCCAATTTTGCCGATATAGATGCCCCACTCCAGTTCAAAATCGAGTTTTTGGGTGTAGTTGGGCCAGGTGACAACGGCTTCAGGTCCGGTAATGGAGGATGGACTCGTGCTACCACGGTAGTAATTCGGCAGTTTGAACCATTCAGGTGAGATGTCTTTGCCGGTGATCCGCGCTGCAGCGTCCATGTGGGTTTTGAATACGCCGAAATCCCGCAGGCTTGCAGGACGTGGAAATGGCGCGAGCAGCTGCACATCAGCAACGGGGAAGACAACATCGGACAGGTCTGTACGTTCAATGTACCCTTGTGCGTCAGCGATGCAGTTCTGTTCAAAGAATTGGTACATATCTGGCGCAACTGCGGTGAGGTCAACAATCTGATCGCTGTCGATCCACGCCCCGAGTCTTGGGGTGATAGGTGTCGATTTGGTTTGAAAGGTAACAAGTTTCATAATTATTCTTTTTTACGTGATTGTGCCTCCCTGTTGAAATGGTTCTGTGACATAGATTATACGATAGATATATTTAGAGATCAAGACTTTTTTGAGAAAGGATTTTCCTTGCGTATAGGACGAAGATGTGGCATAATTAGCCGTATACATTTTGCCGACATTGGCGGTAGGTTCCTGTTGTAGGTAGACCCAACAGAAGAGGGAATGAAGGGAATCCCTTAACAGCACACCGTTGGTTTGTCTCTATAACCGTTGACACAGGAAAACCGAATGCTCTACGAGACACACGTGGACTCCCTGCTATCGGCATAGATGTAGGCATCAACTCATTGGCTACCCTTGATACAGGTAAGCAGTATCCGAACCCAAGACCGCTAAAGAAGTATGAGAAGAAACTTGGGCGTGAGCAACGGAAGTTGAGCAGAAAGAAGTATCTATCCAATAACTACTATAAACAGAAACGGAAGGTAGAACGTATCCACTATAAGATTGCTTGTATCCGAAACGACGCACACCATAAAGCGACGACAGAGATAGTCAAAATGGCAAGCGTGATTGGCATAGAGACGCTCAAGATTACGAATATGCTCAAGAATAAGAATCTCGCCAAAGCGTTATCAGATAGCGCGTTAGGCGGGTTTCTCGCTCTACTGAAATCTAAAGCAGAAGTTTTCGGGATACCTGTTATAGAAGCCCCCCAATTCTATGCCTCAAGTAAGACGTGTAGCAACTGCGGACATAAGAAAAAAGAACTCTCATTATCAGAGAGAACCTATGATTGCGGTGCGTGCGGTTCTTCTATAGACAGAGACGTAAACGCTGCTATCAATCTAAAACACCTCGCCGTCGGGCAGACGGAGAGATAAAACGCTTGTGGAGTTTATGTAAGACCTTCACTTGCGGAAGGCAATAAACTATGAAACAAGAACGGAGGAATCCCACTGCTTTAGCTATGGGAGGATGTCAACATGGTTACCCGGGAAGACATTCAAGCGACATGTGATGACATTGTGCGCGAATTCGCACCTCTCCAAATTATTCTGTTCGGTTCTTATGCGTACGGCATGCCCTTGGAATACTCTGATGTTGATTTGTTGGTAGTGATGCCGGGCTCGAAATCAGAGACGCGCAAGCGGGAGATAGAGATTTATAAGCGTATTCCGCACCGCTTCCGCATGGACTTGCTTGTGCGTTCGCCCGAAGAGATAGCGTATCGCCTTTCGTATAACGACTGGTTTCTCCGTGAGATCACTGAAAAAGGCGAAGTGCTGTATGAATCTGCCAATTTTCTCTTGAAACCGCCGAAAAAGGAACAATGTGCCATGAATCCGTTGACATTGGAATGGGTGGAGACTGCCGAGGAGGATTATATTGGGATGCGGCAACTTCAACAAGGACAGCATCCGGTGCATAATTCTATCTGTTTCCATGCGCAGCAGTGTGTTGAAAAGTATCTAAAGGCGTGGCTTCAAGAGGCAAATATTCCCTTTCCGAGGACGCATGATTTGAAGGAATTGTTGGAGTTGATTATTCCGTCTGTCCCTATTTGGCAAGTTTGGGAACCAGACTTTTCAGCGCTTTTCAAATACGCGGTAGCGACTCGCTATCCCGGTGCCTCTGCTACAGCCGACAATGCAGCGCATGCGGTGCACATCTGCGATACGGTTCGGCGAGCTGTTCGCGAACATTTGAGATTGTCACTTGATGTGCTAGATAGCTAAGGAAGTTTGGGCTTTGTTAGCAGATGTGCGGGTGGTGGAAGCACGCGCTATACCGTCAAGGACAGGAACAGTTCCTCAAGTGACATTTCGGTCGTGTGCATTTCAAGCAGTCGCCACCCGCGTTTGACGATGGTTGCTGCCACTTCTGAACGGATGTCGGTCGCCAGTGTATAGTGGAGGTGGAACGTCGCCGTGTTATCCGTATCGGTATCGATCAGCTCGACTTGAATCACGTTTGAGATGTCGTGAAGTGCGGCTGATATATCGTCTGCTGGTGCGCCTGCTACCTCAAGTGCCAAAATTAAGGAGGCAACTTGCAAGTTCTCTGTATTACTGGTAGATTCATCGCTCTGTTTGGGGACAGCGCGTCCATCTTTCAACAGAACATCCCCTGTGATTTTACCGCGGTTGATGATAATCAATCGTTCGCATGTGAGACTGGCTTCGGGTAAGATGTGGGTGCTGAACAGAATAGTTCGTTCCTTGCCGAGTGCTTTGATTAATTCTCGAATTTCGACAATCTGCCGTGGATCTAATCCGGAGGTGGGTTCATCGAGAATTAAAACGTCAGGCTCGTGAATGAGTGCTTGTGCTAAGCCGACGCGTTGTCGGAAACCACGCGAGAGTTGCCCGATGATCTGATGTCGGCGTTCGGTGAGACCACATGCCTCGATGGCGTTATCGAGGTGCCCTTTGATGCTATTGCGTGGCACACTGCGGATCTTTGCCATGTACGCCAGATACTTCGTCACCGTCATTTCCGGATAGAGCGGCACGTTTTCGGGGAGGTAACCGATGCGTTTGCGAACCTCTCGCGATTCTTTGAAAACATCATATCCGGCGACGGTAACGCGTCCGCTACTCGCCGGCATAAAACAGGTGAGGATTCGCATTGTCGTTGTCTTTCCTGCTCCATTCGGACCGAGGAAGCCGACAATTTGTCCCTTGTCTACTTGGAAGGAGATGTCCTTGAGTGCTTGAAAGGGACCGTAGTTTTTGGTGATATTTTGAACTTCAATCATTTTTTAAACTATGAGATCTGGTCACCGTTCCACTTCGTTTCACGGTGGTTTTCGATTAATGCCAACCCTCTCTGGGTTGTCAAGGTTTGTTAGTAATTGGAATGTGGTTTCCCTGACGACGGAAGGGCAGCTCAGAAGCGATCGTTAAAAAAACCGGGGGATACTGAAGTTTAGATCCCGGTCTCTGCCCAATAGATAAGGATTGTTATCTGGATTGACTGCTTCTGATTCAGCGAGGACATCCGGTAAGTCGACCGGCACGGACTTCACGTCAACTCTGTCAGGATATACCAGGACCTGTCGCCACATCATCGGATAACAGATAATGCCAGAGGAGACGATACACAACATGCCCTGTTCTCTGAAAACGCGATTGAGATGCAGATGTCCACAAAAAAATGCCAAAATCTGTTTTTCAAAGGGGGCGGTAATTTCGAGAACCTCCGCGGAGTTCGCAACTCTTGAACCAACCCCTTGGAATTCGACGTTCGGAAACAGGAGTTGGTGTGAAAAGATGAAAACTTCTTGGTTGTAATCTCGTGCCCTTTTCAATTCGCGCTCTACCCACGCCAGTTGGTTGGTGCTAATATACCCGTGTGTAAGGTCTTCGGGAACCTCCTGCGAATCGAGAAGGATAAACCGGATATTTTCGCGCACAAAACTGACGGATCCCATGCCGTTGATGCTGAAGCGTGCCAAGTAATCGTCTTTGGAACCGGTTTCCGGATGCAAATCGTGGTTGCCGGGGATGTAATAGCACGGCGCATTGATGCGTTGTCCGAGTTGTTGGGCACCATCAAGTGTGGCTTCGTATTCTTCTGCGGACATGCCGAAACTTTGACCACCACACACAATATCCCCCCCATGAATCACAAAGGTAGGTTCAAACGCGTTCAGTTGTTCAACCAACTTTTCGTAAAGTTGTAGACTCTTTTTTTGTTGCTGGAGTCCGCTTGCGAAATTTCTTGGCGCGTTTAGATACAGATGTGTGTCCGTAATAAAGGCAAATTTAAAAAGTATCATGACATATCTCATCCTTCGGCAAGGCTTCCAATCTCACCAATAGAAATAACTTTGACGGGCGAGATTTCTTGGGGAAACACCTCACCAGTGACGCGCCTACCGAGACTATTATAATCAGGAGTGCATACATTATGATAATCTGAAAGCAGGTGCCCATAGGCATCTTGGATATCGGTTAGCATTTTACTATTTCTTGACATAGCCGGTTGTTCCGTTCGGGTTGGCCCATTCATTTTCCCAGTGTGTTTCAATGCCTTCGCGCCACGTTTGGGCTGCTCCTGTCAATTCAGTGGTGAGTTCGGGGTGTTCATCTTTCAGGTTCTGCGTTTCACCCATGTCGGTATCGAGGTTCGCGAGATGTACATCGTCTTCTGGAGGCGCGCCCTCTACCAATTGACCGTTGAGTACCAATTTCCAATTACCACGGCGCACGGCAGTCTGTTTACCCATCTCCCAATAGATTTCGCGATGTGGTGTGGGTTCGCCGTTTGTCACCATAGGTAAGACATCGAGTCCGTCAAGCTCGTATTCGGAAGGATCTCCACCTGCTGCGGCGAGGAAGGTCGGGAACACATCCATTGCGGCACCGACTTCGTTGATTACCTGTCCTGCGGGAATTCGCTGGGGCCAATTCATAATTCCGGGTGAACGAATGCCGCCTTCGTAGAGACTAAATTTATGTCCTTTCAGTTTACCCGCAGTGCCGCCGTAATATGGGTCCTGTGTGCCATCTAACCAATTTCGGGTTTCGCGTGACGGACCGTTATCGCTTTGGAAATAGGAGAAGGTGTTTTCTGCGAGTCCGAGTCTCTCAAGTTCGGCAAAAATTTCGCCGACACTATCGTCAACGGCACTGAGCATCGCTGCCATAATCTGCCTGTCCCACGGCAGGTTCGGGAACCGGTCTACGTACTTCTGGGGCGCGTGCATCGGATAATGCGGTGCATTGTAAGGGACGTAAAGGAAAAAAGGTTTCCCGAGTTCAACAGACTTTCGGATATATCTGATGGCGTATTCGGTTATAAGTTCGGTGAAATATTCACCATTTCGATAGATTTCTTCGCCGTTTTCCCAGAGGTCATGTGTCTGGTCGACGCCAGGCTGTCCTAAGCCCCAGTAGAAGATGTGCGAGAAGAAGTCGATGCATCCTGCCATGAATCCGAACCAATCGTCGAACCCGTGGTGTTCCGGACGTGAACCCTCTGCGAGTCCTAAATGCCATTTTCCAGACATCGCCGTGTAATAATCGTGTGCCTTCAGTGCTGTTGCGAGCGAAGGTACAGAAGACGGTAACCCTGTAGCGGTACGATGCCCTGATAAAATAGAACGGACCCCCGCGTGGCACGGATATCGTCCTGTCAGTAATGCTGCGCGCGAGGGGGAACAGACGGGTGAATTTGAGTACCAATCCGTGAAGCGTACGCCGTCTGCTGCCATTCTATCAAGGTGTGGCGTTTTGAAATCAGTTGCGCCCATGCAGGACAGGTCACCGTATCCTTGGTCGTCGGTGAGGAAGATAATAAAATTAGGTTGCATTTTTCTTTTTTAATTAGTCGCCAAGCGTAGTAGAAATGGCTTTGTGCATGCACCATTCCTGTTTGAAATCCGCAAGCCTCCGTTGTCGGCTTGCTGCTTGCTTTTGCTAATTTTAAGAATACCTCTCTTTGTAGGTTTACTTTTTCCAGAAACTTCGGTCGAGACTCCGATATTGTATGGCTTCAGAGACATGAACTGTCTCTATATGTGGGTTTCCGTCTAAGTCAGCGATGGTGCGCGCTACCTTCAAAATCCGGTCGTAGGCACGTGCGCTCAGTCCTAATTGGTTAATCGCGATCCGGAGGAGATCCTGTGCTTGGGAATCAATTTTGCAATATTCTCGTATCTGCTTAGATTCCATATTTGCATTGGCGTGTATTACCGTGTCTGCAAAGCGTTGCTGTTGGGCTTGCCGTGCCGTTTCGACTCGTTCTTGAACCTGTGCCGAAGGTTCGCCTGTTGTTTCGTTAGCAAGTTCGGCATATTTCACCGCTGGCACTTCAACTTGGATGTCGATTCTATCTAAGAGCGGTCCTGAGATACGGGAGACGTAGTTCTGAATCTGGTTGGGTGTACACTTACAATCTCGGTTCGGGTCGCTAAAAAATCCACAAGGGCAAGGGTTCATGGCGGCGACGAGCATGAAGTTCGCGGGATAAGTGAGAGATGCTGCTGCGCGGGAGATGGTCACTTGCCGGTCTTCAAGCGGTTGTCGCATGACTTCAAGGACATTTCGCCGGAATTCGGGGAGTTCATCTAAAAAGAGCACGCCGTTGTGTGCAAGACTCACCTCACCGGGACGTGGTACTTTTCCACCGCCGATTAAACCTGCGTCAGAGATAGTATGGTGCGGTGAACGGTATGGGCGCGTCACGACCAAAGGTGTATTGCTTGGCAAAATACCGATAATACTTTGGATTTTCGTTGTTTCTAAGGATTCCTCGATAGAGAGTTTCGGCAGAATCGACGGAATTCGCTTCGCTATCATGGTCTTTCCAGAACCGGGCGGTCCGATCATGATGAGGTTATGCCCGCCGGCAGCGGCGACTTCGATGGCGCGCTTAGCATGTTCCTGCCCTTTCACGTCGAGTAGGTCAAGATGTGCTTCAGAATGCTCGTTGTGTCCGTCAGTGCTGAGTGTGCGCGGTACTGGTGCGATCTCTTTATCGGCGTTGAGGAATGCAACGGTCTCTGTTAAGTTTGCGACCGGATAGACGTTCATACCTTCTACGATCGCTGCTTCCCTTGCGTTTTCAGCAGGCAAAATGAGATCTTGGATGCCGTTCTCTTTTGCGGCAATGGCGATAGGGAGTCCGCCTTGTATACCGCGAATGCTTCCATCAAGTGCGAGTTCACCTAAAATTATTGCGTTTTCAAGCCTCGCGGGATTCACTTGATTGGTGGCTGCCATGACACCGATTGCGATGGGGAGGTCAAACGCCGATCCCGCTTTTCGGATATCTGCAGGTGCTAAATTCGCCGTGATTCGGGTGGGCGGGAAGTAGAAACCGGAGTTTTTAATGGCTGCGGTAACCCGATCCCGACTCTCTTTGATGGCGTTGTCGGGTAAGCCGACAGTACTGAAGGATGGCATTCCACCAGCAACATCTACTTCGACTTTCACGATGTAAGCATCAATTCCCAGCATTGCGCTGCTTAGGACTGTTGCGAGCATATGTATGTTCCTTCCAATTTGCGATATTGTGTTTTGTGAGCGTGTGTTTTACAGCGGCAAGATTCAAATCTCACCCGGTAAAATCTGACCCCATTGTATCACAGTGGAGGATAACAGGTCAACGCTTTTCCTCTTAGTGCCAGGGTCATTTAGTTTTACATATTGACTTTATATGCGTGAACGTTTTTCCGCTGTAGGAGCGAGCTGTGCTCGCGATATTGCGCGAAAACCTTAACATCTGTGAACGAAAACCAAGATCGGAACCGAAAACTGAATAGCCCTGCTCTTAGTGCTATTTAGTTTTCGGCTTTTTCGCTATTTTGTTTGAAAAGTCGCGACTGGGAGGTCGCTCCTACAGAGGTCTGTTACGATTCGACATTCGCTCTTATCGGAGAGCAAAATGACCCTGTTTTCTCTAACTTGAATCTCCGGTAAGTTTGTGCAATGTTTGTAACTGCTTCTGGTTGGCTATTACTAACAAGGCATCACCGGCTGTAATTTTCATATCTCCGGGGGGATTATAGAGAAATGTTCCATCGCTATCTTGGATTGCGATGACAACTAACCCAGTTTGTTCGTGAATGCTGGCGGCTCTGAGAGAAATCCCGTCCAGAGGTGCGCCTTCTTGAATAATGGATTCATTAAACTGGGCGTCCAGTCGATTTTGGGTCATATTTTCCAAAAACCCTACGAGTTGTGGCTGGAGTAGCCCGGTTGCGAGGCGGAGCCCGCCAATGTGATCGGGTAGGACAACCTCATCTGCCCCCGCGGTGATGAGTTTTCCGGGGGAATTGTCTTCAACGGCTTTAGAGGCTATCCTTAAATGAGGATTCAGTTTTCTTGCGGAGATCACAACGAAGAGGTTATCTTGGTCACGGCTGAGACATGTGACGAGTCCTTGGGCGCGCTCAATTCCTGCCCGCAGGAGCAACTCGTCGTCGGTTGCATCGCCTTGAAGGTACAGAAAGTTTCGTGTGTCAGAGAGATGGATGAGTCGTTCTTCCTCGAATTCAATACCGACGAAATCTACTTCTGCCTTCAGCATCTCGTCGAGTACATGCACACCGGTATCACCGAGTCCGCAGATGATATAATGGTTTGATAATTTATCGACAGTTCGAATCATTTTTTGTTGTCGGAAAAAACTTTGTAGTTGTCCTTCAATCAGAAATGCGGTGGCGATCGTGACACTATAGGTGAACACCCCGAACCCGCCGATGAGCAGAAACATGGTAAAAACTCGTCCAGCATCGCTCATTCCCATGTTGCTGTAACCGACAGTTGTTAGGGTGATGACAGTCATGTAGATGGCATCGAGAAGTCGCCACTGGTTATCCTTTTCGAGGAATAGGTAACCAACGGTTCCGGTTACGAGCAGACCGATGAGCAGCGTGAGAGCGATGAAGATCTTGCGTTGATAGTTCATTCTCCTCTTTTCACGTTAATTCTAATACTGCTTTTTGACACTGCGTTTGAGAGCAGGGTTTGGATCATGCCGTGCGATATCGAAGAGGCCTCGGTGTTCGGTTCTATCGAGCTTCGATAAAAATCGACAGTGTCGAGGCTTGTATGGCAGATCGTTTATTTCGGTGATTGCTGAGCCTTCGATTAAGACGGATTTTCAGTATTTTCAGTGGAAACCTCTTCCTCGGTTTCTTCAGTTTGTCCTTCTTGCTGTGCGGCAGTTTCCTGTCTACTGATGGTACGGACGTAGCCCATTCTGAGTTCATAAAGGGTATTTGTCAAGAAGTTGGCTTCTGGGGCAGTGAGATTTCCCTTCGTCTTTTCCTCAAGCATCTCAATAGTATCAATAATATGTTTCACGAGCGGGAGGTTTATAACTATCTCGTCCGTTTCGGGGTTCGGGATCCCCTCTAAGTAGAGCCGTGCTGTTTCTACAAGGTTAGTAAGATAGCCAATAAAATCGACAGGGGGCAGTTGGTGAACTTCCTCCTGAGCCGTAGTTTCTTCCATAGATTGCTCCTGATTCTGATTCGCCCGGTATAGGCAGTAGATGTTTGTACGAGAGTTTCCCTATTCATCATCAAAGATGATGATTTGTGCGAGTAAACTTCCTGCTTGGTTATTGTTGTTTGGACTTTCGTTCATTGCGAGGAAAATAACACCGTCAGCGGGTGCCGGATTGTCGTAGCGTGAGCCAACAGCGAAGACGACATTTCCGATTTTGGCGATGAGTGCGCCGATGTTTGTGCCCGGAAGTAGGTAATCGTTGGAACCCGGTGTCTTGGGAACACCGTCCGCACCGCACCATCCGGTCCGATTTTGCAAATCCGGCGACCATGCGCCCTCCGCATCAATAATGAGTCGTTGCCCTTTTTCCACACGCACGTAACTTTCCTGCCAAGCGGGACTTGGGCGGGCCGTGCGGATAACTGTTAATGCCATGTATACCTCCATTTTTAAGAGTTGTCAGTTGTCAGTTAATAGGTGTCAGTAACCTTTCATGGAATGTTACTGACAACTAATAACTCTTAACTTCTTTTATGATTAAAGTCCAAAATAGCCATCAGTGGTCAGCAGTTAGCGGTCAGAAAGAGAACCTCTTTATTCTCACTGCGAAGCAGGTTTCCGACGAAAACCGATGGAACTGATAGGCGTTCCTCCGACAGCCATTAAAACGATTCGTTATGCACCAACCGTTAGATTGTTACTGCTATTCCTTGTCTCGGATGGTGATGTTCGTAATTGCATCGTCGACGACAATGCTGTCAACCACGTCCATTCCACTGATAACGTTTCCGAAAATGGTGTAATCACTGTCAAGGATGGTGTCACCTCGGCAGATAAAGAATTCGGAGGCATACGAAACACTTGCGCCTTCCTCTTTTGCCATAGCGACAACGCCTCGCGACATCTCTTGTGAACCGTTTTCAATGGGGAGTGTATCTCCAGCGGCAAGCCTCGAGCCTGCTTGGATGAGCAGTTCTTCTGCCCGATTAAACTTCTCACCCTTGTAATACATCACCCGCGCGTTTTTGATGAAATTCTTGGAAGTTTCCGGTGCTTCGGCTGCAAGGAATTCAAATTCAATAGTCCCCTTTGCCGTTTCAATGACTGCGACCACCGTTGCGGGATCGATCTGCGGTTTCTCCACGGTTGTTGCGGTGCCTGTGCCGGCGCGGCGCGCGCGCGGGACAGGAGCTGGCTTATCTTCTTGTGCGCAACTCAGCACGAAAGTAGCGAATAGCGTCACTAAAACGAGGAGTGCTGCGGATGCGAATTGCCGATGTTGCTTACTCTGCTGTTGCCTTAACATATTTTGACTTCGCCTCCAATCGGATTTTTGTCATGACATCGCCCATCGATAACTGATCGACGACATCCATCCCTTGAATTACACCACCGAAGGTAGTGTAGTCTCCGTCAAGATGGGGTTGGGGTTTCAAGCAGATGTAGAATTGGCTCCCGGATGAGTCCGGCGCGGGGGTCCGAGCCATTGCCAATGTACCTCTGACATGTGGACGTTGGTTCGGATTTGTGTGCTCGTCAACAATAGTCCAACCGGGACCACCTGTTCCATCGCCTTCTGGACACCCGCCCTGAATGATATTCAAACCGGGTGCATCAACTTTTCGATGAAATGTTAAGCCGTCGTAAAACTTCTGGTTAATCAGTTTGATGAAATTATCCACTGCCACGGGGGCAGCATCGGGGTAGAACTCAAGCACAAATGTGCCTGTGTCGGTTGTGACGACCGCGACCTGTTCTTCAGGGGTTAGGTTCTGGCTGAAGGGAAGCGCGCAGCCGATTACGGTTAGTAGTAAAAGAAAAAACGTTGGACTTTTATAAAGCAAATTTTTGCCCGTGAACTGCGCCAAAAGATAGCGTGTTGCTTTCATTAACCCTCCTTTGCTGTGCTGATTAGTCGGTTTTGAGGCGTGCCCAGACAGTTGTCAATTTATCCTGTGTGTTAACAGGCAGCGTGACAGGCTCTTCCATATCCTTGAGCAACTCTGCCTTGGTTAAGGCGTAGTTGTACATTTTGATTTCATCCATGGCTCCGGTGAGAAAGCGTCCACTGCCACCGCGGGCACCAATAAAAAGGGGATCGTCGTTCGGGTTCAACTCACCCTTGCACGGCATCTCTGCTTCCAGTTCGCCATCAATGTAGAGTAGAATATCTTTACCATCCCACGTTCCTGCGAGAAAATGCCATTCGCCATCCTGGATACTGGGACCAATATTATCGTCGTTACACGGCTCGGGTAAGTCGAAAAACTGAAGGATTGTTCCGCCGTTGTAAAGCGCGGCAAGGTTATACAGACCCGGAACCCAAGCTGTCCCTTTTTCAACGCCGCTCTGGAGTGCTTCTCCGCCTTCAATAGTTGCCCAGAATTCGATGGTAAGCCCGTCGACTATATCAAGACTCGCATGGTCGGGAATCTGCCCGGAAGTTTTTCCATCAAATTCCAGTGCTTTTCCGAAAACGCCTTCAACAAGTTTGGGTGAACCTTTGAAGGTTGCGTCGTTACCGAATTCCGACCTGTCCTTTGCAACCTTTCCATCTAACGCATCAAAGGAGAGGTGCAGTACCAACTCTTGTGCCTCACAGACCGCTGAAACGCTTATCAAAATGAGAGAGAGTAACCAGAAAATAGCACGCTGTTTCAATCTTCGATCTCCTAAGAAAGATTATAAGCGACATCTTTACAGATGTCAACAAAAATTGAAAATCTCTAAACGGTTAATACAATTTTAAGATAGCAACAGTGAAAAAAAAAGTCAAGGATTTTCAGACATCACTTGGGGTATTTCGTTCTCGGTTGTCAGGTATCGGTAACGAAAAATCTTTTATTCCCGTGCTCCAAAAACGGAATATCGACACCTTTACATCGAAATGTATTGGAATAAGGCTGCTATATTAACAGCCGAATTCACGGAGTCTTCACGGAGGATTTTTTATAGTAGGTATTTCAGGTGCCTCTTAGACTTGTATCTGCTTTTTTTCTTCGTAAAAGCGAAGTTAGGTAATATTTATTTCAACGAATAGGTATTTATAAAACCAACCTTCCTAACCGAATTACCATTTTCTTGAAACAATTTTTCACGTGTGCTAATATGCATAGCACCTACTACCGTAAAAACGGAGGAATGGATAATGAGATGGACAAAGTATTGGGGGCTTGTGATGGTGGCGATGCTGGTAAGCACACTTGCTGTCTTCGCAGTCCATGATGAAGCTAAGGGACCTGAAAAATTTGGGCGTTACGAATTTAAGGAGCAGGACATCAAAGAAGCAACAGATGAATGTGATGCCGGAGGCAAACCCGGACCCGAATTTGTGCCAACGGTTCGGGACAAGGAACCCAATTTGGCACTACTCAAAGATGCGAAAGGGGAAGCCTCTTCGCAGCTGGAGGGATGGTGTCCTCGTAGACACTGTACCGAATATCTCAATGACGGTTTTTACAACAACTGCCGGAGCTGGATTATCGGGGCAATACCGGGTTGGGCACAGATCGATATGGGTGATGTAGCCAATGTGAACCGCATTTACTTCGCCAGCGATCATTCACAGGGATTTCTTGATAGGACAACGGCTGACTTTGATATCCTTGTCGCAACCTCGAAAGCGGATCCAAACTCCGATGCGGGAACGTGGACAAAGGTTTACACCCACAAGGGAGATCCAATTAGTGAAACCACCGAGTTTACCTTCAAAGATGTAGAGGCACGGTGGTTGCGTCTTCATATTCGTACCAATGGTGGTGCTCGCGTCGATGAAATCGAAATTTACGGCGGCAGAGACCCAATGGCTGTTGAGCCGGACGGAAAGCTTACCACAACATGGGCAGAGGTTAAGACAGAATAACCTCTTTGATTGTAGGCGCGATTTTATAGAAACGGATAAATCGTGCCTACAATAGACAAGAACAATCCTATAGAAGAGGCAAAATGCGATACGTATATCCGAAAGCCTGCGCGTGGCGTGTAGCTTTGATTGTTACATTGATGCTGTGTGTTAGTGCAGTTTCTGCCGAGGTTTTGTTTCATGACGATTTTGAGCGTCTCGAAATTGATCTCGGCAGATGGACACCGCAAGTGAGTTGGAGCATTAAGGATAACGACACCCGATACGATGCGCTTGGAAGAAAAGTGCTTGACATTTGGGGTGGTGGTGAAGGGTTGACTCTTACCGATTTCCCCGAAGAATTTGATTACTACGCTGATTTCAAGGCAAAAAATGGCGGTTCGTTGGGGTTCGTTTTCCACGCGAAGGACGACAAGAACTTCTACATGCACGAAATTTCAACCGCGGGTTCTAAACACTCACCGCAACACATTCAATGGCACAGAAGATTTGGGGGCAGCTGGTCAGTCGAAATAACGCCTTTCGCAGATGAAAGAAAACGCAAGCAGAATATTTGGTACCGCGTAAAGTTTGAGGTGCGTAAGAACTACAAATTTAAGGTATATCTCGGTAAAGTCGGTGCCAAATGGAGTAGCCTCGCTTTTGTGGGAGAATGGACCGATAGTGAAAAAAAATCTGAAAAGGGCAAAATCGGCTTCTACGAGCGGGGTGGCAATCGGGGGGCTGCCGCTCATTACGCGCAATATGATAATGTTTTCGTCACCACCCCAGAATTTAACATCTTCTCCATTGAACCGAAGGACAAACTCGCGGTGACTTGGGGAGAATTAAAAAAATAGTGCATGAAATCAACTGTTTAATAGCAATTTACGCGCTGTGTGCTACGCTTTAGCATGGCGTCCGAACAGCGTCCTATAGTGCAGTGTACATAAACGAGGTAAAAAACGCCTCATAAGAAAAAAGGAGAAAGGAAAGGATGCGATACGCAATCTTTTTAATGATGATTCTGTGTATAGGTATCGTTACCGCCGAAGTTCTCTTTGATGACGATTTTGAGAGTGGAAATATTGACGAATCGGAATGGACACCCCAGGGAACGTGGCTGATTGAGGACAACGCCGATGGTCACAATGTACTTGGTAATAAAGTGCTTGACGTATGGGGTGGTGACGTTGGGCTAAGCGTTGATGATTTTCCCGAAGATTTTGACTATTATGCCGATTTCAAAACCATGGATGCCGGACTTACAGGGTTTGTCTTCCACGGAACAGATGGCAATAACATCTATATGCACCAAATCTCGACTGCAGGTTCTGGACATACACCGCAGCACATCCGGTGGCACCGAAGAATCGAAGGCTCGTGGGCGGCAGAACCCGGGGCATTTGCCGATGGCGTAGACCGGGAGCAGGATGTCTGGTATCGTGTCAAGTTTGAAGTGCGGAAATACGAATTCAAGGCATATATCGGACCGGTCGGCGGTGGGGTAGGTGATCTGACACTTGTAAGCGAATGGACCGATTCCGAAAGTGCACACTCTGAGGGTAAAATCGGTTTCCGTATGTCCGGTGGAGATAGAGCCGGTGAACACGCACAATACGATAATATCGTCGTTGTCACGCCTGACTTCGACCCAACACCTGTTGAACCGCAAGAAAAACTCGCGGTAACGTGGGGAAATCTCAAAATACAATGAAATCTCAAAAACCGTTAGCAATAGGCATCATAGGTGCCGGCGGTATGGGAAGACATCATCACAGAGCGATAACTGATTACGGTGCGCGTGTCGTTGCAGTCCATGATGTGCGACTTGAGGCGGCTCGTGAACTCGCAGCAAGTGCTGAAACAACACTTGCCACTACCGCGTTGGATGCTTTTTTCGATGCAGACATGGATGGAGTGGTTATCACGACACCACCCCCTATCCGTCTTGAACCGATCCAGATGGCATGCGACCGCGGTATTCCTGTGATGGTTGAAAAACCTCCCGCCTTGAACATGGCTGAAGGCAGAAAGTGCCTCGCTTGCATTGAGAAAGCGGATGTCATCGCCGCTGTTGGGTTCCAACTGCGCTATCATCCGCTCTATGAACGGCTGAAAGCGTTAATCGCTTCTGAACCGGTACACCTCGTCCGGACGGTCTGCACCGTTGATTATTACCTGAGTTTCCGGATGTCACCTTGGTTTCTACAATATGAGATAAGTGGTGGTCCCTTGCCAGAGCAGGCTGTGCATGTGCTGGATTGCGCACGGTTCGTTATGGGAAACCCGAAACCGGTGCAGGCACACGCGTTTGCTGTCAAGAATATGGCGTTGGACCGAACCGAATTTGATGCCGAAAATGCCATCCAGATGACCTATCAACTGGACAACGGCGTTTTCGGAACGCACATGAATCACTGTGGCACCGAAAAATTTAGTTTTGAGGTTGAAGTCGTCGGACCACATTTGCGATTACAAGCGAATATGACGGATAATGCCATTCACGGATACCTTAACGGTGAAATCGTCAATGAACCGGCGGTTTCGGAAAACAGTCTGGGTTTAGACAAATCCGGAGCATGGCTGCGTGCCATTGAGACAGGCGACAGGACGCTGATTCGCTCGCCGTTCGTTGATGCAATTGAAACACTCGCTCTAATTGATGCCGCGGTCCAGAGCCGCGACACCGGCAGATTTATCAATGTGAAGGATTTGTAAGGTAAATTAGAAAAACGCGAAGCTTGGAACGAAGTGGAAAGCGGATATACGAAAAAGCACTTGAAGTCTCCAATCCACTTCACCGAACCGCAAGGAAAATTAAAAAAATGATAGATTGGATTTATTTTCGGAATAGCTGAACCTCGTGTAAGAAAGTGCAAGAGTTTCTTGACACACATAACTTACAGCCAGAGAGTCGGACTGATGCGCGAAAAGAGCAAATGGATGCGACAGCGGTATGGGATTTAATGGGCAGCGCGGAGCGAATCGTTGTTGCGAAAGGGAGGCGCGTGGAAACCTTTGTGCCAACCGAAGATACACAGGAATCCATCCTAAAAGCGGTGATGGGACGAAGCGGCAGCCTGCGTGCGCCGACAATACAAAACGAGAATGTCTTCCTTGTTGGCTTCAACGAGGCACTCTATGAGACAGGTTTTGAACGATTCGCAAGGCGTTAAATCAAGCGATGGGTCTATAACGGTTTTTGCCGAAGAGTCGCCTGCGCCTGCTTCGCAGTGAGAATGCAGGTTGCCATCACTTTTCCGATTTTCCGTTTTTCTAACTATGGGAATCTGGATGCCATTCCATTACATTTCATGGCGGTTTTCGGTGAAGTAGAGAGCCTGCTTTAGGTTTGGAAGGGCTACTAACTTTATCGGAGACCATTGCGTAATGTAATGGAGCAACGCCCAGGAGTAATAAATTAAAAAATGTCTATTGAAAAAATTTTGATCACTGGTGCGAATGGGTATCTGGCGCAATTTATCATTGGTCGGTTGCGTAGCGAGTATGAACTGACGCTAACGGATATTGTTGAACTGGATCGCGCGGTTGCAGGCACGACTTTTATCAAGGCAGATGTGACAAATGCTGCCGAAATCGAGGCAGCGTGTGCCGATCAAGATGCTGTCGTCCATCTTGTTGCTTTGGTACGGGGCCGGTCTGATAAGCCAGCCTCGCTGTTTGCGGATGTCATGGTGAAAGGGACATGGAACGTCGCAGAGGCCTGTGTGAAGCAGGGTGTTCAGAAATTAGTTAACATCTCAAGTATTTCGGCGTGCCCTCCTGCCTCAAGTGCAAAATTGCCTTACGAGGTGGATGATGACTTCCAGTTCGGTCCGGGAGATATTTACTACTCACTGGCGAAGTACCTCGGCGAGCGGATCGGGGCAGCGTATCATCAAGCGCATGGGTTGGACGTGATCCATGTCCGTCCGGGGGTCATAGATGGGGATGGACAGAATCCGGGGCCTACAGCCCCTGAAGTTGTGACAGCCCCTTGGTTCGTTTACGTGGATCCGAGGGATGTTGCGCAGTGTGTTGCACGCGCGATCGAAACAGAGACGGTAAGGTATGGTGCTTATAACGCTGTCGCTGGTCGTGCGGATTCCCGTTTTGCGTGGAAACAGGCAGAAGAGGATTTAGGATATTCACCGGAGCACAATTGGCCAGAGATCCCTGGTGGTGATACGTAAAGGTCCTTTTTTGATACTTATCTTATTTCTTGTCCGTTTATGATCCCGTGTCCCTCTTTTATATGGAGAATTTGGTCTGACTTCAGGTTGGAAAATTGCTCTGTGAGCCCGCTCTGCCAGTGAATTTCAAGGGTTTCGACTCCTGAATTCTTTCCCAATCCAAAGTGTACACGTAGATCGCTTTGTGAAAGGTAACTCGCACCGCTCCGGACTTCTTTGGTAAGAGACAAATTACCGGCTTTCACAACTATTTTTGTGCCGATACCGGACGTGTTGCTTTGGGTCCCGATGGGCTGGATTGTCAACCAGTGATTGCTATTACCGCCCTCATTTCGGAGAAGCGTTGCGTGTTGATTGGAGTTGTTGAGAAAAATATCGACATCTCCGTCATTGTCATAGTCCCCGAATGCGGCGGCGCGGCTGACTTTTTTCGGGAGTTCTGCCAATCCGACCTCAGTAGACGTATCAGTAAAGTGATATGTGCCGTCTTGCCTATGCACATTTCGGAAAACCAAATCTGTCTGCGGATAGGTACTCTCCGAAAAGCGCGAAATGTTTTCCTGAAGATGTCCGTTCGCAACGAAGAGGTCAAGGAGACCGTCGTTGTCATAGTCTAAGAATTCGGCTGCCCATTTAAAGTAGGGGAGCGTCACTGCTCCAATTCCTGAGACAAAAGAGACATCGGTAAAGAACGCAGCGTTTTCATTTTGATAGAGAAGCGCAGGCAGTCCAGAGGCGTTGCTGACAACGAGATCAAGATAACCATCGTTGTTATAATCACCAAATGCGTTTCCCATACCACTTCCGGGGAAACCATTTTCATCATACCCTGTTCCGGTAAGGTCGGCGGTTTCGGTAAAGGTGCCATCACCGTTATTGTGGTAAAAGAGGTCTGCTTCCATATCGTTGGCGATGTGCAGGTCTGGATAGCCATTGTTATCGTAGTCTCCGACAGCGACAGCGAGACCGAGGGCACGGTGTGAGATCCCTGCAGTTTTGGTGACATCTGTGAAGGTTCCGTCGCCATTGTTGCGATAGAGGATATCAGGCTCGCTTACAAAGTGGCTGCCAGCAATCTGATCTGTCGGGCTACAATATGTTCTGATACCCCGAGTTTCCCACCATTCGTTTTCCGCAACGGAAAATTTCATGTAATTGACGACGTATAGGTCAAGATACCCATCTAAATCGTAATCCAGAAAGGCACAACTTGTTCCCCAGCGTTCATCGCCGACTCCCGATTTTTGCGTTACATCAGTAAAAGTGCCGTCACCGTTGTTGTAATAGAGGCGGTTGCGTCCGTAGTTAGTTACGTAAATATCGGGATAACCGTCATTATTAACATCGGCAGCTGCGCATCCGACACCATAACCGGTATCTCCAACCCCTGTCCTGTCTGTAATATCAGTAAAAGTGCCGTCGCCGTTGTTTCGGTAGAGTATGTTTTGCGGGAGTGGGGAATGTATTTGAGGGGTTTTTTCGCTGACTGGTGGAGGGATGTGTGTAGCATTCACTACATAAAGATCCAAAGCCCCATCAACATCGAAATCGAAAAAAAGTGCGCCAGAGCCGAGCGTTTCGATGAGAAATTTTTCACCGGTTCTGCCATCAACATGCCGAAACGTGATGCCTGCAGCGGCGGTTGCGTCAACGAATTGGATTTCTGCGGAAGCGGACATGTTCAGAATCAAAGAGAGGATAATATAGCAGAAGCATTTCATTCTTCTTGAGAATACCCTTCCTGTTTTTTTATCGAATAGGCACGTGCGTGTTGTGCTTCACTTTCTAACCCAAGGACGGTGCAAACTTGAGAAAGCGTATCCCAATAATTCGCCTCAGTCGGGACAAGACGAACAGCGGTTCGGGCATGAGAGAGTGCTTGGTCCAAATCTATCCCTGATTCCATATAGCAGACAGCGATGTTATTATGCGCAATTGCAAGGGTGGTGTCGATGGTGAGTGCCTGTTGGTAAGCCGCGATAGCGAGTTTGGCTTTTCCCTGTTTATGGTTGGCATGCCCCAAGTTGTAGTGTGCAGTGGCTAAATCAGGGGCAAGAGAAATGGCGCGTTTGTAGCTGGCAATTGCGTCCTCAGAGCGATGACGTGCGAGGTAGACAATGCCGAGATTATTATAGCCTCTTGCGTCATTGGGATGTCTTTTCACCCATATTTCGGATTCATTGAGGAGCGGATCCGTTTGACGGAGGACTTTGAAAAACGCCATCGCTGAGGCGGCTTTTTTCTTTTCGCCGCGTTTGATATAAATTTGAGCGAGTTGGTAGTGTGCTTCTGTGTTATCCACCTGAATTTCAATTGCCTTTTCAATCGCTATGATTGCGTCATCTAAGCGTCCTTGTTTTACATAGGTCTTACCCAATCCCAAAGTAGCACTCGGATTTCCGTTTGGATTGAGACGTGCGGCTTGTTTATAGGCGCGAGCAGCCTGTCCGAAGTCACCTTGCTTCAAGTAAACCTCACCGAGTCCCGTGTAGGGATCTCCCCACTCCGCGTCTATAGCGACCGCACGTTTAAATGCCTCAGCGGCACGTGGGAAATTGCCTTGCTTGAGGTAAACCAGTCCGATATTATAGTGTGGTTCAGCCGTCATAGGAGACAACGCAAGTGCCTTCTGATAGGCATCAAGGGCGGCATCGTATTGCTTCAGTTCAGAATATACGACACCGAGTCTGTTGTAGATGATGGGGGAATTAGGATTAAGCGCGATGGCTTGTCTGTATTCGGAGATGGCTTGCTCGAATTCTCCGAGATCGTGGTAGGCAGTAGCACTCTTATAATACTCTTCGGCAGATGAAGAATCGGATAAAGTGATGTTTGCAGAAGCACTGCAAAGGATGAATATGGCGAGATATTTTAGCATTTTTAAATAATTGGACTCCTGGGCTGTCCTCCACTTCGTTTCGGGCAGGTTTCAGGTCAGTTTCAACGGGGTTAAGCGAAGTAAGGTTCTTAAACGTTTCATAACTGAAAACGGGTTGGACTTCACCGAAAACCATCGTGAAACGAAGTGGAACGATGCCCAGGTGTCAATAGTTTAAAAATCGCGATCGGCTTTAATGCTGCCCCACGTCGTCGCGAGTTTGTCTGCGGGTTCTACTGGCAGAAAGTCGCCATTCATAATTTCACCGATTTCCGCCTCAGTGATGATTCGATTAAAGAGAAATACCTCGTCAATGATACCGGTGAAAAATTCTTCGCCGGGGTGACGTGCTCCAACCATAACGGAGCCATCAATCAGATCAACAACTGGCGGTTTAGCACCACCACCGGCTTCTTTCCCGTCATTGTAGATGACCACTTTGGATTTGGTGTCGTGGGTCACGGCGAGGTGTACCCAGTCATCAGGTTGAATGTCATCGGTGACGGCTTTTTGTGCCCAACCACCACCGGATGTCGACCAGAAATAGGTTTTGTTGTCACTATTTCTAAAAATTGATGCCCATTTCAAGGAGCCAGCGGTCACCATGTAGTTCCACTCCCGAATTTGGGCAGCGTCACGTTTGACCCAAAAAGCAATGGAGAATTGTTCTCTCAACTGTAAAGTGTCGTTGATAGGCACGATTACATGGTCTCCCTTGGTCCCATCAAACTCCAATGCTTTGCCGAACTGCCCATCTACCCATGTGGGATTTTGGACAAATTCACCATCATGACCATGTACGGAGCCGTCTGCGGCCTTCCCTCCCTTTCCTTCATCAAAGGAGAGGTATAAAACGAGGGATTTGTCATCTAACCCTGCATATACAGGTGTCGTAAAGGTAAACAGGACGCATATTGCGACGAGTCCGCCTATAAATTGTTCAAATTTGAGCACAGTGAATTCCTCCTGCCAATCATGCAAAATACGGTAAGGTTTACCCAAACAGCAAACCGGATATTAAGAGAGAAATCTAATTTAAACTTGGACGATCGCGCGATTATTTGACCCTTGTTGAATG
The DNA here is from genome assembly GCA_965247285.1 of Candidatus Poribacteria bacterium. Classification (GTDB taxonomy): domain Bacteria; phylum Poribacteria; class WGA-4E; order WGA-4E; family WGA-3G; genus WGA-3G. Next base: position 2,834,763 of record CBDFHD010000003.1, read on the forward strand.
GGATAAGGAAGTTAGCAAGCCCCACACTTCTTACAAACAGTTGTATCACACTCACTGGTTGTAAAACCTTTTTCGTGCTTGTTGAACTCAAGTTGTAGGAATTGGGGTTTAACGTTAAGGTCAAGATGGTCCCACGGGTTGACCTCATGCAGTGGACGTTGGCGTATGGCATAAAAATCTGGAGCTAAATCGTGTTTACGGAACGCTTGGTTCCATGACACGCCGTGTGCAAGCTCAAGAATAACTTTTCCAAGCCGCCGGTCGCCGCGAGCGAAGGCAGCTTCTTGATGTGCGAGTCTGGCACTGGCAGAACCGACTTTTATGCTACCAAGTTGGTTAATTTCGCGTTTCAGAAAATCGAGTTTTCGGGCGATGGTTTTGGGGGGTTCCATCGCTACCCACTGGAAAGGCGTATGTGGTTTAGGCACCATAGGTGAAATCGTAAAACTGATACGGGCTATTCTCCCTGTTCGTTTTGCATGGGGGAGAACGATGGTGCGCATCTCCTTTGCCATATCAACTATAGCTTCTACATCCGCTGGTGTTTCATGTGGGACACCGATGAGGAAGTATAGGCGAAGGTTGAGAATATCACGTTTCAATGCTTCCTCAAATACATGATAGAGGCGTTCACGTGGAATAGCTTTATTGATAACCTTTTGGAGTGCTTCAGACGCAACTTCTGGGGCGATAGTGATGGTCCCTTGTTCGCTGTCTGCGAGTGCGTCGAGCAGCGGTGTACGAACAGTTTCAGCGCGGAGTGAGGCACAGGAGATTCGAAATCCACGTTCGACGAGACCTGTAGCGATCTCATCGATTTGTGGGTGGTCAGAGATGGAGGCTCCGACGAGTCCGATTCTATCTGTAATGCCGCGTGCGCGTTCCGCAAGCGCGAGCGTGCTCTCTACAGAGCGATGTCTCGGCCATCGACGGGCATAATCTGCGACACAGAAACGGCACTGCCTGCCACACCCACGTACAATTTCAATGAGATGTGCATTTGAGAATTCGGTATTGGGTGTGTGGATGTGCGTGCAGGTTTCGACATCATCAAGTTTTGGGACAGCTACTGCACGAATCTTAGGTGATATACCGGGTTTTGGGGAAACGGCATCAATCGTACCATCATCGCGATAGGTTACGTCGTAAAAATGTGGCACGTAAAGCCCTGGAACAGTTGCGAGAATTTCAAGCAATTCACTCTTCGGTACACCGGATCTTTTCCACTCGTTGAAATGCGCCATGAGTTGGTGGATAACAAGTTCGGCTTCACCGACGACAAAAACATCGACAAAATCGGCAATCGGTTCTGGGTTGTAGGAGATATTAATGCCACCGGCAATGACGAGCGGATCCCATTCCGTTCGCGCTTCAGCAAGCGGCGGTATGTTCGCCAACTCTAACGTGCGAGGAATGTTCACATAATCTGATTCGAAGGAGACTGAAAACCCGAGGATGTCGAATTGGTTCAAAGGGGTCTGCGTTTCAAACGAGAAAAGAGCCTTTTTTTGAGAGGCAAGTTTCCGAAGATAGTCAGGCTCAGGAATAAAAACACGTTCGCAAGCGGTGTCCGCTCGACTGTTGAGTGTTGCGTACATAACCTGAACACCGAGACTTGACATACCGAGGGCATACGTGCTCGGATAGACAAGCGCGAATTTGTTAGGTTTTCTGAAGTTGTTATGCGCGCCGTGTTCCTCACTGCGTAAGTGTTGGTAATGCTGATATAAGTTCAATGTTTGCCTCAAGTATAGTAAAGTTTATTTGAAATGTGCCATAAGCAAAAGGTCCGCGGTAAAAAAGTGTATTTACAGGCGAAAATGAAAAAGCGATACATGCCGCACTATGTTATCAAAACACGGTGCGGCGTTAGTTTTAAGGAATCTCAATCAGGGAATCGGGATCTACACTCAGAAAATCAGAAGCGATAGGAGTCGGTGTAGAGGTAGTTCCTATTTATCGTTCCCACGTCTTTTTTGAACGCGCAGAAAAGCGGGAATTTCCCAATCTGTTTCACGCTGCTGCGAGCCTTGGTCTTTTCCTCGGGTAGGTTTCTGCGGGTTGCTTTGGGGTACGTTATCCTCCTCTATGGGTGGTTCGGCGTTTGCTCTCCGCCCACGACCCGGAACCCTGGATCTGTCGGATGGTGTTCCGGCGATACTCTGTTGTACTCTGCTTGGACTTGGTACACGCTGCTCGGGAAGAGCCGGTGTTTGTCTTTGATAGGTATCTGCGTCATCAATCTCGTAGTCTGCCCCTTCAACACTATCAAATCCTGTAGCAATGACGGTTACAAGGACTTCATCTCCAAGTTCCAATTCATCTTTGTAAACAAGTCCAAAAATAATTTGTGCCTCGGGGGCGGTATCCTGAATGACACCCATAGCGTCATCGAGTTCGTGCATCATGAAATCGGGCGGTGCGGTGATGTTCACAATCATACCGACGGCTCCGGCAATATTAGTTTGCTCAAGGAGAGGTGAACTGATCGCCTGTTCTGCGGCAATTTGGGCGCGGTTGTCACCTGTAGCATGCCCCATGCCCATCAATGCACTTCCTGCGTTTCGCATAATGGATTCAACATCGGCAAAGTCAACGTTAATTTCGCCTGATTCAGCGACGATGTCGGATATGCTTTTAACGCCATGTAAGAGAATCTGATCTCCCATACGAAATGCTTCTCGGATGGGAAGTTTCCTGTCCATAGTGTCGATGAGACGCTGGTTTGGTACAACAATTACGGAATCAGCAGCTGATCGGAGTTCATCAAGTCCTGCTTCGGCGGCGGCTGCGCGACGTTGTCCCTCAAAGTTGAAAGGACGTGTCACGACACCGATAGTGAGAGCTCCTCGCTCTTTTGCTTGTGTAGCAATGAGTGGCGCCGCGCCGGTACCAGTTCCACCCCCCATACCTGCGGTGATGAAGACCATATTTGCGTTCTCTACGATAGTTTGGAGATGTTCTCTGTCTTCTTCAGCAGCTTTTCTGCCAATCTCGGGGTTTGCCCCGGAACCTAAGCCCTCGGTAGTGTTAACACCAATCTGGATTTGGGTAGCACCGCGGCAGGTCACGAGTGCTTGTTGGTCAGTATTGACGGCATAAAATTCTATGCCGGTAAGTCCTGCTTCAATCATACGTTTGACAGCGTTTCCACCTGCTCCACCGATCCCAATAACTTTAATTTTGGCACGTAGACTTTCAAATTCTTCCTGTTCAAATTCTATCATTTTAGATTTCAGTTACTATTACAAAGACACAGCAACCTAATTCCTCCTATCATTATAGCCTCAATCTCCAGACCGAGGTTCCTTAATAACTTTCATGGATTCGCTTTTTCACATTAAATTATACGCTATTAGTAAAGTTAAGTCAAGCGTTGCGATAAGTTTGGCATAAGTGGGTTCGTCCTATTCAATAATGAGAAGGACGCTTAATATCCAAACCATTCTTTGATGCGTTGCAGGAATGATCCAAAGGCGTTCCCTCCATGGCGTACGGTGTGTTCACGTTCTAACTGCCGCAAAGTCTCACCGTAAAGAGCGAGTCCTATTCCTGTGGAATACATTGGATGGTTCACCCTGTCAGTCAAGCCTTGCAAGCCACGCGGGTATCCGATCTGGACGCGCAGCTGAAGCATAGCTTCCGCGAGTTCTTGCAAACCGTCCATGAGTGCAGTACCACCCGTGAGCACGAGTCCACCCGGAAGCGGAATATCACCTAATTCGTCACCGATTGCGTCCAAGATTTCAGCCATACGGTACTCAATAATTTGGGCAAGTTCAATCCGGTCAATGAAACGCGGTGGAGTTGAATCACTGGCGACTGGAATAGATCTAACATCATCAGGATCGACTAATTCTGTCCAAGCGCAGCCGCGGTGAAGTTTAAGTTCCTCCGCTTCTGGAAGGGTGACTTTTAAGTATTGCGCAATGTCGTTGGTAACGTGCTGGCCTCCAACAGGAATTACTGCTGTATGTTCGATAGAATCCTCTTTGTAAACAATAACTTCAGTTGTTCCATCCCCGATGTCAACAAGTGCGATGCCGACTTCACGCTCATCCTTTGAGATGGCAGCTTGTGTTGCTGCGAGCGGTGCAGCGACAAGCGTTTCAACTATAGGCACGCCTGCCTTTTCGATGCTATTGAGCAAATTCTGAATAGCCGTTGTGCCACCTGTAATAATGTAGGCGTAAGCTTCAAGACGCGCGCCAGACATACCGATAGGTTCCCGAATACGACTCTGGGCATCAACGACGAAATTCTGTTGGATGACATGCAGTATTTCCCTGTCTGCGGGAATGGAGATTGCCTTTGCTGCTATCATCGCTCGGTCAACATCGTCCTGCGAAATCTCAGTATTTGCCACGGAAACAACCCCATGTGACGTTTGCCCAATAACATGTTCACCCGAAATACCGACGCAGACGGAGTCTATTTTCACCCCTGCCATCAATTCAGCACTGGAGATGGCTTTACGGATAGCCTCGGCTGTTTGGTTGATGTCAACGACAACTCCCCTGCGGAGTCCTTTGGAAGGCGCGTGACCAACGCCGATAATTCCTATTTTTTGGGTGCCCCCGTGCAGCGTATTCCCAACAACTACCGAAATTTTGCTCGAACCGATATCAAGTCCTGCGATAATATTTTGTTTTGGCATTTAAATGTTTTCACCTCCTTCTTTTTTAGGTCTCAAGGGCAGTAAACAGGTGTGGAGCCGATATTCTATAGATCTTTATAGGTGCTACAAGGATCAGGCTACTTGCTTTCAGTATACCCTCCCAAGTAGAGTGTGTCTTGGTACCTTACGTCTATATATGGTTTTCTTACACTCGGGATCTCACCAATAAGTTCAAGGATCCGAGTTTTATGCTGTTTTAGAAGCAGGGCAGTATGATGAAGCCCAGATTCCATCGTGTCTCCAGCAAGCCATACTGGTGCAGGCAGCGCATCAATCTGTAGCTTAATTTTTTGGAAATCATTTACGTCGATAATCTGTATTTGTGCCGCAAGTGCTGGTTCCTGAAGTAGGGCAGTCTTTAAAACCTCTAATCCCAATTTAACCTCGTCTCTCTGAACGACAGTACCAATTCTCGGTGGTTCATTACTCAGGACCAGAAGTATCGCCAGTTCTTCAGGTATCCCTTCAGATCTCCATTGACCTGTTTCTCCAACCTCTATATTTTTTAACACATGTCCTTCGCTATCTACGAGAAAAAACGAACTATCACCATCAAGTAGTGCACTTACAGCGGATGATTTATTACCTAAGGTTTGTACGCTGGGCATGTGCATTTGAGAAGTTTGCGAAGCATTACCGAACCACAGGAGCGCAAAAGGTTCACGTTCGGTGACTTCAATAGTGAGTATCCGCTTCATCACATGTTTAACGACATGTACTTCTTTAATGTAGCTCAAGCTCTCCTTGAGATAGTCAGCTGTTTGTTCTTCAGAATCTATGACGATATTTTCTAACTTTTCGCCTAATACATCATAGATTTGTACATCAGTATAGTGCATATTTCCTGAAAGTTCAAGTGAAACATATTCAGCACTAAAAAAACCGAGCACTATTTTTCCTGCAAACGATAAAGTAACCATAGCCGCGATGACGAGAATTATACGCCGCCACATGTATATTTTGGCGTTGGGGTGTTTACCAAACCGTCGCGCAGGCATTGAAGTCTGCCGTGTATATCCATTACGCTTTTTACCAAAGAACGAAGACTTCCTTCCGGCTTCTCTTGTACCTGTAATGGTGAGTCGTTGATTTGAAGTCAATTGAATCCACATCTTTAGAGTTATCGGTTGTCATACCATTTCTAAAAGTTTATATTGCATTAACCGCACCTGAGCGCACAGACTAACAGTCTATGCTACAAGGGGGAAACCCAAACTAAAAGTTTATGCTACAATTTCAATCAGAAATGGTATCAGTTATCAGTAACATCCCTTGTGGCAGCAATGTTTACGATAACTGCCACACCGCTGCTTTTAACTGTTAACTGATGACTGACCACTATTCTGCCTGAAGTCTATTTAGGAACTCGTGTCCTACTTTACTAATGTCCCCTGCCCCGAGCGTAATGACAATGTCTTCTGGTTGTGTTATTTTCATCAGAACGTCCGGAACTTCATCTGTATCTGGTACATAGTAAACATGGCGATGTCCGTGTGATTGTATCGCTTCTGCCAGTTTTTCAGCTGTGACGTTTTCAATAGGTGCCTCACCAGCACTATAGATTGAGGTAACAATGAGGACATCTGCCTGATAAAAAGAGCGAGAGAACTCATCTGCTAAATCTCTGACACGCTGGTATCGGTGTGGCTGAAAAACGGCGACGATACGGCGCTTATAACCGTCGCGTGCACCACTCAATGCGGCTTTCAACTTCGCTGGATTATGTGCGTAATCGTCAACGACAATGATATTGTTAACTTCGCCAAGTATTTCAAAGCGGCGATGTACACCCTGAAATGACTCAAGACCCTCTCGGATTTGATCGAAAGGAATATCAAGTTCAAGCCCGACGGCTATCGCTGCCAAAGAATTAGAAATATTATGGCGACCCGGCATTTTAAGGTGAATTTCACCATATAGGTGTCCATGTTTGCGAACTCGGTAACGAGATGTGGGACCTTCCACGGTAATGCCTTCAGCAATCAGATCCGCTTGCGTTTCAAGTCCGTAGGTAATATAACGCTTTTTAACCCGCGGGATAAACCTTTGAATGTTCTCAGCATCCAAGCAGAGAACTGCTGTGCCGTAGAACGGAACTTTATTGGTGAATTTAAGGAAGGTTTCACCAATCTCGTCAACGCTATTGTAATAATCCAGATGGTCGGCATCGACGGACGTAACAACAGCAACAGTGGGATAAAACATCTCAATTGAACCATATGCCTCATCTGCTTCGACGACCATAACATCGCCTTCGCCACTTCGAGCGTGACTGCCATTCATGAGTTTCCCACCTACGACAACCGTCGGATCAAGACTGGCAAGGACTGTCGCAGTCATAGCTGTTGTAGTTGTTTTTCCATGTGTTCCGCTGACGGCAACGCTGTAGCGCATTCGAGTGATTTCATTCAGCATTTCCGCGCCCCTGACAATTGGAATTTTCTGCGTCTCTGCAGCGAGGAGCTCTGGATTTTCAGGGGGAATAGCGGGGGAAAAAACGACGACATCGGCACCCTGTATGTGTGATGCTGCATGCTCATAATAGATAGTTGCTCCTCGTCCACGCAAGTGTTCCGTAGTATATGACTTGCGGATATCTGAGCCTGTTACGTGAAGCCCGAGATCCAGCAGGATCTCAGCGATGCCGCTTAATCCGGCACCTCCTATGCCAATAATATGGATGTGTCGTGTTTTTCCAAACATTATTTTTAATTTTCCTTGCGGTTCGGTGAAGTGGGTTCGGGATTTGATACCCCTTTCCGTATATCCGCCTTCCACTTCGTTTCAGGCTTCGCGCTTTGGATCTCGATTTTATAATGTAGTTAACTAAGCGTAAGAAAGAATGGACTTGGCAATGTCATCGCTGGCATGTGGTTTGCCGAGTGCTTGACTTGCGGTTACCATCCGTTCATGTGTATTTTCATCAAGGATCATGTTCGTCAGGTTTTTTACCAAAGTTTCTACCGTGAAGGTGCCTTGTTCAAGTACAACAGCCGCACCCTCTTCTGCAACGGTGTGAGCGTTTAATACTTGGTTGTTTCCGGTTTGCGAGGGTAAGGGTATGAAAATTGCGGGGATACCACATGCAGTGACCTCGGCAATAGTCATTCCGCCTGCTCTGCACACCATAACGTCTGCGATACTATAGATTTCCTCAACAGTATCAAAGAAAGGTTTGACATAATATAGGAATCCCGAACCCTCAACTCGTGCTTTGTTGCCTTGTGTCGGAGTCGAGTTGAGGGTTCGATGCGAAGCGAGTGTCCGATCATACGCGGTTTGAACCTTTTCAAGTTCCAGCGCACCAGTTTGATGAACTATCTGGATCTGATCGGCATATTTGATGAGGTGTGGCAGCGCAGCTACAATCACTTCATTGATAGCATGAGCACCCTGACTGCCACCCATCACAAAAATTGTTTTCCGCTCTGGGCGCAACCCGAATCTTCTGTAGGTTTCCTCGCGCCTCGGGAATGCAGCGATTGCAGGACGAATAGGATTTCCTGTTATCTCTATACGTGCGGTTCGTCGGAATGAATTGTTCTCGCGAACCGATTCCATAGCAAGGTAGGCGACATCTGCCCATCGTGCCAATATACCGTTTGTTAAGCCAACAGAAGCATTCTGTTCTTGGATAGCAATCGGAATCTTGCATAGAAGACCGGCTAACAGAACCGGACCTGAAACATATCCGCCCGTTCCTATAACGACATCTGGTTTCAACTCCTTCATATACCGCAATGACTGGAGAAGTCCATGAACTGCCTTCCAAATGGCGGGTAACCATTGTAAAGTGAGGCGACGCGGAAGACCCGCAACAGAAATAGGCAAGAAACGGAACCTATGTTGTGGAACAAGCGTTGATTCTAACTTGTCCGAACCACCAATAAACACAATATCTACCGTGGTGTCCAAACGCTGCAGTGCCTGGGCGATACCAATCGCAGGATAGATATGCCCGCCTGTACCGCCGCCCGCGATAACGATTTTTTTCTGCACCGCATGCTGTTGCAGTGCCAATAAGCTGTGGTCGTCGGTTTCTGATAGATTGCTATCGCAACGCTTAGAATTTTTTAATTTTCCTTGCGGTTCGATGAGATGGGTCTGAGGTTTCATGTTCCATTCCGTAGAGTCGCCTTCCACTACGTTTCAGGCTTGGTGTTTTGGATCTCTATTTTATCGGTTTGGTGTCAGTCTACGTTCTTACTGCTGCTCCGTGATACATTCAAAAGGACTCCGACACTCACCAGGCTCAGAACGATTGATGAACCGCCGTAACTGATAAACGGCAAAGTAATCCCTTTCGTCGGCAACAAGCCTGTCACAACACCAATGTTAATGAATGCCTGTAGACCGATTAGCGTCGTAATTCCGGTGGCGAGCAAAGAAGCGAATGGGTCACTGGCATGTCGAGCAATGTGGAGTCCTCGCCATATAAATAACATGAAAATGAACGTCACAGTCACTGCACCGATAAACCCGAATTCCTCACCTAATACTGCGAAAATAAAATCTGTGTGTGGATAGGGAAGACGTGATATTTTCTGAAGGCTGCTATCGATACCTAAACCGAGAAGTCCACCACTTTCGAGTGCGTCCAGTGAACGTGTTAACTGATAGTTCGTCGCATCTGGAGATTTCAACATTGCCAAATAATCCATGAGCCGTTTTAGTTTATACGAATCCCGAATTATCAGCAAACTGAGAATACCACCGCCTGCACCCGCAAGTGTTAACACATGCCAGATACGCATACCGCCGATAAATAGCACTATGCAGACGGTTACTACTAATAAGAACGCCGAACCGAAATCCGGTTGGATGTACACAAGACCAAAAGCGACCCCTACAATAAGGATATTCGGAAGTACACCGTTGAAAAAACTCTTAACGCGCTCTGGGTTACGGCTTATGAAATTTGCCACATGTATAACCAACGCTATTTTCGCAAATTCCACAGGCTGAAAGTGTACGGGTAGACTCTCGATCCGGATCCAACGTCTAAATCTACCGCCTTCTGCGCCTTGTACGCTTGCACCTAAACCTGGGACAAAAACCAATAATAGTCCTATAAAGGCGAGTATCAAAAAAAAGTTTGCGAACCTTGCATAGAACCTGTAGGGTAAATAGGACGTAAAGAACATACCAACTAAACCAATGGCACACGCAATGATGTGTATCTGCAGATAATGGTAACTATAGCCATCATAGTGTCTTGAAGAGAGAAGATGGCTTGCACTATATACCATCAGAATACCTATCGCAATAAGGCAGAGCGTAAGAGCGATCAACCCTCTATCCATTCGTCCCGATCTTTGCGGAGGGGGTGCTTCTACTACCCGATTCTGCTGTTCCTCTACAACGGAATAGGCGCGCGTGTTTGTCCATTTGAACCCAGATCTTGGTTTGGATTTACGATTCCTATTGCTACGGGCAGAGTTTTGGTAATTGCGTACCATCTTTTAATTATACCTTGCGGTTAAACGGCGTGGTTTGTGCGTTGACGCTTTTCGCTCAAGAATCGCCCTCCACTTCGTTTCGGACTACGGTTTCGTTGCTATTTTATGTGTAGAAATCGCCTTCTGTATTGTCTTGATCCCAAAAAACCCATGTTTATGAATAGTTCTAATGAAGGGGTTGGAGCGTGTCAACTGCTTCTTTAAAATCAGTGCCTCTTGCTTTGTAATCGGGATACATGTCAAAGCTTGCATTTGCTGGGGACAACAGGACGACATCGCCCGGTGACGCGTGTTTATGTGCCACCTGTACAGCTTCTGCCATTGTTTCCGCTTTCATTATTTTCGTGGTATTGGCGAGGGTCTTTTCAATCTGTTGGGTGTACTCGCCGAGCATTACTGCGCCTTTAACCTTAGTTTGAACGATTTCACGCAAAGGCGTGTAATCGTTACCCTTGTCGTATCCTCCCATTATTAGTAAAACTTGAGAGTCTACTAACGATTCAAGAGCTGCTTTAACCGCCGCCACGTTTGTCGCTTTTGAGTCGTTTATGAATCGGACCCCTTCTAAGGTCCGCACCAACTCAAAAGCATGGGATAAAGCCGGATGCGACCGATCGAAGCATTGAAGTGCTTCTCGAATTTCTGCCCCTGTTACACCAAAAATCCGTCCTACAGCGATAGCGGCGAGGACGTTCTGTACATTATGTGCTCCTGAAAGTGGGATGTCCACGATGTCACATATTTTCTCGCGTATCCCATTCTGCTGCGCGAAAAGCCCCGAACCCTCTCTAAATGTTCCTGAGAACGACAAATTTTCGGGGGCACCTTTGTCTGTAAAATAGACCGTTTCCGCCGATGTTGATGCTGCGAAATCCTTGACGGATGCATCTGAATCATTGAGAACTATCCAGTCTGCAGTTGTCTGGTTGTCAGCGATTTTCTGTTTTGCCTCGCGATAGGCGGACATTGTTTCATGTCTGTCCAAGTGGTCGCGAGACAAATTAAGCACGACGCTAACCTTCGGATGGAAGGTCACGGTGCTCTCCAACTGAAAACTACTTGCCTCAACAACGACTATATCTCGACTTGTAAGATTTTGAACCTCCGCTGCCAGTGGAACACCGATGTTGCCTGCAACGCGAACGTTCGGGAATCTACCACCGGCTTTCAGTATGGTAGCTGTGAGCAGTGTCGTTGTTGATTTACCTTTCGTGCCTGTGATGGCGACAACTGTTGCCGGACATACGCTCGCGGCAACCTCCAATTCTGCGAGGATTGGGAGATTTCTCGCCCGCGCCGCGCACAGGATCGGAATATCGAGCGGTACACCCGGGGAGACCACTATAAGATCGGCATCTGTAATGCATTCCAAAGGATGTCCACTAAAATATGTTTGAAACTCGCAGTCAGCAATCAGTAGTCGGCTGTCAGCGGGCCCGCTGGCAGCTTCTTGGCTGATGGCTGATGGCTGATGGCTGATAGCCATTTCTGCTGATAGTGCTTCACGAGAACGCGTGTCTGTAAGTGTGACAACGGCACCGTGTGAATATAGTAATTTCGCCGCAGCGATCCCGCTCCGATTCAAGCCAAAAACTGTAACCTGCTTTCCTTGTAATTGCACTTTTTTATTAGCCATCAGCCATCGGAAACCATCAGCCATTAGCAAAGACCGCGTTGACGACGGTATCTTTTCTGACTGCTGACTGCTGATTGCTGATCGCTATTCTCCTCACCGAAGTTTCAATGTGCTTAAGGCTATTAAGACCAAAATAAGCCCCACAATCCAAAATCGGATGACAACTTTGGATTCCTTCCACCCTGAGAGCAGGAAGTGATAGTGAATAGGAGACATCTTGAACACACGTTTGCCAAATGTGCGAAATGACCAGACTTGGATGATAACCGATAATGTTTCAACGACGAAAATGGCACCGACTATCACGAGTAGAAATTCCTGCTTTATAAGCACGGCTACTGTTCCAAGTGTGGCACCGAGTGCCAGCGATCCAGTATCTCCCATAAAGACTTGCGCCGGATGCCCATTATACCATAAAAATCCCAAGCCCGCACCGACTAACGCTGCACAGAAAACTGTTGTAACTTCTCCTCCTACTGGTAGGTGGAAGATGTTCAGGTACGCTGCAATCTCGCTGTGGCTTGTCATGTACCCGACTATGCCTAAGGTCCCCGCAACAAACAGGGTGCATCCAATTGCTAATCCGTCCATCCCATCCGTAAGATTGACGGCGTTAGAGGCCCCGACGATGACCAGAGTTGCAAAAGGGATAAACAGGATACCTAAATTTGGCTGAACCTCTTTGAAAAAAGGAAGGATCAGCGATGTCCGTGTTGTTAAATCTCCAGTTACATAATGTACAGGACCCCACTTGTAAAGATAACTGGCAATCACTAATGCGCCTACTGTTTGAAGTCCAATCTTATGCCAGCCTCGGAGTCCTAAGGATTGTTGTTTTACCAATTTGCTGTAATCATCTAAGAATCCGAGTCCGCCGAACCAGAGTGTTGTTAGGATCATCAAGTAGATATAGGGTTGATCCAAACGCGACCAGAACACTACCGATATCAGGACGGAAACGATAATAAGCACGCCTCCCATTGTTGGAGTCCCTGCTTTGCTCTGGTGATCTTTTGGTCCCTCTTCGCGTATGTGTTCGCCGATCCGGAGCTGTTTGAGCCGATTTATCATGAACGGTCCCAAGACAAGCGCGATAATCAGCGATGTTGCCGTTGCATAAATCGCTCGGATACTGATGTAGCGAAAAATGTTGAATGGCGAAAAGACTTCAACGAGATTCTCATATAGGAGATGGTAAAACATTTTTTATAGTTATCAGTTATCAGAAGAGCGGCTGTCGGTTGTCGGCTTTCAGTTTCCATCAGCAAAGAGGTTTCTGATGAAGTAGAGTCCTCTTGCTAACTGCTGACTGCTGATGGCTATTCCTCTGAAAATTATTTCACGCAGTGCCTCCTAATTTATCACCCTTCTTCAATTTGGCAAGACTCGCACCTGCTTGGCTTAGGAGGTTCGTCGTATATGTATAGGTTAACGCATTTTTCTGTGCATGTGCCGTAAGTGCTAAATCGATGAGATCGGATACAAGTTGCGGAAACTCAATGCCTTGATGCGTCCACAAGTAGTAACTATATGATCCAGGAATGGTGTTGATTTCATTCACGTAAACGTTCTCGTTCGCATCTACGAGGAAATCGATACGTGCTACACCGGCGCAATCTAAAACCTGAAAGGTATGTATCGCAAGATTTTGTATATGTAACGTCAATTCTTCTGAAATGGGTGCAGGAATTTTCCTGTCCGCACCTGCCATTCCTGAAGATTCTCCGTTTTGATGGATGTATTTATCGTCAAAACTGAGAAAGTTTGCCTGCGTCACAGGTTGCTCGCAGACAGAGGCGGTTGGATCGTCCGTACCCATTACAGCACAGTTGATTTCGAGAGGATTCTCAACCGCTTTTTCGACGAGAATTCTGCGCGAATAATGTCCTGCAACTTCCGCAGCAGCGCAGAGTTCATCCTGATTTTTAACATGGCTGACCCCGATACTTGAGCCGCTCATTGCAGGCTTGACAAACAGTGGGTAAGGAAGCGATGTTTCCACCTTTTTGAGGAGTTCGTCACGGCGCGTCTTCCAATCATGATGGGTCCAACATAAATAGGGAAGTATTGGAACCTCATTTTCGTTGAGGATCGCCTTCATCATAATTTTGTCCATACCGACGGCGGAACCGATGACTTGCGCACCAACGTAAGGCAGGTTCATAAGTTCAAGTAACCCTTGAAGTGTTCCATCTTCGCCATGCATGCCGTGTATTGCTGGAAAGACGACATCTACCGGAAGAGCAGTTCTTTTCCGAACATTCTGACCAAGCCAATGTTTTGAGGTAACAACAAATTGTGGGTTCGGATGAAATTCAACACTGACTTTGTCGAAGTCGGCTGGATGTGGCAAATTTCCATCAGTAAAGGTGGACAAATCGCGAAGTGCATCGCCGGTTAACCACTCGCCATTTTTCGTGACATAAATAGGAATAACCCGATGATTTTCTTGTAAAGCGATGCAAACTTGGTGTGCAGTTACGATTGAGACTTCGTGTTCAGGTGTGCATCCGCCAAATATAAGGGCTACATTGTATTTTGACATTTAATTTTTCCTTGCGGTTCGGTCAGGGGCATCTGAACTTTCGACGTTCCTTTCCGTTTATCCGTCCTCCATTTCATTACGGACTATAGTTACGTTTTATCTTTAATTCTGCAACTAAAGACAGCAGCCTGCAACAACGGCGCAGGCGACTCGAACACGAAAACTGCTAGAGAACCAACCGCTTAATCTAACGCTTTGCGAATTATTAAAAAGACTATCAACCGATAGCCAACTGCTGTTCCTCATTGTAATTGTCCGGGAGGTCGTTTTCAAAGAGGACGACATCACCGGCTTGCACCTGTGTTGCTAAATGTTGTTTGACTTCTTCGAGGTTGAGTGCGACAATGATTTGCTGGTTTGGATATTGAGCGGCTTTCAAACCGTCTAAAATCGGGGTAGTCCGTCTCGGTCCCACTAAAATGACCAAATCACAGACATCGGCTGCGTGTTCTCCGAGACGTTTATTTTCTTCATACTCCCTTTCGCCGAGTTCTACCATACCAGGTGTTACCAACACTTTTTTACCACCTTGGATTTCAGTGAGAACTTCGAGCGCTGCTTTCGCTCCGACGGGGTTCGCGTTGAAACTATCGTCAATGATGGTTACGTTGCCTTCACTGGAGGTCAATTGTAAGCGGTGTGGAACAGGGGCAACGTTAGCGATTGCTACCCGAATTTCCTCGAGTGTCATCCCACATTCTGTTGCAACTGCCGTTGCAGCGAGGATGTTGGATACGTTATGCCTGCCCAAAAGTTGTGTCCGAATTTCTGTAGTACCGACAGATGTGTGTATTGTGAAAGTAAGACCTTCGTCGGTGTGTTGAATGTTTGTGGCAGTTAATTCGGCACGTTTAGAAGCCAAGGCTACAGGAAATGGTTCTGTCGCGTATCGATGTACCGGGTTGCCATCATGCTCCCGTTTATCGGCGAGTCCAGCGCAGATTTCATTGTCGCAATTGAAGACCGCAAGCCCGTCCGGTGGGAGTGATTCGATTAACTCATATTTCGTTTTGGCGATATTTTCTATGCTTTTGAATCGTTCTAAGTGCTGAGGTCCAACAGCTGTGAGAATGCCGATTTGAGGGGATGCTAAGTTACACAACTCTCGGATGTCACCCCGTTTGTAAGCCCCCATTTCAACGATAAATATCTCATGTTCGGCGGTAAGTTCTCCGCGGATGACCTTGCAGATACCCATGGGTGTATTGTAACTATCGGGTGTCATCAGCGTGTTAAATTTTTCGGACAAAATCTGATGTAGAATATATTTAGTACTCGTTTTGCCGTAACTTCCTGTAATCCCGATAACTTTGGGCTGGAACGTCTTGATTCGCTTTTTTGCTGAAAAGAGATACGCACCATTTATGGTACGCTCCAAAGGGTAGATAAGAAGATTAGCAATCGTTAGATTAATGACGGTTACTTCGCTAAAGAGGAAGATTGAGATTCGCCACGGGCTTGTCTTTGCTATAAGTACAAGTGTTGTCGCGATGCCAACGAGCAAGCAGATTGAGAGCCCAAACACCCGTTTCGCGCGTGCCGTGTAAACGAGCGGTTTTTTTGCTTCAACCTTTTTCCGCTGCGTGCTCATATAGATTTGGAACCCTCCCCAAACCAAGCACAGCACAGGAAACAGCCACGTATCGTTATATTGTGGGTAGAACGCGGTCAGAATGAGAATCCCACCAATAACGAGAATCTCTTTCGTTTCAAAACAATTTCTCAGTTGCTGATGTATCCACTTCAGGTACCGACCGGTCTTATAGCCATCGAGTTGGAGTATGTGGAGTCCACGCGTGGTCCTGACGACAGCTCTTACTAAACAGGTTAGCGTCGCGAAGTAGAAAAACATTTTTTAATTTTACCTTGCGGAGGAACAGCGTCCGTTTGGACTTTGGCGTGTGTTCCTCAAATCCGCCCTCCAAATGTAAAGCAAAGACAAATTATGCCATTTAAGGCATAATTTCATTACGGGCTACACGTTTGGTGTTAATTTTACCTTTGTTAAACGAAAACCTCTTTACCGACTGCTAACTGCTAATTGCTGACTGCCTACTACCATAGGACTTACGCATTTCCTCTTAAAGTCCCCCTGATAAGGGGGATTTAGGGGGTTAAAAGTGCCGCAATGCCCGTTTTCGCGTCTAAATATCCCTTTTTCTAACCCATTTGCGTAAGTCCTGTACCAGTTAAGAATTCAGAAAACTTGCGACAATTCGGCAAAACTGCGGAAACTGATCAAGGTACGAAAAATGCCCCGCTTCCTTTAGGACAACTAATCCTGCGTCAGGTATTTCTTTCTCCATAATTTGTCCGAAAGACACGGGTGTATCCGTGTCGTCTTCACCCCAAATTAACAGTGTTGATGCGGTTATCCGAGGCAAGAGCGGGCGCAGATCTTGATTCACGACTTTGACAAGCGTGGCACGCATATCTCCAGCATTCTGATAGTCTTTGGAGCCGGCATGTGCGGACATCGCGTTTGCAACGAGAACACCATATTTCCCACATCGACGGAGCAATTTAGCAATTTTTGCCAAACCTACGCGAAGATGGTATTTTGCAGTTCGAGGCGGTTTGATTCCCGCGCTGTCAACCAAGATGAGTTTATCAACTTTTTCAGGATATTCCGCTGAGACGATAATCGAAATTCTACCGCCAAAGGAGTGACCGATGAAGTGAGCCTTCGGAATGCCAAACTTCTCCAGAAACGCTATAACGAACTGCGCATAGTCGGAGGTATTCCACGCTGTAGGTGGAATCTGACTCTTACCGAACCCCGGTAAATCAAGTGCGTAGACTTTGTGAGATTGTGTGAGCCACTCAAAAACAGGTTGAAAACTCGCTGTTTCACCACCCCAGCCATGCAAGAGGAGAACTACGTCGCCCTCTCCGGCAACCTGATATGAGATATTGAGGTTGTTAATTTCCGTGCTTGACATCTACAAATATTTCGCGGTTGCAGGACGCTTAGAAGGATTCCAAAATATCTGAAGCCACAATTCTGTCGTCAAAGGGAAATCTTTTGCCATTGATTTCCTGATAATCCTCATGCCCTTTACCCGCGATGACAACAACATCACCGGATTTTGCCATCGCGATTGCGTGATGGATAGCGTCCCGTCTCTCTGAAATACACACATATTTGGTAGCATGTGGTAAATTTGACACAATTTGCGCGATGATTTCATCGGGATCTTCGGTGCGCGGATTGTCGGAAGTAATCACGCTATAATCCGCAATTTGGGCAGAAATATTTCCCATCTTAGGACGCTTTCCGTTATCCCTATCGCCACCGCATCCGAAAGCACAAATCAAATTACGTTCAGTAACGCGCTTGGCGGCAGTCAACACATTTTCTAAGCCATCGGGTGTATGTGCGTAGTCAACGATGACGGCGAAATCCTGTCCTCGATCAATGAGTTCAAACCGACCGGGAACTACAGTAGCGGCAAGGCCTTCCTGAATTGCTGAGATTGGACAATCGTAACGAAGCCCAACAGCAATGGCGGCAAGAGCGTTATAAAGGTTGTATTCTCCGAGTAATCGTAACTTAGCGGGGATTCGTCCATCTGGCGTAACCGCTGTAAACGCCAATCGATTATAAGAAAAATTAATATTCTCGGCATGTAGATCCGCTTTTTCACCAAGCCCGTACATCAAAGGTTTCCGCAAATCAGAGCAGGCGTGGACAATGCACTCCGCTACCGGTGAGTCGTTGTTCAAAATCGCAACTCCTTCGTTGTCGAGTTGCTCGAACAGCATCAGTTTCGCCTTTAAATATGCTTCCATCGTTTGATGGTAATCAAGGTGGTCCTGGGTGAAGTTGGTAAAAACAGCGGTATCGAAGGTAAGCCCTGCGAGTCGCTGCAGTGCTAACCCTTGGGAGGAGGTTTCCATTGTAACGTATTCTACGTCGTCCTCAGTAAACTGCTTGAAAAGAGCATGGAGTGCGAACGCGTCGGGAGTTGTGAGGGAAGCAGAGAGAGTTTCCTCTTCGCCTTGGGCATTCGTGTACTGGTGTCCGACTGTTCCAATGCGTGCAGTTTTCCGCCCACTTGCCTTGAATATAGCATGTATGAGGTGTGCCGTTGAGGTTTTACCGTTGGTGCCTGTAATACCGATGAGTTTAAGGCGTTTTGCGGGGTTCCCGTGCCAATTGGCGGCGATCAAGGACAGTGCTCGGCGTCCGCAGGGAACTTGCACATAGGTAATCGGTTTTCCTTGTGTCTCTGTAGTTGTTATCGGTTTTTCACCAATGACAACTGCTGCTCCTTTTTGAAGTGCATCTGGAATGAAGTTGTGACTATCCACGCTGATGCCTTGATAACAGACAAAAACATTACCGAGTTCGACTTTCCGATTATCACTGGCGACACCCGTAATATCAATATCTGGTAGGGGCGAGGTAACCTCGCCCCTACGGGTGGTAATGTTAAGCCCGCGGAGCAGTTCATGAAGCTTCACAGCCCCTCTCCTTTCACAGTAAGGCGTTGCGTCGGTGATTGTTTTGTCGCAACAGGTGAAAATTCGGGGGACTTTTGAGGTTGGGGTCCGAAGAACTCGGTTTGCTTCAAGTATTGCATTGTTTGGGCAGCGACTTGCTGAAAAAGAGGTCCGGCGATTTGTCCACTGAAACGTGCCCCTCTCGGTTCATCAAGCATGACGATTATGGATACCATAGGATTCTCTGCGGGTAGGAACCCCATAAAGGACATGATTTCTTTCCCTGCGTAACCCCTACCATTTTTTTCGGCTTTTTGGGCTGTTCCTGTTTTTCCTGCCACGCGGTATCCTTCAATACGTGCCCGCCGGCCACTCCCATCTTCAACCACACCGACAAGTATCTCTGTCATCTTTTTTGCTACTGCCGGTCGGATTACCTGTCGGACTTCAATGGCGTATTTTTTTTCAATCACCTTTCCGCTACTGTCCCGAATTTCTCGGGTAATATGTGGACGGAGGAGTTTTCCACCGTTTGCAATGACGTTTAACGCGCTCACCATCTGAAGAGGGGTCACCATAATCCCTTGTCCAAAGGGGACGGAGCCAAGGGAATGCGTATCCCAGTGCTTTACGGCATAAAGACTTCCACTGTGTTCATAAGGCAGGTCTACACCGGTTGCTTTCCCAAAGCCGTACTTCTCAATGTAAGTACTAAAGTTCTCACGTCCCAATTCCTTTACAATTTTAATCATACCGATATTACTCGATTTGTGGAGGACTTGTTCTAAGGTAAGCCATCCTTTTCCCGATACGTCGCGGATGATTCTACCGTTTGCGAGTCGATACCGTCCATTCTCGCAAAAAACCGTTGACTCAGGGCTCATAATACCCTCGTTCAGGATAGCGGAGGATGCAATGATTTTAAAAATCGAACCGGGTTCATACGCAAACCAAACACCGAGATTCCTTTTTGCTTGCTCGCTTCCGAGCGTGTAATGATTCAAATCGTACGAGGGGTAGCTTGCAAGTGCCAATATCTCTGCCGTTTTTGATGCCAAGACGATGACTGTACCCCGCGGGGCGTTCCATTTTCGACACGCTGCTGCTAATTCCTTCTCGGCGACGTACTGAATATATTCGTCAAGCGTCAAGACGACACTATACCCATAATCATCAGTAGAGTCACCGTTGGTTAACAAGTTTATGGGTTCATTGCGAGCGGCTTCTGCCCGCCGCGCTGCCTGTCCCTGCCTCGCGCTCAAAAGGTAATTGTTGTAGTGATACTCAATTCCCTCACCCATATTCTGATCGTTTATATGTCCAATGACTTGGGCGGCGAGTTTCCCTTTCGGATAGGCGCGTTGCTGTTCGACCTCGTGCTTTATGCCACGAATGTCTTTCTCAATTGCTCGAATCTCGTCAAGCAGCTCGTAATCCATATCCTTTTTGAGCCATACAAACCGCTTATCCTTGCGGCGAAGTTGGGTAAGCAATTCAGATTCGGGAACACCTAAAACCGGGGCAAGCCTGCGAGCAGCTTCACTCGGATCGGTCTTCATATACGTGGGATCAGCATAGACGGAGAGGCTGTGACGACTCAGGGCTAAAACATTCCCATGTCTGTCCAAAATTTTGCCTCGTTTTATCGCTGCTGTGCGCGGAGAGTTCCAAGGGTGTCCAGTTGGTCCTTGGTGCGCCATATCGCTGGCGATCTGTACTTTGAACAGTTTACCAACCAATAACAGGAAACCCACCTGCAGTATAATAAGGACGAAAACAAGTCGGCGAATAGATAAATGTGAATTGTTTTTCATGTTTTTCCTACCAAATGAATATAAATATGAGTGCTTACCAAAAGGACAAAAAGGGCACCTTAACCCTAAAAGATGAAACTATTTATCCCAGACTATCTGCGAGGCTTCGGTGGGTTCAACCATTCCGAGCTCAGTCGCGATTTGCCGAATCCTTTGCACACCAGTTAAGGTTGATTCTTTCAATTCAAATCGATGAATTTCGTCCTGAATTTGACGCTTCTGTCTCTCGTAAGTAGGCTGTCGTTGTAAAGCAACTTTCTTGGCGTAAGATGAGAACCAGATACTACCAGCGAAGGTACAGAAAGATAGCACCAAAACAATATACGCTAACGGAAATCTCTTTTTCGGTTTTGGGTCTTCTGTTTTCGTAATGCGTGTCGAATGACTATTATGTGATGTTTGCATTTATTCAACTGCCTGAACCGAGTTGGAGGACGGGCTCTATGCGCCGATGCTACGTCCTTTTACAAATTTTCCGCGCATATTCATTAGGTGGCAAAGGTTCACTTTTTTTAAACGTTGAATACTGTATTTAAGATACATTTTTTTCTTTCATAGCGCGGGAAATAGAGGCACCTTACCCTACAATTTGCGAGCGACGCGCAGTTTAGCACTCCGCGCTCGCGGATTATGTTGAACTTCGACCGCGTCTGGTAATATAGGACGCTTCGTGAGAATTTCCAGAGATGCGGTGTGTTCACAAATACAGATGGGCGTTTTCGGTAGACAGATGCACGTCCGTGCGCATGTCCGGAAACGGTGCTTGACTATTCTATCTTCAAGTGAATGAAACGCGATTACACACAGACAACCGCCCGGTTTCAAAAGCTGTATCGCAACGTCCAAACCCAGCGCAAGATTTTCCAATTCGGCGTTGATATGAATGCGGAGTGCCTGAAAGACACGGGTCGCAGGATGGATTTTGGATACGCCGTGGGGAACGGCTTGCTTGACAATCTCTGCGAGTTGCGTTGTCGTCGCTATCGGTGTTTCTCGTCTCGTCTGAATAATCCGATGGGCAATCCGTTTCGCGAATCGCTCTTCGCCATACCGTTTGAAAATGTCAACAAGGACATCCATTGGACTGTCGTTGACTACCTGCATCGCTGTAAGAGCCGCTTCTCGTTCTCTATTTAACACCTGCCGCGCATTCATGCGCATATCTAACGGACCGGTATGGTTAAAACTGAAACCTCGGTGTGGTGCGTCCAGCTGCAGGGACGATACCCCTAAGTCAAGCAGGATACCGTCTACGGCGTGAACCGAGTGTCTTTCCAATAAGACATCCATCTCAGCAAAATTACCGTTAATGAGAGAATAACGCTCCCCGAAGACGTGTAATCTACTTTTTGCGATAGTAAGAGCCTCAACATCTAAATCAATTCCGACCACACGCCCATTCGGTGCGGAAGTCTCTAAAATAGCAGTGCTATGCCCTCCTAATCCGACAGTGCCATCTATGTAAACACCATCCGGTTTTGGACTGAGAAAGCCAATCACTTTATCACATAAAACTGATACGTGGTGTGTATCCATAGTTTTCACAAGTGACCTATCATTATAATTTTGTAGCAAGAAACGTGCCAATTTATTTTTATATTCTGGCTGTTCAAGCATCTATCCGATTTTGATAGATAGCCGTCACGAGTTCCATCGTCTTGACTGCGTCCGCGAAGCAGGTTAACGGTTGCTGGTTCTGCTGAATACAGTCGACAAAATGTCTGCTCTCTCCATAAAATCCGTAAGCTCTGTGTGAAGCGTCAGATCCAGCGGCTTCTTCAGGGGTGATTTCAGTTGTGCCTTTGGGTGTATGAAGGATGGCGCGTCCACCCGCGTCGGGGTTGATATAGGCGGAAATCTCACGCGCATGCATCTCAAATGTATGGATACGCCCTCCAACTGACCAGTTGGTACAAAGATAACCTGAGGCACCGCTGGTAAATTTAACAAGTGCGTTGAAACTGTTTTCGCGCTCGGAGTAGAAACTATTGATGTCGCTCGCGACGGCTTTCACTTCACCACCGCCAAGCCATCGGAGTGCGTCCACGGCGTGAATCGCATCACATGTTAAAACGTCTATCACACCGTCGTAATAGCGTGCATCGGGTGTGTTTTTGTGGAAGGTTGACATGCACTGGATGATCGGCCCTTGCTTTTCGACTATTGTTTTGACCTTTCGCAAGAGCGGGATAAAGCGACGGTTGAAACCTACCATTGACTTACAGTTGTTTTTCTCTGCAGCGCGTGCCATTTCCTTGGTTTGATGAAGTGTAACACCGGGAGGTTTCTCAATAAAAACGTGGTGCTGCTGCGAGAGACAGTGGATGGCGAGCGGAAATAGATGTTGCGGCGGCATTAGGATATACACCGCATCGGGACTCGTCTTTTCAAGCATCTGTTTATAGTCAGTGAACGTTTCCTCAATCTCAAAGCGTTCCGCTGTTGCCTGAAGCTTTGATGGGACCATATCACACAATCCAACAAGATTCACATCTTCACACTCTCTGAGCGATGGATAATGGACACCGTTTGCCATCCCACCCGCGCCGATTAGCGCAATATTGACTTTTTCCATCTGGAATCCTCCTAACGAATCTTTCCTTGCATATTATAGGAAGAAATGTTAAAATGCAACTACCTTCTGAACATTTTTCTAATTTTCCTTGCGGTTAAGTAACGTAGGTTGGGCATTCAGGTGCTTCTGTGTAGAATCGCCTTCTGTACGGGCTGGGTTACCCAGCCCCTACGTTTCAGGCTTAGTGTTTTGGGTCTAAACTAAGATGGACTCCATCCAACTCGTACAAATACCATGAACGCAATGAATGCTGATCCTATCAAATTAGAACTTTACAAAAATATGCTGACCTCGGTTGCCGAGGAGATGGGCGTAACGCTACAATGCACGGCGTTCTCACCGAACATCAAGGAACGGCTTGATTTTTCATGTGCCGTGTTTGATAGCACCGGTAAGATGGTTGCACAAGCCGCTCATATTCCTGTGCATCTCGGTTCCATGCCACTTTCGGTTCTCGCTGCTATTGCCCATACAGAAATGGTGCCCGGCGATATGATTGCCCTTAATGATCCATATCGCGGTGGTACCCACCTACCGGATATTACACTTGTCGCGCCAGTATTCTCAAATGAAGGGACGGGCGGAGCAGAGAACCGTCCTGTCTTCTTTGTTGCAAATCGCGCACATCACGCGGACGTGGGCGGGATGTCCCCCGGTTCAATGCCAATTGCGACGAGTGTAATTCAGGAAGGCATCCGAATTCCTCCCATTAAACTCATTCGAGGTGGAGAATTGGACACCGACCTTTGGGAATTCATTCTCGCGAATGTCCGCACGCCTGAGGAGCGCCGTGGTGATATGGAAGCGCAGATCGCTGCGAACCGTGTCGGTGAACGGCGACTATGGGAGATGATGGGCAAGTATGGTGCGACAGAGATTACGGCGTACATGCAGGAACTCTGCGCGTATGCGAGTCGGATGGTCAGGGCACGCCTTCGGGAAATTCCGGATGGACGCTACATATATACCGATGTCCTTGACAATGACGGCATCACTGATGCGCCTATTGAGATACGGGTTGCTATTGAGATCGAAGATGATACCGCATTAGTTGACTTCACTGGCACGGCTAAGCAGGTCCAAGGTTCAGTTAACGCGATTTACGCGATTGCGCTCTCCGCTGTTTTTTATGCCTTTCGATGTATCGCCGGTGCAGACGTTCCTGCCAATGCTGGGTGTTTAGAACCGATCCGAGTCATCGCGCCAGAGGGAACCGTTGTGAATGCAAAGTTTCCGGCAGCAGTCGCAGGGGGAAATGTCGAAACATCACAGCGTATTGTTGATGTTTTGCTCGGGGCATTGGCGCAAGCTTGTCCTGATCAGATTCCCGCTGCGAGTTCCGGTACCATGAATAACCTCACAATAGGGGGTTACGATGTTTCGCGCGGGAAGGACTTTACTTATTACGAAACTATTGCAGGCGGGATGGGAGCGCGCCCAAACCGAGACGGAATTGATGCCATCCATACGCATATGACCAATACGATGAACACGCCTATAGAGGCAATTGAGACGAACTATCCAATGCAGGTGGTAGAATATGCAATCCGACGTGGAACAGGTGGCGCGGGGAAATTCCGTGGTGGTGCAGGTGTCATTCGGGCACTACGACTTCTTACAGACGCGGAAGTTACGATCCTTTCAGAACGCCGGACGCGGGGTCCTTATGGCTTGCAAGGCGGTGAACCGGGAAAACCCGGACGTAACGTGCTAATTTCTGGTGGAGAAGAACGTCCATTGCCTGGCAAGGTATCCGTTTCTACGCGCGAGGGTGATGTCATTCGCATAGAGACACCTGGTGGCGGCGGATTTTCGTCTTAATACCTTGGTCTGGAACGTATACCTTACCAATGAAAGACTGAAAAATGTCTAATTAGCAATGCTGCAATGTGGAAATCAAAAGAGCTTGAGTTGAGAATAAGCCGGATTCTGTATGTGACAGTCATTCATCTGGGATGGATGTTACCATCCACCTCAAGCGGTTACCTGGGGACGAGGCGGGCACACCTGTATATGTCCCCCTTTTACCTTGCTCCAGATGGGGTTTACCGAGCTCCATAAGTCACCTTATGGACTGGTGCGCTTTTACCGCACCGTTTCACCTGTACAACGCCCAACTTTCTATATAAAAGCAGGCGTTGTAGTCTACTCTCTGTTGCACTTTCCATAGCGTCGCCACTCCTGGGTGTTACCCAGCATCCTGCCCTGTGGAGTCCGGACTTTCCTCATCCCGATGGTAAGGTTACGATCGGGACGCGACCATCTACTCAACTCAAGCCTTCCTATTATAACCTATCTGTCAACTTATAGTAAAGCCTATAATTACTTGGACGCTCTAAAGAGGCGAGGATACAATCCTCGCCAGCGGCGGTGGGGTCGTTGTTCACTGACTAACTGTCCACATATTTTTGGACTTTACTATAAAAGCAATGAAATCGGAGCGTGTTTTAGGGCTATTGGTTTTCGGTTTTCTGTCGGTTCTGTGGAATAAATCGCGACCGGGAGGTCGCTCCTACAATAGCGATCAGCGATCAGCCATCGGCGGGCAGGCGTCGGGATTCGGAAATTCCTCCTACAGGAGGACTCAATGATCCTAAGCGTATTTAGGTGTACGGCAAAATTGAAGGGTACTTACAAACCTGTCTATGTGAAAAAAAGAGGCGCGCTTGCGAAGCGCGCCTATAATCTGTTGAAACAGGAAATTAGGAGCATCCGCTCGTTGAACCACAATTCGTGCAGCGATAGCAGACACCACTTCTCACCATAAGGGAACCACATTCAAGGCACGGCGGTGAATCTGCATGTTGAAGCGAAATTTGCTTCTCATGCGCCAACCATGAATCTGTGTCACCGTTACTACCATGCCCGTAAGGATGGAGTTCCTCGGGAGGCACCATCTCTGCATCCATATCTATCATATTGGACTCACCCTGTGGGTCCTGAGCGAGAAACTGTGTGCCAAGCCACCGGAAAACGTAATCTATAATCGACTTCGCCATCGGAATGTCAGGGTTAGATGTAAAGCCTGACGGTTCAAACCGGACATGACTGAATTTATTGACGAGCGACTCTAACGGCACACCGTACTGCAACGCAATAGAGGTGAGGACCGCGACAGAGTCCATCAGTCCAGAGACGGCTGTTCCTTCTTTGCTCATGCGGAGGAAGACTTCTCCAGGGTTACCATCTTCATAAAACCCAACATGGATGTAGCCTTCATGACCACCAACGCTAAATTTGTGCGTAAGAGAAGGACGCGTGTCTGAGAGACGTTTCCTGATGGGACGCTCAGTGAGAGCATCAGCAATAGCCTTATCGGTTTCACTCTCCGCATCCTGTTGGCTTCGGGTTGAAAGCGGTTGGCTACCTTTGCTACCATCACGATAAACGGCGAGACATTTGACACCGCGTCGCCACGCTTCCATGTATAACGTCTTGATGTCATCTACCGTTGCGTCGCGCGGGACGTTGACGGTCTTGGAGATAGCACCAGAGATAAAGGGTTGCACAGCCGCCATCATTTTCAACGGTCCCATGTGATTTATATAACGAGTTCCGTGCTTACCACACTGGACGGCACAATCGAAAACGGGGTAGTGCGTCGGTGAGAGATGTGGCGCGCCCTCAATCGTGCCTGTACCACAGATGACTTCTTCAGCAATACTAATTTCATCTTCACTAAATCCAATTGCAGGGAGGAGGTTAAAACTGGGATCTGCTGCTGCTTCTTCGGTTATACCTAACCGTTTAAGACACTCTTCTCCAAGAAAGCCCGGGGCAAAGGCAAGATTTAGGTCGAACGCACTCGGTAACATCTCCGCAACGTGGGCGATATCTTTCTGTGTGAAGCCTTTCCGCTTCAATGTATCGGCATTGATATGCGGTGTCCCTTCAAAAGTGCCTGTTCCGATGAGATACTTAATAATAGCTTCAGTTTGCTGAAGTGTATAATCTAAGTTGTACAAGGCATCGCGAACGCTCTGGTTGACAATTTTCATGTACCCGCCGCCTGCCAACTTCTTGAATTTGACGAGAGCGAACTCCGGTTCAATCCCTGTCGTATCACAATCCATCAGGAAAGAGATAGTTCCCGTCGGAGCGATAACACTAATTTGGGAATTCCGATAACCCCAACGTTCTCCCTTTTCAAGACAGACATCCCAATCCGCTTTTGCAGCCTCTAAAAGGTCGGGTGGGCATGCTATCGAATCAATACTGTAGGCGGCATCGCGGTGCATCCGCATAACGTCTAACATAGTGTCGCTATTCTTCACGTACCCAGCAAAAGGACCAATACTCCCAGCAATCTCTGCACTTGTTTGATACCCCTTACCACTCAGGATAGCAGTAATGGCACCTGCGTAGGCATAGGCTTGGTCACTGTCGTAAGGAATACCTAAACGCATCAAGAGTGCGCCCAAGTTAGCATAACCGAGTCCGAGGGGACGATATTCATGAGAACGCTGTGCTATACCTTCAGTTGGGTATGAAGAGAGATCTACTATGATTTCCATCGCAGTGGCGAACACACGAACAGTCGCGCGGAAACCCTCAATGTCAAAGGTATTGTCATCTCTCAAAAATTTGGCAAGGTTAATGCTGGCGAGGTTGCAGGCAGAATCGTCTAAGAAGAGGTATTCACTGCACGGATTACTTGCGTTAATCCTGCCCGTGTTTTTACATGTATGCCATTTCTGAATCGTGCTGTCAAACTGGACACCCGGATCTGCACATGCCCAAGCGGCATAGGCGATCTTCTCCATGAGTGTTCTGGCATCATATTCGTCGGCAACTTCACCACTTGTCCGGTACGTAGTTTTCCATGAATCGCCCTGTAAGTAGGCATTCATGAAATCATCTGGAATCCGGACGGAATTGTTACTGTTCTGTCCACTGACAGTGCTGTATGCCTCGCCATTGAAATCGGCTGGATATCCTGCGGCGATGAGTGCCTTCGCTTTATTCTCTTCCCTGAGTTTCCAGTCAATATAGTCAGCAATCTCTGGGTGATCCATGTCGAGGATAACCATTTTGGCTGCGCGTCTTGTGGTGCCACCAGATTTGATACTGCCTGCCCATCGATCGAAGCCTTCAAGGAATGACAGTACCCCCGAACTCTCGCCACCGCCGGAGAGGAGTTCACCCTTCGCGCGAACTTTGCTGAAGTTGGAGCCTGTGCCACTGCCGTATTTAAAGAGACGCACTTCAGATCTCTGGAGCTCCAACATAGAGTCCAGAGAATCGTCAACGCTTTGGATGAAGCAGGCGGAATTTTGCGGGTGTTCATACGCATTGGTAGTGACCTTGACTTCCTCTGCGTCTCGGTCCCAATAGTAGTTGCCGCCGCCCCCCTCGATATTATATTCATGCCACAAGCCGCAGTTAAACCAAACAGGCGAATTGAAAGCACCCCGTTGTGTAACGAGGATATGCGTCAATTCCATCTCAAACGTTTCTGCGTCTTCAGGGGTAGCAAAATACCCCCCGAGTTCTTCGCCTGCGCGACGGAGCGTGCGCGCCACGCGGGTAACCAATTGGCGAGCACTGTCCTCCGATTCTGCACCGGGAACTCCAGCTTTTCGGAAATATTTCGATGACGCAATATCTGTCGCGAGCTGCGTCCAGCTTGCCGGTACTTCAACCTGTTCTTGTTTAAAGATGACATCACCCTTTTCATTGTAGATGACAGCGTCGCGGCGTTCCCACTCCAACAAATCGTAAGGATGAACGCCGGACGTGGTAAAATAGGGTGTGAAAGTTAGCCCCGTTCGATCGCCTTCGTTAGAATGCTTTGGAGAGATTGCCTCTTCATCAACCCCTTTCGGATTATCAACCGCCATACTTATACCCCTTTTGTTATCAATACGCCAGGAGAAACACACTGATAACCATTTTATGATAATATGCGCTTGAGAGCGCGTCTATAAAGATTTCTATAGTTATAATTGATTTTCTTTAATAATAATTCTGTGGTAGCGTTTCTTGCCGGCACGAAGCAGCAGGGCATCACCCTCAAGCAGGTCGGTATCAACGACCATATCTATCGCACGGCACTGTTTTTCGTTGATGTAGGCACCCCCCTGTTGAATAAGCCGCCGCGCGTCGCTACGTGAATTTGCCAACCCGACTTCATGGAACAACATCATGATTGGAATACCGCTGTCAAGTCGTTCTGATGTGATAACCGTAGTTGGCATCTCGGCTTCGTCAAGATTTCCACCACCAAACGCAGCGCGTGATGCTGCTTGTGCTTTATCTGCTTCCGCTTTTCCGTGTGCAAGTTGCGTAGTTTCATGCGCGAGGACTTCCTTTGCCTTCCGAATTGCTTCATCTTCCAGATTGCTGAGTCGTCGAATCTCATCCATTGGAAGAAAGGTGAAGTAACCTAAGAACCGGGAGACATCGCGATCGTCCACGTTAATCCAGTATTGATAAAATTCATACGGTGATGTCCGTTCAGCATCAAGCCAAACTGCACCGCCTGCGGTTTTTCCCATCTTCGCACCGCTCGCTGTAGTGAGCAGTGGAAAAGTGACTGCGTGAACCCGTTCGCTTTCAATTCGACGGACGAGATCAACACCCGCAAGGATATTGCCCCATTGGTCATCCCCGCCGAGTTGGAGACGGCACCCATATTTCTGAAAAAGACATAAATAATCGTAAGCTTGTAGCAGTTGATAGTTAAATTCAAGGAATGAAAGTCCGAGTTCACGTTCAAGACGTTGTCGATAACCTTCTGCCCGAATCATCTCATTGACCCGAAAGTGTTTGCCGATGTCGCGTAGAAATTCAATGTAATTTACAGACAACAGCCAATCAGCGTTGTTGAGAAATCTACCTACTTTCGATGCAATATGCGAGTTCTCGCTATCTGCTATTCCGTTGTCAAGATTTAAGTAACGTTGCAGCTGTGCAAGGATACCTTTGCCATTTGCTGAAATTTGTTCCTGCGACAACATGGGGCGCGTCTCGGTCTTGTCTGTCGGATCGCCAATCATCGTTGTGCCTCCACCGATGATTGCAATAGGCTTATGTCCGGCGCGTTGCAGGTGTGCCATTGCCATTATAGGGACCAGACTTCCGGCGTGCAGACTCGGTGCTGTCGCATCAAAGCCGATATAGTAGGTAACCTGTTCTTCAGCCAATAGACGCGCGATCTGCTCAGCGTTTGTAGTCTGTTTGATAAAACCCCGTTCGTTTAGGGCTTCAAAGACGTTGTCCATTGTTTATCCTGTTTTGATTTAAGTGTTTTTATTAAAGGCATTCGGTTGGTGCGTTTCGTATCGCGGTATTGAAAATCTACAAACTCCACCCTACAACACACCGTTTGTAGACCTAATACACAAGCGACACAATCGGAAATTTGATAGCAGATTTATGCTTACAATCTAACTCATGCAGAAATTGGGGAAAGGATTTCTTACCGAAATATCCTCGTCTAACTATTATATAGAATTTTTGTATCTCTGACAAATAATTTCTATGAGGCCTTTGACGTTTTTCAAACTTTTGAGATTAACCCGAAGCGACCTCGACGCGTCTGTAGACATCCTGCAAACGGAGTTCACAGCCTATAGAGAGAAGTGATAGGACATCCTCAAGTCCCCGAAACTCGGTCTGCATCCACCCGGTCTCTTGGCGATGATAATGTTCAACGCGAATCTTGTCCTGAGAAATGAGAACATACTCCTTTAAGGAGGCAATTTGTTGATAATGCTCAAATTTCTCACCTCTATCATAAGTTTCGGTCGACGGGGAAAGGACTTCTACGACGACAGTCGGATTCAGGAGGGTGTCAAAAGTATCATCTTCAGCACGCGGTTCACCGCAAACAACGACAACATCCGGGTAAAAGTAGGAGTCTATTTGGGTAACCTTCACACGCATATCGCTTGTAGCGACTTGACATTCTCCGCCTATTAATTGGTTGTAGAGTTGATTCGCCGTATTCATCGTGAGGAAATTATGCGCGAAACTGGCACCGGACATGGCGACTATCTGTCCGTTCAGATATTCGTGTTTAGTCGTCGCCTTGCGCTCAAAAGCGAGATATTCTTCAGGTGTTAGGTGAGTGTGGGCTGCAGCAGATGCCATGTGTGCCTCCATAAATCTTGCTTCAGCGTGGTGCCGGCTTCAATCTTGAAACCGGCATTGAGAGTTATGCAGAGAAATCGGTCTATTCTTCTTCGTCTTCTGCATAAGAGTGTCCACTGAAGATTGCACGGACCTGCTTCGCTGTCTTCGGACCTGAGAGCAGTTTCCCAATCCGATCGCCCTCTTCTTCAAGTAACGCCTTGACGTTCGTCAGGACCGCCTCCAGTTTATCCGCCGGAAACTTACACGCGCCGTTCTCATCCATGTGGATAATTTCACCGGGTGCGACATCCATTCCCGCTATTGAGACGGGGACATTGACAGCCTGAACTGCCATCGCACCGTGTCCAGGTGTAATGCCGCTTAACAGATACTGAAATTCCATTGGTCGAATCTCGTCAATATCGCGTGATGGACCGTTTGATATCGCTCCGAGACAACCGACCGATTTCATCGCTGCTGTCATATTGCCACCCGCTAAACCGACCTTATTCTCAAATTCAGGAGGGAACTTCTGCTGAAATGCGAAGATTGTCGGTTGCTTGGAGGCACCCATCGCATCGATGACATCCATAAAGGAGAGTTCTGAGTAGTTCGGATCCGGTACACTGTAGACGCACGTCACCGCATAACCGGCGATGGCGCCAAGCTCAGGGTACATACAACGGAGGGTTGTATCTGTGTACCAATTCTCTGTCCATGGGTTGTAAAGTCCAAGGCAGAGCGGGCTCCCCGGATACGTAGCGACCACATTTGTGATTGACGGTGTATCATATTTGCGCAGTTCCGCCAACATTTCCTGTTCTGTTAGTGCCATTTTTCTAATTTTCCTTTTTTAATTTTTCCTTGCGGTTAAGTGGCATAGATTTGGGATTTGACGTTCCTTTCTCTGGAGTCGTCAACCCCTACGGGCTTGACTTGGTTTTATGGGCTAATTTTAAGAGGTTCTTTCTCTAATTTTCCTTGCGGTTAATCGGCGTAGATTGAGGGTTTCACGTGCCTTTATATAGGGTCGCCTTCGGTAGGGGCTGGGAATGTAATACAAAAAATGGAAATGTAATACAAGGAACAGATTTAGTCTATTCCCAGACTAAATCCCCCAGCCCCTACCACGTTTCAGGCTTGGTGTTTTGGATCTTGATTTATAAGTAGGTTTTAGACAGGCATTGTCCTACCGGCGTAAGCCCGTCCGATGCGTGCAGCTTCTTCGCCTCCACCGGTGATCCGCACACCAGCGTCGATGCTCGCCTCAATTGTATCAGGCGATGCGCTTTCCAAGAACGCAATACCGGTAGCTTTGCACGCCGCAGCGACGCGATTCCGGGCATCTTCCAATTCTTGTGGACGTGGATTCGGTGGATTTTTGTAGCCAAATGACATGCTCATGTCACCGGGACCCCATTCAGCGAAGGCTATTCCGGGTACCTGCGCCGTGATCTCGACGTTCGCTAAAGCTCGCTTGTTTTCAAATTTGAGGCCCAATAGGAGTTCACCGTTCGGGTTCAGTGGCCATGGATCAGCGACATCCAAGTATTTGTCAACGGAAATGCCCCAGATAGGTGCAGCGGAACCTTGCCCCGCGGAGCCACGCCTTCCAACATCCAATTGTGTGCCAACGCCGATAGTCTGGAATGGGTAACGGCACGCTTCAACAAACGCCTTGACTGCTTCTGGCGATTCAGCGTGACAAAGTAGCAAGCCGTGCACACCGCGTGCGAGGAGTTGCCGCATCTGCCAACCGTTGGCGCGAATCACATCTGCGCTGATGCCATCTACTGGTAATTCAACAATAACAGCCGGGGTTTGGTGCCCGCTATTGGTGGGACCGCTGTCAGCGAGCCCGCGCATGAAGCTATCCAATCCGGAGAGATCAAAACTCCCGTGCTCCATGCCGACGTTGATATAGTCCGCCCAGGTGTTTGCCATCGCGCGGCCCGCGTCATAATTCAGTTCCGCGCCCGTGTGACTGCCGGTATAAAAGACAGGCAGATCGTCTGCTAACAATTCAATCGCTTTATTAACACGTTTCGGCATTACGGATCTCCTTAATTCTTAATTGTAAAGTAACGTGAAAAATGAAAAATCGTTTCGATCACTTCCGACTTATTTTGGTGAAATAATTTTAAAAGATTGTATAAAAAACGCGACAATCTGTCAACAGATTTTTTCAAAAGTCACTCGCGATAGCAGCCAAAAAGTCTGAAATTCCTTGACAAATCTACGAGTTTCGGATAATCTAAACGGCGAATCCTACATTAAATTTCTCTAAGGAGCGGTTAATATTGTGAGAGCACTTGTTGTTAAATTATTGCCAGGTAAAAAGCGCGAAAAAATTGTTGTCACCGATTGGGAAGAACCAGCACCACCTACCGGAAACGAGGTGCTGTGTCAATCTGTCTTCACGGGGCTTACCAACGGCACAGAACGGAATCAACTGATCGGTGGGAACTATTCAGCCTCGGATAGCCGGCTGCCAACCACCGATGGATACCAGAACGTAGGCAGAGTTATTGAAACAGGCCCGGACGTAACGCAACTTCAGGTCGGCGACCTCATCTATGCCAGTGTGAATCATGTCGAACGGTTCACTATTCCAGAAGATGGACTCCTCCTAAAATTGTCAGAGGATGTTGATCCAGGTGAAGCCGCCCTCTTCGGCATCTCCGGTGTCGCGATGCATTGCTGCCGGCGTGTTGATCCGCGCATCGGGGAAAAAGTGCTTATTGTCGGACAGGGTTGCATCGGTATGTTTGCGGCGCAGATCGCTAACGCCATGGGAGCCCGCGTCACAGTATGCGACATTGAGGAATCTCGGCTGGAACAGATTCGCCAACTGGGTGTAGCAGAGGCGGTTCTCAATACAAGTGATGAGGGTTGGGATTCTCAAATTCAAGAGGGTTCCTTTGATGCTGTCATGGATTTTGCTGGTGTTCCTGACATGGTAACACCGATGATCCGCGCCTGCAAAACTCGCGGACGATTGCTCTTAGTTGCCGGACGATTCGATGTCAATTACACCTTTAATGTTGGGCAGCATAAGGAGATTAGTATCCTGCAGTGTAGCCACTTCACTTGTGACGATCTGGAAAATCTCTGTCGATTGCTCCGTCAAGGTTCTGTCAAAATTGCACCCCTAATCCGACATCGGGTGAGTGTTGACGAAGCACCACAGATATATAGGTGGCTCCGCGATGAACCGATGCGTTTGTTGGGTAGTGTGTTTCAATGGGAGTAAGGTCGAATTTTGCTTCCCTTCACTGACCAGAAACGTGCCATCCTTAATAGTTTGGTGCGGTTGCAAACCGCACCTATCACATTCAGTCAGCCCTACCTAAACCCCTCCAAAAATATTAAATCGTAAAAAAATGCAACTTTTTTGAAACTCGTTTGTAGTAACGGCAACCTCACAATGCGCGGAGTTGCAATATGACAGAAGATAAATTTCTTGAGCTTGTTAATGAACACAAGGCTCGAGTTTACCAACACACTCTCTATCTACTCGGAAATCGAGAAGATGCGGAGGATATAACGCAGGAGACATTTATCAAGGCGTGGGAACACCGTTCCAAATTGCGTCCGAAAACCGCGCGTTCATGGATGTTAAAATGTGCGCAGAATCTCTGTTTCAATCTGCTAAAGCGGAACAAATTTCAGGTGCCTTTGACAGAAGGAGATGATGCGGAACTTGAAACCTTAATGCACGCACATTCTGGTCGGTCGAATCCATCGCCAGATGAGATTGTAATTCAGCGAGAACTCAAGGAGTCAGTGCAGTGTGCTATCAGCAAATTGCCACCAGATATGCGGTCGGTGATAATTATGCGGGAATTGAACGGCATGAGTTTCAAGGAGATTGCCGAGATTTTAGAGCAACCCGAAGGTACCGTAAAATCTACTGTATTCCGTGCCCGCAAAAGGTTGCGGGAGCTACTACGTCCCTATTGGAGAAATGACGAATGAACGATTTTCCTCTTCACCAAGATTCATCTTGCATGGAAGTTCAGGACAATTTAGAGGCATATCTTGCCGAGGAATTGGAGGCAGACCAGCATGCGACAATAGCGACACATGTTGCGTCCTGCCCAACGTGTCAGGATGAAGTTCGCTTCGTACAAGCAATTAGTGGCGCATTACACGAACTTCCGAAGCCAGAGCCACCGCCGGAAATCTTCAACGCGGTTGAGGCTTACGTTCGCGCGCATCCCAACAAGGGTCCGAAATGGTTACATCGGATATTCCAACTGTTTACGTTCTCGGATGATTTGACTTCGGTACTCGCTCGCGCAGGTGCGTTGGCGTGTCTCATCGGAATCGCCTTGTTTGGGACCTATCAGTATCAACAGTATCTAACAGTGAAGCAAGCTTCACGCGATCTCTATTATGCGCTCGGTAAGTTGAATTACGCGGTGGAGCGAACAGGCACCGTCGTTAGCGAAAAACTCCCTGATGTGCAGATTAATGAGGCTTCAGGTCGTCCGTTTGTTCAGATTGAAAAAGCCTCTCGTAGTGCTTTGCAACGGAAAAACAGTATTTCATCAACAATTCATCGGAGTCTGGATAGCCTTGACCGGTTACCGCAGAACGCTCTGGATACAGAGCGTCATCAACGCTCACAGCAAGAAGGAGAAACCCCATGAGAAGATCCACCCTTACAGCCCTTTTAATAGGTATAGCCTTTTTAATAGTCTGCTGTTTCTTCACCAATGGGCACGCCCAGGACAGCAATGTAGGAGAGACAGTTCGGGGTAAAATAGAAATGAATCTGCCGGATGCCCCTGTCCCCAAAGTTGAAATTAACTTGGACAAAAGCCTCTTGGACCTCTTTATCAATTTCGGCATTGCAAGCAATCCGAAACTTGCTGGAGATAAATTGATAGATTTGTCGGAATATACGGAGTATGCCGAAATGCTAAAAGGTGCCTCTATCCGGGCTTACGATAAAGAGATGAAAGACCTCAACCGGATAGTGGACCACTATCGTAGCACTCTTGAAAACGAGCAGTGGGAACATCTCGTCAAAATCAGAGATAAATTCGATCTCAGCCTGCTCTATTCGGAAAAACCTGGCATAGTGCACGGCATCTTCCTTATGTTCACCGACGATGGAGGTTCGGGCTTTGTGAACATCTATGGAGAGATCGACTTTCAGAAACTCGGCACTCTATTTGGACAACTGCTGGAATCTAATTCGGAGGAGGCGATCTCCAGAACGGTTCACAATTGGATAAACGCTCCTGCTTCCCAACAGTGGAAAGTAAGGTTTACCTCTAAAAAACTGGATCATGCACCAAAATCAGCAACCGAAACAATTGACCGTTAAAACAAGGAGTAGAACCCATGAAACTGAAAAGGCACTTTATACGGCTGTTCACGCTGCTGTTTTTAGCCTTATCGTTAGCGCTCATGCAGTCAGCAGTCGCGCAGCAGGACAAATCGGACAAAACCGATAGAAAAGGACTTATCCTCTTCGATTTTCCAGAACCCGTTGAGGCAAAAGTCGAGGTTAACTTAACCGCAAAACTCATCAATCTGGTTACCAAATCGGTGAGCAATCAACCAGAGGTCGCTGAACTGATCCAGATGTTAGACGGCATTTATGTCCGCACCTACGATAGGGCGACTATTGATGAAAAGAAATTAGTTAACTATTTCAAGGAAAAGCTCAAAAAGGATGAGTGGGAAGTCCTCGTCAAGATTGAGGAAAATGGTGAAACGGTGGAAATCAACCTCCTGTTTGACGAAGAAAAGGTTTACGGGATTTTCGCTATCATCATTCCTAAAAGGTCTGGAGAAGTCACCTTTGTCAACATTGTTGGAGAGATTGCGCCAGAACGCATTGAGGAATTGCTCGGGAATCTAAGCAATTTCGGTGCGGTAGACATCGATTTTGGCGACAAATTGAAGGGACAATGGAAAAGGGAAGACACGCGAAAGAAAGCGACAATCATGATCCTCGGCAGCTCATTCTTCACAAATCCCGGAATCAATGTATTCAATGTAAAAATGGATGATGTGCTCGCGCCCAAACGCCAACGCGAAATGGAACAACTGGTGACGCAACTTAAAGCGTTTAATCCCACCAAAATAGCCGTTTATGTAGACGAAAGGGATGACGCTGAGATTAACGCAAGCTATCAAGGCTACTTGGAGGGCACATACGAACTCACACGGAGCCTGCATGACCAAATCGGTTTTCGGTTAGCCAAACAGATGGGACATCCGAAGCTTTACTGTGTTGCTGACTGGCCAAAACACCGGCCGATCCGTGATAAAATTGACGACCACTTGATGGACTATGCCACGTTTGCGGAGATGCACAATCAGGAGCATCTCTTATGGAGCATTTCCTCAAGCGGGGTGAAAGTTCGGGCGGACGTAGATGGCACGGTCTGGGTTGAACGTGAAGAGTATGAACCACTGCTTGACATGTACATACGGATTAACGATCCTGAATCTATGCGCGCCGACCACCAAGATTATCTGCGGACCGCACGCATTGGACTCAAAGACCAATACCCAGGTGCCAATTGGGTTGCACATTGGTGGTATGCGCATAATCTCAAGAATTTTGTGAACCTGACGCGAATCACTGAGTCTACTGATGATCGAATTCTGCTAATTGTTGGTGCTGGACATGTCTATCTGATTCAGCAGTTTTTGGAGGACTCGGGAGATTACATCGTTGAAAGCCCGCTGCAATACTTAAATCCAGCAGCAACCGATTAATCAAGCCCCAAGTCCATAACAGCACAGACTTACGTGAAACAGGAATGCCCTGAGACACGAGAAGCTTGAAACGACAGTGCCCCTGTGTAGATAGGAGGAACACGCAAATGAAACCGACAATCATGATTCTTGGCAGTTGGCACTTTACAAGTTCGGGAATGGATGCCATCAATGAAAGAACGGATGATGTCCTTGCCTCCAAACGCCAACGCGAGATTGAACAGTTGGTTGAACAACTCAAAGAATTTAAACCTACCAAGATAGCGGTTGAGGTGGATCCAAGCCGTTGCGACACTGAAAATAAAAATTATCAAGGTTATCTAAACGGGACGTACGCACTCGGACCGTACGAGGGAGATCAGATTGGATACAGGTTGGCAAAAGAATTCGGACATTCACAGGTGTATTGTGTTGATCATTGGCCAGAATACTCGCCTATCCATATTGATCACGAATTAATAGACACCGATACATTTGCCAAAGCTCACAATCAGAGGCACCTCTTCGGATCCCATCCCGGATCTCCGGGAAAAGTTACACGGGATGAGAATGGTACAGTCTGGGTTGAATCTGAGGAATATGAACCGCTGATTGACATGTACATACGGCTCAACCAGCCTGAAAGGACCCGCGCGAGCCAGCGAGCGTATTTACATGATGCCCGTATTGGACTTGACGACCAATATCCGGGTGCCAACTGGCTTGCCCATATTTGGTACGATCGGAATCTCAAGATTTTTGTCAATATCACCCGCATCACCGAATCTAATGACGATCGGATTCTGTTGATTATCGGTGCGGGGCATGTTTTCCTCATTCAGCAGTTTCTTGAGGATTCCGGGGATTATATTGTCGAAAGTCCATTAGACTACTTAAGTGCGGAAAAGACTCAATGAAGGGGAAAGCTAAGACCCCTTCCCTGTCGTCAATCATGATTATTATCGTCGCAACAACTGCTCAAAGCGTTGCTCACTAAGCAGTTATTGGGAATGACTCACGTCCACGCGAGAATTTTAATTTTACATGAGGTGAACAAAGAACCATGTGGGACAAAGTAAAATTAACCCGTCCATCATTTCGGGACCTACTCTGGCTGTTCGCGCAGGTGTTGAAAGCATCGCCTTTTATCGCCACTGCGTGGATAACCCTTGTACTCATCAATGCAGGTGCTGGCGCAGCCCATCTGCTCGTGCTCCGAGAAACCGTTAACACCCTCGTCGATGCAGATCTTATGAGCAGTGCGGTTCCATGGCTGGTCGCGCTCTGTTTCCTCTTTTTCGTCGAACAAGCGATTTCAACACTTCTCCCACTTTTGCGCGAAAAGCTCCGCATTAGAGCCGGTTTTGCTTTGCAACGTGCCGCCTTGCAAAAGACAGGCAAACTGCCACTGGAAGCATTTGATGATGAGGAATCGCATGACGTCATCAATCGCGTCGTTGCTGGAGGGGATTCGAGCGTTGTCCAATTGATGCAAAATGGCCTGAATCTTATTGAATACATCCCTCTCTTATTCACCAGTGCCGTTGTTTTATGGCTGATTTCAATTTGGATTCCCCTGATCATCATCGGCGGTTCAATATTAGTGCGGGTTTTTGAAATTCAGATGGGGACACGAGTGCGTCACTTTGAGGTGGAAAATACACGTAACAAACGACTTACAGATTACTACGTCCAACTTCTAACAGAGCGACGTAGTGCCGCCGAAATCCGTTTATGGTCCATCGGCGAAACCCTTCTCCAACGCTGGCGGACGATCTTCGCCCAATATCTTCGGGAACGCTTGCATATCTCATTTCAAAATGCCTACCAAGGTATTTTCCAGGTGTTTATTTTCGTAGTCATCATCGCTGGGGCACTGCTCGTTACATCGCTTTCACAGGGAAGGACCGAAGCCGGACTCGCCGCTTTGGTGTTAGAGGCACTCTGGAATATCACTGCGGGTATGAACTCCATGCAGTATATGGTCATCGGCTTTGTCCAACACGCTGGCTACGGAGAAGACCTTCGCCGTCTGTTAGGAAAAAAACAAGACGAAGACGCTTCCGAAACGCGGACACCTTATCCACACCCGATACGTGAGGGTATCCGTTTGCATGGCGTCGCGTATCGTTATCCGGGGGCAGATACAGACGCACTCTCCGATGTTAACGTTCACATTCGTCCGGGCGAAATTCTCGCTATAGTCGGTGAAAACGGCGCAGGGAAAACGACTTTGGCGCACATCTTAGCAGGCTTGCGTTCTCCAACAGCAGGACGTGTTACAATAGACGGTATCGATACCGCCACAATCTCATCCGAAGACCTCCGGCGTGCTTGCACCGTAGTGTTTCAGCATCCGGCACGCTATCCGACCACCCTACGCGAGAATCTGGTTTTGGATAGTGTTGATGCCGCCGATGTCCATGTTGCAGAGATCTTAACCCAAGTCGGATTGCCATCAGAAAGGTTCCCGCTAAATACGTTTTTAGGTCCCGAATTCGGAGGCGTAGATTTCTCCGGTGGCGAATGGCAACGCGTTGCTATTGCTCGTAGTCTGATAAAAGAAGGGGGTGAGTTTGTTATTTTTGACGAACCCACGGCAGCTCTTGATCCGCTCGCTGAGTTGGAGATTTTTCAGCAGTTCGTTGAATTGGTAGATGGTAAAACTGCACTGCTCATTGCCCATCGACTCGGACCCACACGACTTGCCGATCGCGTTGTTGTTTTGGACAATGGACGCATTGTAGAAATCGGAGATCCCACTGAACTCCTACAGCAAAATGGAAAATACGCCGAAATGTTCGCGGCACAAAGTGAGTGGTACCAATGAGAAACACAAACACATTACCGAGACGCACAGTTCTTCGCTTAATTTGGCAATTTATACGGATTGCCCCGCTTCCCCTCTGTGTCACCCTTCTGCTCCGTTTAATAAACGCCGGACATCGCGGTTTTTCGCCGATTATCATCGCCGGATTTACAAACGCGTTAATAAACGCC
This sequence comes from Candidatus Poribacteria bacterium, assembly GCA_965247285.1. GTDB lineage: Bacteria > Poribacteria > WGA-4E > WGA-4E > WGA-3G > WGA-3G. The sequence continues at coordinate 2,875,715 of CBDFHD010000003.1, forward strand.
GAAGGACTCTTTTTATGGATGGGGCTTTATCTCGTGCTAATGACCTTGGAGATATTAACCGATGTTTTCAACGGTGTAACGCAGATGTGGTTCTCCAATAAAGCTGTGCTCCATTTCCAGGAAGACCTTCTGCGTCAAGCTGGACAAACACCACTGCTCCGTTTTTTGGATGCTGACTTTCACGATAATCTGAGTCGGGCAACGCAAGGTTTCAGCGATCGCGTTGTCAGCTGGTTTCAGAGTGTTCTGGCCAATATCCATAGTATCGCGGGTGTGTGTGGACTGCTCGGCGCAGTCTTCATTATAAGTAGTAATATATGGTGTATGCTCGCTTTGCTCGTCAGTTCTTCGATTATTCTCTTCACAAGGAAACCTGTTGCAAGGCTTGAACTTGAACGGGACCGAGCGGCGGCACGTCCTAACCGAACGCAGACAGCGTGGGCGGCTCGACTCTATGAACGGGTCAACAGTCCAGAGGTCCGTCTCTTTACACTACAACGTTGGTTGCTTTCAAAATGGGAAGACGCGTATCATCAACTCGCTGGGGTGGAAATAGGATCACTCAACAGGAAAACCGCTTGGAACGCACTCGCCAACCTCAGTTCTATCTTCGGATATTGTGTGATCGTTTTCATCGCTGCCCAAACCGCACGTAGCGGCGACCCTGAAAAGATCGCCGGTATCTTTATGGGTTTAATTACCGCCGCCGCTGGATTACAGGGATTTCTCTCATATATGGCGCGCTCTATGGGAAATCTCGCCGAACAGAGTGGCGTCTTACGTGACCTTGCGACGCTATTCACAACGCAATCCACCCAAGAGAGCGGCGTTTCTCATACGACAGAAAAACATCAGGATGCTCCCTCACCCGCAGAAGCAAGAGAGACGACAGTTGCCATGAGTAATCTTTCGTTCCAATACCCGAGCGCAGTTACGCAGACCCTCAAAGAAATTACCGCAAAAATCGCACCTGGTGAAATCGTTGCACTCGTCGGGAAAAATGGTGCTGGGAAGACGACACTGGCGAATATATTACTCGGTTTATACGCTCCAGATAGCGGAACACTCACGTTTTCACAAGGTGCTACGACTTCTGAAAAACCCACAACAAGTGCTGTCTTTCAGGACTTCACTAAATTCCTACTGCCTGTCAGAGACAACGTCGGCTTTGCTGACCTGAATCGCATGCAGGACGACAACCATCTACGGCACACGCTCGACAGAGCAGGTTCCACTTTCGCACAAGAACTCGATACTTGGCTCGGACATGAATTTGGCGGACGCGATGTGTCCGGCGGCGAATGGCTGCGCCTCGCCGTAGCGCGTGGACTTTTCCGACAGAGTCAATTCGTCGTGTTTGATGAACCCACTGCCGCCATCGATCCAGTCGCCGAGGTTGAAATGATCCGGGAACTCCTCACCAAAGACGCATCGCGTACCACCCTTGTCATCTCCCATCGGCTCGGAGTTGCTCGCCTCTGTGACAGAATCCTCGTTTTAGATGAAGGACAACTCGTTGAAGACGGCACACACGAAGAGCTGCTGGCGATGGACGGGTTATACGCCGAAATGTGGAACGCACAGGCATCATGGTACGCTTAAACATAGAAATTCAATAACACTTTCCCAACCCGAGCAATTCCCAAAACTGTATCCACGACTCCTACCCCAAGTCTTTCCGCTTTGATGGAAAAAAGTGCAACGATTTTGGAACTCGTTTGTAGTAACGACAACCTCAAAATGCGCGAGGATGCAATATGACAGAAGATAAATTTCTTGACGGATGTAAAATTTCAGATAATTTGTTATTGGTAAGTCCAATGAAACTTTCAAACTAAAGGAGAAAAAAATGACAACGCAAATTCGCCAGCAAAATGGCATCTCGATTTTGGAACCCAATGGAAAAATAACCGGACACTCCGTATTAGAATTACGGGGAGTTATCTTGCCACAAATAGAGACGTCCGATACCCCGCGCATCCTCATCAATTTCGAGCAGGTCAATAAGATCGATAGTTTAGGACTCGGAACCTTGATAGAGGCACATGCCGCCGCATCGCAAAAACAAGGTCGGATGGGTGTTATCAATCTGGGGAAACACATCAGAAATCTGATTGTTCTGAGTCGGGTGCTTAACCTGTTTGAACATTTCGACAGTGAGGATGCTGCAGTCGCGGGACTGTCAGCGTAGATTCCGAAGTTCAATAAATGTCAAAAGGGAACTGTTTTTACCGGTTCCCTTTTTTGTTGTCTAATAGGACTTACGCAATGCGCAATGAATTGCGTGACTACGAACCGCGCTTGTTTTGAGAAACACGGCTATTTTCAAGAGATTGTGTTTGTAGTAAGGAAACCCTTTATCGCCTGTTTGCGTGAGTTCTGTCAATAACATTTTACCAACTCAATCAACCGCCAAACCCCTTCCCTTCAACGATAGGAAAAAGTGCAACGATTTTGGAACTCATTTGTAGTAACGATAACCTCACTTTTTAACAGCAAGTTTTGGCTTGCAAGCTGCGCCAAAAGAGCGAAGAGGCAATATGACAGGAGATTAATTTCTTGAGCGTGTCCATCAACACGAAGCTTCGGTTTATCAGCGCATCTTTTATCTACTCGGAAGTCGGGAAGATGCGAAGGATATAACCCAATCAACCGTATGTCAAAAAATGGAGGCGGGCTGGGGATCCCTACCTAAAGGTAGAGAGGCTTTAGCCCGAAGAGTAATGAAAAAACTTCTATATGTCGCGATTGTTTTGACGTTTATTTTTAGTATAAATACTTATGCCGCGGAAAGCACACAGACAGTGAATAAAAAGCTCCGCGCACATAAAATTTCACAGCCCCCTGTCATCGACGGGACACTTGACGATCCTTGTTGGGAGGGGGTACCAAAAGCCAATACTTTTATAGACGAACGCACTGAAGAACCGGCGAAGAATCAATCTACAGGTCGCCTGGCTTATACAGACAGTGCCATCTATGTCGCGCTTCACCTCTACGATGATGCCCCCGATAAAATTGTCGCACGCCAAACTAAGGATCAGACCCGTTTTCAAGGAGAAGATCAGGTCACCTTTAGCATTGATCCGTTCCACACACACCAGAAGTCCGACAGAAATTTCTTCATCGTAAATCCACTCGGCACGAAATATGCGCATATCGCTACGGGACGTGCCGAGAAAAGCGAATGGATCGGATTATGGAAGGCCGCTGCGCAGATTGTCGAAGATGGCTGGATCGTGGAGATGGAAATCCCGTGGCAGATGATCGATTACCCCGAAACAACCCAACCCATTGGAATGGGTATCAACCTGGATCGCTTCCAGCAGCGGACGGGCGAAAAATCCTGGTGGTCTAATTTAGGGGTTCACGAATTTCGGGAAAACGATGGATATTGGATGGATGTCTTCCCGCCACCCCGAAAGCGCGATCTGAAGGTGCTCCCGTATATAATCGGGGGTGTCAGCGAAATGGGGACAGATGCGAACGAATACACCGCACGCATCGGCGGAGATATCCGGTATGAAGTCACACCACAACTGCGGCTCATCGGGACTGTGAATCCCGATTTTGATAACATCGAACAAGCCGTGGAAAGCATCGATTTCTCTTATGGGGAACGCTACGTTGAGGACCGACGTCCCTTCTTCTCCGAAGGCGGAAATCTATACCGATTTGACAGATTCTTCTACTCTCGGCGCGTCGCCGATATGGATGCCGGGCTTAACCTCTTCGGCAAGGTAGAGAAAAACACCAGCATCGGGGTCCTCGGCACCTATCACAAAAACAACCAAAACGGCATTTTCCGCGTCTCACGTACCTTCACAGAGACAGCCAATGCGAATGCCGCAGTCCTGACACACCACACCAAAGACGGAGAGACGAACACTATCGGCTATCTTTCGGGTGATATGCGATACAACAGGGTGTCGGCGAAATCCTACTTTGCGCAAAGCTGGACAGGCGAAACATCCGAAAACACAGGACGCGTCGAACTGAGTTATAAGGGGCGAATTGTCCAAACCTATCTTCAGAGTTTCTTTGTATCGCCTAATTTCGTCAATCCCCTCGGTTACCACCCTTTCACAGGATACCGCGGGGTGGGCCTCGGTGGCCGGTTTCTAAACGAATGGCGGGACGGATATGTTCGCGGTATCCAACTTAACGCAAAAACAGAAATTTCTAACACCTATGGTCGAGAAACGTCCCCGACAGCAGACAACGTCTTCCGACGCTCGCTCTACCTCGATGCAACACTCCTCACGCGCAACGACCACGCGCTTGTCTCCAGTTGGGAGGGTGGAAGGTTTGGAGAATTCACCGATAGCATCTTCACCATCGGTGCCTTCGCAAATGCCACCATAGGTGTCAATTTAGTGATTTTTCGCTGCGTTTTGAAGTCGTCTAAGGGTCGTATTTTTTCCACTGCTTTTCTCCAGAGCGTCTGCGTTTTGAAATGCGCGTTTTATGTCTTTCAGGGTTTCAATGACTGCCTTTGTTGATTTATGAAAACTCATCGTCAGTGTTCGGGCATAGCCTGTAATGAGTTCAGCGGTCTTCATAAGACTATGACGTATACATCGCCAGCCAGCAATCAACATCACAGCGTGTCGGATGACTGCGGCAATGAGTTTGGCATAGATTTCAGACAAGATACGATACGGCTTTTGACTTCGGGAGACCTGGAGTTTCCCGATACTTTTGAAGCATTTAAACATCAACTCAACTTGCCAGCGGATGCCGACGATGGCGCATATCTGCTCCGGGGTGAGGCGGTGTTCTTCGATGTTGGTGATGTAGAGGTTCCATCCTGCAAGGCGCAGTCGTATTTTTGAAGGATTTTCATTTTTTCGTTTGGCTCGGTATCTGATATATCGCCGTCGTTTATTTGTTTCTGCTTCAGTGAGTCTCTCTGCGATGAGATATGCGTTGAGTTGCTTTGTTTTCCCGACACGGATAGGTTTGCGGATCACGGTGTTTTCGAGGTCTGCGTTGAGGAGGTTTTCCAAAGACAACGGTTCTCCGGTTGCGTCAAAGAGGTGGCAGCCGGCTTTCAAACGTGTTATCCAATAGACGCCGTTTTCAGTAAGTTTTTCAAGTTCATCAAGCGAAAAATAACCGAGGTCTGCGAGGCGCAAGCTGCCCGGCGGGAGGGGGTCAAACTGCTTTTCTGCCGTGCTATCAGCGGTGATGCCATCGGTGAGTTGAAAGTGTTCAAAGCCACCGGTCAAAATATCGAACCGCAGGTGGAGTTTCAAGGCAGATTTCTGAGGATGATTCTTTTTCCGGGGTCCCTGCCAGGTAGCGTTGAGTTCATCAGGGAGCGATAGCCACGTGCTGTCTTGAACGAAAACACCCGTGAAGTGCTCAAGTAAAGGCAGCACTTGGGGTTCAGCGGCAATCTCAATGACATCTGCGATGGCAGCATCAAGGGTCGTTTTCAGCATTTCGGCAGTCTCAGGCGTGAGCCGCTGCGCAATGGCTTGGCGGGAGACATTGAGGCCGAGGGTGCTGGCGGTCTCGGCAAGTTGATGATAGCTCGCCTCTGGGTTTTCTAACCATCCGAAGACCAGAATTTCGGTAAGCGCACTACCGGTGAGTTTACGCCTTCTGCGGAGCATTCCGCTCGCCACGGCTGCTTCATCAGCAATACTTCTAAGAATCCTTTGCATATTATTGCGAACTTGTTGTAAAATGGACATTGGAAACACCTCTTTTGTAGAATCAACTTGGATCGTTCTTTCTACATTATGCGGGAGGTGTTTCCTCTTTGCAACGCTTTTTTCATACACTAAAAATACACATATTTCTCACTAAATTGACACCTATGGTGCCTTCGCAAATGCCACCAACCAATTCAACACGGTGGCCCTTTTCTACTCTGGCGGACAAAGTGCGGGCGAAACGCTTCAGAGCATCAGTGCACAGCTGAAATTCCGCGTATACGGTTTCACTGCAGCACTCATCACGCGAATCCAACGCCACTTTGAGATCACGCATCAAAACATACTGACTGTCTCATACGACTTCACACCTGCCCTGAGTCTCGGCAGTCGGCTTATATGGCAGGGATCACACAGAAACGTCTACTTCGCACTTCGCAGAAGTGGTTACGCTGGCACAGACTTTTTCATGATCGTTGGGGACCCAAACGCCCAGGAATTCAAACAGAGATTCGCCGCAAAAGTTCTCCGGTCGTTTTAGTGCCTTCAATCAACGCCTCAGATTCATACACGAGGACGAACTTTCATCTTGAGGTCCCCGACCCTTACTCGGAAGGGGACCTCAAGCGTCCGTGAATTTAAGTATTAGGTGAATTATAAAAATATTCTTTCTAAACTTAGGTTGTTTAAGTTGGAAAAAGTGCAACTATTTTGGAACTCGTTTGTAGTGACGATAACCTCACAATGCGCGAAGATGCAATATGATAGAAGATAAATTTCTTGAGCGTGTCCATCAACACAAAGCTCGGGTTTATCAGCATATCCTCAGAACAGAATCAACCACATTACAGAAAACAGGAGAAATTTTGATGAAATCTTTAGTAAAATGCAAGTTCTATTTGATGATGTTATTCGCAGCTGTATTATTTGCAGTCGGCACAGCCACAAGCGATAATCAGACAGATTCATCCAAAGGAGATGTTAAGCAGATGGCAAAAAAACCCACGATTATGATTCTCGGCAGTACGCACTTGGCGAATAATACATTGGATGCATTCAATATCAAAATGGATGATGTCCGCGCCCCCCAACGCCAACGTGAGATCGAACAGTTAGTTGAACAACTCAAAGCATTTAAACCTACCAAGATCGCCCTTGAGATAGATGAAATATATGACGCTGAATGTGAAACAAAATATCAAGGGTATCTCAAAGGGACGTATGAACTCGATCGATCGGAAATGGACCAGATTGGATTTCGGTTAGCAAAACAGATGGGACATCCTAAGCTCTACTGCGTTGATTACCGATTAGATTACCGAAAAAATGATCCCTTCATTCCTATTGATGAATTTGATCTTACTTTGTTAGACTACCATGGGTTCGCAAAGGCACACAATCAGGAGCACCTCCTTCCTTCTCCATCTATGCCTGAGGGGAAAGCGACTCAAGATGAAAAGGGCGCGATTTGGATTGAACCTGAGAGATACGTATCAATCGTTGACATGTACATACAGAATAACGAACCTGAAGGTATACGTAAAGACCATCAGTACTATCTGCGATGGGTCGCGCGTATCGGGCTCGATGACCAATATCCAGGTGCCAATTGGCTTTCCCACTTTTGGTATGATCGGAATATCAAGATTTATGTCAACTTGACGCGCATCACCAAATCTGCCGACGACCGGATCCTGCTGATTATCGGTGCCGGGCATGTCTATCTGGTGCAGCAATTTCTTGAGGAGTCAGGGGATTACATCATCGAAAGTCCACTCAGATACTTGGATGCGGACGCTGCTGACAAACCTGTATCCGAAGAAACCGAATAAAAATAATGCACCCTTTTTGTCTCTGAACCGCGTCATTAACAACAGGACTTGCGCACATTAAGCCGAGACACTTGTCTTTGGACAATATAGACGCTACCTCTCTTGGATGGGTGCGGTTACAAACCGCACCCACCTGTGAAGTGCGTAAGTCCTATAAAATTAAGACAATCTTTTCGCGCTTAAAGTGTATCTATAATAGTCGAGAAGAAAGAACACTTTTTTACTAATATATAACACCTAAAAAATCTAATCGGGAATCGGTAAACACAGATTTCACTGTAATTTGGAGGATGAAATGCGTATAGTCGAAGCAATATCCGTCGGAATTTCTGCGATCCGTAGCAACAAAATGCGTTCGTTGTTGACGATGCTCGGCATTATCATCGGCGTCGCTTCGGTATTAGCGATGATAGCGATTGGTGATGGTGCCAAGGCGATTGTCCGGCAAGACGCACAAAAGTTAGGTGGGGCAAATCAGTTCTTTGTGTTCCGGAGTTCGTACAAGCGTGTAAACAATCGCTGGGTCCGTATCCGCAGCAATGAATACCTGAAATATGAAGATGTATTAGCAATCGAGGCGGAATGTCCAACTGTCAGGGCAGCCACACCGCAAATCTGGAACTGGGGAGGCGTGCTCATCCAAGCTTCAGGCGGATCTGAAGTTCGTGCAGGCTGGAATGGTGTAGATGCTACCTACAAAACGGCAATGGACTGGAACGTTAAAGAGGGACGTTTTATCACGGATGAAGACGTTAAAAACGCATCGAAAGTTTGTGTGCTTGGGGATGAGGTCGCGACCGCTTTGTTCGGTGAGAAATCTCCATTAGGGCAAGAAATTAAAATCGCACGCGACAGCGACTATTACAACCGGCGGGGACAAAAAGAGGGGAGACGCTTCACTGAGCGCTTTAGGGTTGTTGGAACATTCGTACCACGAGGCACAAGTCTCCGGTTCGGTGTCGGTTTCGACAACCTCGCCTTCATTCCCATATCAACCATCCAAGACCGCTTCACCGGCAATGACCAGATTCCGAACATTACGGTCTACGCACACACTGTCAAGGATGTTCCTAAGGCGGTTGAAGAGGTCAAAACTGTCATCCGGAAACGGCACAGAAATCAAGACGACTTCATCAGAATCTTTGAAATGCACGCCGGTATGGCACAATTGGATAAAATCAGCAGAATCATAAAAATCACCTTAGGCAGCATCGCCGGGTTCTCGCTCCTTGTCGGGGGCATCGGGATTATGAACATGATGTTAGTCGCTGTCACCGAACGCACCCGTGAAATAGGACTTCGGAAAGCCATGGGGGCAAAACGTCTCGACATTCTGCTGCAGTTTCTAATAGAGTCAGTGATCATGTGTGCTGTCGGCGGTGCAGTCGGTGTTGGATTGGGCATTTGCGTCGGTGAAGGGATGGCGATGCTCGCTGTCAAAATCGTCAAAATTGTTCCCGAATGGCCCGCCGTTATCTCCTTGCAGTGGGTGCTAATTTCGGTATCATTTTCGGCGATAATCGGCATCTCGTTTGGTCTGTATCCAGCACTAAAGGCATCATTGCTTTCTCCTATTGAAGCACTTCGTAAGGATTAGAATGGCGTAAAATCTGGGTTGAATAAAGAATAGAACTCGGTTAAAATGTGTGTAGGTAAAAAATGAAAGGTATTATTGATTTCCTTTCAAAAGCGACTTTTTCGCTTCTTTTGCAGAATTATGCACCCTTTTTTTTCTTAGTTCGCGTCACTATAGTGAAGTCAATTGAGAGAGTGCCTCTTCGCAATTTGTAACCCTCCTATCTACGAAACATGGAAATCGAATAAGTTCCCTTGATGATAAAATGGGACTTTTGGAGATGTCTGGTGAAAAATGATGATATTGCCTTGATTCAACGTATCCTTGCGGGTGACGCAATTGCCTTTGAGCGTCTGGTGGGAAAGTACCAGAAACAGGTTCACACGCTTGCCTGGCGGAAAGTTCGGGATTTCCATATCGCCGAAGATATTACGCAGGAAACCTTCCTGCAAGTCTATCAGAAATTGGAAACCCTGGAGGATCCGACGCGGTTTCCAGGGTGGCTTTATGTGATTGCAGATCGCCTCTGTATCGCGTGGCTCCGAAGGAACCAGCGACAAACCGAACCGCTGGAAGACACTGACATCTCTGAAGTAGAGACAGAGGCGTATTCCCAGTATATAGCGACGGAACACGCGAAAACTTTTGCTGACGCGCGACGCGACTTGGTGGAAGAGTTGCTTGCGAAGTTGAAGGAAGGCAATCGGACAGTCATCACGCTTCACTACCTTGAAGGCATGACATACGCAGAAATAAGTAACTTTTTAGGCGTATCAGAAAATACGATTAAAAGTCGTCTCCGCCGTGCGCGGCAACAGTTAAAGAAGTATGAATTCATGGTGCCAGAAGCGTTAGACATCACCATTGAAGCGGAACATCGCTCCCAAAGACATTTGGGTGGAGGTTTTGGAATGAAATTAACTTTTGAAAGAGATGAGCTATTGTATCCCCTACAAATGCTGCGGGGGTCGCGAGTGAGCAGGATACCTCACCTATGCCGTCGAATGTTCTCATTCGTGCGAAGGGGAACACGGTTGAATGCATGGCGACAGACATGGAAATCGGCATCAGAAGGAAGGTGGAAGGGACAGTCAGGGAGGAGGGGACAATCACTGTCTCCGCCGAAAAATTGGGCGATATCGTTGAAGGGTGGCCCACTGAGAAACCGATAGACATGGCAACGACGACAGACGGCAGAGTTGAAATCACTTGTGGGAATGACCTTTACAAAATCATCGAACTTGCGGATGAAGAATTCCCACAATTTCCTTCCATTGATGAGGGAGCATTGGCTATTGATGGAAAGACACTTCGGTCTGTCCTTCACAAAACTGAATTTGCTGCATCCACGGAGAAAGCCCGGCGGACCTTCCTAAACGGACTCTATTTTAACCTCTTTGAGGACAGGACCGAAGTTGTTGGATGCGATGGCAAGCAGCTTGCCGTCGCATATTGTGAACCCTTCGGGTTGTCTGAGGATAACGATGGCTTTATCGTCCCGCTCAAAGCCATCAAGGAAATTGAACAAACCTTTGCCGATTCCCCGGAGGTAAGGATTTCACGCGTTGCGAACCAGATTCTTTTCGCCGATGAGCGCGCTACATTGACGACGCAGTTGGTAGACGCTGAATATCCGAAGTATGAGAAAATCATTCCAGAGTCTCCTGATGTGTGTACAGTTGTGCTGAAGGAGTCTATTTTACGTGCGGCGCGTAAGGCTTCGTTGGTATCAGATCCGAAAACCTTTAAGATATGTTTAGAGATAGATGAGCAACAGATTCGGGTCTCGGCGGAAACTCCCGAGACAGATGAAGCGTACGAAACATTAGCAGTGGAATCCAGTACTGGAAGTATCCGTATCGGTTTGGATGCTCGGATACTGATAGAGGCACTTATGCACATTGGAACGGAATCTCTGGTACTGGAGTTCTCGGGTGAATTGGATCCTGTCATTGTTAAACCGATTGGTGAGGAAGGACATATCTGCCTCATCATGCCGATGCTCTTGAAATCCTAAGCACCTCCTTTTGAAAGGGGAAATTACAATGATCCGCGAAATCGCATTACAAAAACGAGAACAAATGATTCGCGATGGCTTTTGTGTCATAAACAACATTCTTACGGATGAATTTTTGCAGGAACTTCGTGAGGAATCCAAACGACTTATCGCTAATTATGTGCAACCAGACCACACCAGATATCATGGGCATCATCTACAAGTTACAGGCGAAGACAATACTCTTGTTCAGAAACTATTAGAATGGCACCCTACTCTCAATGCGTTAGAAGAAATGGGGTTTGGTGATTTCACAGTCGCCAGAGACATCACTATTCTAACCAAAGATCCAGGAGCACCTCCACTCTATTGGCATCAAGATTGGTACTTTTGGAATGATCCAATTAGCTGTGCGCCTTGGCCTCAAGATATCTTTATGAAGTATTATCTTACTGATACAACACCAGAAAACGGCTGTTTAAAGGTTATTCCGAGCACACATCGCAAGCGCATTGATTTACACGATAAACTTCTTTATGCAAGCAAACAAGGTAATGTTTTACAGCCAGGATCAGAATCTAAGAAAAAATATTCTGTGATGTTCAGTGACCATCCAGACCAGGTGGATGTTTGTGTGAAAGCAGGTTCATTAGTGATGCGAGACGCACGCCTTCTGCATTCGGTGCGAAAAAACCATACGGATAGACGACGCACAATGCTTCTCGTATGGATTAGACGTCTAAACACTATTCCAGACTATTGGAATGACGAAATCCCAGAACCCGTTTTGAATCGAGATGAAAATAAGGACTATCCGAATTCACAGATCCCCAATGAATTTTTAAAAGGCAACGAAAACCTGTGAAATCACCGGACCGTAAGTCTCACAGTTGTTTTAGAGTCCCAAGGCAGTTATAGTCCTACGGTGCGGAAAGCAGAAAACACGCAATGAAACCGACAATGATGATTTTTGGCACCGCTCACTTGGCGAATTCGGAAATAGATAGTATAATTTATATATGGTGAGGCATAGAAATTAGTAGACACAAAGCGCGCTGCCGCTGGCGAGGTTTTGCGGCGTACACGCCCAAATGCGATCTGCATTCCTAACCTCGCTGGTGCTAATGTCTAATTAATTCTGAAATCTACCATAATAGCAATGGGTAGCGTTTCGAGCAGACAAGATGTTGAAGGTGTCGAAAATGGAACAGAATTTGGGAAGTGGCAGAATCGCTGTCCGTTTGTTAGGCTATCTCAAACCATATTGGGGGTTAGCCCTTTTGTGTTTCTTCCTCACGGTTCTGCTCCGAGCGACCTATCTGGTGAATCCCTGGATAGAAGGGCAGCTTTTCGACCGTGTTTTTGGTGAGAAAGATGCCAATTTTCTTCCTATTCTTGTCAGTATATGGATGGGAATCGCAAGTGTCACCTATTTCACGAATGCTGGCGTTGTGTATTTTGTCGCCAAAGTAACCGGCTACACCCGTAGGGATATACAACTGCAAGTCTACCGGCATTTGCGCTTCCTTCCCTGCCGTTTCTATGATAAGCACACAACGGGACAGACGATGGCTTATGTCAACTCCGATACAGCATCTGCATCGGAAGGGATTTTGGCGAGCGGATGGATTCTCGTCGCAGGGATTGAATTTGTGATTACTTTATCCGTTTTGTTCTGGGTAAACCCCTGGTTAGGGCTTTTTAGTATCCCGTTTCCTCTCGCTGTGGTTTATTTTCCTGTTCTTTTCCGAAAGCCTGTACAAAACGCTTCAAAACAGGTCTTACAGGAAAGAGAAAGTATTTCCTCACGGCTTCAAGAAGGCATTGCCGGATCACGAGAAATTAAAGCCCTCGGACACGAGATGCAAGACATGGGGCTTATCCGCCGATCACTTGACACCCTCGTACGCGCAGAAATCCGTCAAAAAGTTATCGGGGCTCTGACATCCCTGGGGACCCTTATCTCTTGGTTAGGCAATCCGCTCTTCTTTCTCATCGGCGGGAAATTGGTCCTTGACGGACGCATCAGCCTCGGCTTCTTGTGGATGGCAAACCGTTATTTGAATCTCCTCACAGTTCCGATGCATCGAACACAGCAGGAATATCAAAATCTCCTCAGAGCCGGTGAAGGAGCGAAACGGGTCTTTACGTTCCTCACTGAAAACACCCCCGAACCCGAAGATGGCATCGAGGCTTTTAGCTTACACGGAAAAATCCGGTTTGAAGCTGTCCATTTCACCTACAATCAAACCACAGAAGTCCTTCAAGATGTCAATTTTCAGATACAGCCAGGTCGACTTGTCGCACTCGTGGGACCCAGCGGCGCAGGGAAAAGCACGCTTCTCAACCTCATCCCGCGTTTCTACGAACCCACACAAGGACAGATATTCGTCGATGAATACGATATTACAACCCTCCATCTGAGAACCTTACGCGCGCAGATCGGCACAGTGTTTCAAGCTCCGTATCTCTTTTCGGGGTCGATTGAAGAAAATATCCGAATGGGGGCACGAGAACCGGAGCAGGTGAAACAGGCGGATATTATTGCTGCTGCCACCGCTGCAAATGCCCATAGTTTTATCACGCAGTTCGACGAGGGATACGCAACACAGATTGGGGAGCGGGGCATTAGACTCTCCGGTGGGGAGCAACAACGGATTGCTATCGCTCGTGTACTGATGCGAAACCCAAAGATTCTACTTCTCGATGAAGCTACGTCCGCATTAGATTCAGAAACAGAAAAAGTCGTTACCGAAGCGTTAGAGGGGCTGATGAAGGACCGGACATCATTTGTAATAGCGCACCGATTGTCTACGGTGCTAAATGCTGATGTGATTCTTGCCATGGAAAACGGCAAAATTGTGGAAACCGGTACGCATCAGGAGTTGCTGGCTCAAGGCGGGCTTTATGCTCGGTTATATCACTTGCAATTTGCGGCATCCGACGATCCAAAACAGCAATGACCTGTTTATCGTTGAGTTGGCGAGGTTAGGAAACCTCGCCAGCGAGGCGCGGGTGCGTATCGCGAGCACAACTCGCTCCTACAAGAAATGAGGGGAAACATTGTTACGGACATTGATACGCCAAGAGCTCTTGATTCATCTGATGAGCGCGCGTTTTTTTGCGGCGGTCGTCATTACGCTCCTGCTTGTCGTTGCCAATACGTTTGTCTTGATCGGTGCGCACGAGGAACGTCTCGCCGACTATAGCCAGAAAGAAGCGGTGAATCGTGAGAACGTCGCGTCGACCTCCGCCTATTCGATCTTAAGGTTAAAGGTTCAGCGTCCTCCTAACCCCCTGAGCCTCTTTAGCGCGGGCTTAGAAACGCGTTTCGGTAGTGAGCTTGACATAGCGTTTGACAGCGTGCCAGCTCTCACAAACCCCATAATTGATGTCAGACCAGAGGAAGAACAGTGGGCGTTTGGCAGCGTACCGTCCCTCTCAAGCCCCGGGGCACCCCTCGGTATAAATAACCCATATCTGTATCTCTTTTCACAGATAGATCTTGTCTTTATCTTTCAAGTTGTGTTGAGTCTACTGTCCCTGCTTTTCGCTTATGACGCGATTGCGGGAGATTGGGAAACCGGCACTTTGCGTTTAGTGCTCTCGCACCCTGTCAGGCGAGGGAGTGTGCTGCTTGCCAAATACATTGCGGCGATGGTTTGCCTGCTACTCCCCGTGTTGATGAGTTTACTGCTCACACTGATTCAGTGTTCCTTCGCGCGTTCCCTGCAATTCAGCACAGAGGATTTTCTGCGAGTTGGCGGCCTCCTTTTGACGACAATCGTCTACCTGTCGGTTTTCTACCTGATCGGTCTGCTCGTTTCCACAACAACCCGCCGTGCCTCTACATCCCTGATGCTCTGCATGTTCTTATGGGTAGTCTTGGTGCTTGTCTATCCAAACTGGAGCCGATTTGCCTTGAATCCGGTGGGCGACACGCGTGGAGAAAAAAGATCCGCCGCCCAGCAGATAGCGCAGATTCGGGAAGAAGCAGATCGAGAACGGGATCGGTTCTTGGCGAGTAGTCCGCTTAAGGGAGAACCCCCGATTTTTTCAGATACCGAAGGGTTTTCAACGTTCTTTAGTGGAATGGGATATTTTTTCCTCGGGGACTTCCCTCGGGTTAACCTTGAATTGAAAAACGCAGCAGACCCCTTGGCACTATACTTCCGCCGTTATTATGCATTCGCTGCGCCCCTGCAAATCCGGAATGCCGAAAAGGTTGGCTTCGTTGGTCAGCAGTTGGTGGCGCAGACATCCGTCCGGCAAGCACAGTGGGATGAACGTCTCATGAAGCTTAGTCCTGCGAGTCTCTACACATTTGCTACCGCCGCGTGGACAGGCACCGATTTAGACGGTATGGTGGATTATATCCAAATCGCGCAGGCATACCGGCGCACCCTCATTGACACCTTTCATGAGAGAGATGCGTTTGCGAGCCTACAGTGGTTTGCGCCGAATCAAGGGGATATAGACTGGTCGATCCTGCCTCGCTTTCGTTTTGAGCGTGCAGCTGTCGGTATCAACGCCCAGCGCGCCCTGCCTGGGCTGTTTTTGCTGTTATGCATCAACATCGTTCTATTCATGGCGACATTTTTGATTTTTGTTAAAGTTGAAGTGTAGAAGGGTTGTCGGGCTTCAGTTATCGGTTTTCAGTCAGCTTGGAGGTTAGGTTCAACCGGTGGGACCAAGGCATGTAAGCCCAACCAGCGGGCGGGCTGGATATACGAGGGAAATCGTTCCTTCCACAGCTGCTCTGATCGAACCGCAAGGAACATTAAAGAAATGATTTGGCATATTGTCACACGTGAGCTTTTAGACCATCTCACGAGTCTCCGCTTTGGCTTAACCACGTTCATCCTCGTAGCATTAATGGCAACCAACGCCATTGTGCATCTTCAGACCCATCCGGAACGGGTTCGGAAGTATTCCGAGAAGGTTAACGCATCTCAGACCGAGTTGAAGTCCAGAACGCAGTTGTATGCGCTGCTGCAAAAGGGACCTGGTAAACTTTACAAACGTCCCTCATCCCTCGCCTTCATCGCCGATGGCAGGGACGCGTTTTTGCCAAGCGAAACCGTGAGTGGTGGTTTCTGGAGGCTATACGGATTTAGTTATATTTGGGCGATGGGCGTTCCACGTCTGAATATGGAGGCGATCAGCAATCTTCGTCCCACTGCCACGGTAATTGATTGGGTCTTTATCACCACCTATCTGCTCTCTTTCATTCCCCTCCTCTTTACCTTTGACGCGCTCTCAGGGGAGCGAGAACGCGGGACGCTGCGGTTGTGTCTCGCGAATTCGATTTCGCGCCCCGCTCTGTTAGTGGGTAAATTTCTTGGCTCCCTCATCACAGTCCTCATCGCCTTCTATCTTGCCGTGTTATTCAATCTTGTCATCATTTCTACGGAGAGTTGGACGCAGCTCGGCGGAGCAGACTGGGGACGATTGGGGTTCATCGTCCTGATTGCTTCTTGCTACGCCGGTATCTTCGTTGCAATTGGGCTTATCGTCTCCGCGATGACCCGAGAAAGTCGGTTAAGTCTCGTTGTCCTGTTGCTCATCTGGGTGACTGTCGTGGTGTTTACACCATCAACTCTCGGCACACTCTCGACAAAATGGATGCCCCCTGTTCAAACGCACCATCAATTTCAGATGGAAAAAGGGACTGCCTTCGACCAAATTAGGAGCGATTTCGTGAATCAAATGGAAGCTTTAAGGGAAGCCGAGGAATTAGCGACAGCAGAATCCGAAAGGGTAGACACTTCAAAATTGGAGATCCAGCAGGAATTCGTTAACAAAGACATGGAGATTCGGGAGCGGCTCAGCCGCCAGCATCTCGCGGCACAAAGTGCTCAAGTCCTGCACGCGAGACAGATAACCCGATGCTCTCCTGCGGCGATTGTCCAATACGCGCTTGAATCCATGGCAGGCACAGGCTTTAATCGCCATTTGCAATTCTTAGAACACTGCCACCTTCATATCCAACAGTTCCGAAACTTCATCGTTGAAATGGATAGAGCGGACCCAGAAAGTCTTCACTTCATCGGGATCTCCAAGGGCATGTCGAAAAAGCCCGTCTTACCAGAGGCTATCCCGATATTTGAGGATAGGGTAACTTTCCAAGATACGCTCAACCCGGCTATAGTGGATATGCTGTTACTCGTTTTACTGCTCGGTGTGTTTCTTTCAGGTGCTTTCCTCGTTTTCCTGCGTTCGGAGGTCTAAGCCACTATAAGAAGTGCAGTGAAAAATCAGGTGATTTTTACTTTTTTTAAACCGCCTCCTAAAAAAGCCCACTCTTTAGGTTAAAATCAATAGGGAACTGTTTATGCGATACGATCTATCAACGCACACCAATCTGACAGATGAAGAACTCATTGGGCTTGCACAAGCCGGTAATGAATTGGCATTTACAGAACTGATGTCGCGTTATAGTCGACGCATTTGGAAAGTGATTACCGCAAATTCGAGACAACGCCGCGACGCTGAAGAAATTCTCATGGACATCTGGAGGTCCGTCTGGGAGAACATCAGCGGACTACGGAACGTTGAAAGTTTTGGTGGGTGGCTACATCGCATTGCTTACAATGCTTGCAAGAGGTACTATGCTTCTGACGGTCGTTCGGGAAATGAAATTCCTTCCGATTATACCGATCTAACAGATCGTATTGATCGGGATGCGGTCGCGCATTTCAGGGAAACAGAACTCTACGACGATGTAAGGGAAGCAGTCCGCCATCTTCCAGATAAAGTGCGCAGCGTTGCGATCTTATACTATCTGGAATTGTGGAGCGTCAAAGAGATCCACACTGAACTCGGATTGGCGGTAGGCACAATCAAGACTAAATTAAGACAGACACGTGAACTCCTCCGTAAGAAGTTCGGTGTTGAACCTGAAAGAGGGAGAACTATGTTATCCAAACAGGAAGAATCGAAGGGTTTCCGAACCAGAATCAAGGTTATTGGGGTCGGTGGCGCGGGCGGTAACGCCGTCAAACATATAATTGAAGCCGGTTTGACAGATATTGAATTTTATGTTGTGAATATGGATCGGCAATCACTCGACAAGCACCATGAAGCGACACCGGTGCTGATCGGTGCTAACACCACGCCAGGGTTTTCTGGCGCGAATCCAGAGGTAGGTAGAAGAGCCGCTGAGGAGGATAGAGAAACGCTTCACACCATCGTTGCGGACGCTGATATCGTCTTTGTTATAGCCGGTATGGGTGGTGGAACGGGAGCAGGTGCCGCGCCCCTGATTGCATCACTCGCTCAAGAACAGGGTGCTTTGGCTGTAGGTGTTGTGACATGTCCATTCAACTTTGAAGGTCAACGCCGCGCCGAACAAGCGAAGCAAGGCGTACAAGCTCTTCGAGAAAATACTGACTCTGTCGTTGTCGTGCAAAATCAACGGTTGCTTGATTCGATAGAGGCGAAACAGAAACTGCCGATCACAATACGCGAGGCATTCCGTCTAAGTGATGAGATGCTGCTCCGAAGTGTTGAAAGAAGCATCTCGGAATTTCATTCCAGCACCGTCCGAAACTAATACCGGTAGTGTAGCTTTGGTGCTGTAAGTTAGATGTTAGTTTGAATATGTAATTAGCGTAGAAGTTTAACCTTTAAAAGTGCTTTGATGAGGATTAAGAACTTGTTTCTTAATCCTCATCCAATTATAGAGCAGTCCGCATGTATTATAGTAAAATCTATAATTACTTGGACATTGTAGATAGGCGGGGTTAGAAACCCCGCCAGCGAAGGTGGGGTGTTTTGTTTCCCAAAATGTCAACATATTTTCCGATTTTACTATAATGTTTCCAAACGCTACGCAATCGGCGGTTTATCTTACGCCCGGAATTGTCCCTCCAAAACAACTTCCCTAAAAATTCAGGTTTCTTTCATTTTTTTTGACAGGATGCACGTTTTTTGATCAAACTTTCGTCCTTATAGTAAAGCCTATAATTACTTGGACGCTCTAAAGAGGCGAGGATACAATCCTCGCCAGCGGCGGTGGGGTCGTTGTTCACTGACTAACTGTCCACATATTTTTCGACTTTACTATAATAATAGAGCGTGCGAACCGTATCCGATTGTCCAATTTTACAAAACCCGGCATTTGATTAAGTCGTTTGGCGAATGCAACACGATTAAATCTGTTCATTAGGAGGAAGTTTCGTGGAAAGAGAAAACGATGTTCAACTAATTCGCAAGATTTTGTCGGGCGACGACGCTGCGTTTGGTATCTTGGTCGAAAAGTACCAAAAGAGCGTTCATGCGCTGGCATGGCGGAAGATCCAAGATTTTCACTATGCGGAAGAGATTATGCAAGACACCTTCCTTAGGGCATACCAAAAACTTCCGACACTCAAAAATCCCGATCAATTTGCTGGGTGGCTCCACGTCATCGCAAATCGGCTTTGCATTGATTGGATGCGAAGCCAAAAGTCTGTGATGCAATCGATCGAGGACACACCTGTTGAAGAAATCGAAGAATCCTCTTATACACATCATATATCGGAACAGCGGGTGACAGAGAAAACCGAGCGTTACCATGAACTTGTGAAAAAACTTTTGGAGAAATTGCCGGAGAATGAACGCGCTGTTGTAACACTCTTTTATTTCGACGAAATGTCAACGAAAGAGATCGGCAAATTCATGGGGGTGTCGGTGAATACAATTACGAGCCGACTCCAACGCGCGCGAAAGCGTCTGCAAACAGATCAAGAACCCTTGGCTCAAGAATTCTTTGGTCATTTACAATTATCAGATAATCTGAAGGAGAATATTATGAATCAATTAGAGCAACTTCGCAGCAAGTTCAATGCATTCATGGAACAAGTAAAATCTAACCCTACATCAAGAACGGATATTCTTAAGGAGGCATCCAACGAGATTGAAGATGCGCTTACGGGTGAAATCACGCCTGAACTGGTGCATCTTGCTGTTGATGATATATACCCGTATATGGGCAAACTCGGAATGGAAAAACGGGTGCCTCTACTCCGTAAGTATATGGATGACGCGCCAGATGATACGGAGCGTTTCTGGTCGCATGACGGGTTAGTCGATAGTCTCGCTTTTCTTGGGAGAAATCGAGAGGCTATTGAAGAACACTCTCGACTTTACCGTTGGACGTGTCAGCACTTGCCAGATAAAAATGTGTTAGAGACTGCTTCCAATCTGAGCGTGGCTGGATGTTGGGCGACGGAAGATCGTATTGATGACTGGATTCAACTTTATAATGAAGCCTCTGAACGCTTAGAGAACTCTGGAGTGAGTTACTACAGTCGTTGCGGGTTCCTGCAAACCGGAGCAGATGTCTTACGAGACAATGATAGGTTCGATGAAGCACTCCTTGAAATAGAAAAGTTGGAACGCGCTAACAACGCACCCGGTTCAGAGCATTATTTTCAATTCTGGTTGACTGCGAAAGAAAATCGACTTCTGATGTACGGGAAACGAGGAGATTGGGGACGTTTCGATCAAATCTTTACGGAAATGAGTGCGTATCTGGAGGGCGAGTTGAAAAAACGGGATGCGGGTCAACCTGTAAATCTCGACGACCTTATGTGGTTCGCTCACGATGTCGGTTGTTGTCTGGTGTGGTCAAAGAAGTATAGCGAGGCGAAACGTTTCCTACAAGTTGCCATTGATTTGGAAGATAACAACCATTATGGTCACTTCCAACTTGCCGCAAGCATCTGGGCTTCTGAGAAGGATCGAGAAAAGACTTTACATCATTTAAAGGTCGCTCAGGACTACTATGTGGTAAATCCCTATAATCAGGATACGTACTACCCGACTTTCCTTGAGACCGCTGAATTTTCGGATGTAAAGGATGATGAAGAGTTTCTGAAGGTTCTGGGACAGAAGTAGGGCAACAATAATTCAAGTGATTATAGTAAAACCTGAAAGTATGTGGACAGTTGTTCAATGAATGAGGGAATACCCTCACCACCGCTGGCGAGGATTGTATCCTCGCCTATCCCCAATGTTTAAGTAATTGTATATTTTACTATGATGAACCTTCGTGATGCTATCATGGTGGGTGTGAAGCCCCTCGCGCAAAATAGGCTCCGTGCAGGATTGTCCATTCTCGGTATTTCCATCGGGATTGCGGGTGTGCTCTGCATGATCGCTATCGGCGATGGTGCGAAACTTATCATCGCTCAAAACCTGGAAATGATGGGGGGTGCCAACCAAATCGCATTCTGGACACGGACTTCTATTTGGAAAGGGCAGCGGCTCGTCCGGCGCACTACAGAACGGTATACCCTTAAGGACGCTTCTGCGATTGAGGCAGAATGCCCCGATGTGCTATATGTCTTGCCTAAAGTAGAAGACTTCAACACCTTTGTTAGCAGCCGAAACGGGAATCAAGCGAAAACGCGTTTAGAAGGTATCACAGCAGACTACGCTCTCGGTATGGGTTGGGAGTTACAAGTCGGCAGATTTCTCACCAGAAACGATATAGAGACCGCAGCGCAGGTCTGTGTCCTCGGTGCTAACACCGCTAGTGAGCTTTTTGGGGAAACATCGCCCATCGGACAAGAGGTGAAGCTTCGATATCATTGGCGGCAATCGCAGATTAGGTTGCGGGTTATCGGGGTGATGGCGACAAAAGGCATGAGCCTCAGCGACACGTATTCTTTGGATGATGCTATTTCTGTGCCATTGACAACCTATCAACAACGGGTGAAAGGCTTTCGTTACGTTGACTACTTGCTCGTCTTTTTTAGAAAAGGTGCAGAGATCGACAGTATTATTGATTCTGTTAAAAACACGCTGCGTAAAAGACACCGAGGGAAAGATGAGTTTATCGGCGTTTGGATAGCGAAACTGACGGCTCACCGACTTTTCCACATTCAGAAAGTGATAAAAATCACCTTGGGCAGCATTGCGGGTTTCTCGCTATTCGTCAGTGGTGTTGGCATCATGAATATCTGTCTCGTCTCTGTCGGTGAAAAGACGCGGGAGATAGGTTTACGAAAGTCGGTAGGTGCGCAACGGATTGACATCTTCTATCAGTTTTTGACGGAATCGATCTGTCTCTGTTTCTGCGGTGGGGTGCTCGGCATTGCGGGCGGTTGGGGTGCGGCGCACGGGATGGCATGGCTCGCGGTGCGGATTGTACCAGTTGTGGAGGTGTGGCCCGTCGTCCTCTCTGTTCCGTGGATATTGACTTCTGTTATTTTCTCAATTGTCATGGGTGTGGGGTTCGGTGTCTATCCAGCGATGCGGGCGGCGCGGCTTTCACCTGTCGACGCACTCCACACCGAGAACTAACATTCCTTCAAGGACCTGCACCTCGTATGAAGATTAACAATTTAATCGGGTAATGTAGGCATTAATTGTCTGAACTAAGATTTTCAGGATTATAGAATTACCCAAATATTTTATTAAACTTCTGTCGTTGATGAACGCTCTGATTGCATTCCGCTAAATCGTACGATACAATATATACCCTTGATTAACAGGGACGCTTATCTCTAATACGATTTCGATCTATTGCAGGAACTGTCATGTTCAAACATCCACCTAAATTGACTCAAATCAGCAGATTTGTGTTGGTTATGCTCATATTTGTAACCCTTTGCTCAGCAGCACAGGAAACTAATACCGAAGAAGATACAGAAATGAAAAAAGAAAATATCCAGATTTACCCAGCAAACCCGCGTTACTGGCAGTATAAAGGTGAGCCGACTCTGCTCATCGGCGGTTCAGTCGAGGACAATCTATTTCAGATTCCGACTCTCAAAGCGCATCTCGAACTATTGAAGTCAGTGGGTGGTAACTATGTGCGGTCTACGATGAGTTGGGTCGATGAAGGCGATGTGCCGCCCTTCAAAAAGGTCGGGGACCTATACGACTTAAATCAGTGGAACGACGGATTTTGGGAGCGTTTTCGGAACTTCATCACATTGACCCACGAGTTAGATATTATCGTCCAGATTGAGGTGTGGGCGACGTTCAACTATTACCGCGAGCCTTGGGATGCGAATCCTTTCAATCCAAAAAATAACAGCAATTACACTATAGAAGAGACAGGGTTACCCACCGTTGTTAAAAGCCATCCGGTTGCAACGGAGAACAATTTTTTCTGGTCTGTTCCAAAGGAGCGCAATCAGCAGATCGTCTTGAAATATCAGGAAAAATTTGTGGATAAGCTTCTCTCCGAGACGCTTCAGTACGGGCATGTGCTCTATTGTATGGACAACGAGACTGCCGTCACGCCTGCATGGGGTGAGTACTGGGCAACGTATATCCAGAAACAAGCAGCGGCAGCTGGATGGACTGTTGAAACTACGGAGATGTGGGATCCGTGGGATTTATCCGATGAGAAGCATAAAGCGACGTTCGACCACCCCGAAACCTACTCGTTTTGTGATATATCACAGAACAACCATCAGAAGCGGCAGCGGCATTGGGATAACGCTCAGAAAATTCGAGCAGAACTTTCACCGATCCGTCCCATCAATAATATTAAGATTTACGGTGCCGATGGCGGACGATTCGGTAGTACACAAGATGGGTTGGAACGGTTTTGGCGAAATATCTTCGGCGGATTCGCATCAGCCCGGTTTCACCGTCCCGACAGTGGTGTCGGTTTGAACGAAACGGCACAAGCACACATCAAGAGTATGCGAATCCTCACGGACAAAATGGACATCTTTACGTGTGAACCTCACAATGACCTGCTTTCCAACAGAGCAGAAAACGGGGCGTATACTATCGCTAATCCTGGACGAGAATACGCCGTCTACTTCCCGAATGGTGGCTCGGTCGATATCAATTTGAGTACAAGTGAAAAGGCGGATACCAAAACGGTAACAGTAAGATGGTTAAATATCGGAAAAAGTGAATGGACACAGGAAGAGGAGATTCCCTTCAACGATAGCATAACGTTATCTGCTCCGACCGAAGATCATTGGGCAGTCTTGATTCAATCGAGGTGATAGCACCCACTACCTAAAGGTAGAGGCTTCGGCTTCGTAGACAATAGCGGTTTTCCCGAAGGTCCACCGTCTTACGCTGTCTCCACCAGCAGGCGATTCCCCGTTGCGTGAAAAAATCGCTTCGGGCATATCAAGTCAAAATCTTGGCTATCCCCGCCTGCCTCTATCCAAAATGGATAGAAAGTTGAAAGAATGGGTAGCAAACGCAACGTGCGGGATTTCACCTCCGCTCCGAAGTATTACGCGCCGCTACCGATATATGTTTTTAGCAAGGTATCACTTGCGACTTGTTTATGCCACCTTTCACAATGGCGGACAACTCCTGCACAAAGGTATGTGCAGGGTGAAAGCGTTGTCCAGCAAGTTACAGATATTATACCACAATTTTAGGTGATTGTCAAGTTTATTTTGATTTTCAAACGTAATGCCCGCCTACATCCCCAAGCTAAAGCATGGGGTCTTGGCGGGAAGATCGATAAAGTGTAAATAAAATCACAGGACAGGCACTCGACTTCCACCATAGTAAAAACGGAGGAATGGGAAATCTACTTGTAGATAGGCGAGGCAACCTTACTACTACTGAGATAACTGTAACCCTTCTATCCCTTTCTATCCGCGTCCTGCAAACTCCTAACTCAGAAAGCGTTCCATTTTTTTTTGCATTCCCCGCATCCGCGTGTTATAATATATTAACGTTGTTTGATAAAAGGCTACCATCTGATAAACGTGTTCCATTTTTTGGAGGTGCAGCGATGTTAATATTTAAGGAACGGCTGAAACATCTGAAAAATGACAACATCGGGATGTTCGACCTCGCTTCGATCGGGATAACGCTTGCGCTCGCGATTTGTATCGGCTATTTCGGTGGCAAGTGGCTCGGTGGAAAATTAGGCAACGCAGCAGTTGGATCCTACATCGGTTTCGGAATGGGAGTTACCGCTGGGTTCATGGAGATGTTTCGGTCAATCGCCCGCTGGAACCGCAAACTCGAACGTCAAGAAAAACAGCGTCGGGCTTCCTCTTCACCACAAGCGCGGGACACTGAGGAGGAACAACGTTGATCAGGAAACGTCGGCGGTAGCGATGCCCCGTCCTTATTGACAAAGGAGTCAGTTAGAGTCATGGGTCCCGTTTTGGAATTTGGAGACCGGTTTATCCGCCAGGTCTATATTTTGACAATC
The DNA here is from genome assembly GCA_965247285.1 of Candidatus Poribacteria bacterium. Lineage (GTDB taxonomy): Bacteria > Poribacteria > WGA-4E > WGA-4E > WGA-3G > WGA-3G. Next base: position 2,900,925 of record CBDFHD010000003.1, read on the forward strand.
TGCCTCACCGTAGTCATTTCGGCAGTGTTGTTAGGATTCAAACGCCTCGCGCTCCCAAGTTTTCTGGTCGGCAGTGCTATCAGTCTGAGTCTATTCTGGTCCATGGAATTTGTGGTTCGGCGGCTTGTTCGGCCCGGGAAAACGATGCGCACAAAGTACTTGCTGGGTTTCATCGCAATCGGTAAATACACAGTACTTGGTGGAATCCTCTACCTCCTGTTTAAAATGGAGTGGATGAATATATACGCGTTCGCTGGAGGGATTGCTTTAGTACAAGTTGCTATCATTATCAAAGCAATCGGTTTGATGGTGACTATCCTTTTAAATAAGGATCCCAATCAGTCTTGAGGCGAAACTTGCAAGTAGACTTCAAGGTGGGAAGTGCCCGAAACTATCCCCGCATTTAAGAGACACAACGACAAAACATGAAAAAACTACCATTTATCTGCTTGGTTGTCGGACTCAGTTTGGCAGCAATAGCCGGGAGTTTCGCAGCAGAGGAAACATCCTCAACCGAAACCCATTCCGACGACCATGGTCACCGCACTTGGCTCTATCCGATTTCACGGATGTTACCAGATGACATCATTCCAGAACCCAGTCGGTGGCATCAACCAGACCTGATTCCAAACACATATTTTGCGGTTCTCGTCTTAGTGCTGTTTTTCATCTTCGTAACTCGGAATTTGAAGCGGCTCCCCGAAGGAAAAGGACAAACGCTTTTAGAGTTGTTTGTCGGCGGTATAATTGATTTCTTCGGTGGTATTTTAGGCGAACACGGCAAAAAGTATGTGCCGTTCGTTGGTTCGTTCTTCATCTTCATTCTTTCCCTGAACTATCTCGGACTCATCCCAGGTTTTCAAGCGCCAACAGCAGATTTAAATACAACGCTTGCGCTCGGCATTACCGCTGTATTAGGCGTTCAAATTATCGCTATCAAAGAGAACGGGATAGTTGGTTATCTCAAGCATCTCATTGGCGACCCGCCGTTGTTGGGTGTTTTGATGTTTCCGCTTGAGATAATTGCACAGTTATCTCGCGCGGGTTCTCTCGCTGTCCGTCTTTTCGGCAACATCTTTGGTGAAGAATCAGTGATTGTTGAGCTCACGAAACTGGGGCTCCTCGTCCTGATCGCGGGTGCTGTGCCGATCATCCCGGTTCAAGTGCCGATGCTGTTCTTTGGATTGTTCGGTGGTTTTCTGCAAGCGTTCGTTTTCACCATCTTAACATCTATCTATATCGTGCTTTTCATAGAACACGATGAAGAAGCGTATGAAGCGCATCATTAATTCCGTGGGACAAGTAAAAACTTGCCCCTATCCGTCCAAGGAGGACATTTCATGATTTATTTAGCAGTGTTGGCGTTTGGTGTAACTTTAGGGTTGCCGATCGCTGTTATTTTTGCCTCAACAGCGCAAGGCAAGGCAACAAGTACTGCTCTTGAAGGAATTGCACGTCAACCTGAGTCATCTGCGAAAATTCAAACCGCGATGATTATCGGTTTGGCACTCATCGAGTCGCTCGTTATCTATTCGCTGTTGATGTTCTTTGTCTTAGAGAGTAAACTCCCCGAAGGCGAGATGCTGAGAGAGATGATTGATGCAGACGCGAAACGCGTTGCGACAGATGTCGGAGCCGGAAATTAATATATCCCTTGACTATAAACATTTCGCCCCTACGGGGCTAAAGAAGGGAAAAGGAGACGTAACGTCTTCGGTTAAATAAAAAGAAGGCGTAACGTCTTCGGTTTCAACAACAGAGTACAGTAAACTTATGCGAAACATCAAACGTAGGCTTTCGCTTTGCAAGGGACGCTTGCAAACGGCGCGTTACAGTGCCTTATATGGATGCTGCTTCATTTTGATGGGTACGTACCTCAGCAGCGCGTTCGCCGCTGAAGCACCTGCCGGTGAAGGTGGACTTTTGGCACTGCTCGGCATTGATCCGAAGACGATTATCATCCAAGTCATCGGTTTCTTGGTTGTGCTCGCGGTACTTTGGAAGTTTGTCTTCGGTAAGGTGGGTGGACTCTTAGAGGAACGTCGTACTGAAATCATCACGCAGTCGGAGCAATTGAGGACTGACCGCGAAGAATTGGACCGGCTCACCGCAGAGACGCGCCAACGTTTAGCCGATATTGAAACCGAAGCACAAGCCAAAATTCAAGCGGCGATTGAACAGGGAAATGCTGATCGTCAGCAAATTCTCGCACAAGCAGGGCAAGAGGCAGACGATGAGATCGCAAGAGCCAGAGCGGAAATTCAGCGTGAAAAAGACGAAGCTATCTCGGAACTGCGAGGCGTTGTCGCTGAACTCGCAATTGATGCCGCCAGCAAAATCATAAGTGCAGAGCTCAACGCAGAGAGACATCAGCATATCATTGATGCATCTATTAGCAGGTTGCCAACTGAATAGGGGTGTCGGTTGTCAGTACGGTTTGCTACGCAAACCTTTCAGTTGTCGGAAAGATGGTTTTGTTAAACGAAAACCTCTTAACCGATAACCATTCTGTAGTGGAGTGCTGTTCAGAAGCACATAATTAGAAGAACGAACTATGAAAGACATTCGGGTTGCAAAACCTTATGCACGCGCCCTATACGATGCAGCGGTGGAACAGAACGCCTTGGCACCTATCATCGTAGATGTAGACAAGCTGCGAGAGTTGATTGAACAGTCTGAGGGATTCACGCAGTTAATCCACAGCCCTATTCTGTCTCCACAATTTAAAAGCGAGATGTTTCAGCAACTTTTCGCCGACGCGATGCAGCCGCTGACGATTAATTTCCTCAAACTCCTTGCATCAAAGCAGCGTGAGCGCTATCTCGTCGCAATAATGGATGTCTTTTCAGCGATTGTTGACGAAACTGCCGGTAGGCTCGTCGCGAAAGTGACGACGGCTGTCCCTATAACAGCGGAGCAAGAAGAACGGTTCGTGCAGCAGTTAAGCACGTATTCAGGAAAACAGGTGCGATTGGAAACTGTAACTGACCCACAAATTCAGGGTGGATTCATCGTGCAGTTAGACGACACCGTTTTTGATGCAAGCGTTACAACACAACTTCAACGCTTGAAGCAACAACTTGCAAGAGGCTAATGTACTGCGCGATTGTAGAATGCCTCTGCCTATTTTCTATAGGGTCGGGGCGATGCAGGGTGAAGCTTCTAAGGTTTTCCATCTTAAAAAAACGAGCGCGACTCCACAAAGGACTGAAAATATGGCAAGAGAAGTCCGACCGGACGAAATATCAAATATCCTTAAACAACAACTGCAACAGTTTGAACTGGACGTGGATGTCTATGACTCTGGCACTGTGCTGGAGGTAGGCGATGGCATCGCGCGGGTACATGGGCTTGCCAACGCTATGGCAAGTGAAATGATCGAATTTCCTAACGACGTCTACGGTATTGCTTTCAACCTCGAAGAAGACAACGTCGGTTGTGTCTTGTTTGGTGAAGACCAACTCATACACGAAGGCGATACAGCGAAGCGGACAGGAAGGCTACTGGAAGTACCTGTCGGTGAGGCTCTCCTCGGGCGGATGGTTGATGCGCTCGGCCAACCTATTGATGGCTTGGGCGATATTGAAACGGAACATCAACTGCCAGCGGAGCAGAAAGGGCTGGGCATCGTTCAACGGCAACCGGTTGGCGAACCGCTCTACACAGGCTTAAAAGCCATTGATAGTTTGACACCGATCGGGAGAGGTCAGCGCGAACTGATTATTGGTGACCGACGCACCGGCAAAACCGCTATCGCCATCGACACTATCCTGAACCAGAAGAATACAGATGTCTACTGCATCTATGTCGCTATCGGGCAAAAAGGCTCTACTTTGGCGCAGATTGCGAATACGCTTCGTGAGCATAACGCGATGGAATATACAACTATCGTTTCAGCTTCCGCAAGTGACCCGTCACCGCTTCAGTACATCGCACCTTACGCCGGCACAGCAATGGGTGAATACTTTCGGGACAACGGCAAGCATGCTCTCATCATATACGATGATTTGACAAAACACGCCTGGGCATATCGGCAGATGTCGCTGCTTTCACGAAGACCCCCGGGGCGCGAAGCCTATCCGGGTGATGTCTTCTACTTACATTCTCGCCTTTTAGAACGCTCTGCAAAACTGAGCGACGCACTGGGTGGCGGGTCTCTCACTGCCCTACCGATTATTGAAATCTTTGAAGGCGATTTGACGACCTACATCCCCACAAACGTTATCTCCATTACTGATGGACAGATATATCTCACAACGGATCTGTTTAACCAAGGTGTGAGGCCCGCAATTGATGTCGGTACATCCGTCTCTCGTGTCGGTGGCGATGCACAAGTCAAAGCTATGAAGTCGGACGAGGTTGCAGGCACGCTTAAACTTGATCTCGCGAGTTTCCGAGAGGTTGCTGCCTTTGCGCAATTTGGATCGGATTTGGATGCGTCAACACAATCTCTGCTCCTACGCGGCACACGCCTCGTTGAATTGCTGAAGCAACCGCAATACCAACCGATGCCTGTAGAACGGGAAGTCGCCTCTATCTTCTGCGGCACCAACGGCTATCTGGATGATGTTCCTGAGGTTGAAGTCGCACGGTTTGAATCTGAATTTCTGCAATATCTTGACAGGAATCACGCAGAACTGCTTGCAGAAATCGCAGAAACCGGTTTGCTGGGCGATGAACTCCTTGAGACCTTACACGCTGCTGTGAAAACATTCAAGGAAAACTGGGATAACTCGTAGTTTTTGGCGCACATCTTCTGCCGGAGTTAATACGAAAAAATGGCAACCTTACGAGAAATTCGACGGCGTATCGTCAGCATTAAAAACATTGAGCAAGTCACCGATGCAATGCGCGTTGTTGCTGCAGCGCGACTGCGCCGTGCCCAAGAAAATATTAATGCGACTCGTCCTTATGCAGACAAACTCAACACTATCTTGGGACACCTCATCTCGCAGATGGACACTGAAACTGAGGCGTTGGCACATCCATTGCTTGAGGTGCGCGAGGCAAAACATGTCTGTATTATCTCTGTCTCCGCGGACCGGGGGTTGTGCGGTAGTTTCAACAGCAACGTCATCCGGACAACCACACGGCGTATAGAACACTATCAAGAAAGTGGCGTAGGTGTGACGCTTATCTGTATCGGTAGACGGTCGCAACAGCATTTTGCACGGCGCGGTTATGACATCACCGATGCTTACACGAATATCTTCCGCCATCTCGAATTCCAAACAGCTGCTGACGTTGTCCACGAGTTTGAACATCTTTATACAGATAAAAAAATCGATAAAGTCGAGGTTATCTACAACAACTTCAAGTCTGCTATTCTCCAGACCGTGCTTGTTGAGCAACTTCTCCCATTAGAACCCGAAATACCAGAGGGTGATGAACTTTTTCTCGATTATATTTATGAGCCGGGGCAGGTGGAACTCTTTGAAATGCTACTCGGCAAACATCTAAACATGCAAATGTGGAAAGTGCTTCTGGATTCCAACGCAGCGGAGCAAGCCGCGCGAATGGCAGCAATGGAGAATGCTACACAAAAGGCGAAAGAACTCATCGACGAGTTGGTTCTTCAACGCAACAGGGCACGTCAAACACAGATCACAACGGAAATCTCCGAGATTGTAAGTGGTGCATCTGCGCTGGAAGGTTAAAGGTAGTAGGTAGACTCCGTTCCGCCGTGAGGAGGTTCCAGATGTCGATCAATGTCAACAAACAGATTGAAGAGGCGATGGAACGCGGCGAATTCACGAATTTGCCCGGCAAAGGCAAGCCGCTCAAGCTGGATACGAATCCCTTCCTCACACCACAGGCACGGATGGCGAACCGACTTCTGAAAGAGAACGGATTTGCGCCGCGGTGGGTTGAATTAGAGAAAGAGATTAAACAGGGAAAAGCGCAACTTGAAAGAGTCCTCATAAATCTGAAAGGTCGCCGAGAGCGGCTGGCAGCTATCGGCCAGCAGAATCCGCATCGGCGTGAAGTCGTCAGTCGGAGTTTTGAACAGGAACGCGCTCGCAGTCTTGCACAATATAGTGAAAAACTCGAAAACCTGAATCAAAAAATTCAACGCGTGAATCTCCTGATGCCAATTCGAAATCGGCAATACGCGTTAATCAATAAAGAAACGGCACTGCTCCATTTTCAGAAGGTATGTCCGAGTCTTTTAACGAAAAGTTAAGACATATGTACAAGGCTAATCCAAACACACATCAAGACTGTAGATCCTTGCTTCAAAAAGCGGTGCGTCGTGGTAACCATACTCTCGTCGCTAAAGTTGTAGATCATCTTTATGAAATTGATGACATAAAATGGTTGAAACGACGAGTAGGTGTGATTATCGTGGAAGAATGCTGGCCCCTCATTGGAGAATGGGAACTACCCAAAAAACTAGAGGAGCAGCACGCAGCAATACGAGATATGCTCAGTCGAGCCGCTATATGTGCAAAATTTAAGGATGCCACTGGACTTGGATCTCTGGCATATGCGCTGTCGGAAGGCGACGATTCAGTATTAACCGGCTCCGATGAAGATGCTGATATTAAACATGTGAGTGCCGCTATTCAGCGAGAAAAAAAATACTGGGAATGGCTCATTTCCCAATGTTCGTCTGATTCAACTAATCGTCTCGTGGAACGAGCCTCTGTTGCTTATCGAAAGGGCGGATGGCCGTGGGACAGGGCTTTTATACAAGCGGCGGCGTACCTGGCCGTTATAGATGGTCTACCCAAATTGCCCATAGGATCTAAAACCGAATCAAAATTTCCGTTTTGGGTTGCATTGGATAAACATACTCCTCAGGGAAAAACTGTCCTTAGTAAAGTTGCAAAGGAAACAGGCTTTCCATGGAGGCAGCTGAATTGGGTTAGCTTCTACTGCGAGAGTGGTCTGGTTCATAATCTCACACCGTCCCGATGGTGGGACAGGGAAGTAAAATGGCGACTTGGCAAAGTAGGTCTTTCATTTGACGAGGCAAAGTCAATGTGGGCGAAGGCACGACCAGTATTTATGGAATTGCTACAGGACGAATCAAGACGCCTTGAACAACATATAGGTATAAATAGTGGTCAATCCAACAACACTACCGATGGCAAACAACTTAGTCTGTTCTCGCTATACGAGGAAACAAAAGCATGATAAGTCGCAATGAGATTCAGTCTTTAGTTAATCTCTTACTGGAGAGGAACGTTTCACTATACCATGCCTGTCAACTAATTGATTTTGAGTCCTATCTTGCTCTCGGAGGTATACCTTCACGTGCTTTGCTCGAAAACAAAGAATTGCCATTTACGCCCTTTGAAACTGATACTATTGACCAGACAAATGGGGTATGGGATAAAGTTTTTGGAAACTTGAAGGAATTTGGCGAAATTTTCGCTGATGGTATGCCTTGGCCACCAACCGTTTATGGACCCATACAACTTCAATTAAACCCATCGGCTCTGTTAGAAGCATCTGATGTTGCTGTATGTCTACGATCTGCGGGGGCTGAAGGATTCAATCGTGAATCGGAGGGATTGACAATTGATGAAATTGATAGAGCGTTCTATTACCCTCGCAATGCCCCTTTTCCCAATAGTATTGTGGTGAAATCTCAAAGTTCATTAGCCAAGGAATTCAGAAAAACAAAACCGCAATCTCCTGAAATCAGTTGTTCGGTGTCAAATCAAGTGCTATCAGCCAAATATATCATAGTCGCGTGGGTTGATCCGTACGCTCTGAATGGTCAAAGGTTATTGGATCGTGTTTCAAATGTAGTTAAAAATAGGCGGGAATTCAATTTTCAAATTAAGTCACGATCCTGTAGAGAGAACTCAAGAATCCATCTTTACAATGAAATAGCCGAGTGTATTCGCGAGGAAATTCCATCACTGCAGGATCTCGTTCAAGATAGTATGCTTAGTTCTACTGTACGGGAGTACGCACAACAAGTCCTTAAGAATCCCAATCCTGATGCAAAACGGCAATTTAACAGATATGCCAAGTATTTGCTGCATGGCACACTCAGACCGATGAGAACAAGCACGATACTTGATTGATATGCAACAAATCGGTCCGTGTTACTCAAATAAAAAGGAACATCTCATGAACCAAGGAAAAATCTTAGAAGTTGTCGGTGCGCGGGTTGACATAGATTTTTCGGGAGGCGAGTTGCCGGATATCCTAAACGCTGTTAAAGTTCAACGTTACGATGGAAGCGAACTGGTCCTTGAAGTTCAACAGCATTTAGGAGAACATCGGGTGCGCGCTATCGCAATGGATACAACAGACGGCTTAGTCCGTGGCACACTCGCAATTGATACCGGTGGTCCCATCACTGTCCCCGTCGGCGATGCCGTACTCGGTAGAGTTTTCGACGTGACGGGTCAACCCATCGATGAAAAAGGCCCGGCAAATGAATCCGAGCGATACTCTATTCATAGACCGCCGCCACCACAATTTGAGCTCAGCACAAGCACCGAAATGTTAGAAACAGGCATCAAAGTTATTGATTTGATTCAGCCCGTCGTTCGGGGTGGAAAGGTCGGATTCTTCGGCGGTGCCGGCGTAGGTAAGACCGTTCTGGTTGCCGAACTGATTTACAACATCGCGACACAACACGGCGGTTATTCCGTCTTCTGTGGTGTTGGTGAACGGACACGTGAAGGGAATCAGTTCTGGCTTGAACTTGATGAGTACGGCGTGATGGACAAAACGGCGATGGTCTTCGGACAGATGAATGAACCCCCGGGCGCGCGACTCCGCGTCGGGCTCGCGGGCTTGTCCATGGCAGAATACTTCCGCGACCAGCAGGGCCAAGACGTTCTCATCTTTATCGACAACGTTTTCCGCTTCACACTGGCAGGTGGTGAGGTGTCAGCACTCCTCGGACGGATGCCTTCCGCTGTCGGATACCAACCGACGCTCGCAACCGAAATGGGTGAATTGCAGGAGCGAATTACCTCGACACAACACGGTTCGATTACCTCATTCCAAGCCGTTTATGTTCCGGCTGATGACTATACAGATCCTGCTGTCGTCGCTGTTTTCGCACACCTTGATGCTGTGACACGGTTGGAACGAAACATCGTTCAGAAGGGACGCTTCCCTGCTGTAGATCCGCTGACATCAAGTTCGCGTATCTTATCAGCAGACATTATCGGTGATGAACATTATCAAACTGCCTTTAGGGTCAAGCAGGTTTTACAGGAATATGGAAGCCTCCAGGACATTATCGCTATCCTTGGCGTAGACGAACTGTCGGATGAACAGAAGCTGATTGTCAACAGGGCACGGAAAATAGAGATGTTCTTGACACAACCGATGTTTGTGGCACAACGTTTTACGGGGACACCGGGTAAGTATGTCAAGATTGAGGATACTGTACAAGGTTGTCAAGCGATTCTAAATGGCGATTGCGACGAACTGCCCGAGCAGTCACTCCGCTATATCGGCACTATTGACGAGGCATTTGATCAAGCAAAAAGCGCAGACTTAGAAGAAGCAGCGGATTAGTGGTTGGCGGTCGGCTTCGGAGAGAGACTCAATCTCATGTTAAACAGAAGTTTTCATCTTGAAATTCGGACACCGGAACAGTTGATTTATGAAGGGGATGTGACGAGTGTTAGTGCACCGGGAGTTGAAGGCAACTTTCAGATTCTCGCCGGACACATCCCATTTCTTACTGCCTTAGAGGTTGGTGAGATCCGCGTCCGTGAATTGGAGACACCGCAATTAATGGCAACGAGCGGTGGTGTCTTTGAGGTACTCCGTACAGGTGTCACTGTTTTAGTTGAAACAGCGGAGTGGGCATCAGAAATCGATGTGGGACGTGCTGAAAAGGCACTCGACCGTTCTCAAGCACAACTCACAGCAAATGCGCCGGATCTGAATCAACCGAGAGCAGAGGCAGCACTCGCGCGAGCACAAAACCGGATCAAAGTCGCAAGTAATTTGTAAGCGTGGCTTCGATACGTCCATTTTCCAATTGAAAGTTTCAGCTGCTCTTGTAGCGGCAACATTTTCCGTAGAAAGCCCTTTTATATCCGTTCGCTGACTTTTGGAAGGAATTAACATCAACACTAAAATAACGGTGCTAATTCAAGAAAAATTGAAAATCCCTCCACTTTTACGCAAAAATACTTGAGATAGGTCAGAATTTTCGGTATAATTAGCCATAAGAAGGCTGAATTGATGGCTCTTCCTAATTTGAACCATGCGGGTGAATTACCTATAGGAATATATCAAGCTACGATTGATGAGGTAATTGCTCGATTTGGCAGTGGAACTCTACAGCGGGAAATTGTGACTGCGCGTTTACAAAGAATCTATCAAATTGCTAAAGATACAGGAAACCTTCAGCAATTGATTATTTTTGGGAGCTATATTACAGCGAAGCCTGAACCTAACGATGTGGATGTTGTAATTATCTTTAGTGACGATTTTGACCTAACGGTTTGCAGCGAGAACGTGAAGCGGCTTTTGAACCATCAAAAAGCAGAAAATGAATTCGGAGCCAGTATTTTTTGGATCCGTCCGTCCTTACTGTTGCTGGAGACGCTTGATGAGTTTATTGAAAGTTGGCAAGTCAAACGGGATGGAACGAGACGCGGTATCATAGAGGTAGGAAAATGATTCTCAATGATAAAGAACTCAAAGCAAGTCAGCAACGCATAGCGTATTTTCAAAACTTGCTCTTACAACTGCGGGTTAAGGCAACACCTGAAGAATTTTCGCTTATATCAACTGGATATCGGACGGAGATTTTAAAAATGCAGGATGAAGTTCTTGAATACCTGACTCGACATTCATGTGAACCAATACCGACGAAAATGACTTCGGCGGAGATATCAGATGCTTCAAGTCACAAAAATCGATAATCGTTTATACATTTCGCACCGGTGTCACCGTCTTAGTTGAAACCGCGGAATGGGCATCAGAAATCGATGTAGAGTGTATTGTATTTTGGTATAGCATTTGCTTTTGCTAAGGATGGTCCAGGAATCTGCTTTTAATGTCGAAAAAGGCAGAGAGGTATCAGGTGAGAAAACAACAGCGACAGCAAACCTCCTACTATTTTGGATTGCTACTCTATTAGTCGAAGCGTTTCTTCAATCTGAGTTTTAAGACTTACATTACCTGACTTTTCCGCAAGTTTTAACGCCATCCGTAAATCCTGTTTTGCCTCAAAAGTGCGCCCCAGCATACCTTTCGCATATCCTCTATTGAAGTAGGCATAAATATTATTAGATTTAAGTCGGATAACATTATCAAAATCTGCAATAGCAGCAGTATGTTGACCGAGTTTTCCTTTTGCCAGTCCTCGGTTGAAGTATGCTTCAGCATAATCCGGTTTGAGTCGAATTGTGGTATCCCAGTCTGCAATAGCGGCGGCGTATTGCCCAAGTTCGGATTTCGCAGCCCCTCGATTATTATATGCCTCTGGGTTGTCCGGATCAAGTAGGATAACTGTGTCGAAATCTTTAATAGCGGCGGCATATTGTTTCAGATTATCTTTCGTTAACCCCCGATAGAAATGTGCTAAAGCAAAATTAGGTTTGAGTTGAATTACGGTATTAAAATCTGCGATAGCAGCAATGTATTGTCCAAGTTCACCTTTCAGAAATCCTCGATTGACATAGGCAGAGATAAAGTTAGGGTCAAGTCGGATTGCCTCGCTCCAATCAGCAAGAGCATCGGTGTACTGTCCGAGGTAGGACTTTGCTATTCCTCGGTTGAAGTAAGCATAGACATTCTTTGGTGCAAGTCGGATAGTTTCAGTAAGATCAGCAATAGCACCGTGATAGTTTTCCAAGCCTAACTTCATATATCCCCACCTAAAGTAGGTATCAGGAGATATGAAAACGTTGTCTTGTCCTAAAGGTTTCGCAGCGATAGAATGGGTGAGCAGTGTCTTGATATAGTTTGAGGGAATAATGATATTAAGGGGTTGGGTATCCAACGGATCGTCCGAATTACGGTACCACGGTAGCGATACCCCAATAACCTCACCTTTACGGTTTAGCACAGGTCCTCCACTACTTCCCGGAGAAATCGGTGCAGTCATCTGAAGCCATTCTTTAGTGTTTTTATCTTGATGACTGCTGATGATACCATCTGAGAACGTGCCTTTCAAGCCTTTCGGATTACCTGCGACGTAAACCGTCTCACCAATCTGAACGGTGTCACTATCACCAAGAGGGAGGGGTTTGACACCATACGCTGTCACCTTTAAGATTGCGAGGTCATTTTTCTGGTCAGTTGCCGTAAAGCCTTCAATATTGTATGTGGTGTACTGACCCACCAACTTTGCAGTGCCTCGCGCTGCCCCTTCAATCACGTGGTAATTAGTAGCAATTAGGTTGGACTTGACGAAGAAACCGCTGCCAAATCCGAGGATTTTGCCATTTCTATCCTTCATCTCCAAATACACTGTCGCCGCTAACGCTTTTTCGGCAATATCTTCGGCAGGTAGGGTGGTTTGGGCAGGTGCGGTGGTTATTATGCAGAATAGCAGCAACACCACAATTGAAATAAGAGATCGTCCGTTCCTCCAGCGATTGCGAAGTTGACGCGCTTTATCAATATCTTCATTCCCCGAAAGAATATCATCTGATTTAATTTTCGTCTTGCCTCTATCCTCAAATGCCTCAGCATTGTGAGGATTAATACGAATTGCCTCGTTGAAGTTGCAGATAGCCAATTTGTACTGTTCAAGTTTATGTCTTGCACGACCTCTATCCACATATGCTTTGTCATACTCTGGGTTGATGGAAATAGCCATGCTATAGTCGGCGACCGCTTCCTTGGCTTGATTGAGTTCTTCTCTTACCAATCCTCGATAACGAAAGGCGGCCGCCTCTTTAGGGTTTTGACGGATTGCCTCGTTAAAATCATCAAGAGCTTCTCTATAGTTTCTGAGATCGTAATGACTCATGCCTCTGGAGGTAAATCCACTGACATTTGTTTCTATGGTAGTCATAGAATTCTCCTTGTTTATCGGACATCTGATTCAACTAATTTGCCTTCAAACATTATCAGTGAACCTGGAGTTCCGGTGGTAAGGGTTATTCCATCGTCTTTGTCTAGTCGATCACGAGTTTTTATCAGCATTACTGCAGCACCTTTGCCACTAGACAAACCTATATGACCGCCATTGTCGTACTCGCTTGAAAGCCGTAAAACCGCTTTTTTCTTTTCAACCGCCATCGTCAAATGTGCACCTTTTACAGTATTTTCTGCTTCATCAATCTGTTCAGCAATGAAGATACCAGGTTCACCTTCAATAATGGCTATGCTTATTACAGCATTTCCGTCAGTTACCGAAATCTCATCAGTCACCAAAAGTTTCTTGCAGGAGATTGTGTCATCAAACTTTACTATCCCATCTTGCGCGTCTACACTCGGAGCAGAATCGCCGATAAGATAGCCAAGCGCGACGAGTAATCCACCAATTATTAACGTTCCAATATATCTTGACCAATTAGAGTGTTTTAACTTGTTGAACATCGTTGTTCCTCCGTTATTTATGAACCACATTCGGTTAATTGAAATGAGGTAGAAAATCTACTTGAATACGTCTTATTACTAATTGTTTATTTAATTATAACACAAAACAATGGAAAAAGCAAGAAAAATGTTAAATTTTTTCTTGAACAGCGGGCTTTACTGGGGAAACAGATGACGTGAATTGGAGGGGATCAAAGTTGAAGCTCAAACCAACGAATCGAAAGTGCTTCAGCTGAAAAGTACCACTGAGCCGTGGTGTCAGTGCTGGAGAAAGTTGGGCATCTATCCAAAATTTCATGCAGAAATAACGGGATGGTCAATTTTCCGTGTGGCGAACTGGAGACATGCAACAATATCTTCAGTTTCAATATCTGGCATTTCCTCAAGAATTTCATTAAAAGAGAGACCGGCAGCGAGTAAATCTAAGACATCTGTTACCCGAATTCGCATGCCCCGGATGCAGGGTCGCCCACCACATTGGTCTGGATTGAAAGTAATTTGATTCATAAGTATTCAGGACTTACGCAATTTTGACCGTATCACGATCTGTGATATGAGAATTCTCAAAAAAACACAGACGGTCTCTTGGCACAAACTAACAGTTTATGCTACAAAAGAGCAGCGTGCGTAAGTCCTAAGTATTATTTCTCTCATTACTGAGGATTTCGATTAAACACAATTTCCTATCCTGTACTAAGCCTTGGACAATTTTCAGCATTTGTTTTAGAGGTGCAGCGTATTTTTTCATGACACATGGCACTCCGCTGGAGTGCGGGAGGATGGATATGCCGTTTTCTATAGACATAGCACTCCGCTGGAGTGCGGTGTTTTCTCAAAGTTCCCTGAGTGTCTGGAACCCTCGGAAAAATACACACGCCTTTGAAAACTTAACTCACATGCAACGCGAATTGTCTGAACTTTAGTATCCTGTAAATCCTATAATCCTGTGAATCCTGATTCAGACAAGCATTTTTGAATTTCACATATTCTCGATTTAGATCCACCTACACCCGTCAGCGTAACCTCATCCTGCTTTACAATCTCCTTGATATGCCCATACGGTGCAAGTGCTGGAGAAAGTTGTGCATCAACCCAAAACTTCATTTTGTTCAGATGTCGGACTGTCCTGATTTTTTCCTTGTGGCAGTTTGTTCTATACTCACGCTTACAATTTGTCCCTTCTTAAGAGTTTTCAACACGACATTCACTTGAGGAATCAGTGGTGCGAGATGCGCCTGGCGGTTGCTCTCAGCATTTAACAACACAATACCTATTTGAATTTTCTCCAAGTTTTGCTGATACAAAAACCCTTTATCCATTGTGATAAAGACATCAAACTCAGCGGAAGCTTTTCGCAAGAGTTCCCCATTTTTTATACCCTTCCACCCCTGATATCCAACTGTGACAGCTTCAATTGGGGCGGCGAAAAGTTGTCTCAGTCTGTGAGGTAGATGCTCATCAAGCAACACGCGCATCAGCGAACTCCAGAGTCATCTGCAAATAAGCCACTGCCTGCTCACGTGAGACTGTCGGGAAATCGTCAAGGAATATATCAAGTGAGTCGCCTGCAACAAGGTGTTGAATCAGGCTTTCAACTGGCACGCGAGTGCCAGCGAAAACCAAGGTGCCGTGCATCACGCGTGGATCTTGGGAGACAATTTGTTCTTTCTTCATCACCCATTTCTCCTCTTTATATGTTGTCCGTTATTTCTACCTATAGCCAAATCTCACTGTATATCTATAAGGTAACATGTTTTTCGGAAAATATCAAGAGGATCGTTGGCTACCACAGTGTTATAAATCCCACCGAATGTTATGTGCGGTTCGGTGTTGATTTGGCACTTTGTAAACGCACCTGACCGTCCTTAAACCGTCAGCGTAACCTCATCTTGCTTTACGATCTCCTTGATATGTCCATATCCAGCGGATTCCACTAATTCCAATGTCTCTGGGGATAATTGATCGAGGATAGGTTGCGGAAAGTTATGCTTACCGGAGTATTGTGGGGCATACCGCAGGACGAGAAACCGGCGATCTCGATCCTTTGGCTTCCAGCGGAGTACACCGTGTGTTAGCAACTCCGAAATGATTACGATGTCGCCTGCCTTGGGTGTAATATTGACGAATACGGGATCGTCAAGCGGATCAATGCCATCTTCTTCATTGAGTGTCAGCAGCAGCTCCGGTCGCTTAAACTCGCTCTTATGTGAGTTGGGAATTACGATGAGTCCGCCATCGTCCGGATAGACATCCGTAAAATACGGAAAACAGACGAAGTTATCGCAGTAGATATGTCCGTTATCAACCTCGTAACGCGTGCTATACCACCCGTAATCGTCACGAGCGCAGTGCAGTCCGCCCGGATTCACTTTCGCCCGCTCTCCGGCTTCCCAGGAATCGTGCTTATCATGCTTCAACGAACCCCTGGCAAACCGTGGCTGATTGTCCGTTAACTCTTTGATAATCGGCCATATCGCCTTGTGCACCGTTAAGCGTTCAAGCGATTTATCGAAGGCGAACCCGTGCTGATGGAGCCCTTGTGTCTCAAAGCCCGGAGGCAACGCATCAGGAGGGGTCGTGATATATCTATCAACCGCCTCAGAAGCCTCCGCTAATGCATCGCCGGTGATAACATTTTCCAGGTGAAGGTATCCGGTTACATCAAATAGATAGCGTTGTTTTGGTGTCATTTTTTAATTATACCTTGCGGTTAAACGACGTGGTTTGTGCTTTGACGCTTTTCGCTCAAGAGCTGGAGAAACACCCAAGCAAAAACCCCACCACTTCGTTTCGGGCTACGGTTTCGTTGCTATTTTATATGTAGGAGTCGCGAGCACGGGGGGAAATCCGAAGAAATTGCGGAACCACCCAAGCAAAATACTTGCTCCTACAAGTGACCGCTGAAAGGATTTCTTTGTAAAAAAATCCGCCCTAACCGTTGACGGCTATTCATAATGCCATGTCAAACTTCGTGCCGGTTACGTTACCTTTTACGTAGGCATCCCGAAAAAGTGTCTGGCGTTTAGGAGGCATTTCGTCGAGCAATGCCTGCGGTGGCTTTGAAAGACTCCACCGTTTGTCTACTGAGTTGTAAGCGTTGAAGACCGCGACTCGGTCGGTGTCAGGGTTCTGCCACGGCTGCCCGCTATGCGTAATTGCCTCTGTAAAGATGATCACAGATCCAGCCGGACAGGAATAGGTATCCCAAAACTTCCAGTCTTGTGTGTGGGCACCCTCTGGTGCGGTATAAGCCGCTTTGTGGCTTCCTGTAATGAACATCGTTCCCCCGTCACCTTTCTGCACAGGGTTGAGTTCCCAGACAACGCGCGTCAAACCGCTATAAGCCTGACCGGGGAGGCATGAATACTGGTGGCAATCTCCGGGCATCCGCAACATGCCGTTGCCGTTGTGGGCATGGAATGTGAAAGGCGTTTCATCTGTCGTAGCGCGCAATGCCAAAAAACTCATCTCCATGCGGAATCCGTAACAGGTGTCCGATGCGAGATAGGGTGTCGCGAGAAATTCGTTTCCGAATGCTACGATGACCGGATGATCTGTCAATTTTTCCAAAGGACCACCGTAGGTTGAACGATGGTGTTGAGGAATGGTTTCGGGGTCGTGCTTTAAGCGGTAACAGAAATCACGCATCTCTTCGATCTCTGATTCCGTTAACACGCCCGGCACCAAAAGCCATCCGTTTTTGTCAAACAGATATTTCTGTTCCTGCGTTAAAGGAACAACCGGTTTACCATCGGCGTTTGTTTGCGTAAGATCGGCAGGTACTGTTGCCAACGGGGTCCCTAAGTCTTTGTTAAATTTTCCTAACTGTTCCATCATAAATTCTTCCCTCTCTAACTGCCTGCGGGGGCAGCGTGCGTTGTGGCAACGCGAAGCTAATGAATCCGGGCCCCCGTGAAATAGTCCGGGTTTGCTCCCATTTTTTCTAAAAGTGGCGCGGTCAACTTATCAAGGCTTTCAATCACATCAGTGGACGGCGTGTATTCGACAACGTGCAGGTTTGCCGCCAGTTCATTTACATTTCGGGTGCCAACGAGCATGCACGTGATACCGGGGCGTGCCATCGCCCAAGCAATAGCCAATCGGCTCATTGGGATCTGTTCAGCTTCCGTGATTTCTCGGATGCCCTCCAGTGTTTCAAACATTTCTTCCTCGGCACCTTCTTCGCTGTGCGAAGCCTCTGCTCGGTCATCTCGAAAATGGCGAAATCGAGAATGCACCGGGGGTATTTCCTCTGCACTTTTGTACTGTCCCGTCAAAATTCCCTGTAACAGTGGCATATACCCTAAGATACCGACGTTATGCTCTCGACACAGTGGAAGCAACTCAGGCTCTATTGCTCGTGACAAGAGGTTATAGCAGAGTTGGTTCACGGCAATAGATGCCCCTGTATTGAGTGCCGCTGTGAGTTGCTCCACTCCAAAATTGCTTACGCCAATGGCGCGGATAAGCCCGTCCTCCTGTAGGCGCGTTAATTCCGCCATGCTCTCATCAATGGCAATCTCATCGTCGGGCCAGTGAATCATATAGATGTCAACGTAATCTGTTTGCAATCGTTGGAGGCTCGCTTCGCAATGTTCACGTATCGTAGCGGGGTCGGGTCTGGTTATCTTCGTGCCAATGACTGCCTCGTGCCGTCTGTCCTTCAGTGCGACAGCAAGTGCCTCTTCACTCCGCCCATCATTATATCCCTCTGCCGTATCAAAGAAATTGATGCCGGCATCCAATGCCGCATTGGCAACAGTGGTAACATCTGATTGTGCCTGCGGTCCCCAATAGTCGCCACCACCGTATGACCAACATCCAATGCCCATTGATGAGATTTCGATTCCAGATTTTCCACAAGTTCGCATCTCCATTTTTCAGCCTCCATGATGTGTAGCGGTCAGCAGTCAGCATACTGGCTGTTCCGCTGATGGCTAATATTACGATCTATACCAATTCCGCGCAGAGTTCCGTAATCAACTCTGCATTCTGACCGATCTGATCACCGAATTGTTGATACATACCGAGCAGGAGTGGATCAATCGGTTTGGTGTTTTCTATTGCGAATTTCACCTCTGTCCGAATCTGATCTGGGCTTCCGATGGTTCTACCGGCGGCAAGGACCTTGAAAATGAGGCACGGCTTATCTGTACGCTGTATCGCTTTACACATTTCATCGCGATCCTCCCGCGCGTAGACTTCGCCTAGAGCCGCGTAGCCGAATTTCTCTCTGAACTTATCGGCACCACCGTGAAGGTTATAAAGTCCAGTCATGTAATAGTCTATATCCCAATCCTCGTCTTCAGCGATATGTAGAAGTTTCGGATCATGGACGGACAATCCAACGAGAACTCCGGTATCACGAACCCGTTTGAGGATGTCCTGAAGGTGATCGAGCCTGTTTTCGCGTAAACACCTGTGACCAACGCCACCACCGTGCGGTGCCATACCGAACGGATTGTGCTTCGCCGCTTCAAAGACAGCGTCCGGTTCATCATACCAAAGTCCACCTGGACTGAGGCAGAACCAGTTCATTGTTCCACCTTCATCTCGGTATCGCTGTAGGTCAGAGAGCGAGCGTTCCGTTAGACTATTCTGCCAGCCGTTAAGCCCGGCCTCTTCTGCCCGTTTGAGCGTCGCTACAACACGCTCTGGCGTATGATATTCCTTTTGATGCTGCGAAAGGAGTTGGTTGAAGTGAGAATAGCCGTAAATTGGATTATCCCCAATCACCAACTTACTGATTTGATGATTACAAAAAGAGACTTTCGGTAAGGTGGTTTCCACTGTTTTTCCTCCAAGCAAGAGAACAAGTTTCAAAAGCGTGACTAATCGAACAGAAATCCTTCCAAAACAGAGGTATCAATTTCACGTACAAGGTGCATCGTCAATTCCAATGCTGCGGTGTAGTCATCAATGTTAATTATCGAAACATGGCTATGGATATAACGTGACGGCACACCGAGCACAACGGACGGTACACCTCTGCCGGATTGATGAATTGCGCCGCCATCTGTTCCACCGGATTGACGCACGCCAAGTTGATACGGTATTTCATGTCGTTTTGCCGTCTCAATCACAAAATCTGCCAACTTCGGATTGACAATCATTGAAGTATCAATTATCCGAATTTGTACGCCGCCGCCAAGTTTCCCTTGTGGCGCGCCGACGCTTAATCCTGGGGTATCATCTGCAGGGGGTCCCTCAAGCACAATTGCGAGATCGGGTTCCACACTTGCCGCTACCGTCCTCGCACCTCGCAATCCTACCTCTTCTTGGACACTCCCTGACCCAATAACGGTGTTCGGATGCTCGTCGAGCCTCAAAAGTGCCTCAATCACGATCGCAACACCGACACGATTATCGAACGCTTTGGCAGAGAACAATTTGCTATTTTTCAAGGGCATAAAGGGTCCGTAAGGTGCAATTGGACACCCGGGTAATACACCAAACTCCTCTGCCGCCTGGTCTTCGTTCTCCGCACCTATGTCAATAAAAAGGTCTTTCATGTCTAAGACTTTATCACGCGATCCCGAAAGCAGGTGCGGCGGTGTTGAGCCGACAACCCCCGGTACTTTGCCTAACTTCGTTGTGATCGTGACCCGTTGTGCTAACAGTGTGTGCGCCCACCATCCGCCGAGAGGTAGAAACTTGACGAACCCGTTATCGGTGACACTTTGCACAACAAAACCGATTTCGTCTAAATGTGAATCAAGCAGGATTCGGGGTTGCTCAGCATTTCCAGCGCGTGTGCAGAAAATACTTCCTAACCTGTCTGTGCCAATTGGACCAACACCCGAAACAGCCTCACGAAAAATCTCGCGTACTTCTGTTTCGTAACCAGGGATTCCATCTGCTTGTGTCAATGATTTGAGCAGTTCAATTGATGTTTCGTTCATCTTTGTATTCCTTTGGCAATTGCGCTATTATTTGTGAGCATTATAGCACGTCTCCGATTTTGTGCCAACTTTTAAGTGATGGCATCCAGAACCATTCAGTTCTCCATTCTTTGATCTGGCTTTTACCCCAGGCCCGGTAGGTGCGGTTTCCTAACCGCACCGGATCGGCAAAAAAGGCACGAAACTCGGTAATTCCTTAAAACTGAATGGCTCTGAGGAAGAAAGCAGGGTCATTTAGTTTTACATATTTACTTTATGTGTGTGAACATTTTTCCGCTGTAGGAGCGAGCTGTGCTCGCGATATTGCGCGAAAACCTTAACATCTGTGAACGAAAACCAAGATCGGAACCGAAAACTAAATAGTCCTGAGGAAGAAAGCAGAAGGACTTGACGGCTGCTCGATAAATTCGGTATAATATATTTTGAACTACACCCGTAGAAAATATGTAGTTGTCCTGTTAATTTCTTACCGAAGGCAAATTAGACACAAAAAAGGTTTTGAGTACATGCGAAATTGGCGGGGCAAGGTTAAACAAATTTCATGAAAATACCAAATGCCGAACGTGCTATCGTAGACATTGGCAAATTGCGGGATTATTGTCTCAATTCTGAACATAATGATGGCAAACATAAGGCACACCTATTTTCTGCTGCACTTGGTATGGGTATTAATGATGCAGAAGCGTTACGCGATGCCTTGTTGCAAGCAGTCCAAACAGCCAACGCACAATTAGGAAAAAATGATGTTTATGGACAACGATATACTATTGACTTTACGCTCAATTGGCATGGCAGACAAGCGACAATTCGGAGTGGTTGGATTATTGATCGGGGATCTGAAGTTCCTAGATTGGTAACTGCCTATCCACTATAAAATTCAGAGGAGTATAAACTGTGAAAATCAAATTCTTTGATTTTGTTACACAAATAGATGATTTGCCTGAACACAATCCAGGGTCTGAAGCAGTTGGAAAGGTTGAACTTCTTGACATCGTCGCGATCACGCAAGACTTCCCTGAACACAATTTGAGGCGTGGAGAAGTCGGTACAGTGGTTCATGTCTTTTCAAATGATGACGCGTTTGAGGTCGAATTCAGCGACCGCAATGGGCAGGCGTACCAATTTCTGAGTTTACGTGCTTCTCAACTCATGGTGCTTCATCATGAACCAATGCAGACGGAGGTTGACTCTATCTCTGAACAACTCATCGCGGATTGACTGCTTGACACAGTCAACGCCTCACACGGATTGAAACCACCCACCGTAGAGGACTGTATGGATAAAATCATTCAGAAACTTACAAATATGGAAGCGTGGATTGACTTCCATTTGGCTTCACCGGCTGAATTTAAGACGAAGCCTGAGCGCATGCGGTTTGTCGCAGAAGTTATGAACCGGTGTTTGTACCTGCTTAGGATAGGTGTTGCCTCGGCACCGGACGCAAAAACGGCTAACACAGGGTATGCCAAACCTAAGGCAGTAATTGTCGGGCACATGGTTCAACTTACAAAATTATATGAAGGCGCGCTCATTCATATTTGCGGGCCCCAACCTGAATTAACTCGCATCTTTTTTCGACCTATTCTTGAAGTCGCAATAAATATAAAACACCTTATTAAGTCAAAAGGACAGTCCGGCTCCAGTGTCGGTTTGGCTTCCTACCCAAGTGAACTAGAGATGTTTCGCGAGTTGGAAAATAAAGCGAAAAAACGTGCCTTTACGCCAATTGAGCACCGTATAAATGAGTTAATCCTATCACAGTTGGAAAAAGATGGAATTTCCCGATCGGAATTGGTGTCCAACGATCAGGAGAATATTGATGAAAAAAACTCGCTGCAATTTTGCGAGAACTCTGACTACAATGATTCTCTGTATATGTACCTATTCCAAAAGGAAACGGATTGGGTTCATAGAGGGTGGCATGATCTCCGTTCATATCATCTAACCCAAACGGGCGACTATTATGTGCCTGATTTGCGTTTTGACGAGCCTCAACCGAGATTAGGATGTCAGCTAACCCAAGTATGCCTTGAAACCCTCACAATTTATCTAGAGTGGAACCAGTCCGATCCTGATAACGGACTGACCTCCATAATTCGGAAATTACGCAAACTTAACGCCGCCCTTGATGAGGCACATGAAAACACACTTAGCGAATGAGTTATACTTACATATATCTATACAAAAAATAAGGAAAAGATCATGAAAAACTACACACTCATCCTTATACTACTACTCTTCGTTACTCTCTGCGCAACAGCTGCAGATTATACTGACGATGCCATCCGAACCTTACTACCTTTCGATGCTATTCCTGCTATCACCAATCCGCAATTCGTGCCAGCTAACGAGGCAAAATTAGACGCAGATGCACCCGTCATCGGCGTAACCTTCAGCGACGAAAGCCACGCCTATTCACTCTATCTGCTAAACGGACACGAGATCGTCAACGACGTTATCGGCGGACAGAAAATCGCCACGACGTGGTGACCGCTCTGCAAAACGGCTATCGTGTATAGTCGGGAACTTGACGGGAAGACCTATACGTTTGGTGTCAGCGGTAAATTGTGGAGAGATGCACTGTTAATGTACGACCATCAGACCCGTTCCCTCTGGTCGCATATCACTGGGGGAGCGATACGGGGACCGCTCAAAGGTAAGCGGTTGCAATCCGTCGCCTCCATGCCACAGATTGCCTGGAAAACATGGCAGCGGAACTATCCGAGAACACGAGTGCTGTCCGTGCCTACTGGAGGCGGAATGCGCGAGAACCGAAGTCAAGATGTCTACGCAGATTATCACGCCAGCCAGCGTGCAGGCGTAAGTGGGATGAAGTACACCGATGATAGGTTACCCAATAAATCCCTCGTCATCGGCGTTCAGGTACAGACTGAGGATGGTAACACGCAGTTTCGGGCGTATCCGTTGACATATTTTGCGGAAACTGCTGTTATCAACGATACGCTCGGCGAGGTGCCGCTGCTGATCTTTCACGATAAAATGTCGTTCGCAACGGCAGTCTTCAAGCGGAATGTGGCACAGGACGCGCGAACCTTTACTCCCCAAGATAGATACTTTGTAGAGGACAACACCGGGACGCGTTGGAATCTCGTCACAGGTGAGGCGATATCGGGGAAAGATAAAGGGGCGCGTTTAGAACGACTGCCCGCCGTCAACATCTATTGGTTCGCGTGGGCACGCTACTATCCTGGGACCTCGATCTACCGGTAACTATAGTAGATTTTACGATTGGCGATGCAGCCTCAATCGGCGCGCTTACAAAGCGTGAAGAAACACCCCAGCAAAAACCCTACCGGTAGATGTCTATATATTTTATATTTCACCATAATCTGGCAACTACAAAAACATTAATCATCCAACTCGACGGTTTCACCTGTCATATCGCGGTGCATCGTCGGACGAATGACTAACTCCGGGATGTTGCTCCGCTGCGGTAGCGTCGCGATCAGCAGAATCGCCGCTGAAGTCTCGTCGACATCTACCATCATGGCGCGTGCGGCAGCGTCCGGGGGAATCGGGCGTTTGTCCAGAATCGGTGTTGCCACCTCACCCGGAACAACGACGCTTGCTCGGATACCTGTGTTCCGTAAGTCGGCGTTGAGGAATTCGGTGAAATTGATAACCGCTGCCTTCGCCGCGCCGTAAGCGAAACCGCTAAACGGACCCGGGGTCACCGCCGCGAGCGACGAGATATTAATAATCGTCCCCGATTTCGCTTCCAGCATCGCTGGCACAACCGCTTTCGTACAGAAAAATGTGCCGATTAGATTTGAATCAATAACCGAACGCATCTCCTCAGGGGGCGTGTTGAGGAGTCGTCGATGCTGTGAACTGTGTCCGGCGTTGTTCACAAGCACATCAATCCGTCCGAATTTGTCAAGCACATCGGCAGCCATCTGTTCGACAGCATCGTAGTCAGCGACATCCAGTGTGTAACTCACCGCTGTCCCCTCTGCTGCCGCAATTTCAGATTTGACAGATTCTAATTTCGATTCTGTTCTACCGATAATAGCAACCGTCGCACCTTCTTGTGCCATTGAGAGGGCCGCACCGCGGCCAATACCGCTTCCACCACCTGTGATGATACAGACTTGCCCTTTTAAACGCATTTTTACCTCCGGTTGACAAAGACTTCAATCGTTCTGTTCTGTGTCGCGTAGTTCTTGAATCCCCTTCAGAATCGTATCAAGATCAAGGCTATCCACCCATTCATGCCGATCAATGGAGTAATCACCTTTGCCACCCTTGTGTTGGAAAATTTTATCCAAAAGTGCGCGCAATTCGGTGTCCTCGCGTTGATCTTCCTCCATACTTACTTCTCGGGTTTCGCGTACACTCATTGGGAGCACCTCCTGTAACCATATATGTGGGTTTTCAACACGAACGCGAAGTTGAAAATGATAATTTTTCGCCCTTCTAAGCATCCGTCTATCCGTTGTCAACAGAATATTGGCATTGGCATTTTCCGCACAAGCAATATGCAAAGCATCTAACGGCTTAAACCTGAATGACTCAAGTTGTTCACTTCTCAACTCTTCCGTCGCCCCAACTGAAACATACTGATGCGCATTACGGAGCAGTTTCTTTATATCCTCGCGTTGTGTCAAATTAGGGTTTCTGTTGACTTCAAAAACTATTACTTCGCTTGTTATCCAATGCCACTGTCGGCTTTGAAGATAGCCAAGAATTGTCTCAATAGCCGAGACTTCACGAAAAATCTGAGGCTGTCTTTTATCATCATACGGACGACTGTAACAACAGGTATCCAGATAGATTTTCAGGCTTTGTAAGTAGGTTTGCAATTGCCCTTCCTACGCTGTGGAAGTTCACACCTTAAATTATGAAACCGCATTATAAAAATATATCATATCAGACTAACAAAAGCAAAGAAAACTTTCAAAGTTGCCCCAAAACAGTTTACAACTCATTTTGGTAAAACGGGTTTTACTGCCGCCTTTACCTGTTTTGATAGTGATTCTAATTCGTATTGCGCATCCGAGATTTTATCGCGATGCTCGTCGAGTGGGTATCCACCTTTTCCAGTCTCATTGAAATAGGCACTTAATTGGTAGCGTTGAAATATGTTCATGCGCGGGTAATCCTCTGTCCACGGACTCGCATCGTGGAGCAGGTTCGTCGAGAAGATCGCCACGTCACCTGCTTCCATCGGAAGTGTGATCGAAGTAGGTGGGTCGTGCTTCACGGGCAGATTCTCTGGGGTCTGAAACAGAGATTTATGACTGCCGGGGACGAGACAAAAGCCGGTTCTGGGTGGGACATCTGCGAGCGCGACCCACGTCGCAATGTGGCTGCAATAGATGTGTCCAGCGGCGGCTTGATAATCGTTATGTGGGTTGCGAAACCCCGGTGGGAATTTGAACCCGCTGTCGTCACGATGAAAGTGTTGCGGGGCATCGTGCTTCGTCATCATCGTGAAATTACAGTGAAACAGACGCGGGGCATTCATTGTCAACCCCGCCACAACTCGCATAATGTCAGGATTCATCGCAAGGTCTTCAAAGAGACGATGCCCATATTGGACATGTCCGATGTGTGTTTTGCAAGGCTCCTGTCGTCCGAGAGCGAGCGGCGATGGGATGTCGGCTTCATCAATTGTCAACCAATGTTGAAGCACCTTCAGCATCTCTTTAATTGCGTCTTTTGGGATAGCGTTCCGTAAAACAAGAAATCCGTGTAAATCGAAATACCACTTCTCCTCTTCCGTCAAAGTGGAATGGATCGTATGCATTAATTCTTCTCCGCAGTTTCTATGAGTGTTGCGAATACAGATTAGCAGAATTTCATAAAATTTTCAAGATTTCGGGGGAATAGTTTTCAGTTATCAGTTGTCAGTTGTCAGAGAGATGGGCGGAAACGTTGCGTACTGACTGTTAATTTTGTCTGAATCAGGATTTTCAGGATTAGAGATGTCGTAATCGGGGTTACAAACCCCTCCTACAAGTCGAAAATTCAATACGCTTGACAAAAATCTGGAAACGTCTATAATAGACATCACAATCTGATTGAACCCCATGGAGGTCATTTCAGTGTCTTTAAAACAACGCATCCATAACAAAGAGGCAATTAACATTGCATCTGGTGCTCCCTTCGGTTGCACCCGAGACGAGATGGAAGCAGTTCTCGGTCAAGGTGACTGCGATTTGGTCGGTACCGACCATCAACACGGAGCCGCAAATGAAGATAAACTCGTTGAATTTTGTGCTATGGCGAGTGAATTCGATGTAGGCGTGCAGCTCCGTATCAAACATACCCGCCACGCGTATCTCATCGGCAATCTGTTGGATCTCGGTCCCCTCGCGATTGTCGTGCCGCAAGTCGAGAACGTCGAAACGGTGGACGAGGCAATTGACGCATTCTACTATCCTCAGATGGGAAAACGGAGTTGGGGTCCCAGTAGTGGTTACGGTATCAAAGGCGGCATGGACCGTCTTGAGTATGCCGATTGGTGGAACAACACTGGTATTCTCATCTTACAGATCGAATCTGTTGATGCCGTGATTAACGTCCGAAAGTTCGCAAAACCCGGCGTGGATATGGTAACCTTCGGTGAGAACGACCTGAATTTTAGTATAGAATCGTATCCGAGCTCCCCGTTTCAGAACCTTCAGGAGTGCATTGCACACGTGCAAACGCAGTTGGCAGATACACACGTCAAAGTAGGTGCTGGGAGTTCGCCATCGGGTGCACTGTAGGCACAATTTCCCGATCGTGATTAATCCCGCCCCTGAAAAAAGGATAAGTTCCTTATGCTGAGACGTACAAGCCAGTTTTGCTGTTAGAAGAACGCCACGAAGGAGTATCACAATGTCAAAACGGATTAAAATTGGACTTATTGGATGCGGTATGGTAGCCGGTTCACATGTCAACGGGTATCTTGCACATCCACAGCACGCCGAAATCGTTGCTGTTTGCGATACGGTGGACGCGAATGTAAAGCGGCGACATGCGGAAGCCCTTTCCGGTGCAGCGTCGCGCGCGCAATCCGCAACAGAGGAAGCAGAAAAGGCAGATACAGCGGAAGCACGCGAGCAATTGAACGCAGATGCTGCACTCTGGGCAGAATATGCTGACAACGGAGTCAAAATCTTTAGCGACTACAACGAAATGTTGAGGGAGTGTGATTTAGACGCGGTCAGCCTTGCCCTACCGCCGTTTGTCCATGAACCCGCCACAGTCGCAGCAGCGAAAGCTGGAAAGCACGTCTTCTGTGAAAAACCGATGGCGCGCACGGCAACGGAGGCGCGAAATATGCGTGATACCTGTGACGCTGCTGGTGTTAAACTCGCATACCAGAGCGGCGGCACATGCCTTGACCCAACAAGTTACGCCATTCGGAACTATATCGCCTCTGGGAAACTCGGTGATGTCTACTACGGTAGACTGACGAGTTACCGTGTCCGCGGCAGACCTAATGTGGATATGTTCGGTTACGGCAGATGGTTCCTCCATTCCGTTTATAGCGGTGGCGGCACGATATATGACACAGGCGTGTACGATATCAATCGCACTATCTATCTGCTCGGTTCTCCACAACCTGCCACAATCAGCGGCATTGCTTATCGTGGGATGCTCCCTGAATACACAGGTGAAGAGGTCAACGACGTTGAAGAACACGCGTCTGTCTTTGTCCGGTTCACCAACGGCATGTCCTTTACTTATGAAAACGGCTGGTCGAGCAATATGGCAGGGCAACCACAAGGTATTTTCATTTTCGGTTCTCAAGGTTCGTTTAGCAACGATAAGCTTTTCCTTGAAAACGGAGAGTGGGATACCGACGATCAGGGCAATCGCAGACGCTATCAAGGCAATCTTGTCGAAACGCCGTTAGAACTGCCGGATACGTCTTTCCCCGATAAGTTCCGTGATTTCCTTGACGCTTGTAACAGCGATGCCCAACCTGTCAGTAATGGGGATGTCGGTCTGAAGGTTACAGAGATTATGAGCGGGGCACTCTTGTCAGCGAAACTCGGTCGCGAAGTCAGCGTAGAGGAGCTTTATGAATTGGAAGGACTCCGCGCTGAACCGATACCGGGTTGGCACATTCCATAACGGAGTATTCAACGAATTTAAGGTTGACAAATAGCCATCCAATCGGGTATTCTTTTAAAGTATCTTTGGGTGTGCGGAAACATATACATCTCTTATTATAAGGGAAGGGGTAGTGGGTTATGATGAATAGCCTCGAAAACGTAGCCCGTAACGTAGTGGAGGGCGGATTTAAGGGAGGCACTACAAACAGGAAACCTACGTCGTTTTCCCGCAAGGTAAAATTAAAGAATGAAACGGAGGATTAGATTTGAACAGTTTTGAGTTTTTTGAACCTACCACCCTCGCGGAAGCCTCTCAGCTATTTGCACAGGAGCACGCGCTGCTCCTTGCAGGCGGGACAGATATCGTTATCGGTATGAAGGCACTCACCGAAACGCCGCAGTCCGTAATTAGTTTGCAGAAAATTCCGGGATTGGCGGGTGTTACCACAGAAGCTGATGGCAGTATTAGCGTCGGTGCAATGACGAAGGCACGGGAGGTTGAGTTATCAGCGGATATTCAGAAGCACCACACTGCCCTGGCAGAAGGTGCCGCAGAAATTGGCTCTGTCCAGATTCGCAATCTCGCAACCATCGGTGGAAACATTGCGCACGCTTCTCCTGCTGCGGATACAGTTGCCGGTTTGCTTGTGGCTGACGCACAGGTTGACATCGCAAGTGCTGATGGCGAACGGAGCGTACCAATTGACGAGCTTTTCACAGGACCGGGGCAGACCGTCTTAACACCCGGTGAGATTATCACACGCTTTCGTCTACCGAGTCCGATGTCTGGTTCCCATTATATCAAGCATAAAATCCGGGAAGTGATGGATCTCGCGTTTATCGGTGTTGCCGCCGCTGTCAATCTGGACAACGGGATAGTCACAGGTGTCCGAATCGGACTCGCCGCTGTCGCGCCTACGCCGATTCGTGCGACGGGAGCAGAGAATCTCTTAAGAGGGAACGAACTTACAGCGGAACTCCTGGAACAAGCCGGCGAAGCAGCCGCAGCCGCAGCCAGCCCGATATCCGATTTGCGATGCTCCGCAGAACATCGCAGAGAAATGGTCGATGTGCTCACGAGGCGAGCCTTACAAGAGGCTGTTGCAAGGGCATAAGCCCAAGTATTTGTTTACATAAAGATGCGCTGAGGCACGGAGCGTTCCACCTCGCGTTGTACTATGGAATCATGGTGGATGTATAATAAAGGAGAAAAGATATGGCAAAACACCCTGTCAGTCTAACGGTCAACGGGGACGAACACGATTTACTTATTGAACCACGCAAAACGCTACTCGCTATACTTCGCGATACGATCGGTTTGACGGGTACCAAAGAGGGATGTAGCACAGGCGACTGCGGTGCATGCACTGTTATCCTTGATGGCAAAGCCGTCACGTCTTGTATGGTACTTGGTGTCACCGTCTCTGGCAAAGAGATTACGACCATCGAAGGTTTAGCCAGCCAAGGGGAACTTCATCCTGTTCAACAAGCATTTATTGACACGGGTGGTTATCAGTGTGGTTTCTGCACCCCCGGTTACATCATGGCATCAAAGGCACTCTTAGACGAGAATCCGGACAGGACTGAAGAGGAGTTCAGGCACGCCCTCGGCGGGAATATCTGCCGCTGTACTGGATATACAAAGATTCTTGAAGCAGTTCTGCAAGCGGCGGAAGAAGTCCGAACAACTGCATAATAGCCATCAGCCATCAGTCATCGGCATTGTCCCGCAAGCCCACACGCGGGTTGCGTCAAGTGGATGTCCCTGAACCAGAAATCCTCTTCACTGATAGCCGAAAGCCGACTGCTGATAGCCAATATTAGGAGAAAACATGGCAAAGACTCATCGTGGAAAAGGCATAAGACACCTCTATATCGATCCAAACGGGAACCTCCACAACGGCGAATATAATAACGGTCGTGGCACCTGTCCGGTTTGTGAGCGTACCGGCGTGAAAGTGCTTTATGAACGAGAAGTCGGCGAGAATACCGTGAAGGTCTGCAAAAGATGCAATACTGCCATCGGACGCGGTAAACTCCACCACCTCGTTGCAAGTGCATAATGGTTATTAGCGGTCAGCGGTCAGCGGTCAGCGGTCAGTAAGAGGGTGTACCTTCACCAGAAACCTCTTTGCTGATGGAAACCGAAAGCCGGCAGCCGACGGCCATAAAAGAAGGAGAATTCGATGTCAAAATATACTGTTGTCGGTCAAACAGTCGCACGGGTTGATGCTGTCGAAAAAGTGACAGGTGCCGCCCAATACGGTGCAGATGTCCACCCTGTCGGTATGCTCTACGGCAAGATCGTCCGTAGTAAACATGCTCACGCCAACATACTCAGTATTGACACCAGCGCAGCCGAAAAACTTCCCGGTGTCAGGGCGATCATTACGCAAGACGACGTGTCAAGTGGCAGAAGAGTCTTCGCGACTGATAAAGTCCTTTACTTGGGAGAACCACTTGCCGCCGTTGCTGCAACCGATTCGGATATTGCTGAGGAAGCCGCTGAACTCATTAAAATTGAATACGAAGTGCTACCGGTTGTGCAAGACGTAATGGAAGCGATTAAACCGTCGGCACCTCACCTGCACGCGGAAGCAACAAAGGACGGTCCCAATCGACGGGAAATCAGCGCACAAATTCGGACACTGTCTCGTGATAAGGAGAACGATCACAGCGACGAAATCAGCGAACTTGAGGCAGAATTAGAAAAATATCCTGATGAAGCTTACTATAACATCTCTGCCGAAAGCCACTCCGAAGCGGGTGATGTGGAAAAAGGCTTCGCCGAATCCGATATCGTTGTTGAAGATACCTATGTGATTCCGCGGGTCCACCAAACCTACATGGAACCGCACGTCTCTGTTGCCAGTGCGGATTCATCCGGCAAAGTCACGGTCTGGGCATCCACCCAAGGTCCGTTCGCTATCCGTTCCGGTATTGCTGGGACTCTCGGTATTCCGTTGACGCAAATTAACGTCATCGGCACAACAATGGGCGGTGGCTTTGGTGGACGTTTTGGTGTTATCATTACGCACGTCCCAGCCGTGCTACTTTCGCAGAAAACGGGTCGACCGGTTCGCGTACAGATGACGCGTGAAGAGGAATTCATTGATGGTAGACCGGCACCCGGATGTGTTATCAAACTCAAAACTGGTGCTACGAACGACGGACGCATCTTGGCACGGGAAGCACTCGCTTTTTGGGATTCTGGTTCCGTCTCCGGTGCATCCATCGGAAGCACAATTCGGGTTCGCGGGGTCTATAAGATTCCGAACCTCAGGGTAGACGCTTACGGCGTTCACACCAATAAATCAGGCACAGCCGCCTACAGGGCACCCGGTGCACCACAAGCCATTTTCGCAGGTGAATCCCAACTCGACGAAATTGCTGAACGCATCGGTATGGATCCCGTTAAATTCCGTCTGATGAACATGCGCGAAGAAGGCGACGCTGTCCCAGCCGGTGGAAATGAACCCAAAGTGGGCTACAAAGAGACTTTGGAAGCGGTCGCCGATGCCGCTGGATGGTGGGATCGGGAAGCTGGCGAGAACCAAGGATGGGGCGTTGCTGTTGGTGATTGGACAAACGGCTGTGGACCCGGTGGTGTTTATGTTTCCGTTCATGAAGACGGGAGTGCCCGTGTCTTCCACGGATCTATGGACATCACTGGAACGGATACCATGATTTCACAAATCATCGCCGAAATCTTGACGATACCGTATGAAAGCGTTACAATTCGACGCGGTGATACAGATTCCGCTCCTTATTCCACAGGTTCAGGCGGAAGCGTTGTGACATTCACAATGGGTAACACTGCAAAATTGGCGGCGGAAGACGCTTACCAACGGATTCTTGAACTCGCCTCAGAGCGACTCAATATGAATGTTGACAACCTTGAACTCAAAGATGGAGCTGTCCATGTTATCTCCGCAGACCCGCCGAAATCCATTTCGTTAGGTGAACTCGCGGCATATAGCTTGTCCACAACCGGTGGTCCTATCGTTGGAAAAGGTTCCTTTGCCCGACAAGCAAGCACACCAGCACTCGCGGCGCAGATTGCGAAAGTTGAAGTAGACCCGGACACAGGCAGAACGAGGGTCCTTAAACTGATCGCTTCTCAAGATGTCGGCTACGCCATCAACCCGATGGCTGTTGAAGGACAAATCGAGGGTGGCACAGTGCAAGGTTATGCCTGGGCAATGATGGAAGAGATGCAGTACGGCGAAAAGGGTAACATCAATCCGGGTTTTGTCGATTACCGCGTCCCAACCTCAGCAGATATCCCAACGGTCGAGTCTGTCATTGTTGAAGTGCCGGCACCCAACGGTCCGTATGGTGCTAAAGGTGTTGGTGAACCACCTATCACGCCAACATTGGCAACGAT
This sequence comes from Candidatus Poribacteria bacterium, assembly GCA_965247285.1. GTDB lineage: Bacteria > Poribacteria > WGA-4E > WGA-4E > WGA-3G > WGA-3G. The sequence goes on from CBDFHD010000003.1 coordinate 2,933,777, forward strand.
GGCAAATGCTGTCAAAGATGCTATCGGTGTACGGATTACCGAATTGCCAATCAAACCAGAGAAGGTTGTTGATGCCTTAAAAAGCAATGCGCATGGTGCGTAAGTTGTCTGACTACAGGTTTTGCGAGGCATTCGTGCCTCGCACCTCCAAATATGGGTCAGTTGCGAAAAAGGGAGAAAGGCGTTGCCTGCTTGACTAAAGTCAAAGGTTTCTACGCCCAAAACACTGATGACACCGCTTCTTAAAAAAGTGCTCGATGAAGTTTATAAACTTCGACCTGAAGAACAGGATGCCATTGCTGCTGTGATTCTTGAAGAATTGGAGGATGAACAGCAGTGGCAGGAGGCTTTTGCTGAATCACAAGATAAACTTGCCCAACTCGCGCGCAAAGTCCGTGCTGACATTAAGGCAGGACGGATCAAAAATATGGGAATTGACGAGTTGTGAACTCACATCTAACAGAAGATTTTCTTGAGTGCTTTCGGCAGTTGCCCCAGGAGGTCAAGGAAAAAGTTCGCAAGAATTATCGTTTGTGGCGGCAAAACCCTAACCATCCAAGTTTGCGATTCAAGCGAGTACATACCAGAGAACCGATTTACGCAGTCCGAGTCGGAATTGAGTGGCGGGCTTTAGGCTTGCGCGAAGATGATACAATCTATTGGTTCTGGATCGGTCCTCATGCGGAATATGACAGATTACTTCGTCAATTTTGATTGAAAATAAAGCATTACTTTTGGAACCTAAAAAACTTATGTTTGGTGAAATTAGAAACGAACACGGTGAACGCCTCGATTACTCCTTTCATGAAGGCGAAGGCGACAGAATTGTGGTGATCGGACACGGGGTCACCGGTAATAAGGACAGACCTGCCCTCGTCGCTTTGGCAGAAGGACTCGCTGCCGCTGGCATTTCTGCGCTGCGTTTCTCCTTCTCCGGTAACGGTGGATCGGATGGGGCATTTACAGATTCTACTATCACAAAAGAGGTAGCAGACCTCGGGAACGTCATTGACGCGCTTGATGGATATAACGTCTGCTACGTCGGGCATAGCATGGGGGGTGCAGTTGGCGTGCTGCGTGCCTCCACCGATGAACGTATCCAACTGCTGGTTTCGCTCGCGGGGATGGTGCATACGAAAGCGTTCGCACAGCGTGAATTCGGCGATGTCACACCCGACGAAGGCTTTATGTGGGATGAGCCTGACTGTCCGCTCTCACACGCCTATATGGATGACATGGCAACGATAGATAGTGTCGCAAAAAACGCAGGTAAATTTGCCGTTCCGTGGCTTTTGGTTCACGGTGCTGAGGACGATATCGTTCCTGTTGAAGATAGCCGCGACATCCTACAGTACGCAAACGAAGAGACAGAGTTTCTCGAACTCCCGGGCGTGGACCACGTCTTTTCTGGTGACTCCACCGCAATTATGGTTGAAAAAGTCGTCACATGGATTGACCAAAAACTGTAATTGAACAAAAAATGAGTCAAGCACACTTAGCGTATAAGAGCAGAGTGAATTTGGGTAGTTACTATACTCCCACTGAAATTGTAAATATAGCGTGGGAGATGATTGCGCCTTATGTGCATTCACAGACCACTGTCATTGATAGCGCGTGTGGATACGGGGATTTTCTGAAAAATTGTGGGCAGTCTATCACAATTGGATGTGATATAGACGAAACTGCAATCAGTGTAGCTAAAAAGAACAATGATAAAGTTCGGTTCTTTCAAACGAATGCTTTATGCAACGTATCAAGGGCAAAATTCGGTATTCCTCAGCAGTCCGATTTGATAGTCGTTGGAAACCCACCCTATAACGATAAAACATCTCTTATTCGTCAAAGTATCAAAAGTATTGATTTTGATATTGATGAAGATATAGCGAGTCGGGATTTAGGAATATCATTTCTCCGTTCCTATAATAAGCTCGAAGCAGACCTTATTTGTGTTTTGCATCCATTGTCCTATTTAATAAAGCCTACCAATTTTAGGCTATTAAAGGATTTCACTGCAAATTACAGACTGATGGATGGTTTATTAATCAGTAGTTGGGAATTTCCTGAATCAGCGAAACACACACCTTTCCCAATTGTCCTTGCGCTTTACCAGAGAGACACGCAAGGAATGGCGTACAGTTTTATCCGCTCTTTTCGTTTTCGTATAGCAGATAAAAGTGGTTTTTGTCTCGACGATTTTGATTATATTACCAATTACGTTGATAAATATCCGAAGAAGAAGAATCGACCAACATCTGATGATTCTTTGTGTTCATCGGTAGAGGAGGATGTCCATCGCTCCGAAAATGATGATTCACTATTTTTTTGGACAATGAGAGACATCAACGCATTAAAAAGAAATCGTACTTTTGTTGAAAGTTATAGCGAAAATACGATTGTAATTGACAAACAAAAATTAGATTATTATGCCTATGTAGATGTGTTCAAAAGAAACCTGTATAGACTTCCTTTCTATTTCGGGAATTGTGATGTTATTATAGATAATGACCTGTTCAGACAACATAAACCTTGTTTCATCAGCGATACTGTTAGACATCATCTTTTCCTGAAAAAGCATTTTCAGATAAATCCGATAGGGAAGCAACAGACAGAATCCGAATTAGATACGTATTTCAAATTGTTGTTAGGTGAGCATCACGTTTGATGTAGTTATCAAAATCTGTCGCAGTGATCTTCGGATCGCATACTTTGGAGAATTTAATTATGGCAACACCTCGACTCTCAGTTTCAACGTGGAGCTTGCATCGACACCTCGGAAAACCGGGATTTACCGGACCCGCGCACGACATGCAAATCCCGATCGAAACCCACAACAACGGACCTATTTCACTTCTGGAGTTACCAGCACATGTCGCCGAATTCGGCATTCGCACCTTGGAGATTTGTCATTTCCATCTGCCTTCTGCTGAGAAAGCTTATCTCGCTGAGCTCCGCGCCGCACTCGCAGCTGCGAACGTTGAACTTTTCTCTCTACTGATTGACGATGGCGACATCACGCATCCGTCTGATGCAGAACGCGACATCGCGTGGATTGAAAAGTGGATTGATATTGCTGGTGAACTCGGTGCGAAGTGTGCACGCGTTATTGGTGGTAAAGCCGATCCGTCCGCAGAAACCGTTGCACAGAGCCGCGATGTCCTTTCACAACTCACCGAACGGGCTGATATCGCAGGCATCCGCGTAATGAGCGAAAACTGGTTCTCCATCTTCTCTACGCCTGAAAACGTCAATACCATTTTAGGTGGATTAGACGGTAAGGTAGGGTTATGCCTCGACTTCGGCAATTGGCGTGGCGATACAAAGTATGAAGATCTTGCCGCAATCGCTTCGTGGGCAGAGTCGTGTCATACCAAAGCACATTTCGCAGCACCGCGTGAAATGGACAAGGAAGATTACGTGCAATGCCTTGATCTCACCCAAGAGGCAGGTTTTGCTGGACCTCATACGCTCATCTACGACGGACCCGGCGATGACGAATGGGAAGGCTTGGCACTGGAACGTGAAGTCGTGAATCCATATCTCAATTAGGGATTTTTAATGATTCGCAAGACGCTAGATCAAGAGATTTGTTTATTAGGCACTTTCTCTTCTGTCCGCTTGCGCCGTTGTTGCCAGCTGCTGTCTTAAGTTATTTTTCATAACCGGAGTCCGTAAGCGTAGCGGAGGGCGGATTTCAGAGATGAGCTTGATGGTTCTAACCCGCTTGATTTCTCCGCAAGGTATAATTAAAAAATGTTTTCACTATCGCAAACACAACACAATTTAACAGTTGCTTGGGACGGGCAGCAGGTCTTGGGTTACCATTTTCCAGAAGATGGCAATCGTCCCTTTTGCCATCCACTGAACCTGCCCGGTGCCCCATCGCTCACGATGAACGAGCCCGGGGACCATGTGCATCACCAAGGACTATGGGTCGCGTGGAAAAAGGTGAACGAAGTCAATTTTTGGGAACAACCGGCACCCGGTAGCGACCCAACCGGCTTCGGCAAAATCGTCCATCAGCGGATCGTTTCGCAAACTGCTGATGCCAACAGCGCACGTTTAGTAACTGAGAACGCGTGGATAGATTGGCAAGGCACAACGCATCTAACAGAACAGCGGGAGATAACCGTTCATTCACCCACAGCGGATGCGATGCAGATTTCCGTGTCGTTGACATTGCAGCCGAACGAACGTGAGGTTGTCTTGGATCTGCGGCGTGGTAAGCCCGGGGCAGATGGCAGATTCTATAGTGGCTTAGCAATCCGATTCGACAATATCATCACACCGGGCAGCCTATTGGATGCCGATGGACGGACTGAACCGACGGACATCTTCGGCAAACAGAGCCGTTGGTGTAGCTTCACTTCGCAACACCCCACTGACGACGAAACCTACGGGATTGCCATCGTCGATCACCCCGATAACCCTCGTTATCCAACGACGTGGTGGGTACGCAACCGAGAGAACTACTGCTTAATCCATCCTTCGCTCGTTTACTATGAACCGCTTCATCTCGCATCCGATGAAACCTTGAATCTGCAGTATCGTGTGGTCCTCTATCGCGGCGAACCCAACGCAGGGTTGTTTGCGTAGTGTGTATCCGTATCATCAAGCGTGCTTTGATGAAGCTTAAACTTAATTCGGTAGTTTCTGATTATGCTATAAAGAGCACTACTACCAGCAACCTTGTTTGTAGTAGGGAAACCCTTCATTGCCCGTCGTCCACCTATGACTGCCTAACTTATCTTTTAGCGTTCACGTAAGGGATTATGGCAAACAGTGAAAATACCATCACAACGGTGTTTGTAAACATACTCCGGCACATGCGGGAGTCATGGAGCGTCAGCGAACAAATTACAAGACCGTTTCTCAACGCTACAAAAAAGCCTGATGTGATCGTCACCGAAGCAGGACGAAACCCCGTTGTCATTGAGGTGAAAATTGATGGGAACACGCCGAATTTTTCAGGTGAAATACAGGCAGAAGCACATTTCGGAATGCTCCTCGATCCGAGCGTCTTTACGAGGCTGACCTACAATATCATTGAGAACGTCCTGCGCGTCCGCATGCCTGCCCGATTTAGAACGATGCCACAAGATAAAATTGAGTTGGAGATGCGAAGGGCAGAAGACATCGCCTACATATTTCTCAATAAACTGGAACCAGAGAGTGAACCGGAACCTGATCAGGTTCTATACATCGCCGAACCAGAGTCCGATAACGAGATAGAACCCGAATCTTTCCCGAAAAGCGGTTGGTTAAGCGGTAGTGTTGCCGACATCGCAACCGCCATTCGCGTCAGGGCGACTCCTATTTCTAAAATAGATGCTGCTGCCGATTTATTGGAAAAACGGATAGAAACTGCTGCACAGCAGCTGGAGGCAGCAATTAAAGAACGTCCCGGCATCGGAGCAGAAATAGAAGCAATCCTCTTTCAGAGAGCTGGCGAACAGACCTCACGGATGGCGATGCTTATCGTCACCAATGCATTTGTATTCCAGAGTGTTCTCGCGGGTAAACCTGAAATGGAAAGGGTTATGTCCCTCAAACGGATGCTGTCTGACAATGCGAAACGGGTTCGCTACGAGCAGGTTATAGCGGGATGGGACATCATTCTCAAAGTAAATTACCGTCCGATTTTCCATGTTGCCAAACGACTCATAGAGGCAATCGCAACTGACGACGAACTGATTGATAGGATATTAGCAATTCTTTGTGATACTGCGAAGGAACTGGTTGACCAGCGACTCACGCAGGTCCATGAACTCGCAGGAACCGTTTTCCAACGTCTTATTATTGATAGAAAGTACATCAAAGCGAACTATACGCGCCTTGAATCCGTCGCGTTGCTGTCCGCTTTAATCCTTCCGAGAACACAGGAGGATGTGAGCGAATTGAAGGTGGCGGATTTTGCATGCGGGACAGGCTCACTTCTCAACGGTGTATACCAACGTATCCTCGAGCTGCACGAGCAAGCTGGTGGCAAAGGCAGCCTCATTCACGCGCGAATGGTAGAGAAAAATCTCGTTGGCTGCGACGTTATGCCAAATGCAAGCCATCTCACTGCCTCTCTTCTGACGAGCATTTACCCTGACTTGAAAATCGGTAACACCCGAATCCATACGATGCCTTATGGCAAACAGAGGGATGGGAGTTACGCCCTCGGTGCGCTGGACCTTATTGATGCCCCTGAAGAAACGCCTCCCCTTCCAATGATGGGTATCGAAATCCAACAGGTCGGGGGAGAAGATGATGTGGAGGTAATTACACAACATGAATTCCGCCATAACGAATTTGATATTGTCGTGCTAAACCCGCCATTTACGAGGCCGGATTCTGATGCAAGTAGTAGCGCACCTAAAGCCGTGTTTAAAGGAAGCGACAGAGATAAAGAGGAAGAGAAGAGGATGCGGCGTGCACGCGGACAAAAAGACTGGCGGGTTGGAGACGGGAATGCTGGACTTCCTTCTGACTTTGTTGACCTCGCAGACAGAATGTTGAAAGCAAACGGAAAAAGTAGAATGGGATTTATTTTGCCTGTTACTTGCCTGATGTCTCCACGTTGGCAAAAGGTACGAGATATGTGGGCGACCGAATACCATGACGTGGTTGTAATTACTATCGCGGATGCCGAAGGCGAAGACTGCGCGTTCTCCGCGGATACAACTATGGCAGAGTGTATGGTCGTAGCAACTAAGGGTAAGAAAGCCGACAATACAGGACGCGGTACATTTATTCCTCTGAACCGCCGACCACGGAGTGTTATAGAAGCCCTTGAAATAGCGAATACCATCCATAGGATTAAAAGAGTAAGACAGTTGGAAGATGGACCAAGCGGAAGCAATCTAATCAAAGTCGGAGACGATCCCTTTGGACATGCGCTCAACTGCCCACTACAGATGAACAGTCCATGGGAAGTTGTCCGTATCAAAGAGATGGCATTAATCCAGTCTGCGTATAGGCTCGCTAATGGTGAAATGTGGCTGCCAACACAGGCAAGTCTTTTAGAAATTCCTATCTGTTTTGTCAATGAGATTGCAGTGGTTGGTGCGCATCATCGAGATATTCGTGAGGAGGGAAAACGGGGTGCTTTTGATCTTGAAAAAAGCTACACGCAGACCGAACTGTACCCAGGCTTGTGGAACCTGAATGCCCCAGCACAACGAGCAATAGTTGTTCAACCAGATTGTCATCTCATCCCTCGTCCCAATCAATATGAAAAAGCACAGAAGATACTTGAGCGTAGTGGACGTTTGCACTTTAATGTTGATATAACTTTCAGTGCTAACTCTCTTGGTGTTCTCTTCACAGAGAAACGGACGATTGGAGGCTCTTCACTCCCAAGTGTTGTGTTAAAAAAGGCAATTTACGACTATGCCTGGACTCTCTGGTGTAACTCAACTATGGGACTTCTACTACACTGGGCACATAGCAGCAAACAACAACCGGGGAGAGGCAGAGGTTCGAGGACCGCCTTGCTTCAAATGCCGACACTGGATGTACGTTGTTTGTCAGATGAAGTGTTGGCGAATGCAGAGCGTATCTTTCATACCTTGAAACATCAGCGGATGTTGCCCTTCAACGAGGCAGATCACGATCCCGTCCGCCATGAACTGGATCGTCTTTTGCTGAGTGAGGTATTGAACATCACGAGTGAAGATGCTCACAACGCCATGCATCGCCTTCGCGAACTATTGTGTGCCGAACCGAGCATCCACGGCGGAAAGAAATCCCGGTGCAACCTTGAAAAGGAATGGGAAAAACTTAATCAGTAGCAAAAACACCTTCTTTAACTGAAAACCGATAACTGATAACCATTAAAAAGGAAAGTTAAAAATATGAAACTTGGTGTCATGTCCGACAGTCACGATAACATCCCAAACGTCAAACGCGCTGTCGCACTCTTCAACGAAATCGGTGTGGACTTGGTTGTCCATGCAGGCGACTTCATTGCCCCATTTGCTATAGACCCTTTAGCCGATCTGAACTGCCGTGTCGTCGGCGTTTTTGGAAACAATGACGGCGAACGTGTTGTCGTTGCACAACGGTTTGAGGCAATCGGAGAGGTGCATCCTAACCTTGCGAGTGTATCGCTTGGCGACAGAAATATTGCCGTGATGCACTACCCCGAACTCGCTATCCCAATTGCCAAAAGCGGCGATTACGACATCGTCGTCTACGGACACACCCATCAAATAGACATCCAAAAGGGAGAATCGCTCTTGCTCAATCCCGGTGAAACCGGCGGTTGGACGACAGGGAGGGCAACGGTTGCTGTTGTCGATCTCGCAACGCTTGAGGCAACAATTCACGAACTGTAAGGACGGTGCGGAAAAGATGAGATACAGAGATCTATTTGCACTACCGAGCGGAGGAGCACTGGAAAACTTACATCCACGTGAGCCTAAGCAACAATGCCTTATCTGGTCTGCTAACCATGAACACGCCGTCGCCTCAGTAGACGACGAGATTCACACGCAGGCAAAGCGTGTCTGGCTGGGATTTGAAGATCCTAATTGGTGTTCACACCCCGTTATTTATGCTTATGAAAGGCATTGGAGAACAAGCGACTGGGAACTCGTTGAACGGAAAAAGGGGAATATCCCGTTAGTAAACAACAACCCTTTCAAGCCGGACAGTGAAAGCGTCTTTCCTGTCAATAAACATTGAGAGATATACAGTAAACAGTTCTGTGTTATAGTAAAGTCCAAAAATATGTGGACAGTTAGTCAGTGAACAACGACCCCACCCCCGCTGGCGAGGATTGTATCCTCGCCTCTTTAGAGCGTCCAAGTAATTATAGGCTTTACTATAATTCTCCAGCGAGATTCCTATCATTGGGGCACACAATGCCTACGATAAAATTGATGCCTCAACGATTTAAGGAGTAACTATGGATATTAAACCGATCCGATCCGAAGCAGATTATGAAACTGCCCTGAAGACCATTGAGCAGTTTTGGGATGCAGCACACGGTTCACCAGAAGCGGATCAGCTTGATGTGCTTGTCACACTAGTGGAGGCTTATGAAGAGAAGCACTGCCCAATTCCACCACCAGATCCCATTGAGGCAATTCTTCACTATATGGAGAGCCCAGGGCTATCCGAACCCGACCTTGAAACCTATCTCGGTTCGGATACCTGTGTGTCAGAAGTCTTGAATCGGGAACGCACTTTATCGCTTGACATGATTCGGAAATTGCACAAAGGACTCGGAATTCCCGCGGATATTTTGGTACAGCCTTATGCACAGATTGATGAAGTTGCCGACTGAAATAAAGACCTACTCAACATACCCCAGATCCCGCAACCTACCTTCCAAAATCTCCGTCTCCTCATCTGTGGATTCTTGTGTCAGCAGGTGCTGATAATTGGAATTCATCAAAATCTCATCATAAACGTCCCTGAAACGATCTGGATTCTCACAGGCGAGATCCTCACCGCTCAGCACATGCCGGTACACAAACTCACCCGTCTGTTCATCTTCACGATAGAGGTGTTCACCATCCGTCAGCGACCAGAGCCGCACGCCTTCTGAATACTTGCCAATTTCCACGTTATCGACGGTCGTCCGGGAGGTTACGCGGTGATGCGGCATCTCTAAGTTGTCCCGACTGAGGAACCCGACGCCGTAGAGACTATCCAACTCCGATAGTACCAGTCGTTTTTCATCAATTTCCGATGGCGATAGCAGGTCTTGTCCATATCCGTGATAGTCCACGTCGATACCTGCAAGGTTTGTAATCGTCGGGAACAGGTCGATCGCTGAAATCGGTGGGTTTGGGCTTTCAAATGAGAGGTCGAGGTTCGTCACACCGGGGATATGCGCCAACAGTGGCACGTGTAGCACGTTCTGATTGAGCGTGCCACCGTGATCGGTAATCTCGTCGCAGATGCCTTCACCGTGATCGCCGAAGATGAAGACTGCCCAGTCTGAGAGTTGAAGTTGCTTCAGAATTTCAACTAACTTGAATTCGAGTATATGCGTTGCAGCGGCGTAGTAAAACCGCAACGCCTCGTCTGTCCTGCCACGATCCACAAGCGATTTAAGGCTTGGGGCACCCGGAATCCCGCTCATACCGTAACCGCCGTGTGTATACCAAAAGTGCAGAAAACAGAATTGCGGTACGTCCGAAGGTTGCTTGATCTGCTGGACAAGGTCTTCAAGCGAACCGAGATGTTGTGCGTCCGCCTTCGGGTCCACCGATGTGATGAACGGTTCAAAATCAAGAAAGCGGAACACGTCCGGACGTTCGGAGCGTCCAGTAATATGATAGCCTGCGTCATTGAATATCTGAAAGAGGTTCGGAATCCCCTTGAACATCTTGAGGTAGGTTTGCCCGTAGACCCCGTGTTCAAACGGATAAAGCCCCGTGAAATAGGAGGTATGAGAGGGACGGGTCGCGGGTGCCGACACGAAAAACTTTTCGGCGAGCGAGAAATCCTGCGTCAGCAGATCGAATTTCGGCGTGTTGAAAAGGGGATTCGTCCGGCTGAGCGCGTCGAACCGCCAACAATCAATTGAGATGAGTAGAAATTTATTGACAACGTTGTTCTGCATATTTCAATCCATTAAACGCGTGTTATATTGCCGCTCGGTATGCTGGTATCCACCGAACAGGTCGGGTTGAAAAGGAGTTGGTGTGTAGATGTAGATGGCATCGCTATACGGATCGTAGAGGATCACCTCTTCACGTGCATCGCCGCAGACATCCGCAGGAAAGCAGTGGTACCATCCCATTTTTCCCCCGCTGGGGGGCGGCAATTCAGGGAACGTCACCACTCTGTCTCCTGCACTATCGAAAAGTGCAGCCGGGCTATAAATCAATTCACAAGCTTCGTCCCCGTTCCAGCGGATAACTTCCAAGCCTGTATTGTTCGGTGTTTCATCAACGTGAAATCGGCTGTTAATCTGCCCGTTGCTGTCTACTACCATCAGGTCCGTGTGATGTCCGTTATATCGGATAACCAAGGCGTTTTCAGAGGCGTCTGGTAGTAATCTGCCACACCGAATCTCTTGTCCATGCGGCACAACGTCAAAACCGAGCGAGAGAATTGGATTACCCTCGGCATCAAGTACCTGTCCACCGCCGGAGAGGATAGCTCGGTGAGTACCGTTCCATTCGGAAACTAAAACCGAGTCCATGTTGTCGCCAAAAAAGTGATTCCAAAGGACCGTGCCGTCGGCAGCGAGCCCGAAATTGCCACCGTTGACTTCGTCGAGTCCGTCGCCATTAAAGTCGCCGACTGCCGGGATATATGCAGAGTGCTTCGGATAACGGAACCACTCGTCGGTATACTGCCAGAGCAGTTCCAATTTATGGTTAAAAGCGAGCAGATTCACACCTACCTTCACGACAAAATCTTGTGGTTGTGCATTTCCGCAGAGGTTGGCGATCATCAATCGTTGATGGACGTAGTTGGAGATATGGATTTCTCCTTCAGCGGACGCATTACACTGGCGCAACGCATCCGGCGCAAGGGTATTTTTGACAGCACCCGTCGCTCCATCTAAAATCATTAGGCGAATGGCAGATAGATCCCATTTACTCACTTCTGGAGCATCCGTGTCTACCCAGAAACAGATGACCTCTGCCTGTCCATCGGCATCTATGTCATGAATAGCGACAGGACCGGGTCGGTCGGGTGAGAGGGTCGTTAGCGTGGTGTCCTTCGCATCCGCATCTCTGATTTCGAGATGTTTGTCACCGAGGGACCATAAGGGTTCGCCTTCCAGCGTGAACGCGCCGAGGAAACAGGGATGAATGCCACCGAGCGATTTGTACACGAGAAAGTCGACGCTTCCGTTGCCAGTCAGATCGCCGATTCGGATATCGCCACCCCACGCGTTTTCCGCTGTTTCATTCAGAAATGCGTCTGGAATTGCGATCCGTTTATAAAGATGTGCTAATTGTGGAGTGTCCATCTTTAAGTAAATGCCTTGAAAATCCCAACGTAGAGGGCAAGCACCTTCTCTGGATCAGAACCCGTGTAAGCACATTCGTTGGATATGTATCCTGAGAAACCGATACGGTCGAGCCATTGGAACATCTGCCGGTAAAGATCGAACGTCTCTGGCTCTTCCACCCGGTGCGTATGTACCGCAGTAATGTGCGAACCTACACTCGAAAAGAGGGGTTCAATACTTCCAGCATCGCAACCGACGAACTGTGAATTGAAGACAAAACCGACGTTCGGAAGATTCACGCCTTCGATGACTTGCATCGCCGAATCTGGGTCTGTGAATGAGCCGTGCATCTCAATAGAGACAGTAATATCTTTTTCAGCGGCGTAAGCACCGAGTGCCTTCAGTCCGTTAGTGACGTAACCGACAATAGCGTTGCGGTTCTCCTCGGTATATCGGTCCCCGAGTACTCGGACGTGGTCACAGCCCATAAATTCCGCCATGTCAATCACGCGTGTAACACGCCGGACGGTTTCCTCACGGTCAGCGGCGTTTTCGGAGTGAAAGTTTTGGCAACTCGTGAGTGAGGAGATAACAACGTCACTCGCATCGACCTGTGCCTTTAGTCCGTCCCAAGCCTCTCTCGGCGTATCCCATTCAAATCCGTGCTTCTGTTTGTAATCCATCAACAATTCGACACCGTGGTAACCGGTAGCGGCAGCAGTGTCAAGTATGCGTCCGAGTTCCCACTCTTGGCAGGTTTGATAGGTATTCAATGACCATTTCATTTTTCTAATGTTCCTTGCGGTTCGTTGAGGCGGGTTGGAAATTTGAAATCCCTTTCCGTAAATCCGCCCTCCGCTTCGTTACGGGCTAAGTTTTCGTTAAAAGTAACCTCTTAACTGAAAACTGTTCTTCTGACTGTTCTCACTGCGAGGCATGCGTGGTTGTTGGTTGCTATTCTTGTATTGGAATGGGAAACCAGAGTCCCCCAGTTTTCGTCGTTAACGCTCTATGCGTGGTATCATTAATGCCGATGACATCCACAATGATATTGTTTTGGAAGCATTGTGCTAACACCTCTGGTAACGTATAAGACCCTTTGCTCGCTTCATCAGTGACAAGAATGAACCGGCGGTTTACTCCTTCGCGGAAGTTGACGCGGCGAATCGTTTTTATGATCGCATTGTGTGCCCGCTCATCGCCGGCAGCGGCGACAACGTGCGAAGTTAACAGCCGTTTGTATCTTTCGCTGTCTCGCGTTTGCGGATGGATAATCGTATCGCCTTCAAGATACCTGAAAATAACGATGCCGAGTGTGAAATCAATCCCTTTCTCTTCAAACACCGTTACCATCTGATTGAGTTGTCTGCCGACTGCACGGATATTATTTATCATGCTGCCACTAATGTCAAGCAGAAAAACAAGATCAACAGCGGTTTCGGTATTGTTGTCAGCGACGCTCTCCGCGATACCTTCTAATGCCTCCCCCATCCGTGCATCTCTGTCAATCGGTTGTGCGGGACTATTATTATCTGTCGCCTTGTTCATCGCAGCCTCTCCTTGGATGGTTTTGGGCTTGGGCGCGATTGTAGGTGCCTGTGCGTGTGCGGCCGCAATTGTTTTCCATGCAAGGTTTTCTGTCGTCTGTTCGTGCAGAGATGTCTCAGCCATCGGTAACCGAGCGTCTGTCCTCAGCACGGGAATAGATGCGCTGGACGCAGTCGGTGGTGCTGAATGCACCAGTTTTTCAATGTTTTGGTTAGCAGCGGGCGAGGTTTTGGAACGCGCAGGCGTTGACTGCCGCGTAGCCGGCATAGAGCGTTTGCGAGTACTACTCACATGAAAACGTTGGAGAGATGTCACCGCAATGGCTTCCGAAGTAAGCGGTTCCGAAGGTTGCATCGGTTGATGCCACCGGATATAACCGAGACCTATAATTCCTGTCGCAATGGCATGTAGAACCAACGAAACCAGAAACGCACGCTGAGTTTTCCTACGCTTTTGCTGGCGCTTATCTGAATAGGTGTCGAGTAACAGCATATTCCGTCTCCCCACTACGAGGCTGTCTAAAAAATTGAGATCGTACCCTGATTCCCATCAACTTGGAGCGTCTGTCCATCTGCGATACGGCGAGTTGCGTTCGGAATGTTCGCCACGGCAGGTACACCATACTCTCTCGCAACAACTGCACCGTGGGACAAGATCCCACCACGCTCCATCACCAGTCCTGCTGCATGCAGAAAAAGCGGTGTCCATGCCGGATCGGTTGAGGGACATACCAGAATGTAATTCCGATCGGATGGACGTACATCTGTCGGGGTCAAAAGCACGCGTGCTTGTCCCGTCGCAATACCCGCTGAAACACCCACTCCTGTATATGTATCAACCACTTCGATGGGTGTCGAGGCACCGATCTGATCCAACGAATCGCTGAAAATGACATCCGGGATCTCAATCTGAAGTGTCAATTCACGCCTCACCTTGCGTGTAGTGATAACCTCATTGAAAACCTTACCGTTTATGAGTTGTCGTAATTCATCTGGCATGAGATAGAAGATACCGCCATCGAGTTCATAACGGCGATCCAGTTCAAGCAGCGCACGGCGAATCTGTTCATAGCCCAGCATTAGGTAAAACTTCGCTGTCTCCCTGAAAGGCATGTAAGTTCTTGTGAAGCCCAGTTCACTCTCAATCTGCTTTCTTAAACCCGTTTTATTTCCGAGGCGTGTGGCGAGTTCCTTTTCTGTGGATTCACGTTGTTCTATCTGTTGCTTCGCACCATTGCTCTTGGAAAGAGAGGATTCAGTGTTCTCTTGCTGGAAAGATGCAACGATCTGTTCAAGATAGGTAGTATCTTCGCGCCAACGGGGCTGTGCTAATTCAAACTCGTCAACGGCGCGATGCCCGTAATCTTTTAGGAAATCGGTAAGGGTCAAGTCTCCTGTTGCCACTTCCGACAATTTCGACGCAAGCCGCGGGTGGGCTTGCGGGACAATGGTTTCAACGGTGAGATTACCAGAAATTCCACTGATAAGCCTGTTCGCGAAGGTTTTTACTTCTGTTTCATTCAAGCACTTCTGAAGAGCCGCCTCCAATCGTTGAAGTGAAAACCCCGCAAGGAGGGTAGCGGTAAGGGTTTTCGGTGCGAAGTCGTCCAGTGTTTTGGCACGCCATTCTTCGAACTTCGTCACTAATTCGGCGTCCGTTAGGTCTGAATATGAAATGTCTCGTTCTGCTTCTACTTCCTTCTGAAACGCTGGAAATACTTCTTCAGTTAGCAATCGAGCGAAATCAGAGCGGCACTGACGTAGACGCATCTCTGCTCTGCTCATACGAATAATATGGAGTGGTATTTTCAGCCAGAATGAGGCATTACTCCGCGTAATGTCAGTTTGTGCCTGTGCATACATCGCCGCTTGTGGGTTCTGCTTCAGGGCGTTAAAATCATGCGCAAAGGGGAAGCCGTCGAAGTGGAGTTCCGCCTCACGGTTCAAATTAACGTAAATCCGTCCGCAAATCAGGTCAAGGACACCCTCATTATTGACCCGCTCACTCGGATAAAACCCCAAGCCTCGATATGCTTTACCTAACCCACCGGCACCCGACATAAATTCCTTCATAATCTCCCATGTCATCGGTAGTGGCGCTGGTAGTACCTCCGCGAGGTTGTGATGGCACCAAACGGTACCGTGTTCTTCGGTATGTGTCTCCAATATCTGAATCTCTTCTTGACGGACTTCCTCAACGGCTTCATTATC
This sequence comes from Candidatus Poribacteria bacterium, assembly GCA_965247285.1. Classification (GTDB taxonomy): domain Bacteria; phylum Poribacteria; class WGA-4E; order WGA-4E; family WGA-3G; genus WGA-3G. The sequence goes on from CBDFHD010000003.1 coordinate 2,949,443, forward strand.
AACTTTAGGGAATCGCGAGCGCAACTCGCTCCTACGATGTGTAGTAGATTTGGGAGGTGTGGTGATGTAGCGGGACTGCAACAGGACAAACTGTCCATCTGTGAGTGCCCACTCAATATCCATCGGCTGTCCATAGTGGGTTTCAACCTGCATGCCAAGCTGCGTGAGTTCCTTCAGTTGTGCGTCCGTTAAACTCGGAACATCCTGCTGCGCAGAGGAGACCTTACTTACGCCAGCAGCGGTTACCATTTCGCACTTCGTAGCAACGTTTCTATCCAAAACCTCGCCCGTTTCCCGCGACACGTGGAAACTATCAGGTGTGATAGCACCAGATACAACCGATTCACCCAATCCCCAATTCGATTCAATAATAGAGGCATTCTCATTAAAGGGAGCAACAGTAAAAAGCACACCTGAGACATCTGCCTTGCACATTTCTTGAATGACGACTGCCATTGCCAGTCCTTCATCGGTGATCTTCTGCGTCTGCCGATAGGCGATGGCGCGTTCCGACCAGAGTGATGCCCAGCATGCTTTGAGGGCGTCTAAGAGTTCATCAGGTGTTACATTCAAAAACGTATCCTGCTGTCCCGCGAAACTCGCTTCTGCCAGATCCTCCGCTGTGGCACTGGAACGGACTGCGACTGTAGCTGTCTGCAATTTTTCTCGCGCCGTGTGAATTGCTGCGACGAGTTCTGGCGACAGCTCTATGTCTTTAATGCTGCTCTCATTCTGTTCCGATAGACCTTGAACAGACAATCGGTAGGCATCTGTAGTGACACAAAAACCATTCGGCACTGGAAACCCTGCCCTTGTCAGTTTTCCGAGATTCAACCCTTTTCCGCCGACGTAGGGCAAGTCAGCATCGTCAATTTCTGAGAAGTGTTTGATAAATTGCATGCGCTTAAATGGGTCTGTGCGGAGTAGAAACGATTGAGGATAGTATATCAGAATCTATCTGCGGAATGCAAATGAGTCTGGTGTTTCCGTTTCATGGAATAGAAAGAAGGTGGGCTTATAAGCATAGAGGCTGGTGCGTAACCAGCCTCTATGGAACTTTGAAGTAGCAAGGATATTGGAATCCTTGCTATTCGTCATCATCTCTTGACAAATCTACGCAGCTTGAGTAAACTGAAAAGGATGTTTCAGAACGCGACCGAAATTCTCACTTTAATCGCTTCTGCTGCCGTGCAGTGGCTCTTTTATCGGAAACGTTTGCCAAAGGACTTCGCACCTGAACGGATTCTTGTTATCAAACTTGATCATATCGGGGATGTCCTGTTAGCGACACCGGTGTTTTCCAATCTCCGTCGGGCGTATCCAAACGCTGAACTACACGCGCTCACCGGGGCATGGAGTCGGGTTGTTTTAGAGAAGCATCCTGATGTCAATAATGTTGAAGAATACAATTCACCCGCTTTTTGCCGTACAGGACAGCCGACATCACTCAGAGAAACATTCAAACTCTACCGCCAGTTACGCCGCCAAAAATACGGTCTGATAGTGGAGCTCCGCAGCGATTGGCGGACTGTCTGGTTTGCTTTCTTACGGTTTACACCCAAACGGCTCAGTCGTGCAGCCCTACAAGTTGCGAACAAATTGGGTTTTGCACAATTCAGTGGAACTCACGAAACGACGCGTAACCTCGATGTCTTAAGGCAAGCAGGCATCCCAACATCCGTAGAAACCGCTATCTTCTCAGTAACAACGGAAGACAAAAAATGGGCATTTGATTTTCTTGCCACATATCAGATTGACGGACAACACCCGCTGATTGCTATCCATCCCGGTTCGCCGATTGCACTAAAAAGATGGTTGCCTGAGCGGTATGCAGAATTAGCGGATTGGCTGATTGCCCAAAAACGTGCACAAATCCTGTTTGTCGGTGTGAAAGATGAAATACCGATAACCACCGAGATTCAAGCACGCATGCGAGGTGAATCAATCAATATCGCTGGCAAAACGACGCTGACACAACTGGCATCAATCTTGCATACGTGCAATGTGTTTATCGGTAACGATAGCGGTCCGATGCATCTTGCTGCTGCGGTTGGCACCCAGACAATAGGACTGTATGGACCCGGAGATCCGACCCGTTTTGGTCCCGCGGGTACAAAGTGTCAGACGATTCAGCGGAAGTCAGACTGCCCATGTTTGGGGCCGGTCTGTCGATACGGAAAATCGGGGTGTATGTCCGAAATTCAGGTTACCGATGTTATCCAGGTGCTTGAAACTGCCCGATATCTACTATCGGAAAATCGTAACATGTAACGTTAGATAAGAAGTGTTTATCAATACAGACGAATTAACTTGACATATTTGAAAAAAACAGTTATAATGTTCTAAACAGCATCCATAGGAAATGTGCCTTAGCCATTCGGCAATCGATTTTGCCTTAACACGCGCATGGAGAACACCGCTACTGAGTACAGTGTTGAAGCGCGTTGGATGCGATCTGCTTGTGGCATTCGTCTGCAAGCAATGTGATGACTCTAAAGGAGGAATTTAGAAAAATGCAATCGAGATTAATGTGGCTCGTGCTTGCTGTCCTCGCAGTAAGCATTATGAGCATCGGCATCGTAGGTTGCGGTGGCGACACCGAAGAGGAATCTGCTGAAAAGCCGACAGAAAGCTCCTCAACGACGGGTTCTGATGAACTGACGGTGGCTGCGAGACCCCCAATTGACTTTGCAGCAGAAAAAGTAGCGATTCAGGCAGTTTATAGTGCCTTCTATGAAGCCTTTAACGATGAGGATCTTAAAAGCATTGGGGGGACCTTTCAGACGAGTGATGCCAAGGTTGCCTTCGGAACAATCTTTGCCGGAAATGAACCTGTGCCAGTCGCTTTCGGTTGGACGAATGTTAAGGTCGCTATCGAAGGTTTGTGGATCGGCATCGGCACAAAGGGTGCCAAATGGGGGCGGGACGACGTATTGAAGGATTTTTGGATTGGCTATAAAGGGAGCAAATTGGAAGCCGCTGCAATCGGTTACAACTGCTACAAAGGCGCGTTTCCCGGGGAAACACACCTCTATTTGATGAAAGATGGCAAGGGTATGTGGAAAATTCACGAGCTTGATAGCAGCACGGAAAACAACCTTGGAATCTTTGGCTTTCACAAAGGCAAACCGCGAGTTGAGAAGTTCATCAAGGTTACCAAAGAAACGGAAAAATCCGAATAACGTTCCGTACGCTTTGTTAAAAACTGCCCCTTTTTGTGCAGTTTTAGAAGTGATTGCCCGTTTTCGTGCAGCTTAACCCCTTTGATGTAGGGATTAATCGCAAATCCAGCGTTTTTTACATTGGCACGGAAATTGCATATATCCCTGCATCAACAACTTTTGTTTTTTGTTAGGATACGCAAATATCCCTTGGAGGTAATAACGAATGAGTGTAAAAAGAACCTCAGGTGCCTTGATGACTTCATTGATACTCCACGTGGTCATCGCTGTCATTGCTGGCATTTATCTTGTCACGCAAACCGAACAGTTCAAAGATCTCGTGGGTGCTGAAGTGCTCCAACCCAAGGAGCCACCGAAGCCTAAGGTACGGAAACCTGTTGTAAAACCTATTATTAAGCCGACTGTTCCGACACGAAACACCGTCATCGTCGAACAGGTTCAAGTGCAACCGCGTGTAACGACTGCGTTTGTTGCTAAGTCGAATTTCCAACCGCAGACGGTACTTGAATTTTCAAACCAAACCGTCAAAATGGACGCACCGATTAATCCGAATGTACCGAGAGTGGTTTCGCCGAACGCACCCGTGCCGACAGTTGTAACACACGCCGATCTACCTGTTTCGGATGCTCCCGGTGCCTTGGCGTTCTCCGCCCCCGTAGCAACTGCGCCCTCCGCTGGACCGGCTAACATCGGTCGTGGTGTCGCAGGCGGCGTCGTGCAGGTGAAAGTCGCTTTTGAACGTCCACCCGGACTCGCAATGGTTGAAAACGTCGGTGCCGCACGCGATGCCCTTGGCGATGTCGTTGAAAACATCACCCTCGGTAACGTTGAAGTGCCACCCCTGCCCAGAGGTGAACCCGGTGGACGCGTTATCGGTAAAGGTAAGGACATCCGAGGCGTATTCCGTTTCACACGGATTCGACACAGTCTCTCTGACTGGTGGGCGGATGCCTCTTCTCTCAACGCGTTGACGAAGTGGCTTAACGAACGTACCAAAATCAAAACCGACATGAACGTTGAAGGTGGCGCATTGAAACTTACCGATGCTAACCTCTTCAAAACACCGTTCGTCTTTATGACCGGACATGATCCGTCACTCGTCCGCTCTCGTAACCTTCTCGGGCGGCAGTATGGTGGCGGTAAAATGGATAGCCGTCTTACCGAGACTGAAGCCGCTGGTCTGCGTCGTTATTTCGTTGAAAAAGGCGGATTCTTGGTCTTTGATGACTGCGGTGTGAACGCTCCTGCACAGGCGATGATTCGTCTCTTCCTCGCACAGATGCGTTACGTTATGCCTGAGTATCAGATTGAACGGATTCCCAACGATCACGAAGTCTACGACAATTTCTATGAAATGGGTGGTCCCCCTGTCGGATTCGACATTTTCTGGTGGGGTACACGTCCGCCGAAACGGAACTACCTCGAAGGTGTCGCCGTCGGTGAAAAGTTGTCCGTTATCGTTGTCCGTCGTGACTACATGTGCGCGATGGAGTCTGTCAGTCTCCCGACCCGTAGTGTCCACTATTCACCCGGTGTCTATCGTTTCATGACGAACGTTGTGGTGTATGCGTTGACGCACGGTCAGATTTCTGACTACTCCGGTTATGTGCCTGAAGATACGTTAGCCAAAAAGGAACTCCCGACACGCGCACCTGAAGCTGCGAAGGTCGGCAGTTTCGAGTAAAATTTTTGTATCGAAGCGCGGTTTTTAACCTCGCACTTTGTTTGGGCTATTTAGTTATCCTCCAAGGGTAGCTGAATAGCCCAAACATTTTGCAACCGAATTCTCTTTCCAGCGGTCTGAAGATAACCCCTCATCTTCCCTCAAGCAGCAATTTCCTCTTATCGAACAATACCTTCGCCAAAACTGGATCGTTTTCTGTTCTCACTGCGAAGCAATAGCACTCCGCTGGAGTGCGGAAACGTATCTGTCCCTAAAAAAGGGGTGCCAAACACTTTACACACCCGGTTGAAGTCTTTACATGATTTAAAATACTTCCGCAAAAACCTGAAGATATTTTTATTTATCAAATCCTTGAACATTACGGATCAAAGGGCTCTATTCAGCTCAAGCTCAGATAATTGGCGAAGGTATTGGTTAATTTATACTGAATTTTTAGCATTTCTCTTGACACAATTTTCCATAAATGCTAAAATATTAGCATATTGCCTACATTTAACGTGCGTTCAATAGGTTTCCTGTGAACACCTATAGGGAGGTAGACACATGTCAGATGATAATCGTCAACAGAACTTGGCCACGCAGATTAAAAGCTACCATAAGTCGGGTGAATTTGATAAGGCTTTAGAGATTAGCAAACGCGTACTGGAATCCGATCCGCCGGATTTGGAGGCTTATCATTCTCGATGGAGACTCATAGCCGAAACGTTTTTAGAGGAGGACGCAAAGAAGAAGATTCTTCCTGAAATCGAAATGCTGCTGAGGAAACATCCAGAAACCCCGGAGTTATTAAACACTGTCTACTGGGGATATATGGAGCTTTCGGGCCGTGCACGGAATGTCCCAAACAGTCTGTTTGACAAGATGTTGCAATACCCCAAAACTGAAATTTATTTGACAGCATTGTTAGGATTAGCTGAACGGAGCGAAGACGCATCTCAACAGTGGCACTATTACCAGCGTGTCATTGATGCGTTTACTGTCTCAGATGCCCCAATATTATCTTGGTATTGGTCAGCGTATGAACAACTACTGCGATTAGCGGAGGTGGATCGCTCTCTGGCGAGTGGTGACGACCTTGATGAACTCATTGAAGGATGCTTGAAGGCACATCTCTTTATGTGCAAAGAGACACAGCAGTGGTTCGGTTGGGCTTATACCGCAGCGGTTAAATATCGACTGAAGTTTAACAACCGACTGGACAAAGCATTGGAAACTTTAGAACGTGCTGAAATCAGATTAGGGGAGGAAGAGGAACAGAAGTGGCTTGTTGAAAACAACAACGGGTCTGTCGAAGAAGAGCGCAAGGAGATCTCGCGCTTGCGCGCTGAAATCTATCTCCGGCGGGAACGATGGAAAGAGGCGCATGATGGACTTGTCGCAAACACACCCGATTGGTTCGGATCCCTCCGGGCAAGATTTAAAGATAGTACCGTAAATTACTTCTATATGTTAGGACGGTCAGCAGAAGGAATGCGAGACTGGGAAGAAGCGAGGCGTTACTGCGCCGATGCACACTTTGCGCCTACCCCTCACGCCGAAGCTCAGGCAGGATTGGAACGCGTCTATCACCAAATAGAGAAAACCACCACCGATACATTTGAGGCATTCCTCAAAGATACCGAAGCGGAATATCGAATTCGAGAAGATGTGGATCGCTAAAAAATCCGACAGAAACTTATCACCAACAGATTGAATAAGAAAGCCCCGGATTTTAGTTTGGAAACATTGGAAGGAGAGGCATATACGCTATCAGCGATGTCTGGAAAGGTTGTTTTGCTTGATGTTGGTGCTTCATGGTGTGGCCCCTGCAATATGGCGATCCCGGAAGTCAAAACCGTCTATAAGCACTTCAGCAAAACCGAGGATGTCGTCATCTGGGGCATCAGTGATGGTGAAACCCCTCAAAAAGTTCGGGAATTTTTAGATCAGTATCAACCACCCTGGCCCGTTCTACTTGACCCGCATCAGCAGGTGAAGAAGGCGTATCAGATTAAAAGAATCCCCTCTTTTATCTTGATTGATAAAGACGGGAATTGGCAATACAGTTTTATAGGTCTGGATCTTATAAGCGGTCAGCCCTTAATTTGGATGATTGAAGCACTCCTATCAGATGGGTGATAATGCGATGTTTCTGACACTTGTTCGGCGAGAACTCCTCGATAATCTAATGACGTTCCGATTTGCGGCAGCTGTTGTGATTATGCTGTTGCTCGTTGTTGCGAATACCGTTGTGCTCATCAAAGACTATGAAGGGCGGTTGGCAGACTATAACACCGCTGTCAAAACCCACCGGCAGGGACTCCTGCAGGAGAGCAAAACCTATTCAGATGGAATGCTTAGTTTCTGGGGAATGATAATCGTTGACCGACCACCGAACCCGTTGAGTATTTTCAACACGGGTTTAGATAAGCGATTGGGGAACGAAATTCAGGTTTCTCACATTTTTACGCCGACAATTTGGGATGCCAATAAGCACGCGGCGGATAATTCATATTTCAATATCTTCACTTCAATTGACATCGTCCTCATTTTTCAAGGGATCCTCAGCCTGCTGGCACTCACTTTCGCCTATGATGCTATCGCCGGAGAATATGAACGTGGCACGCTACGCTTGGTGCTATCCCATCCCGTGGGACGTGGGTACATCCTGTTCGCCAAATATATCGGTGCGATGGTCTGCTTGCTCGTGCCGTTGTTGATGAGTCTGCTCCTTATGCTCATTTTACTGACGACATCCACCATGATTTCCCTGAACACTGATGATTTTCTGCGTATCGGTGGGATTGTTCTTACGTCGCTCATCTATCTGTCGCTGTTCTACCTCATCGGTATGCTGATTTCTGCAATCACACGGCGAACCAGCACAGCACTCATTCTCTCAATGTTCGTCTGGGGATTCTTGGTGCTCGTCTACCCAAATATGATCCTCACCGCAGTCGATACTGCCCCGAAAGTGGACCCGGAACCCGCCGCTTACCATCAGATTAAGCGAGTATGGGACGAACTTGAGAGAAAGCGGGATCAGTTTCTCCGCAACGACGCTGTCCCAGGAGAGGGGTGGGGATTTGACTTGGTTGACGTGGAAGGCATAGACTCTATTTTCTCGGGGTGGGAAGACAAACCATCAAGATTACTGTATTACACTTACGTTGGATCCGAATTTGAAACGATTCACGAAAAATCCGAACCATACGTGCCACACGCCCAGAATTTTTACGGCTTCATTGGACCCCTGACCGTCAATACGGTAGAACGAACATGGCTCATCCGAAAACCGGCACTCGAGACGATTTACGTCCAACCGGCAAACAGAGGCCGAAAGTTGTTGAAGTTCTCACCTGCGGGTTTGTATGATGCCGCAACCGAAGCGTGGGCAGGTACCGACCTCAATGGCATCCAAGATTTTTTCATAGCGGCGCAACGCTACCGACAAGCAATTGTCAATTACTTTTATGACGAAAAGATATTTGCGTCCCGACAGTGGTTTTCTTCCGATCAAGGTGCCGTCGATTGGGACACGCTCCCGCAGTTCTCTTTTCAGAGAAGCGATGTAGGTATCCATGCAAAACGAGCATTGCCGGATCTGTTCCTGCTGCTCACGATGAATATCCTTCTCTTTATAGCGATATTTCTGGTTTTTATCAAAAGTGAAGTGTAGAAATGTGGCATATCACAAAACGCGAACTCTACGATAACCTGAATAGCCTCCGATTTGCGTTGACAACCGTGTTGTTGTTGGCACTGATGGTAACCAATGCCGTTAGACATATCCGAGAACACCCAAAACGGGTCCAGAAGTATCGCGACGCTGTCGCTGAATCCCTGAACCAATTAACTTCTCACGCCGACATCAGTCTCTATAGACTCGCACAAAAGGGACCCGGACCACTTTATAAAAAACCGTCGCCGCTCCATTTCTGCGCAGAGGGTGGAGAAACCTTTTTACCTGATAGGGTCGGCGGTTCTTATTATTATACAGAAAGATTCTGGAGACTAAGATATCCAGATGTCAACATAAATATGATGAATGTTGGACCCGATGTCTCCCAAATCGATTGGGCATTCATCATCGGTTATGTCTTAAGTCTCATTGCGCTCTTATTTACTTTTGATGCGATCTCCGGCGAACGCGAGCGCGGCACACTCCGATTGATGTTGGCAAATTCAATCCCACGACACACTGTGCTTCTCGGTAAGTTTCTGGGAGCGTTGATAAGTACGACCATCCCTTTTATGCTCGCTATGTTGGTGAATCTTTTGATGCTTTCCACTTCAAGTGCTGTTCATCTGAATACCCACACGTGGGGACGTATAGGTATCATTCTCTTTATCGCGCTTTTGTACACGTGTCTATTTCTTGCGTTAGGGCTGTTGGTATCGGCGCGTGTGCAACAGAGTGCTGTGAGTCTTTTGATACTTCTGTTGACGTGGGTCACTTTTGTCGTTTTTATGCCGAGTACGCTCGCCTCCCTTGCGAGCGTCTTTTCATCATCTATGTCCCGCGATGAATATGACGAACGATACGGCCAAAGTGATGCCAAACTTCGGAGAACTTGGCAAAGGTCTTGGTACTGGGCAGATCAATCGGAATTGGACGAAAGAACGCTAACGAAAATAGGTGAGTGGCACACCAAAACAGCAGTAAGCGAAGAACGCTTGAACGCCGGGCATGTAACCTTTAAGATTAACCAAGTTCAACGTGCCCGTACGATAACCAGCATCTCACCAGCAGTGCTCCTCCAACATCTACTTGAGTCATTTGCAGGAACAGGTCTTGATCGGCACCAGCAATTTATAGAGAACGTTCAGCGTTACGCCCCTGAATACCGAGAATTCGTCGTAGATATGGACAGAGGTGATCCAGAAAGTCTCCATATCATGGGCGTTCGCGAGGGGATGTCACAGAAACCCATCAATCCAGAGGCGGTCCCAAAGTTTGAAGATACGCGCAACCTCGGTAAGGATTTCAACACCGCTGCGACGGAGTTGCTGTTGTTAATACTGTTTGTCGTCGTTTTGCTGGCGGGTGCGTATCTCGCGTTCGTGCGCGTTGAGGTTTAAGCCACAGTATCTTTCTTGTCCACAGGTGAACAGGTTTCCGTCTCTGAATCTCCGAGTGCTTCGTGTAACCAAGAACTCGTCCGATACCTATTAACTCCTTCACGTTAATTTATGCTAAATTTTTAGCATTTTTGCTTGACATAATTCCTTCTAAATGCTAAAATATTAGCATATCCCAAATTGCTACTCACAAATTTTGGAGGTTTCGATAAGGTTTTTTCAGGCACTTTCCCCATCCGGGGTCCCACCTGCTACTGGGAAGGGGATAGAGTGCTATGTCTATAAAAGGTGGCAACTTGCGTTAATTGAGTAAAGTCAAAATTTTCTCGAATTATGCACGTTTTTCACTCATAAATTGCGTCATTAAAGAGATTAGACATCTCAACAGGAAACGACACGGTAAAACTTTTAGATTAAGAACGCATTCACTTGTAGTGAGATTCAACAAGGAGGCTTGATATCAATGCGACACACACTGATGTATTTGATGTTAGGGACTGCATTATTGTTAAATGGCAGTTTTTTGACGAGGACAGGACAAGCGTCTAAAGACAGTGTGCTCTCTTTTGTTGGTTACAATGGGAGTGCTGACATCTATCTCATAGATAGCACTGGAGAGAATTTCCAGAAACTTGCAAGCGATGATGCGCCGAAGTTTGCACTCACTTGGTCGCCGACTGGACGTTTCTTTGCCTATCGATCCAGTGTTGCTGGGATCCATGACATTTACGTGATGGATGTCAGAAAAAAGGAGTCCCGGCAATTGACAGATCATCCGGGCAGAGACTTGCGTCCGGCTTGGGCACCAAATGGAAAATGGATTACCTTTGTATCGGATCGAGCAGGCAGTCTGGATATCTACAGAATCGATGCAGACGGTTCAAATCTGATGCGGTTGACACACCATGGCAAGGTTAGAACATCTGCGTGGTCGCCTGACAGCAAACGGATCGCTTACGATTCGTACCAAGGTGGAGAACATTTTCTCTCTATCATGGCTGCCGATGGTGGCGGGAAGCGAAAACTGATACAAGATATGAACATATCGGGATGCACATGGTCGCCAGATGGAAAACAGATTGCCTATGCTGCTGGGATAACAGGAAGAGAAGGTGTCAATATTATTATTACGGATACAAGGGGAAATAAACGTCGTAACCTGACCCAAGTGGGTCGGGGCGCGTGGGCACGGAGTCCGACGTGGTCGCCCGATGGGAAATGGATTGCCTGTTTTTTTGCGATTCTACCAAAAATGATGCCGGGAGAGAGAATCGAAGCCGTTAAGTTTTGGGCGGACAATGTGATCTGTGTCATAAAGGTTGAGGGTGAAAACGCGGGAGAACCGCTTGAGGAAACAAGAGGCATCGCATCGAATCCGGTGTGGTTACCGGAGACATTCTTCTCGGTTTCACCCAGCGCGGATAAGTATCCTACGCTGTGGGGGGTGGTGAAAAGTCGAGATTGACGTGATGCTATAAGGCGTGTGTCGTCATGGTTTTTGTTAAGCAAATCGACAAACAGTGTTATTCTCAAGATTAAGGACAATTTTAGTCTGGTAAAGTTTCATGTAAAAAGGGGTGAAAAATGGAAGATTACCGAACCATCAAACTGAGTCGCCGGGAGCGTCAAATCATGGATATCGTCTATCAGCGCGGTCGCGTTTCCGTTGCCGATGTTCTTGAAGACCTTCCCGACCCACCAAGTTACTCTTCAGTTCGGGCACTGTTGCGGATTCTGGAGGAGAAGGGGTATCTCACCCACGAAAAAAAAGGCAGACGTTACATCTACCGTCCGACGCAATCACGCCATCTGGCGGGACGTTCCGCGCTCAAACAGATATTTCAGACGTTTTTTGATAAGTCCATCGAGAAAACGGTCATCGCACTGGTATCCGAGGCTGATCTCTCGGATGAGGAACTTGACCGTTTAAGCCAACTCATTGAGCAAGCGAAAAAAGGAGACACCTCGTCATGATGCGATTCATTGAGACGTTCTATACAGACCCATTGCTGAAATTTCTCGTCGACGCGACGATGAAAAGTTTCGTGATTTTCGTTGTTGCGGGTGTATTCGCGTTCTGCCTCCGTCGCAGATCGGCTGCGATGCGCGGTTTCGTCTGGAGCATGGCAATCGTTGGATGCCTCATCATCCCGCTGTTTTCTCTCGTGCTTCCGAAGTGGGAACTCGGTATCCTGCCGGAAGCACCCATTTCAATTGCACCGAGCCAGTTGTCAACAAAGTCGGTATCGTCAATACCAATCACACCGACACCGCCTCAATCGAATCCTGTGATTGATCGGAGCGGTATCTCTACGGCAATGCCTTGGACAGACTGGATGGCAATAGTCTGGGCAGGCATTGGACTGTTTCTTCTTATCCGTTTGATTGTCGGCATCGGTGCTGTTTGGCATATCTCTGCTCGTAGTAACAACTTTAGCCGTGCTGCCGAGCAGTTACGATCCAATTGGAATCGACGAGCCGATGTCCGTCTCAGCAACAGGATTACAGTACCAATGGTGTGGGGTTTCTTACGTCCTGTGATTTTGCTACCGGTTGATGCAAATCATTGGCAGACCGAGCGGCTCCGTACTGTTCTCCTACACGAATTGGCACATGTCGAACGCTGGGATTGGACGATGCAAATGGTTGCACAGATAACGTGTGCAGTCTACTGGTTCAATCCGCTTGTATGGTTTGCGGCGTATTGGATGCGGATAGAAGCAGAGCAAGCGTGCGACGACCATGTACTAAACGCTGGGTATCGATCAACTGACTACGCGCAACACCTGCTTGATGTTACACGCAACGTGAAAGTTGCAAAGGCGACTTCACGTGCGGCTGTCGCGATAGCACGTTCTTCAAAGATTGAAGGACGACTCCGAACCGTTCTCGCCGAAAATCTGAATCGGCATCCTGTGACGAAAGTTGCCGCGGGAATCGGACTGCTCGTCTTCATCTGTTTTGCCGTCCCGATGGGCGCGATGCGTTTAGCACAAGCGGTTAACCCAGAGGAAACACCGGATCCACAAGTTCAGGAGGCATCCAGATCGCAACCACTACCAGAGGCGTTGGGAATAAAACATGGGATGTATGGACAGGACGCGGATTTAAAGCAGGACCAGAAAAATATTGAAATCTGCACCCAAAATTTGCTTACTATTGGTAAGGCAATCCAAGTCTACAAGAAGGAACACGGTGACTTTCCAGGGTGGCTCTCAGAACTTCATCCAAAATACTTGTCGGACGCAAGCAGCTTACTTTGTCCAGCAGATACCAAAGGCGGCAAGCCAATCTTTCTTATCAACGCGGATCCGAAAATGCCTGTGAGTTATGGCTACCAGTTTCACTCCGGGTATCGAGAAAGAACGCGGACAAATCTGACTGTGTATGGCGATGTCATCCCACTTGCCCGTTGTCGGCACCATGCGCATCAATCGTTTACTTGCCTAAACCTGAGCTTCTCCTTTAAGGTTTACCCGTCATCCAGTGCTTGGGAACACACACCGGAAGATATGTATGGAACGCCTGAAGAAACCATCGCCGCCTTGGAAGTGGGACTTCAGGGACAACCAGATAACGGAAATTTCTTCCACGTTTATCATTCGCTCGTCCGTCTCTATATTGAAGTCGGCCGGCAGGAAGATGCCGCCAGACTTATTGATCGTTTCAAATCGGCTATGAGACCTGATGACCTTCAGGCGCATTTTGCGCTCGGCACGATGCTTGAGATGGCAAACAGGGATGAGGAAGTGCTTCCGATTTTCAAGGAGCTTGAAGAAAGGTATCCAGACAACTACTATGTTCTTGATGCGCTTGCCCGAATTCATGAGGAACTCGGCAATTCCGAACTCGCGGAAGAATATCGGGGAAAAGCTGATCCCTTGTCAGAACTGGTTGGGAAACTTGTACCTGACTTTTCCGCAACTGACCTTGACGGAAAACCGATTTCGCTCCAGCAATATCGCGGGAAAATTGTCTTACTCGATTTCTGGGCAGTCTGGTGCGGTCCTTGCATCGGCGAAATGCCGAATGTGAAAAGGGTGTACGATACCTATAAAGATCAGGGATTTGACATCATCGGTGTCAGTCTTGACACCGATGAAACGAGGCTGCGAAACTACCTCAGAGAGAACAACATCCCTTGGCGGCAGATTTTCAGTGGACAAAGATGGAACAGTCCGCTTGCCCAACAGTATCATATTCGCTCCATCCCGGCACCGTGCCTCATTGCCAGAGACGGCACATTAATCTCACGCAAAGCCAGAGGATTGGAGTTAGAGCGACTTGTCGTGGAGGCACTCAAGAATGAATAGCCAAACTTGTACAGGACTTACGCAAACACCATTTAAGAAGCAAACGTGTGTGTAAGTCTCCAGATGTGAACCATAAGATGAGATGGATAACCAAAGCGTCCATCTCATCTATTGCTTCGTTCCTATACTCAAAGGATATTGAAAGGAGAACAAAATGAAACGGTTTTTAATACTTTTTCTTGCAGTTAGCGTAATGCTAAGTTTCATAGCAATCTCATTAGAAGGCATACCTGTTCAAGAATTTTCAGAAAACCCTCAGAAAGTCAAAATTCTTCTTGATATCGCAGGTGACAGCGATCTTAAACCGTTAGTAGAGGAACATTTGCTTGAAGCCTTTCGTAAAACCGGAAATATAAATGTTGTTTTGGAGATTGAAAACGGAGTATCCTATGTAGTATCCATTGTTCTCGTGGAAGCGCGAGCCGGAGAAAATAAGCAGAAAACCGGTAATATTGTCGCCTGTGTTCAGTATATTGATTATTTTGACAATAGTATTCTCAAGCCAGATGTTGCTGTGTCAAATTGGGAACGTGTTGACGATCTCACAACAAACCTAATTGAGCATTCTCAGGCAGGTTTGTACCTATTTCCTAAAAACGATTTAAGAAACGTGGCGAGCGGTGTAGTTTCTAAATTTCAGAAACTATTTTTGGAAAGTCCCGAATAAAATGTGGGTGGATTCCAAATTCCCGCGACTGCAGTGGTAGCAATCAGTGTCTCAGTTCATAAAAGTCAAGCAATACAACCCCTTTTGTAGCACGATCTGTTAGATTGTGATCTTTGCGGAGCACGATCCGTTAGATTACATCTGGCAGCTCGCAAACTAAATGAAGTTTCAGTATTTAAATCGGTAATTCCTCAAGGGTTTCCTCTTGCTGTAGGAGCGAGCTGTGCTCGCGATTCCTACGCGGGGGTTCACACAAACCATTACCGAATTATTTTTTTAAACTTCATACAGTTTGCGCTACAAAAACGCAGCGAGTAATGAATCACCCTCAATTATGCAACTTTTCCATCCTAAAATTGCTTCTTAATAATCAAGAGGTTCTCTTAAGCCCAAGTAGGTTTCCGTAGATGCGGGAAATGTTCAATATTATTCAGTAAGAAATTTGAAAAGGAGAATACAGAAATGAAAGAAATTTTGACTGTGGCAATGGTGATAGGTTCACCAATCACTTCTGTGAACGCAGATACACCTGCTGAAAAACCCAACGAAGGTCTGATAACGGAACAGCATGAGAAAAATATTGAAATCTGCACGCAAAATTTGGTTGCGATTGGCAAGGCGATTGAAGCCTATAAGAAAGAACACGGTGATTTTCCAGAATGGCTTTCAGACCTTCATCCGAAACATTTGGCAGATGCGAATACCTTGATCTGTCCTACGGACGAAGAGGGTGGCAAGACCATCTTTTCCATGAACACGGATCCGAAAATGTCGGTGAGTTATGGGTATCAGTTTCACCCTGAATACCGAGAGGAAAAAAGTACACAACGCGAGATGTATGGAGATATCATACCGCTTGCCCGTTGCCGACATCATCCGAATGAAGATTTTGGTTGTTTGAACCTGAGTTTCTCTTCAAAGATCTACAAGTCATCCGCCGTTTGGGAATCCACACCGGAAGATCTTTACGGTAGCCACGAAGCGGCGATCACTGCTCTTGAGGATGCCCTTGCGCGACACCCAGATAACCAGCGTTTCTTTGAAGTCTATCCACAACTTATCAGACTCTATACTAAAGTAGGAAATGAACAATCTGCAAATGCCCTTATAGAACGTCTCAAGTCAGACATAACAAAAGACATTGATGGTTATCGAATGCTATTCGATGTGCTTGTGAGGACCGAGCGATATGAGGAAATGCTTGAGATTTTTAAGGCGGCGGAGCAGCAGCATCCCGATGCACAACCTATCCATTCGAGACTTGCATACATTTATAAGAAATTAGGAAATACTGAACTCGCTGACGTGTATGACCGCAAGGCTGATCCCAAATATGAATTGTGGGGAAAACCTGTGACAGACTTTTCAGCAACCGACCTTGATGGGAATCCGATTTCGCTTCAGGACTATCGTGGAAAAGTTGTCTTGCTCGACTTTTGGGGAGCGTGGTGCGGTTTCTGCATTGACGAAATGCCCAACCTCAAAAAAGTCTACAATACCTATAAGGATCAGGGGTTTGACATCATCGGTGTCAGTCTTGATGATGAGGAATCAGAACTGCGGGACTACCTCAAAGAGAACGACATCCAGTGGCGGCAGATTTACAGCGGTGAAAGGTGGAAGGACGATCCACTCGCACAGCAGTATGAAATTACGGGTGTTCCAGAACAGTGGCTTATTGACAGAGATGGCAAATTAATCACGCATAAAGCGAGGGGTGAAGATTTAGAGCGGCTTGTGCTGGAAGCACTCAAGGACAAATCCGCGAACCAATAGGCGTTTACTATAATCTAAGTTGCCACCTACTTGTGCACATAGCACTCCGCTGGAGTGCAAGAAGTTGTGGACCCCGGTTTCTATTCTCACTGCGAAGCAATATCACCCCGCTGGGGTGAGGAAAATGCCTAAGACCCTCGTTGAAACGTTCAGAATTTGTTAGTAGCAACTTGGGTTACTATAGTGAATTCTAAAAATAAGTGGACACTTTAATAGAAGCGAAAACCCTCCACCGCCGCTGGCGAGGTTTTGCGGCGTACTCGCCCAAATGCGATCTGCATTCCGAATCTCACCAAGCATACGTCTACAGTGTCTTGTTAATTGTAAAATCTACTATAAATCGTCCTAACAATTGGAGTAGATATAATGGTAGACCTTCGTAATGTGCTAAAAACTTCAGCGAACGTCCCAGTACAAGCACATTGGGATCCGATCGAGAATACAGCAAATAACTTACATCGGTCAACAGAAGAAAGGTTTAATCGAGCCAAGGCACAGCGGCAAGAGCCGGTGGATATGACGTGGGAAGAGTGGTTGGAGTTATTCAATCCTGGACCTGCACATCCGCTGAAGGATTACAGTACAGCGGATTTTCAAGTCTTTCTTCCGCCATCAATCGCTAACTTGGGGGATGTCTGGGACCTGGATCCTGAGGGAATTCTCTCGTTTCTTCGCCAGTTTCACCCAGGTGCAATCGGCAAAAATGGCGCGAAAGCGTGCTTACGGGCACTCTCGCCTGAATATGCTGATATTGCCTTCCGAATCCATGCGCGTTTCACACTCGACGCGTCCATCGATGCCTACTTTAGACCAGCACAATTTGCTGGACATCTGGTCATCAATCTTAACACTGGAACGATTTGTCAATTTACACTATCGCTTCCCAACCGCAATAGTAATGTAGATATCGGTGCTTTTAGAACTAACGATTTGGCGTTTGTTCCTCGCATGGAACTCTGCAGTTTATCGGAGACGCAACCAAAGTCGATTGCTTGGGAAGCAGCCATTACTGCGGAAGAAGTTGAGAAAAAGTTTCAGAATGCGTTTTACACGTTCGCTGAAATTGAATGGACTCCGATTGAAGATGCAGTTGAACTCGCGAAAGCATCGAATCGCCCGATTCATGCGGTACTTTTATTTGGTGTACTTGACGATGAATCGTGCTGAGGGACGGGCAAAAGTTTGAGAGCGGGTCCGCTCTCCTCACCGAAAATTATCAATTTGCTCAACACACACTTTGTGAACGTCTGGGTCTTGCTCAGGGAGTTGCCCGAGCTACAGACGGGTGTCAAAGGGGCAGCAGCTGCCGCTTTAGCAACGAAACTCCGACAGCATTACTCCGATTCTGTGGACATCCTAACACTGACCCCTGAATTGGAAGTGATTGAGCATTTGCCCAGTAAAAGTTTATTGCATCCCGATTATCTACCTTGCAGTGAGCGACTGCCGCGATATTTAGAATTGCTGAAGTCATCTGTGAGTGTAGAAGTTTCCGCACAAAAGCCGAGGAAACTTGGAAAGCACGGTCTATCCCGTAGACTTGCCAAAGCCTATGAAGAATTTGGACAACCGGCACCTAATTTTTCTGCGACAGATATTGATGGTAAACCGATTTCGCTGCGGGACTATCGTGGGAAAGTCGTCCTACTTGATTTTTGGGCAGTCTGGAACGGTTTCTGCATTGGAGATATACTGAGGGTCAAAAGGATTTACGATACCTATAAGGATCAGGGATTTGACATTATCGGGGTGAGCCTCGACACCGATGAAACGAAGCTACGAGATTACCTTAAGGAAAATGACATCCCTTGGCGGCAGATTTACAGCGGGCAAGAACGGCAGAGTCCGCTTGCACAACAGTATGACGTTCGCTCTATTCCAGCACGATGGCTTATCGATAGGGAGGGCAAGTTAATCGCCCATGAAGCCCACCACAAGTTGATCTCCCGCAAAGGGAGGGAGGCAGATTTAGAGCAGTTAGTGGCAGCGGCAATCGGAGACTGATAGTTGTAGCATCATAGAGAGTGTGTAAAGTTTTTGGCATCAAGCGTTCCCGTCGTCTCCCCAGGCCCGGTAGGTGCGGTTTCCTAACCGCACCATAGGTGTCAATTTAGGGATTTTCAGTAGCTTCTTGGATTCTGTGAAAGGTAGTATTTTTTCCACTGCTTCTCTGAAAAGAGCCTCCATCGTCAAACGCCTGTTTTATGGCTTTCAAAGTTTTGCGAAGTGCCGTTTTTGAGTGATGAAAACTCAGAGCGATGAGCCTCGCATAGCCTGCGATATACCTTGCGGTTTTGATGAAACTGTGGTGTATATGTCGGTATCCGGCACTTAGCATGACGGCTTGTTGGATGAGTAGGGAAACCCTGAGTTTGGCATAGATTTCAGCCAAGATCCGATAGGGTTTCTGACTTCGAGAGTGCTGAAGTTTTCCGATGCTTTTGAAGCCCTTAAACATCAGTTCAATCTGCCATCGGATGCCCACTATGACACATATCTGTTTGGGTGTGAGTGGATCCGCCTCGATATTGGTGATATAGAGGTTCCACCCTGCGAGTCGTAAAAGCGTTTTTGACGGGGGGTGGGCTTTGCGTTTGGCACGGTATCGGATGGAGCGTCGGCGTTTATCCGTTTCTGCTTGAGAGAGTCTTTCAGCGATGAGATACGCCTGAAGTTGCTTGGTTTGGTTTCCGATACGGATGGGCTTGCGGATGTGGGTGTTTTCTTCGGTCTCCCTCAGCATCTTTTCTAAATTGAGGGGATCCCCGGTTTCATCAGACAGATACGAGTTGGCTTTCAAACGAGAGATCCAATAGATGCCATCTTGGGTGAGTTTCTCAAGCGTATCGAGCGAGAAGTAAGCGAGGTCTGCGAGACGTAAACTCCCGGGTGGCAGGGGATCGGCTGCTTTTGCGGCACTGCTATCCGCCGTCATGCCATCGGTGATGTGAAACTGCTGAAAGCGCCCGGTAAGGACATCAAAGCACAGATGCAGTTTCAAAGCGGCTTTATGGCGATGATTCTTCTTCGGGGGCCCTTTCCAAGTTCCATGGAGTTCATCCGGCAGGGATATCCACGTGCTATCTTGAACGTAGACGCCCGTAAACTGTTCAAGTAAAGGCACGACTTGCGGGCGACTCGCAACTTCAAGCATCTCTGGAATGGCTGCCTCAAGGGTGAGTTTCAACATTTCAGCCGTTTCAGGGGTCAGGCGTTGCT
Organism: Candidatus Poribacteria bacterium; assembly: GCA_965247285.1. Taxonomy (GTDB): domain Bacteria; phylum Poribacteria; class WGA-4E; order WGA-4E; family WGA-3G; genus WGA-3G. The sequence goes on from CBDFHD010000003.1 coordinate 2,969,345, forward strand.
CCAGAGCTTGTCTGCTGACTTGTATACCAAGCGTGGCAGCGGTTTCGGTGAGTTGCTGATAACTTGCCTCTGGATGTTCTAACCACCCGAAGACGAGCGTTTGGGCTAACGCACTGCCCGTGAGTTTGCGGTTTCTTTTCACGCACCCTGTCTGCGGCGCCACTTCATCGGCAACGGTTTGAAGAATCGTTTGCATTTTTTCGGGAACCTGGGGTAAAATGGACATTGGAAATACCTCTTTTGTAGAATTTACCTCTAACATTTGTTCTACATTATACAAGAGGTATTTCTGTTTTACAGCATGTTTTTACATCAAAAACATACTTATTCCTACTAAATTGACACCTATGGTGCGGTTAGGAAACCGCACCTACCGTGCGTGGTGGTTGATGTCAATAGGATACATGAAAGTCGGGGTTAGAAACCCTTCCACATAGTTGGTTCTGCACTACCGAATTAAATTATTAATATTTAGGAAACTTCGCTGGCGGAGAATACAGACACATCTGTGAAGTTGAGCGAAAAAACAAAAAACTTGACATTTTTTTCACTTTAATTATAAGATATAGGCAATCTTAAAGCGGTTTCTCCCAATCCAATGAAACCGAAACGTCAGAACGGTATTCCATCGGAAGTTACTAACGTGAGGTTTTGCCTCACTGTGAACGTATCGGAGGTGAACATGTCAGCGAACGATGTTGCGTTAATGGCGCACCTCATGCGCCGCGCAGGGTTTGGAACAACCCGCACCGAACTGGAAGCCTACGTTGAAAAAGGCTACGAGAATGTAGTTGGCGATCTCGTCCATCCTGAACGCGGGACCCCCATTGATGAAGATATTTTAGAACGCTACTTCGGCGGTGAAGGGGGTTACGTCGGTATTTGGATCTATCGGATGATGAACAGCAGATGCCCACTTCAAGAGAAGATGGCACTCTTCTGGCACCATGTCTTTGCAACGGGGCTTGGCAAGAATCAGCATATCCTTGCAGCCACGGACCAGATTGATATGCTTCGGCACTTCGGTATGGGGAAGATACGGGACCTTTTGCTCGAACTCTCCAAAGATCCGGCGATGATCTTCTGGCTCGACAATAACGAAAATCGTAAGGGTGAACCCAACGAGAACTACGGGCGAGAACTCCTTGAGCTTTTCTCATTAGGGGTGGGCAACTATAGTGAAGATGACATTAAAAGCTGTGCTCGCGCTTTCACAGGTTGGACATTCGGGCAGCCGATTCCGTTGTATCCGCACGGTTACTACTCGCCCCCGTTCCTGTTCGTTGAAGAGGAACATGACGACGGCGAGAAAACCTTCTTGGGACATACCGGCAATCTCAACGGTGATGACATCATTGACATCATCGCCGAGCAACCTGCTTGTGCCAGATTCATCTCCAGACACCTCTACAATTTCTTTGTCGCAGATGAGCCACAGGTACCGTCGTGGAACGTGACACCCCCTCAAGATCCGGAAGCGATTGAGACACTCTCAGACGCATTCATGGAATCTGACGGGCATATCTCCCACGTCCTCAGTGTCCTCTTCAATTCCGACTTCTTCAAGGAAGCCCAATTCAAGAAGGTCAAGAGCCCGACGGAACTCGTCACAGGGATCCTGAAACTGGTAGGTGCCTGCCAAGGTCCGCAACCCGGAATAGGACAATATGCAAGTGCCACGCAATTGATGGGACAGAAGCTCCTCGATCCACCCACCGTAGAAGGGTGGCACACCGGTAAAGAATGGATCGACGGTGGTTTGCTCACTGCTCGCGTCAATTTTGCCGTTCGCGAAGTCAGCGATGCATCGAAATCCGGAATTCAGGATCTCATCACACGCCTGAAAAGTAACGGGGGCTCGCTCTCGCCGGAAGCATTTGTGGACGAATGCCTTGAACTTACCGGTCCACTGACGGTAGGCGATACCACTCGTGAGTTTCTAACGCAATTTGCGGAAGCGAACGGTGAACTCAACCTTGCAGATGATGACGCTGCGGAGGAGAACCAAGCACGGGTCGTCAGTATGCTCCAGTTAATCGTGGCTTCAAGAGAGTATCAACTCGGCTAACCTATGGTGTTTTAAGGACAGGACTTACGCGACGTGTGCGGTAGCGTCTGAAAATTGATAATAGAAAAATAGGTATGAGATTGCTGTTGATTTTTTGTATGATCCTCTTAATGCTGATGTGTGGGGCAGTATGTCGGGTTTTTGCCAAAGCCCCGACGACACCGAAAATCCTGTTTACGTCCACACGGGATGGCAATCGGGAGGTCTACATGATGAATCCGGATGGCTCCGAACAGGTGAATCTCACACAGCATCGCGCCGGTGATATGGGTGCCGTGTGGTCTCCGACAGGTGAGCAGATTCTCTTCGTCTCAGGTCGCCAAGGAACGCGTGTGCGCGATTTGTATTTGATGGACGCCGATGGCACAAATGTCCGCCGCGTCTTCAAGAGAAAAATAGAGGCTTGGAGAGGAGGTGCGACGTGGTCCCCCGATGGCACACAGTTTGCTTACGAGTCCGTGGACCGGGGCACTCGAAAGTTCGCTCGCTATATTGCGACCTTTGGAGAAGAAGATGCCGAACCCATCATCGGGAATTACGGATCCCTTGCCTGGTCTCCAGATGGTTCAGAAATAGCCTGTTCTGAACCTCGTCAATTCGGCAATCGGCTTACATTTATCAATGTCCGCACACGAGCGGTGGAACAACCGCTACCTAATAAAGCACTACTCTGGCAATTCGGTCCGTCTTGGTCTGCTGCGGGAGACAGACTTGCCTTTACTGGGAACAAGCATCCGATACCGGTCATCTTGGATAGGGATCTGCACAACGCATGGGACGATAAAGATACTGTCTTCATTGTCAACCGAGACGGCACCGGTCTCAAACAACTCGTCGAGGAAGACGGTCCCAAGGCAGGTGTGTCTGCGTTATCGCCGGACGGGTCGGAAGTGCTTTATACACAGGAGATTAACGGACGGCTGCAAATCTTCAAGATTGATGTCAACAGCGGGATTCGGACGCAGTTGACGCATATTCGAGGTCCTTTTCGTCAAGCGAATACTGGTGGGGATTGGTTTGATCCGGCGTATGCGTTGCCGGTATCCCCACAGCCTGAATTGCTAACGACGACATGGGGAGAACTGAAAAAGGAGTAGCGTCTTCAGGTCCTCTTGAGATAGGTTTGGCAGCGAGATCTCGGTGGCGGTAAAGATGTATCTCTCACTGAGTATTTGTCCAATTGATAATTTGTAGCCTCGGTCCTGCAATCAAAGTTTCGACTTTTTAGTGCAAGTTTCGGCTTGCAAGTTGCACCGAAAGGAGACATTCACATGACTACTACCAAGAAAGATCCTGTCCTTGTCGTTGTACAACTCTCAGGTGGCAACGACTTTATGAATACCCTTATTCCTTACACGAGTGGGATTTATTACGATTCCCGTCCGGTGGTCGGCATCAAAGCGGAAGATGTTATACCGTCAGAGGTAGACGATACCCTGGGTTGGCACCCCCAGGCTGCCCCGCTCAAAAAGATGTTTGACGCGGGTGAAGTCGCTGTTGTACAGGGAATCGGCTATCCGGATGCAAACCGCTCCCACTTCCGGGCGATGGATATCTGGCATACCTGTGAACCGCTGAAAATCGGTGATGAAGGTTGGGTCGGCAGACTCGTCCGAGAACTCGATCCGCAGAGCCACAACGTCTTAACAGGCATCAGTTTCGGACAGGGTCTCCCACGCGCCTGTGCACTCTCCGGTGTCCCTGTCACGTCTGTCGGCGATTTGGACAACTACGGATTGATGACCAGCATTGGTGACGAAGGACAACGTACGAAAGCCCTTGAGATATTCAAGGGGATGTACAGCAGCACGATCGGCACCGGCATCGTGATGGACTACCTCAGCCAAACGGGGTTAGACGTGATCAAAGGTGCTGACGAACTCAAAAAGGCACCGGCGATGTATACGTCTGAAGTGGAATACCCACAAAACTCAATCGCGAAAAGCCTACGGGATGTCGCGCGCGTCCACCTCGCTGATCTCGGCACACGCGTTTTCTACACGCAGCACGGCGGTTACGACAACCACGCCAACGAGGTCCCGACGCACCCACGACTCCTGACAGAACTCACGGAAGCCATCCAAGCGTTTTTTGCCGATCTACGCTCGCAGGATGCCTCTGAAGAGATCGTCATGTACGTCTTCACAGAGTTCGGCAGACGTATCCGAGACAACGCCAGTGGTACTGACCATGGCACCGGCGGCGGTGCGTTCATCATCGGTGATCATGTGAAAGGTGGACTCTACGCCGAATATCCATCTCTCGATCCGTCCCGTTGGGTACACGGCGAAGACCTTGAGCATACCATCGACTTCCGTGGCATATACGGAACGCTTTTAGAGCAGTGGATGGGTGTAGACCCGACCCACATTGTCGGTGGGAATTTTGAACAGATTCATCCCTTTTCAGTGTAGTTTGCAGACTGAAACGTGCTATTAAATGACTTAGGAATAACGGCAGGAGGCTATAATGGGTAGACCTTACGGCTTGCTGCGTGCCGGGTTTCCATTTCACAAGACCCTGAGCATGCGGCGCACGACAAATTTTCCGGTTGACATTGCAATCGGAAAAGAGGGACGCTTGTATATCATGTGCCGTAACGACGGCACTGCGATGATTCGAAAATATACCGTTGACGACGAAGACCTCGGCACAATGGGTGGTTACGGACAGGGTGAGGGTCAATTCACGTGGCCCGTGACGATTACGCCGGACAGTGAAGAAAACCTCTATGTATCCGATGAATACCTACATCGGATCGTCGCCTTTAACAGCGAAGGTGAACACATCGGCACATGGGGTGAACACGGCACCGATCCGGGGCAACTCAACGGGCCGACCGGCATCGCCTTCGATCCAGAGGAGAATCTCTACGTTGCTGACAGCCTGGGGCATCGGGTGCAGAAGTTCACGAAAGATGGCAAGTTCCTTATGCAGTGGGGAAGTTATGGCGACGGTGAGGGTGAATTCAACATGCCGTGGGGAGTCGCTGTAGACGAACTCGGCGATGTCTACGTTTCCGATTGGCGAAACGACAGGGTGCAGAAATTCAACACCGATGGAGAATTCCTCTTCGCATTCGGCAAATCCGGCAGCGGCAATGGTGAACTCAACCGTCCCGCCGGGATTGACGTTGACTTGCACGGCGATGTCTATGTCGCCGACTGGGGGAACGACCGCATCCAACTCTTCAACGCCGAAGGGCGGTATGTGCAGAAATTCCTCGGCGATGCTACCTTGTCAAAGGTGTCACTGGCTTATATGATGACAAACGCCAGTCCAAACCGGATGCGCGACATGGCGGATATGGAACCCCAGAAATACCTGCGTCAACCGAAATCCGTCGCAGTCAGCGATGAGGGATTGATGTTCGTGCCAGACTTTGGATCCTACCGGGTTCAGGTTTATCGGAATATGGCAGTGCCGTTGACAGAACAGGAATTTAGTCCACCGCGTCGGTCGGTTACGTTGCATCAGGAATAGGATCTGGGCGAGGTTAGAAACCCACCAGCGAATACGAGATTATACTTTAATTTAAAAGAGCCAAGCGTGTGTATGTCAGACGCTTGGCTTTTTTGTGGACTGTCGAAAAAATAGATTTCAGGTAAACCCAAGCACCCAATTGAACGTTGAATCGTTATATTAACGCCCACATCAGAGGTCAAAACGACTGAATGAAGCCACAATTCATCATAGCACTATTTGCGTTTATCACCATGCCACTCTCTGTTATAGCCCAAACCGGTGATATTCAAGGAACCGTCTATCAGCGAAGTACAGGGAGAGCCCTCGTAGACGCTGATGTCCATATCCTCGAAACCGATCAGCACCAAAAAACCGATGAAAACGGTGTCTTCCAGTTCACAGAACTTCCCGCAGGCACATATACCTTCATCGTGACCCACCCCGTGGAAGCGGCACCCACCAGCGTCTCGGTGGACATCAGTCGCGGCGATACCACCGAAGTCAAAATACATCTCGGCGCAGCCGTTACACTCGAAACAGTAATTGTGGAAGGGAAACGGCTGCCACCGACGATCAGTCGCACGGAAATCCGTGGGAGTGAACTCCTTCGTATCCCCGGTACCCTCAATGATACCCTTAAAGGACTCATGACCCTCCCAAGCATCGGCATCCCAAACGATTACTTCGGGGCTCTCTACATCCGTGGCAGTGAACCGGGTTCTAACCTTTATTATCTTGACAGGACGCCGCTCGGCTATCCTTTTCACTGGGGCGGTTTACTGTCAACAATCAGTTCTGAAACACTTGAAAAAATTGACATCTATGCGGGTGGATATGGTGCTGAATTCGGACTGGACTCGCAAGCCGTGCTTGACATATATGCACGCGACAACATCGAAAAGTCTTGGAGCGGAAAATTCAATTTAAATCTCCTCTATTCTGAAGGACTCCTTGAAGCCAAAATCGGTGATAAGGGATACATCTCCGCCTCTGGACGGCGCAGCTACTTAGACCTCATCGCTGGACCGATCATTGCGCAGCAGACGGGAACGCCACAGCAGTTACCCTATTTTTCAGACTATCAACTCAAATTTGCCTATCCTCTCGGTGAAAAACATCACCTTACAGTGAATGCCTTCGCCGCAACTGACCATTTTAAGATTGAGGAACAGGCAACCCTGGTAGAAGAGGGCGAAGAAATACAAGATATAGAAGAAATTCCCTATGAAGATGCTGCGCGCTCAGGCGCCCATTTCAAAAACGGGTTCGATGGGCAAGGGCTTCATCTCCGCTCAAATTTCACCGAAGATCTCACCTCCCATCTCTCTTTGACTCGCTCCCATAATTTTCTCAATATCGACCTCCAGGCTGTTACGGGGGAGGAATACACTATTGTTGAGGGCAGGGTGGACCCCTCAAGTTATGCAGCGAACTACTTCCACTATGAAATAAAGATTAATGCCCCAGTCTACACGCTGCGCGAAGATGTCTCCTACAGATTAAACCCAACGCTTCAATTGGAGTCAGGTTTTCTCTACGCCTTCAATCCCGCGAAAAGTTCTGAAAACGGTTGGCTTGAGGAAAATTTTAAGTTAGAGCCCGACTCAGGTGCTACGGTAGAAACACCTGACGGTGAAGTCATCGAGGAGTCCCCTTTCGAGGAGATACACGACGAATTCGGCCATGATTTTTATCGGACTGAAGGATACGTGCAAGGACGATATGACCCGCTTTCGTTCTTGTCGGTGGCACTCGGCGTTCGATTGGATTATCTGAATGTGATTGAGCAGGTTTCTATTCAACCGCGGGGGAGTGTGAGTTTCAAACTGCCGAACGGTTCCAATCTTCGCTTCGCGTATGGGCACTATGAACAAAGCCCACAACCGTCTCAACTGTTAGCGGAAGATGGCAACCGTGCATTAGAATCGAGTCTCACACGGCACTATATTATGGAATTAGAACACGAACTCTCATCTCGGACCGAACTGAAACTTGCCACCTATTACAAGGATGCACAGAAACTGGTAACCCCGGATGAAGTCTCGAACTATCTCAATCAAGGGGCAGCGTCCGTCGCGGGTGCGGAGGTATTCTTACGGCATCGGATTCCAGATAAGTTCTTCGGTTGGATTTCCTACGCTTATACACACGCAGAACGACGCGAGACTCCGAAAAGACCCTATCAACCTTACCTTTTTGATAACACGCACATCGTTAGTATCGTTGCCAACTATAGTTTCACATCGAATTTTGAGGTCGGCGCGAAGTGGCAGTATCTCAGCGGCACCTCCGAAGCACCTATCAGCTCCATCGTTCTCATCCAAGACCCAGTAACGCGTGGATTGAATCCGCTTTTGGCGAGTGCAGACGAACAATTAAGCACCGAACTCGCACCGTATCATAAGTTAGACTTTCGGGTGAGTTATAAATGGAACATCTGGGGACTGAAGGCAGGTGGATTCCTCGATATTCTGAATGTATACAACCGCAAAAACAAGATAAAGTTCATTTTTGAAGAGGCAACACTTGACGTACAAGGTCAGGAGGTCGGCATTGAACGTGAAGTCTTTGACGCCCCGCAACTACCTCGGATAATTTATTTCGGATTGACGCTTGAATTTTGACGGCAAAGATTGGAAAGATGCACAATTTAGATCAGGGATTTGCCATTTACAGGTTGCTCTGGTATAATACCGCTGTAGCAGCAAACACCCACCCTGTGCATGCCGATAATAAGGAGAAGCACCCATGAAAATCTGGATTATTTTTGGTATTTGCGTTCTAACGCTCGTTGGTTGTGCAAGTGCCGAGTATCAAAAGATGCAAGCAGAACGCGATCAGCTGCTCAAGAATTACGAAGACCTTCGCGAGGAGCACAACGAGCTGAAAATCAAAACCGACGTAACCGATACACTCCTCGGGAAGTGGAAGTTCCTGAACCTCGAGATTGAGGAAAGTGGCGTCAGCGAAGAAATAGCGGAAACCAAAGCCGCTCTTTATGCCCTTGACCTGAAGGGTTTCACTCTTGAATTCTTCGAGGAAAAAGGTATGTATAATTACCGTGGCAAAAACGGTAACACGAATGTTTTGGGTCAATTTACTGTCATCACTGTCCGATACGGCGACGAACCCTTCCCCTTTATTCGGTTTATCAGACGCACTGGTCCGGAGGTGTCCCAACTTCTCTTCGCAGCAAGTTCCGACGGAAAGCCGCTTGGTTTGTCAGGTGCGTCCGGGCTTGACACAGCGAGGGAGATTAGTATTTCAGTTACGGAGGACAGGTTATATTTCACAATGCACGGCAAGATGCAATTAAGTCCTAACGGCTGGGTGCAAAGCGGCGGCGTGCGATGTTATTTTGAGAGGGTTGAGCAATGAAAACATTAAGTGCCTTCACTTTAGTCATGTTGGTTTTGGCAGGCTGCGCCAGTGCAAAATACCAGGAGATGCAGAATGAACGTGATAAGCTCCGCGCCGCCCATGAAGATGCCCTCAGAAAACACGACCCGCGGCAATTGGAAACTGCCTTAACCGATAAAATGATAGGTACATGGCAATTTCTGGATATGGAGGTTGCTGAAGGCAATGCCAGTGAAGAGATAGCGGCATTAAAGTATGATCTGCATGCGACGGCTCGCCAAAACCTTACACTCAATTTTTTTATGGACCGAAACGTGTTTCGTCGATATCGCGGTAAAAATGGAGACACAGAGGTGACGGGAAGTTTTCGAGTCATCTCACAGCGTTACGGCGATGAACCGTTTCCATATCTACGAATTTTTCGGGACACAGGTTTGCCACTCTACGATTTTTTAACGAATATGTCCACAAATAGATTGAGAAACCAAGATAACGTTTCCATGAAAGCCGCTGCAGATAATTGGCTCGGTATTTCGGTGACAGATGACAAGTTGTACCTGACGATGTACGGAAATATGGAACTGACTCCCAACGGTTGGGCGCGAACCGGCGGAATCCGTTGTATTTTCCAACGGATGAAATAAACTTGTAGAGGTTTCCTATTGTCGGAGAGGAAACGCCCAAGCAAAAACACCCCGAATTACGCGTATTGAGGAGAAAAACCGTGAAAATGTTAATACCGTTCACCATCTTCGTGTTGGTAGTGTTTACGAGTTGTACCAGCGTGCTATACCAAGAAGCGCAGCAGGAAGGCGATGGGTCAATCGAGAATTATGAAGATGCGCGCATGAAATTCGACCCAGAAGAGATGAAAAGTGAGATAAAGACACAGTTGACCGGCAAATGGCAGTTTATCGGCATAGAAATTGGAAACGAGACTGTCAAGGCACAAACGGCGAACCCGACACCCGAAAGCGGCGAAACAGCACCGCCTTCCGACACCAACGCACAAACGCCAATACCACCCGAATCGTCTCAGCCTGACACAGAGGAACAGACCTCTGAAAAGAATCGGGTGCAATTACCGCCTATCACAGTCCAGGAACGCGAAAAGAATCAAAAGATAGCTGCGGCGAAGATGGCTTTAGCCTCGGCTAACCGTAAAAATTTAACGCTCGAATTTTATGAGGAGCGGGCATCCTTTTATTACCGCGGCAGCAACCGCGGCAGGAAGGTCACAGGACAATGTAACGTTATCGCCCCGCGAGTTGGGGATGTCCCTTTGCCGCTTATCCGATTCAGACGACGCACAGGCCCGAAGATGCTTGAGTTCCTATTTACTTCCCAACCCGCAAGGCTTAGGTCCACCAGAGGCAAGCAAGCGTATGCCGAAAACATGCAGCGGGTTGAAGGAAAAAATTATGTAAATACCAACCAACCAGATTGGTGGGACAAGCATGAAAACGTCCGCAGGTTGGGTGGAAAAGGCAGCGAAAAAGCCTCCCCGAAAGGGGTCTCCTACGTCCCAACTTCAGCAATGGGAATCGAAGTGACGGACGGCAAGCTCTATCTAATTTTACATGGAGACATGGAACTGACACCCAAGGGTTGGATACGAACCGGTGGTATGCGATGCGCCTTTAAGCGAATCGAATAAATGTTGTCGGAAGCACATTCCATCGCTTTATAGACGTTGTTGGTTTAGTTGAACGAAATGATACCCAACAATTCAGAGATATTCAGTTCCGCTGTAGGAGGGATCTCCGAATCCCGACACCTGACTTGCATTATTTCAAAGCGAAGGAGAAGAACAAGCGATGAAAATATTAATAATACTCGGCATATTGGTGATAGTGTTCACAAGTTGTGGGACGCTAATCTCCCCGGAAACTCAGTATGAACGAGAACGCTTGATTGCGGCACATGATGCCGCACGCCAAAAACACAATCCCGAAAGAGTTAAGGAGACCGTAAAAGACCTTCTCGTCGGGAAGTGGCAGTATGTCGGCTTAGAGGTCGAAAAAGGTAATGTTAACGCCCAGCGAGCAAACTCCATGTCGCTACAGACAATCAACGCACCGACTTCTTCTGCGGTGGTGGCTTCTAAAGGTGCTACCAGCGAGCAGACAACAGCACCCAACGTGCCTCAGCAACCGACACCACCAGACCCGTTAAATCCAGAGGCAGAAGCACAGACCCCGGAGGCGAATGTGACCCGTCTGCCGCCAATTGAGGTGATGGATGAAGAATCCAATCAACAGATACTCGGCGCAAAAACCGCACTCGTCGCCTCTACGCGTAAAAACCTGATGATCGAATTTTCCGAGGATCGTAGTTCGTACTACTATAGTGGCAGCAATCGCGGCACGAACGTCACGGGGCAGTGTTCCATCACCACCAAGCGATACGGCGACGATCCATTTCCATTTATCCGTTTTAATCGGCGGACGGGACCGGAGATGCTTGAGTTCCTATTCGGTTCCGAACCCATAAAACAGATGGTTGCAAAGATAAAACGGAAGGATGCCGAAAGAAGACGCAGAATGGGGGCGCAAGGCGGACGCAAAGCCTCTGCAAAAGCCACTTACACAATTGCTTCAATCGCAGGAATTACGGTGACGGAGGACACGCTCTATTTAGTCCTGTACGGGGATATGGAATTAACACCGACAGGTTGGATGCGAACCGGTGGATTGAGATGCACTTTCAAACGAATCGAATAAAGATGAAAATCTTAATATCACTTAGCGTCATGGCTCTGGTACTCGCGGGTTGCACCTCCGCGAAACACCAGCAGATACAGAACGAACGCGATACCCGTCGTGAGGCGTACGAAGATGTCCGACGAAAAGAGACATTCAAACGCAGTCGAGACTTTTTATCGGACGACATGCTCGGTAAGTGGCGATTTCTTGAACTCGTCGTTGAGGAGAGAGGCGGGAGCGAAGACATTTTGAAAGTAAAAGCCGCACGCACCGAGCGTAGACTTAAGGGGCTTACACTTCGATTTTGGAAGAGCGGCAATACCGCTTACCAGTACCAAATTGAAAATATGATGTCGAAGACCCACGGAACATACACGACAAGGACAGTCCATAGGGGGGATAAACCGAAGAGTGGTAGGATCCACTTCTATCCAATCTCCGGCACCCAGATACCGGCTCTCCTTTTCAATTTCGCAAAGGGCATTCATCAGCAGGTACTTTTAAGTGATGGAGAAGTCCTCTCTACAATACTAAGGATAGACATACCGAGAATCTCGATGAAAGACGGAGAGATGGATCTTACGCTGGATCTCGGCATGGTATTGGCACCTGACGGATGGCTTCACCGCGGGAATATCCGTTGTTCATTCGAGCGGATCGAATAGTTTGTGCAAACATCACAGGCACACCCAATAGTAAAATCTGTACTAACGGAGTTTCGTGAAGGGCGAGGTTAGGAAACCCCGCCAGCGAACGGTGTTTACTATAGGAGAAAACTTCATGAAAATCAGACACTTTTTCGTTTTTTGTTTCATCAGTTTGGTACTGGTGTTCACTCACGCAGATCAGGTTTTGGCAAGAGCACCAAAAACTGAAAAAATAGCGTTTTCATCGAACCGTAATGGAAATTGGGAAATCTATCTGATGGACCCCGATGGAAGTCGACAAGAGAGGCTCACCCGAAATAGCGCAGGAGATTACAGTCCCGTTTGGTCACCGACAGGTGAACACATTCTTTTCGTTTCTGATCGGGATGGGGCCAGGGATCTCTACATGATGGATGCCGACGGTAGTCGTGTCCGACGGGTTTTTGGAAAGCCAGCACGTAGAGCAGAACCGGCTTGGTCACCGGACGGCGACAGGATAGCATTCCATGCCGAAACACCGAAATGGAGTATCCAAACGGCTACGATACACGGCGTAGCTGTGAAGCAGGTAGCATTGGCAGAATGGCGTGGCGGCAATCCTTCGTGGTCGGCAGATGGCAAGGAGATAGCCTTTGTTGGAGACGTTGGTGGCACGCGTCGAATCCTTATTGTAAAACTCGGTTCGGGTGGTGTACGCACGTTCCTGCCAAAAGAAAAGTCGTGGATGTACTCACCGGCGTGGTCACCGGAGGGCGACAAACTCGCCTTTAGCTGGTACAGGTGGGATATAGGAAATAAGGAAGCCATTTTCGTGGCAAATCGAGACGGAAGCCATTTGAAACAGATTGGTAAACCCGCGCTCGGCACCTACAGTCCTGCCTGGTCGCCCGAAGCGAATAAAATTGTTTATGTAGAGGAAGCCGTAGATAGAGATCGTCAAATCGTCGTAGTCGATGTAGAGACAGGCAGAAAAAAACAACTGACACACCGTGGTTTGAACATCACACCCGCTTGGTTCAATCCCAAAAATCTGTCCGTTGCGCCACAATCACACCTGTTAACAACAACTTGGGGAGAAATCAAAAAATGAACATCACCCCTGGATGGAAGGCGTTATCTGAACCGAATACGACATGAAGGCACACCTATGAAACCCAAACCGATCTCTTATATTCTCACCCTATTATTCATGTTTGGCAGTCTGCTTTCCGTTTTCGCGAGAGCACCTGAGACCGCGAAAATTGTCTATGCCTCCGAACCAAACGTTAAGTTAAAGGGCAATAGAGACATTTATATCATGAACCCAGACGGGACGGGACAGGTCAACTTAACACGACATCCTGCGTACGACTCTCAGCCTGCATGGTCGCCGACAGGAGAAAAGATTCTTTTTACCTCAAATCGCGACGGCATCTCGGATCTCTTTGTGATGAACGCAGACGGAACGAACGTGCGACAGGTATTCCGGAAACTGATAGGCAGACAACACGGAACTTGGGCACCTGATGGAAAACAGATCACTTACTACCGTGTTGATGTAGGAGGTGGCAAAAGGGGTATCTACATCGCTGCAATTGACGGAACTGGAGAGGAACGAATTGCAGACGGCTGGCATCCAGCGTGGTCCCCAGATGGTTCCGAGATAGCCTTTATTTCACTGGAAGACTTGGGGGTTCACACCATCAACCTACAAACCCGTTCAGAAGATATAGTACTGGCGATGGAAAAAGCAACTGCCTTCGATCCGGCGTGGTCACCTAATGGGAGCAAAATCGCTTTTACCCGCATAGATCTGCTTGCGCTAATTCTGGGTGGAATTTTAAAAGATGGCGCGAAACTTTTAAATGATCCGGGTCAGACTATCTTTACTGTGAACCGGGATGGCAGTGGGTTAGCGCAAGTTGTTTTTGATGATGCCACGGCTTCTGACGCGTCTTGGTCACCGCGCGGCAATGAACTCATGTATGAACTGCTCGTCGGGAAGCAATTCCAACTTTTCAAAATCAGCGTAGGCAGTCGCGTTTCACAACAATTAACAGACAGCGACCACAATACGGATCCAGATTGGTTTGATCCGACAGCGTTAGATGTCTCGCCTTCAGAACAGTTGCTAACAACCTTTTGGGGAAAAATCAAAGCAGATTAAGAAGCGGGACGCACTGTCCGCAGTTGCCCACGGATGTCAACTTGTACCTTCCAATTATTCCAGCGTGGGAGCAGGACTGTACTCAACGTCGGTTGACGGACACCACGCTGCCATTTCAAAGTGACTAACTTCTCAGTAGGGGAATATTCCACACCGTATTTCGCACCGTTGACAGAAAACTCTCTCGGATACTGCGCCTCAATTTCAGTAATGGTGTCTGCGTCTATCTCAGTGAATACCAAGTCGTCCGAAGAGAGGAGTTGGCAGTCCTCGGCGACCTCCACACCTAACACAGCGAGTCGTGAAACCAACCATGCGTGTGGTGTTAGATCAGCAGTTTCCGAGGCAGGCACATCAGGGTTGAAGGCGCAATGGAGCTTCCAAGCATCGATCGCTCGTGTAAATTGCTCACCAACTCCGCGGAACAGAGATCCAGAGAGAATGAGAGATGCCAATGCATCTCTTAGCAATGCACCGTGTAGTGGACGACGTTCACGACCGATCTCCCTTCCTGCATATTCGGTCACCACTTCTGCAACAATGTCTTCACCCTCCAACCTGGGGACAGCAAGTTGAGAAGTGCCAATCCCGGCATCGACGAGATTGGCAAAAGCACAAGGCATGGCAGTACGTCCGAGCAATTGAACACGTGTGCCTTTGCCAACACCAACGGTTTCCAAGATCAAGGCGGCGTGCTGCCCTTCTGGAAGGAGCGAATCGGAATCGAGCAAAACCTCCTCCTGCCCATTCCCCCATCCCTTTCCCTTTCGTCTGCGTACGTAAGCACAAGTTTCCCACTCACGCAAGAGATAAGCAGTCAGTGCGGTTCGGTCAGGTTGCGGCGATGCATTCTCTTTCATTATAGGAGGTAATTGAAAAAATGCTCTGAGCTGCGTTGCGATTCTGCGACACTCGGCAATGGCAGTTTTATGGAGGTGATGGTGCTTCTCATCGCCGCAGCGTAGCGTTCGGATCGCTGTTGTTGCATCACACCCATCGCGAAATAGGTCTTTCTGGCGTGCATTCTGAACAGCCTCCTGCTGCTCAAGTGGCATCCGTGCCATGCGCTGCCATAAAGGGGCAGGACGTTCCAAAGTAGCAACCAGATCAATGAGATCGCGCCGGAGGGACGGTGGAGCTTTTACGAGCAATCGGGCATGCAGTGGATTGACAGGTAGCGCACAGATCTTCGCTCCTTCCACTGTGAGCATGCCATCGTCAGAGAGGATTCCCCAACTTTTCAGCGCAGTTTGCGCACGCTCCACTGCGAAGTCAGGGGGAGCATCGAGAAACGTCAAATCCTGCGGACGAAAGCCTGTTGAAGCGACAGTCAGCACGAATTGCGTCAAATCCTCTCGCCGCACCTCTGGAAGTGTTTCCTGTTCAAGTTGTCCCTGTTCCTCCCAGAGTCTGTAACAGATTCCCGGGCCGAGGCGGCCTGATCGTCCACGACGTTGCTCGGCTGACGCTTGAGAGATCGGACGTAACGCCAAAACAATACGTCGATTTTGATGGATACGCTGGCGCACTAAACCTGTATCCACAACGGCAGTGATACCTGGAAGCGTAATTGATGTCTCAGCGACGTTGGTTGCGAGAATGACGCGGCGGCGTTGGGAGTGTGTCTCAAATGCTATGTCCTGTGCGTCGGGTGGCAAATCTCCGTGTAGTGGAACAAGCTCGATATGCCGCATTTTGCGAAGCGCGTCGTGGCATTCATTAATCTCGCCCTTACCCGGCAGGAAAACCAAGACGTTTCCAGTTGTCTCTTTGACGGCACGATTAACTCCTTTCTCAACGCGTTCCACTAAATCACGGGATGACGGCACAACTGTCCCCCCAAGATACTGCACCTCAACGGGATAGACGCGTCCCCCCGCCCGTAGCACGCGTCCACCCATAAATTGTGCGAGGTGCTGCGCGGCTATCGTGGCAGACATGATAACGAGCCTTGCATCGCGCCGTTTTTTTCGGCATATCGCGAGGAAAAGATCTGCTTGGACCCCGCGTTCGTGGAATTCATCCAAGATGATGGTCCCGTATTGATCCAATTCCGGTCCCGCAGCATACCGCAGGGCAACACCGGGTGTGACGAAGCGGATGCGGGTTAAAGCATCGGAGCCGACATCTTCAAAGCGGACGGTATAGCCGACCGAATGCCCTAAGGGTTCGCCGTGCTGTTTTGCCACCCACCGTGCGAGCGAACGGCATGCGACACGTCTCGGTTCGACAACGAGCACCGGTTTGTCTGATAACGCAGCGCACCACGACGGAATTTGTGTTGATTTCCCACTGCCAGTCGGTGCCACAATCACCACAGGACTTGCTGCGATTGCGTTCCGGAAGGTCTCCTTTAATTCTGTAATTGGGAGATTCGTTTCGCTCATGACAGGTATTATAGCGGATAGCCGATTCGGTATCAAGCACGGTTATCAATTGTCAGCAGTCAGCGATCAGCCGTCGGTTTCCGTCAGCAAGGAGCGTTTGTGGAAGTTATCCGCGCTTCGCATGCCACATACCGACCTTTGAAAGGGTTGCGTAGCAACCCGTGCCGAGGGTTCCAACAGCCAATATTGTCGGGATTCGGAGATCCCTCCTACAGAAAACTGAAAGGACTGAGCGCGCCTCAAACGCTCTTGACTTTTCTGGGTTTTTCTGATATTATAACTCTATATTTATCACACACATTTTGAAGGTAAATTATGTTGCATCAGAAACTCGTAAAACACACACACCTAAAAAAACATAAAGTTTACAGCCTATTTGTACTGATAGCATTAGCCCTCCTGTTCGTTTCTCAGCAGCTTGCCTATAGCCAGCAATACGTCATTGTGGACAGCGAAAACGGCGATAGACTCAGCGGCATTTGGCGCGGATCTACCGACACCCACTTTGAAATCGAGTATAACGGGCAGGTTTTACAACTCCCATTGGCAGGATACACTCTCAAGTTTACATCAGATTTGGCATATGTTCCGGATCGAACCGCTGCGAAGTATTTTCATAACGGGCTTACATTATTGGAGCTGGGACTTCCTGAAAAAGCACAACAGCGATTTGAAGCCGCTATTGAAGAATTCCCGAAATACCCAGATGCGCACTACCAACTCGGATTACTTTACAAAGCAAATGGTGACACTGCGAACGCATTGGAACGATTTCGTTTTGTAGCAATCCTTGATGCCCCGAGTTTCGACCTTGTGCCACACTTTCATGAACTCGGGAATACTGCCCTTGTGAACGAAACTTACGATGTAGCAGTAGATAACTACCAACTGATTCTCACCTATTACCCAGATCACCCCGACGTATCCGTGTTGAAATATCTCACCGGCTTTCTACTCATCGAACAATTGGAGAGCCACAGTGCCGGATTATCTCTCCTCAAGTCTGCAATCAAAGATCACCCTGACATGGCGGGACACGAAAAAGCCCTCTTCCTGATTGGAAAACTACAAGCGGAGATGGCCCCCTTAGAAAATGCACTCCACACCTTAGACGGATTTGTTGCGCGTTACCCGGAAAGTGAGTGGATCTATGAGGCGCATCTCATCCGTGCAGCTACCTACTTGAAACTGGGTAGACTGGAAGAAGCCGCAACGGAAGCGATCCACGTCAGCGAGATTAGCGAAGATGAAAAGATAAAAGAACGCGCAAAACAGATTCTGGATCAGACGAAATGGACAGTTTACACCGATGCAGATGGGCTCCCCGACAACCAGATCCAAGCGATGACAACCGATGGTACATGGCTATGGATAGGAACGCCAAAAGGGTTAATGCTATTCCAGACTGCGTATGACAATTGGATTGCGTATGGAGTCGTCGCACAACTTATTAACACCGCTTTGGAAAGTGCGCCAGATGTTACAGCCATTGCCGCAAACTCGCAAGAAGTGTGGATTGGTACACGTTCCCAGGGAGCGATTCACTATAGTCAGCTAACCGGCGAAATTCAAAACTACTCCGCAGCAGCGGGTTTTCCTACCTGGATTAAGGACATTAAGATGGATGAAGCGGAGATTTGGTTCGCCACAGATACCGGAATCATACGTAGGATTCGCGGCGGTATCGAGCCATTTCTCCATTACAACACCCACAACAGTCCTCTACCAGCAGACGACATTGAAACCTTGTTACTAACGCCTCAAACGGTTTGGGGTGCCTCAGCAGAAGGAGATGTCGTCATGTTCGACAGGGAAAAAGAGGAGTGGGATTCCTATCACTCGACGGCAATCCGAGAAGGCATGAAGATTGTGGGACTTGCTGTTGCAGAAGAGCAACTGCTCTTCACGTGGTTCAATGCAGATGAAAAATCCAACGGTTATTTTCGAGCAGACATGGATGGCGGGAATGGAAAATCAACTACACTTGACACAGGCATAGAAGATGAAAACGACTTAAGGAACATTTACATCAGGGGCGCTCTGGACACTTCACCTATAGTCAAAGAAGAGCCTGAGGTAGAACCGGTAGAAGAGGAAATACCGGATCCGACAATATCCGAATTTTCACCGGAAACGGAAGCGTTAGAAATTGAACCACCTCCCAAGCCACAAATTCCGTTAGTCCTGTGGATAGCGACGAATCATGATCTTTACACACATCACACACGCTATGCTGATGTATGGCAGTACACAACGACACCTCAGATACTCACGGGTGAATTAATAGTAGAGTCTCTCGTCGTAGTGAACAATAGAGTCTGGTTAGCGACTTCTAACGGCTTAGCCACCATGAACGGGCAATAAAATTTGTTCGTGAACGTCTCGGCACGTAAAGAACGCAGAAAAGGAGACATCAGCAATCAGCAAAGAGGGGTACGATAGTCCTAACATCTCTTGTGTAAGTATAGAAAACTAAGCCTGAAACGAAGTGGAAGGCGACTCTGGAGAAAGGAACTTTAAATCCCAATCCACTCGCCTTAACCGCAAGGTAAATTAAAAAAATGGAACCGACATCCACCAAACTTATTACACGCTGGGCAGATACTGAGCCTATCCAGATCGAAGACGAATTGGTTGTTGAGGAACCGCTTGAGATTCGTGTGGGACAACAGAGTTTGATCGTTGTGATGCGGACCCCCGGACACGATTTTGAACTCGCCGCAGGTTTTCTTTATACGGAAAGCCTCATAACCTCTGGCGATGACATCGAAATCATTGCCTACTGTGATGAAGAAGATTCTGGGACGCAGTCTTCCGGTTTATCGTCGTTGCAGAATATCGTCAACGTTCGTCTTACGGAGGGACTGGACCTTGATGCCGAATCAGGTTGGCAGCGGAATTTTCATGCAAACGCGAGCTGTGGACTCTGTGGCAAAATGACGATTGAATCCGTCAGACAGCAGGTGCAACCGCTGAATTCAGGGTTCCATGCGAATCAAGGGGTGTTCTATAAACTCAACGATCAGTTAAGAAAAGCGCAATCTGTTTTTGAAAAAACAGGTGGACTCCATGCCGCTGGGTTGTTCGATGAAAAGGGCGAACTCCTGATTATCAGAGAGGACATAGGCAGACACAACGCTGTCGATAAAGTCATCGGACACGCGTTACTGGGTGACTTAGTGCCGCTTGAGCAACATATTTTGATGGTAAGCGGACGCGCCAGTTTTGAAATCGTCCAAAAAGCCCTCTTTGCTCGTATCCCGATTATCGCCGCTGTCTCTGCCGCATCTACACTCGCTGTAGATCTCGCTGAAGAGGGTAACCTCACATTAATAGGTTTCATGCGGGGGCAGAGTATGGCAGTCTATAGTTGTCCAGAACGTATTCACCGTGAATAGCGAAAAAACGAAAAAGATAGTAGGGTACCTTTTTCTATCTTTTTGGGATGACGTGTCTCTATAGGGGTAAGTAAAACTTAAAAGGAGCGAAATTGTCATGGTAAATTTCATTTTGAGCGGTATCCAAAATTTTGTTAATTTGCTATTCTTCGTGGCTATTGTTGGCACTTTAGGTGTTTCGTGGGTATACGCCAGTCGATTAAAAAAACAGTACAGTGCCGATTTTCCGTGGAACAAAACAGCGATAATCGTGGGGATTGAAGTTCTGCTTTGGATCGGGTTTACGATCTTCTGGGGAATTCTTAAAACGTTCTGGGTGCCAATTCTCATCGTTGCTGTTATTGTTATTGTGCTTATCTCTCGAAAGAAGCGGAGATATGTATGAACAAAGTCAAACGGTAGCGCGCTTTGAAAGCGCGTTATCCAAAAAATGAACCTAAGGAGAAATAAATATGAGTCGGACAGGGAGAGCCGTGGTCGCGTGCGGCAAAGATTTTGAAATTCGTGAATATCCGGTCCCCGAACCTGAACCGAACACAATGCTGCTCCGTCAGGAGTTAGCAGGTATCTGCGGAACTGACCTGCACAACTGGCAGAACGGCTTCCAACAAGAAGTGTTGCTCGGACATGAAAACGTCGGTATTATTGAAGCGATTGGTGAAGGTGTGGAAACCGATTATGTGGGTAAACCCGTTAAAGAGGGGGACAGGGTCATCTTCGCACCCGGAACAAACTACGGTGCTTACGGTTTCCAGTGGAATCCAGATGAGGCACCACATTTTCGCGGCGGGTTTGCGGATTATATGTATCTCAACTACCCAAATACTTGCTTTATGAAAACCGATGCGTCGCCTGAGGTAGCAGTGCTCACAGAGCCGTTCACTATCGGCGTTCACGCCGCGATGCGGGGTGAAATAAAACTCGGTGACACCGTCGTTGTGCAGGGTTCGGGTGCTATTGGGCTCGTGACGCTTGCCTGTGCGAAATTGAGCGGTGCCGCAAAAGCGATTATGGTCGGCGGACCCGCCGGAAGATTGGAACTCGCGAAACGACTTGGAGCCGACGTAACGATTAACATTGAGGAAGTTACCACTGCCGAGGAGCGGACGGAACTCGTGAAAGCGGAAACTCCCCGTAAAGAGGGGGCAGATGTCGTCTTTGAATGTGCTGGTTTCCTTCCGGCAACGCCAGAAGGTTTGGGTTACACGCGGCGCAGCGGGACTTTTGTTGAAGTCGGTCACTTCGTTGATATGGGTTCAATCGACTTCAATATCAACCAATTGTTGATGCGCAAAAACCTTCGCGTCGAGGCTATTTGGGGAAGCAGTTATGAGCACTTTGTCCGTGGCTTACCACTCCTTGAACAGAGCGATTTGCCATTTGCCGACATGATTAGCCATCAACTGCCACTCTCACAGGTCGCGGACGGATTTAAGGCACTTAACGGCGACTATCGTATTAAAGGTGAAACGGCGATTAAAATCGCGATTCGAGCGGAAGAGTAAACAATTTCAAGAAAATCGTGCGTTCCAAGCGCACATAACTGTGCGCTTGTATCGCGCACCCACAGGAGGCATAATTGATGGCAAAAACGTATCGCATTGGCTTCGCATCCCTTGTGCATGACCATGTCTGGGGCGAACTCCGTCATTGGAAAGCACATCCAAACGTTGAAATTGTCGCTGCAGGCGATGTCAATGCGGAATTACGCGCCCAGTTCAGCGCAGAAGTCGGTATCAAGAACGTCTATAACTCTTGGCAAGAAATGATGGAGAAAGAGGAATTAGATATTATCCAAGCGGCATCGGAGAACAACGTTGGAGCCGACATTGTCGAGGCGGCAGCAGCGAAAGGTATCCACGTCATATCCGAAAAGCCGATGGCGGCGCGTCTCTCGCAAGCAGATCGGATGCTTGCCGCATCGGAGGACGCTGGCACCCTATTGATGGTGAACTGGCCCACTGCATGGAGTCCACCGCTCAACACCTTAATGAACCTCATCAAAGATGGCGCGATTGGCGACGTATTCTATTTCAAGTGGCGTTCCGCGCACAACGGACCGATGGAAATCGGGTGCTCTCGCTACTTCTATGAGTGGCTCTACGATGAAGAGAAAAATGGTGCAGGTGCGTTGATGGATTACTGCTGTTATTGTGCTGATATGTGTGCCTATCTCCTCGGTCTGCCGCAACAGGTAACGGCGTTCCGCGGCACCTTTGTCAAGGACTACCCGATTCCTGACGATAACGCCGTCATTCTCATGAAATACGGTAATGCCTTCGGACTCACGGAAGCGTCTTGGACCCAAAAGGTTGGCTATATCACGCCGAATCCAGTGGTCTATGGCACCGAGGGTGCGTTAATGGTAAGCGGCAACGAAGTTCATCTGCATCCGGCAAATGGCGACGCTGAAGTGGTAACGCCTGAGCCACTCCCAGAGGGCAAACGCAACGCTGCGGAATATTTCATCCATTGTTTAGAGACAGGCGAACCGATTGAAGGTTTATGCAGTGCCAAAGTGAGTCGAGATGCCCAAGAAATCCTCGAAGCGGGGTTGGTGTCAGCAGATAGCGGGCAGGTCGTGAACTTACCTATGTCATAAACGAATATAGGCGCGGTTTCAGACCGCGCCTACAAAACGTCAGGAGCATTTTATGAGCAATAGAGTCCCGATTGCGTTACAACTGTATTCCGTTAGAGATGATTGTGCAGGCGACCTATCTTTAACGCTCCAAGCGGTCGCACAGATGGGTTATGAAGGTGTTGAGTTTGCTGGTTACTATGACCGGACTGCCGAAGAATTGCGCGACATGTGCGATGACCTCGGGTTGAAAGTTGCCGGGACGCATACAGGATTGAACACACTTCTCGGCGACGAACTCGCCAAAACGGTTGCGTTCAACAAGGGGCTCGGCAATCCGTATCTGATTGTTCCAGGACTCTCCGAAGAGTATCGAAATTCACAGCAGGCATGGCTCGACACAGCAAAACTCTTCAACGATATTGCCGAAAAAATCGCTGACCAAGGGATGTGTACCGGTTACCACAACCACACCAGTGAATTTGAACCCATGGAAGGTAAACTCCCCTGGGATACGTTCGGTGGTAATACCCGCGACGATGTCGTGATGCAAATTGACATCGGTCATGCCCTTCGCGCCGGTGCCGATCCTGTGTCGTTTATTGAACGCTACCCCGGTAGATCGAAATTGGTGCACCTTAAAGAGTATTCCTCCACGGATGACAGGGCAAACGTCGGTGAAGGTGAAATTTCGTGGGATGCTGTGTTCCATGCCTGTGAAACCGTAGGTGGCACCGAGTGGTACATTGTTGAGCAGGAAAGTTACGCCTACCCACCTATTGAATGTGCTGAACGCTGCATCGAAAATCTACGAAAAATGGGAAAAATTTAGGTTTGCTTGCATCCGAGGCACCGCGTTCCGGTACCGTTGAAACAAATCTCTTGCTCTGGTGGGAAGATTTTTATCTTCCCGTTTTCGAGTACGTTCTCCCAAAAATGGGGACGTTAGAAGGGAAAAAGGTTCTTGAACTCGGTACCGGTACAGGAGGCACCGTGACGCTGCTGGCGAAACGGGGTGCCTCTGTCGTCGGAATAGATTTGCTGCCTTTTCGACTCGCTGAAGCGCAGATGCGAGCAGTGGAACACAACGTCGCTGAGGCAGTTAATTTCGCACTGATGGACGCGACGCACCTCGCCTTTCCTGACAATACCTTCGATTTTATCATCTCTAAATCCGTATTGGTTTTCACAGATCATCGGCAAACCTCGAAAGAGTGCTACCGCGTTCTCAAGCCGGGGGGAAAGGCGATTTTCATGGAAAACATGCGCTATCACCCGATGGTGTGGCTGTATCGGAAAATGTTCCTGAAGTATTCCGGCAAACTGCGTTATTTTTCAGTAACGGATATTGAAACCGTCGGTGCTGAATTTGAGAAGCTGGAGCATCGTGAGTTTCATCTCTCCGCAGTGAGTGCACTGTTCTGGCAGAAATGCATTTCTATCCCACTATTTTATCGGTGGAGCCTCGGCATCCTCAAAGCTATCGATACATCTCTCCTTAAATGTCTTCCATTCCTCAAGCGGTTCTGTTGGATCACCGCGATGATTTGCCATAAAGATTAGCGATTCTCTGACATACTCCTACGGCTACGCGCGTAGGTTGGGTTGAACCGGAACTTACTGATAAACCGTACAGAGGAGTGACTTGCAAGGTTCAGCGAGAAACCTGAAATTATCAAAACGCGAGTGAAACCCAACGCATTCTTACACTTTTGGGGTTTGGATTGTTGGGTTTCGCTATATCTATTTACACCACTGGTTCGTTGAAAATCAGAGTTCTCTGTATGAACGAAAGGGTTTTGGATCTTTTGCTGCTCAACCCAACCTACGTTTGCTATAATAGCATGACGGAAAAGTCTTTGCCGTCGTTACCCATATTTCAACCAATTGTCGAAAAGCGGTTTGAGTCGTTCGGGGAGGCTTCCTAAAAAAGTGGGTTCGTTGAGCCACTCTTGGCTGGTCGGACTCTCTGGATTTGGGGGTTCGTTCTCCGGTGGTGTAGTCAAAACAGCATAATGAAGCGTCTGCCGTTTTTCCCCGGTAGGGTTGAATCCCTTGTGAAGCAGGCTTGAATTGTAAAAGACGATGTCACCGGCTTTCAATTTGACCACAAGTTGGTCGGGCATCGCTGCCTTTGGTGTTTGTCGTATGACAGTGCGTTCAGCATCTGTGAGTTCACGTCGATGGCTACCCGGGACGATGTAAAGCGTCTCATCGTCATAAAGGGCACCGTTGAGTTGAACATGGCTTCTGAGACGACCGAGAAGGGTCTCAAGAAGGACTTCCCCATTGGGTGCGGCATCTCGATGCCAGTTGATGTGATACGGTTTCTGTTCGGAACTGACGAGAAGCGTGCAGAGGTGATACCTTAACCTTAGCCCGATAAGTGCTTCAATGACATCCAATATCTGCGGGTGTGCCAGCGCGTCCACAAGGGCTTGCTCACGAATGCTTGGATGAAAGATGTTATTGACACCCCAGATGTCGTCGCGTTCGCTATCTATATAGCGTAGGTGGTCGGCGTGTAACCCTTCAACACGGCATTTGTGGAGTATTTGATCGATAGCACTTCGATAGATTTGGATGTCGGTTTCGGAGAGTGCGCCCTTACAAATAATATAGCCGTTTTCAACAAAGGCATCAATTTCTCGACGGGTTAGCATTTTAGGCTTTCCTCATAATACGGTAATAGTCCTTAAGTTGAATTTTCTGGACAGTAGAGGTCATTAAACTCAATTTCGTTTCCGTCCGGATCAAAAATGAAGAAAGCTCGACATTTACCGCGCGGGTCATCGAAATCAAAGGGTCCACGTGTGCGGTAAGGTAAGGCTGCGAATTTCTCGACGAGTTGGCTAATCTGTTCGGTGCTTGTCACAAAGGCGAAGTGCATCGGTCCCCCCGCATCGTGCCCTGGGCTTCCGGCTTCTTTGAGGACAAGATGTCCATTGTCTAAGTAGATATAAATCTGTTGATTGTTGCGTTCCACGACTTCAAATCCAAGCAGATCCCGGTAAAATTCCGCTGCACGTTCAAGGTTTGCAACTTTAACGAAAACCTCTCCAATACCGTAATAACCTTGCATCGTATATCTCCTCCGATACCGTGGTACCTGATAAACAAAAAGACTCTGGATTCATGAAATCCGGAGCCTTTTTGTTTCGGGTTAATCAAACTTTAGCGTTTCTTGAAAGGTATAGGGACTCGGGTGTTTTGTTTTCTAAATCCATCGGAGGTCCTTTATAGCGTTTCTATCTCACCACAGACCAGAACGCTAAAAGGAATCTCTCGTGGATTTAACAATTTTTGTAATTAATACAATAGTTCACTATTTTAGTCAAGAAAAAAATAATCCTTTCATTCAGAAACAATTTCTTCGCCCTCAACTGCGATCAGCCGTTGATTCACCGAAAGATTGGTTGCGGTGTCAACAATCCCGCTGTTCCAGCGAATTTCCAACAGATCAACTTTGTCAGCATCCTTCAGTCCAAAATGAACCCGAAGGTCGCTGAATGCGAGATAGCTTCCACTGCTTTTCACTTCTGCATACTGCGTGAGTTCACCGGTGACAACTTTGATGCGTGCGCCGATACCGGAGCGGTTGCTTTTGGTACCAATCGCTTGCACCTGTATCCAGTTGTTTCGGTTTCCGCCGTCATTCCTCAGGAGGTCGATGGTTTGGTTCCAGTTCGTGACGAGGATATCGATGTCGCCGTCGTTGTCATAGTCGCCGAAAGCGGTGGCACGGCTTGTTTTACGCAGTGCGAAACCCTCTCCCATCTGTGCTGTGACATCCGCAAATTTCCCGTCGCCTAAATTCCGAAAGAGTAGGTTCTGCTGCGGTGTAGCCGTGGATCGATCAACCTCAGCGATGTTATCCATCGTATGCCCGTTTGCAACGAATATATCCTTGTAACCGTCGTTATCGTAATCGAGAAAACCGATACCCCAGCCGAGATAACGATGGGTGTGTTCAGCGACACCCGCAGGAATTGTGGTATCAATGAAAAAGTTGTCGCCTTCGTTGTGATAGAGGGTATTTGTTTCGTTCTGGAAGTTACTGACCGTGAGATCTAACTTCCCATCGTTGTCGTAATCTGCGAAGGCAACACCCATTCCCGCTTCCGCTTTTCCCATATCGCTGCAGCTGACACCGGAGAGCAACCCTGCCTCCTCAAAGGTGCCGTCGCCCCGGTTCTCGAAGAGGAAGTTGAAATCCTGATCATTGGCGACGTAGATGTCAGCGTCACCATCGTTATCGCTGTCTCCAACAGCAACACCGAGACCGTGCGCAGCAGGCGCGCTTAACAAACCGCTCTGTTCCATTAGATTAGCAAAAGTGCCGTCACCGTTGTTACGATAAAATAGATCTGGCTGAGGCGGATAAGAGCTGGGACCACAGTAAACAGCGATATTGTGTCGATAACACGGTTTATCTATATCAAGAGTGTATTTCGCGTAATTGCTGACATAGAGTTCAAGAAATCCGTCGTTGTCAAAGTCAGCAAAGGCGCAACTCGTCCCCCAACCGGTATCTGCGACCTGTGCGGACGCTGCGACATCTGTGAAGGTGCCATCCCCGTTATTACGATAAAGGGCATTGCTGCCAAAGTTGGTTAAATAGAGGTCTATGTCGCCATCGTTATCGTAATCGCCGGTGGTTGCACCGACCCCGTAGCGGGTATCGCCCATACCCGCGACACGGGTAACATCCGTAAAAGAGCCATCACCGTTGTTGTGATAAAGGACATTCGTAGGCAATGATAAGTCTGTCTGTTCTCCCTGCGAATGGGCATTGATAAGGTAGATGTCTAAATATCCGTCGTTATCGTAATCGAAGAAACCGCCGCCCGACCCGTATTGCTCATTAAAGAGGCGTTTTCCACTTTCACCGTCGGTATGCTTGAAGTGAATCCCAGATTCTTCAGCCACTTCAACAAAAGTGATGGCGTATGCCACGGGCGAGATAAGAAGTGCACATATCAACAAAGAAAAACGGAGGTAGCACATCATTGTTTTTTCGTACCCTCCATCGCCTGCTGAATCTCGTTCAAGCGGTCTTTGTAGGCGGTATCGCTTGGTTCCAAGTCAATTGCGCGTAGAATAGCCTGCTTCGCACGGTCCCCGATCTCGATGTGGGCTTCTGCCAACTTCACATGTGGCTCCAAGGCAGTCGGTTGCTCCAGCAAGAGTCTACGATACCAATTCGTCTGTTCGTTATAGGTCTTCACCTGTTGGAACGATGTCATCAGATTTTTCGCTTCCACAAGATTCTGTTTTGCAACATCACCTTCCGAACTTTGTCCCAAACGCCGATAAACGAGCCCGAGGTTGTAATGGGTTGTTGATACGCCTGTTTCGCTAACGCCAACTTTCCCCTTTGCACGTATGTATCCGCGAGTCGAAAAAAGGGCTCGGCGTTCTTTGGTAGCATGGCGACAGCGTGTTGCTCGTGGTTTTCAGCGTCTGCGAACCTTCCTTGTGAATGGTAAAGCCGTGCCAAACAGAGATGCGCAACGCCGTGAGTCTGTGGGGATGCGGGTAATTCCAGCGCGTGAAGATATGTCTCTAACGCATCGTCGGTTTTTTCCTTGAACCTGTAAACCGCACCGAGTTCGTAGTGTGCCTCGGCATTTTGTGGGTTCAATTGCAAGACCTGTTGAAAGGCATCGACGGCTTCATCGTAAAGTCCTAACCGCATTGCACGCATCGCGCGTGCGTAGGACTCAGCCCCTTGATCGGTTTGCTGCGCGGAAACCAGTGATACGACGAAGCAGAAAGCGAAAAGACTTCCTACAAACCAGCCTTTTTTCCCGCGAGCCCTTTTGCAGCAATTCCACATCTGACTCATTGCTACGCCTCCGAATGATATACCAATTCGCCTCCAACAATTGTCGCCAGCAGATTGATTTCGCATTGCGCTGCATCCCATTCAAAGAGGATCAGGTTCGTCTGCGCCTCTACGCGTTTTTTCGCGTTAAGAAGACACATCGGTTGTAGCGTGGCGAGTGAAACCGCTTCCTTAAGGGAGATACCAGCGAACCGGACACTGTTCTCGATACCACGTGCCAATTCAATGGCAGAGCCAGCGAGATACTCTGTTCCGACCAATCGAACACACCGTTCTGCGGTCAACTCCACCGATTTTCCTGCAAACTGATAGATACCGGGTTCCATTCCAGCTAAAGCGACAGCATCGCTGACGAGGAGGCACCGATCAAGGGTTTTGGCGCGTATCATTGACTTGGCGACAGTAGGCGGTAGGTGATGTCCGTCAACAATGAGGCTCGCCCAGAGTTCATCAGCACCCAGTTGCTCCCAAATATAATTCGGATGTCGTCGGATTAAGGCGTGTGCACCATTGCCGAGGTGTGTGGAAAGCCTTGCACCAGCGTCAATTGCCGCTTGAATATCGTCCGCCGAAGCATCTGTATGTCCCAATGCGACGACAATCCCCTTCTCAACCAGTTTTTCAATAAACGGAATGGCGCCCTTTTTCTCAGGAGCGAGCGTTACGATGGAGATTTGCCCTTCGGCAATGTCCCGCCACCGCTGAAATTCGTCCCAATCTGGCTTCCTAACATGCTCTAACGGATGTGCGCCTCGCGGTCCATCCGCGTCGGAGATATAGGGTCCCTCAAGATGGATTCCAAGCACCGAGTGGGCAACAAGTGAATCCGTTTTACACGCTTTCACAATGGCACGAAGGGAATTGCTAATTCCCTCGAAAGAACCGGTCACGACTGTCGGACACAAGAAGCCGGTGCCGACCTGCCAGAGTGCGCGGACCATCGCAGACACATCTTCCGACGTAACGGTTGCGATATTGAGGTCGAATCCAGCGAAACCGTTCACCTGAATATCTATCAACGCAGGCGCGATCCATGTGTTACCATTGCCGGAGGCTACTTCATGAATTGTTTGAACGCGCCCGTCAGAGAGGACGATTTCGGTAGGCGTGTTATTGAAAAGTGTACGTCCACTGAACTTCATACGCTTGTGTAACTCAGCAAAAATTTATTCTAAAAAATAGTCGATGGACTGTATTTGTATTTTTTATGATACCCGAAAACTGATTTGTTACCAAGAAAAAAGGGTTGCATTTTTTAGAGAAAGTAGGTTAAAGTATATTCAAGAACATCTAAACCAGTTTATGAAACTATGGTTTGATTTCTTCAGCACAAGTTTCGGAAACCTACGAACTACTGCGAAAGGTCGGTTGAAGGGGATAGCGACTGGACGTGGAGGACAAAATGGAATATTTAGCATACGGAAAAACAGGTTTAGAAATCTCACGCCTCTGCTTCGGGGCAGGACATCTCAACAACACCTGCGAAAACTACGAAGCCGGCGGCAAACTGATGTTGAAAGCTCTGGACGAAGGGATTACGTTCTGGGACACCGCCGAAGGTTACGGGAGTCAACCGCATCTCGGAGAGGCAGTACGTCAAATTTCCCGAGACGAGGTTGTCATCCAAACCAAAACCGGTGCGAAAGATTATGAAGGTGCCAAAGCAAGCATTACACGTTCTCTTCAGGAAATGCAAACGGATTACTTAGATGTTCTATTACTGCACGGCATTTCCTCACCTGAAGATTTAGTATCGCGAGAGGGCGCACTCGACGCGTTCCGAGAAGCAAAAGCCACTGGCAAAATCCGAGTCATCGGCTGTTCCACGCATATCTATACAGGTCCCGTGATGGATGCGGTGATTGACCATCCAGAACTTGAAGTCATTTTGACGACAGCGAATAAAGAGGGTAAGATGTTAGAAGGCGGTCCCTTTGACCGACATCTGGAATACATTGAGCGTGCTTATTCGGTTGGTAAAGGTATCAGTATCATGAAGGTTCTCGTTGCCGGTAATGTTCCAGAGACAGATATGCCGGAATGGATCGAGTGGGGCTTTAACCTCGAAACGGCACATGCGATCAACCTCGGTATCACTGATTATCGCCACATCACGTTGGATGTTGGACTCGCACGTGCGAGTGCGAGACGGCGTTTGATACAATATAAAGCGGCTTAAAGTTTGGATGAAACAACTACGCGGTAAACCGCTTAAAGACTTTCTGAAGCAGGTGAAACCGCCGGAAAGAGAACTGGTTTTTATCCTACAAGACGTACAAGACCCGGTGAATGTCGGTTCTGCGTTTCGGATAGCAGACGCATGCCGTGTGAAAGAACTGATTTTGACAGGTATCAGCGCACAACCGCCTCACCCATTGGTGCGCAAAGTGGCACGCGGGAAACATCGACGGGTAAAATGGCGATATACAGAACAGGCAGCAGACGCAATTGCATCGCTGAAAGCAGAGGGTTACACGAGTTGTGCGTTAGAAGTAACTGAGCAGTCAATCCGTTACGATGCGGTAGACTATCCAGACAAAATCTGCCTCATCGTAGGGCATGAGGATCACGGGGTAACGAAACGGACGCTTGCCGCCTGTGACATGGTAATTTATCTTCCGATGTATGGCGCGGGAGCATCACTGAACGTTCATGTCTCGCTCGGTATCGCCGCCTACCACATCTTGCATCATTTTTAATTATACCTTGCGGAGGAACCACGTGGGCTAAGACTATCAAATGCGTTCCTTAAATCCGCCCTCCATTACATTACGGGCTACGTGCCTTGTTTTTTCGCGGATCCTTCGTGTACCCCCGTGTAGAGGTGCCTTCCTCTATAGAGATGTCGTCCCGCTGGGGCTGAAAATTTAACCTGAACAGGTTCTGAAGGAATGTCAAGACTCACCGAAAACCTGCTCGTAACGAAGTGGAGGGCAGGCTGGGAGGCCATAGGTAAAAAAATGTCGAAAACGATGCGAGCGATTATGTGTCGCGAACCGTGGGATTATCGTCTCGAAGAGGTTCCGATGCCGGAGGCTGGTCCCGGTGAAGTTGTCATTAAGGTGAACGCATGCGGGGTCTGCGCGAGCGACATTAAGTGTTATACAGGCGCGCCGCTTTTCTGGGGCGACGAACACCGCAAACCGTATGTGGAGGCACCCGTCATTGCCGGACACGAATTTGTCGGTGAGGTCGTGGAACTCGGTCCAGGGGCAGCTGAGAAGTATAAACTTGAAATCGGTGATACGGCTATCGCAGAGCAGATAGTTCCGTGTTGGGAGTGTCGGTATTGTCGAACCGGAAAGTATTGGCTCTGCCAAGTCCACAACATCTACGGGTTTCAACCCGTCGTCAACGGTGGTATGGCGGACTATATGAAGTTCCCGGCACGCTCGCTTGTCTACAAGGTGCCTTCTGAGATTCCGACAGCGAGTGCAGCGATGATTGAACCGCTCGCTTGTTCTATTCACGCCGTCCAACGAGGAAACATTGAGTTCGGTGATGTTGTCGTAGTTGCGGGGGCAGGGACGCTCGGACTCGGTATGATCGGTGCAGCGAAGTTGAAAAACCCCGGTGTGCTTATTGCTATTGACTTGATGCCGAAACGGTTAGAGGTTGCCAAAAAGTTGGGAGCGGATATTGGAATCAACCCCTTGGAAACGGATGCAGTCCAAGAGGTATTAGATCTCACGGAGGGTTACGGGTGCGATGTCTACATTGAGGCAACGGGACATCCGAAGGCGGTTGAGCAAGGGCTACACATGATTCGGAAGGCAGGCACTTTCGTCGAATTCAGCGTCATGCGGGAACCGGTAACAGTGGACTGGACGATCATTGGGGACACGAAAGAGTTGAACATCCACGGTTCGCACTTGGGTCCGTATGCGTATCCGCTGGCGATTGATTATATCCATCGCGGTTTAATCGAGGTCGAGCATATTGTGACACATCAACTGCCGTTGACGGACTATCTCACGGGATTCGAGATGGTTCAGAAAGGGTCGGATTCGATTAAGGTGCAGTTGGTGCCGTGAGCATTTTAAACTATTACGACATCACTTAGAGTGTTTCAGTGCAAAAACGGTTCCGTAAGGTAGCTGCGATCTCTAAAACAAAGGGCAAAGCCGGTGTCAAAGAATGAAAGAGACATCGGCTTTGCCCAAAGATTTTTTTAACCTGCTATCGGTTATTTCCGGACAGTTACTGTTCGGCAGTAGATTGAAATCTCGGAGAGGACAGTATTGATAATGGCATCCAGCAGGTTCACCTCGGTCATGATCTCATAATCGGTTGCTTCGCCTGCCATAACCTGTGTATCAACATCGTTGATTGGTACCACCCCCCACAGCACATACCATTGCCGCGACTCGATCATATCAGTACCTTGCGCCCCTTTACCGACTACGTGCGTATGCGTTGCGCATCCAATGACAAACAATATTCCTACGATAAGCAAGACAGCGGAAAGTTTTCTAAACATAAGTTTCTCCTTGTGGTGTGCGCGCTCGGGGCGCGTCTACTGTTGTTTGTGGATTAGACTAATAGAACCAATTGAAGATTCAATGGCTCGAAGCTCCGTTTGGTAAACATCTCTGGGGACACGGTAATCGACCTCAAAAACGAGGGTTTCGGGTGCATCGCATATCAGTTTGATGCGTACAAAATCGGTAGCAATAACCATTAACTGATGGATGCGAAAAGCATCCTTCATAAAAATAGTCTGTTGGACCGTTGCGTTTGGAAATTGGTTTCGGTAAGCAGTGGTCAGGGTTTTCAATAAAGTCTCGTCTGGTGTGATCTCCACGTCATTTAACTTTGATACAACACACATCGCCTGTGAACCTTCATTCAAGAAAATCCATCGCGGCACTATCTGCAGTTCTTGCGGGGTGAGTTGGGTGTCCAATTTGTCAATGACTTGCGTGAGCATTGAATCGTCAATTTTTTTCCAATCCTTCGGTGCCGCTATTTTGATTCTGAGCGTTGTATCCGTTACTGTAGGCTCAAGTCGGGTTTCATCGACCTTAAAAACGAGTGTCTCATAAGGCTGCTTCTGAGCGTTAGGCGACTCACACCCGATGAAACCGCTGAGCACGATACTGTACAATAGAAATTGGAGAAATCCCGACCCGTTTTTCAATCCCTGCTCCGCGATGGTGGTGCTTGAGACCCGGTTTGCTATATATCAATGTTATCGTAACGTGAGTTTGCATAGGATCCATGTGTAAACTGGATTCTATAGCAAGAAAACTTAGATCGTTTCTAAACCATGTTACTCCGTTAGTATATACATGATACTATTATTTATAATAATGGTTCAATATGACAAAAGTATATAAGATTCTGACTTATAAATCAAATTAAATTTGTAAAATAGTGCTTATTAAAGCAAAACATCACGGATTCGGAAATCACTCCTACCACACGCTGCACTCAGTATGGAAATCTTGCTTTTGATTTGATTCTTTTCGTGGGTTTTGATAGAATAAGTTGGAAGCATGAGAAACAACAGCAAAGATAGTCCAAAGCAACGGGCCGCAACCGAGGGTATAAGGAGGTAGGCAATCCCCAGCAATCCTAAAGGAGTTAGGGATTTTGCCCAATTTTTCCGATGAAAATTACCGAGATTGAAGCAATTTCATTGCGTGTGCCTTACGAGGAACGGATTCGTAAAAGATACTACCATTTCGCGATGACCGAGTTGGTCACGGTCTACAAATTCTATACCGACACCGGTCTCATCGGTCTCGGAGAGAACCCAGGACCGCCGTTTGATCAGGAGGTGCTGGATGCCTATCTCGGCACGAATCCGTTCGATCACGTCATGGGTGAGGGACGTTTTAATCTCGACATGGCATGCTATGACCTGATGGGGAAACATCTCGGTCTGCCAGCATGGAAATTGATGGGTCAACAGGTTCGGCAGTGGGTTGCGATGGGTTGGTGGATGCCATGCATGTCTCCTGAAGACACCGCCGCTGAGGTTCAGGTTGCTGCTGAACGTGGATACCGCGGTTTGAAGTGTAAGGCGCGCGCCTTCTACGATGTTGTCGAGCAATCGAATGCAATCCAAGAAGTCGCGCCTCCTGACTTTCGTGTGGAGTTCGATTTCAATGGCTCGTTAATTAATGTAGAAAAGGCGTTGCCTATTCTACGGGAGTTGGAGAAGATTCCGGTCGTCAAGGGTCTCGAAGAACCGATTTTCGCTTATGACGTGGAGGGATGGCGGCGGTTGCATCAAGAGATTCGGATTCCGTTTTATCTACACGGTGTCGGCGTTATCCGGGAGGGTGCCTCGCGTCAACCTTCAGGTCCGTGGATTGGACTTCGGGCGGGGGATTTTGACGGTGCGCTGTGTAGCCACGAAAGTGTCAAAAGTGCGCTGGCATCGGGGTGGGCTTTTGCTGCCGCGAATACACCGATCCTACTACAGTATGTCGGCACTGGCATCACGGCGGCATTTGCGTGTCATCTGGGAGCCGTGATTCCGACAGCCACCATACCCGGTGTCACTGCGAGTCACGCTTACGAGGACGACTTAATTGCCACACCGCACAAAGTTCAACGTGGATTTATGCGGGTGCCGGAAGGGCACGGTCTTGGTGTCGTGTTGGATGAAGACGCTGTGAAACGGTATTCCCAAACGCCTGAGCCGACATGGGAGCGGCACATCTCCGTTGTCACTTTACCCGGTGACATAAAGCACTACTACCGAAATCTACAACAAGCGGAACGCCTCATGAAGCAGGGTGTGGACGAATCTTATGCGCCCGGTGTGCGTCTGGATGAATGGGAAGATGATGGTAGTGAAGCCTTCGACGAACTGTTCAAGCAACTACAGGAGAACGACTCGCCCGTGTGGGAAGCACCAACATCTTAGAAAATTAGTATTTTGTGCTGAATAGTTGAGGACGGTTCACAATTTGAGTTTGTAGTAACGCAATTTATAGTGAATCCTACAATTACTTGGACATTACGGGCGAGGATACAATCCTCGCCAGCGGTGATAGTGCGTTTTGATTTCTATGGAAATGTCCATTTATTTTTCGACTTTACTATATTGCGCGTTCACGGGCTTGGGACGGGCGATGAAGGGTCTCCCTACTACGAACTTAAACTCTTATTCAGGACACCTTGAACCTACTGCTTACGAATCGTCTTTGAACAATTAGCAAATGGGTATGAATAAGGAGTAAGTATTATGATGACCCCCGAACAACGTTATCTTTTCGATGTTACCGGATACCTTCACCTGAAGAATGTTCTGAGCGACGAAGAGTTGAAAGCGGCGCAAGAAGCGGCAAATGAATACATCAATACGTCTACCGAAGAGCTCCCACCCGGATTTGATTCCAGCGCGAAAAACCTCCCAAACGGCTTTGCTTTTGCGAAACCCTTAGAAGCCCTCACGCTGCACCGATCAACGTGGCCCATCATCAAGGAACTGACCAATAACAAACCGCAGTTGATGCGTGGAACTATGATTGCGGATCGGGCGGGTGTATCAGAGTCGGCGGAAGGGCTCCGTTTGCATTGCGCACGCGAAGATTTCGGATGGCACGCCAATCGTTATGAGGTCCGACACGGTCGAATCTTTTGTGACGACTTTGTTGTTTTTCCGTATCTGTACGATGTGCATCCGGGAGATGGCGGATTGCTGGTGGTACCCGGCACACACAAGACCGTTTTCGATCGTCCTGAACACCTCTATAACAACGGAAGGGTTGAAGATGCCAATGATGTTCCACAAGGGGTCGTTAACGTCACGCCAAAGGCAGGGGATATGGTGATTATCTCTGAGCTCTTGACGCACGGGGCACTGCCTTGGAAGCCGAAAGACCGATATCGTTGCGTCCTCACCTTACGCTACAGACCGCAACACCGCGGCGAGAGTCGGGTGCCGGCAGAGGTTAGAACACGATTATCACCGGAAACGCTGGAACTCATCTCCCAAGCAGACCACTATCACACGAAAGAGATTGTGAAAAAAGATGTTATTAACTTGACGTAATCGGGGTTACAAACCCCTCCCACAAACGGGCTATGGTGTTCGGGCTAATAGATGGGTCTTACCGCTGGGGCACCGTGCCGTTCACACCACGAGGCAAGCGGACTTTCACCACCGCCCGGATGATATTCTTGCGTTTTCTTGAAGGGTTCTCCAACCAGATACTGATCGAGCGGCGACAACTTATCCAACAAATCCTGTTCCTGTGTCCGATAATCCATCGGCATCACCCACCGGTAACCGTAACCAAACATCACGCCTTTGCGAATTTGATCGGTTAAGTTCGCACCCCCCGCATGATAGATCCGATTCTCAAACAACAGGCAATCCCCAGGTCGTAGACTCGGTTCAAGGGCACCCTCTGGGTCTGTTTGTCCTTCTGGAATAGCAATCCGCTCAAGGAGATGGTTGCTACCGGGGGTGACGAGCGTTGCGCCGGAATTGGGTTCACTTAGGTCGGTGAAGTAGTACGCACATTTCAACAGAATACGTGGTAACTTGTTGCCGTGTGTTTTCGTTGCCATGCCGTAGTCGCGATGCCAACCCGGAGCGCGAGCCGTATTCGGTGTGCCCGGTGGATCCGGGTGTTTATATATCAGGTGCGAGGTCATGAGTTGCAAATGCGCACCGAGCAGCTGCACCACAACAGGCAAAATGGTTTCCTGCGCGAGTAGGGGAATGAAGGCATCGTCAATGGAAATGCAATTTCGGAAGCTATCGTATAAACCGTTGGAATTGTGTTGGCGGTTCTCACGTCGGTCGCTCGCCATGAGCCGATCACTCACTTCAATCAGTTCTTCAATAGTATCCGAATCCAGTACGTTCCGCACGATGAAATAGCCTTTGTCGTCGAATTGGCGGATATCTTCATCAGAGAGCGGATACCAGTCTAAGTCAATTACTGCTTCGTTTGCGTGTGCCATTGTTTTTGCTCCCGTGTTTGGTAGGAACAGATGAAATTACGCTGCTGTTGGAAAATTAATCCTATTAATAGCAAAGAAGATACCTTGTCCTTCAGGGCTCCGGATCAATTAACTTACTAAAATGAATCGAAAAAATTCGTGAAATTTTCAAAAAAACCTCAGGGCGGTCGTGCAAACTCTCCGTATAATAAAAGGGTTCTGTTCTTCGCTTCCTGGGGTCGTTAAGACGGACAACACTTGCAAATCGATATTCATAACCATCAAGGAATTCTTCCGATTCCCAAAACGATTTTCCTATGCATTTGCAGTAACTGATAAAGCACTTTGCCCCTTTTAATTGTGCTACAACTTCTGCTCTCGTTTTATTTCCACCTTTAGTTTCGAGGCAAATAACCCACTTTTTTTCGCGCTCATCGTTAGATATAATCACAAAATCAGCTCGCTTGCGGATATTCTCCAAATCCTTATTAAAGACAGCAAAGGGCCCTTTAAAACGGTCAGCTTTGATAACAATAGAGTCGTGAGGTAGCCCCTTTACTTCTACAGTTGTGCCGGATTGGGTGTCCGTTAGTTTAACAGAGGGGTTACCTTGTCCTGATTGTAACACAACTTGGGTATCAGGTTTGAGCATTTCCTGTAATATCTGTATATCATCCACGAGGCTTACTCTGCCCCCCACACAATATCGTCCTGAATCCTGTTCATGTCATCGATGGTTTTGTCGAAACTGGAAACCCCAATGCCGAGCTCAGGATGGATATTAGCTGGGACGAGTGTGTGTCCTCTTTTACGCCTCTTCTGACCCTCTTCTAACGGCATCAACGCCTTTTCCGCGATGTACACTTTGACCTGATCGACATTAATCAACTCGCTATCCTGATACCCGTTTTCCTCAGCAATTCTTTTCAGGTGTGGCTTGTCGTGGTTGAGCATGATGAGTGTATTGAGTTCCTTGACGATATAATCGCTGTGGGTGGTGATGAAGACTTTAACACCCAAATTCGCGAGCTGTGCAAAGAGTCTGGCGATACGGCGTTGGTTTTCTGGATGTAGACTTAATTCGGGTTCGTCTACCATCAGTAGGTCGCCTTTTTCGGCGATACAACTGAGATAAAAACTGAGGTCTAAGAGGGCGCGTGCAGAACTTGAACTTTCAACCATCGTCAATTTGCGCCGCGTGCCTTTTGGAAGATAGTAGAGTTGGTCGTTTGACGTAATAGCATACGTGCCACCAACAATATCTGTAAAGTCTTCTAAAACTTCAGGATGTTCTTTGGCGATGAAACTTTTGCTTTTGGCAATATCTTCCAGTTGGCGTGTAAAATTAACATTGTCTTCTATTGGCGTTGAATAACTTTGGTATGCTTTAAATAGTTGTTCACGCGGATCCGTTTTTTGGTCCCCTTGTGCTATCTGGTCAAGCAGTCGATTCCGAGCAAAATTGAGTTCCTTGCGAAAAATAGCCGTACCCGTTCGCTCAACTGAGCATATAAAAGGTCGAGGAAGAGAATGAGAAAAAAAAACCCTAAGGATAATAAGTTCAACGACCATTCTTGCAAAAAACGGATCAATTTTTCTTCGCTCTTTTTCCATCTCTATCGTGACTGTTAGGATTTCGCTATCTTCGCGCTTTGAATAACTAAAACTCGCCTCCTGCATGGTCCTGATTCTTCCATTAATTTCTTTGTTACGTACGTTATTTTCGCCTACATCAACGTGAAATTCGCTATCATCAAAAGTGCCTTCAGGTGCTGCAAAAACCTGATCCAATTGCTTAGGGTACGTCTTGCCTGCATCTATAAGCGTCTGATTTGCCTGTTTGACATATTGTGTTAACTCAATTTTAAGAGTGCCGTGTGTAAGTAGACTAAAAATCTGATCTTCATTAATCGAGATACGGCCAAAATTAGACCAAGACTTTAAGAAGCGGTACAGTGCACAAGCAGCATAAGTTTTGCCGGTGTTATTCTCACCGCAGATGAGCGTCAAATCACCCAG
This sequence comes from Candidatus Poribacteria bacterium, assembly GCA_965247285.1. Lineage (GTDB taxonomy): Bacteria > Poribacteria > WGA-4E > WGA-4E > WGA-3G > WGA-3G. The sequence goes on from CBDFHD010000003.1 coordinate 3,008,879, forward strand.
CGAAAATTCTGCCTGCTTTAAGATTCCAATGTTTTTTAACCGGACTGTAAGGCTCATGCTGGCACCTTTATAATTGTCATTGTGTCGTTGCCTAAAATGTTTACAGCTTTAACAGTGAGTATGTACGATGGAGATTAAGGATTGGCATTAGGGCAATTACATTGAGAATTCATCAATTACGCAATAAAGATTGATTCGCAGTGAGAACAGGTATTTCCTGAGTTTTGAAATCGTTGTCGTTTGTTATTAATGTGAATCCGTTGTTTTTGCAGATTTCCATTATGACCTGATCGTTGAAGTCGAAACTACCAGTATCGTAATCAGTGAGCAGCGCGTCCATGTCCAACGTTGTAAAGCAACTTTCTACCTGCGAACAGTGTTGCATAATCTGCTTTACAGCAGCGGCAATGCCCTGAGCAATTGGTTCAAAATCTTGACTGTTGCGAAAACTTTTGAAAGACTTTAGGTGTGAATCGGCGAGTTTCAACCCTGGATTGGCGCGTTTCCACTGGTCCTTGGCAAACTCCCATTCCTGTTTAGTGAATCTGTTGATAAATTCTGAAACGACAAGAACATCAATATAAATCTGGCTTTCCGCATCTAAAATACGGTCAAAAACATCAGAATAGATATTCACCCAATATTCCCGAGATCCTTGCGGACAATAGAGATATAACCATATATTGGCATCCAGAAATAATTTATCTTTCAAAGTAAAGTTGTGCTGCTTCACCGCTATTGCTTTGTGATTCATCATCTCCATTTTCCTGTGTTTCTTCAACCACTTTGTCGAATCTCTCTGGATCTTTGAAGTACAACTTGGCGTTGTCAACAACACGCTTCAAAAGTGCAAGATCGTCTTGCTCCATATCTTCCACTTTTAACCGATCCCGAATTTGCTCTTCACTGAATGTTCCATATAATTGACCGATCGCGGCGTTTAGAAAAGCCGAGGTCAGCGTCGTGACATTGTGAAATGAAAGTACAACCTTTCGGTCCGCTTCAAGGGCGATATCGAGGCGCTCATAAACCTTCTGTCCATCGCCAGAAGCGACGCACAGCGGGCTCCCCACAACTTCAAATATGGATATCCTAATAACTTCTGACATAACTTTCTCCTTAAAAGATGTCCTCTGCGCTGAGTTCGGAAGCAAGTGCGTAAGTATGTGGATCTGCCGTATTGATTTCTACACTTACAACTGTCCCGGGAAACGGATAACTTAATGGCTTGGTTACGACTTTGCTGGCTCTCCGCTGCCAGTAACCGGCATCCGACACAATCTGAATACAACCACCGTTCAAGTCAATAAAATCACAAAGTATCTTCAATCCTAATCCACCGGGCAAGTTCCCACGTTTGGTTGTATTGAATTCCTCAGTAGCCCAGACAATTGCCTTTTCCGGAGAGAGTTCTAATTTGGTATGCTCTTTTATATTTTGAGGTATACCAACCCCTAAGTCCGCCACTGTAAAATCAAGCCGATCTCGGTTAGGAAAAAATTGTCCGCAACTAAAAATGCCCAAATCAGTCCTTGAATGTAAAACCGCATTGCTGAATATCTCAAAAATGCTTTCTCGGAATTTTTTCAACAATGCTGGTGACATTTCAGGTATCTCGGAACGATATATCAATTCACTTTCAATGTAGCCCGCAAAATAGTGGTCATCTTCAACATCAAACCGGCGATAAGCAATAGTTGTTTCCCACTGGTCCGGAATTCGCACCCGTCCATAATGGCTAAGAAAACCGTTCTTTGACAGAATTCTTTCAACTCTTCGAGGAATATGAATTAAACTAACCTCGTTTAGTTTTTTTCCTAAACTATAGAGAATCGCTCCAAACGCCGCGCACATGTCAGCATCAAACCAATCAGTTGTCTTCATGTCAATCTCAATATCATCAAGAACGTACCCCTTGGTCTGTGCGTAGAGATATGCCAGAACTTCAAAGCTTGAGTAGTCGTGGCGAATCTGCGGCAAGGAGAATCTCACACTGATACCTCCACAATTGTCATTGTATCGTTGCCGAAGATGTCAACGACTTTGACAGCGATTTTGCGACGACCGGGGGAACATTCGTGGGCAACGCTCGTCAACTCCAATGAACGGTCTTTCTTGGTTCGGAAACTCTGCCACTCATTTTCAAAGACGTAATCGCCCGTCCACTGTTCTTCCCACTCGCCTGTTTTTGAATCTTGCATGCGGATAATCTCGTGTTTGCTCTCAAAGTCAAAATCGACTGACCAATAGTCAATCCAGTCTGTCCATTCTTTGGTCAATACGTCCCGGGTAACATTCCCATCTGCATCCTTGCTCACCTTTACGACTTGTCCCCTTTCCACCACGATACGACTGCTCCTGTTTTTGAGCGTCTGCTCAGCGTGGGAAACAGAATCCTGTGAGTAAAAGACAGAAAAATCGATCAATTCTACTGCCACGGTAGCAGGTTTGTCTTTTCCACCTGCTTCAATATGGGGTTTGACTTCAATGAACGCTACGTCATGGAACACCACCTGTCCCTGCTCCACTGCGCGGTTGTCGAAGACTTCAGCGGGGATATGTTTCGGCGCGAGATCAATGCCTTTGTTTTTCGCCTCATCCAGCACGGTAGGAAATAGTCCCATCTCAAACTCAAAACCGAGAACGTCCACACGAGTGATCTGATGCTTACGGCATTCAAGGATGATTTCTTCCACGAATAAACGCGTCACCGGCAGATTGATGGGACCGATTGCTATAAGTCTCCCCGCTTTCTTACCTTGAAAATTGGTGAAACCGTCGGTCTTTTCAGCAGCGTAAGCACGCAGAATAAGGTCAATGAACGCCTTTTCCTTCTCTACGGATTGCTTCTGCTGCTCAGCCTCGCGCAGATTTGGATTGACCCCGATATAGTGTTGACGTTCATACTTGCCGAGGTTGAGAATTTCAAAGGCGCGATAGTCTTTGCCGTCGGCCTTAAGTTGACGCTGGACCCCTATCATCCGCTTGCGCGTGGTGTGGACAGCAAACTTGCCGAGGTCTGTGGCAATCCATTTACGCCCGAGTTTTTCGGCAACAGAGGCAGTGGTGCCAGAACCGCAGAAGAAGTCAGCGATGAGGTCTCCTTCGTTGGAAGAGGCTTTGATGATTCTTTGGAGCAAAGCTTCAGGTTTCTGGGTTGGATATTTCAAATATTCACTACCTTGAGTAGCTCTTATGTCAACCCAAACATCACGACATCTGACCCCTTCACTTATGTACAACTTACGGTTCGGAACCTTGCCTTTTTCAATAACCAATTCACCATTTTCAATCCAGCGAAGTGCTGTTTCAAAAGGCATTCTGTAGCCTCCTGTCGGGGCCTTTTCTCCATAACCGAGATCGTAAACATAACCGCCACCACCGGGGTTATCAACGGGTCCCATTCGGTATAATCCGTTTTCGTCGCTGAAACGATATAGTTTTTTGCTGGCTTCGCTGTATTCCTGAAATACATCGTTCCATAACAACCCATCTTTGCGATAGAAAAATAGCGTTTCGTGAGATTTGATAAATTTCTTGTTTTTAGACGACGTATCCCCAATTGCCCCTTGCCATATAATTTCGTTCTGAAAGTGATCTTTGCCAAAAATTTCATCCAAAACAAGCCTTATATAGCCACCCGCTCGCCAATCACAATGAACATAGATACTGCCATCCTCTGCTAGTAGATCCCGCATCAGCACCAACCGTTCATAGATCATTGCGATAAAGGAATCCGCACCCTTACCCCACGTGTCGCGGTAAGCAATATCTTCAAGGATGTTAGGATCCTTGGTGAGCGTCTCGCCACCGATCTCGATATCCATAGAGAAATCCGCACCCACGTCAAAAGGAGGGTCGATATAGACAAGTTTGAGTCCTCCCTGTTCCTCAATTTCCTCACGCATGGGTCCGTTCTTGAGGGATGATAAAACCAGTTTGTTATCACCCCAGATGAGTTTGTTCGTCCAGCCTTTGCGTTGGCGTCCGCGTGTGTCAAACAGCGCGAGTTGCATATTATCTTCAGAGGGTTTTTCGGCGCGAGGTTCGTCCACCTGCTCAATTGTCTGAAAAGGGAGAACGATGTTGCAAACCTCGTTGGTTTTTCCGTTCCATACGAGTTCTACCTCGCGTTTGTCCTCAAACAACAGAAAGCGGTATTTGTCGGGCAGTGGTTTGTCTGCCTCAATAAAGCGGATGATTTCTTGTCGTTCCTGTTCGGTGAGTCGTGGCATGGGTACTCTCTTATTTTCGTTTATTGTTTTGCTAAATAGGAACGGGATAGAGCGCGCTGTCTCTCATTAACTTTCACTTGCTTTCTCCTTATCTTCTTTTTTTGTCTGAATCGCCATCCATAATGTATTTTCACTTGATATTAGTGCTTCAACTCTTTCCACAAAAAGCCGTTTTTTACCCTCAGCAGTAGCATATTCAATTGCCCCAGCATCATAGTAATATTTTTCCTTTTTTAATGATTCTGCCACTGTCCTGTAACTAATCCAATTTTCCTCAAATTTAAAGGTCTTTAATGCTGCTGTAGTTATTGCCAGAATAATCGACAGTATAATAGTAATAATAGGAACCCATTTCCATGTAGGTATTAATGTTACCAGCACTGGAACGGAAGCCGAAATTATAATTGCTGTCCACTGAAATATCTGAGAATATCGCTTGTTTCGAGAAGAGCTTTTGTCATACCACCTTACTTGACATTCATAGCGTTGCTTCAGGTACTTTTCAAATTCTTCCTCTTCCATTTTATTGCAAGCCTCCGAATTGCATTTACGATTGTCGGAGTATTCCATCCAACGACTTCATTCGCTGCATTTTGAATTGCTTGAGGCATTCTCTGCGCTCCCCATGGTTTAATTCCTAAAATGGGCTTATTCAAGTATTGTGCATAGTCAATTTCAAATTGTATCCAATTACTGTATGCCACATACATACCACCGAGAATAATCACTACCTCCACGGGCCGTATCTGTTGACGCAATTCTTCTGCTAATTTACGATTATTATTTGCCTCAACGGGATCATGCTTCGGCACACTATGGTTTGCACACAAAAAGTTTGGTGTCATCTTTAAACGATTAATTAACTGATAGTAATCTGAATTGTATTGCCAAGCATGGCTGATGAAAATTTTATAACGGTGTAACTTTGGCATTTTTACTCCTTATGCTAGACTGATAACTCAGCATCATCAGTAAAGTTCAGTTTTCACCTGAATTTTCTTCTAGAATTGAAACATAATTCCCTTAACGAATCACACGAAATCCAAATTTTTCTAACGTTCCGCTCACTTCAGTTTTGGTGTTTCAATCGGAAAGCAGGCATCAGGTAGTAACTTCTCCTTCTTATATGAATACGCCTAAGATAAGCTATTCATACTTAAGCACTTCTGCCTCAAACATCTCAATATGAAATTCAATCGTTATTATAAACGCTTTTCAATCCCTTTCCCTGGCTCTATCATCAATGAAAAATACGACATATCTGTCCCCTGAATAATGCCCTCAATTTTCTCAACGAATACGCGTTTCTTTTCATCTGTATCATCAGACAAATATGTCCCTACACTATTTAGAAACAAACACTTTTCAGACTTTATACGCTCGGCAACTAAACGGAACTTCTCCCACTTAGCACCGAAATTGTAGAACTCTTCGATTTGGTACGTGGCAAGGACAATCATGGAGAGAATCAACGCTACAATGTTCATCGGCACCTTGATATCTGGTATCAATGTCAATGCTATAGTCAACGTGGTGAAAATATTGCAAAAAATAGCAGCCCCTTTCAACCACCTATACATCTTTTGGTTCCGAATGGCACTTGAGTCAAAGTATTTTATTTGATCGTCAACTCTTTCGGTCAAATATGTTTCTATATCCATAACATCTCCTATTAGAATACAGTTCACTCGTGGTCAGGGGACAAGAACATGACGACCTTAAGCCTGCAAACCTATCTATGTACAATAATATTATACCACAAAAGTCTCTAAAATTCAAAGAAACAAGCAAAAAAACTTTATTAATCATAAGTGTGTATTTTGTATTCGTTGAAGCCATCAAGCAGTTGCTGGAATGTTTCGGGTCTGTATACATCAAAACTCTCTTGATCTATATAAACAAAGTCATAATTAACATCTGACGTGGCTCTGTTAACATCCCGGCACCATTGGGATAAGCGTTGCATCTTGAGGGGTACATCCAGATCTTCTCTGCCTTTCGTCTCAGCGACAATCACACGTCCATCTGTCAACTTGACGAAGAAATCCGGGTAGTAGTTGGCAATGTCACCATCAGCGTTTATGTAGTCGAGTTTGAAGTGCATCCCAGGGTAGTTTTTAGCGTAAGAGACGACATCGGGGCAGTTTTCGAGAAATGCGGCAAATTCCAATTCAAAATGACTATCCCCGGTGATTCTGTTAAACACAGACTTTTGGGGGACCAGGTATTCCTGTTCTTTAACCATAAAGGGGCGTGTGTCTTGGACGCTGATAGTTTCGCTCAGCTCGGCATCTCCTCTGTCTTGTATCGTCAGGTCATTGATGGCGCGTTTGAACGTTTCCATGACGGTTTTTGTGGCAGGCAGCTCTGACAGGCTGTATAAGGTATCGGGGGCTTCCAGCAGTACAGCCTCGCCGAAGAGGTGATCCTGCACAAAGTCTTTAACCTTTCCATATAGCACATCGTAACCGCTGACAAGTCGGAGGTCCTTGCGGATCGTCTCTGCAAAATAACCGAGTGTGCTGCGGTAGTCGGCGACCCCACTACCATCTAACACTGTGGTATGTGTAACTTCGCCCGTTGTCATGTCCTTGAAAACGATTTCGCGTTCCGATGTTTCGTCCAATTCTTGATACGCCACGGGTGTACAATCGAACTGCGTGACATCCAAATCTGCAAGACTCTTGTATTCCCTATAGAAGCGGCGCGTGAGTACCGGAATTTCAATATCAAGTGCGTCAATGTCTTTGTTGACATTTGCTGTGTCCACTTCAACCACGAGCGGGGCTTTCGGTTTTGTGCCTTCACCCATCGCTTGGCGTTCCAATTCAACGCCTTCCGATTTAATCGACTCAACGAATTCCATGAAGGCCTCGGTGCCAATGACACTCACAGATTCCTTCTCGGTTCCGGCGTACATCAGGCGTAGTCCACGTCCCAAAGTCTGTTCCGGCAAAATGTTGGGTTTGGCGGAATAAGCACGGAGTCCGACAATAGTCGTAACGTTCTTGACATCCCACCCTTCCTTGAGCATCAATACGGAGACAATTGCCTTGTATGGGCTATTGAGTGAATCGATCGCATTCGCCTGCTTACGGAGTTTCTCAAGTTCCTCTCTGTTTCTCCCAGATGTCGCCTCGGAGATTTCGCCGTTTTGTTTGGTGTGAATGACGAGAACGGCATCTTTGAGGTCCAGGTAGCGGTTTTCGAGGTAAGTTGCTACATCATCACAGTTCCGGGTGTTATCGGTCATTACAAACAGAATGGCTTTCTTACCCAATTTTTCGTGTTCTGCATAAGCCTTACGCCACTCGATAACACCGAGGTCAAGGTAGTCCGCATATTTCTCGGTGTACTTCACGCTTTGGCGTTCAACAAGTTTTGCTCGGCTCTCAGCATCAGGAAGGACAGGATGTTTAACGATGTTTTGCGAAATCGCCTCTACGAGTGGATAATCTGCGACTGTCTGCACAAAAATTGCACCGTTGCTGTGCTTAGGCGTAGCACTTACGTCCACTTGCAGTGCCAATTCACTGCCCTTCTGCAAAAGGCGGTTGTGAATATCCTCAATGGACTTGAACCATGCTAACTTCGGATCGTGGACGTGATGTGCCTCATCGTTAAGGACCATCAGTTCGTCGATGTCTCGGATGATGTCTCCGAGATCCACTTTGGAGTCTGTTGTCGTTCCTGTCGGTTTTTTACCTAAGAAGTAGTCCATACTGTTATCATCATCGGGTAATGGTGGGGACTGGTCACTGGAATAGACGCGGTGGATATTGGTGAGAAAGATATTGCCGGTGGCACGGTTAGTGCGCACCTCGTCTTGGACGTGCAGGGTGAGTTGAAAATCGTCGCGCCAATTGTGACCTTCAAAACCGTTATCGGGCAGCACGGGATCCTCAAAGAAAATACGGAGTCCCTGAAAATCGTGATAGAGCCGATCAAGCACAATGATATTGGGGGCAATGACGAGGAAGTTGCGCGAGAGGTCGGAGTTCTGTTCATACAATTTGTGAAAGAAACTCCACGCGATTGCGAGGCTCATCACCTTTGTTTTGCCTGTGCCGGTCGCCATCTTTATCACAAACCGCCGCCAACTTTCGTCAAACATATTTGCCGAAACAGCACCTGAACTGTCAAAACGTATCAGATCGAATGCATCGCGCACCCTGACCACATCGTATAAGTAGATGATGGTTTCCAATGCCTCGCGTTGCGCGAAGTAATACTGAAACTCACCCATTGTTCCGTCAGTTTGTTCTCGCAGATGCGGTGTCTTGAACCACCAATTGAGTAGTGCTTTGCTTGTTTCGGAGGCATCGCTGTAGTTGTTATCGCGCCACGTCTTGACTTGCTCGCGGATCTTTTGCACGAGTGGCGGGAGTAGCATTCCGTAGTCCATACCCAGCAGTAGCGTTTGATCAGGGATCCAACGTACTTTGGGGTCAATGATCACGTGTGGAGATTCGGGAAAGTCGGGGTGTAAAGCCATGAGTGTCAGTAATGCTTCTAATATGTATTAGATGGAATTTCTGTTTTTCGTGGCTCTATTATACCAAAGGTGTATTAAAACTGCAAGCCAAATAGCTGCTATACACATGCCATTGCTATGGGTCTCCAACGGGATTTTTGGACGATGATACGGTTTCCGCGTTGACTCGGTGCGGTTGGGAAACCGCACCTACCGGGCCTGAATTGGTGGTGAGATTGGGAAACCTCGCCAGCAGAAGGAAAGGGAAAAGAGGGTTATTGAAGTAGTTCCACGAATGCCTCGACATCCGTTGTGGGGGCTTGGCAGACGTAATTTTCGCAGACATAAGCGGTTGCGGTGTTGTCAACCTGCGGTTTGTTCGCGAGGAGTGGTAACGTCTGTCCATCAGCGGATTCGCTCAAGGCGACGATTTTGTTGGGCTGATAGACACCGTGTAACGCCGCTAACATCGCGTCCGTTTTCGCATCTCCCTTTTCACCGACGATGGCAATCTCCTTTGGCGTCGATAGCAAGAACGCCAATTCGCAGAGTAACTGCCCGGACCCCGATGGCATCCCCTCCATCTGATGGAAGTAAAGCAACAAGGTCTCAACGGCTTTGTCGTGGAATTCGGGGTTGTCGAGGTGTTTGGCAAGCCGTAAGAGACTGTGAATCGCCATGGATGCGCCAGAAGGCGTGGCACCGTCGTAGGCGGATTTGGATTGGACAATAAGCGTTTCGTGCGCTTTGCCGGTGAAGAAGAATCCGTCGCCTGCATCATCCCCGAACTGATCGATCATGAGATGTGTGAGGCGTTCGGCTTCGGTGAGCCATCGCGATTCAAAACTGGCTTCGTAGAGTGCGATTAACCCGGCAATGAAGTAGGCGTAATCCTCAAGATAGGCATTAAGGTGGCTTTTACCGGCACGATAGGTGCGCAAAAGGAGTCCGTTCTCTTGGGATAGCGTTGTCAAGACGAACTCAGCAGATTTTTCACACGCCTCAAGGTATTCCGGTTTTCCGGTCAGTTGGTATCCCATTGCCATGCCGCGGATCATGATACCGTTCCAACTGGTGAGGATTTTGTCGTCTAATCCGGGTTTAATCCGCTTCTCTCGCTCATCAAAAAGTTTCCGTTTCCCGTCTGCGAGGAGAGTTTCCAGTTCTCCGACCTCTATACGCAGTTTTTGGGCAAAGATATCAGGCGGCACTTGGACCTGGAGGATGTTTTCTCCTTCAAAATTGCCTTGTGGGGTGATGTCGTAATATTCACAGAAGATTTCGGCGTTCTCTTCGCCGATAATGTCTTCCACATCGTTCGGCTCCCAGACGAAGAATTTGCCCTCTACGCCTTCACTATCGGCATCTTGCGTGGAATAGAAACCGCCGTTTTTTGCGTCGTACATCTCGCGGAGAACATAGTCAAGCGTTTCGGTGGCTATATCGCGATAGAACGGCTTCTGAGTGGCTTGGTACGCCTCAAAATAGGCGACGACGAGTTGCGCGTTGTCATACAGCATCTTTTCAAAGTGTGGGGCGAGCCAGTGCGCGTCGGTGGAATATCGGTGGAAACCGCCACCGAGTTGGTCGTATATACCACCGCGTGCCATCTTCTCCAGCGTGAGTTCGACCATCTCTAAAGCATTGGCGTTGCCAGTATGATGCCAATAGCGTAATAGGAAGGGCAATCCCATGCTGGGTGGGAATTTGGGGGCATTGCCGAATCCGCCGTATTGCGAATCGAATTCGGAGTTGTAGTGCTGAAAAGCATGGGTCATCAGTTGTTCTGTAAGCTCATGGTGGTGTGGGTCAACGACGTTACCTATTTGCGCAAGGTGCGTGGTAATTTGTTCTGCTTGCTGCAGTACCTGCACATTCTGATCACTGAACGCCTCGGCAACAGCGTGCATCACCTTTGGGAATCCCGGTCTACCATACCTGTCGGTGGGTGGGTAATAGGTTCCGCCGTAGAAGGGTTTCAGGTCAGGGGTGAGAAAGACGGTCATGGGCCAACCGCCTTGACGTGTCATGATCTGAACGGCTTGCATGTAGATTTCATCTAAATCGGGACGCTCTTCTCTATCGACCTTGATGTTGATGAAAAGTTCGTTCATGACCGCGGCGATTTCCTCATTTTCAAAGGATTCGCGTTCCATGACATGGCACCAGTGGCAAGCGGAGTAGCCGATACTGAGGAGGATAGGCTTTTGCTCACGCTTGGCGTGCGTCAATGCCTCTTCGCCCCATGGATACCAGTCAACCGGATTATGTGCGTGCTGGAGCAGATAAGGGCTTGTTTCATGGATAAGTCGGTTGGTGTGTTTGGGTGTATCGTTCATTCGTGTTTTCTCCAATGTGTGGGACTCTAACTCAGAAGAGAGCTGCGCGCTTAAGATAATGGGCGGGTGCTATGAAAACCCCGCCCGTCCAAGTGAAAAGGATACCGCTACGGGGATTCGAACCCCGGTTTGATGGCTGAGAACCATCCGTCCTCACCCCTAGACGATAGCGGCACATTGGCATAATAGAAAGAACTGCCCGGGAAGGACTCGAACCTTCGCTACGTGGTCCAGAGCCACGCGTCCTACCATTAGACGACCGGGCATTGATCTACATTTGCAGACCTGTTGCGTTTTTAAGTGTACCTTAATTAATCGGGTTTGTCAATTCTTTTTCAATAATTTACCAGGGTCATTCAGTTTTAAGAAATTATCGAATTATTCGGAGTTTGAACGTCCTTTTTCAATATCCGGAGCGGTTACAAACCGCTCCTACCGGGCCTGGCTCCCCAAAATCTGACTAAAAAACGAAAAACTGAATGGCTCTGAAGAATTTACTGCATCGGTATGACCGAGACTGAGATATTGGAAAAGGTATAGAAAATATTGAGGAACCCGATGAGGATCGTTGGGATGACAAAGACGCTCAAGAGGGCAAAAGTGCCGGTAGAAAAGGAGATCTGTGTTGTTTCTTCGCCGGGATCTTCGAGAAACATCGCTTTCACAATGCGGGCATAATAGTAGAGCGAGACGACGCTACTGAGCAGACCGACAAGTGCGAGCCAATAATACCCTTGCTCAAGGACAGCGGCAAAGAGTAGCCATTTTCCGAAGAAACCCGCGAATGGCGGAATCCCGGTCAGCGAAAAGAGGAAAATCGCCATTGCCCAAGCGACCAACGGCGCACGCGAGGCGAGACCCCGGTAGCCCTCAATCATTTCGCTCCCCTCCTCATTCGCAATCAGGACAACGACATAAAACGCGCCCAAGTTCATAAAGAGATAGACAACGAGATAGAAGAGGATCGCGCCGATGCCTTCAGAGGTGAGCAGGACAGCACCCATCAAAAGGTAACCACCGTGTGCAATGCTGGAATATGCTAATAAGCGTTTCACATTCTGTTGTGGCAAAGCGGCGAGATTTCCGACAACCATCGTCAATGCGGAGACTATTGCCAACATAAAGGTCCAATCAACAGCCTGCATTAATTCAGAGTTGCCAAATCCGGAGTAGAAAAACCTGATGAACAGGGCAAACCCTGCGGATTTTGAAGCGACTGACAGAAAGGCGGTTATCGGAATAGGCGCGCCTTCGTAAACGTCAGGGGACCACATGTGAAATGGGACTGAGGCTATCTTATAGCCTACACCCGCAAGGACGAAGGTTATTGCGATCAGCACGGCAAGCGGAGCCACCTCTCCAGATGCGAGGAGTTCCGTGAGTCGCACACTAATTTGACCGAGATCGCCGCTGCCAGCCATTCCAAACAGAAGCGACAACCCAAAGAGCATAGTTCCAGAAGCGACTGCACCAAACGTGATGTATTTGAACGCGGCTTCACTGGCACGAGGGTTATGCGTTAAGAACCCAGCAAGAATATAGGAGGTAAGACTTACCATTTCCAACGAGATAAATATCATCAACAGATTCGTCGACGATGTCATCAGGAACATCCCAAAGGTGATGGCTAACAAGAGTGCGTAGTATTCACCCTTCAACCGCGCATCAAGTTCCTCAGAGCGGAGGGAGAAGAGAATCGTTGCCGCAGTTGCGAGCAGCAGCAGAACCTTGAAAAAACTGGAAAAGACATCAAGTCGGATCATTCCCAAAAAGAGGGAAACAGGACCTTTATCGCCGAAAGAGAAGTGTGTGATAAGGACAGCGGCGAATACGCAAATACACCCTGCGAGGGAAAGATGTGCCACCGCGGAACTTTCCCCGTCCTTCACAACGAGATCAAGGAGTACAACGGCAACGGCAAAAATCACAAGGAGGATTTCCGGACTGAAGTAGAGGAGGCTTTCGATGTTGTTTAAGGGTTGCATACTTTCCTCAAACCTCCTATATCGCCTGTAGTACGTCTATGAGGTTGGTAACCGACTCTCTGAACATATCAATAGCGAAGTTGGGCCAGACACCGAGTACAATGGTCAAGATTCCGAGCGGTACCAGCGTTAGAATTTCGCGTCCATTGATTTCGGGGATTTCTTCATATTTCGGGTTGAGTGTCCCTAAGAAAACCCGTTGAAGCGTCCAGAGGAAATATGCCGCACCGATAACAATACCTATTGTGGACAAGATGGTCAACATCTTGAATTTATCGTAGGCACCAAGTAAGGAGAGTGCCTCTCCGACGAATCCACTCAAGCCGGGCAGTCCCAAAGATGCCATGAACGCGAGCGTCGTAATGCCGGTATAAACGGGCATTTTGGTTCCCAGGCCGCCGAATCCGTTAATTTCACGGTGGTGTGCTCTGTCGTAGAGAACACCGACGAGTAGGAAGAGCATCGCACTGATAACTCCGTGATTGAACATTTGGAGAATCGCACCGGTGATGCCGCTGTCATTTCGTGCGGAAAGTCCCAAGATGACGAAGCCCATGTGTCCGATACTGGAATACGCGACCAACTTCTTAAAGTCGGTTTGTGCCAGTGCGCAGAAGGATCCGTAGACGATATTAATAAACCCAAGAAGTGCGAGACTATTGCCCCAGAAACCTATCCCATTACAGAAGAAGTCCAAGCCTTGTGGAAACATTGACATATTAATCCGCACCAACCCATAAGTTCCCATCTTTAGGAGGATCCCTGCGAGGATAACACTAATTGCTGTCGGTGCTTCGACGTGTGCATCGGGAAGCCACGTATGGAAGGGGAAGATCGGCACCTTAACGGCAAACCCTATAAAGAAACCGAGGAAAACCCAGATCTGGAAATTGAGGTTGTTAAGGGCGTTTCCTTCTGTAGCTGCTAACGTAATGAGTGTTGGAATATCAAAGGTTCGCGCACCCAGTGCCCCACTGTTGAGATAGACGGCTATCATGGCGACCAACATCAGAACGCTGCCAAAGAGGGTATAGAGGAAGAACTTAATCGCAGCGTATTCACGGCGTGGTCCGCCCCATATACCGATAAGGAAGTACATCGGCAGTAGTGTTAGTTCAAAGAAGACATAGAAGAGGAACAGATCCAGTGCAACGAAGAAACCCAGCATTCCTGTCTCAAGCAATAGGAACAGTGCCATGTACGCTTTGATACCTTTTTCGATGTTACGCCAAGAGGCAATAACACAGATGGGACCTAAAAGTGCAGTAAGGAGTAAAAGCGTCACACTGAGTCCGTCAATGCCGATGTGATATTGGATATTAAACGCCTGAATCCAAGGAACGTTAACGACGTACTGCGTTCCTGCAGTCGAGCGGTCGTAGGATATAAATAAAGCGACTGCGATTGCGAGCGGAACGAGTGTAAAAAAGAGCGTAACGCGTTTAATCAGTTCATCGGACTCGCGCGGTAGAAGTAAAACAGCGATCATCCCGAGCAACGGGATAAAAATCATTAGCGACAGTAACATTTTTTAATTATACCTTGCGGAGTAATGAAGTGGGTTTTGTACTTGATGTGCCTTCCTCGTATCCGCCCTCCACTTCGTTACGGGCTACGGGTTTGTGCTATACCAAGTCCCTGCGCGTAATGGAATGGAGTGCAGGGTGAAAACCCAACAGTTAGAGAACCCGGAAAATCAAGATTAACAACACAATTCCAGCCAGCACAACGAAGAGATATGTCTGAATCGCGCCGGTCTGGATCTGACGGACTCTACCGCCGACTGCCCATGTAACTTGGGCGACCCGATTGACGATGCCATCAACGACACGGTTATCAAAAGAGCCGATGAACACGGCGAGGAAATCGCGTGTTAAACGCCCAACACCGTTGACGATACCATCAACGATAATTCCATCGAATTGAGCTAAGAGCCGTGCTTTCCACACTGTCAACGCAACCAACACCCCGTCGTAAAATTCGTCGAAGTAGTATTTGTGCCAGAAGAGATTATAAAGCGGTCGGAAAGTCGTTGCGACAGATTCGGCAGACAAACTTCGCCTATGGTAAAACAACCATGAGAGCAATATACCTAATCCAGCAGCACAGATAGATAGCACCATTGCTATAGTATGTGCAGGACTGTGTTCATGATGACCCTCATCTGCGTGTTCGCCCTGTGTGTCGTGCTCGCCTTCTTCCGCTGCGACTGCTTCAGAAACGCCGAAAAGTGATAGTGCGAACTCCGCCTTGTCAACTTTGCTGTCAGGTGAGACATGCGCATGTTGCGGTGCATGAAGATGCGCTTGTTCTGGGGGTTTAACATAGTCCTTGTTAAACCAGAGTGTATTCACAACAGGCAAACTCAGAGCCGCCAGAATAAGGAGCGGCACGGTCATCGACTTCGGGGATTCATGTGCCATGTCGTGCATCTCCTGATTGCGCGGTTCACCGAAGAAGGTCATGAAAATCAGTCGGAACATATAGAACGCCGTAATTCCAGCCGCAAAGAGTGCTATACCGAATAAGAGATAGTGGTGTACAGAGTTCCATTCCATCGCCCGCTCCAGCACGCCACCCAAGATAGCATCTTTACTCCAGAACCCAGAGAAAACAAAGGGTACGCCAGAGATAGACAACGTTGCGATGAGCATTGTAACAAAAGTGATTGGCATCTTATGGCGCAATCCGCCCATGTTCCGCATGTCCTGATCGGGCGGAATCTCGGAACCGTGAGCATGTACTAAATCGTGATCGCCGTGCTCATGTCCGTGTGTATCGTGGTCATCGTGCGCGTGGTCGTGTTCATCGCCATGTGCATGGGCATGCATGGCGTGGAAGGCGTGGATGACGCTTCCTGAACCGAGAAACAGCAGTGCTTTAAAAAAGGCGTGTGTCGTGAGGTGAAAGAGACCTGCGACATAACTGCCAGCCCCAATCCCAAGCATCATATAGCCAAGTTGGCTAATCGTGGAGTATGCCAAAACCCGTTTAATGTCAAAGCGGACGATAGCGATAGTCGCAGCGACAATTGCGGTAATACCACCGATATAGGCAATTACCAGAGATGAGGTCTCCGTCAAAATAGGGAACATCCGAGCAGTGAGATATACGCCAGCGGCAACCATCGTGGCGGCATGAATCAATGCGCTGACAGGTGTGGGGCCTTCCATCGCATCAGGGAGCCATGTATGTAGGGGCACCTGTGCCGATTTACCAATAGCACCACAAAAGATGAGGACACCCGCGATAGAGAGCCATACCATATCACCTGTATTTAAACTGGCGACGAGGGCAAAAATACCGCCTTCTCCGTAGAGTGAGAGCGTCTTAAACTTAGCGAAGAGCATCATCATGCCGATGAACATACCGACATCACCGACACGCGTTGTTAGGAATGCTTTTTTACAAGCATTCGCGGCGGAATCCTTTTCAAACCAGAAACCGATGAGCAGATAGGAGCAGAGTCCAACGAGTTCCCAACCGATATAGATACCGAGCAGGTTATCCGATACGACCAAGAAGAGCATCGAAAAGGAGAAAAGCGAAAGGTAGGCAAAAAACCGTGGATATCTCGGATCGCCGTGCATGTAGCCCATCGAGAAAATATGAACGAGGCTACTGACGAGCGTGACAACAATCAGCATGATTGCGGTGACGCTGTCCAAGTAAAAACCCATAGAGAAGGTAACACTACCGAGCGAAATCCACTCAACTGTATGAGGTACTGGATCGGGGACGACCTCTCGCAGAAGCAGGAACGAACAGACGAGCGCAATGAGCATTGCTGCAGTGGATAGATAGTCCTGTCGCGGGAAACTCCGATTTTCCAAGCCCAAAAGTCCGAAGATTGCAAATGCGGCAAGCGGGCAAAGCAAGATGAGACTTATTAAGGGTACAACCATATTTTTTGGCTATGGGCCTCCTGATCCGCTTGCTGCCGTTGTTGCAAGCGGGTTTCTGGTACGATCAACGATATCTGATTGAATCGAAGTTTTTAACCTTTTAAGGTATCCACTTCGTTGGGACGTATGGTCCCGAATTCGCGGTAGATAGCGAGGATAATGGCTAAAAAGACAGCGGCTTCCGCTGCCGCGAGCACAATCCCAAAAATAGCGATAATCTGCCCGCTGATGTCCTCCGGCGGTGTCATAAAACGCGAGAATGCGGCAAAGTTAAGATTACACGAGTTGAGAATAAGTTCAATTCCCATCAAAATACTAATGGC
This sequence comes from Candidatus Poribacteria bacterium, assembly GCA_965247285.1. Taxonomy (GTDB): domain Bacteria; phylum Poribacteria; class WGA-4E; order WGA-4E; family WGA-3G; genus WGA-3G. The sequence goes on from CBDFHD010000003.1 coordinate 3,026,140, forward strand.
GTTCCGTCGGGTCAAGACGGCGAAGATACCGAGCGTGAACAGAATCGCGCTGATGACGAGGTAGTGTTGTAGGGTCATCTTTGGTGTAAAGGATTTAGTCCCTAACCTCCTTTCGGGAAATCAGGGCGGCTCCGATTAACGCGACTAACAACAGCACAGAGACGACTTCAAATGGCAGGAGAAATTGCCCATTCAGGATCAATTCGCCAATGCGTTCCGTTGTCGGTGGAAGCTCGGTGCCATCATCGGTGAGATTCTTCCATACGGGTGTATTCGCAATAACACTCAAGAGCAGCATGAGCAGTGACAGGGCAACCACACCGCCGAGCAGAAGCTGCCCGCGTTCAGTATGGCTAGCATGAATGGGTAGCTCAAAGTGCCCGCTTGTCATCATGACTCCGAATAGAATGAGGACGAGTATGCCGCCGACATAGACAATCACTTGTGTTGCGGCGAGAAAATCAGCCTGTAAAAAGACGTAAAGCCCAGCAACGCCGAAGAGCGTCACCATGAGCGAAAACGCGGCGTGGACGATGTTTCGCACTGTGACAACAACGAGTGCGGAAGCAATTGTCATAAGGGCGAAGCCATAAAAAATAAACGTTTTGAGCGTAAATTCCATTCTTTATAAACCGGCACAAGCGAATAACTATCAGGTTCGTTTGGCGTGCTGCTCCTTTTTTGAGGTCTGTACTGCTACCGTTTTTGTAGTGCTACTGGCTTTTGCCCGTCTCTTCAGCTTTTTTAGGTTGTCAGGCAAGAGACACAGAAGCCTCGTGCAATAAGAATTAAGTCTGTAGCGCAAGGTCCACGTCATGAACGCGCTAATCTGCGGCATTCACTTCTTCGGTACTACCTTTATCGTACATCTCCTGCTTGTCAAAATGAAAGATTAGATCCGACCGGTCGAATTTAGAGTATGCAACACCAGCGAGTGTGTCCTTCATCGTAAGACACTCTGTCGGGCACACCTCGGTGCAAAGCCCACAATACATACAGAGGGACATATCAATAGCGAACTGATCGAGATAGAAAACGACCGGATTTCGGGTGACAACACGCGATACTTCGTCGCCGGAAAAGGTCTGAGTTCGACTCTCGAGACCCGATACTTCATGGCGGTCTATGACCTCCTGTGGACCTTGGCGAGAGGTGAGATTCGTGAGGGTTATCGAATCTTCCGACTTTATCTTTTTATCGTTGCCTTCAATAATACCGATGATTTCTCTTCCGTCCTTGAGATGCACAACGTTCATACTATCCCAGAGTCGTTCACCTTTCGGGAGTTTAGTGGCATCAATAGTGATACAATCGACCGGGCAGATCATCTCGCACTTTTTGCATCCGATACAATCTTCAGTGCGGTTATAAAGCTGCCCGCGATACCCTTTTGGAATCTCTCGGACGTTTCGTTTCTTTTCAAAGTCGTGTTCATACGGGTATTGATGCGTGACGTTCGGTTCAAAGAACTGCCTGATTGTCACCCGCATCCCGATGAGAACAGTATAAACGCCTCTGTAGATGTTTCGTATGTATTTGTCCATATTTTAATTTTACCTTGCGGTGGAACAACGGACGCTTTCGACTTTCACGGCATTCCTTAAATCCGCCCTCCACTACGTTACGGGCTACCGGTTACGAGACTCTCCTAACCTAAGTTGCCACTTCATATTCACTGACTACCAATTGTTAATTGCTCATTACTCCTTGTGGTGCGGGGCTCTGTGCGAGCGTCCGCCCAGCAACTTTATACGCGGCGATAAGCCCAATATAGATAATCGCGCAGCTAATAGCAGTACTAATCAAGGTATCCTTAGGGAAAATGAGTCCCCAGATGCCAGTGCCTAAGATGTTAAAGAAGGCGATCGGGATAAAGTATTTCCAACAAAGATTCATCAACTGATCTACCCGTAGGCGCGGCAACGTCCACCTCAACCACATCATCAAGAAGACGAGTGCCAAAGATTTGATAACGAAACCGGGGAACCCACCGAGGATATTGTAACCCGGCAAAACCCCTTCCCAACCGCCGAGGAAAAGTGTCACCGCAATTGCGCTCACGGCGAACATATTCGCGTATTCAGCAATAAAGAAGAGTGCGAAGCGCATACCGCTATACTCGGTATGGAAACCCGCAACGATTTCAGATTCGGCTTCGGGCAAATCAAACGGTGTCCGGTTTACCTCAGCGATAGAAGAGATAAAGAAGATAAAGAATGCGATAAAGGTAAAAGGCGTTCGGAAAATGAGCCAACTGAAAACGCCGTTGGATTGGCTTCCGACAATCTCCTGCATGCTCAAACTTTGGACGAGCATAACAACAGTGAGAATGGAAAGACCGAGCGGAATTTCATAACTGACAATCTGGGCGGCGGAGCGGAGCGAACCCAATAACGACCATTTGCTATTTGAGGACCAGCCCGCCATTATCACCCCCATGACAATCACAGAGGAGATCGCCATTATATAGAAGATGCCGATATTAAAGTCGCTAACCAATATACCTTGACTGAAGGGAATAGCGGCGAAGACAGCGAAAGAGCAGGCAAAAATGATATAGGGGGCAAGAATGAAAAGGAGTTTATCGCCTTGTGGGGGGATAAAATCTTCTTTGAAGATGAGTTTTACACCATCGGCTAACGTTTGCAGTACACCCCACGGGCCGACGCGCATGGGACCCGTTCGGTTCTGAAAACGTGCGGAGACCTTTCGCTCTGCAAGCACCAATGCTAAGGGGAGTAATGGGACCAACCCCACAAAGATACCGGCACATGCGAACATGACGAGAACTGTGCCTATCTCCACAGGAAAATGCGAAGCAACCGCTTCCGGCAATCGCGGAAGTACAACGTTCTGTATAAATTCCTCTGCCCAATTGAGTTTATTTTGTAAGTTTATATTGGGTAAGAAACTTTCAGATATGTTGAAATCTGGGCTTGCAAGCATCGCCCTAAAATCCGACATCTGACCTCCTTATCTGATTCGGTCAACTTCGCTATAAAGCGCGTTTACCGGTCAACTTCCCCCATCACAATATCAATACTGCCGATAATAGCGATAATATCTGCGACCATCAAACCTCGGCTGAGCTCCTGTAGTGCGCTCAAAGCACTGAAACACGGAGAACGTCCCTTGAGACGTACCGGTTTCGGTGTGCCGTCGCTGACAATGTAGAATCCGAGTTCACCGCGCGGGGCTTCACTGCGGAAATAGATCTCGCCTTTGGGTGGACGGACGGCTTTTAAATCCGCCATCACTGGACCACCGGGGAGTCCTTCCGCTAAAATCTGTCGCACAATCCGGATAGACTGCTTCATCTCATCCATACGTATTTTGTATCGACTCCAGCAGTCTCCAACGACCGCGCCTAACTCTGGGACGTCCACAGCAACAGGCACATCAAAGTCAAACCTGTCATAAATAGAGTAGGGTTCGTCTCGCCGAAGATCCCAATCGACACCGGAACCGCGAAGGTTCGGACCTGTCGCGCCGTAGCTGAGTGCCATCTCCGCCGACATAACAGCGACCCGCGTCGTGCGTTCCGAGAAGATGCTATTTTTTGTCAGGAGATCGTTATAGTCGTCAATCAACGGTTCAAAATAGTCTAAAAATTCTTCGATTTCGTCCAAAAGATTCTGTTCGGCAATGGAACCCGGCTCCAGGGGGATAATTTCGGAAACCCCGCCGATGCGTATATAGTTATAGGTGAGTCGTGCGCCGCAGACTTTCTCGAAAAGCAGTAGCAACCGTTCCCGATCCCGGAATGCGTAGAGAAAGGGGGTAAATGCGCCGATGTCCATCCCATAGGTTCCGAAAGAGAGGAGATGGCTTGCAATACGATTTAATTCACAGATAAGCACCCGCAAGTATTCCGCCCGTTCTGGCACCTCGAATTCCCGGCTCTCATCCGCCTCCATCAATTTCTCAACAGCGAGACAGAACCCCCAATTCTGATTCATCGCTGCCACGTAATCCATTCGGTCCGTAAAGGGAATAATTTGGGGGTAGGAGAGGTTCTCGGAGTGTTTCTCAAAACAGCGATGCAGGTAGCCGATGTGAGGAATTGCTTCCCGAACTATCTCACCATCCAATTTCAATTCCAACCGTAACACACCGTGTGTGCTTGGATGCTGAGGTCCCATGTTAACAACCATTTCATCAGCGAACGGTTTTAACTCTATAATTTTGCTTTCAGTCTGTGGTGTAGTTTCCATAATGCGGGTTCTGCAACGTTTTTCTAACTTACCTTGCGGACTTTTAATTTTACCTTGCGGAGGAACAACGGACGTTTCGACTTTGGCGTGCGTTCCTTAAACCCGCCTGCGCCGTTGTTGCAGGCTACCTTTTAATTTTACCTTGCGGTTAAAGCAGGGTGGTTTGGTTTATGACGGTCCTTTCTTAAATCCGCTTTCCACTTCGTTCCAAGCTGCGTTTCTTTTTACGTAGGACTTACGCGTTCTCTCCTATTTTTGGACTTTACCATTATATATAATACCATTTTTGCCGTTCAATGTCAAATCTTAACCTGTTTTTTCAGAGAAAGTCCGTATCGTAATTTGGATGTCATTCCTACGAGAAAATGTTACACCAGTGTAACATTGCATGCTCCGCATTCGCGTCCACAAACCAGCGTCCTGCCTAAGTTCCGAGGCATTCTGAATTCAATGTCAGCTGCGAAAAAATTGAAAAGTGTAATATTTCCAGATCGTGCCACACAAGACGAAAATTCAATATCCCTGACCTAATAAGGCACGCGCATCCCACGATAGAATTCGGGTTCCTTGTAATCTTTGCGTAGGGGGTATCCCTCCCAATCATCGGGAAGCAAAATGCGGTGGAGATTGCTATGTCCCTCAAAGAAAATTCCGTAGAGGTCATAAGCTTCACGTTCGTGCCAATCTGCGGTTTTCCATATCTGCGAAACGCTTGGGAGATGTGGATCGGTTTTCGGAACTGTCGTTTTCAAAACTACGCTATGTCGGTGCTGCATGGCATAGATATGGTAGACGATAGCGAGTTCTTCATCCTTGGCACTCAAATCAACACCGCTAAGGCACATCAGGGAATCAAATGCCAATGTGTCGGTTTCGGCGAGGTATTGGCAAACATCGGCGATTGCTGAGGAGGCAATGCGGATGTTCGGGTCGCCAGCGAGTTCGGTGTCAAAACCGAGGACGGCTTCACCAAACTGTGCGGTTAGGACTTGATAGATTTCTTCGGGTTTCACCTAATCTTCGGGCAGGAGGTTTCCCAATGCTTTAGTATTGGGAGGAATGCCCGCTCCTTTTTGTTTGAAAAAAGTTGTTAAAAATGCTATAATATTCCCTGTAGTATAAGGTTGCAAGTTAGGCTTCTGTTCGCTATCCCCGTGTGCGACTTGTGTAAAGCTACGGCACAATACGGAAAAGAAACAGATAAACGCTGGTGGCGGACAATTGGAGTGTATCGGGAAATGAAAGTGCGTAACTGCACATTCCCAAAATAGCACTCGTATTTTTTTTAGCCCTGCTGCGGGGAAACCTCGTGGAGAGCGGTGGGTTGCCACCCTCTGTGAAGCGAGAAACATTAACGAAGCATGAGGCAAGTAGGCTTAAGCAAAACCAATGCCTTTAGGCTTGGGTAGTTGACGTATATCCTACTCCATGATCGCGATTACAAACCGCTCCTACCGTCGGACGAATTGGTATTTAGGTGGTGGTTTCGGCATTATCGCCTTCTGCAGTTTCAGTGCCTTCATGTGCGTACCACTCTGTTTTGGTAAAGAGTCTCTTCAGGAATGGTACGTGATCGCGTTTCGCGACCGTCTGGGTTTTAATCTTCTCTTGTAACTTGAGCAACCCTTCAATAAGTGCCTCTGGGCGGGGTGGACATCCAGGTACATAAACATCAACAGGAATAATCCGATCAACGCCTTTGAGGACATGGTAGCCGTATTGCCAATAGGGTCCGCCGCTGGTAGCGCAACTGCCCATCGAAATGACGTATTTGGGTTCCGGCATCTGTTCATAAAGGCGTTTGATCCGGGTTGCCATCTTGAGTGTCACCGTGCCAGAGATCACCATGAGGTCGGATTGACGGGGTGTCGCTCGCGGCACACCGGCACCGAACCGGTCGAGGTCGTAGTTGGAAGCGGCAGTCGCCATAAATTCAATGGCACAGCAGGCGAGTCCGAACGTCATGGGCCAGAGTGCAGAGGAACGTGCCCAGTTGGCGACGGCATCCACTGAGGTAACAATAATGTTTTTGTCTAACTTCTCATCAATTATCATGACTTTCTTCCCTCCGGACGGATTGGACTTCCAACTGCGTGGATCGGATCCACTCCAGGTCTCCCTTTGCCCAAACGTAGGCAAGCCCGACTAATAGAATAGTGATGAAAACGAGCATCTCCAAAAATGCGAAGAGCCCGAAGTCGCGGAAAACAACTGCCCATGGGAAAAGGAACACGACTTCCACGTCGAAGATTAGGAAGATGAGCGCGATGACGTAAAAGCGGGTGTTAAACTTAATCCGCGTATCACCGATCGGATCTTCGCCGCATTCATAGGGGATATACTTTTCGCCTGAGAATATCTTGGTCTGCAGGAAGCGAGAGACAGTGAGGTTTAGAACGACAAATAAACAGCCAACAACCAAGAAGATTAGCACATTCGCGAAGTTAAAAAGCATACTGGATTATCCTTGAGAACCGCGATGTCGCGAAAAATTTCGTGCATATACGACTTCATTGCTAAAATTATATATCATTTTACGCCAATTTGCAAGTAAAAATTCTTAAATGTTTTCATGGAGAACGTTATTCTATCCTTAGTGTAATCTTGTTAGATACAAGTGATGTCTTCCCACGACGCGATTTGACAGGGAGGTAAACATCCTTCACCACTTCCTTGTGTCTCTCTTTAATGAACTTTATCTGCTCTTGATAATAGTTGAGTGCGTCCTGCTTTGCAGCAGTTTGAAGATTCGGGTCGCTCTGAATTCGTGTCAGATCCTGTTGCAATTCAAGCACTTCTGGGTGTTCCTCGATTATGGATTCCCGGTAAATCTCCAACTCAATTGCAAGCGTTGCGGTGTAAGTACCAGGTTGTAACTGATAGTATCGCTGCAAATCTTTCAATGTCAGTTCTTGATTTGAGTCCGCTTTGAACTCAAACCCGTGAATACAGCGGATCGATTTTCCGACTTGCATTACATATTTCGGTGGATTCTCTTGTGTAATCGCGCGCTTCGGTTCGACAATTTGTCCGTTTGCGTCCGTCACGGTTATCTGCGTAAAGGCACCCTTTGTCGCAACACTAAAAGAAGGCACGAGAAGGTCAAATTTACCGTTCTGAATATTGAGTTCAAGAGGGATCTCTTCTTTCGCAGCATAACTTGTTTTAGGTGTCGAGAGGTGGAGTTCCGCGAGCGGGCGTGGTGATTCTTCCGTCTCTGTAGCGGGAGCAGGCGCGTCGGTTGCGGTTTGCATCGTCTGCAGATTTCCGAGGCACCCGGCAAGAGTAAGGACAAGTAGAAAGAGACAAAGGGGAATAGATTTTGTGACAGCTTGCCTGTCAGGGTTGCAAAGCATCATTTATCACTCCTAATATGGTGTTAAAGTGTAATGCCGAATCCGGTTTGGGAAGGCACGTCAATAAATCCATCAACGATTTCTTCCGGTGGATCAATGAGAGAAGCGCGCCAGTCTACTTCTCCCCACGCGTATTCAAGGATTGCGAAATTCGGGACACTCGCCATGCATTGTACACTCGCGGCAGTCGCGACGGGACCGCTCGGATTGTGAGGTGTTACCATGACATTTCGCGCCGCCGCAAGCGTCGCAATTTTTTTCAAACCCGAAATTCCGCCAACATGCTTGACATCCGGCAAAATATAATCAACGTGTGTTTGGGTTAGCAACCTATCAAAATCTGTGAGGGTTCGTAAGCGTTCGCCGGTTGCAATCGGGATACCAATGGATTGACTCATATAGGTGAAGGCATCGAGATTATCCAGCGGCACGGCATCCTCAATCCAGAAGAGGTGCAAGTCCTCGAGTTCCTTAGCGACTTGGATGAGAATACCGGGATTAAAACGACTATGGCAATCCACCATCAGATCGATGTCGCTACCAATCGCTGCGCGAATTGTGCGAATGCGATCAATCCCCGTGCAGATAGCAGGGGTTAGCGTTCCGCGCGAAATATTCGCGACGGAAACATCATCAAAGGGTGCACATTTTATGGCAGTAAACCCCTCAGCAACGGCGCGCTCTGCATTGTGGGCAAAACCGAAAGGACTGCGATCGACTGTCGCACGGTTGATATTGGCGTAAAGACGGATTTTTTCTCGACACTTGCCACCCAATAGATGATAGGTCGGCACATTCAGAGCCTTGCCTATCAGATCGCACATCGCCTGCTCAATCCCGCTGAGAGCCGTATGGTAGGTATGGCTTTCAGAGTCGTGATAGAAACGCTGGCGAAATGCCTCCAATTGAAACGGATTCCATCCGACGAGCGTAGATTTGAGGGTGTTAATGATGTGTTGGATGCTCGCGTCATCCCTACCATGGGAAGCCTCGCCAACACCGACCGTGCCATCGTCAGCATGGACTTTAACGAAGAGCCAATTACCGCGGTGATTTACCTGAACGACTTCAGTTTCTATGTTTGCGATTTTTAGTGTGGGCATTTACGTTTAATTTAAAATAATGGAACGGCGAGGCATAGGTGCCTCGCCTTACAGAACTTTTGGTGTAGTTTACAGGTTTCCAAAACTTGCTACACAAAACTATGATGCTGCTGCCCATTTCACGCCTTGGGTGAGGAATTTCTGCATTCCGGCGCGCTCAAAGGTCCCCGGTCCGTGTCCTAAAGTGGTGTAAAAGACGCGTCCAGAACCGTAAGGTTTCACCCATGCCATCGGGTGCGCCTTACCGAACCATTCAGCAGATGCCAACACACGAATGTGTGGATCGTGGGCGGAGATATAGATTTCATCTTCCACATCAAAATCTTCAATGCCTTGGGTCGTCGGATGCTCGCTATCCTCAATATGGACAGTAAAAGTCGAACCGGGTGGATGCCAATTAGAAGCACCACCGATGAGATCCATTGCTTGACCACTGATCCACCACGCGGTCCCGTGAATGCCGACCAACCCTTTGCCTTCACTGACGAATTGGAACAAGCCGTTCTCCTCAGCTGGGGCTAAATCGGAAACACGAGCGGTGGAGCCGTCTGCTTGACGCTCTGTACGCGTAAAGCCGGTGCCAAAGACACACGCATCGTAGGCATTCAACTCCGATGATGCTAAAATTTCTTTATCGTCAGTTAACGTCGCTGAGATATTAGCATCCTCAGAGAGAAAATCGTGAATGATGCTGGCACTTGCATTGAAACCGTGATTTTCACCTGATAACACGAGAATTTTCGACATGAGAGCCTCCAATGTAAAGCAAAGCCAAATTGTGAAATTATGGCACAATTCGGAAACGGCACTGAATTCGCCGCTTACGATGAGAAATCGAACGTAAGAACTGCAATTTGTGGAGATAGTTTAATTGAAAATCAAAATTGTGTCAAACCAATTCTCAGAAAAAAGATCAGGGTCATTTAGTTCTTCTGTAGGAGGGAACTCCGATTCCCGACAACCCCCAGTACGAGCACCCTCTGAATCGCGCCTTTCCAACCCAAGTGGTTAAAAAACCTAAAACTGAATGGCTCTGCAGAAAAAAGATTAGATTGTTTTGACAATAATATGGCATCATGATACAATAGAATTGAAATCTAAACAGAGAGTCGGGAGCGCATGGCAAAAAATAACATTACATTAACGTTTGGACAAATTGTTGCAGGGAGCGTCATCGGGCTGGCAGGTGGCTGGATTTGCCTGCTGATATTTGAGAATCTTATTTGGCAATTACTACTTGGGAACCGAGTCAACCACGGCTTCTGGGTAGGTTTATTCCTCCTCATCTCGCTGAGTGTCACGTATGGGATTGTGATTATAGGGGCAAGCACAGGGATCCGCTTTGTGAGTCGAAAATTTGGCACCGATATTCCTCTAAAATCGCTTTGTTCGGGTGCATTTTTGGGTCCACCTGCTGTCGTCGGTTTGCTTGCCTTACTCAACGTTCCGTGGGAAATATTTGGTAGACCGAATCTGATCTTGGCGTTGCTCCTTCCAGTTCTCAAAACACTTGCGTATATTATCTCGTTACCCATGCGCGGGTGGGTGCACCTCGGTTTGCCAGTCGAAATCTGGTACATTCTTGCTGTTCCTATCGGTGCAATATTAGGATACAGGTTAACACCGGTAGAAAACACGGAAGTGAGTGCAGAACAGGCTTAAATTCAGGAAAGGCTTCTTTAATGAACAGTTGCGAAAAATCAAGCGTGCACGCTGGAGGTTTCACCCGTCAAAATGCAATACGATGATAAACCAAAGGACGAATGCGGTGTATTCGGCGTTTTCGGCCATCCAAAAGCGGTAGAATTGACGTATTTAGGGTTACGCGCCCTTCAGCATCGGGGTCAAGAAAGTAGCGGTATTGTTGCATCAGACGGAGAGAAGTTCACATACCATCACGGTATGGGCCTTGTTCACTCTGTCTTCACGGCTGAGGCTTTAGCGAAACTGAAAGGGCATATCGCTATCGGACACAATCGGTATTCAACGGCAGGGGGAAGCACGCTTGAAAACGCGCAACCTCTGGTTCGGAACTACAAGCAAGGTCCCCTCGCGCTTGGTCACAATGGCAACCTTGTCAATGCGGTGCAAATTCGGAATCATTTAGAGAATGCCGGTTCCATCTTTAGCACGAGCTTAGATACTGAAGTTATTTTCCACTTGATAGCGCACTCGCGGAAGGAGGCGTTGGAATATAGAATTATTGACGCGCTGCGAAGTATTGAGGGTGCGTATTCGTTTGTATGCATGGATAAAAACACGCTGATAGGCGCACGCGATGCCCACGGATTTCGACCTCTCTGGCTCGGTAAGCTTGGTAACGCATACGTGTTAACTTCCGAGACGTGCGCGCTTGATGTGATTGAAGCGGAACCAATACGTGAGGTAGAGCCAGGGGAGTTAATATTTACACGTTCCAACTATCGCGGTGTAGAGTCGTTTCGTTTTCATAAGAGACAATCGCAATTATCGCAGTGCATCTTTGAATATATCTACTTGGCGCGACCCGATAGCATGATGTTTGGGCAAAGCGTGAACAACACGCGCCGCGAATTTGGCAGACAGCTCGCCCGCGAACACCCTGTCAAAGCAGATGTTGTTATCCCAGTGCCTGATTCTGCAACGATCGCCGCTCTTGGATACGCCGAGGAATCTGGCATTCCCTTCGATTTAGGGCTGTCTCGGAACACTTTTGTCGGTCGCTCCTTCATGAACCCGACGCAGGATATCCGAGAACTGATGGTGAAGATAAAATTGAACCCCGTGCGCGATGTGCTACGTGATAAACGAGTCATCCTCGTAGACGACTCAATCATGCGGGGGACAAACAGCAGGAAACTCATCAAAATCGTTCGGCAAGGCGGCGCGACAGCCGTCCATCTCCGCATTGCATCCCCACCGAATAAATTCTCATGCTTCTATGGTGTGGACACACCGACCCGTAGTGAGTTAATCGCGAGTTCACATACAATTGAGGAAATCCGCAAATATAGCCGCGCTGACAGTCTCGGTTATTTGAGTATCGAGGGACTGCTCAATTCAGTAGAAACACCTCAGGATTTTTGTACCACCTGTTTTGATGGAAAATATCCGATTCCGTTTGTGGAGGAATCTTCACAACAACTCCCCTTAATCGTGGATTGAACACGGTCTTAACATGGACTTGGAAGTGCGCCTCACAAGGCAAATTTTTATGCAGTATAGGCAACGTGGCAAACAAAAAAAACCGAGTCCGATAGGTACAGCGCAAGGGCAACACACGCTTATCTCCCTGCTCGGTTGTGCTATCCTTGGTATGGTTCTGAGCAAGGCTCTTCCCTTTCTGATAGAGAAACTGCAGCCGGATATGAAAGCAGAGGAGGCGGAAGAGATTGGTGTTCTCATAGCCTTAGGCATTAGCGGTATTGTGTTAGTCGTTAGTCTCTTAAGACCAAGGAGAAGCACTTCACGGCTTCGTAGAAAATTATTGAAGGGACAAGAGAAATCAGATGGCAGATAAAAAGCCTTTGACGTACGCCGATGCTGGCGTTTCATTTGAAGCAGAATCCGAGGCGATATCACGGCTTAAACGCCTTGTTCAAACCACTTATCGACCTGAGGTGCTCAGTGATGTCGGAAGTTTTGGCGGGCTTTTTGCACTCAAAACCTATCGAGAACCGGTTCTTGTTTCCAGTACGGATGGCGTTGGCACAAAACTAAAGGTCGCGTTTAAAGTCGGGCGGCACGACACAGTCGGTTTCGATATTGTCGCACATTGCGGCAACGATATCGTCGTGCAGGGAGCAGAACCCCTCTTCTTTTTAGATTACATCGGCATTAGTAAGGTAGCACCGGCGATGATTGAAGAGATCGTAGCGGGCCTCGCATCAGGATGCAGAAAGATCGGTTGTGCCTTAATCGGCGGTGAAATCGCAGAGTTGTCAGATATTTATACACCCGGTGAATACGACTTGGTGGGAACTATTGTCGGTGCGGTTGAAAAAGCCGACGTGATCACCGGAGAGAGAATTACGCCGGGAGATCAACTCATCGGTTTAGGGTCCGCAGGTTTACATACGAATGGCTTTACATTAGCTCGACGTATTCTGTTCGACAGGTGCAATTACAGTGTAGACACCTACGTCCGTGAACTGTCTGCGACAGTCGGGGAGGCACTGCTTGCCTGCCACAAAAGTTACGTGAATTCTATTCTGTCCCTTCGTAAAGTATGCGACATTAAAGGTCTTGCCCATATCACCGGAGGCGGTCTATCAGCAAATGTGGCGCGGATCCTCCCAGATGGGTGTACTGCCTATATTCGGAACGGCACATGGGAGATTCTGCCTATTTTCTCGTTTTTACAGGCGAAAGGGGACGTTGAAGCGGCAGAAATGTACAGAGTTTTCAATATGGGAATTGGGATGGTAGTGGCAGTCGCGCCTGATGCCGTTGATGCTGCCCTGGAGTCTCTTAAAGCGTCTGGGGAATCCACTTATCGAATTGGTGAAGTAATCCCGGGAGAAAAGGGGGTCCAAGGTGTCCCTTCCTAACACAGATTCACAGACCACACCCACCTTTTTAGATGAAGCGGCTCTGCAAGAACTGACGGACTTGCTTGACGAAACGCACCCACAAGTGGCGTTGGCAGCATTCCAAAGTGTCGACGATAGCGATGCGGCAGTGTTTTTAGTTATGTGTACACACTTAAAAAGTGAATCCATGGGAAATGCTCTCGCCACGCATGCCGGAAGACTTTTCGCGCAATTACCTTTTGATAAACAGGTTAGTATCGCTGAGAAGGTGACGACGACGGAGACGGTTGACTCCGAACACGCGATGCAAATTTGGAATGAACAGATCACTCGGATTAAGGAAGCGATCCAAAAAACCACCTTCTTGGGTGAAGGCACAGCGAACCTTGCGAAATTGTTATCATATCTGGATATAACAGAACAGAATGCGTTACTGGAAGCGTTAGGCGAAAAGCAACCCGGAGTGGTGGATAGCGTCTCTGAGCAGTTGTTTACGTTTGAGGACTTGGGGAATTTGGAGAATGAAGCAATCAGAACTATTTTACAAGTACTGGACACCCCGACCTTAGCCCTTGCCCTACACAACGCCCCGGCTGCCATACATGACCGATTCTTTGAAAATATGTCAGCATCGCAAGCAGAAGCCGTTGAGGCGGAAACTGCTCAACTCACATTTGAACAGACGCAAATAGCCGACACAGCACGCCATTCGGTTGTGAACATGGTTTGGAACTTCGCAGCAAAAGGTTTGCTAAAAATTGGGTGAACGTCGGATTTGCGCTATCTTTTCCAGCAACTACATCAAAACATATGAGATAACGGTCAGATAGACTCAGCAGTAGAACTACTTTTTGTCTTTAAGCGTAAAAGAATAAGGGATCTCAACCTGAAGGCTGATCGGGTTACCACCTTTTGTGGCAGGGCGGAAAGTTGTTTTCCTCAACGCCGCAATCGCCGCCGCCTCAAATCCAAACCCAATATCTGTAATCGCTACAATGTCTCGCGGAATGCCCTTCTCATCAATGGTTGCCTGCAAGAGGATCTGACCTTCCTTGCCTGCCTTTGAGGCAGCTTCGGGATATTTGGGTTCCGCCTTGAACTTGTATTGTGGTCTAACGATGCCGGGTTCGGTCTTAAAATCAACACTATCCAACCCAGGTGAATCCTCGGAAGCAGACGGCTCGAGTTTGTCAATCAGTGTTGGTGCGTCACGCTGTATCTCAAATCCCGGTGCCGTCGTTTCCGGTCCCACCGTCGTTGTCGGTTTTACAAAACCCCTGTCAACATCTATCATTTTTAGTCCCTCGTCTCCGGGTGTCGTGAGGTCAACTGTTGCCTCGGTGCCTGAGGGAATTACAAATCCGTCGGTCGATAGCGGCTGGTTGGTGACAGTCTGCACGGGTCGTTGGACAAGGATTTTCTGCTGATTCTGTTTTGCCTGATTAAATTTCGGTGCTTCCCTACGTATGAACCTGCGTTTGGTTTTTGCATCTTCTGTAACGATACTGATATCAAACGTCTCTTGTTCAAATTCAATCCGGTCGGCGATATAGAAGACACCAATGATAATCGCTATAAGGGCATGAAACACCATTGCGACTACAAACGCGGTGGAACTCCGTTTAACGTGCATTTGTGTGACAGGATGTTTCGGCAGGTTTGTTTTCGCCGTGGAAATGCCGTGCTGCTGGCTGGCATCAAGTGAAACCTTTTTCAATGCGACAAAACGCTTCGGTTTTTTACGCTCTGCCCGGTGCTGCTGCATCTGACTGAGCATGCCGGAAGCTCTGCTATTCATCTGTTTTCCTCCTATTATAAAGAAAAAGGGAATTATCTCGGTATCAGCACACTGCTCGCGCGTGTTTTCTATATTAAGAGGTCGGCTAAGATGGTCTTAGAAAAAATACCTAATAATCATTAGTGGTTGCGAATCCCTATTTTAACGTGAGTTCGATAAAAGGAACCTCTACTTGTACCGCAACGTGTGAGTTTGCGCGGAATATGCCACAAACTAAAAGTTTGTGCTACAATTTATGTTTTTAACACGCGAAAACGGCACCTTTAGACGGACAAAATGCTTAAGTCGAACTGACGTTAGGCAACAACTTGAGTTAATTATAACACATTTCCAGTTTTGTGTCAACTTTTAGCATTAAAGCAATAGAAGTATACAGTTTTCAGCAAAATAGCCGTCAGTAAAGAAGGTTTTCTCATAACCCTCGGTTTCCTTTTTTAGGTGATAGTTTCCCAAAACCGATGGGGTACCCGCTGATAGCCAATATTGTCGGGAATCGGAGTTCCCTCCTACCGATAGGAAGATTGAAATTCGGGGAGCACTGAATGGCTCGGTAGGAACTGTTTCAGTTTTTATGCTACGGATTCCACCAATATGTTACCTTCCCAACCACCGTTGAATCCAATAGACGAGATCGAGTGGTGCCGTTGGTATCATACGTTTGATTGAAAACGAAGTAGAAATCGCTTCCTGGACGATAGATATAATTGATGAGGAAGTTGGTAGACACAACGTTCGTATCCGCATTCCACTGTGCAAATAGTTTTGCAAAGAGTCCGGTAGTGAAGGAATAGTCAAGTCTGCCTCTAAAAAGATTGACGAAGACAGGGTGCGGTTGCCCGTCGGTAAAATACACTTCCGGTAGATCCACTACCTGATTAAACTGATATTGTGCACTCAGGCTTATATGCCCATTCGGTTTAAAAGTGGTTTGTATATATGCTCTACGAACTTTGCCTTTGTAGAAATCCTCTATGCCGCCCCCGAGGGTTGTACTGATCAGACGGCTATCGCTACTGGAGACACGGACGCGGTATGAGTTAGACGAGTAGTCGCCTATCGGAATCTCTACGCCGTCCCTGAAATTGAAAACGTCGTTCAGGCGTTCAAAGCTGCGTCTCCCGTTGAATAGGATATAATCTCCAGAGTTAAATTCAAACCAGTTGGTGTAAGAAATGTCCCACTCTTCCAATTCGTTGTCGTGATTGAGGATATAGTTCATCTCTGGTCCGGTCCAAATTTGTCGGATTCCGAACCTTTGGGGCATGGGTACCCACCGCATTTCACCGCGGAGGTGTCGGATGCCAGTACGTCTCACGTATCCGACTGCCGGATTGAAATCCTCATCAATGTCGGTATATGAACCTTCCACACGAAACCGATTGCTCCGCCAATTGGAACCGATGTACCATGCATTATTTCGTCCAGAAGCATCCGGTTCAAACGTGCGAGACCACAATCCGCGGACATCCACGCTGTCATTGGGACGGTATTCAAAGTCAAAACCGCCTGCGCGATTATAGTCGTCAATTTCATCTTTATTGATAGCAATTATGCCGATGCGGGAACCCGAGGCAACGTCCTTTGTAATTCGCATTACAGAATAATTAGTATGCGGAACGTCAAGTGGAGCATCTTCTGTATCAGCATCATAAAATTTATCTGTGAGGACGTTGAGAAACCCTACACCGTAAGACCCCACTTTGCCACTCGTCTTTCCACCGAAGATAATCGGGATCGCGTTTCCTTCAGCAAGTCCAATGCGTCGGCTATAGAAAAGGAGCATCGGTGGCGGTCGGCGGAAGCTGGTCCGCGGCACGCCAAAATCGAAAAGTCCGGCACCTTCCAAAAAGAAGGGACGTTTCTCTGGAAAAAAGAGACTAAATCGGGTCAGGTTCACCTGTTCTTCATCGGCTTCAACCTGCGCGAAGTCCGTGTTATAGGTGATGTCTGCAGTCAGGTTTGACGTAATGCCGTATTTGGCATCAACACCAATCTTGAACTTGCCTTCAGTTTTAAGCCCTGCGTCATTCCCGTTAATTTGGGTCACGCCGGGAAGGATGTACGGAAGCACCTCTAAGTTCCGAGAGGGGGCAATGCCTGAGAGTCCGACGAGGCTGCCCAAGTTAGAAGTTCTGTATTTCGCTCTGCCGCCATAGGATGCGGGGACAGGCACCCATATTACCTCTTCTTGGTTTCGCGCGAGTTCGCGACCGGTGTTCATGCCCCATATTATCGGGTCGCTTTTTTCAAAACGGAGTTGACTAAACGGGATGCTTAGCTCAGATGTCCAATAGGTATCATTGATTTTAGACTTGCATTCGACGACAGCGTCCCAATCCGAATTAAACGTGTCACCGCTGTTGGTTACGGCTCTGTCCTGTATCGCACCAAGGGCGTTCATGCGGAAGAAGAAGCCACTCCTCCGGTCGTTATACGTATCCAATATCAAGAACACGGTGTCATTGTCGTGCAGGTCACGGGAATCTCGGCGCATCTCATTGGCGACCAATTTCGATATATCTGAATCGAAACAGGTAAAGCCGAAGTAGATATTCTCGTTATCGTAGAGAACCCGAACCTCCATTGATTCGGAACTGATTTCGCCTTCATAGGGTTCAATCTGCACAAACTCGTCAATCGGTTCGGCGTGTTTCCAATCCTCTTCCGTTAAATCACCGTCAATCTCAATACTTTGGTAAGTGCGATATGCCTTAATCTGGTAATCATGCGGTTCGGCGTGTACGCTGGTGACAAGAGTATACAACAACGCAATAAGGAATAAGTAGATTGTGATTCTTTGGTATTTTGGTGAAGAAAGTAGATGGTCGTCCAAAAATGCCGCCTCCTTTGAAAAAAGAGATGTGGTTAATATAAAGACGAAGAAGGAAGCAAATCGGACTATGTGATAGACCCCCGAATGAATTCGGGGCTTCCGCAAATTTTACGGAAGCACTTGTGTTATCAACAAGGGTTGCTTTCTTGCGAAAGTCTTATACCCTCTCCTACAAGGGTTGCTACCCAACCCCGCACGAAATATGCCTTATGAGTTTGATGAGTGTTTCTCAATGAGAAAAATGGAATTCGCCATGACGCGTCTTTTCCTACACTCAAGTATCCGTATTGCCGACAATCTGGTGTCAGAGACTTCTACCGCTCGTGTCGCAACTTTACGTGAGTTCACTCGGTTTATAGCCTCCAGGGGGCATGCTCACAACCTCACACGCGATCGCGTGATCGAGTTAGGAAATTAGACGAAAAGGGTTAGAAAAAGTTGAGTTTAATTAAAAAAGGAGACCCGCCTACATTCCCCGAATGAATTCAGGGGTTTTGGCGGGAAGATTGATAAATTTCAATCGAACGGGTTTATCAGAATTCCAACGTCATCGCCACAAACGGGATAATCGGCAATTGTGAAACAGGTTCCTCTTTTGTAAAATTCCGACTGTAGCGAACTTCAAGTATGTTGTTGCGGTTATAAACGTTCCATACCTCAAGTGCCAACCCTAATTCCCAACCTTCATCCTCTAAATCACCGAACAGTTGAAAGTGGAGGCTTAGGTCTAACCGGTGATACGGTGGGGTGCGCTTCCATTCTCCGTAAATTGGTCGCCACTTTTTTTCCTTCGTCCGAAAGGTCGTAAAGAGGGTACGGTCTACTAAAGGTGCATAGAGTATACCGCTCTGGTATTGCCACTTTGCGCTTATGTCCAATGCCTGGATGAGTGGAACCGAGAGGAGTAGTTCCTCGGGGGCACTGTAACTCGTCGCGACGGTTAACACGTGTGGACTATTGTAGGTATAAAACCGGTGGAATTCTTCAGGAAAATCGCGGCGTTTGGAAACTGTGTAAGCATACGCCACCCACCCGTCAAAGGTGTCGGAAATTTTGTGTTCAAAAGAAACTTCAAACCCACGCACAAATCCTGCCTGACCGTTCTGATACTGCTTCTCATCTTTACTGTAGATAATGAGATCTTGCAGTGTTTTGTAATAGCCGGCGATATTCACCCTCGCACCGAAGGGTAGCGTTTGTCTCAACTCAAGAACGTAATGCGTCGCGAGACTCTGTTCAAGAGATGCGTTTGGTGTTACACCCAGCACAAACTGATCTAATCTTGGATTCTGTGCATAGCGTCCATAACTGAAGTATAGAAACGCTTCTCGTGGAAGTCTGTAACGAAGTTGTGCCCGTGGCTGAAGGGATAGGTTATCCGTGAGATTAAAGTAACTCGCTCGCAGTCCGAAAGTGCCTAAAACGTTAGAAGTGAACAGGTTCTGCCGAGCCTGGAGATACCCTTCCAAACGATGGAGGTTTCGGGTCTCAGTGACATTAACTTTTTCCAGGTTCTGCCGAATCCGGTATTCATAATCAGGATCTCCCTCTTCAACCCGGCGCGCCCCATGACTCGTAACGGTTGAAGGGGTACTTGAAAGTAAGTAGCCGAACTCTACAGCCTCATCAGTATTCTCAGAGGATGTGGTATAAGTGAAATCATTTCGGAGCGCGTAGACAGAGGCTGCCGTCCGGTAGTAGTACTCTTCACCAAAAGCGATTTCATTTTCTGTAAAGGAACGCGTGAATGACAGAATAGACCGAAATCGCGGCAATAACCGAGAGTAAAAATGGATCCCTTGGACATCAAAAGGGTTTTCCGAGCTTAAGGGACCGTCGAGATCGCTGTCATGGACTTCATTTGATCCCAATTGCAATTTAGATGCGTCATACGCCGTGACAGCGTTAAGCACTATTCCATGGGTTTCATTGAGTTTATAAATGCCCTTTAACTGATAACTCCAAAAACGTGGCACCTGTCGAACCAGGTCCTCAAGTTCCACTAATCTCGAAGCCAATTCAAAAAATGGCTCCAGAGAGCTGCGTCTACCGAAGGCGTACCAATAACCTTGCCGTGCCGATAGTCTGTTTTCCAAGAACTCTTGATCGGTACTCGCCGGTTTTTCACCCGTTTCGTCCGCATCTCTGCCGAATATCTGAGGATCGCCGAGAAGTATATCTTTGGAAAGATGGAAAATAGACGGTCTTTTATCCGTTTCGTTTGGAACATTGGCAGCGGGTCTCTCTCGAAAGGATAAAGCACCACTGAGAAAGCCTTCGGAATAGATAAAACTGGGTTTTAGCATTCCATCCAACCACCCTAAAGACTCCAGCTTTTGCGGACGGGAATGGATATCAATAACCGCCTGCGAGTCGGCACCGAATTCAGCACCAAACCCACCCGGATGCACATCAATCTTTCCAATGACCTCGGAACTCACCACTGAGACAATACCGAGTAGATGGTAAGGGTATCCTAACGGCAATCGATCGAAGTAGTAAAGATTATCTCCCGGTGCGCCGCCTCTTATGGAAAGTGCCCCGAACAAATCGTTAACTGTGCCAACGCTCGGAAGTCGGGATATTCCGCGAATTGGATCGCCAGCACTGCCTGTAGCGCGCCTGAGTAGGTCTCCGCTCAATGTCCGTTGTGGTCTGTTTTCGAATCGCTCTGTTTCGACCTTTATCTCTGGTAAAGTGGTAACAGGTTGCGATGCTTCATCCTTTGCAGCGTCTGATTCAGCCGCATCACCCTCATCGGTCTGTCCGAAGGCACTCAAGGGTAGTATGAGAATTAGAAGGATTAATATCCGTTTCAGGTTTTTGTCTCTTCGGGAAAGCCGTCTAAAATTCCGCTGTAATCCCCAAATAAGGAATGATAGGTAATTGGTTAACATCTTCACGCTTTGTATAGTTCTCGCTATATCTGTAATCGAGTAAATTCTGTCGGTTATAAGCATTTAGAAGTTCCAAGAAGGTTCCGAGTTTCCATCCGTTAAACTCGAAGGTTTTACTGACGCGCAGGTCGAGTCTGTGATAAGGAGGTAACCGATCAGAGTTGGTTTCAGCATAAACAGGGACGTAAATAGGTCTACCGTTTCTTGGATCAAATCGGAGGATTGCGTCTTCAACGGGTGTATATGGGTTACCAGTGCGGTACTGCCACTTCGCGCCAAACTCCCACGTAGGCGTAAGGTTGTAACTTGCGGCGAGCGTAGCGACGTGCGTCTGATCAAACGAATAGAGGCGATAGGGTTCATCCACACGGTCGCGGCGTTTAGACAAAGCATACGCGTAGGAAACCCAAGCAAAAAGTCGGTCGCCGCCCCGATGCCGTAGAAAAATCTCGGTGCCTTGCGCATAACCGACCCCTTGATTCAGATAACCGACTTCTTCGTCAACAGTCACTAAGTCGGCAAGGTTTTTGTAATAGGCTGCCATTTTGATTTCTGTATCTTGTGAAAGTTGCCGTTTAAGTTCAAGAATGTAATGACTTGCCTGACTCGATTTCAAGGCAGGGTTGCCAATACTCGGAGAGAGTTGTGGTGGCAGCGGGGTCTGATTGTAAACCCCATAGGCAAATTGGAGTTCAGAATTGTTGGGGAATTCCACGAGTACACTGCCGCGCGGCTGGACAGAAAGCTGATCAATGCGATTGAAATAATCAAATCTCAGTCCAAACACAACTGACAAAAACGGCAGTAGTGTGTATCTGTCTTGCAAATAGGCTTCGACGCGATGCCCGCGCACATACTCGTCTATGGATACTTTTTCCTCGAACCGGATGTCAAAGTCAACCTCACCTTCATCGGGTATCCGAGTGAAGGTTCCAGAAACTTGTCCGGGTTCAAATCCGAGGATCAACCCAGATTCCAACCGATGCTTCGGGTTTAACTCATAAGTGAGATCTTCGCGAAGCACATAGTCTGGTGCATCAATTGCGAGTGAAAGTGATGGACCGAAATTGACATCAAATAGAAATTTTGAACGGGTCAGTGATAAATAGGAGGTGAGCCTTTCTGTCAGGAAGGAGCGGAGGTGGATCCCTCCGCCCTCAAAACCGCTTTCAAAACTTATGTTCCCTTGAAAATCTTCGTCTACATTTTCACCATCCAACTTCAGGGCAAATCGATCGCCAGAAGCAAAGAGATTAAAAAAGAGTTGATGTTTTTCGCTGAAGTCGTAGCCCGCCTTCAACTGATAATCCCAGAAACGCGGAAAGGCAGTGATCGCCCCTGTACCAAATGACAAGGATCCGATGAAAAGGTCAATGTAACTTCTGCGACCCGCGGCATACCAGTAGCCCTTCTCGCCGACCTTGCCTTGAAGCAATCCCTCTGAAAAGAGGAGATTGAGATTAAATTTTCCACGTAAACCTGCTGGGCTGCTGTCCTGAGAATAGATGTCAATTACGGCTTGAGAATCCACGCCATACTCGGCACCGTAGCCACCAGCATAGACATCAATTCGATCAATAATTTCGGAACTCAAGGATGAGACGATCCCACCGAAGTGGTACGGATAACCGATAGGCACCCGGTCGAAATAGTAGAGGTTATCGTCATCGGAGCCGCCGCGGATATAGAGGGCACCGCTAAAATCGTTTGCGACACCGATGCCGGGAATCGCTGGAAGGGCACGAAGTGCATCACCGGCTGTACCGGGTAGGCGTGTAATTTCCTGCGCTTGAAGGCTTTTTTTACTGACAGTCTTAGGAGCCTGTTCACCGGTTACCTTGACACTTTCAAGACGATACTGCGTTGTTTCGACATAGATTTCAGGTTCCAGCGTCTCTTCTGCCGTCACAACAATAGAGGTGCGTTGCGACAATTCAGTATCGGGCACCGTGGTAATTAAAGTATAAGTTCCTGCGGGAATAGCACTAAAAACGAACTTTCCATTTTCATCAGTTTTCTGACGTGTGTCGATTTCAACGATGAAAACTTCTGCCCCTGCTAATGGTGCTTTTGTACTATCGTTATAAACAGTGCCCTGAATTGTTCCTGTCTGGGAAAAGGCAACCGCGGGAATCCACAATACCATTAGTAGGCATAAAAGAGTCTTCATGAAAACTGGCAACTCCTATCCGTGTTAGAAAATTGTATGCGATATATTCAACGTGAGTCCGATTTAAGGGTTTACAGCATGCGAGCAGGAAGTTCGGTTGCCTCTGTCCATTAAAAAAAGGAGGAGAGAACGGAATGTGTTAACGCTATGTAGGTTAGCCCGTGTAAACAGCATTTACTCATTGAGACCTGCTGAGATATTGCCTGAGATTCTTATGCGGAACTCACATTATCCTATAAAAGTATACAATTTCCCTTTTCAGAATTGCCAAAGGAATGTGGGATTTTTAGTTTTTTGGAAGGATGAAGGGCGAGCGGCGTTGCTCGCCCGTCGTGTTTTCATGTTAGCGCGCGATTGCCTCAGTACCGAGGTTTTCTTGAATCCACGCGCGAAGTGGGACATCCTTTTCACCGGGAGATGTAAAGCCATGTCCGCCCGTACTTTTGCCCATAATCTGTTGACGAATCGGATCAGAGCATTCCATGTAATGTTCCACCGTCATGTCATCGCGTGGCTGCAACCATCGGTAACTGTAGCCGTAAAACAGCACTTTTCGGATGATGTCAGAGGTGTTCCGTCCTACGGAATGCCAGAGCCTGCGATCGAAAAAGACAGCTGTCCCCGGTTTAGCGAATACAGACGTTGCATTCTCAGGATCCGTTGTAGCGTCATCGGGCATCTCCAATGTATTGGACTTGTGACTGCCCGGCACCACGGAGAAATTGCCACGACCCGGTACAGATGTATCGGTGAGGAAAAATGCTACCTTCAACGATACGCGCGGTCGCGGGTCACCCTCCATTTCAAAATTGAGTCTACCACTATCTTGGTGCCAACCGAGGCGTTTAGATTTATCACGCTCTTCTGGTGGGAGCGGCGGTAGCACAATCAGATGTGAATGGTAGAGTTTAATGTTCCACCCCAAAATTCCCCAGACTTTCGGAAAGGTCGTGTGCCAGTCAAGCAGTTCGATAAAGTTTTCGTCTCTACCGACAAAATCGAGGAGGTTAAACTGTGCATCGGGCGGAAGTTCGTCTTTGCCCAGATGCTCTGCCCCGACGCGGTCAACAGCGGCAATCAACTTATCAACCATCTCTTGCGGGATGGCATCCTCAACCGCAAGGAAACCGTTGTCTTCAAATTGCTGTTTTTCTGTTTCGGTCAAACAGTGTTCCAAACATAGCGGGTTCATCATTTTTCCCCTATAGAAGCGACTTGAGGTCGCGATGCTTTAGTTTGCAAAAGTTTACACTGAATTCAAATTTCGGTCAATGCGAAAAATACCTCTAACCAGGGGCATTTAGTTTTAAAAATTTATCGGATCGGCTGGAGTTTGAGCACCCTTTTCGATGCCCGGAGCGGTTACAAACCGCTCCTACCGGGTCGGGTCACCGAAAAACGTCGTAAAAAATGGAAAACTAAATAGCCTTATACCTCTAATGAGATGGTAGGAAGCTTTCGGACTCCACTTGCTTTGCTCGTTTTACTGCACGCCCCCGCCGCCAGAAATTCACACTGGCAGTAAAAAGAAATCCAATACCGACGACACCTGCGGTTATACCGCCCAACACCAACTCAGGATTTACCACAATACCGTAGATTGCTGCCCCGATGAGCGGGACAGCAATAAGCGTATCTTTGAGGCTGTTCTTTTGTGTCCGTTTTTGAAGGAGACGCAGATTACTCAACTTCCGCTGTTTTACATAGTCAGCAAGTGGTTCTACAGGAACATGCACCGACTCGGCTTGTTCGGGTGGCACCTCGCGCACACAGCGAAAACCGATATTTCCGGCGACATAGTCTGGCGGCGCATGTAAACGATTGGCACACCGAAAATAGCGTTCCGCTGTGCCATCACGCACTTCTAACCATGACCCCCCACGCAAGGCTTTATGTTTATCATCCATCCGCTGTTTAAGCGTTGGACGTTTCGGATCAGGATATAGTTGATACCAATCGGCAGTCCATTCCCAAACATTTCCTGCCGCGTCACCGACTCCGTAAGGGCTTACTGTGGCGGGACGAACGCCTACAGGCGTGAGATGTGCCGTCAGAGTCTGAGAAGTCTCCATAGGGGTTTCTGTAGATTCAGATTCGTCAGGAACAAAGACATTACCCCACGGATAAATCCGTCCGTCGGGACCACGGCAGGCTTTCTCCCATTCTGCCTCTGTCGGTAGCCGTTTGCCTGCCCATTGTGCATACGCGCGACTATCATGCCAACTCACGCGAACAACTGGGAGATTTGCATCTTCAGGCGCGAAGTCACCGTTTTTCCAATGTGGCGGTGGCGGATGATTTGTTTCCCGCACGAAAGCAGCATACTCGGCGTTGGTCACTGGATACTGCTCAATGAGATATGCCTCCAGAAAACGGATGTGCATTGGTGCTTCATCAAGTTTGGCGTGCTCCGAATTGGCTAAGGCAGTGCCGTAGAACGCTTCAATATCGGTACCCATGATGAACGCGCCCTGTGGAATAAGAACAGCATTTTTAATTATACCTTGCGGAGAAACGACAGCAGTTAAGGCTTTCACGTGCGTTTCTTAAACCCGCCCTCCATTACAT
Organism: Candidatus Poribacteria bacterium; assembly: GCA_965247285.1. Taxonomy (GTDB): domain Bacteria; phylum Poribacteria; class WGA-4E; order WGA-4E; family WGA-3G; genus WGA-3G. Next base: position 3,051,590 of record CBDFHD010000003.1, read on the forward strand.
TACGGGCTAACGTTTTTGATGGTTTTTTAATTCTACCTTCATCCAAAATTCCACGCTGCTGTGGCATATTTGGTTTCAAACAAAGTTTCTGCCTGCGCTCGCTCCATCATTGACAGTTCTCCTGCATTAAACGCAATTCCGATTTCAAATGTTTCACAGATGGCTTGGATGAGCGCGTCTCTTGTTATAAAACGTCCACCTACATTGATAGCAGTTGACTTTTCGCGGACGCTCTGTTGGCTTTCTGGGTCCTTTGAAACGCGCTTGAGGATAAAGGAAGGCGGCATATCCAATGAGATATACCCTTGAAACATCATCCCGTCTCGGTTACGCCTCACAGAAACACCCGCTAACTTCTTGTCGTCAGACATAACATCATGCTCGGCAGGATTCGTCAAACAGATATTTGGAGCAGTTTCGGGGGAATCGGGGCACGCGGCGTAGCACTGCGCGGGGACACCGAGTTTCTGAAACGCCTTGACGAGAGATTGTCCGATGCATCGATACGCCTCGGAAATACCCATCTCTGCAGCAGCCCGCGGGAGTATCAGCGTATACGTCAATTCCCATCCATGCACGACAATCCCGCCGCCGGTCATCCGTTTCACTAATTCGATGCCATCTGCACGGCACGCCTCCACGTCAATTTCTGACGCAATATCTTGAAAGTAGCCGAAACTGAAAGCTGGAGACGACCACTCATAAAACCGCAGCGTCGGGTTCGGTTGCTCCTTCTGCGCGAGCAGAATTGCCTCGTCAACTGCCATATTCATGGCGGCACTGATTTTTCCCATATTCAGGAGTCTGCCGATCGCTTCCATGATTAGGATAATGCTACGCGGCACACCGCAGTCGTATGTGCATCGCAATACCAGAAATACCCATCCCAGTAGGTCATTCCGTGGGGTTCAGGATGTGGTTCCGGTATCTCGATTTTGTTCAGATGGCTGCCATCTTCCGGATTGAGATGAAAGATGGCGCGATGGTTCGTCTCAACGCACCAGAGATCGTCGCCCACCCATGCGATACCGTGTGGTCGATCGCCGGGAGCCGGGAGCGTGTGAATTACTTTGAAACCGCCTTCAACATCGATCTGATAGATAGTGGCAGCGGGTGGGACCGCCAGCCAGAGTTTATTATCGCGCCATTCCAAGCCGTGTGCGCCGGTTTGCCCTGCACCGGGTGTTTCAAAAGAGGCAAGCGTTTTGCCACTTTCCGGATCCGTTGAAAGGATTTCGCAACTATAGGTAGACGCGAGCCAGAGCGTGTCGCCTGTATCTGTAACACCGCTGCCTCTATCGGAGCCGGTGGCAAGCGTTTTTTTCACAACGCCCTGATATGAGACGAGATGCGCCTCGTTGGTCTGTTGGTCGAGAATCCAGAGTCCCTCTTCGGTGGCTTGCATTCCGTTGGGTTGTGGTCCTGGGGAGTCAAAAACTTTTTCGATTGTCGGCATGAGATACCTCCATATACGATATGTTGTAATTGGGGTTTTATTGTATATAGTTTTGGAAAGGATGTCAAGGATTTTTTGGACGTGATTTATTGGTCGGAATTTACTAATTCACGCGCGTAATCAAGACAGGTGTGAATCTGCATTGCTTTGAGATCTGGGAATTCAGCAATTATTTCGTCTGTTGTATGCCCTGCTGCCAAGTATCCGAGGAGAAGGCTTACCGGAATTCTCGTCCCTTTGATACGCGGTTTACCGCGCAATATATCCGGTGTACTAACAATGTGGTCTCTCCAATTAATTGGCATGTATATTCCCTCCAAATATAGAAATTACCTCATTTATAGAATAGCATATCCCAAACCTGTTTTCAAATGAAGATAAAGAGATTCCGCAAATCATCAACTTGAGAATCTCAGAGGATCGGACAAGAAAATTCTCTGTTTTCCTATGTCTCAGGATAGATTTGATTAAAAACCCGCTAACGTTCTCGCCTCGCATAACCGGGCCGAAAGTCGTTGATGAACCGCGTCAACCCTTCGCCTTCTTTCGCCAATTCTTTCATCTCTTCAATGTCGTCCTCGCCTGCACTGTCATAAGTGTATAGATAGATACTGCCGCTTGTGAATCGGATCCTGATAAAATCAGCACCCTCTTCATAAGCAGCGATTCCCGAATTTCCGTGAAGATTTCCATAACGTTTCATGTTCTGCTCCTATGTGAATTTACAAGTTATTTCATAACGTTTACGGATAAACATCCCTCAACTGCTTCATAGATATTTTTAAGCAACTCTTCAAACGTCTTACCTTGCGTGGCACAGCCCTCGATTGCTGGCACTTCCGCCCAATAACCGCCTTCTTCAGCTTCATGAATGATGATCTTTAGTTTCATAGTTTAAATCCAATCCTTATTGATTATTGACGAATTAAATGGCTATCCTCTTGTTCACAATTATAGCATCGTTGAGAATGCTTGTCAAACGTTTCGAGAGTCAAGGCGTGTAAATATTTTGGCAATTGTCTGAATCGCGGATTTACGCGGATGCCACGGATTTCGCGGATTTTAGAGACCTCGGTTGCCAAGTTAATGTCTCATGCGCGCAGGGTTATTCCATTCTTCTGTAGGAGCGAGCTCCAGTTCGTGACTTCCTCCGAAGATCAACCAAAATTACGAAGACTAATGCCCTATTTACAGTTTGCTACATGTTCCTACTGAATCACGTGTTTTTGGTTGACAAGCCCGAAATTAATGCTATGATCTTTAAAGCACATTGAGGCAAAAGAGATGACACAAGTCTATACCGCAGTTATCCTAAGACCGAAGACTGGTGGATTGGGGACGTTTTCATGCAATTCCGAGATGAGTCACCGCGAAAATGAAGGAGAACTATGGAGGAAAAAGTTTCGCAAAAAGTGTTCACTGTCCACGGGCATGACGAGGCAGCCAAGCATGCTGTCGCAAGGTTTATAGAAAGGCTTGATTTAGAGACAATCATACTTGATGAACAGCCCAGTGAAGGTTTGACGATCATTGAAAAGTTTGAAAAATACGCTGGGAGTGCCGATTTTGCAATTGTTCTGATAACTCCCGACGACGTTGGTGCTCCGATTGAAAAGAGAAACGATCTCAAACTCAGAGCCCGGCAGAACGTCATCTTTGAACTTGGCTATTTCTTCCATGCGTTAGGGCGTAGACGCGTTTGTGCGCTCTACAAAGAAGGCGTTGAGCTCCCTTCGGATATATACGGGGTTGTTTATGTCCTCATGGATGAGTTTGATGCATGGCAACTGACACTGGCGAGAGAAATGAGACAGGCGGGACTATCTTTCGATGCAAACAAACTTTTGTAGAACATAGAATGCGAAACTCTTAGTCGGATCCCTATAAGATTGTCCTTCCAAAATTAGGTGTGACGCTACCGACAAATTAATGCTATAATCAACGTAGAGTTCTTATTTTATACGAGCGGAAGTCTCCCGCGCTACATCGACGTAAGAATGGAGGAAAAATCATGAATGCGAAAAATCAGCGGAAAATATTTATTTCCTATGGGCACGACGAGGAAGCCAAAACGACTGTTGCTAAGTTCGTAGAGAACTTGGGCTTAAAGCCAGTCGCTCTTGACGAACAACCTAGCAAAGGACAAACAATCATTGATAAGTTTGAAGAACAGGTAGATGAAGCAGGTTTCGCTATCGTCCTGTTGACTCCCGACGATGTTGGTTCCTCAAAAGCCACAGGGAAACGCAAACTGAGAGCCCGACAGAACGTTATCTTTGAACTCGGTTATCTTCTCGGGGGATTAGGCGGTGAACGAGTGTGTGCCCTCTATAAAGAAGGCGTTGAGTTACCATCGGGTATTCGTGATGTAGCTTATGTACCGATGGATAGTGCCGATGATTGGAAACTGAAACTCAGTCAGGGTATGCGAAAGGCGGGACTACCTATTGATATGAGCAGGACATAGAACAGGAACACGTGTATGGGCAGGACCCATGCTCGCTTTTTTATTGAGGTTTAAATTAATGCTATGCCCATTTCAAGCATTACAAAGGACGAGAAATTATGAATAACAAAAATAGAGCACATCTGTTAGAACATCAAACAATCCTAAAGCAGACACTGCAAAAGCAAGTAGCCCAATCCCTTGTGCTCACAGGGTTGTAAAAGACTGTGGGAAGATCGCAAAAAAATACATGGTCTCTTGAAAACGCGACACGAATTGTCCAAACTTTAGTTTAGTGTAATATGGATTCAACAAATATTCCTATCTGTGGGGCGTGTGAGGGTATATTCATCGGAATGGCTTGAAAAAGGAGTTGGTGAGCGGCAGAGAGAAAGCCTGCTGAAGTTTTCCCCTCTGCGCTCTACCAAATCTCCTATTTAATTTGGAGTATGACTGAAATCATGATGACGTATGATGAATGAATGGATTTCAGTCATATTGTAATTATACATAAATTAATTCAGTTTTGCAAGAAAAAAATACAAAAATTGTATTTTTTATACAATTTTTGTATGAAAAAGTCTTATTTTGATGGATTTTGTGAAAAAATGCGTTTTGAAACGGTAGGTACCTGACTATGCCAAGGCATAAACACCCCGCCGGATCCTCACAATCTCACCGGTTTCTACGAGATGAGTGAGTTCGTTTTTAATGGAGCCCGGGTTCCCCTGAATTGATTCAAGGATTTCAGATGTTGTTTTCTCTCCATCCGAGAGCAGTTCGAAAATCTGGGCATGAAATGGAACACGCTCGAGTTTACCGCCTCTCAATCTCATCAAGATACGGTTCGCTTGCGCCTTGGAAACACCAAGCAAATATTCAACGCGTTCTCGATGCCACGACGCATCCATGTTCGCGTATTCTGCCTCGTACCCCTCACGTATCCGAATCGTCTCTGAAAGTTCATCCAACCCGCCAGCGATCTCAAAGTCTTCCCAATCGAACAATTCCGTTTCTGGTGCATCGGTGACAGAGGGTATCCGCAAAGCCGTGTTGAGAACCAACGTCTTATCCGATGCCTCATTGAATCCAGTGATACGGATAATCTGTGCCAGTACACCTACAGCATTCTGTTCGTAGAGTTCTTGTATCCGTTCATCTTCAAATTGATAAGGATTCATTGTCAAGTTATAATTTAACGGCTCCACTTGGTTTCCAAACAATATTTTCGCTTGTTCCCAGATAAATTTCGGGGGCCAATAAGGCGTGCCAACGATCCACACAACATCAGCAGCTTCAAAGATGGATCGTAGAACCTTGATGCGGTCGTAGTAAACGTCAGCAGCTTCAAAAGTGGATCGCAAATCCTCAGGGTGTGCCGGGGTGTCTTTGATGAGATCGTGGTAGCTGATAATCTTATCAAAAACATTTTTCAACATCAGCGCCGCGCTTGTGCTCGAGATAACGACATGATTGCGATCCGGATGCCGTTTCATTTCTTGATAGATACCGCAAAAAAAGCGACTCGCAATTTCAGAAAGGCTAAACACATCCCAATTAACCTCGTAGTTTGCGATTGCATAGGAGATATGCGGCGCGCTCCGCAGCTGAAAAGACTTATTCCCTGAAAGCGATGTCTCCTGCGATTCAACCCGCCTGACCGAAACCGTCTCTTCAGGAAACACTTCTTTGAAACAATCTTCCGAGAACGCTGGCGATATGAACACAAGTTCCTGAATCTCTTGATGAATTCTTGGCGGTAACCAGAACCGCAAAATCCCGTCATCGACAAACATCGGAGCATCCATATCGCGCGTGTAATACGCAAAGAATGTCTTCAACTGATGCCATAACGTCCACTCCGGGTCGCGGTACACATTTGGGACCTTCTCTATGTTTTCTGAGATCAATATATCCAAAATCCCAAACTGGATCGCACTATCAATATCTATTGCAACCCTGCTGCCATCTTTACCTGTACAATTTACCTGACACATCTGCTGAACAATGCTATCTTCTAACCCTTCAAACGCTTGAACAACAGTGCGAATCCGCTTAGCAATATCGCCATGTTGACTGTCTGTAATCCGAATAGCGTTCAGCATTGTTTTCGCGAATTGACCCAACACCGCACCACTCCAATTAATGAGCCAGCCTTCAAGAATTTCGATTGACAGATGATACTCTGAAAAGAGTTTAGCGAGCTGGGATTCAGAATCATTTATAATACAGATCCGATTGGGAACGATCAACGCATCAACAAACGCCGCATACCGCCGATCCAAAAAGAGGTTCGGAATCTCTGATACAATGACCTGCTTCTCCTTGAGCGTCTCGAATTGAGAAAGATACCCGCGCTCTTGACACGCGTCGTAAACAAGACAACTCGGGCAAATACTTTTATTCGGATTACTCCCCTTCTGCTCCAACACATCACATCTTTCGGCATCTTCGCAGACGTTCCCGTGTGCAAAAGGGTTCTGCATTCGTTCAGCAAGCGGTCCCTCCTTCACCTGTTCCCAGCGATAGTTTCTCGGTTTCCATTGCCCGACGGTAATCCCCTGACGCTCATAATACCGCTGTGCGTTCTCTACGTCATAAGCGGTATTAGAATTTACACAGATAGGCGCGGTATTGAGAAACGCGGCTTCCATCTCACGTTTCTTTTCAGTGCTTATGGAACCCGTAACAAGCCCAAGAATGCGCGCTTCCGCTTCAAAGACATTCCTCTCATCCTCCGCCTCAGTGCGTTCCATTTTTTCAAGGATAGGCTTTGGTCGTCCAATTCCAATCGGAGAAAGCTCACCTCGGTGCACCGCAAGGATATTTTCATTCACAGCTTGCTCTGTTTCTAAAGATTCTATGACAGCAAAATCGTCGAAATCCTGTGTATCCACGATCGCTTCATCTATCGTGTCTAATTCCGATGCCGGGGCGGGTTCATGTAGCAACTCTCGCAAGACATCGAGAAACGCAAAAAGCACATCTTTAGAAATGATAGGCGGGTCTAATAGACTGCCCTTAAGAATTTCGTAGCGGGCATCCCAGCGAGTAAAGCCTTTATCCCCAACGATGTCTACATAGATATCTCGATCACGAGTATGATCTATGTCAGGTAGATACTTATGAACATACTGCTTTGCGTCCGTTGTGTTCGGATGAAGATAGTCCGGCACTCGACACGAAAACCGCAAGCCTCCACCCTTGAGCAAGGTGAGTAGTGGGTTCATAACAGCGTTGACGAGTGCCTCCACACATGCAACAACGGCATCAGGTGCATCGCGAATCGCTCTGTAGGTGAACTCGATGTCATGCCAGTTAGCTCCCTCGCGTGCAGATGGCATCCCTGTATAGATCTGAATGCCCCACGACGAAAACCATCGCCTCGGGCTCCAGTCGAGTGTGCCTTGTCGTCTTAAGAGACGACTGCCACCACAATACGCATGACCCCGATCGAAAGGTGCCTGTCCAATCGGCATAAACGAAATGTCTGCCTGTTCAAGAGCATGCAAAAGCAGCGGATACCGATGTGCACAATAAACAATATAGTGGTAAGGGTGCTCACCGTGCAACGTGGGTGAGACAATTGTCTCCCGCTGTTGCATGACCTTCTGTCGCCGTTTATGGCACTGTTGGATAATATCCTTCACAGATTCCATAGGCGGAAATCTCCGTAGAAAATATACGTTATCGGGTTTCAAGCACCTTAAAAACGACTTAAGAGAGTTGTTAAAAATTGCGAACCTAACGCCATTTGTGAGAAGGCGGGCGAGAAAGGTCTCGCTCCTTTCCTCCGCACAGGTTCGTTGCTCGGATGGAGCAGGTGCTGTCGCGCTGTTTGGATTATTATGCCATAAACGAGATAAATTGTCAAATACATCTTTTTTCAATGTCTCAATATTGTTTTGCAAGCTGCCACAAAAAGTGGTATAATTCCGCTATAATGTAAAATATAATACCTTGGAGATTGCTTTGAATATTGATGCATTAAAAGGGAAAACAGTTGGTGCCGCTGTTTCTGGCGGCTTGGATAGTTGTACCATCACGAAGTGGTTAGTCGATAACGGTGTCAAGGTCGTCTGTTTTACGGCGGATCTCGGACAACCTGACGAACGGGATGTTTCCGAAATTCGGGAACGGATGTTGGCATGCGGTGCTGAAGACGCTATTATTGTCGACGCGAAAGACGCGCTTGCGGAAGCAGGCATCCGTCTCGTCCAGGGTCAAGCCATGTATGAAGGTGGATATTGGAATACAACTGGCATCGCGAGGCATGTTACGGTGAAAGCACTCCTACCGGAGATGGAAAAGCGCGGTGTCACTATCTTAACACACGGTGCAACTGGTAGAGGCAACGATCAGGTGCGATTTCAACTCGCTACCAATATGCTCAATCCACACTTTGCTGTCTATGCACCGTGGCGAGATCCGAACTTCCTCAAAGTGTTCGGTGGCAGGAAAGAGATGATAGACTTCTGCCAAGCACATAACCTACCGATTACTGCGACACACGAGAAACCCTACTCAACCGACGCGAACCTCTTGGGACTCACACATGAAGCTGGACGACTCGAATCGTTGAAAACCCCGGCAGGTTTTATTACCCCCGGCATGGGAGTCCATCCGAAAGACGCGCCTGATGACGTAGAGCACTTCACGGTTACCTTTGCGCGGGGAACGCCTGTTGAGGTTAACGGAAGTCCTGTCACATCGCTCCAGAGTCTACTGGAGGCAAATCGCATCGGTGGACGAAATGGGGTCGGCATCGGCATTCACACCGTTGAAAACCGGTTTGTCGGGATTAAGAGTCGTGGCGTTTATGAATCACCGGGGATGGAATTGCTTGGGAAGTGTTACGAGTATCTGCTGCAACTGATTTTAGATAGACGGGCGCGCCGACACTTTGATGGCGTAGCCACCACGATTGCGGAACAGATTTATCAAGGTTACTGGTTCGATGCTGCGACGCAAGCACTACTGGCTTCCATTGAACCGCTCACTAACTTAGTAAGTGGAACCATTACAGTTGCACTCTACAAGGGTAACGTCGCTTTCCATGCCTCAGGTGAGGCACCGCATTCGCTCTACTCTGAAGAGACCGCATCTATGGAAGCAATTGGGGACTTCGACCACGCGGATTCGGAAGGATTCTTAGCGGTACTCGGTGTAGGTGCGCGGGCATCGGCTGTTGCAGAACAGACACAGGAGTAGACACCTAAGGCACTTCAATCTTTGCGAACACCTGTGCGATGATGCTCTCAACATCGCGACCGTCCGCTTCCGCTTCGTAACTGATGATAACTCGGTGTCTCAGGACATCCATGCCGACTGCGTGGATGTCTTCAGGGGTAACGTAACCGCGTTGAGAGAGGAACGCTCTCGCCCTTGCAGCAAACGCAAGAAAAATGGTCGCACGCGGTGAGGCACCGTATTCAATTAACGTGCTGAGTTCATCCAACTGATACGCTTCCGGTGCTCGCGTCGCACACACCAAATCGACAATATAATTCTCCAACTGCTCTGCCATATAGATACTTCGGACCACCTCTCGGAATCGGATAATATCTTCCGCGGAAATCACCGGTTGAATGGAGGAGATCTCTTCGGTCGTCATCCGCCGGAGAATTTGTAATTCCTCTGCATGTGAAGGGTAGTTAACCTTAATCTTCAGCATAAATCTATCCACCTGCGCTTCGGGTAGCGGATAGGTGCCTTCATGCTCAATCGGATTTTGGGTCGCCAGAACGAGAAACGGATCGCCAAGTGGATAGGTCGTGCCACCGATTGTTACCTGTCGCTCCTGCATCGCTTCAAGTAAGGCACTTTGCACTTTGGCGGGTGCACGATTTATCTCATCTGCGAGGATAACGTTGGCGAAAATGGGTCCCTTTTTCGTGTAAAAATCCCCCTTTTGTTGATCGTAAATCAGCGTGCCGACGAGGTCGGCTGGGAGTAGGTCGGGTGTAAACTGAAGACGATTGAAAGAAGCGTCAATCGTTTGCGCAAGTGCACTCACAGCAGTCGTCTTTGCGAGTCCGGGTACCCCTTCGAGTAGGATATGTCCGTTGCTGAGTAAGCCTATCACTAACCCCTCTAATAACGCGCTTTGCCCGACGATGACTTTTCCCGTCTCTGTGAGAATCTGCTTTATAAGCCCACTGTCTGCTTGGATGCGGGCATTCATCGCCTCTAAATTGTAATTTTGCAATTTTTAATTTTACCTTGCGGATTCTTAATTTTACCTTGCGGAGGAACAACATGCCTTTAAACGATTGCGAGTCTCTCTTATATCCGCCTGCGCCGTTGTTGCAGGCTACCACTTTGGTATTGCCATGTAAATCCTGATTCAGACAACTTCCCGTCCGTCTGCAATCAAAATCCCTTTACTGAAGGCGAGCATGCTGACGGTACTTCTTCCAACTGCTGATCGCTGACTGCTATTAACGAAAAAAAGGTTGCGTTTCGCCTTCTTGGAAGGACTGCTCAAGCCACGGATCCTCGGTTTTTTGCCTGAATTCGATAACCTTTTGACGCATCTCGTTAGTTATGTTTTGTAGTTCCGGTACGTCAATGAGGTTTCGCGACTCCGCTGGGTCGTTCTGCACATCATACAAAGCCTCACGACCTTGCTGTAGAAAATCGGCCCGCTGTCGATCACCGAGTTGCTGAACGTTGTCGTTCCGCACCGCTGTCCATGAGATTGAACGGAACAGGTCGCTTGGGAGTGGGGTCTCCAATTGGTATGCCAGATTGCGGATGTACTTATGCCGTCTGCCACGCAGCACGCGATATGGATAGTAGTTCGTCACCTCATGGAAACAGTGAGAAAAATACGTTTCCTCCCAGTCGCCGTTACCTGGATGTGGACTATCGTCCTCCAAGACAGTGAGTAGCGATCTACCGGGAAGTGCCTCTGCTCCATCGGGATGTGCGACACCACACCAATCCAACATTGTTGGACAGAAATCTACCCAGTTGACGAGTGCCTGATTGTGGAAACCGCGTTTCTGTTGCGTCGGACTGGCGATAAGCAATGGACAGTGATGTCCGCTATCAAAACTGGATGCCTTCGCGCCCGGAAATGGCATTGCGTGATCGGTCGTAACAAAGACAAGGGTTTCATCTGCGCGCCCGGAAGCGTCAAGTGCCTCCAAAACCGCACCCACCACAGCATCCCAACGCGAAACACTCTCGTAGTAATCAGCGAGATCTTCACGTACAGCCGGCACGTCCGGTAGGAAGTTCGGTACAATGATTTCCTCTGGGGCATAAGAGTTGGGCTGAATACCCGCATGCGTCCGGTCATTTCCAAAACCTTTACCTGCCCGATGTGGATAGGAACTGCCGATATGAAGATAGAAGGGGTTGTCTACGTTCTCAGTAAGAAATTGATTCACCTTCGCTGTCACGTCTACGGGACTTCTGGCATCAACCTTAGGTTCAAAGTCGAAAGGATAAACGCTTTCAGGCTCAACGTGTTTCTTCCCGATGCACGCCGTAGCAAATCCGTGCGCTTTGAGAATTTTCGGCACCGATTGCATATATTCATGTGTGCGGAATCCGTGAATGCCGTGGCAATGCCCATATTGTCCGTGCGTATGGCTATGTTGTCCCGTAAGAATACAGGCGCGGCTCACGGCGCATGAGGGGCTTGTGCAGAATGCGGAGTCAAACACAACACCGCGTTCGGCAAAGGCATCGATATGCGGGGTTCGGATAACCTCATTTCCGTAGCATTTCGCGATGCGGCTCCAATCGTCGGCGATGACGAACATAACGCTTTTATAGGGATTGTTCATAGTTTTCCTTATATGCGGAAGTGTAATAAAAAAGATCGCCTCAACGCAACTACTCGAAAAGTTGGGAGACAGGACAGGCAAATCCCGGCACGACATCCTCACTCGTGAGAGTAGCTTCGAGCGTGAGCAGCGCGATGTCGCTTTCAGAATGATAAACCGTCACCGTTTTAGAGCGGGGATCCAGAACCCAAACGAGGCGTGTGCCTGCATCCAGATAAGCGAACGCTTTGTCTACAACACGCCACTGAACGTCTGACGGCGAAACAACCTCAATCGCCAGATCGGGAGGTATCGGAAACCCTGTGTTTTCGTCTCCATCCAACCGCGGCGTTGAAACAAACGCCACATCTGGTTTCAATCCACGTTCACCGACCTGAAACGTTGCCTCTACGTGTACCTCTCCTAACTGATTCTCACGTACATGCCGATCCAAATGCCGGATGACGTTGACGCTAATCTTGCTATGTATTCTCGTGGGCGGAGACATCGGCACTAACTCTCCTTTAACGTATTCATATCCGTCTATATCGTTCTCAAGAAATTCCGCCAATGTCATGGAGACCTGTTCGGGTGCGAGAGTCCCTTGTGCGACTTTCTGGAGTTCTTGTTGCGTCATACCTTTAATCCCTCTTTTGATGTTCTATAACGAGTTTCTGATAATGAGCAGCTTATACCAACCCACCGCGTTTTCTTAAGAACCACTCGAACCCAAGGAGGACGAGAACCGCACCAAAAATGAGAGGCATATCCCAGATATCGACATCCGTAATCTTTGATGTTGCGCTTTCGACAAGCGGAATCTGATTTACGAGTTGGGTTGCCTCTTCCATAGTGTAGTACTTTCCGCCACTCCCTTCAGCAAGTGTTTTGAGAAGTGCGACGTTAAGCTCAGCGTTACTAAACTCGGCGTAAGATGTTTTTACTTCAAAAAGGGTCTGTTGTTCACCCAAGTTCTCGCTACCCAGGGTACCGGTTGCAGTGACAGTGTATTCGCCGTAGCGATTCGGAATAAAACGCGCCGTGTAGAGTCCATCTTTACCGAGGACCTGCTCAAGTTTTAACTCCCTGCGTTTCCCTGCTTCATCAACGACGATGGCTCGGATTTTCGCGTTGTTTGTCAACTGAAACTGTAGATCCGTAGCGGTAACCTCAATCACGACAGGTTCTTTCAAAGCGTAAGCCGTTTTCGCAATATCAAGTTTAACATGTTCCTTCAGTGCAGTCGTCAGCCACCTCGCAACCTGTCGCCAGAACCGTTCCGGACTATCCTCTTGGTGCCAGAATCGCTGATCCGCAACTTCATGAGAAGGAAGCATCTGCCAGCGCCAAGAAGTGTGCGGTGTAAATACCATTACGCGTCCGGCATTGTAATTATGCGTTGCGATAAGAATTCGATTACCGAATTCATTCCGATCGGTTGGATGCTCCGCCAAAACAAGTGCTCCTGCTTTGGCACGTTTCACCTTACTATATCCCTTCAACGTAGGCAAGATCTGCCAGCGTTCCAAATTCTCGGTAGGTATATCCGCCAAAGCCATCAAAGTTTCGACTTTCCCCTCCGGTGTGAGTTGCAATTTATAGCCCTTGTCTTTAATGGGCTGCGAACTCGTGGTCGATCTACCGAGTCGCCTCGGTGCCAATGGAGGCGGCGCGGATCCAAGCTCCAATTCTACAGGGAGACCTTGCGCAATCGGTGTGTTGATATAGGACCCAGAAAGCTCATGGTTACCTAAAGAATTGGAACCACCTAACATAAGCAGTCCACCCCCTCGGGTGCGTACAAACTCAACTGTATTCTCCAACTGCGACGGTGTAAATTCGGATGCATCCACGTTGCCTAAAATGATAGCGTCAAAGTCAAAAAGCATCTCCTTATCGTCTGGATAAAATCCAAAATCATGTGATGCCTCGGTGCGGGTGCCGCCGTAATGCCGATCACCACCAGTAGTGACGCTTTTCAAAAACCGATCCGTCAATTGGATGTTCGGATCGTTTTTCAGGGCACGCTTTATAAAGCCAAATTCATAACGCGGTTTACCATCAACAAACAGGATTTTCACACGTTTGGTAGGTGTTACCTTGAGTAAAAACGTTTTCGTGTTGTTTTGTGGGACCGCTTCCATTTCTCCTAACTCTGCATGTACTTCAAATTTTTGCGTGCCGGCTTCGCGCGGGGTAAATCTAAGCAGGACGCGTTCTGATTTGGTATCAGAAACTGCGTCTGTCCCACCGATCTGCGACATCCAAGAGGTTCCTTCATCCATATCAACGGACTCAGTTTTCAGTACGCGTCCATTGCTTGTTAATTGGACGTTCACCTTCTTTCCTTTGAACCCTTTCCGTTGCAGTGTCATCCATACCTCGACAGGAAAATCCTCTTCTGCGATTCGAGGCACATTGACCTTGACAAGCTCGAGATCTGGATTGCCTTCTTCTGCCCCGATGCCAACGGTATGGATAGGGAGTTTCCGTTCTCTGATTTGCATTGCGAACTTTGCGACATCAACACCACTTCTGTCCACACCATCAGTCAACAGTACAGCTCCAGAGAGCGGGATTCCCTGCAAGTCATCAAGTGCTTCGTTTAACGCCTGTGGGATATCTGTACTTTCCCCCTCTGCCCTGGTCAATGTCTCGCTCGGAACCCGTTTTGCTGTAGTGTCAAACGCAAAAAGCCTGACTTTGAATTTAGCGTTCAGCTTTTCAAGGAGTCCCTCTTCTTCCGAAAAGAGTAAGTCGTTGACGCGGTGCAACCGTGTCACTGAATCCGCAGAATCGGTAATCTGCATACTTTTGGACCGATCAACCATCACCAACAAATAGGAATCATCAGGGTTTGTTTGATAAATTGTGAGGAAGGGTTTAAGGAGGCAGAAGGCAAGCAGACAGAGTACAATCGTGCGGAGAAAGATGAGGAAGCCCCGGAAGACGCGTTGGATGCGTCCCTGGGTACTCCGATATGCCCATATCGTAGCGGCAAGAAGCGCGACGAGTAGAACCGCTATAAGTAGCCCTGGTAATGGCACCCCAAACGAGAAATTTCCCTCTCGGAAAACGTCAATAGGGTACTTCATCATTTTTTCAAACATATTTTTAGAGTCGTCAGTTTTCAGTTTTCAGTTAAGAGATTTTGATGTAACAATTCCCCAGTCCGTAGAGTACTCCAAGTTATCGATGTATGTCGCATTTTCTGCCACCAATAGTTGTCAGCAGTCGGCTTTCAGTTCTCACTGCGAAGCAAGCCAGAGAACCTTAGAGTAGGCGAAAACGATAGCAATCGCCACAACGATCTACCGCCCGCTGCCCGCTGACCGACATTCTTACAGATAGTTAGGAAGTTTTAGCCCACTTTGCGACTTTGACCTGTGTGTGCCGATTCGTGTAATGCGTCGATAACACGCATATTTCCGAGTGCGTCCGATATTGGTAAGTGCGTTGGTACACCCGTGTCCACTGCTCGACATAAATCCAAAATCTCAGCGGCATAAGGATTCACACCATTAGCAACACGAATAGTTTCGCCGTTTACTATGAAATGAGATTCGCCTTCCGAATTGCCCCACGCACTCTGAACAAAAAGCGTGCCATCTGTCCCAGCGACCTCATAAGATTCACGCCACGTCCAACCGAAACTACAATCCAATTGCCCAGTAATACCATTGCCGAAGTCTAAGGTTCCAATCAGAGTTTCCCAGACGTTGTTAATCGGTTCAAACTTGCCCGTTGCCCAGACCGATTGTGGTTCTCGCCCAACGAGATAACGGATGATATTGATGCAATAACAGCCTAAATCCATGACAGCACCACCGCCGAGATCGCCTCTTAATCGCCAATTTCGTCGGTCCATGAGTCCTGTTGAAAAGGTAGAACGTGCATAGCGTACCTCTCCAATTGCCCCCTCCTCAATCTTCTGTTTCACAGCGAGCGTCAAGGGATGATGTCGATACATGAAGGCTTCCATTAATCGGATATCGGCGCGCTCTGTAACCTGAATCATCTGCTCCAATTGCGTGGTGTTAACCGTAATGGGTTTCTCAACAAGAATACCTTTGACTCCGCACCGCACTGCCTCCAGGACATTTTTGAGATGACTTGAGGGCCACGTTGCGATCACTAAGACATCGGGTTGCTGTTTCTCCAGCATTTGTTGGAGGTCGTTGTAGGTATTCTGAACGTTATACTCGGTAGCGAAACGCTTAAGCGATTCAAACTTCTCATCGCATGCGCCCACAATTTCAATTTCTGGTAGGCCTCGCCATGCGTTGCCGTGCGCGTTGGAGATCCCGCCACAGCCGACGATTGCTACACGATATTTCGATGAAGTTTGCGACATGAGCAACTCCTTTTAAAGCAAGTTTGGAAGGTCCCGTTACAAAATCTCTGAAATGGCTATAGGTCTGTCTTCTTGCGCGGATTGGTTTGCTGCCAGCGATATTGCAAGCGTTTTGACTGCATCACTATAAGGACTCAAAATTGAAGAAGCATCACCGCTCCGCACTGCGTCCACGAAAACCTCGTCAATTGTTGGGCTCGGTTCTGTCTTATCCACCGATTCGCCATCTTCCTGGACCGAGACCCTTGATGGATTCCAATTCAACAACTCTCCCTCATACAATAAATCCAAGACATTCGTGTTCGACCAGTCACCTGCGTAAGCCCAAGTAGCAGTCAATGAACCGACGGCACCACTCGCAAACTGGAGAGAGACACTGTTGGCATCAGGACAATCCGTCTCCTTGAGAAACCGATTCGCCTGCATGGCATAGACAGTCTCCACTTCTCCACCCATGTAACGCATCATGTCGATCGTATGTGTCGCTTGTTCGACAAGTTGACCGCCGGATTTGTTCATCTGGCGGAGCCATGCGCTCGGGTCACCGTGTCCGGTACTGCACCAGTACTTACCAACGACCATGTTAATCGTTCTTTCCTGCAGGATCTGCTGCGTTATTTTTGTCGAACCGAGGTAACGGAGTTGATAACCGACACACGTTATGAGTCCAGCGTTTGCCACTGCGGCTTCAACTTCGCGGGCGATATCCATATTGATAGCAACGGGCTTCTCAACGAAAAAGGGTAAGCCTCGCGCAATAACGTCAAACTCTGGCTGTCCGTGGACAAAAACTGGGAGACTCAGATAGACGGCATCCAAGTCATCACGTTCGAGCAGGGCTTGGTGTGCGGTATAGGGATCAGCATTATGTTTCTCAGCTGCGCTCTGGGCGCGTTCCGCTTGAACGTCGCACACAGCCACAACACTTGCGCCTTCGATCCCTGCTAATTGGTTCATGTGCCCATTCGCGTTGCCACCACATCCGATAAACCCGATTTTAATTTCTTTCATTCCTTACCTCTATTATACGTGCTTAGAATTATTGTAAGCCATCTCATAAATAGATTATCGGATTCAGGTATGTGAACCCTCGCCGACAAAGTATTCTTTCTTCAGACTCGGTGCGGTTGGGAAACCGCACCTACCTTGGTTGGAGGCATTCCAATTAACGCGCTTTGAAATTAACCTGTAATGCTTTTTCAATATTTTCGCGTGGGTGAACACCAAACTGGACTTCAAAATCGCGGTCAAATGCGTCTTCTTCAGCCGGATCAGGTTCAAGGGGTAGCTCGATAGGCTGTCGATTCACGTCAATTGACCGATGTGCCGCAATCACCATCTCCTGGTCTGCCCTGCCCATTTCGCCTGTCCAAAGTGGCTGCGTGTCTTCCCGAACAGCGCGTGCGATACCGTCAAGCATAGTTGCTAATGAGATGCCTGACTCTGTGATGGTCGTCCGCTGATAAGGATTCACCCATTCGACAGTCCCACCTAAGGACGGCGGCAGTTCTACGAAGATACGGCGAAGTGTCCCATCGTCACCGGACTCCCTCTGAAATTCATAAGTTTGCGCCCTTCCCGCTCGCAAGGTGAGGTCTTCATCCGTGCAAACGTTGACCGTTTCGCCACCCGATGCACTTTGATTTCCGTTGGTGATGATCGTGCCGCGCTCACCACAAGTCTCGAAACCGACAAGTTTATTCCGTCCGAGGCCTCCATTCTTATTGCCGACCATGGCGATGCCGATTCCGCCGTTCTCAAAATCTACGGCATAAAACTCAAGACCTTCCCGATTGTAATCCCGTTTTGCCCTGTCAACGTAGGGAGAAACAGGCATCGTATGCCCGATGCTACTGACCGTTTTGGGGGCGGCATCCATACGGCACCGAATTGCAGCAAGTCCATGATAGCCGGTTGTAGAAAAGAGTCGGTAACACTTGTGGACGTTCCCAATTACGCCTTCCTTAATGAGTTTGCAGACGAATTGTTCCACAGGGACAAAAGGAAAATTTTCTGACGTTTGGAGTTTTATCCCATTCTCGGCAGCATCAGTTATCATCATATCCATCAAACCCAGTGTCGGTGCAAGCCCTGTCTCTACATTATGCGAGATGCCACATCGGGAAAGGTAACAGGAAACGATATGATGTAAAGGCGCAGGCACAACGACATCGCAGACATCAGGCGATACTTCATCAATCATTTTCCGGACATCGGTATAGGCTTTGATACTGAGTTTCGCCGCGCCCGCCTCTGCGGATTCGGCGTGTGCATCACACACGGCAACTACATCAAAGGTGTCCTTTAATGTAGCGGCAGTTGACAGATGTGCCGCACCGCGTCTACCGTGGCCAATTAAGGCATATTTTAGACGTGACATTCTGCTCCTCTAATTCCGTGCACAACTTACATCAAGACACAACACCTATCAGTGAACGAGTTTCCAAAAAACTTAATTAGCGCACTGATAGCCGGTCTCTTCAAGACGTGTTCGGATTTTATTTACTTCGGCTGTGGACAATTGACGAAGGGGCCGGCGCATCGTCATTGAGGGGAATCTGCCCATCAACCAGCGAGCGCATTTCATTCGCTGATGCGCGTCACTGCTCGGTTCCCCGAAGTTGTAGACGATTCGTGCCAGTGAGTCTACTTGACTGCGCGCCTTACGTGCACCGATGAGATCGTCGTTGAGTGCGGCGTGGACGACATCCACCATCAACTCGGGCACAAAACCTGCGAACCCGATGAGCGCACCGTCGCTTCCTTCCAATAAGGAGGCAAGCAGATACTCATCATGACAGGTCAAGATAGGCACATCCGGTGCGGCTTCTTTCAACTGTTCATAGTCCCATCGCCAGCGCGCCATGTCGCGTGTGCCCATTTTAATGCAGATAACCTGTGGAATCTTCACCATTTCCAACATTTCTTCAAGGCTATATCCTGCCTTTGTCCATGCGGGATACTGGTGAACAATAATCGGTATATCTGCGCCCTCGGCGACATCTTGGAAGTAGCCGACTGCGGTTTCAGGTGTTCTTCCAAAACGCAGCCAGTGATGCGCAGGCATCAACAAGATGGCATCCGCCCCGGCTTCCTTTGCCGCGAGTGCGTCATCAATTGCCGGGAGACTTCCTTCTGCGCTAACCCCTGAAACGACTTTAACCCGATCCCCAACAGCTTCCGCGGTAATTTGCGTAACGCGTTGTCTTTCATGCAAGCGGATGGACATGATTTCGCCGGTGTGTCCATTACAGACGACCCCTTTTATTCCCGGCACACTTGCGAGTTCCTGCATATACTGACGCAATCCGACTTCGTCAATCGATTCATCTTCATGAAAAGGGCAGAGCGTCGCCGGAAATACACCCGCCCACGGATGATGTTGCCAATTTATTTTCATATTTCCCGTAAATGTCCGTGTGAAAATCGAGGATTTTCACAACTTTACCCTCTCGTTCGTGAACATAGTAAAACTACATTCGCCAATATATAAATTCCTGAAAGCGTCTAACCTGACTGCCTTTTATTAAAAATTCTGTCCGATTCTCCAAGTTAAATTCTATTTTAACTTGATTTTGCATGTAAAATCAAGTATTATTTTAAAGAGATGAATTCGTCTCGTCAGAACGGTTGACTTTATAACAGCAAGATTTGGTTTTCGAATTGCGCCAAATCACGCCTGCTGATTCTCATTAATGGAGGATGTTGAGGTGCAAAAACAGAGAAGGCTTAAGGTGGTTGCCGCGAGCGTCATTTTGTTATGTGGTATGGCACTTTTAGTGGGAACTGGGATTAAAAGGACAAGCGTTCGGCATTTTACGCCAGCTGCGCTTGTGGTAGGCGGAGACAGAATGAACAATCAACAGGTCCAAGTTGATGGGATCATTGCAGAAGACAGCTCCAAATGGGATGCTGCCAATTTTAAGCTCACCTTTGCTGTGCGCGACCGCGAAACTGCGGCAACAGTCAACGTGATTTACAAGGATCGACTTAAACCGGATAATTTTACGGATGGTGGTAGCGTTTTCGTAGAAGGCAAATACGATGCAGCGCAGAACCTTATTGTCGCTTCTAAACTTATGACGAAGTGTGCCTCGAAATACGAGGGAGCAGAAAGTGCCACACCCACGAATGAGACCTCGTACATCTCGCAATAAGAAATACGCAACACTTTAGCAACATGCTCAACAACACTTTTTTGACGCAACTTGCAACCTCGGGGTCCCCACCCGTTACTCGGAAGGGGTTGAACTTGCTATCAAAAGCGAGGAGGTCCAGAAACGAATGACTGCGGAAATTGGACAAGCCGCTATATATCTCTCTGTGCTCTCTGGCTTGTGGGCGATTGGCTTCCTCAGCATCGGGCTACGCACGCGAAATCGGAACGCCATCCGGAGCGGCAGGAATGCTGTCGTCGCCACCTTCATCCTTATCAGTATTGCGACCGGTGCCTTAATCTACGGTTTTGTAACCGACGATTTCTCAATGCGCTATGTTGTTGAGGTATCAAGCGCAGCGCAACCCCTACTCTATAAAATCACAGCACTCTGGGGACGAATGTCGGGATCTCTTTTATTCTGGCTCTGGTTGCTGACTGTCGCCGGCGTGATTGTCGTCTGGCAAAACCACCGCCACAATAAAGAAACGAATGATACCCTCTCAGATTACGCCCTGATTCCAATGGCAGTCGTGCAACTGTTCTTTATTATACTCGTCACTGGAATCATTGAAGGGGTTTACAATCCACTTGACCGATTTCCGAATGGACAGATGGCACCTGACGGTGCCGGTATGAATCCACTCCTTCAGACCCCAAGTATGGCATTTCATCCACCGACGTTATATATCGGTTGGATTAGCCTGACGGTGCCGTTCGCGTTTGCCGTTGGTGCACTCGCCTCCGGTAGAATTGGAAGCGACTGGATACTTCGGTCACGCAGGTGGATGCTGTTCTCATGGATTATTTTGACCATTGGCATCACGCTTGGTGGCAATTGGGCATATCGCGAGCTTGGCTGGGGCGGTTATTGGGCATGGGACCCGGTTGAAAACGCCTCTTTTATGCCGTGGCTCCTCGGTACCGCTTATCTACACTCCATGATGATTCAAGAGAAGCGGAATATGCTCAAGCTGTGGAATATCCTTCTCATTACGCTTGCGTTCCAATTCACACTCTTGGGAACCTTCATCACGCGTAGCGGAATCATTTCATCGGTGCACGCCTTCGCACAATCTGATATTGGCGGATATTTCCTCGGTTTCATCTTAGCTTCGACTGCCGGTGTCATCGGACTCATCATCTATCGCTGGAAACGCCTTAAGAGTGCCAATCGCTTAGAATCCCTTCTCTCTCGTGAAAGTGCTTTTGTTCTGAATAACTGGCTCCTCGTCGGGTTAACCCTAATCATTCTCTGGGGTACGTTGTGGCCGATTATTTCCGAGGCGATTAACGGTCAAAAGTCCTCTGTTCCTGAAGCCTTTTTCAATCAAGTTGTTATTATTCCCGGGCTATTGCTTCTCTTCCTCACAGGTGCGGGTCCAATTATCTCATGGAAAAAGATTACTGCCAATAATTTCCAGCGAATGTTTCTGTTGCCGCTTGCTATCGGTTTAGTCGGAGGGGCGTTGACATGGGGATTTCTCGCTTTAAAAGGCAAGACTTCTCCGGTCTACTCGGTCCTCTGTGTCTCCGCAAGTGTTTTCGTGATTGTGGCAATCTCCGCTGAATTTTATCGCGGCGCAAAACTCCGCGCGAAACGACAGGAAACCTCCTTCCTCAACGGCTTGAACCTCCTTATCCAGCGTAATAAGAGACGGTATGGCGGTTACATCGTCCACATCGGCATCGTTATCGTCTATATAGGTATTATGGGATCGAAAGGCTATTTTCTGCTTGAATCCAAGAGTTTGAGAATCGGGGAATCAATGGAGGTTGGCCAGTTTCAACTTACGATGAAAGACTCGTTTGAGAAAGAATTCGCGAACTATCGCCGAACCGGCATTGTTTTTGATGTCGCAAAGAACGGGAAACAGATAGGGACAATGGAACCAGCACGCCACTTCTATCACAAGACTGGACAGGGAGAACCGGATACTATTGAATCTGCCATCCGTCACTTCGGTGTGAACGACTTTTATATTTCTCTCGGCAGCATTCCGCCGGATGTTAAAACAGGAGGTATTGTGAACGTACAGGCGTACTACAATCCTCTCATTGGCGTTGTCTGGATCGGCGTTGCTGTGATGGTGTTAGGCGGGATTGTCGCGATAGCCGAAAAATCTGAACACAATAAAGATTCTCAATAGGCGAAGGACAAGACTATGAAAACTGGAAGATTTGAAAACATTTCCATGTCCAACACCGCTGTGATTCCTAATTTTATGTGGATTGTTGCGCTTTTCATCGCTTGCAGTTTTACTGTCCCTGTGCACGCGCAGATGGAGGCGTCTCGCGCAGCAGCACCGAAGGACGCGAAGGATGCCACATTAGCGTCCGAGTTAGAGGAGTTGATCACCGCAGTCTACTGTTACTGTGGTTGTGAGCGAGAAACAATCAAAGTATGTGTCTGCAACACGGCAGCGATGATTGAAAAGGATTTTCACAATAGATTGCTCGCCGGTCAAACGGTCGAGCAGATTCGTACGAACTACCTTGACACATTCGGACCGCAGTTTTACGCAGTCATGCCCGCAGAGGGTATTAATTTACTTGCCTACATTATGCCAGTCGTCATTCTTGTCCTAATCGGTGGCGTTGCCTTTGCCGTGCTACGAAGATTGAGACAGGAAATGGTCACAAGTGATGGGCTTGAAGTACCAAAACAACAGGTCTCCGATACAACTGTGAAACAGGTCGAAGCTGAATTGGAAAGGTACAAGCGGCAAAACTAAACGTGACGATTTCTTGGGTAGAATAGATGCTTCGCGAACACTTCAGAAAGGGTTTCTCATGTCTTTTCTCGTGATTTTATGGATGGTAATTCTTGGAATCGCACTCCTCGTGTATCTGGGACTTCCGATTTTCTCGAAAACAGGCGCTCAACTTGCTACAACGTCCGACGATGTCATCGCGGAACGGCGACGAACTCTTTTTCAGGAACGTGAACGCAGCTACGCCGCACTGACAGATCTCGACGAAGATTATGAAATTGGGAAACTTTCAGATGCCGACTATCAAGAATTACGTGAGGAACTCTTGCAAGAGACTGCGCGCGTCATTATGCAACTCGAAAGTGAGTCTCTGTCAGATGTAGAAGCAGAAATTGAGAGATTTAAACAACAACAACGTGGAACATAACATGTGCACGAACGCATCTTCGTATCGGAATTCAAGAGGCAATTCGCAGGTTCACAATCTCACTCTGTGGTGGATGCCCAGCCTATTAGCGGTTGTCTTGACGCTTCTTTTTTTACTTCCGACTCCCTACGCACAAACGACAGAATCGGGCGGTATTCAAGGCACGGTTATCGATAAAAAGCAGGGCAAACCCCTCGTCGCTCTGCCTGTAACCCTTACCATTCATAAGGCTGACACCGCTGAGACCCAAGAAACGATGACAGATGAAAATGGGAACTATCGTTTTGGGAACTTACCACTTAATCCGAGTGTTCACTATACGGTTTCTACCGTTCATGAAGGAACTAACTACACCGAGAAGGACGTGGTTTTGTCGACCTGGGCTCCGAACATCAAAATTGACTTTGAAATCGGGGGATTTACAGATGACAAAACGCAAATCCGTGTGAAGTCGCATAGTTTTGTCATTGCGCCTCCGCCTCCGGACCACTCGCCAGATGGTGCCGTCACAGTCATTGAAGCAATTGGGATTGAAAACTTGAGCGACCTACCTTTTAGAACAACGCACGGCACGCGAACAGTCGGACTGCATTTAACCCTTCCTAAAGGAACCGAGGGTTTTCAGCCACATCAGTCAACGGAACTCACGATAAACCCTGTTACGAATCAAGCCATCCTCACAACGCCATTGCCACCAGGGGAAACACAATTAGGCTATACTTATCTCTTCCACGTCGAAGAAAACAGCCTGGATTTATCTCGTCGCTTGAATTTTGCCACGGAACAATTTGTATTCTTTGTCCCCGAAAGTATCAGCTTTGTGCCGAGCGCGAAGTTTTTCGGTGCACCAAAGCGCGAACAGATTCACAACAGTATTTATCTTATATATCAAAGCACTGCGCCAAAGGCGTTCTCGGCAGGGGCAACGGTTGACTTATCACTTGACGTAAACATGGGGCCTGTCGGTGGTGCCCTACCGGGGCAAACATCTAACTTGGGACAGTTGATACTTATTGCTGTCGCAGCAGCATTGGCTGGTGGATTCTTCGTCGCCGCGCTTTTTAAACTTCGCAGAGCAAACAACAGTACGAAGTCTGACACTGATGACACCTCAACACCATCAGACGCAGGCTGGCTTCGTAAACTGAGTTCAGACGACCTCGATCATGTTCGCGTCGCAAGGCTTGAATTTATTACGCATCTTGATGATAAGCACGAAAAACAAGAGATTTCGGAGCGCGTCTACAAACGCTTGCGCCGAGAACAAACGGAACGCCTCACTACACTCTTAGAAGAACAAACAAGGGGAAACGATGCATAGCAAACACTACATCGCTGATTTGATCGTCACGTTGGGTCACATAGACGAAAACGTTCGGGATACTGCGAAAGCAGAATTGATTGCTATAGGCACGCCGGCTATTCCGCAGTTAATCGATGTCCTTACTCAGGAATGTTGGCATATCTCTGGGTACGGAGCCGAGTTTTACACGCACATTGAAGGATCCGCTATTCCTGTTTACATGGAACAGATGGCGAATCATGCTGCGGAGGTATTGGCAAAAATCGGCGAATCTACCGTCCCCGCACTCACGGCGGAACTCACCAGAGCCGAACGTGAGTTTTCCGAATGGTTTTACAAATACTTGCGACCCGAGCAAACTGACCGTCTTATCACAATGTTGGCGTATGTTAAGAAAGGTGAATAAATGGACAACGAACGCGTCATAGCCGACGTGATTGATGATTTGTCGGATATGGAGGACGATGTCCGTGAGGCAGCGAAAAAGGAACTGGTCGCTATCGGCGAACCGGCTATTCCACGACTGATCGAGGCACTCGCCGAAAACTTGTGGGATGTTCCCGACCAAGCGGCAGACATTTTGGCGGAAATTGGAGAAGCCACAGTGCCAGCACTTATGGAAGAATTGGCAATAGCCGAACGACATCATGCCCTCTGCATAAGTGATACGTTAGGTAGAATTGGTGCCCCTGCTATTCCAGCACTCAGCGAAGCATTACAAGACTTAGATGAGCAACTCCGCGAATATGCTCTCCGTGCATTCTGCAGCATGGGATCAGCGGCAATTGGGGCGATCCGGGTTCTTATTCAAGCTTTAAGCGATCCAGCGGAAGAGATTCGTACCTATAGTGCATACGCACTCTCAAATCTCGAAGATGCCGCCGAGGAAGCTGTACCTGCGTTAATCAAAGCATTAGAAGACGACTCCGAACGGGTTCAATATCATGCAGCGTATGCATTGGAAAAAATTGGAACCCCGGAAGCGAAACAAGCACTCATAGCATTGAGCCAAGCGTAGTGCGGAAGCGCATGTCCCCTCAAAATTCCTCCGAAGCATGGGACAGATACACATTTTGGCGTTTGCCCATAGGTGCAGAATTTTCCGAAAAACTACTTTCAATGGGTTGAATTCATAAAAGTTGATGCTCCGATAAACGTTGCAATAAATTTGCAAAATCTTAAAAAAACTTGAAAAAATGAATCGAATGTAGTATAATTAAAAAAAGAAAAATGTTTTATGTGTTCATGAATATTAAGAAAAAGGCGCAAATATCGCAATGTAACTAACAAACGAAGCAATTTGCTTATTTGTCCACTACTCTGGTGTCGTCAGGTTTATCGAACCGTGGTGTACCTTCGGTGAATTCGCTACACCAGAATGGAATACAAAAATTAGAAGGGAGCCAAGATGGCAAAATATGATTTTGTAATGGCTGTAGGAGGGGCACCCGGGCAGGGAATAGACTCCGTTGGTCAGATTTTGACTCGGATCTGTGCCCGGCACGGTTTGCATGTCTTTACCTATAGTGCCTACCAATCCCTCATCCGCGGCGGTCATACCTTCCTTACTGCCAGAATCAGTTCTGAACCGGTCGCTAACCAAGGCGACACGCTTGATCTGGTTATTGCCTTAGACCGGAATAGCTTGGAGACACACCTTCCACATGTTGCTCCCGGTGGCACACTCATCTATAATAGCGATGATGTCAAGAAGGTACCAGAGCGTGATGACATACAACTGGCACCTCTGTCCTATCAAGAATTGTCTAATAACACCGATAGAAAAAAGCTGATGCTAAACATCTGTATGCTCGGTGCAGCTATGAAACTCGTGGGTGGAGATTTAAAAGTGTTCGAGGATATGCTGACTGTTCAATTCCTCAAAAGCAAAGGACAAGCGGTTGTAGATGCGAACATTGATGTTGCGCGTGCAGGCTACAATCACGCAGTTGAACACTTCACCGCATTCGACACTCAATTCCAGAAACAGGAACCAGCCCTCGCTGTCGTTGACGGTAATTCGGCAATGGCAATGGGTGGTGCAGCCGCAGGTGTGAAATTTTACGCCGCCTATCCGATGAGCCCCTCAACGGGTGTTCTGCACTGGATGGCAAACAACGCTCGCGATCTCAGCATCATGGTACGCCAATGCGAGGACGAAATTAGCGTCGTCAATATGATAATAGGTGCTGCACATGCTGGATGCCGAGCGATGTGTGCTACTTCCGGTGGTGGATTTGCCCTTATGTCGGAAGCCATCGGCAGCGCAGGCATGATGGAAATTCCCATCGTCGTTATTAACGTTCAGCGTGGTGGTCCTTCCACAGGTTTGCCTACTAAGACGGAACAGGGCGATCTATGGCAGATTCTCGGTGCAAGCCAAGGCGATTTTCCGAAGATTGTTGTCGCCCCCACGAGCATTGTGGACGGCTTCGATACTATCCCTGAAGTCTTCAATCTCGCAGACAAGTTCCAGTGTCCTGCCATGGTCCTCTCCGATTTAACGTTGTCCATGGGCTTCACGACGTTCGACCCAGACTCTATCAATTGGCACCCGGAAATAGACCGAGGTTCACTCATTAATGGAGCCGAGCAGTCCGAAGGTAGATACCTCCGCTACGAAATTACCGACAGCGGGATCTCACCGCGAGCGATTCCCGGTACTCCGGGTCATGTCCACGTCGTTGCTACCGATGACCACGATGAAGACGGCACTTTGATTAGTGACGAATTCACGAATCCTCACAAGCGGCGCGACATCATGGAGAAACGGCAACGGAAGATGGACGGCATTGCCGCACTTCTCCCACCCCCGACGCTCGAAGGACCGGAAGATGCCGAAGTCACTCTCATAGGGTGGGGATCGACGCACAGTGTTATTGGGGAAGCGGCGCAATTGTTAACAGAAGCTGGCATTTCTACGAATCACATCCATTTCAAGTGGCTCTATCCGATAGACGAAGATGCAATGAACGAAGTGCTCGCAAAATCAGCACATTCCATCATCGTCGAGTGTAACTACACCGGTCAATTCGCACGGTTCTTACGCGGTGAAACCGGCTTTAAGGCAGACGGTCAAATCCGCAAGTACGACGGTGAACCGTTTATGCCACATCATATCGTTGATGGTGCCCGCGAGCTCTTAAGCGGTAAGACAGACCTCTATGTCCCCTATCAAGAAGTTGTCGTCTAAAAAAGGAGGATGAATCAGATGGCGAAACGAGAAAGATCTACTCGAAGAGAAAGACCCATTCAAGGCGCGCCTACGGCGAAAGATTTTCAGGGTGATGTTCGTCCGGATTGGTGCGCGGGTTGCGGTGATTACGGCGTACTGAGTTCCCTACAAAGTGCTTATGCAAAACTCGGCAAAGGCAATCATGAACACCTCACCGTGAGTGGCATCGGTTGTTCCTCCAACCTTCCCGGCTACATCCAGACGTACGGAATGCATACCCTACATGGACGTTCTCTTGCTGTGGCTACCGGTGCGAAACTTGCGAATCACGAAATGAACGTGGTTGTTACCGGCGGTGATGGGGATGGATACGGCATCGGCGGAAATCACTTCATTCATACGATGCGAAAAAATATCGACCTCCTCTATATTGTGATGGACAACCAAATTTACGGGCTGACCATCGGTCAAGCCTCGCCGACGAGCTTGATGGATATGAAAACTAAAAGCACCCCGTTTGGCAATATAGAGGCTCCGCTCAATCCGATTGCTATGGCGATTGTCACTGGCGCGACTTACGTTGCCAGAGGATTTAGCGGTAACCCAAGACAACTGACGGAACTGATGTACAACGGCATGCAACACAGGGGCTTCGCCCTTATTGATGTGTTTAGCCCCTGTATCACTTTCAATAGGGACAACACAACTGCCTTTTTCAAACAGCGCGTCCAGGAACTTGAAGATCACGATCCAAGCAACAAGGCTGCGGCACTTGAACAAGCCATCAAGTGGGGAGACGAAATCCCGATCGGGCTGTTCTATCAAGATACCAGCCGTCCCGCCTTGGATGAAATGGAACCCGTTTTGGAAAACGGTCCCATGGCGCATCAACCCCTCGGTATTACCCAAGAACAGGGCGACGCGATTGTCCAGCGTATGATGTAGAGAAAAACAGTGTTAGTAGGTTTTTGTGCTTACCTACACTTTTTATCCACAATATTGGCTATAGGGCGGGTCTATGTCCCGCCCATTGCCTTTTTTACCTGATACGGGATCTCTCACACCATGCGCCTTCGTGCTTCCCAGCTCACAAAGGACTTCGGACATCGCACGATTGTCAAAAATGCCACACTTTCGGTTCTTCCCGGAGAAGTGGTCACAATTTTCGGTCCCAACGGTGCCGGTAAAACAACGCTCATCAAAATCCTCGCAACTCTCCTGAAACCGACATCTGGAAAACTTGAGATTCAAGGCACGGATGCCATCTCAGATGCCTCGGACGTACGTCGCGCGTTGGGGGTCGTTATTCATGAGAGCCTCGCCTACCCTTCATTCAGTCCTTATGAGAACCTCAAGTTTTTCGGACAGATGTACGGCATTAAGCAGTTGGAACACCGTGCAACAACACTTCTTACTGAAGTCGGGCTACAGCGTTTTTTACATGAACCCCTTCGCATCTTCTCACGCGGCATGACGCAGCGTTTCATGATCGCCAGAGCCCTTCTCCACGCTCCCTCAGTGTTGTTACTCGATGAACCCTTCTCTGGACTGGATGCTTCTGCCAGACAATTTGTCCTCGATCGTATTGCGCGGGAACAACAAAAAGGCACAGGCATTGTCATTACGACACATAACACAGAATTGGGCTATCTCGTAGGGACAAGGTTCCTCTTCATGATAAATGGAGAATTGGAAGAGGTTGCACAGAAAGATGAAATTACGGCAGGGACATTACTGCTAACGTATGAGGAGAGGTTGATAGACAACGCTCCGAAGGGGCTGTAGGTAGACTCTTTCAATTGGCTTTCAGCAATCGGCTTGCAGTTAAGAGGTTTTCGTTTAACAAAAGCCTCTTGTAACTGATGCCTGATAACTGACTGCCGATGGCTATTCAACTGAGACAGATATGAAGGCACTCCGTCAAATTGGCGCGTTGATTCGTAAGGATCTTGGACTTCAATTTCGTTCAAAAGAGACGCTGGTACTCATCTTCGTTTTCAGCGTACTCGTTGTCCTTATCTTCGCTTTTGCATTCGGTCCGATTTTCCCTGAAAGGGTAGAACGTGGTAAATTAGCCGCCAGTGTCCTCTGGACAGCGTTCGTTTTTGCAGGAATTATTAGCTTGAACCGTTCATTCACATTAGAACGCGCGCACGGTGCCTTGGACGGTATTCGGCTCACCGGCGTTGATGCGAGTAACCTCTACCTCTCCAAAGTCGTTAGCAACGTTGTTTTTCTATTTCTATTGGAAATTGTCATCACGCCCATCGCACTTCAATTCTTGGATCTGCTTGACGTAGTGACGGTGGGTATATTATTGAAACTGCTCGGCGTGCTGAGTACCGGCACGCTCGGTTTTTGCGCTGTTGGTGTCCTGTTAGCAGGCATGTCCACGAGCGCAAACGGCGGTGAAAGTCTGCTTTCCGTCATTCTACTTCCGCTTGTCATACCAATCATTATGGGCGGAGCGAAATGCACTGTTTCACTTTTGGTAACCGGTGGATTAGAGGGCGGGTTCTGGCTGAAGTTGCTCGCCGGGTATAGTTTAATCTTTTTAGCATCTGCATTTCTACTTGCAGATGCGGTTATTGAAGAATAGTGTTGGCTAAGATATCCGAGAGTATTGAAAAATCTACTTATCGGAAGCAGCCGACACATTTCGGAATCATAAAACTTCAGAAGGAGAAAACCTTGTCAGAAATTATCGATATACACGCACGCGAGATATTGGACTCGCGTGGTAACCCGACAGTCGAGGTGGACGTTAATTTAGCGACAGGAGCATTCGGACGTGCCGCTGTTCCCTCTGGCGCGTCTACGGGTGAACACGAAGCGGTCGAATTGCGCGATAAGGATGCCAACCGGTATTTGGGGAAAGGTGTCCAGCAAGCTGTTGAAAATGTCAATACCGTCATTGCTGGTGCCCTCGTAGGTGAAGATGCCTTTGCACAAAATGACATAGACACGGCTATGTGCGAACTTGACGGTACAGAGAATAAAAGTCGGCTGGGTGCGAACGCGATTTTAGGTGTTTCCCTCGCTGTCACGAAAGCCGCCGCGGACGAAGTGGCGCAACCCCTCTATCGCTATATTGGTGGAACAAACGCGAAAGAACTCCCTTTACCGATGATGAACATATTAAATGGTGGTTCTCACGCCGACAACAACGTTGACATTCAGGAATTTATGATAATGCCTGCGGGCGCAAAGAGTTTCGCCGAAGCACTCCGCATGGGTGCCGAAATCTTTCATAGTCTCAAGACGGTCTTGCAAGCCCGAAATTGCAACACCGCTGTTGGTGATGAAGGTGGATTTGCCCCGGATCTCGGTTCTAACGAGGAAGCGATTGCCGTAATCATCGAAGCCATTGAGCGTGCAAGTTACGCTCCCGGGGACGATGTTCTCTTAGCATTGGATGCCGCATCCAGCGAATTCTACAACCGGAGCACCGGCACCTACGAATTAAAAGCTGAAGCACAACCGACGAAATCACGAGCAGAGATGGTCGCTTTTTATACGGAACTCTGTGAGAAATATCCAATTGTCTCCATAGAGGATGGCATGGATGAAAACGACTGGGAAGGTTGGAAACAATTGACTGAGGCAATCGGCGATAAGGTCCAACTCGTCGGTGATGATCTCTTTGTCACCAACACTACTCGTTTGCAACGAGGTATTGATGGACAGATTGGCAACTCAATCCTCATCAAAGTGAACCAGATTGGGACCTTGACAGAAACGCTCGATGCCATTGAACTCGCGCGACGCTTCAATTATACGGCTGTCGTTTCACATCGGTCGGGTGAAACAGAAGATACGACTATTTCTGACTTGGTTGTTGCAACAAACGCCGGTCAGATAAAGACAGGTTCGCTCTCTCGCACCGATCGTGTCTGTAAATATAATCAACTCCTCCGGATTGAGGAAGAATTAGGAGAGAGTGCCATTTTTGCTGGTAGGAAAGTTTTCTATAACTTGGCAGGTCTCCACTAAATCTTTGTATTCACCAGAATCTTCGGGCAGGAGGTTTCCCACTTCTTTAGATGTGGGAGGAATGCCCGCTCTTTTTTGTTTGACAAACTTTGTTAAAAATGCTATAATACTCCCCGTAGTGTAAGGTTGCAAGTTAGGCTTCTGTTCGCTATCCCCGTGTGCGACTTGTGTAAAGCTACAGCACGATACGGAAAAGAAACAGACAGGCACTTGAGGGAGATATACTCGCATTGTATTGGCTTAACCGCCAGCGAGAAACTTTTTTAGCCCTGCTGCGGGGAAACCTCGTGGAGAGCGGTGGGTTGCCACCCTCTATGAAGCGAGAAACATTAACGAAGCACGAGATATGGGTTTGCAGAACGCAACACAGCTCACGTTGTTTGACGCTCTTAACAAGCCCAAGTCTTTAGGCTTGGGTAGTTGACATAGGGACAGCCTTAACGCTGCCCCGAAATATCTCCTTCATAGGAATGCTCTATGCGCATTTTTCGTCCAATCTTATTCTTGATCGCGCTTGCCTTACTCCTCGTGAGTGTCAGGCAATTTATGAACGGTTATAATGACTGGCAACAGGCGCAGCTTGCCGAAGAAGCCTACCGTGCTGAGATACAGGGGTTAGAAGCAGAACGCGACCGACTCAAGCAGCGCGTCGAAATGCTACAAAGCGACAAGTTGACAAAGGAACGCCTCGCCAGAAAACGACT
The DNA here is from genome assembly GCA_965247285.1 of Candidatus Poribacteria bacterium. Lineage (GTDB taxonomy): Bacteria > Poribacteria > WGA-4E > WGA-4E > WGA-3G > WGA-3G. The sequence goes on from CBDFHD010000003.1 coordinate 3,084,096, forward strand.
CGGCTATATCAAGCCGGGTGAACTCAGATTTAAAGTTGTTAAGCCCGATTTTTAATTATACCTTGCGGAGTAACGCCGTGCGTTAAGACTTTGACGTGCGTTCCTTAAATCTGCCTGCGCCGTTGTTGCAGGCTACTGTCTGGGTTAAAATTAAAATAAAACCCGTAGCCCGTAATGTAATGGAGGGCGGATATACGGAAAGGAAACCCTTTATCCATCAAACCCACCTGACCGAACCGCAAGGAAAATTAAAAAATTTGCTTTTTTTGCGCGTTTTGCTATAATGGCGTAGAATTTCGCATGGTAGGTAACGGCACCAATTGTGCCGATGATGCCGCCTATTATTCACAACATTCATAAGAAGGAGAAAAGAAAATGGCAGGAATGATTCCGACAATTAGTTCTGGGGTTAAAGGGCCGCTCGGCGTGTTACACCTCCCCCGATTCTGGTCGAAAGTGCTAATGGATGCCAAGGGGCAGCTGCATGAAGATTATCCGGCATGCGGAGCAGGCTTCGATCAGATGGTGTTAGATGGACTCGGTCTGGACAAAGACGCTACGCTGGCACATATCAGTGACAATTCCCCCACCTATCCACAGTTTGAAGCGTGGGTTTTGGAACAGAGCGGTGGAAGCCTCGATGAATCAGCGGTCGCCGAACTGAACGCTGCGATTGCGGGCTATAATCATGACGATGATACCCGCGGGAGCATCCTCGGGGCAAGCAGCATTGATGACGACGGCGCCATCTTAGACGCTGTTAATCTCAACAACCTTGATGACTGGTATGAACTTCACGCCAGTTTAGGTTAGACCTTTAGAACGTTTCGTGTAGGCGCGGCTAAAAGGCGCGCCTACATGAACACACTTACTTTCCCTACCTAATTACCTGTCCCTTCTGTCGTTAGTTTGATCACCCTCTTAACAACAGTCCGACGATGAACAATTTCCACAATTGTCCGCTTCCGTTGTCAATTCAATCGCCTTACCCGTCTCAGAGGACTCGAGACCCGCAAGCAGAATCTCAGTGACATGCCGCGCCGTATAGGCGTTTGAGAGTAGGGGTTGCGTTCCCTCACGGATACACTCCGCAAAATGTGTGTGAATTCCGCTCGGTGCTGCGTCGGAACAGTCGATCGCTTTGACATCGACAGGAGCGTGCTCGCGCGTATAAGAGGTCGGTGTCCACTGACTGAGTGTCACGCCATCTTTGCCGGGCATCGTGAATTTGCCTGCCGTGCCGTGCACACTTGCTTCACCCGTGCGCGCGGGATCACACCAACTCGTTTCCGCAGTGACAATTCCGCCCGATTGCATTTCAAGCACAAGTGTCGCGACATCCTCTAATTCTGTCGGCTTGTCGAACGTAGAAACGAAGCCGGTCACCCGTTTGAAGGTGCCGAGCATCGCGACGAGCCCAGAGACAGCATAAACTCCCATATCGAAAAGCGCGCCGACACTCGCCTGTTTGGCATCGAAAAACCACAAATCATCGCCAGACTCGCCAAAGATGTCCCGGATCTCTGCGTAGTAGATTTCAGGACCTCCATGGCTACTCCGCATTCTCGCACCGGACACACGTCCAATCGCATCCTCCGCAATCAATTGACGAATTTTATAGATAGCGGCGTTGAAATGCGGAAGACACATGACTGTTTTGCCACTCGCTTCAGTTACCTCGACAAATTGATTCGCCTCGTCCATATCGCCACAGAGCGGTTTTTGCATGAGCACATGTTTGCCCGCTTCCAACGCTTTGATACCCCACGAGACATGTAAGGGGTGCGGCGTACCGACAAGAATAGCATCAAGTGTATCATCGGCGATGATTGCGTCGTAATCCTGTGTCCAGCGGGGTATGTCGAATTCTTGACATTGATGTCTGAGGCGGTGTTCGCGTCTCCCACCGATGACACTGACTTCAAAATCGGTGCCTTGCGCGAGGTCAGGCAGGTGCATTCGGCAGACAATACCGCCTGCACCGATAACACCCAGTTTCAGTTTTTGCATAACAATTCCTTATTTTTATTTTTTAATTTACCGAACTTCACGGAATGAAAGCCCAATGCTTTAGCTTTGGGATGAAATTCCGCCCTCTTGGAAAGGGACCAAACGCCTAAAATAGATTTGACTTTCAGTCCTAAATGTAGTATAATTCTAACAACTATCTGGACAACGTTCTCACCCTGCACATACCTTTGTGCAGGTGTTGTCCATCACCGTGAGAAGTGGTTAAAATAGTTGATAGTGACACCTATCTAAAAAAAATGTCAGAGCAGTTTCCGCATAAAATTCGGAGCGGAGGTGAAAGCCCGCACGTTGTATTGCTGCTCTCTTTTTCAAGTTTTCAATCGGTTATCCGATTGAGGTAGGCGGGGATAGCCAAGATTTTGCCTTGATATGCCCTTTATCCGCTTATTTCAGGATTTAGGGGAATCGCCTGCGGGTGGAGCGATAATAAGACGGTGGACTCTTAGAGAAAACCGCAGTTGCGACGAAGCCGAAGCCCACGCCTTTAGGCGTTGGGTGCTATCACTTTGCAGAGTAATAGGGGCGCGTTAAGTCCATTGCGTGCGTTTATGTCCATCCGTCCTCCATTTCATTACGGACTACGGGTTTGGATGGAAGGTTGAAAGAGGATGGATGGTCGAGTGCCCATCCTTCTCTTCTTCCTTTCTTCCATACCCTTCATTACGGACTCCAAAACCCGTAGCCTGCAACAGCGGCGCAGGCGGATTTGAGGAAGACACATCCCTGATTCAAATTCACGGTGTTTCTCTGCAAGGTATAATTAAAAAGCGGATTTTAACACAACGTTGCGAAAGGCAACAGGTCCATGGTCGCCTTGCAACATTAACGGACCCGTAGTGGCTTCATCTTCAATCATTGTTCCGCGCGTGCAACCCACCACTTCAACATCTTCATGGATGACCTGTCCATTCCAGAGGACTTTGACAAAGGTAGCATTGGCAATTTTATTACCATCGGCATCGAATTTTGGTGTGCGGAAGGTGATGTCGTACGTCTGCCATTCGCCCGGTGGCTTACTGGCATTGACGCGCGGCGGCACACCGTCTACCGGTTGATTGTTGATCCAACGGCAATATACACCACCACAGGTCCCATAGTGGAGTTCCGTTTCACCCCAACTGTCCAATATCTGGAGCTCGTATCTCCCCATGAGATAAACACCTGAGTTAGAGCCTTGTGACACCATAAATTCCAAATGGAGTTCACAATCACCGTACTCAGCCTCGGTGTAGATATCAACAGTTCGTCCGGTGGTGCCGTTGTAAAAAATTCCTTCGCCTGCCGTTGTTGCCAGTAGTTTGGCATCGTCGGGGTTGAGAGCAACGCTGCCAACGGCATCCCATTCATGTTGTGGTGCCCCACCGCGAGCAAGCCAACCGTCCATATTTTTACCATTGAAAAGGTTAATTCCGTTTCCAGATTGAGACATCAAAGTCCCTCCTATATCAGTTATCAGTTATTAGTTGTCAGTTATCAGAGTCGGGAATCGGAGTTCCCTCCTACCAGCAGGAGATCGCAGGGGGAACCGAATAGCCAGGCCTACAATAAAGTGTTGACATATTTCATAAGGTAAGGTATGATATTTAACCAAGATAAGGTATACGGATATGCTCCGACAGTAAAAGCAGTGGGGTTCTTATAGCACATCTGCTTTGGTCAACTCCCCCACCTAAAGTCGGGGAGACTTGTGCGAAGCATGTACCAAACGTCCATTCCATCTCGTTGTTGTTAACGGGTAACCAAATTAAAAAAAATCTAAGATCCAAAATAGATATAGGATCATCGAAAACCACCGCGTAATGAAATGGAGCGGTGCCCAGGAGCAATAAATTAAAAAATGAAACAGGTTTCCTTATTTTTAGGGTTATCCCTACTGACGGGAACGATTGCCCTTTTCGCGCTTTGTGGCTATGACAATATTGCGACACTGCACGCAGCACCTGTAGAGAATGCTACGTCTGACCCGACAACACCCTTTGCTGAAGGATGCAACAAGTGTCACGGCACTGAACCGGCTTATCAAGAATGGAAGCAAGCGGGGCATTCACACGCCCTTGTCAACCTAATTGAGGGTCCGTATGAGCTCCGCACCTCTTGTCTGAGTTGCCATTCCTCCGGCTATGAAATTTTCAGCGATCGGGTTTATCCCGGGCATACGTACAACATAGAGACAGCGGTAAACGCCGTTGCCTGCTCCTCATGTCATGCACATACCAGCAAGTCGGAACATTTATTGGTGAAACCTGCGAAGAAATTATGTGTTGACTGCCATAAAATGGACTGCGGTTGTGCAGGTGCTGGTATCGTCCACCAATCACAATCGGAGATGTTCCTTGGTCGCGAGGGTGCCGGTGTGAAACGGATGCCATCGCCACATGTGCGCGCGATGAAGAAACGATGCGTGCAATGCCACATGGCAAAAGAGGATCCAGAGACAGTTGCAAAACACGGGGGCCACACATTCAAAGCGGATTTCTTGACATGTAGCACTGCGGGTTGTCACGATAGTGCCGATAACAGTATGGAGACAAAGTTGCCGCAGTATCGCGCCGAGATAGAGGCGAAGATGCAAGCCGTCAAAACGATGCTTGACGCTGTGCCTGACAAAACTGCGCAAGCCTATCTGGACGCAAAACTGAACTACGATATGGTTAAAGGCGACAACGGATATGGGCTTCACAACATCCCGTATGCGAACGCGCTGCTCGACTATAGCCTTTCGCTCGAAATCGAACTTGAATAGCGAATGGGTGCCTCCTCATTTTGTGACGTAGGTTCACCAACTAACCCTGTGAACCAAGCAATGAGCGCAGCGGTACATCCTGATCTTTCGGTAGATAGTAACTGAGCGGATCACTAACGACCCCGATCAACTGCTTCTGAATTGGGTTGCATTTAGCGACCAGTTCATCAGGCATCGTGATATAATCCATCGGTTTGACCCAGCGGTAAGCATATCCCATAAAAATGGTTTTGCGTGGCATACCGGACCAGTTGTGTCCAATGCCGTGCCATGTGCGCTGTTCAAAGAGAAAGGCATCTCCCGCATTGACGTTCATAGAGATAGCACCGCGCGCCCAACCTGTATCTGGGTCAAGTGGGGGTTTACCTGTCAATCGGTTACTCCCCGGGACCAGCACAGTTGCACCGGAGGCAGGGTCGGATTGGTCGTTAATAGCGTAAGCAATCTTGAGCATGATGCGAGGGTGAGGTTCCTGCATCTCGCCATGTGACGTGCCACCGTCGCGGTGCAAACCGATGCGGTTTTTCACCTCAGGAGGTGGTTCCTCTTTTGAGGGGAGTGCAATGAGGTGCGACGTAATCATCTGTACGTTCCAATTGAGAACCCCGTAGGCGAGCGGCACCGTTTTCTGCCAGTCAAGGAGTTGGAGGAATGCCTCATGGTGCGTGATGCAGTTACGGAGGTTTAATTTACCACCGTCCTCAAGTCTGCCCGCGGCTTCCTCTTTGGCATAAACCTCATCAACGGCAGCATCAATTTCCGATACTACATCAGGGGATAAGGCATTTCTTATTAGCAGATACCCATTGTTTTCGACAAATTCCCTATGCTCCGGCGTAAAGACTGCGGCTTGATCAAGATCTGTTGTCGTATCCATAGCGTTTATCCTTTGGCGTGCGAAAAGTAGCCTCGATCTGCTGATCGAGATTTAAAACGTATTATGCATTACATTATATAGGACACACGGAAAAAAATTCAAAGCAATTTTATTTTCGCAATCGGTAAAGATACATTTAATTGGAAGGAACAGGGTCCGACGGAGCCTTCAATGAAGGATTCTGGTTAATCTCCATCCAAGTAGGTACAGCCGTGTCGTTGAGAGGAAGCACCACGCAATTTGAAACGTGAATTGACTTCAGAACCTCACAGATTCAGAGAACCCTCCAAATATGGATCATCATGGCGAGCGATTCTACTCGGTACTGTTCTTATTATCCCGAACATGTACTGGATTCTGGACTCTGCCGGTCAAGGGTATCCGACCACTATCTCCCTCTACTTTAACGTCATCTTCTGCATCTTTGTCATCATGGGCGTTAATTTCTTCTTAGTGCGGATAGCACCAAGGATTGCAATGCAGCAAGGCGAATTGCTGACGATTTACGTCATGTTGGCGATTGCCTCCTCACTCGCAGGACACGATGTACTTCGCGTATTGATTCCGATGATTCCGTATGCGTTCTGGTATTCGACACCAGAAAATGACTGGACAGACCTGTTTCATCGGTATATCCCGGATTGGATGGCTGTCAAGGAAAGGTCGTTCTTAACGGAGTATTATCGCGGCGAAACAACCCTTTACCAATGGGAAACTGTACAAGGATGGCTGACAACAACTTTTGTCTGGGGTGGTTTCCTATGTGCAATGGTCTTCCTGATGGTGTGTATTAACAGCCTCGTTCGGAAACAGTGGACAGAACACGAGAAGTTGAGCTACCCCATTATTCAACTACCACTTGAACTGACAAGTGGCGGCAGAACAAACTTGCTGACGAATAAGATGATGTGGCTCGGCTTTGGTATCGCCGGGGCAATTGACATCCTCAATGGGCTCCACTATCTCTATCCCAGCGTGCCGAGCTTGGGTGGGAGACTCTACGATTTACGACCCTTCTTTACACAGAAACCGTGGAGTGCCGTGGGATGGAGCCCGGTAGCTGTGTTTCCGTTCGCGGTAGGTATTGCTTTTTTTATTCCGCTTGACTTGTCGTTCTCCTGCTGGTTTTTCTATCTCTTCTGGAAAGTAGAACGGGTCTTCGGAGATGCCTTAGGGGTCCGCGGCATGCCAAACTTCCCTTTCACTGATGAACAATCTTTCGGGGCGTATCTCGGCTTGTTTGTCATCGCGGTTGTGGCGACGCGGAGACACCTCGCACAAGTCGGACGAAAATTATTTAGAAATGATCGGAGTGTTGATGACTCAGACGAACCGATGTCCTATCGAGTGACAATGTTAGGGCTCATCGCGAGTTTTGCCTTTATCGTTGGCTTCTGTAAAACGGCGGGGATGTCTATCTGGGTGATCCTCGTGTTTTTTGGTATCTATTACGCCATCTCTACGGCGGTGACCCGAATGCGTGCGGAACTCGGATCGCCTGTCCACGATTTGCACTTCATTGGACCTGATGAGATGATGCCTCGTATTTTTGGGACGCGCCTGCTCGGTCCGCACAACTTAACCATAATGGCATATCTGTTCTTCTTCAACCGTGCCTACCGCGGGCATCCGATGCCACACATTTTGGAGGGATTTAAATTAGCGGAACGAACCGGAATTTCGAATCGACGATTGCTAATTGCAATGTGTATTGCAATTGTTGTCGGGACGTTCGCTTCATTTTGGGCATTCTATCATATTTCTTATATCGAAGGCGCGCGGGATTGGTTCGCCGGGAGACCTTTCAATCGGCTCCAAAGCTGGCTGACCTCGCCGAGAGCACCAGATGTACCGGCAATTGTTGCAATGTGTATCGGCTTCCTCATCACCGGCTTTCTGATGGTGATGCGGATGCGGCTTTTTTGGTGGCCCTTTCATCCCGCTGGGTTCGCTATCTCCAGCAGCTGGTCGATGAATGTGTTCTGGTTTTCGATTTTAGTGAGTTCAGTCATCAAATGGATTATTCTTCGGCAGGGTGGTGTGAGTGTGCACCGAAAACTTATTCCGTTCTTCCTCGGTCTGATTTTAGGCGAATTCATCGTCGGTAGCGTGTGGAGTCTCATAGGAATTATGACAAATCAACCGATGTATCGGTTTCTATTTTAGAACTTATCTCTTTTCTTGCTATAAATGCACTTTCCGACGACACGCCTCGCGCGTTTCTTTCCTTGGCATCGTACAATTCATCGCACGTCCGATTTTGACAACGGTTGAATATAATGAATCTGCTTTGCAACTTCAGTAAAACCCATAGCCGGATAAAAACTGGTGCCTATAGGGTTCTGCTCCAAGGTTTCAATGCGTGCGTAAAGCATCCCTTCTGCCTGCAAATACGCCAATGCTTTTTCAATTAATCGCCCACCGATGCCCCGACGTTGAAACTGCGGCAGCACAGCGAGGTTGGGAATACCACCGATGCGAGTTGAGCGGTTAAGTCGGGTTGTGATGTAACCAGCTATCTCCGCTTCAACCTCCGCCACAAAAAGCCCGTCCGGGTTTGCGGCTGCATCGTCATCAATATGGGACATTTTGCGTTCTTCCCAGCCCATATCGCCGATATGCCCAAACCGGTCTTCGATATTTTTGTCTATGGACACCTTCTCAAAGCAGATAGCGGTGATCTGTTGAAGTGTTTGCAGATCGCTCGGTTTATAGTTTCGGATCATCTCTTTATACCAATTATTTATTATATAAAGATATGTTATACCGTATGCCAAAAAAATACAAGTTTTCTGCCTGAAAAAAAAATTGAAATCTAAGATGGAAAGCCGAAAATTGAACGGCTCCGAGATCCAGAAGACCGATATTGAAAAATATGCGGGTGTCTGCTATAATTTGGATAAAATATTCTCAGGAGGAACATTGCGTGATTCGTGAAGCGATTCAGCAGGTTATGGCAGGGAATGCTTTAACCGAAGCAGAGATGGTTGATACCATGAACGAAATCATGGAAGGTAAGACGACAGATGCTCAGATCGCCTGTTTTCTCACAGCATTACGGCTTAAAGGCGAAACAATAGAAGAAATTACGGGTGCGGCACGCGTCATGCGTGACAAAGCCACACCCGTTCTCACAAAACATTCATTGGTTGTTGACACGTGTAGCACAGGTGGTACAGGTTTAAACCATTTCAACATCTCAACAACTTCTGCCATTGTTACCGCCGGAGCAGGCGTGCCGGTCGCAAAGCACGGCAATCGAGGCGTAACGCGACAGAGCGGCAGCGCGAACGTACTTATGGCATTAGGCGTGAACATTGAAATTGGTCCCGAACACGTCGGACGATGTATTGATGAGGTCGGCATCGGTTTTCTATTTGCACCAGCACTGCACGGTGCGATGAAATACGCTATCGGACCGCGGCGGGAGATTGGCATCCGGACAATTTTCAATGCCTTAGGTCCGCTGACCAATCCAGCGGGCGCGCAGGCACAAGTGTTGGGCGTTTATGCCCCTGAACTTACTGAAACTCATGCAAATGTATTAAACAACCTGGGATGTAAGCACGCGTTTGTCGTACACGGTGATGACGGTTTGGACGACATCACAACCACAACAACCACACGCGTCTCCGAACTCCGAAACGGCACCGTTAAAACCTATACGCTTGATCCCACAACACTCGGAATTCCGAGAGCAGCACCTGAAGCACTTCTGGGTGGCGCGCCGGAGGAGAACGCTGAAATTATAGTCAATATGCTGAAGGGTGAGAAGGGAGCCAAACGCGACATTGTTGTGCTAAACGCTGGTGCAGCGATTACTGTGAGCGGGAAAGCAGATAGCCTTGAAGTGGGTATCGAACTTGCTTCAGAATCTATTGACTTAGGCGAAGCGTTGGCGAAACTAAGGGCTCTCAAGTCAATGTCGAATAGTTAACCTGTAACCTTTTACAGAGAGAGGGATAAACGGATTGATATTAGACACGATCATCGCACATAAACGGAAAGAGTTGATAGCCGAACAAGCACAGGTGCCGTTTACGCAGTTGGAAACGGAGGTTATAAACCTCCCGCCGACACGGGATTTTGGCGCAGCTTGCAAGCCAAAACTTGCTGTCAAAAGTCGGTCCGCCATCGCAGGCAGCGGGACCGTTAAGCTTATCGCGGAGGTGAAGAAAAAATCACCCAGTAAAGGCATTATCCGCGAGGATTTCGAGCCGGTGTCAATTGCCGAAACCTACGTCGAAAACGGTGCTGCTGCGATCTCTGTGCTGACAGACAAACATTTTTTCGCAGGCGAACTCGCCTACCTGCGCGCAATCCGAGAAGTCGTTGATGTACCGCTCCTCCGAAAAGATTTCACAATTGATCCGTATCATATCTACCAAGCTCGCGTCGCGGGGGCAGATGCTATCTTACTGATTGTGGCGGCATTGACAGCGGCACAACTACGGACATTCATGGATGTTGCAGAGTCGTTGTCACTGGCGTGTTTGGTGGAGGTACATACACAAGAAGAATTAGCCATCGCGTTAGATGTTGATGCACAAATTATCGGCATTAATAACCGAGATCTGCGCACATTTCACACGGACATTGCCACAACGTTTCGGTTGCGTGAAGCTATTCCAGCAGATAAGATTGTGGTGAGTGAAAGCGGTATCTACTCGCGTGAAGACGTTATACAGTTACGGGAAGCGGGTGTGCAGGCGATGCTTGTCGGTGAGTCGTTGATGCGGAGCCCTGACATTGGTGAACAGGTTCGATATCTCTTAAACTATTAATCTGGGCAGTGGATGTTTTCGCTAAATGTTATCTGTGGGCGTTACAGGGTGGTAACGGTAATACCGTGTCGTTTCAGAAGGGCAGTGGTTACGCCGTCACCAGACGTGAGGGTCCCTGAAAACGTGCCATCATAGATGTCGCCACAGCCACAAGACGGACTTCTTGCTTTCAGAATTACGTGTGTCGCGCCGTTTGATTGAGCAACCTCCAAAGCGTGATGGGCACCCTTCAAAAATGCTTCCGTTACATCTGTACCGTCGTCAGTCATAACCTTTGCTGTGCCATCCAGAACATCATTGCCATCGCCGCCAACGATTTCTGCGGGGGGACGCGGCGTTGGTAAACCGCCCGATTCCTCTGGACAGACAGGAATAAGTTGACGTTTTTTCTCTTGCTTTATCGCTGTTTGGTTTCGGCTATCGCCGCCGTCGTATCGGCAGCGAACTCCGAGGAGACAAGCACTAATGACTACCTTCATTTTCCCGCAAGACCTCAAATTGGTTCGTAATTAAATCTGTTTCACCTGCTTTCAGTTGCAGGTAGGTATCCTCAAGATGACAGAGTATATCACATAATAGCGAGATACGACAAACCTCAGTGTCTTGACCTTCCGAGAGCGCACACGCTATACGCACGGAGGTTGCGGTTCCACGCAATTCAGGCGGAAAATCCCCTAAGACGTTATTGACATTCACCCCGAAACCCAAGACGAAAAAAGGTTGATACGCCTCATCATAGGCGAGTTCTGTTAGGACTCCGGCGACCTTCTTCTTTGCGATCCGGACATCGTTAGGCATTTTAATCCGCGCGTCAAGTCCGTGCGTCGTGCGAATCGCTTCAGCTATTGCAATGGCACCGACGAGATTAGGGAGTGTAACCTGATCGCGAAGGAGCCGATGTTTAAGAACAACAGACACAAGGAGACATTTCCCCGACGGTGCTTCCCAGTTCCTACCATATCTGCCTCGCCCAGCGGTCTGGTGCTCCGCAATGATGAGTGTTCCCTCTGCTGCACCTGCCTTGCCACGCGCAATAGCGATGTCGTTAGTAGAGGCGACCTGTGAATAGTGCTCGATTTGGCACCCGATAAGTGCAGTCTGAAGCGTTGCCTGCAGGTTTTTAATCTTCGCACAAGGTGTGAAATCACAAGGCTGGTTCATTGACATTCTGGGTATAAGATTCGCAAACCGCCGTTGTTGGCTTGCTATCGGCAGTTAGCCGTGTTTAAAAAAAGTCCAAGAAAACTACTGACTCAGGTGTTCCTCCGCTTCAATCCGCCACTGTTCGGGTGGATTGAGTTCAAGGAAACGTTGCCATTGCGCTCTCGCCTGTTCACGCTTCTCCCTATATTCATACATGAGCGCGAGGTTATAGTTTGCTGTCAAGTTGCCGGGTTCCAGTTGTATCACCCGTTCAAACTGTTCCGTCGCTGCGCCGAGTAGATCCATACTGAAGAGGTTGTTGGCGTAGTTGAGCAGTGTCGGCACGTGAGTGTCGTCCAAAGCGAGTGCCTGTTCCAGAGTCTCTTTCGCGGCGTTGTAATCTAAAGCGTGGGCATAGTAAAGATTGCCGAGGCGTTGATATGTCTTGATGGCAATGTTGTCCCCTTCTTCAAGGGGTTGTTGAAGAAGCGCAGCCTCCGCTTGATAATGTTGAATTGCCTGCTTCCACGCCTGTTCCCATTCCGCAATCTGCCCCAGATGCAAGTGGATGCCCCTATATTTTGGCGCGTAAGAGAGCATATTTTCAAAAACATCTTTGGCAAGGTGCTGCCGATCTATTTCAAGATAAATGACTCCGAGTTGATAGTTCGCTTCACGGTTTCTGGGTTGGATTTCAGCCACCTGCCTGAAATCCTCCAAAATTTGGCTATAGCGATAAATCGTTTTGCCAATGTGCCTGTAGCGGAGCGTGAGCATCCCACGGTAGAAATAGGCATCTACATAGTCTGACTTCAGAGCGAGGGTCGCGGTATACTCCTTGACAGCCATTTCAGCATGTTTATGATAGTCATCTCCGAGCGTCTCGGCATGTTGGTCGAGCAGACGTGCATAACTATAGTGCCAGTCGAACTTCTTAGGGTTGTATTGATTCGCCAACCCGTAGTGCCGAATGGCCTTTAGGGCGTAGCTTGCAAGCCCATTTTGCATGCCACGTTCGTCGCGCTTCTCAAAGATGACAGCAAGAAGATGATGAAGTTCTGGATGCTCAGGTTCAATTTCCAACACCGGTTGATAGACCCGAATAATGTTATCTTCATCATTGCGTTCGCGATAGATTGCACCGAGTCGGAAAAATGGTGCTACCTCTGTCACCTCAAAAAAAGGACTTTCAAGCAGCGTGGTATCAAGACCTATCGTTTTCTCGTAATGTACGATGGCGTTGTCTATGTCATCCTTTTGTTCAAACAAGATCGCTGCGTGGTAATGCGCAAAGACATCATTAGGGTTTAGTCGGACAGTTGCGAGAAACGCGGGCAGGGCAGCATCCGGCTGTTCCAATGTGAGATATGACAATGCCAGTAGGTAGTGTGCCTCGGTCGTGTCGGGTGCAATCTCAATAATCTTCTGTAAGGTGTCGATTACCTGCTGATGTGCCTCTCGGTTTCGATAAATGTGAACCATCTTGAAAAGCACATCTGGTTGCTGTGAATCTAATGTCAAGGTGCGCTTATAAAAGATGAGAGCGTTGTCTATATCGCCATTAGCCTCGTGACTCTGTCCCAGCAGATAGACAGCAGCAATATCCTCCGGAAACAACAGGATGTGCGTATTTAAAGATTCAATAGCCTCTTGATAGTGCTCCGCCTCGAAAGCACTTTGCCCTTGCGCTATAAATCTATTCGCTAATTCTGGATTTAATGCCAAGGCACGTTTAAAGTAGACAGCAGAGGTCTCTATATCTCCGTGCTGGTGATAAAGTTCACCGAGTTTTAAGTAAACATCATTGAAATCCCCTAAGAGGAGTTCCATTTGCAGATGACTTGGATCTGCTTCTATAATTTCACGGGTCTTTTGGTAATGCTCAATGGCTTTCTGGATGTTGCCCGTATCGGCTTCAAGCGTACCCGCATAAAAGTAGGAACGTGGATCGTCAGGAAGGACTAACATTGCTTTCTCAAGGAGTGGCATCGCTTCATCGGGGGTCATCAACCCTGCGAAGTAAGGTTCGAGCGGTTCATAGAAAGCGTCCTTAATACCCGGTGTGCTGGACAATGCTTGTCGGTAATATTGCGCCGCTGCCGTGGTATCGCCGCTGGCATAAAGGTTCTCGCCAAGTGCGAAAAGTGCTTTCGCATGCGTCGGCTCAACCTCAATTACGCGTTGATATATTCTAATTGCACCATCCGTATTCCCTTTTTCATCGAAGATAACTGCCAATTCATAAAGGATTTGTGCTGAGTAGTCCTGATATTGCGATCCTTTCGCGTATTCTTTTAACGCTTCATCAAAGAACCCCTCTGTCGCAAGGACCTGCCCAAGTTTGAAGTAGGCGGGTGCGAACTTCTTGTTTTTCTGGGTAATACTCTCGAAGGTCTGACGGGCACGGTCGATTTCACCCTGAGCGAAATAAACCAAACCGATACCGTATTGCGGATATTCCCACTTTCTATTTATCTTCCGCGCTGCATCAAAGGCATGGAGTGCCTGTATATAGTCCTGCCGTTTCAAGTGAATTTCACCCATCCGATAGTAAGCAGGATAATAATTGGAGTTTAAATGGACACACGCCTCAAATTCAGCAAGTGCTAAATCATCTTTGCTCTGTTCCTGATAGATACCGCCGAGGTTGAAGCGCGCCCAAAATAGATCTGGATCCATCTCAACGGCGTGCTGTAAATAAGCAACCGCAGTATCCAACTCTTCGCCGGTTTCTGTTGCTTGGAGGGCATGTGCATACCCCAAGCCGTAATAGAACGCTGCCTTGATTGTCGGAGAGGCAGGTTGCTGTGCTTGGCGGTTATTCTCCCTTGCAGTATAAAGCGTGAGGATCGCGGAAAGTCGTCCCTGTTTCTGCCACTTGAGGATGAGTTCACGATGTTTCTCCGCAGGCTTTTTCTTTTCTTGCAACACCTTTGCGAAGTTTTTTCTCATGTCCGATTCCCATTTTTCTGCTGCGGCAGAAACCTGTAAGAAAGACGTATTGAATCCGATGCCTACGATTAGCATTATAAATATGGGATTTAGCACTGTTTTTTTCATTTTTCTAATTTTCCTTGCGGTTCGGTCAAGTAGGTTTAGCATTGACATCCCTTTCCGTTTTTTTATCAAACTCACGTTAAACGAGCAATCTTTGCGCGCGTTGGCATAGAAGGCGTTGCACCAACGACAGTGACTGCTACTGCACCCGCAGCGTTTGCAAACCCGACCGCTGTTCGTAAAGCCTCGCCGCTTGCCAGCGCGGTCGCGAGTGCTCCACAAAACGCATCCCCTGCGCCCGTCGTATCCACGGCATCAACAGTCAATGCCGAAACATGTTCAGACTCGGTTGCTGTCAACATCAATGCCCCTTGCTCTCCAAGCGTTAAGACAACAGCAGTGCTTTCGGCATCCATCATGCGGGTGCGCAACACCCCTGCTGCGCGGCGCGCATCTTCGTGATTGTCAACTTTTACGCCCGACAATAACTCGGTTTCGGATTGGTTCGGGGTGAGAATATCAACAGACGCTAACAGACTATCCGGCAGTGGTTGCGCAGGTGCGGGATTTAATATCACTGTCGTCCGATGTGCCTTAGCGATCGCTGCAGCGTGCTCGGACGCTGCCACTGGGGTCTCTAATTGTAAAAGTAGAACATCGGCGTTTGCGATGTCGTCGGCAGCAGCGTCTATATCTGTTGTTGTAAGTGCCATATTTGCGCGCGGCACGACGATGATGCTATTGTCGCCATCCGGTTCGATGACGATAGTTGCCACACCCGTCCCGACCTCCCTACGTTTTGTGACAAACCTACTATTAATGTGTTCGTTTTCCGTTGCTGCGAGTAGCATATCTCCGAAAAGATCGGCACCGACACTTCCGATGAGTGTGACCTCGGCACCTAACCGTGCAGCGGCAGTTGCCTGATTAAATCCTTTTCCACCTGTGAAAATGTCAAAAGCATCGCCGATGAGTGTTTCGCCTTTGCTGGGTCGCCGCGTTGCACGGCATACCAGATCGACGTTCAGGCTGCCAACAACGGTAACTCTTGGTTTTGCTGGCGGTGTTGCTTGGTTCATCACGACTCATTCCTATCTTTCTAACGATTTTTTACAATTATAGTTGACATACATCGCTATTGTCAAGGAGTGTATAAATATTTTTGCCTCGTAGTGAGAGTTGTCAGAATCAGGATTTTCAGGATTTTAGGATTTGCAGAATTGAAAGGGTGAGGTTGGGGACGCTCTTGTGTAGGAGCGGAGTCGGGATTCGGAGATCCCTCCTACGGGAGGACTGAATGCTTCTGGAAGTTTTGGCTTGCCAGCGACACCTGAAAGTGCTATTATACACACAAACAGAAGTATTATAGATGTCCTACGAACCTGAAGGCTGAATAATCTCATGAATTCTAAATTGAAATATGTTATCGGCTTTCTAATATTTTTGGGCATCAGCCTTGCGCTTAAGTGGCGAGCAGAACAGGTGGGGGATGCGGAGATCCTTGTGTGGTACAGCATAATTCCGCCGTTACTTGCCGTTACGTTAGCTATTTTGACAACGCGACTGCTTCCAAGTCTCAGCATAGCGGTAGGTGTAGGGATTGTGCTCTCGTGGTATCAACAAGGTGCCATCCCAATCGGTTTTTTGACAGAAATTGTTTGGTTTGTACGTGCCGTGAGTATTGGAAATGATGGGGTGGATCTTTTCAATTGTTGGGTCGTCCTGTTTGTTTGCCTCATCATGGCGACGATCTCCGTTGTGGTAGCGTCCGGTGGTATTGGTGGCGTTGTTGTGTGGCTTTCTCGGTTTGCAAAGGGACCCCGTTCAGCCCAATTTATCACCGGGTTGATGGGGATTGCTATCTTCATCGGGGATTACTCTAACGCTATGCTTGTGGGTCCCACGATGCGTCCACTCACGGATCACCATCGCGTCAGTCGTGAGAAATTGGCGTTTCTTGTGGATTCCACGAGTGCACCGATTGCCGGTCTCGCATTTGTCAGCACTTGGATCGGTTATGAAGTGGGTCTCTTTGAAGATATCGCCAAAACAATTGGTCTCGAACGCGATGGGTATTCCATGTTCTTTGACGCGCTCAGTTTCCGGTTCTATTGTATCCTGACGATTATCTTTGTTATCGTCAATGCGATCAGTGGCAGAGATTACGGTGCGATGTACAAAGCGGAAAGGCGTACCCGGGAAACAGGAGATGTCGCCGCCCCGGATGCTAAAGCACTTGGACACACCTCATCTTTCACCAGTCTACCGAATGCTGCCACGCAACCATTCTCAGCAGTTTTACCGCTCTTAACGCTTTTTGGATTGCTGCTGGGGGGTTTCTGGATAGATGGTGAGGGTACAGGGTCTATTTTTTCCCTAACTGCCTGGCGAGATGCTCTTTCAAAGGCAGACAATGTCAAGATTCTTGCCTGTGCGGCAGCGAGTGCGGTTATCGTCTCAATTATCTGTGCACGCTGGCTCTCAAAACTACGATTCTCGGATATCGCCCCAGTTGTTTGGAGGGGTGTGAAGGGAAGCCTCACGCCGCTGAGTATTCTGTTATTGGCGTGGGGGTTAAAAGCGAGTTGCGATAGACTGATGACGGGTCAATTCCTCTCAACGATGCTCAGCGATGTTGTGTCGCCACTCTGGTTTCCGGTCTTCGTTTTTATATGCGCATCTGTTACCTCTTTTGCAACCGGAACAAGTTGGGGCACGATGGCGATCCTGATTCCTACTGCGATCCCCGTGGCGTTCTCGCTTGATAATGGAAGTTACGGGCTAACAACAATCATTTGTCTCGGTGCAGTGTTAGACGGTGCTATCTTCGGCGACCATTGCTCGCCGCTTTCAGATACAACAATCCTCAGCTCCATCGCCAGTAGTTGTGACCCGCTTCACCACGTGAGGACACAACTGCCATATAGCCTCACTGTGGCAGTCATCGCTCTGTTTTGCGGCTATCTTCCTGCCGCGTTCGGTATCTCTTCAGCGATCGGAATTGTCGGTGGCACAGGTTTAATTGTCTTGCTATTTTTTGGCGTAGCTCGCAAGCCAAAACCTGCTACATAAACGTATGGCATTACAGGCTTCCGAAAACTTCAGGAATCGCGAGGCTCATAACTATCTACACCGTAGGTGTAAACAGAAAATCGCGGCAGAAAGGAGAAATCAGATGAAGGTTGAACTTGAGGGAAAGGTAGCAGTTGTTACGGGGGGTGCGAATGGCATTGGTCGCTCTACCGTAGACGCACTGATTGAGAATGGCGCGCAAGTGGCAATCGTTGACATAGACACGCAGGCAGGCATGAAAACCGCCGAAGAGATTAAAGAAATGGGTGGGACCTGTCTGTTTGTGGAAGGCAACGTCTCAGACGCAGCACAAATGGAGGCTGTTGCCGCTCGGATTGCGGCGCATTTTGGCAAAATTGAGATTTTGATAAACAATGCCGGCATTAACACGCGAAGTGATAGAGTGCCGATTCATCAGTACGCCTTAGAGGACTGGCAACGGATTTTAGAAATAGACCTCACGGGTGTTTTTACGACGAGCCGTGCTGTTATCCCGTATATCTTGGATACTCACAGCAAGTCTGGCTCCGAAAACGCGACTGGACGTATTGTCAACATCAGTTCTATTGCGGGATTGGTGCCACTGCGCTTACAGAGTGCTTACGTCGCGGCGAAAGCAGGCGTTGCCAATTTGACGCGTTCAATGGCGTTGGAACTGGGACCGGAAGGGATTCTGGTAAATGCTGTTGCCCCGGGTTCGACGCTGACGCGTGGTACGAAGGCACTCTTTTACGGGGATGACGGCGCGTACACAGAAAACGCTGCGAGTCTGCTATCGCATATTCCGCTTGGAAGACCGGGGCAAACGACTGAAATCGCAGCAGCCGTGCTCTTTTTTGTTTCGCCAGATGCAAGTTACATCAATGGTACTGTCCTCGCGGTGGACGGTGGTTGGATCGCAGGTTATACGCGAGATTGGTAGATTCGTCTCGATGTCGCGGCACACGGCGTGTGCCTACTACTTTAATAGAGGAGAAAAAAATGGCAAAAATTACTATGTTCAAAGGATATCAAGGAGAACCTCCTATTCCGAAACCTGCACATCAGGTGCAAGCGAATGTTGTCACGGTTCAAGACGGCGTGCCTGTAAAGTATTCGGGCTGTGATGGTATCGGTGTACGTGTCGTGCATCCTGCCAATCCGAACGCGCCCGCACAAAACTTGGGTTTAGTGGTGTTTTTTGTGCCACCACACGTTGTTCTGGAACCGGGGAGCCACCATACCGAGGAATGCTACGTGATTCTAAAAGGAAAAGGAGTGATGACACTCGCCGGTGAAAAGGTGCCCGTTGAAGCAGGAACATTCATTCATCTCCCACCGTGGTGTGAGCATGGTATTGAGAACACAGGCGATGAGTCTATGGAAGTATTGATTTGTACATCCCCACCGAATCCCTAAATTGATTAATAAATTGAGATTATAAGTGATAAAATTCGCTAATTTCGCTTATATCCGCACTTTTCGTCAATTTTTCGCATTTTAATTTAACCCTTTTCCTATATTTTACGTTAAATAACATATCTTAACTGTTTAATATAGGCTGATAAACCACGCCTTTAACTACTTTGTGGGGGTTTTTAATTTATGCGAGGGATAACGCCGAAGTCATCCAACGTGCGGCGGGATTTTCTACGGAAAAAACATTTCAATGAAAATTCCGCATCTGAGCCACCGGCTGACGAAGAGTTAACATCAATGGAAGAAGTGCCCGAAGAGTTAAAAAAGCGGGTACAGGCACTACTCGCAAACGGGGAAGAAATCAAAGTCGCTATTTCAACCGATCTGCGGTTTGATGGCAACTATGGCAAAGATTGGGTAATTGCTACTGATAGACGCCTCATCGCTTTTAATCAGAACGGCGCGCCGGAGCATCAACTTCGTGAGATTCCACTCACCTCAGTTGAGGCTGTTGAGATCGTTGAGATGTACGGTAACAATATCCTCAAGGTCAGAACATCCGAGGATGCCATGGAAGTTGCCCGTTACTCACGCCGAGTCTCGCCAAAGTTTGAGTTGGCAACCCCTGAATTGGAAACGTTGGTTCAAGATGCGAACCCGGACGTGGAACATGAGAAACAACACCGTCCGCAAGGCTGGGGAAAAAATAAAGACAAATGCGAAACATGTGGGAAACCGCTGCCACGCTGGTCGGGCGTTTGTATTAATTGCGTTGAAAAACGGAAACTCATCTTCCGGCTTATTAGATATTCATTTCCTTTCTGGCGCGTCTCGGTACCCGCTCTTGCCTTGATGATGTTGATCCGTCTGGTATCACTCTACCCAACCATTTTGAGCAAGGAAATGATTGATAACGTCCTTCTTCCGGCAGGGACAGCTGTAACTGGTGCCACGATGACCGCAACTGGTGAACCGATCCCTTCACCGACGTGGGGACATCTCACTGGAATCGTCGAAGGCATCTCAGGCTGGCTGGCACTTCCCGTCGCTGGAAGTTGGGGGCATCTCGTCACCATTGTCCTCTTAATGGTAAGCTTCAATGTCTTTACCATGGGGGCTTCCGCTGTGCGGGGATATATGATGGCTTGGGTGGGCCAAAATATCACACGCCGACTCCGAAATGAAACATACGAACATCTCCACTCGCTCTCGTTAGACTTTTACAATCAGCGTGACACCGGTAACCTCATGTCGAGAATCACAAACGACGTGGCAAGACTTCGGGAGTTCATTGCGAGCGCGTTGCAAGATTTACTCGGTGATTCATTGACGCTTTTTTACATCTGCGCCATTATGTTCTTCACAAATTGGAAGTTGGCGGTTTGGACACTAATTCCGGTGCCTTGTCTTATTTTCTTCACCATCTTCTTTGGAAAAAAGATGGGCAAAGTATTTTCTGTGCTATGGAAACGGCATGCCGATATTAGCACTATACTGGCAAGCACTATCCCAGGGGTACGGGTCGTCAAAGCCTTCGCGCGCGAACGCTATGAGGTAAATCGATTTAACGAAAAGACATATCAAGTGTTTGATGGCGAAATGAATGCAGCGAAGTTGTCGACACTGTACCGCCCGATCATGGAATTTATTATTTTCTCCGGTTCCATTCTGATATGGTTGGTTGGTGGTTCACAAGTCTTTGAGGGGCTACTAACGCTCGGCGAGCTCTTTATGTTCCAGGCGTTGATGGGACGGTTCTTCAGACCCGTCTACACGCTTTGTCAGATGAATGAACGGTTCATCCGAGCTGCGACTTCTGCTGACCGTGTGTTTGAAATCATAGACACCCCCCCAAGTGTCGCTGAGAAAGAAGATGCGATCGCGCTTGAAGACATTAAAGGCACTGTCGAATTCAAGGATGTCTATTTCTCTTACGACACAGAAAAGAATGCTATCAACGGTATCAGTTTCCGGGCAGAGGCGGGTGAGATGATTGGGCTAGTCGGACATAGCGGTGCTGGGAAAAGCACGGTCATTAACCTAATTACCCGTTTCTACGATCCGAGTGAAGGTTCAATAGAGGTTGATGGACACGACACCCGCGATATTAAGTTGAAAGCATTGCGGCAACAGGTAGGTGTGGTGCTTCAGGACCCGTTCTTATTCCAAGGGACGATAGCTGAGAATATTGGTTATTCGAAACCCGGTGCTTCTCAGCATGAAATCATCGCCGCAGCGAAAGCTGCAAATGCGCATGAGTTCATCGTCAAATTCTCTGATGGTTACGACACGATGGTAGGGGAACGTGGTGCTCGCGTATCCGGCGGTGAACGACAGCGAATTTCTATCGCCCGCGCGATTCTGAAAAACCCGAAAATTCTCATCTTAGATGAAGCGACATCGTCTGTAGACACAGAGACTGAATCGAATATTCAGGAAGCGTTGGAACGGCTTGTCCGCGGTCGGACTGTATTTGCTATCGCACACCGACTCTCTACTCTCAAGTATGCTGACCGTCTGGTTGTGCTGAAAGACGGAAAAGTGGATGAAATCGGTACGCATGCGGAGCTTCTTGCCAAAGATGGCATCTATGCAGGTTTGTGTGAAAAGCAGATAGAATTGTCGAAGATTCGCGCCTTATAGGCAACAATATACTCCTGTAGTGCGCATTTTCTAAGTGCGCACTACATCCTCCCTGCTGTAGAAGAAGGAGAAACCACGTTATGCAGGAAGCTACCTCGATTACCGATGAGGTGCAATTCCTTGATGCCCCCAACGTCAAAATTGCGCGAAATTCGTTTGAAGAACTCACGGTTGAACTACCAGACGGCACAAGTCACGCAAACGTTGAAGCAGTCCGATCCTTTCCGCTCACCGATTCTAACAAATATATCACGCTGCTGGATAGCGAAGGAGAAGAAGTCGGTATCATTCAAGACATCAAACAGTTGCCTCGCGAGTCAGCGGAAATCCTTGTGTCGGAGTTGCAGAAACGGTATTTTATGCCGAAGATAACCAAAATCCACGAACTGGATGGTGAGTTCGGTGTGACCCGCTGGGTCGTGGAAACGAACCGCGGTCCTGTAACATTTGGCATGCGCACTCGATATGATGTCGTCAGCCTTGACAATGGACGGGTGCTGATTAAAGATGCTGATGGCAATCGTTACGAGATTGAGAACTACCACCATTTGGATCCGGCGAGCCTGGCACTCCTTGAAACGCAATTATAGCATCTTATTCCAGTAGGACCTTCAATTTTTAAGGCGCAGTTCCTATATGAGTCAACAGGATCGCGCCTCTCTTTTTATAGTAAAGCCTATAATTACTTGGACGCTCTAAAGAGGCGAGGATACAATCCTCGCCAGCGGGGGTGGGGTCGTTGTTCACTGACGAACTGTCCACATATTTTTGGACTTTACTATAAATTAAATAGTACTGCTGAATCTACATCCACGGAGGTTGGTAAGGGTGGAAAACGTAAGAATCGAACGGATTGAATGGGCACGCTTGACAGGCGAACGTCCCCGCAAAGCCGGTTGCAATTCGCGACTCGGTGAGCACGGGTTGCACGTCCGTCCTGCTATTGCCCGCATAACAACAACAGATGGCGCGAGCGGCTTTGGATTTTCACCCATTTCTCGTGAAAAAGCGCAAGCGATTGTTGGGTCTCAACTCAGTGATACCTTCGACGCAGAGACTGGTGTCACCGAAGAATTCAGAATGTTAGAGTACCCGCTCTGGGATCTCGTAGGAAAGTTGGCGGAAAAACCGGTTTACGCGATGCTTTCGGGAGAAAACGGAGCGTTTCGCGCCCCGTGTTACGATACCTCGCTTTATATCGATGATTTGCACCTTGAAGACAATGCTGAAGCGGCGGCACTCATTGCGTCTGAGGCATTAGAAGGAAAGGCACGTGGACATAATGCTTACAAAATCAAAGTAGGGCGCGGTGCGATGCACATGCCACTCGATAAAGGGACCCAACGAGATATTGACGTTATCCATGCTGTCCGAGAGGCAGTGGGACCTGACGCATCGATTTTGATAGATGCAAACAACGGCTATAATCTCAATCTCACTAAACAGGTATTGGGCGGAACAGCAGACGCGAACGTCTATTGGATGGAAGAGGCGTTCCACGAAGATGCCCGTGTCTATAGCCTGCTGAAAGAATGGCTAAATGCCGAAGGTTTAGAAACCCGCATTGCCGACGGCGAAGGTGGTGCTTCACCGAATTTGGTGGACTGGGCAAAAGATGGACTCATTGACATCGTCCAGTACGATATTTTCTATCCTGGCTTCTCACGCTGGCTTGAACTCGGTCCTGAGTTAGATGCAGCGAACATCGGCACAGCACCACATCATTACGGGGGGCACTACGGAAATTACGTAACCTGTCACCTTGCCGCAAAGGTGGAACGGTTTGAATTCGTCGAATGGGATCATGCAACGACACCAGGTTTAGACGACTCTGGGTATTCTATATCAAACGGCTATGTGAACGTTCCACAAAGTCCCGGTTTTGGGCTGAATCTGGATGAGGCACCCTACCAAAAAGCGAGGGAAGAAAACGGTTTCGAGGTTCGCGCGTAGCAATACTTCTACGTGTAAGGGGACTTTGCAGGCACACTTGGCTTGTGTGCCAAAATGAGGATGAAAACTATGGGACATTTAACTGCGGAAGACAAAGAATTCTTTAAAGAAAACGGTTATCTGGTTATGCGCGGTGCGCTGGAGCAGGAAGCGATTGATGCCGCGCTTGATAGACTCTGGGAAGCACTTGACGAAGACAGGAACGACCCGGAATCATGGATACGCAAAGGTTACCGCTCAGTGCCTGTTGGCAACGAAGAAGTTATCAGCGGTACAACATACAACAACCGAGTCTTCGCTATGGCAGAGGAACTTGCCGGCAAGGACAAATTGAATACGAGCGGCGGCGCGGGACCACATATCAATTTTCCGGATCCAGACAGGAAATGGAGTGAACCGGGGGGACATCTCGATGGTTACCACACGCCTACGAACGGTGTGCCGAAAGGGGTCGTCGGTGCGTTCACGCTGGGTGCCACGGTTTATCTCGACACAGTCGAAAAACGGGGTGGTGGATTTACTGTCTGGCCAGGAAGTCATCGGATTTGGGCAGAATACTTCAGACACCATGACTTGGATAGCCTTCCAGGGGGTGGCGCCCCGTTTGACTTGGGACCGAGTTATGAGTTCACAGGTGGGGCAGGCGATGTCTGCTTCTGGCATCATCAGATGAGTCATACCGCTGGTCCGAACTGTGGTCGCAACGTCCGAATTGCATGCATTAGTAGGTACCGTCGAAAAGATCTCGACCAGATTAAGTTTGAAACGCCTGATGACATGTGGAAATATTGGGACGGGATTTCATAGCGTCTGTGTTTCTTATCCCGGTATCAAATTCCCTTGTGTTGGAAGCACTTATATAGTGCTCCAAAGCCACACCCAGAGATACACCGAAATTTTAATTTGTCAAATGTTTTGATATATGTTATGCTTTTCTTAAGTTCGTTTTACAGGAAGCAACAGTATCAACCTTCAGTTAGTAGCAGAAACATGTTAGGGAAGTTTCGGAATGGACCTCTATCTGAATCCTTCCAAAATCACCGAGATCATAGGTGTGGAAGAAGAAATAATTAACCGAACATTAGAACGGAGAGATGTGGACATTCAACCATATCTGCGTGTCGTCTCTGCCGTACTGGAAGATCCCGGAGATCGTCCAAAGCCACAGATTGAGTTAAGGATTGATGGTCTCGCACTGCTCATAAAAAAACTCACCTATAATATCCCGACGGATGATATTATTGAGAACCTCAGCTGTCAGGTCTTTCATATTACGCATCTAAGGGAAACTTGTGAAAAATTGGAAGCAGAGAATAAAGCACTTATCGCCGAAAATGCGCAGCTCCGGGAAAGAATTGGGGTTTTCCAAACCGAAAGAGGGAATTTGTCCGCTGAAGTTGAGGAACTGAAAAGTCAACTAATTGCGGAACAATCCAAAACTTGGGTAGCCCGTTTACTAAAACGCGGAGATTGATGGGTCTGAACAAACGCGGCTGAAGGTGCCATCCCCACAGGTATCGAAAAATCGCTATGGCAAAAGAAAAACGGAATCAACTGCTTGCGATTGGGTTCTTCGTTCTCGGCGTGATCTTCCTCTATGTAGAGGGTATTTCATTAGTCCCATCTCTTATCGCCCAAAATGCCGTTTTGCTCAAAGGTATCGCCTTTGTGCTGCTGAGTATCGCCGCGATCCTCGCGGGTACTGCTTTCGAGAATAAACGGCGGATCGCCATCATTTCCAGCATAGGCTTAGCGATCAGCCTCGGATTTCTCTATCTGCCTGTTCCTTCAATCTTGCGTAGTTCAGCTTTCCATGTCCTTTTCGCCTGTGCGATTGCGTTTGGCATGACAATCGAGGCGAAGCGCGCCGCGACTATCGGTTCAGCAGCCTTTGGCTGCATCGGCATCGTTTTTCTTTACCAGCCTTTCTTTCCATCACTTAATGGCACCGCCCTACACCTACTTCTACCCGGAGTAATCGTTTTCTCGATCGTTTTTTCACAGAAAACCCTGTGTGAACAAATCTCTGTCGGTTTAATCGCGCTGGGTTTGATTGCGCTCTGTCAACCTTTTCTGATGCTATTCTATCAAACCGGTTTCCAACTGTTGCTTGCGGGATTAACAGGGTTTATTGTCGCAGCACACCGATAAAATTTTTAACTATGGGCCTTTGGGTGCTATTCCACTTCGTTCCACAGCGGCGTTTGGTAAATCGCGACGAGACTGGAGCTGTGTACGCTTGTGGGAGCGAGCTCTAGTTCGCGAGTTCCTTAAAAAACGTACATATCCTTAATTGCGTGAGAATTCACCCAAAACCATCGTGGAGCGAAGTGGAACGATGACCAGAAGCAATCATTTAAAAATTGTGATAGTAGGCGCGGGTGTCATCGGTGCCGCGATCGCGTATCATCTGTCCCGACGAAATGGTATCGCTGTAACGGTTCTGGAACGCGACATTCCGGGTGCCGGGGCATCCGGACACTCTTTTGCGTGGGCAAACGCCTTTGGGAAAGATCCGCGTGACTACCATACCCTCAATCGGCGTTCGTTGGATATGTGGTACCGGCTTGCCCATCAACTTGATGCGGATATCGGTATTCACTATGGCGGTGAAATGCGGTGGGAGAATAATCCAGAACGTGCGACGCAACTGCGCCAACGCATCCGGCAAATTCAGACGTGGGGTTACCCGTGTCGGCTGATCACTCGTGACGAGATGTTGGCACTTGAGCCATACCTACATCCTGGCACCGTGGCAGCAGCGTCCTTCTCAGAAGCGGATATTCACATTGAAACCGATAGATTTATTGATGCTTGCCTCCGGTACGCCTGCGAAATGGGTGCGGTTGTGCACTCACAAACCGGCGTTACTGGATTTGTCACTCGTAACGGTAGTATCGCCGCTGTCAAAACCGCCGATGCCGAATTTCCGTGCGATGTTGTCGTCTTAGCAAGCGGTGTTCAGACGACTGAACTCGCGTCCTTAGCGCAGACACATATTCCGCAACAACGGAGTCCAGGTATCGTTATTAAGACAACGCCGTGCGATAAGGTTTTACACAACGTCGCGATCATTCACGCACCGCCGACAGATGAAAAGCATCAATACCTCCACCTCCGCCAACTGGTTGACGGGAGCCTCAGAATCGGACAGGGCACCCAAGAAGGGATAAATCGTGATGATTCGCAACAGCACGCCGATGCGCTTCTTGCTCGTGCCAAAGCTTATTTGCCAGCGATAGCAGACGCTGAAGCGATTCCAACACCGGTTGGGTATCGTCCAATGCCACTTGATGGGTTTCCTGTCCTCGGGTTCACCGAAGCAGTGCAAAATCTGTATATCGCCTTAATGCACAGTGGTGTAACATTGGCACCTTTGGTGGGTGAAATGGCAACCTTGGAAATTGCCGACGATGCAAGGGTGGATTGGTTCGTACCCTATCGACCAGAGCGGTTTAGGTAGGCTGTTGGTTTGAATTCAGGCACAATACCTAACAATAGGAGGTACTTTCAGGCAGATGACAATTGAGTATTGAGTATTGAGTCGAGCAAAGGACAGACTGAGCGATTGGCGCAACTTGCAACTGACCGCTCCCAAGCCTAAAGGATTGGGTTTTGACACCGAAATGTGATAAATTGCAGAGGTGCCCAGTTGGGACGGTTTTTGCACAACTGCAATGCCACTGTTTACACAAAACCGTCTGAGATTAAAGCAACGAAGGAGATAAAGATGTTAGATGCAAGAAAATTTTCATCGATTCAGCTTTTTACGCGAATCGCTATTTCTGTTTCCATCTTGATTTTTATATCGGCTCCTCTTAGCTTTGGCGGAGAAATCCTCGATGACTTTGATGATGGCGATACAGAAGGCTGGGAACGCTCCCCACAGAATGAAGAGAGCAAGTCCTTCTGGGGTATAGAGAAAGGGAACACTTTCGTCACTTTTGATCCAAAGGGTCTCGTGTGGAGCGAGGCAATCTCCCAGTTCAATTTTACTGGCGAAGGATTAGACATTGGTGCCCCAAACAAATGGACAGACTATGACGTAGAGGTTGATTTGCGGCACAAAGAGGTCGCCAACTTCCCAGGTGGCGTCCGTGGGCGCGTTGACCTTGAGACAGGCTCACATTATGTGGTCTGGCTATATCCGGGATCGGCAAAAATGAATCTGTTTAGCAATCCGGGCTGGGACATTAATACCGGTCTGCAAAACCACGGTGAAGCTCCATATAAACCAGAGGTGGATAAATGGTATACGGTCAAATTGAGCTTTTCAGGTAGCACCATCAAGGTCTTCTATGACGGGGAGATGATGATTGAAGCAAAGGATAATCAGTACAAAAGTGGAACGGTAGCACTGGGGAATCAGGACAGAATTGTGGATTACGATAACGTCCGCATCACAGGTCCCGATATTCCAAACTTAAATGCGAGTGCTATCGAACCAGAAGATAAATTGACGATAACTTGGGGGCAGATAAAGTCGTCGTTTTAGCGTCTATTTGAAAAAAGATGAATTTCCCGAAAGAAGACGGGTTTATATAGACGAGATCTACGGATTGATTTGGGAACTCGCGTAGAATTTGGGGGTTATCCCCGAAGTAAATCCTATTTCTCATAGTTATCTGCGTACGCCTTCACAAGGTCACCCTTCCGAAAACCCGGAACAGCCGTAGCACACTCCTGCGCCAGATGCTCATAATCAATATGTATCAACCGTGATAAGACGTTAAAGTCGTTCGCTTTTAAAAGTATCCACTGTTTATTCCGCTCACACCGCTTTTCATCTGTCTCTCTACGAGAATAATCCTGCCATCCCTGACACGGCACAGCAAAATCGAAGGGGTTTTGAAAGACTTTCAAAGCGTCAGACGTGTTGTTATACTGCCACATCTGAAAATCACGATGTCGAATCGGTAAAGGTTCAGATTGTCGCATGTCTGGGTGTGCGCTCACCAAACGGGTCCATATCTGGAACTCCGTATTTACTGAATAGGATTTGCCAGTTTCGAGATGGAACGCATCTCTTGGAAGAGGCAATTTACTGATAAACCGCATACTGGTATCAAGTTGCTTGTGAGTGCCAAATTTTCGGAAATTGACAGGCACAATAAACGCGGTAATATCTGCCAAATAAGCGGCATGGTTAAAGAAATCTATCGCTAATTTTCCGCGCTTGCCAAAGGGTGGATTACCGATAATGGCGGTATCACTGGGTGTGAACGGGGAATCGGTGATTTTAAAAAAGTCTTGGGACTTCACATCGCTACATTTTGGCACGAGATCTATGCCTAACCGCTTTTCCGACGGTAAGAGTTTGTAAAACGCACCAGTGCCAGCAGCAGGTTCTATGAAAAAGAGGTCGCTGAGACTTCGGTTTAGGGTTGAAAGCGTGTCCGTGAAATGCTCCCAACATGCTCTCGCTACCTCTGATTTCGTATAAAATTGGTCTAATGGATTTTGCACGATTTTTGTTAATTAAAAAGTAGTATGCAAGATACCTACGATCTGCGGGTGTCACTCAACAGCGGATTACTCAAAGAGTTCAAACTCACCGTTATTGACAATCAGGACCTTCGGTTCATAAACAGCGTCTCCATTGGCATCAAACGAAAACTTACCGAAAATTGTGTCGAAATCTTTGATATTTGCCAGAGCATCTCGAATTGCGGTAGAATCGGCTGATTGAGCATTCGCGAGTGCTTCTGCCAGAATATAGACGGTAGCATAAGCCGATGCGGCGTAGTGGTTCGGCTCCGTACCATATTCAGCACTATAATTTTGCACAAAAGCCTGATTTCCCGGTGCATCCCCCATACTGGACCACCCGACAAAACTAATCGCTCCCTCAGCGGGGGCACCCAGGGCTTTTATATCAACACCTGTCAAAGTGCGTACAAAAAACGGAACAGATAGACCGAGTTGGTGTCTTTGCGTCAATATATTCGGTCTGTCTGTTGGTAAAGCGGAGACAAAGACAGCATCAGGATTTAACGCCTGTATCCGGGTTAGTTGTGCGGAAACATTATCGCCCCCTTGGAAAATTTCAGTCGTCAGCACCTCGACACCGTTGGCGGCGAGTGCTTCCCGTAACGCCTCATTTCCATCTGTGGAGAAGAGATCGATTTCATCGTATATCGTAGCGACGCGCTGATAGCCAAGTTTCGCATGTGTCACTTCGATGCCAATCGGGATAAGTACATCTGTGGTAAGTGAAATACGAAAGACGAAATCACCAATCGCGCTGAGACCGCGAGCGGCGGAAGTTGGACCCAGTGCTACGACCTTGTTTTCTTGCGCGACTTGAAAAGCCTCCCCTGTCTGACTTGAGGTGGCAGGTCCGAGGATAACAGACACCTTGTCTTGGTGAATCAGCTTATTAAAGGCTTCGACTGCTCCATCTATAGTGCTCTGATCGTCTTCAATGATGAATTTGAGGTGTGTAGCGTTAATCTCACTGAGTGCCAATTCAAAGCCTTGCGATATTGGGATGCCAAACGTGTCAGTGAGCCGACCTGTCAAAGGTAAGACGACACCGATGGAAATATCTTCGCTGGTTTCCGTCATCTGAGGTGTGTTAGGTTGGACAATCTGGGAAACTCGATCGCACGCGGAAAATCCGACAATTAGTACAACAATCGCGAATAGAAATGCGAATAGTGTGAATTTTTTAGTATTCATAAAATTCCTTGATGGCATACGAAATATATGCTTTAGCCTACTGACAGCGCGCAAAGTGCTTATTATTTTAATGTCCTTATTATATCATTTTCGCGCTGAAATTCAAGACAAAATCGCCGTGATTCCCAATTGCCATGTAGGAATATTCAGTTTTCCATTTTTCGGTCCAGTTTTCACCCCGTACCCGGTAGGAGCGGTTTTGCGGCGTACTCGCCCAAATGCGATCTGCATTCCTAACCGCTCCGGATTCGTCAAAAAAGGCGCGAAATCCGATAACTTCTTAAAACTAAATGACCCCAATTGCCATGCACTTGACCAATTTTCTGTTATCGGGTATATTATACCCCAAGCTGCTATTAATAAATTTTGGACATTTCAACAAGGTTTTCAGGCACTTTCCTCACCCTGTAGGGGTGATATGTCTATAGAGAATCTCAAACGTCAAAACAGACAACTTCATATCAGATGGAACAACATGACAACTGAAGCAAAATCACCGGTCCGCTGGGGAATTCTCAGCACAGCAAATATCGCAACAAAGGTCGCCCATGCGATCCATCTCGCTCAGAATGCTGACTTAATAGCGGTCGCGAGTCGGACCGAAGAACGTGCCGTTGCGTGGGGACAAGAGCATAATGTCTCTACGACTTACGGCACCTACGACGCACTCCTCGCTGATGACGCACTCGATGCCATCTACATTCCCTTACCGCCCACACTTCACGCCGAATGGACAATCAAAGCAGCCGAACACGGCAAACACGTCCTCTGTGAGAAACCACTCGCTGCAAACGCTGACGAGGCTATCGCAATGGCAGATGCCTGCCGCCAAAATGGTGTGCAACTCATGGACGGTGTCATGTGGGTTCACCATGAACGCACCGCGGCGATGAAGCAGAAGTTAATGGACGACACCCTCGGACAGCTCCGACGCGTGACAGCGGCGTTTACTTTCAATTGGGACACAATTCCTGTTGGGAATATCCGCGCAATGAAGGAGTTCGCAGGTGGAAGTCTCGGAGATTTAGGCTACTACTGTATCCGCGCGATTCTCTGGGCATTTGAGGAGATGCCGACACAGGTTTTCGCGACGGCACGTTACAAAGTCGGAGTGGATTTTAACCTTGCGGGTATCCTCTGGTTCAGCGATGAACGCATCGCTACCTTAGATTGCGGGTTTGATACAGGACTTCGAAAGTGGTTTGAGGTTGCTGGCACGCGTGCGTCAATCGTTTGTGATGATTTCACCGTCCCTACATCTGAGGACTCCGCTCGGTTTTGGGTTCATGGGTCGGACGGAAACGAGCAGAACACTATCGAAGGCAGCATCCAAGAGGTCACAATGATTGAGCGGTTCTCTCATATCGTGCAATCTGGGAACCTTGAGGAAAAGTGGTCTGAAGTGGCAGTAAACACAGTGCGCGTCTGTGATGCGCTCCTTGAATCAGATCGACGTAAAGAAGTGGTCAAACTGTAAAACCAGAACATAAATTAAGGATTGCTATGAAAATTACAAATATTGAAACTTTTATTGTGGACGCTGGCTGGCGTCCGTGGACTTTTGTGAAGGTCGAAACCGATGAAGGTGTCACTGGCTACGGCGAGTGTAGCGACGGCAGGAATCCTAACGGCGTGGTAGGAACTATCAAGGACTTTACCCCACTGCTGATTGGACGAGATCCACGCCCTTATGAGATGCGGTTTTGGGACATGATTCGCGGCTCTCGGCAAAGCCCTGGGGGTATCGCCGCGAAAGCGATCGCAGGCATCGAATGTGCGCTGGTAGATATTAAGGCGAAAGCGTTGGGAATCTCGGTTGTTGAGTTGTTCGGTGGACCGACACGTGATGACGTACGCGTCTACTGGTCACACTGTGGTTCTTCCCGGGCACGCAACTATGAACTTATTGGTGTGCCGCCCTTAAAAAGTATGGATGACATCGCCGCATTAGGTCGTGAAGTCGTCGAAAGAGGCTTCACTGCGCTCAAAACCAACGTCATTTTCCCCGGTGACTCCGCATCTGTCCATTTCGGAGGCTTCGGCGGTGGACCTGGCACGACCGACGGGAATGTAACGTCTCAAGTTCTACGGCACATTGAAACCTTAATCGGCACTTTCAGAGAGGCAGTTGGTCCCGATGTCGGTATCAATCTCGATTTGAACTTCAACTTCAAACCGGAAGCGTGCATGCGTATCGCCAAAGTACTTGAGCAATTCGACATGCTGTGGTTGGAGATTGATATGTACGACCATGAGGCTCTCCGGCAAATCAAGGATTCTACGACGACGAAGATATGTACCGGCGAAAACCTCTATTACATGCGCGAATACCTCCCTTATTTTGAATATCGCGCCGCGGATGTGTTCATGATAGATGTGCCGTGGAACGGATTCTCGCCATCAAAGAAGATTGGTGACTTGGCAAATGTGTTCCAACTCAACGTCGCGCCGCACAACTACTACAGCCACCTTGCTACCCACATGAGCGCAAGTCTCTGTGCCGTGCTGCCCAATGTGCGAATCATGGAGATAGACATTGATGATGTCCCGTGGAAAGACGACTTGACAACGCACGTTCCAGACATCGTGGATGGCTACATGAAAATTCCGACGCGTCCGGGATGGGGAACTGAACTCAATGAAGAGGCAGTCAAAGCGCATCTCTGGCCTGATCGGAGAGGGGATTGGTAGATAGGGTAACCTTTTGGACGAACTGGCGAAAGTGGGTAAATTTCAAATTTTACCAAACAGCGCGGTGCGCCTGCGGTGGTGTTACTGCAAGATCGCCGTATCATCTGCGCTGTGGACAGGGTGGGGACTCAGATCGTAGTCACCATCCAGCGAAATATCGTCAAGCAGGACGACCTCCCCTGAACTCGCGGACTGGTGCATGGCGAAAACCGTCTGGACGACGTGCAGATTGCCGCGTCCATGAGTGATAGGTTTCTTTCCAGTACGTAGGCACTCAAAAAAGTGAGCCATAACGTTGCCAAAGGCATCTGGAAACCATGTCCCCTCTATCGACGGTTTAATTTCGCGAGTCTCCGGCTCTGTGAGGTGAACAGTCATGTCACCACTATTACCGTAAATCGCCCCTTTGGTGCCTTGAATGCGGATTTCCTCGTGTGGGTGTTGTAAATTGCGCCCAGGATTGGCGAGGAACGCCCAGTTGCACGAAAGCAAGCCCTGTATGCCGTTTCGACTCTTGAAAAGCGCGACGGAAACGGTTTCTCCGTCCTCAATAGAGCGGTTATGTCCGTGCGCTTGGCAGTAAACGCTCTCATATTCGCCGAACCACTTATAGACAAGTCCAATGTGATGCACTTGCATCGCTGGAATCAGATGGCGTTCGGGGAACTCGGTGTAGAACCCGTTGCAGGTTATTGAGACATGGTAGATTTCGCCAAGGTGCTCAGCATTGATGTAAGGTTCGATAGCGAGGAAACCGGGCACAAAGTAGGAGTTCTGGTTTATCATGAGCTGGACGTTGTGTTGCTCACAGATCTCCACCATTTCAACGGCTTGTTGCATCGACATTGAGAACGGTTTTTGGCAGAGAATATGCTTGCCAGCCTCGGCAGCGGCTTTGACAATAGGGGAACGGATCCACGGCTGTACCGCCATGTCAACCACATCAACATCAGCATCGGCAATTAGGTCAGTGATACGAGTATATCGCTTATCGATTTGAAACCGTTCTCCAACCTCGTTAAGGCGTTCTGTATCTTTGTCACAGATTGCGGCAATGTGTAAGCCTTGGCGTTGATAACCGAGTAGGTGCTGCTGTCCGATACCCAACCCAATCAAACCGATGCCGAATTCCTGCTTACTCGTCATTGTGGCGATTGTCCTCTAACGCGCAACTGCGAGACGGTTAGATGCCTAACCCTTCGTCAATTTCGCGCTGGTATGTATTAATTGACTCATCCAGCATCTGGTTCATTTGAACGATCTGCCCCGTTGCACCGGACTCAAGAATTGCGTAAGAAACAGCGACGGAGCGTGTGCCTTGGTAGGCATCGACTTCAACTGTCCTATTGCCAGCAATGGCTTCAGCAAATTCACCGTATTCAATGGCAATATTCTTCGCGTCACCTTGCGTAAACGTGTAGTTCCACAATCGGTCGCCGCCGAAAAGGTCTGCTGTGACAGCATCTAAGTGAAAGTCTGGAACGAGATCCAAGAGTCGCTCATCGTTAATCGTTTCCTGTCCGTCAATATTGAGGGTGATAAGTCTGCCGCTCCGATCGCCGGGGAGTGTCATAGAGCCTCGGGATCCGTGAATTTGGCGGAGCCAGCTGCCTTGTCCCCATGCGGCATGCTCCTCAATATATTGCCCGACGACACCGTTCTTGAAAGTAAGCGTTGCATAAGCGGCATCCTCCGCGGTTGCCTCAAACTCAGCAGGCATTTTGCGCTGCCATTTTGTATAGACACCACCGGGATTAGAGCCAGATTCACCGGTCACTGCGGCAGGATTATGTCGGATAGGTTCATGAAGACGTGTTTGCGCATAGACAGTGTCAATTTCACCGAGTAGATACTCCATCATGTCAGCATAGTGAACGCCGACATCAAGCAGGACACCACTTTGATCTTTCTGGTGTCGCCAGACGGAGATAGTCATACGGTTTGTGCCACCGATTGCATGGTGGATAAGAAAACGCGGTGTGCCGATGACTTCCGCATTCAGGAGTGCCTTCGCAAGTCGATTGATCGGATCGCGCCGATAGTTTTCTGCGACACTGAGGATTGCATCAGATGCATCTGCGGCACGACGAATGAGATTGCACGCTCGGACGGTCAATCCCATCGGCTTTTCGACCATAGTGTGCCAGCCGCGCTCAAGGGTTTCAACGGCGACGGTGTGATGATACGGTGGCGTAGTCGTCACATCTACAGCATCCACGCCGACTTCAGCAAGTTCTTCCAGACTCCCAACAACAGCAGGTTTCTGACCAAAACGTTCTTCTGCTTGTGCAGCGAGTGACTCAGCATTAGCGAGGACAGGGTCACAAGCACCGACAAGGTTAAACCGTGTCCATCCTGCCCGATGAAGTTCTGCTAACCCGTACATGTGTCGGTGTCCCATACCGCCACATCCAACGATTGCCAATCTAATTTTATCCATGTTATCTCCCTGCAGCTGAGGCGCTTTGTGTGCCTTCTTCAATTATTAAGGATTCTTTCCAACCGCTTAAGATCAATCTCCATTTGTGCCGCATTATCACGGTAATATTGGGAACGGTTAATCACCTTCTTCGCATAATTTTTACCTCTGCTAATAAGGGGACCGCGTATTCTCACCTTACCGGGACCGACGTTGTACGCTCCGAGTGCCAAAGTCAAATTGTTCAAATGTTTTTCATAAAGCATCTTGAAATAAGTTAAACCAGCGTGCAAGTTTTTGTTCGGGTCAAATCGTTGATCTACATTCGGATCAAGTTTCGGTTTCCTTCTATTTTTGTACGGCGGCACCTTGAGTCCAAGGTCTCGTGCGGCATCAGGCATCATCTGCATTAAGCCTGCTGCTCCGTTTTTCGACACGGCGAGTGGGTTAAAGTTGGATTCAGTATGAATAATAGCAAGCATGACTGCTACATCAATGTCGTATTCCCGCGCGATTTGGGCAGCCTTGTATTCTGAATTTTTGGGTTTTGATTGTCGCTTCTGAGTTCCTGATTTCGTTTCTGTTAATTGCGTCGTGATAGTGTCACTGGCTTGAGGTTTCCGTGAAATAAGTTGTGTTCCGCCAAAAGACATGCCTATTGAAGCGAGATGTTTATGCTTGAAATCATCTTGGTTCAAATATGTATAATGGAACTGCTTTCCTAATTGGTTAAGTGAAAACCCTATACTCCAAGATTGGGAAGGGGTTCCGGTGCCAAAGGTAAACATTGATCCGACGCGAGCAGCGATCGTTCTATTTCCGATTTCTACGCTTGTACTAAAACAGGGATGTATAACATCGAGTCGGTTATGCCATCGGATAATGGGGTGAGGCGTTAGGACTGCGCCGAGGGCAAGCTGCTGATCGAAGGTTTGTAATACCTGACCATCTCTGTGTCGAATGGTGACACCAGCAATATCACGTAACCGCATCCCTACAGCAAGGTAAGGGTTAAGTTCTGTGAGCACACCAACATCATAATTTTGTGCCCAGAGGCTACCGTAATAAGGTGCCCGACTATACCCAGTGCTGGCACCCAGTTGAAAAGTTCCGAACCTCCTTGCATAAGAGAAAAGTGCTTGGTTATTGCCGAGTTCAAAACTGCCAATCGGGTTCGCGGTATGTTCTACGAGAAATCGATCGCTGCGATTTAAATCAAGGAAATTTACACCAAATGTGCCAATGTATTTGATAGGATAAGCGATGGAGACAGCGCCTTGAGATAGGTCGTAGATCAAGTTTCCACGCTGCAACGTTGCAAGTCCGGCAGGATTCCAGAGGGGACTTGTTGCGTCGTCTGCGCTGCTAATAAATGCACCGCTCAACCCAAGTCCACGCGTGCCGACTTCGGGTCTCAGGTTAAGAGGGTCTGATAATGTGCTTTCTTGACCGAGAAAATACGCTAATAAAAGAAAAACAATTGCTACGAGTAGCAAACCCCGTTTATGGTATGATAATGTGATTCGTTGGATTTTCACTCCTGCCTTTGTACTTAATTTCAAAATGTAAATGGGGTCCTGTTGAAATACCAGTGTTCCCGGAAAGCCCAATTACCCTTCCTTTTGAGACAGTTTGCCCAACTCTCACTCTAATACGTGACAAGTGTCCATACCACGTCGTAAAATCGCCCTCGTGTTCGATACCTACGATTTTACCGTAACCACCTCTCCGTCCAGCAAAGATAACCCGACCTGCTCGTGAAGCATAAACGCGGGTACCCGTGGAGGCGCGGAAATCTATACCTTCATGGCGCTGATAGCGGCGAGTCACAGGGTGAGGCCGATAACCATACTTTGAGGTTACAACTAAAGGGACCCGAAGCGGATTTCCAAAACTGAGACTGTCATCTCGTTGGATACGAATTCTTGCGCCAATCTGGAGGGTGCGAGGCGCAGAGATACCATTAATTCGCTGAAGGTCTTGCCAGTCAACGTTATGGCGACTCGCAATACCAGACAATGTATCCCCGGCTTGAACCCGATACCAAATTCCCTCAACGGGGGCTCCAGGAATTAAGAGTTTTTCTCCGATCTGTAACCGTTTCGTTGGCTGAATACTGTTAGCTTGGATAATCGATTTGAGAGGTACTTTGTATTTCCGAGAAAGCCCCCACAACGTATCGCCTTTTTGGACCAGATGTTGGTGCCCACGAGCGTTTAGTTCCCCCCCAAAGAGTGTCACCACAGATATAACAACTATAAAAATGCGAATCAATTTTCTCTTCATTTGATACCCTAAGACAATGTGAAGCGAAGACAAACTCTGTCGGGATGCCAAACGAATCGAATACCATTATCGCTCGTTAGGACAGGCTTTGCTTCTACGGACTAATCTCTAACGGTTAGTAAAACCGTTTTCGTTTCCGAAAAAATTTGGGTATCAGTATCAATTCCAGAGGCACCGACTGAAACAACCTCACTAATCACAGTCACAATAAGTTGAATGACTTCAACTTGGACGTTCTCTCCGTTTAATGTTTGGGGAGCAGTCCAAGTAATTGGATTTTCGTTGGAGGTGGAAAGTTTCCCATGCTTTGTAATATTCAGCCAGTTCAACGTGACACTGGTACCTCTAACCCCCTTGACGGAAGCAGCCAGTTCTACCTCTTCACCGGGTTCCACCGTTTTCTTCGTAACGGTGACTTTTACGTCAAGATCGGCAAACTGCTCGGTCGTCTCCTCAGCGTTTAGGTTTTGTGCAAGTTCAACGACATCGTCGGTACTTTCACTACCGTCAGCGGTTGCATCCCCTTCTGATACAGGGTTGTTTAGGTTGCTCCCACCACAACTCGCGAAACTTAATACGAAACCTATAAGGAGAATGTAAAAATATATTGTAAGGAATCGAGATCCTCTCATGACACCAACCTCTCTTCATATTTAGATCGGCCAAAACGCTTATACGTTTTGGGACTAATACGACTACTATTTTGTTTGAAAAAACGAGTAGCGAAGAGAGTTGGTTACAAAAAATCAAACAGATCCAAAAATAGAATCTGTGGCTGGAACGGGTATTCCAGCCACAGATTGTTTATTACTTTGTGCTTTCTATTTCCTGACGCAGGAATGCGAGAATATCAGCGATGTCCTGGTCACTAAGGATGTCAGGGGCATAGAACGGCATAAGAGACCCACCGCCGCGAATTTTGGTAGCCCAACGCACCATTGTTGCATCAATATCGCGAGGTGCTCTGGAGCGGACGAGTTGCGGACCGATGCCAGCTTTAGAAGGTCCCGGGTGGCAGGTAACGCAGGCGCGTCCGAAAAGTCCCCATCCGTTGCTTGAATCACCACTCATAGCACCGATTTTCTCACCCGCAGCTTTTTTGGCATCGTCATCTAACATCGCAATTTTAAACTCAGGACCCATGTTGTCCCCAGAGATAGCTTCAAAATAAGCCATGAGTGCTTCGGCATGCTCTGCTGGAATTGCAGTGGGATTAACTTTATCGCCTGGAATCCGCTGTAAGAAATGCTCATAACAGAAGCCACCGCCGCCAGCCGCGCGTGCGAAATTCGCGCCTGTGATCATCCCGCCTTTTGCTTCTCCACGGTGCGGGACACCCACAATACTGTGCCCTGCTCGAATCAGACCGTCTGGATTTGCGGTGTCATCGAAATCTGCATGGCAGCTTGCGCAGGAAAGCCCAGTTGCGTTGCCTGATTTATTACCTGGTTTAATCGTTCCCTTAAAAGTTGGATCGTGGAAAAGTTCGCGCCCCAGTTGCACTTTGTCCGACATTTGAGCTTGTGTCAGAAGGATAAATCCTACAATCAAAACGCCACAGAGGCCAAACGAAACAAATTTACGCATTATGAATCTCCTTTCAAGATATAACTTCAAGTATCTTACTAAATGTGTAATTTATTGTCAAGAAAAAACGAAAAATACGTTTTGTACTGAATTTTTCACTTGTACAGCCCTTACAGCCCTGATTCTGGGCTGAAAGCACTTAAATTGACTCCAAAACAGCAACGTAGGGTAAATTCCGATACTGCTGTGCATAGTCAAGCCCATATCCAACAACGAAAGTATCTGGAATTTCAAAACCGATATAATCAACAGCAACAGACACTTGGCGCTGAGAAGGTTTATCAAGTAGTGTACAGACTTTAACGGTTTTCGGGTTCAACGTCTGAAGGTGTTCACAGAGAAAATTTAAAGTACGTCCGGTATCAACAATATCTTCCACAATGAGGACATGCCGCTGTTCGAGATAATCACTACCGCCACGGATGAGCTGTACTGTCGAAGGCTGCGTACTATCGTGGTAACTCACGAGTTGCACGAACTCAAAACGGAGTGTGACTTCTCTCGTTTGGCTTTCATGCTGCGCCTTAAAGATAACACGGGCAAGATCCGCAAAAAAGAGGACGCTGCCCCTAAGGACACCCAGTAGGACCAACTCTCGGTTCTCATAGTCAGTGAATATTTGCGTGCCGAGTTCACGAATGCGATTCTGAAGACAAGATTCAGAGATAAGAACGGATTCAGGAAAAGGTTTTGTCACTGACATAACGTAGATAAAGATATTGCCGCGTGC
The DNA here is from genome assembly GCA_965247285.1 of Candidatus Poribacteria bacterium. Lineage (GTDB taxonomy): Bacteria > Poribacteria > WGA-4E > WGA-4E > WGA-3G > WGA-3G. The sequence continues at coordinate 3,124,131 of CBDFHD010000003.1, forward strand.
CGGGATGAATCTTGAACGGATCACTGGTGGTATAACCAACGATCCAGAGTATCTCATCGCCACGAACAAGCATCGGAATGCGATCGCGCTCGTAGCGAGGCACCTTGGCATCTATCAAAAAGTCCTTAATCTTTTTCGTTCCCCGCATACCATAGGGCTGAAACCGGTCGCCTTGCCGTCGATTGCGCACTGTAAGCGGAAATGCTTCTGAAGGGGGATCTGCGAACGCTCCGCTTACCTTTTCATAATCAAAAATTGCTTCAAACCTTCCATCTGGTAACGTAAGCGTCTCGCCAGACGAAATATCGCCCAATTCAGCGGTAATTTCCGTATTTAAGGCAGCGATAAACGTATTACCGGGAACAGCCAACGGATAAGTAAAACTCTCAGTCTGAACCGGAAGCGGCGATCTGGAACTTGTGTTCACTTCAAAGAGGAGGTACTGATATACACGTCGGAATCGCAAGCCGTTCGGCAGTGCTAATACGGCGTTGGGGGTATTCCCCTCGACAAGGCTTAGCATCGCGTCACAATGCTCAAAATAGAGATCGCCCATATCTTCTAACATTTCAAAGAAACCCAGCCGTAGCACTCGTCTCTGCACTGCGATGTGAAACTGTCGGAACTTCGCTCTGTCCAACACGACACTCTCCGCCGTTGCGAGTGCCTTAACCCTATCCGGATCTCGGACCCGACAGATTTCAAGCACCTCTCGCGCAACCGTGTCCAAGTATTCCGATTCGGCACCTAATACATCAGCAGTCCGACTTAATCCGACTTTGACATTCGGATTATAGTCGCTTTCAAGCCTCGGTATCAACTCATGGCGGATACGATTGCGGAAATAGCGGGTATCCGTGTTGGTTGAATCCTGTCGTGGCACTAACCCTGTGGACGCAAGAAACGTATCAATCTGTTGTCGCGTAAATTCCGAGAGCGGTCGAATACTTTTGACAGCAAGTTTTGGCTTGCAAGCTGCGCCAGAAAATCTGAAATCTCTGACAGGCGCAATCCCTTTCAGCCCAGTGGATCCGCTTCCTCGAAAGAGGTTCATCAAAACCGTCTCGGCGGTATCGTCCCGATGGTGTCCTAAGGCTACCTTGGTAGCCCCAATTTGCGCGCAGATCTCCTCGAAAAATTGATACCGCGCCCTTCGAGCCGCTGCCTCCACAGAGAGTTTCCATTGCTTTACCAAACAGGGTACATCAGTACGTTGAATGGTGCAAGACAATTCCAAATGCGCTGCGTGCTGCTGGACAAAGTCCGCATCCGCATCAGCGTCCGGACGGAGGCAGTGATTAAGGTGGGCGACATGAAGTTGGCAGTTGAGTTGCGAGCGTAAGGCATGCAAACCGTATAGGAGTGCGAGAGAATCCGCACCACCTGAGACTGCAACAAGCACTGTTTCGCCATTCTTGATCATCGCGTGCCGCAAAATGAAGCGGTGCATCTGACGCACAAAGTCGGCTTTCATGAAATATGCCTATTTTTGACAGCAAGTTTTGCCGTTTGAATATTAACTGGGGTCGCAAGTTGCGCCAAAAAGGCAATGCCGGGGCGGAGAGTCGAACTCCGGACAGCACGATTATGAGTCGTGTGCTCTAAACCACTGAGCTACACCGGCACATGTCTGAATGGGCTTGTAAATTCTGCCCCAAAATCTACATTAAGTATAACATATATTAAAAAAAAAGTCAAATGTTTTTCTTCCTAAACCCAGGGTCATTTAGTTTTACATATTTACTTTATATGCGTGAACGTTTTTCCGCTGTAGGAGCGAGCTGTGCTCGCGATATTGCGCGAAAACCTTAACATCTGTAAACGAAAACCAAGATCGGAACCGAAAACTAAATAGTCCTGTTCCTAAACCCTCAAAGATGGTAGCACAATTCTTCCCGTTATCTATCCGTTCTGAGTGCATCAATAGGTGAAAGCTGAGCCGCGCGCATTGCAGGATAGAGCCCGAAACCCACACCTATTACCAAGGAAAAGAACACCGAAATCAGTATCCATGGCATAGATAACACCACCGGCCACTTTGAAACAACAGGTACAATCTTCACTGCCAACAGTTCAAGATGCCCAAGATAGATAGCACGGCTCGGAGCCTATTTTGTAAAATATGCGTAATACCTGCGACAATTGCATCATGGAACTTCATGGGAATAAATAATCCGTTTATCGGTTAGGCTGGTAAACACAACTGGGAGGGGCCACTCGCGGAATGACACAAGATACGGAATCCCACCAGCTTTACGTACCTGTGATGCTTTTTCTTCCCACTCATCTGGATTGCTAAGTGGATGTGCTGTTTTCGACATAAGAAACATAAGCCGCAAATGATCATCCGTATTCCGGAGTTTGTCGGCATCAAGTTCCACAAGCAGAACGGCATTTTGAGGCAGCTGCGTCTCAGCATAACTCGCCGTCTCTGCCAATGTTCGTGTATTTCTGTTACGCGACGTAACCTGCCACGCTCCAATTATTATGTGAACCCCGAGGGCAAGCAGACTTACGATTATAATAATTATACCAATTCGGAAAGCGAACCTTTTGCGTTTTTGCATCCACGACAAGCATCTATGTACTCCCTCACCAAAGAGCAGCAAAAAAGCTGGCATACCGATGAGCGTTGCTGAGGGGGTTTTCGTTGCCGCCAAAAGGTGGGGAATGAGCACGCCAAAGCCCCAGGCATACGTGAGCGTCAACCCAATGTTCTCCTCCGAAAACAACTTCCATATTAGGACAAGCACTACTATGCTCATCGGGAAATAAAAAATACCATACAATACGGGTCCATAAACCAAGATAACCTTGTACCACGGGCTTCCCCAATTCTCAATGTCTGTTGTCAAATGAAACCATATATACAAATGTTCGTGCTGGAATTCAACAGGGAATTGAATCGCTGTCCAAAGTGTCCACGGTAGTATCGTTAGCAAAAAAACACTTGTCAGCCCCAGTATGTGCCGCCCGCGAATGTGGGTATCTGCGCGTTTTTCCATTCCAAGAGCAGGTGCCACCCACGCTGTTACAATTAAACCTGTTACAATTAAGGCGAGATACGATTTACTGAGAAAGGCACATCCTTGACCAAATCCTGCAAGACCGACATCCCACCATTTTTCTGTCCGCAATGCCCGCACCAAAAAATAGATTGCGAATTCTGTCCAAAATAGCAGTGACACATCAACGGTATCGCTGAATTGATAGCCGTGTATTAACCGCATCAAAAATGGAGAGAATGCCTGAATCGTGGCAGCGGTGAAACCCGCTGGCCGGCTCAGAAGTTCTTTGCCGATGAGATATGTCAACCATACCGCGAGGGTACTTAAAATTACTGATGGAAACCGTAGTGCCCACGTGTTAACCCCGAACATCCAATAAGATCCAGCAATCTGCCACAACCCGAGAATCGGTTTATGCAACCAGACGTGATTAGCCCCCCAATCAAAGGCGAAGGTTGGCAGGTAAGGGATATCAATCAGCGTTGGTTTGAGCGGATGTTTGAGCAAATTCTTGGCAACGAGCGCGTGGCAGCATTCATCTGGTGAATGAAGGGATGGATGTCCGAGATGTCGTGACTTCAGCAGCCCTGAGGACAGAATTACGAAAAAAAATAACAGATAATAATGTGCTCGTTTCTTGTTGGACCAATGGGAGAAAATCTGATCGGGAACTATACGGCACATGTTATAGATAAGGTGTCATATCCTATAGCAGGATGGTGCCATCATAACTTCCACTCGCCAAAAGTGTGCCATCAGGTGAAAATGCCAGTGATTGAACGTCGGTAGGGTGGCCTCGAAATGTGGCAATATTTTCGCCATTTGCAACCGACCACAAGCGAATCGCTACTTTTTTTATATTCGCACCGCGTTGCCACCACTCACCCGATACCAGATATCGGCCACACGGCGAAAAAGTTAACGCAAATGGCCACCAACTCTGTTGAGCATGGGGTAGGACCATAAGAATTTCACGCTGTTTGACATCCCATAATAGGATTTCTTTTCTCCGACCACCAGCGATCACATCACTATAGGGCGAAAATGCTATAGCATGAATCCCATGTCCAGGAAACTCAGGGATCTTTTCTCTACAGGAAACATCCCATAGTATTGCCATAGGTCCGTGACTTGTGACACTCACAAGTTGTTTTTCGTCTGGGCTAAACATTACTGAACGAATTGCATTAACATGAGCAGTTAAGTTGTATGGCTTTTTCTCCTGTAGCATATCCCAGATATAAAGTATACCCTTATTATCTCCACATGCTAGCAATTTGTTTGTAGATGCAAAGGTGGCACTTGTTATATGTCTTTTTTTCTCAGGGAGAGCAAAATTAACAATTGGTGCCTCGGTGTTGCCAATTTCCCACACTTTGGCAGTGTTACTGTCGTATCCGGTCGCATAGATTTTTCCACTAGGTGACACAGAAACAGAATAGTTACCCCTGAACGGATTGAAACGAATTGGATGTTTTGACGGATTCGTGCCCTTCCATAGCATAATTCCCTGATTCCAATATCCACCTACAAGGGTTTTTCCATCTTGTGAAAATGCTAGCGAATCAGGAATGCCGGTATGTAAATGAAGGGAGGTCCGCTGTTGAGAATTTTTAAGTTCCCATATTTTAAATTCTCGTTCGGTAGCGAAAACTAATTGGTTCCCGTTTGTAAAGTGTGTACATTCAATAATCCCATCTGCTTCAAAACATGTGTAACATTTTTTTTCACGTTCTACATTCCACACAGTGACAGTGTTATTAGATGTTGCCGCGGCATACAGAGTGCCCTCTAGCGAATAGGAAACCTGCATCCGACACTCTCCATAGTTAAAAATGGTTTTGTACGGTTGCCAATTGTCAACTGCCCAAACTCGGATTGTACCACTTTTCTCGCCAGCGGCAAGAAACTGCCCGCATGGCGAGAAATCAAGACTTTCTGTAAAATTGAGAGAATCTATAAAGCAAACGAGGCGTTCACCTGTTTTCGTATCCCATACTGCAATAAAATTGGTCGAGTGTGCAGGAGTACGGATGCTGCCATCTGGTTCAGCACGATGTAGCAAATTTTGGTCGGGCATTGTACACGCCAATAGACCACCGTCCCTAGAAAACGCGACGGGGCGTCGGGAACCACCAAACCATCTAAAATTCGTTTCCTCATGGAATTTTGCAACCTGTATACCCGTTTGCCAATCCCAAACATATAAAATATAGTCTCGCTTGCTGGACGCTGCCAGCAAGCGACTATCAGGTGAAAAAACAATCTGAGAAATTGAATGATAGGCTTTTTCTTTCTCCTCCCGAACCATCTTGGCAACACAGACACCCTTCTGAACATCCCATATCTTGAGAATCCCATCCCCATCACCGGTAGCGAGCCATTGTCCATTAGGGGAAAATGAAATAGCGGAAATCATTCCACGTTCTGTGTCCCATAGTGCAATGGGGTCCATAGTGGGAAGGGTATACCACCAAAGCCCTATACTACTACCCACAGCAAGATAGTGCCCATCTGGGGAGAATGCCAAAGCAGATATTCGACCTTTCCCCAATCGGGCAGTGCTTCCTTCAGGTAAATTCACAACTGCTTGCATTGCTGTTACCCAAAAAAGGTTTTGACTAAAATAATGATGCGCAAGTGGCAGCAAACTGTCCTAACCCTGCTACATCAGAACCAATTTAAAAAAAAATAACAGAATTGCGAAAAACAGTCAATAAAAAAAATCAGGTGGTCTAATTCTTCAGGACTTACGCAATTTTGACGATATGACGCTCCGTTAGAGGGTGAACTCTAAAAAACACAGACGTTCTCAGCGCACAACCTAACAGGTTATGCTACAAAAGAGCAACCTGCGTAAGTCCTAATAAAATTATAAAAGTGATAGGGGCTTTGCGTAGGGGCACTGCGTGCAACCAAATACACGTAAACTGGGAAATATCCACGCAAGGGAATATTTCAGGAGAGAAAGTAGAGGAAAAAAGTTCAAGAGAATTGCAGGGGAGGGATTTGAACCCCCGTCCTCCGGGTTATGAGCCCGACGAGCTACCTGGCTGCTCTACCCTGCGGCAAGAATCATTATCCTAAATCATGGTCGAGGAGGGACTTGAACCCTCACACCATTTTACTGGCGACGGATTTTAAGTCCGTTGTGTCTACCGATTCCACCACTCGACCGTGAGTGTTATTATATAGTATACACCATCTCTATATGTTTGTCAACTTTTTTTGGCTTTTTTTCCAAAAGCCACTCACGGCACCCCGTTGATATGGAATTTACTATATTTCCATAACGATGTCAAGGGGTTAATCGAGAAATTAGTAGACGAGTGTGTAAAACTTTTGACACTAAATTCGCCACGCTGTTTTCTAATGCTTCTTACATAGCACTCCGCTGGAGTGCAAGAAGGTTCCCGTCTTTTCTATTCTCACTGCGAAGCAATGTTGCTCCGCTGGAGCAAAGAGGTATCTTTACAGATAAAGATTTCTTCACGCCAGCGGCGTGATATATCTATAGAAATCAACATTGTCCGTAGATGCACTCCAGCGGAGTGCTATGTGTGTTGACGAGGTGTCTTTCGGGGTAAAAACCGTCTCTATAGGGAAACGCTGCCGAGATATTTATACCCCCTTAGTAGACTCCTCAGATGCACTCAGTTTTCGGTTTTCTGTCGATTCTATCGGATACGTCGCGAGCTGGAGGTCGCTCCTGCGGAGATGTGTCGGGAATCGGGGTTCCCTCCTATAGGAGAACTCCTTCTTACGACTTGACTTTTTTTCCCAAATCGTCTATCATGAGATATTATGAAAAATGTTACACTTGCATCAGGACATGAAATACCGATATTGGGTTTGGGAACCTGGCAACTAAAAGGGAGTCAGTGTGAGCGCATCGTCAAAGAAGCCGTCGCATTGGGCTATACACATATCGATACGGCATGGATGTACCAAAACCAGCGCGAGATCGGGAAAGCACTCCGCGATATCCGTATTGATCGCGAGGAAATCTTTCTGACCACCAAAATTTGGCACCCTCATCTCAGATATGCCGATGTTTTTACCCAATTTGAGGAATGTCTGAGCGATTTGCAGATGGATTACGTCGACCTGTTATTGATTCACCATCCCAGCGATTCTGTTCCGGTTGCCGAGACCTTTGAGGCTTTCCACAAACTTCATGAAGCCGGTAGCGTCAAAAGCATCGGCATCAGCAATTTTAGCATCGCTCAGGTCGAGGAGGCGTGTGAAGTCTCCGAACTCCCGATTTGCACGAATCAGGTGGAATACCATGTCCGCAGGAACCGATCAGAATTGCGAGACTACTGCCACGGGCGCGATATTGTGATGACGGCACACCGTCCGCTTGCTGTTGGAAACCTTGCCGGTGATGCAGTCCTACGTGGCATCGGAGAAAATCACGGAAAGACTGCGGCACAGGTAGCACTCCGGTGGTTAATCCAGCAAGATATCATCACAATTCCGAAATCGGGTTCGGTGCCGCATTTACGCGAGAATTTAGATGTTTTCGCATGGCAATTGACTGACGAAGAGATGCGGACACTTGATACCGCAATGTAGGGACAGATAAAGCGATTTCAGGGTACTTGTAGCATAGCCTGTTAGGTTGTGCGTTTTTATGGATTTTCTTCAGGATCGTCGCTCGTAATCATCAGCTGTCAGCAGTCGGTTAAGAGGTTTTCGCCTAATAAAGGTTCCTCAAGGTAAAATGAAAAACGTAGCCTGCAACAACGGCGCAGGCGGATATGAGGAAGGCGCGTCAAAGACAGGTCTCCGTCCTTCCTCCGCAAGGTATAATTAAGAATTCTCAAGGTATAATCAAAAAAACGTAGCCTGCAACAACGGCGCAGGCGGATATGAGGAAGGCGCGTCAAAGACAGGTCTCCGTCCTTCCTCCGCAAGGTATAATTAAAGTATGAAATTTGGGCTGTTTTATGAACATCAGATTCCACGCCCGTGGCACGAGGGAGCAGAACATAAACTCTTCCAAGATGCGTTAGCACAGGTAGAACTCGCTGACAGACTTGGGTTCGACTATATCTGGGAGGTTGAACACCATTTCCTTGAGGAGTATTCACACTCTTCGGCACCAGAGGTATTTCTCGCAGCGTGTAGCCAGCGGACGACACAGATTCGATTAGGACACGGAATAGTGCTGATGCCCCCGGCTTACAATCATCCGGCGCGCGTCGCCGAACGCATCGCCACGCTTGACCTCGTCTCAAATGGACGTGTAGAGTGGGGCACGGGGGAATCCGCCTCGCATATAGAACTCGGTGGGTTCAACGTCGATCCGAAATGTAAGCGCGAGATGTGGACGGAATGCACACGCGAAACGGCGAAAATGATGAGCCAATCGCCCTATGCAGGGTATGAGGGACAGTATTTTTCGATGCCGTCCCGCAATGTCGTCCCAAAACCGTTGCAGACACCACACCCACCCCCGTGGGTGGCTTGCCCCAGCCGCGATAGCCTTCGATACGCTGCCAGATATGGGCTTGGCGCGTTAACTTTTGCATTTGTCGATGCAAACGAAGCAAAATTCTGGGTGGAAGAGTATTATGAGATTTTCGAGAAAGAGTGTGAACCCTTGACGCAGCGGGTGAACCCGAACATCGCTATGGTGTCAGGTTTTTCGTGCCATGACGACGAAGAGACTGCCATCGCCCGCGGTTTAGATGGTTTGCGCTTCTTCCGATTTGCGCTCGCACATTACTATCACAATGGCTCGCAAATACCCGGAGAAACGGATATTTGGCAGTTATATAAGCAAACACCACAGGATCCAGTCGAAGGTAGAGCAGGGATCGGCACGCCAGATCAGGTCCGTGAACACTTAGAGATAATGGAAGACGCTGGGGTGGATCAAGTTGTCTTCATTCAGCAGGCTGGCGCGAACCGTCATGAGGACATAGCTGAATCGCTGGAACTGTTTGCGGAGCGAGTACTCCCAGATTTCAAGGCGCGAGACGCAGCACACGTTGCTAAAAAAAATGAACGATTCGCTGAAGCAACTGAGAGCGCGGAAGGACGAAAACCGGCATTGACATCCCTCGGCGAGATCCCGATCGTGGATTCTTATCCGGTTCTCAAGCGGAAATTAGAGAAAAAAACGGAAGAAACCAACACCAATGAGATGAGCGACGATGGCAAAAAGTTTTTGTTATCAATAGAGGGCGGCAGAAGAAGTACAGAAGTAAAAAAATGAAGAATGTACTGGTAATTGACGACGACGAAAAAATCTGTTGGGCATTCGAGCAATTCTTAGAAAGCGAGGGTTATCGCCCCAGCACTGCAAACAATTCCGAGGAAGGTTTGCGCCGCATCGCAGCTGACAAGCCGGATGTCGTCTTACTCGATGTGAAATTACCGGGGATGAGTGGCCTGGAGGCGTTAGGCGAAATTAAGGAGCACCACCCATGGGTAATTGTAATTATCATTACGGCTTATGACGATGTGGAAACAACCATAGAAGCAATGCGCTTGCAGGCGTTCGATTTCGTCCCAAAACCGATCGATCTGGATATCGTCAAGAGTGTCCTGGAACGTGCTTTCCGGACACAATCTGTCCGTAGTACTTTGCCTGTGGAAACAGCAGACGAATCGCCAACAGCACAGATTGGACACCGATTGGTTGGAAAGAGCAGCCAGATGCGCGAAATCTACAAACTCATCGGAATTATGGCGAGCAATACGATGACTGTGCTGATTGAAGGCGAGACAGGAACCGGCAAGGATCTGGTTGCACGCGCGATCCACACAGGTAGCCCCCGGAAGGAGGCACCATTTATCCCTGTTGATTGCGGAGCGCTTCCTGATGAACTCTTAGAGAGTGAGCTGTTTGGTTATGAAGCGGGAGCGTTCACAGGGGCGAAAACGGAAGGAAAACCCGGACGGTTTGAATTGGCTAACGGTGGCACGCTTTTCCTCGATGAAGTCGGCAATATGACCCCGACATTACAGGTGAAACTGCTTCGCGCTTTGCAAACACAAGAAATTGAACGGTTAGGCGGTACTCGGCGGCTGAAAGTGGATGTCCGTGTCATCGCTGCCACGAATCAGGAACTCAGTGCCATGGTGAAGCGAGGGCAGTTCCGTGAGGATCTCTACTACCGTTTCAAACGTATCGCGCTCCACCTTCCACCGTTACGGGAACGTCAAGAGGACATTCCGCTACTTGTCACACATTTCCTGAGACTCGCTCAAGAGGAACTCGGTAAACCGATTTGGGGTATCTCCGAAGAAGGGATGAAATTATTGCAAGACTATCCGTGGCCCGGCAACGTTCGTGAGTTGGAGAATTGCATCCGAAGCGCGGGGACACTCTGTCGTGCAGATGTGATTCTTCCAGATGACCTACCGCCAGAAGTCCGAACGGGGCATCAGATAGATTCTACCGGTGCCTCACAACTGGAAGTATCCCTCAAATCTGTTTTGCAAGACGTTACAAAAGAGGCTGTCATGCAAGGAAGACAAGGGCTTTACGAGGAGGTTGTTGCGCTGTTAGATAAATCACTCATTGAACTGGTGTTAAATGAATTTTCGGGTAACCATAGCAAAACAGCGGAATTGCTCGGCATGAGTCGGACGACTCTTTTGAAGAAGATTAAGCAGAGCGATAGTGGTTTTTAATTGATGGACCGCTTGACTGCGTTCCGCTACGCTTACGGACAGGTTTTCGGTTATGCTGTGGGGCCTTCTTAAAATCGGACCCGTAGCCCGTAATGGAATGGAGGGCGGATTTAAGAAACGCGCGTAAGGGGTTCAAAACCACGTCGTTTCTCCGCAAGGTATAATAAAATATGCATCCTTGGATTCGGATTGCACACCGTGGGGCATCGGGAAGTGCCCCGGAAAATACGCTCGCGGCATTCGAGAAGGCAATCGAAATCGGTGTGGATGCGGTTGAGCTTGATTTACATGGGACCGCCGACGGCGAAGTCGTAGTAATACACGACACCTCCTTGGATCGAACGACGAACCACCATGGACCTGTCAACCAAACCACTTTAGAAACAATTAAACGTGCCGATGCTGGGGGATGGTTCGCTCCCGAATTTGTTGGTGAACCGGTGCCGACGCTCGTAGAGGCACTGGAATGCATTGCGAAACAGACAATTGCTGTTTTAGAAATTAAAGACCCTTTGATAGCAGAGACAGTCGTCGCAAGAATCCGCGAGACCCATGCACAAGATCTTACCGTTATCATCTCCTTCCATACCGCTGTTTTACAGACCGTTCGTTCATTAGAGCCTCGCATTCCAACAGGGTGGCTCATCGGGAATCACAACAACCACGCCTCTCCTGTACAGTTGTGCCAGCAACTGGGAAAACTCGGCAGCAACCTGCTGAATGTCAATCACCAACTGATTACGGCGGAATTCGCTTACGAAATCCAACGGCGCGGTATCGCACTCTGGTGTTGGACTGTGGACGATATCTCCCGTATGCGCGAAATGAAGGCATCTGGTGTGCAAGGTATCACCTCAAATCACCCTGAACATTTCGTCAAAGTTTAGCATCTGCTGGAGATACATATATTTTCTCAGCGAACTATAGACGTCTCAATCGGAGGGTATTACTGCCCGGATCGGATTCCACAGCATCTGCGTTGATATAGAATTCTGCGGTATGGTCGGGGATTAATCCTTCTACTTCAATCGTTATCTGTGAGACTCCAGCTTCAATGGAAAATTGAACACCGCGGGTGCCATCGAATCCCTCGGTTCGTGTAAAGTTCTCTATCTCAAGGTCCCTTCGGTTGTCCCGTCTTATTCTCGTTCCTTCTATAACCCTGATGTTCGTAATCCTGAGCCTACGGTTTATTCCTCTGAATGAGTCCGGATAGTATATCTGGATAAGCCAATCATTGGGAACATTGGCATTATTGTTACCATTGCCCCACACGCCGCCATCGGGTGGCAGCTGAATCTTTCCTGCATCTACCAATTCCTGCACAATCTGGGTGGTGTCCATTGCCCTCTCCGCCTGTAAGATGGGCTGACCTTCATAAGAAAATACATAAGCAAGACTCGTTGGATGAACGTGGACAATCGGGGCATCGCTATCGCCTGACCCATCAGGTGCTCCCTCTCCGACAAGTTTTATGCAAACTGAATCAAACCCATCTTGAAGGCAGGCTGCACTCTCACCCGTCGATTGAAGGAACTTTTCTACGTCGTTAATTTTCAGTATCGGACCCGTATAAGGGACATCGGAACAACCGGTTATGCTGAGTAGTACAATTAGGATACCACCGATCAATCTTAACGATAAGGGCGCGGTTTTTCTCACTGCTCCCAAACCTCCTTCTGTTATTGACTCTGTGAGGTTGGTAGAGGTGGTGCGCGAGGTATCAAAACGAACGACCGCTTCACCTTCGTGCAGATTCACTTTGGCGCGCTGAACACCCTTAAGTCCTGTCAACGCATCTGTCCGTGTTTTAATGCGAAGTCGACAGAACATATCACTCAATTTTAATTTTATCTTTGTCATAAACGTGAGTTTGATAAATAATTGAAGAGTTTTTGTATAAAGAGAACCCTTTTGGTAACGTGAGTTTGAAAAAAGTTTATGGGTTATAGAGCATTGGTAAATCGTTGATGTCCTGAAGTTCATGAATGTTCAGGGAAGGTTTTTTCTCGCAAAGCTGATAAGCAATCAAAGCAGAAACGACATTGACTTGAAAGTTTTCAAAACTTCTATGCCGTGAGTGTTCCAACTGCGTCTGCGTTTTCAGTTCCCGGATCACCGATTCAATAAGCATCCGCTTTCGCAGCAACACCTCATCGGAAACGGATAAGTCCAGGGGTTTCATGTTCTTTCGGACCTTGTAAACCAAGTTGATCCCTTGCGCACGGAGCTGTTCCCGAAGGTCTTTGGAGATATACCCCCGATCCGCATAAAGATTCCCGTGGAGCCCCTCGGCGAACTTTGGTAAAGGTCTACGGTCATCCGTATTACCAGGGGTCAACTCAACGTCTAAGATTTCGCCTTGCTCGTTGATAACCAAATGAAGTTTAAAACCATAGAACCACCCCATAGATGTTTTCGAGCATCCCGCTTCTGACAGGAAGACGCGATGCGATGAAATCCGCCTGTTATCGCAGACGCGCAAACGTGTGGAATCCACGAAAGAGATCCCGCTACAAGTGCCGAGGTGTGTTGAAAGATAAAACGTCAAGACCGTCAATACTTCTTTTTGCAGCCGCACGAAACGACTATAACTCACCAGATGTGGAAACTCGGCGCGCCAATAGACGCAGACGTGTTTGAGATAAAAATGCTTAAACGTCCGATAGTTGCTTTGCTGGAAAGCGATCAGGATCGTCGTCACCTCACTTGGATGCAGCCGTCTCGGTCGCCCGCGTGTTTCAAGGGGTGTCGTCTCAGGGAGACACTGTGTTGACACCCATTTCTCATAAGCAAGAAAAAAGTCGTCTATTTCGCAGAAAAGTGTTATGATATCCATCGGAGAACTCCTTTTGGTGGAAGAAATGAAAGGTTATCACTTCATTATACCAAAAGGGTTCTCTTTATACAAAAACTCTTCAATTATTTATCAAACTCACGTTTGTCATAAAGTTGCCCCTTTGTTGGAAAGCGTGTTCGCACGAGCGGCACATCGGGAGCGCGAATTAGTTGATTTGTAGATAATTAAATGTGTTCTGCTGAAAGAGCTTCCTGCGATATGCCCTACCAGACCTGTCTGTTTCTGTATAACCGAAATAGTATATCAGCGCGCCTTGACTTAAGTGCATAACTCGGGTTAAACGGGATATGAAGATCCCGAAAATTTGGTTTTCTTTTGAGGTTTTCATTTATTTTAATATTCCCAAATCAAAACAAAACCCAACAGTCGTACTAAACGATTAGTACGACTGTTGGGTTTCATCAACCGATACGTATGGGTGTCAATTTAGGGTTTCCGTGCGCCCGTAGGTTGGGTAGAACGGTGTTGAGAAGGCGAACATCTGTGTTCCAAACCCACCTGAGATCTGATAGACTCCGCTATACTCTCAATACCATAGTGAAACCCAACTTCATAGGGTCAGAGTCTGGGAAGTTTCACAACCAAAGTGTTGGGTTTCACTCGGTATCTGTTTGATATAGCATGTCTGGCGATCCTTCATTTTTCTATGATTTTTTCGGGATTTGATGGAATCCGTTCAACCCAACCTACGCTGCTATTATGTGGAAGACATCGAGACGACCGACAAGCCGCTGTCGAACGAACCGACAGGCAGTTAAGGGACTCCGAGACAAGTTGCTACGGTGACTGTAATGGCGGTTGAACACTGATACTGGGTTAGTGCACTCGGATGATTCGGCGCCCTGTGAAAGTTTGACCAAACATATCAGTCGTACGGACGTAGATAACGTGTGTTCCTTTGGGAACATTCACGGGGAGCTTAGCTTGCCAGATGTGCAATGATTTTACAACGCCACTAAGCCCTCGCCCTCTTTGTGGCAGTTCGCCGCCTTCCTTCAACTGCGGCTTCATTGTTTCTCGAAGGGCGGTATGCAGTTTCCGCTCAAGATGGTTCGTATCGTCCCGTGCCTTGAGTGCTTTATAGTATGGGTCTTCCTGAGGCATATAGGTCATCGGCTCCCATGCCCCGGCTTCGCCCAGACGGATTTCAACCGTTGAGCGTTGGGTGCCTCCAAAAACGTTAACGATTACTTCTGTTTTGTCAGTTTCTGTTGACGCAACTGCCCAGGGTGCCCATATATTCATCTGATAATCCGCTGAACGACGGGCAGCCTTAAACCGAATTGAATATTGATTTCCGCTGAATGTAAAGATACCATATCCGTTCGGTGCTCCATCTCGCATGGTTGTGTGCGGAATACCAATTTCATCAAGCGCGCCCTTCCACCAAGAACCTGATGTGGTTGCATGATTGTGGTGATGATGTGCGTCGTCTCCGTGCCAACCGTGCTCCGGTCCGACGAAGTCATCCCGTTGGAAGTGCGTGTGCGCTGATAGGGATAACGTGTAGGGTCGATCGCCGAGTAGATTCATTAGTTTCTTCACATCGCGCATCTCGGTCAACGGAATATGTAGGGATACAACGACAAGCTGATCTTTCGGCACAAAAGCAAGGTCGTTTCGAAGGAACGTCAACTGCCGTTCTCCCACCTCACTCAAGTAGCGAGGCTTGTTCTCCTCATCGCGGTGAAAGTACACATTGTCGATGGTGATGAAATGGACAGGTCCCCAATCAAATGAATAGCACGCGGGACCATAAACACGTTCGAATGTCTCATCGGCGTACCGGTCATCCGTAGCGAGAAAGTTCATATCATGGTTACCGTGGACGTTGTACCATGGTATTCCAACGGTAGCCATTACTTCGTTAAGTGGGTGGAATAAGCTTAAATCGTCACCTACCAAATCGCCAAGGCTGAGTCCGAACACTGCATCAATTCCAATAACTTCTTCAATCACATCATGTGCTAACCACTCAATCTCTTGCATATTATAGGGCTGTGTATCCCCGAAGACAAGTACCTTGAAGGTATCAGCCTCGGACTGTTCAGTGAGCGGAAAATCAACCGACTCCGGTAATGGACCGGTCGGTGCGATGCCTGCATACTTCAGTCCTTCTGGTGAACCCTGCGGTTTGTGAATGTAATAAAATCTCGGCAGACGATTTTCATCAATCGGTGTCATAAACCCGCGGGGCTTAATGACAAAGAGAATGGTATCATCACTGACTGCGAGCGAGTATTGCCCGTTGGCATCGGTTTTTACAACCTCCTGCCCATTAGAGACGCGAACCCCAGACAACCCTTTTTCGTTGTCGTCCTTCACTTGGTTTCTGTTTGTATCCAGAAATACAGTGCCAGTTGCGGTTGAATCTGCCGCTACACTGTTTCCAATCCAGTAAAAAATCAAGGTGACCATTAAAACCGCAAAATTCCATTGCTTGTAAACCATACAAATCTCCTTTTGACACCAGTGCATTGGGTGGTGTTTTTTCTGATAGACTTAATATTGTAACATACCGGAGGTTACGAATCAATAACATTTCCGTTTCAAAGGGCGTTCCCGTTGAGATTTTTTTGGGTTTGTTCAATGTCATTATCTTCTCCGCCAAAACATAAACGTAATATATGCAAGAATTGGGTAGGACAACAATGCTGTTGACCAAGCGATTCCCTCTAACCCCCAATATTGCATGAAAAACCAATTGAGAAAGGGATTTAGGATAAGTCTGATAAGCGTTGCCGTGACAACGGTCCGATGGGCTTGACGTGCGAGATGTGCCCGGATTAGCAAGCGACTGATTAAACGCGGAAGCATTCCTAATAGATAGATGCCGAGCAGCGAAGCGATATGGGACTGTCCTGCCCCGGACAATTCGCCGTGTCCATACAATAGCGTGACAATGTCCACTCGGAAAAGGTAAAAGCCTATCAGAAACGGGACCATCAGGATGAGTAGCACAACGACACTTTGCCAGACACTTCGCTGTAGCCGTGTTCCTGTAGGAGGGAACTCCGATTCCCGACCTGTTTTTAAACGTTTCCCGGATTGCGAATCGGGGGACGATATCTTTGCCCAATGCGACAGTAGGACTGGAAGCGTTACACCCGTGAGTGTTTCAGGGATTGCACACAGACGGAGTGCATAATCCAATTTCGAGACGGAACTTGCCCCCAATGAACTCGCCATACCTCTGTCGACGACAGGGTTTAACCCGTCTGAGATCGCTGCGCCCATCATCAGTAGACATTGCCGCAGGAATTGTGTCGTGTACGGTGTCGTCTGCGGATCGAGTTTAAGATGAAGCGCGGATAGATTCAGAACGGTACAGCACCGTCGAAATAGGAGAAGCAATTGGAAAAGTTCGCCGATGATCAGGGCAAGTGGTATGCTAAACCAGGTCAGAAACGGCTTGCACAGGTATATTACGCCGATGACAAGGATAGCACGGAGTCCTTGCACAATGACCGGTAGATGAAAGACTTGGTAGGTGTCTAAGATTGCCTTGAGCATCCAGCGGGCTGCGGCGATGATCGCGAAGCAGAGGAATCCACACACGATGCCGATTGTCGTAGAGGAGGGTAGCCCAGCGTTCGGTAAAAAAAGTTGGGAAACAACCCATGACAGGGAGACGAGGAGGCAGCAGAGTCCCGGCATGAATATGATATATTGGAAAAAAATGGATTGTACACAGCGTTGTGCCTCGGTTTCGCCTTTCGCGCGGGCTTCGGCTAACATCGGGACGAGGACAGAATAGGCGGAAGCGGCACTGAGCAATTCTATCAGGAATACGGCGATGCCCCAGTAATAGTAGATAAAATCCATCTCTGCTGGGTCGCCAAACCAATTGGCGAGAACGACGTAGATAAGAAATGTTCCCGCACGTCCAATCAGACTCAGCGGTGTAATAATAAGTACGTTCTTGAGGAGGGAGGCTTGAGACTGGGGTGCATGAGTGGACATGACGCAATTGAGGAAAGGCGTACTTGAGATAGACGGAGTTATAGGCACCTATAACTTCATCAGTTCGATAGCAGGAGAACCACCGAGCACCTACTCGCGCACCTGACCGTCTCCGTAGATGATATACTTATAAGTCGTTAATCCTTCAAGTCCCATCGGACCACGGGAGTGGAGTTTCTGTGTGCTAATCCCGACCTCGGCACCTAATCCAAATTCATAACCGTCAGTGAAGACAGTGCTGGCATTGACATAGACTGCGGCGGAATCCACCTCTTTGAGAAACCGTTGCGCCGCGCTGTAGCTTTCAGTGATAATCGCATCGGAATGATGCGAACCGTAAGTTTCAATGTGGTCAATGGCTGTGCCCATATCATCTACCACTCGAACGGATAAGATATAATCGAGGTATTCTGTCCGCCAATCTGCTTCGGTTGCGGGTTTCGCTGCCGGATAGATGTGCTGCGTTCGTTCGCATCCACGGATTTCGACATCCGCACCCTGTAACTTGTCACAGAGAATAGGAAGGAATTTCTCGGCAGCATCGGTATGGACAAGGAGTGTCTCTACGGCATTGCAGACAGCAACCTTGTAGCCAACTTTCGCATTTATGCAGATCTTGGTTGCCATATCAAGGTCGGCGGCTGCGTCAACGTAGATATGACAGATGCCATCGGCATGTCCTAATACCGGGACATCGGATTCTTTCATCAAAAACTGGACGAATTCGTTGCTGCCGCGTGGAATAACGAGGTCAACGTAGTCTGGCAATCGGATGAGTTCATAGACCGCTTGCCGGTCGGTCGTGTTAACGAACTGGATGGCATCTGGCACGCCTTCTGCAGCAGCGGTATCGCTGAGGATATCCGCGAGTGTCGCGTTGGAGTTAATGGCTTCGGAGCCGCCTCGGAGGATAACCCCGTTTCCGGACTTGATGCAGAGTGCTGATACCTCAACAGTAACGTCAGGGCGGGATTCATACACCACAGCAACAACGCCGATAGGCACACGGACTGTGCCAATTTTGAGCCCATTGGGACGTTCCCCCATACTGATGACGGCGCCGATCGGATCGGGGAGGGCAGCGACTTGACGGAGATTGTCTACCATCCGTTCAATCTTCTTGTCGTCCAACAGGAGGCGTTGCATAAGGGGTGCGGCGAGTCCGGTTTTTTCGCCGTTTTCGAGATCAATGCGATTTGCGTCCTGAATTTTATCTTTGGAATTCTGTAAGCTTTCAGCCATCGCTAAGAGGGCGTGGTTTCGGACATCGGCGGAACTTCGCGATAAAACGCGCATTGCCGATTTTGCCTTTTGCGCCTGCGATTGGATCAGTTTTTGGATGTTTTGGTTCATAGTATTCCTTTTAGAGCGCGCGACAGATAAATTGTATTAGTATTATAGTAAAGTCGAAAAATATGTGGACAGTTAGTCAGTGAACAACGACCCCACCGCCGCTGGCGAGGATTGTATCCTCGCCTCTTTAGAGCGTCCAAGTAATTATAGGCTTTACTATATAACCCAAGTTGCTACTAACAAGTTTTGAAGGTTCAAGGAGATTTTTCACGCACTTTCCTCACCCCAGAGGGGTGATATGTCTATAGAACGGGCATATTTAAGCGACTGCACTCCAGCGGAGTGCTATGTCTATAATAGGTGGCAACTTGGGTTATTATAGTTATCAGTTTTCAGCAGTCGGGAATCGGAGTTCCCTCCTACAGAAGAGTTTCTATACACCCTTCGCCGCAGGGGCTTAGCATGCGGTAAAAACAATGCTATTTTTGTAGGGGGCAACTTAGGTTATTCTAACATAACGCTTGGAAACTTTCAAGGTGGTTTAAAAAATGGAGAAAAATCAGTCGAGTAATACCAAATTATCTCGATGTATGATTTCATCGTAATCGCGGTAGCCGAGAATATTCTCAATGTGCTTGGTGTGTTTTCCTGCGAGTTTGGCAGTCTCCACGGCATTATAGTTCACCAAACCGCGTGCGAATTCCGTGCCGTTTTCGGTGAGGCACGAGACGGTATCGCTATAGTCAAAATCACCTTCAACGCGTCGGATGCCAGCAGGTAGTAGGCTTTTACCACCTTGCACAAGCGCGTCCCGTGCGCCGTTATCCACAAAGAGCCTGCCTTTAGGCGGACGTGAATAGGCGATCCACCGTTTTCTTCCAGAGATACGGGAATTTGGAAGGAATAAGGTTCCGAGAAGTTCACCTTTCAAGAGCCTTGTTACGATAAGCGGTTCCTGTCCGTGTGCCAGCACCATCATCTCTCCGGATCCAGTGACGATATCAGCGGCTTGCAATTTCGTCACCATCCCACCAGTGCCGCTTGTTGTGCCAGCTTGCCCGGCGGCTTTCCAGATGTCCTCTGAGATGGTCATAACAGTGTGTATCAATTCCGAGTTAGGGTCGTGTCTGGGGTCTGCGGTGTAGAATCCCGCCTGATCTGAAAGGATGACGAGGAGTTGCGCTTGGGCGAGGTTCGTTACGTAAGCAGAGAGGGTATCGTTATCACCAACCCGAATCTCGTCCACCGCGACGGTGTCGTTTTCATTGATAATCGGAATCACGCCGAGATGTAGGAGGGCGCGCATTGTGTCGTTCATGCGGGTGTAGCGTTCCCGATTGGAGAAATCGTCGCGTGTGAGGAGCATGAGTGCTGCCTGTTGTCCATAGTTGCGAAATAGCTTCTCGTAGACTGCCATCAACTGGATCTGTCCAACGGCGGCTGCGGCTTGTAAGCGCGGTAGCGTCTGCGGACGTTGTTTCAAACCGAGTCGGGGCCAACCCGCGGCGATTGCCCCAGATGTGACAAGGATAACCTCCACACCGTCCTGTTTAACGAGTGCTAAATCGTGGACGAGTCCATGGAGTGCATCTTCGTTGAGGTGTGCGCCTTTCGAAATGGTACTGCTGCCAACTTTTACGACAACGCGTTTCACGTCTGACAAATAGGTGCGCTGTTCAGCGGGATTGTATTGATCGTGGGCTATAGGTGAACTCAAATTCATCAATCTGGATGGTGTCTCCTTCCACTGCACCTGCGCGTTCCAGTGCGTTAATCACTCCCATCTTTTTCAACTTCCGGTACAGTAGAATCAGTGCTTGCTCGTTTTCCATGTGGGTCATGAGGACAGCGCGGCGAGGTTCTTCACCGCTGACAACAAACCCGTTCTGTGTTTCAGCAAGTTCAAACCGTGGGCGCGGCTCCGATGGAAGTTCCTGCTCAAAGACAATCGCCGTCTCCGCTTCCTTTCGGGCGCGCGTTTCAAGGTATTGTAAGGAGCGGTACGCTTGCTGCATAAGCGGGTTCACACCCTCACCTGTAACCGCAGAGATAGGGAAGACTTTCCGGTTACCGAAATATTTTTGGACACGTTCCAAATTCGCCTCAGCGTCTGGCATATCTATCTTATTCAGAGCAATGATTTGCGGGAGTTTTGTCAACAGTTCGTTGTAATGCCCCAGTTCAAGGTTGAGTTGTTCGTAGTCCTGAATCGGATCCCGTCCATCGGTCGCGCTCAGATCGATGACATGAATCAGCATCTTGGTGCGCTCAATGTGCCGCAGGAATCGATGTCCCAAGCCTGCACCTTTGTGGGCGCCTTCTATCAACCCAGGGATGTCGGCGAGGACGAAATTCTGCTCCCGATTGATGCGGACAACCCCTAAATTCGGACGGAGTGTGGTGAACGGATAGGCGGCGATTTTCGGAGTCGCGGCAGAGGTTCGCGCCAGCAGTGTCGATTTACCGGCGTTCGGATAGCCGACCAGTCCAATATCAGCGATGAGTTTGACTTCGAGGCTTATTTCGCGTTCTTCCCCTGGTTCCCCTTTTTCTGCAACGCGTGGTGCCTGAAAGATGCTGCTTTTAAAACAAGCATTGCCCTTACCTCCAATTCCGCCACGTGCGACAACAACGGTTTCATCAGGCTCTGTCAGATCTGCAAGCACCTCGGCTGTGTCAAGATTTCTGATGATGGTGCCGGCAGGAACTTTAACAACGCAATCTGCGCCATCGGCACCGTCTCGCCGCTTGCCGATGCCGTGTCCACCGTTTTCAGCGACCTGACGTGGGTTATGACGCAAATCGATCAGCGTACTCATCCCAAGGGTAGCGACAAAAAGAATGTTTCCGCCGTTACCACCGTCCCCGCCATCGGGACCGCCGTAAGGGACATATTTCTCTCGGCGGAAACTGATGCATCCGTTCCCGCCATCGCCTGCTTTGACCTGAATTCTTGCTGTGTCCATATATCACATTTTAAAGGATAAGGGTTGAATTCTGACTGTCTGTTGTGTCAACCAAACGCTTTGTCACTGTAATACGCTTGGATATGAACTGCTCTCTATTAATTATACCCAACTCTGCATCGGTTTGCAACTTCATCTCAACCATTTTGGCAGCGTTATTTAGTTGTCGGTTTTTTGGCGATTTCGTTTGAAAGGTTGCTCCCGCAGAAGAGGGAGTCGGGATTCGGAGATCCCTCCTACAGCGAGGAGTCGGGATTCGGAGATCCCTCCTACGGGAATCCCAAATGCCTCGACTTTTTTAGGGACATTTACAGCAAAATATACAATTATTCATAGATCAAAAGATTGGCGGGGTTACAAACCCCGCCAGCGAGGAGGGTGCTTTGTGTTTTCTAAAGTGTCCACGTATTTTCGGGCTTTACTATATTAGGTCCAGGTTCAATCAAGTTGGTAGGTTGTATTGGTAGCCGTTATAACTGGCATGTTGTCCGCTCCAGGTCTAATCTCGAACGTTGCTGTAAGCGTGACTGTTAAGACCTGACCGGGTACCAAACCTACCACGGAAATGGTTATCTTGTCATAATAACTGTCATTGTTCTCGTCATTGCCTCGGGTAATAGGAACGTTGAACTGGATGCCGTGTATAGTAGGGGTTCCATGCTCGGTTTTCGCAAATGCTGTCACTACGGAAGAAGGCGGATCTTCATTAGGGTCCACTATTTTATTTCCATTTTTGCCTGTTATTGTGATACGGAGCACTTTATTTTGATGTGCCGCAAACGAAGGTGGAATAGCTTCAACATTTGAGGGTGGGGTAAGGTAGTGTATTGACACTAACCATCCCCTGGGTCGAATGTGGTGCACGTCTATCTCTTTAGGAGTTCCCGGATTGGGGTCAACAGGGTCTACAACAAGGTCTACAACAGGGTCTACACCATTTCCACCATTACCGCCGTTACCGCCGTTGTTGCCATTACCGCCACCACCGCCACCGCCACCGCCACCACCGCCACCGCCACCGCCACCGCCAGTGTCGCCAGTGTCGCCAGTGTCGCCAGGATTGTTGTTGCCGTTATTGTTGCCGTTATTGTTGCCGCCGTTATTATTGCCGCCGTTATTACAATACCTTCGCCAAAAAAGATTGAATAAATAGGGAAAATATCCTAAAGTTATAGGTGAAAGAAACTAAACTTAGAAAGGATATTTTCCCATGTCTGATATTTTATCACTCTTGAGTGTTTTGCATCCACATTTATCTGCGACGCTGCTGCGTCAGTTCTGCCAAGTCGTGTTCGGCCTGCTTGCGATGACGGGACGGGTTAGCATGCGGAATATCGCACGCTGGACTTCAAAAGGTGGAAGTTATCGCACGATCCAACGCTTCTTGAACACAGTTCTTCCGTGGGGAACGCTTTGTTGGGTGTTCTTTAGAACGCATCTCTTTAATCCTGAGAGTGTTTATCTCCTTGCGGGCGACGAAACCATCGTCTCAAAATCAGGGGATTCAACTTATGGTTTGTCCCGATTCTTCGCTTCGATGTATGGCAAAACGATCCCCGGTCTGGCGTTTTTCGCTGTGTCCTTGGTCAGTGTCAAGCACCGTTGTTCTTACCCGATGCTTATGGAGCAAATCGTCAAGCCGGCGTCCTCATCAAATCCTTGTTCTCAAACTTCCCACTGCCAAACGTCGATGCCGAAACGCAAGCGAGGGCGCCCGAAGGGAAGTCGGAACCGAAACAAGACGGAGGTGCAGCTCAGCGACACGCTGAAGCATCTGCAAACGCTGATCAAGGCCTTGCTGAGACGTATTGACGATTTGATACCCGTGCGCTACCTTGTGCTTGATGGATACTTTGGACACAATCCTGCGCTACAGATGACCCAACAATGTGGATTGGCACTGATCTCAAAGTTGCGTATCAATACCGCTCTTTATTTTCCATCAACGCTGCCTTACACCGGACGTGGACGCCCGCGCTTGTATGGACAGCGTTTCAATCCACAGCAGATAGATGCGAAATATCGTGTCTCCACCGAGACGCATGAAAACATTACCACGCAAGTGTATCAAGCAAAGTTGCGCCATAAAAAGTTCCCGGATCCCCTAAATGTGGTGTGTATCCTCAAGACGCAGCTGATGACGCAACGTAAATCACACGTCTTGTTGTTCAGTTCTGACTTGGAATTAGACGCAGAAACAATGATTGACTATTACGCACTTCGCTTTCAGATAGAGTTTAACTTCCGAGATGCCAAACAGTTTTGGGGGTTAGAGGATTTTATGAATGTCAACAAAACACCCGTGAACAACGCTGCGAATCTCTCAATGTTCATGGTCAATGTAAGTGCGAAGTTGTTAGCTCCCTTGCGTTTAGAATCTCCCGAGTTCAGCGTCTTGGATCTCAAAGCGCGCTACCGAGGATTGAAGTATTTACACGAAACTTTAAAAATACTTCCGCAAAAACCTGATGCGATTGTTATTGATGAAATCGCTGAACGCCTCGGGGCAATCGGGAGTATTCATCAAACGCCCATTCAACTCAATACCTCATAATTTGGCGAAGGTATTGTTATTATTGTTGCCGTTATTATTGTTGCTATCACCGTTATTGCCATCACCCTGATTACCTTGTTGTGCCGCTAATAGTGCTAAAAGTTCGGAGGTGTCTGTTTGCTTTTCTGCGCGCAGGATCAGTTTGTTTTCATAATAGAACTCGTAAACAATACTGTTTTCATGAATGTGGATGATGGGGGCATTTGCACCGGGGTTTCCCTGTGGTCCTTGGGGTCCTCTGGGTCCCTGTGGTCCTTGGGGTCCCTGTGGTCCTTGGGGGCCTCTGGGTCCTTGGGCTCCCGGAATAACCTTTACGCATATAGAATCAAACCCGGCAAGCAGGCACGGAGTGTCCTCACCCACTGAGTGACGATACCGGTCTACATCATCAACCGTTAGTATAGGACCTGTGTAAGGGAGCTCACATCCAGTGCCAGTTAAGGACAGTATAAAAATTGCGATGATCAATTTTTTCATCAATTACCTCCATTCTTATTTTTAACCCAAGTTGCTACCTAAAAAAGCTATGGATATTCAAGTGCAGTTTATATTGGACAATTAGAGATGTTTCAATGATACAGATGTCGCCCCTCTGGGGAACCTTAGACTTGGGGTTCGTCGTGTTCTACACAGATGTCGCCCCTCTGGGGCTTTGGAGTAAGCGACTCTTGATTTTCTATACTCCAATCGCTGACGGAAATTTGAAGAAACCCAAAACGCGATGAAAATAATCTCGCTTATTTGAGTTAGCTTCAGTTCGACTTAAACATTTGGCGTATGCTGAAGGTTCGTTTTGCGTTTACCAATCCCCCCGCCAAGGTTTCCCCATGCTTTAGCTTGCGGGATGTAGGCGGGCATTGCGTTTGAAAGCCAAAATAAACTTGACAATCACCTAAAAATGTGGTATAATATCTGTAACTTGCTGGACAACGCTTTCACCCTGCACATACCTTTGTGCAGGAGTTGTCCGCCATTGTGAAAGGTGGCATAAACAAGTTGCAAGTGATACCTTGCTAAAAACATATATCGGTAGCGGCGCGTAATACTTCGGAGCGGAGGTGAAATCCCGCACGTTGCGTTTGCTACCCACTCTTTCAACTTTTCTATCCTTTTGGATAGAGGCAGGCGGGGATAGCCGTGAAAGTTTTCGCACGATATGCCCGTATCCACTTAATTCAGGATACAGGGGAATCGCCTGCTGGTGGAGCAATCATTAGACGGTGGACTCTTTGAGAAAACCGCAGTTGCTATGAAACCGAAGCCCCAACCTTTAGGTTGTGGGTGCTATCACAGAGGAATCAGTTGGAACGTGGAAGTTATTGGCGTTACGCTATCCTGACCACCTATCATTGTGAATATTGCCTTATGGTTGGGGAATAAACCGATGACGCTAATAACCATTTCATTTAATTTCGTTGAAACGAAGAATTGAAGGGCATCTCCGCCGGGACCACCTTTGGTTTGTGCAACACTCCTGACTACGGGGATTTGATTACCATTCTCATCTTTCTCATAAGATGTGGTAAGGTTGTACACAAAGCCGTTTTCATCTCTGGTGTGTACTGTGACCTGAAGTCCGGTGTCCACATTAAAATTTGTTCCTGCCCCCACGGGCGCGTCACCGAGTCTGTCACCATTTCGATCTTCTTGGTGGGTTATCCACATGATCCACCCTACCTTCTTGTCTGTATCGACAGTACTTGGCTGTACTGTTGGCACCGTCGGATCATCGTTGTTGCCGTCTTGCTCTTGTGCTGTCAACTGCTCTATAATCTCAGAGGTGTCCGCCTGCTGCTCTGCGCGCAGAATCAGTCTGTCTTCATAATAGAAATCGTAAAGGATACTGTTTTCATGAATGTGGATGACTGGAGCGTTTACACCAGGGTTTCCCTGGGGTCCCTGTGGTCCTTGGGGTCCCTGTGGTCCTTGGGGTCCCTGTGGTCCTTGGGGGCCTCTGGTTCCTTGGGGTCCCGGAGTCAGCTTTACGCAGAGAGAGTCAAGTCCGTCTTGCAGGCAGACAGCGTCCTCACCCGTCGAGTGAAGATACCGGTCTACATCATCAACCGTTAGCATGGGACCTGTATATGGGATCTCACATCCAATGACGGTCAGAGACACTATAAAAATTGCAATAAGCAATTTTTTCATCAATTACCTCCATTCTTATTTTAGTTATTTTATTGGAGACGCGGACGCTGCCAGTCAGTGAGTGATTGTAAAGCAGTCCGTTTAACCTTAAGGAATACAAATAGTGCCTTTCAATTCGTTAGCCAATTGAATATTATTCAAAAACCTTAAAACCCACTGCGGTTATCGCTTCTGTGAGATTTGCTGGGGTAACGCGCGAGGCATCGAAATGAACGACAGCCTCGGCTTTGCGTAAGTTTACCTTCGCACGTCGAACGCCCGGAAGTTCTGTGAGTGCATCGGTTACCGTTTTGACGCAATGTTGACAGGACATTCCATCGATTTTCAATTTCGTTTTTTCCATGATGTTATACCTTTGTAGGAAAATTGTACTTGCATGACGGACAGGTTTGCGTATGTGTGCGAATTGCCAACCCACACTCAGGACAGATACGTTTCATCCGAAAACGTTCAACAAGACGAGACACGATGACGATTCCCAAAAAAAGAATAATGAGAAAGGCAACTTCCCAAAAACCGATAGACACCCTTGACTCCCCGCCGTTCTTTAGACGCAATCGGGAAAACCTGCAGACCACTTTACACACTTAATCCGCGTAAGGTTGTGAGGTTTGTCTCGTGCATTGTCTCCATCTGTGGTGTTTCAATAATGAGCGGAATTTCCGAGAACCGGGAATCGTTGAGGATATAAGCGAATGCGGTTGCACCGATATTGCCATCGCCGATGTGTTCATGCCGGTCCACGCGACTCTGATAGGTTGATTTTGCGTCGTTGAGATGAAAAGCCTTTAACCGCGCTAAGCCGATGACCTCGTCGAACTGATTAAATGTTACCTCGCAATCAGCCTCAGTCCGGATGTCATAACCAGCAGCGAAAACATGACAGGTATCCAAGCAGACACCAAACCGATTTGGGTATTTCGATCTACCGATGACATCACGTAAATGTTCAAAGCAGTAGCCGAGGTTCGTGCCTTGCCCGGCGGTGGTTTCAAGGAGAACAGTGACATCCGGTGCCTCAGCGTTTTCAAATAGAAAATCGAAACTTTCGCTTAACAGTTTTAAGCCGAATTCCTCACCTTCTCCGAGGTGCGAGCCGAGGTGCGTTACGATGTAGCGGAGACCGAGAGTATCCGCAAGTTCCATCTGCTCCTGAAACTGTTGGCGCGATTTTTCGCGGACATCTGTTTTCGGTGAGGCGAGATTGCTCAAGTGAATATCGTGAACAATCACTTCCCCAATTGGAGATGCCGCCCAAGCATCGCGGAACTTATCAATTACTGCGGGGAGCGGCGGTTTCGCCACCCACCGGTTTGGGTTTCTCAAGAAAATTTGGATTGTGTCGCAGTGGAGTTTGTCGCCATTTGTAATGGCATTCTGTAAACCGCCTGCAGTAGATACATGTGCACCGAGGATCATATTTTTACAAGTTTCGGGTGTTTTTGCTTGGGTGTTTCCCACACCGAAATTGGTATCTCCCTATTATGTCTGTAATTAGACCTATTTAGCATTCTATGTTATTAAAGATACAACAAAAAAGCAACGAAGTCAAACAAAAAGCGTTTAAAATATGTTACGGGGGAGTGTTTGTCAAAAAATCTTTAGAAATTTAATAGCACTTATTTCTCTCCGCTCAACCCACCCTATACTGGAGGACATTTAATTTGCAATCCAAACGAAAAATAGATTAACCTCAAATAGACATACCAGATGATTTTCTATACAGGACAATCTGACAATGACAATGTCCCAACATGATTATAAAGCAAGTTTCATGCCAATTTCTCAAATAAAATGTATCTTCGCGTCAAAACTACCGATATTCCAAACGTGTTTTTTGCTGTAATGGGTCTAAAATACAGATACCTATTAGGTTTATTGGGATGAAGGTAAGCGTCAATTTTTTCTGTAAAAAAAACACATCCGCTGAAGAAGTTAAATCTATTTGTAATTTCCCAACTGTAAATACGCAGAAATTGAGTGTTAATCCACACGAATTGTATGTTATACACAAAAATTTCCGAATCGAAAGACACCGCTATCGGATAATATGAAGTTAGGAAATTATCAATCGATGAGACCTGACTACGGATGAATTACTGTCTTGACCCCAAGCCCCGCGCCAGCATTATCGAACGCCGCTAAACCTTGTTCAATTGGAAACCGATCTGTTAACAGCGGCTCAAAATTGAGTGCTTTTTCTATCAGGAGCTGCCGCGACTCTTCAAGACTCGCTCGGGAAAATGCCCACGAAGCCATCAGTTTATGACCCGCATAGTGGAATTCTTCTAAGTTGATATTGAGCGTTTCGCCATCCGGAGCGAGCCCAAAGAAGTTGACGCATCCCCCTCTGCGGACGATATCAAAAGCGAGTGTAATTACGGACGCATTGTTGGTTGTGGAAGAGATGACAGTATCAACACCGCCGCGGGTGATGTCCTGGAGCTGCGCGATAGCCTCGGGTGAGGCATCAAAAGTGAGATCGGCACCGAGGGTTTCGGCGACAGCCCTGCGGTGCGCCAGCGGTTCAAACACATAGGTTGTCAAACCCGCTCGCTTCGCCAATTGCGTGAACATCAAGCCGATGGGACCGGCACCCAGAATAGCAACAGTATTCTTGAAAAGCGTTTCCCGCATTGCATTCAGGCAGCACCCCAAGGGTTCCAGAAAGAGTAACGCTTCAGGTAGAACGCTGTCGGGCACTCGGATAAGCTTGCCGGTATCCACGCCGTGTTTTGGCATCCGCATGTATTCGGCGTAACCCCCATCAATATCGTGACCGATGCCCTCAATGGTATTGCAGTATTTGTCCAGATCGTTCTGGCATTCGGGACATACACCGCAGGAAAGCATCGGATTGATAGTAACCCGTTCCCCGATTTTGACATCGGGGTGTCGACTCTCTACCACTATGCCTGCGAGTTCGTGTCCCATCACGACAGGCGGCGCGTAATCCGATACATCTCCACGTAGCGCGGCGAGGTCAGAGGCGCAAATGCCACAGAGTTCTATCTCGATGAGCACATCACCCGTAGTAAGTGTCGGGATAGGTTTCTCATGGATACGTAGTTGCTGAATTTTCTCAAAAACGATAGCTTTCATTTTTTTAATTATGGACATGTGGGCCGCCATGTCCGTTGTCCTTGCGGTTTTCTGTCATTCTTGATGTGGTTAGAGTCCGTAACGGTATTAAAATCTGCAAGACTTACGAAATTTCTAATAGAGACCTACGATCCGAGTACCCCCAATTAAAATAGCACCGAAACCGTAGCCCGAAATGAAATGGAGGGCGGCTCTTAAGCGAAAAACATTCAATCATGAGCCGCGTCGTGTAACCGCAAGGAAAAATTAAAATTCGTAAGGCACTGTTTCTGCCTGATGTGTCTTGGCAGATTTTTCCGCCAAGTCCATGATAGCGATAACGCGGCGCGCCGACTCCGGTGTCACAAGCAACGGCGTGCCATCGTTTAAGTGAGCGACGATATTCTGATAGTAGGTGGGTCCGGGTCTGCGATGGTGACCGACCTGCTGCTCTTTGGGCTGTCCCTTGACTTCGGATAAGACCTTAAATCCACTATCTTCGGCGGTAATCGCGCCGTGTGAGCCGAGCAGTTTCCACCGCTCTCCACCAATTTTCGCGATATTAGACATCTGGATATTCGCCGCCGCTCCGTCCGCAACGACCTCTCCGCCTGCGAACCGCACAATTGCTTGGACATGGTCTTCGTTGGTAATATCGTCCCAGACGAGGTTTGGTTGATAGAAGCCGGTGACGTTAATCATCGGTGTCTCAATGATATTGAGTAGCCAATCCAGGTAGTGGGCACCCCAATCGTAGAATTGTCCACCGGAGATCGCCTTGACACTGCGCCACCAATCTGGATTGGGTCTGCCATAGCCACCACCCCACATCTCAACGCTAAAGACTTTGCCGATAACACCGGAATGAACGAGTTCGCGAAGCGTCCAAAAGTCGGCATCCCACCGCCGGTTGTGATGAACAGACAACATAACGTCGTTCTCTTTGGCGGTCGTAATCATTTCAGTGGCTTCTGCGATTGTGACGCACATCGGTTTCTCGACAATGGCATGCTTGCCTGCTTTAAGACTTGCTACAGTAGGACCGCAGTGCAGACTATGCGGAAGGACATTCGCGATAAGATCAACGCCATCGTCCGCATTGAGTTCTTCAACCGAGTTATAGGTGCGGACACCCGGAAAATCCTCTTTCGCGGCTTCTGTTCGCGCCGGGTCGATGTCACAGATGGCAACACATTCGATGCCATCTGTATTTTGCATCATATTTGCGTGGGCTTTGCCCATATTAAATGCCGCTCCATATCCGAGGACGGCACCTTTGATGGTATCAGCCATTTGTTTTGGCTCCTTCTTTTTCTTGTATGAATGCCTTATTATAACGTGAGTTCGATAAAAGGCTTCTCCTTTTATGTCTTTGACAGGCGAAAATGAAACCTTTAGACGGACGAAATGTTTAAGTCGAACTGACGTTATTATAGCATAAACCAGAAAAATTCGTATAAAAATTACATCTGCATAGCCAAATGGGAAACGCATTGACATTTCCAAAAATTTATGGTAGACTCAACCGACGTTTACTGGCACAGTCGCAGCGGGATCGTATACAAAATACAACTCTGAAAGGATGCGGAATCTGTGTCAATACTACATACTATTATTTATGAGACGCTTTGAGGTAATTTATGGCAAAAGTTGGATTAATCGGGGTTGGCAACATGGGTATGGGGATGTCAAGAAACATCCTGAAAGCAGGACACGAACTCACAGTCTATGATGTCCGCCCAGAGCCGTTGGAAACACTCGCGCAAGAGGGTGCATACGCCGCTACATCGCCGCGCGAAGTGGGCGCGGCGGCAGACACCGTCTTTATCATGGTCCTGAATGTTGAACAGGTTAAATCAGCACTCCTTACAGAAGATGGGTTGCTGGCGGGACTCAAACCGGGAGGCACGGTCATCTGTACGGCAACTATCGGACGCTCACAGGTGATAGAGGTTGCTGAACTGGTGACAGAAAAAGGGTTTAATGTTGTCGATGCGCCTGTCAGTGGTGGAGCACCCGGCGCAGCTGCGGGAACCCTTACAATGATGGTGTCGGCACCACGTGAGACGTTTGAAGCCTCAAAACCCGTGCTTGAAGCCGTCGGACGGGACATCTACCATGTTGGGGAAGCGGCTGGGATGGGTCAAACCGTCAAGTCAGCACTCGCAGTCCTAATAGGTGTCACTTATGCCGGTATCTTTGAAGCACTGACGTTGGCAGTGAAGGCAGGTGTTGCACCGGAAACACTTCGCGACGTTGTCAGCACAAGTGTCGTTGGGAATTTCCTTTTCAGGGACACAACACAAAATATATTGGATCGAAATTTCAAAGGACAGAGTAATATCGGCACAATGTATAAGGACCTCACTTTGGCGAAAAATATGGCAAGCGATTGTGGTGTGCCGCTTTTCGCGGCAAGTGCCGCTTTTGAACTGTTTCAAGCCGGAAAAGCAGTAAATCCTGACGAGGATAACTGGACGATTATCAAAATCTTAGAAAACATTGCAGGTATTGAGGTCCGAAAAACGGAATAATTGCGCGACAGGGTTCTTCGGAGAGTGTTTCTTAGCACTTTTGAAGCCTACAAAGACAAAGGAATTGAGAGGGATTGAATGTTCAAATTGGGAACGATCACAGATGGAATCAGCCGGGACTTCGAGTATGCGCTTGATACGATGGTGGAAACTGGATTGGAATACGTTGAATTACAGTACCTTTGGGAAAAGCAGGTTGGCGATCTGACGGATGCGGACATAGAGCGAGTCAAAGGGTTAATCGAGGAGCGGCATCTAAAAGTTTCGTGTATATCGCATCACAATCTCACGGCACTTCCTGTGGATACGGCAGTTGATGCGCCTGCGTATCGTGGACACATTGCGACGTTACAACGATGTATCGATGTTGCCCAAGCACTTGGCACGAACCTCGTTAGGATTTTTAGTTTCCGAAAAGAGATGGTGCTTTTTGGGGCAGAACCTGTTATCTCCGAAGATGCTTGGACAACACTCCTGAACCGATTAGAGGAACCGTTGCGAATCGCCGATGCGGCGGGCATTACGCTTGTCATTGAAACCGCAATCTCCGGTAACGTGACATCGGCACACCTTGCGAGAAAGTTGATTGATGAATTAGACGCGCCGCATCTAAAAGTACTCTGGGATCCGTGCAGCTCGCTCTATTGTACCGAAATTCCCTATCCGAACGGCTACGAAATTATCCGCGAACACATTGCCCACGTTCATCTCAAGGATGGGGTTGTGAACCTCCCAGCGGCGACATTCGATTTCTGTGCGATGCGTCAAGGACAGATGGATCCTTACTACAATGACATCGTGAATGCTTTGAAACGGGACGGATACGACGGTGCGATCTCCTTAGAGAGCGTCTACACACCGGTGGACGGGACACGCGAGGACGGATTTAGAGAATCGTTACCCGTCTTTATGGAACTCGTGGGACGATAGCAAGACTTAAAAAGGAAAAGGACGCAACCGATACATTTTGGCTGCGTCCTTTAATTTTAACTATGCATGTGCATGGCAAAGCCAAACATTACCTGATTTTCAGGCTTCCCCAAGTTGTGAAGAGTTTCCCTGCAGGTTCGACGGAAACGGCATCATATCCAGGGTAAATATCCCACGTGCCACCGACACCGGCGAACATGCTCCAACCGCCGCCGCGTTCACTGACCTTCACCAACAGGACATTTTTACCTGCTACCAGGTCAACTGTGAAATCATCTTGGAAGTCGCCAGCCCCACGGTTGACAGCGTTTGTGTGAACCACTTCGCCGTTGAACCAGACTTTGACGGAGTCATCGCTACCGACTTTCGCCGGAACGCCATCCTGAGCTTCGGGAGCGTCAAGGATGATGAGTGCATAAGACGAATGGTCATTGACATCACCTTCGCCCAAGCCAATCTCATTAACGAGATCGTTGATGTTGTTGCCGCCGGTATCGGTGATTTCACCACGTGTCCACGCCAAGTCACCAACAGCGTCGCCTTCGTTGGCACCGTTTGCTGCGACATCGTCCTCAGTAACATCACCACCGCTGGCTTCAGCAAGCGAATCGATATCGGTCGAATTTGCGCCGCCTTCGTTTGCTGCAGTCGGGGCAATCACCCAGAGCCAGGGACCCGTAATTTTTCCATCTACACCACCGGGGGCTTTATAGACAGCATTCACGTCGGCATCAACACCGGCGAACATGCTCCAACCACCACCACGTTCACTGACCTTCACGAGTAAGAGATTATTGCCTGTTTGCAGGTCAACCTGAAATGTGTCCTGAAAATCACCAGCACCGCGGTTGACAGCGTTTGTGTGAACCACTGCACCGTTGAGCCAGACCTTGACAGAGTCATCACTGCCGACTTTCATATCCACGCCGCTCTGATCAGAAGCGGATTCAAGCGTGATGAGTGCATAAGACGAATGGTCGTTGACATCGCCTTCACCCAAGCCGATCTCATTGACGAGATCATTGACGTTGTTGCCGCCTGTATCGGTAATCTCGCCGAGCGTCCATACCAGGTCACCGACAGCGTCGCCTTCGCTGGCACCGTTTGCTGCGACATCGTCCTCAGTGACATCACCACCACTGGCTTCAGCAAGTGAATCGACATCGGTAGAATTTGCGCCGCCTTCGTTTGCTGCGGTTGGGGCAATCATCCAGAGCCAGGGACCCGTAATTTTGTCTTGGGCATTGGCGACATCCGCCATAGTCATTGCAAAAAGCGTTATGAGGAATGCAAGCCCTATTGTGAACAGTTTTCTATACATGAAAATCCTCCAATTAATTTTTACTTTTAAATCAAACAAGTGAAATCCGTGTTGCCCGTTCTTGCGGGGCGGATCGCGCCTCAATCAACGGATCAAGGCTACAATATTGCCCGACGCTTATTTTATTAAAGATAGGACAACCTCTTTAGGTTAGTATATCAAATATACCACAATTAAATCAAGCACAAAAAACTTTGTGCAGTTTTAGCCGATAAAAGCGGTTCCGAATTACGAACACCCGGAACAATAATACCGACTCAAAATACCAACTTAGTAAGAACGTTTGACTTCTGCCCACTGCGTTGCTAATTTGCCAGCGGGTTCAACGGGAAGCCCTTTGAACTTCAGGTTGTATTCCAAAGGCGCGTCAATCCCGGCGAACATACTCCAACCACCGCCGCGTTCACACACTTTAACCATGAACACGTTATCGCCTTTTTTCAGATCCACCTCAAATGTGTCCTGAAAATCGCCAGCACCGCGGTTGACAGCGTTTTTGTGAACCTCTTCGCCGTTCATCCAGACCTTGACGGAATCATCGCTGCCGACGCGGGCTTCAACGCCAGCCTTTTTCACCTTTGATACAGCATTGATCACGGCGTAGGAGCAATAGTCATTGACATCACCCCCGGGTCCCAACTTAATTTTAATAAGCATGTCGTTGATATTGTTTCCACCCACAGCTGCAATTTCGCCTTCAGTCCACTTAAGTTTGTCTGGAAACTTGACTTTCAGAATCTTCTTTGTAAGGCCCTGTTCTGCGACATCTTCCTCGGTCAGTTTACCCTTTGTTGCGTCCTTGATACCGTCGTCATCTGTTACGGCGGCACCACCTCCACCGACGGGGCTCTCGGTGATTATCCACATCCAAGGCCCTTCAATTTTATCAAGGGCAGTAGCGAATTGTGCGATAAGAAGAAATCCGATAGCACACACTGCCAAAAACATAAATCTGCTTTTCATTTTTTAATTAACCTCCATGTTTTGGTTATCGTTTCTGTTCAACTAACGAAAGCAGTATAGCACAGGTTACCAGAAAAGTCAAATTAATTTTTTTAATTAATTTGAGAAACGTCTATCGGTTATTCTGTCTCTAACTGATTTTGGACACTGCTAACCTTATCGTCCATTGTTTGCGTCCTGTCAATTCGGGTGCCAAACTTAAGTGTCGTTGTGATTCGGGGTGCACCCATCTCATGGACAACCTCATGGCACCGCCGAATTGCTGCAAATACAACATCCCACTCGCCTTCAATGTTGGTGCCGTAAGCGTGTAGTTTTGTCTCCAAACCTGCTGCCTTCAGTACTTTTTCACACGCAGTAACGTATTTCGAGACCGAGACACCGACTCCCATTGGAACAACACAGAGATCTGCGATAACCTTCATAGCGTCTCCCTTAATCGTTGCGTAATTGTTCCAAAATGTCGGCGGGTAAAGGTGCTGCACCCGAAGTCGCAACCCCGTCGTCAACTTGCGATGGGGTCATCATCCCCGGAACAACGTTGGAGACAGCTGGGTGCGCTAAAATAAATTTGAGTGCGGCTTGTGGGAGACTTCGCACTTTATTCCCAACGATCGACTTAACCTGTTCTACCCGCTCCAGATCGGCGAGAAATTTCTCACGGGACCACGTCTTTCGATAGTCGTTCTCCGCAAAGACGGTATCCGGCCCGAGTTGCCCAGAGAGCAAACCTGACGATAACGGCTGTCGAACAACAACAGCGATACCGTTCTCGGCAGCGGTTTCCATCACAGGGGTTGCCATCTCTTGGGTGAGAATATTGTAGGTGAGCATCAACGAAGAAATACCGGTTTCTTCTATTGCCTTTAGCGCGTCTGCCTCACTTCCGAGACCCAACCCATAAAAGCGAATTTTGCCTTCGGTTTTGAGTTCCTCCATTGTCCCAAATGCGTCATCCCACGCCTCTGCAGACGGGGGTGAGTGGAATTGATAGATGTCTATCACATCCCGCTTCAATCGCGTGAGGCTCCCTTCAGCTGCCAGACGGATATAATCCGGTGAGACGTTGAACGATGGATGCTCCCATCCGTGGCTAATCCAGCCATCGGAATCCAATTCATAGCCAAGTTTCGTTGCAATGACAACTCTATCGCCGAGTGCTGAAAAAGCTCCACCGAGGAGTCGTTCAGCGCGGCCTCCGCCATATTGGTCTGCCGTATCGTAATAGGTAACACCACTTTCAAAGGCGTATCGGAGGAGATCAACGGCATCGGCTTCACCGATGTCTCCCCATTCACGACCGCCGAGTTCCCATGTTCCCATGCCGATTTCAGAAACGGTTAACCCTGTATTCCCTAATTTGCGTTGGTGCATTATTTTCCCTTCGCAAGGCACGGGACCCTGCAGTATCGAAGTATTACGCATTGAATTTGTAATGTATTTTACGATATTCACGATTATTTGTCAACAATTTTATCCTTTTCCGTAACTTGGAATCCCATTCATAAAAACGAATTTAGATTGACAGACCACACTCATTTTTGATAAGATAGAGTTATTCATTTCCGAGGAGAAGTTGATGGCTAAAAAACGCGGAAAGTTTAGTTTGAATAGAGTCGGCACAAAGACAGAGCAGCATGCCGAGCGAGCCTTGCGGCTGGCGAAGTTAAATTCGCCTAATGCGGATCCGCTTGCATACGAATCGTTGTTGTACGTTGAACGCCGAGATCCGGAAAAATTTAAGGCTGTTATGATGGAGCCAGCAGTCGCGGCACTTTACGATCGGTTTGATGCCCGGAGGAAAGCACGCGAGCAGGCAATATTAGATGACTATGCAGCACGAGAAACACAGCGGGCAGCGGAACGCGTAGCAGCAAAAGCAGAACGGAAAAGACGAAAACTTGCCCTTAACGGCGAAGGCACACTGACAGAACAACATATCGACCGGGTGGAACGGCTTTGGTCTGTTCTGCGAGAGCGCAATCATAACATGTATCAATATAGAACGCGAGTTGCCTTTGCCGAGTCAATGAAGTGGTTAGAAGAAAACGAACCGAATACATTTCTAAATCTTCTTGAGTCGCTTGACGACATGCCAAACGGTGATGATGCCTATTTTATCTTTGTTCGCCACGAACTCAACCAGGTTCAAAAACAGGTCGCCGCGGCACATGAAAAAATAGATATAGACATTCTCGCGCCGACAGGAAGAAAAAAAGCACCAGCAAGCTTGAAAAATCAGGCGATAGGCAAGGAACGTGAGATATATGAGGATGACATCACCGGGACCGAAGGAATAGAACCAAATTAGACGGCAATATTCGACCTCTTAAAAGGAAAACTTTGATGAAATTATTGGTCACGGGTGGTGCTGGGTTTATCGGTACCAACTTCATCCGATACTGGCTACAACACAATTCGGACGATGCAATCGTTAACTTTGACCGGTTGACGTACGCTGGAAATCTCTCCAATCTGACGGACATAGCGGAAACCCATTATCCAAAGCGGTACAGGTTTGTGCACGGCGACATTCTGGACTTTGCCCTTGTGGAGAGCATTCTGAAAAAAGAGCGTCCGGATGTAATTGTCAATTTCGCTGCGGAGTCACACAACAGTCGGGCGATTCTGCATCCGCGGCGGTTCTTTGAAACGAACGTGATGGGGACGCAGGTGTTACTGAATGCGTCTCGGGAGTACGGCGTGCAGCGGTTTCATCACATCTCTACGTGTGAGGTATATGGTGAACTGCCTTTAGATTCACCCGATAGGTTTAGTGAAACCGCACCCTATCGTCCACAGACGCCCTACAACGCCTCTAAAGCGGCAGCGGATCATCTCGTGAACGCCTACTTTCATAGTTTCGGTATGCCGATAACGATTTCCAATTGTGCGAACAACTACGGTCCGTATCAGCATCCGGAGAAACTCATTCCGCTCTTTGCAACGAATGCAATCCAAGATTTACCGTTAACGCTCTACCGAAGCAGTCATAACCGACGCGAATGGTTGCACGTTGAGGATCATTGCCGGGCAATCGCGGCAGTTCTCGAGTACGGCAAAATTGGCGAGACCTACAATGTTGGGAGTGGCGTGGAGAAGAGTATTGAAGAGATTAGCGATTTCATATTGGATATTCTTGACAAACCGCAGCATCTGAAAACTTATGTTCCTGACCGACCCGGGCATGATTGTCGTTATCTCTTGGATTCAAGCAAGATCGCCCGTGATGTCGGGTGGAAACCGGCTATCGCCTTTGAAGATGGCATGCGCGAGACGATTCGATGGTACGTCGAAAATTGGAAATGGTGGCAGGAAATTCAACAGAAAGTAGATAGTGAAATGGTTCAAGAGGATAAATGGGAAAGATTCACAGAGAGGTAAACACTATGCAACTCACAACGGAACAACTGGCAACATGGAAACAGGATGGAATAATCGTGGTGCCCAATGTGTTTTCACAGGAAGCGACGGCACCCGCTTTAGAAGAGATCGAACGAAATGCTTACGATGACTTGACTTATGCCGAATATCGTGCGAAATGGGACGCACAGCCGGATGCCCTAAAAAGTGCTTATGAGAAAAACGATGCGATGCAACGACTTGCCGGTCCCTTCGGTAAGGCACTGCATTTTCCGACGGGTTTAGAAGCGGTAGACAAACTGCTCGAAAACGAGGCATACCTCGCAATCGCTCAGCAACTGTTAGATACGGAAGAAATTCGACTCGGTTATGGACAAATATTCTTCCGAGAAGGGCTCACCGATAGCCGTCATAGTGAACACCCATGGCAGGGTTACCACATTGACAATGCGACGAACTCACCTTTGCCCCCGCACCTGGATTGGCAACGGTACGGATATATTTTGTCCGCTATCTTTCCACATGACATCGAATTGGACGGTGCGCCGATGCTTGTCTGCCCAGGTTCACAGAACCAGTTGGATAAAATATGGGCGAAGTACCCGGGCAGAGCGGGCGGAATGGGTATTCCTGATCTACGGGAATTTAAAGGAGAACTCGCGGATCCGATTCCCCTTACGGCGAAAGCGGGGAGTGTTGCATTCCGTTCCAGTTACTTGGTTCACGCCGCACAACCCTTTCAGAACAAAAGTAGACAGCGCGGATGGATGGGCTATCACTTCCATCGTGCCGACAATGACGATTGGTGCAAAACGACGCGCCCGGTGCCGGGTTGGAGTAGCCCAAACTACATGAAGTTTGTCATAAAGACGACCCCTGCCGTGCGACGCGTTTTGGGCTGGCCCGCTCCTGGTGATGCATACTATACACCGGAAGCTCTGGCACGTCTTGAGCAAGCATATCCAGGAATTGATTTGGAACCTTACCGGTAGATATGCGGTTTAGCGGGGTTGTGAAGCGCGCCCACAAACAAAAGCAAACAAAGGGGACTATTTATGAGTAAAACGAGAAAAGTTTTGATGATGAATGAGGCAGGACGTATCTGGACGGAAGAACAGGAAACGCCTGCGCCAAAATCGGGACAACTCTTAATTGAAGTTCACGCTTCCATGGTAAGTCCCGGTTCAGAACTTGGTGGTGTCAAACGGAGGCGCGAGACTTTTAATAGAAAGCCCGGGGGGGATTCTGAAGCCCGGCAACATCCGTTCGGATACACGAATGCCGGTGTTGTCATCGGTAAAGAAGGTGATTGCGACGAGTTTGAGATCGGTGATAAGGTGGCTGGCATGGGTGGCGGATATGCGCTTCACGCCACGTACGCCTGCGTCCCACACAACTTATGTGCGAAGATTCCCAATAACGTCAGCGACGAAGAAGCCGCGTCTATTCATCTTGCGGCAACCGCACTTCACGCCGTGCAACGCGGGCGCATCCGTATCGGCGAGAATGTCGTCGTTGCTGGGTTGGGCATCGTTGGACAATTTGCATGCCAGATAGCTAAAGCGGCGGGTGCCTATGTTATCGGTTTAGACCGGTTGCCATTGCGAATCGGTATTGCTCAGAACGCGGGGATACACCGTGCGATAAACGTGTCGGAAACGGATCCGATTCCTATTGCTCAGGAATTTACGAGGGGTTACGGCATGGATTGCGGGATTATCGCCTTTGGTGGCGATGCGACGAGCGCGTTTCAGCAGATCCGAGCGACGCTTAAGACAGCCCCGGACACCCACAAAGTTGGGCGAATTGTCATCGTCGGTGGCGCGAACATTACACACGGTTTTGCGGCAGGTCTCGGCAACGTCGATGTTATTTCTGCGGCTCGTACTGGACCCGGTTACCACGACGAGGATTATGAACACGGCGCGGATTATCCACCGGTGTTTGTCCCTTGGCCCACACAACGCAACTTAGAATTATCACTGCGGCTGATGTCGGAAGGCAAAGTCCAAGTGAAGCCGCTGATTACAGATATTATTCCGATCGATCAGGCACCCGAAGGGTGTGAAAAATTGATTCAAACGCCGAATGAGGCATTAGGCGTTGTTTTCTCAATGCAATAATAGTTATCGGTTGTCAGTACGGTTTGCTCCGCAAACCTTCGACCGGCAACTGACAACTATTCTATAATAGTTAAAAATATGGAAATTAGAGGCGCGCGCACATCAGAATTAGAACAGGTCGTTGCGTTGAACTGCTTAGCGTTTAATCCCGATGGTCATGAACGCTATTGGCAGTATGTACGTGGGGATAGCAGTTACAGACTTCCGCAAACCCGGGTTGTCGTTGTGAACGACAAGGTTATTTCGACCTTGCGCGTTTGGGAACGGCGGATGCGGGTCGGAGCATCCTTCGTAACGATGGGTGGCATTGGTGGTGTTTGCACACATCCGCAGTATCGTGGGGTTGGGTATGCATCTGCCCTCATGCGGGATACAATTGACTATCTGCGGATGACGGGATGTGACATCGGTGCCCTGTTTACTATTATTCCAGAGGCTTTTTATCGCCGTTTGGGATGGACGACCCTGCCGCTGCATGGTTTTCTCGTGCCGCGCAACTCGGCAACGAGCGCAGAGTATCCATCCGAATGGGAAATAAGCACTTTCAACCCAGAAGCAGATTTAGATGCTGTGGCGAGACTCTACGACCTCATCAATGCCCAGCAAAGTGGAACCATCGCGCGGACGCGCGCTTATTGGGATATGGCACCCTCACGCATCCGTGGTGTTTTTCCAACCGTCGTTGCACGCCGAGATGGACACATCGGCGGGTATCTCAACTATGAGATATACGAAAAGACCGCAGAAGTGCGTGAGGTAGGATACATCCGTAATAATCCAGGAGTCTTGGAGGCACTCGTATCCGATTTTCTGAAAGCGTGTGAGGCACAAAAGGTTGAGAAGATAGAAGGCGCATTCTCGCCCCAACACCCATTTGTAGAACGACTCACAGCAGGATGCAATGGTGCATTAACTTCGACAACGAATACGGCGATGATGCTCTACGCTGCGAACCTACCTGTGCTTTTGCGTCGCCTCGTCGTCGGGTGGGAATCGCGAATTGCGGATGCCGAAGAGACGTTTCCACCGCTCACCGTCAAATTGCCCGCTCTCAACAATCAACAAGCAGCCCTTCTACACAATGCCGATGGCACGCTGCAAATCGTTCCTGAAGA
This sequence comes from Candidatus Poribacteria bacterium, assembly GCA_965247285.1. Taxonomy (GTDB): domain Bacteria; phylum Poribacteria; class WGA-4E; order WGA-4E; family WGA-3G; genus WGA-3G. Next base: position 3,166,003 of record CBDFHD010000003.1, read on the forward strand.
TGTCGACGCTGTTGACTTGGGAATAGACTTAACCGAAGCAGATTTTTGGCAACTTCTGTTCGGCGAGATAGGATGGGAACAGGTAAGTTCCGAGGCTTCGGTATCCTCAGAAGTCTCTGCGTTTTTAAAAACGCTGTTTCCCAAACGCGATGTCATCTTCTGGTCCCCGGATCGGTATTGAAAAAGCCATCAGCAGCCAGGGATCAGAAAGGAAGGTTTCCAAAGGCTGAAGGAAACCGATAGCCAATATGCTGACAGCCGAAAGCCATTGAGAAATAGGCAAGCATAGGTAAAACGAGTATGGCGCATAATCGTAAACGCAATTCGGAATCTCGGAAACAGGGCACCCAGACCAGTGCATTCGGAACCCCCGGCAGAATCAATCACGATGCCAGCGAATTTTATGGGAGCAAACTCTACGCCGATCAGGAGCCTCCGAAACCCGATACGTGGACCGAAAATCCTATTCCTACTGAAAACCTTGATCGACTCTATTGTGCATCCAGTGCAGACATGTCCGCGATTCCCGATGCCAGCGTTCATCTGATGGTTACGTCTCCCCCGTATAATGCGAAAAAGGAGTATGACGAGGATCTGTCGCTCGCGGAATACAGAGAACTCCTCTACGCTGTTTTCGCCGAGACCTATAAAAAATTGGTTACTGGTGGCAGAGCGTGCATCAATATCGCCAACTTAGGACGGAAACCCTATATCCCGTTGCATAGTTACATTATAGAAGACATGTTATCAATAGGGTACTACATGCGGGGTGAGATCATCTGGGATAAAGCTTCAAGTGCTGGTTCCTCAACGGCGTGGGGAAGTTGGTTATCGGCAGCGAATCCGGTGTTAAGAGACGTTCATGAATATATCCTTGTCTTCTCAAAGGATTCATTTTCTCGGAAACGCAACGGGAAAGAAAATTCGATCTGCAAAGAGGACTTTTTAGAGTGGACAAAAAGCGTTTGGACATTTCCTGCGGTCTCGGCGAAGCGCATCGGACATCCTGCGCCTTTTCCTGAGGAGTTGCCGCATCGGTTAATTCAACTCTATACCTTCGTAGGTGATATCGTCCTGGACCCATTCTGTGGAAGCGGCACTACGTGCCTGAGTGCCTTGAAATCAGGAAGACACTATATTGGGTACGATATTGAGGAGAAATACGTTGAACTGGCAAATGAGCGAATCAAGCAATATACCAATCAAGGACGTTTGCCAATGTGATAGACTTAGCTCAAAACCGATAGCGCGTACGTTTTCCGTGCCTCTGTTCCAAACGTGACAACCGACTCCGATTGCTCTGTTTCAACCTGCACACCATCACATGTCACCGAAACAGTTGCGGCTGTTCGGACAGTGCAGTCTTCTCCCAATGTGGAATGAAGGTGTGCCTCGGTGAGTTGTCCATTCTCCCATGCCATTGCCACTTCAAATCCGCCGCGGGCACGCAATCCACTGGCATTTCCTGTGCCCCACGCCTTCGGAAGCGCGGGCAATAGGTGAATCTCATCCGCGTGGCTCTGAAGCAACATCTCTGCGATGCCGGAGGTTCCCCCGAAATTTCCATCGATTTGGAAAGGTGGATGTGTATCAAACAGGTTCGTTAAGGTGCATTTCGCCAGAAGTGCTTGGAGATGCGTGTACGCCTCCTCGGCATCCTCAAGCCGTGCCGAGAAGTTGACGAGCCATGCACGGCTCCAACCCGTATGTCCACCCCCATGCGCCAAGCGATATTCCAACGATTTCTTTGCCGCGGTTGCTAACTCCGGTGTCCCCCGCAGTGTAATCTGGCAACTTGGGTGGAGTGCATACATGTGGGACATGTGCCGGTGCCCGGGTTCCGGTTCGTCGTAGTCAAATGCCCATTCCTGCAACCGTCCTGTTTTCTCACTAATCTGGAGCGGTGCGAGTCGTTCGAGAGCGGAAACTAATTCAACACGGAATTCGGCATCTTCCTCAAGAACATCAATGCAGGCGATGCAGTTGGTAAAGAGTTCATGAATAATTTCCAGGTCCATCGTTGCAGCGTAGGTAAAAAGGGAGCGTGTGCCATCAGGCTTTAGGAAGCTGTTTTCGGGTGAGTGTGACGGATTCGTGACGAGTTTACCAGCGAGAGGCGTGTCTTCGGGTGCCTCAACGAGAAAATCCAGTATGAAGCGGGCGGCACCTTTCATGAGTGGATAGCCCTGCCCTATGAGAAAATCTTTATCGCCACCGAAAAGATAGTGTTCCCACACATGTTCACACAGCCACGCGGCACCTACGGGCCAGATACCCCAAGTGCCATCAGCAGGCGTTGTGAAACCCCATACGTCAGAAAGATGATGGACGACCCAACCGTTGGCACCGTAATGGCTCTTCGCTGTGCGACCCCCCGGTCCAACAAGTGTCTCCATATAATCGAATAAGGGAATATGGCACTCCGCAAGGTTGCAGATCTCAGGGACCCAATAGTTCATTTGGAGGTTGATATTGGTATGGAAATCGCTATTCCAAGGGGAGTTCATGTGCTCGTTCCAGATGCCTTGTAAATTTGCAGGCAAGCATCCTGGTCTCGAACTTCCCATCATCAAATAGCGTCCATACTGGAAGTAAAGGACAACAAGTTCCGGATCCGATACGCCTGCTTTTACGGCTTCCAAACGCTTGTCGGTAGGGAGATTCGCAGCGTCGGTAGTGCCGAGATCCAGATGCACTCGTTGAAAGAGGTCCTGATGATCGGCAATGTGATCTGCCCGAACTGTCCTATAAGATTTTGCGTCAATATCAGTGAGATGACCTTCGCAAAGCGCGTGCGGGCTTCCACTCGCATCCTTCTGATTAATGTAACTTGTCGCAGCAGCGAGAAGAAGCGTCACGCGATTTGCGTCACGCACAGCAAGCTGGTCGTTCTCCGACTGGACCTTCCCGCCCTCAACTTGCACCTGTAGATACACTGAAAAGTGCATCCCATCATTGCCACATTGCCCATCCAATCTAAGGATATTAGCGGCAATTGCTTCAACAGTGGCATCTTGTTCCCGAGTTATCGCGATATCGAAAGCGAGTTGCCCTGCCGTGCCGGATTCAATTCTAACGACAATGAGGTTGTCTACCGCTGTCGCAAAAACTTCTCTGCTAAAATTGACATCTCCGCAGCGATAGGTTGTCTTTGCAATACCTGTGTTCAGATTTAACTCTCGGCGATACTCAGTAGGATCACCATCATGCGAAAACTCCAGAAACAGATCGCCCAAGGATTGATAGGACTTGATACGTTCTGGTACGCCAAGCATCGTCTCACCAGCGAGTTTAGTGGCTTCTTCGTTTTTGTCATCAAAGAGCAACTGCTGCACCTTCGGGAGTGCTTCCAAAGCCTTTGGGTTGTTGGTGTCGCGGGGACCGCCGTCCCAAAGGGTTTCTTCGTTGAGTTGAATACGCTCCCGCTCCACACCGCCGAACACCATAGCACCGAGCCGTCCGTTTCCAATGGGGAGTGCGTCTGTCCATGCCTCGGCTGGTTTCTGATACCATAAAACAAGATTATTTGTGTCTGTGTTTGTCATTAGCTTCCCATGATTCTTTAGAGATCACCTACCGAACAAGGAATCACCAGAGATTGTATCATTGACTTCTTTAGCAAAATGTATGATTAGATCTCTGGACATTTAAGTGTGACCACCGCTCTCTGCTCCGAGGCGGGAAATCGCCATCAGAGACAGTCCTTGTTCCTTTCAGGATTGGTGGAAAGTTGCGTGATACCTTCAAGGCTCAACTTACCGATGTCATTTTCTGCTGTAGCGATCCACCTATTTTAAGAATTAGTTTATTTCTTCGCTCTGACAGCGTAACACCGGTTGCTGCTCGGATGAAAAGACGATTACCATGACCATCCCCTTCGTTCTCGGTGACGGCATAGTATCTTTACTGCCTCATGCGCTTTCCTCTCTGCCGCAATGTGTAAAGGCGTATGACCTTTATCATCCTCAGCGTTAGCATCCGCGCCACTTTCTAACAATACCAACGCCGTTTCATACGCATTGTGCTGCGCTGCGACGTGCAAAGGTGTATCGCCATTTTGGTCCCTCGCGTTGGTATCCGCGCCATTTTTTACTAACGCCGTTGCCACCTCAGAAGTGTCGTCTTCTGCGGCAATGTGTAATGGGGTACAACCACTTTTGTCTTTCGCGTTGATATCTGCGCCATTCTCCAGCAATACTACTGCTGTTTTATAGGCATTACGCCACGCTGCCCAATGCAGGAGCGTATAACCAGATTTGTTTCTGGGGTTGACACCCGACTGGTCTTCCAGCGATATCCCTTCTGCCTCATAAACATTGCGCCACGCTGCCCAGTGTAAAGGTGTGTCGCCATCTTCATTCCTTGCGTTGACATCTGCGCCATTTTCCAGCAATATCGTTGCTGTTTCATGTCCATTATTCCACGCTGCCCAATGCAAGGGAGTAAAGTTCTTATCGTTCTTTGCGTTGGCATCTGCGCCATTTTCTAGCAATACTGCCGCTGCCTCATAAGCGTTGTTCCATGCCGCCCAGTGCAGGGGAGGATAACCGTATTTGTCCTTTGCGTTGGCATCTGCGCCGTTTTCCAGCAATATCGCCGCTGCCTCATAAGCATTGTCCCGTGCCGCATCATGCAGGGAAGTATAGCCAGGTTTTTCTGCCGGGTTGACTGGACGCGCAACGTACTTAGATGTTGATGAATCTACCCTTTTTGATGTATCAGATAGGTTTCGTTCGTGATGCAAAACAGGCACCTCCTTTTCGATTCGGATAATTAATTCTTAAGTGTAACATATATTGAGGTAATCACCAAGCAGTTTGAAATCCATACGTTCCCAAGCACAGTTGAAAATCGCGCCAACAAAAACGAATTCAACAGAACAGCACGTTGGAGACTGCGCTTACCGCTGCCACGGGACATGCCCAGCCTTTTGCGTTTCCGCCTGAAATAATTGACTCATTTCTCTAAAGAGGTCGATCTGTGTCTGTGAGCCGTTTGTCGTTTCCAGTGGATCGTCTGACAAATCGTAGAGCTCCAGTGCCTCAAAAGGACTATTGTGCAACAATTTGGTGTTCCCACGCCGTACGGCGTGCTGACACTGCCCGAGAAACCGCTGTCCTCCCTCTCTGCGTAACCAGTAGAGGATGCGGTCAGAGAAGTCTTGCTGTTCCGCTTGGAGCGTTTGCCAAATTGAACGTCCTTCGATCTCATGAGCGATCGGTGCACCTGCTACCTCACATACTGTTGGGAAAAGATCCATCAGCAATGCAACCTGATCGGTAACATGTCCTTCTGGAACGTGCCCTGGCCACATTGCGCACGCCGGCACTCGAATGCCGCCTTCGTACATTTCGCCCTTTTGACCGCGCAAGGGACCGTTGTGTGCTCCAACGTCTATCGACCCACCGTTGTCAGAAGTGTAAATAACGAGTGTATTGGACAACTGATCTGTTTCAACAAGCGTATCGAGTACTCGCCCAATACCAGCATCCATGTGCTCGACAAGGGCAATGTATTTGGCGCGCTGCGGGGAAATATCCGGCTCGCGTTCCCGCACCCGTTCCACCCAATCGTCAGGCGGTTGGATCGGCGTATGTGGTGCATTATAGGCAAGATAAAGGAAAAAAGGCTGTGATGATTGCGCTTGCGCACGAATGAAATCTACACTCCATTCCGTGAAGAGATCTGTGGCGTGTTCCTGCGGATCGATCGTGTCGAAGCCGTGTCGCATGTAATTGATGTCGTGCCGAAGATGCGTGTAGTAGTCATCCATCATATCGCCGAGAAAGCCGTGGAAACGGTCGAAGCCCCGCCTACACGGATGATTTTCCGGTTCAAGTCCAAGGTGCCACTTACCGATAAGTGCGGTATGATAATCCTTCTGCTTCAAAACTGAGGGGAGTGTGACTGCATCCTGTCGAAAGTAGCCCCAACTGTTTTCTGGATGGGTGCGGATTACGCCCGGCACTCCGACTCTGTCTGGATAGCGTCCAGTCATAAGGGATGCTCTGCTGGGGGAACAGACGGAGGAATTCGCATAAAATCTGGTAAAACGCATCCCCTCTGTAGCAATTCGATCAATACTCGGTGTTTGAATCGACGGACCGTTGTGGACCGAAATATCGCCATAGCCGTGGTCATCGGCGAGAATAAGAAGTACGTTCGGTGACTTCGCCATAATAATCTCCACATTAACCTAAGTTGCTACCTTAGCAAAGCAACCCAGATTATATGACTAAAAAATCGCATCAAGTTACGCTTATTTATTACTTACTAATGTCCTAATATGAGTATCATAGTCTGATGGGAAAAATAAAGCAAGATGAAAATAACATCATTCATAAAGCGGCAACATTGTATATTCGTTAATCCACTATTTCACACCATACAGCAGGAACACCGAGCGGTGCACCAACTGGGGCGGTTTGGAGGTTTGCGACATCTACGTTCTCCAAATTGGCGATCACTATTGAGAGATTGGTGTGTGCTTCTTCCAGATTTCCTGTCTCAAGCCTGCCATGATCAATGTCATCAGATGCCTGACGGTTCAGTTTTCGTGCGTGTTCAATATGCTCAGTCATCAATTCTTACAGCACCTATCCGAAAATGAGTGCAGCCAGTCGTTCAGGTAACGCACCGGCTGCACTCGGTTTACCTTGCCTATTGCTGAGATTTGAGGTTTGCCCATGTAGTGGCAAGTTTGTCAGAAGGCTCAACAGGCAATAGAGTCAGCATCCCTTTTTCCATTAGTTCTTCTATATCCTCTGCTTCCAGTACGGAATCGAAAATTGCGACCTCATAGAGTATACCGTCAAGGGTCTCTGAGGTGTTGTTGGTCCAACCACCGATATTGACATCAGTCTCATTCTGTGGTGCCGGTTTACCCATCCCGCCAACAGAACCGATTTCCTCAGCATTTTCGTAAATCTTGATGGTATCCTTTGCGTCATAAGTTGCGGTCATATACAACCATTCATCTTTTTTCACTTGACTTTGATTCCAAGCCCCTTTCCAGCCGCCGTTCGCAAAGTAAGCTTCCCAGCCGGTGCCGGAGCTGCTTGTCCTGAAGGCATAATTTGCCACTGTACCCCCCGCGGGTCTTTTACCGAGAATATGTCCATAACCGTTCTCGGATTTGTTGACATACACCCATGAAGTGATTGACCACGCCTTTTCCAGATACATACTGTCGGAGTCTGGAATGATAACCCGATCATCTTGTCCGTTTAAACTTAGAGCAGAACCATCTTGTCCTTTGACCCATTTTCCGCCCTGGAGTTCACCGTGGTTCTCGTTTCCAGAAATATCGTTGATTTTATCACCTTTACCTTCGTCGAGTAGCCAAATTCCTCTTGCGGTTCCAAAGTCGATCTCCGCATAAGTTTGTGCTGTGAAGGTCAGACTGATGGTGATGATCGCTAAGCAAACTATAATGGATTTCATTTTTACCTCCTAAAGGTTGAATTTACCATTAAGGGACGTTTTGAAAAAGACTGTGTTACTCTAACTGAAACCAATTAACCTACTCAGGACTTACGCAATTTGCGTAAAGACGCAATATATTTCACCCAACAGGTCGGTTATTTCAGTTATTTAACCCCCTAAATCCCCCTTATCAGGGGGACTTCAAGAGGAAGTGCGTAAGTCCTACTACTATACCAAATTTACCGCCTGAATCAGAGCGATGAAATATCCGAACTGGCATGTCCATGCCTGCTGCACCCAATTTGTCCAACTATTATTGAGATTTGATGTCTGCCCATGTAGTTGCGAGTTTGCCAGAAGGCTCAACAGCCGTTTGGGACGATAGCCCCGCGTTCATCAGGGTGTTTATGTCCTCTTCTGCCAGCACGACACTAAAAAGCGCGACCTCATAGAGCATGCCGTCAAGGGTCTCTGAAGTGTTGTTTTCCCATCCGCCGATGTTGACCTCGGCTTCATCCTGAGGTGCTGGTCCACCAAGCCCGCTAACAGAACCGATTTCAGATCCATTTTCATAGACCTTGATGGTGTCTTCTCCATCATAAGTTGCGGTCATGTACAACCATTCATCTTTCTTCACGCTTCCTTGATTCCACGCGCCTTTCCAGCCGCCTCGCGAAAAGTATGCTTCCCAGCCGCTACCATTGCCGCTTGTCCTGAATGCGTAATTTGCCACCGTTCCAGATCCGGGTCTTTTGCCGAGAATATGTCCAAAACCGTTTTCGGTGTTATTCACAAAAGCCCAAGCAGTGATCGTCCATGCCTCTTCCAGATACATATTATCGGAGTTTGGGATGATAACCCGATCATCTTGTCCGTTTAAACTGAGGGCGGGACCATCTGGTCCTTCGATCCATTCTCCGCCCTGGAGTTGACCGTGATTTCCGTTTCCAGACATATCGTTGATAACATCGCCATCACCTTCATCAAGTAGCCAAATTCCTCTTGCGGTTTCAAGGTCGATCTCCGCATAAGTTTGTACTGTGAGGGTCAGACTGATGGTAATGATCGCTAACCAAACTATAATGGATTTCATTTTTACCTCCTATGAATTTACCAGTAAGGGACGTTTTGAAAAAGACTGTGTCCCTCTAACTGAAACTAATTAACTGACTATACCGAGTTTACCGCCTGAATTAGAGCGATGATGTATCCGAACTGGAATGCCCACGCCTGTCGAACCCTACCAGAAGCGCCGGGTGGCGATGGATCATCTGGATGCCCTGGTGCGTGGTCGGGCATTAACATGTAGGGGTATTCTACATCTTGAAGTGTCTCTGCAACCTTGTGCATGTCCAAGTGTCCCTCGTCGGGCCATACCTCTTGGAAGTTGTGCAGTCCGCCGCGAATATTGCGAAAGTGAATGTTGAAAAGTTTCTTCTGCTCGCCAAAATAGCGGAGGATTTCGTAGAACTCAGTGCCTGGATCATCTAAACCCTCTGACACTGTGCCACAGCAGAAATTAAAGCCGTGATACGGGCTATCCACAATTTCAGCGAAACGTTTTAAGCCGTCAAAGATGGGGTAATTCCATCGTTCAACGCCTCTCAGAACAGGCGCGGGTGGATCGTTCGGGTGGCACGCCATCTGGATTCGGTTTGCCTCAGCGACGGGGATCACACGCTCGAGGAAATACGCGATCCGATCAAACGCTTCTTCGCGACTCACCTCACCCGCCTCTGAAAGCGTTTTGTTATCGTATTTGGAGAGGTCAAACGTGCTGTAACTTGAGCCGCCACGTCCGGGTGTACTCTCGGTCCGCTGATGGTTTAGGATGCAAAAATTATAATTTAATCCTCGCAATCCAGCCGCTGCAGCATTCTCGATTATTTTGCAAACGGCATCAATATCCGTATCGCGCTGCGGATCTTGGGCAAGCGTAATGCTCCCTGGAAGCCCGATATGAATCATCTCAAAACTGACACCCGCTTCTGCCGCTTCCGCTTTGTGTCGAACCAGCGTTTCGGTTTCAGTATCCCCAACGGAGGCATCCATGTGCGTTACACCGTGGCGTACGAGGAATGCCAACTCTTTAGGAGATGTTCCGATGCCTTGAACACCGACGTGCATCGCCGCCTTTTTATGTGGTTGTTTCTCAGGTTTATCCATCGTTTCTTTCTCCTTTGACAATTGAATGTGCCGTATCAACTGTCGGACTAAAACGGTATCCGCGCATTGTAGCATATTTAAAAAACTAAGTCAATTCAAAATGAGAACAGCGTTAAAATTTGTGGACATTCAACCATTTCTATGCTATGCTAAAAACCACAAATTTCATGAATATTACACAACTGAGGAGAAATGATGGCTAACGAAGACTACACTTCGCGTGTACCGTATTATACGTTCGCGGACACACTGGAAGAGCAGGAAGCACAGCTGGAGACGAACCCGCTGATGCAACGGCTCAACGCCTATCGGAAAACGTATGAAGGCGATCCACACCGTCCGATTTATCACTATATCAACCCTGAAGCGATGCTCAACGATCCGAACGGTCTCTGTTTCTGGCAGGGACGATGGCATCTCTTCTATCAGGCGTATCCACCTGAAGATACACGGCAGCACTGGGGACACGCGATCAGCGACGATCTCATCCACTGGCGCGACTTACCCTACGCGATATATCCGAACCCTGAAAGATGCTGTTTCTCCGGTGCGACGGTTGTAGAGGAAGACCGCGTGATTGCGATGTATCACGGAACAGTTGTCGGCAATATGGTAGCAGTGTCAAGCGACCCGTTGCTTCTCAATTGGGAAAAAGTCTCTGACAAAGCGGTTATCCCTTCGCAACACGCCGATGGCACCACACCGGTCTATCGCGTTTTCGACCCGTGCATCTGGAAAAAAGACGGTATGTATTACTCGCTTTCGGGTGGCACACTCCCACACGGACCGGGTGGTAAACGGGTACGCGCGAATTTCCTGCTCCGCTCAGCAGACCTCGCAAACTGGGTCTATCTACATCCGTTCATTGAAGATGATATGTACACTTTAGTCGGCGATGACGGCGCGTGTCCTTACTTTTGGCCCATCGGCGACCGACACATGCTCCTTTTCTTCAGCCACATGAGCGGCGGACAGTATCTGCTCGGTGATTATGATACCGAACGCGACAAGTTCGTCGTAACAGCAGGTGCGAAGAACAATTTCGGAGCGGCATCTCCTGCGGGTGTCCACGCACCCTCCGCTACACCTGATGGTAACGGCGGATTGATCGTCATCTATAACATGAACCCTGCCAAGCCTACCAAAGGTTGGAACCAGATCATGACGCTGCCGCGTCGCCTGACTCTTCTCTCCAGAGATGAAGTCGGAATTGAGCCGGCTGGCGACATCGAATCGTTGCGGTATGCACATCAGCGTGTCAACGCGATGACACTCCCCGCAAACGAGGAGGTCGTGCTGGAAGGCATAAGTGGCAACGCGATGGAACTTGAACTCGAAATCGATCCGAAGTCGGCACCGATGGTTGAACTAAATGTCCTTCGGTCACCGCAAAAGGAGGAGTTCACCCGCATCGCCTTCTTCAGAGAGCGCGGTATGCGCAACCCAGATGTGCCCGATCGCGTTCGCGACAGCCTGCTCACGATTGATTCATCGTATTCATCAGTCGCGTCGGATGTCCTTTCACGCGCCCCGGAAACCGGAGCCGTCTCCATTGCGCAAGACGAAACCCTCAAATTACGAGTATTCGTTGATAAGAGCGTTGTGGAGGTCTTCGCGAATGGGAAGCAGTGCGTGGCAATGCGCGTTTATCCCGACAAGGAAGAGAGTGTTGGCGTGTCGTTGCGTTCGCAAGGGCAAGCCTGCGAACTCAAATCGCTGGATGCCTGGCAGATGAAGAATATCTATGTTTGATATCCCAACGGACACCGTACTTGTGCACGTTATAGTAGGATTTTAAAGCGGATACAGGTTTTAGGCAGATAAGTCAATGAAAAATCAGTTTGATTTTTCATTGACGATGTTCGTCAAATTTGCTATTATCAGAAAATTGATCGAAAGAATGCATCTGATATTTTGTTTCTCACTCTGAATGCTTTGAAACCAATAGGGAGATATTCCGATGATTAGACAAATTCTCTTTTACCTATGCCTCTGCTGTGTATTCGCATCTCTATCTTATGCCCTTGATACCCCTAAAATCTTTACAAAAGATAATGTGCTCGCTGCGGGGTGTTATAATGACGGATTTAGCAGTAGTGATATGACCCTGATTATACAACTCATTGTCGGAAAGGATGTTATTTTTGACGAGGGCGTTGAGGTGAAATATCATGTTCCTGACGAAGACGTTGATGGTTGGACTGAACTCGAATTTGACGATACGAACTGGAAAAAGGACATCACCAGCATTGGTTATGGTGATGGTGATGACAATACCGAAATCAAATCAGGTGAGGTTGGCTCACTTTACACGCGCTATCAGTTCGATGTGCCTAAGGCAGTCACATCGAAAAAAATTATGTTTCGGATTGACTATGACGATTCCTATATCCTGTGGCTGAATGGGATTGAAATCGGACGTTCAGCCAATATCGCAACACTCTCTCCTGTAGGCGAAATTCCTGTATGGGATGTGTCGAAAATTGTGGATTCGATGCCCGATGTTGAAGCAACGAAAGTCCCGAAAGGAAAACCGAACAAAGATCGTTGGAAGAAACCTGTCACACCCAGAGAACGGGATGTGCACGAGACCATTCATGAATTTGAGATTGATGTCAAATTTGGTGGCGGATCAGCGTTGTCGGTTGAAGCTACAAGCAAATTAACAACGCTATGGGCAAGACTGAAAGGTTATTCTGATTGACAAGAATCATCCGTTTTTTTGCTGCTATTTCCCTATTTGATACTGGGGACTTGACGCTGAATTCTGGGCATCAGTTTCGAGTCTCCTGCATCCCCTGATTTCCGAATTACCCATTATGCTCACCTAAAGGAACATGGAAATATGTAACGCCACTCCTTCAAACATCTCCATTCAATACACCGCGGATTTGGATAACGTCAGAGAGGTTACGCTCCACGGCACAGCTGATTTATCGTTCTGGGAAACGGTGTTGCACGCGGAAAGTCTATTTCCATATCGCCAAGAGGATAAGGCAATCCTGCTGCTCAGCGCGATAGATGCTAAGTGGAGGGGATTCAAGTTTAGGGAGTTTGTTATCGCTGTTGGGGTTTGTCTTAGCGAAAATGGAACGAGTTTGGACGGCTATTATTTACCACACGCATTTAATTCGTCCAGACTCTTGGCTTTCTCGGAAAGGGTGTTTTTTCAGACGCCCTATTTTCAAGGCGATATCCAACTTGAGAATAAACTTCCTGCTTCTATCAGATTGTGGGACCGGACAGAAGTTCTCCTCGACGCAGAAATGTCTGTCAGGGACGTGCTTCCGACAATTGAATATCAGGAATGGAAGGTACCTGTCTTTCTTCCAAATAGCCGCGGTAAATTCTTCGCTATTCTCGCGGGTGAGACGGAGAGTTATCCGTTCTCACCCGCTACGGATCGCTTTGAACTCAAACCATCGCCGCGCCATCCAATTTTTCAGCGGCTTGTTGAAAGCAATTTTGTCGGCAAGACATGGAGCTTGAGAAGTAGCTCCCGCCACGCAAAATCAAAAACTTATAAGCGAGACTTTGGATAAGGGGATCTGATATGGCAGACGCATGGGAAAAACTCCGAGGTAAAACCTATCCCGATACAGAGTCGGAACAGCTCACTGCCCTTGAAACGGATGAGACGGTGCACGACTATAAAAAACGGAGAGAGGGGTGGGCATCAGATCCGTACCGTCCCATCTATCACATGTCTTCTCTCTACGGTATGGGGGATGCGAACGGGCTTTGCGAATGGCAAGGTAGGTATCATCTGTTTTACCAATTCGGTCCGCCGGGTGCCAATCGGGTGCACTGGGGACACTGCTATAGCGAGGACTTGGTGCACTGGCACGATCTGCCGCCGGCGTTGTATCCATATACCGAACTGCACTGCTTTAGCGGTCAGTGTCTCGTGGAAGATGAACGGGTTATCGCTCTCTATCATGGCAAAATGTCGGGGAATAGCATCGCCACTGCCAGCGATCCACTCCTACTCAACTGGAAAAAGCATCCGAATAATCCGGTCATTCCGAATATCGAGACTAACCAATACGAGCAGCCCTACAACGTCTTCGATCCGTGCATCTGGAAAGAAGAGGACGGGTATTATTCGATCTCAGGGACATCGGCTAACGGTTGGATTCGCGAACGGCGCAGATCTGCTTCACACCTCTTCTATTCACAAGACCTAACCCACTGGGAATATCTCCATCCGTTGCTGATTGACGATGTCTTCTGCGACTTGGGTGAAGATGGTGCGGTGCCAAATTTCCTGCCTATCGGAAACGGTAAGCACATCCTGCTCCTCTTCAGTCATAAGCGTTCGGCGCGCTACTACATTGGTGAATACGACTATGGGACACACAGGTTTACACCTGAATACCACGGTAGAATCAACCACGGCACCTTCGGTGGTGGGATGGTCTCCTGTCCTTCTGCGACAATAGATTCCCGCGGTCGCCTCATCGCCATTTTAAATTGCTCTGATGGCAGGCAGAGTGAAGAAGCCGCGTCGGGGTTGTGCATGACGCTTCCGTGGCATCTCACGCTGAAAGAGGACAACGCGCTGGCGATGGAACCGGTAGAAGAGGTGAAAAATTTACGCGCTACGCACACTCGCCTCACGGATATTGCGGTGTCGGCAAATAAAGAACGTGTCCTTGACAACGTAGCCGGCAAAGCGATTGAAATAGACATGACCGTAGAGATCGGGACAGCACGGGAATTCGGGTTGTATGTATTCCGTTCACCAGATGGCGATGAACGGACAAAAATCTCTATCTACAACCACAGACACGGCAAGACTAACGATAGTTTGCAGATCGACACATCCTATTCCTCCCTGCGTACAGATCTTGTCGGTAAACCCCCAGAAAATGCGCCGTTCCGTCTGAGCAGTGACGGCAAGGTCCGTCTTCGCATCTTCCTTGACCGGAGTCTTATCGAAGTCTTTGCTGACAACGGGGAATGTCTGCCAGAATGGGCATTTCCGAGAAATGGCATCGACAAACTATTTCCACTGTTTTCGCGGCAGTGTGCCGTTGCCCGCGTCTATCCGCTACGAGAAGAGAGCAACGGGATTTCACTTTTCGCAATCGGTGGCGAGGCGAAGGTCGTGTCGATGGATGTGTGGCAGATGCGCTCCATCTGGCAGGAGTTAAAGTATCGGGAAGGGGAGTAGGACTTGCCGTACAGGAAACGGAACAACTGAACAAACTTGGTTTACCAGTCTTTAACTGGAAGGATGATAATCAATCCGATGAAATTCACGTCGATGAATAATACACCTACCCTGTTTGGGTTAAACCAATCTAACACAAACAAGGACTTCAGTCAAGCAAAAGCGTGGGGAAAGAATAGCTTTAATAACTGTTTCCCTATCGCCTTATTATGTTACATGCAAAGTCAAAATATCGCCCCTATCTACTTGACTTTAGGTGAAAGTTGGAATATTGTTCCCAAGAAGATTGATGTGAATTCCGTATTTGGACATGCGTATAACTCTGATGACATTTACTTCGCTTTTGAGTATACTTATGGGCAGAATCAGCAATTTGTCAAAGGGACTTTACCTCGTATTGATTTAGTGGTAATGGATAATTCTAATTCTGAAAGTCCTTGGCTACGAGCGTTGGAGATTAAATTGACAGCTTTGCCTGATAATTCAACCTGTAACCTTTCTGAGGAACAGTACGGTTGTGAACTTGTGGTGCGTCCTAACACCATTACCCATTTAACACTTGACATTATTAGTGAGTACGCCGAACATCAGAGCGAACTTTCAGGCATTCTACGTCCTATTTTTCAGAATGACTTTGACTGGGAATCAGAAAATAGCATGTTGGAAAGAATACCCGATATTATCCAAACTATCGAATTCATGTTACTTGCCAAAGTGGACAATCAGATCCCATTAGTTATACAGCCCGTATGGAAGACTGTTGGGAAATCCGCCCGACTTCATGAGAATTGCTTAGATGTTTTTGTCTGGAGCACATTTGCTTTTACGAAGTTGCTCGTGGATGCAGCTAAACGAGGTAATAAATTCTCACGACCAAAGCGAGCGGTTTTTTGGGTGATAAAAATGCTTTCTGACTTTGCTACAAACGGAAAAATTGACCCACAGACTGTGAGTATCGGATTCTCCAATCAAACAGATAAAGCCCTTGCTTTGAATGGAAAAAGAACACACCCCTATATGTTCTGTTCAGAACTTGTAAATCCAAGAATCAAAAAAACAGAAATCAAAAACATTATCTTGGGGCAAGGCGAAAAATTGCTTAGTCCTGAGAGAAGGTTTGATGCAATCTTAGCTAATTCTCCCGAACTTTTTACATAAAAAGGTAGGAACACAATGTCCATAAAGTTTATCGATCTCTTCGCTGGGTGTGGCGGTATGACGCTCGGATTTCAAAATGCTGGATTTGATGCGGTTGCCGCTTTTGATAACTGGGAGCCAGCAATCCAGGTGTATCGTGCTAATTTTGCACATAGCATACACAAACTTGATCTCAGCAATTGGGAAGAAAGCCTAACAACGTTAAATTCATATCAATTTGACATGATTATTGGAGGTCCGCCGTGTCAGGATTTTTCGCATGCGGGTAAACGGAACGAGGATTTGGGGAGGGCGGATCTGACAGTGAGTTTCGCACGGATTGTCGCACATACCAAGCCGCAATGGTTTGTCATGGAAAATGTAGACAGAACCGTGAAAAGCCAACGATATCGTCAAGCAGGTGAGATCCTAAGAGAAGCAGGATATTCACTGACACAGCGGATTTTAGATGCGAACCAGTGTGGTGTTCCCCAAAGACGGAAACGACTTTTTCTGATTGGCGAGTTGGGGCTCTCCATCTCTGTGGATAGCAGAGCCCTCGCAAGTTATCTGGACAACAATCTGACCTCCAAACCGATGACAGTGCGCGATTATTTAGGAGATAGCCTTGGCATTGGACACTATTATCGGCATCCTCGCAACTATAGTCGCCGCGCAGTTTTTAGTGTTGATGAACCGAGTCCAACGGTAAGAGGCGTTAATCGTCCGATTCCGAAGACCTACAAGGCACATCCAAAGGACACTGCACTCATTTCAGAAGAAATCCGTCCACTCACGACTTTAGAACGGAGTTATCTCCAAACCTTCCCGAAAGGTTTCCATTTCACCGGATCGAAAACCGATTTAGAGCAGATGATTGGAAACGCTGTGCCAGTAAAACAGGCAGAGTACATTGCCCGTTGCGTTAATGACTATATTTCGGGAAGAGAAGATACTTTGGACCCAACTCAGCAGAATTCTGTTCAGTTGCTCCTGTTCCGAGAATCAAGGTGAAACGGTTTCTGAAGGTCTTTGTAGTTTTAACACAATCCTTGATGCAAACCGAAAGTTTCAACTCTTGCCAGAGGCACTGGTGGCGTTGTCTGTTTATCTTTACGCCTACCGCGGTGCCCAAATACTTATAGGATTTACCATAGTTAGCAAACTCTTGTGAAAACGCAGAAACGTTTGACGCAGGTTGTAAATTCTGATAAACTCTTACAGTAGGTTTGCGGAAGTCGCTGAGCGATCGCTTTATTGGCAGCGTCAGTGCATTGCGAAGAAGGAGGGAAACCGTGTCAGTTACAACAAAAAAATGGGTCCTTAATACCGTCGAAAAATTATCCGCTTCTGAGATCGAAGAATTGAAGCGTTACTTGGAATACCTCGTCTGGAAATCAGAAATTCCAATAGAAAGTTTAGGAAGCCCGCAAGATTCGTCCAAACTTAAACGAAAAGGCCAACCCGGACGGATATTAGAAGCTATTAACAAATCACATCATGTGACACCAGAAGACGCGGAGGCATTGCTAAACTCGATTAAAGAAGGAGAAATCCCAATGCGTTTTGATTCCGCCTTCGACGCGTCGGAAGGTGAATAGTTAATGGACTATCTTTTAGAAACATCCACGTGCAGCTTCTTAATGGCACATGCCCCTTATGTTACCGCCCACTTCGATTCCCTGTCCGACCTCAATGACTACCTCTTTACTTGTACGATTGTTAGAGGCGAAATTCTTTTTGGAATTCAGCAACTTCCGATGGAGGATGTCAGGTACCAAGTTCCACTTTCGGAGATAACAGAACATGGGAAATTTGTTCAGTTATTCTGTCAAACGTAAGGCTGACTTATGCTTTGTTTAACTGCTATTTTGGCAATCTACGTCTTATTTTTCTCAATCCAATTGACTGCAACAGCGCAAAGCGTCAGCATTCTGGAACCTGTTCATCCGCCAACTGCCGTTCGCAAAACTTTTGATCTCGGTCCGTTTTACGAGCAGTGGATCGATGTGGAAGGATTGCCTGTTGTCGCATCAGCGAAGGTGAATCCTTACGCTGTAAAGGAAGCGGCATATCTCATTCGGCAGATGATTGGACATCGTCAGGACGTGTTACAGGCGCTCGCGGGGAACAACGTGCGTTTCGCTGTAATGGCACATAACGAACTAACAACCCAAATCCCCGAACATAGTGATCTCCAACCCGACTTCTACTGGGATCGGCGCGCACGCGGTTTGGGGCCCACACCAACAAGACCCGCGACGAGTTGCGGTGAGGAAAATCTACTCAATTACCAAGGTGATCCATATTCGACTGAAAACATTTTAGTCCACGAATTCAGCCATGCGATTCACCAGATGGGATTGAGGACGGTTGATCCCAGTTTTGATGACCGCCTTAAGGTGGCGTTCGAGGCGGCAGTCGAAAAAGGGCTGTGGAAAGACACCTATGCCATTACCAACAAGGCAGAATACTGGGCTGAAGGGACGCAATCTTGGTTCGACACGAATCGGGCAAATGACGATCAACATAATCATGTTGATACCCGCGATAAGTTGAAAGAATACGATCCAGCACTCGCAGCGTTGCTCACCGAAGTCTTTGGTGATACGGACTGGCGATACACGCAGGCAGTAACCCGTACGCATCTCTCACATCTCCAAGGGTTCAATCTGGAGCAGTCTCCGAAATTTGAATGGCCCCCTGAGTTGATAGAATTAACAGTGTTACACCAGCAGTTGAAAAATCCAGACAGTGATGGTGGTGGTAGGTGGGTAAACTTGCAGGAACAAAATCTAAGTTCACTCCCAAATCTAAAATCTGGAGACGATGATACCGAAACCGCGATCATATTTATGAACAGCACGAAATCCGAGGTCGCCTACTGTTGGGTGGATTATGAGGGTAATGAGAAATCCTACGGCAAGATTGCACCGGATTCCTTTGTCAATCAACACACGTACGCCGGGCATGTCTGGCTCATCAAAGACATGAACGGCCAGAACCTCGCCGCATTCCGCGCCGAGGAAAAAACGGGACGTGCACTTGTTAGCACAAAACCTCCGAGGGCAAAAGATCAAAACTAAATTGCTCCATTAATATGATAACATTTGCGGTGGAGCATAGTTGGGAGAGTTTTCGCTCCGCTCTCGCAATATCAACATTTAGACAAGATCCTTAAAAAAGAAGGAAAATACAGAAAATATAAGTGAATGAAATGATCCAAAAGGTTACTGCGTTTATAATACGCGAAAGAAACGGTGTCGAAGAATTACTTGTCTTTAAACATCCGACTACAGGTATCCAAATCCCTGCTGGAACAGTCGAAGCGGGTGAAGACATTGAAACTGCTGTAAAGAGAGAGGCGTACGAAGAAACAGGTTTGCAGCTTGTAGAAATTGAAAACTATCTGGGTTATATTGAGAATGAATTGGAAAATAATCAAAGGATCATAGCTGAGACAACCCAAGTTTATATTGAACCGAGTTTAAACGCGATCCCGTATGAGGAAAAACTCACTAAAGGACTCACCGTCGATTATCATTCTACACAGGGAGACTTCACGCATATTTCGTATATTGAATACGACAGACATCCTAATCCCACATGTATCCGTTATAACATTACCGGATGGGTGCCGAATGAAAACTTAAGTGCGCAGAAGAAAAGACATTTCTTCCAGTTAACCACACAAGAGCAGACTGCGGATGCGTGGGAATTGAGAAGTGATCGAGGGCATATTTTCAAGCCGTACTGGACTCCGCTTTCGCCGAAACCCGATATTATGCCGCCACAAAACAAGTGGCTGGATTTCGTCTATGAGAAAATTCTTAAAACGAACTAAATATGCTCGAAACGCTGCCACAATCCGTTCACTTAAATACGAAATTGTGGTAGAATAAAAATTACGACAGGTTCGTTGTACTAAACCCACAGCCCGCTCTCCTTATTGAAGGTTTTTAGTGGGAAGGGAGTAGGATAATTATGGAACGTATTAAACTAACTTCATTGGGACAAATTCGTGAAGCTGATATCACTTTCGGCGATTTGACGGTGTTTGTCGGTGAACAAGCGAGTGGAAAGGGTATTCTGCTCCAACTTGTGAAGTTAATTTCAGATACAGGCAATATCACGCAAACTCTCAAAAAACACGGTTTTGATTGGCAGAAAAAGGCAGAAAATTTTTTGTCCCTCTATTTTGGTGAGGGAATGGAACAGATTTGGCAGGACGATATAACAAAAGTTACAGTTGATAAGGTGGATTTTACACCTCGAAAAGCTTTATCAAGGAGAAAGAGAGACAAAACTTTCTTTCTAATTCCAGCACATCGGGTTCTAACGCTTAAAGATGGGTGGCCACGCTCTTTTACAGACTACGCAACAAGTGATCCGTACGTTGTTAAGGAATTCAGCGAGGAATTGCGTCTATTGATGGAAAAGGGCTTAGGTTCAGGTGAAGGTGCTATATTTCCGCAGGTGGGTCGTATGAATAAAACGCTCCGGGACGCGATTGGGAAGAGTATCTTTGGAGAAGCTGAAGTCAAATTGGATAGATCCGGGTTGCGTAAGCGCATTGTATTAGACGTGGCAGGCAGCCAACTACCGTTCATGACTTGGTCAACCGGACAGAGAGAATTCGCTCCTCTCCTACTGGGGCTGTATTGGTTAATGCCTTCTGGGAAAGTACAGAAGAAAGATAACATCAACTGGGTTATTATTGAAGAACCGGAAATGGGATTACACCCGAAAGCAATCTCAGCGTTGCTTCTTATTTTTTTAGAGCTTCTAAGGCGAGGTTACAAAGTCATCGTTTCTACGCATTCATCCCAAATTTTAGAACTTATCTGGGCAATTCGATTTATTGCTAAATCAAATTCTGCTCCAACACGGTTAAGACAGTTGTTAGATTTAAAAGCAAGTGCCTATTCCAGGTACCTCACGCAGACAATCTTGGATGAAAAAACTTTCAAGACCTATTATTTCTCTCGTCAGGATAGTTTTGTGAGCGTCAAAGACATTTCAACCCTAGATCCTGAAGATCCGGATGAAGCAGTGTCGGATTGGGGTGGTCTTACACTGTTTAGTACTAAATCTGCTGATGTTGTCACGGAAGCTGTGTGGGAGAGTAATCTTTGAATTTTACCGATGCTGTTAAGCGCATTCCAGAAATTGCCCAGTGTTTAAAAAAGGGATTGCAGGCATTGGGAGGAAATAGTAACAAAGTCGTAGTCCGCGAGACACGGGACCTAACAGGAAGTGTTGATATAGACACTCGTCTCGTGAAGCGGTATCCGAACGCACCTCGTTGGGATTACGTGTTCGGTTATAAAGATAGGGTTTACTATGTTGAAGTTCATCTGGCAGACAATACGCGTAAAGTAAGAGAAGTCACAGCGAAACTGCAGTGGCTAAAGCAGTGGCGCAAACGTTCCGCGAGGAGCCTTGAAGATTTGGAGGGTCAGAGTACTTATCACTGGATTTCTACCGGAAAAACTGCCTCTAGCGTGAAAAGAGGTAAATATCTTCAGATATTAGCACAAAGTGGTATCCGTGGGCCAGATTCTATATTGAAAGCGGATACTGTCCGGTAAGCATATCGCTATCAAAACTCCCTCATTTCGCATAACTCTCTTGGAGGAAACAAGATGACAACGTATCGAGCAGGTGTAATCGGTTTAGGTCGTATGGGTAGCACTTTCGATGATGAAATTACGCAAGGCGGTTCGATCTTTTTACCGTATTGCCACGGTCCAACTTACCATGCTGCGCCGAATGTAGAACTGGCTGCAGGGACTGATCTGCACGCCGAGCAGGCAGCGATCTTCGGCGAACGGTGGGGACTAAGTTCGGAACATATCTACAGCGATTATCGTGAAATGCTGGAGAAGGAAAATCTGGACATCGTCAGCGTTTGCACGACAGCACGCGTGCGGGCAACCATTGTGCAAGATATAGCGCGCTCCAGTGTCAAGGCAATCTGGGCAGAAAAACCGATTGCGCTCAGTCTCGCCGAAGCGGACGCGATGGTGGATACCTGCCGAGCAGAAGGTGTCGCGCTCGCAATCAATTGCGCGCGACGCTGGAACCCCTTCTTCAGCGAAGCCCGAAAACTTATTGACGAAGGCGAAATCGGCGATGTCCTTCAAGTGACAGTCTATGCACAGTGCGGACTTTCACATAACGGCAGCCACGCTATTGATGTCTTACGCTACATGGCAGGCGGAAATGTTGAATGGGTTTTCGGTGAAATGGAGTCCGACGAAGCCGCCGCGGGTGAAACTGACCTGCAGGGAAACGGCTACCTCGTGTTTGATAACGGTGTGCGTGCGTATCTCCGAAGTACATCGTGTGGCGCAGCACCGTGGGAGGTCGATGTCATCGGCACAACAGGACGTATCCGTTCCGTCAACAACGCTGAAACGTTTGAGTTGATTCGCATGGTTCCGGGTGGACGGCGCGGACGAGGCGTGCCTGCCCAATGTCCATTCCCGATCCCCGTGCGGATGCAGGGAATGGGACTGACGATCGTTGAAGATCTCATTAACGCCATTGAGAATGGAACTTCTCCGAAATGTTCGGGAGAAGATGGGCGTGCGGCATTGGAAGTAGCGGTCGCACTTCGGGAATCGCATCGCCGCGGTGGTGTAAAAGTGGAGCTGCCGATTGAAGACCGGAGCCTCAGGATTCTCTCCTCAGAGATTCAGAATGATGACACTCCGGCTCGAATTCGGCGATTACAAGCGAATCGGTAGAAACTGCAGATGCGCTACAAAATCCCGACAATAATGAACCCACAGACTACTGTAGGAGTGGTCTCCCGACCGCAATTGCAGAGCATTGAGGCGAGGAAAATTACATGAAGCCAGCAGATTATGCGTTTTTTAAAGAAAATGGCTATATCTCACTCGGTAAGATTCTCAGCGATGCCGAGGTAGAGCATTTTGTTCATACCTTTGACCGGGACCGCACTGAAGTTGAAGATCATTGGTATCGTATTGGACATTACCAGACCGTGAATTGCGATGCCCTTCTGACTTCACCTGAATTCGACACTGTGATTCGGCATCCGATCGTCATGGATTGCCTACACACACTGATGGGCGATGCCCCTTGCTTTTCAGAAATCTGCATCCGGCACATGGAACCGTACGATGGTGAACTGAATCGCGGCTGGCATCGAGATGGTCCCAAGCACTGGCTTGAACATCCGTTGCGCATCGGGTTCATACAATTGATGCTGTATTTGAGCGATGTTGATGAAACGACGCACTGTTTCTCCTTATCACCGGAATCGATGGAAGCTGAAATTCTTGAAACAGACGCGCAGTTGGAGCGTGGCGGAATTGTCGATTTGTACGGTCCCGCCGGGACAGGCGTGCTATTCAACATCGGTGTTTTACATACCGCTACGACCCGTCCCACTCAGAAAGAACGCAAGACGGTGCAAGTCTATTACGGGCATCCGAGCCGCCGGTACTTAAGCGAAGATTCGTTGATACCTGTTGAACTTTGGCGAGACCACTCCGACCCTGAAGTGCGTGCCTTTTATAGTGTGCTCAATAACAAGACGCGCGATTACCTCGAACACACGGCTTCAATGGATGAACTGCCGTTTGAGGACACTTTGTTACTCCTTCGCGAGTTGGATGTCAAGCATCACAAGCGGCCGAAATGAATTGGCGACGGTCTGCAGTGATTTTCCTTGTAGGGGGACCTCCGGGTCGCGACAAAACGATTGTATTAATGAAGGCGAATAACTGTCAAAAATAATGAGGACAATGCGGCACGTCAATGTGAGATGACAGATCGCTTTAGTTGTGGTTTGGTCCTGTTATCGCCTAAAACTCTGAGTCCGTCAAGACCTCCGCCTGCACCGGATTTATGTAGCACTGATAATGCCGTTCGACATCTGCCGCTGGCGTAACACCTGCGTGGACATAGACCCCAAATTGCAGACGGAAACGGTCATCTTCCAGCTCATCAGGTGGATGGTGGAGGATACTCATCTGTTCCGGTACAGCGATTTCCCCGAAAAGGCCGGGATGTTCAGCGTTTTCTGGGTGATCAAACAGCGCTATACCGGCCACTCCATCTCCCACTGTGCCTCCTAGATCACACCACCGTGCGCGTTGATGATGTACTGCTGTTCTGCCAATCTGTCCTTCAGAATTTTCAACATGCCCTTTCTCCGGGATACCCATTGACGGATTCAAACGCGCTACAAAGAGGAATTGCCGAGCACCGATGTCCAGGGGTGGTGTTGTTTCGTGAATAATTTCCAGAAACCGCCGTGTATCGTCCCCATACCATACCCGGGCGGTTCGCGTTTCTGTCATGATAACTTCACCATCTCCATTGACATGGATCAGGTCTTCGACCAATTCAGCGTAGACGTTCCCTTCAGTGATTCGGACAAAGCGTTGGTGCAACATCTTCCCACAGGGTCCATAAGGTGGCTCATCCCAATCAGACCAGATATTCGCAGACCCACCTTCACCGTGCCCCCCGTAGGCAAGGTAAAGCCCTGTGTGATGCGGATGGTCACCGCCGCCAGCCCCGCGGACCACAGTCCCATGATTCCCGTTGAGGGGCCAAAAGTAAGGCTTCCAGACACCGAGAAAGTTGTATCGTGCAAATAACGCGTCATCGGCAGAAATGAGCAGATGCGCGGGTTTCTGTTCGATTTGATAACGGGCTTTTGGTGGCGGTCCATTGATCTGTCGGATCGCGTAATGTGCCGATGTCCCCGCCGGAAGTTCGCCTGTCTGCCATGCAAGCTCGCGTAGCGTCGGTTCGAATTGACATCGGACATCCTCGTCGGAGACGTGACCGTCTGCCTCAGCTATGGACATCGCAAGCCCTGAGATCCCTTCTTGCCAATCGGGAAAGTAACGTTTCGGCTTGAAACGCAAGCGGACGAGGTCATTGTGCCGCTTGACCGAACCTGCCTCAATTTTGATGATTACCCTTCGATTTTGTGTCAATGATTAGCTCCTGTTCGCTTCACGGTGAAATTGTTCAATCGTCCAGCGCAAGTGGCATACCCCTTGTGCGACGGACGCATCTGATTGACTCAAGTCGTTTGAAAGTTGTTCTACATTTCTACCAACTCTGAATGAAATCCTCTACCTCGAAATTCGCTGGCATATCCGTCAGTTGATAGCGCATTACGCGTGATGTTCTGTCGGAAACAGATTGGGCAATCTCTGCCTCGATTTTCTCGTAGAGCGTTGAAAACCGTTGCCAGATATCCTCGGCGGCTTCGGCGGAAAAATGATCTGCGAAATCCTCATAAAGATGGAAGTTGAGTCGATGAGCAGAGATTGCACCGATGCGTTCTTCAATCGAAAGTTTGTTGACTTCGGGATCTTTGAGTTTATGGACCTTGTCTGCGAGTTTTGAGAGAAATACGACCGCGACCATGCGCGCCTCTTTGCCGGGATGCAGCTTCGCTAATCCATCCTGAAAACCGTCGGCATCTTTGTTACGAATCGCGTGGAAGGTTGATTCAATTACATCGCCCTGCTGCTGGTGAAGTTGGAGGAAATGTTCAAATTGGGCGCGACCCTTAGCGGAAAGATGCTGAGTGAATCCCAAATTCCAATAAAAATGATCGACGATTGGATACGCATCGCCACCGAAAGCACGATATCCAAGGTGAACGGTCCGTCGCAATTTTGTACTATAGTTGCTGCCCCAATGCAAGCCCATGTGACTATAGACAACCCCGTCTCCTGCTGAAAGTTCAATTGGGATTCCACCCGGTATTGGTTCCTGTGGGCGTGTCAATAAGTGTTGGCGCTCCTCTGGCGTGTTTGGACGGCAGTAGCTTCTGGGTACGAGCCAGAACACGCTATCGTCGTAAAGCGGAATATTCCATTGAACATATCCCGGTCCGTTTTTGACCATATCCATCTGCATGCCTTTGAGTGGTGCCTGTCCCGTGGGGTCAATATCCCGGTGCCAACTCGCGGGACCGTGATCTCGCACTGGATTACACATCAGTGCCATGAGTGTTACCGCCGCATCGGGTGCTCTCATGAGTTGCTGACTCACACCGAGCGTGTTCTCATGCAGACAAAATTCGACGGTATTGGCAGTTGCCGTGTCAACGACCTCATCGAAAAACACTCTCGGCTGCGCACTCGTTGTCCAAACACCTCCCGGTTTTTCTTCCGGTTTCCGCTCCCGTGCCCAGACCACTTTTTGCTTCTCAACGAGGGTTTCAAAACTCGTCCTCAGCTTTTCTAACTGATCAGGCGGAACGACCTGTCGTAACACGATATAGCCGTCATCAATGAGTTGTTGCGGATCTACTCTCATCGTCAA
This sequence comes from Candidatus Poribacteria bacterium, assembly GCA_965247285.1. GTDB lineage: Bacteria > Poribacteria > WGA-4E > WGA-4E > WGA-3G > WGA-3G. Next base: position 3,192,236 of record CBDFHD010000003.1, read on the forward strand.
CCCCCTTTTAAGTTAAGCGTACCGTTCACATCAGATTCACCCGGCTGTCGATAGACAGAACCTTCTCCGATTGCTGCTTAGATTATCCGTCAATTCCGCCTTTATGTCAAGGGTAAGATTGAGACTAAAAGTCCGTTTGGGTGTCAGAAATTTCAGTTGACAAGGATTCAATCGAGTAGTATAGTTACGCCAAGTTCAACCTGTCTATCCGATGGGATTGGTGAGGGATGTACCAAGAAGAGATACTTCAGATTAATGGTGTTCGGCTTTGGACAGCCGTTCAGGGCAAAGGGATACCGATGGTGCTTTGTCACGGCGGTCCTGGTGGTTACGACTATCTCGGACCAGTCGCCGACATGGTTACTGACTTATGTCAGGTTATCCGATACGACCAACGTGGAAGTGGGCGTTCACAACCCATCGGTACTTACGATGTATCTACATTTGTTGATGATTTGGAGGGATTGAGAAAACATTTCAACTTTGAACGTTGGATTGTTGGGGGGCATTCATGGGGAGCGGGTCTTGCTTTGGCTTATGCAGTTAGATTTCCGGCTCGTACGACAGCTGTTCTTCACATTGCAGGCACGGGTATTGACCCCCGATGGCATGAGGCGTATAGCAAAAATCGGTTAAATGCGCTGAGTGAATCAGAGCGTGAAGAGTATCTACGTCTGCGAGAACAAAGAGATTGTGTTACAGGTGATACGCAGGAGCAAACACAAAACCGGCTCCGCGCTTTAAGTCGCAAGACGGATGTATTTGATCCGAATTGTGTTGACAATCTTCCAAATTTTGATGCGTATCCTGTGAGCAGTAAAGCGAACGAAAAGGTCGGTGCAGACTGGAAAGGTTACACCACAGATGCAAGATTCCGGCAATCCGTTTACGATCTACCTATGTCTGTTCTTTTCCTTCATGGGGCTTGCGACCCTCGTCCCAGCCACTTTATAGAAACACTTGCCTCCAAGCTCCCTCGGAGTACGTTTACATCGATCCCCGAATCAGGACACTATCCTTGGGTAGAGAAGCCCGATGAAGTGAAGGCAGCACTTCGGCAGTTTGTAACGGATTTTATAATTAACGATACAATATGAACAAGCGAGGTTTAGGAGAAAAATGAAACGCTATAAGTGGATACACCGCTACGTTAATAGCACTGGAGGTCAACAGATGAAACTGAAATTGAGCATCCCTGTTTTACTCGTAGGTATATTCCTCTCTCTGTTCTTTATTGGTTGTGGAACGGTTGCAAATCAGTTTACGCCAATGGGTGAGTATGAAGCACCACAGTTGCCAAAATCCGAACTCGCCACTATCCAAATTGATACCAAGGGCGGGTGGCTCCAACGGTATAAGTTAATCGCGTTCGGAATTGATGGCAAATTAGCTGTACGCAAGCAGATTGATGTACACGAGGAGATCGCTATTGACGAAATTTTGGTCCTGCCAGGAAAGCGTGATATGTCGGTAACGACCATACACCGTCATTTTTTTCATAACGATACGGGGAGCACCATCCAACTCGTATCCAAATTCTCTGCTGAGGTAAAAGCAGGGGCTACTTATTTGTTGAAGGACGACAATAAATTGGTTGATGCAAATACAGGTGAGGTTGTCAGCCAATGGAAACTTTTTTGATTCAAGAAATGCTGCCGATTTATTCTGTGCAAGTTGTGCCTTTTCAATATTAACTGGGCTGCAAGTCCACCAAAATTCTGAGGAGACAGTATGCTAATCCGCGGTGAAGACAGTGCCATCAATCTTCCGTCTACACTCACAGAAGAAGAGAAATGGCACTATGACCTGTTTGGTTATCTGGTGCTTCGACAGGTGGTGTCACCTGCAGAGGTTGAACGGATGCTTGAGATAGCGAACGGATGGTTCGAGGATCCTGAAGCGGCACCTGATCCCGTGAATGTCACCCAAGACGAATATAGTGGTGTCCTGAACAACGTTCAGTACGGCGACCGGATCTTTGAACGGTTATCGCTGAATGAGAAGGTTCTCCGCGTGGTGATGGGTTTGATGTGGAACCGTCCGCGGCTCTTCAACTGTGCTCTCGTTCTGCAGAAGCAACGTCCCATCTCCGAAGGTGAAAAGGAGAGACTTCATCGCGATACCAGCGGTTTTGAGTTCCCTGACGGATTCCGTAATCCACATAACGACTATCAAGCCGGTAACGGACAGATCTACAGTAACTTCGTCAACACCGCCATAACCCTCGTCGATGTGCCGAAGGACAACGGTTTCATGTGTATCCCCGGCACGCACAAATCGCGAATTACGTTTCCTACAACGCTTGAGATCGATAACGAGTGGGCACCTGCAATTACTTTTGAGCTGAAGGCAGGGGATTGTCTCGTCTTCTCGCCGCGGTTGATGCACGGCACGAAATTTTGGAAAGCTGATTATCCACGCCGGGTTGTCTTCAATCGGTATCAATTCAGTTTCTATTTCAATGAGAACTATAACCTCCCAATAGAAGGATACCGGCACTGCATCTCTGAAGACGAATACGAATTGGAATCGATCCAACGAAACGAAAAGGGGTTTGCCAAACGGATCCTCAAAAAACTGGGCTTTCTATAGCAAGTTTTGGCTTGCAAGCTACGCCAAAAAGGAGATGAACTATGCTGACGCAGGAAGAAAAATGGCACCTCGATCTGCTCGGATATTTTGTAGTGCGCAACGCCGTGCCGAAGTCGGATGTCGAACTGATGAAGGCACAGATGTTCGAGTGGTACGAATGGGACGTGGCTGACTTTAAGCTTCCTATGCGAATCAATGTATCAGAGGGAAAACCGTGGTGGGTCTACAATATGCATTATGGACATGAAGCGTTCCAACGGCTCATCTTGAATCCAGAAATCCTGCGTGTGGCGACTGCCCTGACCTGGAATCAGCCGCGAGTCTTCGATGTCGTAGCGAATATTTGCTATCCCAACGCTGACGGTTTGGAACTGCACGGTGGACATAAAGGTTGGTTTCGGAGTCCGCAGCACCAGTACCAAGTCGCTAACGATGAGATCTTCGCGAGTTTCTTCAATCTCTCCGTTTCGCTCGTGGATGTGCCGCCCGGCAATGGATTCGCTTGTATCCCCGGTAGCCACAAATCCAACTTCCAATATCCAGAGGACATCACAATGGACGACCCACCACCGGCGGTTCACAATATTCCAGTAAACGCTGGCGACTTCATCGTGTTTCTGCCGAACACGCGGCACGCTGGAAGACGGTGGAACCACGAAGCCTATCCGCGAATGACGGTGTTCTTGCGCTGGGTCTATGCGAAACAGTTTCATCATGTTGATTCCTCACAATGGTTTCCGTTTGATGCCCATAAGGACGAAATTCCGGAGGCACTTCACGAACTTGAAAGCCGCGACCATGGACAGCGGAAGGCGTTGAATGACCTTATAGATCCGTTTAAAGTGGACGTTCCCGATTAAACGCGTAGGTTGGGTTGAACGGAAACCTACTATGGTAAACTCTAAAAATATGTGGCCACTCCCGGGTAAGTGCGGTTTTGCGGCGTACTCGCCCCGACGAGTGCCACACGCGCACTCGGCGTTGATTCATGCGATCTGCATTCCCAACCGCACCGATCCCACTGTCCAAGTCATTCTAAAATCTACCATAGTTAAAAAGCATTGACGCGAAGCCAGAAAATTGATAAGATACAGAAAGAAACCACTCTTGTGTTACAGTATTGGAGAGAGAGATGACAGCCCCGACGAATCGAGAAGTGATTGCCCAGTGGCGCGATGAACCCGCTCCACTGCTCGTATTACTACACGCCTTCCACGACCGAGACGGGTTTATATCGGAGGTAACTCTTCGCGACATCGCAGTTGGACTGCGGATTCCGCTTGCTGAACTCTTCGGCACGTTAACGTTCTATCACCATTTTGCCTGTGAAACTCCAGGACAGGACGCGCCGCGCGTCTGTACCGGACCCGTCTGTCGGTTGCAAGGCGGATTGGAAATCCTTGAAGCACTCAAAGATGAAGGGGCGACCCCGATGGCGTGTGCCGGAAGGTGCGATGATTGTGTGCCAGTGCTGAAAGGGCATCAGGTACTCGTCGGAAAACAGGTAGATACGCTCTCCGTGCAACCCACCCCTTTACCCCCACCACATCCGGGCGATGGCGAAGAATGCATCTTCGCTGAAATTCGCGAACCCGAACGCAACACACTGGCAGGCTACCGACGTACCGGTGGCTATGAAGCACTGACCCGTGCTTTGACAACACTCACACAAACAGATGTGATTGAAACGCTTAAAGAGAGCCAACTCGCAGGTAGAGGGGGTGCCGGATTCCCAACAGGCATGAAATGGGAATCGGTTTTGAATGCCCCCGGCGAACCGAAAACCATCGTCTGTAACGCCGATGAAGGCGAACCGGGGTGTTTCAAGGATCGGGTTATTCTCGATTACGCCCCACACGCCGTGATTGAAGGGATGACGCTCGCCGCTTACGCGACGGGTGCGACGCGCGGCTTTATCTATCTCCGATATGAGTACCCAGAAACCTTAAAGATACTTGAACGCGCACTTGCAGAAGCGGAGGCGGCGGGACTGCTTGGCGATGCTATCCTCGGTGAAGACTTCAATTTCCATATTTATATCCGACGGGGTGCTGGTGCTTATGTCTGTGGCGAAGAAGGTTCGCTATTGAACAGTCTGGAAGGGAAACATCCGTTTCCAAGGAATCGTCCGCCTTACCCTGTAACACATGGGTTTGAGAACTTGCCCACTGTTGTAAATAACGTGGAAACACTCGCCGCCGCTGTCCAGATCGGACGACACGGCGCAGCGTGGTATAAAAACCTCAGTTGTGACGAAAACTTGGCAGGTACAAAGATTATTAGCCTTTCCGGTGACATCCAGAGACCGGGGAACTACGAGGTACCCTTCGGACTTTCGTTAAAGACGCTTCTCTACGAATGGGCAGGTGGTGCGCCAGAGGGGCGCGAAATTCAAGCGATTACCACAGCAGGGCTATCTGGTGGGTTTATTGCTGGTGCCGATCTGGATATTACTCTCGATGAACCGAGTTTCCAAAAGGTAGGTGCGATGCTTGGCGCAGCCGGAATTATGGTGTTTGATGACACGCGAGATATGCTTGATGTCGCACGCAACGCAATGGAATTTTTTGCTGAGGAATCTTGTGGAAAATGTTTCCCCTGCCGTATCGGTACACATCGACTGACGGAACTTTTGTCTGAGCCTTTGCAACCAAATTCGGAGGCACTAATCTCGGAGATTGGGGCAGTTATGAGGGCAACGAGCGCGTGTGGACTCGGTACCGCTGCACCAAACATTACAGATAGTCTGATGAAGTATTTCTAATTATTGAATCTGAGCTGCTGCATCCGTTTGCTTCGCAGTGAGAATGTAGGTTTCTGATTGGTAAGAAACCATTCATCACTTAAAAGGGGGCTTGAACTAATTCTATGTCGGCATTGACAACGGAAATGCCGCCCAGAATCACATAATTAAAAAATGTGGAGTCGCGGTTTTATTTTCCTTTGCGCCATCGTGTTTGTTGTCGGTTTGGTGACGGGACCGATTCAGATGCTATTTCCGGTCTACGCGGAGACGGTTTTAGGAGAGAGCGCACTGTTTGCAGCGTTATTACGCGCCCTTCCTATCGGGCTTGGTGGTATCTCAGCACTGATTGGCGGGACACTCAGTGATCGGTTCGGACGGAAACCGGCTATTCTCATCGGGATAACAGGTGCGGTGGTAGTCGGTGCGCTTTTCACGACAGAAACGCCGTTGTTCATCTGGGGCATCCTCTGTTATGAAGGCATCGCATCGGGGTTCAAAACTGCGGGCGGACAAACCTACCTCATCAGCGTTGTGCCGTCAAACCGATTGGGATGGGCGACAGGACTCTACTTTATCAATATGACTGTCGGGAGTGCAATTGGAAGTGCCATCGCAGGCGAAGTCATCGACCGTATCGACTATAGTGTTTTCGGGATCGGTGCTGCGGCTTTGGCGGGTTTGTTGTTTGTAGGTGCGTGTTTTTTTCTACCTCGGTTGGCACCACAATCTTCCGATGTCCAACGAAAACGCGAGGGGGTATGGAAATCAACCCTTAATATTGGGGCATACCTCGATCTAAGTCGGCGACGGAACATACAGATGCTGATCGGTTTGCGGGTTTTCCCGACCTATTATTGGGGTTCCGTGAACTTACTCATGCCGATCTTGATTGCTCGTATCGCTGGTGTTAAAGCGACAGGCTACTACGGTGCAATGAGTTTGCTGTTTGCTTTTGGGTGCCAATTGGCTGTTGGGAGAATATGTGATGCGATTGGGCATCGCACACCCGCCCTCGTGGCGAATGCAATTGTTACACTCCTCGCTTTTGGTGTGGCGTTCTTTCACGACTCTCTAATTGCGCTGGAAGTTTTCGGGATACTCGGCGCAGGCGCGGCGTGGGGACTTTCGACGACTATCCCACGGTTCATCAATGAATTTACCGAGCCTCATGAGAAAGGACACGGCGTCGGTCTCACACACTTAGCGTGGAGCACCGGATTTCTTCTCGGTTACGTCGCAAGCGGTTTTCTGGTTAATATCTCTGTTCATGTTCCATTTATTGTCGCAGGAATTTCCCTGATTTTTTCGACAGGTATTGCTTATAGACTCTGGTATACGAATATTGGGGGCACAAACTAACAGTTTGTGCTACTTTCAAACTAAGGAAGGAATGCTAATGATTATTGCAGAACTTGATTTAGAAAATGCAGAACATCTCGAACTCACCAATTCCCAGTGGCGTTATGCCGATGGACTCGTTCCCGGTGAACCCAATGGGGGTTTAGTTAATCTGATGAAAGACACACCTGCTCGCCTCGCCGACTATGACGATTCAGACTGGGGAATTTGTGAGGATATCCAAAAGGGTGTCCTAACGGGACTCTGCTTCGGTTGGTATCGGATCACCGTGACGCTCCCAGAGGAAGTTGACGGGGTTTCAGTCGCCGGTTCGCAAGTATGGTTCCACACGTGTATTGACGATTACGGTGAGGTCTGGGTTGACGGTGAAATCGACTTGGCATTCGGAGAGTCAGGACGTGGTGCTGCCTCCGGTTTCAATGCCCCCCAACGCGTCGTTGTCACCGAAAGTGCGGAACCGGGTGCGAAACATGTCATTGCATGCTTGGCGATTAACGGTCCCCTTGCCAGACCGGGTGGTGGTATTTTCCTCCGTTTCGCGAAATTAGAGTTTGAACAGGCGTAACTCGCGAGACCTCTGTAGGGACGGCTTTATGTCGTCCCACACTTGTAATAAAGGAAAAATTTGGGTAAAAAAGCAGTCGTCTTACTCAGTGGCGGCTTAGATTCAACAACAACGCTCGCTATCGCGCGCGATGAAGGTTATGATACATATTGCATGAGTTTTCGGTACGGTCAGCGACACACAGTGGAATTACAGTGTGCCAAAAACATCGCAAATGCATTAGGTGTCAGACAGCACAGAGTCGTTGATATTGACCTGCGGACCTTCGGATCATCAGCATTGACGACAGATATTGAAGTTCCAAAGGACAGATCTGAAACGGATATGGGAAATGGCATACCGATAACCTACGTCCCCGCCCGAAACACAATTTTTCTCTCCTACGCGCTTGCATGGGCTGAAGTTCTCGCCAGTTATACCATTTTTATCGGAGCCAACGCTATTGATTACAGTGGCTATCCGGATTGTCGTCCGGAATATATAGATGCCTATCAAACGATGGCAAACCTCGCGACACAAGCCGGCGTTGAGGGCAAGACGAAATTGAGAATTCGCGCCCCACTTATTGATAAAACAAAAGCAGAAATTATTCAAATGGGCGCGGCACTCGGTGTCGATTACGGTCTCACCTTAAGTTGCTACGATCCAGATACCGAAGGCAGAGCATGTGGTGGATGCGATAGTTGCCTGCTCCGTAGGAAAGGCTTTAAAGAGGCAGACATCCCCGATCCGACCCGATATATTTAGAGGTTTTTAATTTATGGATCCTCTGGGCGCGCTCCAAATGTAAAGCAAAGATAAATTATGCCATTTAAGGCATAATTTCATTACGCGCAGGCTTTCTAATTGTTCGCAAGGCGTTAGATGAAGTGATTTGTTTATTGAAGGTTTTCTCTCAGATACTGCCTACGTCGGTGTTGCAGGCTATGGTTTAGGTCAAAAATCGCAAGTAAAACTCGCTCCTACACAACTCAGTACCGTAGTCCGTAATGAAATGGTTCTCACTGCGAAGCAGGATAGGAAGAAGGCATGCTAAGCATGAAACTCACTTCATTACTCCGCAAGGTATAATTAAAAAATGATAAAAGCAGTTTTCTTTGATTTTTACCAAACGTTGGGTGTTTGGAGAGAATCACTTAGACCCAGACTCCAAAAAATCACAGACCGGTATGGGTGTAAAATTGATTGGGAACGCTATGCAACGGCACGCGAGAACCTCTATGCGGACGCGTCAGGTTCTGATCCTGCCGCGCACTCACTTCTTGGAACAATGAAGGAAATCATTGAGAGTTACTGCGAATTTGTAAAAGCACTTGGCGTTCAGGAACATGTGGAACAGGTGACGTGGGAACTGTTGCAATCTGAACACTCGCTCTTTGCTGCAAGTGCTGCTACGCTCTACGATGACACTGTTCCAACCCTTCAGCATTTGCGAGATGCGGGTTTTAAGTTAGCAATCGTTTCCAATTGGGATACGCCGTTGGATCCGCTTACGGAGCGGCTTGGCATTGCGCACTATTTCGACATAATTGTCGCCTCACACGATGCGCGCGTCCTGTCAGCAAAACCAGATTCCCATATCTTCAATTACACGCTCGCGGCAGTCGGCGTTTTGGCGGAAGAAACGGTTCATGTCGGGGATACTTATGAAGCAGATATCGTCGGGGCAAGAGATGTAGGAATTCGTCCGATATTGATTGACCGAGACAACACACAAACTGGCAGATGGGACGAGACGATCCAGAGTCTGTCCGAATTACCGGCATTGCTTTCGGGTCGTGGTGGTGTATAAAGCAAGGAAATTATGGTAAAAGTTGTTTTCTTTGATTTTTACAAAACATTGTGTTTTCATAGGCGGACGCTTGAAGAAAACCTCCGGAGGATCGCAGCGCTATATCGTGTTGAAATCAATTGGGAACGCATTGAAACAGCGCAGGAGAGTCTCTTCGCCGATACAGCAGTGTTCGACCCTACTACCTATTCTCTGATGGAATCGTTGATGACTACAGTGAAACGAGAATGCGAATTCATAAGAGAACTCGGCGTTCAGGAGCATGTTGAACAGATAGCGTGGGAGTTGCTGCAATCTGGCCACTTCCTCTTTGCTGCGAACAGTACCGCACTCTACAGTGATGTTGTCCCAACACTTCAGCATTTACGGGACGCCGGTTTCAAGTTAGCGATTGTTTCCAATTGGGAATCGCCGTTGGATCCGCTCACCGAGCGACACGGCATTGCCGAGTATTTTGATGCGATTGTCGCCTCGCATGACACGCGCGTCAGGTCCGAGAAACCGGATTCGCATATCTTCAACTACACGCTCGCGGCAGTCGGGGTTTCGGCGGACGAAGCCGTTCATGTCGGGGATACCTACGAGGCGGATATCATCGGAGCACAAGGTGTAGGGATTCGCCCGATATTGCTTGACCGTGATGGCACCCAAGCCGGCAGATGGCACGAGACGATTCGGATCTTGTCCGAATTATCGGAATTACTCACTTAGTTTCAGGGCAGTGTGGGTCAATAGGGGAGAGATAAGGCTTCATGTCCCATAGCAGAATGGTACCATCGTAACTGCCACTTGCCAAAAGTGTTCCATCCGGCGAGAAAGCAAGCGACTGAATATCGGTGGGATGGCTCCAGAAGGTGGCGATATTTTCACCGGTGGCAACTTCCCACAAACGGATGGACATTTTATCGGTGCCTTGCCACGACGCACCGAAAACAAGATATCGTCCACATGGGGAAAAGGTCAATGCCTCAGGTCTCTGGCATCCCTGTGGCACATGTATCGCCATACAGGTTTCGTACGTTGCGGCATCCCACAACCGAATTTCTCTAAATAATCCACCCGCGATTGTGGCACCATCAGGCGAAAAGACGATGGGTCCCTTAATTTGCATAGAAGGCAGAGAAGAATGCTCTGGGGTTTTCTTTATCTGTTCGAGGCATCTCTGAACTTGGTGAGCATCACCTTTATACTTGGTGGTATCTCGGGTCCATGTTACGGACAAATCAGCAACCTGCTTGGCACTTCTAATATCCCATACCTCGGCAACTTTGTCAAAATAGGCAATTGCTATGTGCTTACCGTCTGGGGAAATTGATAGAGACGTTATGTGACCCGGATTTACTGGAATTTGAGTCTGTTTTTCTGCTCCATCCCACACATATAGACCTTCCTTAGAGCTCGCGCATACAAGGAAATCATCTTTTGGTGAGAACGCGACGAGCCATTGTGATTCTTGATCGGTCGTGAACTCAGTGGGCGGTTCCTCTGGTTTTTCAATATCCCATACCCTCACAACTGAATCATGGGAACCAACAGCCAACTTGTTGCCACAAGGTGAATAGTCAAGAGAACGGATCATACCAAGTTCTTTACATCCAAGAGTCGCTTGTTGTTCCAGCTGCTGAACGTTCCATAATGTGATACCATTGATCCAATGTCCGGCAGCCAAGGTGCTTCCATCAGGCGAGAATGCAACGGCACTGCAAACAGCGGTGTGTCCGCGAATAATCGGAGATTGGGGTGCAGGGTCCCCGATGTTCCAAGTCTGAATCGTATCCGTACCCACTATAACCAATTGCGAGCCTGTTCGTGAAAAACGGATTCTCTGAACAATCTCATTATGCACTAAAGTCGCCACTTTTCTATTGCGTTCCACATCTAAAACAGTGACGGTCGTCCCTGAAGTCGTCGCAGCAAGCAAAATACCATCGGATGAATAGATGTACTGCACCCAATTTATCGTCTCTGGCGACGATGCGATAACAGGGTTCGGCTTGTTAGCAGTGAGTTTAGCGACCTCCCATTTGCGGAAACCACCATCGTAATCTGCCGAGGTCAGAAACTCACCGCACGGTGAAAAAAGCAGTGCCATCACTGAGGTTGAATGTCCAGTGAGGTAGGCAATGCGTTCACCGGTTTCGATATCCCAGACTGAAAAGGTATTTTCGGGAGTTGCGCCTACGAGGAGCCTTCCGTCAGGTGAAAAGGCAAGTGGAATACGTATAGGACGATGGCGAGGTTGCAGTTCTTCGTCAACGGTAAATTTTGCAATTTGTTCACCAGTTTCGGGGTGCCAAACGTAAATTGCATCATATCTTCCGCCGGAAGAGGCTAAATGTTGTCCATTGGGTGAGAAAACGAGTTCAGAAGCCCGATCAAATAGTCCCGTCCGCTGCATTTTCGCAAGGCATCGGTGATTCTGCACGTCCCAAACTTTAACCCCACCGTCCCAATTGCCGGTCGCAAGCAAGGCACCGTTTGGTGAAAATTCAAGTGCCGAAATCATCCCGCGTTCTGTTTCCCACAGATCCACTGGCTTCATTGTAGCAAGTTCATACCACCATAGCCCAATCCATGTTCCGACAGCGAGATATTTTCCATCTGGCGAAGATACAAGCGTTTCCACCCTCCCGCGTCCTAATCGGGCGATTGCCCCTTCTGGAAGTGCCCAAGTGGTAACATCTGTATCCATGCCTGTTTCTTCGGAAACTGTCTGCGGATTTGGATTTTGCACTGTGTGCCTCCTATTTTGATGATTACCGGAGGTGTCTATCCCATCTATTAGGGGAGAGGATTAGTGCATCCACAAGATTGATTTGCTTATCGAACCTTGATTCGTCCCCATGTTGTCGTCGCTTTTCCATAAGGTTGGACCGGTAGGAGCTCTCCAGTCATCGACAATTTGATCTCATCTTCGGTTAGGACGGTGCTCCAAATTCTGACCTCATCAATGAGGCCATTCCACGCTTGCGCGTACCCTTGATTGAGTGTGCCAATCCATAACGGTTTTTCACCCGTGCCAACTTCATCTTCGGGATGATCTACTTCGTTTTCGAGTTCACCGTTGACGTAGAGCAGTTGCTTCTTTGTCTTGCCGTCATACACGTAAGCAAGATGAACCCAACTTTTATCTTCTAAGATGGATTTCGATGAAATTTGTTGTCCATCCTTGGCGTTAACCCTTGCCCAGAATTTGCTCTCATTCCACGAAAAGAGATTGTAAACATCTCCAGCCTGGAATCCTGTGCGTTTGGAGACAATAGCTCTTGCAAGGGCATCTGTCCCAAAAGGTTGGACCCAAGCTTCAACCGTCAACTGTTTCATGCCTTCGAGATCGGCACTGTGCGCAACTTCGACAAAATTCGCCGCACCTCCGTCAAATTCAAGTGCGCCGTTAATTTTGCCCTCGACCCATTTCAAATTACCTTTAATGCTGGCTCGATTTCCATTGCCAGAGGCATCTTTGGGATTTTTCCCTGCACCATCATCAAAAGGTAAATAGAGCAGCAATGCATTTTCATCGACTGCGTGCGCCGTGTAGATACCGACAACAAGCACAAGTGTCAAACCAAAAGAAAATGGACGCATGATCGTTTCTCCTTGCTTATTTATTCCTTGCTTATTATGGTAGATTTTACAATTACCTACAGGACTTACGCAAATTGCGTAAAGAAGCAATATATTTCACCCAACAGGTCGGTTATTTCAGTGATTTAACCCCCTAAATCCCCCTTATCAGGGGGACTTCAAGAGGAAGTGCGTAAGTCTTATACCTATACACTGTAGGCGATGTGTTTTCGCGTTACTGGCTACTGAAATGTCTACTTATCTCTATAATTCACCATAATTACGACCAAACTCGATTAATTATAACCCAAGTTGCCACTTTTTTATTCACATAGCACCCCTACGGGGTGCAGTTCCTTGAATGTCCAATTTTCTATAGACATAACACCCCTACGGGGTGTAAAGAGAAGTTTTTACTTGGAAAATCTGTGTTTAAACGTCCAAGACCTATTAGGTAGCAACTTGGGTTAATTATAGCAGATTTAGATAGCCGTTTCGCTCATCAATTGTATGGATCTACTTTGATGCCCAACATCCGCGGTAACGGATCAGGATCGAGGTTGGCGACATCGATACCTCGGTCCATGGCTTCCATTGCCGCAAGCCCCGCGATCTGACCTGTCGTCATCCACAGCGGTTCCATGCGCAGCACCGACATGGCAACATGCGTGCTTGACATTGCAACTGGCACCAGTAGGTTGTTCAAGTGCCGAGGCAACATGGCACCATAAGGGACTTGACCGGGTTGGGCTGGTCCCTCCGCTTTTTTGGGATACCAGAGGACCCCCTCCATAAAACCGGCCACTGCATAACGTCTATCGTGACAGGGGTGAATGTCAAACGAATGTTCACCAATTGCGATGGCTTGGTCGATCTGAGGGGTTCGCCCGGTTTTCGGATCGAGGGTGAAATTATGCTGTGTTACCAAGGCTCTGCCCTCAATGCGACGCCCTTGACGAACATAGATTTGCCACGGCCAATGTCCAGTATTGATGAACTCGTCCTGATGAAGGCCCGCCTGCTTCCAGAGATCACGCGTGCTCTCTGGCACCCGCGGTTCATTTTGAAGGAACCAGGCATAACCTGCGGCGTGATTAAGGTGAAATTGCGCAAGCCGTTGTCGATGATGCCGCTGCGCCTCCGGCCAACTCCAACTAATGCCGGGGCAGTTCAGACTGGTCAACCGATCAATCGAACCATTTAACTGATACTTTTTATTAGGAAGCGGCGTGCCGAGCCCTAATCTCTGTATGCGTCCTGTCGCGAAATCATCAAGTAAGGGTAGAAAATCCTGTAGATGTTGTTCGTATGTTGCTGGTTTTTCTATTGGAACGATCTTATCCGGATCTGTCGTAAAAATACTCCGAGCGCAGAAAGCTTGGATGGCAGGCGACGGTTCGCCCGTATCGGACGTTAGAATCTGCTCTCCTGTCCGCCAATTCATGTAGTGTATGCCAGCCCGTGACTCTCCATATTCTTCAATACCTTCACGCCCAACACGATAAGGCACATCCGCAGCGGCAGCGAGGTCGCCTTCGTAGGTGCCATCAATAAAGGTCTTGGCGGCTACAAGCAACTGCGATTCATGAGTGGCTTCCAGTTTTACCGTTGTGATGCGATCTGCCTGTACGGTTGCGTTAACCAGATAATATCCTCTAAGAAACTCCAATGTATCCACTTCTGCACCGAGAAGTTGATCGAAAACACGTTCTGCAACTGACGGTTCATAGAACCAACCGTCTTGAATGAGTTTCCATTCGGCGGAATTCTCGCCAATGGTTCGCCGATATTCTTCGCGGACACCCTTAATGAACTCGATTACCAGTCCACCAAACATCTCTCGTCGTACAGCGTCCGTTGTCGATAACCCACTTGCCATCATCCCACCAGGATACTGCTGTGGACACGCAAGAATGACTTTACACCCGCGTCGGGCTGCCTCAATGGCAGCCGCACAACCGCCCGGTGTTGAACCGTAGACGAAAACATCGTAGGACAAGACATGGCTCGTCTTTTCTTGTGAGGTTGTACCCGTGTGAATCGCTTCTGACGGATGTATCATACTTTCCTGCGTCCTATAGGCGTTCATCTACTCACTGAACCACGAGCGCAATGCCCATAAACCTTGTCCGGGTTCGCTGATGTAGAAAAAACCACCATCGTTGAAGTCGTTAACAAGCACTTCGTTGGCAAGTGCCCATTGATAATTGACCGATTTGATCCTTTTATACCAGTTTATACGCTTCCAGAAAAGTATCTCTGGAAATTCTAGCCTGCGTACAGATTCGGCGTAAAGTTGAACCTTTGATGTGACGATGATTCGGCAGAACTAATACACTTCGACTCCCATCTGGATTTTCACGTGCCATACAAATATGATTCCGTTCACGAATTGGACGATATCCTAATTGCTCTAACGCACGGACGACTCTATTTTTTGGGGCATCTACTGGAAAACGAGGCATCAGATATTCACTTCAGTTACGAAAACGTCCAAGGCGGGTTCCTCAATTTCAAGTTCTTCTTTTCCGAAAGTCTCAATATAAAACCGAATTGCCGAGGTTACGTCTTCAACACTTTCCTCGTAGGTATCGCCTTGTCCTATGACGACACCTTTCAACCCAAGCGGGTAGGCAACATAGCCATCGGTATGTTTTTCGATAATAATCTTGAACGGTTGCATTCTGTTCTCCTTCTTTCTATAGAAATTCGCTTCGGGGTTACAAACCCCTCCTACCAAACCGCGAGCGCAATGCCCACAAACCTTGTCCGGGTTCACTGATATAGAAAAATCCACCATCGTTGAAACCATCGACAAGCGTTTCCGGATTGTATTCGGCAATCACATCGTTGACAGGTGCCCACTGGTAACCGACCGATTCAATTTCGGCTTGGGTGAGATGTCCCGTCGCATAGGTGACCTTGAAACGTCCTTCGGTACTGCCATGAATCAGATGTGCGGCGGCGGAGAGATTTTCTTGCAACTCTGGATTTTCGGAGACTGCCTTGAGGGTCGTAGGTGTGCTGCGATAGCCGTATTTTCGGATGAGTCGGTCGATTTCAGCGTCCTCACCGAATTCGCGGAGCCCAGGTGCTATGATAATCAACTCGCCATCGTCCGCCATCGCCATCCGTGTGCGGTAGATCGCCTTGTTACCGAGCCATGTGCTTTTGAACTCCCTTGGATCCAAGTAGACGACTACTTTCGCTAAAGGTTCGTCTAAGAATGTCATATTAACGGCTCTGCTCAATTCGGCAGCGGTCTCAAAGGTGTGTGCATCATCGCCGACGTAAAGACCGCGCATGACGCGCTCGCCGGATGCGTCTGCGTCCATGACGCTCATGACATACACAATGCCGAGTTGTTTCAGGTAGTGGGTATGGGCGTAATTCAGGACTCTCCTGACAGAGGTATCCGTTCGTCCCATGAGCCGCTCCATTCCGTCTACGGCACCGAGGAAATGCGATTTGTTAATCATCTCAACGCCACCTGCGCCGACGAGGACATTCTTAAATCCGTTGGCGATGCCGATAACCTCGTGCGGGATCACCTGTCCGACGGAGATGATGAGTTCGTAGTTTCCCTCTACGAGACGGCGGTTTACGGCGACCGGAATGCTGTAGTCGAGTTTGCCCTGTGAAACCTCCTGCACGAACTCGGATGGTACTTCACCGAAGTGGTGTAGTCCGGTCCGCCAGTGATGGGCATGATAGGTGGCTTTCGGTAAATCGCCATACATCTCGGCAATTTGCGGTTCGGTCATCGGGGCATGCGTGCCGATAGCGGGGAGGATATCAAAGGTGGTGCCGTTTGCAGTGTCCCATAACTCGTAGAGAATTTGAGTGAGTTCACCAGCATTCGAGTGGAGGCGTGTTATGTCTGGCGGAATTATCAATATCTTCTTCGGGATACCGCCTAACTTGAGGAGTGCCTCGTGCAGTAAGGCGCGTTTCTCTTCGGTTGTGATGACGCTGTTTTTGCTACCGTGAGCAATATAGGTCGCCATTTTTTTATTTTCCTTGTGGTTCGGTTAGCATTGTAGGGAATCAACACCGAATGAATGCCACACGCGCATTCAGCGTTGATTCCCTACGGCGTTTGTTCACGGCACGCGGAGCGTGCCTACTACTTTGTCTGATTTTTCTAATTTCCCTTGCGGATAAGTAACGGGAGCTTGGAACTTGAGTTCCCTTATGTTCGAGTCCCTCTCCACTTCGTTTCGGGCTACGGTTGAAGATGAATTCCGTATTAATAAGAGGCTTTAATAGTGCCCCAGGTTGTGCTTAACTTATCCTGCGGTTCGACGGGTAAAACGAGGTCTTCGACAGCATCGCCGACAAAAATGTTATCAAGATAGACAAGACCGTAGTGACCGAACTTACCCGTTTTGAAGTTTCCATCTTCACCTTCCGTTGCTGGATCTACTTTGTCAAACGGCGTTTTGTCATCCCGTTCTTTTAACTTGAAGGTGAATTTATCATCGGAGAGGACCAGTTGTGCCCGATACCAGACTTCGGGGTCATTTTCCACCAGCCCGGCTTGGACCTGTGCCCAACCGCCTTGGCGTTTGTAGAAGTGGTAATCTCTACCGCCTTGTCGCCTGTCACTCAGATAGAACTTCTCACCATCCTGAAAGCGAAAGACGACTCCCATATAGAAATCATCGGGGAACATCATATCCCATTCAGCAACGTAATCGTCCCAGCTTGCGTCACCAAAGACGTAGATGGATCCACCGACATCGTGCCGTGAAGCATTAGATGCCTTGTCGGTAGTTGACAGGACTTTATTACTTGCCTTTTTCGGATCCGCAACGACTTCCGCGGTTGTGGCTCCGTCGTGTCCGACCTCCCATTTGCTGGGCTCACCCCCGATCTCATCTTTCTCAAAGTCGTCATGAAACAACAGGATTGCCGATGCCTGCATCGTTATACCGAAGCAGAGCAAAGACACAACAATCGTAAGAGCAAACTTTGTTTTTTCCGAAACTTGACTACATCGAAAAAGAGATAGACATCTAAAATGCATTTTCTTCTCCTTATTGGAACAATACGTTAAAAAACCTCGCCAATGCAAGTCAAATCAGGATTTCACTTTATTCTTTACCCTTGGTTACAAAGGTTACACTGACATCAGTAGAGTTGCCAGCAGCGTCTGAGACTTTACCCGTAATAACATAGGTCGTTTCGGCGGTGAGCTCTCTACCTTTGACAAGTTCAAGGATAGCTTTGTTGCCTTCAACTTTACCAATCCAACCAACATCTCCTCCGCTTTCGGTTTGGAGGGCGATGTTCCCAGTTACCTCTTCAGTGAACTCAATCTCAATCTTCCCGTCGCTGTTGATAATTTCGGGATCAATGTCCGTGTCCCCGTCTTTGACAGTACCACCCATGACACTCGGTGCTATGACGCAGCAAAGCCCAACAATATATTTGAGTTCTTGGATTCCATCAGCCCAAGTGATTGTCAATGCAAGCGGACCCTCGGGGAAGGGACCCGCAATCGTCGCTGTTTTACCTGCGACTGTGACAATGCCGGTGCTTACTGTGACATCAGTGGGTGCGTTGTCAAAAGTAATTGTAATAGCCCGATTCTTGGCAATCTCACCGCCCGGAGGGGTCGCACTTACAAAATTCGCTGGGACATGCTCATCTGTGAGTATGTCATCACCACCGCCACAGCCAGCGAGCGTTGAAACAGCGAGTAAGCCTGCCAGTAATAATACGAAGCCTCTAAACAATTTTGTCATTAGCGTTAGTTCCTTAAATTGTAAAGCTTATCAAAATATACCTATTGGATAGGAGGTGCTAAAAATTTTCGGTATTACTTGCCTTTTTCGGAGATCGGATTACCGAAATATTTTCTTAAACTTCGTCTAACCTCGCCCGAGTTTTTTACAGCAAATTTAGCCTTTTCCCAGTAACGGGTGGGAACCTTGGCATTGCAGGCTGCGCTGAAATTACTATCCTACGACGGGATTTTTCAGAACGCCAATACCCTCAATTTCAATCTCAACGACATCACCGGCTTTCAATGCGGACGTTGTGCCCGGAGTACCCGTAAAGATCGCATCCCCCGGTTCAAGGGTAATCGCTTGCGAAATGAAACTGACAACTGTTGTCACTGGGAAAATAAGGTCGGCGGTGGTCTGTTTCTGAACGACTTCGCCGTTGATACGGGTCTCTAATTGGGCATCGGTATAGTCAAGATCGGTAACGATAACGGGACCTATGGGACCGAAGGTATCCGATGCTTTGGCGCGCCACCACTGCATATCATTGCTCTGCCATGTACGTGCACTGACATCGTTGCCACACGTCACGCCCAATATGTTGGCGGCTGCTTCTTCCGGTGTCGCCTTGCTTGTCCGTTCCTTGATTATGACGACGAGTTCACCTTCAGCGTGGATTTCATCATCGCCATCGGGTAATTCAATGTTGCCCTCTGGGTCGTTGATACAGGAAGGCGTTTTGATAAAGATTTCAGGGTTTTGGGGTTCCGGATCCCCGCCTAAATGACTCCGATAGTTCAAGCCGACAGCCAATACCTTTGTGGGGGTCGTCGGTGCGAGGAGTTTGACATCCGCTAATGCGACGGTCTCCCCTGTCTCGCTATATTCACTGAACGGGCATCCCGATAGGACGCTCAGACTGTCTCCTGAGACAATGCCGTAACCGATTGTTCCATTTAATTCATATCGTGCAAATTTCATATTTCTAATTTTCCTTGCGGATAAGCAGCGTGATGGGCCTTTTGAAAACTTTTTCTTTCGAGTCGCCGCTACGCTACAGGCTTGGTTTCAGTGTAAGAATCGCGAGCATAGCTCGCTCCTACAGTCAGTCGTGGCTTAATTTATAAGCCGAATTCTGCCATATTTTACCGCGTATATGGTGGTGTGTCAATTTATTTGTTATGATTGGTTATCAGTTATCAGAGGAATGGTTTTCAGTTATCGGTCGTCGGTGAAGAAGGTTTGCAAGTGTTCTAAAGTTGGGAAGTTGGGAAGTTGGAAGTTTTCTTCAACTTTAGGCACTTTACAGATTTTAGTACACTTTGAAACTTTACCCGCTTTAACTGATAACCGATAACCGACAACAATTTGACATTTCGCTCGAAATGTGCTAAAATTCCTAATACAATTTATAACCCTCTGATAAAAAACATACAGTGAGAGTTAAATGATGAAACTTGGAATTGTTGGTGCCTCAGGGTATAGCGGTAGTGAATTGTTACGCTTCCTCGTCAACCATCCTGGTGAACTTCAGGTTGCACTCTGCACGTCCGAGACCTACGCGGGGCAGTGTATCGGCAGTGTCCTCCCGAATCTCCGAGGGTTTTTATCGACGAAATTTGAAGCCTTAGATATTGATTCCCTCAAAGAGAGAGTGGATGTTGTTGTGCTCGCCGTTCCACACAAAGTGGCGATGTCTTTCGTGCCGCAGATTTTGGCACAGGGTTTGCGCGTCGTGGATTTCAGTGCAGATTATCGTCTTGCGGATGCCGAAACCTACGAAGCTTGGTATCACGTGGAACACACAAGTGCATCACTTATGGCACAGTCTGTGTACGGACTGCCGGAACGCTATCGCGATTGCATTCGTTCCGCCCAACTTGTGGCGAATCCGGGGTGTTATCCAACAAGTGCTATACTCGCAGCGATGCCGTTCGTGAAACACGGGGTTGTAGAATTAGATTCCATCATCGTCGACTCGAAATCGGGCATCTCAGGTGCCGGTCCGAAACCGAGTGAAAACACGCACTACGCGAATCGAGAGTCGAATTTTATTGCTTACGGTATCGGTGTCCATCGGCATACGCCAGAGATTGAGCAGGAGTTAAGTGCTGTCGCCTCTGAACCCGTTCGTGTGACGTTCACACCACACCTTGTCCCGATGACACGCGGTATCCTTAGCACCGTCTATATGCGCCTCACAGAAGAAATGTCCACGGAGGAAGCCCTCGATATATACACAGCGTTCTACGAGGATGAACCGTTCGTTCGGGTGCTTCCAAACGGGACATATCCACAAACGAAGGCAGTCCTCGGCAGCAACTATTGTGATGTCGGGCTTGAAGTGGATGCGCGGACACGTCGTATCGTCACGATGGCAGCAATTGACAATCTCGGTAAAGGTGCCGCCGGAGCCGTTGTGCAGAATCTCAATCTGATGTTCGGCTTCAAAGAGACTGACGGACTAAAGGTACCGGGGATGATGCCGTAGAATAGTTGTCAGTACTCAGTTTTCAGTAAGAAAGTTTTTTACAGATACATTCTTTTCTGACGACTGAATGCTATTCTGCCTGACAACGACTATTCGGAGACTATTGTGCCGAGCATTATGATTGTTGCTGGAGAACCCTCTGGTGACTTACACGCTTCTCATGTCGCACGCCGACTCACGGCACTTTGTCCCGATATAACACTTTTCGGCATGGGCGGCGACTGGATGGAAAAGGCATCCGTGTCACTCGATTTTCATATCCGAGATTCGGCTGTCATGGGGTTTGCGGATGTTATTACTGTCCTGCCGATGTTCCTTCGGAAGCAGGCGTATCTGAAACGGCGCATCCGCGAGGAACGCCCCGATGTTCTTCTCCTCGTGGACTTTGCGGAGTTTAATATGCCGTTAGCCAAGTTCGCCCAGAAGCATGGTGTCCCAGTCGTGTATTACATTCCCCCGAAAGCGTGGGCGTGGCGTGCGAACCGGGCGCGGAAGTTGGCAAAGTGGGCAAACGTCGTCGCCGCAATCTTCCCCTTTGAAGCAGAATTTTACCGAAACGCGGGTGCGAACGCCGAATTTGTCGGGCACCCGCTTGTTGATTTTGCACAGACACCCCTCAGCACACAAGCCGCACGCGAACATCTCAATCTAAAGGAATCGAGGTTAGAAACCCCTCCCACAGCCGATGGGAGAGAAAAAGATGAAAATCGGAGATTTTCATTTCTTTCTCCACCTGTTATCGGATTGATGCCGGGGAGTCGTCGTTCCGAAATCCAACACATTTTGCCAGTCATGCTAAGTGCCGCGGCGAACATTGCCCAAGTCTATCCAAATGCCCAGTGGGTTCTCCCGTTAGCACCAGGAATTTCACATGAACTCATTGCAAAGTGCCAGCAGGCGCAAAACCTGTCAGGAAAGCAGATTCCACCCATCAAAATTGTGGAAGACGCAACTTATCCGGTAATGCGGGCATCGACGTTGTTGCTGGTTACCTCTGGCACCGCGACGCTTGAGGCGGCATGCATCGGTACACCGATGATTATCGTTTTTCGCACCGCATCGTTTAACTGGCACGTCATCAAGGCGTTGACCCCCTTGGAACGGAGCGGACTTCCTAACCTTATCGCAGGACGAGATATTGTCCCAGAACTCCTACAGACAGAACTGACACCGACTGCTTTGACGGAACTGTCCCTTGATTTCCTACAGAATCCACAGAAACGAGAGACACAACGGGAGGCACTCCAAACGGTGCACGCACAACTCGGCACTGCTGGTGCGGCTGAACGCACCGCTGAATTGGTGTTATCGCAAATTTTTAATGATTCGCCAAGCGTGAAGGCAAGCCATTAAGGCAAGAATGGTTTTTGATAAAAGTCCGCACGCGCCGTTGTTGCGTGCTGCCAGCACTATTTAATAATTCTGATGAGATTGACACACTTACACGATCTTGCTTCGCTACAGCAGAGAATTCTCGCTACCCCTCTACGCTTTTTATTAATTCCATTGAGTTGGCTCTACACGGCAAGCGTCCAACTACGGAATATCTTATACACGCGTGGGGTATTTAAAGCACGCAGGTTGCCATGCCGAGTCATCAGTGTCGGTAACATTGTTGTTGGCGGGACAGGTAAAACACCTGCTGTTATCGTTATTGCTAAACATCTTCAAAGAGAAGGGATGCGCGTCGCTATTCTGCTGCGCGGGTATAAACGTCGTGTTCGTGAAAAGGTGACAATTGTCTCGGATGGCGAAAAAGTGTGCGCCTCTCCTATAGAAAGCGGTGATGAAGCGGACATGATGGCGAAACACCTCAGTGGCGTTCCGATTATAGTAGGTAAATGTCGCTATCTGACAGGTCAGGTTGCGCTTGAACGTTTCAAGGTAGACGTCTTGCTCTTAGATGATGGATTTCAGCATCGGCAGCTTGCACGGGATGTCGATATTCTCACTATCCCCGCAACACATCCCTTCGGTAGTCCAAAGAAATTGCTACCCGCCGGAACCTTACGTGAGCCACCCACCGCTCTACGACGCGCAGACCTCATCTTACTAACGCATGCAGACACACCTAACATATCCGCACACGCGAAAAAAGTAGTGAAAGGGTTGGCACCGAACGCGCCGGTCTTGGAAAGCATTCACCAGCCAACACACCTCTATCCATTAGCAATCAGCAGTCAGCAGTCAGCAGTCAGCATGAAACCTTCTTTGCCGACGGAAACCGAAATCCGAGATCCGAAAGCCATTCCCACTGATATAAAAGAACTCAAGGGAAAACGGGTCATCGCAGTTTGTGGAATTGGAAACCCAGACGCGTTTGTCGCGACCCTCATGCGATGCTCGGTTGCCAGCGTGGAACTGCTGGCATTTCCCGATCATCACGTCTATACGGAAGCCGATAAACAGCGGATAGATACGGCTTTTCAAGCAGCGGCGGCAGATCTGATTGTCACAACACAGAAAGACGAGCAGAAATTAGCGCGCTTTGTAGATAACTGGAAACTTCCGATAGTCGTTTTAGCGGTTGCACTGGTTATTACCGATGGCGATGAGATGCTCACTGATGTGTTGCTGGGGAATAGCAGTCAGCCATCGTAGGGGCGAGGTCACCTCGCCCCTACTGTCGGTCGAGCCATTTGACAGAAAAATGGAGCAGGTTTTCCATAATTTTATCGTTGACTTGCACATCCGCCTGCGTCTCGTTCTTCAAACTGGTGACGATGTACAATCCTCTCTGAAAAGGGAGGAGTAGCAATGCTGAGGCATGTTCAGATCCATTCTTTGGAAGGCTTGCAGCAGCCGAGTTAATTTTGGCGAGAGATGTCCATTTTCCAAGAGGATCCAACCACATATCATCGAGTCGAATAAAGGGCTGATACTGTGCTTCTGGATCGGCATGATGCCCATTAAGTGGATTCGGATATTGGAAGATGCGTGAGCGTTTCCCTTGCGATGTAGGAGAGAGATCATAAGTCTCATCACATTCAATTCCGGTGAGCGGCTCCGGGATCCACCCGCTGCCGCGGCGCTGTTTAGCACTTGCTTTGACATCTTGCCCGGAAACGATGACGACACCGCCTTGGCTGACGAAGTTTTTAATTCGATGTTCGGTATCAATGTTTAAGCGATAGCCAGATTTGTAAATTTCGCCGTTGCCAATCCACAAAATATCAGTCTTTGCAAGCCGATCGGTCCGCAAATCTTGAACTGCGTTGTAGATTATATGATGATCTTGAACATATTCAAAACGTTCAAGGACCGGAAACTCGACGGTGGATGTATTCCCAGTCAGTGCCATGAGTTTGAGCGGCATCGCGATCTGTACTTCCGAACGTTTTATGCCAGGAGTCTTGGGAAGCCCGTTTTCCGATTTCCGAAGTTTCCCGTTAAAAGCGGCATCTATACCCCTCAAAATTCGGTTCCGTATCAGTTTTCGGCGGCGTGCACGCTGTTCTGCTGTGTTTAGGCTACGTGGCCGCGGATAAACAAGCGGAGCTAACGCCGCGTGTCGAACCGGGTTACCGTGTATCTGCTCAACGAGAGAGGCATGTGCCGTAATCCGGGTGCGATTTATCGGTAGAAGCTGGTTGTAGATAGGAAATCCATGGCGGAGTTTGTTATCAAAACGGCGAAACGCGTTTTCAACGTCCCACCTTCGGCTATAACTCGCGTCAATTGTCTTCAAATCAATACGTTCTTCGTTGACATTTGTCACATATCCGTGAACAACGTTGATACCGTGAATAGCATTGCCATCTTTATCTGTGATAGCGATATCGCCTGTATCACGCATGTCCAAGATAGAGTCTGTCAAGCCGGTAAGATTGAAAAGCTCAGGCTGGTATTTCTCTGCGCTTTCAACAATTGTGCAGTAGCGGCGCGGGAAAACGATATCCGCCTCGCGGAAGGAGCGAAACTTGAACCAAATTTTTTTGTAATTGCTGATATTGCGTGTGTCTTGAACGGCGACACGCTCGAAGGGTTCTACATTATGCTTAACAACAGGATCTACCTCAAGTTTTTGAACACTGAAGGCACCGATATGGTATTTGTACTCATAATCCTTTTCCCACTTCGGTGAGTCCTCTGTCAACCGAATACGTCCAAGTTGGATTGTATAGGGTGTATTGTTTTCAAAGATGATTGTGTTGCCTTCAGCCCGACACCGTAAGCCTCGATCATCACGACGGTTGAGTTTTGCAAGATCCTTAGCAAATTCATGTTCATACTCCCACTCGTCTGTGTAACCGTTGTTGTCTTTATCCTTCACATTCATGAGTGCCGTGTGTTTCTCATTATAATCTTTGAGGATGGCCGTGTACTCAGCGATATGCTCACCGAAATGGACTCGGACTTTGACGCGCGTCCCAATCAGTCGTTCGATTAAACGTTCATAACTTTCCTGCTCCAAGTAACTGGTGGATTCAGTTTCCAATTTGCCGAGCCTTTTTTCTAAGTCGCCGCCTCCCTCTTCATAAACCTGACTGTACCTCTCTAAGCGCTTATTTGCCCCTCTTGTGAAACTGCTCCATGCCATGCTAATGGCTTCTTTCAACGCCTCGTTGAGAGCGATGAACATATTCCGGATTTTCCGTCCAATCTTGTAGATGAGAGGTGGATGGTGGACGCGCTCAAGTTCCCACACGCGTTCGCTGAGTTCACGCGCATTCATCGAATCGAGGTAGCGGATGTATGCGACAATTCCCTCATCGCGTTCTTCGTTGGTGAAGATATAACTCGGTGCATGCCCGCGTTGCCGGGATTCCTCAGAGATAATTTCCATCCCTGTGAACTCCAACCGCATGGTGCCTCGGTAACGTCTGCCGTCCTTCATCTGAAAAACGACGTATTTATTCAGGAGCTTCTTAAGAAGTTTGTCTTTTTTAAAGAGCCTTATTACATATCCAACGCTACTGATTATAAAGACGAGAAGGATAACCCCGACGTAGACTTGTGTGTTTGACCACCAACTCCGCGCCTGTTTTTGGACCTCCTCAACGACGTTGGGTTCTTGCCCGAACGCTGAGTGCAGAAGTATGAAAAAGATCGAAACAAGAATTAAGCATGCTATTCTCACTTTTCCAGACATGATAGGACTCCTTTATAGTTATCAGTTTTCAGAAGAATAGTCTTCAGTTATCAGTTAAAAGAGGGTGTTGTTAAACGAAAACCTCTTAACTTTAACCATCAACTCGCCTCCGTTATAAGTGTTAAAGTACGAGTTGATGGTTAAAACTGACAACTGTTAGTAGATATGAACTCCGTTTTCGGCGGTAATTCGCCGGACATTCGCGTTCGCGAGTGGGATTTTCTCCGCAGGGAGATGTTCTATCAATCCGTAGCCATCGGGATAGAGTGCGTCAAAACGTTTTAATGCTACACCAAGTGCCAATTCACCCTCACCGGGGACCTCTTCATTGAGATGGAGGACCAAACCGTTCTGCACGCTGATGTCTTTGACGTGTGCCATGGGTGCGACCGGTCCCATGATGTCAAAAATATGGTTAAGCCGTGCTTCGCTTTCATAAACCTGCCGAAGCGTTTGAAAGTGATTGACGAAATCCATGACGATGCGAAGCCTCTCGGAACCGACACGCTCCACCACCTCGCGACAGGTTTCTGGTGAATCCATAATTGAGACGGCATGCGTCTCCATAACAAGGGTCAGTTCGTGCCGTTCGGCATGCTCTGCAATCGGTTTTAAGGTGTCAATCAAACGTTCCATCGATTCAGGTAGATGATTATCTCGATGGGATGTCCAAGCACCATCGGGGTTGAGGCTACCTGCGCGAAATAGATAATGGTGTGCGTTGAGAGAGGCGGCGGTTGCCATGCCGCTTTGGACGCTGGCAATACCTGCTTTTCGGACAGCGGCATCTGGATGAAAAAGGCATTCTTCGTAAGTTATGCCGAATTGCACAAGGTCAAGTTCCGCGGCTTCTAACATTTGCAGACAGCGCGGAGCAGCATCTGGCGGTACAGATGGAATCTCCGCGCTGCGGAAATGGAAACTTAAACCGGTAAACTCCAACGCCTTGATTTTTACGATCTCATCCGATGTGAGCGTGCAAAAGTCCCCACAAAGCCCAACAACGCCAAGTCTCATAATTTTCTCCTCTCCTGCAGAGGCGAGGGGATTTAGTCTGGGAATAGACTGAATCCATTCCTTGTATTACATTCCTCGCCCGTACGATCAGTTATTCTTCAGTTTTTTCAAAAGGTGTTTTGCCTGCTGGAGATCTTTCGTATCAAAACCTTCCGAAAACCAGATATATATAGGTCTCAGCAAATTGTACGCCTCCCGATAACGGTCTTGCGTGCACCACAATTCGCTCAAACTGAGAGCGGCTCGAAGCTCCCACGATTTTGCGCCTTGGCGGCGCGCTATCGCTAATGCCTCCTGAAAATAGGATTCAGCCTTTGCTACAGTAGAAGTTGTGTCCTTTCCGCTAACTGCCTCGGTTTCTTTACCGAGGACGAGACAGAGTTCGCCTTTCCGTCGAGTGAGTTCTGCATCATAGGCGCGCTCGCCTGTTCGTGTGACGACACTCAATGCAGAATCAAGTGTTTGCAAAGCTAATGTATACTGTCCTGCGCGTTGATAGGCTTGTGCGAGTAGTGCGAGAAAGAGTGGCAGTTGTAATTCAGCCCTTGTCTTTTCCCATGCTGCAATGCCCTTACGTATCATCGCGATGCCTTCTTCTGAGCGATTCAGTTCTGTGAGTGCCCAGCCCTTCATTACCGTTGCGGCGGCTTCCCAAAGGGAAAATCCGTGTTCTTGGCATATCTGTAGCATCTGCGTTGCGGTGGTCTCCACTTTCTCTACTTCATCTTGATGCTGATGAAGCATAGTTTTAAAATGGAGCAACACAGCATCACTAAAAGGATGACTTCTGTCCCTCCCAATCCTGGCAGCTTCGGCAAGCCGTGCTTCCGCTTGTATAGGATAGCCAAGACACCATAAGAGCGGCGCGGAATAAGCGAGCAGGGTCATCCCGGGATCCGCTACGAAGTGCAGAAACGTCGGGACCGGGTGGTGCTGCGGTTGATAGAGTTCAATCCCTGCCTCAAGATGTGCTAACGCATCTTTGAATTCACTTAAGTAGTAAAGCGTTGAGCCGAGGGCTCGATGTGCCTCTACTTCAAAGGCTGGAGCTCCGGCTTGCTTGGCAATTACAAAGCACTGTTCGCCGAGTTCACGTGCGGAGAGGAATCGTCCGCGGACGAGATGAGAGAGCCATAACCCAAAGAGAACCGGAAAGCGGAGGTCCTTTATGCGATCAAGCGAGGAATCAGCGTCTCGTTCTAAAGTCGGTTCCTTACTTTCAAGTGTTTCCAGGAGCTCTCTCGCTCGCGTATAGGCGACCTCGACTTCCGGTGCGGCATACCCTTTTGTCGCAATTAGCGCGCTTCCAAGAATCGTCTGCAGCTCCAATTCTCGCTGAGCGGTAGCCTCCAACTCTCGTGTGCTGGCGTTTGTCGAAAGTTTCTCAAGTTCGGCAAGCCCCTGCGTGATGTGACGAATACCCTCCACGTTTGCAGAACGCTCAAGTGCGCGTTGCCCGGCACGATGCCAATAGTCAATTGCTTTTTCAGGGAGACCTGCTTCGGTGTAATGATGTGCCACCAACTCCGATTGGAAACCGCCCCCGCCTTGCAACACCTCTGCAATCTGTTGATGGTACTGCTGTCGCCTACTCCTGAGTAGAGATTGATACGCCGTCTCACGCAGGAGTGGATGTCGGAACGTATAGCGTAGTTGATTATCAGCAACTTGAGTTCGATTGAGGATGTAGGCGTTTACGAGTTTGTTCAATTCACCTTTCAACGACGCGAAATCAGTGAAAAGCGGATTTCCGAGATCAAGCCCAGAAGCGATCTCGTGTAATAACTCAGCTGTCCATTCCCTTCCAAGTGTTGCACCGAGTTGGACGATCTCCTTCGTTGCACCGAGTTCGTCTAATTTTGCTGTCAGTAAATCCTGTAGTGTTACAGGCACTTCCATTGTTTGAGAATGTGGATCTGTTCCATCGGACACGTCAGAAGCCAACGTCAATGGATCGTCCTCAAGCATCATCTGGGTGAGTTCTTCAACGAATAGAGGTACCCCTTCGGTCATTTCGATAATCCGCGTCAACACCTCCGGTGGCAGTGCTGTGTCCCCTGCGACGTGCTGAATCATCTCCTCCACTTGCGGAGGCGTCAGTGCTGCCAACGTCAGTGCATTTGCCCACTCTGGATGTAGAAGTTGCTCCAGTACTTCTCTATCAAGGACAGAACCCTCAAGATCGCTATCGGAGATTTCATCCTGTAGGAGCTGGCTGTCTTCCTCAGGCTGTGAACTCTGCTGAAAGTGTTGCGTATCGGAGCGACAGGACAAAACTACGAAAATCCGAGCATTTTCGATCCGTGTAATCAAGAGTGTAAGAAATTCTATGCTGGAGGGGTCAATCCAGTGGAGATCTTCAACGACAAAAAGTATCGAATTTTGTTCAGCCATCTTCAGTAGGACTTGAACGAGCACTTCCAAGGTCTGCTGTCGGCGCTGTCTGCGTCCCCATCCTGATGGATATGTGTCCTGTTCAACGGGCCTACTATATGGGAGAGTACCTACACCGGTTTCCGTTTGTCGTTGCACCTCAAAAGGGATCTCCAGTAATTCGGCGAGAAGTGGCAGTGTCTCTGGCGTATGCCCTTGTACTTCACGATCAGAATTTGAAGGGGACGCTGTATCACCTCCGGCGGTTGGGATGCTGTAGTCGCGCAGTAAATTCTCAAGTTTATCAAGGCGCGTCTGTGCGGTATCGGTGCTGGTAAACTGTACAATGTGCTCTTGGAACAGCGAAAGAATAGGATAGAGCGGACTATTCTGGTAATAGGGCGAGCATCTGCATTCCATGGTTACCGCTTCTTGGTAATGCTCGACGTGCTCGTGAATGAGTTGCAAACATCTTGACTTCCCGATGCCGGCTTCCCCCTCGATAAGCAGTGCTTGCCCTTTAGATGCCAGTACCTCTGCCCAGCTCTGCTTGAGCGATTCAACCTCGCGCTCCCGCCCGATTAAAGGGGTCAATCCACTTTCGCTGGCAACATCCAATCGGCTCTGTACGGGAATTTCACCTGACACTTGATACACATTCACGGGTTGCGAAATGCCACGAAGCGGAGAAGCACCGAGTGCAGCGGTCCTAAAAAAGCCTTCAACCAATTGATGTGTCGTATCACCAATGACAATGTTGTTCGGCGTTGCTAACTTTTGCATCCTCGCGGCAATATTTGGCGTTTTACCGACGATGTCAATTGCCTCCGGCGATTCTTCCGCTGATATATGCCAGACGACAACAAGCCCTGTATCAATACTCAGTCGGACGTTGATTTCCACGCCAAAGGTAGCCTGCAGATACGGGTTCAGTGTCTCAATAGCGGCAACGATACCTAACGCGGCTCGGACGGCTCGGTGTGCTGCGTCTTCGTGTGCAATTGGGTAACCGAAATAAACGAGGACACCATCACCAAAGTAACGTGCGATATGTCCGTTTTGTGCTAAAACCACCTGCATGATACATGTCCGGTATACCTCCAAAAGATTTCGGAGTTCTTCGGGATCCAATTTTTCGGCGAATGCGGTGGAGTCGACAATATCACAGAAAAGGACGGTTAACTGGCGGCGTTCTGCCCCATGCGGTAATGTTTGCTCCATTTGACCAGCAACTCGTCTACAAACATTTTCAAACGGTGGCGAGTTGTTGATCAAAGCGGTATCCACTGCTGGAATTTGATGTGGACGTGAGGGATTATCGAGGAACGTTCCACATTCACCGCAAAATTTGAACGGCGGGTTCAAGAACCCACAATTTGGGCAGCGTTTGTGATGCATAACGTGGTATCCTCCCCTGAAAGAATTCAAACAGGAGAACGGGACTTCACAAGTTGTTTTATTGCGCCGATAAGATAGGAAACTCTTTCTTTCTGACCCGGTGCGGTTGGAAACCGCACCTACCGTGGTTGAGGACAGGGCGAAGTTACACCCTCTTGCTGACTGCTGATTGCTATTTGGCTGACGGCTCTTTACTTTCTGAACTGGTTCAGGTATTCTTCCAACTCGGCATCCCTCGGATCTAACTTGTATGCCTCTTGATAATAATCGAGTGCTTTATCGGTTCTGCCTACTTTCATATAAAACGAACCGAGGTTGCGATAAGCGACACTATGCGTAGGTTTCAGATCCAAAGCACGGATGTAATGGTCACGAGCGCGCAGCAGATAGACTTTCGTTTGTCCAATTAGAATGTTAAGCGTTATTTCGTTTTCCCAACGCTGTCTATATACATCTCCGCCGAGTTGTTTTGCCTCTTCTTCAATGGCATCAGCGACCGCTTCGTCTCGCGTTTTGAGCGTAATGACACCGGAACCCGTTTTGTCAACAGCGGATTTAAGTTCCGCGATTGCCTGATCAACGGAGTCTTCTCTCAACTCTTTTTCCCACGAGGGCCAACTCGGTCCGGCGTATTTGAGACCTTGCTCGTAGTAGACGGTTCCGAGGTCGTTATAGATTTCAGCGTTTTCGGGACGCATCTTTAACGCCTCGCTGTAAAGTTCAATGGCTTGTTGATATTTCCCGGCGTTAAATGCATCGGTGGCATGCGTGCGGAGTTGCTTGAATTCCTCACTTTCCAAATTAACGGCGATTCCCGATTCTGGCTTGTCTCTGACGAAAAAATAGATACCGCCAATGAGCAGGATAGCAAGACAGACGGCGATGAGTGTCGGTAGTTGCAATTTCATTTTTTTAATTAGGGTCCCCTGGACGCAGTTCCACTTCGTTTCACTGCGGTTCTTGATGTACCGAATATGGATTAGGAACTCGTACGATTCTCAATACCTGTTGAAATCGTTATCGACCATCGGTTAAGAGGTTTTCACCTAACAATACTTTTTGTAACTGATAACCGATAACCAACGACTATAAAAACACTTATCTCCGCCGATTGTTTCTATTAAAAGTGACCGGAATGGTATTATAGACTCCGTCTCGTTCAAAGTAGATTTGCGTTTTATTTTGGGTGCGAATATGGTCATCGACAATTTTAAAGATTTCAAGCGAATGAATTTGGGTATCGTCAATTTGGTAGATAAAATCCCCACGTTCCAGCGCGTCTGCTAACCCACTGTCTTTTTCAACGTGCGTGACAATAACACCGCGCTGTTTATATTTCCGTGCCATCACCTTATCAGGTTGGGCAAGCGTTATACCCCATCCGGGTGGTGCATAATTCCATTGTAGGGTTTTCAGTGTGAACTCAGTCTGCCGCCTTTTCCCACGGCGGATGAACTTGCACTGGACAGGTTGATTGAGTGGGAGCAGACGCGTGCGTGCATGAAAGTCCTGTTCGTCCTTTACCCGTTGTCCTGAAATGGCTACAATGACATCTCCGCGTTTAATGCCTGCATCCGCAATAGGGCTACGTTTACCTATTTCTGACACCAAAACCCCGGTGTTGTGTGATATTGACAACTTTTCTGCCAACTCTTCGGTTACAGGCTGTACCTCCAAGGCAAAGTAGGGCGGAATAACGCTGCCGTACTCGGTAATCTGTTGGACGACCCGTCTTGCCTTATTAACTGGAATTGCGAAACCGACCCCCTGTGAACCCCCGCTGGTTGAACGAATGACAGTGTTTATACCGATAAGCTCACCGTGGATGTTCACTAACGCACCGCCGCTGTTGCCGGGATTAATGGAAGCATCTGTTTGAATCAGGTCTTCATGATACAGGTCTTCTACAGTGAGCGTGCGCCGTGTTGCACTCACAATACCAACTGTAACTGTCGGTTGGGCATCGCCTATTGATAAACCGAAAGGATTTCCGATCGCAACTACCCATTCACCTATCAAAAGGGAGTCCGAATCGCCCCACTGAATTTTCGGTAGGGATACCCCATCTGTATCAACTTCCAAGAGCGCAAGATCTGAGAACAGGTCATATCCGACAACCTGTGCCTTAAATTCCCGTCCATCAGAAATAGTGACGGTAATTTTATCAGCATCTCTGATGACGTGATGGTTCGTCAGGATGTGTCCGTTTCTATCAACAATAACCCCAGAACCGACCTCTCGTAAGGCACGTCTGCGAGGATAGGTAATTTCGCCCCAGAACCATTCGTCAAAGGAGGTACGCGTTTCAACGCTCCGGACAGCACTGATATTGACGACTGCGGGACTCGCATTCGCCACTGCTGTGACAATTGCGGTGCGCCGCGATGCTGTGACTGCGTTTTGTGTTGTAGGGGGCGAGGTTACCTCGCCTCTACTCGACTCCGCACTGTAGGCTCGGTGCCAAGTTCCATCTGCAATTACCGAGAAAATCAATAGCAATAATAGGAGAATACGATTATAACGACAACACGAACGTATCATAATTCCTTTTGCCGTAGCTTGAGCGTCCTAAAACTTAGCGTTTGATCATCAACTCGTGCCTTAACATTTTATTTCAGTCGAGTTGATGGTCAAAATTGAGAGCGATGCGATATCCCTCTAACCCTGGGTCAGTGTCAACAATTTCTTGAACGGCTTCCGAGATTCGTCGTTTGGCGGGAAAATCATCGGCATTTGCACAGCGGAGTGCGACTCTGGCACCGACTGCACTGGCAGCACGTAGATTCTCCAATTCCACCTTGTCCAGTGTATCATAAGCCGTATGACCGAAACCTCTACCACCGGGTGGTGCCTCCGGGTCACCCATGTGGCACGAAGGGACACCCTTTAGAAAAAATGGGAAGTGGTCGGAATAGGAATGCACTTTTTGTCCAACCGGCATTTCAGTGTACATCTGCTCACGCGCTGTATCGAAAAACGGTCCTAATGCGTCCCAACAGTGCAGGACAATCCCTTTACGACTTGAGCCGCCTGCCGCATCCATATTGAGCATGAACCGAATGTTATCCAACTCCGACGCATGTGCATCAACGTAACGAAACGCGCCGGTAAGCCCGATTTCTTCCGTTCCGAAAGCGATGAAACGGACGGTACACTTGAGCGAATCCGCGGCATAAGCAGATAGGACGCGCGATGCTTCTATGACTGATACCATTCCTGAAGCGGGGTCGTGTGCGCCTTGTGAAATATCGTGTCCGTCGTAATGGCACCCTACAATCACCATCTCTTCGGCGTTTTCGCGACCGGGCAGATCCGCGACGACATTCCACGAGGTCCGCGGTTCGTTGATATCCGTCGTCTGGAGTTTCAGCGTTACCTTTCCGTTTCCTCGTGCTATCAACCGCGCCAAGAATTCGCCGTCCTCTTTGCAAACGGATATGCCGGGGATCGGTGCGGGTCTATCATTTTGAAGACTTCCCGTTTCAGGTCCGACACCGGGGTGTTCACTGACAAAAATGAACCCGCTCGCTCCAGCGAGCACGGCGCGTTCAAACTTCTCCTTGCGATGTACCCATCTTCCGAGGTCAGGTGGTGAGGCACTCTTCGCCATAACCAGTGTATCGGTAGCGGTATCACCGAGTGCACTATATTCGTCAGGGCTTCCATACCCAGCCGACACAAGTTCAGTGGTGATGTCGGCAGCGGGGCAGTAGGGGAGTGAGATGCAGTGCAACGTTCGACGAATCGGTTCGAGAACCTCAAGCGTCGCCGTGCCACGCGTCCAGCCAGCGTACGGGTATGTCTCAAGTTTGACGTTCTGGAGTCCGTAACGTTTGAAACACGCGGCGATGAAGTTTGCGGCTTCATATTCCTCCGGCGTTCCGGCGAACCGAGCACCGTATTCATCGCATAGGACTGTCAGATTATCCATCACTTCTTGCGAAGTGTAGATGTCACCGACCATCTGCTGGTCGATCTGCAAATAGGGGTTCTTCTTGCTCATAAGTTTCAGTGTTCTCTTGATTTTCGACAGTTTTGGGCGGTAACGATGCCATTCTTGCGTTGGCAATCTTTTTTAATCGCCACGGGTCAAGGATCTGAATCCGCCGAAACCGTTTCTTGATTATCCCATGCTGTTTAAACTGATTTAGGAGTGCTTCCATCTTTTCATCGGAGCTACCGATTAATTGCGCCAACTTTTTTGTCGAAAGTTTATGTGGGACACGCTTTGAACCGTGTCCTATCGCTGTGCCTCCGCGTTCCGGTGTCTCGGCGCAGTTCTGTAGCAGAAGCGCGAGTCGCGATGCGGGACTTCGGAACGCAATGTTCAGAAAAGGGTTCGTCATGCCTCGACGCGGTTTTTGACATGAGGTTACGAGATTATAATTCTCTGATTCCGCCGAACGCCAGCGCAGAAGCCTCTTTATAAGACCTCCTAAAGTTCTCTGTGGCGGCATCGCTAAATGCGGTTTTCGTTTCAAGAAATACTGGAAGTTCTTTACGGGAACAACACCAACAACGGCTTCTGTAAGTGTCTCAGCAGTAACATTCAGATGCGCGTCGTTATTTTCCCAGTTCACCGCCCCAAAGAATTCACCGGGGTCCAACACGTCTAAGGTGATAGCATCACCTTCAGGTGGCGTTTGATAAATCTTGATGCGCCCTTCTTTCAACAGGTAAATGCCTTCAGCAGAGAGCGTGTCTCCGTATTTCAACTGTTTGAAGGTCGTTATCTGGGCAAGCGCGTCAGCATCTGCTTTGGCAAGATCTCGGAAGATGTCTATCTGTTTAACGCACCAGAATCTTTCAGGGATTTTTTGTTGTGTGACCATGCTGTTTTTATTTCCGAGACTCGTCCGTCGCTCTTGATTTTTGTCATTCTTTATCCTTAATTATACCAATACACTGTCAATAAAGCAAGCAAAATAAGGCACCTTGAAACCAGGCCTCTTCCAAACTCACGCTCACGCCTTTTGTGCCACCATACTGGCGAGGATACCGAGAATTTTGTCGCACCGCTCAATTGTGTAGGCTGCCATATCAAGTTGAAGTTTCTTTCCGTCCAACTTAAGGAATATCCAATCTATGCCTGACGTAATGGTACCATAGATGCAAGAAGTGTCGTTTTCCCTTTCGGCATTAAAGCGTTGGGCGGCGATCATCTCTGCGACACACTGCCCGAGTCCTATTGTCAAATTATCCCTTTTCGCTTCAACCAGGACGATGACGGGTGCCTCCAAATGGAATTGGGCTGGCGACAGACTTACCAAAAAATCGCAAACGCCGGTCAAGCCGTTTTCGGCATCAACATTAAAGTCAATCCCCGAGAAAAAACTGATGCCGCGGTCGAAGTGCTCCCAGAGTTCAACCAGAACTGTAGAGACGATCAGTTCTGATTTTGCTTTCTCAGTGCCCATAGCAAAGGCTAATGGCACATTTCGCGCCAGGGCCGTGGCAAGATGTGCGCTCGGTTCCACGGGTTCTACTTCAGCAAAAATGCCGGCGGCGTTCATTTCTTCTAACTGAAACGCTTTTTTTACTGTTTCTAAAGTCCAATCACTATATGCCATGAGGGAAAGCCTCCATCGCGTCAGAATGTAATAGAATTACACCACAAAATTACCCAAAATGCAATCTTTTTTCTTACGATTCCCAAAGCCATTCAGTTTTCGATTTTTGTCAAGAAGTTCTTGCACAGGGAGCGGAGTAGGTCCTGCCCGTGAAGGCGAATGAGAAACAGGGGTGTTTCAACTGAAAAATCCCGAAAAAATGTTACACTGGTGTAACATTGGGGTGGTGACGGTTATCGGTATAAAACCCAGTCGCCGTATGGGTTTGTCGGTGTTTTTTGTGCGATCCTCGGCTGCGAAAAAAATAATTTGGTGGAAAGTGTAACGTTTTGTGAATGTAGAGTGTTATTCGTCTGAATCGCGGATTATCGCGGATTTATCAGATTTCGCGGATTTTGGGTGTTTTGTGTATTGAGCGTTTTTAGTGGAGTGTTGGGTTTCACTTTCAAACCAGATTTCTAAACTTTATTTCAGTATACATTATATATGCTAACATATTTAATTTGGAAATGCAAATTTGTTTTTATAGGACTTGCGGAGTATTGATAGAAATAGTGGGAGTGGCGTTACTGTCGGAGGTAATGTTTGGACGTGCGATGAATCGCACTACTACGAACGGGTGTTTGATTGTGCTTGACTATTACTTGCTTGGCGTATCTGAATCGCGGATTATCACGGATTTATCAGATTTCGCGGATTCTCGGGTGTTCTGTGTCTTTTGCATAAGCAATGATATACTCATGTAACGTGGCGGTATTTTTAGCAGTAGCACCACGCCCTAATCTTGAACGCCAGATTAAAGACTCAATAAAATTCTCTCCTCCAAAAATCTCATTCATTAGCATTCGCAGATGATGTTGTTCATTGTTATCAATAGAAACAAAAATTACACCATCGTCGGCAAGGAGTTCTTTGAGCAGCTGCAACCTCGGCCACATCATACAGAGCCATTTGTCATGCCTCTCCAAATCTTCGTTATCAATGGGTGTGTGCTCCGTAAGCCATTGCTTCATCAGCGGACTGTTTACGTTGTCGTTGTATACCCAGTTTTCGTTGCCGGTGTTGTAGGGTGGATCGATGTAGATGCATTTGATACGGTTGGCATAGCGAGGCAGTAACACTTTGAGGGCGTGCAGGTTATCGCCGTGGATGATGAGGTTATCGTCTTCATCGGTTGGGTTGCAGGAACGGGTTTCGTCGGGTTCGAGTGGGCGGTAGGGGACGGTGAGATGGTGGGCGTAGATGTGTTGTTTTCCTTTGAATTCGAGTGTGGGCATAGAGAAAGTCCTCTCGGTTTATCTGTGTTATGCAAATTTGTTCATTCTTTTTCGCGTTCATCCGACTCAAAGGGTGAGTTGAACTTTATAGGTGTCTTTCCTTCTTCGATTGACTGATGCAATGCCTCAATGTCTTCATGGGTGAGATGCGGTGGTTTTTCCATCGCTTTGATTAGGCGTTGGGCAGTTGGATTTTCTCCCGTTGTGGATTCCTGTTTCTGCTCTGGTTCTGATATCGGTTCTTGGTGAAGCACCCTAAGTTGAGATGTGAGGAAACTCAGACACTTATACATCTGCCCGTTATCATCGCTGAATTCAACCTCAAATGCTTCGCCGTTTGAAAGGATTTCAACGACTGTGCCAACTTCTCCACGCTTGAGATTATGCTCAGGGATATCCTGTGTGAGCGCAACAACATCCAGAAGTTTGATTTTGCCTTTTTCTGTAGGTTCTTGGTTGTGTTTAGGCAAGCCGTCTCTGTTCAAGGTGTCATCAGAAAATTTGTTTTTCATGGTTTATCCTGACTTGCCAACGGAAACGCGAGAGATTGTGGGTTGCTATACAATTAGGGGTTTAGAGTAAAAATAGGCGTGTGACGCATCCGAAATTACAGACGAGGGATTTCTAATTCCTTGCAGATTTTATTGACGAGTGTATTGGGGATTTCGGTGTGTCTTGGTACCGCAGCGAAGGTGCCCAATTCGGGATTGCCCACGATGCGTGTTTCCTACCTTATCGAGGAAGGTTGCATTCGTGTCTTTGAAGATGTTTAATCAACCACCTACGTTTCATATAGCGATTTTTACTTCTTCAAACCCACTGTCCGTGCGGTGTGAGGCTCCGTGCGTTCCGAATTCTAAGATGTCGGAGAATTTTACTTTTTCAGACTCACTTTCAGTTCGACGTGATGACCCCGATTTGTCAAATTCTAAAATTTCACGTAGCGTGATTTTAAGTGTATCCAGCAATTCGTCTCTGGTTCGTTCTTGGCACGTAACACCTCGGACTTCCTGTATCCACCCGATCCACCATCCCTCGTTTTGCCGAATAAGTGCGGTATAGGACTGTAACATTGTTTTTCTCCGCTGATATTTTAAAACCAGTATAGCACTAAGTTAGGAAGGTTTCAAGTTAAATACCAAGAGAACGGATAGGAATTGCGGGTTGCTATACAATCAGCGGTTTCAAAGTTTAGTGGGGTAATGTTCGGAATTGATTGTCTGAATCACGGATTTTGGGTGTTGGGTTTCACTTTCGGTTCGACCTAATTGACATTTATATCTAACATATATCGTCGCTATAGAGATAAAGGTATCCTTCTATACAGATGTCGCCCCTCTGGGGAAACCTGATTGTTATATAACACCTATTTCTACACAGATGCCGCCCCTCCGGGGCTAAGGAGGGAGGCGAACGCGTTTCTATAAACATACCCAAGTTGCTACTCACAAGTTTTGAATGTTTCAACAAGGTTTTTTAGCACTTTCTTCACCCCGGAGGGGTGCTATTGCTTCGCAGTGAGAATAGAAAACGGCGTATTTATAGTAAAGTCGAAAAATATGTGGACAGTTCGTCAGTGAACAACGACCCCACCGCCGCTGGCGAGGATTGTATCCTCGCCTCTTTAGAGCGTCCAAGTAATTATAGGCTTTACTATAAGCTATCGCACTCCAGCGGAGTGCTATTGCTTCGCAGTGAGAATAAATAGGTGGCAACTTGCGTTAAACATATCGAAGAAACACCCAAGCAACTAAACCCTATGGTACTGCGGATGAAGGATGGTGTTTGGAGGGGATCCGGTGCGGTTGGGAAACCGCACCTACCGAGAATGGAAACTATCAGCAATAGCTTCATACGGGGTACGTAAACATATAGAGCCTATTGGGTAGCGACTTGGGTAAATTCTATGTCAAAAAGCGGTGGTAGATGAGGGTTGTGAGTATTTTGTAGCCTGCTTTGAGGGTGCCGGTGAATGTGCCAGTGATTTTAGAGACCCCGATCCGCTTGCGATAGCGAACTGGCACTTCACACACGGAAACTCCCTGTTTTGCGGCTTTGAGTTGCATCTCGACTGTCCATCCGAAGGTTTTGTCCTGCATGTTCAGAGCGAGAAGATGCAGATACCGGATCGCTCGAAAGGGACCTAAATCCGTATAGCGCACGCCATAGAAGCACTTTATCAAAAAACAGGCAAGCCAATTGCCAAACTGCGCCTGTGGCAGCAACGCGTCCCATGCGCTGTCAGTACTTCTCGCTCCAATGACAAAGTCGGTTTTACCTTCAAGTATAGGGTAGAGGAGTTGCGGCATATCTGTGGGATAATCGCTATAGTCGCCATCAAGAAAAACGACAATATCTGGTGGGGTCGCCGCAAGCGCAGCAATTCCAGCGAGACAGGCGGACCCATATCCCCGTCGAGGTTCAGTTATAACCCTTGCCCCGTTTCGGCTTGCGATTGCGGCGGTGTTGTCCGTGCAGCCGTTGTCAACGACGATGATTTCCTGGACTGTGGCTTCAGTTTTTTCATCAAGGGTCCGCACGGTCTTCGGAATATCAGTGATGACTTTGGCAATGGCGTTTTCTTCATTGAGAACTGGAATGATAACCGAAATTTTTTGTGATGACATCTACAACTTCGCAGCGGGTTCCGGCACTGTGTCAAGTAGACGTTGGATGACGGTGTCGGAGTCAACGCCTTCAGCTTCGGCATGGAAATTAGTTAAGACGCGATGGCGTAGAACCGCAGGTGCGACAGATTTCACATCTTCACAAGAGGCATTGTAACGACCCCGTAGAATCGCGCGGGCTTTTGCACCTAAGATGAGGTACTGCCCGGCACGGGGTCCCGCGCCCCATCGCACCCATTGCTGGATGAAGTCGGGAGCGTTCTCCTCTTTTGGACGGGTTGCGCGCGCAATCTTCACAGCGTATTGCACGACGTTGTCAGCGGCAGGCACGCGCCTCACAATTTTATGGAGTGCCACGATTGCGTCGCCGGAGAGTGCCGTTTCGAGTTCGGGCTCCTCTGCCCCCGTCGTTGCCGAAATGATGTCCGTCTCCTCTGCCTCTGTTGGGTAATCTATGACAATTTTGAACATGAACCGATCCAATTGCGCCTCTGGAAGTGGATATGTTCCCTCCTGCTCAATTGGGTTTTGCGTGGCAAGCACAAAGAAGGGTTGTTCCAATTGGAATTCGGTGCCACCCGCGGTAACATGGTATTCCTGCATCGCCTCTAAGAGTGCGGCTTGTGTCTTCGGGGGTGTCCGATTAATCTCATCAGCGAGGAGGATGTTGGCGAAAATGGGTCCCTGGATAAATCGGATCGTGCGATGTCCCGTCGTTCGGTCTTCTTCGAGTACATCGGTCCCCGTGATGTCGGCTGGCATTAGATCCGGGGTGAATTGGATCCGCTTGAACTTAAGATTCAGAATGTCTGCCAAGGTTCTAATCATGAGGGTTTTGGCAAGTCCTGGGACACCCTCTAATAAGCAGTGTCCTCCAGCAAAAAGTGCCATCAACATCTGATTGATAACTTCCTCTTGCCCAATGATTACCTTTTTGAGTTGTTCCAAAATCAGCTCTTGGCTTTTCATCAACTCTTCTATTGCTTGAACTTCTTCTGTTGCTGGCATTTTTATTAGTCTTCAGTTAACAGTTTTCAGTCTTCAGTTAAGAGGTTTTCGTTTAGCAAAGCTCTCTTGTAACTGATAACTGGTAACTGATAACTGCTAACTCCTTATTTATTGTGTTAGTATAAATCGTTTCGGTCCTCGGTTTGAGGCGATTCTGACGACATCTTTGAGATGGTAAATGTAGTCCGGTGTGACCCTCGGTGTCAGGAAACGGATAGTCTGATGCATCTCGGCTTTGCGCTTAGATTTCGCGTAGCGGATCTGAATTTCGGCGATCTCGGTCTTCAGCGTCTGCTCTTCAGGAACGGTATCAACGCTAAAGGGTGCCTCGGTACTGACACTGATTTCGTCTTCAAGCGTTAATGCTTTGCCGATAACCGCGGGATACATTCGGCGTTCCTCGCTCAATAACTCCGCATAGGGATGCTTGACGATCGGTAATTCAAGGACAAATTGACTGCCGATAGCGTACAAATACTCCTTACAGGTCCACGTGAGTTCGACCTTCAATTCGCCTTCCAACTTTGAGAGTCCAGAGACTTTGACATCCGTCACCTTGGCGCGTTCGTCTAATTCCAACGCTTTGTGGAAAAACTCCGCTTTCTCCTCAGAAGTCTGGAGGCGTGAAAGTTGGCTCCGAAGTTTCATGTTGAAAATCCCTGTCACCGTCAACTCTTGGTGAACAGAGACGCTCATATCCTTTTTCACCGCTACGCGGGTGTGAACCCGCTTCAGATTTGATATTGCATCTAAGGAAGGACTCCTCTGAAAGAGGTAGAGCCTATTTTCCATACTGTCTACCGATGCTACATCATCGGAACTTTCCACCGCAGAGGCTTTATCTTCTTTTAGAAACCGCGGGTTGATGATAAGTGCCCATCTGTCTTGGTCGCCGGCAGGGAAATCACCAAAAGCACACGTCTCTGCTGTTGGATCGAGCCAGATGAATTCATCATCTTGGTTTCCGCCCTCAACGGCAAGGATCATGTGATTGAAGTAAGCAAGTGAAGGGACCGCCTCGACTTCCGAACCACCGTCTGAGAGGTGGGCGTTAACACCTCGTGTATCGCCAGCGGAAATGAGGACAGGATAGGAATTAATACCTGCAGATGAAAGCATTGTGGAGAGGAGTGTCGTTTTGTCCTTACAATCCCCTTTACCTACTTTCAGAACAAAATCCGCTGGATACGGCTTAATTGCCCAAATACCGAGTTCATAGCCGAGATACTGGATATTCGTCGCGACGTATTCATAAAGCCTCTTCACTTTCTCCTTTCGGGACCAGGCACCGCGGAGGATTTGCTCGGTCTTTTTCGTAATTTCTGGTGTAATGGTATCCTGTTCCCGAATAAGCGTCGCATACCACGTCACTAATTTATCCCAAGAATCGATTGAGGAGATACTAATGCTATAAGCAAGATCTTGAGGAGCTGGCATCAGGTATTCCTCTTTCAAGGATGGTACATCCCGCACTTCAAAGGTATAGGTGCGGATGTAGTTATTCTCGGTAATTGTGGGTTCAATATCAAGAAAGGAACTTGACTGCAAACTTGTTGGAACCGCCGATGTACCCGAAACCTGATAATTGAGAGACTTCTTTTTCGGGATATGTACAATGAACCGATAATATTGCACGGGTTGTGATCCTTGGAAATAGACCTTACGCCAAAACTCGCCTCGCATGACGTGCCCAAGATTGTTCGTGGAATAGGCATAGTCTATGATGCAGCCATCGGAGATTTCTGGAAGTGTGAAGTGCATCAAGCGTGCGTCGACGTATAAACCTGCGTCCACAGCACTCGGTGGCGGGATATCCGGTATCACATTATTCAAATCCAGCTCAACAACTCTACCATCGGGGGTAAATGTACGGGCATGATGGATAGTGACATCGTCTTTTCCACGCATATAAGGGATACTGATCTCACCGAGATTTGCGCCATCCTCATTGAAGATTTTGACGACGCGCCGTGTGGAATAGATATAACGGCTCTTTTCATCGATGTCAACATCAACGTTTTCCCAAAGAACGACAGCACCGTCTCCTGGATAGTCTTTTTGAGAAGGTGCCGTGTCAATGGCTTCTCGGATGACTGCCTCGTCTGCTTCGCTGATATAGTTATAAGGCAGTGCCGATG
The DNA here is from genome assembly GCA_965247285.1 of Candidatus Poribacteria bacterium. GTDB lineage: Bacteria > Poribacteria > WGA-4E > WGA-4E > WGA-3G > WGA-3G. The sequence continues at coordinate 3,235,580 of CBDFHD010000003.1, forward strand.
GACGATTCTCAGGAGTGTGAGAGGCGGTCGAAGCATCTGGGTTTCCATGTTCGTGCGCTTCGGGAGGTTCAGTAGGCGGTACGTCGGCGAAAACTTCATCAGGCTCAGGTGGGAGTGGTGTGCTCGGTAAGACTGTCCGACGGGTCCCCAAGAACGTTTTTTCGGCGAGTGCGCCATCATCTGTCTGTTCTACACGTGGGACCTCAGGGTCAATCGTTAGGTTTCGAGTGGCGTTCCCATCCCCGTTATCATCAAGATGCGGATGTTCAGACTGAATACTCCCGTTGTTCTCATACCAGTCCTTCGTCTGTGTCTGTAACGATAGAAACGTTTCTAAGAGTGAGATGTCACCATCGCCGTTTATATCGTTATCTGCGGTAGAGAAGGCACCAACAAAGAGATCGCCGAATCCTGCTTGTAGCGAGTAGCCCTCATTTGGTGAACTTGAGGTGAGAATTATTCGTCCCGGGACGCTCAGTTGTGGCACAAGCCTCCCACTATAAGGGAAACCAAAGATTAAAATCTGACGCTCGGAAGGAACACTGTTAATGAGCGTTACATATTCCACTTCAGTAATATCCCGTCCTCGCAGATTAAACTTTACACTGCCTCTACCGGTCCGGGAAGCATGCCCAAGCATGAACAGCAGAAACCGATCTGACGGTTGCACAGTCTTGGCGAGTTGATCGAATGCGGCTAAAACCTGTTCGCGATTTGATTCCGAGTCAACCAGTTCTAACTCTCCCTGCCCGCCTCGGTCTATATCGCCCATATCTTCAAAGAGAAAAGTAATCTGGTCGGATGTGTAGCCGTATTCATTGGTGAGCAACTGATGGAACCGGGAGGTGGCACCCCAGAATGCGTCGTAAAAGGATTTTTCACCGGCGACACCGCCAATGATCAGGACGTGATCGGCGGCAAATGCGGTCGTAGAAATTAGACAAACTGTAAGGGTTATGGTGAGTATCTGACGCATTTCTTTATACCTCGTTTGGGACAACTACGTATTAGAATTGGAAACGGTGTCCTTTGAAATGGTGTCCTTTGTGTCTTTTGTATCTCTTGTGAAAGAGCCACTTTTACCGCCTGTCTTCTTGACAAGCCTGACATCGCCGATAACCATCTCTCTGTCCACTGCCTTACACATGTCATAAACGGTCAAAGCCGCAACTGACACGGCGGTGAGTGCTTCCATTTCTACGCCTGTACGACCCACCGTCTGGACTTCTGCTTCAATTTCAATCTGCGGCACATCATCTGCGATAGCGAGTTCGACGCGAATCGAAGTCAATGCGAGGGGATGGCACAACGGGATCAGTTCACCGGTGCGTTTTGCCGCCATGATACCCGCAAGCCGTGCGACCTCCAAAACATCGCCCTTCTTCATGCCTTGTTCAGCGATGAGACGGAGTGTTTCAGGGCGGGCGGTAATATGCCCACGAGCGATGGCGATGCGCAGTGTCTCGTCTTTGCCACCCACATTCACCATCCGCGTGTTGCCTTTTTCGTCAAAGTGCGTTAATTGTTTTTTAATTTTACCTTGCGGAGGAATGACGTTCATTTGAATCTTTGACGTGCGTTCCTTATATCCGCCCTCCATTACATTACGGGCTATGGTTATGTGAAATCATCTATAACTTACGCATTTCCCTTTAAAGTCACCTTTAGCACCTTGCGAATAATTAAGAATCTGCTATGATTTGCTCGTATTTCTCCCGAAACTGCTGGAGGTATTTCCCCTCACCATGGTAGGCGGCAACGTCTGCAGGATTCGGTTGGATCGGTTCACCGCGCTTCAAGACCGCCGCACTGAACGCCTCAATATCAAAAGACTCTGTCTCCATATCGGAATCTGTGTCATTCATTTTAATAGCAAGTTTTGACTCGCCAGCTGCGTCAAAAAGGGCCTTGACACCTGCGATAGCCGCACCGAGTGCCGCACCGCCTTTCTCTACCGGAAGCGTCGGTCTATTCCAGATTCCCGCGACGCGCCGCATGATTTCAGAACTGTCTGTTGCGCCGCCCGTTACAAACAACGGTTCCTGCGTCTGCTTTGTGAAGACAGCGGAGTAAATGTAAACTGCGGCGAGGCTCGTTTCAATAATACCGGTATAATCTTCTGCTAATGTGGATTGTGCGGTGGCGCGGATTAACTCAAACGCACCAGAGACTGGAAAGGACTCAGTCTTAGGTTGCCAAAAAGTCATAAACTGTCCGGGGACAACTGTCTGCAACGCAACTTCTGCGGGCGCGTATTCCTCTTTCGCCAAGCCGTAATGACTCCTCACGGCATCCCATACCATTGCACCGTTTGTGCGACATCCGAACATAAACGGACGGTTGATGCCATCATACATTGCGTTGGCAAATCCCTCTGGGTCGAGCGTATCCCCGTCGGTTGACACCATGTTGACGAAACTGGTTCCGAGGCTAAGCAAATCTCCGGCAATAGGCACTTTCGACTGCGGATTGTCGCCAGAACCCGCGATCACCGCGCAGCGGCCATCGAAGCCATATTTCTCTATGTAATACGCGGCGAGACTCCCCACAATGGAATCTGGACGTGCGAGCGTGGGCAATTTCGATTGGAGTGCTTCCATACCACCCGGTAAGCCGTCCGCGGTCGCTGCCAATAGTGCGGCATCCCACACCTTGCTCCGATAGTTCATAAGCGACATCCCACATCCGTTTCCGTAATCAATAGGCACCTCGGCGTTACCGGTCAGCACTGTGGGGATGAAGTTACTAATCAACTGGACTTTAGCTGTCGCCGCATAGCATTCAGGAAACTGTTCTCCAACACGGCGCATGACAGTGCCTGTGAAGCGGAGCGGCGCGTCCGAACCGGAAAGGTCAATCATCTCCGATTTTCCTCCGACTCCCTTTCGGACAGCCTCAGCTTGCACAGTCGTATTCGCGGTCATCCAGATTGGAGCAGTGGGATACGCAAAGGCATCTTTTAGCAGGATTTGCAGGTCGCGGGTATCTTCGTCGAAGTTCTGGAAACTTGCGAGTTGCGCCAGTAGCGCATCTGCGTCCCGGTTCAGATAGACATGCCCATGTTGCTGCCCCGATGTGTTGATGAGAAGGATGTGTTCAAGCGGTACGCCTGCCTCGCGCATGTCAGTGAACATAGCATCAAGTGAGGCGAGATACATCAGCGGCGGTTGTTCGGCTTCACCTTCTTCTCTCGGCGGTAAGATATAATCCTCCCCGATACCGAATTGGTTGAGTCGTGCATCGGTGCGATAATCCAGCGAATGCTCAAAGCATTTTTCCGCTGTGTCTATATCAATAACGACAGCAGATAGGCTTTGCGTGCTTGAATCTAAACCGAGAGCGAGTCTTTCTCTTGGCACAAGTTTCTCCTATACGTCCGTCAATCAGGGATTGCGTTTATGGTAAAATTCATAATTCCTTGGACATCACAAGTAGGCGAGGATACAATCCTCGCCAGCGACGGTGAGGGCATCCCTCAATCAGGGATTGCGTTTAATTCCCTGGATAGGCGCGGTTCTCAAATTCTGCGATGAACTTTTCAGCGGCGATCGCAGCGGCGGCACCGGTTCCTGCGGCGGTAATCGCTTGTCGAAAGACATCGTCATGGACATCGCCTGCGGCATAAACACCGTTTACGTTCGTGCGTTGCATCTCGTCCACAATGATATACCCTTGCTCGTTCATATTTATGACATCTGTGAAGAGTTCTGTGTTCGGAATATGTCCAATAAAGATGAATACACCGTCAATCGGGAAGAGTTGCGTCTCACCGGTTTTAACGTTTTTGAGGGTAGCACCGGTCACTTTTTCTGTGTCGCCGTTAATCTCTTCAACGACGGTGTCCCAGATAAACTTAATTTTATCGTTTTTGAAGGCGCGTTCCTGCATAATCTGGCTCGCACGGAGCTGATCGCGGCGGTGGACGATATACACCTCGGAGGCGTACTTGGTTAAGAAGATGCCTTCCTCTAATGCCGCGTCACCCCCACCAACGACAACGAGCCGCTGATCTTGGAAGAAGAACCCATCACACGTTGCGCAGTAGGAGACACCCCGTCCGCCATATTCCTCTTCACCCGGAATATCAAGCATGCGCGGCGATGCACCCGTGCATATAATCACAGATTTCGCACGGTATTCTTTCTCGTAAGTCGTGACAGCAAACGGGTGTTGCGAAAAGTCAACCGCTGTTACGGTGTCAAATTTGACTTCTGTGCCGAATCGCTCCGCCTGTTCTTGCATGCCTTGTATAAAAACCCCTGCCTCATTACCAAAGAAGCCGGGATAGTTTTCCAAGTCGAGGGTTAAAGAGAGTTGTCCGCCGAGTGCCTCACCTGTAATAAGAACAGGTTCAAGCATTGCACGAGACGTATAGACACCCGCGGCAAACCCCGCGGTGCCACCGCCAATAATCACGATATTTCGATCTTCTATGTTGTTTGTATTGGTATCCATAATTTTTTAATTATTCGCCAAACGTTAACTGACGGTTTTGGTTGCACAAAGGCTTTTGGTTAAGCTCCGCAAGCCGCCGTTGTTGGCTTGCTTAGGGCATTATTAAAACCTTCATTTCAAGATTTTAATCATTCGCCAAGCGTTAACTGACGGTTTTGGTTGCACAAAGGCTTTTGGTTAAGCTCCGCAAGCCGCCGTTGTTGGCTTGCTTAGGGCGTTCTTAGAATCTTTATTTCAAGATTTTCATTTTGTGTCAAGCATTAGTTTGCTGGGTTTAGGGCTATTTAGTTTTCCATTTTTTCTACGGGTCTTTGATCCCCCGGCACGGTAGGAGCGGTTTTGCGGCGTACTCGCCCAAATGCGATCTGCATTCTAACCGCTCCGGGTCTTGAAAAAACCTTCAAACGCCGATAATTTCTTAAAACTAAATGACCCTAAATGAAGTCAGCATTTAGAATGGGAGTGGAACACCAACTCGTTCAGCAATTATTTTCAACTGTTCCTGATGTTCTTCGCCAACGGGGATGCCGATTTCAGCCCATTCCTGTTCGCGCTCCCATTCTAAGCCGCCGGGCAGATCCGATCGGTCATGACCGGGTGCGGGTTGCATCTGTCGTGCATCGTGGATATGTTGGTCGATCTCCGCTTTATACTCGTCAATCGGTCGGAATCGGGAAATGTCAAACACTGCAATGAAAGCACCTTGATTGGCACCTTCCCAGATTGTTGGGGGATCTGACGGTTTATCGAATAGCCAGATGCCTGCCATAATCCCACCGAGGGCATGACTCACATGACTCAAACCCAACATCTTGAAGAACGCAGCGGGACTCTGTTCAAACGCTTGTTCCAATGGCAGCTTGGCATCAATGCCGGTTGCCATATCGACGACTATGGGTGGCTGGTTGCCCGCTGGAATCGCAAAACTCATCGGCGAGGCTCCAGTTGCGGTGGCAATCGGACTGTCGGGACTGTGTCGAAAACGGTGGCAAGAGACCGCAAACCCGGCGCAATCCGCTTCGAGCGCGAGCCGTGAATACTTGCCTGCACTCCCAAAGTGGAAGTGATTCCGACTCGTTGCGGCACCGAGTCCCATCTCTTTGGCTTTTTTGACCGCTGCCTTTGCAGCATGATACGCGGCAAAATGTCCCATACCGCCATCGCCGTCGTAGACCGCCGTCGTCGGGGATTCATCGATGCAGCGGACGTTTGGACGTGGATTTACTTTGCCGTCAAGCATCATTCCCACATATCCCGGCGTTTGGCGCGTGCCATGACTGAACACACCGCGCAGATCCGTGAGAACCAGCAGGTGCGCTATGTGCGCGGCATCCGCCTCCGAGGTCCCTGCCTTCTGGAAAGCTTCACTGACGAAGCCCCGCATTGTATCTGGCATCACGCGGATAAATTCTTTCGGTACTACATTCATTTTTTTAATTTTGCGCTAAGCGTTAACGGACGGTGTTGGTTTCACGAGGGTTTTCGATTCGGTTCCGCAAGCCGCCGTTGTTGGCTTGCTCGGGACATCCTTACAAACTTTTTCATTCCAAGATTCTAATTATGCGCTAAGCGTTAACGGACGGTGTTGGTTTCACAAGGGTTTTCGATTCAGTTCTGCAAGCCGCCGTTGTTGGCTTGCTCAGGACATTCTTATGAAGTTTCAATAAATAATTCGGTAATTCTATGACCGGCGTTTCAGGCAACAAGGATGTCCACTCCTGCAAATCCGATAAATCCTGTAAATCCTGCTTCAGACAATTAACACCCCGGTTGCACAAGGATTTCCAATCAAGTCCCGCAAACCGCCGTTGTTGGTTTGCTGAGGGCATTCTTAAGACTTTTCATCAAAATATTCGGGCAGGATACCCCTTGCTTTAGCTGGGGGAGGAATGCCCGCTCCTATAATTAAAATTTAGTTTTGTTAGGACTTTAAAGTCTATTTGTTTTGCACCTGTTGTGAGTCGTTTTCCATCTAAACTGTAGATAGAAAACAAACCTTTGGCGTTGATACCTGATAGCCGTGTTAATCCGTATTTGATATGCTTAACAAGGATGTTCTTTACCAAATCCTCACATAGCACAGTGCCACCATATCTTGAACGAATGCCACCCTTTTTGTATTGTTCTTTATGCAGATTACGTCTTGCTATAGGTATCGGTGATATACACATCAATTCTTTGTTGTCTACAATGCTGTCGCCACCAACAGTATAATGTGCCAAGCACCAACTATCAACACAATGTGCCTCAAACACTTCAGACAACTTCTTGGATGACTTCTTAAGCCCAAGTCTATCTCGGAGTTCTTTTGTTTCGTATCCTTGGAGTGTGTAGAGTTGCCAGCGTTTGTGTATCTCATCATAGAACCACTTTTTACCCACTTCAAGTGGACTAAAGGATTGATTCCACTTCTTTGCACGCTTAATAGTTCGTGCTTTGATGTCCTCGACACATACATGCGTCACAGGGAACAGTTTTGACAGCCAATCAAGGATGCGAAGTTTCCAGTCCCAACGTGCGCGTGTGCCAGCAGGAATACGCCGCTTGTTCGCAAGACGGTTCATTCTGTGCTTGCGGTTTGGACACTTCCGTGAACGTCTGCCTCTACGCAACTCGCGACGCTTTTCCACTTTCGTACCCACTTTATTATGTGCGTCTGCTTGCACATTCAAATAGGTGTGTGCTTCCGATTTGACGGTAAAACCCTCTTTTTTACTGCCAGGGTCTACGCCGACAGCGATTTCTTGTTTAAATCGTTTTGATGGTTCTCTGTTAAGTCGGATACAGAACACGCCATTATCCCAGTAAGGTGTAGCGTCTCCGCATTTGATCATCATGCCCGCACGCGTTGGTGTCGTCGGCATGAGTCTTTCGCCATCTTTGCTTTTAACAGGCACGAAGTTCATCGTAAATTCCCTTTCAGGTTATATGTTGCCCCATCCAGATCACAGTATCCGAAAGGAATCGGACTTGGGGAGCATCCGAAACATCGTTCTGGCTACCACGCCAAGATACTGCGATATATTACTGTAGTCAACGGTTTAACTTGTGGAGTGAACGCTTGGTATGCGCTTCGCACAAGCCCCCGATTTTAATCGGGGGTAGTTGACTCTCGGCTTGTGACTGTGCTGAAACGCGGAATTCCATCAACAATCCGATAGGACTGTTCGCACATTTTGCAGTGGAGACTGTGTTCTTCCCACGTAATCTCACCTTTACACCGCGGACAGACGAGAATTTCTTGCAATGTCTTCGTCTGGCGACTTATACCTTTTGTCAAAAGCGATTTTGCACGGGAAACGATGCTTCGCGGCACTGCGCTTTTAAGGAGCAGTAACCACTCATTATGTCTCGGAACATTACCACCTGATGCGACAAGCCTGTCAAGCGTATCGTGGCATTCCAAATCCAGTGCTGACTCATGTTCGAGAAGTATTTTATAGTCTATTTCATCTTCCCATTCGTACTGGACGAGGAAAAGGTTATGATGTGTAATATGAAACCGCTTCCAATGCTTATCTGTTACCGCCAATCTGTGGAAAAGTTGCCCAAATTGGGAATTTTTTTCATTCTTCCGTAGCATCAAACAGCCATCAACCAAGTTGACGACCCAGTTGTGGTAGTGCCACCCATAGATTCGCTCACCTATTTCAGACGGCGTTTCAATGTAGCCTCGGCATGCGACACGCATTAGTTCGGAGATGAATCGCCTCGGATCTTCAATGTGTTCTAACACATGCGAGCAGATGACATAGTCAAACGCCCGATCTGCGAACGGTAGGAACTGTCCATCCGCTTCCACCATCGGACGGTTGGTAACGATTGCACCGCCGCGTTGTTCGTCATCCCCTATGAATTTATCACATAAGACATCCGAGCGTGTTTTCGGATTATGACCGCTCCCTATTTCTAAGACAAAATCGTCTGTGCGAATGTTCATTTTTCGACGACCATCGTGATGTAAGGACTCAGGTACGGAAACGCTCTTGCGATAATCCGACCCTTTATCCCGAACCCAACGGCTTTCTTGACGATCGTGAACCCGTGTGATCGGAAAAATTGAGCGAGATCAATAGGGCTGGCATAATAAGCACTGTCTGCATCACCACCGATGGCATCTGTCTGTAAATCGGGTTCACGGTAAATGAAGTTCGGTGCCACTGTCGCCGGAGTCAAGAACCGCTTCCGGACATAGAGCCTACAGTTGCGCACAAATTGCTGGAGTGCTTGCCGTTTCGTCTCACCCCAGACGGGCCTACCGGGTTTGCCGGACATCAGACTGACCCAATCAAGGAGCGGGATTAAGGGTGAGCAGAGATTGGGTCCAGAGAGCACAATTCTCCCGCCCTTACACACAACCCGCATCATCTCGGTTAACGCCGTTTCTACATCGGGCAGATGTTCAACTAATTCGTTTGAACAGATAACATCAAAGGACTCGCTTTCAAAAGGGAGTTCCATCACGTCGCAAACCTGATAGCGGAGTCTCGGATTTTCCCATGTTTGCGCGTCTTCAAGAAAGAGCGGAGAGATGTCGGTTCCGACGACATCAAAGTCCGCCTGATTGAGCAGCCGCGCTGAGATACCGTTTCCGCACCCAAGGTCGAGGACTTTGGAACGAGGCGGTGCGTAGCGGATCACCAATTCTACGTAGTGTCGGAGATAGGTTTCGTCGTGCGCAGCCAGAAGCCCTTTATAGGTTTCCGATGTTTCGTAGAACTCACGCATCCGCTGTCGAACTTTTAAACTATTAGGTCTGGGCACCGTTCCACTTCGTTTCACGGTGGTTTTCGGTTAATTCCAACCACCTCTGGGTTATGATCGGTTTGTTAACAATTGGAATACTACCCTGATAACGGTAAAGGCAGCTCAGAAGCAATTGTGAAAAAAGTTGAAAAGACGATTATGAACGGAGCGTATTCCACGGTGCCTGATCGTAAACATCAATGAGTTGATACCCCTCTGCGCCTTTGCTGGGACTGAGGGTAACAAATAATTTCGCTGACTGAGAGGAGACGTTAAAGGATGCGTGGACCATGTCCGCGGGGATAAATACAGAGTCCCCTGCGTTGAGCGTCTGTTTCTTATCCTCAAGCCACTGTTCTACACTACCTTCTATAACGTAAATAACCTCTTCTTGGTCGGGGTGTTTATGGAAGTCGTGTCCATATCCGGGCGAGAGGCTGACTTCCATAGCAACAATGTCTTTCCCGCCTGTACTTTCTGGGCGACTGAGCCAACCGATTGTTCCCCAGTCGAGTTCATCTCGTTCCACGTCCGCTGACGCTATAAATTTTCCATTCATGACGTTGTGCATTCTCCTATCGTTGTTTATAGGTAGAGAGTGCGCGCTTAGAACCGGATTTAGTCGAGGAATAGACTCAATCCATTCCTTGTATTACATTGTTGCGATTCAAAAGCGCGCACGTAGATGACTTTTATCGTTGTGAGGTTTTCAGATGTCCCCAAGTCGTGGTGAGTTTCTGGCGCGGATCAACAGCGAAGATATCGAAATAGCCGCTCTCCATCTGTTCAATAACCTCGTCCTCATCGAGGGCACGGTTCCAAATGCGGACTTCGTCAATGAGTCCGAGAAATTCACGGTTGCCTTCGTGAGTTTTTCCGACGAGGACATCCGATTGATCGGCTTTACCGGGTGGAGCGTTTTTGCCACCAAATTCGCCAGCCATTTCGCCGTTTACCCAATACCGGTGTGTTGTGCCATCATCTACCTGTGCGACAACATGCACCCATTCGTCTAACGGAACCTTTTTGTTACAAACACTTCCACCACCGACACTGAGGTGCAAACATTCACTCGGGAATTCGGTGTAGAAACTGTAGGAACGCGGATTGTTGCTTTTCGCAACGATACCCTGCCACCTTTGACCGTTGGGACCTTGATGGCGTTCAGTATTAATCCAAGCCATCACTGTTACACTATTGTCAACGGTGAGAATCTCGTGATGCGGCACGACAACCCAGTCGCTTTTACCGTTTAGTTCCAGTGCCTTACCGAATTTGCCTTCAGCAAGTTTCGGGGCACCAGCAATCTCGCCATGGTTCTCATATTTTGAATGGTCGATGGTGTTTTTACCGTCGAGCTCATCAAAAGAGAAGTAGAGGATGAGCGAATCCTCGGGTTCGTTCAACGCGTAGGCAAAAGATGCCGTAAACGCGATAAGTATTAGCATTATAAATAGGGTTTTCATTTTTCCTCCGTGAAAATCTGCCTAAGGCAGGTGTTTTAAAATTGACTAACGTATCGGAACAATGTTGTTCCCTTCAACCGCCAGAAACTTCCGGTTGACGGGGAGGTGTGTCCCTCGATCAATGTGTCCGTTGAGCCAGCGAATCTCAAGGAGATCAATCTGTTCCGCTTTACCAACGCCAAAATGGGCACGCAGGTCGTGGAAGGAGAGATAACTCCCACCACTCTGTACCTCCCAATATTGGACGTGTGTTCCGGTGACGACTTTAATCTTTGCCCCAATCCCAGAGCGGTTGCTTTTTTGTCCGACGACTTGGATCTGTATCCAATTGTTTCGATTCCCGATTGCGTTTTGGAGCAGGTCTGGACGTTGGTTGCAATTGGTGACAAGAATATCAAGGTCTCCGTCGTTGTCGTAATCACCAATAGCCGCACCGCGACTCACTTTTTCCAGTGCCAAGCCATCCGTCTCTGACATGACATTGGCGAACCTGCCATCGCCTAAATTCCTGAACAACAGGTTCCTTTGCGGATAGGTTACATGCGTCTCAAGTAGAGCGATGTTATCCATCAAGTGCCCGTTTGCGACAAAGATGTCTTGGTATCCATCGTTGTCGTAATCAAACAACTTAATACCCCATCCCAGATAACCGTGTGTTACTTCTGCGATACCTGATGTAATCGTATTATCGGTAAAAAAGGTGCCATCGTGGTTGTGGTAAACGGTATTGGTTTCGGTCTGATAGTTACTGACAGTGAGATCGAGCCACCCATCGTTGTCATAGTCCCCGAAATCGGCACCCATCCCGGCTTCCTCTTTACCCATATCATTGTAGCATACGCCTGAAATTAATGCAACCTCCAAAAAATTGCCGCTTCCGCTGTTTTGAAACAGAAAGTTCGGATCCTGATCGTTGGCGACGTAGAGGTCGGTATCTCCATCGGCATCGTAATCGCCGAACGTTACGCCTAACCCGTGCTGAGGCATCAGATCCGAGGGACGGTACAAAACCGACATATCGATGAAGGTGCCATCTCCGTTGTTCTTGTAAAAAGTATCGTGAACCGCCGGATACGCATGCGGACCGCAATAGACGTGAACCCCACGTTCTTCGCACCGGATGTCGTTCTCAGGCGCATACGCGGCGTAGTTTGCCACATAGAGATCCAAGTGTCCGTCGTTATCCACATCGGCAAACGCGCAACTGGTGCCCCAGTTCGGGTTGTTAACTTGGGCGTGTGTTGTCACGTCTGTGAAGGTGCTATCGCCATTATTCCGATAGAGCTGATCTTCACCGAAGTTGGTGACGTACAAATCTATATCGCCATCGTTATCGTAATCACCGACAGTGGCACCAGTACCGTAGGCATGACTTCCTACACCTGCCTTGTCGGTGACATCAGTGAAGGTGTTATCACCGTTGTTTCGGTAGAGGACGTTATGCGGGGTTTGGTCTTGTCCACCTCCTGTCTGAACCGCACCATTGACGAGGTAGATGTCGAGATCGCCGTCGCCATTATAATCGAAAAATCCACCACCAGATCCGAGAAATTCGTTGAAGAGTCTCACACCGCTTCTGCCATCGGTATGCACAAATGTTATCCCTGCGGATTCCGTAACATCAATGAAAATTGGTTCTGTAGACGCGATTGTGCAATATTGGAAGCTTATAAGTGCGAATACGAAAAGGCGGTAGAGGGACGGGGTTCCATTAGTGTCAGTTTTTCGCATAAGGAGGAATTTATCGCGTCGTTTGTGAACTTTTCTTCAAATGCTCTAAGTTTTGTAATGCCTTCCAAGCATCGCTATCGTCAGGTGCGATTTCTGTGATATGTCGGTAGACATCTATCGCCTTCTGAAGATACCCTTGTTTCGTGTAAATTTCGGCTAACCCGTGATATGCCAAGGGAAGTTCGGGCATTTTCTCTATAGCCGCTTGCAGATGAGATTCTGCCTTGTCAAACGTTGTTAGCGTAGTATAGAGCCACCCTAACCGAACATGCGCTTCCACAGCATCTGGATTTAGTTCAAGGACTTTCTGGAAGAACGGAATGGCGCGCTGTGGCATATTGAGATTCATGTAGAGTCGTCCCAATTTATCGTATCCAGCCACCAACTCTGGATTCAACCGAATCAGATTTTGATATGTCGTAATTGCTGCCGAGATGTGTTTGTGCGCCAGATGGACCTCTGCCAATTTCAGTCGAAGCGTCGTGTTCATTGGATCTTCTGCCAAAGCACTTTCGATTGCGTAGGTCCGGTCATAATAGGTTTTCATCTGCTGGAACACCTTAAGTTGTTCCGTCGCTGCCGGTACATTACCAAGGAGTCGGTAAGCCTTAGCAAGGTTGTAATAGGCACTCTGAACGTACGGCTTTCTCTCGATTGCCTTTTGATAATACTCTACCGCTTGCTGTGGCTTCTGTCGCATGAGGGCAATCAAGCCGAGCCATTCGTAAACTTCGGCAAAATCGGGATTGCGTGCAAGGGTGTGTTTGAAGGAGGTGAGTGCAGCATCAAATTTCGCTTGATGTGTGTAGATATAACCGAGCCGGTAATGCGTATTCGCATCCGTGGGATACCTCTGAACGGCTTCCTTGGCGTGCCGCTCTGCGATGTCCAATTTGCTCTGCTTGCAGTAGACTTCTGATAGCGCGAGGTGCGTTAACCCGTGAATCCGCTCTGTTGTCAGGGCGTTTTCCGAATCTGCAGTTGTGGCATTCAACGGCAAGTTTTGCCGTTTGAATATTAACTGGGCTGTAAGTTGCACCAAAACGGTGTTAAACGTCTGAATCGCTAACGCCAGTTCATCTTGCAATTTATAGACATTTGCCAGTTGGAAAAGCGCGTTCACATCTGTCGGATCGCGTGATAAGATCGATTTAAAGGTATCCACTGCTTGTGGATAGAGCCGAAGTTTGACATATTCAACGCCCTGCTGAAACGCTGACGTCGTTTCGGTCCTGCTAACAGACGGAGTAATCCATAAGAGGATAGCAGTGAGGATTAAAATCCTGTAGGTGTGCTTTCCAAGCGTCAAGGCGCGGCATTTATAACCTGCGTCCATGCTGATTTTCCCGATCAAACTACGATTGTTTGTCCACGACATCTTGAATCCAAGACAATGCCGCCATACTCGAAGACCAGCCGATAGAAGTCACCGCGAGCAGTGCTACCTGTTGTAACTCCTCTGGCGTAATGCCTTCTCGGAGGGCACGCCGGGCATGCGAGTGTACTGCGCCTTCAGACTTCGCACCGATAGCCAATGCGAGTTTAACAAGCCTCACGGTTTTCGGTTCAAGAGGACCTGCGGTGCCACACGCTTCACCCAATGCCTGATACGCTTTCCAAACATCGGGATATTCTTCAATCACATTCTGAAGAAAATCGGGTAATTTATCTTGCATCAAAAGATCTCCTATTTTCCTGTAGGAGTGGTCTCCGAATTTCGATGCCTGCGAATTCAGAGAACAGTGCTTATCGTCTGGTTACTCGGTCTTTTCGTTTTGTGGTGTCTTTTTCTCTTGCTGTGCTGATGCGTCAGTCTGCTCAGTCTGCTCAGTCTGCTCAGTCTGCTCCTCACTGAGCCCAGCCTTGAAGTTTGTGATGCTTTGTCCGAGTCCCTTCGCTAAGTCAGGGAGTCGCTTCGCACCAAACAGGAGAAAGACGATTGCCAAGATTATTATTAATTCCGTAATCCCAGGCATGCCCATTGTGTGTCCCTCCATTTAACATAGTTCGCGCACTGTGAGGATGCACGATAAATATTAACGTATATATTACCACATAAGAAAAAATATGTCCAATAGTATTCAGTTGTCAGCAGAATAGCCATCGGCAGTCAGCGGTCAACAATCAGCAAGAATCGCGATCACAGCTCGTTCCTACAAGAAGGGTGGTCAGCCGTCAGTATAGAAGACTGTTTGGATCGGAAATTGGTCATTCCTGCCCCTGATAGTTGAAAGCCACTACTGTCGGAATTCGGATACCTCGCTGTAGGAGCGATCTCCCGGTCGCGATTTATTCCACAGAACCGACAGAAGGTTTCCGAAAACTGAATAGTCCTACAGTATCAGATTTTTTCCTTGATTTAAATAGCAGTATGCGTCTATAATTAAGAGTCCAGCAGAGTATTAGTTTTTTTAATGTTCCATATAGGTATGAAATTTGCCAGATGAAAAACGTTTTGCAGAAGACTATCCCCGATAAACTTGTCGTGCTTACCTTTGACGACGGGTGCAAATCACAGGCGACTTTCGCCGCGCCGATCCTCAAGGCTTACGGCTTCGGTGCAACCTTCTATATCACCGAAGGACTCAACTTTCTCACCCATAAAGAAGCCTATATGACGTGGGAAGACGTACGAGGACTACACGACGATGGTTTTGAAATTGGGAATCACACTCGCCACCACCGAAACGTCACGCAGCAACCCGCCGAGGAACTCAGTGCGGATTTAGCACATATTGACGCTCGTTGCGAGACTTACCGTATTTCAAAGCCGACAACGTTCTGTTACCCGGGTTATAGCCACGGTGAAGCGGCTGTCCACGTTCTCGCTGAACACGGCTTTCATTTTGCCCGACGCGGCGTCGCTCCAGAGTTCCCTTACAGCGGAGAAGGTGACCGCGGACCTGCTTACAATCCAACCTTGCATCATCCCCTCTTGGTTCCGACGACAGGAGCCTCCGGTCCCAATTGGAACTTTGATGACTTTACGTGGGCACTTACCCAAGCAAAAGATGGAAATATCACTGTCCTTACGTTCCACGGTGTACCGGATATTGAGCATCCATGGGTTCACACAGAGCCAGAGCAATTTGAAGACTATATGGCGTATCTCTACGAAAACGATTACAAAGTTATCGCGCTCCGAGACCTCGCCGATTACGTGGATCCACATTCTCTGTGAGGGTTACACACACTGTTAGGGTATGAATCAAAAATATTGACACAATTTTGTTCAATATTTTTTATATAAAAATGATATGCTGGTCAAAAATATGCAACATACTTCCACTACAATTTTAATCAAATTGGAGATGCAGAAGAGGTGATGAGAATCCTATAAGTAATTAAACAGCGGCAATCGAACTATAAGACTTTGAACGTTTCGTCAAATATATTCAGATAATACATACAGGTGGAGGTAAAAGATACAGCAGGTTTGTGTTGTAAGCGTGCCTGCTCACTTTGTAAACTATGCTTAGAGAATTTACAAATAGTCTAACCCGATGGGATACGTTACTGTTTAACCGTATTTTTGGTTGGGGTGATAGAAGAATCCTGAGTCGCTCATTTCGCATCATCTCCTGGAGTGCTAACGGGTGCTTTTATCCGCTCCTGGGGTTCTATGTGTATCTGACATTTAGTTCCGCCGTTAGCAAATCATTTCTTCTGTCAGCGCTACTCGCATTCCCACTTGAGAGACTGCTATATCACCTTCTTAAACAGTCAATGAAACGCGACCGACCTTGTGAAGGAATTGTGGACGTTCAATTTCGAGTTCGCCCGCCCGACCAGTTTAGCTTCCCATCAGGCCACACTGCCTCGGCTTTTCTGATGATGACACTGTTGACAAACTTCTTCCCAGTTTTACGAATTCCAACGCTTCTCTGGGCAAGTACGGTTGGTATTGCACGTGTATATCTTGGGGTCCATTATCCTACTGATGTTCTGGCAGGCGCGATTCTCGGAATCTTTACAGCCCGAGTCGGAATATGGTTCATCGTGTAACGCTAAAACCTTATATTTTCGGAAGGTCATACACACCCCACCGGACCTTTACAATCTCACCAGTATTGGCAAGTCTCACGAGTTCATGGTTTATCGCTTTTGGGTTTCCCTCAATAGCCGCAACCACTTCAGCCGCCTTTTTCTCACCATCACCAAGGAGAGAGAGGATCTGTTCGCGAAAGGTTGCACACCGGAGATTCCCGCCCCTCAATTTATTCAGGACACGGTTGGCATGAACTTTAGAGCACCCGAGGACCTGCTGCACTTTATCTCTGCCGGATTCCGCAGTTAGATTGGCTCTCTCAGTTTCAAAATGTTGGCGCGTGGCTATTGTCTCCGCGAGTTTGTCGAGTCCATCGGCGATCTCAAAATCCTCCCAGTCAAACAGGAGTGTTTCAGGTCTATCCGTGATTCCGAGCAGTTCCAAGCCAGTGAGCAACATTACTTTCTTGGCACTCTGGCGATTCAACTGCGCCAGTCCAAACATCTCGGTAACTATCTTGACCAAAGCCTCTTGATAAACGCTCTGGATTCGTTCATCCTTATAGTCGTAGGGTTGTAGTTCTCTATCATAACAGAACGGTTTCTCATCATTTCCAAACAAGGCTTGTGAACACTCCCACATAACACCGATTGCTCGTTCCGGTACGCCGACCATCCAGATGACCTCTGCCTCTTCAGAATCGGTGTTCACACCCATCTTCTCTCCGGAATAGGTCATAAAACAGACGTTCTCCGTTTCTATTATCTGCATCAACTTACGTAGAATTGACCAATCGGCGACAATTACATGTTTGATGTTCGGCTCTCTTTCAATTTCTGCACGAATACCCGCAAAAAAGCGTTGTCCTATTTTAGAAAGACCAATCCTGTCCCAAGCATTACCATAATCTAAAATTGCCTCGTGTGTATACAGGCCTGTGCGAATCTGAAAAACTTGGTTGCCCGGTAGCCATGGTGTTGGTTCGATACGGTGAACGTCAACGTTATCATCTGGGAATGCTCTATGAAGATGTCGCTTGGAGAGGGTTGTCGACATTAACACAAGCCGTTTAATGCTCGAATGCAGCACGGGTGGCACTTTACTATAATAAACCCTTCCTATCGCAAATTGTCCGTTTGCGAACCGATGGCACAATCTAACAGATTATGCTACAAACGCCTTTATGAACAACCTATAACCCTTCTAACCCCCTTATCAGGGGACTTGGGGAATCTTCAAACACGCCTCAAGTCAGGGTCGCGACTGGGATATCTCCTTCCCAGTAACGGGTGGGGGCCCCCTACAGAAGAGGCAGTCGGGAATCGGAGTTCCCTCCTACCGTGAATATATCATCGCAATTGACGGGCAATGCAGTTGGGGGGCGCGACCGGGAGGGCGCTCCTACAGAAGAGGGGTTTTTCTACACAGATATGGCGAGGTTAGAAACCTCGCCTACCAATTTTTAATCCACGTTTTCCCTAATAAGGCGTTCCGCGTGTCGTTAGCGCACACCAACGCGAAGCAAACAGATGATTGAAGAGTGCCTCTTGCGCTTCCGGTGTCTTAATCTGTTTTAATGCCAAAGCAGCGTGGAAACGGACATACCGATTCTCGTCTTCAAGTTGCTTAACAAGGGTCGGAATTGCCGGTTCAGCAATTGTACCCAATTTGGCTAAAGCGCGAGCGGCGTTATCACGCACCCAATAATGGTCATCACGCAATCCAGATGTCAAGACCTGCACCACCTCGGATAAATCCATGTCTTTGGAAACCTGTTGTCCAATGAGTCCCAAACCCTCTGTGGCGTGTCGTCGTACCCATTCGTCGGGATCCTGTGCAGCAGTGGTTAACGCAGGCAGTGCTTCCTGTGCGGCTTTCCCCATATCCGCCAAGGCAAACGCCGCACTTGCCCGCACGGAATCATCTGTGGTTTGTAAGGCATCAATGAGCGTCGGAACCGCGGGTGCTCCAGTGAGGCTTAAAGCGTATCCCGCATACTCGCGGATGGCATCAGATTTACTATGCAACATCTGCTTTAAGACAGGCACGGCAGCGGCACCAACCCGTCCCAACCGATACGCGGCATTTAGCCTATCCCTCTCATTATCGCCATCTAAGGTTTCGATGAGGGTATCCACTTCAGTGTGCGAAACACCGTTGGTAGTCCCGTTCTGTTTCCCGTAAGACCAATCCCATAACGATTCCCACAATTCTGGATGCTCGGATTCTTCCCCATTGCCGAGGGTATGCCAGTTGTCGGTATCGCTCTTCCATAAAGGTGTTTGTGGCTCATCGAGTCGGATAAAGAGAAACTTCAACATATACCGTTTCTTGTCACTCTGATTCGGCATTGCGCGATGCCATAAGTCATAGTGCACAATCGTTACAGTGCCTGCTTCGCCACAGAGTGCGAGTTCCGGCTGTTCATGCGCACTTTCACCCGTTTCGTAATACTGCGAGCCGGGTAGGACAGCGGTAGGTCCCATATCTTCGGTGACATCCTGTGGATAGTAGAGCGCCATCGTCCAACGACATCGGTGCCGACGAATCTGCCCGTCCCCTTCATAACTATCTTTATGAAAATCCTGACCTTCACTGCCTTGTTGGTTGAAATGGCAGTATCGGTGCGAATGCATCGCATAGTTTTCACCGAGCACTCCCTGCATGGCACCGTGAACGACGGGATGATCGAAGACCTCTTGAATTTCAGGGATGAGGGGTAGAACGTTGTTCCCTAAATTACCCGTCTGTTCAAACATTGCGTCGAGTTGTTGGTAAGCGTTCTCATGAAAACTCGGCGGGAAATCGACCTTTACCTTGACGTACCCATTGATGATGAAATCCCGCATCTCTTCATCGGTGAGTTTTAGTGCGTGATTGCTCATTTTGCGTGCCCTCCTCTATGTCTTGCGATAAGTATAGCAGAAACCGATGCGGAAGTCAAATTCCATTAGGGTATTCAGTTATCAGTTGTCAGAATTCGGAAAAGTATCACTTCTTCACTGCGCCGAATGTGACACCGCGTAGGAGATGGCTCCGCATCAAGAAGGTGAAAATGGCAACGGGTAGAAGAAAAACAAAGGTCCCCGCAGCGATTTTTCCCCAATCCATGCCAGTGGAACCGGTCGCGCTCGTAATCGAAGGGGGTGCGGTCACGGCTCTGCCGCCGACCTCTGTGAGGACTAAGGCAAACGCGAACTCGTTCCACGCCGTAATGAGACAAAAGACGGCAGTCGCAGCAATCCCTGTGACAGACTGCGGTAAAATTACCTTTAGGAAGGTTTGGAATCGTGAGTAGCCATCAACGAGCGCCGCATCCTCGTACTCCTTCGGAATTTCGTCAATGAACCCCTTCATAAGCCACACCGCAAATGAGACATTAAAGGTGGTATAGAGTAAAATCAGTCCAAAGTGTGTATCTCGCAACCCAAGTGCACTGTACATCAGATAGATTGGGATGACAACGACGACAGGGGGTAGCATCCGGGTGCTGAGGATAAAAAAGAGCAGGTCGTCCTTTCCAGCGATGTCGAACCGGGAGAAGGCGTAAGCCGCAAGTGTTCCGAGCCCTACAGCAAGAATCGTGCTACCGCCACCGATGATAATGCTATTGAGAAGCTGGTAAAAATACTTGGATCCACCGTTCGCCAAGGCAACACAAATCGCTACTGTTCCAAAAATGCTTGGCAACACAAAGGTAAGTCGTTGTTTTTTTAGAGTTTGCGATGCCAGTCCCCCAGTCTTCCGCCACGGGGCAATCAGGAGATAGGCTATAATTGTGCAGACGATGAGTAGCAGAAAGTTGAAACGGGCATCCGTCTGGAGACGACTCTGCAGCGGTTGGAGCATCAGAAAACTATAGAGACACGTTAAAACGAAAATGCTGTTCCAGATTAATCCGAGATTTCGGAGCGACAAGGCACGGGACAACCTCACATTAAATAGCGAGAAAAAACCGAACAGCAATAATCCGACGAACACCTCCCCTAAAAACAGATATGTCACACCTGGCACACCTTCCGAAGGCATCAATTTTTGATAGTTCTCGAACGATACTTCAAAAACAAACTTTGGAAGTTTTGTGGTAATATCTGAGAACCCCTTCAAAGACGTTGCCAAAATCCAGTAAATCGGGGTGATATAGACAATCACAGCCGCAGCAACAAACGCCAATATGAGATAGTGGACAAAGTTTTTCCGATGCCGCATTATGTCTCCTGTGTCTCTCCTTTGATGCGATTAAGGTACTTTACGTAGATATTGCTCAGGGCAACGATAATAATGAGCAGCATATACGCCATCGCGCACGCTTTACCGGTATTGTAGTTCCGAAAGGCGAGTTTATAGAGGTTCATTGATACAGTTTCTGTGGCAGTGCCAGGCCCACCCTCACGCGTGAGCACATAGACGATGTCAAACATCTTGAAGGCATCCATCGTCCTGAACAGAAGGGCAATCAGTAAAAGAGGGGATACTAACGGGAGGGTAATACATCGAAACTTGAACCAAGCGGAGGCTCTATCGACATCAGCCGCCTCGTAGAGGGACTTCGGCACTGCACTGAGTCCTGCCAAGGCAATCAACATCATAAATGGGGACCACATCCATGTATCCACAATAACAACGGCTAACATCGCTACCTTTGGATTGGTGGTCCACCCGATAGGCGACTTTAAGAACGGACTGAGGAAAAAGTTGAGTAAACCGGCGTTATCTGAAGAGAGGATAAAACGCCAAAAGAGCCCAACTACTACAGGCGATAGCATCATCGGTAGTAGAAGCAGCGTTGTGACGAAGCCTTTATACCGGAAGTCTCGATTCAGGAGCAACGCCAATCCGAATCCGATAAAGAATTGCGCTGCGACCGCAAGGATTACAAAATAAGCCGTGGTTTGAAAATAGCCCCAAATCTCTGGATCGGCGAGGAGACGTGTATAATTACGGACCCCGATAAATCTTGGGGCTGCGGGCATCGAGGCTTTGTAGCGATGGAAACTCAGGTATAGCGACCACAGTAGTGGAAAGATGTTCATCAAGATGAGCAAAATCATGGTGGGCATGATGAATGCCATCTTCAACTGGTAGTCGCTCATCCCGCGCGACGCTCGATGTGGGTGGGTGGTAAGCATATATTTCTAACGAATTTTAATTTTACCTTGCGGAGTGATCCAAGTAAAGTTCATGTTTAGCGTGCTTTTCTCTTAATCCGCCTGCGCCGTTGTTGCAGGCTCACGCTTCGGGGCTATAGGCTTACCGTTTCGTGCTTGATTTCCTCCGGTAGATACATTGCACTGACATAGAAAGGTGGAAGGATGGAAGGAACATGCCTCCAAACTTCCACCTTCACAACCTTTATTCGTCGTAGTAGCCTGCGTCCTCAAAGATTGCCTCATGTTTCCGTGCGATACCGTCCAGTGCCTCCTTTGCAGACTTGATTTTGGAGATGGCTTCACTCCAATTTGTCTGACAAACTTCTAAGAGCTCTGCATATTCTGGCACTGCCCAGAAATCGCGTAGATACGGGAAACTCGCGGCGAAAGCCTCGTTAAAGGGAGTTGCCATCTTAAAGGTGTCCGACTGCAACACCTCTTTGTGCGGGCTGAAACCACCGAGTGCCGCCCACTTCTCCTGAACAGGCTTCTGCATAAACCATTTCATGTATTGCTTGGCAAGATCCTTGTTTTTAGAATAGGAAGAAATGGACATGCCTTGTCCGCCGATACTGATATAATGCCCTTTCGGACCAGCAGGTGCTATAAAGAAACCGCTCTTGTCGTGAGAAATTGCATTCGATTTAGGGTCTACAACACCGGGGAAAAAGGCGAAGTAATTCATCGCCATTGCGACTTTACCCGAGTTATAGGCATTCAGCGTCTCCGCCCAATAGTAGTTCGGGGCATCTGGAGGGGCAAACTGGAGCAGATCCGTGTAAAATTCAAGAGCTTTAACAGCATCACTTGTGTTAATATGCCCCGCAACTTTGTAGCTTTCTGCATCACCATAAGTGCCGCCAAAACTCCACATCACCTGCTGGAAGCCCATCGTAATACCGTCGTATTCCTTACTATACCATGTTGCGATACCGTAGAGGTCTTTATCCGGACGCGTGAAGAATTCGGCGATATCGCGGAGTTGGTCGTAAGTTTTCGGTGGCGCGAGCGCATAGTCGTACTTCTTTTGAAATGCTGCCATCTCATTCGGATCTTCAAAGAGGTCTTTCCGATAGACGTACCCAGCAGCATCCACCTCCGCAGGTAATGCCCAGTATGTTCCACTACCTTTTGGATACTCGGCAAACGCTGTCATCGCGGGTCCGTAGATAGAACCAACATCTATATTCTCATTAATCCAATCGGTCAGGTTGATATAGTTCCCACCTTGAGAGTTCCTACCGAGCCATTGGCTGTCCCCAATGACAACATCGTAAAGATCGCTTTTTCCGACAAAAGCCGTGAAGACCTTATCTTGGAAATTGGGCCACGGAATCTGGATTACATCGACAGCAATACCGGTTTCGGTGGTAAAGTCCTTCGAGAGTTCCTGCAAATAATTAGCCGGGTCCCATTCTGCCCAGACAACGGTTAAGGACTGGGATTGGTGGTTATCCGCTTTTGAAGTACTAACGAACGCAAGTGCAAGTATTAGCACTAAAACAAAACTTATGCGAACACTTTTCATGTTTTTTCTCCTCCGTATAAAGATCGAGCACGTAAGATAAATTGTGCTTTAATAGCACAATTTCAGTTGAAATTGATACATGGTTAGGTGCTATAATCCCGCATTATAAATAGACTCTAAAATTTTTGCAAGAAAATTTATAGCTCACCGATGCAGAACACGGTATTCTTTGCTTCTAAACTCCGGATTTCGGAATAGTGGTAAACTTGGGTAACTTCCACTCCATTTTCAATGATGGCAGTGGGACGTTCGATAACGAAGTCAGCGAAGTGCGGTGCGTTGAAAGCAACGTAAGCGAGGCTGAACGTCTCAATCTGCCGATCGTATCGCTTTGACAGATCTGGAAATAGAACAATTCCTGTATCAACTTGGTAGATGCCTGCGTTCACATCTATGTTCATCGTTTTAACCGGACACTCGATAATTGCCCGCTGATGTGTATTGGTATCCCATATTTCTGTGTGTGTTACGATGGGTAGACATTTTTGTGTCGCCTCAAAAATGGCTGCGTTGCTATCAAGTACCCGGACCGGCGATGCCTCTTGAACATCAAACAGGGCACCTCCCCAATAATCCCGCGCCGGTCTATACTCGACGTAGTTATCGTTGCAGTAAGCGTGCCTTCTGAATACCGCTATATGTTCTTCACCAAAAACAGGGAGGAAGTCATAGTTTGGATTTATGAAGAGGTTTTTCTCCGCAAAGGTGTGTTCACTCTTACACGAACCACATTGGTAATAATCGCTGAAACTTCCATCTGTGTTATCTATTATGCGGCATCGAGATTCGACCCAAAAGCGGGGGGCATTCCCGTTACCAACAGAGTTGATAAAAGAAAGTCCATAATCAAGACAATTCATTGATTTTCCTTTCGGTGTGGTATATGATTCATTAAACACATTTTATCCCAACAGTGTTCACTTGTCAATCGGCATCTCTTGTTTCATCTACCCCTTGCGGAAGTCTTATTGAATTGATGCAAATAGATTAAAAAATTCCGAAGCCTAAAACGAGTCGGATGGCGCCCAAGAAAATGGCGACGCTACAAAGGATACAGCCAGCAACAGCGAGTTCTTTCTTTGATGATACGATAAGAACAAGGACGCTGAAAAGCAATCCAAGGACTGCGAACGGAATATTGAGGTAACTGAGTGCCCCAAGAAACGGGATAATAGCAACTGCCATCCCGATGATAGCCAATATACCCCATATTAAACTGAGAATTGAGAGTATCCCCATGATTGTCTCCAAACTATAGAATATACAATTACTTGGATACCTGAAGGGGCGAGGTTGGAAACCTCGCCAGCGTTGGTCGAAGGCGTAAGGCATCACTCCGACGAAGTGTCGCTGTCAAATTTTTGACACGTTACACCTCTGTTGGGTTGTGCCTTTCTGCTTTCCTAAGTATGACGTTTCCGCCGACGGAGAAGAGTCGCAAGACGGGTCCGCCGCCATTAATAGTTCCGTGCAACTGATCGGGCTTGACAACACCTGCCGTCTCCACTGCTACCGGAAATTCTGTAGTTACTGAACCCCCAAGCACCCTTGCTTCGACTGTCGCAGCAATATCTGGAACGAGCGAAACATTTACACTACCACCTATTGTCTCCAAATCCAGCAGTAAGTTTTGACTTGAAACTGCCTCTTGGAGTTGGCAGCGAATAGAACCGCCACTCGTTTTCGCGAGGACGGGTCCATCGTTCTCTACCTCTATACTTCCACCAGCAGTTTTCACGTCTGCTCCGCCTTTGCAGCCGCGTAGGGTAACATTGCCGCCGGAGGTTTGTCCGTTGACAGCACCAATGACATCGATAATCTGAATGTTTCCGCCCGATGTTTTGGCTTTGACATCGCCGGTGCCCTCCTCAAGCGTAATATTTCCGCCACTTGTTCGAAGTGCCGCGTCGCCCTCAAATGCCTTGAGGTCTATGTTTCCACCGGAAGTTTTTCCATCAATACGCCCGGTGATATTTTGTAAACGGAGCCCCGCGCCGGCTGTGTGAACGTTCACATCTCCTGTTATATCCACAGCGGAGATTTCCTCATCCGCGGTCTTCAAATCAAGCGCATAGTTTCTCGGAACGACGATCTCAAATTGGACATCCAAGCGTTTTTTCGCCTTTTTCCATTGCTTTACCGGACCTCTGAACTTCGCCTCAATTTTGACATCCGCTGCTTCGTGCGTCATCTGTACATCAAAATTCTTGAGGACTTCCCCTGCACGCCGATCTTCCTTCAACTCTGCGGCACGTCGGACGCGGACAGAGAGATTATCACCCTCTGCGCTCTGCACGTCAATTCCTCCGAAATCGGCATCAACCGTTAACTTTCCACCGGGAGCGACAGGAAATACTTCGACGATGTCTTCCAATGTGGTCTCAGTTAAGAAATCTGGAGCCGCTTTGCGGATCATATCACCGAATGGCTTGTCTGCTATCTCCTCTGTTAGGTTTTCCATGAACCGTTTTCCGAAAAAACTGGAGAGCCAACCTTTGAAATCTGTAGTCGTATCCAATTCTTCGTTGAGATATGCAGCGAGCTGATGGCAAGCGATTCCAATCTGGCTAAAAGACGCGTCTGCTTGCAGTACTTCAAAGAGGCTATCAGGTACTGCGTTGATGTCGCCGAGATGTCTGAGGACATTATTGAATTGGGAGATGCACCGCGTTTCGCCACCACTGAACGCTCCTGTTAACGCAGCATCCTCTGTGATTTTTGCGGTGTGCTCCAACATGTGAAAAAGCCCTCTAAGCTCCTGTTGCTTTTGCTGTTCCATAATTTCCACCTCTCTATGATTATAGTTAAAGTCTATAATTACGGATGTACTTTCATGACCCGCGGGAGAATAGTAGTGAAAGTTGTCACATATCCTCACTGTAGCCCTGTCTTTCCAAAATCGTTTTGAGCAGTTCCTTCGCCTTATGGAGTCGCCACTTCACGGTTGTCAGGGGGAGAGATAGGAATTCAGCCAACCGTTTTTGTGGCATCTCTGCCCAATAATAAAGTTCAATAACTGCTCGGAAATCAGTTGGTAGTTTCTGAATCGCGTCTCTGATCGCTTGCTGTGTCAATTCGCGTTCCACAATGTGAGCCGGATCTTCAGCAGATGTATCCGTTTCCCTATTTAAATAGGGTTCCATATCTTCCTGCGGTTGGTATCGACCGGCACTCCTATAGTAGCGCAATGCTCGGTTGCGTGTGATTGAATGAAGCCACGCCCCAAAACGGTTCAAATCAGAGAGTTGTGGGAGTGCTTCAAAAGCCCGCAAAAACGCGTCCTGCACGACATCCTCTGCATCGGTAGGGTTTCGAACAATCTGTTGCGCGATCGTCAGCATAGCTCGCCGGTAGCGGGTGACTAAGACATCAAACGCCTGCGTATTACCCGCAAGCGCAGTGACGACTAACTCGGCATCATTTGCATCGTTTAATTCTTGATTGTGTGATATTGGCACGCAAGTTTCGCCTATAGACATGAAGACTCTCCCTCTTTGCCTATTAGAGACATGTCAGAGAAAAAGGATAGTGAAAAATGCGTTTTTCCGTAAAGCGAACGGAGCGAAGGAAGGGGATAGGAGGTTCAACCGCCTTTCCAAGACATAAGCACGTCAGAGGTCCGGCGGTTCTGTTTCTACATGTTATGAAGTGGGCCTATAGAGCATCACCATACAACCGCCGAGTGCGGCGAACAAAATGCCTGCGATAAATTGCCACCGGACTGCCCCCCAACCACCTGCCGGTGGATGCGATAGCGTTGCAACGATGGCGTTTACAATCGGAGCACCCGCGAAAACAATGGACATTACGACAGCAGGTCGACCGCCTGCGCCGAAGGCGAGTAGCACGCCAAATGCCCCAATAGAACCGACAAGTCCGGCCACGAACGACCAAGCAACACCCGAACCTGTAAATTGCCAATTAGATCCGTTAAGGATGAGCATGAGTGCGGAACCGATGACAGCCGCCAAAAGATACGCGAGTCCCACAAAGAGGAACGCTTTGTAGCGTCCATGCACGGGATCCGCCATAGAGACCTGTCCCTGATGTAGAAAAACACCGTAAAGTCCCCATGACGAAACGGTCATGAGAGCAAAAATGAGCCATGTTTTAGACATAATCCACTTCCTTCTTGATTGTTGTGGCAAGAGCACTTCCAAAGCGCGCCAGCACTTGAAATATTAGGTATACTTTTCAAACACTTTCAAAAGTTGTTCTGCAATGATTGTATCGCTAAACTTCTGATGCACATTGATTTTTCCGGTTTCTCCGAGGTGTTCACGCCGAGCGGTATCGTTAAGGAGTTCGATGATTCCTGCCGCTACTGCTTCAGAGGATTGCGGTTCAACAAGGATTCCACCGTCAGTAGCACCAATCATCTCTGGAAACGCGCCGTGTCGCGGTTGAACGACCGGCACACCATTGGCAAGTGACTCTATAATCGAGAGCCCTTTGGATTCACGATAAACGGTGGGGACAGAAAAAACATGCAGACAGTTGAGGAAATTAATTTTTTGGGTGCGCGTCACCTCACCGTGATGCACAAAACTGCCTGACAAGTCCCATGCCTGAATCTGGTTCACGAGTTCCTCAAGATAGGGTTCGTCTTTCTTGCCGAGGTAACCGGCAACATGCAATTGAACGTTGTCCGTGCCTAACGTTTCCGCTACCAGACGGAAAGCGTCCACCAAGATGTGTAACCCCTTTTCGGGACAGATACGCGCTAAATAGCCAATGATGAAGGGCGGTGGATCCGGTTTTTGAACAGGCAAGCCGTGACCATCCATGTTTAATCCGAGCGGGACCACATGAATCCTATCAATAGGTACGTTAAGGTAAGCGTCTGCCATAAACTGCGCGTAGTAGTCACAAGGTGCCACAAAGCCGTCTGGATCTATAGCACGTTCTCGAAGGAGGGCTAATGCCTCTGCCTTGTACGGTTCGATAAGATCTTGCAGAAAGATGTCTTCGCCTTGGAGCGCACAGATAACAGGGACATCTAATACCTGTTTAATTTCTCTTGTGAAACCGACAAGCATGGAATTAGTGAGATAGACAATATCTGGTTTATTCTCTTCGGCGAGCCATTTGACCAACTTCGCTAATTCCTTGCTTTGATGTCCGTGCTCTGCGCTGAGCATAGAAACTGTGAGTTGCCCAAGGTCTCGAGCGTCTGTCGAACTACTAAATCGCGCCAACCCATTCAATAGCGTTGGATTGTCGAGTAGTTTGTCTAAACTCCACGGCGTATGCCTAAAAAAGGAGAGTTTCTGTTGCAGATAGACGTTAATCCCACCGAAAAAGACGCGGTTCAGGCTTACATTTGTTTCATCTGTTCGGGTAGGCGTATAAGTTGGAATCAGGGAAACGTTATGTCCTTGTTTTTTCAGGACCGTGGCTACCATGTTGTCGTGGATACAAGTTCCGCAGTACATTCCAGCAGCTCCTGCGGTAATATAAGCAACTTTCATGTTTTCGATTTTAATGCTAAACGTTTAGGGAAAAAAATATGCTTCCTCTATCTGCAGGGGTTTGTGAACACACTGTTTGCGAACAGGAGTATAGAAGTCAAAATCTTAGGGATATAGTATATCAGAGACTGTAAAAAAAGTCATGTCTATTTTCCTGTCAGAGCCATTGAGTTTTCTATGCTCGCTTCAAGTCCACTTATACACACCTTTAGAACGTGCGATGAATCGCACGACTACAAACATATTCGCTCGTAGTAGAGAAACTATTCATTTTTTACAGCATACGGCATGTCTGTAAAGAAATTTGCATTTCCTCTGCAATTGTGGTATTATTAATGTTTAGGTTTTACCAACACTTTAAGAGAAAAAGAAGGAAGGAGACAGACAATGTCACGAGTCTGTACTATCTGTAGCAAACGTCCAATGACAGGCAACCAGATTAGTAAATCACGGCGGCATACAAAACGGCGTTGGTTTCCAAATCTTCAACGGGTCCGGGTTCAAACTGCGGAAGGAACGAGACGAATTCGCATTTGCACGAAATGTCTACGGAGCGGAAAAGTCGCTAAAGTTATTTCAAGGATGCCGGCACTGGTATAGAAGAGAATAGTGATTTGGAGATCGCTATTGCCGAAAGAAAAGAATTTAGGACCGACGGGTGACACGTTGTACACCTTTTAAGCCCCGAATCGCTTGCATAACTTCATCGAGTTGCTCGGCACCTGTCACGTCTATAGTTAGATTGTCAGAGGCTTCGGCATCATAGTGAGCGGCAGAGGGTTGGAAGATTCCACAGCGGATATTCACTTTGGATTGTGCGATAGCAGTCGTGATTTCACCGAGCATACCGGGTTGGTCATTGCATTCAACGAGAATTTTAATGGGGTAGACAGCAGGTGGGTGATTCCCATTCTCAGAAAGAGGCTTTTCGCTCCATTTGACAGCTAAGAGTCGTTCTGGCTCATCAAGGATGCGGATACAATCGGCTCTATGGACAGAAACCCCGCGTCCGCGTGTGATATAACCGACGACCTGATCCCCAGGGATCGGATTGCAGCACTTCATGATTCGCATCATACCCAAGTCTATATCGTTTTCAAGTTGGATAGCCGACGGTGATTCGGCTCTTTTCCGTTGATCGATCTTTTCTGGATGTGCGGTTTCCGGTTTCGGCACCTCAGGTTTTAGCAAATTGACGACATGGGTAGCGGATTCATTGCCATTGCCAATTCGGACGTAAAGTTCTTCAAGGTTTTTGAGTTTAAGTTGTTTAGCAATGTCAAGAAGTTTCGGGGAATTAAGATAATCACGGGAATTAAGATAGGAAACACGTAACTCCGCCGCGAGAAATTTCTTGCCCAACTCCAATGCATCGGCCCTATCCTTTTCACGGAACCACTGATTGATTTTACTCCGTGCCGTTGCGGTTTTGACATACGACAACCAACTCCGACTCGGTTTTCCATTCGACTGTGTCCGAATATTGACTTGGTCGCCGCTCTGAAGTACACGTCGAATCGGTGCAACAGCACCATTGACCTCCGCACCGACACATGTATGCCCTATGTCGGTATGAATCTTATAGGCAAAATCGATCGCTGTCGCGCCAGCAGGCAGCGTAAAAAGATCCCCCTTCGGCGAAAAAACATAGACTTCATCTTGAAAAAGTTCCAATTTCATGGACTCCACAAAATGATGCGGACTATCCTGGGTCTCCTGTATATCTTCAAGTACCTGCTTATAACTTGCGAAAATGGAACGTCCCTGTTTGGTCGTCGGTATTCCTTCCTTATAACTCCAATGTGCCGCAATACCATCTTCAGCAACCTTATGCATTTGATACGTGCGAATCTGGATCTCAACAGGTTTGCCATCATCAAGAATCGTGGTATGAAGTGATTGGTACCCGTTTTTCTTAGGCTGTCCGATCCAATCTCGAAGTCGATCCGGATGGTAATTCCATTTGTGATGAAGTGCGCCGAGTGCGATGTAGCAATCCGCCTCAGTCTTGACAAGGATTCGCAGACCGATCAGGTCTCGGATTTCACTGAAGGGTGTCCCTTTCTGCTGCATCTTCTGGTAAATGCTATAGATATGCTTCGTTCTCCCATGAATATCGGCAAACACATCCCGCGTTTCGAGTTCTTGTCGAATCTGCCTAACCATCTTCTCACAGTACGCCTCTCGCTCAGCGAGCTTCTGATTTAGGAGTTCGGCAATTTTTCGGTATTCGACTGGGTAGAGATGCTTGAACGCCAGGTCTTCAAGGCGGCCCATGATACGCCAAAGCCCCAACCGGTGTGCGATCGGGGCATAAATTTCCAACGTTTCCTTTGAGACGCTCTGGCACTTCTCGCTGGAGAGAAACCCAAGTGTTTCCATATTATGCAGTCGATCCGCGAGTTTAATGAGGATTACCCGCATGTCTTCCGCTGTTGCTAACAGGAGCTTCCGATAGGTTTCCGCTTGACGTTTTCGGTGGACGCGGCGATCAATCGTACTTGTAATGCCTGGGGCTTGGGAGGTAACATTGGGTTTATACTGACCGATCTTTGTGACACCTTCGACGAGATTCGCAATGTTGGCACCGAAGCGCACCTGCATTTCTTGGCGAGTGATCCGTGTATCTTCAAGGACATCGTGCATGAGTCCGGCGCAGATCGTGTGCGTATCCAGTCGAAGCTCGGCGAGTATCTCAGCGGTTTTGGCGCAATGCGTAAAATAAGGTTCGCCGGATTTTCGCTGTTGCCCCTCGTGCGCCTCTTGGGCGAAACGATAGCAGCGTTCAAGAAGTGCAACCTCTGCATCCGGATTATATGTTTGAATTTGGCTCACTAAGGATTTGATATTCATGTTCTATGCGCCCCCACATAGATTCGATGTTTTCCCTTAATTGAAACTCTATAAAAGAAGGACTCGTCTGCTTAATCCATTCCCCTCGCAGATAGGTCGGTGAACGAGACAAGTCACTTTTCTGACCCGATAAGAGTTTTACGAGTTTACTGCCTGGTTGCCCATGCCGCTCAATGAACTGCAATTCCTCAAAGATAGTGAGTCCAGTTTGAAGTGTTGACAAGGCACCCAATTCACCCTTCAGTATTTCTGCCTCAGGGTATCCCTCTGTGCCATTGGATTGTATAACCGCACGTATGCTTCCGTACAGTTGCCGCAATTCGTCACCCGTAGGATATTTTTTAGATATCCAATTGTGCATCTCCGCTTCATCTGTATCGCTATAGATGAAATGCAGATAGGAGGTCTCAGGAGTCACAAAAGCAGATTCACACCGTTTGAAAAAAAGATCTTGACTTGGTGCGAGATGGCAAAAAACAACGTGTTTAACAAAAGGAAACGCTCCGAGACGTGAAAAAGTGTTACTCGACACGATTGTCCGCAGCTCACCATTTTCCAATTGTTTCAATAATGCTGCTGCCTCTGCCTCTGGTGTCGCTTCAGTGTGCCGTGCGATTCCCTCAATGCTGTCCGGTAAGAGCTTTGTGAGCAGGAGATCTAACATCTCTTCATCTCGTACATAAATTATACAAGATTCTTCCCGTGCAAGCAAGTTTAAAAGATAATTCTTTTTATTAACGTTCCGTTTGTCAACAAGTTTTACAGAAGATTCATCACTGAGTTTAGGAAATACATCCCAGTTCATGTCTTTGCCTTCGGGGTGGATCTCCCAATCTTCAAGGATAAGTTGTACGGAACGGGTCCCTTGCCACTCGTTGATTTGGGGTGAAAAGGCGATACGAAGCAATATATTGGGTCGGTTGAAAGTAACGTATTCTTCGCCTGCTCCCCAGGCAATAGCTCGTTTTTTTTCTCTGCTTTGGCTTACATTCATGGACAAATGTTGCTTCTCTTTTCCCATCAAACTGGGTGTTCCGTTAATCTTGACGCGACGCGTGCAAAAACGCGGTGGATTATTTTCTCGTCCAAATGGTTCAAACTGTTCTAATTCTTTTAAGGTTTCCAAGGTTAAAACAGAAAGGGGTGTTTCAAAATCAAGTGCCAGTTTTGGTTGCAGTGCCTCCTCTGTCAGATGTTTGCCAGCGTATTTGTTAAAAGCCTCCTCAAATTTGCAGATATTTTCGGTTTTGATTGTTAACCCTGCTGCTGCTGCGTGTCCACCGTGTTTCACCAACAATTCTGTGCAGTTGACGAGACTGTCAGCAAGGTTCATTCCTTCTATACAACGTCCTGATCCAGTAGCTTCCTCTCCATCGATCGCGAGAACAAACACAGGTTTATGGTGGATTTCAAGCAGACGAGACGCAACAATACCAACTACGCCTTTTGCTTTTTTGCTCCACTCATTGCTGTAAACAACGATGCTTTTTTTGCTAAGGTCTATTTTGTTTTCAATTATTTCCTGCGCGTGATCTCTAATTTGTCTTTCCAATTCTTGCCGCTGCTGATTTGCCATGTCGAGTTCAGCGGCAATCTTGGTTGCGACATCCTCAGAATCGGTGGTAAGCAACTTAACCACCTTGCGTGCCGTATCCATTCGTCCAGCTGCGTTGATGCGGGGACCTAGTCCAAAAGATAAAGACTGGCCTACAAGCCGCTTTGTGTCATAACCAGCTACATCACATAACGCTTGGATACCTATCCGTTTGCGTTTGTACACACCAGGATGTTTCTCTTTATTGAGTTCCTCTAAACCAACGCGGCTTAAAGAGCGGTTCTCCCCAGTCAGCGGCACAAGATCTACAACAGTACCCAACACTACCAAATCCAGCAATGATCTTAAAAACTTGTTACTGTTGCCCAATAATCCGTGGGCAAGTTTAAAAGCTAAACCGACACCTGCAAGATCAGAATAAGGGTACTCATTCCCTGGCACTTTCGGTGAAATTAGGGCGTGTGCTGGTGGTTGATCTACCGGATTGGGCTGATGATGGTCAGTGACAATGACCTCCATACCGAGTTGATTTGCTAATGCAATCTCCTTGACGGACGTGATACCACAGTCCACAGTAATTAACAATTTTGCGCCTTTTTTTTCGCGTATCTCTTCCACTGCTCCCTCGGTCAGTCCGTAGCCTTCTCTAAAGCGATCCGGGATGTAGTAGTCGGCAGGAACATCCATCTCGCGAAATGTATCAAGCAATAACGCAGTTGCGGTGGTGCCATCGGCATCATAATCACCATAGATACAGATTTTCTCACCGCGAGAAATCGCCTTGCGTATCCGTTCTACGGCTTTGTCCATACCTGATAATTTAAAGGGGTCGTGGAATCCTTTAAACTTTGCGAACTCTGG
This sequence comes from Candidatus Poribacteria bacterium, assembly GCA_965247285.1. Classification (GTDB taxonomy): domain Bacteria; phylum Poribacteria; class WGA-4E; order WGA-4E; family WGA-3G; genus WGA-3G. The sequence goes on from CBDFHD010000003.1 coordinate 3,269,384, forward strand.
ATAAAGGTAAGTTCTCGCATCCTCAGGATTCGTTATGTTCCGACTAACGAGCAGTTGCCCTGCTAGCAAAGGCAATTCCAATTCGGCTGCCAACTTTAGGCTTTTATCCAGATCTGGAGTTTTAAAATTCCAGTTTTTGCGGGGATGTTGTTTCATAATGTACCCTTTCTGCTTAAACCGGAAAACCTGAATTCTTTGTAATACAGAAGGTTTGTAGCTAATACCTCCTTTGGCTTTTGATAAATTACCATAAAAATTCAGATTTGTAAATTTTTTTTAGTTTTATTGTGGCATTTGTAGTAGATTTTACAATTAGCAATACGCTCTAGACGGGCCCCGGTGAAAAATATCGCATACCATGGATGAAAACCCGAGGAGTTCAGAAACTTCGCCTACCGGACATAGATATCCTAAAAAATGTTACACTGGCGTAACATTGAGTTTGCACAAGTCATCAACATAAAACGTAGTAACTGCAAGGGTTCATAGGCGTTTTTATTGTTAATTTCTGCGTGAAAAAATAATTTTGCGGAAAGTGTAATAACGTGAGTTCGACTTAAGGACTTAGAGAAGTTTGACACGATATATCACACCTATCGCAGATTTGATGGTGATTGAGTTCCCGCACTCCAGAGGAATGCTATGTCTATAGAAAATCCGATGCCCAAGTTATCGCACTCCAGAGGAGTGCTATGTGTCCTGAAACCACAGACCGCACCCTCCGGAGCCGGAACATCGAGTTGAATGGCTACTATAGACAGGTCGCGCCTCCGGAGCAAAAGTATGCGTGTTGTGTCTCATTTTCGTTCAATCAAATCTACATAATAAACCAATTTCTTATATCGAACTCACGTTAATATTCTAGTTGCTGCGAATTTTCCAAATGTCGGCATCTGGCTTATTTTCAGTATAGTATAAGTATACTATGTTCCCTCATAGGTGTCAAGTCTTTCTTAGGATGTATGAGTATTTATGGTAACACTTATAATCACAGATACAGCGTGAAGGAGCGAGGTTCAGAAACCTTGCATACCGACGGAGGAGACGATTCCGTACCTGCAATGCGCTAAAATGTCTACATATTTTGAAAATTCACTATAATTTACTTTCACTGCGTCTATTCTGGAAGAGATTTAAGCGAAGAAAAACTGGAAATTTCGCTAATAACAGATAAATATGATTACTGATTTTAAACGAAAAGATCGCTCCTCCGTTGCAAATATAACTTGACAAAATTAATTGCATGTGGTATTATTAAGGTGTCCTGATCGCAACTCAGCAGACAATCTACAAAAAAACGCCATATATGACGATGTTTTTGTAACGCCTTCATTAAAAATAGGGACTAACCTCGTCCGTTAAGTGAAGTTACCGCCCGTGTGATATGGAGGCTCTTATCGTAAATTAAGCGGAAAGGAGTTTTCTAACATGACGTATGTGATTTGTGAACCATGTATCGACCTTAAGGACAGTTCATGCGTTGATGTATGCCCAGTGGACTGCATTCATCCCCTACCGGATGCTGATGAGTTTGAGGGAGTCAATCAACTCTACATCGACCCGGAAGAGTGCATCGATTGTGGTGTATGCGAACCTGAATGCCCCGTCGAAGCGATTTTCATGGAAGAGGATGTTCCTGAAGAATGGGAAGATTTCATTGAAATCAATGCGGTATACTTCGAATAACGGATAGTAGGAATAATCCTTCAAGTGCAACTTACGGAACGGTTGCTAATTTGCGAGACTGTCTTCGGTCGCACAAATTAGCAACCGTTTTTTTCTAAACGGAAAGCATCCTTTTTGAGAAGTTATCATGCAGAAATTCCAACCGACTCGCATTGAAAGAAGCCGTACAAGTTTGGAAATCCGATGGAAAGATTCACATCATAGCGAATTGTCCTACCGCATCCTTCGACAAAAATGCCCGTGTGCACGTTGTGATGCCACGCGATTAGAAAAAGATCCTTTTCGTATCCTACCCTCTGGCGATTTTTTTGAAAATCTACGTATTGTGGACATTCAGCGAGTCGGACGCTACGCGGTAAGGCTGGTATGGAACGACGGACATCGTACCGGAATTTATACGTTCCAGTTTTTGCGTGAGTTGAGTGAAAGCACACCCGAAATTTAGGCTTCATTTGAGGTGTCTGCTTGGCGAGGTTAGGAAACCTCGCCAGCGGGGTGGCGGGTTTTCGTTGCTATTGAAGTGTATACTTATTTTTAGCATTCACCATAAAAAAAGAGGTGAGGTCAAAACCTCACCAACGAGAGAAGCACAGAAGACATGTTTTAGGCTATTTTGATAGCAATCGCGAGACGAGATAGCAGTTTGGTGTTTTTCGGGTAGCACCCAGTTCTGTGCTAAGATTCTGACACACTTTCCAATAGCGATCGTAACTGAGTGGACGGAAGCGACGACGTTTCCCTATGAAAGTTTTGTGACAACAGGCTAATTCATTGCCGCTATGAATCGGATATCCCCAGACACGGCAGATGACCGGACGGTGTTCGTAAACAGTACAGACCCCACCGATTAGCATAGGGCATTCGCCTTCAGGCGTGCCTTTTAGGACCCCAATAGCTTCCATGCCAGCATCCGGCATTATGTTTTCAGCGTCATAGCCGTGCGCCTTCAATTTCTTGATGCTCTGTTCCGCTTTCCTACGAATATGTGAGCGGATTTCAACAGGAAGTGCTTCCAATCCGACCTTTAAGTCACGAGCCTCGACCTCACTTATCGCCATAGTCGCGGTGTTCCGACAGCAGGAAAAGCAGTTAGATGGGCACGGCACACCCCCCGATTCTTCACGCAAACGTTCGACGTCGCGCTGAATCTCATCAAGGAGTTCGTGATATGCTTTCATAGTGGCACCTAACCTATGGCAAAACTGTATATAGCATGCCGGAAGATAACAACCTTCGCACCGTTCTCTAAAACGAGCTTAATCTCATAAGGACTGATCCAGTCTATAATGCCACGAAAGAACTCTCCCTCGCGAAGGGTAACCTCAATAGAGGTTCCATTTTTTCGGGCGTGCTGAATGGCTTCGGTATCAATCTCAGGTGCTTGCACATCAGGGGTTAGTTGTGTCAGCTGCTGCGCCTTCACAGTATCATCGATATCAACGGATGCCTGAACCCTCTCTGCATCGACATCTTTATAACAGTATTTAACATCCGTTTTAGCGATCTGCTGCTCGCTCCGATTACTATTGAGTGTCAAACTGGAGAGCGTCATTTCAAGGACGGTAGCAGGCAGTTGTACATGATTATACAACGCAAAAAACATGGATGTTTCAAAATTAATCTGCTTAAGGATATAAAGATCGCCAAAACTAAGTTGCTTTGAAGATGAGTCTTGCATCTCTTGTGCCGGTGCTGCTGAATTGTTAAAATTCGTCGCCGAGGGGCGTTGAGTGCGTGGTGGTTTTGCTGTCGGTCCTAAAGGTGCTACAGATGTATCATGGTTACGGCGATTCCGAATCGGTTTTGATGCGTTGGCATCATAATTAGAGGGAGCCACTGCCTCATCACTGATAAATTGGCCCTGACCCGGGAAGCCGGCGTAACCTCTCGGAATAATTGCCTTTCCTTGCCGCAACCATCGGCGTTCCGTCGGTGTCAACAATACTTCAACGTTTTGGGCAACGAGTCCCTTCTCACCTTCAATAATACTGTACTTTACGCGCTGTCCGACACGGAGTTCTTCGTATTCGGGCTGCTTAATAGCAGAACTGTGTAAGAAGACATCGGCGTCACTGCTATCTTGCGCGATAAATCCGAAACCTTTATCGAAATTGTAGTACTTAATCCGTCCTGTGGGCATTATATGCTCCTGTGGTCTTGTCCCTTTTCAAGAAGGTGACGTTAACCATTCGCGTTCCTGCGCGAGCATTCCTTTTCCATACGGAGAGCCTGCGAATGAATCTCCCGAACTTGTCAGAGCCATTCCGTTGTACCGTAAGTTGGAGCACTCAGTCGCGTGCTCATGGTATATGAGCAACCATCAGATTATGGTGCCGCTTAAAAGCAGCAGAAAACCGGACATCAAAAGGCTCTACCGAATTTGCGGTTTTTCTTGACACAACAACTCTACTCTTTATATAATAGCGCATAATAGAGCGGACTTCATCTTTTTTGGAACTAACTCCGCCCTCTAATACTATATAATACTAAAAAGAGGGGTAAATTGCCAAGGTATTATATATTAAATCATAATTCAACACATTTGTCAAGTATGAGACTACGCATAGTCTGATCTCAATTTTTAAAGGAGACCTTGTATGGCAACCACCGATTTGACACATCACATTCAATCTATTCGCCTTGTTGATACACACGAACACATGAAGAGCGAAGCCGATTGGGTTGAGAATGGACCCGATATCCTCCAAGATCTATTCGGAAACTACGTCCCAGCCGACCTGGTAACAGCCGGTGCTTCACCAGAAGCGATGCGCAATCTGATGGACGCGTCTCAAGACATCGCATCTCGGTTTGAAGGTATCCGAGACGCGTGGGAAGCGACACAGTTTACTGGATACGGCGAGGCAGTCAGCCTCATCGCGAAACACATCTACGGACTTGACGAACTAACCGGTGATGCACTTGCAACCGCACAGGGAAAACTGAAAACGATTCGTACCCCAGGGAAACGTTACCACATCTTACACGACCTCGCGAACCTCGATCACATTCAAACAGATGATTTCAGTTGGCAGTGCACACCAGACACATCCGGTCCGGATTTTTTTCTCTACGATCTCTCATGGGCAACATTCTGTAACGGACAGGTTGATCCGAGTGCTATCCACGCTGAGACAGGTGTTGAAGTCAACGACCTCGCTTCCCTCAAGCACGCTATGGCGGCGATTTTCGCCAAGCATGCCGCGTGTGCTATCGCTGTAAAATCACAACACGCTTACAACCGCACACTCAACTGGATTGAAAGGAGCGATGCTGAGGCTTCTACTGCCCTGAATGCTGTGCTCACAAAACCTGCCGCAGAGGTTGATGAAGCGACGCAGCTCTGTCTCGGCGATTGGTGCTGGGCGCGAGGCGTTGAACTCACGATTGAACATAATCTCCCTTTCAAAATTCACACCGGTTATTATGCTGGCAACGATCGGATGCCAGTGCGACGCATCCCTGCCAGCAATATGTGTGCCCTCTTCGCTCGGTATCTCGATGCCAAGTTTGTATTGATGCACATCTCCTACCCTTATAACGATGAACTGGTCGCACTCGCCAAGCATTATCGTAATATTTGGGTTGACTTCTGCTGGGCGTGGAGTATTGATCCGTATAGTTCGCGTGATTTCCTCCGTCGGTGTGTCCATGCCGTACCGTCAAATAAATTGTTCGCTTTCGGCGGCGATACGGGGTGGCCGACCAGTGCCATGGCGTATGCGATTCAAGCGAGAAACGAAATTCGACGCGCCCTTGAAGCCGAGATTGCGGACGGTTACCTCACAGAAAAACAGGCAATAGCGTTTGCAACCCGGATTATGAATATAAACCAGTACGACTGCTTCGATATAAGTGGCACCCGCTCGAACATTGTGAAAGCGGCATAACTTGAAGGTTTACGCTTATGTGTCTCTCAAAGCCATCAGACTATCTGTATAAGGGGCACGTGCCACGCCTTTCTCGGTAATAATCGCTGTGACTAATGCCGCGGGCGTGACATCAAACGCAGGACTATAGACTTTGACACCTTTAGGAGCGGTTAGTTTCCCGAAGCCTTCTGTCACCTCTTCCGCCGCCCGTTGCTCAATCGGAATTTCTGCCCCGGTTTCAAGGGCGAAGTCTAAGGTTGAAGTCGGTGCGGCGACATAAAAGGGGATGCCGTGTACCTCTGCGAGGATAGCGACATTATAGGTGCCGATCTTGTTTGCAGTGTCACCGTTTGCGGCAATCCGGTCGGCACCGACAATCGCGCATTGGATTTTGCCCTCTTTCATGACCTGTGCAGCCATGTTATCACAGATAAGCGTCACATCAATGCCCGCTTGCATGAGTTCCCAAGTGGTGAGACGTGCGCCTTGTAAAAGGGGGCGTGTCTCATCAGCGTAAACTTGGATCTTCTTACCAGCCTCGTGAGCACTGAACATAACAGCTAACGCTGTGCCATAGTCGGATGTCGCTAACCCTCCAGCGTTGCAATGCGTCAGAATAGTGTCGTTTTCGTTTAGTAACGCCATACCGTGCTGCCCGATAGCACGACACATCGCTTTATCCTCATCAATAATCTCCAAAGCCTCAGTAAGTAGCACCTCTTTGAGCTCAGAGATTTGAAGATGGCTGTTTTCTTGCGCTGTTCGGGTAATTCTATCCAGTGCCCAAAAGAGATTAACGGCTGTGGGTCGCGATGTCGCCAAATAATCGGTAGCGGATTTAAGTTCGGTGGCAAAAGCATCATAGGTTTTCTCGGTGGAATTCCATATTCCGAGCACTGCACCCAAAGCACCAGCAATACCGATCGCAGGTGCACCACGTACGCGCAGGGATTTGATGGCTTCCCAGACCGATGGGAGATCGTCGCAATAAATCTGCTTGAATTCATTGGGCAACAGCGTCTGATCGATCATCCGAATTCTGCCATCCACCCACTCAATTGTTGAAACTGCCATTTTTTGGTGCAAGACCCTCCTCTAAAAAAACGAAGTACATCTCGAAGTAAATAGACTAAAGACTACGACTGGCGTTTAAAAGATAGTAGCATTTTCTATGCCACAGCGCAATCAAAATTCAGTCTTCTTATATTAACGTGAATTTTATATAAAAGAGACAAAAATTCGGATTTACATTGATATTAAATTGGACAGGTCAGGTGCCCAAGTTCGTTGGTTAAGCGTAGGTTTTCGGCATAATCAACGGGACAATCAATAACTGAAGGAACTTTCTGGCTGAACGCGTCTTCGAGTATAGGCACAAGTTCATCACTTCCTTCGACTCTATAGCCTTTGGCACCGAAGGCTTCGGCGTATTTGACAAAATCGGGGTTAGTGAAGTCGATGTGTGCAGGTCTACCAAAATTATTCATCTGCTTCCATTCAATAAGTCCGTAAGCCTCGTCATTGAAGATAAGCGTGACAAATGGCACACCCATTCGCGTCGCTGTTTCGAGTTCCTGCGAGTTCATCAGGAAGCCACCATCACCACAGATTGCCAAACATTTACGTTCGGGATAGATAAGTTTAGCAACAAAAGCCCCCGGTAGCGCGATGCCCATGGAGGCGAAACCGTTGGAGATGATGCACGTATTAGGTTGATAGCACGGATACATACGTGCAATCCACATTTTGTGTGCGCCGACATCGGAAATGAGAATGTCATCTTCAGCGAGGACGGAACGGACATCACTCAAGATTTTTTGCGGCTTCATGGGAAACCCTGTATCATCGCGATGTTCGTCGAGTTGGTCGAGTATGATTTTCCGCAAGGTATTTGAGGCATACTCTGAATCTTTAGGATAGATTTCCTGTGCCATCAGGTGTCTGAGGCTCTGCCGGATGTTGCCTACCATCTCGACATCGGTAACGTAAGAGGCATCACTTTCGCTCGGTTGTGTATCAATATGGATGAGTTTCTTATTCCGTTCGGGGTTCCAGAGACTCGGATGATATTCGACGATATCGTAACCGATTGCGATGACGAGGTCTGCCCTGTCGAATCCACAGGAGACGAAATCGTTTGCCTGCAATCCGACACTGAGGAGAGAGAGTCGATGGGTCCACGGAATGCTACCTTTGCCCATAAAAGTGTGTGCAACGGGAATATTCGTCATCTCAGCGAATTGTGTCAGAATTCGAGAGGCACCTTGACGGACAACACCGTTCCCCGCGAGGATAATAGGTTGCTTTGCTTCGTTAATAAGCTGCGCGGCGCGTAGCAAACAGGATGCAACGGGTTCCGATTCGCTGGGAAAGTCATGCGGCATAGGCTCCGCGTTGACTTCCATCTTAGCAATATCTTCTGGAACATCGATGTGTGTAGCCCCGGGCTTTTCTCCAGTCGCTGTCTTAAAGGCTTTACTTATCGATTCTGGGATGATTTCAGGGAGGTGAAGGAGCGTATTCCATTTGGTCATCTGTTTGAAGACGGAAACGACATCCATATATTGGTGAGATTCTTTGTGCATCCTGTCTAAACTCGCTTGCCCGGTGATTGCAACGAGAGGTGCCCTATCCATGTTCGCATCGGCGACCCCTGTGACAAGGTTCATAGCTCCGGGACCTAAGGTAGCAAGGCATACACCGGCGCGTCCAGTGAGGCGACCGTAGACATCAGCCATGAAGGCGGCACCCCGCTCATCACGTGTTTGAATAAATTGGATATTGGATTCCAACAGTGCGTCCATCAAATCCAGATTTTCTTCACCCGGTATTCCAAATATATAGTCAACGTTTTCGTTTTCCAGACATTTAACGATTAATTCTGAGGCTTTCATAATTGCACTTCCTTATGTGTTCACGGAGACGAAAAATTTGTTTTTTTTCTCTGAATTCCTTATTATTAATATATCAGATAGAGATATAGAATTGCAATTTTTAAAAGAAAGTATAAGCACAAGGCATGTTGTACTGTAACATTACAAAAGATAAAATGTTTACATATTTTTAAATATATGACAAAAAAATCTTTCTACCTCTACATCCTCGTCCTGTTTATAAATTCGCAATTTGTCTTTGCCCAAAGCAATTCAGACGATTTTCCTCATATCACAGATACACCGGGAGAACTGATCGTCCGTTTACATCCGGATGCGTCCGGCGATCATCTCGAAAGGTTGAGTAGACAACTCGGTGCGGTGTCTGTTCTCCCAGTTTTTCCCTCTACCACGCTTGGAGGACAACACCCGCGGCTCCGTCGTATTTATCTGATTCGATTTCCAAAAGGTCGAGAGTTGGAAACGTTACGGCGACGGTATGAACGGCACCGTGCAATTGAAGCAGTTGAGATGAATCGCCTCAACCAATCCTGTGCGGAAACAGAACCGAACGATCCAAACTACACAGAACAGTGGAATCTAACGGTCCTAAATATGCTACAAGCATGGGATATAGAACAGGGAAAACCACAAGTAACAGTGGCGGTCATTGATAGCGGGATTGCGACCCGACACCCTGAATTTCGCTCGCAACTTTGGGAAAACGTCGGTGAAATTCCGAGAAATGGCATTGACGATGACGGAAACGGCTACGTTGACGACAAAAACGGATGGGATTTCAGCGACGCACCGACCCTTCCCGGCAGCGGCGATTGGACAGTTCGCGATAACGACCCCGAGGATGAAACAGGACACGGGACACACGTCTCCGGTATCATCGCTGCGAAAATGAACAACGGACTTGGCATCTCGGGGATCGCGCCGAACTGCCGTTTGATGCCTGTCAGAGCGGGTTTCAAGTATGGAGGCGGTGCTTATCTCCAGAACGACGATCTCGCCGCCGCTATTGTTTACGCTGCAGACAATGGCGCACGGGTGATTAATATGAGTTGGGGGGATACGGTGCGTGCCTTCATCATAGAAGATGCCATAGAATACGCCCATCATCGCGGGTGTGTCCTGGTGGGTGCCGCGGGCAATTCGGGGGCAGTGGGTTCTTACTATCCTGCTGCTCTTAAACCCGTTATCTCCGTTGCGGGGCTTGGACAGGAAAAACAGTTGTATGACAGCTCTAATTTCGGGGCTACAATCAATATCGCCGCGCCCGGTGACGAAATTCTCAGCACAGCACTTAATGGGGAATACCGAAAAAGTTCCGGTACATCCATGGCGGCTGCGCATGTCTCAGGTGTTGCGGCTCTCGTCTTGTCCGTAAATCCACACGCCACTAACATAGAAATTCAGGAGAAACTGATTACGACTGCAAAGCCACTTTTCATTACCGAACTCGTTGGAGCAGGTTCACTTGATGCATACGCCGCACTCGCTGCTTCAACATCGCTTATTGCGAAAATTGATGCGCAACGGACATTGCAACAAGCTTTCGATGAAGTTGAAATCATCGGCGCAGTGATAGCTCGCGAGGTTATCTTCGATAGAATTGAAATCATCGGCAGCGCAGGCGGTGCTGAATTTTCTGAATACTGGCTGGAGTATGGCATCGGTGAAGTTCCTGATTTATGGTATCCGTTGGGAACTGCGCAAACTGAACCGAAGTTTAGTGCGTGCCTACACAAGTGGGATACTTCTGCTTTAGCGGAAGGCAGGTATACGCTGCGACTGAGTGTTAAATCCGAAAATGGAGACATTCAGAGAGTCAAAGTGGTTGTTGACGTGACGCACGAAGCACCTCTTATTATAAAGCATGAAGCACGACCATGGCTTGCGGGAAACAAATTCAATTCAGTGGTGATGTGGGAAACGGAAGCATTAACCACAGGCAAGATTGAAATTTTTGAGGCAAACGGAAATATCAATAGAACTGTCCATTCGGACTCAGAGAATCTACTCCATATCGTCAACATATCCGATTTAGGCGGACCACCCGGAACTTATTTGTACCGATTAGCGGTGGAAAGTAGCGTCGGAGAGCTGCAAATTGATGACAACAACGGCAGGTTATATCAGATTGAAGTGAACGATGCCCCGATTTTTATATCACATTTCTCGCAAGTTGCATCAATCGACAGCGGATTGCACGCTATCATCTCGCCAGTGGATATAAACAGAAACGGGAAATTGGAACTCTTCGCCGTTGAAATGGAGACTGGCACGGCGCAAATTCTTGAGATAGCAGACAATGGGACATACAAACAGATTTTTTCATTTCCCGAATCACTGTGGCCCTGGGCATCAGCAGACACAGATAACGACGGACTCATAGAAATATTGTGTAATGCCTCAGGAACGACATTTTTGCTGGAGCAACCCGCACAAGGCGAATTTCCAACGGAACACATCTGGGAAGCGCGCGGGCAGTGGAGTCGGACAATTGTAGATGCAGATGCAGACGGCACACCTGAAATCTTTGCGCGCGACGATGTCACGAACGCTATTTCGGTATACGAGGCAGTCGGAGATAACGACTATCGAATTGTAGCTACCCTTGAAAACCCAATGTGGGGAAATAACGGGATTAGTGCGAATTTCGCCGCGGGCGATTTTGACGGCGATGGACGGACAGAAATTTTAGCCGGGGACAACGATGGGAGAGTGTTCGTACACGAAGCCACTGGAAACAACCAATACAGACAAACGTGGATACACACGCTTCCTGAAGGCACTCCACAACTCTTCGCTGCTGGGGATATGGACGGCGATGGAAACGCCGAGTTTGCTATCTGCGCCAAAACGGGGACCCGAGTCGACACTACGGAACTTGATATCCGTTATTATCACTGGCTTTTAACTATTTTTAAATCAGATGGTGATGATACCTATCGTCCTGTGTGGACGCAACGCATTCGGGACGTGCGAGATGGTGGAAATGGGATGACTATTGCGGACGCAAATAACGATGGACGCAATGAACTGTGCATCGCCGCTCAGCCTAACTTCTATCTCGTGCAGTATGACGGAATAGACTATCGACCTATCTGGCACCACCCGGCAACAAGCACTTTCAATCCGATTGTGGCTGATTTGAATGGAAATGGAGCAAAGGCACTGCTGTTTAACAGTGATAATGCCCTGACCGTTTTCGAGACACCTGCATCTGCCACTGCGCAATCAAGGGTTCCGCTCAGCCCACCGTGGGAAATTACGGCGAAACCGATTGATGAACGTTCTGTTCATCTGACTTGGCATGAAGTACAGGAGGCAGTGGCATATACCCTCTATCGCGGAGAACATGAGAACTCACTGAAAAAGATTCGTGATGAGATTCGAGAGACGCATTTCACGGATGCTGGACTTACCACAGGACAAACGTACTGGTACGCCATCGCGTCTCAGAATTCAAACGGTTCACTTTCAAAGCAATCCACATCGATATCTGTCGTGCCAACGCGACGACCGCGCTTGCATGCCGCTGTGCCTTCACCGCCGAATCAACTCTTGTTGGAGTTTGACAAACCGATGGGCATCTCTGCGACACACGCTGGACGTTACCGTCTGCACAAGCAGGGAAACACAGAAAACGGTTCGGAAAGCTACACGCCGCGCTCGGCGATCCCTGACCAAGCACGGAAGCGGGTTGTCCTTACATTCTCTCCAGAAGTCTTCCTCACAGGCAATCGTTATCAGATTGAGGCATTGCAACTTTCGGATATATACGGTGCCGATCTCGCAGAGGATGCCAGAATGTTGACAATAATGCTCCCAGCACCAACGCTTGCAGAGGTGATTGTCTATCCCAACCCAGTGGAAGAATGTAATCAGGTTACATTCGATAGACTACCGGCGGGAACGAACATTTATATCTACGATGTCAGTGGGCATTGTATTGCATCGTTTACTCGGACGGAACATGAAAGGGACAGGAGGGTCTGGGAGCTCTTTGGCATCAGCAGCGGGGTCTATATCTATGTCCTTTCGTCTGAACAGGATCGGCGCGTTGGCAAATTCTCTGTCATTCGCTAAATTCTTTCTATCATCGCTACTTCGCTGTATTGAGCGATACAAAAGCCGGATTGAGTTTGAACACGTTCCGGATCGCTTTTATTGCCTTCTTCCGTTCGTTGGCTTTTAGCGCAACCTGTGCGAGATGGTAATGAGGCTCGACAGCATCGCTCTGTAGATCGATGGCACGTTCCAAAGTTTTCATCCCTTTGTTTACTTGTCCCCGCTTCGATAAAACCCAACCGAGGGTGTCGTGATAAGCCGCGACATCAGGGTTCAGCGTTACGGCTGTATAGGCTAACGCTTCAGCAAACCGCAGTCTTGGCGAAGTCTGCAAAACGGGATGTGTAGACAGCCGGTGCGAAACTTGTGAGTTGTTAATACTTGCAAGTAAAGGGTTCGGATAATCGTCTGCGTAGAGGCGCGCGAGATTATTGTATGCCTCGCCATATTTAGGCGCGAGATGTATCGCTTTTTCGTAGGCGCGTTGCGCGTCCAGTACACGCCCGAGCTTCACATACGCTGTGCCAAGGATATTGTAGGTTTCATAGTCGCGTGTCGTTCCTTCTCCTACTGAAGTAAGCGGATAGACTCCGACAAGTGAGGCTTCGGCGGCAAACACGTCGGGGTTCTCATTCTCTCTCGCCTCTAAAAACAGTTCATACGCTTCAACGGCAAGGGCGTGCTGACCTTCCTTAAAGTACGCAAATCCGAGTTTCCTATAGAAACTAATCGGGAGGGCACCGAGTCCCCTGCTTAACTCATACGAATTAATGGCTTTTCTATAATATCCCTCCTGAATGTAGAAATCACCTTCCGCCAATGAGCGTTTTACCAACTCCGGTAGTTCACTGATAGAAAGCCCAAAACGAGAGAGTGGACTTAACTCCATTTTTGTGTGTTTCTGATACTGAGTGAAACCGATCGTAACGATAACGAGAACAGCCCACAATATCAGATAAGCGCGCGTTCGTTGCACCCATTGCTTGGAGAGGTACCTGCCGGGATGTATTAGGGTCAAGAAGAAGTTCGTCTGTGCGGGTTCAAGCGCAGTTCCCTTCGGATCATACGGCACAGTGGCGGCATTCGGTGCTAACACCGGAAGATTAACCGACGAACCAGCAAGGCGAGACGATCGTGCAATAGATTCCGCTAAATCGTTTATCTCTTGGTCTTCTTTTTCTCGTTGTGCTGATTCCTTATCGGTTGTTAGGGTATCTGTAGGTTCGGTTTCATCTATAGGTTCAATCGGTTTATCGTCAAGCTGCACATAATCCGAGGTAGCAGTTATTTCATCTACGTGCTCCGTTTCCTCCATAGCCTCAACGGATTCATCAACGAACTGTTCATAATCCTGGACATCCGTTCCTTCTTCTGGAACCGCCTCAGTCCTTTCGTCTGGATCAATAGGAGGACCCGCGAATGTCGCTTCTATAAACACCCTCGGCTGTTCCGAGCTGGATTCAGCTGCCGATACCTCATCCGCTGCTATATCTTCTACCTGTTCTACGAATGGGTCGTCGGACGCAACTTCCTGAGGACGTTGCGCGCTGTGAGGCGGAACATTCGACTCCGATTCTACTATGTCTTCTTCTGGAGTGGTTTGTGAATCTGTAAGATCTGCTGTCGCCGACGGTTCATGTGTCTCTATCCCCTCACCATGCAGTTCAGGTTCAGACACTTCGGGGAATGTAGAGGTGCCTCCGTTGATATAACGCGCCTCGATCCGAGCCATGCTTTTCTTCACTTCCATCCGCGTGAGCATAGAACCCGCAGTGCGGAGCGATTCAAGCCCGGGAAGGACATCAGGCGTAGCCAACTCAGCAACAGCTTCAAGCATTGCCCAAAGCGTTAAATCGTTTGACTCCACCTGCAACGCTTCAAGCAACGGTTGCGCAGCTCGAGTCGCCTCCATTTGCCGAAGTGCCATCGCGGCTTCGCGCCGGACCATCGAATCTGAATCAGCAAGCACCTCAATTAGGGATCCTATTCCCTGTGAACTACCTTGTGAAGTAAGATTTGCAATAGCACTGCAGCGAACAATGCTCGGTTGCGTTGTGTCCGTTAAATTCTGGATGAGTTGTTCAAAAGATAACATAATTTCTCAGGCAAATTGAACCCTATTACTATTTTTAAGACATTCTCCCAATTAATAAAACGATTTTTAGAGAAAAAGGGTTTCAAACCTGATATTGGTTATCAGTTATCAGTTGTCAGTTTGCCTCGCAGTGAGAGTTAAAGAGGTTCTCGTTTACCAAAAGCCTCTTGTTACCGATAACCGAAAACCGCTTGACATTTTGCAGAAAACTCCGTATCATAAACCATATATCTTTTTAATAAACATCGGAGAAATTTATGAGACACAGATTTTTTACACGGATTCTCTTATTCACTCTGCTAATATCGCTACTTGCGGGGTTCTCCGCGATATTTGCCGATTCGCATCTAAAGCGCGGCGGCACCCTAATATTCGGTCGCGGCGGCGACTCTGTGGGATTAGATCCAGCCCTTGAGGAAGATGGAGAATCCTTCAAAGTTTGCGATAATATCTACGATACGCTCGTCCAATACAAAGATGAAAGCACTGAACTTGAAGCAGGACTCGCTACAAATTGGGAAAGTTCAGAAGATGGTTTGATATGGACATTTCACCTTCGGAAAGGCGTAACTTTCCATGACGGAACCCCTTTCAATGCCGAAGCCGTCCTCTTTTCCCTTAACCGACAGCACGATGATACACATCCGTTCCATAAAATTGGCGGCAGCTATATTTACTGGATAGCAACTGGCTTGTCAGAGATTGTGGACAAAATTATCGCCGTTGATGACTTTACCGTTCAAATTCACCTTAAAACGGCTTATGCCCCTTTTATTTATACGATTGCAATAACCCCTTTCTCCATTGTTAGCCCTACAGCAGTGAAAAAATGGGGCAATGAGTTTTCCAATAATCCAGTGGGTACAGGTCCCTTTAAGTTTGTGCAGTGGGATCGAAACGATAAGATTGTGCTCGAGGCAAACGACACTTATTGGGGCGGACCTCCTATGTTAGATAGAGTCATCCTTCGCTCTATTCCTGATAACTCGGTGCGGCTTATTGAGCTTCAGCAGGGCAGCATCCACGCGATGGAGTTCCCAAATCCGGATGATTTGCAACAGATTCGAGATGATGAAGCGCTTGAATTGTTATCGCAACCCGGCATGAGCATCGGCTACTTGGCGATGAACATGGACAAACCCCCTTTCGACAATCTCAAAGTACGACTCGCAATCAACCACGCTATCAACAAACCAGCAATTATTGAACACCTGTATCAAGGTTTGGGAATCCCAGCGAAGAATCCGATTCCACCGACACTCTGGAGTTACGACGATACGATTGAGGATTACGCTTACGACCCAGAACTGGCGAAGAAACTTCTCACTGAAGCAGGATACCCCGATGGGTTTGAGACAACGCTCTGGGCATTACCCGTCCCACGTCCGTATATTCCTGATGGACGTGCCCTTGCAGAAGTTCTCCAATCCGAACTCCGAAATGTTGGAATTGAGACAAAAGTCGTGACCTTTGACTGGGGCACCTATCTTGAAAAAACAAAAAATGGGGAGCATGATATTGCCATGTTAGGATGGAGTGCCGACCTCGGTGACCCAGATAACTTCCTCTACTTTCTTCTCAGTAAGTCGTCAGCGGAGAAGCCCGCTGGAAATATCGCATTTTATCGAAGTGATGAAATGCAATCTGTTTTAGAGCAGGCGAGAGCAACCTCGGATCGGGAAAAGCGAGTTTCGCTCTACCAAGAAGCACAGCGGATCTTCCACGAAGATATGCCGTGGGTCCCATTGGCGCATGCAAAACAGATCTTAGTCATTAATAAAATGGTGAAAAATCTCAAACTTCAACCATTAAATTGGAAATACTTCCGCCAGATTTGGATCGAAAAGCCGAGAAACCCGCACTGAATATCGCTTTCTATTGAAGCGATGAAATGCAAAATGCGCTGGAGCGAGCCAGAATGAGTACCGATCAGAACGAACGCATCGCACTTTATCAAGAAGCACAAGCGATTTTTCACCAATAAAACGAGCAGGAAGCCTCACCCTTTAGGGTGGGAGGAATGCTCGCCCTCGTGTGTGAGGCGATAGCGTTTTTTTTTGAAAAAACACTTGACATTTCTATGAAATTGTGGTTTAATATATGTATCAAGTTGGCAGGCATTCAGAGCGTTACCGCTTGGTGGCGTGCCTGCCTCCCACTCTGAAGGGGATAAATGCTTGATACTTGATATATTATGCAATTAACATTTAGATACCCTGTGTATCCTACGAAAACGCAGGAACAAACATTGTTAGACTGGCTGGTGCATTTGAAAGACCTCCAGAACGCCGCGCGCAACAATCGCAAGTTTGCGTATGAAGAAGAAGGTCGTTTTGTTTCGCGATATGACCAGGAACAACTGTTGAAGGTTGCCCGTGAGAAATATGACGACTTTCGTGAAGTGCCTCAAGATTTTCAAGCCTCCATCCTTAAGCGCGTTGATAAAGCCTTTGATGCGTTCCGTAGGCGTTGTAAGGAGGGTGGTGAAAAAAAAGGCTACCCTCGCTTCAAAATGCGGGTGCGTTCTCTGACGTGGTGCTTGCGAAAGCACAAACTCAAAACAGGTGAACGTGTCCGCCAAAATCCGATAATAGAAACCGATTCTCGCCACCATCGCTTGAAAGTGCCAAAGTTAGGCGAAGTCAAGATATACATGCATCGTGCCTTACAAGGTGACCCGAAAGAAGTTACGCTTGTGAAAAAAGGTAGTGGTTGGTATGCCCATATCACCTGTGAGATACCGGATACACCGAAAGTTGAACCGACAGACGCAATCGGTGTTGATATGGGAACAACGCACTACCTAACGACTTCTGAAGGCGAAAAAGAGAACAATCCTCGCTGGTATCGTAAAGCCGAAGGCTTACTGCGAAAACACTCTAAAACACAATCGCGTCGGAAGAAAGGTAGCAATCGCTGGCAGAAAGCCGTTCATACGACTGCCTTGCACCATGAGCGGACAACAAACAAACGCAAAGACTTTATCGGGAAACTCGTCTATAAACTCTACCACCATCAGGAAAACAATGTCTTGGTGGCAGAGAATTTACGCGTATCCAATATGGTAAAGAACAAACATCTCAGCAAGAGTATCAGCGACGCGTCTTGGGCAACCTTCTTTAAATGGTGTGCAGACATAGCCGAAAGAGACGGTTTGCACTTCCACCGAGTTGATCCTAAGAACACTTCGCAAACTTGCTCGTGTTGTGGTATCAAGTCGCCAAAGAAACTTTCGCTGGCGATACGCACCTTTGGGTGTCAGTTTTGTGGCACGTCTCTCGACCGAGACCACAATGCTGCCCTGAATATACTTTTTAGGGCTGCTGCGGCCCTTCGTGGAGAGCGGTGGGTTACCACCCTCGACGAAGCGAGAAACAACCCGAATGACGCGTTTGGCTTTAAGAACCCCAATCAGTTATCGCTGTTTGACGGTCTTACACAAGCCTCGCGCTTTAGCGCGGGGTAGTTGACCAGTAGGGTGGAAATATCTCCGCAACGTATCACTTGAATCGGAGTAGATTCTACTAAGATTAATAGGAACAGCTAATGAACAAATCCATATTTCGTGTGGGTGTCACGCGGGACTTCCTGGGACCCGATGGCACCTGCGATTTAGATGACATCGCCGCTCCTCTTTTTGACCAAGCAGATCTGCACTGGGAATATATTGCAGAAAATACACCTGTATTACAAGCGGCACAAGTGCAGGATTATGATGCGCTCTTAGTATTGGGCACGGGTATCACGTCAGAGACGTTCACAGACGCTGAGAGGTTGGCTGTCATTGCCCGCTTCGGTGTCGGATATGATAAGGTGGACGTGGGAGCCTGTACCGAAAATGGTGTGTTGCTGACGATTGCCCCCGATGGTGTTCGCCGCCCCGTTGCCACCTCCATCATGACCTTTGTCCTATCGCTGAGCCACCAACTGTTGATAAAGGATCGACTCATCCGTGAGGGTGGCTGGCGAAACACACAAAACTATAGGGGAATGGGGTTAGTTGGCAGAACGTTGGGGCTTGTCGGTATGGGCAACATCGGAAAAGAGGTGTTTAAACTGGCGAAACCTTTCGGGATGCACCATATCACCTACGATCCGTACGTCACACCTGCTGAAGCGGAAGAGGTGGGTGTAGAACCCGTCGATCTGGATACCTTGATGCGAACCGCTGATTTTGTATGTGTCTGCTGTCCATTAAACGAAGAGACGCGCGGACTCATTGATGCGAGACGTATCGGGCTGATGAAACCAACGGCTTATCTGATTAATACCGCACGCGGTCCAATCGTTGTTCAGAAAGCACTCACAGAAGCCCTTCAAAATCGAAGGATTCAAGGAGCAGGTCTCGATGTCTTTGAACAGGAACCAATTAGCGACGATGATCCGCTCTTAAGTCTGGACAACGTTATCGTAACCCCACACAGCATTTGCTGGACAGATGAATGCTTTGAAGGCAATGCCAAGAGTACGTGTGAGAGTATCATCAACGTGGCTTCCGGGCAAATTCCAACGTGGGTTGTGAATCGAGAGGTTATAGATAGCCCGAAATTACAGCAGAAGTTAGCGCGTTGAAACTCGTGTTAGAAAGAGGAAGACATATCATGCAAGTTGATCGACAACAGTTCAGAGAGGAAGGTTACAACATTCTGCGATCGGTCGTGCCGAAGGTAGAACTCGAACCGTTGCGCCGTAGTATTGAACACATGGTCAGTCGGAGAAAGGAACTTTCTGCCCAACGACGTTTTCCCACCGATCCACAAGGCGGCGATTGGGAGAGTTCTGCCCAACCGCGCCTGCAATTTGACACCGACTGCGATGAAGTGTCTGGTTCGGCAATCGAATTTCTGCTTCATGAAAACACGCTTGGGGTTAGCCAGCAGTTGATGAAAGCAGAACACGTCGCGCCGCACCAATTCGCCTGCATCTGTAGTGGCAGTCGAGATGCCGGTCCGATGCATTGGCATCGTGATGTCGGTCCCGGTGAACCTGCTCCACTGCGTGGAATGATCTCAAATATGGAACACCACGGACCGAGTTATCTCCAATGGAATATCGCCTTGTATGACGACAGTGTCTTCTGGATTGTCCCCCGCAGCCACCGCCGGATTAATACTGAGGAAGAGCACAAACAACTCGCAGAAAATCCGTCTGTTCCATTGCCGGGTGGAATACCTGTTGAACTGAATGCTGGAGATGGTGTCGTGTACACACATCTATTGCTGCACTGGGGAAGTTATTACAGCAGTAAGATACGCCGTACACTGCATCCGGGTTATCGCCCATTCGGATTTGCGACTTTACCCAACGTGCACTGGCGACACTGGGAACCGGGGTTCTATCACCATCTCTCAAATACGGCGCGCGAACAGTTTGAGGCATGGGACGCTCTCTTTTTTCAGGAGTTCGATCGGATAGCCGCTATCTTCCATACCATTATCAACAGAGAGGCGGACAGATTCCGTGCTGAACTGGAGGCGTTGCATCCGTCGCCATACGAGGGGATGGTGAGCATCGTCATGCTTTCAAAACTGGCTGGCAAACTGCACAAATTAAAGCACACAACTGCGAATCCTGCCACCCTATGGGGCAACGGTCGAGACATCGCCTATCTTGGAAACCATTTTACGCCTGAACAGGCAACCGAGCTCTGGCGGCGATTCCAGCCACTTGATGAAAATCTGAAACTTCCAGAGGAGACCTATCAGCCCGGCTTCCAACGGATGTCTGACTATAACCCGAACGATATGCCTACGGATTTTAGCGTTGAAGATTTTATTAATAGTTGGGCAAATGAATCAATTACTGTTGATTCATAACTCCACAAAACGCGGAGGAACATCATGCTCTCAGAACAGCAAATCAAGCATTTTCACACCTTGGGATTCCTCGTTTTTCGGCAAGTATTCAGCCAAGATGAGTTGAACACCATACACGAGGAGTTTGAAGCGGCGATGGCGTCGGCATATCGCCACGCACCCTTTGATGGAACGCACCGACATTGGCTGCCGATGATGAGACCTGAAACACCATTTTTTTCAAATTTGCCGGAAGATTCACGATTCTGCGGAGTAGCCGAGCAACTGTACGGCGACGATGTCTTTTTCGTTGTTTCCGATGCGAACCGTTATGTGGGCAATACAGGTTGGCACCCTGATCATAATGTCGATCCAACTCAGGATTGCTACGGGGTGAAATTCGCATATTATCTTGAACCCGTTGACGCGGAAAGCGGGGCGTTACGGCTGATTCCCGGCTCTCATAAAAATTCGATGCACAATGATCTACGGGAGAACTTGAATCAGTTAGGATTGGAGATTTGTGACGTTCCGGGTTATGTTTGCAAATCGGAACCGGGCGATGTGGTCGCTTTCGATATGCGGTGCTGGCATGCCAGCTGGGGTGGTAGTGAGGACCGTCGAATGTGCACTACAGTTTACTATAACAATCCGAAAACTCCAGTAGAAGATGCTGCCACACGCAACCGTGCGCGGAGCAACGCGAGGAGTCCTGAACAATTTAATCGACCGGGCGAGCCGCTCTACGATCCGCGCTGGGTCGCAAATCCAACGCGCAGTGAAAAACGGCAGCAGTGGATTGACCGATTGCGTGAGTTGGGATTTTTGGATACGGTTTAAACTTATTAAGTTTTATAGGAGCGGGCTTTCCTCCCATGTCTGAAGGTTTCGGAGGGAAGCTCAAAAACTGATGAGAAAGAAAAAACAGACAACGATTGACAAGCAAATACTAAAAGCGGAGTGCCTGCGAATTTCACCAGACCACTGCGCACCACTTTTTCAAGAGGAGATGCACAAGAACTTTGACTTTCGCGTAGGATTTATCCATCAAGGTGTTGCTTCCCATGTCGAGGAGATTGGCATACCTGAAGATCTGGGCGCACACGATGCTGAGAAAGATATTGCTATACCTCGTCTGTCATGTTTTATTGTGTTTGTAACACAAGTCGTACTCCACCATATCAATCGCCTGCCAACCCTGTTCAAGCACGCCGTATGGGAAACTGTTGACGATATCATCGATGAGGATGCCGAAATTCCAGAGATCCTTTTGGTTATTGTTGCCGACTGCATAGAGAAAGCGGTAGCAGAAATCAACTACAACCAATTGAAGAGTGAAGTGGTCTTAAATCGGTTATGGAATGGCATCAAGTCCGCTTATGGGGAGAAATACGCGCCAAGTGATATTGAGATTTTCGACAGCTTCTACGAATTTGAGGAGGATCCCGACGATACAGAATAGCAGCGGCTGGACGATTTACGCGGCTATCCGCGGCATTCATCTACAAATATGCCTTAGAATCTCTGTCCGGCACAGGGTTCGCGAGACACAAAAGGTTTAT
This sequence comes from Candidatus Poribacteria bacterium, assembly GCA_965247285.1. Classification (GTDB taxonomy): domain Bacteria; phylum Poribacteria; class WGA-4E; order WGA-4E; family WGA-3G; genus WGA-3G. The sequence goes on from CBDFHD010000003.1 coordinate 3,291,350, forward strand.
TCAACAAGCACGCCGCTATAGGAAACTGTTCGTCGACTTCATCAAATCAGAGGACAGAGCAGACAACGAAAGCTACCATGTTTATCTCGTAAAAGAAGGCTTATCCCAGAAACCGGTTGCCTTTAACAGCATTCCCAAGTTCTCAGAAAAACTGACCTTAGGTATCACCTTCAAAGGAGCACTGTTGGATCTGATGTTGTTAGTCTCACTCTCGCTACTCCTGTTTATGGCGGCTGTCTTAGCGTTTTTGCGAAGCGATGTGAAATAGAAATGAGGCGTCTCGGCATTCGGACTTACAAGGTTTCCCTCCCACAGATTGCTTCTACATTTGGTAAGGCGGATCCTTTTTGACTGTTTCTACCAAATGTAGTATAATTTTATAGTAAAGCCCGAAAATATGTGAACACCGAGGATTTGGACCTTCCCGCCTCGCTGGCGAGGTTTCCGAACCTCGCCAACGCTAATGTGTATAGGTAATTATAGGCTTTACTATAATGAAGGGAAATGTCCAGTTGTAGACACTTACCATCTATTGGATCAATCGACAGTCGGACGCGGTGGGTTGCCCCAGTGTCCGCTGTTATCTTTTCCACTCACGACGACACCTTCCCTATTCCAGCGGTAAGACGCTTGGACATCGGAGGTGCAATAGCGTAAGGTGAGACCGCATCGCCGCTTCGACGAGGGATTGGCGTTCGAGCCGTGCAAGAGTAAGTCAGTGTGGATAGAGATTTCGCCTGCTTTGAGTTCAACATCCACGGATTCGCCGTGCTGCTCTGCGTTTTCAACGATTTGACCCAGGACGCTATTGTCGTCGGGATCGCTGTGCCGAGCGGTTAAATGCCCAAGGTGATGTGAACCTGCGATAAACCGCATCGCACCGTTTTCAACGGCGGCATCGTCTATCGCGAGCCAGACGGTAACGGTCTTGGAAGGGGAAAGGGGCCAGTAACCGGCATCTTGATGCCAGCCGACAGTTTTCGAGTCGTGCGGCATTTTGCAGAAGTAGTGCGCACCCCAACCGATAACGTCCTCGCCGATCAGGTCCTTCACACAGGCGACAATCCTTGGGTGTGTGAGAAGGTCGTAAACCTTCCCGTATTTCATGTGAGCGGAGATAATTGAGTAACTGCTTCCGCCTTCTGCAATGACGCTCGCTAATAGGGCATCAAAGTATTGGCGGTGTTCACCGATTTCAGCCTCATCGAAAATCGGGATACCTTTGATATAGCCAACACGGTTGAAATTGGTCACCTGTTCTTGGATCAGTACCTTTGGATGCTTGGTAAGGCTTGGATAAAACCTGAGATCGCGTCCTATTTCAGCGAGTTGTGCCCACGTCGGCATGATTTTATCGGTTTTGTAAGCAACACTCTTGGTGGTTTCCATTGTTGTTCCACCTCCTTTAAATTCTGATTGCATTTTACTACAAACCTAACGAAAATGGAATAACATCTTTCTAAATAATAGGACTTACGCACGTTGCTCTTTTGTAGCATAACCTGTTAGGTTGTGTCAAGAAACCGTCTGCGTTTTTTACACGATCTCTCTTTCAAGGCGCGGGCGATGCTCAAAATTGCGTAAGTCCTGAATAAATGATTCATAAAATAGATTACGTCTCGAAATTGAGGTCAATTAATGGCGCAAGCATATACCCCGGGTCTTAAGGTCACCAAAGGCACGACAATTCAGAAAGAACGCCGGCTTCCGCTCCAAGGTGAGGTTCTTGTCGAAGCCGGTACAACAGTTCAAGCGGAGGATGTCGTTGCGAAGGCAGATTTGCCGGGCAATGTCCAACTGCTGAACGTCGCCAACCTGCTCAGTGTCCCCGCGGAAGAAGTCATAGAATACATGCTCAAACCTGTCGGCGAAGCTATTACCAAAGATGAGATTATCGCCACGACAAAAGGACTTTTTGGGCTCTTCAAATCACAGGCACGTTCACCAATTGATGGCACAATCGAAGCCGTGTCCGATGTCACAGGACAGGTTATCCTCCGCGAACCACCCATTCCGGTGGAAGTCAAGGCTTACACGGACGGCACGGTAACGGAGATCGCCCCAAATGAAGGTGTCACAGTGGAGACTTACGGTACCTATATCCAAGGCATCTTCGGGGTTGGTGGCGAAACAGTCGGGAATTTGACTGTCACTGTGGCTGCTCCGAGTGATGAACTGGCTGCTGAACAGATTCTGCCTGAACATCGGGGCAACATTCTGGTCGGCGGTTCTCTGGTCACGACTGATGCAATTCAGAAAGCGATTCAACAGGGTGTGAAAGGCATCATTGCTGGCGGAATTGATGATGCGGATCTGCGGGAGCTTCTCGGCTATGAACTCGGCGTTGCCATTACAGGGTCCGAGGAGATCGGGATTACGCTCGTTATCACGGAAGGGTTCGGGAGCATCGCGATGGCGGAGCAAACGTTTGCACTCTTAAAAGCGCGGGAAGGCATGAAAACCTCCATCAACGGTGCGACGCAGATTCGTGCCGGCGTTGTCCGCCCGGAGATTTTGATTCCAATTGTGCCAGAAGTTGCCGAGACAGCATCCGAAGCGGTGGATGGTACTGCTGAAGGTATTCTGGAAGTCGGCAGCTCGGTCCGCATCATCCGTGAGCCGCATTTCGGCAAATTGGGACGCGTCACGGAACTGCCGGTAGAACTTCAGAACTTGGAAACAGAGGCGCGGGTGCGGGTCTTATGCGTCGAACTCAAAGACGGTCAACAGACTACTTTGCCTCGCTCCAACGTTGAAGTGATCGAGGAATAGTTGTCAGTAAGAAGATACCGCCTTAGTGTATCCCTGACCCAAGAATTTTAGCCGCATTTACTGCCGAACCGCAAGTTGGTAATGTTAGGTGAATGCGCTGAGCGGTTGACGATTTTTCGGAAGATCTCTGGGTTATCATGAAAGCAGCACCTATTCACAGTCTGTCTACTTAATTTAATCAGCGGACTCCCATTTGACTTTCCATTCAACCTCCGTAGAAGGTTGTGTATTTAATACCTCTATTAGTTTTTTCTCAATGTCGGGTTCTTCGTTTGAAGAACCAATGGGAGCACCGGACTTACCCCTACGTGGATACGTAATCGTGATCTCGTGTAAGTCAGAAACATTCAGTTCTAACTGTGCTAGCGATTCCGGACTTATGACATCTTCTGAAAACTCCTGTTTAACCTTACTCCACAAACTAGATAGGGGTTCAGCGGTCCTGGCATTCCACGTAGGCTTTTCTGCCGTCATAGCTTTGAACAGGTTGTGATAGGCATAATCTGCGTCTGCTTTCTCATTGAATGTGGCGATGGGGTATCCTACAAGTATACCCTCGGAATCCGTGCCACTAATAGCACGAAGTCTGTACATATTAGGCTCCGCACGGTCTGTTTCTACAATAATGCTAGGGTAACAATTGAGGTTTATGATACGGTTGTTTTCTGTCATAATGAACATAGTAGTTCTCCTTACAGTTAGTTGCGAAAATGGAGGAAATCAATCTTATAAAACCGAAATCACAAGAATAGTTTCACTGCGACACGTCTAAGATTTAGGTAGAAACCAGATTCATCAAAAAAGTCGAAGAAATAGGATCTGTTTTGCGATTCTTCTCATTTTCCAGCATGCAAAAATTGCAATATATTATTCAGACATAGTTGTTAATTAGCATATTACGTGCCAATAGTAGCAAGCAAACATAATATCTGTGTGAAGATATTAAAACTCTAAGAACCTTTTCACCGTAATGCGTCTAAAACACAGGCAAATACTGGGGTTATTAAAAAGAATGTAAGCACTTATTGAAAAAAAATATAGTAGAAATCCATTTGCAATTCCCTGCCTGTCCATTGCCAAATATGCAAAAATTGCATAGTAACACGCAAAAAATGTATTACACTCACAAGAATTACTTAGTCAGATGCCTTGGATATCAGCGGGAGAAGAAGAAGGAATGGGCAAACACCCGAATAGGTGCGTGGGATGTTTCTTTTAATTGAGGAGTGATTGAGTACTGTAGAGGATTGTTAAGCCGAAGTAAATTGGGAGAGGTAGGTTGAAACCATGTCAGAGAAATTAAGAGATTTCTGGAGAATCGGTGCGGTTAGGAAACCGCACCTACCTGGGGTTGAGTGGTCGAGGTTAGAATAAAGCAATAGGATATGCTGTGAGGCTGTGTTGTGAGAGTTTATCAACTGGGTTGGTTTTCATACCACTTGACGTTACCGGTGCTGAGACCGCTGGCGACGATGTCCAATCTGCCGTTTCCGTTCATGTCCAACACCTGCATCTGCCCAACGCCTAAGCCACCCTCATCAATCGTCTCTTTACTCCATCGGTTCTGTGCCAGATCCTCTGGACGGTAGAGATGCAAACTTGTGCCTTCGCCGTTGTAGCCACAGATAACCTCAAGCACCCCATCATCGTCAACGTCAACAGCGGCGAGGGAGTGCCCTCGGTTGAGTGTGTCGTCGATGAGATAGCGATGCCACGGATCGGTTCGCAGATCGCCGGTGGCTTTATACCAGACGAGATTGTTCCCGTGCCACGGCTCAATCGCTAAAATTTCGTTGATACCGTCGCCATCAATGTCGGCGGCGAATGTGTCGCTACACTCTCGGTCGCTGATGATCCATTTGCCCCAATCGTCCGTCATCGGTGCAACAGGCGGCTCGTACCAGATTAAACCCTCCGTGCAACTAATCAGGACATCATCGCGTCCATCTCGGTCAACATCGTTGATACTCAAACCGTGGTTGATATGGAGGGAATCGTCAAGAAGGTGGGATTGCCAAGAGGCTGCTTCCTGCGGGGTATTCGACAATTCATAGCACCAGAGGGAACCAGGGCTATGCCATTCGCCGGGTTTACCGTCCTCACCGCGGATCGATGCAACGATGAGAAAAGGAACCGATGTTGATGTGCTCTTAGAGAGATTCGCGAGTGCGATACGGTGGATGAAGGGGACATCGGCGATGCGGTGGCTTTTCCAGTTCTGTCCGTCTTGCGCGGGTGCCTCAAGCCATTGGAGGTATCCACCTGCGGCGTTGACCCCGCGATTGAAACCACTCCCTACAATGAGGTCAGGAGTGCCGTTGCCGGTGAGATCGTAAGGGGCGATAGTGATGTGTCCGCTACCCTGATCGGTCACGAGATGCCTTTTCCAGTGGGGTGCCTCGTACCAAGCAATGATGGGTTCGCCTGTAGAGCCAGCGATGATGTCAAGCTGCCCGTCACCGTTTATGTCGGCGACCGCGAGCCCGTAAACGCTCTTAAAGGTGTTGTCCAGTAGATGTCCTCTGAATTTCACGGCTAATCTCCTTGTATGATGGCACACGGTGTGTTTTATCTAAGGATTGCGGAAAAACCGGACGATCCCAGGCTCTATCTCATACCCGACACTCGACCAGAACGCAATCGCCCACGGATACTTCTCTTCTACGAGTGCTGTGATGCGTTTAACTCCCTGTTTTGCTAAGCACCTCTCGCCTTCCTTGACTAAGGCTCGTCCAATACCACACCGCCGGTAGTCAGGATGAACTGCGATCCGATACATGTTCCCTCGCCATCCATCGAAAGTAGCGATTAAGGAACCGACGATACGTTGATCTGCCTCAGCAACCAGCACCGACGCGAGGCTTTCTATTGCCCCTCGAATATCTGCGATAGTATCTGTGATACTCGGAGATGTTCCAGCAGCCTGCCACAATGTGAGAAGGGCTTCTGCCTCTTCTGGGCGGCACTCCCGGATTAAGAAAGCATCCGTTTTGTCCGATAAATTCATAGAAACAGAGCAGAAAATGTGAGAAGAAAAGTAGGGGCGAGGTTACCTCGCCCGTACTACCGGATTGGAAGCTGTATCAGCGAAATATAGGCTTTTTTTGAGCCCGGTGCGGTTAGGAATGCAGATCGCATTTGGGCGAGTACGCCGCAAAACCGCACCTACCTTGGTTGGGGAAGAGATTTTCTATTCGTCAAGCCAGCTCATCATACTGCGCAGATTTTTGCCGACCTCTTCAATCTCCAATTCCGATTCCTGTCGGCGGAGTGCGCCGAGTACGGGTTGATTCGCCTCATTTTCCAAGACCCACTCTCGTGCGAAGACACCCCCCTGAACGTCCTTCAAGATTTGGCGCATCTTCTCCCTGACGTTATCATCAATAACCTGAGGACCGCGTGTTAGATCGCCGTATTCGGCGGTGTTGCTGACATCATTGCGCATCTTGCTCAATCCACCCGTATAAATCAGGTCGACAATCAACTTGAGTTCGTGTAGGCATTCAAAGTAAGCCATCTCAGGTTGGTAACCCGCTTCGACGAGCGTATCAAAAGCGGCTTTAATGAGTGCCGCGGTGCCACCACACAGAACAGCTTGCTCACCGAAAAGATCGGTTTCGGTTTCCTCGCGGAACGTGGTTTCGATGACGCCGGCACGCGTACCGCCGATGCCTCTCGCATAAGCAAGCGCGACATCGCGCGCGAGCCCCGTGGTATCTTGATGTATTGCAATGAGACATGGCACGCCACCACCGCCTTCAAACACCTCGCGGACGAGAGATCCCGGTCCCTTCGGCGCAATCATTGCGACATCGATGTCACTGGCAGGCACAATCTGTCCAAAATGGACGCTGAACCCGTGTGAGACGAGGAGCATATTCCCTGCCTGCATGTTCGGGGCGATCTGGTCGCGATAGACAGCTGCATGCCGTTCATCAGGGATGAGAACCTGAATGATGTCTGCCATCGCTGCGGCTTCTTCAACGGTCTTGACGGTCAAGCCTTCGGCTTCCGCTCGCGCTTTTGAATGACTGCCTTCATATAACCCGACGACAACATTCGCCCCGCTGTCTTTGAGGTTTAGAGATTGCGCGCGTCCTTGCGCGCCATAGCCGACGACAGCGACGGTACGCTGTTTCAGTAAATCAAAATTGGCATCACTATCGTAATAAATCGTTGCCATAACGTCTGTTCCTTTTTCTAAAAATTATCTAATCTCTAATGAGAACGGACAGCCCGAATGCCGACGGTGAGATAAAGAAAATTTAAATCTTAGCACCAAACGCGTAGTCCGTAATGAAATTATGCCTTAAATGGCATAATTTGTCTTTGCTTTACATTTGGAGGACGGCTCCTCAGAATAGCACGTCAAAATCCTAATCCACGTTGTTTGACCGCAAGGAAAATTTAAAAATCGGCCCCGCGTAACATCGCTATTTTGCCGGTGCGTGCTAACTCAAGGATACCGTACGTATTGAAAATATCAATCGCCGCTTTCAATTTACCCTCATCACCTGTGATTTCAAGGACAAGTGAAGCAGGTTTCATATCTATAACCCGCCCACGGAAAACTTCCGAGACTTGCAGAATCTCGGCGCGTTTTTGAGGATCATCGGTAGCAATCTTGATAAGGACCAGTTCTCGTTCAACATGGGTGTCGGTGGAAAGGTCTGTTACCTCAATAACGTCAATAAGTCTGTTTAGATGATGGTAAATCTGTTCAATAATTTGGGCATCGCCGTGCGTGACAAGGGTTATCTGCGAAATACTCCTGTCATGCGTCGCGGCGACGTTGAGACTGTCGATATTAAAGCCGCGCCCGCTGAAAAGTCCTGCCACACGTGCGAGGACCCCAAATCGGTTTTCGACCAAAACGGAGAAAATGTGTCGTTCTTCTGGATTCATTTTTTTATAGTTTTCAGTGCGGGTTGCTACGCAACCCTTTCAGTCATCGGTTTTCAGTTAAGAGGTCTCCGCGGAACAATTCACTCTTTAGCTGGTTATCGGTTGTCGGTAGTTGACTTTCAGTTAAGAGGTTTTCGTTTAACAAAGGAAATCCGCAGAAACGTCCAAGCAAAACACCTCTTGTAACTGACAACTGATAACTGACAACCATTAAAATCGTTAAGATAACCCGCGGATAACATCTCCGAGTCCGGCACCAGCTGGAACCATCGGGAACACATTCTCTTCTTCATCAACAATAAAGTCAATGACGACGGGACCGTCGGTAATCCCTTTTGCCTTCTGTAGTGCGGGCACAACATCTTCAGTGTGTTCAACCCGTAAGCCTGTGGCACCGAATGCCTGTGCAAGTAAGGCGAAATCGGGATTGTCGTGGTAATCGACAGCGGAATAGCGTTTGCCGTGGAACAATTCCTGCCATTGGCGTACCATTCCCAAATACATATTGTTGATGATGAAAATCTTTAGCGGCAGCTTCATGGTAACCGCTGGCACTAATTCTTGGATCGTCATGATATAGGAGCCATCGCCGTTGATGTTGACGACGGTTTTGTCTGGACATCCAAGTTGCGCACCGATTGCGGCGGGGAGACTGAAGCCCATCGTACCGAGACCACCGGAATTGAGCCACTGCCGAGGTTCGGTGAATTTGAAGTATTGCGCCGCCCACATCTGGTGCTGTCCGACATCCGCGACGACAATCGCATCGCTGAAATGTTCATAAATCTGCTCAATGACGTATTGTGGCATCACTTTATCGGCTTTTTGCTCGTATTCAAATGGGTACTTCTGCTTCCACTCCTGAATCTGGTCGCGCCATGGATCGATGTCCGCTATGCTGACCTGTTTGTTCAGTTCAGTGAGGACACTCTTCGCATCACCAACGATGGGGACATCTACCGGTACATTTTTTCCGATACAGGACGCGTCGATATCAATGTGTACTTTTTTAGCATTCGGTGCGAATTTACTGAGATCGCCCGTAACGCGATCGTCGAACCTTGCACCAATAGCAATAACAAGGTCGGCATCGGTAAAAGCGTAATTTGCGCAACAAGATCCATGCATTCCGGGCATCTCCATCGCCAAAGGATGTGTTTCGGGAAATGCTCCGAGGCCCATCAACGTAACGGTAATTGGAATCTGGGTTTTGAGAGTAAGTTGTCGCAGTTCCTCGCTGGCGTTGGCAAGTACGACACCACCACCGGCATAGAGAATAGGACGTTTCGCTTCCTTAATCAATGCCGCTGCCTTCGCGATCTGCGTCGGATCCCCATGAACTTGTGGTTTGTAACTGCGAATGTCAACTGTTTCTGGATATTGAAACAGTGTTTCATGCATCTGGGCATCTTTAGCGATGTCAATAATTACAGGACCGGGTTTCCCTGTCTTCGCGATGTGAAACGCTTCAGCGACGACATCTGCTACCTCGTCGGAATTTTTGATGAGATAACTATGCTTACAGATCGGACGCGTTACACCGATAATATCGCACTCTTGGAAAGCATCGCTGCCGATATAGTGGGTGAAGACCTGTCCGGTGATCGCGACCATTGGAATCGAATCCATATAAGCGGTTGCGATACCTGTGACGAGATTGGTTGCGCCGGGACCGGAGGTTGCGAGTGCGACCCCGACGTTCCCAGTGGCGCGTGCGTAGCCATCAGCGGCGTGGGAAGCCCCTTGTTCATGCCGCATCGGAATCAATTTGATTTCGGTCTCACCATACAGGGCATCGAAAATCGGCATCGCCGCGCCACCGTTCACACCAAAGATATATTCGACACCTTCCCGCTTGAGACTGTCAACGAGGATTCGCGCTCCTGAAAGTTCCATGCCAATTTTCCTCATAAGTGATAGGGTCGAGGGGTGTGGACCCCGTTCCCTACAGGGAATAGTTGAAATTAAAAAACCTTCTCGTTCCAACTTTGGAGACGAGAAGGACATTCACAGTGACCTTACCGTGGTACCACTCCAATTCCCTTTCTCATTTTCATTCAAGGTATCGGGCTTACAAAGCCCTCCTATAACGAGAAAGAGCACTCTTTGGGATGCGTTAACGGGCATCACACCGACTCATCCTACTGAGACATTGCTACAGACTGTTCAGATTAGCAGCTCCAGGGCGACCTTCAGTCGTGGAAACTTGAGGAGACCTTTCAGCCCATGAGTCTCCTTCTCTTGCAAGTCCGGACGACTTACTCCTCCCCTTCAACGCTTTTTGGGGTAATCTATTTAATTGTTAATTACGCACGCCGTTTTACGAAGTTTCACGGGCATGCTGAAAGGAAGTATCCTTACGCTCCATTAATTATAACACACTTGAAGGGAAATGTCAAGAAAATTTAATTGAACTGAACCCTTTTGAGCGGAGAGCCTGACGAAGTATGCCTGTTACTTTGGGAAGTAGAGGGTAGGTTTGAAATGCTGTTCGCGCCTACCCTACCACACCCGAAAGTTGTTATGGCAGTTAGGCGTTCGCTATGTAGAGTTCATTGACCCGTGTCCAGTTGATGACGTTTGTCCACGCCTCAACATAAGCGGGACGAAGATTCTGGTATTTCAGATAGTATGCGTGTTCCCAAACATCGACGCCGAGAAGCGGGGTATGTCCCTGCATGATCGGGCTGTCCTGATTTGCAGTGGAGTAGATTTCCAAACCGCTGTCGCCGAGGACAAGCCATGCCCAGCCGGAACCGAAACGTGTGGTCGCGGCAGTAGCAAATTGTTCTTTCGCGGCTTCAAGCGATCCGAAGGTGGAGGTTATCGCGGCTGCGATTTCTCCGCCGGGTTCACCGCCGTTGGGGCTCATGATGGACCAGAAAAGTGAATGATTGGCGTGTCCGCCACCATTGTTGATGACGGCTTGACGTTTGTCTTCCGGCACCTGATCAAGGTTGCTGAGCAAGTCGTGAATATCCATATCCGCAACAGCACCGAGCCCTTCTAAGGCAGTGTTGAGGTTGTTGATATAGGCTTGATGGTGTTTGCCGTGATGGATTTCCATAGTCTCTACGTCAATGTGAGGTTCCAAAGCATCGTGCGCATAAGGGAGCGCTGGTAATGTGTGTGCCATTAAAAAAATAGCCTCCTATTTTGTTTTTCTAACGTGCGCTTGCAATTGCGACTAAGGGGCGTGCAAGCAATGTGTTTAAAAGATCCAAGAAAGTATAACAGATTTGGCAGAAGTGTGCAAGTTTTTTCTGAAAGGTTAGGTTTGAAACCCCACGCGCGAAAACAGTAACCAGAATGTTAGTCATCCGACTGAGTTACTTCAGAGATTGCACCGACACGGCAGACACGCTTATAACTACAGTAATTGCAGGGTTCCGTCTTATTTTTGGGGGTGATTGGCGTATCGCCCTCTTCTTCAGAATCCACAAATGTCTCAACGCGCGTGATGAGGGGAAAGGTGCCTTTAGATATACTGTCAACGTAGTGTTGAACGTAGCCACTGACGCGCGCAAGCCGGGCATCGAAGGTTTCATCTGCTAACAACTGACCATTTCTTGAGCTAACCGGTCTCCAGTCCGTACCATTGTAACCGCTGTAGGCATCTCCGTTTTGGGATTCCGTTCCGATGCCGAGTTCAGCGTTGAATTGATCCAGCCTGACTTTATAATACAAGCCTGCTGCCGGCTCTAATCCGATTCCGCCATGCATTTCCAACAATTTCTTTGCCGTTTGTAGGTAGATAGGGAGTTGGAGGCTCCGTCCGCTGAGAATCTCCGGCATTCTAACGGTGGAACTGCCGGTCTTATAGTCAACAATATTAAAGGTGCCGTTGCCGATATCAATGCGGTCGATTTTACCAGTCATACGCACGTCGCCGATAGTAATTGGTTCACGGCAGCTAAGTTCTGGATATCTCAGTTCACGTTCCTGTCCAAAACTAACCTCAAAGTAGCGAGGTGTAACAGGTAATCCGTAGGTGCGCTCTGCTGCAAGCCATTTGTGGAGGGCAATGCGAAGCTTCTCTATATCGGTTTCCCAAAACAGATTATTCTCGCCGATAAGTTTCTCCTTCCGACGGTTGCGCTTTTTTTCGGCATTACTATCCAGCAGTTCATTTAATTGTGCTTTTGCTTCTTTAAAGGCTTCCTCGTTACACTGTCCGATAGGCAGTCTCTTTTGGTTGTGGCGATTGTTGTAAAATTCAAAGAGAACATCATGGAGTAGCGATCCCCTCTCAAGACTGGATAACTCATCCTCCTCCTCATCCTCCTCAATTCGGAACTTTAAAACGTTATTAATAAAGTACTGAAATGGACACCTTGCGTAAATTTCCAACTCTGTAACGGAGTAAATGTGCTCCCGTCGACTCTCCAAACACCTTCGGTTGACAGCAGAAAGTGTTTCTACTGTCAACACCCCTTCATAATCCAAATGATCATGTGTATTTTCGCGGCTTTTTTCAACCATAACGACATGGTTTATTAGGGGACGCATCTCTGCAATCTCAGCAGGGAAACTTTCATTGGAAGGGACAGGAGATGTCCACACGTGATTACTGTACGTGCTGAGGAAACCAGAGGTACTACCTTGTGTAGGATCAGCGATTTCAATTTCTTGGACATCGGCGAGTGCCTTTAATTGACCGAGAAAAGGAGATGGGATCAGATCCGCTGCCCGTTCACGTTTTGGGGTAAGAAGATAGAGCACTTTGCGAAAAGATTTGAGCACCCGATAGAACATGAATCGGCTGTCGTGTAACTGCTCTTCTTCGTTACGATAAGGGATTTCTGGGAGCAGCGGATCCGGCTGATAATTGGCTGGGAACCGTCCCTCTACAAAATCACCTAAAAAGACGACATCAAACTCCAGACTTCTGAGTTCACCAAGTTGAACAATTCTGACAGTCTCTGCCTTTGTCGCTGGTCTGTTTTGATAGTTTGTATGCTTTGCAATGTGGTGGAGTTTCTCTATATAATCATCAAGGGAACACGATTCAACCCCGTCCGATTTTAAAACGCTACAAAGTTCTTTAACAATCCTATTGAATTGGCGATACGCCTCAATCTCACCTTCGACGACCTCCCGGTTTTTTCTGAGCATCGGGTTTAGAATATGCTGGATGACCCTGCCCTTTTTGAGTAGGTCATCAACATATCTCTGAAACGCGTCAGGGTGAAACAGTCGTGTGTGTAACGCAGGCTCGACCTCAGAGAAATAGTCACCCTCTAATGGGACTTGGCGCGATGAAAGACGCGAAAAGATCGCTTTGACGACCTCTGACCTTGTCAACGGTGCGATCTCTACAAGCGAATAAGGAATGCCGTAAGCAGGGAAAGTTTCGGCGATGCGCTGCTGATATTGCCCTATGTTATAATAGGCAACACAGATGTCCTTGAGTTTGCAGTTGTCATCCGACACATGTTTCTGTATCAGATGTGCAATTTGCTCCACTTCTTCCGACCTGTCTGCGGGTTTCAACACTTTAATCTGAACTGCAGTCTCAGGATCGTGATTCAAGTTCACCTCTTCTGCTTCTGCGCGAAAGAGGTTTTTGGCGAAATGTTGATGCAGTTCGGGTTCGCGCTCGTAGTCGGCATCAATGTTTACACCTACCGCTTCAAATTGTCTGACGAGGTCAGCAATATTTCTGTAAAGGTTCTCATTTCCTTCAACATAGTCGGTACGGAACCACATCTCGATATTAGGCATCCCGGCAATGCCCGTCAGAATTTTGATGTCGGCTTTAGAAAGTACAGTGAACCCTTCAACAACCACAAGATTAACCTGTGGAAATGCATTCCTCATGAATTTCGAATTGAAATTGTTAGCGAGGTGTAGATGTTTGCCTTGCTCATCTATCCATTGATCTGCGAGTTTCGCCTCATAATTTTCATAAATATGAACGAGGTCAACCTTGGTAGGATTATCCGCTACAATGTTTCGCGCAGTCTCGCCGCGTTCCCTGAGATGGTTAATTGTATCTACGACGAGGGACAGTGTACTATCCGGAACGGAAAGGTCTTGACTTGGTCGAAAGGCTTCATAACGGTAGGTATCACTATTGTCGGACTGTGGGTCCACGATTTCATGCAGCCAGAGGTTTTGGAGTCCTTGCGAGATATATTGTCTGGATGGACGGACTTGGTCATATAGCCTTTGAATGAGACTTCCGAGCGTATAGACGCGCAAATCAGCAACTGCCCGGTTCGGGTGATAACCGACCAATTCGCGCTGACGCTTCAGACGTGCAGAATCGGTCGGTACAATGATGGCAAAGGTGTTTGCTTTATCGTTCTGAATGCGGGTTTTAAGAATGTTTTCTATGTCTCGCATTTTTTTTTACTATGGGATCCTGGGCATCACTCCACTACGTTCCGTGATGGTGTTTTATGAATCTCGACGGGTATGGGAGACGAAGGTTTTTTTAAGGCGCAAACTCACAGTTTTGCGGCGTACTCGCCCAGATGCGACGTGCATCGCGCTATAAACGTGGTGCTCACTCACGTTGCTACCTGACTTGTGTACCGAGCGGCATTTCTGTTTCGAGGGTTGCCAAGACTACGGAGTCACCGCTCCCTGCGAGGATCATGCCGTGCGATTCGACGTTGCGAATGGTGGCGGGTTCCAAATTCGCGACGATTATTACCTGTTTACCTACTAATGCTTCAGGTTTATAGTGTTCGGCAATTCCAGCGACCATCTGCCGTTTTTCAGTGCCAAGGTCTACCTGCAATTTGAGAAGTCGGTCAGCCCCTTCAATCGGTTCAGCACTGAGGATACGCGCCACTCGCAGATCCAATTTTTGGAAATCAGCAAAGGAAACAAGTCTTGACGTTTCCTTTGCCTTCTTCTGTTTTGGTTGTGCTGCTTCTTTTGGCTGTTTCTGTTTCTGTTTTTTGACATCGACACGAGGGAAAATGGGTTCCCCTCTACTGACTGTCAATCCTACAGGTAAACGCCCCCATTCTGCGACAGTATCAAATTCCGTTAGACCGATCTGTTTCTGAATCTTCTCAGCGGTGTCCGGAACAAAAGGTGAGATCAAGACAGAGATGAACCGCAGTGCCTCTAAACTATTGTAAAGGATCGTGCCCATTCTCGGCTTGGTCTCAGGCTTCGCGAGCGTCCAGACCTGCGTCTGTTGGACATACCGATTGATGCGTCTGACAAATTCCCAGATGGTTTCTAACGCTACGTCAAACGCGCACGCGCTTATGTGCTCGTCTAATTTCTCTGCTGTCGTCTGTGCCATCGCCGTGATTTCGTTGTCAAATTCACCCGATGTTGTCGGTTCGGGAATCCCTTCAAAGTTCTTGTTGACTAAACCGAGAACGCGATTGAGGAGGTTGCCGAGGTCATTCGCGAGATCTGCGTTGTAGCGCGCGCCCAAACGATCCGGACGGTAATCGCCATCGTTTCCGAAACTAAATTCGCGCAGGAGATAATAACGGAACGCATCCAATCCGTAGGTTTCGATGTCACCATCCATATCGATGAAAATACCGCGCGTTTTGCTCAATGCCTCGCCATCCTTCGTCAGAAACCCGTGTGCGACGACCTGCTTGGGAAGGGGCAGGTTAGCAGCCATCAGCATTGCGGGCCAGATCAGCGCATGAAAACGGGTGATGTCCTTTGCCATTGTGTGAACATCAGCGGGCCAAAAAGTGCGGTACTGCTCACTATCGGTTTCATAACCGAGTGCCGTCATATAATTCATCAACGCCTCGATCCAGACATAGACGATATGCTCAGGATCAAACGGCAAAGAAATTCCCCATGAAACGGAGGAACGAGATATGCTGATATCTTCCAATCCGGAATCGAGAATGCTCAAAAGTTCATTGCGCCGAGCGGCAGGATAGACAAAGTCTGGATTCTCGTGGAAATGCGCGAGTAAGCGATCTTGGTACTTGGAGAGCCTAAAGAAATAATTCTCCTCTTCAAGCCATTCCAAGGGCAATTTATGAATCGGACAGAGCTTTTCGTCCGTCAACTCTTTTTCAGGAACGAACCGCTCGCACGGGCGGCAATAATGTCCTTCATAAGAACCTTTGTAGACATCCCCGCTGTCGTAAAGGGCAGTGAGGAATTTCTCCGCGCCGCGCTTGTGCATATCGCTTGTCGTCCGCATGAAGATGTCGTTGGAGATATTCAATCGTTTCCAAAGTTTGATGAATATAGGTGCCATTTTATCGCAATAATCTTGCGGGGAAAGACCTGCATTTTCAGCGGCTTTATGTATGTTTGCACCGTGCTCATCAACGCCGGTAAGGAAGAAAACGTCATCACCTTTGAGGCGATGATAGCGCGCCAAAGCATCAGCGACGATGGTGGTATAGGCGTGTCCTGCGTGTGGTTCGCCGTTTACGTAATAGATAGGAGTGGTCACATAAAATGCACTCATTGTATTTCCTTTTTAAGGCTCTGATTTGGACTGTGTTTAATTTGTTAAAATTATACCATGAGAAAGCCTGCCTGTCAATCTGTCTTTCTCCGTTATGCTTTAGAAGATTTAGTTTTAATTTCTGGATGCTATAAGAATATCGTCCGTACAGAACGAAAATGGGAGAGTGAATTTAAAACTTGGGAAAAGTTAATTATGAGTTTAGGGTGCGGTTAGAAACCACACCCACATAGATTAGGTTTATTTATCACGTTCTCGGACTGAAAACCCAATCCTTTAGGTTTGGGATGAAAGTCCACCCTTTTGGAAAGGACCAAATGCCATTTTTTCACTTGACTTTTGGTCTAAAAATATAGTATAATATCTACATCTACGGATTGAGCGGTGTAAACTTCGGCAACCTTGCCGTTGCGCTCAATCACTCCTTTACACGGGTAGCGTAGACGTAGAAACCGAGACCCTACAAAAACGGAGCAGGTTACCGTGAAAGATCGGATACCCCTCAGTCTCCATATCCGAAACACCATATAGGTGTCGGAAGTATCGGTAACTTCCAATAGGTTTGAGGAAGTTTCCGTAGTGTGCCCCATGACCCGCACCTCAGGATTACACCTGTGTTGTCTTGGCTTAAACCCAAGAAAGACCTCTAAAAGAGTGTCAAGATGATCCAATGCCTGCTCGACTTCAAATGGAAGTAGCGGTAAGACTTAGAGAAACCCGTTGGGGAACTTTCAAAAGAACCCCAATCCTTTAGGTTTGGGAGCGGTCAGAAGTCCTATCTGTCGATCTCAAATTCTCTACTTTCCGCACTTCGTGATACTGTTTTGTAAAGGACTATCTGTCCATTACGAATTGTGTGAATTGCAACGCTTTTAATAGGGTGGCGATCTTCATCGTACCCGGCAATAGCAGATGCGCCTTGATAATCCGTAATATTGGCTAAGGCATCCCGAACCGCATCAGGTTCCAGGGTTCCTGCATTTTCCATTGCGATAGCCAATACCGACATCGCATCGTAGCCCCAAGCTGCGGGACCATCTGGAGGCATCATGAACATTGCTGTGTAAGCTTGTACAAACGGTGCTGCCTCCGCGGATTCTGTGCTAAAATCTCTGATGAAATAAGATCCCTCCAATGGCACGTTGTCGTCTAAGGTGCCGAGAAGTTTCTCAGGTTCATCCCATCCATCGCCGCCAATAAAGATAGACTCAATTCCCATCCCTCTGGCTTGCGCCATTATCAACGGCGCCTCTGGATTAAAACCGGAGATAAACAGAACATCTGGGGCTGCCGCTTTAATGTTCATCAACTGCGCGTCAAAGGTACGATCCCCACGTTGATAGACTTCGTTCCCGACAATCTCTCCACCGGATTTCAGCAAATTCTCCTCAAAAGCACCAGCGATATTCGCCGAGTAGACATCGTCAGTTTGCAGTAAAATTGCAGCGGTTTTCATATTAAGCTCATCCTCCTTCGTCACAAATTCTGCCATTGTTGCCGCCTGTGCTGACGATGGTGCAACAATAAGGAAAACAAACTTGCCACCAACAGTCGTCACATTCTGACCAGACGAAGCAGGAATCATGGGACGGCGCAGCTGGGTAACAACGGGACCAACCTGCTCGGAATTGGTTGAGAAAAGGGGACCCAGCAATGCGACAATACCCTCCTGCTCAATCAATTCCCTTGCGAAACGAATGCTTTCTGCGGCATCCGGCAAGTCACGTGTTCCTTGGTTATCCCGAATAAGGAACTCAACCGGCATTCCCAAGACCCCACCGTTATTGTTGATTTGGGCTCTGGCGAGTTCAGCACCTTTAGTAAAGCTGACAGCAAAACCTGATGGCTGAATCAGACCGATTTTAACCGTCCGTGCAGCCTCGGGCGTTGAAGTCGCAGGACTTACTATTTGCCTCACTTGATCGCAACCTGAAAGACAAGCAACCAATATTGAGACTAAGACTATGAAAGTCAGCGTAAGAGTTTTCGAGTTCACCATTGACCCTCCGATTTAGTATTAATGTTGAAAAATTACTTCAAACCCCATCCAATGATGAGAGTCTATCAGCATTCTGAATACTTGTCAAGGGGATTGCAAACTTAACTCTGGGTTATCTAATTGTCGGCGATCTGGCGTGCGATGGATAACGCTCACACAAACCTGTTCTCCTAAAATGCTTTGAGTAATTTTAAACACATAACCTCTAAAGCCAAGGTAGCGTTCGTGTTTGTATTGTCAAGGAGGGATTTGGTGTCAAAGACGGTTTGGATGGCTTGCTGTATGCGCAAGCGAGAATAGTAGGGAACGATAGCTCGGAGTTCCTCAACGGAGTAAATATGCGTTATTAATTCGATCGGTGCGCCTTGTTGCAAAAAGAGCAGGTCTCGATACCATGTAACTAACTCGCCTAAAGTTTCGGGCTTATTTTTAAAGTCTTCGGCAAGTCTGAAAGCGGTCAATCGGTCCGTCTCTCTAAGGATTTCCGGCACTTTCTCGGTGAGTGGATCACCTTTTTCAAACTGCGTGAGTGCTTTTCCGATTGATCCCCCCGCTGCAATTGCGAGTGTTGTTGCTTGCTCTGGTGCTACTGAATACCTATCCGCTAAGATTGTGGCTAATTCTTGTGTCGGCATCGGGTGAAACTGGAGAATTTGGCATCGGGAACGTGTCGTCGGGAGCAGTGCTTGGAGGTTTGACGTGAGTAAAATTAAAACGGATGCCGCGGGTGGTTCTTCCAGCGTCTTGAGTAGGCAGTTTTCGGCTTCTGGATTCATCCGATCCACGTCTGTCAAAATGTAGACTTTCCGACTCGCTTCAAGGGGTGCATAGATAACTTGTCTTCGCAACTCTCGAATCTGTCCTATTTTCAGTAGACTGCCGTCAGGCCGAATGAATTGTAGATCAGGATGGTTCCCCGAATCTACCTTTCGACAGGCGAGGCATGTGCCACACACCGTCGGTGGTTGGGTATCTTGTTGGCAAAAGATTAATTGTGCAAAATAACGAGCGACCGTCTCCTTTCCAACTCCCGCTGGTCCAACGAAAAGATACGCACCGGCAATCCGCCCTGATGCCACAGTGCGCTGGAGTTGCTCAATAATCTGTTGATGTCCAATGATTGAATTCTGCACTTTTTCCAAATGCCCTTTATTTTGATAGGTATTCCTGATACTCGGTTAAAAGATCGGCATGGACAGCGTCTCGTGACTGCGTTGCATCTATCAGTTTCACGCGGTGTGGCTCCGCCTTTGCAGCGGCGAGATACCCGGCGCGCACCTTGTAATGGGATTCCAAAGGCTCTCTGTCTAAACGGTCGCGGTGCGTTCTCCCCTGCTGCTGGCGTTGCAAACCGATCTCTGGCGGCAAATCTAAGACAAAGGTAAGATCGGGTTTCAAGCCACCTGTAGCGGTCTTATTTAATCGATGGATAAGCTCGATATCAATGCCACCGCGATACCCCTGATACGCCACGGTAGCATCAATAAATCTGTCACAGATGACGATTTGGTTCGCCTCCAGTGCGGGGCGTATGAGTTCATCTACGTGCTGTGTGCGCGCGGCAGCGATCAGCAGCAATTCTGTCACTGCCGTTATTCCATCGGAAGTCAGAAAGAGGTCCCGGATGCGTTCAGCGACTGGCGTGCCGCCGGGTTCGCGAGTGAGCACAACATTCGGACCAAGCGCATCTGCCAATCGGTGTACCTGCGTGGTTTTGCCTGCTCCCTCAACACCTTCAAATGTAATGAAAATTCCGCTTTTTAATTTTTCCTTGCGGAGAAACGACGTGGGTTTCATGTTTGAAGTGCCTTTCTTAAATCCGCCCTCCACTTCGTTACGGGCTACAATTATAGTAAAGTCCAAAAATATGTGGACAGTTAGTCTGTGAACAACGACCCCACCCCTGCTGGCGAGGATTGTATCCTCGCCTCTTTAGAGCGTTCAAGTAATTATAGGCTTTACTATAAACGAGAACCTGCGCGTAATGTAATGGAGCGCAACCCAGGTGGCCGTAAATTAAAAACCTTGCGGAGAAACGACGTGGGGTGGAACATTGACGATCCTTGATCACAAGCCGTCCGAGCACTACGTGTCGGACTTGGTTTTTGGTATTAATAGGTAAGGGTCGGGTTAGATAAAAAGTACCCACATCGGGCTTTCCCCGACTGTATAGTTGCCAATCGGTGCCAACGCTCCGCTTTCCCGATTGATGCGGTAGGTAGCGAGTTTGCCTGACCCCTGGCCACCGACAAAGAGAAGGTTGCCGGTTGCGTCAATATTGAAAACGCGCGGCGTCGGTTCGGTTAACCGATGCCCGACAACACTGAGTTTCCCGCTCTCTTCGTCGATTGCGAATTCTGCGATGCTGTCGTGTCCTCGGTTGGAAACGTAGAGAAACGTCCCCTGCGGATCAATGTGAATCTGTGCACAGCTATTTTCCCCATCATAGTCCGCGGGGAGTGTAGACAAATCTTCCTGTAAATCTACCAAGGTTCCCGGTGTTTCTTCCGCTCGAAGGGTGTATGCGGAGACGCTCGACCCTTGTTCATTTGAGAAGTAAAGGATCGGTTTGCTCGGATGAAAGCAGAAGTGCCGTGGTCCGATCGGGGCACCCGGATTGAGGTTTCCAACGGGGTTTTGTGTGAGTGTGCCTGCTTCCTCATCGAATTGAAACTGATAGATAGCATTTCGAGGCACAGTATGCGGCACAAAGGCAAACCGATTTGAAGCATCCGTTTCGATGCAGTGTGCGTGTATATCAGTCTCAACGGTCTGAAGCGGCTCACCTTGGACGGTCTTATCGTCGCCGATGGTATGCACAGTAACCTTGCCAGCACCGTAATAGGCGGAAAGCAGAAAATTTCCGGTTTTGTCAGTTGCAATATAACAGGTGTCGGCATCCAGCTGG
The DNA here is from genome assembly GCA_965247285.1 of Candidatus Poribacteria bacterium. Taxonomy (GTDB): domain Bacteria; phylum Poribacteria; class WGA-4E; order WGA-4E; family WGA-3G; genus WGA-3G. The sequence continues at coordinate 3,312,353 of CBDFHD010000003.1, forward strand.
ACCGTTCGCAAATGGGTGAGATGTTTCGTCTCTTCATCAATACGGAAACTTGCAATTTCTCTGTTGGATCGTAGTCCAGCATAGAGATAGTTACCGCACGGTGAGAGTGCTAACGGACCGGGAGAACCGCTGACCCCGATATTTTCCTGAAATTCGATGTTGCCACTGGAGACATCCAGTGTGTAAATGGCGATTCTGTTTTCTCCTGCTATGGAGAGATAGACGTGCGTTTGCATTTTTTTAACGATGTACCTCCGCGCAGATTGACCCGTAAAGTCAATCTGATCTTTGATGTGGTTCTGTATATTTCTGGGGTAATTACATACTTCCGTTTTAAGATCTTAATCATTCCTTGCTTGATGTAACGCTGAAAATGCCAGCGGCACCCATGCCTCCGCCGACACACATCGTTACCATGCCATATCGGTGATTTTGCCGCCGCATTTCGTTAATCAGGTTCACAGTGAGCTTGGCACCTGTGCAACCGAGGGGATGTCCCAAGGCAACTGCACCACCATTGACGTTCACCTTTTCGGGTGTTAATTGCGCCTCTTGAATCACAGCGAGGGCTTGCACGGCAAATGCTTCATTTAACTCTATGACATCTATATCTGCTAAAGTTAAGCCAGCAGATGCGAGTGCCTTTGGGATTGCAGGGACTGGTCCGATTCCCATGATTTCGGGAGAAACGCCTGCTGTCGCGTAACTCACGAAACGGGCTAACGGATTGTAACCTTCAGTTTCCGCTCGCGCCTCGGACATCAAAACAACAGCAGCAGCACCATCGCTCATTTGGGAAGCATTACCGGCTGTCACAGTCCCATCTACATGAAAAACGGGTTTGAGGGATGCCAATGCTTTTGGCGATGTATCCCGGCGCGGTCCTTCATCCGTCTCAAAAACAGAACAGGTAGTTTCGGACGTATTTTCCGAATTGAAGTGCGTTTCTTCTATTGTCAGCGGGACGATTTCTTCTTTGAATTTGCCTGCATCAATCGCTGCGATCGCCTTGCGGTGGCTCTGGTATGCATAAGCGTCTTGTGCCCTGCGAGATATATCATACTTTCGCGCCAAGATTTCAGCTGTCAATCCCATGCTGAGGTAGGCATCAGGGGCGTGTTCTATGAGCGTAGGGTTCGGCGACAGATTGACCCCAAACGGCACCTGACTCATACTCTCCATACCACCAGCAATAACTACTTCAGCGCGTCCAGATAGGATCTGCTCCGCACCCATCGTTATCGTCTCTAAACCAGATGCGCAGAATCGGTTGATTGTCAGAGCAGGGACGGAAACAGGAAACCCAGCGCGTAAACTGGCAATACGGGCGACGTTGTAACCCTGCGGTCCCTCATGTGTGGCACATCCGATGATGACATCGTCTATGGCATCCAGATCAAAGTGTGGAAGCTTCTCAACCACTCCGCGGAGGGCAGCTGCAGCGAGTTCATCTGGACGTGTGTTCTTGAGTGTCCCTCTCCCCGCTCTTCCTACGGCTGTCCGTGCTGCAGATACGATAACCACGTTAGGTGTCGTTGCCATTATTTTTACCTTTCTGGAGCGTTGCCTCTATCCTTGAATGGGTTTCTTCCTCTCCACAAAGGCTGAGGAATACCTCATGCTCCAAGTCCAGTAGATATTGTTCAGTAACGAATTGTGGGGTTGAAAGCGTGCCACCGCAGAGGATGTAAGCCAATTTATTGTCGAGGTGCTGTGTATAGTCGTCGATAGTCCCCGCTTGCCGAAGAAGATGTGTTTGTAGGTTGAGACGAGTGATTCCTTCTTCACCGAGCACAAGTATCTGCGGCGGTTCGGGTGGACGATAATCTGCTTTGTGCAGTGAGAGCACGAGTTGCTTGGCATCCTCAAAATGCCCCTCTTGATCTAATGAAACGGCATCGGTGCGCCGAAGGTAACCGAGTTCCACCGCATCCGTCGCGTTCTGTGAAACCTTCGATTCACGAAGCGTATCAAAAGCCCTATTCACATAGGGAAATAACGTCTGAACCGGTGCGGTTGGAGACTGTCCTTCGAGACATCGAAATGCCATCTCTTTAGTACCACCACCACCCGGAATGAGTCCCACGCGGAGTTCAACGAGACCGAGGTAACTCTCAGTAAAGGCTTGTACCGCATCAGCACCGAATGCAAGTTCACATCCACCGCCGAGTGCCATACCTGCTGTTGCGGCGACGACGGGTTTCGATGACATACGGAGTCTTGTGCAAACGGCTTGCAGATTCCGGAGCGTTGCCGAAATAGCGTCCCAATCTTTGCTCTTCGCACGCTCCAACAGGAGAATAAGGTTGAGTCCTACCGAAAAATTCTTCGCTTCTGTGGCGACAATCATACCTGTCCAATTGGTTTCTACTTCATCCAACGCGGCATCAAACACCTCCAGCATTCCGTCCCCTATGATGTTCAACTTGCTATGCAGTTCGAGCCGGGCGATGCCATCACCGATGTCCATCAGGGTAGCATCTGCATTGGAAATGATAGGTTTAGCGTCTGTCATTTTTAAGGTTGACCTTTCAATAATTTACCTGAGTGGAGTTCCCAAACTGCCTGATAACTGGACACTACGCATCGAAATGGTAGACGATTTCATCGAACCGATCTGCTGCGAAGGTGAATAGAAAGACAAGGTTCTCCGTGCCGGTACAACGAAGCGAGTGCTTTGCATTAGAGGGTATGAAGACGGATGCCCCAGAAGTAAGTGATGCCTCCTTATCATCTATTGTCACATGTCCGCGGCCACTGATGACATAATACGTCTCCTCGGGTTCGTGGTGATGGAGCGGGAGTAGTGTCCCTGGAATCATCTCCGCTATTCCCGTGGTGAGCCGGCTACTGGGTCCGCGTTCACCCGATATGAGGATTTTCCAACGTAATGGACCTTCAGCAGCAACACCTGGGCCATCCCAGCCTTCCCAGTCAAGTTCCGCTTGATTGAGGATGATAGGTTTTTGCTTATTCATGAGGGATATTCTAACAAATCGGGGGAGATTTTACAACATTTTTTCCGACTCAATAGACCCCGAGCCAAGTTCCAGAAAAAGAAAAAGGGGCAAGCGTATAGTCTGCCCCTACGAATAGGAATGAACTGGTTTCTATCCCGTTACAGCGCCTTCAGAGGCGGAGGAGACTGAATTGGCATACTTCGCCATGACTCCGCGCGCATAGGGCGGCTCAGGTGGAGTCCACTGCTCAAAGCGCTCTTGGATTTCAGTGTCGGAAAGCTCAACGTCGAGTCGTCGTTCTTTGGCATCAATTACGATTTCGTCCCCCTCTTGGAGGATTGCGATGGGACCGCCTTTTGCCGCTTCAGGGGCGACATGGCAGATCATGAAACCGTGTGTCGCACCAGAGAATCTACCGTCGGTTAAGAGAGCGACATCTTCACTCAAGCCTGCCCCCACGAGGGCTGCGGTTACGCCTAACATCTCACGCATACCCGGACCACCGGTGGGTCCCTCATAACGGATAACGACGACATCCCCGGGCTGGATCTGTCCGCCTTTGATGGCGGCAAAAGTATCCTCCTCACGATCAAAAATACGGGCGGGACCCCGATGGAGCATTTTATCCTGACCGGCTAACTTAATAACACAACCATCCGGCGCAAGATTACCTCTCAAAATGGCAAAGCCGCCAGTCGGTTTGAGTGGTGCGTCGACAGGTCTGACGACTTGCTGCCCCTCCGTTTCGGTGGCTGCGTTTGCCTCTTCACCGATGGACTTGCCCGTGACAGTGAGTTCATCCGTGTGAAGCAAGCCTGCCTCTGCCAAACGTTTCGCCAAGAACGGAATGCCTCCCGCTTCATAGAGATCAGTCGCGACGAACTGACCACCGGGCTTCAGATCTGCCAATACAGGTGTTTTTTGACTAATGGTGTGAAAATCCTCAAGCGTCAACGGAATCTGCGCCTCGTACGCGATGGCGAGTAGATGGAGAACACCGTTGGTAGAACCACCGGTCGCGGCGACAGAGGTAATCGCATTCTCAATCGACTTGCGGGTGATAATTTGACTCGGTCTCCGGTCAGCGGCGAGCATGTCCATAACGAGTTGTCCGGCTTTATATGCTTCCTGGTCCTTGTCTCCTGCGACAGCTGGGACACTCCCGCTTCCCATCGGAGCAATACCTAACATTTCAACGGCTGTTGCCATGGTATTAGCAGTAAATTGCCCTCCGCATGCGCCGGGACCGGGACACCCCTTACTAATCAGATCGTCCAATTCTTCGACAGTTATTGTGCCTTCCGCATGCTGACCGACCGCTTCAAATACATCTTGGATAGTAACATCGCGTCCCTGAAATTTGCCGGGCATGATGGATCCGCCGTAGAGGGTGAGCGATGGAATATCTAACCGTGCGAGTGCCATGACAGTGCCCGGGACGGTCTTATCGCATCCACAAAGAGCAATGACAGCGTCAAACATGTTACCGATGGAAACTAACTCGATCGAGTCGGCGATGATTTCCCGACTGATCAGCGAAGTTTTCATGCCCTCGGTGCCCATGGTGATGCCATCAGAGATACTGATGGTATTAAATTCAAGTGGTGTTCCACCCGCTGCGCGGATACCCTCTTTGACCTTAGCGGCAAGCCGTCTCAGGTGAAAGTTACAAGGACCTATTTCGATCCAAGTATTAGCAACCCCGATAATCGGTTTGTCAAGATCTTCTGGAGACAACCCGCCATCGCCGAACATGAGCATGGTGCGTGCGGCGGCGCGGTCGGGTCCATCGGTAATCGCATAACTTCGGGGTTTCAACTTATTGGACATTTGTCTGTGTTCTCCTACAAAAGGTAAATTGGTTTCCCAGCACCAACGCAATATGGTTATATGCCCAGCCAACTGCTAAACACACCACCGTACTTCGCTATGAGACCAGCGAACACGACGGAAACCATGGACATCAACTTAATCAAAATGTTAAGCGAAGGACCGGAAGTGTCCTTGAACGGATCTCCGACAGTATCACCAACAATGGTGGCTTTATGCTGTTCTGAGCCTTTTTCACCGTATTCGTCTTTGTGTTTGCCTTCCTCAATGAACTTTTTGGCGTTGTCCCACGCGCCACCCGCGTTAGCCATCATAATTGCGAGAACGAAACCGGTCGTTAAACCGCCTGCCAGCAAGCCTAACACACCAGCGACATCGAAAATTAAACCGACTGCGACAGGTACAACAAGAGCGATCAGTGATGGAAGGATCATCTCGCGTTGTGCCCCAACAGTTGAAATTTCGACACATCGTGCGTAATCTGGTTTCTCTTCGCCTCTCATAATACCGGGTTTCTCTCGAAATTGGCGGCGGACCTCCTCTACCATAGCCCCTGCGGAGCGTCCAACCGCTTTCATCGTCAATGCACAGAAATAGAACGCCATCGCCGCACCCATGAACAGCCCGATAAGGACTTTCGGGTTCATCAGGGTAACGTCGTAGTAACTCATAAATTGACTGACCGAAACCTTGAGTGTATCAATACTGCCCTCACCGGGTATGATGAGTGTGTCCTTATGTGCTAAGTGGATTAATCCGTATCGAATTTCTTCCAAGTATGCAGCCAAAAGTGCGAGTGCTGTCAGTGCTGCCGATCCGATGGCAAACCCCTTGCCAGTCGCGGCTGTTGTGTTGCCGAGTGCATCTAATTGGTCGGTCCGTTCTCGGACACTTTTATCAAGCTTTGCCATTTCGGCGTTTCCACCCGCATTGTCTGCGATGGGTCCGTATGCATCTGTGGCGAGGGTAATACCAAGCGTCGCCAGCATACCAACAGCGGCAATGCCAACCCCGTAAAGCCCCATCAGCGGCTCGGATGCTCCGCCAGGGAGGTAGTAACTAATGGCAACTGCGACGGCGATGGTTATGACCGGAATTGCCGTTGATTCCATACCAACAGCAATACCTTCAATAATTACGGTTGCGGGTCCAGTTTGTGCCTGCTTCGCAATGGCACGAGTCGGTGAATAATCGTGAGAGGTAAAGACCTCAGTGGACTTCCCTATAATCAAACCTGCCACAAGCCCAGTGATAATTGCCCCCCAAATCTGCCACACGTTAGGGAGCCCCAAGTACATAAGGAGAGGGAGTGAGACGACAGCGATGCCTACAGCACTTCCGTTGATGCCAAAGTTCAGGGAACCCATCAACTGTTTCATTGTCGCGCCCTCTTTTGTCCGTACCATATAGATACCTAAAATGGAAAGAATGACGCCGATGCCAGCGATGATCATAGGTGCTGAAAGATATTTAAGTTGGAGAGCAAGGTCACTGTGATCTCTGGCAGCAATGGCTGCGACACCAAGGGCGGCTGTTGCTAAGATTGACCCCGCATAAGATTCGTAGAGATCCGCTCCCATACCTGCGACATCGCCGACGTTATCACCGACGTTATCTGCGATGACTGCAGGGTTGCGTGGATCGTCCTCTGGAATGCCTGCTTCAACTTTTCCAACCAGATCGGCGCCAACGTCCGCTGCTTTGGTATAGATACCACCACCCACACGAGCAAAAAGTGCCTGTGTTGAGGCACCCATGCCGAAACTGAGCATAATCACAGTAATCTGTGGCAGTGGATTTACTTCTAAGAATCCGGGTAATATCTTAGGGAATAGGTAATAGAGAATGAGAAACCATCCGGTAATATCAAGAAGGGCAAATCCGACAACTATTAATCCCATGACTGCCCCAGCACGGAACGAGACCTTTAAGGCTGCATTGAGTCCCTGCATCGCGGCACTTGTGGTGCGTGCGGAGGCGTTGGTTGCTGTCTTCATGCCGAGAAAACCGCAGAGTCCTGAGAAAAAGCCGCCTGTGAGAAAGGCGAAGGGTACAACCCTATTTTGGGCATCAAGGACAAAAGCCATGAAAATAAAGATGAGACAGAGTACGGCAAAAACGATGCCCACGACTTTGTATTGTTGCCTGAGATATGCCATCGCGCCTTCACGCACGGATTGTGCGATCTCGCGCATTGTTTCGTTGCCCTCGTCCTGCTTCATCACAGCGCGGTAGAAGTGGTACGCAAAACCTAAAGCGATGAGTGCACTAACTGGGGCAATCCACCACACCGGTGGTAGAGTCGGAGGGGAGTCTGTTTGGGCAAAAGCCACGGTGGCTAAATTCAGAACGGGCAGGAATATCAAAAATGTCTTCCAATTTAGCCACCGCTTCTTGTGAGTGATATCACGCATTAAAAAACCTCTCTTTTTTACTTTTTAATTTTCCTTGCGGTTCGATGAAGTGGGTTTGAGCATTGAAATTCCTTTCCGTAGAGCCGCCCTCCATTTCATTACGGGCTTGCGATCTTTCGCTAAGAAAGAGGAATACCAACGCGATCTTTTGCTGAAAAATTTGATTTAAATATTTCAAGTGCCTGACCGACGAGGTAGAGCGAACCTGTAATGCAGATTAAATCTGTCGGCGATGCGCCAGATAATGCCCTCGTGATCGCTTTTTCTGGTGTTGAACACGCGCTAATCTTCTCGCATGTATTCTCCCAGGCATCCAGTATTTCTTCAGCGGACATCACACGCGGGTTATTGAGAACTTGTGTGGCAATCACGAAATCCGCTGTTTGTGAAACAATATTACCAATTGCAGTAAGATTTTTATCTCTCATTAAACTAACGATAAAAGTCACCCGATCGTAACGGAAACTCTGACGGAGAGTGGAGCAGAGTACCTCCATTGAGGCAGGAGAATGCGCGCCATCAAGGACAACAATCGGCGAGGACCTAATTCGTTGAATCCGACCCTGCCACTGCACGTTCTTAAACCCGGCATAAACGCTGGTTTTCGGAACTATGTATCCCTTCTGCTTCAGGCATTCAATCGCTGTGACAGCAGTCGTCGCGTTTATAAACTGATGGTGTCCAAGGAGCGGCATAGTGAGTTGCGGATAACTCTCCGAATCCGTCTCCACGTCAAATTCCTGTGCTACAGGCAGACCATCGGCATTTCGGACGAGACGCGAAGATGAGGCACTGCAATCTCGCCCTACCAAATTCTTGGGTTCAACAATAGGTGCGTTCCGCTCGCTTGCCACTTTCTCAAATACCGTTCGTGCTTCCGGGTGTTGTGGGGCGAGTGCCAAGGGGCATTTCTGTTTGATGATTTCGGCTTTCTCACCTGCTATCTCCGTATATGTCTCCCCCAATATCGCGGTGTGCTCTAAACCAATTGGTGTAATAACAGTCGCGACAGGGGTAACAACGTTCGTCGCATCGAGTCTCCCACCTAAGCCGACTTCAATAACAGCAAAGTCTGTTGCCTTGTCGGAAAAATAGGAAAAAGCAAGCGCGGTGTATATTTCAAAAAACGAGACACGTCCGAACTCTGAAGTGGAAACAGTCTCGATCGCAGGCTTGAGTTTCTCAACATAGAAAGCAACGTCTGCTTTTGAGATTAGATCGCCATCAATACGGCACCGTTCTCGCGGTGTAATGAGATGCGGAGATGTGAACAAGCCGGTTTTATAGCCCGCTTGGGTAAGTACCGACGCTATGAGTGCAGCAGTAGAGCCTTTCCCTTTGCTCCCTGCGATGTGGATAACCTGCAATCTATCGTGTGGATTGCCGAGCAGTTCGAGTAATAAGGAAATCCTATTTAGATTATAGAGCCGTGCCTGCCGTGAAAAATCAGGACTCCTTTCGTAGTCTATAAATCCTTCGATATAGGCGAGTGCCGCTTTGTAATCCAATTTTTGCTGCTGCTCCGGTTAAGACACACGGCGTATGCCTACGAATTTAGATACTCATAAATCGGGAACTGTGCGCAGAGTTTCTTGACTTTTTCTCGGATGTGTCGTTTGATAGAGGCTTTCTGCCTATTTTCAAGCGTTTCCGCGATGAAATCGGCGACGAGAACCATCTCATCCTCTTTCAGCCCGCGCGTCGTAATCATCGGCGTCCCGAGGCGTAGACCGCTTGTCGTTCTCGGTTTCCTTTTGTCGAAAGGGATCGTATTCTTATTGACGATAATTCCGGCATCTTCTAAATGATCTGCGGCTTGCCGTCCACTGAGTTTCTCATACTTGGAAGTGAGGTCTATCAGCATGAGATGATTGTCGGTACCCCCACTCACCAATCGGAAACCGTTTTCAATTAACCGTGCAGCGAGTGCCTTAGCATTTTTAACAATCTGTTCCTGGTATGTTTTAAAATCAGGCTCGCTTGCTTCTTTGAATGCAACAGCTCTGGCAGCGATTGTATGGAGGAAGGGACCGCCTTGTAAGCCGGGAAACACAGCGCGATCGATCTTGTCTGCATATTCGGCTTTACACATAATCATGGCACCGCGGGGACCGCGTAAAGTCTTGTGTGTCGTTGTGGTAACCACATCGCTGTACGGAACAGGATCCGGATGCGCGCCACCCGCAATAAGCCCCGCAATATGGGCTATATCTGCGAGCAAGTAAGCCCCTACAGAATCAGCAATCTTCCGCCATGCGCCAAAGTCAAACTGCCGCGGATAGGCTGTCGCGCCGACAACGATGAGTTTGGGACGGTGCTGCGTGGCGAGGCGTGCAATCTCATCCATGTCGATTCGCTCGGTTTCGACATCCACGCCATAAGTAGCGATATTGTAATAGTTTCCTGAGAAGTTAACACCTGCACCATGCGTGAGATGCCCTCCCTGACTGAGGGACATGCCGAGAATCGTGTCACCCGGTTCAAGTAAGGCATGATAGACTGCCATGTTCGCTTGGGAACCAGCATGTGGTTGGACATTGACGTGCTCAGCACCGAAGAGTGCTTTCGCGCGTTCAATCGCGAGCGATTCAACATCGTCCATAAACTGGCATCCGTTATAGTAACGCTCGCCGGGGTAGCCCTCAGCGTATTTATTGGCGAGGATACTGCCCTGGATTTCCATAACAGCGCGACTTGCGTAGTTCTCGGATGGGATCAGCATGAGAGAATCTTGCTGACGTTTCAGGTCTTTGGCGGTGATTTCAACGATCTGTGGGTCGACTTCACCTAACTTGGAAGCAATCCTCGGATTGCGAGACTCTGATGTGTTCATTTTTCTTCACCGCTTAAAAATTAAAATGGTGCTGTATTGTAAAAGTTAAATTTTAACACAAATTTGCCGTGAATTCAAATTTTTCGTAATTTTTGCAGAGTTTGGAAAAACAGGTTCCTTGTAGTTTTCAAGCATCGGCTTTTCGTTAGAAACCCTATCTGATCTCATTTCACGAGAAAATATAAAAGTTGAAGGGTGGACGCTTCATCCCCGCATCTTTCGTTGCAAACCGATTCGGTTTTCTTCAGAAAATACCACGGTAGATTTTAGAATTACCTATATACGAGTAAATGAGAGGAGATATCCGAAGATTACAAAAAATGAATGAGATGATTTTCTAACGATGCCCGGTGCGATTAGGAAACCTCATCAATAGGAGAGCTATCGGGCAGACCGTATTTCATTTGCACACGCTTTGATAATATGCTAATCTAATAGGTAATAAAATGTCCCGATGGTTTTCCAATAGCCTCAATTCGCAATTTAAGGTCTTAATGAAGGGGTCAATGTGTATCTCTGGAATAGACTTTTCTATAATCAATTCTCGCTTGCGAGCTGTGCCAAAAAGTTCATAGTCCTACTTGCCCTCCTTCTTGTGTGGGGATGCGATTCGCAACAGAAAAAGCAGACGCAGCAGCCGACAGCACAGCAGTCAGCAGCCCGTGAAGCAACAGAACCTGTCACGCCGCCTCGTGCTGAAGACTGGCACATGTTCATGCACAATTTTGGCTTTTCTGGGATTAGCCCCGACAAAAGCATTACACCCCCTTTGGAACTGCTGTGGAAATTCAAAACCGGTGGACCGCTCCACGCTTCACCAGTGATTGCAAACGGCATTTTGTATATCGGCTCGACCGATGGCAAGTTGTACGCCCTGGACGCGAAACAGTGGGATATCAAATGGGTTTTTGATGCCGGGGATGCTATCCGCTACTCTGCGACTGTACTGGGGAATCGGGTCTACTTTAGCGCGAGGAACAACAAAGTCTACGCGTTAGACGCGAAAACAGGTGAAAAACTGTGGGAGTTCAAGTCGAAAAGTTGGATGGACGCGCCGCTGATCGTTTCGGACAATAGGGTGTACATCGGTGCGTTCCCTTCAAAAATCTATCTGCTGAATGCGAGTACAGGCACTCTCGAAGCAATGCGTGAACGGAAAATTCGCATCCACGGTATCGAATACGGATGCGCAAATGGGGTGTTCCGCCCTATTTTTCCAGAACACAACGCCGACTTGTGGCGAAGTTACACAGGCGGAAGCGAGAGTTATCCTGTGACAGCGAATGGCATCGTCTATATTGGTGCCCGTGATGGACAACTCCACGCGTTTGATGTAGCGTCCAAGACTGAAACTTGGACATATCAACTCGGTGGTTTTGTGGACGCTGCCCCCGCAATCTCCGAAGGCATTCTCTATGCCGCATCTGGTGATGGCAATGTCTATGCCTTTACAAACGCAACAGAAAACATCCGTGAAGAGGATACTCGACGACAAGGGACTGTGACCCATGATGCGGCACCGGTTTATACAAAAAAAGACGGGGTTACAACCGCCACCAGCGAAGGGACATCCGTGTTGTTACAACTCAACGATGGCGTGCGTTTGCCGATTGTAAGAGTTTCAGACGGATGGTATGAAGTTGAACTCCCGAACGGTGTACGAGGGTGGATGAACAAGTTTGCCTTCGGTGAGTTCAAAGAGATAGACGGTATCATGTTCAATACGACTTTTTGTCGTACGGAAGATCACTCAATTACGGATCCATATAGGGTGCAATTGATTGAAGGTGCCGAGTTTCCGCGCTGGAGTCCGGACGGGGAGTTCATCGCATTTTTGAAAAGAGAAGATTTGGGTGGCAGATATTGGCGTGCGAATGAGCTGTGGATTATGGATCGGAAGGGGGAACGGGCGCGAAAGTTTTACACCGGACATTTCTACAATCCGTATGTCTCCTGGTCGCTTGATAGTAGGCTTGTTGCATTTGAGGTTGACGAAAATGGTGAACGCTTTATTTACACAGTCGATTGGAAATTCGGACGGATCAAACAGTTAGTTCGTGGCGATGGACCTGCCTTTTCACCGACCTCTAACCGTTTGGTGTTTAGAAGACGCGACTTTTCTCAAACTGAGAGACTGGATGTCGTCTACCGAATCAATAGTGATGGTAGCGGTTTAGGTGCCATTGCCCGTGTACCCATTGAACGTCCGCGGCGTTCCTACACCTATCTATCTGCGCCATCTTGGTCACCCGATGGTACCCGTATCGCTTTCGGTGTAAATAGTTCAAAATATGTTGGTATCCGCATTCAAGACATAGAAGGGCGACGCATAAAAGGGATCCAGACGCAGCATCAAGAGGTTCATCAACTGAACTGGTCGGAAGATGGAACCCGGCTGGCTTATGTCTTGTCCGGCAGTAACCGTCCGGGGCAACTGCTCGATAAGCAGCTGCACCTATCGGAGACGGTGTCTACCTTGACGCAGAGTCAGATTTTGAAACATACATCACCAGTGTGGTCGCCAACAGGTAAACAGTTAGCATATATGGAACGTGAAGACTGCGGAGGCATCCGCTGGAAGGTCTGGGTCTATGACCTTGAGAACGATAAAAAATTCCCTATCGCCCGTACACCGATGAAACTGACCTCTGTTGTCTGGATGCCTGACGGTAAACATCTCTGTTTGTGGCAAACCTCGGATTATTTGCGCGATAACGCATATAAACCGGCATTGACAAAGGGTTGGATTGTGCCTGTTGACATTCCTTAGAACGCCGCTTCAAACAAAGCCACCATATCCTCTTCCGTACACACCCTCGGATTGAATTTGTGGCAGTGATCAAGCATTGCATCCGCGCCGAGTTTTGGAATCTTTCCCCGGTCTAAACCAGCATCTCCAAGTCCTGCGGGCATCTTCAGCTCAGCGTTGAATGCCCTGATTTTATCAATAGCCGCATACCCTGCTTCGTCGATCTCCATGTCCCTGGTGTCTATACCTAAAGCACGCGCGACTTCTGCATATTTCTCGTTTGCATGAGAAAAGTTAAATTCCATAACAGGAGGGAGAAGAATCGCGTTCGCTACACCATGGGGAATGGGGGCATCTGTAGAGAGTTGATGCGCCAGCGAATGGACCGCGCCGAGCCCCTTCTGGAATGAAAATGCTGCCATGCATGATCCGAAAAGCATTTCCCCCCGTGCGGTTACATCCTCACCATTGTGATAGACCTGTTGGATATTCGCGCTCAACATTCTGAGTGCCTGCAATGCAACCCCCTCAGCAATAGGGTGGTACTTCGTCGCCACATACGCCTCGATACCGTGTGTGATGGCATCCATACCTGTCGCGGCAGTAAGGGCAGATGGCATGCCAAGGGTTATTCCCGGATCAAGGAGTGCTATGTTCGCCATGTTGAAGGGTGTAACGATTGCACGCTTCCGCCATCGATCGGTTGTCTGTAGAGATGTATCCGTTATGATTGAGCCTTGTGACACCTCACTGCCGGTACCGGCAGTCGTTGGTACACATATCAGCGGTGGCATATCGCCTCGGATTCGCTCGACGCCACCAACATCAGCATAATATGGAGCGAGGTTGGAAACCTCGCCAGCGGGTGGTTCATGGGTCGCCAAGAGACGGATAGCTTTGGCGGCATCCATCACACTTCCGCCTCCGACAGCGATGACGACATCACACGCCTCAGCTTTGTAAACTTCTACACCCTGTGTAACACTGATGTCCGTGGGATTCGGTTCGATATCCGAATACGTAGCGGACGACAAGCCACTTGCCGCCAAGGCATCTGCCGCTTTTGCAAGGATACCAGCATTGATAACGCCAGTATCGCTCACTAAAAACGGTTTTTTGCCATCAAACGTCTTGACATGCTCGCCTAAGTTTTGGATTGCCCCGTCGCCAAATTCAATTTGCGGGGGTAAAAAATAGTTTAGCATCTGTTGTCAGTTCCTATAATTTGTCTTGTATTACCTCAACCAAAGCATCTAAGTTCGTATGCCTGAAGAATTCGGCTAAGCGTTTCTGTCTAAGTTCTTTCGGCAACAATATGAACGTTGGAAAACGCTTCTCTGCGAGTTCAAAGACCGCCCTATATGCTCTGCTTGTCGCGTATCCTATTTTAAGTGTATAACTATCGCTATATTTTTGTAGGTAATCAACCAAACGCGTTGCACACTGTTCAATTTGGGCGGTGTTCTTATGGGAGAGCTGAAAATCGTAGCGGATGACAGCGTCCTCTGTCTCAAATTCTTCAGGAACGGGACCGTAAAGTCCAGAGAGCGTTATTTTGTGGATACGCTCCTGTCCTTCCCCGAAAGCAGTTTGAAGTCTGTTTGTGATCATCGTGTGCGTACGTGACAGTGAGTACGGTTTCTTTCCAGCACACGGAATCGCAAGGAGAATTTCTTTTCCATCAGGCGGTTTATAATCACAAGGAACTCGAAAGTCATCAGGGGTATATGCCAGCGAGACCGTTTGAGACTCTTTATCTCCTTGGACAGTTTGGATTTTGTTCTCAGCTTTCTTGTAATCAGACGGAAAGAGTTCTAACTGATTCAAGGTCTGCTGTGTGTGCTTCGTTTTCGTAGGTGTGGGCATCTGAACTAACGTTCGAGCCAATCGGACTGCGAGCGTCCTATCGTTTTCGGAAAGCCATGCTGTTGCACGCCGCAACCCTCGGAAGTTCTGGTATTTAGCAAGGTGTCGGACTAAACCTTCAAGCGCATCGTCTGCCGCAATTGCGGTACGCATTTCATCGAGAATATCGGCTTCCGTCTGGAAGTTATGAAGCCCAATAGCCGCATAGTACTCGCTCTTAAACTTGCCTGTGGAGGTGGCTCTATAACTCTGTTTATCCATGAACGCCTGCTGAATTTCTTGGAGCGGGTATGCTTCACAGATGTAACAATTGCAGTCCCTCTCATCCATCTCCATGATTCTAAGTTTCTTTTGGGTGTGCGGTTGAGAATATGTGAGACTCCGAGATGTATGAATATAGCCAGAACTGTCAAATGTGTCAACACCGATATAAGCGAGGAGTGGCGTGAGAACGCCTGAAACACCGAAAGCGTGAATAGGTGTCGTATCCCGCCGATTATCTGGGATTGCTTGGACGACACCGTTAACCAGCGCCATCACTTCCGAATCGTCTCTACCACGTAAAGGCACAAGTGATCCGACAGCCAACCCAAATGAGGGTAATATGCCACCCATTTGGGCAAAGAGTTGGGTCACATAATCCGAGGTGTCCTCTCCAGATTGCCCATGACAGCAGGTGTACAGATAAGGCACCGTACGCATCTCGCTTGTGTTTGTTGCCAAACGTTCTGCCACCTGGACCGCGTTTGCGAGACTCTGTTTCATCCGTGCTTCAGCTTCCGGACGTGCTAAGTTGGGTGGAAGCGGGTAATCCAAAGAGGCGACTATATCGCCCTCAAAACCTAATTGCAGATTGAGGATGTCCTCCGCCTCTGTTTCCTTGTGAATTCCAAATTCTTCCAGATCCAGACCTGTATTGTAGAGAAGTTTGAAGCCACCGGAATCTAAGAAGAGTGTGCCTTCGTACACACCATTCTGTTCACGGTAATGCTCGCGCATTGACTTTCCACGCCAATTGTCAAGGTACCGTCCAGTGAGCGGGAAATCGAGAAAATGTAATATCTGAGACAGCATAGGTATCTGTCGCTGCATCAGAATCTTTAGAATATATTTCCAGACACCACCCCCGCGTGTACTTGTACCCGTCAAGAAATTAATGACAGGGTATAGCACTGGCGTTTCAAGTTTTCTATTGTCAGAACTTAGCCTGAGTTCACCTATCCGTCCATGTGGTGTTGAGATGGTCGTATGGTAGGTGGGCATGGAGAGTTCGGTCTGAGGATGGCTTTGCATACTTTTCGTGAAACTTTCAGGTTTCCAAAAATCCGCTATAAAAAACCTAAAGCTACCTTAATAAAGTGAACGCGAGGCATCAAGACCTCGCGCTCTAATTCATATATGGTGTTCAAAAACTACTTCACGGATTTAAGATGTGCCCAAGTCGTCGCGAGTTTGCTCCTCGCATCAACTGGTAACGAGGGACCATCGGGTCCGTAAACGACGACATCGTCATACTTAGCAACCGTGCTCCATGTAGCTAAGCCGATTCTCCCGACACCACCTTCGGTATCATCATCCACCTCTGCGACTTCTTCATCGTTGAGGATGACCGTGTAACTATCAGATGTATTGACAATCTTGATGTTATACCAATCCTTCTCATCAATAGTGTGAGCACTATTGGCACCGGCTTTGCCACCCCAGGACTCAACCTGCGAGCGCGAGTTTCCCCAGCCACCGAGATTCCACCAGTACTCCAATGAGGGTTTGAGCTTCTCCATACGTGGCGGAGGATCCTCAAGAGCCTGTCCGCGAGCTTGCATCAAACCTTGGCACCGGAACATAATCAGGAAGCCTTCGGCACCACTGATTTTACTCCCTCTCATCTCAAAAGTGTAATCATTCCATTCGTCATCCCAAAATTCATCAGCAACGACACTCATGCAGTTAGGGGTATTTTGGAGTTGATGGTATTCATCAGCCTTGAATTCCCATTCCCCAAAGAGGGCGACCCATTTCTTTTCAGATTCTTTCGGATCATCGAAATTATCCTCAAAATAGGTTTGCGACATCGCAAGCGCAGCAATGCCAAGGGTAATTGTACAAATAGCAATGAACAGGTTACGTCTGTTCATAATAGAATTCTCCTTTTAATTGTATTTCATGTAGCATAGCCTGTTAGGCTGTGCATATATAACCCGTTAGTTTATGGTTTTCCCATTCTACCTACTCCCAACCCAAATATTACCCAACGTCTTCAATAAAATAATCGGAATCGACTCGTTTGATTTCATAAGTTTCCACGGTGGAAACGCCCATCGCCACTACGTCCCACAGTTTGGGCATCTTCTCTTGAACCACCGTATCCCATTTTAACAAGAAGATCAATAACAAGTTTCTCGAAAAAAGAAGAGGAGTTCGCTTTAATCTGCTGTAGTAAATCCTCTGCTACTTCCTCCTTACACGTGGCACAGACTAACAGTCTATGCTACGAATGTTAAATGCCGGTTAGTTCGCCGTGTCAGTTTAGCGTATAGTTTGCACAGACTAACAGTCTATGCTACATCGGCAATAACTCCACTGCCACTTTTCCCATCTGTCCACTAAACCCGCTTTTACAGGGTTATTAAGAACATAAGTGACGATCCGTTGCCATTCGTTTGCGTCCCGAACAACGTGATCATAACTTTCTTGCTGCCAGAATGCCCCCGTCCGCCCTCATAGACGATTCGCTTTGTGAGCCGTGTACCCTTTAAGGGACTGCATAATAGAGGAAAGTGTATTGTAGCACAAACTTTTAGTTTGTGTATCATTATCATTGGCATGCAAACTCACAGTTTGCGCTACGTCCGAAGATTGTATTGGAAGTGGTGTAAATACAACATGGACATGATTTGACATGATGCAATAGGCATCTAAGCAATACACTTTTCCATCTCGGTAATGCAGACTATCTGCTATTTCTTTAGCAATTCGACCGACTTTGAGCCATGTAGGTCCACTTTGTGCTTCATCAAGAGTTTTTTCAAATTTTCGGAACCATTGCCGTCTCCATTCCAGATGTTTATTCTTTTTCTCAAAATGTCTATGTTGCGTTGAAGTGGGCCCGGAGTCATTTTGCAACTTGAGAAGTCTTGATTTTTCTCTGTCAAATTGTAATTTTTCCATTCTCCATTGCGCTAATACATGCTGCGGTATAGACCCTGCAAGCTGGAATGTCACAAAGAAAGTTGCCCCCGGTGTCTGTATATGAGGCAAGTTACGACGGTAAAACGATTTAAGCTCATCTTGACTCATCTTACGTGTATCCGTTGTAGCATAGCCTGTTAGGCTGTGCAAGTTGTTATATCCCCAATCTGTTAGCCTGTGCAAACTAATGATTAAGCGAAAACTCAGCTGAATTGAGTAAGACCCAATAGAGATCTTCGTAAGCCAAGTCTTTGTTTCGATAGAGACTCCGTTCTAAATAGCGTCGGAAATAGGTTTTTTCTTTAGCAGTTGGCAACCGAGATAGGATATTGAGATATATATATTCCACGCGCTCAATCGGTCCGCGCCATTTTTCGAGTACATAATTTACAAAACCGCCGCGTGCTTCATGACTCGCACTATCATTCACCATATTTCCATTAATCATCATGAGTGCTTGTGGGACGGTTCCATTGAATGCCTCAATTTCTTCCATCTCACCGTTATCCAGTAAAAAGAGAAACTTTTTGAGATGCTCGCGTTTCATCCGTTCAAGCTGACGCAGCATACCCTTCCTATCTTCACCTCCCTGCTTCTTGCTACCTTTCATTCTGACCTGTTGAAGCCTTTCAAAACCAGTGGCTTGCAGCACGGAATAGAAGAACTGCTCAGCACTTAAGGGTTTCACATACGCGTGTGAATAATAGAGTTGATCGTCTTTGTTACTCTCATTCGTTTGCGATGTACGCTGATACGCCTCTGAATTCAGGATAGTCCGCATCAAGTGTTGTAAGTCGTAGTTGTAAATGACGAAATCCTTTGCGAGCGACTTCAAAAGTTCAGGATTGGTGGATTGGTTTTCTTCTCCGAATCCATCAACCGGTTCGACAAAAGCACGCCCCATAAAGCGTTTCCAGATACGATTCACGATTGCTTGACTAAAATAGGGGTTTGATTTATCAGTCATCCACTGTGCGAGTGCTTCTCGCTTTTTGAGGAGTGAACCTTTGTATTCTGTCCCACCTAAGAAGCGTGGACGAACCTGTTTTTCAAGTCTTTCTACCCAAATCGAATTTTCTGGCTTGTTAGTAATGAGAAAATTGTCCATCTTTCTCTCATTACCTGCCATATCCATCGTCTCGATGTCCCCCTTCCGCTGGCTATCAATACCAGCAAAAAAAGCGGCGACGCCGTAGAAATCTTCTTGGCTCCACACTTCTGTTTTATGATCGTGGCATTCTGCACACTGCATAGGGAGTCCCAAGAAAAGACGCGAGGTATGTGAAGTCAGGAAGACCGGCGAACGTTCGTAACGCATGATATAGTTTCCTGCGCCGTTGTCGCGTAATTCACCATCAGCCGCGATGAGTTCCTGAACGAACTGATTATACGGCATGTTTTTCGTCAATGCATCCCGCACCCAAAACGTTAACCCAATGCGTCTATCATCGCCATCTTCGCGCCTCCCTATTAACCAGTTCACCCATAACCCGCTCCAGTAGTCAAGGTAGACATCACTATCCAACAACAGCTCAATCTTTTTCTGGCGTTTGTTTGAAGAACCGTCTTTGAGAAAATTCAAGACCTCTTCGGGAGTTGGGATTTTTCCGGTCAGATCGAGATGAACCCGGCGCAAAAACTCTGCATCTTCCGACATCCTTGAGGGTTGGATACTTTCCCTCTTAAGTACGGCGTTGATATACCGGTCGAGGTGTTTGGTGCTTGACGAAACCTGCCGAGTCGGTGCAACCGTAGTTTTGGTGCAACTGAACACCAAGAAGGCAAAAGCGAACAGGAAAAGTGAGTAGCACGCCGACATCCTAAAAGATGTTTTCACGATAAATGAATCCCTGAACCTCAGTTTTAATTAGGTCCAACCGTCGCGTTTACAAAGCATATTGACAGGAAATTGATGTACCTAACTTCTAAGTAATTTAAGTTTAACCTATTATTTACAAGACATCAAGGAAAATCTGCAGAGCCATGAATAGCGATTCAGATATCGTTCCTACACAAGAATCGCTGAAAAGGTGTTAACTCCACCGGATGCCTGTCGGAATGATGCCCACATCTTCACCACGGTGCATCGCTTCAGCAGCATCAAGAATACTCGCTAAATCGTGTTGTGGTTCATAGTCCAATAGCGTTTTGATTTTGCTTAAATCAAACTCAAAATAGAGAGGTTGCGGGAGTTTCACATCCACATAATCCATCTGGTAACGTTCACATAGGTATGGGATAACCTCTTCATATTTGAAGATGCCATTTCCACCGAGCGTGAATTCTTCACCGACAGCCGCATCCTTTTCGATCCCTAAAACCAACCCTTGTACAATATCCCGTACATCAGTGAAATGCTCCTTGTAGGGACGTCCGTCAAGATTACGTTTGAGTATGAATTTCTCCTGCCCGTCCCAGAGGCGTTTGACGGCATCCGCTGTCTTTAACTCAGCAGGATCATCGCCTTTATAATTCTTGTATCGGTTATAGATATTACTAAAGACGAATTGCTTGGGTAAACCATCTTCGTTGAGATATTCGCTCGGTTCAATGACGGTTGTGAAACGGAAGACTGTTGAAGGCACGCCATATTGGTGATGATATGTCATGCATAATTCTTCGCCAATCCATTTGGTAAGGAAGTAGGGCATGTGATGGTATTTGGCAACCATGTCTTCGGTAATTAGTTCATTGAAAAGCCTACCTTTTTCAGTGAGTTCCCAATAAATCGCTTCGGTACAGGCATAGACAAGGCGATGAATGTTCGGATTGCATTCACGAATGCCCTCTAAAATATTGAGCGTTCCCATCCCGTTGATTGCCAAGTACTGACGGTTATCAAAAGGACCGCCGAATGCTGCAGCGATATGGTAGATGGCATCTACCCCCTCAACGGCTTTTTTGACATCTTCATATTCCCGTAGGTCGCCAAAGACGGTCTCTACGCGTTCCGTACCGTCCCATCGTCCGACACGATTGGCATCCCCCGGATAGACAAAACTGCGGATATCGTGTCCTTTTTCCAGTAATTTTTTGACAAGGTTGGACCCAATACGACCTGTGCCACCGGTGACTAAAATTTTCATGACTTTTTCTCCTGAAAGTCAATAAGGCATAAAAGAGTAATGCACTTGACAGAAGTGCATTACTCTTTTTAGGGCCATCTTTGCCGAATTGTAAATTGTAAGCGGTGCTGAGTCGCTCAAATTTAGCAAAGAAGGTCTATTGTAAGATTTTTATTTCCGCCCATTTCACTGTTAATTTATCTCTGGGTTCTACATCAAATGCAGTGCTTATGAGCTTTATATTATCTATCGCCCACCACCAATCATTCTGTGCGTCAATGACACCGAAACTAATAATCATCTCAGCGGCATTCGCGGGATTGCCGATCGGAATTTCTAACGTTTCGTTTATCTGTTCTCCGTCGTTTACTTTTTCTTCCTTTTCCTTAAGGGTAGGAATCGTAACGAGGGTATGCGCGCCTGCGTCAATACCAACGCTCTCGAAGAGTAGGATCTGTTCTTCCTTACCGCCGTCGAAGCTTACTGTTATCTCACCATCTTGGGTATCTTCAGGGCGCCAACTCGAATCCAATGTTAAGACGAGCGATTTTTCTGCTGCACCCTTGATTTTAATGGGTGGGGTAATTAAGTGTCCATTCCAACGACTCAGAGCGTCCGGGTTGCCATTTAATTCCCAATCGTCCCACTCATCAGGGTCAGAAACTGCTCCTGTGCCTATCCCTTTGCCGTCATTATGTTTCCCTGTGAACTCACTACGACGCTGGTCTTCCGCTGTTGCTGTCCACCACTCAAGGTCAACAATTGCCCATGTTCGCCATTCAGGCATACCGAGGTCTTCGGGATTTTCGTTCGTGATTTCCCAACCGTCAGGTGGGGTACCTGACCAAACTCTTTTGTCTTTAAGCTGTTCGGCTATACTCGATTCGAGGGGCACATCCTCGAAGTCTTCTTCAAAAAGGACAGTATCAATGCCCCAAATCGTTGATGCTGCAAGCCAAAATGTTATTACAAGAACCGAGTATGTAAAGACTCTTATAGCGCGGCTATTCATAATTAGCCTCCGAGGACTTTAACCCAATAATGATATTGTGGCAGTGGATGAAAGCTTTTTTCACCACGCACTACGAGAATCAACGACATATAGTATATCCAATTTTCCGAAAGAAATCAAGCAACATGCATCCTAAAAAGTGACAGCGTACCCGTCTGTTCTTGGATCGGAACCTCCGATGAGTGCGCCCGATTCAGGATGCACCATGATAGCCTGAGCACTCCCTGGACCACCCCAATCACCAACAATTTGGAGTTCATGTCCCCTTTCTCCTAATCCATCCTTGGTATCCGAGGGGAACCGATTTTCTAACTGGAGGTCATTGGAGCAGACGTGCGGAATAGTGGATTCCATCGGGTTCTGTAAACTCCGCCAGCGCGGTGCAGAGACCGCCTCCTGTGGTGTCATTCCGAAATCAAGCATATGGGTAACGAGTTGTAGATTCGTTTGGACCTGTGTATCTGCTCCAGGGGTGCCACATGCTAAGAACGGTTGACCGTCCTTTGTAACAATGACAGGGTTCATGGTGTGGCGGACACGTTTGCCGGGCATCAGGCAGTTGGGGTGTCCGTCTTCCAAATGCCAATAGGTCATGCGATTGTTCAAGAGGATACCCGTGTCGCCTGCGATAAGACTGGAACCGAACCCCGATTGGATACTCTGCAGGATACAAACGAGATTTCCGGCTCGGTCCGCGGTGCAAAAACAGGTTGTATCTTCGTGCGCCTCTGGACCACCTGCTGGAACATCAAAAGCCGCCTTATCTAAGTCGATACGTTCCGCTCGTTCAGCGGCGTAGGATTTAGATAACATCCCGTCTATCGGAACATCCACCCACTCTGGATCCGCCATATATTGTTCCCGATCAGCGAAAGCGAGTTTTTTCGCCTCAACCATCAGATGGACACTTTCGGCGGTATTGCACCCTAAGGCTTGTAAATCAAACAACTCAACCATGTTCAATTCTTGAAGCAAGATATGACCACTTGAATTGGGGGGCATCTCGTATACTTCATATCCACGGTAGTTGACATGTATCGGCTCAGCCCAGTGTGCGTGGTAGTTCGCGAGATCCTCGGCTGTCAAGAGTCCATCATAAGCACGGCTGAATTCACCGATAGCCTCAGCGAGCTCGCCTTTATAGAGCACGTCTCTGCCGTGTTTTGCGATCTTTTGGAGCGTGGTCCCGAGATTGGGGTTCGCAAGGAGTTGACCTGCGGCGATCGGTTTGCCATCGTTTGTGAAGATAGTGCGCGAATCCGGTTCGGCAGCAAAACGAGCGTTTTCGCCTTTAAGCCCACCGGCAAGTCTATGACTCACCGGAAACCCTTCCTCGCAGAGCGAAATTGCTGGTGCGAAAACCTCTTCTAACTTGAGTGCTCCGTACTTTCCATGCGCCAGCAGCCATCCATCAGCGAGCCCTGGCACTGAAACACTCCGCATGCCTTTCATAGGAATCCCACCGTCTTTGAGATAGGTTTCACGAGTTGCGGCACGCGGTGCCGGTCCAGTTGCATTTACAGCGGCGACCTGTCCGGTCTCTGCCCAATAAATGAGAATAAAACCGTCACCGCCGACTCCAGAGCCAGCAGGTTCAACAACACCGAGCGCAGCAGCAGTCGCAATGGCTGCATCAACAGCGTTGCCACCCGCCATCATTGTCTGAATGCCAGCTTGCGAGGCAAGGACGTGTCCAGATGTAACCATGCCGTTTCTTCCCATCACAGAGGGACGAAACGCCGAAGCAGTAATACCGTGTGGGGATTGCATTTTTTTAATTTTCCTTCTTTTCATTAAGTGAGCATCTTCTTGGCGAACGCTTCAACATCAACTCTTTCGTGCGTTCGAGCCGACTCGTTGCATGCTTCCATGAGTACCCATGTACCGAGCGTTGTGTCCTGCATCCAGTCCCGATCCGTTCCATTGGCAATCGCCTGCGCAAAGGCATCAAACTGGAGGCGGTCGTCTTCTATTAGACCGGCGTGCAAATCTTGCAGGGATACATCTTCAATGGTTTTGCCGAGTTGGAAGAGTTGTAAGTGTCCAGTATCTCGTCGGAGATCTCCATCCTCGCCGTGGAAGGTCCAGTGTCCGCTCCAGCCGAAGGCACCGGTATGCCCTGCCCGCGTTCCTGCATAGGAGAAAGGCGCGCCGTTGGCGTACTCCATAAGCGCGTTGCCACCAGCAGTTCCCCAAGCTTCAATTTGCCCAAGTTCTGGGTCTCGCCTATTATGGACATGCGCGGTAACGGACTTCGGAAGTCCCTTCGCGGCAACAAGCTGGTCAAGTTGATGGCTGCAGCCTGCATGGAAGAAAAGCCCATCAACATAGGCATCGGGTTGTCGGGAATCGGGTCCAGTGTACAGATTTTGTCGGATCCAGAATCGACACTCCCCTGCTAACATTTCGCCGATGCCACCCTCTTCTCGGAGCCATGCCCGCATTTTCGCGGCGGCTGGGTTCCACCGTTTATTCTGCCCTTGGACGAGCATCAAGCCAGGGTTCGCCTTGTGTGCGCGTATAATGTCGTGGAATTCTGCTTGTGTCGTTGCGATTGGTTTGACACAGAGGGTATGCATGCCGAGATTCAGGCTTTCAACAATTAATTTGGCGTGAACGGTCGTTGAAGCATAGATAAGACATGCCTGCGCGTCGTGTTTCTCTTTTGCCTCGGTTATTGTCGTGTAGATGCGATCGGCGAGAGAGTCTGGGACATCCCCTTCTAAACTTGCTATAGCTTTGCGAGCTTCGGGGAGGTTAATATCTACACAGGCAACGGGGTTAAGCCCTTTTGAATTGATTTGCGCTTGTAGGCGACCGTGCGCGAAATGGGTACATCCGACATGAATAGTGGGAATCGGCATTTATAAATCTCCTTAGTATAATACCAAGTCAATGTTATCGGAATAGCCGTCAACGGGAATAACCGTCGGCTTTCAGTGGACATCCTTTCGGTTTTCTGAAACCCTCAAATCAAACAGGAAATTGACGGTAATTAGAAACCTCTTTGCTGACTGCTGACTGCCGACTGCCGATAGCCAATTTGGTATAATTTCGCGCTTAGGACACCTCAACGACGGGTGGGTTGATGAAATCGTGGTATTTCTGTGCTACCTTTCCAACGTTTGCATCGCCAGCATGGATAAGGACACGGAACCGGAAGTGCATCTCTTCACCTTGTTTGAGTGTATAGGAACCATCTTTAGAAGGATCTCTTTCAAAAGAGCTACCTCCGAATATATTGCTTCCCATTAGCCCGTAATTGCGCACATGCCAATACGTCGGATAGCGTGGGTTGACGATATGATCGAACACAGCAATACCAACAGGCGTTCCATCAACAACACCAGAATAATCGCACCAGTTAGCACGCTTACCCCAGGTTTCTGCCTCATTGAGACCACCAAAAGCGTTCTCTATCTTCCCACCATCTGAAGCGTTCATCGACGGATGCACCCGAATTGAGATAATACCGCCCTCCTTGGTATCTCCAAAATGTACATCCCCCACGGAAGCGATAAAACTGAGATCGAGATCAAGAAGTGCGGCATCTTCAGGTAGGTTGTAGATGCGGAAATTCTGCACGTCCGCCATCAAAGCCTCTCCTGCCTGTGTCTGCCAACTATTTTGCGTATAAAGTCTACCGACGACAGCCCCACCCTGTTTTTGTGTGAAGCCTTGAGGCACAACCCTGCCAGAATTACTTCCTTCACCCCATAAGTCAACATCATTGACTTCGCCGTAGGCGACGTAGAGGGAACGGTGATGGACGTGGTCCTTTGAGATGTCGCTTGTTTCACCGCGTGTTACTTCGCGTCCATTCGGACCGAGAACCGGAAAAAAATACGGGCGAAACTGCGCTTTTGCGTAGCGAAATGTTGTAAAATGCCGGTCATTGAGTGTTACGGTTATCGTTTCGGCTTCTTCTTTTAACTGAACGCCTGTCTCGCCAGCAACACTTCCCTCCGATAGGGTATAGGTCCGCGATTCACCTGCGGCAAGTCCATCAAGTATCCAAGTTAAGGTAGTAGCACCACCCTCGTCAGCGTAGCACTGTGCTGAAATGATGTCACCAGATGCGGTGTCTGTTAAGGTAACGGCATGATCGTGGAGTTGGCTCACGCCGGGATGGTTAACGTTAACGCTAACAGGACACCCATCCCGATTGTGAAAACCAGCGTTGACAGTAAACGTCGGAAGATTCTGATTTGCCATAAATCTCCTTCTTCGTATCTGGGTTCCTCTCAGAAATTTTCCTAAGTAGCGAAGGGGCTAATCACCCCGTTTGTCAGAGCCATACGGTTTTTTAATTATGGCTATAATGCTTAAAGGAGGAACGAAACGGATACCTTACCCGGTTGATTAGCTCTCCTCAGAGGTTAGGGCGAGGATTCCCTCTTCTTCGCTATTGTAGTTCTCAAATACGCTCATTAAGCGTCCGAGGATGAGAAGGTTGCGGATATGCGCGCCTGCGTTGACGAGAGCCGTCCGTCCGCCTTTTCGGGAGACCGTCACGTTCACAGATACCAACGTGCCGAGTCCGCTACTGTCCATACGGGTAACATTCTCGAGGTTAAAGATAACCTTTGGGGAGTCAAAATGCTCCTCCAATTCCTCATTAATCTGTTCTCTAATTTCAGCGTTTGCCGCACCAATCATGCGGCCGGTGGGTCGAATAACAATGACCCCTTCTCTTTGACGGATTTCTGCTAACATTTATTTTCCTTTCTTAATTGCTTGCATTAGGTGTTAATACGGATTTACGAATTATGCCCTAACAAAGAGATTTTCAATAGGTTAGTTAATATAGTTAATTTCTAAAATTTTGTCAAGATTTTCAAACAGTTTTCTCTAACGCCCGGCGGACGGGGGAGGTGGCCAGTGAAGTCCGCGTTGACCTGATAAGGCGCGGTTGGAAGACGGACGATACGCTTGGTCAGGCAAGCCGACAAGTTTACCATCTTGTACCCAGTCTTCATCACCGCCGTAGAGTTCACCCATTAGATGGTTTGTCAGTCGTTCAAGTATCTCAGCATGCGCCGACGCATCGGCGAGGTCGTTCAATTCCCTCGGATCTTCTTCCAGATCGAAGAGTTGACGGTAATTTCCGGTGGCGTAGTAAATAAGCTTGAAGCGTCCGTCATGAATCATCCGGGTCGCACTGCCGCCATTACCGATTTCGCCGTACAACCAATCGCGCTTTTCGTCACCTACCATCGGTATCCCATCCACGGTATCTGGAATATCAATTCCTGCGAGGTGGAGAAGTGTAGGCATTACATCCTGCCATCCGACGAGACGGCCATCCACTCTGTGATGTCCTACCCGTTCATCGCCTGCGGTGCCGACGAGAAGCATAGGAACGTTGGCGGAATCCTCATAATAGAGCCGTTTCGCCCACATTTGATGATTTCCGAGCATGTCGCCGTGGTCGGAGGTAAACAACAGAATCGTATTGTTCAGTAGCCCTTCCTCCCGTAAAGTGCCAATAACGACGCGTAATTGATGGTCGATATGTGTGCAGAGGGCATAAAACGCTTGGCGTGCTGAACGAATCTGATCTTCTGTAAAATGCTCGTCCTGTTTCTGTCGCGCCTTTAGGGGTAACGGTAGCTGCTCGTTTTGCTTCGCCCATTCGCCACAATAGGGCATGTCCACATCAATATCGCGATATATGTCCATGTAGCACTGGAGTGGTGCCAGGGGCGGATGTGGATGGCAATAGGCGAGGTACCAGAACCCCGGACGTGTTGGATCGCGGCGTTTAATCATCCGCACCATTTGCTGTGTGCTCCAGTTTGTGACATGACAGTCTTCAGGGAGATGCCAAGGTCGGTTGAGATAATCGTTGTTACACATTCCGTGTGCGAACTGTTGACCTGCATAACCCCTGTCGCCGAGAAAAAGCTCATAGTCGTCAACCACGCCGTGCTGCAGTCTGCCTTCCTCACCGAGTAACACATCGTCGAAACCGATGCGGCTACGTTGCGGATGGATATGTAACTTACCGACAGCGTAGGCTTGATACCCCGCATCTCGAAAGGTCTGTGCGATCGTTGGAAGTCCATTTAATCCCTGTTGATCGTTGAAAACCCGATCCTTGTGGGTTCGCGTTGTCGTTCCAGTCATCAACGTTTTTCGCGCTGGAACACAGACAGGACATTCACTGTAACCTCGCGTGAAGCGAGTGCCGGCACGAGCGAGCGTGTCCAGCGTCGGTGTTTGGATGGCAGGATGCCCGTTGACTCCTAATAACGAGTTGGGCCAATGATCTGTCGAAATCAAAAGGACATGCGGTTTGTCGGTCATGACTATATTTTCCAATCGACTGGAACTGCCAGCCTACCTAATAGGTGCGGCAAGTTTAAGAGAAAATTCTTACAAGTAAAATAAACACCCGATCCTATTCAATCCTGATGAAGATCTTTTACCGTTCGTAGCGCGCAAAGTAGAAGGTTATGAGCGGTTCATTTGTGTCATTGATGAGGCTATGCCCTGGATTTGACGAAGCCACAGAAACAGCATCACCCGGCATCTGCCGATAAACATTCCTGCTAACAACGTGGATGCCGTTGCCTTCGAGCATATACCAGACTTCGTCCATGTCGGGACCGTGGCCGTGTGTATCAGGTGTTTGCATCGCTTCAATCCGCACCACGAGTACTGAATGCAGCGTCACCAAGCCATCATCCGGACTGAAAATCGGATGTACGAGATGCGTCCAATGCCCCTGTCCTAACGGACGTTCGCGGTAGTTTCTTATGAGGGGATCCTTCCGGGGTGCCTCGATGCCATCTGGCAGCACCTCTTCCAACATCAGAAATTCCAATGGTGCGCCCTCTGGATTCTCCAAGATGTGGGTAAGTCCGGGTGGCACAAGGATCGCGTCCCCTTCCTCAACCTGCTGTTTCAAGTCTCCCGCTTCAAATATGCCAGAACCATCAACGATATAAAAAATAAGCTGCCGATCGTCCAATGCCGTGGGGACTGAAGCGATCCTCGGTTCGAGGTAACATCGAGAGAAGCTATCAACGTACCTTAGAATTGCGCCCTCTGTATCTGTAGAGTTTTCTGTCCTTTTACTAAAGATCTCGCGTTTAATGATGTTGCCGTGCGTTAAGCTTGAAGGGCTCTGTAACCAATGTCGCATATACATTATGAGTGCCTCCGATGCATATCAATTAGGTAGACAACGCTCGTTAAATTACATTCGCATAATCATATCAAAACTTGTGACAATTGGCAAGGGAAAAAGTTCACAATCAACCTCAATCTTATGAAAGATTTCTCAATTATACTTGCATCACTCTGGTATTCGTCAGATACGGTGAATCAAAGTGAGTTATGTCGCCTGCACTGCACCCGGGAACAGGAAAAAGACGTACCGATAACGGCTTCGTGAGCCGGATAGAGAGAGACGCAACGTCAGTGAGAATAGCGGCAAGTTGAGACGTGGAAACATCGCCAGGTAAAGGAATTGTATCCAAACCTGTCCCACAAACAGAGGAGTAGAGGAGAAGACTGTCGAGGTTAAAATAGCCCGCTTCACTGCGTTTTCCCAGTCCAACATCTTCAAGGACAGGGAGCATTAACCCTGAATATCCACACAAAGGTAGGGCGAGTGTTCGAAGTGTCTGTGTCAAACCAGCGGCAACTGTTAGCGTCCCGCGCTCACCAAAAAGACCGGGCAGTTGTTGCTCCATCGCATAAGCGATGCTCTCATCACCCATTGGTGCGGGTGACACATCTATGCCCATAAACTTTATGCCCCACTCCTGCGCAAAGGTTTCTGCGAGTGCGACAATCTTCTGCCCTTCAGCTTCCATGAGGGTCTTCAGATTTTGCAATGCAATTTCCAAATTAGGGGCATCTGTGAAAGCCTGTTGCACAAGATCCGCCGCTTGCCATCCAATACCGAAGTTGGTCCTGGTGTCGTCCCAGAATGCTGCTGGGAAAAAGGGTGTATTTGGTGGACAGTTCATCAACGCAGCAAAACGCAGGTTTCCGTACCCAGCATCGGTGCGATGCGCTATCTGCTGAATGACCTTAGCAGTGCTTTCCGCTATCTCCGATGCTACATGTCCAGACTGCGTCGTAAGGGTAACGGTAGCGAAGACTATCTCACTCTGGGCAATCACATCAGCGACACGAGCGATATGAGCTTCCGTGTGCCGTTTTCCCGGTAGGATCGTTCCCAAGTTAAGGAACTCAATTCCTAACGCCTGTGCATCGGATTCTAACGCAAGGATTGTATCTACATCCCGTGGTTCATCCCAGATTTGACTACTTACACGAGTTGTTTGTACGTCGTAACCGTTCGCCTCAAAATAGGTTTGACAGGCGGCGTTAAATTTTGCCGCACGCTGAAGTTGGTATGGCGAAAAAGGTAGCGGAATGCCTGTGGTAATCGTTCGGATTTTCATGTTGCCTGTATTAGCTTATCAAGCAGCATCTTCGCCATAAAGCCCAATGTGCCGATAACGCTCATATCTTTGTTGGACGAGTTGTTGAGGGGTCATTTGCATCAATTCAGTGAGGTGCTTACGGACTGCACGTTTGACGTTGCGGGCAGCTGCCTCCGCATCTCTGTGTGCACCGCCGAGCGGTTCACGGATAACTTGGTCAATGATCTCTAACTTAAGCAGATCTGGGGCAGTCGGTTTATAGCCTTCGGTTGCCTCAGGTGCGTGTTCGCCTTTATCCTTCCACACGATACCGCTGCAGGCTTCGGGCGGGGCAACACAGTAGATGGCGTACTCCATCATCAAGACGCGATTTCCAACTGCGATTGCCAAAGCACCACCACTTCCACCTTCGCCGATAATAACAACAAGGATCGGAACACGCAGCATCATCATCTCAACGAGGTTCTCAGCGATCGCCATTGCCTGTCCATATTCTTCGGAACGAAGATCAAAGTGCGCCCCTGGCGTATCAACAAAACAGATTAAGGGTCGGTTGAATTTACCTGCTAACTGCATCAATCGTCTTGCCTTGCGGTAGCCCTCCGGATGCGTGTAACCGAAATTCATTTCCTGTCGCTCTTCGAGGTTCGTGCCTTTCTGTTGTGCAAGGTAAACAAGAGGTTGTCCGTCGAACCACGCGAAACCACCAATGAGTGCCCGATCGTCGCCGTATAGTTTATCGCTGTGAAGCTCAACATGTTCATCGAAAAGTGCGTTAATATAGAAGGGTGCTTGCGGACGTTGTGCATGCCGCGCTAACCGTACTTTATCCCAGCGACTCAAATTCTGGAATGTCTGTTTTGTGAGCGTGTCTGCATTCTCCTTGAGAGCCGCAATACCCTCCGTGAGATCTAACTCAGGATGCGTTTCCGAGAAGGCATTTAGTTGGGAAAGATGACGCTCCAATTCAATGAATGGTTTTTCAAATTCGAGTTCTGTTGTGTTCATACTTTGATTCCATTAAGCTGTAATGATGTTCATTTCAGTGCCTGGAAGGGCGCGCTTATAAAGCGCGCCCAGCAATACAATGGTATTAGTGTGATTCCCTTACTTCCTGACTAAGCCCAATCCAGACACAGACTCCCATGCCTAACAGCACAATTGCAAAAGGGAAACCTGTCGCGAGGGATGCCGCCTGTAGGGACTTTAACCCGCCACCAAGTAGTAGTGCAATAGCGACTAAACCTTCTGCAGTACACCAGAACACACGTTGTGGTATAGGAGCGTCAACTTTCCCACCCGCCGCAATGATGTCAATAATCAGAGAACCAGAGTCCGACGAGGTAACGAAAAAGATGATTGTCAATGTCATACCGATACAGGAAAGTAACGTTGTCCACGGGAGCCCTTCAAACATTTTGAAGAGTGCGAGTTCCGGTTTATATGCCTCAACAATCTCGGTTACACCGGTGTCTCCAGTGAGAAATTGGTGGATGGCAGTGCCGCCAAAGGCACTAAACCAGAGTAAACACAGCAGTGTCGGTAGAAGCAGCACGAAGATTACGAACTCGCGCACCGTGCGTCCTTTTGAAATACGAGCGATAAACGTGCCGATGAACGGTGCCCAAGCGATCCACCACGCCCAGTAGAACGTCGTCCACCCGTGAAAGAAGCCAGTATCCTCGCGCCCGATCCAGTTACTGAGTGGCACAATTTTCATAACATAGGTGCCAAGGCTCGTAAAAATGCTGCGGAAAATGTAGAGCGTTGGACCGAGGATGATAACAGCCAAAAGCAACACAAATGCGAGAATTATGTTGAACTGGCTGAGACGTTTGATACCCACATTAATCCCTGTCATCACCGAAATCATCGCGATTGCTGTAATAAATACAATTAGGAGAACCATGGTGAGGCCGTTCGCCGGAATCCCAAACAGATAATTGAGTCCAGCGGTTACCTGTTGCACCCCTAAACCGAGGGAGGTAGCAAGTCCAAAGATACCTGCAAATATGGCGAAGGTATCGATGATGTGCCCGGGCCAGCCCCATATCCGGTCCCCTAATATGGGATAAAAGGCGGATCGGATGAGCAATGGCAAACCCCGATTGTAGGCGAAAAATGCGAGGGCCAGCCCAACGATTCCGTAGATTGCCCACCCTTGCAGTCCCCAATGGAAGACCGTCGCGGCTATTCCCAAAGATCCGGCAGCCTGAACCTTGGGATCCGAAGCATCGGGAACATTTTCAGCGGTGTAGACCGTATCTGTGTTGTAGACCGTTTCTACTCCGAGCGGTGGACTCTGAAAGTAGGTAACCGGTTCTAACACGCCAAAGAATAAAAGTCCGATACCCACGCCTGCCGAAAAGATCATGGCAAGCCAAGTTAAGTAGGAATATTCAGGCTTCGCATCTGCTCCCCCAAGGCGCACCTTTCCGAGTGGCGAGACCGCCACAACCAGACAAAAGAGAAAGACAAGGTTGGTTGTGATCATGAACAGCCAGTCGAGGTTTGTAGTGAGCCAGACGCGGAGGGCTCCAAAGAGTTTTGTCGCGCCCTCCTGGAAGACGAGAGACCCAATGACAAAGGCGATGATGGCGATACTGGAAATCACGAATACAGGTGTCAGGTAAATCTCTAAACCAAACAACTTCCTGTACTCCCTTTCCTCCATGTATTGTGGTTGTTTTCCTTCTTCGTGCATTTCAAAATTCTCCTTTTAGAGTTGATTTGGCGGTTTTTCAACCGCGCACGGAACGAAGTGCGCGCTTACAAAGCGCGCCTACGGTGGAAGGTCGCATAACCGATTAGAAATAATAACCAAAGTTAAGGTTAAGTCGCAAATTCCAGGCGTTATTTCCGTTAGCACCAAAGTCACCGGCACCATCGTAGATATTACCGTAGCCTTCTTTCTCGCCATCAGCTGTCTTGTTCCCCACAAAGAAGTTGCCATCGGAAAGTCCTACATCACTGTACACATACAGTGCCCCGAAGATTGTCCAGCTTGCACCGATTGTCACGAGTGTACTGGCGTTGTAGTCTTCCACCGTTTTGAGGATAGTGCTCCATTCCACATAAGGCGTGACACTGTCAACCCATGAGATGCTCGAGGTATCTATCCCGCCGTAACGAAGAGAGAGCGCGGGTATTAATCCCTCGGACGCGATGGGCCATGCGAAATCGTAAGCACCCATTGGAATTAGGTCTCCGGTGCCCCAAGGGGTTTTGTCAGTAATATTATGCGCGTAGTAAGAGAACTGCGAAAAGAGGGTGAAATCCGCGAAGGAGTTCTTCATGTGTGCGGAGACAGCATAATGGTTACCATTATCATCGTCTCCCACATTCGTCCCCTTCAGCAATCCGTATTGCAGCGACACACCGACATCTGCGATGTTCTCAAGCGCGTAGATTGCTCGGAGATTCAATTGGTGTTGCTCATCAAACCCGTTTTCATCGGCGGTACCCCATTCGACGTTTCCCTTTGCATCGATTTTTTCTTTCCATTTAACGATGTCATAGCTATACCGCGAACTCGCCAGACTACCCCCTATTGTTTGCGGTTCACTCATGAGAAAGTAGCCCACATCAAGTGTCAGCTTATCAATGGTGTCAGTCCATCTGATTCCTAAGTCCATATCATCAGCAAGTCCGACATAAAAATGCTGGTCAAAAAACCAGCTCGTAGAAGTGCCGTAGGCGGTCGGACCGAAAGGTGCCCGAACAATCCCAGCCTTAAGTGTGCCCAAATCACCCAAATTATACCCCAACCAGGCCGTATGTATCATACTGTAACCGTAATTCTGCCCGTAATACCTGGGATACCACCGGTATTCAAGTCTACCAATGATGTTGTTATAGTCGAGGTCGGCATTGAGGCGGAATATCTCAAGGTCCACATCACCGATCTTTTCGCCGCGTCCTTGACCCGCGTAAGTGCCATAGACGTAGTTCATCCGCATCGCCCCGCCGACCTTAATCGGGCTCTTCTTTGGTGCTGGAGCCTCAACGGCTTCTTCCGTATCTTCGGCTGTATCAGCCATGGCGAAAGAAGTAGCGATTAGCAAAAAGGCAATACCGAAACCGAGGAAGTGTTGACATTTCCGATTTTTCAGAAAAAAAGAATTCATGAAATTTCTATAGCTATACACCGGCGCTCCTCCTTAGTTAGGTGAGGGTGGAACATAATCGTTTGGTGTGGCACCGTAGGTCCATCGGACTTTTCGGAAATCCGAAGCTCTCATATTGATCATCAACCAACATCTGACTGCTATTTCTGCGCCTTTTATATCTCAAAACTCCGATTTATGAACCTCCGTTGTTAAATTATTAACAATAATATAAAACAATATTAACAGAAATTACGCAAAATTACGACGCTCACCGATGTATCGCTGAAAAGGTTTGGAACCTCGCCAGTAAATATGGGATTTGCGTAAGTCATAACTCATATAGTTAGTCTTAACTATAAAGACTTTCATACGCATATTTTACATGATTGTATGCCTATTTAATTGATTAGTCAAGCCAAACACGCAAAAAATGCATCATACTACACATTTTATGTTTTTTAGGAACTTTGGTGCATAAGTGCAGTTTTGAGTTGAAAAGTAGCAATTTATAGATTAAACAGAGCGAAAGAACAATACGGCACCATCCGTAAAGAGATACCTGAATTAAATTTGAAACTCTGATTTATCACCCGTCAGTTGGGTAATAGCACCTAACTGTGATAAAAGACAAAAAACTCGCCCACAATTGAATTGTGGACGAGTTAGAAACACACTTATTGCATCTGTCCCATACTCTGCATCATCGCAAAGGTTTGGATAAGCTGCTTGAAGTCACTAAGGGTAAGAAGCAGCTTTGCCCCGATTCCACCCTCTTGAACTTTCGCGGAAAAACCGATGCTATAGTTTTCTGGTAAATCCATAAACATTCCCGACATCATTTGCAGTGCTGCAGCACCATTCGGATCCGCTACCTTCGCGATAATCGGTAAGAGACTTTTAACCATGGTCATTGGCGAAACCGCTAAAAACAGGTTACTCTCCAATCCCAAGGTGGCAACCAATTTTTCATAACTTGGTTCCGCAGAGAAACAGAGCGCGGTATCAACCGCCGCTCTGTTATCCAGGTTTATCTTTAGTAGTTCGGGGCTGCCCGTCGCCAGAAACAAATGATCATCAGTAATAGCATAATACCAATGCCATTCGTTTGGCATCAACCCAGCAGCCTCGGGTGGCATCGTTCCGAAAGCACTACCGAAATTCGGGAAGACGTAACTTTTAATCTCAACGCCATTATGCATCATGGGCTCACCTGGATACGCCCCTTCGTACATATCCAGATTAGCGACATCACCCATCATGTTTCGAGCGAGTGCCATTGAGTCTTGGAGTTGTTTAAGCAACGCCTCTTCCATATAGGCTTTTGCCTTTTGTTCATCTCTCAGTCCATAGATAACTAAATAATCGGGGATGACACTACTACCAAAATTGACAGAAAAAGCCCATTCCTCATCAAGAGCCTCATAAAAGTCTTCCATCTGTTTGACAAGCGACGCGAGCATCTCAGCCTGTTCCGTGTCCAAGTCCTGTGAAAGCATTTTCAGCCAGAACACGTTCATCTCAATCATCAGTTCGGGTTTCCCCTGAAGAGCGCCATTTATAAACGCCGGACTTGGGAGTTCACCAAGAAGTACTAACTCGTCGGGAGCCATCCCTTTTAACGCCTTCTGAATTCTGCTATCGCTTTTGAACTTCAGAAATGGTGCGAGTTTCACATCGGTGCCTTCCACTTCAAGCGTTGCACTCAGAGATTTTAGTTGCTCAAGCATATCTGTCGCCGTGTCAAACATACCTTTAAGGAAGGGTGCTGCTGCCATTACAGCAGGATCACTTTCAAGGCTGTCCTGCATTGATTCCGATTCACCCTTAAGTGACGCACTTAAGATAGGCGCGATTGATTCAAGATCAAAGTGTACCGCGAGCTGCGCTGTCCCCTCTGCAACATCGGTGAGGAATGCACCGTAATCGGGATTGGTTGTAATAGCAGGCTTTGTTTTGTTATAGGTATCAATGACGCTTTCACAGACTTCAGCGGACTGAGAAAAAACGAGAGTGTTATCTATAATAGCGAAACTACCGCCGCCTCCAGCCGCGTTCCAGTAGGTTACGCCGTTATATTCTATCGGAGCAGTTCCCTCGCTCTCGGCGGCAATCACCTGTTTCATAGCTGCGGGGTTTGTTAGATGCACGGTTGCAGAGAGGTCTGGTGGCTTCAAGGAGGTCATGAAGATTGCGAAATCTTGCTCTAAATCCAGCCCGATTTCCTCTAATTCCGCAAGACTCTCAAAGCCAGCACCAAACGTATTTGCCAAAATTTTGGCGATTATCTCCGGATTTTCAGCGGTCGGCATCAGGTCCATCGCTAACATGTTAACTCGATTGTTTAACTCATCCAAACTGGGGCAATATATAAGCCCGGCTGTTTGTTCCGGTATTAGATGTAGCACACTGCTGTCTGGAATCTCCACTATTGGCATTACTTCTTCATCTGCGTGTGATTCTTCGTGCGCCTCTTCCGACGATTCGCGGTGTTCATCAAGATCACGCGCTACAGCGTCTGATTCTTCATGTTTTTCCTCTGATTCTTGTTGGACTATAGGGGCTTCAGTGGTGGTTGGGACTGGAGGGGTCTTTTTCGCGCTGCAACCAACGAATACAAACGTTGCCAGTAACGCTAACGCAATAAGGGGTAAAGACAAACATCTCTTCATTGTCAATTTCTCCTGAGGTGTAGGACACCCTATCGGCGTATCCTCACCAGATTTATGGTATTAATTTTGGGTTTTTTCGATTTTTTCTTGAAGTGCATCAATCTCTGCATTGGAAGCCAATACACCGATTTCGACCTCATAATGCCTGCGACCACCGGGTTCAATATATTGTAGGGCACCACGTTCACGTTCCTTTGCCCTACCTTCTACTCCGCAATTCGATGGTTCTAAACCGAAGACATAGTTTCCTTCACCACACATTTTCCATTGAACAAAGTGAGGAAATTGGGTTTTGTGGTAACGCACCGATACGCCAATACCTTGCCTATTGTTAAAATTGCGGTTTACAAGCGCGACATGGATGTGATTATCAACATCTGGTTCCATTTCGTGATAGAAAACTTGCTCTTGAAAATCGATGGTTGGTGGTTCGCAGAGATTATAATTGTTCAAGTTTGCGGCAGCGTGTTCATCACGCGGGGTGACCTGAGAGGAGGGTGCAAGCAGTTCACTGTCTTGGGTAAGGATTGGAAATCCAACATTAATGTGGAAGAGGTACATGTGTGGTGAATCTTGGTATCCCAAGTTTTCGACAATATCTTCAACGTGCAACGTACGCGAACCTAACTCGGTCCAAATTCTACGGGTGCGAGTAAGATTTTCGCCCAAAGCGGCGGTTTCTTTCACTTTGCCCTGTGCCCAGAGCATATAGCGCTGTCCTTCCCATCGACTGTCGACCCAAACGTTTTTGGCGGGAATATACGAGGCTCTACCGTGAAGCCCTAACGCCTCATCGTCATCTTCGCTCGGTACACCGACCTGTCGCATACCACAGGTGGTCAGCAAGCCACCGTAAAAACCTCGTAGCCAGCCGAGCCCATCAGGTTCATAATGCGCAGGACTGACATCGCCCGTACTCGAACGCCAGCAGAGAGGGATACCCTGATATTCTGCATAAGAGATATCCAAACCACGACTGGGCAGTACGGTGAAATTAAGACCACTGCCGGTTCGGAAGTCGATAGCGTCAACGCCCTTTTCGTTGCCGTCCATTAGTTGGTACATTTTGGCATGGGCAATTTGCGACACATCTCCGACATGGCGAAGCAGTTGCATTCTGTCATACGTTGCTCCATATAGGTTCATCAAATTATGGTTCTCCTTCTTAGGTGCAGCTTGATAGTTCCGATTTTTTAAGGGCGTTGCTTCAAGCCCATATTAAGAAGACGGATCAAACTTTCTGTATCCTGTATACTGAAAAGAAATTATAGCATACATAGGGGGAAAAAGCAAGTTTTCGTTTCAGCATAGGTAGAGTCATCAAGCAATGTTGACCTCTGTTCACTACCATTTTTAGTTGTCCTGATTTCAGTTGTGTGATACCCTTAATGCTAATGACCGATACCCCTGCCTTGGGAAAAGACGTTGCGGTTTCACCCGTGACGAGTACACTACATACAATCCTTAATATTGAGGTCAATCTGCGTGTGATTTATTTAAAAGGAGATTCTCTGTGATTGAAACCATGAGAAACAAGATTGAGCAGATTGTTGAACAGGCTTGTGCCGCTGATACCAATATTTTCGGTTACGATATCTGGACGCATCATATCCTACCCGTCGTTCAAAACGCAAAACAACTCGCCTCACGCTTTGATAAGGCAAAACTACAACGAAGTTGGCAGAAATTACGAAAGGATACGCAAGACATAGTTAGAGACACATACGAAGCCGTGTTGAAAATACTTTGACGTGAGACTGCATATATAGTAAAGCCCGAAAATATGTGAACACCGAGGATTTGGACCTTCCCGCCTCGCTGGCGAGGTTTCCTAACCTTGCCAACTCTAATGTGTATAGGTAATTATAGGCTTTACTATAATTCGGAGTTTTAGAAATGCCCACGCGTAATTTAGAGGTGTTATTTTTTGAACTATTATTTATGAACCAAAGTCAACCGTAAGAAAGGAATGGAAATGCCTATTCAACGATACTCAGTAAACCAACATCCTATAGAGACTTTACTTACTTGGATTCAGTCCGAAGAAATTGCTATCCCTGAAATTCAGCGTCCTTTCGTCTGGAACGCAGCCAAAGTCCGGGATTTCATTGATTCACTCTACTCCGGTTATCCCGTTGGATATCTGATTACTTGGCGGGCTCCAGACGTTCGCCTGAGAGATGGAACCAACTCTATTGGTAAGCGTATTCTAATCGACGGTCAGCAGCGTATAACAGCACTTCTGGCAGCTTTACTTGGACGACCTGTCGTCAACAAAAGCTATTCTCAGAAACGCATTATAATTGCTTTTCATCCTGGTGAGGAACGCTTTGAGGTAGCCAACGCCGCAATCTGTAAAAGTCAGGAGTGGATACCTGATATCGCTGTTGTCTTTGCTCCTGACATCCGACTGCGAAAACTAGTAGACAAATACTGTAAGGCAAATCAAGACCTAGACAAATACGAAATCGACGAGCGTATGGAACGTCTTCGAGGAATCCGCAACAACTCCCTTGGGCTAATTGATTTGAATCCTGACTTGGATGTAGAGACTGTTACCGAGATTTTTGTTCGCATAAATTCCCAAGGAGTTGCATTGAATACAGCAGATTTTGCAATGTCCAAAATGGCTGCAAGTGAAGAATATGATGGTCACTTACTCCGTAAGAGTATTGATTACTTTTGTCATCTGGCTATCGCACCAGAAGCTTACAATAGCTTAGCCCAAGACAATAACTTCGCGAAGACTAACTATTTCAAGACAATGGAGTGGCTGAAACATGAGAGAGAAGACCTCTACGATCCTTCTTATACAGACATGCTTCGAGTAACCTTTACAACCGAATTTAAGCGTGGACGCTTAGGTGACTTAGTCGCTCTGCTATCAGGTCGTAACTTTAAAACTCGAACGTTTGAAGAAACTATTGCAGAAGCATCATTCCACAAACTCAAAGATGGAGTTTTGCGCTACATGAACGAAACTAACTTCAAGCGTTTTATTATGATATTGCGTTCATCAGGATTTGTAACTGCTTCAATGATCAGATCAAAGAATACCATTAATTTCGCTTACATCCTCTATTTGACGTTGCGTGCTCAGAATGTGGACGCTGCCAAAATAGAGACTCTCGTCCGGCGATGGTTTGTAATGTCAATCCTGACTGCTAGGTACACTGGATCGTCTGAAACTGCTTTTGATGTTGATATTCGCAACATCAATGAACATGGGGTATATCAATATCTCCAAACAATTGAACTAGCAGAGCTCTCGGATGCTTTCTGGAATGTTGGGCTTCCACAACATATGAACACATCTGTAGCAAGTAGTCCATATTTCAATGTATTTCTGGCAAGCCAAGTTAAGGCAAATGACAAGGGGTTTCTCTCAAGCGATATTTCGGTTCGTGACCTTCTTGAAGGACAATCGAATGTCCATCACATATTCCCACGCCACTATCTCAAGAACTACGGTTTTACACGCGGGCACTACAACCAGATTGCTAACTATGTAGTGATGCAAAGCGAAATCAACATTACCATAGGTGCTAAAGCACCGTCAATCTACTTCTCAGAAATGAAGGAACAGTGTAGAAAGGGCGCACTCCGCTTCGGGAGGATAACCGGTTTTGTTGAATTACAGGAAAATCTTGCCTCTCATTGTATTCCTCAAGAGATGGAAACGAAAACAGCTGAAAGTTACGATGACTTCTTGATAGAACGCAGAAATCTTATGGCTGCAAAGATACGAGACTACTATAAGTCATTATAGCGAAAACGCTCAATAATCCATTAGATCGACTGCGGGGCGGCTGAACACAATAATCAATGCCAGAACAGGATACAAGAATTGCGGTATATTGTGACGGTTATATTTAGTCTTCAGGCAGGGAGTTAGACGAGATTAGAAAGTGGCATATTGAAAATTTGCTGAAATTCAAGACGGTGTTACATCTGACATAGAAAAAGCTTTGGAGAGACTTGGATAATAACGCGTTATAGCCGAATACCCTCGGAACCTACTCATGAAAACACGCAACTTACTCACTGATTGCGAATGCGCAAGTTCCATGACCACTGACAAAGTTCACTGGTTTCTTGATCTTTTTGATGAACTCGGTATTAAAGTTTGGATCGATGGTGGTTGGGGGGTTGATGCGCTATTAGGTGAATGCACTCGGAACCACCAAGATCTGGACATCATTATTTCATGGGAAGATTCAGCAATACTGACCGCGGCACTCTCAGCGCGTGGTTTTGTTGACATTTATACCGACGACCGTAAGGATCGAAACTTCGTGATGGGACATCAATCGCACGGAAGAATCGACTTTCATGTCATTGAACTTACCGAAGGAGGCGGCGCGGTCTATGGTCCCGGGGAAATTGACTGGATCATCACCGAATCAGAGTTGAACGCTGTAGGTTTCATCGGAGGGCGGCAAGTTCGGTGTTTATCAGTGGATTACCAAGTGCGTTCGCACTCTGGTTACACGTTGCAAGATACAGACTTTGCTGACCTGCGTGCATTGCAGGTGAGATACGGGGTTAAATTGCTCCCTGAGCAGATTAATGCTTCCAGAAAAGGATAGACCAATATGCATCAGAGCGATGTCGGAATCATCATCAGTGTAGGTGGGGTAATAGAAAAGTAACAACACCGGCAATCATCAGCCCGATGGACCATAACAGATCCAAATTAAACCACGCTTTACGGAGCAGTGCAAGCCCTACCACCTCGTAAACGATAACTGCTACGAGCCCCATCACGACGAAAAAACTGAGAGTATGTATCCCAACTGCGGACAATAACATTGTAGCATTATCTGCCATACTCGCTGGTGCGTGGTGGGTATGTCCTGAAGCCTTGGCAGTGGGCATTCGCAACAAAAGCGGTGCCAGCATCAAACCCGCCCCGTGTGCCGATGCCATCAGGAACGACCAAATCGTTAGGTCTTTAAAGTTAACCCGCATCCCGACCCACTTCGGATGTCGCGCTCGGAAAAACTTGTACGCACCAAAACCGAACAATATAACTGCACACGCGATACGAAGGACTTCTTCCGGGAGTTGTTGCTGCGCCAAGGCGATGACGAAAACCACGGCTGCGATGGATATAGCGTGTCCAAGTGCCATCGGAAAAAGGGCACCAATAACCGCGCTTCTCCGTTTTTCTTGCATGCCCAACGCGACTGCAAAAAGCCACCCCATCCCCGGATTAATGCCGTGAAATACGCCGAGGAGCGTGTAGCTTAACCATGAGACTGTATCCATAAAAAATATCTTTCCACTGATAGTATGAGGGTGCTGCAAGTGAACTTGCGCACCCTCTTCTAAAAAAGTCGTGATTTATAGTAAAGTCGAAAAATATGTGGACAGTTAGTCAGTGAACAACGACCCCACCGCCGCTGGCGAGGATTGTATCCTCGCCTCTTTAGAGCGTCCAAGTAATTATAGGCTTTACTATAAAACCACGTTGTAATGGTATATGGGCTTAAAAAGCGAAGTGTTTTTGCAAGGGTGTTTCCCAAGAAACTTTGCCAGTTGAGCACCGCTTATATTCCTATGGGTAGCAAAAAGTGTCGGAAGAACTATCGCCACCTTGCAACCGAATCTGATGGGCGCGACTCTCGCCGAAGTCCACGAAGAAGTCGGGATCCAATTCCAGTCCGCCATCTTCTACGTTCACATCAGCCTTCACCATCCATCCGTTCGCGCTACCGGGGTAGAATTGATTATCCCATGCAACGTAGAGGGAATTGGTGAAGTAGAGACGCTTGCCATCTCGACTCAATTCAACCATCTGTGGACCACCACCTACAGGTCCAGCAGTCGGATGTGGGTACGATTTTGTAATCCCTCCTATTTCGAGAGTCCCTGTAAGCTTCGGATCAAACGGGTCAGATACGTCGTATTGCAACAGCTCCCCAGTGCCCCAACAGGAGACATACAGGAACCGGTCATCCAATGAGAGGACGTGATCAGTAACAAGCGGAGGTATCATCCCAATATCTTTCAAGGCAGGAGGTAAGGCATCCGGATTTTCAGGCACCTGTGCGGGAATATCAATAATCTTGCGAATACCCCAATCGTCTCCATCTTTATACCACGTCCAAATGGAACTCGACAGATCGTTCATATTAAGCACGGCATTGACGAACCCATACGCCTTGGTTGGATCATGCGCTGGACGCAACTCCAAAATCATCTGATAATCGTCGCCCAAATCCAACGTTTGGATGTTCTTCCGATGCCGAATGTCCCAGATATGGATCTTATGTCCGAACTTGCGCTCACCTAAATCTTCAAGGCTCACGCCGTTTTCAATCATTGCCGGGGTACCCCACTCGCTGGTAACAGCAATATCATAACCCAAGTGCCACCAGAAATCGTAAGAGAGGGATTGGGAACCGCGTTCCACTTCCCACTGCCCCAGAATATTGAAGTTGTAGTGATCCATGAGGAATACCCCACCAGGACCTTCTTCTGAATCGGCTGAACCCAAAGCACTGATGTAGATACCTTCAGGACCGCAGTGTACTGTATGCGGACGGGTATATCCGGATCGCGACTCAACTTCATTGGCATCCAAA
The DNA here is from genome assembly GCA_965247285.1 of Candidatus Poribacteria bacterium. GTDB lineage: Bacteria > Poribacteria > WGA-4E > WGA-4E > WGA-3G > WGA-3G. Next base: position 3,356,044 of record CBDFHD010000003.1, read on the forward strand.
GTTTTAATGAGTTTCGGTGCCTTCGGGTTCTCCTTGACATCAAGGATATAGATATGAGAACCCCGCAGTGCTGGCACAACAAGGTAACGCCGTTCTACATAAGGGTGTGGTGCGTAGGGACAGAGTGCTGCACTACAAGCATTCCAACCGAAGTGGTGGATTTCGTCACGAACACCGAGCTCCAGTCTATGGACCATCTTGCCATAAGTATCAGACGCTTTGTTGAGGTCAACTACACACATAGCGTCGGGTTTGCCATCATCTCTCGGGGCAGCGACATAAGCGACCTCCTCAGCGGGGGCTTCGATCGCCATTTTGGGTGATGGGTAAAAAGTTGGGTCAGGTTTCCACTGTTGTAACAAAGTCATTTCTCCTTTTAGTGTGATGTTTCTGCATCGTTTTGCGCGCGGTCGAGCCAGCCGGGCAACCTGATGTCCTCGGATAACTTCCACGCCGTCAAATAGAGTGAAGCCGTCCAACGCACTGATTCACGCGCCCGATCATTTGTGAAATCAACCAACGCAGGTGTCGGGTCTTTCAGATTTTGCCAGTCCCCGGCAAGCTCGTAAACGCTGTCTACTAAACTGAATCCCGCTTTAATTTGTTTGATTATCGCTGGCATTAAATCATCAACGGCTTCAATCTGTTGTGCCTTCGCGAGTTCTGCTGGATTCAGCTTCAACATCTCAATTGCCGAATCGACTTTCTCATGGATACCGGCATGCAGGCGTGTTCCGTCCTCTTGCTTAATCCCATCAAAATTAATGGTTAGGTGTAAAGGTTGACACATATCCTGTGCATAGTGTGCAAGAAAACCCGCATAGAGAAAGCATTTGTTCTGAATCATCGGATTATCGGGCCATTTGCGATGCTCTGCGAAAGCAACAGCGAGCCGTTCTGTCCACTCCGCGAGCGCATAGGGCAATGTGCCGACTGATCGCGGTGCAATCCCTAACTCCGCACACAACTTAATGTGTGCCTCGCGTCCGTCTGGGATCGGATGCCCTTCTAACAATTCTACATCAATGTAGTGTTCACCGTATTCAGCCTGTCGTGCGTGCGGGGTGCCACGCTCCTTCGATATGTCCGGGTCGTAGGCACAGTGAGCGACCATTTTTTCGGCGGATCGGAAAAATTCAGGCATCTCTTCGGGAAGTGCTTTGACGGCTGCCTGTGTGAGGATATCGTGTCCGCCTCCCCACCATGCCCACGCCGGTGTGGTGAGGAGTATCGAAAATAGAATAAGGACATTATAGAAACGTTTCATAATTCTCCTTTTGTTAGTCTGCTGCCAGATATTCCGCGGGACTCGCTTCCTGCCATTGGAACTGGAGTTCAGCGGTTTCATGAGGCTTAAACGATGTCGCGACTGTCTCTATGGCGGGTCCGACGATGTCAATCTTGTCAAGGTCTGCGGTGCCGTAGCCCATCTCATTTGCGTAATGAAAAAGCCCAATCCCTAACGGCTCAAATCCCATCGCTTTTGTCGTGACTGCGTCAGCCGCAAACACATCTCCACTCGCTACTGCGATACCGAGGGGAACAGAATCGGTGCCCCCGGGTCCGTTGCCTTGTAACCCGACGGTGCCATCGACAATAGCGATATCGGGTTTAAGGTGGCGTGAGAGGCGAAGTAGATTGATATTGAGCGTCTGCGCTTCGCGCGGAAGCACTCGGTCTGCGTGACTGTGATAGCCGTGCATTTTAATCCGGTCTTCCTTGTGCAGGGTACCCATAATCATATTCTTCATTGCGAGCGTTACAACCCCAGCATCATGTGTTTTAGCGATAGCAACAGAAATAGTGCAGGGGCAATCCGTGACTATCTTTGGCATCCTCACGGTATCTTCATTACGTTCAGCAAGAAAGACCGTGGTTTCCACCCATTCGGTTTCCTGATGCAAATCCACGAGCCGGATCGGGAGATCGTATTCGGCTTGGAGTGCCTCATAACCGAAAATTTGGAACGCCTCACCCGAAAATTTTTCATTTGCGCCTTCGGCAATAATTACCTCTTTTGGCGGATGTGGTGTACTCAGCAGAAAATCAAGCGCACCCCGCATCGCATCGACGTGCGACGAGGCGAGTTGATTCGTACTGGAGAGAAAATTCGGTTTTAACAGGACCTGCTCACGGACTTTCGGTGTGAGCGCATCCCGTATATTGTCCAACGCCTCAAAAACGTTAGAGCGTCGCCTGCCAGTTTTGGCAAGCCCAACTTTCGTACCCATCGGTTCCTCCTTACCTTTTGTTAGTGCTCCTAATCCGTTCCGATCTTCTTTATCCAAATCGGGACAGAAACCCAATTGTTAAAAAAATCAATCAAGAATGTGCCTTAGAAATCCCTCATGTTCTTCTAATAGTATGTTCGCGTCCGTCGGATTCAGTCCTTTCGCGAGCATTACAATAGCCAGCTTCGCATGACCGCCTGCCCGTGCTAACGCATCCTCAGCCACCGCGGCATCGACCCCAGTGATGGCTTGGACAATTCGGATGCTCCGCGCGACCAGTTTCGTGTTAGAGGCGTGTACATCTACCATCAGATTGTTGTAGATTTTACCCAGTTTAATCATAGAAACGGTCGTCAACATGTTCAGAACCAACTTTGTGGCTGTTCCCGCTTTCAATCGGGTTGAGCCAGCGATAATCTCCGGTCCGACAATGGGGGCGATGAAATGTGTCACCCATCCTTTTAATTGCTCAGGAGGTGGGACGCAGCAGAGCAATATTGTCGTCGCGCCAATAGCATGCGCCTCCCTTAAAGCCCCTATAACATAAGGCGTCCGTCCACTGCTTGCAATTCCGACAAGCACATCCTGTGGTGTGAGTTGTCGCTTTTGGACAGCGCACGCACCACTTTCAGGCTTATCCTCTTCACCTTCCACCGAGTGACGTAAGGCAACATCCCCACCGGCAATTATCCCTTGGACCATCTCCGGCGGTGTACTGAAGGTTGGTGGGCATTCGGAGGCGTCTAACACCCCAAGTCTACCGCTCGTGCCTGCCCCGACATAAAATAGTCTGCCACCGGTGTGAAACGCAGCGACGCATAATTCAATAGCGTGTGCAATCGCTTCGGATTCTGCTTCTACTGCCGCAATCGCATTCCGATCTTCTTCGTGAAAAATCCGGACGATTTCTGACGTTGACTTCAGATCAATGTCAAGAGAATTCAGGTTCTGCTGTTCTGTTTTTTTAATTATACCTTGCGGTTCGGTGAGGCGGGTTTGGATATTGACGTGCCTTTCCGTATATCCGCCCTCCATTTCATTACGGGCTAACGTTTTTGAAATTTTTTAAAAACTCAAACCTATTCACCTGACACGATGTCCGGCTACAAACTCGCTTGCGCTAACAACACAGCACCATACGCAGGCTCATGTTTTGAAAGTTGCACCGATGCCCCTGGTTGAATCCTCGTAAATCGGTGGCGGAGTTTATCGGCAAACATCGTTTGATGGATGAGATTGCCACCATTGAGCACAATATCAAACGGCTCTGTGAATTTCAACTGTTTAATTACGCTGGTTGTGGCACAAACGAGTTCATCAGCAGCCTCGTCAACAATGCAGTCTGCGACCGTATCCTTTGTTTTGGCAGTATCAAACACTATTTCTGCCAACTGTGCAATCGTATCTCGACTCGCGGCATGCACCCAGCGAATCAGTTCAGCCGGTTCGTTGAGTTCAAGTCCATTGAGGATTCGATCTGTCAATTCGGTTTGATCACCTCTACCATCAGCGGCACGAGCAATAGCTCGGAGTCCTTTTATAGCGATATCGTAACCGCTCCCTTCGTCTCCCAGCAGATACCCCCATCCACTCGCGCGTGCGTCTCTGCCATCGGCATTGATGCCGTAGACAATCGAACCGGTTCCAGAGATGACAATTACACCTTCCTGTTTCTCCGTGCCACCAACGAGAGCGATATGTGCATCGTGGGTCAAGACCCGATTTTTGCAAATGCCGATCTCATCACAAATTCGTCCAATGACTTCTCGGTCTACGGGGCGTCCCAGACCAGCCATGCCCAAACAGAACCGGACAGCACTTCCTGATGGAACGCCTGCTTTTGCATAGAGCTCCCCGATGAGGTCTTCCAAAACTGCCTGCGTTTTCGCCTCGCCAACGACGTGATAATTTGCTGGTCCCGATTGCACTTGTGCAAGGTGTTGCCCCGTTCCTGTCGTCAGGATCCCAACCGTTTTTGTCCCGCCGCCATCAATTCCAACGATGTACATAATACTTTGGTGTAGCACCCCTATAAGAACTTGACAATTCGCCGCGCATCCTCTATAATATAATTTACACGATTTAGCAAATAGTTGCAATAAAAATTTTTTCGGTAGGTGCCTCAAAATGCAGAACAAAAACTACATCGCGCTCATGATTTTATGTGGAAGCCTTGTGTGCTTCGGTTGTTCTCAAGATACGGTGCAATTTGAGTGGCGGCAACTTCAAAGCGGGACGGGTGAACATCTTTACGGCATCCATTTTGTAGATACGAAACGCGGATGGGCAGTCGGCACTGGTGGAACAGTACTCTCTACGGTTGACGGTGGAATCTCTTGGAAAGCGGCTTCGATCTCACACGACACACTGACACAGGTTAATTTCGCGACCCCAAACAGCGGCTGGGCTGTCAGCATCGGGAAGGTACATTATACGGGCAGCGGGGGTGCCTCGTGGAACTTGCAACACCAAGCACGCGGCGAGGGTAAGACCCCTCCTGGCATCTTGGATCTACATTTCGCTAACACGAGGCATGGCTGGGCAGTTGGCGGAAAAGGGACAGTGCTCAAAACAGAAAATGGCGGAGGTCGTTGGGAAAGTCAGAGAGATATGTCAGATAAACATTTATGGGGTGTGTATTTTGTCGATCCAGCACACGGATGGATTGTTGGGGAAGAGGGGGAAATACTCCATACCCAAGATGGCGGGAAACGATGGGTTCAACAGAGAAGTAACGCCGAGCAGCCTTTATTCGCTGTTCATTTTGCAAACCTAACGCACGGTTGGATTGTCGGGACAAACGGCTTGATCCTCCATACGACTGATGGCGGAATAACGTGGATTCGGCAAAAGACTCCTGTGAACCTGAATCTACGAGACGTCGCGTTTCGTGATGAAAAACGGGGATGGGTGATCGGTGAAAAAGGACTAATCCTTCATACAACAGACGGTGGCAACACGTGGAATCGTTATCCTACGCCTGCTCAACATAACTTGCAGGATATCTATCTCCAGAAAAATTCCGGTTGGATCGTCGGTGCGAAAGGGACTATCCTGAGAGGTCATTGAGATTTCACACTTCATAATTTAATCTGCCACAGTTTTCCACAGACCTTCGTTGCTATGGACATTCGCGAAACGGAAGATATTCACCTACCACTACAGAAACACTTATGACTGATAGTGAAGTGCCTTCACGCTTTACGCCCACAATTTATAAATCCAAGTGGAGAGACACAGCACAACGCCACCGACGGCAATCGTATTTCGAGTGAGCGGTGAACAACGGGTCCAAGCGTTTTTTAACCACATTGGAAAGAATGCCGACCCGATAGTTAATCCAATAATTAAATAAGAAAACGGGTGGTAACGCCAGGCGTCTGCGAAATGTCCGTGTGTTAAAGCAAGGCACGCCCGCGTCATCCCACACCCAGGACATGGAACATCGGTTACTAAATGAAGAATACACGGAATCAATGAAACATCTGCTGGTGATATTTCTGAAATTGTAGTGTAAATCCCTACTACACTCAACCCGATAAGAAAGAGGCGAGCGAGAAATGTATGGTTAAACATTAAGGAATTTGTCCGTAGAGTCTGTTAATCTGGTGCTGTTGAATAGCGAGTGAAGCAACACCAATACCGAAAATTGCTAACAGAACGCAAATGATAGGCAAGTTTGAATCAAATACCAAATCATTATCAGCCTGAACTTTATTGATACCATTTGCCATCTTGTACTCATAATAGATACCGAAGATGCCGCAAGTAATAATGGAAAGAAGAAACCAGAGCCAAAAAGAGTACTCATCCCGCTTCAACCAAGCATTAAGTGTTGCCATCTGCTTGTATTGCCAATAAAGCCCATAGATACCACAAGTAACCAAGGTTACCAAAATTCCAATCATGATACTCCGTTCACCTTCGGACTCCGGATACGGGTATTGATTAAGCATAAAATTCTCCATTTTGTAAGAACACAGAACTTGTTAAGAATTATTTTCCTCAAACAGTACTATTTTGATTGTCTGCTGCCATAGAGACAAGCAAAACTGCCTTTCCTACAAGACGTTATCACAAGGATTATTCACGCGGGAGCGAAACTGTATTCGGAACGACAATCTCGCGAGCAATGATCTTTGCCTTCAGCGATTCAGCAGTCGTTATGATGTCGTCCGAAAGTAAGGGTTGATTGTGTTCATCGACAGCATAACTGACACCACCATCTTCAAGTCCGAAATATCGAACCCCTGCCATAAATTTGCCCTCAAGGGTCTCATGGATGATCTTCTGGACAGAAACTGAAAGTTCCTTGACCATGCTCGTCAAGACGATTCCGGGGGCGAGATGGTTACCGTTGGAGTCAACCCAGATGATGAACTTTTGCTGTGCTTGGGCGGCTTCAAGTACTCCTTGACCGGATCCACCAGCAGCAACGTAAATTACATCAATTCCGCTTTCATATTGTGCCAATGCCAATTCTTTCGCTCTATCTGGTTGCCCAAAACCGGCTACACTTTCGCTAATGTATTCTACGGAGATTTCCGCGTCTGGATTGATAGCCTGAATCCCAGCGACGTAACCGGCTTCAAATTCGCGTAACAACGGAACATCCACGCCGCCAATATAGCCGATTTTACCACTCTCCGTTTTTAATGCGGCAATTGCCCCAACCAGAAATGAACCTTCGTTTGCTTTATAATTGATAGCGGCTACATTTGGAATATCAAGGGTAACATCAAAGATTGCAAACTTGACATCAGGAAATTCAGGTGCTACGATTGCGAGAGGTCCTCCCATTTGATAACCTGCCGTTAGAATGAGGCCCGAATTTTGTGCAGCCTCTCTGAGCAGCATTGCTGACACCTCTGGATCGGTTTCCACTCCGTTAACCTCTGTGAGGCTAATCCCAAGTTCTGCCTCAGCAGTTTTCACACCAATATGGAAGCCATCACAGTAAGCCGCGGAGCCAACACAATCGCTTGGATATATCATGGTTACGCGAAGCGGTGCAGTATCTGTTTCGACCGGCGGTTCAGTAAGAATGACATCTTGAATCGTCTCACAACCACAGATTAAAAGTAGCCCTACTGTCAACAAAAGGTATTTGCTCAAAATGTTAAACCTATTCACATTTCCCCCCGAAAAAGACTTTGTCGCAAATATGAGGTTCGAAAAATCGTTTTGTCAACGACACTGACTCATCCCGATTTCAAAGAAAACACTCCTCACAAACCTGATACGGATCAGTGGTGTAAACGCGATAAATGACACGGCCCGAGAAATCGAGCATATCTTTCATTCGATCATAAATAGCCTGATGTAAAATGCGTTGCAAAACTGAATGACGCGCAACCCACTCGGTTTCTATACTCTCGTCGCTCGTACTTAATTCACCACAGACGTAATCTCCTAAGAAACCAAACATTAATTTAGTAGGAGACTTGATGTTTGAATAGATACCAACCAGTGATCCAATTGATGCAGTGATGCCAGCCTCTTCTTGAATTTCACGTTGTAATGCCTCAATAAGGTTTTCACCTTTTTCGACTTGACCACCGGGAAACTCCCAGCCACGGCGCGGACCCCGTATGAGCAAGATTTTACCGTTCGGATGACTTATCAATCCAGAGACAGCAACAATGTGTTTCGGATGAATCACTTAAACCCTCGCTTTTGCTCACGTCAATAATTGATCCCTACCAAACGAAAGAAGAGCGGCTACAGGTTACACACCTATTGCATACCCATCGCGCCTCGGGTCGGCACCCCCCATAAAACTTCCTTCCGCCGGATCAAAGGCGATGCCCTGACCACCACCGACAGTTGCTGTCCAATCGGGTAACACCTCTACCTCATGTCCACGTGCTTCTAACGCTGCACGGACAGCAGCAGGAATACGTCCCTCCATGCTGACATGCGTTCCCGGATTTACCAAGCGAACGCGCGGTGCTTCAATCGCCGCCTGAACGTTCATTCCGTGTTCAATCAGATTCAACACCATCTGTAACGTCGTTTGAAGGATGCCGTGGCTTCCCGGTGTGCCAATCGCAGCGAACGGATTCCCATCTTTCCAAACTTGGCACGGCGACATGCACATCTCTATTCGTTTATGCGGTCCAACGGCGTTCGGGCTTTCGGGTATTCTGTCGAACCAGTTCATGAAATTGTTGAGAAACATCCCCGTTGACCCGAGAATTACGCCTGAGCCGAAAGGTTGTCCGAGACTCTGTGTCACTGCGACGATATTGCCCTCTGCATCGGCGGTGTCAAAATGGGTTGTGCATTCGGTTGTCCAATCATCAGCACGGATTTCACCGGGGAGCGTGTCCTTTGACCAGCGTTCACCACCGCTGACTGCGGCTTGCTCACCAATGCGTTCACGTTGTGCGCGTGCGTAGTCTTTAGATAACAGGCGTTCAATCGGTGGGTTCGGACGTGGGGCATATTCGGCTCTATCCGCACTCGCTAACTTAATTGCTTCAATCAGTAGATGCAGGTATTCCGGGGTATTGTGTCCGAGTTCACCAAGGGCATCGTTTTCCAAAATATTCAGTGTCTCTAAGTACTGAAAGCCGGAACACGGTGGGGGTGGACAGTAGACTTCATAATCTTTGTAGGTAACGGAGATAGGTTCCTGCCATTCCACCTCAAAGTCAGCTAAATCCTTTTCGGTAATCAGTCCATCGGTTTCCTCGGAAAAACGGACAATTTCTTTGGCAATTTCACCACGATAGAACGCCTCAGCCCCGCCTTCAGCGACTTGGCGGAATGTGTTCGCTAAATCCTGTTGCACCAAAACCTCGCCGGGGTGTGGTGTTCTCCCTCGTGAGGCGATCACCTCTGCAGCTCTTTCCGAAAAATAGGGACGCGCCCCTGCGATGAATTCCGCGTTCTTGACCGTGACAGCGTACCCATTCTCCGCCAATTCAATCGCCGGAGCAAAAACATCTGCGTGATCCATACTCCCGTAACGGTCTAAGAGGGCAAGCCATCCGCCACATCCACCCGGGACCATCCCCGCCCGGATGCCAATCTGTTGACTTTCAAGTGTCGGATAGACATCCAGCGTCGCTGCGTAAGGGGCAGTGCCCAGATAGTCTATCACGCGGTGTCTTTTTTCCTTCGCGCTATAGATCAACATATACCCATTGCCAGCAATACCCGACATATAAGGCTCAACAACGTTGAGTGTCGAAGCCACTGCGACTGCTGCATCAAACGCGTTGCCCCCAGCGAGCAACATGCGTGCGCCAGCAAGGCTTGCGAGCGGATGCGCACTTGTCGCCATTCCGCGTGTACCCGTTACCGTGGATCGATGCGTTGTGCCGTGTGATGGAAAAGCCATGCTTACCTCCTCGTTCTTTTCTATAGCAAGTTTCAGCTTGAAAACTTCGTTAAGGACCTCCAAAACCGATGCCATCGCAACTGCCAGATTAATTTCCAATAGATGGCACGATGCACAAAAAGTTGTTGTCCATCCAACTCAAGCACAGGAATCAGATGCTTATATTTCGTGAATAGTCCCAGATTCTTCGTGATGTCAATTTCTTCTATTGCAATAAACGATGCCTTTGCTCTGGTGCTTTGCAGCACTGCCTTTGCCTCGTCGCAGAGCGGGCAATCTGGTTTCGTGTAGAACTGGAGTTGCATCGTTTTGGTTTTCAACAAAATCGCCGAGCAGCCAAAGTGAACTACATCTTTTTGCGTTAACCCAAAATCAGTTTGACATCGGGCATAAATGGTGAAACGATACTTATATCATAAAGGATAGGTCTATGAATTACAAACGGTCCACAATAAAAGACAATATTGGACAATCTATATTACAGAGTTTAGCACAAGTAGCCAAAAACCGCACCCACTTTTTACACCAGTCACTGTGGATTCTGTGATAGAATCATGTTAAATCTTTGGGCAAGTCCCAAAGGTCTATCAAAGCCTGCTAAGGAGGAAAAGACGTGAAATTGAGACTTGCACAATACGGTATTTCCCACGACCACGCTTCGGGGAAAGCCCACGTGATGAAGGAAAGTGATGAAATTGACTTCGCCGGTGTCTTTGAGCCATCGCCAGAAGTCCGAGAGACCCTTGGTCAAAGCCCTGTCTACGAAGGCGTTCATTGGTTTACATCGAAAGAAGAAATACTCGAGGACGAAACAATCGTTGGGGTTGCGGCGCAGGGGCGTGTGTCGCAGAACCTCACGTTTGCACGGGAGATTCTTGAACACGGCAAGCATGTTTGGTTTGATAAACCTGCGGGTGATAACCTCGATGCGTTTCGAGAGGTTTTGGACATTGCCCGAGACAGAAAACTGCTTGTTCAACTCGGTTATATGTTCCGATACAATGCTGGCTTTCAGTTTATCCTTGATTGGGCGAACTCCGGCAAACTCGGTGATATTTTTTCCGTTCGGGCACGCATCTCGTCAGGACCTTCAAGCGACGCACATTGGCAACGTTGGGATTCACTCGGCGAACACTCCGGCGGCATCATGTTTATCCTCGCCTGTCATCTCACCGATATTATCGTGGCATTGCTGGGACGACCCACACGGGTGACACCCTTTTCGAGGCACGATGGACATGACGTGCCGTGGTATCGGAACAATACAGCGGCTGTCCTTGAATATCCCAGAGCAATGGCGATTCTTGAGTCAACGGCACTGGAAGTCGAGTCGGGCAAATCAAGACGCTTGGAAGTCTACGGAACACGCGGAAGCGCGATTCTCGAGCCGCTTGAACCGCCAGAGTTGCGGTTGTGTCTTGATGAGGAGCGGGACGGGTACGCGAAAGGTTGGCAGAGAGTACCTGTGGAACGGCGACCGCGTTACGTCGAAAGCCTTCGAGCCTTTGTCGCCGATATTCGGGGTGAGAAACCCCCTGACCGTTCACTTGATCATGAGTTCACAGTTCAGGAAACGGTATTGCGGGCGGCAGGACTACGATAACCTAAACTGCCATCTGTTGAGGAGTGTCCTCCTTGACGCGACAAACTCCAAAAATTGAGGCAGCATCGTGTCAAGGAGGTTCCTCTCCGAAAAGAGATACACAATTATCTGAAAACCGCGGTTATGCGAATCGAACGCCTAACTTTACATTCTCACCCGGGTGCGTCGCAATCTTCGGATACTCGTCCAACAGATCGTCAAAATCAACAACAGGATGGATAATCGGTTCAGATTTTAGACTACCATCGCAAAGTAGCCGCCAGCTGATTTCAAAGAGTCTGCCTTCATTCCAATTTGGATATTCGGGATTCGGTTCACTACAAGCGCGTGAAAAGATAATAGTCGGTCGATTGAAATGCGCTTCAGCACCGAGATCTAACCCTGTTGGGTAGATGCCGGGCCATGCCCCAGCGACAACAGTCCCTAAATAAGCCACGCCACGGATAGCCGCTTGCAGTGCCGTATGATGACCGCTATATTCAATGCAAACATCGGCACCACGCTTGTTGGTAGCTTTTTTAATTTCCAAACCAGCATCAACTGTCGCGGAGTCAAGGACAATATCGGCACCACATTCGAGGGCAACATTGCGGCGTAACTCGAGTGGATCGACACCAATTACAGGGTAGGCACCCGCCAATTTAGCAAGCTGCAGTGCCACCAATCCAATTCCACCAAGCCCAAAGACTGCCACGGCATCACCAATGCGAATATGACCGTCGCGCACCGCGCCGAGGGCAAAATCTGTTGGATCCAGACAGACGGCTGCCTGCCAAGGAACGCCATCGGGAAGTTTCCGGACACCTGCAGCACCCCAAACATTTTCCTCGCGAAAGGAGCTGTGCCGAAAAACCCGATCTCCGACCTCAAAGTCGGTAACGTCCGCGCCAATCTCAGTTACCGTGCCAACACACATGTTCCCAAGTCCTGAAGGATAATGCACCATTCCGGAGGTGTTCGCTTGAAAGACCTTATATTCCGAATCGTAGCCACCGCGTGGGCTTGCATAACCTTTATATGATGCCATCTCTGAACCGTGTTTGGCTGCGCCAAACTGGCTCTTGACTCGAATTTCATTCGCTTGCAAGGGTGGGCTTTCATATTCTCGGAAAGCGACCTGTTCTTGTGCGGGAGCAATGAGTTCTCTTAACATACTGGCTATTTTCCTTCCTGTGTTATTTGCGACTCGGTGTCACATGAACGCACAGTAATTTTCTGCTCGTTCGTTAATCGTAGATTTTACTATGATCCGGCAATAACGGGTCTATTAAGGCACTCTTAAATAACGGGCTGTGTTCTCAAAAGCAGTTGCGAATTAATCGGAAACCTGCCCGTAGCGTAGTGGAGGGCAGCCCAGGTGCTCATAAATTAAAAAATTTCAGTCGGCGATTGCTTGGTAACTGAGGATACGAATTTTCTCTCCGAGATCCAAGTCGCCGCTGGGATGCAATTGGCACATGAAAATGCCGATCATCTGTTCTTGAGGGTCAATGAAGAAACTGGTAAAGAAGAAACCGCTCCAGCCAAACCTCCCAACTGACCCAACTTCATTAAGGTCTGATTCGTCTCGGACAACGCTAAAACCTAAACCGAATCCGAAGTCGACATCCATATTAGCGAGTTGATTCAAAGTCATCAACGCAACGGTTTTTCGGCTTAATAATCGGACACCGTCAAGTTTTCCGCCGTTGAGCATCATTTGCGCAAAGCGGGCGTAATCAGGGGCAGTGGATACTAACCCACCCCCGCCAGAGAAATAAGTTCGCGGACCCTTATACGGATAGTCAGTTGAGTAGGTTAACGAACCCTCTACTGTCGGTTCTGGAGACTTTCGCGTTATGGGACCATCTTTGGTTCGCTCATACACCGTTGCGAGTCGTTCGCGTTTCGCTTCAGGGATAAAAAAATGTGTGTCGTCCATATCGAGTGGTTTGAAGATACGCTCGGAGAAAAACTCATTGAGCGACACCCCCGACACGACTTCGACGAGGTAACCGAGCAAATCTATTGACAATCCGTATTCAAATTCGGCACCCGGCTGATGCAACAACGGAAGAGTCGCCAACACTTTCATCTTCTTATCGAGGGTGCTCTCATCTTGAAGAAGCCCGTGGGTGATATCCGCAGCAGCGTATTGCGGACCTAAGCGTTCATTCCACTGATACGTTAGACCGGAGGTATGGGTAAGCAGATTCCAAATTGTAATTTGCCGTGTTGCTGGGACAGGTTGAGCCGAATCTTCGGCAGATTCTGGCGGCATCACGTGCATCTCTTTGAAAGCTGGAATGTACTTTGAGACCGGCTCGTTCAACCGAAAATGTCCCTCTTCATAGAGCATCATCACAGCGACGTTCGTGATCGGCTTGGTCATCGACGCAATACGGAAAATAGTGTCGGGTGTCATCGGCTTTCCTGCTTCGACATCCATCATACCGTAAACGCCCAAATGTGCGATCTTTCCGTGCCTTGCAAGCAATGTAACGCCGCCAGCAATTTTCTGCTGAGCGACATGTGTTTCCATTACTTTATCAATCCTTGAGAGCCTTTCGGTAGAAAGCCCAACTGCTTCAGGCTCCACCATAGGGAGATCATGACTGAAGGCAGATACTGTCAGAACCAACAAGAACAAGATGTGTACTAAAATTCTGTCCGCTTTTTTCATATTATAGTAAAGTCCAAAAATATGTGGACAGTTAGTCAGTGAACAACGACCCACCGCCGCTGGCGAGGATTGTATCCTCGCCTCTTTAGAGCGTCCAAGTAATTATAGGCTTTACTATAATCACTCGGCAACCTCAGCGTTCTGGAGGATAGTTTCCGCTCTTAGATTCCAGTGTTTCCGTATCTAACCATCTATCCGTCAGTCAATTGGGACAATGGACAGCAAAGACTAACGGCACACGGAGCGTGCCTACTACCCTTAAGCCAAAATTTCTCGGACGACATGTCCGTGGACATCGGTGAGGCGGAAGTCTCGTCCTTGGAAACGGTAGACCAGTTTTTCGTGGTTAATCCCAAAGAGGTGTAACATCGTGGCGTGAAAGTCGTGGACATGCACGATATTTTCAACGGCATTATACCCCAATTCATCGGTGTTACCGTAACTAATACCACCTTTGACTCCACCGCCAGCCATCCACATTGAGAATCCCTTGATGTGGTGGTCGCGTCCGGTGCCTTGTGCCATCGGTGTCCGACCAAATTCGCCGCCCCAAATCACTAAGGTATCATCTAACATACCGCGCTGCTTCAAATCATTGACGAGCGCAGCCGTTGCCTTATCAACATAGCCTGCAGTCGTTTTGATGGCGTTCTCAATGCCGCCGTGATGATCCCAACCGCGATGGTAGAGTTGGATAAACCGAACACCGCGTTCGGCTAACCGTCGTGCGAGGAGACAGTTTGACGCGTAGGACCCGTCGCCGGGTGTTGCGCCGTACATATCAAGAACGTGCTGCGGCTCTTTGGAGATGTCAGTTAGTTCTGGGACACTCGTCTGCATTCGGAACGCCATCTCGTACTGACTAACCCGCGTCGCGATTGCTGGATCATCCACGGTCTCATTGAACATACCGTTCAAGGTTTGCACGGCATCCACAACATCTCGCTGCTGTTCAGTATTGACACCGCCAGGGTTGGTGACGTAGTGAACGGGATCGCCGGTCGAATGGAACGGGACTCCTTGAAACTGACCTGGGAGAAACCCGCTATGCCATTGCCGTGTTGCAATCGGTTGGTCCTGGCCACCGCCAGAGGAGGTGAGGACGACGTAACCCGGTAGATTTTCATTCTCACTACCAAGCCCGTAGAGCAGCCACGACCCCATGCTCGGTCTGCCAGCGATTGCAGTGCCAGTGTTCATGAAAGTATGTGCTGGATCGTGATTAATCTGCTCGGTTTGCAGGGAGCGCACAATACAAATATCATCGGCGAGGCTTCCGATGTGCGGGAACGCTGTACTTATCTCCTGACCTGATTGTCCCCACTTTTTGAATTCATGTGTGGGACCGAGGCATTTAAGCGAATCCGCTTGTCCCTGGAGTTGAGCAATCGGTTGTCCTTCGGTGAAAGACCTCGGCATCGGTTGCCCATGGAGTTCTGCCAGTTTCGGTTTGTGGTCCAAAGTCTCTAAGTGCGAAGGACCACCCGCCATGCAGAGATGAATAATGCGTTTCGCTTTCGGCGGTACATGTGACTCGGTAACAATCCCTTGCCACCGCTCAGTCTCCGGTGCGGCGTTGATAATTGATGGAGACAGCAAAGACGCAAGGGCGAGTGAGCCGACACTCCGCACTGTTTTCCCCAGAAATGTGCGCCTTGTAAGACGAAGATTCGTTTCTTCATGAATATCTATAGCCATACCTAATACCTCTTGTTTGGCGTTTTGTAATTTCTCAATAGATGCGCTTGCAAGCGTGGGCGCACCCAAAAAGTCCCTTAATTTGATGGAGCTTAGGTCTTCGACTGAACAGCCAACATGTCATTGACAGCATGAGTGAAAGTCTCTGTCGCCCATTGGTCAAGATCTTTCCCACTGGCTTCAGCAGCCCTTGCAATGGCTACGTGTACATTGCAAGGAATCTGTAACCTCAGATTTCCGGAATACGGTTTCTGTGCTGGTTTATTCAGTTTCTCGCACGTTTCCAGATAATCCTCCACGGCTTCTTCAAAATCTTCCTGAAGTTCAGGAACAGTGTTACCGTGAAACCCGACGATGTCTGTGATTCCTGCAATATGGCCGACAAGACATCTATCTTCTTCGCTGTACTCAATATGCGCGCTATAACCCTTGTACTTCATGGAATTATTCCTGCCTCCTCCAGATTCCACGCGCCGGACTCCAAACCGTCCAACCTTAATATCGCATAATCGTCTCATGCAAATTCAATATTACCCGTGCCACAGAAGTCCACGCCGCCAATTCGTCAGGTTTAAAGTCTTCCGTTACAGGGGTTTCACCTGTTGCTACCAACGCGTTAGCAGCATCAAGGTCGGCAGTGTACTCAGCCTGGTGCTTCTCATAGAGAGAAGTCATAATTTCTAATTCCTTTGGCTGTGGCATCCGAGACAAGGTCCATTGGTACGCCCAATTGATACGCTCAGCGACGGATTCACCACCCTCTTGGATAATCCGCGATGCAAAGACGCGTGCCGCCTCAACGTAGCTTGGGTCGTTGAGTAACGTCAAAGCTTGCATTGGGGTATTAGAGGTTGCACGCTCAGCGGTACATTCCTGACGACTCGGCGCATCGAACGCCATCATACTCGGATGCAAGAAGGTGCGCTGCCAATGTATATAAAGCCCACGGCGATATTGATTCTCCCCTGCATCGTGCATATAAACCCGCTTCGGGAAGTTCAAGTTCGAGTAGTAACCCGCCGGCTGGTAAGGTCTCACACTCGGACCGCCGATTTTGGGGACAAGCAGTCCACTCAACAACAATGCGTTATCGCGGACCACTTCTGCATTGAGCCTCCAGCGTGATTGGCGTGCCAACAAACGATTGTAGGCATCCTTCTCCTCCAATACCTCCGTCGATTTCGAGGATTGACGATAAGTGTTTGAAGTGACGAGGCGCTTTACGATATGCTTAACGTTCCAACCGCTCTCCACAAATTCGACAGCGAGCCAGTCAAGTAGTTCAGGATGTACCGGCGATTCACCTTGTGCGCCAAGGTCATCCAAGATGCCGGATAACCCCGTTCCGAAGTAGAGTGCCCAAAGTCGATTTACAAACGTGCGGGCAGTCAGTGGATTTTCCTTTGACACTACCCACTGTGCAAGCTCTAATCGGGTCGGTCGGCGGTTCTTGATACCGAGATCGCCAAGGAAAGCCGGTATCATCGGTTCGACGATCTCACCCGAATCGTCCATCCAGTTGCCCCTTGGTAGCACGCGTGTCGTTCGGGGTTGCGTAGATTCAGTGGTAAGTGAGTAAGGAATCTGTGCTTCGATTTCACCTTTCTGCTTCTGTAAATTCGCAATCTGATTCCGGATACCGTCAAGCGCAGGTGTGATGCGGCGATACTCCGCTGCAATCTGCTCGCGCTGATTCGTTGTTCTGACAGAGGGATCTACCTGAATTGCTGCAATGACCTGTTCCGTATGGGTGTGTTTTACCGCCGAGCCGCGAGTCGTTGCGATGCCAGCCACGTCCCAATAAGTGGTACCACCAAACTGTGCGAAAGCCATCCCATTCAGGACACTTCCCGGTTCCAAACCAACATCCGCTGGATCCACCTCAAGACGAACCCATTCGCCGACTGCTGGCAGAAGTCCCATCGGTTTGTGAGCAGGTGTGTCGTTTCCAATCTCACCGAAGTCAATCTTGTCCTCACCCCAAAATGCGCGATGATCCCAATTTCCGTCGTTCCATTGGAGCATAACCGTCTCTGGAGGTGATTCGGGGTCAATCCAGATATATGCAAACAACCGATCGTCCTCAGCCAGAGTGAACTTTCGATTGGCACCTCGGAAAGCGTGCTGGACTGTTTGTTCAGCTGCCGCTGTTTGGCGACGTGATAAAAGTTTACTGAAAACAGGTGCCTCATTTTTCCCGACGAATTCCCACGTGCCTTCAGTGCTACCACCGTTTGCTTGGGCATCGTCTATCCACGCGAAATCGGTAGGTTCCATTGACGCAAGCAGTGAACGAATTTCGTTCTCCCACTCCGCCTGTTTGGCTTCTAACCCGGGCGATGACGCTTTGAATACCTTCTGCAATTTCGTTAATTCGTCGTCAATATCTCGGAGTGCCGATTCCTGCGTCGGTGTGGGTAGCATCACGACAGGTTCCCATTTGCTGTTACCGCCGTACACGCCAGGTCCTTTGACATCCGCGAAAAATGCGGCGAAACTGTAAAAATCTTTCGCTGTGTACGGATCGAACTTGTGATCGTGACATTGTGCGCATCCAACGGTCGCACCCAGCCAGACGGATGCAGTCGTTCGTACCCGGTCTGCGGCATAGATTGCGAGATATTCCTTCGCCTGTGCCCCACCTTCCGCAGTTGTTTGATTCAGACGGTTATAACCGGCAGCAACCTTCTGTGCCGGTGTTGGGTTCGGCAGGAGATCACCTGCGAGGTTTTCGACCGTGAATTGATCAAACGGCATGTTGTCATTAAATGCTTGGATTACATAATCCCGATAGGGCCAGACACTCACGTTTTCGTCAGAGTGGTAACCACTGGTATCCGCATAGCGCACCAAATCGAGCCAGTACATTGCCATCCGCTCGCCGTACTGCGGTTCAGACAGAAACGTATTGACGAGGGATTCATAGGCATCAGGCGTTTCATCTCTCAAAAAATGTTCGACCTCCGTAGGTGTGGGCAACAACCCAGTGAGATCGAAACTCAAGCGACGGATAAGCGTTCGTTTATCCGCTTCTGCTGACGGAGTGAGACCCTCTGCCGCTAATCTTCCAAGTATAAACGCGTCAATAGGATTACGAACCCATGCAGTGTCTCCAACAGTAGGCGGCTCGACCCGTTTGGGGAGATTGTAAACCCAGTGTTCCTCCCATTCGGCACCTTCAGCAATCCACTGGATGAGCGTATCGATCTGTTCCTGTGTCGGCTGCCGATTGGAGATCTGCGGTGGCATCCGTTGGTCAATATTCTCGTGCGTTATACGTAGGACTAATTCACTGTTTTCCGGCTCCCCCGGGACGATGATTGGATAACCACTTGGTGCAGAGAATGCACCTTCTTTGGTGTCAAGCCGCAGATTGGCTTGCCGGACTGCTGGATCGGGACCGTGGCATGCATAGCATTTATCCGACAGGATCGGTCGGATATCACGGTCGAATTGAAGTTTCTCTGCATAGGCAGGTTGTAGTACAATAGCGAGTACTAACAAGAGTAATACAAAACTCACACAACGCGTGTGAACCCATCTTGAAGGGTTTAAACATGATAGCTGTATCTGGGACATTATAGGGTATCTCCTCCATTTCTTCTGTACGGGCGATGCTACAATGATCGTCCGTTGCCAACTCTGTACATTGAGATCAATCTTACCATCCTTAAAATTGCTCAATTGCTCAATAGTATATCATTAGAGTGAAATATGTGCAAGCAAATCCCGCGATATGCAAGAGCGTTTCGTTCTCTACCCTTCACTTCTGGAAGGGTAATATGTTTATAGAAATGGTGCTTTTTACAAGTGAAACTTCACTGTGGTACTGGGGCAGCAATGTGTCTAAAGATACAGAAAACTGAAAACTGAACGACACTGGTACTGCGAAAATTTCAGTGGTTTTTCATTAAACTCCAGAGTATGATACTTTGGAGTATAATAATGTAGAATAGATGGAGAAATGGAAATGGCTAAAATTATCACAGGACATCGCGTTGGGCAAAATGGCGCAATCCGTGTTGGATGTTCAGCTGTTATTTTCGATCAGCAGCGTCAAAAGATTCTATTAACGAGACGCGAAGATAACAACCAATGGTGTTTACCAAGTGGTGGGATGGAACCCGGGGAAAGTGCAAGTGAGGCATGTATACGAGAGGTTGAAGAAGAAACAGGTTTACAAGTTGCAATAAAACGCTTAATCGGCGTTTACACAACCCCGCACGAACTAATCGTGTATCAAGATGGAAACAAAATCCAGTTGGTGGCTCTATGCTTTGAAGCAGAAATTGTGGGTGGCGAACTCCGGCTTAGTTGCGAAACAACCGAATACGGATACTTTTCCTATCAAGAAATACAAGAATTGGATTTGCTTTTGAACCACATGCAACGTATCAAAGATGCATATAGTGGAGAAATGACGACTTTGATCAGATAACAGATCTTTTAGATAGAAGCATCTAAATTTGCGGAATACAACTTTAACTCGACAACATAATCGGGCGGTGTGGGTCAATAAACCTGTTATTCTCATCCTTCCGGCGCGGGGGAGGTAGTGCGTCGGCTTTTGCGCGCAGTTTTGAGAGTCCGTCAGCGTAAGCTGGCGCGTCAATCAAGTTGTTTCGTTCATCTGGATCTTCGGCGAGATCGAAAAGTTGTTCGGGCCACCCTTTATCGTTGTCGAATCTGAAATACTTCAAGCTGCCCTCTTTGACCATCACAGACGGTCCGTTTTGAACACGCCAAAGTTCACTATAAACAGTATCATGCCAGTCGGGCACATTTCCATCAATCAGCGGCAGGAACGAACGTCCATCAAGTTCATCCGGAGCAGGAATGTCTACTAACTCACACACAGTCGGAAACAGATCGACCAACGAGACATTCTGCTCAATGATTCTCGGTTCTCGTCCAAACCGTTTCGGATACCAGATAGAAAGCGGCACCCGTGCCGAAGCCTCAAAGTAGCTCTGTTTCTCCCACAGCCCTTTCGTGCCAAGCATCTCGCCATGGTCAGAGAGGAAAACAATGATAAAATCGTCTAAGACGTTCAAATGTTCCAGTTTCTCAATAACTCGGTTGAACTGCGCATCCATCCACTCTATCATCCCGTAGTACGCCGCGGTTGCCCGGTGTGCCTGACGGTAGGTAACATCTTGACCGACTCGAACCCTGAAAAAATCGTCGAATCCAAACTGCTCGTTCGGCTCTTCGACAATCGGCTCCACCCGCTGCATGTAATGAGTAAACAGATCGAGTGGACACTGATACGGATAGTGTGGTGCGATGAGGCTTACTGCCATACAGAGTGGATTGAACTTGGGACGATCGTAAGAGGCGTTGACGAAATATTCCTCAAGGAATAGTAGTGCCCCGTCCACATTGTATTGGTCATTGAGCATCCATTGTCCTAACCCGGGTTGTGCGTCGCGGACTTCCTGAATCACTTTGTTCTGCTTTGGACCAGTACCGGGTTCCGATTCAACTCGCGCGTAATGCTCATCCTTGACAGTCGAATATGGATAACCGTTGTTACCGATGATATCGCGTCCGATTCGTTCCCGCCAACCGTGCATCACATCAGTTCCGACAAAGTGCATCTTGCCAGCACAGCAGGTGTAGTATCCGTAGTTCCCCAACTGCCCCGGAATCGTTCGGACCTCTGTGGGCATCGGATCACCAAAGTTGAGGCTTCCGCAGTTACGGGGATAGAGTCCTGAAAGAAAACTTTGGCGAGCAGGGACACAGATGGGTGAAGGGGTATAAGCGTTGCGGAAGTAGATACCCTCATCCATAAACCGAGAGAGTGTCGGCGTGCGGATAGCCGTGTCCCCTTCGATTGGCAACACATCGGGACGGTGTTCGTCGTTGATGAGGAATAGAATGTGCGGTTTATCTTGTGGCATGGTTGCTTTGGGTTGTGGTCCGTGGAGCGCGTCTACTACTTTAATAAAGGGACATCAAGCCTTCTGCTCCGGGAATCAGTTTTTGCTCAAATTCGGGCGTAATCCATCGGGCACCGGACGGTTTACCGGGGTTACGATAGGCATAAACCACCGTCCAACGGGTATCGCTATCCGGTTTTCTTGCACTCACTGCGTGTGCAGCATGCGTCCACATCAACGCGACTGTCCCGGGTGGTGCAGATAATGCCTCAATCTCTAATGGTTGACCTGTCTCTGGGTGGG
Source organism: Candidatus Poribacteria bacterium (assembly GCA_965247285.1). Classification (GTDB taxonomy): domain Bacteria; phylum Poribacteria; class WGA-4E; order WGA-4E; family WGA-3G; genus WGA-3G. The sequence continues at coordinate 3,377,774 of CBDFHD010000003.1, forward strand.
TTTTCCCTGCCAACCACCCTTCTTGTAGTGCCTCATCCGTCCGACCCTGGATCTTGACATTCCGATAGAGGTGGCTTCCCGGAACTGCCTTCAAACCACCATCGTCTGGTTCAAATCCGTTGACATAGAAGAAAATACGGACGAAGCCTAAGCGCGGGTCGTCATCGGAGTATCCGTGGCTGTGCCATCCAATACCACCATTGCCGCCGGGTCGATTGAGACTGACACAGTGATCGTATCGGATATTTTCACCCAAAACTTTCCGTGCAAGTTCAAGCATCTGCGGATGTGCGATCAGACTTTCGAGATAACTGTCATATTCAGCAGAAAATCGGTTCGGCTCATGCCCTTCTTTCGGTGTGTGCGAGAGTTCATGAATATGCGAGAGCGAATCCGTCAATTTTTCCTGCGCATCTGGTGTGAGCAAGCCGGGGAAGACGAAATGCCCATCACTATCCAACGTTTTTCGTTCCTGTTCACCAAACGTGTAGGCATGAAATAGTGAATCTCGCCTGCCAAGGCAGGCTTTCAGGGGGTTTTGTGACATAAAAAATCCTCCCGTTTAGCGATACCTTCGACAAGACCGAGGGTGCCCAGTATTGAGTCACACTCAGTCTTGTTACCATCAATATGGAGACTGATTTCAAAAAGCCGCCTGCCGCTAAACAAGTGCTCCCCTGCTCGGTTGTTGCCCGGGGTTGTCCACCTGCCCATCTGGGCGCGGGCAAGGTGCAAGTTTGCCCGCAAACATCGGAAAATCGCCAACCAACGCAATCTTTAGGTTTGGGAGTAGGTCAATCGGCTTTAATGGCAGCCCAGATCGTTGCGAGCTTATCTGAAGGTTCAATAGCAGCAGCTGTTTTTAATCCGTCAGTCACGAGGGTTTCAATATCATCATTGTCCAACGCCACATTGAAGATGGCAACGTCGTCAATTATTCCAGCGAAAAACTCACCCCACTGACCATGTTGTCCAGTGGCTAAATAGACACCTATTAAAACGGGTTTGTCGGTTAACGGGTTCCTTCCTAAGTTTGGCGTAGTTATACCATCGCCAATCTGATCAGCGTCCATGTATACGCCAAACTCTTCACCATCCCAGGTAACGGCAACATGATGCCAATCTGTATCTGGATCCCAAGGTGCGTCTATAAAGTGAAGCGTGCCCCCTGGATCATGCGTGTGATGTCGGATTACACCCCCATCCCACCAAAACCCAGGAGCCCAATCATCTTTGGTCACAACAGCCATGCCACCAGCGGGAGGCTTGTCTAATTTAAACCAAAGGGCAATCGTGTGTTCACCTCCAACATTTAAAGAATCATCGTGAGCAATTTCCACATAAGCATCCGAGCCGTCAAGACTCAAACCCTTGCCAAACTTGCCATCAACCCATTTGGCACCACCCTCAATCGTGCCGTTATTGTCCGTCCCAGAGGAATCTTCGGCTTTGTCACCACGCCCCTCATCAAAGAGCCACATTCCGACGCAAGTTTTAAAGTCAATTTCAGCAGAGCTGACACCTACAAACATCAGGCTAATAACTATTAAACTGACACATAATAGTTTTAACCTTGCGACTGCGGTTTGCATCTTTTATTCTCTCCTTCATCATTACTCAAAGCGAAAGTCAGCGAATTATCCACTGGCTATTACTCAAAAATGAGTCTCGCCCGATAGGTATTGGTCCCTGAGGCAGCAAGAATAATCTGGCTTTCCTCTGTATAGTTTGGCATAGAACGTCTCCTGTAGCTTAGGTATCCTTTCCAGATTGTTCTGGTGGCTTGTAATATGAAACGTATTTTACGCCCTGCCGTTTGCGTTTTTCCTGTCGCGCTCTCAAATACGCGGAGAGTTCTTCCATAGAATTGAATTTGGCATTGAATGCTTCTTTCATTCGATAGCATTCTTCAAGGATGGGATCAGTGTAGTTTTCAAGGTTCTCTTTCATCAAGAGCTATGTCTGAAACGACAAACTCAAATCTCTCCGCATAATCCTCCCATACCTGCCGAGTTGCCTGTTGCCAAGACGCTACAGTTGAATCAGGGCTAGGCCACGCCACCAAATAACTCACAACCGTCGTCTCAATATAAACTTTCGGTCTCGGTGCTGTATAGTATACCATGAGATACCATTTCTTTCCAACTAAATTCCGCTTATGTTGGAATCCGGCTATCTCAGTTCGGGTCCCGGATTCCGATTCCATTTCAAGGGTTCAACGTCACCTTTATGGTCCGGCGCAAGCTCGGCAATTCGTGCCCAATCTGCATCTGACCATGCGAAACTTTGCCGGAGTCTCCCAATATGTCCTTGCATTCCTGTAGGTAACAGCGCAAAAAACGGATGATACCAGAGTGTAATCACAGTCCGGCGTTCATCTGATTGATTGCCGTGTGAGGCGTGTAACAGCCGAGAATCGCCGATAACCAAGTCTCCCGCTTTCACCGGTATGTCAATTTCACCCGAAAAGTGTTGATAGGCGGGATGATTAGCATCATTGACGCGTTGTAGTGATTCGCCGTGAGCACCGGGGAGTATGTCATGCAGCGGATGTCGATTCAGATGCGAACCTTTAATAACTCGGAGACACCCGTTGGACGGTGTTGTGTCAACCAAATAATACATGAGGAACAGTTGCTGAGGTAAGGCTGTGTAGCTACAAGGGTCGTTCCAACCCCACCAATCTTGATGCCAAAATAAGGGTGGACTCTGGGGCGGTTTGCTGATGACATATCCCGACGACCATTTCGGTCTCAAGAAACCCAAAGCATCCATAGCCTGAAGTGTCCGTGGATAAGCGACCAACTCCGCGAAGAGTGAATGCACATACACACTGATCATACTGCCAGATGAGCGATGAGAGGCACGTTCATCTTCCGTTTGTGCGTCAAGCAGTTCGCCTGTCACTGTCCGAAGCCGGGTGAGCATCTCTTCCTTCAAGACATCCTCCACAACACAGTAACCATCGACAATTAATTGATCATATTTTTCTTTCGGTTTTTCGATTTTCATAACTACAACCTTCCGTTTTTCGACTTTTATAACTTGACCTTCAAGACGCTAACGAGAAGGTCTCCCATGTTTGAACCCGTAGAGAAAGATATGCATCCACGATCTTGCATAATGTTGCTATCATTTTTTAGCCACTACAGAAAATCCATCATCTTCTGGAAGGAAATCTTCTACCTTACGTTTCTTGTAGAAATGGAAATCCATAAATCCTGCTTCCACAAGACAGTTCTTGAGCTCGTCCGGAGAGAGACACTTAACAAAATAGTCGCACCTATAATGTTTCTGCATTTCTAAATCTATTTTAAGCCAGCTGCATCTTGATCCATCATCACTTTTGTCATATTCTTGACTTTGCAGGACAAACACGTTTTTCTTAATTTCACTCCAAGTAGCCTGTGGGAATCGCTGCTTTTTTATTGATTGATTTGCATGAGCAAAATAGAGCCTGCCATTAGGCGTGAGTGCTTTATGGATTCGGTTTAAGAGCGACACCAATCCCTCTTTGGAACGATAAAAAAATGAGCCTTCAAAGAAAATAACAGAAAACTTCTCTTCAAAACGCATTTCATTATAGTCGCCCAGAATAAATTCGATTTCTAAATTTTCGCGTTGTGTGATGTTTTGAGCCTCAGCAAGGAAGTTTGGCGACAGGTCCATCCCTACAACGTGATAGCCGTGCCGAGCGAATTCACGCGAATAGCTTCCAATTCCACAGCCTGCCTCTAATATCTTGTCATTTTTAGATAGCAGCACCTTTTCGTAGAAAGGAAAATGTTTTTCTGTAAATTCGATCGTCTCAAAATTGTGTCTCGCATGCTCAAGATACCAACTATCATATACCTCGTGCCCAAAATCAGTTCTAAGAAACTCGCAAGAGAGATCGTTCATTTTTCCTCCTAAGGTGAAGAGTAGGATATTCCTTGCCCAGGTTCATTCGCTACTTTACTCATCAAACCACATTTACAAACAAATGTCAAGTCAAGGCACCCAAACCTAAAGGATTGGGCTTGTGCTTCGTAGACCGCAGCGTTTCCGAAGAAACGTCTTACGCAGTCTCCACAGGGGGACCCAAGCAGCCCCGAAGGATATTGATAGCCGCGTTTACGTCTCTATCGTGGTGGGACCCACATTCAGGACACGTCCACTGTCTATCTGAAAGCGAAAGATTTTCGTTGTGATACCCACAATCGCTACAAGGTTTTGATGTAGCCGTCCACTGTCCGACTTGAAAGAATTCACGATTATGTTTGAAACACTTGAACTTCAATATCTCAACGAACTGTCCGAAGGCGAGGTCAGAGACTTTCCGTCCCCAGAGGCGTTTCATACCCTCAAGGTTGAGCATCTCGGTCGCGATGCGGTCAAACCTTCGGCAAAGGTCGGTGGCAAGTTTCCAATGCCAGTCTCTGCGTTGGTTGGCAACTTTACGGTAAAGTCTGGCAAGTTCTCTGACGGCACGCCACCAATTGCCAGAACCTTTCTGCTTGCGACTCACAGCTTTATTGAGTGTTCGGAGTTCATTCAAGGACTGCTTCAAGGGTTGCGGATGCTGTATCTTCTCACCGGTATTGAGCGTCAGATAGGTATCCAGTCCGAAGTCTGCGCCTACACTTTCACCTGTAGCGGGCAAGACTTCTTTGGATGCGTTATCTGTAACAACGGACAGCCAATACGTCCCAACACGGTCGCGAAGAATTTGGATATAGCGGACGTTCCCGTTCCAATCGCGATGGTGGTGATACAAGATGTTGCGACGCTTGAACACAAACTTCTGTTTGTCAGGACACCATTCTTTGAAGGACAAGCGAATCGTGCCTTTCGGTATTATAGAAGGTTTTCCGTCTTTGTGTTCTTCAAAAACCTTATATCCTGTTTGGAACTTCGCAGAACGGTATTTCCCTCGCTTCTTGAACTTCGGGGGACCGACACGTCGACCGCGCCGCCCATTTTCAAGCCAATCAAAGAACCGTTGGTAGCCGATATGGATACGGACAATCACTTGGTCAAGTGTGTCGCGGGGGATCCACGCCCAGTGTTTATGAGTGCGTTGGAGCAACTTCGTCAAATGTGGTTGCAGCCGATACCGACCGGCGTACTTCCCATACATGCGATAGTATCGCTTCTCCAAACGCAGAAAGTGGTTGTGAACATCGCACAAGTCATCAAGCAAGTTGCCCAAGCGTTTGATTTGCGGGTGGTCGCGTATCTGATATTTATCAGTTCTCATGGTGCTACCAGTTACCAGTTTTTTAACCCTTACAAGTAGGTAGAGCAGACCGCAACCTTGCGATTACGCTTGTAAATCTGCCCTAACTGGTATAGAAATTATATCACATTTTGGACCGAAAGTCACGTTTAAAACAAACCTTTGGTCCTTTCCAAGAGGGCGGTTTTTCCTCCCAAGTCTAAAGACTTGGGTTTCCAAACCGTAAAATTGATGAACATAGGAAGGCGCGGTTAAAAAACCGCGCCTATAGGAAAAGGTTACTTATAGTTTGTATCAAATGACCCCATGAGTTATACTCATAGTATGAGTTACCCTAACAGGTAGATGTATTTGCATCACCGACACTCTCCTCATGGAGGTCTCTATGACACGCCAGATGGATACCGCCTATGGTATCAAACGCATCGAATCCAAGAATGCCAGAGCTGCTATTATTCAGAAGATTTCAGCAGACTTTAATCTCATGCCTATAGTGGCTGAAGCCTACTATAAACAGATTTCTACCTACTTTGCGCAACACGCCAATGTTCAACTGACATCGGGACAAATCTGTTACGAGGCTGTCGCCGCCGAGGAACCCGCAGGCAAACACATCGCTTTAGCGAAAAAAGTTTCCTGTCGCCTGAAACTCAATGACATCGACACCGATCTCGAAGTCTTAGCCGATTACGGCCTGGCAGGTCTCAGACGACATCGCATCCTCCGATTGACCCAAGAAGCTTATGATCAAGATGCCTTGCTGAGTTATGAAGATTTAGCCGTGTTATTAACCAGCAGTCCTGCCACGATGAAACGCGACATCCGAGCGTTGAAACAGGACGGATATTTCGTGATGACGCGCGGGGCGAAACACGACATGGGCCCAGGGCTGTCTCATAAGACGCAGATTCTGGAGTTGTATTTCAAAGCATACACCTTCACCGAGATTGAGCAAAAGACGAACCACTCCGAACGCGCCGTCTCCCGCTACTTGAGAGACTTCACACAGGTCGCGACGCTCTATCATCAAGACTTTCCCAAAGCACAGATACGCCTGATCACCCACCTCTCTGACCGGCTGATCCGCGAGTATCTCTCGCTGTATGAGGAATACCAACATACCGATCGCATGACCCAGCTGCTTCACCCAGAGTCCGTGGATGAAAAAAAGGGGGACCTCCGATGAGCAAACCTTTGACGCGCACACAAGTCAATGAGAAGAAGTTCAGACGCATCAACGATAAATCTCTACGACAGTTGCTGATCCATCGCTTTCTCAATGACTACGGGTATGACAAAGGCGAAGTCACTGCGACTGCTATTGTCGATGACATTCTCAAGACCGTTGAGGACTATTTCGTCATTACCCTCCCTTTGGAGAAACTCGCCACGGGCGACTCACTCCCAGAGGAGCGATACCTCAGCTATGGACACCTCGTTTGGATGGCTGTCCCGATTGATGAATATCCACAAAGAGGCAAATCCATCGTCAAAACCCGTATGAAACCCATCATCCTGACTTACCTCGCCGCAGAGGATATTGAATCCTTTCGCAACGGTTTTACCTCCCGGCAACTGCGGATCAATCGCTTGGTCCGCTGGTGTTATCAAGCTTATGACCAAGGCGCCTTATTGACACAACTCGACTTGGCGGTCTTGCTCAACGTCTGTGATCAGGTCGTCTGTGATTATGTCAACGAATGGCAAAAAACCACGGGAGAAATCTTACCCACTCGCGGCAATATCCATGACTTATCGGGTGCTATTACCCACAAGAAAGAGATCATAACCCTCTATCTTCAAGGGCATCTCACTCCCACTATTGCCGCCAAAACCAAGCACTCTAAGGAGGCAGTTGACCGATACATTCGTGATTATGAGTCCGTCAAAGTCGTGCGCACCGCTACCGCTGATATTGACAAAATCTCACACATTACACGACTTTCTAAACGCGTCATCTCTCAATATCTCGACCTGATCCCGCAGCAGCATCTCCAAGCTATCGATGAAAACCTCGCCAATGCAGCTGCAAACGATGAAACCACTGAACAAGGAGAAACTCAATGATACCTGACCTCCTGTTCTTGACGAACTGACTTCGCAAAACCGGGGCAGGGGTTGCGTAAAAATACGCTTGACCCCCGCTCGTAGTTTTGCTACACTTTAGAAACGTTGATCGCCAAACGCATCATTTCTCAATGAAGATGCCAGCGAACCCAACTCAACCCACTCATCGGCGATGACTGGGAAGCTAATAAACATCAGCATCCCAGCTATCCTATGGTCATTTGATACTATTTGAGGATAACCATTTTTCGCAGAGGGGACACAGTGTCCGCCTGCAGTTGATAGAAATAGATTCCACTCGCAACAGGTTCACCGAATGCATTCTTGCCATCCCAATAGGTTGCTTGACTTCGACTCATGTAATAGCCAGCAGACTGATGTCCGAGTTCTAAATTTCGGACGACAATGCCATGCATATTATAGATGGTAATCTGCACATCGGTTGCCTTTGCTAAGTGATACGGTATCCATGTCTCTGGATTGAAGGGGTTTGGATAGCTCGCCAGCAGCACTGTCTTGTCTGGATGCATCGATGCCAAAGCCCTTTCCAGCAGTGCAATCGCACGCTGGTACTTCAGAGACCCATCGCTTTCAACACTGAATTTGTGCAGCAGCGACTGAAGTGTTTCTCTATCTGATGTCTTAAGCACCGCCGGATCCAAAACGGAAGCGATCCTGTTTCCATTCGCCGCTGGCGCAGATCCACCACTCACATCGACATCAATAATTGCTGTGAGGTCAGCAAGCGGCGTGAAATCCGTAATCGCACATCCCTCAAGTGTTAACGTTTCAAGATTGACTAACCCTGCGAGGGGTCTGACATTCGTAAGGCGGGTATTGTGCGCCAGACGTAACGTCCTTAAGTTCGTCAAACCTTCAAGTGGTGTGAGGTTGTCTATCCGATTGTATGTGAGATGTAACTCTGTGAGATTCGTCAGACCTGCAAGGGGTACGAGATAACCTACCCGATTGTCCGAGAGATGTAGCGTCGTCAGGTTCGTCAAACCCGCAAGCGGCATAATTCTATCGACGCGATTACCGTCCATCAGTAGTGCTGTCAGGTTCGTCAAACTCGCAAGTGGCGTGATGTCGTTGATGCTATTGTAATCGAGAAGTAACGTCGTCAGGTTTGTCGCGTGTTCCAATCCAGTGATACTATTTATCTCTGGCTTGCGTCTGTTAGCATTTAGTGTCGTTAACTCTGACATCGCCTTTTTCGTGATATCGGCACCTGCCCCTAACCCGAGTTTTCTACGGATCGTCCTTGCCAAGACTGGATCTGGCACTTCCACAACATCAGCCAAAACATTAATAGTAACCAAAATGCTGCCCACCCGACTACCATCCGAGGCTAATACCTTCACTGTATAGACCGGTTTGGTTTGATAATCCAACGGTGATCTGGTTCTTAACTGACCCGTGCTGCTATCAACCTCAAACGTCTCAGCATCTGTGTCGTCAAGGCTGTATTCCAAAGTCTCACCGATATCCATATCTGTCGCTGATACAGGTGCTCCGACATTCGCACCTACCGCTTCCTTTTCGTGTATCTCGCGGGTTGCTGCGTCCCCCTCTATGAACATCGGCGTGAATTCGTTTACGGGTTCAACATCAATGCGTGCCTCAATTTCAGCAGACATTGCCCCATCAAAGACACGAACATTTATGAAATAGGCACGTGGTTCGCTCTCAAATGCCTCATAATCGAGTGGTGCCTTAGTTCTCAGTTGACCCATCCCACTATCAATTTCAAACATACCAGCATTAGCACCATCCAGACTGTATGTCAAGGCGTTATCGGAACCATCAGGATCGATTGCCGATACAGGGTCCCCAATGTTTGTGCATGCCGTTGTACTTTCTGGGATTGAGCGATAGATACGATCCGTTCCACTGTTAGCCTCAGCGAACATCGGTGCTTCGTTGACATTCGTGACATTAATTGTCACCGTGATTGTGTCCCTGTGGCCTCCAACCGAAGATGAGATGATTACCTTCACTTCATAGGAGTCCTTGGTCTCATAGTCCAATGCGGATTTGGTTTTTAACTGGATGCCGCGAAAGACACGCTCAACGTCGAATGCCCTTGCATCGGGACCACGAAGTATCGCGCTGGAGCAGCTCTCGACTTCCTCTCTGGTATATCTCAATGATACGCCAATGTTTGTGCCTGCAGGCGTATTTTCTTCTATTTCGCGAGTGGTTGTATCACCTTCTGTGAACGTCAGTTCCGCATAACCCACACCATGTATACCGTAAATGAATAATAATGCCGTGAAAACAGACACGATGTTTTTTCGAGTCAAAACTTGCTTTTTCATGATAATAATCCCTTTTTGGGTTGTGTTTATTTTTTTTCGTTTTCATTTAGAAAATTATTGTTTGTCTATTAAAAGTTTATTTAAAAATTTGGATTTATTGTGGGACGTTATAAACTACGCTTTACTTTGAATGATTCTTCCAAAGCGTATTTCGTGCCCCGAGGCTGAGAAGTTGAATATTAAAAATAGTTTTGAAGTTTTAAGGCACATGCGCAACCTCCTGAAAAATGTAAGAATTCAAGCAACTCCTCAACTTAATCAGAAAACGAAAGTCGACCCAGTAAGGTTGACCTATTTAAATTTAACTTTAAATTTAACATATCACAAACCAAAAATTGAAAACCGTCTCTCCAAAACCAAATACCCCTAATCTTGACTTTTTCCGCAGATATGCTATTATTGCATCAATGCCAATTAAATCAATCAAATCGTAAGCCGATAGGAGAAGAAAATGCCGAACACTGTAAGCCGACAAATTCGCCTTAAGAATCGAATCATTGGTATGCCCAAGGAAAGTGATTTTGAAGTCGTTGAGGCGACGCTCCCTGAACCCCCAGCAGGAGAGGTGTTAGTTGAAAACCTTTATACGTCAGTAGACCCGTATATGCGCGGCGGTATGCGGTCCGCTGAACTTGGTAAACCCTTAGAAGGCAGGTGCGCCGGTCGGATAGTGGAATCGAAGAGCGACCAGTTTCAAGTTGGGGATTATGTGACGGGTATGCAGGGGTGGCGAGATCACTATGTCGCACCTGCAGAAAGCGTGACCGCTGTTGATTTAACGATCGCGCCGCTCCAGTCGTTTTTAGGTGCTGTCGGTATGCCCGGACGCACCGCCTATTTCGGATTTCTGGAGATAGGTCAGCCCAAGGCAGGAGAAACGGTTTTTGTCTCCGCAGCAGCAGGGGCGGTAGGTTCAATCGTGTGCCAGATCGCCAAAATCAAAGGATGCCGAGTCGTTGCGAGTGTTGGTTCCGATCAGAAAGTCGCATGGCTACTGGAGAAAGCTGGTGTCGATGCGGCTTTTAACTATAAAAATGTTGATGACTTGGAAGCCGAACTCAGGAAACACTGTCCCGATGGACTTGACATCTACTTTGAAAACGTGGGAGGTAGACACCTTCAAGCCGCGCTCGCAGTGATGAATATGCACGGACGTATCCCACTGTGTGGTATGATCTCGCAATACAATGATGTTGAACCTACCCCAGGTCCGACAAATCTCAGCTCTGCTATCGGTAAACGGATCAGGTTACAAGGGTTTATTGTCACCGACTTCATGGAACGGAATCCGGAATTTTACAGCGATATGCAGCAGTGGATAACCGAAGGTGAAATACAATGGGAAGAGACGATTATAGAGGGATTAGAAAATGCACCAAAAGCGTTTATCGCGCTTTTCACAGGTGAAAAACTCGGCAAGATAATCGTCAAAGTTGCTTAATGTTCCTGGTGGTTTGTTGAGGATGTATTAGCAAAATGGCAGTCAGCACGCTCGCTTCGTTCGCTTTCAGCAATAGGCTGTCAGCAAGAAATGTTTGTGGTAGTAAAGACGTTTTCACCCGTCATACGCTTAACTCAGACTCTCCCACGCGCTTCAAAAGTTTTGTGTCAGTAGGCGTGGGCGAGTCTGGACTGAGAGTGAGCAAAGCGAACGCCCTGAAGACTGATAGCCTTAAAAAAGGAGTTTCGTAATGGGAACCAGAACTGCACGCGCCACCGTGATGAGTGGCAAAGATTTTGAAGTCCGCGAGTATCCGATAGTTGACCCCGCACCCGGTACGGTGCTCGTGCGTCAGGAGTTAGGTGGCATTTGTGGCACCGACCTTCATAATTGGGAATTTCAGCATATCAACCACGACATTATCCTCGGACACGAGAATGTCGGCGTGATAGAGACTTTAGGTGAAGGGGTCGAAACAGACTACCTCGGCAATCCAGTCAAGGTAGGCGACAGGATCGTGCTGTCCCCCAGCGGAGGACTCGGTTTTTCTCCTGCAGAAGAAGCACCGTATCTGCGCGGTGGTTTCAGTGAGTACATCTACCTCTCAAACCCGTCAACGAATATGTTTCTTAAAACCGATCTGCCACCGGAAATCGCTGTGCTCGCGGAACCGGCTGCCTGTGCCGCACACTGTATGTCACGCGGCAAAATCGAGTTCGGGGACACGGTTGTAATTCAAGGAACCGGTCCCATCGGTCTTCTTGCGCTTAATTGGGCAAGAGTCTCTGGTGCTGGTAGACTTATCGTCGTCGGTGGTCCCCCCGGAAGGCTTGAAATGGCGAAAAGGTTAGGGGCGGATCTTACAATTGACATCAGCGAAGTGCCAGATCCCGAAGAGCGAAAGCGGATTGTCCGAGAAAACACACCACAAGGTAATGGCGCGGATGTCGTCTACGAATGCACCGGCTTCCTCGCCGCTATTCCCGAAGGCCTAGACTATATCAGGCATAGCGGAACCTATGTTGTATATGGACACTTTGTGGATGTTGGCTCTTTTGATTGTAATCCGAACCAGATGTTAATGCGTAAAAACCTTCGATTGGAGGCTGGATGGGGATTTGAGAGGAAGCATTTTATCCGCGCCATACCGATGCTTGAGAAACATGCCTCACTCTTTGAAGGTTTTGTCAGCCATGTTCTTCCGTTAGAGGATGTGTCCAAAGGTTTCGACGCGCTTCACGGCAGTTACCACTTAGACGGAAAGGACGCGATTAAGATCGCTGTCAAAGGCGGTGTTGCCTAAAACGTTGGACCCTTCCGTGAGATATAGGCGCGGTTGAAAACCGCGCCTGTAATCTCCTTAGGCACTTGCTTCTTCTTCAACATCTTTCAGAAATACGCGGGCATTGTTCTGCAAGGCTGACCTGTGGACTGCCGCCTCAAAGAGCAGTTCGTTCCACGCCGCTTCACCATCAGCGGGGAAGGGTGTGTCGGCATGCATTGCTTTAACCACGCCATCAGCCATCCGTTTGAAAGACTCTGGCATCTCTGGACTATCAGCCTCGGCTTCCCAGACTTCCTCTATTTCAGAATTATTCGCTTTTCGCCGGGAGTACGAACCCTCTAGCCCTTTTGCCTCGGCATAAAATTCATCGCCAAGAACCTTAACTCGAAGCGGATGATCGTCGTAACCCCATAGGTTTGTGCCGCTAAGGGAACCGATGATGCCATTCTCCCAGCCGATATGAATTAAACGTCCCCAACCACCGGCTTCATTCGGATCCCCGACAACACTCACCCATTCGGGTCTCCCTACCGTCCAGAGGATCTGATCTATAACATGGGACCAACAGTTGAAATGGGCACGGGCGTGTACCATTTTGATCTCACCCAACCGATTTTCGGCAACATCATCATGCAGTTTACGGAAATGGTGCATAAATCGGTAGTTGAAATCGATCCCGAATTTTAGATGAGAGTCGCGCCACGTTGCGATAGCAGGTGCCGCAATTTGGAGGTCTTCCTCACGCAACCGATCTTGTCCCTCCAATCCACAGAGAGGTTTCTCTGTGAACACATTCTGTCCGGCTTTAAGCAACTGATGCAGCGGCGGGATGCGCCGAGTCTCATTAACAATGAGAAGCACAAGATCCACATCACAATTTGCCAAGAGTTCCTCAATTGTTGGATACCCGGGTACCCCAAACTGCTCTCCCGCTTTCGCAAGGAGTTCCGGGTCCATGTCGCACACCGCGACCACTTCCGCGTCTGGATGGTTGTGGAAGTTTCCACCGTGCATCAACCCCATACCTCTACCGCTGATAAGTGCACATTTTGTCATGACTAAATCCTTTCTGTTTACCAACTCTTCAATCTCAAGTGTCCCCACGTCGTCGCGAGTTTTCCTTCAGGCTGAACGGCAAGTCCGTGTGGATCAAAGTTGTCTGCAAATATCTCCGCTTCATGTTCGGGCGTGGCAACAATAACGTTATCAACGCCATAAAGAAACCAGTTAGGGCAGTATACCAAACCCCATAAAAAACCTCAAGAAAAAACGTTTTCATAGATACATCCAAACAGGTTTGACGTATCTCGATTTCTCTTGTTGCTTCTCTCTCAGCATGCTATACTCTGATACTGTATTCTGCATTTGAAACAACGAGCTTTTGAATATCAAATTTCTGGAGACCCGCAAGCAGTACCGAAGATTGAGGAGAGTTCACGGCAAATGAATTCAGCAATTACGATTGAAGACCTTCATAAACACATCGGAAATGCGCGTGAATTGCGAGAATACCTCTCAGCAGACCCGCACCGACCGCGCTATCATCTGATCCCTCCCGACGGATTTTTCAATGATGCAAACTGTACCATTTTTTGGAATGGGCGATACCACGTCTTTTATCTTGGGCGGATGCCAAATCCAAACGCAGATGAATGGCTGCCGGTGCTTGATCACTCCTCCAGCTGTGATCTGGTGCATTGGATACACCACCCACCGGCGATAAAACCCGCCACTGACGGATCAATGCCACGCGGCATATATAGCGGAGATGCTATTGAGAACGCGCCGCTTCCAACGTTTATTTATCACGTGCCGAATCAAGGCACCTGCATCGCAACCAGCGAAGACGACGATTTGATCCACTGGACCCCCTCACCTGAAAATCCGGTCATTCCGATACCAGACGAACCGCAAGAGTACCACGTTTTTGACCCGTGTGCTTGGTATGAAAATGGCACCTTTTATGCACTCATAGGCAACAAAAACACCCGATCGGGATACCAAGGCGACGCTACCAGCCTTTTCCGTTCGGACGACTGTATTCAGTGGGAATACCTCGGTCCATTCTACAAATCTTCGCGTCGTTGGACGGATGAGGTTGAAGATTGCGCCTGTCCCGATTTTTTTCCGCTTGGCGACAAATATATGCTTCTGATGCACGGACACCGTCCTTACGGTATGGCACATTATTACCTCGGACGTTACGAAGATGAGCAGTTCTATCCTGAAATACACGGACGTATGAACTGGCAAGGCGGACAACTCTCTGGCCCCGAAACGCTCCTTGATGACAAAGGGCGACGCATCTTTTTCGGTTGGATTCGCGAAGCTCGACCGTGGGAGAAATATGGATGGGCTTCCGTGATGACGTTGCCGCGGATCCTATCGCTGAGTGAAGGTGGAAGTCTCCGTATTGAACCCGTTCCAGAACTCGAAAAACTCCGCACCAAGCATTACCATCAAGAAACGATTCAACTCAAGGCTGATACGGAGATCGATATTGAAGAAGTAAATGGCGATTGTCTTGAAATACGGATGGAAATCGATCCGAGAGATGCTACAGAATTCGGTGTGAAGGTTCGCAGGTCCCCAGATGGCGAGGAAGAAACCGCTATTGTCCACTTACCAACCGATGAACTTCTTAAAATTGATCTCGCGAAATCAACTTTGGATGATGAAGTAAAATATCCGCGCCTGACACCACAGGACGAAGACGGCGGAGAACGTTATACAAATTCACAGGAGGCACCCTTCAAACTGGTTGAAGGGGAATCTTTAAAGCTCCGTGTCTTCTTAGATCGCTCGGTGCTGGAAGTTTTTGTTAACAGTCGGTTGTGTCTAACCCAGCGTATCTATCCGACGCGAGCAGACAGTCTCGGTGTCTCAATTTTCGCACACGGCGGTGAGGCAATTTTAAACAGTTTAGACGCATGGACGATGACCTCAACGGTAGGGTAATCGTTTTTACTATGGGCACCTTGGGTTGCTCTCAGCTTCATTACGAGCAAGTTTCTGCTTAAGTCGAGACTGAGGTAAGGATATGTGCGGCGTAACATCAAAACCCATAGCACGTAATGAAATTATGCCTTAAATGGCATAATTTGTCTTTGCTTTACATTTGGAGTGCGGATTTGAGGAACGCACACAGGAGTTTAAACGCATGAAATTTAACCGCAAGGAAAAATTAAAAATTCCCAGAATCGGTTTTATTGGACTCGGCAACATGGGCGGACGGATGGCGAAGAATCTCCACAGCGCCGGGTATCCGCTCATCGGATATGATATTGATGCCGCAAAATGCGCAGCACTCGATGCGGCAGGTGCGGCTGCATGTCAAGATACTGCTGAGGTTGTCAAAAATAGCGATGTCATTATGACCAGTTTGCGTTCCTCCGATGTTTTTTGCAGTGTTGCAGAACAACACCTAATCCCTAACGCTCGCGATGGTCACGTCTTTGTTGATTTAGGCACAACAGAAGTAGAAAAGACACGGGATTTGGCGACAGTGTTTGCTGAAAAGGGATCTGCCCTCATAGACGCGCCAGTAAGCGGCGGACCGCACGGATCGGAAACAGGGACACTCCGTATCTTTGTCGGTGGCGCTGCATCGGTTGTCGAAAAATATCGCCCGATTTTAGAAGTCCTCGGGGAACCGAAATACGTGGTATACTGCGGTCCGAGCGGTTCTGGGCAGATCGTTAAAGGCGTGAATCAATTGGCAATGGGACTCGGTGACGCAGCGTTCATGGAGGCGATGGCTTTCGGAGTATGTGCAGGCGTGGATCCAATCGCAATTCGCGAAGCAGTCGGTATGGGGGATGGTTGGCGTGGACAGTTTGATAGAATCGCTGAACGCATAATCGATGGAGAAGGTCCGACACTCGTCATCAAATATCCTGAATTGCCCTATTTCCTCGCAGCTGCGGAAGCCTCTGGGTTTGAAATTCCGCTAACAGAAGCACTCTACGAATTCTGTAAAAAAGGGAATTACGAGATGTTTGACAACATGAACCGTCCCTCGCGTTCATTTTGGCGAACATTGACAGAGGAGTCGGACGCGGAATAGGGTGAAAAAGTCGGGGTTACAACCCCTTCCACAAGGGCTTCTGAGACAGCTCGAGGTTACAAACTGCTCCCACAGGTGTCGTTAGCCTGCATCAAAAACCTTTGGCATTTCGACCTGTAATAACGTTAAAAGTTCCTTCTTCAAGCGAATGAGGGAGGTGTCCGTGATGTTCCGAGGACGGGGCAATGGAACAGGGACCTCTGCTTTTAGCGTTGCAGGTCTGGCTGTCAGTACGTAGATTTTATCCGCAAGTAGAAGAGCTTCCTCAACATCGTGGGTGATGAGCAAAACGGTCTGTCGGCTCTCTGACCAGATGTCGAGTAGAATAGACTGCATGACGGTGCGAGTCATCGCATCCAGTGCGCCGAAGGGTTCATCTAAAAGCAGAATTTCCTTCCGAAATAGAAGCGTCCGGACGAGTGCGACGCGTTGCCGCATACCTCCCGAAAGCTGCATCGGGTAACTATTTTCAAATCCGCTCAATCCGAGTTGTGCTAAACGCTGTTGCGCCTCCACCTTCGCGGTATTCAGGGGTTCGTCGTGAATTTCTGGACCGATGAGTACGTTCCTGAGGACTGTCCGCCACGGTAAAAGGAGGTCCTTTTGCTGCATGTAGGCGAAATCCCCCGTGTTGCCGTAGATGCGCTCGTCATTGAGATAAATTTCTCCAGTGTCTGGTACAAGTAACCCTGAAACGATATTAAAAAGCGTGCTTTTGCCACACCCAGAGGGACCCAACAAAGCGACAAACTGCCCATCATCAACAGAGAAATTCAAACCATCGAGGACCCGCAATGAGGTGTTCTTCTGATTAAAGGTTTGTGTTAAATTTTTTACCTCTAATCTGCTCATAAGTCTACCAGAATTTTATTTTAACGTCGGGCGGTACGCTGACGGAAAAATTGGATAAGCGGTTTCACATACGGTTCATCTGTTCTGATGTGAATAGAATCCACTTGATTTGCCCTGAAAACTTGTCGACGTTCCGCGTCTGCACGCTGATTGAGTTCTGTATAGAGGTGCCGTGCTTCCTCGGAGCGCGTATCAACAACGACCATCTCTCCACTCTCAGCATCCTCCAGTTCTATGAGTCCGACATCCGGCAATTCCACCTCGCGCCTGTCCTGTAAGGTAATAGCAATAAGCGAGTGCCGTTTACTGCTCAAGCGTAACTGCTTTTCATACCCCGTATCTTTGAAATCCGAGATGAGAAACACAACGCTGTGCGGCTTGAGCACCCGATCGGCGAACGCCAACGCCGTTTCAATGTTCGTCCCGGGTTGTTTCGGCTGAAAATGAAGGATGTCTCGAACGACGCGTAAGACGTGCCTTTTCCCCTTACGTGGCGCGACGAAATGCTCAACGGTGTCCGTAAAACAGATAAGCCCAACTTTGTCGTTGTTTTTGATGGCAGAAAAGGCGAGGAGCGCAACAATTTCGGCAGCGATTTCCGCCTTCGTCTCAGCGATACTGCCGAAACTGGTCGAGGCACTCATATCCACAACCAACATCATGACGAGTTCACGCTCTTCCACGTACTTCTTGATGTAGGCTTGTCCCATGCGTGCGGTGACATTCCAATCGATCGTACGGATCTCATCGCCTGCCTGATATTCCCGGACCTCGTCAAAAGTAATCCCTTGCCCTTTGAAGACGCTTTCATACTCCCCCGCAAAGACGGTGTTCACCAAGCGATTGGTAAATATTTCGATGCGTTGAATTTTTTTGCCATCATTCATGTATCTTGGCTCTTTTTCGTTCACCCGTTATATTTCCTGCTGTGCTCTTTTTACGACAAGTTGCTGCTTGCAAGCTACGCTGAAAAGGCTTGCTTAACTATCCCAATGCCATTATACTATCACAAAAGAACAGAAGGATCAACGCCTTTTTAATGGCTGTCGGCGGTCAGCGGTCAGTTTTCTATAGACATAGCACCCCGCTGAAGTGTAGGGATTTAGATACGCTGTTTCTGAAAGCCGATAGCCAATAGCCAATTTCAGGATAACTATGCAAAACACTTTTTTGGACAACACTACAATCGAAATCCATCGTGGGATTCAAACCGGGAATATCCGTCATGTTGTCTTGGATTTCGATGGGACAATCTCCCTCATCCGAGACGGTTGGCAGAATGTAATGGTCCCGATGATGATCGAATGCCTCCAGACAGAAACGGATACGACCGAAACCTCAGAACAACTCGAAACACTTGTCGTTGACTTTGTGGATAGGCTAACCGGTAAGCAGACGATCTATCAGATGATGCAGCTAAGCGAAGAGATCGAGAAACGCGGCGGAACACCGAAGGAACCGCTTGCGTATAAAGACGAATATAACCGTCGACTGCTGCCTGTCGTTGAAGAACGGATTGCGGAACTTGCCGCGGGGACGTTGTCTGCCGAACCCCTCCGCGTGCCGATGTCACTCGAATTTCTCCAAAGCCTGCGTGAGATGGGGATAAACTGCTATCTCGCCAGCGGGACGGATGTTGAATTCGTCAAAAACGAAGCATCGCTCCTCGGTGTTGCGGAATACTTTGACGGTGGGATTTTCGGGGCATTGCGGGAATATCAGAAGTTCTCCAAAGCCATGGTTATCCAGAAAATCCTCACAGATTTTGAACTCAGTGGGAATGAATTGCTCATCGTCGGGGATGGGTACGTGGAGATCGAAAATGCAAAAGAAGTGGGTGCAATCGCTGTCGGTGTTGCGTCTGTAGAGGAAAATATATACAATATGAACGCCGACAAACGGGAACGTCTGATTCGTGCCGGTGCGGACATTATCATCCGTGATTTTCGAGAGGGAACCCAGTTGCTGAATTATCTGTTCAGTCTATAGACTCTGGTTACGGCATAACGGAGTATGCCTATTACTATTCTCATAAACAGACTCACGAGGAATTTACTATGACAAACTACGCCAAAGCGTCCGTTCATCCTTCAGAACTGAGCGAATTCCAAGACAGCCAGACGGGCGCGCATATCTATCAACTCACAAACGATACCTCTATTAACCACAATCTCTACTTCCTGACCTCTTCGTTCACCGCCGACCAAAAACACCTCATTTTTACCTCTTATCGTGCGGGGAAACCGAACTTCTTCAAACTGGAATTCCCCAATGGCGACATTGTGCAGTTGACGGATGCCGATGATATCCACGGCTATTCCGGTGTGATCTCCAAAGATGGGACTGAACTCTTTTACACGCAAGCAGATGCCATAAAAGCGATCCATCTCGATACCCTTGAGGAACGTGTGCTTGCAGAATTTCCGGGTGGGAGTCTTGGCGAGTGCAGCGTCAGTGCGGACGAACGGTATATCGTAACAGCGATGAAGCGCGACGACAAATCACACATTACTGTGACCGCTACCGATGGCAGCGGTGGCGATGTTATCTATACGTCCCCTGATCAGACGATTATCCACCCGCAATTTCATCCGAAACACCCCGATTTAATTGCCTACTCTGGTGATCCAGCACCCCGGATGTGGACTATCAAACGGGACGGCACAGAAAACCTTTCGCTCTATCAACATGATAACAACGAGTTTCTCGTCCACGAGACCTTTCTCGGCGCGCAGGATGAACTGATTGTGACGCATTGGCCATACTCGCTTCGGCGGATGTCTTTGGAGACCCTTCAAATGCAGACGATCGCCGATTTCAATGCATGGCACATTGCCAGCAACCGCGACGGAACAAAGGTCCTGTGCGACACCGTCCATCCTGATATCGGTTTGCGACTTATTGACGTAGAGACAGGTGAACACACGCCGATCTGTTATCCACAAAGCTCATCCAGTGGGAGCCAGTGGAAAACTGCTCGTTATGCGCTCGCAGAGGATTGGGCAGCGGCACAACAATCAGGCGACAGAGAGAAAGCCCTCAGTTGGATGGAGATGAAGGTGGATACCGTCTACGGACCGCAATGGACGCACCCGCACCCGTCCTTTAGTCCTGATGAAACGGCTGTTGTGTATACATCAGATGTATCAGGACACTCGCAGGTTTATGTTGCTGTCATTCCGTAGAGTGATACCATGAAACAGGTTTATAGATTCTGCTTGTGTATTTTTATTGTGTTCATGATATCTTGCTGCATCTCCTCAGCAGAGGAAGAGTGGATGCCAGATCCGAAAGCAATCGCGGTGGCAAGGTGTGGATTGTATGATGGGATTTTCCTAGATTGGTGGTCTGAGGACTGGGCTATACTTAGAAACTTTCAAACTGATGAAATATACCGCGGATTGTTAGCAGAACAACAAGCACGAGATATAATTCTTAAACGCATCCGTGCTGAGGTAGGAGATGATTTTCTGATAGTAGTGAATCCAAATCGTCATAAACCGATGAGAGCGGCTCCTTACATCAATGGACTTTTTATGGAAACGGTGCGTGATCATGATGGTGGTTACACACGTGCAGGATTGATGGAGATCGAAAGCACCCTATTTTGGGCAGAAGAAAACCTGCGTTCACCTCAGGTAAATTGTTTAGAAGGTTGGGGTGTTGAGACCGAAGTTCCTGACAGTCCAACTAACCTACGCTGGATGCGCGTATTTACTGTAATGGGCCTCACGCATTCCGATGGATATGTGCTCTATATCACAGGAATTAGACACCCCATTCATGAGCATGATTGGAACGTTTTCGAGATAGCCCACAAAGAAGAACACGATCGAGGCAGAGAACACAATCATCATCACGACCATTACTGGTATGACTTCTGGGATGTTGCCCTTGGCACACCGATTGAAGAGAAAGCACAACTCTACGAAAACAGCGAAGGACTCTTCATCCGTGAGTTTACCAACGGCTGGGCAGTCTACAATCGTAGTGGTAGCGCACAAGAGATTCGTCTACCAGAACAGGTAACGGGTGTGGAAAGTGGTTTGCGAAATACACTTCATATCGTCTCAGATTTGGATGGCGAAATCTACCTAAAAAGAACAACCGACAGACATGATGTCAATGAGGACGGTATTGTTAACATTCTGGATTTAGTGGCGGTTGCCAGTGGATTTGGAGAAAATGCACCAGATGTGAATGGCGATGGCGTTGTCAATGTCTTGGATTTGGTGGCTGTGGCTAACGTTTTCGGGCAGTAATGGTGTAGAGGTAGGGCGGATGTGAGAATCCGCCCTTGTAAATAAGACTTAACTCCACAGTCTATCGTGGGAACGTTCCGAATCCCATTCTGTTGTCGGCGCGAAGTAGTCTGTCTCCTCTGCGTGCAAATGCTCGCGGATGACCTCTTCGTTAAGGTCGATACCTAAGCCGGGGGTATCTGGAACATTGATATAACCGTCTTGAATAATCGGGTTCGGTAAGCCTGTCACCATTTCATCCCACCACGGATTGTCAACAGAGTGATTTTCCAAAACCATAAAGTTGGATGTCGCGGCGGCGCAGTGGACGCTCGCCATTGCACAGACAGGTGTCCCTGCCATGTGGAGTGCCATCGCAATGCCGTGTTCTTCCGCCAGATCGCCAATCTTCTTCGTCTCTAAAATCCCGCCCGATGTCGCAATATCGGGGTGCGCTACGGCGATCCCTCGGCTCTCAAACAGCGGCATAAAGTCCTCTTTGCAGTAGATGTCCTCACCTGTGCAAATCGGTGTCGCGCACGAATTAGAGAGACGGACATACTGGTCGGTATATTCCCACGGCACCATATCCTCCAGCCACGCGAGATTGTATTTCTCCAATGCCCTCGCGAGACGGATACAGTCCTCAATACAGATATGCCCAAAATGATCTACCGAGAGCGGTATCTCATAACCGATAATGCCCCGAACCGTTTCTACGTATTCGCACAGTATACTGATACCTTTTTCCGTCAGGCGGATACCGGTAAAGGGGTGCATCAGGTTAGAGGTTTCTAAATTTCCCGCCGGTGCGGAGATTGTACCGGGTGTTCCGCGAAGCAGCCCAACGCCGATGTCCATTTTTAGAAAGGTAAAACCGCTATCAATGCGTTCTTGGAGTTTGTTACCCATCTCTTCTGCATCTCTGAGTGAAGGGGTATCGCTATAGCATCGGATTTTGTCTCGGAATTTGCCGCCAGCGAGTTGATAGCACGGCACGCCGTAAGCCTTACCAGCGAGATCCATCAGTGCCATTTCAATACCGCAGACACCGCCGCCTTGCCGTGCGTGGTGGCCGAACTGCTTAATCTGTCTAAAGATTTTATCAACGTTACACGGATTTTCGCCGATAATACGGCTTTTGAGCATCAGTGCATACGTCGGACTCGCGCCATCGCGGACCTCACCGAGGCCGTGAATGCCTTGGTTTGTGTCCAGTTTCAAGATGGGACCGCCTGTTTGGGTTCGGACGATGCGCATGTCCGTGATTTTTAGTGCTGAAGGCTGGGAGGCGGTATTGACATTCGATAATATCTGTTCCATTTATTCTTCCTTTTCCGATATGATGTTTAGCGCGGTATCCAGTATTGTCAAATGAAGTGCTGCGCGTTGTTCAAGGTGCCAGACTGTTGGTGTCTCAGAGATGATAACATGCTCACTATGAAAATGCAATAGGTAAGGTGCCAAGCCTTGCGTTCCCCACGAGGTAGCAACTTTGTAGACACCTTCAGCAAGATCGGGGGCATCTTCACCCGAATCCTCGGGATCTATTGAGCCAATCGCTTTGGCAGCGACGGCGAGTTTGGGACCGATGTATTTCTCGTCCCGTTTGCCCTCATAGAGGTAAAATCCGGTGGCATCGTAGTCTTCATGAAAGTCTATCGCAAGCGAGAATTGGGTCTTACCGAGGGCTTTTTTGACGATAGCGACTTCGGCAACATCTTCTGTTTCAAAAGCGCGATTGATGTCTATGCCGTTAAGCGTCTCACGCGTGTTATGAACGTAACCGTAGGGATTGATGCACGGGATCACTAAAAACGAGAAGTTTTTCAGGCGTGCGGTGCTATCACGCTCAAGGAACTGTAGAACCGCCTCGACACCGGCGGGTTCGTCGCCGTGCATACCACCAGTGATAAGAACGTGTTTTGGTGTATCCACCGAAGCCGTTAAGCGGATCTGATATATCGAGTAATTGTGGGCGGTGCCGAGTAATTCTATTGGCACATCTAAGTTTTTTAAGCGTTCAGTAACTTCAGCGTAATTGCGCAAACTTCGGGACTCCTCAATAAGATTAACAAAGGATATACGCATAGCATATCCCAAAATGGCTCGGTATGCAATCGATTTTTCAGAACTATTTTATCTTTGACATTTACTGCCTTTTCTGATAGAATTTTGTTAAACCTTCACCCCTAAGGACGTAAAAGATGCTGACTGAAGCGGAACTTTACGATGCCGCGCTCACTCATTTTGCTGAAAACGACCTCGAAGCGGCTGTTAATGCTTTTAAAGAATTGATTGAGATTTACCCAGACTATATTGAAGGATACCTTGGGCTGGGACACGCATACGAACGGATGAGTCTATACGATGAAGCCATTGAGGCGATCCAGAAGGCGATAGAAATCAACCCGGAGGATCCGCTTGTATATACCAGTCTATCTATGTGTTACCAACGAAAAGGGATGATCCAAGAAGCAGAAGATGCGATGGCAAAGTCGCAGGAGTTGCAGATGGAAACGTCCCGTTCATCTACCTAATCTCTTACTGTTGAGGTTTTCTATGCCAAATACTACTTTACTCGATCCAACCTCTCAAGGCGATGTATCTGCGAAATTTCTCGCGCCGCGGCTTAATAGCCTTGATGGAAAAGTGATGGGCTTACTGAACATCACGAAAAACGGCAGCGATATCTTCCTCGACCGCATTGCTGAATTGATGCAGGAACAATTCGACCTTGCCGAGGTAATTCACGTTAAAAAACCGACGTTCTCGCGTCCCGCGCCAGCAGAATTGCTCGTCGAACTGGCGGAGCAGGCAGATTTCGTCATTGAAGGACTTGCCGACTGAGGATCCTGTATATCGTGCAGTATGCACGATGGAAGTGCCTTAGAGGAACGCGGAATCCCAAGCGTCGCAGTTTGTACGGAAGTCTTCTTCGCTGCAGGCAAAGTACAGGCGCGTGTCCTGGGTCATAGTGATTTGGAACCACTCACCGTTCCTCATCCGATCCAGAGTCTGACACCCGATCAAATTCGGGAGCGTGCAGAGGGTGCTGTGGAGCAAATCGTTGCACGGTTGACGTTGCACGGTTGACAAAGAATAGTGAATCGTAAAACTCATAAAAACCAACAAAACGCCGTAGGATGAGACACAATAACCTCTTCCCACGGCGTTTTACCTTCTATCAAACCCCTATTTGGAAAATTTCAACCTTCCCCACGTCGCCGCGAGTTTACCACGTGCTTCGACATCCAAAGTGTCCACGGTCAAGTTGTTAATCTCTTTCTCGTCGAGAACGGCGTTGTAGATTCTCGCATCTTCCACACGCGCGATGACCCAACCGTGGGCGGTGCCACCAATGAGAGCACGCGGACCGAACAGTGCTTCCACATCACCGGCTTCCCAAGAAACAATCGGTCCCATCGTATAATCGCCGATGACATCACCGTTTCGGTATATCATAATCTTCGTGTTTCCGCCATCATCTTCATACGAAATCGCTAGTTGGATCAGTTTCCCTGTCTCTTTCTCCTCAAAACCGGGGTTTGCATCCTGGGTGCGTCTGAAGTGGCTACTACCAGCCATCCAACGTTTCGGTTGGCGTTCCGCATAAACGATCGCGTCAAAGGTGTCCCCGCTGCTTTTGTTGACCGCCAGTGTGGCACCTCTTGTGATGCTCAGATCGTCTAAATAGATCCACGTTACCAATGTCTTGTCGGGACCGATGTCAGGTCCTTTATAGCCTGTGGTCATTGCCCACTCATTATTGCCGATGCGCAATTTTCCGTCCTTCACATCGGCATCTAAGAGATCAATATCGCCAAAGTGTCCCGTCAGGTCCTCCAATTCGACACCGTTCTCGAAGGTCCAATGCCCAATCAGATCTTCCTTTTTTTCTGCCTGCCCTAACGCTGGCACCACTATGTTTCCGATCAGAAACAGTACAGCAAAGCTCAATGCGAAATAGCGTCTAAAAGACTGTATCATCGTTGTGTTCTCCATTGTTAGCGTAAATTTTTGGTTTCCTCAAGGATCTCTCAATAGTTAACGGGGTGTTTTGCTTGGGTGTTTCTCCCACAAGCAAAGGGTTGCAATTTATGAAATGGAAATGGCAGGGCTTCGATGCCTCGCCATAAGGTTATCCAGCAATCAATTTACTGGATAAAGAGAAATGCTCTCGATGAAATGAGTGCCCATAGGAGATCCTCAGACCCTGAACGACGCTCCGGGCTCTCAGTGATATATACTTCAGCTGTTTCAAGCTCCGCATCAGTCGGAAACCGATTTAACGTGCTGAGGTACAACTCGGTGATAAGTTTTTGATCGTCAAGTTCCGCCTGAAGTAGACGGCTGAGCGATCCACCGGGACTCTTCAATTTTTTATGGACATAATTGGAGTTAATCATGTGGAGTGCCTGGGCGAGCGTCGGTTCCAACTTCGGTGCCAAATCGCCGAGGAATTCACGAGAAGAGCGTCCATAGAGCGATAAAAAACGAGAACTCACTGGCAGCGGTAATTCCACGGAACGCGTCCCAATTGGATAACGCCCATACTTTTCTCTGGTGCCAGTGACATCGTTTAAGATATCTAACAACACCTGTGCTACCATCGGTCGAGGATAGAAGCGCGAGAAAAACCGGTCATCCAACTGATTCGTTTTATTCGGTTCTGCGGAGAGTTGATATGTGCGCGAGTTGAGAATTCGCCGAATGACGTGTTTCATATCGAACCCACTTTGCACAAAATCGGCTGCTAAGGCTTCTAAGAGACCTTCAACGCTTGGCGGAGTCGTCGCACGCATATCGTCAACAGGATCGACGATCCCTCTTCCGAAATACTGGCTCCAGATACGATTCACAGTTGCCTTCGCGAAGTATGGATTTGTTGAGGAGGTCATCCAATCTGCCAGTACTTGCAGCACATCACCCTGATAATTCGGAGCGAGCGATTCACCACCAAGGAAAGTTGGTAATGCTACTTCGCCGCGGTTGCCTTGCACAGATTGGTTGATAACGCGTCCAGTCGGATTATAGTAGATAACCTGCTCGTTGTAAAGTTCGCCGCCACGGACCCCTACCTTTCCAGTGAAGGCGGCAAAATTCCAATAGTCGTCGGTCGTCCACTGGTCAAATGGATGCTTATGACATCTCGCACAACTCAGACGGATACCGAGAAACACCTGTGCGGTCGTCTCTGCTCTACCCGCTGGTTGCTGCTCGATACGGTAGTAATTCGTGGGACCGTGCTGATAAGTGCTTCCCCGTGCGGTGATGAGTTCTCGGACGACTTCGTCGTAAGGTCTGTTTTCCGTGACGGCCTCACGTACCCACTCGTGAAAGAGCGTTGCACCGCGCTCACCGAACGCACCGTTCCCTAACCTACGGGGATGGATGCGCAACATATCGGCTAATTTCAACGTTCGCAGGTCTACCCATTCCTGCATGCCAAGCAGCGTATCAATGAGGTTCGCGCGTTTGTCGGAACGTGTATCTGCGAGGAACGCTTTCACTTCCTCAGGCGTTGGAAGCCGCCCGATAGTGTCCAAATAGACCCGACGCATAAACGTCCCATCGGATGTCAACGCAGAGGGACGGACATTCAATTTCTTGAGTTTTGCAAAGACAAACTCATCAATAAAGTTGTTGGGTGTAAATTCCTCGCTCTGTGACACGGCAACCGATTCTGCACGCGGAATTGTTACAAACGATGCAGTGACAACACCTAAGAATCGGGCAATAACGGCAGTTCCTCCCCAGCGAACACTCGTTACTTCGCCAGTAGGAGATACTTCAGCGACAGGTGCGTCCTTGGATTCATAAACGACTTTTTCGGTTACATCCTCAACAGATCCGTCAGAAAAATAGGCGAGAACTTTCAGTGGTGCTGTCTCTCCGACATCGGAGAGAACAAAAGAGTTCGGCTGGACCTCAAGTTTCCTGAGGCGTGGTTCGTCGTCAGAAAAAGGAGCCCCGGCTTCGATCCAACGGAGAATCGTTAACGCTTCATCTGAACTGGGGTCAAACCGTAAGCCCCCTTCATGTGCTATCTGTCCAGTGGGTTTGAGAAAAAAGAGGCTCTGATCGGGTTCAAGCAGATTGATGCGTCTGCCACGACTGTGGTGGACGATCGGTTCATAATCTGATTCTGGGTTTAAGGTTAACAGAGAGAGATTTAACCCACCCTGTCCGCCAAATTTCCCGTGGCACATACCGGCTGAACACCCATGCTTATCAAGTATAGGTGCGACATCTTTCAAAAACTTAACAGCAGGTTCTGGTTCGTCAACTTCACCAGTTCCAGAGGAGGTGGTTGTGGGCATGGGATTTGTGCTGTGGGTCGTGTTTGTATGACCCGTGAATGGTATTACAAACAAGAACGCGACAGCAAGTATAGTAAACCGACGGATTAAGCGCGAAACGGGTTGACCACGCGCTGTGTTCCTCAATATGTGTCTCATGAGAATACCTCCGTGAAAACTTCGGTTACATGTTCTACGAATAGAAACTCAACACCGGCTTGAATATCTTTCGGGACTTCAATAAAGTGTTTTTTGTTGCCTTCTGGCATGATGACTTTCTTGATGCCCGCTTGCTTCGCGGCAAGGATTTTTTCCTTCACGCCGCCGATAGGTAGCACCCTTCCCCTGAGCGTAAGTTCACCTGTCATAGCGATTTCAGGGCTGATATGTTGCTGTGTAGCAATTGAAGCGAGTGCAGTCGCGATTGTAATACCAGCCGAAGGACCGTCCTTAGGGATTGCTCCTGCTGGCACATGGATATGGATGTCGTCTTCTAATACACTCGGATCAAACTTAAGTTCCTTAGACTGGGATTTGACGTAACTGAGGGCTGCCTGTGCGGATTCCCGCATGACCTCGCCGATCTGACC
This sequence comes from Candidatus Poribacteria bacterium, assembly GCA_965247285.1. Lineage (GTDB taxonomy): Bacteria > Poribacteria > WGA-4E > WGA-4E > WGA-3G > WGA-3G. The sequence continues at coordinate 3,406,157 of CBDFHD010000003.1, forward strand.
GGTAATATGAAGTTCCGTACGGGTATTTGCCTTCTTGATAGCAGCTACCTCAATGAAGAGGATCTCACCGCCTGCAGGTGTGACAGAAAGCCCCGTCACAACACCGATGTCGGCTTTACGACTCGCGATTTCAGACTCGAACTTTTCTGGTCCCAAATACCCTTGGATGTCCTTCGTCGTGATGGTTGTTGGCTCGGTATTCCCCTCGGCAACACGACGTGCGACTTTTCGGCAGAGGGTACCGAGTTCTCGCTCTAAATTTCGCACACCCGCCTCGTGAGTATACTCGCTGATTACTTTGTCAATTGCGGTATCCTTGATCTTAATCAACGCATCGTCCAATCCATTCTCTTTCAATTGACGCGGTATGAGATACTGTTTGGCGATAATCTGTTTCTCGTTAGCAGTGTAGCCGGGAAGTTCTATAGTCTCCATCCGGTCACGTAAGGCCGGTGGAATGGTGTGGAGTTGATTTGCTGTCGTGACAAACATCACCTTTGAAAGATTAAACGGGACATCAAGATAGTTGTCCGTAAATGAGTGATTCTGTTCCGGATCAAGGACTTCCAGAAGTGCGGAAGCAGGGTCACCCCGAAAATCAGAGCCGAGTTTGTCAATCTCATCAAGCATAAAGACAGGATTGTTCGACTCAGCTTGTCGGATCCCTTTGAGGATTCGCCCCGGCATTGAACCGATGTAAGTGCGTCGATGTCCGCGAATTTCGGCTTCATCGTGCATACCGCCTAACGAGATACGTACAAATTTTCGGTTCATTGCGCGTGCGATAGACCTACCGAGGGAGGTTTTTCCGACACCGGGCGGGCCAACGAAACAGAAGATGGGTCCCTTCATATCGGCTTTGAGCATGCGGACAGCAAGATACTCCAAAATCCGCTCTTTGACTTTTTCCAAATCGTAGTGATCTGTATCAAGGATCTCTTGTGCCGCGGTGAGATCTAAAGCATCTTCTGTGCTGACACACCAAGGAAGATTTAACAGCCAATCCATATAGTTTCGAGAAACAGTTGATTCAGGCGAGAAAGACTGCATTTTAGAAAGTCGTTTCAGTTCTTTTTCCGCTGCTTGCTTCGCTTTATCGGGCATTTCAATTTCTTTCAGTTGCTCCCGCATCTCATCAATTTCAAGTCCGAGGTCATCTGATTCACCAAGTTCGGTCTGAATTGCTTTGAGTTGTTCCTTGAGATAGTATTCACGCTGTCCTTTGTTAATGACGGCTTGCGCGTTATTTTGGATTTTGCTTTCTAATTCATGGAGATCGAGTTCTTTCGCGAGTATGACGGCGAGTGTATTCAACCGTTCATGGATAGATACCGCCTCCAAAATGCGCTGTTTGTCGTTCGGCTTTAAATCCAACATAGCAGCGATGTAGTCGGCGAGACGACCCGGTTCATCAATCATTGTCTTGGTTAGACTGCCGTATTCCTCTTGGTAGCGCGTTGACATCTGCACAATGCGCTGAAACATTTCATCGTTGCTGCGGACGAGTGCCTCCACCTCCAAGTCCATTTCTGGGTTACCAATAGGATCCTCATTATCACTACTCACAACATTAACCCGAACCTTGACGAAAGGTTCTGTGTGCAAAATCTCCTCGATTTGGACGCGTTCGCGTCCATGTGCAAGAAACAACACATCCTCATCGTCAGTTTTGTAGCGGAGGATGTGTATCAAGCTCCCGATCGGACTGAGGTTACTCTTTTTAAGATCCTTAATATCCTCTTTAGAGAGATCCTTTTTCGGGCGAAAAATGCAAAGCACTCTCTCATTCTTCATAGCGTATTCAACCGCTGCAGTTGCCATTTTTCCGGAGAGTGCGACGTGATGTGGCGGAAATGGTGGCACCGGCGGCATATACGGAAAGACGACAAGGTCATCTAAGGGGAGGAGTGGGAGTTCCTGTACAAGTTTTTCTTCAGTGGTATTCTTGTCTCTGTTTTCCTCTTCTCTCTCTTTGGTTTCCATGTTTCTTTCTCCTTTATAAAATAGATGTGTCGCCATGATTGATTTGCTGGGTTAACCGTCAGTTTCTGATGTGGTTTCTTCCTCTTGAAGGTAATGGCGATTTCAGATGTTTTTTACGACGGTACTTTGGTACAATAACCCTTTTGGATCGAATATCGGTCCCCTATAAATATACAGCGTCTATATCATTCCATGGTAAGGAATAGATAACGGAACACCGTTGGACATACATCAGGGCCAGAATTGATACAGCGTGGTATTTGCGAGAATGCTACCGATGCTCCACAAACTTCCACTTATGTAGTCCCCGAGGGCAAGTCCGAGGAAGAGCGGCACCATCCGTCTGTAGGCTTTGAGCCCTCCTTGATGCAATACAACTGCCTTCGCTATCCATGCGACGAAGAGGCAACTCCAGAGGTTGGACATGCCCCAACTATTTGCCATGGCATAGCCGAGTGGATGCAGGGGCCACCAGAGAAAACGGGTTCGCAATAGCATTAGCCCGAGCGCGACACCTGCACCACCCCCCATAAAAGCGAGGGCGGGGATATCCGTGCCTTGTGGATAATTTAACCAATTTTCAAGTTGTCGGTAAACGCCTCTACCGAACCCTAATGCCCAAGGACCGTAATAGCCTGTTTCTGCCCCATGTCTGTAGTAACTATCTAAAAGTAACCAGAATATAACGATTACACCGACGAGGGTCGCAATGAGAATTGCCGCGGCGGTATGCTGTGGACGGATATGTCGCCGCTCTGAAATTTTCAACGCTTCCAATTCTTGCGGCATCGGGTGTGCCCGATAGGCTCGATTAAAGAACATGTATAACGAAAAAACCGCTTTTGTACTCGTCGTCAAACGCTGGGTGCCGAATGCTGTCACGATTAACCCATGTGGATCGACTCTGTGCAAATCGTGGACTAAAAATCCCAATTCCGCCCGAAGTCGGGCAATCATCGTCGCGAGCAGAAAGTAGAGCCCGAAAAAGATCGGAATTACCCAAAGAGACATCCCTGCTTTATAGGAGAACACGGTCAAAAACAGCATCCCGCTCACAATGCCGATGAAAGCAATGTGGTAAGGCATCGGCTCACGCTGCATATCCATCTCGGACGTGCCTCGGAATCCGTCTACGACCCCGGTAAAAACCCGTTTGATGTGCGTTTTTCCAACCCATACAGCGGTCCCGAGAAGCACCATATACGCCCCGAAACTCTGGGCATCCGCATAAGGAAAGCCCGGTAAATTCCGTACCCCAAGAATGCTACCTGCCATTAACTCAAATTTGTACACCCAATAGAACACCCAACACGAAAAAAGCAGGTCCAGTGGAATCAGGAAACTAATCCCAATTGCAAAAGGATAAAATGAGAGACGCACACCCCCCATCGCATTCCAAGGACGACCGGTGAAGTACTGATGGATGTTTTGCCGTTTAACGGGTAGATACGGAACCGCTGGATAAATTGAATTCAGTAAGTTTAGGATGCTAATAGCTGCGGCGATACTGAACCCCAACCACATCAACTTATTTTTGAAAAAACTTGTATTCGGCTCCGTCATCGCGAGCGGAAGTTGAATAATCGGATAAGTGAGTCGTTCTCGCTCAGTCCATTGGATACGGAGCAGCGTGTTGATACACAGCATAACGAACATCAACACAAGGATAAAAAATGTCCACCACACCACAGGAACCGCCCAAGCGGTAAGGTGTGCTTCTCGGTAAAGACTGGATTGCCCCTCATAATATCCCGACAAGACGCTGGCGTCTTGAACGGTTAGCCATGTCGGAAGTTCCTTCCAAAAAAGCTGTTGCCATTCATTCTCGGACGTTGCGAACCGAAATGGGTGCCCGAGGATAGTGACAAGGATTTCCATCATATCGTGCGAACAGAGCGAAGAAACAATACACAACATGACATAGACTGTGAGCAACTCCGCCGGCGCCAACCGCAGTTTTGGAGACAATTTTCCCAACACTGCACTGAACATCATCAGCCAAAAGATTATAAAGATGACATTGGACAACGGATGAATTAGCGTCGGATGTGTATAACGGACAACCTCCAGCTCAATAATCCAGAAAACGTTAAGAGGAATCAGAAGCATGGCGATGAGAAATGCTTTAGGCGTTAGCCCACGTTCACCTCTGAAGAAGCTGCGCTCTACATTCCCCGTATTGCCTGTCATATCTTAATTTTGCTCCTACTCCGTTTTTCTAACTTTCCTTGCGGTTAAACAACGTGAGTTTGGAACTTGAAGTGCCTCTATCTAGGGTCGCCCTCCTAGCGTAAGCCTCTATAGGCTTGCGGGACAATGTTACGGGCTTATGCCTTAGACTTAATAGTTAAAAAATCGAATCCATCCGCGTTCGCCTTCTATGAACACCTCCGTCTCCAATTCTGCGCAACGTCGCTGATAGTTCTGTAAAGTGTCTACCGCCGCCTTTCCGGTTAAGATACTGGGGAACGGAACCTCAACTTGTAGGGGCGAGGTTACCTCGCCCTTACTTTCCGTAGGTTTTCCAGGGCGGACCGGGGTCTTCGGCGGATCCGTCAAAATCGGAATTAACTCAATTGATTTCAGGGTTTCCTTAGCGTCAAACGTTGCTTTCGGGATAACTATGTGCGAGTGCTGTTTATCGTAAGCATCATAGATAAAATCTGAGAGGCTGTAAACAATCGGTTTGCCCTGATACAACTCAATACCACCATACGTATGAAGTTGTTGACATACCACCATGTCCGCCCCTGCGTCGATGAGGGTATGTGCAAAAATCCGCTGTCGTCCGATTGCCTCATCCATAGAACGACTTTTGCCTCCCCAGTGTAACCAGACAACCACGAGTGCCGCTGTCGTCCGTATCTGCTCGACAGCATTTGTCATCTCACTATAAACGGCATAAGCAAGCGGATCCTCGGTGTAGCGTGCGAATTCATTCGCTCGGTAATAGGCTAACAACGCAACCTGTGCAGTCTCGGTTTCACTCAGCCTGACTGGCACCCATGCCGGAAGTTTCGCTGTTTCCACACTCGTACCAGCACCGATCGGTTTGACATCATACCGCTCCAGTTCTGTGATCGTATCCTCCAACGCCTCCAAACCGAAGTCCATTACATGTGGCGTGGCTAAGGAGACGGCATCAAATCCTGCATTTGCGATGGCTCTGCCGAGCCCCGGTGCCGCCCGAAAAGGGTGTTCAATCCCATACCGCGGTTCGCCTCTTTCCGATATGCTTGTGTTTAGGGAGGCGGTTGCGACATCCGCAGATTGAATCAGGTCAGTAGTTCCCTGAAAAAACACACCAGCACCTTTGCTTTCAATCAACGGTGTCATTCGGCTACCGATAGTAATATCACCAACAACAAGAACTGAAATCTCGCCCGAGACAACTGATTCATCCGCTTCGATTCGCCCGGTAATTCCAGCGAAGATCGTCATAAGAATGGCTATAACAGTATATCTAACTTTCGTCATTTTCTGCGTTTCCATCTACGACTTCATCGAGGTCCAAATTTATTCCGAATTCATCCAGCAAGTCATCGTCTTTCAATTTCATCCCGAGCATAATGAGGGTTTCGGCTAAGGTTAACCGATCGACTTTAGTAGTTTCAAGCGTTTCGGTTTCAGAAACTAACTCTGTGCGTAGAGACTCCTGATTTCGGCGCGCTTGCTCTCGCAAGAGTTTCACTTCACTGGTGAGCCGATCAATTTGCTTCTGGAACTCGCTGGCGAAATCGTTTATGAGTGTTGACAATTTCTGGAGATCCGCCTCGCCGCGTGCAGTAACCCCATCAAGCCTTGCATCAAGCTTCGCATCGATGAGTCCCTCAATTTTTTCTAACGTTAACCCTAAATCTTCGCCCCCAGGTTTGGCGGAAAGACTACGAATATCAGTTTTGACCTCTGCTATTTCCTGGGAAACGTGTCGATCTATACGAGTGAGTTTGTCATCAACCTGCTGTCGTGTGTCCTCTAATGCTTGGTTGAGAGTGCGCAAGCGCTTGTTGTAACTCCTGATATACCTGCCGACTATGCTGTCACGGAGGTGTGCCTCCAGTTGATCTCGCGCTGGCTCTGTCTCAGTTTCCACACTGTCATGCTCCAAGTCTTGGACATCTATTGGATCTTGCATGTATGTTATTCCTCCGTATCTAATACCATTTCTAAAAGTTTATATCGGATTAACTGCACCGTCCACCCAGACCCGGTAGGTGCGGTTTCCTAACCGCACCGGGCATCACCAAAAACAGTAGACCCTTTTAAGAGAAATCGTCAATCAGAATTGGTATAAGAATGCGCCTGTTCTGTCGAAGCGGGTGCGAACCTTATCCCTAAAATAAGCTTACGGATAATTATAGACGTTGTCAGATTGCACCGGTGTATTGACATCCTCAAAACCAGTATCTGGTTGGACAGATGCCTCACGATTCGCGTTAAATTCGCGTAAGATACAACTGACTATCTCCTCCGTATAGGCTTGGGCATCAACACGTTGTTGATTTGCTTCCCATGCCATCCGTGCTGCGGCTTCAAAGTATTCTGCGTGTTTGTAAGCATCAAGGAGATCTTTACCGCGCGAAAACGTTCCGTGCCCTACCCAATAAAGAATATGCCGCTCCGCATTCCCACCATTCTGGAAAAGGCGTAAACTCTCATAAGATAATTCTGGGATGCCAGGTGCCTTCTCTTCCACGAACCCGATACCACTGGATTCATCGTATATAATAGGCGTTTCCGGTTCATATCCTCTGAGGAAGTTGTAAAACCGATCCGGCGCACCGTGTTCTGTACGAGAAATTAGATTCAAAAACTTCGGTTGCAAGTGCACAAGCGCATTAAACCCGAGTCCTTCTAACTGCTCAAAAATAAGAAGGTAGTGGAACATCTCACTTGTTGGTGCTGGTGGCGCGATACCGTCCCGATTTAAATCTAAGGTCGCCTGGTCCGGCGTGCCGAAGCGCATACGATAATGCACACCATCAGGTTCAACTTCAATGAGTGTTAAATTGAGAGCAGGGTGTTCAATACCAATCATATCCAAACGTGAACCCGACTTTGTGAGCAGGACGTGTCGTCCAGCCAAACCTTTAACAACAATCTGTGGTGGTAATTGATAACGCGGGGATGCGTTGTAAGGGATGAGACAGGCATCCTGAACCGTTTCAGCTAAAACTGCGCCCATGTTGCCAGCAGTCGCCCACAAGTATTCGTGAGCGTGTGCATGCGCGCCGACCCAGCCCATCTGTCCTATCAGCGTCCCACATTCGCTGTCCGGCGAAATCGGAGATAGGTCGGGATGATACCCCCGCTCTCGCCAACGTTCGTAGCGATAACTTTGGGGTGGTGGTGCTGTCAAAGCATTTATCAGATACGGATTGGTTAATGTTGAATCCATTTTTTAAATTATACCTTGCGGATTTTTTAATTTTTCCTTGCGGTTCGGTCAGCTAGGTTTGATGACTGAGGTGCCTCTGCGTAGACCCGCCTGCGCCGTTGTTGCAGGCTACTTTTTAATTATCCCTTGCGGAGGAATGGCGGTCATTCTATCTTTTGAAGTGCGTTTCTGATATCCGCCTGCGCCGTTGTTGCAGGCTACCGGTTTTGTTTAACGTTCCTATCAAAGCCCTCAGACATAATTGGAACGACTTGCCTATTCTTTAACTATACCATGTCTAAAAGGAAATAGCAAATTTTTAGTGGACGAATTGATCCGCGTTACGGTTGTTTTTTGACACCTTCGTTTTTATGTGGTATAATACTAAAATTAAAATTGAAAGGAGGCGAGGGAGGCGTGTGGCGAGGTGTCTTTTCTTAATTAAAAAAACGTAGCCTGCAACAACGGCGCAGGCGGGTCTACGAAAAGGGACGTTATTGACCCAACCACCCTCACCGAACCGCAAGGAAAAATTAAAAAATGCGAACGGAAACAGATAGTATGGGGACACTTCACGTCCCAGACGACCGGTATTGGGGGGCACAAACACAACGTGCGCTCCAAAATTTTAAGATTGGTGAAGAACGCTTACCACGTGCCGCGATATGGGCACTCGGCACCATCAAACAGGCGGTCGCACACGTCAACGCAGACCTCGGTTTGCTTGAAGATCGGCTTGCTGAAGCAATCAGCGACGCAGCAGAAGAAGTTATCGATGGAACATTAGACGATCACTTCCCACTCCGCATCTGGCAGACAGGCAGTGGAACCCAAACAAACATGAATGTCAATGAAGTCATCTCGAATCGAGCAATTGAGATGCTTGGCGGTAAGTTGGGCAGTAAAGATCCGATCCATCCGAACGACCACGTCAATAAGTCCCAATCCACGAACGATGTCTTCCCGACCGCTATCCATTTGGCAATGGTCCGACAGATCCAAGAGCATCTCTTACCGCGTCTGAGCGCACTGCAAGCGGCATTTGCAGAAAAGGCATCCGCATTTGCGGAGATTGTTAAGATTGGGCGAACACATTTGATGGATGCGACACCCCTCACACTCGGACAGGAATTTAGTGCTTACACACAACAACTCGCTGCTGCAGTACAACGTATCAATGCCTCGCTGCCGCATCTCTCTGAGCTCCCAATTGGCGGAACAGCTGTCGGGACCGGGCTGAACACGCATCCGGACTATACAGTACGGGTTGTGGCAAGGCTTTCGGAAACAACAGGCTATGCGCTCAAACGCGCACCGAACGCATTTGAAGCACTCGCATGTCGGGATGCTGTTGTGAGTGCAAGCGGTGCCCTGAAAACACTCGCCGTTGCCCTATTTAAGATAGCAAACGACATCAGATGGCTCGCCTCGGGACCACGGTGTGGACTCGGTGAATTGCAGTTACCTGAGATGGAACCCGGAAGCTCGATTATGCCGGGAAAGGTGAACCCAACACAATGTGAAGCCGTTACGATGGTGTGTGCACAGGTGATGGGAAATGATACAACCTTGGCATTCGCGGGGGCGAATGGGGCATTGCAACTGAATGTGTTTATGCCTGTGATTGCCTATAACGCTTTACAGTCTATACAACTCCTCGGCGATGCGTGTGAGTCATTCCGCGAGAATTGTGTCGAAGGGATCGTGCCGAATACTGAAACGATAGGGCGGCACCTCTCGGAATCACTGATGCTTGTGACGGCGTTGACCCCGCATATTGGATATGATAAGGCAGCAAAAGTTGCGAAATATGCGCATGAACACGGAAGCACACTGCGCGAGGCAGCTATTGCCCTTGAGGTCCTAACAGGTGAGGCGTTTGATGAACTTGTTTTGCCAGGGGATATGACGCGACCGAATTTAGGGTAAGTAAGGCAGTAATAAAAAAATTAGGGCGGGTAAGGATACCCGCCCTATATTATTTAATCATCATCGCCAGTTTCGCTTATTTCTGGTTCAATGGAGGATATCTCTAAGTCTTGGAAATTGGAGAATCCACTTCCGGCTGGTATAAGTCTACCGAGAATAACGTTTTCCTTCAGCCCGAAGAGTCTATCGGTTTGCCCACTGACAGCAGCATCTGTTAGCACCTTTGTCGTCTGCTGGAAGGATGCAGCTGAGATGAAGCTATCAGTACTCAGGGAGGCTTTACTTATGCTCTGGAGAATCGGCTCACCCGAGGCAGCCGTGCCATCTTTTTCCTCAATCTCACTGTTAACGCGTTCAAATTGCCTGCGTTGCACTTCATCATTCGGGTAGAAGTTTGTGTCGCCCGGCTCGGTGATGCGAATTTTGGTCAACATCTGTCGGACTATCGTCTCAACGTGTTTATCGTTGATAGTTTCCTTGCCGTAGACTTTCTGGACTTCATCGACGAGATATGACCAAACCGCCTCTTCACCCTCAACCGAGATACCTTCAATAGTCGTACGTCCGATACTCAAAATATCGTGCGGATTGAGATAACCATCGGTGAGTGGTTCGCCGGCATCCACCCAATCGCCTTCAGCGACGCGTCGCTTCTCATCAGGTATCTGATAGAGGCGACTCTGATATCCCTCGTGCTCAATGCGGTAGGTAGGAATACCTGACTTCATGCCTGCCGATTGGACGTAACCTTCAATTTCAGCGATTTCTGCGGCTTCACCGCGTTTCGGGCGGCGCGCTTCAAACAATTCAGTGACACGCGGAATACCAGCAACAATGTCAAGGTTCGCTGTCCTCTCATGGAGTTCTGCCAGCGTTTCTGCCTTCCGGATACTATCACCCTCTGCCAAAGAGAAGGAATAACCCGTAGGAATGACATGCGGTACCCGATTCCCATCCGCTGTTTCTACCTCAATACGTATCCGCAATGACAATTCATCGACCTCGAATCCGCGAAACCGCCCCGCTGCTTCATTGTACACTTCCTCTGGCAATTCATCGCCGACAGCGGACTTGCAATGCGGATGATGGACCTCGGTGACGGTATGGGTCACCCGTAAGTTTGCCTTGTCAAGAACCCGGTATTCCTTCGAGGGTAGAATAGTCCCAACCTCAAGTCGTTCATCAACATCCCGCTTATCCTCAGTTATCTGGTAAACCAGCTCAACATCAAACCCTTTGAACTGGCGATGATACGTCTTATATTCCTCTTCACTCAGTTCAGTATCAACCTCCAGGTCCAATTCAGGGTGATGGACGCTAACGACATGGTATAGTGCCTTGACTTTCTCAGGTAACGAAGCGTCCGTCTTGCGGAGTGCCTTATACTCGATCTCGGTGAGACGCTGACCGGCACTTAACGCTGTCGTTCCATCTTCGATATGCGTCACTTCATAATGACGTGCGACTTCAAGGCCCTTGTAGTGTCGGCGGCTTGCGGATGATTCCTTTTGCGTCAAGAGTCCACCAACTTCTAATGGACAGTCAGAATGATTGACCGATGTAACACGGTACATGCGTTCTGCTTTAAAGCCACCCGCGGTGCTCTTACTTTGGGAAGTGACGAACCCAGGGTAGCGCTCATTGAGCTGTTTTACCTCACTCTCGCTAATCAGATCGCCCTGCTTGAGCGGACAGTCAGGGTGATGAACCTGTGTTATACGGTGTCGCAGCCTTTGGGCATCGAAACCTGTAAACCGTCTGTGTGCTCGGGTTAAGGCTGGCTCGCTTACTTCTTCGCCTTCTTTAAGTGGACAGTCGGGATGATACACAGCCGTCACATAGTGCCGTTCAACATCCTGTTTTTCAACTTTAAATGCGTGTTCAAGATGTTGATACTCTGTGCGAGCATCCTCGTACTCACGGGCCGTTAATGTCTGATCAACCGTAAATTCATCAACCGCTGTATGTACAACGTAAACGGGCTTTGTGTCCACTTCAAATGGACTCAGCAACGGAGCAATTTCCTCTGGGGCAACTTCGTCTCCTACCTTAAATCCGAAGTCTTTGCTTGTCTGCTTGTCTATCTCGGTTATACAATACACACGATTAAAACTTGCATCTCGCCCAGATGCATTTGCAGTATCCGGACTATCAGCGGAGCCGTTAGTACGTTCAGAAGAAGCATTGCCTGAAACTGCTGTAAGGCTTTCAACAGCAATACGCTCGCCTGTTTCTGCATCTAAGTAATGCCATTCCCCGTTAATCCCTTGCCGGATATCATCTCTCAATTGCTCTATCTTTTCTTCAGTGAGTTCGGTGCCAACAGTCAATGAAAGCTTAGGATGTTGCACCCGCGTCACTCGGTATTTTGGGATCACAAATCGCTGAAAGCCATATTCTATCTGTGCCCTGGCGTATTCTGCCTGAGACAGCCGGTCCCACACCTTCAAATCACAGCCGCTATCCAAGACAGCTGTGACTTGATACTGCCACGTTTTAGTATCAAAGCCTTTATAGCGCTCTGTGTTTTCCACATACTGCTTCTCACTGAGCAGTTCACCTTCACGCAATTGACAATCGGGGTGATTGACTTGTTGGACTTTATAGGCAGGACCATCAAGGTTTGCTCTGTTTTCGGTAGCTACCCAGAGTTCTCCGTCTTTTTTGACTGTCCGTCCGGGTTGGAAATCACGGAAACGTACGGTGCCGCTGGCTTTAGACAGAATTCTGCGTTGACGCGCTTCCGAAACGTCCTCAACAGCACCACCAGTGTGGAACGTTCTCATGGTAAGCTGCGTGCCGGGTTCACCGATAGATTGCGCAGCAATGATACCGACCGCTTCACCAACATTGACGAGGTGATTCGTCGTCAAATCGTTACCATAACATTTTGCGCAGACGCCATCATCGGTTTGACACGTGAGCACAGAGCGCACTTTCGCTATTCTTATGCCAAGTGCGTCAATTTGCTCCGACATCTGCGCCGATATGACAGTACCCGACGGAACAAGCAGATCCCCGTTCTCTGGGTTGAGAATTTCTTCGGCGGCAGTGCGTCCGCTAATCTTAAAAGCAAGGTCGCCTCCATCTGTCGCAAACTTTTGAATGCTATTAAGAGTGCCGCAGTCTTCAGTGGTAATACGGACATCTTGCGCAACATCCACGAGTTTCCGTGTGAGGTAACCGGACGCGGCGGTTTTCATCGCGGTATCCACCAAACCTTTACGGGATCCATAAGTAGAGTTGAAGTAGTCAAGTACATCCAGACCATCACGATAAGAGGTGGTAATCGGCGGAATGAGAATTTCACCGCTCTGCTTAGCTTTCAACCCGATAATGGCACTGATTTGCATAAATGGATTCTTCCGTGCTCGTGCGCCACTATCCGCCATGATATGAACCGGGCTGAAGCCCACTACTGTTTTGTCGCTGACCTCCAACCCATCGGGATCGACATACGGATGAACCCTTCGAGAGTCGCCGCGCTCAACGAGAGCTGTCTCTAACTCGGGCAAAATTGAGAACATCGTGTGCTCAACTGCTGTAATCGCATTCAACCAGATACGAATCTGCTCGTTTTCATGTTCTTCGCGCTCGCTCACCGAGACATTGCTAAGGAGGGCATCAATTTCTGTCTGTGCTTTGCTCACCAAGGTATCGCGATTGTCAGGGGTAATGTAGTCCATGATACCGGGCGAAATGCCACTCAGCGTTGCATACTCGAAAGCGAGTTTCTGTACTTTCTCAAGCACTTCAGTTGTGGTGCGCGTGCCCAATTCGTTGAAACAACGATGGATCAGGTTAGACAGTTGTCTGCCGTCAGCTTCAGCGTTGAGGTACGGAAGACGCTGCTGGGAATTTTCATCCTCCCACTCTAAACCAGGCGGCAGTACTTGGTTAAAGATAACCCTGCCCACTGTCGTTAGAATCGGCTCCGCGGTTTTCCCATCATCCCCATTAGATGCACGGAAGAGCTGGATGCTGTCGTGCAGTTTAAGTTGACCCGCCACATGAGCGGTAATAACCTCTTCGGGCTGCGCGTAGCGACGATGGCACCACAGTTTTTCACGGAGTGCATCAAAAGCAGAAGGATCGCTTGTTGTATAAGCATCATGCAGAAGTGCTGCGTCTGCAGCGTGCTCTGGTAACTCCTTTGTCAGGAAACTGGATCCGAGTACCATGTCGAGTTCCGGAACAGCGATAGGATCGCCATGTGAGGGTTTGAGAATGTTATGACTACTGAGCATCAGAAGTTTCGCCTCAGCCTGTGCTTCTACCGTGAGGGGTACATGGACAGCCATCTGGTCCCCATCAAAATCGGCGTTGAATGCCTTACAGACGAGGGGCGGAATTCTGATCGATTTGCCTTCTACCAAAACAGGTAAAAACGCTTGAATACCGAGTCGGTGCAACGTCGGTGGACGATTAAGTAAGACTGGATGATCAGCGATCACTTCCTCTACGACTTCCCATACAGGTGAATCGGAATCAACGTGTTCAGCAAGATGCTTCGCTCGCTTAATTGTCTGCGTATGGCCATACGCTTGAAGTCGTTCGATAATGAACGGCTTAAACAACTCTACAGCCATCCGCTTGGGAATTCCACATTGATGCAATCCCAATTCAGGTCCAACAACGATGACGCTACGCCCAGAGTAGTCAACCCGCTTACCGAGTAGATTCTGACGGAACCGCCCGATTTTGCCCTTGAGAACATCAGCAAGAGATTTAAGGGGACGGTTTCCCGGACCGGTGACACGCCTACCGTGGCGCCCATTATCAAAGAATGCATCAACTGCTTCCTGTAACATCCGTTTTTCGTTCCGCAGAATAACTTCTGGGGAGCGGAGCTGTATCAATTTCCGCAGTCGGTTGTTCCGATTGATAACACGGCGATACAGATCGTTCAGGTCACTGGTAGCAAAACGTCCGCCTTCCAGCGGAACAAGAGGTCGTAAATCCGGTGGAATGACAGGAATAACATCCAAAATCATCCACTCGGGTCGCTGCCCAACTTCTGCAAAGTCAGCCATCTGTTTCAGTTGCTTGGCGATTTTAAGTTTCTTCTGCTGGCTCGTTGTTTCTTCCAACTCCGTGGTTAACTTCTCTATCTCCGCCTCAAGATCAATATCGCTCAATAATTCGCGAATGACTTCTGCGCCGGTGCCAGCACGAAACCCATCCCGGGACCCATCCCGGTACTTGTTGCTGTGTTCTATGTACTCGATCTCGGTTAACACCTGCCCACGTTCAAGAGGACAATCTGGGTCAGTCACTTCAACGACGATAAACCCCTCAAAATAGAGCACACGTTCAACATCGCGTGAGGAGAGTTCACAGAAAGTGCCGATGCGAGAAGGAATTCCTTTGAAGTACCATATATGAGAGACAGGTGCGGCAAGCTGGATATATCCGAGCCTATCTCTGCGAACGCGCTGTTGTGTGATTTCAACACCACAGCGGTCACATATCAACCCTTTGTGTTTAATCCGTTTATACTTACCACAGTTACACTCCCAGTCCTTTTGTGGTCCAAAGATAGCCTCACAGAAGAGACCCTCCGGTTCAGGACGAAAGGAGCGGTAGTTAATAGTCTCCGCCTTCTTGACCTCGCCACAACTACATGTCCCTTTCTCGGGGCAGATAAAAGATTCATCCACTGCTTGGGCGGGATTCCGACGTTTGCAACTGGTCTTCTTCGACTCATCTTTAATCTGATCGGGCGAGGCTATCTTTATGGAGATGCTGTCAAATGCCGTGTTCATTTTTTTAACTATGACCTCCTGGGCTGCGCTCCACTACGTTACGCGCAGGTTTCTGGTTACATCTCAACTCTGCTTGAGGACTTTGGTGGAAACATTAAACGAAACCGGTAGCCTGCAACAACGGCGCAGGCGGATTTGAGAAACACACTTCAAAGATATAATGACCGTAATTTCTCCGCAAGGTAAAATTAAGAGTCTTCATCCTTGTCGAGGGATACATAAAGCCCAAGGGTTTGGAGTTCGCGGACCAAAACTTTGAATGATTCCGGTGTACCGGGCGGTTCAGGGTTTAACCCTTTCACAACCGACTCGTAAATCTCTCTTCTGCCAAGAACGTCATCTGATTTGAGCGTGAGCATTTCTTGGAGCGTATGTGCTGCACCATAAGCCTCCAATGCCCAGACCTCCATCTCGCCGAGTCGTTGACCCCCGTGTTGTGCCTTGCCACCCAACGGTTGCTGTGTAACAAGAGAATAAGGTCCTGTTGAGCGAGCATGCATTTTATCAGCAACAAGGTGGTTCAGTTTGAGGAAATAGACGTAACCCACCGTTACTTCCTGTGCAAACGGATCACCAGTTCTACCATCAAAAAGGATGCTTTTACCGGACTGTTTACTGCGTTTCGGGAGATCGGTCTTACCGAGCATCTCAAAGATTTCGCCCTCTGTTGCACCATCAAATACAGGGGTCGCCACTCGGATACCGAGTTCATGACATGCCCATCCGAGGTGAATTTCCAAGATTTGACCGACGTTCATTCGAGAAGGCACACCTAACGGGTTCAGTACCAACTCAACCGGGGTGCCATCCGGGAGATAGGGCATATCCTCAGCAGGCAAAATTTTGGCAATAACACCTTTGTTGCCGTAGCGACCTGCCATCTTATCGCCGACAGAAATCGGGCGCTTGCTTGCGACATAGACTTTGACGCGTTTGATGACTCCTGGTTTCAGTTCATCACCCATCTCTAACTGCTGAAGTGCTCGTTCTTTCTCCTCAGTGTAAGTGGTTATCCTGCCTTGCGCCATCTCTTCAACACGCTGGATATGCTCTCTGGCATTGGCATTGGGAACATGGATGTCTGAAAAAGTCAGGCTACATGATTTACGCGCCTGTTGATAGTCAGCATCAGAAACATGTTCTCCAACAGACAGTGTACACGCCGGGTCAAAAACAGCGGTAATGTGCCAGACGGCGTCGGCTTTCAAATCCTTGATGGTCCGGTTGAGTGATGCCAGTTCATCCGCAGTCAACCGCTGCCCGACTGCTATAGGACGTGCGGGATAATTTCTGGATACTCGCAGATAATCGGTGTCGGAGAGTTCTTGACCTTCGGTCACTGGGCATGTGGGATCAAAAACTTCCTTAATTTGCCAGAATAATTCGGCTTGTAAACCGGGATAAGCCTGACTGAAGTTCGCCCATTCTTCCTCGTTTAGTCTCTGCGTCTCAACAACAGGGCAACCAGTGGCTTCAAGTTGTGCGGTAACTCCAATTTCAAACTCAGAACGTGCACACGGTTGCAACACAGTTTGATCAGCGACTCGTGCTTCTGAGTCTTGTGTCGGAGGCGAGTCGCTGGTCAAATCTACGAGTTCATAGAAATCCCAGTTATCGGGTTCTGACTCACCGTCGGTTACCAATACACAAAATCGTGCTCCTGCTGCAGCAAGCATCTCCATCAGATGCTCGGAATGATACCCGTTTTCAGTGTCCTCATCTGTAGGAGGGGTTTGTAACCCCGATTCCTCACACACAGCAATAGCAATCACACTGCTATCGTAACCGTGAAGCACAACATCAGCATTTTCTGTAGGAGGGGTTTGTAACCCCGATTCCTTAGGTTCCGCTTCCTGCAAGAATGGCTCAGTACTTCCCAAAATCGGTTTGCACACTTCGCTAAGGTATCCTGGCACTGCTGAAGAATTCGAAGGATGAACCACAATAGTAGGGATTAGTTCAGGTACGTCCGTTACCCTATAACATGCTTCAGCGATAAAAGCTTCAGAGTTTGCATCTTCGGTTACCAGGTGGTACGCATCTGCAGTGAAACCGGAAACATAAGCGTCCAAAACCCCAGCTGTCAGGATATCACCAGCATTAGCGAAGGGTTTAGCGTTAGCATCACCTTTAGTTCCATTAACCATGTAAAGCGAATCAGCAAGTTCACATCCGATGAGTGTGTTGCGAGTCTCTTCGATTTTTCGGCGACGGATAGAAGCAATCTGCTCACGCCAAGTCTCCTCAATCTCCTTGCGTTTCGATTCATACCGCAAATTGTCAGCCGTCGATAACCCTGAGTCACTTGGTGTCCAACTTCCACGACGGGAGGCACCATCCGGCTTACGGGAAAACACTTTTACATCAATGACGACACCTTCAACTCCGGGGCGTACATAAGTCGAAGCATCCCTTACTTCTTTGACTTTTTCACCAAAGATCGCGCGTAAAAGCTTCTCTTCGGGACCATATTCGCTTTCACCTTTGGGTGTAATTTTTCCGACGAGGATGCTTCCTGCACCCACAACGCTTCCAACGCGAATAATACCCTCTTCATCAAGTTGTGTGAGTCGCTGCTCGCTAACGTTTGGAATATCACGGGTGATTTCCTCCGGGCCCACTTTCGTTTCACGTGCCTCCACTTCAAATTCTTCAATGTGGATAGAGGTAAAGGTATCCTCCTTGATGAGTGTTTCACTTATCAGGATAGAGTCCTCGTAGTTGTGACCACCCCACGGCATATAAGCACACAGCACATTCCGCCCAAGAGCGAGTTCACCATTCTCTGTAGATGTACCGTCTACAATAACCTGTTCGGCTTCAACTATATCGCCCACTGCCACGATAGGGTGCTGGTGGATACAGGTGCCGCTGTTACTCCGTTTGAATGTCTGGAGCTTGTAGACATCGTAGCCCATTTCGCTGAACGTATTCTCACCCTGGTCATGATGAAGTGTTTCGCCAGTATATATGAGAATCTCATCGGCGGAAACACTTGTGACGGTCCCGGCTCGCTTAGCGGTGATGAGCGCGCCTGAATACAGCGCAGCCGGTGCTTCCATCCCCGTTCCGACAAGCGGTGCTTCTGGACGAACAAGTGGCACTGCCTGACGTTGGTGATTAGCACCCATCAACGCACGGTTTGCGTCCTCGTGTTCCAGAAACGGAACAAGCGCAGCAGAAATGCCAACTATCTGCTGTGGGGAAACTCCGATATAGTCCACTTTTTCCATCGGGAGCGACAGTACATCCTCACCACTTCGGACAGGTAACAGATGCTCAGAAGCGGCTGCATCACCGTCTCCAGTTTGTTTACCATTGCGCTGAGTCGCCCTTGCAGCAATGTGCGCAGTATCCTCACTATCTGCTGTGAGATATTCCACTGGACCTAACTTCGCATCTTCATCAACCCTATGATAAGGAGTCTCTATAAAGCCGTAAGGATTTATCCGCCCATAACACGCCAAAGAAACGATGAGACCGATTGACGGACCCTCAGGCGTCTCCAAGGGGCAGACACGACCATAGTGTGTTCGATGCACATCTCGAACAGCTGCTGTTGCCCTATCTCGGTGAAGTCCACCTGGACCAATCGCTGAGATACGACGTTTGTGCGTCAATTCATCCAACGGATTAATCTGTTGCATAAACTGTGACAGCTGGTTCGATCCAAAGAATTCTCGGAGTGCCATCATCAGCGGTTTCGGGTTTACGAGTGAAGACGGGACGACCTTCGCAATATCGTTGTCGGTGCTCAAGCGTTCGCGCGTGGTTCTGCGAATCTGAAATAAACCCATTCGGAACTGGTTTTCGAGTAGCTCACCGATAACACGCACGCGGCGATTACCGAGATGATCAAGATCGTCTTTCGGAGCAATCCCGTTGTGGACTTTAAGAAGATAATCTACCGTAGCGGCAATATCTTCGGGACGGAGCGTGCGCAAAGTCTCTTCAGGTGGCTCACCATAAACGGGAATATTCTGGAATTTTCGATTCAGTTTGTACCGTCCAACCACACCTAAATCGTATCGGTGTGCGTCAAAGAGCAGCCATGAAAGGTGTTTACGAGCGTTCTCTAAACCAGCGGGATCTCCGGGTCTCAGCGTGCGGAAAATTGTAAGCAGTGCGGCATCTTTTAGCGTATATGGCTCCTCATAGTCCGCCTGTCGGTCGCGCTCCAACGTATTACGTAAAAATCGGATGTGCTGGCAATCCTCCGCATCCAGTACTGTGAGTGCCTCAACGCCAGCCTCACCGAGGCGTTCCAGTTCTGTTTCAGTCAGCAACGTATTCGCTGTGAGGAGCACTTCACCAGTCTCTTGGTTGATAATGTCTTCAGCACAGACTCTACCGACACTTTCCTGACTATCTTGGGACAAAATCTGTTCAGCTGTGAACGCTTTGCTTCCGTAACGGGCACGCGCCCCCTCATATTCTGAATTCGTTAGCACTTGTCCGGGAATGAGTTCACATCCACTATTGTGGGTGTCCACAACACGCCGAAAAAGTTCAGTTTCAAAGCCCTTCCATTTTCTGCGAAGGTTCGTACGATCCTTATATGTAAGTTCTTGTCCAATTTCCAGTGGGCAGTTCTTATCAGTTACTTCCGTAACGCGATAACATCTCTCTACTTCAAGATCAGGGTAATCCGTGCTGGCTTGTCGAAAATCCGCAGCATCTAACAAATCACCTGATTTGAGTTGTTTTGCTGGGCCTTCTGCATGGGTAACCTGCCATCCAGCAAGCACAAGCCGTTCCGTCTTGGCGTAAAGCTTCAGGATATCCGCGTCCGACTCCCAACCGAGTGCCCGAAGTAGCACAGTAGCAGGTAGTTTTTTACGCTTGTCAATGCGGACGTAAATCTGATCTTTAGTGTCTATTTCAAATTCAACCCATGCCCCTCGATACGGGATAATTTGGGCAGTCGGTGTGCTCCGCCCCGTCGGCAATGATTTTTCAAGAAAAATCACGCCCGGTGAACGGTGCAGCTGGCTCACTATTACACGCTCACTACCATTGACAATGAAGCTGCCATTCTCAGTCATTAACGGGACTTCGCCGAGATACACATCAGATTCGCGGATATCTACAACATGAGGTTCATCTGCATCTGCGTCCGCCTCACGTACGACAAGCATAATACGCGCAGTGAGGGATACCTGATACGTTACGCCGCGTGCGACGCATTCTTGAAGAGTATATTTCGGTGCGCTAAGGCTGTAACTGACAAACTCAAGACTGTTAACCTCCGAAAAGTCGCGAATCGGAAATATTTCCTTAAACACCGCTTGGAGGCCAGTCTCCGGACGTTCATTGGGTGGGACATTTCGTTGTAAGAAGGCATCATATGCCAGTTTTTGGGTCTCTATGAGGTTCGGGAGCGGGATCCGAACTTGCGTTTTGGCAAAAGAAATTCTCTTATTTTGCTGGCTGGGCTTTTTGTTCACTGAATGAAGTCTCCCTACTTGGCGGTGGTTACGCAGTTTACAAACAGACTTTTGAAAAAATCTGCTTCTTCAACTGCTTTTTCCGTCTGAATACGGTGACATAGCATAACAGAATATTATATATTATATTTCGCGGAATGTCAAGAAAAAAAATAAAAAATCACATTTTTTTGCAATTTAATGCGATAATGTAGGATACTGATCCCCAAAATCGCAATTTTTATAGAATTCTATCGCAATAAATGAAGCGTTGATACGTTAAACGCAATTCGTTACGCTCGATGAAATTGAAGTTCACACTCTCAAGGATCAGGATGTGGATTTTAAGGTTATGCGATAGATTTTGGACTATGGAGGATAACTTGGGAGCAATCACAACACCGCTACCAGTTAAAGCAATTATCGGCGTGCTGACAGTGGAACCCAGTCTCCTACCAACCGTTTATGCAGCACTGACACATCGCCTCGGACCCATTGATTACACAAGTGAATTGATGCCTTTCACGAGCACAACCCACTACGAGACTGAAATGGGACCAGACGTCCAACGACAATTTATCAGTTTTGAAAGACTTATCGATGCCGGTACGCTGGCAGAAATGAAGTTGTTCACAAGTAACGTGGAGCAAGTTTTTGCTATAAAAAAGTCCGAAGGAGACGCGCGGCGTGTCAATTTGGACGCGGGTTACATTTCCTTGGCAAAACTGGTGCTTGCGACAACGAAAAACCATGCCCATCGTATCTACCTCAGCGATGGTATTTATGCCGAAATTACACTCCGCTTCTACCGCAAAACGTTCCAACCGTTGGAGTGGAGTTATCCCGATTACCGGTTACCAACATACATCGCGATTTTTAACCACATTCGCGTAATCTATAGGAATCAATTAGAGGATGAAGAAATTTCTTAAAAAGATGCAAGGTCTCGGATCCTCACACTACACAAAAATGCTGTTCCTCGTCGTTCTCACAGGTGCATTTTTGGCATGTTCTATATACAGCGTAAACGTCGAATCGACACACTCGGATGTGCGCGCACGAGCGCGCGACATCGGTATCCAGATCGGTACCATTCCAACCGGCACACACAATGCCATCACCGACGTAGCGGGTGTGAAAGTCGGACACGTCACTCTGAACGAAGGCGATTCAATTCGTACGGGTGTTACCGCCATCCTGCCGAGTGATGATATTTGGACAGCACGCCTGTTCGGCGCGGCACATGTCATTCACGGCAACGGTGAAGCAACCGGCATCGCCCGCATCAATCAAGCCGGGTGGATTGAATCTCCCATTTTGCTCACAAATACACTCAGTATCGGGGCAGTCCATGACGGTGTTGTGCGTTACATTGTGAAACGGTATCCAGACAACAACATTGTGTTGCCAATTGTGGCGGAGTGCTACGATGGTGGTTTGAACGATATCAGCGGACTCCACGTCACAGCACAACATGCGATTGAAGCGATTGAGAACGCCACCGACGGTCCCGTAACCGAAGGAAGCGTTGGCGGCGGCACCGGCATGCGATGTTACGGTTTCAAAGCCGGTATTGGCACCGCTTCTCGCGTTCTACCTGAAGAACGCGGTGGATGGACAGTAGGTGTCCTTGTTAATTCCAACGGGGGGCGTCGTTCACAACTCCGAATTGATGGCATCCCTGTCGGTAGGGAAATTATCGAGTCCACGCCGAAACCCGGTAGAGATGGCTCATTCATTATTGTTATCGCAACGGATGCCCCACTGACACATCGTCAATTGAGGCAGTTAGCGATTCGCGCTACGCATGGACTTGCTCGCACAGGTACGCCGAGTACTGACGGTAGTGGTGAATTCGTCATCGCGTTTTCCACCGCGAACATTTTTCCAAGTCGGACCGAAACCGGCACCTTCCAAATCCAAATGCTCGTAAACGGACAGCTAAATTCACTCTTTCAAGCAGTTATTGAAGCCACAGAGGAGGCTATCGTCAATTCCATGACAATGGCGACCACAACCACCGGACGCAACGGCAGAACGATGTACGCTATTTCGTTGGCGGAACTGCAAAGGGTGATAAAAGCACACGGACGTTGAGATACGCTAAGTCGAACCGATACGACTTACATCCGGAGCAAGAGCCGACGGCACGACTTCATAGTGTGAAAATTCCAACGTAAATGCCCCACGTCCCTGTGTCATTGAGCGAAGCCGCGTTGTGTACTGAAACGTCTCTGAAAGTGGAATAAAGGCATTGATGACGATTTGTGTCGATTGCGACGGACGTCCTGTATCGGATGCATCTTGGGTTGTGCTCTCATTAATCTGTGCCCGACGTGAATTCAGGTCCCCAATGACTTTGCCGACATGCTCATCAGGAACAGTAATATGCATCCGCATAATTGGTTCTAACAACAAAGGATTCGCCTTTCTCGTCGCATTTTCAAACGCCAAGACTGCTGCCGCTTCAAACGCTACTTCCGAAGAATCCGTTGGATGGTAGGAACCACCCGTGAGTGTGACCTTCACGTCCTGCATCGGATATCCGATGCGGGGACCTGTCCCCATAGCACCTTCCAATACCTTCTCAATGAACGGGACGTACTGTCGCGGGATCTGAGTTTCATCTGTGTTATCTTCAAACTGAAATCCTTCACCACGCGCTAACGGCTCAACCGTTAGCAGTACATCACCGTATATACCTTCTTCATCTGTTTTATGGATATGTGTCCCGCGAGTCTCAGCAAGCGCGCTGATAGTTTCACGATACGCTACCTGCAGTTTGCTTACCCGAGCATTGACCCCGAATTCGCGGATCATGCGGTCTGTGAGAACCTCTAAATGGAGTTCACCCATACCAGAGATAATCCGTTGTCCGGTCTCTTTGTCGATTCCCACAGTGAAGGTTGGGTCCTCGTCCATCAATTTTTCGAGCGTTTCTTCCAATGCATCAGCATCGCTCGCTCGCTCAGGTTCAATGGCAATTGAGATAACCGGATTGGGGAAAGTGATGGATTCTAACAGGATAGGCTCTCTCGGATCCGTCAGAGTATCTCCGGTCTTGGTATCTTTAAGTCCAACGAGTGCAACAATATCACCGGCGTAAGCTGTATCACAGACCGCCTCTTTATTGGCATGCATCTGTAAGATACGGTTAATCCGCTCCCGTTTTTCGGAACGGACGTTATAGACGACCTCCCCACGCTTGAGCACACCTGAATAGATTCGACAATAAACGAGTTTATCCACCGTTGGATGACTTGCCACCTTAAACGCCAACGCTGAAAACGGGGCATCGTCATTTGCGAGGCGTGTTACTTTATCCTGCTCGGCGGATGCGTTTTTCGCGCGCTTGGAACGCGCGCCACCAGAAGCGAGATGTGGCACAGTCCCTTCAATAGGAGGAACGTCAACAGGGGAGGGCAGAAAATCAATTACCGCATCCAATAGAGGTTGAACGCCTTGATTCTTTAAAGAACTGCCACAAAGTACCGGGAAGAGTTTCCCTTGCAATGTAGCTGCGCGGATAACCGTTAGTAACTCGGCGTGGGTTATTTCTTCACCACCCAAGTATTTTTCAAGCAACGCCTCATCTTCGACAGCGACACTCTCATAGAGGACTTCCCGTGCTTGTGCCACTTCATCCTGAAATTCAGGGGGAACCTCTGCTTCCACATACGTCTGTCCGAAGTCGGTTGCATCCCAGCGCATCGCTCTCTGCGTCACGAGATCGATAACACCAGCGAAATCAGCGCCTTCACCCATCGGTAATTGGAGGGGTAGTGGGTTGGCACCTAACTGTTCCTGCATCATTTCCAGAACGCGAGTGAAATTTGCGCCAACTCTATCCATCTTATTAACGAAGATGATGCGTGGCACATCGTAGCGTTCGGCTTGACGCCAAACCGTCTCTGACTGTGGCTCGACCCCACCGACAGCACAGAAAAGGGCAATCGCACCATCCAAAACTCGCAAGGATCGTTCCACTTCCACTGTGAAATCGACATGTCCGGGTGTATCAATAAGGTGAATTGCATGTTCTTGCCAGAAGCAGGTCGTCGCGGCGGCAGTAATTGTTACGCCGCGTTCTCGCTCCTGCACCATCCAATCCATCTCAGCAGTGCCATCATCCACCGCACCGATCTTATGCTTTTTACCGGTGTAGAAAAGAATCCGTTCAGTCGTCGTTGTTTTGCCAGCATCAATGTGCGCTGCAATGCCGATATTGCGCACGTTTTCAATCGGGTATTCGCGTGCCATCTTTTCCTTACAGGCTTGTGCCTACATGCTATTGTTCCATTGAAGAACAACACCGAGTAAGCCGGGGTTCCACTCCATGAGGAGTTGATATGCTTTTGCTGCATCTTCTCCGGGGACGCGATGGCTAATCAACGGAATAACGTTGAACCGTTTCTGCGCGATGAGCGATAACAGTAAGAAACTGTCCTCTTCAAGCGTCCAGAAATTCGGTGAGGACTCTTGACGCGGGCGGATAGAATTGTGTGCGCCGTACAGAATGAGACCTTTTTTATGCACATCGCGATAGAAGTTCACACTCGGTGTTTCCCCACGAGTACTTGCCAACAACACCACCCGCGCGCACCCTCCCGCAACACCTAAAGCGGTGCTGATTGCGTCCGGGTGCCCAGTCGCCTCAATAACAACTGCGGGGCCATCGCCTTTAGTGGCATCATCTAATTGTTCGGAGAAATCAGCATCTTCTGGATTGAAGGTGTAGTCTGCTCCGACTGTTTTAGAGATTTCAAGACGACTATCGGTGAGATCTGCCGCAATAAGCGGCAGTGCACCACTCAGTTTCGAGAGTTGCATCGCCAACAAGCCGATAAGTCCTTGCCCTAAAATCAGTGTCGCTTCGCCCAATTCAATCCGCGCTTTCCGGACACCTTGCAATGCAATCGCGCCGAGATTAAAGAAAACTGCTTCTTCAGCAGGCACATCGGCGGATGCTATCTTTAGCAAGCGACTTGGCGAAGTCACAAAGTGGCTGGTATGTCCCTGCGTTGAAGCGACGCGGTCACCTACTTCACAATCAGTAACTGCCTTTCCAACATCTACCACCCTGCCGATATTACTATAACCCGGGCGGGTTGGGTATCCCCCTTGTGCATTCGGGAGTC
Organism: Candidatus Poribacteria bacterium; assembly: GCA_965247285.1. Taxonomy (GTDB): domain Bacteria; phylum Poribacteria; class WGA-4E; order WGA-4E; family WGA-3G; genus WGA-3G. The sequence goes on from CBDFHD010000003.1 coordinate 3,431,775, forward strand.
CTAATAAAAACGCGCGTTCCGTACCGGGACTGATGAGTGTGCATTCTGTTGCAACAAGAACTTCATCATCTCCGACAGGCGGCAGCATAAATGTCTCAACGTCAACTTTGGCGCGATCGGGCCAAACAACCCGTTGTGCTTTCATCCGCAATCTGAACCTCTTAATACAGTAAAGGATAGTTGTTTTCGAGGAGTATACCACAAAAACAACTATCCGTCAAGCATTAATCCGTGAACACACAATATAGTTGTCCACTGTGTTAATTATCTGTCTGATGTGGGAATCTTTATTGTCACATACCCTCCACCTTGTTCATTCGGCGACTTGACATAGAGAAGCACCTGCTTTTTCTGTTCGTTTGTTAGTCGCTCCGCAAGACGGGAATATGTCTCAAGGTTGTCAATTGATGTCCACTCCATTTCTTGAATGAGAGATCCGGGGACGATCCCTTTTTTCTCTGCAATGCTCCCGGGTTCAACTTGTGTTACAATTACGCCCTTTTCGTCTGACGCGTAACCGTAACGCTCAACAATCGCGGGGGTCAGATTTTGGACATGAAGTCCGGCAAACGCTTTAAGTTCACTAAGCTTTTGCCGTAACCCTTTAACTTCTGACCGAATGTCTTCGGTTTCTGCTAACTGAGCGTTGAGTTTGGCAATAGCCTCTTCGGTCCGTTTGCCCAATTTGACAGTTAACCGTTTTTCTTGATTGCTTTCTCGGATCACTGTTACCTCAACAGATTTACCAATCTCTGTTACCGCCACAACATGCATCAGATGCTTCGGGTTCTGAATTGTTTCGCCATTAAATTCAACAATGACATCCGAACGTTGGATTCCAGCTTTTTCTGCGGGGCTATTTTTGCTAACTCCACTCACATAAGCACCGCGAGGTGCATCAAAGTTCAACTTTTTCGCCAAATCAGAATCAACAGGTTTCATTCCAATACCGAGCCAACCGCGCTCGACTTTGCCGTGTTTAATAAGTTGTGGTAAGACCTGTTGTGCCATTTTACTCGGCACAGCAAAACCGATACCGATATTTCCCGTGGAAAAACCACCGGTGGCAATCAATGTATTAATTCCAATCAATTCACCACGGATGTTAATCAATGCACCGCCGCTGTTCCCTCGATTGATCGGCGCATCCGTTTGTATGAAATTACCGTACTTGATACCGCTGAAATGTCCGCCAGCTCGCCCTTTCGCGCTCACGATTCCCCGTGTTACAGTTTGAGACAAATTAAGCGGAGTTCCAATTGCAATCACCCATTCTCCAACTTCAAGCTGATCCGAATCCCCAAACGGAAGGGTTGGAAGTCCTTCAGCGTCAATTTTGAGGAGTGCCAAATCGGTGCCGCTGACCCCAGTCCCGGCGGCATCGCGTCCAATTAACTCCGCTGGATATTCTTTTTCATTTGGCAAGGTAACTGTAATTTCATCGCTCCGCTCAATGACATGGTTATTGGTAAGAATATAACCATCATCACTAACAATTACACCGGATCCAATACCTGTAACAGGCTCTGGATTTAGATTCCGCGGTGCGCGTTCTCCAAAAAAGCGTCTGAAAAGCTCATCGCCGAAAAAGTCTCTAAATCGCTTTTCGTCCTCGGGTGACAATCGCTCTCTTTGTGATTCCTCACGTCGAGCCCGTTCTGTTTTTGTTGTAATTTGCACGACAGCAGGTCGTGTCCGCGCTACCAAATCAATAAATGCTCGATTTGCACGTTCCAAGTGCAGAAAATCTTCTGATGTTTGAAGTGTGTCATTCGTCTGCCCGATGGCAGTTTGCAGTGTGAACTCATTTGTATCCCGGTCAATGATAACCCCCGCCGCGACAATGAGCACTGCTAAAACCAAAATCATCCCTACAGGGTTACGCAGTGTAGTTCTGAGTCTGAACATGATATAAAACCTCCGATGTAATTTAATGTTAGGTCCGATCCTGGAGGCGGCCGGAACCATCTATTTTTTATTTTTTGAACTTACGTCCTAAAGACACACCTATTGGATAATAAAGTTGCAAAAAGGTTGAAAAAAAAGCATCGTGCCCAAGAAAATCTATTCATTCCCTACGTGAAATTCGTTCCACATGCTCACGAACGATTTGCTCGGGACATAACCGAATAAATAGCCATGCACTGGGCACAAGAATCACAAATGCCCCGATGAGAAGATCATCAATCCGACCAAATATAGGGATAAAATCGAAATCGAGCGGATTCACCAAGTAGGCAACAGCGAACGCAACTGCTAATAATTCAGCAAGGATGAGGATCGCCTTCCGATAGATAGGGACGCGCGCATCGCTAAACAGTCGCCACGCCAATTTGACGAAATTTGGGAAATGAAGGAGCAGGCGGAAAAGTCGAAAAGAGCCTGGTTTGTTACCGCCGAAGAAAAAAGAATTCATAATACTTTAAAGTTTATCAAAATCGTTTTTTATGTGCAAATTAATTATTTTTAGGATTTACGCATTTCCTCTTGAAGTCCCCCTGATAAGGGGGATTTAGGGGGTTAAATAACTTAAATAACCGACCTGTTGGGTGAAATATATTGCTTCTTTACGCAATTTGCGTAAGTCCTGATGGTGAATTCTATAAATAATACCATTTCTAAAAGTTTATATCGCATTAGCATTAACTGCACCGTCCACCCAGACCCGGTAGGTGCGGTTTCCTAATCGCACCTGGCATAACCAAAAACAGTAGACCCTTTTAAGAGAAATCGTCAATCAGAATTGGTATAAGTGGACCCTTCAGTAAGTTGTAGACCCCAAACGCCTCCACCGCCGCTGGCGAGGTTTGTAACCTCGCCTCTTTAGAGCGTATCAGTAATTGTAGGTTTTACCATAGTTCCGAAGCGTTTGGTTTGTTGGGTTTCGCTATATCTATTTTATATGAACAGGTCATCGAAAGGCAGAATCTGTTTTGAAACATGATAGAACTTTCTTTTACCGCTCAACCCAACCTACAGAAACCAAACTTGAATCCTTATATCGAACTCAAGTTAATTTACATTAACTTGACCGCTATCTCTTTTTTTGATATACTATCCGCCAACAAATAGTATATGCCAGACAGAAGGAGTGATTATGGCAACACAAAAAACGCTTTCAGCGCAGCAAATCGCCGCGCAGCTTTATACTGTTCGAGAGTTTACCAAAACCGAAACTGATATCGCCGAAACGATGAAAAAGGTTCGGCAACTCGGATACGAGGCGGTGCAATGTTCCGCGCTGGGTCCAATTGAACCCGCCGCACTGAAAAACATTGCTGATGGTGAAGGTATCAGTATCATTGCGACACATACAAGTTACGAACGGATGCGTGACGAACCACAATCTGTTATTGACGAACATCAATTGTGGGGATGCAAGCATGCCGCAATTGGCGGACTTCCCGGCGAATACCGGACTGCTGAAGGATATGCCAGATTTGCGAGAGAGGCATCGGAAGTCGCGGCGCGCCTTGCTGAAGGAGGTTTGACGTTCTCCTATCATAACCACAGTTTTGAATTGGAACGCCATAACGGGCGTACGGGGTTAGAGATTCTGTATGCGGAAAGCGATCCGAATTACTTCAAGAGTGAACTGGATACGTACTGGATTCAGCACGGGGGTGGCGACTCAGCAGCGTGGATTCGCCAATTAAAAGGACGCGCCGATATCATCCATCTCAAAGATATGGCAATGCAAGGCTCTACACAACGTTTCGCAGAAATCGGTGAAGGCAACCTTAATTGGGCGGAGATTCTGAACGCTTGTATCTACGCAGAGGTTGAGTGGTATATTATCGAACAGGACACCTGCTATGAACGCGATCCGTTTGAAAGTTTAGGCATCAGTTTCAGAAATCTCAAAGAAATGGGTTTTGCCTAAAGGCGTTGCGTTTTTATTAATAGAAGGCAAGTCTCCGTATGCGACTCATTCGGTCCCAACACAACAATGAGATACGGAGATTTTGCCTTATATTTTAAGGAAAGTCAAGAGGTAGATTGACTGAACACCACAGCCCAGATAATGGATGGAAGACCTTTTAACCCTTGACAGGGAATCAATTGGTGTGTCGCATATAGATGCAAATCTCAATCACCGGATATTTTTTTATTTGACATTACACGATGGTTTGTGATACAATTAAAAGGAAATTATTCTGTTAACGGGGCGTGGCGCAGCCCGGAAGCGCGCTTGAATGGGGTTCAAGAGGTCGCTGGTTCGAATCCAGTCGCCCCGATCTCTGATATGTAATATCGTCTTGTAAGTGGTGTACACAAGCCGCGCGATAAATAGTAAAGAAAGGAGGGGGTTGCAGTAGTGGACAAGTCGTGTGTGAATGTTGGCATTTTAGGATGGGGTACTGTCGGCACTGGCGTTTCCAAAATCCTGACGAATCAGAATTCCCTCATTGCCAAAAATAGTGGCACGGAATTATGCCTAAAAAAAATAGTAAAGCGGACGTTACCCGCGACGCGGCAAGGCGTTGAACTTCCTGTGGACTGTCTAACAACTGACCCTGCAGAAGTTGTCGACAATCCAGATATCGATATTGTTGTTGAACTTATCGGGGGTGTCACAACAGCACACTCCCTCATTAGACGCGCTATCCAAAATGGTAAGCATGTCGTCACAGCAAACAAAGCCCTTCTTGCCGAACACGGTGGCGAACTGTTCCAACTGGCTTCAGAACACCAAGTCAGTCTCAATTTTGAAGCGAGCACGGCTGGCGGTATTCCGATCATCAAAACCCTACAAGAAAGTTTCGCGGGCAACCAGATCCACTCCCTTTACGGTATAGTGAACGGGACGTGTAACTACATTTTGACCGAAATGCACGAGCGCGCTGTAGACTTTTCAGATGTGCTCAAAGTCGCACAGGACAAGGGGTACGCCGAAGCCGACCCAACGCTTGACGTTGAAGGAATTGATGCCGCACAAAAACTCATTCTCCTGATTGCTCTCGCATACCGGAGTAGTATCTCACTGCAGCAATTCCATGTCGAAGGTATTACAAGTATTACCCAAAAAGAGATTCAATACGCTCGCGAACTCGGTTATGTCATTAAACTCCTCGCAATCGCCAAACTCACCGATGGAAATCGTGTGGAGGCGCGTGTACATCCGACACTCGTGCCAGAGCGAAGTTTGTTAGCAAACGTCGGTGGGGCATTCAACGCCGTTTGTGTTATCGGTGATGCTGTCGGTCCGACCCTTTTTTATGGACAAGGTGCTGGTGAGATGCCAACGGCGAGTGCTGTTGTCGCGGACATCATTGATGCCGCGAAATCTGTGCAACAAGGCATAAGCACCCCGATTTCACAAGCATGGCTCGCAGGGGCACAGGCGGAAGTCGGGGTGTGTCCTATTGATGATATTGAGACGCGGTATTACATCCGTTTTGTGGTTGCCGACCGACCCGGCGTTCTTGCAAAAATCGGGACTATTTTGGGGAACTGGCAGATTAGCATCGCTTCTGTCATCCAAAAGGATCCGCACGGTATGGAGACCGTGTCTCTGGTGATGTTGACGCACAAAGCGCAGGAAAAAAACATGAAAGCCGCGCTCGCACAGATTTACACGCTCGAAGATGTAAAAGACAAAGCACAACTCATTAGAATCGAAGAAGAAGTCGATTTTTAAGTTGTGTCGAGATTTAGATGTAGAGCCAGAAATGTATGCCATTCACCCTTGTGTTGACCATCATGGAAAGGTATATTTGAGGTGAAATTCAATATGAAGGAAGGCATAAGCGATACGTTAGTGTTCAGCGCGAAAGACCTGCGACACGAGGACTTCAAAGAATACGAAGCACTTGTGCCGTCCGAGCCCCTCGGTTTGACTTACGAGGAGGCAAAATTTATTGAGCCGTTGTCATGCAGAGTCGGTCTCTTTCGCCAAGGTGGCGACAGGATCTATGTGACAGCCGATGTCGATACGACTGTCTTGGTGGAGTGTCGACGCTGTACCAACCCGTTTGAGGTGGACATAACAACAACACTCGACTTGCTATTCTCTATCGGTGATGAATCGCCTGAACTCGATGAAGATGAAGACCGATACTATGACGGAGAAACTTTAGATATTTCAGAAGATGTGCGGCGGGCACTTGTTCTTGAAATACCGACATGGTCGCTGTGTTCCGAAACATGCAAAGGTTTATGTCCAGAATGCGGGACGGAACTCAACACGACAGAATGTTCCTGTGAAATAATGGATGAGACATCAGTCCCCGCCTCTAACTCTCTTGGCGAGCAGCTTGTAAGCGCGTTTTCCAAAGTCGGTTCTCTCAAAAATACTGGAAACAGTTGAAATCAGAATAAATACTTGAATTGTAAGCGTGATTTGCGAATCGCGATTTTGTAAGATAATTTTGTAAGACAAAGGAGACAATCCATGGCGCATCCAAAACGGAGAACGTCAAAATCGAAAAAAAGAATGCGGCGGAGCCATCACGCGCTCCATAGCAAAGCCACAAGTGTCTGTTCATACTGCGGTGAGACAATTATTTCTCACCGAGTCTGTTCCGGATGTGGGCATTACAATGGGCGGCCCGTATTAAAATCTGCGGATGAAGCATAGATAAAGGCTCGTTAGAAACCAACGAGCGCAGATTTTTTACATTGACCGGAAACTCTTCTTTAGAGATATTTTAATGAAGATGCGAGTTTCCGATCAAAGTTTTGGCACGTCCATTTCAACATAGGAAACCTGCAACGGTGCCTTAGAACGCCAAAAACTTTAAGAGAAATATAATGACGCAACTTCGACATGCAACCATCACAGGGACAGGGTCCTACCTCCCTGACCGGGTTGTCACCAATTTTGACATCGAGAAGATGGTCGATACAAGCGACGAATGGATTCGTCAACGGACAGGGATCTCTGAACGGCGCATCGCTGAGGACGACGTAGCAACCTCTGACCTCTGTATACATGCTGCACGATGGGCTATCAAAAACGCTCACATTGATCCGCTTGATATTGAGATGATTCTCGTCGCTACCGTTACGCCCGATAGGTTTTTTCCCTCAACGGCGTGCTATGTTCAGAAAGGCATCGGTGCAAAGAACGCCGCCGCAATGGATATATCCGCTGCGTGCGCCGGCTTCCTTTACGGACTGGATTTAGCTGATGGATTGATTAGATCTGGACGATACAACACCATTCTTGTCGTCGGTGGCGAAATCTTTAACAAGATTGTTGATTGGAACGACAGGAACACATGTGTCCTTTTTGGAGATGGCGCAGGTGCTGCTGTTGTTCAAGCTACGGATGAATCGAAAGGTATCCTCGCATCTTACATCGGGTCTGATGGAGATTACGCCGACGTCGATCTTCTCGGTATTCCCGCAGGCGGCTCCAGGATGCCGGTCACGCAAGAAGCAATCGACCAGAAGTTAGACAAAATTCAGATGAACGGACGAGAAGTCTTCAAATTGGGTGTCCGCCTTATGCCGGAAGCTGCTCAACGTGTGCTACGTCAGGCAAACGTTAGCGTTGAGGATATTGATTTGTTAATCCCGCATCAAGCGAACCTGCGCATCATTGAGGCTGTTGGTGACAGACTCGGCATGCCGCGGGAAAAGGTCTATATCAACGTTGATAAATACGGCAATACCTCCGCAGCAACGGTGATCATCGCGTTAGATGAGGCAATTCGTGAGGGCCGCGCGAAGCCAGGCGATCTGCTTTTGCTTGTGACTTTTGGCGCAGGCTTGACATGGGGAAGCACGCTCCTACGATTATAGCTATCAGCAATCAGCAGTCGGAAACCATCAGCAAAGAGGCTTTTCTAATTACCTTAATCATCAACTCGTGCCTTAACATTTATAACGGAGGCGAGTTGATGCTTAAAGTTTGCTATTTGATTTGAGAGTTTCAGAAAACCGAAAGGCCCCCGCATGACAGCCGATGGTTTCCGACAGCCACTCATCAGAAGAAAATGACACAGCTGGCATTCATTTTTCCAGGACAAGGTTCGCAACAGGTAGGCATGGGCGCAGAACTGGCACAGACTTACCCAGTCGCCGATGCTGTTTTTCAGGAGGCAGATGCTGTCCTCGGACGAAAGTTGCGGCAACTCTGTTTTGAGGGACCGGAAGCAGACTTAAAGCAGACCGAAAACACGCAACTGGCGATTTTAACCTGTAGTGTGGCAGCATTGCGAGTCCTAAAAGAATGCGGTGTCGTGCCGAGCGCGGTCGCCGGACACAGTTTGGGAGAGTATTCTGCACTCGTGGCGGCAGGGGTGATCGACTTCGCAGATGCACTGCACTTGGTACACGCACGAGCGAGTTTCATGGCGGGCGCTGGGAAAATGCAACGGGGCACAATGGCGGCAATCCTCGGAATGGAAACGGCGCAGCTGCAAGAACTTTGTGACACGGCTGAAGGTGTTGTGAACATCGCCAATTACAACTGCCCCGGACAACTGGTAATCTCTGGAGAAGTCGAAGCGGTTAACCACGTCCTCGAACTTGCTAAAGCCGAAATTGGTGCGAGGCGGTGTCGCCCGCTGCCAGTCAGTGGTGCGTTTCACTCGCCACTCATGGTACCCGCACAACAGAAATTCGCATCCCCACTCGAATCGGTGGCGATGCAGCCACCGCAAGTTGATATTGTGATGAATGTAACGGGTGAGTTCGCCACGGAGGCAGATACTATCAGGCACCTCCTATTTCAACAGATAACACGACCTGTCCAATGGGAAAAAACATTGCGGACTATTGAGAAAACTGGCATCACGCATTTCGTTGAGGTCGGACCGGGCAAAGTTTTGTCCGGCTTGGTGAAGCGGACTCTGCCAGAAAGTAGTGCCCTGAACGTTGAAGATATTGAGACGCTGTCTCTTGTGACAGATGCACACGGAAATGGTGAATAAAAAAATGAATGGGACAACGGGACAAGGTGCCCTTAGAGCAGATCTGCTCAACGGCAAAACCGCAATCGTTACAGGTGCGTCGCGAGGTATTGGGGCAGCGATTGCACATAGACTCTGCGAAGCTGGTGCAAATGTCGTTCTTTGCTCTCGTTCTGCCGATGCAGTCGGACAGATCGCCGATACGCTGCAGGGAAAAGGCTATACCGTCCTCTCAATGGCCGCTGACATCTCCCAAAAGGCGGATGTTGAAGCTCTTATTGAAAAGACGATTTCGCATTTTTCACAAATCGATATTCTCGTGAACAATGCCGGGATTACCCGCGATATGTTGCTCATGCGCCTCAAAGATGAAGACTGGGACGCTGTATTACAGACAAATTTGACCGGGACGATGTACTGCACCCGTGCAGTCCTCCGTCCTATGATACGTCAGAAAAGTGGACGCATCATCAACATTTCATCAGTTATCGGACTCGTGGGAAACGCAGGACAAGCGAGTTATGCCGCCGCGAAAGCTGGCATTATAGGTTTGACAAAGGCTACCGCGAAAGAGGTCGGTGCCCGCGGTATCACGGTCAACGCTATCGCCCCTGGTTTTATCACGACAGATATGACCGCACAAATACCGGAACAGAGTCAGCAGCAACTGCTTGAACTGATTCCGTTACGGGCGTTTGGGCACCCAGAAGATGTGGCAGATGCCGTCTGTTTTTTGGCATCGGATGCTGCACGCTATATCACCGGCCAAACACTCCAGGTTGACGGGGGCATGGTGATGTAATTCAGAAGTTGTCAGTTAACCGTTATCGGTTAACAGTCGCAAGAGGTGTGTTGTTTAACCCAAAGCCTCTTTTAACTGACAACTGACAACTGACAACTGTAAACTCTAAAAAGGAGATCAGAGAAACGCTTATGGCAACAAACCAAGAACGCCTCATTGAAATTATCGCTAAACAACTCGGTGTTGAAGAAGATAATGTCACCGCAGATGCCTCCTTTATGGAAGACCTGGGGGCTGACTCACTTGATACCGTTGAACTGGTCATGGCACTTGAAGAGGAATTCGATATCGAAATCCCAGACAGTGATGCGGAAAAAATCCAGACTGTTCAAGATGCTCTGAGTTACCTAAACGAACACGCGTAGGTTATAAGGTATATCGTTAGAGGGTGCCTGGCGAAATGCTGTCAGCCCTCTTTAGTGCGCGCTTGGTAAAACTGCCAAGCGCGCCTGTAACTTCAATAAAAAAAGGATCGGTCTCGTGGAGCGTGTAGTTATTACAGGAATCGGCGTTGTCAATGCAATTGGCAATACGAAAGAAGAATATTGGGATGCGCTTGCTGTCGGTAAAAACGGAATCGGACCTTTAACCTATTTTGATGCCTCTGAGCATCGCACCCAAATCGCCGGAGAGGTTAAGAATTTCCAAGCGGAACAGTATATGGACCGCCGAGCTGCGTCCAGGCTACCGCTGTTCATTCAGTACGCGCTTGCCGCCTCAGTTATGGCGCACGAAGATTCAGGTTTGGAACTCGATAAAGTTGACGCTTACCGTGCAGGGGTCCAAATTGGTTCTGGAATCGGCGGCATCGGTGTCCTTGAAGACAATGCAAAAATCCTCGCTGAAAAGGGCGCTAAACGCGTCAGCCCATTCCTTGTACCGTACATGATTATTAACATGGCGGCAGGGCAGGTCTCAATCCATTTTAAACTCAAAGGTCCTAATGCTACGTCCGTCACTGCCTGTGCGAGTGCGAACCATTCTATCGGTGATTCGTTTCGTATTATTCAACGCGGTGAGGCAGATGTGATGTTTACGGGTGGCACGGAATCGGCGATTACACCCTTAGCTTTTGCCGGGTTCTGTTCAATGCGCGCTATGTCCGCGCGAAATCATGAACCTGAACGCGCCTCGCGCCCGTTTACTAAGGACCGGGACGGCTTTGTCATGGGCGACGGAGCAGGTGTATTAATTCTCGAATCGCTATCGCATGCTAAAAAGCGCGGTGCTTATATCTATGGGGAAATAGTCGGCTACGGAATGACCTCGGATGCATACGATATGGTAAGCCCGCCAGAAAACGGCGAAGGAGCGGTGAAAGCGATGGAATTTGCACTCCGAGATGCGAAATTGCCACTGGATGCTGTTGATTATATCAACGCCCACGGTACCTCTACACCGATTGGCGATGTCGCCGAAACGAACGCCATTAAAACCCTCTTCGGTGAACGTGCGTACAAAATTCCTGTCAGCTCTACCAAATCCATGATCGGTCACCTGCTCGGTGCAGCTGGAGCCGTGGAAATCATCGCCTGCTTAGGCGGGATGGAAAAAGGCTATCTGCCACCGACTATCAACTACGATATGCCGGACGAAGCCTGCGACTTGGACTATATCCCAAACGAAAGTCGCGACGTAACAATTGAGGTCGCACTCTCCAACGCGTTCGGTTTTGGTGGACACAACACTTCAATCGCCATCCGCAAATTCTCAGGTTAGAGGAATCTCAAAGATGAGCGAAAGTGCGAAATACATCAAGATTGTCGAATGGTCGGACGAAGATGAGTGTTTTATCGGATATTGTCCTGGGATTATCGGTCCGTGTTGTCATGGCGATAACGAAGTAGAAGTTTATCGGCAGTTATGTGAGATTGTTGACGAGTTATTGGCACACGCACAGAAAAAAAATAAACCTCTCCCGCATCCAACTATCGGTAGGAACCTTGAGGGATTTTTAGTGAGTGCCTAATCAGTTTGTGGCACTCACGAACCGCCGGGTTCAGCCATGTTGTTATCAACCCCAAATTCCATGCATTTAGCCTACATCGGCTTCGGAAGCAACATCGGCGACCGACTGGCACATATCCAGAACGCCATCCAGACCCTATCGAAAACGGAGGGAATCACCCTGCAAAAGATTTCCTCCCTTTACAAAACCGATCCGGTGGGATATGAGGCACAAGCACAATTTCTGAACGGTGTCGCCGCGATTCATACCACCCTTTCCCCCCTCTCCTTGCTACATACCTTAAAAGACATCGAAACGGCTATTGGTAGAAAACACCGTATCCGCTGGGGTCCGAGAGAGATTGACTTGGACATATTAATCTATGGAGATTTGTGCCTCCAAACAGAAAAACTTGTCGTGCCTCACCCAGAAATGCATCTTCGCGGTTTCGTGCTGGTCCCGTTAGTGGAGATCGCACCGGATCTGGTACATCCAGTCTTTCAGGAGACTATTCAAACCATACTCAACCGTCTTGAAAATAGCAAATCCGTTCTGAAAAAAGAAGATTGTGTTCTATAATACTGTAAAGGCAAAACCACCTTTTTGTTAATGAACACGACATTACTTTTGAGCATGCCGTTTTCTTAACCATCTTCGGATATCTAACTTCCCCTGAGAAAAACCCCAGATAATGGCTATGCCCACCAACACCCAAGCACCATACCACCCGACAGGATACATAATATCAAACACTGTATCTCTCAGACCGTCATAGCGACCATCCATGTAACGGTCGGAGAGGCTACCTACTGTAGTGCGACCGATAAAAGCCAATCCGGCGATCCATAAGTAAGCAGCCACGATTCCTAATACAACCCTTAGAAGAAAAATCCCGAGAAACCGAAGGTCGGTTTTGAATTTCTGCATAAACATAGTTTCCATCTCCTAAGTTGCTGATATAGAGTCACCTGAAGCTAAAAAGGATAGTGAAAATTTTTGTATGCAGTATAAACAGGTCTCGGCAGCGATGCCAACCAGCCTGAAAAACTTGCAATTTTCCCTTGATTATGGTATAATTTCTAATAGATGAGTCCGAAATGCACTGACACAATACACCAGTAATTACAAGTGCTAAAGAAGCTTTACCGCAAAACTATACAAAAAATGAACATCCACGAATATCAAGCCAGCCAAATTTTAGAATCCTATGGTGTTAATACACTACCCGGTAAGGTCGCCGAAACGCCAGAGCAAGCCGAAACGATTGCGCAAGAACTCAATTGTCCTACATACGTTATCAAGGCACAGATCCATGCGGGTGGGCGCGGGAAGGGTGGCGGGGTCAAACTTGCAAATACACCCGCCGAAGTTAAACAACATGCCGATGCTATCCTCGGAATGCAACTGGTGACACCCCAGACCGGTCCTGAAGGCAAACGTGTCCGTAAAGTGCTTATCGCTGAAGCCGCGGAAATAGAGAAAGAATTCTACCTCGCCATATTGCTCGATCGGGAAACGTCACGACTTACCTTAATCGGAAGCGAAGAGGGGGGTGTCAACATCGAAGAGATTGCAGCACAAACCCCAGAAAAAATTATTACAACACAGATCCATCCAGCCTTCGGATTAACCGAGTTCCAAGCGCGGGAGTTCGCATACAAACTCATCACCGATACAAACTACCGTTCTGTTATCCCGAACGTCACCAAATTGATTCTGTCACTTTACAATGCGTTTACTGAATGCGACTGTTCACTCGTGGAGATTAATCCACTGGCAATTGTAAAATCGGATGACGAATTAGATATTGTCGCGCTCGATTCCAAGGTAAACCTCGATGATAACTCACTCTGGCGACACCCTGATATAACTGAGATGCGCGATCCACACGAAGAGGATCCGAGTGAATTAGAAGCAAGCGAATCGGGTTTGAGTTACATCCGCCTTGATGGCGACATCGGTTGCATGGTGAACGGCGCAGGACTCGCTATGGCAACGATGGACATCATCAAACAGAGCGGTGGCGAACCGGCGAACTTTCTTGACGTCGGAGGGGGTGCATCTGTAGAGGCAGTTGCACACGCTTTCCGTCTCATCCTCGCAGACGAAAACGTGAAGGCTGTTCTCGTTAACATCTTCGGTGGTATCATGAAATGCGACACAATCGCAAACGGTATCGTCGAAGCAGCAAAACAGGTCGAACTCAATGTCCCGCTTGTGGTTCGGTTAGAAGGGACAAACGTGGAGCTTGGAAAACAGATCATTGCCGAGTCGGATTTGAACGTTCAACAAGCAGAGGGGCTCTCTGAAGCGGCACAACTCGCGGTAGCCGCAGCGAATCCTGCATAAAAAATTACGCAATTGGTGACATAAACGTCCGATATTGATAGGAGACCGGTTTTGGACAGGGGTCCCCACCCGCGTACGGGCGAGATAACCTCGCTCCTACAGGAAGGGGCGGACAAAACCGATCAGAAATCCAATCCTTAAAAATATGGAAAAACTCGAATTAAAGGACATAGACGTTAGTGGGAAACGCGTTCTCGTACGGGTGGACTTCAATGTCCCAATGAAAGATGGGAAGATTACAGATGAAACCCGTATCACTGCCGCTTTGCCGACACTCTTCGCACTCATCAACGCCGATGCCAAAATTATCCTTGTAACACATTTAGGTAGGCCCGAGGTAGGTTCGGCGGCTGACCGGAAAACGTTTTCGACTGAACCAATCGCTATAGCTCTCAGCCGCAAACTCGGCACACGTGTCGCACATGTCAATGATTGCATCGGTGAGTCGGTGCAAAGTGCGGTTGCGTCAATGCGTAACGGAGAAGTTCTGCTCCTTGAGAATGTCCGATTCTACGCCGAGGAAACTGCGAACGACACGGCATTCGCTGCGCAACTTGCCTCACTCGCAGATGTCTATGTGAATGATGCCTTCGGTACAGCACATCGTGCCCATGCATCAACGGAGGGAGTAACCCACTATCTTAGTCCGGGTGCCGTTGGACTCTTGATGGCACGCGAAATTTATTATCTCAGCACTACGCTTGAAAATCCTGCACGTCCCTATGTCGCTATTCTCGGTGGCGCGAAAATATCCGACAAAATCACGCTGATCGAAAACCTCCTTGGAAAGGTTGATAAACTTCTCATCGGTGGAGGCATGGCATACACATTTTTGTCGGTGATGGGATTCAGTATCGGCGACTCAATTGTCGAGACTGAGAAACTTGACGTTGCAAAATCATTAGTCGAAAGGGAAGGTTTCTCGGATTCCGTCATACTACCGCTGGACCACGTTGTGGGAAAAGCCTTTGACCCTGAAACCGAATCGCAGATTGTGGACAAAGGGAATATCTCGGATGGATGGCAAGGGTTGGATATCGGTCCCGAAACCGTATCGGCGTTTGGTGAACAGATTGAAATAGCAAAAACTGTAGTGTGGAACGGTCCTTTAGGGGTCTATGAATTTGAAAAGTTTGCCCAAGGCACGATTTCGGTCGCAAAGCAGATTGCAGATTCGGAGTCGGTGAGCATCATCGGCGGTGGCGATTGTGTCGCGGCGATACAACAAGCAGGGGTCGCGGATCGGATGACGCATATCTCAACGGGAGGCGGTGCCTCCTTGGAGTTTTTAGAAGGAAAATCTCTACCGGGTATCATTGCTTTAACGGACAACTAATCGAGATCCACAAGGAAAAAGATGTTTGATAAAATAATTCCCCGTAGTGAAGACTACGCAAAATGGTATACTCAGGTCATCCGTCAAGCGGAGATGGCTGACTACGCCCCCGTGCGCGGATGTATGGTAATACGTCCTTACGGCTACGCACTCTGGGAAAACGTCAAAGAACAATTGGATACCCGGTTCAAAGAAACGGGACACCAAAACGCCGCCTTCCCGCTCTTCATTCCGATGAGTTTCATTGAAAAAGAGGCGGAACACGTCGAGGGCTTTAAACCAGAACTCGCTGTCGTCACTCACGGCGGCGGGAAAAAACTGGAAGAACCGCTTGTCGTGCGACCAACATCTGAAACCATCATCGGCTACATGTATAGCCAGTGGATCCAGTCTTACCGAGATCTACCAGTCCTTATCAATCAATGGGCGAACGTAGTCCGCTGGGAATTGCGTCCTCGTCTTTTTCTAAGGACGATGGAATTTTTCTGGCAAGAAGGGCATACCGCTCACGCAACGCACGAGGAGGCTGAAGAAGAGACTCTTAGTATCCTGGACCTCTACGCCGATTTTGCGATCAATGAAGCCGCAATACCCGTCATCCGTGGACGTAAGAGTGAAAGTGAAAAGTTCCCTGGCGCACTAACCTCCTATACCATTGAAGCAATGATGGGTGATAAACGCGCACTCCAATCTGGCACCTCACACGACTTAGGGCAGAACTTCGCCAAAGCCTTCGATATTCAATATCTCGATGCAAACCAGAAACAGCAGCACTGCTGGACAACCAGTTGGGGGGTGAGCACCCGAATGATCGGTGCGATTATCATGACACACGGAGACGACCAAGGGTTAGTTCTACCACCAAGACTCGCACCCACTCAACTCGTCATCGTGCCAATCGTCCCTAAAAACAACGACAGCGATAAGCAAGCAGTCATGCAAGCCGTTGACGGCATCTGTGAAACCTTGGGCAGTGTTCGCTACCACGTTGACGATAGACACGATCACTCACCGGGTTGGCGATTCAACGAATGGGAACTCAAAGGCGTGCCGTTACGTATAGAGATTGGTCCCCGTGATTTGAGCAAACAGCAGATTGTTCTCGCACGACGCGATATACCCGGCAAGGAAGGCAAAACGTTTGTGCCGATTGACAACGCTGCCGAGACGGTGAAGCAGATGCTTGACACTATTCAAGCAGATATGCTCAAACGGGCAATAGACTTCCGCGATACGAATACCTTTAAACCTACTACCTATGACGCGTTTAAAGAGGTTATCGAAAATGGATTCGCACACGCACGCTGGTGCGGCGATGCAGCCTGTGAAGAGCAAGTAAGAGAAGAAACACAGGCGACTATCCGATGCCTCCCGATGGATCAACCCGGTGGAGATGGTGAGTGTATTGTCTGTGGTAAATCTGCAGAAGAAGTCGCGATCTTTGCTCACGCTTATTAAACCAATTTTTTAATTATGGGGCCTTCGCGCATCGTTCTAAATGTAAAGCAAAGACAAATTATGCCATTTAAGACATAATTTCATTTCACGATGGTTTCTGGTGCGTTTCAACGGTACTCCTTCCGCGGGGCTGGGGTGGAAAGATGCCCAGGGGTCCATAGATTAAAAATCTGCTTCAGACGATGGACCATGGAAAGTATCCCGTTGAAGTACAGCAGAAATCACCCTGAAACGAAGTGGAAGGGTGCCTAGGGTCCATAGGTTAAAAAATAAAAAATATGAGTATACTTGTTAATAAAAATACAAAAGTCCTCGTTCAAGGCATCACGGGTCGTTCTGGACGTTTTCACACGGAGCAGTGTGCGGCTTACGGCACCCAGATCGTTGCGGGTGCTGTCCCCGGCAGAGGTGGGTCCGATGTAAATGGCATCCCTGTGTATGACACTGTGGCAGAGGGGATTGCAGCAACAGAAGCAGATACCTCGTTGATTTTCGTCCCCGCACGTTTCAATGCGGCAGACTCTGTTATGGAAGCGGCAGAAGCAGGAGTCGAACTGATTGTCTGCATCTCTGAACATATTCCTGTTCTCGACATGGTCAAAGCGAAGGCGTTCCTTCAAGGAAAATCGACCCGATTAATCGGACCGAACTGTCCTGGTGTCATCACACCCGGTGAATGCAAAATCGGCGTTATGCCCGAGTTTGCCTATACACCCGGTAACGTCGGTATCGTCTCCCGAAGTGGAACCTTAACCTACGAAGCCGCATATCAACTGAAGCGACTCGGTATTGGGCAATCCACCTGTGTCGGCATCGGTGGCGACCCGGTGATTGGGATAAACTTTGTTGATGTCCTCAAACTTTTTGAGGCAGACAACGACACACATGCCGTTGTCTTAATAGGTGAAATCGGTGGAACAGCTGAGGAAAAAGCAGCGCAGTTTGTGAAGAACGAAATGACGAAGCCTGTTGTCGGTTTTATTGCTGGGCAGACCGCGCCAGCCGGAAAGCGGATGGGACACGCGGGTGCAATTATCTCCGGTGGACAAGGCACAGCCGCTGATAAAATTCGAGCACTCAAAGATGCCGGGATCGCTGTTGCCGATAGCCTCGCCACTATTGGAGAAACCGTTTCGGAGGCGTTGGATTAATTTATACTGGGTTTGGGGATTTTGAGGTTTCTGTTATCTTGGAAACGTTAAACCCAAATTGTAGCCTGCAACAACGGCGCAGGCGGATATACGGAAATGAAAGTTATTATCCAACCCACCTGACCGAACCGCAAGGTAAAATTAAAAAGTGAAGAAAGACCTCGCTTATCTGCACACCAAAAAACAGGAACGGCAACCGATTACTGTGCTGACCTGTTACGATTACCCTACCGCTTGTATGCAAGACGAAGCAGGTATCGACATCGTTTTTGTCGGCGATAGCGTTGGTACCAATGTTCTCGGCTATAAAAACGAGACGGAGGTGACGATGGCAGATATGTGCCATCACCTCAAAGCAGTACGCCGTGGTGTGACAGACGCCTACCTCCTCGTTGATATGCCCTACGCCGCAGATCGCGATGTGACGCAAGCCATCACCAATGCGAAACTCTTTGTATCCGATGGAGCAGATGGTGTTAAATTGGAAGGTGGTGTAGAAAAGGGACCCATTGTCTCCGCACTCACCGAACACGGTATAGACACTTGCGCGCACATCGGTCACAATCCACAAATCCACAGGACCAAGGCATCAACCCACGGAAGAACCTTTGCCAAAGCGAAACAACTCATTGAAGCGGCAGAGGCACTCTCAGACGCTGGCGCGAAACTCATCGTTCTCGAGAAAATCACTGAAGAGGTAAGCCAAATCATAACGGATAACCTCGACATTCCGACCATCGGTATCGGGGCAGGACGATTCTGTGACGGGCAAGTACTCGTTATTAACGATATATTAGGCATAGGTCCCCCATTCAAACACGCCAAACGCTATCAAGATTATAGCCAGTTGACTTTTGAGGCAATCTGCCGATACAAGGAAGAGGTAGCGGGCGGCACGTTCCCCACAGACGCGAACACCTCACACATCCCACCCGATAAACTTGCGCGAGTGCAGAAGTGGCTAAAATCAACGCACTAAATCGCTTTTTCATATGAAACCTTTCTGTTTTTTAAAACTACATCTACAATGCCAAAAAGTTGCCGAGTAGACGCTTTCCAGCAGTTGTTAAAATCGATTCTGGATGGAACTGCACACCCCAAATAGGCAAGGTTCTATGCCGAAGCCCCATGATTTCATCCTGATCCGTCCAGGCAGTGATCTCAAGGCAATCCGGCAGCGTCTCTCTTTTTACGATAAGCGAATGGTAGCGCGTGGCTTCGAATGGGTTATCCAATCCCTCGAAAAGCTCAACCTCATTATGTACGATCATTGAGGTTTTACCGTGCATCAACCGCTCTGCTCTAACGACTTCACCACCGAACGCGTCCCCGATGCACTGATGACCAAGGCAGACGCCTAAAATCGGAACTTTGCCAGCGAAGTGCTTTATGACATCGTTGGATATACCTGCGTCTTTCGGCGTGCAAGGACCGGGTGAAATGACGATCCGTTCAGGCTTCAGCGTGTCTAATGCGTCTAATCCTATTTTTCGACTCCGATGAATCTCCAATTCAGCACCGAGTTCACCCAAATACTGCACTAAATTGTAGGTAAAGGAGTCGTAGTTATCAATCATTAAAACCATCTTTTCCTCCTTAAAGGAATGGAAGATTGGAAGAATGGATACCCGCTTTTCCAATCTTGCAACTTTCCACCCAAGTCCTTTACAACAAGAACCCTTGTTCTGCCAAAGCAATAGCACTGAGCATTGCTCGCGCTTTACTCACGGTTTCGTAATACTCAGTTTCTGGCACTGAATCCGCAACGACACCACCACCTGCTTGCACATAAGCGGTGCTATCTTTGATAACCGCCGTTCGGATAGTAATCGCTGTGTCTGCACTGCCGGAAAAGCTGAAATAACCCACCGTTCCGCCGTACGTACTCCGACGCGTCGGCTCAAGTTCATCAATGATTTCCATTGCGCGTATCTTCGGGGCACCAGAGAGTGTTCCAGCGGGAAGGCACGCGCGCAGGACATCAAAAGCCGTAAGATCTTCGCGTAATCGTCCAATGACGTGTGAAACGATGTGCATCACGTGTGAGAAGCGTTCGACTATCATAAAGTCGGTCACCTCAACGGTGTGATATTCACAGACCCGACCAAGGTCGTTCCGTCCTAAATCAACGAGCATGACGTGTTCTGCCCGTTCCTTCGGATCGGAGAGAAGTTTCTGCTCCAACTCCCGGTCCTCCTCAGCAGTTGTGCCGCGCGGGAGTGTTCCAGCAATTGGGCGGGTTTGGACGATTCCGTCCTCTACCCTAACCATCATTTCTGGTGATGCCCCTACAATGTCAAAACCATCAAACTTCAGGTAATACATATACGGTGATGGATTGACCATTCGCAATGCCCGATATATCTTGAACGAGTCTACGGACACCGGACAACTGAACCGCTGCGAAGGCACAACCTGGATGATGTCGCCTGCAGCTATGTATTCCTTAGCGCGCCTGACCGCAGCTTCGTAATCGGGTTTCGTGAAATTCGATTGCGGGGCGGATATGATTTTATCATACTGCTCCTGATGTTCACCACTATTCCTGCGTAAATGCGCTTCGGAAGGAGCTGTAAGTTTCTCGACCAATGCCTCAATTTTCGCAAGAGCATCCGCATAAGCCGTATCCACATCTCCATCAATATGCGCGTTCGCCACAACCTTGATCTGGTGGTTCACGTGATCAAATATCAAAATCGTCTCAGCAATCATGAAAAAGCAATCCGGAATCTGCAGTTCATCTTCGGTATTATCTGGCAACTCCTCAACGAAGCGCACCATGTCATAACTCATATAACCAACTGCACCACCGTGGAATTTTGGTAACGCTTCAGTGTCAACAGGTCGATAATTCTGCATCAATTCCTCAAGAGCATTCAACGGATCTTCATACTCCTGAACTACGGTTTCGCCTTTTTCCAAATACTCAATGGTAACCTGATGTCCTCTACTATGGAAAAGCACCGAGGGTTGACTCCCCAAAAAAGAGTAACGCGCAAGGGTTTCACCCCCTTCAACGCTTTCGAGCAAGAACGCATAATTATCGGGCATCAACTTGTAAAAAGCAGACACCGGCGTCTCCATATCCGCCATAATCGATCGGTATACCGGTATTGTGTTTCCTGATTTCGCTGCCTCGCGAAAATCTTCCAACTTGGGATAATACATTAATAGCTCCTTTTTCACATCCTTAGCATCAAAATTCTCTGTTCTACAGCACCGGGCATTGCAAGAGACAGGGTTGAAAAAAGCGTCTACAACTGCCGATACTCTATTTTCGTTATCATTAGAATTCGAGACCATAGATGAGCTTAATCAAGCAATTCCCGAGCGGATGCCAAGATACGAAATCGGGCTTACAAGGTTTCCCTTCCACAACTTGGAGTCTAATAGACGGCATCTGCATCAAAAATCTTTTCACCTACGACACGCGTTGACTCTCCGTCGGGGGAAACTTCTCGAAAGAAGCAGGAGCGATAACCTGTATGACACGCTGCTACCTTCTGCTCAACCTTGATGAGCAGGGCATCACCATCACAATCTACTGCGATAGATTTAACCGTCTGTGTATGCCCTGAAGTCTCCCCCTTTATCCACAATTTTTGGCGGGAACGGCTCCAGAAGCAGACGCGCCCTGCATTCAGCGTTTCTCTTATCGCCTCCGTGTTCATATAGCCTACCATTAGGATTTCGTTGTTTGTCTCATCTTGAATGACTGCCGCGACTAAACCATCGCGGTCATACTTAAGTTCCGATAAAATTTTCATTTTTTAAATTTTCCTTGCGGTTAACTATTGTAGGTTAGGGATTTAGCGTTCCTCTCTCAAATCCGCTCTCCATTACATTACGAGCTACATGCTTGTGATTTACTTTTGCGGAATCCTTCAGCAAGCGTCAGGAGTCGGAGTTCCCTCCTACAGCCAATACTAATACTACAGGTTAATCTGCAAACTTTGCAAAAAAAATACCCTATGCTGCCGGGATCGGTGTGCATAAGGCTTCAACAGGACTTAAAAATGAAAAATGACGATTTTCAATATCTATTTCGGTGAAACTTGTAAGCCGAAATTTACTATTAAAAAGTCAGTTATCCGTTTGAACGCACACTCCCCCGCAAGCCATTGGACCGCCACCAATGCCAATAGTTAGATATACTATGCAAGCTGGAGTGTGAACGTAAAAGGATCATTTTTTCGCTTTTCAATAAGAGTTAATAACTGCCAAATATTTGCCAAATTTTGGGATGTATCCACGCTTAATATTAATAATACCACATCTATTTTGCATTGTCAAATTTTTTATTGGAAAAAATATTTGCATAAAATCGTGCAATGTGATATAATATACGTATCATAATTGAATAAACGAACGGTTCAGGTGCCGGAAACTGATAAAAAACCGGAGAATAGGGAAGCGCGGTGAGAATCCGCCACGGCCCCGCCACTGTAAACGATCTGCCTCTATCAAAGGCAATTATCCGCTGAAAAACCACTGTCAAACAACTGATGGGAAGGTTCAACGGAACTCTGTAGTGCGAGTTTTGGCTTGCAACTACGCCAAAAGATCGTAAGTCAGGAGACCTGCCTGAATCATGTTTCACACATCTGCTTTCGCGGGAAAGCGGTGGAACAGAGCACAGTATCCTGTCAAATCAAAAATAGAGATACCGATATAAGGTATGGAATTCTCTCACATTTACAGGATACGCTTTACACAAAGTGTCGCTTCCTCCCCTGTCTTTCCGACGAAAGCAGGGGTTTTTTGTTTCATTACGGAGGTTTTAATGAACAAAGTTTTAGCGGCACCGCTTGCAAGCGCGTCTAAAAAAGTCTTCCGGCGGCACTTCTCGTGTTATTCACTCCTACTTATCGGTGCAATCCTTTTGACGTGCCTCGTGAGTCCTGCTTTAGGACAAACAGAGACTCAGTACCTGACAGTTGTCATAAATGCCCTAACCCAACCCGACTTGGGCATCACCGCTTCACTCTCACTCATCAATCTGGAGGAGCCGAATGAGAGACGGGCTGTTGACAATGAGATAGTCCGTATCGGCACAGTGCCCAGTAACCGAAGAAGGGCAGTTGGGCTTTCCATTCGTGGACATCTCGCCTATATCCCCAGTTTTAACTTACCTATCACGGGTGCCGCAAGTTCCGGCGATAACATTTTGATTGTCAACTTGGAACAGCGAGACATCGTCGGCGAAATCCCGATTCAAGCCGGCACAACCCCTCAGCAGATCGCTATTATTGACGAGAACAAGATGTACGTCACCTGTGCCGAGACGCATGAGGTGCATGTCATTGACATCGACAATCGCAATGTGACAAAGAGCCTCGCCGGTTTCTTCAACAAGCCAGCGGGTATCACGCTCCTCAACGGCAAAGCCTACGTCACAAACCAGGCATGGGAGTACGATCCGGTTGAGCGGAAAACCTCCTATTACGATAGCAGCGTTACAGTGATTGATACAGAGACAGACATCGTGTTGAAATCTATTCCGGTGCCGACAAACGCAGGCGGAATCCTCAATGATGGCGAATCCACCGTCATTGTCAAAACAACGGGCAATTACAATGACATCTTGGGGAATCTCGTTCTGATTGATGCGAATACCGATGAGATCGTGGAAACGGTTAAACTCAAACTGACACCTGGCTCCTTCGCCCTCAATTCAGAAAAGCAGTTGTTTATCCAAGGCAGCTGGCAAAATCCCGGCTTGCTTATCTACGATATCGTAGCGCGAGACTGGATTCGGGATGAAGACAATACGCTTGCTAATTTCAGTAACGATGCAGATGCCTCTATCAGTGGAGGTCTGACTTTTGCACCGGATGGAAATCTCTATATCACCCAACCCGACTGGTCGGGCGGCGGACAGGATTTCGTTCGCGTTATGGACGTAGCAGATGCATCTCTCCTGCGAACCTATCGCGTTGGACCCGGCGGCTCTATTTTGGGGTTCGCAAGGATTATCCCGCGACGCGAAGACATTAATGATGACGGGTTCGTCAACATGAAAGATATGATAATCGCCGGTCGTTTTCTCGGTGGCGAGGGTGCCGGAATACTTGCCGATGTCAATGGAGACGAAGTGGTTGATATCCTTGATCTGGTGCTGATCGGTCACGGACTCTAACTTAGCATTTAATAGTCGCCAGTTATCAGTTAACAGTCGTCAGTTAAGAATGGGTTTGGTTAAATCAGATCCCTCTTTTAACTGAAAACTGAAAACTGAAAACTACTGAAAATTGCATGACACATGCTCTGAATCGAACACCATATCAATCTACAGTAGAGAAGGTCTTATGGGTCTTGCCACTGCTCGTTTCTTTGCTCAGTTGCGCCTCAGCCTCCAAAGAAGAACCGGTCTCATGGAAGGTGACGTTTTTTTCATTGGGGGCAAAGGTGCAATTTGGTACGACAGCACCGATACAACACCTAAGTGCCTACAATTCTGATGATGTGAGGGTCGCACAACTCAACTTTCCTGTGGCACCCCGTCAGACAGAATCCCTTTATTTTCAATGGAGCGAAGGGGAGACCTATAGGTTTGAGGCGACCTTATCCACAGGGGATATTACTGTTCAAAGCGTGACGGCACCGCGGACATACACACAGGGGAATTTAGAGATCGCTATTCCCTATGGTGCCGCAATTGAATCGGATTTAGGAGATGCATCAGGAAACGATCGGAAGGCACTCGTTTTGCATGACAGTGAAATGACTGCCACGGTCCTCGTTACAAACGGGAATACACCAACGACCTTTGATCTGGAACTTTGTCTACCATCAACCGTAACCGCGGTTCGCTTTCCAGTAGATTGGAAGCGTGAAACAATGGATGCGAAAACGTGCCTCTCTACCACCAGTAGACTTGGCATTGCATCGGAGGTGTGGTACCGTGAATTCGTTTTGAGAACATCCACGGCAAATCAATCGGACGCACAAGAGATTTCAGGGCTTGTCCGTTTCACAACAGATGCAGGACAGACATGGGAACAGCCAGTAATCGTGCAACTGCGGATAGCAACTATCTCTGAGATCGCCGAACACCTCTCCATAGAATCAATTCAGATGCCTACAGACGCAACAGGTGCGGCGGATCCGAAACAGCGAGAAGATGCCATCTACTATCCACGACCGTTATTCAGTTGGCTCCGAACGCCACAGACCAATGCATTCGAGCCGACAACTTATCAAACAGTCCAACTTCGCAATCGAGGTGAAGAAACGATCCACGTGGTTTTGTCATCAACCAACACAGATACGAAGAGTGGCGAAATTATTCCTTTTCTCGCACCTCCAGAGACAGCGAACGGGGGGACGCATCGGAGCGTAGCGTTTGCGAGTCTGCCCGGTGGCACGGTTACAGAAATTCCTTTGCCCATCTATTTTCATCCGATATATTTAAAACAGGGAAACCAGCCGGAACAGGCGATCCCGGGGGAATACGAACGTGACATTACGGTAAAGGTTTGGGGAAGTGACGCGACAATTCTTCGCGAACAACGCCCGTTGCACCTGGTCGTTCCAAATCAACAAGCATTGCTCGTGAGTCTATTGGCAATCATCAGTAGTTGTATCGGTTTCGCAGTTGTCCTACGGTTCCACGAGCGACTTTTCGCAGGTTTCACAACGAAACATCTAATTGTGATTGCCCTGTTCAGCACAACGGTTTTCGTGGCGGTGATGGTTCCGTCAACACTGTTCCTTAATTTAGTCAGTGCCATCTTAGGACCTGTCTCTGTCCTGCTGACTGGCTTAATCAACGAAACGCTCTATTACGCCTTATTGACAGCATTGCTGGTTTACATCAACGGGGACCCAAGACACACTGGTACCACCAATCAGGGACGCGCGAAAGGTAGTGGCGTAATCTTGCTTGTCTCTGCAGTGCGTCTACTTTTGGGAGGCGTAACTTTCGGACTTTTCACGCCGATGGCACTCGTTTATACCGGCACAAGTGTCCTTCTACTGGAAACGGGATTCCTGCTGGTGCGGAAACGCAATCTGCTGGTGTGGGCAGTCGTATTGGGCATCTGCGACGCGCTCTCCGTTTACGTTGATTTTCAACTTTCTATACTGTTCTACCGACTTTTCTACGCTGATTGGTATATCGTTCTCCGAATCCTAATAGAAGGGTTTATCTATACATTTATTGGTGTCCTTCTCGGTGCACGGTTGGGTAGAGGCTTATGGCGCGTGGCAGATTAAACCATCGCATCTATAGACCGCTTGTGCAGTTTCATGAAGTTTAAGTATTTAATCGGGTAATTTCCGAACGTGCTATAAATAGCACTACTACAAGCAACCTCGTTTGTAGTAGGGAAACCATTCATGGTCTCCCGTCAATTACCAAATCATTTTTTATCTTCATCTAACAGCACCGGATAACGCACAAAACCCACGAAATCCACGAAATCTGTGATTCAAACAGCACGGAAAAGTTACAATACAAACATAAGGAAATATCAGAATGAAGCGAATTCAGTTTTTGAGCCTACTTTGGCTGTTCGTCACCTTACCGCTTAACATCACGACGGCAGATATGAACCTTACTTGGGTCCGGGCAGGTGTAGTGTTTGAAACGGAACACAAAAACGGCGTTGAAGGCGAAATTAACATTACATTCGAGACGAGCGGCACAGCGCACGAATTAGCCGAAAGACCGGCAATCCAAAGGCTTGATGCAAATCGCGTGTTGTTCCAATTTGCGTGGCAACCGAACCAAAATTATCAATTTCATTTGAATGATAGCGAAACAACAGCGACCTCACCGCTGAAGCCAGAGCCTTATCTCATCCGCACCGTCGAATTAGATGGACTCTTGTCGTTGATGGAAAATTTTCGTCAGCCAGCGAAACCCACAGCACTTGCCTTAGGGTATGGAAATACGCCTAAATTCGCAATCGCAACGGATAGCGGGCACCTCGCTGTACTCCAACCGTTGACCGGTGAAATACTCTGGAAAACTCGCATTTCTGAAGGCTACGTGAAGCAGATGACGTTCAGTCGCGATAATACGGTACTCTATGTTGGCGAACAAGCGGTAGATGGATTTATCTACTGCTATGACCTGACGACCGATAAACCGACACTTCGCTGGAAATACCGCACTGCCGATGACATCGAAACCTCCACGCCGACTAATCCTGATAGTGTCTATGCGTG
Organism: Candidatus Poribacteria bacterium; assembly: GCA_965247285.1. Classification (GTDB taxonomy): domain Bacteria; phylum Poribacteria; class WGA-4E; order WGA-4E; family WGA-3G; genus WGA-3G. The sequence continues at coordinate 3,458,854 of CBDFHD010000003.1, forward strand.
GGTGAGTTACCCCGGTCCATCGTGCATGCGAACGTTGGCGAACGGAGACCTTTTAGTGGCGAGCGTGCACTCGTGGACAGAGAATAACACGCCACTGAAGAAATCCCAACTCTACAGATTCAACGGAAAAACGGGAGATGTTATCTGGAAATGGACTCGTGAGGGCACGGTGCCGACGGTAATGCGTTGGTTTGACGTAAGTGCTGATGGAAAAACGCTCGCGCTCTTAACAGATAGCGGGCATAACTTGCAAGGGAGTGCAACGGATGAAAGCGATGCTGGCAACGGAAAGCTTTCTGTCCTCAACGCGGAAGATGGAACAGAAAAGTGGCACATGGATATTGAACCGTTGCGCGAGTATTTCGCGCAGGTCACATTCTGGAGAGGTGTCAGCATGTCTCCCGACGGTAAGTTCATCAACGTGACAACCGACGATGGACGCGCATTTATCTTTGACGTGAATCAGAGGGAACCGATATGGCAGGAAAACCTGGCGACCCCACTGGAGGTAAGTGGAATCCCTATCATAGCAACTACTGGCACGATCGGCGCGACGGATGCCGCAGCACTCTTCGTTACAGGAGACACGTACATCCCATATCATCTCCGGAAGGGGGCACAAAAGCCCGCAGCAGGACATCCCAACGGGATGACGCTGTTCGCCTATTCGTGGCGTGGCGAAAAGATCTGGCAGTGGAAACTTGAGAATATGCCACAAGGTTTACGCATTGACGCGAAGGATCGTTATGCCGTGCTATCGGTTTCCAAGCGAGCACAGGACCCGAATGAGAGCCTCCACGGGGTGTCAGTGTTTGATCTGACCGCAGAGGATAACGGCTTGGCGAAGTACCTGTACACCTACCGCACAGAGGGGCAGCTTCCATACGACACACTCGTCATAAGTGCGGATGGCGGTCTAATCGTTGTGGTTGAGGTCCCGATCGCGATGTCAGACGAAACTGTCCGTGGAAAGAATCGGGTGCATGTGCTGTATTGATATAGCAGTCGGCTTTCAGCCTGCTTCGCAGTGAGAACAAAGAGGGTTTTCTTGGTGACGGTTTCCGAAGGCTAACGGCTGATGGCTCTTAAAAACTGGTTCCAGAATGGGTTTTGACAAACTTAGATGTCTGGTATATACTTACTGTGAAAGCTTTCGATTTTACCAAATATAGAAGCAGTACAACAGATTACCCGAAATGCTATTATAGTAAAGCCCGAAAATATGTGAACACCGAGGATTTGGGCCTTCCCACCTCGCTGGCGAGGTTTCCTAACCTCGCCAACTCTAATGTGTATAGGTAATTATAGGCTTTACTATAAACCGTATTGCTTCTCTTTTTGTTAGAGATACCTTAGACACCACAAAAATACAAGGGGAACAACAATAGTGTTGTTCCCCCTGATCGCAACTTCAAAACAGTGTACAAAAATCCCGAAGACGACTACGCCTCTTTACTGTGACACCACATTCTGAGCAACAGCGTTCTGCGTCGATACAATCACGCCCTGTAACGCCTGAAAATAACTCATTTCAGCCATCTTGATTGCATGCGTATCTCCGCTTGCGCGTGCCCGTCTGAGTGTCTCCCAACTCAACGCCAGCATCCGGTTGGTTTGCTCTAAAATTCTCCAATCCGTATTCGAAATCATGGTATCCTCCCGAAATCTGCTTTACGCTATTGGCGGTTTGTTGTTCCGCTCAAACAGCGCATTCAATGCCTCGCTCAACAGGTCTTGAATACTCGTGTCTCTTTCAATCGCGAGCATCTTCAACTGCCGATGCACGTCCTTGTCGAAATGTCCAGAAATCATCTTTTTGCCCTGACGGGATGGCGGTACCGCTGGCGTTAGTTTCGGTGTTGTCCCAACGGTAACTCCGTCCTTGCCTGACAGAATTGCTACTGTTTTCATATGGTTTATGCCTCCGTACATATGCACATGCAAACATGTATACATGTATGAGAGTATAAAACGTCAGCTTTGCAAGTCGGTTTCAGATGAGTGAAAATTTAATTTTCGATTTTTGGCTTCCATATCTGGATGCGAGATTGGAACGCGTTGGTTTTCTCTTGATAAAGACTGGCATAGCTATTAAAATAGCAAACGTTTATCATGACATTTTTGCTAATTTTGAAACGGGCGATGAGAAATAGAAAAGGAGTCGACAAAATGAGAAGATACTTCTGGATGCTCGCGGTTTCTGCATTTTGTATTTTAACTTTCGATGCAACCGCTCAAGTGACGAAAGGTTTACACTTCTATATGCCGTTCAACGAAGGGAAAGGTAAGGTTGTCAAGGATGTCGGTCCGAAAGGGTTTGAAGCCGAGCTTCACGATAGCGCGAAATTCGTTGCCAAAGGTAAGGTGGGGAGTGCAATTGAATTTTCGGAAGGTCCGGCACTGATAATCGAACCGGGAGGTCAGAGCGAACTCTATGTGGAGCATTTGACCGTTGCCGTTTGGATACATCCTTTTGAAATATCAAATGTTGCCCTCGGTGATGGACACGTCTATGGGAATATCTTTTACGACAAATCGGGTACAAGCGACGATAATGTTGAATTTGGACTCGGTAGCGGCGAAGGATTGTATTGGTATATCAATTCCGGGCAGAAGAAAATGGGACCATTTAACGGTGCCGATGTTGATGCGACACTTTCATTACCTAACTTAGGCTTAAAACCGAAGAACTGGTACCACGTCGTTGGGATTTTTGATGGAGAGAAAATTCAGATTTATCTTGATGGGAAACTTGAAGGTGAAAAAGATGTGCCAAAGAATGGTCCCGTGATGGTCTGGAACGACAACAATATTGAAATTGGAGGACGACCCGATACAAACGACGGTGCAAATCTCTACAAGGGCATGCTCGACGAATTGGCGGTATATGACCGCGCGTTAACAGCGGCAGAAGTTGAGACGGTCATGAACGCCAGAGATATATTGACCGTGGATGCCGCAGGCAAACTGACAATGATATGGGGTGCGCTTAAGGCGAAATAGCAGTCACACTCCGTGTGCCCTAACACAACCCATCTCCAAATGGTAGGTGCGGTTTCCCAACCGCACCATAGGGGTCAATTTAATGTCATTTATTGATAGTCAATAATTGCTGCAATCGCTGTCCCAATCTCATCCATGAGTGTTGCGGTGAGCCGGCCTCGCTTTGTAAGGAAGCGTTGAACATCTATCCCTTTCATCTGGATGGTATCCACCGCTGACTCCATTGTCAAACCGTTGGCATTATCAGGTTGGACCTTAACGAGCCAGATCTTGCCCGAAAACCTTGCTTTCCAACTCGTGATTGGGGCGACTAACTTTATCTGCATATGTCTGATGCTATTGATGTTCACCACCACGGCAGGACGTATTTTCTGAATCTCTGTACCAACAGTCGGATCGAAGTTTACATCCCAAACTTCTCCCCGACGCGGGTTAGGGAGTATCATACTCGACAACGGGGCCTCCTTCCCATTCCCGCCATTCTGTATCGTTTTCGTAGAAATCCGCCATCTCCTTTGCTTGTTCACTTAGGATGCGGTCTCTTTCCTCTTTTGGTAGTTCTAAGAATTGACGACGCTCGCTAAGTGATCGGTTAGCAGACGGTTCCATCACATGATTAAGGAGTTGATCGGCTTCCGTTTCGGTTATCAATTCCTCGGAAAGCGCGCGGAGTACTTGCTGGTGAAATCGCTCCGGCTTTTCAGGTAGTATCTCGATCGGCTCACACTTTTTCCAGCCGAACTTGTTGATTTGGATGCACCACTGCCTATAGTAAGTCTCAGTAATAATCCGCAAATCCTTCAACCGAAATAGCATCGCTTGAATGCTCATGCCATAACGCTTTTTGAGATAGAAGAGCTCGTCTTTTTGAATGCGGTTTCGTTTCTCACCAACGTCGCGACGCAACTGCTCGGCGGGCGCTAGAAACGCGGCTCCGAACCGAAAAGCGGCTTTTTCCGGATCAATGTCCTTGCGTAAATCCAAAATGAGATGCCCGAGTTCGTGGGTGATGTTGAGTCGCTGCCGATCTCCCGGCACCCCGCTGCGCGTCGCAATTGCTGCCGCGAGTAGATTGTCGTCGGTGTCCCGTGCTACAGCAGAAATACCATCAAAAGCTTCACTTGCATCAACCTCAATGATATGGATGTAATGATCTTCAAGCACATCTATAAGGTTTGCAATTGGATCAATGCCCAAATTCAACGTGCTACGAAGTCCAAGAGCAGCTTCTTCTGCATCATCCAGATTGCGCACGGTAGCACTGAGCACAGGGAGTTCAACGGTGTTTCCTTCACAAATTTGCTCTTGCAGCTGCACCCGTTTCTCAAATTCTTCCGCCACAAAACTCTGTATCCGTTCTTGTTCTCTCTTACCCAAACGAGCGTGTTTTCGGAAGGCAATCCATTTAACATGACAAGGCGGCTCACTCCACAATTGGGCGGACTTAACCCCAAGTGCGGAAGCGATCTGATTCAGCGTTGTCGCCGTCGGTTGCAGTTTCCCGCGTTCATACTTTGACAGCGTCTGACTGCTAACCAACCCATCAACTGTAGCCTCCAAGTCCCCGAGGGACATACCACGGGCAACTCTAAATCTTCTCAGCCGTTCTCCTAACATGATTATGACCCCCTCATCCATTTTCGAGAAAATTTGGTAAAGCCGTGAATTGGGTCTCGCATTTCATAAGAAGTTCTATCATACCTTTAATTATACCACTTTATGTTAAGTAATTCAAGTTAGTTTTCACTATTTTCGGATTATTCCGAGTTTTTTCGGGTTACGGCATACTCATAAAATCCGTAAATGACGGTATTGCGATAATATTTAAGGAGCCTTTTATACATATAGAAGAACAGGAAAACTAATAAGAAACCAACTCCAGTCAAAATAGTGAAAGACCATTTGATAGATTCAGATAAAAGCCATAAATGAGTACCCCGTACCAAAAACCCAAGTGCCGCTAAAAAAGATATGGACATCATTATTTTAGCAGACTCGTGTCTAGAAAGCAAAACAAAAGCACGGGCATAGACGGTAGGACTTTGCTTAATGAGAACACTACGACAAAAATCGAAAATCTCTGTGTACTCTACATCTTTCTCTATCTTATCGACTCTAATTGCGAAAATATTTTCAATCTGATTTCTGAACTCGTGTACAAACTGTTTTGAATATGGATTAAAATCGTCAGAAGAGTCCCTAAGCTCAGGCTTGAATACTCCTTTCATAAACCATCCACTATCTGTATGTAATTTTTTTAACCATTTCCATTTAGAAGCAAACTTAAAAAAAGCCTCACTGCATGCGTGGACTATAAAACCAACAAAATAACTTACAAACATGTAAAGAATACCTTGAGCCACGGTAGTAGGTAAGTACTGTGCCAAACCATCTTTTGCATCGTTAGGTGGATGTCCTAGAATGTCCGGATTTATCAGGATAATGACGATAACTATTACAATGGTCCCTGGCAAGGTATACCCTAAAAAATCATACAGACTAAATGGAATACGCATCGATTTCACCTTTTAAAAATGAATCTGCTTTACCAAAGAGGAATGCACGAATCACTCACCAAAGATATCTTCGTGTAGTTCCTCATAGATTTTCATGCCGGGTTGAATGCGCGGGGCGAGTATATCCATCATAAAACTTTCCCTAGTATTTCCCAAGTTAGCTGATTTCAAAACTTTTTGGGCAGCACCATGGATAGGCTGAACAATAGGTTTCAGATTATCAGATGATTTTAATTTATTCTTCTGAAGGGTATCCTGTTTTGCAGTAAGTAAATCGTTAACTTTATCAGACTCGCCGTGATCTTCACATAACTTAGCTAGCACCTCGTCATCAAGGAGGTAACTTTCAATGGTTTTCCGTGATAAAGTGCGGATGCCTTTTTTGGCGTTCCGCTTTATTTCGTCGCATGTTGCTTTATCCCTGTCCACGATCCCGATAACTTTTACGCTTTCCGAGATTTTCTCAAGTGCAAGATTCGCTGCTGTTACAGACTTTTCTACGTTGCTTCGCGCCCCCAGAGAAACAAAACGAACTTCAGGGTACCGACCCTTAAAAATGTTCCTATAGCATACTTCATCAAACTCTTCGCCCTCACAGAACACAGTCCGCCCAGTTATCACTAATTCAGCAAGGTCGCCGAGAGCAACTTCATAGGTACGTGCCCAGAAATCTGGATCCGGAGTCATGGGTTTGAGTGTTACTTTTTTGTCAAAATTATGGTTGCCAAAATCAAGAAATACAACTGCATCTGGATTCTCGCGCCAGAGGTCCTGCGCCTTGCGCACCATACCAACAGAATGCGTGGCAATCCACAACTGGGATTTAGGAGAAATACGGTTATAGAGTACCTGAAGGAGTTGCCCCTGTAGTTTCGTATGGATGTGGAGTTCTGGTTCGTCAATACAAATTACGGTTTCATCGTCTATAACCTTTTTGATAACAATATCCAGAATTAAGTCGAACATTGCTATTTCACCCACGGATAGATTGGGGAAAGCAGGTACTGTCTTGTCATACCGCAATAATTTTGGATCGTCAAACAATAGACAGGGAAACAATGCCTTTTCCAAAATTAATTTTGAAACAGGATTGGTAAATAATTGTGTTATAGCGTTGATCGTCTCCTCAACAATTTCTTTTTTGGAATCTAACACCATTTCCGCGTATTGTTTTAGTTCCTGTGGTGGTTTTGGTGGAGGTTCTGGTCTATAGTGTCCAAACATATCTTCAAGTTCCGAGTCATGAGTCATTTTATGAACAAACAGGGTCCAATAATTTAGTCCAAATGTATGATCTTCTTCCTTCTCAGTTGGTGGTACGCTTAATTTTAATCGTAGTTTCTCAGCACTGTGAGTTGAGAAAAGATCAGAATGTAAAGGATGTAAATAATTTCTGAGTGAGGAACGTGTGTGCACTCTCAATTTATCTCCTTTTGTCTCCTGTTCATGATGAAGCACGACATTAACACAATGAGCTAGAACTGCCTTACTTACTTTCGTGGCGCGCGAAGTAACACCTTTAAGAAACGCTCGAGAATAACTCGTAGTACACATAGAAACAATGTCTTCAACAGCCACGGGAAAAAAGGGGATAGGATTGTCATTTTTAAGGTAGTAATCTATCATGTGGGAAAGCTTAAGCGGGTCAATAACTATATCATCGGAAGGGTATGCACTATTTCTAAGGATATAAGTATAGCAATTCAGGGCATCAAACACTGATGACTTGCCGCTTCCATTAGGACCTATCATTACCACGAGTTTCGCCGTTTTAGGTAATCCTTCAATGGTTAAATCTGTGAAGCGTTTAAAATTCTTGAGTTTAATCGATTTTATCTTCATATTACACATTCATCCCCGCATCCCGATAGGTTTGCTCAATTAATGCAATTTCTTTTACCGATAATCCATACAACTGATATACCAACGCATCAATCTCTTTCTCAAGATCGCGGACATCCTCATTCTCTGGATCCTCCAAAATCTGTTCTACTAACCGCGAGAGTTCTGCTTTCTGGTTTAGTGTCCGGTCTGCTATTGGGACATGATGCATGTATTGGGCAATAAAACGCAATCTGCCACCTGACCAAGGGTCATTAAGGCTCTGGAATTTGTATTTCGCATACCAATCAAAGAGTCTACTATTCAAAATTGCAAGTAGGGAGAAATCATTAGTGGGTAAAATGTAGGTACTTTGCAAGCAACGTATCTTTGTAGTATCATAGCAAGCGCGCATTGATGAACTAATATCAGGATAAACAATCTTGGGTTCGTCAAATTCAGTGTAATAAGTGTTTGCACAGCGTTGCAGTGCGTACCATTCATACCGAATTCCGGTCTCCGATCAATTGTAAAATAGGCGGAGACGAAGGAAAGGGACGCACCGTCTTGGATTTTATCCTTCAGGAAATTGGCAACGGTGCCGTACATATTGTTATCTCGGATACGGGAGTTTTCTGACATTGTGTTATCTTCTGTAAATCTAACACTGTACGTCCACGTCAAGAAGCATTTTCGGACAATGTTCTGCACAATCTCTACTTGTCTATGCTGCCGACGAGATTTGGTTTTTGTTTTCTCTTAAGACGCAAAAACTTTACACCTTGCTTCTTAAGTTTTTCCTGCCTACGTATCACATCAGCACAGTACTTATGAATGTCGCCGTTGAATCGCGCATTAACTTGTCGCTTTGCTTCGCGAACTTCTTCCAGAATATCGTTCATGTTTCAATCTCCAGTAGTTGTATCGGAGTTAGGATCTTAACAGGAAAATAGCCTGCTGCCTTACAAACCCGGTCAAACTGAATTTCTTGATTTGGATTGGCAAGATGCCTAAGGTTCCATGTAGTGAGGTAGGGAATCCCGTTTACGGTAGCTACTGCTACATGTATTGCATCACTTTCCTGATCTGGAGGCAGAACCCGTGCTTGGAGCAGTAGTTCAGCGAGAAACTCAACTTCTTCTGTGATTTCAAGAATACCTAATTTTTCAATGGCTTGCAATCTGAGTTTTACTTTATTCGAATGTCTTCCAGCTTGAATTTCGTCTATGACCCGTTGGGAAATAACAAACTGAAACCGTTTGTCTTTCCATAAGCGAGAAGTTACCTCCTGCATCTCAGCAATCTCGGGTTCTGTCCTATGCTCTCGGATTAAGAAACTTGGAATCGACGTATCTAAATAGACAAACACAGTGTCCCGCTTATATTTTCGTTTAGTAGCATCAAGGGCACGGCAAGTTACTGAAAGCAAACCAGTCTCGTTACTATTCTACTTGAAATCAATTCGTTCAACCTGTCTGCATTATAAAACATTGTGCCATAATATTCAAGTGAAATTGATTAAAATTCGCAAGCACAAAAATCCGAAATCTGCTATACTAATTGCAAACCCGCATTCAAAACTACAGGTGAAAAAATGACAAAATGGACAGCCTGCGTGGCAATGCTCCTCTGTTTCGGAGTTGCTATTCATAGCAGTAACGCAAAAAAAATGACATTAGATGATATTTTCCCTACTGATCGGGTTATAGACGTTCAAATCACCGTTTCGCAACGAGGTTGGGATACGATCCGGTACCAGTCCCGCAATTTTATGACAGCACTCGGTGCGTCTCGGCAATTTAAGCCGATGGAGAGTCCGTATACCTATGTTGAGGCAAACGTCAGTATTGATGGTGTAGTCTTTCCAAAGGTAGGGTTGCGTAAAAAAGGGTTCATCGGTTCACAAAGCAACACCCGTCCCTCTCTCAAAATCAAACTAAATCACGTCGACAAAAAGGGTGGAATTAAAGGATTGACGAACCTGACACTTAATAACAACAAACAGGACACAAGTTTAGTGAACCAATTTATGGGGTATGCGCTGTTTAATGCAATTGGATCGCCCGCGCCACGCTGCGCGTATGCAAAAGTGACAGTGAACGGCGAAAACCTCGGTATATACTCGCACGTAGAGACCATCCGTAAACCGTTGTTGAAACGCGCCTTCGGCAACAGCAAGGGTCCCCTCTATGAAGGGACAGTTGTGGATTTTTACGAAAATTGGGAAAACAGTTTCGAACATAAACGTGGTGATGACACACACGGGAGAGCACAAATCAATGCTTTAATCGACCTTCTGGCCGACCCGAAAGCGACAGAGGCGGACATTGGTGAGTTGGTAGATTTGGAGTCGTTTTACAGATTCTGGGCAACTGAAGGTTTAGTCGGATTCTGGGACGGTTACTCCAGCAATAAAAACAACTTCTTTGTCTATTTGAACCCGGAAGACGATAAATTTTACTTCATTCCATGGGGCATGGACTCTATCTTTACGAAGATGAGTAAACTTGAATTCATGAACGACAGACGCGCACCGATCTCGGTCAAGACACAGGGCTTGATCGCATATAAGTTGTATCAACTGGAGTCCGGACGGAAACGGTATGCAGAAGCACTCACCGAGATTTTAGATAAGCATTGGAATGCCTCAGAACTGTTAGCCGCGTTAGACAAAATCGCTGTAATGATCGAACCACATTTAGCACCCGTCCAACGTGTCATTGAGCAAGAGGATTGGGGCAGACGTGGAGGGTGGGGGCAAGAGTCCAAGAGACCAACCTTCGCAAGCGAACTGGAGGAAGCGCGTGACTTCATCCGCAACCGCAAAAGTGACATACAGGCAGAAATTGCCAACGGAATGCCGGTATGGCGCAGGCGACCGGACCCGCCGTTTGTCTTTCCAGAGGATGGCGACTTCGCAAAAGGGTTCCTAAAATCAATAGAAAATACCTTAGTCGGTGCCGCACGCGATGGAGATATCAAAGCCATCAAACAACACATAGCGGAAGATGCTGATGTTAATGCGTTGAATTTTGAGATGCCGCCGTTGGCTTGGTCAGTAATGATGGGTCAGACAGAAGCCGCTGAACTGCTACTCCAACATGGTGCGGACATTAACGGCAGAAACAAAGACGGTAACACTGCCTTGCATCTTGCTGCGTTTTTCGGGCGCGCCGATGTGGCGAAACTTCTTCTGGAAAATGGCGCAAACCCCCAAGCACGCAACAATGACGGGGAAACACCAGTAGATGTCTTATATATTAATTGGGAAACCACTGCCTTCATCGGCAGCTTGGTCGGCGTAGACACCGGGAAGGAAGATATCGCAGCGATGAAAACAGGTAGAAACGATGTGGCGAAACTCTTCGGGGTCAAAGGGACATTCGACGATGCGGGCACATCCTCTGCACAGAATTTATCGGCAGCAGCGTTCACTGGCGACCTTACAGCGATGAAAAAGGCTTTAGCAGACGGAGCAGATCCCAATGCGAAGGATCCGCAATCCGGAGGTACGCTGTTGTCCACTGCCGCGTTGATGGGACACACGAAAGTTGTGGCACTGCTCCTTGAACACGGCGCGGACATTAACGCGAAAAGTCGGGATGGTGGAACAGCACTGCATGCAGCGGCTTTCCTTGGTCGTGTTGAGACGGTGAAACTTCTTCTTGAAAAGAGGGCGGATACCACGCTCCGAAGCAACATGGGTGGCACAGCGATAGATGGCGCAAAACTGAACTGGCTGATAACCAAGGGTATACTCGGAATGTTGAAACTTGAAGTGGACGATGCAGAGGTGAAAGCCGGCAGAGTCGAGGTTATAAAACTGCTCGAAGGACAAAATAAATAGAGGCATCGCGATCGGAAGATCGCTCTTATAGGGGAGGAAACCGATGCTTAACTCGCAAACGAACTCTGAATCCATTCCCGAGAGCGCAGCACACGGAAAACCTATAACACCGGAAGAGTTTCTTGAAAACGATTTTGAGGGTTATGAATATGTAAAAGGAGAATTAGTCCCAATGTCACCACCCTCGATGGAACATGGTGAAATAAGTATCAAGGTTATTCGCTATTTGGATTTACATGTTCATACACATCAGTTGGGACATTTATATACTGCCGAAACGACGTTTCAATTGGAAGATCGGTTGGTGAAGCCGGATGTTGCGTTTGTCTCAACCGACCGGCTGCCGGAAAACAGACGCCAAGGCTCACCTGTACCGCCTGACCTCGCTGTTGAGATAGTCTCTCCGACAGATCGACAGTATGATGTTACCGAGAAAGCATTCGCCTATCTGAAAGCAGGGACATGCCTCGTTTGGGTTATCGAACCCGTTGCAAAGACAGTAATGGTCTATCGTTCTGAAACAGATTTCACGCTGCTTACCTATGCAGATACATTAACGGGTGAGGATGTCGTCGAAGGATTTACGTGTCCAGTTGCACAACTTTTTGAATAGGAGCTGCGGGCAGATACAGAAACCTACTCTAACATTAAAGAGAGAAGAAACGGAGATACAGCACAATGGCAAAACCGATTAACTACAGTGACATTTTAGAAACCGGCGATAGCGGCATCTATGACCTCGAAACACACGCTGCCGGTCCCGAAGGCAGTCTGCCGCTCACGGCAGAGATGCTCCTCAATCGACCCAGTGGGGACGTATTTGGCTTGACCCACAACGCTGCCATGGGTTGGGCACCGTCGGAACTCCGACGAGAGGAATTCTTAATCCTCAGCACACAGGGGGGGATCCGCGCCCCTGATGGCAGTCCTATCGCGCTCGGGTATCACACCGGACATTGGGAAGTGGGACTCCTGATGCAGGCGGTCGCGTATGAATTGAAGAAACTTGAGGGGATTCCGTTTGCGGGCTACTGCTCCGATCCGTGTGACGGACGGACACAAGGCACCGTCGGTATGATGGACAGCCTCGCCTATCGCAACGACGCCGCACAGATTTTTCGTCGCCTCATCCGCTCTTTACCAACGCGGAAGGGAGTCGTTGGTGTTGCCACATGCGATAAAGGTTTACCCGCAATGATGATGGCACTCGCTGCAATGCGGGAATTACCGGCTGTCCTCGTTCCGGGTGGCGTGACGTTGCCACCTACCACTGGCGAAGATGCAGGGAAAATCCAGACGATCGGTGTTCGTTTCGCACACGGTGAGATTAGCCTGCAAGATGCAGCGGACATGGGTTGCCGTGCCTGTGCGACCGCTGGCGGAGGTTGTCAATTCTTGGGAACCGCAGCGACATCGCAGGTTATCGGTGAAGCGTTAGGGATGAGTCTGACGCATACAGCATTAGCACCATCCGGACAAAACATCTGGTCGGACATGGGACTCCGTTCCGCACGCGCTGTTGTAAATTTAGCCGCGAAAGGGTTGACGATGAACGATATCGTTACACCAGAGGCGATTCGGAACGCCATGGTAGTGCACGCGGCATTTGGTGGATCTACGAATCTTCTGTTGCATATTCCCGCGATTGCGCATGCCGCCGGTCTTCGACGTCCAACGGTAGACGATTGGACAGAAATCAATCAACGTGTCCCGCGCCTCGTCGATGTCCTGCCAAATGGACCTGTTGGACATACCACAGTGAGAGTTTTCCTCGCCGGTGGAGTGCCCGAGGTGATGCTCCACTTACGTGAATTAGGGTGCCTCAACGAAGACGTACTAACGGCAACAGGCGAAACTCTCGGTAGTAACCTTGATTGGTGGGCAAATTCTGAACGACGCGCACGCGTCCGTCAAACGCTGGAGGACAAAGATAACGTTGACCCCAACGAAGTGATTCTGAGTCCGAATGCCGCGAAGGTAGCAGGATTGACAAGCACAGTGACGTTCCCACGCGGCAACCTCGCACCTGAAGGATCTGTCATTAAAAGCACCGCCATTGATCCGAGCGTCGTTGATGCCGATGGTGTGTATCGGATGACGGGACCGGCGCGTGTCTTTGTTCGGGAATCCGAGGCGATACAGACCCTCAAAGGTCAGGGTGAAAGGAATATCCAGCCAGGTGACATCATAGTGTTGTGCTGTCGCGGTCCCCAAGGCACAGGAATGGAGGAAGTTTACCAGCTGACAGCAGCATTGAAACATCTTTCCTTCGGAAAAACCATCGCCTTGATTACGGACGCCCGGTTTTCTGGCGTGTCAACGGGAGCATGCATTGGACACGTCGGGCCGGAGGCTCTCGCGGGTGGTCCCATTGGGAAGGTACTTGATGGTGACATAATTCAGATAGAGGTCGATACCCTGCAGCTGGAAGGAAGCATTAATCTCGTCGGACATGGCAGCGAACACTTCGGTGCTGAAGCAGGTGAACAGGTTTTGGTAGCACGCGCACCGCGTCCAGATCTCGCGCCAGATGAGGCTTTACCAGATGATACGCGGCTTTGGGCAGCGTTGCAATCTGTCTGTGGTGGCACATGGGGTGGTTGCGTTTACGATGTAGACGCGATCCTTAATGCCTTGAAGTAGGTGCGTTTTGATGAAGCTTACGAATCTTTGAAACTTCCCATGAAGAGTTTGAAGTATCGTAAAATCTATAATTATATTTCTATCCTGTGCACCTGGGTAGGTTCGGTCTCAAACAGTGCTTACAGAGCAGTGTCCCCATATTTTCGGATTTTACACTATTGGGCACCGCCTCTTCTGTACATGGTACTCGTTTTTGTCGTCTCGTCTTTGGAGCAACCACCGCTTCCAATGCCAGAATTTGAGTGGCTGACGATTGACAAACTCTACCATTTCATCGAATACGCCATCCTCAGCGGATTAGTAGCACGAGCACTTGTGAAGGCGAAACCGCCGGTAGTGCCAGCACGACTGGTGTGGCATGTAGCGGCGGTATTCTCTATTCTCTATGGTGCGAGCGACGAATGGCACCAGACCTTTGTTCCTGGCAGATTTGCTACCGTGGCAGATTGGGTTGCAGATGTATTGGGATCAATTGCTGGTATGTTAAGCGTCTATCTCTATTATAGAAGACAGAGCAAGAAAAGGAGGACACACCTGTAGGGAGGTTCATTTCCCACACTTACACAACATTTGAGCCCTGTGTGAGTTCGGATATCTTAATCGGGAATAATCCTCGATACCTACAGACGGGGATATCCACATTTCAAGATTTTGGAGAGGGGAAACAATGCAAGCCCCAGTGTTTTGGATGCGAGCGTTTCCTTACGATTGGACCCGCAAATAGGTCTAAAATAATAGGTTAAGTCTTAAAGCTGCACGCAACGGAAACCGTAGTCATAGATTGTGTTCATGGGCGAAATCCTGAGACGATGGGAGACGCAGATGCCTTGTGGTGGAGCACTCCAACCACCACCGCGCAACACGCGCTCAGTTGTAATGTCCATGAAATTGTTTATTATCCACTCTGGTTCATTCGTACCTGAGCGTGGATTCTTGCGAGGCGATGCGAAGTAGAAGTCATCATCATAAAGATCTAAACACCACTCCCAAACATTCCCAGACATGTCATACAAACTATATCCGTTTGCGGGATACTTACCAGCCGCCGTCGTATCTCCAACATTTCTGTCGTAGTTCGTTTTCGCAGCAGATAGCACATCTCCCCACGGATACTTTTTACCCGGTAGCCCGCCGCGCGCAGCGTATTCCCATTCTGCCTCCGTCGGCAAACGCTTTCCTACCCACATAGCATAGGCCATCGCACTATACCAACTCACCCAAGTAACAGGATGATTCGCCTGCCCTGCTGGATAGTTGTTACCATCCCAATTCAACAGGTAGTCGCCATCGTGAAACTGGTTCTCAATCTGATCTTTCTGCCAACTGGAATTTTCAATCAGGAACTGCTGATAGTCAAGGTTCGTCACAGCATGCGTGTCCATATAGAACGCATCCACATGTCCCATATACACAAGCTGCTCGTAAAAAGACTCAGTATCGTTGCTTCCCATCTCAACCTTGCCAGCAGGTATCAGCACCATGTTTTCAGGTAGGGCGGATGCTGTCTCCACATAAGGTTCATCTTTTTTAGATAAATACATGAAAAACAATCCTTCTATGCAATTTTTTGTTTCTTTAGAGAAAAAGCAAGTGGACGGGCTTTAGTAGCGCGTGCATGGTGCCCGCGAACTGTTATGATAACGCAAGTTGCCACTTACAAATTTTGGAGGTTTCAATGGAGTTTCTCGGGCACTTTCCCCACCCCGTAGGGGTGCTATGTCTATAGCAAGCGGTTGATGTGAGTAATTGCACCCCGTAGGGGTGCTATGTCTATAAAAGGGGCTTGGGTTATGATAGAAAAAAATCGAAGTTTTGTCAACATTTTTAAACGAAAAATGGGTGAGGCCTTTATACATCTCACTCCTGCATGAATTTCAGAAACAATTTGACAAAAATTGACTTTTTTTCTACACTCTTAACAACGTAACTTATTTACTTTTTGATTGATACATTTTTCTAACTCAGTTACCAAAACGGAGGGTTCACCCTTAAATCGCATCCTGAACCTTCCTTAGCGGCTTACATCACAGGAATTAATATGCACCCACTTGTTGACTTGAAAGTGCCAGACGGATCTGTCGCTGTTCATTGGTTTGAACAGAGCAGTTTTGCGCTGAAAGATTCTGATGGTACTATTGTCCAAATCGACCCTTATTTTCCACGTGAGCGTCCCGCGGATCGTTTTATCCATACCGAACCACCGCTTGACGAATCAGCACTTCCAACCGATTTCGTTCTCTTGACCCACGCGCACGGAGATCACACCTGTCCAGAATCCATACGCCGAATCTGGGAGACTTCCGATGCGACGCGGTTTGTTGGACCTGAGGAGAGCGCACGCCAAATCGCGGCAGAGACAGACGTTGCCGTAGGGAATATTACAGAAATTAATGCTGGAGAATCAGCGACACTAAACGGTCTCACCGTGCATGCCATCTATGCCAAACCACCTGAAGGCGATGCATCCGCTGACATAGCACCCCCTGATGTCACACACCTGGGATACGTAGTTGTCAGTAACGGTGTAACGCTCTATTTCAGCGGCGATCCGATCAATAATTTCGCAGAGCACGACGAACTGATTTCAGCAGTATCGGCATACAAACCGGACATCGGTTTTCTGACAAACCACCCAACCGAAGGCGAGTTTCCGTTCTACGATGGATGCGTCAAAATGGCAACACGGATCGGACTTAAACACGCCGTCCCGGTGCATCGTGCCTGTTTCGTTACCCGCGATTACGACCCGAACGAGTGGTCAGCTCAGTTCTCAGCAGGTGGATCCGAACCGCTTATTATTGAGAGAAATTCACATATTATTTATCCATAGCAATCAGCAATTAGCAGTCAGCGATCAGCCGTCAGTCACAAGAGGAAACCTTTTTAAACGAAGACCTCTTAACTGATAGCCGATAGCCACTAAAAGAGGTACAGATACGTATATGCCCCTTCAAGATCAGAAAACTCCGCTTGTCGGTATAGTCATGGGAAGTGACTCCGACTTAGAAAAGATGGCAGAAGCCGCTAAAGTTTTAGAGGAATTTGAAGTTCCATTCGAGATAACGATCTCCTCTGCGCACCGTTCGCCGGAACGGACGCTCGTGTGGACAGAAAAAATTAAAGCAGAAGGTGGAAAGGTCATCATCGCCGGTGCTGGACGCGCAGCGCATCTCGCTGGGGTCATCGCAGCACATACGACACTACCGGTCATCGGTGTCCCGATTGACGGCGGACCTCTCAACGGCGTTGACGCACTGTATGCAACAGTTCAAATGCCCCCAGGCATCCCTGTTGGAACGATGGCAATCGGATCTGGTGGTGCCCGGAACGCTGGACTATTCGCTGTCCAAATTTTGGCGACCCAATCCCCTGAACTGGAAGAAAAACTGTTGGCACACAAAACAAAATTGAGTGATGGTGTTGCGGAGAAAGCAGCGCGTCTCCAAGAAGTTGGCTACCAGAATTATTAGATTAAAGTTAACAGTTTTAACCATCAACTCGCCTCCGTTATAAATGTTAAAGCACGAGTTGATGGTTAAAGTCGTCGGTTATCAGTTAAAGAGGCACTTTTGTAACAATCTTTCCAACACTTGGGATATTCCAGAGAGCGGGCAACTTTTACGGAGAAACCTCTTCACTGGAGACTGAAAGGGTTTCGGAGAAACCCGTACTGATAACTGACGACTATTCCAGAGGAATAATTAAAAAATGGAAACCTTAGAATGGCAGAACGATACAGAACTGTTCAATATGATGGAAAAACGGTTATACGCCGCTGTGATTTCCGATGCCCTTGACGCAGTTGGTTACCGCGAACAGGCACTACGGCATACTATCCGCCCGCTTCATCCAGAGACAGTTGTAGTAGGTCGCGCAATGCCTGTATTGTGTGTAGATGTCTATGAGATTCCAGATGAACCGTATCAGCAGGAAATTACGGCGGTGGATAGCCTCAAACAGGACGATGTGTTCGTCTGCTCTACGAACCAGAGTACCCGTAACTGTATTTGGGGAGAACTCCTCTCAACGGCGGCACGTGCAAGAGGCGCGAGAGGTGCCATCGTTGACGGGTTTATCCGAGATGCTCGCCAGATCTTAGCAATGGGGTTTCCCGTGTTTACAACAGGATTGTCGCCTGTTGACTCCAGTGGACGCGGCGATGTAGTAGCGTATAACGTTCCGATTGAATGTGGTGGTGTTATGGTTAATCCTGGCGATATCATGTTCGGTGATGCCGATGGGGTTGTTGTTATCCCGCAAGCAGTTGAAAAAGATGTGATTGCAGCTGCGTTTGCAAAGGTAGCGGGTGAAGATCGAACTCGTGATGAACTCCGTGCTGGCGCGACGCTGCGCGAGGTCTATGATAAATATGGGATCCTGTGATGGTGGCTCTCGGCTATACCAAAGTGCGAAGCCTGAAACGAAGTGGAAGGCGGCTCTATACAAAGGCACGTGAATGCCCCAACCCACTTTACTTAACCGCCAGGAAAATTAGAAAGAAGGAACATTAAAAATATGATTTATGAATTGCGCACCTATCAGGTGGTACCGGGGAAGATGAAAAACCTGAACGACCGGTTTGCAAACATCACCGTTCCACTGTTCGAGAAGCACGGAATGAAGGTTATCGGGTTTTGGGAAACAGCTATTGGAGAGGCAACGACAACGGAACTTGTCTATATGCTCGCTTTTGAAGATCTGGGGCACTACCAGCGTGCGTGGGATGCATTCATTGCTGATCCGGCGTGGCAAGAGGCGAAACGCCTAACGGAAGTGGGCGGTCCGTTGGTAAACGTGGCGAGTTCCAAGATCCTTGAACCGACAGATTATTCGCCATTGCAGTAGATACAGGATTCAAACGCACTCAGCGCAGAATGGCGAGTTTTCCGACCTGTTCGACTCGGCTTCCATCTTCTGTGCGGGCGATGACGCGATACAGATACACACCATTGGCACATCGCATTCCTGTCTCATCTCTCCCATCCCAACGGGTCTCATTGGTGCCTCGCTTTGCGCTGGCATCGACAAGCGTACGGAGAAGTCTACCGTTGACGCTGTAAATTTTGATTGTAACGGTATCAGGTGCCTGTGCGAGGTGATAGGTGAAAAAGGTCTTCCCATCAACCGTGGGATTCGGAACGTTGAAAACCTCGCTGAGTGTGACTTCCTCATTTAAGGTGAAGGTAGTAATAAGTTCTGCCGTGTTTTCACTGGTATCCGCAGCGATAATATGGAGTTGATACTCACCATTAGGAAGATTTGGGGCATAAGTGATATCGGCATTTGCGGGAGCAGCAGGATCGAAGGTTTCAGCGTAATCGCTCGCGTCCAGCGGTTCAAGCGTCTCATATACACTACCGAAATTGAGAAGAAAAGCGCTTTCATCAAGCGCGCTATCATCGGTAAGGGTTATCTTGAAGCGAGATTGCTCCGTAAGTACTGTCCCATCTATCAAAGGTTCATCAAGGGGTTCGCGCGCCGAACCCGTACCCGGAGTCGTAACCCGGATGTCAATAGTAGGTGGAACGAGATCTGGGGTTTCAGTGACAAAAAACCTGTAGACGACAACCCCCTCGTCGCCACCGATGGCGTTTCCATTGAAATCCTGTGCTGTGATATTGAAGATGTACTCGCCGGGAAAGAGGATCGGTTGGTAATCAATCGGCACCGTCTGGTAGCCACCCTGCGTGCGGAGTTCATAGTCAGTAATCAGCTCAAGCGGACCGCCGTCCTTTTGTCTTGCGATTGTGAGGAACTCAGTATCAATACCATTTGTATCTTGTAACACAATAGAGATCTTCGGACGTGGCGGAATCACACTGCCGGTTTGCGGTTGGATACCATCCACCCATATACTGAAGTCAGGCGGCTCGGTATCGGTACTCCGCATAAGCGCAAACTGTGTGAGTTCGCTGACCTCTGCCACTATAGCCCCAACCCGTGCGGTGCTAAATTTTACCTTATCACCGAAATTAAAGTCCTCAGAACTTGCGGTGACGATAATATCCAATCCAAGATGGCTAAGGTAAAGCGGTTCATTCACCTTACCTCGGACTTTGACACCATTTGGAAAATGGACTGGCTCGCCGGAGGCATCGAGAAGTTCGTAACGGACAGGATCGGTAAAAAAGATAAACCAATCGCCGATCTCAAATTCTCCCTTGGGTCCAGGTCGACTGTTTACCGTGGCGTTACCATTGCCGAGATTGGCATTCCACGTGCCAGTGAGAATAACATCGCCTCCGGGGTCATAGTCGGTTTCAAAAGCGAGAATATCAGCAAATTCAAAGGTGTAGTTGACCCCAATCGGTGTGCTTTCTTTCCTCGGAATCCGTAATGCCAAGCCGAACCCTTCCTCTCTGAACGGATTGTCCAATTGCCCAGACTTATCAAGTTTCTGGATGAGTGATTCTCCCTTGCGTTTGAGAAACACCTCGTATTCATCAGCATCTAAAAATAGTAGGACCCAGGTGCCAGCGGGGGTAAGATTTGGGTTGATGGTGATGGCGGAAGCTTCCAATTCCTGTTCGCTCGCATTCTCCATTTGCGTCGGAGTGACGTAGTTTTCGAGCAGAAAGTCGTCGCCTTCAGAGGTGTAATTAATCTGCGACGACAAGCGTCGCCACGCTGAAAAATCTGCTTGCCATGCGTAGATTGCCAACTGATTAGCGATTTCCATTAATGCAGTTTTAAATGCAGGGTTGTTGGACTGGAGCAACGTCTCTTCCCGCACGGTATCCCCCAAAGCACTCACATCAAAACGGAGTTTGAGCTCAGCAGGTTTCTTGAGCGTCGTTACACCTGTGCGAAAAGCAGGTTCATAATATTGCGCAACCTCTGTTCCCTGCCGAATGAGCCCGCGTCGAAGCGCAGCGACGCGAGGAATAGGTGCGAACTGGAGATCCGGCTGGGCAGGGTCGGTAGGCAACTGTGAAGAAACAGAGAGTGGTATACCTGCCTTATTCTGTGGTTCAGCGTCGAGCGCGTTCGCAGGAAAATGGATGTCAAACACCCTATCCAAACTGAACGCTGTCAACTCCCCTTGCGGTTTATAGTTAAACTCATTGACGATAAAAGAGACATGTTGTTTGTTATCAAACTGGCGTGATTCTTGGATGTTTCCGGTAATTTCGTCCTCAATCCCCGGATCATCCGGATCCGCGAGGACATAGATTTTGTGTACGCCTGTTACAAGGGGTTTGTCAAGATCTAACGTCGCAGTCACGCGTTGCAACGCGTATGTCCCATCCACCCAATCGGTAGGTTTAATAGTCACGCTCCCTATAATTTCGGCATCTTCGTCAATTACACTATCTCCCTCCACATCCGGATTTCCCTCAGCAAATACCACCTCAATATCGAATCGAACGGGACGCCCACCTATGTTAACGATTTCTCCGATGAGTTGATAGCCCTTCTTTTCCTTATCAAATGCATATCGAATAGGTGCCCTGTCGGCTTCGTCCGTGCCGATTGCAATGTTGGGACCCTCAGGCACTCTGACGATGTTGCGTTCTGTCTTTGACGGAATAGCGAATTCCTGTCCCGTGCTATCAGTAATGAGGAGTCGATAGCGGACCTGCCGTCCACCCTGTGGCAGTGGAATATTTCTTTCGAGTTCATACCATTGTCCGCCCAGAGGCACATCACCGAGAGGCACTCGGGCAGGGATCATCTGTACTATCTCGTCTTTGAAGGTAGCAGTATCATCCCATAACACCTTTATACTTCGTATACCAGCTGGTCCTTTATCATCAACAACAAGCACACTGATACTGAGTGTATCTGTGACTTTAATGTCGAGGGTTTCTCGGATGTCGTGTACGACAGGCGTGTCAATCCAAAACCGCGTTCCACCGATAGCAGCGCGGGTGTCATCATAAGCGAAGACCCTTGCAACACCACCACCGGGTAGTGCGCTATTTGGAACATCAATACGAATCGTTCCATATTCCCCCTTCCAGACTCTGCCACCGGTACGCTGCACGAGGTCATTATTAACATTATCGTCAAAATGATTTGCGAAGGTTGCGAAAGCGGAGAGTGACTCCGTACTAAAATCGGATGCGATTGTGAAGTTCACACCCACTGGCTCGCGCCCTGGCACCCCAATCTTCGGACCTTCAGTTGTTCCTACTTCGTTCGCTTTGATGACAATATCGTGTGCCTTGTTGAGCGCGATACGCTCTAACTCGACCTTTATGTCAAGTTCGGGACGAGCAAGGTGAGATGCGGGGTCTCCGAAGAGTGTATATTGTTCCGCGCCAGGGATCCACTGCGTATTCCGAATGCGACTGATAAAACTAATTTTGGCATCGGTAACAATATGTCCCACCGTTGATGGAAGTCCATCCTCACCGTTAATAACAAGCTTAGGTTCGCGACCCACTCCGAAAAGGGATTCAAACAGGTCTTTGTCGAATTCGGCATTTGCTGTGCCGTAGGTTAACCGTGTCGCCGAGAGTGCCGCAATCGCACCATATTTTCCCAAAAGAAATTGCTCGCTCAGACAGAAGTTCCCAACTTGTTGCGGTTTGTCAAATTGTCCATTAAGACAGGTCGTTGTAATAACAAACGGAAGGTATCGGTTCCGCAAACCGACAACATCCTCACTATGAAAAATAGCCTCGTCTGCCCAAGTCTGTATTCCCCCATGTCCTGTATATTCAATGGCAAGCGCGCCTCTATTGATAGCCGCACGAATTTGAGCGCGTGTGCGTTCGGGACTTTTAATCTTTCGGAGATAGATTTGGCGAGTGTCATACCCGACCGGTATAACTTCCTGTATCAATTCATTACGCGATGCCTCAAAGACTCCATCGGATGGGTTGTCTGTGTGGTCATCTGCCACCTGAATCAATGTCCCTTGCCAGAGTCCCGTTTTAAGATTCTTCTCATAGTTGATGATCTTTTCAACCATCGTCACGAGCTCTTCAGGGGTCTGGACAGAGAGTCTCCCAATAAGCATGTCTGGAAGCGCATCCTCACCGCTGATGTTAACAAAGCGCTGGTCCATAGCGGTTTCCCCACTTGCGGGTGCCCATCCATGGTACGTAGGCACAAAGATCGGATAGAGGTTATAGGTACCCCGAAAATTCGGATCGCGGCGATAAATCTCAACGGTCGTGTTTTTGTAATCATAGTGCGCATCTCCAACGAGGACGACATAAGTGGGAGCAGGCTGTTGCCAACTGTTATAGGCATACCGGAGGAACCGCTGGATGGCAAACGGGTTAAAGAGACCATCGCTGAATTCATCGTAGATGTCGCCAATATCAACGACCATGGTCGTTAAACCCTGTGAACGCCGAAATTCGACAAGCGGCTGAATGTTTTCGGCGAAGTCCGGATGCGTAATGGCAACATAGTCTGCTTGGTTAGAAGGATTGCGCAGCGGCGTTGGAGGTGTTGGAACAAGCGCGTTGATGCTTCGATAGGCAGAACGGCTGATGACGAAATAGCGCGTATATTGGTTGACAGTATCCTCAAAGAGAATTTGGTGACTGGCACCAATGCGGGAGACTTTACCACCAGTGAGCCTACTGGTAATGCCATTCTCATCAATTTGATACACATCAATTGCATCGTGGAAGATGTTTCGGACGCTGTAGTGGACTTTGCCACGATTGCGAGGTTCAGTATTGGTATTGAACTCAAGACGGTTTGCCTCTGCCCGAAAACTTCGCCAATAATCAAATTCATACCAATCGAGATAGAAGTCGTAGGAGCCAGCAGGCGTCTTGTTAGTATCCAACGCCTCAATGCGCATAAAATTCACCTGATTGTTATGGACGCGCGCCCATGGAATACTGCGGGTCGCGACCTGGGAACCTTGACGCTTCCACTCCGCAACCCTACCGAGTTGAAGTCCGTTGAAAGAGATTCGTGCTTGGTGAAGTGCGTTCCCTTTTCGGGAAGCACCTTGGAATTTGAGACGCAAGGTTGCCAAGCGGTCAATCGCAAGCCGCGGGACCGCCAAGGGCACCTCTATGCCTAAATCCTTTCGACTTGTGTCAATATTCCCACCGCGGAAGGCAGCCCAGAAATAGTGATCGGCAAGTTCAGACTTAATATCGGTGCCAGCCAAGACATCATGATGTACATTCTCTTCAAATCGAACCCGTGCTAAAAAAGCGGTTGGTGTTACCAAGTTTTGTGCCAGCGGTGTCGCGTCTCGTTCCTCAACGCGCGACCCCTCAATGCCAGTATTCGGTTCCCCTTGTAAAGCGAAACGAAGCCAGTAAACGTTTTCGTCGGTAAATTTGTTGTCAGCCAACGCCCGCCCATAAAAGACCATCTGTTCGCCTGGGTCAAGTGTGTTGTTCCCGTTTTCATCAAAAACATAGATGCCCTGTTTTTGCCCACTACTTTCCAATCGAATGGTATCAAGGTCAATATCTTCTGGCTCGATGCCAGCAGCTTTAATGTGATTATAGGTAATGCGATAGAGATCCGTTCTGGTAACGGGAATTTTAAATCGGAGCGTACTGGAAAGTGTCAGGATGGGGGCTCCAGGAGCGCGGTTTCCGTAAGGCATCCGCCGCTGGCTGCGCCACGGTTTTGATTGCTCGTAATTTCGCAATGTTCCTTGAAACAGACTCTCAAAAGTGGGAGAGTTCTTTGAAAAAATAGAGGGAGCCGCAGAAACAGTTCCACCAGCAGAAGTTACCATACCCGGGTTCCCACCCGTTGCTGGGAAAGGAGGAAAATCAATACGGAACGTCACAGATTTGAAAATTCTCAACTGCTTTGTTGCCGGATTGTATTGTATCGGGTTGATTTGCAGACTCGCGATGCGCTGTTCCCGCACAAAACCCACTGGAATAGCCTCTACCAACTGCGTCGGATAAAATCCCTGAGAAACACGGGAGTTTTTGGTCAGCAACTCGCCACTGTTTGAAAAGGGTTGTAGCCGAGTTGCTGGCCAAGTCAGAGCGGGGAAAATTGGATCGTCTGGCGTAATACGAATATTTTCAACGCTTCTTATCTCTGGACGTGCCTGAATGACGGTGACAATCGGCGTTCCTACGATAGGAATACCGATGCGTTGTGTGTAGATAGGCAGACGCGGTTTGCCCACGTCAAGCGTCCAATCTGCTCCTGCAAAATAGATTTCGGAGGAATGGCTGTCGGTTGTCGGCTCAGACTCTCCCACGCGCGCCGAACGCTTTGTATCAGTAGGCGTGGGCGAGTCTGGGCTTTCAGGAAAGATATTCTCTTTCTGACCGCTGACTGCTGATGACTGATGGCTATTCCTTACCTGGATTTCGGGTAGTGTGAAGCGAGCTGTGAGTGTGTCCGCCGTGGTTGCAAGAATCTGTAGAGGGTTTTTGCTTGGGTGTTTCCCCAATGCTGGTAGTGTCTGGGCTACGGAAACCAATGTTGGAACAGTGAAGAATATAAGAAATATAGCTAAAAAAATGCAAATCTTTCTCATGGCGTTATGGCTTTGTCCTAAATATATCCGTTTTGTCAGTGTTCCTACAACGGATTCTCTCGCTGCGAGGCATTTGTGAGTCGCACGGCACAACTGAGTGCCTCCACCAAACTCATTTCGTTAGCGATACCTTTGCCAGCTATGTCAAACGCTGTACCGTGGTCCACACTCGTTCGGACTATCGGTAAGCCTAAGGTAACATTCACAAGTTCACCAAATCCGAGGAGTTTTATCGGAATATTGCCCTGGTCATGATACATAACGATAACGGCGTGCCATTCACCTTGAATCGCTTTGACAAAAAGTGCATCGGCAGGAAGCGGTCCGTCAATCGTACCGAAGTGTGCTTCTGCCTGCGCGATGGCTGGACGGATAAGGTATTCCTCCTCTTTTCCGAACGCTCCGTCCTCACCCGCGTGAGGGTTTAACCCCGCAACGACAAGCCTCGGTTCGGAGATACCACAACGGATCAGTGCCTGTCGAGTGATACGGATAACCTCAACAATTCTTTCGACAGAGAGATGTTTCGACACATCAGCTAACGCGACGTGATTCGTAACGAAAGAAACCGCGGGAATCACTCTCGGCTCTCGGAAACCCTCAGCAAAGAGGTTTTCGATTGCTGACGGCTGATTGCCATCCAATGCTTCAGGTGTACAGAGCATCATTACCGCGTGCGCAGTGTTCGTAAAGGCGGCAAGCATTTCCGTGTGTCCTGGATAGGAAACCCCTGCGCGGTGTATAGCGGCTTTGCAGATCGGGGCAGTTGTGATGGCATCCAGTTCGCCATGCATCGTAAGATGTGTCCCTATCTCAATCGCTTTTACAGCAGCAGCACCCGCGCGTGCATCTATAGTACCAACAGAAATATCCTGAGGGGATATTGAAGACACATCAAGTACATCAATTGTCCCGTGTCTTGCAAGTGCCTGCATCGGTGTTTTGATTATATTAAGTTTCAGTGGTGGTTTGTTGGAAGTTGTAAAGCGGAAACACGCGTCCTGAAGAATAGCAGAACTGCCGATAACAATCGGCTGGCATAACGAATACACACTTTCATGGGCGAGTGCCTTGACAAGGATTTCGGGACCGATACCGGATGCATCACCCATTGTGAGTCCAATCTTCGGTCTATTCTCTGTGCGCGGCGTACCCGTTCCCCTCCCCAGTAACGGGTGGGGGTCCGAGTGCGTAGTGGCTTCGGATTGGATCTGTACCTCTGGGCGAGTCATTGCAGTTTTCTCCCTTAATCGAGGCTAATGTGCCTCGATCAGGAGATAGAGGCTACGAGTTTAGTTGACGATAGAGCATAGCAGCATAGGCGCGTGAGACATTACCAGAGGGCAATTCAAGAACCTCATATTCAGGCGCAGGAACTTCCTCAACACCTGACGGGTGAGGCAAGCGGATAACATCACCAACAGCGAGCATTCTTCCAGCCTTCGCGACGTGTCCGTTGACGCTGATCGCACCTCTGCTACAGAGAGTATTGGCTATTGTTCGCCGTTTCACGAGACGACTGACCTGCAGGAATTTATCTAATCGCATTTTTTCAGAGTCGTCAGTTATCGGTTATCGGTTATCAGTTAAGAGGTAACTCGATTCAGTCAAAACGCTCTTTAACTGACGACTAATTACTGAAAACTGATAACCATCTTACACTGGTGGTTGGGAGGCGACCGGCACTTCTACGGGAACTTCGGGTTCCATGATCGGATCCGTTAGTGCCTGTTCCAGCACCTGGGTCATATCGCTGACTTTGTGAAAACGAAGACCTTCCCGAATTTCGGCTGGAATGTCAGCCTCATCTTTCTCGTTGTCCTCAGGAATAATAATTTCAAAGATACCGTTCCGATAGGCAGCGAGAACCTTTTCTTTTAAGCCACCAATCGGCAGGACCCTTCCACGGAGCGTAATCTCCCCTGTCATCGCGACATCTTTGCGAACAGACTTCCCAGTTAGCGCAGAAAGAATCGCCGTGGCGACGGTAATGCCAGCAGACGGACCATCCTTCGGCACTGCGCCTTCAGGAATGTGAATATGGATGTCCTGCTGTTCAAACCGATTGTCGGAGAGTCCAAAAGATTCCGCGCGGGAGCGGATATAGCCGACAGCAGTCTGGACAGACTCACGCATCACTTCCTGAAGTTGCCCTGTCATATTTAGTTTGCCTTCCCCGTGCATCTTTGTTGCCTCAACAGAAACAATATCACCGCCAATTTGGGTCCATACCAACCCTGTGGCGACCCCGACTTCATCGTGTTCTTCGGCTTTCGTACGCGTCCACTTCGCGGGTCCGAGATAATCGCTTAAATTCTCAGGTGTCACTTCAACTTTGAGATCCGGTGTCTCTTCGGTGACGATCTCCCTCGCGACCTTTCGCATGACGTTAGTAAGTGAGCGTTCAAGGTTTCGCACCCCAGCCTCACGCGTGTACTTGTGAATCATCTCAAAGATGGCGTCGTCTGTGAAGGCGACATTGTCAGCTGAAAGCCCATGGCGTTCGAGTTGCTTGGGGATAAGCCCATTCGGTATAAAAGTAGCAATGTTATGCTTCTCAAAATCCGTATAACCCGGCAATTCAATGATTTCCATCCGGTCCTGGAGTGCAGGCGGTATGGTAACACGAGTGTTGGCAGTCGTAATAAACATAACATTGGAGAGGTCGAATGCGATATCCATGTAATGATCCCGGAAAGTAGAGTTCTGTTCCGGATCGAGCACTTCAAGGAGGGCAGATGCCGGATCTCCTCGGAAATCCGAACTGAGTTTATCAATCTCGTCAAGCAAGAACAGTGGATTTTTCGACTTGACATCGCGGAGCCCTTGAATGATACGTCCAGGGATTGCACCGATATAGGTGCGTCTGTGTCCACGGATCTCTGCTTCGTCTCGAACACCACCGAGCGACATTCTAACAAACTTCCTACCTGTGGCGCGGGCAATCGATTTGCCGAGTGAAGTTTTTCCAACGCCTGGAGGACCAACAAGACAGATAATAGGTCCTTTGAGGTGTTTGACGAGTTGTAAAACAGCAAGGTATTCCAACACGTTTTCTTTCGGTTTCTCTAACCCGTAGTGGTCCTCGTCGAGTATCCGCTGCGCTTCAGAGAGCCCAAGTTGATGCTCAGTTTCCTCTTTCCACGGCAGCGCGAGTATCCAATCAACATAGGTGCGGATAACACCAGATTCGGCAGATTGCGAGGGTATCTGTGCAAGCCGATCAAGCTCTTTGAGAGCCTTTTCTTCGGCTTCTTCAGACATTCCGGCGTTTTTCACCTGTTCTCGCAGCTCATCAACTTCGGCGATGTCATCTCTGCCCAACTCTTTCTGGATAACCTTCATCTGTTCCTGAAGGTAGAATTCGCGATGCGTCTTCTGGACGGATTCGCGAACCTGATTATGAATGTCATCACGAAGTTCATTACGTTCCAGTGCCTGATGCAAAAACTGGATGATGAGTTGTAAACGCTTAATGGGATTAAGTTCGTCGATGACAGATTGGCGTTCCGATGGAGCGAGATTGAGAATTCCAGCGATAGCATCTGCAAGATGCCCAGGTTCTTCTTGCTCCTTAATAGAGCGTTTGACTTCGTCAGAGGTCAAACCTTGAGGTTGTGAACTCCTCCCCTGTTCCTGCTGCCGCGTCTTTGCGTACTCATTGAAAAGCTTTCTGGCTTCCTTCATGAGAGACTCGGAAGTGCTCGCTAAGCCTATCTCCTCGTGGGCGATTTGCACGTCTGCACTCAAAAAGTCATCAGTCTCTGTAAAACGGAGGACTATTGCGCGATGCTCTGAGGCAATAGCGATACGGATAGTGCCGTCGCCGGGTTCATAAGATTCGATGATATTTGCGACAGCACCAACGACATGGAGATGTTCCGGAGCTACCTCCTCTCCTTCTTCCAACTCCACGTTTTGGTAAAGGAGGAGTATACGCCTATTTGAGCGAAGTGCGGCATGGGTCGCCTGGACTCCCATTTGGCGGGCAACATTTAAAAGAGATTTCGTCCTCGGAAAAATCAAAATCGCATCGAAATCCGGGGGCAAATAGATAACGGGTAAGCTTACCGTTTCGTGTTCTTGCGTTGCTGTCGAATTCATATCTTCTTCCTGGTGCTGGTCGTTAAATCCCAGCATTTTTTAGACGTCAGTGCCGTGGTAGGATTCACTTTCTATCTCAATAGGGTGCAACTGCTCCCTACTGGAGAGGCACCTTGTTCACGGCTCCTTCTGTCTTGGAATGAAATGCTATTAGTTTTGCCAAATTGGCAAATGACTTGCACGCCAAACTGCGCCTAAGCAGTTTTAAGTACTATGAACGATTTGCACGTCTGCACCCAAAAAGTCATCAGTCTCTGTAAAACGAAGAACAATTGCGCGATGCTCTGAGGCAATAGCAATACGGATAGTGCCGTCGTCGGGTTCATAAGATTCGGTAATATTTGCGACAGTACCAACGGTGTGGAGATGTTCCGGAGTTGCCTCTTCTCCTTCTTCCAACTCCACGTTTTGGTGAAGTAGAAATATCCGTCTATTTGAGCGGAGTGCGGCATGGGTCGCCTGGACTCCCATTTGGCGGGCGACATTTAAAACAGATTTCGTCCTCGGAGAAACTGCTTCAAAATCCGGGGGCAAACAGATAACGGGTAAACTTACCGTTTCGTGTTCTTGCGTTGCTGTCGAATTCATATCTTTTCCTGGTGCTGGTCGTTAAATCCCAGCATTTTTTAGACGTCAGTGCCGTGGTAAGATTCACTTTCTATAAATGGCTTGTATGCCGAACTGCGCCTAAGCAGTTTTAAGTGCTTCGGATTTCCTATAAACGAGTTGCGGAGGTTCATTCTTACGCACGGTGTCTTCGGTAACATGGCACGCTTCAACATCGTCAAGCGAAGGAAGACGATAAAGCGTATCAAGCATAATTCTTTCAAGAACAGCCCTTAACCCACGCGCCCCGGTTTCACGTTCAATCACCTCATCAGCAATGGCGGTTAACGCCTCATCAGTCACATGGAATTGCACACCTTCATAAGCCAAAAGATACTGATATTGTTTCACCAAAGCATTCTTAGGTTCAGTGAGAATGCTAACGAGAGCTGGCGCATCCAACTCATGAAGGGTTGTGACAACGGGAAGTCGCCCTATCAGTTCCGGTATAAAACCGTATTTAATAATATCTTTCGGTGTTACCTGTGCGAGGATTTCATGAATCTTTGTTTTGTTTTTGGATTGGATAGGCGAACCGAAGCCAATACTCTGCTTTCCAAGCCTGTCTTTAATTGCATTTTCTAACCCGATAAAGGTTCCACCACAAATGAACAACACTTTTTTGGTATTCACCTCAATCATCTCTTGATGTGGGTGCTTTCTGCCGCCGCGCGGTGGAACATTTGCTGTTGTGCCTTCAAGGATCTTAAGCAATGCCTGCTGAACACCTTCACCGGAGACATCACGGGTAATTGACGGGTTTTCAGATTTTCGTGTAATCTTATCAATTTCATCAATATAAATAATGCCTGTTTCGGCACGTGCGACATCACCATCTGCGGCTTGGACCAGCTTCAAGATGATATTTTCGACATCTTCACCC
Organism: Candidatus Poribacteria bacterium; assembly: GCA_965247285.1. Classification (GTDB taxonomy): domain Bacteria; phylum Poribacteria; class WGA-4E; order WGA-4E; family WGA-3G; genus WGA-3G. The sequence goes on from CBDFHD010000003.1 coordinate 3,489,714, forward strand.
ACGTAGCCAGCTTCAGTCAACGTTGTTGCATCGGTAATAGCGAATGGCACGTCTAACACTTTAGCAAGGGTTTGCGCGAGGAGCGTTTTCCCCGTGCCTGTTGGACCAACAAGTAAAATGTTGCTCTTGTCTAATTCAATCTCATCCGTCGTGTTTCCATGATGTAAGCGTTTGTAATGCGTGTAAACGGCAACAGATAACGTCTTTTTGGCATCTTCCTGACCAACTACATATTCATCAAGTTTTGCTTTAATTTCTTCGGGTGAAGGCGGTGCTTCAAGTGCGTCTTGTTCATTTTCTGTTTGTGGATGTGTTGCGCTCACAAATTCGGTTTCTATTTGTTCATGGACGTTGCTTCCGCGAGTCCGTGAGGATCTACGCTGAGGACGATCACCAGATCCTTCCTGTTCGCTCGAATCACTACTTTTAAAATCCTCCATAGAAAAGTCAAGGCTACCATCCGGTTCACGAGTGAGAATGTCATTACAAACAACAATACACTCAGCAAGACACTTCTCACAGATATTTGCGTCAAGTCCATTAAAAAGCCTTTCGACTTGGTTGTTATCGCGTCTACAAAATGAGCAGGCGGCACTCTCTACAATGGACGCTGACAACCGGACAATACATTCAACGCAAATATTTGCTTCTCTGCCTTGAAGAAGTCGTCGGACTTGTGTACTGTCCTGTTGACAGAATGAACAGAACAAGTCACGATGGATGGATTCGGACATAGAGGTTTTCTCCTTTATTTATCCATGTCTAATATGGCTGTCAGCCGTCAGTTGTCAGCAAAGAAGGTTTTCTAATAACCGTCAGTTTCCTGTTTGATTTGAGAGTTTCAGAAAACCGCAGGGCACCCGCTGATAGCCGATGGCTGATTGCTATTCTTCACGAATTAATCCTGCTGTGTTGTCCGTTGGGAGACGACCTGATCGACGATACCGTATTCAAGTGCCTGTTCGGCAGTCATGTAATAGTCACGGTCAGAATCAGTAGTGATCTTCTCAATATTTTGGCCCGTATGCTCTGCTAAAATAGAATAAAGTCGGTCGCGTTCCTTCAGAATTTCTTTTGCATGAATGCTAATATCAGAAGCTTGACCGCCAATGCCGCTCGCCATCGGTTGGTGAATAAGTGCTTTTGCATGTGGGAGCGCGTAGCGCTTCCCGGGTGCTCCGGCGGCAAGAAGAACAGCTCCCATACTATAAGCTCTACCTAAACACCATGTCTGCACATCGGCTTTGATATACTGCATCGTGTCGTAGATTGCCAAACCGGCGGAAACGGAACCGCCAGGTGTGTTAATATAGAGCACTATGTCTGCATCCGGGTCTTTTCCCTCAAGGAAAAGCATCTGTGCTGTTACAATGTTTGCGATGACATCATCATCAATCGGTGTGCCGACCATGATAATTCGATCTTCAAGTAGACGAGAATAGATATCGTATGAGCGTTCGCCGCGGCTGGTTTGTTCAACGACGATAGGTACAAGGTTCATATTTTAATGGCTTGCTTCGCAGTGAGAACTATTTTGCTGACTGCCGACGGCTATTCTTCAGGTAATTATGAGCGATTGCTTGGCGGATGCACGGTGAATCAGGAACTGATAAATTTTTTCGTGTTGTAACTGTCCCCGGAAATCCTCTAATCGATTGTTTGACTTTAGCAGAGAAGCATATTTTTGAGCGTCTCGGTTTTGTTGCTCGGCAGCGCGTCGAATCTCGTGTTCCAATTCATCGTCGGATACGGAAATGCCTTCCTTCTCAGCAATAGTCTCGAAAATCCATGACTGTTTTGTTTGTTGAATGACATCCCGACGTAGTTCATCGGGCAGGGTATCCATGTTAATCCCAGCATCTTCAGGATTTCTATGCTCATTTGTCAGTTGCTGCTTGACGTTCTGAAGTGTCTGTTGTACATACTGATCAATTAAGGGATCTGGGATGGTAATCTCGGTTTTCTCGATGAGTTGCTCCAGCAATTCTGCTTTCTGTTTATCAACGTGTAGACTCGTCTCTTCCTCAACAAGATTGTTCCATATCAACCCATAAAGTTGAGAGTAGTTCTCGTACCCGAGGTCTTTGGCAAACTCGTCATCTAAGGATGGAAGATGTTTTTGCGTGATAGCGTGCAGCGTTATTTCGTATTGAGCGGATTTGCCTGCAAGCTCAGCAACACTGTGTTCTTGTGGAAATTCAATATCCACGTTATTTGTATTCCCAATCCCCATTCCAAGTAACGCCTGCTCAAGTTTTTCGTGTATAGCCCCAACGCCGAGTTCTATATCAACATCTTGCCGCGATTCAGCATCAACTCGATTTCCGTCGAGTAAGCATTCCCAATCTATTCGAACACAGTCTTTCTCTTGGACCGGACGTTCAACATCAAGCGGTTCATAAGTTGCGGATTGCGCTTGTAGCCGTGTAATATAGACATCAACATTTTCACGTGGCACGTTAACAGGGTTTTTATCGGTTACGAGTTCATCATAACTCGGGAGGCTAATACTGGGTCGAATGTCTACAGTGGCTGAGAACGTGAAAGATTCGTTTTCCTTGACTTGCAATTCATCAAGTGGCGGTGTGAAAATGGGTTGTGTAAGTGGGTTGAGCTGCTCGTTATAGATTGCATCTTCGTAGGCAGGAGCGACAAGATACCGAACAGCTTCGCTGCTGACATACTCAGGGAATCGCGATTTGAGGATTGCTACAGGGACACGACCTTTCCGGAAACCGGGAATAGAGACTTGGGTACGTAACGACTCACAAGTTTCCACCAGTGCTGCATTGACATCTTCAGATGGAATCTCTATGTCCAAACGGACTCTCGTGGTGTCTAACCTTTCAATTTGAACTTTCAAGTTTTCTATCCTCACGCCAGGCGTTCAAAGCCCGAATACTTTAAATCAGAACTCACTCTTATGTTGCCTTGCAGAGAGAGTTTTCCAAGATGTCAAGTAAAAATGCTTTTTCAATCTGGGGAAACTTACGAGAGTCGCGCCATGCTCTAACTTTTTGCAAGCTGTCCAACCCTACCACTATCGCCACCCTCAAATACGATGATGGGCGAGGAGGGACTTGAACCCTCACGAGGCGTAACCCCAATAGATCCTAAGTCTATCCTGTCTACCAATTCCAGCACCCGCCCAAACCCGCTTGATGACACTAAAGATGCGCCGTGAAGGAATTGAACCTTCAACCGTCTGATTAAGAGTCAGATGCTCTGCCAATTGAGCTAACGGCGCGCCTGCTGACTTTACTCTATTACCATAGACGCGTTTTGTTAAGTGCCACTCGCTAATTGTTAGGTGCGCTTTCAAAGCGGACACCCAGCATCTAAAAAATATCCGCGCCCGGAGGGATTCGAACCCCCAACTTATAGTTCCGAAGACTATTGCTCTATCCATTGAACTACGGACGCATATTAAAGGTGGATGATGGGATTTGAACCCACGCCCACTTGATCCACAGTCAAGTGCTCTACCCCTGAGCTACATCCACCATGCTTCGATTGGGAGTTAGGTATCCTCGCAACCTTCAGGTTGCGTGGATTACCTTATACTCCCAACTCTGTTCTTCATCGAGCAGTCTGAAAAGCACGCCTAGCAGGAATCGAACCTGCAACCTACGGATTAGAAGTCCGTTGCTCTATCCAATTGAGCTATAGGCGCTCGCGCACAAATTCGCTCGTTTCTGAATCGGGGCGAGAGGATTCGAACCTCCGACCTTCTGCTCCCAAAGCAGACGCGCTAACCGGGCTGCGCTACGCCCCGGAATTCCTTATAATACAAACTTGCCAACAACAAATATGCTGTTAGCAACTACGAGGGCAATATGTGCTTGCAAACAACACCTATATTTCTTCATAGGTGTTATCTAAATTATACACCATCCTCTCGCACTTGTCAAATTAAATATGAAAAACTCTTGTCTTTTTTAACAACCCACCTTGCCATAAGCATGTAGCATTTTTCCTTTGTCTATACGAAAATTAACCCTATTCTCAAAAACTAAATCGTTATATCACGCTGAATTACAATTTAAAATCTTTTTTCATGAAACTTGTGTAAACCTATTTACGATAATTATGTCAAACACTCCGAATAAACACTTTTTATGACAACAAACACAGAAAAAAGTTCAGGAGGAAATATGCGTTTAATTGAAGGGATATCCATTGGCATCTCCGCGATTCGCTCGAATAAGATGCGTTCATTGCTGACGATGCTCGGTATTATCATCGGTATTGCATCCGTACTGGCAATGATAGCTATCGGTGATGGTGCCAAGGAGATTGTGATACAAGATGCCCAGAAAATGGGTGGTGCAACCCGAATTACGCTATACCAAACCTCATACAAACGAGAAAATAATAGGTGGGTCCGCATCCGTAGCAACGAATACATGAAATATGAAGATGTATTGGCTATTGAAGCAGAATGCCCATCTGTGAGTGCAGTCACACCGAGAATCGCGGATTGGCGAGGCATCCTGTTTCAGGGTCCGGACGGTACTGAAACCCGTGCCGGCTATAACGGTGTAGACGCTAATTATACAACCGCAATGGATTGGGACATTAAAGAGGGACGCTTCATTACAGACGAAGATGTCCAAAACGCAACAAAAATCTGTGTCCTTGGAGATGAAATGGCGACCGAGTTGTTCGGCGATAAATCCCCTTTAGGCCAAGAAATCAAAGCCGTAAAAAGGATTAGTTACCGCGATCAATGGGGAAGAAGAACGAGAAGGCGATCTACCGAACGTTTCACGGTTGTCGGCACGCTCGTTCCGAGAGGGACAAGTTTCCAGTTTGGATGGAGTTACGACAACCTTGCCTTCATCCCTGTATCAACTGTACAAGAGCGTTTCACCGGGAACGATCAGGTTCGGAATATTATGGTTTTTGCAAATACCGTTGACGCTGTCCCGCAAGCGATTGAAGAGGTGAAAACAGTCATCAGAAAGCGGCACAAAAACCAAGATGACTTCGTCCGAATTCGGGCGATGCGTGCTGGTATGGCACAGTTACAGAAAATCAGCAAGATGATTAAAATCGCTCTGGGCAGCATCGCTGGGTTCTCACTTCTCGTTGGCGGTATCGGCATTATGAATATGATGTTAGTCGCCGTTACTGAGCGAACCCGTGAAATCGGGCTTCGAAAGGCACTCGGTGCCAAACCCCTGGATATCTTAGCTCAGTTTCTAATAGAGTCGGTTATAATGTGTGCTGTAGGCGGCGCAATCGGTATCGGCTTGGGCATCTTTGTTGGCGAAGGTATGGCAATGCTCGCTGTTAAAATTGCCAAAATTGTTCCCGAATGGCCCTCGGTTATCTCTATGCAGTGGGTCATGATTTCGGTGTCATTCTCCGCGGCGATTGGTATATTCTTTGGCATGTATCCTGCAATCAAAGCCTCCAGCCTCACACCGGTCGAAGCACTACGTAAAGATTAAAATACGGTTATCCAGTTAATACCTGCCTTCGTCGACGCGCTTTCTAAGCGCGTCTTTTCTTCTTTCAGCCCAACCTACGCTTATCGGATTTCCGGCTTCGGTGCGGTGGCAGACTGCACTAACCTATTTAAGGGAAGTCGGCGAGGTGAAAACCCCTCCTAAAGAAATATGTGATGTGCCTCTATGCATGTCTCTTATCAAGATAGCAATCAAATAATTTCTTTAATCCTTTCACATCTGTTCCCGTAGGCGGGTTTGGAAAGTGCCTTTGCCCATCGAATCTGAAATTCTATTCACCAACCCCAAAATTCACAACCAACAATAAACCTATTTCACTTAATTGCGTCTAAATCTAACAGAATAGTTAACCTTATAAACGCTATAAGCACCGCGATGTGGAAATCATCTCTATAAAAAAAGAATTGCTACGAAAAAAATCGAACTTTATTCACCCTTTCCTTGTCTAATCGCTTAAGTGTAGGCATATATATTTAATTTGGAGGCATGAAATGCGCATAGTTGAAGGAGTAACCGTTGGAATTTCCGCAATTCGTTGCAACAAACTGCGCTCCTTGCTGACGATGCTCGGAATTATCATCGGAGTCGCCTCGGTGTTGGCAATGATAGCTATCGGCGATGGAGCAAAGGTGATTGTCCTGCAAGACGCACAGAAACTCGGCGGCGTGAACCAATTTACGATGTACCGAAGCAGTCATAAACGAGTGGGTAGCCGATGGGTCCCGAATCGCAGCAATGAATACTTTAAGTATGAAGATGTATTGGCAATTGAGGCGGAATGTCCATCTGTGAAGGTAGCAGTGCCGCGAATTCCCGCATGGCGTGGCGTACTTATTCAAGGAGGCGATGGTGCTGAAACCCGAAGCGGTTACAACGGTGTAAATGCCTCGTTTTCAGAAGCAATGGACTGGGACCTTCAGCAGGGGCGCTTCATTTCGGATGAAGATGTTGATAACGAAGCGAAGGTTTGTGTGCTTGGCTCTGAGGTCGCTACCACCCTATTCGCGGGCAAATCACCTTTAGGAAAAGAGATTAAAATTGGCAAAGGTCCCGGCGGTCGTTTCGATCGATATGGCAGAAAAGACCGGAAGCGGATAACCGAACGTTTCACCGTTATCGGTACAATGGCGACCCGAGGGCGTAGCCTGCGGTTTGGCTGGAATCTGGACGACATGGTATTCATCCCAATCACTACAACACAGGAACGTTTTACCGGTAACGACAGAATTCTGATGCTCTCAGTTCACGCGAATACTGTTGAAGAGGTCCCGCAAGCGATTGAAGAGGTGAAAGTGGTTCTCCGGAAAATGCATAAAGGTCAAGACGACTTTTTCTCGATCTGGGATATGCGGGAAGGCATGGCACAACTGGATAAAATCAGCAAAGTCATAAAAATCGCATTGGGGAGTATCGCAGGATTTTCGCTACTCGTTGGTGGCATTGGGATTATGAATATGATGCTGGTTGCTGTCACTGAACGTACCCGTGAGATTGGTTTGAGGAAAGCTTTGGGTGCGAAACGTATGGATATTCTGACGCAGTTTTTAATAGAAGCAGTTGCAATGTGTAGTGTAGGAGGCGCGCTGGGTGTTCTATTGGGATTGTTCGCTGGTGAAGGCATGGCGATGCTTGCTGTTAAAATTGTCAAAATCGTTCCCGAATGGCCCTCGGTTATCTCTACGGAGTGGATATTGATTTCAGTATCATTTTCAGCGGTCATCGGTATATCTTTTGGGCTATACCCAGCAATAAAAGCCTCTGCGCTCTCACCGATTGAGGCACTCAGAACCGATTAGGAGGTAATTCGCATGAATTTAATGGAGTGTATTATTTTAGGCATTTCCAGTCTACGACGAAATCCGCTTCGCTCTTCCCTAACGATTTTAGGGATTATCGTCGGCGTAGGTTCTGTTGTCAGTATGGTATCCGTCGGCGACGGATCGAGTGCCATGGTCTTGCGCGAGATTGAACGGACTGGCGGCACGAAAATGATCGAAATCTATAAAGACGATTGGGACAAACAGTCAGGCACCTTGAGCCGCGCGGCTGGCTCGGCTGTGCGTGGAAGAAGCCGATGGCAAAGGAACCGTGCCGAAAATTTGGAAACTGAAGATGCATTTGCGATTCTTGAGAGAGCCAGAGGGATTGTCAACGTTGTTGCTGAAGATGACATGTCCGGATGGAATGTAAGTTACGAGGGAAGGACTAAAGAGTCACGTATCGTTGCTTCAAGTGCTGGGTACGATCGGTCGCACAATTGGTATCCATCAAGCGGTAGGTTCTTCTCAGCGGAAGAGGTAGAAGCGGCGAGTAGTGTCGCTGTTATCGGTGCCAAGGTCGCCGAAGAGGTATTTCTCGACGAAGATCCTGTTGGAAAAGAGATTAAAGCATCGCGTCGGTCTTACTGGCGAGGCAGAAGGGGTCTTTATGAAGTCCGTCTAAAGGTTATTGGCGTTATGGAAGCAAAAGGTGATGCGATGGACACCTCTGGTTGGGATGACCGGTTCATTATCCCGATAACAACGCTACAACAACGTTTTAAAGGACGCGATGATGTTGAGCGCCTTCGCGTAGAAGCAGTGGATGAGGATACGATTCCGCTCGCTATCGCTGATGCCAAACGAATCTTGGGAAGACAACATAACAACACAGGTGAAGAATATAACTATTGGACAGCTACAGAGGAATTGGCAACTGCAAGAAAAGTAGGTTTAGTCATGAAAGCACTGATGGGCGGCATTGCCAGTATTGCACTTATGGTAGCTGGTATCGGTGTGATGAACATCATGCTTGTCTCTGTAACCGACCGGACAAAGGAAATCGGGCTCCGTAAAGCCCTCGGCGCAACCCGCAACGATATTCTGGCACAGTTTCTGGTTGAAGCAGCCGTGCTTACGCTCTTCGGCGGCATTGTCGGCGCAATTGCAGGTGTGTTCATGGGGCAAGGAACAGCCGCTCTCATTTCCAAGTTCGTTTGGGAGGGAAGTGACTGGCCCTCAGTGATTTCATTCGGAACAATGGTTATCGCATTAGTCGTTTCTGTAGCTATCGGTATTTTCTTCGGGCTATATCCCGCCAACAAGGCAGCCAAACTCACACCCGTTGATGCACTCCGGTCCGATTAGTCTATTGGCAAATATCATCGAACACGTGGCGGGTATGCCCGCCTCAATGAAGGTGCCTATTTTTGTCAGTGTAGAGATTTCAGCAGGCACCACTGCACACTTTACAGGAGGGATTACCCTTGAAGAAAGTAATTATTGCTGCCGCCGTTGTTTTGGTTCTCGTCGTTGCCATTGGTTGGGTCGTACTGGGCCGCGGGAAAAACGGGGTAGATCCAACGCAAAACCAGAAAATTGAGGTCGTTGAACGTGGCGATTTCCAAATGCGCATCAGTGCAACCGGCAACCTGGAACCGCTCATTGACGTAGAGATAAAATCCAATGTTGAAGGCGAAATCGTTAAACTCCACGTTAAAAACGGCGACAAGGTTGAAAAAGACCAAGTATTACTGGAACTCGATCCGGAACTCTATCAAGAGGGGAAAAAACAGGCGGAAGCGGATGTCGCGACTGCCAAAGCGCAAGTCAGGCAAGCAGAACTCAACATTGAACTCAAAAATGAACGGCTTGACAGTGGACTCACGCAGTCTGACGCAGATTTGAAAATCTCTCAAGCGAACGTTGAGACCATCCAGGCCACAACTATCACACAAGTCAGCCAAGCAGAAACAAATATCCAGACAACCAAGAACTCGCTTCAACAGGATAACATTGCCCTTGAACAAGCCAAGATTACGCTCGAACAGGGAAAAATTACCTTATCCGAACATGAGGCATCGCTCACATCAGCGAAGGTCTCCTTGGATAACGCGAAATCAGAACTTGAGCGGAATAAGGAACTCTTTGATAAGGGATTAGTTTCCAAAAAGGCATTGGAAGACGCGCAAGCGCAGCACTCCAACGCAGAAGTACAATATGGAAATGCCCAGAAACGGGTGGACTCACAAAAACAGACGATCGATTCGCAAAGACGAACGATAAGTGCGCGCGAAACCTCCATTGTAACACGTGAGGGAATATTGGCAAACGAGGAACTGAACCTTGAAAACCTGAAAAGACAGCGGCAGATAGCAGAGGAAGAGGCACAACTTCGTGTCGACAATTCCAAAACTCGGTTACAGGAACTGATATCGACTTTCGACAATGAGAAATTGTTGACCCAACAATCCAGAGTGAGTGCTGAAGCAAACAAACTTCGGAGGGAAAGTAGTCTGAAAAATGAAGCAGAACGGCTTGATTGGACCACAATCAGGGCACCGATGGCTGGACTCGTCACACTCCTTGAATTAGAAGAGGGGGAAATTGTGACTTCTGGACGTTCTGCATTCTCGCAAAGCCCACCCATTATGACTATTGTTGATCCTTCCAAAATGGTCGTCAAAACCTTCATCAACGAAGTCGATATGGAACGCCTCCGTCTCAACCAGGGCGCAAAAATCAAGGTGGATGCCTACCAAGCAAAAATATACGACGGAACAGTCTATGAAATTGCACCCAGCGGGCAGGAACAGAATAATATCATCTCATTTGAGGTGATGATAGAAGTCAGTGGCTCCCCGGAGGAACTCCGTCCCGGCATGAGCGCAGATGTCGACATCATTACCCATGAAGAAAAGGATGTCCTGCTGCTACCGATTGACGCGCTTATAAACGTACCTTCGGCGATTGTCACCGCGCAAGTTGATGATACTGGACCCTACAAGGCGAATCAACCGATTGAAGTCCAGACTATCAGTGGGAAAATTTTCAGGGGGGCTGTGACAAACGTTGGTTCCAACGATGTCACTATTAGCCTCGATGGTTCACAACGCGGTATTCTCCCTGGTCCAACAACACTGTCTCTTTTGGTAAAAGGGAAAAAGAAAGCAGACGGTGTGCGTGCCATAATTAATGTGTCGAAGGGAAAATTCGTTATGCTTAATGACGGTGGTGGCGGCAAAGGAAAACGCACAGAGGTCGAAACCGGCATGCAGAACGAAACACACGCGATTATCAAAAGCGGACTCAAGGCAAGTGACCGCGTTGTTCTACAACAACGAAAACCGCCACCAGGTGGATTCGGACGATAAAGCAGTAGGTTTGTTGCCTCGACCTTCCTGTTGAGGCACACTACAACTGAATGACCTGCGTATCGTAAGCAAGGTAGGCGTTGTCCGGAAGTTCAATATCCATCTCTTCACACTGTTCTGGGAAATGCCGATGATCCAGTCGGTGCATAATATGCGTGAAATAGGTCTCCCTCGGTTTCAGGACAGCACTAATTTCCAACGCCTCGCCAACCGAAAGATGTGTTGGATGTCTCGGATTAAAACTCAACGCATCAATCACCAACACCTCAATCCCGTGCAGTAGATCTTGGGACTCTTTCGGTAATCGTTTCACATCTGGCAGATACCCGAAGTCGTCGATCCGGTAGCCGTAGGTGTCAACGTTTCCATGTTCAACTGGAATCGGTGTAATATCAAAACCGAACAATTCAAACTTCTGATCCCGATCAACGACATTTGGAAGTAGGTGACCGACCCCGCCACCTTGGAACGTCTCTTTTGTGAACATATAGTCGAAGTTGCGTTGTAAAATGCCAATCGTTTGTTCAGGACCATAGATGGGCATATCCATCTGTTGCTTTCGGCACGGCATCACAATGTCGTTCGTTCCACTGACATGGTCGGCATGCGAGTGTGTGAAGATAACGGCATCTATCCTCTCAATCCGATTCCGGACGATCTGATCCATGAAATTAGGTCCGAGGTCGAATTGGAGGTGTTTCCCATCTTTTTCGATATGGGCTGATGAACGAGTCCGGTAGTTTTTCGAGTTAACATCCCGTGCGTCTTCGCAGGTTTCGCAGTCACACTTATACTCAGGAACGCCTGTTGAGGTACCTGAACCTAAAATGGTAATCTTCATTTTTTTAATTATTAAATCTGGTCACCGTTCCAAATGTAAAGCAAAGACAAATTATGCCATTTAAGACATAATTTCGTTTCACGGTGGTTTTCGGTTAAATCCAATTGCCTTTGGATTATAAAAGATTTCTTAATGATTTTCAGCGTCCAGCACTTGGATGGAAGGACGAAGGGAGGGACGGATGGAACAGCCCATTCTTCTATGCTTCCACGCTTCCAATTCCTGCTGACTGCCATTCTTTCTTTGATCATCAACTCGTATTCTACACCTTCTAAGGCACGAGTTGATGGTCAAAACCGATAACTGATAATTGATAACTGACAACTATTATAATGACTAAACTTACGTCCCAAGAATGTCTTGTTCTGGCTGAGGTCATTGGCGACACGCCGATGACGGTTATTTCTGCGTCCCGCTTACAACACGGAATGTGCGATGCCTACATCGCTGGTTCGCTACCAGATGTTGATGCCGCTATCGTTTTTGATGCGTACTGCTCGGATGAACCTGTAGGTTTCGGCACCGATGCCGAGGCATTGTGGCAACTTTTGAAAGCGACCGACGGATGGGGTTGTATCAACGTTGACAACTCCTGCGCTGCATCTCTCGGAGCACTTATTGAAGCGGACAGGGGCACATCTATCCGTTATTACGGCGATGTCTATCACGCACTCTTAGAACCTGTCTACTGCTATCCGAACGAGACAGTTCGTCTTCTGACATTAGCGGATGTCGAGTGCCTGGCGGAAGCCCCTGCAGAAATCCAAGGAAACGGTTACAAAACACACGAAGCAATGCTGACAGATGGTATCGCTGCTGGAGCCGTTGTGGATGACAACATCGTCGCCATCGCACATACCTATGCAGAGACCGACTTACATGCTGACATCGGTGTTTCGACAGTCGAGCAGTGGCGTGAAAAAGGATTTGCTACCGCCGCGGCATCCCTTGTTGCGCAAGAAATTCAAGATAGAGGCAAAGTCCCGGTCTGGAGTTGTGGTGAAGACAACAGTGCTTCACTTCGGGTGGCGCAGAAATTGGGTTTCTCCGAAGTTGGTCGGCGTACCTATGTCATCCCCATTTCACCAGAATAGAGAGGTCGTTATCCGAGGGCATCGTCCACTTTATTGATAGCGGCTGCCATCAATCGCGCGTGCTCCTCTTGCATATTCACGTTAAACCCGAACCGTAGCGCACGACCGAGAATAGATAGTGTCTGTGGACACATATCTCGCGAATATTCAACGTTTCCTTTGTAACTCGGATCCTTCCACGGATACCCTGACGCGTCCGGTGAATGCTTGAACAAGATAGAATCCCAATAGGTATAGATATGCCTGTCGGGGAACCCTTGGTTGTAAGCGGTGCCTGCGTTCAATCCCTCTGCTCTGAGAGCATCCGCGTATTTCTTGGCGAGTTCCACATCATGCACGATAATAGCGGCACTGATCCCGCATTCTCCGGTCGGGTCATCTACGTATTGACGGATATAGCCTTTCGGTTCCTCAGCGAGCTCAGCGGTGAATGCCTTTTTGAGTCGGCGTGTATGTCCCAAGATGCCCTCTAACTTTGAGAGTTGCACGCGTGCGATCGCGCCCAAAATTTCACTCGTTCGGTAGCACTGCCGAGAAAAAGGTTTGTTCTGCCACTCAGAATCACTCATCCACATTGGTAAGCCGGGTTCCGCTGCGAATGCTGCGCGTTCATAGACATCGTAGTCATCGCTAAAGATAAGTCCACCTTCGCCACAGGAGATCACCTTGTAGTAGTTGAGGCTCCACGCGCCTGCATCTCCCCACGTTCCAGCATATTTCCCCTTATACTGTCCACCGATGCACTGACAGCAATCCTCAACAACCAGGAGATTGTGCTTCTGCGCGAGTTCGACAATCGCCTCAAGCCGACACGGTACGCCTTGCATGTGTACCGGTAAGATCGCTTTCGTATGTGGTGTAATTTTCCGTTCCACATCGGCGATATCTAAGCCGAGCGAATCGTCGATTTCCGCTATGACTGGAATCGCGCCTACACCGACAATAGCAGCGGCAGTTGCAATAAAGGTGTAGCCCGGAACTATCACCTCATCTCCCGGTCCGATGCCAACCCCAGTCAGGGCGCAGATGATTGCGGAGGTACCTGAGTTCACCATCAAGGCGTGTTTTGCACCGAGGTACGCCGCTGCCTCCTTCTCAAAACTGGCTACATTTGAATCCTCAATGAATCGAAAAAGTTTCCCACTGCGCAAGACTTCAGTCACAGCATTGATCTCGCGTTCATCTATCAAACTGGGCCCGTGCATTCCGCCGGGTATAGCGTCTGCGATAACGGGTGTTCCGCCATCTATTGCTAAACGTGTTGGCATCTTTTCTCCTCCACAAATCTTAGAGCGTAGTTTGCAACTTCACCAAGAAAAATACGAAATATGGTGATACTTTACCAGATGCATCCCTTTTTGTCAATCACGTTTCTCTTACAATCTATTCTACCTACGCCACCAACTCCTTTTGCCCTGATACGACGCAAGGAGTTTCAAAATCTCTCTTGCCTTCTTGTCCAGACGCAATACCGTCTCGCACGCTTCGATCACTTTCTGCTTAGTATTCTCGTCTTGGGTAGTCTGGTAGGCATGGTGGTAACTCTGTGCAACAGCGGTATGATACACTACGAGGTCTACGTCTTCTGGGACTTCGGTCGGAAGTTGCTCAAGCATCCCGACTGCCGCGTCCCACGCCTCTGCTTCGGTGTGACAGATAAGTTGTTGGTAGCGCAGATGGTGTTGCGACGGGTCCAGCCAATACGCCTGCTCATAACACGCCACCGCCTCCGAGTAAGCCGCATTGGCGACATGTAACTGCGCAAGCTCCGTATAAAAAGCGGACAGTCCGCTCTTTCCTATCGTGTAAAGCGACACATCAGTCTTGACAAGCCAGTCTCTCTCCAACAGGAAATCGATTGCTGAGTTTCGTTCCTCTTCCGTGATCTGGATATTGGTGAGGAGGTGCTTCGCGACAGCAGCGTTCGGAAAAATCTTGGTGCGACTCTTCAACAACGGATACGCCTGAACCGCCTTATCCATCGTGATGAGCTTAATCCCTGTAGCGATACGGAAGAGGGACACAATTTGGTCGCTGTTTTTGCGGGACATCTCCTCAGCGATCGCGTCCCGATTTTCTGAAAAATGCAGATTGAGTTCAGCAATAGCGTCTCGGATGCCCGTATCACTAGGGGACAGTTGATGCGCTTTCGTTAAAAACCGTTGTGCCGTGAAAAGTTCTCTCCAGGTCCGATAGATTGTCCCCAACCGAAAATTAGCGAGTGCGAGGGTTGACGTTTCGTCAGTCGTGCTGAGGATACTATCGTAGGCTTGGATGGCTTCGGCGAGCTTGCCTTCGGTTTCCAACGCTTGTGCATCGGTGATTGGATCTGACATAAGGGGTGCCGTTTCCTTGCTGGGGTTTCGGATGGGTTTATTACATCTAATTTAGTTCACTCATAAATTATGACCGCTATTCTAGCCCAACAGCATTTGTTTGTCAAGCGATTTACTTGCACATACAGGGTCATTTAGTTTTACATATTTGCTTTATATGCGTGAACGTTTTTCCGCTGTAGGAGCGAGCTGTGCTCGCGATATTGCGCGAAAACCTTAACATCTGTGAACGAAAACCAAGATTGGAACCGAAAACTAAATAGCCCTGCTTGCACATAGCAGGGCTATTTAGTTTTCGATTTTTTGCCGATTTTAGGGAAAGTGCCGCAACCTGGAGGGCACTCCTATAGCGAAGAAACTACTGTTCTATCCATTTTGAATTTTAGGGTAGGTTCGTAGTGGTACGATTTATTGCACTGCTTCGCAGTGAGAACAGATAAAGAACGGGCAATGAATGGTCTCCCTACTACAAACCGAAAAAACTTCCCTTAATTTGAAACTGGGTAGAACACTACCAACGGAAAATCGAAATCGCTGACAACGCAATGCCTCTCGATGTCAAGCGATTCCGATGGCGTTCGATCTACTTTAGTCCCGGTGAGGTTTCCAAACCTCCCACACATATCTCCAGAATCCATCGCGTATTTCAACGACACCTGATCGCTCTTGACTCACGAAATTTTCATAGCAACTTTCATAGCAACTTTCATAGCAACCTTTGATGAAAACCGTCTAAAACCCAATACTGATAAGAGTTTATCGCCTTTCACAGCACCTATTGATTTCTCGGACTTGCTACGAAAACTGTGAAAGTATCGTCAGATTTGCGAATCTGTAGACTTTTCAGGAAACACTGGATTCCTCCGAGCTCCAGTCCTCTGTTGCTTCCGCGAACTCTTTGGATAACTCCTCAGAAATCGTCTGCTCCAGTAGTTCAATCAGATCGGCACGGAATTTAACCCAATCGGCACCACGGCGGGTAAATCGGTGCTGATCCCCAATTTCAACAAACATGGTGTCATTTGGCTTGGACAGAGACTCAAAATAACGCCTAACGTTCATGGTTATTCTCCTTTTATCTTTTATTAAACTCTCATTTTTTATTAAAAATATATAAACTTCATCAAACCGGCAAAGCTTAGGAAATACTTACAGCCATTCGTGCATTTCCCAACCAGAAGCGAGTGCTTTCTCACGGAGCGTTTTCCCTGGGTTCACAACGACTGGATTCCCAACACATTCCAACATAGGTAGATCGGATTGACTGTCGCCGTAAGCATAACTCTCTTCGAGTGAAATTCCGTGTTGTTCAGCATACGTTTGCACTGCCTTTGCCTTCTCCTCCGCGATGAGTGGTACAGTTGTCAGTTCACCGGTGAATTGTCCGTTTTGTTCATGAAGTTGCGGTGCCAATACAGAATCAATAGCGAGGTAGTCCGCTATCGGCTGGACAATAAAATCAAGCGAACCGGTTACGAAAACTACGGGGGTACCTTGCTCCTTGTGTTCCTGAATTTGCGATATCGCGGCAGGGAAGATCTTCGGACGCAAGTAAGTCTCGAACATGTCGGTAGACAGCTCCTTAATCTCGGTAACATTCATCCCGCGATAGTTACGATAAAACACCTGATTGAAACGGGGACGACTGACTCTGTCCAAAACCAAATAGTAAACAATTTTGGGGAGGAACCCGATGAGCCATAAGTGCTTTAGAAGGAATGGAGTTTCTTTGAACCGCATCCAGATATAGTAATGGACAATCGTGGACTTCAATAAGGTGCCATCCACATCAAAAAATGCGACTGCTTTTTTCGGGTTTGGATCCGACATAATAGCGTCCTAAGAATCTGTCTGTTGTTTCAGAATTGCTCCAAGTTTTGCCACTCGATTCTGTGCCAATTCCAAGAATTCTTGGTATCTGTCAGGGTCAATCGGTGTTTTGTCTTGCTCTCCCCAATCCTCCGGTGGAAAGGTAAACGGTTCACCAAAAACGATGCGAACAGGATGTTTCTTGGGTAAGTTCTGTCCCTTCGGCAAGGCGTGGTAGGTCCCCTCAATATAAGCCGGTATAACCGGGACGTTCGGACTGTAGATGAGCAAACTGAGTACGCCCGGTTTGAAAGGTTGAAGTTTACCATCAAGCGAGCGTGTGCCTTCGGGAAAGATTAGCAAACCGTTATTTTGCGCCATCACCTCGTTTGCTACCCTGAGATCTTGTAGAAACTCAGTAAAATTGCCTTCTCGTTCTATCGGCAGCGCGTTAAGACACGTCCGAGCAAACCAGCCTTGAAAACGCGTCGCAAACCAATAATCGCGGGCGGCGAGCACCCAGAGTTGGTATGCCTTCGTTCCGAGAGCAGTAATCACCGTCAATGTATCCAGATGACTTGTGTGATTCGGCATAATAATATAGGGTTTGCCCTTTGGGATATGCTCAAGCCCATAACATTTCAATGAAAAATAGTTCCGATAGATACCGGTAATCACGGTGCGGAAGGCACGCGCATACCACCGCGGCACTTGCCTGAGATCAGGCTTTCCGTCTTCGCGGCGTTCATCTTCTGTTCTTGCAATGTCTGTGGGGAACGTCTCGATTAACCTGACGACATCACCGACTGTCTCCAAATTGGCGAGGAGTGCATCGGGAATTGTTTCACCGAGTCTGGATTCAAGAACCAACAGGAGATCAAGTCGCGTGAGCGAATCAAGCCCTAAATCGGTATCCAAACGACTCTCCGGTTGAATTTGGTGTGCCGGCATACGTGCCAATCGTGCGAGAGTGGTGAGGATTTCTTCTGGTATGTCCGATCTCGGTTCAGCACTATCTACATCCGCAGTGGAATCCCCCTGAAGGTCTGCCATATTTTTAATATGCGCCTCCAAACTGCGCCTTAGACTTTGCCGATCTACACTCCCATCCGCAGTCTTTGGTAGCGGATCATCCCAGAAATGGGATTTGTGGAATTGTTGGTAGCTCGGCAACTGCTTTGCTCGCGCTTGAAGATGGTGTTGGATCTCCGTTTTCGTTGCCTCGTCGGAGGCTGTCGGCACAATCACGGCATGTATAGCCGTATCCGACCCGTCTTCATAGGGAATGCCGAGGACACATATTTCAGAGATAGCCGGACTATCCCGATAGAGAGTTTCTAACTCGACGGGATAAACGTTCTTTCCAGAAGCGGGAACGATAATATCTTTGCAATGCCCGGTGAGATAGAGGTAGCCGTCCGCCTCCATGTAGCCTAAGTCGCCCGTGTAGAGCCATCCATCGCGAATAGCTTTTTCTGTAGCATCAGCGTTCTGATAATAACCCTTCATCGTACTCGGTCCCTTAGCGATAATCTCCCCGATACCATCGCTATCCGGATTCTCAATCTGAAGTTCCACACCTTCTACCGCTGGTCCCACCGATCCCCGTTTACTTTTTAGATACGGATTGACACTGAGAACGGGTGCTGTTTCGGTCATTCCGTAGCCTTGGTAAAGCGTCATCCCAAACTTCTGAAATCCGTCGTAAATCGCATCGGAAAGTGCGGCACCTCCACTAACGAGAATGCGAATTTCCCCACCCATGACAGCGCGTGCTTTTTCTGCCAATGTTTCACCCGGTGTGTCTGCTCGCGATGCTTGTCGTTCGATTGTGCCTTGGAGCATCTGAAAAAGGCGCGGAACACCGATGAAAGCCGTGGTCTTTGCCTTACGCATTGTCTTCAGGAGCGTTGTGGGACGGAGCGCATTGACGTAAGTCGCTGTCGTGCCGCTGTAAAGTGCCATCAATAAACTACACGAGAAACTCAATGCATGATACAACGGGAGTGCTGACAGGATCCGCTCGGTGTCTGTCGGGGGAAGTGCTTTAGCCACTGCTTGGACATTAGAAATAAAGCCGCCGTGCGTGAGCATTGCGCCTTTCGCTTCAACAGTGGTGCCCATTGTAAAGATAATCGAGGCAACGGTGTCTGGAGAGACTTCCACATTCGGAAAATCGGCAGGAATCTCGGCAGTTGAGGTTTTGCTCTCCGTACCATCGGAAACCCCCACAATTTCACAATTCCTGTTGATGTTTTGTAACATCATCTCTGTTGTTGATAGTGTTTCCGCATCGGATTTTTCTAATACACTCTCAGAAGCTAAAATCGATTTCGCAGCGGTGAACTCGGCAATTGCCAAAATTTCATGAGCAGGCGTTTGCGCGTCAAGAGGAACGACAGCGATGCCTATCTGAACAGCCGCAAGGTAAGCGATACACCATTCGGGCTGATTTTCAGAAACCAATACCACACGGTCGTCTTTTCGCAAACCGCTTTCCCATAGCTGCCACGCGGCTTGGCGCGACAGGGTATACGTCTCCGCATAGGTATACTCTTCCCACCCGCTTTCGTTTGCCATCTGCAGCGCGATTCTATCCGGGATTCGCGCTGCTTGTATCTTAATCAGGTCTACGATCGTTTTTGGGGGGATTTGGTCTGGGAATAGATCAAATCCATTCCTTGTATTACATTTCCATTCAGGTGCCGCAGCGGACTCCTCGGATTCATCTTGCGAACTCGCCTTCTCCTGTTTTGTAGAGGAAGATGCTTCTGTATCATCTTCAATCTTCAACACATGTCTCTTTATGCCGGGAATATGAATCTCTTGGAAATACCGCTTCCAGTGGATCCGTGAAACATCGAAGTTAAAACGCTGCTGTTCTATAGGTGAAAGCGCGTTGTAAAGCCCTTGCGTCTTCTCTGTTTCAAATTCAAAGTTAGTTCGCGTATAAGGTGCATAGATTCTGATGTAATGCAGGAGTGCTTTGATACCACTCTGTTGCAGGACAAGCTGGCGGCGTTTCCGCTTGGCAGCACGTATCGGAAGCTTGCCGAGTGTCTGAACGGCAAGGTCAACCAGACGCATACGACTATCCAATTTTCGCTGAAATTCTTCTAAACTCGGATATTTCCAAATTGGCACTGCAATCGGTTTTCCATCTTCTAACATTGGATGTTTCACAAAATATTCATAAGTTGCCTCAAAGATACCTCGAAAGTAGAGCGGGTTCTGCGTCCCTGTCGCGACATGATACACTTCAATACCGCCGCGTCTCGCTGTCGCCTCCGCGGCTGCCAACATAGCGTTCACTACAAAATCAACAGGGATAATATCAAGAATTATATCCGGATCTGCCGGAAAATCCGGGAGCCGCCCTTTCCCAAAACCGACGATCAAGGGTTCGGACATCCGAAACTTACCAAGCCATCCGGGTTCAGGTTCATCAAAGCTACTCTCAATAATTGAGGGGCGCACGATAGCAGTAGGCAGTTCACCGCGCAATTCCATAATCATCTGCTCAGCGAGGAATTTCATATAGGTGTAAGTATCGTTCCACCCGCGCGAGCGTGCGTGCTTCAATCCTTCCTCAACCAAGCGTTCCTCAAGCCATTCTGCCTTCAGTTCTTCGACCAGTGCCTCAAATCCTTTACGTGTCCCTTTTCTCTGCGCCTCCGCTTCCCGCTGAAAGTGAGCGAGGTTTTCAGGTGATTCGGCTTCAGCATGAATAGCCGCACTCAGAGAAAGCAGTCCTTCGATTTCCTCAGAGAGCGTTTCCGGGATAGCAATTCCTGTCTTTTCGCGATGCTGTGCCGCGTAGTGCTCATAGAAGAGTGGAAGTTCTTCAGGCACTCGTCCAGGCTTGTCGCCGCAAACATACGCCGTTGAGACATGGAGAAACACGGCATCTTGACAACCCCTTGCAAAGCTGACAACATGTTTAGCAGCAAAGGTATTTCCCCACAAAGAATCATCGAAAGGCGGATCAAAATCCACAAGGCCCGCGATATTAATAAAAACCTGGACTTCGTCCTGGAGTCTTTGGTATTCCGCATCGCTGAATCCAAGATGCTCGTGAGTGAGATCCCCTTCAACAGCCACCAGTTTCTGCTGCGCCCATGCGTCAAAATTTTCGCCGTGTATCCGACGAAGAGATGCAAAAACACCCGAGGTGAGAAGTTCATTTTCTAAACGTTCTTGAGCGGAAGTGTGCTTCCCAGTGGTATCGGTGCGACTTCGAATGAGGAGATAAATCTTTTGTATATCGGGAAGTGCAGTTAAAATTTTTGCAACCATCGGTTGTCCTAAAAATGCAGTGCCACCGCTAATGAGCAGAACTTTTCCCCGAAAAAAATCAGTTATTGACATAATTCTCTTTTCTGTGTCATGATAGATATTTGAACATATTGCACGAGGTCCCCACGCCTTGCATTGTTCTCAACTTATATTTGTGAATTTCGTCTAATTTTCAATAAATCATTTAGGACGCAGTTTACAAATCTGTCATATTGCAACGCAAACTAAACGTTCGCGCATGGGATTCCGGCTTATTGTGATTGGAGGCAATTGCTGGGCATATTTTGGCGTAGCCTTCAAGCCAAAACATCCCATTAAAAATAACACATTTTCCATAAAAAGTCAAAGGCTGAATAGATAATGCTACCTGAAGAAGAAAAGTTACAATTTTTGCAAAAGACGGAACTTTTTGCTGAACTCCCCGAAACCGAATTAAAAGCGATCTGTCATATTGCCAATGAAGTCGCTTATCCAGCCTATTCGACGCTATTTGAGGAGGGGGATGAAGGTGATTCGCTTTACCTGTTGGTCGATGGTGAAGTCAGCATCATCAAGGCAGGAACAGAAGTATTGTTCTTCAATGAGAAAGGTTACTGCCTCGGAGAAATTGCCCTGATTGACAATAAACCGCGGAGTGCCACAGTTAAAACAGTGAAACCCACACAATTTCTGAGAATCACGAGAAGCGATTTTTACAACGCTATGGCACGAGAACCGCGAATTGGTAGTGGGATGTTCCGAGTCTTGAACGACAAAATCCGACGCGACCTTGAGATTCAGATGAGTGCTATCCGTAAGGAAATTGCCCAAGAAGAGTCAATGCGCCTTGCCGCTGAAGTCCAAAAATCTCTCCTCCCGAATAAAGAAATCTCGCATCCATGTGTCAGTTCCGCCGGATATTGCAGACCTGCAAATAGCGTCGGAGGCGACTATTACGACTATCTGGAACTCTCTGACAACAGCGTTGCCATTTTCCTCGGCGATGTTATGGGGCACGGCTATCATTCGGCAATGGTAGCAGCGATGACGAAGAGTTGCTTACAAACGCAGATCCGTTTTGACGCTTCTGTACCGGAAGTCATGAAAGCCATTACCCGTGTCACAGAAGAGGATGCCGAAGCTTTTATCTACATGACCTGCTGTTATCTTATCATTCACCCTGACAATCGGTTGGAGTTCGCTAATGCCGGTCATCCGCAAATGCTTCTCTATCGTGCCGAACAGAACGGTGCCAACAGTGAGAATGGTGACATCCTTGAGTTACAATCCTCGTTTCTGCCGGTCGGTATCTCAATGTCCGACACACCGACGCAATATTACAGCACTGAAGTCAAGTGGTATCCCGGCGACCTACTGGTCCTTTATTCAGATGGGATCACAGAAGCATTCAATCCTAACGCGGAAATGTATGGATTCGACCGTTTCAAAGCACTCATTTCAGAAAAACGTCATCTGTCCCCCGAAGAGATAAAGGAAGAGATTCTGTCTGACCTTCAAGCACATCAACAGGACGAAAGCACCACTGATGACATTACACTGGTTGTGGCGAAGTTCTTATAGATGGTAAAGGACCCTGCTACAAATTGCGCCATGATAATTTTCTACTTGAGCTGGCTGACGGCATAATGCATAATATTTTCCATGAGTGCTCTGTTCATGGAAGTGGTATACTGGCTATCGTTACGAAGGCTGGTAATAATGTATAAGCCGTTGCCATACCGTCTCACCCCAACCACGAGTTCCTTGTTGTCCTCGGTAGTAGCAAAAATTTCGTCGCGTCGGTTCCAATCTACCCATGCGTCATCAACAAAGATTTTGCCGGACTCAATTTTGTTGGGAATGGAGAAAAGGGAATTGCCTTTTTCAGTAACAGTGAAGTGCTGGGTTGGTGGGCTTTCAACGCCTTTCAACTGGCTTCCCTGTAGCCACCCGACACCGCACGGTTTCTCAACACTACTGTCCTGTCCCGTAACGACGACAATGCCACCGTTTTTCACAAAGGCTTTGATCTTCTTCTCTACTTCACTGGAAAGGAGGTAGTGTCCATAACTGGAAATCTCTTCGTATCCGATCCACAAAATATCGGCTTTTTCCAGCTGGGGCAACTTATGTTCTTTGGTTGACTCATGTACGATGACACGTTTGCTAACCTTTTTAATGGCGCGCAGTGCCATATATTCATACGTTGCTGTGTTCGTATAGACGGGGGTTTGGCTCCATGTTGAATGTGTGCTATTTCCCGTTAGGACCAGAACTTTCACGGCATCTTTCGGCGCCGCAACCCACATTTTACCAGCTAACATGTCGCGAACCATCGCTTGGAATGCCTTTGTCTTGCCATCGTATGTCCGTGACATCATCGGGTCAATGTGCGTAAATGTCCACCAAGAGCCACTGTATCCACCGCGATAGGCACGCATCTGAAACCACGTATTGTCAATGAAGCACATACTATCTATGCCGTAATGTTCGCGATAGAAAATGATGATGGGCATGCCCTGTTTGAGCAGTTTTACCATCTTCTCCGGTGAAGTGCCTCGCTTGTAATGTCCAGTGGCAAAGTTCATCTTAATTTCCTTGAGTTCGCTTTTCCCTTTGACATCTTTTTTGACAGTAACAACGCCTCGCAAACGTTTCTGGTCAACACTTTTTACTTCGCCAAAAACGATGTTCGTACAAGCATCAAGGATTTCACGAGTCGTATACTCGCGCTCAATAAACGCCGGTGCAGCCGGCACGAAAAGCAACCCGATAAAACAAAACCCTAACAATAAAGCAATGAGGTTATATGTAAAGCGCATGGTGGAATCTCCTTACTATACATATTAGATTTTCTAATTAACAGATATGGTGAATTCTAAAAATAAGTAGACACTTCAGTAAGTTGTAGACTCCAAACGCGTCCACCGCCGCTGGCGAGGTTTGTAACCTCGCCTCTTTAGAGTGTCTAAGTAATTGTAGGTTTTACCATATTGTATTATATATCTGTTGAATTTTCAACTATTTTCCGTTTCGTGCATACGTTATGTTAGGATTGAAACTTCCTTCTTTGCTGCAGCTTGCCCGCCAAAACATGCAGTTAAAGGTTTTACGATTTACATCACCAGAAATCTTTGGTGCTGCCACTTACATCGGACTTCTGATTTTCGTCCTTGCTCTACCGTTCGGGTATTCGACAGCATTCCTCAACATCGGGCTTTCGTTTGTGCTATTGGGATGGGTCGGACGACTCGTTTCAGAGCGGAAACTCGGCTGGCAACGCACATCGCTTGACCTTCCCATTTTGCTGTTTCTGGGATTGGGATTGATAGCCTCACTTCTTGCGCCGAATCCTGACACCAGTAGCCTCGGCTATTTTTGGAAACACCTCCGTGCGATCCTGCTCTTTTATGCGGTTATTCACAGTCGATTGGGCACTCGATGGCGACAGGTTGTCATTGCTTTCATTGTCGCGGCAGGGATCTCTTCTGCACTCGGGCTCTGGTATTACGCAAATGACACCCGCTTAGCGATTGATTTTATGGGGAGGATTGGGTTACAATTTCAGGAGGAACTCGCTGCCGGTGAAGTCCCAAATTTACAAATATCGGATGAATTACGCGCCGAATTGCGAAATTGCAATGTACCGCTCTCTCAAACCGCATCGTTTGTACCTTCAAAGCAACCAGGCGAATGGCGTATCAATGATCTGGTGAGAAACAGACGCTACACAGTCCGCAAGAGTGAGACGCATCTTATGGTGTACATGATCGAGCAACGGCTCACCGGAACCTTTAAGATGCCGAATGATTTAGGGGCATACCTTGCTCTCATGCTCCCATTTGTTATGGGCTACTTTGTAGGGGCTGGGTTACCCAGCCCCTACGGTATAACTTCTCAATCGGAACGGACGGAAGCACGTCGAAAATCGCGACGCCCCTTGATTTGGGTGACCGTGGGACTCGGTGTGATTTTGGCACTGATGAGTGCAAATCTGGCATTGACGTTGACGCGCGCAGCGTGGATAAGTGTTGTGCTTGCAGTTGTTTTCATTGGGTGCTATTTTGCTATAAGCATCTTACGCAGACGTATTCCATGGAAACGAAGCCTCTTGGGACTGGCGTTAATAAGTGTTGTGTTTTGTGTGTTGATCGTGAATACGAGTTCCCGTCAGGCGATGATTGGCATTGTCCCTCAACATATCAAGGAGCGCATCCAAACGGTGATTGCCCACCCCGCGGGGTTTATGAGTGAACGTCCACAATGGTGGCGTACCTCGCTCCAAATGATTCGGAAATACCCACTTACTGGCATCGGGCTGGGTAGGTTTCGCTATGAGTATCAACACAACGGACCGGATGAGCAATACGACACACCCTATCACGCTCACAACATCTATCTACACATCGCCACTGAGCAAGGTATCCCTTCGCTCTTTGTGTTCTTGTGGATAGTGGCAATTATCTGTCGGCAAGTGTTCGTTATGCGGACGACGAATGATCTCTGGGAATTGGGAACCTTCATCGGGGCAAGCGGATTTCTAATCTCAGCACTTGTTTATGGACTCGCAGATAACATTTTACACCAGCGTACAGTCTTGCTTTTCTGGTTTATTATCGGCATAATTTTTTTTACACAACAGGAGAGGCACAGCAACAACCGCTATCTGTAGGAGCGAGTTTCCCCCGTTATTTCTATTCATCATTTGAAATTTGACACAGCATGAGGAATGAAAACACAAGCCTGCAACAACGGCGCAGGCGACCCTATAGAAAAGCATGTCAAAGTTCTAACTCACGTTACTTCTCCGCAAGGAAAATTAGAAACATGAAAAAACGCCGGAACCCGATTGACATATCTTCTGTGACAACCTACCCACTCCAGAGCCGTATCAACAAGGTCTCCGTCCGCGATTTTGCGACACTACCAGAATTAGGGATAGACCTGTCTCCATTTTTAGCAAGTCTGCCGAACATCCTCAAAGGACAGGACTTTTTGGCACTCGTTGACGATATCGTTGCCGCTCATCAGAACAAGAAACCGGTCATCGTGATGATGGGAGGACATGTCATCAAATGTGGGTTGAGCCCGCTCTTAATTGACTTGGCGAGGCGTGGCGTGGTTACTGGGTTTGCCTTTAACGGCGCAAGTAGCATCCACGATTTCGAGATCGCACTTATCGGAGAGACCTCGGAGGATGTCGCCGCCTATCTCCAGAATGGACAGTTCGGGATGTGGGAGGAAACGGGACGCTTGATGAACGCGGCAATTCAGCACGCCGCAGATACAGGTATCGGGATGGGTGAAGCACTCGGTAGGCAACTGATTGAGATGGACGCGCCCCATAACGCGTATAGTCTTCTGGCTTCCGCTGGCATCCAATATGATGTTCCGATCACTGTGCATGTCGCTATCGGTACGGACATTATCCATCAGCATCCGTCTGCGAATGGTGCCGCTATCGGCGAAGCGAGTTTTACCGATTTCCGACTACTAACGGCGTTAGTAACAGATTTGGAAGGTGGTGGCGTTGTGTTAAATTTGGGTTCGGCAGTAATACTGCCTGAAGTTTTCCTGAAGGCATTGACGATCGCGCGGAACTTAGGGCATACAGTGTCTCAGTTCACTGCCGCCAACTTCGATATGAACCAACAATACCGCCCAGTAGAGAATGTCGTCAAACGTCCGACAGAGATGGGTGGTAAAGGTTATACGTTCACAGGACATCATGAGCTGATGATTCCGCTTTTGGTGCAAGCAGTTTTGTCTCGATTGTAGATAGTGAGGTATATTTTTATTAATGAAGTTCTACCGAAAAGAAAAAGCGCGCTATCAGAGCGCGCTTCTCAGGATACCCAATCAGTTCATTGCTAAATTTGGCGTGATGCTACAAAAAATACGATATATTATTCCCCATTTGAAAAACGCACCAGCGAACCATTTCTACGCCTTAATGTCCTTTTGAGCTCTACCAACGATGCCTGTATAGCTCGCAATCTCGGTAGGGAGGGGATGTGAAAATAAATCCTCAGTAGTTTGCCCTGCCTGACCCTATCCACGTCCTCATAACCTTCCAAAATTTTCTGATATATAGAATAATTCATTTTAAAGTCCACCAATCTTTATGAGGCAAGTGTTCTTGAAACCGGTTGTCAAGGCACCCAAACCTAAAGGATTGGGCTTGTGCTTCATCGCAGTCCGCCTTCCGAGGAAGGTCTTACGTCTGCTCCACAGGGGGACCCAAGCAGCCCCGCAAGATATTGATGGCAGCGTTGATGTCCCTATCGTGGTGTGAACCACATTCGGGGCATGTCCATTGCCTATCCGAAAGAGAAAGGTTTTCGTTTTTGTATCCACAATCCGAGCAAGGTTTTGATGTGGCAGTCCATTGTCCGACTTGAAAGCACTCACGATTATGTTTCAAACACTTAAACTTCAATATCTCAACAAACTGATAGAAAGCGAGGTCAGAGATTTTTCGTCCCCAAAGACGTTTCATACCCTCAAGGTTGAGTGTCTCGGTGACGATACGGTCAAACCTTCGGCAAAGGTCAGTCGCAAGTTTCCAGTGCCAATCTTTGCGTTGGTTGGCAACTTTGCGGTAAAGCCGTGCAAGTTGATGAACAGCACGCCACCAGTTGTTAGAACCTTTGACTTTGTGAGAAAGGCTTTTGTTGAGTTTTCGGAGTTGGTTCAAGGATGATTTGAAGGGTTGTGGGTGTTGTATTTTCTCACCGGTGTTCAACGTCAGATAGGTCTCGAGTCCGAAGTCTACTCCTACACTTTCACCTGTAGCGGGCAGAACTTCTTTGCTGGAGTTATCTGTAACAACGGACAACCAATACGTTCCAACACGGTCGCGAAGGATTTGGACATAGCGAACGTTCCCCTTCCAATCGCGGTGGTGGTGATACAGGAGATTGCGACGCTTAAACACAAACGTCTCTTTGATGGGATCCCATTCCTTGAAGGACAGGCGAACCGTGCCTTTGGGAACTTTGGAAGGCTTTCCGTCCGGGCGTTTTTCAAAAATCTTGTAGCCTGTTTGGAACTTCGCAGAACGCCGCCGTCCCTTGCGTTTGAACTTCGGGGGACCCACGCGCCGACCGCGACGTCCGTTTTCAAGCCAATCAAAGAACCGTTCGTATCCGATATGGATACGGACAATCACTTCGTCAAGCGTGTCACGGGGGATCCACGCCCAGTGTTTATGGGTCCGTTGGAGCAACTTCGTCAAATGCGGTTGCAGACGGAAACGTCCCGCATACAGACCATAACGTCTGTAATACCGCTTCTCCAAAGCAAGGAAGTGGTTATGCACATCGTCAAGGTCATCGAGCATATTACCCAAGCGTTTGATTTGCGGATGCTCGCGTATCTGATATTTATCGGTTCTCATGGGTTCTCACGTCTCACGTCTTTAACCTTCATCCAAGATAGGTAGGGGACAGACACGCCTTGCGACGTGCTTGGATGTGCCCCCAACGTGATTCAGATAGTATAACATTTTTGACACTTTTTGTCAAGAAAAAATACAGGAGGGCGGTTTTTCCTCCCAAACTTAAAGGATTGGGTCTCCAAACCGCGAAATTAGATGAGATCGCTGTAAGAGACAGCAATCGGGTCCACAGCATTCAAATGAAGTACGTCTTTAACGTGTTGATGCTCATCTATCGCTTCGGCTTCGGTCTGCCCTTGAAACACTGTCTCCAATTCGACAAATCGTCCTAAATCGGCAACCGTATCGAGGTGGATGCGAGTGTGATTGAACATCCAGATTTCTCGTTGTTTTTTTACAATTGTTTTGATCCCAAGTGCAACAGTTAGTAAACCTTTGAGGGACCCCGGATCGGCGATTTCACAGAGTTGATATTGACTGTAGCGAGATCCATCTTGGTTCGGACGCTCATAATAAATGAGCCACCCTTCAGACATTCCGTTAACTTCACGCAGTTTGAACCGAGGCTCGCAGGCTCCGGATTTTAGAGAGTCTTTTACTTTCGCCACATGGAAATACGTATCAATTTGGTGTACAGTTTCATGATATATCGCATTTAAATCAGCCAGCCTCGGGGAGAGTCCTTTAAGCGACTGAAACTGTCCTTTGAATTCTAAATTTTTTGCCATTTTTGGTGTTGCTCGTAAGCCAAAATTTGAACTTAGGCATCCGGTTCATAGTCATAAACACAGGATCGATTGCAAGTTTTATAGGACTTACGCACGCTGCTCTTTTGTAGCACAAACTTTTAGTTTGTGTCCCTGTCCGTGTTAGTTTTTTAGCGACTCGCAATCTAAGAGATCGGGCTACAGTCCAAATTGCGTAAATCCTGTTTTATTCAATTTCCGCGAAATCCGCATCGGACTGAAAACTATCGACACACGAGCGGTTGCAACGCTCTCCGTGCGCTAACAACCAGCAGACACGATGCCGCAATTTTAGCGAACTTATTAGACAGGTACGCAACTGCTCTGGGTCAAAATCCCGTCCTAACAGGTAGCTGTAGCTGCCGGCGCTCATTACCCGTCGCCCTTCGTCATCATTACGGACAATAGAGACGATTTTGACATGAGGTTGATACCTCTTGATATATTCAAAGAGCCTCCCTCGCTGGCGGCGGGTATAGTCGGCAATTACCATCCGATATTTGCGCAGTTTCAACAAACCGATGGCTTCCGAAGTCCGCTCCGGAATATCGCACCCATAGCCTTCGGAACGGAGAAGATTTCTCACTTTATCGTGTAAATCGTCGTTCCGTGAAACGAGCATCACATCCCCCTCCAATTCAGAAATGCGGAAGTCTTCCTGAATATCAAGCGGAATAAGTGCTTCTTCCACCTGTCGATTGAGGCTCCTACGCGCCCGTCGCATCCGATCCTCTACGCGATCAAGTCTGTCGTCTAAGTCTGGGAGTGGCTTAAAAAATTTTTTCATAAAGAATACTAACCGAGGAATGTTTGTTTAATTTTCGAGGAGTGTTTGTTTAATTCTAACGTACCTTATAACATATATCAAGCGATTTTTGTTGATAAAAACTGCGGAATCCTCTAAAATCTCAATAACAGTTGTCAGTTATCGGCAGTCAGTCTTTCTTCTTAGCCAAAGATCGCAAGCCTGAAACGAAGTGGAAGGCGACTCTATGGAAATAACTGTCAATGCTCAAGCCGACTTCATCGAACCGCAAGGAAAATTAAAAAGTGTCTATACCACAACTTCCCATCCCATCACATTTCGATGCCGGTCAGGTAAACCAAGTCTGGCGGATTCCGTATCAAGAACGTCAACACGAGGCACAGGCATGGGCGCAGGAGCATGCGATTCTTCCCGCATTCGAGGATAGTTTTCGGACCTGCTTGCTGCTTGTTGATGTCCAAAATACATTCTGTATCCCTGAATTTGAACTCTTCGTCGGCGGTAGATCAGGAGATGGCGCGGTAGAAGACAACATTCGATTGTGTCAGTTTATCTATCGCAATCTACCACACATTACCAGAATCGCTTGCACGCTGGACACACATACAGCGATGCAGATATTCCACGAAGTTTTCTGGATTAACGACGCAGGTGAGCACCCGATACCCCTACAGACCCTCATCACACCGGCAGATATTGAGGCAGGTAGATGGCGCGTCAATCCCGCTGTTGTCGGCAGTCTAAATTTCCCGCCCCAAGTTCCAGAGTCCAATCAATACGCATGGCTCAAGGCGTACAGCGAACACTACGTCAAGATGCTCACTGCCGAAGGGAAATATCCGCTTGCGATATGGCCCTACCATGCAATGCTCGGAGGCATTGGGCATGCCGTTGTCTCCGCAGTTGACGAAGCCTGCTTTTTCCACGCCATCGCTCGTAGGATGCAGATACATTATGAAATCAAAGGGCGGAATCCGCTGACTGAAAACTATTCAGTCTTGCGTCCGGAAGTCGTCAATGACCCCGATGGAAAACCAATCGACCAGGAAAACATGACCTTCCTTGAAATGCTTCTCGGATACGATCGGGTGATTATCGCTGGACAGGCAAAGAGCCACTGTGTCGCTTGGACCGTCAGCGATCTACTTACAGAAATTCAGCGAATGGATACTGAATTAGCCAAGAAAATCTATTTGGTAGACGACCTGACTTCACCCGTTGTTGTGCCAGGGATAGTGGACTACACAGAAGCGGCAGACGAAGTTTTCGCCAAGGCTTCGGATGCCGGGATGCACGTGGTGCGGTCAACGGAACCGATTTTTTAATGATTCGCAAGGCGTTAGATGAAGTCTTATGTTTATTGCCTATTTTTTCTCATATCCGCCTGCGCCGTTGTTGCAGGCTGTGTTTTTGATTGAAAGGTTGGAAGGTCGAAAGATGGGTACCCCTTCCCGTTCTTCCTTTCTTCCATCCAAACCCATAGTCCGTAATGTAATGGAGGACGGATAGAGGGAATGCACGCTGCAGTTCAAATTCCCTCTGCGCAAGCCTATAGAGGCTTGCGGGACAATACTCCGCAAGGAATAATTAAAAAATGGAAAACAGACAAACAGAATTGGGAACCTTCGCACGGTTGTCAGGAATGATGTTTCTTCAGTTCGCTATATGGGGGGCATGGGCAGTGCTTATCGCTGGGTACATGCAGGATCTTGGGTTTACCGGTAAACAGATTAGCTACGTCTTTGGCACCACCGCTATCGGTTCGATAATTTCTCCAATCATCGCAGGGTGGATTGCGGATCGACTCATGCCAGCGCAAGTATTTGCCGCGATTTCGCACCTCCTTGGCGGTATCTGCTTGCTTTTCGCATGGAAGCAGACCAGTTTCCCAATGATGTGGGGTGCAATCTTCCTGCACGCCATTCTCTACATGCCGACAATTGCCCTGACGAACGCGATCGCTTTCCACCACATGGGTCAGTCAGACAAATTCGGAAATATCCGGGTCTTCGGAACGCTCGGCTGGATCGCGATTAATTGGATATTGAGTCTGTATCTCCGATTCTGGGAAGGACAAGAGACAACCCTTCCACACGTCGGCGACTGCCTCCTCTTTGGAGCCGTCCTTTCAATCATTATGGGTGCCTACTGCCTGACGCTGCCAAACACCCCGCCGAACAAAGAGGCAAAAAATCCTTACGCTTTTCTTGAAGCCTTCTCCCTTGTTTCAAATCGAAACTTCGTTGTACTACTGATTATCTCCTTTGTCGTTGCTATTGAACTCCCCTTCTATTACAACTTGACATACCTGTTCCTAACCGAGGCAGAACACGGCGTTGGTTTAGCGGGAAGCAGTGCCAATTTAGCGATGAGTCTCGGCCAAGTCGCCGAGGTCCTGCTGATGCTCCTTCTATTCCCGTGTCTACGGCGGTTTGGTATGCGGTTTACTATCTTTTTGGGCATCCTTGCGTGGCCCGTCCGTTACGCCATCTTCGCCATTGGACAACCCGTATGGTTGGTTATCGGCGCGCAGACATTGCACGGTATCTGTTACTCATTCTTTTTCGTCGGTGGAATGATCGCTGTGGAACGGCTAAGTCGGCGAGATATTCGAGCGAGTTCTCAATCCCTGCTCCTCTTTGTTACTAACGGGTTCGGGATGTTAGTAGGACATATTGTCAGCGGACGTGCGCATGACTTCTTCGCTTATGCAGAAGGTGGGCACGCGTGGGCGAAAATATTTATGATACCCATTGTTGTAACAGTTTTTGCCGCAATTGCTTTCATCCTGTTATTCAACGAACAGAAATATCAGGCGGATGCAGAGGCAATCGAACAAGACACTGCAAGCGCGTAATTGAGGTTAAAGTTATGTCAACTCACAAAACTCTCGTGTTTCACCCCTCTGGTGAGAATTTATCAATTTCAGCGATTCAGGATTGGCGCATCATTGTTTCTGATGATGCTACCGCTGCTGAACGCTACGCTGCCGAAGAATTCCAAAAATGGTTTAGCCAAGCAACCGGACTGACGTTACCACTGAATACACAGCGGGACGATCCGAATCGTGGGCAAATCACGATCAGTGGGTCAACCGCTCTGGGCGATGAGAATATCGAAATCATCGTTGAAAGTGGACAGATTCAAATTAACGGGGGTAGACCCCGTGGAACACTCTACGCCGTGTACCAATTCCTTGAGGAACTCGTCGGTATCCGATTTTTAACCGCTGATCATACGCATGTCCCCGATGCCTCTGCGCTGGAAATCCCATCCGGTAGTTATACTTACTCTCCACCTTTTTCGTTCCGATGGAGTTACTACCGGGAAAACTCAGAAGTCCCGGAATTCGCGGCGAAAAGGAAAGTCAACACCGTCACGGATACAGAAAACCTTGGTGGGAAAACCCAACAGCAGCTTATCAACCATTCGTTTCACGCGTTAGTGCCTTACGGCACGTACGGCGAGCGCCATCCTGAGTATTATGCCTTCGTAGACGGAAAACGGGATACAGATACACACGGCGGTGGACCGCAGTTGTGCGTGACGAATCCTGACGTTATCGAAGTTGCTGCGGAATCCGCAATTCAGCAGCTCACGGAGCGTCCAGAAGCCACCAATATCAGTGTGAGTCAAGCCGATACGGCGGCATACTGCCGGTGTGAACCGTGCGAGGCACTCAACGAAGCAGAAGGCTCGCCGATGGGGTCACAGTTGACATTCGTCAATGCCGTCGCAGAACGTATTGAGGAAGTGCATCCGCATGTCAAGGTCGGTACGTTGGCGTATTGGTATACACGCAAACCCCCGAAGACGGTGACACCGCGGCACAACGTGCAAATTCAACTCTGTAGCATCGAATGTTGCACCCTTCACGCCATTGACAATCCAGACTGCGAGCAGAATCAAGCCTTCTGTCAAGATACCATTGATTGGGGAAAAACCTGTAACGACATCTGGATCTGGAATTACAACACCAATTTCCGCTCCTACGATTTGCCGTTCCCGAATCTGCAGAGTCTTGCTCCCAATGTCCGTTATTTCTTGCGCAACAACGCCAAAGGAGTCTTCATGCAGGCAAACGGCAACGGGTTAACAGGCGAATTTTCCGATCTACGGAATTACCTAATCTCACACCTCATCTGGAACCCACATCTTGATGCGAACGCGCTTTTAACCGAATTTGTGAATCTCCACTATGAAGCCGCAGCACCTCCGATTTTGGAGTATATCACCTATCTCCACGACAACGTTGAGGCGAGAAGTCTTCACCCACGGTGTTTTCCGACCCCAGAAGACGTTGGCTTAGACGCGGAAAGCACACAGACTATCTTTGACTATTTTCAGCAAGCGTTGGCACTGGTATCTGAGAAATCAGAGATTCGGGCGCGTGTGGAAAAAGCCGCCATCCCTGCCTACAAAGCAATGGTCGTTGCTGGCGGCGAGATGTCATCCCAAAGACGGCGGACGCTGATTGATGAATATATTACGTTATGCGAACGCTATAACATGTCGCATGCCGCAGAAACGCAAACAGCAGAAGCATATTTTGAGGAGTTGCGCCGTCAATAGTAAACAACCTTCAGCGCACTATATTTCTCTACAGAGATTTTGAAGAAACACCCAAGCAAATCCCCTAAGAGTCGGAGTTAGAAACCCTCCCACAGTTCTGGCTCCGTTGAAGCAGGTCGCTTATGGCCGAGTACGCCGCAAAATTGACCAGAAACCGCCGCGTAATGTAATGGAGCGGCGCCCAGATGTCCATAATTAAAAATATGTTTGATTTTCGAACTCCACTCTTCCTGATCCTACTCGTCGCGATTCCTGTGTTAATCTTTGTGCAGCGGAGAGCACGCCTCAGCACAGCAAAATGGCGAAAGCGCGTAACCTTCTTCCTTAGGGGTGCTGCACTTCTCTGTGCAATCCTCGCCTTAGCCAATCTGCACCGGACGCATCAGGAACAACGTCTCGCTGTCGTTTTCCTAATCGATACTTCCGAAAGCATCCAGCCCACACAATACGAAGAGGCATCTAAACAGATAAACGCCGCTGTCGCAAAATTGAAACCAACGGACAAATTTGGCATTATCAGTTTTGCAAGGGGAGCCGGGGTCCTACTGGAAATCCGTCAGAAACAAGATCAACCAACGGAAATCGCGCCTATAGTGTCCTTGGAAACACTCGCAGAACAAACCATCCGGCGAGATGGCACCGATGTGCTTACCGCGCTCAAGCGGACAATCGCCTTATTACCAGACAATTACCATCGACGGATAGTCCTATTTAGCGATGGAATCCACAACGCTGGCGGAATATCCCTCAAAGATTTCCTACCATTGCTCTCGGCAAGCACTGTCGAGATATTAACGACACCTCTCGGTACTGTTAACGATGCAGTTCGCGTAGTGCAGCTGCAGGTGCCGTCTCAGGTTCGCAAAGGACAAAGTTTTGAGATGGGTGCAGTGATCGAAACTGATGGTAGTATCCCCACGTTAACCGCCACCCTCTATCACAATGACAGGTCAATTGACGAATTTGAATGGACATTGCCAAGCGGTATACATCCCCTTTCCTTAACCCCTAAACAGTTTTTAGAAGAGGGCACTCATAGGTACACGCTGAAGTTGAACGTAACCGATGAAATCCCCGAGAATAATCAGGGACATGGGGTTGTGACAATTCAGGATAAACCACACGCCCTATACGTAGAAGGGGATCTGGCACACACTGCGACTTCCCCAGACCCGGTAGGTGCGGTTTCTAACCGCACCGGGTATCGTGCTGAACTGGAAACCGTCCTTAAGGAGAACGGCTTCGTCGTCGAGACAATATCCCCTACAGAAATGCCAGCGGAATTAGTGGAACTTCAACGCAGCGATGTCCTGATTCTGAGCAACGTTTCTGCAGAGACACTCTCAGCTGAACAGTTGCAGAGCATCGAAAATTACGTCCGAGACCTTGGACACGGATTCGTGGTTATTGGTGGAGAACGCGCATTCGGACCCGGCGGCTATACCGATACGGCGTTGGAGCGCGCATTACCCGTGGAAATGACACCCCGTGAACGCAAAGACACTGTCGCGATTGTTTTTGTACTTGATACCTCAGGCAGTATGGCAAACTACGTCGAAGCGCGACAAAAAATTGGACTTGCAATTGAAGGAGTTCGTGCCGGCATCCGCAATCTCGATGAGGAAGATGAGGCGGGAATTCTCGGTTTCAACGTAGATGTTCACACTATCTCTGATCTTACATCTGATCACGATGCACTCCGCCAAACCGTGAGTCGGCTTAGACCAACAGGCGGCACCACGAAGATGAAAGATGCTACGAAACGAGCGTACGAGATGCTCAAAGCAAACGACGCGAAACGGAAGCACATCGTTCTCTTATCAGACGGTAAATCTGATGGTGATACCTCCGCTTTCCTTGACTTAGCCGAACAGATTGCTGAAGTACACATCGGCATCACAACGATCGCGATAGGTGACGCAAACAAGGAACTCCTCACGCAGTTCGCAGAGAACGGTGGCGGACATGCTGTGTTTGTGGAAAATATTCAACAATTGCCAGCGATTTTAACGGAAGCCGTCCGAGAAACGCAGCGTTACATCGTTCAAGAACCCTTTCAACCCGTTATTGCTACGACAACTGAATCAATCGTGGCAGGTATAGGGATGCTACCGCCGCTCCATGGGTACGTTGCGACGACTGAAAAAGAGACTGCACAGGTGTTCATCCATTCACATAAAGACGAACCGATCCTCGCAGGTTGGAATTTCGGCTTGGGGAAAGCGATCGCTTGGACATCAGACGTTAAACCAGCATGGGCAAAAGAGTGGATTCCGTGGCACAACTTTGGGAAATTTTGGGGACAAGTTATCAATTGGACGCTCCCTACCATGGACGCAGGCTCCGACTTCGATCTCAGGGTGTCTATGCACCACGGCGTGGCGGAGGTCAACATCGATACGCGAATACCGTCAGAAGTGTTTTATAAGGTGCACGTCGTAGGTCCAGATCGCGCAAGCGAGATCGTTGAAATCCAACAGGTTACACCGACCCGTTACACTGGCACATTCCAGATGCAGGACAGTGGATCCTATATCGTTACTGCCGAGCGTGAAGGCGATACGCGTAGAAGCGTCGAAACCCTGTCGCTCCCTTATCCGGCAGAATATGCCGAGTTTAGGGTCAATACCGCCTCGTTAAAGATGCTCGCAGCTGGCACCGCTGGCATTCACGAACCTACACCCACACAGATAGCAGCACCGGCTGGGGTGGCAATCGAAAGGCAGACCTCGCTTGCCCAAGTCCTACTCGTTGTCGCCGCCATTCTGTTTGTGTTAGAGATGATCCTCCGGCGTTTCAGCATAACGCACCGTCTTGTAGGAGCGATCTCCGAATCGCGACTCTTCGCTCGATTCCGCGGAAAATCTGTGAGCGGTCCCGCAGAGGTCCAAACCATACACGCACCTATAGACAACACTATGCCATCGAATAGACGTATCACAGAAGACACAGCATCTTCGCAGCCATCAGAAACTTCGATGACTCGATTGTTAGCCGCAAAAAGACGGGCGCGTTAACATCGCGCGGTCAGCGTGTGTTGTTCCCGTTATGAAGATTGGACTGTTGAAACGTAGGTTGGAGTAAACTGAATTGAGTCTGGAGTTGATTTTTAAGGTGTGGTCTCTGCCGAATTAAATTTGACGATTTCCTTCCAAAGTATGTTACCGTCAGTATCACAAAATTTTCCGATAAATTCAGCCGTAAACTTGTTGATGACTTTAGCATACTCCTGCATAAACTGCTCATTTCTCTCTTTTGCTTGATGTCCCAGCGGTTCAATTATGTCGGTGTAGAGGTTATCATCGCCTGAAATAAATTCCCAAAATTGCTGTCCACACTTTTTTAAGTAATCACCCTTATCCGGTTTTTGATCTTTTCCATAGCAGCATCCATTGACAGCGACAACATTCGCCGACGATGTATTTGTCCTAAGGATTCGTTTAGCTTTCCTGAAGTTGTCTCTCAGTTTTGTGACTTGGCTACTATTTCCCCAATTCGGTCCAGATTTGATGGATACAATGTATCTTATGTTATCTCTTTCAAACTCCAGATCAACCCCTTCTGCTGCAGATTTTCGACCACCATATACCTGTGAACAAACAAAAATAGCAAGCCCCTCCAAGAATCCGCCAAAAATCCCCTCTTCTTGTGAAGATAGACGCGCATCTAGGATGGCCTTTATAAAATCTTGCGCTGTGTTAATGCTTTTCGCCTTAAATAGGTACGGATTTTTCCGTTTGACGACATCCTTCAATTTCAGTTTTTGAAGGTTATCCAACCTCTTCTGGTGAAAGACTTGGATGTTCGCCGCAACATAATCAGCGATCTCTTGTTGTGTAATGGGTCTCATATTGCGTCTCTTCAAATAAAAGACATTGTGGCGAGTTGATATGCTCTTTCGCTAATTGATAATACTGAGGTAAAATTTCAATCCCAACAGAATTTCTTAATAACGTTTGAGCAACCTGACATGTCGTACCAGCACCTGCAAAGGGATCAAGCACCGAATCATTTTCTTTCGTAAACAACTTGATAAACCATTCAGGCAACGCCTTAGGAAAAACGGCACTGTGTTTCCGATTTCCCGTCTCCGTTGCTAAGTGCAAAACATTCGTTGGGTATGCCATTTTTCGATCTAACCAATTTGAAACGTTCTTACCAAACCCGCTCCCGACCTTCGATGTATCCCGATTTTGATCTGTCTCGCTGAGATTCTTTAATCTTTTTTCTGCCCAATCTCCCATCGGCACCATAACTGCCTCTTGGTACATATTGAATTTCCTGCTTTTATTAAACTGCAAACATCTTTCCCAAGCGTCCCTGAATCGGTTTGGCCATTTGCCCGGATAGCAGTTTTTCTTGTGCCAGGCAAATTCTTCTGTCCACAACCATCCCTGCTTTTTCATCTCAAGTATCAACTCAATGACATAAGTATGCCGTTCTCCGCCAATGGCTTGCTCTTTGATATTTAGAATGAATGTACCAGACGGCTTGAGGACCCTTAAAAATTCTTCAGCACGAGGCATAAACCAATTGACATATTCATCGGGGCTGATTCCGCCATACGTTTTGGATCGGCGATCCGCATACGGAGGAGAAGTTATAATCAGGTCGAATGAATCGGGATCAAAATCGGCGAGTACCTCTAAGCAATCTCCAAGATAAAGGTCTGTTTTTATTCCTGTCATTCAATAATCTGCCTTTATGTGAGTAATTACCAAGATAATACCATACTTGCACCAAAAAATCAAGCAAAAGGTTAGCGTTTACGCACCACATTACGCTGAAGAACCAATGGTACGATAGATATATAGAGTAGGTAGGAATGAAGGAAAAAGAATCGCTACTCGATGCAGATAGAAGTGATACTTTCGATAGCTTATTGGATAGATACTGTAATGAAACCCAACACCTCAATCCAACTTAAGTTCGTATTATGAAGTACTGGGTTTCACTCGTATTTGGAAGGTTGCGAGTAGCCACTAAAAGGCGAGCGCGTTAGGGTTATGCCGGAGATCGCTGTCGAATCTCGTGCCAAGGACCGGTGATCGCCAACGTAATCCCAGGACTCTGAATATTCACAAAGAGCGTTGTGCCATCGGGTGAGAACGTCGCACCCGCGAGTTCAGAAAGATTACCGGCGTTGCGAGCAAATCGGTAGAGGTTTCCTTCGGGGGTTACGCCAATTAGGAACTCCTCGTTTGGACCATCTTCACAGATGATTAAATCCCCCCAAGGTGTGACTGTCAAGTTATCCGCATTCTCCAGGAGATTGCTGTCGTTTGGCTCAATGAAGAGTTGCAGTGTGCCGGGTTGTTGTTCCTCTCGGCTTGTGCCTTCGTAAGGACTCGGTATGTATTTCCAGATCTGCCCCTTGTACGCAATACCACCGTTCGTGCAGGCAATATAGAATTCTCCGTGTTCTTGACGACTGCCGTACCAAATCCCTTCTCCTCGTGCAAACTTCGCCGCGTCTTTACCTACAGCCCCTTGTACGCGGAGGTCGTCGTCCGGCGATTCCACGTTCTCAATATCTACCCATTCAACGGCAAGGGTTTCACCGACTGGAATCGGATTGTACGTCCACCGGAAAACCTTTTGACTCCGGCTCCGCCAATTTCGGGTATCTGCGCTTTTCATATCCCGAATTTTCAGTGCCTGAAGCTTACCACCTGCCGCGAGTTCACCCGGCTTCTCTGGGATAAACCGAAAGATTAAACTATCACCTCTGTCTTCCGTTTGATAGACAATTCCAGTTCTGGGATCGACGGCGACCGCTTCATGGTTGAAACGTCCCATCGCCTTCAACGCGACAGGCGGAGCTAATCCGATGTCAGCAGAAGCCGGCACCTCAAAATTATACCCATGCTCGGTTTCGTACGTCTCCTCTGCCTTCTGCATGGTTTCTTCACAGGTTATCCACGTGTTCCAAGGGGTCAGTCCACCGGCACAATTTCGGATCGTTCCTGTGAGACTCAAAAAATGTTTCTCCAGCGTCTGCGTCCGCGTGTCATAGACGAGCGTCGTCGTTCCACCGATACACGGCAGTTCACCGGACCCAGCGTCATAGAGTTTGTCAACAACAGCACGCTCAATCTTTTCGTTATTCCATCCAAAGGGTCCGACGTTTTTGGCAGTTGCGACCAATTCGTGATTCCGGACCAAGATGGTTTTACCGTTGGGACCAGGGAACGCTGCCATGCCATCATGTCCGCCCGGTACCCAGAGGCCATCATCCATCTGTTCGCCTGTTCTCGAAAAGGCGTGGGCAGTAAACCCTTCCGGGAGGTCAAGGAGGCTGTTTGGGCTCGGCGTGAACTCATAAGGCGGATCAGGTCTAAAGCCCGGCACCTTTTGAATCAAGGCATTGCCGCACCCTAAAAATCCGAGACTGACCGCTGCAGAGGCAGTCGCAAGTGTTCCAAAACGTAAAAACTGTCGTCGAGATAACCTATTCTTCATAAATTTTTCCTCATCCGCCAAGCGTTAAAGCGGAAATCAAGGTTTTTATATTGTGAATGGAATGCATCTTTTCGCCTGTACAATAATAAAGTATAACTCTAAAATTTTACAATACTTTTGCGATTTTTTCAAAGGTTTATTACAAACCGCCATCCATTTACACTGAATTATAGAAATAAATAGAGGTTTCAATGAACAGCGGCTGAGAAAAGCCCGCTTGACAATACAGCGAGGATGTGTTAAAATTTATTCTCGTAAAGCCACTATGAACAGGATGTAAAAGGAGACGCACACGAAATGGACAACCATTCTTACGCCCCGGCAGAAATAGAACCTTATTGGCAAGCCGTATGGCGAGAAAAAGAAGCATTCAAAATTCCAAATGATATTGAGACACTGGCAAAAAAACCTAAGTTCTACGTACTTGGAATGTTTCCCTATACCTCAGGTGCTGGGCTTCACATGGGGCACGCAAAAAACTATGTGCCGACCGATGTGCTCGCAAATTTCCGGCGGATGCAGGGCTACCATGTGATGCACCCAATGGGATGGGATGCCTTCGGGCTTCCGACGGAACGCACAGCCGTACGTGAAAATGAACATCCGGCACACATTACAAAGCGGAACACCGAAACTTTTCAGCAACAGATCCAGCGCATCGGTCTCTCTTATGACTGGTCCCGTAAAATTGACACCTCCCTACCCGAATACTACAGATGGACGCAATGGATTTTCCTCCGCCTCTATGAAAAAGATTTGGCATATCTCGCCAACGTACCCGTCAACTGGTGTCCAGCGTTAGGCACCGTCCTCTCAAACGAAGAGGTAAAAGACGGTAAATACGTTGAAACCGAAGACCCTGTTGAACGCCGTCTCATGCACCAATGGATGCTCAAAATCACCGTTTACGCAGAACGGTTGCTGGAAGACTTAGATTTACTGGATTGGCCTGACGGACTCAAGGAAATGCAACGACACTGGATCGGTAAATCAGAGGGGGCGGACATTATCTTTGATATTAAAGATAGCGATAACACGTTCACCGTTTTCACGACGCGTCCAGATACACTCTTTGGTGCAACCTACTGTGTCCTCGCACCCGAACATCCGCTCGTCTCCGAGATAACGCATCCCGATGCCGCATCCGCAGTGAACGCTTATGTTACGGAAGCTGTCAACAAATCTGATCTCCAACGGACAGATCTCGCCACAGAGAAAACAGGTGTTTTCACGGGGGCTTATGCGATTAACCCGGGCAACAACGCTCCGATCCCAATCTGGGTTGCCGATTACGTCCTGATGACGTACGGCACGGGTGCCATCATGGCTGTCCCCGGACACGATGAACGCGACCATGAATTCGCTTCAGCTTTTGGTATCCCTATTGTTGAAGTTATCAAAGGTGGTGAAAAGCCGATCGAAGAGGTGCCTTTTGTAGGCGACGGGGTGTGTGTCAACTCAGATTTCCTCAACGGCTTGCGGGTCGCTGAGGCGAAGGAGAAAATGATCGCATGGCTCGAAAGTGAAGGGCGAGGCACGCGTCAAGTTCAATACCGTTTACGGGACTGGCTCTTCTCGCGGCAGCGGTATTGGGGTGAACCTTTCCCGCTTGCACATCTTGAGGATGGCACTATTGTTCAACTGCCGGACG
Source organism: Candidatus Poribacteria bacterium (assembly GCA_965247285.1). Lineage (GTDB taxonomy): Bacteria > Poribacteria > WGA-4E > WGA-4E > WGA-3G > WGA-3G. The sequence goes on from CBDFHD010000003.1 coordinate 3,532,270, forward strand.
AGGAATTGCCTGTTGAACTGCCGCCTATTGATGCCTATAAACCGACGGAAGACGGCAAACCGCCACTTGCCCGCGCCGATGAGGAATGGCTGAAGGTAAGGCTACCTGACGGCAGAATCGCTACGCGGGAAACGAACATTATGCCGCAGTGGGCAGGTTCTTGTTGGTATTACCTCCGCTTCTTGGATGCACACAATACCGAGGCACCTTTTGATACCGCACTTGAACAGTATTGGATGCCGGTAGACCTCTACATGGGCGGTGCTGAGCACGCTGTGTTGCACCTGCTCTATGCACGTTTCTGGCATAAAGTACTTTACGATTCTGGATTGGTCTCCACGCAAGAGCCGTTCCAAGGCTTGGTGAACCAAGGCACAATCCTCGCGGAATCTTATCAAGACGATGCCGGCAAATACTACTATCCGCACGAAGTCGAACAGAATAATGGAAAAGCGGTTGCGAAAACTTCCGGCGTGCCGCTCAATGTGCAATTAGAGAAGATGTCGAAATCTCGTTTTAACGTCATCAATCCGGACGATGTCATCGACAGATATGGCGCGGATGCAATTCGCCTCTACCTACTGTTTATCGGACCCGTCACTGCAAGCACACCGTGGCAAGATGCCGGTGTAGAGGGGGTCTATCGGTTCCTTCAACGCGTCTGGAGGCTTGTTATTGATGAAGACAGCGGCGAACTCAGCGAGAAGTTGACAGACGCTGCTGGCACAACGGAGTCCGAACTCTGGCGCGAACTCCATAAGACCATCAAGCAGGTAACGGAAGACACGGAGTCGATCGACAAAATGAATACAGCAATCAGCCAGATGATGATCTTCGTTAACACTGCTACACAGACGAAAACGCTACCGAAGGAGACCTTGAAGATCTTTCTACATCTGCTCGCGCCCTATGCCCCGCATATTGCGCAGGAGTTGTGGCATCGTCTCGGCGAAATAGAGTTCATCGCGCACGAACAGTGGCCCACACACGATGAGGCAGTACTCACAAGTGCTACCGTAACCATTATTGCCCAAGTCAACGGGAAACTTCGCAATCGGCTCCAACTTCCTGCCGATGCAACTGACAAAGAGATCGAGGAAGCCGCACTTGCAGACGAACGGGTTCAGCGGTTCATTGAAGGAAAACCGATTCGGAAGGTCATCGTCGTGCCGAACCGGAATCTTATCAATATCGTTGTTTAAAATAGTTATCGGTTATCAGTTTTCAGTAGGGATAGGTCTTGCATCTGCCTGATATGGGTATCTACAAGGAATGCCCCTACGAACAATTTACCGCCTTCTGGAGGACTCCAAATTTGGGTAGATTGTTACAAAAGTGTCTCTTAACTGATGACTGACAAATCTCACTACGATGCAGACGGATAACCAATAAAAAATATGACAGAAGATTTGAAATTTAAAAAAACCAATGGAAACGTTTCGATCGTTCCATTGGGAGGTTTAGGTGAATTTGGGCTCAACATAATGGTGTATGAGACCGAAAATGACATTATCGTCATTGATACCGGTTTCATGCTACCGAATGCAGACATGCCCGGTGTCGATCTGATATTACCAGACATCCACTATCTGGTTGAACGAAAAGAGAAGGTGCGCGGTATCCTACTAACCCATGGACATGAGGATCATATTGGTGCCTTATTCTACGTTCTACGGCAGTTAGATGTACCGGTTTACGGCACGCAGCTTACGCTCGCGATCGCGAGTGGCCGGTTACGTGAATACAATGTGCTCGGCAAGGCACAACTCAATACGGTTGCCCCCGGCGATACGGTCGAATTGGGTGATTTCTCAGCGGAATTCATCCATGTTACACATAGTATTCCAGATACCGTATCAATTGCACTACGCACACCGGTCGGCGTTATCGTCCATACCGGTGATTTCAAGTTTGACATGACCCCTGTCGATGGCAAGATGAGTGATATTCAGACGCTCGCGCGTTTGGGTTCAGAGGGTGTCCATCTGCTCATCTCCGATAGTACAAATGCAGAGCGATCCGGGCAAACTCCTTCCGAGCGAAGCATCTATGGGACGATAGACAATATCTTTCAGAAAGCGGATCAGAAGTTGCTCCTCTGCACCTTTTCTTCGAGTCTACACCGTATCCAGCAATTCATCAATCTGGCAAATATACACCGGCGGCTCGTCGCTGTTACCGGACGCTCTCTCATCAACAATGTGCGCATCGCTTCTGAACTCGGTTACCTCAACCTGAACCCGGACTACCTCATTGACGCTCGCGATGCGTCCACGTTCAAATCGCACGAGGTCATGATTTTGTGCACCGGCAGCCAAGGTGAACCCCGCTCTGCCATGTCACTGATGGCACTTGATAATCATCCGTTTCTAAAGGTAGAACATGGCGATACCGTCGTTATGTCCGCAAGAATCATCCCCGGCAACGAAAAGGCTATCGGAAACGTCGTAAACCATCTGCTCAGACGTGGCGCGAAGATATACCATGAACGCAATGCAAATGTCCATGTATCAGGGCACGGCGCGAGTGAAGATTTGAAGTTGATGCTTAATCTTTTACAGCCTAAGTTTTTCATGCCGGTGCACGGCGAATATCAAAATCTAATGAGGCATGCCGAACTCGCCGAGTCTGTTGGTATACCGAGTGAGAACATTAAAGTCGCTGAAGATGGCGAACTTATTCGCCTCACACCTGAGACATGCAAAATCTTTGGACGCGAGGGACGTTCTGGACGCGTGCTTGTTGATGGGAAACCCGACATTGAGCTTGAGGATATCGTCCTACGCGACCGTATCCAACTCTCCGAAGAGGGTATCCTCGTCCCTATTATTGTCCTGCACAGTGACACAAAAGCAGATACAAGCGGCACAGACAACGGAGGTAGCTCGGAGAACATGCCTACCGGAATTGGGGCTGTTGATGAAATTATACAGACAGACCTTCCGCCCAAAACGGGGTTGAACGCCGGACAGATAGAAATTATCTCGCGCGGGTTTGTCTACATGGACAAATCCGAAGAGCTGATAGAAGAAGCGAAAGAGATTACGCGGCGCGTGGTTGAAAACCTGAGCGATGAACAGAAGCACGAAACGCAGGTAGTCCAAGATGAGATCCGAAGCGCGCTCCGCCGGTTTTTCTCGAAACAGATGCAGCGGACCCCACTCATCTTTCCCGTCGTTATGCGGGTGTAGACAACACTACGCTTCAATTATTCAGGAAACGTAGATCCTAATCAGAAAACAGAATGATCTGTAAGGTCATTCTGCACGGAGGCAAATAGTTTAAAAGAATGAAGACGATGTATGAAAAAATATGGGAAGCGCATCTTGTGCGCGCTTCCGCAGACGAGGTGCCGATTCTTTATATCGACACACACCTCGTTCACGAAGTCACATCCCCACAAGCGTTTGAGGGGTTAAGGCTCAACAACCGAAAAGTCCGTCGACAGGATCTGACGTTCGCCACGATGGACCACAACGTACCCACAACGGATAGGTCACTGCCCATCACCGACCTGATTGCCGCGAAACAGATGGAAACGCTCGCGCAAAACTGCACCGAGTTTGACATCCGGCTCTACGACATCGATAGTCCTGAACAAGGTATCGTGCATGTCATCGGACCCGAACTCGGCATCACACAGCCCGGCAAGACTATCGTCTGCGGTGACAGCCATACCTCAACGCACGGTGCACTCGGCGCACTCGCTTTCGGGATCGGTACCAGCGAGATTGAGCATGTACTCGCCACGCAATGTCTCCTGCAACAGAAATCGGAAACCTTCGAGACCCGAATTGATGGCACACTGCCTTACGGTGTTACCGCAAAGGACATCATCCTCTCGATTATCGGGCATATCGGTATCGACGGCGGCAACGGTACGGTCGTTGAGTTTACAGGCTCAGCGATCCGCGCGCTCAGCATTGAGGAACGGATGACCGTTTGCAATATGACCATTGAGGCAGGGGCACGTGCCGGTATGATCGCACCTGACGACACCACCTATGAATACATCGCTGGCAAACATTTTGCGCCGAAAGGTGAAGCATTTGATGCAGCAGTCGAACGCTGGAGGCAACTTCCCACTGATGAAGGCGCAACCTATGATCGGATCTTAAAACTTGATGCCGCAGACATTGCACCGCAGGTGACGTGGGGCACAAACCCCGGTATGGTGACCGATGTAACAGGGCGCGTGCCAGACCCAGCAGGCATGGCGACAGCCGACGAAAAGACTGCCACCGAACACGCTTTAGCATATATGGACCTCAAACCCGGCACGCCACTCACAGATATTGCCGTAGATAGAGTTTTCATCGGCAGCTGCACCAACTCCCGTATCAGCGATCTACGAGCCGCTGCGGAAATCGCCAAAGGTAGGAAAGTCGCAGAAACCGTCAGCGCAATGGTCGTCCCCGGTTCACAGGCGGTCAAACGTCAAGCGGAAGCGGAAGGACTTGATGAGATTTTCCGTACCGCTGGTTTTGAGTGGCGTGAAGCCGGTTGTAGTATGTGCCTCGGTATGAATCCCGATACCTTAATGCCGGGTCAACGCTGTGCCAGCACATCAAACCGGAATTTTGAAGGCAGACAGGGCAAAGGCGGACGCACGCACCTTGTCAGTCCACAGATGGCGGCTGCAACTGCGGTCACAGGCCGTTTTGTGGATATCCGGACGTTTGGATAGGTCAAATACGGACTTGCCCGAGATAGCAAAGTGCATACGAACACGGTATCCACTACCAAGAAAAATACGGAGGTAACAATGGAATCTACCATTATTGAAAAAATCAGGCAGCTTCCGCCCGAACTCCAAGAAGAAGTCATTCATTTCATTGATTACCTGCGAACAAAAAAAAGTTCAAAACGGAAGAAAAAACCGAACTTGGAGTGGATTGGCGGCTTAAAAGCGTATCGTGACCAGTATACAGCCCTCAAACTTCAGAAAAAGGCATTAGATTGGAGGGATTAGTGTACCTCGCGGATACCAATATTTTTCTTGAAGCCTTGTTGGGCCAAGAGAAAAAGTATGAAACCCAAATTCGCCTGAAAATGCCAGGGAACACCAGAAGGAGAAAACAGAAATATGGAAGCATTCAAAGAACACGTTGGATTTGTCGTCCCACTCGACCGGATTAATGTTGATACCGACCAGATTATACCCAAGCAATTCCTGAAACGGATTGAACGCACCGGCTTCGGTGAATTTCTCTTTTACGATTGGCGTTATCTTGAGAACGGCGAACCGAACCCAGAGTTTGTGCTGAACCACCCGCGCTATGCAGATGCGAGTATTCTTATCGCTGGTGTGAATTTCGGATGCGGGAGTTCTCGCGAACACGCGCCGTGGGCACTCCAACAATACGGGTTCAAGGCGATTCTCGCGCCCTCGTTTGCCGATATTTTCCGCAACAATTGCTACAAGAATAGTATCCTCCCGATAGCCCTGCCCGCAGATGTCATCATCACACTCAGCCAAGCAGCACAGGACACCGAAGGGTACCAGTTAATGGTAGACCTGGAAGAACAATCGGTGATTTGTCCTGATGGCACTGCACACACTTTTGAAATCGGCGATTTTGAGAAGTACTGTCTGCTGAACGGACTCGATGAAATCGGTTGGACCTTACAGTATGAAGTGGACATCGCTGCTTATGAGAACCAGAATCCCTCATAAGTGCCACTACCCTCCTGTCCATAGGCATCAATTTAGCATGTCCAGTAGGATTTCCTAACTTCATTGGTCCCTGCAATTAGGTCGGTGCGGTTTTGCGGCGTACTCGCCCCGACGACTTCTGCGCAGGTCTCCTATAGAGGCTTGCGGGACAATGCGAGGCAATACGCGCACTCGGCGTTGATTCATGCGATCTGCATTCCTAACCGCACCGGACCTCCACTGCAGTCCGCTGCGTAAGTGAGTCGGGGTTCACTATGTTCAACCCATCCTACGGACTTTCTAACCTCTCTGAGCGCACCTCAAAAAAGATTTGAAGAAGTTTGACGTTTATGGGTTAACCATAATACGCTCACTGCTACCTTATAGTAAAATCCGAGAATATGTTCACACTTGTAGCATAGGCTGTTAGCCTGTGCCAAGTACCTTCACAGTTCGCGTGACAATACGAGTGTATAAGTAATTACGGAATCTACTATAAACACTAACTGTCCAAACCTTGATAGGCGAGGAAAATGCCATATAATGAAAACGTTACCAAAACGTGAGTTTGAAAAAAGTTTAGTCGTTAGAAAAGCACCGGAAACCAATCGCTGATCTGCTGAAGTTCATGGATGTTCAGCGAGGGTTTGTTCTCCAACAACTGATACGCGATCAAAGCAGAGAAGACATTGACTTGAAAGTTTTCAAAACTTCTATGCCGACTGTGCTCCACCTGCATCTGTGTTTTCAGTTCCCGAATCACCGATTCAATCAGCATCCGCTTTTTCAAGAGCACCTCATCGGACACCGATAAGTCCAGGGGTTTCATGTTCTTACGGACTTTGTAAACCAAGTTTACACCTTGCTCACGGAGTTCTTCGCGAAGGTCCTTGGAGATATACCCTCTATCTGCGTAGAGACTCCCGTGAAGTCGCTCTGCGAACTTTCGCAGCGGTTTGCGATCATCTATATTCCCAGGGGTCAACGCAACATCTAAGACTTCCCCTTTCTCATTGATGGCCAGATGAAGTTTGAACCCATAAAACCATCCCATAGATGTTTTCGAGCATTCCGCAACATCTGCGAAGACGCGATGCGATGAAATCCGCCTGTTATCGCAGACCCGCAGACGTGTAGAATCCACGAAGGACACACCGCTACAGTCTCCGAGGGTCGTGGACAAGTAAGACACTAAGAGCGTTAGCACTTCCGATTGGAGCTGCACGAAACGACTATAACTCACCAGATGTGGGAACTCATCGCCCCAGTAGACGCAGACGTGTTTGAGATAAAAATGCTTTAACGTCCGATAGTTGCTTTGATGGAAAGCAATCAGGAGCGTCATCACCTCACTCGGATGCAGCTGTCTCGGTCGCCCGCGTGTTTCAAGCGGGGGTGTCTCAGGCAAGCACTGTGTTGACACCCATTTCTCATACGCAAGAAAAAAGTCGTCTATTTCGCAAAAAAGTGTTATGATATTCATCGGAGAACTCCTTTTGGTGGAAGAAATGAAACCTTATCACTTCATTATACCAAAAGGGTTCTCTTTATACAAAAACTCTTCAATTATTTATCAAACTCACGTTTACCAAACAAAATAGCCCTTGATCTTGATGGTGACACAGAAGTTTCTGTTAAAGGCTTCATTGCCCCCATTGAGAATACCCTATCCAATTTCCACGTAGAGTGGCCCGCATTGGCGAATCTGCGCGTCTCTGAACCAGAGAAACAGCATCACATAGCCGTTTTTCAAGCATTTCTTCCAGATGAACCTGTTTTGGTCGGTGAATGCTGGCAGATTGAAGAAGTGGGCGTGTTGGAGCTGCTCCAGCAATTACATCCCAACCCAGACTTAGATATGCGGATTGATAAAAACGATGTGGGCGATTCCTGCGGGCTATGGGCATGTCTGCGCGCTTACAACGATAGATTTGCTGACCTCGTGTTTCGGATTCATGCAGAATTCAAATTAGAAGACGGTTGGTTTACACCGTCGCAATTTACCGGGCATCTTGTGATTGACCGCATCGAAGAGAAGATCGCTTTTTTCGAGATGTACGTCCCTGACGGCACAGTAAATTTTGATGTTAATTGGCAGGAAGACAAAGACGCTCCTTATTCTATTACCGATGCAGGCATTTGCTCGCAAATGGAACTCCGTGCGGGGACGCAAGATGTTGTGCAGGACATAGAATTCGCAGCAGCTATTGTCCAAGAAGAAGCAGAACGTGCCCTGATATTACGTTTCTATAAGTCAGAACAGATTAACTGGGTGCCGCCGGAGCAGGCGTTGGCGTTAGCAGAGGCAGAAGTGAAACTAATTCATGCTATTTCAATAGACGGTCCATTGGCTGATGAGTCCTGCTGAGGGAGCGGCAAAACCTTGAGGGCAGGTGTCCTCTCCGATGACCGAGTTATCACATTCTTGAACGAAAATTTCATCAACATCTGGGTGTCCAATGTCGAATTAGAGCGCACGCCGAGAAAGCAAGCCTTCATGGCACGGAGACGCAAGGATAAATCCAAAACGTTTGACAGAACGCACCCCTTGGCACAAGCTATCATGAAGGGCTGGAAAAAAGGTTCACCGGTGGATTGTTTGGTCATCTCACATGAGTTTGAACCGATGGGCGGCATAGACTATAATGAATTCCCCGAATGCTTGGGCGAGTTTGATGACGAGGTAGAGGCTTACCTGTTTTTCCTCAAGGCATCCATGGAAGGAAAGCGTCCCGGATTAGGGGACCTTATCCTTACCCGTGAACAGCCCTCGCAGGAGATGGTAGACACCTTTCGTACACCGATAGCGGCGCATCAGGACTACACTGTTGTCTTTATTGACACCACAGCGTTTGAAGATGGCGGTACACTCACCATTGATATCCAAGTCGGTAGAGATGACACAATAGGAATATTCCATCTGCTCGACGGGGACAAAAAACTGCCCACGGAAAAGGTCCCTGATGGCATTGATCCCGAAGAATGGAACAGTCAGCAAAGTGATGAATATAAGAAACCACTTGACGCACTTACCAGAGTCTGGGGGATATTCCCCGGTCAAACTGGACAAATTAGGTATCAGTTTGATCGGGGTCAACGCTTTAAATTGTGTGCGACTGGAGATCAATGGGGCGGGACAGGAACTATAAACGCTTTTCACGCAAGAATTTCTGTAGAGGAGAATTAAAATGAATATGGCACCGGACAAAATATCTCTTAATCTTAACGCGGACGCAGAAGTCTCCGTCAAGGGTTTCATCGCTCCGATTGAATACACACAATACAATTTCCACGTGAAATGGGATGAATTGGCAAACTTTCGGGTCGCTGAACCGGAGAAACAGTACCCAACACCCGTTTTTCAAGCATTCCTTCCATCGGAACCGGTTTTAGTCGGTGAATGCTGGCAGATTCAAGAAGAAGGCGCGCTAACGCTGTTGCGTCAACTTCACCCGAATCCGAGCCTAAATCTGCACATCAATAATGGAGATTCTTATGGTTTGTGGGCATGTTTGCGCGCTTACAATAATGAATTTGCTGAAATTCTGTTCCGCATCCACGCAGAATTCGTCATGGAAAGTGGTTGGTTTACGCCTTCACAATTTGCTGGACATCTTGTTATTGACCGGTTCCAAGAGACGGTCGTCTCCTTCAAGATGCACGTGCCGGATGCCACATTGAACTTTGATGCAGGCTGGAGGGCACCAGCTCACCCTGGGGGTGCCGCGGAAATCGGCTTTTGCCCGAAAATAGAACTCCGTACGGATCCCTCAAGTGCTATGCAGGCGACTGAGTTCACAGTATCTATTACCGAAGAGGCGGCGAAACGCGCACTCATATTGCGCTTCTATAAGTCCCAGCAAATTAACTGGGTATCGTTGGCAGAGGCGTTGGAAATAGCACCAGCACAGCAAAAACCGATTCATGCGATTTCTATAGATGGCCCCCTCGCAGATGAAGCCTGCTGAGGGACCGGCAAAGCCTTGAGGACAGGTGTCCTCTCCGACGAACGAATCATCAAATTCCTGAACGATAATTTCATCAACACATGGGTACCCAATTCTGAATTAGGACGCATTCCGAGTTTACGAGACCCAATAGCCAAAAGACGTGAACGCGAACACAAGACATTTGATATGAGCCATACCTTGGCACAAGCGATTATAAGAGGGTGGAGCAAATATTCACCGGTGAATTGTATGGTTATCACACATCAGTTTGAATTAATGGGCGTTATAGACTATAATGTATTCCTTAGCAACTTGGGAGGGCTTCGCCACACAGAGGCTTACCTACTGTTTCTCAAGGAATCCTTGGAGGGAAAACGCCCCGGATTGGGAGACATTACCCTCACCGTTCAACAGCCTTCACAGGAGGTAATGGACACTTTTCGTATGGTCACGCCTGAGAGCTACACCGTCTTCGCCATTGATGCCACAGCGTTTGAAGACGGTGGCACGCTCATCATTGATATCCAAATCGGTAGAGGCGAAGCGGACGGTATGTTCTATCTGTTTCACGATGACAGAAAATTTCCAAGAGAAAAAGGGCTTGATGCCGCACTATGGAATAGTCAAGAAGGTGAAGCCGATGTGGCGGTATCTGACGCGCTCGTGAAAGTCATGTGCTTATACGCCGATGAAACGAAGCAAATCAGACACAGTTTTAACCAGGGGCAACGCTTTAAATTGTGTGCTACTGGCGATGAGGATGGGTGGTGTGAGGAAGGGAGTGTAAACGCTTTTCATGCAAGAATTTCTGTAGAAGAAAATTCCCCTAAGTCTCTTGCTGAATCCTTCACTGTATCAACTCATTTGAGTGCTGTACTCGACGGGGCACAACCATCGAAGGAGATATTGGATATTTTTAGCGCACCGGGGAATGGCTATCAGGATTACACTGTTGTCAATATTAATACCACTGCGTTTGAAGACGGCGGAGTGCTAACCGTTGATATCCGGGTTGGGAGTGCAGACGCTTCCGGTTCGTTCGACTTGTTTGATAGCGACACTGAACTTCCGACAGAAGGTATACCTAAGGAAGCACTCGTTTCCGCTTGGGGCATTAAACCCAGTAAATCAGGAACAATCAGCCATCGTTTTGAACGAGGTGAAGTTTTTAGACTTGGAGCTACTGGAGACTGGTTCAGCGAGAAAGGGAGTATAAACGCTTTTCACGCAAGAATTTCTGTAGAAGCGGCAGATTGAGGAGCAGTTATCAGTTTTCAGTGGAAAGAGAGTTCTTATGCCTATCGGAATAACCATCAGCAGTCAGAAAGTGGTTTTTGGGACATCTAACCCCTCTTGCTGAGAGCCGATGGCTGATCGCTGATAGCCATTCTCCTGACATCCGACAACCGTACAAACTGGTATCCGTCCTGTTTAAGTGCCGCGATGATTCGGTCTGTCGCCTCGACCGTTCCCGAACGGTCTGCCTCTTTATTCTCTGCTTTTCCATCGTGCAGAACAATAATCGAGCCGGGTTCTGTTTTCTTCAATACCGTTTCAGTGATCTTATCGGGGTTTTGCGTTGTCCAATCCCAACTCCACACATTGCAACTGATGTGCGCTCGATTGCCTTTCGCAAGCACCCACGCCACCGGTAGAAACCGCGTCAACATCGGTGCTCGAAACACAGCCTCACCTACCTTGAAAACCCCGTAGGGGTGACATCTCTGTAGGAGGTCGTCCGTTCGTTCAATTTCCCGTTGGACATAATTTGGCGGCAAGAACCCCAGCAGCGGATGGCTATAGGAGTGATTGCCAATCTGGTGTCCTTCAGCAATAATCCGACTTACCGTTTCGGGGTGCCTTTCGATCCGTTTCCCGATCAGGAAGAATGTGGCTTTGACATCGTGTTTCGCAAGGACATCAAGCAAACGATCGGTGTAAGGCGGATTCGGTCCATCATCGTAGGTGAGTGCGACGATCCGTTGGTCCGTGCTCAGGCGAACGATATTCCTTCCAAAAGGCGGTCTAAAGAACAGCCACAGCAGCATCACCACTGCAAATGTTCCAGCAACTGGGATTATAGGGTTCATTGAAGGCGCGTCCTCATTCTGTGTATTGCTGGCAGGTGCCACCAAGGGCTGGCAAGTCACCTACCTCGGACCCAACCTGCCAGCCGAAGAAATTGCAGGGTGTGCAGTGCAAAATTCGGCAAAGGCGATTGGACTGAGTATCATTTTCGGTTACTTCGGTATAACCCGTTGGACCTGTGCGTTCGGTCCACCAACAACAATACTACCGTCCATGGGGTGGACGGTTAGAGCATAAGCCCAACCGTCCAAGGCATGAATCTCATCTGTAACCTCCACCGAATCTGGATTGATGACGCGGACCTTCCCATCGGCACAAGTGGCGACAATTTTTGAGCCATCGTTCAGCCATGCCACGTTCAGCGGTGCTACGCTGAGGCGCGCGAACTTAACCATTCGACCGATAGTTGGCTGCCAGAGTCGAACGGTTCGGTCATCGCCTGCGGAGACAATCATCGGAAGTCCGGACGTATCAGGACGCAGTGCTAAGTCGTGCACAGGTAGTGTATGATTGTTCAGACTTCGGATGAGTTCACCAGATGCCAAACTCCAGACGCGGACATTCTGATCTACCCCTGTGCTCACGAGCGTCTCTTTATCATTGAGAAAACAGAGAGATGATACACCCCGTGAATGCCCTTCCAACTGCTGAATAGGGACACCAGTCTGCAGGTCCCAAAGGATGATGCGCCGGTCCAAGCTTGCTGATGCGAGTGATGACGTATCCCGCCACGCCACAGATGTGACTGAATCGCGATGCTCCCTCAGAACATGAAGCGATTTGCCCTCTGGCCATGAAAAAATCTCTACGATGCCTTCAGTTGCAGGATTCCCACCACCAACAGCCAATCGATTCCCATCAGGCGAAAACGCCAGATCATGGATGTTACGTGCTTTTACCTCAATCATCCGCTGTAGATTGAGTGTAGGAAAATCATAAACGTGCAATCCCGCTTGAGAACATGCAACGACATATTTTCCATCGTGAGAAAACGCGAGGGAAGTAATCGGCGGCATGACGATAGGTTGATGGGAATTGATGTTAGTCTCTGATGGCTTGCGCTGCGATTGATTTCCCTTCCAGCTGCCATAGGTTGCCCCTTGCTCAATCCACTTTCGGATTAGACCCGTTTCCTGCTCCGTCAACGGATCACCTTCCTCAGCCGGTGGCATGATGCCAGTATCACCTTCAGGTAACGTGATACGTTGGTAGAGAAGGGAATCATCAGGCTCACCAGCGATAATAACCTCGTCGTGCTGGCTCGCCTCAATGCCTTTCACGCTGTCCAGTTGAACCCCACCCTTCGGTTTCCTGATAGGGGCTCCGCTGGTGTCTGATTTTGGCGCACTATGGCAACTGAAACAACGATTCTTAAGGACAGGCAATATCTGTGTCTCAAAGTCGATCTCAGGTTGGAGGTCTGCCGAGATAGCGACCAGCGCAAATACTACGATAAATATGAAATCACAGATAAGTCCTATTAAATTTGGGTGCTGTTCACGCTTCATCCATTAACCCCTTTAACTGATTATTCCCCTCGGATCGTTCGTCGCAAGGCCCTCATCTGTTCGAGTGTCGCGGGCGAGACCTTTCCATCTTGAGTGATCCCTATATTCATCGTAATTACGAGCTTCTGGGCAATACACGTCTGCATGTAGTCAATAATCTGCTGATTGGTGAACACGGGTGGATCAATGTCGGTGTCCGGATATCCGTGTTGCCATGGATCGTCAAGAAAAATCATACCGTGCGGTTGTAATCCGCTTGCAGCACCACCTTCGGCAAAGAAACTTGCTGGCGGAGTTACGAAAGCACCACCAAACTCACCACCATAGTACTCCTGAAATTCAGTCGTTTTCGGAAGAATCCAGCTGTTCCAGGAGACAATACGGTCAGGGTTACCAACTTTGGTCGCCTTATACAGATCCTCAAACGGTTGTAGCGGATACCTATCGTCGAACCAGTATCCTGCAATCTTTTTGCCGTATCGGTGTCCGATCTCGGTAAGAATGTCGCATTCGATTTTGAAGAATCTCGACTTGTCCGGATTTAAAAACCCAGCGGCTTCTTCCCACTCAGGATCTCCAACACCGTGATGGAAATAGATGATGAGTGGAATGCCGCGTTCTTGCAACTTGTCAGCCATCTCTCCAATCAGATCGCGTCTACACGTGCGTTCCGGCATAACCGCTTCGATCGATTTTAGGGGAGCAGGGAAATGCATAATCCCGTGTACAGTCGTGAAAATGACGTAGCCAGCCCCGGTCTCACTCACCATATCAGCGAAAGCATCCAGGTCAAAAGCTTCCACTGCCTCTGGATAAGGTTTCTGCGGTCCACGCAACGGCTGCGTCGTTGTCGACCAGTGGAACATCACGCCGTACTTCGCCGCAACGAACCAATCTGTCTTGGCACGCATCTTTTGCGCCCTTTCCCTTGAAGTAATCATTGCCGCGTTAGCAGTCGGGGAAATCAGTTCAAGCGAATGGACTTTCACGTTCGCCTTGGATTTTGCCTCTCCGATGAGACGCAGCGTAATTGTGCTTTCACCTGCCGGGAGGTGTAATGTTCCCTGAAGCGGTCTCCTTTCAAAGTTCTGCGAATCCCCTGCCCATCCGCTTGTTGGGTGGACTGTGCCAGTGATTCTGTTTTGTCCTGCAACAATCTCGAACTCTGAGCCTATCGCATCGGTATCCGCAGTGTAGGTTACCGCAATCTCATAATCACAAGGACTAAGGAGTTTAACGTTCCACAAAATCGAACCTGATTCTTCGTTCCAACCTTCAATCCAATCTTGTGCCTGAAAATGCACAAGGCCATCATCTACCTTCGCACTCTCTCCCAAAAGATAGACAACCGAGGAAGAATCTGCCTCAACCAATTGTGGTTTCTTAAGTGTAGCGGGATCTCCCTCAATATCAAGAACGACGATGTCATCAACACCATTTTGGTATTCCCTTGGAACTACAACTATGAGTCCCCACGGATGCTGCCGCACGATTCCCCACGAAGTGCCATCCGCTTCCGGATTTTCCAGAATCCAAGCGTTCTTCACCACTCGATCGATAATGGCGGGGAGGATGATATGGTTTTCTCCTTCCCAGGAAAGCACATGAACGTAGATTTTGCCATCCTTATAAGTGGTCACATACCGGTCAGTAGGATCAAAAGGACCACCGCGAGTGCCAACGATTGATTCCCCATTCTCATCAATCCACTCCTTAATCGCTCCATCTGCTTCGATAGATTCGGATCTTTCCTGACGACCCAACAGCGGATTAACATTAATCTCGGAATGGCTGCCCGCTGCACGCACCATGTCCACAATCAATCCCTCGACAGTCTCTTGGTTATGCATAATCTCCTCTTGGTGGTTCTTCACAAATTCATTACAGGTTAGTAGGCTCCACACCATGTCCTCAAGGATCGCCCGTTGGGAGTTGGCGGATGCCCTGACATCAATGTGCTGTTTCCAAAACTGTTGCTCAGTATCCGTTGGAGGTCGGCTCAGCGCAGCGAGGTAGAACTCGTTAACGATCTCCATCGGTGACCTTCCGATCAACATCAGTCTGTCAAGCCGACTATCGGGAACACCGATGCGTGCATTGAGAAGATCACCGTTGAACAGGTGCAGTTTACGCTGAAGTCCACCGATTGCTGCGGTTGAATTCTCGCATGAGGTTTCACGCCCACAGCGTCCTAAGATATCAAGCGCGTCGGATTCGGTGTTTGGATCGAATAAAGAGACAGCACGGGTCCCTTCCGGTTCATTGCCGTATGTGTCCGGGACACCGAGTACATCTGAGATAGCATCCGCCAACACCTCTGGCGCGAGGGGTTTCGGAAGCGCATGCGAATAGAAGCGATCATCCGTAGTGTTTTGAGGCAGCGTATTTGCACTGCGGGCGTAAGCCGCACTGAGAGCGATGCGCCTGAGCGTCCGTCGCAAATCGTAACCGTGTGCCACAAAATCGTCAGTTAACGTTGTCAACAACTCAGGATGCGTAGCAGGATTGGTGGCTCGGAAATCGTCCACAGGTTCGACTAACCCACGCCCCATCATCGCCTTCCATAATCTGTTGACGATGGCTTTGGCGAAATATGGGTTGTCTGAACCTGTTAGCCAATCCACCAATTCGACGCGCCCGTCAGCGGCATCAGTAGGCAAAAACCGATCGCCGGGGATCCGTGGGACCGCCTTTTCGCGGGTTGCCGGATGGATAACCTCGCCAGAGGGTTTTACTTTGACGATCTGATCGCCCTCTATTTTGGCAAAGATTGCCGCCAATCCATGGTAGTCATCTTGCGTCCACTTGTCGAGTGGGTGATTATGGCAATTCGCGCATCGGAGCCGGGCGCCCATGAAAAGTTCGCTCATAAACTCTGCCTGTTCTCGCGGTCCATTGACGGTTCGGTAAAAATTTGCCGGACCGATTTCGTGGGAGTCTCCTGTTGCCAAAATGACCGAGCGTGCCACCTGATCATACCCCACTCCTTCGCGAATCTGTTCAGAAAGCCATTGGTGGTAGACAAACGCGCCCTGACTGTCCTCACCTTTTGAACGAATCCGCAGCAACTTCGCCACCTGCAATGTCCAGTACTCGTTAAATTCATCAGACTGAAGCAATGTATCAACTAATGTCTCACGTTTCTTTGGGTCTGGATCCGTAAGGAATGTCGCCACCGTATCAGGAACAGGCAATCGTCCAGTCAGGTCGAGAGTTACGCGGCGCAAGAAGCTGGTATCATCAGCTGGTATGGATATAGGTAACCTCAACGTCGCCAGCAATTTGAGGATTTCTTCATCTATATTATTAATTGCAGATTTTGAAGGCGTATGCGTTTCGCCATTTTCATGAATATACTGTTGTACAGGAGCCTCGTTCAAAGGTGCGATAAACTCGATCGGGACCACCTCCGTGAGATAGCGAGCAAGAATAATATGCCGACCGCGGCGATTCACTTTGGCTACGGCAGTGGCTGCGTCAATTTCAACTGCTGAGGTATCCTCTGGGGTAAAAACAGTCCATCGTGTTACATCTTCCGTTGTGGAATTTGAAAAATATGCCTTTGCTTGCAATTGAATTGGACTTTCAAGATTCGTTATCACCTGTTTCTGCGGAGATATATCAACACGTTCTAATTGACGCAATGTTTCATACTGCGCGCCTTGTTGGACCCAGTTGCGGAGTAATTGCGCACCTTCCCCATTTTCGTTCAGAACCTGCCTGCCCCCATGGCTGATTTGGGCTGTCGGTTTTAGAACGACGAGGCTTTCTTCTGGGTGCATCAGATTGATACGCCTACCAGCGAGTTGCCGAACAATTGCCTTATAGTCCGCTTGTGGGTTGCCTCCGAAAAGCGACAACTTGAAGTCGCCTCTGCCAGCGGCTGCGCCATGGCATGCCCCAGCGTTACACCCAAATTTGGTAAACACTGGCATTAAATCGTTTTCAAAATCGACGCGATTGGATAATTTTGAGATATTTTGTTTTGAGGCGACAAAGTTAGTCTGATCGCTGTCTGCAAAGGATATATTCTGGTGGACGTGACCGCACAAGAGTAGCACAGCTGATAATGTCAATGCTATGAGAGTGAACTGGATCTTCATTGTTTCGTCCTTGTCGAATTTATATTTTATTTTAAATTATTCTCGGATAAATTCGTTTCTTCAATGCAATAGAGATGCGTGCGAGAGCGAAGAATTAGGGCATTGCCAGCAACTGCACCAGATGCGATGAATTCCCCGTCAAACTCGTTGCGTGCGAGCAATTTGAACTCTCGCCCCGCAGAAATAACAGATACTCTCCCCTCCATGCTAAAAAAGTAGATGTTTCCACCCGCATATAAGGGTGATGCCCAGTGATTTCCACCGACACGACCTTTCCATACAAGATTTCCACGCTTTGCCTCTACACAAGAAACCACACCACCTTCGTTAACCATGAACATCAAATCATCTATGATGAGTGGCGACGGTATTTCAGGAGCACCCCTGCGACTGCTCCAAACATTGGACAATTTTTTTAGAATTCTCGTGCAATGGGTTGGGTTGATAGAAATACCTTAGGTCTACCTCTAAACTCACTTCTCACTATAACGTCGTCTCGATAGTATACAAACGACCTAACTTATTTTCTCGAACGTATGAACCTAAAGGTATTATAAGGTTAACACCGATTTCGCCATGGACAATTGAGGCAGCTGCCATCGGCACTAATTCTCCTTTTATATACTCATAACCCTCTAAATCGTTTTCAAGAAATTCCTCTTGTGTCATTGTGAGGGTGTTGGTATCTCTTGAATAGACTCAGGATTCGTCTGCGAATTAAGCATCAGGTATCACCTCGCTTGTAGCGTCTATTTCTTATTATGTTGGGAGATAAGTTTTATAACCTCGGTTCTACCCGCTTTCACCTCTGTCTCGTCCACTTCCATTTGCAATAATCCAACTACAAACTGAGTCAACTGCCAATCGAGGCCCGCCACGTCCGTGGGAATGGTACCGTCATTGCTCCGGAGCGTTGTATCTGCGCCGTTCTCAAGAAGTAATTTTACCGTTTCGATACGTCCGAGAAAAGCCGCCGAGTGCAACGGAGTGGTACCGTCTCGGTTCCGTGCATTGACATCAGCCCCTTTTTCAATGAGCAATTTAGCTGCTTCGGTCTTTCCATTCAGTGCAGCCCATCCCAAGGGGGTTATTCCGAATTGCGAATCCAATGCGTTCAGATCCGCGCTATCGCCTAACGCATCATTGATAGCCGAAAGATCGCCTGCCGAAGCTGCTTTCCATAAGTTGTGTGATGGAGATACGTTCTTCGGTTGTTTAGAGAGCAGTTCGATAACTTTGGTTCTGCCTGCTTTCACCTCTGCCTCATCCACCTCAATTTGTATCATACTGAGTATAGCGGTGGTAAACTCCCAGTCCAGTTTTGCCCCATCCATCGCGGTGCCGCCGATGTTACTCTGGAGGTTGGCATCCGCACCCTTTTCAAGTAGGAATTTCACTGTCTCAATACGTCCGAGGAAAGCCGCCGCGTGGAGTGCTGTTCCACCGTCCCGGCTTCTCCCATTGATATCTGCGCCGTGTTCAAGGAGCTGTGCTACAACTTTCGTATGCCCCATCAGTGCAGCAGTAGCCAGCAACGTGCTTCCAGACTGTGGATCTTGCGCGTTAGGATCTGCCCCATCTGCTAAAGCCTGTTTAACCGCTGTAAGGTCGCCAGTGAACACCGCTCCTGATAACATCTGTGGTTGGGATGTGCCTGCTTCGTCGAACGTGTCGTCAACCCCGAAGAGCTTCGCAATTTCGTTCCGACCTGTTTTCATGGTTGCGATCTCTTCCTGTCCGACCTCAACGCCTACCAAGCTACCAATGAAAGTAGTAGTTCTCCAATCAAGATGCAATGAATCTGCTGGTGTTGCGCCATCATCGTTGCGTGCTTGGAAGTCTGCGCCGTTTTCGAGGAGAAGTTTCGCGACACCCGCTCTGCCGAACACTGCTGCACTGTGCAACGGTGTACTCCCCTTACCGTCTTTCATATTAACATCAGCACCATTTTCGATAAGGAGGCGAGCCGCCTCAGTTTGTCCGTGAAGTGCGCTCCATGCTAATGGAGATAGGTTTAAATCATCATCTGGTGCGTTGACATCGGCACCTTCTGCGATGTAGCGTTTCATCGCTGGAATATCGCCGATGCGTGCGGCATGCCACAAACCTTCTTCAGGCAATTGGATAAATTGCTTCATGTCAAACCCATCGGGTCCCATAACGAATGGTGGGCGCGGTTTCTTTTTCCAGAGAGACATTCCGTCGGCAATCTCCTGCAATATGTCGCTTTCACGGGTGCGAATAAAGTGACTGACTGTCTCAAGTGTGTCCTCAAAAGTAACGTTTTTCTCCGGCCATTCTTCTCCCTTAAAGGCACGTTGTCCAGGTATCAGATGCGGCTGAATCATTGCAGCGATTCTGTCTAATTCAGCTAACAGTTCTGTCTCATTCCAATGATTTTTGAGAAGTTCTGTCATTGTTTTCGCATACCGTTCGCGTCCTGACTCAAGCTGATAAAGTCTGTGCGCAACCAACCCTTGTGTCTTGACGGAGATCGGTGCGCGTGAATTTCTCTGGAACTCAACCATACTAAAGTTTGTAAACAGCGCATCCGCACCCCACGGTAGGAAGTGAAACTTGTCTGTCTCCGGGTTGAGATAGATAAAGAAGTTATTATTGTTTCCAGAGTAGCTATCCCAGAAACCGAGCAGGCTTTCTACTGCCCAAAACCGATAAAAACTATCTAAATCGACGAGTTCGCCAATAGCTTCTTCCGTTACTTGGTCATCTGCAAGCACATCGATTAACGCTATGATTTTTTCTCTGCCGAGTGCATCGTCGCCCCTTTTATGTTCAAAACTATTCTCCCACTCCTTGTTAAAATCGACGACAGTGCCTTCGTAGAGCGTGCCTTTGTTATTTCCGAATGCACGTTTCAGCAGCGGTTTGCGCATGCTCTCCACATGGGAGTAGATACCAAGACTTTTGCCGTTCACGGTCACCTTCGCATAAGCACACCGGGGTGCAGGGGATCCCATTGCATTGAATAGGGCGTACCCCATAAATTGGTTAGTTTGGCTTATATCTTGTTGGTTATTATTAAGTGTGAGGTTTGTTAATCCTTCAATCTCAGCCTCTTTGTCAATGTGATTTAGTTTGATCTTGAGAGAAGGCCGTGTATTGCTTTGCGAACCGATGAACCCTTTTTTGCGGATCCCGACTTTTGGGAATACCACACCGTCAATGCTCACACTTGCTTCAACATACGTATACGGATGCTCGATCGGCGCAAATTGCCGACTCTCATTCAGCGCGCTCATAAAATTTCGTGACTGATACCGAATTGTATTCCAGTCCTGTTCCGAAACGGTGATCTGCACATCTACAACCCGATCGGTGGGGAAAATATCGTCTAATGTAAGTTCCTTCGCATTGCTGTGAGCAGCAATCCCGAAACAGAGGACTGTTGCCAAGCATATTGTCATTTTTGATTTTGTCATTTTTTTCTCCTATTATTTTAATTATAGTCTACAATTGACGTCAGTTCGCCTTAAACATTTCGTATGTGCTAAGGGTTCCATTTTCGCGCGTCAAAGACATAAGTTGTAGCACTAACTGTCTTTGGAAATACGTGTGTTTCTCAAAGGTTTCCGTGTGGTTCGTAGTAGCGCAATTCATTGCGCGTTGCGTAAGTCCTAATTAACAATGAAGGTTAGAGAAGTCATCAAATTACTTACAGATGATGGTTGGTTTCTTCACCGAACAAAAGGCAGTCACAGACATTTTAGACACCCAACTAAATCTGGCAAAGTAACAGTTCCAGGAAAAATGGGTAAAGATATTCACCCTCATACATTGAACTCCATTCTTAAACAAGCAGCTTTAAAATAAAGGAAACTTTAACTAATGCGTTATCTTGTAATTTTTGAACAAGGCGATATAAATTATAGTGCGTATGTCCCAGATCTTCCTGTATGTGTAGCAGTAGGTGATACGCTTGAGGAAACACGAAAAGAAATCGCTGAAGCCATGAAATTTCATATCGAGTGTCTACAAGAAGATGGGGAGATTATTCCAAAGCCCACTTCAAAATTGCCTGATCAAACATCTTCAGATGTTACAGCGGAATTCGTTGAGGTTGGAATAGATAACACCAGACCTGCAAAGCAATCCAA
The DNA here is from genome assembly GCA_965247285.1 of Candidatus Poribacteria bacterium. Lineage (GTDB taxonomy): Bacteria > Poribacteria > WGA-4E > WGA-4E > WGA-3G > WGA-3G. The sequence goes on from CBDFHD010000003.1 coordinate 3,553,690, forward strand.
TTTACCTTTTTTTACAAATATCATGTCTCGCTTTAAACGGAAACGCGTGTAAAAATGGCAGTGCTACGATGGAATGTGTACATTTTCACTATTTTTATTAGAATTTCCCAAAGACACGCACAAAAATTTCCATGTAATTCTGGTCGTTAACACTCCCGATTGCGCGCTGGTCAATGTATCGTGCGCCGATATGCAGAAAAAGCCGCTTCTCGTAAGCGACAAAACTTTTCTCCATTTCAGCCAATAACGCCTGCCGGACAAAATCGTTGTCGTTCTTGAGCATATCATTGAAGAGGAGAATTTGCCCACCACCGGTGAGTTTGATGGTTTTCGTAAACTGATAGACAACCTTGAGGATAACTGCCGAAGCCATATCCCTCACATTCGCACGTTCAATCTCGCGCAATCGGAGCTGACGGAAGACATCCCTACCGTCGATTTCTGCGTTTAGGGAAAGATATTCAAGCCGATCCTCCGCCATCCGGAACCCGTTACGGATAGTGTACTTGAACATTGGACTGATCTCAAGCGATTTGGAAGGACGCAGACGGTACAGGGTTTTGAAAACGCCGACTTCGTAATGTTGGTTGTCCTTCTCGAAATCGTAGTCGTACTGGATTTTGGCGCGAGCCGTCGTGACCATCCGGTCAATACCCAAGTATTCCCACGTGACTTTAGCGGTGTTAATCAGGTCGTTCTGCATCAGCAGCGGGTCCTTACGCCGTTTTTCGACTTCGGTGCCGCCATCAATACCGAAAAATTGCACCGCCCCGTCTCTCTCCATTTTCCAGACTTCCGGCTGCGCCCGATAGACCTGCTCCTCCGTTCTGCTTAAGAATCCAGCAAAATACCACGTTTCGTCAGGGATGCGATCTTTTACCAGTTTTAGTTCGTTCTCAAAAACGAGCGAAGAAGCCTGCGCGAGCTCTTTCCGATAAACCAGATTGGCGAACGCTTTCGTTGAGGAGGGTGTATTCCTGAGTTTGAGGTTTTCTTCCATTTGCAACCCAAAATCTAAGTCAACGACACTTGCCTGACGGGTTATCTTACGGTTCATGAAAAGCCGTACACCTTGCAGTCCAACATCGAACTCGTAATTCGGATCCTGATCGTTCTCCTCCTCGTCCCGGATACCGTTGTTGTTCAGATCGCTTTCGTCCAAAAAATCCTCATCAACATCGAAAAGCAGAATGTCATCCTCATAGTCAAAGATGCCGTTGTTATTTTTATCAAGATCTCCGGGAATAATTAGAGAAGGAGGATCGAGCGGGGTGTTATCAGAGTATCGGTCCTGGTCATCGTTATCACCAACGGAGCGGGAGGCATCGAACCTCGGACCGACACGATACACTTCCGCCTGAAAAATCGTATCGCCAGCAGTTTGGAAGGCTTTGAAAACTGTTGTCGTCGCATCGAAACGTGAACCCAAGTTCTTTTGCAACGCACTTTTCGGCGTGACAGCCACCTCGGCTTTTAAACCGTAGTTGGTGAAATTGGTTTCCAGATCCACCGCCCATACGGGGACCTTGCGGAAGTACCAAGAGAGTCCTAACTGGGATTTACCAAACTTTGTGACTTCACGTAAGCCGATTCCAGACCCTTCCATGGTTCCCTCTTGACCATTGAGTCGGTTGAGGGTACCTGGAACCATTAAGATTGTCCAGTCGGTGCGATTCGAGCGGACCTCCCAACGGACACCGCTGAGGTCTATCTGATCGAAGGTGAATTTTGTGAAGGTCGTCGGAACCTCTCCGAGACTCAGGATATTTTTGACACTACCGGCGGTCTCCTCAATCACTATGACACTATGGAAGCCGCGCCGAAAGAGGCGGTCAAAATCGAAATCGTCTTGCCTGACGCGTTCCTCTTCTGTATCGGCGAGGAAGTTGCGTCGGTTTGTGAAATCGTATTCGACACGTCCGGAAAGGAATAACTTGCCGAATAGACTGTACACGTCTTCTGCCTCAGCGTAGAACACAAGAGAACAGTTCAACAGTAAGAGGAGAAAGCCGGGGATCAGGCACTTTCGGGCACCTGTTTTTATGTTCATATCTTATTAGTTTTCAGTTTACCTCACAGTGAGAGTTACAAGAGGGTTTCTTAACTGAAAGCCGATTGCTAACGGCTGACAACTATCTCAGAATATCCTCCGGTCCGTAGGACTCTGTGAAGGTTGTCCAGATGCCTGTGCGTTTATCGAAACGGCTCAATCCACGATAGGTGCCGAGCCAGACATAGGTGTGCTCCACAGCCATCGAGAGGATACCGTTATGCGCCAAACCGTCCTCTCGAGTGTAAGTCGTCCAGCTATTTGTCAACTGATCAAATCGACTGACCCCGGCGTTGTAGGTACCGATCCACACCTCTGTGCCATCAACACCGATAGTGGTAACCTTGTTGCTGGCGAGACCATTTTCTGTTGTATAGGCAGCCCAAACTTCTGTTTTTTCATTATAGAGGGTCACACCGCGGTCACTGCCAAACCAGACATTGTCGCCATCAATAGCGATGCAGCTCACTTCATCGCTGGCGAGTCCATCTTCCACTGTGATTGTCTTCCAGATGTCCCGACCGATGTCGTATCGGCTCACACCTCGGCGCGTTCCGACCCAGACGTATTTCTTGCTCGCCGTGATACACCAAATTTGATCGGTAACCAACGATTCAGCAAATTCTTTGGACACGGCAGAAGGTTGGATTTCAGTACCCGATGTGTAAGTAATCCATGCGTTGCGGTCATCCGCTGTGCGGGGGTACTTCCCAATACCAGAATTCGTCCCAACCCAGATGCTATCGCCATCGCTGCTGACAGAAGTCACATTATTGGCAGGCAATCCATGCTGAGTTTTGTACTGATCCCACCGCAGTGCGATCTTATCAAAACGATTCGCTCCATCGCGTGTACCGACCCAGACGTACTGTTCATCGACCACAATAGAACTCACAACGTCATCGGAGAGACAGTCTTTCTTTTTCCGGCGATGCTCATGCCAATGACCGTTGTGGGTTTCTATGTTCTCAGATCCACCCTCCTGCCGATAATTCTTCCAGGTCCCTAAGACCTTGTCATAGCGGGACATACCTTCGTCAGTACCGACCCAGACGAAACGCTCATCTGTATCCACTGTCCGAATGGTACGTCCAACAAGGGTTGGGAGTGCCTTCAAAGGTGTCCAAGATTCCTTCCGCTTATCATAACGGGAAAGCCCTCGCAAGGTTCCAACCCATACATAGTCCTCATCAACTGCAAGCCCATACTCCCCTACATGGTTATGGAGGAGCCCTTTAAGATCTTTAAACACTGCCCAGGTGCCAGAGGCGAAATGAAATCGTCGAAGTCCATTATTCGGTGCGGCTAACCATAGATAATCCTCGTCGGCAGCCAATTCGAGCGTTCCGCGTCCCGATCTGATTGTGGTCCACTCCTTTGTACGCCGGTCGTATCGGGTAACACCTACATCTTCCCAAGGTCTGTAAAGTATCCAAACATCATTCTTTGTTGCGATAATGCGTCTAATGGTATTCGCAGCAAGCACGTCATTCGTTGAAAACGTCGTCCATTTTTTTGTTTTCTTATCGTATCGTGACAATGGACGGTTGCTGCTTCTGTCCCATTCCGAACGCGCAACCCAGATGAAATCATCATCTACAGTAATCCATTCCCCGCCTCTACCTGCCAGTCCATCCCTGGGTCCGAAATCCTTCCATTCACGGGTGATCTCATTGTAACGAGTCAGCCCACGCCCAGATGCGAACCAGACATTCGGTCCATCAACCCCAAGTGATTTTATACGTTCAACCTCACGGTTATCTTCTTCTTCAACCACGTCCCATGTCCCAGTCGCTTTACTATAATGGTTTAATTCCAAACCTATCATCGGAATGACCCAGACGCTCTGCTCACTGACAGCAATTTTGTCCACATCGTTTGTAGAGAGTCCATCATCTGTCGTAAAATGCTGCCACGTATCCGTCATTTTATCATACCGGAGAATACCATAGTCCGTCGTGAACCAGACGGCATCAGTATCCACATAGGTCCAACGCAGAACCGTCATGGGTCTTTTCTGAGTGGACTGCAGAATGTCTAAGCGCGTGAAACGCCGCCATGTTTCCGTCGGACGATGAAACCGTACAAGACCACCGTTTGGTGAAGACCGCCAGTTAGTGAACCAGATGTAATCCCCATCAAATTTGACGTTTGAGACCATCGTTTCAAGGAACGGCTCTCGCACCGGACGGGATTGATGTAGCACCTCTCTCCCACTTTGCGAGTCATATTCAACGAGCCCCGTATCTGTCGCCAACCAAAGTGTTCCATCTGTCTCACACAGGATGTCGCGAACGTTATACGGCACGTTTGAGAGAGAATTCCAAGAATCGGAAGCAATCGTGTAACTTCCCAAACCCTGTGGTGTGCCGATCCAAAGGGTCCCATCACGAAAAGCGAGTGCAGTGACATTCGGAGAAGGCAATTGTTCATTAAAGGAGAGTGGCACCCAACGCTGGCGGGCTTTGTCATACCTTGCAAGCCCACGGCGCGTCCCTGCCCAAAGCGTTTGTTCTTCGTTTTCACCTGTAGAAAGCAGCACATTAACGTAGGGATTCGGAAGACCATCGGCAACACGGTGCATCTGCTTATCGGTGATCGAATATCGCCAAACACCCTCTGCACCACCAAACCAGACCCTTTCATCACGAGCGAGTACGGACAATATGAGCGGGTTTTTGGGTGGGTCAGGCAGTGCCAGTTGTGTCCATTCTTGGGAAGTCGCATCATACATCGCAGGACCGGAACTCGTACCGAGCCAGATGTAGTGGCTTGGCGATGCAGTACCCACATCAACAGATGTTACAAAAGCTTCGGCCTGTGTCTGCTCCCGAGATGGGGTATGAAATGTCCAATCACCGCCCAGGTATGTTCGTGTGCCAAGCCCTCGATCACTCCCAATCCAAATGGCTGTTGGCTTTCGGCTTTCGGAAGAATGGCTATCGGAAACCATCGACTGTCGGGAACCATCGGTTTCTGTCAGTAAAGAGGTTTCTGATGAAGTAGAGTGTTTTTGCTTGGGTGTTTCCTGCTGACTGCTGACTGCTGACTGCTGATGGCTGTTTTGCTGACTGCTAATATGTATCGACGTGATGTACGGTGTCGGCAGCCCATCTTCTCTGGAAATAATTTCCCAGCTGCGCGTTTGAGGAGAGTAAATTGAAATCCCTGCGACTGTTGCCAACCAGAGGTTTCCATCGGCATCACGCGTTATATAGCGGACATCGTTGTCAGCGAGGAACTCGGCTTGCTTGTAAACCGTCCACTCGCCACTCACCTTATCAAACCGGCTCACGCCATCCTCTTTACTACCAAACCAAACATCGTTGCCTTGTGTCGTAATCCAACTCACATGATTGCTGGACAGTCCATCTGCCTTGGTGTAATGCACCCACGTGTTGACAGGCTTAATGAATCGATGTACACCCGCATTAGCAGTCCCAAACCAAACCTGGAATCCATCTGTGCGAATGGAAGTGATCATATTGCTTTTCAGCAGATCCGTTTTCGTATATGTTTTGATGAACGTCTGGTCAATTTGATTGTACTGACTGACACCCTCATTTTGGGTACCAAACCAAACGCTGTCATCGTCCACCGCGATCGTAGCGATCTCACTGTCTATTAAGCCATCTGACTTCGTATAGTTATTCCAAGAATCGGTATCTCGATGGTAGCGACTTACCCCACCTCTGCTGAACCTCGGATCCTCGTCCCATCCATGCGGATCCGGGTTTATCTCTCTATCGGTGCCGACCCAGACATACTCTGGCTCGACCGCGATTGTTGTAATTACTTTGCTGACTAAGCCGTCTTTCCGGGTACGCACCGCCCAACTGTCAATCGTTTTGTCATAACGGTTCAACCCCTCGGATGTTCCAAACCACACATAGTTCCCGTCCACCGCAATAGAGGAAACCTCGTCGCTCGCTAAGCCATCAATGCTTCGGAAGGTCGCAAAGGTGTTTGTCTGCATATCGTAGCGGCTTACGCCTTCATCCGTGGCGAACCAGACCCACTGCCCATCAATGGCAACAGCATTTACCATATCGTTCGACAATCCATCTTCCATTGTATAGTGTAGCCACTTATCCTGCTGGCGGTCCCAGCGAGAAACCCCTCTTGCCGTCGCAATCCATACATTGTCTGAATCCGCAGCAATACAGTTGACCTCGTCGCTAACAAGCGTCCGTTCCACGGGCCACGTCTTTGCAGACTGTGCATCTGTTTTGGAACCTTCATAAGGAACACCAGATTGTGGATCGGTGGTTAGCAACGGTCCACACCCAACAATCGCAAAGAAGGACAACAGCAATAAGGCACATGCAACCGAAGCAGCGTACAAAGGTTTGCATTTGAGTCTGACAATCCAAGGCTTATTCTCATCTGATCGTTTCATCATTTCCACCGTCTCCCTTTCACTTAAGTTTGCGTCTCGCAATATGAGGACCACTTTCGTCACTTAGCATTTATTATGCCACAAAAACACTTCATATGCAAAGAAAGTGTAATTACGGGCAGGTTCATTTAGACATCAACATCTAGACATCAACATCGCGATTCAGCGATCGTCGCTGATTTTCTGATAAAAAACCATCACGAGTACCTATAACTAACCCAAGTTGCTACTAACAAGTTTTGAACGTTTCAACAAGGTTTTTTAGCACTTTCTTCACCCCGGAGGGGTGGTATGTCTATAGAAAACTTGCGTTATAACTATGTGACGTATATCATCGGTGCATCCCTTAAAAAAGTTTTACAAGTGTAATGCTCCGCTACAACGATTTTAAAAGGGCATCCAAAATATTGTAGCACCGCAAATATAGTTTTCAACGCACCTAAGTCTTTAAAGAGTTGCGGACATTTGGTTTCCTGTAGGAGGGATCTCCGAATCCCGACGCTTACGAGGGGTCGGGCGTCAGCCATCGGTTAAAGAGGACGTTGATGTCGGCAAAAACATCTTGTAAAGAATCAAAAAGTGTTTGACAAAAATCCCTTGATGCCCTACAGTAGACTCCAAGAGACAGACCGATCAATTTGAGTTTGACGATAGAGATGGAGGTATTCCTATGCCATTTGGAGACAATGACTGGCTCGCTTTAACCGAGGAACCGACACTGGAACCGGAGATGCCGATTTGCGACCCGCACCACCACTTTTGGGATTTCCGAACCGAGCGTATCCCTTATCAACGGTATCTACTCCACGAGTTGATCGCGGACATTGGCAGCGGACACAATGTACGTTCTACCGTGTTTGTTGAGGCAAGAGCAATGTACCGAGCCGATGGACCAGTGGAGACGCGTCCCGTTGGTGAAGTCGAATTCGTGCAAGGACTCGCAGCTGCGAGCGCGAGTGGTTTATACGGCGAAAGTCGTGCTGCCGCTGCGATCGTTGGGCACGCGAACCTGAACTTGGGTGAACGCGTCGAGCCGGTACTGGAAGCCTTACAAGCAGCGAGCCCAAATCGGTTTCGGGGTATCCGTCATTCTGTCACTTGGGATCCCCATCCGGAAATAGATGGTACTTCTACATACAGAACAGAGGAACAACTGGCGCGCGAGGACTTCCGTGCGGGTGCGCGGGTGCTGGCAGGCATGGGTATGTCTTTCGAGGCTTGGCTATACTTCCCTCAACTCCCTGAACTCGCTGATTTCGCCAGAGCAGTGCCCAACTTGACAATTATCTCGAACCACATTGGTGGTTTGCTGCGGGTCGGTCCCTATGGTGGTAGAGATGACGAAGTATTGGCGACTTGGCGAAACGGTATCGCCGCAGTAGCGGCTTGCCCGAACGTCCACATGAAACTCGGCGGTATCGGGATGCCGCGCACCGGCTTCGATTGGCATGAACGAGAACAGCCGATCGGTTCCGAAGAGTTAGCCGAGTCTATGGCACCCTTCATGAATTACTGTATCGAGCAGTTCGGTCCAGAACGGTGCATGTTTGAAAGCAACTTCCCGGTTGATAAGGTCTCGTTCTCTTACAACGTGATGTATAATGCGTTCAAACGGTTGTCATCGGGCTACTCGGACGATGAACGCGCCGCGCTGTTCCACGACACCGCCGCTCGTGTGTACCGAATAGATGTCTGAGGCCTCGCGGAAGCGTCTAATCTTGCAAATTCACCCCGAACTCTTTTGCAACCTCCTCAAGTGAAATCAGCTTCGCTGTCCCAGCTTCTATTTCTGCTATGCTTTGATCAATCCTCTCAATAACTTCCGGGCGGAATTCCAATCCTTCGTCCGGATCGTAGTGGTAGTCCTCAAAGGCGACCTCCAAGAGTTCATAAGCGACGTAAAGTTCTCGAAACGCTATGTCTAACTCCTGACCTGATGGATTCTGCTTAAGCAACGCGACGAGCCGCTCCTGTACCGGAAAGAGCTCTTCGGCGACGAGGGAGCGGAGCAGCGTTCGGTATGCGTCCGGTGGTAACTCGGCGATTTTCTTCTCTGGCATCGGATCGCTGTTTAGGTAAAGCCCCATCCGTCTGAAATTCCGTTCTTTGAGCGTTGTTTTCCGGTTAGCAAGGACATATTCGCGTTGCCGTTGTAGTTTTTTGGCGAGCGGTGTATCTGGTATAAGCCCTTTAAGTGGATCTTCCTCGTAGTCTTCCAGCCAATAGGCGAAATCCACGTAGTCACCGTGAAAATGAAAGAACTCTGCCTCCAGTGCTTCTTGAGGACTATCCTTCGCAAGTAACGCAGCAAGTCGTTCACGCGATTTAAACAACTCCTCGTTGACGAGCGTGTGGAGCAACTCGCGGAATTCGGTAGAGTTCATCTCCGTGATATTTTTCATGATGTCCTCCGTATGCTTTACAATGTTAGCGTTAAGTATAACATAAAGCCTAATTGATGTCCAAGGTAGAAACTTGAATTGCTGTGAAATTCGGTTGACACCCTTCACAAAACATGGTATTCTCATACATGAGAGAAGGAGGGATTAAATGGCGAAAAAAGAATCGCGTCGTGTTAAAACGCTGAGTAGTTTTATGAAATGGGCAGAACAATTTGAACCTGGGCTATATTTGTTTCGAGGAGTTTCAAATGAAAAGTACTCAATACAAGCCTCTGCCTATCGCCGCCTGCTAGATAAGAGAGATCAAACTCCAGCAAATCTCCTTGAAATCAACAAGCGAATAATTGACGATGCCCGCCTTGAAGGACACGACCTGAAAAATGGGCAGCAACCCTCCGATTTGGAACTACTTGCCGAACTTCAGCATTACGGCGCAGCCACTTGTCTGATAGACTTTAGTTACAGCGCACAAGTTGCTCTCTGGATGGCTTGTCAACGAGAATTCAAAAACGTTGCAGATAGTAAAATCTTTAACGGTAAAGTCTTTGCTGTCAACATCAGCAATCCTGATCGCTTCCAAAAGGTTACGTCGCAATCACTGAAAAAAAATATTGATTATTTTTTCAACTCAGATAACCGCGGGGGATACCCGCTATATCAATGGCAACCTAAGCAGCAAAACAATCGTATTATTGCACAGAAATCCGTTTTCCTTTTTGGAGGTGCCAAAATTGAATTCGAGACAGAATGCGTAATCTTAAAAAACAGCAAGGCATCCATCCTAACCTCTCTGGAGAAATCAGGAGGTATCTCAGAGGCAAGAATGTTTCCTGACTTTGATGGTTTTGCACGCTTACGTGCTCATGATCGTGCATACGTTGAACCTGATGCCCTGGGCTATTTGCAGCGCGGCATTGAAGCGCACAAGGAGCGCAAATTAGATGAGGCTATTAAGCACTATACTAATGCTATAAGCTTACAACCTGATAACCATATGCTTGCCAGAGCGTATAACAATCGGGGCAATGCTTACGAAGGCAAAGGAAAACAGGATTTGGCGTTGGAAGACTATAGCATGGCGATTGAAATCAATCCAGATGATGCTGACGCTTACTTCTACCGAGGCTTTACTTATGAGTTAAAACAGAATTCTGAGGCAGCCATTAAAGACTATGACAAGGCGATTGAACTGAATCCGAATCATGCTGAGGCTTATGTCTACCGCGCGGGTATGGCTAACCGCGACTCAGCCTTAGTCATCAAGGATTATAGTAAGGCGATTGAACTGAATCCACATCACATTTACGCTTATACTAACCGTGCGCAGGCTTATAGGAAAAAAGGCGAGATTGACCTCGCTATTGCTGGCTATAGTAAAGTAATAGAATTGAATCCGAATTATACCCTTGCGTATGTTGGTCGCGCTGAGACTTATATGGAAAAGAATGAAATCAACTTGGCTATCGCGGATTATAGTAAAGTGATAGAATTGATGCCTGATGAGGCAAAACCTTATCACTATTTTCTTCGTGGTATAGCTTGCTTGCGTGTACGAAATTGGGAAGGAGCCCAGGAAGACTTCATTGCCAGCCAAAGCAACGGATCGGATATCATCGCTTTATTCGCTGAAAAGTACAGCAGTATTACCGTCTTTGAAGAAGAATTTAGAGTTGAATTGCCTAAAGATATTTCCGCAATGCTAACGCGAAAAAAAGAAATTAATAAGAACTAAAAATTGACTTCAGTCACATTTTGTGGTATCTGGATACACAAATAATAAAAGACATGTGATTATGTTGCATCCAGCAAGTGTGCTAATCTAAAGGTAGTGTTTACATTTGAAAAGGTATTGACATTTCATAGAGATTTTAGTATCCTCTCTTTATGGAAACTCAAAATACAGTTGACTCTCAAGACCTGCCAAAGCAGCTAAGTGATACCGCCTGGAATAGCATCTTAGGGTTCCTCAGAGATTGCCGAAACGTCTATGTTGGAAACCCAGCAAAGTGCAGGCACTTTCTCTCTGCTGTGCTTTGGATCGCTAAAGAAGGCGCGACGTGGCGCGCTTTACCGAAAGTCTATGGCAATTGGAATGCGATCTACCGTCGATTCAGTAGATGGTGCGATGCGGGTGTTTTTCAGGCACTGCATGAACATTTTCACGAGGTCTCCGGTGAAATCTCTGCGATCCTCATTGATTCGACGATGGTGCGTGCGCATTCCTGCGCAGCCGGTGCTAAAAAAAAACGGCGGACAAGAGGCGCGAGCTCTCGGACGTAGCCGAGGTGGATTTACCACAAAACTCAATCTTTCTCTCAGCGATGCCTGGGTCCCGCTGCGCTTTACTTTGACGGCGGGACACCGTAATGATATAACACAAGCTTCGGCTCTGATTCAAGGGTATTGCTATGAGTATGTCATAGCGGATAAGGCATACGACTCGGACGCATTTATCGCTGAGATCCGCTCCGAGGGTGGCGTTGCGGTGATACCGCCTCGGCGCAACCGGACGCAAACACGCGCGTATGATAAAGAAATGTATAAACGCCGAAACATAATAGAGCGGTTCTTTCATAGATTGAAACAGTATCGTCGGGTTGCGACGCGCTACGATAAGTTAGCGGTCCGGTATCTCGGTTTCGTCTATTTCGCAGCAATACTCATATAACCTAAGAAAATGTAAACACAACCAAAGGACCTCTGAACGTGTTTGTCAAAGATTACGCCAAATGGCATCTGCCTAAAGGTGCTAAACTCCGCCTTGGTAAAGGTTATATCAACGAGATAACGTATTCTCCAGACAGCAGTCGTCTGGCGGTAGCAAGTTCCATTGGAATTTGGGTCTACGATGCAGAGACTGGTGAAGAACTTGATTTGTTCACGGGACATACCGTTCCCGTTGAGAGGCTTTCGTATAGCCCCGATGGCCGTTTTATCGCTAGTAGTACTGACAAGACTGTGCATTTATGGGATGCAGTGACTGGAGAACAAAAAGCCATACTCAACCACGATAACAATGTCAGCAATTTTGTGTATAGTCCTGATGGGAACACAATTACTACAGAAAGCCAAGAAAAGGTGTATTTATGGAATGCCGTCACCGGAGAACAAAAAGTCACACTCACAGAAAGTTTATACAATGATTGGTTTTTTAGTTTTGCGTATAGTCCTGATGGTCGCACAATCGCCACAGTAAGCTATGGAGAGGTGTGTTTGTGGGATGCTGTCACTGGAGAACGCAAAGTTACGCTCACAGGCGAAAGTTTTACGTATAGCCCTGATCGCCACGCAATCGCTACTTGGAAAGGTGAGGAAATATATTTATGGGATGCTGTCACTGGAGAACGCAAAACCACGTTCACCAATGTTGGAAATGTTGAGAGTTTTGCGTATAGTCCTGATGGTCGCGCAATTGCCACAATAAGTTGTGGAGAGGTATGTTTGTGGGATGTTGTCACCGGAAAACACGAAGTGAGGCTCATAGGCGAAAGTTTTACGTATAGCCCTGATGGCCACGCAATCGCTACTTGGAAAGGTGAGGAAATATATTTATGGGATGCTGTCACTGGAGAACGCAAAACCACTCTCCTCATAGATACTGGTATCAATTACAACTACTCTTATAACTACTCTCAGTCGTTACGGGGTGTGAGTTTAGAGTATAGTCCTGATGGTCGCACAATTGCCGCCTTGATTCCAATAGATTGTATGTTGGATGATGATGCTGAAATGGAGTGTTTAATGGTGTGTTTGTGGGATACCAGCACCGGAGAGCTTAAAGCCTCCGGACTTGATGGGACTGGCGGTGTAGAGTATAGTCTTGATAGCGGCACAATCGCCCTTAAGAGTGCAAATATGAATTCAATGACTTTGCGAGATGTTGTTACTGGAGAACGCAAAACCACACTGGAACACAAAGCTACACCTACCGACAATTTCATTAGATTTCAGCATAGTCCTGATGGACGTACAATTGCCTCCATGAGTTCAAAAGAAGTGTATTTGTGGGATGCTATCACTGGAGAACGCAAATCGACCATTATCGGGCATACTTGCAGTGTATTTAGTGTTAGGTATAGTCCGGATGGCAAAACGATCTTCACTCGGAACGGTACCGGAGAAGATTTACAAGATGCTGTCACTGGAATATCTCTATGGAATATAGACACCGCGGAACTCAAAGGAACCATTGCAGAACATCCGTGCTATGTTTTTATGTATAGTCCGGACAGCAGCACAATCATTACCTGCGGTATGCATGGTGAGGAACGGTCCCAACGTGCTCTTACTACCGGAGATGGAAGAGAATATACATTCGGCGATGGACGTGTTATCCGTTTGTGGGATGCTACCACCGGAGAACACAAAGCCACTCTTGAGAAACACGCCTACGATGTCCAAAGTTTTGCGGTTAGCCCAGATGGTAGCACTATCATTACAGAGGGACTGCAGTACATAGAAAATAGTGGCCACTTCGGGAGTTTTATCCGTTTATGGGATGCCACTACCGGAAAATACAAAACTACTTTAGTCGATGACAGAAATCGCGGCGGCGGTCCCATTAGTTTTGCATATAGCCCGGATGGCAAAATAATAGCAGCCGGTGGAAATTGGGGTATATGGTTGTGGGATGTTAACACCGGAGAACACGAGGTTGTCTTAGTAGACAAAACCACCTTAGTTGACCACGGATATATCGTTGGTATTGATAATTTAGCGTATAGCTCGGATGGCAAAACAATCGCTACATGGAAAGATTACGGACAAGAGGTACATTTATGGGATGGTGCCACTGGGGCACACCAAACCACTCTCAGACACATTGATTCCGGTTTTGGTTGTTACCTTGAGAGTTTTATATATAGCCCTGATGGCAAAACAATCGCCACTAAAAGCCCAGGTAAGGTGTATTTGTGGAATGCCGTCACCGGAGAACTCAAAACTACACTCGTCAATGAACCTATCGGTCCTTCATTGAATTTGGCGTATAGTGGTGATGGGAGCACAATCGCCACTTGGAATGATGAAGTGGTAAATTTGTGGGATACCATCACTGCGGAACAGAAAATAACAATAACAAGACATATCGGTGATATCTCTGATTTTGCTTATAGTCCCGATGACAAAACAATCGCCACTGGAAGCAAAGATGGTACAGTGCTTCTGTGGGAAGTTCCATCCTCTATTTATCAAAATTCGGATATCAATCCACGGGAGATTCACGGAAATTGGCGGGCAGGTTGGACTTTGGATGTCCATACATTATCAAGTCGTCCGTTGCCGGGCGGGGGATACGATACGGAGCGAACCGAATTTGGCGAATTGGTTTTTCAGTTGAAATATCGCCGTGACAGAACCAAGATTCAACCTATAGCAGAGGTTGCCACCAAATTCGTTAAAGAAAAATTTGCCGTTGATGGATACCCTATCCTTCCATACCTTAAGGCGATTCTTCCCATCCCACCATCAGATACAAACAGGACGTTTCAACCTGTCACCGAAATTGCCCAAGAAATAGGAAACCTCTTGAGTGTACCGGTACGTACAGATTATTTAACAAAGGTAAAACGAACGATGCCCCTCAAGAATATTCCAGGTGTGGAAAGCAAACGCGAACAACTCCGTGGAGCGTTTGTTGTCCAGTCTCAAGATTTGAAGAATCAATGTGTTTTGTTGGTTGACGATCTCTACGACTCAGGGACAACTTTGACAGAAGTTACGAGAGTTCTCTACGAACAGGGTGGTGTTCGACATGTTCTCGTCTTAACACTCACCCGAACACGGACGGGTGGTAATTGAAGATATGAATTCCAAAGTTACCAAAACCGACCCAAACAAGGACGAAAAGATGAGTATCAATAGAGATTATTTCTGGTTCCGACTCTTTAAAACGCGAGGTATAGGTCCTAAACTTCTGATTTCGGTTGCTAAAATATTAGAGGCAGAAAACCTAAACCCAGAAATATTACCGCGCAGCCAAAGCGATCTTTCGGTGCAGTTTCCAAAGTTAGCGAAAATTCTTAATGGAAAAATTCGGGCAGAAGATAAAGAGAGGGTAACCACGGCTTACGAGCAACTCAAAAAGCAGGGAATTGATATTATTCACCCCGGACACCCAGATTTTCCACCGCACATCCGTGAAATTTCGCCGATTCTGTTTGTTAGAGGGCAGCAAAAACGCCTCGTGTCAGATAGTGTCGCAATCGTTGGTGCACGGAATGTATCGGATGAAGGGATTCGTATTGCAAGAGAACTTGCTGGTGATCTTGTGGGTGAAGGCATAAACGTTGTCTCTGGATACGCCAAAGGTGTTGACTCAGAAGCACACTTAGGTGCGTTAGAGGCCGAAGGGACAACGACACTTGTACTTCCCAATGGCATTAATCAACTGCGTCAGAAAAGCGTATTTAAAAAATTCAATTGGGATCAAGATGTGCTTGCGGTTTCACAATTTGATCCAGATGTGAAGTGGTTAGCACGCAATGCGATGGCGCGAAATAAACTTGTGTGTGCCCTCTCTAAGGCGGTTGTCGTTATTGAATCTGGACCTGAGCGGGATACTCAAGGTAAAATGAGTGGGACCTTTAATACTGCCAAAACGGCAATTGATTTAAATTTACCGCTTTTTGTTGTTAACCCAAGTTGCCTTGATAACCCTCCAAAAGGTAATGCTGACCTGATTGAGTTAGGGGGCTATAGCCTCAATCCCGTCAATGGTGTAAAGGAAATTGTCGAACGTATCTCTGTCAAGACAGTGGAGCCCGTCCCTATTGCAAAACAGAATTCCGCTGAACAATTGCCAATTCCTTTTGAGGATTTCGAGATGTCCTAATTGGGGTTTGTACAGGCGTATCGCTGGCGAGGTTTCAAACCTCGCCAGCAATGGTATAAAAGCGAATCTCTACTCACCTTGAATCAGCTTGAACTTATGCGTTGCCTCTTCCACCCCGACGAATCGGCTGTAAATCGCAATGCGGCTCAGCCTACCTTCCCAATTCCTGCCACCACTCGCTTCATCGCCGAACAGCAACGGGTAGAGTTCCCAATTGCTGAAGTCTCCTTGCGTCCCATTGCTAACATAGACGAGCTCGCCATCGATATAGCAGTAGACGTTCCCCGAAAAATAACTGATGATGACGTGCGTCGGTTTTCCCGACTCGATCTTACCGAAAGAAAACTCGCCGCCTAAGGCATTCGTGCCGGTACGAGGTGTACGGATTCTCATGGCAAAACGGTTGCCATCCTGTCCGAAGGTGAAGTTGCGGTGGGTGCTGTCATTTGAGAACGAGATAATCCGTGCGGGACCGTCCTGATCCAGATTATCCGTCGTAACGAGACATTCAAGCGTCAATTGGTTGCTTGCCTGACATGCTGCAAGAAGCGCGTCATTCACACCCTCGGTGAGAAATGCCCCGCCGGTCAGATCCATCTGTCCATCCTCACCGACTTTCGCATCGCCACGCGGTTCAATCTCTCCACTGCCTTCAAGCGCGCTGTGCCAGAGAAAAACGAGTCCGTCGCGCGAACCGGGAAATTCTGTATGCGTTCCGATGTCAGCCGGTGCTTGTGGTGATACATGGATCGCAAGGGATGTCGTTGACGTGTCACCCTCCGTGTCCATCACCGTGAGCGTTGCGATGTACTGTCCGAGATTTTCGTAGACGTGCGTCGGATTCGACGCAGTGGTCGTCGCACCGTCTCCAAAATTCCAGTGGTGTGCCAGGTCCCCTGCCGCTGAGAAATTCACTGTAAGCGGGGCACTGCCTTGAAGGACATCGGCGGACGCTTTTGCCTCTGGACGGAGTTTCTCCCCCGGTGCATACGGCGTAAATCGGTAGGCAACCCCGTTATGCGGCGAAGCGAATGTATATTTCCCGGGTTGTGCCGTGCCAACAGGGACAATCTTCATGTTCCACGTATCCACGCGATCGACTTTATAGGGCTGTTCCCCTTTCAAGTCCAGTGTTATCGTTTGCGGTTCGGTCGTGTAAGCGAGATAATACTCCGCCTGTTTGGCAAGAACATACCGCCCCTTGTCATCACCGATCGGCTCAAGCGTATCAAACGCAGGTGCGTCAGCCATGAAGTCTTTGAGAAATGCTATCCGCGGTGGACTCTCACCCCGCAGCACACCACCTTTCGCCCACCAGAGGAGGTCTTCGGGATGTTTGTATGTCTCTCCATGCCCGACATAGCACCCAGAGACCGTGCCTGCCCAAAAGCGTTGCACCATCTCTTCGGCTGTGATATTTCCCCATCCTTGCGGAATATTGCCCTCGTAACGGCACTCATCATAGATAACAGGTTTCCCATATTGCGTGCGATAGCGAATGCCCTGTGCCATGTTGGAGGTTTGGATACTGGTATGTGTTACCCACGACTTATTGTGGTCATACCAACGTCTGCCGTTGTGGATCCCACGCAGCCGCTGATACGGATCATGATCGCGAATAATCTGGAAAAACCGATCCCAGTCTGATTCCTCTTTCGCAGGCATAAAGTCGTACTCATTCGCGAGGGACCACCAAACGTTACGGTAAGCTGCCAACCGTGCAACGGCGTATCGGATGTATCGATCATCGCTTTCGGCATCCATATTCTCAAAATCCCATCGGTCGTAGGTATGAAATAGGATAATGTCCGCCTCAATGCCAAGATCCAACAAGTCTCGCACCCGCTGCTCGAAATGCCGCCAGAATTCGGGATTGAATCTGGTGAAATCCCAATCCTTTAGAGGTTTCCCTTCAAATGGATAGTAGACAGGTTCATTTTTGTTGTAAGAGTAATCTTTTGGAAAAATGCACATCCGCATCTTGTTGAAGGGTGCCTCGGCAAGGGTTTCGAGCGTCTGTTTCTCCATCGCTTCCCCCTGGTGCGCCCAAGCATAACAAGTCGTTCCGAATTGATGGTAGGGTCTGCCATCGGCATAGCGGAGATAAAAATCTTTATAGACGCCGACAGGTCCGTGGTTTCCGTCGGACGGCGCGACGCACGTAAACTGCCCTGTTTTGCCGTTGAGTTCAGCAGTGTTGCTTTTTGTGATATAAGTCCATTCACCGACTTCGTCGGGCATGAATCGAATTTTGTAAACCCCATTTCCGTCATAGAACCCGTGTGGTTCAAAAGTCCGACCGCTTTGTTTGAATTCTGCCGTTAATTCAACTTCAGTGAACGGATTTCCTGTGTCCGGTCCATTCAAAGTTACTTCATATACTCCCCAGCGTTCAACCATATTCACCTCCGATTTTGGCGCAGCTTGCAGGTTTCCAAAACTTGCTGTTAAAAAGTGTGCATTCGCGAGCGAAAACGCAACTCCAAAAATCGCTATTCGCAAAATGTATCTTATCGTTAAGTGCCTCCCTGACATACTCTTATATTCGTGGTCAGATGTATGTAATTTTATTGACATTTTCTAAGTCCAATGTTAAGTTTCTAATAGTATTGTGCCACATTTGGATAGAAAAGTCAGGTTGTTTTTTAACAGAACACCCTCAGTCGTGCCTACATTCCTCGAATGAATTCAGGGGTTTTGGCACGGAAGATTGATAAAAAGGATATTCAACATGACGTATCAACCCCTTGATGAAGTCCGGAAAACGTTCCGTGTAAAATGGTACCGGAGCAGAATAGACCACGCAACCTTACGTAATCTATCAAAACGAAGCGACTTGCAAGGCTGGTTTCAGGCAGGCGGACATCTTGTCCTCTGGCTACTGACGGGGAGTGTAGCCTACTTCTTTTGGTCGCAAGCGATGTGGCTCGGCTTTTTCATTGCCCTATTTGTGCATGGCACGGTCGCCAGCTTTTTTAAAGGGACAGCCAATCACGAATTGGGACACGGCACCGTATTTCGTACCAAGCGGCTGAACAAATTTTTTCTTTCCCTATTTAGCCTCATAAGTTGGTGGGATCATTTTGACTACGCCAGTAGCCATACCTATCATCATCGCTACACCTTATACCCCGAAGGGGATCGCGAAAACCTTCTCCCGCTTGAACCTAAGCTGGGCTCCCTGTTCGTTCTTCAACTGTTTACCGTAAATTTGCTCACGCAACCCGGTCGCACCTTTAGCAAAGGCGGGCTTATTGCTGCGATTATCTGCACCATCCGTAGTGCCTTTGGCAAAGAAGGACCGACAGACATTCCCAGTCAGGAGTGGCTGGCATCGTTACATGCTGACCAGCCCGAAGAGCATAAAAATTCGATGTGGTGGTCTCGGGTTCTACTCCTTTTTCACGGCATCCTGCTTGTTGTTTCACTCGTTACAGGCTATTGGGTCTTTCCGCTCATCATCACCGCCAGTGCATTTATTGCAAATTGGGGATCCTACGCCGTTTCTCTGCCCCAACATTGTGGTTTAAAGGAAAATGACCCTGACTTCCGCAAATGTACACGGTCAATCAAGCTCAATCCGGTGGCAGAGTTTTTGTATTGGCGTATGAATTGGCACATTGAGCATCATATGTTTGCAGGAGTGCCTTGCTACAATTTGAAAAAAGTGTATCATCTAATTGCGGAAGATATGCCCGAACTGCGCACGCTTTTAGGGGCTTGGCGAGAAATGCGTGAAACCTGGCAACGACAGAAAACCGACCCTGACTACTTTTTTGATACGCCGCTTCCGCCAACGGCTAAGCATATACCCACCGAAGCATCCGATATTCTGGAAAGTTCCATTGGGGAATTGGCACCTAAAGGTCTGAAATAAGGAGTCTAAAAAACGTGAGTTCGATAAAAAAATAGGAGAGTGTTATCTTCTCGGTGGTTTAATCATCAGATTTTCGATGATACGTACAAACTCGTTATCTGACAACCGAACTTCCAGATAAGACCGGAAACCGGATTCCATCTCCCATTCATACCCATTCGATAACCTGCCTTTGCGATCCGTAACTTCAGTGAAATAGTTGCTGAGACCGCACACACCATATAAAACGGCAATCTGGTCCCAACTGGAGCGTCCCTTGTACTGCCCATTGAACCGCCGATAATACGCTTCCCGTACCGGATTTTCAGCAGGAGTCTCTGCGAGTTTTGCTCCAGTATAGACAGACTCTCCATGCTGACTGATAACGAGCGGTGTCGGCCAATTGCGGATAACATATTCCGACTTATCAATCAGATCGTGGCGAACCGTGTTGAAAGGATCGTCAACGACCTCCGCCATCACCACGAGTTCGGTAACCTTTTGAGCAACGAGGTTAGGATTCGCTTTCAGGAGGTCGTAGAGATTGTTGAGAAACCCGACGCTGATAATTGTCACCGAGTTATCGGGTTGTTCACTAAGCAACTGTAAATAAAGCTCCAAGGAACTGGGCGTTGGCACAGTCGGGAGATCATGCGGAAAATTTGCCGCGATGTCATCCAAATAACTCGATTCATCAGGACTGGCGAGATCGCCCTTATAGATACCAATCGGAATATCACCCCGGTTGTACCACGTATTTATCGCACAAATGGTGCCGGCACCGCTCGGATGCACTTCATTGTAGGAAATCGCAAGGATTTCTGCCTCCCCGTTATCTGCAAGAGCATGTAGTACAGCAAGTGCCCCGACATCATCTACGTCGGTACACATATCGGTCTCAAATATTATCTTTTTCGGATTCATTTCCTCAACCCCTTCTGCCAGCAAATTGGACGGTGTCAGTACCATAATAAAAAGTGCTAATATTGCCACAAGATACGAAACTTTCAAGTGCCTCTCCCCAAAAAAGAAGGACTGAGTCCTGCATTTACGTCCTTGCACTGTTAGTCCTCTCGAAAAAAGTCTCTTTCGCACTGAGATGCTGCCATCTCTCAATAATTTTGCTGTAAACTTCGGGTTCATCTTTGTCGTGAACGCGCCCGCGGGCATCAAACCAAGCAACAATGCGACGCACACCCTCAAGGAACGGAACGGTATAGCGGAAATTCAGGTCTGCTTTTGCCGCGGCGTTATCAAAGATATTATTGTATTGGAAATTCTCTCTACACCATTCGGCTGCCTTTGGAGCAATCTCAAATAGCAGATCGGTTGGAATGTGGACCAGTTCGGGTTCCGGAGCGTTCATCGCTTGTGCAACCGTCTGATGGTACTGATTCCAAGTCATCGGTTCTTCGCTTGCCGTATGGTACCCCTTGCCGAACGTCTTTTCGTTGCCGACTGCTTCAGCGAACGCCTGTCCTACATCGTCCCGATGGCACGCCGCCCAGAGAGAAGAACCATCGCCGTGTGTGATAATCGGTTTTCCGAGACGGATACGATGGAAGTAGTACGCACCGCCGAGACCGAATGAATGGATCAATCCTCGTCCCTCGCCGTAAGTGTGTGCAGGACGGATAATTGTGACCGGAAAATCGCCACGTTCGTGTGTTTCCTCCAAAAGTCGCTCACACTTTGCCTTATTGTAAGCGTATGGGAAAGATGGCATCGGCTTCCGCGCTGCGTCCTCGCGAATAGGATAATGCTGTGCAGGCTTCGTATAGACATCGACCGTACTACAAAAGATGAATTGTCCAGTGCGACCGCGAAATGCGCGTATCGCACTTTCGATATCAGCGGGAACGAAACCGATCATGTCGATGACAGCGTCGAAATTCCCCGCTTCCGCCATCTGTGCTTCAAACGCGGCGTAGTCCTTTCGATTGCCAATAATGGTGTCATATCCTTCTGGAATATCAGCATCAGTCTGCCCGCGGTTGTAGAGCGTCACAGCGTCGCCACGCGCAACGAGAACGCGTGTAATCGCAGTGCTAATCAACCCTGTACCACCAACAATCAAAACCCGCATGAGTGTCTCCAATCTGTCTCAAAGATAAAAATTTCTTCCACTGCTCAGTATACACGGTAGGTGCAGTTTACAACCGCATTTGGTTGGAATTCAAATTTATTTCAAATTATGCGCTTTGTCCATCCCGAAATTGTGTCCTTAAATGAATAATCAATTATATTGGAAAATTAACGAATGTCAAGAGATTCTGTATTATTGCCAGAGGCATTCAGTTTTCCTGAAACACTTTTGAGGGAGGGAAACCTTGTAAGTCCGATTTATGTTGATAACGCGACTTCTGAACAAAACCGTGCAGAACTTGAACAGTAAAAAGCACTTTTTCGTGCAATATCTACGAAAAACGCGCTTTTAAGGCGTTTTGCGGTTGAATTGCCTTTGGCATGAAAATTGCTCCTGATATTCACACTATGAACCAACAGGGAAAGCCTTCCTCCTTGGAAAAATATGGAGCGATGCAATAGGCTTTCCCATAGCTCAATTGCTGCATCGCTCCATCTATCAATCCGAAACACGGCGTGTAAGGAGAACAATCATGAACAGATGGCGATACCTACTTTTTATACTCGCTTGTTTATCACAGATGAGTTGCGCCGCACTTCTGACGGAGCAGGAGTATGTCCTAATCGATCGCGATGTAGAAGAAAAGATGACTTTCCACGGAGAAATTTATTCGCTTCCAGAGAGAGCGGATATTCGGAAAATTGTGATTCTTGGATCTGGAAAAATCCGAAACATTGAAATTCACGTGCGTGACAAGAGAAACCAATGGGAACCGGTCAAAAAAGTACCAGGCGGAATCCTATTCCCGTTTGAAATTCCACTTATCGCCAAGACTGATGCTATCAAAATTATAAGACGCTCAACAACGGGGAGCGGTCGCATTGAAAAGATTCAATTTTACACGGTTGCGGAGAAATCTGATACGAAACTATAAATCCCACAATCCGAAAATTGTCCGCAGGACTTGCAAAATCATTGAGAGGTGCTAAAATGCTATTTTGGAAGAAGAAATTCGCAACAACGCCTCCGGACGGATGGCTCAAGGTTCGCTATCAAGATACAGACATCTCTGTTCGACTCTTCGGTAGACTCGACCGGACACTCAGAAACACGATCCATGGAACGTTACAACCCTTATTGAAGTATAGGACTGAACGGACGATTTGTTTTCAGATGATGGATGTCTTTTTACTGGATCCTTCTACAGCCGTCGGACTGGTAGCCTTTTTGAAAGATGCCGAGCGGTCTAACATGCGCATTGAAGTCCGTGGCGCGAGTCCTGTCGTCAAGCGAGTATTTGAAGGACTTGGTGTTAGCGAACTGTTAAATCGCTGACAAATCAGTCTCACTTCGTCAAGAATTAAACCATAAAAGCAAGGAGAACACATGCGCATCACTACAATAATCATCTCGTTGCTCGTACTGTTGAGTGGGTGCGGCGTGAAATCAGTCTTACAACAGCGACCCTCACCGGTCAAAGCAGAAATCGTTAGACGCGCCGATTGGGAAGTAGAATTTAGGGATGTCTTCTTTCTTGATGCAAAACACGGTTGGGTTATCGGGGAGAAAGGGATAATCCTCTATACGGCGGATGGCGGAAAAAATTGGGAAACGCAGAATAGTGGCACGGAAGCACGCCTAAACAAGATGCAGTTCATAGATAAAAAACGAGGCTGGATTGTCGGAGACGCGGGAATCTTTTTAAAAACAGAGGACAGTGGCGAACACTGGCGGCAACAGGTTATCACAGACGGAAGTCTCATCAGCCTCCACTTCTTGGACGGGATGCGAGGGTGGGTAACTGGGGAAGGCGGGGCACTCTATTATACCGCAAACGGTGGAAAATCGTGGAAGTTCCGACCCAGTGGTGTGGGTGAAGCACTCGTCGGTGTTCACTTCGTTAATAAAAACGAAGGCTGGTTAATTGCACAGCTCGGCACAACATTGCACACGATGGACGGCGGGGAAACATGGGATTACGAATCGGTAGCACCCGAGCATAGCCTGTTGAGCGTACACTTTGATGCTCGCAACCAAAAGGCGGGTTGGGTTGTCGGAATCGGGTCTACAGTTCTCTCAACAACAGATGGTGGGAAAACGTGGCATCGCGGGGAACCGGGCATTGAGGACACGCACGCGATTTTCGATATCTGCTTTATCGATGCTAAAAAAGGATGGTTGGCGGCACAAGCTGGCGACGTGTTGTACACACAGGATGGTGGACAGACATGGACAGTACAACAGACAGGCACACGTAGCGACCTGTTGGCTGTGCATTCCCCTGATGCGAAACACATTTGGGCAGTTGGCAGCTACGGAACGATGCTTCATTCGACTGACGGCGGAAAAACGTGGACGATCGATGCCGAAAGTAGTGCCGAACCCTTACAAGGCGTGGATATGGCAGAAGGCGGACGCGGCTGGGCTGTCGGACGTCGTGGCGGAATCTACCGGACCGAAAATGAAGGACGCTCTTGGGAACGGCAGGAAAGTGGACTCTCTGTCGGCTTAAATAAGGTGACAGCGGTGGACGAAGAAGAGGCATGGGCAATCGGCGATTCAGGCTATATCCTGCATACCGAAGACGGAAAAACATGGCGGGTACAAAAAGGATATGACTGGGTCGGGCTACACGATGTCCAGTTTCTAAATAGCGAGCGCGGTTGGGCTGTTGGTGATATGGGAGGTATCTTCTATACCAACAGTGGCGGTGAAGACTGGATTGAGCAACGCGGCTACATCTTTGAACTTTTAAAAGGTCTCTGCTTTGTGTCCCCGAATGAGGGATGGATTATCGGTTGGCCCGGCAAAATCCTCCATACTATCGATGCCGGGAAAACATGGGAGCCACAAGAGAGTGGGACATTTAACGAACTCTACTCGGTTTACTTTCTGGACGCTAACCTCGGTTGGGTTTCTGGGCAGTACGGACTTATCCTTCATACCGCCGATGGCGGTAAAACATGGAAGACGCAATACACGCGCACACAGGCGAATCTCAACAAAATCTTCTTCGTTTCTCCCACGGTAGGAATAGCAGTTGGCAACGAAGGAACACTTTTACTCACACGGGACGGAGGCAAGACGTGGACCCGGGAAACCAGTGGAACGGACAAAAATCTCAGCGACATCAGTGTCACGGAGGATAAACTATTTGCTGTTGGCGAAGACGGCATCGCTATCGCCTACACGATTGCGTCAATATCAAAATATACCCCACGCAAGCGATTTTTTGATGAAATCGAAACCGAGCTGCCGAAGACGGATGCTGGGTGGGACATCTCACACACCGACGGTCCCTTCCGAATAATGGGTGCGGACTCCCGCATGAACTCAACGGATATTTCCTTCATCAACGCTATTGAAGGATGGGCAATCGGTAATTCCAGGACGATGCTCCACACCTTAGACGGCGGCAACACTTGGAAGAGCGTTGAAAGTCCTGTAGATACACCACTGACTGCTGTTCATTTTATTTCACCAGAGATCGGTTGGCTGCTAACCCAAGACGCGAGTTTCCTATCCACGACGGATGGCGGCACGACATGGCAGATTTTGAATGAAACCTCCAAGCCAGTGATAGACGGTTACGACCAGATGAGCCAACCCATAGAAGAAGCGTGTCAACTTTATGCCGCCCATTTTCAAGGTTTTGGTGAAGGATGGGCTGCTGGTGAACAAGGCATTATCTTGCATAATAAGGACGGAAACACAATCTGGAGACATCAGGAAAATGAAACCTCAGCATCCTATCGGGACATCCAAATGGTGGGTGAACATTACGGTTGGGCTGTTGGGTCCTGGGGAAAGGTTCTCTGGACGAACGACCAAGGCACCACATGGCACCTTCAAACGACCAACACGGGGTACGATCTGTACGGTGTGTCTTTCCTGAACCGCTTAAAGGGGTGGACTGTTGGTCGAGACGGTATCGTCCTACGTACCTCAGATGGCGGCTTGGCATGGTCAGCCGTCGATACAGGAATAAGCACACATCTCTATGGTGTCTCTTTCATCAACGAAATGGAAGGCTGGATCGTCGGCGAAGGTGGGCTAATCCTGCACACCAAGGACCGTGGGGTAACATGGGAGATCGAGGAATCCGGCACCGGTGAAGATTTGTATCACGTTGACTACGTTGAAGGGCTTGGTGTGGTTGTGCTGGGCGCGAACGGCACTATCCTCAAGCGAAAAATAGAGACCCAATCCTAAATCCAATACATTGATTCTGTTTCACACCAGAAAGGAGTTCAAAATGACACATCGACCAATCCTCACATGCCTCTTTCTACTCACGTTAATTCCGCTGAGTGCCAATGCGTTTCCTCCCTCTTCACCGGCAGGTGGCAACTATTTAGTTCTTGACGGAGTGGACGACTACGCTGTTTTGGACTTTGAAACCTTCGGTACACTTTTACCAAAAGGCACGGACGAATTCACTGTGGAAGCGTGGATATACCCTACTGCATCCGCTGATATGAATACAACAGCAATAATCCTTAGTCAGCAGGTCCGGATGCGCGTTGTGAGCGATAAAAACAGGGCATATCAGAGGATAAAAAAGTCTATTGATTGGAAAAAAGGTGACCTGCTTTTGATAACTGATGCCCATGTCGCTGGATGGGGCGGGGGTGCCGTAACACCGTTTTTCCCGATGACACTTGCGCCAAACCACTGGCACCATATCGCTTTTCAGGTGAAAAGGAAACAGACAACAACCATCGTCAATGATATTACGAAAACACTACCCCAAGGAACAATTATCGGACATGATCTTTCAAAATTCTGGCGTCCAAAGGATTTTACGCTTGGAGGGTTTGGAAAGGAAATTCAACCACCTAATGGTGGTAACTCCCTTTGGGGTTCCTTTACTGGATATATTGATGAGGTTCGTATCTCGACGATAGCCCGCTACGATGTCGCCAAACACGGTTTTACGCCACGCGGCAAGTTCAAGGATGACGTAAAGACAGTCGCGTTGTGGCATTTTGATGAACCGGGTGGAACACGAAAGTTCTCAGATGCATCGGGCAATGCGTATCATCTGGTGGGTAAAAATGGCGCAAAGACAAGTATCCCACTCGCAGTCGAAGCACAGCGAAAACTCACAACCACATGGGGACAACTCAAGCAATGAAATCTCCAAAAAGACCTTTACTATTGGGCTTCGTCAGGTAGCACCACAGGGTAGGTCGTTGTAGGTATTGAGCGATTAACTCGCGAGTTTCACCTGAATCGTTTTCCCTAAAATCTTGTGGCTGAATCTGGTTATACGACTTTTATGACTCTCATAATAGATGAAAGGAGTAGAACAATGTGGACTCGGCTTTGTATACAGACGGCTCTTTTTATTATCGTGGTGGGGACGGTGTCGGCGCAGGAACTTGATTCAGAATTGGAGTGGACACCACTCAACAACGGCGCGCCCATGGACTATGTAACGGCACTCGCAGGATCAAAACACCGACTCTACGCGGCGACATTAGGGGGCATATTTTTCTCCGAGAACGGTGGGAGTACGTGGTTCCTCACTGCATTCGATAATGAGGATAAGTTCATCACCACACTCACAACTTATGGAAATACCGTTTATGCAGGAACGTGGCACTACGGCGTATTCCGATCAGATGATGCCGGGCTAACATGGAAACCCAATTGATCGTTTTGCCTCCGAACCTATGGCATAATAGGCTTGGATTCCACTGCACTACTGCTATCGCTAGCGTGAAGGGAAAAGCGTCTCCAACAGATGTGTTACCGAACTGTTGACTGTCGGCGCAATGTGTAATTGATTCTGTAGATATGCTTCGTAGGGTGTGACAACTCCCAAAATAAACCGGGTGAGCGTGTCATCGTCTGTAGAGAGGCAAATTCCAGTCCCTTCTGAGACTTCCGCCGATACGCGAATTTCACCATCTCTGATGGTAAGACTTGCCCGATGTTCCGGGTGTCCTTTGATGCCGATTGTTCCCTGCCAGCCTTTGTAAGCGTCGCTCTCGTTCAGTCGCTTGGAAAGCAGTGGGGAGAGCTCGCCAAGTAGCATCGGCAGATTGATGATTTTGAACATCCACACCCAGCCTGCATCCGTCAACGTGTACCCGAAATTGTGAAACAGTGTTCTGACATAATTCTTTTCGCCCCCTCCTTCCAGTTGCCAGCTTATCTGTTTATATTCACGCTGGACCAGTTCATTGTGCAACGCGCAGAGCAGTACAGTGCCGACTGCCTTAAGAAAACCTTCAGGGTGTTTGGAACCTTCAGAAGGTTCGGGTTTAAGACAGAATTCGGTGATTGACACATTCTTTTCCTTCTCATCGCATTGTACCTGCACATATCCGAGCAGTTCTCCGTCCTTCTCGGCGAGTCGAATCAAGCGGGTTTCCGACGTTCTCTGCCTTTCGGCACGTCTCCGCCAGTGGTCCACCAAGTCTACATAAAATGCGTTGGGTAACCCTACCATCGCGACTTCATCTCCAGGTTTATAAGGACGGACGACCAAGCCTTCAACCACTCTCGCTTGTTCATGCTTGAGGGTTTTGGTGAAATTTTGCCCCCGCAGTCCATCAAGGAACCCAAAACTCCTGTACATTGCGTGCGCGGGGTTGCGCGTGCTGGTGTGAAGAGAGATACCAGAGTACCGGCGGACAAGTTCATGAGACATTGACTCACGGAATGCCCACCGCGACAGCCCTTTCCGTCGATATTTTGGGTCGGTATGCACCCAGAGCACGTAAGTGCCAGCAGCATGCGTGTTGTGAGGGAAGTGGTGTGTATGGAGAATTGAATTGCAAGTGGCAACGCGATAGCCCGCGACGGTCAGATAGAGATGTAAGTCCTTATTGCGTTTGACATCCATCGTTAGGACAGGGGCACCGTTTTCGTCCACGAGTCCTTTATGTGAGAACCGTTTGGCGGCTTCGTGCCCGATTCTTTCCAGCAGGTATCCAGTTTCGAGTTGATATCTATAATCCTGGTGCGGCGCGATCTCAACGAGCCGATCTACAATACCTCCTACCCGACTGTTACGAACCAATGTCAGTGTCGCTATCGCTACAAGTCCATCATCCCCCGTGCCGGTCGTCAGCGTTTCGAGTGCTGTCACCGCCCGGTCATCGCAGTCCTTGACCAGTTTTACCGCTGCAATCAGACGCTCGTATCTGTCCGCCGAATCCAGTTTAGTGACCTGTGCCGATTCGCCAGTGATTTCGAGAAAACTGTCGATTGCATCGATTCTGTCGCTTGTGTCCGCGGTTGTGTCACGAATTATTCCGTCGAGGCGTTCCCGGACCTCTGCCACAAATTCGTCGCTGTCATTCGGCAACAACGGGAGCGGATTGACAGTCGTGCCGATCTCCTCAAACCATGGAAACAGGTCTTCATCTACAGTTCGGCTGAGGTAATAGATCAGTGTATCTATCCATGAGAAGGTTGCGCGCGGCATATTCTTTTCTGTGTCGCTGTGCTTTTCCGACAACACCTCGGCGAACCGGACAAACAGGTCGTCGCCATATTTCTCGAGTAGCACCTTCAGTATCCAGATCGGCTTGCGAGATCGTACGTCGTAAACCTTCGCGATGTCAATTGGCTTCTCGGTTTGGGCATTTTCACGAAATTGCCGCTCGGCTTCGGCGACCATCACCGCCGCTGCTGGCGCAAATCCGAGCAATTTCATTGCCCAGATACCAAAGAAAAACTGGAATCCGTCAAAAAAGATCTCCGTTGCCTTTCCAAAGGGCGTTTTGTCGGCGAGCAAACCGCTCGCCTCAACACCCAGCGAATAGGCGAGTCTGGGGGTGTTGACACACGCCCCGATTGTCATTACTGAATCCTCCATCCAACCGAATCCGTAGTTGTGAACACACGACGGAATCAGATCGATTTTCCATTCAATGCCCTCGCCTTCGGGGAATTTATTGAGCATCTCCTTCGCCAGTTTTTTGGCAAATGCCATACACGTATCGACACGGTCTGCGACGAAATGCGTATAGAAAATCTTGATTTTTCCGTCTTCTCTGACCTGTTCTTCAATGGGTATTTCATCAGGAATCGTCTGAGTACCCGTTGTCAAAGAGACGCGGTTGATTCCCAACCAATCGATGGATCGCCCAGATACAGGGTGATTCTCCTTTTGCAAGAGTTGCGTGTTGATTTGAAAGAGTTGTGTGTTGATCAACAGGACTCGTCCTGATCCAAAATGGAGACACGCCCCAACGGGCTCTCCCGTCTCGCTGTGTTCAAGGAAAATGCTACTATCCGCCGGGACATCAAGGATACCGCAATGTGTGAGGCCCAGGTCATCAATTCCCAGTCCATCAACAATTTCATAGTCAGTAAGACGCAGACTTTGCTTTGTATAACCGCACAACGGATTCGCGTCGGTATCCATCTCTCCTTGTCCTTCGGGTAACAGAAGAAACCGCTATAACCGATCACTTCTTTTATTCAACTATATCCACACCACTTTCTTCAACTTTTTTGTTGCGCTCTAACGCTGAAGTTGCTATGATAAGTGTAAACGATCACACTCTTCTTGGCAAACTTTGGAGATATGCATGAACAACTACCGTATTGCAATTATCGGCTTAGGGGGCATGGGCGGACATCACGCCGAAGCGGCGCAGTTAGAGACGAACTGTGAACTCGTCGCCGGGGCAGAAATCGATCCAGAACGCGCAAAAGCATGGGGAGAGCGGTTCGGAGTCAAAGCCATCTATGACAACTACGAAAAGATGCTTGACGAACAACAGCCCGATATTGTTATCATCCCGACCCAGGCACCGATGCATTACCCGCCAACGATCGCCGCGGCACAGCGCGGTATACACGTCTTCTGTGAAAAGCCGACTGCCCTAAACCTTATTGAAGCCGACGAAATGGTTGAAGCGTGCGACCAGCATCACGTTAAGTTTGCCATTAACCACATCAAACGCGCCAGTCCTTACAATCGTCATGTTCTTTCACTGATTGAAAAAGGCGAAATCGGTGATGTCGTGCTCCTGAAGGCAACGGACAAAGGTGGACGCAAGGTAGGCAACTCGCTAATGGAAATGGGCACACATCTCTACGACTGGCTGCGTCTTTTCGGGGGTGATGTCGAATGGACACACGCCCACCTCGTTCAGATGGATGGACGTGAATCGACTGTCGATGACATCAAACACACCCAAGAAGTTCACCCGTATGACCGAGATGCCGGACTTGTGCTCGGAGAGCGTGGACACGCCTCCTTTCGTTTCAAAAGCGGTATTCACGCTGACGTACAGTTCCTGGCACAACCACAGACAAACGATGACGCTTACGGCATCGACATTATCGGTACCGAAGGCAGAATTGCTATCCGAGAGAGCGTCGGCACGACAATGTTTATCCACAGAGGACAACATCAGATACCCGCAGAAGCGTGGGAACCAGTACACCTACCCGCCGAAGACCTTGACGAGCAAGGGAATCCACGAGATAAAGCATCAATACGGTTGCTATTGCAACGCCTTATGGTACGCGACCTCACCGAGGCAATTGAACAGGACCGTGACCCATTCGCGAGCGGTAGAGACGGTCGCGATTGCCTTGAAATGATTCATGCGACATGGGAATCACATCGTCAGGAGGCTCGGGTCCCCATGCCGCTTATGCCACGCGAACACCCACTCGAACGGTGGCAGAGAGAAGCACGTATTTGAAAATAGGAGACATTTATGCAACGTTTGGATATTCTTCATCCCTCAATTGATGACTACTTACTCGACATCATTCCTGAACGCGATGAAGTCCTAACGGAAATGGAGGCACATGCGCGAGCGAACCGTTTTCCAATTGTGGGACCGCTCGTTGGGCGCGTCTTGCACCAATTGGTGTTGCTGACCAATCCGACGCGGATTTTTGAGATGGGATCAGGCTTCGGCTATTCGGCGTATTGGATGGCGAAGGCATTGCAAAAACCGGAAGCATCTATCATCTGTACGGACGGTTCGCAGGAGAACGCCGATCGCGCAGCGGGTTATCTTGCACGCGGTGGTATCGCAGATCGCATCGACTATCGCGTCGGCAACGCACTCGAAATCATAGACGAAACCGAAGGCGAGTTTGACATCATCTATAACGACATCGACAAAGACGGATATCCCGAAGCCTTCCGCAAGGCGATCCCACGGCTCAGAAGCGGTGGGTTGTTTATCACAGACAACATGATCTGGGGTGGGCGCGTCGTCACACAGGAACCCGGTAGTCCTCCAGAAGGACTTGATGAACGGGAGCAGTGGTTCCATGCTGCAACAATCGGGGTCAAAGAAGTAACGCGGCTACTTTACAGTTCGCCTGATGTTTTCACGACGATTATTCCGCTCCGAGATGGTGTCTCGGTCGCGGTGAAACGTTAATTCACCGCTTCGTTGGTGTGGTTTTCAGTTGCGCCATTTTGGATCAAGTTATGCCAGCGATTCTTACTGACTGCTGATTTAATTGAATGATTCTGGATAAGCCTTAAAAAACTTGACTTTTATTTCCACTTCCTGTACATTCTATTTAGAAACCATCCGTTAATTGGGAATCTAAGTGCCCATAACCACAAGCGATGGAATTACCCTGTTCATTGGTCTTACCGATGTACCTGTTGCTTGGGAACCTACACCCTAAGCATACTTCTACAAGAAAACAAGCGCATCTTTGCTTTCTACAGCGAAGCGTATCAATAGGAGATTCACAATGTTTTTGCCAAAAAAATCGTTCTCTGTAACAGTCAACCTACTCGTTATTGCCTGCTGCGTTTTATTCACACTATCTACACTGTCAGTGATGGCACATTCAGGCGGCGAGGTAACATCTAAAAAAACCGCAACGCCTATCACGATTGATGGAATATTGGATGAGGCGGAGTGGGACGCAACATTTCAAGAATCTTCACCCTTGCAAGATATTGTCCCAGATCCACGCGATCCTGAACACCTCCAAGATTGGTATCAAATTATTCCCGGCGGCGGTGCAGGTAGCGACACAAACGATGGTGGACTCCGTGTCAGTCGTGGCAAATTCGATGGCGACGATGATTTGCGGGCGCGCTGGGCAACGCTATGGGACGACGACTATCTCTACTTTGCGTTCGATGTCACCGATGATACCACACACCCGTACATCAATGACATAGCAACCCGTGCTGGAGAGATTGACGGGATATTTTTGATGTTCGACACCAAACACGATGCACCTGTATTCGAGTTTCCGCGCCATGAGTTTGATACGAAACATGTCGCCAATAACAGCGTATATGAGGCGGACGACAATTATTGGATCTTTGGTCCCTTAACAACCGAAGATAGAAGTGGTGCGTGGACACAAGCGTTGGGTGCTGCTCTTGATCCGGAGTTAGGCGACCCCGCCAACGGACACGTCGTGAGTCAGAAAACAAATAGCGGTTATTCTACTGAGATGCGTCTACCATGGTCAATTTTTGAACCGTTTTTTGGCGAAGCGCTCACACCGACAGACGGCTTACTCATCGGATTCGACATCACAATCACAGACATCGACGGCGATGCTCCCGGCTCTTACGCCGCACCTTTTGGTGGCGCAGTCGCTTGGTCGAGTGATTTTGAGAATGATAACAGTCCCGGTGTGTTTGGCGACCTCTTCATCTCCAGTGAAATGGTCAGCAGCACAACATCTGTCGATCCTGCAGGCAAATTGTCAACAACATGGGGCAAGATCAAACGCGGCTATAATAAATAGTCCTAAATTAATCGAGATGCCTTTTATCAATCTTCCCGCCAAGACCCCATGCTTCAGCTTGCGGGATGTAGGCCGGCATAAGGTTTTATAGTCGAAAAGGTAGTATAGTGAGAGTATCAGGTTGGCAGACATACACTGCGTTACTGCCCCTTCCCAGTAACGGGTGAGGGGGCGGTAACGTGTCTGCCTCCCACAGTGTAGGGGATAAACGCCTGATACCTGATATACCATGCGAACGGATAAATTCAAACTCCAAGACCATAAACGCGTCCGTCACTTGCAGTCCGACACGCGTATCATCAGTCAAGTGCATAACTACCAGTGTGTTCAAAAAATAGACTGAGCGTCCGTGCGGAACAATCGGGTTATTTGGGTGCGGGTTGATGTGCTTGCATCTGATGATCGATTCTCGGCTTTTTTATTTTCCAACCGCCGCGTCTGTACCAGTACCCGATAAGGAGACACTGCACAACGTTTGATACAGCAATTCCCCACCAAATCCCTGTCAGTCCTACCCACTGGGAAAGCACAATCACCAACGTCAATCCGACTCCGAACTGCGACAGCCCTGTAATTGTCATCGGGGATACCGTATCTCCCGCACCGTTGAGCGCACGCCCCAGAACACTGGCGACAACCATAAACGCAAGCGTCGCTGCGAGATAACGCAAATAAACACTGCCAATCTCCGTGACTTTGGGTTCGTTCGTAAACCAGCCGACGAAGAACTGAGGAATAGTAAACAGGAAAATGCCGATGAACGTGACGACCACCGCCGCTAAGATGCTACCTAACTGGGTGGATTTTTCGGCGCGATCAATACGGTTGGCACCAATATTCTGTCCAACCATCGGTGCTACAGCGTTCGAGAAGGCAGTCCCAAAATGCATAACCAGACTCCGCAACCGCATACAGATGGCATAGCCAGCAACGGAATCGGTGCCAAAGATAGCGACGACTCGTATAAACAACACACGAGAGCCGTGCCGCAACAACGCCTGCATGGCACTAAAAACGCCTAAACGCATGATTTGAGCCCACGCTAAAAGGTTCGGACGACGTTCAACATGCCGCAAAGAAATCACGCCGCGTCCTTTAAAACAGAGGTAAAGGAGTATGACAACCCCGAGGCTTCGACCTATCACCGTCGCATACGCTGAGCCAACCACTCCGAGTCGCGGAAACCTCCAGATCCCAAAGATTAACAGCGGATCTAAAACGATGTTAACAACCGACGAAAAGATCAGGACGATCATCGGTGTCACCGCATCTCCGGCACCACGAAAAATTGCGGTGAGGGTGCGTGATAGAAACATCGTCACCGCTCCAAGCAGCATCACGCGAAGGTAGGGAGCACCGAGCAGAATCACCTCTGGCTCGACACCCATTATCCATAATCCAAATTCAGCCAACGGATAGCCCAAACACCCGATGCTCAGGGCACATACCACATTAAGCATCAAGGCTTGCATCGCAATGTTCTCGCTTTGCACACGCTTCTGGGCACCGAGAAGCTGAGACACGAGAATAATTGTCCCGGTTGAGATCCCATGTGCCAGAATGCTTACGAGTCGTAGTAGATTCCCACTCATGGCGACAGCGACGATGGCTGCCGGTCCCAATCGACCAACGAAAATCATATCGACGACATTAAACAGGTCTTGAAGTAGCTGACTGACAAACGTGGGTATAGCCAATCGTAAAAGGGCTTTTGAAATGCTCCCACGCGTTAGGTCATGCTTGGACGTTCTCATACACTCCCACTGATTGGCACTCACCAGGGCCTGTTCTTACGGTTTTATGGCTTCAAATGTTGTTCAAGGAATACCTTCGTCAATTCTGGCACCCTCGGATCTTTAAACCAGCCGTGACCGCCGCCTTCCACCTTATAAAACGTAACAGGTACCCCCGCTTTTTTCAGTGCGTCATTCAACAAGACGCTCTGCTGATAAGGCACAAGCGGATCCTTGTTTCCATGAACGATCAGAAAAGGCGAAGCACCTTTGGCATGTAATGTGTCTTGTCTCCACCGCGCCAAGCACCGCCATGTATCCAGATGATGAGTGGTAGGTTTTCTCCTGTCTCCGGAACATACAAGTCGAGTTTTTGTCGTTCGTGTCCATCTGTAACATAAGCCAAATCCCGATACACTGTTACACCTTCGGGAACTTTCATAGCCTCAGCGGCACCTCGACGTTGCGCCAGTACCGAAATCGCGGCTACAAAAAACAGAATTAAGATAAGTATGACTATGATCTGCATCATTGACTTTCGCATTGACTTTCTCCTCCGTTAACAGGGATTTCATCTGACGCTTGTCCCACCAGTTCAGAGGACTTTGCGTCTTCGGCAATCATCACCTCAAGCTCAGTTCTCAAGTTCTGAATCTGAGAAATCTTTTCCGCCATCTTATCAAACATCTGCTGCTTGGACTTGATGCCTTCACCGATGAGGAACGCAGTCGCTTCGGAACGACTGTTAAATTGTCCGGAATCCACGAGCTCTTCGATCCGATTGAGATCTCCCTCATCAACCCTGACCATCACGACATTATCCCTTTTGCGTTCGCCTCCCCCGTGTCTCTGTTTTCTACGTCTTTCACGGTGACCTTTTCTTTGCTGTCCCGCATCAAATTCTGACATTGTTAAATCTCCTAAACCTTAATCGCTTCCTTCATGAGTATGCTCTTCCTTTAGACTCAGATTACCACGCGCGAATTTTTGACAATTCAGTCTGCTTCTCACACAAACTGGCATAGGTCCCGTCTTGGGCAATCAGTTCCGCATGCGTCCCAATTTCGTCAACCTCGCCATCTTTCAGCACAATAAGTCGGTCGGAGTACTTAAGGGTTGACAACCTGTGAGCAATAGCGAATACCGTTCTCCCTTGGATGAGTCGTTCCAATGCCTCTTGGATCTTCGACTCTGTTTCGGTATCAACGGAGGAAGTCGCTTCATCCAAGATAAGGATGCGCGGATTTTTTAAAATTGCGCGTGCGATAGAAATACGCTGCCGCTCACCACCAGAAACCCGTGCCCCTCTTTCACCTACCATTGTGTCGTAACCATCGGGGAACTTGAGGATAAAACCGTGGGCATTTGCTGCCTTCGCAGCAGCAATGATCTCCATCCGAGATGCCCCTGGTTTTGAGTAACCGATATTCTCCGCTACTGTGCCTTGGAACAGGAATGGCTCTTGTAATACGACGCCGACCTGTTGCCGTAACGCCTTAACCTCAATGTCGCGACTGTCGTAACCATCAATCATTATTTCCCCATCATTCGGGTCATAGAAACGGGTAATCAGGTTGATGAGCGTGCTCTTCCCCGCACCGCTGTGCCCAACCAACCCTATCATCTCACCGGGCTCCACTGTAAAATTGACACCATTGAGCGCATTTTTTTCGCCATCGTAAGAGAAATAGACATTCCTAAATTCAACAGCACCACGGATATTTCTAAGGGCTACCGCATCGCTTTTATCAGCAATGCTCGGGGGTGTATCCATAATTTCAAACACACGCTCGGCGGAGGTGCCTGCTCGGATAAACCTTTCGTTCATCTGACAGAGGGTAAACACAGGTCTAAAAAACTGCATCATATAACTTTGAAACATGAATAGCGTGCCAAGGGTTATCTCGTTTTGGAAGATCTGCCATCCCCCGATTAACCAAATCAAAATAGAACCGGAATAGGTAATAAACTCCATAATCGGGCGATAAAGCGTCCCAAGTTTTGCAGCGTTCATCTCACCTGTAAATACCTGATGTGTCATATCGCTAAACCGGTTTATCTCGTAGCGTTCGCGGGCGAATGCCTTGACAACGCGAACCCCTGGAATCGTGCTCGCGAGAATTGTGCTAATGTTCGCATACCGTTTCCATAAAACATGGTACACCTTGCTCATCTTTTTTCCAAAAAAGACTGTGAAGAAGATAAGGCACGGGATAGGTATCAAGGTCCAGAGTGCAAGTTTCCAATTGAAATAAAACATGATCCCGCATATATAGATGATCGTGAGAGAATCACCCGCAATTTCTTGTATCCCACTCGCGATGAAATCCCGGAGCCGTGATACATCGTGCGTGATCCTCGACATCAAGTTTCCGGTATCTCGTTCCTGAAAAAAATCAACGGAGAGCATGTTTAGATGTTCATAGGTCTCGTTCTGGAGCCGTCTCGTGACATTTTGACCTACCCACGCCATCATATATCCCCGTATAGCCGAGGCTAACATCGAAAACACGCGAACACTCGCCATGAGGAAAACGATCCCTATCAGGTGCCCGAAACTCCCACCGACTGGCATGCTGTCGAACCACCCGCTTAGAAAATTCACCGCGCCTTGAAGGTGTCCCCAATCTGTTTCCGGAATTGGCAATCCTGTAGTGACAGTATAGCCGACCGGTGTCAGAATCCTGTCAATCAGATCCCTGCTGAGTATCTGCGGGTAGAGCCCGACAAGACGGATTACCATCATTATGAGGAACGCCGGGACGATGATATGCAAGAACGGAACGGCGTACTTCATGAGTCGAAAGATGAGTTTCCCACTCTGCATGCAATTGATACAGACATCTGACCGACGCGGGATAAGCTGACCACACTTCTTACAGCGTCCCTTATCCTCTCCCAAGGACATTCCACCTCGCCTACCGCGTCCACGTCTACCGTCTGAATTCGCTTCCGTTTGTGGAACTAATCCTTCCAACTCTGAGACAGCACGACTGAATTTCGGGGTTAACCGTTTTGAGTAGCGCGATAGTTCAAAAGCGTTGTCCGTAGTACTCACTTTGAGAATGTTATTCCCGTACATCTCCAGGATTTCGAAATCTTCGACGGATGAGAGCGGCACCTCGCGCATGTGGTGCCCGAGAACACCATTCTGATTGAAAGCGATGAGCCGTTTATTCGTAATTAACAGCCAATCCTTGCCATAGGTCCCATCAAAACGCAGATCCGTCGAAACAGAAACCTTGATCTCTTCGCCCGTTTCAAGTAGTGCTTCTGCCTACTCTTTCAGGAGTTCAGGTACATCTTCCGTTGTTGACAGTGGTTCATGGTCTAGCTTCGGGAAGCGGGGCTTTCCCTGATAAGAACTCATCCTCCGCCGGGATGACCTTCCGCTGTCGAAACCTCGCATCGATCCGCGCATAAATCAATCCTCCACAGATTAAACGTGTAGTTTCTAAATACTTACTAAACTTTGGTATAACTTAATTACATGTAATCATTATACAATCTTACACGATAGATTGTCAAATTAAATTTTCATTTCTGGATTATCAGTCCTTTGTTCTCACAGAAAAACCGTGTGCAGGGTACCCGATCTGGAGCCGTGACGAGAAAAAATAGAACTGAAGCCGGAGAAACTGCCAGCTGGATCGTCAATTTTCGCATCAACTGCCTCCGGCGTTATCTGGTTCCGGAGCAACGGTTTCGGACGGTTTTGTGTCTTCGGCAATCATCGCCCCAAGCTCAGTTCTCAAGTTCTGGATTTGAGAAATTTTTTCCGCCATCTTCTCGAACATCTGTTGTTTGGCTTTGATGCCTTCACTGATGAGGAACGCTGTCGCTTCGGAACGACTATTAAATTGTCCGGAATCCACGAGCTCGTCGATCCGATTGAGATCTCCCTCATTAACCCTGACCATCACGACATTATCCCTTCTGTGCTCTCCTCTCCGGTGTCTCTCACGGTGCTTTTTTCTTCCGTGTTTCCCATCGAATTCTGACATTGTGAATCTCCTTTATTTTATTTAGTGATTAATATAGATAATTTGATTACACGTAATTATCATACATTATTATATCCTATATTGTCAAATTAAATTTTGATTTGTGAATTATCAATTCTTTGCTCCCTTAACGTGAGTTTGATAATAAAAATGGACAAGTGGTCGTAGGTTGGGTAGGGCGGTAAAAACCAAGACTCCGCCGATCTATAGGGCAAGTGCCGATTTTCGATCACCCATTTGTATAGATAGGTATAGTGAAACCCAACAGCCCAAATGCTGTTGGCATGAGAATGCGTTGGGTTTCACTCGTGTTTTGGTAATTTTAGGTTTCAGGACGCTTGGAAGTCATTTCTTTGTGATGTTTTTGCAAAATCCGTTCAACCCCGACGACTCTCACTACGAGGCAATACGCGTATTCGGCGTTGATTCCCTACGCGTTTATGTCGAACCCACGTTAGAATATACGATTACTTGGACAATGTGGTGGAGTTACATGAATATTAGAAAATTAATTCGGTAATTTCTTGACAATGCCAGGCGCCGTTACAAACCGCGCCTACCGGGTCTGGGGAAAATTGGGATTACAGATTTAAATACTTAACCTTCATCAAACCGCACCAGCGAGGAGGGGTGTCTATCGCCCTTTAAAATGTCTATTTATTTCTATAAATATCTCTGATGGTCCCCTTCAATCCAAACTTTTAACACAATATTTACACACCCTTCGCGTTTCGTGACTTCGCGATGAGAAGATTGACATCGGTTGAAATTTGGGGTATAATAGTTTGTGTAAGTTAGCCAACCAAAGCAGAATATCGGAATAAGGAGATCCCTCCAGATGGCTTCAATGAAGTGTGGTAGGTGTGGCTCCGAGAAAATCATGACCAGCTTACGGATTCGGGACCGCTACGATGCAGGGGTAGGACAAGACTTAGAGGTCGAAGTACAGGGTAACCCGGATGCCTTGATTTTCAAGCAGGCTCACAGAGAAGTGTTGAGAGCAACCGTCTGCGGAGAATGTGGCAACGTTGGTCTCTCTGTCGAGAACCCAGAAGCATTATGGAAAATTTATAGCCAACAAAAAAATTCGTAGAATGGGTTTCTACGCCGGTTTGACAATTGATGTTCCAGTTCACCTAAATACTACATCTATCAATAACCGTCTACATATTTAGGGGGAGCGATGGAATCAACCGAATCACATTTCAAACGGTTTATCTTTATTTTAATCGATGGGGCACCCTATGAAATTTTCAAAGCGTTGATTGAAAACGGGGACCTCCCGAACATTAAGAAACATGTGGTAGATCGCGGCAGCTTGAATAAAGCGGTCTCCGTCTTCCCGTCAACAACGGGACCCGCCTTTATCCCATTCTTTATGGGATTATATCCCGGCACTGCGAATATACCCGGCATTCGGTGGATGTCCAAATCGAACTTCCACACCCCACACCGTTTCAAACGTCCCGGCATCTGCAGTTATATGGGACTTGACGGGTTGCGTTTTGAAGCCGATTTACCCCCAGGCTTCCCGACCCTGTTTAACTTCTTTTCACCCGTCAGTAATATCTATAACCCACTTGCCCGCGGGTGTCCTTCTGCTAAAAACCTGACGGGCTGGATTAAACCGCTCGTCTATACCTATGCACATTTTTCGCATCGATGGCGATTCGTCAATCAGATTGCAGCGCGTCATCTACACAAAGCCGTCGAAGCGGGCGACAAATTCGTGATGTGCCTCTTCCCTGCAGTCGATACCTTTTCACACCTCACAGAAATACAATCCCCGCAAGTGCTTCAGACTTACCGAGAGATAGACACCGCGATTGGAAACCTTGTTCATACTTTGCAAAAGGCGAATACCCTCCAAGAGACCCTCATCCTAATTACCAGCGACCATGGGATGACCGATACACATACACATATTGATGTCCCACAGCATTTAGACGATGGAGGTTGGCGGTGTTTGCACTATCCAAAAATTTGGCGGCAGAGAGCCGTATCTGCCAGCATGGTATCAGGAAATGGGATGACACATCTCTATTTTAAAAACAATTCGGGTGGAAAGGGATGGGGCGAACGGACACCTTTCGAGAATCTCCACAAAATGGGGGTTATCAGTTCCCTAATTGAATTGGAAGGATTAGGATTCGTCGCAGGGCAGAGCGAAACCGGGGACATCATCGTCCAAAACCGAGGCGGACAGGGAAGAATCTTCTGTCACTCACTGGATACAGACCACGAAAACTCACAACGTGAACATACTACTTCTAAATACGCAGACTCGCTGCGCTTCTCCTATCAGTTCACTGGAGCAGATCCACTTGGCTACGACGTTCACTATGAGAAGCTATCCTCACGGGAAGCACTCCGTGAAACCTACAACACGCCGTATCCAGATGGAATCGTCCAATTGTGGCAGATTTTCAACAGTGAACGGACGGGCGACCTTGTTCTCAGTGCCGAGAACGGTTACGATTTACGTGCCCGTTATGAAGTCCCGGAACATCGGGCGACGCACGGGGCATTGATTGCGGAACACCTGCACATCCCAATTGCGACGAATTACCCAATTGCAGAACAGTACATCCGATCCGTTGATATCTTTCCAACGGTGCTAAGCCTCTGTGGACACAACGTTGCGGCGCATCACATTGATGGAAGGGTCGTTAAGTAAACCGAGATCGTCCCACTACACAGACCTCCAAATAGCGTCCTTTTCTGTAGGAGCGAGTTGTGCTCGCGATTTCATTTCCTGCTTTCGCTGGTGAAGGTCCTTTAGACACATATTTTTCTCCAAATTCATTTCTTTCCAGAATTATGCACCTATTCCCCCTTAATTCGCGTCATTATATAGTGAAGTGAACGGATAGGGTATTCCTTGGCTCTTTGTAAGTGTCCTTGCCCGCGAAACGTGTAAATTGTTACGCTCCCTGATATAAACCGTCTTCTGGAGACATCAGATGAAAAGTGATGATATTGAGTTGATCCAACGCATTCTTGCCGGTGATGAAACTGCTTTTGCAAGTTTGATTAGAAAGTACCAGAAACAGGTTCACGCACTTGCATGGCGGAAAATAGGGGATTTTCAGATCGCTGAAGATATTGTGCAAGAAACCTTCCTGCAGGTCTATCAGAAACTGGAAACCCTGAACGATCCGACACAGTTTTCAAGATGGCTTCATGCAATTGTAAATCACCTCTGTATCGCATGGCACCGAAAGAATCGACTACAGATCCAATCGTTGGAAGAAACTCACATCTCGGAAATAGAGACAGAAGCGTATTCCCGATATATCGCCGCAAAACATGTACAAACAACTGCTGAGGCGCAACGCGACCTCGTCAAACAGCTGCTCACGAATTTGAAGGAGAGCGATCGAGAGGTTATCACACTCCACTACTTTGAAGAGATGACATCTTCAGAAATCGGGACGTTTTTAGGTGTATCAGAAAATACGGTTAAGAGCCGCCTCCACCGGGCACGACAACGGCTAAAGAAGTATGAAGTTATGATTCAAGGGGCGTTAGATATTACAGCCGAAGAGGAACACCGTTCCGAACACCAGTTGAAAGGAGAAACTATTATGACAGACGAAGTGAAAGATGAAGGCAAGCACACAGCAAGCCTTGAAGAAATGCAGCGTCAGATTGTTGATTTGCAAGAGCAACTTCGGGTTATTGCGGATGAATCGGACGCTTTTCTGGACACCGAAAAAAAAGAAGCCATTTCAACATTATGTCGGCTCCCCCATAATGCTGAAAGTCCAATCGCGTGGAGTTACGGGGGTGCCTACCGGACCCCGTCCGGAAAAAGATCAAATCGTTTCTCACTCTGGACGGACAGCATTGACAATTTCCTATCGAGAACCCCGGATGCCGCTATTGCGAACCTCGCGAGTATCTTTGCAAATCTGACCGTCGTCGCTGTTTTAAGACAGTTGGTAGAGGAGAAGAAATCGGTTACAGATTTAGCAAACGGTTGTGGCATCTCAAACGGTGAGATCGAGAAAGCCGTGAAGACGTTAATAGACGCAAAGTTAGCGGCTCGCACGGAAGATAATCTCATTGAACCCAAAAACGATGCCGTGTTCTACTTCTTGAACTTCGTAGGTATGACAAGGGTCCATCTGGATCCAAAAGACCACTAATCGCGGGTAATTACTTCGTAAGCGCGATTGCACAAAAGACTGTTACAGTATAACGGCTTATGTCTACTACTTGATTATCACAAAGGAGTGTGCAATGTTTTTAGAAACCTTGAGACGCGGACTTCTTGCCCATTTAATAAAATTTCGTTTTACAATAACGATGCCTATCT
Organism: Candidatus Poribacteria bacterium; assembly: GCA_965247285.1. Classification (GTDB taxonomy): domain Bacteria; phylum Poribacteria; class WGA-4E; order WGA-4E; family WGA-3G; genus WGA-3G. Next base: position 3,597,094 of record CBDFHD010000003.1, read on the forward strand.
GTCTGCTTTTCGTTGTCACAACTACCCTTATCGGGTTTTCTCAACTTCGTGAGTATGACAATCATGCATCTTGAACATGTCAAACTTAATAATTAACCGCGTTCCAGCACTTGGTAGGCGTGCTTATCAAATTTTGCGTCTATCCGTATCTATACCAGGTTCTCGATTTGTGGACAATACGTTCAATCCATACGATTTTCCTATGAGCCATAGATTAACTTACCATAGTAAGTTTGAAAACATATAGACATCACTCGACACGGGCACCGCTGGCGAGGTTTCCCAATCTCGCCATTTTATACCAGTCGACGGTGTATCGGTAATTATAGGCTTACTATAAAACATTCATTTGTTGCGGAACCGTTCATGTCATGGTTTGACTTTCCTTGCCAAATCTGCTATTATCAAGTTCACGGATTGAAAACCCACTCCTTTAGGTTTGGGATGAAAGTCCGCCTTATTGGAAAGGAGCAAAGTCTAATATAACGTGAGTTTGATAATAAAAATTGAAAGGGACCCCGTAGGTTGGGTAGAGCGATGAATGACCAAGAACCCTTCAGTTTACCAAGAAAAGTCTACTTTTTGATGACACCTTCATGGAAATAAACATAGCGAAACCCAACAATCCAACGCTGCCCGTGTGAGAATGGATCAGGTTCCCAACTATACGCTTATGTCAAACTCACGCTACTAAGAAGTTTGGGACATTTCAAGAAGGGTTTTCAGACGATTTCCCCACCCCGTAGGGGTGATATATCTATAGAAAACGGCATATTCAGATCCACCGCACCCCGTAGGGGTGCTATGTCAAATAGGTGACTTGCGTTTCCATAGGAGCGAGTGTTTTGCTTGGGCATTTCCCTGCGGATTTCCCCATGCTCGCGATACTTACTGATAACTGACAACCCTGTAGGAGGGAACTCCGATTCCCGACTCTTACTGTAGGAGGGAACTCCGATTCCCGACGTTTACTAACTGATCGCCTTTGACTTACGAAATTTTCACAGCAACTTTCATAGCAACTTTCATAGCAACCTTTGATGAAAATCGTCTAAAACCCAATCGTAGTCAGGGTTTATAGCCTTTCGAAGAACCCATTGATTTCTCGGTTTGCTATGAAAACTGTGAAATTATATAGTAAAACGTGAGTTTGATAAATAATTCAAGATTTTTTTCTATAAAGAGAACCCTTTTGGTATAATGAAGTTATCACATTTCTTTACCCAAAAGGAGTTCTCTGATGAGTATTATAGCACTTTTCTGCGAAATAGACGACTTTTTTCTCGCTTACGAGGCATGGAAACCGGCAACACATTGTTTACCAGAGGCGACACCGACAGAAACACGCGGACACCCCCGAAACCTTCATCAAGGACTTTCTCGTTTGTTCCGATGGCACGAAATACCAATCGCCTGGATTCTATAAGCAGTCTGCCAAAAAGGTAAAACAAGCCAATCGTGAGGTGTCGCAGAAGGTGCGGGGCAGTAACAATCGCAAGCGTGCTAGCAAACACTCTGCTCGGACACACCGCAAGATTCAGAGACAACGCGAGGATCACCACTGGAAACTCGCTTTGCAACTCGTCGGAAAGTTTGACTTTTCTTTCTTTGAGGATTTGAACCTCAACGGAACCTGAAACGTCTTTGGGGACGTAAAGTCTGCGATCTGGCTTTCGGTGAGTTCATGCTCAAGATGCGGTGGCAAGCGAAAAAGCGTGGCAAGCGAGTTGAGACGATCGGGCGTTGGCAACCGACGACACCGATTTGCCACTCTTGCGGACAAAAGCACTTGTTCATAGATTTGAGCGTTCGCGATTGGTATTGCCATACGTGTAAAATCCATCATGATCGCGATGTCAACGCTGCAATAAATATTCTCAAGGTTGGGACATCGACCTTTGGAGGAAAGGGTGTAAGACTCGCAATTGCAAGCAACCCTTGTTGATACCACAATCCGCACAGCAGGTGGGGACAAAAGAACCCACTGCTTTAGCTGTGGGAGTATGTCAGTCGCCATCAGTACACTGCGCGGCGTGGAGATGGCATCAGGATTTGTCATCAGCGACTTGGTGGCAGAATTGGTATGGCATCCACAGAGTCAAATGTCTCGTTTAGTCATTACACACAAAGATAGACTGCTCCGTTTTGGTGCAGAGATAGTTTTCCGTATCTGTGAACTCAAAGGTATAGAAGTTGTTATTATTAATAAAGGTGAGCAACCTTCTTTTGAGGAAGAACTCACATGCGACGTAATGGAAATCATGACTGTATTTTGTGCGAAACTCTACGGACGACGTTCTCAGAAGTCCAAGAAAATGGCAGAAGAAATAGAGAATATCGTATCCGAAGAAAAAAGTCAATTGGAACTCCAATTTGGAACTCCTACGAACCCAGAAGATAGAACTCAATCCGAATAACAAGCAATCTACGCTCATGGCACAGCATTGTGGGTATAGGCGTGTTGCGTTCAACTTTGCCTTGTCTTCTTTTAAAGTAGGCTTAGACCAAGATAACTGGCAAACAGAACAAGACTTGCGTAAGGAGTTCAATGCAGCCAAGCGTGATAAGTTCCCGTGGTCTTCTGATTTATCGCAAAATGCCTCTAAGAACGCAATACGCGACCTTGGGGACGCTGTGACCCGTTGGAAGAAAGGACAAAACCGATTCCCCGTCCATAAAAAGCGAAGTGGTAAATGTTCTTACCAAGCAGACAATGGAGCCGGCACGGTAAAAGTCTATAAGAAACGCATTGACTTACCCAAAATCGGGTGGGTTCGCATGCGTGAGGAACTCCGATATACTGGCGAAATCACCAAAGTCGTCGTTTCACGTAAGAATGACCGCTGGTTCGTTTCTGTACTGGTTCGGTGCGATTCAAATAACTACAAGCACCAACCGCCTCTGTTTGACGATAAGCAACCGATCGGCATAGACGTAGGTATCAACACACTGGCAACTTGCTCTGATGGCACGAAGTATGACAACCCACGCCCTCTAAAGCGATATGAGCGGAAGTTGGCACGAGTAAATCGCTCTCTATCGCGTAAAGTATTTCGCTCACAAAACTGGTATAAAGCGAAGCAGAGGCTTGGAAAGGTGCATGACCGTATTGGAAATATCCGCATGGACACACACCACCAAGCAACTATCAGGATTGTCCGTAAAGCCTCTGCTATCGGTATAGAGACACTCAATATCAGCGGACTGCTCAAAAATAGGAAGTTAGCAAAGGCGTTGTCTGATTCAGCACTCTCTCGCTTTCTGACTCTGCTGAAATACAAGGCAGACAGACGCGGTATACTGATACACGAAGCAGATATGTTCTTTGCCAGTTCCAAGACCTGTAGCAACTGCGGACATAAAAAAGCAGATTTGCTGCTTTCTGATCGTACCTATCATTGCTCCGAATGTGGTTTTGAATGTGACCGAGACGTGAACGCTGCTATCAACTTGTGTCCCGCGTAGAAAAATGGCACTTTTGTTTGCAAAAGCAAAACAAAAGGTTTCGTTTCAATCGGCTTTCGCGATTGAAACTGCCATTTTTCTAATGACCTTTAACACTTCGCCACGAGTTGCGAGGAGAAGTAAAACGCCTGTGGAGTTTCTGTAAGTCCTCGTTGAGAGGCACGAAACGACGAAGCAGAAAGCACGGCAGAAATCAAGAGAAGATTGTAGAGTTTTATAAGTTTTAATAGATTCTACCACATTCTTGAGGTTTTGTTAAGTCCTACACAACGGTCTTTTGTTTGCTGGCCCGGAGCGCACAAGTCGCTGATTGACAAAGAAAACCCGTGGGTGCCAGAAATTTCGCCGGAGCACTTCATTCAAGTGTCTGCGAAGGCAGGTTCATTGCTCATCTGGAATAAAGCACTTCCACACGGCAACGGTCGCAATACCTCTGACAAACCACGACTGGCGCAATACATGAATTTCTATCCTGTTCCCAATTCTATGGATGAGGAGCGACGGCAAGAACGCATTACGTTATGGCGGGAACGCAGAGCACTGGGTCGAGGTCCCTATCCCGGTGACCCGCGAGGCTGGGAAGCGAAAAATTATGGACCCGCAGAACTGACACCCTTGGGACGAAAACTATTGGGACTTGACTTGTGGGATTAATACTTCTTAAGCATCGCCCAACTCGTGGCTAATTTCCCTTGTGGATCTACACCGAGTGCCGCTTGCAATCCGTTCTCTCGGATCGCATTGACCTGATCTTCAGTCAAATCCACGTTGAAGATTGCAACCTCATCGAAAAGACCGAACATAAATTCGTGGTGCGCCAGAAAGTCACCCATGGTAACCTCTTGTGCTTCATCATTCGTGTCCATCGCTTGATCGGTACCCTCCTTGGATTGAAGTTTACCGTCAACGTAGAGATCATGGTCCTTCACAGCGTCCGACCCTTTGGGGAAGACGACCGCCATGTGATGCCACTCTTCATCACACACGTTGTCAGCCCCGTAATTTTGCCCGCCGGCAACCTCAATTCTCAAGTTGCATTCTGCACCTCTCGGGTGTGCCCGGACGTAGTATTTTTCTCCCGTAAGATTCGGACCCCATTTCACCCATGAATGCTCTCTTGTATCCCCGGCTTTAAACCAGAAAACCGTCGTTCTCGGATCCGTGCCGCCAATGCCAGCGTAGCCCGTAACAACCAAATTGTCATCTTTGCCATCGTAATCCAGACACGTCCCGAACACACCTTTGACATATTTCGCTCCAGATATATCCCCATCTCGACTGTTTCCAGAGAGATCTTTGGCAACGTTACCTTTCCCTTCATCAAAGAGGTAGGCGAGTTCAACAGTCTTCAGATCAAGCGGAGCGGTATGGCTGATACTCGTAACCAGTAATCCGAAAGTGAAAACAATTAACCAAACCAGTGCAATGCTAACTCGACTTCTAAGTTTCATATTTTCCTCCTATGTCAAAAATACAACTAAATTTCCAACCCAAAACCCTATATTTCAATGTACGGATCGAGTCGTTAAAGCCTTTGCAGAGAATGGATTATAGCAAAATCGCGCAAAACAGACAAGTGAAAACAGTGGTAGATACAGATGTAAAGGATTCGGAGATCCCTCCTACAAGTCATCCAACGGAAAAAGCGGTCGCCGGACATCGTGATATTCAAAATGCAGTGGGTTCACCGCAGTCAATCCGGGTGTGTCCACCTCGATAATCTGTCCTGCGATGGGTTCGTAGGCGGCGCGGTAGGCGACAGCGGCTTTGACGACGATCATCCGCATCTCCGTCGGATCGATACCGAGGCTCAACAGTTGCTGGAGACTAAACGGTGTTTGTCGCCGACTCGTCAGCGCGACCAAAGAATCCCCTACTGCAACCACAGCCGTCAAGCCTTGATTGTGGTATCTCTGTCCGCCGTGCCGAGGTTGCGTTTCTATGTACTGACCGTCGTGGATGAGCCGGACATTGCCGCGAATCGGGACGGGGTCGCCGTGTTGGTTGTCCGCTTTCCCGCCGACTTCAAGGGAAACCATCCCCCCGACACCCGCCTGAATGCAACTTTGGACAGCCTCTGGATCATAGACGACAACGGCAAATCCGGATGCTCCCTGCCGCACTAACTCCGCTAAAATGAAGGTGCTATCTCCGGGTGAACCACCGCCGATATTATCCCCCATTTCAACAAGAATAACCGGATGTTGTTCAGAGTGGATGGCTTGTTCGACTGCCTGCGCCGCATCGGGTAGATCAAGCGTGAGTTGTCCGCGGACACTCCATAACATATCGGATAACCGATCGGCTTCTGTCTGAGCGAGTTGTGGGTCGTTATCAGTGACAACGACGAAGGCGGGACCGGCTTCATAGACATCGGCATACGGATAGCCGACCGCGACGTTCGCGGCGAGGACATTGGGATCTTCTTCTAACTGCTTCGCGGCTGTGAGAATAGGCTCCATCGGCGGTACGCTGGTGACATGATACAAGATATTGAGGAGCATCGGTGGTTTAGCGAGTGCTTGCGTGGGTGTAACCTCTCCTCGGAGTATCCGCATCATCAATTCTGCTGCCTGTAGTCCGCGTTGGCGTTGATCGATGTGCGGCGTTGTCTTGTAAATCACGAGTGCCGTCGATTCGGCGACCATCTGCTCGGAGACGTTCGTGTGCTGGTCAAGCGTGACAACAATCGGGAAGTCACGACCGAATGCATCGCGAAGCCGTTGTAAGACCTCGCCATCACCGTCCGGATAACTCTCTACGACCATCGCGCCGTGCAGTGCGAGGAGGAGTCCTTCATGTTTCGGTGCGGATTTGAGGTGCTGGATTAACATCTCGGTGAGTCGGTCAAACACATCGTCCGTCACGCGTCCTGCTGGCATTGCAGCAGCCATGAGCGTCGGATAAATCGTATAATCGTACTGTGTCGCGCCTTGAATAAATCCACTTATTTCGTGATGTGCTTCTCCCCAGACCTTTATCATATTACTGGCATGGGTTTGCGAGAACGCCGCGGCATCGGTGGGGGTATCGCTAAATGTATTAGATTCGTGCATGATTCCAGCGATAGCAAGTGTTGTCATAATATTTCCTTAGATGGCAGTCAGCAATCAGCAGTCAGCAAGAGAACCTTGTGGCAGTACGCATGTTATGTACGCAACAACCTCTAATTGCTGAAATCCGATAGCCGTCCGCTATATTCGAGGAGAATGCTCCTATGATTATTTATTAACCCGAGTTGTTACTAACAAGTTTTGAACGTTTCAGCACAGTTTTTCAAGCACTTTCCCCACCCCGTAGGGGTACTATGTCTATAAATAGGTGGCAACTTGCGTTAGTTATTAGTTATCAGTTTGCCTCGCAGTGAGAGTTAAAAGAGGCTTCTATTAGACGATAACCTTTTCACTGATAACGAAAAAGATTCGAAGAGACCTCCTACAGGGTTGTCGGTCGTCGCTTGAAAGAGGCTTTGTGAGACGATACCCCTTAACTGATAACTGAAAACTAAAAAATACCTTGACGGGTTCACTGAAAATAGTGTATCATTTAACAATCTTTAAGTCTCCTATTTTCTAACAGCACGCCCAGGGAATTATATGCACGAATTGGAGTCGCGACACGACGCATGACGCAGAACGGGACCCGGAAAAACCAGATCGAAGAAGCGATAGAAGTCGCCGCTGAAGCCCATCAAGGGCAATATCGGAAAGGCACTTGCACGCCCTATATCACACACCCTTACGCCGTCGGACTCATTTTAATGGAAGCGGGATGCACCGAAGCCATGATTATTGCGGGTATCCTCCACGACACAGTCGAGGACACCGATCTGACACTCGAATTCATTCGAGAACACTTTGGCGACTCTATCGCAGACATTGTCGAAGGGTGTTCAGAGAACAAAGCATTGCGGTGGCGCGCACGTAAAACCGAACGGATTGAAGCGTTACGAACTGCCAGTCCCGAGGTCTGCATCGTAACATGCGCCGACAAACTTCACAACCTACGTACGATTATCTCAGAATACGATGTCATCGGTGACACGATATGGGATCGGTTTCACGGTAGTGTCGAGGATCAGGCGTGGTATTACCGCAGCATTCTCGGTGCGATCGCCGACCGAGATGCCGCTTTACAAAAAAGTGAAGAACGTGCTAAACTATCTAAACATGACAGCGGTGCAAACACCCACCCCGATGGGAAGGACACCGCACCTCAACAAGAGCCCTCCGATAGCAACGATGTTCGGAAGACTCCCACAGCAATAGATGCTGTAAACCCTCAACTCTTTCGACAATTTCAGCAGGCTGTAGCATATCTATTTGATGGTGGTTTGTAAGTTACTTAAAGTTCCACCTGCGAAAAGGCGAGGTTAGAAACCTCGCCAGCGGAATATATGACTGTAGTATACCTATTTGAAGGAGAGACTCAATGAAGATTGCGTACGCTTTTAGACGATGTGCATCGTACCCGTACAACGGCGGTGAATTACCCACCGATGCGACAGACCGTCGACGGTTTTTGGAACACTCCAAAAAGATTGGATTCGATGGCATAGAACTTCCCGCGATGAACCTGCCTGACGCTGAAGCCGCGACGTTCCGTTCGGAGCTTGAAGATGCGGGTATGCCGTGTGTTGCAATTCGTGGCGGGGGTGGTGCCGCGCATCCGCGTGTTGCCGCTGCCAACAAGCAAAGTATGATAAACGCTGTCAATTTTGCCGCGAATATCGGCGCGGGCGTTGTCAATTCCACGGTTACCACGCCACCCCGCGACCCGGATGGCAAAGGCACGTATCGTGGCGCATCGGTATCGCAAGGGTCAAGTCGTCTTGCGAGCGCAGTGGATTATGAGCGTACAGCAAAAGCAGTGAGCGAAGTCGCCGGTATCGCCGCAGATCAAGGTGTAGAGATCTCCATAGAAATCCATCAAAACTCGATTGCGGATAACAGCTGGTCGGCACTCCATCTGTTAGAATTAATCGACGCGCCGAACGTCGGTGTGAACCCCGATTTAGGTAACATCTATTGGACTTACGATACTCCAGAGGAATCGTGCGAAGCTGCGATCGCCGCGCTCGCGTCCCACGTCAACTATTGGCATTGCAAGAGTCTCTATCGGGTGCATATCCCTGATTTGGAAACGGCTATCTACGTCCAAGCCCCATTGCCTGACGGTGAAATCGACTACCGTTTCGCGATCGCGGCGTTATTAGATGTCAACTACGATGGGTATCTGGCAATCGAAGGTGTACGCGATGGCGACCAGTTCCACCAAGACGGGCGGAGTGTGGCATACGTGAAATCTGTTTTGTCGGACTTGCAATAAGAGTCGTCAGTTAACAGTTAGCAGTTTTCGGTTAAGAGGCTTTCTGTAACAATACACTTCTCCCTGGAATATTCCAAGTTCACGGAGATTGTTGCAAAGGCACATCTTCACTGATAACCGACAACCGAAGACCGATAACCATTTCTCCTGACAACTGAAAACTATCACTGTATAAGGAAATTATGACACAAGAAAAAATCCGACTCACAGCGACTGTCAAAAGCGCAGGATGAGCATCAAAACTCGCTCCGGGTGAGCTTGCACACATTTTAGGTAAAATCCCGAAATCCACGGATCCGAACCTGCTTGTCGGCACTGAAACCTCCGATGACGCTGGGATCTACCGCATTTCTGACGAACTCGCGCTCGTTAACACGGTGGACTACTTCACGCCTATCGTCGATGATCCGTATACATTCGGTGCGATCGCCGCAACGAACTCACTGAGTGATGTCTACAGTATGGGTGGCACTCCGAAAACGGCGTTGAACATCACCTGCTGGCCCAAAGCTGACTTGGATTTATCCATCCTCGGCGACATTATCCAAGGTGGCACTGAAAAGGCTATTGAGGCGGGTGCGGCACTTGTCGGTGGACATACGGTGGATGCCCCGGAGCTGATGTATGGACTCTCCGTAACGGGTATTGTGCATCCGGAGAAATTCGTAAGAAACTACGGTGCGTGTCCCGGTGAAGTGCTTATTCTTACCAAAAATCTCGGTATCGGTATCCTCACCACAGGACTGAAATTTGATAAAATCAGCGATGCTGTCTTACCACAACTCGTCGAATCGATGACCCGACTCAACGCATCCGCAGCGTCAGTAATGCTGAAGTACGGTGCGAGTGCGTGTACAGATGTCACAGGTTACGGTTTGTTGGGGCATGCGTCAGAAATGGCAGCAGGCAACGATGTCCGCCTAAAGATCGATAGCGGTGCTGTGCCATACTTTGCCGATGCCCCCGCACTCGTTGCACAGGACACCTACACGCAAGCCTACCTTGCGAATATGACATTCCTCGCAGATAAGGTTACCTTCCATACCGATAGCGACGCGATGCGGCATATTTTGATGGAGGCGGAAACGTCTGGCGGTCTGCTATTCTCACTTCCCGCCGAGAACGCCGACGCGGCGATAGCGGAACTCCATGCCGCTGATTGCCCAGAGGCGGCTGTTATCGGAGAAGTGGTGGGAACGGATACCGCGCATATAGAGGTATTTTAAAAGACTAACTGGTGAATTCCAACGCGACTGAGGATATGTACGGTTTTTTAAGGGGTAGGAGCATCCAAGACCCACCCCTACTACCCATCATAACCCAGAGACGGTTAGACTTAACCGAAAACCATCGTGGAACGTAGTGGAACGATGTTCAGAGGCACATAATTAAAAGAATGACAAAAGCAGAACTCGCGAAACAGATACGCACTGTTTCATATCTCACAGGAGAATTCACACTCCGCTCAGGGAACATTAGCAACTTCTATTGGGACAAATACCGGTTCGAGAGCAATCCCACGCTGCTCACCGCGATTGCTGAAGAGATGGCGACATTATTGCCATCCGAATGCGACGGTTTAGCAGGATTAGAATTAGGTGGCATCCCGCTCGCAACGGCACTCTCACTGCAAACGGGACTTCCCTGCTTCTATGTCCGGAAGGAAGCGAAAACATACGGCACGTGCAACCTCATAGAAGGTGGCACTAAAGGAGGCAGTCAGCTCGTTGTCATAGAGGATGTGATTACGACTGCGGGGCAGGTTTGCACGTCCATTGAGCAGATCCGCGCGGAAGGATACACGGCGGAACACGTTATAGCCGCCATTGATCGACAGGCAGGCGGTGTGGCAAAGATTAATGCACTCGGGTGTTCGTTTGCCTCCGTTTTTACACTTGCGGAGTTAGAAGGATTTTAATTATACCTTGCGGAGTAACGAGGTGCGTTTGGACTTTGAAGTGCGTTCCTCAAATCCGCCTGCGCCGATGTTGCAGGCTACGGGTTTGTTTAAAGAGCGCATAGCCCGTAATGAAATGGAGGGCGGATATACGGAAAGGAACGTCAAACTTGAAACCGACCTGACCGAACCGCAAGGAACATTAAAAATATGAAAATACTGTTTATCGGAGATATAGTTGGAAATCCGGGCAGAGTCGCAACAACGCGGTTTCTGGAAGAACATCAGCACACATACGACTTCATCGTTGTAAACGGAGAGAACGCAGCGGGTGGCAGAGGGTTAACGTTTGACATCGTCGACCAACTTCTGGCATCTGGGGTCTCCGCGATTACAACTGGGAACCATGTTTGGGATAATAAAGATATTTTTCGCTTTATAGATACAACACCGCAACTGATACGCCCTGCGAATTATCCGACCGATGTCGCAGGACGCGGCGTAACCATTGTTGCATCCACTGACGGGCAGACTCAACTCGGTGTTATCAATCTCGCCGGACAGATTTTCATGAGTCCTTACACCAATCCGTTTCACGCTCTTAATTCGATTTTACCTGAAGTGAAAGCAGTGACACCCTATATCCTCCTCGACTTTCATGCAGAAGCAACCTCTGAAAAAATTGCGATGGGCTGGCACGCAGACGGCAGGATAGGAGCGGTGATCGGCACGCATACGCACGTTCAGACAGCGGACGCACGCGTCCTTCCACAGGGTACCGCCTATATCACAGATGCCGGTATGACCGGACCCTACGACTCAGTTATCGGCACAAGAACTGACGATGCGCTTGAACGGTTTTTGACGATGATGCCCACCCGATTCACCGTCGCTAAAAGAAACGTCAAACTTTGTGGTGCCGAGATAGAACTTGACGAACAAACAGGGCTGGCAGTGAGCATCATGCCATTCCAGCATCAGTATTAATTAGTTGTCAGTTATCAGTCTTCAGTTAACAGTTGTCAGTTATAAGAGGTTTTTGTTGAACGACACCCTCTTATAGTAAAATCCGAGAATATGTTCACACTTGTAGCATAGGAGACCGTTGGTTTCCTGTGCCAAGTACCTTCACAGTTCGCGTGACAATACGAATGTATAAGTAATTACGGAATCTACTATAACTGAAAGCCGAAGTTTGATAACTGATAACCCTTAAAAGAAGTTTTTGTTAAACGATACCCTCTTAACTGAAAACTGAAAGGAAATCTGCATAGCAGATTTTCGCACTGACAACTGAAAACTATTATGCAATTAGAAATACCAATGGCAACAAGAACTGTCCACAGTGTCGGTGAAATAACAGATCTGCTGAAACGCCTGATAGCGCAACATCAACCCTTTCAGAATGTGTATGTGCGTGGACAGGTATCAAATTGTAGTCGCCCTCGTTCTGGACACATCTATTTCACACTCAAGGATGAGAAGAGCCAAATCAGTTGTTTCCTTCCCGAGAGCAATGCCAACCGCCTTCGGTTTTTGCCACGTGATGGCGAAGAAATACTTGCACAAGGAAAGATTGGAGTCTATGGCCCCCATGGTAAATATCAGATTACAATTGACACAGTAGAACCGCTTGGGATTGGTGCGTTGCAAAGGGCTTTTGAGGAATTGAACGGGAGGCTTGAGGCAGAGGGTTTGTTTGATTCTGCACATAAAAAACCCTTGCCGAAATTCCCCAAAAAAATCGGTGTCGTTACGTCAGCAAGCGGTGAAGCTATCCGAGACATTCGACGGCGATTGCATGAAAGGTATCGCTTGGCTGAAATCGTGCTACACCCAACACTCGTCCAAGGTGATGGTGCAGCACCAAGCATAGTGCGGGCGATTCGGACGATGAATATGCGCGATGATATAGATGTTTTAATAGTCGGACGGGGCGGCGGCTCGCTTGAGGATCTCTGGGCATTTAACGAGGAGGTTGTCGCGCGGGCGATTTTCGCGTCCAAAATACCGGTGGTATCCGCAGTCGGACATGAAGGCGATTTCCCAATCTCTGATAAGGTAGCGGATCACCGGTCATCGACACCTTCCGCGGCGGTTGAAGATGTCGTCCCTGATCAACATGAGCTTCTGGCACAACTTGATGGATTTGATGTCAGGCTGCGTAGTGCAATAGGAACTCGCTTAGAGAGGCACGAAACACGCCTCCAAGACTTTGAGACACGACTCTCACCGATACGGCGAAAAGAGGCAATTTATCAACTTCACCAAATAGTAGATACTTTGGACGTTGCATGTCGGAGTGCTGTAGGGCGGAAACTCGCTGATGGCGAACGCGATCTTCACACACTCGCGCAACGCTTAAACGCACTGAGTCCGTTAGCCACATTGCAGCGAGGGTATAGCATCAGTCGGAAAACAGACGGAGCGGTACTCACCTCGGCTGAACAGGTGTCGATAGGCGATACGGTTGAGATTCAACTCGCAAATGGACATCTCGCATGTCGTGTTGAGGAACTCACGTCTAAACACCAAGCCATTAACAAGGAAAATGATTGAAGGAAGACTCTCCAATAATAGTGACTTCTTAACCAATGGAGATAATATGACATTTGAAGAAAAACTCAAAAAACTAACACAGATTGTTGAACAACTCGACGAAGGTAACGAACTACCGATCGAGGATTCCCTCAAGCTTTTTGAAGAAGGCATCGGTTTAATCTCATCATGTAGGAAGATGCTCGAAAACGCCGAACAGCGGGTAGAAAACGTTCTCGAAACAGATTTTTAGTAGTTATCAGAGCGTTCGCTACGCTCACTTTCAGTTTTCAGTTAAAGAGTCTTTATAAACATCAGTCCAAACCGCGTAGCCCGTAAGCGTAGCGGAGGGCGGATATACGGAGCGGCACTTTATTTATGAAACCGCCCTAACCGAACCGCAAGGTAAATTAAAAATATGTTCTTAGAAAAAATTAACAACCCCGCAGACTTGAAAAATCTTGAGATCGACGAACTGAAAGCACTCGCTGATGAGATGCGCGCCTATCTATTGGCAGTGCTCTCTGAACATCCAGGACATTTTGCACCGAACTTCGGGACGATCGAACTTGCAATAGCATTGCACAAAGTGTATGATACACCGCGCGACAAAGTCATCTGGGACATCGGTCATCAGGCGTATCCGCATAAACTGCTCACCGGAAGGCGGGAATCGTTCCCAACGCTGCGACAAAGAGGTGGTATCAGCGGGTTCCTCAGCAGAGCCGAGAGTGAATATGATGTCTTTGGTGCGGGACACTCCAGTACTTCTATCGCCGCGGCATTAGGTATCGCAACTGCCAGAGACCTCATCAATGAGCATTACAAAGTCGTCGCTGTCATCGGAGATGGTGGATTAACAGGCGGAATGGCATTTGAAGCGTTGAATGCCGCCGGTGACTTCAGAAACGATATGACCGTCATTCTCAACGACAATAACATGTCCATTTCAGCGACTGTCGGCGCGTTTTCAAAACATTTTCACAAACTCACGAGTTCACCACAGTACAACTTCCTCCGCTCTGGTGCGAAGGGGTTGATTAATATGATTTCAGAAGATGCCAAGCAGATAGCCAGGAAGATTGAGGCATCATTGAAACCGGGCACTCTGTTTGAGGAATTCGGATTCCGCTACTTCGGTCCCCTCGACGGAAACGATTTAGAGGCATTGATACCGGTTTTGACCGGCATCCGCAGTCTCACCGGTCCTATTCTACTGCATGTCGTAACCGAAAAGGGGCGCGGCTACACACCAGCAGAAGAAGATCCAGTCGGGTTCTATAGTGTCAGTGGTCCCTTCAATCTGAAAACAGGAAAGACAACCAAACCGAAACCTGAAACACCCGCCTATACGGAAGTATTCAGCCGAACGTTGATTGAATTAGCGAAACGCGATGCGAGAATCGTCGGTGTGACGGCAGCGATGCTCGGTGGTACAGGGCTTGATAAGTTTGCAAGCGCATTTCCGAGCCGATGCTTCGACATCGGTTTGGCAGAACAGTGTGCCGTTACGTTCGCCGGTGGGCTTGCCGCTCAAGGAATGCGTCCCGTTGCCGCCATCTATTCTACTTTCCTCCAGCGAAGTTACGACCAAGTGTTACACGATGTCTGTATTCAAAACCTTCCGGTTATTTTCGCATTGGACAGAGGCGGGCTTGTGGGAGCGGATGGTCCAACGCATCACGGCGTTTTCGATTTGGCATTCCTCCGCTCTATTCCAAACATGGTCGTCATGGCACCCAAAGATGAGAACGAACTACAGTCTATGGTGAAGACAGCTGTGGCGTATCAAGAGGGTCCCATTGCGTTCCGTTACCCGCGCGGCACTGGCATCGGTGTGAAAATAGCCGCGGAACCGCAGGCACTACCGATTGGAAAAAGTGAAATCGTTAGAGAGGGCGAGGATGTGCTCGTGATTGCCATCGGCAACCGCGTCTATCCCGCGCTCGAAGCTGCGCAAACGTTAGCCGATTCTGGAATCTCAGCGGCGGTTATTAACGCACGGTTTGTCAAGCCGCTGGACACCGCGACAATCCTACCGCTTGCGGAACGGATCGGTAAGGTAATTACGATTGAGGATGGCGTGATAATGGGCGGTTTCGGTAGCGCAGTTTTGGAGGCACTTGCCGCAGCAGGTATCAAAGACGTGCAGATCACAAACCTCGGTATTCCAGATGAATTTATTGAGCACGGTGATATCCAGCAACTCTATGCCTTATGTCAGTGCGATGCCGATGCGGTTGTCCGCACGGCACAGGCAATGCTGCAATAGTTATCAGTCGTCAGTAAGATAGGGATCAGCTCATCTTCTGACCGCAACAGTAAACAGAAACGCTGCGACCTTGACGAAAACCCGATCATTAAAGAAATAAAAAATGCAACGGATAGATACCTTTCTGGTAGAGCACGACTTGGTAGAGAGTCGGGAACAGGCGAAACGGCTCATTCTTGCGGGTGCGGTGACTGTTAACGGAAACTCCAGAATTAAGCCGGGGCAGCGCATTCCCTCCGATGCCAAGGTGGTCGTGCAGCAACAACAAAAATATGTGAGCCGAGGCGGGTTCAAGTTAGAAAAGGCGTTACGCGCCTTTGATATAAACGTTCAAAATCGTGTCGCGCTTGATGTCGGCGCGTCAACAGGCGGGTTCACAGACTGCCTCCTCCAGCACGGAGCGAAATTCGTCTATGCCATTGATGTCGGTTACGGACAACTGGCGTGGAAACTTCGGACGCATCCACAGGTGCAACCGATTGAGAAAACGAACATCCGACACCTAACGCCAGCACTTCTAAAAACATCGGTGTTGAATGACACGGAAGACTGTGCCTCCATCGCTGTGATCGATGTCTCCTTTATCTCTTTGAGGACGGTACTGCCGAGTGTCATCAAACTTATAACACAGCAAAATAGTAGCCAGCCGTCAGCCGATAGCCATTATGACATCATCGCACTGCTCAAACCGCAATTTGAAGCCGGCAAAGCCCATGTGAAAAAAGGTGGAATCGTGTCTGACAAACAGGTACACATCCAGACGATAGATAATCTTAGCACTTTCGTCACGGAAAAACTCGGAGCCACAGTGAGGGGTCTGACCCATTCGCCAGTTCACAAGGACATTGGAAATATTGAGTACCTGCTTTGGCTGACGGTCGATGGTGAGCACATGGATTCCTGTCAACTCCAACAAACGACTGTTGAGGTTGTAGAAACTGCACATGAATCTTTTGAGGAGTAGTTATCAGTTAAAGGGGATTGCGATAGTTCTGACGGTTCTTGTTAGTGACAATTATTCTTCTGACTGCTGACCGCCATTCCTCCGACGGAATAACTAAAAATCTTAAAATAAGTGAGAAAACTAAAGTCTGCCCAGATGAAGTTTAATAAAATATTTGGGTAATTCTATGTTCCCCCAGGCCCGGTAGGTGCGGTTTCCTAACCGCACCGGGCATCGGTAAAAATTACCCGATTAAATTCTTAATCTTCATGCGGGCAGACTGGAACTTGAGGAAAAACCGTGAAAGTCCAAAGCCACGTGCCTTAACCGCAAGGAAAATTAAAAAGATGCGAAAAAGATTCCAAAAAATATCTATTTTCGTCGGGATATTCCTCGTTGTCGGCTTATGCGGGACTTTTTTCTTTATCCAATCAAGGACCTTTCTGGATTGGGTAGAGGGACGGCTTGAGATTGAACTCAAAAATCGGATAACGGATGACTACACGGCAAGCATTGGCGACATAAAGGGTAACATCTTAGGAAGCATCAATGTTAAAAGCGTTGAGATTTCCAAGGAAAGTAAACCTGTAATTTCCACAGGGCAGGTTGTACTCAAATATAATCTGCTGGGGTTGCTAACTCGCAAATTTGAGGTGAAGGAACTAAGTGTGGACAAGCCGCAACTCCATGCGAAGCCTGACCTTGATGAACTCAATCTGTCCAATATTTTCCAAGAGAACAAGTCTCGTGAAAACACGCCACAATTCGGTTTTGCCATCGAATTGTTCCAATTTACTGACGGAACAATCGACTACACCGATACACAGCGGAATCTCGACATAAGAATCGAAGGCGTTTCTATTGATGTAAATGGACCTCTTAGCACATGGAAGCATGACGGAACGTTTAAAATTAAAAGTGGTAGTTTCAAGTTCAACGGTGCCGAGACTGCGATTGATAACTTTGATGCCGATTTTCAGATCTTAGCGAGCGGTAGTAAATTAGATAAACTCCAACTGAAATTTGGCAATTCAAATTTGACAGTCACAGGTGAATTTAACCACGGAGAAACCCCCGTCTCTTGGAACAGCACGCTCAATTTGCTATTAGATGTTGCAGATGTAGCACCGTTCTTCGGCGAAGACATCGAACTTGAAGGCATTGTAGACGCAACGCTGACAATGGACGGTGCGGATTCCGCTTTAGCAGGCACACTCTCTGTAGAAATGCCAACGTTCTCCGTCGTTCTCGCGGAAAACAGCCCCAAAATAGCGTTGACAGCACTACATGTTGACTCGGATTTTAATTCTGAGCCCTTCCCAATACTCACATTAAAAAAACTCAGTATCCAAGTCGCCGACGGCACCGTGGTCGGTGATGGTAGCATCACGTCAGAAAACGCGTTGGAAGGCAATCCGTTAACACAACTTCAACAACTAACGCTCCATCCGATGCGCTACCGTGGAAAATGGGATGCCACAAAAATACAACTGATTCCCCTGCTGTCAATGTTCGTCCAAATACCAGAAAACCTTGTAGACAGCACAGGACTTCTCTCAAGCAGCGGAGCATTCAGCGGAAATAGTACAGACACCTCAAGCCTTGACCTCGGCAGCAAGATAGTGCTGACAGAGACAACCCTCGATGAAGTGGAACTTAACGATTCAACGTTCAATTGCACAATAGCAGCGGGTAAATTAAATATAGACGGGAACTTAGATGAAACCGAGATTAATATCACAGGTCCCTTCCCCTTGGAACGACAAGACGCTTTGGAGATTCACGCGACGGACATTAATTTCGATGACCTGATGGAAATTGCCAACAGTACGGATATCGGCGGCACAGCGGAATTGTCTGCAAAGTTATCGGACGGTACATTGACGGGGTTTATGGAGATCCCGAATGCGACCTTCAACGACATTCCGATCGGTGTTTTAGCGGGTGATTTTCGCTATCAAGAGGGTCGCGTATTCATCGAAAACGGCTTGATGACGAAAAACACCATAGCCGTATCGGGGTTACAAACCCCTCCTACAAAAGAATTCCTTTTAAGCTCTCCAGCGGAGAGCCATGTCTATAGCCGGACCACAATTACCGGTACTGTGGAGGTTAAAGACGGATTCCCGGCAAATTTCAGCGTCGTTGCCGATCCTATCTACGTCCAACATTACCCGAGACTCCTGTTAGGTGCCAAATATCCTGTAGACGGTGAAATCAGAGGCGAACTCAAAGTGGATGGAACGCTCATCAATTTGGATGGCAGTGCCAACTTCAGTGTTACCAAAGGCGTGGCATGGGGTATCCATTTGGATCCGCTGACGCTCCGTTTGGAAATTGAGGATTACAATCTCGTAGTGCCAGACTTCAAGATAACTACCCGCGAGCAGCAGGTTACACTCAATATCGCAGTAACCTCCAAGGGTGACTATGACCTCCTCCTCGAAAGCGACGCACCTGTCCACTTAGAAGAAATTGCGAAGGCGGCAAACCTCCGCGATTTCCCCTTTGAAGGACGATTCGATGTTCGGGTTGTTGGAACGCTCAAAAAACCGGCAAGTGCCGCCCCTCAGGTCAGCTGGCGGGTTGAACTCGATTTTTCAGACGTAACCTTCTTGCACAATGAACGCGACACGAAATATCCGCTCGGTGATGTCTACCTACTCGGCAAACTCGTAGAACGAAAAAACACCACCGGTGAACCTGACATCTTCGCCAATTTCTTCGACTTTCATGGACACGGGTTTGACGGAACAAGTCAGATTCAGGGTTACGTCAGCATGGCTACGGGGAACCCCTACCAATTCACAGCGGAGAGTGAGACATTTGATATTACACCGATCCTGCCCATACTACACCCAATGCTTGAGGCGGTTACGGGGACCGCTGGCGGGAGTGCGTCAATAAGCGGGACGGTGGCAGATCTTGTGCCACCCGCCGAGAACATAGCCACGAGCAATAGCCATCAGCCGTCAGCCGTCAGCGGTCAGGAAAGAGGTTCTCTTTCTGAAAACCGATTGCTGAAAGCCAATACGCAGGTTTATCCGTACGATGTGGATATTCTTGTCAGGACCTCCCAACTCCGCTATGAGCCCACCGCAACGCAGGAAATTGCGTTTACAAATGCTGAACCAATCCGCTTGCATCTCAAAGATGACAAATGGACAATCAATTCCCTCTCCTTAAAGATATCCGAATCAATAAAAAAACGTCAGCCTGCAACAACGGCGCAGGCGGGGGATGATAAAAAACCGTTGTTAGACCAATCGCTTGATTTAACGCCTAGCGAATCATTAAATAACCCCTTTCTTGAATTGACAGGAACCTTGGATGCAAAAAGTGAGACGATGAATCTGCACGCTGTATCTGACGGGTTTGCGCTGCCACCGTTTGGAGACGCATTGGGACTTCCGCTTGGTATGCTGCAAACCGGTGCCGTCCGTTATGACTTGAAAGCGACAGGAACACCTACCCAACCCAATGTTCAGTTAGAATGGGCAATCCCGACGCTAACATTAGAAACAGAAGCAGGTGATATTAACATCGCCGATGCGGGTGGTGCAATAACATATCAGGAGGAGACGCTGCGTTTTGAGGGTTGTGCTTTCAAACTCTTCGGTAACGACATGAATTTGGAAGGGTACATTGATGTTCAACCCGAAGAAGTCAACAATTCAGAGTTACACCTCCGCGTCGATACGATTGCCTTGGATCTCGCCACCTGGTCTCCGATGGAGGCTATCGATAACCTTGGCTCCGGTAACGGAATAACTGGAATTTTAGAGGCTTCAATAGAGATTGGTGGCACGCTCGCTGAGCCTCTTGCACTACTATACGCTGAAACAGCCTTACAGCGTCCGATTCGCTTTGCCTCTTATATCCCCTCTATTACGCTGGAGAGACTTCGTGTAGATATCCACTTCGATTCAGAATTCATACGTGTTCAAAGGGCGGAGGCGAACGGACAGATGGGCGATGGTTCCTACCGTGCCCAAGGAAAAGCCGTGTTCTCACGCCGAAATAGCAGTCAGCAAGAAAACTCTGGTTCATCAGAAACCTCTTTAACCGATAACCGACAACTGAAAACTGATAATTGTTTTGAAATTGATGTGTCAGCGTCACAAGTAGAAATTGGGGACTATGGTTTCGCTTCAGGATACGTTAAACTTAGCGGTACAGGTTTAGACCCACAGCAGATTACAGTAATTGGTGAAATAAACGAACTGGAACTTGATAGCTACGATTTCCGTCTCACTAACAGCGCACCGCTCCGATTTAGATCTGATCCGGGGGGAACCGCTGAGGAGGCAGAACCCCTTGCCGTGCACATTCCGTTACAACTCACATCACCGACTATAACAGCAGCGATGGAACTCAACATTGCAGGCACCATCACCTCCCCTGAAATCACAGCAGACTGGCACGGCACGCTCAATGAAAAGGAATGGGCAGGCAAAATCCAGTACCAAGATAAACGCATAAACATCACCGGAATAGAACTCAAAAACCGTGAACGGACGTTAACCCTTGCGGGTGTTATTCCGTTTAATCTGACATTTGAGGCGATGGATATATCCGATCGGTTTATCGCGGCACCCATCGATGTACGTCTTCGAGGTAGCGAACTGCCTCTCAATTTTTTCCCAGGGATTGAGACCGTCTTTTCAGAGGCGGATGGCACTGTTGACATAGACTTGGGAATACAAGGCACAAGTCAATCTCCGTATGCGGTGGGAAACGTGTTTGTTGAGGCGTTGCAACTGCGTCTCAAGGACTTTCACGAGCCTCTTCAGAATATGCAGATGCAACTCAGTATGCGGGAAGACCTGATTGATTTCACAGAGTTCCGATTTGACATAGGGGATGGCGACTGTAGACTTGAACAGGGACAGATAGTATTAGATGGTTTAACGCCAGAATACTTGATATTACGAGGGTTGAGATTAGAACGATTCCCACTCGGTTCAACTGTACGTCATGCCTTACCGCCAGACATGTTAGAAGAGGTAGAGGGGCATATAACGACGACACTGCGGACATTAACAGTGCCATTCGACAGTTTCTTAGCGACTGGAGAAAGGACACCATTTCCGCAAGTCCGAGAGGTTCCCTCACTCGCCGACCTCGTGGCTGTTTCAAATGCGAACTTATCAATTGATAACGTCCGCCTCGCTTTCAAGGCAATGGATCGGTATTATGACCTCCAAGATCCGCGACCGACTCCGATAGTTCTCAGTGATGGAACTTTGGTTTTAACTAAAATGTTCACACTTGAAAATAAAGACGAATTTTCAGTCAAGCAGACCTTTACCGACGAGGATACAAAACCTGACGGTTTACTTGGGGACGAACAGACCATTTCAGCTAAGACAACGCTTAGTATTGATGCTGAAAGCAAATGGTCGGTGAACGGGGAATTTGACGGCGCACTGCGGATCAAGAATTTTGATGTTTCAGCGATAACGGAGGCGTGGCCCGCGCCGTATCGGGTTACCGGTGCGCTTTCTGGAAGTTTACAGATGAGCGGTACCAGCAAGAATCCAAAGATAACCGTGCGGCGGCACGAAAACGAACCTGCCGAACTCTACCTACACGACATCCCGATTGACCTGCGATGGAGAATCCGATATCAGAACGGGAAATGGGAAATTACAGAGAAACGGTACGTTGAAGTCAGGTTTGGTGAAAATCAGTTGACTTTCTCATGGACGATGCCTTACCAGTTTGAAGTAATACCGTTTCTGACGGCACTGCAACAGTCCCCAGAAAAAGTTTGGACGGAACTCCAACAGACCCAAATGCGTGGGACCTTGGATATTATATTAGATGACCTTGACATGCTGCCGTTTGTGGTTCCTGGACTCAGCTCGGCGACAGGCACAAGTCAGGTTCATGTCAAACTGACAGGGTCGATGGAGGCTCCAGAAGCCAACGGCAATATCCTTTTTAACAATATTGGATTTCAACTTCCAGACGCTGGTATTGATGTTAAAGAGATAGTAGGCAAAATTGAGTTATCAGAAGCAGGTGCGATTATTAAGCAGCTTGATGGCATCTTGAACGATGGAAGATTTGTAGTTGCAGGTAGCGTCACAGCCGCGCCGGATAGACGTATCTGGGAGAAACCACCGACGTTGAACGTGTCCACCGGTCTCACATCAACAGTTTTTGAACAACAAGGACAGTATCGGGTTGACCTCGCTTCCACCTCATTTCGTCTGCACGGGGAACTTCTTCGTCCCCATCTAACAGGGAGCGTACATATCAGCGGAGGCTACTATCAACAAAATTGGGAAATAGTTCGGGATTGGCTCACAGGGGTTTCGGTCAAGGAAACGGAACTTGTATTGGACTACCCAATTCTACGTGATTTACATCTCGATGGGATAGATATTAACATCCCCGATAATTTCCGTGTGCTTTCATCTATCATAGGACCCACAGATATTGAAATCGCCTGCTTAGGCAAACTCTTCGGTCCAATTAGGCAGCCGGTTTTCAGCGGAAACGTTTCGGTGCTCAGAGGAAAAATTGGGATTCCTCCGCAGACCTTTGAATTCACTGAAGGATCTACAATCCGTAACCAGAGCACTGTCGATTTTGATCCGGAACTCACTATTTTTCTCCGTACACCGAACCGCATTCGAGGCGTGCTACCGAGAGACGAGAGCACTGTGGATATTCAGGTGTATGCCTCCGTTACTGGCACTCTAAGCAATCCCAACTTCATCCTGAGCGCGCCCCCTGAAACGACCACGGAAGTCCTCTCACATGACGATATTATAGATTTCCTCTTACGCAACGCTGCGCTCTCAGGCGCACTCGGTGGGTTCACGTTCAGTTTCCATCGCCCGCTTGATGAAGATGCGCGATATATCAGTGCAGAGTACCCACTTGGGAAAAATGTATCCATTAAAATTGAAACGAACGAAAAAAGGGAACATGGGATTGACATTGAATTCAAGGGACGTTTTTAATAGCCGCCAGCCATCAGCAAATTGGCTATCAGCCATCAGCCGTCAGCAATCAGTGAAGAGGTGGGTTTGTAACAATTCACAGCGCGTTGGAGGACTCCAAGTTGAGGTAGATTGTTACAGAGAAATCTCTTTGCTGACCGCTGACTGCCGACTGCTGACCGCTATTTTGCTGATTGCTATTTTATTGCCCTGCTGCTTTTTTCTCCAATCTGTAGAAGCGCAGGAATCAGTGGAACTCTCACGCGATAGAAAGAAGACAGAGGAAACGGCTATTTCGCAAAGTGAGACATCCAATCAGAAACAGATTGCAAAGATAGAGTACTACATTGGCACAACCCCTGCGGAAGAAACCACAGAACAACTCAATATACTTAGAAACCAGACAGTCGTATATGCTGGCGACCTACTACTGTCTCAGTATGTCATTCGACAGAGCATCAAAGAACTCTACGCGATACAGCAATATTCCCAAATTCAGGTATACTCGCAGGACACTCCCGATGGCATTGTTTTAACCTACCAACTGACTCCTTTCGCGCGCATTGAGCAAATTGTGCTCTCCGGCATCCCTGAAAACGAAGTCAAGACCGCCATCGAGAATACGATGCGGTCAAAGCAGGGAGGAAAGTATGTACCTACAATCGCTAAAACCGATGCGCAGCGCATTAAAAGGGTCTGTCAAGCGTACGGGTATTTCGACGCTAAAGTCATAGTCCCCGATGCACTCACCGAAACTGGCACGTTAACCTACCAAATAACCGTGGGAGATCCTTCAGTCATCAAAATATTGCAAATTAAGGGCAATGCCACTATCTCAACGAATGAACTTAAAGCAGCCTGTAACTTTAGCCGACTCTCTCCGATTTACAACAAATCTGCCGTGGATACCGATGTAGCAGCCATGTTAGAACTTTACCGTAAAAACAACCATCCCACCGTCACCATCGTCCCAACCTTTGTCCCTGAAACCGGTGTGTTACAATTTCACATCAATGAAGGCAAGCAGGTTCAGTTTAATTTTGTCGGAGAACTCCCTCTATCGCTCCAAGATGCGTTCAGAGAAGACATAGTTTCGCTAATAAACACAGCCTCCGCTTCTATGTGGGAACGCCGGATAAACTCTTATTTCAAAGCCGAAGGCTACCATGATACCACCGTAGATGAGGAGACACTGGATGCATCCAGTGTTCGACTTACGATTAACCCAGGGACGCGTTATGTCGTTAAGGGTGTCACTTTCTCCGGGAACCGGGCGTTTTCGGACGCAAAACTCAAGCGAGAGATGACAATGAAACCCATAGGCGGATTCCTGCGAAACCTACAAGCGGACATCGTAAGATTGTTATTTCAACGAGAACAGAGACGCTTTTTTTATGAACCAGAACTCGATACAGATATACATCGGCTCAAAATTTTATACGGAAAAGCCGGTTACCCGCAGGCAGTCATTAAGACAACGCTCGATAAGAAAAATCCAAACAACCGGCGTATTGGCGAAGCTGTGATACACGTCACAATAATTGAAGAACATAAAGAGATGATTCACCGATGCGACATCAGCGGGAACAACGCGTTAGATACCGCGACGCTTTTGGCACGTTTGCAGAGTGAACTCCCCTTCCCGCAGCCGAATGCCTCGCTTGCGCGGAAAGCCTACGGCGACGCAATCTTAAAAGCCTATCACGAACTCGGATACATTGATGCAGTGGTTAGTAACTCGTATATATCAGAAACGGAAGATCCAGTTTTTCGAGTAACGGGTAATTTCTCGGCGCCGCTTGAGAAAGGTAAACTCCCTCCAGAAATCCGAACGGAATTTGAGAGACATAACCTTACACTTACGGGCGTTTACATAGCCACCTATATCGGCAACCGTTGGAGTCTCCAAGACATCGAAGGTAACCCACGGTATACACTTAAACAGGAAGCGACACATCTTGAGGTTTATGAGCACGGGGTACTGCATCTCACTGTGGATCAGGAGAGTGAACAGGTAGTGTTCGGTAAATTCTATTTTGTGGGGGACACGGATGTTGTGAAACAACACGTGCTTGAACGGGAAATTACTCACCTTGAGGGAACTCTTTGGACATCAGAGAAGTTAAGTAGTGTCTTGCAAAATCTCTATAGCTTAGGGATTTTTCGCAGCGTCCAAAATGAACGCTTCTCACAGGTTACCCGTAGCATCAGGACACCGCAATCATCCAAGGTTGCAGATTCCGCTAACCTCCGTCTCAGGAAAATCAACGATATTTTAATAACGGTCGAAAAACAGAAACCAAGGACCTACAGTGTGAGCAGTGGTTACAGTTTCGCAGAGGGTTTCCGCGGAACATTGGCGTTAACGGACAGCAACTTTCTCTTTAAGCGGAACATCCGAGGACGTGTGCGCAGTAGATTGGGATGGCGAGACGAGTTAGGTTATCTCTTTGATGCAACGCTCACCGAACCGTGGTTGATTGGACGGACGCGAGGAAGTCTACAGGTATTAGCCAAGAAGTTAGAGGTGGACGATAACGTCCGCGCACTTCAAGGAAGGTTCATCCTCAGCAGAGACTTGTCTGAATCGCACCGCCTCGATCTAAGATATAGCTACCGTGACTTGAACCAACCGGTCCCACCGATGCCAGAAACACCTGTTGTAGGGGCAGGGCTACCCCGCCCCTACGAAGAACAAAATCCGTTCAAGACAACCGTGAGTAGTGTTCAACTTTCCTGGACCTATGACAACCGCGTGCGTTATTTGAATTCTACAGGTGGCATGCTGAACGCACTGACGCTTGAATACGCCGGTGGCCCCTTGCAAGGCGAAACCAGTTTTATCAAGACGACGACAGATACCCGATATTACCAAGAACTCATTGGTGGACTTGTGTTAGCAACCGCTGTCCGATTCGGTATCACGACCGGATTTCGCTCAAACCGTCGCGCAGAATTGATTTCCTTTGAGCGGTTTTGGGCAGGTGGCGGGACAACGGTTCGAGGTTATGCAGAGCGCTCTCTCGGTCCTGAAGATAGCACAGGGATCCATCGCGGCGATGTGCAATTCATCTTTAACACAGAACTACGCTTCCCAATCTATTGGATAGTTCGCGGTGCGTTCTTTTTTGATACTGGCAACGTCTGGGATTCATTGGAAGATATCAATACAACAGCAGTGCTACCCTCCTCTGTCGGTGCCGGACTCTATTTGGACCTCGGTGCCCTCACAGCTGGAATAGATTATGCCATCCCACTCGTGTCCACACCGGGTGCCTTAGATCCGGACAGAGCCTTTCACATTCGCTTGGGTAGTACCTTTTAGCGGAAGTAGCATATCACCTACAAGGTCCTTGATCTCTGTCAGGCAACCGTACGGACATAGCCGCATACACGAAAAATTAATCCGACGCTCCATACGGTTTCCCCAACGCGAAGGGTGCTTCGGCGCGCCCGACAAACCCTGCCAACACCGCTAAACAGAGCACATAAGGCAACATTAAAAATACCTGATAAGGAACCCCCCAACCCAACGCTTGGAATCGCGCATCGAGTGCCGAACCGAGCCCAAAAAGCAGGGCGGCACCACACGCCTTCACGGGATGCCATTTCCCAAAGATAACGATCGCCAAAGCAATGAACCCGCGTCCGACCGTCATGCCGGGTGTAAAATAGGGGACATCGGCGAGGGAAAGATAACCGCCAGCCATCCCTGCCATCGCGCCCGCGAATAGCAGACACATTGTCCTCAAACGGAGAACATTCGCACCAGCAGCGGCAATCGCTCTCGGATGCTCGCCACAGGCACGGACACGGAGTCCCTGTTGCGTATGGTAGAGGAAAAAATAGACACACGGCACCAGCAGGAACGTGATGAAAACGAGAATATTGTGCGAAAACAGTGCCCGTCCCAAGAAAGGAATTTGGGAGAGTAGCGGAATGTCAATCCGCTGAAACGCTGGCACGCCCTGTGCGATCCCCGTTATGCCAAAGAGTCGTTGATAGACGACCTCTGTCAAGCCCAATGCTAAGAGCGTCATCGCCGTGCCGATGATAACCTGATCCCCCCGCAGTCTTATTGCACACAGGGCAAACAACGCAGCAGCGATAAGTCCACTGAGACCTGCCATTAAAAGCCCGAACCACGGTGCAATCATGGCGAATTCTGCCGTGTAGAAGGAGCCTACCATCCCGAAAAACGCGCCAGTGAGCATCATCCCTTCAATACCGATGTTAAGCACACCAGCACGCTGTGAGATGACCTCGCCTAATGCGGCAAGTAGAAGTGGAGTTGCCCCGCGAATCGTCGCTGAAAGAATATCTTCAAACATTTTTTATAGTAAAATCCAAAAATATGTGGACAGTTAGTCAGTGAACAACGCCCCACCGCCGCTGGCGAGGATTGTATCCTCGCCTCTTTAGAGCGTCCAAGTAATTGTAGGTTTTACTATAACCTATGGGTTTTGCTCGTTTTTCTTAGATTGCTGCGGCACTGCAAACAAGTACGTTTTTTATTCTGATAAGTATAATCTCTGCTTTCAACTTGTGCATTAAAAAACATTATAGTAAAGCCCATAATTACTTGGACATCAATGGAATGGCAAAACCTCTTAACTGACTGCTGACCGCCGATTGCTATTCCTGTGAAGACGCGCGCTTACGGAAAAGTTGGATAGAACTATAGCTGATGACGAACAGCAGGATCGTTGCCTGCATCACCAATGTCACCTTATCGGAGATGCCCACCTCCCGCTGCATGCTATAGGAGCCGGTCGTCAGTGCACCAAACAACAACGCAGTGGCAACTGCCACCAACGGATTCAGTTTTGCTAACAAAGCGACAGCAATCGCTGTGTAGCCATAGCCGGGTGAAAAGTTGAGAAAAAGCCTACGGGTCAATGCTGTTAGTTCAATTGCCCCACCGAGTCCTGCGAGTGCACCGCTGATAAAAAAGACACGGAGCGTGTTCTGCACAATCGAGATCCCCGCCGCTTCTGCTGCATCCGCTCCCTCTCCTACTGCACGGAGTTGATATCCAAACGCCGTCCGAAAGAGAATAAATGTGAGGAGAATTGCCAATACGACAGCCATCACAATGCCGAGGTGGACCCGATGCGGCGGAAAAATCCGAGGTAGAAATACCCACTGAACTATGCGATCGCTCTGGGGACCGCGTTGCGCTGTTTCCTGCAATGGACCGCCATCTATCATCATACTCACCAGATGAAGCGCGACGTAATTCAACATAATCGTACTGATGACTTCGTTGACCCCACGTGCCACTTTGAGGATCGCGGGAATGAGTCCCCATACCCCACCCGCGAACGTAGCAAGTCCGAGACACAACGGCACTGCAATCCACGGGTGCTGCGGAAAAATTGGAGCGAGTTTCGTTCCAAACCATGTCGCCGCTAATGCCCCAATCAAAAATTGTCCTTCAGCACCGATGTTCCAAATCCCGCACCGAAACGCCATGGCAACCGAAAGCCCTGCCATCAGAAACGGTGTACTCTTCACCAGCGTTTCTCCGAACTTTCTCCCATTTCCGAACGCACCACTCACCGCTGCTTGGTAAGCTTCTAATGGGTTATAGTGACAGAGCAACATTATGATGGCGTTTGTGACAAACGCGCTCACGAGAATTAGAACAGGCGTTGCCAGCCAGCGAATTTTTAAATTATTTTTTAAACTATCGAATCTGTTCATCGTTCCACGCCCCTCCGTGTAGGGGCGAGGTTACCTCGCTCGTACGCGGGCGGGGACCCCGGTTTTGGGTGAATTCCCACGCGACTGAGGATATGCACGATTCTTAAGAGTCTTTCTCCGCTGTGGGAGGGGTTTGCAACCCCGATCCGTAAGGCCAGCTATTCCTCTGTGTGGGTTTCTCCGGTCATTAACAATCCGAGTGCCTCAACATCGTTGCGCTGCGCCGTCGCTTCGATCAACTTGCCTCTCGACATGACGTAGAGTCGATCGCTCAACAGCAAAACTTCGTCTAACTCTGTTGAAATTAACAGGACAGATTTCTTACGGTCGCGTTGTGCCAACAAATTCTCGTGTACATAGCGGGCAGCATTGACATCTAAACCGCGTGTAGGATTGACAGCGATAAGGAGATCCGGTTGAAGTGAGATTTCTCGGGCGAGAACGATTTTCTGTTGATTGCCACCGGAAAGTGAAGAAACCGGAATATCAGGGTTAGGAGGACGGATGTCATAATCAGTAATCAAACTTTCTGCCGTCTCCCGTTTTCGTTTCTGGTTAAGGATATTCCACTGTGCGATATTCTCTAAGTGGGTCACGTTCAGCAAGAGATTTTCCGTAACCGAAAACGCTGCGATGACACCTGTTGTCTGTCTATCCTCAGGAATATAGCCGACACCGCGCTGCCGGACTGCCTTTATCCCCTGCGGATTGGCACCTAAGATGCCTACTGTTCCAGATGCACTGTGTCGCAAGCCCATGATCGCCTCGGCGAGTTCGCGCTGCCCATTGCCATCTACGCCGGCAATACCAACGATTTCACCGCGACAGGTCTCCATAGAAACATCTGACACCGCGACTTCGTTTCGACTGCCGAGGACTGTTAGATTTGAGAGTTGTAGTACATTGTCTGGAGGATCGTTTTCGAGATGTGGACTGGCAGAACGTTCAACCTCGTTGATTTCTTCCCCAATCATCTCCCTCGCGAGTGCCCCTGCAGTCAGTTCCCCCGTCGGACCGAGGTAAACTTTCTTGCCGCGCCTCAAGACGGTAATCCTATCACTGATACTCAAAACCTCTTTCATTTTGTGGCTAATGAAGATGATGGCGCGACCGTCGGCTTGAAGTTTACGTAGAATTGTGAAGAAGCCTTCCACTTCATGTGGACTCAGAACGGCGGTGGGTTCGTCAAGAATCAGGATCCGGGCATCAACAGCAAGTGCCTTCAGAATCTCTACACGTTGCTTTAAGCCTACTGATAAACTCCGCACCAACGCAGTCGGATCAACAATCAGACCAAACCGCTCGGAGAGTTCTTCAGTAATATGAATCGCTTCCTCTTTCTTAAAGCGGAATTTCCCCAACCACTTTTTGTAATCACCGTTTGAAGACGCGCTTCCCCGTGGTCCCGAACGCAATTGTCCAAGAGCCAAGGCAATATTCTCAGCGACAGTGAGATTCTCAATCAGCATAAAATGCTGATGCACCATGCCGATACCGTTAGCAATCGCATCCCGTGGCGACTTTGCCCGTAACCTATGCTGCCAGTTTTCGCGATCGGTAACATAGATGCGTCCGCCCGATGGCTGGTAAAGTCCGTAGATAAGATTCATCAACGTGGACTTTCCAGCACCATTTTCACCTAAAATCGCGTGGATTTCACCCGCTTGGAGCTCAAAATCAACACTGTCAACAGCGGCAAAGTCGCCGAAGGTTTTCGTAATATTCCGAAGTTCAAGGATGTTTTCTGTCATATTTCTAATGTTCCTTGCGGTTAAACAACGGAAATGAGGCTTTAGCGTGCCTTTCAAAGTATCCGTCCGCGCCGTTGTTGCGGACTATAGGCTTGTGCATACAAAGAAAGATACCCTTATCCCGATCCTCTCCACCAAGCACACGCGTATCATTTTAGCCACCGCCGCAACTCCCTGGGTATTGCGTCCATTGTGCTGCTCTTGCTGTTGTCAGCTCGCCATCGTAAGCGATAACCCGAAGTGAAACCTTCCAACTTTCACCCACCGGTGTTGATACCGACCCTGTCCAAGTCGGGTTATAGAGTGCCATCCCGTAATCCCGAATGAACCACGGACCCCGAATGCCTTCATTAAGAATGCTCATAAAGACACCGAACTCTCCATGCCCTGCCAATACATTCTGATAGGCAACAAAGTCGGATTCGCCTTCGTGAACGACCTCAACACCCCCCTTGCGTCCGTTGTCACCCAGCGCAATACCGCCCATGATAGGCAGCAGTCTCGGTTCAACACGGATACCGATGCTTCCGAACTTCGTTTGCGGATATGTCGCAGCACCGTAAGACGCAATTTTTTCGCTCGTCATATCGCAGACTGTGGCATCAGCAAGCGTGTAAAGATTGACAGTGCGGATTTCGTCAATCATCGGTTCTTCGTTTTCATCTCGCCAGATAACTTTCTGAACGAACTGAACACCGTCCTTATGGGAAGTGATGTCAATATCCTTCTGTGTGTCCATCCGTCCCAATTTCTCAAAGACTTTGTCTGTGAAAGAGCGGCACGGTGGCGATGCCCAGAAACCCGCCTCCCTGTCGCCGACCTGCACCGGTCCTTGCCCAACAAAAATACCGTTGTGAAACGGATGATCGAAGGCGAACTCCTGAACAACGGTATGTCCT
Source organism: Candidatus Poribacteria bacterium (assembly GCA_965247285.1). Lineage (GTDB taxonomy): Bacteria > Poribacteria > WGA-4E > WGA-4E > WGA-3G > WGA-3G. The sequence goes on from CBDFHD010000003.1 coordinate 3,628,849, forward strand.
GCCGGCGTGTAGAACGGGAAAACGAAAGGACGATAAAAATTTGCACCGACACCGCCCAAACAGCGTCCTGTATCGCTTTGAACAACTAAATGTGTTTTCGCATTTACTTTGACTTCAAAAACGTTATTCATTTTTTTTATTTTATAACCCAAATTGCCACCTAAACAGTCGGATACACCTTTCGCTCCGCTGGGGCTTTGTTTGTGGCGTTTTGTGGGTTCTATACACCTTTCACCCCGCTGGGGCTTTTGGATTGGCAAGTCTGGATTTGCCGACCCGTGCTGGGCATCCGTTAAACGCTAAATTCGATCCAAAGAAACTATGGTAAAACCTAAAAATATGTAGACAGTTGCTCAACGAACGAAACTCTCACCCCGCTGGCGAGGATTGTATCCTCGCCTCCAGCAATGCCTAAGCAATTGTGGGTTTTATCATAAACACACGCGGAACCTAATTTTTAGAGCGTCCAGATTGTGGCAGCGATGTGTTGTTCTGGATTTTCAACGGTTGTGTAATAGTAGAGCGTTACCAGTTTTCCATCCGTGCGCTGAATTGTACGTGTATACCCGAAATCCCAATTCCTACCGTCATCGCGCAGGCGTTCCCCCTGATAGAATAGCACGCATCGTATCACTACGATGCCTTCTACGAAACAGTGCTAAAAAGTATATGCTATATGTCCAGAGGTGTCAATAGAAAATGTTAGAAATGTGGGATACGTGGGGATTCGGAGACCCATCCCTATAGGGTTGTCGGTTGTCAGTTCCGATCAGTTGCCGCGATCGGAAGATCCCTCCTACAGTGGAATGAATGTCCTGATGCAATGTATTAACGCTTTACATTTTTCGCGTAAACATGCTATACTGTATCAAGCATTTCTGTAAAAAAGGAGAAATTTTGAAGTGATACAGATACCTTATAAGTTACGCAATAACGTTGCAATCTACACATTGCTTCTGTGCATTTTCATCATCGGGCTTATGCTGATCGGGAGCGCGAACCTTGAGGCAAAAGGGCATGAAAAATTTAAGGTTGCCATGTTGCTGCCCGGTTCAATCAGTGATGCGGGTTGGAACGCTTTGGCCTACGAAGGACTCAAAGCGATTGAAAAACAACTCGGTGCGGAAATCAGCCACGCTGAGACCCGAACCCCAACAGATCAGGAAGAACAATTTCGGGCATACGCACTCGACGGTTACCACATGGTGTTTGGACACGGATACGAGTTTCAAGACCCGGCGAAAGCGGTCGCACCGGATTTTCCAGAGACGATTTTCATTACGTCATCCGGTGGTACGATCACCGATAACATCTCACCCGTCAACTTTCGTGTTGAGCAAGCTGCCTATCTGTTAGGGATGATCGCAGGTATGATGACCAATACAAATAAACTCGGTGTCATGGGGGGTCAGAACATCCCATCTGTCAATAGCACGTTTATGGCGTTCGAAGGTGGCGCAAAAAGTGTGAATCCTGAAGTAAAGGTATCTTGGGTATACGTCGGGAACTGGGAGGACATCGGCAAAGGGAAGGAGCTTGCACTCGCTCAGATTAATGAAGGGGTTGACTTCATTTTTCCGAATGCGGATGCAGCGGGACTCGGTGCTTTTGAGGCGGCTGAAACCGCTCAAAAAGAAGGAAAAACTGTATACACGTTCGGCGCGAACCGTGACAAGAGTGATATATCCCCCACAACCGTGATTGCCAATGCTGTGATTACACCGAACGCTTTTGTGAAAATTGCTGAGATCATTAAGAATGGCGAGTTTAAACCACAAATCTATACATTCAGCATGCTAACGGACGAGGCAATCACTCTCACCTACAACCCCGCATTGAAGGATAAGGTGCCAGAGGCGGTGCAAAAAGCCGTTGAAGATGCCAAAGCCAAAATCCTTGCTGGTGAGTTGAAGGTGCCACAAATCGACTTCTCCGAAAAGGAAGATTAACGTGCTTTTCTAAACAGTGTGTCTCTGACGTGCTCTCTAAGCGCGTCAGCGCATACATGGGAAGATAGAACCTATCAACGGTCAGCAATCAGAAAGCGTCGCGATCGTGAGATCGCTCCTACAGAAAGAGGAGTTTTTACGTGAAACAGATATTTTTCAAGTCACGATATAGCATTACAATTTATGCTTTACGAGACTTTACGGAATGAAAGCCCAATGCTTTAGCTTTGGGATGAAATTCCGCCCTATTGGAAAGGACCAAACGTCTAAAATAGATTTGACATTCCGTCCAAATTGTGGTATAATTAATAGTATCAAGTTGGCAGACAGTTGAAGCGTAATCGCAAGGTTACGTGTCTGCCTACCCACTTCAACGGGGTTAAAGACTTGGTACTTGATAGTTCATGAAAACCTATAAATACCCGTTAGGGGAACAATCGAACACAATCCGCATTGGTAACTTGCTTGACGATATGTGGCAGGTGCATGAATACTTCCATAAGTGGCAGCGTCAACGGTATAAGGACGGCCTGCCGTATGCGAACTACGCAGCAATGTGCGCGCACTTGACGGATTTGAAACGAACGACATACCCACATTGGAATGCTCTGCCAAGCCAAGCCATTCAACAAGAGTTGAGACGGATTGACGCAGCGTATGACCGATTTTTCAAGAAACTCGGCGGTAGACCGAAAATCAAAAAGAGACACAAGTTCAAGTCTATCACCTATCCAGGAGAAGCGGGTTGGTCTCTGAAAAACAATCGCATTACCCTTACATTCCGCAAGTGGGATAATGGCAAATGGCGATTTGATAACAATACCTTCGCCAAATTATGAGGTATTGAGTTGAATGGGCGTTTGATGAATACTCCCGATTGCCCCGAGGCGTTCAGCGATTTCATCAATAACAATCGCATCAGGTTTTTGCGGAAGTATTTTTAAAGTTTCGTGTAAATACTTCAATCCTCGGTAGCGCGCTTTGAGATCCAAGACGCTGAACTCGGGAGATTCTAAACGCAAGGGAGCTAACAACTTCGCACTTACATTGACCATGAACATTGAGAGATTCGCAGCGTTGTTCACGGGTGTTTTGTTGACATTCATAAAATCCTCTAACCCCCAAAACTGTTTGGCATCTCGGAAGTTAAACTCTATCTGAAAGCGAAGTGCGTAATAGTCAATCATTGTTTCTGCGTCTAATTCCAAGTCAGAACTGAACAACAAGACGTGTGATTTACGTTGCGTCATCAGCTGCGTCTTGAGGATACACACCACATTTAGGGGATCCGGGAACTTTTTATGGCGCAACTTTGCTTGATACACTTGCGTGGTAATGTTTTCATGCGTCTCGGTGGAGACACGATATTTCGCATCTATCTGCTGTGGATTGAAACGCTGTCCATACAAGCGCGGGCGTCCACGTCCGGTGTAAGGCAGCGTTGATGGAAAATAAAGAGCGGTATTGATACGCAACTTTGAGATCAGTGCCAATCCACATTGTTGGGTCATCTGTAGCGCAGGATTGTGTCCAAAGTATCCATCAAGCACAAGGTAGCGCACGGGTATCAAATCGTCAATACGTCTCAGCAAGGCCTTGATCAGCGTTTGCAGATGCTTCAGCGTGTCGCTGAGCTGCACCTCCGTCTTGTTTCGGTTCCGACTTCCCTTCGGGCGCCCTCGCTTGCGTTTCGGCATCGACGTTTGGCAGTGGGAAGTTTGAGAACAAGGATTTGATGAGGACGCCGGCTTGACGATTTGCTCCATAAGCATCGGGTAAGAACAACGGTGCTTGACACTGACCAAGGACACAGCGAAAAACGCCAGACCGGGGATCGTTTTGCCATACATCGAAGCGAAGAATCGGGACAAACCATAAGTTGAATCCCCTGATTTTGAGACGATGGTTTCGTCGCCCGCAAGGAGATAAACACTCTCAGGATTAAAGAGATGCGTTCTAAAGAACACCCAACAAAGCGTTCCCCACGGAAGAACTGTGTTCAAGAAGCGTTGGATCGTGCGATAACTTCCACCTTTTGAAGTCCAGCGTGCGATATTCCGCATGCTAACCCGTCCCGTCATCGCAAGCAGGCCGAACACGACTTGGCAGAACTGACGCAGCAGCGTCGCAGATAAATGTGGATGCAAAACACTCAAGAGTGATAAAATATCAGACATGGGAAAATATCCTTTCTAAGTTTAGTTTCTTTCACCTATAACTTTAGGATATTTTCCCTATTTATTCAATCTTTTTTGGCGAAGGTATTGTGATAAAGTTGCGTATACTTTCCATAAACACCGCCAATGGCACGGGAGTATTAGTCGTATTACCATCAAACGTGATGCTTGCGGTGACTATTGGATTTGCATAACAACAACCTACACCGACTTCAAACCGCTGCCGACAACAGGTCAAAGCGTTGGGGAAACCGACTTCGGCATGAAAGACGCATATTTGACGCTGAGCACGGGTGAGAAAAAACAACACCCACAACCTTTGAAACAGTCCTTGAAGAAACTTCGTAGTCTCAACAAAGAACTTTCTCGTAAAAAGAAAGGTTCTAACGGTTGGTGGCGGTGTGTGAAACAACTCGCACGGAAACCCTATCGGAAAATCAGCAACCAACGCAAAGACTTTCATTGGCAACTGGCAAGCGAACTTTGTAAGAAGTTTAATACGATTGCCATTGAAACCTTGAACCTTGATGGCATGAAACGCCTCTGGGGACGTAAAGTCTCCGACCTTGCGTTCTACCAGTTCGTTGAGATATTGAAGTATAAGTGTATCAAACATAAGCGTGAGTTGCGTCAAGCCGGTCAATGGCGGACCACAACGAAACCGTGTAGCGATTGCGGTTTTCATAACGAAACCCTAACTCTAAACGATAGGCAGTGGACATGCCGCGAATGTGGTTCACACCACGATAGGGACCTCAACGCTGCGATAAACATTTTGCGGGCAGGGATAGCCGTCACTTGACGATATGCCTCATATCCATCTCTTTGAGGATATGGGGGAAATGCCCGCTGGTGGAGCGACAGTTAGACGGTGGACTCTTAGAGAAAACCGCAGTCGCTACGAAGCCGAAGTTTCCCCAACCTTTAGGTTGTGGGTGCTATCACAAGTTCTGCGGCATAAGCCCGTAACGTAGTGGAGGGCGACTCCAGATAGAAGCACTTCAAGTTCCAAACTCACGTCGTTTAACCGCAAGGAAAGTTAGAAAAATTGGAGCATGACCATGACGCAAAAGATGGAAATTGATGGTGTTGAAGTCGCTTTTTCCGAGGATGAAACGATCCTTGAGATTGTTAACAGAAGCGCGCAGCACCTTATAAAGCCCCAGCGGGGCGACATGTCTGTAGAGGCACAACGCCATCAGAACGAGATTCCAACGCTCTGCTACGACCCAAGGCTTGAGCCTTTCGGTGGATGTCGCCTTTGTATCGTCGAATTAGAAGGCGCGCGAAACCCGGTGGCATCTTGTACAACGAAAGCCACACCTGGGATGGTCGTCCGCACAGCGACCGATACAATAGAGGCGTATCGGAAGACGTTGCTCGAAATGGTTGTCGGTGAAAATCGTGAAGTCGATGTATCCCCATTGCGCGGTTATGCATCTGGCGAACTCACCGACCTCCGGGACAGGTACGGAATTAACGGCACACGTATAACAGGTGCAACATCCGGCACGAGCAAAACCGATGAAAATCCGTTCATTCTCAGAGATTACGAACTCTGCATCTCCTGTTATCGGTGTGTCCGTGTCTGCGCTGAACAAGAAGGCGATCATGCCATCAATGTTATGAATCGCGGTTTCCATACACAGATTACGACAGAGTTTGACGGACTTCTCAAGGACTCTGCTTGCACCTTCTGTGGACAGTGTATCCAGACCTGCCCGACTGGGGCACTCGCTGATAAAAAAGCACTCCGCGCGGCTGACGAAATAGCGGACGCTGTTCCTGACAAAACGCGCACAATCTGTCCTTACTGCGGCGTTGGATGTTCTGTCGATGTACTCACGAAAAACGAAAAAATCGTCGGTATCCACCCCGCAATGGATGGACCCGCCAATGAAGGGGCACTCTGTGTCAAAGGTCAGTTCGCTTACGACTTTGTGCAGCATTCCGACCGACTAAAGACCCCGCTCATCCGCGGTGACGATGGGGAACTCCACGAAACTACATGGGAAGAAGCTCTTGACAAAGCCGCTGAGGGGTACCGGAAAGTCCAATCTGAACACGGTAGATATAGCATCTACGGTGTCGCCTCTGGGCGCGCACCGAGTGAAGCTGCGTACCTTATGCAGAAATTTATCCGTGTAGGGTTCGGAACGAATTACATTGACAACTGTAGCCGTGCTTGACACGCGCCGACCGTTGCCGGTCTGGCAGCGACAATCGGACGTGGCGCGATGTCGAATCCGCTCGTTGACATGCAGAAGCCGGATGTCATTTTCTGTATCGGCACAAACATGACAGAATGCCATCCTGTCGCGGCGACGGGGCTGAAAAAGGCGGTCGCCCGCGGCGCTAAACTCATCGTCGCGGATCCGAGGCGTATTGGTTTAGCGGACATCTCCGATCTTTATCTACCGCTCCGCGTCGGTTCAGACACCGCACTGCTTCTCGGAATGGCACACGTGATTGCCCGTGAAGGTTTGATCAATGACGAGTTCATCAAAAATCGAACCACTGGGTTTGATGAATTCTTTGAACACATCAGCGAGTGGACACCGGAATGGGCGGAAGAGATTACAGGAGTGCCAGCGAAGGATATTGAAAAAGCAGCAATCTGGTATGGTGCTACGAACAAGGGTGCCATCTACTACACTTTAGGAATCACGGAACACATCTGTGGCGTTGAGAACGTGCAGAGTCTCTGTAATCTTGCCCTTATGACCGGTAATATCGGGCGCGAGGGGACGGGTATCAACCCGATGCGTGGGCAGAACAACATTCAAGGCGCAGGAGACAGTGGGGCGTTGCCAAACAACTACCCCGGTTTCCAAGCCGTCACGGATCCAGAACATCAGGCGAAGTTTAAAGCGGCATACGGCAGGGAGGTTGACTTGGAGAAAGGCATCACCAAAGTCACCGCCTTAGAACTCTGCGGCGACAGCATCCACGCGATGCTGATTGACGGTGAAAATACATTGCTATCGGATCCGGATCGGGAACACTGTGAGCACGCGCTCCGTTCGTTGGCGCATCTCGTTGTCATCGACATCTTCCTTACCGAAACCGCGGAACTCGCCGATGTCGTGCTACCAGCAACGGCATGGGGTGAAACGGACGGGGTCTGCGCGAACACGGAACGTCGCGTCCAACGACTGCGCGCTGCAGTCCCGCCATCCGGTGAGGCAAAACCAGATTGGTGGATTATTGGTCAAATCGCGCAACGTCTCGGTTTTAAAGGCTTCGATTATGACGCGCCGGAACCGATCTTCAACGAACTCTGCGAACTTTCACCGATTTATGCAGGATTGGATTGGGAACGCATCGACAAAGGCACCACGGACATCTTAAACAACCAGTGGCCCGTGCCGCACAAAGGACATCCCGGTACACCGAGATTACACGAAGAAACGTTCGCGAACGGACGCGGTATCTTTTCCAATGTGCATTACCGAGATCCCGCTGAGACGATTAGCAACGATTTTCCTGTATGGCTCACAACGGGGAGACGCTTGCAATCCTATCACACCCGCACGCAGACAGGCAGATCACAGGGAATTGATTACCTATTGTCGGAAGAATCGCTGGAAGTTAATCCTACTGACATTGAGAAATGGAACTTGACGAACGGAGAATGGTGTAAAATGAGCAGTGCACGTGGAAGTATCACTATCAAAGTGAAAGCGACGAACCGCTCTCCGCGTGGCACAGTCTTCGCGAGTTTCAGCTTCGCAGATGTCCCCGTCAACCTATTGACGGGTTCTGGTTATGATCCGGTTACCCATACCGCTGAATTGAAGGTGTGTCCGGTCCGGTTAGAACCGCTTTAAGGTCTTTTAAACGGGGCATCGCTACGCTCATCCCCGTTGGGGGAATCGTCGTTTTTTGATTAGGTACGTACAAAAGAGAAATAGACCTTATCAAGCAACGCTAGAGGCGAGCAAGAGAAACGGAGACAACATATGTGTGATGATGTGAAGTTTGAGAAAAGCAGTGGGAACGTGTTTAAAGATATAGGTTTTTCTGATGAAGAGGCAGAAGCCTTGTCGTTTCGGACGAAGTTGTCTTTTGAGGTATTTACACTTCTCAAGAAGTCTCGGCTGAGACGCGTGAAGGCGGCGAAACTTCTGGCGGTTGACCCGGCAGACATCTCGAAACTCAAGAACGGGGACGATGACCATTTCAGCTTGGCATGCCTTTCTGACTTTCGGGATCGGTTGAAACGTTATATGGAAGATCGGGTTACGCCATCAGAAAATGACGATACACAAAACGCAACAGATGTACTTGGAGTTGGAAGATGAATTGGAAATCACGCTGGTCAGAACAGCATGCGGACACTGACGCTTTAAAACAACAATTGCAATCCGAAGGGTTTAATGCCTACGAGTGGACAGGTCGCCCGGGGGGTGCTTACCTTGATTATATCCATACCTTAGATGAAGTCGTCTGTGTGTTGTCTGGTACGGCTGATGTGAAAGTCGCAGATGAACAGGGGACTGTCGAACCCGGCGACCGGATGGATGTCCCCGCGAACACCTACCATTCGATTACCGTCACAGGCGAGGAGCCATTGGTGGTCTTGACAGGGATGCGAAGAAATTAAGATTGTATGCGCAAGCCTCTATAGGAAACCTGCGGGACAATGCCATAAAACGTTAAATATAAAGGCGTATTTCGGTTAAAATTATTATATCTGAGCTCGAAGTAATGCCTTTGATTACCCAATTTGTGAAGAATCTTAAACAAAAAACCAAGCCTGTAACGTAGTGGAGGGCGGCTCGAACGCGAAAATTGTTAAGGCCTGAGACCCCGTTACTTATCCGCAAGGAAAATTAGAAATATGAATATTACTGTCAAAACGGGTGGATTTGCCCAGGAGCAGACCGATGTCATCGCCATCGGTGTATTGGAAAACCCGGATTTCTATAGTGCACCTCTCCAAAACATAGAACAAGCTCTCGGTGGACGCATTCGTGAAGTGATGAACCTCGGTGATTTCACAGGCAAACATAAGACGACCAGCTGGCTCTATACAAACGGAGCCATCGCGGCACCGCGTGTGCTTTTGGTGGGTTTGGGTGAATATCACGATCTCACTGCCGAGAAGGTGCGTGAGGCAGCAGGGAACGCAGCGCGGGCGATCCGCGACATGGGTTTAAGCACTGCCGCAATTCCGATTCCTATCGAAGCCACTCCCGAAATGATTCAAGCCGCCACGGAGGGAAGCCTTCTCGCACTCTATCAGTTCAACGAACACAAAACGAACACCGACGATGATGACAAGAAAAAGAAACTTGAATCTCTTACGTTTTTAGTTGAAAACGAGCAAATCAAGGCAACGATAGAAGGTGCTGTGGCGCGCGGGAAAACGATAGCCAACGGCACTCTCCTCGCTCGAGACTTAAGCAACCAACCCGCAAACTATCTCACACCGACACAACTCGCTGAAAAGGCACAAACGGTGGCAGAAACAGCGGGACTCGATTGCGAAATTTTTGACAAAGCGACCCTTGAGGAGAAAGGTTTCCGTACACTCCTCGCTGTTGCGCAGGGGAGTGTTGAAGAACCTCGATTCATCATTCTGGAATATACACCAGACGGCGAAGGACAAGACACCGTCGTGCTTGTCGGAAAAGGGATTACCTTCGACACAGGCGGAATTTCTCTCAAAGGCGGAGGCGGTATGCACGAAATGAAGCATGATATGTCGGGTGCCGCTGCAGTAATAGGCGCGATGCAGGCGATCGGACAGCTGAAGCCCAACGTGCGCGTCATCGGCGTGATTGCTGCGTCCGAGAATATGCCGAGTGGGACCGCTGTTAAGCCGGGCGATGTCGTCACCTCCTACGGCGGTAAAACGATTGAGATCCTCAACACCGATGCTGAGGGACGGTTGGTGTTAGCAGATGCTCTCGGATGGGCAGCTCAGTATAATCCGAAGGGTGTTGTTGACTTAGCCACGCTCACCGGTGCCGTGATAACCTGTTTAGGACATATCGCGGCGGGTGCGATGGGCACGGATGAGGAACTCATGTCGAAAGTGAAATCGGCAGCCGTAAAGACGCACGAACGGGTCTGGGAATTGCCGCTTTGGGACGACTACGATGAAGGGGTTAAAAGCAAGATTGCGGATGTACAGAACATCGGCGACGGCGGTGCCGGTACGATTGCTGGTGGTGCGTTTTTGAAGAAGTTCGCGGAAGGTTATCCGTGGGTCCACCTCGACATCGCTGGCACTGCTTGGGGGATGAAGGGTTCCAGTTACATCCCGGAAGGCGCGTCCGGCTACGGCGTGCGATTGCTGGTGCAACTGGTTGAAGATTGGTAGTCTTTCAAACGAAAAAGTAGAAAGTCCTATCACGTCTCCGGGCTATAATCCTGATTCCTTTAGGTTTAGGACTTAGACTCGGAAACGTGATTCGGAGTCTCTCCTACCACGCAAAAAAAACGGCGAAAGAGGCTTCAACAACCCCTTTCGCCGAATTGTATTTGAAAATATTATCCTTCCGAACGGATCTGAATTAACTTATTAACAGCATGGATGTAAGCCCGTGCACTCGCTTCGATGATGTCTGTACTGGCACCGTATCCTGTAATGATGTTCCCATTGTCCTGCACCTTTAGCGAGACTTCACCGATAGCGTCTTCCCCTTCGGTTACGGAACGGATCTGATAGTCGATGAGGTTTAGTTGAATATCAACGACGTGGCTAATCGCCTTAAACGCCGCATCCACCGGTCCGTCCCCAGTTGAGGCTTTCTCAATTACCCCATTTTCCGTCCGAACACCGACCGTCGTTGTCGATGCGATCCTCGTTCCACTGACGACTTGGATGTAATCAAGTTCAAAGACAGCAGGAATGGAGCGAATCTCATCGCTCATTATCGCCTCAAGGTCGGCATCCTGCACTGCTTTTTTCTTATCAGCGACCCGCAGGAATCTTTCATAGACTTTGTCTAACTGATCGGCATCCACTTCGTAGCCGAGTTCGCTGAGTCGGTGTCTGAGTGCGTTGCGTCCGGAACGCGGGCTGAGAATCAGTTGACTCTCTTTCCATCCGATCTCTTTCGGATCAATGATTTCAAAAGTCACGCGCGATTTGATGATACCGTCCTGATGGATACCCGAACTGTGTGCGAATGCGTTCGCACCGACAATCGCCTTGTTCGGTTGAACGGCAATGCCCATCGTCCGACTCACACGCCGGCTGATTGGGGCGATTTCTTTCGCGTTAATGTCGGTGTAATACCCTTTGAAGTAGTCACGCCGAGTTCGGATCGCCATGACGACCTCTTCCAGCGCAGTATTACCAGCACGTTCTCCGAGTCCGTTGATTGTGCATTCCACCTGCCGCGCGCCTTGCTCCACTGCTATAAGACTGTTCGCCACCGCTAAACCGAGGTCGTTATGACAGTGTACACTGATAATGGCATCGTTAACATTTGGGACATTCTCTATGATGCCTTTAATTAAGTTCCCAAATTCCGTCGGTACTGTCCATCCGACGGTTTCCGGGATATTGACGACGGTTGCGCCTGCAGCGATGGTCGCTTCAACGACTTCATAAAGGAACGCTAATTCCGTCCGTCCCGCGTCCATTGGTGAAAATTCGACATTCGCATCCGGGTGTCCTTCACACAAACTCTTTGCATAGGCGACTGCATCGGTTGCCATTCGCAGCGTATCTTCGGGGGTCGTCCGTGTAATGCGTCCCATGTGAATCGGTGATGTTCCGACAAAAGTGTGGATACGGGCACGTGGTGCGTCCTCAATAGCTTTCCATGCGGCAGTAATGTCCTTCTCCACAACGCGAGAGAGTGCACAGATCTCCGGTCCTTCAACTTCGTTGGCTACCCGTTTGACAGCCTCGAAATCTCCCGGCGACGAAATTGGGAATCCGGCTTCAATGATATCAACATTTAATTTGGCGAGGTGCTTGGCAATCTCCAGCTTTTCCTCAATACCGAGTGCAGCACCGGGTGTCTGTTCAGCATCGCGGAGCGTTGTATCGAAAATATAGACTTTCTGCTGGTTGTTTTGAAAATCGTCCAAGGCTCTGTTCCTCCAAATTTTAATCAGGGGCGGATAAAGTTTGCAAGTTGCGAGAGAAGTCTGATGCTGTTAAAGGGTTATTGTCAAATTTAAAAGCATCAGACAACATAACATAACCAACACCGCCAACTTCAATAAATGAAAATGTAAACATTTTCATTTTTTTCCTCCACATTAAAAAGTTACATTTCACGACCGACAGCGATGGCAATCGGTTTCAGTTCCCGCATCAGGGTCTCGAATTGATCTGGGAACAGCGATTGCGCGCCATCTCCCGTCATTGAATGGTCTGGGTCATGATGTACTTCAAGTAGCAATCCATCAGCCCCAGCCGCCACAGATGCCTTTGTCATATCACATACGAGACTCCGGATACCCGTGCCGTGACTCGGATCAACAACAATAGGCAGATGGCTTAATTCGTGAATAACTGGTACGGCGTTCAGATCAAGTGTGTTGCGGGTGTGCGTTTCAAAAGTCCGAATGCCGCGCTCACAGAGAATGACATCGGGATTTCCTTCAGCGAGGATATACTCGGCGGCAAGGAGCCACTCCTCAATCGTCGCCGACATTCCGCGTTTGAGAATGACAGGCTTATTTGCACGTCCCACTTCACGCAACAGATAGAAATTCGTCATATTCCGCGTGCCGAGTTGGAACATATCTGTATATTCACCAACGAGTTCGACTTCGTGTGGGGTCATGACCTCGGTGACGATGCCGAGCCCGGTTTCGGCTTTCGCCGCTTCCAGCATTTTGAGAGCCTCTTCACCGTAACCTTGGAAACTATAAGGTCCTGTTCTGGGTTTAAAGGCACCACCTCTGATGAAACTCGCGCCGGCACTCTTAACTTGTTGAGCAATGGTTACGATCTGTTCCGTGCTTTCTACTGCACACGGACCGGCAATGACAGGTACCTGCCGTCCACCAATCTTTGTGCCATTGACTGCAATAACCGTCGGTTCATTCCGAAACTCACGGCTTGCCAATTTGAACGGTGCCGTAATTGGCATCGTTCGATCAACACCGGACATTGACTCTATCGGAATATCACCAAGCACTGTTTTATCTCCTATGACACCGATGACAGTGTGTCTCTCGCCGACTGAGACTTGGGCTTTCAATCCTGCACCTTCGATCCGTTTTACAACCGCATTGACATCTGCTTCTGTCGCATCGGTCTTGGTAACAATTACCATGCTTTTCAACTACCTCCGCCTTTTTAATAGCAAGTTTTCGGAATAATGGCAGTCAGCCATCAGTTTTCAGCAGCCGGTAAAGAGCAATTTGTGGTATTCACAAAAATTGTAACCGCCACAAGAATCTATCGATAGCCGATGCTCGATGAATGACAACCAATACATCGAAAAATAACTCTGCCTGTCGCAAATCAAATTCGGTTAAAAAAAATACCCAACATTGAATTTTTTCAACGCCGGGTGGTGATAATCGAATCGGTTAGTTTTTGTAATATGGCATCGCCTACGAACCTTCACTACCTGTCGTTGCTGTACAAATAAAAGTACAGGTACAGGTACAGATACAATCCAAAAAAGCCTTCAAACAAGCCTTTGCTTGTAAGAAGCGTAAAAAGAAACCATGCGTAGGAGGAAGCGTTCCGTAAAGAGACTGGAACAACCCGGACATGAGGTATCTGTGCTGTGGTAGTATTACGTTGAAGCGTTTGCATCATCAAGTTCCTAAAAAAAGCCCCGACCCTAATGTTCTGAAAGCAAATCCCGCTATTAAAGCGGATATCTTTATTATTATAACGTAAGACGTTATTTCTAAAAAAGCGTTTAAAATTTTCGCAAGGAATAGCGTTTTGAAAAGGGCACGCCGTAATTTCCTGTAAAATGGCTAACCCTATTATATAATAACATACTTTTTTATGCAAGTCAAATTTCTTTTTATAGCAGAGCCATTCAGTTTTCCGTTTTTTCTTGGGGGCTTGATCCCCCGGCACGGTAGGAGCGGTTTCATGAAGTTTAAATAAATATTTCGGTAATTTGATTTTTCCCCAGGCCCGGTAGGTGCGGTTTGTAACCGCACCGGACCTCATTAGAAAATTACCGAATTAAAATCTGAATTCTCATCTAACCGCACCGGGTCTTGAAAAAAACCTTCAAACGCCGATAATTTCTTAAAACTATGGTGAATTCTATAAATAAGTAGACACTTCAGTAAGTTGTAGACCCCAAACGCGCCCACCGCCGCTGGCGAGGTTTGTAACCTCGCCTCTTTAGAGTGTCTAAGTAATTGTAGGTTTTACCATAAATGACCTTGATAATTTCCGAAAATAATCTTGACAGCCGAATCGACGTACGCTAACATACGAAAAGAACAAGGACACGGAGAAAACTATGCCGAAACCAGAACATTTCACACCGATTACCGTCGGGATTATGGGCGGTTCCGCCTCTGGGAAGACGACGTTCGCGAATGCCTTGGCAGAACAACTCACGGAATTCTCGCCTGTTGTGCTAAATCAAGACTCCTATTTTCGCGACTGGTCGGAATACTCGGAATCGGAACGGGAACGCGTCATCACTGCGAATCACCCGGATGCCGTTCTATGGGATGCCCTCATCACAGACATCAAGAAACTCCGCGATGGCGATGCGATCGACACACCCACCCCCGGCACCCGTGCCGCACAGCGTGGCAACACAAAAGCGAGCGTGCAACCGAGCGACATCGTCGTTGTGGAAGGACATCTCATCTTCTGGAGTGAAGGCTTACGAGACCTGATGGACATCAAACTGTTTCTTGATGTAGACGCACATGAACGTGTCCTGCGCCGGATGATCCGTGACGTTGCCCAACGCGGGGGTGATCTGGAGTGGTGTATCAATTGGTATCGGCGCGATGTCCTCCCTAATTTTCCAGTCTATACCGAACCCTGCAAACAGTACGCTGACCTGATTATCCCGTTCCAAGATGAAAACCCAGTTGCATTGCACACACTCGTTGCCGGAATCCGTGCCCGGATCGCAGCGCGCAACTCAACGTCTTAAGACGGACTATAAACGTAAAAACGCATCTCATCCATTCTCTTATTTTCCAAAGCCATTTTGACATCCGCACAACGCCACAATGGCAAGGGTTGTGTCAATTTGGCGAACCTATTTGGCTGTCGGCTATCAGCTATCGGCTGTCAGAGAAAGTAAATTTTATCAGATGGAACCTTTCTCGGATGACTCACTGCTGACCGCTGGCGACCCGCCCCACCTTGTCGCACTCCGGTTAGGAAACCGCCCCTGTAGCAGATGAAAAGCACGTTGGCACGGAATTTGCTCTCCTCTATACAAACAGAGAGGCAACACCTTTGGATCGCCTCTGAAGATATTGGCATAAAACTTGCACCCTATTTGGCATAGAACTTGCTTCTAATATTTACAGAAATAAAATTCAAAAGGAGAAAAGAAATGACTTACTTGACTTTACGCAGACCGACAGGAAACCCATTCAGGTTCTACAGCCCGTTTTTCGTGCCACAGCACACAAGGACCGATGCGGATAGACACAACTGGGCACCCTCGGTCGATATTTCGGAAACAGACGACGGCTTTGAAGTCCGCGCTGAACTACCCGGGGTTGCAAAGGCCGATGTCCATGTTTCTGTCAAAGATAACCTCTTGACGCTCAGCGGAGAAAAACGGCAGGAAAAGGCGGACGATACGCAAAACTACCGCCGAGTCGAACGACGTTATGGGAGTTTCCAACGGAGATTCGCACTTCCAGCGGAAGTGGTGACAGATAGCATCAAAGCTAAATTCGGTGACGGCGTGCTGACACTCTCCATTCCGAAGCCGGAAGCCGTAAAACCGACTGAGGTCCCTATCACCTAATCTTCGGGCAGGAGGTTTCCCAATGCCTTTAGGCTTGGGTAGTTGACAACTGTATCCTAATACGTTTACCATAGAACGAAATAAAAAAGGCTGGCGCGTGAATGTGCCAGCCTTCTCTTTTTGTTTGTGCTAAGCCTCTCCTTTGTCTTTCAAAATACCGATATAGAGAAGTGCGGCGAGGATTGCACCTACGAACGGTCCCACAAAATAGAGCCAGATGTCCGCATAGTTGCCGCTGACAATAGCAGGTCCCAACGTCCGTGCGGGGTTGAAAGAAGCTCGCGTCAATGGACCACCCATCAGGATGCAAAATATCAACGTGAGCCCGATCGCGATCCCCGCGAAGTTCCCTGCCTTTCCACTTACGGCAGTATTAAAAATCGTATTGACGAGGAAAAAAGTAAGTACAATTTCGATGACAAGTCCTTGACCTACGCCGACACCTTCACCTAAAATTGTTACACCCAGATCGCCGGGATTCGGTAGCACGGTGTTAAGCAGAACTGCCCCCAAAATCCCGCCAAGAAATTGCACAATCCAGTAACCGATAGCCGCCACGAATTCGATCTCGCCTGCTATCAGCAGACCCAGCGTCACAGCCGGATTGATATGCGTGCCGGAGATGTGCCCATACGCATAAATAAACGCTACAACGACGAAGCCGTGAGCAAGTGCTGCCCCCATTAAACCGCCTGCTCCTATCGCCACTGCACCAGCACCGATAAAGATTAATGCGAAGGTGCCGATAAATTCGGCAACCAAGTTCTTCGTATTCATTTTAGAAATTGACAATTTCTGACGGGTGTGTTAAGTTAACGCCAATCTTTTTAGAGCCAATTTTGTGTGACAAACTCAGCTGAAAGGGAGAAATTTTCATGGAAAAAGAGATTAGAAACGACATCAAAGGGATCAATCGGTTTATATTTGAAGCTGGAGCGGATCAGGAACAACTCCACCTTCATATCTCTGAAGTCGGACCTGGGCAGCGAGCACATCCACCGCACACACACGACGGTCAAGAAATTTTTTACGTATTTTCTGGGGAAGGCGAAGTCCTGTTTGGGGATCAGGCCCATCATGTCAGTGACAACGAAGCCGTCCATGTCGATTGTCAAGTTTTACACGGTATACGCAATGTCGGTGAGACTCCCCTCCGCTACGCCGTGATTATTGCAAAATGAGTCTATCGCAATTAGGCGCGGTTATTAACCGCGCTTTGCACAATCCGTGTTCATTCTATTCCGAAGACTCTATCGGCAACCCCTCCGAGAGCAACTTATAAATCCCATAGACACCTACAGCGATCAGGACAATTCCGACAGTCGCTAAGCCGCGCCGCACCCAAATCGGTTGTAAGAAGACAGGTAAATTGACGATGAACCAACGGGGTTGTAAAAGTTTTGACATAGCGATGCCCAAATACAGTGCTCCATAAGCGATAAGACCGATGTCGCTCGCCAATTCCTGCTTTCGAGGTGTGACTGGCAGTTTGAACGGATTCAGGAGGTAATCGCCTGAGAAGATTAAGGCGATTCCTACAACCAGAAAGATGGAGAGAATTGCAGATGAATACCCTGAACCCCGGAGTGTTATCAGCAAACCGATACTGAAACACCCCAATACGAGGCTCATCACTCCTTGCATAATTTGATAGTTTCTATTACGTGAGACCATATTTTAAATTTACCACTCTTCCCGCCAAAGCCCCATGCTTTAGCTTGTGGGATGTAGGCGGGCGTTGCTTTTTGTTGTTGAAAAAAGTTTGACATTTCCCTAAAAATGTGGTATAATTAGAGTATCAAGTTGGCAGACATAACGAGCGTAATCGCAAGGTTACGTGTCTGCCTACCCACTCGTTAGGGGTTAAAGACTTGATACTTGATAGTCCATGAAAACCTATAAATATCCGCTTGGGAAACAATCTAATACGATACGCATTGGAAACCTGCTTGACGATATGTGGCAGGTGCATGTCTATTTTCATGAGTGGCAGCGTCAACGCTACAAAGACGGATTGCCGTATGTCAACTTTGAGGGCATGTGTGACCACGTGAAACATTTGAAAGAGACAACACATCCCCATTGGCAAGCGTTGCCGTCTCAAGCAATCCAACAGGAACTGAAACGTATCCATAGAGCGTATGACCGATTTTTCAAGAAACTCGGTGGGAGACCGAAAATCAAGAAGCGACACAAGTTTAAGTCTATCACCTATCCGGGACACGCGGGGTGGTCTCTGAAAAACAATCGCATTATCCTTACATTTCGCAAGTGGGGTAACGGTAAGTGGCGATTTGATAAAGTGCCATATACTTTCCATAAACACCGCCAGTGGAAACCCGGAACTATCAGCTATATCACAATCAAACGTGACGCTTGTGGTAATTATTGGCTTTGTATCACGACAACTTATACAGATTTCAAACCACTGCCGACAACAGGTAAAAGCGTTGGGGCAGATTTCGGTATGAAAGACGCGTACTTGACACTGAGCACGGGTGAGAAAATCCAACACCCACAACCTCTGAAACAATCCTTGAACAAACTTCGGAATCTCAACAAAGAACTTTCTCGTAAAGTAAAAGGTTCTAACGGTTGGTGGCGGTGTGTCAGGCAACTCGCACGTCTCTATCGGAAAATCACCAACCAACGTAAAAATTTTCACTGGCAGCTCGCGTCTAAACTTTGTAAGAAGTTTGATACGATTGTCGTTGAGACTTTGAACCTTGACGGAAACCTGAAACGCTTGTGGGGACGTAAAGTCTCCGACCTTGCGTTCTACCAGTTTGTTGAGATATTGAAGTATAAGTGTAGCAAACATAAGCGTGAGTTGCGTCAAGTCGGTCAATGGACTGCTACAACGAAACCGTGTAGTGATTGCGGGTTTCACCACGAAACCCTAACGTTGAACGATAGACAGTGGACATGTCCCGACTGTGGGTCTCACCACGATAGAGACATAAACGCTGCAATAAACATTTTGCGGGCAGGGATAGCCGTTACCTAACGATATGCCTGTAGGATACTACAGGGAAACGCCCGCTGGTGGAGACAACGTAAGACGGTTGACCTTCGGGAAAACCGCTATTGTCTACGAAGCCGAGGTTTCCCCTGCCTTTAGGTAGTGGGTGCTATCACGAAGCAGAGGAGCCAAGCCGGATGCGCGGGTCAACCAGCGTGTAACTGATGTCGGTTAGTAATAAACCGACAATATACAGCACAGAACCGATATAAACCATACTTCGCACAATAGCGAAATCCTGTGCATGGATGGCTTCTATCGTAAAACCTCCAAGCCCCGGAATAGCGAAAAACGCTTCCATCACCAAACTTCCCATAAAGAGCAAGGGAATTACCAAGACCACATTCGTCAGAATCGGAATCATTGCGTTCTTCAGGATGTGTTTAAAGAGAACCACCCCTTCACTCAACCCTTTTGCCCGTGCTGTACGCACATAGTCCCGATTGACTTCTTCAAGAAATATTGTCCGGTAAAAACGGATACCGCTGCCGACACCACCAATAATGCCGATAACCACTGGCAGAATAACAAACTTCAGCATGTCTACACCGGAATCATATCCAGAGATTGGAAAGAGTCGCAATATTTTTCCGAATACCCACTGCCCACCAATAATATAGAAAAGTGTTGAGACAGACATAAGGGTTACCGCAAGGATTGTTCCCCAGAAATCGACATAGGTCGCCCGGTAGTAAGCGACAATCATTGAAACGGTGATATTTACCAGAACGCCAACCAGAAAGGTCGGGAGTGCTATCGCGAGACTTGCCCACATTCGTTGAGAAATCTGTGCTGTGATGTCAATATTGTTGGCATCCGATGTCCCAAAATCGAAGAAAAAGAGTTTAACCGATTTCTGGAAGAAAATAGTCTGTGTAAAAGACTCGGTTCCAGATGTCTCTGAATTGAACCAGAGGGGTAGGTGATAGTCGTTCTGCTTCTTCCAATTGTCAACATCTTCTTGCCTAATATTCTTTTCACCAAGAATTCGTTGTGCCATCTGGTCAGGAGAACTGACCACAAAGAAAAGTAGAAATACAGTGATGTTCACGCCGATCAAGATTGGGATTGCGTAAAGGGTTCGGCGAACGATATAAGTGATCATTTAAAAAAATTGCCTCGTTGAAAATAAATGAGATTGGCAACCTCGCCAGCAAAGGGAACGTAGTTAGGAAGTTCCCCGTTCCCGTTTCCAAATTGTGATCACAGCCGGAATAGTGCCTAAAACGAGAAGAGCGATACATACCCATAGGGGCCAGACGACGGGTTGATTCCACGCCTGCCGGTTTTCCGTCCGCTGACCAGCATCAACGCGAAGATATTTAAGCGTTCCGCCGCCCAAGGAGCTCGGCTTGCTGTTCTTCACCCATTGATGCGACAAACCGAAAGCAACGGAGTGGTAGGCGAAGACCCACGGTGCATCTTGTTGCAGGAGGTGGTTCATTTCTCGAATTATTGCCAAGCGTTCCGGCGAGTTCTCCATATTTTTCATCTGTTCAAAGAGCTTGTTATATTCTGCCTTATCGTAATTGGCAGCATTTTCACCATCGTGCCGGATTTTACTATTTGGACCGTAGAGGAGGAACAAAAAATTTTCGGCGTCAGGGTAATCGGCGTTCCATCCCCAAAAGATAATTTGAAAGTTCCCGTTCTTCACTTTGTCGCGAAACCGGTTGTAGTCGGTCGTGCGATTCTCCATCGTGATGCCGAGTTGATCCAATTTATTCCGCATCCACGTTAAACGCGCCGTAGATCCTGCGGAGGTCCATGAGTTGTCAAAAGTGACGACGAGGGGATTTCCATTACTATCCTGTCCATCTGGGTAACCGGCTTCTGCAAGCCGCTGCCGCGCTTCTTCAATGGACTTGCGCACCGGACGTTGCTTCACAGCATCCCAATTGTAGACATAAGAATTCATGCCGATCTCACCTGCTTGATAGCCGAAGATACCGGGTGGAGTGGGACTATGTGAACTGACACCGCGTCCGTTGATAAAAATTTCGATAAACTCCTCATAATCTAAGACAATCGAAATTGCCTGCCGAAGTTTCTGTTTCTCTACTGAGTATCCACCGACAGTATCATCCAGCATATTAAAAGCGAGGTATCTTGTCGTTGGTTCGACACTGGTGCGCAGCACGATACCCTTCGCTTTCATTGCTTCACTTGTCCTCGGATCACCTGTATCATTGAACGCAACCGCACTGTCAAACGTATCCGAAGAGAGTCCGGAAGTATCATAATAGCCTTGTAAAAACTTATTCCAGCGGGGAATGTATTCCTTCTCTAATTTGTAGACGATTCTTGGAATAAAGGGAACAATTTCCCATGCGTCGTCTAAAAACCCAGCTTCTCTATCACCGGGTTCCCCACTTGACGGATAACGCGCCACCCGAAAACTCTCATTCTTGACGAGAACTATCTCTTTGTGGGCGAGGAGGGTTTCTATTCGATAGGCACCAGTTCCTACAGGAAACCTGTCAATCGTAATGTTCCGTTCTGCGACAGCAGGTTGACTGTAAAAATCAATTGCCTCTTTAGGCATCGGTGAGAAGAACGGCATCGCTAACCAATAGACAAACTGCGGATACTTCGTCTTGAGGATAACCCGATAGGTGTACCGATCCACGACCTCTACACCGGGAAAAGGTGCATCCTTTTGCCCCTTGGCAATAGCGGCTGAGTACACATCTATACCAAGGATATAATCCTTCAGGGTACTGAAAATAGGACAGGAGAGACTTGGGTCTGCCATCCGCTTGATCTGATAGACATAATCCGCAGCGATGAGCTCACGCGTGCCAGTCATCGGGAAATCTTTGACCTCGTCAAAACCCTTGACATCCGATTTCGTTAAGTTGCGGTAACGCCACTCTCCATCTTCAGTCTTCGCAAAGCAGGGATGTTGCTGATACATAATCCCTGGACGGATGCGGATTTCATAAACGGCACGCGCCACCGATTCCGCAGGCGCATTTGGCAATAACTGCTGTCCGTTAGCATCTAAGTAGCGGGGTTGTGGAACCGCCTCTGCGGTCAACGGAATCAGTTCGTAGGGTCTTTTCAAGTAATGATATTGCAACGGAGGCTCATAAATCTGCTGAATGAACCTGTATTCGTCCGAACTATAGGAGATCGCTGGATCGAAGTGCTTCGGCTCTTCACTGAACGTGCTGTAGTAAATCTCCTGATCGTGTTCAGATTTCGGATATGGATTATTCGGTACACCACAACCAAAGAAAAAAAGAACCAGCGTTAGGGCTACACAATATCGGCTTGAAAATTTCGACAATATGCTTTGCATCATACTTCCTTAAAACTTTTAATAAATATGCTAAGGACATTCAGTTCTAAGAGTGTATAGGATTGATCGGAATTTGAACGCTCATTTTCGAGACCCGGAGCGGTTACAAACCGCTCCTACCGGACCAGAGGCTGCAACCAATCTGCTAAATTGACACCTATAGCGCGGTTGCAAACTGCTCTTGCCGTATGGAATGCTCACAGCGAGGAACGGAAATTTAAAATGAATATAAAACTGTTAACGACACCAAGGGACCGAATTCAAAGGCATCTTTCTCCTCGTATTCACCATCGCGTAAAGCGGTACTGTCATCATAAAGCGTTTCTTGGTGCAAAGGCAGCATTAAGGTCAGAGACAACGGGATGTTATAGGGTGTTACAACAGATGCTCCGAATGATACCATACTGAACCGAAGTCCGGTATTAATGTCCTGTTCCCCTGCCCAATAGGCGTAAGATTGATAAAAACCGAGGTAGCTTGTCTGGAATGAAAGCGACTCATTTAAACGATAATTCAGACCCGCGGTGTACGTAAACTCCGTAGAAGCCCGATATGTCTTACTGTTTTCATAGAAAGGAAACTTACCACGGATACTACCATTCGCGCCCAACCCTTTATAGAGAGGAAGACTGTAGTGCAGATCGGCGATTGGATTGAAGGTGCCGGTACCGAACTGGATATGGAGATGCTTTTCTCCTTTGTCTCCGAGTTTCCACGGATCCTCTTCAGTTTTGCCAAAAGGGATTGTGGTTCCGATACGCGCCATCAAAAAATCGTTGTCTATAAGCAGCCCTTGCGTTCGATACCCAAGGAACGCCTCGGCATCAGTAAGACCTGTGTAGGTTTCATTCCGATGATGATTATCCCGATTGTGCAAAATTGCTTCCCGTTGTGTAGCCGTGACTGGGTACTTAGGAAGTTCCTCAATAGTTGCCTCTTGGGTTTTGGTCTCGTACGGTATATTCGATTCCAGTATCCAGTCGGAACCGAATTGATATTTCAATCCTACATCAACGCGAAAAATGTTCAGCTTAACATGGTGTCGATGCCGTGGTACAGTTATCACTTCTCCATCTGGGGAAACCCCTTTTGTTTCAAAGTGACCGCCTTGTGCGTCAAACCACCGCATCATACTGAAAGTGCTTTGAAATCTCTTCATTTCTCCTGAAGCCAAACTGACTTCACCGATCCCGCCTCGTGGAATCGCGGGATTGCTTCAGGCACCTCAGCTTTCTTGGGCAAAGCCGAGTGGGAGAAAGATGAATTGCAAACAGAGTATTAGTAATAAAATTCGAGCCATCATAGGGGGTTTCCATCCGTTTCTAAGTTGAGCCACTCCATTTCAGCATCGGACAGTTCAAGTCTCATTGAACCGAGTGAGGAATCCATCTCTGTTAAGGTCGCCGGTCCGACGATTGGAAAAACAGGAAATGAAGTATTCAAGCAGTATGCGAGAGAGACCTGAATTGCGGAATAGCCGTATTTTTCGCCTAATTTCTTTGCACGTGCGAGTCTTTCAAAATTGCCGTTATTGTAATAGACACGCACCATATCTCCGTTTTCGCGGTTCTCCGGTGTAAACGCGCCGCTGAAGAAACCTCGTGCCTGCGAGGACCAGGGCATCAATGGGAACTGACTCTCTTTGTGCCATTCGCGAGCGGCATCGTCTACACAGACACAACCACCCCACATCGGTTCCATCGGTACTGCGAGACTGATGTTGTTACTACAGGAAACAAATCCTGCCAACCCATTCTCGGCGGCGTAGGTATTGGCATCAATGATGCGCTGGGGTTGCCAATTAGAGGCGGCAGCTGCTCGGATGCGTCCTGCACCGATTTCGTCGTTCAGGTAATCAATAATCGTTTTAACGGGAATCACAGGGTCGTCGCGATGGAGCATGTAAAGGTCAATATAATCGGTGCGGAGTCGGATGAGGCTCTCATCGAGATCGCTTTTGAGTTCTTCAGGGGAGAGACGTGGGCGCGGTACCCTGCCATGTGGATGTCCGCCCTTGTCAATGAGAAAAACTTCGTCTCGGTTACCGCGTTGCCGCATCCAAAGACCAATAAGCATTTCACTATCACCACCGCCATAACCGTGTGCTGTGTCAAGGGCATTTCCACCGGCTTCAAAGAATGCGTCGAGCATTTCGGTGCTATAGTCAATTTTTACAGGTGAAAACATCATGGTCCCCAGAATCAGATGCGAGATGTCTTTGCTGACTCCGGGAATTTTTATGTGCTTCATTACAAACGGTTTCCTTTTTTATATGGGCATACAAGTCGCGCCCTTTGTGATTACAGGATATAGGGAAATTATAGCAGATTTTCAAGTTAAAATCCAGTGGAAATGTATTAATCAAGGGAGGCTACAAGTCAGAAATCGGGGATCGGAGTTCCCTCCTACAAAGAAGTAATCAGCGGTCAGCCTACGACAGTTAGAAAATGTCGTGATCGGGAGATCCTGCCTACAAGAAAAGCGAGGAAAGAGGGTTGTATGGAAGAAGTTGGGAATCAGAGTTCCCGTCTATAAAGAGGCGGTTGGCAGTTGTCTGAATCAGGATTTACAGGATTAAAGGGTTCACAGGATTGGACAACTTTTTAGCCCTGTAGCGGCGGTATCTGTGTAGAAAATCTGCGTGATTTTGGGCGGATGCACATGGAATGGGAACATCGCGAGCGAAGCTCGCTCCTACAGAAGAGTAGCAGTCAGGAATCGGGAGATCCCTCCTACCGAAGAGGGTTAATGCGCGGAACCTTGAGGGAAAAAGAAGAGGCGAGGTGTTTTTGATAGGGGTCTTTGCTTGGGTATTTCTGCGAATTTCCCCAAGGAAACCACGCCAGCGAAGAAAGAGAAACGTCGCGATCAGGAGAGGCGAGGTTGGAGAATCTCGTCAGCGGGGAATGTGGAAACCTATAAGGGTGGCAAATTTTTCACAATCTCCACCGTCTTTAGGCTGACAGTGATGACGCGTCCGATCAAATCCACAATATACCGCGGTTGATCGGTTCGGTTCGGGTCGTTCACAATCCCGCTCCGTTTGTCCGTCTTGACGCGATACTGATCGACAATCCACTCCAACGCCGAACGGTTGCCTAACCGATACTCATACACCTCCGCAGGGATGCCATCCAGCGTCAAGTAGTCGTTGTATTTTAACTGCGTCTTGTCTTTCGACAATCTCATCTTCTTGACGCGCCAATCAACTCTCATCCCCGGCGTTTCCATCTCTTGCAGCCCATCATATTTCGGCGCGGATTCATAGGTGACATGGAGGTCTGCTAATTGCGCGCCTGCGTTGGCGAAACCCCAGAAATCTTCGGCGAAGGGGATATGCGGCAGGTCGCGCTTGAGGTTCACCTGATACTTTTCACGATAATCGGGATGGTGCAGGAGTCCATAGTTATAGTGGAAGATGTCCCATTTGGTGATGGTGTCATCGTTGTAGTAGGTTCGGAATTCCGCCAACGCCCAATCGGTGATATTCTCTTGACGGTTAGTGCCGTTCTCATCGTAGGTGTAGAAAGGGAAGCATTGGGAATCACCTGTGAGATGAAGATCTGGAATCACATTCACCATCAACGATTGAAATGACTTGTTACTTCCAACGCCACTGACACAAATCACTCGGTTCTCAACTTCCGTCCCAGTCGTAGGAAAAATTGAAGGAAACACAAAAACACGATGATTCAAAATTCGGTCAAAGAATAGGTGGATCTTTGTAAAAGGTCGGTAAAGGGAAGGTCGGAGTTTTGCCTCAGAAAACTCAGCCATTTGTCCGCCCTTCAACTTCTGTTTTAAACCGGAACTCCAACTAATTTTCGTGTCGTCATACGCTACGAAATCATCGATGTCCAGAATCGACTTCTCTGGCGTGACCAACCACTTCAGCACCTGTGTATTGTAGAACTCCATCATTAACTGAACGTTCTCTGTGAGCGTTCTTGCGCTGAAGTTGTAAACCCATGCATCGCGGTTTGTACTAACTCCGAGACTGTAGGTTTTGAAAATTACATCCACCGCTGCATCTTCTACTGCCTTCGCTTCCTTCGTTCCCATTGGAATAAAGGTATCAAACTCGGCGTGGAGTCCTTCCGTGAGCCATGTGTGCTTTGGATCAATCGTTGCCTTTTCCATCGGAACGTTTGTGTAGTCCCCGAAGTCTGTTAAAAGTTTCTGCTTTTCGCGTGCCTTCAGATAATCATCAACCGAATAAATCCAAACCTCAGTAGATTCAGATGTCGCCTCTGGCTTTTTGATGAAGAAAGTAATCCCAATCCCGACCCGAATCTGATCGTCAAAAACGTTCCCACCTTCTTTTCGTCGGCGTTCACCAGAGGTACGTGCATTTCCTTTAAGATCAATGTGATAAATTTTAGTAAAATCCTGTGCGAGGTGTTTTCGCATCCCATCAAACGCAATGCCATCGAGAAAGCCGTTGTTCGTTACAAAGGCGACAACGCCTTCAGCTCCAATCCGTTTCGATGCCCACAGGATCGCCTTCACATACGGATCCGAGAGTGCATTTTTGTTCGTCGCTTTTGAGTCTTGCGAATACGTCTCCTTCACGAATGTGTCTACTGTCTTATACTTCCGATTTTTGTTATTATCGTTCTCGTTGACTTGTCCGACGTTATAGGGCGGGTTGCCGATAACGACGAACATATCCGCCGCTTTCTGTCGCTCTACCCGTTCCGTGTTTTCCTGTGTGAAAATAATATGCTGCTGCTGTCCTTCAAACAGTTCAAACGTATCCGCGAGCGCAATCCCATCAAAGGGTCGATATGTCCCAGTGCGTTGGAAGAACTCGTGCTCAATGTTCAGACTGGCGATGTAGTAGGGCAGGAGCATCACCTCGTTGCAATGCAGCTCATGGCGGTATTTCTCTTCCAGCGTCGCACCTCGAATGTCCTGCATCAGTCGGACGATGAAGTTGCCCGTGCCGACGAACGGATCAACAATATGAACGCCGGTATCCGACAAAGATCTATTGAACTCGCTTTTAAGGATCTGTTCAACGCTGTTCACCATGAAATCGACGATCGGTTGTGGCGTGTAGACGATGCCGTGTGTGTCCGCTACCTCCACAGAGAAGCCTTGAAAGAACTGCTCGTAGACGGTGTTGAGGAAGTGCTGTTTTTGCGAGAAGTCCTTGCAGAGCGTGGAAGTGTTCTCGATAGCAGTATAGAACGGGTTCAGCGGTTTGAGAAACTCGTCGCGACTAAAGGCGTTCCGAATGAGTATCTCGATAACGTTTTCGATCTCGCGTGCGATGATATTTCGGCGCGTGAAGTCCGGGTTGTCGAAGACGGTACGGAAGATCCGTTCCGTCAGCAGATGTTGGATGAGCATCTCCTCAACGGCAGCCTTGGAGAGGTTTGGGTTGATTGCGGCACGGCACTGTTGGTAGAAATCCGTGAAGGCGGCGACAAATTGTGGGTTCGCCTCGTGCTGTTGCTCTATAAGTTCTGCAGCTTTTCTGCCGAGTGCGGGGACCATCTCCTTGAATTCTGCGACAGCGGTATGCCAGTTTTCGAGCGCAGCGGGAGGCGCGGCGAAGAGGTGTCGGAGTGCTGCAATCAGACGGGTCGGATCGGTGATGTCTACGTCAAAGACCTGTTCTCCGTTCTGATAGAGGATACCGCGCTGCGGGTTTTGGAAGAGGATATTGTCGAACGGATAGCCTGCATTCCGTTTCTCCTGCACGGCTCTGTGGAGGTCGTCGTCCATATCCTTCGCTTCCCAATACGCGAAGGGGATTCGGTATGTGTCGAGGATCACACCGTCAAGGACGATGCGGTTACCCGCTGGGGTGCGCATCGGGTATTGCGGCACGAGGGTGGCATCCGCCTGTTTTGCGCAGGCATCGAGTAAGAAGGCGAAGGGGTTGCTGACGGCACCTTCGTGTGTGATGTCGTGCCGGTCGTATTGCTGCAGCGTGGCGTAGTAGTCTCGGATTGCTTTGTGATTCGGTTTGAGGTTGAGTTGCGGCATGCGGGTATGATAGCAGGTGTTGTGGTATGTGTCAAATGGAAATTGGCAGTCGGTTTCCATCAGCGATCGAAAACCATCAGCGGTCAGAAGGCAGCAAGAAGAGTTCAGGAATCGGAGAGCACGCCTACAGATGAATGGCAGTCAAGAGTTAGTTGGGTTTCACCGCGTTCGCATCCGTTTGGGTGAGGCTTTGGGACTAAGGCGAGGTGTTTCTGTGGATTGCCCCAAGGAAACCTCGCCAGCGAAGGCATGAAGTTATATGGAAGAAGTCGGGAATCGGAGTTCCCTCCTACAGGAGAAGGGCATTCCGTAATAATATGTTTGACACCAATCCGATACATCGCATAAGATTTCAGTTACGAGAAACCAGAGATTGGAGGGAAACCGATGAAAATCACAGGCTTTGAATACCGAACTATCTCCATCCCCTTTATTCCTGCGATACAAGAGCATTCGGGCATGGATTACCCGACCACCTTGGTTTGGGTACATACAGATGAAGGACTGACAGGATTGGGTGAGAGCAATTCCCTGAACAGCGATATTACAGATCAGGCTGACCAGATTGCCGAAAGATACATCGGCAAAAATCTATGGGATATTGACCTCGCCTCCGAGTCGTTTGTTTTCCAGTGCGCCTTTTACGACTTGGCAGGACAGGCATTGGGAGTGCCTGCGCATAAGTTAATCGGTGAGAAATATAGGGATAGCGTTGAACTCGCCTATTGGTCGCCACCGATGCCAGCAGAAGCGACAGCAGCAGAGGCGGAACGCGCCGCGAACATGGGGTTTCGGGTGCATAAACTCAAGGCTCGGAAGGCGAATATTGTCGAAACCGCGCGTCTCATCAAAGAAGCGTGCGGACCTGATTTCCAGATTCGTGTCGATCCAAACACGGAATTTGGAGATTTGGAGACCGGTCTCCGACTTGCAGAAGAATTGCTCCCGTATAATATTGAAGTCTACGAAGATCCGATCCAATTTGAGGATTTGTCTTGGTACCGCCAGATGCGGGAAGAGGTGGAGGTTCCAGTCGCCCGGCATTTGGGGGCACCTCCAGGAATTTTAGAGAATATCCTTGCCGGTGCGGTGGATGCGGTCAACATGGGCGGGAACGTCGCAGGGCTCCGCAAAAGTGCTGCCGTTGCCGAAGCTGCTAACCTGCCAATCTGGGTGCAGATTTTTGCATTCGGTTCATGTGTCGCATCGACGTTCGCGGCACACATCGCATGTACCTTGCCGAACTGCACGATGCCGATCGATGAACTCCCACACATCCGCATTGATGATTTATCAGGCGGTAGTATGGATCTCTCAAATGGTGCAATCAACTTATCAGATGCACCGGGTTTGGGTATCAGTCTCGATATGGACGCGGTTGAGCGGTACCGGATTCGTTAGAATAGCAGCCAGCAATGAGCGGTCAGCGGTCAGTAAGCGTCTCAATTGGGAAATCGCTCTTACAAAAAAGACGGTCGGTCGTTGGTCAGGAGGGTGAGGTTAGGAACCCTTGCTGGTTTTCTTTAGCCCCAGCGGGGCGACATTTGTGTAGAAACCGTCAACCCGAAAAAACAAGCCCCAGCGGGGCGACATTTGTGTAGAATGTAGCGGTTGCACGATTGCAAAAGCGCACATAATCAGGAAAAAGCAAGTTCCGGAGGGTTTATTTGCTTGGGTGTTTCTTCAGCATTTTTCTAGAAACCGTCAACCGAAAAAATAACGCCCCAGCGGGGCGGCATTTGTAGAACTCGTACCAGGAACCATTATGAGTAACACATATTTTTAAAACGAAAAATATACCTCTTTTTTCTTAAATTGACACCTATGGGTGCAACTATGGCATAACCTATAGCACCACCTATGCAACCACTTGTGATACACCCCAATGTGGCTTGTCTGGCTTAAATATCTTTGGCTTTTTCCGTGTAGGCGAGTGTGTAGGATGTGACGTATTCCGGCGATTTTCCAAGAAGCCGATGAGCAGGGACAACCGGTTGCTCTATGAATGCATAAATAAGTCCATATATGCTGCCAAAACAACCTATAGAAAACCAAGTGATTTTCTTAATATCTCCCTCGGCATCTGCTTCGGCGGCGGAAACGACTTTCGCTTGTACCAAATTTTCTTGGGCAAGGACAGCAAACGGCATGCTAAAGATTAGCATTGCCATCAAAAAGATTAATGTGTGAAACATAGAACTAATTGTCATTTTTTCTCCTTTTCAAGTTTACGGATTGCCAGCCATCAGAAAAAACAACTACGGTGGGCAGGCACAAGACCTGCCCTTACAGAGGAAAACTTACTTCCGAATCAACATCTTCCGTGTTGCCGTTTCCGGAATAAAGCAGATTATTATGGTTACACCGCACAGACTGCGAAGCGAGCGGTTGTTATGGCGGTAACCCGACAGCCCGTTTGAATGAGCGAGCGGTTTTTTGTGTAAAGCTTTAGGTTATTGCTAACAGTCATCTGATTCTTTCCATTTTTTGTATCTCTGAAGTGTGCGAATATCAATGCTTAATGATTCAGCTGCCTCACGCAAGGAGGTGCATTGTTCAATACGCTTCTGTGCCACCGCACATAGAATTTGATTCAGGTTCATATTTTCGATATTGAGAGATTCGCCCTGTTCAGTCGTTTTCGGCATATTTGAAGTCTGCAAGTTACGCCAAACTCCTGCTGTCTGCTTTGAGAGTTCGTGCATAATTGTCTGCCGTGTCTTCAGAGGGAGTGCCTCCCATATTACATCCTGAGTTTTCGATGGAAGTGTCTGCCATATAGAGATAAGTGCTTCGTCAAGTTTTGGGTAGATCCCAGGAAAATCTTTGGATTCGAGTTGGTCAGTTGTTGCGAGAGCGACAACCGTCTGGATTGTGCTTCTCAACTGACGGATGTTCCCATACCACGCTGCTTCCTCAAGCAGCGTGAGTGCCTCCCGGGTAATCCCTGTAACGCTTTTCCCGTATTCCGAACTGAACTCCGTAATAAATGCTTCTACTAAAGACGCGATATCCTCTGGACGCTCCCTTAGTGGCGGGAGGTGAAACATCATGCCCTTAAGGCGGTAATAGAGATCCTCCCTAAATTCCTTTTCCGCAACGGCTTTCATAATGTCTCTGTTGGTTGCTGCAATAATGTGAACATCCACTGTCAAAACCTCGTTTCCACCCAGACGCGTGAATGTTGCTGTGTCCAAGACGTGGAGAAGCATTTTCTGTGCGTCTAAAGACATTTCGGGAACATCATCGAAAAAGAGGACACCACCGTTTGCCAATTCAAACGCACCTCGACGTTGGCGGATTGCGCTCGTAAATGTACCCGCTTCATGTCCAAAGAGTTCACTTTGCAGAAGTTCTGCGGAGAATCTACCACAGTTGATAGCAATAAAAGGTTGGTCGCGTCGTGGGCCACTTTCGTGAATGTATCTTGCGATGCCTTCCTTACCAGCACCGGTTTCGCCAGTAATGAAAAAAGGAATGTTTGACCTTCTAACCTGGCGAATTGTGTTGTAAATCGCCTGCATGGGTGCGGATGGCAATTGAATGAACACTGCCTGTTGTTGCATAATGGTTCCTTTATACCGAATTATCAACTTAATTTTCAGTTCGGAATCCCTGTCCTTACAAAAAACACAAAGAAAACATCAAAGTCAGACCTTTTGGTTCGGATCATACGGTGTTATGTGAAGCCACTCAAAAGTACGGGTTTTTGCATTCCACTTGATGAGCCCCGCGTCCTGAAGATCTGCGATAGCACGCATAAGGGTCGTCCGATGCTTCACACGCCAACCTTCTGGAAACTCATCACAACTCTCCACAATCTTTTCAAAGGAAATGTTGTGTGAGACCGCAAAAGCCTCGTCGCGAGTCATTAGGTATCCGAGGTAGAAATAGAGCATGAAGGCTACGCCATAGAGTTTCCGATCTATGAAGGCAATAAGGACTTTTTCGTTAACCCAGAGGCAATTCTGTCCGTCATCCTGCGTGTCTACAAAGCCCGTATCTATATATTCTTTGTCAAATTCTGCTTCATTAAAAGCGTATGGTTCGTAGACAATTTGACAGTAGTGAGAAGGGGTTCGACGAATTTCAAACTCACCTGCCATGTGTTCGGTCATCTTATTGAGTAAAGCGGATATGTCTGTTACTGAGAAGGTTTCGTCTATTTCGTTAACACCTTTGGCAGCATCAGCGATTAACGACATGGTCCGTGAGGCTATAGGCAGGTACGCCTCTAAGGTGAATTGCTTACCGGCTTCTATGAATATTTCGTTTTTCACTCAATGAAACCCTCCCATTTCTCTTTAAAACTCTCAATTACCTCCTCCTTGGTTTTATAAACAATCTTGTAGTAATGAGAGTGTGTTCGTTGGATTTCAAATTCACCTGGGACATGCCCGTTCACGCTACGGAGCAGACATAATATATCTGCTATTGAGAAGATCGCCTCCTCGTTTTCGTCAGCGACTGAGGAGATCACACGTGTGAAGAGATGTGCAGACTCTTGGAAGTTATATTCTTTATCCACAATAAAAATGCCTTTTGACATTGGCTTCACCTTTTCATATCCGTTATTAGAGGATCAAGACGCTTTCCATAAAAAGGCTTCCTGCTCAGTGAGTTCCCATCCCTGATTTGGAAGGTGTTGAACACGTGTTTCATGTCGCAGATGATTAAGTACCCCCAAAATAAGTGCGTTACTTGGATCTTCATATCTCACTGCTGGGATACCGACCCGTTTTCTCATCTCTGCGGGTTGGAGGCATCCGTTGTCTTGCTTATACGCATCGATCAAAACACTTAGGACAGCCTCTTTAAGCTGGCATAAAGCGAGTCGTGCTTTTTGTTGGTTTTTATCCATTGTCAATTCCTCCATAGTTTGTGCTGCTTGTATGGGCAGCAGTTATAGGCAAGACTTACGCAAAATTGGGACGCGCCCCTGAGTCTCTGTCGAGATTTTTTGAGAAAATCCGCAGGGAAATCCGAAGAAACACCCAAGCAAAAACAACTCGCCAGCAAATATACGGGATTTGCGTAAGTCCTAATGTTAATGCTTACTGTGAGTTGATCTTTCTCGTGGGCGATAGATTGTCAAAAAAAGCGCGGTTAAAAACCGCGCCTTTGTTTTTTGAATCTTAGAAACTATACGATAACTTCGCATAATAAAGTCCGCCATTGAAACCGAAGGGGGCAGCCCTTCTTGAATACGTGAATACACCCGGTGAATCAACAATGACATGGCCCGTGCTGTCCGTTAAGGTTCCAGCGCGGGACTGACTAATCTCACTGACATCGGGCATCTGATCAAACAAATTGTTCGCACCGATAGTCAACGAAAGCCCTTCATTCAACTGGTAATTGCTCTGGATGTCGGTGACCCATTTGCCACCGTATGTCTGTCGTGCCGGATCGGTACCACTCCCCTCTTGCACAGTGTAACTGCCGAAGTAGCGCAAGGCACCCCCTATAGTAAGATCGCCGATGATGTAATCCGCACTGATATTAACACGAGTATTTGGCTGCCATTCTTCAATCATAGAACGGTCTTGTGAAGGGAAGAGGGTATCCTCAAGCCCGATAAGAATTTCCGGTGCATCTATATCACCAATAACTTCGGTATCTGTCCATGTGAACGCAACCTTCAAATTGAGATGCGATTCATTGTCGAAAGCAAACAAGTAACCTGCGGCAACATCAACGCCTTGTGTACGTGTTTGTGCGACGTTTGTGAACGCCTGTGCGCTGCTTGCACCTGCAGCAACTAAGGCAGGGATGTTGTCGGCACTAAAACTGCCACTGAGGACGATACGATCATCAATTTGGATGAGAAAACCGTCTATAGTGAGCCACATCTTCTCAAGCGGTTTCAACACGAAACCACCGGAGACGTTGAATGCAGTCTCCTCTTTGAGTTCAGGTATACCGAGTGCACGTGCGGCATCGCTGTCGTTACGGAACGTGCCGAGTTCGCGTGGTAACACTTCGGTTGTATCTCCGTCGCCATCAAGATCCGTCGCATCTACCAAGAATTGCGTGCTAATGTTGTTGAAGTAGAGTTGTTGCAGTGAAGGCGCACGGAAACCGGTGCTGCCCGCCCCACGGACCGCAACCTGTTTCGTCAAGTCATAGCGAGCCGTCGCTTTGCCGGTGACGGTGGCACCGAAATCACTATACTGTTCGCCACGTACTGCTGCCCCAACGAGCAGTCCTGTTCCCGGTTGACCGCTCAAGTAGGATTCAAAGTCTGCATAACCTGAGATATTCGTCCTACTTTCGTCTACTTCATTATCGGGCCGGAAGCCGGGAAAGACTTGGATACCACCAGTGGCACCCGGTGCCCCAAGTCCGGCGTTAATCCATGAGAGCGGTTCACCTGCGTGGATTTCGTAGCCTTCTCTACGCAATTCGAGACCCCCCGCGAGGTTTACCAAGGAGGATTGATATTGCAGTGGATACGTAACATCTAAGTTAAAGCCAGTCTGTGAGAGTTCAAATCCACCCGCATCCGCGGAAGTCGGGCTACTCGCACCGTAAGAGGCATTCAGAGAGTTGGAAATGAAAAAGTCGAATGTATTCAAGCCGTAATTAATGCTGGCATCGACATTCAGGTCGGTCGCCTCATGCGTCCATGCCATACCTAAGGCGAGAGAGGTGTCACCAACGTCGGTATTGATTTCTGGTAGGAATCCGTCGGGATAGATTTCGGTGACAGTCCGCGATGCTTGGTTGGCTCTGCGATAAAAACCGGCACTGTTGTTTTGGCGTGAAGAGTGTCCGCCAAAGGAATAGAGTTCCAAGCCTGCTGTGAGCGGGAGTCCGAAGTTATAAAATCCGACTTTTTGGGACGAATCGGCATCTCCGACTCGGAAGTTCTGGCGTTCAAAGGTATATTCGCGCGGGTCGAACCAGACCGGTTTCTCGGTTACAGTCCCATCATCATTTTCGATTTCAAGCATTTCATCCGGTGGTCTGTCTTGATCAACATCTATCCAGTCATACTGCCGTTCGCCTGTGAGACCTGCACGATTAGTTCGTTTTCTATCACGCCATTCAGCAGTGAGATTAAGGAAACCGGATTCACCGACTTTCATACCGTAATTGGCGTTACCGCTCCGTGTGTCGCCATCGCCTTCGTAGGTTTGTCCCCAATAGATGTCCGCATCGCCCGTATTGACATCGTCCTTCAGCACGATATTGATAACACCGGCGATAGCATCCGAACCGTACTGTGCCGCCGCACCGTCTCGAAGGATTTCAATACGCTCTATCGCCGCAGACGGAATCGCGTTAAAGTCTGTGCCAGCGGCGCCTCGTCCCACCGACGTGTTTACGTGCAACAATGCACTTTTGTGGCGACGTTTACCGTTGATGAGCACCAGCGTCTGGTCAGGTCCCAAGCCGCGCAATGTTGCCGGACGTAGAGCATCTGTGCCATCGCTAATGCTTGAACTCGAAAAATTGAAGGAGGGAACTAACATCTGAAGGACGCGACCCGTTTCAGATTGACCCGTAAGGCTGAGTTGCTCCCTGTTAACGACTTCTATTGGAACAGGGGCTTGTAAAGCTCTCCTACCTATACTCCGGGTTCCGACGACCACAACGGATTCAATAGTTTGGATGGGAGCAAGGATGACTATCGCTTCGGTTTGCCCTGCAGTCGTTTTAATGCGTTTGCTCGAAAATCCGATTGTCGTTACGGTCAGCGACTGTGCGCCTGTCACGTCGCTAAACATAGCAGTTCCGGATGCGTCAGTTGTTTGTTCTCGGTTTCCAATTTGTACTTTTGCTCCTGATATAGCATTTCCATTCTGATCTTGAACGACTACTTTGAGTGTATCAGCACTGACAGCCGTTGGTATCACTGATGCAATACCTAATAAAATAGCAACAATACACCAGAAATACCGTTTATTATCTGAAATTAACATTTAATTCTCCTTGATTGTAATCTGATAGTGTCAGGACTTACGCAAAATCACGGGATTACCTTTATCTCTCGTAGGTGCGGTTTCCGAACCGCACCTACCAGTTGTGTGGCAAGCACATTATCAATCCCAATCCCAAAATCCGCGAAATCCGTGTAATCCGCGATTCAGACAACTACTTCCGAATCAACATCTCCCG
Organism: Candidatus Poribacteria bacterium; assembly: GCA_965247285.1. Lineage (GTDB taxonomy): Bacteria > Poribacteria > WGA-4E > WGA-4E > WGA-3G > WGA-3G. The sequence goes on from CBDFHD010000003.1 coordinate 3,665,328, forward strand.
TGTTGCAGTGAAATCGCCTGCGGTGAATGTGTAAAAATAGATACCACTCGCGACGCGCTCGCCGAGATTATTTTTCCCATCCCAATAGGCGGCACGGACCCTACTCTGGTAGATGCCAGCGAGTTGATATTCAAGCACCAAACGATAAACGACACGCAAAGGGAGGTTAACTTTTGATGTCTGTCAAAAGTCCACCTTTTAGTTGTGGATTTATTGACAGAACAGCCTGTGCCAAAAGCAACCTCCGAGCGGGAGCGTCCCTCAACGCTACCGCTTCTTCAATGCAGCCCAAGTCGTAGTAACTTTACCATTAGGATTCACCGGAGCGATGCTGATAATGTTCGCGAGACCTCTGTCGTAGATTAGCTTGACCTGTGCGTCGCTAAAATCATTTCTAAAGAAACCGACATTATCAACACTTCCTCTCGCATCACTACCTATATCGATGGAAGTTCCATGTCCGCTAAAGGAGTGATGTCCGTCAACAGATAGAGTGGTGATTCGATTTCCATTCAGGTAAAGTCTCATTGAAGAAGCGTTGATGACGAAAGCGACATGATGCCATCTATTATTGTTCACATTTCTGCCTGTTGTTTCGATATCAACTCAAGTTGTGTACCCATTGAAGTCATAACCACCACGTAGGGTATCATCAGCGTCAATCGCTAAATACACACCACCTTCAACTTGGAATACATCTGTACTCGGGCCATTGTATACATCCACAACAATCAGAAAATTATTTTGTTGCGTTGGGATTTTTACCCAGGCAACGATGGAGAATTCCTTTGAGATAAATATGGGCTTATTGTCATTCCATGCCGCAAAAGACGCTGCGTTGGTGGTCAACGCAAGGCAATTACGGTTCGATAATTTGATGAAACTGTATTTTTCCATCTTTGATGGTGTTGATGACGAGGCTCTTAACTGCCTGCCGATTTTCATCAAAAATGATTTGAAAAGAAACTCCCTTCAACTGCCATCCCACCGATTTTAACTAAGCCGAGTCGATCCCAGCCATCACGAATTGCGGCGAATTAGAATTCAAAAAGTTATATAAAATCACTTATATATATAATTCTTATAATATATTTTTTTATACATTAATATAACTAAATCATACAGTTTTCAATTTATTTGTCAATTTTATTTTTTCTGATTCTGAAAAGAACCCTTAATTTTCCCCATCATATTTATAGTAAAATCCACAATTACTTGGACATTGACAGTGGACGAGAGAAACACCCAAGCAAAAACACCTCGCCAGCGGCGGTGGGGGTTGGTTCGCTGAACAACTGTCTACATATTTTCGGGCTTTACTATAATAAGATGGACGCATATCCTGTATATTTGCTGTCAGCGGTTAGGAAACCGCACCTATCGGGAAACTGAATAGCCCTACTTGAATCCATGACTATTTAGTTTTCGGTTCCGATCTTGGTTTTCGTTCACAGATGTTAAGGTTTTCGCGCAATATCGCGAGCACAGCTCGCTCCTACAGCGGAAAAACGTTCACGCATATAAAGTAAATATGTAAAACTAAATGACCCTGTACTTGAATCAGAAAAAGCTTGACCCAGAGGAGAATGTGTGATACCATGATCCCTAACTTGCCAACGTTGTTATGCTATATCATTGCTGAAAGTCTTGAACTTAGCAGAAACTAAGGTTTTCATATCCGCTCTTTTATTTACTATGAGTTTCTTGAGAAATATTCTTCAACGCTGCCACCGGCGGCACGAGAAACCCCTTCGACAGCGAAAAACAATCATAACACCTGCGCTGTACAAGCGAGGGTACCCTTTCCTGTTCACAGTCTATTGTGCGCACAAATACCGTGTCGTGCTATCTGATTTGGAGCGAGCCAACATCTCGTTTATGCCGATAGGACGCGCCCCTGTGTACGATCGCGGTCCGAATGATTTCGGCGGGGAACGGTTCTTGAAACGCCAGGGGGCCGAAGATTGGATATTGAGACGCTGGTATGCATCATGGGGGATTCAGATGTATACGGGCATCCCATCGGGACGCGAGGGTGTGCACTGGCACGACCTGGATTTCACATATCAGGCGATCTGTGCCGCACCGGACGCGGTCTTCGCCTGTATTGAGGCGCTTGTCAGTGTTGTTGCGAACCCGATGTTAACGCTGTCAGAATCTGGGGGGCTGCGCTTTTCGTGTAGAGTCCCCGATTACCTCCATCCAAATACCGAACAGGAGAGGGTGTATATCTATAAGCACACACCGACGGCAGAAAACCCACATCAAGGAGACGTATATCTCGAAATCTTTGGGGAGGAAGGGTGCAGCCGTTGGGATGCCCGCTACGAGATTCTGATTGGAGATTTGTTAAATCCGCCGGTGATTTCCAAAGAGGTCCTCTTCGCACCTATTGATGCCCTCCGCGATGTGCTTCATAAACCCGCACCGCCTGGAGAAAAGAGCCTAAGCCTCACCTCCCAAATTGACACCTCTGCACCGTTATCGCTCGGTTCATATAATCTTGATCTCGCAAAGGAAGCATTTGTGAACCGTGATTTTTCTTATCTCCAACAAGACAATAGTTTTCACTATTGGACCCCACCGGGTAGCGATGCGGGAGACGCGTCTGTGTTGCTGTGGGAGAGCGACGATACCGTATGGGTGCGCGCATCTACACCCGATGCCGGGTTGCCCACGAGTCCCACATCAATAACAGATGTTTGGGACGATACCGGCATTCTGCCCCCGATACCCGCGACAGGGATGCCTGTCAGTGATAAAGTGCTTGCCGTGCGGGAAGGAAAACTTAGCCCGTTGGTGATAAAACGTCCTGCTCCTATGCTTCGCGAGTCAGAACACACGAAAGCGGGTTACAAGACCTATCAAAAGAATCTTGTCCAGACCCGAAGTGTTTTCGAGGGGACCGCCCGTATCCGCGAGTTTATTGTCGAGGCAGGCATACAGAACAACTCTGAAATAGAATCGTATCTCCTCACCGGTGGCGCAACCTGTTTAAACGTGACAAGCCTCGAATTCGCAGCGGAAGTAGAAAGACATTATCAAGAGCGAAACTTACCATCAGTCGCACGCTGGAAGCCTCGGATGCACTTGTGGAATCAGGTGAAAGATATACCGATCGACGTGCGCATGGCAACCCCTTTTCAACGTGGAAATGTTTGTGAGGATCCCGAGCGATGCGACGCACTTGAGGAAAAGGGTGGGAATCCGCTCGAAAGTATCTGCCCGCAGTGCCCCATCTATACGGAGTGTCAGCAGCACGGTTATTTATCGCAACCCTTCGCATTACAACGCGCCAAGGCGCAGATAGTGACTCTACCTCAACTCTTTTTGAATCCACAATACGTAGAATTGGCGGAACAAATTCTCGAACAGGTAGATGAAACAGAGCGATTTTGTATCATTAATCAAGTGCATGCGCACAGACTGTTTCTTGGATGTGATGTCCCAAAAAGCATCTTGGAGGAGTGGAGCGTCAGCTGGCGAGGGAGCACTTTAGGGAACTTTGCCAGAGCCTTACTAAACGCCTTAGAAGTCGACGAACAACCAGATGGCAATCCTGTCAAACGGGTTCGCGCAGTGGTCAAGGCATTTCAACAACAGGAAGAGACACTCATCCGGCAGATGTGCCAAGTCAATGTACAAGGCAAGATCGTGGCGCGCGGCGTTGTTGATACTGATACCGGAAAGGCATTAGCACGCTTTACGATTGAGTTTGAGGGAGGTGCTTCCGCTTATATTCCTTTGGATACTGATGCAACAGATAGACTCATGGCAAAGGGACTGGCTTTTTTTTCTCTCCCGGACTTTGTGATTAACGAGGATATGGAAATACCAATGTCCATATCGCAAGCCATCGCATTAGGTATCTTCGACACAGGGACGGCAGAAGCCATTCAGGCGTTCCCCAGAGTCTGTCGGGAGCCAGACTGGACGTTTTGGGGCATCAGCTCAAGCGTTTCTTCATCTATTACACGCAGGATGCTAACGCACCAATGTACTGGGATAACGGGACCTTGAAATTCTGGGTGCCACCGATGCTGCACGCGTGTGTCAAACGCCTTCTGTTAATCTCTGCAACCCTCTCCGAGCGGCACCTCAGTAGAGTGTTCCCAGATGAGGAAATTGAGATTGTCCGCCCCGAACCGACGGCGTGGGGCGCGGGAAACCAGGTCTTTCAGATTCGCACAGGTATCTACTCACGGCAAACAATTTTAAACTACGGCAGCAATTGGGACGTTACTGGCATATCTAAAACCGGACAGTGCTTTTTTTCGGGTATCCGAGCAGAAATTGAGAGGGATCCAGGCGTTAAGCATGCGATCATCACTTATAGGGAAATTCTCCGGCAGTTGGAGAGTGTCGCAGAAAAGGAGAACGTCTGTTTGGTGACGGATTTCAAAGATGTGAGTAGGTTTGAGTCGGCTTTTGAAGAGGCAGAAGTCATTTGGATAGTTGGCGTGCCGGTATGGTCACCAAGCGTGATTTGGCGGCGAGCACAGATTTTATTTGGGAATGATGAGACCCCACTCTCTTATCACGAAGATACAGCGTCAGGCTGCTACAAAGACGATCGGGTTCAGAGTGTTTATGAACATCATGTTATCGGTTACCTTACACGGATTGTAGGGCGTGCGAAATTGAACCGCTTGGGCGGCAAAAGGGTTGTGTTGCTGACAAGTTTGGAACTCCCCGATATCACCGACAGGTCTGAAACCCTCCTTTTTGATTGGGAAGATTTTGAGGTAGCCGGTGGATTAGACAAACTCGTTGAGGTGATAACGACGCGCCAGCGTTTTGAAACAGACCATGCGAATCTAACTGCAGAATCCAGTAGAGATGAAGTGGCGCATATCCTCGGAATCTCTAACAGTCAGGCAAATCGAGTGTTGCAAAAGCTTAGGGGCGGAAAACTTCGACCCTTTTCCTTCCGTGAGCAAACCCTCACGCTTCTGGCTTCTGGTGATCAGAGAACGACAGCAGAACTGATAGCATCCATTGAAGGTCACCCAAAAGCAATCAATAATGAACTCACCCGTCTTGTGAATGCTGGTAAAATTGTAAAGGTTCGGCAAGGGGTGTATGCACTCCCAAAATTATCCCCACCCAAGCAGTAACGTCTTTTGTCAAACCCTGCCTACCGCAATCAAGACTTCCCCAAGGTAAAGTTAGAAACCTCGCCAGCGAAGAAAGGGTGGTGTCGGGGTTCGGAGATCTCTTCTACAAGAGCGGGCAGCCCTCGGTAGTCAGCGGTTGGTAAGCGTCGCGATTGGGAGATTCCCTACCGGAGAACTAAATTCCCTAGTGATATATTTGACAAATCGCATAAAATTTCAGTCATCAGAAACCAGAGATTGGAGGGAAACGGATGAAAATAACAGGCTTTGAATACCGGACCATTTCTATCCCGTTTATTCCGGCAATACAGGAGCATTCGGGCATGGATTACCCGACCACCTTGGTTTGGGTACATACAGATGAAGGACTGACAGGATTGGGTGAGAGCAATTCCCTGAACAGCGATATTACAGATCAGGCTGACCAGATTGCCGAAAGATACATCGGCAAAAATCTATGGGATATTGACCTCGCCTCCGAGTCGTTTGTTTTCCAGTGCGCCTTTTACGACTTGGCAGGACAGGCATTGGGAGTGCCTGCACATAAGTTAATCGGTGAAAAATATAGGGATAGCGTTGAGCTCGCCTATTGGTCGCCACCGATGCCGGCAGAAGCGACAGCGGCAGAGGCGGAACGCGCCGCGAACATGGGGTTTCGGGTGCATAAACTCAAGGCTCGGAAGGCGAATATTGTCGAAACCGCGCGTCTCATCAAAGAAGCGTGCGGACCTGATTTCCAGATTCGTGTCGATCCAAACACGGAATTTGGAGATTTGGAGACAGGTCTTCGGCTCGCACAGGAACTACTCCCCTATAACATCGAAGTCTACGAAGACCCGATCCGATTTGAGGATTTATCTTGGTACCGCCAGATGCGGGAAGAGGTGGAAGTTCCAGTCGCCCGCCATTTGGGAGCACCTCCAGGAATTTTAGAGAATATCCTTGCCGGTGCGGTGGATGCGGTCAACATGGGTGGAAACGTCGCAGGGCTCCGCAAAAGTGCTGCCGTTGCCGAAGCCGCTGACCTGCCGATTTGGGTGCAGATCTTCGCGTTCGGTTCATGCGTCGCTTCGACGTTCGCGGCACACATCGCCTGTACACTGCCGAACTGCACGATGCCGATTGATGAGCTCCCACACATCCGCATTGATGATTTATCAGGCGGTAGTATGGATCTCTCAAATGGGGCAATTAACCTATCAGATGCACCGGGCTTGGGTATCAGTCTCGATATGGACGCGGTTGAGCGGTATCGGATTCGTTAGAATAGCAATCAGCAATCAGCCGTCGGTTTCCGTCAGTAAGCGTCGCTATTGGGAAATCGCTCTTAGAAAAAAGACGGTCGGTCGGTGGTCAGGAAAGTGAGGTTAGGAACCCTTGCTGGTTTTCTTTAGCCCCAGCGGGGCGGTATCTGTGTAGAAGTGGGTTTGGTTGCATAATAGAACCCCGTAGGGGTGACATTTGTGTGAATTTGGGTATATACGCATGGGAGGTGTATCGCGAGCAAAATTCGCTGCTACCCGGTGCGGTTTTATGAAGATTAAAAAATAAGCTGGGTAATTGATGTGCGATGAATCGCACGACTACGAACGGGTTTACTTCCATTTCTGTTGCTTATAGCGCGTCCCAGAGGTCCCCGATTAAATTCTTAAATTTCATTTTCACACGGATGCCACCCATACAGGATTAGCATTTCTCAGCAAGGTACGAGAATTTTTTGAGAGCAAGCGCGGTAAGGAAACCGCGCCACCGTATGAGTTTCAGCGGTCATTTGAAACCGAACTTCCGAGTCTAACGTTTTTATTTTCATAAAAGAATAAAAGAGAAGTGTGGACGAAGAAAAACGCATTCCATCTTCTCAATGAACAAACCACCAATATTGTAAGGAGAACACAATGACTTCGGAAGCGTATTGGAAAGTACTACAGAAATACAACCGTATGCTGGCGTTAAATTGGGAAACACTTGTATCGGCGCGCATTGAAGGCGATATGAAGCGGATACGGAGAGCTGAGCGGAATTATTTCCAGTCACTGCGGAGTGCCATGGTAGCAACGCAAAATGCGGTTTCAGAGCGGGTAACTGCGCGGTAACATGACCAATACCAGATACGCGTGTCCATGAAAAACAGAGCTTCAGAGGGACCGTATGCGTATCGGTGTTACCATCTCCTTTCATTCATGTGAGTTGGATACGTGAAATTCTCTTCTAACGTCACTGTTATTTTATAGTAAAGTCCAAAAATATGTGGACAGTTCGTCAGTGAACAACGACCCCACCCCCGCTGGCGAGGATTGTATCCTCGCCTCTTTAGAGCGTCCAAGTAATTGTAGGCTTTACTATAATGTCTATTTTATAGAAGGCGCGCGGTTTCCTGCCGCGCCCGACGATTCTTAACCCGTAGGCGAGGTTTCCTTGGAAAACATCCAAGCAAAACACCTCGCCTTTTTGCTGTCTATAAACATACCGCCCTTACAGGGCTGAACAGGAAGCAGCAGGCTTTCGTACAAATATCCCACTACGAAACTGATATTTCCGAGATAGGTGTGAGTTTTTGAAACTCGATGCGGTTGGACACTTGGGTGGCACGCGTTAGTGGGAGGGGTACGGGATGAAAGGAACCTGCCAATCCTGAGCGAAACGGTGTTAAAAGATTGCAACAGTGTGCGAAGTATGATAGAATAAATAGCGACATTTCGCCATAACTCTCTATTAGGAATCCATAAATCCAGTGATCAAGGTTACCGCAAACACCAATATTATGAATACTTCCCATCTACGTTATCTACACGTTGCACAAGACGTTCTAAAACAAATTGAGGAGACACAAACCGACGCGATTGCCCAAGCCTCTGAGGTGTGCGCAAAGACAATAGCAGAAGACGGCCTCGTTTACCTATTCGGATCCGGGCATTCCCGCATGCCGGTTGAAGAAATTTTCCCACGTTACGGCAGTTTTCCGGGTTTCTTTCCCATCGTTGAATTAGCAGTTACGTTCCACAACCAAGTCGTCGGTTGCAACGGTCAGCGTCAAGCACTCTTTCTGGAAAACGTCTCAGGATACGCAGAGGTAATTCTACGCAATTTTACCTTCCGTCCACATGATTGCATGATGGTGTTTTCCAATTCCGGTACAAATATCCTACCTATCGAAATGGCGATGGGAGCGAAAGCACAGAACCTGCCTGTCATCGCAGTGAGTTCAATTGCACACAGCAGCGCATCGCCGTCAAAACACGCCTCCGGCAAACGCTTATTTGAAGTCGCCGATCTAACGATCGACAATTGTAATCCGCCGGGAGATGCCGTCGTAGACATTCCGAATTTAGCATACCCTGTGGGACCTACGTCCAGCATCGGCACACTTTCGATTGTCAATGCTATTAAATGCCGAGTTGCAGAACTCCTGACAGAGTGTGGGAAACCTCCTGTCGTGTTGACCGGTGCTCATTTTCTCGGTGCGGAAGAATCGGCGAAGCAGATTGAGAGGTCTTATGACGATTATAAAGCTCGCGTTCAAGGTCGTTAGCGCGCCACGATTTTTCCGTTGACTTTTCACCCACAAACCTATATACTTTAAGAAGGACACAGAACGCTGGGTTTCCTGAAGTAAGTTTGCATCCGATGGACATTCCGATGCCGAAAACTACCAAAAGAATCGCAGTGATGGGTGGGACATTCAACCCAATTCACTACGCGCATCTGATCAGTGCTGAACAGGTCCGGACAGGGTTAGGCTACGATAAAATTCTGTTCATTCCTTCTGCCAGACCCCCGCATAAGGTCGCAGACACTGATATTATCGAACCGGAACATCGGTATCAAATGGTGCTTTTAGCAATCGCAAAGAACCCGCATTTTGAAGTGTCGCGAATTGAATTGGAACGCGCAGGTCCGTCATATACCATCGAGACCCTGAAAGCCTTGAAAAAATTGTATGGGGAAACGACTGAACTGGCATGGATTATTGGAGCAGACTCTCTTATTGAGTATAAAGTCTGGAGAGACTTCGACGAAGTGTTGGAACGATGCGTTATGATCGCGACAACACGTCCGAATTATGACCTGCATCGAGTTCCGTTAGAAATCCGAAAACGGGTTACCTCCTTTCCGATAACAGGCGTTGATATATCCGCCACAGTTATCCGGGAGCGGGTTCGGAAAGGTCTTTCAATCCAGTATCTCGTGCCAGAAGGGGTCCAAGCGTATATCGATCAGCATCAGTTGTATCTATAATTGAAGTAATCCGTTTAAAAAATCAAGGCACCAAAATTAGAAAATAAGGAAACGAAAGACGTGCAACACACATGTAGTATGTGCGGAACAGTTTACGATTTCGTGTGGAAAGAGGGAACGCCTTTACCGAAAAACTTCCCTTTCTGTAGTGCGCGGTGTAAAGCAGCAGACTTGTCAAAATGGCTAAACGAGGAATACACTATTGGCACCGCACTACCAAATACGATTTTGTCGGACACCGAACATGAGATTCTTGCTGAACTCGCCGAATTGGGCGTGCGCCCTGACGATGACACCGACTAACTGATTGGCACAGGAAGAAGGAAGTAGAGCAAAGCGCGTAGCTCGTAATGAAATGGAGAGCGGATATAAGGAAGGCGCGTCAAAGCTCAATCTCACGTCGTTTAACCGCAAGGAATAATTAAAAAAGGTTTAGAAACCACGTTAATATTAGATGAATTGCACATTAGCGGAACTTCGGGCACACCCGCAGTCCATCGAAATTCAGAAGTACCTCTTAAACAAGCTGAGCGAGAAACGTTATCAGCATGTTCTCTCTGTACAAGAGTTGAGCGTTGATTTAGCACGTGTTCATGGAGCCAACGTCTGGCATGCCAATCTCGCTGCGCTTTTGCATGATAGTGCAAAATGGATGAGTACTCAAGAATTACACAGCGAAATAAAACGCTACGAGATTCGTCTCGATCCGATTGAAGAGCAAAATCCGTCTCTTTTGCATCCATTCATCGGCGTAAAAATTGCAATAGAGAAGTTTGCTGTAACGGAACTCGAAGTCCTTGAAGCCATTCGGAACCATACAACAGGTAGCCCATCAATGGGTATTATTGCACAGATATTATATGTTGCGGACTTTGCAGAACCGACACGGACCCATAAGGAGGTCGATGTCGTGCGGGAGCTGGCACACACAGATTTGGATCGAGCGGTGCATCATGTGGCACGTACAGAAATTGTGTATCTCTTAGAAAAAGGGGTGTTGATTCATCCGAATACGCTTCATACCTACAACAGTACGTTAGAAGGTGGCGAGATTTAAAAACAGAGGCGGTTTCCGTGCGCCGCCGGACGAGTCATCATTACATCAAAAGCCAAGCCTGAAACGTAGAGGCGAGCTGTGCTTGCTTTCTGTATAGTAACGAAAACATAGCCTGTAATGAAATGGAGGGGTTTTTGCTTGGGTGTTTCTTCAGATCTTGATCAATAACCGTCAAATCTCAAACCTCGTCGTTTAACCGCAAGGTAAATTAAAAAAGGAAATCACAATGGGAACCGAAAAGAATACGTTAGACATGGTAAAAGCTGCAGCATCTGTAGCGATGAGCCGACGTGCAGAGGACGGAATCATTCTCGATCTGCGGAAACTTGATGGCTTCACGGATTTTTTTGCAATCTTCAGCGGCACCTCTGATATTCAAATAGAAGGTATATCGCAAGCCATCATTGAGGAACTCGAAACGAACTGGGCACAGCGTCCTTGGCATCAGGAGGGTGAGCGCAAAGCAGATTGGATTCTGTTAGACTATGTGGACTTTGTCGTACATGTTTTTCTTTCCGATAGGCGTTCCTACTATAATCTTGAACGCTTGTGGGCTGAGGCAAACCAGATTGAATTGCCAGAATTAACGATGCCTATTCACCAAGAAACATGGGAAGAAGATGTGGATCCTGATGGTGTATTGGTTTTTGGTGAGCAGGAGAAAAGCACGCCAGAGGGGTAATTTCGTCTTGGCGAGATGCGTCGTTAAAAATCTGGAGTAGAGAAAACGGAAAGATTACTTAGGTAGGTTAATCGATGGCAAAAAGGAGAACTGTGACGTTATCGGTGCCGCCATAATCGAGTGCCTTGTTGACGAGGTTTTCTGCCGCCTCTTCAATATTGCGGGCAGTCGTGATAATCTCAGCAATCTCATTATCGTCGACAATCATGTCATGCAAGCCATCGGTACAGGCGAGAACGATGTCACCTGGACCAAGCGGGTATGCATCAGTGCTGACAGTGACAGTGGATATCAAACCGACAGCCTGTGTAACGATATTTCGTTTTTCATGAACACGGCTTTCTTCCGGAGTTATTTCACCCTTTTCGACCATCTTTTGAACGAAAGTATCGTCTGTTGTTATCTGTGTGATTTTTCCATCGCGTAAGACATAGAGCCGGCTATCCCCGACGTGGACATAAGCGAGGTAGCTGAAGGTAACAAAGCCTGCGATAAGGGTTGTGCCCATACCACGTGCTTTGCCACTGTTCTCGGCGGCAGTGTAGATATGCTGATTCGCTTCCTCCGCGAGTTCGGTCAAAACTGCGAGCCTTTTCATGGGACCTAAATCGCTCTGTGGAGATGCTTGGGTTTTCGCCCACTCCTGAATAATCTCAAGAGCAATAAGGCTCGCGACATCGCCGCTTTCATGCCCACTCATACCATCAGCGATGGCAAATAACTGGAGTTGCGTATTAAAATAGTATCGGTCTTCGTTTCTTTCACGAAGTTTACCTGTATCTGTTTTTGCTGCAAACTGCATTTTTCTATCGCCCGGGTAGTCTGTGGTCAAGAATACAAAAAGGCTAATGTATACTTATTCAAGATGGTGCCAGATTCACTCAGAAAAACCACATATCTTCTTTGAAATGTCGACTACATAGAAGAACGATGAAAGTAAATCTCGGTTTCAAAATTCGCCACTAAGCCAAAAAAAAAAGTATATTGGGTTAATCATTTCAATAATACGATTAAATAATGTGAATGTCCTAAGCATTCATTATGCCAAAGTTAAACTAATACGTCAAATTAATAAATCACCTAAGCTGCGACATTATACATAATTAGAGAAACTTCTGATTTTTCAAGTAGAAATAGAACCCAAACCTCTGCAATTTTTTTCGTTGGAATTTGAGTATTTGCTATCAATAAGGTAAACATGCACGTAGAAAGGTTATCCACGAGTCCAAAGCACCATTTCTTCGGATACTACGGAATTAATCCGTGGGATAGCACGACAAGGTATCATCTCGCGTTAGAAACAGATTTTCATACGCACCGTCCTCTGCCCGAAGATATAGCAACAGTTGGACTGATCCATTGTGAAACGCACGAATTTATCCCGCATGCAAAGACTGCCGCTTTTAACCTCCAACAGGGAAGTATGCTGCACTGGATAAACGGTAGCAAGAACAGCGAATACGACGCTGCCCGTGCGGAATTCACGTTTAACGATTGGGAAGATGGCAACCTTGTATCACGTGCTTTAAATCCGAGGACGGGTGCCACCCGAACAATTCAGGGTGCGATCGCGGCTGTGTCCCCGACCGCTCCACTCGCGATTGGACTCAACTACGGACGGATGGCACACTGCCGTGCTGTCGTCGGCTACGCTACACACACTCAATCCAGCGAGGTTATAGCACAACCGGAGGACGACGGCTTATATCAACTCAACCTCCAAGATGGGAGTTCTAAACTTGTTCTCTCCATCGCGGATGTCATCCGAGCAAGCGGAGACGAACGGATGGTAGGCAAACGGAGCTGGTTCAATCACGTTCTATTTAATACAGATGGAACACGACTTCTATTCTTCTGTCGAGTCCGTCGGGAAACAGGTCACTGCACCTCGCTCTGGACAGTAAACCCTGACGGCTCCGATTTGGAAATGCAAATCCCATTCGACTACCGAGTGTCTCATTTCGACTGGCGGACCCCTACGCGAATTCTTGTCTCTTCAGACATATCCGGTGAGATGGGGTTTGTTGAATTCACAGATGGGGTCCGAGATTTCATGCCGATCGGACGTGGTGTCTTGCCGAGCGATGGACACGCTTCATTCTCACCAGAGCGCGAGTGGTTGCTTTGTGATACGTACCCTCGCGCTCCAGAACGTTTGGCACAACTTATGGTTTACAATATCGCTGAAAATCGAAAGATTATTTTGGGCGAATTCCATCACGAAGAGCAGTTTGTTGGAGATATCCGATGTGATCTACATCCACGCTGGGCACCTGATGGAAAAACGATTACTTTCGACTCGGTCCATGAAGGCTCCCGACAGGTATATCTCGTGGAGATACCACACGCAAGCCTATAGAGGCTTGCGGGACAATGAAGTAAGTCCTTCAGTCTCATAAATCGTAGCCCGTAATGAAATGGAGGGCGGATTCGAGAAAGGAACGTTAAAGTTCAAACCCCGCAAGGTATAATTAAAAAATGTTGCGAGATGATTGTTCTCATGAAAAGATTGGACGATTGCCAAGTATTGTGAGATGCCCTTTTGCGAATATTAAGGAGCATCGCGAGGCTGTCGTTTTGACAACGGTTCCGGCATGGAAGGTCGTTAATGGCATCGATATAAAGACGCAACACCCTATCTACGTTGAGGGCAACACGCAGGCAGATATGGCTGCGCTCGCAGAGGCGTGTAAGGGGGAAGTGGTTTACGGTATCGGTGGAGGGTTAGCAATTGATACTGCCAAATATGTTGCTGCTGCCAAAGGGCTGCCACTCGTTGCACTCCCTACCATTCTATCAACTGATGCTTTTCTTACGGATGCGACAGGCATTAGAGAAAATGGGTGTGTCCATTATCTTCCGTCAAAAGCACCGGACACTGTTATTGTAGATATGGATGTCTTGTGCAACGCCCCTGCCTCAATGCGGGCAAGCGGTGCTGCGGATGTCCTCTCAATCGCGACAGCACTCTGGGATTGGCAGGAAGCGGAGAAGATGGGTGAAAACCCATCAAACCAACAACTAACACCACAAGCGGTTGGCATAGCAGGCACCCTCCTCCAAACGCTTCTGGATAACGCACGGGAAATCGGTCGCGGGACCCCAACCGGTTTGAAACTTCTACTCGACCTGCTCTGTATGGAGGTCCAACTCTGCTATCAATGCGGACATAGTCGTGTTGAAGAGGGAAGCGAACATTACTTTGTCTATGCAATTGAGAACCATTTGACACTCACTGAAGCCGGATACCCCGATGGCGAGACTACAAATGGAGCTCCTCTTTTACACGGTGAATTGGTAGGGCTCGGTATCCTCCTGATGGCTGCATTGCAATCGCAACCTTGGACGCAGTACCGTCACGCGTTGGAGTGTTTGCAGATCAACTATCTTCCGTCGGCTGTTGCCCGTGATACAATTACCGAAACGCTTATTAACCTATCCGATTACGTCGCGCAACACCAACTCCCACATACCGTCGCGACATCTTTACGGATCACTCCTGATATTGCCGAACGGACGATACAAACCATATTAGATTAAGCCAGAGGACATGGAGAAGAAAAACGAAAAAATGACATTAAACACGCAAATTTCCGAACTGCATGAGCAGACACTCGTGATAGATTCACACAACGATGCAATCGTAGCACATATCCGTCGAGGCAATGTCAGCCTCGCTGACGAAAACGCCCAAAACACCACAGATCCAGTTGGCACTATCGCTTATCTCCGCGGTCCTGTTCCCCGTGAAGAGGAAGCTATCGGCATCCAACTCAACATACCGCAAATGCGGCAGGGAGGTATTGATGCCGCCTTTTTCGCTGTTGACGTGACACGCGCATGGAAAAATCATCTCGCGTATGCATTAGATGCCTTTGGCTGGTTCGAGGCAGAAGTGACAGCAAACGCCAACGATATCTGTATCGTACGGAAGGCAAGCGACATCCGAGAAGCGAAAGCATCTGGCAAACTCGCTGCAGTTCTTGTCATTGAAAATAGCGAAGCCGTCGAACGAAGTCTTAATATTCTTCGCTCGCTGTACATGCTCGGTGTCCGCTCAATCGGATTGACCCATAACCTGAATACATGGGCATCGACAGGAAACGATGAAGAGGACATGGGCGGCGGTTTGACCCGATTTGGCATGGCATTAGTCAAAGAGATGAATCGCCTCGGTATGCTCGTGGATGTCTCCCACATTAGTGAGCGTGGCTTTTGGGACGTTCTGGAAATATCGGAACACCCTGTCATTGCGTCCCATAGCAACTGTAAAACGTTGTGTCGTCACTCGCGGAACCTGAGCAATGAGCAACTCAAAGCCTTAGCGGCTAACGGCGGGGTTGTCGGTATCACTTTTGTTCCAGGGTTCATCACCACCGATGGGTGGACGAAAATGCCTCCCTTGGCGCAACTGCTCAATCACTTCGCCTATGCAATCGACATCGCTGGGATCGACCATGTCGGCATCGGCTCAGACTTTGACGGTGGTGGCGACCTGCTCAAGGATGCCAGTGAGTTCATCAAAATCGCTGAAGGGCTTAGTGAGCGTGGCTATTCTGACGAAGATATCCGAAAAGTGCTTGGGGAAAATCACCTACGTGTTTTTGAGGCGGCGTGTGGATAAGGCAAGTGTCTTGCTCCTAATGTCCCTTCAGTTTCGGTTAAGAAACTTTCGCAAGGGCATCGGAGACAGACTGCCACACCTCATCTACAGTGATTTTTTTCATACAGATGTTATCTTTGCATTTATCTGTGAATTGCTTACAGGGACTGCATGGAACATCATGGCGGATGGTTTGGTGCAACGCACCAAGCGGTTGAAATCGGATATGATTGCCGGGACCGAACAGGGATACAGTGGGGGTTCCGACCGCTGCGGCAATGTGCATCGGACCGGTATCGTTTGTGAGAAAGAGATCGCACTTTTCAATACAGGCGGCTAATTCCCGAATCTGAAGATTTCCAGCGAACGGGACAGCGCGCGCATCCATCAGATTCGCAACAGTATGCACGAGTTCCGACTCCCTTTGTCCACCGAAAATCAGGACCTCGGCATTGAAATGCCGGACCAGCCCGTCCCCAATAGCTGCGAAGCGATCGGGCATCCATTCGCGCAACTTCCACCCTGCCCCCGGAAAGACTCCTACCTTTAAACCCGTCTGCGTAACACCTGCAGTGTCGAACCGCTGCGAGGCATCTGTTCGCTCAGACTCAGCAAGAAACAGTTCGAGACTTTGATCTACTGCTGGAATTCCGGCTGCATGCAACAGATCAAAGTAGTGTGCTGTGGCGTGCTTGTTACCCCGCTCAAGGACCCGAACAGTACAGAATGCGCCTTTACCAATACGCTCGGCGGCACCGCTGAAATACATCAGCAGCGCAGTTCGAAATTTCCGCTGGAGATCAATAGCCAGCGTGAATTTGCGTTCACGCAGGACTCGGACAGTCCGTAACATCTCGCCCGTATCCTTGTTTTTAGCGAACCGATCAAACGTAATTATCTCATCAAGGTGTGGATTTTCTCGAAGGACATCCGCCGCCTGTTTTCCTACGAGCATAGCAATATACGCATCCGGGAAATGGGCGCGGACCGCTCGAATAGCGGGCGTTGTAAGCACGATGTCGCCAAGGGAGCTGAGGCGAATGAGCAATATTTTTTGAGAAGCCATCTGTTCAACCGACGACCCGTTTTTCAAGATTATTTAATGCCTCTTCAACCAACGTATCTACATCTAAACCCGATTCTGCGTCGGCTAAATCGGTAACCGATGCGCGGGTAGCGGGATGCTTGGGTACAAAGAGCGAACAACAATCTTGGTGTGGACGTGTGGATACGTCAAAAGTACCGATCCGTTGTGCCTTTTCGATAATTTCAGCCTTGTCCTCGCCGATAAGTGGACGCAGAATTGGAATATCGGCGATTGCTTCAATCGATCGGAGGTTTGTTAGGGTTTGGGAAGCGACTTGTCCGAGGCTTTCACCGGTGACGAGTGCTTCCGCATTCTCCATAGTTGCAACGCGCTGCGCAATGCGTGTCATCATCCGCCGATACAGTAGAACCCGGAAGGGTGACGGTGTTGCAGCGACGATAATCTGCTGAAGTTCAGCAAACGGAACGAGATAGACAGTACTACGATAGTTCGGCACCGCCAAAATTTGAGCGAGTTCGATCACTTTCTCCAAGGAGGCTTTATCGGTATACGGATAACTGTAAAAGTGGACAAAAACGGCTTTCGCGCCACGTTTTATCATCTGCCACGCGGCGACAGGGGAATCAATCCCACCAGACAACATGATGAGTACCTTACCACTCACACCAACTGGCAATCCGCCAACCCCTGGAATCTTCTCGGTGGAGATATACGCCGCATTGTGTGTTATTTTGACCCAACAAACTAAGTCAGGATTATGCATATCGGCACGCGTGCCCGTTTTCGTGACGAGATACCCACCAACCTCCGCACTCACCTGCGGAGAGGTTAACGGAAAGGTTTTATCCGTCCGTCGTGTCTCAACTTTAAGGGACTCGTAAGAGACATCTTGGATGTGTCGTAGGGCAACCTCTTTAATAGCGGTGATGTCCCTTTCGGTACGAGAGGAGAGCTCAAAATGAGCGATACCCATGACCTGCCGCAGGCGTCTCTTAACTTCTGTTATGTCAGCATTCTGCCCAAGATGCACGAGAATTCTATCGTGAAGTCGCTCTACTTCTGCATATCCTGTGCCGCGCAGGGTGAGTTTAATGTTATCCACAAGCCGTTTCTCAAAAAACACCCTATTTTTGCCTTTGAGTCCAACTTCGGCATAATGAACACTAAATAATTCTTCCATTTTTTTAATAATTAGGTTTCTGCTCCTCGTTCCCCTGCGTTTCACGAGGGTTCTTGGTGAATCGCAAGGGAAATGGACTTGCTCGCGCTTAGGAAGCCCGAACAGCATCTGTTAAACTAAAGTGGAGTTTTGCCACATCCCCCAATGCCTCACTTCCATGCAGTGCGATAAATTCTTTACCTGCTTCCACAACCTGATACGAACCCCTCGGTAAACAAATCCCATACTCTTCAGATAGCGTTTCCATTCCATTAAGAAAAGCATCTCGAGCGATGATAGAGGCTGCAGCAACGGCAATATCACGTTCTGCTTTTGGGACCTGTATTATCTCCATCCCTAAGGGGTCACTACGGGAAATTCCGCTTTGAAGTGGAACTGAGGTCCCTTGTTGCGAATGAAGTTTTCCCTCCATGCGTTGGCGTAGCTGCTGCGTGATGAGGTCGTCTTTAGAAAACCTATCAACAAGTGCCTGCTTAGTGCCTACTCGGGTCGCTAAGGTATGAATGGCTTCTGCATGGAGCGATGCCAGAAAATGGTTTAGGTTTTGCCCTCGCTTACGGAAGTCGCTATAAAGGGAATTATATTCAGTGGGCATTCTTTGTACGACGACGATATGCCGTTCATAGCGAGCGTGCATCAATTCAGCGAGGTCACGTATACGACTATTTGACAACTTTTTTCCATCAGTAATACCCACATCAGAGAAGATTTCTCGGCATTCTGCGTCCACGTAAACGGCTGCGACGACGAGGGAACCGAAATAATCACCCTTTCCCGCTTCATCCGTGCCAATCCATGTGTCCCAATTGTGTATTGCGTTCATTTCGTCCGCCGGATACTATTCGTCTCGTGTTCTTGTGTTAATCTCATTCTCATACTGAATTTTGAAGTGTAGCGAATTCGGTAACCTGTTCTCCTACAGCTTTGACGCGCGCAGTCAATTCAGCATCGTGTAAATTACCGTCCGCATCAAACGCCTCAGATGAGTTTGGGATTGATACGTCATTCGGTACAACCCATGCGTGAAGCGCGGTCCCTACCGTCCGTAACATAGACAAGGCATTCACCGCGCCCATTCGTCCCCCAGATACACCGACGAGCCCAACAACCTTATTCTCAAATTCATCAAATCCCATCAGATCGAGTGCGCTTTTAAGGACACCGCTGAAGCTACCGTGGTATTCAGGTGATCCAAGAAGTATGCCGTGTGCGCGTTTCACCTTTTCCCGTAACTTGAAAACGCCAGGCGGATAGTCACTTTCGCTTGTGACAGAGCCTTGAAAAACGAGGTCATATTCACCGAGTTCAAGCAACTCAACTTCAGCACCTGCATCTTTGGCAGCGGAGAGCGCGATTTGGAGCGCAGCATGCGTTGAGCTACCCTGTCGCAGACTCCCACAGATGGCAACGACGTAGATGGATCGGTCATCGGTACTCTTCATTTCAGCATCCCTTTCAGAAAAAATAAAATCGCACAATCTTCGTCAATTCAGTATTACTTACCTAAATCCATTGAAGTTCAACTTAGCATACTACAGAAATAAAGGTATGTCAAAGGATTTTTATCAACTTCGGTGTCAAGCCTCCGTTGCTTTCGCTCGGGGATGTAGACAAGGTCCCTCTTGGAAAGGACCAAACCTCTGAAAAAAAAAACGTTGACTTTTTCGCCCAAAATGTGCTATAATTGCATCAGACTGGTCGCTTCAACACATCACAAAATGCTAATCCAAAAACTCGCATTTGTGGATTTAATAGAATATCAGGAAAGACGCGTCATGGCGAATCTTGATAAAACAGATTTAATACTCAAGGTTGGGGTAGCAACCTTTGGAGGAGAGGGTGTCAGACTTGCATAGCAAGCACCCCTTGTTGATACCACAAACGCTTCTGCGTCATGATGCAGAAGCCTCGCGCTTCAGCGCGGGGTCTATCACGTGAATTAAAACGCGAGCCTTTTTATGAATAGATTGGCTGGAAGCCGGTCTTAACGCAAACTGCTCGCATAGCATGTTAATTTGTTTTAGACATGAGGAGGTTTACTCATGCGTTTAATGTTGTATTTATTCGCCGTTGCACTCCTGATGGTAGGCAGTGCTTTCACCACACACGCTATAGTCCAAGACGACGGCTTAATTCTTTACTTCAGTTTCGATGAAGCAGAGGGTAGTACAGTTAAAGATGAAACCGGTGGCGGAAATGATGGCATGATCACTGGAGCAGATATTGTTTCCGATGAAGTCGTCCACGGCAAAGGATCGTTGTTATGCGACGAGGCTGGTGACGGTGTGACGGTTGAATCATTTCAAGAATTAGAAGATTACACGGACAACTCCTATCTCTTCTGGCTCAATTTCACTGTCCCGAACTCAGGTGCCTGGGATCAAATCATCGCGAAAAAGGCACCGGGTTCTGACCGTTCCCCGGGTATCTGGACATGTAACCGCGTGACTTTGCACATCCACTACCGGTTCAATCCGGGGAACGCGGGCAGTCTTTGTGTTGGTCCAGAAGGAGAAGGTGACGAATTTGCAACCGGTGACTGGCACCACATTGGTGGTATCAAAGAGGGTGACAGTTTCAAATTTTATATTGATGGCGAAGTGGTTGATGAACAGACCGTCCCGGCAGATCACGCACAAGGCGAAGAGAAACTCTATATCGGTAAAACGGGTTATAACTCTGCGAAGTTCTACCTCGACGAACTCTTTGTCTACGATAGAGCACTCAGTGCTGATGAGGTAGAAAATGTCATGGAGGGTGGTCTTCTCACCCCTGTCGAACCACAAAACAAACTCGCTACGACGTGGGGACAACTGAAAACACGTCGTGATTAATTTCACAGCACAAAATGTGGGATGGCTCTCCTGCCGTCCCACATCCATTTTCCCATCTGTGTCTGCCTGTTCGTCAAAGTTTATTTATCTCCGAGAGTGAAAACCTAACCTCTATCGCTACAGTAAACAGACACGAGTCCAAAAATCAGCAACAACACAGTGACAGCCTTGAATTTCATTCCTCTCTACCTCTCTTCGTTTTAATCACAAGCATATCCGAAATCAAACATCATCTCTTTTTATTTTCTGAAGAAATCAGAAAATTAGGGATGCAGATTTTTATTGACATATTTAAGTGTTTGTTTTATAATGACTTTGTGAGTTGAAGCGCGAGTCTTCTTTATCCAACGGGTTGGTTGAAAGCCATCCATAATAAACTGCTCACATAGCACATTAATTTGTTTAAGACATGAGGAGGTTACTCATGCGTTTAGTTATGGATATACTCGTCGCTGCACTACTAATAATAGGCAGCGCGCTCTCCACGTATGCCGAGGTCACAGATAAAGGTTTAATCCTTTACTTCAGTTTCGATGACGCAAAAGGCGGAAAGCTTGAAGATGAAACCGGTGGTGGAAATGATGGTGAAGTAGTTGATGGAGCGAAGATTGTCAAAAATGAAGTCGTCCACGGCAAAGGATCAATGTTATTCGCAAAGCCCGGGGACAGCGTGATAGTCGATTCCTTCAAAGAATTAGAAGACTATACGGACAACTCCTATCTCTTCTGGCTCAACTTTACCGATCCGAACTCCGGTAGCTGGGATCAAATTATTGCGAAAAAAGCCCCTGGCTCTGACCGTTCACCCGGTATCTGGACCTGTAACCGTGTGCCGCTGCACATCCACTACCGGTTCAATCCAGGGAATGCAGGAAGCCATTGTGTTGGTCCCAAAGGAGAAGGCGATACATTTGATGAAAATAAATGGTATCACATTGGTGGTATCAAAGATGGTGCAGAATTCAAGTTTTACATTGACGGTAAAGTGGTTGATGAACAGACTGTTCCGAAGGATCACGCACAAGGCGAAGAGAAACTTTACATCGGTAAAACGGGTTCTGCCGCTGCCAAGTTCTATATCGATGACCTCTATATCTACGACAGAGCCCTCAGCGAAAAAGAGGTTGTAAACGTTATGGACGGTGGGCTGCTTCCTGTTGAACCTCATGACAAACTCGCCTCTACGTGGGGACAACTGAAAACACGTCGTGATTAATTTCACAGCACAAAATGTGGGATGGCTCTCATGTCGTCCCACATCCATTTTCCCATCTGTGTCTGCCTGTTCGTCAAAATTTTACCTGTTTCCCAGAGCGAAGCCTGTCCCTCCATCGCTACAGTAGATAGACACGAATCCGAAAATCAGCAACAACACAGTGACAGCCTTGAATTTCATTCCTCTCTACCTCCCTTCGTTTTAATCACAAGCATATCCGAAATCAAACATCATCTCTTTTTATTTTCTGAAGAAATCAGGAAATTAGGGATTCAGATTTTTATTGACATATTTAAGTGTCTGTTTTATAATGACTTTGTGAGTTGAAGCGCGAGTCTTCTTTATCCAATAGGTTGGTTGAAAGCCATCCATAATAAGTTGCTCGCATAACACATTAATTTGTTTAAGACATGAGGAGGTTACTCATGCGTTTAGTTATGTATGTACTCGCCGTTGCACTATTAATAATAGGCAGCGCGCTCGCCACGCATGCCGAGGTCGCAGATAAAGGTTTAATCCTTTACTTCAGCTTCGATGACGCAAAAGGCGGAAAGCTTGTAGATGAAACCGGTGGCGGAAATGACGCTGAAATAATTGATGGAGCGAAGATTGTCAAAGATGAAGTCGTCCACGGCAAAGGAGCAATGTTATTCGCAAAGGCCGGTGATGGTGTGACAGTTGACTCCTTCAAAGAATTAGAAGATTATACGGACAACTCCTATCTCTTCTGGCTCAACTTTACCGATCCGAACTCCGGTGGCTGGGATCAAATTATTGCGAAAAAAGCCCCTGGCTCTGACCGTTCACCCGGTATCTGGACCTGTAACCGTGTGCCGCTGCACATCCACTACCGGTTCAATCCGGGGAATGCAGGAAGCCATTGTGTTGGTCCCAAAGGGGAAGGCGATACATTTGATGAAAATAAATGGTATCACATTGCTGGTATAAAAGAAGGTACCGACTTCCTGTTTTACATCGATGGCAAAGAGGTTGATAAACAGACTGTTCCGAAGGATCACGCGCAAGGGGAAGAGAAACTTTACATCGGTAAAACGGGTTATGCCGCTGCGAAGTTCTATATCGATGACCTCTATGTCTACGACAGAGCCCTCAGCGAGAAAGAGGTTGTAAACGTTATGGACGGTGGGCTGCTTCCTGTTGAACCTCATGACAAACTCGCCTCTACGTGGGGACAACTGAAAAAAAATCGTGACTAACTTCACACCCTGAAACATTGGGACGGCTCCCGCGCCGTCCCACACTTACTCTCTCATCGGCGTATGTTTACGCATCAATGCCGCCTACTCCCCGCAATGAAAACTTTAATCACCTTCTTTGTTCTGCTCATTTCGCTTTCATCAATACAAGGGTGGTGCGATACTGAACAGGAACTAAACAGTAGATTTGAACGCGGTGTGTCCTACCTTGATGCGGAACAGTACGATCTGGCACTCGCCGAATTTCAAAACATCCGGCAGGAATTCACGACCTCAGAGAGTATTGGAAGTCTCGCAGAGTGCTATATCGGCATTGTCTATCAGGAGCTTAACAGCTTAAGCGAAGCGGTAACAGCATATCAGAGTGCTTTAGCACTGAAAGCACCGCAGGATGTTCATGGAACCGCGCACCTTCATTTAGGCATCGTTTACAAAACGCAAGGCGAATTGACGCATGCCGAAAACCATCTCAGACAAGCACTCGCCCAGCTTCCTGAAACCTCAGAAGTACACATCCACCTCGGTGATGTGTATGTGCTGCAACACCGATTGAACGCCGCTGGAAACGCCTATCGCGAGGGTATCCGCTTAAATCCTGACCACACTGAATCCTATTACGGATTGGGAAGGGTGTCAGAACTACAGAATCGCCTACAACAGGCGATGGAATATTACGATGCCGCGCTTGTGCGAAATCAGTATTTATCACAGGCACATTATCGGCGCGCCCTCACCTATCGACGGCTTGGGAATAGCGAACAAGCAGCTGCTGCGATGGCACAGTTTCAACACTTGAAAACCTACGAAGATACGGTCCATCAGTATAGGGAAGCACTCTACCAAAATCCGAACCTGCCGATGCTATACATCAAATTAGGGGAACTGCACGAGGCGTATAACAATTTAACAGCCGCAGTTCGGGTTTACGAAACTGCCACACAGGTGCATCCGTCTTACTTGCCAGCGCACACTCATCTCGGTGAAGTCCTCATCAAACAGCGAGCGTTTGAAAAAGCGGCACTGACGTATCAGAAAGCCACAGAAATCGCACCAGACGACTCACAGACATGGCTGAAGTTAGGTGTCATCTATATCAACCAACAGCAGTTTGAACGAGCGATTGCAGTGTTCAAGCGTGCAATTGTTGTAAATAGCACAGCAGCAGAAGCATATAACAACTTGGCGCGCCTTTATTCAGGACTCGGTAAAGAGATGCAACAGGCAATTGACTTAGCAAAACACGCTGTCTCTTTGGCACCAACTGCGAGACACTACGATACGCTCGCATACGCCTACTATCGCAACACACAATATGCCGAAGCTTTAGAAGCGATTCATCAAGCCATCGCGCTCGCACCAGATACAGACGCATACAACAACCTACTATTGAAAATTCAGGCGGCGCAAAAGGAGAATAGATGAAAAAGGGAATATGTATTGGGTCATTACCGGGCGATTCGACGGAGGCACGGTTTAAACTTGCGAAAGAAGCCGGTTTTGAGGGTGTTGAAATCGACACTCTCACAAACGACACCGACCGGTTCCAGACCAAAGAGGTTGCAACACAACATCAAGTGGAAGTGTTCAGCGTGATGAATAGCAAACACTGGTCATGTCCACTTTCCGATGCCGATGACACGGTTCGTGCCGAATCGCGAGAAGGTATGCTTGACTCCATAGCGACCGCAACGACTGTCGGGGCAGACGCAGTGTTACTCGTCCCTGCTGTTGTCAATGATGCGACTCACTACGAAGTGGCGTATGAACGTTCACAAGCGGAAATTCGCAAACTGATTCCAGAGGCAGCAGAAAAAGGTATCACAATCGCTATTGAGAACGTTTGGAATAAATTTCTACTCAGCCCGATGGAATTTTCTCGGTATCTCGACGAATTTGAGAATGAAACAGTGACAGCCTATTTTGACGTTGGGAACATCGTACTGTACGGGTACCCACAACACTGGATCCGCTCCTTGGGTAGCCGTATTTCTAAAGTACATGTCAAAGGTTTCAACGCGAATGAGAGTCGGTTTACCTATCTGATCGAAGACTGCACAATCGATTGGAACGCTGTCATGGTAGCACTTGAAGACATCGGATATGATGACTACATGACCGCGGAACTCCCCGTTGACAGAGATAATCCGGAAGGCAGGGTGCATAGTATCAGCACTGATATGGACAGGATTATCGCTGGGACTGTTTAACACTAAACCCAAAAACACTAACGCAATTGGAAAGTGCCTCTACGAAATAAATGGAAGTTATTATTCAACCGACTTATGCGCAACTTGTGGCGGTTTCAGCGGGAATTATCCGAGACGCGCTGCTAAAAAAGCCGAACCTCGTTTTGGGACTGGCTACCGGTAGCACGCCAATCGGGCTTTATGAAGCCTTGACACGGATGCACAAAACGGAGGGACTCGATTTCTCATCCGTGACGACTTTTAACCTCGATGAGTATGTTGGGATTCCACCGAACCATCCGCATAGTTACCACACCTTTATGGCAACCTACTTTTTTAACGCCGTTAATATCCCTACCGAGAATCGTCATATCCCCCAGAGCACGGCTGTGGCACATGAGGAATTTTGTGAGCAGTACGAAGCCGCAATTGTAAACGCGGGTGGCATTGACATCCAAGTGCTCGGTATTGGAATAGATGGACACATCGGCTTTAATGAACCGAGTTCCTCTCTGGGATCCCGGACTCGCATCAAAACCTTGGCTCAGAGTACGCTGAAAGCGAACGCGTCGCATTTCGGTGGAACCGTGAATGCAGTGCCAAAAATGGCGATTACGATGGGGGTAGGCACAATTATGGAAGCCAAACAGTGTCTACTGCTGGCAAACGGTGAATCGAAAGCGGAAGCGATTGCCCACGCCGTAGAGGGACCTATCACAGCGGAAGTGCCAGCATCGGTGTTACAGATGCATCCCCGAACGGTTGTCATCATCGACGAAGCAGCGGCTGCGCAATTGAAACGCGTAGATTATTATAAACAGGTTTATGCGAATAAGCAGAAACTATTGTCCCAAGGACACTAAGTTTATGCAGTGTGAAACTGATACGCTTGAATAGTCCAGACAAGAGTGTGGAAAATAGAACACTGTGACAATTCTTATTCGTCGGACAGACCGTACTCTTTTACTTTTCGTTGGATTGTTCGTCGGCTCACTTTGAGAATTTCTGCGGCTTTCGCCTTGTTATTGTCCACGGATTCGAGGGTAGCGCGCAGAACCTCTCGGTTAATCTCATCAAGCGACATGCCGACTTCCACATTTAAACGTTGCCCACCGTTATTCGCACCAACTTGCCAGACATCAGGAACCGAAAGTAAATTCGAAAACTCTGTTCCCGTTGCTTTGAGAATGCGTTCGGGTAGGTGAATCTGCTGGATTGTCGATTGGTTGAACATAACAACCATACCTTCAACGCAATTCTTCAATTCGCGGACATTCCCTGGCCAGTCGTATTTCATCAACGTCCTAACTGCCTCTGGTACAATCGTTATTGGCGACTTACCATTTTGCTGGCAAAACTCTTCAAGGAAATCTTTAACGAGCAACGGTACATCCTCAATGTGTTCCTGAAGCGTAGGGAGATGGATAGGCACTACATTAAGCCGGTCGAAGAGATCCGGGAGGAACTCTCGCTTTCTGGCTGCAGCTTCCAGATCATGGTTCGTGGCACAGACAACACGGACATCAACCTGAATTGTTTTGCTACCACCGACCCGTTCAAATTCGCGTTCTTCGAGGACGCGCAAAAGGCGCGCTTGATTGGACGGACTAAGTTGCGAGACTTCATCGAGAAACAGGGTACCACCGTGCGCAAGCTCAAATCTCCCTTTGCGTAGATGATACGCGCCACTAAACGCACCGCGCTCATGACCAAAGAGTTCAGATTCTGCGAGGTTTTCGTTTAGCGTTGCACAATTGAAGGCAATAAGAGAGCCACGCCGTAAACTCCGATGATGAATCGCACGGGCAACCAATTCTTTGCCTGTACCTCGCGCACCGTATATCATCACAGTCGCTTTTGTCGGTGCGATCTGCGTAATCATGTCGCGAATTTTCGTGATCTGAGACGACTTCCCTGTGAGGCGGCGTAATCCTTCTTTCTCATCTATTTGTGATTGTAGTTGCCGATTCTCAAAAGCAAGTCGTTGGTTTTCGAGCGTCCTATGTAGAAGTGCCGCCAGATGGACAGGATTAACCGGCTTCGGGAGAAAAAAGGTGTCTTTATATGCCAGCATCGCTTTGATACCGATATCGGTTTCCAGAATGTTAGGTTCTGTAATAAAAATGACACCGACATCAGGTTGATCCTGCGCTGCAGCATCGAGTAGTGTCAATCCATCAATCCGTTCCGCTCTCAATTGTGCGATGAGAATATCTACCTTGAGGTGCTCAATATGATGAAACGCTTGATACATATTCCCTGTAACGACAAGACGCAGCCCTTGACCTGCAAGTGTTTCACAAACAAGTTCTCGTTCGGTCCTGTCGGCATCTACAATAAGCACCGTTTTCTGCGTGTTCATACTTGGAACACCTTCCAAAATCCCAGATTTTCCACTCAGGGCATTTTATTCAAAAAAATATTTGTTTAAAATTGCGAATTCATGTAAACTATAAGATTATAATATACGATAGAATTATAATACCTGATACGAAGAATTTTGTTTGCACTTTTCCGGAGGAATGAATGGACAAAAAGCTTAGCTCACTGTATAGACTCGGTGGGCTCACTGGCGGCTTGAGCGGCTTTCTCATGCTTGCGTCAAGCATTTGGTTTATTTTTGGTTTATCGACTATTTCTTCACTCCCATCAGAAGAACAGCTTGAATTCATAGGAAAAATCGGGGTTTATCACGGAATAGGGGTCGTTTCGATCATTTTACTTGTGCCAACCCTATTAGCTGGATACGGTTTACTCTCTTCAGACGGCGGCTCACGAAGTACTTTGGGAATAAGCTTCGCCATCCCTTGGCTTATCATAGAATTGATAGCCCATTGCTCACAAACTGCTCCGTTAAACTCGCTATCCGAACTTGCCGGTGAATCGACGACTGCTGCAATTGGCACGTCCCTCTATGCCGTGTGGGCAGAGTGGGGCGAAGCCCTCTTCATGACCGGTGCGTTCCTCTGTGCGCTTCTTGCAGTTTGCTACGGTTCCGCGCTCCACTCGTGGGGAAATTCGGTTGCCGGTTATCTGTTCCTTGTTTCAGTGATCGCCTTCCCAGTAGGCGTTCTTTTAGGCTTCGGGATACAATTGCATGTGCTCATCCGAGGCATCGCGTTCCTGTTCCTTGGAGGTATCCTGATACAAGCACCACATGAAGACGAGACATAGTGGACGATAGAATTAAACAACAGCCACTATGCAATAAAGGTTCTAATAGAACTTACCCTATTCTTCGTCTTCATTTAGCAATCTCTCCAACTCTGCTAAAATATCTTCTTCGTCGCTTTCCGCCTCGGTAGCGTCTGCATCGAGTGTCTCCAAATCAGATCGAAATTCTATGAGGTTGCTGAGATAGCGTTCACGAGTAATATTTTCTGCTTCACCGTGTTCCTCGCGTAAACATTCGCCGCAGAACTCCCCAATCTGTTGAATCCCAGTGTCAATCTGTTGCAATGCTGCTGCTGTATCATCCTCTTGCAGACTCAATTCCGCCTTGGCGATGCTGTGCATCATGAGCATATACCCCTTATATTGGTAACTCCGCCAAGCGATTTCGGATGGCGCACATTCGCGTGCCAAATTTGTTACAGCAAGATTAGTAGCAGTATCGCGCTGGACATCTTCCCACCGTTTGATACCTGCGAATAACAGGTAACGGGTATAACGATGAAAAGATTCCTCAAACAGGGTTTCCCATTCCTCCGACTCCAATTGAAACCCCTCACGGGTTCCGTGCTGTTCTTCATACTCTCGCAACCTTGCGCAGAAGTAATCGTAATAGGAATCTACACCGTGTGGACGCATACCATCGGGTCGACCGGTCGCGTAAATACGCGAGATAGTGAAGGCATTGGGTTGTACAACGACTACTTCCCTACCATCTTCAATTTGCAGAACACTTACAGGACGTTCTGTATCAAGGTTTAGCGACTCGAGTATTCGATCGAAGGTTTGAACCCACCGTGTGTTTCTTTGTATAGAATCATTCGCCATTTATAATATCCTTTTTTTAAGAGTTTTCAGTTAACTGTTAACTGAAAACTCTTAAAGCATCTGAAAATAATCCTGGAGTGGCGTGACTGTAATATCTCCTCGCTGCAACGCGTCAATAGCGTTAACAGCCGCAGACGCACCGGGTATAGTTGAGAAGATCGGGATATCATGGGCTATCGCCATTTCGCGAATTAGGAGTTCATTAGGACGATGTAAATCACCGGTCGGTGTGTTGATAATTAGATCCACCGCATGATTTTTGATGTAATCATGAATCGTCGGTCTCCCTTTACCGATACTGAAGACCAGCTCTGACTCCATTCCGTTGCGAAGTAGTACCTTTGCCGTTCCGTGCGTAGCGATAAGCTCAAATCCCATGTCGGTCAGTTTCTTGGCGATGAAGATAATGGCACGCTTGTCTTTATTTCTGACACTGATGAAGACTTTACCGCTGATCGGTAAAGTATAACCACACGCCTTTTGTGCCTTGGCAAAGGCGCGGGAAACATCAGTATCAATTCCCATGACCTCCCCAGTCGATTTCATCTCAGGCCCCAAGCGCGTATTTGAGCCGGGGAAGCGGTTAAAAGGAAATACAGGAGCCTTGACGCTGAAATACGCCGGTTCAATTTCGCGCGTAAATCCAAGCTCAGCGAGGGTCTTGCCAGCCATCACACGTGCTGCGAGTTTTGCTAATGGCACACCAATGGCTTTACTAACAAATGGAATGGTTCTGGATGCACGCGGATTCACCTCAAGCACATAAATCTCATCGTTCTTTATCGCGTATTGGACATTCATCAAGCCACGTACACGCAGGGCTTTCGCCAAGGCATAGGTAAAGGTTTTGAGATTCTCAATCTGTTCATCCACGAGCGTATAAGGTGGCAACACGCAGTCACTGTCCCCTGAATGGATACCAGCCTCCTCAATATGCTCCATGATGCCACCGATAACGGTAAGGTTTCCATCGGATATTGCATCAACATCGACTTCAATCGCTTCTTCAAGGTATTTATCAATGAGTACAGGATGCTCAGGTGAAGCTTGAACAGCGGAATGCATGTATTCGTGCAGGAGCTCTTCATCGTAAACGATCTGCATGGCACGTCCGCCTAAAACATACGATGGACGAACGATAACGGGGTAGCCGAGTGCCGCAGCAATAGGGACAGCTTCCTCACTCGATGTCGCAGTTCCATTAGGCGATTGCATTAACCCGATGTCGTCTAAAACTGCTTTGAAAAGACGCCGGTCCTCGGAACGGGCTATATCCTCAGGACTCGTGCCGATTATCGGGACACCAGCATCTTTGAGCGCGATCGCAAGGTTCAACGGGGTCTGTCCACCAAACTGAACAATGACCCCAGACGGTTTTTCTTTGTGATAAATATTTAGAACATCTTCACAGGTTAACGGCTCAAAGTAGAGTCGATCAGATGTGTCATAATCGGTACTAACGGTCTCCGGATTGCTATTTACCATGATGGTCTCATAACCATCGGCTTTGAGCGCAAGGGCGGCATGGACACAACAGTAGTCGAATTCGATCCCCTGCCCAATACGGTTCGGACCGCTACCAAGAATCATGATTTTGGGTTTATCTGATGGGCGCACCTCATCTTCACTTGAAAAAGTAGAATAATAGTAAGGCGTTTCTGCTTCAAACTCCGCAGCACAAGTGTCAACAGTTTTGAAAGTTGCATCAACGCCGAGTCTCCTCCGACATTCGCGGATGGTTTCTTCGCGGACGTCGTAAATGTCCGCCAACTGCCGATCCGAAAACCCAAACTGTTTTGCTTGTTGCAGGAGTTTTTTCGTGAACTCTCCATCTGTTTCAGGATTTTGTAAATGTTGATTTATATATTGTCGGGTATCAGGTTCGGACAAAACGTTTTCAAAATCAACGATTTCCTTTATATTGTAGAGAAAAAATGGGTCGATGTGTGTGTAAGCGTGAATTTCGTCAATGCTCATCCCACGTGCAAGGGCAGCTTTAATATAAAAGACCCGTTCGACGTTCGGAATGATCAGCTTACTTGGCAGTTCAGACAGTGGTAGTTCATCAAGTGGATGGTTATCTAAACCGTGCCATCCGGTCTCCAACGAGCGCAATCCTTTTTGTAACGCCTCTTTAAAGGTTCTCCCGATAGCCATCGCCTCGCCGACAGACTTCATCTGCGTTGTGAGGGTCTCATCGGTCCCTTGGAACTTTTCAAAAGCCCATCTCGGAATCTTGACGACGACGTAATCAATAGTCGGCTCAAAGCAAGCAGGTGTCTCAGCAGTAATGTCGTTGGGAATCTCATCTAAATTATAGCCGACAGCAAGCTTCGCTGCGATTTTCGCGATTGGAAATCCAGTGGCTTTCGACGCAAGTGCGGAACTCCGGGAAACACGGGGGTTCATCTCAATGACGACTTGTTCGCCAGTCTTTGGGTCAACAGCAAATTGGATATTGGAACCGCCTGTGTCCACACCAATCTCACGAATAATCTTAATCGCTGAATCCCGCATCAGTTGATATTCCTTATCTGTCAATGTTTGGATAGGTGCGACAGTAATACTATCGCCGGTGTGGACTCCCATAGCATCGACATTTTCGATGGAGCATATTATGACGACGTTGTCTGCACCATCTCGCATGACTTCTAACTCGAATTCCTTCCACCCGATGACAGACTCTTCAATGAGCAGTTCACTAATTGGACTCAGGGCAAGCCCCGACGCGACCATTTTTTCGTATTCTTCGATGTTGTAAGCGATACCGCCACCTGTACCACCAAGTGTAAATGCGGGGCGGATGATTGCGGGGAAGCCGATCTCTTGAACGATCGCGAGTGCATCTTGGACCGAGTGGGCAATACCACTCTGCGGAACTGCCAATCCGATTTTTGTCATCGCTTCTTTGAAGAGCGCGCGATCCTCCGCCTTTTGGATAGCAGGCAATTTCGCGCCAATGAGCTCAACCCCATATTTGTCTAACACACCAGATTCTGCGAGTTCAACAGACACGTTCAAAGCGGTTTGTCCACCGAGTGTCGGCAGTAATGCTTGCGGACGCTCCTTGGCAATTATAAGCTCCACAGTGTCCGCTGTAATTGGCTCAATGTACGTCTGATCGGCGAAATCCGGATCGGTCATGATGGTAGCAGGATTGCTATTGACAAGGGTAATTTCATACCCTTCCTCTTTGAGTGCCTTACACGCCTGCGTTCCGGAGTAATCAAATTCACAAGCCTGTCCAATGATAATAGCACCGGATCCGATAATTAATATTTTTTTTATGTCTGTTCGTTTTGGCATCTTTTAATTATACCTTGCGGTTAAACAACGTGGATTCTATCTTTAGCGCGCTTTTCTCAAATCCGCCTGCGCCGTTGTTGCAGGCTACAGGTTCCGTATTTTGGCTACGTTACGTGCTAACGGTTTTGGTGTTATACCTTACAAATTCTTATAGTAGTTGTGGCTCCACCAAAAAACTTGCTTGAAACGAAGTGGAAAGCAGAGCGGAAACTTAATCATTAAAAAATTCTGTAAAACGCGAGAAGAGATAACTTGCATCGTGCGGGCCCGGCGATGCTTCCGGATGATACTGCACAGAAAAAATGGGATACTCCCGATGCTGTATCCCTTCAAGTGTGTCATCGTTCAGATTGACATGTGTAACGTCAACACTATTCGGTAGTGAATCAATATCAACGCAGAACCCATGATTTTGTGCGGTAATTTCGACTCGATCAGTCTCAAGATGTTTGACGGGTTGGTTTGCACCTCGGTGTCCAAATTTCAGTTTAAATGTCTTCCCACCAAGCGCAAGTCCCAGTAGCTGATGTCCCAAACAGATGCCGAAAATCGGCTTTTTGCCCATCAGCGTTCGGATAGTCTGGATCGCATAGTCAATCGGCATTGGATCGCCTGGACCATTTGAGAGAAACACACCATCTGGTTCCGCGGCGAGAATCTCTTCAGCAGTTGTTCTCGCTGGCACGACTTGTACCTCACATCCGTGCTCAGTCAGTTGGCGCAAAATATTATATTTGATGCCGAAATCAAGGGCAATGACGCGATATTTCGGGTGGGAGTTGTTTTCCTCAGGTCGTTGCCACGCGTACGAATTCGGACACGTCACCCGCTGGACCAAGTCCCAACCTACCAAGCCGTGCCATGCTTTGGCTTTCGTAACAAGACTCTCAGGATTCAGATCTTCTGTAGAGAGACATCCATTCATCACGCCGTGGACACGGAGGCGGCGTGTGAGTGCGCGAGTATCAATACCTTGGATGCCAATAATATCGTGTTCAGCAAGGTAAGAACCCAGACTCCATTTTGAGCGCCAATTGCTATAGTAGGCACTATATTCACGAACGACAAACCCCTCTACCTGTGGACCGATAGACTCTACGTCTGCTTCGTTACAACCGTAATTGCCTATCAACGGGTATGTCATCGTCACGATCTGTCCTTTGTAGGAGGGGTCGGTCAAAATTTCCTGATAGCCCGTCATACTGGTATTAAAGACTACTTCGCCGACGGTTTCGCCGGTCGCGCCAAACTGCTCGCCTTCAAAGACTGTCCCGTCCGCTAATGCGAGAATCGCTTTCATATTTTCCTTCCCTCCCGGAGTGTAATAGCCTGCCACCCCTTAAGTTCCCAACCTCCGAAAGGAGTGTTTTGACTTTTTGAACGAGATTTTGTCACGTCAACCTGATTAACGAAGTCCGGGTTAATTGCTGTCACATCTCCGACTGCCCCAATAGAAAGTGTCCCACGATTGATACCGAGTATATTTGCTGGAATAGAGGTCATTTTCGCAATTGCCTCCGCTGCTGTAAGGTGCCCTGGTTCGACGAGAAACGTAAACACAAGTGGCACACAGGTCTCCAAACCGATAATTCCATTCGGTGCTTTAAGCATACCTTGTGCCTTTTCTCCTGGTGCGTGCGGCGCGTGGTCAGTCGCGATTGCGTCAATTGTGCCATCGCGCAAACCTTCAATAACAGCGTCAATATCGGTTTGTGTACGCAATGGTGGATGCATCTTGGCATTCGTTCCTTGCTTTTCTATTTCCGCATCGGTGAGGATCCAGTGATGTGGACATGCCTCGGCAGTTACATGGACCCCTCGGTGTTTTCCTTGGCGTACCAACTCAACTGCACCTGCGGTGCTGACATGGAGAACATGAAGGTGTCCGCCTGTTATCTCTGCTAACATGATGTCGCGTGCGACGATTATGTCCTCCGCGGCGTTTGGGCTTCCGATAAGTCCTAATTTTCGGGACGTTTCTCCCAAATTCATGACGGCTCCTGCGTTGAGGTTGTGCTCTTCACAGTGAACCATGATTGGAAAACCGAGTTCTGCGCTCAAGGCGAGTGCGTCGCGCATAAGGGCGGCGTTCATGACAGTAACGCCATCATCACTGAAGCCAACTGCGCCAGCAGAACGCATTCCCTGCATATCTGTGAGTTCATCGCCCGCGAGATTTTTGGTGATACTTCCGAAAGGGAATACGTTTGTCTCCGCGGTCTCGCGCGCGATGCCGTAAATCTGCTCAATCTTTTCGGGCGTGTCTATTACAGGAGACGTGTTTGCCATACAGGCAACCGATGTGAATCCACCTGCTGCTGCTGCCGCCGTGCCAGTAGCAATCGTCTCTTTATGCTCAAAGCCGGGTTCACGGAGATGGACATGCATATCGATTAATCCCGGTGTAACAATCAGCCCTGTTGCGTCATGGACATTGGCTGGCTGGGATTGCTGAACGGCACACGGAGTGTGCCTACTACTATTAACCGAAGCAATTTTGCCGTTGGCGATAGAAAGGTCGCCAACTTCATCAATGTTATTAGCAGGATCGATGATACGCCCGTTAGTGATAAACGCGTCACTCATTCCTCGTCCCTTTCATAAATCACCGCCGAATCTACTCCGCTCTCTTCGGCGAGCTGCACTCTGACGAACTCTTTTCGGGAAGTGGGTACATTTTTACCGACATAATCGGAGGCGATTGGCAATTCGCGGTGTCCCCTATCAATCAGAGTAGCCAATTGGATTGCAGCTGGGCGACCAAAATCCATGAGAGCGTCCATTGCAGCCCGGACGGTACGCCCAGTGTAGAGCACCTCATCTACTAAAATGACCCATTTCCCGGTAATGTCAAACGGAAGTTCAGTGCTGTTGACTTGGATTTGCGTCTCGTGGAGATTGATATCATCACGGTAGAGGGTGACATCAATCGCGCCCACATCGACTTCAATGTTTTCAATCCGCTCAAGGTTTTCGGCAATGCGATGAGCAAGGATATCACCTCGACTTTTAACGCCGACGAGTACGAGATCGTCGATATGTTTATGATTGTGCTCTAAAATCTCGTGAGCGATCCTGAGCAAGGCGCGGCGAATTTCTTCGGCATTCATTACTTGTGCTTTTTCACGCCCCGTGGAAACTGTTATTGGCATTTTTTATCCTGTGTCAGTTTATCGCTTGCGTTCTGTGAATAAAGAAAAAGCCTCTCCCGTCTGATGTGACGAGAAAGGCATCATCCAACCGATTCCAATGGACAGTCTAAATTTTGGGTCCGATTCCAATTATGATCTGGCATCCTTTTTTCAACCTCTCTGGATTGGATTAAAAAGGTTTTAACACGAACGCTCCATCTATCTTTATATTATACCATATTTGTGTGCTAATTGCAAATTTTTTATTTCTCCTTCTGCCTACTTTATCTACGGGCGCATGAATATTTCAACTGTGATTCAGAGAGCAAGTGATTCATGTATCTGTCGTTTTGGACAACAATGCCGAGCAAGATGCCTCATTTGTTGCGTACAAGGCTATTCCTGCACGGCACTAATTTCATCTTCCGAAATCTTGTGGACGCTTTTTGGGTTAAACGTCTGCGTTGTGTCTACGCGGAGTGCTACTTCAATCCTGCCCCCTGTTAGCACGAAGAACTGGATCAGGAAACCACCCCCCTGCATCGATTCAACCTGATACTCTTCCTCGTCGAGTCCTCCAAGCCACCCGGGTAACGCTTCTTCAAAGTTAGGGTGTGCAATGACCTGATCCGGCAATGCGATAATCAGCGTACCCGGAGCGTCGCCGATTGCATCGCCGATGACCTTGTGTCTTTCTACCATAAACGGGACAACGCGGCTGGCATATTCAAAATCATCGGTGAGGGTGCGTTCTGGGGGTACAAGTCCCCATGTTAGGTGATGGATAAACGGATTCCCGTATCCCTGCCCGAGCATGTGTTGCAGTGCTGTTCTGTCAACGGGATGCACGACAGCAACGTAGTCGAACCATCCGTCATCGCGCGCCGGACTATCTATCGGCAATTGGGCAGAGACATTGATATAATCGCAACCGTCAACAGGTGATGGATAACACCGCGCATCCCATCCGTTGACATAGCCGAGCTGTTTCAAACCATCAGCAACGAGGTGAGGCGGATCACAGAAAATAGCGGCGTGATCCATGTTGGCGTAGATTTCAACGCCTGCCCTCATGACACGCTCTGCGACTTCAGTCGCCTCTGCAAAACGGAGATCGGCGTTTTCAATTGTCAAGTAATCAGCGAAATTTGTTGGTAGCGTAATTAAGTTTTCCATTTTTTTAAGTTATTAAATCTGGTCACCATTCTGTACGGGCTGGGTTACCCAGCCCCTACGCGTTTCACGGTGGTTTTCGGTTAAATCAATGCCGCATCGGGCAGTGGACGTTATGATTTCTCACAATAATTATAAGTCTAACAGAAACAGTGCCGATGATCAAGCACTTTTCGGTGAAGTTTGCCAGTCAAAAGTTGCTGTGAAAAGTTGGTGAAGTTTACAAGCCGAAAGTTGTTGAAAAAAGTGCAGATCTCTGCTAATGTTAACACGGGCTTTTAACCAGCCTTAGACTCAAAAACAGAGGAGAAATTCATGAGAACAAATACCTTTCGAGAACTACTCAACGCAGACAAACCGACAGTCGGCACACATATCCATACCACTTGGCCCTCCATCGTTGAGGCGATTGGGCATACAGGAATGTATGACTACGTCGAATTTGTAGCGGAATATGGTCCGTTTGATCTGCACGATTTGGATAACCTGTGTCGGGCGGCTGAACTGCACAACCTCTCCACAATGATTAAGGTCGACCAGGAGCCACGGGGTTTCATCGCACAACGTGCGATCGGTTCAGGTTTCCAAAGTGTGCTTTATGCAGACTGCCAAAATGTTGAAGACGTGAAGGAATGTGTGCGTATTACGCGTGCAGATACCCCCGAAGATGGCGGTAGTTACGGCGTAGCAACTCGTCGGTTTTCCTATATGGGTTATGGGGGAAGTCCAGAATACGTCCAAGCCCTCCGCGATGTTGTCGTCGTCATCATGATAGAGAAAAAAGGGACTGTTGACAACATTGAAGAGGTGCTATCTGTTGAAGGCGTTGATATGATTCAGTGGGGTGGTTCGGATTATTCGATGAGTATCGGGAAAGTCGGTCAGCGCGGGGCTCCCGAAATCAGTGAAGCACACGATAAAGTGTTCAAGACCGCAATAAAGATGGGGGTGCCGCCACGCGCTGAAATCGGAAGTGCTGATGATGCGAAACGCTATCTTGATATGGGGGTCCGGCATTTCTGTATCGGCACCGATATTTCCATTCTCTACAGTTGGTGGCGGGAACACGGCGATGGGTTACGGAAAGTGATTGAAGGGCATTAGGCAGAGAAATCAGACATACAGGCGCGCTTAAAAAACGAGGTGTTTATGTTAGGGTGTTTCCCCAAGAAACCTCGTCAGTGGCGCGCCTACAGCTATAGCAAGTCTATGAAAGCATCGATTCCATCCGTGCAGCGACCCAGTCCACGGCAACATCAATCATCGCTTGTCCTTTTTCGACTGTCGCCAATTTTGCTTGATGATGGTATTCTCGGTCGGATTTTGCCTGCCCTGCATCTGAGATGGTGAGTTTCGCGCTGTCGTAATCCACACCGTTCCAGTCAACGTTTTCTGCAAAAGCAGCGAAGGCAAATGCTGTCTCGAATTCCGCCGCGTGTCCAGGACAGACCCCAGATTCCATCTGCTCTTTGACCAGCTCTTCATTGTACGCTTCCCAATAGGAGTGAAATTCGATGTTGATGCCGAGCTTATCTCGGTAGCCATCTAACCGCTGATGCACTGGACCAGCATTTCCAGCATGCCCATTGACAATCAGGATGTTGTCAATGCCGTGCCGGCGCATACTATCAGCGACGTCATAAAGCACTTCACCAAAAACATCCGGACGAAGCGTGAGCGTGCCTTTGTGATCCATCCAATGTTCCGACACGCCGATCGCTAAAGGGGTTGTGACGATAACCTGCGGGAATAACTTCTCAGCCGCCAATTTGGAGACATGCACCGCGCTTTGCGTATCGTGATACATCGCCAAATGTTCGTTGTGTTGCTCTGTACTACCCGTCGGAATAATTGCTCCCTTGAGTGTGCCAGCATCAATCGCCTCGCGGATATACCGTCGTTGATTTTCCCAAAGTAGTACGGATTTGATTTGAGACATTGTCTAACCTCCATTATTTCGGTAGGACACCATACTTATCGAGTGTGCCTTGAATAGCCGCAATTCCATCTTCCATCAATTCCCGATTCGGTGGTAAGTAGTCTTGCAGGCTCTCCCAGTCATATTCGTTCTGTTGCGTGTCCTTATTTTTAAACAGAATTTTAGTGCTGTAATCTCGAATTTCATTGAGCGTCCATTCATAGATATAGAAACCGAAAATGTCTACATGTAGGGTAACGCCGTTCCGTTTTCTCTCAACATAACCGTCCAAGACCACATCGAACCGTTCCCCAGTAAAAGCGACAAGATCTTTCTCAGCGGGTCCTAAAGAAATACCATCCCAATCAATCAGATGCAGTTGGTTTTCAGCATCCAAAATAAGATTGCCCGGGGTTGGGTCGCCGTGTGTAATCACAAAAGAGGTTTGTGCTGCCACCGCTGAGCGCCCTAATTCATCGTATCTATCCATTGTTTCTAAAATCGAAGATCGGTGGGCGGCGAGTGTTTCAAGCAACCGTCTCTGATACGGATTCTGAGAAGGCACCTTTTTCGCCGAAGCCTCAAGTGCCATGTAGAGTTCATTCCGTAGCGGCAAATCATATTTTGCCGTGGCGAGGTGACTTGTGTCAATCTCATTCGTGCAAAGATGGATTATCGCTAACAGCGCAGCCGTCTGACTGAGTTCTGCATCGGTGAAGTCTTTTCCGACTTTCCACAAGTCCCAGCGACTTCTACCTTCAATAAAAGGGAACAGTGAGACGCGAAAACCGTGCCATGGGATACTCAGCGTACCATCTGATGTTTCCAATGGAGCAACAACGCCAGATATGTCACATCGGTACCGAAGGAGCGACACATATTGCAAGCAAATATCCGGCACAGAAGTAGACGCTTTGGCAAAATACTTTTCGCCAGTCTCGGACGTGGCGATGTACCCATAACTATCCTCGCCTTCGGGCAAAAAGGTTATGGACTGCAATGGCAGTGCGTAAGCAGTCTTGAGGTGTTGCAGTAATTCCGTTTTATCAAAAGCGTTGTCAACTTTCATGAGTGAGATATGCTTAATTTGTTGAGGGTGCCTCGACTTTCTGAAGAACCACCTTGCTCTGGTTCTTCAACTCTAAAGTTTTAGAGATGTTTCCCATGTTAATCGCAATCTTGAACTGCTTGGTAGACGTCGAAAACCGTCCCAAGTATTCCCCTTCAGGAACATCTCCATAGTTTTCAACGAATTTGATCTGAATTTTCTGACCTGTTGCAAATGTCGCCTCAAGTGTATCTCCAAGTTTCCAACCGCGTTCAGTAAATGGAGCGATGTAGAGATCGGTGCCAGCATTGCCATGGTCGTCGATTTCAACAATCGTCCCAGTGAGCGATGTCGCTTGAGTGGTCTCCGGCGCATTCATTTTTTGATTGCATCCAATCAGAAGGGAAGTTGTCATGAGAACAGCTATGCATGCTAACTTCCAATAGTCCGAACAGGATTGATAGTAGAATTTCACTGTAGTGCATACCTCCATGCGTCTTGTGATAGCATCCACAGTCTAAAGACTGGGGCTTCGGTTTCGTAGCGACTGCGGTTTTCTCAAAGAGTCCACCGTCTTAGTATCGCTCCACCTACAGGCAATTATTCCGAATCAGATCGGTTTTATGGTCTCCTTAGACCGCTACCCCTGCCTGCAAAATGTTTATCGCAGCGTTTATATCTCGGTCGTGAGAGGTGCTGCAGTTTGGACACGTCCAATACCTGTCCTCAAGTGTAAGTGTTTCATTCTTATGTTTACAGGCGTGGCAAGCTTTCGTTGTCGGTTGCCACTGTCCTGATTTCGCAAACACTTTACCATATTTGGCACACGTCCATTGAAGTATCAATGAGAACTCACCGAAGGCTATATCAGAGACTTTGCGTCCCCAAAGTTTTTTCATACCTTCAAGATTGAGCGCCTCAATCGCAATCTTATCGTATTTCCGAACAAGGCGGAGGGCTAACTTGAAAAACCAATCGCGTCTTCTATTGGCTATCTTCTTATGGACGCGGGAGAGGTGTCGTTTCGCACGAAAATAGCTATTCGATAGATATTGTTTACGGGAGAGCGCCTTGTTTGCGGAACGGATTGCGGTGAGACTCTGTTTATAGAATTGTGGAGAATCTATCTTTATGCCATCTGAAAGTGTGAGAAATGTTTTACAACCAAAGTCTGCCCCTGCCTCATTACCGGTCAATGGGAGTTTCTTGGGTAGTTTGGGATTCTCACAGACGAGATATAGATAGTAGTCGCCTACGTTATCACGTTTGATTATCACCTTCTTTATCGTGCCTGTCCACTTGCGGTGTTTCCAAAAGGTAAACGACTTTTTCAGACAGTTGATCGTCAGACGATTGTCTTCTATTTTCAAACCTGACTGTGTGAAAGTGATTGACTTATACTTGTGCTTCGGCTTGATTTTCGGTTTGCCGACTTTGCGGTTCGTTTTACCTGCCTTGCGATCTTCAATGTTATCAAAGAAACGCTGATAGCCTAAATCTATACGGATCGCAACGTCTTGGATCATTTGCGACGGGAGTTGATTCCAATGAGGTTTGCTGGTTCGTTTCAACTTCGTTATGTGTTTCAGGATACGAGAAAGTGAGGCATACTTACGATAGATACGATAATAGTGTCTCTGCAATAATATCAGGTGGACATGCACACTATGCATATCGTCTATCAGATTACCAATCTGTATGATATTCGACTGGTGATATAACTCGTATTTTTCTGTCTTCATAGGAATCAGGTATCAGGCGGTTATCCCCTGTTTAGGGGGAGGCAGACACGCAACCAAGCGGTTACGCTAAACATGTCTGCCAAACCTGATACTTTAATTATACAACATTTTTGACGCAAGGTCAAGCCTTTTTTCAATGATAAAGCCATACGCCGTCTACATCCCGCAAGCTAAAGCGTGGGGATTTGACGGAAGATTGTTAAAAACTGACTTAAGTATAGTGGAAAGGTAGGTAAATGTCAAGAGAAAGAATAAGAAAGTGCCGTGGGAATTTCATTTGACGTATGAGCGAATCTATGCTACTCTCTTTTTGGCACGGTTTCTCGCAAAACATGCGATAATAAAGTAATATTAATTGCAATCGGAGGATTGCTTGTACAGCAAAGTCGCCTCAATTTAAAATTAAGGGGTTGGAGATGAATATGTCGAAAAAACTGAATTTTTATAGCAAGTTTTCAAAATCTGTAAATGCCGCTAAAATTGTGCTCCTGTTATTCGGAATTCTGTTGAGCCTTTCGGGCTGTGAAAAGATAACACCGCCGATGTTACCGGAGGTCAGTACCCCAGATACAGAACCGCTCACCGTGATGACGTATAATGTTTACGTTGGGAGCAGTGCGGATGCGCTTCTGTCTGTAGAGAATCTGTTACAAGTTCCGACAGAAGTTGCGAACATGTACAACAACGTCATAGCATCTGACTTTCCCGGACGCGCTGTGGCCATTGCCAAGTCCATAAAAGCATCTCAACCACACCTCATCGGTTTGCAAGAGATTTCGCTAATCCGTCGACAAAGCCCAGGCGATCGGATTGCCGGAGGACTCGTTCCTGCTGAAGAGGTGATCATAGATTTCCTCGAAATCCTGATGGGCGCGCTTCAAGCAGAAGGCTTAGATTATCAAGTCACTGCCCAAGTCGAAAATTTAGATGTCGAAATGCCGATGTTCACGGATACCGGTATTGTTGATATTCGCTTAACGGATTTTGATGTGATATTGTCTCGCGGCGATGTTGCAGTATCACGCTCTATGAGCGCAAACTATGCAAATGCCCTTACAATCGAAATGCTTGGGCTTGAAGTGAAAAGAGGATATGCTGCCGTAGATGCCACTGTTTCTGGTGTCACTTACCGCTTTGTCAATACACACTTAGAGTCATTCGCGGAGGAAAACCGGGTTGCCCAAACACAGGAACTTGTGGATAACCTTCAAGGCGAAATCTTGCCGATTATCCTGTTAGGGGATTTCAATACGAGGGCACCCAACGGCACCGCCTATCAACTTTTACTATCAGCAGGGTATGTTGACCTTTGGCAGATAGGCTCCGAGGGAACTGGCAATACCTGTTGTCAGGATGACGACATCCTGAATGAGGTGAGTGATCATTCTGTACGGATTGATCAGATTTTTGCCCGAAATCTTGAATTCTCCACGCAGATTCTGACTCACACCATAGGAGATACCTCCTTAGAACGGCTACCCTCCGGGTTGTGGCCCTCCGACCACGCAGGGGTCGTCGCACATCTCGCATTTGAGTAGCGAAAACTGGTTTGGTTCCGTAAAAAAGTAAAGCGCGCTGCATTCGGATCTGAAAATCCGCCGCAGCGCGCTTTTCATTTAATCGGATACATCCCTACTCGAAAATTTCAAGTTTGCCATCTTTAACAATCAGAACAACAGGGTCATAAATCGCATCTCCGTTGGGATCAAAAGAAAACTTACCCAAAATGGTGTCAAAGTCTTTGATCTCAGCGAGCGCAGCAGCAATCGCTTTTGAATCCGTTGATTGTGCATTTTTGATCGCTTCCGCGAGGATATAAACAGCGGCATACGGTTGTGCAGCCCAAACACTGGGTTCCATACCGTATCTCGCGGTGTAATTCTGAACGAAAGCCTGATTTCCGGGGGTGTCAGCCGTGCTAACCCAACTTGTGATACCACCCAACGCCTAAAGGCGTGGGCTTCGGTTTCGTAGCGACTGCGGTTTTCTCAGAGAGTCCACCGTCTGACTGTCGCTCCACCCGCAGGCTATTATTCCGTCTCCGCCGCACTCACGAAGTTGCGATCCAACGGCTTTATCGCGCATTGTTGCGCGGGTACCCCAGCCTGCAAAATGTTTATAGCAGCGTTGAGGTCCCTGTCGTGGTGTGAACCACATTCAGGGCATATCCACTGCCTATCTTGTAGTGTTAGATTTTCGTTGTGATGTCCACAAGCCGAACACGGTTTTGTCGTGGCTTCCCAACGTCCCGCTTTCAAGAATGTTTTACCATGTTTAGCAAAAGTCCATTGGAGTATCAAAGCAAATTCACCGAAGGCAATATCAGAGATTTTGCGTCCCCAGAGGCGTTTCATACCCTCAAGGTTCAGGGTCTCTATCGCAAGTGTATCGTATTTACGCACAAGCCGAAGTGCCAATTTGAAGAACCAATCGCGTCTCTTATTGGCGATTTTCTTATGAACACGGGCGAGATGCCACTTTGCACGATACCATGCATTTGAACCCTTTTGCTTGCGGGAGAGTGCCTTGTTTGCGGAACGGATCGCGTTGAGACCTTGCTTATAGAATTCGGGGGACGTTATTCTCGTGTCATCTGAAAGTGTCAGGAATGTTTTACAACCGAAGTCCGCCCCTGCCACATTACCGGTCAAAGGGAGTTTCTCGGAAGGTTCACAATCCTCACAGGTGATGTAGAGGGAGTAGTCGCCTACGGTGTCACGCTTGATTGTGACGGTTTTGATACGCCCAGTCCAGTCTCGGTGTTTCCAAAAGGTGAAGGACTTACCGAGACAGTTGATTCTCAACCGATTGCCTTCTATTTTCAAGCCTGCTTGTGTGAACGTCAAGGAGTTATATTTATGATTCGGCTTGATTTTCGGTCTACCGACTTTACGTTTTGTTTTACCTGCTTTTCGGTCCTTAATGTTCTCAAAGAACTTTTCGTATCCCAAGTGAATACGCTTTGCGACTTGTTGGATGACCTGACTCGGCAGTTGATTCCAATGCGGTTTCGTCTGCTGTTTCAACTTC
Organism: Candidatus Poribacteria bacterium; assembly: GCA_965247285.1. Classification (GTDB taxonomy): domain Bacteria; phylum Poribacteria; class WGA-4E; order WGA-4E; family WGA-3G; genus WGA-3G. Next base: position 3,710,051 of record CBDFHD010000003.1, read on the forward strand.
GTGATATGACCGCATATGCGGGAAAAAGACGCATATTTACCATAGATACGATAATAGCGTCTCTGCAACATCAAAAGGTGAACTTGCACACCATGCAAATCGTCAATCAAATTGCCGAGCTGTATCAAGTTAGATTGATGGTAGAACTCGTATTTTTCTGTTTTCATGGACTTTCACGTATCACGCCTTTAACCCCTGCAAAGTGGGTAGGCAGACACATTGTCAAGCGACAATGCTTTGCATGTCTGCCAACGTGATATTTTAATTATACCACAATTCGGACGGAATGTCAAATATATTAAGTCCGTTTTGGCCCTTTCCAATAGGGAAACCTATTTTCATCCCAAAACTAAAGCGTTGGGCTTTCAATCCGTCAATTCCCGTAAGGTTGCGTCTGTCCGTTAAGAATTTGGAACACACCAACACTTTTGTCAGGATGGCGGTTCTCATCAAAACGAGAGATACTTGTCGCACCCTTGTAGTCCGTGATTGCAGCGATTGCACCTCGAATTGCAATTGGATCGGTCGATCCCGCCGCCTCAACTGCAATCGCCAAGATTTTCATGGCATCGTAGCCCGATGCAGCAATCCCATTGGCAGGATTTTCAAACATCGCTTCGTACGCGGAAATAAATTCTGTGACCTCTGGATCAAAATTGGTACAATAGTAAGAATTTTCAAGATGGGGGATTGCATCTATATTGTCAAACATCAACGCATCATCCCAACCATCGCTGCCAATAAAGGTGGACTCAATGCCCATCTCCCTCGCCTGCTTCATTATGAGGGGGTTTTCTGGTGGGAAACTTGCGAGAAAGAGGACATCTGGACTAGCCTCTTTGATGGCTGAAAGTTGTGCATCAAACATCGTATCGCCTTTTTCATAGACTTCCGTGGCAACGATGCTACCACCGAGTTCCTGGAAATTGGCATCAAATGCTTCAACGAAGCCGATAGAATAGACATCCTCGTTCTGCCAAATCATTGCGGCGGTTTCCGCGCCGAGCTCATTCACGGCGAATTGTGCCATGAGTTTTGCCTGTAACGCATTGGAACTCGCCACGAGAAAGAGAAAATCGCCAGTTTCGGTCACATTTGCGCCTGTTGCACCCAGAAGAATCGGGACAGTAGCAACGGGTCCAACCTTCACGGCATGGCTTGAAAACAGCGGACCCAAAATAGCGATAACACCCTCTTCTTCAATCAATTCCGTTGCAGATTGAACAACGTCTTCCGTGAGTTCTTCTCTATAGATAAACTCGACCGGCGTGCCGAGAACACCACCGGCTTGGTTGATTTCAGCCAGAGCGAGTTCAGCTCCTTCACCAAAACTGAAGTAAAGTGGATAAGGACGAATCACACCCACCTTCAACGTGGGCATAGTGTCGGTATCAGACGGAGCGACCATCTCATCAGTCATCCCGATATCGCGCATCCGTTCACATCCAGATAACACCGCAACTGAGAGTGAAAGGAATACGCATAGCATCAACTCAAAAACTTTCATGTTCATAAATATCTCCTTAATATATGAGTAAGTAAGCAATATTAAATATAAGCTTTACAGTTTTGAGGCAGATTTGAAGACGAGAAAATATGGAATAAACCCTCTGTTTAGTTGCTTTCACGCTTCCTATCTGCCAATCCTTATGGAGATCGGAACCGAAGTTTTAATACCGAAAATTGCTTACCTGTAGTGTGTTGTAACAACAGTACAAACTACTTCATAAACGTTTTTAGGATTGAGATACGTGGACCTCGTTCAACAATAAATTCAATATTATATGATAACACAAATCCTTTTTTTCGGTCATTTTTTTTCAGTAATTCAAGGCAGGAAAACTTAGTAATGGTAAGGGTTTAATGGATAATCATATAGATGTATTATAATTGAATAATTGGAATATATATTGAATCGCTTCATTACGACTTATAGCGAATTTAATATAAAATTATCCCATAAATATTTAACGTACATACATAGATATGAAAACATAAAAAATAATAGGCACACGGTGCGCCATAGCGAAAATGCCAGACAAACACCATGTGCCGTAACTTAATCAAAAAATCCCCTGCACAATATAATAAAGTAAATAATTAACAATATCCCGTCCCTAAGTGAAGTTTTGAACCACACCAGAAACAGGATATATTTGATAACACACTATAGAACGATATAAGATAAGACAGGTTTCAGCGTAAAATCATTCCCGCGCCTCAGGCGTAACCGTCAGTTTTACCTCTTTTCCATCTCGTAAAACAACAACTTCGACCGGTTCTCCAATTTTCACAGCATCAAGGGCATAGGTGTAGTCGTAGATGTTAGCGATCTGCAGCCCTCCAAATTCCACAATAACATCGCCACCCTTCAAACCGGCTTTATCAGCGGGACCACCGGCGCGAACACCAGAGAGTTTAACACCAGTGCCTTCCGTTGTATAGTCAGGAATCGTGCCAAGATAGGCACGCAGCGTATCGCGACTCCCACCTTCTGACTGGCTCCGTTCGACCTGGAGATATTCCGGACGTTCAAGGATACTAATGACATCTAAAACAATGCCGTGCGCTAATTTAGAGATCCGTTCAAGCCCGTCATAATTGAGTGTTTCTATATCATCCGTTGGACGATTATAGTCTTCGTGTCCGCCTGTGAAGAAGCTGAGCACCGGCACCTCTTTCGGATAGAAGGCAGTCACGTCTGTTGGCAGATACGGATCGGTCTGTAATGTTAGATTGAAACCGATGGGGACATTCCGCTTTTCAATGAGTTTCGTCCACACAGATGACGAGCCGACACCTTGCAAGATGAGTTTGTTGTCACGGAGTCGTCCCACCATATCGAAATTGACGTACGCCACTACTTTCTCTAAAGGGATAACGGGATGGTTGACAAAGTGGGTGGACCCGATGAGTCCAAGTTCCTCTCCCGACCAGAGTGCGAAGATAACGCCTCTGTTAAATTTTTCGGGATATTCTTGGGACGCTTCGCTGAGTGTCGCCGCCAATTCTAAAACGACAGCGGTGCCGGAGGCATTATCATCTGCGCCATTATGAATCTGTCCCTCCTCATCCTTCCGCGCCAATGAACCGATTTCACCGTAGCCGATATGATCGTAGTGTGCACCGATAATGATGTACTCGGTGTCATCTGTTAATTGCGGTGATGGAAGAAGCGCGATGACATTCTGATCGGTTTTCTTAACTTTCTCAACCGAAACGACGATTTTAATCTTGACATCGGGTAACGGAAATTGTCCAAGGAAATGTGGATTCTCTACATCAAGTCCGGACTGAACCTCTTTCAGGTCCTTGCCGGATGGGGCAAAGAGTGCATTCGCGACGGTATCACTTATTGACGCAGTGACAATGCCCGAATCTGCGAGGCTACTGTCGAAGTCAAGCGGAATCAACTTGCCTGCATTTGGCGAGTTTGGTCCGGCGACAACAAGAAACGCCTTTGCCCCATGCTCCCGTGCTTGCATCGCCTTGTATCGGAGCCCTGCATACCGATTCAGTTGCTGGCGGCGTTCGGGTGCTACCTCTTCGGGAACATAGCGAAGTGCGACGACTATTTTGTCCTTCACATCTAACCCCGCATAAGCGTCATAACCTTCACCTAACTCACCGGGGACTGATAACCCATACCCAACAAAGACGACTTCACCTTCAACGACCCCGTTACGAGAGAAAGAGAGCGGCTGAAAATCTTGTTCCACGCTGTACGCTAACGCCTGTTCAGCACCATGCATCTGACGTGTGATGTGGAACCGGTTTTCTTCAGATATGATCTGTCTGCCCGCAGTGAATTCAAAGGTTTGGAAGTAACTCGTTTCATCACCGATAGGTTTGAGATTAAGTTCTTCAAATTGGGTGGCGATATGCTCCGCTGCGCGTTTCGCGCCTTCTGAACCGGTCATCCTACCTTCAAGCGTATCGTCAGCAAGAAATTCAATATGTTGACGGATATTCGTTTTTTTAAAGGATTCGGAGTCGGAAACCGTTTGGACCGGATGCCTGGGTGAGTTGTGGCTCCTTGGTGCCGATGTAACTGCCTTCAGTGCGACTTCGTGATTCCAGTCGGCGAGGTAAAGTTGCGAAACCTCTTGGCTGTTCCGAGTCGAGGTCCAGCACAGACGGCTGCCATCCGGTGAAAAGACAGGTAGTCCGTCAAACCCATCGGTTGTGGTAACACGAACTGGCTCATGTCTACCTCTCCCATCAACGAGATATAGCTCAAAATTAGAGAATCCAAGCTTATTGGAAGCAAAGATAACATAAGCACCACTCGGATGGAAATAGGGTGCCCAAGACATACTATCGAAATCGGTGAGTCGCCGCACACTTGAACCATCTATCCGCATTGTGTAGATGTCGGCTTCGCTGCCGTCAGGTGTGAAGTGTCGCCAAACGATATACTGCCCATCGGGTGTAAAGAAAGGACCACCATCGTAGCCCGGAGAATCCGTTAATTGAATTTGATCGGATCCGTCGGCGTTCATGATATAAATTTCGCCGAAATAGGCGGGATCGACCTCCAGCTGCTTCAGGTCCTTTGGGGAGAGTTGACTTTTGGGATATGCGTTCCGGAGCGAACAGAAAACGATACGTTTGCCATCAGGCGAATATGAGGCTTCAGCATCATAGCCGGGCGCGTTTGTCAGTTGTTTGAGGTTACTACCATCTCGGTTTGCCGAGAAGATGTCCATCTTTTCATCGTAATCCCAACTGTAGCGTCTTTCTTTTCCCGATGCCCGGAATTTCAGCTCCTCTTCCTGTTTTGCTTTCGCAAAAGCATCGTGATGGGTCGAAGCGTAAAGCACTTCATCGGTCCCTGGACGGAAGAAAGCACAAGTTGTCTTCCCCATACCGGGTGAGACACGGTGCGTATCGCCTGTCAGTAGGTCTAAAAGATAGATTTGATAGAACGGATTATCCGCTTCGCGTTCACTTTGGAAGATGAGTGCGTTGCCATCTTCGGAGAAATACCCCTCACCCGCACGCTTTCCGTCATAAGTGAGTTGTCGGATATTGCTGAGAAATTGGGATTCGTCAGCAGAACTTGCGTCTGTTCCATCTGGTGGCGCGTGCTGTGCTTGCACCTCGTCTGTTAGGAAAACAGCAAAGAATATCGCGCAGGAAAAAACGAGCCATTTGATGTAGCGCATCTCAATCCCTCCCATTATGATATGACCTTCTAATAAACGTGCGATAAATCGCACGGCTACAAACGGATTGATGCTACAGGTATTGCGCTGCTTTCTGTTTGAGGAACGCGAGTCCATCTATCGCGAGGCTCTCGGCACTCGGTGCGATGTCGCGCCAGATGCAGGTCGCAGCGGCGATTTCCTTGACTGCCGGTGTAAATGATTCAATCACGAGCCATCTGTCGTAGTTAACCTTAGCGAGCGCTCCGAATACACCGTCCCAATCTACAAGTCCCGTACCTGGAGTCCCGCGATCGTTTTCACAGCAGTGAATGTGATGTAAGAAATCACCAGTCGCGATGATAGCATCCGCTTGATTTTTTTCCTCAATATTCATGTGGAATGTATCCAGATGCACCTTGAAGTACGGACTATCTACTGCTTCACAAAGTTTAACAGCATCTGCAGCGATGTTGACGAAATAGGTTTCAAATCGGTTGAGCGGTTCACTGGCGAGCGTAACACCGTGTTTTCCTCCGAATTCACAAATATCTTGCAAACCTTCAACGCACCAATCCCACTCCTGCTGGTTTCTGCCTCTGCCGACGAGTTTACCCACTGCACTATACATGGGTCCAACGAGCGTATCGGCACCCAACTCGGCAACAATTTCGATTGTGCGCTTGAGATAGGTTCTTCCATTTTCTCGAATTGCCGGATCTTCATCGATTGGATTCCTGTCCCCTGCCATAATATTACACCCGATGGTTTCTAAGCCGGTATCCTTCAGTAATGCTTGGGTATAAGGAATATCCACTGTATCTGGATCAAAGATGGGGATTTCAACACCATCAAAGCCCATTTCAGCAACTTTAGGAATCAGGTCTGCAGTTTCTCTATCAAACTTATCTGCCCAGAGTAATAAATTTACACCAAATTTTGGCATTCTGTATTGTTCTCCTTATAACTTAATAACATGTACTTATATGTGTACTATTTTTTGTAGTTTAGCACAAATTAGAAAGCATTTCAACTTTTTAATACTATCCACAAGGCTTATTTAGTTTGTGGTGACCCATTTTAAGACAGCACATCTATCGGGAACCACCTGATTTAAAAAGATATTTGGGTGCCAACACCGTTAGCGACACACCGCGGGCAACCAGAAGCACTGTTAGCGCGCCCCATAGCCCATGATTCCCAAAAGGCATCAACAGATAAACTGCGCTTAAATAGAGCAGTGTTGACACAATTGCAGAATTCCGCAACGCCTTAGAAGCAGTTGCCCCCAGATAAATTCCATCCCAAATGTAAGCAGCAACATTCACGACAGGAGCAACGATTATCCAAAGAAGATAAGGTTTCGCCTGTTCCACAAGTGGCATCTGATTTGTGAAGAGATAGAGCATCCGCTCTCCAAAGACTATGAAAATTAACATAATCACACCTGCGAATAGAAATGCCCAGAGGAAGATTAGACGCGTCGTCCCTTTCAGATTTTGCAGGTCATGTGCGCCTTTGTACCTGCCGATCAAGCTTTCTGCGGCGAACGCAAGACCATCAATCGCAAACGACAGAATATAGATAAACTGAAGCAAGATCGTGTTAATCGCGAGGAGTGTATCGCCCAAAGCCGCGGATTTCGCTGTGAAAAAAGCATGACTAAACACAAGGCAACAGGTCCTGATGAAGATGTCACCACTGATACTGAGAAACCGCTTTAACTTGGACAGCAACAGAACCTCCCTGATATTCCACCCTGTCAAGACGCTTCGATAGCGCCTGAAAAAGAGCAGAATTGCCAAGAACAATCCGACATACTGGGCAATGACAGTTGCTAAAGCGACACCCTCTACCGTCATACCGAGTAGCCGTACAAATACCAGATTTAAGACGATATTGACGAGGTTCACCACAATCGTCAATAGCATTGGGTAATGTGCATTCTGTAAACCTAAAAAGACACCGTGCAGGGCGTGTAAGCACAATGTCGCGGGGGCAGCATAGATGCGAATGTGATAATAGGCACGAGCGAGATGCTCTACTTCAGGACTGGTATCAATGAGTAGAAAACTAATATCGGCAAGCTGCCACTGGAAGATAAAGAGGAATAGGCTGCTCGTGATGCCGATGCCTATTGCTCTCAAAAGCAAGCGTCCACATTCTGGCGTATCGTTTTCCCCGAAGGCTTGCGCTGTCAATCCTGTCGTTGCCATTCGGAGAAACCCAAATCCCCAATAGATAAAACTGAAGATAACACCACCGATGCCCACCGCACCGAGGTAATGCTCGGATTCTAACCGCCCCATTAAAGCAGTATCCACCGCGCCTAAAAGAGGGATGGAAAGATTGCTAATGATATTGGGGAGTGCAAGTCGATAGATCTGCTTATTGATTTCTTGAGGGTTATGCATAGAGATTTCCGTTCTATTTCTATCCTATAACTTACCATGAACTCAGACGAAAAGCAAACGACATTATGTATGTGTGAGATTTCGACATGAGTGTTCGCGCGTTGTGTTCTTTACATATCTATATAGGCATTCTAAAAAGCAAAGAAAAATAATGCACAATGCAACAAAGTAACATATTCTGTCCTACAGGCGGCAGGATTTGTGTGTGCCCTACATTTTTCTTTGTAATTTCACGAGAAATTGAGTATACTATTTAACAATGAAAGACTGGTGTTATGAGTTTACTGCTAAATCAATCGGATTCTGTGTATCTCGGCTGCCGCGCTCAGTGACATTGGCTATGGGTGGATGGTTGGGTGCCCTTGTATTCTGGCTGGCACCACAGCAACGGGAGTTGGCATGTGAACACTTACGGTGCAGTTTGGCACTCTCAGATGAACGCCAAGTCAAAGTAGTGGCAAAACAGTGCTTTGAAAACTTAGGCAAGACTGTGGTAGAGTTCATGCAGTTCCCGCGCTTGGATAGGAGGCAGATTCAACGATATGTCACTTTTGAAGGAATCGAGCATGTGCAGCAAGCCCTTGCCCATGGGAAAGGGGCAATCATTCTAACGGGGCATTTTGGGAATTGGGAACTTCTTGCTGCCAGCATTTCTGCTACAATCGCTCCGCTCACACCCATTGTTCGTGAATTGCGTTCCCCTCGTTTAAACGCCTTAGTCTCCAGTTACCGGGAGAAAGCGGGGTATGCGACTATCGACAGAGATACAGGCGTGCGTCCCGCGCTTCGGTGTCTCAAACGTAATGAACTGCTCGGTATTGTCGCCGACGTAGACACAGCCGTGAGCGGCGTTTTTGTCGATTTTTTCGGTAGGCATGCCTATACACCATATAGTCCAGTTGCTATTGCGCTCAAAACAGGTGCGTCGATACTGCCAACGTTCATTATCCGTCAACCCGACGGTTCACATCACGCAATTATCGAACCACCCTTAGCGTTGAAACGGACACATGCGAAAGAGAAAGATCTTGTTGTTAACACGCAGACGTTCACAAAAATTATTGAATCATATATCCGACGATATCCCACGCAGTGGATTTGGATGCATCGCCGGTGGAATACACAACCATAGTAGAATCGTCACACCGTTGTATCTCTGTCTGTTACTCTGCGTAATTTGTTGTAAAAATACAGAGACACCCATCGGTGCAACTGATGTACCCGCAGAAACGGTCCCCACACAGAAAGTGGAAGGGTTTTCTACACAACACACCGAAGCAGGCATTGTCAAATGGACGCTTGTCGGAGATACCTCAACGTTTCACGGAAGCTACATTGAAGTGCAAAATCCGACTGTTCAGATTTTTGAGGATGGTGTTGTTTCTATCACCTTGAACAGCCAAAAGGGGAAACAGTTTCTCACGGGAAGCGAGAAAGACAACCTCCATCTCTCAGGGGAGGTCGTCGGTGTCAGCGAAAATGGCATTTTATATAGCGAGATCCTCCATTGGCAAAACCGGGTGAATAGGCTGTATGCTCCCGACGAAGTTACACTCGTACGTGGAGATTCCACATGGGTCGGAACAGAAATGTACGCACATCCGACGCTCAAAACCGTGAAAATGAAAAACAACCAATTTAAACTTCACTCAAAAGATGAGAAAACGCATGAATACCATCAAACCCCAATCGAACCAGAGTAGGCACAAACACAGATTTCAGTTTCGCAAATTTTACAATTTTTGTGTGTACACCAGTTTTCTAACGCTTCTTGTCTGTCTTGTCTCGCTAACTCTCGGTGCAGAGGACACAGAAACAGAAGAACTTCCTTCATCCACCGACACTGTGGAAATTCAAACGACAGAGAACACCGTAGAAAAGAATGGGACTGCTGAAAATACGAATACCACTACAGAACCGACGAAAGAAATAATCACCGGCACCTCGAAAAGAATGGAGAGTTATGAACAGGAAGGCCTAACGATTCTTATTGACGAAGCCAAGACAGTCCGACGTAACGAGCAAGGAATTGAAATCGGGTTTCTCAATGCAGATAAAATCACCCTCAAACGCGATATAGAAAGTGGGGTCACAACAGAAATTGTCGCTGAGGGCAATGTAGAAATCCGAGATCAAGATATCTTTGCTACCTGTGACCATGCTATCATGGACAACCTGACAAGTACTATTATTCTTACAGACAACGTCGTCGTCTTACAAAACAAGGATCGGCTCGAAACCAAATTCTTCACTTTCAATCGGGTGACCGGAAAACAGACTGCTGAGGGTGATGTAAAATTTAAGGTTACCGTTACACAAGCACCACCGGTAGATTCAGAGGCAGATGAGAACACGGAAAACGGCACAGACACTGGCGAAGAACAAACTTCTTCAACCGCCCCTCAGGAGACAGAAGGTCAGCCCGAAGAAGACACAGACACTGTGACTGATAATACTGAGGGTGACGCAGAAGATAAATCTGAGGCAGACGCTGGAGACTCTGAAGATGCGGATCCGGAAGAAGAAACTGATACAGACACCGGAAACCCCGATGAAGCGGATCCAAACACTGAAACGGAAGAATCAGAGAGCAATTAAGGCAATTGTGTAACCCGAGGGCTTCCGGCTTCTCGAAAACTTTTTTGTCAACGCCTCACGCGATGGCTGCGTTACGTAATCTTACAATGTTAAAAGTCTCGTTAGTTTTCTTCTGATGAGACGGAAAATGCAACCACCTTCGAGTGGCAGACTATAATAAAACCAAATTGTACTATTAACAAAGCACAATTTGCCTTTCTTTTACATTAATAGATTGACTTAGCAGGTTAATCATAACGAGGCAATATAGTAAAAAATCGTGGCAATAGAACTACAAGCACACAGACTCGTAAAACGTTATACGCGGCGCGGTCCCATAGTTGTTAACGAAGTAAGCCTATCCGTCCAGCAAGGTGAAATTGTCGGGTTGCTCGGTCCCAACGGTGCCGGAAAATCAACGACCTTTTACATGGTGGTAGGACTGATTCGCCCGAATGCAGGTAGAATTACATACGCCGATAAGGACATTACCTTCTACCCGATGTATAAGCGTGCGAGACTTGGCATCGGCTACCTCGCACAAGAAACATCGATTTTTCGTAAACTGACGGTTCAACAGAACATTGAGGCAATCCTTGAGGTACAAGGGGTGCCAAAATCAGAACGCGAACCTCGCATCCGCGAGCTGACAGACGAACTCGGCATTTCAAATCTGTTACCGCGCAAGGCATATACACTTTCGGGCGGTGAGTGTCGCCGAGCAGAGATAGCACGCGCTCTTGCAGCACAACCTAATTTCATTCTGCTTGATGAACCGCTTTCTGGAATAGATCCGATTGCTGTCGCTGATATCAAGCAGCTCATCGGGCACTTGCGCGACCGCAATTTAGGTGTACTCATTACGGATCATAATGCCGCTGAAACACTTGATATTGTTGACAGGGCATACATCATCGTTGATGGGAAAATTACGCTCGCTGGAACACCTACAGAACTCATCAACAGCGAGACTGCGAGAGACCTCTATTTTGGACACAATTTCTCCTATCGGGTAGGGTAGCAACGCTGTAGGATTACCGGACGGAATATTAGTTATCAGTAAGAAAAAACATTTTTCTGAAACCGATAACTAATAAAAGGAGACTTGATGAAATGTACAAAGCGCAACTTACCCAAGCACCCCAATTAACACAGAAAACGTCCATTACACCGAGGCTACAACAGGCACTCAAAGTGCTTAATATGCCGCTGCAGGAACTAACACAGTTCATCAGCCAAGAACTGGAACAGAACCCCTTCTTGGAACTCGAAGAAGAGGACGAGACAGCACTCCCCACCGAAGAATCAGATCCAATACCCGAATGGAATGAACCAGAAGAAAATCCTGATCGGGAAGATAGTACTATCGATATCGATTGGGAAACAGCCTTTGAGGACCGTGTGTCCGTTAGCGAACGGATAAATTCCAGATACTCGGACACTGACGAATTACAATCAGATCTGGGGCATGAACGCTCGCTGCACGAGCATCTTGATGAACAATTAGGACTCGCACCACCCGAAATTATAGCCTCAGAAACAGAACGCGCCATCGCAGAGCAAATTCTCGGAAATCTCAACGATGACGGACAATTAGAACTCAAACTGTTTCAAATTCCGTGTGAATTCCTGCCAGAATTGGATGAAGGAATTTTTTCAACAGAACTGCACATTTTTATTCAGAAAAATTTACAAGCAGCAACAGGCGACCGTAATATTCACCCTAATATTCAATTGTCAAAAACTGCTACAATTGCTGTGACAGATACAATGCCTCCTTCCACGAAAAATGGAGGCGTGCCTGCACATCGCGCATGGAAAATTAACGACAGAGACAACAAAAATATCTATACTATACTATACGAATATATGCCAGGCAACCGTAAGCCAGCACTTGTCTTTTACCAACTTACGTTGGATGATATTGCCGAAACTGTTGGCTGTGATACATCACTCGTTGAAACTGTACTCCGTAAGATACAAGATAATTTTGAACCGCTTGGGATAGCATATCGAGATGTAAGAGAGGCATTGCTTATACAGATTCGCAATTATAAAGCAGAGAACGGAGTGGATGCGAAGCACGACTCACAGAATACTGAGATGAGTCCTGAACGGAAGGACAGTTCAACATCGTCAGCAGAATATAAAACACAGTGTGCGGATTCTCAATATAAAAATATACCCGTGCGATGCCTTGCCCAAGAAATCATCGAAAACCACTTCGACACTCTTCTGAATCAGCAATGGGATTGCATCGCGGAAGCACTGAAAGTTGACATCACAGCGATTGAGACAGCGGCTAAGTGGATAGGAAAGCTATCACCGTACCCGGGTCGCTACTTCACAGATCCTACGACCCGATCACTCAAAAAAAAATCCTTCGCAGAGATCATCACGCCAGACGTGGAGATACAATACCTTAATGGAAAATACCAAGCTATCTCTGTGGACAATCACATACCACGCTTACAGATGAATCCTTACTATGTAAATTTGATGAGAAATCACCAAAACACCTTAGATTCTGACGCAAAAGAATGGATAGAAAAACGGTATCGTGATGCGACCAATTTGCTCAGCAGCCTCGCGCAGCGAGGCAGCACAATCGCCCGGGTCACCGAAGTAATTTTTGAAGTGCAAACGGAATTTCTAACACAAGGCGTTAAAAGTATTAAACCGCTGACCTTGAGAACAATAGCTGAAAAAATAGGCATTCACGAATCAACCGTCAGCCGAGTAACAAGCAATAAATATGTGCAAACCTCACACGGCATGTATCCCCTTCGGTTCTTTTTCAGTAATGAATTAGCTACCACGCAAGGAGACGCAGTCTCCGCTAAACAGGTTAAAAACCTTATTCAAGAGATGGTCGGCGCTGAGGTTCCCTCGAAACCTCTCAGTGATCAAGCGATCAGTAATGCCTTGAAAGCGAAGGGTATCTTGCTCGCGAGGCGAACCGTTCAGAAATATCGCGATGAATTGGGCATACCTACATCACGCGAAAGGTCTGCTGTCCACGAAAATACTCGCGCCAATTAACCATCGGATTCTCAACGAAGAAGGGCCGTTTTTGGAACTATCAAAAAAGAAAAAACAGGAGGATCGCAATGAAAGTAACGTACTCCGGACATAATTTAAAAATTACTGATGATATTCACGCGTATATCCTCAAGCGTGCCGATAAAATTGAAGCGCGTTTCGACGGGATGCAGGAACTAAATGTCGTTCTCAGGTCTGAGAAACACCGGTTTGATGCCGAGATGATAGTGACAGCACCACGCGTGTCATTCTATGCAAAAAGTGAGACTTATGAGGTATTGTTTGCGCTGGATACTGTCACAGATAAGATAATCAGCCAGATCCGGCGTTACAAGGACCGGGTGAAAGACCGCCGAAATAGTGCGCCTCACCGGGAGGTGGTGGCACGGCTCAATCCGGACGAGGTGGAAACACCACTGGAAGTTGAAGAGATTGATACCCCTGTCGTCGTGTCACAACAGGATAAATTTGCACCCAAACCGCTGACGCTGGAGGAAGCTACAACAGAACTTCAAGCCTCGAACTCAGAATTTCTTCTGTTTTTAAATGCCGAAACGCAGCAGGTAAACCTACTTTATGAAACAGCAAAAGGGACCTACGGATGGGTAGAACCCCTCTTCGCATAACGGTGCCACTTGCAAAATAGCCGTCAACCATCGGTTCTCGGCTGTCAGCAGCGAACCGCAAGGCTTTTATTTATGGACCGCTGGATCGCTCTCTATTACATTACGAGCGGGTTTCTGGTGATGTCATAAATAGCAGCCTGCAACAACGGCGCAGGCGGATATGATCGAAAACTGTCAAGTCACAAGCATCGTTGTTTAACCGCAAGGAAAGTTGAAAATATGACAAATCTTCCGAAAATCTATGCCCCTCAGGAAATTGAGGGGAAATGGTACCAACTTTGGCAGAAAAATGGCTACTTTCACGCGGACGCAACCTCTGACAAACCGCCTTATGCGATTGTGATACCGCCACCGAACATCACAGGCAGTTTACACATCGGGCACGCGCTCGACAATACACTCCAAGATTGCCTCATCCGATGGCGACGCATGCAAGGTTATAACACACTCTGGATGCCCGGGACTGACCACGCCGGTATTGTCACCGAAATCATTATGGAGCGACAACTCGCTGAAGAAGGCACCAGCAGAACCGACCTTGGACGCGAAAAATTCATCGAACGCATGTGGCAGTGGAAAGATGAATCTGCTGGCTACATTGTGTCACAACTCCAGCAACTCGGATGCTCTTGTGATTGGGAGCGCGAGCGTTTTACTCTCGATGAAGGTCTGTCGAAAGCTGTCCGCACCGCTTTTGTCAAACTGTACAATCAAGGACTCATCTATCGCGATACCTACATGGGAAATTGGTGCCCACACTGCAACACTGTCATAAGTAACCTTGAAGTCGAACCGATTGAGATAGACGGAAACTTTTATCACATCCGCTACCCGGTTAAGGACAGTGAGGTTGTGCTCGAAATCGCCACGACGCGTCCGGAAACGATGTTAGGTGACACCGCTGTTGCTGTGCACCCTGAAGATGAACGTTATCAACATTTGATTGGAAAAACAGCACGCCTACCGCTCTGCGACAGAGAAATCCCGATAATCGCCGACGTATATGTGGATAGAGAATTCGGGACGGGTGCCTTGAAAGTTACTCCGGCGCACGATACCAATGACTATGAAATTGGCTTACGACACGACCTCGAACAACGGACGATTTTCACGCCGGATGGATATATAAACGAAAACGCGCCCGATAATTACGTCGGTTTGCCCCGACAGGATTGCCGCAAACGTGTCGTCGAAGATCTGCAGAACTTGGATTATCTCGTCAAAATTGTCCCGCATCGGCACGCCGTTGGACATCATGACCGATGTGGCACGGTTGTTGAACCCGCTATATCGCCGCAATGGTTTATGAATGTTCGCCCACTCGCGCAACGCGCCATAGAAGCAACGAAAAAAGGTGAAGTCAAGTTTATTCCAGAGCGGGAAACTTCTCGCTTTTATCATTGGATGGAGAATATCGAACCCTGGCCCATCTCACGTCAACGGTGGTGGGGACATCGGCTCCCAATATGGTATTGTAACGCATGCGAAGCAGTCACCGCTGCTATGGAAACACCTCAGCAGTGCGAATGTGGTGCCTCCGATTTTCGGCAAGAAGAAGACGTTCTGGACACATGGTTCAGCTCTGGGTTGTGGCCCTTCTCCACTATGGGATGGCCAGAAAATACGGAAGAACTGAAGACTTTTTATCCAACCTCTGTCCTTGTAACCGGCTGGGACATTCTCTTCTTCTGGGTGGCGAGAATGATTATGCTTGGATTAGGGTGTATGGACGAAGTACCGTTCCGCACCGTTTACCTGCATGGACTTGTTGCCGATGAAAAGGGACAGAAAATGAGCAAATCGAAGGGAAATAGCATCGACCCATTAGAAACAATTGACACCTACGGAACGGATGCATTCCGCTTTGCCCTCGTCAATGCCAGCACCCCAAACCCTTATGTCCCCCTCCCAGAATCGCAGATTGAGGCAGGTAAGCGATTTGCTAACAAAATTTGGAATGCCGCCCGGTTCATTCTGATGAACTTAGAAAAACATCCTGTTCCCACAAGGATGGATACTGTAGAAACTGAACAGGAAACGTTAGAAATCGCTTGGATACGGAGCCGTCTTAGCCACACCATCACAACAACAACCGATGCCTTCAAGAACTTCCGTTTCCATGAATCGGCACAAACACTCTACGCCTTCCTTTGGCACGAATTCTGCGATTGGTACCTGGAATTTGCCAAACAGCGAGTCTCACAAAATGAACCAGAGGCACTTTGGGTAGCAGCGGATGTTCTGGAGCAGACAATGCGGCTCCTCCACCCCTTGATGCCTTTCTTGACCGAAGAGATTTGGCAACAACTCCCGCACGGTGGCGACAGAAGCGAATCCTCCAAAAAAGATTCAG
This sequence comes from Candidatus Poribacteria bacterium, assembly GCA_965247285.1. GTDB lineage: Bacteria > Poribacteria > WGA-4E > WGA-4E > WGA-3G > WGA-3G. The sequence goes on from CBDFHD010000003.1 coordinate 3,726,210, forward strand.
TAACAGTTTCCTCATGGCCAGAACCAATAGGCGGAAATCCGACAGCAGAAGCCACCATGGCAACACTCATGGAAGTCATCGAGAGTGTCCGAAGCATCCGAGGCGAGTTGAATGTTCCGATCGGCGCATCAGTAGAGGTTCATATCCAATCGCCAAATACTGAAGTGCGTGAACGACTTGAAGCATACTTGGCACAGTACTTGCCAGCCTTCACACGCGTAGCAGACATCACTATCGCCGAATCTTTGTCCAAACCCCGTGCTTCGGCAGAAGCCGTTATCGGTGAGCTCGCTATCTACATCCCGCTTGCCGATATAATCGATCTGAATGCCGAACATGCAAGGCTTAGCAAACGACATCAACAGGCGGTTAAGGATGTTACAGCAGCACAAAAGACTTTAGATAATCCGAATTTCATTCAGCGTGCGCCTGAAAAGGTTGTCAAACAAAAGGAAGAGTTGCTTGCCCGGCTAAAAGTAGAACAAGAAAAATTAGCACGAAGCCTCGCAATGCTCACTGAATCAGAAAATGAGGATTAAAATAGCAAGAAAACCGTAGCTCGTAATGAAATGGAGAGCGGATTTAAGGAACGCATCTGATAGGTCTAACGCCCGTTGTTCCTCCGCAAGGTAAAATTAAAAATCCGCAAGGAAAAATTAAAAAGTGGCAATTGAAAATAACGATAACTGCTTTGTTTGTGGTATGGAAAACCCATTCGGTTTTCAGGTAAAACCTGAAATTAAGAATGGAGGCGAATTCGTCTATATTGAATGTACACCCGCCGAACACTTGCAAGGGTGGGCGAACATTCTACACGGTGGTATCCTCAGCACGCTATTAGATGAAGCGATTACCTATGTCGGGATAAGTACCTTTAATCAACCGGCAGTAACAGCGCAACTCGAAGTCCGTTTCCGCAATCCAGCCCCAACATGTGTGAAACTCCATGTATGCGCGGAGCGTATTAAGGTTTCAAAAAGGTTAGTGGAGGCAAAAGCAGCAGTTACGCTCGGTGATGGCACCCTTATCGCTACGGGAACTGGTAAGGTAATGCCGGTCAGCGAGAGTTTCGCCCCTAAGTCCCCATAGGAATTCCGAACAGGTCCCCAGTCGCGTCGGGGTGAACCAAAAACCATCGCGTAACGAAGTGGAGCGATGCCCAGAGGCTCATAGTTAGAAAAATGGAAAATCCAACATCTGCGGTGAATCCAGAGAAGCATTCAAGTTGGGACACGGATGTCCTGATCATCGGTAGCGGTGCTGCTGGGTTACGCGCGGCTCTCGCTGCAAGCGAGCACGCGAATGTAACGTTAATCACCAAAACCACGCTGACAGAGAGCAACACGCACTACGCCCAAGGTGGCATCGCAGTTGTTATGAACCTTGATGACACGATTGCCTTGCACATAAAGGATACCTGCGCAGCTGGCGCGGGATTCTGCAATGTCAAAGCCGTTGAGATGATGGTATCCGAAGGCATTCCACGTGTCGCTGAACTGCTTGATTGGGGTGCGAACTTTGATTGGGAAGGCGCACTGCCGCGCTTTACGCAAGAAGCTGCGCATAGCCGTCGCCGTATCGTCCACAAAGGAGATGCAACAGGACGTGAAACAACGGATGTCCTCATTCAACGCGTGCTTAACACTGAAAACATCCACATCTTACAAAACACATTTGCCATTGATCTCCTAACAGATGCAGAGATCACCAAAGGGCATGAAGAAACCGTCACTTGCTATGGCGTTACCGCGATGGTAGGTGAAGAAGCAGTCTGTATTCGTGCGAGAGCCACGATTCTTGCAACGGGCGGTCTCGGACGTGTCTACCCTTGTACCTCCAACCCAAAGGTGGCCACCGGTGATGGGTTCGCTGCAGCGTGGCGCGCTGGATGCGAAATGGTCGATATGGAATTCGTTCAGTTTCATCCAACAACGCTCTACATGGACGGTGCTCCTAACTTTTTAATCTCAGAAGCAGTTCGTGGCGAAGGCGGCCAACTCATCAGCATTCGTGGCGAACGCTTTATGGAGAAATACCACGAGAAAGGTGAACTCGCACCGCGCGATGTTGTCAGTCGTGCTATCCAGATAGAAATGGAATTGACAGGATTTCCGTGCGTCTATCTCGACATTACACATAAACCTGCCGGATTTATCCACGAGCGATTCCCAACGATCTCCGAAACCACCAAACGCTACGGCTTAGACATCAACATGGACTTAATCCCAGTTCGTCCGGGTGCCCACTTTATGATGGGAGGCATCCGCACGAACACCGATACAGAAACAAACCTCAAAGGACTCTATGCGTGCGGCGAAGTTGCCTGCACTGGCGTGCACGGTGCGAACCGTTTGGCAAGCAATTCTCTTCTGGAATGCCTCGTCTACGGTGCTCGCGCTGGCACAAACGCAGCAACGTTCGCCGCATTCCAATCTTCTCACCCACCAGATATATTACTCGCCGGTAATACAGAGACATCTCAGATGCCGCATATTGAGGCAGATTTAGCTTCTATAGAAGCGATAAAGGACGCAATCCGGGAGACCCTCTGGGAAAATGTGAGTATTGAACGAAACGGCGAGGGTTTAAGACAAACCCTCGCCGAATTGCAAGACTTAACCATAAATTTAGGGAACGTGCCAGCAACACCAGTACCAAGTGATATAGCACTGATTGAAGCAGTCAATATGCTCAATGTCGCCTTAATGATAACGAAATCAGCACTTGCGCGAACCGAAAGTCGCGGTGCGCACTACCGTACTGATTTTCCGACGCAAGACGATACCGATTGGCACCGCCGAATTCTTATCAAGAACGATAACCCATCAGAAGTGATCTCCTTGTAGCCCAAAACGTTATTGCCATCGCAAACCAAATAATCATGGGTTGTCGGAAAGAGACACTTTTTCTGCCTAACAACTCCTTCTCTAAAACCCTTCCAATCGTTTTTGGATGATCCCTGTCGCCGAATTCACAGCCGGCGGTTCGCTCGCATTCTTATAAATTTCTACATAGTTATCGTAACTGTCAATAACCTTCTTGATATGAAGTCGAGTTTCGCGGATCGTAATTTTCTCAACAAATTCATCAATGTCTGCGATATTTTTGGATGCCACCCATCGCTTCATCCGTCCAGGACCACCGTTATACGCGCCAGTCACCAGCATTACGTTGCCATTGAACAGCGAGTTGAGATATCCGATATACTTCGTCCCCATCTGAATATTCACATCGGGTTGCTTGAGCATTGAGGTGCGGAAGCGACGGATTTTGAGCTGCTGAGCGAGTTCCCTTCCAGTAGCCGGCATAATCTGCATCAATCCGATCGCGCCAGCCCAACTAACCGCTTCTGCATTGTATCGGCTTTCCTCCAAAATCATCGCGGTAATTAAGAAGGTATCCACGTTATACATTTTTGCATACTTCTCAACAGTATTAGCATAGTAGAGCGGATAGAGTTTTCGATGGAGTTTCTCTAAATCTTCACGCGTTGCATTGGCAAAAGCAGAGCCTTCCAGAGACTCTTCGGTCACCTCCCGTGCCTTATCGTACATCGCGAGCCCTTCATAACAGGTAATCAAACTATAAAAACACTCTTGTTCAGAGAGGGAGGTTGTGTTGATGTGCTCGTTTAACTGCGTGATCGCATCTTCATAGAGCCTGAGCTTCATCAACAGCGACACCTGTTGCGGACATGCTTGACGCACCGGTAATTCCGCATCCTGAACGGCTTTCGGTTCCAATTCGGATGTAGCGACACCCAAAATCGTCTTTGCCCTTGCTGAGTAATACCAATACCGCGCTTCTGCAACTTCTTTGTACAACTTTCGTGCAAGCACAGGTTTGTTCTGTCGTTCACGTATCTTTGCCATCCAAAAGTGAGCGCCCATTGCATAGCGATTTCCGGGAAAATTCTCCTTCAAGCCTTTGAAAGCGTTATAACTCTCCTCATAGCGGCGTTCATCAAAACGCTGCCAGCCAGTTCGCCATGCTGCAACATCAGCGTATGGACTTTTCGGTGCCACTTTGATTAAGCGTGAATACGCATCGAGTGCTAACTCCGATTTACCTTGTCTTTCGCGGAGTTGAGCGATATCATACAACGCATCGTCTACCAACTCGCTCCATGCATAGGTCTTCACGAAACTCTCAAGCTTGCTGATGGCAGTTCTAATATGCCCTTTCCGACGATAACACTGGGCTATTTGATAAGTCGCGCGCGTGAGATATTCGTTCTCATCACCGAGCGCGATAACAGCATCGAATTTCTTGATTGCTGTATTATACCACTTCCGCCCCTGATAACTTCGTCCGATGAGGTAGAGCGCATGCGCCCGTAGATTTAAATCCACAGTCTCAGGAATTAATTCCAAGTCCGCGATGGCGGCTTTCCACCGTTTATGAGAAAAAGATACCAAACCACAATTAAGCCGGTCGATTGGGGTAAGCTTTAGAGTCCTATTCGCTCTTACAAGCCGCTTGAGTCGACCAAGTGCCTCACGAGCAACGCTACCTGAGTGGTTTTCCGTAATGAGTTCGCGATAAGTGTTGAATGCCGTAGGAATGTCCCCAAGTTCCTCATTACAGCGTGCCAAAGCAAAACTTACTTCTCTCGCATGACGCGGCTGCTCAACGAGTTCGACCAATACAGACTTCGCGGACGCGTACTGCTTCTCTTCCAGATGAAGCTGCGCTAAAGCCCACTTCGCCTCCACGAGATAAAAACTCGTGGGATAATCCTTGACAAGCTGCGCATACCATTTTATCGCCCGCGCGCTGTTATTCATACCTTCGTAAAGCTGCGCCAAGCGATAGACAGCGCAATCCGCCAGCGGATAATTAAGCGAAGCAACTCGCGCGTAGTGTCCAACCGCCTTCGGACGGTTCCGAAGTTTCTCATAGTTATAGCCGAGCACATGATGGATCTCAAGTTTTTCTGACTCCGATAGGTCAGTCTGCAATAAAGCTTCCAGTTTCAAGGTTGCTTGTTTACGGTTCCCTTTATCAATCATTGCAAAAGCTTCTTGCCACCCGGCACTACGTCCTTCATCAGCTGAAACCAACATCTCGATGGAGAAGCATCCGTAAGCCAACACGAGTAAACTTAAAGCAAACTTTCGGATCATGATAGAATGCAATACAGTTCCCGAATGTGATTTATTGCTGGACTGAATTCGGTTTCTGCTAAAGACTTTTATATATTTCATTTTGCCCTCTTTTGGGTCCTCCTCATATCAGTTACTGCGAATTTACTTAAAATAAACATAGACTTTTCCGGATTCTCTTATCATAATAGAATTGTAACGTCTTTTAAAGGCGAAAAGCAACAAAAAAAGCGAACAACGACCTTCCGTCTCGCGAATACCAGAAATCATTTGCCAAATTCGGATATGTTACGCTATACTTAATAGGAAATTAACTCACTGAAAGGGGAATAGTAATGGAAGTTGTAGCACTTGGAAAAACTGGTTTAAATGTTTCACGGCTCTCGATCGGAACTGGGTCAAATGGCTGGAATGGCCGCTCAAATCAAACAGATTTGGGATTTGAAGGTTTACGTGATTTACTGCTGTTCTCACACGGAAAAGGTGTAACTTTTTGGGATTCCGCAGATCAGTACGGAAGTCACCCGCATGCCAAAGCAGCACTAAAAGAGGTAGCGCGTGAGAGTGTCACTATCACGACAAAAACGACATCCCGCACGCGAGAAACCGTAGAAGCAGATGTGAAACGATTTCTCAAAGAAATAGGCTCTGACTATGTAGACATTGTTCTGCTCCACTGTCTCACTCAAGTAGACTGGCCACAACGGTACCCAGATGCGATGGAAGCACTTGTCCGTTGCAAGGAGCAAGGGTTGATCCGCGCACACGGTGTATCCTGTCACGACTACAGTGCGTTCCAAACATCAGCGATGACGGATTGGGTTGACGTTGTCTTGGCTCGGATTAATTACGCTGGCGTTCACATGGACGCATCCCCCGCTGATGTCATCCGAACAATGGAACAGATGGCATTTGCAGGAAAAGGCATCTATGGAATGAAAGTGCTGGGACAGGGAAAATTGGCAGAAGACGCAACGGGTCAACGCGAGGCAATCGAATTTGTGATGGGACTCCCGTGCGTCCACGCAATGACTATCGGCATGACCTCGGAAAGCGAGGTAGAAGCGAACATCGCTGTCGTTAATGAACTGTCGGAGAAAGGCATGTGATAGCACCCACAGTCTAAAGACTGGGACTTCGGCTTCGTAGACAATAGCGATTTCCCCGAAGGTCAACCGTCTTACGTTGTCTCCACCAGCAGGCGATTCCCCAAAAGGTGAAAAATCCCTTTGAGCATATCAAAGCGAAATTCTTGGCTATCCCCGCCTGCCTCAATCGGGAAACCGATTGACAAGTTGAAAGAGAGGGAAACCGCAATACAGCGTGCAGACTTTCACCTCTGCTCCGAAACTTATGCCGGAACTGCCCAAAATACTTTTAGAGTGGTATTGACACTTAACACCTTTTGACCACCTTTGACCGTGGCGGACACCTCCTGCACAAGGTATGTGCAGGGTCAAAGCGGTGTCCAAAGTGTTCGTATAATTATACCACATTTTTCTCCGTTTGTCAAATCTTTTTGAGACTACAAAATCCAACGCCCGCCTATATCCCCAAGCTAAAGCATGGGGCTTTGGCGGGAAGATCGGTAAAGTAGGACTTACGCAGGCTGCTTTTCTGTAGTATAACCTGTTAGGTTGTGTCAAGGACCCCGTATGCGTTTTTTTGTCGGTTCGTCCTCTCAGCACGCGTTCTATCCTCAAAATTGCGTAAGTCCTGAATTGACGATGAGTGGGCGGTTAAGAAGTTTTCGTTAGACCCAAAGCAGTAGCCTGCAACAACGACGCAGGCGGATATAAGGAACGCACGTCAACGTCGAAATGCATGTCCTTCCTCCGCAAGGTATAATTAAAAATCCGCAAGGTAAATTAAAAATATGGAAAAATACGAAATAGTTATCGGCTTGGAAATCCACGCGGAATTGTGCACAGAAAGTAAACTTTTCTGTAACTGCGCTTATATTTTCGGTGCATTGGCAAATGATTGTACGTGTCCAATCTGTTTAGGGATGCCCGGAACATTACCGGTCATCAATAGACGCGCTGTTGAGTTTTCGGTGCGCGCCGGCTTGGCGATGGGGTGTGAAATCACGCCCTCCAGTAAATTCGATCGGAAGAACTATTTCTATCCAGATCTGCCGAAGAACTACCAAATCTCGCAATATGACATCCCATTGTGTCAGAACGGACAGGTATCATTTGAATTTGAAGGCGAACTCCGTACCGTCGCCCTCCGTAGAATTCACCTGGAAGAGGATGCGGGGAAATCCATTCACGCCGAAGTCACAGGTGATCCAACCCGTAGTTTCATGGACTTCAATCGTGCCGGTGTGCCGCTACTTGAAATTGTAAGCGAACCCGAACTGCACTCCCCTGAAGAAGCCATCGCCTATTGTCGTGCTGTTAAGGAAATTTTAGAGTACATTGAAGTCAGCGATTGCAACATGGAAGAGGGGAGTCTGCGGTGTGAACCGAACCTCTCCCTACGACCCAAAGGTAGTAAAGAGTTAGGCACGCGTACGGAAATCAAGAACAAAAACTCGTTCCAAGAACTAATCGATGCAATGGAGTACGAGGTGAAACGGCAGGCACGGATTTTAGATGCCGGTGAAGAGGTCGTCCAAGAAACATTGCTTTTTGATGCAAGCACGGGCAAAACCGTTGCGATGCGCGGCAAGGAAGAAGCAGACGACTACCGCTATTTCCCTGAACCGGACCTCGTTCATGTCCAGATAAGTGACGAATGGATTGAGGAGAGCCAGCCGACGCTTCCCGAACTCCCCGCTGCCCGCCGAAAACGTTTCATTTCGGACTACGACATCTCTCCAGATAACGCAGAATTCCTGACGAACACCCGACCTCTCGCCGAATTCTTCGACGAAGCTGCTCGACTCAGCGGCGAACCCACCACCTGTGCAAACTGGATCATGGGAGACCTGACGCGGCTCCTAAACACAGCAGAAATTGAGATCCAAGACGCGAAGGTCACACCAGCACACCTCAATGAACTCATCCAGTTAATTGGTGATGCAACCATCAGCGGTAAAATCGCCAAATCTGTGCTCGATGATGCCTTTGAGACAGGCAAAATGCCGAAACAGATTGTTTCCGAAAAGGGATTGGCACAGATTACGGACACCTCGGAGATAGAAACTATCGTCTTACAGGTCGTGGAGGAGAACCCTGGTCCCGCTCAGGATTACCGTGATGGCACGAAGAAAGCGATTGGATTTCTTGTCGGGCAGGTGATGCGTGCCACCCGCGGCAAGGCAAATCCGCAATTGGTAAATGAGATTTTGACGCGGGTCTTGTCGACAGATTGAGGCTTTTCAATGAATATGGCCGAGTTAAAAGACAAACTATCTGTGATTCATCAGATGGGTTATGTCGTTTCACTGCGAAAAGGGAACACTGGCATCGGCTATACACTTGAGACTCTACTCGGGTTAGAGGAAAATAACCTCAAGACCCCTGATTTCGGTGATATAGAACTAAAATCCCAGAGAAATGGAGTCAACAATCGGGTAACCATGTTTACTTTCAATCGTGAGGTCTGGAAAGTAAAACCGAGGGAAGTGATTGAGAAATATGGTTATATAGATACGAACGGACGCCCATCTCTATACTGCACTGCCAACAGCAAACCAAATAATCAAGGGCTTCTCGTGAAAGTTGAGCAAGAAACTGTCAGGCTTTATCACTTAGATGGAGCTCTTATTGCCGAGTGGCCCGGGGAACGTTTGATTGATAGATTCAGAAGTAAAATGCCTGCCTTGCTTATCGTTAATGCGGACACCCGTATCAATTCCAATCGGAAAGAGGAATTTTGGTTTAATGAGGCATATCTTCTAACTCAGCCAGATGAGGAAAATTTTTTGGATCTCATCAAGAAGGACCTCATAATTGTTGATGTAAGGATGCATCTGCGAAAAAATAGAGTAGTCAGAAATCATGGGACAGGTTTTAGAATTGACGAAAGATTTTGGAATTTATGCTTTGGTAATCGGGAAAAACTAATATGAGTGCGGGTAATCTGAAATACAAAGATGAATCGTGGGATTTTCGAGAGGCTGATACCAAAGAGTACACCCACTGCTTCCACACCTATCCAGCGATGATGATCCCACAGATCGCACGGAAACTCCTTAATCAGTACGGTGTAGAAGGCGGATGGCTGCTCGACCCCTATTGTGGCACCGGCACATCTTTGGTTGAGGCATCTTTATTCGGCATGCATAGCGTTGGATGTGACATTAATCCGCTCGTGCGCCTTATAGCGATCGCCAAATCAACTCCGATTTGTCTGCCTACTTTAGACGAGACACTGAACAGATTGAACGATCATCTCTTTCAGGTTGAATTCCGATCGGGCAAAGTGCCTGATGCTCCAATCCCTAACATTATTAATCTGGCATATTGGTTCTCTGAAGAGGTTATCAGATGTCTGGCTTACCTACGGGTTTGGATTGACAAGATAGAAGATGAAACAGTCCGAAACTTCATACTGGTCGCTTTTTCGGAAACGGTTCGTGAGGTTTCCTATACACGGAATGGAGAGTTTAAATTATACCGTATGTCAGCGAAGAAACTTGAGCATTTCAACCCAGATGTCTTCGGCATTTTTAATAAGAAACTCAACAGAAATCGGCACGGCTTGGAAGCGTTTCTTGAAAAACGGAAAAGCGTTGAAGCATCGGTATCCGGTGCAAATACGGTGCATAGTGAACTCCCGATGCCTCGACCGCTCGGCGGTTATGACTTAGTTATTACATCTCCTCCCTACGGAGACTCGCAAACTACGGTGGCGTATGGACAATTTTCGCGACTCGCAGCAGAGTGGATAGGTTTACCGAATGCTCGTAAAATTGACAAACTCACAATGGGCGGGCAGCATTCAAAAGAAATATTAACGGATTCCCCGGTAACAGAGGCTATTGCGGAAATTAGATCTGTTGATGAGAAGCGGGCGCGGGAGGTATCGGCATTTTACATAGACCTCGGACATAGCATCAATTCAGTAGCACAAGTGCTTTCATCGAACGCAACAATTTGCTATGTCGTCGGGAATCGCCGAGTCAAAGAGGTTATGCTGCCGACGGACGCATTCATCGTCTCCGCCTTCCGCCGGCATGGATTTATCCATAAGGCAACAATCGTCAGGAATATACCAAACAAACGGATGCCAAAGAGAAATAGCCCCACCAACGTTGCAGGTGAGACCTCTATAACGATGCACGAAGAAAATATCGTCGTTTGCCAGAGGACGACTCATACATGTCTATAGGTCAGATCACCCTCACATCCGTAACAAAACGGTTCAGCGACACAGTCGCAGTTGACAATGTGTCTTTACAGATAGAAGGCGGCGAGTTCTTTTCGCTGCTGGGACCGAGTGGGTGTGGCAAATCGACAACACTGGGCATCATCGGCGGATTTGTATATCCTACCATCGGAGAAGTCTTCATCAACGGCAAGCTGATGGCAGAAACGCCACCCTATCGCCGTCCAGTCAACACCGTATTCCAAAATTACGCCTTGTTCCCACATAAAACCGTTGCACAGAATATCGCGTTTGGGCTACAGATGAAGAAGGTGCCCAAAGCGGAAATCTCTGATGCGGTGGAACGTTCATTAGACTTAATTCAGCTGCCGGGTTACAGCGACCGGAAACCGAGTGAACTCTCTGGTGGCGAGAGGCAACGTGTAGCACTCGCGCGTGCGTTAATCAATGAACCTACCATCTTGCTGTTAGATGAACCGCTCTCAGCACTCGACCTGAAACTCCGAAAACAGATGCAATTGGAACTAAAAGCGTTGCAGCGCAAAGTCGATATCACGTTCGTCTACGTCACGCACGACCAAGGGGAAGCACTGGCATTGTCCGATCGGATTGCGGTGATGAACGATGGAAAAATCCTTCAGGTTGGAACGCCGTCCGAAATCTATGATTTGCCACAGAGTCGTTTTGTCGCAGATTTCATCGGCACCTCCAACTTCCTTGAAGGAACGCTTATCAGCAAAAATGAAATTACGCTGGCAACGGAACCACCGCTCAAGATTGTCAGTACACCGAACGACAATATCCCTCCGAACACGCCTGTCACTGTTGCGGTCCGCCCAGAACGCATCGATCTGAGGATGACCCCCACCTCTGATGTTGCGAACCTCTTACGCGGTGAGATTCAGGACGAAAGTTACCTCGGCACGACGCTGCAATACACCGTGCAGACCGATTACTCGACACCACTCATTGTTCACCAACAGAATACAGGTGGGAGAGACGGACATCGCTTCCAACGCGGCGATACAGTCTATCTGCAGTGGACTCCTGAGAATGCGATTGTCTTAAAAAGCGACAAAGACTAATCGCCAGACAACGGTAGCTTAACCTTTCCATTGTCCCGCTGTTGCGAGGTTAAGAAGCCAATAATAATCTGGACGACCTTATATCCATCAGTTCCAGGCGAGACGGGTTCCCCACCCTCTGCGATAAGACCTACCAACTCTCGGGGCCCCGCAGGAATACCGGTGATGTCCCACGTTGGTGCCTCAATTGTTTCAACGGCATCGTCTTGGTGGAGTGTCGCGCCTTTGTCACTGATGAGAATATAGCCGTTGGTTCCGACAATCTCCACACGGAATCCGGAGAGGGTCGTCTTTGGACCGCCAGCATAATAGCCGCGCACGCCGTTCGCAAAGTGGATATACCCATGCGTCGATGGTTCCGTTGCCGGGTCATGTCCGCCATCGCCCTTATACTCGCTATAGTCCTCATAGCCGTCCTCTAATTCGGCAGAAACCCACTCTGGATCTGAGTCAGCGAAGTAGCAGATAGCATCGACAAGGTGTGTCCCATTGCGGAAGAGCATCGCTCGGCCGCCACTCAACGTGCCGATGACATACTGGACATCTCCAATACGTCCACCACCGATGACAACATCTTTGGTATGCCGCCACAAAGGCTGCCACCGACGGGTGTGGTCAATCGACAGAATCGTTCCGTTCCGTTCCGTTGCTTCCAGCATTCTGTTCGCATCTTTGATGCTGGTTGCCATCGGTTTTTCACAGAAGATACCCTTTACACCAGCATTCGCCGCATCAACAACAAGGTCGGCATGCCGGTGGTCGGATGTCGCGACCGTCACCATGTCCAAATTCTCGGCGGCAAGCATCTCTTGATGGTTGGTATATAGGGCGATGTTGCCCCAGTTGTCCTGATATTTTTCCTTGAACGCATCCAATGTGCTTTGAACAAAATCGCAGCCAGCGGCTAATTCAACGTTCGGCAAATCCACTAATCCCGATACGTGAGTCGTGCCAATACCGCTACAGCCAATAACACCTACGCGTAATTTTGCCATTTCCATATCCTCCGCTATCCTGTTGTTCCAAACTACGGGAAATCGAAAACGAGATGGTTATGAGATTAACTATTTTGTCATGGAAACGATTATATACCGTGCTGGATTTGAAGTCAAACTTTTTGTACGGAATCGGAAGGTAACCCAGCAGGGTCATTTAGTTTTACATATTTCCTTTATATGCGTGAACGTTTTTCCGCTGTAGGAGCGAGCTGTGCTCGCGATATTGCGCGAAACCCTAAACTTATGTGAACGAAAACCAAGATCGGAACCGAAAACTAAATAGTCCTGGGTAACCCAGCAAAACGATTTGATATGAACCACAAATTCTGGTAAACTATATAGGTGAGGTTAACAAATTTTCGATAGAGAGGTAAAAAATCATGGCCAGAATTATTGCCAATCCGGGAATTCTCGGTGGAAAACCGATTGTTGAAGGCACACGCCTTAGCGTCGAGCATATATTGGGGTTATTGGCAAGCGGCATGTCAAATGAAGAGATCATCGCAGGCTATCCAGAACTTAGTGAAGAGGACATTCGGGCAGTCCTTGCCTACGCCGCACGCGCGTTCCAAAACGAAATCTTCATTGATGTTGTCTCTCACAGCGACGGAGCATCTTAAAATCCGTCAGTATACCAAAAGATATGATGTGACCTGATGCCTTGTGCCAAAGGTTTCGGTTGATTGTGTAACAGATTCGGAATCGAATTGAATGCGGCGGATGCCATCTTCTCTGACAGTACAGCAGGTTGAATAACACAATACATCGTACTTCCATGTTCCTCAATTGCTGGCGCATTGAACCCATCTGCAATAGGCGCAGGGTAGATAACTTCAAGTGATTCCGTATCCATCTGTGCGATAACACAAGAGAGCATACCCTCAAAAAGGTGTTTGCCATTTTCCCGTTCAAAGGCTCCCTCTGAAGCGATGAACTCTTTAACGCTGAGCTCATCATCGCGTCGGGTGACGGAAACGTAGCCTTCAATGTTGCCATCCCGCTCGGCAACCCATGCGTTCGGAGATTCAGTCTGCACCCACGCAGTCCAATACGCTATGTCATCTCTGACGAAGGTCCCGTTGAATTTACGGGCATACCCGTCGTAGAGCGCAGCGAGACACTGAACTTCGGCTTCATCGTCAAAATTGGCTGGACGGATCTCCCACGCCGACCGCTTTTTAGCGGCGATCGGTTGTTTTGCGTAGTAACGCGGCACCTTCTCCCACCCTTCAATCGAATAGATGCGTTGGCTTCCATGTAAAGAAGAAACGACAATGTCGCGGGATTCCATGAACCGAATCGAATCTTTGAGAAGCTGCGTAGCAATTCCACGTCGGCGGTACTCCGGACGTGTGCTGATCTCGCCGAGGCCACCGACAGTTATCGGCTCCCCGTGCAAAAACATCTTTCGGATAAAGACGCGCACCGTGCTAACAATAGTGCCTTTATCAACGGCAATCCGGATACCTTCCGCATCCTGCCACGGATCGTTGTGCCAGTGATTAGAAAAATATTGGCGGCTTCCTGTAAAGACGGACGTGACATGGTCGAGCCATGTCTCTAATTCTTCAGGACAAAGCGCACGAAACTCCATATTGACAAAAAACCTCCTACCAAAGCATGTAGCTTTTGACATCGTCAAAAGCGGATATACGCAGAATTGCTTTCATACGCAACGAACCTGAGCGAACGCTTGGCGCATAGATAAAAAACCTCAAAACTTTATAGTTAACTCGCCGAGGAACTGACGCGCCTCATTACGGCTCCCAAACACCTCATAGAGGTCACCGGAAACATCATAAAACCTACGGATAAAATTGCGGCTCGTTTCCGCAGGATTCAGGTCTGCATAACGAAGCCATAGATTCGTCCGGGACCAGATATCCCAATTCAGTTCAACAACCGTAGAACTCGCGTCGCCGGTGTCCCTTCTATGCTGTTTGTTGAGGTCTGGAAAGAGGGCATCCTGCGTTAAATCAGACGTGCCATCGACACGACCAATGGATAGGTTCAATTCTTTATATCGATACGGATTCGGATTCGTGATAAATTTCAGATTCGCAGCGAACGCATTCTCTAACGCCTGTGTCTCGAAATCGTAGCTATCCTCTACCTTCGCAGGCGTAACATAACGTTCATCCTGTTCACCATACGTTAACTCATTAAGGAATGTCAAATGCCACCGTTCAGAAAGACTATAGGTCCACCCAAACATATTCTTGAGTTCCAATTGGTTGAGTTCATCTTGTACATCGGTTGAAAAGTCAATATCTTCGTAATCTTCCAAGTAGTTGTTGCGGAGATTGGCGGCGCGAACGCTGTAAAAACCGTTCATGTGTGAAGGCTTCACAGTAAATCCACTGACAGAATATTGCGCGATGGTAAAGTCGCTATCATCCCGTAGATAGAGATAGCCAGCAGCATCCAGATCCAAGAAGGTCTGATCGTGTTTTTCTTCGCTGAGCTGATCGGTCTCATAAACGATGCGTCCGAGATACCGTCCATTGAGATCGAACTTCTGGATACGTGAGATGACGTTATGGAAAAGCGTCAGACGAATGTCTTTGCGTTTAAGCTCTTCAGCGAGTTCTTCTTTGTCTTCCTTATCGGTTTCATCGGCATAGTATCGACTGTATTCTGCTTCCTCCAGTAA
Organism: Candidatus Poribacteria bacterium; assembly: GCA_965247285.1. GTDB lineage: Bacteria > Poribacteria > WGA-4E > WGA-4E > WGA-3G > WGA-3G. Next base: position 3,741,331 of record CBDFHD010000003.1, read on the forward strand.
CCGGACGCGTCGATTCAAGGCGGCATTATCGGCAGCCGTAGCGGGACTCTGTGCAAACGGACCGTATCGTGGACGCGTCGCATTCGTAATAGCGTCAGCAAGTTCCGCTTGACCTGGAGTGACCTCCGTAAGCTGCGTCAATGTAGGCGAGAGTGCAATAACTTCTGGTAGCCCGCCGACTTTTCTACGGAACCGACTGGCATCTTTAACGAGTACCTCGCCAGTAGGAAGGGCGACAAGTGCCATCGGTTTCATAAATTCACCATTGCCTCGTCCTTTTCTCCCAAAACTACCGATCGGCTTCCCCGTCGCATCAAACCTCACAATGCGGTGGTTCCCAGTATCGGCAATCAGGATATTTCCCCGGGTATCAATTGCGATGTCCGAGGCATCCATATCAAACTCTCCATCGCCTGCTCCATACCTCCCGAAAGCGAGCAACTTCTCTCCATCGGCACTGAACTTATGGACGCGTCCGAGTTCCGCGTCTAAAACGTAGAGTTCATTTTGAGAGTTGAGCGCGATGCCGAGGGCTCTGTCATATCCCTTCGGCTGAATGGCGAAAGCGGTTTTTCCCTGTTCGTCGATGATGAGATTCACCGGCAAAACGACTTTGGGAAGGACATCCACAGGATCAACAAAGTACGTGTCTAACAACTCACCTGACCCACTGAATTTGTGGATACACGGCGCGAACATGTAGACTTTCGGGGTACCTGCTTCAGTTCCTGTCTCTGCAATGTGCTGAATAGTTACATCGGCAACATAGATATTCCCGAAACTATCTACAGCAAGATGTCCCGGTTTCCGCAGGATATTCTCTGGAGATTCCGGTGCTTCCGGGATTTGAAACAGAAATTCTCCTGTCGCTGATAATTTCTGAATAAGCCGATTTTCGGTGTCGCTGACGTAGATGTTTTGGTTATCAAAAGCGAGGTGAATATCCTTGCCAAACCGCCCCTGGGTTGAGCCTTTACCCGCAAATTCACGCTCTAATTTGATAAAATCTACTGGGAAAGCCGAATTCAATCCGATACATAGCGAACAGAGGATAGAAAGAAGTGGTAGGAGAACGATATATCTTTTCATAATTTCTTAAAGAGTGTTTTAACTTTAATCTGCCGATTCAAGGGTTGTTTTTTTAATAATACGCGGTATCCGCCTATAATGTCAAGGTAAAACGTTTTCTGGCGAGAGTCATTCAATTCTCCCAGAGGAGGGATCTCCGAATCCCGACTACCGACCGCTAACTGCTGACTGCCATTACCTAATCCGGCAAAATACGATATCCTGTACTTACTCCCGTAATCATTCCGATAATTGCCCAGAGTACAGCACACGTCATTTCCCCAATAACGAGCCCGAGGAAGATAGGTCTCGCACTCCGATACGCCTTCAACCCGCCATATTTCACGATACTAAACTTCAGCCCCCAGCCCAAAAATATAGAGAACCAGAGTTTAAACGTTGCCCATGAACTCAACATTGTATAACCGAGAGGATGCAGGGGCCACCAGACAAAAGTTTGACGCATCCACACCAGCCAGATTGTGAACCCGCCCCCGAACAGCATAAAGCCCGTATTCGTCCAATTCGTGCTCGTTTTCGGGCTTACGAGCAGTCCCTCAAGCTGCCGCATAAACCAACTACCACCAGTGTAAGGTGCCCCGTGTGCATAACTAACCTTAATCGCAGAGTAATAGGAAACGCCAAGTCCGATGACCATCGCAACCGCCATAGCGATGAGCAACTGCCGTCGTTTGACGCGGGCATCATCTGCCGCTTTCAACCCGTTCATGATGTTCGGCATCATAAATTCACGGAGATCTAACGTGAGGCACACCGGATGCATCATCATCGAAGTCAACGTGGAAGGGTGAATTTTAGAGGTCCCCAGCGTCGTCAGGAAGAAACTCTGCGGTGAAAACGATGGATTGATGAACGGAATGCCGCCGTTAATCACCTGCCACGTCAGCAGGACATACATCGCAAGCAGAAACAACACGAAACCGAAAGCGAATAGGAGGGACATCCCCATCAAATGATTGAAAAACGCAAGCACACAGATACCACCAAGGAGTCCAAAGATCGTAACGCCATGTGGTAAGGCTTCGTCGGAAGGCTGGAACTGGAACATGCTTTTAATGTGATGCCTCGCTTTCCAGAGTGCGATGGCGACAAACGTTAGGCATGCACCTGCCTCCTGCGCTGCACTAAACGACTTGCCTGTCCACTGCACACCCGGTCCCGAAGTGAGTTGAAAACCGAGGATTACCCCTAAAAGACATTGTAGTTTGTAAAACACGAAGAAAAACCAGATGCTAAACGATACCTCCAAAGTTAGCAAATAACTAAACCCCACCATAGACCAGAAGATGACAATCTGAAATGGGCGGAGCGCGTTCCAAGGACGTTCGACGAGGTATTGGTTGAGCCAAAAATCGCGTGGGACATGCGGCATGGACGGAAAGAATGTATGAAGACCGTTCATCGTATGCAGGAATACTGGAAACGCAAACCCGAACCAGAGCGCGCTGTTCTTAAAAAGCGGACCGAGGCTACCACTACCTTGCGCTGCCATCTCTACAGGTAACTTAACCAGCGGGAAGGCGCAACGCTCATACTCCACCCACTGTTTACGGAGTAGCACCGATAGGCAGATCATCACGAAATAGACGACGAGAACGTATGCACTCCATGTTAGGATGGGAACTATCCAGGGACCCCACGGCACCGATTCCCCTGCGAACAAGCCTTCAAAGAAAGACTGAGCCGCGGAGTGATCGCGGACCACGCGCCAGTGCGGGATGTAGTGGTGAAACAATGACTCCCAATCGTTTTCCGGTGTGGCGAGGTATTGATAAGCCACCATCGGGCTGAGGGCATAGCGCATCATCCCTGAAGACGGAATGCCCGCTGGTGCGATCATGATACACCAAATCGTGATAAGTTCCCCCGGTGAGAACGCCGAGGCGGGATGGACCTGCTTCAGGAAAACATTGATTCCCAACACAAAAACCGTTAAGACAAAGAAAGGTGCGACGGGAAAATGCCCACCTGCGAGAAATACGTTACGGATGACGTAATCGTTATAGGGCGCGAGAAGACATTCGGCAGTGGCACACGCTAAACCAATCAGCACTGCGCGCCACGTGAGACTATCTCGGGTTTGTTGCTGAATCAATTTATTGCCTTTCAAAGCAAGTTCTTACAGACTATCCTAACAGCACTGCAACTATACCACAGCCATCTTTTTTTTCATAGAAGGATTTTATAATTTTATATAGGACTTACGCAAATCCCGTACATTTGCTGGCGAGATTTAGGGAGGCGCGTCTCAATTTTGCGTAAGTTACGAAGCCGTAGAGGGTTGTGCCTGCGTCACAGGTATAACGTAACTGCGGATCTTCACACCGTTGATAATTTCTGTCTCTGTGCGGGATTCAGGGCCCCGCCGATGATCAAACACGACGTAATATCCCTCAGTTGCGGCTTCCAAATTCAGATATGCAGACAGCTGTTTCTTCCCAGCTGTGTAGTATTTGATCCCTTCCCATATCTTCGTCTCAACGATATATTTCCGCTGATTATGTGTGATGAGAAGGTCTATCCTGCCGCGTCCGGTTTGGACTTCCAGAAACATATTCGCCCCCACAACGCGGATGAAATGGTCCAGATAGGCGTAAAGGAGGTGTTGGCCAACGTATTCTTGGGGGGTATCGGGCACCTGTAGGATGCGATAGCCAGCGCGGGCGATGAAGGCTTGGAAGTTATCAAGAAGGGGTTCCATCTGAAGCCCGCCGGTGAGACTGAGGTAATCAATAAAGTCTGTGCCGGTACTTTCTGGGAAATAATCGCCTTCCAATCCGTTAAAAAGCGGCTTAAAGGCTTGGAGGATCCGATGCTGATAGATCGGGTTGAGGATTTCACACATACCGTCATTGCCTTCTGCGATAACCCCATAAGTCGCGAGTTCATTCATGATGTCATTGTCCAAACTGAAGGGTATGCCTCTTTCATAAGACGCGATTCGCATCAAGAGACTTTCAAATCGAGCGTCCCTACGGACATTGGTCAGTAGATGGTTGATGTTGGTGTTCCGTTCGCGAAGGAGGTGTGTGTATGCCTTTTCAAACCGTGCCGTCGTAATCGGTTCCGTCTTCGGAATGTGCATCTCTTCTGTCAGGAGTTGTGCGAGACGGTTGACGAGGAACGGTTGTCCTGCCGTCTGTTTGTGGAGTGCTGCGATGACTTCCGGCGCGAAGGGCTGTCCGACTTCATCAGTATATTGTCCGATGAGCTCGCGTACCTGTCCGAATGTGAAATTCGGCAATCGGAATTCATCTTGGATATTGAAAGGCGAGATCGAGCGATCGTAGTCAAGTTGGGCGATGCTTTTGACACCAACAATACCAACGCTGTGCGGGCAGTGCGGCGCATCGGAGAGATAGATATGGCGGAGTGTCCGAAGGAAACCTCTCAAAGCAGACCGGGGGATCGCATCAAACTCATCAATGAGAAAGACGATTTTCCCCTCACCCCCTTCATACCTCAAAAGGGTGCCGAGATGGGCAAAGAAATCGAACATTGAAACGTGATCCGTTAGCGTTGTGGATTGTAAAAATTGTGCTAACGCCGTTGAAGGGACACTGCCGCGTTTCTCAAAACCTTTCTCAATTTCTGCACGAATCATTTTGGAGAGGTGTCTGTAAAAACCGGAAACCGAATAGTCTTCGTACACCTCAAAATTGAGTTGGATAGGGAAATAAGTGGGGGCTTCGGCTTCCAGAACGTCAAGAGCCAACCGGAAGAAGGTCGTCTTACCCGTCTGACGGGGCGCGAAGAGGACGATATATTTGCCATCTTTGATCCGGTTGATAAAATCAGCCACCTCTGCGGTGCGGGGGACGACGTAGTTATCTTCAGGATACACGCGCCCTTGGGTCCCGAAACGTCTCATTTTTTCGCCTCCGGGGGGTTCCAAGTTTCTGTAGACTATTATATCAGATTCGCTGCCCAAAGTCTATCTGATATAAGATGGGTACGCGAAAATTACGTGACATCCAGTGCGAATTTCTGCTGAAATTTGAAAATAACGCCGGAAAAAACCGAAATTTTTTATTTTTTTTTCGCAAAAAAAGGTTGACAAAAATTGGAATTTTATGGATAATTCATATCCAATAGGCAGCACAACAGCCTTCCGAGACCTAACGAAGGTACCAAAAATGCAAAACGGACCCATCGTTCTTAACATCGCGAAACCGATTTTACCCGCACACGGAACTGATGACGTGCGCGGTGATGCTGCGCGCCGCTGTGTTACCTATTCACACACCTTCAATTTAATCAACACGAGTACCCCCCCCCTCAACTTTACATAGGTTAAGTATAATACTTCACATTACAGTATTAGCGGTTCGTGCCGCTGTGCTGCGTTCGCGCCCGCGCTCGCTTTGTCTCGCACGGAGTGTTTCGTCGCGGGCTATTTTTGTTGCATTTCCCTTGCCAACGTGTAGGGGCGTTCCCACGCTTGTGCCCCACACCTTCACACCCGAAATAAGGAAGAAGCCTTTTTCTGATCGGAACTTATGGACTTTGCCGATTTCTATAGACATACCACGCCTCATGAAGATTAATAAAATATTTGGGTAATTCTATGTTCCCCCAAACCCGGTAGGTGCGGTTTCCTAACCGCACCATAGGTGTCAATTTAGTGAGAAATATGTGTATTTTTAGTGTATGAAAAAAGCGTTGCAAAGAGGAAACACCTCCCGCATAATGTAGAAAGAACGATCCAAGTTGATTCTACAAAAGAGGTGTTTCCAATGTCCATTTTACAACAAGTTCGCAATAATATGCAAAGGATTCTTAGAAGTATTGCTGATGAAGCAGCCGTGGCGAGCGGAATGCTCCGCAGAAGGCGTAAACTCACCGGTAGTGCGCTTACCGAAATTCTGGTCTTCGGATGGTTAGAAAACCCAGAGGCGAGCTATCATCAACTTGCCGAGACCGCCAGCACCCTCGGCCTCAATGTCTCCCGCCAAGCCATTGCGCAGCGGCTCACGCCTGAGACTGCCGAAATGCTGAAAACGACCCTTGATGCTGCCATCGCAGATGTCATTGAGATTGCCGCTGAACCCCAAGTGCTGCCTTTACTTGAGCACTTCACGGGTGTTTTCGTTCAAGACAGCACGTGGCTATCGCTCCCTGATGAACTCAACGCTACCTGGCAGGGACCCCGGAAAAAGAATCATCCTCAGAAATCTGCCTTGAAACTCCACCTGCGGTTCGATATTTTGACCGGTGGCTTTGAACACTTTCAACTCACCGATGGCATCACCGCTGATAGCACGGCAGAAAAGCAGTTTGACCCCCTCCCGCCGGGCAGCTTGCGCCTCGCAGACCTCGGTTATTTTTCGCTTGATGAACTTGAAAAACTTACTGAAAACGGCGTCTATTGGATAACACGTTTGAAAGCCGGCTGCCACCTCTTTGACGCAACCGGAGAACCGTTGTCTTTGGAAAACCTCCTCAACGCAGACCTCGAAAACACCGTGATCCGCAAACCTATCCGTGTCGGGAAAACAAAGCAACTCAACGCATATCTCATCGCAGAGAGACTCACTGAAGCAGAAACAAATAAACGACGGCGATATATCAGATACCGAGCCAAACGAAAAAATGAAAATCCTTCAAAAATACGACTGCGCCTTGCAGGATGGAACCTCTACATCACCAACATCGAAGAACACCGCCTCACCCCGGAGCAGATATGCGCCATCGTCGGCATCCGCTGGCAAGTTGAGTTGATGTTTAAATGCTTCAAAAGTATCGGGAAACTCCAGGTCTCCCGAAGTCAAAAGCCGTATCGTATCTTGTCTGAAATCTATGCCAAACTCATTGCCGCAGTCATCCGACACGCTGTGATGTTGATTGCTGGCTGGCGATGTATACGTCATAGTCTTATGAAGACCGCTGAACTCATTACAGGCTATGCCCGAACACTGACGATGAGTTTTCATAAATCAACAAAGGCAGTCATTGAAACCCTGAAAGACATAAAACGCGCATTTCAAAACGCAGACGCTCTGGAGAAAAGCAGTGGAAAAAATACGACCCTTAGACGACTTCAAAACGCAGCGAAAAATCACTAAATTGACACCTATGGTGCGGTTTCCTAACCGCACCGGGCATCGGTAAAACTACCCGATTAAATTCTTAATCTTCATCTGGCGTGAGGAAAGTTCTATCTCTCAGGAGATCTCTTTGCTCCAGCGGAGCAATATGTCTATAGAAGAACATAGGGACCTTCTCTTGCAAACCGAAGAAAGTGCTATGTATCAAAGCAAATAATGAGGCATTAGAAAGTGATCGATAGATGCGTGTCAAAAGTTTTACACACCCCAGATCGCAGGTTGGATTGACATAACAGAATAAGCAGGAAAGTACGGAAGCCCAAAAAATCCGCGTAATCCGTGTCATCCGCGAAAATCCGCGATTCAGACAAGCGAACAACCACGGGCGGGCACACAAAAACCCGCCCACACAACAAGGAGAAATCCAATGAAAAAGCGAATGCTTTTACCTCTAATATTTCTACTCACTTTCACCCTATGGTTAACACCCACACCCGCAGCAGACGAGTGGGTCCTCCATGAAACACTCACGGAACCCGGGGGGGTAGTCAGTGCTATTGTCTTTTCCTCAACCGGTAGCCGGTTGATTGTTGGCACTTATTACAACGATACTGCTTACAATGTCCAGGTTTACGACGGGAACACTTTCGCGTATCTCCACGGGAGCGATTATACAGATTCCGGGCAAAGAGACCGAATCTCTGCAGTCGCATCTCGGAGTGGCTGGTATGAAGCCGCGATTGCTGGAGTTTTTTCGGAAGTGTATCTCTATAACACAAATAGCGATTCCACTCTCAAAACATTCAATACCAGTAGTAGTAGAATCAACGACCTCGCCTATAGGCCCGATGGCGATCGGATCGCCGCTGCAGGCGATGATGTCTATATCTTCTATACGGATCATCAAAACGGCACCCGCCGCTTACTTCGAACCGGACGCGAACATAACGGTAAGGTAAACGCAGTGGCATGGAGCCCGAATGGAAGTATACTCGCTACCGGCGGTCAAGATGGGACCGTCCGGTTGTGGAATTCAGAGGGAAGTGTCAACCATGCAGTGCTTCGAGGACATACGGCCTCGATCACGAGCGTGGCGTTCAGTCCGGATGGCAACACGCTTGCGTCGGGAAGTTTTTCAGCTGATGGCACCGTCCGCATCTGGAATGTCAATACCCGGCATCACTTACGCACTATCAATGTCGGTGGGAATGCTTTTAGCGTGAAATTTCATCCGTCCAAGCAGATAATCACCGTTGCAGCCCCGATTGGCAGGTTATATCTATATAACTCAACCACTGGACAACTGATGCAAACTTTAAATGGTATGAGTCACACGGCCTTTCATCCGAATGGACAGTTCTTGGCAGCTGGTATCAACCCCGGAGAGGAGATTAAAATCTACAAGTTGGTTACAGCAAATCGGTTGGATGCCAATAAAGACGGACAAGTGGATATAAACGACCTCATTACAGTCGCACGCAACTACGGTAAAACCGGGACAAATGATGCCGATGTCAACAACGACAATCGGGTGGATATAGATGATCTCACCGAGGTTGCCGAGGCAGTGAATCCCAATTTCGCTGCACCCACCGTTGCACAGGAACTGCCCACACTCCCGTTCACAGCGCAGGAGGTTCAGCAATGGATTCAAGACGCGAAAAAGCAGGGGATTGATGCCGAGGGCATCGCCACGTTGGAACAACTCCTAAAAGTCGTTTTGCAGCAAGCAGCCCGACCACAGGAAACCGCACTCTTGGCAAACTACCCGAATCCGTTCAACCCTGAAACGTGGATACCGTATCAATTGGCAAAACCTGCCGAAGTCACGGTGTCGATCCATACAGCAGATGGGAAACTGGTTCGGACATTGGCGTTAGGTCAGTTGCCCGCGGGTGTGTATCAGGACAAGGATCGCGCCGTCTATTGGGATGGCAAAAACGAGCAGGGAGAGTCCGTTGCGAGCGGTGTCTATTTCTATACGCTCAAAGCAGGCGATTTCGCTGCCACGAAGAAGATGTTAATCCGGAAGTAAGCTATATCCTCTGTAGGGGCGGGTCTCATGCTTGTCCCTATAGTCGCGCTTCGATGCAGATTCAGCGTTTGATCCGGTAATGTGTGGGGTAATCGTCTGAATCAGGATTTTCAGCGTGTTATAAAGGAGCATTATATGTCAGATACTCATGTTGATAAGGATGGAACTACCCGTGTTAATTATGACGAGATTTTAAAGGCTGCAGCTACCACTGCAATAATAGCAACTGCCTTTCCACTGTCTGGTCCCATATTTGCGATCCATCAAGCTATAAAGACCTTACAGAAATCCAAGCCGACTCCCGTTGAGAATTTGATCGAGATCATCAAAGCGGGTAAAGAACAAGGACTGTCGGAGTTGGAAGTTGAAATGGATAAGTCAGCTGCAGTAGGAATTAATCTCAGTGTATTCAGTGACCTTGGAAGTGTAAGCGTCAATCCAGAATTCGAGGGAAAGAATCGAATTCTCCTCAAAATCACGTATAAATAAAAAGTGAGTGGACTGCCCAGTCTAAAATTCAGAGTACCCCCGTTCGTAGTAGGGAAACCATTCAGGGTCTCCCGTTGTTGACCTGCGGACGTGGGGTAAATCGTAGTCATCCTCGAAAATCCGCTATCCAGACGAACGCGCGGAAATTAAGGAAAGTCTATCTAATCATGAATTAGGAATTGGAGATCATCAATGCTCAAAGTTATAGTCAAAAACGCAAAAGAACTCGCAAAAGCCTTAAAAAATAAAGTAGACATAATTGTCATTGAAGGCGAATTTGGGAAGGTATCCTTTCGAATTTACGCTATAGGAAAGGTTGCTTGGGTAGTAGCGATTGGTGGAATTGCGGCGGCGGTAGCGTTAATATTTGCCTCAGGGGGTGTGCCTTTATTTTCGCCAGGTACACTCCCTGGTGCAGCACTCGCTGCCGCACCAGCCGTTGGCATTCTTGGTTGGTCAGCCACTACCGCCGCTATTACAATTGCGTTAACCGGAGGCGGTGTGGGAATCTTGAATAAGTTCCGGAAATACAAATTAATCGAACGCGATGATAATCAAATCGTGTTTAAGCGGAAGTAGGAGTAGACGCATGAAAACGATTTTTGAGGCAAAGAAACATCTCGTAGCCGCTATTGGTCTGAAGAAGGTTTTGTAGGCGTTGGCATTGGTCTGCATGAAAATTCCGATGTCTTGCGGGTTTATGTGGAGGATGCGGACTTTCCCATCGCGCAGCAACTTGCAAGCGAGGTATCTTATGAGGGATTTCCTGTTATCGTGGAGTTCCGGGAAAGGCGCGCCCTGCCTGCATAGACGTGATTATGTGGCTGATGGGCCGCGTGGAGAAATTCCCGCGCTCCCAGAAATTCACACTCGGTGATCGGATTCGTAAACCGTTAAGATTGGGGCGATCTCTCTGTTAACTGTTGTTTTTGGGATTCAATGATTTCTGAGAGGGTATCAATCTGTTTTTGGAGTGAGTTGTCCTTGATGCTCCGCCATGCGATCATGAGCGTGATGAGTGCCATTGGGATGGCAATACAAGCGATGATGAGGGTGTTTTGCCGGTCGAAATTCTTTTCAAGGCTATCGAAGCGTTTTTCCAACGCCTTAAATTTGTCGTCAATTTTTCCGTCCAACGCCTTAAATGTGCCGTCAATTTTTCCGTCCAAAGTATTAAATTTATCGTCAATTTTTCCGTCCAACGCCTTAAATGTGCCGTCAATTTTTCCGTCCAAAGTATTAAATTTGTCGTCAATTTTTCCGTCCAACGTTTTAAATGTGCCGTCAATTTTTCCGCTAAGGTTCTGGATCTCTGTCTTTATCACGGCAATATCGGTTTGGATAGCCGTCTCTGCGGTATCAGCCCGTAATGGAAAAAAAACGATCACAGAAAAAAGTATTGAGAGGGATACGAGAAGTTTTTTCATAGGGTGTCTCCTTTTGAAAGTATTGACAGATTCCGCCACTAAGGCACGGGGATTCTTGAAAAACCTCCTGCGCGGGCTGGATTGTGGTATCAACGGAGATTATCCGCATCCGTTCTACCCGTGCAAATGGGTGGAGAGGACACTGGTAGAGTGTGCCAGCGTTTGCACGCCTATCCAACGTATACTCTAATTATACCACATCGTCTTTGAAATGTCAAGCGAAGAGTCGCGAGCTGGGGGAAAAAGAAAGGGAAGTTTGAGGAAAGGGAAGTTTGAGGAAACACCCTATCAAAAACCCCTATCAAAAACACTCGCTCCTACAGAAAATCCACTGAAACTGAAAATCCAAAATTAATGTAAACCCCAATTTTATCTTCAACGTTTTAGACACCAATCCCAAAAAGGAGCAGAAAAATGACACGAAAAACGCTTGTCAGAATCCTAATCCTCACACTCTGTGTGGTATTTTTAATGATCGCAATAACTGCTGAAGTTGTCATGGACGTTGTAAATATTCCTGATGCGAACCTCCGGGCGGCGGTTCACAAAACGCTTAATCAACCGAGTACTGCCATCATCACGGTCGCGGAAATACTAGATTTGACGGAACTGGATGCCACAGCGGCAGACATCTCCGATCTCACAGGATTACACGCTCCAAATCTGGTAAAGTTAAATCTTAGCGGCAACCGTATCTCCGATGTGACACCTCTCAGAGGATTAACGCAGCTCACAGAACTGGAACTTGCTGCGAATGACATCGTAGATGTGACACCCCTGGCAGGCTTAACACGTCTGACAAAACTCAATCTTATCGGAAACCGCATCTCCGATGTAGCACCCGTCACCCGTTTGGAAAACCTAACAGTCCTCTACCTTGGGAACAACCGTATCTCCGATGTGTCACCCCTCGCAAACCTGAAAAATTTGTCAGAACTGGATCTCGGAAAAAACGGTATCTCGGGAGTGGCACCGCTTGCCACCCTCACACACCTGACATTGCTGGCGTTAAACCACAATGCGATCGTGGACGTGTCGCCACTGACCCACCTCATGCAGCTGGGTTACCTCGGACTTGGAAACAACCGTATTTCTGATATTTCACCCCTCACTGCGCTAACAGCGTTAGAGGTCCTGGAACTTCGGGACAATCCGTTAGGCGATGCTGCTGTCGATGTGCATATTCCCGCGATAGAGGCGAATGGGACAGAAGTGCATCATGGGCATGGGCATACACACAGTGGGTCTATGGGCGGAGAAGAACACAGCCATGCATCCGATTACATCGAGCAAGGGAGGGAGAAACTTTCCGCGGGTGACTATGCGGGTGCCATCACCGACTTCGAGAGTGCTATCCAGATAGCACCTGAGCACCCTGAAGCGTATTACTATCGCGCGAATGCGAAGTTTGAATCGGGTAAATTTGAACAGGGACAAGGAAAAGTTGAGCACGTCAAACGCATCTATCGCTCGGCGATTGAAGATTATGCCAAGGTGATTACCTTAGACCCAGAGAATCCCGGCTCCTATATCTTCGGAGGGATGGTGCACCTTCGGCTTGCTACCTTCGAACGCAGCGTAGGCAACTGGCAGCAGGCGAAACACCACTATCGGGCAGTACATAAAATGGGGCATCAACTCACGGATTTAGATCCAGGGAATGCTTCAGGCTGGCGGACCCGCGGGGCCGCGAATCACAATCTGGGAATGCTGGCGGCTGACAGGGGTGATCGGGAACAGGCACAACGCCACTATGAAGACGGCATTGAAGCCTATAATCAAGCCGTTGCTTTCGGTCCAGAGAATCCCACTGCTTATGCCGCGCGTGGGGAGGTGCATATCTCCTTGGGTATTTTGGAAATGGTGCGGAACACTATCAAACACGCACAGTTCCACTATCAGTCGGCACTTGCGGATCATAATCAAGCCGTGCGCCTATCGCCTCCCGAGTATGCTACGTTCTTTTCCACTGATCTCAGTCGGGTGCGGGTCAAGTTGGGTGCGTCTGAAGTTGCCCTTGGAAATATTCAAGCAGCACAGCAGCATTATCAATCAGCGATTGAAGGGCTTGACGCAGCGATAGGCAGAGGCACCGGCGCGGAGAGTCTCGCTGGCATCGCCCCGAGGGACGTTTTCACTGCCCTCGTCTATGATGCGCGTGCCGTGGCAAAACTCAGGTTCGGTGAATCTCATGCCCTCACCGGAAATGTTCAGCAAGCCGAACATCACTATCGTGAGGCGATTGCCGATTGCGATCAAGTGATCGCTTCTATGAACAAGGCGGAGACGTTCTACACGCGAGGCTGCGCAAAAGCGGCACTTGCGGACGACACGGGTGCGATTGCGGACTTTGAGCGTGTGATTGCCATCAAGCCCGACCATGCCCTTGCGTATTATGCCCGGGGGCGCGCGAAACAGGCATTAGGGCAACACGATGCCGCAGCATTCGACTTTGCCAAAGCACGCGTGCTCAACCCGGATGTCGAGAAATTATACCCTTTCAGTGACGGAGGAGAGGAATGAGATTGAAAAGGGTTGTAACATGCCGAATCGTCGCGGCCTGTTTGTGTATGGCTGCGGTTTCCACGCCTACTGCGGGTGCGCAACCCATACGGTGAGTTGCCCAGATGCATGGAAGAGTGAGGTTACCTGCAACTGAAAAATTGTCTAAACTTTAGTAAAGTAAGGAGCGTTTGTATGAAAAAATGTTTGGGAATCGTCTTAATAGTCCTAATGTGTCTGCTTACGCTTTCTTTAAGCGACGGTCACAGGAAAATAACAAGCGAGAAAGGCACGGACGACGCTTTACAGCCCCCCGAAGGGATGGTGCTCATCCCCGCGGGCGAATTTCAGATGGGTAGCAACGATGAGGGAACTACGGACGACGAACAGCCCACGCATATAAGGTGGGACAAGTTTGCCCTTGGAAGGTGTTGTCCCAACAAGGATCACGGTTTTGACGAACGGCCCCGGCATACTGTATATGTTGATGCATTCTATATGGACACGCACGAGGTGACGAACGCGCAATACAAGAAATTTGTTGAAGCGAACCCACAGTGGCAAAAAGATCGTATTTCTGCCAAATATCATGATGGCAAATATCTGATGGACTGGAATGGAAACAATTATCCAGGCGGCGATGGCAACCACCCTGTCGCTTATGTGAGTTGGTATGCGGCGATGGCATACTCGGCGTGGGCAGGCAAGCGTTTGCCGACGGAGGCAGAATGGGAGAAGGCAGCCCGGGGCGGGTTGGCCGGTAAAGCCTATCCGTGGGGCGATAGGTTTGATCATACCAAAGCGCACTGTAATGCCCGTGTTGGCGGCACAATCACTGTAGGGAATTATCCCGCGAACGGGTACGGCTTGTATGACATGGCTGGCAATGTTTGGGAGTTGTGTCTTGATAACTATGATAGTGGTTTCTATGCGAAATCCCCGTATCGGAATCCGATATCAGGGGCGGCGATAGATGTACGATTAGATACCTATAGAGAAGTTGAATGGTTCTACCAACCCGTCGTGCGCGGCGGCTCCTATGTCCGGGCAGTTCGTCGCGCACGGGTCGCTAGTCGCGGCTACGGAACGCCAACGCACACGAACTTCGATGTCGGCTTTCGGTGTGTGCGGGATATCGTAACCCCTTAATTCTTCACCGCAACTTTAGGGACTCTTCACAACAGATGAAATCGTAATTAGGAGGAATCCCATGAAATTACGGAAGACTCCAGATCCATTCAGTTTTCGGTTTTCTGAAAGCATTATCGGGAATGCGTGCGCCATGCTATCCGCAAGAATTGAGGGTACAAACCCCTCCCACAAAAACACGCCGCTGCGCAAGCTGACTTGCAAATGGCGAAAACCCTCAACCCGAATGTAGGAAAATTATACCATTCCGAGAAAGGAGCAAAAAAATGACGCTGAAAACGCTTGTAAGAATCCTAATCCTCATACTCTGCGTGATAGTTCTGATGAGACCTGAAACCGCCGAGCCGCGACAACCTCCAATAGCACACATCCCGGATGCAAACCTCCGCGCAGCGATTAACACGGCACTCAACGACTGGTACCTCGAAATGGGATACCCCGAAATGGGAAGAAGATCTCTGCATGCCTCTATCTTTGGTATACATATGCAACGCCTGACAGAACTCAGCGCGGAATATCTTGGCATTTCCGATCTCATAGGACTCGAACATGCTACATATCTGACAAAGTTAAATCTTAGCGGCAACTCTCTTGTTGATGTGTCGTCGCTCGCAACCTTGAAAAACTTGACAAGACTGGAACTTTCTCACAACGCCATCGTGGATGTATCCCCACTCGCCGGCTTGAAAAACCTAACGGAGCTGGACCTAAGCGGCAACCGCCGCATCGTAGATGTGTCACCCCTCGCACACTTGACACAACTCATCGAACTGGGTATTTCCGGCAACCTAATATCAGATGTATCCTCGCTGACCGGCTTGACGAATTTGGAAAGACTGAGCTTGGGTGGCAACTTTCCCCTCTCATTTTGTGCGCCTCTCGCGCACTTGACGAATTTGACAGAACTTGATCTTGGCAGCAACGTCATCTTTGATCTGCCCGCCATTGGCGACTTGACAAATCTGGCACGTCTGCGTCTTAACAACAGCCGCGTTTCAGATGTATCTTGGCTCGCCAGTTTAACACACCTCACGATGCTGGACCTTTCCCATAACAATATCTCAGATCTTTCAGGACTTGCCAATTGCAAAGACCTGACAGCATTGGATATTTCCTATAATCCCATCTCGGATCTTACACCCCTCACTGAATTAACACAACTGAAACGGCTGCAGATTGAAAGATTTGAATCCGATAGAAACAACTGCATCGTAGATGTGTCACCCCTCGCAAACTTGAAAAACTTGACAGTGCTGGAGCTGAGAGGCAACGTCATCGTAGATGTGTCGCCTTTCGCAAATCTAACACAACTGATGCGCTTGGACATCATGAACAACAGCATTTCTGATATTTCACCTCTCACCGTGCTAACGCAATTAAGCATACTGGAAATTATGGACAATCCGCTAAATGCCGATGCTTTGAACGTCCATATCCCCGCAATGATGGCGAATGGGACAGAGGTCATCTATATGTACATATACACGCCAGATCATTAAAAGTTTGGACAATTAAGCGTTATTCAAGTGAACTTCTCAAGCGGTAGTGTCGTGTGTAAAGTTATTGTCAAACTTGAGGGAGATCCGCAGAAATACCGGATTTAGTCTATGAATAGACGAAAGCCACTCCTTGTATTCCATTGCAAAAACACCTCGCCAGCGGGGTAAGAACCTGATTGGTTATAGGTAGTAAAGAGCGTTTGTATGAAAAAATGTTTCGCAATCCTCTTAATAGTGCTAACGCGCTTGCTTGTCCTTTCTTTAAATGGCTGCCACAAGCCAGTGACAAACCAAGGAGAAATAGTTGGCGATTTACAAAAATCCGCCGTTACGATGCCACCTCCTGTGGGCATGGTGCTCATCCCCGCGGGTGAATTCCAGATCGGCAGCCGCTATGCCGACAATGAACTCCCTGTCCGCACCGTCTATGTTGACGCCTTCTACATGGACGCGACCGAAGTCACCAATGCACAGTATAAGGCGTTTCTGCTTGAGAACTCATGCTGGCAAAAGGGACGGATTGACTCACGATTTGCGACTGCCCATTACCTCAAACACTGGAGTGGAAATAACTACCCGAGTGGAAAAGGCAACCACCCCGTGAGGTACGTCAGTTGGTATGCGGCGATGGCATACGCTGCGTGGGCAGGCAAGCGTTTGCCGACAGAGGCGGAGTGGGAGCGCGCGGCGCGTGGCAGTCTGGTAGGCAAGAAGTATCCGAACGGGAACACGATAACTGTGCGCGATGCGAACTACATGGGTGCGAAATACGGTGAAAATGTGGAAGATACCACTGCTGTGGGTAGGTATCCTGCGAACGGTTACGGCTTATACGATATGGCGGGCAACGTCTATGAATGGTGTCTGGATGAGTATAAGCGTCGTTTCTATTTTACGCTTCCTTGGAAGGACGTTGCGCGGAATCCGCTGTCAGGTGCGAATAGCGTGAAGTGGATATTGGATAACTTCACGAAAATTAAGTCGCCCCGCGTCTTGCGTGGCGGCTCCTGGCGTTTTTCTGTGGTTAGCGTCCGGGTTGCCAACCGCTACGTCAAGTTGCCTACGTTCACACGCAACACCGGATTTCGGTGTGTAAGGTCCTAACGGACGAATACAGTCGAAATTAGAATGACCCGATAGGAGCGTTTATATGTATCATCAAAATTACGCGAAACGCATCAGACACGCAATCAGTTTTATTATTGGAATTTCGGTATGCCTCTCTGCACCTGCTATGGCGTTCGTTACGGTCGACCGGTACGTCCCCGACTGCAACAACATACTCGATTTGAACGTCTTGATGCATCGGATTCATGATGCACACTGGAAAATTAATTACGGGTTTTCTGAGAATTGTAAGCATGACCACCACGCTGATCCAGGACGATTAGTAGAATTTGAAGAAGCGATGGAGGCAGCTTTGCGGATATGGTTGCAACCCCTGCGTGAGATAGAAACCAAGCACCCTATCGTTGACAGTTTTAGTTTCAAACTCACCGAGTTGGACACCTGGGAGGAACTCACACCCGGGCGCGTCGAGTTGGTAGACATCAAGTTTGACTGTTCCTACGATGGCGTCATCTCGTATGCGCGTCTCAAGAAAGATAAACGCGCAAGTGTCGTTATAGGTAATTTGAGATTCGGATTCCGTATCAACCATAAGATACCGACCCTTGTGCATGAGGTGGGACACGCTTTCGGTCTGGGAGATACCTACGTGCGTGATGGCGGTGCTTTCAAAAGCAGTGGTGGCCTCAAGAGTACCATCGGTATACAACCCGCTGCTGCCATGTCGTTGGAATATAACAGGTATCCTGGAAAATATCTTAGAGAAGACGATAAAAGGGGTATCGTGTGGCTCTACAAGGTTTTCTACGAAGACCTACCTCCCACAGACCCTTATTTTTCAGACTATATCTTTGAAGAAAGCATTGGCGGATTTCGACCGAAATACCCACTCCTCTTTGAAATCGAACAAGGATTTCAGCGTTATGCCATTGAAGTCATAAAAGACGATCCAAATATGGACATAAATGTTCGAGACGGATCCGGGCGCACGGCACTTGATTATGCTATTATAGACGAGTACCTAACTGTGTTGTATACATTATTATCACGGCCAGATCTCAAGGTTAACGCGAAGAACATCGGAGGTCTCACCGCCCTGCATCTTGCGGTCATCCATGACTACGAAGCGGGGGTGGAGGCACTGTTGATGCACAGGGACATTAACGTCAACGCTGCGGACAAACAGGGACGAACCCCGCTCCACTTCGCCGCTAAGACGGGTGCCGTGGCATCGACAAAAGCGTTATTACAGCACCCCGAGATCAGGAGCCATGCCCAAGATAATAGCGGATTCACGGCTTTAGATTATGCGGGTAAATATTTCGGCAATCACAACGGCGGTCAGGTATTTGACGCGCTTCTCAACCCCGTAGATAATCCTGACACAGACATCGTCGCGGCTCCACCGCCTGAGGGCATGGTCCTCATCCCCGCAGGCACGTTTCTGATGGGGAGCGAAGAAGGTCCCGTGCGACTGGTCTACGTCGACGGTTTCTACATGGACGCGACCGAAGTCACAAACGCCCAATTTAAGGCGTTCCTCATGGAGAATCCGCACTGGCAAAAGGGACGCATTGAGGCAAGATTTGCCAATGCGGATTACCTGAAACTCTGGAGTGGAAATAACTACCCAAGCGGAAAGGGAAACCATCCCGTGACGCACGTGAGTTGGTATGCGGCGATGGCTTATGCTGCGTGGGCAGGCAAACGTCTGCCGACGGAGGCGGAATGGGAGCGCGCGGCTCGGGGCGGTTTATGGTATGAAAAATATCCGGGGGGCGATACGATTACCCCCCAAGATGCCAACTACAATAAAAATGTAAACGATACCACGGCAGTGGGACAGTATCCCGCGAACGGTTATGGCTTATATGATATGGCGGGTAACGCCTCGGAATGGTGCTTGGATGCACGCGCTTCGAATTTCTACAATACCTCCCCTCGAAATGGGGTTGTCCGTAATCCCCTACGGGATGGGCGCAGCATGAAGTGGTTAGTGAATGAATTTACAGATGTTGAGTCTCGGTCTCGCCGCGTCGTGCGCGGCGGCTCCTGGACTGATCTTAAGGGGAGCGTGGAGGTTGGCGATCGCGACTCTAATTTCTCTTCATTCTCGCACAACAACACCGGTTTTCGGTGTGTGCAGGATGTCATTATGTCTGCTGGTACCATTTCCGCTCAGGACGACTTCGCGAATCCGAGTAGCACTGTCCGCGGACAGATTGTCGATCCGGAATATCAGTTTCCAATTGAAGGCGTTACAGTCGTAATTCTTGCTGAAGATGGCACAGAATACACGGCGACAACGTATGGCAATGGGGACTATGAACTCACCGGCATTCCCGCAGGTAGATACCTTCTGAGTATCTACAAAAAAGGATACCGCGATCGGATCGGCAAACCTGTTACAGTTGTTAAGGGTGGAGATCTTTTCCTACCACTCAAGATGATTAAAATGGATAGTACCGTCACTGCTTTCAGACGATTGCTATTCTGGATCCTTATCCTTTGTGGCATCACAGCACTATTAACCTTCCTGCTCACGAAAAGATGGATGGCAGAAAGGTCCGAAGCTAACCAGTGACGGCAGTGGTAGTACCACATATTCAGTGCCATAGACCATATCAAGCGAGTTGACTTCACCGCTTAGACACCAACCGTCAACAAAACACATAAGGAGCGTTCCCATGAAAAAGCGTTTCGCGAGCTTCTCAATAGTGATCATTGGCTTACTTGCGCTTTCTCTCAACAGCTGTCACAAGCCAGTGACAATCCAAGAAACAGCAGAAAATGAAACCGAGTGGATGCCGGATAAGAATCTCAGACAGGCAGTATGGGAAGCCCTCAAACTCGACCCAGGTACCTCGCCCACGCCACAGGCGTTAGCAGGGTTGACGAAATTAGAGTTAGGGACTTTTAGCACACCCTATAAGCAAAAGATATCGTCACTCAAAGGGTTAGAGCACGCAACCGGATTGGAGGTGTTACGTCTCTATAGGCATCAAGTCAAGGATATAACACCACTAACAGACTTGACGAAATTGGAGTGGCTGGTCCTCTACGACAATGAAATCAGTGACATCACACCCTTGGCAAGTTTGACAGGATTGAAGAAGTTAAATCTCGATTCCAACAAGATAAAGGATATCACACCGCTGTTGCGTTTGACAGGATTGGAGGCGTTAGATCTCGACGACACTCAAGTGGTTGATATAAAGGGGCTCCCTAGCTTAACAGGATTGAAAGAATTACATCTCTCTTGGAATAGGAACATAACAGATTTCACACCCCTGACAGCCCTAACGGGATTGGAGGAGTTATCTCTTTCCAGAAATAGGATAAAGGATCTCACGCTGCTGTCCGGTCTAACCGGATTGACACGGTTAGCCATCTACGGCAGTGAGATAACCGACCTCACGCCATTGGCAAACTTGACGGGATTGACACAGCTAAACCTCTCGGATAATGAGATAACCGACCTCACGCCATTGGCAAACTTGACGGGATTGACGCAGCTAAACCTCTCTGGCAATAAGATAACCGACCTCACGCCTCTGGCAAACTTGACAGGTTTGACAGAGTTAGTTCTTTGGGATAATGAGATAAGTGACCTCACACCATTGGCAAACTTGACGGGATTGGAGGAGTTAGTCCTCGGAAGCATTCAGGTGGTTGATATAAACGGACTCTCCAGTTTAACGAACTTGAAGAACTTAGAGCTCTGGAAGAATGAGATAACCGACCTCACGCCTCTGGCAAACTTGACGGGATTGACGCAGCTAAACCTCTCTGGCAATAAGATAACCGACCTCACGCCTCTGGCAAACTTGACGGGATTGACAAAGTTAGAACTCAACAGCAATCAAGTGGTTGATATAACACCGTTAGCAAACTTGACGGGATTGACAAAGTTAGAACTCAAGGATAATCCAATTCAGGATGTAACGCCCCTGTACATACTCCGTGATCGTAATCCAAATTTAAGGATAGAGATGCCTCTGCCGGAGCCGGATTTAATACCTGATGCGAATTTAGCAGAGGCGGTACGGGAGGCTCTCGGTTTAGCACCGGGGCACCCCTTCTCACGGGAGGATCTGCAAGGTTTAAGAAGACTCACTCTTATCTTTTTTCCTCGTAAGGAGATAACCGATCTCACAGGGTTGGAACATGCAACATCTTTGAAGGAGTTGTTTATCTCCAATAATAAGATAAGTGATCTCACGCCGTTGGCAGACTTGACGGAGTTATGGCAGTTAGAGATCTGGGATAATGAGATAAGTGACCTCACGCCGTTGGCAAACTTGAAAAATTTAGGGCACTTAAACCTCGCTGGCAATAAGATAAGTGATCTCACGCCATTGGCAAACTTGAAGGTGTTATGGGAGTTAGACCTCTCGCATAATGAGATAACGGACATCACACCGTTAGCAAACTTGAACGGGTTGGAGGCATTAGAGCTCAACGATACTAAAATAAATGAGATAGCTCACAGCCCCCCGCCGCCGTTTGTAAACTTGAACGGGTTACGGAACTTATACCTCTCGCATAATAAGATAAGTGACCTCACGCCGTTGGCAAACTTGAAGGTGTTATGGGAGTTAGACCTCTCGCATAACGAGATAACGGACATTACGCCGTTAGCAAACTTGAAGGTGTTACATTGGTTAAATTTGGAAAATAATCAGATACGCGATGTCAGTGCCCTCACGCAGTTGACAAACTTCGACTGGCTAAAAGCCCGATCTACGACAAACTTAGGAACACTCCGTATCCAGTCGAATCCAATTCAAGATATAACGCCCCTCCAAACCCTCTTCAAAAGCAATCAGAACATGAGGATAGATGTTGGATTCAAAGGTAAGTTCCTATATCCTGTTATGTATTGGATAGATATGGAGAATGGCACGCTCCACCGCTGCATAGGGGACACAGTGGTAAACCTCCTTCCCGACATCCAGAATGCAACACGCCTCGCTCTCGATCCTTATTACTACTACTCTTATTACTGCTACTATTGGACAGAAAAAACGGACGCTAACACGTGGAGGGTCCGGCAAGCATCGAAATATACAACGACAGCGCAAATCACAGATTTTCGTGAGGAATTAACGGACATACCTATGGATATGGCAATCGCGGAAAATCTGCTCTATGTGCTGGTGGCATCAGGTAAGATTCAACGTTTCCGGGCAAGTTCCTCTAATTTTGAACCGGATTTTATCACAGGTTTGGCTTCACCTAAGCATCTGGTTGCGGATGTATTAGACGAAAAACTTTATTGGACAGAGAAAACGACAGATGGAATATGGCAAATCCGATGTGCTGCACTGGATGGATCAAACATTCAACTGGTGAGAGCGTTAGAAAGTGTTCCGCTGGGACTTGGGATTGACAGTATGGCGGGTCATCTCTACGTGTCGGTGGCATCGGGGAAGATTCAGCGGCTCCGTGTTGACGGTTCCGACTTTCAACCCGATTTCATTACCGGTTTAGTTTCGCCGGGGAGCCTTGGTCTGGATGTCGGAGGCGGTAAGGTGTATTGGACGGAGAAGGGTGGTATCTGGCGTGCGTCCCTCAACGGCGAAAACATTGAGTGTGTCGTCACAGGCTTAGGCATGCCTGCCCACCTCGTTTTAGATGTGAGGCTACCTATTGCTGCTGAAGCCCGCTAGTGTTTTGTCCACATTGAAATGATGGGTAAAAAGTATTTAGAGCACGTTTGGATGCCGCGCTGTTCGCGTATCTTCTGTAGAAGCGAGCTGTGATCGCGACTTCTACACCCATTACTTTAGTAAAGTAAGGAGCGTTCGTATGAAAAATGGTTAGAATCTTTCACGCAGAAACATCTACCGGCAACCCTAACGACACCTCCGTCCCTTCACCCGGTGTGCTGTCAATCTCTACCGTGCCTCCATGCTCTTCAAGAATTCGTTTGACATTCGCTAACCCAAGTCCCGTTCCTTTCGTCTTCCGAGTAAAAAACGGCTCAAAGAGATGTTCTAAATCCTCCTCTGGTATCCCGACTCCCGTATCCACAACCTTAATACACACGCTGTCATTCTCTGTAAAAGTAGACACTTTCAGCACCCCACCTTGCGGCATCGCTTCCATTGCATTCAATACCACATTCATAAACGCCTGCTTTAATTTATCTGAATCAAATCGAATTTCTGGGGTTTCAGGTAACACATCTAAGACGAGTTGGATTTTATGGTGTGCTAAGTTGGCTTCCATCAAAGCCAGAACGGCTTGTAGGATAGGTGCAAGCGATTGTTGCTTGAGGTCAAGCGACGAAGGACGCGCGAAATCCATCAAGCCTTTCACGATGGTATCAACCCGCTCAATCTCTTCAAGGATATAACGAAGGGATTGCTGATGCCTCTCTTCCGACATCCCGGGTTTCTGCATCAACATCTGTGCTAACATCCGCATAGATGACAACGGATTTCGGATCTCGTGAGCGAACGAAGCAGACATTTTTCCGGCTGTTGCCAAGCGTTCCGCTTGAATTAACTGATCTCTGGACTCTTTAAGGTCCCTCGTCATCTGATTGAATGCAGTCGCGAGATCGCCTATTTCATCATGCGTTTTAATCTCACACTGCTCATCCAAGTCGCCCGTCGCGACACGCGCCGTAGAATCAACCAAAACTGTAATAGGGTTCGTCAGGTTCTTCCCGATACGGTGACTGATAAAAGCAATCAGTGCCATAACGAGAACAGCAATGGCTAACATATACCATGTCAGGGTTTGCTTCGCTTCGGCGATCTTTTCCATCGGTCGCAGCAAGCAGTAGAATCGCCCAGGGTCGAGCAAAAGATAAAAAACTTTGTAAGGCTTTCCAGCAAGTGTCACATCATGTGTAATAGGCGTTCTATCTGCTTCTTGGAAGTGCTTTTTTACCGCACTCAGCCGCATTTTTTCCGCTAAATTTGCCCAGTCCTGTTCAGCATCGGAGAGTCCGACTAAAGTACTATTATTAAGCGTGTAATCGGAGCCGAAAACCATAATTTCTACGCTGTACGCTTTCTTGACTTTCTCACTATCTTCCCGAACAAACCCAGTTTCTACGATGGTGTCGAGCCAACCTTGGGTTTCACGTGTAAACTGTTCACTGTACTTCCACGCAAACAGTTCAACTGTTAGCAACGGCACAAAGACAGTGACACAAGCAAACAGAAGCAAAAATGGGAGAACGATTTTGGTTTGAATGCTATACCGACGCATCAGAATCTCTCTTTTAGATTACAATAGGACTTACGCATACTGCTCTTTTGTAGCATAGACTGTTAGTCTGTGCCAGCCGACCGGTAGACCGTGTTTTTTTCGGGGATCCCATCTAACCGCGCGTGTTACGGTTAAAACTGCGTAAGTCCTGTACAACTTGAGGTCGTTTCTGCAAAATCTAACGTTGCTGTCAGTATACCCCAAAATGGTTGGCATGTCAATATCTCGCAAGTCTATGATCAGGGTCATTTAGTTTTACATATTTACTTTATATGCGTGAACGTTTTTCCGCTGTAGGAGCGAGCTGTGCTCGCGATATTGCGCGAAAACCTTAACATCTGTGAACGAAAACCAAGATCGGAACCGAAAACTAAATAGTCCTGAGCCTATGATCAGAGCCATTCAGTTTTCGGTTTTCTGTCCGTTTTAGATGGCGTATCGCCACCTGGAGGTCGCTCCTACAGCGATGTATGTTTTTGCTGGGCTGTTTCCTCACGAATTAGAGTGTTTTTGCTTGGGTATGTCTGCGGATTCCCCATAGGTGTCAATTTAAGAAAAAATGATAGGTTTGGTCCCATGTCCGGTAGGTGCTGTTTGTAACCGCGCCGGGTTCTATTCACAAACCTTGCATGCCCCAAAAGCCCTCTTGAGTCCCGGAGGGTTTATTTGCTTGGGTATTTCTTTAGCATCTGTGTAGAAACATGTATCAACCAAACATCTAAGCCCCAGCGGGGCGGCATTTGTAGGGACCAATGCGACCAAATATCGTGAAAAATCCCTAAATTGACACTATGGGTATTTCTGCGGATTCCCTCTCCTATAGCAGAGCGGAGTGCTGCAGATAACAAAATCGTTGAGTACGCCTGAAAAGATAAGCACTTCCGGTTCTAAAAACACTGATACAATAAGTTAATTCTATTTTCACATTCGTTTTTTCACGGAGAGACGGCATGTTGCATCTTGGCAACCTACAGCACACCTACGCCGGTAAAACCTCCGTGAAGCCTCCGTGAAAGTTAGCGTTCCTTCGGAACATTTATAGGAAGATATACAATTATCCGTTCAGTACCGAGAAAGTTTTAGGACTGATATAGACCGGTGTGACATTTTCATAGCAACTTTCATAGCAACTTTCATAGCAACCTTTGATGAAAACCGTCTAAAACCCAATCATGGTAAGGGTTTATCGCCTTTCACGATGCCTATTGATTTCTCGGCTTTGCTATGAAAACTGTGAAAGTATCGTCAGATTTGTGAATCCGTAGACATTTCAGGAACCACTGGATTCCTCTTTTTTCGCTGGCAAAGTTAGAAACCGCGCCAACCGACGCGGTATAATGGATTGTAGGTTCTTCAGATTACAAAAAAACGAACAAAACCCCAATCAAACCTGTCTAAGACAAGGAAATAGGAAACTTTTATTAACGTGAGTTTGACTTATAGTGAATTATGGACATACCTGGACATTTCAGAATAAATAGACATAGCACTCCGCTGGAGTGCAGCCGTTCGGAAACCATGAATGTTCTATAGACATATTGCTCCGCTGGAGCAAGCAGCGCGATTTTTTCAGTCCTCCATTTTCAACGCCTTGACGTGTGTTTATACGTCCTTTTAGGTGCCACCTCCTCACGCCAGAGGCGTGATATATCTATAGAAACCCTTGAAGTCAACGCACTCCAGCGGAGTGCTATGTATCTAAATCGTTGTGGTTTGACTGGAGTTTGCGGAGGACCTTTTACCGAACTCACGTTTTATTAAGAAAATTGGAACTTTCTGACATCTACGGTGTATAAATTTTAAGCCAGTTTGCGTTCGATTATGAGATTATGAACCCAAGTTCCTTAAATTTAACTCGATATGGAGAAAAAAGACATGACGAACACCCAAAAACCCACCACTTTGTATACCGCGTCGGAGCTTGAACAAATTGACGAGGATGAACTCGTCAATCGGTTTCAAAATGGTGACATAGAGGCTTTTAATCCTCTCGTTCTCAAATATGAAAAGAAAATATATAACCTCATTTACCAGCAGATTCGTGATCGAGAAACAGCAAAAGATATTAGCCAAGAGGTGTTTTTGAAAGCGTTTAAAGCACTGCCTAACTTCAAAGGTGGCTCTGCGTTTTACAGCTGGATTTACCGAATCGCTATCAATAGTAGCATCGACTTTCAGCGGCAGCGTAACCGTAGCAAAGTTCTTACGTTTGAAGAATTACCATCTGATGCCGACGAGGTCCTAAGGATGTCAGATTCTTACCCGTCGCCCGAGAAATTCCTTGAAGAAAAGGAACTTGGTAGGATCATTCGGAAGGCAGTTCGGAAACTCCCACCGGGTCAGCGTCGTGTTTTCAATCTTCGTCACCGAAGAAAACTGGCAATTAAAGAGATCGCAGTGTTGTTAAACAGATCGGAAGGTACAATTAAAACACACTTACACCACGCGCACCGGCGTCTCCAAGGCATGCTTCTCCCCTACTTGCGAAATGAACCGCTGGAATGGCATGGGGAAACTTAGTATATCTTGGTAACAGATGTGTCAAGGAATCTGTCCCAACCCACCTGCGATTGTAGCTAACTCACAAAAACACGAGAATTCGTGTACGCTGTAGCTACGATTTCCCGACCGCAATGTGTAGAAGTAGGCTCGTCTGCTCCTTTGCACATCAAGGAAAATCACCGAATTAAATTCTGGAACCCCATTTGAATATACGGAAAAATAAATAAAAATAACAATTTCTTTGACAGGCGCATTTGAAAAAAGTTGTTGACATTTCTTTGCATATGTGATATGCTTTATTTAAGGATACAAAGCGTATTGGGCGGGGCATCGTCCAACTTGGAGGAGAAGGTGTCAGACTTGCAATCGCCAGCAACCTTTGATGATACCAGAATCTCCACGCTTTAGCGTGAGAGTATGTCAATTAATATGAAGATTTGTGAAGTATAGGTGGGATGGCTGAGTGGACGAAAGCGGCGGTCTTGAAAACCGTTATGGCGCAAGCCATCGTGGGTTCGAATCCTACTCCCACCGCCATTAGGAGAGGTGCAGGAGTGGTTGAACTGGACTGCCTGCTAAGCAGTTATGGCGCAAGCCATCGTGGGTTCGAATCCCACCCTCTCCGTTTGTAAACGATAAATCAGAGGACAGAGAACTGTAGGACAATTAAAGTCGTCTTATAACTCCGTTCTACGTTTCGATTCCTGATGCATAGCATACGCGCCTGTAGCTCAGTGGATTAGAGCATCTGACTACGGATCAGAAGGCCGGGGGTTCGAATCCTCTCAGGCGCTTCAGAGGCATTTGCTGAAGAAACTTGGATAACGATTTTTTCTGGATGGGACAAGCTCTTGAATTAGCGCAGCAGGCAGGCGAAAAAGGAGAAGTACCCGTTGGTGCTCTGCTTGTTAGAAGCGATGTCCTGATCGCTGAAGCATTTAACTTACGCGAAGCCCGCGGCAGTCCTATCGCCCACGCGGAAATGCTTGTTCTACAAGCCGCATCCGAGAAAATTGGGAACTGGCGATTTGTCGATACGACCCTATATGTGACGTTAGAGCCCTGTCCAATGTGTGCCGGGGCGATCGTGTTAGCACGTATTCCAAGAGTTGTTTACGCAACAACAGACCCGAAATCAGGGGCAGCCGGAACGCTCTATAATATCCTTCAAGATGAACGGCTGAATCATCGAGTTGAATTGGTGAGTGGGATATTAGCAGAAGAGAGCAGTGCCCTTTTGAAGTCCTTTTTTCAGCAACGCCGAAGTAAAGTGGAAAAGGTGGGTTTATAGAAGACGGGGATGTGTGCCACCCGTTCCTATAGGTTGGAGAGCTTACATCAGAAGGAGAGATGCAGGAGTGGTTGAACTGGACAGTCTCGAAAACTGTTGTGGCGCAAGTCACCGTGGGTTCGAATCCCACTCTCTCCGTTTTTTGCTTAATGGCAGGTCAAAAATAACTGTCGCAAAATGTTTATTTTTTCCACTTGTGGGGCAGTAGCTCAGCTGGGAGAGTGCATCCCTCGCACGGATGAAGTCACGGGTTCAAATCCCGTCTGCTCCATACTTAATAGCCGCCAGCCATTCCACGTGCGGCTTGATGAGATGTACCTGAAAATTTTACGGAGAGATGCAGGAGTTGGTTGAACTGGCATGACTGGAAATCATGTGTGCTGTTTCGCAGTACCGTGGGTTCGAATCCCACTCTCTCCGCCACTTTTGACGCAGCTTGCAAGTCAAAACTTGCTATATAACTGTTCACATCATTAACGCCTTGGCTATGCTAGGTGGGGAGATAGCGGTGCCCTGTATCTGCAATCCGCTAAAGCAGGACTGAATCCCCAGTATGCGGCATGTTTCTGTGGGGACTGTCCCACGCACGTGGTGTTGAGGGTTGGGTCTTGAGCAACGGGCACTTATTTAACCCCGTCAGGTCCGGAAGGAAGCAGCGGTAGATGAGTTGCGCGTGTGACGCAAGGGTGCCTGACCTGAGCTAACGACGTGGGCAACGTCTGGAGAAACTTGTCAACCCTGGGTGCATAGCCATCTTTTGGGCGAATTCGTTGGAGTGGACATACCTCATTCCCAAGCTCAAGTCATACAAGAAAGGATTGCCTGATGTCTTACGAGGTTCTCGCTCAAAAATGGCGTCCCCAAAACTTCAGCGACGTTGTCGGACAGGAGCACGTTACCACAACGCTAAAAAATCAGATCCTTTCCGAACGTATCGGGCATGCTTACCTTTTTTGGGGACCGCGCGGTACCGGTAAAACCACAGTCGCGCGCATTCTCGCCAAAGCCGTCAACTGTCCCAACCGCATTCAAGAAACCGAATTTGACTCCACCAAAACCGCTGAGCCTTGCAATCAATGCGAACTTTGCAACGAAATTTCGCAAGATAGATCTTTCGATGTGATCGAGATGGATGCCGCCTCCAACCGCGGTATTGATACGATCCGAGACCTTCGTGAAAACGTCAAACTCTCGCCAGCCATCTGTCCCTACAAAATTTACATCATAGATGAAGCGCACATGCTCTCACCGGAGGCGTTCAACGCCTTGCTCAAAACACTTGAAGAACCGCCTCCCCATGTCATATTCATCATGGCAACAACTGAGCATGCGAAGATCCCCAAGACAATCAGCTCTCGCTGTCAAGATTTCGATTTTCGATACCTCGAAGATGAAAAGATCATCGAACGCTTGCAGTTAATTGTCGAAGAGGAAGATATTTCAGCGGATCTTGACGTACTCACGCTTATCACGCGTCAATCCGAAGGATGCCTACGAGACGCAGAAAACCTATTGGAACTCGTCTCCTCTGCTGACAAAAATTTAACCGTTGAAGCCGTTGAACAGACCATCGGGCTCGGTTCCAGTTCCCTCCTCCAAGAACTTAGGGAAGCAATTACGGAAAGAGATCTCGCAAAAGGGCTGAAGACGCTAAATAACCTGACGAAACAAGGCACAGATTTGTCGCAGTGCTTAAATCAACTGGTCGGTTATTTCCGGGACCTACGACTTTTAGCAATCGACAACAGTCTCAGTGAACAGATTCAGAGTCCCAAGTCAGACCTTCCCAGACTCAAGCAGCAGGCAGAACAGATGTCGGTAGGCAGGTTATCACGGATTATCAAAATTTTGATGCACACCAATCAAGACATCAAACAGTATGGTTATCCACAACTTCAATTAGAGACAGCACTCATCCAACTCAACTCGCTTGAAGAAGGCATTCCTCTTGAGGAAATAATCAGAAAATTGTCTGCATTAGAGCAGAAATTCGATTCAGCGGGGCTTTCTGCAACGACACAACTCCCACCAGAGCAGGACATATTTACACCACTGACAAAGCAGCCAAACCCACAAGTTACATCACCAGATTTGCCTTCCTCTACAAAGCCAGATACATCTGCCGCAACGCCATTTGATCCCGCAAAAGAGGTATCGAGTACATCTCACAAAGAGCAAATCCCGATGGCTTCTTCACCAGACGCTAACGCGCCAAGCCCTTCGTCAGTTTCACACGGACCCAGAGACTTAGCAGACCTCCCTTCATTTTGGACCGAAGTAAAATCAAAACTCCCTTCGAAACTCATACACGCATTACCAGAAGGATCTGTCCCCACTGTGAACGGCACAAACACAGTCGAAATTGCCTGTTCACCCTCGTACCTTTTTATGATAACGGATGAGGACAAAAAAATTGTAGCCGATGTCCTAAAACAGGAAGTTGGCAAACCCGTGAAAATCGAATTGGTCGCCTCAGATACAGTGTCAGAATCGGTAGTATCCGAGGATGTACTGAAAGAAACAGAACGAAAAACACCGCTTATGCGTAAAATTGAAGCCCAAGATGATCCACAACTTAAAACCGCTCTCGACCTTTTTGAGGCGAAAGTTGTGGAGACCCAATAACCGCACCTTTCCAAAAGTCGGTAAAGAGATGTTAGGATTATCAAAAACCTCTTTGCTTTTATCAGACAAGAAGCCAAGCCTGAAATGAAATGGAAGGGTTTTTGCTTGGGTGTTTCTTCAACTCTATGGAGATAACCATGAACGCTCTAATCCACTTCATCGAACCGCAAGGAAAATTAAAAATATGAAAATGAACGACTTGATGAAACAAGCACAGCAAATGCAAAAGCGAATGCTTGAAATTCGAGAGGAACTCGCAAACCGCACTGTTGAAGCAACTGTCGGAGGTGGGATGGTAACCGCCGTTGTCAATGGACAGCAGGAAGTCGTATCACTCCGCATTACGCCGGAGGTTGTTGATCCGGAAGATACAGAAATGCTCGAAGACCTTGTCGTCGCGGCAATCAATGAAGCATTGCAACAATCACAAGAAATGATGTCGGCAGAAATGAGCAAATTGACCGGTGGTATTAAAATTCCGGGGCTCCCGTAGCTTTTTAAATGATGGACCCTCTGACTGCCTTCCTTGCGCAGGTCTCCTATAGAGGCTTGCGGGACAATGTTTCAGGCAGGGTCTCGCCAAGAACGCGCTAGTACTTTTTCGCGTATGGTTCTTAGAAAAAACCATTGCGGAATGAAATTTTGCCCACACGCGGCAAAATTTGTCTTTGCTTTACATTTGAAGCAATGAGAATTAGAGCATAATTAGAAAAATGCAAGAATACCCGAAACCGCTGGCGAAGCTCATTACGGAGCTCCAAAAGTTGCCAACAATCGGTCAGAAGACGGCGCAACGCTTAGCGTTTTTTATGCTAAAATTGCCTGACACTGAGACTGCTCAAATTGCAGAAGCCATCGCACAGGTAAAACAACTCTTATCTTACTGCGACATATGTGGCACTATTACAGATACGAATCCTTGCTATATCTGCACAAATCCACGCCGCAATCGGCAGGTAATTTGCGTCGTCGAAGAGTCTGATGATCTTTGGGCAATTGAAAGAACCAACGGTTACAAGGGCCTTTACCACGTGCTGGGCGGAGTTCTTTCACCACTGGACGGGACTGGTCCCGATGAACTCGGAATCAACACACTCTTTCAACGAATTCGGGACGCTACTGTAGACGGAGAACCGGTGCGAGAAGTAATTCTTGCTACAAACTGGACAACAGAAGGACAAGCAACAGCGCTCTACCTTACACAACACTTGGAAACCTTCGAAATCGCTGTCACTCGAATTGCTTACGGTATTCCCGTTGGAGGCGATTTAGAGTACATTGATGAGGTAACACTCGCAAAAGCACTTGAAGGCAGACGGAAAGCTTAGATGGAAAAGCAATGGCTCGTCGCACTTTTAGTCAGTCTGTATTGCGGCGTATTCAGTATTGCATGTACGGAGCCAGATACAGACAACCGAAATACAGGGTTAAGAAACTCGACTCGCGATAGCGTCAGTACCGCGAGCGAAGCGAACGCTGTCTTTGACGCACAGCGAGCCTTTGATATGTTGGAGAAGCAGTGCGCATTCGGACCGCGGCCCCCCGGTTCGGTTTCACATAGCGAAACACAGAATTTCCTATTTACAGAACTTCAGAAATATGCAAATAGCGTAGCCCTTCAACCTCATCAGTATAAAACAAAAACGGAAACCACGCTTCACCTAAACAATATCTTGGCAGAGTTTGGACCGCCAACTGGCGGCGAGACGCTCCTGCTCGCAGCGCATTGGGATACCCGTCCCTTCGCCGATCGGGACCCAAAGCCAGAAAATCGGGATAAACCGATTCTCGGTGCCAACGATGGTGCCTCCGGTGTTGCTGTCCTCCTCGAAATTGCGAGAGTCTTAAAGGAACACCCACCGCCACGCAGGGTCGTTATTGTCCTTTTCGACGGCGAGGATTATGGCAGGTCGGCTGAAAATATGTTTATTGGCTCTCGGTTTTTCGCACGAAATTTGGGGAAATGGAAACCGGATTATGGGATTTTGTTAGACATGATCGGAGACAAGGATTTGGCACTCCCGATTGAACGCTATTCTTGGAATGCAAATCGGGGGTTCACGGAGGCAATCTGGCAGCGTGCAGCAACGCTCGGTTTAACACCGTTTCAATCCCGTTTAGGGGACGCGATCTTGGACGATCACGTCCCGTTAATCGAGGTAGGAATTCCAATGGTAAATATTATTGACTTTACTTATCCGTATTGGCATACAGTTGAAGATACAGTCGACAAATGTAGTCCGAAAAGCCTTGAAGTCGTCGCAACGCTTGTTATCAGCATCATTTACGACGGACTCTAATTAGCCATCAGCCATCGGTGTTAACCATCAACTCGTGCTTTAACATTTATAACGGAGGGTTTTTGCTTGGGTGTTTCTTCAAGTTGATGGTTAAAGTTAAAGAGGGATTTGAGAGTCCCTTGTCTCTTACTGACTGCTGATAACTGAAAGCCTGCGCAGCAGGCGACTGATAACTATAGTAAAATCTGAAAATATGTTTACACTTGTAGCATAGGAGACCGTTAGCCTGTGCATCCGTGACGTACAACCTCACAAGTTCGCACAATGATACGAGTACACAAGTAATTTCAAAATCTACTATATTAAAAATGAATACTTATCGAAAACATTACGACGTTATCGTAGTCGGTGCAGGGCATGCGGGATGTGAAGCCGCACTTGCCGCTGCACGAATGGGCTGCGAAACACTCATCGTCACTATTAACTTGGACACTATAGCGAAGATGTCTTGCAACCCCGCTATTGGAGGGCTCGCCAAGGGACATCTCGTTAAAGAGATAGACGCGCTCGGCGGTGAAATGGCAAAAAATATAGACAAGACCGGGATTCAATTCCGACGTTTAAATACAAAAAAAGGACCCGCAGTTCGATCAAGCCGCGCACAAGCCGACAAAAAAGCGTACCAAGATAAAATGAAACAGGTCCTTGAAGCGCAACAACGGCTCGACATCAAACAAGTATTAGTTGAGGAATTGCTCGTCGAAAACGGTCGATGCATCGGAATCCTGAGCCAGACAAAAACCGCCTATTTCGGAGAGACTGTGATTCTGACGACAGGCACTTTCCTGAAAGGCCTAATCCATATCGGTGATGTATCATATAGCGCAGGTAGAGCAGGGGAATCCTCCGCCGAGAAACTCTCAGAAAGTTTTTTAAGTCTTGGATTTGAGATCGGTAGGCTCAAAACTGGCACGCCTCCGCGTGTCAACGCTCAGACGGTTGATTTCAGCGAAATGGAAATTCAGCCGGGCGATGAAAACCCTCTCCCTTTCTCATTTTTAACCGAACGAATTACACAGCCTCAACTCCCGTGTTACCTGACTTACACGAATCAACAAACACATGAAGTCATCCGCGAGAACCTTCACCGATCTGCGATGTACAGTGGTCGTATCGTCGGCATCGGTCCCCGTTACTGCCCTTCAATCGAGGATAAGGTTGTCCGCTTCGCGGAGAAGACAGAACACCAAGTCTTCGTGGAACCTGAGGGACGAGATACGGACGAAATCTACCTCAACGGTATTTCTGCGAGCCTGCCTGAAGATGTACAGGTAGAGATGGTACATAGCATCAAAGGGTTAGAGAATGCTGAGATCATGCGCTTCGGATACGCCGTAGAATATGATTTCGCACCAGCGACGCAACTACAACCGACGCTTGAGACAAAACAGGTACCAGGGCTCTATTTCGCGGGACAGCTCAACGGGACCACGGGCTACGAGGAAGCCGCCGCACAAGGGCTTATGGCAGGAATCAACGCTGCTTTAAAGGTAAAAGGTGAGAACCCGCTTATCCTTGACAGATCGCAAGCTTACATAGCAGTACTTATCGACGATTTGGTTATGTTGGATATCCGCGAACCCTACCGTATGTTCACATCGCGTGCCGAATACAGGTTAGCATTGCGAGAGGACAACGCAGATTTGCGACTCACCGAAATCGGTAGACAGATCGGACTCGTTGACGATGACAGATACCATCAGTTCCAAAGGAAAGCAGCTGCCATCCAAGCAGAATTGGGACGTCTACAGGAGACCCTTCTCAAACCGACGCCTACGACTCTGGATAATTTGGCGAGTATCCTCGAAACAGGCGAGTTAAAGCAACCTACATCTTTGGCAGAACTTCTGAAACGCCCGGAACTTCATTACGAACAGATAACCAAGATCGTGCCCCCCTCTGAAACCCTGCCTTCAGCCGTGACGGAACAGGTGGAAATCCAGATAAAATATGACGGATATATTCAACGACAACAGCGACAGATCCATCAATTCAAGAAATTGGAAAATTTCCGAATCCCCGACACATTCGATTATGCCGACGTTCCGGGGTTAAAGACAGAAGCGCGTGAGAAACTTGCAAAGATCCAGCCCACCTCTATCGGACAAGCATCACGCTTACCTGGTGTTTCACCAGCGGACATCTCGATCTTGACGGTTATCCTTCACACTAGATAATATGAGGCATGGCAATTGGCGAGGTACAAGCAAGACTTAAAAGAAACGTTCAATCATTACGGATTTTCGTTAACTGAACATCAGGTGGCACAATTCAATCTGTATCGCACTGAATTACTGCGGTGGAATAAACACATTAACCTGACTGCAATCACAGATGATGATGAGATCGTTCATAAACATTTTCTCGATTCGCTAAGTGTCTTGAAACATATCTCATTGGGAAGTGGTGATTCTGTAATTGATATTGGAACCGGTGCCGGATTCCCGGGAATCGTGTTGAAAATCTACATGCCTGATATCCGATTAACACTCATTGAATCATCGAAAAAGAAGGTAAGTTTCCTAAAATTCATAGTCGCCCAGTTGAATCGGCATCAAGGGGTAGATGTTGAAATATTCGCGGAACGTGCGGAAGTTTGTGCGCAACAGCAGAAACACATTGGGGCATACGATTGGGTTTTCACCCGTTACGTCGCAACGATTCGGGACTCGGCGGTGTACTGCATACCTCTGCTGAAACCGACAGGAAAATGGGTGGCTTATAAGCCTGGCAATGAAACTATCAAAAACGAGATTAACAATAGTTCGGCGTGCCTTGAGGTACTCGGTGGAATCGTCGAAACTGTCTTAAAAAATCCAAAGTTCAATCGAAGTTATGTTGTGATGCACCGCGACACCCACAATCTTCGTTCTAAACGACTTCAAAAGCCACTTTTAGCCCCAAATTAACCAAAAACCTGCCCTGAACGAAGTGAAGGGCAGTCCAGGAGCAATAGTTTAAAAAATGAATTTTGAGACGACGATTGGGGAGCAAAATATCTCCATCCTTCATGTAGAAGGAAAGATTCTTGGAAATGCGGCTGACGCGTTCCGTAAAGAAATGAACGAACAACTTCAAACCGGGCGCGATAAGTTAGTGGTTAACCTAATGAACGTTCCGTTAATCGACAGCAGTGCATTAGGGGCAATTGTGGTCACTCTGAAATCTTGTCAGCAGTCGGGTGGAAAGTTAGTCTTACTCAATCCTCAGAAGGCTGTTAGGGAAGTTCTGGAGGTAACGCAGCTCAGTACCGTCATTGAGATTTATGATACGGAGGACGGCGCGTGCGCTGCTTTCATGTAGCAAAATAGCCGTCGGTTGTCAGTTTCCATCAGCCGTCAGGTACTTGTGGCAGAGACCGAAAGCATACCTGCAACAATATCCTCTACTGATCGCCGATAGTTCTCACTGCGAAGCAGGCTGAAAACCATTAAAACATGAAAGATAAAAATCGTCCAGAGCGTTCCGGATTTAAAGTGGGTTTACGTGGTCAACAGATAGTCCTGTTTCTGTTAGTAGCGCTGATGCCGTTGTTCGCCGTTTCTGTAACTATCAAATTTTTAGGAGAAAATGCGCTAAAGGAGACTGTTGGCGAAAATCTCGTTCTTCTTGCCCAAGAAAAACTTGCCAGCGCGGACAACGCTATTACTGAAAAAATATCAAAGATTCAATCAGAACTTCCAAACATCCGGGCAGCCGTTGTTTACTCGAACACTGCTAACGAGAAACAGAGTGTATTTCTTAGCGTATGGGCACGATTAGAGGACAGTATCCGCTTGCTTGAAACCTACGCGGGCTATAAAACTGAGGTCACCATTACAAATACCTTCGGGTATGTCCTGCGTTCAAATAACCAACAATTGGACTACGATACGACCAAAATGATTCCACATCAAGTGCGGGACAGGCACTGGTGGAAAAGAGCATATAACAACGGTATAGGTTATCCATTTGTCGAAGATGTCATCTACGATGAATCGCGAGGTGTGCATCTTCTTCCAATTGCCCTCCCAATACGTATGGATGCTAAAGCCTCCATCGCACAGGGAAAAAATAATACGGTCGGCGTGCTAAGAACTTTTCTGTTTCTACCTGAACTTAACAGTTTAGTTGAATCGCTACCGGAATTGGCGGAAACATACACGATCCTAACGAGCCAATCTGGCAAAATCATTGCCGCTTCACCTCAAAGCGGATACCAAATAGACAGTCACATAGAGATGAGCGATGCTGCAGAGGAAGCAATCATTGAAGGAAAAAAGGGCGTTATTGGAAAGTATTACGATTATGAATCGGAAGGTGAGATGGACACTTTCGGTGAACCTCGCGTCTACGGTTGGGCGCGGACGCGACTCTCAAATATGGAGCCGTGGAAAGTTCAACAAAACTTTAGCAACTGGATAGCCTTTACTTCACGTCCTATCTCGTCTGCTTACGCCGGTGTTGCCAGACTGAACAAATATATTTTTTATGTTACCATCGGGTCAAGTTGTATCGTTGTATTAATTGCTTGGTGGGCTGCCCAGCGTATAGCTACACCTATATTGAAAGTCGCACAAGCCGCACGTAGCATCGGACAAGGTGAATTTGATAGCGAAATCACTGTTGATAGTGATAATGAAGTGGGTGTTCTCGCCGAAGAATTCAATGAGATGCGGCGGAACCTGAAAAATGCCGTTGATCGATTAACACAAGAAGAGAAAAAACTTACGGCTATCGTAGACAACCTCGGCGAAGGTTTGATTGTTGTTGAGCCCGCTGGGCGCGTCCTCTATGTTAATCCTGTAGCCGAACGTCTTCTGGATTTAGGGAACACCGCTGACTACGAAAATTTTATCACCGTCGATACAGTAAATAGTACAATCTGCTGGACGAAAACATTGGAAAGGGAAGGGAACACAGAAACGGATAAAAAAACTGTTAACATGAAAATATTGTCCTTCTCTCGGCGTGAGGTGGCACAACACCAAACAATGATCGTCGAAGTTAATGTCAATCAACACGACAGCTTGACTATCCACGCGTCTTCTACAAAAAATTATGAGGCACGCGTGGATAGTCAAAGTTCTCGAGTACTCCGCATCATAGCAAGCCATTTTTCCGATGAACATAATAATATCGTTGGCACCGTTTATGTCTTTGATGACATCACCAATGAACATGAAATAGAAAAAATGAAGTCGGAGTTCGTTTCACTTGTGTCCCATGAATTGCGAACCCCGCTAACATCCATCATCGGATTTATTTCGCTAATACTTGATGGGAAAACTGGTAGAATTAATCAGAAACAGTACGAAAGCTTGAGCCGTGCCCATCGCCAGTCGAAACGACTCGCCGCTCTTATTAACGACCTACTCGATGTCTCCCGAATTGAAGCAGGACGCATTGAGATGAAACAGGAGCAGGTACAGATAGGCAGAATAGCCAAACGGCGAATCGAAGAGCTCCGTCCACAAGCAGACGAAAAAGCCATTAATCTGTTTTTTGAGGCACAATCTAATCTACCTCTAATGATTGGGGATGCAGACCGGATTGGGCAAATTTTTATTAACCTCATCGGAAACGCTATTAAATTCACACCAGATAACGGGAAGGTGACAGTAAGAATATCAAAGTCTCTGCAGAATGGGAGCGCAACCGACGGATTCCATGTTGAAGTCATTGACACAGGTCCAGGAATTCCCCCTGAAGATAGAGAAAAGGTCTTTAATAAGTTCCGACAACTCGGAAGTGTCCAAGCACAAAAACCACAAAGCGGCACTGGCTTAGGACTCTCAATTGCCGCAGGGATAGTTGAAGCACACGATGGACGATTATGGGTTGACACCGGAGAGAATGGACGGGGGAGCAACTTCCAGTTTTTTATTCCGTTGAAAAAGGAAAAAAATGGCTGAAACAATTTTGATTGTCGATGATGATCCGGATATCCTCGAATTGTTAAAAATGAATCTGGAACCGGAGGGCTACAACATACGGATGGCAAACGACGGTGAGAGGGCAGTGCAAAGTGCGTGTATGAATCCGCCGGATCTTATTCTCCTTGATGTGATGATGCCACATAAAGATGGCTTTCAGGTCATCGAAGAACTCAAAGATATAGAGCATACCAAAAACGTTCCTGTCATTTTATTGACTGCACGTGGACAGACAGAAGATAAAGTCCTCGGTTTGGATACCGGGGCAGACGATTATATCACAAAACCGTTTGACCTACGTGAGTTAACCGCGCGGGTTGAAGCTGTTTTAGGTAGAACTCGTCCCATCAAATACATCAACCCGTTAATGCATGCGATGGGAGACAAGTTCAGCGAAGAAGGGTTGCAACAACTCGCTGGGCATCTCCAAGCCGCCGCCGCTATTCAGAAAAAATTGTTACCTGAACAAGCACCAAGTCTTGAAGGTTTTGACATCGCAACTCTGCTCCAAAGTTCAACGTCCGTCTCTGGTGATTTCTATGACTTCATCCCGTTGAATGAAACACAGATCGGACTCGTGCTCGGTGACGTAAAGGGCAACGGTATTCCTGCGGCACTGTTGATGGTGATGATTCGGACAGCACTCCGCTTACTCTGCCATGAGGAAGACAGCCCCGCGTCAATCCTCAAACGGGTTAATGACTTAGTGGTCCGTGACACCGAAGCAGATTTGTTTGCAACAATGGTTTACGGTATACTGGACATAGCGAATTCAACCTTCACGTATTCAAATGGAGGGCACTGTTATCCATTCCACTGGAAGAATCCCAGCGAGATGGCGGTCTTAAAGACAGGAGGCATGTTGATAGGCGCATTCGAGGAAGCCACGTTTTCAAGCAACATCTGTTCTCTGTCTCCCGGCGATATACTCGTTTTCTATACGGATGGTATTACCGAAACGGAAACTGGAAGCATTGTCCCGCAAGCCTCTATAGGCTTGCGCAAAGTTACCAGTAAAAACAGCAGTCAGCAAGAAGATGTAGATTCATCAGAAAACCTGATTGCTGATAGCCACTATGGTGGAGATAGGCTTGCCGCCTGCATTTCTAAAAACACGGGGTTGTCAGCATCAGCGTTATGTGAGGCGGTTGTTAACGATTTAACACTGTTTAGTGGAAGCACAAACACCCATGACGACAGAGCATTAATTATTATCAAGCGAGATACTTAAATTAGGAGGGGTTCAGCTATGGCCATAGCCGAAATCGGAAGTTGTTCGAGCGAACAAACGTCTTCGAGTTACTTGGATGTGGAAACCATGCATGCATCCCATCACAAGGTTGTTACACTTGCTATAGAATATCTTAACATTTTTGGCAAGTTTTGTCAGGAAAACTATGGTATAATGAATCTTAATGGTACCAAAACATGCTAATGGAAGTTAACAGTCTTCGGTTAAGAGATTTCATTTAACAAAAATCTCTTTTAACTGATAACTGATAACTTTAACCATCAACTCGCCTCCGTTATAAGTGTTAAAGCACGAGTTGATGGTTAAGACTATAAAAGAAGGAGCTTCAAACGTGGGCGAGAGAACTGAACAGGTTATTACGCTTTCTCTCCCAAGTTCAATGCAACATGTTAATCTACTCAAAGTCATTGTCACCGAGATTCTGAAAGAGACAGATTTCACAGAGGAC
Source organism: Candidatus Poribacteria bacterium (assembly GCA_965247285.1). Taxonomy (GTDB): domain Bacteria; phylum Poribacteria; class WGA-4E; order WGA-4E; family WGA-3G; genus WGA-3G. The sequence goes on from CBDFHD010000003.1 coordinate 3,782,196, forward strand.
ATCCAAGAGCAGATTAACCTTGCTGTCATTGAAGCGGGTACAAACGCGACTAAACACAACAACAAAGAGGATCCGGAAAAACAAACGACTTTTCAGCTGATTTTTGCTGAGAACCAATTCACCATTGCCACTGAGGACGAGGGTGAGGAATCTACGCGCAAAGAAACTGAAATTGAACAGGTTATTACGCTTTCTCTCCCAAGTTCAATGCAACATGTTTACCTACTCGACGTTGTTGTCATCGAGGTTTTGAAAGAGACAGATTTCACAGAGGACACCCAAGAGCAGATTAACCTTGCTGTCATTGAAGCGGGTACAAACGCGATCAAACACGGCAATAAAGAAAATCCAATTAAAAAAGCGACCATCGAATTCACTCTTGCCGAGGATAAATTTCAGATCGTTATCGAAGACGAAGGCGATGGATTCACACGCCAGGAAGTCGCGGATCCTCTCGACCCAGAAAATTTGCTCAAAAGCAGTGGCAGAGGACTATTTTTGATGGAAGCCTGCATGGACTCTGTAACTTACGAAAATAACGGGACCATCATCAAAATGGTCAAATATAAGGGGACTCCAGAACCATAGTCACATCCCCTATAAACATATCGCCCCGCTGGGGCTAAAATCCAGAAACCTTTTAGCACCTGGAGCAGGTTGGAATTCACCAAAAACCAGCGTGGAATGAAATTATGCCTTAAATGGCATAATTTGTCTTTGCTTTACATTTGGAACGCTGTCCAGGGGGCCATAGTTAGAAAAAGGTGTTTTTATGCAAATCAATCTTCGACACAAAGGTAGCATTACAATTTTAGATATTGAGGGAAAAGTTATTGGAGTAGATGCCTTAGCTCTCAAAGACATCATTAATCAGCAAATTCAGGTAGCTGATAGCGAAGAGGAGCCAGGGGGAAAACTCAACATAATTTTGAACTTGGAACGGGTCCAGATGATGGATAGCTCCGCCTTAGGAGTACTTGTCACGTCTTATACCACCATCCGACGCAACGAAGGGAATATAGTCCTCTTGAACCTCGGCGGCAACGTCAGAAGTCTTATTGTCATGGCAAAATTGATGACAATTTTTGACTGCTATGATACGGAAGCAGAAGCGATAGCTAGCATCATACAGACTTGAGCGTCTTGCACACAGCCCAAGACTCAAGCAAGTTTTTAATTAAGGATCTCTTGACTGCCCTCCATTACATTTCGGACAGGTTCTGGCCAAGACCGAACAGGTCCTTTGCCTCGCTCGCTCCTCACCAGAAACCATTGTGGAACGAAATTATGCCTTAAATGGCATAATTTGTCTTTGCTTTACATTTGGAACAATGAGAGAAAGCTAATCGTTAAAAAAATGGAAACACGTATCTCCAAAGACCTTGAAGAAAATATCAGTCTATGGCACAAATGCACCGGGTGCCAAGAGTTCGCTTTCAAAAACGAACTTGAACGGAACCTTTATATCTGCTCATATTGCGGTGCGCTGTTCCCTCTCCTTGCTGAAGAACGGCTTGAGTATTTACTCGATGACTTGCCAACAACAGAAACCAGATTCACTAAGGAATCCGGGCTTATCGCTGAAGGAATGATTTCAGGGCACCCAGCCTGTCTGTTCATCGCAGATATAGATGTGATTCCTGCGGAGCTCAACGCATCCTTTTTTCTCACAGCGATTGAAAATGCCTTACAAAAACAGATTCCATTGGTTACGATCGTCGCGTGTCAACCGAGCGGACCGCGAGCAGCTTTGGCAGAAACCACCTACTTGACGATGCAGATGGAGCGATTAGCAGATACACCACTTCCTCATATCACTGTTTTAACTGAAACGGAAGTGTCTCCACTGGCGACGTATCTCCCTGTCGGCGAACTGGTTATCGCAGAAGGCACAGTCCCCAGAAAAAAATCAGCATCACCGAATCTCCAACCTGCGCTGCATGCCCCAGAAGAACAACTTTTGACACAGCCATCACCATCGGAAAAAGACGTTGAACCTAACCTAAGCGTTGATTGTTATATCCCTCGTGAGGAACTGCCAAGTACGTTGGGATTATTTCTGAAATTCTTTAATTGATGAGCTTTCGCTCTACAGACATTTCACCCCTACGGGGTTCAAGAAGGAATTGCTTGAAGCAGATCGCTTATGGGCGAGTACGCCGCAAAATTGACCGGAAACCTGTGCGGAATGTTTTTTAATTTATGGGTACCTGGGCGTTGTTCCACTTCGTTCCACAACGGTCTCCGTCTAAGATGAGAACTCTCTTTAGGATATGAGAGGTTGCTAATTTCACCGAAAACCACTGCGGAATGTAATGGAGCAGTTTAACCATCAACTCGACTCCGTTATAAATGTTAAAGCACGAGTTGATGGTTAACATATTCCTATAATTAAAAATATGAAAAAAGACGTTTTGCGCGAAGATCCGAGTGATATAGGTTTCCCTGAAAACAAACCTAAGCGCGTTTCCTTCGCTACCCAGAAATTTAAAGAGATCTTTGGCAGCACATCCACCTTTGTTGCATCAGCCCCCGGCAGAGTGAATCTCATCGGCGAACATACGGATTACAACGACGGTTATGTGTTTCCAGTGGCGATTGATAAATATCTCAACATCGCTGCCCGGAAGCGACCTGATGGACGTGTCAGGTTACATGCTTTAGATGTTAACGATTCTTATGAATTCTGTCTGGATACGCTTCCTTCTATTCAGCAGGATGCCCCAGCATGGAGTCATTATCTCATCGGGGTTGCGTCCCTCCTACAAGCATCAGGCAAAAAAGTATCTGGAATAGATGCTGTTATCACAGGCGATGTGCCGATTGGTGCCGGTTTGAGTTCTTCAGCGGCACTTTCAGTCTCAACCGCGCTTACTTTTTTAACCGCCAGCTCTACGTCTGGAACTTCCGAAAGCGCGCCACAATCAGAGGTTAATAATAAAGAACTCGCGGTCTTGTGCCAGCGCGTAGAACATGAATTTGCCGGTGTTAATTGTGGTATCATGGACCAGACCATCTCGCTGCTCGGACAGGAAAATCAAGCACTGTTTCTGGACTGCCGCTCGCTTGAACACGAACATGTTCCACTCAACTTGGCAACGCATTATATTGCTATTTGTAATACGAAGGTAAAACGCGAACTTGCCGCTTCTGAATACAATAAACGCCGAGCAGAATGTGAAAGAGGGGTTGCTATCCTTAAACAATGGTTGCCCGGCATCTCTTCACTTCGGGACGTTACGCTAACAGATTTCAAAAAACATGAAGAAGAACTTCCCGCGTTAACACAAAAAAGGTGTCGGTATGTGATTGAAGAGAATACCCGTGTATTAGACGCGGTTGCTGTGCTTAAAACACGACACCTACAAACGGCAGAAGAAACAGACGAATCGCTCATACAATTCGGTAGACTGATGAACGCGTCACACAACGGGCTCCGAGATGATTACGAAGTCAGTTGTAGTGAGTTAGATTTGCTTACCGACATTGCCCGCAGCATCACAGGCGTAATTGGAAGCCGAATGACGGGTGCGGGTTTTGGTGGATGCACAGTTAACATCGTTCATAGAGACGTTTTAGAACCGTTCCAAACGCTCGTGACGACCGAGTACCACAAACAAACCGGTATTGAACCTGAAATTTATCTCTGTAATGTCAGTGACGGCGCACAAGTTTTCTGGAACTCGGAATTATCCTCGTAAATTATAGGCAAAAAATGGAATATAGCATTGGCGTCGATCTTGGCGGAACGGACATCAAGGCTGGGTTAGTTTCATCAGTAGGCGGTATTTCTTGCCGTGTGGTGCTCCCTACAGATGTTGAAGTAGGAGGTCCCAAAGTAGTAGCGGCTCGAATTGCGGAAGCCGTTCGTCAAGTTCTTGTAAAAGCAGAAACTACAACGGCACAAGCCATATCAAAGTTAGGCAAAACACTACAATCTCCCTCAAGCCGGGCAGAAAAATCTGACAGCAAACATTGTGGGCACGATGACACACGCGAGGTTTGGATTGGACTGGGGGCACCGGGACTTATCATTGCTGAAACAGGAGTCGTCCACTTCTCACCTAATTTCCCGGGTTGGAGTGACATTCCACTCGTCGATTATGTAAACGCAGAATTGGCGAAACTACATCTGCCGAAGACAGCCGAAAATGATAATTCACAACCTCATGGTAATGAAAGGATTCGAGGTTGGAAACCCCTCCTACGAGGTATGGACAACGATGTGAATGCGATGACCCTGGGTGAACTTCGTCACGGTGCCGGTGTTGGATACAAAAACATCGTCGCATTAACACTCGGCACAGGCGTAGGCGGGGGAGTCGTGATCGACGGGAAAGTTTACCATGGAAGTCAAAATACTGCGGGGGAACTTGGACATACTGTCATTGAACCGAATGGGCGTTACTGTGGGTGTGGTAATCAAGGTTGCCTCGAGGCTTATGCTGGCGCGAAAAACATCGTGGAACGGACGCAGGAGAAGATAGAGACAGAACGGTCTACGATTTTAGCGAAAGCAATAAAGAATGGAACAGCACTAACACCACGGCAGATAGCGGAGGCGGCACATGCGGGCGACAAAGTCGCAATGGAGATTTTTGCTGAAACAGGACGATATATAGGCGTTGCCCTTACCTCAATAGCGCATATTCTGAACCCACAAATTGCAATTATCGGGGGCGGTATAGCGGAAGCTGGTGAAAAACTTCTCTTTGAACCCATCCGGACTGAACTGTCCAAACGTGCTATGGATATTCCAGCGCGGATGAAGATTATAAAGGCACACCTCGGAAACGATGCAGGCATTGTGGGTGCTGCGATGCTTGCCCTTGAAAGTGATTTTTAAATGATTGGCCCTCGCGCATTGTTCCACTATGTTTCACAATGGTTTCTAACGAATTTCGGGTACCCCTCTTAAAAAAGGTTAGCCAAGGCGTGTAGCACTGCAACATCGGTGTAGTGCGGATATAACAAGAGACCGGTACTCTGCCAAGAGGAGTTGACAACACGCTTGGCGAAAAATAAAAAAATGAAAAATAAGATAAATCTATTGCGACCTTTAAACGCTCAATCCGAAAACCGAAGGAACGCGAAAATTGGAGACCTGCTTCGAGTGCATGTCTTAGAAATTTTAGCAGTGCTCTGTTTGTCACTCATCCCGCTGAACTGCTCAAAGGTCCCAGAGGTCCCAGATTTCCTCAAAGATACCTTCCGGCCAGAGATGATTGTCCCTGTATTCGACCCGGATGCTCATATCATGCCGCAGACGGGTACTGTTGGTTATGTCAAAAACGGTGTAAAAGCAATGGCGGTGCCACTCAACGATGTGAAGGTGGTTGATGCGTTCGGTATCTTCATCTATAATGGAACCGACCACTGGATCTCCTTCAAAAAAGACGATTGCCAGATGCTTGATGGCACGGGAAGTGTTACGAAGCCAATCGATAGATCACAGGAATCCTTCTACCTAAAAAAGAACTTCAGACCGAAGCTGCCACCCGAATTCGGTGCGGAAGTGTTCCGATGGGATAAAGCCATTAGAATACAAGGCGACCCAGCAGTACTCCCAAGAGCAGACATTGAGAAAACCACGGTGATGCCGGGACAACACGCGAGATTCTTCCTTTACTTCCGTAAGCGAAGCATTAAATATAGCAGCTTGCGAATCATTGTGCCGAGAGTCACGAGTGATTTCAATGAACAACAAACAACTTTCGTTTTCAAATTTAAAGTGCAACGAGGCTAAACGGGCATGCGCGAAGCGGAAATTCCGAATCTCCGTAGGGGTAGGTCTTGTGCCTGCCCGAAAGAGGGGTACCCACAAGGGATACCCCTACGGTTACCTCCTTCTCCTCATGCTCTGTTTGAGTTGCACTCTACCCGAAAGCGAAGTTGCACAACCGGTTGAAATCCTCCCCTCGAACCGTGAACGGAAGGCACCCCTTATATTGGGTATTCGTTACATCGAGACGCTCGGTAGGACTGGACAAGGAGCGGGCGAATTTCGGACACCGTTAGGGCTCACCATAGATGAAGAAGGCAGAATCTACATTGCCGATGCGGGTAACAATCGGGTGCAAGTGATTGACGATGCTGGGCATTTCATCATAGAATTCGGGAGTCGTGGATGGCAGACAGGGGAGTTCGATCACCCCACAGACATAGCCCTGAGTTTCCAACGAAGTTACCGCCTCTATGTGGCAGATACAGGCAATAATCGAGTACAATACTGCAATTTTGTCGATCAGATTTTTTATCTACTCAGTGAGAGTGCGGATGATATACTGCTTGACCGCCCCGAAGGTATCGGTATCGGACGAAATGGCGAGGTTTACGTCGTTGATACAGGCAATCACCGCTGGATTGAATTCAATGTCGCAGGTGTGCCAGTTGTAGCACGAGGGAACTTCGGTAGTGGCAGCGAACAACTCTGGAACCCGACAGATCTGGGTGTTGATGCACACGGAAACGTTTACGTCGTCGATACAGGCAATCATCTCATAAAAAAATACGACTTCAGTGGTAACCCTATTGACATGTGGGGTGGCGAAGGCGACGCACTCGGACAACTGCGGGAACCGAAGTGTATCGCCTTAGACGAATGGAATTATCTCTATGTAACAGACAGCGGCAACCGGCGTATTCAAGTGTTTGCACCTGATGGCAGAAGCATCACAGAATTCAGTACCGCCGAGCTTTTAGAGCCAGCTGGCATCGCAGTCTCAAAAACCGGACGTGTCTTTGTGAGTGACGCCGAAGCGAATGACATAAAGGTGTTCCAAGTTTTTCGGAAAAAATAGTTTTTGGCTTTCAGCAGTCGGCTATCGGCGATCAGCGTGTTGCATGCACAACTTTCGCAACAATCACAAGAATCTCTTGCTGACAGCGAAAAGGATTGCACACCAACCCGACCTGATAGCCGACGGCTAACACGCCGACAACTCATAATGCGTATTCCACTCCTCTTCCTTGTTTCCTTCTGTTTGTGTGTGCTACCACGTCCCGGTAGTACAGCCCAAAACCCCCCTAACGACGAAGCCAAAGTCCTTGAACTTCCCACCTTTTCCGTCCTCCAGAAAACGGAGTCCCTTGAACTAAAAGCAGGAGAGCAAGAATTCACGGTGAAGTATCCACCGATCCTTCCAAACAGCGAACGGATAACAGAAGCGGATGGGAAAGTGCTCGTGCGGGGTATTGACTATCAGATCGATTTCTATTTGGGTAAAATCACTTTAGGTAAACGGACAACTACCGAACCACCTACAGACAAACCGTCCACACTTAAGATAACCTACCGGACATTGCCATTCGCGATTAAACAGGTTTATAAACGCGACCTTTACGGTGAGCAGAATCCACAGATAGAAATGACTGGTGAGCCTTCCACCACAGATGAATCCGAAAGACAGCCCGGACAACCTTACGGCGAACCCGGAAACATCCCTTCCACAGGTGATGACGCATCTCAATTAGAAGTGTCCGGGAGTCAGACATTCGGTATCTCGGTTGGCAGTGGACGCGGTGTGTCGCCGAACCAAGAACTCCGCGTCAATGTAGAAGGTAAAGCCTCTGAAAATATTACCGTCCTGGCACTGCTATCCGACCAAGATTTGCCTATCCAACCCGAAGGTATGACCGAAAATATCCAAGACATCGATCAGAAATTGATTCGTATTACGCATCCGAACATGAGGGGGACCTTAGGAGACTTTGAAGGCTCGCTCGGTGCATCGGAGTTTATTTTCTTTCCACGCGCATTAGAGGGGGTACAGGTTGAAGGCGATTTCAAGTGGGTGAACTTTCACTTCATTCCGACTGCCATTCCGAAGGGCCAGTCTACGAGTTTAGTCCTGCGCGGTGAGGAAGGACGCAGTGAATATCGGCTCACAGTTGATGGACAATACGTCATTGTAAAAGCAGGCAGTGAAATCGTTTGGCTGAACGGTGAAAGGATGCGTCGCGGCGAAAACAACGATTACATCATCCGTGAATATGGAGATCCAATTGTCGAGTTTAACAGTAAGCATCTCATAACGAGCAACGATGTGATTCGCATCGACTTTGAATATATCCCGGAAGATCGGGCGTATCAACAGAATCTTTACGGACTTAGCAGCGTCTTCACACTGCCGGGTGAACGTTTAACTTTTGGAGTATCCTACGCTGTTGAAGCAGATCTGAATCAACCAGAACAGTCTCTAATCCTGTTTGAAGATGTAGAACTGGAGGCACTTCGCCAAAATATCCTCGATCCGAAGGAAGACGAATCATCCCTCATACCACCACAAAAGCATACTGTATGGGGATTGGAGAGTCGTCTGAACGTTACAGAACAGGCATGGATTCAAGGCGAACTCGCCTATAGTAATCTTGATAAAAATACTTACTCTACTATGGATCGGAAAGAGGTGAGTCAGGCATGGAAACTGATCGGTTACGCCGATTGGGACTTTGCAACATGGACGGATCAGCTGCGTCCTAAACTGACCACAAATCTTGACATACGGTCAATGGATGCTGACTTCGTGCCTGTGGGTGCCTCAAGTAGCAACCGCTCCCGCTCCCGTTACGAAACACAATACGCCAAAGAGAGTTTTGATGACGCGTTCCTACTCGACGCTGCGGGCAGCCAGCGAACTTCGCAAGACGAGAGAACCATGAACTTCGACATCCGAATGATTCCGACAGATTGGCTCGAGGTTGACGCGGGAGTCGGTAGGAGCGAGGAGAAAGATCCAGAACGCGAGGAAATCATACAGGAGGCGACCACAGATGAAACAGAGGTTTCCCCTACTGCTAACGCAACTATCCGTAACAATTTCAATTGGGGGGTCAACTTCAATCGGCGTTCAGGCAGTGGACGGGTAAGCCCTACCCTCACGCGGGAAAGCACGCTACCTATAATTGGACAAGAGAAAAATGAGGTGGAGCCGGAACAGCGCGCATCTACAGGAACGCAATTACTGAAAAGGTTACCGAATCTTCGTTGGGATAATTATCATAGCAGTTCTCGGACGGAAGGAGCAGACTCAACAAGGACACAGTCGCTACAGAAGTCACGTCAAGAAGGCAATCTGTCGTATCCTCTCGGTCCATTCAGAATCATAGGGACACTCGGACGAGTGGAATCGAACGAGGCGCGTAATGCTACGCTCAACCGAAAGCGGAACCGCGCAACCGGACGTATCGACCTCGCTGATTTCAAGTGGGCATCCTTGAACACCAGTTATGAACTTGAGGAGGCTTTTGCTAAAGAACCGCTGCTCACTGTCGATGACGAACCTATCGGTCTATCGGATTGGGAGCGGAATACCACAGCACGGACTTGGAAGGTAGGTATCCTTTCACAACAACAATCCTTTCTCAATGGTGGGGTGAATCTGACAGCAAACATTGCGCGCCGGATGTTGAAATCACACACCGATATCGGGGCAAATACAACGACTCAACTCGCGGATGTCAACCTCCAACTCACACCCCTCAGCCGGGCAATTGATATAGAAATCGCCTATGAATTAGATAAAAAACTGACGAGTCAACGCCGCGAAGTCTATACCGACATCCATCCACACACCGGCATTCTGCTTCAACCCGGTGAAGGATACTACGTGAAGTTGGATGACCTGCACTACGTAGAGGATCCCGAGGAAGGCACCTACATCAAGATTTATCAAAATGTGGGTGATAAACCAACAACAGCGGTAGAGGCAGAATTCCGAGTGCGTTTTCAACCTCGCCAGTATTTCACACGGCGTGCCAGAGCAAGGAAACAACAGGATCGTGAATCAATGTTGAAACGTGATAGTTTACGTCCGACTCAATCGTCATCTACTCAGACGGGAACATCGCAAAAAGGGGAACAGCAAAAGCCATCTCTATCCGACGCCTCCGCAGGACGCAGTCCACGTCTGTTTCGTTTAGAGTGGTTTCTAAATGCCGTCAGAGGTCAAACACGGCTATGGCTAACCGAAGAACAGGAGATCGAGGACGCGGTATCTCTTTATCTGCTCCAAAGTCTACAAGGCTCAGAAACGCTTTTTGGGCGTTTGAATCAACACCATCGGTTCGAATTCTCGCCATCACCAGCATTCAGTTTCGAGTTCAACCTTCGTGCTGGCGAGACACTCAACCGGCGGATTAACAATCAAGAACGCCACAGACGACACCGGACATGGGATGTCGGTCTTTCCGTGAACCCAACGCAACGCATATCCCTCGGTGTGAATTGGGAACAACGCCGAGAAACTGAGAAATATAGTCAATTTGAATTTGAAGAACTCGTCCAGGAAATCGAGACTATGACGGACAGGAGCGATCCCCCATCAACACCTATCTCAGACCTGCACCAATTTGAACAAACGACTGAATTGAGCCTCCGATATGAATTCAGCAGCGCAGTAAGATGGAGCGGTATTGGAGGATATAAACGGACAATTGACAAGGAGCAACTCGACGAAGAACCAGAAGCCAAAACGCGAACCTTCTTTTATGAAAATCGCGTCACGTATCGTCTCATCGGGAAGGGACGTATTGATGTCAACTATAAGCTCGGCTACGGCGAGAGTAAGGGGGGTATACCCTTTGCGCAATACACTTTCTATGAAGGCATCAGCCACGAAGTCCGCACAACTGCCGATTACAGACTGCGAAAATTTACCGATCTCCTATTACGACTTAATTACCGCCTACTCTCCACAAAACAGCGCAAACCTAAACACCATCTGGAAATGACGGTCAGTGCTGAACTCTAGTCGGGAATCGGAGTTCCCTCCTACTGGCATCGGGAATCGGAGTTCCCTCCTACCGGCAGTTGATTTAGAACCTTATCTCCGGTTTCTGAAATTCCCCTTTAAGCCATCTGAGAAATATTTCGGTGTCGGTAAAACTTTCAAGGACTTCTCCCATCAAAACCGGTTCCCTCAGCATAAGCCAGATAAATCCGTCATCAGGACGCTGTTCTTTCCGTTGTTCTTTAAGGGTTTTGTTTATCTTTTCGATGTTTGTGAACTCAATGTCTCGGCTCAATCGTTGAAAATCTTCATCAAACGCGTCAAAACGTTCTTCGTCAGCCCGTACACGTTTGACAGCCCACCCAAAAATTGGCTCTTCCAGAGCAACAGGCACGAGGATTTTTTCTTCTACTGTGAGTTGATCCGCTCCGTGATAGATCGCAATCCGAGCTTTCTGGAAGACCTGATGCAGACGGTGCACAACAATGATGTCCTCCTCCGTGGCTCTTCCAAAGTGTTTCTTCAGCACAGATGTGTATACCTTGGCATCCGGCGGACTATTCTTAACAAATGTTTCAAAGTCTTGATGTGGTATGTCTGGAGGCACATTTCTGAGAAAATCCAGATAGGTGGGACTCGTACTAATTCGATAAAGCGTCTCAAACTGCTCATCTAAAATTGGGGACTGGAACTGTTGCTGCAACGCTGTGAACGCTCGCTCGTACAATTCCTTTCTCGTAACTTCAGCATCCCCACCCGTTGTTTTCTCTCCTGTTGCTCCCTTCGGTTCTAAGGTTAGATCTGGTTCGTCAGAACAACTTAAAAGGAGAAAAACGTAGCAGATGCCTAAAACAATGAAAAGCCTGTAAAGTCCTTTCAAACGGATCGGAGTATTCTTCATAAGAATAGCCTTTAGCATGCAGTCCTCTCTTCACTTCTTAATTGGGTACTACTTATCACCTTCGGACGAACCCGTGAGGACTTCATTCCAATCCCACAGGAGAATGGTACCATCCATAGATGTGCTAAGCAGTGTTTCCCCATCAGCCGAAAAAGTCAATGTCGTCACGCTCTGAGTATGCCCATCAAGAGCGGCGATTTTGTCTCCCGTGGTAACGTCCCATAATTGGATTCCACCTTTGCCACGCCCATTAAGAAAAACCGCGCCATCCGGAGAAAACGCCAACGGTTTGGCGGAGCCATCAAAATACACACCACCTTGCATATATTCGGTGCTAATCGAGAAAAACTTATTAGCGGTATCCACTTCCCATAAATGGATGTGATCTTGTGTTCCGGCGGCAAGCAAGGCACCGTCTGGCGAAAATCCTAATGCCGAAATACGCCCCAGATTCTCTCGCGCCGTCGGCTCTGCAAAGGCAATCAAGGCTTCACCGGTCGCAACGTCCCACATTTGGATTTCCCCACCTTGAGTTCCACTGACGAGCCATCTACCATCTGGCGAAAACGCCAATGCCAAAACTGTTGGCATATTGTGAATACCGGCTCTCTGATCGGCGAGAGGTATCGCCTGTTCATCACCGGTTTCTGTATTCCACAAGCGGATTTCACCAAGACCACTAAACGCCACCGTTTCACCATCAGGAGAAAATGTCAGTTCCTTAACACCTCTAACATACTGCAAGGTTGCCAGTTCACGACCTGTCTTTACATCAGTCAGGCGAATCAAACGATCTGGATGCCAAGAAGAAGTCGGATAGCCGAAAGTTGTCCCGAAGACTGTAGTTCCTTCTGCTCCTACACTAACGAGTTTCGTGCCATCAGGTGAAAGCACTAAAGTTGGGAACCAATCCCGATGTCCTGCATCTTGGATAGTGGCCTTTTGCGATGTTTCCACATCCCAAAAGGTAATTACACCATTAAACGTCACACTCGCAAGCGTGGAACTATCCTCAAAGAAAGTCGCCGCCTTCACCAACTGCGTGTGTCCAGTGATACGGTCAGCCAGTGGAGCCCCAGTCTCTGTTTGCCAGAACCGGATCATACCATCTGCACTGGCACTTGCCAGCGTGCTGCCATCGGGTGAAAACGCTAACGCAGTAATACCATCAATATGACCGGTGAACGTAGCGATCGGTTCTCCAGTAGCGGTGTTCCACAACTGTACCGTTTTATCCGTACTTCCACTGGCAAGCATTACCCCATCTGGGGAAAACGCTAACACGTTTGTCCAACCGGTATGTTTTTGGAGTGTAATCCATTCATCCGAACTGGTGAGATCCCATAATCGGACTGTCTTATCTGTACTTCCACTGGCGAGTTTCGTGCCATCGGGCGAAAACGCCACTGCTAAAACCTTATTTTTAGATGTCGGTCTGCGAGGCGAGGGTACATCCAACGATTGAATCGATAAATCTATATGCCCCCTGAGAGTGGATAACTCTTTGTTGGCCGCTGTGTCCCATAACTGAATCTTCCCATCCATCCGCCCACCCGCGACCTTATCGCGTGTGATTGCGTAGACGCCAATTTCCCAACCAAATACGCCATCTGGCTCACTCCCGATGAAAGGCATCGTTGTCACCTCTCCAGTTTCAATGTCCAAACTGATAATTGCATTCCCTGAACCGGTCAAACTAACAAGCGTTTTCCCATCTGAAGAAAACTGTAACGCTGAAGCAGTATCATAGACATCGGGGAGTAACACTTCACGTCCGGTAGCTATCTCCCACAATTGGACTTTCGGCACATCAGAATATTCACCGCCATTGGCAAGGAAACGACCATCCGGCGAAAATGCAAGGCATCGGCACGCGCCCCTAAATAGGGACTTCTCTTCACCCGTTTCCACATCGTAGAGCCACATACCAATATTCGTTCCGACAGCGAGTTGCGTGCCATTCGGTGAAAACTGAATTACGTTAATGCCGCCTTTTCCGAAACGTGCTTTCGCCTCTTTCGGCAGCTGCCATTGAGAATAGTCTTTATCTGTTTCATCTGATTGTGCATCTGTAACCAATGCCGAGACCTCATCGGGCTGCCGGTTAGAAGCACTGCCCTTGCCTGGCGTGTTGGTACTTCCGGGTTGGGTCCGAATATCCGGTTTGGATTCAAGGTTTAGCACGATGGGTGCTTCAATAAGTTCAACTGTCATCTCCGACGCAGCATCGAAACTGTAAGGCTTCTGGAAACGCGCTAAATATTGACTACCAACACCTAACATCAAAAATATCACTGCCAATGTAGACGCAGCGATCACCCATGGCACTAACGGTTTACTGCCTGATGGGGTAACAGGTGTCATACGTGAAATCTCTCGCATGATATTCTCTGTCAGATGCGGTGTAATTTGGAAATTGTCTAAAGCCTCTCTTATCATCGGTTCTTCCTCCTTTAAACGCTGCTGTGCGCGGCGCAGGCGACTCCTAATCGTATTCGCCGACACCCCTAAAAACTCACCGATCTCCGCACTGGACATTTCGCTGAAGTAATACAGCGTTATAATTGTGCGCTCACTCTCATGGAGTTTCGCAAGCAATTTTTTCACAACTTCACGTTGTGTTTCCGCAGATGTCCGCTCGTTCTCTTCAACGACATATCCAGAATACGTCGCTCTTTCCAACTGCACGAGGCTCGTTTCTTCAAGCGACTGCGTCAGCAAACGCTTTTTACGAAGCCACGCAACGCAGTGGCGTGCCGCTATCACATAAAGCCAACTCGAAAAACGCTGCGGCTCCTTCAACGTTACCAGTTTCTGGTACGCCTTCAGGAACGTATCCTGCGTAATTTCCTCGGCGATGTGGAAATCGCCGATCTTCCGCCACGCAAGGGCGTGAACCGGCTTTTGGTATTTCCTCACAAGTTGAGTGAAAGCGGTATCGTCGCCATCAAGCGTGCGGCGAATGAGTTCAACATCACTGTTTTTCATACATCATCCTCCGATCACCCTATAGTGACGCGACTTAGGGGTGCAACTGGTGCATAATCCTGAAAAAAATACAAGCGGGGTGACATAAAGAAGGATAAATTTGAGTCTACCGATAACGAGAGGCAAGGAGAATTCATCGACTCTGACTGGTCTCATAGCAGTTTTCGTCGATGTCGATCAGAAATTTACTCTGAAATTTTTAGGTGTGTGTGGCATATAGTGGGAGAACAGAATTAACTTATTGTATAATAAAATATATCACTTGTTATCGAGCAGAAAGATGGTTGTCGGAAATCGGTGGTAGGCGAGGTTAGAACCCTCGCCAGCGGGAGGTAAAGTGTATAACTCTAAATCTGCGTAAATCTTAGAGTAACATCGTCAGGTGAGCCAGAAACGAACCTATTGCCTCTGCCCCATTTGGGTCATCATTTCCATCATTTGTATAAGTTGCTTGAAGTCACCAAGGTCAACGAGCAGTTTCGCGTCAATGCTACTGTCCCGTCTTTTGGCGGAGAGGCCGATACTATAGTTTTCAGGTAGACTCATGAATATCCCTGAAAGTAGTTGCATTGCTGCCGCATTCTCTGGATTCACCTTCCCTAACATCGGCAAAGAGTTTTTAGCCGCGATAGCTGGGGACATCGCACAGAAAATGTTGCTGTTAGTCCCCAATATGTCAACGAGTTTTTGATAACTCGGATGCTCAGAAAATTTCTCCTCGTTTCCTGCTTTCCTATCAAGTGCCATTTGAATTGATTCTGGACCCGTACCCGTTGCGAAAAGGAGCCGCCCCTCCGTAAACGCATAATACCAGTGCCATTTGGTGGGCAGCAAACCAGAGACTTCTTCTGGCAACTCCTCTGGAAGTGCCTCTTTGAGATCGGGAAAGATGTAACTTTTAATCTCAACGCGGTTGTGCATTATCGACTTACCTGCATAAGCGTCTTGGTCGTTGAGTTGTTCCTGAAACACCTCATCCATATAGACCCTGGCAGCCTGTTCATCTTTCAGTTCATAGATAAACAGATACGTCGGTAAAAGAGTTTCCGCAAATCCTAAAGAAACACTCCATCGGTCTGCAAGAGATTCATGAAAATCTTTCACCTGTTCGAGGAGCAAATCCCGCTGCGCTTGTTGTTCTGGCGTTACCTTGGGAAAAGTATCTAACCAGAACCTGCTCAGCTCAACCAGCAACTGTGGGCAACCTTGAACGGCACCATTCATCGTTGCACGATTTGGGAGTTCGTCGAGGAAAGCTAATTCACCAGACCTTTCTTCCAAGACCTTCAGAAATTCACTATCGCTTCTGAATTTCACGGACGGCTTAATTTGCACATAGGTTCCCTCTACCTCAAGCCGGATGTTTATCGATCGGAACTGCTCAATGCTTCCCATTTCCTCTCCGGGTATATCTTTAAGGAAGGATGCAATTGACTTGGATACTGGATCCCCATCTTGGAGAGCATTTACTATTGATGCCAATTCTTCTTCAGGCAGACCATCAAGGGTAGCAATAATGGCTTCAACATCAACACACACTCCCACCTGATCGTCCCCTTCCAAAATATCTGTAAGGAAAGTAGCGTAATTTGGGTTCTGCGTAATAGCCTGACCCGCCCCGTTATAGGTATCAATAACGTTCTCACAAACCCCCATAGGCATTGAAAAAACGAGGGTATTTTCCAAAATAGCAAAACTCTGATTACCTTCCGTAGCATTCCAATAGGTTATGCCTTTATATTGCGTGGGGGTGCCGCCTTCAGCTTCAATCATCTGTTTCATTGCCAAAGGATCTGTTAGATGCCCGAATGCAAAAAGATGCAGTGGCTGCAAACTGGTAATGAAGACCGCGAAATCTTGGTTCACATCCAACCCGATTTTTTCAAAATCGGCTACACTTTCAAACGCATCTCCGAAAATACTCTCCAAAATCTGCATAGATACATCAGGGACCTCGATTTGCGGGGAAAGATCAGTTACCATCTTGTTAATTCTGTTATCCAATTCCAGCAGGCTCGGACAGTAGACAACACTCAATGCTTTTTCAGGAATTAGGTGTAGAACACTGTTATCTGGAACAGGAACTAATGTCGCCTCAGATTTTTGTGAAGGCGTATCTACGGGTACTGGTTCGGATACCGTAGATGAATCTGGCACGGCTTCTACCACATTGAAAGTGGTGAATAGAAAGATTATCAGAAATATCGACACAGTGAAACATAAGGGTAAACATTTCTTTAACATTGCTTTCTCCTTAGGAGTGTAGGACTGTGGCACCATGCCCTATTCTTTGGTTTACCTGTCCCGCTTACCGATAAGTTATAATGCAGGTTCTAATTATTTAATGACGTAATTTACCGGTGAAAGGGTTGCATAAGTCGAGAAAAAACGCAAAAATGAGGCTCATCTATAGCCCCAAATATCCGTATTTGCGTAAGTCTTATTTAATTGAGGGTGGTGCATAAGTCATTGCAACTACAATGGTGGAAACCATGAACGCCTCGGTTCACAGAAGGCGCACGGTGGAATTTCTTTTGTAGCACAATCTGTATGAAGTTTAAATAAATATTTCGGTAATTTGATTTTTCCCCAGACCCGGTAGGTGCGGTTTGTAACCGCACCGGACCTCATTAGAAAATTACCGAATTAAAATCTGAATCCTCATTTAGATTGTGTCTAGTGATTTCCCGCAAACTAACAGTTTGCGGTACAAAAACACAGCAAATAATGAACCGCTCTCATTTAATTTATTCATAGATTAAATTTGGACAAACGAAGGAGAAGATAAATGAAAATGTTTTACATTTTCATTGTTTTCCCCGCTATTAGCAAAATCATACCATAAATCTATCTACACAGATAGACTCGTGTGTCTTTTCATCGGCTTTCCGCGATTCAAAGTGTATAAATGATTCTATTGATGGTATACTGGAAGGTTAAAACGTGGGACGTGCTGGAGGGTTTACCTTTTGTCAAATAAGTGGTGAGAAAACAGTAGAACAAGAAAGACAGGGAGTAGACAGGGGTTGTGGAAGTTTCAATACAAGTTCGCGTATTAAAATTATTACAACGCAACGTCTATAGAGATTTTTGCGAGAAAGGAATTAACTTTCCCTTCCCCATTGAATGAATTACCGGTAGCCCCTAACTTAAAATGTGTGCCTTCGTCAAAACGGTGCGTGATCCTCCCACCCTTACCGGGTACGATTCCTGATGCTGAGGTGAGCACAACTTTAGGCATACCATCTGTGGGGATTTCGCTGTCGCTTGTAAACAGAATGAACGCGCCAGCAGCCTCTGCGCTCCCGATCCAGAGATCGATCGTGAGCAGACCGCCATCTTTAAAGGCTGTCGCATCAATCTCAACAACGGTGTAGTCTTGATAGCCCGCCGCCGGTGTTTGAAAAATGCTTAAAACATCCTGCGAAGGCTGTTTATTATCAAGCACAACGTTCTTTGCCTGGGCAGAAAGAAATCTCGGCACATATTCTGATTGATCTGCATTCGGAGCAAATCCGCTGCCTTTACTCGGTGTCCCAGATTTACCGAATTGGGTCCGCACATCGGGTTTCGATGCGAGATTCAGAAAAATAGGCGTGTCAATGAGTTCCACTGTCATCTCTGATGTGGCATCAAAATTATAAGGTTGTTGGAAATGTGTTAAGTACTGACTACTTGCACCAAGTACCATCACAACGAGAACAAGGGTCGATGCGGCAATCGCCCACGGTACTACTGGTATACCACTGGACGGTGGAGTAGGTTTGATACGGGAAATCTCTTGCATGATATTCTCGGTGAGATTCACCCTAATTTGGAAACCTTCCAGTGCTTCTCGGATCATTGGTTCCGCTTTCTTCAATCGGGTTCGCGCACGACGGAGTCGACTCTTAACGGTGCTTGCCGATACCCCTAAAAACCGGCTAATCTCTTCACAGGTCATCTCCCCGAAGTAGTGGAGTGTGACGACAGTACGTTCACTCTCCCGCAGCCGGGCAAGCAATCTTTGGACGATATCGCGCTGTGCTTCAGTAGCGGCTTTCGCCTGCTCCTCAGCGACATATTGAGAATACGTCATCTTTTCTATCGACTCAATATCCGTATCTTCCAGCGATTGCGTCTGTATCTTTTTCTTTCTGAGCCATGCGTGGCATTGACGCGCGGCGATTCTATAAAGCCACCCTGCAAAACGACGCGGATCCTTGAGCGTCGCCAGTTTCCTATAGACCCTCAGAAAGGTATCCTGCGTAATCTCTTCAGCGATGTGGAAATCGCCTACTTTCCGCCATACGAGTGCGTGAACCGGCTTTTGGTATTTTCTCACCAACTTTGCAAAGGCGTTTTCATCACCTGTGAGACTGCGTTGAATTAGTTCGACATCGTCGTTTTTCATTCGTTACCTCCAAAGAACTAAACTTGGAGAATCTTTAAATAATGATAGCGGACCTGCCGGCTTGGACAGAAATCCGTAGACATCCATCTAACTTAAGTTCCCTATAATTGCCAAATATCACAAACACTCAATATTATCCGAAGAAAACTATTGACACGTATAGTGAATATTTTTTCCATCCTTTTATGATGGCTTGCGCCAAGGCGTGAGTGGTATCAAACATCTTTGATTCGCGCTCACGCCTCTTGGCAATTGGTTCCCGTAAACTGAGTGTCCGCCCTAATTCAGAGCTGGCTTAAATCGAAGGTGATGGAGTTTATGCTTTTGCTTCTTCGTCCTGCAATTTGAGTCACTTGGCATGATAAATAAGCCACACGCCCTCCACTTTTCGCATCTTAACAGATATCTCCGGCGGATGTGACCCAGGCACTCTCAATCGGAAGTGGAATTCATCATCCACATATTGGCTGTTCAAAACCTTCATGTGACTCAACATTTGACTGAGCTGAGTACGCATATCCTCTGGCACATCCTCAAAATCACTTTCAAATGTTTCACTGGCATCCCCTGTAAGCATCGGGAGTATTGTCTCTGCATCAAGATCCTTAAACGCCTTCACGAAAGCGTTCATTACATTTTCCGCAGATTGCCCCGGGCGCGCTGATGACACTTTTCTTGGCTCCGGTTTCTGATCCGGTTCGACAGAGATTTTTGCCCAAAAAGCGTTGACACTCCCTTTCTTGCTGGACCAATCACCGGTAACTCCTAACTTAAAGACTTGACCTTGGTCAAAGTAATACGCAATTGTTCCCTTCTCATCAGGATGAATACTGTATGAGGAAGCAAGCGCGTTCTGAGGTTCGCCTTCTGTTGGGAGTTCGCTGTCGCCATCAAACAAGGCGAACGACCCGGAAGCTTCGGCATGTCCGACGGAGATAGCAATCGTGAGCACACCACCATTTTCAAACGCTGTTGCATCAACTTTAATAACGGTATAATCCTGATGGT
Source organism: Candidatus Poribacteria bacterium (assembly GCA_965247285.1). Classification (GTDB taxonomy): domain Bacteria; phylum Poribacteria; class WGA-4E; order WGA-4E; family WGA-3G; genus WGA-3G. The sequence continues at coordinate 3,802,216 of CBDFHD010000003.1, forward strand.
CGAGTCCTGGTGCTCGAAGAACGCTCAGGATCTCCCCTTCAGGCTTCTGAGGAGTGAGTACAACGTTCAAACCTTCGATAGGAACAGCACCTGAGTTAGAGAGAGTCTCCTCACCCATTGATTGCGGTTCTGAGGTCTCCTCCCCAAATCCGGGAAGTTTCCCCTCTAAGGCTTCCTTGAGAAACGTTAGGTAATGTTGTGCCTTGTTTGCTCCCGGAAGTTCATTGACAGGCTGTCTGCCCATCAATTCAAATTCAGACGAGATAATCAAAGAATCCGACGGTGAATGCTTCTGCCACCCTTTCATGATCGCTTGTGCCAAGGGGTTCGTTGTGTCAACCTGCCTGAACCCATGTTGGTGTCTCAGTGCAATGAATGCCTCCTTATTAGGCGTGCGTCCTAATTCAACATTCGACACCCATGTGTTGATAAAATTTTCGTTCAAGTACTCAATGACTCGGTTGTTGGCGAGGACAACTGCCCTCAGGCTTTTGCCGCTCCCTCAGCACGCCTCATCAGTCAATGGTCCATCGATGGAGATGGCGTGAACAGGCTTCTGCTGCGCTTGTGCCATCTTCAATGCCTCTTCTAAAGATACCCAGTTAATCTGCTGGAATCTATAGAAACGCTGCATTAAGGCGCGTTCCGCTTCTTCTTGGGTGATAGCTTCCACGAATTTAGTGTTTTGTAGAACATCGGGCATTCCAGTGCGAAGTTCAATTTGCGGACAAAAGCCCGCGTCGGTACCAAAACTACGTGCGTTTTTGTGCCTTCTGTTCACATCGAAATTTACCACACCTTCAGGGACGGACATCTGGAAAAACGCGACATCTTCTTTAATCCGATCAATAACAAGATGTCCAGCGAACTGCGAGGGAGTAAACCAACCACGTTCTAACTTGAACTCTGCGTGAATCCGAAACACAATGTCGGCAAATTCATCGTTGTAAGCGCGTAGGCATGCCCATAAGCCATAGGAATCCCCCGCGTTGATATGCATATTCAAATTCGGATTCGGATGAAGTTGCCGTAGCAATTCCAACACACCCGTCTCTTCAACTTGCCAAAGTTCGCCGATCGAAACCGCTTTGTCTGGAAGAAAGGCGCGGAAGACCGATGCCGGATACTGCTTTTCTGGTTCAGCAACCCGCAGATTTGCCAACTCATCCCACTGTACGTGGAAATTGTTCAAAGTGCTCATAATTGGGGCAATGAAGCCTTTGATGGACACTTCTGATGTACTATCAAGATTAAGTGTAACTTTATTGTTAACTGCCAAATGGTCATCGGCGTTCAACTGTCCACTCAGCATTACCAGAATGAGCAGCCCAATCGCTAAGATTTTCATTTTCAAATCTCCTTACAATTATAAAATTTATCGAAATACACTCTGCAAACATCTCTTCTACGAAAAGTTTCTGTTCGCGTAGATTCTAATCTTGATATATAGTGACGCGGGGAACAGACAAAACGGTTGCCTAATTCTGAAAAATCAGCAAATTCAGATACAAATACAACCTAACTTCTCGCCCTTATAGTAAACTCTGAAAACATGTGGACAGTTGTTCAGCGAACAAAACTACCTCCGCTGGTGCAAAGATCCTTGCCCGTTACTCGGAAGGGGTTTGTAATCTCGCCTTCACAATATCCAAGTAATTGGAGATGTTACTATAGTTCCGTCTACAGCTTCGCTCTCAATTGAGGTCCCTTCGAATTAACGGGCAATAAATTACCCTACTACGAGCAAGTGTGTTTGTAGGAGTGTGATTCATTGCCCACCATAAAACGATAAGAACGGGCAATACATTCCCCGGTTCTGTAATTTGAGTCACTCGATATTATAAATGAGCCAGATACCTTCCACTTTTCGCATCTTAACAGATACCTCCGGCCGCGGTGCCATCGGCACTCTTAATCGGAAGTGGAATTCATCACCCACATATTCGCTGCTCAAAACCTCCATCTGACTCAACATTTGACTAATCTGCGTACGCATATCCTCTGGCACATCCCCAAAATCACTTTCAAATGTTTCACTGGCATCCCCTGTAAGCATCGAGCGTAGTGTCTCTGCGTCAAGATTTTTAAACGCCTTCACGAAAGCGTTCATTACATCTTCCGCAGATTGCTCCGGGCGCGCTGATGACACTTTTCTCGGCTCCAGCCTCTGCTCCAGTGCTATAGAGATTTTCAAGAAAAAAGCGTTGATGCTCCCTTCCTCACTGAACCAACTACCAGTAGCACCCAACTTAAATGCCTGACCTCGGTCGAAATGATACTCGATTTTTCCTTTTCTACCAGGACGAATATCCCACGCGGATGCAAGCGCACCCTCAGGCATACCTTTTGTGGGGAGTTCAGTCTTACCATCATACAGATCGAACGAACCCATAGGTTCAGCATTTCCTACCGAGATATCAATAGAGAGCGTGCCGCCGTTTTTAAACGCTGTCGTATCAATTTCAACGACGGTATAATCTTGAAAGCCGTGTTCTGGTGTCCGAAAAATGTTGAGGATTTCCTGTTCGGGTTTTTCACGGGTGAGTACAACGTTCAAACCGTCGATAGAAGCGGTACCTGAGTTAGAGAGAGTCTCCCCACCCGTTGATTGCGGTTCCGAGGTCTCTTCCCCAAATCCGGGAAGTTTCCCCTCCAAGGATCCTTTGAGAAACATCAAGTAACGCCCCGCTGTATCTCCACCGAAAAGAAGTTCATTGACGGGCTGTCTGCCCATCAATTTAAACGCTGGCGAGATAACTAAAGAATCCGCCGGGGAATGTTCTTGCCAACCTCTCATGATTGCTTGTGCCAAGGCATGACTTGTGTCAAACGTTGTCCGTTCGCGCTCGCGTCTCTTGTCAATCGGATCCCGCAAACTCGGGACCCGTCCTAATTCGGAATTCGGTACCCATGTGTTGATGAAATTTTCGTTCAAGAACTCTATTATCTGATCGTTGGAGAGAGCAACTGCCCTCAAGGCTTTACCGCTCCCTCAGCACGCCTCATCAGCAAGCGGTCCATCTATTGAAATAGCATGAACCGGCTTCCCTTGTGCCGGCGCCATTACCAACGCCTCTTCTAAAGATACCCAGTTGATTTGCTGTGATTTGTAGAAACGCAATATAAGTTTGCGCTCAGCCTCTTCTTGTGTAACAGATTCTACAAACTCGTTGTTTTGTAAAACATCTTGTGTCCCAGCACGGAGTTCTATTTGCGGGCAAAAGCCGACATCTATAGTTCTGGTGCTGTTTCGCCCAACATCAAAATTCAGTACGCCTTCAGGAACGTGCATCTTGAAGGAGGCAACCTTTTCCTTAATTCGATCAATAACAAGATGCCCGGCAAATTGAGACGGAGTGAACCGACCATCTTCTAAGATAAATTCTGCATGGATGCGGAACACGATTTCAGCAAATTTATCATTGTAGGCGCGCAGGCATGCCCATAAGCCACGAGAGTCCCCCGAATTCATGATAATATCCAGATTTGGCTTCGGGTAAAGTTGTCTCAGTAAGGCAAGTACACCCTCTTCTTCGATCTTCCAGATATCACCAACAGAAACCGCTGTAGGTGGAAGGAACGCATGGAAAACCAATGCGGGATACCGCTTCTTGGGTTCAGCAACTCGCAGATTTGCCAGTTCATCCCACTCCACATGAAAGCCATATTGTGTGTATTCAATCGGTGCAATGAAGCCTTCCACTAACACTTCAGGTGTATCATCAAGGTTAAGCGCAATTTTGTTGTTAGTTGCCGAATGGTCATCGGCGTTCAACTGTCCACTCATCATTACCAGAATGAGCAGTCCAATTGTTAGGGTTTTCATTTTCAAATCTCCTTACAATTATAGTAAAGTCCAAAAATATGTGGACAGTTAGTCAGTGAACAACGCCCCCACCGCCGCTGGCGAGGATTGTATCCTCGCCTCTTTAGAGCGTCCAAGTAATTATAGGCTTTACTATATAAAATTTATCGAAATACACTCTGCAAACATTTTTTCTACGAAAAGTTTCTGTTCGCGTAGATTCTAATCTCGATATATAGTGACGCGGGGAACAGTCAAAATGGTTGCCTAATTCTGAAAAAAGTAGAGAAATTCGACACAAATCTGGCACAAAATGCACAAAATGACCGATTTGACACGGATTTATACTAAAGTTTGGAAAATTCATAGTTATTCAGGCGGGTTTCCCAAGAAGTGGTGCCAACTCCTGTTAAAACCTGAATTATAGTAAAGCCTATAATTACCTATACACATTAGCGTTGGCGAGGTTCGGAAACCTCGCCAGCGAGGCGGGAGGGTCCAAATCCTCAATGTTCACATATTTTCGGGCTTTACTATAATATTCTGTGATTTCGTCTCTTCAAGAAAACCTGTAGAAAAAGATACCTCGGTATCAGCAGCCCAGCGGGGTGATAGGTATGTAGAACATCCGCAAAACACATGCAAAGCTTCTTCGCATTGGATTTTAGCGTCTACGAGGCGAAATGTGTATAGTACTTTTTTAGGGAGTAACTTGGACTCTTTATAGTAAAGCCTACAATTAGCGACACAGGCGAGGTTAGAAACCTCGCCAGCAAAGGAACGGAGGCATTTCCTAACATGTCAACATATTTTCAGATTTGACTATAATAAACGCAGATATGCAGTCCCGCGTTGACAAGCAAGTTAGGACAATATCTCCTATTTTTCAAATGGAGGAATGACAGAGACACGCGCCAGAAAAGCATTGGGATCACCCTTCTGGTTTTTTGCGCCTGTAGCGACCAACTTAAAATGCTGTTGGCTCTGCCCAAAATGGTGAAAGATATGCCCTATGCTATCAGGCGCAACGTTCCATGTGCCAGTCAGTGCTTTATCTGTCGCTTCTTTTGTCAGAATTTCGACATCGGCATCAAACAACTCAAATGTCCCTACCGCCTCACCCGCTCCCACCTGTATCTCAATGTGGAGCACGCCGCGTTCAAACGGTGTGGTATCAATTTCAACGACCGTGTAATCTGGCGTATCGGTATCGGATGTGCTAAAAGTGTGCAAAATCTCCATCAACTCTGTACCCAAACTGATCGGGTTCCTATCTAATCTCGACCCGTTTCCCACACGTCTACGCTTCCCTTCAAACGCATCTACAGCATGTTGTAACACCGATAGGTACGCTTGTGGCTGATTCTTGTAAGGCAATGCCATCTCCGGTTGATGCATGATAACTTCCGCATCGGGGGTCAACGCCAGAATATCTACAGAGTCGGTATAGTGGTGTTTCATCTCTTTAGCGACAAGACTCGCCGTCTCGCCTTTCGCACCCCCTATCAGTTCTGGCAATTCCCGGAGGAGCACCCACGTATTGACGAACCTTTCGTTGAGCGTTTTTATGACTTCTGAATTGGAGAGCGGACCCGCCCTCAAATATTTGCCGTTCGCTCAGCACGATTCATCGTCTAAACACCCCCAGACAAGGATCGCATGAATCGGACGATGGGTCGCTTTCGCTTGGACAACCGCCTCATCAATTGACAACCAATCAATCTCAGCGAATTTATAGAACTTCAATGCCAACATCCGGTGCGCCTCTTCCGTTGTGATAGCAGCGTCCCACGCGATCTCGTCTTGGTCGGTCTCGCCCGTGGCGAGGAGTTCCATACGCGGCACATAGACCATATCTGCTCCACCATAGGCGTTCAGGTCAACATTGCTATTGCGTGCCGGTAGTGCCAACGAAAACGCGCGAACCGTTCCGCTTTTTAGATTTACCAATATCTTTCCAGCAAATTGCGATGGAATAAACCTGGCTTCGGACTCCCTCTCATCATTTTCCTCTTGCCACTCCTGATAGGCAGCAGACTTCAACGTGAATTCTGCGTGAATTCGGAAAGCAATCTCTGCATAGTCTGATGAGCATGCGCGTAAGCACGCAAAGGCACCTTCCTCACCGTAACCTAAATCAGCTGTTGCCCCCGGATGAAACTGATGAAGGAAGGAAACAACACTGTTCGCATCAAGTTCCCAGACATCACCCACCCCTACAGTTGACGGTGGAAGAAACGCACTGAAAGCATCAGTTCGGTATTCCTTGACAGGTTGGTTTGGTGCCAGATCGAAGAGTTCAACGTGTTCTGGCAATGCTTTGTGCATACGAAACGTAGAATCCGCAATTGGTTCCCAATGGGCATGCACTTGTAGACTTGCCGAACTATTTAGGATATTACAAAGGTTCATCACTGTTTGTCTCCATTGTCATGGCTATTCCGTTTCAGGTTTCACGGAATTTTTATGAGAGAAAAGCGTTAGATAAGTAAAGTGATCTGGTGTTGCCATTTATACACATTTTCGGATGCACCTGTGGAGGAGTCAATATATTATAGTAAAGTCCAAAAATATGTGGACAGTTCGTCAGTGAACAACGACCCCACCGCCGCTGGCGAGGATTGTATCCTCGCCTCTTTAGAGCGTCCAAGTAATTATAGGCTTTACTATAAAGACTATCCGTCGAGTATGTTCGTAGTAGTGCGATTCATCGCACGTTCTTAATGTGTTTTGACGGGGAATAAGAAAGCACACTTGACAAAATGAAAAACATGCATAGAATGGTAGGCAAAACAGCGGAAATAGCGCGTATCTCTTTGCAACGTTCAAAACGGAAAGGAAATAGTTAGTCAACTACCCGCCGACTAAAGTTGGGGAAAATCTGTGATGACCCCTTCCTTCTCGACTGTTCATGTTATCGCGGTCTCGGCTCGTAACTTTACCTAAGTGCCACCGCGTTGGGGGGAAGCCACCCTCATGAAACTTTCGTTCCAAACTTAGAACCTCAGACACTTCCGACTTCGGAAGTTGTTCGAGCGAACAAACGTCTTCGAGTTACTTGGACACGGATATAATCAACGCGTCCCGTATAGCAAGGGTTTTAACCGCTTGTTTTGGGAATATTCTAACATTTTTGGACATGTAATGTCAAAGAAAAAAAGGAGAGGTGTTTCCTCCCCAACCTAAAGGATGGGGCATCCACACCGAAGATTTAGATGATTCAAACAGCTTACAAGGAAGCATATCGTCCACAGTTCCACTTTACACCGAAAACCAACTGGACCAATGACCCGAACGGCTTAATCCACTACAAAGGCGAGTTCCACCTCTTCTTTCAACACAACCCATCCGGTATCAACTGGGGCAACATGACTTGGGGGCACGCTGTCAGCACAGACCTCGTCCATTGGAAGCAACTCTCGCATGCCATCCATCCAGATGAACTCGGTACAATCTTCTCCGGTTCTGGTGTCGTGGACTGGAAGAATACGGGTGGTTTCCAGACCAGCGACGAGGCGGTACTCGTCAATTTCTACACATCTGCAGGCAGCCACGCCCCGAAAGAGGTGCCGTTCACACAAAGTATCGCTTACAGCAACGATCGCGGACGGAGTTGGACAAAATATGAAGGGAATCCTGTGATTGGGCACATCGTCGGGAGCAACCGCGACCCGAAGGTGATCTGGCACGAACCGACCCAAAAGTGGGTGATGGCACTCTACCTCGATCAAAACGACTACGCCCTGTTCGGTTCCACAAACCTTAAGGAGTGGACACGGTTATCCGACCTCCAGATTCCTGATACGGAATGCCCGGATATCTTCGAGCTTCCTGTTGACGGTGATCCCGATAATACCAAATGGGTTTTCTGGGGTGCGGCGGGGAAATATTACGTTGGTAATTTCGATGGAACAACCTTTACACCGGAAGGCGACGCACAACGCTCCAACTACGGTGCCAACTTCTATGCAGCGCAAACGTGGAGCGATGTGCCAGAATTCGATGGAAGACGTATTCAAATCGCTTGGATGAGTGGCAGTAACCCACCGGATATGCCCTTTAACCAACAGATGAGCTTCCCGTGCGAACTAACCCTTCGGACGACTTCAGAGGGTATACGTCTACACCGAGAACCAGTAGCGGAAATTGAAAACATCCACACGTATACGCACGCGTGGAGCGACCTTCCGCTCAAACCGGGTGAAGATCCGCTTGCAGGATTGACAGGTGAGTTGTTCGATATCCGTGCGGAAATAGCCCTGAACGATGCCACCGCCATTGGTTTCAAAATTCGTGGGCAGGATATCCGTTACGATGTTGCATCTCAGGAACTAACATTCTTAGAAAGGAGCGGACCCCTCGCGCCACGAAATGGGAAAATCCGCTTGCAAATTTTAGTTGATCGTATCTCTATCGAAGCATTTGGAAATGGTGGTGAACTCTCAATGACGTCCTATTTTCTCCCAGATCTGGACAACGCAGACATCGGAATCTACGCGGAGGGAAGTCCCGCGACATTGGTATCACTGACAGTGCACGAGTTAAGATCTTCGTGGGCGTAATATGGCGGTGGGCAATCAGCCATCAGCCATCAGTAGGCGAGGTTGGAAACCTCGCCAGCGAAGATGGGAAGGAAGACAGTAAGCGGGTTTCAAACCCCGCCAGTGAAGACAGGAAGATGTGTTAGACGCTAAACGACTCACCACAACCGCATGTGTTTTTAGCGTTCGGATTTGTTATTTTAAAGCCTGAATCCATTAATCCATCGTTATAGTCGAGTACGGAGCCTGCGAGATAGAGCGTACTACGAGGATCCATGAAAATCTTCAAGCCGTGAAATTCAAAAACCTTGTCGGTCCCTTTCGCGGCACCAAACTCAAGATTATATTGGAAACCGGAGCATCCGCCGCCGATAACCTGCATCCGCAAGCCGAGTTCGGATTCAGCTGAGGCTTCATTGTTGTTAATGAGGTTGATCGCCTTTTGCGCGGCAGATTCTGTAACAGTAATCATGGTGATTACCCCTCCTTTTTGGACAGAAAATTAGCAATTGCCATTTTTAGGGTTTTTTCAGCAGTGTTCGCGTAACGTTGTTTATCCAGAGGCAACCCTCCCAATGCGTCAGAAAGCTGCACGGCAGTAATTTCCAAAGCATCCGGGATATGGGTGCCTGTAATCAGTTCTGTGAGGATCGAAGCACTCGCGATAGCAGTCGGGCAACCGAAGGCTCGAAATTTCGCCGCAACGATCACGTCATCCGTTATTTTGAGTGTCAGTTTTATCATCTCACCGTCAACAGGAGAACCAACACTGGCAGTGCCATCAGCATCAACGATAGTCCCGACATTGCGCGGGTTTTCATAATGTTCGGTTACCTGTAGTGTATACATGAGACGTTGTAAATCGGGTTTACAAGGTTTCCCCCGACGATTCACGAGATAAACTGTAATTTACAATCCCATTTAAAGAAGCTTATTTCTCAATTATACAATATTTTCAGACACATGTCAAGTTTTTAAGTTCTAAATCAAATGGAGAGGAACACATGACACCCAAACAGCGATACCTTTTTGACTTAACGGGGTATATTCACCTCAAAAACGTCCTCAGCGATGAAGAATTGAAAAAGGCACAGGATGCCGTCGAGCGATGCGTCCAAACGCCACAGGATGAACTCCCGCCCGGTATTAGTTATAGCGGTGGTGGCTATTCCAACGGATTTTCCTTCGACAAATCACTTGAGGCACTTACACTTCATCCGAAAACATGGCCAATCGTGAAGGAACTCACCGATAATAAGCCCCGTTTTAATCGAGGCAGCCTCCTTGCCAAGGGACCAGAGCACGATCAGGGCATCGGCAAGTTGCACTGTGCCCGCGAAGATTGTGGATGGCAGACGCGCCGCTATGACGTCAAGGATGGACAGATTTACTGCAACGATTTCGTTGTCTTTTTCTATTTCGCCGATGTCCACCCCGGCGATGGCGGCTTAGTTGTCCTACCGGGTTCCCACAAAGCAAACTTTGAACGCCCGGCGGGGATCTTCTTCCCGGATCCGGAGGATCCACCCGATGAACTCCATCCTGCGTTAGTTAATGTGACAGCGCGTGCTGGCGACGCGATTGTCCTGTCCGAACTGCTGACGCATGGGGTTCTCATCTGGAAACCGAAGGACCGGTATCGGCGATTTATCATCTTGCGTTACACAACACAGTTTTTCCAAGATGCAAGGGCACATAGGGTCCCGTTTCCACCTGAGGTGATGGAACGACTTTCCCCCGAAACCATTGAACTTGTGCAACCCGCATCCTATACGCATATCAAGGGCATTGTCAAAAGTGAGCATGTCCAGATAACCTAATATGCGTGAACGTTTTTCCGCTGTAGGAGCGAGCTGTGCTCGCGATATTGCGCGAAAATCTTAACTTATGTGAACGAAAACCAAGATCGGAACCGAAAACTAAATAGCCCTGAAGATTTGGGAATCTTTGCTTGATGCTTTCAGTGACATATGTTATCATTCTTGTAATTAGAGTTTGGTGAAATATGTTATCATTCTTGTAATTGATAGGGTGCCGCGTGGTTAGGAAGGTTACCGCTAATTCACGCACCATTATTTAACTGAAATCCTCAAAAATTGTCGAGATTTCGTTTTTTACTCTATTTGGTGGGGTTAGGAATCCCGCCAGCAAACAGGAGGATGCACAATGCTCCAAAAATGTCAATTAACGCTCAGCTTAGCCCTCTGCCTTCTGCTGATACAGCCGCTCGCAAGCTTTGCTGTAGAAGAATTCAAGGTTTCAGAAAACGGAAAAGGTGAACAGATTTGGTTTGAGGCGGAAGCCTTTGACGATCGAGATTCCGAGGATGTCTATAAATTGGGTAAAGGCGAAGGGGCGGTAGATCCCGCTGATGGTGCCTTCGGCGATATTGTCACGAATGCCGGTGGACAAGGTTGGTTACTCTATACGTTCGACATCAGTCGTGCCGGTGGAAATGCAGGAGACTGGCGGTTTATCGGACGGCTCATAAATCCGAGCAACCACTCAGATTGGTTATGGGTTCTGGGTGACGATGGCGCTAAGATTCCAGAGGTGGCTCCTGCTTTTGTCCGTCCAGATCACATCATTTTTGAAGAAAACGTCCCCGCATGGGCATGGATGCGAACCGGCGATTTTGGACAGGATGGTGGCACGGTCAACAAATTACAAGACGGTGAAAACGTTATGATGATATGGACACGACAGAGCTCGCTCCAGGTTCAGTACGACGTTTTCTGCTGGTCCAGTGACTTGGAATATCAACCTACGGATGAAGACTACGAGAAAGCGGAAGAGAAAACACTGCCGGTAGAACCTGATGGGTTACTCACCACAACATGGGGTCGGCTTAAGCAGTGACTTCTTTAAAATAGCACAAAAATATGATGAAGGAGAATTATTATGCTTCAAAAATGTCAATTAACCTTCGGCTTAATTTTCTGTTTCCTGTTGATACAGCCGTTTACAGGCTTTGCCGTAGAAGAATTTAGAGTCTCTCAATACGGGAGTGGCGAACAGATTTGGTTTGAGGCGGAAGCCTTTGATGAAAGGGATTCCGAGGATGTCTATAAATTGGGCACAGCCGAAGGGGCACTCGAACCAACGGAAGGTGCCTTCGGCGATATTGTCACGAATGCCGGTGGACAAGGTTGGTTACTCTATAGGTTCGACATCAGTACCGCTGATGGAAAAGCAGGGGACTGGCGATTTATCGCGCGTGTCATTAATCCGAGCAACCATTCGGATTGGTTGTGGGTTTTGGGCGACGATGGCGATGAAATTCCGACGGAGGCACCCGCCCTTGTCCGTCCAGATCACATCATTCTTGAAGAAAACGTCCCCGACTGGACATGGCTGCGAACAGGCGATTTTGGACAGGACGGTGGCACGGTCAACAAATTACAAGACGGTGAAAATGTCATGATGATATGGACACGACAGAGCTCGAACCAGGTCCAGTACGACGTTTTCTGCTGGTCAAGCGACTTAGAGTATGAACCTACAAACGAAGACTACGAGAATGCTAACAGCGGGGCTACGGATGTTAATCCCGAAGGGCTACTCACCACAACGTGGGCGCGGCTTAAGCAGTAGTTTCGTCGTTTTCATCAGGCGTTTTTGGTTCTAACTCCGCTTGGCATTCAGCACAATAACCGATTATCTCATTACGGAAACGCACTGCTTTAAAGTCGTGCGCTTCACACACCGATTTCTGCAACGCATCAATTTGCGGTTCTTTAAACTCAACAATCTGACTACACCGCAGGCAGATGAGATGTGCATGCTCCCGAAGTGAATGAATACTCTCGTAGCGAGTATTTTTCTGCGCATCAATAAATTCCGTCAATAATCCACTTCTCACCAGCAACGGCAACGTCCGATAGATCGTCGGGCGCGACACAAGGTAACCGTTTCGACGCATCTGAACCAAGAGGTCTTCTGTCTGAAAATGTCCGGGGTAGTCAAAGACCTGGTTTAAGATGTCCAATCGCTTTTGGGTCAAACGGAGTCCGTAACTTTTGAGATAATCTTCAAATTGCTTTGCAAACTCAGAATCGCGAGTGGCTTCTTCAACGGTTTCCATTTTCCGCCCCTTTCAACTGGATGCAAAAGACAGACCACGACATGGCGGTGCAAGATCGTTCTTCACAGCGTACTTATAAAAAAGTTCAAGACCTTTGATCGCAGATTCGCCTAAGTCATATTTGATATGATGCTGCAAATAATCGCGGCACAGCTTTTTGGGCAAACCAAGCTTTTGCGCCTCAATCCGTGCGATTTCTGGAATTTGTGCGATACCGAGTGCTTTCGATTGGAGAAGCACTTGCGATAAATCACCGAGACAGGCTTCCTTCCTCGCAACCCAACAAGCGTAGACAAAGGGTAAACCGGTTAACTTATACCACGCCTTACCAAGATCTAAATTATATTCTGTTGAACCCAGATGTCTGAGTGCCGGATCTCCGATTAAGAGGATTGCATCAAAAGGCGGATCTTGACGATCTTGAAGGGCAGTCTTTGGACTTACTGTCGGTCTACACATTGTGAACGCTGGAGAGATTTGATACTTTTCAGCGAGTAGGATTTTAAGCAGCGCAATAGAGGTCCGGGAATTCGTATCAAGCCCAATACGTCGAATCTCTGGAATCGGGACGCGACTGAACAATTGAATACTTTTGACGCTTCCGTGAGACGCAATTGATATATCTGGTAAAATGCAGTAAGACGTATGCGAAGGATTCGCTCGAAAATATTCGATACTCGAAATCAGTCCGACTTCAATTTCACCTCTGCTTAAGAACAACGCGAGACGGCTGGGGACATCAATACTGAGTTCAATCTCTGTTTGGATTTCCTCGTTCAGTAGCGGATAAATAAGCGGTTTAGTGTTCAGGAACGAGACCGCGCCGACCCTTAAGCGGCTTTTCTGTACCACCGATTCCCCTCTCGAATGATCTCATTGTAAAGCGTATCACGCTCAACAGGCACGAAGCCAGCCTCCTCAATGAGGTGTGTTAGTGCTGAAACGGAAACCGCCTCTGGCGTGTCCGCTCCCGCCATGTGTGTAATTTTTTCCTCAGTTACAGTGCCATCAATATCGTCAGCTCCGAAACGGAGCGCGACCTGTGCAGTCTTCAAACCGGTCATAATCCAGTAAACTTTAATGTGTGGTAGGTTATCGAGCATCAAGCGTGCAACGGCGATGTTTCGAAGATCGGTCAAACCCGTCGTTGATGGTAGATACGCCATGCGAGTGTTGGCGGGATGAAACGCAAGTGGGATGAACGTCGCGAAACCACCGGATTTATCCTGTTGCTCCCGCAACCGAATGAAATGATCTACTCTATCCGCGTTTGTCTCAAGGTGCCCGTAAAGCATCGTTGCATTCGTCGGAATACCGAGACGATGTGCGATGTCGTGAACCTCCAGCCATCCTTCTGCACTCAGTTTTCCCGGGCAAATCTTCTCGCGCGTTTCTTCCGCAAATACTTCAGCACCACCCCCGGGTAACGAATCCAAACCCGCCTCCCGTAATTCCGTCAAAACTTCTTCCATCGACATTTTAAAGATACGCGAAAAGTGATGAATTTCAACAGCAGTGAAGAATTTGAGGTGTACTTGTGGCATCCGTTCCTTGAGCCCGCGGATGATGTCTAAGTAGTAATCGAAAGGCAATTTAGGGTGTAATCCACCCACACTATGAATCTCAGTGCATCCGTGCTCTATAGAATACATCGCCTTGTCCAAGAATTCATCAACACTCATTTCCCATGCCCCTTCCGTTTGCATATTCTTTCGGGCAAAAGCACAAAAATGGCACCGAGCGTGTAGAATACAGACATTTGAATAATCAATATGCTGGTTGATGTTATAGTAAGCGACGTTTCCATTTAGACGTTCACGGGCATGATTCGCTATAAATCCAACCCCTGTAATATCCGGGCTTTCATAAAGCACGACCCCCTCTTCAAAGGAGAGTCGTTGTTCTGCCTTGACTTTTTCATAAATGGCAGATAATTTCGGGTCCGTAAAGCGACTATAATTCTCCATTATCTCTTTACCCTAATCGGTTCTCCATTTTCCCACGAAGTTTGCAAGCCAAAGCTTGCTATAGAAAGTGAAAAATTGCTTGACACTTATTTTGCAACAAAGGTATTATAGCACAACAACTTTAAAGATGCAAGTCTTTTTTAGTTGTCAGCAGTCAGCGGTTCGTCACACAAGGTAGGAGCGGTTTGTAACTGCTCTTATGGGATCCGGCACTCAAAGAGGAGTAGGTAAATTTATGTCAAAATTAGGACTTATTCATTATAACTACGCAAGTAAATCACTTGACGATTTTCTGAAATTTACGAGTGAAACAGGGTTCAGTTACGTCGAGCTCCAGATTGGCGACGTATGGAACTCGGATACCGTCAATCCTGAACAAAATGCGGAGGTCGTGAGAGCACAGGTTGAAGGTTACGGCTTGCAAGTCTCCGCACTTGCTGCGGGAAACGACTTCGTTGTGTTGGAAGAGGAAGCCATTCGTTCCCAAGTCACACGGATGGAACGCATCTCAGGAATTGCGAAACACCTCGGCACCTCGGTTCTCCGCACGGAGGGTGGCTCCGCAAAAGATGCTGTCCCAGAAAGTCGATGGGTTGAAGCTATGGCTGGATGTCTGACACGATGCCTTGAATTCGCCGAACGTGATGAGGTCTACTTAGCAGTGGACAATCACGGCATCGTTACAAATGACGGTGACTTGCAGGTAGAGCTCTTTGAACGTGTCGGTTCCAAATATGTCGGTGCGAATATGGACACGATGAATTACCGTTGGGCGGGTCACGATTTGGAAACCGTGGGTAGATATTACGAGATTGTCGCGCCTTACACATTGCACACGCACCTGAAAGACGGGACGGGTTCACGTGGAGATTACCGCGGCGAGGCACTCGGTGAAGGTGAAATAGATCTCGCGAAGGCAATCCGCTGTCTGAGAGAAGCAGGCTATGATGGTGTCTGGTGCTGCGAATATGAAGGTAGAGAAAACGACGGCACGGGTCAAAGAAAAAGTTTTACTTGGATGCAAGCAAACCTGTAACCAATGAATGAACCACCTCGTATCATTACGCTAACAACCGATTTTGGCACAAGCGATGCTTATGTCGGAATCATGAAAGGTGTCATCCTCAGCATTAATCCGAATGCCCGGGTAGTTGACCTTACACACGCTATCCCACCACAAGATATCTACGAAGCGGCTTTCTCAATTTATGCTGCGCACAGCTACTTCCCGAAAGGAACGATTCATATCATCGTAGTGGATCCGGGTGTAGGGAGCGATCGACAGGCAATAGTTTGCCAAACAGAGAGCGCATTTTTCGTCTGTCCCGACAATGGCGTGCTGAGCTACCTATTGCAAAGCATTGAGAACGGAGAGAAACACCCCGTAGATGCAGTGGCGATTCAAAACAGTGCGTACTATCTATCAGAAGTGAGCAACACATTCCACGGCAGAGATATTTTCGCCCCCGTTGCGGCACATCTATCGCTCGGCGTTCGGCTTGATAACATCGGTCCGCCGACGCAAACCCTCGTTCAACTACCGATTCAAGTGCCGGAACTCTCCGGTAATACACTGACAGGGGAAATTGTTAAAATTGACAGATTCGGGAATGCGATAACAAATATATCGGAAACCGCAATTGCTCGCTTAGAAAGCGCGTCTACCGGAGAGATGTCTATTTACGAAATCAGAGTTGGAAGTGCGAGACTTAATCGACTGAACCGCGCTTACGCTGAATCTGGCATCGGCAAACCTCTGGCAATCATAGGAAGCTGTGGGTTGTTAGAAATTGCTATCAATGGTGGGAACGCCAAAGAAGGTTTGGGAATAAAGTCGGGTGATCCTGTTGTAATTCAGAGGCTTGATTGAATATATAGTAAAATCTGAAAATATGTTTACACTTGTAGCATAGGTTGTTAGCCTGTGCATCCACTTGTAGCATAGGTTGTTAGCCTGTGCATCCGTGACATACAACCTCACAAGTTCGCACAATGATACGAGTGCCCAAGTAATTTCAAAATCTACTATATAAGTCCCAACGGGTTAAAATAGAATTAAGATACAAAAAGAAGGATGGAAGGGAATTGAAACAGATTACATTGACTGGCATCAAACCAACAGGACAGCTGCATATTGGGAACTATCTCGGCATGATCAAACCGGCACTGGAGCTCGCGAAGGATTTTCAAGCACTGTACTTTATAGCAGATTACCACGCGCTCACTACCGTAAGAGATAAGAAGCAACTGACGCATTTAACCCATCAAGCCACTGCGACGTGGTTAGCGTTGGGATTAAACCCTGATGATGTGATTTTCTACCGTCAGTCAGACATTCCAGAGGTATTCGAGTTGGCGTGGGTATTGTCGTGCTTCACAACAAAGGGATTGCTCAACCGCGCACACGCCTACAAAGCGATTGTTGATGATAATATCGCCGAGGGGCGCGAAGAGGATAAAAACATTAACGCAGGGCTCTTCACCTATCCTGTTTTGATGGCAGCAGACATTCTCCTTTTCGGAACACATATTGTGCCGGTCGGTTTTGACCAACAGCAACACCTCGAAATTACGCGCGATGTTGCTTTGACTTTCAACGGCAATTACGGCGACATCTTGGTAATCCCGCAAGCCGTAATTCGGAAAGAGGTGATGACTATTCCCGGAATTGATGGCAGAAAGATGAGCAAAAGTTACAACAACGTCATCCCAATCTTTGCACCTGCTAACGAAGTACGCAAACCTGTCATGCGCATTGTAACCGATTCCAAGCGTCCAGAAGAGCCGAAAGACCCGGATGAATGTAACATCTTCGCGATCTATCGTCATCTTGCGGATGCGGATGCCGTTGAAGCCAAGCGGAAACTCTATCTTGAAGGTGGGCTCGCGTATGGCGAAATGAAAAAGGAATTATTTGCGTTGCTGGAAACTACCTTTTCCGAGCAACGCGATCGGTATAATGCGTTAATGGACAACCCTGATGAGTTGGATAAAATACTCGAAAAAGGGGCGGAAAAAGCACGCGATATAGCGGGACCAATTCTGGCGAGGGTTCGTAAAGCAGTTGGCGTGAGCATAGAAATTCGATAACTTTGATACGTTTGTTTACAAAATGTCCTTACCAAGAAATGAAAACAAATGTTCGAGGGTTCAGAATTAATTTCGTTTGATAATTTCTATGCATGTATGCTATAGTGATAAAATAGCGTTGCTATAAAAAAACTTGCATTTTAATGCAAAATATGTCAAAATATATTTAACTCCTATTTCTAACGTTGCGTGGAACATCACGCGATCAACATGCGCCGATAGTTTGACAGACAGTGGAGTAGTACCACGAAACAGTCCGCGTTGCAGCGCGGCAAATCTTTAAAGAAAGTGAGAGGATTCAAATGAAATTTAACGCTTTAACAATTATCCTGTTTAGTTTAGGGCTGATAGCGATCAGTCTCGTTGCCGTGAACAGCAGTAGTGCCGCAATTGACCCGAGCAGTGTTGTCGGTCTTTGGCTGTTTGACGAAGCGGACGGAAGCGACGCGCTGGACTCCTCAGGAAACAATAACCATGGAACGATTGTCAATGCTCCCATTTGGGTGGATGGACGATTCGGCAGTGCCTTAGGGTTTGACGGCACGGGCAACTGTGTCAACACGAACCAAAAACTTCTCAACGGCGCGCGTGAATTCACAGTCGTTGCGTGGATAAAACCGGGGACTATCACCTCGAATCGCATCGGATTGATAGGGCAGAACGATTCACCGGAATTCGGTTTTATTGACCCCGGTACCGTTTCGCTATGGACTCCCACAGCCGGTATTAATAATAATCCATACGAACACCCACCCGGTGAGTGGCACCACGTCGCCGCTGTCGCCACCCAAAAATTCACGAAAGTTTACATCGATGGCAATGCTACGACAGTAAACGGGAATTGGCCGAACCACGGCAGATCGGATTTCAACGTGAATATCGGGGGATGTGGCGTTTGGGACGGTACTGGCAATTGGTTCACAGGGGCAATGGACGAAGTCGGTCTTTTCCACGCACCTTTGACAGACGACGATATTGCTGATGTTATGAACAATGGCTTGACTGCCTTAGGCGTTGCGGTAGAACCTGCGGGGAAAATCGCAGTAACTTGGGGCATCCTCAAGCGGAAAGAATACTAAGCAATTCCAGTACAGGACGGGTTGCGGGAGCGGCACCGATCGCCGTCCCCCCAACCTGTCCCTGTCAATTTAAACAGATTACCCCGGTTCAAGACTCGTTTAGAACAAACAAATCCTAAAACCGGGGCAAAATTTATCAACGCAACAGGACACAAACAAACTGTTGCTATCCCATCGCGACAGTTTTCCAATCCAACTCCAACTGCCTAAACAGATGGAATCGCACTGAAACGGTTACAAAACAGACTACATATGCCTGTCTGAGTCATCATACCGACGGGGCTCGCGGCGTTGCTCGCGAGGGCGCGCAGGATTGACTTTCAACGGACGTCCACTCATATCTTGGCCATCCAATGCTTCTATCGCTCGCTCGCCATCCTCTTGGTTTTCCATCTCAACGAAGCCAAACCCTTTGGAGCGACCATCGTACCGGTCACGGATAATCGTAGCAGTCGCTACCTGACCATACTCTCCGAAGAGTTCTTCGAGGTCGGTTTCGCTAACCGTATAAGGCACGTTGCCAACATAGATATTCATCTCGTTTCTCCTTTTAGAAATTATGTGTCCCCTAATCCAGCATCACGAAGACAATCGGTACATTCATGAGAACCGTGTCCCTCAAAAAACCAGTATAGGGTATAGAAATACGGGAAAATGAGAAAACTGAGCACTGTCAGCATTTTCAAAGGCAGAAATTTGGCAGCAAGCGTAGCCGGACATTGCACGCAATGTCCAAATTGCAAAGATTGGCAAAAATTAACTCTCATCAATCTCTCTTTGGAAGCCTTGTCACACTTACAATGAGCATGTTTCGGTTCCAAACCGTAACACTGTCAAAACACTACTCGTAATTTTGCCAGCGGACACTATCCACATTTCCCTTAATAGATTCACATAGAATTATACCACAATTTATATCACTTGTCAATATTAATTTCATTTTTATTTCTTTTCTGACACAAAACCCATGAATTTATTCGGGGATCTATCACTTCGCGGTCATCCAATTATCTCCGATTCCTGCCTCTGTCCGAAGCGGCACCCGAAGCGACATCGCATTCTCCATCTCTTCACAGACAATTGCGGCATGCTCCGCCGCGAGTACCTCTGGCGTTTCAAGCACTAACTCATCATGAATCTGTAGAAGCATTTTCAAGGGCAGTCTATCCTTATCAATACGACGCTGCACGTGTACCATCGCTGCCTTCATTAAATCTGCAGCAGAACCTTGCACCACAGTATTGATTGCCAGCCGTTCGCCGAGACTTCGCCGACTTCGGTTAGTGGCATAGATTTCAGGAATTGCTCGTCGCCTGCCGGTGAGCGTGCTAACATACCCGTGATCCGATGCCTGCTTGACACACTGCTGCAGAAAACGATCTATCCCCGGAAAACGCGTTTTATAATCATCAATCAGTGCCGCCGCTTCCTTTACACGCATCCCCTTAATCCGACGTGAGAGACCTGTCGGCGAAACCCCGTAAATGATGCCAAAATTAATAGTTTTCGCCTTATCGCGAAGTTCGCGCGTAACCGATGCAGCCGGGACCTCAAACACTTGCGAAGCCACTGCTGTATGAATATCCAAATTTTGGGTGAATGTCTCGATTAAATTTTCATCTTCGCTAAAGTGCGCGAGGATGCGTAGTTCAATCTGTGAATAATCTGCACAGATTAACTGATGCCCATCTGGTGCTTTGAACGCACGTCGCAATTGCCTTCCAATCTCAGTTCGGACAGGAATGTTCTGTAGATTGGGGTGGTCGGACTTCAAACGTCCTGTGGCTGTTGTTAACTGATAGAGATGTGTGTGGATACGCTCTGTTTTTGGATCAACAGCACTCTGGAGTTGCGCGAGATAAGTACTCTGTAACTTACGGAATTGGCGGTACTCAATTATTAAGCGTGGAACGCTGGTCTTCGGATCGTTGATATCCTCTCTCAGAGAGAGTGCCTCTAACACTGTCACATCGGTGGAAACTTTGCCACCCCGCGTCCGTTTCACGGGTTTGAAACCGAGTTCATCAAACAGCACTTGTGCGAGTTGTCTCGGTGAATCAATATTACACGGATATCCGACGATTTCGTGAATTTCCTTTTGCCGCGCATCAACGAGCTCGCTAATCACAATGCTTTGGCGTTTGAGTTCCTCCTTATCGCAAACGATACCGTTGTATTCCATTTCAGCGAGAATAGGCGCGAGCGGTGATTCTATATCACGTGCTAACGCCGTGATGCCCATCTCATCAAGTTTTGGCGTAAGGAAATGATAGAGTCGGAGGGTAATGTCAGCATCCTCTGCGGCGTAAATTGTGGCTTGTTCCAACGGCACCTGATCAATTGTTTTCTGCTGTCCTGCCTCCACCTCAAACAGTTCACCCAAGTCCATCGCTTCGTCAGAAGGCATCGCAGCGCCCGAATCCGTCGTTAGCTCCTGAAAAGAGATCATCTTGTGCTCTAAATGGAGCAACGCCAACGTATCAAGGTTATGGGACGGGGTACGCGCGTCAACTAATTGACTTGCGAGCAGCGTATCGAAAACAGCTCCTTGGAGTTTAACACCGTGCCTGATAAGAATGCCGGCATCAAACTTCAGATTATGGCCACATTTCGGTAGCGCGGGGTTCTCCAAAATCGGCTTAAGTGCCGAAAGCACGGTATCTATATCCAAATGATCTTCAGGTTGAGGCGAACGCACCGGCACGTAAACACCTTGCTTCGGTTTCCATGAAAAACTCAATCCGCATAGCATCGCCTCACGTTCCAAGCCATCCGTTTCGGTATCAAAACTAATAATCTCCTGTGCCGATAGGGTGTCAACGAGATCTTTCAATTGGTCGAGGGTGACGATCGCCGAATAGTCCCCTGTTTCAGCGGTCCCGTAGTCGCCTTTGTCCAAAATGGCATCCGTTTTCTGTGCTAACTCCGCAACCCGTTCCTTACGCGTTGCAGGCGTAGGATCAGCAGCGGACGCAGAATTTCCACCCGCAAGCTCCGTCACAACTTGCTCATAACGCTTGAGTTCTAACTCTTGGAACAGTGGGAGGATCTTCTGGAGATCAAGCGGTTTGACCCGTGCCTTCTCTATGGAGAAGTCCAAAGCAGCATATCGCTTCAAGGTTACAAGTTCTCGTGAAAGGTCGAGTTGTGAACGTGCCTTCTCCAAATTTTCGCGACGTTTCCCTTTAATCTCATTGATGTTCTCAAAAATACCCTCAATGGAATCGTACTGCTGAATCAATTGTGCCGCCGTTTTCAAGCCGATTTTCTCAACACCGGGTACGTTATCTGAAGTATCACCCATTAAAGCAAGAGTATCAACAACCTGGGACGGTTTTATCCCTTTCGTTTCCCACAGCGATCGAACGTCGATAACCTTATCGTTATGGAGGTCAAGCATTGTGACCCGATCGCCGAGCAACTGTTCAAGGTCTTTGTCTTTAGAAATGATACTGACATCGACATCAGCCGCCTGCGGATCGTCAAGTATTGCCTGAGTGACAGAGGCGATGATGTCGTCCGCTTCCAATTCAGGTCTACCGAGCGTCAAGATACCAAATGCCTCGAGCAACTCCAGAATACGATGAATCTGAGTCACCAGATCATCAGGTGCTGGAGAGCGATTCGCCTTGTATTCCGAATACAGTTCATTGCGAAACGTGTCACCCGGTGTATCAATCGCAGCGACGACATATTTTGCCTGAAGTTGCGTCAAGATTCTAATAAGTGTGCCAGCGAACCCAAACACGGCGTGTGTCGCCTCGCCGGTAATGCTACTCGTCAATCCGTTACGAATTGCATAATAAGCCCGAAATATTTCGGCGTGGGTATCAATAATGTAGACAGTATCTTTCTGCTCGTTTTGCATTATTTCTATGCCTGCCTCCTAATGTGGGAAATGCCATTGACGCAAGGAGTCTGATGCCGACAAACCTGCCTCCTGTCCGAGCGCGAACGCAGTCGCGATTAGGTTTCGCTCGCCAGATATGATGTCGCCTGCAGCAAAGAGTCCGGGAATCGGCACCGCATTGCTATCCAACATCTGCATATCCTCGTTTGCGACAATCAAGCCTTCCTCATCTTTCTGATAATCCCACCCCTCAAGAAACTTCGTATTCGGGATGAGTCCTTCATCAACGAGGAAACCGTGGAAAAACAATTCGCTCCCATCAATCATCTCAAATCCCAAGAGATTCGTTTTTTCACCAATATGCCGTTTAATTTTTGTCTCAATGATATTAATTTTACGTGCCTTGACCTGCTCCAACACAGGTGGCGATATACCGTGCGGTCTGCCGTTTGTTAGAATTGTAATTTTATCGGTAAAATCTTGCGCACCAATCGCTGCCTCATAGATATAGTCACCAACACCGAGGAGTGCAAGATGCTCGTTGACATGTAGATGTCCATCACAACGGATACAGACGTGCCACCCTTTTCGATTGCCTGCATAGCGAAATACCGTAGCATACTGCTTATATAAACGCTCAGCATCGGATTCAAATTCAATATCGGGCCACTTATCATCAAACCCAACGGCAACGACGACGGTACGAGATTTAAAAGATGCCATCTCCAGAGGTGTATTTTGTTTAGGTGTTCTTGTAGATGCTTCGAGTTCAAAGAGGTCCCCGTTCCGTGTGAGTTTCGCGACCATTCCATCGCGTATATCAATGCCTGTCTTGCGTTTCTCCGAACCCAGCATGAAATCGACGACAGGGCGGCTCTCCATCCATTTCATGAGTTCCTTCGCAAAGTGGGGTCCAATGATACCGGGGAAGACCGGAGCATCTTCAATTTCTACGGACTTTGACCAGTAAGCGCGCCCACGACTAAAACTCACCTTTCCTGAGTGCAGCACCAACACATGCCGCATTTGATGGCTCGCTGAAACCGCCGCTTGCGCGCCAGCAGGTCCCGCGCCAATTACCGCAACATCGTAAATCGTTTCTTGCATGGTTTTTTCCTTTTTTCTAATTTTCCTTGCGGTTAAACAACGATCGTTGTGTCCATTGCGTATGTTTCTCAAATCCGCCTGCGCCGTTGTTGCAGGCTACC
Organism: Candidatus Poribacteria bacterium; assembly: GCA_965247285.1. Classification (GTDB taxonomy): domain Bacteria; phylum Poribacteria; class WGA-4E; order WGA-4E; family WGA-3G; genus WGA-3G. The sequence goes on from CBDFHD010000003.1 coordinate 3,825,840, forward strand.
GTTTTTGATAATTTTCCGAAGTGTAGTCCGTAAGCGTAGCGGAGGACGGATATAAGAAAAGGCAGTTCAAAGTCAAGTCCGTGCTATTCCTCCGCAAGGTAAAATTAAAAACCGTATTTTTTCCACTTTTCATCGACCAATGCAATCACCTCGTCGGACATTTGTAGTTCCTGAGGCCACTCGCGTTGATACCCTTCCTCTGCCCATTTCGTTGTTGCATCAATGCCCATCTTCGATCCCGCGCCCATAAGCGGTGCCGCATGGTCCAGCACATCAACAGGTCCCTCAACAATCGTCACATCCCTTTTTGGATCGACATTGCTTCCGACATAAAAAAGCACCTCTTCGACATTCTGAACGTCAACCTCTTTATCAACAACGATGATAATTTTGCTGAACATTAACTGCCCGAGTCCCCAAAAACTGTGCATAATCTTCTTTGCCTGGTACGGGTAGCGTTTGTCAATAGAAATCAGGGCAAAATTGTGAAATACGCCAAACAAGGGTAGATTCATATCGACGAGTTCTGGCAACTGCGTTTTAATCAACGGCATGAAGATCCGCTCAGTCGCCTTACCCATGTAGCAATCCTCCATCGGTGGTTTACCAACGATGATCGTCTGATAGATAGGATTTTTCCGATGCGTAATCGCCGTGATGTGAAGGAGCGGGTACTCATCTGCTAAGGAATAAAACCCAGTATGGTCGCCGAAGGGTCCCTCAATACAGGTTTCATTTGGCTCAATATACCCTTCAATCACGATGTCCGCCTCTGCTGGTACGAGCATATCAATCGTCTTAGCAGGCACCATCTCCACATTCGATTTTCGGAGAAACCCGGCGAATAGGAGTTCATCAATCCCTGAGGGAAGGGGTGCCGTGCCGATATAAGACATCACTGGATCGCCGCCGAGTGCGATTGCGACGGGCATCTGTTGCGCAGCTTGCCGATATTCTCGATGATGCGCCGCACCATCGTGGTGAATTTGCCAGTGCATCGCTAAGGCGTGCGGTGTCATTTTCTGTAAACGATATGTACCAACGTTACGTTGACCCGATTTAAGGCTATGCGTGAAAACTTGGGGTAAGGTGATGTATTTATCGGCATCAAGGGGCCAGCATTTAATGAGCGGTAGGACATCTAAGGATGCCTCCTCACCGGTCAGGACGACCTCCTGACACGCTCCTTTTTTTACCGTCTTGGGGGGGAAGTTCGTCAATTGCGACAGCAGTCGGAGAATTTTCATCTTATCGAGGAGGGAATCAGGAGGTCCCAATTTAATCATCCTCTCAATTTCCGACGCAATCTGCCCAAGATCGTCAACTCCGAGAGCCATCGCCATCCGTTGATAAGAGCCGTAAGTATTGATCAGGAGCGGCATTTGGCTGCCTTCAACCTTTTCAAAGAGAAGCGCAGGACCGCCTGCTTTACTCACCCGGTCGGTGATTTCAGCGATTTCCAGTTCCGGGGATACAGTTGTTTTAATACGTTTGAGTTCACCTGCTCGATCCAAAGCTTTGACGAACTCTGCGAGGCTTGCGTATGCCATGCGAATCCTTTCTTTAATCAGTGTTCATTAGATAATCAGTTAACCTCTGCAACAACCGTTTGTGCCGTTCATCTGAAATATTACCGAGGTTGCCACGCACCAGTTGACGTGGAATCACACCGAGGAAGCTCAGTCGAATCAGAGATTCCGAGTGCAAACCGCTTGATGCGAAATCGGCATCAGTTAGTGAGATAATATCATCAAACCCCTGAATATATTGATTTAACCTCGTGCTTACGCCACACACAAGAAGATCTCGGTAAGGGGGTGGCATTTCTCGTAAAACGATTGCAGGTCTATACTTTAGTTCCTCATCGGCTTGGAACAAAGGCACGAGAATGACATCACTTTCCTTCATAATCTGGATTTACCCATTTAAGCATATCTGTTGTGTACTCAGGTTCGTCTTCTCCGTATGCTCGCGCAAGCATCTGCATAGAGAAACTGTGCCAAGCTTCTCGTTCCGTCAGTTCTTGGTCTGACTCATATTTCTCAATCAGCGTCTCAATAACCTCCATTAATGAAGCCAAGGGGTGATTTTCACTGTTACCGATGAGTGCTATTAAATCGTTCCGCAAAGTTGAAAGTCGATAATAGTCACTCTCTGTCCGAGGAACAAATACAATAGATGCCAGTTGCGGCCATATATCCTGAGCGGTCTGTATTTCGGTCAACATGTTAACGCCCTCTACCGACTCTCCAAAATCTGTCTGAGTCCGTGTTGATAGTTCCGATTTTCCGGCTCAAGTTCCAACGCTTTTCGGATCGCCTTCTCTGCCTGTGGATAATCGCCGCGCCGAAAGTCAATGAGTGCAAGTGTATTGTAATAACTCGCGACGTTCGGATCTAAGCGGATGGCTTCCTCGGCATAACCACGAGTGGTTTCTAAATCTACACTCTGTTCGCCACTTTTTTCATTTTTCCCTGTAGACTTCGCACTTAACCGTGCGAGCGCATGGTACGCCTTTGGTAAGCCGGATGTTAGGTAAGCCGTCCTCGCCGCACCAAAATCCCCTTGACTTGCCTGAAGTTCACCGATGAGATAGTAGGTCTCCGTCAAAAACGGTGGTTGGTTAGATAATTGCGCTACTTCACTCGAATCACCGGCATCAGATGACGCAAGCGCAACCGCCTTTTCAAGTGCCGTCAACGCTGAAACCGTCAAATTTTCAATAGAGGGTGCCTCAGGAGATCGGTGCGTATCACGTGCCGCTTCCGCTTGATGTGCGTAGCATAATCCCAAGTTGTGGTATATCTCAGGATCGTCAGGCTTCATTTTGAGAATTGCCCGATACGTCCCAATCGCCTCCGCATAACGCTCCTGATTCAGGAGAATTATCCCAATTTTTAGATGTGCCTCTAAAAATTGGGGTTCCAGCGCGGCTGCGCGTCGGTAATGTTGCAGTGCGGATTCCGCTTCATTCTGACTGAAATACGCCAAACCGAGTCCGGCGTATGCCTTTGCGAAATTCGGTTGGAGTTCCAATGCTTTCCGCTGTGCAGTAACGGCTTCCGAGTGCTTCCCAAGCATCGTATAAGCGATACCCAAACCGTTATAAGCAAGCACAAGTTGGGGGGCCATGCCAAGTGCTTTCTGGTACTCCCAGACCGCTTTCTCGTAAAACCCGTTTTTAAGATAGAGCCTCGCGATGTTGGTGAGAATCTGGGAGCGTTCCGCTGTCCCTTGCTCCCGTTGCAACGCGCCTCGCAACTGCTGGAGCGGCATTAGTGCCGCTTTTCGCCTCTCAAACAGTGCCATCTGCTCACGTGCGGCTGACGGATTCCCTGCGCGAAGAGATGCTTGCGCGAGATTATAGAGTGCCTCAACTAACATCTCATCGTGCGCATACGCGGTCCGATACGACGCGATCGCGTCAGTCCACCGTTTTTCTTGTGCGTAGAGCAACCCTAACTGATAGTGTGCAGCTGCGAATTCTGGCGCAATCGCAATCGCACGTTGCTGATGCTGTATCGCTGCTGAACGTTCGCCACGTTTGCTATAGACATTCCCGAGTTGATGATGAATCATCTCATCGTTCGGATCCAACGCGACTGCCACTTCGTAAGCGTCGAGTGCTTCGGCGTAACGGTGCATGTTCGCGTAAGCACTCGCCAAAGCCGCGTGGGTATATGCTGAGTCAGGTTTATGCACAATAGAGCGTTTGTATACGGCTATGGCATCCTCAAACTTTTCAAGCCCAGTATACGCTAACCCCAAACCGTAGTAAGCAGCGGAAACATCTGAGTTGCGCCCAATCTCTTCACGCCGCGGAACTGTATCCGCTTCCATTGGCGCTATAATTCGATGATACTCGTCAACTGCTTCCGTGTAAGCCTCAATTTGGAGGTACACCTTCGCGAGTTGCAGTCGGATTTCAGTCTGAGTGCCATCAGCAGCCAATTGTGCCTTATAAACACGAATCCGTGTTGTGATATCCGCAACACCCGTTTCTTGACTAAACGCGTTCGGAACCTGCCAGAGGGTAAGGTGGCACCCAACGAGCACCACCAACGCAACTGTGTAATAGGAAAGTTTCCGTACCACTTGTTACCATCCCAGTGGTGAAACGAAACTACCACCTAAAAACGCTGTTTGATGTGTCCCCACGTGGTAGCCAATTTATCTTGGGGTTCGACCGGGGTTCCGCCGCCGATGACCTCATCCCCAACGACCTTGACATCATCAAAACTCGCAGCAGTTTCCCACGCCCACACACCGGCTTGCCCGGCAGGGTATCCGGCACCGGTTTCATCGGCGAGTTCGCCTTGCTCTTCACCGTTAATCCAGAGTTTCATCACATTGCCTTCTAAGACGACTCGCATGTCAAACCATTCGCCGTTCGCTACAGTGATGTTAGATCCAGCGAGTTCGCCAATCTTATCGCGAGCGTCCCACGCTCCGGTCTTATGTCGCCAAAGCTCAGTTTTGTTATTCGGAACATTGAGATAGTAGACATAGTATTCCATCTCGCTTTGTGCGCGAAAGACAACACCTGCCCAGTTCCCTTCATCAAGCCGAACTTTCGCCTCAACAGTGTAATCTTCCCATCCAACGTCACCGATGAGGGAGTGCTCGGCTCTACCACCTTTGGCAAGCTTATAAGTGCCATCTTCGACACTCCAATCGCCGTTAGCGGGTGTCCAGTCGTCTGCTTCCCCTTCAAATGACCAAGTTTGTTCGCCGGCAAAAGCGACGGAGGCTACGAGTAAACAACATACAACAATTGAAAAAAGATATTTCATTATTTGCTCCTATTGTAGTGAAATATACAATTACCTATAGACTGTGGCGGGCTTAGAAACCCCGCCAGCGAGGGTGGCCGATTCTGCCGCCCTAAAACTTCTGAGGTTGAACCACTGAAAAAATTAGTAAACCCGTTTGAGGCGAGCCCATGTGGTAGCCAGTTTGTGACTCGCATCAACGGCAAGGGTATCTATGATATTATCACCGCTAACAGTGAAATCATCAAAACTCGCCTCAGTCTCCCATGCCCACACGCCGACTTGACCGGTTTTGTAGGCACCATCTGTGTGTTCAGCTTGCAGTTTACCATTAAGGTGCACCTCAAAGGTGTCGCCTTCAACGACTACTTTCATATCAATCCATTCCTCGTTGGCTATTTTGACCTTCTCAACAGCAGGATTTTGCGCGATATTGTCGCGGGCAGCCCAGCCACCCTCTTTGTGTCGCCAGAGTTCTATTATGTTACTAGGCACATTGAGGTAGTAAACATAGTATTCCATCTCGCTTTCCGCCCGAAAAACGATACCGGCCCAATTGCCAGCGTCTAACCGAACTTTCGCTTCAATGGTATAGTTATCCCACTTTTCTTCGCCGATGAGCGAATGTTCGGCTTGTCCACCTCGGTCAACGTGATAGGTACCACCTTTGATTTCCCATTCCCCATTGGCAACTTTCCAGTCATCGTGATCTTCCTCGAAGTCCCACAATTGGGTACCTGCGTACGTTGGTATCGCAAGTGCGATACCGAAAAGCACAACGAGACTCAATGCCGCTAATTTCGGCACTATGATAGTCATTCTCATAATTCTCCTCCATTTTTGTCAATCTAATTTAGACATTCGTCAATCCATTCCTCACTATCATGACAATCTACCTGGAGACGCACTTTGAAAACACCCAAGCGCGCTTACAGGCACAAATTATTAAAGTTGCCTCAAAGGTTTTTAACGAGGTTCTCACGCAGAAAACTCCGGAGGCTAAACCTTGCTCAAAATTAGTAAACCCGTTTGAGATGCCCCCATGTTGTTGCTAATTTATGGTTCGGGTCAACTGCAAGGGTATCCTTGATATTATCACCGCTAACGGTGAAATCATCAAAACTTGCCTCGGTTTCCCATGCCCACACCCCGACTTGACCGGTTTTGTAGACATCATCTTTATTCTCAGCCTGAAGTTTACCGTTGAGATACACTGCAAATTCACTGCCTTCAACGACTACCTTCATATCGATCCATTTGCCGTTTTCTATCTTGACACCTTGAACAGGAGGGGTTTTCACAATATTGTCGCGGGCAGTCCAGTCACCTTTTTTGTGTCGCCAGAGTTCTACTATGTTATTGGGCACGTTGAGGTAATAGACATAGTACTCCATTTCGCTTTGCGCTCGAAAAACGATACCTGCCCAATTGTGCTCATCCAATCGAACTTTCGCCTCAATAGTGTAGTCGTCCCACTTCTCTTCACCAATGAGGGAGTGTTCAGCTCTTCCACCCTTATCAACATGGTAGACTCCGCCTTTGATTTCCCAATTCCCATTGGCGACTTTCCAGTCGTCGTGCTTTTCCTCGAAGTCCCACAATTGGGTACCTGCGAATGTTGGTGGCGCAAGCGCAACACCGAATAGGACGATGAGGCTTAAAGCTAACCCCTTCAGAGATCTGATAACCACTCTCATATTCTTTCCTCCTGTCTCCCTCAATACAATTTAGGACTCGTCAACGCATTTCCTACTATCACAACGACAGCAGAAATTCTACAAATAGAATACCGTTAAAAAACAAAAAAGTCAACATTAACTTCAAGGATGTCAGAACCACAATAACACTTGCATTTGACCCTATTATCATATATCCTAAATAGCATACAGATACTCTTAGGCTCCATTCATCATAAAACTACGGAATTAGAAAGGAAAACATTTTGCGTATAAGGATTTTAATCACACTTTTTATCGTATGCTTTGCTGTGATAGAGACAGCCCCCGCCGCACTGAAAGTCGGTCTCATCTATGATGTGACCGGACGCGGCGATCTCTCCTTCTGCGATGCCGCCTACGCAGGCGCGAAGAAAGCGAAGGATGAATGGGGATTTAAACTCACAGAGGTTACCCCAAGCCTCAGTACAGATACCGAATTGACGCTCCGCAGACTTGCGCAACTGAAATACAATCTCATCATCGGGGTCGGTTTTCTCTTTCAAGAACCGATGAACCGCGTCGCAAGCGATTTCCCAGATGTCAAGTTCGCGCTTATCGACGCAGTCATAGAACAACCCAACGTCGCGTCGCTGACCTACCGAGCACACGAAGGGACATTCCTTGCGGGTGTCATCTCAGCGTTGAAAACAGAGACAAAGCAGATAGGGTTTATCGGGGGGATGAAGGTGCCGCTGGTTGAGGCTTTTGAAATCGGCTATCGCGCCGGCATTAAGGCAACAAACCCCGATCTTGAACTGGTAGCGGATTATGTAGGCGTTACACCGCAAGCCTTCAACGATCCAGCGAAAGCCAAAGAGCTCGCCCTGACGCAATACAACCGTGGGATAGACATTATCCTCGCTGCTGCAGGTGCGAGTGGTCTGGGTGTCCTTGAAGCCGCAAAATCGACACAAAAATCTATTATCTGGGTCGATTCTAACGGTAATAACCTCGCTCCCGGCCTAGTGCTCACAAGCGTCATCAAAGGTGTGGAAATATCGATTTATGAGACAATCAAGAGCGTCCAAGAAGGGAATTTCTCTGGGGGTTTGAAAGATTACGGGCTTAAAGAGGGTGGCGTCGAGTACATCGTCGATGATGTCAATCGCGACCTTCTCTCGGACGAGATTCTGGGACAGGTCGAGGCATTTAAGGCGAAAATTATCGCGGGCGATATCGTCGTTCCGCACGAACGGCAGTAGAGATGGCACATACACCGATCATCGAAATGCGTGGCATCAGCAAGCATTTTGGACAAGTACACGCAAACGTCGCTGTAGATTTCACGCTCCATCGGGGTGAGATCCACGCGATTGTTGGCGAAAACGGGGCAGGCAAGTCTACGTTGATGAAAATCCTTTATGGTCTGTATCAACCCGATGCAGGCGAGATTTTCGTCGATGGACGCGCTGTAACTATCTCCTCGCCACGGCGCGCGATGCAGCTCGGTTTGGGAATGGTGCAGCAGCACTTTACGCTTATTCCGGTCTTCACGGCTCTCCAAAACATCGTCCTTGCCAAAGAACCTCGCAAATTTGGTGCGCTCCTTGATTACCAACAGGCAGGAGAACAGATCGCCGCACTCGCAGCGCAGCTCGGTTTCGGTGTGCCATTGAACACGCCTATTGAATCCCTGCCGATTGGAGCACAGCAACACACGGAAATCCTGAAAGTCCTCTACCACGGTACAGACATCCTCATCATGGATGAACCGACAGCCGTTCTCGCACCGCAAGAGGTCGAAGGGCTTTTTAATTGTATGCGTAACCTCAAAAGTGAAGGGAAAAGCCTCATTATCATCACACACAAACTCGATGAAGTGATGGCAATCGCCGATACCGTCACGGTAATGCGACGTGGACAAGCCGTCGCCTCCTGTCCTATCAACGACACCGATCCGACAACGTTGGCAGAAATGATTCTCGGTGAACCTGTTATCCCTACCTCTGTGACGCGGGAGCAGACGACAGGCACAACACCTCTACTCCGTTTGGAAAACGCCACGCTCTCAGGAAATTCCGATACCACAAGGCGGCAAAGATGGAAAAAGGTACTGGCACATAGAGCGTCCAATAAACGGCATCTCGACGAAGTTAACCTTGAGGTGTTCCCCGGTGAAATCGTCGGTATTGCAGGCGTGGAAGGGAACGGACAAACAGAACTCGTTCAGGTCCTGACAGGGTTACGGCAGATTGATAGCGGCACATTCACGTTAAACGGGGAACGGATCGCGCACATCCCCGCCGACAGACATCGACACGGTATTAGTCTGAACGACCGAATTGACGATAACTTCATCATCGGCCACCATAAACACAGCCGATTCTGCCGCTACGAACTGCTTCAGCGAAAATCAATTCAACGGTATGCGCTGAATGCCCTCGACAAATACCAAATTCGTGTTGGAGACATCACAGATCCGATACGGACCCTTTCAGGTGGAAATCAGCAAAAGGTCGTTGTCGCTCGCGAGTTAGAGGCACAACCTGAAGTTATCATTGCGGCACACCCAACACGAGGCTTAGACATCCATGCCGCGGAATTCGTCCACACACGGCTTATTCATGCCCGTAACCGTGCGAAAGCCGTTTTACTCGTTTCCTCTGAATTAGACGAACTCCTTCACCTGAGTGACAGAATCGCAGTGATGTACGATGGCAAAATCGTTGGTGTTGTGAAGCCTTCAGAAACAAACAAACAAGAGTTGGGTGCCCTGATGCTCGGTTTAAATTCAAATAGGTAGGTACAAAACCAACGCGCTTCCGCTTAGGAGAAAAAATGATCATTGATTCACATACCCACGCATGGCCCCGATGGCCCTATCAACCACCCGTTCCTGATGACGAAAGTCGCGGCAGAGTTGAACAACTGCTCCACGAAATGGATCTGCACGATGTCGACAAGGCTGTGCTTATCTGCGCACGCATCGATCGGAACCCCGAAAACAACGATTATGTTGCAGCGTGTGTCAAACGCTATCCGGAGCGGCTCATCCAATTTGCCGATGTGGACTGCTCATGGACAGACACGTATCACACGGATGGTGCCGCCGATCGGTTGAAAACTGCCGCGGAAGCGTACGCTCTCAAAGGCTATACCCACTACCTCAGAGGTGATGACGATGGGAGTTGGTTCTTTTCAGAGGAGGGACAACGTTTCTTTCAAACAACAGCCGAATTAGGGTTAATCGCCAGCATCGCCATGGGAAGCCATCAGCACGCGGCACTCCGAAAACTTGCAGCGCAGTTCCCCACTGTGCCATTTCTCTGCCATCACATGGGGGGTGCGCGAGCCGGTGAAGAGCATCCGTATCCGCAGCTCAAGCAGGTACTCGCCTCGGGGGATGTGCCGAATATTCATATCAAAATGTCGGGGTTCGCTTACGTCTCACAGGTCTCATGGGATTATCCACAATCAGATACACACTGGATTGTACGTGCACTCTACGAACACTTCGGTCCCGGTCGTCTCTGTTGGGGGTCCGACTACCCGGTTGTTCGGAACTTTATGACCTATCAACACGCGCTTGAGGCGTTCCGAACGCATTGTACATTTATCCCAGAGGCAGACAAAGCAGAGATTTTGGGTGGAACGCTCCAACGCCTGCTGACGAACGCTGGAAAATAGCAGGACCTCAACACCTCTGACTTTTCTATACATTTTCTATCAATACGCTTTCAACACAGACCTCCTATAAAAAAATGGGGTAAATGAAAGCGATTTTTGCTTGTTTTTCAAACACCATACATGGTATTATATGCTTCCAATTCCGAAATAAATAAGGCTGTTTATGCCCGCACTGCCAGAACTACTTTCACAAAGTCAATCGGATATTGAGGAAATTTCAAAATATTTCAACGAATTACTCGCTGAAACTATCCAGAGGGTTAACGCTGATTTTAGTCCTCAACGTTTATCCAAGCGTCCCCGTCAGGTAGAGCCTCTGCCAACGGATAAGCGTCAATTATCCAGCTATCGAACTCGAATTGGGACAATGCTTGAATACGCTCTGAGTACCGAAATGAATACTATCATCAAAGAAAGATACGGGGACAAGTATTTATTAACTTTTGCTACCGCGCATGAGTATCCTGACTTCTACTTCCGTGATGATACGCTAACTTCACTGCTTAGAATTGAGATGAAGGCTGTTGATGCTGAATCAGATGAGCAAGCTGCACGGTTCAGTACACCAACCGGGTTGATTGATGCTGACAAAGATATGCTTTTGTTAATCGGTTGGGAGTGGACAGACTTAGAACAAGATGAAAAAATTATTGGCGAATTCCCTCACATTTTTGCTGGTGTAATTCTGTCAGCGGGTGAAATAGCTACAGAGCGCGATGTCCGATTAGAAATAACGAAGGGAAAGATTGAAGGGGAAAAAGTACTCGTCTACAGCGAGAAAAAGAAGAATTTCGTGCCTGATCCGGGCAACTATGGAAAACTTTGGCGTATTGTTCATCGCACAAGACGAAATGCTGAAAACCTAAGTGATACAGTACGCCTGTTCGAGGATTTCCTTAAAAAAGTTGATGAACATTCACCTAGAAATCGTTTAGGTAATAAAGACAAAGAAAATTAGTCACGAACTCTCCGAAAATTCTACACAATTTTCTTCGGCATTGGGCAAAGTCTATCGCTTGCGTGATGATAAGCTGCTTCTAAGGTTTCGTTTCCCTCTCGTAATGCGGTTTCACTTCGAATTCGACACTCAAGGTGATGTTTCCAAGCCATTTTATACGCCTCAACAATTTCGCGTTGCACGGATAATGGTGGCAATGGAATTCTTAATCCAAGTATCGCAGATTGATTAACTCTCGGACGTCCGCTACCTGTGATCTGATAGACCAGTTGTCCGAATATAATATCACTACGAAGTATGAATGCCAGATATTCCCTATCGACTTGGTACCGCGTTAGTGATTTTCTTTGGGACGCTATGTTTTCTAGTAGAGGGTCATTAAAAGCGTCTTCTAATGTGCAAAAAACAAGACACTCCGATGAGACATAACCCTCATCTTCATCGTCCCGAACTAAAACGCATTTACGGAGTTCGGGGCGTAGCTTTGAAAAAAGAATATCTCTGGGGTGAAAACGGCGAACTCCGCTCTTAAGTTGACTGCCAAGAACATTAGATACATTGTATTCGCCCGTTGCTGTAACGATGTTTGCTAATCCTATATATTGCCAAATCTCGTCAGGGTCTTGAGTTGACGGTATTACCATCTTATTGCGTACAACAATCAGTTCCGCAAGTTTAGGAGTTGGATAAACCGAACGATTTAACGTGTTTTCGGCTGTTGTACGAGAAGGGTGATGAAATTGAACATCGAGTCGTGTCCCAACGCCATCAATAAACCTTTCAGGAGAACAGGCAAATATTTTCGGTGATAAGTGTGTGATCGCTTGATTGCCACGTATGGTATAGGTTTGCCAAGCATTGACAACATCCGGTAATTCGCTCAAGAGTTCACGGGAACCGTCTTTTGCTAATTGTCCAGTATAAAGTGGGTCACCATTTTGTTTTCGTCCTATCTGTTCCACGTTTGCCATAAAAATATGAGATTGCAATTCTTGATTATCGTCTTTTTTCCGTAAGAATAGTATTGATGTTTTTGAACTTGAATACGGCATGAACGTAACATCGGGCAAACTAATCACTGCTTCTACAATACAGTGTTCAAAAACAAATCGTCGCACATCTTCATTTGATGCCCCATTTAATACGCTGTCTTCAATAATAACTCCTAAACGTCCACCCGGTTTCAACCAATATATACACCGCTCGATAAAAAGAATTCCTCTGCGTCGAGAAGATTTTCCTTCACCTAATTGATATCTGGAGATATCTGCTTTATCTGAGAGATCACTGCCGAATGGCGGATTTGTCAAAATAATATCTAAACCATTCGGCTTAACGAGATGGTTCAGGTTATCTGAAAAACCAAGAGAACCGTTGCCATCCAAGTGATGAATGTTACCGTGTCCATCACCGTGCATAATGAGATTCATTTGTGCAACCCACGCCATTCGTCTGTCAATCTCTAAACCGATAATATGGTTCGATAAATATTGAACAATTCGGTTTACGGGAAATTTCTCTTCTCCTTGTGAAGATAAAACATGTCCGATATGCTTTGAGGCTTCTATTAGAAAACCACCACTGCCACAGGCAGGGTCACACAAAGTTTGACCCAATTGAGGATTGACGAAACTCACCAAAAACTCCACGACTTGTCGTGGTGTAAAAAACTGTTGATTATCTGACTTTTCAAATGTATTCCGAACTAACTCTTCATATACTGTCCCTTTTATATCTGCGCGGATATTGCTCAAGCTCACCGAGTGTAGAAGTTCAACGATTCGGACAACTGCTTTCTTATCTTTACTGAGTTTACGCTGAGAATTTGTACAGACATTGGGTAAAAGACTTATAGCCTTTTCATAAAGGGTCGCGATTCTTTGGTAGGTTGTATCTAAAGGCGCGTCAGCTGAAAAATAGAACTGCCTCGCGTAGTTATTCTTGGCTTTGCATTGTCGCTCATCATAAAGTTTGCAGTATAGTATCTTTGATATTTCTTCAAAACGTTCGAGCAAACCTCCTCCCATTGAATCACGAAAAGCTTTGCTCATTTGTCTGACTAACAACCTGAGCGTACGAGTGTCCTGTTTTGGCTCTGATTGGGAGAATAAGTCTGGAAATAAAAGCGTTTGGGCATCGGTTTGATTTGAAAAAACGTCCAATCTATATGCCTGATCACTTTCGCCTCTATCACGCAAGATTTTCGTGACATCCTCAACAGTGTATAACCGATAACCGTTTATAGGGTTGCGATAAGCAACCAGTTTTTTCGATTTATCCCAATTACGAAGGGTTGTTGGGGTTACACCTAATAATTCAGCGGCATCTTTAATTGTAAGATACTCGGGTTTGGTGTTCATAGTGGAATCTCCTATAATGTTTTATAACGATTAAACATTATAAAACATTATAACAAATAATTCGTCTTATTACAACTTAAAAATTGCCTCAATTCATTTACTCCCATTTTTAAAAAGGTTAGAGAATAGCCGTTATAGGTCTTCGTTGGTTTCTTGTAAGGAGGTATTTTACCGCAACCCCCTGACTTTCATATACATTTTCTATCAATACCCTTTCAACACAACCTCCTATAAAAAATGGGGTAAATGAACAATTATAAAAAAGTTGGTTTTTTAATTAACTTTAAGGTATAATTTAGGTTAAGGTTAAATGGATATAGTGTTACTATCGCGTTTAGTAAGGTAAATCCCCAAAAAAAAAGGGAGAAATCAAGATGAGAAATATCTTTGTTTTGACAATACTCGCGCTGACCTTTATAGCGGGTTTCGCTTTTGCGACTGAATCACCGACCGTGCAAGGCGAATACATTGAAGCCCGTTCTGCGAGTGTTTATGTCGGGGCATGCCACTTTGGTGCCGAATATGTGGAAGGTGGCAGAGAGGCAACCGCAGTCTGGAATATTCAGAGTGGAAGTTGGAACGACGTTTCGCTGGAGAACTTAACCGTCGTTGCCGTCATCAGCGGGAAAAGCAACTTGGCAATCGATACCAAGACTCGCAAGAGCGTGTTGTATATGGATCCGAGCACTACACCGGAACAGCGTGCCGCGCTTAGCGATATGCTTACTACGAAATACGCTGATGTCTTGGGCGGAGTCGTCGCGACACAAACCGCTTCTATTGAATTCACGAAAGAAGGGACCAGATACGATGTAACCGTTGGCGAAGTTCTTAAACTATCTGCCAATCGTTATCCGTGTGCCGGATGCACACAACCACATCAAGTCTGGTACAAACCGCTGACAACGATTCAGAACGCCATTGTTGGCAAATCTGAAGTCTATCGCTATAAAGACACACACCTCCCGGTGACGTGGCAGCAAAGCGGAATAGAGAACAACGTCTTTGTCGGCAACTTTTCGATTTAACGTATCAACGTCTGTAGTTGCCTGTGGTAACTACAGACGCTACTTACATGCATCAGAATCTCGATTTTATAAATTCCCCCGCAATTTGATTTTATTCTCCTGCCCCTTTATGCCAATATAGTACGATTTTTGCAAATCATTGGCGCATTCCGTCGCAATAAAATAATACGATATAAAATTTATGAATAGGAGGATTGATGAGCAGAAGTATAACATCCGAGGAACGGAAGTTTAGCTTGATTCCTGAAGAACGATCCTCTTGGGACGAGAACGGATACTTTGTACGTTACGACGTTTTTACCGAAGAAGAGAACGACTTGTTAGGTCAAATCGCTGATGACATTGTTGATGGAAAACGACCCTTCCCAGACTATCATATCTTTCAAAACGCTTTAGTCAGAGACGGTAAAGTTAAAGAACAAGGTATCTACGCGATACACAATATCCAATATGTAAGTTGTAATTGTCCTGAATTCCTTGCGCGTACCCGCGATTCCCGTCTAACCGACCCCGTCGTTGACATACTCGGTCCAGATATCCTCGGTCTCAACAATCTCTATATTTGGAAGCCTCCAAAAATCGGCTTAGGTTTCCCGTGGCACCAAGATAAATGGTATTTTAACCACCAGTTTAAAACCGGAACGACAGTCGCAACATGGACCGCAATTGATGCAGCAGATAAAGAAAACGGGTGTCTATACGTTATCCCGGGCAGCCATAAGCATGAAGTTCATGAACACAAGGAACTTGAAGGTCCACAACAAGGAGAGTTTAGGCAGGCACAAGGTGTTACTGATGAAGATGGGGTTGCGGTAGCAGTCCCTGCTGGAGCGGTCATCTGGTTTAATAGCCAAATCCTCCATAAAAGCACTGATAACCACAGTCTACGTTTCAGACGTGCAAACATAGCACATTATATCAGTGCCAAAGCAGAATGGACACGTCCTGAGGCTGTAAATAAAAAACGACCGCCCATGTGGATTCGTGGTGAAACCTACCCGGGTATGGCAGATGAAGTTGAATGCGATGTCATACCCATTACAGAATCCGATTGAAAAGTGACGATGGAAGATTCAGGTGCGATGTCGAAACCACATCACCTCGCTAAAATTTGACAACAAGTGTTAGAGGTGCTACACTCATACAGAAGTAGAATATCTTCAAGGAATATGCTTTCACAACTTACGTGCCTAAGGAGAATGACATGCCCAAGTCCGCGCACTTACTGAAAATTGTGGTGATTCCTGCTATATGCCTTGCATTAATTGCCACAGTCATTGCTCAAACACCCAATTTCCCAGAACGAATGCCTATCGTTGAACGTCCATTCTCGGACGATCCAGATAAGTTCAGTTTCGCTATTATCGGAGATAAAACGGGAGGTGGCTTAGATAAGTGGCCAGTGTTCGACCGCGCCATAGACGAAATCAACGTCCTAAAACCCGATTTCGCCATCATGGTTGGGGACTTGATCCAAGGAGACACAAGAGACCCTGAACAACTCGCAGCGGAATGGAAAGAATTCTGGCAACACGAATCCGATTTAATCGTTCCATTTCTGTCCTTACCCGGCAACCACGACATTACCAATCCAGTGATGTACCAATATTGGCAAGAACACCTCGGACGTACCTATTCGGCGTTTAGATATAAAAATTGTCTATTTATAATGCTGAATACCGAGGAATGGCATCATCCTCTACAGGCAGAGGAGTGGGACTGGGAGAAAGGCTGGTTTGGAGAAGCACAGACTCAGTATGTGAAAGATGAATTGGCACAACATCCGGATGTCCGGCATACATTTGTCATGTTGCACAGACCTGTATGGTTGTACGAAAACTCGGGTTGGGAACAGATTGAAGAAGCCCTCGGAGACCGAGCGTACACCGTCTTCGCTGGACACTACCATAATTTAACCTTGCATACCCGCAACGACCACCGTTACTTTGTCCTGAGTGCAACAGGTGGTGGATTGACCCCACAAGAAGCACCTGAAGCCGGTGCCTTTGATCATTATAGTATTGTAACCGTAGATAGTGAAAATGTCGATGTCGCGATCGTCAAGCCGGGGAACATTTACCCCGCAGACATCTCAACCGCAACCTTCAAAGAGAGTCTCGCGAATCTACTCACTTTTAAGCCTCACTTTAACATTGATAACACTCAACCTCTTTCCAACGGAAATCTCGAAATCTCGCTCGAAAATACTCTCGAAAAACAGTTAGAGGTCGAAATCGCTTTCCATCCAAGTGAGAATTGGCAGATTTCACCACACCGGTTAACTTTTCAAGTGAAACCGGGACAAACGACAAAAGGCACTGTTGCCCTTACAGTCCCATCTGATGCCTTAATACCACTCCCGACCTACGACTACTCGATTGCGTATGGTGGGGAACAATTGAGGAGCGGTAGGAACCTGTTTCATCCGATTGACAGATCGGATATGCACGTGCTCAAAAATTGGATGCTTCTCGGTCCCTTTGGCCTCGGTGTGACAGAAGCACCTACGAATACGAACGAAGTGCCGCCAAATTTCCTTACAACACCGTTACCGGAATCCGAAACTGATAAAATCTATCAAGGACAAACAGGAGAAATCGCTTGGCAAGAACACGTCTCTGAATCGGAACGGATTAACTTAGACGATGCCTTTGGGAATCCTGAGTGGGCATTCGGCTATGGCATGTCTTATATCAAGAGTCCCGATGCGCGGCGTGTGTTTGCACAGATTGGGTGGGGGTGTAATCTGGGAAAACTCTTTCTTAATGGTGTTGAAATTGCCGCAGCGTCCACCCTGGGTTCACATCTGTTTCGCGGATGGGCTCACTTTGAATTACCTTTGAAAACTGGCTGGAACACCTTAACGATCCAGTCTGGGGACTATAAAGGTGGATGGGACTATCGGATGGAAATAGCAGACGCTACCAACGCGATACAATTTAGTGCGAAGCGTACCAGTCAAGATTAAAAGGCAAGGCATCTTCCCAGTAACCGGTGGGGACCCCGGTTTCCAATCGTACGGCTCCCCACCATGTCCCTTAAAATTTGACAAAAGATCCGCTATACGCTACACTTGCACGCAAGAAGATTAACTCCAAGGACAAGGATTATGTCTCACCTTAATCCAGTGCTTCAGAAAGACTGGAAAAACAACGGTTACCTCAAAATCCCCACCTTTTTCTCCGCCGCAGAGGTGAACGATTTACAGGGATGGGCCTCTGAAATTTCGGGATGGGAATCGACACCCGACAAGTGGATGCATCACTATGAATCTACACCAGATGGTGCGCGACTCTCTCGTTCAGAAAATTTTGTGCCATACCACACCGGTATGAAAGACACTGTGACGGGCGGCAAAGTGTTAGATGTCGTTTCCGAGTTGATGGAAGAACCAGCAGTCCTCTACAAAGAGAAAATTAACTACAAGTACCCCGGCGGCGGTGGTTACACGGCGCATCAGGACGCGCCCGCTTACGAGTTCGTCAACTACCATATCACCTGTCTAATCTCGGTGGATTCGGCGACACCCGAAAGCGGCTGTCTCTATTTTGCATCCGGTAGACACCAAGAAGGGTTCATCGCACTGGACGAAAAGGGATGCGTCGCCCCCGAAACCGCTTTGACGATGGAGTGGGTCGCCGTGCCGACAGATCCGGGGGATATACTTCTCTTTGGTTCTTACATCCCGCACAAGAGCCCTACAAACCGTTCAAACCAACCGAGACGAATTATCTATCTTACTTACAACGCCAACTCCCAAGGCGACTGGCGTGAACAGTATTACGCAGATAAACGGCAGGCTTTCTCGCAATACGCAACAGACGGCTCAAACCGAGACACGCAAATTAGTAAAATCGCACATTTTCAAGGAAAAGTGATAAACCATGCATAATTACATTGATCCAAGCCTCGCGCAGGAAATGACGGGTGCGACCGCTCAACACAAGGTTGATACACTGTTCAGCTACATGGAAAAACGTGGGCAGTCGTTTTACGATGAAGCCGTGACGCAGTTAGAGCACGCGCTCCAATGCGCCGCTCTCGCGCAGCAGAACGATGCCAGCTCCACGCTGACTACCGGTGCATTACTCCACGACATCGGGCATATTATCTTAGATGAACATAATACCGATAAAGCTTTCTTGGACATAGATTTGAATCACGAGGAGATCGGCGCGCAGTATCTGGAACCGTTTTTCCCGGAAGTGGTTACAACACCGATCAGGTTGCACGTCCCAGCGAAAAGGTATTTGTGTGCAACCGATGCATCTTACTATGACGGATTATCCGATGCGTCAAAAAGGAGCCTCAAAGTCCAAGGGGGTATCATGTCGGACGAGGAACGAGCGGCATTTGAACAAATCCCGCATTATCGGGATGCCCTCACCTTACGACGATGGGACGATCTCGCAAAGGTAAAAGAATTGGAGATTGCGGAATTAGAGACCTATCGAGACATCGTGCAGCGGTGCTTAATATAGAATCCAATGTAGGAGCGAGCTGTGCTCGCGACTCTTATAAAAAACCGCAGAGGTAAAAATGAACTACGAAGCAATTGAATCGAAATTCATCGCGACGGCAGAAAAAGGCGAGGTCTCCTCAATACTGATACGTCCAGACGACGCGAAATGGCTGTTGGTGCTCGGCCACGGCGCGAGTACGACTATGAGACATTCAACGCTCCAGACGATCGCCGAACGGTTAGCAGATATAGGAATCGCTACATTCCGTTATCAGTTTCCTTACATGGAACGTGGCGGCGGGGGTAGGGAATCACAGGCAGTGGCTCTGGCAACCGTGCGATCTGCTGTTGCAGCTGCACACGCGGCTGCCGGTGATTTATCAATTCTCGTTGGAGGGCACTCCTATAGCGCACGTATGTCTTCACTCACGGCAGCAGAAGCACCGATCGAACACGTCCGAGGTCTCATATTCTTCGCGTTCCCGCTACACCCTTCTGGAAAAGAGGGAACAGAACGCGCCGAGCACCTCGATGATGTTACTGTGCCGATGCTGTTCCTGTCCGGCACCCGCGACAAATTGGCGGTCCTCGACCTGTTGGTTCCAGTCTGCGAAAACCTCGGCGACAAGGCGACCTTACATCTGCTGGACACAGCCGACCACGGGTTCAAAGTGCTCAAACGCCGTAAAACGGAAGAAGATGTTTTCGTAGAGATGGCACGGGTGCTCAGTGAATGGATTGAAACACTGAATTGACAAACCCACTGCGCCACTTGTTAGCGAGATTTCCTGTGGGAAACACCCAAGCAAAAACACCTCGCCTCTTTCCGTTATTTTCGTCTGGGAAGCGAATTGATAGCATACCATAGAAGCGTTGCAACGCCACCGCGTTGATGACTTTTCGACCGTGGAGTTCTATAGTGAACGCTACCGTGCCGACATCCCATTGCATTGTAGAGGGCAGTCCTTCTCACATTTACCAATTTTACGACACTTTCCCTTGTCAATTTCGACATTCCAAACTCCTTTAAACACTTCCAATTTACAGGAATTTAACGTAAAAAATGCGCGCTCGGTACAAATATGACATGAATTCTTAGACTGAATTCATGAAAAATGACTTAAATAAATGAATCAACAATATGAAAGAACTGAATAATAAGAAACAAAAAATCTACGGTAGGTTCTACGATTACTTTTGACAAACCGCCGAAAATGGCATATAATTAGAACCCAAAACAGCGAGAAAATGTATATATCCGTTGGCTCAAAATCAGCATTTTTGAGTCCAAATTATCACTTGGACGAAATATAATAGAATTCGGTTAATTTTTTTTACCGATCCGCGTTAGGATGAAAATGATGCCGCCACATTCTTTCAAAATCGTTGCCGTTGAAAGCGAACTTTACGAATGGGACAAGCCACCGATTTGGAACGGGATGCATGTCTACGATAAAGGTAGACTCCATCTGGTAAAAGTTACCGCTCAAAATGGAAATGATGTGTTGGTCGGATACGGCTTCAACGGTGGAACCGCTGCGACCCGTCCCCTCCACTTGTTTCCAATGTTTGTAGATCTGTTCCGTCCCACCTTGATCGGGCGCGATGTAACGGATACCGCTTATGTCTCTCGGTTAGCCGAGAACTACAAAATCTACGGACCTGGCGGCTATCATACGCAGGTTTTGGCAGCGATAAACCAAGCGTGCTGGGATATCCACGGAAAGATAGAAGGAAAATCCGTTCACGCCTTACTTGGTGGCACACAAGAACGTATCCGCACATACATTGCGGGTGGCTATTACGGTAGAGGTAAGGGATTTGATGAACTTCGCGAAGAGATGGCGCGTAACATAAACGCATTCAATGCCACCGCAGTCAAGATGAAGATTGGAGATCCAGATGCCGGACTTGAAACAGATATCAAACGGATCGAGGCAGTCCGCGAAACTGTCGGTCCTGATACAATCCTAATGGTGGACGCGAATTGTGCATGGTCAGTTGAAAAGGCGTGCGAATGCCTTCCGGTACTGCAGGCAAACGACATTTTCTGGTTTGAAGAGCCAATCCACAGCCACGATTACAGAGGACACAAAGCACTGCGCGAAATCGCACAAGATTATGGAATACAAATTGCCACTGGGGAAAACGGATACGGTTTACACTATTTCCAAACGCTCATTGATTGTGAAGGCGCGGACGTTTTCAATCTGGATGTCGCCATCCTTCCCGGCTATGAGCCAGCATTGCAGGTAGTAGAAGAAGCATTGACAGCCGAAAAGTTAATTGCTCCGCACGGGGCACAAGAATTACAAATCCATATCGCTGCAAGCCGAGACAACGGTTTGATGTTAGAGTATTACCCACCCGCCGTTGACCCATTACGCGGTGAAATGTTTCTCCCAACGATGGTTTTAGAATCTGACGGACATGTTACAGTTCCGTCTCGACCCGGTATCGGTTTTGCTCCGAACTGGGAACTGCTGAAGCATCACCGTGTGTAACTGCGAATCGGTAGAAGCTATTCCTCCCTCAATTTCTCCTCCCACTCCGTAAAAGAAAAAATCTGTTACCGAATTCCCAATTCTTTCGTTACCTAACAACATATTAGCCCTATGTGATTGCACATAAGGCACCTACTACCGTAACGGAATGCATTCCCGAAAGGAGATCCATATAATGGACAGGACAGCCGCAGACTACCAGAAAGATCTTCTCTGGCAGACAGCACTTGAAACCTTCTACCGCGTTGCTTACACCGAAAGCCTCATGACCTCAGCACTGCAAAAGTGGAGACCCGTAGATGGAGCCATCAAAAGCACAGTGACTCTCACCACTATCGCCTCAGTCATGGTCGGATGGATGGCATGGGGTACACCAGCAGGAAAAGTAACGTGGCTACTCATCGCAGGATGTGCTGCATTTTTAGCACTTCTGCATGTCATTCTTAAGATTTCGGACCGCGTCGCAGATTTGAGTCACGATGCACAGTATTTCAAGAGTTTACGCCTCAATATGGAGCGGTTTATCTACGAAATGGAAGCCAACCCGGACTTCCCATTAGAACAATTTAAAACCACATTTGAACAGTACCGAGAATGGTTATTGGTGGGTTCGCAAATGCTAAAAGACGATTTTCTTTTGACGCGTAGACACCGCCAGAAAGTTCAAGAAAAGTTGAACCAACAGATGGGAGATATGATTGTATGAAAGAGCAACCTGTTGAAAGCAGAGAATATGTCCTTGGGCATTCAATAGGCCAACGCCCAATACATACGATTTACGAACCACCGGAACCGCTTCCACAGTTCCGGCCCCGTCCGAAATTAAGTCCAGTATCACCGCAACCACAACCAGTTCCAAAACGACTACTACACGTGGCTTCCGCTGTGAAATCGACACAGAAGGTTGCACCAGAGGCATCCCCTGAACAGGAAACCACACCGTCCCAGAAAAGCAGTTGATTTAATTTATGATTTCTGCTAAAATCCTCTCAAAATCTAACATTGGGAGGCAAAAAGTTATGAGACAGGTTTACCTGGTTCTACTTATTAGTATATTTGTTATCACTTCTGCATTCGCCGGAATCCCGGACGATAAGGATCTGCTGCTGTGGATTGGCGAAGGCAGTGGAAACAACGCTGTTGACGGCACCGGCAATGGAAACGATGGAGCGTTCAGCGGCGCAGCAAAATGGGTCGCAGGCGAGGGCAAATATGCTGCTGGAATTTCACTCAGAGGTGCAGAAGCTTTCATGGAAGTGCCCAACGTTATCACAGAGGCAGGGAGTCTGCTGTTCTGGTTCAAACCGGATTGGGATGGCAAGGATGGCGAGGATTATCGCATTTTTGATGCCAGTCTCGGAGGCATCTACTTTTTCGTCTCTAAGGGTGCCAAGCACGCCGATATCAATCCCGAAGATTTCGGTTTCTATTTTGAAGCCGCAGATGATGCTGACTGGCAAGACATTGAATTCGACCCCGCAGGCGTCATAAAAAAAGACGAATGGTTCCATTG
Organism: Candidatus Poribacteria bacterium; assembly: GCA_965247285.1. Taxonomy (GTDB): domain Bacteria; phylum Poribacteria; class WGA-4E; order WGA-4E; family WGA-3G; genus WGA-3G. The sequence goes on from CBDFHD010000003.1 coordinate 3,848,782, forward strand.
TGCTGTCACCTGGGACTTCGCAGGTGATGCCCCGTTCGTCTACATCGACGGTAAAGAGGCAGCGACCAGCCGTAACATTACCGGTGGTTTCCCCGCACTTCACGAAAAACCGAGATTCGGTTGGGAAACAATCCAATATGTCCCAATCACGAACGGTGCAGAGGGGATCATCGACGAAATCTCATTTTGGCAACGTGTGTTAGACGAAAATGAGATTAATGAATTGATGGATGTCAGTTTGGATGTCGAAGCTGCGGGGAAATTGGCTGTTACATGGGGTGACCTAAAGACTACCCGATAACAGCGCAGTTGGGCAAACTGTATTTCTAATTTCTAAGTCTGGCGATTTCTATCGCCAGACTTTTTATTTTATAACCCAAGTTGCTACTAAGAAGTTTGGGACAGTTCAAGAAGGGTTTTCAGGCACTTTCCCACCCCGTAGGGGTGATATATCTATAGAAAACGGTATATTCAGATCCACCGCACCCCGTAGGGGTGCTATGTCAAATAGGGGGCAACTTGCGTTTTATAGTAAAGCCCGAAAATATGTAGACATCTCAGGAGGCACCAACCCCACTCCACCGCTGGCGAGGTTTGTAACCTCGCCCATCCCTGATGTTCAAGGAATTGTGGACTTTACTATAACTCGTGTGCAAGACGCTATTGAAGGACACTGAAATCTTGCTTGTGGAAGAAGGGATGGTTCAGAAAAGTGGTTGCGATGTTTTCCCAAGAGCTTTCGGTAGCCACAGACTCAACTCTGGAACATACGTCACCAATACAAGTGCTACCAGCAGCAATGCAATGAACAATAGCACAGAGCGGTAAAGCAGCAGGACAGACCGATCAAACTTCATGCTTGAGATGAATAGATTCATCCCGACAGGTGGTGTCAAATAGCCAATTTCAAGGTTCGTTAAGACAATAATGCCGAGATGTGCCTTGTCAATACCAAATTGTTCAGCAATAGGGAGCAACAACGGCACAACGATAATCACCGCCGAAAAGATGTCCATCAGACACCCAACAATCAGTAGGAAAATATTGAGCCCAATAAGTGTGATGATGCGGCTTTCCGTTGTTGACTGAATCCAATCAAGGACAACCGTAGGTACATCAAGCGTGATGAGGTAGTTTGTCAATCCTAAAGCGATACCAAGGATGATGAGGATTGCACCTACAAGCAACGTACTTTCCTTGACGATACGCGGCAACACTCTCAATGAAATGGAACGGTGGATGACAACCTCCACGATAAAGGCATAGATAGCTGTTAACGCAGCCGCTTCGTCCAGCGTAACAATACCGGATAAGATACCCCCTAACACAATAAACGGCAGCAGCAGTTCCCACTTCGCTTCCCAGAGCGTTCGCAAGAAAATTGTCCAATCAAAGGGGGTTGTCTCGGTCCGCTTGAAGAGACTCCATCCGCAACTGTAGAAACTCAGTATAGCGAGAATTAGGATTCCAGGGATAATACCCGCAAGAAACATTCTGTCAATACGGACTTGGGCGATGATCGCGTAAAGGATAAGTGGGACACTCGGAGGAAACAATAACCCTATACTTCCAGAAGCCGTCACCAAGCCGAGCGAAAACCTTTCATCATACGTCTGCCGCAGAATCGGATAGAGCAATCCACCGAGAGCGATAATCGTTATGCCGGATGCCCCTGTGAAAGTTGTAAAGAACGCACAGGTAAAGAGCACGACGACAGCAATACCACCCGGTAGCCAACCAACGCTCGCTCGCGCAAACGCAACCAACCGTTGTGGTGCCTTCCCTTCAGCGACTATATACCCCGCAAAAGTGAAGAGCGGGATAACCAGAATCGTCGAGTTCCGTGTGAGCCGATTGAAATCGATCAAGATCGTTGAAATCGGTTCGCCCGCCATAGCGTATCCGATAATCGAAGCCCCACCAAGTAAGACGAAAAGTGCACCGCCGAAAAGAGCGAATCCGACCAATCCAATGCCGATTATTAAGCCCATCAGTCCGATTCTCCTTCGACAGTACTTGAAGTATGTTCACCACCCATTAAATGAATGCCAATCTGAAGGAGCATATGGATGCCGATGAGGACAAAACCGTAGGGGATAATAGCCTTTGCCCACCATAGAGGAACACTTCCAATTAATACAGCATCGCTCAATTGTTCATCATGTAGAAAGATAAAGCCATAATAGGCTAAAATCCCAACGATAATCAAAGCGAGGCAATCGACAACAAGATTGCTCCAGCGCGTGATATTTTCGGACAATACCCGGCTAAGCACATCAATGCTGATGTGCTTTCTTTCGCAAGTAGCCAGTGCAGCACCCAAGAGACAGAGCCAAAGGGTTAGGTGCTGAAGCATTATATCGCTCCACAATAGACTCGCGCTGAACACATAGCGCATGACGATTTTGAGGACCGCGAGTCCTAACATCATTGCGATAACAAGACACAGCAAACCGGTCTCAATCTTACCCAGGAAGGTATTGATGTTCTGGAGGAAGGATTTTACAGTCGTGCTTTCTTTAAGCATCTACCTTTATATCTCCGGTGCCAGCACCTGAATCCCGGCAGATGGTAGAACAGCGACCTTCGCTCGTGCCGGGAGTTTTTCTGCAAACAATGCAATCAACTTCTCCAGATCTCGGAAGAGGAGCGCGCCCGGATGCTTTTTGTAAAAATCGTCTACCAAAAAGTGTTCCGACCAGACATGAAGTTGATCTTGAGTTCCGAGTTGTGGCGTAGGCAGTTTAGATTCTGTCCTTTCCGCTCTCTCCTGAACGAAGCGGACATAATCAACCTGATCGAACAACCCATGGTAGCAGATACCGTCACTTGCGGGGTTGAGTGCCATCCGATACGCCTTCTCAAAATGAGAAACTGCCCACAAAGCCTTGCCCGTTTGAATCGGGTCGCTGTCAAGTGGATAGCAGTTAAGCACAACGAGATCCGTCTCTTTTCGACTCGCTTCCGGTATCACCGTGCTGTAAGTGTCTAAGGCGAAATACGCTCCCTTACGATGCGCCTGCACAAAATCACCGACAAACAGCCCACAGATTTCTCGACGGCTATTAAGCACGACGTTAGCGATCACATCAAGACCGAGTACACCTGCTACGGCTTCGGAGAAATCGCGATGATCGGGTTCACTGCCCCGTCTTTCAATCACAGCATGACCACGACTCGGGGAAAACGAATGGAAATAGAACATCGTCGCGAAACCGGCAATCCCCGGTACAACCAACTTCGCACCACCGCCGAAACCGACAGAGCCGTGTGGATAGATGCCACCCAAACAAATCTTGAAATCCGCATCTGCAACAACATGATTGAGATAGATCGGCATGCCGTTATCGAGACTTCCTAATGCGCGCAAATCGCCACTCATAAAGTCGTGGCTCGTCGCTTCATACGCAGCGGCAACATCCGTCCCTATCTTCTTCGCCACCTCTTCAGCAGTGAGAGGGCGATGCGACCCGCCGCCGACAACAAATCGGATCTCGGATTTCGGGACACCTGCCGTAGCTAACTCACGCAGGAGAAATGGAATAACTGTCGCAGCAGGCGTCGGACGGCTCAAGTCATCGACAACAATAGCGGCACTCTTCTTGCCTTTCGCCAGTTCCGAAATTCGGGGTGTACCGATTGGTTCGGCAAACGCTCGTTCAATTTGGGCATCAGAAAGCGCAGGAGCCTCCTTCGGACCCAATACCTCTACTTCCCAGCCGGTCGGAAAATTCAGCGTCAGTTCCTCGTCTCCGTACCAGGCGCGGGAGTGTACTGTAGCAGTATTTTTCATTGCCTTATTCCTCTTCAGGATGATTAACTTTGCATTGGTGGGAGAGTACCGCCGCGATAAAATCCCGGAAAAGCGGATGTGGCGCAAGCGGTTTGGATTGAAATTCGGGGTGAAATTGTGAACCTACCATCCACGGATGCTCGGTTACCTCAGCAATTTCGACAAGGCTCTCATCCGGCGACAGTCCACTAAAACAGAGACCCGCCGATTCTAATTGCGATCGATGTTGGTTATTCAATTCATAACGGTGACGGTGGCGCTCTACGATAATAGGTTGTTGATAGGCGATATAACTTTTGGTATTCTCTTTGAGGACACACGGATAATGCCCAAGTCGCATTGTTGCGCCGAAGTCAGCTACCGCGCGCTGGTCATGCATTAAATCTATAATAGGGTAAGGCGTTCCTTCATCTACTTCCGTGCTGTTTGCATTTTTTAGTTTCGCAACGTGTCGAGCAAACTCAATCACCAAACACTGCATTCCAAGGCATAATCCCAAATACGGTATCTTATTTTCACGGGCGTATCGCGCAGCCACCAGCATCCCTTCAATCCCACGATAGCCGAACCCGCCTGGAACCAGTATCCCGTCGGCGTTCTGAAAAACACTCTCAAGGTCCGGATGTTCTGTAAGCGATTCCGCTTCTATCCACTCAATTTCAACAGCGGCTTCGTTAGCAATCCCGCCATGCTTGAGTGCTTCCTGTACACTAATATACGCGTCGCTGCCGGTTGTGTATTTTCCAACAATAGCGATTCGAGCTTTCTGCTTCGGATTTTTGAGTTTTTCAACCATTGCGCCCCATTCGGCATCCATCGGTGGGCGTGCTTCAAGTCCAAGTCTTTTTAAAACGAGATGCCCCATGCCTTGTCTCTCAAAATTAAGGGGGATTTCATCTACGCATTTTGTGTCTAACCCCTCAAAAATATAATTTTCACTAATACCACAGAGGAGCGCGATTTTCTGGCGAAATGCCTCATCCAGCGACTCGCTACTACGACACAACAACAAATCTGGCTGGACCCCCAACTCTTGAAGTTTACGGATGCTATGCTGTGTCGGTTTGCTCTTACTTTCGCCATTAGGTAAGGTATAAATGAGAGAAACATGAAGGAACATTGTATTCTCGCGCCCGACTTCAACAGCCATCTGGCGGATGGCTTCAACGAAAGGCGGCATCTCAAAGTCACCAATCGTTCCGCCTATCTCCGTAATGACGATTTCGGCTTCGTTATCCTTCCCAATTTGATAAATACGGCCTTTGATTTCATCAGTAATATGTGGGATCAGCTGCACGGTTTGACCGAGGTAGTCCCCGCGTCGCTCCTTCGCAATCACTTCACTATAGACAGAACCCGTAGTGAAGTTAGAATACTTATTCAGGTCGATGCCGAGAAACCGTTCATAGTTCCCTATATCCAGATCGGTTTCTGCGCCATCATGGGTGACGAAAACCTCGCCATGTTGGAATGGGTTCATCACACCTGCATCCACATTGAGATACGGATCGATCTTGACAACAATCACTTTAAACCCGCGGTTGATAAGCAATCTGCCAAGGGACGCCGTCGTGATTCCTTTGCCAATGCCTGAGATAACCCCACCCGTTACGAAAATATATTTTGTCATGAAAATTTCCTTATGAAGCTTATGAAGACTGCAAGATCTGTTTCACCCGCTCCAAGTCGGCAGGAACATCAACCCCAATAAGTGGCGTATCAGTCTCAACGACATGAATAGGGACACCATATTCTAAAAAGCGCAATTGTTCTAACCCCTCCGCGAGTTCGTAAGGCGTACTGCTCCATCTCGTGAACGCGAGAAGCTGCTCTCGACGGTAAGCGTACAACCCGACATGCCGATACACTGGGAACTTATGTAACGCTGCCTCATCGACCTTTCCAGGCAAAGAAGCACGCGAGAAATACAACGCATCGCCCTGAAGATCTGTAACGACTTTAACGACGTTAACATCTCGATAATCTACAGCAGTTTCAACCCGCTGTTTTAACGTGCAAACTTGTACCTCCGGTCTGTCAATAAAGGGTTGCAGCATCATGTCTATCTGTGCAGGTTCAAGCAACGGTTCGTCCCCTTGGATATTGGCAACAACATCGCATGTCAAACGCTCTGCGACGACGGCGACTCGTTCAGTCCCTGTTGCACATGGACCGGTCATCTGAACATTTCCACCGAAGCGTATTACGGCATCATAAATCCGTTGGTCATCCGTAGCGACAATAACTTCATCCAATGTTTTCGCGCGACAGGCACTTTCATAAACATGCTGCACCATCGGCTTCCCGAGCAGACTCGCCAACGGCTTGCCTTCAAAACGGCTTGAGGCATAGCGTGCTGGAATAATTCCTACACTTTGCAACCGTACACTCCCTCATAACATCCTGTTTTTGACACTTTTTTCTATTCACTCCCTAAATCAGTTTACCCTAAAGAGAAGTTAAAATCAAGATTTTTTTGGTTTTCGATTGCAGACCCGAATGGAAAAGTGGTAAACTTTAACGTACGTGAATCGTTTTGTAAAACAGTGAAGAAATGGTTCATCTAAAGGAGGACCTCAAAAAATGAAACGGAACCTGATATTTACAATACTGACTTATAAGCCAACTCCTTATTTGGCGTGCTTACTTCTGATAGGCACTCTCTGTATGCCTACGGTAGAAGTTTTTTCAGCTGATGTTTTAGATCCGGATTTGGTGCTGTACTTCGATTATGAAGATTTTAAAGGTGATACCGTCGTTGAAAAATCCGGACGCGGCTACGACGGTGCGATTAATGGAAAGGTCACACAATCCAATGATGGGAAGTTCGGGAAAGCCGCCCACTTCGTAGCCGGCAGTTTCTTGGATTTAGATGGTCCCAACGTTAAGCCTGAAGACATTCCCACCGAAGGTATGAGTATTGTCGCGTGGATCTACGTTGAAGCCATATCGGATATGGCAGTTTTCAACGCTCGCGCAGGCGATAGCACTTGGCTTGTACACCCAGAGGCACGCGGGGAGGGAAACTATCGTTGGCTCAATCGGAGTCCTGGCGGCGCGACTATCTTTGACATTCGCGGTGGAGATAACAAGGCGAATCAATGGCAGCATTACGCTGGTACGTTCAGCCGCGCCGATGGGTTAGCCATACTTTACATCAATGGAAAAAATGTCGGTGAAGAAAAAGCACGGATCGGCACGCCTATTGCACCAGACTGGGATCAGGGTGCCCGTGTTGGCTATAACATTGACAACAACCGCCCCCTCGCCGGACTGATGGACGACCTTAACGTCTGGAAACGTGGCTTGACAGAGGAAGAAGTCAATATCATCATGAACGATGGTGTTGAAGCGTTTCTTGCTGTAGAAGCACACGGTAAACTCGCAACTACCTGGGGAAGACTTAAGACATCAAAGTGAGGCAAAACCAGTGCAAAGTGGCTACATGTTGGAAAAAAGTAGAAGAATAGTTCATCTAAAGGAGGATCTCGAAAAATGAGACAGAACTTTATACTAACCCCTTATCTCGTGTGTTTACTTCTGATAGCTGTGCTCTGTCTACATACCACAGAATTCCCGCTATTTGAAATGCAGACCGCATCCGCCCAGGTTCTGGATCCGGATTTAGTGCTATATTTCGATTATGAAGACTTCGATGGTGATACCGTCGTTGAAAAATCTGGACATGGCTACGATGGCGCGATTAATGGGACGGTAACGCAATCTGACGATGGGAAGTTTGGTAAAGCCGCCCTTTTCGCAGCCAGCAGTTTTCTGGATTTAGATGGTCCTAATGTTAACACTGAAGACATCCCTACCGAAGGCATGAGTCTTGTCGCGTGGATCAACGTTGAATCCGTCACAGACATGGCGATTTTTAACGCTCGCGCAGGTGATAATACATGGCTTGTACACCCCGAAGCACGCGGCGATGGAAACTATCGTTGGCTCAATCGGAGTCCCGGTGGCACAACGATATTCGACATACGAGGTGGCGAAAACAAAGCCAATGAATGGATACATTACGCAGGAACATTCAGCCGATCAGAAGGATTAGCTGTGCTTTACATCAACGGTGAAAATGTCGGTGAAGAAGCAGCTCGCGTTGGCACGCCTATCGTAGGAGATTGGGATTCGGGGGCACGCGTCGGCGTTAACATCGACGACAACCGTCCTTTCACCGGGCTGATGGATGACTTTAACCTCTGGAAACGCGGTTTGACAGAGGAAGAGGTCAATGATATTATGAACAACGGTCTTGGCACATCGCTCACAGCAGTAGAAGCACGCGGTAAACTCGCAACTACCTGGGGCAAGCTTAAAGCAAACTAACGAAGATCATAAGGATTCAAATCATTTTCCCGTAGGCGCGCTTCCTCAGCGCGCCTACCCAATTTGCGCAAGCCTCGAAGGGCAAAGGACGCATGGAAAATCGACCGAATATACTCTGGATTTGTAGCGACCAGCAACGATTCGATTCATAAAGAAACAGACAATCTCTGGAATTCTTCCGATAGTACGCCTATTAAATTGGAGATGCAGGAACGGGTTATGGATCGGATGGCGTGGACGGTGGATCCTCTTCCGATGCGTCAGGCTCCGTGGTAGTCTCTGAAGATGAACACGTGCTTAGCACTTTAGTAAGATACCCCTCCTGCGAAAGCAAGTCTTTATTGGCGCGGAGACTCGCCTCATGGAACCGATACTCACCTTCACCGAGTCGGTAGTAATACTGGAGGTACCCAGTACTGACCGCCTGTTTGAGGGCTCCGGGTGAGATACCAAGCATCGCTGCCACCTCTTCAAGGTCGTATTCAACCACGGCATGGCGTATTCGCATCTCATTATCTCCATTTCGGTGTTGTAACGCGAACGTGCATGCTACTTAAAACTATACGGATTTGACACAATAGACGGGATCAAGTTTTATGACGCAGCATCGGTGTGCCAGTTATACCTTAGTGAAATCTCTTAAATCGCGGCTTCTATGCACACTGGTTTTCTGTACTATTATAACAGGATCAGAAGCAAATTCCCAAGACTTTCTATCAAGATGGGATCAGACCCTCTTTGATCGTATCTATGATGCTCCACCACACCAACAACCGACGTGGGCAATGATGGAAGGGATCTCAAAATTTGGAGACTATCGAACAGCCTTGGGGGCATCTGTCCTCCTTCTGGCGTACGGAAATGACTCACATCGGGAAACCGGTAAACTTCTGTCTTCGGCATATATGGGTGCTGGGGTTATAACGTATGGCATGAAAAGGCTGGTGGGCAGAAAACGACCATTGGATGAAACATTGGGGAATCCCGCCTTACCATCGGGCCACGCAGCCATTGCGTTCAGTGTTGCAACGATTTTAGGGTATCAGTATCCGAAATTACGAATTCCGCTCTACATCGGTGCTGGACTCGTCAGTTTCTCGCGCATCTATTTAGGACGGCATTACACATCAGATGTGGTGACGGGGGCAGTCATCGGCACCGGAATGGGGATGCTCGTCTGGCACAATCGCGCCACATTATTAAAATGGGAATTTTAGAATAGCCGTCGGTTCTCCATCAGCAATCGGTTCTCCCTCAGTAACCGCCCTTATCAGGAGAAATAATCAGTGGATGAGGTTGCAAACCGCGCCAGTGGGAAGTCGAGAATCGGCGTGTTTTTCCTTGGGTTTTTTTCCTTGGGCGTTTCCGTGCGGATTTCCCCCTCCTACAGAAGAACTGAATCCCACTGCCAGAAAATTATAGTAAAGTCGAAAAATAAGTTGACAGTTCAGAGAGTGGCAGTTCCGTCCCACCCCGCTGGCGAGGTTTGTAACCTCGCCCACAGTGTCTAAGTAATTGTAGGTTTTACTATAAAACCTTTGACAATAAAACGCACGTGATGTAAAATATAAGTATAAGGAGCGGGATTTACGCAAATTGCGCAAAGAAGCAATATATTTCACCCAACAGGTCGGTTATTTCAGTGATTTAACCCCCTAAATCCCCCTTACCAGGGGGACTTCCAGAGGAAGTGCGTAAGTCCTAAGGAGGATGAGACTGATGAGCCGTACGAAAGATCGCATCCACTTCCGGTATCAGATTATAGGCAGAATCGGTATGCTTCTCTTAATAGGAGTGCTATTGGCAGGGTGTGCTGTCGTACCGCAACCCTCAGTCGATGTCTATATGGAGCCCATCTCGGGACGTTTTAACGCACAGATCAACCCAGAGACAGGGGCAGCAACTGTCGAAAAGAATGGAATTGCCGTTACTATTAAACCGTTTGATGAAGTAGAACTGTTCGCACTCACTGAAGATCCGAGAGTGAATCCCTATCTCTTGGTTGAGAAGAGTGGTGCTGTTGAACCTATCTATACGGTGTTCGACATTACAATCCATAACCGGGATAACCGACGCGTCTTAGTTGACGACACAGCCATCCTCGTTGATGGAAATGGTGTGCAATACGCCAATCTATCCAACGCTTACTTTGATTCACTCTATGACGACGTAAATCTTTCACAGCGTAACTCCTCGGAGGGAGCTTACCCTTACATTCCTACCGCTCACGGTTACTATCCATATTACGGTCACTATCAGTCTTATATAGATGCAGAGGCACTTGAGTTGGGACGGATCGCGATAGAGGACCACATCTTTGAAGGTGCAAAGTTGTTCTCTGGCGCGAAACGGAGCGGTTTCCTAATTTTCGATCGACTTGAGAGTGCCGCCACAGATATTCGAATCGTTATACCTCAAGTTCGGATAATCCATCCAAACGGCAAAGAGGATAAATTGGAATTTAAGCTTGACTTCAGGCAGGTTCTACGATAACCTTAATGGCTTAATTCAGGTTAATAACGCACAGGGTCTACCATATACTGAAGGGGGTATATAAAAATGAGAAATTGGCTTATTATATTCTTGATAGCAGGACTTATATCCACTTGGGGATGCCAACCTGCAAGCAAAGACAAACAGGAATCCCAAAGAGAACTCAAAGTTGCTGTAGCAGCTCCGTTTACAGGTAATGCCGCCGCATTCGGTGAGATGATTAAACGCGGTGCCGAGCTCAGAGAGAAAGAAATCAATGAAGCCGGTGGAATCAACGGTATGAAGTTGGCCCTGGTTTTTGAGGATGATGCCGGCAAAGATGCAGAGGCAAGCCTCGTAGCAGAACGCATCGCCAGTAACTTGCAAATCCTTGCAGTTGTTGGACACTTTAACAGTTCCTGCTCGTTGGCGGGTAAGCCAATTTACAAACGGGCTGGTATCGTCGAGCTGTCGCCTGGCTCCACAAATGTGACCGTTTGCGAGGGAAGCGACTGGACATTCCGCAACTTGTATCGGGACGATTTCCAAGGGAAATTCATCGCCCGATATATTGACGAAATCCTGACAGAGGTGCGATCTGTTGCCGTCTTTTTTGATAACGACGATTACGGGCGCGGTTTAAGAAACGCATTCGCCGCAGAAGCCGAAAGAATAGGACTTGACCTCGTCGCTTCGGAAGCCTACGATCGGGATAATACCGATTTTAAAGCACAACTCACGAGTATTAAGTCGAAAAACCCAGACGCTATTTTCGTCTCTGGGCTCTATAGTGAAGCAGGTTTGATTATCAAACAGGCGCGCGAGACGGGGATCACGGCACAGTTTTTCGGAGCCGATGGTGTGGACTCACCAGATTTCCTCATAATTGCAGGGGCCTCCGCAGAGGGAGCTCATCTGACGACGCCTTTTACGTTTGGTGCAGCTGGAGAAAACGCCCTACAGATGGCAACTAATTTTGAGGAACTTCACGGAGTGGCACCCGATACGTGGGCTGCATTGACGTATGATGCTGTTGGAATGATTGCGGAAGCTCTTGAAAAAACCTATAATCCGGAAGCATCCATTGCAGAGAATCGAAAAGCTATCCGTGACCATTTGGCATCCTTGGATACGCCAGAGGAAGGCTACACAGGCGTTACAGGGTTAACCTATTTCGATAGAAATGGTGATACGGTTAATAAACCAGCTTACGTGAAAATTGTGAAAGATGGAGAATTTGTTGCAGCCGATCAACAACTACTTGAATTAGAATAATTTTAAAACGGGTTTTCTCCTCACAGCGATGTAGAGATGGAGGCACCAGAGACTCTCTATAGCATCAATACCCAAAGAAGAGAATTATGGCACAATTTTTGGAACAAATTATTAACGGATTGGTACTCGGTGGCATCTATGCGCTCATCGCTGTCGGTTATACTATGGTTTACGGTATTATCCAACTGATTAACTTCGCACATGGCGAAATTTTCATGTTTGGTGCTTATATCGCACTCATGCTTATAACAGTCTTCGGTATACCGTTTTGGATAGCGTTGCCACTTAGTATGATTCTATGCGGAATATTAGGGATGCTGATTGACTTGGTCGCGTACCGGCCCCTCCGGGATGCACCGCGTTTGTCGGCGTTGATTACAGCAATAGGTGTGTCACTTGCGTTGCAAAACCTGGCGCGAATGATTTGGTCAGCCCGTCCCCTTCAATTTCCTACCGAAGCCCTCCCGGCTATCTTTCTCAGTCAAAATGCGATCCTACTCCCCGGTGGCGCAACCTTACCTTATCGGGACGTGTTTATTATAGCGTTGGCACTCGTTTTAATGATTACCCTAAACAGGTTAATTTACCTGACCAAAATCGGGAAAGCGATGCGGGCGTGCGCGCAAAATCCGGTTGCAGCAAATCTGATGGGTATCAGGACAAACCAAGTAATTGCTATAACGTTTATTATCGGTTCAGCTTTAGGAGCGGTTGCAGGTGTAATGGTAGGTTTGCGCGAAGTGGTTACGCCAACAATGGGCTACTATAAAGGGGTAGCGGCTTTTGCGGCGGCTGTTCTCGGCGGCATTGGTAACGTTACAGGTGCAATGCTCGGCGGCATCATAATCGGAATCGCCGAAGTGCTCGGAGCTGGGTATATCTCCTCAGGGTACCGGTTAGCAATTGCATACATTATCATGATTGCAGTAATTGTTATTCGTCCATCTGGACTATTTGGCAAATCAACAGGACACCGTGCTTAGTATGAAGAATCAATTGACACTGAAAAACATCATCTTTGGCTTATTCGTCTGTTTTCTACCGTTATTGATGTACGGCCTAGATGCGATATCCCTCTACTTGTCGCAGCACGATATTTACCTGAGTCTCCCAAGCGGAGATTACATGCTTCGGATTATTGTCCGCGCATATCTCTATATGCTCCTCGCTATCGGATTGAATATTGTATGCGGATTCACAGGTCTCCTTGACTTAGGCTATGTCGGTTTTTATCTTATCGGTGGCTACACGGCGGGACTATTGATGGCACGACTCGGGGTGACTTATTGGATTGCGTTGCCCCTCGCTGTAATGAATGGCGCGTTGTGGGGGCTGTTGCGTGGCGCACCCACTTTACGACTCACGGGCGACTATTTCGCGATTGTCACATTCGGATTCGCCGAACTGCTTTTCCGTATCGTGAAAAACGAACAGTGGTTGATTGGTGCTCCGAATGGATTTGTTCGTGATATTCCGCCCCCTGCCATTTTTGGAATGGTATTCTACCAGAATTGGCACAATTACTATCATATTCTTATTCTGCTAATCTTGGTTGTTTTTGTCACCTATCGACTGCAGCATTCTCGTGTGGGTAGAGCATGGGTCGCGATTCGCGAAGATGAACAGGCGGCAGAAAGTATGGGAATTAATGTGAGTCGTTATAAGGCACTGGCGTTTGCAGTGAGTGCGGCAATCGGCGGATTAGGTGGAGGCTTCGTCGCGCAATTTCAGGTTAACATTAGCGCCCCATTCTTTGAATTCTGGGAATCGATTCTCATTCTCTGTATGGTAGTCCTCGGCGGGATGGGAAGTATCAAGGGAGCAATGTTAGGTGCAGCGATTCTCGGATCGTTAGGTGAAGTGCTGAGACCCGGTGCCATTATCCCATACCAATTTGGTGGCGCACGCTATCTTATTTTTGGACTTATTCTTATCCTCTTAATGCGTTTCCGTCCAGGTGGATTAATGCTCAAAAAAGCGTAATATCAGATACGTGAGGACCTGCACAACTTAGCATACGGGCAGTTTTTAGGAATGCAATCTGCGAGCCCATATCGTAAAGTGAAGTAACTCACAGATAAGCAGAATTAACGCCCCAACTACAAATAATTGAAACCGTTCCTGATATTCACCATCCGAACGGATCCTGAACTTCTGCTTTTCGAGTTGTGCTAAGTCCTCCGCCAACTGGACAATTCCCGTATTTGCGTGATAATAACTGCCGTTCCCTGCTTCGGCAATTTCCCGCAGTTGCGTTTCATCCAACGCTGTTAGCACGAGTTGTCCGTTGGCATCGCGCTTGTAAGGTGCAGTTTCTGTAGCAGTGTCTCGCGGAAGCGGAATAGGCACAGACTGGACAGCGTTGCCAATACCGACACAATAGATATGAACGCCCTTCTGAGTCGCAGTTTTCGCTGCCTCAATTGCCTCTTCACCGTGGTCCTCCCCATCTGTAAAAAGAATCAGAACCTTCTGCCCCCCGAAATCGGTACCTATTGCTGCCGTATCGTCCTGATTTGAACTGAGTCGAGCGGTCGCTGTCTCAATAGCATTCCGGATACGGGTCCCGCTATGGGTAAGTGTTTCGGCAGTTATCGCCTCCAAGAATTCTCTGAGGGTGGCAGTATCACTCGTCAAAGGACATACGACAAAACTCGCCTCAGCAAAGTAAAGCAATCCGACCCGGTCGCCTTCAAGCGCATCTAATAGTGAAAACATAACCTCTTTTGCGTGAGTCAGTCGTCGAAGGGATTCTTCATCTTCCGCAAGCATACTGGTCGAAATATCCAAGGCAAGCATGACATCTAACTGCTCCGCAACGGGTTCAGGCTTGGCACCCCACTGCGGACGTGCGATCGCAAGCGTTAGGAGGAAACAACTCAGCAGCAACAATCCCGCTTGAACCTTGTGTCGCTGCAGGTGTGCCGAATTCACATTGCTGTAGAATCGCAGCAGTGCTTTCCGTTTCTGTTGTAATCCAAAGAGAAGCAACAGTGTCAAGAGCGGCACTATCCATAAAAAATGGAGAAATTCAGGATGGGCAAAACGCATTTTTAATTATCCGCAAGGCGTGAAATCAAGTATTTTGTGTATCACAGTGTCCTGCTCAAATCCGCCTGCGCCGTTGTTGCAGGCTGCCGTAACGCTATCCTCAAAATCTGTAGTCCATAATGAAATGGAGGACGGATAGGTGGAACGCACATAACAGTTCAAACGCACATCATTACTCCGCAAGGTATAATTAATTATCCGCAAGGCGTGAAATCAAGTATTTTGTGTATCACAGTGTCCTGCTCAAATCCGCCTGCGCCGTTGTTGCAGGCTGCCGTAACGCTATCCTCAAAATCTGTAGTCCATAATGAAATGGAGGACGGATAGGTGGAACGCACATAACAGTTCAAACGCACATCATTACTCCGCAAGGTATAATTAATTATCCGCAAGGCGTGAAATCAAGTATTTTGTGTATCACAGTGTCCTGCTCAAATCCGCCTGCGCCGTTGTTGCAGGCTGCTGTCTTGGGTAAAATTGGTAGATAGCCGTCAGTGGTCAGTTAAGAGGTTTTCGCCTAACAGAGTTTTTCTCTAATGCTACCCTGAAAACCTGTAGTCCGTAATGAAATGGAGGACGGATAGGTGGAACGCACATAATAGTTCAAACGTCCTTGATTACTCCGCAAGGTAAAATTAAAAAACTATGAAGATAGGATGGAGTTACGGATGCGTTCAAAAATCTCAATTGCATAGTCAAGATGGGCTTTGGAAGCGATGTTAAAAGAAACACCGAAATTCTTGACTGTTACATTGGGCAAATTGGCTCTGCACTCAACAACATGGAGCGGTGTGAAGTCACCGTGGATATCAACCCGGAAGTGGGTCGCCCTTCTTGAGGGATACGTGTCGAGCCACCAGTGTCCCCCGAAAGTCATCCTGAGTTTCGCGATACGAGGTCGAAGTGTTGCACCGCACGCCTCAACGTACGCCAAAAATTCATGGGCAATTTGCGAGAGTTCCTCGTTCTCCTGTAGCATCTCAATGAACAATGCGAGTGTCATAAACCGCTGTGTGGTGTGTCCATAACTTCGCTCTTCCTCTTTGACGAGCTTTTCACCCAGAACGGTCTCGGTCGCGACTAAAATTTCATCAGGGGCGTGGTAGGAAAAATAAGAGATATAGGTGAGATCGAGGCCCAGAGCCCGTAGATATTCTGCGACTTCTAAGACGCGCGTGTCTACTCCTTCGGAAATAAGCACCAATCGCTGTCGTTGGTTGAACGCCGATTTCCGAATATCGCCGGGTTCATATCCAAAGAATTCACTATGTAGGGCAGTAAGGGAGGAAAACTCTTTACCCTGTTGTTGGCACCATCGGTAAGCGAGTTGTTCCAATTCTATAAAAGAAAGTTGAGAAACCCCAGCGGCATACTCTAAAATCTGTGTAATTGCCGTCCGAGAGGGCTTTCCACGTTTGAGTTCAATAATCACGCAATTGCCCTGTCTGTCAAGCGCGAGCAGGTCAATTTTCTGTTTCGATGTACTCAGTGGCGGTTGCCTACTGATAACGCAAAGCGGCTCACCGAGGACCAGTGTTGCGTCCTTTTCGAGTAGATCCTCGAAGTCGCGTTCCTCGCCAAAGCGTAAAGGTTCAAATTTTCCAAATTTTCTGTCTTCCCAACGATAAACTTCCATTTTTCCAACTATAAGCCTTCTATAGTAAAATCTGAAAATATGTTTACACTTGTAGCATAGGAAACCGTTAGCCTGTGCATCCGTGCCATACAACCTCACAAGTTCGCACAATGATACGAGTGTCCAAGTAATTTCAAAATCTACTATATTTCTCTAACTATGGGACTCTGGGCATTGTTCCAAATGTAAAGCAAAGACAAATTATGCCATTTATAGTAAAATCCAAAAATATGTGGGCAGTTAGTTAGTGAACAACGCCCCCACCGCCGCTGGCGAGGATTGTATCCTCGCCTCTTTAGAGCGTCCAAGTAATTGTAGGTTTTACTATAAGGCATAATTTCGTTTTACGCAGGAAGAAAAAATGAAAATATTTACATTTTCATTTATTGTCTCCTGACAGGTTTCCGGTCAATTTTGCGGCGTACTCGCCCATAAGCGATCTGCTTCAACGGGAACTGAACCCCGTAGGGGTGATATCTCTGTAGAAGAACTGCGTCCAGGTGCGCATTATTTAAAAATTAAAATTTAACCAACGGATACGTTCCCGATATGTCTCGACCTCTGCTACAATCCTGGTATCATTCCAATTGTTTTTCTCGCCCAAAAATTGCGCAATTTCGGGTGCTATATCAACACCCTGCCCCGGAGTCCAACCGATCCGTGTGCGTCGCCAGAGAAGATCTTCAAGCGTGATCGCCATTTCACCCCAACAGGCATAGAGAAGTTCAGCTTTCGTGAACGGAAGAGATGACGTTACTGGCTCCGCAAGTGTCGCATCCTCAGCGATGAACTTTTGAATTGTGCTATACCCTTCGCCATATCGTTTAACGAGACGCTCTGCATCAGCACCTGATGCCTCTCCGACTGCATTCAGCAACGGGTGATCGGCGGTTTTACAGGCGCGTGGGACGTTTAGAAATTCGGCAAGATGGTTCACCGTCTCTTCCGCCATCTGACGGTGCGTTGTAAGTTTCCCACCGTAAAGATACATTATCCCGCTTGGACTCTCTGTGATTAAGTGATCTCTTGAAACAAAGTCATCCTTTTCAAATCCTCGCTCGTGTTGGTTCTCTGCTATAAGTGGACGTGTACCGGCGTAAGTAGCGATAATAGCATCGTCGTTGATCACCTGTTCTGGAAAAATTCGCTGTGTTTCTGAAAGTAGATACGCCACTTCGTCAGCTGACGCACGCACCGACGATAAATCTTCCTTTGGCGTTGTTTCAGTGGTACCGACGATAGAGGTATTGTAAGGACCGGGTAGAATAAAAATGCCGCGGGATTTGCCACCGTGCCGCTTTTCTGACTGCGTAGAGATTACTAAACCGTAGGCTCCCGATGCATCTTCTTTTCCACATCTTGGTAAAACGATATGAATGCCTTGCGCATTTTTCATTATCAGACGCGGCATCCCGTCGTAACTTGGGTCTTTGCGCCACACATGGTCGCTCCAAGGACCTGTTGCTGATACGATTTTACGTGCGGAGATTTCAAAACGTTGTCCAGAAATAACATCTTCAGCAGTTATCCTGTATATACGGTTTCCGCTATCAGTTGTATCCGGTTGATTGATAAAATCGAGAAATCGGACATAGTTGGTTATAATAGCGCCATGTCGATGCGCGTCTTTGAGTGTCGCGAGGGTTAATCTCGCGTCGTCAGTAGTGCTGTCCCATATAATGACACAACCTTTTAGGGTATCCGTGGCAATAGGACCGAGTAAGTGTTGAATCTTTTGAGGATCGCGAATCGCTTTGGATTTCTCTGCCTTATCTGTTTTAGAGAGGTAATTGTAGTAGGACGCAGCGAGTTGTATGCCTACTAAGGGGTACGGATCGCCTTTATAGAAGAGAATAGCTAAAGGGAGCGGTTTGACAAGATTCGGTGCAATACGCTGGAGAATCTCGCGTTCTTTACGCGACATTTTAACGAGCTCTCTATCGTGTTTAAGGTAGCGAAACCCACCGTGAACAAGTTGCGAGGTAGTACTGCTCGTTCCACTTGCAAAATCGCCTTGTTCAATCAACCCTGTTTTGATGTCACCGTTGAGCGCGAGGTCCCGGATTAAGCCCGCACCGACGATACCACCACCGATAACTAAAACATCTAACAGTTCAGTCTTGAAGATTTCTATATTCTGGGCACGAGTTCGAACTGAAAATTCCGTTGGCATTTTGATGTTAACCATTTATCAGATGGCTGTGTAAAGAGACTTTGCGAATAGCATCCAAAATTCCGGACACGGCACCTGCTACCGGTTTTGTCAACAACGGTAAAAATATAAGCTGCGAACAAGCTTTTTCAGTTACAGGCAAATCCCCTGGTGCGTAGGCTTCAAAGTCACCACCCATATCACTGGTACAGAGGGTACCGCGCCCGTCCATGTACATATCAAACCCCAGCGTGAAAAGTGGTAAGGTATGCAGAAGCGGATATGGATTACTATTTGTCGGCATACTCCCTGAAAAAACAGGCACACCATCACCAACAACAAGCGGATAGGGGTTATTATTTGCCAAAACCCCCTCTTTTCGGAGAGCATCGGCGAATACTGGTGCCGGTAGCCCATGCATTTCTTCCTTGTGATAGTGGATAGGAAATCCAAAGAATCCGGCTGACTCAGCACCTTCATAGGTTTCAATAGGAGAAACACCCGCAATCTCTCGCAACCCGTCAGAGATTTCCTGGATATAGGCACGGCGATTTACATTGAGTTTATCAAGTTTCTTCAGCTGCACCGAAGCAATACCGATAGCGAGCGGATGTGCGCGAAATTTAACACCCAGTCCCATCGGTGGGAGATGCGTATAGCGCAGTCCCTCCGCTGTTTCCCCTACAACGCCAGCCGGACGATTGACTTGCCCGAGCAGACAAGCCCTCTCAAAAGCTGCTACATCGTTGGTAGCAAGCATTCCACCTTCACCGCCGCTAATGGGTTTGCTACCTTGCAAACTCCATGCCCCGACTTGCCCAATGCTACCACACGGTACGCCTTTGTAGGAGGCACCATGTGCATGAGAACAGTCCTCTATAACAGGCACGCCTGTCTCTGCACTGAGTGTCATGAGCGCGTCCATGTCACACACATTGCCCCACAGATGCACCGCCACAATCGCCTTGGTCCTGGACGTAATACGCCGTCGAACATCAGCAACATCAATTAACAATGTCTTCGGATCCACTTCACAGAAAACCGGCTTTGCCATCAATGTCAACGCTGGTGTAATTGATCCCATCCACGTGTAGGTCGGACAGATGACTTCATCCCCCGGACCGACACCAAGTCCAAACATTGCGCTGTGTAGTGCCGCTGTGCCATTGGTAAGACTCAATGCAAATCGGGTCTGGTGGCGTTCACGCCAAGTTCGCTCAAATTCTTGAACAGTCTCGGATACACCGGAAAGTTCGTTCCGAAGCGTCATCTCGTAAACAACCTGAGCCTCTTCTTCTGTCATCTGTTTCCACTGTTCCAACTTCGGATAGGGTGCGTCAGGCGTTTTTTCAAAGACTGGTGTTCCACCCAAAACGGCAGGAAGATCGGTTGGGGTAATTTCACTTTCAAGATGAGAGGACTTTGTTCTATTTTTCTCCATAGAGACTCCTTGCCGCCTTTCGCTTCACCAATGAATTGTTTTAATCCAACACCTGTGCTACACTAACAGGTATATTACTGGCAGATCCAATACCGCGTATAATAACACGTTTCGAGCTTTTTGTCAAACTTTAGCAGAGACATCAAGAAAACCTTGAATATCCAAAAAGTGTTCGCCTCACTGTTGCGGGACAGAACATCTCAAGCCAAACATCTGTTCGTTAATTGTATACCTTCACTCCTTGCGCTTGCTGGATTTTTCCTTTTGTGTGGGCTTGTGCTTCAGATACGAGGACAGGATCCACTGGAGTTCTATAGTATTATTCTTGTCAGTGCGTTTGCAAGTTTTGACGATTTCGGCTACGTACTGTTTAACGCAACTCCGCTTATATTTACAGGGCTCGCTGTCGCTATCGGCTACAAAAGCGGACTGTTTAATATCGGTTGCGAAGGACAACTCTATAGTGCCGCGTTCGTTGCCGCATGGATAGGTATACACCTGAACCTCCCTCCTTTTCTGCTGGTCCCTTTCTGTATAGGTGGTGCAATGATTGCCGGTGCCGGATGGGGTGCGATCCCGGGACTCTTAAAGGCGAGATACGGCGCGCATGAAGTTATCAATACTATTATGATGAACTTCATTGCATTCGCTCTCATGAACTACCTCGTTACGTCCGTCTATCAAGAACCGGGTCAGATGATTCCACAAACACGACAGATTCATGAAGCGGCACAGCTCCCAAGATTGGCATCTTTGCTCCCTATTCTTCCACGGAGCAATCCGTTAAACGTGAGCTTCTTGCTCGCTTGCGGGTGTGCTGCATGCTGCTATGTCTTTTTAACACATACCCGTTGGGGATATGAACTTCGTTTAGTGGGAAACGCGCGAGATGCTGCAGCTTATGGCGGGATAAATCCCGGCACTGTGACGATATGGGTAATGGCGTTGAGTGGTTCGGTTGCTGGATTAGCAGGTGTGGCTGAGGTCATGGGATACCGCTACCGGTTTTTGGATAATTTCTCATCAGGGTGGGGATTCACTGGGATTGCAGTTGCACTTTTGGGCAGAAACAATCCTTTCGGCATTTTGGCTGCAGCTATTCTATTCGGATCGCTGAACAAGGTCGCCTTAGATATCGAAATTTTGCTGGAAGTCCCGCGCGGTTTATTTCTTGCAGGTCAAGGCATGCTAATTATCTGGTTAGTTAGCATAGAAAGCATCTCACAAAAATTTTTTAATTATTCGCAAGGCGTTAAACGAGGCGATTGATTTGTTGCCATTTTTCTCTCATATCCGCTTGCGCCGTTGTTGCAATCTGCCGTCTTAATCTAATTTTCGTACCTGTAGTCCGTAATGAAATGGAGGACGGATAGGTGGAATACACGCAATAGTTCAAACGTCCTTCATTACGCCGCAAGGTAAAATTAAAAATAGTCCGTAATGAAATGGAGGACGGATAGGTGGAACGTACATAATAGTTCAAACGTCCTTCATTACGCCGCAAGGTAAAATTAAAAATAGTCCGTAATGAAATGGAGGACGGATAGGTGGAACGCACACAATAGTTCAAACGTCCTTCATTACGCCGCAAGGTAAAATTAAAAATAGTCCGTAATGAAATGGAGGACGGATAGGTGGAATACACGCAATAGTTCAAACGTCCTTCATTACGCCGCAAGGTAAAATTAAAAATAGTCCGTAATGAAATGGAGGACGGATAGGTGGAATACACGCAATAGTTCAAACGTCCTTCATTATGCCGCAAGGTGAAATTAAAAATAGTCCGTAATGAAATGGAGGACGGATAGGTGGAACGCACACAATAGTTCAAACGTCCTTCATTACGCCGCAAGGTGAAATTAAAAAATGATTCCAAGCACTTTACGAATGGCAACACCGCTGGGGTTCGCTGCACTCGGCGGGATTTATTCGGAACGCGCAGGCATCATTAACCTCGCTCTTGAAGGTATGATGCTCATCGGTGCGTTTGGTTATGTTATCGGCACACAGGCTTCGGGTTCGGTATGGATCGGATTGCTCGTAGGTATAGGTTTCGGGTTAGCATTAGCCCTACTACACGCTGTCGCAACGATTACTTTTCACGCGGAACAGATTGTCACAGGCATCGGTATCAACATCTTAGCGTTAGGAATTACAGAATACCTCTTACCGACCCCTGAACAGGTAGGCGGTCTTCCGCACTGGAAAGCACCATTTATGGGTTCATTCAGTTTCGTCGTCTACTTGCTACCGGTGTTGATGGTGGCGAGTCACATCCTCCTGTTTAAAACCCCGTGGGGTTTGCGATTACGCGCAGCGGGCGAATCAACAGAAGCTCTCGCGGCACTCAGCCTGAGTCGGGCGAAATGGCAATATATCGGGGTTATGCTAAGCGGCATTCTGGCAGGAATCGGTGGCTGTTTTTTAGCATCAGAAGTTCATTACTTCACAAAAGGGATGACAGCAGGACGTGGGTATCTCGCTCTCGCGGCTATCATCTTCGGGAATTGGCGTCCATTGAGCGGCATCGCAGCATGCTTCCTCTTCGGATTCGCTGCCGCCTTAGAACTTGCAAACCGATGGAACATCCCGGTCCAATTGTTAAACAGTTTGCCGTATATCCTAACAATGGTTGTCCTCGCGGGGTTGGTAGGAACATCACGTCCACCTGCGAGTTTAGGACGGATGAAATCGTAGGCTTCTGGCAACGGTGCCGCGAACGCTTTCTTTACAAAACCCCTTATGCTCAGATCTCATTATCCTCATCCACGAGTCCATAGTAGCTGCCGTGGCGACTGTAATAACCATAGGACTTGGCGTGCCTCGGATTGATCATGTTGCAAAGCACACCAATTCCTTTCGTCGGAAAGGCTTCTGTCAAATGTCGGACTCCCGTAAGGATGTCAAATCGTCGGGTCTTCGTGATGTCAAACACATAGACGATGGCATCAACGATATTTGCCAAGATCATCGGATCGGCAACAGCACGGACCGGTGGCGAGTCGATCACAATCACATCGTACTCCGATTTTGCGAGTTCCAACCAATCCGTCATCATTTCTGAGTTGAGAAGCTCAATTGGATTTGGTGGGACAGTACCACTCGGGACAAGATGCAAATTAGGAATGTCGGTTTGCTTGACTGTTGCCTGGAGGATGTCGTCCCCATTTTCTGAGTTTAAATGGATAAGGACTTCACTTAATCCAGGTTTACGTGTCCCAACGCGTGCAATAGGGATTTCAGCGTCAGATGTCTCCACCGCGTCTTCCACCTGAGGAAGTTGCGCTCCCGGAAAAGTGTTATGTTGCGAGGGACGGCGCATATCGGCATCAATTAATAATACTTTACTTCCCCTTTGCGCAAGAGCGACGGCGAGATTCGAAGAGATCGTGCTTTTCCCTTCGCCTCGAGTAGCACTTGTAACCAGAATTGTTCTCACGGGTGCCCCCGGATTCAGAAACGGTAGCTTCGCTTGTAGGACACGAAACGCCTCAGCCGACCTTGATTGCGGAGCATCGTGAACAATTAGTGGAAGTCGATACGCATTACGCTTTTTGATGGACGGAAGTACGCCAAGGAAACTTGGCGATTCCGGCAGCGCGTCCAATTGACGCACTGCATCTTCTAAACGGAGATATGTATCTTCAAAGTAATTTTTCGCTACAGCAAATGTAAAGCCCAGCAGCATACCTACCATTGCCCCCAAAGCGAGATTCAGTTTTAGGCGAGGCTTCAACGGTTCTTCAGGTGCCCGCGCTTTATCTAAAACTTTGATACTCTCTGTGCGCGCCTGTGCGAAAATTTCTGCCTCCCGCAATTTCGTTTCTAAAGCCAGTGCTTGTGTGTTATAAATTTCAACATCCCGCTTGAGTCGATAAAACTGCAATTGCGTCGGGGACCAGCTACCCAACTTCTCGAGGTGCGCGGCGATTTTGGCTGTGACCTCTTCCTTCTGTTTCTTAAGACTGATAATGGCTGCCTCCGCCTCATTCACCTTCTCTGTGAGTGCTTGATGGAGTGGATTGTAGGAAGCGGTTGTACTTTTTATCTGTTTCTCTTCTTTACCAAGGCGTGTTCTTGTCTCTCTAATTTTTCCATCAATCGCCGTCACTTCAGGATGCGTTTCATCATATTTCCCCAGCAGTTCTGCCCGGTCAATTTCATACTGGTTTAAACTATCTTGCAGTTTGGAATGCGAAGGGTTCCGTGCAATTGTCTCTGAAACGACATTCTGTGACAAGTTCTCCAACTCCGCTTGATAGGCACCCAGTCTAAATTCAGCACTTACCAAGAGATCTATTATTTCACTTTCTTTGACCTGAAGTGCCAGAATGATTTGTGCTTGCGTTCCACCTTCTGCATTCAAGGTAATCTCCGGGTACTCTTGCTGAAACTTAAAGAACGCCTCATCCGCTTTCGTGAGGCTATCCCTTGTTTGATTCAACATCGCCTGCGGGAGAGGCTTTTCCCACCAGTGCATTCTTTCAGCGACTTCCGCTTCGACAGCCGCCTGAAACACAGCCGTAATCCTATTGGCTATATTCTGTGCCCGTTCCGGTGTCCGCTGTGTCACAGTAACTGTAATTACGCTTCCATCGGGTGTTTCTTCAACCTTCAACTGTTCGTCAATAAGCGTTTTGACGAAGAAGTCTTCCCACTCAGTGAGGGTGAGTTCGCCCTGTTCTGTCGCGTCCAGATTAAGTTTAATATTCAGCGAGTTTGCAAGCCATACGACGACCCGTCCACGATGAACAGGTAATAGATCAAGCAGTCCCTCTTCTCTGAGTTGACGGATAGCAGGTGCGATCACGAGGTCTCGCGATTGTATCTGTGCCGCATAAGCACCCGCCGATGGACCGCCCAATAACCCAGATATAGGCAATTGCGAAAGTAGCGAAGAAGTTGGTTGACCGTCTAAGACTCGAAGCGTTGTTTCAGATTGATAAACTGGCTGCGTAAGGTCGGTTATGAGAAACGCCACGAAAACGGAAAGTAAAAAAATGAGGAGGACGCTCCATTTATTCCGAAAAAGGATCCAAAAATAGTCTGATAATCGAATTTCTCTGATTTCTTCAAAGTGCCTATCGGTTGTCTCTGGCATCTCTAACCTCTTTAATGACTGTCAGCCGTCGGCTATCAGTGAAGAGGGGGTTTGTTAAACCCAAAACCTCTTTCTGACGACTGAAGGCTGATGGCTGACCGCTATCTTAATTGTATCTGAGCAGGACTGTGACAAGCAAGTTCACAAAAGATGTCGCGAAGGTGATGACCCGCCAATCCAAACGGGTTCTTTCACGGACTCGGAGCTGATCTTTGGGATTCAGGTAAATTTCTGAGTGCACCTGGTTGAAGTCCAGTTCTTCCTCTGTCCCATCTGCCCGCGTGAGTAAGCATTTTTTGGGATTTGCCCTTTCCTCGTTGAATCCACCTGCCATCGCAATGGCTTGTCCGAGAAGTGCTGGCTCGGTAATCACGTATTGTCCCGGTTTCTCGACAGCCCCTGTAATACTGATTTTCGCATCCGCCAAAGGGACATACAACGTATCCCCGGGTTCCATTGTTGCCTCAACATTCTCTGCAGCGAGATCGACTAAAATGCGTTTTTTACTGGTGATGATTTCTGACTTGTGTAAGTCGGCGAAGTCAGTTCTGGAACCGCCCGCGAGTTTCAATACCTGACTTGCTGGCACCTGCGGTGCGGTTATCGGATAAACACCAGGAGCTACCACCGCACCTATGACGCGCACAGGTCGCTGTTGAAAGACAGACGGAACAAAGATAGTATCATGATCCTTCAACGGAATATCGGGGCCACCCGCGCTGATGAGTTGAAGGTAATCAATCTTCTTATAGAGTTTCCCATCCCGCCAGATAGAAATGTCCGTAAGATCTGCGGCTTCATAGTTGATTCCAGCGGATGCGAGTGCTTGAAGAAGATACACCTGCCCGACTTCAAAAACATGGAGGTTCCCACGTGCGCGAAGATTGACCGCACCGAACACAAGAATAGTCCGCTTCGGTTGCATGAGCGTTACAAACACGCGCGCCGTCGGCAGATGTTTAGAAAAAGCAGACTGCATCTGCGCTTCGAGTTCAAAAACCGTGAGATTCGTCGCCTTGATGAGCCCAATAAGAGGATAGGAGACATAGCCATCTTGTTGAACCGGCACAGGGATTCGCTCTTTGCTATATTCAGGATAGCCGTCCACGGTGACAACAAAACTGTCACCAACTTGCAATTTATATGTAGATAATTCCGAGGGCTCTGAATCTTTCGGCGTAACCTCTGGGTCTATAGCCGGATTATCGGTGGGGGAATCCGCGGCGGAAATGAGTACGGAAAGACTAAGTTGTAACACACCCAGCAAAAGCAGTAAAAACCATTTAAGAGAATGTTTTGAAAGCTCGCAAACTTCACCAAAAAACTGTTTTCGTAAAGCAGATTTGTTCATGAAAATTCACTATCAACCCTATTTAGCAGATTTTGTCCTTTTGTTGGTTTTTAGAAGCAGGTACTCTGTTATTTCTTCACACCGCTGAATATTCTAACAGATATTTGCCCAAAATGCAAGGGAAGTCACACAGGCATACAGGAGCATTCAGTTCTTCTGTAGGAGGGAACTCCGATTCCCGACATACCCCTGTAGGAGGGAACTCCGATTCCCGACATACCCCTCTAAATCGTGACTTTCCAACCAAAGTGGCTAAAAAAACCGAAAACTGAATGGCTCTGCACAGGCATAGGGCATTTATAGTGACATCCGAAATGTATAGACACTTCAGGTGACCACGGATCCGCCTGCGTCGTTAGCGAGATTGGCAACCCTGCCGGCACCTCATTAATTATACCAAAATTTGGACCAATATTGTAAAATTCAAGATGCCATGTCAAAAGGTAGGGTCATATCCTGTTAAAAAGAATTGTATTCCCTTTTTCAAACTTATAGGTTATTGGCAATGCGAATTTCTTCCTCGTCAAAGGATTCGTCACGCCATTCAGTTATACGCCACTCATTATTTCTCTTTTCAAAGATAAAGAGGTTGTCACCTTCAGCGTACACACCACTATATCCACCCTCAAGCGAATGTCCATCGGATATAAAGAGTTGGATCCTATAGTGATTCCGTACTTCCGCCTGATTGCCATCCTCATTCATAGAGATCTCCGGTGGGACAGAGAGTTCTATCTCAATATCCTGAAACTTCTCGAAGACTCGAGTGGCAGCATCCCGTTCCTGTCGGATGTCATCAAACTCCAGATCGTCCGTTTTGTCTCCGTCGGTTCCCCAATCAGAAACATAGAGGAAACCTTCTTCCCAGAAAGTTCCGATATAAGAGTTAACATCTTCTGTCTCATAACCTTGCCGCCATCGATCTAAGACCTTATTAATTTGAAGGAGTTCTTCAGGCGGAACCTGACCCACCTTGCCAGCGTCCCCACACCCCATAAAACCTATGAGTAAGATGAGTACGCCAATGACTTTTGCAAAAGTTCTGAGCATAATAATTAAGTATTCTCCTTATTTAAACTGAAGTTTGGACAATTTGGATGATATTCCCAACAGCCTATACTGACTCCATTTTTCATCTTTAGTTGCAAGTCGACTGGGTCTCCTTCAAAAAATATTGCTAATTGTCATCCGTGTTATGTTTAGTGTAAATCGTTTCGTTCCTTTTGAAAAAAGTGCGCGACTATAGAGACATAACGATCTCATGGAGTTCGCCGAGTGAATATATGTAGAGTTTCTAAGAAATGGTAGGACGAACAGAAAGGAATTCAGAAGGGTATCGTCTATTATTGTAACCCAAGTTGCTACTAACAAATTTTGGACGTTTCAACAAAGATTGCAGGCATTTTCCTCACCCCGTAGGGGTGCTATGTCTATAGAAACCGGTGTATTCAAGCAATCGCACCCCGTATGAAGTTAAATAAAATATTTGGGTAATTCTATGTTCTTCCAGACTCGGTAGGTGCGGTTTCCTAACCGCACCATAGGTGTCAATTTAGTAGGAATAAGTATGTTTTTGATGTAAAAACATGCTGTAAAACAGAAATACCTCTTGTATAATGTAGAACAAATGTTAGAGGTAAATTCTACAAAAGAGGTATTTCCAATGTCCATTTTACCCCAGGTTCCCGAAAAAATGCAAACGATTCTTCAAACGGTCCCCGATGAAGTGGCTTCTCAAACGGGGTGCGTGAAAAGAAACCGCAAACTCACGGGCAGTGCGTTAGCCCAAACGCTCGTCTTCGGGTGGTTAGAACATCGAGAGGCAAGTTATCAGCAACTCACCGAAACCGCTGCCACGCTTGGTATACAAGTCAGCAGACAAGCTCTGGAGCAACGCCTGACCCCCGAAACGGCTGAAATGTTGAAACTCACCCTTGAGGCAGCCATTCCAGAGATGCTTGAAGTTGCGAGTCGCCCGCAAGTCGTGCCTTTACTTGAGCCGTTTAGGGGCGTCTACGTTCAAGATAGCACGTGGATATCCCTGCCGGATGAACTTCATGGGACGTGGAAAGGGCCCCCGAAGAAGAATCATCCCCAGAAAGCTGCTTTGAAACTGCATCTCTGCTTTGATGTCCTTACCGGGCGCTTTCAGCAGTTTCACATCACCGATGGCATGACGGCGGATAGCAGTGCCGCAAAAGCAGCCGATCCCCTGCCACCCGGGAGTTTACGCCTCGCAGACCTCGCTTACTTCTCGCTCGATACGCTTGAGAAACTCACCCAAGATGGCATCTATTGGATCTCTCGTTTGAAAGCCAACTCGTATCTGTCTGATGAAACCGGGGAGCCCCTCGATTTAGAAAAGATGCTGAGGGAGACCGAAGAAGACACCCACATCCGCAAGCCCATCCGTATCGGGAAAAGAAAGCAACTTCAGGCGTATCTCATCGCTGA
This sequence comes from Candidatus Poribacteria bacterium, assembly GCA_965247285.1. Taxonomy (GTDB): domain Bacteria; phylum Poribacteria; class WGA-4E; order WGA-4E; family WGA-3G; genus WGA-3G. The sequence continues at coordinate 3,877,840 of CBDFHD010000003.1, forward strand.
AAGACTTTCTCAAGCAGAAACGGATAAACGCCGACGCTCCATCCGATACCGTGCCAAACGCAAAGCCCAAACCCCCTCAAAAACGCTTTTACGACTCGCAGGATGGAACCTTTATATTACCAATATTGAGGCGGATCCACTCACACCCAAACAGATAGCCAGCATAGTCGGCATCCGATGGCAGATTGAACTGATGTTTAAGGGCTTCAAAAGCATCGGAAAACTTCAGCACTCTCGAAGTCAGAAACCCTATCGGATCTTGGCTGAAATCTATGCCAAACTCATCGCTCTCCTCATCCAACAAGCCGTCATGTTAGGAGCCGGATACCGACATATACAACACAGTTTCATCAAAACCGCAAGGTATATCGCAGGCTACGCAAGGCTCATCGCTTTGAGTTTTCATCACTCAAAAACGGCACTTCGCAAAACTTTGAAAGCCATAAAACAGGCGTTTGACCATGGAGGCACTTTTCAGAAAAGTACTGGAAAAAACACAACCTTTCAAAGACTCAAAGACGCTACTGAAAATCCCTAAATTGACACCTATGGTGTGGTTAGGAAACCGCACCTACCGGGTCTGGGTGGAAGGTGCAGTTAATGCGATATAAACTTTTAGAAATGGTATAACAATCCTAACCCTTTAGGTTTGGGTCAAACCCCGTAGTATCTGTGCTGGAGTCTAAAAAAAAGATTTGACAAACACCTCTAAATGTGGTATGATTATAATATCACGTTGGCAGACATACGAAGCGTCACCGCTTGGTGGCGTGTCTGCCTCCCACTTCGTAGGGGATAAAAACGTGATACGTGAGCGACCCAATGGCAATTAGATCCCATAAGATAGCATTAGATACTACGGTTGACCAGCGGTCATGGTTTTCGCAACAATGCGGTTATGCCCGCTTTGCTTTCAATTACGCTTTATCCGATTTCAAAGCCGACCCCCGTCACTGGAAGGAACTCAATAAAAGATTTAATATTGCCAAGCGCGTAATAGAGTGGACAGGGGGTATGGATCAGCGTGCTGCGTTGTTCGGTATAAAGAACCTTGGAGACGCTATCAGTCGCTGGAAAAGCGGTCAAAATAGGAGACCAAAGAAAAAAAGATGGAGAGACCGTCAATCGTATAGCACCGACCCGAACTCCATAAAGATAGAGGGTAAGCGTATACGATTCCCCAAAATCGGTTGGGTGCGTATGTATCAGAAGTTGCGACATAAAGGTGAGATTACAAAGGTAACCATATCAAGGACGGCACACCGTTGGTTCGTATCTCTAACGGTAGATACAGGAAAACCGAAGGAAACCCCACGAGACACACGTGGACTCCCTGCTATCGGCATAGACGTAGGTATCAACTCACTGGCGACCCTTGATACAGGTAAGCAGTATCCGAACCCAAGACCTTTGAAGAAGTATGAGAAAAAACTTAAGCGTGAACAACGGAAGTTGAGCAAAAAAGAGTTTCTATCGAATAACTGGTATAAGCAGAAACGTAAGGTGGAACGTATCCACTATAAGGTCGCTTGTATCCGAAATGACGCTCACCATAAAGCGACTACAGAGATAGTGGATATGGCGAGTGTGATTGGGATAGAGACGCTCAAGATTACGAACATGCTTAAGAATAAGAACCTCGCTAAAGCCTTATCAGATAGTGCGTTAGGCGGGTTCCTTGCTTTACTCAAATCCAAAGCAGAAGTGCTTGGGATACCCGTTAGAAGGTCCCCGCAATTCTATGCCTCAAGTAAGACGTGTAGCAACTGCGGGCATCAGAAAAAAGAACTCTCATTATCAGAAAGAACCTATCATTGTGACGAATGCGGTTCTTCTATAGACAGAGACGTAAACGCTGCAATAAACCTAAAAAACCTCGCCGTCGGGCAGGCGGAGAATTAAAACGCTTGTGGAGTTTGTATAAGACCTCCACAAGGGAGGCAATAAACTATGAAACAAGAACGGAGGAATCCCACTGCTTTAGCTGTGGGTGGTGTCAATCTATTTCTGTGTATAACGATGCCGGCATTCAAATTACGTTCAAATGGAGTTTAACATTTTTGTGAAGGCAAGCCGATGAGCATTGTATCAATTGACCCAGATAAACGAAGTGTACTTATTCCTCTCTTCGCCGATTATCGCCCCCAGCGCATCTTTATTCACAGCGTTCTTGAGGGGCATAGTGGCATCGCGCTTGCAGATTCAAAAACAAATCCACGGGTTACCCAATTAACGCATCCCGGTTGGGCGATACTCGGCGGCGATGTGACGCATCCCATCGCGCAAAAATTGGTCCAGCAATTATCAGACATGTGGATTATTCCTATCTCAGGGGCATGGCGTGAGTTGATATTTCAAGTCCATGGTCATCATCTCAAACAAATGCACGGCATTACGTTTTCCTCGGAATCACTCAACCTCGAACATTTGCGGAACCTCCAAAAACGAATCCCTTCTGATTGCCATATTCAACAAGTTGACATCTCTTTGGCGAACCAACTTAGAAATGAAGGGCTTTCCAGTTTCCCAGGTTTCAGTTCACTCACTGATTTTGCGGAACGGGGAATCGGCTTCTGTGCAACAATCGAGGGTCGCATTATTAGTCATGCTGTCTCACTGATGGAATGTCGTGAAGGGATTCATATTGGGATTGAAACACATTCTGACTTCCGCAACAAGGGATTTGCGACAGCTATCGCTGCTAAACTGCTTATACACTGCATTGAGCGAGGCATTTATCCGCATTGGTCTGCCAGTTATGAAAACGCAACTTCTATTCATTTGGCTGAAAAACTCGGATATGTCCGTGATGAGATGTACGAGACACTCGGTGTGCCCATAAAAACGTCGTGATTTTTCTGCCTCAAGGGCATCCGAAAGCATTTGTTGCTTTAACCTGCAGATTTATGCTAATATAATGTTGTGAACTTAAAAGCCATTTTTGAACAACTTCAAGGCAAGCGGGTAGTGATTATCGGCGATGTCATCGTGGACACATATATCTGGGGCGATGTGAAGCGAATTTCGCCTGAAGCCCCTGTTCCAGTGTTTGAGACGACGACAGAGAAGACCGGATGTGGTGGTGCGGCGAATGTCGCCCAAAACGTTGCAAGCTTAGGCGGCAACGCAACCCTGGTCGGTGTCATCGGTCGGGACAGGGAAGGCGAAAAGTTAGTCCAGATGCTCACCGAAATGAATCTCGTTACTACCGGGGTCTATACCGACTCTCAGCGACCGACAAGCACAAAAACACGTGTCATAGCCCGTGGTGCCACGACCTTCGCAGATCGGGAACCGGGTTCGGGGCATCATTTGCTCCGCATCGACAGGGAATCCAAACAGGAGATCTCTCCCCAGATACGGGAACACCTACTGGACACTGTTGTTTCTCAATTGCCAACAAGCGACGCAATTATCTTCGCTGATTACGATAAAGGGGTGGTTACTGCCCAACTCATCACGGGTGTTATGAAACACGCCAAGCCTTACGGTATCCCAATTATTGTCGATCCGAAGCGAAATAACTTCTGGCACTATGAAGGTGTAACCGCCGTTACGCCGAACCACAAGGAAGCAAGTGCCGCTGTCCATGAAGCGATCACGGATGTGTCCGATCTGGTCGCCGTCGGTAAGAACATTCTGAACAAGTTATCCCTCAAGGCGTTGCTAATCACTCGCGATGCCAAAGGGATGTCTCTGTTTCAACGTAAGGCAGATAGTACCGTAAAAGTAGAACACCTCGCACCGCATTCAAACATCGTGACAGATGTTACAGGTGCGGGGGACACGGTCGTCGCCGCTTTTACGCTTGCGCTCGCGGCGAATGCTGAATTTGACAGTGCTGCCATGCTGTCTAACCTCGCAGGTGGGATTGCCGTCGGTAAAATGGGGTGCGCGACCGTCACACCAAAGGAGTTGCTGAACGCTATTGAAAAGGTAAAATTAAAAAGATGAAGACTATCTTTCTGGATCGGGATGGCGTTATCAACCGGAATCCACCCAATAAAGGTTACGTCCGGAAATGGGCGGAATTCACCTTCATCCCGAATGCCCGGAAAGCAATCCGAGAATTAACAGAAAGTGGTTATCGAATTATTGTGGTAACCAATCAAGCCGGAATTGGGAGAGGTCTCTATTCAGAGCAAAGTTTGACGGATATCCACTCGCGAATGATCGCCGAAATCAGCAAAACAGGTGGAACGATTGACGCTGTTTATTACTGTCCACACCATCCCGAGGCAGGGTGCGAGTGTCGAAAACCGAAGCCGGGTATGTTAATACGCGCTGCCCGTGAACACAACATTGAACTGTCAAATGCCTATCTGATAGGTGACGTGCCTACAGATATTGAAGCAGGACAGCGTGCTGGCACCACAACACTTCTCGTTTTAACAGGACTTGGACAGGAGAGTTATTCCCACTACATTAATACGAAACCTTGTCGGCGTGCGGATAAGAACGACTACCGCCCCGATAAAATCTTCACAAATCTTTACACAGCAACGCGCTGGCTCAGGAAAATTAAACGGTAGCCTGTAACAACGGCGCAGGCGGGTATTTGAAACGCATAGAATCGTCTTAACGCATGGGGTTCCAATTAAAAGTTAGTCCAAAGCGCGTAGCCCGTAACGAAGTGGAGGGCGGATCTACGGGAAGGGCTTCAAAGTCCGAACCCACCTGACCGAACCGCAAGGTAAAATTAAAAGAATGATTCTTGAAAAAATAGAAACCCGGACAGCTCGCGCTGGTGTTATCGGGCTTGGATATGTCGGACTGCCGCTTACGGTTGCGATCGCGAGTGCGGGGTTCCGAGTTACAGGCATCGATATCTGTTCAGAAAAAATAGCGCGATTGAAACAGGGCATCTCTGACATCCCCGATGTGACCAACGCAGTGCTCGCGCCCCTTATTACGTCTGGGCAGATTCAGGTGACAACAGACTTTTCTGTGCTCCGAGAATTGGACACAGTTAATATCTGTGTGCCGACCCCTTTAGGTGAAAACCGGACCCCCGACATGCGGTTTATCGTCGCTGCAGTTCAGCAAGTTGCGCAATATCTCCACCCCGAACAACTGATTATCCTCGAAAGCACCACCTACCCCGGCACTACCGAAGAAGTCGTGCTGCCAGAACTCAACACCCCGTCCAGCACCATACAAGTAGGGCGCGATTTCTATCTTGCCTACTCACCGGAACGGATTGAGCCGGGAAATAGCACCTATTTCATGACAAATACCCCTAAAATTATCGGGGGTGTTACACCGCAATGCACCCACATCGCGAAAACCTTCTACGCACAGTTCATCAGTAAAACACATACAGTATCTTCACCCCGGACAGCAGAAATGGTGAAACTCTTAGAAAACACGTTTCGGAGTGTCAACATCGGCTTAATTAATGAGGTTGCGCTTATCTGTGACCGGATGGATCTGGACGTATGGGAAATCATTGACGCGGCTGCTACAAAACCGTTCGGATTTATGCCGTTCTATCCAGGTCCTGGGCTCGGTGGACACTGTATCCCAATTGACCCGCATTATCTCTCTTGGAAGGCACAGATGTATCAGTACCACGCTCGATTTATTGAGCTCGCGACCGAAATTAACAATGAAATGCCGAAATATGTGTTAGACAAAATCATCCACGCCTTGAACCTTCAACGTAAACCACTGAATGGAGCAAAATTATTAATCTTAGGGGTCGCTTATAAAAAGGACATCGGAGACATTCGCGAATCGCCTGCGCTCGAAGTAATTCGTTTAATTCTTGACAAAAAAGCAGAATTCCTATATCATGACCCCTATATAAAAAACCTGTCTCTTGATGAAAGAGAAACCTATTACTCAGAACCTCTAACAGTAGACCTGGTAGAAAGTGTTGATTGTGTTGTCATCCTAACCGACCACGGTGCTATAGACTACGACTGGCTCGTCGAGCATGCCCAACGGGTTGTTGACACACGCAACGCAACGCGCAGTGTGAAGAAAGGACAAGAAAAAATCACCAAAATTTAACTTGCCATTTTCAGCGCAGCTTGAAATCAAAACTTGCTACAAGAAATCGGAGTATAATAATGTCAAACCCAAATTTAAGATTTCATATACAGCGGGACCAACTCACGTGGTTTCTCGACCTACTTTTAGATGAAAGAGAGATCTTTCAATTGAGTGCCTCTACTGGCATCGTACTCGATGTGGACCGGCTGTACGCCTTATCAAGGCGAGAATTACTCGTAAATTTAGCCGATGTGTTTTTGGATGTCGTTGGCACAGCAAAACCTGAACTAAAAAATCCGGAAACTTCAGTCAACACGTTAGTCAGCCAATTTCTTACTGAAAAGGCGCAGGCTGCGATCTCCCGAGTCGGGTATATGGAAATCTCCGAAATCGAAACGTTTTTCAAAACGTCTGATGTCCTCATAGAAGGTGGCGATTTTGGCGAAGTCGTCTGGGCACTTCTCAACGACCAACGGACCGCAGTTGTTGAGCATGGCTATAAACTCCTTAACACAACATACGAATCCATAGAAGTGACATATACAAATGGGAGCGGCAATTCCCATACTCTGGATCAATGGGAAAGACTTAACTCTCAATACGCTTACGACACAGAAAGCGAACTGCAACAGTCGGACGCACCTGTCCAAGAAATCGAGCACCTTGAACGACAACTGTCAAACTCTAAAGCAGACTATACCTCGCTTGAGCAAAAACATAGCCGGTTAGATCAACAACGAACTTTTCTATTAGAGGAAAACAGGGGATTAAAAACAAAAGCGGAGGAAAATCATGGAAACGAAAAACAATTGAAGACTCTTGAACAGGCAAATCACACACTTCGTGAACAGATAGCACAACATATTGAAGACACCGCCGAGCTACAACAGCTTGCCGACGAACATGAACACCTCCTCGCTGAAAGCGAACGGATGGCGGAACAACTGAAAGAATATGAACAAATTAAGGCAGCCAAGGAGACCTTCACTACCGATCTCAAGTTGGTTGAGGAAGCAGTCTACAAAGGTCATCAAGGACTCGAAGACTTTCAAACAACTCTTGACAGCCACTTCGATATTCTGGTAAATTGCCATCAGGCTGCACGAGGCGCGTTGAATCAGATTCGTCAAACTCTCGATTATCTGGATACACAGGAAATCGCCGGAGGTCAGGGTCCCTACAACTTAACGACGGAGCAACCCCGTGTCGGTGTGTTCGTTGATGTTCAAAATATGTTTTATGCCGCCAAAGATCGTTTTGGACGCAGAGTTGACTATATCAAACTCCTCGATTTGATAGTTGGACCACGGTATCTTATGGTAGCCTATGCCTATGTCGTCCAGATACCCGAAATCAACCAATCCAGTTTCCTGTCGCTTCTTGAACACAACGGTTATACGATTAAGAGTAAAGACTTGCGTTTGCGCGGCGATGGGTCTGCAAAGGGGGATTGGGATGTCGGCATTGCAGTGGATGTCGTTTCCATGCTCGGCTCACTGGATGTCGTTATTCTGGCAAGCGGCGATGGCGACTTTTGCCCGCTTGCTGAGCTCATCAAACAGCAAGATAAACGTGTGGAGGTTGTCGCTTTTGAACATAATACCTCCATGGATCTACAACAAATCGCGGACCAGTTCTTTCCAATCGGAGACGAGTTGCTCATCTGATTTTTAATTTTTCCTTGCGGTTAAACGCCGTGTGTTTGGAACTTTGACGTGCCGTTCTCAAATCCGCCCGCGCCGTTGTTGCAGGCTACAGGTTTGGTTTAAGGAGAGGAACGTCAAAATTCCCGAACCCAGTCGAAACGTAACCGAAAACCTGCGCGGAATGTAATAGAGCGCAGTCCAGGAGCCCAGAAATTAAAAGCCTTCTCACTATCCTTTCTGTGCTTATTGTAATAGATACAGCAAGCGCGGAATGGTCCTCCTCAGCGACAGAAAATCTCCCCTTATGCACAGCGCAGAACGAACAACACTTCCCTGTCCTCATTACCGACGGGCAAGGTGGAGCTATCGTAGCGTGGAGTGATGCCCGGCACGCGAATCGTGATATTTTCGCGCAGCGGATCAGCGCAACAGGTGACATTTATTGGGAAGCAAACGGTATCCCAATCTGCGACCTGCCCTCCTCGCAAAGTTGGCCCCTAATTGTCAACGATAGCGAGGGGGGTGCTATCCTCGTTTGGGGTGACACTCGTCACGGTAATCAGGATAGTTACGCACAACGCATCGATGCAAACGGAAACAAAGTGTGGGATCCCGAAGGTATACCGGTCTGTACGCACCCAACGCTGCAAGACGATTTGAACGCTATCGCTGACGGTAAAGGTGGCGTAATCGTTGCGTGGGAGGATTGGCGGAACGGGAATCAAGATATTTATGCCCAAAGAATCGACAGCACTGGAAAAACGCTGTGGGAAGCGAACGGTGTCCCAGTCTACAGCGGTGAAGGGGATCAGTATGACCCGGTTTTAATCGCCGATGGGCAAGGCGGCGCTATTTTCGCATGGTGGGACATCAGCACTCCGGATTGGAACATTTTCGCGCAACGGTTGTCAGCAGATGGTAGTCCGATGTGGAATTCGGTTGATGACGCAGAAAATGCTCCAGTTTCCGTCTGTACGGCAACCGGTAACCAAGGTGCTCCGTCCGCCGTCAGCGATGAAAATGGCGGTGTGTTCTTCGTCTGGTCGGACTACCGTAATGACCCGAATTTTTATACGAGCGCGCAACTATACGCGCAACGCATAAATGCTGAAGGAAACGCGCTATGGGAAAAGGACGGCATCCCAATCTGCGAACTGCATGTCAATCAACAACAACCGTACTGTATTCCAGACGGGACTGGGGGTTTCATCGCCGCATGGTGGGACGAACGGGATATTTTCGCTGACATCTATGCCCAACGTATCAACGGAAACGGTGAAATGCTGTGGAATGACGAAAATGCCCAGTTCCAAAAAGGAGGTATACCTGTCTGCACTGGTGCGGGGGTTCAACGTCTCCCTCACATCGTGCCTACTGGTGAGGCTGGAGAAACTATCATCTATTGGCTGGATTATCGCGAAGATTTCGGGGATTCGACAGAGGATGCAATCTACGCACAACGGCTTGATGCCGATGGGAAGCCACTTTGGGAAATCAACGGTATCCCTGTTTGCCACGCACCGAAAGAGCAAATCACCCCTCAAGCTGTATCTACAGATAGTGGCGCAGCAATCGTCGTTTGGAGTGATGCGCGCGGACAAGACTACGACATCTATATCCAGCGTGTCCCGTGATAGCACCCACAGTCTAAAGACTGGGGCTTCGGCTTCGTCGCGATTGCGGTTTTCTCAAAGAGTCCACCGTCTTATTATCGCTCCACCTGCAGGCAATTATTCCGAATCAAATCGGTTTTATGGTCTCGTTAGACCGCTACCCCTGCCTGCAAAATGTTTATCGCAGCATTTATATCTCGGTCGTGAGAGGTGCTGCAGTTTGGACACGTCCAATACCTGTCCTTAAGTGTAAGAGTTTCATTTTTATATCCGCAGGCGTGGCATGCTTTCGTTGTCGGTTGCCACTGCCCCGCTTTCGCAAACACTTTACCATATTTGGCACACGTCCATTGAAGGATCAATGAGAACTCACCGAAGGCTATATCAGAGACTTTGCGTCCCCAAAGTTTTTTCATACCTTCAAGATTGAGCGTCTCAATCGCAATCTTATCGTATTTCCGAACAAGGCGGAGGGCTAACTTGAAAAACCAATCGCGTCTTCTATTGGCTATCTTCTTATGGACGCGGGAGAGGTGTCGTTTCGCACGAAACCAGCCACTCGAAAGATATTGTTTACGGGAGAGTGCCTTGTTTGCGGAACGGATTGCGTTGAGACTTTGTTTATAGAACTCTGGCGACTCTATTTTGATACCGTCTGAAAGCGTAAGAAACGTTTTCATACCAAAGTCTGCCCCTGCCTCATTACCGGTCAGTGGGAGTTTCTTGGGTGGTTTCGGATTCTCACAGACGAGATATAGATAGTAGTCGCCTACGTTATCACGCTTGATTATCACCTTCTTTATCGCCCCTGTCCACTTGCGGTGTTTCCAAAAGGTGAATGACTTTTTCAGACAATTGATCGTCAGACGATTGTCTTCTATTTTAAAGCCCTTTTGTGTAAAAGTGATTGACTTATACTTGTGATTCGGCTTGATTTTCGGTTTGCCGACTTTGCGGTTCGTTTTACCTAACTTTCTGTCTTCTATGTTATCAAAGAAACGCTGATAGCCTAAATCTATACGGATCGCAGCGTCTTGTATCATTTGCGACGGGAGTTGATTCCAATTAGGTTTGCTTGTTCGTTTCAACTTCGTTATGTGTTTCAGGATACGAGAAAGTGAGGCATACTTACGATAGATACGATAATAGCGTCTCTGCAATAATATCAGGTGGACATGCACACTATGCAAATCGTCTATCAGATTGCCAATTTGTATGATATTCGACTGGTGATATAACTCGTATTTTTCTGTCTTCATAGGAATCAGGTATCAGGCTGTCATCCCCTGTTTAGTGGGAGGCAGACACGCAACCAAGCGGTTACGCTAAACATGTCTGCCAAACCTGATGTTCTAATTATACAACATTTTAGACCATAAGTCAAATCTATTTTCAATGATAAACCCATACACCGTCTACATCCCACAAGCTAAAGCATGGGATTTGACGGAAGATCGTTAACAAACAAGGAGAAATCTTATGGCAAAGCGCACTCAAAGTGCTCCTGCAAAACGTGCGATCATTATCGGGATGGATGGCGCGAGCATGGAACTGGTCAAAAATATGATTGATTGGGGACACACCCCGAATATGGCGAAGTTAGCCCAAACAGGCGTTTACCGACCGATGATCGGGGTATTCCCGACATTGACACCGCCAGGATGGACGGCACTCTCTACCGGTTCATGGCCCGGAACACATAAGGTGATGGACTTTAATATTCGTGCTTTAGGAGAACGCCTTGATGAAACGGTATGGGGTATTAATACAGGCTTGTGTCAATCCGAATACCTTTGGAATCTCGTAGAACGAGTAGGTGGAAAACCGATTTTGGTGAAATGGGAAATGTCTTGGCCCCCCACCGTCAAGACTGGCATTCAGGTCGAAGGAACAGGACCCGGTGTCTCGAACCATCATCAGGTCGCTGGGTATCATCTCTTTGTCGCAGGAAAATGGGCAGCGCGCCCTATCGGCGGACAGCGCGATCCTGAGACACTCGATCCGAGCGCGTTACAGAACGTTCCACACATTGATCCCGTCACCATTGAACCGGTTGAGAACGGAAAATGGGATGCCCTGCCTGATTCCACAGAACCCGTGCGAGAGGTTGAACTTACCATTCAACCCTTGGCGCGCGGCAGAGAAGATGTGATGCCTTCAGTCTATTCCAACGGTGAAGCCCCTGACGAAACACGTATTCCAAAACCGTTTTATGGATTGATTTACGCCTCTGGCGATAACGGCTATGATCGGGTACGGATCTGTCGGAGCCGGTCTGGAGATGATTCCGTGGCAGACCTGGGTCCCGGTGAATGGAGCGAGTGGTGGTTGGATACTTTTGAAATTGAAGCGGCTGAAGTGGAAGGTTACGTCCGAATGAAACTCGTGACGCTCACCCCGACAGCGGACGCTTTTGAACTTTTCGTCCCACAAATTTGGCCAAGAGAAGGATACACGGTGCCAGAGACAATCGCTACCACGATTGACACTGAAATCGGCTCATTCCTTCAAAATCCGGCTCGCGATGCGCTTGGACAAATGGACGACGATACCTATTTCGAGTTGCTTGACTACCACCATCAACGCCTCGCGGATGTCGCGACTCACCTTGCAACAAACAACGATTGGGATGTCCTAATGGTGGAAAGCCATGCCCCGGACTACGCCAGTCATTTCTTCCTCAGCCAAGCAGATGAAATCAGTGGCGCAGCACCTGAGACAATTCACCGATGTCGTGAGGGGTTACGGCGAACGTATGAATCTGTGGATCGGATGATTGGGCAACTAATGGAACAAGCGGATGAAGAGACCGTAATTCTCGTCTGTTCCGACCACGGCGGCACCCCTAATCAATTCCGTGCCGTAGACATCGAAGAAGTGCTCGAAGAGACAGGATTCATCGTTAAAGACGGAAACGGGGCAATAGACTGGACGAAAACACGAGCAGTTAATGTCGGGTTAGTGCATATCTTCATTAACTTAGCGGGACGTGAACCGAATGGGATCGTTGCCCCTGAGGACTATGAAGCAACGCAGCGTGAACTCATCGCAGCATTGCATACCTATAAGGACGAAAAAACCGGACGACACCCCTTTACGTTAGCCGTGACGCGGGCGGATGCAGAGATGTTTAATTTACACGGAGATTTGGTCGGTGATGTCGTCTACGCACTTCGACCGGAGTTCGACGGTGCGCACGGCAAGCAGTTACCCTCTGTGAGTTTCGGCATTGGTGGTCAGCACTCTACATTCATTCTATCAGGTGCAGGGGTTCGACAAGGGGTTGCGTTGCAACGACAAGTTCGCGTCGTGGATGTCGCACCGACGCTCTGCTACCTATTGGGGCTTCCGATGCCTAACAACGTGGAAGGTGGTGTCGTCTACGAGGCGTTAGAGGATCCAAATTGGCATTTGACTTATTTACAGTCGTCAGTTGTCAGTTAAGAGGTGGGTCTGTTAAACCAGAACCCTCTTTAACTGATAACCGACAACTGTTAACTGTTAACCAATATTACATTTCTCGCGCAATTCTTCTAAAGTATATGTGTTGATGACTTCGTTTTTTGTCAACCACCCGCGACGGGCGACATTCAACCCAGATTGACGGTGCGCGAGTTGCCTGATGGCATGTGCATCAGTGTTAACTGCCAATAGCACACCTGCTTTTTTTGCCATACGCACAAATTCAGGGTCGAGATCCAATCGACTCGGCGAACCGTTAATTTCCAAAACCGTTTTATTTTCCGCGGCGGCTTCAATAATTTCCTCAAGATTCAGTGGATACATAGCTCTACGTCCGAGCAGTCTACCTGTGGGATGACCGATGATGTTGACGAACGGATTTTCGATCGCGCGAACGATGCGCTGCGTCATCTCTGCTTCGGATAGCGTGAAATGGCTGTGAACGCTTGCAACGATAATATCAAGTTGTTCTAAAACTTCATCAGGATAATCCAGATCGCCGTACCGTCGAATATCTACCTCAGAGCCTGCGAGGACTGTGATACCCTCAACCTCTGCATCCAATTCGCGAACCCGCGCCACCTGTTCCAAAAGCTCCTCTCGATCCAAGCCGTTTGCAACGGTAGAGGAGACAGAATGGTCGGTGATAGCGAAGTACTCAAGCCCCTCTGCTTTCGCCGCTGCCACCATATCCTGGAGCGTATGTCGTCCGTCACTCCAATCGGTATGTGCGTGTAAGTCGCCACGCAAATCGTTGAACGCAACGAGGGTTGGCAAAGCACCCTCTTTAGCGGCTGCGACCGAGTCCCTATCCTGTCGAAGCTCCGCCGGAATATAGGAGAGACCGAGTTTTTCATATATTCCCTCTTCCGTCATATCACGCGCTTCATGCCAAAAGCCAGTCAGGTTCAGAAAACTGTTATCAGAAAGCGCGTCAATGTGCGCGTCTGTCGCGGTTGTCAAGAAAAGGGTTGCCTCGTAGGTAGCAGCAGTACACAGATAGACAGATATCGGAAAATCACGGTCAATATAGAATTGAATCACGGGTAGCGTGTCGCGCACATCGCCTATCGGTTCGCGCTGACTTTCTTCAATGAGAGATCGGCTTTCGCTGTCATATACGTACTGAATCTGGCTGTCCGTTTTAAAAACGATCTGGGTCTGCGTCGTTTTAATAGCGTTTAGGGGCTCAAGAAGTGATTGTAGCGGCGCAGGCACGACACCACTTTCAAACCGAAACACCCGTTCGTCTTCGCATTCAACAATCAACGCTACACTTTGACAAACCTCCTCATGCCGCCGTAAATCACCTGTAAATTGGTGGCGTTTTATCCAGCCATCATTTATCAATGGCGTCAGATGATTGGAAATGTCTTGGGCAGTGGGTAAAATTCGCCATAGCGGACGTTTGTTCCTTTGTTCTACCTGAAACGCCAAACTCTCAGTTATCATCTGGCGCGTTTTCCGTCCGATGCCCTTCATGTTCCTCATCTGTCCGCTTCCAATCAAGGCTCCGAGATCCTCAAGATTTCTGATCCCGAGTTCCTGATAGAATCTTCCAACGGTTTTTACACCGACCCCTCGAAGATTGAGCAATTCAAGGATCTCTATTCCCATTTCAGCGGTGAGTTCATCATAGAATTTGCAGCGTCCGGTTTCCAACATTTCAACGGTCTTGTCTTCAATGGCTTTCCCAATACCGGGTGTGGCTCGGAGTCTCTCTACGGCTTCCGTATTATAACCCGGTGTGCTTTGTTGGGAATCTTTGGAAACCAATTCATCGGGGAATTCTTCAATTATATCGGCGGCTCGTTCATAAATCCGAGAGCGAAAAGCATCGTCCCCGCGAATTTGTAGGAGGGATCCGATGGCTCTGAACACAGCGCTGATGTCACGATTTGTCATTGTAGATAATCTCCGGGAAGCACGAACAGTTACGCAAACTTCTGTTGCGCGACAAAACCGGCAAGGAGCCCAACTGCCATTTCACCGACAACAATCAGAATAGACTGATAAATCGTAAGGAAATCGACTGCCCCTAATTGGGATTTGAATATATAAAACATTCCGTAAAAGCAGCCAAGTCCACACAATGCGCCAAGACCACCAAGGAAAAGTCCATGAGTAACAAAAGGGGTGAGGAGATAATGGCGGGACATGCCGAGGAGTTTCATGAGGACGATCTCCTCTGCGCGGGCAATCGCTGTTTTGTTGATAACAGAACCGATAATGAACCAGATAACGACAACTGCTATTCCGATGGCGATGAAAGTCGTACGCTCTGAATCGCGTAAACGATCTTTCAACTGACCCTGCCCGGTCAAGAGCACATCCTCAATTTCGCTATGCGCTTTAATGTTCAATACAATCTGCTCTAAAGTTTTACGCGTTATCAAGTCCTCGTCCACATAAATTTTGAGGGATGCCGGAAATGGATTTACGCCTCTGGTCTCTGCGAATGCCTCCTTAATGAGGATACCCAAATCCTGAAACTGGGTTTCACCGCGGGCGAGGCTTTCTGCCTTTGAAGCATAATTGACAGCGATCACCTGCCCATTTTTCTCTATCTGGCTCACCAAGGTGCGCCCAGCAGACTCATCAACAGTATCTTTTAGAAACGCGATAAGGGTAGGGGCATGGCTCTTAAACTCAGATTGCTGTAATATAAACGAATGGTTCGACAGTAAAGTGGCAAGTAAGACAGTGATGAAACCGATGGCAAAGAAACTCATCACACTTGCACTGCCGGCACGGGCTATATGGGATATGGCATTCTTAAGGTGATAACGCATTTTTCGTGTATTTTTTACACTCGCGAAAGTGGAAACGAACCGTAGTGCGGCGCAGAAGCCTTGCCTAACAATTTAGAGACGCGGCGGCATAGGCACTCAATGGATGCCACCATCCCGTAGTTCAATAATCCGCTTATTACATTTCTCAGCGAGTGTTCGGTCGCTTGTGGAGACGAAAATAGTCATCCCCTGAAAGTTAAGCGCATCAAGAAGTGCCATCACCTCAAGCGAAAGGAGCAAATCTAAGCCTTCTGTGGGAGCATCCGCAAGCAGCAACAAAGGATTGTTGATAATTGCTCTCGCTAGAGCAAGGCGACGTCGCTCGTTGCCAGATATTTCTGATGGGAACGCATTGTGATGGTGATATAGCCCCATCTGATTCAGGAGTTTATCGACATTTTCCTTAATCAACTGCGTTGGGGTCCCTATCAGTCGCTGGGGCAGTGCCAAATTTTCCCGAATTGTCTTGTTTTCTAAGAACTTGAAATCTTGAAAGACGAGCCCTATCTTCTGCCGAAAGTAGGGTAGACTGACTTTGTCTAACCTCGCAAGTTGTTGTCCAACTACACTCAGATCACCGCCTACTGGGTCTAAATCAGCATATAACAGCCGCAAGAGTGTTGTCTTGCCAGCACCACTTGGACCAACGAGGAACACAAATTCGCCGCGCTCCACGCGGAAGCTCACCTTCTCGAGCACGCTAAGTTCGCCATAACTGAAACTGATCTGGTGCAACTGTATCATTTTTTAATGGCTATCGGCTTTCGGCTTTCAGCCGTCAGTAAGAATAGGAAACCATCGGCTTTCGGCTTTCGGCGTATTGGCTATTTCCGCTGACTGCCGACGACTGACTGCCGACGGCTATTTTGTATAGTCACATTCTGATGTGCGGCATGCAAGACGCGTGGTTACGACTTCACTACCTTTCGCCTTTTCCGTCTTTTCAACGAGAAACGGCGCGTTGCATTTTGGACAAGGTTCTGGCACAGGTTTATCCCACGTCGAGAATTCACACTTCGGATAGTTGCTGCAACCATAAAAGACCTTTCCACGTCGGCTACGCCGTTCACCAAGGTAGCCATCACAATCAGGCTCTGGACAATCAATTCCCATTGGAATCGGCTTTGCATTTTTGCATTTTGGGTATCCACTGCACGACAAAAATTTTGCACCGGCGCGGCTTACCCTGATAACCATCGGTTCACCACACTTGTCACATGCAGTATCGGTCGGCTCCGGTTCCGCAGTGGGAGCGTCATCTGCGGATGTTAAACGCTTGATATTCTGACATTCTGGATAATTGGCACAACCCAGAAAACGCCCATATCTCCCCCACTTGATGATCATATTGGTCCCACACTTTTCACACTTTTCGTCCGATTGCTCTTCCATCGCCTTTCGGGCTTCATACATCCTATCCGGGGCTTCCTTGAGCGCAGTTTGGAATGCGGGATAAAACTGTCCTAACGTCTCTACCCACTTAACTTTGCCATCAGCGATGACATCAAGCTGATCCTCCATTTTTGCTGTGAATTCAACGTCAACGATGTTGGGAAATCCGTGTTTCAGGAGTTCGTTAACGAGCCTTCCAACATCTGTAGGCAAAAGCCTGCCCCGCTCTTTAGTTACATACCCTCTGTCCTGAATTGTCGACAGAATAGAGGCATAGGTACTCGGACGTCCAATTTCTTTCGCTTCCAGCATTTTGACAAGCGTGGCTTCGTTATAACGAGGCGGTGGTTGTGTGAAATGCTGTTTCGGTTCTAATTTGCGTAGATTAAGTGTGTCTCCTTCTTTAACGTCGGGTAAGTTGACATCTTCTCCGTCCGATTCACGTTCATCAGTAGCAGGGTCATCCTTACCCTCCATATAGACGCGCCTGAATCCTTGAAATTTCATAACTGAGCCGGTGGAGCGGAAGAGATAAGTGCCTGCTTGGATGTCAATTGTTGTGCCATCAAAAATAGCTGGGTTCATCTGGCTCGCTATAAACCGCATCCAAATGAGTTCATAAAGTCGAAACTGATCATTACTCAAATATGGCTTCAAGTCTGCGGGACTTTGCAACGGCAGGGTGGGACGGATCGCTTCGTGTGCGTCTTGCGCGCCTTTTTTGGTCTGATAATTAACAGCCCGATTGGGTAAATACTCTTCACCAAATGTTGTTTTGATGTACGCCCGCGCTGCTTGGAGTGCCTCTTGGGCAACACGCGTTGAATCGGTACGCATGTAGGTAATGAGCCCGATTGAACCCTCGCTGCCAATCTCCAGTCCCTCATAGAGTTGTTGGGCAATAAACATCGTCCTTTTGGCAACAAAACGGAGTTTTCGAGACGCTTCCTGTTGTAAGGTGCTCGTGATAAACGGAGGTACAGGCTTCTGTTTCCGTTCGCGCTTTTGGACTTTTTCAACGAGATATGCTTGTGTCTTTGCGTCTGCAGCGAGTTCTTTGGCACGCGCTTCGTCTATACGAAACCCGTAGTTATTAATTTCGCCCTTCTTTTTCCCAATTCTATGTAACTTTGCGGGAAAGAGATGCTGAACCTCGGTCGGTGTCAATGTTGCTGTGAGCGTCCAGTATTCTTCTGATTTAAACGCCTCAATTTCTGCTTCACGCTCACAAATAAGTCGTACTGCGACGGACTGAACTCTCCCAGCACTGAGACCGGGTTTGACACTACGCCACAAAATGGGGCTAATCTGGTATCCAACGAGCCTATCCAAGACGCGACGCGCCTGTTGTGCATCAACGAGCGCCATATCAATATCGCCCGGTTTTTGGATTGCTTCTAAAATTGCGTTTTTGGTGACTTCGTTGTAGGTTATCCGGTAGATAGGCTTCTTGGTCTTTTTGAGTTCCTCAAAAAGATGCCAACAGATAGCTTCACCTTCGCGATCTGGATCTGCTGCAAGATAGATATTATCGACCTTACGCGCTTCGCTTTGGAGGGATTTCACGACCTTTCCTTTTCCCCGAATCAAAACATATTTGGGGGCAAAGGCATTCTCAATATCGACACCGAGCTCCTTCGGTGGGAGGTCGCGGATATGACCAACGGAGGATTCAACAATGTAATCCGCACCTAAAATCTTTTTGATAGTCTTTGCTTTCGCCGGTGATTCAACAACAACGAGTGACTTTGGCATGTTTAATTCCTATTTTATGTATATTCAGATTGCTAAGTACACCGATATGAGAGACTCGGTTTTCAATGTAGTGTTAGCAACTCTCGTCAAAGGCGAAATGTGTAAGGTGCAATACACCGGAGCGGATTTCCTACAACACGCAATTATGTCATAATTACACATCTCTATTAACGTCCATAGTTATTAACGGTTTCATGTCCCGTTCATTAGTCCATTTGCGGTATAAGGCACAAGTTCTATTTTCGGATGGGGAAAGAAGAAAGAAGACAGTTTCACGCATTAGGAGGCGAAAGCAATCAGATCTACAAGCATCTGACGCATATCCGCCCGGTGAACGATCGAGTCGATGAATCCATGTTCCAGCAATGCCTCTGCCTTCTGAAAGTCTTCCGGGAGTTCCTCACGGAGGCTGGCAACAGCTAACGGACCCGCGAAGCCGACCCGCGCACCCGGCTCAGCAACGATCACATCACCGAGTGAAGTATAACTGGCAGTTGCACCACCAAACGTCGGATCAGTAACAACGGAGATATAAAAGACCCCCGACTTAGTATACTCCGCACAAGCGGCAGCAGTTTTCGCCATCTGCATTAAAGCGAGCGTGCCTTCTTGCATTCGCATCCCACCACTCACAGAGACAATCACTAACGGCAACCGGTTCTCAAGGGCGCGTTCAATACATCGGGTAACCTTTTCACCAATGACAGAGCCGCATGTGCCGCCTATAAATCCGACATCGCCTATCGCAACAGCGGTTGGATAACCACCGATATTGACTATGCCAGAGAGCATTTCGGATCTGAGTCCTGTTTTTGCGACATCCCTCTCCAGTTTTTCCGGATATTCTGGGAATTCCAGTGAATCAATAGAGTAAAGATTCGCATCGTATTCCTCAAAACTATCCACATCTATGATGAGGTTGAGTCGCTCATGAGCACTCATATAGTGATGGTAATCGCAGTGTGGGCAGACCTTGAGATTTTTAGCGAATGTCTCTGTCGCAATCTGCGCATTGCAATTTCTACATGGAATTGTTTTTGAAGTTTCGGACATTTTTTCTAATTGATAGGGTGAGGTTACAACCTCTATCAGAAAAAGCGAAAATGGGGCGAGGTTACAAACCTCGCCCAATGAAAAAATAAGTTACGAATTTCAGTGTTAACGTCCTGCTTTCAGGCGGCTCCAGGTCGTAGAGAGTTTCCCTGCTGCTTCAACAGCAAGCGCATCCACGCCCTGTTCCATAAACGTATTGATTTCATCCTCGCTGAGTGCGCGATTCCAGAGACGGACCTCGTCAATAATTCCAGCGAAGACGTAGTTAAGACGATCGCAATCCTGTCCAACCCGCCACGGATCGTCGTTGGCTTTGAGCTTACCGGGGATAGCCCCTTCAACTACCTCCTCGCCGTCAATGTAGATTTTGCCTTTCTTGGTATCGTTGGTGAAAGCAATATGGATAAATTTCTCGGTGTCAGGCAGAGCAGTTGCAATATCGACGTTACCTGCTTCGGTTTCAAAACGGAGTTTGAAGGTGCCACCTTCACTAAACAACCCGTATTGAACCCTGCCACCGCAACCACCATGAACCGATTTACCGACAATCTGGCGTGTACCGTTCCAATGCTCGGCGTTAACCCACGCCATAAACGTCATTTCATCCACGTTCAGTTTGCCGGTGCTCTCAACAGTGACAAATACGTCGCTGCCTTCACCACCAAATTCCAACGCCTTTCCGAACTTCCCATCAACCCATGTGGGGTTGTCAATTACACCCACGTGTTTGTTTCCGCTAAGATCTTCCGCTTCGGCACCCTTGCCCTCATCATAAGGGTGATACACCACCAAGCCGTCCAGAAATTCTGCTGGACCGATAGACATAGCGAAAGGGGTCACCACCAAAAGCAGTGCAATGGATAAACAAATAGCCAATCTCATCAAAATTTCCTCCTTATAGATAAAGATAAGATATTATAACAAACGGGAAAACATCTGTCAACAAAAAACAGAAGAGTAACCGTCAACCATCAGTCAGTACGCGTCGCGAGCAAAGCTCGCTCCTACAGAAGAAGAGTCATCAGCAATCAGCGGTCAGCGACCCGTAAGAAAGAAGTGAGGTGTATCCACCGCATACTGATGGAAACCGAAAGGTGGCGTGGTTTCCACCGTCCTGAAAGCCGACAGCGAATATTGTCGGGATTCGGAGATCCCTCCTACAGCGGGGAAATGGGAGAGTTGTAGGCATCAAGCGTTCAAGCCGAGTTGCGTGCCCAGTTCCATCAACTTCCTGTTAATCCCTGTTTTATCAATCCGATTACCATCAACAAATTCTTGGTACTCTGGTAACAACCCGTCTGGAATCATGATACGGGAATTCGCCTCTCGCAACGCTAATAACCCCATGAAGATTTGCATCTCCCGTGAATAATCTGGAATGAAGTCGTTTAGTGTTTGACGGAGTTCGGCTTCAGTGAAGGTATCGCGACGCTCGCGTCTCGCGATGTTACTCGCACGTTGGACAATCAAGAACAGGTCCCGCCACGTCAACCCATCTGTTTCTGAGCCGCCGACGATCGCCTGAAAATTGATGTTACCTGATGTTTGTCCTTGGCAAAATATTTTTAGAATTTCCACTCTGCCTCCACCGACAGGCGGTAGCATGATTAATTTGGTGTCGAAAATGCCATATCGTCGAAAAATCTGCGGCATCAGGTCGGGACGGCTTGATGCTCCCACCCATATCACTCTCCCGTGCAAAGATGTATCACTCATAGCATTCACGAGGGCTTGAGGAAACGTCTGCTGTTCCTCCGGATGCATTGCGGTATGCGGCGATGCCTGCTCAATCTCATCCATAAAGACAACCGTCGGTGAAATGCCTCGGATAAAATTGAGACCTGCATTGAGATTCCGTTCATAAGTGTTCCCATTCTCATTGATATTTACTGTTATCTCGCCTACCTGATTGGCATAGCGGAGTTGGACGAGGGTCATGTTCGCCTCACCAGCGAGTACCTTTGCAGCGTAAGCCTTGCTGGTCCCTGGCGGCCCGAGTAAAAGGATGCCTCGTGGCACGCGTCGCAAATCCCGATGTTTCACACCCTCCGCGATATCCCGAATTGCCCATATTACATACCAACCGTCGTCAGAAGGGCCTCTTTCAGTTTCCCCCAGTTCAAGGATACCGTGGCTGAAAGTCTTAATGCTCTCACGTCGGTATCTGACCAATGGTTCACCACCCGCTTTCTGCTGTGCAGATTCCGCCTGTTTCACAACATCATGAATGCCGAACAGGTTGAGTCCTATTGTCTCGCGGGCATGGGACTCTCTGTCGCGCTCGTTCCCAAGGCTTGCCCGCATTTGCGACGGCGGTTCTGAAATGGCATGGAGATATTCAATAAAATGGAGTCGTTGATTGTAGTCTGGAAACGGAATTTCTATCAGAGGGATCTCCGGATTCACGGTGAGATTGGGATGGATATCAAATGTGTTATGGGTGAGAAGCAGGATGATGTGTTTGCGCTTTCGGATTTCCAAATCGGATGCCCAATTCTGCATCTGATTGAAAAAGCGCTGTAAATCATCGTTAGAGGCACTACTCAGCGAAGGATCGTTTGGTGCAAGTTGCTCCAGAAAGTTGATTACCAATCCAACTCTCGCCCTGTCTTGCCGCAAAAGATGATTCAATCTTTCCTTCAACTCCTCAGAAGGCGCGGGATCTATGTGCATGAACGGGTCTTCATGAGGTTTATCGAACGCCAAAGTGGCATTAACTCTTCGGCGTGCGACTTGCGGATCTACCTCATGCTCAACGGGATTCGCGTCCTCTGCTTCCTGAAAACGTCGAAGTGTCTGAAGCCATGTCGCTATACTCTGGAAATGAAAAACGCCGGTTTTCTCGTACTTTGGAACAACCCCGAGCATTTTTTGCGTCGCTTGCCACCGTCCAATATTAGGTAAATGAATGCCTTGTGAGCTATTATATCCGAGGACGAGTTCACAGCCCAACACATTGAGTTGCTCCATGAGGTACTCATGGGTGGGTAAGTAGCCGTAGACCTCATCATATAGCAAGTCTTGGACGTTAAAATGGAGCAGAAATTGGTGTGCGGATCCGGCGTTGTAGTGTCTTTTTACCTGTTCCCAAAACATTTTTTTCTCCGCTGTCTGGTGTGTTTTTTGTGAGCAGATGTGAGTTTAGGCAGGGAAGAGAAAGGAGTAGGCGCGCTTGGAGAAGCACGCCTACGATTTTTAATAAGCGGTTTTGATGCCGCCCCAAGTGGTGGCTAATTTCGCACGAGGATCAACAGACACACCTAAGTCTTGTGCACCTGCAATTTCGTCAGCACTCAAAGCACGGTTCCAGAGAGAGACCTCATCTATTATGCCCGCGAAGACATAGTTGAGGCGTTCACAATCCTGCCCGATCCGCCACGGATCGTCGTTGGCACCCAGCGTTCCTGGCACTCCGCCCTCCTCAACTGCTTCAGCGTTGAGGTAGATTGTTGCGGTTTCACCATCGTTGGTAAAGGCAACGTGCACCCACTCGCCTGTTGGCGGAAGATCGGTTACAATGTCGGCTCTACCACTTTCGGTCTCAAAGCGGAGTTTGAAGACACCACCTTCACTGAACAGTCCGTATTGCGTTCTACCCGCACAACCACCATGAACGGATTTACCAACAATCTGGCGCGTGCCGTTCCAATGATCGGCGTTAATCCATGCCGCAAATGTACATTCGTTCACGTTCAAGACATCCGTGCTTTCAACGGTGACGAACACATCGCTGCCATCGCCGCCAAACCTGAGAGCCTTCCCAATCTGTCCGTCGACCCAATCCGGGTTGGAAATTTCACCATCGTGTCCGTTACCGCTCGCGTCTGCAGCGAGTGTGCCTTCCCCTTCATCGTAAGAATGATGTAGGATAAGACCGTCTCCAAGATCCGCCGAGACGAACGGTGTGAATAACATAGACAGTGCTACCAAGAGACATACAATCCCATAGAATGAGAATTTGCAAGTCAATATTGCGTTCTTCATGTTTTGCCTCCCTCAAAAAATATAAGACATTATAACAGGTTTCCGTAATTCTGTCAAAGGAAAACAACTCTAAACCAGAAACACCCAGTTTTGGATTCCATTGAAAGGTCTGCGTGTTTTGAATGAGAAGTCGAGACCCAGAACTCTATCCGCTCCAAAGTATCTCAGGGCATCTATAGTAAAGCCCATAATTACCAATATAGTGCCAAGTGGCGAGGTACGGAAACCTCACCAGCGAAGAAACAGACGTGTCCTGCTTCACCCATACATACGGATCGGACGAATGTTGGGTTTCACTTCGCTCAACCCAACCTACAATTCAAATGGCTTCCACCGAGAGCGGTTCCCTAAAACCGGAAGAAAATGGAAACGAAATAGCCCAAAAGCACTTATTTTTATTTTGACAGCCAAACGGAATTCTGCTATAGTGAAGCTCAGAAGTATCACACCAAAAGAGTCCATCAAACTTCAATTCGGTAAAGAGATTAAGGCAGAAAGGACAGGAACAGCACGAACGAAAAGCCAAAACATCGAAGATATGAAAAAAACACGCGGCGATTTGACCCAAGGGAGTATTCTAAGACACCTGTTACGGCTGTCAGGACCGATAATACTCAGCTACATTCTTCAAGAGGCATTCAACATCGTCGATATGATCTTCGTTGGAAGGCTCGGTGCTGGCGCGATAGCGGCTGTCGGCGTGAGCGGGAACTTAATCCGGTTAATCGGGGTTTTCTCGCTTGGCATTTCAACAGGAGCGGGGATTATGGTGGCACAGTACCTTGGAGCAAGGAACCTCGCGCAGGCTGAGCACGTCGCCATACAGTCAATCCTGTTAGCTGTTTTTTTCTCCATCGGTGTGACCCTCGTCGGTTATCCCTTAGCTGAACAAGGTTTACTCGCTGTCAGAATGGTAGATCCAGAGGTATTAAGGCTCGGCACCAGTTACATGCATATCATTCTCGCCGGTATTAGTACGATGTTCGTTTCAATGACTCTCGGTTCTGTCTTTCGCGCCGGTGGCGACACAATCACCCCAATGGTAGTGCTGATTTTCGCAACACTGATTAATATCACGCTTGACCCTTTATTAATCTTCGGTTTATGGGGATTTCCGAAACTGGGGGTCGCAGGTTCCGCGTATGCGACGCTTATCGGGCGCGGGGCGAGTGTAATTATTCTACTTTATCTCTGTTGGAGTGGGCGCGCCCCCGTTTCATTGCGGCGCGTTCGGTATCAGGTAGACCTCGTGGAAATGCTTGACATTTTAAGGCTTGGTGTTTACAGTTCTATGCAAGGGTTTTGGCGGCATATTTCGCGACTCGGCTTCCTGTGGGTAATCGGACCTTATGGTAAGACGGCTGTAGCGGCATATACGATTTGTATGCGGCTGCGGATTATGGTTATGAATCCCGGTTTCGGCATTGCAAACGCAGTTACCCCCTTAGTCGGGCAGAATTTAGGTGCAAATCAGATAGAACGTGCTGAGAGATCCACACGGGTGGCGAACCTTTTAGGTGCTGCGATCATGGCAGTCGTCGGCGCAGTTTTCTTCCTTTTTCCAGAGGCATTCATCCGGATTTTCACACCGGAAACGGATGTTATCAAGATCGGTACCGTTTATCTACAGTTTCTGTCCCCGACATTCGGATTCATCGCCTTTTCGCTCATCTTAGGAAGAGCACTCAACGGTGCCGGAGATACCTTCTCTCCGATGGTGATTACACTCGCGGCACAGGTAGGCATCGGCTTCGGACTCGTGGTTCTACTTTCGCACTTCATCGGACTGAATGGCGTTTGGTTAGGGATTGCCCTCTCAAATGTTGTGCAAGGTATCGCGATGTGGCTTTGGTACAGTACGGGTAGGTGGAAGACAATAAAAATTCTTAAAAAGAAACCAAAAGTAGCGTAGGACACAGCACAGCAATGTATCCTACAAAAAATTCAAAAGGAGTTGACGAATGATGGAAACCTACAAAGGTTACGAAAATCCACAACTGATTATCTCTGCTGAGGAATTGAAAGGCACACTCGACGATCAAACGTTCTGCATCGTCGATACGCGACCGACTTATGAATATATTCGAGGGCACATCCCCGGTGCGCTTCATTTAGATTTGTTCGGTTTAAGCCTAATCGATACTCGGAAAGAGACGTATGACACCTTTATGTGGATGATAGCATACCTGTTTCAGCAACGCGGTCTTGATGCGAGAAAACCGATTGTATGGTATGAAGACATTTCGGGAACGCGCGCGTCCCGAGGGTTTTGGTTTTGTGAGTACTTAGGGCATCCAGAAACCCGTTTATTAGATGGTGGTTTCAAGGCGTGGCTATCGGCAGATGGACCTATTAGTACAGCGGGTGCTGAACCACCGGAAGTGCCGCCTTTTCCCATAAATGCTCAACACGATATACACATGGATGCCGATGTGATTCGGGTCCTGTTAAACCGAAGCGACTTTATCCCTCTCGATACGCGCACTGACGACGAACACTACGGTAGGGTCGCCCGCGCAGAGCGTGCAGGTGCTATCCCCGGTTCTATTCACATTGAATGGCTCGATAATCTTGACGAAGCGGGTGCGTTCAAACCTGCTGACGAACTCCGGGAGATGTATGAAGCCGTTGGTATTACACCCGACAAGCAGGTTATGTGCTACTGACAGGGCGGATACCGCTCTTCCCAAGCCTATTTGGCGTTGCGGCTCTTGGGTTATCCAAAAGTGAGCAACTACATAGGCTCGTGGAAAGAGTGGGGTGACCGGCTGGATCTGCCGGTTGAGATTCCGCAAGTTTAGCGGTTTACGATACGCAGTACGTGCTTATTACTTTAGCAACTTCAACTGGACACTCATGCGGTAGGTAATGCCCGGCGTTGGGTATCCATACCCACTGAATATTCGGATTGGGCGGAATGCGCAACTTCTGCACAGTTAAATCATTCCGTCCCAGACCGCCAAAGACTTCACAGATAGAGATGCGTGCCTGATCAAGGTAGACGTAGGCATCAAAATTTTCGACAGACTCCCAGAAATTGTGCCAGATTTCGGACTTAAAGCGGCTTCGTGTTTCTTTTGATTTCTGTTGAATCCGCGCGACAGCGGTTTGGGAAAGTGAACCGTAAAACCGTCCAGCGTTGAAAGCACTCCCCGCAGATGAAAGGCTTGTCCATCCTTCCAGCAGCACAAGCCCAACAATACGCGATGAACGTCGAGCGACTTCCATTCCTACCATGCCGCCAAGGCTGTGCCCAACGATCTCTATGTTTTGAATTCCCAAATGGTCTGCGAGGTACAACACATCATCAGCAAGGCTACCTAACGTGAATGTTTTTGTAGGGACAGTACTCCGTCCATGTCCACGAAAATCAAGAGCGATGCAACGCTGCTCACATGGCAATTTTTCAATCACCGATGTCCAATCAGACGCGCCACATCCAGTGCCGTGTAAGAAGAGCAGTGGATGTCCCGATTCTCCTGAATCACGATAAGCCATCTCCCCCCAACAGGTCCCGATTGTTGTCATAGCAGTGTGGTTCCAATAGGAAGTGACTCCTACATAACAGGATTCTACGTTGCTAAATTCCAGATTTGCGCCGCTGTTCCACCCAAGATTCGTTCCCGATCATCATCTGTCAGGAATGGAAGCTCTTCCTGAATGAGTTGGAGTTCCTGCTCCAAAGAGAGCCAGTTGTGCTTTTGCCTGTGGTGACCGGGGTAGCCTGTCCCCCATACCGTCCGTTCCGCACCGAAAGCCGATAGCAACTTCTCAATAAACGGATGCACGTCTGGGTAAGGAAATTCTTGGTGCGAACGTCCAGCGACATCCGATAGTTTCAAGTGGACGTTGTCATAGCGTGCGAGTTCCACGATGGGTTGAAACGCCGCTTCCTCTGCCTCCACCTGTGGGTACCCCATGTGATCAAGAATAAGTCTCAGACGGGGATACCGTTGTGCAATGACAGCGACCTGATCAGCAAATTCAGCACGCAGGTGAAATTGGATGATGGCATCCAACGCTGCGATCTCTTCCCACATCGGTCCATTCTGTCGGGTTAGCAAAATCTTTTCATCGGGGTAGTACATCGGATGGAAGCGGAAACCCACCAAACCTCGCTCTTGCATCCAATAGCGGACCTGCTCCACATTGTTAGGGTCTTGTGGATCGATTAAGCCGTGTCCGATAAACCGATCTGGAAAACGCGCGACCGAATCCGCTATGTAGCCGTTATCCCAAGTGGACCAACTCGTCTGCACGAGCACTGTCCAGTCTACACCGTGCACGTCCATCTCTGCTAAGAGTTCATCGGCAGTACCGGGTTCATCCGGATAGGAATTCCAACTCGGTGCGGTGGGACCGACAGGATACTTCGGGGGATCAATTTCCCAGACATGAACATGGGTATCAACAATCATGGAAATCTCCTCAACACATTACGTTTAGAACAGAAACTGGGCATCCACTGTTTCGCCGGTACCTAACGTTACCCCGGCTGGAATCGTGATTAAGCCGTTTGCCAAGACAAGCGAATGCAGAATGCCTGAACCCTGTGGTCCTGTCGTTTCGGCAGTGTAATGTCCATTAGACGCTTTGAGAATTGCGCGCATATAATTAACGCGTCCGTCTCTATTGGTAACGGGTTCAGCTAAAGTGGCTTTGAAGGTCGGACGCAACAGTTCTGTATGTCCCGCCATTTTGAGGAGCGCGGGTCGCACAAAGAGTTCAAACACAACGAGCGAAGAGACCGGATTACCCGGCAATCCAAAAATAGGTTTTCCGTCCGAAATGCCGTAAGCCTGCGGTTTTCCCGGTTTCATCGCGACGCGCCAGAAGTTAATCTTTCCCAATCTCGCCAATACACTTTTGACTACGTCGTGCTCCCCTACCGAAACACCACCACTTGTAATCAAGGCATCAGCCTTCGCGAGTGCGGCACGAAAAATGCGCTCTGTTTCTGCCTCATCATCAGGAGCGATACCCATATCAATCGGTATGCCGCCTGCTTCCTCGACCTGTGCGTAGAGACCGTAACGGTTGCTATCTCGAATTTTTCCCGGTTCAAGCGGTTCACCGAGTGGCGTGAGTTCATCACCCGTCGAAACAATCGCAACGGTAGGTTTGCGATAGACTGTGACCTCTGGGCAATTAAGAGAGGCGAGCATTGAAACTTCTGGCGGACGTAGGTATTTCCCTTTTCCCATTACCTGCTGTCCCTCCGCTACACTCTCACCGGTGAAACGGACATTCCCAGTTTTGTCAACTCCCTCAAAAATCTTGACTTCATCCCCATCTCGCTGGGTCACCTCTTGCATCACAACCGCATCGGCACCCTCAGGCATCATTGCCCCGGTCATGATACGCGACGTTTGCCCAGGTGCAACCTGTTTTGTTGGGGCATATCCTGCGGCAATTGTCTCAACGACTGTGAGAACAGCAGGCTTCGTTTCGGAAGCGTTCTGGACATCCGCTGCGCGAACCGCGAACCCATCCATCGCTGAATTGTCAAACGGAGGGATATTCTCCTCCGCATGCAGTGCCTCTGCGAGAACGTAGCCAGCACAATTTAGAATTTCCCGTTTTTCCGTGGGCAAAACCGGAATAGTATTCAGCATCTGTTGGCGGGCTTCTTCAACACTTAGCATCTAATTTTTTCTCCTTCACATAGTCTCATATCCAATATCATAAAGCATCACACCGATAAGTGCAAGCCCATTAATTTTGACCTTCCAGTCGAGGCATCTTCATTGTATGAGCGATCCCTTAGTCGCGATACTTACTGACTGCTAATGGCTGACTGCTTCTTTTTAAGTTTATTTGACATTGGCACAAGCGTATGATACAATTTATCGCAAGTTTATTGGTAATTTTACTTTCAATAATAACATAGGCATGGGTTATGAGAAACGGCACGACCTTCCCAAACACGCTAATATTTGGGCGTAGTTTGAAAATCGGCATTTTAATAAGTTTATGTTGCTATGTTGCGCTGCTGGGTGGCATCGCACTAACACACGATCATACCGAACACTCCCACTCTGCGGATACCTGTACAGCCTGTTTCTACAACAGCCAGCACGCCGGAGAGGAAGCTGAGTCCTTTGCACTCACCTCTCCGTTCCTTCCGAGTACCACACTCCCACTTTATGAAGCCGTTTTTCTTCCCTTAAGACTTACCGCGAACGCGCGGAGTCGTGCTCCACCTGTATTCTCCAATGAACTTCCAGATTTTGCTTGAAGGCAAAATCTGTTTCCATTTTATATTACTATGTTGTCCAAAGGGTTCGGAAGCGCCTACACTCGCCCTCCCTTTGCACACCCCTGCTTTGCAAGACACGGCTCCGTATGAATGGTATCTCTTTCGGGAACCCACGAGATCCCCATTGCCTAAAAATGCATGAGATGCCACGGCATGCGAATGCGTGTTTTACACCGTTCGCGTGCATGCCATCTGTTTGTTAAGAGCAATTCATTTTACAAAGTAATAGGGTCTTTAGAAAGCCCACACGCGGCTTTTTCCCGCCGTGTGCCATCAGATAAATAGGAGAATACAATGTTTACGCACTTTTTTGGGCACGATGTGTCTGTTACCATTTCTCGATTAATGTTACTGAGTGTTGTTGCCATCCTCCCCTTTGTTGGAGGTTGTGGTGAAGATGATAACCCTATTGTTGATGATCACGACGAAGCAGAGACACACCGTCATGCGGACGCTGATGGCTTTGCCTTAGAAGTCGACGGAGCGGAGGTTTATCGCCAACTTCAAGGCACCGATAGCGGCGGTCTTACCGTTGGAGCTGGTAAAGAGATTGAGGTCCATGTCGCATTTCTTGACGCAAGCGGCGCGGAAATCCACGTTGGCGAAGCGGAGGAAGACGAACATGGAGATGATGAAGAGGAGACTTTCACTTTGGGTTTGTCGGATTACGATCCCGCTGTTATTGGCATCCATTTGTCTGAAGACGGAGAGGAACACGCTGAAGACGAACACGGAGACGCAGAGCAGTGGCGGTTTGAAGTCGTTGGACTGAAAGTAGGTACAACGAAAATCAGACTCCAACTTCTTCACGGAGATCATCCTGATTTCACGGCGGCACTTCTGATACCAGTAACTGTCCAATGAGGAGAAATCTCCATGCGAGTTATTGAACAGCCAAGCACTTGTGCTTTTCTGCCCAAACCTGTTTTGGTAGGTACGCTTTTTAAGTACACCTACCTATTCGCAGCGATGGGAGTGGCGTTTCTGTTCTGTGATATAAACAATGCTCAGAGCGATCAGGTTTCGACGCACATACTGCACGGGGAGGTCATTGACGCACAGAGTCACTCCCGACTCGCGAGGGTCGTCGTCTATATCGCTGGGATTGAGAAGAGTACCCGTACTGACGAAAACGGCCAGTTTCAATTCGATACCGTGCCAGAAGGCAAACATACGCTTCAATTCACGAAAACCGACTATCAGCAACTTGAACAGGTGATTGATGTCAATGCCTCCACCCCTTATGTCCAGACCGAATTGAAGGCGTTAGTGTATCAATTAGGAACAATTAAGGTGTCTGATGCAACCGGGGACCTCGCTAAATTTGAGAAAACAACCGATTTAGCACTTCAGGACGCAGAACTCCAAAAAAAAATGGGTATGACGTTGGCGGATACGTTGTCAGATGAAACCGGCATCTCACAACGGTCGATGGGGCGGGCAGCAGCGCGGCCTGTCATTCGGGGATTGGGTGGTGATAGACTACTCATTCTTGAAAACGGTGCGCGTACAGGCGACAAATCCGCCTCCAGTGCCGACCATGCCGTATCAATTGACCCAACGACTGCTGAAGGTGTTGAAATTACGCGTGGTCCCGGAGCACTCATTTATGGCTCAAGTACTCTGGGCGGCGTCATCAATGTCAAACGCAACAACATTCCCGAAGTTCTACCAAAGCACCCTGATATGAACCTAATGTTCCAAGGCGAATCTGTGAATTCAGGATGGACAGCAACAACCGGTTTTGTTGTACCACTTGGACCCTTTGTGGGGCAACTCAAATGGAACCGTCGACTTGCCGCAGATACACAAACACCAATTGGAACATTGAAAAATACCAGCCTCTCCAGTGTCAATTTTTCAACAGGTGCCTCACTCATCAAAGATTGGGGTTATATTGGCGCCTCAGGTGGTAGCTACCGTTCAGATTACGGCATCCCCGGTTCCCCCGAAGGACATATCAGCGGTGTTAACATCGCACTGGACCGGCAACGCTACGAAGGACAGATGGAGTATCGTTTTAACCGTCCATGGATTGATAAAGTTAAGCTCCAAACCGTCTACACGAGTTATCAACATCAAGAGTTAGAGTCAAACGGTACGCTCGGCGTGGAATTCGGCGTGCTAACCTACAACTTCTCGGCGATGGCACATGTGTTAGACAACGCCATCATGGGGGTCTGGGGTGAGTATCGCGACCATGCCACAGGCGGGTTTTACTGGACACCCCATACACGCGAGTTTGCCCTTGCGGGTTTCTATCTCAATCAGCGAGATTTCGACCGTCTCACCTTACAAGGCGCAATCCGCTACGATATTAGACGGGCAGAGCCTTTTAGAGATGATGGCGCGGTCATCCGCGCCGGAACGGTGCAACGGCGTGACTTCAATGGCGTATCGGGTGCCGCCTCTGGTATTTATCATTGGACAGACAGAGTGAGTACCGGCACGACTATCATGAAAACGTTTCGCGCGCCCGGTATAGAGGAACTTTTTAGCGACGGACCGCACTTAGCAGCGTACTCCTACGAAATTGGCAATGTAGAACTGGAACCTGAGAATGGGTACGGCATCGAGGCGTTTGGACGTTACGCAATGGACAGATTCAACCTAAACCTCACCCTCTTCCAGAATCACATACACGGTTATCTCACGCCGACCAATACAGGAGAAAAAGAGTGGGGAAGTGGCACTGCCGGATGGTTGTGGATTTACCAATATACCGAACAGGATGTTGTAATGAATGGTGCAGAGATCCGGATTGACGGCGAAGTTTTACCGCACTTCCGCCTCCAGCTCAATATGAGTTACGTCAACGGAACGGTTGAAGCCAACGGCAAACCGTTGGAGCGCATCCCTCCGCTCAACGGTAAATTCGTCTTCAGCTACACACCGTCCTCTTTCCATTTCCACGTAACCTCCCGTTTCGCGGGGAGTCAGACCCGACTCGGCAAATTTGAGGAACCCACGGATGGATATCTCGTCCATGATGTCGGCGGTTATCTCAATTTCTCGTGGTGGCAGCTTGAGAATATGGCGGTTTTTGAAGTCGAAAACCTCTTCGGCACGGCATACCGTGAACACCTATCCCTTATCAAAGCAGTGATGCCGGAGCCGGGACGGAACGTGAAGTTTTTGTATAAACTTATTTTTTAGTGGTGTTATCGGTATCCTGTTTTGATCACTCCCCATGTGGTCGTCAACTTTCCGGAGGCATCAACTGGAGAGGGTTGCAGTTGCGACTGTTTAAGTTCCTCGGCGGTCAACGGACGATTCCACACCTTCACTTCATCAATCAATCCTTTGTAAAATCGATTCAGATGCTCTCCGACCCAAATCGACTGCCCGCTGTCGATGTCCTGTGTTTTATCATCGGCTTCACCAATCAACTCACCGTCCACGTAGAATCGGATCTTTTTTGCCTTCTGGTCTCGGACACCAGCGAGGACATGCCATTCGTCATCGTTTAGGAAATCCACAGACCTTATCCCAGCACTATTCGCACGCCCCTTATCCCGGACACTGAAACCCATCTTGCCACGAGCCGCTGCGTCATCGCCGCTGACGGAGAGTATCCAAACCGCATCAGTGCCCGGACGATAGTTCCCGACAATCCCATCATTATTTGGCGGCTCATCATCTGTTTTTACCCACACTTGGACTGTTAATGAATCACCAGTGGAAAAGGTAATCGAATCTTCGAGTGGTACTTCAACAAAGTCATCCTTGCCATCAAACTCCAACGCTTCGCCGTACTTTCCCGCGACCATCTTTGCGGCACCGTTAATCGTTCCATCGTTGCCTTCTTCAGACTGATCTTTTACGGTATCGGCTTGAATGGTGTTTTTATCGAAACTCAGATGCAGCACTAATCCGTCCGGCGGATTGGCTTTACTACACGGTGCAAAACTGATGAGTATACCAGTCACCGCGAAAACCATAAAAACTTCTTTCATGATAAACTCCTTTTGAGAGGTTAGCGAAAAATAAAAGGGTTTTGGCTAAATAATGGTTTGGGAACTGACGAAAATACTCTTAACCGCGCGCCATTACATCAATTGCAAAGATGATAGCACATTTGACGAAAACAGTCAAAAAAGTTTTATAACTCTTTGTATCATATCTCAACTCGCACAAAAGCGAGATACGCTCCCGATAGAAGGACTATGACGAACAGCGTTAGCAACAGAAGATCGACTGCCGCTGTGTTGAAATCCTGACTGAGACTCAAGGTATCTTCAAATTTTGGAATCGCTTCTGGCGTGACAGGCTTCTGTGACATCCCTTCACGAACCCCAAAGATATGGAGGCTCTCCGGATCGGCTTGATCGGTGTCAGCGATGAATTTTCGGTATTGCCGAGCGTAGGATTTAACGTTTTCTAAGAACTGCAGATGCCGCTCAAACCCCGTTCCGGCAAAGGATTCAAGGAGGTGCTGGAAGATGGTGACAGGTGAAATTTGGGTGATGGCACGCGCACGGCGGACCTGAGAAATCCGCTGTTTTAAGCGTTCTTCGTGCAGGCGTTCCTGCTGTGCTGCGTCTTTGGTGACGTACTCGCCTGCCGCCTGCAATTTTTGGGTCCAACTCTTGCCTGAATCGGGCTGATACGCGGCGGCGTAGTATTCGCGCTGAAGCTCCTCCCCAAGTTGGGCACTGCGTTCAGAGAATCCGAGAGCAGACTTTGACGATCCGGAACGCCCTGCAATCGAAACGAGCGTACTGGGCATAAAAACGACAAGGGTGACCCAAGCCAAGAGAAGTATCACGAGACTCACTGCGCTCCGTTGTACACGTGCCGACACAAGCAGCCCCAACGCCAGAAATAGACCTATGTACAGGAGCGAAATAAAGAAAATGAGACCCAAACGTCCCCAAGCCTCTGCATCGAGGTGCACATCGCTCGACGTGGAAATCATTAAGAGGTTCACCAAGACGGCAAGTGTGAACGGAATGTTTATACTGATTAATGCCCCTAAAAACTTGCCAATCAGGACGGTGTGCCGCGGAATCGAATTCGCGAACATCAATCGCAGTGTGCCTTGCTCGCGCTCGTGGGAAATCGAATCGAAGGTAAATAGGAGTGCGATGAGACTTAAGACGTAACCGATGATAAAACCCCAATCCACTTTGGTGACATTTGGGCGAACGTTATGCAGATCGGGGGTAACCGATGGATATCCGAGTATCCAGAAGCTTTCTAAGGGCGGTTGACCCCCATGCCCCCAACGGTGGTAACCTCCCGCCGCATAATTTGGCAGAAACGCCTCGCCGCCCTCTGCACAGAAACGGAGGTCGGATGGCTTCTTGTCGAGGTATCCGGGTCCTTGCTCCGCGAGTTTATACAAACTGTCCTCGGCATGAGATGCTAAGCCAGTCTGATATTCGGCGACGGCCTCGTGATATTCCTGGACGCGTTTCGGGTGTTCTCGGAGATGTACAATCGCGTTGGTCAGCATCAAGCCAAGCAACAACACCGTTGCCAGGGCAAATCGGAGGCTATTGAGGTTATCGTAAAGTTCGCGTTTTGTGATATGCCAAATCATTTTTTTATCCCTGTCGGAAACCGTCAGTAATCAGCCTTCAGCAAAGAGCGGTTACGCCATATTAGTTAGGTGCAGTCGGTAATCAGCTGTTCGCGGTAGTAAGCACACGAGGAACCGCCACATACGTTTCTTAACTGATCGCTGAAAGCGCAGCGATCTGGCCGCTGACTGCCATACTACACTTCGGTTTTGATGAAAATCAGAAATATTATAATGAAAAGCGCGACATTAATCATGAGCAAAAGGCATACATCCGGCAAGGCTCGCTTAGCATTCGTATTCACATCGACCCTTTGAAAAGAGAATTGTGGTAGATTGCTCCAATCTGCGGCACCTTTGTCCGACGAAAACCATTTTCGAGATCTGAATACCTCTTCATCATGGAAATAGTCAATCACACGCTGTCTGTATCGTCTCGCCGCGTCGAAAAAATCTCTGACACCAAGCAGGTCGGTGCCAGCCCAGGCTTGTGTTGCGGTGTCATACAACCCCACGGGTGAGAGTTTCAGCCAGAGTCGCTCCACATTTGCAGGTTGAATGAAGATGTCTTCCAGTGCAGGCTTTCGGATGAGCCACGTTCGGTCAGCTGTTCTGATAACCTGTACCCCGATAAAACCGAAATAATTCCGCGCGTACGGAATTTTGGGTTCAGATTCCTTAACAAGCGAATCAGCTTGCATGCTGCTTTCGTAGGTATACAACAGGCGATCAAGGCCCCCCCAAAGATTCGCGCTGTACCCCCCAACCCCCATAATGTTAAAATGCCAGTCCTCCCCTGGGAGAGCGTCAGTGGCGAGGAAGTGTTTCCGATCTCTGTCAAACTCCTCCCACATCCGTTCGATTTGATTAAAAGCGGATGCCGCTCGCGTCTGCGGTGCCTCCGGTCGCGGGACCACGGCAAGAATTATATTCGGATAGACGAGGACTAAAAACCCCCAAACGAACATGGAGAGCATCAATGCGGTCCTTGTTCGACGTGTCGTCGTCGAAATTAGCATGCCGATGAGATAGAATACGGAAAGATACACAACGGTTGTTAAAATAATCCCGCCGATCCGTAAAAAATCATCGGCGTTCAGAGAAATAGCGGTGGTCGTCGTCAGCAAGATGACTGCGAGGAGCAGGCTCATTAGCAACGGCACGAGTAAGCAGAGCATCGCACTGATGTACTTTGCAAGCAGGATATGCCCGTGACCGACCGGATGCGTCAAGACCAGACGTAATGTGCCACGCTCGTATTCTCCGGCGAGGGTATCGTAGGCGAAAATCAGTGCTAATAAGCTCAGGATCACCTCAAAGATAAAAACAATATCCATGGAAGCGAACATATCCATAAACGAATTATCTGACCCATGCATTCCAGCATCCCACAGCGATGGAACAAATATATGTGATACCCGAACCTCGTTTCCGAATTGCTTATCGAACCCGACATTGAAAATACTTAACGGGTTCGGGGGCCGGTCTACGACTAATTTTCCTGTCCCTGCGGAATACGTTTTTTGCTTCCGAAGCTGCCGCTGATGCTCTTTGACAGCAGCGTTATGGCTTTCCAAGCGTTGCTCGTGATCCTTGATGAGCACCGCGGTATTCGCGACGACAAGCAGCAACATAATGAAGACAGCTGCCGCAAATCGGAACGTCATTAGGTTGTCGAGGAGTTCTCGACGGATGAGTGTTGTTAGCATTAATCATACCTCTATATGTATCTCGTGCTCCATCACTTTAGATAACGTGAGTTAGATAAAAGATTTTGAATCTTGTAGGTGTTTTTGCTTGGGTGTTTTCCCCGGGTTGAACGGAAGCTTTCTATTAAAAAGTGTATGACAAGAATGTCTCGAAGTTCAGTAAGAAGCTTGAGTATACCAAAGGAGAAGTGAAACCCAACGCTTTTATTTGTTTTTGGATGAATCTGTGAGGACTTCATTCCAATCCCACAAGAGGATTGTGCCATCTGCCCCCGTGCTGAGGAGCGTTTTACCATCAGATGAAAATGCTAACGCCTCTACCTTTTGTGTATGACCATCAAGCGCAGTGATCCTGTCTCCTGTTGTAACTTCCCACAATCGGATTGCCCCGCCGGCAAGTCCACTAATAAGAATTGTGTTATCTGGTGAAAATACCAACGATTCGGGATAGATTTTGTACTTCCATGTATTACCTTGCTTACCCTCATCAGGCTTGACTGATAGAAGTATATTACCCGTATCCACTTCCCATATACGGATAAGTTCATACGAACCGGCAGCAAGCAAGGTGCCATCTGATGAAAAACGCAGTGCTAAAATATCCTCAAATTCCTCTTGATCTGTTGGCATCGCAAAGACTGCTAATGCTTTCCCGGTTGCAACATTCCATGTTTGGATGCCGCCTTGTTTGGTCCCACCGGCAAGTGTCGTGCCATCCGATGAAAATCCCAAAGCGGTAACGCGTGGCATACTGTGAAGATTGGCTTCCCGATCAACGAGAGGGATATTCAATTCATCACCAGTTTCTGTATTCCACAAATGAATTTTTTTACCTTCAGAATCGAAGGCTACTGTTTTCCCATCAGGCGAAAAAGTCAACTGTGAGGGGGTTTTAATATCTGTAAGCACCGCCAATTCGATCCCCGTGCTGACATCTGTCAAACGAATCGAAGAACCTGCACTCCAAAGCGCATGGTTGAAACCTGGCCTGAAGATTACGTTGCCCGAGGCACCAACACTGGCGAGTTTCGTTCCATCAGGCGAAAATGCTAAAGTTGCTAACCAATCTTGATGTCCTGCCGTATGAACAGTGGATTTTTGTGGGGTTTTCAGATTCCAAAATGTAATTTCACCATTAAAGGCTACACTGACAAGCGTGGAGCTCTCGTCAAAGAAAGTCGCTGCTCTTACCGACTCCGTATGTCCTGTGATATGGGGCGGTAGCGACGCTCCAGTTCCTGTTCTCCAGAACCGGATGGTACCGTCGGCACTGGCACTTGCAAGCGTGGTGCCATCGGGTGAAAACGCTAACGCAGTAATACCGTTGACATGTCCAGTGAGTGTCGCAAGTGGCTTTCCTGTGGCAGTATCCCACAGCTGCACTGTTTTATCAACACTCCCACTGGCAAGCATTTTACCATTGGGTGAAAACGCTAACACATTTGGCCATTCGGTATGTTTTTGAAGGGTCATCGATGCGTGGCTGTTGATATCCCATAATCGGACGGTTTTATCCTTGCTTCCACTGGCGAGGCGAGTACCATTGGGTGAAAATGCCAATGCTAAGATTTGGGGGCCTTCCCACATAAATGCGAAAACGTGGGGATCCTCCGACATATCCACTGGCATTGCATGTTCGTCGAGCGTCAATAACGCTTTACCCGTTTTTGGGTCCCACAACTGTATTTTCCCATCACCCCAGCCAATCGCAATTTTATCGTATGCAAGCGCGAATACCTTAGGTGTCTCTAAACTAAATTGTGTTTCGGTCTCCTTCACATATCCGTGTCCAGTCTCAACATCTAACCAACCAATTGTGTCGCCCTGGTTACCTAAACTGATAAGTGTTTTGCTATCTTCAGAAAACTGCAATACGGATCCGACAAAAGGTCCACCAGTGAGCGGTACCTTACGATCCGCAGCCATCTCCCACAACTGGAGTTCCTGTCCGTGAAACTTGCCACCTCCATTCGCAAGGAAGCGGCCATCCGGTGAAAATGCAAGGGATTGGCACATCCCCTCAAATAGAAACTGCTCTTCACCGGTTTCTATATCGTACAGCCACACACCGATATCCGTTCCCACAGCGAGTTGCGTCCCGTCAGGCGAAAACTGAATCGCATTGATGCCGCCCTTTCCGAAACGTGCTTTTGCCATTTTAGGCAGTTCCGATTGAGAAGCGTCTTTATCCGTTTCCTTTGATTGCGCTTCTGCAACCAGTGCTGAAACCTCATTGGGCTGTCGATGAGCGGCATTGCCCTTGTTTGGTGTATTGACGTTCCCGAGCTGCGTCCGAACATCAGGTTTGGATTCAAGGTTTAGCACGATAGGTGCCTCAATGAGTTCAACTGTCATTTCAGATGCCGCATCGAAACTGTAAGGTTTCTGGAAACGCGACAGGTATTGACTGCCAAGACCTAACATCAAAAGGACAACTACTAATGTGGAAACACCTATTGCCCACGGCACCAACGGTTCACCACCAGACGGTGCAATCGGTTTCAGACGCGAGATTTCGGACATGATATTCTCTGTGAGATTCAGCGTAATTTGGAAGTTGCCTAAAGCTTCTCTTATCATCGGTTCTTCCTTCTTTAACCGCTGCCTCGCTCGGTGGAGTCGACTCTTAATCGCACCGACCGATACACCTAAAAACTCGCTTATCTCCTCATAATTCATGCCCCCGAGGTAGTAAAGCGTGACGACTGTGCGGTCGCTCTCTTGTAACTTCCCAAGCAATTTTTTGACGATCTCGCGCTGTGCTTCTGCTGTTGTCCGCTCGTTTTCCTCAATAACATATCCAGAATACGTCACTTTTTCTAATTGCGCGCTGCTTGTGTTTTCCAACGACTCTGTTGATAACCGTTTCTTACGCAGCCACATTTTGCAGTAGTTCGCCGCTATCACATAGAGCCAACTCGCGAAACGCTGCGGTTTTTTCAGTGTTGAGAGTTTCTGATACGCCTGCAGGAACGTATCCTGTGTAATATCCTCGGCGATATGGAAATCCCCGATCTTCCGCCACGCGAGTGCGTGAACGGATTTCTGATATTTTTTCACAAGCACGGAGAACGCAGTATCATCGCCTGAAAGCACGCGTTGGATGAGTTGAGCATCGTTGTTTTTCATCGGATACCTCCGAAAAGAATATGTTCATCAATTCATATCAACATTTAAGATGCTACTTAAAATAAAAAAGTTTCACAATTCTGCGAATTTTTATTTAGCAAGCTTCGGAGGAGAAAACAGGTTCATAAAAAAAGGTTTGAGATTCCGTCCTGGCGATAACGAATAGCATTACTATAGGTAAGGCGAAAGTGGATTAATACATAGTTTGCATTCTCATATAGGAATCCGCGCTCTCAAAATCTTGGGGTGTGTTGATATTGAAAGCAGATTTTGCGTAAGTCTTGGTATTTAGATAAGAGGGATGCACCTGTTCTAAACCTCAACACGGACAAAAGCGAGATACGCTCCCGATAGAAGGACTATGACGAACAGCGTTAGCAACAGAAGATCGACTGCCGCTGTGTTGAAGTCCTGACTGAGACTCAAGGTATCTTTGAATTTCGGAATCGCTTCTGGACTGACAGGTTTCTGAGACATACCGTCGCGAACACCAAAGATATGGAGACTCTCCGGATCGGCTCTATCGGTGTCAACGATGAACCCCCGAAATTGGCGTACGTAACGTTGCACATTCTTCACAAATTGCAAATACCGCTCAAATCCGGTTCCGGCAAATGACTCAATAAGTTGCTCAAGAAGGGTGGCAGGTGAGATACGGGTGATGGCACGCGCATATTGAAACTGGTTAATCTGCTGGTTTAAGCGTTCTTCGTGCAGACGTTCCTCTGCCTCTGCATCTTTGGTGAAGAACTCACTCTTTCCCGTCAGTGTTTTTGGATCCAATTCATTCGACCAAATCCAACGACCGTATTCATTCCAAAGTTCGTCTTGAATTTCGTTATGGCGCTTCCATAATTCTTCGCCAGAGGGCAATGATGGTGAAAATTCACCGCCAATTGCAGCGAGCGTCTTGGGCATAAAAACGACCAAAGTGACCCAAATTAACAAGATTGTCACGAGACTCACCGCGCTCTGCTGCACACGCGCCGACACTAATAAACCTAACCCCAGAAACAAACACGTGTACAAGAGCGCAATAGAAAAGATGATACCTAAACGCCCCCAAGCATCGGCGTTAAGGTGAACAGCACTTGAGGTGGAAATCATCAATAGGTTCACCAATACGGCAAGTGTAAACGGGATGGTAATACTTATCAACGCTCCTAAAAATTTACCGATAAGTACGGTGTGTCGAGGAATTGAATTCGCCAGCATCAGCCGAAGCGTACCGCGTTCGCGTTCGCCGGAGATCGCATCAAAAGTGAACAAGAGTGCAATCAGACTCAAGACATAACCGATGATGAATGCCCAATCCACCTGAGAAATGTTTGGACCAACATCCTTCATATTTATGTTAGCATCCGGATATTTCAATTTCCAGACACCTATCAGGTGAGTAGAATACACAAAAGGTCTGGCACCTTCAACAGTATCTGGCAAACGAGGTTCTCCACCGTCCGCACAAAAATAGAGAGGCGACGGTTTTTTGTACAAGTTTCCAGGTCCCTGTTGCGCGAGTTTATATAGACTGTCGTCGGCGTGAGTGGTTACGCCGTTCAGAGATTTAGTGACAGCATCGTTATACTTCTGTATCCGCTTTGGATGTTCCCGAATATGTCTGACAGCATTGGTTAGCATTAGTGACAGCAATAATACTGTTGTCAGGGCAAACCGGAGACTATTCAGGTTATCGTAGAGTTCGCGTTTTGTGATATGCCAAATCATTATTAGTTTCCAGTCGTCAGTATGCAGACTTCCTCTGCTTCCAGTTCTCAGTTTTAGTAGTTATCACTACGGATTGCTCCGTGATCCTTTCAGTTGGCAGTTAATCCGCCTGGTGCGTCCATTCAGAATCCCACAAACCCCTCTTGTCTGATCGCTTAAAGGCGACGCAGTCGCCGTACTGATAACCAATGACTATCCTACACTTCACTTTTGACGAAAATCAGAAATATCACGATGAAAAGGACGACATTCGTCATGAGCAATAAGAATAAATCTGGAAGTGCTCGCTTTGCATTTATGCTTATGTCACTTCTCTCAAAGGAAAACTGGGGCAGCATATCCCAGTCAACCGCGCCCTTATCAGCTGTAATCCATAGTCGAGAACCAAATATCTTTTTATCATGGTAATAGTCAACTATCGACTGTCGGTAGCGTTGAACCGTTGTGAAAAAATCTTGGATGCCATTTAAGTCGGTGCCTGCCCACGCTTCGGTTGCCGCATCATACAGCCCTACTGGTGAAAACTTCAACAGCATTCTTCCCAGATTTGCCGGTTGGACGTAGATGGCTTCGAGTGCTGGCTTCCGGACAAGCCACATTCGTTCTATAGTATTGACAGTCTGCGTTCCAAAAAAATGGTAGTAGCTCTGAGCATGTGGCATCCGCTGTTCAGATTCTTCAGGAATCTTTTCATAGTTGAATCCGGTGTAATAGGAATATACGAGGCTTGACGAATCGTCTTGCCTACCCCTAAAACTGTAACCTTTCCCGTTCAAGTCAAATGTATAATCCTCTCCTGGGACAGGATCATTGATAAGAAACTGTATTCGTTTTCTGTCAAATTCCTCCCACATCTGTTTAATCTGATTGTAAGTGCCAGTTTCCATACCGATGCGAGGGGATGTTTCAACTGCTGTGAGAATCATGTTTGGATACACCATGACAAAAAAACCCCAGACGAACATCGACAACATGAGGGCAGTGCTCATTTGGCGCGTCATTGCGGAAATGAGCATACCCATAAGGTAGAATACCGACAGATATACAAGTGATGTAAACACAATACCTCCGATCCGTAGAAAATCATCAGTACTCAGGGAAAGCGAAGTGGATGTCACTAACAAAATCAGAGCAAAGATCAGACTCATCAACAGCGGTACGAGCAAGCATATCATCGCACCGATATATTTGGCAAACAGGATATACCCGCGACCCACTGGATGCGTCAGTATCAGGCGTAGCGTGCCGCGCTCGCGTTCTCCAGCGACGGCATCGTAGGCGAATATCAGTGCCAGCAGGCTCAGGACCCCCTCAAAGATGAAAACAATGTCAATTGAAGTAAAGAGATTGAAAAACGGATTATCTGAACCGTGTTTCCAGGCGTCCCAAAGTGTCGGTATAGACACGTAAGACACCGAAATCTGGTTCCCCAACCGCTTATCTAAGCCTGTGTTGAAAATGCTTAACGGGTTGGGGGGACGATT
Organism: Candidatus Poribacteria bacterium; assembly: GCA_965247285.1. Lineage (GTDB taxonomy): Bacteria > Poribacteria > WGA-4E > WGA-4E > WGA-3G > WGA-3G. The sequence continues at coordinate 3,921,364 of CBDFHD010000003.1, forward strand.
AACGTATATGTTCCCGGCTGAATAAGTTTTCTTCTCTCGTAATTCCTGCTTATTTTTTTCGGCAGCAGAGTTGTAGTCTACCAAGCGTCGTTCATAATCTTCAATAAGCACAGCGGTGTTCGAGACCACAAGCAGTAGCATAATCAAGACAGCTGCCGCAAATCGGAAGGTCATCAGATTGTCGAGCAGTTCTCGGCGGATAAGTGTTGTTAGCATTATGTATTCCTCTCAACTCATATCATATCTAAGGAACGATAGGTAGGTGCCCATGAACAGAACAACGTTCCATGCCAAGAAGTTCATACCGAACGCTCAAAACGCAGGACCCCTTGTCGTTCTGTGCCAACGTAAAACATATCTTCGTTAACAGCGAGAGAAGTTATCGCATCTGGTATTTCAGGCACAATTTGCTCCCAAGTCCGTGTTTCCTTTTCTAAGTGATAGATGCCGTCATCGTTAGCTCCATAAACAGTATCCTCCACTGTTGCCAACGACTTAATGATTACGCTTTCCCCCGCTTTATCGGTGATTGCATTCCAAACAACACCATCTTTTGAATTGAAAACCCCTTTGTCTGTTGCGACGTGAACCGTTGCGTCGGCAAAGATAATTTGATTGAAGTGCTCAACAGACAGAGGCAGGTTGGGGGTAATGTCGTTCCAACTGTCCCCGCCATCAGGTGATTGGCAGAGATGTCCATCCCGTTTACCGACATAGACGGTTTCCTCTGAGGCGGCAATTTTAAAACCCCGCCATAAGATATCAAGCGGGAGATCCGTGCCCTCCTGTACACCGGTGTCGTGCCATTCTGGGTCACCATGTCTCCATCGAAAGAGTTTATAGTTGTATTCCATGTAAAATGTTTCATCACTGACTGCGAAGCTACCCCACAACCCCTCGCCTATCAATTCAAATGCTAATGGAGCGTCTGACTGTTCCTGTATCAACTGCTTTGAAAGTTGTTCTGCCGCTCTGGAATCGGGCTTCACCAGTATCAGTCGCTCGCGTTGCGAATCAGCGTCGGAAGCGAAGGTGGCGTAAGATCCCTGTCCCAGTCCCATTCGCCGTTCATCCTTGAAATCGAAACTCCTGCCGTCTAACACCCGGACCATCATCTTCGTTAGAGAAGAAGAAGGATATATTTGTAGCACATTACGCGGTGAAGAAAAAGAAGGCGGCGTTTCTGCGGGAGGACTTAGCACATTACCATCGGCAGATAATTGGAAAATAGCGGTTTCGGAATAACGCCGAATTCCTTTTGCATAGAGCACCCCTGCACTCTCCATTATCTGAACAATATGCGGTTGAGTTTCTTTGTAGGAAGGTCTGTGAGTTTCTAACGCTACGTTAACAGCATCCCACGATTCACCGCCATCGGTTGATTTGACAAGATTTGGACCCACTCTCGCGTAAAGTGCAGCGGACCTATTTTTTCTCCGATTCGCCACGAAACTAACCAAATCATCTACACTACTCTCAAACCTTGTATTGAATCGGTGCCACGTTTGACCACTATCGGTTGAGCGATGAGTTCCAGTGCTTCCACCAGTATAAAACGTTCTTTCGTTCAACGCCACAGTACTGCGGACACTAAACTGCATCGGAGAAATCCCTGAAGATTCCGCGGAGGTCCAGGTGTTCCCACCATCAATTGAGCGTGCCACGACCCCATCATCCTTCCCTATCACCAAAAGCGTTGCTCTTGCCGCGAGCAGTGTTATTTGGGGAAGGACATGCATCGGGTTGAAGGCATCTGTAGGCGTTATATCTGTCCATGAATCGCCACCATCGGTTGATCGGAAAACCCACCACGAACGCTTCTCACCCTTCCACAGTTGCTCATAAATTCCTTCTGGAGCCCCATAGAAATTTAAAATATTGACCACGGCGACATAGAGACGGTCCCCAGACACCGCAAGAGAACGGACACCCACAGTGTCATCCACCGGCAATTGCAAGTGTTCCCAAGTTTTGGCGTTAAGACGGTAAAGCCCCAGATCGGTTCCCACAAATAGGGTGTCTTGATTCATCCGCAATGCGTGGATTCCGGAGTGTTCTGCTAATCGACTGTCGAAACCATCGCTCATGGCTTCCCATGAATCGCCACCGTCATCGGACCGGAAAATCCCGTGAGCGAGGCAGAGGTAAAAGGTTTCTTCTGTTACCAGAAGTTCTCGTGTATAGCCTTTTGGACAAGGACCGATTGAATGCCAGGTCGCTCCCCCATCGGTTGACGCGAACAATTCATGAGATGGAATCATATAGAGTGTGCCGTCTTGCTCTGCTATAGGTATGGCACCCTGAGTTTCTTGACACAGGAAATCAGCATTTACAAGTTGCCATGCTTCCTCACCCGCGGGTAATTTGTAGATACATTCGTCCCCCATAACGGCATAGATCGTATTCTCCGAAGTGGCAGACAGAGTGTTTACTGAACGCCGTACGCCGGGTTCATTCGTCCGAATCCATTTCATGATGTCCTCCATGAGATCGCCTGAGCGTTGGAAACCGCCCAATGCCTCACGAACCATAGGGGCTTCGTTCTTCAATCGCTTCCGGGCGCGGTGGAGTTGACTTTTAACCGTGTTCGGCGACACTTCCAGGAAGTCTCCTATTTCTTCACACGTCATTTCACTCAGGTAGTGAAGCACCACCGCTGCCCGTTCACGCTCTGGCAACTTTTGAAGGAGGTACTCAACCACTTCGCGTTGCTTTTCTGTCGTCAATTTTTCAGTCTGTTCCGCCATATACTGGGCATAGAACAGTGCCTCTATTTCTGCTTTACTCATCGCTTCCAAGGATTGCATCGGGATCTTTTTTTCCCCGAGCCATGTGAGAGAACAGCGGGTCGCGATCATATAAAGCCATCCCGAAAACCGGTTTGGATCTCTCAGAGTGCCAAGTTTTTCATAAGCCCTGAGAAAAGTATCCTGCGTAATCTCTTCGGCAACATGGTAGTCCCTGACCCGCCGCCATACGAACGCGTGTATCTGCTTTTCGTATTTTTTCACGAGCGCAGTGAAAGCCTCTTCGTCGCCTGCCAAGATGCGCTCAATCCATTTCGCATCGTCGTTTTTCATGCGTCCCCTCCAATCAACAACATTGGCTTATGACACGTGACACATATTATAGGGAAGAAGGTTGCATATTCGTAATTTTGCAACTTTGATTAATTAAATTTCAGTTATAAAGAGAGGAGTTTTCAGCGAAAAGGTTTATAGTAAAGTCGAAAAATAAGTTGACATTTCAGAGAGTGGCAGTTCCGTCCCACCCCGCTGGCGAGGTTTGTAACCTCGCCCACAGTGTCTAAGTAATTGTAGGTTTTACTATAAAATGAAAATTTAGATTTTACAGGATGTAAAGGACATCAAAACCTAAACACGGGTGTGCGATTTCGACAAAGTACAAAAGAAACTTAATGTGTAGTTTGGGATCTCACATAGGAATCCGCTCTCTCGAAGTCTTCAGGCGTATTGATGTTGAAAAAGGACATGCCCTCCGGATCAAATTCCCGCCAGACTTCAGGTGAAACGCGCTGTATACGCGCACGTTCCTGCAGAGCATGGACACGCAATTCGGATTCCCGCAGCATCAGTTCTATGATAGACAAACAGCGTTTAGAATAAGCAGCGCACAACGTTTGGAGGGTTATCTGTGTATCGTCGCCGTAGGAGGGGTTTGTAACCCCGATGTCCTTGTTACGGCAGAACGGAGTCTGTCTACTACTATAGGTATAAGGTATCACTGCGTCGTATTCACCCAAAACAGACACAAGATAAGAGAGTAACTTCGGTTCTAAAAACGGACTATCGCATGCAACACAGAGGATAACGTCATGCGAAGCATGGATCAAACCGGTATAGATACCACCCAACGCGCCGGTGTCTGGAAGAATATCGCCGTGCATCGGCACATCGAGATGTGCGTATTCAGTAGGACTATTGGTGACAAGTAGGAGTTCGTCCGTGACATCGTGCAGGCAACGGATAACATGCCCGATGAGCAAATTGTCTCCGAGCCGCATCAATGCCTTATTCTCTCCCATCCGTCGACTCTTCCCGCCTGCGAGGATGACACCCGTGACTGGAGATGGATTTTTATGCGCGCTCAATGACATCGACAATTAACTCACCTACCTGTTGTAAACTTTCCATATTGAGCAGGTCGCATCTATCCTGCTTTGAATGGATTTTTAGCGCGACACGTCCGACATCTCCCGCTGTCAACGTAACCGTTTCAAATCCGTGGCTTGCAATCGGAATGCTATCCAATCCAACACCGATCGGCAGATAACGTTCCGAAACCTGTATACCGAGCGACTCACCCGATGCCCGAAACAGTTCCGCCAATACGTTCGCCGTCCGGACAGGCGGAATCCCATAGCGTGTAACGACGTTAACGCTGTTCCCAACGCCGAGTCCGTCTAAATTAATAACATAGGTATTTTTTTGGTCATATTCATCAGCATGTTTTTGGACATAGCGTAACGCACCGCACATACCGTACTCTTCTGCCCCAGCAGCGAGGAACGTAATAGGTTTTTTCTCGCCACGCGCCATCACTACACGTGCCACCTCAAGCATAACACCAACGCCAGAGGCATTATCAAAACCCCCAGGAGAGCGGTTCTGCGTCAAATTGATTTGTAAAAGCACCAGACAAAAAGTAGTAACCCCGGCAGCGCTCCAGACAATGGAATCGGGTAGCCAGACGAGAGTAATGGAATCGGGTAGCCAGACGACGGTGAGGACTTTAATCACCATTACAATTGTCAATACAATAAGCCCGACAATCGCTATGCCGTAAGCCACAGCCCGTACAGCAATCGGCAACACCTGTGACTTGGAGTCGTAATGTGCAACGAACAGCAACGCCGGGGTATTATCATTGGGTTTCCTACCGTTTGTTGCGATAATGTTCTCCGAACGATGCCTTCTACCGACATCATACAACCCTTCAAACCGTTTCTGCCACTGGGTAAAAAGCAACGCTATGGAGAGACTGAGTAGACAGACAAGACATACAGGTATCGGAAACCGTTCACCGAACCACGGGACAGAAAGGACCACTGGAATGAAGAGACCGCAGAGGAGACGCGGTAATACTTCGGCGGGGAATTTCGTAAATGAGAACGGTTCCCATGAAACATCGAGTCCTAACACTCTGAATTGCTGGACGATATAGTCTTGCGCGTCTGTCTCACCCGCGCTGCCCACCAATCTTGGAATAGCGAGTCGCGTGATGTGATGATACGCATGCTTTGCGTCATAGGTATGGCTTGTATGCATAAGAGAGCTTATTCTGCTTCTTGGTTTCCGCGAAAACCCAGCCCGTAAGGTAAATTTAAAAAACAAGTTCCGACTGGAACCGCCTCCCCAAACGCCCGCTGAGTGTTCGGGCGATCTCGCGTTCCGACTCGGCGATGTTGTGCAGTTCTGACGGATCGTTTTCCAAATCGTATAATTCCGTTACATCGTTGTAGTTTTCGATGAGCTTATGCGTTGCCGTACGAATACACCGGAAGTTTCGAAGGGCACTCACAGTTTCAGTGTGATGCGTTTCGGTTTCACCATGAAGGACAGGTGCAATAGACTTGGCATCAATGCGCGGCAGCACAGGCACCCCCGCTAACTCGCATATCGTCGGATTCAGATCGATTAACTCAACCAAACTGTCCGAAATTTGATTCTTGGGAATGTCGGGTCCAGCAACGAGCAGTGGGACTCTGAGCGACGCTTCATACGCGACACTCTTGGTGTAAAGTCCGTGGTCACCGAGCATTTCTCCGTGGTCGCTTGAATAAATGATATAGGTATTATCCAGCATTCCGCGTTGTTCAAGTGCGCGAAGCATTTCTCCGATTTGTGCATCAATCAGTTCCGTCGCAGCGCAGTACTGTTGTCGCGTTAAGGTGATCTCCTCAGGACTGATATCGACGACGCGTCGTTTCACCCATTCAGGCTTTCCTTCCATATCGTCAGCGATAGCCGGAGGCATCTCTGCATTTCTATACTTGTCCCCATACTCTGTGGGTGGATCGAAGGGATCATGCGGTCCGACGAAACTCACGAACATATGCCATGGAAAATCATCAGGTATATTCTCAATGAATTCAGTTGCCCGTCTGCCGATATAGGTATCGGCGAAATCTTCTGTTGAGAGGACAGAATCGTGAGAACCGCCTTTAATCCAACCGCCGCTACTGCGTTTCTGATAATCTTCGTGGAACGCCTTGAGCATACCTTTCTCCTGAAGGTAATGCGTATAAGGACCGATAGGCGTTGCTGAGCTTCCAGCGTGCATTTTGCCTTCACACTCTTCTGGATGTGTGAATCCCCAACTGTAGGTGCGTGGACGATCACCGTAGCGTCCGTTATAGCCATCGGGCTTGGCAAGATCGAGTTTACCGACACACCCAACGCGATAACCGTGGTCGCGGAGTTGCTGATAGTAGGTCGGCACGGTGGCGGGCAGGAAACTCCCGTTGTCTACTGTCCCAATTCGAGAAGGTTGCAGTCCAGATGCGAGCGCGATTCGCGATGGCGCACAGACAGGTGCATTCACTGTGCAGTTTGGGAAACTCACACCCGCTTCCGCCAACCGTCGCAGGTTAGGGGTATTGAGGGCAGTGGGGGCATTCTCAGCAGTTTCGAGATAATCGTATCGGTGCTGATCAGACATGATAAAGAGAACATTAGGTCTATCGGTTTTTCGGATCATTTTTCCTCCATACCACACATAAATATTTCCAATTCCGATTCCAAAAACCTGTCATCTCACATCTTAATTCACAACGACATAAATAGCTTCACCAATGTCTTGAATGAAATCAATTATTCTCTCTGTGTCAGAAGGGGAGATGGCAAATCGGTTCCCACCAGGTATACGTGAATCCAAGTCTGCCTCATGTGCAATCTGATTTCGCCTGTCAACAATGAGCTGGAGCTCTGTTTTTACGTCCTCAACCTCTAAGTTCAGCTCCGAAGCAACAGAGATCCACAACGTGCAAGGAGAAAAAAGCCTGATTGCGTCTGCTATCCTGTCCGGGTGTTGAAAAGCGAGATACCCATGCTTTTTGCGAATTTCTTCATCAAGCCATCCATCGTTCGCTTGTCCTACGGCAATCCCCTGTAGTGTTGCTTCCATTGTAACCTGAAAACGTAGAAAAGTAGGAGTCTGGGGACGTTTGCCGCCATAAACTTCCAACATGCCGACACGAGTGATCTCATGTACGTAGTGGTCCATGGCACTGACAACCATAACGATTTGCGATCGTAACAGGTCTGCCAAATCCAGGGCAGAGGTTGTCTGCTGACTGAGTACATCATATAATCCGCCGAGGGCTTGAACTCGTTTAATATTTTCACGAAATTGTTGAAGGATACTAAGCATTTTCAACGAGCATCATTATCCGGTCAGCTCCCTCAGAATATAGTTCACGGAAACGGTGCATGGATTCTTTGGTTTGCTCAAGGACTATTCCATCACGTTCAAGTTGAGCATCCGTCAGATCAAAAATTGGTGCCTTATGTTTTTGTGAGAGCGCAATGAGACTATTGAAATCCGGCATCTGAAGGAGCGGTTTCCCTAAAGCATCATCTGGAAACAAACTAATTTGATCAAATTGAGTCCACTTTACTTTCTGGTACAACTCCATAGGAAGTAACATGTGATTTTCTCTTAAGACAGGTATAAGCTTCTGCTTGGTTGCTACTCCTATCGCGTCAATCCAAGCTTTGAAGGCAGCAGCAGGCTTTGTTCCTTGCTTAACTGGGTATTTTTGAATGATTGTTCCAAGAAACTTAGGAATCTTATCCGGGAAAGGATAAGTTGCCTCTCTTAGAATTGGTAGTGCTCTACCTTGTTTTGCCCAGGCCGACCACTGAGACAAAATTGAAGCAAGACTCTCCGTCGCCATCATAGAGAAATAGTCCGGAAACATTGGGACGATGAAATAGTCGCTCGTCATTAGCAAATTTCGGTTTATCGGGCCTAAGCTAGGCCCCATGTCCACTAAAATGAAATCAATTTCGTATTTTTTGGCGGTTTTCGTAAAGAGATAGTGGAGGGAACCCGGCAAGTTCTGGAGGCTTACCAGTGAACTTGACAGTTCCTGTGCCATACCCAAGACGACTTCGTATTCAGCAAATCCAATATGCCCCGGTAATAGATACATGTTGGGTTGCCCTTTGACTGGCTCACAGACGACAGCTTCAAGGGGGACTGGACGAGATTCAAAAGCGGGGGCGAGACCGTCGCGGATATTACGTACCTTCCCTGATTTCGACTCGTAGATTGCAGCAAACGCCTCGGTATCCCTGAATCCGAGTACCATGCCTGTTAGATTACACTGTGGGTCGCAATCGACAATCATAACCCTCTTGCCCTTGTCTGCCAGCATCCAACCGAGGTTGAAGGTAGTCGTTGTCTTACTGACACCGCCTTTGTGATTGAAAAGTGCAATTTGTTTCGTCATGTGATGTCCTCTTAGCCCATCAATACAGTTATCCTATTTTGTTGTCTAAATTATACATTAGAGCGTGTTGATTTTCAACTAAAAAATAGCACCAAAACACACGCAAATTTCTTGCCAAAATCTACTGCGTATGTTATTATATTTCCATAATTCTCAAAAAGGAGACTTGTATGGCAGTTTTTTTACATACACGGGTTCGCGTCAGCGACCTTGACGATTCTATCGACTGGTATTGTGACCACTTGGGGTTTAAAGTCCTGAGTCGGAGCGATAAATCTCCGGCAGGCAACCAGATCGTGCATCTTGAACTCCCCGGCAACGCGCACACGTTAGAGTTGACTTATTCACCGGACTTTGAGCTTCAGGTTCAAGAGGATCTGATGCACTTTGCTATCGGTGTCCCGGATATTGTTGAATGTTGCGACGGTTTAGAGAAAGCTGGATTGGAAATTTGGCCCGATGAATGGCGAAATCAATTCACATCTGGCGGTATGAAAATGGCATTCATCACCGATCCGGACGGCTACGAGGTCGAAATCTTAGAACGCGCAGATGCCTCTGGCGATCCGCTTGACGTTCTTGACGAATCTTAGGCATAGGGCCAGAACTGGTTCCACGCTGTCAGCCAATCTTTTGCCCGGCTTTCAACGGTAACGGGACCTGTTATCTCAAGCCCTGGTCGCCCCTTGAATTCTGCGAGTTTATCAACGCTTGAGAGTTCAATTTTGATTGTTGTTGGAGCATCAGGGATGTAAGGCTTAACACGCGTTAGATCGGTGAGTGCCTCTCTCGCTGCGTCTTCGATTAATTGGCGGGCTCTGACGGGTGGGAGTTGTCGTGCGCTAAATCGACTTAACCCCTGTTTAACAGCGGCTGTGGGCAGTGCGTCGCCGAGGAGTTCTTTGGCTTCTCGGCAGACTGCCGCATCGCCTGTAACAAGTGCGACAGGAACGCCGTAGTATCCGTTGAGTGCGGCGTTCACCCCAGTTTCACCGACAAGGTCGTCGTTGAACCAGAGGTTCCGGTATTGAACGCTGGAAATGGTATGGCAGAGAACACCATCAGGGGTGCCATTTCGGGCATGCATACCGATGAGTAAGCATGCATCACAACCGTTTTTCCACATATCTTCGTAGCGTCCCCAACCGTGATGCGCTACCCATTCACAATCTGGATGAATTCTATCAGGGATAAGCGAATTAAAAGTCCAACCTTGTCCTGCGCCGTGGCAATCTACGACGACGATTTCCGTTGCACCAGCGGCTTTCGCACCGCGCACGGCGGCGTTAATTTCTTCTGTGTAAAGGTGCCGACCTTCTTCAAACATTGCCGCACCCCCGTTCACTTGATCCCATACGACGATGCCGCTGACACCTTCCATATCAGACATGATGAGTACACGCATTTTTCTGCTCCGTTTTCATAGGTTTTCCACTCAGTATAAGCCACCCCCGTTAAAATGCAAGTGAAAAATCAGACGTGTCCCTACGCATCTACATACATTTTAGAGGCGCGTTGCGACCGGGAGGTCGTTCCCACAGAGAAGGGAGCTCGATCAAGTAGTCGAAACTATACGCAAACCGTGGTAGATTTTACACTGTGAAAGAGTGAGGTTAGGAAACCTCACCAGCGAAGAGGGGAAGGTCAAGGATTTTCAAGTTGCTCGGTGCAGAGTAGATGTAAAATTTCTCCCATTGAGATCGAGAGAACCGAAAACTGAAAACGAAATTGTATTGTTGGAAAACACAAAATTAGTGTGCACGCTTCATTTTAGCCCACTGTGTCACTAATTTTCCGGTAGGTTCAACAGGCAGAGAACCCGGCGTGCCACCGAGGGTGAATTCGGCATCCACCCCGACGTACATTCCCCACCCACCAGCACGCTCACTGACCTTCACCATCAACAGATTACTACCGCTTTTGAGATTAACATCGAACGTATCTTGGAAGGTGTTCGCATTGCCACGCCCGCGGTTCATCGGGTTGGTATGAACGACTTCACCGTTGAACCAAACCTTGATAGAGTCATCGCTGTTGACGCCTATCGTAACGTTACGCTGAGCTTTCGTAGTTCTAAGGGTAATCAAAGCGTAGGACGTAAAATCGTCCACGTCGGCGACGTTTGTCATACCTATTGACACGACTGTTGCGTTGATGTCTCCGTTTGCAGAGAGGGTGCCGAGCGCCCACTTATAATCGCCGACGGTATCGCCTTTTCTCGCGCCGTTTTTAGCGATTTCCTCTTCGGTAACTTTGCCTCCGCTGGCATCATCGAGAGAATCAACATTGGTAGAATTGGCACCGCCTTGATTGGCATCGGTTGGTGCGATCATCCAGAGCCAAGGTCCGGTAATGCGCCTATTTGCTCCCCACTCAGATGCTCCTTTTGCAACGGGGCCACCGTCATCGTGTTCGTAATCATCAAAGTTTAGGCTGTGCTCGAAATCTGCATCGATGCCGACGTTCATGCCCCAAGCGCCACCTCGCTCACTGACTTTGACCATCAAAAGATTCCCCCCTTCTTTCAGGTTAACCTGGAACTCATCTTGGAACTCATCTGGTCCTCCACGTCCGCGGTTGACTGCGTTGGTATGAACGACTACACCGTTGAGCCAGACTTTGATAGAGTCATCGCTGCTAACGCCCATCGCTACATCAGGTTGCTCTCTATCGGATTCGAGTATGATAACGGAATAAGACGTGACATCGTTGAAATCAGCGATTTCTGTCATCCCTATATCTATGAGGAGCGCGTTGATGTCTCCGTTGGCAGGAAGTTCGCCCGGGGTCCATTTATAACCGCTGACGGTATCCCCTGCTTTCGCACCATTTTTAGCGACGTGATCTTCGGTAGTTCTGCCTTTGCTGGCATCATTGAGAGAATCAATATTGGTAGAATCGGCACCGCCTTGGTTGAGTTCGGTTAGTGCGATCATCCAGAGCCAAGGACCGCTGATACGTTCTTGTGCGTGACCTGTATTAGCCATAACCAAAAAGTTCACCAGACATGCCAATCCCAGGACAAATAATTTTATGCGCATTTAATTATTGGATGTTCCTTTTATTGATCGTTAGAGGGTTGTGAAAAAAGCACTTCGCAATAATTTTAACCTATAAAGTCCACTAAATCAAGTCCAAATTTAAGAATGCTTGACATGGCCTGCCTATTGTGATATAATTTTGGTTGACTGTCGCAAAAAGTGAACCCGATAAGAAACCCACTGATACACATCTTGATTTTGTTGATATGGATGCAATAAAAACAGAAGTCTACGATATTATAGAAGTTGCAATCCACGCCGCTGTTGCGGCGGGAGAGCTGGTTATATCCGAAGTACCCACTATTCCGTTTTCGCCCACCAAAACGCCTGAACACGGTGATATCGCCACCCCAATTGCATTAGGACTCGCAAAACAGGCACGGATGGCACCACGCAAAATAGCCGAGATAATTGTCACACACATCAATCTCGATGCCCATCCAACCATCCGCCAAATTGACATTGCCGGTGCAGGCTTTATTAATATTCACCTTTCCGACAACTGGCTCTATGACACCCTCCAGAGGATTGCGGCAATGCAGTCGGCATATGGCACCTGCGACAAAGGTGCCGGAAAGCAAGTCCAAATAGAGTTCGTTAGTGCCAATCCGACAGGACCCCTTAACATTGTTAGTGGGCGCGCCGCAGCAGTTGGAGATACCCTCGTCAACCTCCTAAACGCTATAGGCTACAACGCCATACGGGAGTACTACGTCAACGATGCCGGTGGACAGGTCGAACGCCTCGGTGAATCAATTGATGTCCGTTACCGGCAAGCGCTCGGTGAAGACGGATTAGAAATTCCAGACGATGGGTATCACGGAGAGTATATCCGGGAGTTTGCACAAACTATCGTTGAGACAGAGGGTGATACGCATCTCCAACTTAAAACAGACGAACGGATAGCACTTTTCCGAGATAAAGGGATTGCACACATCTTAGGACAACAAAAAGCCTCTTTAGAACGTTTCGGTGTCAATTTTGATGTCTGGTCAAGTGAAAAAGCGATCCGAGAGAGTGGGAAACCGGAGGAAATTATCGAACTGTTCCGCGATAAAGCGTATCTCTACGAAGCGGAAGGCGCGACATGGTTTCGGATGACAGATTTTGGCGACGACAAGGATTGTGTCGTGGTCCGGAGCAACGGAGAATACACCTATTTTGTGCCTGATGCCGCCTATCATCGCGACAAGTTCGACCGGGGTTTTAGCACTGTCATTGATCTATTGGGACCGGATCATCAGGGACATATCAGTCGCCTCAAAAATTTTGCGAAAGCCCTCGGTCTACCGGACGAATGGCTCGAAATCTCTATTATCCAACAGGTGAACCTTGTTGACGCAGAAGGCAACCCACAAGATATGTCAAAACGGCGCGGGCAGTTTTATACACTCGATGCTCTTATTGACGAACTCGCAGCGACCGTAGGTGAGCAATTTGCAGTGGATGTCGCTCGCTATTTCTTCCTCATGCGCGCCAACAACACCCATCTCGACTTCAATATGGAATTGGCAATCACGCATGCCAGCGAAAACCCTGTCTTCTACATCCAATATGCCCATGCTCGGTGCTGTAGCATCTTCGAGCAGGGAGACGAACAAGGAATTACACCTAAACCTATTGAAGTAGTCTCTCTCAAACGACTCACAGAACCGATGGAACACGAATTAATCCGGAAATTAGCCGAATTCCCATCAGCCGTGCTCCTGAGTGCAGAGGCACGGGAAGCGCATCGCATTGTGCATTACCTATACGAACTCGCAGGGATTTTTCATCCGTACTACAACCAACACCGAGTACTTGATCCGGCAGACATGGAAAAAACGGACGCACGGCTCATTCTGATACAGAGCGTGCAAAGCGTGTTGAAAAACGGGCTAACGCTTTTAGGCATCTCTGCTCCTACCTCTATGTAAGCGGCACCGAGGCAGAGGTAGCCTGAAACCGCAAGACAGCGGACAATAGGAAAAATATGACCATAGATTATAGAAAAACCGATAAGGCGCACGTGTGGCACCCTCTATTTCAGCATCAACGCCTTGAGGAAACGCCGTTAGCCGTTTTTGAATCGGCACACGGAACAACTCTTGTAGACGCAGAAGGTCGTGAGTACTTAGATGCGTACTCGGCACTCTGGAACGTCAATGTTGGTTATGGAAGGCAGGAGATTGCAGACGCAGTCTATGCCCAGATACAGAAGTTACCTTACTATCCACACTCGCAGATTAACGTCCCTGCCACGGTATTAGCCGAGCAGCTCGCTGCATGTCTTCCGGGTGATTTGAACCATGTCTATTTTTGCAATAGCGGTTCGGAAGCAAATGAAACCGCCATCAAAATAGCACGCCAGTACGGCAGACAAACCTATCCGGGTGAGAATCGCTACAAGATTATCAGTCGGTATCGTGGTTATCACGGGTTTACGTACGGCGCATTGTCAGCAACAGGACAGGCACGCAGACGGAAGGCTTTTGAGCCACTCGTTCCAGGTTTTCTGCATGCGCATCCACCCTACTGCTACCGATGTCCACTTGGCTTAGACGTTTCTTCTTGCAGTATCGCGTGCGCTGATGAAATTGAACGGATAATTCAGTCGGAGGGACCCGAAACCGTGATCGGGGTCATCGCTGAGCCCATCATCGGGGGTGGTGGCGTGATTGTCCCGCCAGACGAATATCTCCCGAAATTGAGGCAAATTTGTGACGATTACGGCTTGCTCCTCATTCTCGATGAGGTGATCACCGGATTTGGACGCACCGGAAAGATGTTTGCATGTGAGCATTGGGATGTACAGCCTGACCTTATTACACTGGCAAAAGGTCTGACGAGTGGTTATCTACCTCTCGGTGCCTGTGTCGCCTCAACAGCGGTCTTTAACGCATTCCTTGGCGAATCCGATGAAAACAAAGAATTCTCCCAAGTCTGCACCTACGGCGGACATCCAGTGGCATGCGCCGCTGGTATTGCGAATCTCGAAATCCTCCAAAAGGAACGCCTCTGGGAAAACTCGGAAAAGGTAGGTGCGCATCTGCTCTCGAAATTAGAAACATTGCGTAACCTAACCATTGTCGGTGATGTCCGTGGCAAAGGGTTGATGATAGCCGTGGAATTCGTCCAAGCCGATGGCACGCATCTCGAAACAGCAACAACCAATCGAATCGTGGGGCAATTACGAGAAAAAAGCATCATCGTCGGGAAAATCGGACATGCTATTGATGAACCGGAAAATATCATTTTCATCGCACCACCGCTGATTCTAACAGAAGCAGAGGCAGATAGAATTTTTGAGACGTTACGTCAAGTACTTGTCCAACAGAAGTTTTAACTCGTGCCGCTTCGCTGTCGGTATCTTGTCAGGCTGAGTAGCGAGTGCGTACTGAAGGGCGGTTGAACAGGCGCAGCTCCGTTGCTCCTCTGGGATTTTGGCGACAGCACTTCTCACGATCTTTTTAGAAGCCTCCACATTGGCATGGACATTGTCAAGAATCATCTCGGTGGTAACGTGATCGTGTTCGGGGTGCCAGCAATCATAATCGGTAGAGCATGCGAGGACAGCATAACAGATTTCTGCCTCGCGTGCTAATTTGGCTTCCTGTGCCGCTGTCATCCCGATAATGTCAAATCCAAGGGTCCGATATACGTTCGATTCCGCTTGTGTTGAAAACGCCGGTCCCTCCATACAGATGTAGGTGCCGCCGTTATGAGCGGTTGTGCCGATTTCGGTCGCCGCCGTGTATAAAAAGTCACTCAGGATCGAGCAGAAGGGATGTGCAAGGCTAATGTGTGCGGCAATGCCTTCACCGAAAAAGGTTGACTCCCGATGCTTAGTATGGTCATAGAGTTGATCTGGTACAACAAAATGGCGGGGTTCAATTTCTTGTTTTAGGCTCCCGACAGCACTGACAGCAATGAGCCATTCTACATCTAACGATTTTAAGGCATAAATATTAGCGCGGACATTAATTTCAGACGGAAGGATCCGGTGACCAACGCCGTGCCGGGGTAGGAAAACAACGGGCTTCCCGTCAAGGTTGCCCAGAATAAGAGCATCGCTCGGTTTGCCGAACGGGGTTTCGACCGTGATTTCTTCGATGTCTGTTAAGCCTTCCATCTGATAAAAACCGCTGCCGCCAATAATTCCGATACGCATTTTTAATTATTCCTTGCGGAGTTATCAAGTAGGTTTCGTACTTGATATGCCTTCCTATAGAGTCGCCCTCCACTTCGTTTCGGGCTACGGGTTTTGTATTATACCAAGAACCTGCGCTTAATGAAATTATGCCTTAAATGTCATAATTTGTCTCTGCTTTACATTTGGAGCGCAGTCCAGGAGACCATAGTTAAAAAAATGGCATTATTGAATTGTGGTAATTTAACACTTGAGGGAAAATCGAGTTCCGCCGTTGCGACTTACGTTCGAGTAAAAGAACTGGACCTCGTTTTCGATTTAGGCAGATGTCCGATGAATTTTATCGGCATCGGCAATGTCTTCATTTCCCATTTCCACCTCGATCACTACTTCGGGTTGCCTATCTATATCAGTCAACGTTGGCTTGCTGGCATACCGCCGGGGAACATCTACGTCCCCTGGAGCGGGTCTAAGCAACTGATGCACATTCTTGATAGGATCTCTGCGTTGGATACTGGCAGGAGTTGGGCGTATCAAATCACGCCGGTTCGGGTAGGTGATGCGATTCCGTTTCGGCAAAATTTAGTCGCTCACGTTTTGCCAAGCGACCACAGTGTCCCATCTGTCTCTTATTTGATTTGTGAGGTACGCAAGAAACTAAAACCAGAGTTTCAGCATTTGCCAGGGCGTGACATCGCGAAACTGAAACATTCAGGGGTCGAGATAACGACAGAGGTGCAATTGCCATTAATCGCCTACTTAGGAGATACGCGGAGTATTCCCCTTAATGCACATCCATTACTCAAGCAGTGCAAAGTCCTGATTTGTGAATGCACATTCATTCTACCGGAGCATCGGGTGCGTGCGAAGAAGACAATGCATCTGCATCTTGAGATGTTACCCTCACTGCTGGCGGATATTGAGAGCGAATACATCGTCTTAACCCACTTCTCCCGCCGCTATACACCGGAACTTATCCGCCAAAAGGTTTTTAGCCACTTACCACCAGAGGAACGTTCTCGAGTTCAACTGTTTATCTAATACGAGGCGGCATTCTGCTCAGTCCCCGCTCGTTCCATGTAGAAATGTGTTGTCAGGAGTGCCCAGATAGGTGCTAATATCGCATGGATCAGCGTGATTACGCTTCCCTACCTGCGGGACAGGTTTCAAATAAGCCTCTAAAGCGTGATGTCGGGTAGTGTATGTAGGGCAAATCCCCATGCCATCCATCTTCATGTATTTATGAACGATGAAAAATCACGGAGCCTCGCCCTACAGCACACGACCGATCACACTTCTACCAAAGCGGCATAGGGAAACCAAGATATAGGAAGGTGGTTTCCCTAAAAATTGGAATTACATGCCCATGCCGGGATGAGAATTAGCATCCTGGTCGGACGTTCCCGCTTCTTGTTCCTCGTAGAACTTGTATCCGTCGCTGTCCTGATCAAGTTCATACTGGCGTATAATCTGCTCTGCTTCGCGAAGATAGGGTGTATCTCCCTTCGTAATGCTCATATAGGCTTTGAACCCTTCATAAGCATCCCCGAATTCACGAATGGAACGATAGCAGACCGCCTGTTGGTACACGGCTTCGTTTCGCCATACAGACTCTGGGGCGTTCGTAAACAGATTGTTATATGCCGCAATCGCACGTTCGTACTCAGCGTTTTGTTGATAAAGGGTGCCGGTACGATATAGGGCATCTGCCGCGGCGAATTTCTTATGCGACAGGTCTCTCGCCAACGTCGTGTAAGCATTAATAGCACGGGGGAAGTTGCGAAGTTTCTCCCAGTTACCCGCAATCTGTTGGAAATTTTGAACGACCTGATCGGTCATACCCATCACCCACATATCAGCAGGGGTAATTTTCCGACCTGTCTTTTGGTATTCAACCGCTTTTTTATTGCGGAACTTATCAATTTCATCCATCAGAAACTTAATCTCTGTCAGGATTTCATTGGTCTGCTTCAGGAGCGTTCCAGCCTGCGAAGCTTCGTAAGAATCTGGAAACTTCTCGGCGACTGCAATAAAGGCGGGCCAACCCGCTTGATAATCGTGAAGGGTGTAAAAATAGACGTTACCGACCTGAAATTGCGCTTGTGGTGCCTGGGAATGCTCAGGAAATTCATCGACCATTCGCTCGTAATTGCGGATAGCTTCGGTATAATTTTCCAGACTTTCATAAGCACGAGCGACCTCGTAGAGTGCCCCTGCGGCGATGTTAAAGGTCTCATCTGTTGGCGAATCATTGTAAATAGCTTTATAGTTTTGGTATTCAGCCCGCTTCGTCTTAATAATCTCGCGATTCTTCCGAATATTCGCCGTACCACTCTTCGCTTCGTTTGCGTAATATCCGGTGGGATCTAACCCGATAATGGCTTCGTAATGCTCAGTCGCTTTATCCCAATCGTAGCGGCGCTTATAGATTTTGGAGATTTGGAAATGTGCACGCTGTGCCCATTTCCCTTTCGTATCGCGTTCAATGACCTCTGAATAGAGTGCTATCGCTCTATCATAAAGTTCCTGCTTTCTCTTGCGATTCTTCTCCATCTTTTCCGGGTCATCATTTTGGATATCCATGGTTTCTGCCTCGTCAAACGCAGTGTCGGCGTTCTGGAGCTTGGCACCGAGAGGAATAATGTTAAAGCCGCCTGGCCCGCACCCGCTAATCGTCACTGCGAGAAAAGCGAAGGCAAAGATGAGAAGATAGGTTCGATCTAATCGGAGACCGAAGCCGTATGTGAAACGGTTCATCGTGAGTCCTCCTTAGGAAAATAGAAATGTACCGGTATATTTTCAACCAAAAAATCTGACTAACCGGCTTCCGTTTATCGTTCTAAACATTATACTAAATTTTAAAAAAAAAACAACTTTTTTTAATTTTTAAATTTCAATCAGGTTTGACCCTTGCCAAGATTGTGCTAAATCGGGAATGCACAGCAGGTCGAAATCCGAAAATTATACCTACAGGAAGAGACAAACGCAAACAGGAAAAACTTGACAAACATCTGTAAATATGTAAAAATTGCGTTTGCACAAAATGGTTAACATCCCAATGGCGGGATAACTTGTTCAACATAGACTTTCCATGTGAGGATCGGACATAGCAAGGAGGCAAATATGGCACATCCACAAAATAGGGCCGATTACAAAATTGGTGTTGTAGGGGTAGGTAGAATGGGCGCGAACATCGCCCGACATCTCAATGATGAAGGGTTTGATGTTACCGCTGTGTACGATGTCGCAAACGAACGCGCACAGGAACTCGCAGCAGAAATCGGTGCAACAGCAACAGGAGAACTCGCGAAGGTTACAGCACTCGCAGACTATATCATCACCGTGGTTACGGACGACGCAGCAATGCGGACAATTTTCTCGGACGATGCAGAGGACAGCCTGCTTCAAGGCGCATCCGGCAAAGTTTTTATTAATTGCGCAACGATTAGTCCCCAGGCCCACGTGGATACCGAGCAACTCGCGGCGAAGCATGGTGCGGAGAGTCTTGAAGGGTGTATGGCAAGTAGTATCACACAAGCACGGGAAGGCACACTCTACCTCATGTGCGGAGGTAAAAAGGAAACATTCGATAAGGCGCGCGCTATTCTGGATTCAATGAGTGTTTCGCTCCGTTACATCGGTGAAGCCGGTCAGGCGGCACAGGTGAAGGCACTCGTCAACATGGTGATGAATATCAATACGGCAGGTCTCGCTGAAGGACTCGGCTTAGGGGCAGCACTTGGATTAGATTTGGCAATGTTGCAAGAGGTCTTTTCACAAACAGGTGCAAACTCCCGTGTCTTGGAAACCGACGGAGAAGACATGGAGGCACGCGATCATGAGTGTTATTTCTCATCTGCCCATGCGTCCAAGGATTCAGGTATCGCGCTCGACTTAGCAAACGCCGCTGGTATTTCTCTCCCACTCGCTCAGGCAACGAAGGCACAGTACGATCGGATGATTGAACTCGGATTGGGCGACTTGGATAAGTCCGGTGTTGCTGAACTCACCTTCCCCGGACGAGGAGAAAAGAGTTAAGCCATGCTTAAAGGTGTAATCCTCGCAGGTGGACACGGCATCCGTTTGCATCCACTCACTAAAGTTACCAGTAAGCACCTCCTGCCTGTAGGTAACGAGCCGATGGTGTTTCACAGCGTCAAGCAGCTCACGACAGCAGGAATCACCGATATTCTTATCGTGACGAATCCTCAATACGTCGGAGACTTCGCGAACGTCTTGGGGGGCGGAAAAGATTTTGGATGTGAATTTACCTACCGGGTGCAGGAGGAAGCCAAAGGTATCGCGCATGCGCTTGCCCTTGCAGAAGGATTCGCCAGCGGTGGCAGAATCGTCGTTTTGTTAGGGGACAACATTTTTGAAACCTCTATTCAGCAAGCCGTTAACGACTTCCAAGCACAACAGCAAGGGGCTCGAGTCCTACTCAAACAGGTATCGGATCCAGAACGTTACGGCGTAGCGACGCTGAACGGGAGTCATATCGTTGCGATAGAAGAGAAACCGAAGCACCCGAAAAGTGATTACGCGGTGGTAGGTGTCTATTTCTATGATGCGTCCGTGTTCGACATCATCCGCACAGTTGAACCGTCAGCACGCGGGGAATACGAAATAACCGCTGTTAACAACGCCTATATTCAGCGCGGGGAACTTGAATACGGTCTTGTACAAGGAAAATGGGTTGATGCCGGAACTTTTGACTCACTCACCGAAGCGCATCAGATTCTGTTGAATTCCTCGGACTGGCAGTAAGTCACCGAAGTAGCATCTCCCCTCAAGCGGTGGGGGCCGAGCGTTTGTGGCGGTGGCTATAATTAGTATGATCGTAATCGTGATCAGGACGTGCCGCATTGATATCCAGGGCAACATTAGTCCAAAGCGCGTAGCCTGCAACAACGGCGCAGGCGGATTTAAGAAAGGCACGTCAAATGCCAATCTCACATCGTTTAACCGCAAGGAAAGTTAAAAAACCGATTCTATCCATCGTGGTCCCCGTTTACAACGAAGAAGAAAACGTCCACCTGTTGTTTGAAAAAATCCAAACGATATGTGAGACAATTGGCGAAGCTTATGAGGTGTTGTTCGTAGACGATGGAAGTCACGATGAAACCTTCACGGTACTTTCGGAACTGAGCAAACAGAAACCGCAACTCGGAGTTATCCGATTCCAAAAGAATGCGGGGCAGACAGCAGCGATGGCGGCAGGATTTGAATGCGCGCAAGGACAACGGATTATCAGTATGGACGGTGATTTGCAAAACGATCCAGCCGATATTCCGAAACTGCTTGAAAAACTGGATGAAGGCTACGATTTGGTGTGTGGATGGCGAAAAGAACGACAGGATAAATTTTTGACGCGGCGTGTCCCGTCCATCGTTGCGAATTGGATAATCGGTAAGGTGACAGGGGTCCCTATCCACGACAACGGATGCTCACTCAAAGCGTACCGAGCCTCGGTTATCAAACAGGTGCCGCTCTATGGAGAGATGCACCGATTTATCCCCGCGATGTCTACAGTGGTAGGTGCGCGTATCGCTGAAATTGTCGTCACACATCACCCGCGACGTTTCGGAAAAAGTAAGTACGGACTTGGTAGAGTATGGCGCGTGATGCTGGACATTATCGCCTTCAAGTTTATCATTTCCGTCTTTGCGCCGCGTCCTAATCCACAAAAACCTCTGCGCAGGTCTCCTATAGAGGCTTGCGGGACAATGTGGCAGCGGTTGTCCAATATTCTTTTCAGGCCGAAACAGAGAGCATTCCGTGTTGCTGCGTTCCTAAGTCTCCCTTTCTTTGTTTTAGGACGTGTTTTGTTCGGAAATGCTAACATTGCAGCACTGAGTTGCTTCGGATCAGCGATAGCCCTACTAACACTTGGGTGGATAACTGAGAACACAATTCGACACGCGGAAAAAGAGGCGTCCACGTTAGGCAGACTCGCACGTTTTTTTATCATTCAATGTAAACGGAGACCTATTCGGTTTTTAGGACCCATCGGCGTGGCTTTGTTCATACTCGGTGGGATCCTCTCAATCGCGCCGATCAACGCTCTTTTGCTGAAAATTTTGAACGTTGGATCATCGAACCCGAGTGCTATTTTTATCACTGGTGGAATTTTAGTATTCTGCTCCGGTTTGTTTGGTGAACTCATCACTTATGCCAACGCAAAGCGGGTGAAAGACTACACGATTCTTTAATTTTGCCTTGCGGTTCGGTGAGGTGGATTTTCATCTGTAACGTGCCTTTCCGTAGACCCGCCTGCGCCGATGTTGCAGGCTACATTTTTGGTGAGAAAAATAGATAAAGGGTTTCTCTTAAGATACTTCAAAATGGGTAGTCCGTAATGAAATGGAGGGCGGATATAAGCAACGCACCTAAAAGTCGAAACGGGCGTTGTTTCTCCGCAAGGAACAATTAAAAATGAATTTCCGGTAACCGAAACCTACATCTATATGAACCATGCGGGGGTTGCCCCATTATCGCGTCGGGTGCGGGACGCGATGACAGGATTTATAGAGGATGCGACTGTGAACGGTGCCGTGAACGCCGAGCAATGGGCGGAAACAGCCGAGGTATGTCGGGCAGCGGCAGCACAACTCATCAACGCCAACACTACGGAAATCGCGTTCATGAAGAATACAACACAAGGTATTCTCATCGCAGCCAACGGTATCGATTGGCGAAAAGGGGACAATGTTGTCACAACAGCAGTGGAGTTTCCTGCCAATATCTATCCGTGGTGGAGTTTGAAAGAACGCTACGGTGTTCAAACGCGCATGGTGCCGGAGCGAGATGGATATATTCATATTGAAGATATCGCTTCCGCAATCGACACACGTACACGCGCCTTGACAATCAGCCATGTAGAGTTCGCCTCCGGTTTCCGAAACGATATTCAGGCACTCGGAGATCTGTGCAGAGAACACGATATTTGGTTCATCATTGACGCTATTCAGAGCCTCGGCGCGATCGAGGTGGATGTGAAATCTTGTAACGTTGATATTCTTGCAGCCGATGGACACAAATGGTTGCTGGCACCAGAGGGTGCGGCGATCTTCTACTGTGCTGACGAAAAACGCGAGCGGCTCATCAATACCAACATTGGTTGGTCGAGTGTCGTAAATCCGCGCGATTTTCTCGATTACGATTTAACCCAGAAGCCGGACGCAACCCGTTTTGAGGAAGGCTCTTACAACAGCGTCGGGCTTTATGGACTCAAGGCAGCGATCGACTTACTCCTTGACATCGGTATCCCCACAATCGAAGTACGCGTTTTGGAACTCACGAAACGTTTAATAGGCGGATTAGAAACCAAAGGCTATCGTGTCATCACACCGAAAACAGATTCAGATCGAGCGGGGATTGTTATTTTTCAAAGCGAGCAGCACACACCTGCTGAAATTTATGAGATGCTTCACGCTGAAAATATAATCACGGCTGAGCGTGGAAGTGGTGTCAGGGTATCGCCGCATTTTTATAACACCACATCTGAAATTGAACGTTTGCTTGAAGTGCTACCAGACCTGTAATTTCGACCTCAAACAAAGGAAAAACAATTGGTCATACATCAACGAAATAACATTCAGACACATACAGCAAGACCGACTTTAACATTCTGCTTGTCGCTTATTTTAGGCACCCTGTTGATACTTAATGCCTGTACCTTTCCCGGCAGCAATCAGAAGATTAGCAAAATCCGTCTCACCATCCAAAACACATTACCTCTCCCACGAAAAAAGGTTCCGATCGTGCTGACTGGAACGCAACTCCGAAAAGTGAACCCCGATTTCACCTTCAAAGCCTATTCCGTTGTTACCGGGACAGCCCCGCGAGAAGTGATGATTCCAGCGCAAGCAGATGATTTGGACTATGACGGTGAACGCGATCAGCTCTGCTTTCTGTTAGATTTAGAGTCGGAAGAGACAAAAGAGATTTCGATTCTTTACGATCCGAACGTCAAGGCGACATTAACACTGGATATCCATAAACAGACGCGCGCCGCTATCTTTCCCGAACTCAACGCCGTGGCGGCAATGGAATCAAATCTGATTGCGTATATATTAAAGCCGAATGGCGCCTTCATCGCATACGGGAAAAAACGGGCAGAATTGTTCAGCGTAGATACAATGTTTCAACCCGAATTAGATTACGGGAGACCGCTCTCACCAGAACTCAGATACCATTTTGAGAATAACGGCGTTATCCTCTCCCAGCAGGTCCAAATAGAGATAGAGAAACCGGGGCAACAGTGGGTCGTCCGCGATCTCGAGAATCAAGAGATCTACTTTATCCGAAAATCACACAGCAGCCAATTCGATATGGAACAGGAAACTTCGACAGAGGGACAGTTAGACATTGTCAAATCGATCGGCTTATCGCTGAACGCGCTTCTCAAGCCTGAAACACCCGAAATGGTTGCACTAAATCGTTCAGAGGGTCTAATAGGTTGTGGCGGAATTGCACTCTGGCATAGAGAAAAGGAGGAGATGATTCCATTGCCTACTGAAGGGAACTACGTCCGGATTCTCGCCGATGGCTCTATCCGCTCTATCGTCCAACGGATTGTGCCAGCGTGGGACATTCAGGGTGAGACACACAGGTTAGCATTAACTACCTTCATCTATGGAGAAAATCCGTGGATCGAACACCATATCCATATTGATGGAAACCTCTCCACGGATTATGCCATTGTTACAGGTATTCCACACCTGAACGGCACTTATGGAGAGGACAGAAAACAGGGGTGGGTATGGAGCTGGGGGACAGATCCGAGCGACATAGACACACTTGGCGTTGCACTCATTTCACTCACCGATCGCGGGGCAGAAGATCTAATCACAACTGTCAATCGCAATACATCGGAAAGTTCTCTTTTGCCGGTCATCCTCGTCCCAGATGCGGAAGGCAGGCTCAATTATCGGGCGTTTGCTATCTGGGGAGGCGGCATTGATGGAATAGAAACCGAGACGGAATTCGCAGAGCACGTCCAAATCACGACGACTGCGTTGAAGACCCCGCCACATATCAAATTCTTGCCGAAAGAAGAAGAAAAGTAGGGGTTTTGCTTGGGTGTTTTCCCTCAAGGTTACCTCGCCCCTACAATTGGAGAAAACTATGCTCATCAAGGAAGAATGTCTACAACTTATCGCAAACCATCGTACAGACGAAGTTGTTGTCACGACAATGGGAACTACCGTGCCGTGGGGCAAAATATCAACACATCCTTTGGACTACGCCTCCGTCGGAAGTGCGATGGGACACGCCGCCGACTTCGCACTCGGCATCGCACTTGCTAAACCGGATAAAAAGGTAATCGTGCTCAACGGTGACGGAAGCATGCTGATGTGTTTAGGTACTTTGGCGACGATTACCGCCCTGAACACACCACCACTTAACTATCTGCTTTTCGTCTCTGACAACGGCACCTACGAAGTCACGGGCAATCAACCGGTGCCCGCTGGCAATGCAGGTTTCAGTTGGACCACGATTGCGAGAGGTGTCGGTTTTGAGCAGGTTTATGAATTTGACGATTCAAACGCACTTGATGAAGCACTCCCGAAGATCTGGAATGAAACTGGACCCACTTTTGTGAACCTAAAGATTGCGCAAGCGG
Source organism: Candidatus Poribacteria bacterium (assembly GCA_965247285.1). Lineage (GTDB taxonomy): Bacteria > Poribacteria > WGA-4E > WGA-4E > WGA-3G > WGA-3G. Next base: position 3,946,638 of record CBDFHD010000003.1, read on the forward strand.
ACGAACCGCCACCTGATCGGTGGGGTGGTTTTCCGTACCCATATCTGCAAGAGTCACTCGCCGAATCTACGCATAAGTTAAAACAAGCACTCGCAAGGTAGTAGGCACGCTCCGTCGGGTTCTCCGTAACCCACAGGATAATTGAGGAAGTGCGTCCATCCCACTGAAACCTGATAAAACAAAGCAGCAAGCCTGCAACAACGGGGCAGGCGACTCGAACACGGAAACCGTCAAAGTCCAAACCTGCTTCACTTATCCGCAAGGAATAATTAAAAAATGGAAACCACCACAAAATTAGAAACTCGACGGATGGGACGTACCGAGATGCGTCCGAACGCGCTGGCTCTCGGCGCGGCGTGGATGTGGCAGAAACCGGATACCGAAGTTATCGGTGCAATCCGTCGCGGCATCGAACTCGGTATCAACTATATCGACACCTATCCGGGGCACTCGGAACACCTCTGGGGAGAAGCACTCTCTGATGGATTGAGGGAAAAGGTCTATCTGCAAGCGAAGGTAGGCACACACCCTGAACGACGGAAAGACTTTTCCGCAGAAGGCACACGCTGGAGTGTCACAAACAGCCTTAAACACCTCCGCACGGATTACCTTGATGCCGTCCTCATCCACGATCCAATCGATATGGAGAGCGTGCTGGCACCCGGACGCGCCTTGGATACGCTGTTAGAAATGAAAGCGGAAGGCTATATTCGACATATTGGCGCGGGTGTCCGACCCCATGAATTCCACAAAGAACTTATCGAAACGGGGCATATCGACATTATCCTTACCTTCTTAGACTATACGCTGTTATCTCAATCTGCGTCTGAGACAACCTTACCGCTGGCACGCGAACACGACATCGGCATTATCCTCGCGAGTCCGTTGGGTATGGGGAGTCTGACCGGAGCAGAACCGAAGGTTGAAGAGGAACGCCGACGTAACCCCAATGCTGAGCCGAAGGCGTATGCGATGTGGAAATGGTGTCAGGAACGCGAGGTCAACATCCGTCATCTGGCGATGCAGTTTTGTCTCGCTGCCCCCATAGACGGTGTTGTGATGTTCGGTCCCGCGGATAAAGCGCAGGTAGAAGACGGATATGAAGCAGCGACAGCTGACATCCCGGTACATATTTGGGAGGCGTTCGAGGCGGAGTTTGGGATCCGGCGTGGGATGTAGTTAATTGTCTGAATGCACATCGCATTTGGGCGAGTACGCCGCAAATCGCGGATTGCGCAGATTACACAGATTAACGCGGATACGAGAAGAAGCCTTTTTGCTTAAGTCGTGTGTTTCATACTTTTTGTGACACCATGCTTGCGAGGATACCGAGAATTTTGTCACATCGCTCAAGCATGTAGGCTGACATGTCAATGTGGAGTTGCTTCCCTACCAATTTGAGGAAGAGCCAATTTATCCCGGTTGTGGTAGCCCCATAGACACACGGAATGTCGTTCCCTTTCTCAATATTAAAGCGTTGGGCGGCGACCATCTCCGCTGCGCACTGCCCGAGTCCGGTTGTCAAGTCATCTTTTTTGGCTTCAACAAGGATAATAACCGGTGCCTCCACATAATACTGTTCTGGGGATAGGCTCACCAGAAAGTCGCACACACCCGTCAAGTCATTTTCAGTATCAACATTGAAATCAATGCCCGAAAAGAGGCTGATGCGATGCTCAAAATGCTCTCGGAGTTCAACGAGTATATCGGCGACTATCATCTCCGACTTCGCCTTCTCTGTCCCTATAGCGATGGCTAATGGGACCTTCTTGGCTAACGCTTTGGTAAGCTCCACACTCGGTTCAACCCGCTCTATTTCGGAAAAAATACCTACAGACTGAAGTGCTTCAAGTTGAAATGCTTCTCTTACTGTTTCTAAGGTGAAATTGCTATAAGCCATGTATTGACCCCTCCATCTGTTAAATTCGGGCAATTCCTTACAGCTTTACCCCCGCAGCCAAATCTGACGCGAATTGCTTCACCGCAGTGAACAATCTCGCTTCGTCATTTATATGTTCCTCAACGACATTAATGATAGCACTCCCCACAATCACGCCATCAGCGATCTGTGCGATCTGTGTTGCCTGATCCGGTGTTGACACACCGAAACCGACGCTAATCGGTTTGTCGGTGTGTTTTCGCAGTTCCGCGATCATCGGAGCGATTTCGTCCGACAACATCGCCCGCGCACCCGTTACGCCTGTTACTGAGACACAATAGATAAAACCGGTGCTGACCGATGCGATTAATTGCATCCGTTCCGGTGGACTTGTCGGTGCGACGAGGAAGATCGTGGCGAGGTTGTATCGCGGTGCGATCTCAAGGAGCGATTGTGCCTGCTCAGGTGGCAGATCCGGGATGATGACACCGTCGACCCCTGCGTCTTGTGCCGCCTGGCAAAATGCGTCCTCGCCCATCCGAAAAATCGGGTTATAGTAGCTCATCAAAGCGATAGGAATTTCTGTCTGTGGGCGAAGAGATGCCACTATTTCCAGAATCTGTTGGAGCGAAATGCGATGCGTGAGTGCGCGTTCACTTGCGCGTTGGACGGTGGGTCCGTCTGCAATTGGATCGGAAAACGGAACGCCGAGTTCGATGAGGTCTGCACCTGCTTCCTCAAGTGTAAGGAGGAGTTTAGAGGTAAGTTCGGGGTTCGGGTCTCCGGCGCAGAGGTATGGCATAAATGCCTTGGTACCTTGGTCTCGGAGTTCTTGGAATTTTTTGTCAATTCGATTCATGGATATAATTGAGTTCCGGCTTTCTCTTAATATATTTTCTCAATTATACCTTGAATGAAGTGAATTGTCAAGAGAAGTTTGATGAGTTGCAGAATACTTAGCCTGTCGCTACCAGTGCTTCTTGTGCTTTGCGAGGCAGTTTAACAAAAATGAAACAAGATTCGGGATACAAGTAATCTTCCTGAGATTCATCAACAACTCTCAGATATCCCTCCTGAGCCGCTTTTTCATCAGGCAGAATTTGGTAGAACTTTCGCTTCTCAAGGTCTTCGCAACCGTTGTTTTCGATGCAAAGCGCGAATTGTGTTTCTAATGGTTTCTTTTCCATAGTTTTCAGTCCAAGAATCGTTTGATTTTTATCTTTTTTCTACCAATTCCATGAGCTTCATACCAATGGACCTCTGCGGCACCCCTATATCCGACACCGTTCCTTGAATCACCGCCGCCCGCCTTTCCAAAGATAGGCGGTATAGCCCACCCGCTCAAAAAAAAGTGGAGAAGTCAATCCTTCGGCGCGCCGATGTTCGACAATCTCTATGGCAGAATCGCCAAACCAAATCCGCTCGCTTTTCGGATCAATGCCAGCTGTCTGCCCAATCCGTTCGGTAATATCGTGCTGTTTCTGGTATTCTGCCCAGATACGCTTGGCGTTGCGTGAATCGGCTTCCGTCCAATTTGAGTGTTTCATTGTTGACTCCTCCGTTCTGTTGCAAGCACAGTCTGAGACCAAGACCTTCCAACTAAAGAATACCACCAAACTTGGGCAATGTCAAATTGAATTCACCAGAGCGTTGTGTAAAAGGTTAGGTTTCCATGTCTAACGCTTCATTAATACGCTCAAGAATCCATTCCTCAATAAGTTCACCCGCTGGGATACCGCGTTCCTCAGCAAGTGTTATCACGACCTCGGCGTCTTCAGGTGTTAGCCAGGTGGAGGCTTTGAATTCATTGCCCTGTTTCAAGAGCATTCCCTCTCGTTGCTGCATCTCTTGGGCTGCGAGGTATTCATGATCATCGTAGACATCCTCGTATTCTTCAACTTCGGGATCTATGATGTGTTTAAGCATTATCAGTTCCTCCTATTCGTTATTTTCGCGTCAAGAAAATACTCCGGGTATGCAAATATTCTGTCAAACGCTCGCGGACGAGGTTAGGAAACTTCGCCAACTGAGCTGTAGGGTGAGACAGTAGTAAGGCACGGAAATCTCACTCTACAGCCACTCATCATGCCTTCCGAAAGACGAACTCCCTATCTTCAAATTCAACAGTGACGACATCGCCATCGTGGAAGGTGCCTTCCAGCATCTGGATAGCCAACGGATTGAGGATATCCCGCTGGATGGTTCGCCGTAGAGGACGCGCACCGTACACCGCGTCAAACCCGCGTTCCACTAACTCTCCTTTGGCAGATTCAGAAAGCGTCAGTGCCATCTCCTTCTCCGCAAAGCGGTGACTTAGCTGCGTAAGTTCCAGCGCGACAATCCGCTTCAATTCTTCGATACCAAGACGGTCGAAGATAATCAGATCGTCAATACGGTTCAGGAATTCGGGTGGGAAATGTGTCTGCACCGCTTCCATCACTTTCCGACGAATCTCTTGCGCGTCCAAAAGCGCATCGCTAATCCACTGACTCCCAATATTGGAGGTCATGATAACAACCGTGTTCTTGAAATCGACGGTGCGTCCTTGTCCGTCCGTCATTCTGCCATCATCAAGCATCTGGAGCAAGACATTGAACACCTCTGGATGTGCTTTCTCAACCTCATCAAGCAGGATGACGCAGTAAGGATGTCGTCGGATCGCTTCGGTCAGTTGTCCGCCTTCATCGTAGCCGACGTACCCCGGTGGTGCGCCGATCAATCGGGAGACGGTGTGTTTCTCCATGTACTCGCTCATATCAATACGTGCCATGGCGTTCGCATCGTCAAACAGGAATTCGGCGAGCGATTTGGCGAGATGCGTTTTACCGACACCAGTCGGTCCCATGAAAAGGAAAGAACCGAGTGGTCGATCAGGATCACCGAGACCGACGCGAGCACGTCGAATCGCATTGGAGACAGCACTCACAGCCTCATCTTGCCCGATCATCTGTTCTCGCAAACGTTCTTCCATGCTAAGGAGTTTCTGAGTCTCGCCTTCCATGAGTCGAGAAACAGGAATACCGGTCCACTTCGCTACAATTTCAGCAATGTCTTCTGCACTCACGCGCTCCTTCAACATCTGCGTGCCTTGTGTGTCCGTTTCCAAAGCTTCTCGGACAGTCTTGAGCCGTGATTCCAATTCCGGTATCTTGCCGTACTCAATCTCTGACGTTCTGCCGAGATTGCCCACACGTTTGGCTTGCTCCGACTCAATACGGAGTGCTTCAATCTGTTCCATTAACTCGCCAATCTGTGTCAAATTCGCTTTTTCGTTCTGCCACGCGGCTTTAAGTGCATTCGCTCTCTCTTTGAGTTCAGCAAGCTCAGCAATTAGTTTTTCAAGACGTTGCTGTGATGCCCCGTCTTCCTCTTTCTCCAATGCTTGTTGCTCAATTTGGAGTTGAATGATTCGACGTTCCACCTCGTCAATTTCCTCTGGCACGCTGTCGATCTCAATGCGCAACCTCGACGCGGCTTCATCCACCAAATCCACGGCTTTATCCGGGAGGAACCGTTCGGAGATATAACGCTTCGAGAGGGTAGCAGCAGCGACAATGGCACTGTCCTGAATTTGTACGCCGTGATGTGTCTCATAGCGTTCCTTCAAGCCCCGAAGAATGGCAATCGTGTCTTCAACTGACGGCTCTTCAACCTGCACAGGCTGGAATCGGCGTTCCAAGGCGGCATCCTTCTCAATGTGTTTGCGGTACTCGTCAAGTGTGGCCGCGCCTATGCACCGGAGTTCACCCCGCGCCAATGCAGGTTTGAGCATGTTTGAAGCGTCCACAGCACCTTCCGCCGCACCTGCCCCGACGATGGTATGGAGTTCATCGATAAAGAGGACCACCTGTCCTTCTGCCTGTTCCACATCGGCAAGGACCGCTTTCAGTCTGTCTTCAAATTCACCACGGTACTTACTGCCTGCGATGAGTGCCCCTAAATCGAGGGCAATGAGTCGTTTATCGCGAAGGCTTTCTGGAACATCACCATCAGCAATACGTTGTGCTAACCCCTCTACAATCGCCGTTTTCCCGACACCCGGCTCACCGATCAGGACGGGGTTATTTTTGCGTCTGCGGGATAGCACTTGCATCACGCGCCGGATTTCATCATCACGCCCGATAACTGGGTCGAGTTTACCTGAAATTGCCGCTTGTGTGAGTTCCCTACCAAATCGGATGAGTGCCTGATATTTGTCCTCCGGGTTCTGATCGGTTACCCGCTGTGTTCCGCGAATATCGACGAGTGCCTTGAGAATCTTGTCCTTTGTTACACCCGCTTCCCGAAGGATTTTGCCCACTTCGCTCTGTTTCGTCTCGGCACACGCTACCAAGAGATGCTCTGTACTGACATATTCATCTTTGAGTGCCGTCGCCTCTTTGAATCCAGTATCCAAAACGGATTGTAGAGCAGGGGAAATTCGCATTTCAGCCGCTGCGCCTTGTACTTTCGGTGCTTTTTGAACAGCGGCTTCAACTGCTAACGTTATGCCAGCAGTATCAACACCCAATTTCTGAAGAATCGGTGTGACAATGCCATCCGTCTGCCTGATGAGAGCCAACATCAGATGGTCAACCGCAAGTTCAGGGCTTTGGACATCTGCCGCTAAGCTCTGTGCTGTTTCGAGTGCTTCTTGTGCTTTAATTGTAAATCTATCAAATCTCATGACGGACCTCCGTTATTGTATCTGTTTTCATCGCATTCAAGTCTGTTCTGTTGTATAGTGTAGCAAGATCTATGCCATTGCTGTCTCTACGCTGAGATTTGACAGAATCGCGGATAACGCACCAATCCTGTGCCACTTTGACATCCAATGCGCAAATCTGGCACGGAAAATCGGTTGCGTCACGCCAATTTATCACTTGATTTTTTATTTATCCGAAAGGGGTTCGATTACCACAAGTTCTTGATTCGCCGCGAGGTTTTCCAATATTTGCACAACACCACTTTGCCAGCGGATCTGAAGTTTATCCACGCCGGTTCGCTCGCCAAGTCCGAAGAGCAACCTCGGATCATTGCTACTGAGATAACTGTATCCTCGGTGAACTTCACGCGTTTGGGATTCAGTACCGAGTGTCAATGTAACGCGTGCTCCGATGCCATCACGATTGCTGCGGGTGCCGATCAGTTTGAGACGCAGATAGTTGTTGGAAGTACGGTTCTCATTTCGGAGGAGCGTCACTTTGTCATTCAACTGCGTGACAAGAAGATCTGTATCGCCATCGTTGTCATAATCCCCGAAAAGGGTCCCACGACTAACAGCATGTTGCCCCTCAAACTGCATCTCGACAAACGTGCTATTGCTTTGATTCCAGAAGAGTTGATTCGGTTGCTTATACGAAAGGACATCTGTGGTCCGTTCAACATTTGGAAAAATATGACCATTCGCGATAAAAATATCAAGGTATCCATCGTTATCGGGGTCGAAGAATCCGGTTCCGAATCCTAAAAAGAGATAACTTTCCTCACCGAGCCGTGCCTTATAACTGACATCGGTGAAAGTTCCGTCTCCGTTATTCCGATAAAGGGTGTTTGTCTCGTAGGAAAAATTGGTGACAAAGAGATCCAGAAAACTGTCACCGTTGTAATCCCCGACATCAACCCCCATACCGGCTTGCGCTACGCCGTCCGCGCTGTAGGCGCAACCTGTGAGAATAGCGATCTCTGCGAATGTGCCATCACCTTTGTTATAGAAGAGATAATTCGGCGTGTCATCGTTGGCGACGTAAATGTCGGGATTGCCATCGGCATCAAAGTCTGCGGCAACAACACCTAATCCCTTGCCAAGAAACATTCCACCCGGATCCCGAATGTTGGCGGCATCTGTAGCATCGGTAAAAGTGCCATCGCCGTTGTTTCGATAGAGTCTATCGGGTGCGCCTTCAAAGTGTTTTGGGTGACAATAACCGCGAACCTTCTCGGCGGCACCGAACGCCGGATCTTCCAAACAGATAGGAGCGGAAGCATCTAATGTGTAGTTGACGTAGTTAACAACGTAGAGATCGAGGTACCCATCGCTGTCGTAATCGAAAAAAGTCGCGCTACTACTCCAACGGGTATCACCTACACCTGCTTGAGCAGTAACATCGGTGAACGTCCCGTCACCGTCGTTATGATAGAGTCGATTCGCGTCGAAATTGGTTACATAAATGTCCACGTAACCGTCATTGTCGTAATCTCCACACGCAACGCCATGTCCATAACCCCCTTGATTGTCAACTTCAGCAGACTCCGTAACATCCGTGAAAGTGCCGTCCCCCTTATTTCGGAAGAGCACATTTGGTGTCGCACTATTGACGAGGTAAAGATCAAGGTAGCCATCGTTGTCATAATCGAGGAATGCACCGCCAGCACCGAGGGTCTCGGGCAGATGAAACTCACCCGTCGCACCATTGGCGTGCGTAAAGCGGATACCGGCTATATCGGTAACATCTGTGAAATGGATAGAGGGTTCTATTGACAGTGCGGGAAACGGAATGAGGAAGAGGAACAGGATGAAACAGGTTATCATCGCAATCGGCTGACCACATCCTAAAACACGGCAGTGGTAAAACTTATCACGCTTCAAAATGATATTAAACACGAGGGCATCCATAAAGTGTGTACGCGCTTCTACAGATTTAACCGTCCGATGTTCGATACATCTCCGAGATTACTTCAAGAATATCAGGTGCCTTGGTGAGATAGCGGACTTTTGCTTCTTCTTTAATGTCATTAGGAATACCGTGCAGTGCTTCTGCGATAGCACCGGCAATCGAACTGAGAGTATCGGAATCGCCACCGAGAGATATAGCGTTACGCACAGCATCTTCATAATTTTCTGATTCTAAAGCACACGTAACCGCCTGTGGAACTGTGCCTTGGCACGTCATATCGAAAGCATAACCCGGACGGATGTCGTCCACTGTCCGTGTCAGATCGTAGCCGTATTCGGTAGTAATAATCTCGCGGATACTTGTAGGACTTTCGTCTCGGAAAGCGAGCCAGATGGCGTGAGCCGTCGCCAGAGCACCTTTTATGCCTTCAGGATGGTCATGGCTGATAACGGTCACTTTGTCAGCAGCGACAAGTGCGGCATCCAAATCATCTCGGTTCAGAAACGCTGCTGGTGAGACGCGCATCGCCGCACCGTTACGGAAAGTGCAGTTGGGAGCATGCTCCTCGGAATAGATCCAGTTTTTAAATATTTGACTGAAACCACACCTCGGATACCGCTTCCCCCACTTTCGCATCGTCTCGGCTGGCGAGAGATCGTGTAAGAGAGAATCAGCGACAGCAGTCGTGCAAACCGAATCATCTGTGAAACGACAGTCCTCACCGAAAAAAGGGAAATCTTTGGTTTTAATCCGGCGATCTTTGGGCTCGTAGATCGACCCGACAATATCCCCGATAATTGCACCCAGCATAGTTTTGCCTTTAAGTCTTACGCGAATTTGTTAGGCGCGCTTAATGAAGATTAAGAATTTAAATCGGTAATGTGAGAGGGGTTTGTAACCCCGAATTACCGAAATATTTATTTAAACTTCATCAAAGCGTGCCCACCTAAGAAAATCTTCCAAAGAAGCGTAGGGAAACCGAGGCACGGAAACCTCACCCTACAGCAATACACATATAAACACTCGCATCATTTTTATCTCTCCTAAATATTTTTCCTTTTTTATATTTGGAGGTTAAGGTTTTTGAGACAGAGGTATCCGTGCCTCAAATTTCTGGTGTCCGATACACCTTCAATCATTATCAAAAATATCAAAAATTTTGTCAAATTAAAAACTTAAAATAGAAATGAAAATAACGTGAGTTCGATAAAAAACAGGAGTGTGTTATAGAGAGAATTCCCATAGTATAATGAGTTAACCAAAACCATAACCAAAAGGAGTTCTCCCACGCATATCATATCACTTTTCTCTGTGATTGACGACTTTTTCTTTGCGTTTGAAAACAGAGGCTGTCGCAACTTTCTGACGCTAACGAACCTGAAAAACGTGGCTATCCTTCGGTGTGTCTCCTCAATCGACCATCTGATAAAATCCCTTTTTCACGTGATGTAACGTTTTGCCTAAAAATTGTGTCTTTAATAGGACTTACGCACATTGCTCTTTTGTAGCATAACCTGTTAGGTTGTGCCAAGAAATCGTCTGCGTTTTTTACACGATCTCTCTTTCAAGGCGCGGGCGATGCTCAAAATTGCGTAAGTCCTGTTTAATTTATTATCGAAGGTGCATAAGAACACCAAAGCGCAAGCGTTATCCGATTTTGACACACTACTGCTGAAAATCGGAGGTAACTTGAACACACTCGCCATCGGAGTTTGGCGAACCCTCAAGTCATGGACTTACTCATTGTTGCTAACTTTTAAATCCTGATATTAAAATCACTTTGGTTTATTATCCAATTCACGTTAAAATAACAATAGTAAAAGATGTTGACACTGACCCGTATCTTATGTTATTTTATCATAAAAGCACTTATAAAAATTCCATCTATTTTTAGTTTTGAAACCCCACACTTATGAAGTGTACCATCGGTAGAAAAGGAGATATATCCAAATGCAACTCACCAAAACACAACACATTTTCGTTTGCACGCTCATGCTTTGCATGATGTCATTCTTGATGTTCCCACTGATGACATCGGCACAAACGGTTAACATCCCCGATGCAAACCTGCGCGAGGCAATCAATGAGGCACTCGGCAAAGCACCAAACGCACGGATTACAACCGATGAGATGGCAACATTGCGGGAACTTCACGCTGTGAGCATGGACATTAGGAATTTGAAAGGTCTTGAAGCCGCTGTGAATCTGGAGGACCTAAATCTCCATAACAATGCAATATCCGACATATCACCGCTCACGGGGTTGACAAAACTGCGTCACATAGGGTTGGAAGAAAATGTAATAATCGATCTCCCACGACTTGAAAAATTGATCAGTTTGGAGGGACTACATCTTGGGCATAATCTGATAACCGATCTCTCACCGCTTGAAGGGTTAATCAACCTGAGGGGTATATCGCTCCATCATAATGCTATATCCGATTTATCGCCCCTCGCAGGATTGGTGAAACTGGAATGGATAGGGATGAGCGATAATCCGCTGGCGGACCTGGCACCCCTTTCAGGATTAACGAACTTGCGTAATTTTCACGGGTGGGGCACGCCTATCGTGAACCTTACCGGCATCGCTAAATTGCCGAAACTCAGAGAGATAAACGTCTGCGGTGGCGGGATATCCGACCTGTCACCCTTAGCCGATGCCAAGGGTTTAAAAGAACTTTACCTCCCCGGGAACGAGGTTTCCGACTTGTCGCCCTTGAAGGGGTTAACAAACTTGACACGCCTGAGTTTTGAACACAATCAGATATCGGATCTATCCCCGCTTGAAGGGCTAAACAACCTGACATGGGTAGACCTTCGGGACAATCAAATATCGAACGTGTCTCCCCTCGCAGAACTCAACAACTTAAAATGGATAGATTTGAGCCAAAACGCCGCGATAACAGATGTATCTACGCTTGCTCCCTTACCGAACCTAACATGGATGGGCCTCGCCGAAAACACAGGCATCGACACCTCTCAGTTGGAGCGATTCTCTGAGAATACATCTATTTTACACTCGGATTTCGTTAACTCTGCCTTCCCGGAAGCCGGTCCAAAGATAGTGGGACCCTGGTTATGGGCAATCGTACCCGGTGCAGGCGTTTCTAACGCAGACCTGCTGGAAAAAGTCACCAAAGGGGCGGCTACAGAGGTGAAGGTGTCCACCTTCGGCGCAACCGAAGAAAAACCGGTCGGTGCCAGCAAGTGGACGGCACACAATCTTGCCGCCGTGGGAGGCGATAACATCAACGAGATGACAGACGCACTCGGCTGGGGAAGCGGTTCGGAGGTATATGACCACGTCGTTTACGGTTCCCTAACGTTGAATTCTCCACGGAAACAGGAGACGACGATGCTCGTCGGCAGCGATGATGGCGTTAAAGTCTGGTTCAATGGCGAAATTGTCCACTATAATCCCACCACTCGGGGTGCCGGTGATTACCAAGATGCATTCCCTGTCACGTTGAAGCAGGGGACAAACGTGTTGTTAGTCGCCGTTGACAACCGGGGACATGGTGGTTTTAGCGGTTTCTTTGGGTTCGCGAAAGACACCGACTATACAGTGAACCCGATTGGGAAGAAATTTACCGTAAAAATACCCGCATGGGACGTGAATAGAGATGGACAGACGAACATTCTGGATCTGATTCTGGTAGGACAAGACTTCGGAAAGTCTATATCTACGAACGCGCGAACGGATGTAAACAGAGATGGAAAGCGCAATATTTCAGACCTCGTCCTTGTTGCACAGCACCTCGGTGAACTCAGCGGAATTTCTGCTGCACCTTCTGCGCTTGCAATAGGCGATATGAGATTGGATACAGCGATGATACAGGGATGGATAGCACAGGCACAGATTGAAAACGACGGTTCGCTTGCTTTCCAACAAGGGATAGCGAATCTTCAACGCCTTTTGGCATTGCTGACACCGGAAAGGACGGCGTTGCTGACGAATTACCCGAATCCGTTCAATCCAGAGACATGGATACCGTATCAGCTGTCTGAACCCGCCGAACTCACATTGCGTATCTATGCGGTGAGTGGCATTTTGGTTCGGACGTTGAATCTGGGACACCAGCCCGTAGGAATCTATCATCAACGGAGTCGTGCAGCGTATTGGAATGGCAAAAATGAACTCGGTGAATCTGTGGCGAGTGGTGTCTATTTCTATACACTAACTGCTGGTGATTTCACCGCAACACGGAAAATGTTGATAATGAAGTAAGGACGTGCAGTCAAAAGGTATCGCGAGCATGGGGGAAACACCCAAGCAAAAATACTCGCTCCTACAAGAAGGGGAAGAAAAACGCATGAAGAATTTCATCAAAATTAGCCTCCTATTAACGTTTATCTTGACGTTTATCTTGGGATGTCAAATTGCTGAGGCACAGCAGAACCTCGCACAAGAGGCGTATCTTATCTTTGAACAAAGTTGTTTTGACTGCCACGGACCCCACGGTGCCTTTACTGAACAACTCGTTATTGAATCCGCATCACAGTTGATTGATACCGGGGCAGTTGTTCGGGAAAAACCTATTGAATCCGAACTCTATCGGCGGCTGCTTGAAAAAGATCCCGCAAAACGGATGCCGTTGGGACAACCGCAGCTTCCAGGTGCAGCAATTGAGACCATCGGTAGGTGGATTCAAGCAGGCGCGCCGAGTTGGGAAGTCCACCGTGATGTTAACTTCATTACAATGGATGCAATGCTCGACACTATCAAAAAGCATGTCCTATCGCTGCCGAGGTTTGATCGGCCCTCCGCACGCTACTTTACGCTGACGCATCTCTACAACGCCGGTGAAAGTTCAGAAACCCTTCGCGCCTATCAGATCGCACTTTCAAAACTCGTAAACAGTCTATCTTGGGGCTCCGAAATCATCCAACCCCAACCCATTGACGAAAGAAAAACTATTTTCTATATCGACCTGCGCAACTATGAATGGGATGTCAGAAACGATGCCTGGACGCAGATTGAACAGGAATATCCGTATAGTATCGATTTCGATCCAGAAACGCAAGCCGGTTTACTTCGGAAGTTGACCGACCTACGCCAAGAGATGGAGTGCGAAGTGCCGTTCGTGCATGTCGACTGGTTTCTCGCAACTGCCTCACTGCCACCACTCTACCACGATATTCTGGGGCTCCCCGAGACCGATCGTGAACTCGAGAGAGACCTGGGGATAGATGTCGCAAGAAATCTCCAAAGTGCGCCGGGATTTCGCGTCTGGCGTGCGGGTCTCAACGATTCGGGCGTCTCAAAAAACAACCGAGTTGTCGAACGCCACCAATCTCAACACGGTGCGTATTGGAAAAGTTACGATTTTGCGGGGAGTGTGGGTGTGCAGAATATCTTTGACCATCCACTCACATTCAGACACGACGGTGGTGAGATCGTGTTCAATCTCCCCAACGGGTTGCAGGCATACTACATCTCTGACGCATCGGGGAATCGCATTGATGAAGCACCGACAGCCATCGTTTCCAACCCCGATGAGAGAGACGGCATTGTGCGCAACGGCATCTCTTGTATCGGTTGCCACACAGAAGGGATGAAGACATTTGAAGATGAAGTGCGTGGTGTTATCACGAAGGCACCTGACGGACCTGCCAAAGTGCAGGCATTGCGTTTGTATGTAGAAAAAGAGGTGATGGATGATAAAGTGCGTGAGGATACAGACCGTTACCGACAGGCACTTGTAGCGACAGGGAGTGTATTTGGTGGGATTGAACCGGTGTATCGCTTCTATAAGGCGTTTGAAGGTCCGGTGGATGCGGCGCACGCTGCCGCCGCTGTCGGTTTAGAGACGGAGGCACTCCTCGAACAAATCCGTAAAAGGGCGAGTTTACAACGTCTGGGCTTACGGACACTCGAGAGTGAGAGCGGTAACGTGAAACGAGATGCCTGGACCTCTAACTTTTCTGAAGTGGTTTCTGCGCTGAACTCTCCAGAGGACATTGGACCGCGTCCGGTTGTGCCGGTGGATGATCTGAGACCCAGCGATTTAGTTTCCATCCCTGACCTAAACCTCCGCGATGCCGTTGAAGCGGCACTCGGCAAATCCCCGGGCGATTTGATTACGGTAGCGGATATGGCAAGATTGACGCAAATTGTTGCCGATGAGGCTAACATCAGTAGTTTAACAGGACTTGAGGCGGCAACGAGACTGGAGCGGATAGAATTTCGTCATAATGCAATATCTGACGTATCTCCACTTTCGGGATTAACACAACTGAATAACATCAAACTGCGCGGGAACAGAATTACTGACGTGTCACCGCTCGCAGGTCTAATCAACGTAGACTGGCTTGGGCTTGAGGAAAACCAGATAACCGATTTGTCTCCATTGAAAGGTTTAACAAAATTAAACGGGATAGGGATTTCGGGTAATCCAGTATCGAACGTGTTGCCCCTTGCGAGTCTGACCAGTTTAGAAGGCATAGCCGCTGGGAACACGCCTATCTCAGATTTTTCGTCCTTAGCAAAACTACCCAGACTGCGATGGATAGAGTTTGGTGGCGATCGATCTATATCAAAGATTCCCTCTCTAAAGGGATTAAAAACACTGAGACGACTGGACATTAGTCACTGCAATATTAAAGATCTTTCCGCTTTGGCAGAATTAACGCAGTTGCAGGAACTAACATTCGTAAATAACTCGATATCGGACGTGTCACCATTGAGAAACCTAAAAAATTTGGAACACCTGAACCTCGATGCTAACGTCATATCGGACGTATCGCCGCTTGCAGGGTTAACAAGGTTGAAAGTATTGTACCTTGAAAACAACGTCATATCGGATGTATCGCCCCTTGCGGGACTAAAGAATTTGGAACGACTCGACCTCCGTAACAATGCAATATCCGACTTTTCACCTTTAGACGGATTACCCGAAGAGACTCTTATCCAAATGGAAGGCAATTCGGGTTCTTTCGTAAGGGGCGCGAGGAAAATAGTGGGACCCTGGCTATGGATGATTGCATCTACAGGCGGAAGGGGCGGTGCAGATGCCGCTCGTTCTGGGATAGATTTCCTAGCACAAACGAGCGGCGGTGCCGTAACAGAATCGAAGATTGCAACTCAGGGAGCGACAGCAGGAAACCCCGTTGGGAATAGAGTCTGGACAGTCGGCACACTTTCTCCTGAAGGTGGCGATAACATCAATGACATGGCAAATGCTACTGGATTGGGATCAGGTGATGTAAATGATCATGTTGCCTACGGTTCGGTTAGTTTGAATTCGCCCCGGGAGCAAAAAACAAAAATGCTTGTCGGAAGCGATGATGCCGTCAAGGTTTGGCTCAATGGCAATTTGGTGCACAACAACCCTGTGGACCGAGGAGCCAACGATTTTCAGGACCAGTTTTCCGTTACCTTGAAAAAGGGAACAAATATCTTGCTGATTGCTGTTTACGAGAGAGGGGGAGGGTGGAGTGGCTTTTTTGGGTTTGAAACTGGTACAGAATATACAGTATTATCCCCCAGTGAGCGATTCTCTTTGTCTATAGGAACAACGCAAATTGCGGTCGGTGATACCTTCACCCTCCGTCTCAGCACAGAAAATTCTTCTGATTTAGCAGGGTGGCAAGCCGATATTATCTTTGACCCGAATGTGCTAAAAGCAAACAGCGTGAGCGAAGGTGCCTTTCTGAAGCAGAAAGGAGGGCGTACCCACTTCGGGAAAGGCACGATTAATAACCAAAAAGGTAAGATCGCTGGTATAAGTTCGGCGCGAATCTCACAAGGCGGAGTAGACGGTGAAGGTACGTTGCTGTCGGTCACATTCACGGCAAAGGTTACTGGAGAAACACGAGTGGCACTGCGTCAGTTCCATGCAGGTTCCAGTGCTGGTAAGACTATTCCGTCTCGTTCCCCTGATACCATCATTACTGTGGGAACTCCGTCCGTTTCCGATGTGAGTGGTGACATGTTTTCCCTTTCTACAGATGCATCGCCTATCGGATCTGGTGGTTCCTTTACCCTTCGTTTCAGTGCAGAAAAGGTTGCCGATTTAGCAGGCTGGCAAACTGATATTACCTTTGATCCTGCTGTGCTTGAAGCGGTTGAGGTGAGCGAGGGTGATTTTCTGAAAGCACAGGGCGAAGGCACCTTCTTTTTACGAGGCACAATTGATAACACAGCGGGTAAAATCACCCAAATAAGCTCCGCTCGACTCAGCGGTGGTGTCAGCGGCACAGGTACCCTGCTATCGGTCACATTCACAGCGAAGACTGTTGGAGAAACCCGATTGGTATTTAGCAACTTCCAAGCTGGAAACAGGAAGAGTGAGGTAATCGCTTCAAACACTCCGCAAATTACCATTACTATTGAAGACGGCGCATTTCCCGCTTGGGATGTGAATCAGGATGGTCAGGTAAGCATTTTAGATTTAATTCAGGTTGCACAACACTTAGGCTCAACTGTGTCTGCTAACCACGAAGCTGACGTAAACGGTGATAGCACCGTCAGTATATTAGACCTCATCGCTGTGGCCCAACATTTAGGTGAGTCAACCGAGAGGGCTGCACCTTTTAGCACTGCTATAGATAGTTTGGAACTAAATCCAGCGACGATTCAGGCATGGATAGCGCGTGCACAGATTGAAGATGACGGCTCCATCGCCTTCCGACAAGGGATCGCAAACCTTGAGCAACTTTTGGCTCTGTTCATTCCAGAGGAAACGGCTTTACTTCACAACTACCCGAATCCGTTTAACCCAGAGACATGGATACCTTACCAACTCGCGGAACCCACGGATGTCACGATACATATCTATGCGGCGAGTGGTGTATTGGTCCGAACGTTAGCACTCGGACATCAGGCTGCGGGTATCTATCAGTACCGGAGCCGTGCGGCGTATTGGGACGGGAAAAACGAAGTGGGTGAGTCGGTCGCAAGTGGCATCTATTTTTACACACTCACCGCAAGCGACTTCACGGCTACCAGAAAAATGTTGATAATGAAGTAAAGAGTGGCTGTCAGCCGTCGGCTTTCGGCTTTCGGAGGAGTGGCTGTCGGTTGTCAGCGTATTGGCTATCGGAAACCGTCAGCAAAGAGGGTCTTTGATGAATTCTCTTGCTGACCACTAATGGCTAACGGAAACTATTCTACTGACTGCTGATGGTTTCCGATGGCTTATTGCTATAAAAACCGAGAAAAGCGATGTCTCGTAAGCCCCGGAAAAGCCGTCGTCGGATCCTGAAACGGCTCTTTGCCCAACTTTCGATATATCTCACTGCATCACGGGGGACGAGTTGCGTAAAACGGCACGGCTTCCCGATGAAAAGAGGTGGACCCCATTGGAACAAATGAAGTCCAAAACGGAGTTGCCTTCGCAAAGTTTTGGGCAGTTGCTGGACAAAGGTGTCAACCACAATAACTGGCGTATCCAATGCGGTATCGCCTGAAATTCCGACCATATACGCGCACACAGATTTCAGGATATCGTGTTCAACCTCGGTGAAAAAGTAGGTAGCCTTCGGTGTTTTTCTAAGCATCAGTTTGATACCACCACATTCTTCATAACATCAAAAACGTTAGCACGTAATGAAATTATGCCTTAAATGGCATAATTTGTCTTTGCTTTACATTTGGAGTGCGGATGTGAAGGGGCGCACTTGATAGTTCAGAGACGCGTTGTTTCTCCGCAAGGTATAATTAAAGATTTGATACTGCCACATTCTTTATAACATCAAAAACGTTAGCACGTAATGTAATGGAGTGCGGATGTGAAGGGGCGCACTTGATAGTTCAGAGACGCGTTGTTTCTCCGCAAGGTATAATTAAAAAAAGGATTCACACAATTCTCGTGCCTCTACCACCGGTTCCGCTTCGCACGGACGAATTTCCAACACTTTCAAGACATCCGACGGGAGTTGCTCAAAGAGTTCGTCCCACTCCAAGTCCCCGGTCCCCGGCGGGTGATACGCCTCAAGCCCCTTCAGATCGTGTAGGTTTACGCCGACAAGGTGTTCTGCATACTGCTCAATCCACTTATCTGCCCAGCACACGCCGAGTCGTTCCTGCAGCGCAGCATGTCCTATGTCGTGCCAATAACGCATCGGACCGCCATAAAATTCCTCAAAGAACAACCCAACCTCGTCGAAATTCGGGATTTGGTAGTAGTGCGGACGATTCTCAATAGCGATACAGAGTTCCATCTTCAAGGCACACTCATTGAGCGCATCAAGACTCTGTAACACCGCGTCTCGGTGTCTCATCTCTTTACGTTTCCGCCACTCGGTGGCTTCGGTCACTTTCTGATCGAAGACTTCAAACTCGCGTTCGCCATAATTGTATAGGTCCTTCATCAAATAGGACCTGTCGTAGGTGTCAACTTCACCGAGGTGAAGGACTACAATTGGTACCTCCAATTCAACAGCGAGTTCCATAGTTTGGACGGTGCGGCGGACGGCTTCCTGTCGTTCGTCTGTATTGAGACTGGAAAGTAAAATTTTGTCCTGTTCCGCCTCTACTTGCGAGGTTCGGGGTAAAATAGGACAAAAGTTGTGGATTGAACAGGGAGGGTTTTCGCGGAGGAACGGCTTGAGTTGCTCTACCTGATCCGATGTAAGATGTCTGCTGAGTTCGAGTGCCTCAAAGCCAAGGTTTTTGAGTTCATCGAATAGAGCCGCACCGTCCTGTTGTTTCAAAGCGTTCCACATTGTTGAAATTGCTAACATTTTTTATAGTTTTCAGTTTTCAGTTTTCAGTAGTTATTAGTGGGAATGACTATCGACTATCGACTATCGGCGAGCATCTTTTCAGTTTGCGGAAACGATTGTAACCCCGAGGAAACTGAGGGGCGTTAGAAAACCTTCTTTGCTGACGGCTGACGGTTCTCACTGCGAAGCAGGTTTCCGACGGCTACTGCACAATAACTTTTCGTCCCTCAATCTTCAGCCTACCCTGGGCGTACCATTTAATCACTTCAGGGTAGAGTTTATGCTCCTCAACCTGAATTCGGTTGTGTAAACTCTCTTCATCGTCCGTATCCAAAACAGGAACAGCCGACTGCACTATGATGGGACCCGAATCTACACCCTCATCAACAAAATGAACGGTGACACCCGCAATCTTCACACCGTATGCCAATGTATCAGCGACAGGATGTGCGCCCGGAAATGCCGGTAAAAGCGTTGGATGGACATTGATAATCCGGTTCCGGTACTTCCGCACGAAGGGAGATTGAAACAACTTCATAAAGCCGGCAAGGACTATCAATTCAACAGCATAGTGTTCAACGAGCCTTGAAATTTCTGCGTCAAAATCATGGCGGCTTTCATAATCCTGAACGCTAACAACGTGTGTCGGTATACCAGCACGCTTCGCTCGTGTGAGCGCGTAAGCCTTGCGCCGATCACTGAGGACAGTTGCGATGTCTATACCACTTGTTTCATCTTGATGTAGCTGCTCAATCAGGGTTTGCAGATTGGTTCCACTCCCTGAAACGAGGACTGCAATCTTCAATCTTGATCCTTTACCAATACGAATTGTTTGTCGTGTGTCCGTCTGGAATAGGTACCCAGACCCCACCGGTTTTGGTCGCTACCCGTTGTTGGAAATCGTCGTAAGTGCCAACAACACTGACAAGGACATGTTTTTGTTGTAACATTTGGATAATCGCGAGGGACGAGTATGCCCCCTCTGCGGGTTCATCTGTAACCAAAATAAAATAGGGTTGTGCATTTGGGCGGAATTTAATCCGTCGCAGCCCTTCCGCCACGGCATCTAATAACATCTCATTTTCCTTGCACGGCAGTTCAACGATTTTCCGAATCTGTTTGAGCGTTTGTGGCGGATTGAAAACGTTGACAATGTTCACAGAGGCACGCGACCGGAAACGGACCACGCCCATCTGATAATCTATAAGTGCATTATCCAAGTCACGAACGAGGAAATCGAGCTGCTTCAGGAAGTGTGGAAGTTTACCGTCCATACTCTCGCTGCTATCAACAAAGAGGATAATATCAACCGGCGTGCTACCGCTGGATTGGAGCAGATTGCCACCGATTTTTGCGACATCCACCCACTGTGCGTTCCGTAGCGACAGTGCTTTGTTTCGTGGGTGCATCGATACGTTGGACCGTTGTGCCACCTGCACTTGTGGTTCTTCAGGAATGACATGCCACTTGCCCCCCGTTTCAGCAGCAAGTCTCTGGTGTTCACTCAGAGGAAGTCCAAGTACATTCACATAGATGCCGAATTCCCGACAGTAAGCGATGATGTCTTCTACACTCAATCCCTCTCGACTTGTGAAAGGCTCATCGGTAACAAGGATGAAATGTCTCTTGGATGTAGGACGGAATCGGAGTTCTTTGACAGTCTCAACAACAGCATCCAAAGCGTTTTCGTCCTGATGTACCTCAATCGCTTGGAGGGTACGTTTGTAGTCAGTGAAACTTTTTGTTAACTGAACAACTCTGATTCTATTCCGGTTCTCATTCGCCCAAAATTCCGTCACACCGAGCGCATAATCTATTTTAGAGGCTTTGTATACGTTCACCATCCCACTCAAGTGTTCTACAACAGATTTGATATTATCTCGCATACTCCCGCTGGTATCAATGATGAAGACCGCGTCAATTGGACCGCCGTCACTGGTTTCGACAATCTCTTGGGCGAGTGTCTTCATAAGCGTCGAAAATGGAACATGGGGTAACGCCTTTCGCTTCTCCTGAATTTCCGCCAACTGCGCTGGGAATAATCCCTCCTCTTCTTCCACTATTTTAAGGATCGAAACCTCTGGAGCGCGTTGAATTCTTGGTGGACCAGAGCGTTTCGCGCCGAAGGTAGCATCTCCTGCTGGACTTGCGGCTTCCGTTTTCGACAAATCTCCATCAACATTCTGAAGCGTACGGGTAGCCGTACTGACTTCGCCCCAGTTTTTTCTCGACAAATCTAAAGATGTCGATGGATTTTCTTCTTTAACTTCATCTTGCAAACTGCGACCTAAGGCAGGACGTGGCGTTTCAGTGTCCACTGTAACGGGGGATGCGAGAGATGGCGGCGACTCCCCGGTACTGACATGAGGCTTTATGAAATCACGCTCAGAAGCGAGAAAACGCGGCGAAACCTTTTTCAATGGAGTTCTTGGTCGAGACGTATTTTCAACTGAAATGAGTTCCGCAGCCATGCTCGCCTTCTCTGACGCTATCGGCTGATTCCGCACCACGACGTAAAACGTCGTAATGAAAAAAAAGAGGTGGAATATCAGCGAGATGAGCAATGCTCTACGAGTTACAGATTTCATGTTTCCGTATGGACAGCAATGTCGCGTGTGCTAAGGAGAACTCTTATATGTAAGCTTCCCCCAAAGATGCAACTTACTTCTGCTGAAGGTAGGTTGTTAGTAAGCGTTTAGGCGGCTCGTGTTGTATAACCTCAAAGGAAATTAATTTTTCACCATCCAGTTCCTGTGATTTCTTCAGGGCGTGTGCTGACGGTCCAAACCTATCGCTGGAGGATTGGTAAAGCGTCGCCCCAACCATCGTAAAAACAGCGAAGGTCAGTACAAATATGTAAACTGGACTGCGCGTCCGAATATTGTAGCGGAGTTTGTCAGCCAATATTGAACCGTGTCGCGCCCATCCAAGCGACGATCCAATGAACCGTGTGACATGGGACCAAAGCGAGTTGTATTGTCTCGGGTATTTCGTTGCTTCCGATACACGCGCCATTACGCTGCTTAAAAAGTCATTAGAGACTTTGATCTCACCGCTTCGGCGCAGGAAATCGTCGGTTTGTTGCAACCGCTGGACCTGATTGGCACAAGTAGTACACTTGTTGAGGTGCCGTCGGATGAGATGGCGTTTCCATGCTGGCAATTCTTTATCAATGTAAGCTGAGAGTTCGTCCGGACTCGCAAGATGCGTTTCACACGTCGAACCGTAAACATCTGGGAATTCGGTCTGTTTATATTTTCGCATTGATACTCTCCTCCCCTATTCCCGCTTTGATGAGCAGTTTTCTCATTTTTTGCCGAGCACGGTGAATCAACGCTTTCACAGCACCTACGGAGCATCCAAGAATTTTCGCAACATCTTCATACCGTAAGTCTTGATAAGTAACGAGGGTTAACGCCACGCGCTGATTTTCTGGTAACTGTGCGAGTGCTTTGCGGATAATCTGTCTCTGTTCTTTTTTCTCTAAGAGCACATCTGGCAGATAGCGGGTATCCCGCATGATGTCAGAATGGTAAACATCCTCGCCTTCTTCAACCAGATCTTCCAAAAAACAGGTGTTTCGACGCGTACGATTCCGAATCTCATTTCGACACAAATTAGTAGCAATCGTATAGAGCCAACTTTTGAACGATGCTGTCGGTTCGTAACGGTTTGCACTCTTGAAGACCCGGAGGAACGTCTCTTGAGAGAGATCTTCAGCACGTTGATAATCTTCGATGGAGCGATGAATGTAGTTAATCAAAGGGTTCTGATATCGCCGAACCAGCAGTTCAAAGGCACTGATGTCCCCTTTCCCACATTTCACCATCAAATCTTCGTCAGAAACAAACATCTTTCTAATGTTCCTTGCGGTTCGTTTAGGCGTAATTTATGAGAACGCACCTTTCCGTAGACTCAGCCGGCCCGCCCCTTCCTGTAGAGGGTTTTGCTTGGGTGTTTCTTAAAGGTTACCTCGCTCGTACGCGGGCGGGACCCCGGTTGGGCTTACGCGCCCTGGTCAAAATCCGATTGAAATTTCAATTTAAGTTTAAGGCGCATCGCTGTTTTATACGCACTGACAGCTTCGCGCCGCTTGCCCTGAAATGTATAGACTGTCCCAAGTTCAGAATGCAACTCAGGGTGGCTCGGTATAAAACGAATGGCACGCGTGTAAACGTCAATAGCCTCGTCATAGCGTTTGAGCAAGCGATAGGTTGCTGCGAGATTGAGATATGCCATCGCCTCGCTCGGTTCACACGCTATCGCCATTTTGTATGCATCTATCGCCTTTTCATAGTCTCCCAGCATAAAATGTGCCAAACCGAGGTGGAAGTGTGCTTCAGCCGATTCGCTGTTATGTTGAATTACCTGCTGAAATTCTTCAATCGCTTTCGCGTAGTCTCGAACGTTTAATGCATCTGCTCCCTGTTTCAAGTGCTTAGCAGCGGTCTGATGCGCGTGAATATCGACGCGCCCACGCTGGATGAGTTCTTTTTGCAACCCATTTGAGGACACCGAGGATTTTTCAGGTGTTAAGGCATGTTCTGCATTGGTTTTGTTATCTTTCATCAATCTTTCCCGATCAAAGCAAATTCTGCTCCTCTGAGCAACATCACCATGCGATACGGAACCCAATTACAAACTC
Organism: Candidatus Poribacteria bacterium; assembly: GCA_965247285.1. GTDB lineage: Bacteria > Poribacteria > WGA-4E > WGA-4E > WGA-3G > WGA-3G. The sequence continues at coordinate 3,970,425 of CBDFHD010000003.1, forward strand.
TGCATATCCATTGCTAAAAAAATCGTAACTGGTGCAGGTGCTATAGTCATGGTTGTAATACCACGCGCCTCCACACGCCACACGGAAATTGTCTTCATCGTCATAAGGTGTATCCGTCCATTCCCAGACATTGCCAACCATATCATAACAACCGAACGGACTGACACCGTCTCTGAAACTAACGACCGGAGTTGTCGTTCCCGCGCCGAGTTCCGCGGTGTTGCATCGCGGTCTGTCAACTTCATAACCCCAGGGGAAAAGTCTATCATCAGCACCACGAGCAGCGTATTGCCACTCTGGAAACGTCGGTAGCCTGCCTCCGACATAATGGGCATACGCATACGCATCTTCACACGTGATCCAGACAACAGGATGATCGCCCCTATTTGCCGGATAGATTCCGTCTGTCCAATCCTGAGGCGGCGTGTGTCCTGTATCCTGAAGAAATCGCTGGTACTGTGCGTTGGTTACAGGATAGACTCCGATCCTAAATCCCTCCACTTCCAACGGTGCGCACTCTTTGCCGATATAAGCCACCCCCGTAGAAATATGAACGGATGCATCCAATACCTGTAGCGCGGCATCTCGGACATCCTTACCTTCGTGTGCAAGCGCATAACCGATCGGAGAGATAACTTCACCGACTGGCGGTGTTGTGAGCTGGGCCATTGTCTCCCAACCAAGATCTGTGCTTAGTAACAATTGAGCGGCATCAGACAGCGATTCGTCGAAGTGCCAAGTCCAATAATCTCGACAGAGTTTTTTAAATGCATCTGGCGTATTGCTCTCCACCAGCGCAAGTCGAGACGCACTCGACTTCGTGATATTTAGGATATTTCTTGTCGTAACACCGTTCGTGCGCTCCATGTTCACTATGATACAATAAAGCAGTAGTATTGTGCAAGGTGTTTTTTGGCACGTATACAGTTTTAACTTCTATAAACATGCCACCTTACAATCTCAAAGAGAGAAGCATCTAACGAAACTATCGACCCACCCCTAAAATTTCAGGAATTTTAGTCAACGAAGCCACCTCGTAGTCGGGTTGGATTTCTGTGTTGTTCGGTATGCCTTCTCGGTTGAGCCAGACAGAGTGCGCGCCAGCGTTCCGCGCACCGGCAACATCGTTCGCAAGTGAGTCTCCTACATGAAGCATCTCCGCGAGTTCACAACCCGCTCGCTGAGCAGTTATTTCAAAAATTTTTCGAGATGGTTTCTCAATTTTCACATCTTGGGAAAAGACAACAACGGCGAAATGACCTTCAAGTCCGCAGCGTTCCGGGTAGGTATTTCCATTTGAGAGCAATCCGAGTTTGAAATGTGGTGCCAGAACATCAAAAGTCGAGATGACATCTGGATATAACTCTACATCTTCGAACCGATGCTTCAGATATATTGCATTCAGATGCGCCGCAAGTTCTTTATCTGGACAACCGACATATTCAAGTGTTCTCTCAAATGCGCGCAGCCTGATTCCTTCAAGATTCCAAATTTTGCCCTTTACCTCTTCAGCAAATTGATTCCGAATCACAATCATCTCGTCAACGGTAAGTTCTAAAACACGTGCGGTTGGAACCTGTCTTTGCAGCTCAGTCAATGTGTGCTTGAGTGAATGACGCATAACCTTCATGAAATCCCACAAGGTCATGTCGCCATCAAAAGAGACAACCGAAATTTGCAAGGGTTTCTCCGTTACAAAAAGGCATTGATAGCATCGTTTACTGAATGCCTAACACGGCTTTTATGTCACCGCGTCTGGCATTCACGGTTCCCTCCGCGGATCAAGATCGTTGTAAATGTCCATTTCCGGATCGTCCCAACCGGCACGAAGCCCTGCTTGAATGAGGAGGGCACGTCGTTCCTCCTCCGTTATTGGCCCGTCATCGTAGTATACCCCGTTTCGCATCTGTTCAAATGTTTCAGCGGTTAGCACAACATATTCTACATGCGTTTCTGGATCAATGAGCCGCACAGGGTTTTCCTTAGCCGCTCGGATTGCTTGTTGAATTTCTTTAGAAAGTGCAATCATAATTTGTACTCCAAACTGTCAATTTCTACGGCATATCGGTGTGTGTCTTACCCCTGAATGACAGCACACCAGCGGAGATCTACGATTTTACACCAACTGAGGCGTGGATCTGTGCAAACTCCCACAACTCGTCAGTTTTTTCCAAGACACCCGTCATCCGCATCACGAATTCCTCCGGCGTACCTTGCCATTTGAGCCGCCAGAGCTGACGCGTGTAGAACCAAGCGACATCGTCCCGTTCCTGCACGTTAAGGTTAATAAATTCAATGCTGAAATCCTCCGTGCTCGCGACGTGGTTTCGGTAATATGCCGCGATTTCTGCGCTTCCCTCAACAACCTCGTCAGCATCGGTGCCGATCTTGACGTAGTAGGTAGCAGGAAGCATCATTGCAATGAGGGTTTCAGCATCTCCAATAACAAGTGCGTCAAAATACGCCTTCACTGTATCATGCACATTCCGCATCATGAATTCCTGTGAGAGCATTCCACAAGGCAACACTCATCTTTCCACATGCCTGCACGACAGTGGCATGCGCATCTGATGGCAATGCGCCAATGCGCTCAAGCAGTTTTTCCGCTTCATGCTCGTTGTGTGAATGCGTTTCAAAATAGGGTTCTACCGATTTCGGGAGCTGATAGAACGCCTTCAAACCCGCGAGTTTCGATTGAGCAGTTGCCGGTTGCTGCACCTCAAATGCATAGAGCGCGCCGAGTGCAGTCGTAGGTTCCGAAAAGAGTTCGTGTGCTGTCCCCATCAGTGCCTTTACCTGTGGAATTTGTGCTTCAGCAACAGCGGTGTCAAGCCCGGCAGCGAAGTCAGCCCACAAGTCGATGTGCTCGGTCTCTTCCTCTGCGGTTTCGGCATCGTCGAGTGTCTCCCACCCCTCCGGCAGTGTAGAGATAAAAGCACCATACTCACGTGCATAGGAGCGTAGGGCTTCAACTGGTAATTCACCGGCACTCCATGCTTGGTAAAATGGGTGCTTGAGTAAGTTATAATCTGCGATTTTGCTATCTAATGCTTGTTTGAAATCCATTAAATTGGTTACTCCATTTCATTTTTGTCAATAAAGTTCAACAGTATGTTGATGCTTTCCACAGCAATTCTCGGTTTGCAAGCCACACCGAAAAGCACTGCTCGTGGCATGTTTTTAGTATAGCATACAGCATGTATCGGTGTCAAACAAAGGTTCGTTACCTTTTTAGGTTTATTTTATTTTTGGCGATCCGCGCATCTACACAGAGGTATCCCGCTATAAGACTAAAGAAACGAAAATAGATGTTCCTGCTTGACTACAGCAATGTAGCCCAATTTAAAAAATCGTTTTGAATTAAACCTAAAATTTGCTATAATGCTTAAAATGACCGGGAGCGTAATTTGCCAGAGGGGATTGCTATGACGGAAGAACAGAAATTTATCTTCGATCTCAAAGGTTACCTGTTAATACCTGAAGTTTTAAAACCTTCGGAAATCACGGCACTGAAAGCACAAATCGAGACTATCCGAACAGATCCTGAATCTTTGCCGCCACATGAACGACAGTTTCCAGGAGGCACGGCATCATTTTTAATCGATCATCCGGTAGTGATCGATATTCTCCACGAGATTTTAGGAGAAGTTCGGATGGAGTCCAGTTGGTTCACCTATCGCACTGCAGGAAACGGCGGACCTCCACCTCATGGTGGTGTGCGAAATGTGAATCCCAACTTCAACTATCAATCTCGAAACGGGAAGATATACTCCGCCCTGACGCGAGTTGTCTTTGAACTGAACGAAGTCGAAGCAGGTGAAGGTGGCACACTATTTCTGCCGGGAAGCCACAAAGCCAACTTCCAAATTCCTGAAGTGCATCGGCAGACAGATTCACCGCTTTTTGAAACGTACAGTTGCCCCCCAGGTTCCGTCATTATCTTCACGGAAAACCTTTGTCATTCTGGAGTTGCGTGGCAAAATCCAAATCGACCGCGGATAGCCATCTTTAATTGCTATAATTTCGTCGGGTGTCAATTTCACAAACCATCGGTGCCAAAGCACGTGATTGAAGGGTTGTCTCCAGAAAAACAGGCATATTTTCGGAACGTCTGGGTTTGGCATCAAGGCGGTCACGACAACGGGAAAAATCTACGTTACGAGGACTAATGCGTGTTGCGCGCAGAAAGCGTTTCCACACTATAAAAGAGCGGAGCAAGGAAGTCTCGCGTTTCAATCCGGACATCACGCATGGCTCCAGAAACAAGAATACCATCCGCATCGCTGATCCGTGTAGCACGGGCTGACGCATCCCGTAGTGTTTCAAAATGGCGTTGGACAGTATTTGGCGCGGTTCTTAGCATCTTGCCCATAATCAATATTGTGCTTCTCGGTATAAGTACCGTCGTGATGAGCACGTTAACACCCAAAATTGACTTATCCACGCCAAAACGATTGACGCTCTATTTCCAAAATCCCGCGTGCTACACGGCGGAATACCAGCGTACAGCAAAAAGGTTACGGTGCCTTCGGACTTTCTATGGATGGCTTGCCGGCATCATTATTTTGAATCTCTTTTAGGTAGAAGGGAACAACAAATGCCAGAGAAACGAACACCCTACAAAGGACTGGAAAACCAACTGATTTTGCGAGATCATCTCGCTGCAGACCGGACCATTCTCGCGAATGAGCGAACATTTCTCGCCTATATCCGCACGGCGTTAACGTTGTTCGTCGCAGGCTTATCCTTTGTGCATCTCAAAGAGATCTTTAGTTCACATATCGTTGAGGCGATCGGTATTATCTTTATTTCACTCGGCATTGCGACCTTCTTCGTCGGGCTTTTCAGATATAAACGGATGCAAGCTTTAATCCGTAAAATTAAAACAGAAGAATTAAAGGCATTAGGAGAAGGAGATTCACCATGAAAATCAGAGAGGTTGTTGTAACAGGTCAGAACCAAGTGGAGCTGCAAACTGCCGATATAGACGCGCCAATGCTCGCTTCCAACGAATTGCTAATAGACACAGAATACACCTTCATAAGTAGCGGTACAGAACTCGCAAATTACACAGGGAGAGAACCAAAAGTCTTCCAGAAGGGAGCATGGTGTGAATATCCGTGGCGTTCCGGTTACGCGAATGTCGGCATTGTGCGTGAAGTCGGTGCTGGTGTTACCCGCGCTGCACCCGGCGATCGGGTTTTCACATACGGACGGCATGCTTCAACGATTCGATATTCACAAGATCGACTGGTCGCGCCCGTTAGAGAAGCAGTGGATCCAGCTGTGGTTGCAGCCTCACGGATGGCAGGTGTCGCGATGACAGCGATTGTTGTCGGAGAAATTGGGACGAACCCGTGGGTCGTTGTCTTTGGATTAGGGCTTGTTGGAAATTTGGCATCACAGATTTTTCGGATTCATGGATGTCGCGTGATTGGCGTGGACCCGGTAGCAGAGAGGCGGGATCTCGCACAGCGGTGTGGAATCAAGTATACCGTCGGCGGCAATGCTGACGAAGCACAAGCACAGATTGAGGAAATGACGGGTGGTGAACTTGGGGACATTACGGTCGATGCTGTTGGACACAGTGGCGTTGTTATGCAAGCACTCCGCGCTACCGCTAATCATGGGCAACTTATTATTCTCGGCTCGCCGCGCGTCCGAGTTGATGGAAACCTGACCGATCTGCTCTCTGAAACACATCTGCGATGGATTACCATTCGTGGGGCATTGGAATGGTGCGTGCCGATGTATCCAGACATCGGTAACCGAACCTCACAATGGAGCAAACAACAAATGATCTTTGACTGGATGGCACGCGGGCAATTGCACGTTGAACCTTTAATCTCTCACCGCCTCAAACCAGAGCAGATTAAACAGGCTTACGATGGCCTCCTCAACGAACCGAATGTGTATACAGGTGTCGTTTTGGATTGGAATTCCGCGTCTTAATTATAATTTCATTTTCGTAACCGTAGTCCGTAATGAAATGGAGGACGGATAGGTGGAACGCATGCAACAGTTCAAATGCCCTTCCTTACTCCGCAAGGAAAAATTAAAATGTTCCAAAACTGCATCCAATCTGAGTTACCTCAAGGGCTCAAATCAAGGTTTGACAAAAAGCAAGTGATGGCTATCACTTTTTCGCCAGATGGCACACGGCTCGCCGCCGGTGGTGATGGACGTATTTGGATATACGATACAGATAGTGGGGCGCAATTTGCGATGCTCTCGGGCTACACGGAACACATGCGGGCATTGGCATTTGCTCCAGATAACTCTTTGCTTGCCAGTGGAAGCGAAGACAATACGCTCCGACTCTGGGACACCGCCACTGCTCGCGAAGTGCTAACTCTGGCTGGGGATTCTAATCTGATGAATGCATTGGCATCATCTTCACCTGACGGCGTTCCGCTTCCGGGATGGGATCCGCGCACAGAACGGTTGCTCGCCTCTTCCACTGAAGCCCCAGGACGGATTAGAAGCCTGGCATTTTCATCGGATGGAACAACACTCGCGAGTGGAAGTGGGGACGGCAAAATTCGCTTGTGGGATGTCGAAACCGGTGGGCTGCTGTCTACCTTCTCGGCACATGACGGACTTGTGTTGGCTTTGGCATTTTCACCTGAAAGTGAGACACTGGCGAGTGGCGGTTCGGACACACTTGTTCGGCTCTGGAATTTGGAAGACAAGCACTTACTCACGATATTAAGAGGTCATACCGACTCAGTCAGTGCGTTGGCATTTTCTACCGACGGTGAGCTACTCGTAAGCGGCGGGAGAGATAGCTACATTCAGTTGTGGGAAATAAGTAGTGGCACTCCTGTGTCCATGTTTCCTATTCAGGAAGATGCCATTCGGGAATTGACTTTTTCAGCAGACGGCGAAAAACTGATATGCGCCACGCAGGAAGGTTCGCTTCTTATAAGGGAACGCTGAATTTATAGAAAAAACGAAGGACAGAAGGAGACTAAACAGTGATTGGTATCTCTTATCATGCGGGTGGGATGAAAGACATCCCCTTACAAGAAGTTATCACGATTCTCGCCAATGCAGGCTACGATGCAATCGAGATGATGTGCGGACCAGAAGCACATATCCCCTCTGGCGAAGTCACCGACGGTTTGCTCAAAGAGGTCAAGTCGATGGTCGCTGACAGCGGATTAAAGGTCTCCGTCATTAATCCGTTCACCGGAAAAGGTTTATACCAGCTCGCAGAGGAGGGCCAGCAAGGTGCAGTTGACCATTACGCGATCCTTCAAGACGTAGCAGTCGCACTTGGGGCAGGTGGTGTTAATTTCCTCACTGGGTATGGCAGCGAGAAAGGCGATGCCTTCGCATGGCGGCTCCTTGTTGATGTCCTGAAGCCAATCTGCCGACGCGCCGAAGAACTCGGTATCACAATGAACATCCACAATCACGAAGCAACGACAATCGATGCCTCTTCTAAGGTTACGCTTCTGATTGAACACGTTGGATCTGACGCACTAAGGCTCCTTAATGATATTACCAATTTCTATCACCTCGGCGAAGATATTGCCGAAGTCACTGAAAAACTGGGACCGCTCACTACGCATTGCCATGTAAAAGGCGTGACTGGGATGTATCCGTACAGCACCTTTCTGATTCCGGGGGAAGCAGGAGATGAGTTGGATTTCCGAACCTTTGCAGAGAGTTTAGGGAAAGTCGGTTACGATAAGTACATCTCGGTGGAAACGTTCCCGCACATGCGGATGGAGAAGGCGCAAATCGCTCACGACATGATGGCAAACACATTGAAAGAGTTAGGTTTACGGTGAAATAAACGTAGCCTGCAACATCGGCGCAGGCGGGTCTACGGAAAAGAACGTGAAACTATCAACCCACCTGACCGACCCGCAAGGTAAAATTAAAAGTCCGACTCCAATGCCTTGATGCCGGGCCAATCCCGCCACATATCCTCGTTTGGCGGTTCCGCCTGCGTTTGTTCTAATTCTGTTTTCCGAAAGTCGTATAGGACTGCCTGCCGGATTTGTCGCGAGTAGTTATGTCCCGCAGCATGCCCGATGCGATGGTGCCAGAAGACAACATCCCCCGCGTTCCCGTAGCATTCAACACCCGTCTCTCTGCTGATACGCTCGCGGTCGATGTCATATTGCGGTGACGGCTCGTTTTTGTATTGGGAATGGTAATCGTAATAGAAGATTTTATGGCTCCGTGGCCAGATCGTGAACCCACCACCTTCCGGAGGCACATCGTCAATATAGCCAACAGCCCCAAGATGGAACGGATGCGCGTCGACATGACATCCAATCGACTTCTTCGCGACATCGCCGTAAGGTAGGGTGCAGTAGATACCGCGCACACGGTCGGGTCGCACCAAATTCCCCTCACCCAAAAAATGCTCTGCCATCCGCCAGACGTTTGGATCGGTAGCGAGAAGCTGAACCATCCAATCTTCGCCACCGGGTTCACGGAAGTTCCACCGGAAACCTCGTCGATTGTTGTCTTTGTCAATATTTTCCTCTTCAGGAGTGAAGGGTCCTATCCAAGTGTCAGGATCCTCACGCCTGCGTCCTTCGGGGGCACCTTCCCAGAGTCTTGCCCGTGCCCGCTCCATCAATTCCGGGTTCAGGACGTTGCGTTTCACCAAGTACCCTTCATTTCTGAAAAATTCAATGTCTTCCCGTGTAAGTTCTACCATTTTTTAATTATTCCTTGCGGTTAAATGACGTGAGTTTGTGCTTTAACGTTCTTTGCTCGAATCCGCTCTCCATTTCATTACGAGCTACGCACTTTATACTACGAAGACTAATCGTTGGACAACTTTAAGTGGACCTCGGATTTCACATGCCTTTTTTTGAATCCGCTATACTGGAAAAGAACAGGCACATTATTCTAACCACATTTCAAGAATTTTAAAGGAATTCAACAATTTTTTCAAGGAAAAGCAACAAATTGGTCGTCATTCAGGAGTACAGCAAGCTTGGAGAGGCAAATTTGACAACACATAGGATTTCAACTATAATTAACGCATGCCAAAACTTGTAGCTGCTCTACTGCTATTCATTGCCTATCCACTACTCCTTTTTGCGCACCCAGAAGGCATGGGTGAGCATGTCGTTGAAGCTCACCGAATCGTAGGCGAACCACCGCAAATTGACGGGATACTGGACGATGCTGTATGGCAGCAAGCAGAACCGCGCAGTGGTTTCATTCAACTCGAACCAGCACGCGGTAATCCCGCAACTGACGACACAGAATTCCGAATCGCTTACGATGTGCATAACCTCTACGTCGCATTCCGATGTTACGATGCCGAACCCAATAAAATCATCAATCGGATGACGCGGCGCGGCGACCTCTATGCCTCGGAGGTCATCTCTTTCTTCATTGACCCACATCACGATCATCGTACAGGCTATAAATTTGCTACAAACCCAGCTGGTGTTCAGAGTGATAATTATCGGTATGAGGATACCCAACGCGACAGCAACTGGAAAGGAATTTGGTGGGTTGAAAGCAGTATTGATGAATTGGGGTGGTACGCCGAGTTTAAAATCCCGTTCGCAAACTTTCGATTTACCGACAAGCCAACACAAATCTGGGGGTTTGATGTGGAGCGGGTAAACCGCCGGAAAAGCGAGGTTACGGTATGGAAACAGTTGACCCAAGCAGGGGTCGTCACGCGGATGTCCGATTTAGGACACATCGTAGGTATGCACGATATTGAAACGGGGAAAAACTTTGAAATCTCACCCTATCTTTTAGGTGGCGGTATGGGTGCTGCCGATGCCGATTTGACGCGCCAAATCGGAACAGGTTTGGATGTGCAATATAGCCTCACGAGTGCGCTAAAGGCGAACGTTACCGTTAATCCCGACTTTGCACAAGTTGAAGCAGACCAACTGGAGATTAATCTGACCCGATTTCCGACGCGTTTTCCTGAAAAACGTCCGTTTTTTGTTGAAGGCAACAGTTTTTTTGAAACCCCATACGACCTGATGTTCAGCCGCCGTATCGGGAGTCGCGGTAATATCCTCTGGGGTAGTAAACTTACAGGAAAAGTCGGCGATTACTCTATCGGAGTATTGGGCAATCAAACCGGTGAATTCAGGTTTTCTGATAGTACTCCGTCCGAAAAGGAGGAAGCATGGTTTTCTGCAATCCGTGTTAAACGCGACATCCTCAAACGTTCAAACATTGGGCTCCTATTCGTGAACAAGGAACAACCCGGTAGTGAAAGATGGAGTCATAGCCGAGTGGGTGGCATTGATATGAACCTTGCTTTGGGCAAAACTTATCATCTCACGGGACAATACGCTGGTAGTTTCCATCCGGGCGAAGACAGTGATAACTTTGCGTATACGATTGACTTCGCGCAGCGCAACTATCTCTGGAGCAGCGACATCGGATTTGAAGGGGTCGCACCGCACTTTGAAATCAATCAGACGGGATTTCTACGAAAAGAACAAAACCGTGGCTGGCAACGTGCTTATATGCGGACTTCCTATTCTCCACACTGGGGCAAGCACCAGTTTTTTTCTGGTATAACCGCTCGTCTCTCTCAAAGCCTTTATACACCCGTATATTTTGCGGAGTGGCGAGAACGTAACCCAGAGTTGTCCCTCTCGCCTGATTTCGATGAAAACCTGTTCAGATGGAGTGTTGGTGGAAATGTCGGGATGGATTTCAGAGAAATTCTCTTGGACGACATTACCGCCTACTATGACCGAAGTCGGGAAGTTGAGCTCACTGAAGTATTCACGGCAGACAGATACGGGTTTTCGATTGATACTGATCCTACAAACCCGATTGCTATTGGTATCGGCGTGGATTTCGCTGACTATTTTAACTTTGGACGACAACAAGCGGGCAAACAGCGGAGTCTTACGCTTGAGTCCACTATCCATCCACAGGGCAATTTCTCCATAGAATTAGACAGCGGCTACGCCCAGAGTTTTGATTTGGAAGGGGCAATTGATGGCAGGTTTTTAGTCAGTTCATTGCGTACGACTTACTTGTTCACGCGAGAGTCGTTTCTCCGAATGTTCGCACAAGCCAGTAGGGAACGTCCACTTTCTATGGAAATTCACCAGACGTATCTGCTAAGTTTTCTATTTGGATGGGAATATAGCCCGAAGAGTCACCTTTTCGTTGCATATAACGAGGCTTGGGGCGATGCTCCTGTTGGGACAGCCTCCGGTCGCGAGTTACAACTGGAAAACCGTGTCATTGTCATTAAAGTGACGTATCTCTATAACCTATAAAAACTGAATGCCTCCGAAATGCGCCCCTTAAAAATTGTAATAAAAAGAGTAGAGGTGTGGTATAATAAAGTCATGAAAGATTTTTTACTGCTATTCTTCAACGTTTTACTAACGGTAATAGGACAGATTTTGTTTAAACACGGCATGAACACGATCGGTCGCATCAATAGCCTACGAGACGCTACGGGCAAATTGGCACAGGCGTTCCTGAATCCTTATATCCTCAGTGGGATTGCGATATATGGCTTCACAACGCTCGTCTGGCTGATTATCCTGTCACGTGTTAAACTGAGTGTTGCGTATCCGATGTTAAGTTCTGGGTATGTATTGTCAATCCTGTTTTCTTGGATGTTGTTCAAGGAATCTGTCCCTAAGATTCGTATAGTAGGTGCTCTGATCATCTGTATCGGGGTCTACCTTGTGGCACAAGGGGAGTCTTAATCAATGGTAGAACCCGCAAACACGCGCGTTGCCACCAGCAATTCTGGAGGTGCGGAAGGTAAATCTGCTGCCCGTTCTTTCGTTGCGATGGTCCTGTCGGCGATTCTTCCAGGACTCGGTCAACTGTACTTAGGGCAATTTCCAAAAGCGATTGTCCTTTTTGCCATTTTTGCTTCTGCAATTGGTGTTTTCTACCTGAATTCACTGCCGGTAACAGAATGGCGTGATTTAATGCGGTTCAAACCTGCGGTGAAGGAGAACACCTCAACAGACAAGGCAGAGGACTCTGAAGCACAGGAGCCTTATTCAATGCACATCTGGACGTTCGACGATGGCGAAAAGCTGATGTACCGTCCCTCTTGGAAACTGAAAATAAGTGCGTCCGTCCAAGGCATTTTATGTTGGCTCTACGCAGTTGGCAATGGGTGGAGAGGCAGGCGTAGAACCAAAAAACGCTAATAGCAAGATAGCCATCAGCCATCAGCCGTCAGCGGTCAGAAAGATAGTTAACAGTCATTCCTCTGAAAGCTGATAGCCAATATGGAGTAACGCGCTGCGCTAAAAAATCAAGACGCAGCCACAAACGATAGACTGGCGCGATATGTTCATGGAAACCAAGTGTAAGACTCAACTGAATTGTGCTTTAATAGTTCAATGTAGCATCCTTCTCGTTGTCTTAGTGACCGGGTGCCAAGATAATACGACAGTTCTCGAAAAGAGTGAAGAACTTCTGAATGCTGGAACGCCACAAGCAGCAGTGGAAGGACTGGAGGCTTTTATCGAAACGGCACCTGAGGATCCGAAGGCACGAATGTTATTGGGAAAAGCCTACAATGACCTGGGACGTTACACCGACGCGGTTATGGAGCTACAAAAGGCTTCACAACTTTATGCCGCACAACCGGAAGAACGGATTGCCGCACGAATTGAATTGGCACGTACCTATCTAAGATTCGGTGATAGACACTCCGCCTTCCGCGTGCTCCGACTCATTCAACGCAGCACTCTGGATCCCGAAGTCCTACGCAAAATCATCGAACTCGTTGGAGACAGTTATCATACAAAGCAGTTGACCCGTGGTGATTCAGATAACTATTCACCCACCTTCTCGCCGGACGGCACACAAATTGCCTTCGCATCGTTTCGACTCGACAACGGCGAAATCTATTTAATGGACTTAAATGGGCGTATCCAGCGGCGTGTAACCTTCACAACAGATTTCAACGACAGTTCACCAGCATTCCTCACGACCCCAAACTATCTGTTTTATAGCAGCGAACCGAAGTCATCTCGCGAAGTTAAAATTGTCATCCAAAGCAGCGGCTCCACCCCGATTTACGCTGGATTCTATGTGACACATATTCATAGCAAAATAACGCGATGTGTTTTGCCTGTGAGCTTCGGTGCCCGCGTGCCTCGTACATCGCCTGCTGGAAATCAGGTTGTTTATGAATCCAACTTAGATGGGAATCTGGAATTATATCTCCTCAATTTGGCAGGACTTGATCTCGCACAACTCACACCAGAAGACGTTGAGCCGAAGCGTATCACCTTTAACGAAACCGACGACGGAAGTCCTGCATTCTTTCCGGACGGAAAGCGCATTGTATTTGTCTCCTCTCGGAACGAGGCAAACCAACTTTATACCATAGACATTGACGGGAAAAACGAGAAACATTTCAATCCAAATCGCTATGATTGTTACAACCCCACGGTGTCGCCTGACGGAAAAACGATTGCGTATGTCTCCGCGAGAGACGGCGACTGGGAGATTCATCTCATTGATGCAGATGGTAAAAATGAACGACGGATCACCAGCGACATCGGCAGGTCTATCCAACCCGCCTTTTCACCTGATGGACGACACCTCGTGTATGTTTCCGACAGGAGTGATACTTTCCACATCTATCTGACGTCTTTCGATAAACCTGTCACTCGTGAGGATTTAGCCAGACGCTTGCAGAATTTTTAATTATTGGGTTTTCGCGCTGCCCTCCATTTCATTACGGGCAGGTTTTCTATTAAGGCGCGACTGGATTTGAGGTTATAAGGTTTTTTATACCGAAACCGTAGCCCGAAACGAAGTGGAGGGGTTTTTGCTTGGGCGTTTTCCCTAGATCTTGGGAAAGGCACGTTAAGGTCTAAACTCACGTCATTTAACCGCAAGGAGAATTAAAAAGATGATCCGAGTAACCAAACCAGAAGGCTTTGGAAATATCCAATTAGAAGAGGTGCCGATGCCGGAAATTAATGCGCAGCAAGTTCGGGTACAGACGGACACGACGTTAATCAGCCGAGGCTCCGAACTGTTTCGACGCTATATCCGAGAAGAGGCTGTTTCGCCCTCAATTATGGGGTACTCTCTCACAGGCACTGTGGAGGCAGTCGGTGCGGAGATAGAAGATTATCAGGTTGGTGAACGCGTCATGGTTGTAGCACCACATGCGGAATATGTCGTTGCTGAACCGGACGCAACTGATGGACGCATCGTACCGCTCCTTGACGGGGTCGGTTTTGAAGAGGGAACTTTTCTTCCACTTGCGACCAGTGCAGTCGCTTGGTCAGACTCGTCTGGTGTTAAAGCTGGAGATACCATCGTCATTCTGGGACAAGGCTTGGTGGGTAGCCTGATGATGCAGGTGCTGCAGGGCTACAATCCCGCACAAATTATAACAGTGGACGCGTTGCCCCTACGATGCGAATTGTCGACAAAACTCGGTGCGGATGCAGTCATAAATGCTGAGGAAGTAGATCCGGTCGAAGCAGTCTTGGGTCTCACCGACGGCAAAGGGGCAGATCTGGTGATAGATTGTGTTGGCGGGTATGCCGGCGTCAAATCGTTTGAGCAGGCACAAGATATGACGCGCCAGTTCGGCACTATCCAACTCATCGCTCTCTACCAACAGGCACCTTTGCCTTTACATTCCTCAAAGATGATGAGCAAACGCCTCGTCGCAGGCATCCTGACAGATGAACCGCGTGCTCAGATTGCGGCGCGGGCTTTGCAAAAGATACAAAATAACGAAATCCACGCAGCTGAAATGGTTACGCATCGCTTCCACTACACAGAAGCGAAAGATGCTTTCGATCTTCTCTGGAATACTCCCGGTGATGCCCTTGGAGTCCTGATAAAATGGCAGTAGATTCCTTTTCACGAGAAGTTGACTTCCGGACAGAATTGCGCGGCACGCCCCTTGCCTTTTCTGCAACATGGGGACTTTTCTCGCCAAAAGCGATTGACGCAGGAACACACCTGCTGATTGAGCATCTGGACATCCAAGAAGGCAACATCTGTCTCGACCTCGGATGTGGATACGGTGCCGTCGGTATCACTCTCGCCAAATGCACACAAACGGCAACCGTCTATATGGTGGACAAGGATTTCGTAGCAGTTGATTACGCGCGTAAAAACGTGAAACAGAATCAACTCCAGAATTGCCATGTCCTTCTGAGCAACGGTTTTAGCCATCTCCCCGATATTCAATTCGACCTAATTGCCTCTAACCTACCCGCCAACGTCGGTAAGGAACTCCTACAGATTTTTCTGACCGATGCGAAGCGGTATCTCAAACCGAATGGACGACTTTACGTTGTTACCATTTCGGGGCTTAGAGAGTTCATCAAGCGCAATTTTCTGACTATATTTGGAAACTATCAGAAGATCAAACAGCGCCACACCCATACGGTTGCTATGGCAACTCGCGTGTGAGGTAATCGAAAGGCTATTCCGGTTTTCCAGAACCGTTCAATAAAAGTTGTGAAGTGCCTAAAATGACTGCTTTCGCCGTAGACTTGACATAGGCACACCCATCAGGTATAATTAATATTACATATAGGATTTTGTAGTTGTTGACTTCGCGCGTAAAAACATGAATTCGTAGTATCAAAAACCAAGCCTATAATGAAATTATGCCTTAAATGGCATAATTTGTCTTTGCTTTACATTTGGAAGGCGACTCTTGATCGAAAACTTTTTAGTAACATATCCCTTCACTTACCCGCAAGGAATAATTAAAAATTTGAAGTTTTATCATCTACACCGCTTTGCGTTTGCATGCATGGCAGCGATATTTTTTAATATTGGCTTGTACGCAACTACACCAGCAAACGCTGCAGACGAAGAACAACACACATTCGAGAATATGCTAAACCATCCGCAAGAGCATTGGTATAACCTTACCTTAATGAACACCAAGATCGGTTATATGCACACGTCCACAGAAGAAACTGAGTATCAAGGGGAACAGGTGGCTCGGAACAAAACCGACACCGTTATGAACTTTAAGGCACTTGGGACTGACATAACAGTTGAAATTACTCGCGTTGAATACACAGGTCCCGACTTAATGCCGCTTCATTTCCTCTCGACCTCTAATGAATCTGGTTTAAAACAGATCGAAGGACGGATCGTAGATGGAATTGCCCACGTTAAAACAACGCTTAACGGTGAAATCACCGAGTCAGAAATTCCAGTGCCAGCAGATACCGTTTCTGAACATACAGGGGTAGCATCATTGTTAACCCAGAAAGGGCTTAAAACAGGCGATAAAAGAACCTTTCACATGTTCATCTTCGATCTTTTGAAGCCTGTGAAAACGGAAATCGAGATTTTAGGGGAAGAGACTTTAACCTATCAGTCGGAGGAAAAGCAGGTCTATGTTCTGAAACAGACAATGGACATGATGAATGGCATTACCGCAAAACTGTGGCTTGACCCCGACGGCGTAAACTATCGAACAGAGGTGCCGTTGATGGGGCTTTCCATGGTAACTACGAAAACCGACAAGGAAACTGCCCTTGGCGGTATCGAAGAAGTTGACGTTGTCTTAAAAACCCGTATCCTTCCCTCTGGCAAACTCCCGATCCCAAAAGCAAAGCATCTCGAGGCAGAAGTGAAACTCTCAACAGGGAACATCGCCGAAGTTGTTATGTCCACCCCTCGACAGAAACTCGAGGCGAACGCCGCATACGCTGGTAAACTTTCTATTCAGGTTCCATCAATTGTCGCCGAAGACTGTCCTAACCTCCCTATTCAGAATGCAGAAGGTGAATTCCTTACCGCAAGTGCCTATATTCAAGCGGATCACCCTGACATTCAGGCAAAGACTGAGGAGATCTTGGAAAACGAAGTCAATTCATGGCGCGCGGCGGAAAAATTATGTCGGTGGGTTTATGCCGCCATTAACGACAAAAAGATGAGTGGAGGCTTTGCTTCGTCATTAACAGCACTACAGTCGCTCTCCGGAGATTGCACGGAACACACAGTGTTATTTATCGCTCTGGCGCGTGCCGCTGGCATCCCCGCACGAATCTGCTCCGGTATCGTATTCGCAAAGGATGCTTTTTATTATCATTTCTGGCCCGAAGTCTATGTCGGTCAATGGGTACAAATGGACCCAACGTTGGACCAGATTATTGCTGATGCGAACCACATTCAACTCGGTGGAAGCACCCTGGAGACGGACAATCTTATGGAATACGCAGAAGGTGTTTTCCATACGCTCAATCAACTTGAAATTACCATTTTTTAATTTACTTTGCGGATAAGTAAGGGTTTATGAACTTTGGAAGTTCTTGTGTTCGAGTCGTCCTCCATTCCATTACGGACTTATGCTTTGATTTAAGAGAAAAAACAGAAAACTAAGCCTGCAACAACGGCGCAGGCGACTCGTAAGAGAGACACGTAAAGGTTTCTAACCCACGTCACTTCTCCGCAAGGTATAATTAAAAAATGGCATTTCTCAACCCACTTTTTCTCTTTGGACTCCTTGCCACTGGTATCCCATTAGTCATTCACCTCTGGAACCGTCGCCGTGTAGTGACAATTGATTTTAGCAGTCTAATATTCATTACGGCGGCACACCGCGAAAATGCACGTCGATTCCAACTCCGGCAACTTCTCATTTTGCTCCTACGCATGGCAATTATAGCACTGATTGCACTCGCCTTGGCACGTCCCTTTTTGACACTCGGACTGCCAGTCGCGTCCGTACGGGCGAAGACAGATGTGATTATCGTCTTAGACAACTCTTACAGCATGGCGTATCAAGACATCAATGGCATAAGGCTCGATAAAGCGAAAACTCTGGCAACCGACATCATTGACACCTTGCGGCACGGCGATAGAGCCGCCCTTATATTAATGTCAGACATCCCGAAACCTGTCTTTCGGCAACTCACACCCGACATTGAGAGCGTTACCGCAGCAATTAACGATACAGAAACTTCCTACCGCACCACGAATGTTCAACCCAGCCTTGAACTCGCCCACGAAATTCTCACGGAGTCAGAACAACTGAACAAAGAAATCTATTTGATTTCAGACTTCGCCCAAAACGGATGGGTGAACTGGAATAGACTTCCAAATCGCTCGGGTGCTCGTATCGCTCTGATTCCGGTTGCAGAGGGTGAAGCACATAACACAAGTATTAAAGAAATTCGTCCATCCAATCAACTAATAGGTGTAGATTTACCGTTTCAATTGAACGTGACGACTGTGAACCATTCAGTAGCACCTTTGAATCAAAATATACTGACACTATTTATTGGAGGCGAAAAACAAAAAACTATGAGTTTTTCTGTGGCAGCGAACGAATCGCTGAACACCACTTTAACATACAACTTTTCTACACCCGGCACGCATATCGGTTACCTCACACTGACAGACGATCGCCTTAATATTGACAACCAACGTTATTTTGCCTTGGATGCCCTCGGTGAAGTGCGTGTGCTCTGTGTCGGAGAACAAACGGAATATCTAACATTGGCGTTAAATCCACATACAGATAGTCGTCAGCCATCAGCGGTCAGCAGTCAGCAAAGAGATTTTCTTACTGACCGCCAACAGCTCTCACTACGAAGCAAGCACAATACAATGATTCTACCAACGCAATGCACACCTGATGAATTTGTAACCTTTCCGTTGGAAGACTATGATGTTATCGTACTTGCGGACGTACTAACGATGTCGCGTCAGATGAGCGCGCAACTCCGAGAATTCACCCGCCACGGCAAAAGTATCATTGTCTTCGTGAGCGACCGCAGCAACGCAACAAGCTACAACGAACCTGATAATGTATGGTGGTTTCCTGCCCGACTTGGTAGTCCGCTGACATGGACACCACCACAGCGAGTGCAGGTGTATGAGGGAACACATCCTGTCTTTGACATATTTCCAAGCGAAGGCTTCTCTATGCAATACGCTCCGCAGTTTTACAACGGTATAGCATTACAGCCCTCGTCGGAATCTAACGTTATCGCACGCTTCGGTGACGATACACCTTTTCTCGTTGAACGAAGTCAAGGAACAAGTACCGTGCTGCTCTATAACTGTGGGCTACTCGTTCAACAGACGACCCCGTCTATGGAATTGGGGTTACAAACCCCTCCTACAACATCTACTCGCACGACGACTTATACAAGCGACCTACTCGTTAATCCGTATTTCCTTCCGATGCTCCAACAGAGTGTGCTTTACACGACAATAGCCAGCAATAATCTTTTAACATGGGGCGGACATATCGGTGACACCTATACAGCACATTATCCTCGGAGTGCGGGTGGGAAAGCGTCTATTCGTTTAATGGAAACCGTCAGCAGTCAGCAAGATAGCCCGAACCCCCAACTCGACTCCGATACAAGACAGCAAAGCACGAGTTGGGGTTTCGACCCGATAGCCATTCTTCCGATTGCCGAAGACGGCACCCTGCGATTTCAAGGCACAGAACGTCCCGGTATCTATCAGGTCGAGGTGCGGAGGCAAGACAGTATCCAACGAGACTTTTTTGCGGTTAACGTTGATACTACTGAAGCTGACTTGACAGAGATTCCACTGGCACAGGCAGCGGCGAGAGTCGGCGCGCAAGCAACAGCAGATCAGGAAATCGACGGAACAACGGTAGCAGCTGACGCTTACAACGTTAAGCGACACGGTAGGGAAATTTGGGGTGAATTGCTCGTTTTAGTTGTCTGTCTTATGCTTCTTGAAAGTTTTCTCTCAAACCGCGAAAGCACACTGGCCGCAGGTGAAGTATAATGGCAGATCTTTGGTATGTCCCGCGCCCGTTTCGGACTTTGAGCTTAATCATCCTACTTGGTATCAGCATACAAGTTGAAATTTCATCGGAAACGGCACACACTGCGCAGAATAGAATAGTACCTTTAGAAGATGAAGCAAGCATTGTACGCAGCCTCGTAATTGATGGAAACGAATCATTCCCTGAACAGCAAATCCGTGCGCTGATGCGGACAGATGTGTGGAGTGTTTACGATGAAACCGTTCTGAAATCCGATCTTGAAGCGATCACACGCTTTTATCGGGAGAACGGGTACCGTTTCGCGCGTGTGGATGAAGAGCAACTCTCTGTGAAGAAATTCGCGGATGGCGTTTATCTCGGTATTGAGATTGACGAAGGTCGTGTCGGCAACATCATCGTAACTGGCAATATACAGACGAAAGAAGACGTTATCCGCCGAGAACTCCTGTTTATGCAAGGGGAGGTTTACACAGAAGCAGATAGAGAGGAAAGCGAACAGATTCTTCGCCGCAAGACTTATATTGGTGCCGCAAAGGTTGACGCACAATGGGATGAACTGTCGAAATCCGTTACGATTCACGCGACTATTAGGGAACTGCTGTCCTTCCCGCTTGGGGGAGATCTGAACCTAAATAACCAAAAGCGGTATTGGCTACTACAGTTTCGAGATCCAAACATGTTCGGATCGGGCCAAGGCACCCTATGGCGCTACGAAAGGATTAGCGAAGTCGGTGAAAAGACGCGGAGCCTTGTGAGGGGCCGGTACAATAACCCGCGACTCTTCCATTCGCACTGGAACTTTGATGGCGAATATATCCAGAAGCGTGAAGGCGATTCCTTGGTTGTGCTGTTAGAACGTCCCCAATATACACTGAAAAGTCGGTGGAGTGCAAGCGTGCGCTTTTCCGAATCGGTTAATCCGATATTCTGGTATGAAAACGCAAAGAAAACCGATATATTTGAACAAAATCTACAGGGAACCCATGCAAATGTCCGACGATATTTCGGTGACAGATATCAGCAAAATTATATAGGGTTATGGGCATCCTCACGGCGTTCGAGATATGTGCTACTTGAAAAATCAAGCGAATCCGAGGCAATGTTAGAGAATCGAGACGTAAAACGGATCGGCTTCACTTTAGGTAGGCAACGCATTGCATATCACAATACCCGATTCCTCCGACGGATGGGGCAAGAGGAAAATTTCCTCATCGGTTCTCAATACGCACTCTCTTTTGGATATGCTTCACCCTTATACGCATCGGACCGTTCAGCATCTTACGCGGAACTGGCTTTGGGATCCGGATGGATGAACAGCAATAAGTTCTTTAACCTCACAACATTCGCATTTAGTACAAACTTCACGACTCGAATTGAACGCTCCAGCCTCCAAGCACAAACCGCTTGGTTTTACACAGATGTATTCAACACAGGTGATATCTATACACTTGAAACCGGTTTTAGAGAGAACGGTCTCTTCGATTTCCATCAGACGTTTGTCGCGCAGTTTAAAACAGAGATGCAGTTTGGATGGAGTGGACATAGCCAAGTTCTCTTGGGAGCGTTTGACGGGCTACGCGGCTACGCCTATAGGCAGTTTAGTGGTGAAAAGATGATGTTACTGAGTCTCGAAAGTCGAACCATATTCGGTGGAACGGTTTTCCGCAAAGTAGACGAAGCACTCGCAGCGGTTGCAACAGCCGTGGCGCGCCCGTTTAGCGACAGGCGAGTTCATCTTGGAGTCATATTGAGTGGTGTCGTGTTTGCTGATATTGGATACATCTGGAACGGCAAACACACCTTCAATTTAGCGAGCCCCAAGCGAAGCGTTGGGTTTGGGTTGCGCAGCAGTTTCTCTCAGTTTAGTGGGACAGGTATTCTTCGGGTAGAATTCGCCTTCCCGCTCGATCCACCCTTTGAACCATCGTTTAGGCCCCGGATTTTCTACGGTCAGGAGCGAACTTTTTAATTTTTGTGCCTCTGGACCGCTCTCCATTTCATTACGAGCGGGTTCTTGGTAATAGTGTCATGTCTATAGTACACAGCACCGATGTAGGAGGGACTTCTGAATATGATTCAGGCGATTCCCGACTCCACCAAAAACGTAGCCTGCAACAACGGCGCAGGCGACTCTACGGAAAAGAACGTGAAACAATCAACTCACCTTACCGAACCGCAAGGTATAATTAAAAAAACCGAAAATATCACATGGCGAGCCATCCTATTAGGATTGTTATCGCTTCCACTCAATATCTACCTCGTTGTTCAAACGGAAACAGTATGGACTACGCAATACCCAACCACGATGGCGATTTTCTTCAACGCCGTCTTTACACTCTTTCTCATTGCCCTTCTTAATCTATTTCTAACGCGCTATCTTCCGAGATGGCAGCTCACACAAGCGGAAATGCTGACGGTGTACCTCATGGTAACGCTTGCATGCGTCGTCTGTGGACACGACCTGCTACAAGCAACAATGTGCGTCCTGGGGCACGCAACGTGGTTCGCTACACCAGAGAACGAATGGCAACCCCTATTTTTTCGATACATTCCGGACTGGATCGCCGTAACGGATCGGCGCGCTTTAACCGGCTACTATGAAGGCACCTCAAATCTGTTTGAAATGGAACACATCCGCGCATGGCTCACACCGGTGTCGGCATGGCTACTTTTCTTCTCTGCGCTCGCGTTCTCTATGATGATGCTCAGCGTCATCCTACGCAAACAGTGGATTGAACACGAAAAACTGAGTTACCCTATCATCCTACTCCCGTTTGAAATGACGAAAGGTGTGAGTTTCTACAGAAACCGGCTCCTCTGGATAGGGTTCGCCATCGGATGTGGACTCGACTTACTCAACGGTATCAGTTTTCTTTACCCTTATGTACCGAGTATCCCCATCCGTCACGATATTGGGCTGTTATTCACGGAAAAACCACTCAGTGCTATCGGTTCAACCCCCATCCACCTGAATCCTTACGCTATCGGTATCGGTTTCTTAATGCCGCTGGATCTGTCGCTCTCGTGCTGGTTGTTCTATCTCTTTTGGAAGGCACAGCTCGTCTTCGGTGCAATGACAGGATTGAACCAGACACCCGGTTACCCACATATCGATATGCAATCACTTGGGGCATATTTCGGACTCTGTTTCTTTGCCCTCTGGATAACACACAAACATTTATGGCAGGTGGTTCGGAATATTTTAGGACTGAAAAGCAACCTTGACACGAGAAGCGAACCGATAGGGTATCGTAGTGCCCTGCTTGGGTTATTACTCAGTATCGGAGTTATATTTGGGTTCTGCATCAAGGCGGGAATGTCGTGGTGGGGTGTGTTGGGATTTTTCAGCATTCACTTCATACTCGTCTTAGCATTCACACGGATGCGAGCGGAACTCGGGACACCGACGCAGGATTTTTACCGAGCCGGTCCTGGACTTTTCCTAACTTCACTCTTTGGATCCAGAAAGATTGGTCCCCCGACGCTAACAGGGTTCGCCTTCCTCTACGGATTTACTCGCAACTACCGCTCGCAACCGATGCCGAACCAGTTAGAAGGGTTTAAACTCGCTGACAAGGGTGCAATCAATGCGCGTCAACTTCTTTGGGTAATGTGGGGATCAACAGTCATCGGACTGATTATCGGATTCATCGCGTTCCTACACGCCGGTTATCTGCACGGGAGTTTAGGAACATGGCGCGGTCAGGAAGCGTTCAGCGACCTACAACGGTGGCTAACCCTTCCAAACGATACAGATTGGAGACATGTCGGATTTTTCGGTTTCGGTATCTCTCTCACGCTTACAACGCTCTTTATGCGCTTGCGGTTTATCTGGTGGCAACTCCATCCACTCGCCTATCCACTCGCAGGTAATTGGAACTTCGGTAGGCTTTGGTTTCCTGTATTTATCGCTTGGGTGCTAAAATCCATACTGATTCGCCACGGCGGGATCGGCGCGTATCGCCGAACACTGCCCCTCTTTTTCGGAACAATGCTCGGCGAATTCGTGATGGGGAGTCTTTGGGCAATTTTGGGACTGTTTATCGGGCAACGGATGTATTCGTTCAAGCACTGGTAACCCCGAAGCGTTTAATCTGCTGCCTTTTGCAAGCTGATTCATCAAATTGGCTATCAGCCATCAGCAATCGGAAACCGTCAGTTAAGAGGTTTTCTGGTGAACTCTCACTGCGAGGCAACCCTCTTGCTGACCGCTGACTGCTGACTGCTGACTCCTATTTTTCTGACTGCTGATGGCTGACTGCTATCCTAAAGTTCTTTGTTCTGTTCAATCTGTTGTGCTCGGATCTCTTGGAGTATTTCCACAATAGTCTCCATTTGTCCTTCAAGCTTGGCAATCCGCTGTTCGACAGATGTTGCGTCCTCGTCCTCGTCTGAGGTGACCTCAACGGTCTCGGCAACATCAGTATTAGCTTCCTGTGTTTGTCCGCCCCATACATCTTTGAAGAAGGAGGGCATTGATTGCCGCACAATTTCCTTGACATCTTTCAACTCATCGCCAATCGTTTTCTTGATTTGCGTGAAGTCAACAAAATCATCAGCGCAGCTTTCTTTAACGTAGGCAGCGACTTGGTGACAGGCAAAGCAAATATCGCCAAAAGATGCATCATTATCCTCTAAAGGCTCAAACAGACCCTCGGGCACTGCACCGAGATCGCTCAGGAGCTCAAGTGCGTTGTTAAATTGCCGAGCGGATCGCTCCTCACCCCCTGAAAATTGGTCTGTAATCGCTGAAGTTTCTATGATGCGTGCTGTCATTTCCAATAGCCTCAGAATCTGACGGATTTCCTTCTGGGTTTCACGTTCGTTAGACATGATTTTTCTCCTATTGTCCCGCAAGCCTCTATAGGCTTGCGCTTATGGATTTGCCTATATAGAGTCCCTTAAGACTGAAAAGGATAGTAAATTTTTTAAACTATTAAAACCTGGGCGCAGTTTAACCATCAACTCAACTCCGTTATAAATGTTAAAGCACGAGTTGATGGTTAACAGATTTCCATAGTTAAAAAGTCTGTCTATCGGGTTGCCTATATAGAGCCAGCTCAGACCAAAAGGATAGTGGAAAATTTAATAAAACTTGCGACACCTTACGAGGTTTCCGATTTTAACTCAGCGACGTTCCGGCGGATTTTAATCGCCGCCTTAATAATATCCTCTATATCCTCTTCACTCGCCATCAATACATTTTGACTTAAAGAAAGACCTGTTTGACATATCTTTTCAGTTTCAGGGCACTGCACACCATCATAATTGAGATCCTGACCGAAAAGATTAGAAGCAAGAAAAGTTGCCCGATACATAGGGGTGGTATACCAATATCCCATCGGTATCCCTTCCGCGCGCATTGCACGGAGAAACGTCTCACGTGATATGCCTTCAAACTCCTCGGAATCAAAGATCGCCTTATAGCCGTGACATCCGCCACGCGTGGCACGCGGGTCAAGTGGCGTGACTTTAATGCCCGGAATCTCACCAAACCAACCATCTAACCACCGCATGTTCTTATGCCGGTAGTTGGTTTCAGCTTCAAGCCGAGTCAAACGGGAAAGGAGCAACCCAGCTTGCCATTCCGTCATACGAAAATTGCCTCCGAAAGGCTCTGCCTCTCCGAACTCAGCATCCGGTAGGGTGCGACCGCAGTTATGGAGCGCGTAAGCACGTTCGTAGAGTTCCCGGTCGTTTATGAGGACAATGCCACCTTCACCAGCACAAAGATTCTTGGATGATTGGAAACTGAAGCACCCGAAATGCCCCCAACTGCCGACCCCTCGTCCGCGCCATTCCGCGCCGTGTGCCTGCGCACAGTCTTCGACGATCTTCAGGTTATGCCGATTCGCGATGTCGATAAGCGCGTCCATATCCGCTGGATACCCTGCGATATGAACCGGTAAAATCGCCTTCGTCTTTTCCGTTATCGCGGCTTCGACCTTGGACGGATCCAGAAGAAAACTATCTGTGGCAGTGTCCACAAAGACGGGCACGGCATGCGCCATTAGAATGGCGACAACCGTTGCCTGAAAGGTATACGGTGTGGTAATGACTTCATCGCCCGGGCAAACCCCTGCCGCTTTTAGGGCGATATAGAGTGCCGAAGTACCGCTATTGACGCAAATACCATAGTTCGCACCTTGGAATTTAGCGAACTGCTGTGCAAACTCAGGAACCCTTGTCCCACCGACACCCCATTGTCCACTTTCGTAGATAGTTTCAAATGCCTCAAGATCCGCCGGATCAAACGTGGGCCATGTAGGGAATCCAGCGGTTCGGACAGGTTCGCCTCCGTTAATTGCCAATGTTGCCATCTTTTCATCCCCCTTCGATTCCTAAGGTAACTTTTCTATATAATCCTGTAAATCTGGGAACCCCGCTCTACTCATTACCTCCTGCAAGCGACGTTCCACATCTCCAGACTCAACTTCAGCGATTAATGACGTTAGAACCTCCAGTGCTTTTCTTTCCACTTCAGTGTCAATCGCGCCATTCTGAACCGCATCTTCAAGCTCATCTTCATCCTGAATTTGGTATGTGCCATCTGGATTTATCCAAAGATCCAAGAAAAGATCCGTTATTTCAAAACGATTAAGTTTCCCGTTTACATCCACGCTCCGCCTAACCGGTTTCATGACATCGCAGTAATAACCGGTCCATTTACTATCCAGATTATAAACCTTGCCGACATCATACCACAAACCTGTAAACACAAACCAGACCGCGGCGAAGTTATCCGTCAAAACCGTCTCACCCTTTTGAATTATAGGTGAAGACGGATTAACCCGTTGAGACGTAACAATGACATCACCGTCGAAATAAAGTAGTTCCTGTTGAAAGTGATTAACTCGATTG
Organism: Candidatus Poribacteria bacterium; assembly: GCA_965247285.1. Taxonomy (GTDB): domain Bacteria; phylum Poribacteria; class WGA-4E; order WGA-4E; family WGA-3G; genus WGA-3G. Next base: position 3,997,012 of record CBDFHD010000003.1, read on the forward strand.
GGGGGTCTTTTATAGGTAAGTGTTACTGTTTCCATTTTTTTAACGATTGCGTTATGGTATTATACCCGCATTAAGGCACCGGTGCTGAACGATACGACGCGATTGCCTCACGGAAGGCTTTAATATGGGTCGGTGTTGTCCCACAACAGCCACCTATTAAGTAGGCACCGGTTTCAATGAGTTCCGGGATATGACTCGCCATCTCTGTTGGGGTCTGCGTATAGACGGTATTATGGTTCTCATCAAGCTTCGGCATGCCAGCGTTAGGGTACGCCATCATCCATTTGCCATCAATCCCTGTTTCAGCAAGTGCCGTGCGCAGTTGCTGAATCCCAGCAATTGCATAAGGCATCCCAGTATGTTCATCACGTCTGGATTCAGCACCACAGTTCACGCCGATGATGCTAACGGACTCCAATAGTGAGTTCCCTCCCGAAAATTCGTTGTTCGTTAGGATCTCAAGTAGATCTGCGGGGGAGTTCCCCCAATCCGTCCGATAGATGATATTGCCAGTTCGCCGCTCCTTGGTCCACTTATAAGTCAAGTTCACGGCAATAGGCAGACGTGTCTCACGCGCAACATCTACAGCGAGTGCTGCCTCTTTTGCAGAAAACATCGTCTCAAGACAGAGAAAATCCACGCCTTCTTCTGCGAGGGTGTGGATAACTAATTTATGCGCCTCTCTTGCGTCCGCATTTGGAATGCCGAAAGTGGTATCTCCGCTATCGGCTTCAATTGCGCCGGGAGAGGGTCCCACAGAGCCAGCAATGTAGACATCTCTTCCACTCTGTGCGATAGCTGCTTTTGTGTGTTGAACAGCGAGTCGTGTGAGGCGTTTAGCATCGGATAGGTCTTGACCTGCCATCTCCAAGTGAAGCGGAGATGCCACGAAGGTATTTGTCCCAATCGCCTCAGCACCTGCCCCAATATAATCCGAATGAATGTCAACAATAGCCGTGGGATGCAGGTCATTGGCAAGCGCACTGTTAGTGAGTTCTATACCACGCGCGAATAACTGAGAACCGAACCCACCATCATACAAAATCGGTTCATCAGACTTCAAGCGTTCTTGAAAGATTTTAATTTTACCTTGCGGAGGAACGACGAGCGTTAGAATTTTGACGTACGTTCCTTAAATCCGCCCTCCATTTCATTACGGCTAACTGTTTAGTTCTATTTTTTTTGTTATAACCGTAGTCGGTAGCCTGCAACATCGGCGCAGGCGGATATAAGCAAAGACCTTCAATGAACACAAGACTGTATTTAACGCCTTGCGAACAATTAAAAATACCTTGCGGAGGAACGACGAGCGTTAGAATTTTGACGTACGTTCCTTAAATCCGCCCTCCATTTCATTATGGGCTAACTGTTTAGTTTTATTTTTTCTGCTATAACCGTAGTCGGTAGCCTGCAACATCGGCGCAGGCGGATATAAGCAAAGACCTTCAATGAACATAAGACTGTATTTAACGCCTTGCGAACAATTAAAAATACCTTATAACGTTACGGGCATCGGGTTAAATTGACAGCCTTCCACGAATACGTCAAAGAAATCCGGGGTCGTCTCTAATTCAATATGTTCAATATTGTTGACAAACGCCTCAATATCAGCGCGCTTTTTGTCAGAAAGCAGAACAGCCGTCGCACCTGCTACCGCGGCGTTACCAATCTTGACAATATTCGCTTCTGGAACAGGCGCGAGAAATCCGATTTCAATCGCATCCTGTAGGTTAACATAATTGGCAAAGCCACCCGCTAAAAAGAGCCTCGTAATGTCCTCTGGCGCGCAGCCGAAGTGCCGCAGAACAATATATTGTCCACAGTAATTTGCCGCCTTTGCTTGTGCCAAATTGCTTGCGTCCTCGCGTGAGAAGGTGATACCGTGTTCCGGCAAAAGGGACATAACGCGTTGCTTTCTGTCTGCAAAAACGCCTTTCGGACTCATCTGATTGTTCCGACGCAGCTCAGCGAGGAGTGAAATTAACCCAGAACCGCATAACCCCTGTGGTGTCTCCCCCTCTGGTGTCTCACCACCAATCGTCTCATAATTGAGCTGACCATCGTTCCACTTCACAGACTCAATAGCACCGGGGTAAGCAGGCATTCCGTATTCAATGCCGCCACCCTCAAATGCGGGACCAGCCGGACATGATGCAGCGACCATCCGCTTCGCATTTCCGACGACCACCTCTGTGTTCGTTCCGACATCAACCAACATGATGATCTCATCCTGCGCGGGCATGCCAATCGAGACTAAATCCGCCGCAACATCTGCACCGACATGGCTGGCAATCAACGGCAAGCTGTAGACCATCGCCTTCGGATTCGCACGGATACCCAAGCGACGCACTTTTTCAATAAGAGAAGTGGTTGAACGGGTCCCCTCCCGATACTCATGCTCAATCAGAGATTTATACGGCTTTTGTCCAATGCTCTGAACATCATGCTTGAAGAAGATATCGCGCATCGTTGTGTTACCAGCAACGACGATTTCATAAATCTCCTGACGGACGAAGTGGTGGCGTTCACACACCTCCATGATTTCGGTGTTTAATGCGGCAATAAGCGAGCGGCGCAGTTCACCCTGAAATTCACCGTCGTAGGAGATGCGGTTCATGATGTCGCTCCCACCAAAACGCTGTGGGTTTTCAAAGGAACTGACAGAAACCGTTTTCCCATTCTCTAAATCAACCAGATTCGCCACCACTGTCGTTGTTCCGATGTCTAAGGCGAGTCCATAGAGGTGTCCCCGGTAACGGTCAATGGGTTCGTCATGGTAATAGACAACCCCATCGCGATGCGTAACCCGCGGGTTTAGTTCCGCCGTTCCGTCATCCGTTGTGACGGTATGCGTCAAGATCCTTGGTGAGCGTCGAAGGGGTGCGAACTCGATGTCCTCCTCAATATCAAGAACAACTGCTTGGCAGGCGAGACGGTAGTTATCTTGGAGGAAGGCTTCTGCTTCATTTGGAGGTCGGAGACTGTCCATACCGCGCTTAACCTCAACGATACACTCGTGGCACTGCCCGGTTCGGAAACAGGAGGTGGGTACTTGGACGGTTAGATCGTCTGCGTAGTCAAAAATAGTTTTTCCAGGGGTGAGTTGGTAAACTTTTCCATCAGATGTAATTGTGCCGGTGCCGTATGTATCTGCTGTTTGGTCAGGAGCGTCTGCCTCCCATGCGCTGCGATAATCCAACTTATCGTCTCCGACGCACAAAAGCCCGGTCCCTTCATCAATCTTTCGCTGATTTCGGCAGCCGAACTTCGCTGTACAGTGGTCAAAGCGATTTTTGTAGGGACACCGATAAGTCGCTTGTTCATCCGCATGGACAACCAGTTCTTCAAAAATATGTGTAATTTTACTAAGCCGTTTCTCGTAGTCGGCTTTGTCTATTTTTTTCATTCTTTTAATTTACCTTGCGGTCAAATGACGTGAGTTTGAGCTTTGGCGTGCTATTCTCATGAGTCGCCCTCCATTTCATTACGGGCTTGATTTTTTGAAACTTTAAGCATTGACGTTCCTTTGCATTGTAGGAGCGAGCTGTGCTCGCGACTCCACCACGTTGCGGGTGGATGCTAATCCGCTGGCGAGGTTAGGAGTAAGGTAAGGTATCGGAGTTAGAAACCCCTCCGACATCGGCTACAAACCCCTCTCACAATGTGCTACCACTCTTCGTCCGGTTCCTCAAGAAACTGTTTAGCTAAAGCGACACATTCCAGCGCATCTTTACCGTATCCGTCAGCACCCATGTCATCAGCAAATGTCTGTGTAACCGGAGCACCCCCTACCATAATTTTGACTTCTTCCCGCAAGTCTTCGTCAATAAAAGCATCAATTGTCTTCCCCATGTTCGGCATTGTCGTCGTTAGGAGTGCCGACATTCCCAAGATCGGTGCTTCATATTCCTCAAAAGCCTCAATGAATTCATCATCAGAGGTGTCAACACCCAAATCGTGTACCACAAAACCTGCTCCGCGCAACATCATGATGCACAAGTTCTTGCCAATATCATGCAGGTCCCCCTTGACGGTCCCCATAATCACTGTGCCAACCGGCTCGATACCTGAATCTGAAAGAATCGGTTCAACATGCGCCATTCCAGCTTTCATTGCCCGGGCACACGCCAAGACTTCTGGCACAAAGATGAAGTTCTCCCGGAACTTGATACCAACGATTCCCATCGCCGCGATGAGTCCGTCATCCATAATCTCCAATGCTTCTATGCCTTCTTCCAAAGCGGTTTGCGTCAATTCATCAACGGTGTGATGATCCCCATCAATAAGCGCAGCAGCGATGGTTTGCATAGCAGGAGTTGCTTGTGCAAACATCTCAATGGTACGTGCTATCTCATTGGGTTTCTCCAGGAACTCTTCGATCTCTTCCCGGATAAATTCGTTTGCGATGTCATTAATAGATGCCACGAGTCTTGAAGCCCTCCTCAAAAATATAATGATACCACACCACCGAAAAAATAGCAAATGAATTTCATAGTATAACCCAAGTTGCTACTTACAAATTTCGGAGGTTTCAATGGAGTTTCTCAGCCACTTCCCCACCCCGTCGGGGTGATATTGCTTCGCAGCGAGAATAGCAAGCGGTTGATGCAAGTAATTGCACCCCGTAGGGGTGCTATGTCTATAAAAGTTGGCAACTTGGGTTAGTATAGTAGGCTATCCAGTTTTCGGTTTTTTAATCAGTTCTCATAGATAACAGATGTTAATTTATTGATAACTCATTATCTGTCGCGTTTCTCTGGGAGTTCCACGAGAATTCCCCTTAAAAATGTTACACTGGTGTAACATTTGGTGTATAGTGCTTATCGGCAGAAAACCCAGTGGTTGTAAGGGTTTATAGATATTTTTTTCTGATGCTCTGCTGAGAAAAAAATAATTTTCTGTAAAGTGTAACATTTTTTAGATGTTCTGAAGTCCTCGCGTTTCTTGTGGTGTGTTGTTAACAGCGGTCTGAAAACACTATAAATATTATACTATATTTATCAATAGTTTTTCAAGTCAAAGTTAGAAAGCCGGGAATCGGAGTGTTTTACTTGGGTGTTTCCGCTCCTCCAGAACAGTTTCCATCAACCGTCAGTGTCAAAAGTAGGTTTCCACCAAGGCGCAATTCGAGGAGCCTGACCTGCTGAAAATTTCTCGCCTCGGCAGTAGTCACTGAGTTTTCTCCCGAAAACTTCAACATTACGTTTCGTCTGTGTGGAGTTGCCCCACCGATACCAAAATCGATCGACGAGAGCAACGAGTTTAGGATCCAGATCTTGTGGTTCCTCACCAAATTCTTTCTTTTCAACTTCACGATGCCACCATTGAGCAGTAGGTGAGAGAGCGGGCTTCATTTGCTCAAAAACAGCGCAAATTTGAAACAGATCGCGGCTCTCTAAAGCCTCTTGATAGACTTCTCGACAACTTCGTTCCTGTTGTGCCACTTCATAAGCCCAAGCAGCGTGTTCACGCACCCATTGACTTTGATCACTTGATTTCAATCGTTTAAGTCCGTTTATAGTTTCACATGTCCCAAACCATGGCAAAATCGAGACTCCCAGATTGCGTTCCTTTGCGCGATGGCTCTCCAAGTATTCGTCATTTACTAAACTCCATAATTCATCCCGACCACCCTCAGATAAAGCGGCAAGTGTCATGAACATAATATCTTCGTCGTTTAGGCATTCCTCGAGAAGTTCACGTCTGAGTTGACGGTGTTCAGGCGAGTTACAATATTCAACTTTCCAGAGTTGAGCGAGAAATGTTTCTACCCCACCGTACGCCCAAAAAATTGTTCTACTGCCTTTCGCTTTTGATTGGTGGTAGTATTGCATTGCGGTGGTAGGTTCAAGACGCAACAACAAGCAGAGTATGTTATCCATGAAGCCATACAAACCTCGGCAATACCAGCCCGATTTGGAAAGTAAGGCGAAATATTTATTTGTCAATTGCAAAAAATCGCTTGTGTTGTGTGTTGCCCAAGCCTGAAGAACCTCTGGATTGATCGTAAACCGCAACTCCTCAACAGAATTACGGTTTGTCTTATCATCTTGAAGAATCGAACACATTCTCTCCATAAGTTCTTTTCCCCATCGTGATAGATCGGCACGTCGTTTTGGTGAACACAGGAAAGATCCCACAACTTCTTGAGGCAAAATAGACACCAAATCTTCATAGGCATACGAGTTTTCGCCTTCATAAATGGGGGTACTAAAAAACCTACCATCCTTAAGAAAAAGATGTTTTCTCATTTCTTTGTCAGTGGAGATTTCTGATAAAAATCGGTTTGAATCCAATCTCGCTTTATCAAGAAAACAAAAAGTCATGGTTCGCAAATCGGATTTTCTTCGCTTTAGATTTTCAAATGCCCATGTTATTGTGCTCTCATCATTATCAGAGATACACAAGTAGATCCAACACCAGAAATCTTCTTCCGTAATTTTTTCCGATTCTATCTCAGAGGAAGATTGGTTACCAACTAATGAAAGTTGGGAGGTTTCCAATTTCTGCTGTGCCAATTTCACAATTGACTCTGGCAACAGTTCATTAATTAATATTTGCTGTAGTGGAGTGAAAATTGATTTTCTGAGTAACTCATGTGAAGCCAAAAATTCAAACCAATCAATTAGCTGCTCCTCAGAAGCAGAAAAAAGGAGGGTTTCTGTCAGTAAGGAAGTTAAATAACGGATGTTGTCTGATGGATTGTCTATCTGAATATCTTGAACAAAACGCTGCTTCATTCTCAAAATCGCGTCCGCTATTCTTTCGCGATCTTCGGGCTTAAAAATGATCCCCGGAATTGACCCAAGTTTGAACTGCGCCCATTCTTGATTCAGAGCATTCAGTTTGAGGCTGCAGGCAAGTTCGGCGTAACTTTCAGGATCATATTTGGCAACCCAGGGTAGTAGGTTGTTTATACACGAATCCTCTAATGTCATCCCCGCACTTTGACCCAGTTTAGCATTTTTTGATATATGGTGCAAAACTTTCTTGATTTTAACCAGATCTCCATCACGCAAATCAGGCAAATCCGTGCGAACTGCTAAATAACCAAGGCCATGATGATTGCCTGCTACATTATCTGATGGGGACTTACCTGTTAATAACTTTTCCCCATCTCGGATGCGATTGATAGGCGACTTAAAACGACTGTTCGACTGTTCAACAAAGGCACGTGTCTTTATATCTTCTTCCGTGAGAGGGCGTTCCAAAATTGGAGGTAAATCAGCAACTTGAAGATTAGCAGCCAAACCATAAATTCCGTTCAATAGTATGTCATCTTGGGCTTGTTTCGCCAATGAACGTAGGCCATCTAAAACATCTTCAGTGTATCCCCACCGCATCAGTCGTCCAATATCTTCTCTAAATTGTGCCTTGCCCCCTGAATTTTCATAGCAAAGCGCAAGTGTTTCTAAAAACTGATGCTCTGGTCTCTGTGACAGAATCGAGATAGCAGCGGCTAATAATCGATTTCGCGTGTAGTACATCGTCGGGAATAGATCTTCCTCACTGCTCACAGAATCAACTACTTCTGTTATGCTATCAACATCTGAAGGAAGGAGCCATTTGGTAAGACGCGATGCTAAATGATCGATCTGCCCCTTTTTGTCTTGCCAAGTTTTAGCAAACGGTTCAATAAGTGCCTCCTCGTAATGAGGGGGATTGTGACGCTCAAATTCAAATTCGACCACTTGTGCGTACGCATCGGTGTCTCTTTCTGCCCAAAGCGATAGTCTTTTGTCCGCTCCTCGCGCGTTATGGCTGTTAAACCCAGCAAGCATTAAAGCGGCGCGTTTGTGTGAGAGATCGTCGCCTGAATCCTCAGGGTGTATAGCTGTGATTTGTAAGGCGACAAACAACGCGTCGGCCCGCCGATTGGCTTCAGGAATTGGCTCAAGTTCTTGCAGGAAACGCTCAGACAAATTCCTAATTTCGGTAAACTCTTGACAATCAAAAAGTTTGGAAAGATAAAGTGCCCATCCCAGTATAATGTGATCTTCGTTCAATTCCACTTGGCTCTTGCCTGCTTTAAGTACAATGCGTTGTTCTTCAAGGTCTCGACGGATTTCTGGGTAATTAGGAAAATCCTTTTTAAGTCGTTCCACAGGAACTTGCGGTGGAATATCAACGTCAGTCCATTTTGCTTCCCGTGCAAGCTTTGCAAGAATCTCTTGGGCATCTTCGGCACTTTGCCAATCAAATTTCTTCAGGATTTGTGGATCCGTATACTTGATTTTGTCAAGTAAGTCCTCCCATAAGACCATTTCTTTCGTCACGTCGTTAAGCGATTGCAATTGTTTCCCTAGCCGAATCCATATCTGAAAATATCGAGGAATTCTTACAAGGTCATTCAACGAATTGTCTATGTTAGGAGGCGGTAGTCCTTCTCGGTTTAATGCTTGTGAAAACTCAGCCTCGTTGAAAGGACCAATAGGAATCCTTTCACATTCGTCCCACATATTGTGTTGAAAATTCCGATAGGTGTGAAGTGGACGCGTAGTTAACAATAGACGGATCCTAATCTTGCCTTCTAACTCATTTCCATGTGTGAAATATTCGTCAAGAATCTGTTTTGTTGACTCAATAACATCTTCTTCATTAACACCGTCAAGAACAATGAGTGTAGGTGGCCACCATAAATCTCGGATTTTGTATTTGAGTTTGGTCAGTTTTCTTTCATTATGATAACCCGGGATGGTTTTAAGACTAATCTCAAACAAATCATTCAAAGATTTGCAATTCTTCCAAGTATTACTATCTAACCAGAAAGTGACAATGTTCTTATCCTCACAGATTGATTTAACCCATTTGGCGGCAAGCCATGATTTTCCCATGCCTTCCTCTCCTTCAAGATAACAGATAGGTTTACCTGGGGTGTCCCACCAATTTGTGATTTGCGATTCTAGTGATTCTCTATCTATTGCTTTGGATAAGTCAATTGGATATTTAAAACGCAAGGTGTGATCTGTGTCATAACCAAAACGCTTATGGAGATATTTCCTGGTATCTTTATGAGCTTGATATCGAGTTTGGATTCCCAATTCCAGCTTGAGTCTGAGATCTTTTATTTTCTCTTTCGTGTCTGAGGCATCCCTCTGCTCTTCAATCCAAGCCAAGAAATTTGGATCTTGACAGATTCCTGAAGAATCGAAGAATTCGAGGATGTCCTCCCAAAAAGTAATGCACAACGCCCCAAGTTCTGATAGATTATCTGTTAGTTCAAGCACAACGATATCTAAGCCAGTATCTTTTTCAATATCCTCCAATTCGCTAAGCAATTGTTCATCAGTATCACGAGAAATAACCAAGACATAAACTTGGAGGTTTTGTAAATTTCTCCTCGCTCTATCGATATCTCCGACGATTTCTATAGCTCTAAGGGTTGTTCCGTCGCTGTAGTTCTTAGCTTGAATTGTTACCTCGCCGGTCCTACTTCTAGCATCGCCTCTTGGTTGATCGCCAGATCTGGCAACCACAAAGGGAATATTGAGAAACGATGTCAGCAGTGCAGCAGTGAATTTTTCAAACTCTTTAGGTTTTATTGACTGAATAAGTGCTTTTAGTTTTTGCCAACCTTGCTCTGCCGAAAGCGTGTCACTTTGCTCGGTTGCTCCATCCTCGCCTAGCGGCAGATTCTGACGTGATTTGAGATTAACCTGAAATTCCACCTCGTGGGTTTCGTCCCAATAGTCAGCAAGGCTATGCGTATCCCAAAATTCGCCTATTTCCTCTGGTGTTGCCTCGGGAGGTGGCATTGGATCTCGTTTTTTATTTTTGTCTTCCATAATTCCTTCGCTCCGTTTGGGTCATATCCCTTGCACTGATAATCAACGCCCGACGATTTGGTTTTTGAATAAAAAAAACAATGAGATAACGTCCCGCGTCCGTTTGTCCCATAGCCGAGTAAACATCTTCACCAGACCGATTGCCTTTAGAGACGAAACGAAAACGAGGCCGATTGGTTAAGACTTCTTCAACTTCTGTTTTTGCTACACCATGCTTCGTCGCTAATTTCTCAACAAATTGTTGATGCCATATAATCTCATCAATCAGCAAATTTCTGCTCCGGTCCTGTGTTGGCGTTCTGGCGAATAGCCTGGTGTTTATAGGGGTAAGCTTTCAGATTAAAGCACAGAGTCAGGCGAGTGCCACACACTTTCCCGGTTCTCTTTCCTTGCAACATTATATCACATTGTCTAACGTCTTTGCAACACTTTGCTGACGTGATGGCAGGGTCATTTAGTTTTAAGAAATTATGGGATTTCACGCTTGTTTTTGGACGATCCGGTGCGGTTGGGAAACCGCATCTACCGGGCCGGGGATCAAAAACGCGTAAAAAACGGAAAACTGAATGGCTATGGACGTGAGGTGTGTAAATATTTCGACAGCGGTTTGTGAGAGATAGAAAACCTCTTCGGTTTTAGGCAAATACAAGGCACAAACTAACAGTTTATGCTACAAGGCAGGTAACCTGTTAACAATGTCTACTGTTTCCAAACTCACCGTGATAATCTGTCCAATCAAACGGAGGATATACTCTGGATCTTCAGCGCGATTCGGATCGTTCTTGATGCCGCTGCGTTTGTCTACCTTCACGCGATACTGATCCACCACCCACTCCAACGCCGAGCGATTGCCCAACCGATAATCAAACACCTCGGTCGGAATACTCTCCAGCGTGAGGAAGTCGTTGTATTTCAAACGTGTCTTATCCTTTGAGAATTTCATCCGCTCCACAGACAAATCCACTTGCATCCCGGGTGTCTCAATTGAATTGAGTTTATCGTATTCGGGTTGTATCTCGTAGTTGACGTGGAGGTCTGCCAACCGCGCACCTGCCTTTGCAAATCCCCAGAAGTCTTCGGCGAAGGGGATATGCGGCAAATCGCGCTTGAGGTTTTCCTGATACCGCTCGCGATAATCGGGATGATGCAGGATCCCGTAGGTATAGTGGAAGATGTCCCACTTTGTGATGGTGTCATCTCGGTAATGAGTTCGGAACTGTGCCAACACCCAATCGGTGATGTTTTCGCGACGGTTTGTGCCATCTTCATCGTATGTATAGAACGGGAAGCATTGAGAGGCCCCTTGTGGTAGAGCTTCAGGAATTTGGTTTGCCATTAGCGCGAACATTGGCCACTGTTGTCCAACTTTGAGCCATATTACGCGATTATCCAATTCAGTATCGGGTGTCGGAAAGATGGATGGGAACTGGTAAGTCCTCTGGTTCATCAATTTGTCAAAGTAGAGGTTGGATTTTGTAAATGGACGATAGAGAGAATTCCTTATCTGTTCCGGTGCGAACTCGACTAATCTGCCTTTTGCCAGTTCCATCTTCAGTCGATCTGTCCATTTTATTTTAGTGCTGTCAGTCGAAACAAAGGCATCAACACTTTGTGTCCGTTTAACGCGCCGTTCCCACTTAGAGACCTCTGAGTTGTAAAACTCCATCATCGCTTGCATGTTTTCAGCAAGCGCGTCTCGGTTGAAGTTGTAAGCCCATGCATCGCGGGCTGTTAGCACACCAACACTATAGGTTTTAAAAAAAGCATCCTCTACAACGCCCCGGGTTGCCTTCGCGAATTTGCTTCCCATCGGGATAAAGGTGTCAAAATCGGTGTGGAGATCCGCCGTGAGCCATGTCTGCCGTTTATCAGGTGTTAGTTCCTGCCATTTCAGATTACCAACATGCTGGCTTGCGTCCAGAAATGCCAACGTCCGTGTCTTACTCACATCCGCCGTTTCGTCGTTATAGAGAATTCGCGCCGGAGACATCCGCTCATTCTGCCCTGACTTCACGAGGAGGTTAACGCTCACACCGACCTGAATGCCGAACACATTGGAGTCCCCCGATTGTCCCTTGCGGACGTTTCCGCCTAAATCGAGAACATAGAGCATGTCAAACTCCTCGGAGAGGTGCTTCCGCATCCCGTCAAACATCTGTCCGTCAATAAAACCGTTGTTCGTCACGAATACGACAATCCCCTCATCGCCGATTTTATCCATCGCCCACCGGAACGCCTTGACATACGGATCGTAAAGTTTGTTTTTCAATTGCGCACTGGAGTCCGCAGCAAACGTGTCCCGGACGCGAGCATCAACCCCCGCATGCGGGCGATTTTTGTTGTTGTCGTTCTCATTGTCCTGACTCGCGTTGTAGGGGGGATTCCCGATAACAACGAACATTGGAGTGTCTTTCTGTTCCTCAACCCGTAGCGTATTCTCCTGCGTGAAATAGGCAAACTCCCCGGTTTGGTGTGCCGCGTCCATCAGACCGAACGTATCAAACGTATCCACGAAGCAGATATGTGGAAAGGGTTCATAATCGCCAGTTTTCTCAAAATAGGCGTGTTCAATGTTCAGACTGGCGATGTAGTAAGGGAGTAGCATCACTTCGTTGCAGTGGAGTTCCTCGCGGTATTTTTGCGGTAATCGTCGCCCTTGAATCTCTTGCATGAGTCGGACGATGAAATTGCCGGTGCCAACGAACGGATCGATAATGTGAACACCCATATCCGACAGCGAACGTCCGAATTCAGTCACGAGAACATGCTCAACGCTTTTCACCATGAAATCGACTATCGGCTGTGGTGTGTAGACGATACCGTGCGTATCGGCAATATCGACAGAGAAACCTTGAAAGAACTGCTCGTAGACGGTATTTAGAAAAGCCTGTTTCTGTGAGAAATCGGTGATGGTGGCGGCGGTTTTCTCGATCGCAACATAGAACGGATCCAGAGGACGGAGGAACTCGGAACGGCTCGGGGATCGACGGGTGAGGATCTGGATCACCTTCTCAATTTCTTGGGCGATAATGTTCCTGTTGGTAAAATCAGGATTGTCAAAGACGGTGCGGAAAATTCGCTCGGTGAGAAGGTGCTGGATAAGCATCTCTTCAACTTGTGGCTCGGTGAGGTTTGGGTCAATAGATGCCCGGCATTGCTGATGAAAGTTCTCGAAGGCTTGTCGGAACAGCGGATTGTCCTGCATTTCGGTCTCAATGCGCTTTGCGACACCGCGCCCTAACACTGGAACCTTTTCTTTGAATTCTTCAACGGCGGCATACCAATCGACGATGTTTTCTGCCCGATACGCAAAGAAGGTGTTCAACAGATTGATAAGGTTGCTCGGATCTGTGAGGTCTACATCAAGTTGGAGGTGCCCATTTTGATAGAGGAGTGCCCGAGTCGGCGACTGAATGATGATATTTTTAAACGGGTAACCCGCCTCCGATTTCTTCCGCGCTTCTGTCGGGAGGTCATCGTGTGTATCTTTTGCTTCCCAGTGTCCGTGTGGCAGGTCAAATGCATCAACGACCTCGCCATCTATCTGGATTCGCCTTTTCTGTGGAGTGTAGCGTGTCTTTTCACAGACGAGAATGAGGTCTGCTTGTCGGCAGTAGTGTTGGAGTAGGTTTTGGAATGTGGTTCGGACTGCGCCTTCATGTTCTGCGCCGACTTTCGCGTATTCCTCAAGTTCCGCGTAGTAGTTTTTGATGGGTTTATGTGTCGGTTTGATGTTGAATGCTGGCACAAGGTTTTCTCTGTATATTTTCGCCAATTGAACTTAGGATAACTCCAATTATACACGGATGAGGGAGGTAATTGCAAGGGAGACTGCCTAAGTTAGGCAAAACAGAACTTACAATAATTTGATAGGCGCGCTTTGATGAAAATTAATAATTTAATTCGGTATTTTCCGAACGATGCCCGGTGCGGTTAGGAACGCAGATCGCATTTGGGCGAGTACGCCGCAAAACCGCACCTACCGGGCCTGGAGAAAATATAGAATTACCGAAATCTTTTATTAAACTTCATAGAAGCGCGCCTATCAATGAAAGGTTACTGACGTACCGTGTCAGTTCCATCTAATTTTTCTCCCGGTATTCTTGCAAAAGGGCATTAATCTTATCAAGAAACTCTTGTGAGTAAATCTCACCGACGAGTGCTTTGTGGGTTTCTGCGGCAATGGCATCCCACGCTTCTCGCGCATCGTCCTCGAATTCAACCACTTGAATGCCTGCCTTCTTTTGGAGTGCCTCAAGAGCCCTTTCATTATCCTTGCGAATATTCTGAATTAACTCGCCCTGATACGCGTCGGCGGTCTCACGCAAAACCTTCTGCTGATCCGAGGAAAGCGTATCAAACTTTTCCTTTGTGATGACTGTTGCGCCAACACCGACATTAACAGGAAGGTTTGTCATGTATTTGAATTTATCGTGCCATTGCAGCGCGACAGTGACATAGGGAGACGCAGTCAGGGTGTTGAGCTGCCCCGAGTAAAGCGAAGACAGTACCTGTGTAACCTCTCTTGGTACAGTTGCGATCTCGGCGTTCTTGTAAAACTCAAGCGCAATTTTGTCGCTCGTACGAGCCCACATCTTAACGTTTGGGGATTGAAGGTCAGCAATAGTGCGGATAGGTTGATTACTGAATATATAATAAAAGCCGATGTCTCCCATACCGAGTAGGACATACCCGACATCCATAAATGCTTTGTCAAGATCTGCCCGGAGGTAGTCACGGACATAGTCAAGTTCTGCGTAAGTTCTGAACATTCGAGGCAGTTGAAAAATCAGGACCTCTTCCTGTATCTCGCCAAGACCCGTAGCGGTCATAGCACCCGCGTCGATCAATCCTGCTCTCATCTTGCGGATGACATCAAGTTCATCTCCTTGGACACCATTTGGATAGATACGGAGTTTGAGTTCACCATCCGTTTGGGCGCGAATTTCTTTTCCCATCGCCTCAAAATTATTCATCCATGCGGAACCCTTTGGCGCAAGTGTCGCGAATTTAATAGATTCGGCATCGAGATGCGCTACGGGTAGACAGAACATTCCTAAAATCAGTAGAAACACGCTCGCCAATTTAAAAGGGGAATCGGGGCGTTTTTGCTTGGGTGCTTCCCCTCCTACATAGACTGTTTTTTTGTTCTTCATTCGTCTGTGTCTCCTTCCTCCATTTCTGGATCAAAAAGAACATCAACCTGATCGAGCCAGCGTTTGGCGCGTGATTTTGCCAACGAAGTCGCAGCTTCCTCTCCAGGATAAATGTCCGAGGGTGCATCAAGAATTTCTTGTAACGCCGTTTTGTAAAGTTTCACATCCTGTTTAGGATAGGCATAGTAACGTGCGAGGTAGAGTTTACTCATCAAAAACTTGCCGTCATTGATTCGATCTACATGCGCAATGTGTTCCTTTGCCTTCTCTGGGTCTCCACCGATTGCTGGCGCGCGGTCGCCGTAATAGACAGTATAAAACAGATGGGCACCACCGAAGTAAAAAGTTTCGTCCAATTCAAGCACACGTTGCATCATCAGTTCCACCCGAGCGAGGTCAATTACCTGCATCGGATCATCTTTCTGGAGGCTAATGCCGCGTGCAATCGAATAAGCCGCCCAAAACAGCGGTTCAACATCCTTCTTTTTCAAACGCTGAAGTGCTTTTTCAAAGACAGCAATATCAACAGTTCTTGCCTCATTGAAGGTTTTATTGGACTTCGCTAAAGCCTTGAGCGCGTATCCTTCAGAACGGATATAGAGGTCAATTGCTCGTGCGTGCATCTCCTCCGCAGTCTCAGAGTCGCCTGCTATTTCAGCCTCTTCCATCTTATCCTCAATAAAGCCGGCATAAGATGAATACGCGCGAGCCGTCTTAATAATGAGATTCGTATTCCCGATTTTAGCCATACGCTCAAGCGTACCGATGTTCCCTTCAAGGGTGGCTTCTACCACAGCGAGGTCGCCTTCCCCTTGAATGCTTGCCAGTTTGGCAAGGCCACATCCACCTAAGAGTATTGGGAGGAACAGTAAAAGAGATATACGAAAATAAAATTTGCTGTATACCATCGGTTTAAATTAACCTCCTTAGAGTTGTTAGAAAGAATGGTTGTCAACTGTCGGCTTACGGTTTCCGCCAGTAAAGAAGTTCTCTTTCTGACTGCTGACTGCTGACCGCTATTCCTCTGATGACTATTCTTCAATGATAAAGGAAAAGTGGAATCGTTGTCTCCTGAATCAAGTGCTGTGTAACGCTGCCGACAAAAAACTCACGGACGCTTTTTCTACCGTAAGCACCCATCACATAATATAATTTGTAGGCTACGCTGAAAAGGGCAGAAGCGCGATTGCGCCATCAACATACCCTTCAGGGGTCTCAATTTGGACACGGCTGCCTGCTTCAGTAATTGCCATCCGAACGTAACCGAGAGCGACCGATTTTCCGAGAGTCGGGGCAAAGGTAGCACTCGTAACCCAACCAATCTCTTTGTCTTCTTTGAAAATTGGAGCCCCTGGATGAAGGATACAGCGTTCCTGTGATGTTGAATCAGGATCAACTTCAATACCACGTAAGAGACGATTCGGGTGACCTCGATACTTCATGCGCGCGACAATTTCTTGTCCAATATAACATCCCTTCTCAAAATCGATAGCGTGTTCTAATTCAGCCTCAAGTGGGATAACAGAATCGGTCAATTCTGTTCCATATCTCGGTACACCTGCCTCAATTCGGAGCGACTCAAGGGCATTCCAACCGATCGGTTGAACATTAAAGCGGGCACCTTCAATCATCAATGCCTCCCAAAGCGACCCTAATGCTTCGGCAGCGGTATAAAGCGTCCAACCCCTCTCGCCAGTGCTATCTGTTCTCACACAGACGGTTGTGTGGTCATAAAGCGCATCTGCTTCACGAAAGCAGTTATACCGCTCTGGTAGCGCAGCAAGTTCGTTTATACCGAGCACAGATTGAACAAGATCCGTCGACTTTGGACCGTGAACAGCAATCGCCCCAGTCTCAGCGGTTACATCAGAAAGCTCAACATCGTCAGCGATGATGTACTTATCCAATTCGCTGAAAAGGCTTTCTGTGGTCTCAGGCGCGGTGTCAATACTGATTGCGTCTTCAAGAACAGAGATACTCAAATCGGCTATAATTTTGCCACGATGCGTTAGGAGCGTGGCGTAGGTGCCTTCGCCAGTTGAGAGACTTTCAACATCATTGGAGATGATACGATGTAGAAATTTCGCCCGATCCTCGCCGATTAACCGATACCGACCTCGATAGGACACGTCAGCGATACCAACGTTGTTTCTCACAGTATGATGTTCGGAAATAGCATCTGTGAATTCGGTCGCAATATTCCAATCTAAATGCTTTTTCTCGAATGCTGCACCCAGCTGTTCATGAATGGGATAGAGTGGTGTTATCTTCATTGTTTTTTAACGATGGGAATCTGGTCACTGCTCCATTACATTTCGCAGTGGTTTCCGGTTAATTCCAACCGTTTCTCGATGATGAAAGACTTTTTAAAGACGTTCATATTTCTTTCTGCGTTGAAATTGACCAGACACCATCGTGAAACGTAGTGGAACGATGCCCAGAGGCACCTAATTAAAAAATTAAAACATGCGGTCCAAGCGCAAAATGATGCTCGGGTTTCGTAAGGAAAAAGATGAATTGAGTGGTTCTGCCAATTCAACCCCCAGGCTCCACGGTGAGGAGTTACCGAACGGATCTACAAAAACAGAGCATCCGACACCGATTGATGTCTTGAGCCGCGTCCTGAAATCTTCAAGATCCGAAAAGGGGGCATCATCATGCCACCACACACTACCTGCATCCAAGAAGCAACTCAGTGTCCATCCGAGCACAGCATCTTGTTCGCTGAGAATTGTTTCCTTGATGAGTCGATACTCAAGATTAAGCAGAAACCGGTTATCCCCAGCGAATACGTTAAAATCGTAGCCACGCAGGTTAGAACCACCACCCAGATGAAGGAGATGCTGCCTTGACAGGGGGGCATCGGAAAAATCACCCGCAATTCGAACATTTAAATGATGTGGACCAGATAAAGGCGTATAGCGTGCCAGTTCAAATCGATAGAAATTGAAGTCGTAATCCCCTCCGAAACCTTGCCCAGCTATCTCGACGGCGAACTGGCCGCGCCACCCGCGTCGGGTCCGCTCATTTGCAGAGAACAGCGTATGAAAATGTCGTGTGATAGTAGACCTGTGATCCCGTGTATCAAACGCATAAACGAGAGAAAGGCTTCTCAATTGCCCACGATTAATTCGCGGATTCCCCCGCTTGAGCCGATCCCGGTATAAGTAACTCCAATCCGTAGATTTGGAAAGATTATCGTGTCTCTCGCCAGTGAACTCCAGTTTAAGATACGTCCATTCTGATGGCGCGTAAGTTATCCACCCCTGTGAGCCCTGACGTTGATAATAATCCTGAAGCGAGAAACCGTAATAAGCGGCACTGAGATTAATCTCACCAGGACGTAGGTACATATTTGAACTGACATCGGTAAGTTTATAGAAGCTCCCTCCCAGTTTGAAAAGCTGCCGCTTAAAGAAACTTTTTTCGAGACCTGCGTGATAGTTCCATATTTTGCTGGAAATTCCACGGCTCATTGAACCAAAAACCTGTTCTTTACCCGTGAGTTGAGTCGAGAGCGTTGCACCTGCGCCAAGCATTAGCCCGTGAACACGATTGAATTGAAGAATCGGAAAACCACCGGGCCTCGCGAACGGCTGCTCTTCAATGTCAACAATCATGATGTTTTTTCCACCCTCACGCTGGACACGCCAATTCCGAACCGATTTGAAATGCTCACTGTTTTCACTGAGTTCTTTGCGCATACGGTTTATCTTCGATTGGCCAAGAGCACGATGGTAAATATCCGAGGCTTCTGAACCTTGCTCGCCATCACCGGTATCAGTCTTTAGGTTAAGGGCCGACAACAGTTCTGCTCGCGAGATTCGACTGTTCCCAGTGAAACGAATTTCGTGCAATGTCCCCTCGTTAACGCTAAATTCAAGCACATCATTGACAGATTGATATGTAACCGTGGCGAACTCATATCCACGATTTGAATAAAAATCAGCAATTAGTTGTTGTTTCAGCACAGCGACCGCGACAGCAAGATAACCGGATTCTAACTGGAACCACTCCTTAATGAATTGCGAAGGGAAACTTCTGTTCCCTTCGATCTTAATGTGCTGGGCAAAAAGCACAGAGGCTTCCGTAACTCGGATATGCAAACTGACACTTGGAATAGCTATCGGTTTCCGTTGACTATCGGTTTCCGTCGGTAAAGAGGTTTCCGATGAATCCACACCCTCTTGCTGATTGCTGACTCCTGACTGCTGACCGCTGACGGCTGCTTCACCGTCAACATCAACCTGTTTAGTTTCCAAACGCACATCCTGAAACCAATCCCGTTCCCGCAGTTCTGCAATCAGCCAAGAAAGTTGTGGACTTGTGATAATATCCCCAGGCTGAATGGGGAGGGACCGTTGGACCACCTCTGTCGGAATCGTGGTGTTTCCTTTAATTTCAATGGCAGCAATTTGGAATTTCGTTTCGGATGCAAAGTCTTCAGAAGCGAGTGGTGTCGTTACGAATGCCAAAACACCCATCGCTGGACCATAGCGTCCCGAAAGCGGACCCATATACTCCTGTGGCGAATGTGGCCACCACGGATGCTCGGTATCATAAATCGGCAGCCAATAACTATATTCTCTGGACGTAGCAGGAATAAGGCTCTTCATATTGCTACTATACATCTTACGATGGATGTTAAAAAGCCACTTGTTTTCAAAAGAGGTAGCTGACTGCGGATCCAGCTCAGGAGAAGGCTCCAACATTTTACGCGGGAGAGCGACCTCAAGGCTCCAAAAAGTAGCGTTAATTTGACTCGCAACTTTTGCATTTGAATTCCACGCACTGTCGGCATTGAACGCTGTTTGCATCGTTTTCCGATTTAAAGTGAACTGGACATCATGAGGCGCAAACTGGAAACTGGGTTCACCAGGTGTATTAACCTGCTGATCGAAATACGCACTAATTGGGTTGATAACAAGGTGATAATAGACATCAGTTTTCGGATTCGGATCGATCAGGATTTCAATACACTCGTCTCCCCAAATCGGTGAATTATGCTGCGTCTGTGAAATATGGGGAAGATACGAGTCAGACACGTACGCCTTTACACCGACATAGAAATTCTCGGCATCCCACATTAAAAAAGTTTCAGTTGAATTGCTTGGAAAATCGGTGCCATCTGGATTCTGGAGCGGAGAGAGTAAAACAGCGGCTTGCCACGCGATTTCAGATAAATTTCCATCAATAGTGGGTGATTGTGCTACTTGCGGAACAGGTTGAGCAAAATCTACGATCAGATCCGTTTCAACATCTGCGGATGTATTTCCGCCGCTTGATGAACTCGGTAGAAGTGAAATCGCGTCAGTGGCTTTCAACCGAAACAGCGGTCCACCATCGTTAATAATGGTCAGTCCCGTTTCCTCGTCAAATTGTGCGGGCAAATTGACAACGATCTGCTGTTTCTCGCTCTCAACTTCAACATCTGCGGCATAATTTTCAGGAAGTCGTAAACGGATACTACCGCCTTGTGCGGTTATATCCATTGGTGCGGCAACAGGGTCAAGTACCACCAATCCAATTGAGCCATTTTGGGTCTCCAACTTGTTTTGTCCTTGGGTCAGCAAAATTTGTCCGTCAATGTTGCCCTTGGTCACACTGATGTTATAATTGCCTAAGGTTTCACCTAAATGGACGTTCCCCGTCTCTGTTGAGGTTTCTATCTTTCCACGGATACGTTGAAGGGATATATCTCCGGTTTTGGCATGGAGCTTAACAGAGACATCCGCTGGCGTTTTAATTGTACATTTCAATTGGAGTCCATCATAGCGCACTGCTTGTAACGCTTCCGTATTAGAAAGCCGACTCGGCTGTGTTTCAGGAGAACTATCCGGTAGCTGTATCCTTAACTGAAGTGTGTCATCACTTTGTGTTCCTGTGAAGGTGATGTTATTAAGATAGTCGCGAATCAGATCGTCCTCTTTTGTGTTTGTGGTTTCCCGTGCCTGCTTCTCAAGGGTAACCGTGATGACCTCGCCTTCTGTGGCAATCAGTTCGATATTACCCGATATATTTAGGCTTAGTTCTATATGATAAACATCTGTAAAACTGAAGTTTTCTGTTGACGTTGTCCCTAATATCAATGTTTGCGCTTCGCTAACCGGGTCGTTAGCAGTTGGAAGTGGTGTCCCCCCTTCGCCTTCAGGATCCGCTGCATCTATATGTTGGACAGGTAGATTCAGCGCGAACATGAAAAAACAGAGTAAATATGAATAAGAGAAAATCGAGCGAGATATGGGTAACATTCCGGGGAGGTCCCTTATTTAATCCAGCATACCTGATTTGCAATGTCGGTTTGCAAACCGTGACTACAGAATTGCTTGACACATTTTAAATAATACTTTATACTTATTAGAAAGTCAAGCAGTTTTTTCGTATCTTTAGGGCTATTCGTTTTTCCATTGTTCGGTCCGGTTTTCATCCCAGACCCGGTAGAATCGGTTTTTTTAACCGCACCGGCTTCGTGAAAAAAAGGTGCGAACCTCTATAATTTCTTAAAACTGAATGACCCTACCGTATCTTTTATCGCTACCGTAACGTTCTCAAAACAGAGCGATTAAAGGCAATATTTTGTAACGAAGTGAAAGAATAAACGTTGCGTACAGGAGATGATGATGAGAGAACCCTTTAAAGGAACAACAGAATATTGTTTCTCTTTTGGACCCTGGAATATACACGAGGGAACAGACCCTTTTGGACCCCCTGTTCGGGAGGCGTTCAGTTTCGATGAAAAAGTTGGATTTTATCGCGATCTCGGTTTTGTTGGAATTCAATTTCACGACGATGACATTGTGCCGGGTATTGACGAGAAAACACATGCACAACTGATAGCGCGAACAAAAACCGTCAAAAAACAACTCGACGACCACGGTTTGACAGCAGAGGTAGTGGCACCGCGGTTGTGGGAATCTCCACAGACTATCGATGGGGCTTACACTTCTAATTCCCCAAAAGAAAGACAGTATGCCCTGGAACGTTCAAAACGGTGTGTGGATATCGCTAACGAGATTGGGTGTAAAAATCTCGTGTTGTGGCTTGCTCGCGAAGGTACCTACATCCGGGAAACGAAAGATTCAGCGGGTGCAGTTGGACAAATTTTGGAAGCAATTAACGCCTTGCTCGAATACGATCCAGAAATCCGAATCCTTATAGAACCAAAACCGAATGAACCAATGGACATCGCTTACATTCCAACTATCGGACACGCTATCGGTTTAGCCTATGCAAGCGATGCGCAGGAGCGCGTTGGCGGATTAATCGAAAGTGCGCACGCTATTCTCGCAGGTTTGGAACCGTCCGACGAGATGGGATATGCTCTCTACCATAAGAAACTTTGGAGCGTTCATCTCAACGATCAGAATGGGTTAAAATTCGACCAAGATAAGGCATTCGGTTCCGTTAATTTGCGGCGTGCGTTTAATCAGGTGCAGGTACTGGAAGAAAACGGATACGGTAGAAACGGCGAATTTATCGGATTAGATGTGAAAGTCATGCGAACCCAACCCCGTGACATCTCAACAAAACACTTATTGAGCAGTCGCAGAACCTTCCTTAACCTACTTGAGAAGGTCCGAACGTTTGACAAAGAGGTCGAACAGGAATTTATCACAGCCAGAGATTATGAAGGCTTGGACTTCTACATTCTTGAACACCTTCTTGGAGCGTAAGGTTTATTATAGGCGTGTGTATGAAACGCTGTTGTGGAACGCGCTAACTCAACGAAGAGGAATTAAGGCGGCAGAGGACAAAAACAGACATGACAACGGATAAGAGCCCTCTACACGAGGCGGACGGACCTTGTTATCAAGCAGTGATGCTTGTTGGCCCCCCTGGTGTTGGTAAGGGAACACAAGGGAAAATGCTGGCACAAATCCCTGGCATTTTCCATGTCTCCAGCGGCGATATGTTCCGCGAACTTGATAGCAATTCCAAATGCGGACAGATTTTCCAACAATACGCAGGCGTCGGTAAATTAGTCCCTGGTCACATCACAATCAAAATCTGGCAGGACTACATGAGGGCGAAAGTCCAGCAGCAGGTTTACTCGCCAGAAAGCGATCTGCTCATTCTTGATGGCATTCCACGGAACATCACGCAAGCAGGGCTGATAGCACCTTATATAAAACTCTTTAAGGTGATCTACATGGTCTGTGAGGACCGGGAAGTGATGTTTAAACGTATCCGGGGACGGTCACTCAAAGAAAATCGAATCGACGATTCCGAAGAAGTGGTAGTCCGCTACCGGTGGGATGTTTACAAACGAGAAACCGAACCATTGATTGATTACTACCCCCAAGACCTGATTCGAATCATCGATGCCAACACGACTGCAGCGGATGTACTTCACCAAATCCTATCAACGACTGTGCCTATTCAGAAGAATCATTTCAAGAAACCACGGATGTAAATGACTGTGCGTAGGCTTATGTCTTGCCCCTTTTACCGCACTATTCAATTGAGATACCGATAGATGCGGAGTTCCGGATGTGCGAGTGCTCGCATCGGAAACGGGGCACCGCTATCGGATATTTGGATACCTAAAAACTTCGGTGGACACCGGAATGTCTTATGCAGTTCATACGGACTTCCTTCCCCTAAGACTCGCGTGTAAAATGCCAGTACTTTCCCGAATTCAATCTCGCTGAGAGGGTACCAATCCTCATCTTGATAACGTTGAGGAGACTCTTGGTATTTTTGGAACACTTCAAGATTCGGCACAAGGATAAGCACCCACTTCACTTTTTCATCTGTCACTACGAAGTCTAACTCAGGGAGAAGCCAATCGAATAGGACCTCTGGCGCAACAGCAACAGATTCTTCCTGAGGAATGTGCGCGGCTATCCAGTCGGATGCTGCAATCTTAGTGGGTTGCGAGAACAGAATAGAGGCAAAGGAAACGGTATAAACTAATGAGTAAAGCACTACAACACCACCCAAGACTATGCCAAACCATTTCCAAAGTGTATTAAGACCTTCAGTGGAATGTAGGGATTTCATAGTCTCGCGTGGACGTACCCACTGTAATAGAGTTTCCACAATGCTCGGAAAGCGTATGAACGCGGCAGCGGCGAGTACAGTGAGTGCCGGATAGAGTATCAGTAGATGACGCGCAAACTTAACTTTATGTATCCCGATAAACAGTAGATAGGGAATAACGAAAGATAGTAAGAGGATGGATTGGAAGGTTGGAAGACTGGAAGATTCTTGGTTGGAAGGTTGGAAGGTTGGAAAGTTGGGGCCCCCATCCTTCCCTTCTTCCCTTCTTCCAGTCCGTTGCTGACGGCTGACCGCTTTAAGCGATGCCAGTGCACACAAAACCCCCAAACTGACAAGGAGTGCGAGTGGCAACCCCATGCCCCATTTTAGGAGCGTCCACAGATAGATAAACCGATGCAGCAACCCAGATTCCGCCGCAGCGATGAGACCGAAGTGCCCGCGATGATAATGAGTGGCTTCATACCAGAAATCCTCAAAGAAGAGATTCCATTCGGGTGAAACCAGATCAATGAGCCAATAAGGGCAGAGGAACGTAAAGGTGAATGCGGAAACACCGATGATTGTTGCTAATTTCTTATAAAAACCTTCACTTCTAATGAAGACCAGCAGAGAGAAACCTACAAAGACGGTTGTGAATTTGACCGCGAAACCGATCCCTGCCACGACACCGAGCCATACCGCAGTTTGAAATGTAGGTGCGACTGAAGAAGACCGCGCACGCATCACGAGCCAGAGAAACAACGTTACACAGAAAGTCGCGGGGATGTCAACAAGTGCAAAACGCGATTCATTGGTGGCATGTAACATCGCAACAGCGAGCAATCCGGCTGCAATCTGACCTATACGTTTACCGTAACAGTGAACTCCGATGCGATAGGTGAACCAAAGTGTCGCCGTAGACAACAGAACGTTGATGCAGCGTGCCAATAAGATTACACGGGCTTCTGTTAGCTGGAAACCCGCAAGCGACAGTAATTTGCCTACCGCAGCAATAATGTAAAACCATGCTGTTCCGGGCCAGTTGTAGATTTGAGGCGGTGCTGTGAAGTGGGTTAGATTCAGGACATCTCGTGCGATTAGCACTTCACGTGGGTCGGGAGAATCAGGCAAGCCGATGTCTATGCCGATGAGTCGAAAACTGAAACCGCTGATGAGAATCGCGGATATAACAAAGTTATTCGATAAACGAAAACAGTTTCTCACCGCGAGAGGTACTCTCATTTTTAGAAAATGTCCAACTTATCGAAGATACTTCGCCAACGTCGCAAGTGATTGTCACCCGCATAAACAGGAACGAATCCCAAGTTGACGTAATTTTTGATTGCGGGGAGTCGAAAATCGTCTGTGTCTAACATTACAGATACCACACATTGCGTTTTAAAATAGTGCAGGAGAAACACCGTTAGCCATTTTCCGAGTCTATGTCCAGTGTGCTCCGGCAACACAGCGAGCATGTCAATGTAGCCAATCGGTTTGCCACGAAGCGTTTCCTTCCACGCACACGCTGTACCAATAGGCACATCTTTGTGGATAACGAAACAGAAGCCATCTGGATCAAAATTGGGTTGGCTAATAACATTAGCGTAGGCATCTTGGGTGGTTCTTCCCTTGTCTACGAAGGTTCTGTCCATTATTCGCGCCCAATGTGTTTCGTCTCCTTGTCGATAGGTTCGGATATGATACCCGTCAGGACACTGGAGCGTCGGCAGATTCTCCAAACTGTGTCGAGCCATTTTGAGTTGATCTTCCATTCTCTTTTAACTTGAGACTTTCGTCCACAGATCCTTCGGGAGTGTTTCTCTAACGTTCTCGATTTGCGTGAACATAGACGGCAATCCCAATTTCTCAAAAATCTTCTGCCATCGTTCTGGCTGTCCCGCTTCAACGTAAACAGGGACGAATCCTAAATTCAGATAGGTCTTGACAGCAGGAACACGGAAATCGTCGGTATCCAGCATTGAGCATTTGAAACCGTTGTCTCGAAAATAGGTGAGAACAGCGAGCGAGACCCATTTTCCGAGTTTGTGTCCGGTATGTTCAGCGACAACGCCTACCATGTGTACATATCCGACATCCTTCTCATCCACAGATTGCCGCCATGCACAGGCAGTTCCAACAGGAATATCCTGATGTGTTGCGAAATAGAATCCATCAGGAAGAAATACATCTCTGCCAGTAATCTCATTCTTCGTATCTTGGGCGGTGCGTTCTCTGCCCCCAAACGAATCGCTAATGATATGTGCCCAATGCACCTCATCCCCCTCGCGATAGGTTCGCATGCCGTAGCCTGGCGGGAGTTTTAGTTCAGGTAAATCTTTGAGATTGGGACGTACCATTCTGAGTTGTCGTGCCATTTTTTTATTATACCTTGCGGGTAAACAACGGACGCTAAAACTATCAACTGCGTCCCTTAAATCCGCCTGCGCCGTTGTTGCAGGCTACGGTTTTTGTATGATATTTATAGGAGAAAAAAATGTCTTATCACTTTCGTAATTATACCATACCTTAAAAATTGGTGCAAAACCTTTGCAATATTTTTCAAAAGTGTTATAATGGTTATCAGGTATCGGTTCGGATTTTTTCTAACGAAAAAATCCTTTTGGTTTTCGGTTAAGAGGTTTTCGTTTAACAAAACCCTCTTGTAACCGACAACTGACAACTGATAACCGATAACTATTAAAAGGTACAGCGACCTATGAAAAGAAGACCCAATATCGTGCTTGTCGGTTTTATGGGCACAGGAAAAACTTCTATCGGAAGACGGATTTCCGCACAATTTCGGATGCGCTACGTGGATACAGACGACATTGTTGAACGGGACAGTGGGCGGCACATCAGCGACATCTTCGCGGAAGACGGGGAACCTGCTTTTCGAGAGCTTGAGAGCGAAGCCGTTTGTAAGGTGTCGAAACTGCACAACCACGTTATTGCTACCGGTGGCGGAGTTGTTCTCAAAGAATCCAATATGACAGAACTCAAGCGAAATGGCATTGTCTTCTGCCTAACAGCAACGGCGGAGGAGATCTATCGACGCGTTGGACACCAGACACACCGACCGTTGCTCCAAGATCCTGACCCACTCGCGAAGATCCAGTCGATGTTGGAGGAACGACAGCCCTACTATGCAGACGCCGATCACATGATAAGAACGACGGGACGCTCGTTTGGTGAAATCATCACTCACATCAAACGGGTATTTACAAAAAGCATTAGGAACCCGAAATGACGAAAACCTTACGCGTGGAACTCGGAGATAACAGTTATCCACTTGTTGTGGGGACAGGACTCCTCAACAGCGTTGGAGAACTGCTCATGCCGCATACAAAATCAAATAAGGTGCTCATCGTTTCGGATGCATTCGTCAAAACGCGCTATATGCCCGTTGTTCTAAAGAGTCTCAAAGATGCCGGGCTTGACGTCCGCACGATTGAAGTGCCTATTGGTGAAGAAAGTAAATCGTTGGTGCAGTTCTCCCGGATACAGGATAGCTTGGTGGAACATCAACTCGATCGGGGTTCAATGCTCATTGCCCTCGGTGGTGGTGTCATCGGCGACTTGGCTGGATTCGCCGCAGCGGTATACATGCGGGGTATTCCTTACGTTCAGATTCCAACGACGGTACAAGCGCAAGTTGATGCAAGTGTCGGTGGCAAGACAGCGATTAATCATCCAAAAGGCAAAAACCTCATCGGTGCGTTTCATCAACCGAAGTTGGTCGTCATTGACGTAGATACGCTCAAGACCTTACCGCAACGCGACATCCGCGCAGGACTTATCGAAGTTATTAAAATGGGTGTTATCCGCGATGAACCGCTGTTCGAGAGGGTTGAAGAAAATCTGGAGGCTATCTTAAACTTAGACGACACGACACTTATTGAGATAATTTCACAGGCGTGCGTCAACAAGGCAGAAATTGTTGCTAAAGATGAGAAAGAGAGTGGACTGCGGATGGTACTGAATTATGGACACACCTTTGGGCACGCGCTGGAAGCCATGACGCACTACAATAGGTATCGACACGGCGAAGCGGTTTCTATCGGCATGCATTGTGCTGCGCAGTTAGCTACCAATTTGCGAATGTTCTCTGAGACCGATTTTCAACGTCAACGCGCCCTCTTAAAGCGTGCGAAATTGCCGATTACCTTTCCAACCGACCTTACCCCAGAAGCGTTATGTGATGCCATGTATTTAGACAAAAAGACGTTAGGCGGTAAACTCCGCCTCATCCTGCCGACACGTATTGGAGAAGTCGTTATCCACGACGATGTAGATGATCGGCACATTTTAGAAGCTATCTCGCAATGTTTTTGAGAATGGCTGTCAGTTGTCGGTGGTCAGTTAACAGGTGGGTCTGTTGAACCAGAGTTCTTTTTAACTGATGACTGTTAACTGACGACTGTTAAACGAGGAAACATAATATTTATGAGAAAAATAATTGAATGCTTAATTGTCTGCTTGGTTTTGTCCCTAAGCGTTAGCATTGCATTCAGCCAAGGACTCGTCCCACCGTCAAACGTCACGGCAGTGGACACACCAAACGACGATGGCAGCGGCATTACCATTAAGTGGGATGCCGCACCAGAGGATAGCGGTATCAGCGGGTATCAAATCCTACGTCGGATTGCAGGCGGCGGCCTCGAAGAAATTGGCGGGCTACTACCAGCTGGAACAACATCCTACGTTGATTCCACTATCGAAAAAGGAAGTGCTTACGCCTACATTGTGCGTGCGGTTACCGAGACAGAGGCAACAGTGGTTTCTGAGGAAACTGCGCCGGTTAAAGGGACAGGTGAATGGTTTCATACCGGTAAAATCCCGCTGTTTATTGCGATGATTGCTTTTTCAATTGCGATTGTCACAAGCATTTATTACGCTCGCAGCGACAAAGAGGTCTTTATTCGGCGAATTCCAGGGCTTGAAGCTGTGGATGAAGCTATTGGTCGCGCGACGGAGATGGGACGATCAATTTTGTATGTCCTCGGGCTTGGGAGTGTGAATACTCCGGCTACGATCGCGAGTATGAACATTTTGGGACAGGTCGCTCGCCGCACGGCTGATTATGAAACGCCTTTGCACGTGCCATGCAACGATCCGATTGTGATGAATGTCGTACGCGAGATGGTGAAAGCAGCCTATCTCAACGAGGGACGTCCCGATGCATATAACGAGGACACTATCTTCTTCCTCACCGACAGCCAATTCGCTTACGCCGCGGGTGTGGACGGGATAATGCTACGAGAGAAACCGGCAGCGATATTTCTACAAGGTACTTTTTATGCCGAATCCCTTATCCTTGCGGAAACCGGGAATTCTATCGGGGCGATCCAAATTGCGGGGACAGATTCTGAACATCAACTCCCGTTCTTGATCACAGCGTGTGATTATACTTTGATTGGGGAAGAACTCTATACCGCGAGTGCCTACCTTTCTAAAGAACCGATGCTCCTGGGCAGTATCAGGGGACAAGACTGGGGAAAAGTGGTCATCTTCGCTGCAATCGTGCTGGGAGTGATTCTTGAACTCGCGGGTGTCAGTTGGATCACAACACTCTTACAGCGGGTACGTTAGGAGATTTTATGCGACGACAAGTTCCGTTAATTCTCTGTTTTGTTTTCGGGATTGTGATGATCTTCACACAGTTTATCCCGCATTCGCTTTCCCAAAACCTTCACCAAGAAGTGAGACAGTGGTACTTCATCATCTTCCCCTTTGCGCTTGTGTTCAGTACAATCACGCTTATTCAAACACACGTCACGCGTATTCGCCGTCGCACGGAACATTGGCGGTATAGTTTTCTTATATTTATAGGGATCCTGATGATGGTAGTGATAGGCGTGCCCTTTGGCCCGCAACATCCTGTGTTCGAGTGGTTATTCAACAACATCCAAGTGCCTATGGATGCAACGATGTTTTCGCTACTCGCTTTCTTTATTACGTCAGCGGCATACCGTGCTTTTCGGGCGAGAACGCTTGAGGCGAGTCTGCTGCTGATTACGGCTCTCATTGTAATGCTGGGCAATGTTCCGGTAGGCGATCTGATTTGGAACTCCGTATTCGCCTGGTTGCCTTTGGACGATGGTCCCTCAAATATGAAACAGTGGATTTTGGATAACCCGAATCTTTCAGCGAGACGGGGAATTATCCTCGGCATCAGCTTAGGGGTCATCTCACAATCCATCCGGATCATCTTGGGAATTGAACGCTCGTATCTTGGCGGAGGAGACTAACGAATGCTTGAGAAATTAATGAGCATAGACCGGCGGGTTATTTTTATTCTTGTGGCGTTGGCGGTTATCCTACCAACTTTGATCCCCGTTAGCATGCCGATTTCGGTATCGGAACCGACGCAAAAACTCTACGATTACATTGAAGCCATTCCAGCGGGTGGAACGATCATGCTCGCTTTCGACTATGGTCCCTCTTCCTTAGCAGAGCTAAATCCCATGGCGAGAGCTATTATGAAGCAATGTTTTGCCAAAGATGTGAGGATCATCGGTCTCACGCTTTATGCAGTCGGTACAACCATGGGAAGTACATTGATCCAAGAAGTCGTGGAAGAAACAGGTGCGGTTGATGGCGAGGACTACGTTTTCTTGGGGTATCGCCCTGGAATGGAATTAGTTATTCTCGGGATGGGAACAGACATCACCAGTGTTTTTGACACGGATTACAACGGAAAACCGCTCTCGGAAATCCCGATGATGCAAAATATTACCAATTACGATCAAATTGATCTCCTTGTTGATTTAGCTTCTGGAAGTCTTACCGAAGCATGGATTACCTATGCAAATGTGCAATTCAATCTGCAGATTGCAGCGGGTGTCACCGGTGTTATCATCTCGCAGATGTATCCGTATTTGCAAACTGGGCAATTAATCGGTCTGATCCCAGGGATTGCGGGTGCTGCGGAGTATGAACTCCTAATAGAGACACCGGCAAAAGGAACGCTATGGATCAACATTGAATCGTTTGCACACCTATTAATCATAGGGTTGGTAGTTATTGGGAATATTGCTTTCTTCATTCAGCGACGGCGAGAGGAGTAAATTGATGGAAAAAATTATTGGCATCTGGATTGCAGCATTTTTGACCCTCTGCATCTACAGTTTTCTGTACCGAGATAACCCATTTTACCGGTTTGCGGAATACCTCTTCGTAGGTGTATCCGTTGGATACGGCATTGTGCTTACCATCCACCAAGGTTTTATCCCATTTGCGTGGCAGCCTTTCTGGGCAGCGGTAACAGGGGACTCACTCACCGGTCTCGTAAAGTTGATTCCTATCGCCATCGGCTTGTTATTTTTCTCCGGATTGTCGCAGCGGCAGACATGGTTGATTCGGTACCCTAGTGCCATCCTTATAGGTGTGACCTCAGGTGTTGCGATCCCGAATGTACTACAAGCAAACATTTTTGAACAGACACGGGGAACGGTTGCGCCGTTTGCGGCTATCAATGCAGGAACGCTTTCTGGCTGGGGCGTTTTCGAGGCAATTCTCATGGTTGTCGGAGTAGTTTGCACACTCACCTATTTCTTCTTTTCCATAGAACACCGAGGTCCCGTCAAGTGGATTTCAAAAGTTGGTATTGCCTTCCTCATGATTGGATTCGGTTCCGCATTCGGTAATACCGTTATGGGGCGTGTCGCGCTGCTCATTCAACGCGTCGATTTTCTGCTAAACGATTGGATCGTTACAATTTTTTGACTATTAAGTTTCTGCCCTGTGCTCCAAATGTAAAGCAAAGACAAATTATGCCATTTAAGGAAACCTAATTTCATTCCGCACAGGTTTTTAGTGGATTGGACGTTCCCTCTTAGAGTCAGACGTGAGTTTCACCAGAAACCATTGTGAAACCTTCTTAATAGTACAAAACCTGTAGCCCGTAATGAAATGGAGGGGTTTTTGCTGGGGTGTTTCTTCAGATTTAAGAGAAGAACCCTCAAGTCCAAATCCATGACGTTTAACCGCAAGGAAAAATTAAAAAATGAAACTTGGATATAGCACATGGGGGATGCCCACTGTCCCTATAGACACCGCCATCTCCCATCTCGCGAGCCTCGGATATGATGGCGTTGAACTCACCATCATTCCACGCTTTACGACCGAACTCAGCACGCTTGACACTGCGGAACGGAAACGGATTTCATCCCTGTTCCAACAGCATAACTTGGCACTACCAGCGATCGCGGCGCATTCCAGTCTGTTAGAAACGGATCCAGAAACCCACGCGAAAAACATGTGGCGGTTGAAAGGCGGTGTTGATTTAGCAGTTGACCTCGCACAAGGGGACGAACTGCCCGCTGTCAATACGACCCCGGGTGGAAAGCCAGAAGAATGGGAATCTAAGAAAGATTTCCTCGCAGAACGGGTGGGAGCACTCGCTGATTACGGTGCATCACGCGGGGTCACCATCGCTATGGAACCCCATATCGGCGCAATTGTTGACACACCTGCCAAGGTACTCGAACTCCTCGAAATCGTCAACTCACCGTACCTCAAAGTCAACTTCGACATCAGTCATTTTGATATTGTGGGTATGCCGACGGAAGAGACGGTGGCGGCGTTAGCAGCGGTATCAGCACATACACACGTCAAGGACCAACGCGGGACTGCCCCTGATCACGAGTTCCTCATCCCCGGCGAAGGTCCTTTTGATTATGTCGACTATCTCAAACGGATGCAAGCACACGGTTATGACGGATTCATCACCGCTGAGGTAAGCTTCATGGTGCAGGCACGAGAAGACTACGATCCACTCGCCGCCGCGACACTCTCCTACGAAACACTTGCGAACGCCTTTACGGAAGCAGGAATTGAACGAGGATAGCGATGGAGACCACCCCGAATATCCTTTTTCTGATGACAGACCAACAGCGTTGGGACGCGATGGGCTGTAGTGGCGATTGGGTGCAAACCCCAAATTTGGATCGGATTGCAAGTGAAGGTATCCGATTCACAAACTGCGTCACCACGTCGCCCGTCTGTATCCCGACGCGACTCAGTCTGGCGACAGGTTTGTACCCACACAATACCGATGTCTGGAATAACATGAACCACCAGATGCCAGCTGAAACGCCGACATGGATGCAAGCGGTACGTGATGCTGGGTATCGGACAAGTCTTTTCGGAAAAACACATCTTCACCCGCATAACGGTGACCTGCGCGAACGCGAGGGAGACCTAATGAATGCCTATGGGTTGGATGATGTGAACGAAATCGGTGGACCGCGGGCAAGCGCGAATGTGCTGTCCCACATGACAGCTATGTGGGAAGAAAAAGGGTTATGGGAGGCTTACCGCGCCGATTACCGTGAACGGTTCAGCACGAAACCACATCTCGTCCGTCCATCAACGTTAGGACTCGAAGACTATGCCGATGTCTATGTCGGACAACAGGCAAAGCAATACCTCCAGAACTATGAACGGGACAAACCGTGGTGCTGTTGGGTTAGTTTCGGTGGACCGCATGAACCGTGGGATACGCCTGAACCTTATGCCAGTCTGTACGACCCTGAAGACATGCCACCTGCAATCCCGCCTCCACCTACCGGAAAACGTCCTTCCGGGCATTTAGACAGACTGATGCAACGGGTGAACCCAACGTTTGATTCCGGCGAAATCGGGAGGCTCCGTGCGAATTATGCAGGCAACGTGACACTCATTGATGCACAGATTGGCGAGATCCTTAACACAATCGAGGCGCGCGGTGAACTGGAAAATACAATCATCGTCCACACCTCCGACCACGGTGAAATGAACGGGGACTATGGACTCATCTATAAGAGTAACTTCCTCAACGGTGCCGTTCGGGTGCCGCTACTCGTGCGAACTCCTGAGGCATCGGGGTTACAAACCCCTCCCACAGGAACAATTTGTGAGAGTCCAGTGGAATGGATCGACATTGGTCCAACGCTCGTTGAATTGGCAGGTGGCGAATTGGAACATCGTCAGTTCGGAAAATCGTTGTGTCCAATGCTAACGCAACCTGAAACGACACATCGTGAATTTGCAATTTCAGAGATAGAGGGTGAGATTATGTTGCTAAATCAGGAGTGGAAAGCAGCACTTAACGCGAACGGCGAAATCTATCTTTTGTTCGATGTGGAGAATGACCCAAATGAGATAGATAATCTCGCCGGCAGACCTGAAGTTGCGGATATTGAAACAGCATTGCGCCTGCAAATTTTAGAGCGACTTATGCAGACACAACTGGATAAGCCGTTTCGATAAGGACGGCATCATTTTGATGCCATTGCTGTTCCTTTTCGGTGCAAATTATGCCCTGCCGTAAACAGGGATAGCAGCACCGTTAATGATAGTCGCATCGTCGGAAGTCAGGAAGCATATCACCTTGGCGACATCAACAGGTGCTACCCACCGGTCGTGCTCTTCGTCCGGCATAGCTTCCCGATTAGCCGGTGTGTCCATAATGCTCGGCATGATGGCATTGACATTCACACCCGAATCCATTACTTCAGCAGCCAATGACTCGGTCAAGGTGCGGACACCGCCTTTAGAGACACAATAGGCACTCAATCCCGTTTCACCTTTTAATCCAGCGCGTGCGGAAACGTTGATGATCTTGCCGTAGCCACGTTCGGTCATGTGTGGTATTACCGTCTTGCAACACAGAAAAACCGATTTGAGGTTAAGGTTCATCATGAAGTCCCATCTGCTTTCTTCAAGTTCCGCAGTTGGAATCCCGCCGACAAACCCGCCAACGATGTTCACCAAGACATCCAAGGAACCAAATTTGGATAAGAATTCCTCAATGGTCTTCTGAACCTCGGCTTCCTCGGTGACGTTCGCAAAGAGGAAAGGAACATCTTCGCTGAGTTCGGGATTGAACTCTTTGAAGCGTTCAACCTCATTTTCAAACAGATACGTGACAGCGACGTTGTCGCCCTGAGCGAGATAGGCTTTGGTGACGGCACTCCCTAATATACCGGTGCCTCCGGTGATGAGTACGTTGCGGTTTTGCTTTGTCATTTTTAAATTTCTCCATTTTGCTCAGCAGTAGTATGTATCGTAATATTGCTACGGGATTCACCGTCCTGCGGTGTGCCGGAAACGTAGATACGCCCGTCGTGTCGTTCTTGTTCTTTGAAGTCGTTGTAAATTGCGCGAGGATCGTAGTTAAATTTCGCAGCATGTGCTTCTCTGACTTTACGAATTTCATCCACAATTGGGTCACATTTATTACACATTTTAATCATCCGCCATTAATTCTTCAGGCGTACAAATAATAAAAAAAAAGAGAGTCCTCAGTTCGGAAGTTGGGGACTCTCTAAGGGAATAACACTATTTTTTCGATTGCGTTTTTGGCGGTACCGGGGGTGGCTCTGTGAACGTTTCGCCACGCGCCTCGGCTTGCTTTCTACGCTGATCCCACTCCGAGACCTCTTTGTACACCTCATCTTTCGCCTTAGCAATAAGTTGTTCTTCTTTCTTGAGAGTGTCTCTGATACGCTGAAACATGATGTCTATTCCTTCCTCAAAAAGCGTCAGCATTGTTGCCGCTGACAGAATCTTTGAGATGTTATCGGCTACGGTGTAAAGTGAGTTCACAAAGCCATTGCCTTTGAGAATCAACTCATGTAGGAGAACCCCGACGAGAAGTGCAAGCGCACACATTGTGAAAACGATCATAGCGTTCTCAGCGTTTCGGACTGTGAACATTGTGGATCGCTTGTCTTTATTTTGATCTTGCACACAAAGTCCTCTATTAGACTTTTCCGTTTTCGTAGCAGGTATATGACCACTCCCAAACATAGAGGATTGGGGTTCTTTTGAAAGTTCCGCAATGGGTTTCTCTAAGTCTTACCGCTTAACCCGTAGATGTATTCATTATACTACATTTCAGACCAAAAGTCAAGTGAGAACGACGGTTGGATCAGAGCCATTGAGTTTTCGGTTTTCTGAGAGCCTTATGGGGAATCGGGACGCGCTCTCCGCAAGGATCGGGGTTAGAAACCCCTCCCACAAGAATGATTCTGACAATTGAATGGTGCTGACGGTTGGATCCTTTCCAAGTGGGCGGTGTCTACATCCCGGGGTCCCCACCCGTTACGGGGAAGGGGACCTAAAGCATTGGGTTTTGACACCGAAGTTAGATAATCCTAATTTTGTGTGAGGCACGTAGGGGCCTTTCTTCTATATACTACCAATGCCGGGGCGGTTTGGTAGTATCAGTTTACCTTCGTCAAGAATTACACCTGTGTATGGGTCGTTTGCGATGAGTAGATTACCATCCAGATCGGCATAGTCTACGAGCGGCGTTAGGTGCGCAGCGGCAGTGATACCGAGCGAACTCTCTATCATACAGCCCAACATAACAGACAAACCGTGTGCACGCGCGACGCTTATCATCCGGCGTGCTTCAAGCAATCCGCCACATTTGACGAGTTTGATATTGATGCCATCAACACACTCAGCGAGAACCGGAATGTCGCTTGCGCGTTTGACGCTTTCATCGGCAATAATCGGCAGTTCTGAGTGTTCACGGACAAACTTGAGTCCCGCCAGATCGTTGGGTTTCGTCGGTTGTTCTACCAATTCAACACCATACCGGGCAAGTTCTCGGATCTTGCGAACAGCCTCCTTCGGTGTCCACGCTGTATTGGCATCGACATAGATAGGTTTATCTGTGACATCGCGGAGTTGCTGAATTATTTCAATATCTTGCGGTGTGCCGAGTTTGACTTTCAGGATCGGATACGCTTCAGCATGCCGGGTTTTCTCTGCCATCACCTCAGGTTCATCCAGTCCAATAGTAAACGATGTGCAAGGGGTCTTATGCGGGTTAAGACCCCAGAGTCGATAGAGCGGAACACCTAACTTCTTACCGAGTCGATCGTGCAGTGCCATATCAATGGCGGATTTCGCTGCGTAATTGCCGCCGAGCGTTGTCTCAACGA
Organism: Candidatus Poribacteria bacterium; assembly: GCA_965247285.1. Taxonomy (GTDB): domain Bacteria; phylum Poribacteria; class WGA-4E; order WGA-4E; family WGA-3G; genus WGA-3G. Next base: position 4,033,873 of record CBDFHD010000003.1, read on the forward strand.
CCTCCATCACATCATGGATTGCATCAAGGTCTTTGGGGAGTGCTGGTGCAAGGGTTTCCAACGCTACACTCACCGTCTGAACGGTTTCACCATACAACCGAGCCGGTGCCGTCTCACCGATGCCTCCATCAATCTCTACAGAGATCACGTGCCGTGACGCATCTGTCGCGCGACGCGCAATCTTGAATGGATGCTGGAGCTGTAGTGCTGTGATTTGAGTTTTAATTATACCTTGCGGGGAAACGACGTGATTTGAATCTTTTACCGTCATTCTTTAAATCCGTCCTCCATTACATTACGGACTACAATTACGACTGACAACCATTCTATTGCCTCTTTTTTACGTACGCCATAAAACGTTTCTGATTTTCTGCACCAATTTCTCCATCACCTTTCAGGAAAGTCCATGCCCCGAAGAAGATAGCATGAGCCTCCTGCACAGTAGAAGCCTTTGGGTGATTTAAAGATTGAATTTGAAGGGTCATCGCCATTTTATTCGTCTGCTGGATTTCAGGGGTCGTTCTGTCTTGAACAGTGACAATTGGGGTTTCATAAAGTGTGCTGTTGAACTGTTCAAGTATCCGCTTTAGAAAAGTTTCTGTCCCTTGATTGCCTCGGTAGTGCGCTGCAACCACAATAGATTGTCCCTTACGCCATTCCGCGTGATTAATTTGCAAATAATATCCGCTATCCTTGATAGCGTTAACCTTCTTTATCCGCTCCTCCACAGACATTTTTAACCCAACGGGACAAATGTTATAGACTTTTGCACCGGCGAGTTTCAACATCCCTTCCAATGTTGTGATGAGCTTCCGTGTCTCAGGAGTATCCGTTTGCGAGTCGAGGACAATAACGGTTGATGCAAACGCGCCATCAGCAATAGGGTGAAGTCCAACATCGACAACCGTTGCTTGATTCGGTTGAATGTGGATATTGTGTTTGTTGGGATAGTAGCCTCTCTTAGAAATCTGAAACGTAGTTTCACCGAAATTCTTCAATTCAGAACCGGTTGTGATGAAAAAGCGTCCCTCGGCATCTGTAGCCGCCGTCAATCCCGAATCGGTTCGTAATTGTGCGTCTTGGATCGGTTTTTTAATTTTTCCTTGCGGTTCGATGAGGTGGGTTTTGGCATCTGACGTGCCTTTCCGTCCAGTCGCCCTCCATTTCATTACGGGCTGCGCATTTTGGATTTTGGGAAGAATATGAGAAACTTGACCTTGCACAACCGCACCATCAATGTCCGAGAAGTGAATCGTCAACGACTGACGCTCTTGTTGATATGAGGCTTCCACCGTCGCTGTGCCCGGCGCATCAGGGGCATATAGATAAAACTGTGCCGAGCCATGCTTTGAGAGTCGGCGCGACTCTGCGAGTGTCCCGTTCGATGTCTGTGCGTAGATCGGTTCATCGTCAGCAATCGGCATTCCCTCAGCATCGCGGGCAGTTACAGAGATACCGACGTAACTTTTCCCATCAGCAGGAAGCGTATCTGTCCAAGCACTGATTTCCAGCGCCACTGCAGGCGGTGCCACCTTAAACCACTGTGGTGAGGGTAGACTGTGATTACCATAATAGTTCACCAATTCAGTCTCGACAACATGCACACCGTTCGACAAAGGTTTTTCAATGGAGACAGTAATCTGATCCGTCTCGCGATCGTAATGATAGGGAACGTCCGTATCATCAACCTTGACTCGGATGGAGTCGGTGAAAATCTGCTGGCGTTTGAGCATCCACGCGCCCCGCTCATGGAGTCCATCCATAACCTGAATCTGGAGGAGTGGCGTTTTCGTTTGAATGACAGATGCGTGTTGAGGCTCTACCAGAACGCCTCTCGGAAACCCACCTTCAATATAACGGGCAATGCCCAGAAAATAGCCGGATGCCTCCTTTTTCAGGTAGTCGTCCTCCTGCAGCCTCGCCTCTTCCTCTGGATTTGAAAGAAAAGATGCCTCACACAGAACCGCCGGACATTCGGTCAATCGCAAGACCCCAAAACCGGAAGCCGTTATTAACTTATCTGAATAAAGTCCGGCTGCTGGAGAGGTAGGCAACTGCAGCGCGTCCGAAACTCCCTGCTGGACATACCGAGCGAGATCGAGACTTTGGCGTGAATCGTCCGCATCACCGTGATACCAGGTAGAGGTATAGTTAACTTTCGGGTTATCAATCCCGTTGTGGTGAAGCGAGATGAAGAAATCGGCATCACTTTCGCTGGCAATTTGACTGCGCATCGGTAGACTCACATAAGAATCATTAACGCGGGTCATAATGACAGTAGCCCCGACCGCCTGTAACATCTCGCGTAGGTGGAAAGCTACCTGTAGATTAACCTCAGCCTCTCGAACGCCTGTTGGACCCCGTTTGTAATCCGGGACGTGACCTTGTCCGCCATGGCCGGGATCCAGACAAATTTTGAACTCTTTGAGGTGCCGGGTATAAGGGGGAAACTCAAAGTGAAAAAGGGGCTGTTGTTCCCGAAGCTCTTGACGTTGGGAACAACCCATAAATAGCAGAAAAACCAGAGGGATAACAGAAATTTTGCGAAAGAGACTTTTTAACTTTTCCTTGCGGTTCGATGAGGTGGGTTTTGACATCTGACGCGCCTTTGCGTATATCCGCTCTCCATTTCATTACAAGTTGCGTATTTTGGATTTTGAGAGGAATAATTTTTCCTTGCGGTTCGATGAGGTGGGTTTTGGCATCTGACGCGCCTAATAGTCTTCAGTGCGGGTTGCTACGCAACGCTTTCAGTTGTCAATTAAGAGGTTTTCGTTTAACATAGGAAACACCCAAACAAAAACACCCTCTTGTAACTGACAACTGATAACTGATAACTGACAACCATTAAAATGGTCTCCGACGGAAACCACGTGCTTTGGGACGACCGAGGATCTCTGAGAGAATGATGCCCTGACGAAACGTTTGTGGTGACAAATCCAGCAGTGATGTTGCCGGGACAGACCGCATTCTGGTGGGAGAGTCTACAGGCACTGGAGGCACTTGTGACTGAGGTGTTTCAACAACTGGATCTGGCTTTTCTGGTTCGGGACGTGCTGGCTCTTCGGCAACCGGCATAACCTCTTCTTCGTCCCGCTGCAAAACCATCTGTTCCTGTTGCGTCTCGAACGGAAAATCTTCCATGAAAGGAGGCGGTGCGGTGTCGCTCTCCGACATCGCACGTTCATCCGTTCCTCTTTCAACCTTCTGTTGCTGTGCTTTCCGCCGGCGCGCGTTGCTCAGGATAGATATCAGAAGTATGATAACCAGCGGTCCCAACAGCTGGAGGATATTTTCCATAATTATTTCTCCTTAGTAAGCACCACAGGGCTGAAGCGTAAAGCTACAGCCCCCCTAAATGCCGACTATGAAAGTCCGACGGAGTGCATTGAACGAGTTGTATCTATCTCTTGTGTGCCACCGGGTGAAGCGATCGACTGACGCATCTCTGTATCCGCAAGGATATTACGGAGTTCGTAGTAAGTCATCACACTCATCTGTTGGGAAGCAAAGGCGTCCGAGATTGCGAGCGGCACCTCTGCCTCCGCCTCAATCAGTTTGATTGTCATCTCTTCGACCAGTGCTTTATTCTCTTCCTCTTCTGCTTCTGCGCGTGCCCGCCGTTCTTCAGCCTTCGCACGTGCTATTTTGAGTTCAGCTTGCGCTTGGTCGGTCTGTAATTTCGCACCCACATTCTCACCAACGTTTATATCGGCGATGTCAATAGACAGAATTTCAAAGGCAGTTCCGGCAGCTAACCCCTTTGCGAGCACTGTCTCCGAGATCAGCACCGGGTTTTCTAAAACTTGCTTGTGACTCCCCGACGAGCCAATCGTTGTAATAATCCCTTCACCAACTCTCGCACGGATAGTCTCTTCAGTCGCACCTCCGACGAGGCGGTCAATGTCGGCTCTCACCGTAACACGCGCCTTTACAATTAACTGGATACCATCGCGGGCAACGGCAGTGATGCCACTGTTGGAGTCATTTCTATTGGGGATATCAATAATCTCAGGCGTAACGCTGACTTGGACAGCTTGCAAGACATCGCGCCCTGCAAGGTCAATTGCAGCAGCTTGTGCGAAACCGAGGGAAATGTTGGCTTTATCCGCGGCGATCAGTGCTGATACGACGCTTCTCACGCGTCCCCCGGCAAGAAAATGTGCTTCCAAGTCATCAAGCGATAGACTTAACCCTGCCTTGGTTGCGTTAATCTGAGGTTCCACAATCCCAGCGGGTGGGACACGCCGCAAACGCATCGCAACGAGATCGAAAATCCGAACCTTCACACCTGCCGCAATAGCAGTAATCCAGAGACCGATCGGAACGAGCCAACTGATAATACTTATGAACAGGATAAGCAGGACAGCTATAATTGCAACCATTGTTGGTGCCATGTTTACTATTCTCCATTGTTTTCTAAACTATTAAAGAGGGCTATTGGAAACCGTCAGCCATCGGCTGTCAGTAGGAATGGTTATCAGTTTTCGTCGGCTTTCAGGCATCAGTAGATCGTTGTGGCAGTTGCGTATTGCTTCCCGCCACAAGGTTCTACTGGCTGAATTGCTGGCTACTATTTTTCTGACTGCTGACTGCTGATTGCTGACCGCTATTATTGTTGCTCCGTATTAGCGTTTAAGTTGCCTTCACGGAACGCATTTGCAAGGGCACGAGGCACCCCCGCTTCTGATTCAACGACTTTTGCCCGCATCTCCTGGACGTTTGCGGTCATCTCCTGCTTCCGAGCGACTGCCATAGCACGACGCTCTTCCGCCTTTGCCTGTGCTACGACCAAGTCCGCCTCAGCTTGCTCGGCTTGAAGCTCCGCACCGATATTTTTGCCAACGTTGACGTCGGCAATATCAATAGAAAGGATTTCAAAAGCGGTCCCGGCATCAAGTCCGCGGTCGAGTACCGTTTTCGAGATGATGTCTGGGTTTTCAAGCACATCTTCATAGGTTTCAGAGGCACCGATTGCACTGATAATCCCCTCGCCGACACGCGCAAGGATGGTTTCTTCACCTGCACCCCCGACGAGCCGATTGATGTTCGTACGCACCGTAATACGGACGGTGGCCATCAACTCAACACCATCTAAAGCAAGTGCACTAATTTTTGCCGTCGTAATCACGCGCGGATTGACGCTGACCTGAACCGCCTCAAAGACATCACGTCCAGCCAAGTCTATAGCAGCAGCGCGTTGAAAATTCAACTCAATTCTCGCTTTATCTGCGGCGATAAGCGCACTGATAACATTGAGTACATTACCACCAGCAAGGAAATGCGCTTCTAATTCGGCAGTTCCTACCTTCAATCCAGCCTTGTGGGCACTGATGAGCCCATTCACAATAACATTCGGATTCACCCGCCTGAGGCGCATCCCGATCAGCTCAAAGATTTTGAGAGAGACTCCCGCTGCAACAGCGGCAATCCACAGTCCAACGGGAACAAACCAAAAGAACACGATGACAAAAATTAGAACAGCAAGGGCAATTCCCCCTGTAAATAAATCCACCATTATCTGTCTCCTACGAATAGTTGTTATTCTACTGTAAACTACGGACTACGACACGACTGCCTTCCACAAAAATTACTTCAATTTCGGTATCTGCGTGAACGAATTCACCCTGTGTGACAATATCAACACGGTGTCCACTGATGAGCGCAGCCCCTGCGGGGCGTAGCGGTGTCAATGCCTTACCGGACTTCCCAACTAAACTCGCCAATTCCGAGGGAGCTGCGTGGAAGCCCTCCGCTTTATCTTGAGTAGCCCCCAAGATAAAGGCTTTACCAGCAGGTGTTGCACGCATTACCGATAGTCCCACAATCGCCAATGGAATGACTCCCACCAGCGTTACCCCCGTATAAGTCAGAGCGGTCTGGAAACCGAATTTCCACCAAGCGATCCCGATCCCTGTCAATATAAGAAGACACCCTGGGACACCTGCTGCCCCAAATCCTGGGAGAATTAGCAACTCAATAAATACTAACAGAATTCCAATGCCGATCAAGAAAATTAGAAACCACATGGTCGTTACTCCAAACCGCGCCTATGGTACGGGGCAGCAGATACTGCCATATCGCTATGACATACGCTAAACTGCTTGACTTACACAGAAAACCCCAGACAAGATTCTCCGAGTTGTCACAATTACAGGACATATCGACCAAGCAAAAAATCAATCATCCTCAACCGCTTCTACGAAAACCTTAGAACCTTCAACACTTACGACTTTGACATTGCTATTGTGTGCAATGAAATCGCCGACGGTGACGACATCCACCCTATTATCAGCGATTCGAGCCGTTCCAGAGGGACGCAAAGGCGTTAGCGCTGTCCCAGATTTTCCAAGATACGCCTGAAAATCCTCGGAACTCGACGAGTGGTACCCCATCTCGGTATCCATCACTGTCGACAAAGCAAGCCTCCGAAAAAGCGGTGTCTCAGGAAGGAGAAAAGCGGCGAGAATAACCAGTCCAGCGGTCAAAATCACAGAGATCGAGAGCCACATAACCGCTGTACTGAAGTCGTAAGCCTGGTCGAAAACGAAGAAGATGCTTCCTATCATCAGCGTAATACCGAGAATTCCAGCAACACCGAAGCCGGGGATTACAAAGACCTCCAAGACGATGAGTCCAAGTCCGACAAGGAAAAGTAGGAATGCCCATTCCGCACCGATTTTCGTCAGCATGTGTCCACCGAAGAAAAGCCCTACACACAGTAAACCGAGGAATCCGGGGACACCAAAACCGGGCGTGCGAATCTCTATAAAGATACCGAGAACTCCCAATGAAAGGAGAAGCGAACTGATAAGGGGATTCGTGATAAAGAAAACAATCCTATCCGCAAGTGTCGCCTCAACCTCAGTAACACGTGCGCCAGCTAACGTTTTTAGACGGTTGATTTCTGAAATACCAAGCTCCTGCCGTCGTTGTGCAATGCCGTCTTCTGTTAGAGGCAGTTTGGTTCCATCAACCTCAACAATCTCGTATTGTGCCAATAGCTCTGTGAGGTTTTCGGCTTGTGCGTCTGCGAACCCGTATTCTAATGCTTGTCGGGTCGATAACGTGAGCAACTTTCCCTGAGCACAGAGGATTTCCATCTCTTCGCCTTCTTCTTCACGCGCAGCGTATTCTTCGGGTAGGAGTTTGATAATCTGACCATCTGTGAGTTTTACGAGGACGAGTTCTTTGTCTACCATCGCTTCGGCAATATCAGGGTTTCGGTTCTCGCGTTCTGCCGTCGCACGAATAGTTCCCTGAATATAAGAGATTGCCTTTTCCCCAACCTCCTGCCCTTGAATATTAACAGGCGCGGAATCACCGATCGTTCCTCCCGAAGTCATAACAATCTGATTACAAGCGATAGAAATCATCGCTCCCGCAGATATAGCCTGCCGATTGACAAAAGCGATTGTGGGAACTTGTGTGTCCTGAATAGATCGGATGATATTTATGGCGGAATCTACCCGACCGCCTGGTGTATCCACATCAAAAACAATAGCATCGGCACCAGCCTCCTCTGCCGTTTGAATACTATCACTGATGTAGGTGCCAAGTCCGCTTCCGATCTCATTCCGAATGTCAATCACGTAAACCCGCGCGGTGTCCTGAGCGGACAGATCGCCATTCATGAAGAGACATCCGATAAAAAGGAACACATTTTTTAATTTTACCTTGCGGAGAAATGAAATGGGTTTCATATTGAATTGCCTTTCTTAAATCCGCCTTCCACTTCGTTACAGGCTTGGTATTTTGTGTTAGAAGAAAAATGTTTCTTGTGTAATCGTTTAAATGATTGTTAACCAATTCAATTATACCTGAAGACAACAGTAAACGTCAAGACGATTTGCATTCAATTTGATGTGAATTCTTCTTGAATCCATGCATGGAGGACATGGTTCAGGATTAAATGGACATCCTCTACGGGCCCGTAGCAATCGCTATCCACAACGACGTTCACATCACAAATCGCTGCCAAGGCACCCCCACCGAAGCCACTCCACCCGATTGTTGGACACCCAATCTCTTTCGCATGTCGCATTGCCCGAAGCACATTCTCTGAATTGCCGCTCGCACTGATACCGATAACGACATCTCCGGAGTTCACCAGGTTCTTGAGCTGCTCAACGAAAACATCTTCGTAGGATACATCGTTTGACCACGCCGTCATTGTTGCGACGTTATCTGTTAAACTAATAACACGAAAACGGGGTTTGCCGGGGACGCTTGTGCCTTTTCCTAAGTCACAGGCAATATGTGATGCTGTAGAAGCACTTCCACCGTTCCCAATCACAAAAATTTGCTTTTCGGCGTAATACGCTTCCATGATCACATCTATAGAACGGCGTACATCTGCCAATGTGAGTCGCTCTAAAACACCTTGCAGATGTGAAATATAACTCTGAATTCTCTCCATTTAGTTTCCTTTCCATTTTTCAGACGACTAATGCGACGGCGGCGAGGTCCCCCAACGCATCACCTAATTGGGCAGGCGCGATATTAACCGCTTCTGCGGGACGGGTCATAGCGAACTTCAAAACTGTCTCCCGAATCGGGTCAAGCAAAAGATCGCCAGCAGCAACTGCGATAGTTCCGAGTAAAACGATGTCAGGGTTCAAGATGTTGACCAAATTTGCGATACCCCAGCCCATGTAATATGCGGTTTCCTGAACAAGTTCCAAAGCTAAAGCATCACCCGTGCGCGCCGCGGCGAGGACATGCTCCGACTTGACATCTTCAATCCGTCCGTCGGCAAGGGTTAACATTGCCGTTGATGCCTTTTCATCCTCAAGTTGCTTTTGTATTGCAGCCTGCGCGCGGCGTGCGATAGCAGGACCGGAGCAGAGTGCCTCAAGGCATCCCTGTTTTCCACAGCCACAACGGGGTCCATTCGGCAGAAGTATCTGATGCCCTACCTCACCCGCACTGTCGTTGGCTCCGTGATAAACCTGCCCGTCGATAACAATACCACCGCCGATTCCTGTACTCATCGTCATATAGAGGACGGCATTGTAGCCGCGCCCACCGCCGAACCTGAACTCTGCGAGCGCACTGGCGTTCGCGTCGTTCTCAATCATCACCGGCACCTGAAATTCGGATTCCAGTTTTGCCTTAAGCGGTAGTGCGTCCCATCCGGGTAAATTCGGAGGCGAATAGACAATCCCGGTCTTTGTATCCAACGGGCCGCCGCAACTCACGCCTATCGCTGAAATAGACTCCTGTTCCAAGCCTGCCAGATTGACAACCTCACGAACCATATCAAACAGCAAGCGGATCGCATATTCCGGTCCCTTTTCTGCGAACGTCGGTTTACGTACCTTGCCGAGGATATGCCCGGTCTTATCAGCAACAACAGTAGCGAGTTTCGTCCCACCGATGTCAATGCCTACCACATATTCCTTCATAAGCGTGCTTTCCCATGGGCGTGCATTATAGTAAAGCCCGAAAATATGTAGACCTCTCAGGAGGCACCAACCCTACCCCACCGCTGGCGAGGTTTGTAACCTCGCCTCTTCACAATGTCCAAGTAATTATAGGCTTTACTATAAAATAAAAATTGAGTCTATAACTGGTAATTTAGGGCACGCAGTGCAGGATATATCTGTGCGTATGCTTTCAACTTCTCATCGTAACGCTGCGCGTATTCGTCACGTGGATAATATACATCGCGTGGCGTGACTAACTGCTCGACCGCCGATTCAATGGAATCATACTTGCCTATTGCTGTGCCAGAAAGGATAGCAGTGCCGAGACAGACACCCTCCGATATATCAAGAGCAATCACCTTTTTCCCAAACATATCCGCTTTGAGTTGGAGCCATTTTTCAGATTTCGCGCCGCCGCCGATGGCACGCACCTCGTTTATCACAACCCCTGCGTCTTGAAGCATAGCGAGATTCTGTTTAATTTCGTAACTAATACCTTCCAGAATCCCTTTGATGAGCTCGCCTTTCGTCGTCGATAGCGTCAACCCGACAATTGCTCCCTTCGATTCGAGATCGAGATGAGGGGTGCCCGAACCGGTGAAGTGTGGCAGCACCATGGCTGTCCCAGGAGAATCGGGGAGTGCCTCCATCAGTAAATCGTAGACATCGTGTCCTTCTGCCTCTGCTTGCGCGACCTCTGCTTGCGCGAGTGTGTCTCTAAACCATCGCAACACAACGCCACCACTGGATACAAACCCCAATGTGACATACAACCCATCAACGACGTGCGGATAACAGGCGAAATTCCCATCTATCATGTCTTGGTTGATGACGGGTTCTGTGAAAGCGGGTGCGATACATTCAACGGTGCCAGTTGCGTCCATCACCTCGCCGCTCCGAATAATCCCTGCACCTAAGGCACCGCACGGCTGATCATGTCCACCCGTAACGCATACCACGCCTTGTGGTAGACCGAGCCCATCAGCGACCTTCGGACTCACCTCACCGATCGGCGTACCTGATGGCGCAGTGTCTGGAAAGAGGGACGCATCTACATTCGCCAAACCGAGCATTTTTTCTGACCAAGATTTGGTGATAATGTCAAATGCCATCGTGCGTGCAGCAAGAGAGTAGTCCACTACAGGTGGAACGCCGAGTTTGAAATAGACGAAATCTTCAAAGCCGAGGAATTTCCACACCTGTCGATAGAGGTCAGATTTATTCCGCTGCATCCAGATAAGTTTCGCCAAGGTATGAATATCACTCATTGGCATCCCAGTGGTTTCCATCACCTCTAAAGGCGTTATCTGTTGCTTTAACCCGTCACAGATGCCGGTTGTCCGAGCATCGAAAGTGGTAATCGCGTTCGCTAAAATCTGCCCATCGGCGGACACCGGTGTTACTGCTTCACCTTGCGAGGCAACACTGATTGCCTCAATCGGATCGGATTTCGTTTGTGATGCAACCTGTTGAATGCCAGCCGATATGTTTTCCCAGACGACATTCGCGTCCAGTTCCGACCAGCCGGGTTGCGGATGGATCAACGGATACTCGCCATACGCCTGTGCGAGAGTAGTCCCATCTTCGCGAAAGGCGATAACCTTACACCCAGTTGTCCCAACATCTATACCCAAAAGACTCATGGCTTCCTTCCTTTTCTCCATAATACGGGATGTGAATATCATATAATTAATTGCACATTAATGCAAGAATTTGTTTTAGACGTGCCAGAGTCATCCAGTTTCCCTGTAGGAGGGAACTCCGATTCCCGACTTACTTACTTCATAGAATCAACAGAAAATCGAATGGCGATAGCATCTCCTCTCTATCGGTAAATAATTCCAAAAGGAATCGCGCGTTTCACAGTTTTCATAGCAAAATCAGAAAAGTGCAGATTTTAGAAAAGGCTGTAAACCTATGCCACAACTGGACTCTTCTCGGTTTTCGACAAATATTTTTTCATACGTGCTATGAAATTTCATAAGCAAGGGCATCTAATATAAAAAAATACTGATACTTTGTGTTAAATATAATTTCACATCTGTTTTTTCACGGAGAAGAGGTATATTGAATCTTGGGAACCCATGGCCCGCCTACGACCATAAAAACCCCCGTGAAGCCTCCGTGAAAGTTAATGTTCCCTCAGCATAACCTCAATATTCCTCCGCCCACTCTGAAATTTCAGAGTAAGTATTTCAAAAATCGCCTATCAAAACTGTTCAAAACCCAATCATTATCTATGTTTACACCCCTTTTTGAAATCCACCCTTTTCAGATTTTACTCTGAATACTCTGAAACGCGCCACATTTTCTTTTCCATATTTCTGAATCGCGCCATACACTCGTGACCTTACCGGCCGCTGATGGCTGATGGCCGATTGCCGATTTCCCCTAAAAGCAGGTTGACAAAATATATGGTTTTGAAGTAGAATTTAGAGCAACTAACAGTTTCTGTCACGCACGCGAAACATCCAATAGCGATAAGGAGTTTGAACATGCTAACGCAAGAACAGGTCGAATTTTACCATGAGAACGGGTATCTCAAGGTAGAGCAACTCTTCACACCAGTGGAAACGAAAGAACTTGCATCTGAAATGGTGCGGATTATCAACAACTGGGGACAGGAAACAATCGGTTGGCCCGGGCCTTGGCGGACCCGTTACCTCAAAGATGAGGACCAGCAGACGACAAAGGCTGTCTTTATGCATAACCCCCATTTCTACTCCGCTGCATGGGGCAGAGCGATTTTCCACGAACGGCTGACGGGCGCGGTGCAATCACTCATCGGTGATACCATTCAATGGCATCATACCGTGTTACACGCAAAGCCCCCGGAAAAAGGGACACCGTTCCCGATGCACCAGGACTATCCGTTCTATCCACACGATGGGCTTGACTTCGTCGATTGCCTCGTCCATCTTGATGATGCCCCCTTTGAGAGTGGTGCCCTGCGAGTTGTCCCCGGTAGCCATAAGGAGGGACCCCGGGAACATATCACAGGTGAAGGGACAGCACCGCATCTACCTACTGATAAATTCCACCCAGATTTTATTGACTCGATTCCGATTCCGGCGGTGGCAGGGGACATCATTTTCTTCAGTTATTGCCTTATCCACTGGTCTGAAGTCAATCGGACAGATCAGTGGCGGAAAGCTGTTCGGTTCGGATATCACAAGCCGGAAATGCGCCCCGTTGGACGCGCTCCAGAAGAACCTTACAACAACATTATGGCGGGTGGATTCAAAGCGAATCCAACTTCGGAAGAAATAATGGCTTAACCGGAACTATTTGTTTGCGGGTATGCTGTCGCGGCTTACGGGTTTCCCATAAGCTGCGACACACCTACAGTGGCGTCTACAAAAACGATACACCAGCCGGGTTAAAAACCCTACCAACGATAGAGCGGACGAATCTGCTGTCCCTCGAAATACTTATTTATTTTATAATGAACTATAAATGGCTCTGTTCTCAAGTCGTATTAAAACGAAGTAACGTTTACTATTTTCCCCAGTTGATGTCTCGTATTTTATCAAAACATTTTTTACCTGTTTTCACCTTAGGCATGTGTTTAGTCTTCGTAGCGAAGGCTGCCGCCCAAATACCCTCACTCGCTGAGCAGGTATTTCAGAAACACCAAACAACCCTGCTAAGTGAAGAGGTTCAAGCAGTCCTACCAGAAGCCCTTGTCGAATTCAAGAAACCGGAGAACCAAGAACTTCTAACGCCTGCTCTTATTGCGGCTGTTCTGGAAAACCCTGACCTCCTCAAAAGAATCGTCCCGGAGATCAGCGATGAATTCATAACGTTATTAAAACAAGAGGATTCCGATATCCGAATATTATTCAGCGATCCGGACGTTCAAACCTTACTGCAAACGCCCGAAGCGATTGATGAACTTGTACATCTCCTCGAAGCCGCAAAACCCTTTCTCGCAATACGGATCTTTGAAAGGTACGAACACCTCTTTCAACGCCAAGATATTCGAGAATCACTCCCTGACGTACTCACAGCACTCAAGCAACCGGACACGCAGGCACTCTTGCGCCCCGCAATGATAAAAGTGATAGCTGAAAATCCAGACCTGCTTAAAGTAATTGTCCCGGAGATCGAGGATAAGTTCATAACGCTCCTCAAGGAGGATCCCGAAGTTAACACCTTCATTAACGACCCAGACCTGCATGTATTACTTCAGAATCCTGCTGAGATTGATGAACTCTCGGCATTGCTGGAGATCGGAACCGAGCCGATTGTCAGCATCGTGCCTGTATCATTCGAGTCCCCTGATGTTGGGGACCAGTTTGCTATCGCTGTTGTCATCGACAACGCGCATAACGTCCGGGGTTATCATTTATCAGTCCAATTCGATCCAGAGGCACTTCGCTACGTTTCATGGCAGCAGGGGACCTATCTCTCTGGTGATGTCTTTGCTGCTCCTGCAACTATTGCGTCAGATCAGATATCCTTCGTCGTGACTGCCGCTATGAAAGCAGAGAGCACACAGGGTATTCTCCTGACGATAACGTTTGAAGTGGTTGCCACAAAAGCGTCAATGTTGTCCCTTAATGACGTGATTCTTGTGAGTGGTGAGGGGGTAGCACTGCCGGTGAGAACCGAAGAGAGTGAGATAGTCGAACCTATGCTTGCGGAAACTGAAGAGAGTGAGATAATTGAACCCACACCTGTAGAAACCGAAGAGAGCGAGATAGTTGAACCCACCCCTGTGGAAACTGAAGAGAGTGAGGCAGTCGAACCCATACCTGCGGAAACTGAAGAGAGCGAGGTAGTTGAACCCACACCCGCGGAAACCGAAGAGAGCGAGATAGTTGAACGCTCGACCCCGGCGTGGGACATCAACGAAGATGGTTTCGTTAACATTTTAGACTTGGTGTTGGTGAGATCGAATTTCGGACAGGAGGGACCCACGCCTGCTGATGTTAACGGGGACAATGTGGTAAATATCTTAGACTTAACGCTGGTTGCGAATCATCTCGGTGAATACTACGAGTAGTTCTAAGGCGTGAAAATATAAGGGGCGGTTTTTCAACCGCCCCTTTCAAAACCGTCAGCGACGTTTTATGTTGCCCCAGGTGGTTGAGAGTTTACCTCCCGGCTGAACCGCCAATCCCCCAATCGTGTTCATGGCGAGATTCATCTCATCAATATCAATCACCCGGTCCCACATATAGACTTCAGCGATAACTGCATTTAACCACTGTCCATCCTCACGATGTGCGATGAACACAGGACGATCCCCCTCTTCACAGGGACCGTTGCCTCCATCCGGTGCTTCCGCGACCGCACCTTTCGCCCCATCTACGTAAACGCGCACGCCTTCCTCCAACTTAAACGTCCCACATTGGTGAATCCACTTTCCCTGTGGCGCGGTGCCTGCGCCGTGCGGTTCTGAAACACCAGAACCAGGACACGTCCAAACAGACATGCCAGCACCGAAGTCGTCGTAGATATAAAGCGCAAACTCCCACTGATTGGCGTTGCCCTTCATGACGATAGGCTGACGGGTTTGCCCGTGGGCATCGGTACCGACCTTTAGCACTTTCACCCATGCACAGATAGTCATGCCTTGCTTGTCGTTAAAATGCGAATCGATGTCTTTCTTCTGACCAGCCATATCAATCTTGACGTAGGCTGCCTTGCCATCAAACTCCATGGCTTTTCCAATATCGTCGTGCTTAGCATCAACCCATTTCGGAGCAGTTTTACTGAGTTCCGTGTCGAAGTTATGGGGACCGTGGTCAGCAACCTCTTGCCCGGCTCCTTCGTTCAACGGTAGATACATCCAAAGTCCATCCTCAATATCCGCAGCGTTCACAAGAAGAGTTGGTGCAGAGAATAGTGCTATCAACACCATAAAAAGTATAACCCGACGCATTTTTTCCTCCTTTGGAATTCATAGGAATTCCACAGATACCCTTTGTCCTCTACTTGAAAACATCTTTTTCAAACAGGGATGCAGGAAATTGTGGCACGTTCGTCCGGACAATAATCGGACAACTTATGCCAGTAAATTAACACATTTAACTATTAAATTAGACAGATTGTTGATGAACAAGTTCAGGTCTCTATGGAAAACTTTGGAAACCAATGAGCCAGATTCAACGACGAACGAAAAGGACAAGATGAGTAGGTCCAGAAATGGCTTTGTGGATTACTTTTGACGCGCGATACGTGCTTGGGCAACCCGCAAGAGATTTTGCGTCTCAACAGCATCTGGATTTAGCTGCAAGGCTCTTTCAAAAGCCTTGATAGCTTCCGCATACGAGTCCGTTTTTGTATAGCAGACACCGAGTTCATGGTACGCTGTAGCGTTTGCCGGATGGATTCGAGTAACTGTGGTAAAGGCATCTAAAGCTTCGGTGAACTGCTCTGTTTCTCGATAGACATAACCGAGCTGCATGAGTGCATCGATGAAGTCAGGTTGCCGAGTTATCGCCCTTTCGAGTGCGACGATGGCTTCACGGAACATGCCTTTATGTCTGTAAGCGACACCGATTCCATAATGCGCGTGGACGAGGGTGGCATCGCGGGTAAGTGCCTTCTGGTATTCAGCAATCGCTTCATCAAGCCGTCCTGCGAATCCATAGACTCTGCCTAAATCAACATAAGCCTCTGCCATGTCGGGTCGTAACTGAATAACGCGCTTATACGCAGCAATCGCCTCCGCAAGCTTCCCCTGCATCACATACACCGTGCCTAAGTTGTGATGCGCCTCAATTAACGTGGGTTTCATCTCAATGGCACGTCGGTAAGCCGCCGCTGCCTCTTGTAATCTTCCAGCACGTTGATAAGCTGTCCCGCTGTTATTGTAGTCCTGCGCAGACGGTGAAACCGATGACTTTGTGGGTGTTGTGGATGCAGGCTTTTTTTCAGTGGAAATCCTTTCGTTGTCTTGACATCCGACATTCAGCCCTAAAATTATCAGAAAGAGGCATCCATACACTCGCAATCTCATTTTTCGGACGCTCCTTCGACTACCTCTATAAGCTGATTTGCCTCAAGTTCTACGTACCGGTCTATCTCACCAGAGGACCATAGGATTTCGAGATGCGCGACTGTTTCGCTTCTCCCTAATCCGAAGGTCAATGTCATTTCGCTTTGGGAACAGTAACTGCCGCCGGTACGGACGATTCGCTGTTGTACGCTATCCCCCAAAGTTAACCGAACACGCGCCCCAATTCCATCCCGATTACTACGGGTACCGATAACCCTCACTCGGAGGTAGTTAGATAAAGGTTCGCTATCGTTGCGCAGAAGCCATACGTCACCGTAATCTTTGGTAACGCCGTTATTGCTTACAAGCAGGTCCAAATCACCATCATTATCGTAATCGCCGTAGGCACACCCGCGTCCGACACCCATGCGTGCGAGTCCAGCACCCTCAGCGATGTCTCGAAACGTCCCATCTCTCTGATTTCGGAAGAGTGAAGAGGGTTGGGCATAAGGGATATTCTGTTGATAGCGCAGCACCTCCGGTTCAATATGCCCATTAACGCAAAACAGGTCGAGTGCCCCATCCAAATCGCAATCAAAAAACAGGAGACCGAACGTCAAGGAACGGTAACTTGCCTTGCCAACCTTTGTTCTATCCGTTCTATCGGCGAAGTAATCCGCCTCCGGTTCTGCATAGAAAAATCCCGTCTTCTCGTTGCTAAAATTACCGATAGCGATCGCAGTGCCGCCATTGTTATAGACATCCGCTGCGTCAATCCCCATGCTGCCTCGCGCTTTCCCTGTCTCACTGAAAGCGACCCCCATCAGCACGGCTTCGTCGGTAAATGTGCCATCACCGTTATTGCGATACAGAAAATTAGGCCCGGTATCATTCGCCACCGCAAGGTCGATCCATCCGTCATGATTGTAATCCAAAAGGGTTACACCGAGCGACTTCCCCATCGGATTATACAACCCTGCCTGTGATGTCATATCGATGAACGTGCCACTGCCTTGGTTGCGATAGAAACGACAGGATTGTCCCGGATAGACAGTTGGCGTGCAATAGGTCGGGTACGGCTTTTCGCCAGCGAGATTCACTGTACACGGAACATCTGTTTCAGGTGTCCATTCAACATAGTTGCAAACAAACAGATCCAACCAACCGTCCTTGTCGGCATCAAAGAAGACTGCACTTGTCGACCAACCGGAATCGCCTACGTTTGCGAATTCGGTGACATCTGTGAAAGTGTTGTCGCCATTATTGCGGAACAGCCGGTTCTTACCTACATTGGTAAAGTAGATATCGAGATCAGCATCGTTATCGTAATCGGCAGCGGCTATGCCCATACCGTACATTGGCACATCGAGTCCTGCTGCCTCAGTAACGTCAACAAACCGTCCAGTCCCGGCGTTTCGGTAAAGTTTTGGGGTATCCGCTGGACCTGCAGGTATCAAACTCGTTCCATTCGCGAGCAGAATGTCCAAATGACCATCTGCATCGTAGTCCAAAAAAGCGCAGCCCGCCCCCATCGTCTCAGGCATATAACGTTCACCGGTGGCACCAGTGAAGTGTCGGAATTCGATGCCGGACACATCAGTAACATCCGTAAATTTAACATCCGCTCCGGCACGAATACATAGAGAAACAAGGACACACAAAAGAACAAAAGTCCGCATGACATGTTTTTAGAAGCATAGCTCCGACAGGTAAATATCAGGCTTTGTAAAATTCAACGGTTGTCCCTGCCATATCCTCGACCTTCTCTATTAATGCCTGTCGTTCGTCATCGTCCATGCCTGTAAAGGTCTTCGCAATGTCAATCTTCTCTTGCATCTGTTTAGCATTGTCTGGACCGGTAACGATTGTACTCACGGGCAACGACCAAACGAAACGGATTGCTTCGGAGATACTGACACGATTGGGGACAACTTTCGGATTCGGACCGTGTTTGCCGTGCTGCAAACCCCCGAAGAAACCACCGTTCGCTAACGCTTTCATTCCAATCACGCCAATGTTCCGCTCAACAAGCGTCGGCACCACTTTCTCAATGAAACTCTCGTAACTGACATCAACGAGATTCATCGCTAATTGACACGCATCAAAAATATCAGTCCGCTCAAGGACGCGTGCATGCGCGGCTGGACTTGAATGCCCAGTGAACCCAATATAACGCGTTTTGCCAGTCGCCTTTGCTTCCAACATAACTTCAAGAACACCGTTATCAATCCGATCATTGACATCTGCAGGATTCCGTACAGAGTGCATCTGCCAGAGGTCAAGTTGGTCGGTATTCAAGCGTGTCAGTGAACCTTCAAGGTGTTCCCATGCTTTCGCCGCGTTTGGTGCTGTTGTCTTCGTCATAAGGAACACATCATCGCGATATTTTGGAACCAGCAGTTTTCCGAGGCGACTCTCACTCCCACCGGATTGATAGGATTCAGCACTATCAAAAAAGCGGACACCGCCTTCAAGTGCGGTCTCGATTGTTTTCTGAGCTTCTGCTTCGCTCATTTCCCCAATATGCCACCCGCCTACACCGAGCATCGTCACAGCCTCTCCGGTGCGTCCAAACTTCCGTGTCGGCAGGAGGGTACCCAAGCGGTCACTTGCAGTCCCTTCTTCACCACCCTCTGCACACGCAGATGACAAAAGAATACCTGTTGTCAAACTTGCCATCGATTTTAGAAATGCACGTCGGTCAATCATGGTTTTTACCTCCATTAGTTTCCTGTACGCATTCTAAATCAGTTCTGAATTTTTGTCAACCCTTTTCCACAGCCATTATGCAAGGATTGGCAGGATTATAGAATCTTCGCAGAAAAGTAGTTATTCTTTCAGACTCAGTGCGGTTAGGAAACCACACCTACCTTGGTTGGAAACTGAACGAGGTTGCAAGCCTCGCCATCGAAAATCCAGATTCTAACGCGTTCACTCCAACAAAATTGCATTTATGAAATAGCCTCCAGATTCAAGGTTAAAATGTTGTTGACAGGGAAGTTTGAACATGCTATAATTTAGAAATACCTGCAAGTGGAACAGTGCGAGCCGTCGTTTTGACCCGGTAAGGGTGGAGGATTTTAGATTCATGGACAAGGTGCTGGTCAGCGACCTGCTGTCACAGCAAGGTTTAGATGTTTTAGAAGAGAGTGGTGATTTTGAGGTGGACGTTAACCTCAACCTCTCTCATGAAGAATTGCTGGACCGGATTGCTGACTACAATGCCCTGCTTATCAGAAGCGCGACGAAGGTAACTGCGGATATTATTGACAACGCGAAGCAGCTAAAGGTCATCGGGCGCGCCGGGGTCGGCGTGGATAACATTGATGTGCAAGCCGCAACGCGAAACGGCATCTTAGTTGTCAACACACCAACGGGAAATACGATTGCGGCGGCGGAACATACGATCGCGATGCTGTTGGCATTGGCGCGCAACATCGTGCCTGCCGGGATTTCACTCCGAAACAAAACATGGAAACGCAACGACTTCATCGGGGTTGAGTTATACGGGAAGGTCTTTGGCACCATTGGACTTGGACGGATTGGACGAGAGGTCGCCCAACGCGTACAAGCTTTCGGGATGCAAGTCATCGCCTACGATCCGTATATTTCAGCGAGTGCGGCAGCGAAGATCGGCATCCGGCTTGTTGATCGGGAAACGCTCTTTCAAGAATCGGATTACATCTCCATCCACACGCATCTCAACGCCGAAACGTATCATAGTGTAGGTGAATCAGAGTTCACGTTGATGAAGCCAAGCTGCCGCCTGATTAACTGTGCCCGTGGCGGCATAATTGATGAAGATGCCCTCTATCACGCCTTGAAAACCGGACAACTCGCGGGTGCGGCACTGGATGTTTTCGAAAGAGAACCCGCAACGGAGACACCGCTGCTGGACTTAGAGAACGTGCTGGCACTGCCACATCTCGGCGCGTCCACATCGGAAGCGCAAGAACATGTCGCTGTTGAGGTAGCACAGCAGGTAATAAAAGCACTCCGCGGACAACCCGTCGCCAATGCCGTAAATCAACCTAAAATTGACCCGAGGACGCTCGATATTTTGGGTCCCTATCTGGAACTTGCCGAGAAGATTGGCAGTTTTCACGCGCAAATTGTCGAGGGTCAAATCTCCGCGATCAAAATCCATTACAGCGGCACTCTCTTCCAGGAAGAAGACGTTACACCGATAACTGTAGCATTACAGAAAGGGCTTTTGATGCCTGTGCTAACGAACGTGAACTATGTAAACGCGCCTTTTCTGATTAAGCAACGCGGGATCGCCGTTACAGAGACAAAGAGTGAGGCAGAAGCAGATTTTGCCAATTCAATCGCGATTACAATCACAACCTCTAAAGGCGAAGCGATCATCGAAGGTACTGCTTTCGGCAAAAAGGACATCCGCATCGTCCGAATAGATCAAATTCATATAAACGTGAGACCGACCGGATATATCCTCCTCATCTACAATAGCGACCAGCCGGGAATGATAGGGTTAATGGGAACGATTCTGGGGGAGCACGGTATCAACATCGCGGATATGACTGTCGGACGTTCACGCTTAGCGGAACTCGCCGTAACGCTCATCAGCGTGGATACGCCTGTGCCTCGGCGCGTCTTGCAAACCATCGCTGAACAAAAGAAGATCGACTTCGTTAAGCAGGTCTTCTTGGCGTAACCAAACGGCAAGGAATAATTAAAGATTCTTTGTAGCATCGAAAACCAAGCCCGTAATGTAATGGAGGGCGGATTTAAGGAACGTACTTGATAATTCAGACGCACGTTGTTTAACCGCAAGGAATAATTAAAAAATTAAAATTGGATGCCAAACAGAAATGTCTATTTATTAATGACGAAATTCCGAAGGCGAAGCTATTTGAAGCAGAAAAACGGGATGTCCACCCTGATTGCAACACCTCTTGGCGTATCTCCCCGGAACCGTTCTGGGTTTCCGAATCGGATTTGAGATGGTTTGAGGAACTCGGAACACATCTTTTAAATTTCTATCGCGCCTGTAATTTACTCTATTCCCAAAGCATACGGGGTATTCAACCCACTTGGGTGGCTGAATATCTGGAGATCGGAAAACCAGAATCGGTTATCCAATATGGACGGATGAATCGTTTTAAGAGCCAATTACCCGGCGTGCTCCGTCCCGACATTCTCCCTACCGCTGATGGCATGGCGATTACCGAGCTCGACTCAATTCCGGGATTTATCGGGGCAACAGGATGCTTAGCGAGACTCTATTCACAACTCGGCTATACCATCATTGGTGGCAGCGACGGGATGGTGAACGGATATGCCGAAATGATTCGGGCTTTGGCAAAGAAAGATAATCCTACACTCGCAATCGTCGTTTCAGATGAATCAGAAGATTATTGGGCAGAGATGGTATGGCTTGCCGCTGCACTTTGTGAGGTAGGCGTTGAAACTCGCACTGTCAAACCACACGAAGTAATTTTTACCGAAGATGGACTCCTCGTCGAAGGGACAGAAGGCAAGATAGAAGTCGACGCATTATATCGGTTCTATGAATTGTTCGATCTACCCAATATCCCGAAAGCGGAGCTGATGTTCTATAGTGCGAAGAAACGTACCGTTGTGATGACACCGCCGCCGAAATCCTATCTGGAAGAGAAATTGTGCCTCGCGCTTTTCCATCATCCTACGCTCCAACCGTTTTGGAAACGCCACCTCGGCAAAAAAACCTACCCGTTCCTACAACAAGCAATTCCAGAGACTTGGATTATTGATGCCCGTCCCCTACCACCCCATGCTGTGATTCCCAATTTGGAGGTGGAGGGAAACGCCGTAACGGACTGGCGGCAGCTTGGTTCGGTGACGCAACGTCAACGGGAATTGGTTATCAAGCCGTCGGGCTTTTCGGAACTCGCATGGGGGAGTCGTGGCGTAGCCATCGGACACGATCTGCCTACGGCGGATTGGGAAGCCGTCATCGAAAACAGCCTTGAGAATTTTGATAAAAACCCGTATGTTCTACAGAAGTTCCACACTGCTGAACGGGTACGGATGCAGTATTACGATTTCGACGCTGGCGATGTCCAAGAGATGGTGTGTCGTCCACTTCTCCGTCCATACTATTTCGTCGTTGGTGACACCGTTAAACTCGGGGGCATGCAAGCCGCGGTCTGTCCAGCCGACAAAAAGATTCTACACGGCATGGTGGATTCTATTATTGTGCCGTGCGCAAAAATACTTAAATGAAGTCATAAGCACATGCTGTGCCATCATACAGAGAAAGGTGGTTTTAATCATGCTATTAAGTGAGAAACAGCTCGCACACTTCCGAAACAGTGGGTATCTTGCCATCGAAGGATTTTTCGACCCCGTTGAAGCGAAAGCACTCCGACTGGAATTAGAACGGATTTATGATACTGAACTCAAAAACGGAAAGGGTATCAATTGCGCGGTGCAAGCAGACGGAACCAAGCGGGACAATGCGGGTGAACGACAAAATCTTCAGGTAATTCCGCTCAACAACCGTAGCGACTTGCACAAAGCGTTGCCCTTTCATCCGAAAGTCATCTCCGCTGTTCAACAACTTATCGGAGATGAATTCATGTTAGAACTGGATCAAGCATTTTGGAAACCGCCTAAAGTCGGTATCGGCACGAGTTGGCATCAAGACAACGCCTATTTCAAAATAGCAGACCCGTTACGAGGCACTGCGATGTGGATCGCTATCCACGATGCAAACGTTGAGAACGGGTGCATACATGTCATACCGGGCAGTCACCGGGAGAGTTATGAGCACTATCACGATCCGATGAGTGACCACCACATTCGATGCGATCCGCCCGAAGAACGCGCTGTCCCGATTGAACTGAAAGCGGGTGGTGTTCTGTTCTTCTGCTACGGCGTGGCACACTGCACCAAGTCAAACCTCACCGATAAGGAGCGCGCTGGCGTTGCCCTTCACTTCCTCCACAACGATTTCGGCGGTAAGGAGATTTGGGAAAAAAATAACGCGGCCAAACCGATGCTTCGCGGTCCCCTTGCAACCGGCGGAGAAACCGAGTTCGGCGAGAAATTTGAGGGCAGATGGGAAGAACTCATGAACGCCGTGCTTGCCTCTAATTAGTCAACTCGTTGGGACCTCCCGTTTAGACAATCTATGGTGAATTCTAAAAATAAGTAGACACCTTGATAGAAGCGAAAACCCTCCACGCCGCTGGCGAGGTTTCCTAACCTCGCCTCTTTAGAGTGTCCAAGTAATTCTAAAATCTACTATAAATGCCCCTGATAGCGAAAGAAAATATATTGCACTCTGCTCAATTGTGTGATACACTCTAATTAATTCTGAACAAACAAACTTACATCCCTGATGTAGGTGGATCCCACAAGAGGAGAAACAGAATGAAAAAGCTATTTGGTTATGCCGTGCTATTCAGCGCGTTGATGATTATATCAACAGGATACGTCACGGCAGATCTCGCCGAAGGACTTGTCGTTTACTTCACGTTTGACAACGTCAACGGCAAGACGATTGTTGACGATTCCGGTAACGGACTGGACGCGGATATCATCGCTAATACTGAAATCGTGAAAGGCAAATACGGGGATGCGATTCGTATTACAAACGTAGGAGCGGATTGTGTAAATGTGCCAGCCTCCGACGATCTGAAAATCACGAGTGAAATCACGATGGCGGCTTGGATCAATCAGGACGCATGGAGCACTGACGGACAGTGGTTTGACAAAAACTGTCACAACGGGGGTGAGCATTCGTCCTACGGCATCGGTGCTTTCAACGGAGGTGCGAATTTTAACATGTTCTTGGGGACCGGCAACGGTAGACCCACCCTGAGCCAGCCGCATGCGCTGGATACGAAGACATGGCATCACGTCGTTGGAACTTATGACGGGACAACCATGAAAGTCTACGTTGATGGCGAAGTCGCCGCGGAGAAAGACGAAAAGTTTGATTTCAAAGGCACCAACGATCAGGACTTGCGGATCGGATGCTCTAAAGATCGTCCGAATTATAACTTTGAGAACGGCTCTATCGACGAAGCGGCGGTTTGGCGGCGTGCGCTCAGTGAAGATGAAATCAACGAGATAAT
Source organism: Candidatus Poribacteria bacterium (assembly GCA_965247285.1). Classification (GTDB taxonomy): domain Bacteria; phylum Poribacteria; class WGA-4E; order WGA-4E; family WGA-3G; genus WGA-3G. Next base: position 4,058,334 of record CBDFHD010000003.1, read on the forward strand.
GAACGAAGGTTTCCTCGCAGTTTCACCTCGCGATAAAGCGGCAACGATGTGGGGCAGTATTAAGTCAAGAACCATCACATACTAAACGCGGTCTCGCAGAAAGACTCAACGGCACAGGCATCACCCTTAAAAGGGAGCGGTACCTGTGCCTTCTTCTATAGGACAAGGGGAACCGAGAAAAATGACAAAAATCGGAATTGTCGGTATCGGATTTATGGGCATGATTCACTACTACGCCATTCAGCGCATTACCGGTGCCGAAGTGGTTGCCATCTGCACACGAGATCCAAAGAAACTCGCTGGTGATTGGACTGGCATTCAAGGTAATTTCGGACCCCGAGGTGGCATGGAAGATCTCTCAAACGTCCGAAAATATAGCGAGATTGACGAACTCCTCGCCGATGACGAGGTCGAATTAGTCGATATTTGCCTGCCGACGCATTTGCACCAACCCGTTAGCATGGCATCCCTCGAAGCTGGGAAACATACCCTCGTCGAAAAACCGATTTCTATCTCTATTGACGATGCCAATGAACTCGTCAAACTCGCAGAAAAGATAGGCGCAGAGCGGAAGGCAGCTCGTGAAAGTCCATGTTTTCTGATGGTCGCGCATGTGCTACCCTTCTTTGCTGAATACGCCTATGCCAAACGGGTGGTGGAAGAGGGAAAATACGGTAGACTCCTCGGTGCTCACTTCAAGCGTATTATCTCCAAACCGAGTTGGTCGCGAGATGTTGCTGACATCGAAAAGAGTGGCGGTCCCGGTATCGATTTGCACATCCACGATACCCATTTCATTCAACTGCTCTGCGGTGTCCCGGACGCAGTGTTTTCACAAGGTAAACTCGCCAGCGGCAATTATGTCGATTACCTGACGACCCAATACATCTATAATGATAAGGAACTTTCCGTCAGTTGTTCGTCGGGAGCCGTCTCGCAACGCGGACGCGCTTTCTCACACGGGTTTGAAATCTACCTCGAAAAGGCGACCCTACTCTATGACTTTTCAACATTAGCAGGTGAAGCCTCTACAGCAGTGCCACTGACACTTCTCAACGATGAAGGTGAAGTTGAACAGGTGGATTTAGGGGAGGTTGATCCGATTGATGCCTTCACTGGTGAACTTCAATACGCCGTTGACGCGATTGACTGGGAAAACGAACCGACGGCACTGTCGGGTGTCGGTGCGCGGGATGCGTTGCTGCTCTGCTATAAAGAAGCAGAATCGGTCAAAACCGGTGAGATTGTCCCGATTTCTTAGTTGGGTGAATGTGGGCTACACGGATTGGTTCTGCTGTTACGGCAGCCACACCCGCCCGGCGCGTGCCTACTACTTTTAAATGACTTCCTTTTATTCCGTTAGCAACATCGGTGAACTCTATGTCCCTGCTGAATGCCGAGAGGCGGTTTTCGCGCGCGCACGCGCTAAACTGTTCGCGCATCAAGAATTAGGACACCTCAATCGGATCTTCACACACATCCGACACGGCGGTGTTGCTATTGTAGAGGGAAAATGGGAACAGATTACGGCACTGATGGACTATACCCAACGCCACAAACAGGATTTGATCCAACAATCGCAGCGGGATACCAAACCGCGAGATCGGAGAGATTCGCGTGGGAAATCTGCAAGCGATGCTTTGAGAGAAGCCTTAACGCGACTGATGTGTTGGGCGGATGCAGACGGGATTTTACAGGCTGAATCCGCGCCTGTTCTACCGTATCTATTGGAACTTGCCGGGGAATCAGCGGAAGCGAATGAAGGGAAACCGTTCCTCCTATCTCTCACAAAAATCCAACAAATTCAACAGGCGTTGACGGATACCTACCCCATCCGTGCCCTCAACGTCTCTCTCGTCGCTTCCGAAAATGTTCTCGCACCGCGCTCGCAAGAGACAATTGAGTGCTTTCAGGAGGCACTCCAGCATGTCCGTCGATCCGATGCCTCTACCGTTGCTGACATCGGGTGCGGAAGTGGATGTTTGACGCTGTTGGCACGGCAGGAATTAGGTGAACAGGCTGAACTGTACACATCCGATCTGCTCCCTGAAGCGGTCGCGACAACGAAACTAAACCTTCAACGCCTTCTGGCAGATTCAGACACTGTTCACGTCATGCCTGCTGGGGATCTGTTCGATCCATTTGCTTCACATCAATTTGACGTGATTATTTTCAACGCGCCGTGGGTTGTTGCCCGTGTGCGTAACCGTGCGGAACTCGCTATTCACGATGAAAAACAGGAAACGGTGAAGCGTTTTTTTGCAGAGGTCTCAAAGTTCTTGAAACCTGATGGCACTGTTTTGTTGGGATATGCAGATGCCTCAGGTCCTAAGGCGATTGAGAATTTGGAAACGACAATCGCTGAAGCTGGATTTAAAGAGGAAGCACTCTTTAAAAGGCGGGTTGCGACGCATCGGTCGAAACGGAAATGGGAACAGATTCGGGTCTATACCTTAAATCGGGCATAGATCCAGAATCCATTTGTTGTAGTTGGAATTAGGGGATGGAGGCTATAAAACTAATCTCGAATAATAGACACCGGTGTTCCATCTTGTATCTGGTGTTGTTCACCAACAATCACCAATGTTCCGTTCAAAAGTCTCGCGGTAATCTCTATCTCACCACCGTAGACGGCACCAACGCTTACCTGTTCCCGGCGTGCCATGTTCCCTTCAACGGTAAAGACAGTTCCGCTCCCATTCTGAATGTGCAAAACTGAATGCAACGGAAGTAATTGGACTTTTTTCCGCTCACCCGTTTTTATAGAAACCGTGATTGTGCCACCCGGTCTTAGACCGCCATTGTGAGAGAGCGTCCCCACAGAATTCGGTACGTTGGCATGGACAAGCACCGTATTGTTTTCACGGTTGACCCTCGGACTGATAAAATCGATCGTACCGACAATATTTCGAATGCCAGCATCCGTAGAAATCAGAACGAGTTCGCCACTGTGAATGCGGCGCGCGTCTCCGACAGGCATGCTCCAAATGGCTTTGAGGACATTAACTCCGATGACCGTAAATACGGGCTTCCCTGTAGGCGACGAGGCGGATCCTGCATAATCTCCCACGTTCAAGTGGTGCGTGGCAATAACGCCATCAATTGGAGATTTAATAGTCGTAGCACTCTCCTGTTCTTGCGCGAGTTTGAGTTGTTCTTCGGCTTGACTCACTGCCGATCTGGCAATCTCAATCTCTCGCTCCCAAGATTTTGCTTCCACCAGTTTCTGCGCTGCGCTAAGGCCGGCTTGTGCCTGGGTAACCTTTGATTCCGCCAAAACGATTTCGCGTCCCCAGCTGCGGATCTCCACCAGCTTCCGAGCAACGGCTAACTCTGCTTTCGCCTTCTCCATGGAGGGATGTGTTGAGCCTTCTTCAAACTGTCTTGCTGTAACTTGAGCTTCCTCTAAACGGGTTGCTGCCAATCTCAAACGCTTTTCTACTGATTCAAAATTGCTATCACTGATGAGCTGCTTGTTGTGGAGCAATTTGTTTCGCTCGTAATCCGTTTTAGCATCATCGCGCTCCACCCTCGCGCGTTCCAAGCTTTGTTCTGTATTTGTTTTCGATTTTTCAATTGTCTCCTTAGCTGCTCGGTAATTCACTTCTGCCTGCACGAGTTGATTACGGACACGCATTTCAGCAAGCGATTGCGTCTCCACGAGGTTCGACTGCGCTATCATTAATATCTCCTGTGCAACTGCCAACTGAGATTCAACACGCGCTTGGGCATTTGCTTTCTCCAACGTGAGTCGGGATTGCGCGATGCTTAATGCCGATTCTGCACGTATCACAGCAAGTGTGGCTTCTCTTGAATTCGTCTCTGCAAGCACATCACCTTTCGCCACACTTTGCCCAACGGTCGCGTTCAGGGCAACAATCTTCCCCGGAACATTGGCAAATACCTTCACCTCAATGTGCGGTTGTAAATGTCCGGTGTACTGCTTTGTGGAAACAATCGTCCCACGTCGCGCTGTCGCAACCGGCACAGCAACCGGCGATGCTGACTCTTGGGCACTCACACTCCCAGCACTGAAACAAAAGATAATAGCGAGAACACTTAGCCGGAACGGTTGTCGCGGGTTGTTTGCAAGCTTTAACATTAGCACTCTCGCATAGATTGCAGTGTACGCTTCCAAAACACGTCTATTAATCATTTTTAAGTTTGTCCTTAAAATCCTTTGTGAACTTTTGCATCTTTGGGTGAATCACAAACTGGCAGTACGGCTGGTTTGGATTCAATTGAAAATAGTCTTGGTGGTAATCTTCGGCAGGATAGAAGACATCAATCGGGATGATCTCCGTGACAATCGGAGCGTCCCACATATCGGATACGTCCATCTCGGCTTTAGATTTTTCCGCGATACGTTGTTGTGCTTCCGTGTGATAGAAAATCGCTGAACGGTATTGGGTACCGACATCAGCACCCTGCTGATTTAAGGTTGTTGCATCATGCGTGTGCCAAAAAACTTCCAATAACTCTTCATAAGAAATAACGTCTGGATCGAACTGAATCTGAATTACTTCGGCGTGGCCCGTCATGCCCATACACACTGCTTGATATGTTGGATTGACAGTGGTGCCCCCGGTGTACCCTGAGACGACCTTGTGAACACCTTCCACCTGCAGAAAGACTGCCTCAACACACCAAAAACAACCTGCTCCAAACGTCGCTGTCTCTAATTTCATTGTTCTATTGACGGTTTTCGCGATGGGGCGAACTCCGTGACTCTCCTTTACTAACGTAACTTGTAATAATGTAACTTGAATTCGCTGGTGAGGTTTCAAATCTTGTCCATAGTTTTCGAGATTTTTCTTGATTTGCGGAGGGAGCCGCGAGTTGGATCGCGCTCTTACAAAGATGTGTGTTTTTGATAGGGTGTTCCCCCAGGGATCGGAGTGTTTTTGCTTGGGTGTTTCCCTCTCCTACAGAAGAACTGAATGCCTCTAAGTTTTCAAGAACAGCAACTTGCAAAAATCCGAAAACTATGCTATACTCATAAACCGATGAAACATTTCTTTCTACTTCCCATTTTTCTGTGTCTGATAGCATGCCAGTCACAGGAACAACAGATAAAAACGCTTGTCAACCAACTTGGTGACAGAGCGGCTGCGCGTCGCACCGAAGCCTTCAAAGCCTTAGTCAAACTGGGACCTGAGGCGGTCGATGCGCTAATCCACGGGTTATCCGATGAAAATCCGCGGATTCGCGAGATGTCGGTGTGGACGCTCAGCGAAATCAAAACCCCTGCTGCCCGCATTGTGCCTGCACTCATCTCTGTGCTCACAGATCCCGATGAAAACATCCGCGTTGTCGGCTCTGTTGCCCTACAAAATGTAGGTAAACCTGCCGTGCCATATCTTATCGATGCTTTAACAGCAGACGCAGCGGAGATACGCTTGAATGCCGCTTATGCGTTAGGTGAAATTGGCATACCGCTTGACACAATTTTGCCTGCGCTCATCAACACACTTACAGATCCGGAATGGAACGTCCGTCGTCTTGTTGTGCGCGCCTTGGCTACAATAGGTACGCCTGCGATTGAACCGCTCATTGTGGCACTGAATTCGCCTAACTCTGACCTCCGCCGTATGGCAGAACGCGCCTTGAATGATATCGGCACCCCACAAGCCCGCAAAGCAATTGCGGACGCAAAGAAAGGATTGGCAGATCGCTGATACTATCCAGCCGAAACTTTCTTTCCTTCCATTCGGAGACAATCATCCCAATACGAGACAGCATACGCCTTCACAGGTTCAGGCTGGTGCGCTTGTTCGAGATACTGCGCTATCCAATCAAGTAACTGTTGCCGGAGTGATTGCCGAATCTCACCATCCACATAAGCCAACTTGTAGAAATCCTGCCGTGTGTCGGCATCTAATTGAAAATCTACTTGGCGATAGAGTACAAGATTAACTATCAATCCGAGTGTGAGGTGTTCAATAGGGTTGGGGAAGATACTGAGTGGCGGATCCAGTGCGAACAGATTATCCAGCGGTAAGGCTTTTACGTAGTGGCAGCGATTCTCGATGCATGCCAACTGCTGGTCAATCATATTGACCTCAGCCAAATGGATAAGTGTTCTTGGGACATCCGCATCTCTGATAGTTATTTGAAGTGATCGAATAGTGGTTCTGTAAGTCAGCAACGCCTTTAAGAATTCAAGTTCCGCCTGCGTATAAATCTGAATACCTTCTGTTTCAAGGTCAGTATAGGTAGCACCGAGAACACGTTCCTCATCCCTATCAGGAGGTAGAATTACACCGTGTTCTAAAAGATGGCGCGCTCTGTCTAACAATTTTTCTGTCAGTGTGTTCCCGACTTGGAAAAATTTGACGACTCGGTTTTTACAGAGTAGTCGAACCGCTTTGTCAAAATCGCCCTTGCTGCCATACTCCAACCCAAGACTGGTGAGCGTGAAAGCAGTCTGAATCTGCGTCCGTAGCCCGGATTGATCGGAGAGGTCTGACGTCTTCATTGTAATGAGTTTGTGGGCAATAGCGGCTATACTTTGATAGAGCGCATCCGCCTGTTCACGAGAAATTCCACCGAAGGTGTCTCCGTGCGCTAAGGCTTGCGCGAGAAAAAGTCGTCCGTCAAGTTGCGCCCCGGCGACGAGAGAAAATCTATTCATCTTCGTCATAGTCGTCCTCATCGTCATTAAATGTAAGCGACTCTAAGTCGACCTTCTCTATGAGGTCAGCTTCAGTGACATCAATACCGGCTTCTTTATCACGCGCTGCGACACGTTCAGATCTGTCAGCCTGTACAGCATCGAAAACAGCGGCAAGTTCAGTTTCAACATCTGCTTCGGTATCAATTACGAAGAGTTCCTTGATAAACGTTCTAAAAACCTCATCATCTGCTTCCCAAATAGCATTACAAATCGCCCGAGCGCGTTCGTCTACATAGTCAATTGCTGGTGAACTTGGATCAAGATACCCAGCTTCAAGAAGCATCCCACTGTGTTCATCCTGAAGTGTGACACGACCGTGGAGAAGTGCTGCCAACAAACGGACATCAAGTTCTCTGAGAAACCGTCCAAGATCGTCTCGTTTACATTCAGAAAGTTCAAAAAGCCAGAGGTCCAATGACGCTTCATCGAGTTTGCCATCGCGCCAGACAGCAATGTCCAGTAGTTCCTCAAATTGCTCATTTGAGAGACATGGCAATAGGGCTGAAGCGAATCCTGTGCCGAGCATCGTGTCCAAGACTTGGAGTACATCTTCGGTAGGACTTTCTTGGATGAGCTCGGTGCAATCGGGTACGAGATAATAGAGTTTCTCTCGAGACTTCGGATTACGAGTTTCGTTCAGAATATCCAACTGCTGCTGCTTCTCGTAACTTCGAAAGAGTTGCTCCGCTTGCCGCGTCGGTAGGGAGAGTAACTTCTTACTTTCGGAGCGCGGGGCTATCGTTTTTGGGCTGTTCATGCCGACTCCTCCATCATGAGACGGGTTCCAATATTGAAGTGCATAAATTTCTAATAACGAATGTCACCCTGTCCCTGCCTCAAAAACTATTTCTTACAAAGCCGAGGTTTTTTGCTGCGGACGCAATTGGATCATCTTTACCGGGTGTTTCCAGTACAAACCAACTATCGTATCCAACGGCATGGACAGCATCAAAGACAGCTGGAAAGTCAACATCGCCTTCACCAGCGTGATTGCCGCCGGTGTCCTTGATGTGCATCTGTGTGATTGCCCCGCCCAAATTCCGAATTTCAGACGGTGAATCGTAGCCGAATCCTGTGGCGTTCCCCATATCGTAATAAACCCCGACGGCTGACGAACCGACGTTATCAATGATTTGTTGATGCTGCTCCGCACTTAAAGTTGATTCAATAGCAAGGAAAACACCATGTTTCTCAGCGGTTTCAGCAGCTGCTTTCAACCCATCAAGAAACCGTGATGCGCTGATGTGCTCATCCTCGATCTTACCATTCCCGAAAAACGGTACCAGAATCACCTTCACTCCGAGTTGCGGACACGTCTCTGCCAGATATTGCAATTTTGCAATTCCTTCGGTCCGTGTGCTATCGGTCGGATGCATAAATGAATACGCAGTGAAGCCGCCCGGCGACAGTGAAGATACCTCAATGCCAGCGGCTTCTGCCAAACTGTTCACCTTATCAATCCCGCCATCCTGCCAGAGTGGATGTTCACGGTAGTTGGCTCCCATGCAAACCTCGACACCATCAAACCCGATCTCTTTCGCCTTCTGAAACGATTCTTCAAAAGAAACGGGCAACATCCCGTCCCGAATACCTACCTTCATAAACTAACTCCTAAAGGACATAACTTGTAATTCAGACTGCATTTTGTACCAATTCTGCATTTTAACATATTCTTAGCACGAATTGCAAGGAGATCTGCTTTTTTTTTAGGGCTATTTAGTTTTCCATTTTTTACGACGTTTTCGGGTGACCCGACCCGGTAGGAGCGGTTTGTAACCGCTCCGGGCATCGAAAAGGGTACTCAAACTCCAGCCGATCCGATAAATTTTTAAAACTAAATGCCCTGCTTTCTACTAAACACCAAGAATCTTCTCCACGAGTTTTTCGCTGAAGTAACGAAACAACCGAATATTCATTCAGGTTTTTAACGAGAGTTGGCACGCATTGGTGACAAGTATGTATAGTGCTTTGTCCATCTAAATTTTGTGATGCAACCGTTGCGAGTTGGAGCTTGCTCCCACAAGAGGAAACGTTGCTCGGAACAATGGAATCAAGGTTTAAACAATTTCATTCACAATTTAACGATTGACGTAGCAATAGGTAGTACACAAATACACAAATTTTCCAAACTTTAGAAGTTAATTACGAAACTGCCCGAAAAAAGTTGATTTTTTTCCAATCAATGTGTTAATATATTTAGAGTTAATCATCTGTACGGACGAACCAAAAGTCATCTGAGAGGAAAAAGAACCTCTCTGGATACCAACAAATATCGTCCTGTACGCAAAAAAATAGAAAGGATATCTTAATGAAACAGACTACTTGCATAGTTGCAATTCTGATTTTATCTGTATGTCTCATCCCCGGCGTTTTCTCGCAAACCTTGATGAGCGATGAATTCAGTGGAACCAGTCAAGACCTTCAATCCTTCTGGCAGGTCAAGGATGGCGATAAAAGTCCATGGGAACTAAAGGACGGGCTGCTCGTTGCCGAAGCAGGTTTCGACCAGAATTTGTGGGGTGCCGACACCTCTACACGTTTCTATCAAGTCACAGATATGGATCAGTTTGACATTGAAACATCAATGGTTGTTGACTACGCGGATGCTTGCACTGTCGCTGGCATTGTCGTGTATTCTGCAACAACAAAGGATCACCAGGACCGCGATGGCCAGTGGGTGACCTTGAAGTTGTGGGGTCGTGGTGCTGCCCAAAACAACAATGCGGTGCTCCAGTACCAGCGTCGTGAAAATGATGCCGCGCCGTATGTCGGCACACAACCCGATTACAACCCAGATCAAGGTGTTATTCCGCTTGAACTGCGTATCAAACGCGATGGCGACGAATACGAGTCATGGTTCAAGCCGAATGCAGAAGGCGACTGGGTCTCGGTGAGTAAAGCGACTAACGAACTCGAAGAACCGCTTGAGGTTGGCATCTACGTCGGCATCTGCGAAGGCGAAGGTGCGGGTAAGATGACTGTCACTTTTGACTACTTCCGAGAAGCGTCAAGTCCGGCAACTCCGGTTGACCCGCGTGACCGGCTCGCTGTCACATGGGGTGAACTGAAAGGACAAGAATAGTAGCAAACGCTATTCACAACTTCTACGAATCGCTGGCGGCTACAATGCCGCCAGTTCTTTTATGGAAACAAAATATGAAGTAAGGAGCTACTTTATTGTGTATCGGCTTTGCGATACTTTTCAGCACATTTTCTGTGGAAGCCGTTCCGTCTCTCGGTAATCCGTTTGATGGAAATGCCTTGAAGAATCCGAATTGGAACATGCTCGCCGACAGGATAAAACTATTATACACTTTGTATGAAGAAAAAAGAGGACGGTTTTCCTCCCCTATTAAAATCGGGGGTTTCCAGACCGAAAAAATTTGATGAACGTGACCCTAAATTGGCTTAAAGCCTACATCGATTTTGAATTTTCTCCAAGCGAACTCGCTGATCGGTTGACGATGTTAGGTGTTGAGGTTGAATCCGTCAAGCATCTCGGAACCGAGCTTGAAGGTGTGATTGTCGGTAGCGTTACCTCAATCCGACCGCACCCAAACGCTGATAAACTTGTTCTGTGTCAGGTAGATACCGGTGAGACTGAGGAGCTTCAGATTGTCTGCGGTGCCCCGAATGCCCGAGAGGGAATGCTCGCGCCTGTCGCTACAATCGGTGCAACATTACCTGTCGGTTTGACGATCAAGCGCGCAAAACTGCGCGGCGAGACTTCGCAAGGGATGCTCTGCTCTGAAAAGGAGTTAGGGCTCTCTGGCGATGCCGCCGGTTTGATGGAATTATCGACGGATATACCTCTTGGGACACCTCTCTCAGAGGCTCTCGGATTGGACGATGTCGTGTTTGAACTGGAGATTACACCCAACCGTCCCGATTGCCTCAGCCTGATCGGTGTTGCTCGCGAAATCCGAGCGGAAACCGGAAATCCTTTAAAACTACCTACTGTCGACCTGCAGGAAAGTGGCATCAACATCCGAGACCTAACGTCTGTTACGATCGATGCGCCAGATCTTTGCCCGCGTTACGCCGCACGCGTCATTCAAGGTGTTAAAGTGGCGGAATCCCCAGTATGGTTGCAACAGCGACTTGAATCCGTTGGTATAGGCGTTATTAACAACATTGTCGATGTCACTAACTTCGTCCTAATGGAATATGGACAACCGCTCCACGCCTTTGATTATCACAAGCTCGCAAAAAACCGTATTGTTGTTCGCCGCGCGAGGGACAATGAACACATAACAACTCTCGACGAAGTTGCGCGCGAACTCACATCCGATATGCTCGTCATCGCGGATGCCGAAAAACCTGTTGCACTCGCTGGAATTATGGGTGGCTACGATTCGGAAATCACGGAAACGACCTGTGATGTCCTATTGGAGAGTGCCTATTTCAATCCATTAAGCATTCGTGCTACCGCAAAGGCGTTGGGAATCAGTACGGAAGCCTCCTACAGATTTGAGCGTGGTGCCGACCCGGGTGCAGTCCTCGCTGCCCTGGACCGTGCAGCACAACTCATCGCCGAATTGACAGGTGGCACCATCTGTGACGGCATCGTTGATGTCTATCCCGGGCAGCAGTCCTTGACCGAAATTCAACTCCGTCCCGAACGCGTCAATTTCGTATTAGGGACAACAATCGAAACAGCGGAGATGGTGCAGATTTTAGATCGTCTCGGTTTCGACGTGGACATTACCGGAAAGGTCTATCAAGTCGTGGTGCCGACGTTCAGGTCTGACGTTACCCGCGAAATCGACCTCATTGAGGAAATCGCGCGCGTCTACGGCTACGACAATATCCCGACAACATTGCCCAAGGGCGATATTCCTGTACCGGCACCGACCCCGAGGACAGAAGCCCGCAGGCGTATCAAACATTTTCTCCTCGCGGCTGGAATGATGGAAGCGGTGAACTATAGTTTTTGCGACCCCAATTGTTTTGATAAGATCCGGTTGAATGTAGATGATCCGCTTCGTAACACCTTACAACTCCGCAACCCGCTGAGTCCAGAGATGTCAGTGCTACGCACAACACTAACCCCGGGGCTGCTCGAAAACGCACAGCATAACCGTAATCACCAGATAGACACTATTGCGCTCTTTGAAATCGGAGGTGTATTCGTCCACGATGGTGAAGAGAAAGAACCGGAACGCGTTACGGGCGTTCTTGCTGGGCAGATTGGGGAAGGGGTCTATAGCGATCCGTACCGACATCCAGATTTCTTTGACATCAAAGGACTTGTAGAAGGGATGCTTGAGGTATGCGGCGTTGTTGATTGGACGCTACAGAAGACGGACGCTCCCACCTTCCATCCGGGTAGAAACGCAGAAGTGCTGTTGGGCGATAGACGGATCGGTGTCTTCGGAGAGGTACATCCAGAGGTTCTCGAAAATTACGATTTACCGTATAAGGCGTACCTCTTTGAGTTTGATCTTGAAGGTTTAGCGGATGCGGCTACATTTGCCAAACGCTTTGAACCGATTTCTATCTACCCAAAGGTCGCGCGCGACCTTGCGATAGTCGTAGATAAGGAGACACTGTCAGATATGCCGACAGAGCTTATCTATACGACGGGTGGAGACTCTGTAGACTCGGTTCGTCTGTTTGATGTCTATGAAGGTGAACAGGTTCCCGAAGGTAAGAAGAGTCTCGCCTATACGATCACCTATCATTCTGCAACCGAAACGTTGACAGATAAAGCGGTCAATGCCCTTCACGACGAAGTTGTCAAATGCCTCAATCGGGAGTTGGGTGCAGAATTGCGAATGTAGATAGACAATCAAGACTATGCATGCTCATCGGATAAAGAATCTGTTTTCAGCCATCGCGCGCCACTACGACCTCCTCAATGCCCTTTTAAGTCTCAAACGCGACGGTGCCTGGCGGCGCGAAACGGTCAAGGCAAGCGGTGTTGACTTAGATAGTAAGGTGCTGGATGTCTGCACCGGTACGGGGGAACTCGCCCTTGCGTATGCTGATAAAATTGGGACGGAAGGTTTTGTGATCGCTTCAGACTTCTGCTTTGAGATGCTGGTTATCGGCGATCAGAAGGTGGAACGGCGGAACCGGGGTGCGGGCACACGTTTTCTGGCAGCAGACACACTCACCCTTCCGTTTTCAGACGATACCTTTGACGTTGTCTCTGTCGGTTTCGGTATCCGAAATGTTTCAGATTTGGAGATGGGGATACGCGAGATGGCGCGCGTTGCGGCACCCGGAGGTAGGGTCGCTATTTTGGAGTTTACGCAGCCCGTGAATCCGCTATTTCGGAGTCTCTACTATTTCTACTTCACCAAGATCCTACCTTTTGTTGGGAACCTTATTTCCCGAAACGAGGACGACGCCTACGGGTATCTTCCGCGTTCCGTCATGAAGTTCCCGAATTGCGATGCACTGAAAGCGGTTATGGAGCAGTGCGGACTGACAGATGTACAGTTCTATCGAAAAACATTCGGTATCGTTTCGATTCACGTTGGAAAGAAACCCATAATTCCGTAAACTATCCCTTAACCAACCGTTCCACATGTGCTACAACGGACTCAGATACCCCTTCTAAACTATAACCACCTTCCAACGCAGAGACAACGCGACCCGATGCAGTCTCCTCGGCAAATTCAAGAATTAGGTTCGTTAGTGTGGAAAATCCGTTTGCCGTGAGTTCAGCCCCGGCGAGCGGGTCGAGGTAATGCGCATCGAATCCTGCTGAAATTAATATGACTTCAGGCGAGAAATCTTTTAAGGCAGGGATGAGAACATCCGTAAAGGTCGCAATGTATTCACTATCACCGCTCCCCGCCGGCATCGGCATGTTCAGTGTTGTGCCACGTGCTTTTCCGCTCCCACGTTCATAGCTTGAACCCGTGCCGGGGTAAAGCGGCGACTGGTGGATAGAAAAAAAGAAGACGGAACTATCTTCATAGAAAATGTCTTGTGTGCCGTTCCCGTGATGGACATCCCAGTCCACAATCGCGACCTTCCCGATACCGTGTTCCCGTTGAAGATAACGAGCAGCAATCGCTACATTGTTGAACAAGCAAAATCCCATGCTCTGGTTTTGTGTCGCATGGTGTCCGGGTGGACGTACCATAGCGAAGGCGTTTTTCACTGCTCCCGTTACGACTGCATCCGCGACACGCAGCACCCCACCCGTGGAAAGTTTTGCTATATCAAACGAAGCCTTCACGACAGGTGTGTCGTAGGTGAGAAGCAATTCTCGTTCGCAGTAGTGCTGGATGTGTTCAGGGTAGGTTGGTTCGTGCGCGTAGCAGAGTTGTGCTACACTTGCGGGTGTCGGCTTGATGGGGTGTAATTGTTCCCAGACTTCGCTTTCCTGAAGTGCCGCTAAACTCGCGCGTAGCCGATCTGGTCGTTCGGGGTGGTTCGGACCGGTGTCGTGGTTAAGATAGTCTGGATGATAGGCGAACCCTGTTTTTTGTGTCATAGTTATGTTTGAATCTAAATTGTCTTACAGAATCTGGTTATCCATGAAATAGGATCTTTTTAATTTTACCCGGTTGCGCCCAATTGCATTTTCCCGCGCCATTGAGCTGCCGTAATAGTATCGGAATTTCGGGATTCTCAAGCGCATTCTTAATCCTGTGTGCGGCATCTTCAGACCAGCACGGGATAAACGCATGCATCGATTGGTTGCCCTGCCACGCCTGTCCATCTACGCAACTCAGGACAATCGGGTTAAACCGACTTTTCCCATACGCCTCCCACATGACTTTGAACGGTGCAAACGAATAGGTGCCAACACCGAGCAGTCCCCACCAGTATCCTCTATCAATAGCCGCTCGGAGAAGCGTTCCTTTCCGAGATCGTAGCATTTCTTCAGCACTGTGGAGATATTCTTTTAAGCAGGTATGCCCTTCAATCTGATGTTGCGTGAGCGGTTTCCCCGTTTGCTGATGATACGGTAGAAGTACCCATTTATGAGGGAACGATGCGTCTTGTCGCCAAATCTCCTTTGTCGCGAGTGGATATAGGAATGCTCCTGGAAGGTGAGTAGGCTTGTCTTGAAAGATAAAAACGCTGTTGGCACCGCATGTATTCACACCCTGTCGCGGTGTTTGTGTCGGCGACAAGTTAATGTTAAAGGTTGTGCCTGTATTCAGTTCGTCGAGGTTACGCACGACCCGCCACGGATCTGCAGAATCTTTCAGCGGGACCGCCTTGTGTTCAATCCATTCTCCGTCCAATTCTCTGAAATACGGAACAGGAAAGGTCTGGCGCGTATCGCACCGAAATTTAGCGCAACAGTATGATGTGTTGACCCGTTCAAACACTTTGGTCGATGTGAATTCATAGACCGTATCTACAGCGAAATCGCGCTGATTTGCACTATAATTTCTAAAACCCTCATGCGCGCCATCACCGAAAAAGAGGGAAAGCGGGAGGTAGAAATACCCAACCCCACTCTTTTTTAGCAATTTACCAAGAACGATCTTTAAAACGAGTGCCGCGATGTCAATACGAGAGGAACCTAAAAGCAATTGCTGTCTGTCTGGTGCCAGTCCTTCTGCGAGAAAAAAAGGCTTTAAACGCGTTTTGTAATCCGATGGCAGATCCCCAAAATTCACCCACGGCGGGTTTCCGATAAGAATGTCATACTTTCCAGCGTGCGACTCTATAATCACATCTTGGCAGAGGAGTTGGGATGCTGGAAAATCAACACCGAACTCTTGTTTGACGTTTTTTCTAAACCACGCCAGATATGCAGCGTTCATCTCGATGAGCGTTAAGCGCGATAAGCGCTCCGGAGTGATAGGGATACCTCTACGACGTGCGATGTCCAATAGCGCGAGCACGAAGGATCCTTTTCCTGCTGTTGGATCACAGATATGCGCCCCATCAATCCATGCATCGAAAATACCCCACCGATTGATAAGCCATTTCGCCCATTTCAGTGGGGTAAACACCTCTCCAATGCCTGTTGATTTATCCAACATGCGTAGGATCGCCTTCCTCTTAATTCGCTTTTTCACCGTCAGCTCATCGAGTTGCCTTCACTCTTGCCCATGTCGTTGCCAATTTGCCCTCTGGTTCAACGGCGAAAGCCTCGTCCCATCCATTCAGTAGCTGCGCAATCTCATCCGCCTCAAGGGCGCGACTGAGAATGACAATCTCATCAATGCCACCGGTAAACGACTCTGGACCAAATTTAAGTTGTAAGGTATCACCTGGGGTAACTTTGCCATCCCACTCCGGTTTCCAGTCTGCCTTGTCGGCTGACAATGCACCTTTTTTACTCTCGGGTTCGCCATCAATGTACATCTCGACATTAGTGCCGTCGTACGTTCCTGCGACATGATACCACTTCTTTTGTTCAAGTTCTGTTTTCCCGTAGAATCCGGGCGTAATACCGTTGGTGGTCCAGACTCTGAAGGAAAAACCGTCAGGGATTGGTTCACCAGCGGACTGATCCTCCAGCAGGTAGGCACTATTTTTCCTCACGCCGGTGTCTGAGTCGGCATCGACTCGGAACCAAGCAGCAACTGTCAATTCATCTGATACGCTCTGGAGGCTTTTTGAATCTGCGACATCGATGCTACCGCCTCCAGCAGCAACGACTGCCTTACCAAATTTACCGTCTTCGAACTTAAAATTTCCGACAACCTTTCCATCATTGCCGTTGTCTGACGCATCTTTAACATCGCCTTCAAAAAGCCAGACCCCAACGATTGCTGGATCGTCTTCTTCTAATGCCCATGAAACGGCGCAAAGACATAAAAGCAAGGCAATACCTATATACAATAGTTTCATTTGAACTCCTCCATGAAATGCGAAATGCCCAAAATCTTGTCGGGCACAAAGCCTTAACTTGCAATGTCAGGTAAACAGGTTTTCCTGTATCCCTTCTATATAAAGTATTATATCACATTAATCTCTTTTTTGGCAGATGCTTTTTCTGCCGGAAAGAAGAGAACAACCCGCCTAAATTTGGAGATAACAAATTTTCTTGTAGATTCACGTGAAATGTGCTACACTTTAAAATAACTCTGGAGGCTATGCTACAAGGTTAAGGTGAAAAGAGGACAATTAAATGGTTCAACATAACACACCGCGCGCATTTCATGTAATGACGAAGCCGATCGGGCCGATATGCAATTTGGATTGCGAGTACTGCTTCTATCTTGATAAAGAGAAGCTCTATCCCGAAACGCGTTCTTTCCGCATGACCGACGAAATTTTGGAGAACTACGTTAAGCAATATATTGACGCGCAGGATGTCAATGAAGTCACGTTCGCGTGGCAAGGCGGCGAACCCACGTTGATGGGTGTGGATTTCTTCCGACAGGCAGTCAGGTACCAGCAGAAATATAGACGTCCCGGTATGCAGATTCAGAATTCGTTTCAGACGAATGCCACGCTCCTCGACGATGAATGGGCGGAGTTTTTCAAGCGGAACAAATTCTTAATCGGGGTAAGTATCGACGGACCGCCGGAAACCCACGATAAATACCGCTACGACAAACGCGGTAGGCCATCCTCTGAACAGGTAATTCGCGGGCTGCGTGTCTTGCAGGAGCACAAGGTCGATTACAATGTGCTTTGTGTTGTCAATAAACATAACGCTGAGTATCCGATGGAGGTCTATAACTACTTCAAAGAGCTTGGCACAGAGTTTATGCAGTTTATTCCAGCGGTTGAGAATTTCGGTGGAAAGAATGTGTCCCCGCGTTCCGTCACAGCGCGGCAGTACGGCAAATTCCTTTGTACCATTTTCGATGAATGGGTCGTGAACGACATCGGGAAGATTTTCGTCCAGATTTTCGATATAGCATTAGAGGCGTGGTCGGGCTATACACCGAGCCTCTGCATATTCAATGAAACCTGCGGTGATGCGCTCGCAATCGAGCATAATGGTGATCTCTACTCTTGCGACCATTTCGTTACATCTGATTATCACGTCGGAAACATTGCGGATACCACTATCGCTGAGATGGTGGATTCAACGTTCCAACGTAAATTCGGAACGGATAAGCGGGATACGCTTCCCGAATACTGCCGGAGTTGCGAAGTGAAGTTCGTCTGCAATGGCGGCTGTCCAAAGAACCGATTTATCAAAACACCTACCGGTGAAGACGGCTTGAACTACCTCTGCGCTGGCTATAAGCAATTTTTCAATCATATTGACGAACCGATGAAGATGATGGCTTCCGCACTACAGGCGGGACAGCCTGCGAACAGTATCATGCCTATCTTGCGCCAACGTCAGCAGGAGAAAATAGGTGCCAGTGCCTCAACAGGATCAGAGAAAGTCGGGCGGAACTCGCCGTGTCCGTGCGGTAGCGGACGGAAATATAAGCAGTGCTGTCTGAACAAAAAGTAATCCAGCCTGCGGTAGGCGCGGTTTCCTAGGGGAGACACCCAAGCAAAAACACCGCACCGAAGTTAGAAAGGTAAACTTTGTCGAAAAATGTGATAGTCGTAGCGGATCCAAACGGGTCCGGCAAAACGACATTCGCTCGTGAGTATCTTCGGGATTCAGAGATTTCTGAATATATCAGTGCCGATGCAATCGCCGAAAGACTGGTATCCGATCCAGCGGATTTGGACAGCGTCAAAATTCAAGCGGGTCGGCTCTTTATAAAAGAAATTCGTGGTCTCATTGAAGCGGAGAAAGATTTCGTCGTGGAGGTGACGCTTGCGGGTAAAGGCTTTGCAAGAATTATCTCTCAACTAAAACGCTCTGGATATACAGTCGCGATCGTCTTCATTTTTCTCAAATCCCCTGAGACATGCGTTGCCCGAGTACGAAATAGAGTGAGTGCGGGTGGGCACCATGTGCCAACAGAAGACATTGTACGTCGGTTTTATCGGAGCAAGCACAATTTTTGGTATATCTATAGGGATCTGGTGGATGAATGGCATCTGTTTTACAATTCTGTTGAGCATTTTCAGGAAGTCGCTATCGGTACAGACAATCAGGTTACGGTAATAAATGAAGATTACTTTGAACTGTTTATGCGAGACATTCGCAATGGAGGTGCATAATGCATCAAGACGAATTAAATTCCCCGAATATTTATAAAAGGGCACTTGAATTCTTGCGAATCGGCAATCGCGCTGTTAAAAGAGCGCAAGAGGAGAATCGTAAAAAAGGGATTCCGAACGTGTATGATTTCAACGGACACCTCTACTATGAACTCCCGAATGGTGAACTGACGAAAGAAGACCCTTTATCAAAAGAGACTGATTCAAGAGAGGAAAAATGTTAACTATCTGTTACGACCCGTATGCTGGCACATTAGGCAAATTCACGCGTGCCGAGATTTTTGACCTCGTCGCCGAGGCAGGCTACGAAGGTATCAATATCCCCGTGAACTCCGGTTTTCTCGGTGAACTCTCGACTGCGGAGATAGATGACGCAGTGAGTCTTGCTGAAAAACATAATCTCGTTGCGCCAACGATCGGTTTCGGCAATCATATCTTGACAACGCCTGACCGCCTTTTAACAGCAAGTTTTGGCTTGCAAGCTGCGCCAAAAGGTGAAGCATTACAGCACTTTGAGATCGTCCTCAAAGTCGCCCGTCGATTTAATGCGGAGATCATCGGGGTATGGGTGAACCCAGTAGAAAATGTATCGCGACAGGAGTCCTTGGATGTACTCGCCGACAACCTATCTCAGATGATACCCGCTTGCAATGAAAATGGAATAAAGATTGCGCTTGAGTTTGAGAAAGGGTGTCCGCTTGATAACTATCGCGAAGGGGTCGCATTCGTTGAGGGGACAGGTCTGCAGGTCTATCTGACGTGTGATACGTATCATCTTTTCAACGATGGGGCTGAACCGCACACGGCGGCGCACGCGATGAAGGCATGCCTCGGTGATGTACATGTTTCGGGGAGTAACCGCGGTGAACCCGGTGGTGGCGTTTTCGATTTTGAGACGTTTGCGCAAGGCTTGAAGGAGATAGGTTTTTCAGGTCCGCTCGTTGTCCAGTACAAAATGGAAGATGTAGCGAGTATCAAACGCAGTTGCGAGTTTACCAAAAAGTTCCGAGTGATGATACAAGCATAGAGAGGAGATTCAAAATGAAACAGGTTGTCTTTTTAATTTTCGCCGTTACCTTTATAATAGTTGGGCACGTTTGTGCACATGTAACAGAACATCCCGCAGCAGGAACAGGAGATTTCCAGTTTGTAGCGCACCATGAAGCATCTGACATGAAACTTACCAGCGGGCAGGGCGCGCTTAAGTTCAAGGTCCTTTATATGCGCGACCATTTTCCCCCAGAAGTCGTCGCCGCAATTGACAAGGCGCACGGTGGGTTTGACGTAGACCGACGGGAAGGGAAAGGGGAAACCTATTTCGCACTGCCAGAGGTTGGTATCATCCAAATCAGTGCAGATCTGAAAACCACGCGGCTGATCGAAACTCCTCCTGCATTGAAAAAAGCCAATGCGCACTACACAACCGCCTGGACGACATCTGCCGGGACACCTTACCTCTCTTTCCCCGCGAACGATGTC
This sequence comes from Candidatus Poribacteria bacterium, assembly GCA_965247285.1. GTDB lineage: Bacteria > Poribacteria > WGA-4E > WGA-4E > WGA-3G > WGA-3G. The sequence continues at coordinate 4,078,501 of CBDFHD010000003.1, forward strand.
GGCAAGATTTTCACGACGACGATGGATGGAAAACTCGTCCATACGCTGGAAGCACCCGACGCAATGACCGATTTCGAGCATCAGGCGGTCAACACCTATTTCAGTGAGGGTGGTAAATTTGTGCCTACCGGCATAACACATGTCGATGGAATGCTTTACGTTACGACCGGTTATTCTGATTTAGATTATATTTTGGGGGCGAAACTCACGAGTCTTGATCCATTTGAGGCGAGTTGGTATCCGTTGGCATTCGGCGGCAAAGGTGATGAACCGGGGCAATTCGGTACAGGACATCACATTACAGTGCCTTATGGAACAAATCGATTGGATGCTTCCGATCGGGCGAATGCAGAAGTTGAGCGTTATTCCCCAGATGGCACCTACTTGGAAACACTTTCACTTATTAAAGGTTCATTTCCGTGCAGCATTGACTACGAGGCAGGGTATGCTGTCGTCGCGTCTCTCTTTGGACCGAATAAAGAGAAAGGTGCGCCGCTCTACATACTGGAGGGAAACAATCTCGTTTCAACTGTTATGTTAAAAGAGGAGTTGGGTGTGGAGACTTTCCAGCATCTGCATGGCGCAGTGATCCGTAAGATTGATGGCAAACTTTACATCATTGCCCAATCGTGGAATCCTGGAGACATTGTGATTTTGGAACAGGTGATGTAGCTTATCAAGGTGTCTACTGTTATTTTAAGTGAGGGTGGTTCATAAATCATTTAATAATGAGCCACCCTCACTTTAATTGTGTAAGACTGTTTTCACGCGGTACATATAGGTAAGCGTTCCTGCCAGTGAAATATTGCGCATATACGTTTTGCCAATCGCTGTTCGTCAATTTCCACCGTGGTGCGGGACCGAGTTTAAAATAGACAATGTCCGCTTCCTGGAGATTCTGAAAAGGATAATCCCCAATCGGCGCGCCTCGGTGGTTAGACACGAAAACAACGGCATTGTGAATATCCCGCTCGGCTACCATTGGAGGCAGTTTCTGATAGACAGAACTCCAATTCTGGTACACCCTCCCAATACGGACATAACTCCACACGATGTTGACACTGAGCAATAGAAAACATATCCCGACACCAATTGCAAGCCCGCGCCTTTGGAACGGTTTGAACCGTTCATAGAGGATAAATATTCCGCGCGCTGCCAACGGGATGAACCCAAGAAATGTCGATTCGGTGTAATAACGGGCGTTTACAGGCGTGAATCCCCACGTCGAACCCTCAAAGTAGAAGAAGGCGTAAAGCAGCAAGTTGCCGACGAGTAGGGCGATGCAGAACACATCGTATCTGTTGCGCGAGCGGTGGAAGAAGGGCATAAACACCAGGCACCAAGGCAGGATTAACGGCACAAAGGCAATGAGCCAGGTCGCTGACAATTCGACATCCTTTAGCAAATTGTGGTGATAACTCCCCCAACCGAGCGCGTTGAAACTGATGCAGGGGAGGATATGCCGCCAGGTCCTTTCGATCGCCCATGCGGGTGTAAAAATAAATGCCTGTTCAAGATTGGGTTCGTAACCTTCTGTCCGAGCACCGAAACCGATTTTGTCGTAGGGCTGCGCGACCGTATGTGTGAACATGAACGGGCTTTCCGTGAAGTGTGCGTTCCACGCCATACATACGCCAAGCATCACAACAAATGGAATAAAGAAGAATCCTAACCGTTTCATTGTGGAAGGCAACGCTCGCACCGCTTCATGTCGATGCTGCCATTGGGTGAGCAGATGATAAACTGTTAACCCCGCGCCGACAACGCCAAAGACTACCGCCGAGAGCGGGCGTGTATTGAACGCGTATCCCAACGCAAACCCTGAGAGAAGTGGGTAGCCGATCCGCACAAGGAGAGAGGCATCGTCTTTGCAATTCAGGGTCTTCAGGAGTGTAAGGAGATAGAGCGAAAGATAGAAACGACTCACCGGTTCGCTGAACCACGTAGAACCCATCCCAAGTGTTGCTGGCGAAATGAGCGCGAGCACCGCAGCGATGAGTGCAATTCCGTTATGGATGTCTCCATATATCTCTTTCACAAAAAGGTAGAGAAGCAGTAACGCACCCCCCGTTGCGAGCGCAGGAATCAGCCACGGCGCGCTGATAAATACGCCGAACATCAGCATCAAGGCGTTTCCGAATGGGTATTTTGAATACCATTTACCGTTTAGAACGTTGATATGCGGAGAGGAGGAAAACCCGTGTTCCGGGGGCGTGGGCACCGAGAGTTTACCCGCCGCGAACAGTTTTGCTTGGAATAGATACGAGACGGTGTCTGGTTCAAAGTAGGAGAACTGGAAGTAGATACCGCATAGGAGTACCGATAGCAGTAAACCGAGTATAGAGATGATGAAAATAGGTTTAATCTTCATTTCCTCGACACATCCCTGTAGGAGCGAGCTCCAGCTCGCGACTCCCTCCGTAAATTAAGGAAAACCGTGAAAATTAAATGTCCCTGAGAGTTCTAAAAAATTTGACATCCGTACCTCAATATGGTATAATATCATTAATCTCAATTAAAATCATTGACTTTTTGATAGCAAGTTTAGGCTTGCGAGCGAAGTTAAAAAATGTGTAACACCCATACATTTAACATACATCACCATCATCCGGTCCACTTCTGAGTAGAGCGGGTGAGGGGAAAATGAATAAATATCTTTGATACGAAGCAAGTTTAACTTGTTTGGACCCTGGTAAACGAGCCGCTCTCCTCCGCGCAGCATTGTTGGTGCGCGAGAAAAAGAGCCAACTGTTTACTGGGTTTTTTTTTGATTTTTTAACTATAAAGTTTTCGCTCCGTTTTTTCCGTTTTGATCATCAACTCGTGCCTTTATCATAATGTGGAAGACGAGTTGATGGTCAAAAAAACGGGTCTCTGCCAAGATCGCAACAGGATTGAAGCCTTTAAGTCCCTTAACTCAAAAATTGAAATCGGAATTTTCACACAACAATAGATGGAGGTGTACCATTCGGGTACATGAACAAAAAACATGGAAAAGTTTGATAAACCTGCTGGGACGAACGATTTTTTACCTGAGCAAATGGTTCAGCGAAATTTCGTTGAAAATATCGTTCGTGAAACCTTTGAAACCTATGGATACGCACAGGTTCAGACACCACTGTTTGAATCCTTTGCACTTTTATCCGCACAATCCGGCGAAGAGATCCGTCACAAGATGTTCACGTTCGTCGGTTCAGATCGGGTGGATTATGCCCTGAGACCTGAGTTGACTGCACCTGTCTGCAGACTCATTGCTAATGGAGACCTAAAACACCTTCCTTATCCATATAAACTCTACTACATCGGGCAATGCGCCCGGCAGGAACCGATTACCGATGGTGCCGAAGTAAGGCGGGAATTCCGACAAGCAGGTGTTGAACTCATTGGACCGGTTTCTGCCCATGCAGATGCTGAAATTATTACACTTCCGATCCGAGTCCTTGAGAAACTCAACGTCTCACATACAAAGTTAAGAATTGGCAACACAAGTGTCTTCCGCGAGATTTTCAAACAGGGCGCGCTGGATCCAAAAGACCAAGCAGAAATGATCTGGGATATCGACCACCTTGTAAGCCTCCGTAACGAAAGTGAACTTTGGGATCTGGAAACGCTACGAGATGCGCTTAATATGTTGCGCCGTTTGCAGGGATCCGACTACCAAGGTGCTTACAAGATTGAGACCGTCTCGATTCAGGAATTAACTGAAAGCACTGCCCCTGCTTTGGCGGAGAAACTACCGATAATTGCTGAGGAGACCTATAAGGCGAGATGGCACCGTTATTTTAATGTTTCTGAAGAGATAGCGCAGTGTTGCATAGATGTCTCAAAGGTGTGTGGCGATAAGAACACTGTCATGACAGCGTGGGAGACGCGTCTTGGCGATACCGCACAAGCAGCACGTCAAGAACTGCTTGCTCTCTGTGACTGTTTGGAAAACTACGGTATTACAGATTTTGAAATCAATTTGGGTATCACGCGCGGGTTCGATTTCTACACCGGTACGGTTTTTCAGATCGAATTGTCTGAGAAACGTTTACCGCTCTGTGGTGGTGGGAGATATGACAACCTGATCGCCTCCTTCGGCGGTTCATCAATACCTGGTGCTGGATTTGCGTTTCAATTTGACGCACTTGTAGAAGCCTTTACTGACACAAACAAGGCAACTGTTAGCGGGAGAAAAGACTACTTCATCGCCGCGGAAACGCCCGAAGGCATTGCGGGAGCACAGCGACTTGCTGAAACGCTGCGGAAAGCAGGTAAGAACATTGAGGTAGACTTGATGGAACGTGATCTGCAGGCACAGCAGAATTATGCCAGCCAAGCAAACTACGATTATCTGCTCCGTTTGGTTCCGGATGAACCGATGTGCAGAATTCAAATCAAAACTGGCGACACAGAAGTAGTCACCGTTGACGATCTCCTTTAGATGTTTCGCGCCTGCTAAAAACTGGAAAGGAATACACTTACCATTAGACATCTAAATCCGATGAGAAATCGCTGATCTAACCATAGGTTAAATCAGGGAAAGGACAACAATTAAAAAAATGCAAACGGAACCACAAAGGACGCTGAAACTACTTTTACCGAAAGGGAGCCTACAGGGGGACACACTTGAAATGTTTCAGCGCGCCGGCTACGAACTCTCTGGTTATAACGCGACCGATAGGTCCTATCGCGCGACTTTCCACAATGATAGCGAATTTCAAATCAAAATTTCGCGTCCGCAAGAGATACCGGTCTACGTCGGCATGGATGATTTCTACGATGTAGGGATTACCGGCCAAGATTGGGTCGAAGAAACTGATGCGGATGTTGAGGAAATCTTGCCTCTGGAATATGGACATATCGATATCATCCTCGCGGTTCGAGAAGAACGAGCCGACATCAACACGTTCGATGATTTGGTGAATCTCTCAGATAGAGACATCCGCATATCTACCGAATACTTGAACATCGCCGAGAAATATATCCTTGAAAAGACGGAAAACAGAGTCGCCCCCGCGATTTTAACACCGTGGAAGCGGCTTAATACCGTCGGCACTTACCAGTCGCCTATCACGCTTATGCTGTCTTTTGGTGCGACTGAGGGGAAACCCCCCGAAGAAGCCGATGCTATCATCGACAATTCGACTACATCGCGGCGCACAATCAAGGCGAATGCACTCAAGGTGATTGAACTGTTACGCGAATCCGAATCTACTCTCATTGCGAATCCAAAGGCACTCAGGGATTCATGGAAGCGGGAGAAGATTGAAGAACTCAAGCAGACCCTCCAGAAAGGTTTGCGGAGACGGCGGAGTCAGGCACTCCGCGGTCATATTTAAGGAGCGGAACCTATGGCAACCCCTTTAATTAAACCGAGCGTCCCGCGCGGGATGCGAGACATTTTACCTGAGCAGATGATTCGCAGACAGTATGTTATAGATGTGATTCGGGACGTGTTTGAGGAATTTGGGTTTGAACCCTTGCAAACACCTGCCCTTGAATTGTCTGAAGTGCTCACGGGCAAATACGGACCAGATGCTGAGAAACTCATCTATCAGGCAGGACACGCCGGCGGAAGGGAGGACCTTTCCCTCCGTTACGATCTTTCAGTACCGCTTTGCCGGGTTGTTGCTATGCATCCGCAACTCCCAAAACCTTTTAAGCGATACCAAATCGATCCCGTCTGGCGAGCGGAACGCCCACAAAAAGGACGTTACCGTCAATTCTTCCAGTGCGATGCAGATACGGTAGGAACCGAGAGTATGCTCGCTGATGCTGAAAATGTTACTCTCATCTATCAGGTGCTAACTCGGCTCGGTTTTGAGCAATTCGAGATTAATATCAACGACCGAAAATTAATCACCGGCATCGGGCAATTCGCTGGCGTGCCTGACGCGCAACTTGGTGGGCTCTATCGATCCATCGATAAGTTGGATAAAATTGGGCTTGCAGGGGTCAGGGACGAATTAGCGGCAAATCAGATTCCGGAACCTGTCATTGAGAAATTGCTTCCGCTGCTTCAGATTGAAGGCGACACGGCGACAGTGCTGAACGCACTCAGTGAACAACTCGGCGATTCCGAAGTAGCGAGAGAAGGAATTGCGGAATTAGAGGAACTGAATGGCTATCTCACAACGCTCGGGGTACCGGACGAGTTCTATAGGATAAACGTTTCAATGGTACGTGGCTTGGAATACTACACCGGTCCGATCTATGAAACCGTTGTTGAGGAACCGAAAATTGGAAGCATCACCGGCGGTGGTAGATACGATGAACTCATCGGTAGTTTCAGCAAACAAGGCTATCCGGCAACTGGGACCAGTTTCGGCATTGAACGGATTATTGACGTGATGGAAGAATTCGATATGTTCCCCGCTACTGTAGGTAAAACGGTGACACAGGTGTTAGTCACTGTTTTCGATGCTGGACTCGTCCAGGAATCTCTCAAATTGGCGACGCTTCTGCGCCAAGATGGCATCCGTACAGAGGTTTATTGTCGCTCGACGCGGCTCAGCACGCAGATAAAATACGCCGATACGAAAGGCATACCGTATGCGGTCATCCTCGGTTCCGATGAGGTAGAGGCGGGTACAGTTGCAATCCGAGATCTCGCAAGCAGAGAGCAACAGATCGTCCCGCGAGAAGAACTTGTTGAATGCATCCAAGGGTGGATAAACAAGTAAAGCATTATCTACTTGAATGTTCCAAATGACAATAGGAGCGTTAGGAAAAATGAAGCAATTTTATCAACGCCCCAACTTCACCCGCTATATTGTTCTCCTCTGTTGTATCGTTCAAGCAGTGCAACTGACAATTGCAGGGTGTAGTCATACAAAGCCGTATTACCATCCTGATATACCCGATAGCGCGAAACATGCGCGTAAAACAGAAGGTACTCTTCAGTACCGTCTTTTATTACTGGGTGATGGCGGACTTCCGAAACCGGATGAACCTGTCCTGAAAACGCTCGGCGAATGGGCGGAGAAGGATGCCGCAAGCACGAGTATTGTCTTTTTAGGGGACAATATATATCCTGAAGGGATGACAGCGCGCAAGAAACATGAAGCATCGGATCGGCTTACACCCCAACTCGCGGTTATCAAAACTACAGGTGTCCACGGGCTCTTTATACCCGGTAACCACGATTGGGCGAAAGGGAAAGCGGAAGGATACAGCGCAGTGCGCGCGCAGGAGGAATTTATTAACAACGCGCTCGCTGGTGAATCGAATTTCCTGCCATCCGGTGGTTCACCCGGTCCTGTTGCACTTGAACTCCCGAAAACTAACCCTGTCGTACGACTTATCGTGCTGGATACGCAGTGGTGGCTCCATCAACATGAAAAACCGAAAAAAGCACCTGAAAAGGTGATAGAAGAACTCGTGGCACTCTTAGATACCGAATTACCCGTGATCGTTGTCGGACACCATCCACTGGAAAGTTACGGCTCACATGGCGGTTTCTATGACTGGAAGGCACACCTCTTTCCTGTCAGGTTTATGAAAAGATGGCTCTGGATCCCGATACCTATAGTGGGTTCTGTGTATCCATACGGACGATGGCACCTCTACAGATCCGATCAAGATATGAGTGGCGCACGCAACAAAAATATGGTAGCACAGTTGAATCGAGCATTTGCCACGCGAAAATTGCCACCGCAAGGTCCACCGCTCTTAATCTATGTTTCTGGACATGAACATTCCCTCCAGGTTTTGAAAGGCGAAGTTACCGATTATCTTCTCGTGAGTGGGAGCGCGGCGATCCGAAAAGTGACGGAAGTGATGTCTGGGGACAATACTCTGTTTGCACATCAGCATTCAGGTTTCATGGCGATAGATTTTCTTAACGATGGGAAAGTTTTATTACGAGTCGTTGAGCCTGAAGGGAAAGGTGTCCTATTTCACCGATGGTTGACTTTTTAGAATTTTAGCGGTCAGGTTCGGGAATCGGAGTTTCCTCCTACAGGAGGTCAGGAATCGGAGTTCCCTCCTACAAGAGAGATGGTGAACGAAAGCATTTTCAATCATTCCGTGCAAAAATTTAGTTTTTCGTTGGCGAGCGTCCTAAATCGTAAACTACAGATGGTAAAAAAAGGCTTTCGAGAATGCCCTACAAGCCCTCTGCAAAAGATGCCCTGCTATGGTAACCCTACCGAAAAAATACAGGGCATTGTAACAGCTTAGATTACTTCAAGAAATATTTTTGTACATGCAATAGGCAGGACAAAGACATGTCCTGCCTACATTTCACCTTTTTCTACTTTACGACGCTAATTCTCCGCTTTACGATTCTGTCGGGCGTACCTTAAAAATTCCATATCGCGCAAGTAAGGGGCAATATCGTCTAATTGCAAGCGTATCTCGGTTAAATCCCCTGCGATCTGGTTCACACCCGATTCAAGTTGACGATAGGCTTGCTTCGCGTTGCGCGGATGGTAGCCTGATTTTTTCAAGGAATACGATGTCCCCAACCAAGTACTTACAAGCGCAACTACTGTTATCCCGCTGATAATAATCGCCGTAACAGTGGTAATCACAGCTATATATTTGACGATAAAGAAGAATCCCACCCCTATTAAAAGCAGTATCAGTAACGGCATGTCTTTTTCCTCCTTTACTCATCAACACCTTTAGCAATCTTGATGAGTCGTTTAACTTCCTTCTTGAGGGTAACCATCTCTTCTTGAATATGGCTTACTTGCTGCTGCAGTGCCTCTATATCACGTTGCGACGCCCCCTTTTCCAAACCCTGTACTTTTTTAGAGTAGGATATGCCCATCCACACACACCCAAGCGTTGTAATTGTAATACCGAGCACAATGATAAGTACTGATTCCATTTCAAATTCCTCCCACTTTTATGTTGTGTTACAGGATAGAGTCTGCAAAACGGGAAAGGATAGTAAAAAATGGAAAATCGTCCTAAACTATCCGGACAAAAGCGTTCCGCATAAATGGATGGTACTGCAGTTTTTATAGTAAAACCTACAATTACTTGGACGCTCTAAAGAGGCGAGGATACAATCCTCGTCAGCGGCGGTGGGGTCGTTGTTCACTGACTAACTGTCCACATATTTTTGGATTTTACTATAATATCACGCGGAAACTGTTGATGAAGGATCTTCTGTAAGCAATTGAAAAGGTTGTCCTGTGTTGTCCTTTTGAAGTAACCGAGCGACATCATAGCCTCTACGGAGCAATTCGATTAAAAGCACGTCATCCGAGGCATCATTGACCGAACTTAACGTTTGCACACTTCTGTTAGATTCAGAATTCACCGACATTGCCTCCGATGCATCCCGGACGCTGGCGTAGTTTACCCCCAAATATCGCTGGGTTGTTACCACGCTTTGATGCCCTAACATTTCTTGTACGGCGTAAATATCGTTTGTCTGTTCATAGAGACGTTGCGCGTAAGACTTCCTCAGAGAATGCGTGCCGAGTTTCCCATTTAATCCCGCCGCCTCAAACGCGTTCTTTAGCACATCGTGCGCCGCTATTCTCGTCATCGCTTTCAAGCCTTGCCCTTTCCGCGATGGAAACAGCGGACGGGTCGGATCGGCATTTCCATATAGTTCGATATGCCAAGCAATGAGAGATTCAATTGCCTGTCTACCGTCTATGTTCACAGGCACTGCTCTCGATACTTCACCGCCCTTTACAATGCTCCGATCAAACAGCAAATCAGAGACCTGTTTGCCGTTCTGCCACACGTCGTTTACTTTCAGTGCGAGCAGTTCGCTAATCCGTCCACCAACGGAGACACCCAGCATGAATAAGCTCCCATTCCGAATAGCAAACGTCCCGCCAAAAGCCACCGACACCTTACGGATTTCGGCGTTATCCAAAGGTCTTGTGCCTTTCATAATAAAAAACTCCTTGTTTCTATGCGTACATAATATTTATAGTAAAACCTACAATTACTTAGACACTGTGGGCGAGGTTACAAACCTCGCCAGCGGGGTGGGACGGAACTGCCACTCTCTGAAATGTCAACTTATTTTTCGACTTTACTATAAAACGGAATCAAATCCTGTTGGTTTCTTAATCGCGCCTAAGTATCACGTCAGAAAGAAGCGATCCGCTCTATTTCGGGCTGGTACAAAGTTCACACACCAATTGCTCCAGAACGACCGTCTTGTTTAGCTCGCTTGTCTTCAATTGGGTATCTACTATGAGAGTTTTTTCAACCGCAATGACTAACTCCTCAGCAGTAAAAGCGTGGAGCGTCTGAAAAATCTTGTAGGCGACATAGGGGTTCTGCTTCAGAACGTTGTGAGTGGCTGACTTCGGTAAAATCCCACCCATTTCTTCAACAAGCGGCTGAAAGATATTCTTCGTAAATTCAGAGAATGGCATCCGACTCCGGAGCGGTCGAAGCCCCTTCCTGCCTGCGATTAGCTTGGCTTGGAGGGCAAATCGGAATTGGCGCGTGATCGTCGAATTAACCAAGATGGGTTCTTGTCCGCTTGCTAATACCTCGTAAAGACTTTTCAATGCTTGCCCAATTGAACGCCTTCCAATCGCATCGGTGAGGTCGAAAATGCTATCAAATGTGTTCTGTGTCACCATGTTCTGGACATCATGCTCGTCAACTTGACGCTTGTCGCCCACGAAATTGACAATCTTGTTGATTGCTTCGGCAATCGTGTACATATCGCCGCCAGTGCGAGTCCTAAGTTGCGTGAAAGCACGGGGTGTTATCTGTTTATTGAATTCACTGAGCTTTTCCGTGACTTTTTTATACAAAGGGTCTCGGTTCAGCGATGGACCGGCTTCCACGGGATCAAAGGACCTGTAGCGTCCCACAGTTTCAATCGCTTTAACGACCCTGTTGCGCCCATTCACGGGTCCGCGCACTGTAAATATCAGAACGCTGCTTTTCGGCAGATCGGCTTGGAGCCACTCAAGCAGTAAGTCAACATCGTCAGCGGCACTGGCTTCAGTAGCATACGTATCCAGCTGTTGAGCGATTTCCGGTAAACGTTTTAAGAAACTGTGCTCTTCGTCGGATAATTTTGTCCCTAACTCATCGATGAGTGTTTCAACTGCATTTGCGAAGTCAAAATGCTGTTCGGCGATCTGTTGTGGACTCACCTCTAAAAGTTTTTCCATTGTAGAGATGCATTTTTGTGGGTTTGTGATTTCAATTTTGAATGCGTTTCGGAGGAGCGTTATCGGTGTTGTACGTTGTTGGGCTTTAAAAAAGGGGGCATCGCGGACGACCACCACTCGCCATTTTGACATGACTGGATAGAGGTCAACCTGACTGAGAATTTCCCGAGTTGTGACATCGGTGCCTTCCAGAAAGGTGAGGTTAAAATCGCGTGTTTCAGGTGAGAGTAGATGTTCGAGTATCTGTTTGAGGGTCCCTTCAATGAGGAAACTTTCCTCGCCACAGAGTAGATATACCGGTAAGACTTTATCCGCTTGGATTTCGCGAAGGATATTTGGTGCAGGCTTTGTCGGTTTCTGTTTCATCAATACTTCCCTTCAGATACGGTTTAGGAGGAGTTCCAAACCGCACCATAGGTGTCAATTTAGAATTTTTAGAGGTATGTGATAGCAGTAGTCCTATAAATGCCGTTCCTCTGGGCTTCTCTTTCTCCAATACGCGTTTCTACATAAATGCTGAAGAAATACTCAAGCAAATAAATCCTATAGGACTAAAGAACAGTTTGGGGTATACAAAGTTTATGCCTAAGATCCAGCGCGGTTGCAAACAGCACTTACCTTATATTAGGTATCTTTACATTATACGATATTATGATGTATTTTTCAATGAAAAAAGTGATGTAAAAAGTGTTGACGTTACTTATTTTTTAGAGTGTAATAACGTCAGATAATTACCAAAGTTTTCTATGATAATCTAATTCTTTGCGTTGTTTTCTATATTTATGAAAAATGATATTGAATTTTCTATAATAATATGAAATAAGCAAGTTTCAGCATTAAAACTTCAATTTTGACCGTCACACGAACTGGAAAATAGGAAGCAAGTAAACAGAGGGTTTGTCCCATCCTGTCTTGCCTTCCAATCTTCCTAAAACTGTAAAATGTATATTTAATACTGCTTAATGTGAAATAATATGTTATTATAGGATACCAGGGCTATTCAGTTTTCGGTTCCGCTCTTGGTTTTCGTTCACAGATGTTAAGGTTTTCGCGCAATATCGCGAGCACAGCTCGCTCCTACAGCGGAAAAACGTTCACGCATATAAAGCAAATATGTAAAACTAAATGACCCTGATAGAATACAGATTAGTAAAGATTGGTATGGTAAAATGGGTGCAGTTTATTCAAACTCACGTACTTAACGCTAAACTCACGTAAAAGTGAGATTTATTTCTATAGGAGGTTGAACGGCATGAAAATTATATTGGTATTAGTAGGATTTGTGTTGATGATAGCCTATTGTGTTATCGGCACAAGCGACATGGCACAGGCGGAGGAAGTCTTGGGAACAGGAACGGACGAACTGCTAGGAGGAGACCTAACCGACCCAGAAGACGATGGTGATCCTGAATCAGATGACGATTACGACGCCATTTTCTCAGCCAACGATGAACCCGGATTCGCGGGCGGGGAATTTTCGTTTAACGTCTTCGATAACCGCCTTGGCCCCAGCAATGACAAATGGTGCTGCGGACGTGGGGGCGGCATTCCGGATGAAGGTCTACACGTGACAGCTGAGTTTGAGGAGCAGTACGCATTGACACACTTCACCGTATCTTCAGCGAACGATGTTCCTCCGAGGGACCCTACAGTGTGGGAGGTTCAGGGGTCGAACGACGGCGATGATTTTACGACCATCTTTGCTCACGACGGGGATAGCTTTTGGGATCAGCGACTGCAAGTCGTCCTTTTTGAGGCAGGGGAAGATTACGACGTTCAAAAAACCGGGTATCGGTTTTTTCGGCATGTTACTTTTGACACCGCATCGAACCCGGCTGGGGCGTACTTTCAAATTGGCGAAATTGAGTACTTCGGCGATGATAGTTTTGCCGTAGACCCTAAAGCAAAGCTCACAACCACATGGGGAAACATCAAAAACGCCCGATAAGCGCAAATATCGGACATTTTCTAAATCGGCTTGAATCCAGTAATAACTTGGTTTGAGCCGTTTTTCATATCCGCTTGAAACCGTAATGTTCTGCAATTTGGGCATTTTGGAAGTTTGTTGGCATCACGTGCGCGTTCAAGCACTTCAAACTCAGTTTCGCAGTCATTGCAATGGTATTCAAAAATTGGCATCGTTTTTCCTTTAAACTGTGGTAGGTCGGATGATGAGTTTTATCTTTGTGCCTTTAGGTGGGATTACATCGGTATTGACACGATACGTCCGATCATCGGTGCCAGTAGGTAAGGGGTGGTTGAAAAGTGAATCTGGGTCGCGATAGACAGCGATAATATTGTGGAAGAGTTGGGCAGTGAGTTGATTGTTTTTAAGCCGTCCACCCGTGAAGACCCACGGTGTTTCTTGCATTGGCTGCTCCGTAAAGGCATTCCATACTAACTCTCTTGCGCGGCGCGAGACCACCTCGTCGCCTTGCTTCCATTCTACCCAGATGTCAACAGGTGCTCCGGTAGGAGTTCGCGGATCACCTTCAACCGTGAGATTCATGCCGGGCGCAAAATCTAAAATCCCGAGTGCTGCAAGTATGTAAATCGGTTCTGCATCAACGATTAAAATGCTTTCATGTGTTTTACCGAGTTTACCGCAGGCAAAGAATTCGATATAGGCATCTCCACCTACAATGTTAATTTCACCCGGCACCGTTACCTCACGTTTGCTGATATCAAAAACAACGTTGCCGAGTTGATAAATATTTTCGCTAATTTTCTTCGGTTTTGCTAACTGGACATCCGTTGCTGCAGTGGATTTTGGAAAGACAGTGAGTTTTTCCGAAGCACTATTATCACTTTCGTCTGCATCCGAGATGTCTATGCGTGCCACAAACTCTATCTCACCTTCCATTGCAGGTGCCCAATCGGCAGAAATGATGGTCTCTGCGAGTTTCGGAGTCCAAAGGGCTTCGGTTGTAGCAACCTTCTCATTATTGACATAAAACTCGACGTTGAGAATCTCGTCAAGCGGAGTTCCCGTATTCCGAAGGGTTGCACTCAGTCGCACGACTTCGCCGACGCGTGGCGTAGGTGGTGAAAACCGGAGGCTTCGTGGAACAATCCCGATATTCGGCTCTGTTGGACCCACCAAGGCATGGCTCAAGGACATTACGGCGAAACAGGTTGACAGAAAATCGCTCTCAGATCCGCGCCATCTCCCGTCGGATTCTTGTTTTGCTACCATCATCTGTGAGATTTCATCGTACCAATCGTAACCGGCAAATGTGTCTAAAGTTGGAGGGATGTCACAGAACCGTTGCTGCGAAAGTAGATAGTAGTAAAGCCACGAGTTAGAACCAGGATTCCGGGTTAAGGTCCAATACTTTTTGACCCACTCGATGCCCTTCTGAACCTGCGGATCGTCTGCAGAAACACCACAGGCACGAAGTGCCCACAATCCAGTTGCAGTCATACTACCGTAGACACCTATTGCCCACGGCGAGCCTTCATCAACTAAATTGTAGAGCCATCCACCCGTTTCGGTTTGGTTCCGACGAATCCACCGCTCGGCACGTGCCCATGTGTCAGCCGGAATATCAAGCCGCCACTGTTTTGCGGCATAGAGTGCGTAGATAACCATGTTCATATGCGCACCATCGGCTGTGTAGCCGTAACCCCAACCGCCATTGTCACGCTCATCCGCGAACTCACTGCCGCTGATGGGGAGCTGCTTTTTGACTAACTGATTCACAGCAAACTGGGCGCGCTCCCGGTACGTCGGATCCTGAGTCGCTACCAGAACCGGAATAATCACTGCGAATTGATAAACAGCGAATTCATTCCAGTCCGGCGTTAGTAGGAATTCTAAGCCTTTCTGCACGGCTGGATGCGAAGTTGTGTGTCCTGCTGCAAACAACGTTTGCAACGCCAATGCTGTCTCCTGGGTCTGATCTTCACCAAAATTCCAAGCGTTGCCAGGGATAAAATTCTCAGCCAGCCCTTTTAGGCTTGATCCACAAAGAACACAGATTAAGATGAGTTGGTTTTCAGCTCCGCACTGCAAACAGGTGCGACTATGCTTTCCTTGTTGCGCTTCTATCCAAGCAATGCCTTTCGTTATCGCGTTCTGTATCTGTTCAGGGGTGACAGGTGGAAATGTTCGCATCTCTGCAACAAGTGTCGCGTGGGTAAGGTTATTTCCTGTGTCCGTTTCTTCAATGTGATTTGCACCGGTTGGGTTGACGACGGCATAGATTTCAGTCTTACCGGGAGGTGGTTGCCACTGTGTTTTCACCCGCCTGCTCTTTCCCGATTTTAACTCCAAGATCACATCCCTACAAACTATTTGGAGCGGTTGTGTCGTCGGATCCGCTTCGTAAAGGTTAACAACCAGATCTTGGTTCATCGTTTGTGTTCCGCCACCAACATTCTTTACCTCAACTGAGATGGTAATCTCTTCTCCCTCAACTGGTGTTGGATTGGAAAAGGAGATACTATCAGCGTCAACTTGGAAGTCTGGTAGTTGGGCGAATCCGCTTGTGGTAAGGGAGGCAATAACAAACATTCCAATTGCCAATATTAACAGTAGATTTCGGAAACCTACGCGCTGCGTCAAACGAGGATACCTAATCATGATGCACCTCATATTTGTCAAAGAAGTTGTTATTATTCCGGCGAGTGCCACAACCAGATTTTGGTTTATCTTTCGCGTGGCAACACAATTCCTACCGATTTTAAATTAGTTTCCTGGCCAGTGCCCAACGGAAACCGAGGAAGGCTGTGGAATAGGATTTTTGAACAGTGGCTGTCCGGCAGATGTCCATTTACTAATTTCGCCTTGGTAGGTCTCACCGAGCAGGTCCGCTATCCAAATACCGCCATCTGAAGGTGAAACACTGATCGCCACAATTGCCATCCCAGCAAGAAATTCTGCCTTTTTCGTCCCATCTACGCCCAAGTTGATTAGCATTGACTGTTGTGAAACGACCCAAACGCTTCCATCCATTGGATTGATACGGGGTGACGTAGGATTCGGAATATCGGTAATTTCTACCAACGTCTGTCCACTCGCTGAAACCCGTCTCAGAACACTGTATTGGCTGTCGGCGATCCAAGCATTTCCTTCGTAGTCAACGGTCACACTTTTGGGTTCGCCCATATTTTGGGCATCAGCTATTTTATTTCCTGCCGCATCGTAGCGGGCGATAGGACCTCGGGCGTTTGTTATCCATGCCGATCCGTCCTTGGGGTTTACAGCCACTGCGGGTTCATGGGCGGGAATTGTAGCGATAACTTGGGTGCCATCACCGGATACTTTTTTAACAGCATCAAACCCCGCGATCCATGCGGAACCATCGGCAGGATTAATGGATATCATATTCGGACGATTGATATCTGGAATCGCGAGAAATTCACCGCTGTTCGGATTATAACGATAAACAGTATTTGCCGCTGAGACTGCGATCCAGACAACACCATCTGCTGGATTCACTTCGGCAGCACTTGCTTGTGGCAAATTCGGAATAACCTGTGGATCAGCGTTTCCATCGGCATATAATTTATAAACTGTATCTCCTTTGCTGACTACCCAACATTCTCCATTATATTGTCCGTGGCTGATGGTAACGCATAGAACCGACAGCACCATTGCCCAAAACATCTTCTTCATGATTCGTATCTCCTCATTTTGCTGTGTGCGCTTTGTAAGCGCGCAATCTATGGTTTGTAAGAGCGTGCTATAAGCGACGCCTTCATTTTTTAATCTTAACATAGTTTCTGTTAATTTTGCAAGGAATTTCGTATATCTGTTCGATGGGACTATCGTGCTTAGGGCATTAGCATAGTCGAGCGATTCCGATTTTCTCTTTTTCCTTGAATACTTTGAGAAAGTCGTGTATACTAAATGAAAAGTATTTGAACGGACAGTTCACTGGATACGTTTAAAGACTTATATCACTTTTTGGAAGAGAAAAATGCAATTTATTTCAGGGAAAAAAAAGAGTTCTGCCATTCCTTTAGTTTGGCTACTCATCTATCTTTCCATAGTTCCGATGCAGTTGTCCAACTATGTTTTGTGCATTGGCACGGATGGGCATGTCGGATTTGAAATCGCAGTCAATGGACGATGCACTGACGCGCACACCCTTGACGAAGGACACACAGAGATTGTGATTACTGCAGATACCACTGGAGGGAATCACTGCGGTTCGTGTCTTGATCTTGCTATTTTTGTCTCTTTAGACATCGAACCTTATCTTGTTTCAGTTCAAGATGCCTTAATACATTCACCTGCTTCCTCAGCTGCGCTTATAGCATACCGAGCCAATGGTTCCACGCTTCTAACACATACCCCTCTTCTGGATATTCCATCAGTAATAGACCCTACTCTCATATCTCTTCGGACCACCACACTTCTCATTTAAACCGTACCCCGTTCTGTTCACTGTAACTTTCATTGCGCCATCGCGCGATTGAGAGTTAAGTGCTAATTCCCATTGATTTGCAAGTATTTTAACCCCGTGCCGACCATCGTAAGTGCACACGGTTATATTTAGCAGATTTTGTTTGGTTCTCACTGCGAAGCAGGATAAAATCGAGCGAAGTTGTCATATACAAAAGATCGTTTATTTTACATGGAGGAGAGCATTGCGTACGAAACTCACATTCAACCCGATCTTCGTGATAGGCATAATTTGTCTGTTAGCATTAAGCATGTGGCAAATGCCGCCTGCCTTTTCAGATGAAGCCTTTTCAAATAAGGGAGGGCAGGTTTCGCTTGAGGTTGCAATCCAGACAGCAATGCGCGAAAACCCAGAACTCAACGTGATCCGCGAAAAACTTAAAGTTGCCCGCGCTCGAATTGAGGGCATCGCGTTGCTTGGTAACCCCGAATTGGAAACCGAATTCGCTGGTGGGATAGACGGCAATCAGGGACTCGAACTCACCCAATCCTTTCAACTCGGCGGACAACGAGGACATCAAAGACGAATTGCGAAGATCCATCTTGAAAAGGTAAACGCTGAGCTTGCGGAAGCCTCTCGCTTGCTTACGAAATTGGTAAAAATAGATTTTTATGAGTTGGCACTTGTCCAAGAAAAACTTAAGTTAGTTAAAGAGGTTATCCAACACAACGAACAGATGTATGACATTGCTCAGTTTCGGTTTGAAGCTGGCGATGTTTCGGTAACACAGGCAAATTTAGCAAACATTCAGCTGCAATCGGCACTGCACGAAGCGGTAAAGTTAGAAGGTGAATTGCAGCTGGCACAACTTGAACTGAACGCCTTAATGGGCACCCCGCTTGAAACGGCGCGTATTGCTGTCGGAGGTTTGTCCGACTTTTCAACAGCAAGTTTTGGAAACCTACAGGTTACGCCAGAAATATCGCCAGATGCATCTTCAAAATTGACGCTTGATGTCTTGAAGACACACGCGCTCGCGCGTCGCAACGACCTAAAGTCGGTTCAATTAAACGCGGAGCTGACTGAAAACGAACTCCGACTCGCAAAAGCAGCGAACATCCCCGACTTGAGTGTCGGTGCGCTTGCCCAACGCAGCGGAGGTGAGAACAGGCTTGGCGTAAAATTTACGATTCCATTGCCACTCTTCGACCGGAATCGTGCTGAGATTAATGCGGCAAAAGCGCAGCAGCGGGTAGACGCTATCGAAATCAGCAGTCAAGAACGACAAATTAGCCGAGAGGTGATGGCAGCGTTCCTTTCCCTCCAGAGCGCGCAAAAAACGCTCAAATTTTATGAAGGTGATTCAGTGAAATTGCTCAATGAAAACCTCAAACTGACGCGGACTGCCTACGAATTGGGTGAGGCAAAACTTTTGGAGGTTATTTTGATGCAGAACGAATTTGTCGAAATGCAATTTGCTTACCTTGAAGCACTCGCGGTGTACTACAAGGCACTGACTCAACTTGAAGCCACTATAGACACACCTATCAGCGGTCGATTTCCATCAGCGATCAGCGGGAATAGCGCAGACTCGCCCACGCCTATGGATACAAAACTTTTGAAAAGCGTGGGAGAGTCTAAGCCATCAACCAGAGAACCTTGTGGTAGGTGAAAACGATAGCAACTACTACAACGATCCACCGACGGTTTCCGACAGTTACTCTTAAAAAAAGGAGAAATCAAGATGTTACGTTACTCTCATTTTTCGCTATTTTTTGCAATTTTTGTTCTTGCGACAGGAGGCTTGGTTTCGCTAAACCTCACTTCCACATTAATTTGGGCTGATAGCACACATGTCCACGACGATAGCACCAGCCACCCGCACAGCCAAGAGAATATCGTGACGCTCACTGATAAAGCAAAAACCAATATCGGTTTGAGGACTGCTGAAGTGGATGTTCGCCGAATTGAGAGGGTTGTGCATGTTCATGGCAACGTAATAGCGCACCCGGAACGGCAGGCAATTGTTACACCAAGGACCGGTGGTATCGTGAAACGCATCCATTTCAGTGTTGGTGAATTTACCAAAAAAGGCGATCTACTACTTGAATTAGAGAGCCTTGACTTGCAAATGGCACAGATTGAAATGATTGAAGCGGTAGCACAAAAGAAATCGTTGGAATCCAAATTGGCGAGACTGACAGAGGTTTTCGCCAAGCAAATTCGGCGGGAATTGCAGACCCGTCAAATCGACTACTTGCAATCGTTTTCCGAACTGCAAGAGTTACAGGCAGCGATTGAAAAACGCAAAGTGCTTGCTATAACAAAGGCTATCTCGGTTTTGGAACAGATGCGGTTTAGATTGGTTAAAGCCGACGTTGAACTCCAATTGCTAAGAACTACACTCAAGAGAACTGAAGCCCTCGCAGAAAAGCGTATTTCGGCACAGAAGGAACTCATTGCACAACAGGCAGAATACAGAAAAAGACAAAGTGAACTGGCAGGTGCGAAGCGGCAATTCCAAATCCTCGATGTCAGCGAACAGACGCTGGAAAAGATCCTTCACGACAGTGGGGAAACTGCAATCCTCTCGCTATTGAATGCTGACGAATTGGACGCAGAAGCCTTACTGGAAAAATACGCAATGCTCAGTGGAGAAGGAACAGAATTGGTTGATGCAGAAGCGACATACAAAATCGCTGCTATCAAGGTCGCAGCAAACAAACAACGCGCTTTAGCTGCCGGTCTCACTGAAACGCTTCTTGAAAACTTGGCTAAGACCAAGGCTATTGTATCTTTCAACGATTTGCCCACCGATGAACTGATTGAAAATTACCTCGCCTTCGTGGAAAGTTCAGAGGCACTTGAGGGGGTGCTCCAACTGGAAGAAGCACTTCGTAGTGCCAGCATCACCTTAAACAAGGTTCGGCAGCAACTTCAGGTGTCTGGATTGACGCTCGCTGACATAGACAAGGTTGTTCAAACGGGACAACCCGTCCCAATATTCTATGTCACGGCACCCGCTTCCGGGCAAATCATTAAGCAACATGTGACACTCGGTACGACGGTTGAAAAAAGCAATATGCTTTTCTCAATACTCGACAACGACCTTGTCTGGGTTGAAGGCGAGGTTCATGAGGACTCACTTGTCCGCCTTCATGACAAGTGGCAAATAGGTAGTGAGGTTCGCGCTCGCGTCGCTGCTTACCCAGAAACAATTTTCACCGGAAGAATTTCACATATCTCAGGTATTATGAACCCAGAGGAACGTACCGTCCACTTTTGGGCGGAAGTCAACAATTCCACGCATAAACTCAAACCGGGGATGTTTGCTGAACAGACAATTGTTTTGGAAAAAGGAGCCGAGGTCTTGAGTGTTCCGCTGAACGCTGTGCTTGAAGACGGAGGGAGCCGGTTCGTTTTTGTTGAATTGGAAGAGACTTACACTAAGCAGGAAGTGGTAGTGGGTGCGAAAGACGACCAGTATATCGAAATCAAAGAAGGATTGTTTCCAGAGGAGTATGTCGTGGTGCAGGGACAGCATCAATTGTTGAGGGCAACAGCGAAGGCTCCCGAAGCCATGGACGCACATGGACATCCTCACTAAGGTTTATAACTGCACATCAACCCAAGTTGCCATCTAAAAAATTGTAGATATTCAAACGCAATGTGTAGAGGAAGATTAAAAAATGTGGTCGAAAATCACCGAGATTTCTCTCAAAAATAGACTCCTGACGCTTGCTTGTATGGTTGCAGTAGTCATTATCGGATTCAGGATGCTTCAATCGGCACCGATTGATGTTTATCCCGACATCAATCCGCCTCGTATTACCATACTCACTGAGGCACACGGGTGGTCGCCAGAAGAAATGGAAACCTTGGTCACGCTACCCATCGAAAGTTCAATGAACGGGACACCGTATGTTACACGGGTACGGTCTTCCTCTGCAATTGGTTTGTCGCTTGTGTTCGTTGAATTCGATTGGGGGACGGATGTGTTCCTTGCGCGACAGATGGTCTCTGAGCGGCTTCAACTGGTTGCCCCGAATTTACCTGAAGGTGTTGATGCCCCAATTATTCTGCCGACATCTTCCCTATTAGGTGAGATTATGGAATACGCGCTCGTTGATGAAACAGGGGAATTTGACGAGATGGAAATGCGAGACCTCGCAGATTGGGTGATTCGTTACCAACTGCAATCTCAGGGTGGCATTGCCAATGTGATCAATATCGGTGGCTACGTAAAGCAATTCCAAGTCTTTGTCAACCCTGAGCGGTTGATAAGCTATAATCTTTCACTTGAGAACGTTGCCTCTGCGCTTGAGAAGAGCAACGAAAACTCCGCAGGTGGATTCCTCATCAAAGGTGCTCGCGAGTTGATGATTCGGGGATTAGGACGGATTTCTACGGTTTCTGACATTGAAAACGTCGTTGTTAATGTGCAAGAACACGGCAGACCGATTCTTGTTAAGGATGTTGCCACGGTGAAAATCGGGTCACTGCCAGAAATTCGACGGGGCGCGGGAAGTCACAATGGAAAAGAAACCGTCTTGGGCAAGGTGGTCAAGCAACCCGGTGTCAATACGATGACACTTAATGACAAAGTGACATCCGTGTTGAAATCACTGGAGCAGTCAATGCCTGAAGGTGTAAAGATTAAAGTTGAATACGCCCAAGCAGACCTAATTCGGCGTGCTGTTGACACTGTTAAAGATGCCCTGCGCGATGGTGCGATTCTGGTCGTTATTATTCTGGCTATCTTTCTCTTCAACATTCGCACTGCACTGATCACTTTGACTGCGATCCCACTGTCTTTGATTATAGCCGTTATTGCTCTTCTTTCTCAGGGCGACACCCTTAACATTATGACGCTCGCCGGTTTGGCGATTGCGGTCGGAATGGTGGTTGACGACGCTATTGTCTACGTCGAAAACATTTTCAGACGATTACAGGAGTATTTTCGTCTTCGTTGGACGGGCGTGGAGCCTGAAGAAACGCCATCGGAGGTTGTAAGGCGAGCGAGTGAGGAAATTCGCACATCAATTGTCTTTGCAACATTGATTATCATCCTCGTTTTTGTGCCGCTGTTCAGCCTCAGTGGTATGGAGGGCAGAATGTTCCGTCCACTCGGCTGGGCTGTTGTTATTTCGATGGCAGCGTCGCTACTTGTTGCGCTCACAGTCGTTCCGGTGTTAAGTGACTTGCTATTGACTCGTTTCCAAAGGTCGCGTCCATCGGATGGATCTGAGTCGGAACCCCGTCCTTCAAAAGAAAGCCCCGTGGTTGTATGGATTAAACGGGCTTATCGTCCTATACTTGTTTGGGTTATGCGATTGCGCTGGGGTGTTGTCGCGTTGGCATTACTGCTGGTAGTGTTGACTGTGGCAGCGATTCCTCGTTTGGGGCGTGAATTCTTGCCTGTAATGGACGAAGCCACGTTTATTATCAGTGTCTTTTCACCGCCAGGAACCTCGCTGGGAGAATCAACGCGTATCGGCAGGGAGATGGAAATAAGGCTTTTGACGATTCCAGAAGTAACGAGTGTGAGTAGCCGCACCGGGCGTGCAGAGGCAGATGAGCATGCCCACGACGTAAACACACATGAGATCCTTGTGAACTTTATCCCGCCCGATGAACGAGAGAAAACGCGAGCAGAACTCGTCGCTGAAGTCCGTGAGTTACTGTCTCCTGAAAACTTTCCGGGTGTGCTGGTATCTGTCGGTCAACCGATTCAACATCGCCTCGACCATCTTTTGTCAGGGGTCAATGCGCAGGTAGCACTGAAATTGTTCGGGACAGATCTCGACATACTTAGGGCAAAGGCGGAGGAAATTCGGACGGTCCTCTCGGAAATTGAAGGCGTAGCGGATTTACAGGTGGAACAGCAAGTGCAGGTGGAGCAGCTTCAGATTCAGGTCAAACGGCTTGAAGCAGCGCGCTACGGCTTACGGGTCGAAGACGTGACGCATTTTACAGAAACCGCATTCAAAGGCGAGTTGGTCAGTCAGGTCATCCAAGGCCAACGCCAATATGCTCTCTTGATTCGAGTAGACCCGACGCTCGTCAACACAGCTGAAGCCATCGAAAGTTTAAAAATCCGAACCCCGTCAGGCGCGTTCGTCCCGCTAAAACAGGTTGCCGATGTTGGTTTTGGTTATGGACCGAATACCATCAATCGTGAGAACGTTTCTCGGCGTATTGTCATTCAGTGTAACGTCCGAGGTGGCAAAGGGGGGCGGGATCTCGGCAACTTTATTGCGGAAGTTCAGCGGGAGATCGACGAACATATCGACATGCCTGAAGCGTATTTTCTCTCCTATGGCGGGCAGTTTGAAAGTCAACAGGCGGCACAAAAGAAGATTCTGATTCAGACGGGTTTCGTCCTCATCGGCATCTGTGTTCTGTTGTTTCTGGCGATGGGTTCATTTCGGCTTTCATTGTTGGTAATGCTGAATCTGCCGTTGGCGTTAATCGGTGGCGTTATCAGTATTTTCCTCACCGGCGGTGTGTTGAGTATTCCGTCGATGGTGGGTTTCATTCTGCTATTCGGTATCGCTGTGCGAAATGGAATTATTCTGGTGACACACATCAATACGCTGCGTTCAGAAGGCATGTCGCTCTATGATGCCGTGATGAAGGGTGCCGAGGAGCGCATTAGTCCGGTGTTAATGACGGCTTTAACGACAGGATTAGGGATGTTGCCGCTTGCGCTTGCGCACGGTTCGGGGGCAGAACTTCAGAAGCCACTCGCAATCGTCATCAGCGGCGGGATGATAACTGCGACCTTCTTGACGCTTATCGTCTTGCCGGTGTTGTACTACATTGTCGAATTAAGTTGGTTATCAAGTTTTCAACGTAAAACCGCAAAGTCTTAAATTACGTGCCTTCCATGTAAACTTTTTTATGGCGTTGACTGTTTAACCATTTAAGTGAACGGATCTTTGACTGCAGATACGTAGCAACAATCGAATTTAGTG
This sequence comes from Candidatus Poribacteria bacterium, assembly GCA_965247285.1. Lineage (GTDB taxonomy): Bacteria > Poribacteria > WGA-4E > WGA-4E > WGA-3G > WGA-3G. Next base: position 4,102,927 of record CBDFHD010000003.1, read on the forward strand.
CTTTTACACTCCAAAACCTTATACCGATCGCACGCTACAGAAGTCATCAGACTGGACTTCTGTGACTTTATTTGAAACTTTTTTCGTCGAGTGGTGTCTAATAAGTATAAGGAATAAAAAACTTACGAATTAAGCGAGGAAATCAAGATGAAACGCGCACATTTCTACTGCCTAACCTTTGTGGTGGTCCTTCTGTTTGTTGGAATCAGCATGGTAAGTATGGCTGAAGTGGCTGTCTTACGGGTAGAAATTTCTGGTGTCGTCAGTAACGCTGATGCGCGTCAGATTCGGCGGTTACTGGAACCGTGGGCAGCTCCAGAAGACATCACATTTCACACACCTGTTGACAAGCAGGGCAGAAAACGGCTTTTCACTACACTTGTGAAAATCAAGCCGAGACAGGGTGTTTCTGAATACAGTGAGACGCATACGTTCGACGTGTATAATATCATGCGCCAGCTCAACGATTCGCGTTTCCGGGGTCGCCATGGCATTGGAGGCTCCCGTGTTCTTAAAACCGAGGCAACCGTTCGCGGCGATCTATTTGCACATCCCGGTTTCGCCCGGAGCTATCTCCGAAACGTTCCGTCATGGCGACGCTGGCGACCTGATACATCCAATATCCATCATGCGATGACTGCGGGGAGCGAGGAACAGAAGTTCGTTTTCAGTGCGAACCCTGAGTTTGATCAGCTGCGGATTGACGCGGCGGATAATAATAAGCCGGTTCAGATAGAGGGGGTCATCACAGGATTTGACGGTCCCTATCCGATTATGTCTGTTCGCAAGTACGAGATAGGCTATCACCTCAAGACGAAGTCATCTGAAGCGGAAACCGCAAGGCAACCAACCTACGACTATCTTGAAAGAAAGTAGGAACCATCACCAATCGTGGCTTGCCATTTACCAATCCCCCCGCCAAGGTTTCCCCATGCTTTAGCTTGCGGGATGTAGGCGGGCATTGCGTTTGAAAGTCAAAATAAACTTGACAATCACCTAAAAATGTGGTATAATATCTGTAACTTGCTGGACAACGCTTTCACCCTGCACATACCTTTGTGCAGGAGTTGTCCGCCATTGTGAAAGGTGGCATAAACAAGTTGCAAGTGATACCTTGCTAAAAACATATATCGGTAGCGGCGCGTAATACTTCGGAGCGGAGGTGAAATCCCGCACGTTGCGTTTGCTACCCACTCTTTCAACTTTTCAATCGGTTTTCCGATTGAGGCAGGCGGGGATAGCCAAGATTTTGCCTTGATATGCCTGAAAGGACATATTTCACCTTTTAGGGAATCGCCTGCTGGTGGAGCGATCATTAGACGGTGATCTCTATGAGAAAACCGCAGTTGCTATGAAACCGAAGCCCCTGCCTTTAGGTAGTGGGTGCTATCACGACTGGTAACCACCTGTATTGAAAAGCACAACGCGTTCGGAGTCTTCAATCATTCCGTTCGCGACGAGTTGTTTGAGTGCCGCGACTGTTGCTGCTCCTTCAGGGCATGTCAAAAGTCCTTCGGTTGTGGGGAGCAGTTGCATTGCTTCACGGATAGCATCGTCCGTGACAGCAATCGCGGCACCATTGCTTTTACGAATTGCCTCTAAAATGAGGAAATCGCCGATTGCTTGTGGAACCCGCAAACCGCTGGCAACGGTATGCGCATCACGCCACGGGGTTGCTTCAGTTGCACCTTCTTCCCACGCCTTAACAATCGGGGCACATCCTGCTGACTGTACAGAGATAAACCGCGGTCTTTTCTTGCCTATCCAACCGATTGCTTCTAATTCCGCGAAGGCTTTCCACATCCCGACAATACCTGTGCCGCCGCCGGTAGGATAGATGATAACATCCGGTAGTTCCCACCCGAACTGCTCCGCGAGCTCAAACCCCATCGTTTTTTTGCCTTCCACGCGGTAGGGCTCTTTAAGCGTTGACACGTCAAACCACCCTTCCTGTTCCTTCCGTTCTGCGACAATTCTGCCTGCATCCGTGATGAGACCGTCAATCAGTGTGACGTTTGCACCGGCGAGTTGACACGTCTCCTTATTGAAGGACGGTGTATCTTGTGGCATAAAGATGTGTGCTGATATACCTGCGGCAGCGGCGTAAAGTGCGAGTGCAGTCGCAGCGTTGCCAGCGGAGGGGATCGCTAATTGCGCTAATCCGAGTGCCTTTGCCTTGGAGACTGCCATTGTCAAGCCGCGTGCCTTGAAACTTCCAGTCGGTAATCGGGATTCGTCCTTCACCCATACCTCTGTAAGCCCGAACGTTGCTCCCAACCTTTTGGTATGGATGAGGGGTGTCATCGTTTCCCCAAGCGTCACCATGTCGGCTGGGTTAGATACGGGTAGGAGTTCCCAATAACGCCAGAGTGAAGCAGGTCTTAACTGGAGCGTGTCGCGGCTCCATGTTTCTGCTACCTGTTCAAGCGCGTAGCGGGCAAGCAGGGGTTTCCCGCAAGTGGTACAGACGTTCTGCGGTATCAGGTGGTTGTAGGTTTCACTACACTTACTACATTCCAGATGCTGGAGATAGTTTTTCATGTCTTCACGTAACCGTCAGAAAGGAAAAGGAGGCTTTAAGAGTTTTTCGGTCAGATATTTAAAAGGGATGTGATAATTGTTGTCTGAACCATAGATCAACGGCACACGGAGTGTGCCTACTACCTTGCATGCGCAAGTAGTTTGAGAAGGATCGCTTTCATGCTATGGAGACGGTTTTCGGATTGCTCAAAGATAATTGAACGTTCATCGTTGACGAGTTCACCCGAAATTTCATACCCGTGATGTGCAGGGAGACAGTGCATAACCCGGCACTCGGATGCCTTCAGCAGTTCCGCATTCAATTGATACGGCATCATCTTTTCTAACCGATGTTTCCGCTCTTTTGCAAAAGCCGGATCCGTGAAGAATTCCATGTCCACCCATGTATCTGTGTAAACAATATCGCTTTCGGCAATCACTTTCTCCAGTGAACTCCCCATCGCTTCGGTATTGGTATCAAACGTTTTATAGAGACCTCTGCGAGAGGCTTCCTCCCATAGTTCCTTGTCAACAGCAGCAGGATTCACCTCTGGTGCGACGACGGTGACTTCGATGCCTACCTTCATACCGGCAGCAATCAGCGAATTACAGACGTTGTTATGCACGCCGATGAAGCATAATTTGACCCCTTCCAGTCTGCCGAGGTGCTCCTGTATTGTCATCAGATCGCCGAGGGCTTGCGTTGGGTGGTATCTGTCACAGCAACCATTAATCATCGGGACTGTTGCTGCAGCTGCTGCTTCAACGAGGTCCGAGTGCTTTAAGAACCGGGCTAAGATGACATCAACATACGCTGAGAGGACGCGTATTTCGTCGCTCAGGTCGGCTAAACCGAAATTTGTGGTGCGCCAATCGAGGTAATGGGCATGCCCGCCGAGCTGTGTTATACCAATCTCACCGGCGCAGCGCGTGCGAGTGGAGGTCTTTTGGAAAAGCAGACAGAGGCTCTTCCCACCTACAGCGTGTCTGTATTTTTCGGGATGGTTTTTGATCTTCAGGCTGTTTTCAACTGTTTCAAGAATGTCTGTTTCTGACCATGGGTTTAGTGTAATTAGGTGCATAACTACCTCCACAGTAGGGTCCTTAGAAACCGATGGGCGGTTTCTATCTTTCACAAATCATCAAAAGGTTGTGTATTGTCTTCAACCACTCTCGGCGGAAAATAAGAAAGCATAATTATATCCAATTCTCTAACGAATGTCAAATTTTTTCTGTTTGTTCCAAAGTTATGTGTCCATCCACGGTTCAGGCTATACTTCTGCACTATCTACCACGAATTACACCCGATCCCACGGAATTTCAACACCTAACTCGTCCGCAAGTTGTTCAAGTGCCTGCAACGGTTCTCGATGAAGTGGAATCCCGTTCGCGCGGCGTTCCTGGGTTAACTCCCACTCGATTTCACCAGGTAGGGTGACGCGCGTAAATCCGCTACGCGGTGTGGCTTGACGTGTCATCCGAATCTGCCGATCAATTTCAGCCTTGAATTCTACAATAGAGGTGAAACTGGCGATGTTGATCGCGAAGAAAAAGTGTGCTGATACGCGTTTCTCTCGTGGCGCATCTCCAGGCTGATAATGCTTGTTGATACCCATCAGTCCACCACTCAACGGACCGCATAAGATATCCATCACGATCGCAAGCGCGGAGCCTTTGGGACCTGCGGCAGGTAAGATAGCAGCAACCTTCCCGGGGTCATCGGTTTCATTGCCATCTGCATCCAGTCCCCATCCCAACGGGATTTTTTCTTGGTATAACCTTGCGGTCCCAATCCGTCCAGCGGCGGCAGCACCGCACGCCATATCCAACACAATCGGCGGCTCTTCACCGGCGGGGATAGCAAAGGAGAGCGCATTATTCCCGATCGAAGTGCTTCTTGCGCCGAAAACAGCGACATTCACGCCGAGTCCGTTAGTGGTTGCGAAACCGATCATATCGTGTTCGACGGCTCGCATCGTATGACTGGAAGCAGCCCCGAAGTGGTTACTGTTGCGAACGATAGCCACACCAATCGAAGCAGATTTCGCTTTTTCAACGGCGATGTTCATTGCCCGGACACCGACGAGATGTCCCAATCCCCGGTCCCCATCTAACAAAACAGAAGCGGCGTTGTCTTCAAGTGTTTGAAGTTGTGGATTGGGATTTACACCACCGTTGATGATGCCTCGAACATAACCTGGTACGGCGCGTGTCGCGTGCGAATGAACACCCCGTAGATCCATCAATACCTGCATTTCCGCGACGGTATCTGCGTCTGATTGGGCAACGCCTACTTTTTGGTAAAGTTGGCTACAGACGGTTTGCAACGCTCCTGCGTTCACAATTGCTTCTTGTTCGTGTCGATTCATGGCTGGAGATACTCCTATAGTGTTTGAGGTGCTCACAAGGGTGCCCCTACAAGATGCTCACATATTCCCATGATTCACCATAGTTGCGTTAGAAGGACACGTGGACAGTAGCTTAGAATCTTTGTTGTTTCTAACGCCGCTATTTTAGCAGAACTGACCTTAAAGCGCAAATTTTGTTCAGTAATATGCAGGCAGGCACAAGACAGGAAACCTCGCCAGCGGGGGTCAAGTACACATCTAATAAAAATGATAATTCCAGCACCGCCTAGAAGCACATATTTTGTAAAAATCTACCATTTTTGCGTCGTAAAACATTTTGACTTGACATTTTTTGGTGTTTCTTCTACAATAAAAGGTGGCAGTTTAGATTTTCGTTAGTGCGCCGCAGGTGTCGTTAGCACCCGCGACGCGTAGCACTGCCATAGAGTGAATATGACAGCGCTGGTTTCTATTGTATCAGATAACACGATTTGTGTGTAATCTAGAAAATGGGAACCAGCACCTATACGGAAAGATTGCCATCACCCCGAAACGCGATGACGGATCCCCGTCGTCTTCGTTTCCCTTTCACAAGCACTCCCCGTATAGAGAAACACCAACCCCAGAACACGTCCATCAGAAGCGTTTGAGATTTTGGGTATTTCCATGTCCTGACTCTATGAGACACAGGCGTACCTTGATGAAGGATCGTCGGGACCACAGAGATGCGTGCCAAATTTACGCAGCGTGTGGGTTGAGGAGTTTAGGCATGAATTTTGTAGGAGAAAACAGTATGCGTTTCTTTACCGTAATCATTCTGAGTGGAATATTCTGTCTGTTTTGCTTTCAAATGGCACAATCTGCGGAGGTTAAGGTTGTTGACAATAGCGTCTTTGTCGAAACCGATACCTATCAAGTCCAGTTCACCGACGGTGTTATTACCCACCTTCATAACAAATTGACTGAAGAAGTTTATACCCTCCCTCTCGGTGTTGGCGGCGTTACAGGTTTTCGTGGGCGCAGTGGATTATTAAAAAGAGACGGCAGATCTATCTGGACCGACCAAGTGACGCTAACAACAGCAAAAAAAGTCGCACCACTGAAAGCAGAAATCGTGTTTCGTCAGGGGCGAAATGAGTTCCGTCTGTTCATAGGCGTTGACGCGAAGTCAGGGGATCTGCTAATTGAACAGGAAGGAGCTTCCGACACAGTAGGCGTTTACGGGATTCAGTGGGGATGTGTAAATCTCAATTCCGGGAATTTGGATCTCATTCTTCCAGCAGACGGTGGACAAATCATTAACGCGATGGCTCCATTCACTTCCAGAAGTTTTCATTATCCCTTTCCAAGTTGGGAAGTCCAACTCGCGATCCTTCAAGGGAAACAGGGTGGTTTTTTTGTTCGGGGAGCAGATGAAACCTTCCAGTTCAAAGTCCTCCACTATGAAAAATATTTCGAGAGTTTTGCACTCGGGTTTGAAACCCAAAATCAAGCCCCATTTGATGCACTTACCTCTGCAAAATCTATTGTATGGCGATTGAATACATATAGCGGTGATTGGCGTGTGCCTGCCAGGCAGTATCGGGAGTGGATGGAACAGACGTTCAATCCTTGGCGGTTGGATGAGATGCCAGCATGGGTCGGAGAGATCGGTCTGGTTGTTACCTATATTGATCCTCGTTTGGATGTTGGCATATTGGATAAGTTAGCGGAGCAGGTTGATCCCACAAAAACCTTGCTGTATTTGAATCAATGGCGAAAGGATCCTTTTGATGTTAATTTTCCAGATTATACAGCAAATCCTGGGTTTGGTCGTTTTGTTGAAGCGGCTCGCCAATATGGATTTCGGGTGATGGCGCATGTGAATCTCATTGGTGTCAATGCCGATCATCCCCTCTACGCTGAATTTCAGAAATTCCAATATCGAAATCCGTGGACTGGGAATCTTATGGGCTGGTTTTGGGATCGAACGGACATTCCGAGGAATCGCATTGCCGCCATTAATCCTGCGAGTGCCGAATTTAGAAAATACTTTGTTCAACAACTCAAAGAGGTTTGGCAAAAATACGGTGTGGATGCCTTCTTTTTGGATGTTAGTGCTCGTGTCGAAAACGATGCAAATGGTCTGATTGAGAGGTTAAACGCCGGTCAAGGGAATGTCTTGTTGCACAAGGAATTGGCGGCGGAGATGCCGGGTGTTGTTTTTGGCGGTGAGAGCCTTCATGAAGTCACTTTCTTCCGCGAGAGTTTCGCACAACGTTGGAATAACCCGCCACTATGGGACCCCACGCGACGGAGCACCCCACATCCGGTGTGCGCGTTTCTTTTTTCTCCTTATACGTTGCCTGTCGGCTATTTAGGATTGCCTAACCCTGATCAGGGTCTACATCTTTATCAAGAGTATCTAAATGCGTATGAGATTTGGGGCGTTTTACCCACGCTTCGGATCGGGTCAATAGCTGACTTGGGACCTGAACGGGTGAGGACACAAGAGTTACTCGCAATTGCGCGGACATGGCAGCAACGGGGATTGAAACCTGACTTTGAATCCGACTGGACACCTAACACTCTATTTCAATATGTTGGAGAAGATGGCGGAATCGCAGCACTGAAAAAAACAGAAACGGGTGCCACGTTTGTTCTACCTGAAGAAAGTCCGGGGTATGAACGTGTTTATGGTGTGACGCAAGTGAAGACCCAACGGAATATACCCCATTGGCGTGCCTACAACGAAACGACACTCCTCGGATTGCATCCTGAGAAATCTTATTTTTTGAGCGACACACGGCGCGATTTCTCTCAAGCGCATATCAACGCCTTGCCAGATGGCGTTTCTGTGACGGAATCACGTGTGACAGAAAATGCGGCACTATTTCGATTGGAAAGGCTGGATACCTCTCACGAAATTGATTTATTATCAGAGATGCATCTTGTAAGGACGGGCATCGTCCATAAAGGTAAGGAATTGCCACGACAAAGAGGAGCGACATTTCAAAAAACAGAGGTTTCCATTGCTGGTGTTCGTAAGTCAGCGATTGATGCACACCCGCCTTACGAAAGTATCCATGATGATTATATCCGTCGTGATACTTCTACTTTTGGTGAATGGACACTCTCACTCCCTGATACTTCAACGCCCCTTTATCTTGATTTTGATATTGGGTTGCGAGAGGGGTCTGAAGGTTCTGATGGCGTAACGTTTATTGTCTCTATTCAAGGGACGGAGATTTTTCGTCGACTTTACAACGCCCAGAGATGGGAACATGTCCGGCTTGATTTGACACCGTATCGGAATCAACGTGTAACACTCCGTTTTTCAACGGCACCTGGACCCGTTGGAAATGGGGCATGGGATTGGGCGATGTGGGGAGCACCTGAAATCACCTATGAGCCGGTACGTCAACTGACAGAGATAGGATTCTTCATACCGAATGTGCCGACAAGAAGCTTCCCGGATACATTAGAGAATCATGGAAACGGACAGTATCGACTGAAAGTGCAACTCCCTGCTTTGGTGCTTATTCTTTTCGGCACGCCTCAACGGACGGAGATGCTCGATAATCTTCGAGATGCCCATTTTGTTGCGGGGCTACAATTTGATAGTATCTTCCGGGAGGGAAGCGTTTGGGATTCTGGAAAACGCTCAGAGCTAACTGCCACTGGCGTGCGTAAGCAGACCCTAAACGCACAGCCGCCCCCTGGTGGAGAAACTGTTCTGCAATACTTATTGGCACTCCCCGTTGCCGAAGATGTGACATTCTCTTTTTCGATGGGATTGCCCGATGAAAATTGTAGTATTGATGGGTTGTTCTTTAAAGTACTTCTAAATGGACAGGTCCGATTTGAACACTTCGCATTCAACGAGCCGGGTTGGGTAGATGCGCATATTTCTCTTTCTGAACACGCAGGTGAAACGGTGTTATTGGAATTGGTGACCGACTCCGGCGAAACCGTGAGTTGTGACTATGCACATTGGGCAGATCTATTTATTACAGCAAAAGGGGTGGAGTCCAGTGGCGATGTCAATCAGGATGGGATCGTCAACATTCTTGATATTATTCTTGTAGCACAGAATCTTGGACAAAAATCACCCTCTAATCCGAGAGTAGATGTTAACAAAGACGGTCAGGTAAATATCCTTGACCTCGTGTTTGTTGCGGAACGTCTTGGTGAAAAGGTGGTCTCCGCCGCACCTTCTCAAGTGGATACCATCAAATTTGGGACATCTTCTCCTGGAGACATTATTGTGGTCCGGCGTGCGTTACGAGCATTAGAGGCTGTACCTGAAAAGTCTCACAGTGTTGAAATAACAATTCAGTTTTTACACGCTTGGTTGGTGAACGCGAATCAGGGTGTCCGGGAAACGAAACTCCTCACGAATTATCCCAACCCCTTCAATCCTGAGACGTGGATTCCGTATCAATTGGCAGAAGCGGCAGATGTAAGTGTGACGATCTACGATGTCGGTGGTCGCTTGGTCAGAACAATTTCTGTCGGATTTAAACCTGTAGGGTATTATCTCACACGAGAACGAGCAGCCTATTGGGATGGACGCAATGAGATAGGCGAATCTGTTTCAAGTGGTATCTACTTTTTACGGTTCTTGTCGGGAGATTTCGCTGCGACCCAGCGAGTGGTAATAGTAAAATAGTGGCATTGTGTTTCTCTTCGCCACCGAGTGGAGTCTATGATTCAGGAAAGTGAGTATCTAAGAATGTCTGATAAAAAGTGGCAGGAAGATTTTTCGCAAATACTTGAGTTGATTCGCACTTCTCATATGAGAAAATTGTTTAGAATCTTAGCATTACTACTCACAAGCTTGCTTACCGTTTCTATGCTCATTGGCTGCGGTGGTGACGATGACGGAGACGAAGAAGCTCCACCAGCGAACTTCGTGAGCGCAACCCCGCCGGGCGGCGATATTGCCGCGAATGGAAGTATTACGGTTACCTTTGACGACGCACCCAGCGATGTCACAGTAAGTGCTGGTACTGTCACAGTCGCAGGTAGATCAGCGACTATCACGGGTCCCTTCACCCCGGGTCCCCTCGCATTGACGATCACATGGGCTGATGGTACCCAAGCACTCAACTATACCGTTACCGGCCCTGACTGTTGCGGTGGGGTTCCCTGGGTCATTGGTGGCACCGTCAGGGACGGTGACAAGGATGTCGATCCTGAAGCTATTAACAGCGATGGGAAGATTGAGATCTTATTCGATGGAGATGTAACCGGAAATATCGCCCTTCAAACCGAAGGCGGAGATGATGTCGGTTGGCTTGGAAAAGTCGAAGGCAACAAAGGCATCCTCGAACTGGTCAAAGGCAGAGAGCTCGAAAACGAAACCACCTACGTTATCGCAGGTAAAGTCTCAGACGCTGCTGGCAACTCTACTGATGTCAGTGTAACCTTTGTAACCAAGGCGAAAGAGTAAATTTGAGGCTATTTCGACAAAGAGGGCAGCGTATCTTTGATACGTTTCCTTTTTTGCGTATGTATAATGCGAGTTCGATAAAAAAGCAGAGTTGATTTATCTCCATATCCGATTTGGAAACTGCGATGGTATTTCTGTTATCGATCCAACACCGTTGAACGTCTGCGAGAACCGGCATATCTCAACGCATCGCGTCTTTGCCAAAGAGGCTGCGTTGAGTAAAAACTCAATGGGGTGGTTCTATGGGTTCAACTTCATCTGGTCATTAACAGCGTCGGGGAACTCCTATCGGTTGAACTCACACCTGCCAACACAGACGACCGAGTGCCGGTAGAGCGACTCTGTCAAGGTCTCTTTGGTAAATTTTATGCCGATCGCGGGTATATCTCCAAAGCGTTGCGTGAGGAGTTGCGTTCTCAAAGCATCTGTTTCGTCTACAAAGTCCGTAAGAACATGGCACCTCTACCGCTATCAGAAGCTGATACATTATTGCTTAGAAAGCGCGTGCTTATTGAGTCAGTCATCAAGGAACTCAAAAGCCAGATGCAACTTGAACAGACGCGGCATAGAAGTCTCAAAAACTTCCAAGTCAATGTCGTATCGGAAACCTTGATTGCTTATACATCTTTGGAGAAAAAGCCCTCTTTCAACCTGTGATCACTTCAAAAAATAAAGGATTTACCATCTCTCGTTAAATCCTAAATACTTTTATCGAACTCACGTTTTCTATATTATACTTTGCTCCTTTCCAATAAGGCGGACTTTCATCCCAAACCTAAAGGATTGGGTTTTCAGTCCGTGAACTGGATAAATCGGGCTTACAAGGTCTCCGTCCACAAAAGGGAAACTTCGCGAGAATTGAATGGTTCTGGATATTCAGTGGCTTTTGCTTGACTTCCCATCTCATCATGTGATATTATTACTATATAAAATCATATAATAGCACAGCAGTTGTTCATAAGAGCGTACAAACCCAATTCTGAAGTTTGGGGGCAAATTGATGACTTTTCCGAATTACATCTTACGATACCTCTGCCTGACTCTGATGTTGGTACTCGTTGCACTTACTGCCAACCCGGGTGAAAAGGACACTTCCGACTTTTCGCAAAATGGTGCTTTGTTCTTAGAACAATACTGTTTCAGTTGCCACGCTGGTGACCAGCCTGCCGCCGAACTCTCCTTGGATTTATTCACGGACAATCGCTCGTTAGTTGAGAACCGGAACATCTGGGAACAGGTTCTGGACATGCTAACGACAGGTCAGATGCCGCCATCGGACAGCGATCGGTTTCCGCCGATGGAAGCGTCGGAATCGTTTGTTGCACACATTGAAGCGATCTTTGAACATGCGGATCGCATGGCTAAGCCAGATCCTGGACGCGTAACGGTCCGCCGACTCAATAAAGTGGAATACAAGAATACCGTCCGAGACCTACTCGGCGTTGATTTCAATCCGACCGAAAATTTCCCTGCAGATGATGTCGGACACGGGTTTGATAATATTGGTGATGTGCTCACGATGTCACCGCTTCTAATGGAGCGCTACTTTGAAGCCGCGGAGGCAATCGCCACGCGTGTTATCTTGTTGGATCCACCACCACCCTCCAAACGTTACCAAAGTGGTAATCGTCTTGATCCGCGCCACGATGATGTCCCTGATGAACGCTACCGCCTGCTCGATCCAACCGCCACAGAAGCGTGGAAATCTGGTCCTTTTACAACGGGAGCGGCATATTTCAAGATATCTCCCGATGCAGAAGTCGTCTACCGCGCAACACTTTACGCCGAAACGGACAGCGAAACACCCGTAGAGGTCGCTTTATTCATTCAGGGTGACAAATTAGAGGCGATGACCCCACCGGAGAAACTCGCGCGCTTAGTTGGCATAGATCCTACGGTAGACAATAATATCAAGGTTTTGAAGGCTTTTGAGATTACCGCCCGCGATGAAGAAAGCGATGAAAAAAAGGGACAGACAATTGAGGTCCTTATTACCGGTATTCCTAACATTGAAAAAGTCGGCATTGCGATGCTTAAGCCAATAGAAGGTGAACCGCACGCCAAACTCCAGATTCGCACGCTCTGGGCAGAGGGACCCTTAGACACCAGACCCGATTCTCATTTTGAAATTCTGGCGGGCACACCTGGTATCTCCCAAGCAGAACAGACCCGTGAAGTGCTAACGCGTTTACTTCGGCGCGGCTATCGTCGTCCACCAACCGAAAACGAAGTGGAACAACTCACGCAGTTTGTAGCATCTGTCCAAACCGACGGCGCGGTGTGGGAGGCAAGCATCCAAGAGGCGATTAAAGTCATTCTCTGTTCACCCAAATTTCTATTTCGATTGGAACTCGACGACCATACACAAAGCTCTGATCCATATCCAATCGATGAGTTTCAACTCGCTTCACGGCTCTCCTACTTCTTGTGGAGCAGCATGCCAGATGATGAACTCCTTGAACTCGCTGAGAGAAATCAACTCACTGCCAATCTGGAATCCCAAGTTAAACGGATGTTAGCAAACCCAAAGGCATCCGAATTGGGCCGTAATTTCGGAACCCAATGGCTTCAAATCCAACGACTGATAACGGCGGCACCCGATCTCGAACAATTTCCGACATTCACTGGTGCACTGCGCGCTGCCATGTTACAGGAGACGGAACTCTTTCTTGAATCGATCTTTCGTGAAGATAGGAGTGTACTTGACCTCATTGATGCGGACTATACTTTCCTTAATCAAACTTTAGCAAACCACTACGGTATTACTGATACACAAGGAAACTGGAGAGGACAAAAGAACATCATTCCCGGCGGTGAAGCGATTAAAGGCAGATCGTTTCGACGGGTCAAGTTGCAGAGTACCTCGCGTGGTGGGATCCTTAGCCACGCCAGCGTCTTGACGGTGACTTCTAACCCAACACGCACCTCTCCCGTCAAAAGGGGACGCTGGGTTCTGGAACAGATACTCGGTACACCACCGCCGCCACCGCCACCAGATGTCCCAGAATTAGAAGAAGAGGCAGATGTCGTTCGTGGAAGTACGCTGCGAGAACGCCTTGAACAGCACCGAGCAGATCCCGCATGTGCCAACTGTCATGCGAAAATGGACCCGATCGGATTCGCGCTCGAAAACTACAACGCAATTGGGGCTTTTCGGTACAAAGATGGCGAATTGAATATCGATACAACCGCGGAATTGCCAGACGGAACAATATTGCATGGCGTAGCAGACCTGAAACAGGTTGTCAAAGATAGAAAACAGCAATTCCTACGCTGTTTGACAGAGAAAATGTTAACCTATGCTTTAGGCAGAGGATTGGAATATTATGACCGATCGACCGTTGACAGGATCCTTGCACAACTTGAAGTTGGAGGTTATAGAAGTTCTGTCATGATTACAGAGATCGTTAAGAGTGATGCGTTCCGATTGCAACGTGGCACAAAGGGCAATTTATGATGCGAATTTTTCTAATTTTCCTTGCGGTTCGGTCAGCTGGGTTTGTTAAATCGACGAGCCTATTCCGTATATCTGAAGAAACACCGGATTTAGTCTGGGAAGAGACTAAATCCATTCCTTGTATTACATTGCAAAAACCCTTCCACTCCGTTTCAGGCTGCGCGTCTTTTAACTTGCCTTTCAGTTTTGCTACTCTCCCTTTATTAATCATAATTTTTCAACCAAGTTGTTATACGCTTCCTTATGAAGTACTCAATCAAGATGCGATTTTACAGTTGGAGCAAAAATATTCTATTCACTTAAATTCTACATGGACAACAAAACAGGCACACGCGCTTTTGAAGGTCTTTGAATCTATACCCTCGGATATGAATCTACCCTTTTCTACATGGAATATAAGTAATGATAACGTAGAAAATGGTATTAAGATTGAATCTAAAGATAAGATAAAATTCGTTACGATTAGTAGAGATATTTTTCCAGTTGAAGGCTCCCAAGAGGTTGTGTCACCGGGCAAGCACCTATATTATGCTGTCGTTCAATTCATAACAGAGAATGGAACAAACAGATCCATAATAGAATTAATATTGCAAAAAAGGTATGGTATATATGTACCCTCTTATACTTCATTAACTGAGGACACCACAAACAAAACAACAGGACGCTATTCGGATTTTGAAAATGATGATCTGATGCTTATTATATCAGTGTTTGAAGAATTCCCTCAGGTACTACATAAAATACCGCAATTGAAGTATATAGTTCGCAGAATCGACAATGAAGACAGAGGAATCAGTACAGCACGGACAGGTCGCGGTTGTATAGAATTTGCTGAATCTACTTTCAAGCGCCGTGGTCGTCATAATCTTAATAATACGCGTTGCGTAATTGCCCACGAAAAGGCACATTTTTTATGGGCATATGTTTTTAACAGAGAACTTAGAGCGGATTGGACGAAACTTGGGGGATGGTATCAAGATTCAACAAGTGAATCAGGTTGGTCAACAACTAAAAAGCGATCAGAGTTTGTAACAGATTACGCTTCTGAAGAAAGTCCAAATGAGGATATCGCGGAAAGTATCGCAAATTATTTTGTATATCCCGATAAACTCCGTTCCTGTTGCCCTGAGAAATATGAATTTATTCATAATCGGATTATGCTTATGTATGTCAAACGGTGGGGCACGTCTAATTTTATGTAAATCTGGGAGAGGTTTATGAGCACATCAAAACAGTTTTCACGTCGAACATTTTTACGCGGTTTGGGGGTCAGTGCCGCTTTACCTTGGTTGGAAACGGTGGGATCCGTTATTGCTTGGGCAGATACATCTATAGGCGGAAAAGCGATTACGCGTTACCCCGATCCAGCGGTTGAAATCATTGACCCGCGTTTCGCGCAGTACAAGATTGGGAACGCTGTTGTGGAGCGGTTATGGACGGGATCGCGCTGGGCAGAGGGACCTGTCTGGTTCGGTGATGGAGGCTACCTCCTCTGGAGCGATATTCCAAACAACCGGATCCTGAAATGGCAGGAAGCCACCGGCATCGTGAGTGTCTATCGCAACCCCTCTAACTACACCAATGGACACACACGCGACCGGCAAGGCAGGCTCATCAGTTGTGAACACGGGACCCGGCGTGTCACACGAACCGAATATGACGGAACGATTACCGTTCTCATAGACAACTTTGACGGAAAACGCTTCAATGCCCCGAACGATGCAGTTGTCCATCCGGACGGACATATCTGGTTTACCGATCCGGGATACGGTATCCTTTCCAATTATGAAGGACATAAAGCAGAATTTGAATTGCCGACTTCCGTTTATCGCCTGAATCCAGACACTGGCGAAGCAGTCGTTGTGACGGATGAAATTGAAAGACCGAACGGCATCTGTTTTTCACCCGATTACAATAAACTTTACATTGCTGATACCGGTCCACCGAAAAACATCGTTACCTATGATGTCGTCAACGGTGAACGGTTGGCTAATAAACAGGTATTCGCTGATATGGCACCTGGGGCTGCTGATGGACTTCGGTGCGATATTGATGGAAATCTGTGGGCAGGTACTGGCTGGGTCGGCGAAGGCTACGACGGTGTGCATATCTTCGCGCCAGACGGAACGCTTATCGGGAAGATTCATCTTCCAGAAATTTGTGCAAATATCTGTTTCGGTGGGGTGAAACGAAACAGGCTCTTCATGGCAGGCAGCCAATCTCTCTATTCAGTTTATGTCAATGCACAAGGGGTACCGTACTTTTAGCCATCAGCGGTCAGCAGTCGGTGGTAATTGTCTGAATCGCGGATGACACGGATTACGCAGATTTCGCGGATTCTGGGGTTTTCTGTACATCGAGTGGTTAATTGTCTGAATCAGGATTTTCAGGATTCACGGATTTTCAGGATGATCCTATAAACACTTGACAAGTCATATAAAGTAAGGTATAATTGTGTTATTGGAGTTATGAAACGAGAAATCGGACAGTGACAGCAGAGGTTTTTCTCAAGTTTCCTACTGCTTTAACTATCGGGAGTTGGCGAAGGAATAATTATGAACACTTCAAAACAACTTTCACGTCGAACGTTCTTACGCGGTTTGGGAGTCAGTATCTCTCTACCATGGCTGGAGGTAATGGGACCCCTTACATCGTGGGCAAATACTCCCGCGAGTGGGGTGGCACACCAGACAGCTCCGAATCGGATGGCATTCCTTTACGTGCCTAACGGAAAGATTATGGAGCATTGGACCCCGAAGCAGATCGGAGCCAACTATGAACTCACGGATATCCTGAAACCTCTGGAAAATGTGAAAGACAAGATGTTGATGATCAGTGGGCTGACCGCTGATAAAGCCCGTGCTAACGGGGACGGTGGTGGCGATCATGCCCGAGCAATGGCAGCCTTCCTTACAGGTGCACAGCCCCGTAAAACTGATGGTGCCGACATTCAGGCTGGCGTTTCTGTTGACCAAGCCGCAGCATCGCACATCGGTGCACAGACCCGTCTCCCGTCCCTGGAACTCGGAATTGATCCCGGTTACAGATCAGGAAATTGTGACTCCGGTTATAGCTGCGTCTATTCATCAACACTGTCATGGCGTTCTGCTACGCAACCGATTCCCAAAGAGGTAAATCCAAAACTTGCTTTTGAACGGCTGTTCTCCTCTCTGCCTGACACACAACGAGAAGAACGCGATCAACAGCGAAAAAGTATCCTCGATTTTGTAAGACAGGACTCAAAAGAGTTACTCCATCAAGTCAGCGGGAACGATGTCCGGAAACTTGATGAGTACTTCTCCTCTATCCGTGACATTGAAGTGAGAATCGCATCGGCTGAAAAGTTTCCACCGATCGAAAGCCCTGCCTATACCGTGCCGGCGGAAATTCCAGCAGATTATCAGGAGCATCTGCGCCTCATGATGGACCTAATGGTACTCGCATTTCAGGCGGATGTAACCCGCGTTACAACCTTCGTCCTCGCAAATGAAGGAAGCAACAGACCCTATCCGTTTGTCGATGTTCCAGACGGACACCACTACTTGTCACATCACGGTAGTGATGAAGAGAAGATAGAAAAAATCAAACGAATTGATATCTTCCATTCTCAACAGTTGGCATACTTCTTGGAAAAACTCAACACTACCCCTGAAGGAGATGGTTCGCTCTTGGATCATTCAATGATTCTGTACGGTAGCGGGAATGCAGATGGCAACCGACACAGCCACCACGATCTCCCAATTCTGCTCGCTGGAAATGGTTGTGGCACGATCAAAAGTGGTCGTCACATCCGCTATCCGAAAGAGACTCCGCTTAACAATCTCTGGCTATCAATGCTCAATCGGATGGATGTCAACCTTGCCCAATTAGGCGATAGCACTGGCAGTTTGAAAGAGTTATCTTAGGCGCGTAGAACCTTCACCATAAGGCTCTCCTGTAGGAACGAACCTTGCCCTCAACGCTTGTTGATTGCTGACTAACCTCTCCTCGTAGGGGAAACTCCCAATAGCCCCCGTACCCCTTCTCGCATTTGAAATCTATCGGCGAGGTTAAGAAACCTCGCCTTACGGTAGTTCCCTGCTCACTTTTCAGTCTGCTGTGGAAGTGCCGGTCTCAGCGATCTTCATGAGCTGATCATCGTCCAGGTCAAGGTCTACGTCCTCAGAGAACGGCTGTGGAATCTTGTAGGGGGTCTTCGCATAAATCTCAACGACATTCTCATCGGGATCATAGAAATAAATCGCCAGAGCAATTCCGTGATTCACTACACTCCGAATCTTGACCTCTTCCGATTTCAGAAGCGCGTAGAACTGTTTTAAATCCGTGAGATCCTCAACAATAAACGAAACCTGCTGAACAACTTTTGCTCCCAGCGGAGCATCCCTGCCCGGACACAACGCGAGTTCATGGTGTTCCGATTCTGGCTGTGCGCTCAGGAAAATAATATGTCCTTCTGGATGTGCGTCGGTGACGGTGAGACCGAGAATACGGGTATAGAAGTCCTGGGACTTTTGTACATCGGTGCAGTATAGTCCGACATGGCCAAGTTCCTTAACGGCTAACATTTTTCACCCTCCTGCGGTATCGAAATTAGTAATCTCAATTTATCACGAAACTGGAAAATAGATCAAGTCATTTCGCCGTGTGATTTAGAGGCATTCAGTTTTCCGTTCTTTAGGAGGATTTTGAGGTCCCAGACCCGGTAGGTGCGGTTTCCTAACCGCACCGGATCGTGAAAAAAAAGCGTGAAATCCGATAATTTCTTAAAACTGAATGCCCTGCCGTGTGATTAGGATATTTCGACTGTTAAAATGTGTTAAAATGGGTGTTCGATTTTAACAGTCGGATTTTTTGTAAATACCCGTTCCAATGCCTCACCAATATTACCCTCAGTAACATTATGCGCTCGATCTGAATGCACAGGTTCGGTCGAACGATAGACCTCAATTGGTGTCCTTCGCCAACATTTTCTCGGTAACACATTCGGGTAATTAGGGAGAAATTCTACCGAAATTATTTGGCATCCTGTTGTTAAATAACGGACATCTATTGATCCAAAATGTACAACAGAATTCCGCAGTATTAAGCCCACGAACCCAGTGATTGTCTGGTCTCCGATCAAAGTATCATTACTTTGGAAAAATATATTATGATAATGGGTTTCATTATCATAATACGAAGATGTTCGCAAACTGAGGTTAAAATGCTATAGGACGTAAATGTATTTCGCTAGGTAAATTCGGCGATAGAATCGCTCTAAACGCGTCATCTCTCAATATCTCGACCTGATTCCGAAGCACCACCTCCAAGCCATGGATGCAAACCTCGCCAATCCAGCTTCAAACGATAAAGCAACTCACCAAGGAGAGGTTTCCCAATGATACCATAACCCCCTGTTCCCAACGAACTTGACTTCGCAAAACCGGGGCAGTTTCCTTGAAAATACGGTTGACAATCGCTACCGGTTTTGCCATACTTTAGACACGTTTATCGCTAAGCGCATCATTTCTCGAAGAAGATGCCAGCGAACCCAACTCAACCCGCTCATCAGCGATGGCTGGGAAGCTAATAAACATCAGCATTCTAGCTATCCTATGGTCATTTGATACTATTTCAAAATCACCATCTTCCGCAGGAGTGACATATTGTCCGCTCGCAGGTGATAGAAATAGATGCCGGTTGCGACGCGTTCACCGAAATCATTGCGACCGTCCCAATACGCCGCACGGCTACGGCTGGTGTAGTAGCCTGGGGGTAGATGTCCGAGCTCCAAACGTCGGACGACACTGCCACGCACATCGTAGATGGTAATCCTCACATCACTGGATTTTGCTAAATGATAGGGTATCCATGTTTCGGGGTTAAACGGATTTGGATAGTTTGCAAGTAGCTGCGTTTCGTCTGGACGCATGGCTTCCAGAAGACTTTCAAGCAACGTAATTGCCAGTAGGTATTTCGGAGAACCATCGCTCTGACGACGCAAGATGGCAAGTTGCACCTCAAGGGTTACGATATCCAGGGTCTCTAACGTTTCTCGGTCCGGCAGTGTGAACAGTCCCCCACTCATAGGAGCGGCATTATTAGCATCAAGGTGCCCCGTTACGAGCAGCAAGTCAGTATTCTCAACTGTGCCATTCATATTGATATCCGTGCGGGAGTTCACTATACCATCACCGCTCTGACCTAAGGCAAGGGCAACGAGCAAGACATCTGCGATATCCACACTGCCATCTTCATTGACATCCCACGGTGGAGATGGAAAGTTTTCCAATACAAGCAGCACGTCTGCATCATCAACCGTGTCATCACCGTTAACATCTGTGCGGGAGTTCACTATGTTATTCCCGCTCTGATCTAAGGCGGCATTGACGAGTGCGACATCTGCGGCATCCACGTTTCCGTCCGTATTCACATCCCACGCAGGTAGATTAAGACTTACGGTGACAGTTTGTGTCGTCGCAGCGGTGTTATTGTTTCCAGCGGCATCGGTAGCCACATCGGCAGCAACGTTGATTTCCACACTCCCACTGGTAGTCGGCGTAATCGTTGCAGTATAGACGGTATTCTCTGTATTAGCATTCCACGCTGTGATGGTGGCAGTCGCTGTTCCAGAGAGAACGAGGTCCGTTTGCTCCAAACCTGACACGGTTTCGGTGAACGTGATTGTCACATCAAACGCACTGTCTTGCTCAGCCGATAGAACAGAAATGCTTACACCCGGTGCATCAACATCCACATTCACGGTTTTTTGGGCTGCGGCGGTATTTCCATTACCGGCTAAATCGGTTGCGACATTCTCGGGGACACCAAACGTCACACTGCCACTCTGCGTCGCCGTTATCTCTGCTTCAAAGACCCCGTATGCCCCCTGGAAAATAACCCCATTGCTGCTGAAGCCTCTTTGAAGTTCCGTCCACTTCGTGATGGTTGACCCTGCGGTATTATTCGTAAGAGATACGTCTGATTGCTCAAAACCGAGTGGTCGGTCATCACGAATACCGTGAGTATCATCAAAGCTGATTGTTATTGTAAATGTTTCTGTTTTTACAGCCGTATCCGGGACAGTAATCCCTACATTAGGACGCAACTGCTCAATAGTAATATCAGGGGAGTATGATGTGCGAGCATTCGGATTGCCTGCAACATCCGTTAAAACACCTGGAGGAATATGAAGTTTCATACGGCTTACGCCGTTAGGTATAACCGGATTAACCGTGGCGGTATAAGTCTCATCATCGACTTTCGTTAGAGCGGTGACGCTGCCCCCGCTCCCACCCCATATTTCGATGTCTGATAGTTCAAAACCCGATACGGGTTCCGTGAATGTCATCGTCATGTCAAACGGACCATTGGCGGTATAGTATAAACCCCTAATATACAGCGTCTCCAAATCCGCAGAGAAACTTATACCTGGCGGCGTTGTATCCACATCGGGCACCTCAGGTGGATCTGAACCGGGAAGCGTAATCGTTACAGTTTTTTGGACAGCAACGGTGTTTCCATTACCGGCTAAATCAGTTGCGACATTCTCAGAAACACCGAATGTTATAGTTCCACTCTGCGTCACTGTAATCTCCGCTTCAAAGACCCCGTATGTTCCTTGGAAGCTAACCCCATTGCTGCTGAAACCTTTTTGAAGTTCCGTCCACTTCGTGATGGTTGCTCCTGCGGTATTATTCGTAAGAGATACGTCTGATTGATCAAAACCGAGCGGTCGATCATCACGTCCGCCTCCTTCAAACGTGATTGTTATTGTAAACGTCTCTGTCTCTACATCTGCATCTGGGACAGTAATCGCTACATCAGGACGCAACTGCTCAATAGTAATATCAGGGGAGTATGTGCGAGCATTCGGATTGCCTGCAACATCCGTTAAAACACCTGGAGGAATATGAAGTTTCATACGGCTTACGCCGTTAGGTATAACCGGATTAACCGTGGCGATATAAGTCTCGTCATCGACTTTCGTTAGAGCGGTGACGCTGCCTTCGGCCCAACCCCATATTTCGATGTCTGATAGTTCAAAACCCGATACGGGTTCCGTGAATGTGATTGTCATATCAAACTCACTATTAGCTGTATAATGTAAAGGCCTAACGAACAGCGTTTCCAAATCCGCAGAGAAACTTATACCCGGCGGTGTTGTATCCACATCGGGCGCATCAGGTGGGTCTGAATCAGGCAGTGTAATCGTCACAGTCTGTGGGTCTGCAGCGGTATTTTGATTGCCCGCTTTATCGGTTGCTACATCCTCGGCAACACCAAATGTCACACTACCACTCTGTGTCGCTGTCACCTCAGCCGTGAAAATAAGGGCATCTGTATGGATGCCTTCATTAGCACGCGAACTCCACTCGGTGATCGTGGCACCCGCAGTATTATTGGTAAGCGACACATCTGACTGATCAAAACCAGAGACGCGCTCAACAACAGTGGCACCGGTTCCATTGAAAAACCAAATATCGGCTGTGAACGTCTCCGCTTCTACATTTGAAGGCGTATCTAATAGAACAGAAGGACGGACGAGGTCAATTATAACTGTGGGCGACTGGCCTTGGGTGTTTGGATTATTTACTGCATCCGTTGCGACTCCTGCTGGGACGGTAAGCCTCACCTCATAATCATCAGAATGCGGTTCGAGATCCGCATCTGGGGTAATTTCAACGATGTATGTCTTAGAGTCACGCGTTTGAAAATCGGTGATTGTCGCCCCTGCGTTATTTGTGCTGAATATTAGGTCTGACTGTTCAAAACCGGATACAGGTTCTGTGAAGGTAATCGTCATTTTAAATGGAGCATTCTGCCATTCCGAATCTACAGAGACACTCACATCCGGCGGTGTTGTATCTTTATTATCAGGAGGGTCAGGTGGGTCTGAATCAGGCAGTGTAATGGTCACAGTTTGTGGGTCCGCAGCGGTATTATTGTTGCCTGCGACATCGATAGCGACATCCGCAGTGACATCAAGTATCACGGTTCCACTCGTCGTCGGTGTAATGGTAGCAGTATAGATAGTGTTCTCTGTATTAGCACTCCAATTGGTGAGGGTAGCACTGGCTGTGCCAGAGAGACTTAGGTCTTCCTGCAGAAAGTCTGAAACTGCTTCACTGAACGTGATAGTCGCATCAAAGGCACCGTTTTGTGTATCTGATGGAACAGAAATACTCACACTCGGCGCGGTTGTATCAGGAGGGTCGGGGATTGGGATGTCAATTTGAGTCAGCCCTGTTAAACTTGAGAGTAGATGGGCGTTGGTTAGCGAGTTCCCCGCAATCCACAACTTTTCAAGATTCACAAGACTCGTGAGGGGCTGGACATCTGTGATGCTGTTCTCATCAACCCGTAAGTGTTCAAGGTCTGTCAATCCCGAAAGATCACTAATACTACTAATATTATTCTCTTTGAGGTTTAGGAGCGTCAGGTTCGACAATCCCGAAAGATCACTCACACTACTAATGCCATTGCCCTTGAGCTTCAAACTCTCAAGATTCGTTAATCCCGAAAGCGCACTGATATCACTGATCGTGTTATCCCTAAGATCTAAACTTGTGAGGTTCGTTGCGTGTTCCAGCCCGGTAAGGTTGCTGATTTGTGCGTCCCTCGCAGTGAGCGTGGTTAAGTTTGCCATGCCTGCTTGTGTGAGTGTGTCATTATTGTTGAGGTTAAGTGCGGATCGCACTGCGGCTCTGAGGTTCGCATCTGGCATCCAGTCGGCTTCGTTTCCGACTGCGGGTGCGATGACACATACGAAAATGGATAGGACTGCGAAGAAAGTGTAAAAACGTTTCATAGTTTCGACTCCTTAATAACTTAAGGTACAGAGGAGCTCCCCGTTTGTGTTTCCACATCATTAAAGAGGG
The DNA here is from genome assembly GCA_965247285.1 of Candidatus Poribacteria bacterium. Classification (GTDB taxonomy): domain Bacteria; phylum Poribacteria; class WGA-4E; order WGA-4E; family WGA-3G; genus WGA-3G. The sequence continues at coordinate 4,126,546 of CBDFHD010000003.1, forward strand.
AGGTTCTTACAGAAAAAATTGGCGTATTCCAAAACGTGGTTGAGCCACAGGGTCTCGTATCACGATGAACAGCAAACTGCTGTCTCACATAAACACAGGCTAAATCTATATAAGTAATATTAGGTAATTTATTTAATTTTTTATTTTTAAAATAAGTCGACCTAATATTACTAAATTATACTTTAACCTGATTCATAAGTCAAATTAAATTTGAAAACAATCGCTTAATTTGCTTCCAAAATGCATGATTCTCCGAATTTCGCTGCTCAAACACCGCGGGGGCACCATATTATCTGGAGTCACCGATAGGTCTGCAAAACGTGCTGACGTGAAGGCGTAGAGTTAATGAATACGGAGCGACTCGGAGAAGTCTATTGGTGGGGATGGAGAATTGTGTGATTTTGGGTAGTATCCGTAAAAACTTGAAATGGACATGTTGGACACCGTTTTTGAAGCGGCACAAGTCATTTGGATAATTGGTACGCCGCAACGATCACCAACTGTCATCTAGCGGTATGTCCAGATATTGTTTGGAAACGACGAAGAGCCTTTTTCTTATGAAGAAGAGACAGAATGAACCACCCTCAGATAATTACCAGTCTTTAAACGGAAATATGCGCGTCTCTGTCGCCATCCCGTAGAAACTCCATAAACTCCCGGTGACGAACTCGCCAAGAATTAAACCGAGGAAGAAAGGTGCTGCCTTTCGATGCAATTGCAACCCACCCTGCTTGATAATCAGCCATTTTGCGATCGTGCTAATCACAAGTGAGATCCAGAGCCAGTTCATACACCAATCTGCTGCGCCAGAGACAGCATAGCCAACGGCATGGAAGGGCCACCAAAAGAAACGCATCCGTAAAAACATCAAAAGAAACGTGAATCCCATTCCGATGCCCATAGACGTCACTTCTGGAATATTCGGTCCTGTTGGAAAATTAAGTTGTTGTTGCAACCGATTGAAAGGATGGCGTGCAAAACCCCCTGCGGATCCAAAGTGATACGCATCATGCAAATATGCCCAAAAAGAACCGATCGCACCGACAAACGCTGCTAAAATCATCGCCCATACCAGAGGTTTCGGGTTGAACCGCGCACGTGATGCGAGTTGGAACCCCTCTAACTGGTGCGGCATTGGATGACTGCGGTGTGCACGATTGAAAAAAAATAGAAAGGAGAGGGCTGTGAGGTTAGATCCGCCCATACCGCGAGACCCTAAAATCGTAGGCAACGCATAATCCGGTCCCATAAAGTGCAAGTCGTGTGCAGGGGCACCGGATTCTACCCGCATTCGTGTGATCCCGAGTGACAACGCGAAATACATCGCAAAGAAGGCAATACCGAGTGAAATACTGATGCCTATCTTCACTGAAAACGCGATGAGATAGATACACCCTAACACAATGCCTGCGACGGCAGTTCGATACCGCATCGGTTCAACAGAGTCATCAAGGCTTGAACGTCCTGTGGTTATCTGCTTGAAGACTTCAGCGAGGTATTTGCGGCTTGCCCATATCGCGAAAATCGCAAGTCCAAGATACGCGCCCAGCGATTGCTGGCGATCATAAGGGAATCCCGGTAATCCCCGAACCCCGATGATGGCTCCACCGACCCGTTGCATTTTGCGAAACAGGTAGAAGAACCAACAGGAAAACGATAAGTCCAAAGGCATAAAGAATCCGAGTCCGATGACGAACGGATAGATAGAAAACGGTGTCCAACCGATGGCGTTCCACGGCTTCTCCGTGAAAAATTGGCTGATATTCCGAAATCGAACCCCAATGATTGGAATCGTCGGGAAGAGGTAACTGAACCCGTTAATGAGGTTCAGCAATGCGACAAGAATAAACGCCGTCCAAAAGGGGCTGCCTCGGAAGAAGTCCGCACCGCTATTCCGTGTCATTTCTAACGGCAGTTGGATGATCGGGTAGGCGAGCTTCTCACGTTCAGTCCACTGCTTCCGCAGTATAACGTTGATGCACAGCATCACAAACACAAGCACGACGATGAAACTCGTCCACCACAAGGTCGGACCGAGCCATGCTTGTAGCACTTCTGCGCGATAAACTGTTGTTTGTCCTTCGTAAAATCCTTCTAAAATCCCCTTATCTTGGACTGTCCCCCAGGTCGGTATGTATCGGTATAAGAGTTCTCGCCATTCGTTTTCAGGTGTATCGAACCAGAAGACGTGCCCGATCATCGGAATGAGCACCTGTGTGTGGTCGTGTGAAGCGATTGCACTCGCCATGCAAAGCATCACATAGATAACGAGCAGTTCGCCGTGTGTCAATGCCCACTGCCGCTTTATCCGCCGTACAAGTAGATTGAGGAGGGTGATCGCAAATAGGAAGAAGACCGCATTGAAAAATAGGGACATCGTTGTCGGAAAAAGCCCCCACCAGACCATTTCCGTGTACATAATCCAATAGCAGTTGATCGGGATAAGGATGAGCGATAGTATAACCGATTTGAAGGTGACACCGCGGGTTAAAGCCGAAGGCATGTAGTTCTCCTGTAGTCTTTATAGTTTTAACCATCAACTCGTGCTTTGCTGTCTTGTATCAGAGTCGAGTTGATGGTTAAAGTTTTCAGTCTTCAGTTTTCAGTTAAAGAGGGATCTGATTTAGTCAACCCTTCTTGTAACTGATGATGGACAACTATTAACTTCCAAAGCTTCTCAGTCACTCATAGATGCGCCTATTTCATGGTGGCTTGGAGCATCTGCACAATGGCGAGATGCCCTCTCGATTCCGCTAACGTCAGCGCGGTGTCGCCTTGTCTGTTCTTTAGGGTGGCATCGGCGCGGTTCTTCAACAGAAGTTGGACAATCTCCGAATGCCCGCGCCACGCCGCATACATCAACGCTGTTTCACCGGTACGATTTTGGGCGTTGACAACCGCACCTTTCGCAATCAACCGTTTGGTAATCTCCAGATTTCCTATCTTGTGGATAATAAAAATTAGTGGTGTATTGCCGTTGGCATCTGTGAGGTTCACGTCTGTTCCATTTTCAACGAGAAACATCGCTACGTCACCGTACCCCTTTTCTGCGGCGATGTGCAACGGAGTTCTGCCGAGCGCATCTTTTGTGTTTACATCCGCGCTCGTGTTGTGAAGATTCGTAATATCGCCTGTCCACGCGGCTTTGAAGAGTTTATCCTCGGGTGTGTCTGAAAATTCAGAGATGACGTGTTCCCGATTTGTGAGGAGATTCTCAAAGACTTGCACAACACCACTCTGCCACCGCACCTCAAGCCTATCAACGGTAGTATGCACTCCCAATCCGAAGTGGAGTCGACCATCGTGACTGGACAGGTAACTTGCGCCTCGATTGATCTCCTGTATTTGTGTGTGTCCGCCTGCCGTCAAGGTAACGCGCGTCCCAGTTCCGTCCCGACTGCTGATAACACCGACGGTTTTAATCCGAACCCAGTTGTGTTGTGTTCCGGTCTCGTTTCGCAATAAAGTCACAGGACCGTTAGACTGTGTGACGAGCATATCGACATCGCCGTCGTTATCATAGTCCCCGAAAAGCGCACCACGACTTACCGCAGTGCTTTGAAAATAGTCCCCCGCGCTCGTTGATACCTCTTGAAACGTGCCATTTCCTTGATTGCGGAAAATCTGATCCGGTTGACGATACGTCAGGACACCGTGTGTGTCTTCAATATTGTCAATGATATGCCCATTGGCGATGAATATATCTCGCCAGCCGTCGTTATCGGCATCGAAGAAGCCTATGCCGAATCCGACGAACAGGTAACTTTCTTTACCGAGATGTGCTTCATAAATGACATCAGTAAACGTCCCGTCACCATTGTTACGGTAAAGCGCATTGGTTTCATAAGAGAGGTTCGTAACGAAAATATCGAGCCATCCGTCGCCGTTGTAATCGTCAGTGGCAACACCCATCCCTGCTTGTGCAACGCCGTTGAAACTGTAAGCACATCCGGCGAGCAGCGAAATTTCACTGAACGTTCCATCACCGTTGTTATAAAAAAAATCGTTTCGGGTATCGTCGTTTGCGACATAAAGGTCTGGAGCACCATCGTTGTTGAAGTCGGCTGAGACGACCCCTAATCCTTTTCCGTGAAACAAGCCACCAATACCGCCAACACCGGCTTCATGACTGACATCTGTAAAAGTTCCGTCGCCGTTGTTGCGATAGAGTGTATCAGGTGCGCCTTCAAACAGAGAAGGATGACAATAGGTTTGAATCCCGTCTTCCCCGCATGGAAGGTAGGGAACATCCAGTGAATACACAAGATAGTTAACAACGAACAGATCGATGTGTCCGTCTCGGTTGTAGTCCAGAAAGCACGCACTACTACTCCAAGCAGGATCGCCTGTTCCGGCGAGTGCTGTGACATCCGTAAAGGTTCCATCACTGTTATTACGGTAGAGGACATTGACACCAAAATTGGTCACGTAAAGATCAACATCGCCATCGTTGTCGTAATCGGCGCAAGCGGCTCCTTGTCCGTAATTGCCGCTGTTTCCGACACCTGCAGTCATTGTGATGTCAGTAAAGGTTCCATCACCGCTGTTCCGGTAGAGCGCGCTGGGTGTTTCATCTCCTGATGACGACTCCTTCCAATAGCCGCTGTTAACAAGGTAGATGTCCAAATTACCGTCATTGTCGGCATCGAAGAAGGCACCACCAGCACCAAGCGTTTCGGGCAAGTGGTATGCCCCTTCAGCACCATTGATGTGCCTAAAATTAATGCCTGCCTCCGTAGTCACATCAACGAATTGGGTTTCCGCAGATGACAGCGAGAGTGGCGCACATATAAGGAGTATTATGAGGAGGTGCATGTTTTTACTTTTCATAATCTTTCGCGAGTCGGAATCCGATAAAACTGGTCCCGATCGCTGGGTATTGCCCAATTCGCGTGGAGCACCTCGCTAACATTTCCCGGTTCAACCACGAACCGCCTTTCACAACGCGGCGACTCCCAACCGCTGGTCCTTTTGGGTTTCGATCAGGACTATGATGATAGGACGTTTCGGAATACCAGTCAGCCACCCATTCCCAGACGTTGCCAGCCATGTCGTGTGTGCCGTAAGGGCTTGCCCCTGTGGGATAGGCACCAACGGGTTGCAAGTGCGCACCCGATTGCTTCCATGTGTTTGCGTGGACGGTTGTTGCCTTGATGCGTTGCGTAAAAGTATTTCCCCAGGGCCACCGTCTGGCGTTTGTGCCGCGTGCCGCTTTTTCCCATTCCGCTTCGGTCGGTAGCCGCATGCCTCGCCACGTCGCGTAGGCAACAGCAGAGTGCCATGATACACCTATGACGGGATGACTCGGTTTCGTCTTTGCGATGCGGGGCCAGGTCCCGAATTCACCATCATAACTGATCGGGGTATGTTCACTACCGACTCCGCCGTTTTTAAGCCAAAACTGATGGTATTCAGCGTTGGTTACCTCCGTTTTACCGATATAATAGGCATCCAGATAGATTTTGTGTGCCGGTGCTTCATTTGGCAAATCGTCATCGCTGCCCATAGTGAAATGCCCCGCCGGGATGAGACACATTTCGGGTTCAGTCCACGCGCAGGGTGAAAACGTCAAGAGGACATAAAGTAAGATGAGAATGTATACATTTCGGCTTGCTTGTAGGGGCTGGGTAACCCAGCCCCTACTATTGAGGAGTGGATTTTGACGTGAGACGTTCATATTCTTGATAGGTCTTCTCGGCTTCTGTGTGTGCCCCAGCGAGTTCATAAGCTTTGGAGAGATTCAGATAGAAGCGGGGTTCGGAAGGCTTTAAATGAATGGCTGTTTGATATTGCTCTATCGCTTCGGAATACTGTTCTAACATCAAATACGCACCGGCAAGGCTGTTGCGGTACGTTGCAACGTTCGGTTTCTGCTGGATTGCTTTCTGGTACATCGCCACCGCCTGCTTGTAGTTCTGATGCTGAAAGTGGACATAACCGAGTGCTTCATAGCCGCGCGTTTCTTGTGGAGCGCGTGCGACGTAACGTTCCAAAGATTGTGTTGCCTCAGCCCAGAGTTGCCGCCTTAGTTGGATTCTACCAAGTCGGTACCACGCCTCGGCATTGGTCGGGTTTTGCTGCACAAATCGCTTGAGATGTGTCAACTGCTCTTCCTCAATAGATAGCACCTCAAAACGTTGTAAACTCCTCTGTGCTACTTCTGTTTCCCCAATGCGGCGATACGCGGTGCCTAAAGAAAAATGTGCCTTCGCGTGGAAAGGATCCATTTCAAGGAGTTCTTTGAAAGTATCAATAGCGGACTGCCACGCTTCCCGTTGAAGAAAGGCATTACCAAGCGTATAGCGTGCCGTTTGCGAAGTTGGATCGAGTTTAAGTGCGTGTTGAAATTCACGAATGGCAGCATCGGTGAGATTATCACGAAAATAGGCGATGCCTAATAGGGTCCGTATGCGTGCATGATCGGCATCCATTGCTACTGCTTTCTGTAGGACTTGTGTCGCCTGCGCGGTGTCCCCTAAGTGAACGAGTAACACATCACCCAACTCATAATATGCCTCAATATAGTTTTCATCTGCGACTGTCGCTCGTTGAAACGCTTCAGCCGCGGCATGGGTCTCCTCAGCACCTTTATAGATCAAACCCAAGACGCAGTGTGCATCCGCTAACGATGCATCCAGTGTGACGGCTTGCTCTAAAGCGGTTTTCGCTTTTTCCTGATCTCCGTGAGCGAGCGAGCGTAATCCAGCATCATACAACCGTGCCGCTTCGGGATGGTATCTCGGTGCTGCAATGGTAAGTGATGTCTGGAACAGTATCAGGAGCGCGAAAATGCATTTGAATGGGGTCATAGATTCAAGGGAATAGTAGTGTATAGGGACGGAGTTTCAACCCCGTCCACTACCACTATATCTGACGTAATTATTGCGACTTAATGTCTGCCCACGTCGTTGTTAGCCGTCCTTGCGGAGTGACAGGCGTTAAACCGAGCACAGAGCCGAGTCCATCGTTCATCAGATTTTGAATATCGGTTTGTTCGAGTGGCACATTGAAGACTGCAATCTCGTCCATCAGTCCCAATGCCTGTCTTTGTGTAGGTGTTCCACCTAAATGGACATCAACACCTGCAACGCCAAAGACACCGGTTGTATCGTGCTCAATGTCAACTTCACCATCGACGTAGAGGATTTTCTTCGCACCGTCGTAGGTGAAAGCGAGATGATGCCACTGATCGTCGTTAACAACGCTGGGTCCGAAGAGCCAGCGCGGATTCAGCTCACGGCTACCGACTTCGATTTTCCCTTGATTCCCGCCTCTGCCGGGACCAAAGACGTTCAGGATATTGTTCCAATCGGTTGTAAAGGCGATGACCATGTGATCGTCGGCGCAACACGCACTGTGCGGATCACCTTTTCTTTGGATTTTTATCCATGCGACCCCAGTGTAGGCTTCAGCTGTGCTGTCTAAGCTGGCTGAGTTTGCCACATTGGCGTAGTCATCGTCACCGTCGAGGCTGAGCGCTTTTCCCCACTTACCGCCATCGGTAACCTCTGCGCCGTTTATAAGTTCACCGTCGTTTCCGTTGCCGCTGGAATCGCTAACATCGCCATCGTCAAAGAGCCAGACACCGACAGCGGTCTCACCGTCGACTGCGGCGAAACTCTGCAGTGGGATTAATGCCAACCCCAGTACCGCTAAAATGGGTAATATTGCCCAATTTTTTGTCATTTTTACAAATCTCCTTTGAAATGTGAGTGGATTGCCTAAACAGATCGTTGAGGCATCAATTTTTCGCTATTTTATCATAAGGAACGCGTAATGTCAAGCGGAATCTATTTTCTTTTCTTTGCTTCCTATCTGTTTATTTCCTTCAGATTACTGGAGCAATTTTTTCACCCTATTTACGATCTACATGTTATAATGGTTTTCATTCAAATTCTAAATCTAAATGGAACGATTTCATTGTGTGTCAAACGGTAATACTTTGTGGTGAAGTGTTACTCAAAGATGCTCCCAAGTCTCACTCCTCTCGGACACTGTGATCGGGATGGGGAAACCATATACAACCCGAAAGGGATTTTTACCTGTTTTCTCAAAGACACCGTGTCAGGTCAAGTAGGTAAGTAGTGACAGTCTTACCCAACGAAGCAGCACATCGGAGAGAATCGCCTACGTGTTTGTGGCGAAAAAACGGCACGCACTTTTTATATCACTAAAGTAGGAGGCGGGCTTTCCTCCCAAACCTAAAGGATTGGGTCTCCAGCCCGAAGATTCAATGAAAATTGTAATGGCGAATTTAATGCTTGCGAGTTTAATTGTCCTGAGCCTGGTGTTTACGGGCATCAGCAGTGCCGAATTTGATTTGAAAACTGTTGCCGGGATGTGGCTTCTTGATGAGGGTAAGGGTAATACAGCAGCGGATTCCTCTGAAAGTGGTAATGACGGGAAACTTGAGAACGATCCGAAATGGACAAAGGACGGTAAGTTCGGATCCGCGCTGGAATTTGATGGAAACGAGAGTAAGGGGCATGTCGTTGTCGGGGACTTAGGCTTGTCCGGAGAGGTTACGTTAATTTTGTGGGCAAATCCGAGGGATGCCGCCGATGATGATCGGTTAATATCGAATCTCAGTGGACCAACAAATCCGGCTTTCTCAATTCGGTTTCAAAGTGGCGCGGTTGACATTTGGGGCACGGCGTGGAAACCCGTCATCCCAAAATTTGATGACAACAAATGGGGGCACTATGCGTTTGTATTAGATGGTGAGGGAAACGCGACGGGCTATTACAATGGTAAAGAGGGTGACACAGTTGCCGATACCTATATTTTTACGGATATCGGCATCGGGGCAACTTTTTTGCATCAATGGGGACAATATTATTCCGGTCAGTTTGACGAGATCGCGTTTTTCAGTATCGCGCTAACTGAAGACGACATTAATGTTGTCATAACAAAAGGGCTGAAATCCGCGCTGGCGGTTTACCCCGCGGGCAAATTAGCCACCACGTGGGGAAATATAAAGGTCAGCCCGTAAGGATCAAGTTAAGTGCAAAACAAACCTTCAGCAGCGTTTCCTATTGCAGATAGAATTTATGATAGATTTTAGAACTGCGTATACACCAGAAGAAAGGCGAGGATACAATCCTCGCCAGCGGTGGGAGGAGGTTTCCTATTGCAGATGGAATTTAGTTTACTCAGGACCATCTTCATCGCTATAGTGTTAGTGGTAGGCATCTCGGTTTCCTATGCTGAGGACCCTGCCACCGGGCACTGGGAGGGACATATTGAGATTCCCGGTCAGTCGCTCGCTGTGAAGGTCGATCTCGCCATTGATGATACCGATTGGAACGGGACTATTGACATTCCAGCGCAAGGTGCGAAGGGGTTACCACTGTCTGAGATCCACGTTGCGGAAGAAGGTGAGGGTATGCGCGTCACGTTCTCGATTCGCGGCGTGCCGGGGAATCCGACCTTTGATGGGACCCTCCAAGACGGTGTTATCAATGGTACGTTCAGTCAAGGGGGTGTCACATTTGGCTTCCGCCTTTCCCGTGAGATCGTCTCCGGTCCCGTGAGACCACAAGAGCCGAAACCGCCGTTCCCTTACCAAATCGAAGAGGTGGAATTTCAAAACGGTGACATCAATCTTGCTGGCACTTTAACGGTACCGCAGGGTGACGGACCTTTTCCGGTTGTGCTTCTCATCTCCGGTAGTGGTTTACAGGATCGGGACGAGACGGTGTTTGAGCACAAGCCGTTTTGGGTGCTTGCTGATCACCTGAGCCGTACAGGTATCGCTGTTCTTCGCGTTGATGATCCGGGCATCGGTAAATCAGCACCGCATCCAGAGCCGCCAACGACAGCGGACTTCGCAACTGATGTAGAAGCAGGCGTGACATTCCTCAAGAGGGACGATCGAATCGGTACTGTTGGACTCATCGGTCATAGCGAAGGCGGTATTATTGCAGCAATCGTTGCCAGTCGCCGGGATGACATCGGCTTCGTGGTTCTGATGGCAGGACCTGGAGTTCCCGGTGCTGAACTGCTGCTCAAACAGAATGAACGTATCTTCGATGGCATGGGGATCGTAGGTGAGCGTAAGGAGACCTTACTCACGCTTCTTGATCGGCTGTTTACAACGCTAACCTCGGACATGACAGAAGATGAGATGCGGCAGCAGGTCGATGAGATCGTCCGTAAGCAGTTTGAAATCAATGGAATTCCTCCGGCGCAGCAGGACGAAACACAGGTACAAGCAGCAGTGGAACAGGTACTGAATCCATGGATGCGCTATTTTCTTGCCTTTGATCCGCGTCCTGCCCTTGAGGCAATCCGTGTTCCTGTACTCGCGCTTAACGGCGAACTGGATGTGCAGGTTGATGCCGAGCAGAACCTCACCGCTATTGATGCCGCTATCGAAAAGGGTGGTAATCACAATGTCACCTTGCATCGTCTGCCGAAGCATAACCACCTGTTTCAACGCGCCAAAACAGGTTTGGTTAACGAATATGCCGTCATTGAAGAGACTCTCTCACCAGAAGTGTTGGACTTGATTCGAGACTGGGTAGTGTCGGTAACGCAGTGAGGAGAAGGCGATATTATAGTAAAGTCCAAAAATATGTGGACAGTTAGTCAGTGAACAACGACCCACCGCCGCTGGCGAGGATTGTATCCTCGCCTCTTTAGAGCGTCCAAGTAATTATAGGCTTTACTATAAACGCCTTTGGGGACCCTCAAAATATATGGAGAGGACACATGGAATATCAAGTACTCATTATCATTTTTGTAGTAGCGGCACTGGTATTGGCAAGTGGACTCAGTAGTGTAACAGCGGGTGAACTCGGAGGACTGGTCGGGCGTTGGGATTTTGACGACGGAACGGGTACCGACCTCTCTGGAAACGGTAACCATGCTGTGCTTGGTGGCACAAAGATTTATTCACTCGGTGAAGGGCGTGCCTGTATTGAGATGATGCCGAATACCGAGCCGATGCGGATTCCTGTACCTGAGAACTCCCCACTTGCGATGTCGCGCGGCACGATTTGTTTTTGGCTAAATACGGTATCGGATAGGTCCAACATTCTCAGGTATAACAACGGTGCTGTCGAACTTAACAGCTATCGCGGTTGTTTTCAGGTGCGTTTCCAAGGTGAAAACGATTTTCGCTATTGGGACGGGATTCTCGACTACGACTGGCCCACGTACGACATGCGCGAATGGGCGTTCTATCCACATCTGAAAGCCTCCGTCGGCGATTCCGAGTGGCATCTGTTCGCAGTTGCCTATGACGACAAAGCGAAGCAGATCATGGGGTGGCGTGATGGCGAGCAGATTGCCACGATTGACTTGTCAACGGTGAATACAGAGTCGCTGCGCCGTGAGGGTTTAACGGAGATTCACACCGGTGAAGGCTTTGTCGGTTACCTCGACGATCTCCGTATCTACAATAAACCGTTGAGTGACGCTGAGATCAGTCAGATATATAAAGAGACCAAAGCCATTTATGCGGGAAGGCGGGATACGAATCCTACCGAAAAAAAGCAGAACATTTACAAGTACCAAGAAATAGACAACACGCTCTACAAGGCGTGGCTACAGTTCGATCCTCCCGCTACAAAACAACGCGATCAGGATTTGTTCAGAAACATTGTTGCTGAAGGCGCGAATTCGACTGTCCAGACGGCTGGTTCTGAGTTGGCACAAGCAGTAGAATCCATGTTCGGTTTCAAGCCTTCTGTTTCGGAAACGCATCCCGTTTCTGGATCGGCGAGAATTATCCTCGGCACGGCTGAAACCTCCAACTGGATTCGCAATTTTGCCGAAGAACTCGCGCTGGATCGGATTGAGGGTGATGGATTCGTTACCAAGACATTAAAAGAGGGTACAGACGTCGCGATTGTCGTCGCGGCGAAAATTCCAGCGGGGGTTGTTTTTGGCGTGTTCGATCTGATGCGTCGCATTCAACTCGGGCAGGATCCGCTTGCGCTCAATGTACTGGAAAATCCACAAGTGACTATCCGTATGGTAGCGCACTGGTCTTACTTTCGTGGCCTTTTCGGCGACAGATGGCGGGGTGGTGGTAGAGATAGTTCGATTTTCAGTTGGGAAGAGTTGCGCACCGGCGATACCAAACTCATCCGAGATTGGGTGCGTATGTTGGCATCGTGCGGTTGGAATGCGCTCTGTCCGAGTGAGATTAACTGGCACTACCGAAACAACTTTCTGGAACATCTCGATGAGGTCGAAAAGCTTGCTGACATCTGTCGAGATTACGGTATCAAACTCTATTGGAGTCCGAGTTATCTCCTGGCACTCGACCAAAAAACCGCTGATACCCTCTATGCCCGCGTGCCTGACTTCGGTGGCTACATGATGAAACTCGGTTCGGAGAAACAGAATGGTGACCCGCGCCCTCCGATGACGAACCGGATTGCCGACACACTAAAGCCGTATGGTGGAAAGGTGCTTGTGCGTGCGTTCGTCTACGGCAATCTGCGATACACACCCGAACCCTACCGAAACCTGATTCCGTATGATTTATTCGCTCACGAAGATGGTAATTTCCGAGACAACGTCATTATAGTTCCCAAAAGCAGTCCTATGGATTGGGACCTCGCGGCACCAATTCCTGCTCTTGACGGCGCGATTCAGAAAAACCTCTCTGGAAGTGAACTCGTCATTGACAAGAGTTGGCCCGTCTCTTGGGTCAAAAAGTGGAAGTGGTGGTTTGAACAGGATACCTATCGCAACGGACCGGGGAGCTTGAACAAATTCAGTGTCGATTGCATCATGGGGGTGTCTATGATCTCACCGTCGCCCGCGTGGACGAAATGTCCATTGAACGCGGTGAATTATTACGGATTGGGGCGACTCTCTTGGAACCCGGACCTGACGGTAGATGAGATTTACACGGAATGGATTCAGCAGACATTTGGTGATGATCCAGATATACTTAAAACAGTCAAGACTATCCTGATGATGCTTGAAGAGGTGACACGTAAATCCTACAACTATCGTGGTTATCGAGGTATCTGGCTTGACTCCAGCGACGACGGCATGACGGAAAACAAGACACCCTATATCGTCAATAGGGAAGGTGTAGGCGTTATAACACCGGCATTGCGTGAGCGCGTTTTAGCGCAGTATGCCCCAGGGCTTCGCAAGATATATGGAAATCCGTTACGCGGAGAAGTACACCTCGCGACCTTCCACTTCACAGAACACGATCAGCGACTTTCTATCGGCAGGACTCTCATACAAGACATCTACGCCAACATGGAAGAGGCAGTCGAGATGACATCGCAAGCAGCCGAACTCTGGAAAACGCTTGAGGGCAAAGTAGATCCGCACAGATATGAATACACTCGGAAAACGTTAGTAGACTATGCGGCGTCTGTACGCAGCCTCACCCTTAAGAAATGGGTGACGAACTTTGAGAAGCATACCGGCAGAAAACGCGAGGAAACACTTGCTGGGTTGACTGCGGAGGCACTTGCGAAGGTCGGCACATATAACGTGCGGCATTTCGGTGCTGTTGCCGATGGCAGATCAAACGATGCGGGTGCGATCAACGAAGCCATCAGCGTCTGCCACGCTGCTGGGGGTGGCACGGTCTTCGTGCCGTCCGGTGTTTACGCAACCGGTTCCATCCACTTGAAAAGTCATGTTACCCTCGCAGTTGATGCGGGTGCTGTCCTTAAGTTTTCCGCCTCTGATGCAGATGTCCCGCTACTTGTTGGAGAGGACTTGGAAAACGTAAAAATCTACGGTCCTGGTACCCTTGATGGCACGGGCAGCACGTGTATTGCCCTGAAACGCTGCAAAAACGTGGAAATCCGCAACTTGAACGTCTATAGAGGTGGTGACTCCGCGATTCTGGCTGAAAGTTGCGACGGGCTGCTCATTGACAACGCTGACATCCAAACCGGTAACGATGGACTTAATCTCTCTGAGTGTTACAACGTAACGGTTGCCGCCTGCCGTATCGATGCCGTGCACCGTGAGTATGGGAGACCTATGGGAGGCGGTGCAGCCATCAAAATCAGTGGCGAAGGACTCTCGTCCGAAAACACCACTATTCAAAATTGCTTCCTCTTAAACGAATAGGCGAGGATACAATCCTCGCCAGCAGAGATAGGACCTTGTTCACTGAACAACTGTCCACATATTTTTGGATTTTACTGTACAACTCAAGGGCGATATTAATCGTCGTCGCGTTCACTCAGCAACTCACCCCGTGCAAGACGCTCCGCGTTTTCGGTAGACCACAAGATGTTCTTCATCAACTTCTGCGCTGTGATATAGCGAGTCGCTGCCAATAGATGCATTCGCTGCTCTTCGGCATCGACCGACAATTCGTAATGCCGAAACGCTACTTCCAGTACCTGAAACATGTGGAGTTCCGCATCTTCGCGGAGCAGAATGTGCGCAAGTGCTTGCTTCAATGGCGCAATCTCATGCCCCTCTTCCAGATATTGGTTCACCAGAATTTCTGCCTCGTAAACCTTCTGGAAGTCCGCAAACTCTTGTATCCTCTCCAGCATCTTATCAGCGGAGTCATAAGTTTCATCAGGTATCCGCTGCCCGTGTCTCGGTATTCGGGCGGCAGGCATGTTCAACCAACGCAAATATGCCAAGAAAACCACACCGTGAAAAATACCGCGCAGTAAGTGGGCACTCGGTGCCTGACCAAAAGCGTGATAAAGGGCGTGTGCATAGGAGTAAATGTTCGCCACATCGTGCCAATCGCCTTCGTTTTTCAGATGGAAACGAGCCGTACGCACCGCAGAAGCGTAGGTCATCGCGCGGCAGATGTCTCTCGTATCCACACCGGCGCGAAGTTTTTCTTCGACCACAGCGACAGTTGGCTCGAACTCATCGCCGAGGAGTGTCTGTGTAAACGCTGAAATATCGAGTTCCGCTTCGTTGGCTTGGTTGTCCTTCCAGATACTATCAAGTCGCTCAAAGACGGGTTCTAACACAGGCACTGCGTCTGCCCACCGTGAGGTCTCCTCATGCCGGGTTCGGCTTACCAGATCGACAACAATCGGGCGTAGGATTTCGTGTGCCCCTTCCCATTCGACATAATCTAACGCCTCGAACATCTTGTTAGCGAAATCTATCGCGTGTCCATCGCCTGTAAAGTAGTAGTCGGTCGCTGCTGTGAAGACGAAATCTGCGATCACCGATTTATCGTAGCCGCGGTCATTAAGCGTCAATAAGACGCGCTCCGCTGCACCTGTGTGCCGTTTATCCACAAAGTAGCGGAACCACCGCTTGAGCGTTTCAAGGTCGTGTTCCTCACTCATTGTGGGAAACGGTGCACGATAGGGGCGAGAACTTCCTGTCGTTCGACGGCTGATCTGACTCAAGCCGTGTACGAGAAACAGGTTATGGTCTTTTGGGTCTACATCATCCCACAAGTTCGCTGCCAAGGTGAGGATAGCCACACCAGAGGACCACCCCTCGCTACTTTTATGTGCACCGTAGTGAAGTCCTTGTTGAATAATTTCGCTCGGTGCTGCGCCAGCATCCCGTAGGGCAGTGACGGCTTTAGCAATAAAGAAGGTGCTGCGGTCTTTGAGTCCTCGCTCAAGTGCCCGCTTACCACGGTCAATGACGCGTCGTTTTGCCGCCTCTCGCTCACCTTTTGCTAATCCGACATACAGATAACCGTCATCGCGGAGTTCGACCGGAAAGGCTTTCAGATCATCGCCGAAAGCCAGAAAGCAACCGCCGGATTTGAGGTCGAATTCCCAGTGATGCCAGTGGCAGATCAGGACACCATCTCGGATGCTGCCTTTAGACATAGGATACCCCATGTGCGGGCATCGGTTATCAACGGCGTAAAATTTATCTTGGTATTTGAACACAGCCAAGTGTGTGCCGTTGACGTGGAATGGTTTGCCTTCCACGTCTTGAAACTCATCAGCGTGACAGAGTTGATGGTAGGCAAGATCGGTTTGCTCCACCGTCTCTATGGGCACTGGTTCAAAGTGAATAGAACCGGTACTGGCTTCTTCGGGGGTAAGGGTTGAAGTACGCACAATTAACCTCCTAACATTTAGTGTTCAATTTAAGCACATTCGGTGATTGTTAATTGTCTGAATCTCGGATTACTCGGATTTCATTTATATTTTGGCACATTTTGGGGAGGGTGTCAATAGTTTTTTGAGATTGTTGGTTATCCATTGTCTGAATCACGGATTACGCGGATTGTAAGAGGATTTGGAGATCCCTCTTACAAGTGTTGGTTTTCACTGATGTTCACCTCAACCTACCGTGCTGGGAACACCAGAAACAAACAGTTTTTCATGACTAAAACAATTTTCATTTTTGAAACAAAACCTTTGACCTCCGCTTTGCGACTAAGACCAAACTCGATGCAATCCGCATACGTTATCGCCTTGAAATCTTCACCATTGTAAGAAAGTTCAAATCCTAACAACAGATAAAACGCCACTTCAGCATCTAAGTCTTTCGATAATTGCGCTTATCGGACGAACCTTCCATTCTTATTTACCTGTCCTGGACTTTGATGCTTGCCCAGGTGACGGCGAGTTTCTCTGAAGCGTCAATAGCGAGTATGCGGAGCAATCCTTGATTCATAATGTCCTTGATATCACCTTCGCTCAATGCGACACTGAAAACCCCCGCCTCATCAATAACGCCGGGCAGATTGAAGTCGTTGATGTCACCGCCAATGGTAAGCGGGTGTTCGGTGACGGCGGGTTTGTCGGAGTGTGTCGCTGTACCTTCAAGAATTCCATCTATATATACGCTACTGACTTTTAGATCGTACGTGCCAGCAATGTGATGCCATTTTCCGTCGGCCACCGAGGTTTTTGATTCTATCACCTGATTCTCAGCCCCGGGCCCCGTCATGTGGGCATGGTGTACACGACCGTCAGGACTTACCCAAAATCCGTAATGACCTGCATGTCCGGGATTTCTTTTGATAATAACACCACTCCAATTTCCTGGAGGCTCTGGGGCTTTCACCCAGGCGACCAAGCTGTAGGTTTCCAGGTTCAAGTCATCATGATGTTCAACTTCAACCATGGCACTCCCGTCAAACTCAAGTGCCGTGTCAAACTTGCCTGTGACCCATTTGACCTTGTCCGGAATTTTCCCATCATGCCCATTTCCAGAAAAATCTCCGGCTATATCACCCTTACCCTCATCAAACGTCCAGATCGCCACTATAGTTTGAGGATCTATCTCAGCATAATTTGAGCCAACCCACATGCCAAGAGTGATCAGCGAAAACACACCAATCAGCAAAGATTTGACCTTCATCTTATATTCTCCTACTGAGGTGTCATCAGACACCGCATCGATCATTGAAGGGTTTTGTCTAACTAATAATGCGGGCGGTAAACCCACTTAACCGCGCTGCACCACAATTAACTATAAATGATAACATATTTGACAAAAACAGTCAAAAAACTCATAATGAAGGTAGTGAAACCCAACACTTGAAAATAAGCGCGTGGGTTGGGGTGACCGGAAATCGGTAATGAATAGTAGGTTGGGTTGAGGTGAAACCGAAACCCAACCTACAACTAAAGTGTTGGGTTTCACTAAACATTCAACCAACCTACGCATTGTCAGTGAAAGGAAATGCCCTTCAATGAAAATTACAGAGATTGAAGTTCACGAGATCACGCTTGAATACCAAGATTTTCTCGCTTACCAACTCAATCACTACTACGGTCCAATCCGGCGTACTGTGTATGTTGCTCGGACAGATACGGGTTTGGAGGGATTGGGTGAGAGCGGGAGACGCGAGCCTCAAGATGTTATTGACCCGTACATCGGGACAAACCCATTTGACTGGGTAGGAGATGAAACCTCACTCGGACTTGGCACGGCGATGTACGACTTGATGGGGAAGGCGGCAGGCGTGCCTGTCTATAAGCTGTTCGGACAAAAGTATCGCTCGTGGGTGCCTGTGGGTTGTTGGACAGTCTCGACGGACCCCTCGCGCATGGCAGAAACCGTTGCTACATACGCGGTGCAAGGGTACACATGGATGAAATATCACCTCTCACCCTTCGAGAATGTACTCGACCAGACCGAGGCGATGGAAGCCGTTGCGCCGGAGGGTTTCAAGATTCACTACGATTTTACGATGGGCGGGACAGATGACCATATTCCTGAATTGGTTGATGCGTTGTCTCAATACCGGATTGCGGGTTGCTTTGAAGATCCGTTGCCTGGGGAGGATATACAGGGTTACATTGAACTCCGCCAACGTTCACGACTCCCGATTGTACTCCACCATTTTCCGATGGGTGCGACCTACGAGGTGTTTATGAGACCCGCGGACGTTTACATGCTCGGTCACGCCAAGATTGGTGACGCTGTTCGGCGCGCAGGGCTTTTTGCGGCGAATGGGAGTCCGTTCATGCTTCAGAATGTGGGTGGAAATATCACGCGGGCGATGACAACCCACATGATGGCGGCGTTTCCAACGGCGACCTTTCATTTCCATTCGGATACTGAGACGTGGAAAACAGATGTGGTCAACGAGAAATTGACCCCGATTAACGGATTTGTGCGTGTCCCTGAATCTCCCGGACTTGGCGTTACACTAAATCGTGATGAATTAGAACGTTTGAAGTCTTTAAATCTACCAGAACAGAGGCGGTGGATTCTCAAATCTCAATTCAGGAACGGCACAAGCATGTATAACATCGCGGATCCGAAGAATTCGCTTTTCATGGTCCGTCCGGATCGGAGTCGTCTGATTCCGATGCGCTACACCGCTCCTATTTCCACAACGTATTGGGATGATGATGGCAGTTCTGAATACAGAGCAACGTTTGAGCGTATCGAGCGGGAGGGTGTAGTTTTAGAGAGGAGTGTGTAGGGTCTATTGCCTGAATCAGGAGTTACAAGATTATAGGATTTTCAGGATTGTGGATGTTTTTGGGTGTCGGTTGTTAATTAGCTAATTAATTGTCTGAATCGCGGATGACACGGATTACGCAGATTTCGCGGATTAGGAATACTTCTGTCTGAATCAGGATTTACGGGATTAGATGCTCAGTTGGGTTTCGCTGGATGCTCAACCTGGGGAAATACCCAAGCAAAAACACCCGTTCCTACAGGAAGCGCGTGCTACATCAAATCGAATGTCTGTCCGCCTTCCGTTTGCCAGTTGGTGAGGTCGTTCAGCGGGATTGTCCGTAACCCGACTTGGGCGTTTCCTGTGTAGAAAACGTATCCGACACCGTCTTTGACGTACATACGGGGCCAACCGACCCAGTTGCAGTCGAATTGGGCGGCGTTGATGCCGAGACCGGGTAAAGCAGGGTTTCGTGGATAGTATTCCCAGTTGACGAGGTCCTTTGAACGTGCGAGCCCTACCGTATCCCACCACCCGTGGTGAGACACTCCGTCCGGTTTCCATGTGTTGCACCCTTCATACCACAAATACCATGTATCGCCGACCCGATTCAGAGACCTCGGTCGAACATGAACTGCATCCCAGCTGTCCAGCGTTTCGGGACCGAAGACTGGATTCCGTTCGTCGGGATGCTAGTTCACCAGATCGTCGCTGTATAGGAGATACCCGCGATCTCCCGCCGGTCCGCGCTGGGGCTGTGGCGTAAAGCCGGCATAGAAGAGAAGATAGCGATGTGGTAGTCCGTCGGCACGGATGAGGTCGAACTCGTGTGCATGCGTCGAATGTTTATAGACAGGGTTGTCCGCATACTGAAAGAATGGACCCATCGGATGGTCTGCCATCGCTAACATGAACCCTTGCCACTCTGGGAATCTTTGTGCAGAGAACATGATCGCGACGCGTCCTTCATCTGTGACAACGGCTCCGCTGACGTATAGATTGTCGTAAGGCGTATCGAGGTAAGAGATGAGTGGTTCTATATGCCCCTCCCACTGCTTGAGATCTGGACTCACAGCCACACCGATCGTCCGTCTTGAAGACCCCTCCTCGTCACCTGCCATTCCTGCTATGACGTACATGTAATACAAGCCGTCGTATTCAATGATCGCACCCGGTATGATCTGTTTTTCATAGAAGGAACCTTTTGGTCCACTGGATATGACCGGTGTAGTAATCTCTTGGAGCCATGGGAGGGTTGTCACAGTGCAGGATTGGAGTTGGATACCTGATGGTGTCTCAACGCTGAGGCAGTTGTCTATCGGTTCATAAATGTCTTCCCATTCACCCAACGGACCGCGAATCCAACCGGTCGTGTCGTTGACCCAGAACCTAAAAAAATTGCCCTTCTTCAGAATCTTGACGTTCCACGGCGTTTTTCCGACGTTATTATAGGTCTTCCAGATTCGCGTGTCAGTGCCGATTTCACGGATAACCTTGAATTCGTCCGCAGAAATCGCGAGATACGCCCGTTTGCCTAACGTTGTGTCTCCAGCGAAGAAGATTTTAACCGGTGCAGTGGTTGGTTCTCCAGTTAACACAAGATTCATTTCATAGTTTCCGGTGACGCGTTTTTCTATCACGTTTTTGTCCTTTGGGTAGAGTAATTGTAGGTTGGGTTGAGCGGTTGGCGAAACCCAACAGATACAGACCGGATTGAGCCGTGGGTTGAATTGTTGGGTTTCACTTGGGTTTCGGAATTTTCAAGTGTTCTGGGACTCTGAAGGTTTCATTGCTGGGTGTGCGATTTCTCATGTTCCGTTCAACCCAACCTACGGCTGTTTTAGCTAAGGGAAAAGTGGCGAGGTTAGGAAACCTCGCCTACCATTTTAGTTGTCAGGGGTCGGGAATCGGAGTTCCCTCCTACAGGAGAACTGAATGCCTCTGGGTTACCCGTAAGTAACGGTTGAATCGAGTGGGTAAATCGGATGCCTTAACTTCTGGTAGTCGTAACTGAAAAGGTTCGGGCTGTGAACGCCAGGGGTATCCACGTCCAAAATCTGGTGTGCGATTGGCGTGTAATCTGCGCGGAAATGGACAGCGGATTTGAGGGCAATGAGTTTCCGCGCCTTCGGTTCAATCCCAACGCTCCGAAGCACTTCGGCATCGTAAGGTTGAATCCGCCTTTCCGTCAGGATAACCTCAATCCCACCGACTTGAATGACGGCTGTCGTGCCCATCTGTCCCACGGTGCCGCGCCCCATTGGACCCTTGAGGATGAATCTGCCGTCGGAGAGGGTTTTGACGGACCCTGTTAGTGCGACGGGTGCTCCGTGTTGTGTGTCCGTTTTGCCACCAACGTTCAACTGGACGCGGTTTCCGACACCTGCCTCAACTGCTTTGGCGACCGATTCGGGATCTGCAATCACGGCGATTACTGCGTCTTGAACGTCTGCCTCTATAAATTTCTGTAGAATTGTTGTGCCGTCACAGGGACCACCACCGCCGGGGTTATCCGCGCCATCGGCGAGTACGATCGGATTGCCGTCTGTTTGGTTGGCAATTTCGATTGCGGCTTCGACGGTGTGCAGGTTAAAGGTGAACTGCGCGCGCATCTCCCAGATATTGGCTGCGAACTGGTCAGCGTGTGCCTCTGCGAGTGCCATATCCCCGTTGGTGGTAACGAGGACTGAAACGCCGGCATCGGTTATATCAGCGAACGGGAAGCCCATAGAAAGGGTTACCGTCACAACACCACGCTCGGTTTCAAGCGTATGAAGTGCGTTGATCACGTCTGTCATTGGGGGTTTCATTGTGCACTGCGCAGGGGGTGCGGTCAGTAAAGGGAGTTGGCGGTATGCCATGGTCGGTTGAATCTTCCCTTGGTTCATACCAAAGAGCAGTTGCCCGGCTTCAAACCCGCGTTCATAGCAGTCTACGTGCGGATAGGTATCGAACCCGATGATAACGTCGGAGTAATGTACCATTTTGGCGGTGATATTTGCATGTAGGTCGAGCGTTGTGACGATCCACGTTGCCCCTACCGTTTCACGTACCGCCTGAATCAAGTCGCCTTCTGCGTCTTCAAGTTCATCTGTTACCATGGCACCGTGTAAGTCGAGGAGGACCCCATCAAGTTCTCCAGCATTCTCCAAAAGCGTTAGGAACTCCGCTTTAAGCGTCTGATAAGCGGCTTGCTCTACCATGCCGGAAGGTGTCGCAAACGACCACAGCAGCGGGACAGGTTGTAGATTGAGTTGCTCGGCAACATCAAGGAAACCACCGGTGATGGTTCGGGTGCCTCGGAACGCTGTGATAATTTCGTCACCGCGGTGGTAACTGCCTTTTTTGAAGTTATCAATGGTTGTCGCGACGGGTGAAAATGTATTGGTTTCGTGTCCGATACAACCGACTGCAATTCGCATGGGTTAGCCCCTTCGCTCTTAAATGCTCCGTGATAGCACCCAACGCCTAAAGGCGTGGGAGACCTCGGCTTCGTCGCAACTGCGGTTTTCTCAAAGAGTCCACCGTCTTATTATCGCTCCACCCGCAGGCGATTCCCCTAAATCCTGAAATAAATGGATAGAGGGCATATCAAGGCAAAATCTTGGAAACCATCCCCGCCTGCCTCAATCGGATATGAGATTGAAAAATTAAAAGAGCGAGCAGCAATACAACGTGCGGGATTTGACCTCCGCTCCGAAAACTTACGCGGAAACTGCCCTTACATGTTTTTAGATAGGTGTCACTATCAACTATTTTAACCACCTTTGACTGCGGTGGACAACTCCTCCACAAGGATATGTGGAGGGTCAAAGCGTTGTCCAGATAGTTGTTAGAATTATACTACATTTCGGACTGAAAGTCAAATCTATTTTAGGCGTTTGGTCCTTTCCAAGAGGGCGGAATTTCATCCCAAAGCTAAAGCATTGGGCTTTCATTCCGTGAAGTTCGGTAAATTCTGAAACAAATATATCATACCTTTGGTAGTGTGACAAGCAAAAGTTGTGTTAGTTATCAGTTGTCAGTTATCGGTTGTCAGTAAGGAATATGATTTCCGACTGACTGCCGATGACTGATAGCCGACAGCCAATTACCAGATTTTTGTTAATCAAAAAGCCGAGATTTGATAGAATGGTTGGCAAACGATCTTAGCCGCCAGATTTCAGAGTTACCAAGACCAAAGCAGATATAAGGAGCAGCCACTATGGAATATACCTATCTCGGACGGATTGGACTACGAGTGAGCCGTCTCTGTCTCGGCACCGTCAATTTTGGGGGACATACGTCCGAAGAAGATGCGTTGCCCGTGTTGAGTCAAGCACTGCAAGCCGGAATTAACTTTTTCGATACTGCTAACATCTATAATGAAGGTTTAACGGAGACGATTGTTGGAAACTGGTTAGCAGGAGATAAAAGTCGGCGCGATCAGATTGTTCTGGCGACCAAATTATATGGTTCGACGGGTGAGGGACCCAATGATGGTCGTCTATCGGCGTATCATATTCGTCGCGCGTGTGAGGACAGTCTACGCCGTCTACGAACAGACCATATAGATTTATATCAGATGCACCATATTGATCGACGTACGCCGTGGGATGAGATTTGGCAAGCGATGGAGCAATTGGTGCGTGAAGGCAAAATTTCTTACGTTGGCAGTAGTAACTTCGCGGCGTGGCACATTGCACGTGCACAGGGCATCGCTACCCAGCGTAATTTCCTTGGGCTCGTCTCGGAGCAGAGTGTGTATAATCTCCGCAGCCGGAAAATTGAACTTGAAGTGTTACCGTGTTGTCGGGAACTCGGTTTGGCGGTGATCCCGTATAGTCCGATGGGGGGTGGCTTGCTCTGCGGTGTGCTGGACAACCCGACCGCCGGACGACGGGGCAGGGAATCGCTGAGAGAAACGATTGAGACACACCGATCACAGTTGGAAGCGTATGAAGAACTCTGCACGTCGATAGGGCAACTGCCAGCGAACGTTGCTTTGGCGTGGGTACTCAACAATCCGGACATTACAACGCCGATTATCGGACCGCGGACGGTCGAACAACTTGAGCAGAACTTGTCTGTCTTGGAATTGAAATTGGACGATGAAATACTCGCAAGACTCGATGAGATTTGGACGGGTCCTGGGGGCGAAGCACCAGAAGCGTATGCCTGGTAGCACACAGCCACATTTGCGTGAACCTGCTCTAATGGCACGCTCACCGAAAACTGATAAAGGAGCAAAAATGTCAAAACGTCCAAATATTTTGTGGTACTGCACAGATCAGCAACGTTTCGATACTATCGGAGCGTTGGGAAATGCGCATATCAACACGCCAAGACTTGACGAATTTATGCGTCAGTCAGCCACATTCACCCACGCCTATTGCCAATCTCCCATCTGCACACCTTCTCGTGCAAGTTTTATGACCGGTATGTACCCTTCAGCCGTGAGCGTCACTGGCAACGGCAACTCGGTTTTCCCCAAATATTATGAAGATCGACTGATAACGCATGCACTCGCACAAGATGGCTACGACTGTGGGTTAATCGGTAAACTTCATATCGCGAGTGCCTTTGAGGCACAAGAACAGCGTGTGGATGATGGATACCGCTACTTCCAGTATAGCCATGACCATGGCAAGCCGAACGCGCTCGGACACGAATATGCGGATTGGCAACGCGCACAAGGCGTTGATCCTGAAGCATTGATAGCAGGGAAAGCAATCTCTCAAAGGTATCCAAACAGAAGCGGACGCGTGCAAGAACCGATGCCCGATCGCGATAATATCCCGCCGCACCTCCATCAGACCTACTGGTGTACCGAAAAAACAATCGAATTTGTTGAGAAAAATCGCCGAGAAAATCAGCCGTGGATGCTTAGCCTCAATCCGTTTGACCCGCACCCTCCATTTGATGCGCCATGGGAGTATTATCGACGGTACGATCCGGAAACACTGCCCGGTCCACATTTTCAGGAGAGCGATATTGCTTTTCAGTCGAAATTGACAGATGCGGGTATAGATTTTCAATCTCAGGCGAAACCCCCTTCGGAGTGGGACGACAAACGGATGCAAGCGTCTTATTACGCCATGATTGAACAACTCGATCATGAATTCGGACGTATACTTGACTACCTTGATGCCGAAGGGCTTCGTGAAGATACAGTCGTTATCTTCACTTCCGACCACGGAGAGGCACTCGGGGACCACGGATTGGCATTCAAAGGGTGTCGTTTTTACGAAGGATCGGTGCGGGTGCCGCTCATGATTTCGTGGCCTGGGCATTTCTTGCAGGATGTTCAAAGCGATGCACTCGTTGAACTGCTTGATATTGTCCCTACGCTGTACGATGTGCTGGGTGTGGACATTCCTTACTATGTTCAAGGCAAGTCGCTCGCGCCTCTTTTGCGCGGTGATGTTCCTGCCAACGAGCATCGAGAGGCGGTTCGTTGTGAATTTTTCGATGCAATTTCGATGCCTGATCGGACCCATGCCACGATGTATCGGGACCGACGCTGGAAACTCGTAACCTACCATCAAAAGGGAGTTTGCGAACTTTACGACCTTGACAACGATCCTTGGGAACACAACGATCTTTCGGATCATGCCGATTATCAAGCCGTCAAATGGGAACTGATGCAGAAAAGTTTCGACACGACCGTTTATGCACACCCTCAGATGATACCGCGTGTCGCTTCGCATTAGCAAAAACGCTACGTTGATTTCCTGGATAGGTGTGCTTTGTAAACGCGATTGGCGTGAATTCGGTTTAAGTATTTGGTGGAAACGCACAAAGGGATCTCACTGGTTAAATCTGCCCTGTTTCGTGCAACTGGGTGCAGCCTATGCCCTATTTTGTGCAGTTATTTCCAGGCATTTCGCAAAGAATTCCGCCAATATGGTGGTGTTCAGACTGGCACAGATTTTGCTCCTTGCTGCGGTGACATGGGTTCGGTTTAAGTATTTAAAACGTGAGGTCGATATAAGAAATTGGTTATCACATAGGTTCAATTGAACGAAACCGAGATCCAACGCAACCGCCAAAACCCTATTTTTGCTCCAGCGGAGCAATATGTCTATAGTCGCCATCCCGACAGAGATCTCCGCTCCAGCGGAGCGGTATGTGGTGTCGACACACATAGCACTCCGCTGGAGTGCAAGCCCTTGGGTGTCGGTTTTCTATAGATATAGCACTCCGCTGGAGTGCCGGAAGATATCTGCTATTATAGTAAAGCCGGAAAATATGTAGACATCTCAGGAGGCACCAACCTCACTCCACCGCTGGCGAGGTTTGTAACCTCGCCCATCCGTGATGTCCAAGTAATTGTGGACTTTACTATAAAACTGCGATAGCAGTGATATATTGTGCCGAATTTCTCTAACCTTTAGGTCGAACTCACGTTATTTAGAAGAAACCCATGGTAGGATACTCATATTCGGTTTTTTACGTTAAAACTCAGGGCGCTTTGGTGGTTTTTCTGAGATTCTGCAACCTTTCCACCCTAAAAGTGTGTCACTAATAATTAACGTGAGTTCGCTTTGAATAAGTTCAAACCGCAGTAAAGGGTTTCCTTGGGTCTTTATGTTTGCACATAGGTGGTTTTTTGATTTTTTCTAAAATTATGCACCATTTCCGCTGCAAAGGTGCGTCACTAATAGTTGAATGGGATCATATACCACTTTTTTTAAATCGAAGTTATCAGAGGAATAGTTGTCAGTCATCAGTCATCAGTTGTCAGTTAAAGAGAATGCCGATGTTGTCAAAGCCTCTTATAACTGATAACCGAAAACTGATAACCAGATGCTCGCCTGGAATTATCATAAGGTGACTTGGGGTAAAGTGATTCTGTTCCTGGTATACTGACCTGTATAAATCAAATCGGGTTCATAGATCCATGGAGGATAGCATGAAGTCTATATTCATAGTTGCAATGTTCTTTCTGTTTACCTTCTCTGTTTGGGGAGGAAAGTTTCTGGAAACCTTCCATGGTGGGAACTTAGAGACTTGGCAGGAATTTAATATGGATGATGCCATACCTGGTTCCTGGGAAATCGTTGATGGTGAACTTCAAGGGATAAATCTTGGAGGGGGTGCCCGTTTTCTTACGACGGGGGACGAAACGTGGCAGGATTACAGTATCGAAGTTGATGTTATGCCCCTCAAACAACACGGACCCGGATTTATTGGACTTCTGGCGCGGTTTCAAGACACTAGGTCTCTCTGGTGTGTGATTGGCGATTCGCCCTTTGTTGAAAATGAATCGAAAATCACATGTTTAGGAGGAGGTCTCAAAAAAAATAGGTGGGAACTCCTCTACACTGAACCTCACCCCTTTTTAAGATTGAATAAATGGTCTCGTCTGAAGTTGAGCGTTAAGGGAGATGTCTTCATTTTCTTGATAAATGGTAAGAAAATTGTGGAAACAGGTAAAGCATTTATTTTCATTCATGACGTTGAGAAACTTATGTTGAACGCCGGTGATATCTCTGATTTTCCTATTGGTGGTGCGGGTTTTGGTCTCACAAACTACGCGGCAAAATTCGATAATATTACAATCGTCGGTGAAGGTATCCCAAACCATGATTTGTTATCAGTAAATCCTTGGGCAAAGCTCACAACGAGATGGGGCAGTTTGAAGCAGTTTTAACATTCCTTAATTGTTGAGAGAAACAAATGATTTTACGCGATATCAATACCTTCGCTAAAAATGGACAATTCTTCATAAGTCAACCAAACCCCATCGTTTGGCGTGGGTTAAAGTATTTACATCAATAAAAAATACTTCCGCAAAAACCTAAAGTTATTTTTATTCATGACATCCCTGAACATCTCGGATCCATGGTTTCTATTCATTACATATTCATTCAACTCACGCTCAGATAATTGGCGAAGGTATTGTGATAACTAATATAAAAGGAATATTATGGCGACCCCAAGAAATGACGAAATGCATGCCGACGACGTTGTTGCAATTGACGAACTCCGAAACGTCTACGACCAGTTAAAAGCATCGCTTGCGAGGATCATCATCGGTCAGGAACAGGTCATCGAACACTTGTCGATATGTCTGTTTTCTCAGGGTCACGCGCTGTTGATGGGTGTTCCGGGCTTGGCGAAGACGCTGCTGGTCAGTCGATTTGCTGAAACGATGGCGTTGCGGTTTAGTCGAATTCAGTTCACGCCTGACCTCATGCCGATGGACATCACCGGCACCGACATCCTTCAGGAAATCCCAGGCGGCAGACGGGAGTTCGAGTTTGTAAAGGGACCCCTCTTTGCGAATCTTATTTTAGCGGATGAGATTAACCGAGCCCCTTCAAAGACACAAGCCGCTATGCTTGAGGCGATGCAGGAATACAAAATCACTGTAATCGGCAGAACATACTCTCTGGATCCCCCCTTCTTTGTCTTAGCGACGCAAAACCCAATCGAGCAGGAAGGCACCTATCCGTTACCGGAAGCACAATTAGACCGGTTCATGTTCAGAATCGAGGTGGACTATCCGGCACGATTTGAAGAGATTGAGATTGCCCGCACGACGACGGGCGCGTCTCTCCCGATGCTGGAGCACGTTTTGACCGGTGAGCGAGTGCGTGCGTTTCAAGACCTCGTGCGTCGCGTCCCAGTCGCCGAGCACATCTACGAATTCGCCGTGGATCTCGCCCGAAGTACACGTCCAAGAGGCGACGCAGCACCTGACTGGTTGAAGCCGCTGGTTGCTTGGGGTGCCGGTCCGCGGGCGGTTCAGTGCCTGATTCTCGGTGCGAAAGCCCGCGCAGCACTCAGTGGGAGCTACATGGCACGACTTGAAGATGTTGTTGCGGTGGCGAATCCGGTGCTGGCGCATCGTGTTATCACCTCCTTCGCTGCCGAGTCTGAGAATATCACCAGTACGGACATCGTCAACCGACTCATTGAAGAGTTGTCTGAAGGAAATTAAGGCATGCTGCAACTCAAACGGGATTACCTTGATCAGAAGGTTTTGGAACGGCTTTCGACCCTCCAACTGCACGCTCGATTGCCTATGATCGGAAGCGTATCGGGCAAACATCGAAGTCCGATTCGCGGTTCCAGCCTTGAATTCGCGGAGTACCGCAAGTACGTTCCCGGTGATGACCCGCGAAGACTGGATTGGCGGGCTTACGCGCGGAATGATCGCTACTACATCAAAGAGTTTGAGGCTGATACCAATTTACGAATGTGTTTGGTCGTTGATACCAGCGGTTCCATGAATTTCGCGTATAATGGGACAAGTAAACTGGACTATGCCCGTCGTCTCGCTGGAACTTTAGCCTATATCGCTGCCCAGCAAGGCGATGCCGTTGGACTCTACTGTGCAGGCACAGGGTTCCACAAAGAAATCCCACCAAAACGCAGCGCAACGCACCTTAGCGCAGTGCTCGATGAATTGGGTGCTATGGAGGCATCTGGTGAGACGGGATTGGCGAACGTTCTTCATGAAACCGCTGAACGCGTTCCGCAAAGGGCACTCATCGTCGTCCTTTCCGATCTGTTCATCGAACCGGAAGTTGTCCGGAACTGTCTTGAGCATCTGCGATTCCGTAAGCACGATGTCGCTGTGTTTCATCTGTTGGAGCAGAGTGAGTTGGAGTTGGACTTTGATCGTCCAATGCGTTTTGTTGACATGGAGGGTGGCGAACCTATATTGGCGGATCCAACTGTCATCGGCGTGCAATACCAGCGTGCACTCGAAATGTATCTCGAAAGTATGAACACAGTAATTCAGGGTACTGAAGTCGATTACCACCGTATCCGCATCGATGAGAACTACGACGATGTGTTAGCGCGATTCCTGTTGGGGCGGACACCGAAGCGGATTTTTTAATTATGGAACTCTTTATCTGCTCTCCAAATGTAAAGCAAAGACAAATTATGCCATTTAAGGAAACCTAATTTCATTACGAGCAGGTTTTTGGTGGGTCCACAACTACCATAAGAATTTGTACGGTATAACATCAAAACCGTTAGCACGTAACGTAGCCAAAATACGGAACTTGTAGCCTGCAACAACGGCGCAGGCGGATTTGAGAAAAGCACGCTAAAGATAAAATCCACGTCGTTTAGCCGCAAGGAATAATTAAAAAATGGGTTTTCTACAACCGTTGGCATTAATCGCATTCCCTTTGATCGCGTTACCGATCCTTATCCACCTCATCAATCAGCATCGGCACCGCACTATCCCTTGGGCAGCGATGATGTTTCTCATGAGTGCGAAACGGATGAGCAAGGGCATGGCGCGTCTTCGGCATTTCCTCATCCTGTTGATGCGTGTCTTGGCAGTCGCGGCTCTGATTTTCGTAATCAGTCGTCCACTGTCCGGTGGATGGTTAGGTAGCATCGGAGTCAACTACCCCCGATTAAAATCGGGGGCTTGTGCGAAGCGCATACCAAGCGTTCACTCCACAAGTTAAACCGTTGACTACAGTAATATATCGCAGTATCTTGGCGTGGTAGCCAGAACGATGTTTCGGATGCTCCCCAAGTCCGATTCCTTTCGGATACTGTGATCTGGATGGGGCAACATATAACCTGAAAGGGAATTTACGATGAACTTCGTGCCTGTTAAAAGCAAAGATGGCGAAAGACTCATGCCGACGACACCAACGCGTGCGGGCATGATGATCAAATGCGGAGACGCTACACCTTACTGGGATAATGGCGTGTTCTGTATCCGACTTAACAGAGAACCATCAAAACGATTTAAACAAGAAATCGCTGTCGGCGTAGACCCTGGCAGTAAAAAAGAGGGTTTTACCGTCAAATCGGAAGCACACACCTATTTGAATGTGCAAGCAGACGCACATAATAAAGTGGGTACGAAAGTGGAAAAGCGTCGCGAGTTGCGTAGAGGCAGACGTTCACGGAAGTGTCCAAACCGCAAGCACAGAATGAACCGTCTTGCGAACAAGCGGCGTATTCCTGCTGGCACACGCGCACGTTGGGACTGGAAACTTCGCATCCTTGATTGGCTGTCAAAACTGTTCCCTGTGACGCATGTATGTGTCGAGGACATCAAAGCACGAACTATTAAGCGTGCAAAGAAGTGGAATCAATCCTTTAGTCCACTTGAAGTGGGTAAAAAGTGGTTCTATGATGAGATACACAAACGCTGGCAACTCTACACACTCCAAGGATACGAAACAAAAGAACTCCGAGATAGACTTGGGCTTAAGAAGTCATCCAAGAAGTTGTCTGAAGTGTTTGAGGCACATTGTGTTGATAGTTGGTGCTTGGCACATTATACTGTTGGTGGCGACAGCATTGTAGACAACA
This sequence comes from Candidatus Poribacteria bacterium, assembly GCA_965247285.1. Lineage (GTDB taxonomy): Bacteria > Poribacteria > WGA-4E > WGA-4E > WGA-3G > WGA-3G. The sequence goes on from CBDFHD010000003.1 coordinate 4,157,639, forward strand.
AAGAATTGATGTGTATATCACCGATACCTATAGCAAGACGTAATCTGCATAAAGAACAATACAAAAAGGGTGGCATTCGTTCAAGATATGGTGGCACTGTGCTATGTGAGGATTTGGTAAAGAACATCCTTGTTAAGCATATCAAATACGGATTAACACGGCTATCAGGTATCAACGCCAAAGGTTTGTTTTCTATCTACAGTTTAGATGGAAAACGACTCACAACAGGTGCAAAACAAATAGACTTTAAAGTCCTAACAAAACTAAATTTTAATTATAGGAGCGGGCATTCCTCCCCCAGCTAAAGCAAGGGGTATCCTGCCCGAATATTTTGATGAGTAAACCGGATGCCACTTTGATTCTTCTCGACCGCTCTGCCAGCATGGAAATGCAAGACCTACAAACGGGTCAGTCGAAGAGATCAGCGGCACTGCAAAAGCTCGCGCAATTGCTGGAACAGGGTGATTACGGGACGCACTTGGTTCTAATTGATAGTGCAAGCGGTCAACTACAGGAGGTAGATTCACCGAAAGCATTATTGGGGCTACCGACGACCGAATCAAGTGCCACCAGTGCGGATATTCCGGGTATGCTTGAGTCCGCCTTGGCGTATCTCAAAGCGAATAAGTCGGGACGAGTTGACGTGTGGATCTGCTCTGACTTGAGCGAAAACGATTGGGATGTTGAAAGCGGACGCTGGCAAGCGATACGCGAGGAGTTTGCGCAGTTAGAGGGTGTACATCATTTCTTGCTTGCATACGCGGATTTACCTTCAAGCAATTTATCGGTAAGAGTAGAAAACGTACAACGATGGGAACGCGGTAACGATGCGGAACTCGTCCTTGATGTAGTGGTTCGATCGAAAGGTAGCAGTGACACAACGCGGCAGGCGTTTCCAATTGAGTTTGAAGTCAACAACGTCCGGTCTGTTGTTGAAGTGGAGATTGACAGACAAGGTGCCTCCCTGCAAGGACACCGTATCCCGATTGATACCAAACTACGTTCAGGTTGGGGTTCGGTTGGGTTGCCGGGTGACACGAATTCGTTGGATAATCGGTTTTTCTTTGTGTTTTCAGAACCGCTGGTGCGAAGAGCCGTTGTTGTCAGTGATGATGTAAAGAATGGTGAAGCGTTTCGTCGGGCACTTGCTATTCCGATAGACCCTCGACTCCAACATCGGGTTGATGTGATCTCCGTAGATCGCGTTGCAGAAATCGATTGGGAAAGTACAGGGTTGTTGATCTGGCAAGCGGCTCTACCGCGCGGGTCAGTAGCAGAGCAGATTGCGCAATTCGTTGACACGGGGCGCGTGGTTATGTTCTTCCCACCGAGTCAAAACACAGATGAACGGCTATTTGACTCACGTTGGGGGGACTGGCAAGCTCCCGGAAACCAACAAGTATTCGGTATCTCATGGTGGCGTGGCGATGCAGATCTGCTGGCGCACGTAGAGAGTGGAGATGCCTTGCCACTGAACGAACTACGCACTTATCGATATCGATCTTTTGAAAGCCCTGGGACACCGTTGGCGAGATTTGATGACGATGCGCCTCTATTGACCCGTGTCGCTACCGATCGTGGTGCGATATATTTCTGTAGCACACTACCTACGGCACAATTTTCCTCCCTCGAACGCGAAGGTGTCACCTTTTACGTGATTTTACAGCGGGCGTTGGATCAAGGCTGTCGCGCGTTGGCTGTGGCATCTCAACGCGATGCGGGTCCTGACGTGCTGATAGACCGTAACGAGTGGGAGTTAGTGGCTCCTGCGGACGATTCGCCGCTCCTTTCACAACGTGGGCTACACGCTGGTGTGTACCGAGACGGCGCGTATTGGACGGCTGTGAACCGTAGCCAAATTGAAGACAGTGCTGTGGCGGCACCTGTCGAGACGGTGGATGCACTATTTGATGGGATGTCGTATCGGCGGATTGATGTTGATGTTGGCGACACATCTGCCTTAGCGAGTGAAATGTGGCGCATCTTTCTCATTGCAATGATAGTGGCACTTCTTGTAGAGGCGGTGCTGAGTTTACCGAGTAGGAGCGTCAGAGCGACCCCTTTAATCGACCTCACAGTCGCAAGTGGAAGGGTGGAATAGCCGTCAGCACGAGATTGGAAGAAAAGACTGGAAGAATGGAAGAACGGAAGGATGGGACCCGAACCTTCCAGTCTTCCATCCCAACGCCTTCCATCCGAAAGTTTCCACGATGATTTTCGATCAATTTCAAGGCGGACTGAACCCCGTAGGGTTTTCAAAGAGATAAAAGAATCGTACATTTTCTCAGTCTCGTCGAAATTCACCGCAAACCATCGCAAAATGTAGTGGAGCGATTTAACCATCAACTCGTGCTTTAACATTTATAACGGAGGCGAGTTGATGGTTAACAGGAGACCATAATTAAAAAAATGCAAGAACAGCAGGGAAATCTTGAATTTTTCTCAAGCGGAACCTTCTTAGGTTTGAGCTTGGTTGTCATAATTGTGGCAGGCATATTGTGCTGGCTGGCGTGGCATCGCAGCGGCTATAGCAAGAAAACCGGGGCACTTGAGTTACTGCGCTTTGTGTTGATTTGCTTGGTCGTTGTAACCTTGAATCAACCCGAATGGTTGCAAACGCAACTACCAGATCGGCGTTCGACGCTCGCCGTGCTTTGGGATAAATCTAATAGTATGAAAACGCGGGATGTAGTTTTGACCATCAACTCGTCTTCTATATCTTCTAAGGCACGAGTTGATGATCAAGCACAAGACCTTTCTGGTAAGCCAAAAAGCCGCGCCGAGACGATTCAACCGCTGATGTCTGAGGAGGTTTGGAAACCTGCGGATGCCAACGACCTCAGTGTGGTGTTTGAACCCTTCTCTTCACAGTTAGATCCGGCGGAGGAAGCAACAGATTTGAATGCCGGACTGTCACAGGTTTTAGACACTCACGCAAACCTTCGCGGTGTCGTGCTATTGTCGGACGGTGATTGGAATATCGGTAACTCGCCTGTTGAGGCGGCTACACGGTTTCGGATGAGAGGCATTCCCGTTTTCGCGGTTGGAGTAGGCAGTAAAGTGCCGTTACCTGATCTTGAATTGGTTAGTATGGATGCACCGACTTATGCGGTTGTAAATAAGCAACTTCGTATTCCGTTTGTCGTTCGCAGCACTTTGGGTCAGGACCGGGATGTGAATGTTACGCTCAGTATTAACAAAAAATCAACGGTTAGCAAACTTATCCGTGTCCCCGCTATGAGCCAAGCACAAGAGAACATGGTCTGGACACCGCCAGCGGTTGGTGACTATACGCTCACAATGCGTATTCCGCGAGACACACAAGAATTAATTCCGGAAAACAATGAGATTTCTGTGCCGATATCGGTGCGCAAAGAACAATTGAAAGTCCTTGTCGTCGAATCCTACCCACGGTGGGAGTACCGATATCTGCGCAACGCCTTGGAACGGGATCCCGGGGTTGAATTGACATGTCTACTTTTTCATCCCAAACTACCCAAGGTCGGCGGAGGACGTAGTTATATCAAAAGTTTCCCTATGACGAACGAACTGAGCCGCTACGACGTAGTGTTCCTTGGTGATGTTGGTCAAACCCTCAACTCGACACCGATACAAGACTCAAAAGCACGAGTTGGGGGTTTGGAAAAGAAACAGTTAACAATTGAACAGGCACGGGACTTACGGCAGCTTGTCAGTGCTCAGGCTTCTGGACTCGTCTTTATGCCCGGACGGACCGGGATGCATGATTCGTTGATGTCCGGTCCGCTTGCGGATCTCTATCCGGTGGTTTTGGACGCTGCGACCCCGTATGGTGTTGGTTCGGGCACACAGGGATATTTCGCGCTCACGCAGTTGGGACAACGAAGTTTATTAACACGCCTCGGGGAGACTGCTGAGATTAACCGCCAGGTGTGGCGCACATTGCCGGGCTTTTACTGGTACGCCGGTGTCAAGCGCGCCAAGGCGGGTACAGAGACTTTAGCGGTGCACGACGAGGTCGCAACGGCTTCCGGACGCGTGCCGCTCATTGTGACCAAAACGTACGGCGCAGGTAAAGTGTTGTTTATGGGAACAGACAGCGCATGGCGTTGGCGACAAGGTGTTGAGGACAAGTACCACTACCGCTTCTGGAGTCAGGTCGCCCGGTGGATGGCGTATCGTCGACAGATGGCACAGGGTGAATCGATGCGGTTGTTTTATTCGCCAGATCGACCACACGTCGATGATGCGGTGATGTTAAATGCCAACGTGAATGACCCGTTGGGCAGTCCGTTGGATAAAGGCTCGGTTGTTGTGCAGGCGATTTCGCCGTCAGGTAAAACACAAACAATCCGGCTGCAACCGGGTGAAGGCGAGGCAATAGGGTTGTTCACGGGTTCGTTTGTACCGAAAGAATCTGGCAATTATCGCCTCGTTGCCAGTAGCACTGAAACTGGGGCTTCGGTAGAGACCGATTTGTCAGTCCAAGGTTTAAATCGGGAGCAACAAGGGCGTTTGGCGCGTTTTGAGGTCTTAGATGAAATCGCCAAAATTACAGATGGCAAGTTAGTGCCGGTTTCTGAGGTGCGAAGTCTGTTGGATTATCTCGCAGCCTTACCGGAGCCTGAGCCGACTGTGCATCGCACACGGATCTGGGCACACCCACTTTGGGCAGGGCTTCTCATTCTGCTTCTTGGGTTGTTCTGGATTGCGAGAAAAATGACAGGAGCGGTATAATAGCCATTAGCAGTCAGTTAAAAGCTTTTTTATACTAAAATCGACAACACAAAATACCAAGCCTGAAACGAAGTGGAAGGCGACTCTACGGAGAACCACATGAATACCTCAACCCACCTCACCGAACCGCAAGGAAAATTAGAAAAACAAAACGGAGCGGTTAACCTACCGCCGCGTATGAAAGCGGCACTCGAACAGTACCAAAAACGGGTATGGACGATCAAACTCGCTGAAGGTGCGCTGGCGGCAATCTTTGGTATCCTTGTCTCATATATCATCGTTTTTTGCTTGGACCGAGTGTTCGATACACCGACGCTTCTACGGGTGCTCATCTTAGTGGTTGGTATGGTGGGAATGGTCTTTCTCTTACCCATGAAGTACTACAATTGGGTTTGGAAGCATCGGCAATTGGAGGGTGTCGCTCGGCTGTTGCAGCAAAAGTTTCCACGTTTTGGGGATCACGTGCTCGGCATCGTAGAATTAGCGCGTAATAGAGAGGATCAATTGTCAAGTCCTACGCTGGTTGAGGCAGCCATGCGTCAGGTTGATGCCGAGGTCGCAAGGCATAATTTGGCAGATGCGGTTCCCAATCCGCGGCACCGTCGCTGGGCATTGGCGGCAGCCCTCCCATTGGTGTTGGTGGTAATCGGAGCCGTTGTAATACCCGCAACGAGTCGGAATACCTTCGCTCGGTGGCTGACCCCGTGGCGCGACGTGGCGCGTTACACTTTTGCACAATTGGAGGGTGAATCAGGACTGCGTGTGGTCCCGTACGCCGAACCCTTTGATGTGGAAGCACAGTTAAAAGACAATTCACCGTGGAAACCTGAGTCGGGAGAAGCACGTTACGCAGACCAAATCCCCGTGGTTGCGACGCGAGACGAAGCAACGTACCGATTTCAATTACCACCTCAAACAAGGGATGGACGACTCACGCTTCGAGTCGGAGATGCCCGCCATTCTATTCCCATCGAACCCAAATTACGTCCCGCACTGACGAAGCTTATTGCTAAGATCGAATTGCCGACCTATTTACAACGCAGCGAGCCGCTGGTGGAGGATGTCCGCGGTGGAACACTCAGTTTGTTGAAGGGGAGTACCGCAGTCTTGGAAGCCACAACAACGCGAGAACTCTCAGAAGCGACTTTGAACGATCGTCCGCAACGTGTTGATGGCGCGCGTGTGACGACCGAACCCATCAGCACCGTACGAGGGGTTTCTGGGGAAACACCCAAGCAAAAACACCCCGATACCGAACTCCAGTTGGCGTGGCGTGATCGCTTTGGTCTCGCTGCACGTGAACCGCAAGTGATACGGTTAGAGGTGCAAGAAGATGAATCCCCGACGGTGAGCTTCAACAAACTACAGAACAATCGTGTTGTCCTTTCGAGCGAGGTCCTCACCTTTGAGATTCAGGCGGCGGACGACTTTGGTGTGAAGCGAGTGGGTTTGGAATGGGAAGGTATTGGTAATCCGATTCACAATCCCGAGCCTACAAGTGGTGAGAAAACGGTATCATCAGGCACACCAACCACAGATGTCATGACTGTTGCTGCCACATTTTCTGCCGTGCGTGTCTTCTCTATATCAACTGGGGTGCGTCCGCAGAGTCTACGTCTGCGCGCCTTCGCCGAGGATTATCTACCCGGTCGCGAGCGTGTCCGTTCACCCGACCTCGTCATACATGTGTTGACCCCAGCGGAACATTTCAAGTGGTTGGTCGGGCAAATGGAACTCTGGATAGGTGCAGCACAGGAGGTACATGACAAAGAACTGCAGTTACACGAAACCAATCGCGAACTGCGTGACCTGCCGCCCGAAGCACTTGATGATCCAGCGCAGCGCAGGAAACTGCAAAATCAAGCGGCTGCGGAGCGTGCCAACGCGGCGAGGCTTGATAGTCTCATCCAACTTGGAGCCGAGTTGGTGCAAGAAGCGACAAAGAACGAGGAATTTGATCCTAATCAGCTTGAGTCGTGGGCGGAAATACTCAAGAAGTTAGAAGAGATCGCGGGGCAGAGAATGCCCTCTGTAGCTGACTTGCTTGCACGTGCCGCCGAGGCACCAGGACTGAGTAGCGGTCAGCCGTCAGCCGTCAGCAATCAGCAAGAGACCTCTTCTCCGACAGCAGGGGGACCACCATCCCCTTCCGGAGGTGAGCCCAATAACTTGGAAGAAGTGGAGAAATACGGACCCGAGAGTAAAACACCTCCCGAAGGGTTAGACGAGATTCCTGAAGATCCGAATACTCCGGGCACCGGTGTCAACGTGGATCGAAGCAAACAGCCAGAGGGTAAGCCGGGTTATATACCCGCCAATCCCACGCCGCATGTCGTTGATGTTGAATCGGGTTTCAACGAGGAGGAAGAAGCGGGGCAGGCACCGCAAGTCGTTGGTGGACTGGGAATCCCTACGACGACCCTCAAAGGGAGCGGTAGAAAGGGTGAGGAGGAAGAACCCGCAGCTCCTCAGACAGCGGAACTCGTCTTGGAAGCGGTCAAAGAACAGCAGGAATTGCTGGATGCCTTTGCCAAGTTGGCAGAAGAAATGAACAAATTGCTCACAGGTTTTGAAAACAGCACGTTCGTGAAACGTTTGAAAGCCGCATCGCGACGGCAGATTGACATCGCGGTAGACCTGAACAATCTGGACGGTTTTGGGAAACCTGCGAGTGATGCGGTGGAAGATGAATTCGACCGCGAGCGTTTGGCTGAAAAAGAGGTCGCTGAGTCTCAGGTAGCATCTACACTCCTGCAGGACATGGCTGCTTATGCTGACCGGCGACCGTCCGACGGTTTCTCGCGTGTGCTGTCGGAGGTGCAGGATGCTATTGTATCCGACCAGATGCAGAACATGGCAGAAGCGATTAAGGACAATTTTATCGGTGAATCAACGATTGAGGCGGAATTTTGGGCAGATACGCTGGATCGGTGGGCAGAGCAGTTGGTGGATCCTCTACCTGAAGCGGGACCTCCAGGAGAGGCGGGACTGGTTAGACTGCCGAACCTGCCGCCAGAAATCGTCGTGGAAGTGATGCGGATCATCAATCGCGAAATCCAATTGCGGGAAGAGACACGGGAACTTGAACAGGCGAAGGACGCACTTACGCCTGATGAATACCGCGAGCGCAGCATAGCATTGTACGATACGCAAATCACACTCGCCGAGGATACTCGCGAGGTAGAAGCCCAAATTAGTCTCCTACCCAACGCGCATGAACCCTTTATCCAGGGGCAACTTGAGAAGGTAGGGCGAGCTGCGGAGGTTATGGAGGAGGTTGAAGATATCCTCGCAGAACCGGATACCGGTCCCAAGGCAATTGCGGCTATAACGGAAGTGATTGAAATTCTGCTTGAAACCGGACGGACTCCAAATGCCCCCATGATAATAACTGCGCCGCCAGCCACTGCTTCTGCTTTGATGCTCCTCGGTATCGGTGATGACAGCGGCAGAGCCTTTATTGAAAATCGGTCACCCAGACAGGCAACTGGGAAAACGGGGCGCGTGTTGCCGGAAGAGTTTCGCCAAGGTTTGGACGCTTACTTCGACGCTTTAGAAGGGAAAAACTGATGACAAATGCGCGGAAAGCCCCTATTCTATTCGAGGTATTCGCCAGTTTCAAGAGGATCGAGACGGGCAATCCGACGAGCCGAACCCTTACAACCCTATATTTACGCCGTCGGACGATCCCAATGCTTTTGATTGCGATGGCGTGTTGACGGGACAGATATTTGAAATCGAGAACACTTACTTCATGCTCTACGCAGGCAAGAAGGGGCAGGAATGGCAGACGGGCTTGGCTACAATCCGAGAAAGTTAGATGTCGGAACGTTTAACGGTTTATGTCAAATCTCCATTGAAGTCCCGACAAAATATGAGTTCAGCACGCGAATGATTTTCTACTAATTATGGCCACCTGGGCATCGTTCCACTACGTCTCCTGACAGGTGTCTGGTGAATTTCAGCGGAGACTGAACCCCGTAGGGGTGACATCTCTATAGGGGGCACAAGGAGGATTAAACAGATGACTCGTTTACGATTTGTGTTAATCATTGTTACTTGTGTGGGTATGTCGCTGGGTAGCGTCTTCGCACAGAACGGTGGAACCGTCCGCGGACAGATTACAGATCTAACCCCAACACAGGACCCAATTGAAGGCGTTGAGGTCAAAATCGTTGCCCAAGATGGAAACAAGGAGTGGACAACAACGACGGATGCCAAGGGCGAATATAAACACGCTGGGCTACCTCCGGGACGCTACCTGATTAGCATATCTAAAGACGGATACGACGAGCGGCGTGGAAAACCTGTTAGCATCGTTGAGGGTGGTGACCACTTCGTCCCGCTCAAAATGAGTAAAAAAGGCAGGATAGAGCTCTTTAAAGTGCAACCGGCAGAGAAGATGAACATTGTCATCAAGCAGCGAATTGTGTCCCTGCTCCAGCGCGCCGCCGAAAGTGTCGGCAAGCGTTACGATCTGGAAGAAGCAGATGTCAAAACACTTCATCGGTCAATTCTCGATTCAATTGAGGGCGCGCTGGAGCAGGGTGGCGATCTGAGTACCTTCGCAAAGCCAATGGAAGAAGGGAACATGGCGTTGCTTGAAATGTTATTGTCGCATCCGGTTTGCCAAGCGGCGTTCGCAAAACACTTGAGCGAGGTGCAACTTCAGGATTATATGGAATTTACAGAGGCACGGCGACAGCGAGATCGACAGGCAGTCGTTCATTGGATAACTGTCGCACTCGATAAGGAACTCAGTTTGACAGCAGATCAACGAGAGACGGTCATGCAATCGTTGCTTGACAAAGCACGGAGCGAAGCCTTTCCGAACGCAATGAACGCATTGCGGATCAGTTCACAACAGGCGGCACAGCTGGCACACTACAGGTTGAAAGTCTCTCTGGACGGTGCTTTGAGTGAGACACAGTCCAAAGTTTGGCAAGGATTGATTAACGCAAATGCGAAAGAAAAGCATATCGTTATCCTCAAGAAGGCAGTCGAGGCTGAGAAGGGAAATGAAAAAGAAGGTGCGGACGTAAACAAAAAGTGCCCGTTTATCCGTAAAAACGCACCCAAGTTCAATATAGAGAAAGACGTTAACATAGTGATCAACGAAATAGTGGTTGACCCGCGAGAGAAGCAACCTTGGATTGAAATTAACCCAGATCCAACGGAATCTGAAGAGCAGATGAAGCAAATCGCCGAAGCCAAGTTGATGGCACATACCGAATTGTTAGGTGCTCTTGATGAACGTGCGGCTCGGCGTCTGGCACTCGTCGCCAAAGGTGTGGTGCAACAGTACTTTGAAGCCCAAGACGAAACTCGCGAAGCGATATCCAAGGAAGTCGAAGCGGATCTCATGAAGAAGGTCGAAGATGGCAAAATGACTCGTGAAGAGGCTGCTGCGATGCTTAACTTTACTGTGAAGGACGGGATAGACAGGTTATTGAGAGATGGAGGATTAAAGATTGACGTTACAAGTTATCCGCTGTACCAACAGGCTATCAAAGATGTGCTTTCTGAAGAGGCGTTTGCGCGCTATAGCGCGCACCAAGTCAAGAGAGCGGCTTTGCATCAACAAGCTTTGCGTGATGTAGTGGTGGCATGCATGGATATGCAGCTGCTTTTAGATAACACGCAGCGGGAGCAGTTGGAAACGGCAGCGTTGCGCTTGGTACCGACCCTGTTTAGCGAGAGAATCTCTTCGACCTTGATGTTTTTCCAACTCTTCCCACAGACGGTAGATTTTGAAGTCCTGACACCTTGGCAGCAAGGTGAATTTGAGCGTGTATTCGGTCCGATTGTATGGGGGCGAAGGTGATGACGAATTATAGAGATATTGTAAGACGGCTATCGGAAACCATCGGAAACCATCGGAAACCATCAGCAAAGAAAAGAAATGTTTTTTCACCGCTTGTAGCTTTGCCGACTGCTAACGGTTTCCGACCGCTGATGGCTATTTTCGCCAGTTTCCTTGTGGTGCTGGTCACATTTTCAATCGAATCTGCGAATGCGCAGGATGTTGCCCTGCGCTATGGTACAGGTGTACCCGCGGCGGTTCGTATCATCAATGATCGTGGATTACGCTACCTCGCTAACTCGCAAATGGAGGACGGAGGATGGTCAGGAGCAGGGAGCGGACCCGGCGTAACAGGGATTTGTGTTATGGCATTGATGGCGAGTGGCGAAGACCCGGACTTCGGTCCTTATGCCACTAACATCCGTAAAGCGTTGCGCAATATCATCAGCAATCAGGATGCAAGAACGGGATACATCGGCGGCACGTGGAGCGGGCACGGATCCATGTATCAACACGGTTTTGCCTTGTTGGCACTATCCGAGGCGTATGGGGCAGTAAGCGAGCGACTGCTCTGGGAAGGGAGTGACGTTCCTTCCGAACGGCGGCGCGCCCTGAGCGAGGCGTTGGAATTGGCGGTTCGTTCTTCGTTGACTGCCCAGCGCAAGAATCCATGGGGTGCCTGGCGTTACTCACCGGAATCCCAAGATGCCGACACAACCGTGGCTGGAACTGTGTTGATGGGCGTACTCGGTGCTCGAAATGCTGGTATTGAGATTCCCAACGAAGCCGTTGACAAGGCGGTGAGTTTTTTCCAGACACACACGATGCAAGACGGGAGTGTAGTGTATCAGATGGCAAGCGGTCATGGTGGTGGACTCACTCGGACGGCAATTGGCACCCTGATTTATGCGATTGCGAAAAGAAAAGATACGCCTGAATACAAAGCCGCCTCCGAGTTCATCAAGCGTCGAATTGACCATCGCGGCACAGGACACCTGTTCTATAATCTTTACTATATGGCTCAGGCACTATTTCAAAGTGACTTTGAGGCGTGGAAGGCTTGGAACCAAAGAACCATCGAGTGGCTCCGGGAGACGCAGGCAGAAGACGGCAGTTTCTCGAGTTCCCATGGCAGAGCCTACGGTACCGGTATGGCTATCCTCGCTTTGGCGTTGAACTATCGCCTCTTGCCTATTTATGAAAGGTAAGTAGCAGTCAGCGGTCAGCAGTCGGCTATCAGCACGCTGAAACCGCTAAGAAGGAGAAATATGATGCGACGGAATCTAAAGAGGCTGCTTGTTGTTGCCGCGGCATTGACGGCGTTATTGGCTCCGATAATACAGGCTCAGCAAACAGGAATTTTGCAAGCCGATACGCAAACATTGCGTTGGAAAAATGGTGATGTCCTTCCCGGTAAGTTGTTGGAAAGCGCGTCTGGAGTGATTCGCTGGGCATCACCGTACTTTTTGGATGATCTGGTTGTTGATATTGGTGTATTGGATTCGGTTATTTTCCCAAGACAGTCCGCCCCAGCAATGGAGGCGTTTCGTGTCGGCGCGGTATCGGGGGATATCTGGATCGCTGATATAGTTGATTCGGACGAGGATACCTTTCTCTTTTCCAGCGAGAGACACGGTCGGTTTCAAGTGAATCGTGAGGCGATCTATACCCTTGAGCGTCGGGTACACCCGAATCTTATCTTCGACGGTTCCCAACTGACGAATTGGGAATTACCTAAGCAGAACGTGAACAAGCCCATGTTGCCGTTTGGTGTTGTGAATACCCGTCCGGAATGGTATGCGGATCGCGGCGGTCATCCACGGACAGATAAAGTCAAGGCAAAAACCTTCCATGCGCTTGACTGGCCCCAACGTTTTGAGATTGATTTGGAGTTAGCATCTACAGCGCGTCCTCCGGGCTTTGTTTTCGCACTTGGCAAAAATCTATACGAGGCATTGCGGTTGGAAACTTGGGTTAACGAACTCGTCGTCGTTCAAGGCACGCTGTTCGAGCCGGTATTGACGATCCAGCCGGATCGACGAGATTTCCGGTTGCGCCTTGCTTATGATGGGGACACCGGTGTACTGGAGGTGTTTGATTTTGCTGGCAATTTGCTGCTGAAATTGGACGAGGTCGGGCAGACAGTTAAGGAATCTGGTCCCTATATTTACAACCGAGGTCAGAATCTGACGGTGCGGCGGTTAAGGGTCTACCGGCAGCCTGTTGGTTCTACAAAACAGCAAGTTGATTCTTCCAAACCCCGGGTCCGCCTGATGAATGGGCAAGTCGTTTATGGTAAGTTGTTTGTTGAGAAAGAAAGTACTTATGTTCTTGATGCAGGTGGGAATCGGCATGACATCGATATCCAGCAAATTGACCGTGTTGTTCAGCCGGGTGCTGCGCTCGCCGAAATGGAACAACCCGTTGCATTGACATATCCCGATGGTGCGGTTTTGCGCGGCAAGATTGCGCAGGTGAACCCAAATGGTGTGTTGTTACAAACCGCGTTCGCAAATGAACCGATAGAATGTGTGTTTGCGGGTGCTTCACTGCTTCGTGTGGAAGTAGGAGGGAACTCCGATTCCCGATTTCCACAGAATAACAGCCAGATTGAAGATGAGGATAGATTATTTCACCCGTCAGGAAATCTTCGTGGCCGCGTTCTCTTCGACATGGAAGATGGATCGTTCATTCGCTGGAAACCCGTCGGTGCGTCGGAAGCAGTACGACTGGCAGATATTCAGAGAGCTCACATAGAACGCAACAATAGGCGTGCATCGAAGATATATCCCTTTGACACCTCGCAGTTCCGCCATATATTGCATCTGAAGAGCGGAGAGATCATTCCGTGTCAAATCTCGTCGTACGATGAAATGACCGTCGGTTTCCAGTCTCCTTTTATCGGCGCTCACCTTATTGATTCAGCGGACGTGAAAGCACTTGAGTTCTCTGGCAGGACGCCCGCGAACTACATGGACGGTGCGCGTGCGACAGGCAGCAGACCTTCCTATATCGTTTTTGGAGGCGGAGGAGGGCACGTAAATATCCAAATCAGGGAGGTTGTGAAAGAAGGGGACCCGATGGAGAACGTTGTGATATTAGATCCTGACAATTTGGAGATGAAAGAGGGCAAAGTGATAATCATGATGGATGGCAAGAAAGTAGAACTCCGCCCTGACCAGAATTGGGCCGAATTGTTGCCTTATCATGACGAATCCAAAGATCACAAATTGGACGTGAAATTGGAGCGTGCGTTAACCGTTCCGCGTTTCAACCGCGACACGCCGCCGAACCATATCCTCGTGGCAGAAAACGGTGATATGAAACGGGGCAAGCTACTCGGCTTCAATGGAGAAACGATTCAGTTTGATTCTAAACTACGCCAGTTTTCCGTTCCTATAGACCGCGTGGCGCGGGTGGTCGATGTCAGCAAAGAGGCGGTCAGCAGTCAGCAGTCAGCAATCAGCAATCAGCAGGGGATGGAAGAATGGAAGGGAGGAAGAATGGGGCCCCAACCTTCCCATCTTCCAACCTTCCATCCAAATACTGACAGCCGACGGTCTCCGACGGTTTCCGATAGCCATTCTTCTGAGGTCTCTATCAGGTTAACCGATGGTTCTATTCTGATTTTTGAGCCACTTGAGGTTGTAGATGGTGAGTTGTTGGGACGTTCGCCAATCTACGGTGCGTTAACAGTTCCGATCGACAGTATCCAGCACCTCTACTTCGGAGACACGACAGATTCATTTGAGGCTGCCTTTGAAGTGTGGGTGGTCCGACCGGCGAAAGAACCTCAATTTGGCGAAGAGCCGTAATCCATATTTCACGCCTGAAGTGCGCCTCAAGATTTTCCTTACTTGAAAAGAGAGGATTTGATAGAATGGTTCACACGGATTCTTAGCTACCAGAAGGAAAACAAGGGGGGACAATAGATGAGCGTGAGAGCGATTCTCATCGGTTTGGCACTCGTCATTATACAGACAGCAATTACCCCCTATAACGACTATTACCTCCAAGGGACAGATATCGCCGGAAATCATTTTCCTTTGGGGACAGTGTTTACACTGATTTTTCTTACCTTGGTCGTCAATCCCATCCTGAAAAGAGTGTTTCCTCGAGCCGTACTAAATCCAGCGGAGTTGATGACGATCTGGGTTATGATGGCAGTCAGCTCAGCGATTCCATCGAAAGGGATGATAGGGTACTTACTCCCGTATTTGGCGGCACCCGTCTATTTTGCTACGCCTGAGAATGAATGGGCAGAAACGCTTCATCCGCACTTCCCCGAATGGCTGATTGTGTGGGATAAATATGCCGTTACCGATTTCTATGAAGGAGAGTCGCCTGTTCCGTGGCTACTCTGGGCAAAGCCGCTCCTCGTTTGGACAGCTTTCATCCTACTATTCTATGCGCTGACAATCTCTGTATCCATTCTATTACGAAAACAGTGGGTTGAACGCGAAAGGTTCATCTTTCCGCTCGTTACTGTGCCTGTGGAGTTGGTTCAGCAAACCTCAATGCACGCCGGTCCAAGCAGTTTGTTCAGGAATCGGCTCGTGTGGGTGGGGTTTGGTATTGCTGCCTTTTTTCATTTACTCAATGGACTGCACGAGTATGTCCCTACGCTCCCGCGCATTCCGAATCGGTATGACCTGTACACTCCATTTACGGAGCGTCCGTGGATTGTGATGGGTTGGTGGCCCCAATTTCGGTTCTTTCTCTATTTCTCCGTTATCGGTATAACCTACTTTCTCGCCATGGAAGTGTCTTTCAGTTGCTGGTTTTTCTTCCTATTTTTCAAGTTACAGTACATTATCATCGACGCCTTTGCTATCCCTATCAGTCCGTGGATCTCTGCCAGAGGACAGACAATGGCTGCCTATGTGGTTATGGTTCTCGCCTTCCTGCTTAACAGCCGTACCCATATAAAGGATCTCTTGAAACGAACGTTTCTGGCGTCCGCCACCTCCAGAACAATCGACGATTCAGACGAGGTATTGCCGTATAGATGGGCAGTTTTAGGAACAATCTTTAGTTTTCTGTTGCTTGCGGGTCTCTGCGTCTATGCGGGAATGTCGCTTTGGGTTGCTTGTAGTATTATCATACTGTTCCTGATTGCTTCTACTGCGCTGTCGTGGATGGTGGTCAACGGCGGCATGCTACTGATTCAGGCACCGATGTACCCTGTAGAATACTTCGAGATTATAACGGGTTCAAGAGTTATCAACGCAAACAGTTTAGCACTCTTAGGGTTCCAGCGGGTAATGATGCGGGATTGGGGCGGTATCTTGATGCCGAGCGTTCTGCACGGGTTCAAGGCGGCGGATCCGGTCAGATTAAAGCGAAGAAGCATCCTCGGTGCGATGGTGCTTGCTATTGTTGTTGCTATCGGCGTTTCTTATGCGGCATCGTTGTCTCTGATTTATGAAAAGGGTGGCTTAAATCTACAAAGGGGTCCCTTCGTCGGGTCACCAAGATACTTTAATCACATCGTTTCATTGATTCAGTACCCGAAAGATGCGAAATTAGGGGAAGCATACAGCATGCTTTTGGGAACCGGGATCACTGGCTTCCTACTGATTATGCAGCGTCAATTTATGTGGTGGCAGCTTCACCCGATTGGATATGTAATGGGTGCGGTTTATTCCTCTTATTTCCTCTGGTCTTGTATGTGTATTGGCTGGTTTTTGAAGTATTTGGCACTGAAATTGGGCGGTATCGGATCCTATCGAAGGCTTCGACCGCTGTTTATGGGATTAATCATCGGTGAGTTTGGCATTGTAGGGCTTTGGATGGTGATTGGGATGTTTACGGGTGTCAATTATCAGAACGCCTTACCCGGATAATTTTTCTCTACTTGTTTCTTAAGCGTCTATGTAAACACTTATACCCAACGCACGTTAAAAAATACAAGATCCTTGAGGGTTTTCGTCCAGATCGCTAACTAAGGAGGCAAACCATGAAGTTGACGTTTCCTAAAAGAATCATAAAGTTGTTCTGTTTACAGAAGTGTTTTTTAGCAGTATTGGTAGGTCTTTTCATCATATTGATAGATCAGATACCGGCGGATGTTATGAAGATCGCCTTTACTTCAAACCGAGATGGTAATTCTGAAATCTATGTGATGAATGCCGACGGAACAAATCCTGTCAGACTTACTAAAAATCCGGCATCAGACAGCGGGCCCACTTGGTCTCGAGACGGTAAGCGCATCGCTTTTACCTCGAACCCAAAAGGTGTCTACGATATCTATGCGATAAATACTAATGGGACAAACCGCATCAATCTCACACGAAATTCGTCAGGCGACTTTGGTGCTGACTGGTCTCCAGACGGGACGCAAATCGTCTACGGCTCAAACCGAGGGAACGAAGAGATCTATATCATGCACGCGGATGGGACCAATCCCACGAATATCTCACGGCATGCAAAAGCAGACCGTCACCCAAATTGGTCTCCGGATGGAACACGAATCGCTTTCACCTCAGACCGTGATGGTGATCGTGAAATCTATGTGGTAAAAGCTGGAGGTGGCAGACCGATTCAACTGACGAAAAACCTGGAACCATGGGACAGGGCTGCTGACTGGTCTCCAGATGGCAAGCGAATTGCCTTCACTTCAGGCAGAGATGGTGATTTTGAAATTTATGTGATGGATGCTGATGGCTCCAATACCATTCAACTAACTCACAACCTATTCGCATTTGATGATCGGGCTGCCTGGTCTCCAGATGGGACAAAAATCGCTTTCACTTCTGACCGAGAGGGTAAGGATGACATCTATGTAATGGATGACGACGGTTCCAATCCTGTCAATCTCACTCAAAATCAGGCTGGAAGGAATAGGAGCCCTGCTTGGCAGCCGATACCCTTAGCGGTTTCGCCACAAGAAAAGTTAGTGACGCTGTGGGGAAACCTCAAAAGTAAGCAGTAACCGTATTAGTGACGAGGTTGGGAACCCTCGCCAGCGGAGAAGCGGTGTATGCCCCAAAGTACACCTGTCGCTGAAATTTAGGCGATGCCAAAATGGTCAGACCCAGGCATGAGATGTTCTCTTGCGACTTCCGCGTTGATTTCGACACCTAATCCCGGTTGATCTGGCACTACAAATGCGTTGTCTTGCATGAGTGGTCCGCTGGAAATTGCGAGATCCCATCGCCACTCAACCTGATCGGCGTGATATGGGAGTTCCATGACGATGAAATTCCGCACGGCGGCACAGACATGCGCCGTCGCTGTCATGCCGATTGGCGATGTGATGTTGTGCGCAGCAAACGGGATGTAATAGAGATCTGCCAGATCTGCAATCTTCTTTGCCTCGAGCATCCCGCCTGTTCCAGACACATCGACATGTAGCATATCACAGGCTTGTGTTTGGATGAGTTCTCTGAAACCGTCTCGACGAAACAAGAACTCACCGGTACAGATCGGAATAGAGGTCGCGGCACTGACTTTCGCCATCGCTTCGACGTTATCATTCGGTACAGGGTCTTCTAAGAACATTAAATCGAACGGTTCCAAACGTTCGGCAAGTTTCATCGCTGAGTGGGTGCTGAATAGGCTATGACAGTCGATACTGATGTCGATTCCGTCACCAGCGGCTTCTCGTGCGGCGGCGACCAACGATGTCATTTTCTGTAATTCCGCTGTACTGAGTTCCCGATTGACCGCATCCTGCTTGAGTTCGTTTGCGGAGTTGTCGATGTCAAACTTGATCGCTTGGTAGCCATCCGCAACGCCTTCTCTGGCTCGTTGTGCCCATCCTTCAGGTGTGTTCCCTTTCCCATGCCCGACATCGGCATAGAGTCGGATACGGTCCCGATATTTTCCACCCAGCAACTGATAGACCGGCACGCCAAGGCTTTTTCCAAGTAGATCCCACAGTGCTGTTTCTATCCCACCGATAGCCGATAAACCCATTGCGTATCGGTTGCTCGCTGCGCCAATCATTCGGTGGTAGAGGGGTTCTATATTTCTTGGATCCGCGCCGACGAGTGTTTTCTTGAATTGCAGGATAATTTCAGCGATTCCCGCCCCAGGATGTGCTTCACCTATCCCTGTCAATCCGTCGTCGGTTTCAACCTGAACATAGTTCCACTGTTTGTAGCCTTTTAACGTCATCGCTTTTACATCAGTAATTTTCATATATATCTCCATGTGTATGAAATCGGTTGAAAGAATCAATAGGTGTTACAGTTACAATCCAAAGAAATTTGATATTATTTCCGCCGCAAAAGATTATCCAAAGGGGTATATTCACTGCCTCGAGGTAACTCCGAAACAATAGCGCGCCCGTTCCGTTTGAAGAGTTTATATGCTTTTGCATTCGGAGTAGAGCTCAACACGCGGTAATGGTTTCCAACAATCTCAATCGCAGCGTTGTCGTCACAGGCAATTCCGATGCCTCCGCGTTTTTCAATCATCTTTGAGAAGGCATCTTCCCGTTTCTCGCTGTGGTAGTGAGGACAATATACAGCATTGATGAATCCGAGCCCACTTACACGGATGTAGTCCCATTCTGTGTTGCTGGAGAAGGAGCGAGAATCACTGCAACCGTATTTGAACCAGCAAATCGCTCCTGCGCTGAGACCGGACAGGACAATGCCACGCGACGCAGCTTCCGCTAACACAGTGTCCAACCCCAACCGCCGCCATATTTTCATCAGCCTGTAGGTATTCCCACCACCGACATAAATCAGATCTGAATCCAATGCCAACGCTGACATCTTCTCAAACGCCGGAGGACTTTGAATCAGATTGAGGGTGCGCGTTTGGCACCCAAAGTGCTTGCCGTAACACGTCTCGAAAGTATCGATATACCCATCGGCATCGCCACTGGCAGTTGGAATAAAGAGTGCCTTTGGTCGTGTTTTGCCGGTCAACTCAATGATACGTTTGTCGATGTCGGCGGTTTCCAGCATTTTAAGTTCTCCACCACCGATTGCGACAATCTTACGCGTTGTTTCCACCAAATTATCTCCGAAACGGTTTCTACGTGTGTTGGTTAGAAAAATTCAATTATGTTGCGTCTACTACGCATTCATGATAGCATATCCTTTGAGATTGTGCAACAGCGACAGAAGGAGATTAGCTAATGAAAGATCAAGAAATCAAAGCCTCTTATGAACGTGAAGGTTACGTTGTGGTCAGAGACCTTATTGATAACCGAGATTTAGATCCGATCCGAGATTTCATCAAGGCGAAGGTTGATGCGTATAGCCGTGAGTTGTATAGTGAAGGGAAACTATCATCGCGCTTTGAGAATGAATCGTTTGAGCGGCGTTATGCTGTGATCTGCGAAGAGATGGATATATTACCTCGCAACTGGTCTTTTGGTATGTATGGACGTGAATTTTACGATCTCTACAACCTCCCCGGTGTTCTGGACGTGCTTCGCCTTCTTTTAGGTCCTGAAGTCTCAAATATCGGCACGCCGGCGTTACGGACGAAACTCCCCGGAAGCGTGATTACTTCGTTTCCGTGGCACCAAGACAGCCAGTATTTGGACCAGGCGACCATCGGTAAGAAGGAGAAGCACACAGGCGGTCTCCACATGGTTACGGTGTGGGTGCCGCTGGTCGAAGCGACGGTCGAGAATGGGTGTTGCTGGGTCATCCCCGGTAGTCACCGTTGGGGTTTACTGGACGGCGCGCGAGGTGCAGATTCAAACGTCCAAATGGAGGAAGACGTTGAAACGCGTGGCACGCCAACGCCTATCCCTCTTAAACCTGGTGGAGCTTTGTTCATGTCGAACCTTTGCGTACATACCAGCAAAGTGAACACAACGCGGAAATCCCGTTGGAGCATCGACTTCCGTTACTTTCCCACGCCTGATCGGGCAGACGTGACTGCCGCGGAGCGTGAAGGTGCCGAATTCGTGAAAAATAAAGCTCTGGCGGGTGGTAGGGTACCGCTTGTCGTGCTCACTGAAGGTCGTAAACCGACGTGGGAAGAATGGGAAGCACAGGTCTCGACACAATAGGCGCGTAGGTGTTTTTGCTTGGGTGTTTCCCCAGGTTGAACGGAAACCACTATTCATGATCACGCAGATAAGAAATTATCGGGTTTGGTGCCTGTTTTTGAGGAGCAGGAGCGGTTAGGAATGCAGATCGCATGAATCAACGTCGAGTGCGCGTGTGGCACTCGTCGGGGCGAGTACGCCGCAAAACCGCTCCTACCGGGTCTGGGTGAAAACCGGACCCAAAAATGGAAAACCGAATGGCTTACCTAAAAATAGGCATGTATGCCCATTCCCAGGTAAACACCGGCGATCCCCTTAGATTGGGAGTCGGCTTTTTCCCTGCCAAATCCTTGACCGACTCCCACGTTCAAGCCGAGCGGAATCCCTCCAAGTGAAAACACAAGCTCGCCACCAAAAGCGACACCGGCTCCTAACGTTGTGGTGAGGAAATCCCGCTCTTTGTTATATCGCCAACCACCTTCCAAGGTGAAATAGAGTCGGGATATGTTCCATCTGCTGTGGTGCTCGAATATGGCATACGAAACACCGGCTCCTAACATGTGGTCGCTATTCTGATCGCTGAGAATAAAACGTCCAACGGTTTGAAGGTATACGGGTGCGAGTCCGGTGTAGCGAAAACTAATTCCTCCAAATTCAGAGGTTGCTCCCTGAAGTCCGATACCGAAATCTTTGGTGAGATCAGTTTCCTGTGCCTGAGATGAGAAACTAAGGGTTAATCCGAAAAATATGCAAAGCATGCAAAAGATTGAGCGTATCATTATTTTCTCCTTGAATTAAGGTCCCATTCTGAGGACCTGGGTTTTGAATAAATAAACTACCGATTTTGCTCATCGGGAGATCAGTATTGTCACCCGATGTGGCTCGGTGGAGGATGCGTGATGCATAAGGACATCCTGTTTGCTATCTTTGTTGAAGTCCACCAATCAGGTGTATTCCTCGCCGTTGGGTGTGGCGACCGCCACCTTTTGAGGCTTTCGGTCGAACAGGTCTGGTCCCGATACGCCGAGAAAGACGCGCAGTTCTTTCCGCCCATTTTGCAATAGCAGGTCCAAGCGTCTGTCGCCGTTGACATCCCCGATTAGCATCGACGCGGATATGGCTTTTTCGCCTGACTCGCCGGGGTACGTTTTGATTTTGCCGGTGGCGTTGGGTTTGTCGGGGTAGCTACCGCCTTCCATGCGGTAGAACTTGATATCCCGCGATGCGGAACCAGTCAGAAGTGAGTCGATAATCATACCGATAACCTTGAAGATACGGGGTTTGATGGTGGTGAACATCATATCGACCTGCCCATCGCGGTCAAGGTCATGCTGCTCCATCGTGAACGGGATACCGTCCGATTGAAGCACGATGCCAACATCGGGTGAAAACGCTGTGCTACCATCTGGCGTTAGTGTGCCGAGGTATACTTCGTAGGTGGAGTACATGCGCCACAGGCTGCCTCCCTTCAGTGAGAAAATACCAAGGTCGGCGATGCCGTCGCCGTTCATATCGGTTAGCGCGTGCAGGACCCTTCCTGTCAGATTTCCTGTCGGTTGATGATCTCTGCGTCGCCGCCTAACGCCGTATGGTGCAGCGAGCGATGTGAGTTTGTCGGAATCAAATGTTACATCAGTCGTGAAAATTGTGGCGACCGGGGAAAATAAACCATGTTCGTCTTGGTGATGAACTTCAAAGTGATCTGTGTTCCAGAACACCAAGTCGCTGCGACCATCGCGGTTGTAATCCATTTCGTGGATACGACTCTGATTCCACGGGGTGTGTCGATATTCATCGGCATCGTAGATTCTATCCACCTCAGCGGGTGGACCGAGTTTCACTGGATCGGCGAACGCGCTGTTTTTCGTCTGAATGAACACCCAGAAACCGTCGGAGTCCGGCACTACCAGATCGTCGCGGGCATCACCGTTCACGTCATGAGTGATGTCTACATGAGTGATGTTGTCGTTAGGAGGTGGCATCATGGAAGGAACTATCACCAGTACATGTTCCGTCACCGATTCGGGATTGAACCAGTTCAAGCGACCGCGCTCGTACGTAATCAAGCGATCACGTCCACCGATGTTGATTACATCAACGAACAACACTCCGGGACGCAGCCTTATGTGGCATCTCTGCGTCCATGTACTGTCGTTGAACACATAGATGTGTAGGTGTCGGTCATTGTTTTCGTCAATACTTACTACAGCGAGATCCGCGATAGCACCACCGAGCAGGAATCCTGTCAAAACGGTTTGGTGTTTCGCTGTACCAGTGACGATCTCATGCTGCTCAAAAGTCAATTCCGCGGCACTACGCTGTATCGGAACAATATCTTTAGCGAGCAAACCTGAGCAGCCCGACAGGAGGACCCCGAAAACCAGTATGGAAAACAGGCTCCGCCGATAATGCCGTGTGCGTGGAGACACAGAACTAAGTTTTTCGGAAATCCAGTGTTTGTGGAATGGGTTTCGCTTTTTCATTTTTGTTCTCCTTTCGGATTCTCGACATATTAACATAGATAAATAAATGAACAGTGTTAACCTACAGGCAAAAAAATATAACCGATGGGTTTATCGGGCGATCAGCATCGTCACCCGATGTGGCTCGGTTCCCGGAGGTTGCGTCGGGGCTCCATGAGCGTCTCGTAACGTGAATGTGTGATGCATGAGGAGATCCTGTACCCCGTCCTTGTTGAGGTCCACCAGCCAGATGTATTCCTCGTCGTTGGGAACGGCGACCGCTACCTTCTGGAGGATCCGAACGAACATTTCTGGCTCCGACGCGCCGACGAAGACTGCCATGATCCGAGGATGATTCGCGAGAAGCAGGTCTGAGAAACCGTCGCCTGTCACATCCCCGATGCGCAAAGTTGTGTTGAACGCGCGTGGGTAACTCTTTTGGGTGTTCCGGCTCTCGTGCGTCCCCCCTCGAAGCACGATGTCCAGTGGCACCCACCCTGGCTCGCGATTGCTTGGCACTCCGTCCAAGGCGATTCTGCGGGTCGTGTTGGGGGTGCCGGGGTAGCGGCCTTCTTCCATTTGATAGAACTCAAGATCCAGCCAGATGTCATCCCCCATGAACCCCTTGATGCTCTTCCAGAGGCTACCCTTAAGGAACTCAACATCGATAGTTGTGATCATCAGGTCAACCTGGCCATCGCGATTGAAGTCGTGCCGGCTCATCCCGATCTGGATTCTGTCGTCCGACTGGAACGCTATGTCGACACCCCGTGAGAACACGATGCCACCATCGGATGTTGGCGTGCCGAAATGCACCTCGTAGCTGGAGCGCTTGCTGGAGATGTCCCTGCCCGAAAGCTTGAAAACCACCAAGTCAGCTATACCGTCGCCGTTCAGGTCTGCCAACGAGTGCAGCACCTTTCCTGTCATGTCCCCAGTGGTGAGCAAGGAAAGCCGGTCCGAGTCGAATGCCACATCGGTCGTGAAGGTCTTGGCTTTCGGTGCAAATAGCCCGCTCTCATCTTGGAGATGAACCTCGAAGTGCTCCTCGTTCCAGAACACCAAGTCGCTGCGACCATCTCTGTTGTAGTCGATGTCGTGGACACGGCTCTGAGACCAAGGGTCGTATCGATATCCGTCGGCTCCGAGGATCCTCTCCATCTCGGTGGGGGGACCGATCTTCACTTTCTCAGCGAATGTACCGTCGCTCGTCTGGATAAATACCCAGAAGCCATCGGAGTCAGGCACTACCAAGTCGTCGTGACCATCGCTGTTCACGTCGTGAGTGATGTCTACATGGGGGATTTCGCCGCTGCGAGGCGGCTTGAAGTTGCAAGTAACCGCTACCAACATGTGTTCCGTTGCCGACTCGGGGTCAAACCAGTTCAAGCGACCTTGCTCGTATGTGATTAAGCGATCGCGTCCGTTGATCTTTGCCACGTCAACGAACAACACTTCAGAACGCAGCGTTGCGTTGAGTTTCGGTACCCAGGTGTCGTCGCCGAAGGCGTAGATGTGCAAGCGGTGGTCGCCGTTCTCGTCGATGTGCACCACGGCAAGTTCCGCGATAGGGCCTTCGAGAAGAAATCCCGTCAAAACGGTCTGGCGTTTCGCGGAGCCAGTGACGACCTCGTACCGCTCGAAAGTGAATTCAGCGGCGGGTGTCGTCTGTTCGACCTCTTCGCCGAACAGATCTGAGCATCCCAATAGAAATACACCAAAAGCCAGTATGGAGAACAGGCTTCGTCGATAATGTCTTGCGCCCTCGGCTGCGGAAAGAAAGCGTTTGTGAGATGGGTTTCGCTTTTTCATCTTATTCTCCTTTTCGGATTTTTCATATATTAACACAGATAAATAACTTAACAGTGTTAACTTATTAGCAAAAAAAAATATAAGCGACCTTCGCCAAATTGTTTCAAATCTATGCCTTCAAACCCTCAATTGTCGTGTGGATTACCGTGTCGATCAATGTATCTTTTTCAGTCCAAGGGAAATCGGGGAAATCAATCAGGAGCAATGTGACACCGTGAACCGCTGACCACAGCACCTGACCGGTGGTTTCGACATCCACTTGGCGGAATATCTTCTGTCGAACGCATTCAGAAACCATTTCCCGCAAGTAATTGAACACCTTTTCGCCAACCGATCCTTCTTGGAGCCCTAAACCCTGCTGGAACTGGGGACGGATGACAAACGTGAGTTTGTAATCTTGCGGATATTTGAGGCCGAACTCGACATAGGCTCGTCCACTTTTTCTGAGGGTCTCGATGGAGTCGCTTTTATCATTTGTTAGCTGCTCAAGCGTGTTCAACAGGTTCAGGAGTGTTTCCTTGCAAACCGAATCTAATAGATCTGCCTTGTCCTTGAAATAGAGGTAGATCGTTGTTGGCGAGTATTCGATCTTATTGGCAATTTTTCGCATGGAGACGTTCTCATAACCTTCATTGACAAACAATTCTCGCGCCGCGACAAGGATTTGCCGCCGCAACTGTTCTTTTTCCCTTGCTCTCCGTTCTTTAGTACCCATTGCTTCCCCTTTGATTTACACAGTGATTTAACTTAACAGTGTTAAGTATATCACATATTTTTCTGCTTGTCAAATTTTTTTTGAAATTTATAGTAAAGCCCGAAAATATGTGAGCACCGAGAATCTGGACCTTCCCGCCTCGCTGGCGAGGTTTTGTGAAGATTGAGAATTTAATCGGGGGCTGTGTGGAGTTAATTGTCTGAACCAGGATTCATAGGATTATAGGATTTACAGGAGGGTTGCGAATAGCTCTCTTTGCTCCAGCGGAGCAACATGTCTATAGCAAAGAATACCGCCCGATGCCGCACTCCAGCGGAGTGCTATGTAGAGGGGTGTCGTTTGCGTGAGGGGTGTCGGTGTTTGTTTTCGTCTGAATCGCGGATTTCAC
This sequence comes from Candidatus Poribacteria bacterium, assembly GCA_965247285.1. Classification (GTDB taxonomy): domain Bacteria; phylum Poribacteria; class WGA-4E; order WGA-4E; family WGA-3G; genus WGA-3G. Next base: position 4,183,496 of record CBDFHD010000003.1, read on the forward strand.
GAATTTCGCGGATTTTAAGGTTTTTCTCACTTGACGGTCTTCAGTCCCGTAGGGTTTATTTGCTTGGGTGTTCTTCAATATGTGTATAGAAACGCTTTTCCACATTGTCTTTGGTCCCGTGGGAATAGCATATTTGTAGGATTGACTTTTTTTCATATCAGGCTATAATTATGTATGTGATAGACCCCGCCCTAAAGGGCGAGGCTTCTGCAAAAGTTAAGCAGAAGCATTTGTAGAATTTAGAAGCGGATGTTCCGATTCAACGGAGCAGCCAACAATCCTATTAAATAGAACAATTGGTCTTACAACTCCTAACCTAAAGGAAGCTACCCCTTCCTTGAGAATGTTCATAGCAGCGTTAGGGTCGCGGTCCAGGTGCGTATGACACTTCGGACACTGCCATTCCCTATCTGATAGCGTAAGGGTTTCGTTTTTATGTCCACAAACACAACAGCACTTTGTAGAGGGTATCCACTTGCCAATCTTCAATACAGAACGTATCCGTTTGTGAGATTGGTGCTTGAGTTTCTGCATAAATGCACCGAATGCGAGGTCAGAAACTTGTTTACCCCAAAGTTTTTTCATTCCGCGCAAGTTAAGGTCTTCAAAGAACAATATGTCAAAATTCCTACACAAGTCTATTGCGAGTTTCCAATGATGGTCTGCTCTTTGATTCGCAGTCTTCTTATGGATACGCGCAACGGTCTTGCGTTGGCGTTCTTGGTTGTTAGACCCTTTGACCTTGCGGGAATATACTTTCTGTGCTTCTGCCAATGTCTTGGCGTTGTGTTTGTAGAACATTGGAGACGTATAGGGCTTACCGTCAGGGTTTCCAGTCAGGAAGTCTTTGATACCAAAGTCGAACCCTTCAGCTTTACCTGTCTTGGGTTCATATTTGATTTCACTATAGTCTTCAGTAAGCGTGATATACATGTCTCCGAGTGCGTCTCGTGTCACTTGAACTTGCTTGATTTCGCCTTTGATTTCACGGTGCAAGGCGAAACGATACCAACGTCCGTTGAGACGAATACGATACGTCGGGTGGTTTCTTTTATGCTTTTGCTTGTCTAATAGTTTTTCAATCTTGACCTGTTCACCTCTAAAGGTCATACCTTTGTGTTTCTTGCAGGACTTAAATTGTGGGTGTCCTCTGCCTAACGTTTTCATTTCTCTAAAGGATTGTGCTAAGCGTTTGAGAACATTCTGTAACGCCCACGAATAGGGGATATTCCAATGCTGGTATTGCTCAAGTTTCTTAAGTTTCGTCAAGTGCTTCGACATCTTCGCATACGAAAGTCCTTTACCATATCTGCGGTAATATCGCATGCAGAGGGACAGAAAGTGATTCTTCACAACGCCACAGATATTACAAGCGTCGTGCAAGTAACGCAACGTCTTATCTTTGAAAAGTTTATGTGTTGTGTTTCGCATGGTATCTCAAGTACCAAGCCTTTAACCCCGTTGAAGTGGGTAGGCAGACACGTAACCTTGCGATTACGCTTCAACTGTCTGCCAACTTGATACTCTAATTATACTACATTTTAGACCAAATGTCAAGGGGAAAGGTATCTTTGTAACTTACAGGTTACAAAGATTTACCTTCTACCCCTTGACTCCGTCAAATGTTTCTTAGTAGGCGTTTGGTCTAATTCACTAAAGCGAGTCTGTATCCCCGCCTTGAAATCGGTTTGGCGAGGTTTTTGTTGTGGATAACAACAAAAACGTTACCATCTGCTTTGCTTTTGAAAGCAGATGCTCGCCAAACCGCAGGCGAGGTTTTAGACTCGGAGATTTTGATAATAGGACTTACGCACGTTGCTCTTTTGTAGCATAACCTGTTAGGTTGTGTCAAGAAACCGTCTGCGTTTTTACACGATCTCTCTTTCAAGGCGCGGGCGATGCTCAAAATTGCGTAAGTCCTGTATAAAATAATTCGCAAGACTTGTTGAATTTCGATTGAACCCTTGATGTCATGGGAAGTTGGGCATAAACGTCTGGGCAATAGATGTAACAGGAAACGACTAAGGAGGTAAAACGAATGACACTTACCAGATCTGTCGCTTTTAAACCGTTACGTTATTCCGCTGTATTTTTGGCAACGTTGTGCATCCTTTTTGGGCAATCCATTGATGTAGCGGGAGAACTGGTGGCGCGCTGGGAGTTTAATGAAGGTAAAGGCAATACCGTTAAAGATAGCTCCGGCAAGGGCCACGATGGTGACTTCGCCGGTGGGGATCCACAGTGGGTACCTGGTGTTGCGGGCAGTGCATTGGCGTTTGATGGTGATGACTATGTTGCCATTGATGCTTGGATTACAGAAACGGGTGCTGCAGATTTCACGATTACGGCTTGGATAAAAACCACCAAGACCGGCGTTAGCTTTCTGACGAAGAACAATGAGGATCGGGTACTTGACTTTCATGAAAAACTGTTTTATGTGGGAGATGCGGCGACTTCAGAAGGCGGTAAGACCGGAGCCGTCGAATGGGTCGGTCATAGCTGCGACTGGATACGAGGCGATACAGATGTTTCGGACGGCAAGTGGCATCATGTTGCCGTGACTTGGGAGTTCAAAGCACTTGAGGGGCATATCTATGTCAATGGTATAGAAGGCGTTCATCACATGGGGTATAACGGGGGCGAGGATATTAAAGGAAACACGTGGCAGATTGGATTTACGAGTGGTTGGCCCGGTGGGGTCGATTACGAGGGTGCCGTTGACGACATCCGAATTTACGACTCGACACTGACTGCCAATGAGATTGAAGAGGCTATGGTAGAAGGGCTGGCGGTTGACCCGACTGGTCTCCTCGCTGTCAGTTGGGCGAAGATCAAGACGCGATAGATGCAAACGGATGCGTTTTTCAGACCTCAGGGTTTATAATTCCGCCTGTTTTCCTAATCCCTGATGAATTTTGACGATCATGTTCGGTATTCGTAGGGGCGAGGTCGCCTCGCCCGATTCGGTATTCGTAGGGGCGAGGTCGCCTCGCCCGATCTCCGATGAACTGCCATTACCGATTTTGTTTGTCAAGTTTCATTAGGAGCGGCATCTGTATAGAAAAACCTTCCATCCGTTACCTTCGGCTATATAGGGCTGGAAACACATAGACATCTACCAAACAGGCACACCGCTGGCGATGTTTGTAACCTCGCCTTTTCTACTTCTTGGATGGATGTTGTTATCGTCTGAATCGCGGATTATCGCGGATTTCGCGGATTGGAAGCATTTTCTTGATTGTTGTCTGAATCAGGATTTTCAGGATTATAGGATTTGCAGGATAGCTGTAAGTACTACTGTTCTATCCATTTTGGATGTTATGATAGGTTCGTAGTCGTGCGATTTTGCGGCGTACTCGCCCAAATGCGACGTGCATTATCGCACTGCCTCACAGTGAGAGGAATGGGAGACTATGAATGGTTCCCTACTGCAAACGAAAGCAGACACCCATAATTTGAAAATGGATAAAGCACCACTCTTTGCTCCAGCGGGGCGATATGTGTATAGAAAACGATACCGCCGGATGTCCGCACTCCAGCGGAGTGCTATGTAGGGGTTGCCGTATGCGTAATGGTTATTGGTGTTTGTTTCGTCTGAATCACGGATTGTCGCGGATGCCACGGATTACGCGGATTAGAAGCGTTTTCTTGATTGTTGTCTGAATCAGGATTTACAGGGAAGTCGCAAATAGTGATCTTTGCTCCAGCGGAGCAATATGTCTATAGAAACCAATGTTGTTCAACGTCCGCACTCCAGCGGAGTGCTATGTGGGGGGTGCCGTTTGCGTAAGGGTCGTCGGTGTTTGTTTCGTCTGAATCACGGATTGTCGCGGATGCCACGGATTACGCGGATTGGTGGAGTTTTTTGTGTGTGCGGCTCGTCTTAGCCCCAGCGGGGCGAAATGTGTGTAGAAATGCGTCCACCCACACTCTTTTAGCCCCGGCGGGGCGACATCTGTGTAGAATTTGATTTAGGTAACTTACCACAAAACCCCATCAATCGCCTCCATAACCCGCAGCGTCTCCGCCACAGCCACCAAAATCGCACGATACTGCCGCACCTCCGCATGACTTAACACTTCACCGCGCCGATCCTTCAGCCACTTCTCACACACCTGATACGCACCAATCTCATATTCCCAGACCGCAAGCGGCACATCCGTGAAATACTGGGTCGGATTGATCCAAACCCGTCCGTCCAAATACCGCACCTGTGAAACGACACCGTCCCCTTCACCTTCAAACCGATGCACCGCCGAAACCCGTGTGCTTGTAGGAGCGACCTCGGCTGGCGATATATCTCTCAAGAGATGACAATCAATCAAACGCTGCCCCAACGCCGCGAGTGTGCGGAAATGTTCAATGTCCTGTGGCATCGGGATACGCGGAAACCCGTATTTCAGGAATTCATAATACCGTTCGCGATATTTCGGACTATACAAGATTGCATAGATGTATGCAAGAACCTCCTCCGGCGAAACACCTTCGGGTAGATGAAGCGGTGCAACCTGTGGGAGTTCCAACGTTTCCGAAAGCGCGGTGAGAAACGCGGGTTTGAAATTGAGTGAACGCTCTGTTGAGAATGCCAATTCCTCTGGAGACGGATACAGGTAGAGCGGAAATACGTGTCCAGATTCACTATCTCTGTTTGAAATGTAAACATTTTCCGTAATTTTATCGGTTATCAAAGCGTGTTGCCATGTTGGGCTTTTAACGACGCGGCAGACGCAGAGGGCAAGGTTCCCCTTGCGCAAATGTGGCATGTTCTCAGGACGCGGTCTACAATGAAACCCGCGTGATTCCCCAGTATAGTAGGTCCAACGTATGTCAAACGGACGATAGTGAATAGGCGCGATATGCTTTACGGAATCGGGGTTATTACGGAGATCCGCTTGGGCGAGATGAACCTTCCAATCTTGGGTATCCTTGCGTAGGTTATATTTTTTTCGTGCCTCGTCTACAGAAAGTGAAACAAAATCAGATACCGTTTCGCGGACATCTTCAGCGGTCCAATGAATTGTCAATTTATCCCGCGCAGTGACAATTCCAATTGAACTGGTTTGAAGGATGTCGGTAATTTCCCATCCTGTTTCGTATTCGGCACTGTAGTCTGTTGCTTGCGGCACAAAAAGGTAGTAGGGTGATGTCGGTTGTAGTTCGTTCCACGCTGTGGTTTGGACATCGGTTTTTGAAAGGGTGTTGTATTTCTCCTCTCGACTTCCGTACATATCGGTGTAATAAACCTTTGCCGGTGACGGGTTGTTGTGCTCTTTGACGCATAACAGAATAGAGACCCCTTGTATGATGTCAAAGACGTTTTCATCTCTTTGTGCAGTTGGAACTGCTTCTGTTCTTCTACTGCTACCGTGTAGGTTAAGCAGATAGATGGCGTTGAAACTATTTAACAAACTTTGGCGCATTCCACGAGACGTGGGACCATCAAGGAAACTGTTGTTGACAATGTAGCCGATAACCCCTTCACCGTTTTTATCAATACGCCATTGTGCCCACCGAATAAACTTTACATAGTCGGCTTGAAGTGCTTTTAAGTTTGTTTCGTCGAGCGGTTCTCCATCCACCTGTTTATAGTTCTCAATGAGTTCCCCGATAAAAGTTAACTCTCTACCTACGCGACTTGGATTCGCGGAATCGCGCGGATAGGGCGGATTGCCAAGGATGACGAGAAGCGGTTCGTCCCGTTTCACTGAGAGCGCGGCGTTCGCCTCGTCAGAAATAAACCCTGCAAAGGGTAAGGGTGGCTGCATTTCTTCGGGTTGTTCCAGGGTATTGGTGAGATAGATACGGAGGCGTTCATCGGCGCGCCACCCTTGCGCTTGTAGGAACAGACTCAATTTCAGATGCGCGATCGTATAGGGCGCGACGAGCAGTTCAAACCCGAAAATCCGTTTGACCAGTTGCGCGTTGATGTACTGAACCCACTCTCCTATGCCGTAGGTCTCGGTGACAGACTCTCGGATGTGATCCAACACTGTCAATAGGAAACCGCCGGTGCCTGTCGCTGGGTCGAGGATAAGCGTGTTTTCATCAGCGAGACCGTCGGGTCTGTTCAATTCCGTTTTGAGGAGGCTGTCCACAGATCTCACGATGTACGAGATAACCTGTGGCGGCGTGTAGTAGACCCCACGGTCGACGCGCCGCTGCGGATCGTATTCGGCGAGGAAGGTCTCGTAGAAGTGGATAACGGGATCTTCGAGATGATTTCTGGCGGCAAATGCCGTGCGGAGCATTTCTGTCGGGACGTTTTGGAGTAGCGATGCAATATCGTCCAGAATGTAGGTGACGTTCGTCTCCAGTGTTGGGGAGGCGACATGATAAAAGAGTTGGACGAGGAACGGGTTTGATCTCGGAAGTGCCTGGACGGCGGTATGTCGTGAGAAGTTCTTCGCGTTCGGCAGTGTACAGCGTGCGGCGAACAACCCGTAGGCGAGCGTTTGCGCGTACATATCCGCAAAGTCGTCTGGGGTCAGTGTAGAGATGAGCGTCTCCTTGAACGCTAAGAACATCGCGTGGATGTTGCTGTCTTCATCGGTGAGCGTCGTTGCGATCTGGGTCTGGAGTTCCCGCGTCCGTCTGGCGAGGTATCTCGCCAATGCCTCCGGTGACGAGATTTGGACGTGTCCAGCGTTCAGAAACCGTTCCAGGAGTGCCTCTAACTCGTCAGGTGCGTCTGTGATGTTTGCGGTTTCGCGCAGTTGCCCGTCCCTATACAACCGAAATTCAACGAAATTCGTGAGGATGAAGTTATCAAGATTTTCGATAAAGCGTGCGTTCTGTTCTCTGGCGTGCCCCGTGAGCGCATTGAGGTCTCTGCCGTGTGCCTCTGCCTCAATATAACCAATAGGCAGCAAACCCTCCATCGCGATGAAGTCCGGTCTACCGATCTGATCTAATCTTCTCGGTTCCTGTGTGAATCGGACGGTATCTCTGCGGAAATGGTTAACTGCAGTCTCCTCCAAGAGGGCTTGAAGGTGTGGGAATAACGAAAGTTCTGGAGTCGCCTCTGAGGTGGTTTGTGTTTGGTGGACGTTCTGTAAGTAACGGTTGCAACGTGTTTGGAAATTCATATATTATAGTAAAGTCCAAAAATATGTGGACAGTTCGTCAGTGAACAACGACCCCACCGCCGCTGGCGAGGATTGTATCCTCGCCTCTTTAGAGCGTCCAAGTAATTATAGGCTTTACTATATTTCGCGGTCAGCCTTGTTAGATTGATGATGTGGGTTCGGAAAAATCGTGTTTTTCATTATACGCGCTCTACCTCTTAGGTGCAAGGCTTTTTACGGTATAGACAGAAGCATTCAGTTATCAGTTATCAGTTTTCAGCGGGGATGGTGGCGTCGGGGGTTCACGGAGAACCGACTGGGGAAACCAAAGAGGATTTTGGGGTATACAAGGTTTGTGTCTAAGTGTCGGTGCGGTTGGGAATGCAGATCGCATTTGGGCGAGTACGCCGCAAAACCGCACCTACCGGGCCTGGGGAAAATTAGAATTACCGAATTAAATACTTAAACATCATTCAGTTTACAGACTGTCAACGCAATCTAACGGATCGATGCTCAACGGGAGTTGCCTCGCGTGCTCCTTACGAACCGAGGCGGTGATTGCTACCGTTGTAGTTGAAATGATTTATGAACCACCCTCAATTTACTATAAAAGCGGGCGAGGCTCGGAAACCTCGCCACCAAAGAAAGTAAAAATCCGGTTACTTATAGTTTGTATCAAATGACCCCATGAGTTATACTCATAGTATGAGTTACCCTAACAGGTAGATGTATTTGCATCACCGACACTCTCCTCATGGAGGTCTCTATGACACGCCAGATGGATACCGCCTATGGTATCAAACGCATCGAATCCAAGAATGCCAGAGCTGCTATTATTCAGAAGATTTCAGCAGACTTTAATCTCATGCCTATAGTGGCTGAAGCCTACTATAAACAGATTTCTACCTACTTTGCGCAACACGCCAATGTTCAACTGACATCGGGACAAATCTGTTACGAGGCTGTCGCCGCCGAGGAACCCGCAGGCAAACACATCGCTTTAGCGAAAAAAGTTTCCTGTCGCCTGAAACTCAATGACATCGACACCGATCTCGAAGTCTTAGCCGATTACGGCCTGGCAGGTCTCAGACGACATCGCATCCTCCGATTGACCCAAGAAGCTTATGATCAAGATGCCTTGCTGAGTTATGAAGATTTAGCCGTGTTATTAACCAGCAGTCCTGCCACGATGAAACGCGACATCCGAGCGTTGAAACAGGACGGATATTTCGTGATGACGCGCGGGGCGAAACACGACATGGGCCCAGGGCTGTCTCATAAGACGCAGATTCTGGAGTTGTATTTCAAAGCATACACCTTCACCGAGATTGAGCAAAAGACGAACCACTCCGAACGCGCCGTCTCCCGCTACTTGAGAGACTTCACACAGGTCGCGACGCTCTATCATCAAGACTTTCCCAAAGCACAGATACGCCTGATCACCCACCTCTCTGACCGGCTGATCCGCGAGTATCTCTCGCTGTATGAGGAATACCAACATACCGATCGCATGACCCAGCTGCTTCACCCAGAGTCCGTGGATGAAAAAAAGGGGGACCTCCGATGAGCAAACCTTTGACGCGCACACAAGTCAATGAGAAGAAGTTCAGACGCATCAACGATAAATCTCTACGACAGTTGCTGATCCATCGCTTTCTCAATGACTACGGGTATGACAAAGGCGAAGTCACTGCGACTGCTATTGTCGATGACATTCTCAAGACCGTTGAGGACTATTTCGTCATTACCCTCCCTTTGGAGAAACTCGCCACGGGCGACTCACTCCCAGAGGAGCGATACCTCAGCTATGGACACCTCGTTTGGATGGCTGTCCCGATTGATGAATATCCACAAAGAGGCAAATCCATCGTCAAAACCCGTATGAAACCCATCATCCTGACTTACCTCGCCGCAGAGGATATTGAATCCTTTCGCAACGGTTTTACCTCCCGGCAACTGCGGATCAATCGCTTGGTCCGCTGGTGTTATCAAGCTTATGACCAAGGCGCCTTATTGACACAACTCGACTTGGCGGTCTTGCTCAACGTCTGTGATCAGGTCGTCTGTGATTATGTCAACGAATGGCAAAAAACCACGGGAGAAATCTTACCCACTCGCGGCAATATCCATGACTTATCGGGTGCTATTACCCACAAGAAAGAGATCATAACCCTCTATCTTCAAGGGCATCTCACTCCCACTATTGCCGCCAAAACCAAGCACTCTAAGGAGGCAGTTGACCGATACATTCGTGATTATGAGTCCGTCAAAGTCGTGCGCACCGCTACCGCTGATATTGACAAAATCTCACACATTACACGACTTTCTAAACGCGTCATCTCTCAATATCTCGACCTGATCCCGCAGCAGCATCTCCAAGCTATCGATGAAAACCTCGCCAATGCAGCTGCAAACGATGAAACCACTGAACAAGGAGAAACTCAATGATACCTGACCTCCTGTTCTTGACGAACTGACTTCGCAAAACCGGGGCAGGGGTTGCGTAAAAATACGCTTGACCCCCGCTCGTAGTTTTGCTACACTTTAGAAACGTTGATCGCCAAACGCATCATTTCTCAATGAAGATGCCAGCGAACCCAACTCAACCCACTCATCGGCGATGACTGGGAAGCTAATAAACATCAGCATCCCAGCTATCCTATGGTCATTTGATACTATTTAAGAATTACCATCTTCCTCAGAAGGGAGATATTATCCGCCTCGAATTGATAGAAATAGATACCACTTGAAACACTCTCACCCATATTATTTTTGCCATCCCAATACGCCGCATGACTCCGACGCGTGTAGTAACCCGCAGGTTGGTGACCGAAATCCAACCGCCGGACGACCCGACCCCGCCCATCATAGATCGTAATCTTCACATCACTCGGATTTGCTAACTGATATGGGATCCACGTTTCCGGGTTGAACGGGTTGGGATAGTTCGCCGAGAGCGTCGTTTCCTCCGGCAATACCACCACTGCGGCTATCCCGGGTGCCGCATTACCGAGCCCCTCTATGACTGTGAGAGGCAAATCAGACGATTTGACGAGTTCATAACCCGAATGGTTGTTTTTGGGCAGACCGGGTAATGTCCCAATATCGACCCAGACGGCATCCGCTGTCCCAGGTGTCCGTGTTACCGTAACCGATTCGCTCTCCACCTTACCTGTCGAAATCGTGATACTCGGGGTGCCTCCACCGTCAATGCTACCGTGGGTAAGACGCAAGCGTAGAACAATATCAAATGGCGCACCGGTGGGTGCGGTTGCCTTGAACTCCCCTTCTCCAATTTTTTCCAGGGACACCGTCAGCGGTAAAGGGTCAACAATATTGCCAGACAGCTCGAGCGACTCCAGTTTAGTAAGTCCATCAAAGATGCCCTCTGGTAAACTGCTCAAATCGTTGTCGTGCAGGTAGAGCCGCTTCAGTTTGGTGAGTTCATCAAAGATACCCTCTGGTAAACTGCTTAAAGTGTTGCTTCCCAAGTCGAGCAACTTCAGGGCGGTGAGTTCATCAAAGATACCCTCTGGTAAACTGCTCAAATCGTTGTTGTACAGGTCGAGCCACTCCAGGGCGGTGAGTTTATCAAAGATACCCTCTGGTAAACTGCTCAATGCGTTGCTGGACAGGTCGAGCCACTCCAAGGCGGTGAGTTCATCAAAGACACCCTCTGGTAAACTGCTCAATTCGTTGTTCGACAGGTGGAGCTGCTTCAGAGCGGTGAGTTCATCAAAGACACCCTCTGGTAAACTGCTCAATGCGTTGCTGGACAGGCTGAGATACTCCAGAGCGGTGAGTTCATCAAAGACACCCTCTGGTAAACTGCTCAAATCGTTGTTCGACAGGTTGAGCCACTCCAAGGCGGTGAGGTTATCAAAAACACCCTCCGGCAAACTGCTCAATTCGTTGCTGGACAGGTCGAGCCACTCCAGAGCGGTGAGTTCATCAAAGACACCCTCTGGTAAACTGCTCAAATCGTTGTTGTACAGGTGGAGCCACTCCAAGGCGGTGAGTTCATCAAAGATGCCCTCTGGTAAACTGCTCAATGCGTTGTCCGACAGGGTGAACAACTCCAGGGCGGTGAGACCGTTGAAATCGTTCGCTTTGAGGACGGTGATGTTTTGGGATCTAAGGTTGAGGATCGTAATTCCTGCAAGGTCTGCCGCGGTTACATCGGCGCAATCGCTTACGTTTGGCACGGCGGCAACGATCGCATCACGCACCTGAGGCGTGCGATCGCAGACCGATACGAACACATCAGCCTCGAATATTTCCGTATCGGCAGCCACGTTCATAATGATGTTCACTGATCCCGTCGTGTGGGCACTATTATTGTTCCCGACAGCATCCATAGCAACATCAGCGGGAATACTCAGCGTCAGTGTGCCACTCGTCGTCGGTGTAATCGTTGCCGTCCAGACGGTGTCATCTGTCGTTGACCATGCCGTGAGGCTCGCTGTTGCTGTCCCGGAAAGCGTGACGTCTGCTTGCTCAAAGCCGGACACCGACTCTGTGAACGTGATGACCACATCAAACGCACTGTTCTGAACACCTGTCGGCACAGAAATACTGACACTCGGCGCATCCATATCTACGGTGACGGTTTGAGTCTGTGCCGCCGTATTGTTGTTCCCGACAGCATCTATAGCAACATCAGCGGGAATACTCAGCGTCAGTGTGCCACTCGTCGTCGGTGTAATCGTTGCCGTCCAGACAGTGTCGTCTGTCGTCTGCCACGCTGTGAGGCTCGCTGTTGCTGTCCCGGAAAGCATGACGTCTGCTTGCTCAAATCCGGACACCGACTCTGTGAACGTGATGACCACATCAAACGCACCGTTCTGAACACCTGCCGGCACAGAAATACTGACACTCGGCGCATCCATATCTACGGTGACGGTCTGTGAGTCGGCAGCCGTGTTGTTGTTACCTGCGGCATCCATGGCAAGATCTGCAATAACACTCACCACCACGTCCCCACTCGTCGTCGGCGTGATTGTGGCGGTAAAGACGGTGTCGTCCGTCGTCGCCCACGCCGTTATACCCGCAGTCGCAGTGCCAGACACCAAGACATCTGCCTGTTCAAAACCTGATACCGACTCCGTGAACGTAATTGTTACCTCAAACGCACCCTTCTGAGTATCCGCGGGAACAGCAATCGTCACACTCGGAGGTTCTGTATCCGCCGGGGGCGGTATATCAATATCGACATCAATCAAACTCCCCTGTGTCAATGGGTAAAGCACGGACGCATTTGATACCGGATTCCCCAACAGACGCAACGATACCAACGCCTCCATACCCCGAAGCGGACTGACATCACTTATCTCATTCTGCGCCAGAAACAACCAACCCAACTCCGTCAAAGTTGACAACGCACCAATATCGCGTATCTCATTGCCCGTGAGATATAACTGCGTCAGGGTCGTTAGACTCCCAAGCACGCTGAGATCACTGATACCCGTGCCACTCAGATGCAACACGCTCAGACCCGTCAAACTCGAAAGCGGATGGAAGTCTGTGATTGGATTCCTATCAAGATGCAAGGATGTCAGAGCCGTCAACCCCGAAAGTGCTTCTATGTCCGTGACGTTATTTTTACCGACATCTAAGAATATGAGACCTTCGAGTCCTGATAGCGGACCGAGATCGGTGAGTTGATTCGAGTAGAGGTTGAGCGTGGTAAGGTGCGTCGCATGCTCCAAACCGCTGAGTTCACTTATCTCTGCCTTCTTGGCTTGCAGACTGCTGAGATTTAGCATATCTGTAGAGGTGAGCGTTGCGTCTTCGGCTAAGCCGAGGGTTGACCGGATCGCAGCTGCTAAGTGGGTATCTATAATCACGATGGCTTCGGGAGCTTCCGGTGCACCGATTTGATCCCCGCCTACCTCACCTACATCGCCGTCTTGTGCATGCGTGACGGGAGGTACACAAATGTTGAGAGCCAGTAAAATCGCAAAAAGCACATAAAATCTTTTCATCATTTTCAGTTCCTTTCAGTCAAAGTGAATTATAAAAACAGATAAACTTTTCAACTATTTAAGAATCACCATCTTCCGCAAGACCGATATATGCGTGAACGTTTTTCCGCTGTAGGAGCGAGCTGTGCTCGCGATAGTGCGCGAAACCCTAAACATCTGCGAACGAAAACCAAGATCGGAACCGAAAACTAAATAGTCCTGGGAGACATTGGCTGTGTTAGCACCGTCCTACCGGTCATCAAATCCAATTTAGTGATATTAAGTCAATATATAATTAAAAATTATATAAAAAATATCTACCTAATAGCATTAATTATACTTTTATCTGATGTGCATGTCAAACAAAATTTGAAAAAGTGCTTAATTTCCGCCATAAATGCATGGTGTTATGAATTTCTACAATCTACTGAAAAACGTATTCCCCAAAGCTTGCTGTTCATAACATCGCGAGGTCGCGGTATTTTTCCAGAGAGACTGACAGATCCGCGTAAACTGAGCAACGGATGGAGTTCAGACATCTCACAACGCGGGCTATGATCAAAATTGCGTAAGTCCTGTTGATTTTATATGCGTGAACGTTTTTCCGCTGTAGGAGCGAGCTGTGCTCGCGATATTGCGCGAAAACCTTAACATCTGCGAACGAAAACCAAGATCGGAACCGAAAACTAAATAGTCCTGACCTGTTGGGTGAAATATATTGCTTCTTTACGCAATATGAGGATTAATAAAATATTTGGGTAATTCTATGTTCCCCCAAACCCGGTAGGTGCGGTTTCCTAACCGCACCGGGCATAGGTAAAAACTACCCGATTAAATTCTTAATCTTCATTTTGCGTAAGTCCCGTTCTTGTAACTTTCAGCGCGAAACACTTCAGGGTCGCGATACCTACGGCGTTGCTCGTAGATTTACGATTCGATGGGTTGCCCGTTCCGGTTTTTAAAAGTGATACAAAGACAATTATAATATAAAATATAATTTATTGATAATGTCCTAATATGATTTACCCTTAAAGCCTTGCTATCATTGACTTCTTTCGGGTTTAAAAATTTGATTAAAAAGCGAATTTATGCTATTATATAACCCAAGTTGCTACTAACAAGTTTTGAAGGTTCAAGGAGATTGTTCACGCACTTTCCTCAACCCAGATGAAGATAAAAAAATAAATTGGGTAATTTTCTGGTGATATCCAGTGCGGTTAGGAATGCAGATCGCATGAATCAACGCCGAGTGCGCGTGTGGCACTCGGCGGGGCGCGTACGCCGCAAAACCGCACCTACCGGGTCTGAGGGAAATATAGAATTACCGATTTAGAGAGTTAGTCAATAACCATGAATTCCTTAGAAGATATTATTCAACGCTGCCACAGACGGCATGAAAAACCGCTTCAGCAGCGGAAGACTGTGTTAACACCTACGCTGTACGATAAGGATTACCCTTATCAGTTTGCGGCCTATTGTGCACATAGACACCGCGTGCTACTTGCCGATCTGGAGCAGGCAGATATTTCCTTTATGCCGATAGGACGTGCGCCTCATCACGACCGGAGTCCAAGAAATTTTGGCGGGGATCGGTTCTCAAAACGCCAAGGGATACAAGGCGCAAAAAACAGGGAGATCAGACGATGGGAGTCATCATGGGGGATTCAGGTGTATATAGGTCTCCCTTCCCAACGCGATGGCTCACAATGGCATGACCTCGACTTTAAATACGAGTCACTCTCTGCCGCACCCGATGCCGTTTTTGCCTGTATTGAGGCACTCATCAACGCTGTCGCGAATCCGTTGTTGACGATTGCAAAGGATGGCGGACTGCGTTTTTCATGTAGGGTGCCAGATTACTTGCATCCGGATACCGAGCAAGAGCGACTCTACATCTATAAGCGCAGACCGACTTCGGAAGATCTGCATCAACGAGATGTGTATCTTGAAATCCTTGGAGAAATGGGGAGCAGCACCTGGGACGCCCGCTACGAGATTTTGCTTGGAAATCTATTAGATCCGCCGGTCATTGCGAAAGATATCCTCTTTGGGCCTCTTGATGCGCTCCGTGCTGCGCTCCACGAACCTGCGCCACTTGGAGAAAAAAAACAGAAACCGACTGTTATAGATGTGCCACTGTCTCTGGGTTCGCATCACCTCGATCTTGCAAAAGAGGCGTTTTTGGAGCGCGATTTTTCTTATACTCGAGAAGAGAACGGTCTTCACCACTGGGTTCCATTGGGCAGTGATATTGCCATGGGATATGTATCGCTATGGGAGAGCGATGGCACTGTGTGGATACGCGCATCTACTTCTAATATCGGGCTGCCGATGGATGCGACATCAATCATCGATATCTGGGACGATACCGGCATTTTACCACCGATACCGACTGCTGGGCTACCTGTCTCTGAGGAGATGCTCGCCGCCCGAGAAGGGAATTTGAGCCCGTTGGCGGTAAAACGTTCGCTTCCGGTGCTGCAGAAGTCAGAATCGACGAAAAAGGTTTATGGGACACCAGAAGGGATAGACTCTCAGATACGACGTGTTTTTGATGAGAACGTTCGCATTCTCGGACTCATTACCCAGACGAGCACCGGGAAAAACTATGAAACAGAATCCTATGTTCTCAACGGCGGCACAATTTGCATAAACGTGCCACCCGGCATAGCAGGGGAAACAGAGAAACGTTTTCAAGAGCGAAATGTGTCGTCGGTTGCCCACTGGAGACATCGGATGTACCTGTGGGATCAGGTGAAAGAGATACCTGTTGATGTGCGCATGGCAAACCCGTTTCAATACGGGAATGTCTGTGAGGATCCCGAACGGTGTTCCGCACTTGAAGAGAAAGGCGGAAATCCGAGTGACAGCATCTGTCCACAGTGTCCCGTCTACAGGGACTGTCAGCAGCGCGGTTATCTATCGCAACCCACTGCCTTACAACACGCCAAGGCACAGATATCAACGACCTACCAACTTTTTTACAATCCTCACAGCACCGAGGCTTTGGA
This sequence comes from Candidatus Poribacteria bacterium, assembly GCA_965247285.1. Taxonomy (GTDB): domain Bacteria; phylum Poribacteria; class WGA-4E; order WGA-4E; family WGA-3G; genus WGA-3G. The sequence goes on from CBDFHD010000003.1 coordinate 4,199,534, forward strand.
AGAAATACTCGGACAGGACGATCAAACAGAACGGATTTGTATTCTCGATGAGACGCACGCACATGAACTATTTCTCAAATGTGAGTTATCAAAAAATATATTAGAGGCGTGGCGTATCAACTCGGAAGGGTATGCTTTGGGGAATTTCGCCAAAGCCCTACTGAATGTCCTTGAGATTAAAAACACTGCCCATGGGGGTCTTGTCAAACGAGTTCGTGCAACGCTACCGACGTTTCAATGGCAGGAGGCAGCCCTCATTGAACAGATGTGCCAAGTGAATGTGGGGGGTAAGGTCGTGGAACGCGGGATTGTTGATGATGAAACCGGTAGGGAATTGGCACGCTTTACCATCGAGTTTCAGGGAGGCGTTTCTGCTTACATTCCTCTGGACGATAACGCTGCAGAGAAACTCACGACGAGAAAACTACCTCTCTTTCGGCTCCGTGGTTTTGTGATTAACGAGAACATGAAAGTCCCGATGCCGATGGCGCAAGCCATTCAACTGGGAATTTTGGACCCAGAAACTGTAGAGAACATTCGGGAATTCCCTGCTGTCTGTCAAAATCCAAACTGGACGTTTTGGCATCAACTCAAACGGTTTTTTCAGCACTACACTCGAGATACCGACGCACCGATGCTCTGGGATGGCGATGTGCTGCATTTCTGGGTGCCGCCGATGCTGCATTCGGGCATCAAACGCCTTATGTTAATATCTCCCACACTTTCTGATCAACATATCCATAAACTATTTCCAGATGACAAAGTTGAAGTCATTTGCTCCGAACCAATGAAGTGGGCCGCAGGAAACCAGGTCTTTCAGATTCGTACAGGGACCTATCCAGTCGAGTCGATTATGGACTATGAAAGTAAATGGGACATCATTGGGCTGTCTAAAACCGGACAACGCTTTTTTACGGGTATCGGCGCAGAAATTGAGAGGGATCCGAGCGTTAAGCATGCCATTGTCACCTATCAGGGGAGTGTTCTTCGGCACCTGACGCATATTGCTGAAAAAGAAAACGTCTGCTTCGTAACGGCTCAGAAAGACACAAGAAGGTTTCAGACAGGTTTTGAGGAAGCAGACGTTATATGGATAGTCGGTACCCCGCGATGGTCGCCCTACCTCATTTGGCGGCGAACACAGATATTGTTTGGAAACGATGCCGAACCCCTCTGTTATGAGACAGAAAACGACGCTGACGGCTACAAAGATGAACGGGTCCAGAGTATTTATGAAGAGAGCGTTATTGGCTTTCTCACACAGACTGTAGGGCATGCAAGATTGCATCACCTGGCAGACAAGAAAATCGTCCTGATCACGAGCTTTCCATTGCCTGACATCACAGACCGACCTGAAACGATTCTTTTTGACTGGGAAGATTTTGAGATTGCGGGCGGGCTTGACAAACTTGCTGAGGTGGTAGAAATACGCCAGCGTTTTGAAGCAGAACGGGAGAATCTCACTGCTGACACCAGCAGAGAAGAGGTCGAGCGTGTCTTGGGGTGCTCCGCAAGGCGGGCGAACCGGCTCTTGAAGAAACTTCGGGGCGGAAATATCCCACGTATCCTCTTCCGAGAGCAAATCCAAACTTTACTTGCGGATGGTGAGAAAAAAACAGCGGAACTGATTGCGGGTATTGAGGGACATCCCGAAGCGATAAAACATGAACTCAGGCGGCTTGTGGACGCTCGTGTGATTGTGAAGGTCAAACGCGGAGTGTATACGCTTCCAGAGGTTTAGGGTGGTGGGTGCCCTAATCAACCGGGCAATAGACGATAGCCGATGCCGGTCATCAGTCCGACAACGATCCAGATACCGCCGATGAAGCACTCGCCTAATACAATGCCTAATACGAAAGGACGGAGTTTGCGGTAGAGGGCAACGCCGCCGAACTTGAGGACGGTGTATTTGAGAAACCAACCGATGAAGAATGAACCCCAGAAACAGTAGGTTGCATAACTCGTCATCAGTAGAGAGCCGATCGGATGCAGTTTCCACCAGAGATAGTGATGTCGCATCCAGAGCATGCCGAACATCGTGGCACCGCCGAAGATGAACGAACCGAGCCGTTCTACTTCGATTCCGGTTGGGTGCTGCAGAATACTCGTGAGTCGGTTGAATGGGACGGTCGTGGAGATCATATAGGTCCAGTGTTGCAAATTCACCGCACCGTGCGTGTAGGCGAGGTCTAAGGATGAGTAGTAGGAGACACCCATCGCCAAGACGAGTGCGATGCCCATGGCAAGCAGGAACGGACGTTGTTTGAGACGCAGCGGTTCTGCGAGTTTGAAGTTGTTCATCACCCCCGGCATGAGGATCTCCCGCATATCGAACATCAAGACCCGTTCGTATGCGACCAACGTCCAGCTTGGCGCGTTCACTCTGGCACTGCCGAACAACGTAATCAGGAATTCGCCGGGCAGGAAGGAATAGATGATAAACAGCAAACCGCCGTTCGCGACCATCCACGTGCCTACCGTTGTTATGCCGAGAAAGATCCCGAGCATAACGAGCGCTACCCACACACTCATCCCCGCCATGCTACATATCAGGGTAAGCAGTAGAATCCCTACGATTAAACCACCTGCCGCCCAAACGTAAGGTAGCGGTTCGTTGGTATCATCACTTGGTGGGAGGGGTTTCCAACCCCGAATCCCAAAGATGGTAGCGAATGCCCGTCCGAAGTGGCGTTTCCCGATAAAGAGGATAAATCCGATAAAAACCAGCAGCGCACCCATCTGTTGATTTTGGTGGAAGTTCCACTGATTCACTTTTGAACCTGTCGCATAGATAAGCACTGTCTCCATCTTTCCGAGTAGGAAGAAGAACCAGAAACTAAACGAGATCTCAAGGGTCAGCAGATAGACAATAGCGATGATCGAAGGGTAGATAAACAGATGCACCGCGGGCCACCACCCCAGCGCGGATAGCGGTTTTTCGGTAAAGAATTGGGCAATCGGAAAATCGAGGGGCAGACTCGGAACGGCTGGGAAGTACAAGTGCAGTCCTCTCAAGCCGTGCAATATGACCGGTATCGTGAAACCGCACCACATCAACGGCGATTTGAAGAACCGATTCAGCAACGCGCCCCCTGAGGGGGGTTGAAACATTTCCTGTGGTAATTGAACGATCGGGAAGGTGAAGCGTTCGTGTTCCACCCACTGTTTTCGGAGGAGGACTGTCCAGCAGATCGTGACGAAATAGAAGATGAGGACAAACGTGCTCCATCCGACAATTGGCTTTAGCCATGCACGCCACGGGATCGAATCTCCATCTGGCAATTTCTCATAGAAATAGAAAACCGCTTTTGGGTCTTTCACGACCATCCAATCTGGAAGGTGCTGATGGAAGAGCGTGATCCACTCGTTTTCAGCGGTTGCGAAGTAGTACGGACTGACGGCGAGTGGAACGAGGTAGCGCATCAGTCCTGAGGACGGGATGCCCGATGCGACCAGCATCATCCCCCAGATGATCAGGAGTTCGCCGCCTTGCAATTCGGTGCCGGGTTTCAGTTTCTTGAGGAGAAGGTTAATGCTGAGGACGAAAATCAGCATTACAAAGACAACGGCGATCGGCAGATGATTCCCCGCAAGGTAGGTGCCACCGACGTGGAAGTCGTTATAAGGGGTAACGAGGCATTGGCATATCACTGCCACCATCCCAATGAGCACACTCCGCGCCGTGAGTCCAGTGTGAGCGAGATGGGGAGTTTGTGGAAGGTTCTGAGAGGTGGCAGGAGGTGTCATAATACAGGGTTGGTGAGGTTTTTCATGAAACTAATGGATGATTGTTTCGTTATTCTAACACAGTCTATAGAAAATTACAAATCAAGATTTTGAGGGGTGAATTCATGAGAAACCTGTGGATTTTGACCGAGGAGCGGCCGAAAAAAGAGGTCGTTATTACAATCATCAAGAAATTCGCTGAAGATCGAAACTTGGAGGATCCTTTCATTAATCAACTTCAAATCTTACCGATTCTTGAGAGCAATCGTTTTACATTCCGTTATCGTGTTGCAGGAGTTTTTTGTCAAGATGTAAGTGAAATCTTTCTGGAAATTATCGGTGGATTTTCCAGCTTCGTTGACTTCCTAGTTTTCTATCAGGATGAGCGACCTTCAGATTCCCATCAACCAATTTATGCGATTGAGGAAACAAAGACTGACGATTCGGAATCGCGAAACACTGGAGTTTATCAAAGATGTTCGAAGTTTGTTTTTATAGATTTTTATTATCCGCATACCAAGAAAATTATGCTCTATAACCTCAGGGTTGAACAGAAAATCCATCCGACATCTACGTCTGTCTTTGGGACAAAACTGTTGATGAATTTAGGGGTTGAAATTCTTGGGAAGGAACTTGATCCAAATCTCTTTAAACCTTTTGAAACACTGGAAGAAGTGATTGAGTTCAAAAATAATATGAGACGCCCTCCCAGAGGAAATGTGCCTATCCTAATAGAAAAGGGAACTAGCCAAATTTACATTTCAGGGCGGCTGGTAAAATCTGGAAGTCTCTCACACGATCCTAACATTGGAGCTTTGACTTTGATAAGTCAAAGCCTTAGGAACTTAGGATGGACAGGGGATATTGTCATTACGCAACATGGATTAAAACAAGATTATATCGGAAAAAATAATAAATTCATTCAAATAGCTAATCAAGTTGGTATCCAATTGGAAGGTCTTACCGTTCCAGATGCTGAACTCCCTACAACTTATTGGAAATATGAGATGGAATCGGAAAAACTTGCTACCATATTTATCCACTTGGTTGTTGAGGAATTTACACAAGCCCGGGCTATTTATGACAATCATGCAGGAGGTGAACAGGGATACTTTCAAAAAATAGAAGACCAAGAAACTGATTACATGGTCCTTGAAAAGTACGAGGACAGAGATGCATATAAAGCAGGAGACAAATCAAAGCGTCTTCATCGCCCTGATTTGATTTTATTTGACGATCAACGAAGTGAAATTATCAATATTGAGGGTAAAAAATTTGGAAATAGGAAGGTGGGCATTAAACAATTGGAGAAATATGATGCCATTGAAAGAGAGTACATTCAGCAGCACTATAGTTGGTGTAAAATCATCCGGACGGTAGTGATTTATGGAAGCCAACAAACAAAAATCACTGAACCCGAAATAAGCTTTTTATTGAATAAGCGTGGGGATATTATTTTGGGGCAGGAACCACCTCAAATATTTGTTGAAGCTATCGAAACCTTGAGAAATGAAGCAGTTAAAGTAGACGATTCCTAAGAAAATCTCTTGTAGCATTAACTCTAAATTTCATTTCTCCTTACGGAATATCAAGATGAATTGATGAAATTGATTAGAAACATAGGCGTACGGATAACCAAATGGATAGAGTTTCTGAGATTTATCGTACCAAATTTTGTAACCTCGAAATTGAAGATTTTTTATGTCAGCAAGGGCATTGACAACATCAACGTGGGTCATATTATGGTGTTCTTTGGTCGGTTGGAGATCTTTGCAGAAAACAACAACATATCCTTTGGGTTTGAGATATTGCACTGCCCCACCGATGACCTGCTTGAGGGATTCATAAAATTGCGCTATCGGCATATTTCCTAAATCATTTGACTGATCGGTAAAAGGGGTCGGACTGTCGTCTCCGGTTTTCTTTTTTTTGTCGCCGCTTTGTTTTCGTGATAACATGTCTGCATAGGGTGGATCGGTTAAAATGAGGTCAAAGGGTTCCGTGTCTTTTAAAATTTCTTGTAAATTTCTGGAATCGCCAACCAAAGCAGTTTGGGGAGCAAGTCCAAGTTCGGCAGATGCGTTGTGGTAGAGCTCAAGGTATTCGGATGAGAGATCTATACCAATTCCCTTCCTTTCTGCCATGGAACATGCTAAAAGGGTGCCACCAACACCGACAAATGGATCTAGGACCCTTCCATTCGCTTCCAGACAAATCGTTGAGTTTATTTCTTGGATCTTGAATCCTTTTCGGTTCCACCGCGGAGGTGTCCGCTTCCGGTGGTAATTCAACGCGTTTGGGGGCAGTCGCAATCTTCACATGGAATAATAATTCTTGTACGCATTTATCTCCATTGTTGCCTTTAGAATGGCTTTTGTAGCGTTGATAATCGATAGCAGAACTCAGATTTGCTTCACCACGACTGGATAAGACCGAAAGAATTTCGTCAGCTGAAAGAATACCCTCATTACTGTAACTGAACACAATATGTTTCGCATCCGCTTTTTCGACTAAGTCAGTCAATGCTGAAAGACATGTCGTTTTTGAGCAGTACGCCGATTTCTCGGATTCTTCATAGTCGCGTAACCCAGTTTTTCCATGAATTGAC